>JHVP01000030.1 GCA_000620205.1 Geodermatophilaceae bacterium URHA0031 | reverse complement strand
ACCGCCCAGCGCAACGGCTCCCGGCCACGGGTGCTGACCACCACGGCCGGGGATCTGGAGCTGCGGATCCCGAAGCTGCGCGCCGGGTCGTTCTTGGTGACGTCCCGCTGAGTGGTGGATGTAGTCCTCACCGTGTTGGTCAGCGGTGTAGTGACTATGACGCGATCAGTGCCGGCTGCGCCACCTCCTCCGTGGGGCTGGGGCGGTTGAGCAGGGCCATGGAGCCTTCGGAGAGGTAGCGGCGGTCGGAGACCTGCCATTCGTCGTGGGCCTCCACCAGGACCGCGCCGGCCAGGCGCAGCAGGGCTTCGGGGTTGGGGAAGACGCCGACGACGTCGGTGCGCCGCTTGATCTCCTTGTTCAATCGCTCCAGCGGATTGGTCGACCAGATCTTCTTCCAGTGCGAGACGGGGAAGCCGGTGAAGGCCAGTAAGTCATCCTCGGCCTCGCGCAGCATCGCCTCGACCTGGGGGAACTGACGGCCGAGCATGCCGGCGATGACGTCCAGCTGAGAGTGCACGTGTTCGGCGTCGGGCTGGGCGAAGATCGTGCGGATGGCAGCCGCGACCATCTCGGCGTTGCCCTTCGGCACGCGGGCCAGCACGTTGCGCATGAAGTGCACCCGGCACCGCTGCCAACCCGCACCGAGCATGACCGCGCCGATGGCCTGCTTCAGGCCCGTGTGGGCATCGGAGATGACCAGTTGCGTGCCGGTGAGCCCGCGGGCCTTCAACGTGCGCAGGAAGGCGGTCCAGAACGCGCCGTCCTCGGAGTCGCCGACGGCGAAGCCGAGCACCTCCCGGTGCCCGTCGGCGGCCACCCCGGTGGCGACAACCACCGCCTGGGAGACCACCCGCCGGTCGACCCGCGCCTTGCAGTAGGTCGCATCCAGGAACACGTACGGAAAGGCCTGCTCGGCCAGCGAGCGGTCGCGGAACGCGGCCACCTCGGCATCGAGGTCGGCGCAGATCCGGCTGACCTCGGACTTGGAGATGCCGGTGTCCGCGCCCAGCGCGCGCACCAGGTCATCGACCTTGCGGGTGCTCACGCCGTGCAGGTAGGCCTCCATCACCACCGCGAACAGCGCCTGATCGATCCGCCGGCGCCGCTCCAGCAGCGAGGGGAAGAACGACCCGGCGCGCAGCTTCGGGATCCGCAGCTCCAGATCCCCGGCCGTGGTGGTCAGCACCCGTGGCCGGGAGCCGTTGCGCTGGGCGGT
>JHVP01000029.1 GCA_000620205.1 Geodermatophilaceae bacterium URHA0031 | reverse complement strand
CGGGGCCCCGCCCCGTGGTCGAGGCCCCGACTCGCTTCAGGTGGTCCTTGGCCGGGGCCCCGCCCCGTGGTCGGGGCCCCGGCCGATCAGGCGGTGGCCCCCGTGGCGCCACCGTCGGGCCGTGACTCTCAGCACCCGAGGGGCTGGAGGGATCGGCCGGTCATCGGCAGGTCTCACTCACTGCGTGTCGGGCCGCGGGCGGCCGAGGACACGGAGGAGCAGCTGGGCCAGGGCGGACACGCGCCGGGACGGCGCAGGTCAGCGAGCCGCAGCTGCGGAGAGAACCCCTAGTCGGGGGAGGAGGACGGCTCGGCCAGCGAGCCGTCCTGGAGCGTGCGGAGCGGGGCGGTCGAGACCACGTCCGCCAGCTGCGGCTGAACCGGCAGCGCGGGCAGCGTGGCGTGCAGGGCGCCGAGCGGGGTCCAGTTGGCGCCCGTCGGCGACGACGGCGACGGCGGCACAGGGGTGGCGGGAGCGACCGGAGCCGGGGCGGGCGGTGGTGCGGGAGCCACGGGGGTGTGCGAGGGGGCGCCGGGAGCCGGGGCGGTCGGCGTCGGCGCGTTCGGCTGGGCGTGCGACGAGGACGCGGTCCGCGCGCCCGTCGAGGACGGGGCAGTGGTGGTCCAGTCCGCGGACTCCACCGCGACGCAGAGGCCGGCCCGCTCGGGCACGGGGACAGTTACCGAGGCGCTGGCGGCGGGCGGGGCCGTGGACGGGGTGACCACGGCCTTCGCAGTGTTCGAGCTGGATGCGGCCTCGGTGGTCATGGGGACGGCGGCGGCAGCAGGCGCTGCGGGGGCCGGCACTGCCGCTGCGGTGGTCGCAGGGTCGGTCGTCGCAGGATCGGTCGTCGGGGCGTTCCCCGCTACGGCGACCACGGGGGCCACCTCCACCACCGGCACGACCGGCGAGTCCAGGACCTCGGTGACGGCGGGCACCGGGCCGGCGGGCTGACCGGCCACCGGCACGGTGAGGTCCGGCACGTCCACCACGGCCACCACCACGGGGATCGTGATCACCGGCGCGTCCGGCACTGTGACCGGCGACGGCGGCACGACGACCCCCGGCACGGGGACCACGGGCAGCGGGAGGTCCGGCAGCGAGAGCGGCGGCACGACCACGTCCGGGACGACCACCACGTCCGGGACAGCGACCGGCGGCGGCGACACGACCGGCAGGGAGATCGGCGGGATGGAGATTACGGGCACCGGCACGCCCGGCACGGATACCGGCGGCAGCACCACGTCCGGCACCG
>JHVP01000027.1 GCA_000620205.1 Geodermatophilaceae bacterium URHA0031 | reverse complement strand
GGGACCCGGACTGGTAGTAGGCAAGCGATGGGGTGACGCAGGAAGGTAGTCCTACCGGTGAGTGGTAGTACCGGTGCAAGGGTGTGGCCCGTCCGATAGGTAAATCCGTCGGGCATGTGGGTGAGGCCTGACGCATAGCCGAATGAGGCGAATTGGATGATCCTATGCTGCCGAGAAAAGCCTCTAGCGAGTTCTTAGCGGCCCGTACCCCAAACCAACTCAGGTGGTCAGGTAGAGAATACCAAGGCGATCGAGCGAACTGTGGTTAAGGAACTCGGCAAAATGCCCCCGTAACTTCGGGAGAAGGGGGGCCATTCACCGTCAACACCTTCACGGTGGGTAGCGGTGGGTGGTCGCAGAGACCAGTGAGAAGCGACTGTTTACTAAAAACACAGGTCCGTGCGAAGTCGAAAGACGATGTATACGGACTGACGCCTGCCCGGTGCTGGAACGTTAAGGGGACGGGTTAGCTCTTCGGGGCGAAGCTCAGAACTCAAGCGCCAGTAAACGGCGGTGGTAACTATAACCATCCTAAGGTAGCGAAATTCCTTGTCGGGTAAGTTCCGACCTGCACGAATGGCGTAACGACTTCTCAGCTGTCTCAACCACAGGCTCGGCGAAATTGCACTACGAGTAAAGATGCTCGTTACGCGCGGCAGGACGGAAAGACCCCGGGACCTTCACTATAGCTTGATATTGGTGTTCGGTTCGGTTTGTGTAGGATAGGTGGGAGACTGTGAAGCGGGCACGCCAGTGTTCGTGGAGTCGTCGTTGAAATACCACTCTGGTCGAATTGGATGTCTAACCTCGGTCCGTGATCCGGATCAGGAACAGTGTCAGGTGGGTAGTTTAACTGGGGCGGTTGCCTCCCAAAATGTAACGGAGGCGCCCAAAGGTTCCCTCAGCCTGGTTGGCAATCAGGTGTCGAGTGCAAGTGCACAAGGGAGCTTGACTGCGAGACCGACGGGTCGAGCAGGAGCGAAAGCTGGGACTAGTGACCCGGCACCGGCATGTGGAAGCGGTGTCGCTCAACGGATAAAAGGTACCCCGGGGATAACAGGCTGATCTTCCCCAAGAGTCCATATCGACGGGATGGTTTGGCACCTCGATGTCGGCTCGTCGCATCCTGGGGCTGGAGTAGGTCCCAAGGGTTGGGCTGTTCGCCCATTAAAGCGGTACGCGAGCTGGGTTTAGAACGTCGTGAGACAGTTCGGTCCCTATCCGCCGTGCGCGTAAGAGACTTGAGAAGAGCTGTCCCTAGTACGAGAGGACCGGGACGGACGAACCTCTGGTGTGCCAGTTGTTCCGCCAGGAGCACTGCTGGTTGGCTACGTTCGGCAGGGATAACCGCTGAAAGCATCTAAGCGGGAAGCTCGCTTCAAGATGAGGTCTCTCACCGGGTGAACCGGGTAAGGCCCCCGCCCAGACCAGCGGGTTGATAGGCCGGAGGTGGAAGCGCAGCAATGCGTGGAGCTGACCGGTACTAATAGGCCGAGGGCTTGACCACACATCCATCCAGCAACATT
>JHVP01000026.1 GCA_000620205.1 Geodermatophilaceae bacterium URHA0031 | reverse complement strand
GACTCCCCCCGGTCGCAGTCCCCACCACCGACACGGCCCCGCGCGACGAGGCCCTCCTGGCCCAGCCCGCCTGACCCCGTGACCCCGCGGAACACCGACCCGCGGGGTCACGAGACCGAAGCGGCCAACGCGAGCGGTCTGCGGCCTTCGGACCAGCCGGCCGACGACTTCCGGTAGACGTACGCGCCGGGGTCGAGGATCAGGCTGCTCCAGCGTCCCGCTCGTCCTCGACCACGTCGGCGTCGAGTTGACCGACGGGCGCGCGATGCGGGTCGACATCACTGACGTCCGCAGGCTCCCAGTGGCCCTCGACGGTCTCGGGCGCCTGGGCCGGGTCGGCCGCGTAGGGCGCCCGGCGTATGCGCTCGGTGAGGATCACCCGGAGGATGCGCAGCCCGTCCCGGACGGCATTCAGCTTGCTCTCGCCGTGCAGCCGGGGCTTCTCCACGCTCGGGACCTCGACGATCCGCAGGCCGGCCTTGGCCGCCCGAGTGTTGAGGATGGTCTCGATCTCGAAGCCGTCACCCCAGCGCATGTCCAGCGCCTGCTCGCCGCAGTCCAGGCCCAGCACCGGCAGGACGTCACGCCAGAAGGCGTTGTAGCCATAGCAGAGATCGGTGTACCGGGTGCCGTACAACAGCGTGACCACGGTGTTGAGGAAGACGTTCCCGGCACGGCGGATCGGCGTGATGTCGAGGCTGGCACCCCCCTCCGCGAAACGGCTTCCCTTCGCGTGGTCCGCGCCGTCCACCAACACCTTCACGAAGGCCGGGATCTCGCGCGGGTCGGTCGAGCCGTCGGCGTCGATCATGACGACGATGTCGCCGTGCGCGTTGTTGAAGCCACAGGCGAGTGCATTCCCCTTTCCCTTTCGGGTCTGGGTGACGATGTGAGCATCGGGCCGCAGGCGTCGGGCCGTCTCGACCGTGCCGTCGGTGGACCAGCCGTCGACGACGATCAGTTCCCAGATGTCGTCGGGGAGCGCTGCGAAGACAGCCGGCAGGTTCGCTGCCTCGTTGTACGTCGGCACGACGACGGTCACTCGTGGCGACGACGGCCGTTGTCCACGAGGGGGAACCCCCCAGGGCACACTGAGACCGAACATTGGGACCCCGTTTCTCCAAGCCGACCGTGACCGGCGAGGATCTGCGATCCGCACCAGTCCGCGCACCCCGAACGCGCGCTCAGCGACCCTGACGTGCAGTCCACACCCTCACAACTCGACGCCGTGAATTCCGACGTGTCGGCACACAACGTGCGCTGCAGCTGACTCCTCGGTGACGAATGGTCGACGGGTGCGCAACCGGCCGACATCGGCGATGAACCGCCATTCACGTCAGTACGAAATCCCCTGCCCCCATAGACAGGCCATTCGCGACTGGCCCGGGGGGACCACACGCGATCCACGCTGATCCGGGACAACTTGAGTGCGATGGATTCGCTCGATGCTGTTGCCGCGCCGGCTCCATGTCGCCTCATCGGATGAGGGACAGGGCCGCCGTCACTGGATGTGACGCACCACACCACCGGTTCGGGTTTAGGTTGTGCGCGACCTCTAGACGGGTGTCACCTCGGCAGGCGAGAATCATCGACAACACGGTCAATGGTGACCGTCAGTGATCCGTCTGGCTT
>JHVP01000025.1 GCA_000620205.1 Geodermatophilaceae bacterium URHA0031 | reverse complement strand
TCGCCCGGGTAGCCGTCGACCACCCCGTCCACGGCCTTGACCGCCGTCTGCCCGTCCCCGGGGTTCTGCGAGGACGCGGTCACCGTGGCCGAGCCGGCCACGTTCGACCCCGTCGGCACCGTGGGTCCCGGGTCGGCGGGGGCGCCCTCGGAGTTCGTGTGCTGGCGCACGAGCCAGTCCCCGGAGCTGCCGTAGGCGCACTCCTCCTCGGTCAGGCAGGAGCCGGGGTCGTGCGGCGCGTACGCGAAGAAGGCGTTCTCCTTGGCCGTCAGCGCACTGCCGGACACGTTCGCAGCCAGAGCCGTGGTGGTGTAGCCGAGGTAGCCGCTGAACGGGACCCCCGGCGCGACCTGGCCGCGCGCGTCCTCGGCCAGCCGGCCGACCGCGTGGTGATCGCTGTGGTCTCCGTCCCCGTACTCGCCGCGGTCGTCCAGCGTGCGGACGACGGTGGCCGAGGCAGAGCTGATGATGCCGCCCAGCGTGGCGACCAGCTGAGGACGCGTGTAGGTCTGCACGGGCGAGTCCAGCGTGGTCAGCGAGCTCGTGCTGCCGATCTCCAGCTGCTCGAGGCTGCGGAAGGCCGAGCGTGCACTGCCCGCCCCGTCGACGTAGCCGTCGGGCAGCCGGAGGAAGTACAGCTGGATCGCCGGACGGGGGGTCAGGGTCGCCCGCGTCACCTGCTTGCCGGCGACGGTCACCCGCGACGTCGTCCACTGCGAGGCGACACCGGCCATCTGCGCGTACGCCGCCTCGACACCCGTCTCGCGGCCCAGGTAGTACGAGTCCTCACCGCCGGCGTCCCCTGAGGTGACGTACACCGTGGTGGCGCACCCACCCGCGGCGATGCCCTGCAGGATGGCCGGGTTCATGAAGAACAGGTCGTCGTCCGGGTGGGCGACGACGTTGACCGACGAGGTCGTGCAGGTCGCTGCGGAGGCCGGGGCGGCGAGCAGCCCGGTCGCCGTTGCAGCCAGGACGACGAGACCTGCCAGCAGTCGGAGCCGGCCACGTGTCGGGCGCCCCCGATCAGCGACCGCGGCGCGGTCGGTCGTGGGACGTTGGAGCCGTGAGCCGGTCACGAGCCACCCTTCCTGAGTTGATGTCGTTGCGAGAGAGCTGACGCAGGGTAACCGTCAGTGGTGACCGTGGGTGATGAAGCGGGCGGTGTTCGCCCGATCGGATGACGCCGCCTCACCACGACCGTCCGCGCTGCGCTCACCGGTTGGCGGCGCATCAGCAGCCGGTCGCCGGAAGTGGCTGGATGAGGTCCAGGTCGAGTTGACCGGCTTCCCGCAGGTGGTCGCTCGCGCCGGGAAAGCGCAAGGCGGTTGGTGCGACTGCGCGACGCGCCAGCGGCCACCGGGGAGGTCGACGAGGCCCCAGGGATCCCGGGGGCCTCGTCGCGACTCCGTGACGTGCCGAGCTGTCGAACAGCGATGCGTGGATCTCGTCAGGGCCAGGCCGGCAGTGCACCTGCCTCGCTGTCGGGCCACCCGGCCCTGAAGACCGGACGAGGCGAGGAGCGCCCCGTCACCTGCTCCGGGTGGAGCGCTCCCCCATCGCGCGATGCGACGTGGTGCCGGTCAGCGTCGCACGCCCAGGCTGTCGACCCCGTCACCGTTCCAGTCCCCGACCAGCACGGCATCGGAGCTCTCCCCGTAGCCGAACACCGTGTCGGCGGTACCGGTGCCCAGCACGTTCTTGAGGTAGTAGGTGTTCCCGCGGCGCACGCCGAGGCTGCTGCTCCGGCCGTTCCAAGCCCCGACCAGGACGGTGTCCTCGGCGTCGCCGTAGACGACCGTGCGGTCGGCGACGCCGGTAACGGTGGTGTTCTTGATGAGGTACGCGTTACCCCGCCGCACACCGAGGGTGTCCGTACGGTCCCCGTCCCAGTCACCGACCAGCACGGTGTCACCGGCGTCGCCATAGGCGAACGAGTAGTCGGCCACCCCGCTGCTGAGGCTGTTGCGGACGAAGAACTGGT
>JHVP01000024.1 GCA_000620205.1 Geodermatophilaceae bacterium URHA0031 | reverse complement strand
CGGTGGTCGGGGTGCCGGTGGTCGGGGTGCCGGTGGTCGGGGTGCCGGTGGTCGGGGTGCCGGTGGTCGGGGTGCCGGTGGTCGGGGTGCCGGTGAGCAGCCGCAGCAGCTGACGCACCACCTCGGCCGGGACCACCTGCCCGTTGCACTCCCCCGGTGCGTCGCCACCCAGCACGGTGCCCACCGCCGCGACCAGGGTCAGCGCGATCTGCACCGGCGGGTGGCCGCCCTCACCGGGGCGCAGCACCAGGTCCATCAAGCAGTCAGCCATCTTCTGCCCTCGCGTCCGCGGCTCGGCCCCCGGCTCGTCCTCCACCGCGTCGGCGCAGGCCCCGAGCGCAGCGATCAGCGCCTGACCCTCGGGACCGGTCAGCAGCGCCGTCACCGACGCCATCCCCTCCGCGCCGGCCCGCAGCTGGACGCCACGGCCGCGCACCGCCTGCGCCAACCGCTGCGCCGCCTCCCGCGCGCCCCGCCGGGTCACCACCCGCCGGGCCTTGTCCCGCAACTGCGCCGGCGTGGTCACCGTCCCGGCGGCGGACCGGCCGGCCAGCCAGCGCAGGACCTCCGCCTCTACCTCGGCCCGCAGCCGGTCATCGGCGATGTCGGAGACCAGGTCCAGCATCGGCCACAGGTGCCCGACGTGCAGGCCACCGGATTCCAGCGCGGCGAGCACCCCGGGCAGCCGGGACACCAGCCGCAACGACCGCTCCAGCAGGTCCTGCGCGGACTGCTGACCCACCGCCAGCGCCACCTGCAGCTCCGGGGTCGCCCACTCGCTCACCGGCTGCAGCACCTCCGGTCGCGCCGCCCACCGCTCGGCGCTCATCGCGCCGTGCTGGCCCTGCTGCCGGTCCACCGACGCCGGCCGGGACGCCGCGAACTCGGCCACCGCCCGGGCCCGCACCGCGGTCAACCGGGCGATCTCCCGGTCCGCGGCCTGCACCACCCCCAACGGCCCCGTCGACAGCGCCACCGCCGGCCCCACCACCGAGCAGTCCTCACCGGCCGGCGCAGGCGCAGCACCACGGCGCTCTCGCGTCACCGGGGAGCTGTCCACGTGTTCGATCATACGTTCGAACCGACCAGACGACAAGAGGAAAGACGCAGCTCAACCGCGGTGTACCGGCGCTCGGTCGTGGCCATCGCGCAGCGAGTGGATCATGCGGGACGTCCAGGACTCCCCGATGCTCTCGTCGCCGACGGGCACACCATCGTCTCCGCTCCGATCGACGGCCCCTTCGGTCGGACGTTCACCTTCGCCGATCTCGACGGCTACCAGGTCACCCTCCACGACCGCGCCTGACAGCCAGGCTCACCGGACGGGCCGACCAGCACCGTCGCTCAGATGATGATCGCCATCAGGACGACGACGAAGACCAGTCCCACCACCCACCAGAGCAGGTCGGCGTTCGGTTCAGCGGGCGGGTCAGCCGGAACGGGGCTGGCGGGCCCGGCGGCACGGGCCGGGCCGACCGCCACGACCTCCGGCGGCAGGTCGCCCACCAGGTCCTGCTCCCAGAAGCGGAACAGCTCCACCTCGGCCAGCCCACTGGGGATGGCCCAGTCGTCCCGATGGCGTCGACGCATCCTCATCGGGTCCTCCTCCCGGTCCGCGCCGGTGGTACCGGCACGCGGACGTCGCGGTCAGGTGGGATCGGGGTCGTTGGCCCCGGCCCGGCCACCGCCGGTCAGACCGGCCTCCGGGGCGTAGGGCTCGTGGCGCTTGCCGGCGTGCGCCTCGATGTGCAGCCGGTCCTTCAGGTGCGGGTAGTGCAGCTCGAACGCCGGGCGCTCGGACCGGATGCGCGGGATCTCGAGGAAGTTGTGCCGCGGCGGCGGCGACGAGGTCGCCCACTCCAGGGAGTTGCCGTGGCCCCAGGGGTCGTCCCGCAGCGCCGGTGCACCGTGCCGCCACGAGGTCACGGCGTTGTAGGTGAACGGGATGACCGAGGCGCCCAGGATGAAGGACCCGATCGTGGAGATCGTGTGCATCGTGGTGAACCCGTCGCTGGGCAGGTAGTCGGCGTACCGGCGCGGCATGCCCTCGTTGCCCAGCCAGTGCTGGATGAGGAAGGTGATCTGGAAGCCGATGAAGGTCAGCCAGAAGTGCAGCCTGCCGAGCCTCTCGTCCATCATCCGGCCGCACAGCTTGGGGAACCAGAAGTAGAACCCGGCGAACACCGAGAAGGCCACGGTGCCGAAGACCACGTAGTGGAAGTGCGCCACCACGAAGTAGCTGTCGTTGAGGTGCCAGTCCAGCGGCGGGGAGGCCAGCAGCACACCGGTCAGCCCACCGAGCAGGAAGGTGATCAGGAACCCCATCGCGAACAGCATCGGCGTCTCGAACGTCAACTGGCCGCGCCACATCGTGCCGATCCAGTTGAAGAACTTGATCCCGGTCGGCACCGCGATCAGGTAGGTCATGAAACTGAAGAACGGCAGCAGCACCGCGCCGGTGGCGAACATGTGGTGCGCCCACACCGCTGCGGACAGTGCGGTGATGGCGATCAGCGCGAACACCATGCCCTTGTAGCCGAACAGCGGCTTGCGGCTGAAGACCGGGATGACCTCGCTGATGATGCCGAAGAACGGCAACGCGATGATGTAGACCTCGGGATGGCCGAAGAACCAGAACAGGTGCTGCCACAGCATCGGGCCGCCGTTGGCCGCGGTGTACACCTGCGCCCCGAGCTCTCGCTCGGCCAGCAGCGCCATCAGCGCCGAGGTCAGGATCGGGAAGGCCAGCAGGACCAGGATGCTGGTGACCAGCGTCGCCCAGGTGAACAGCGACATCCGGAACATCGTCATGCCCGGCGCCCGCAGGCAGACGATCGTGGCCACGAAGTTGACGGCACCGAGGATGGTGCCCAGACCGCTGACGGCCAGACCGACGATCCACAGATTGCCACCGGCGCCCGGGCTCTGCGCACCGGTCGACAGCGGGGTGTAGGCGTACCAGCCGAAGTCGGCCGCACCGCCCGGGGTGAGGAAACCCGACACCGCAAGCGAGGAACCGAAGAAGAACAGCCAGAACGAGAAGGCGTTCAGCCGCGGGAAGGCGACGTCGGGCGAACCGATCTGCAGCGGCATGATCAGGTTCGAGAACGCGAAGAACATCGGCGTCGCGAAGAACAGCAGCATGATCGTGCCGTGCATGGTGAGCAGCTGGTTGTACTGCTCGGGTGAGAGGAACTGCAGTCCTGGCCGGGCGAGTTCGGCCCGCATCAGCAGCGCCATGATCCCGCCGCCGAAGAACCAGACGAACGCCACCGTGAGGTACATCAGGCCGATCGTCTTGTGATCGGTGGTGCGCAGCAGACCGAGGAGCCGCGACCCCTTCGCCGGCGGGGGGACGTCACCGGGCCGGCTGATGATCGGGGCGGGCGCGATCGTCATCGCTCCTCCTGACCGTTGGCCGGCGCACCGGCCCGGGGGCTGGGTGGGACAAGGGTGCTGCTCCCCCGTCGCGGGCGCAATGGTCGGGCGCGCGCGATCCGGCGGGGCCGTGCGGTAGGACGGGTGCGTGCCCGAGAGCTTCGACGACGTCGCCCGCGCGCTGCACGAGGACGGCGTCCGCCACGACGCCGTCCAGCCCGACCGCCGGGCCCGGCGGCGCAACCTGGGCCCGGACGCGGCGGCACTGCTGTCCGTCGTCTGCCAGGCCATGGGCGCCCGGTGGGTCGTCGAGGTCGGGACGTCGAACGGCTACTCCACCCTCTGGCTCGCTCGCGCCGTCCACGACCAGCGCGGCACCGTCCTCAGCGTCGACGTCGACGGGGAGGCCCAGCGGATGGCGGCGGCCACCCTCGACCGGGTCGGGCTGCGCGACCAGGTGCAGTTCCGCTGCGCCGACGGGGGTGCGGTGCTGCGCGGCCTGCCCGATGCCAGCCAGGACGTCGTCCTGCTGGACGCCGAGCGCTCGCTGTACCCGCGCTGGTGGCCGGACCCGGTCCGGGTCCTCCGGGCAGGTGGCCTGCTGGCCGTCGACAACGTGCTCTCCCACCCCGCCGAGGTCGCCGAGGTCCGGGGCCGGATCGAGGCGGACCCGCACCTGGAGTCCACCGTCGCTCCCACCGCCGCGGGCCTGCTCCTGGCGGTCCGCCGCGCCCCCGCGAGCTGACGGCGCACCGCGGCTCATCCGAGTCGGGCGATCCGCCGACGCCCCGGGCGGCCGACCGTCGGGACATGAGACGTGTCCGTGCGATCGGCCTCCCCGTCCTCCTCTGCTGCGGCCTGCTCGCCGCCTGCGGCGACGACGACACCACGTCGGCCAGCGGAGAGCCCAGCGCGGAGTCCAGCGCGGAGTCCAGCGCGGGGTCCAGCGCGGAGTCCAGCGGCGGTTCGTCCTCGAGTGCGTCGGCGGCACCCGCGCTCTGCGACTCGGTCGCCGACCTGCAGGCATCGCTCACGTCGGTGACCTCGGTGCCGCTGACCGCCGAGGGCATCAGCAGCCTCCGGCAGGCCCTCGGCCAGGTCGCCTCGGACGTGACCCAGGTGGTCGACGACGCACGATCGCAGTTCAGCGGTCAGGCCGACGCCCTGTCCACGAGCCTGGACGCGGTGCAGACCGCGGTCAGCACCGCCGTCTCGGAGCCGTCCGCGGCGGCGCTGGACGGCGTGGGCACCGCGGTCGGTGCCCTCGCCGACGCCACCACCGACCTGGCCTCGGACGTGTCGTCGAGCTGCTGACCCCGTACCGCAGAGGCCGTCGCGCTGCTGCTCCCCGGCCGGGGGAGCAGCAGCCCGCGTCCGGCTAGCCGCGCGCCCGGTCCAGCGCGGCGTCGAGGGTGACGGCCGCGTCGATGAGGGACAGGTGGGTGAAGGCCTGCGGGAAGTTCCCGATCTGCTCACCGGTCAGGGCGATCTCCTCGGAGTAGAGCCCCGCGTGGTTGCCGTAGGTCAGCATCTTCTCGAACGTCGTCCGGGCGTCGTCCAGCCGGCCGGCGCGGGTCAGCGCGTCGACGTAGGTGAAGGTGCACAGCGAGAAGGTGCCCTCGGAGCCGCGCAGCCCGTCCGGGGAGGCCTCCGGGTCGTAGCGGTAGACCAGGCTGTCGGTGACCAGCTCCTCGTCCATCGCCACCAGCGTCGACGCCCACAGCGGGTCCCGGCCGTCGATGAACCCGATCGCCGGCATGCGCAGCAGGGCCGAGTCCAGGACGTCGGTGTCGTAGTGCTGGACGAACGCCTGCCGCGAGGTGTGGAAGCCGCGGTCGAGCACCTGGGCGTGGATCGCGTCGCGCGCCGCCGTCCAGCGCTCCAGCGGTGCCGGGAGCCCCCGCTTCACCGCCATCCGGATGCCCCGGTCGAAGGCCACCCAGCACATCACCCGGCCGTAGGTGAAGGAGTGCCGGCCGCCGCGGGTCTCCCAGATGCCCTCCTCCGGCTGGTCCCAGTTCTCGACCAGCCAGTCCAGGACTCCGGTGATCGCCGTCCAGCCGCGGATCGGGACGGGCAGTCCGGCCTCCTCCGCCGAGTAGAGGCTGTCCATCGCCTCGCCGTAGATGTCCAGCTGCAGCTGCTCGGCGGCACCGTTGCCGATCCGCACCGGGCGCGAGCCGCGGTAGCCGTTCCAGTGCTCCAGGCTGTCCTCCTTGAGGTCGGAGGAACCGTCGATGCGGTACATGATGTTCAGCGGGCCGCTGTCGCTGCCCTGCCGCTCCCGGATCCGGTCGCCGAGCCACTCGAGGAAGTGCCCGGCCTCCTCGACCAGCCCGAGCCGCAGCAGCGCGTGCACCGAGAAGGAGGCGTCCCGCACCCAGGTGTAGCGGTAGTCCCAGTTCCGTTCCCCGCCGACCTGCTCGGGGAGCGCGGCCGTCGGCGCGGCCACGATCCCGCCGGTCGGCGCGTACGTCATCAGCTTGAGCGTGATCGCCGAGCGCTGCACCGCCTCGCGCCAGCGCCCCCGGTAGTCCGAGCCGGACACCCACGTCCGCCAGAACGACACGGTCTCGTCGAGCAGCGCGGTGATCTCGGCGACCCGCACCTCCCGCGGTGGCGTGTCGGCGGCCGACTCGAGGACCACCCCGCGCACCTCACCGGCGGTCAGGTCCAGCGTCGCGTGCAGGTCCTGGTCGACCATCTCCACCCGGGCCTTGCGCTCGTCGTCCGGCTCGCGCACCACGTGCAGGGTCATCGACGTCCCGTTGGCGCGGAACACCACGCCCTCGGCGGAGAGCTCGGCCTGGTGCGGGTGCCGGCCGTAGTCGAACCGGGGCGCCACCTCGATCTCGAAGGTCATCTCCCCGCGCACGCACTGGATCATCCGCACCAGCCGGTGCCGGTCGGTCGCCACGGACCCGGCCGGGGGCATGAAGTCCAGCACCTGGCCCACCCCCGACTCGGTGAAGAACCTGGTCACCAGCACCGCGGTGTCCGGGAAGTACATCTGCGTGGTCGTGTAGCCGCCTCCCGCCGGGCGGACCCGGAACCGGCCGCCCTGGTCGTCGTCCAGGAGGCTGCCGAAGACGCTGGGTGAGTCGAACCGTGGGCAGCAGAACCAGTCGATCGAGCCGTCGGTGGTGACGAGCGCGCAGGTCTGCAGGTCACCGATGATCCCGTGTTCGGCGATCGCGGTCTCGGGCATGGCCATCTCCTGGGTCGGACGACGGCGCACCGCGTGCCGGTGCGCTCGGCCCCACGCTCGCCGCGTCCCGACCGGGGGGCATCACCCGCGCGGGAGGAGCCGCGGCTCCCCCGTCCGGGCGGGCCGATGGTGCGGGTGACGGTGACCGAGACGGTGGCCGGCTGACTGGTCGACGTCAGCGATGCCCGGCCCGACCAGCCGCCCGTCCCGGCCGTCGACCGCGACCCGTCCCTGGGCGGGCTGGGCCTGCACCGCATCGCCCGGCTCTCGGCGCGGCACGGCTGGGCCGTGGCCGGCCGGCGCAAGCACGTCTGGGCCTGCCTGACCCTCGCCCCCCCCTGAGGCGAGGGTGGGACCGTCGTGCCGTTCCGGGGGTCGGACCGGGCAGGGTCGTACCGAGCGATGAGTCCGGCCGGCCAGCGGAGTCCTCATGATCGTGTCCACCTACGTGCTCGTCCACGGCGCCGGCTCCGACTCCTGGTACTGGCATCTCGTTGCGCCCAGACTGCGTGCGCTCGGCCATGACGTCGTGGCCGTCGATCTTCCGTGCGACGACGATGCCGCCGGTCTCCAGCAGTACGCGGACGCGGTGGTGGACGCTGTCGGCGACCGCCGTGAGCTGATCCTGGTGGCCCAGTCGCTGGCGGGGTTCACGGCACCGTTGGTGTGCACCCGGCTGCCGGTGGGGCTGCTGGTCCTGGTGGCCGGGATGGTGCCGGCGCCGGGGGAATCGCCGGGAGAGTGGTGGGTCAACACCGGTCACGTCTTCCCCGACCCGTTCGACCCGGAGGTGGTCTTCGCCCACGACCTGCCGCCGGGGCTGGCTGCGGAATCGCTGCTGCACCTCCGCGAGCAGTCCGGGACGCCGTTCGAGCAGCCCTGGTCGCTCGACGCCTGGCCGGACGTGCCGACCCGGTTCCTCCTCTGCCGTGACGACCGGTTCTTCCCTGCGGAGTTCCAGCGCCGCGTCGTGCAGGCCCGGCTCGGGATCGTCCCGGACGAGATGGGAGGCGGCCACCTACCCGCCCTGGCCCGTCCCGACGAACTCGTTGAGCGGCTGGAGGCGTATCGCACCCAGCATGAGGCCGGAGACCGGACGTCCATCTCCCCGTCACCGTGAGGGGGCCCTCGCCTGAGGCCCTCAGAACGCGAATCGCTCCTCGTGCAGCTGCCCGGGCGGCAGCCCGGCGGTCCGCAACGACGCACGGACGGCGGAGGTCAGCCCCGGGGATCCGCACAGGTACACGTCCCGGTCGACGAGGTCGGGGACCATCCGCTGCAGGCCACCGGCGGACAGCGGCTCCCGTTCGGCCCCCAGGAGGTAGCCGACCCGTGCCCCCCGGCGGACGGCGATCGCGTCCAGCTCCTCCCGGAACAGCAGCTCCTCGGGCGTGCGGGCCCGGTACAGCAGCAGCAGGTCCTCCCCCGGGCCCAGCGGCAGGGTCTCGAACAGTGCCCGCATCGGGGTGATGCCGACCCCGCCGGCGATGAGCAGGACGTTGCGGTGGGACCGCCGCGCGGAGGTCACCGCCCCGTACGGACCCTCGGCGATGACCCACGTACCGACCGGCACGTCCTGCAGGTCCGTGCTGCCGTCGCCGAGCGCCTTGACCGTCAGCCGCAGCTCGGTGGCCGTCGGCGCCGCGGACAGCGAGAACGGGTGTGCGGTGCGCCACAGGTCGGGGGTGAGGAACCGCCAGCGGAAGAACTGGCCCGGTTCGGCGTGCAGCTCCGCCAGGTGGTCGCCGGTGACGGAGATCGACACGACACCGGGCCCCTCCGGCCGGACCCCGCCCACCCGCATGCGGTGCCGGGCCGCCTGCCGGAGCGGGGTGAGCACGCGGTGCCGCACCAGCAGGGCGGCGACGTGGGTGTAGGCCAGCGCCCAGCAGATCTGCAGCACCCGGTGGCCCACCAGGTCCGGGCCGGCGAGCATGTGGGCGAAGCCGAGCGCGACGGCCAGGTACATCAGCAGGTGCAGGCCGTGCCAGGTCTCGTGCCGCAGGGTGCGCCGTGCGGCACGGACGGAGGCGGCCGCCGCCACCAGCATCAGCACGGTGCCCACGGCGGCTGCGGGCATCGCCGGCATGCCGAGGACCTGCCACGAGCCGAGCAGGAGGCCCACCCCGGTCAGCTGCGCCCAGGCGGCGACGGCGCCGACGGCGTGCAGCAGCACCAGCCCGACGACGGCACGACCGGCCAGCCCGTGCCACCGGGCGAGGACGTCCGCACCGATCCCCCGCTCGAGTGCCGGGGACCGGGCCATCAGCACCAGGAGCACGAGGACCCCGTAGCCCGCCAGCATGCCGCTGACGTGGGCGACCACCCCGATCAGCGGGAGGTCCGGCCCCGCCGCAGCCAGCACCAGCGGCCAGGTCCCGGCCACCAGGGCGCCGAACCAGAGCACCGTCAGCACCGTGGCACGGTCGGCGACCCAGGCGCGGACCGGCAGTCCGGACGCAGCGGCATGGCCGGCCGGCGCGCTCACCGGCCCCCGCCCGGCCTGCCTCGCCCGTCGGGCCGGACCGGCACCGCCGGTGGCTCGGTGGTGCCGTCGGTGATCCCGTCGGAGGGCTGCTCCTGCACGGCGGCGGCCGGCGGTGCGACCGGCGTGACGTCCGGCGCACGCAGCCCGAACCAGACCCCCAGCACGGTGGCTCCGCTCAGCAGCAACGACGAGTGCCGCCGCGCTCGGGCCAGCCCCGCGTGCCGACCGCTCATGACCTCGACTCCATGCCCGCCAGCGTCGTCGGCTCCGCACGCCCCGTCGTCGTCCGCGGGCAGGCCGTCGCCGTACTCCGACCGCGGTACCTGCCGGCGACGTCGAGGGCGGCGCAGGTCATGGCAGCACGGGCTGCACCACGGTGGTGGTCCCGTCGGCCCAGACGACCAGGCCGGAGCGACCCGGCCGGGTCTCCAGCCAGTGCGCGGCCTCCGCACCGGCGGCGTACGCGGCGGTCGCGTCGATGTCGGCCCAGGTGAGCCGCTCGGCGACGACGGTGACCGAGGCGACGCCGTCCGGGGCGCGGCCGGTGCGCGCGTCGACGAGGTGCGCACCGCGGTGCGCGGTGCCCGAGGTGGCGACCGCGCCGCTGAGCACCGGGACCACCGCCAGCACCCGGCTCGGGTCGGCCGGGTCCTCGATCCCGATCCGCCACGGCCGGCCGGCCGGGTCCGCCGTCGTGCAGGTCATGTCCCCGCCGGCGGACAGGCAGGAGTCCGTGTCCGGGAGGGCGCGCAGGTGCTCGGCCGCCCGCTCGGTCGCCCAGCCCTTCACCACGCCGCTGGGGTCGAGGACGGGCCGCCCGTCGGGGCCTGGCAGCCACACGCTGAACGCGCCGGCCGACTCCCGCTCCGCGGCCTCCCCGAGCGCCAGCACCTCGGCGACCTCGGCCGGGCAGTCCTCCAGCCCGATCTCGCCGCGGCGCAGCCGGGAGACGCAGGAGTCCTCCCGGTAGGTGCTGAACACCTGGTCGGCCTCGCGCAGCTCGGCCAGCGCCGCCGCCCAGGCCACCCGCGCAGCGGCGTCGTCGGTGTGCCGGCCGCGCAGCGCGAGGCTGATGGGCATGCCCATGACGTGCTCGACGTACCGGGTGGTCGGCGGCGCTGCCCTCACAGCCCGGCCTGGTCCAGCGCGCTCTGCAGCGACTCGACGTAGCCGTCGCTGGTCACCGTGGCGCCGCTGACCATGTCGATGTCGGCGCTCTGCGCGTCCAGCGTCTCCTGGACCAGCACCGGCAGCGCTCGGGCGTTGATCTGCTGGTCCTTGCCGTTCCCCTGCGGGTAGTCGACCACCGAGACGTCGGTGATCGTCCCGCCGGCGACGGTGATCTGGACCTGCACCGGCCCCCAGCGGGTGGAGGCCGAGCTCCCGGTGTACGTCGTCGTCCCGGTCGAGCCGGCACCCGAGCCCGAGCCCGACGTCGAGCCCGAACCCGAGGTCGAGCCGGTGCCGCTGCTGACCGGCGCCACCGCGGAGGACTCCGCGCTCGCAGCCTGCTGCGACGAGGTGGACGTGTGGTACCCGAACAGCAGCACCAGCACGGTGAGCGTGCTCATCAACCAGAGGACGATCCTGCGCATCCCGGTCACCATCCGAAGCTCTCGACGTGGAAGCGGTCCGCGGGGACGCCGGCGGCCCCGGTCGTGCGGCGGACGTCGTCGGCCCACGGCTCGGGGCCGCAGACGTAGACGTCGCGGTCGGCGATGTCGGGGACCCACCAGGTGAGCGCGCCCAGGTCGGACGCGGCGCCGACGCCGTCGCCGAGCCAGGACCCGGGCGCCCGGCGGTGGCCGGGCAGCCAGAGCACCTGCAGGCCGCGCTGCGCGGCGAGGGTCTCGAACTCGCGCTGGAACAGCGGCGCGCCGGAGTACCGGTAGAGCAGCACGGCCTCACCCGGCGCGTAGTCCAGCCCCTCGGCCAGCGCGCGCAGCGGCGTGACCCCGACCCCGGCACCGATGAGGGCGACCCTGCGGCGGGTGCGCGCCCGGCCGGACAGCCGGCCGTAGGGCCCCTCGACCAGCACCCGGGTGCCGGGGCGCAACCCGCGCAGCGCGGCACTGCCGTCCCCGACCTCCTGCACGGTGATCCGCAGGTCGTGGGGACCCGGTGCCGCCGACAGCGAGTACGGGTGCGCGCGCGTCCACCCGGCGCCGGCGAGGAAGCGGAAGCCCAGCCACTGCCCGGCCTCGGCCGGCACCGGCCGCCGGGTGGTCAACTGCACCGACACCACCCCGTCGGCCTCCGGCACGACCGAGCCGACCCGGACGCCGTACCGCGCGCTGCGCAGCAGGGGCAGGGCGACCCGCCAGACCAGCACCGCGGCCGCGGTCACCGCGTACAGCCCCCACCAGAAGACGGTCCGCGCCGGCGAGGCGAGGAAGTCCTGCCCGGTCCAGAGCTGGTGCGGCAACGCCAGGCCCACGCCGAGGTAGGCGTAGAGGTGCAGCAGGTGCCAGGACTCGTACCGCAACCGGCGGCGCGCCGCCTTCACGCTGGTGACCACCACCATCACCAGGCAGCCGGTGCCGGCAGCGGCCAGCAGCATGCCCGGGTAGCTCACGGTCAGGTCCCACAGCTCGCCCGGGGTCGCCCGGAGCTCGCCGGCGGCGTAGCCCCAGGTGATGAGGCCGATGTGGGCCAGCATCAGGGTGAACGAGCTGAACCCGACGAGCCGGTGCACCCGGGCGAGCCGGTCCTGCCCGAAGGCGTGCTCGAGGACCGGCACCCGGGCCATCAGCAGCACCTGGACCAGCAGCAGCAAGGAGGCGAGCAGGCCGGTCAGCCGCCCGGTGGAGGTGAGCCCGTCGGCCCACGAGCCCAGGTCCTGGAAGCCGCCCCCGGTGGCCCACCAGTAGGCGACGAGGAGCAGGCCCGCCCAGAGGGACACCGCAGCACCCAGCCGGACGCCGGCATCGAGCCGGGCACGACGGGTTCCCGACGGCGCGGTGGCACGGACGACGGGGCCCGCCGGGGCGGGGACGGACTCGGTGAGCACGGCGACCAGCCTGGCCCGGCGCACCGCGGTCCGTCGTCGTCCGGGGGCAGGCTCCTGCCGTACTGCGGCCGCGGTATCCCGGCTCGGCTGCGAGCCTGCGGCCGGACGACGCCGGGACGTCCTCCGCCGGGAGAGGCTCTCCCCATGACGACGACCGCACCGGGGCCGACGCGATGAGCGTCCTCGCCGACACCGCCTCGATCGCCGAGCAGGTCGCGACGAGCGCGGGCTACGCCGGGCTGACCGTCGTCATGGCGGCCGGGGAGCTGCTGCCGATCCCGTCGGAGGTCGTCCTCTCGCTCGTCGGGGCGCAGGCCTCCGCCGGTCAGCTGGTGTTCTGGGGTGCCGCCCTGGCCGCCACCCTCGGCTCCGTGCTCGGCGCCTGGGCGCAGTACGCGGTGGGCAGGTGGGGCGGGCGGCCGGCGGTGCTGCGGCTGTCGCGGCTCGTGGGCGGGACCGAGCAGCGGTGGTCGCGCGCGGAGTCGTGGTTCGCCCGGCGCGGGACCGTTGTCGTCCTGCTCAGCCGGCTCGTGCCGGGTCTCCGGGGCCTGGCGTCCCTCCCGGCCGGGACGCTGCGCATGCCGGTGGGGCGGTTCCTCGCGCTGACCGCCGTCGGCTCGTTCGGCTGGAACGCGACCCTGATCGGCAGCGGCGCGCTGCTGGCCGACCGGTGGCAGTCCGTGCTGAGCGCGGTATCGGCCGCCGCCCCGTACCTGGCCGTCGGCGCTGCGGGAGCCGCGCTGGTGTGGGTGTCGCACCGGGGCCGGTCGCTCGCGGCCAGGCCGTGACCGCGGTGTCCGGCGTCCGGCGACCGGCCGGCGGACCGGGTGCCGGGCAGCCCGGGTCGCGGCCCGCCGCCCCGGTGCCGAGGATGATCGCGATGGGCAACCTGACGACGGTCCGGCAGTGGGGCCGGGCACACCCGCAGCTCGTCGACGCCGCCGTGGCGGCGGCCCTGCTCGTGCTCACGCTGCTGACGCTGCCGGGGCTGTCGCACGGCCACGGCCCCGGCCCCGGCGACCTCGACGACCGAGGGGTGGGCGCCGGCACCACGCTGCTGCTGGCGCTGGCCGCCCTCCCGCTCGTCCTCCGCCGCAGCCACCCGCTGGCGGTGTGGGCGGCGACCGCCGTCCTCGGCGTCCTCGCGGTGCTGAGCAGCGACGGACGGCTGCCGCTGCCGCTGCCGCTCTTCCTCGCCCTGTACACGGTCGGCCGGTGGCTGCCGATCCGCAGCACCGTCCTCGCCACGGCCGTCACCTGCATCGCGTACGCCGTCACCATGGCCCTGGCCATGGGCAGCTGGCTCGACGACCGCGGTGACCTGCCGGCGCTGGCCACCGTGGCGCTCAGCGGTGCGGCGGCCGCGGTGGGGGTGGCCGTGCGGAGCCAGCGGGCTGCGCTGGCGGCGGCGCAGGACCGGGCGCACCAGGCCGAGCTGACCCGCGAGGAGGAGGCCGAGCGGCGGGTCACCGACGAGCGGCTGCGCATCGCCCGCGAGCTGCACGACGTGGTCGCCCACCACATCTCGGTGATCAACGTGCAGGCCGGCGTCGCCCGCCACCTGATGGACGCCGATCCCGGGCAGGCGCGCACCGCGCTCGGGCTGGTGCGCGAGGCGAGCAAGACCGTGCTGTCGGAGATGTCCGCGGTCGTCGGTCTGCTGCGCACGCAGGACGAGGACGCGCCCACCGAGCCCGCGCCCGGCCTCTCCCGGGTGCCCGCGCTCGTGGACTCCGTCCGGCGGGCCGGCCTCGAGCTGAGCTGGACCTCCACCGGTGACCCGCACCCGTTGGCGCCGATCCCGGACCTGACCGCCTACCGGGTCGTGCAGGAGTCGCTGACCAACGCGGTCAAGTACGGCACCGGCTCCGCCGACCTGGTGATCGACCACCGGCCGGAGGCGGTCACCATCGAGGTGCGCAACCCGGTGGACGCGACCCGGACGGGGTCGCCCGGCGCGGGCCACGGGCTGATCGGCATGCGGGAGCGGGTGGAGGCCGTCGCCGGCCTGCTGGTGACCGGGCCGGACGGCGAGGGGAGCTTCACCGTCCACGCCGAGGTCCCCCGGAGGCAGCCGTGACGATCCGGGTGCTGCTGGCCGACGACCAGGTCCTCATCCGCTCCGGCTTCGCCGCGCTGATCGGCAGCGATGCTGCGCTGGAGGTGGTTGGCGAGGCCTCCGACGGTGCCGAGGCGGTGCGCCAGGCCACGGCGCTGCGCCCGGACGTCGTCCTGATGGACATCCGGATGCCCGGGGTGGACGGGCTGACCGCGGCCCGGCAGATCACCGAGTCTCCCGAGCTGGCCGACGTCCGGGTGATCGTGCTGACCACCTTCGAGGCCGACGAGTACGTCCTGCAGGCACTGCGCTCGGGAGCCAGCGGCTTCCTCGGCAAGAGCGTGGAGCCCGAGGAGCTGCTGGAGGCCATCCGCGTGGTCGCCCGCGGCGACGCGCTGCTGTCCCCCCGGGCCACCCGCAGCCTCATCGCCCGGTTCCTCGACCAGCCCGAGCAGGGCCGGCCCCCGTTGCCGGGCACGACCCTCGACGTCCTCACCGACCGGGAACGCGAGATGGTGGCGCTGGTCGCCCACGGGCTCAGCAACGAGGACATCGCCGGTCGGCTGTTCCTCTCCCCGCTGACGGTGAAGACCCACGTCAACCGGGCGATGAGCAAGCTGGGGGCCCGCGACCGCGCGCAACTGGTCGTGCTGGCCTACCAGACCGGGCTGGTCCGGGCCGGCGACCCCGAGCCCCGCTGAGGACCCGGCGTACTGCAGGCTCAGTAGCCGGCGCACCCGCCAGGAGGATGGCAGGACGCGCCGGCCTCCCTGGCGTCGTCGCCATGACGTCAGGGACGACGCAGGACCAGGACCCCCGGACCGGACCACGGCTGCGCGCCTCGGACGCCGAGCGCCTGGCCACCGTGGCCGTGCTGCAGGACGCGGTCGCCCGCGGGCGCAGGCTCCCCCGGTGGCCGCCACCCGGGCGGCCGGCGTCCGGTCCCGGCGCGCGGTCGTCACTGCCGTCGTCGCCGTGCTGCTGGTGGCGGTGCTGGTCAGCCTGGTCGCCCACGGGCTGTGGGACGGCGGGCCCGGCGACGGGTTCCGGGACGGGTTCCACGGGGGTCCGCGGTAGGGGGGTCGCCCGCCATCCCGTGCCGCAGCGCCATCAGCAGCGCCGGCCAGCCGAGGGCGAGACCGGCGCCGAGCAGCCCACCGGCCACCGTGTCGGACAGCCAGTGCGCCCGCAGGTACACCCGGGACAGCGCCATCACCACGGCGAACACCACGGCCCGCACCTCCCAGCGCCAGCGCGTGGGCCCGGGGGCGGCGACGACGAGCACCACCCCCACGGCGGTCACCGCACCGGCGATCGCGTGGCCCGACGGGAAGGCCGCTCCCGTGGTCACGATGAGGCTGTCCGGCGGTCGGGGGCGGTCGACCCACGCCTTCACCGGGCCGATCAGCGCCTCGCTGCTGACCACCGCCAGGGCGAAGGCAGCCAGCCGGAGCCAGTGCCGCCGCCAGGCCAGCAGGACCAGCGCGGCGATGCGCACCGGCCAGTTGACCCAGGCGCTGCCCAGCCAGGACATGCCGACCGCGACGACCGTGGTCGGGCGGTTCTCCACCGCCCGCGCCGCCCGCCACACGGCGTCGTCCACGGCCTGCACGGCCGGGTGGGTGACCGGCCAGACGAGGAGGACGCACACCAGGACGGCGCCGGCCAGGAGGGCGCCGCTGACGACCAGTGCCCGCCGGGTGTCGACCAGCATCAGCGTGGGTGCCCGAGCACCAGCCGGACTCCCCCGGCGACCGCGAGCCCCAGCGCGGCACCGCCGACGACGTCCAGCGGCAGGTGCGCGCCGACGTACACGCGCGCCAGGCAGACCGCGCCGACCAGCACGGTGCAGCCGATCCGGGCCGGCCGGCCCAGCCACGGCCAGGCGACGACGAGCAGGCTGGTGACCACCGCGGCGTGCCCGGAGACGTAACCGCGGCCCAGCGCGGCGGTCCCCCGGATGACGACGTCGGAGAGCAGAGCATCGGGCCGGCCGCGCGGCACCACCCCCTTCACCACCTTGGCGAGCAGGTACACGCCGGCACCGGCGAGCAGCAGCCCGGCCGCCAGCCGCCAGCGGCGGAACGCCGCCGCCACCACCGCGGCGCAGGGCACCACGAGGACGTTGCCCAGCTGCATCACCGGCCAGACGAGCACGAACGGCAGGACGGTCGTCGAGTTCACCGCCCGGAAGACCGCCGCCTCGGCAGCGCTGACCGTGTCCGGGTGCACCGGCAGGGACACCAGCACCAGCAGGGCCGAACCGCCGACGAGCAGCAGCGCGTCCCGTGGCCGACGGACGACCGGGGCGGCCCGGCCGGTCCGCGCGGTGGTCGTCATGCCGACTCGGGGACCAGGTCGGTGCGCGGCGCGGCGTTGGGCGCGCGCCGCCACGACTTGTTGCGCTGCCAGAAGACGTAGGTGAGCACGCCGAACGGGATGGGGAGGACGTAGGTCAGCACCCGGAAGACCAGCACCCCGGCGGCGACGGCCGGGCGGTCCCCACCGGCGGCGGCCAGCCCGCCGATCATCGCCACCTCGATGACGCCGAGACCGCCCGGCGTGAACGGGATGGCGGTGAGCAGCCGTGCGAAGGCGAACACCGCCAGGGCCTCGGTCCAGCCGACCTGGTCGGAGCTGACCCCGCAGAACCGCAGGGCCAGCAGCAGCACCACGAACAGCGACAGGTGGCTGACGACCGTGGCCAGGGTCAGCCAGTGCCAGCGGGCGTGCAGCAGCAGCACGGTCCGGTCGCGGAACTTCGTCAGCGCCCGGTCCCAGCCCTGCACGGGCGGGCGGTGCACCAGCCGCAGCAGCGCCGAGACCCAGCGGGCCAGCGTCACGCCCACCCGGGCCGCGCTCGCCCGGCTGCGCAGCACCAGCCACAGACCGATCACCGCCGCGACGAGGCCGGCGACCCCGAGCAGGCCGGCCAGCACCCGGCCGGGCGTCGGCGGCGTGGTGAAGGCCACCAGCGCCAGCGCCACCACCGGCAGGCCCAGCTTGGCGAAGTTGTTCCACAACCCCGACGTCAGCAGCGCCACCGACGTCCGCGAGCGCGAGAAGCCCCAGGATGAGTTCATCGCGTAGGTGAGGCCCATCGCGACGGCCGCGCCGCCGACCAGTGTGTTCGCCACCGCCGTGGTGGTCTCCGTCGAGACGGTGGCCTGCCGCAGGGTCAACCCCGGCGTGGCGGTGACCATGACGAACTGGTACGTGGCCAGGTTCCACAGCGTCGCCAGGAGCAGGACGCCGATCTGCACGGCGGTCATGTCCTGCACCGAGGCCCACACGTCGCTGAGGCTGGTGAACTGCGGCAGGAACCAGAAGATCATCGCCGCGACCAGCACGAGGGAGAACGCCGGGGCGAGCCAGCGTCTCCAGGCCGGTCGACGGGGGCGCGCGGGGGTGCCGAGCTCGTCCAGGGTGGTCATGGCTGTCCGTCCCCTCCGGCGGGGTCGAGGTCGACCCGTCCGCCGCTGTCGGCGTGCACCTGGTCCTGGAGGTCCTGCCGGCTGACCACGCCGACGGCCTGCGAGGCCAGCGCCAGGGCCTCGCCGGGGCTGTCGCCGTCCAGCCGGAACACGATGCTGATGCAGCCGCCGCGGAACACGTAGTGCCGCTCACCCGCGTAGGTGGGGCTGACCTGGCGGACCCGCTCGAGCCGGTGCATGTGCTCGCGGTCGCTGGCGATCTCGGTGGCGGCGGTGGTGTCGCAGGACTCCTCGAGCCGGACCTCGATGGCCTTGGTGCCGTCCCGGTCGGAGTCGAGCCAGAACCGGGAGATGCCGTTGCGCACGTCCAGGTGCCGGAAGCCCCAGCCGGAGGGCAGCGGCGAGAGGCACGGCGCCCACGCCGCGGTCGGCACCGACTGGGCCATCAGGATCACGCCGTTGCCCGCGCCACCGTCGCCGACCGGGCACTGCGGTGGGTCGGTGATCGCGGCCGCCGGGTCCGCCGAGTCGCTGCCGCACCCGGTCAGGCACCCGGCCGCCAGCAGGGCCAGCCCGGCAGCGGTCCCGAGCCGCTTCACAGCGGCGAGCTGAGCAGGTCGGCCGTCACCCCGGCGCAGATCAGGGCTACGAGCAGGGTCGCGAGGGTCAGCCCGACCCGCCGCCAGCTCCACCGCTGGATGCGCACCGAGGGCAGCTGGTACGGCAGCAGCGCCACGAACTCCGCGTGCAGGTCGCGCCCCTGCTGGCGCAGCAGCCGGCGCAGCTGGGAGGGCATGGTGAGCCCGCGCGTCGCGGCGAACGCCTCGGCGATCTCCTCGTCGGAAAACTGCTTGCGGGCGCGCCGGTACACGCGTTGCGCATCGGTGCGCAGCCCCAGGACCAGCATCATGTTCGCCAGGTCGACCGCCTGCCGCCACGGGCTGGGCCGCACCTCGGAGAAGGCGGTGTCGATGACCACCAGCCGGCCGTCGCGGACCAGCAGGTTGGCCGGCTTGATGTCCCGGTGCGCGACGCCCATCTCCCACATCCGGCGGACCAGGGCGAGGCCCTGGTCGATGATGGCGTCGTCCACGTCGGCGTCGCCCACCTCCCGGGCGCCGTCCATGAACTCGGCGACCAGCAGGTACTCCCGTTCCGGGGTGATCTCCACGATGCCCAGCGGGCGCGGGGTGGGCAGCCCGGCGTCGGTGAACAGGTGCATCACGTAGTCCTCGTACTGCACGAGCCGACGCACGCTGTGGAACGGCTGCTCGTCCTCCAGCCGGCCGTAGAGCAGGGTGCGGCCGAGCTTGTACCACCGGTCGGAGTGCACGTGGGTCGCCGCGTACAGCTTCCCGAACACGCAGCTCTCGCCCTCCCCGGCGGCCTTGACGGTGATCCGCAGCGGCGTGGAACCACCGGAACCGGAGAGGCCGAACGGCTCCACGGCGGTGGCCAGCAGCCCGAGCTGGTCCTCCAGGGCGCGGACGATCGCCTCACCGCGCGGCCCGGTGACGTCGAGGTGGGCCGTCCGGCCGCGGCGGTAGCGCACCGGGTAGACGTCGTTGGGGGTGATCAGCCGGAAGGCCGCCAGCGGCACGGCCACGCCCAGGATCACGCCGGCGGCGATGTCGGTCGGGTGGTCCTGGCCCAGGTAGAGCCGGGACAGCGCGGTGATCGCCAGCAGGGCGCAGACGACCCACTTGCCGATGGTGCGGTACCGGCCGGCCGGGATCAGCGAGTAGACGCTGTTGACCAGGAAGGCGGCCAGCGCGGTGACCGGCAACGAGGGCATCGAGAAGCCGGCCCACGACCCGATGATCTCGATCTCGTAGGGCCGTGGCCGCTGCAGCGTGGACGCCATGCTGGCGCCGACGTTCACCACGACCAGCCCGACGGCGATCCACACGAACAGGTGCCGCCACCTCCGGACGGCGACCAGCAGCACCAGGTTGGTCAGCCACAGCACCCAGATGGCGGTCGACGAGGCGAGCACGCCGGCGACATGGGCCACCCGGGTCAGCGCCGGCGAGCGGATCCGCTCGAAGCCCTGCAGGACCCAGGTGTCGGCCACGTCGAACCGGCCCACGCTGTCGGTTGCCCAGACCACGACCCAGGCCACGACGACCAGCCCGGACAGCGCCAGCCACCACTTGCCCGAGGCGTTCAGGTGCCGGGGCAGCGGCGGGGGCTCGCCCGAGGGGCGCCGCCGGCGCCGGACACGGCGGATCGCCGGCGGTCCGGCCCCCGAGGGCGGCACCGCGGTCGCCGGTGCCTGCGGCAGCGTGGTCACGGCAGCTGATGCTCCCCCTCCCGGCCCGGCCGGAACATCCCCTTTCGCGCCGTGCCCCGGCTAGCCTGGGATCGCCCCCGCGCCGCCGCGGCCCCACGCCGACGGCGGTGACGCTGCGGCAGGGAAGGCGGGCACTGTGCCACCTCGCCGGATGTCGCCCCTCCTCCTCGTGCTGCTGGTCGTCGGCCTGACCGCCTGCAGCTCCAGCACCTCCGGGGACGAGGAGCACGCCGAGGACACGATCCGGTTCGCCTCCTACGACTTCAGCGAGAACGAGATCCTCGCCGCGGTGTACGCCGAGGCCGCCCGGCAGGCGGGCCTGCCCGTGTCCATGGACGCGTCCGCCGGCACCCGGGAGGTCGTCGAGCCAGCGCTGGAGCAGGGTGTCGTCGACGTGGTCATCGACTACCTGGGCACGGCCGTGCGCTTCGTCGACCCAGGCAGCCCGGACGCGACGAGCCCCCCCGAGCAGCTGCAGGCCACGCTCAGCGGGGTGCTCGGCCCCCGCGGCGTCACGGTGCTCACCGCCGCGGCGGCCGAGGACCAGAACGGCTTCGCGGTCAGCCGGGTGTTCGCCACCCAGCACGGGGTGACCCGGCTGTCCGAGCTGGAGCCGCTGGCCCCCGGGTTGTCCTTCGGCGGCCCGCCGGAGTGCCCGGAGCGGCCGCTCTGCCTGCCCGGTCTCGAGGAGGTCTACGGCCTCCGGTTCGGCAGCGTCGTCAACATGCCGTCCCGGGCCGCGACCGTCGAGGCCCTGGTCGCCGGGTCGATCCAGGTCGGGCTGCTGGAGACCACGGACGCCCGGCTGGGCGGCGGCGGGGCACCGGTGGTCCTCCTCGCCGACGACCGGTCGCTGCAGCCGCACGAGAACGTCGTCCCGCTGGTGCGCACCGGCGCCGTGGACCGGTGGGGCGACCGGTTGACCGCAGCCCTGGACGAGGTCAGCGCCCGGCTGACCACGGCCGACCTCATCGGCCTGAACCGGGCCGTGGAGGTGGAGGGCCTGACGCCCCGGGCGGCGGCGGCCCGGTGGTGGGCCGCCGGCTGACCGCCGGGGTCAGCCGCGGCCGACGAGCAGCCGGTGCAGCAGGCGGCCCGGCTGGCGGAGCGACCAGCAGGCCAGCCGGACGCCCAGCCGCAGCAGGTCGCCGTACTCCGCCGGCCGCGGCGCCGCGGGCGGCGGCGGCTCGGCGGGCGCAGCCGGTGGCGGCTCCGCCGGGCCCGCGGTGAGCAGGTCGACGGCGGAACGGCCGCGCGGGGCCCGCAACGAGTCGAAGGAGGGGATCGCCGGCGCGTCCGGCGACTCCTGCTCGGCGTCCGGGGCCGCCGGCCCCGGCACGACGAGCCGGATCGCGGCGATCATCCCCGGCCCCAGGCCCGGGACGGCGGCGAGGTCGTCCCGGCTGAGCTGCGCGAGCCGGTCGACGTCGGTGATCCCGGCCCGGGTCAGCGCGGTGACCGCCCGCCCCGGCAGCCCGAGGTCGGCGAGGCTGGCTGCGGGCACGTCCCCCGGCGACCCGATCGGCATGGGCACAACCTAGCGGCCGGCGCGCCGGCGGGCGGCACGGTGGTGGCCCGGACGGGGTGCACCGGAGTCCCCACTCCCGCCGCCCGGCGTGCTTCGATGCGCCCACCGTCGTCCGCGGAGGGGGAGCCATGTCCGTCCACCGTCCCTCGGTGAGGACCTGATGGAGCTCGACGACCTCCGCCCGATCGGGCTCTTCGCCGGTACCGGTGACGACCAGCTGGTCGCGCTGCTCGCGGCGGGCACCGAGGTGCACGTCGAGGCCGGGGACGTCGTCTTCGCGGAGAACCGGCCGGCCGAGCACTGGTGGGTGCTGCTCGAGGGCCGCATCGAGCTGCTCCGGCACGTCGGGCACGAGGAGACCCGGCTCGGGGTCATGGACGTGCCGGGACGCTGGGCGGGCGGGTTCCGGGCGTGGGACGAGCACGGCGTCTACCTCGCGACCGGCCGGGCGACGACCGGCGCGCGCGTCCTGCGGGTGCCGGCCGAGGACCTCCACCGGCTCTGGGCGGGCTGCTTCCCGCTGGGCCTGCACCTGGTCGAGGGGGTGTCCCGGTCGGCCCGCAACTACGAGTCGATGGCCCGGCAGCGCGAGGCGCTCGCGGCGCTGGGCACGTTGGCGGCCGGGCTCGCCCACGAGCTCAACAACCCCGCCGCCGCCGCGTCCCGGGCCGTCGACGCCCTCGGCGAGGCGTACGAGGAGATGCTCGGCTCCCTCCGGTCGCTGGCCGCCGCGCCGGTCACCGCCGCGCAGTTCGCGGCGCTGGACACGCTGCGGCAGGAGCTGGCCCCGCTGCCGCCCGGCGACCCGATCACCGCCGCCGACCGCGAGGACGCCCTGTCGGACTGGCTGGCCGAGCACGGCGTGCAGCGGGACTGGGTGCTGGCGCCCGCCCTGGCCGGTTCCGGTGCCGACGAGCGCTGGTGCGAGCGCGCGGCCGAGGTGCTGGGCAGCGACCGGCTCGAGCCCGGCCTGGAGTGGGTGGTGAGCACCCTCACCGCGACCGGGCTGCTGACGGAGGTCAAGGAGTCCACCCGGCGGATCTCCGACCTGGTCGCCGCGGTCCGGTCCTACTCGCAGCTGGACCGGGCGTCGATGCAGCAGACCGACGTGGCCGAGGGGCTGGAGAGCACGCTCGTGATGCTCGCGCACCGCATCCCCGACGGCGTCACCGTCGTCCGGGAGCACAGCGCTGCGGTGCCCCGCATCCAGGCGCTGGCCGCCGAGCTGAACCAGGTGTGGACCAACCTCCTCGACAACGCGCTGTTCGCCCTGGACGGCACCGGCACGCTGCGCGTCTCGAGCCGCGTGGAGGACGGCGACGTGGTCGTGGAGATCGGTGACACCGGGGCCGGCATGTCCCCGGACACCGTGCGGCACGCGTTCGACCCCTTCTTCACGACCAAGGGCGTCGGCGAGGGCACCGGGCTGGGGTTGGACATCTCCCGCCGGATCGTCGACCGGCACCACGGTGACATCGGCATCGAGCTCCGGCCGGGCGAGACCGTGCTGCGGGTCCGGCTGCCGGTGGACGGCCGCCGCTGAGCCCGGTCAGCCCCCGCCCGCGGGGACCGCTGCCACCCGGACGGCGCCGATGCCGACCAGGGCGCCGAGCTCGTCGGCGACCATCCAGATGTCGCTGATCCGGCCGTCGGTGAGGGTCAGCACGTCGATGACCCGGAGCTCGACCACCGCGCCGGTGGCCGGCACCGGCCCGGCGGAGGTGCTGAGCGTGCCGGAGTGCCGCCCGCGCAACCGGAACGCCACGGCGACCTTGCCGCCGCCCTCGACGACGTCGAGGACCTCCCGTTCGACCTGGTCGAGCGCGGCGCGCAGCGCGCGGGCCCGGACGACGAGCCCCGCGGCGGTCACCGGTGCGCCGTTGACCGTCACCGGGTCGGTGTAGAGCTCGCCGAACGCCGCCGCGGCGGCTGCGTCGTCCGCCGGGGGTTCGCTCCACAGCCGCAGCAGCCGGTCCACGTCGAAGGCCATCGCCCCATGCTGCTCCGACTCCCCGGGTGACCACCAGGCCCGACGACGCGGGGACCGGCATGGGAGCCTGTGCGGGTGACGCAGCCTGTTCGCCAGACGATCCAGCGAACGGCCAGTGCCCGCTCCTACCGCGGTCACTCCGTGCACGCCGCACCCGGCGTCCACGAGTACGCGGTCAGCCTGGTCCGGGCGGCGCTCCCCGCCGGTGGCCGGGTCCTCGAGGTCGGTGCGGGCTGCGGCGCGCTGGCCCTGCGCCTGGAGGACGCCGGTTTCGACGTCGTCCCGACCGACCTGTTCCCGCCGCACGAGTGGATCCACCGGCTCGACCTCGACCACCCCGAGTGGACCGAGCAGACCCGGGGCCCGTTCGACCTGGTCGTCTCCGTCGAGACCCTGGAGCACGTGGAGAACCCGCGGCAGGTGCTGCGCTCGATCCGGGCCCTGCTCCGCCCCGGCGACACGCTGGTGGTGAGCACCCCGAACGTCACCCACCCGCACTCGCTGCTCAAGACGGTGCTGCGCGGTGCCCCGGTGTTCTTCGGCCCCACGCACTACTACGAGCCCGGGCACATCACCATGCTCCCGGACTGGATGCTGACCGAGCACGTGCGCCAGGCCGGCTTCGACCGGATCGAGGTCCGGCGGGCGGGGAGCATGGAGTACACGGGGCTGCGGCGGCGCGTGCACCGGGTCGAGCTGGCCGTGCTCCGCGCGCTGGGCCTGCGGCAGCGGGCCGACGACGGCGAGGGCGTCTGCACCTTCGTCACCGCCGTGGCCGCCTGACAGTGAGGATGTGGAGGACGGAGTCACCCCGGCTGGTCTGACTCTCCGCCTGACCGACGCTTCGCTGTCTTTGACGGGATTCGTCGATCTGCTCGGGGTGGCCCCGTCCTTGCACGTCACCGGGCTTGACGTCCGTGACCTCATAGGAGCCTGTGCAAGAGGCGCCCATCACTGTCTTGTCCGCCTCGTCCGGCCTCGGTGCGTGCCGTCTCATCGGTGCAAGCGACAAGGACGGCGATTTCCATCATGACGAGCACGGACGTGGATGTCTTCGGTGGCGTGGACACCCACGGCAGAACCCACCACGCGGCCGCGGTCGACGGCGCAGGACGGCTGCTGGGTGACGCGGAGTTCGCGGCCACCGCGGTCGGCTATGCCGCGCTGTTGGCCTGGCTGACCGGCTTCGGCCGGCTGATCAAGGTGGGCGTGGAGGGCACCGGCACCTACGGCGCCGGCCTGGCCCGCTATCTCGCCCACCAGGGCGCCGAGGTGGTCGAGGTCGACCGGCCCGACCGCAAGACCCGCCGCCGACAGGGCAAGTCCGATCCGATCGATGCCATCGCCGCGGCCCGTGCCGTGCTGGCCGGCACCGCCACCGGCGCGCCGAAGACCCGCACCGGTCCGGTGGAGGCCATCCGTGCGTTACGAGTGGCTCGCCGCGGCGCGGTCAAGGCCCGCACCGCCGCCCTCAACCAGCTGCACGGCCTGCTCGTCTCCGCCCCCGAGGCGCTGCGCGCCGAGCTGAGCGGGCTGACCACCACCGAGCTGGTCGGCCGCTGCGCCGGCTTCCGCATCGACCTCACGCGGCTGCTCGAGCCGGGGATGGCCACGAAGGCGGCGCTGCACGCGATCGGCCGCCGCATCCAGACCCTCGAGGCAGAGATCGCCGTGGCCGATGCCCGGCTGCGCCCGGCCACCGCCGCCGTCGCGCCCCGCACCGCCGCACTCTTCGGCGCCGGCCCGGACGTCGCCGGCCAGCTGCTGGTCACCGCCGGAGACAATCCCGAACGGCTGCGCAGCGAGGCCGCTCTGGCTCACCTGGCCGGGATCAGTCCGCTGCCGGCCAGCTCCGGGCGCACCGACCGGCACCGGCTCAACCGCGGCGGCGACCGCGCCGCCAACGCCGCGATCCACCGCATCGTCCTCTGCCGGATGCGCTACCACGAGCGCACCCGCACCTACGTCGCCCGCCGCACCGCCCAGGGCTTGAGCAAGAAAGAGATCATGCGGTGCCTCAAGCGCTACGTCGTCCGCGAGGTACACACCGCGCTACTCGCCGACTTCGAACGACTCCCCACCACCACTTGACGTTGATAGGAGCATCCC
>JHVP01000023.1 GCA_000620205.1 Geodermatophilaceae bacterium URHA0031 | reverse complement strand
GCCCGGGCCGGGGAGGCCGGGAAGGGCTTCGCGGTGGTGGCCAACGAGGTGAAGGAGCTGGCGCAGGAGACGGCGCGGGCGACCGAGGACATCGCGCGGCGGGTGGAGGCGATCCAGGGGGACACCTCGGGTGCGGTGTCGGCGATCGGTCGGATCTCGGAGATCATCGGGTCGATCAACGACTACCAGCTGACCATCGCCAGTGCGGTGGAGGAGCAGACGGCGACGACGAACGAGATGTCCCGGTCGGTGCAGGAGGCCGCGGGTGGGTCGACCGAGATCGCGACGAACATCGTGGGGGTGTCGACGGCGGCGTCCTCGACCACGCAGGCGCTGGGGCAGACCCGGCAGGCCGTGGACGAGCTGTCCCGGATGGCGTCGGACCTGCGCTCCGCCGTCGGCGCCTTCACGTACTGACGCTGAGTGGAGTGCCAGCGCATCACTTCCCGAGCGCTGGCACTCCGCTCACCGCAGCCGGCGGACCGGGACGACCATCGGGGTGCCGGTGACCGGGTCGGGCACGACCCGGGCCTCCAGCTCGAAGACCTCGGCGAGCAGCTGCTCGGTGAGCACCTCCTCGGGGGTTCCCGAGGCGACGAGGACGCCGTCCTTCATCGCGACGAGGCGCTGGGCGTAGCGGGCGGCGAGGTTGAGGTCGTGCAGGACGACGACGACGGTCCGGCCGCGCTCGGTGTGCAGCCGGCCGACCAGCTCCAGCACGTCGACCTGGTGGGCGAGGTCCAGGTAGGTCGTCGGCTCGTCCAGCAGCAGCAGGTCGGTGCCCTGGGCCAGCGCCATCGAGATCCAGGCGCGCTGCCGCTGACCGCCGGAGAGCGCGTCGACCGGTGAGTCGGCGAGCTCGGCCATGTCGGTCCAGCTCAGCGCCTCGGTGACGACGGCCTCGTCGTCGGAGGACCACTGCCGCAGCCAGCTCTGGTGCGGGTGCCGGCCGCGGGCGACCAGGTCGGCGACGGTGAGCCCCTCGGGCGCCAGCGGCGTCTGGGGCAGCAGGCCGAGGACCTTGGCGACCTCCTTGGTGGGCGTGGAGGTGATCGCCCGGCCGTCGAGCAGCACGGTGCCGGCCGTGGGTCGCAGCAGCCGGCCGAGCGCGCGCAGCAGGGTGGACTTGCCGCAGCCGTTCGGGCCGACGATCGCGGTGAACGAGCCGTCGGTGAGCTGCAGGTCGAGATCGTGGACGACGACGTGGTCGCCGTAGGCGAGCCGGACGCCGTCCGCGGCCAGCCGCACTGCGGCGGTCGAGGTCTCCAGAGCGGTCACAGGGTCGATCGCCGCCTTCCGCGGACCAGGAGCCAGAGCAGGTAGGGGGCGCCGACCACGGCGGTGACCACGCCGACCGGGAACGAGTCGGGCAGCACCGTGCGGGCCACCAGGTCGCTGGCCACGAGCAGCAGCGCACCCAGCAGCCCGGCGGCCAGCAGCGGCGGCCGGGCACCGCCGGTGAGCCGGACGGCGATCTGCGGGACGACGAGGGCGACGAACGCGATGGGGCCGGCCGCGGACACCGCGACGGCGGCCAGTGCCACCGCCACCACCACGGTGACCGCCTGCGCCAGCGGCACCCGCACGCCCAGCCCGCGGGCGGTGTCGTCGCCGAACTGCAGCGCGCCGAGCACCCGGCCCAGCGCCAGCGAGACCGGCAGCAGGACCAGCAGCGCGACGGCCAGCGGCAGCGCCTGGTCCCAGCCGCGGCCGTTGAGCGAGCCGGTGATCCACACGTTGGCGACCGCGGCGTCCTGGATGGTGCTGCGGGTGAGCAGGTAGCGGACCACGGCCTGCGCCATCGCCGACAACCCGATGCCGATGAGCACCAGCCGGTAGCCGTCGAGGCCCTGCCTCCAGGCCAGGCCGAACACCAGCAGTGCCATGAGCAGGCCACCGGCGAGGGCGGCGGTGGGCAGGCCGAGCCCGCCGAGCAGCTCACCGGCGGTCGTCGTCCCGCCGAGCACGATCACCGCGACCGCGCCGATCGCCGCACCGCCGGTCACGCCGAGGATGTCCGGGCTGGCCAGCGGGTTGCGGGCGAAGGTCTGGATGAGCGCCCCGGAGACGCCCAGCGCCACCCCGACCAGGACGGCGACGGCGATCCGGGGCGCGCGCAGCTCGAGCACGATGAACCGCTGGGTGTCGTCGCCGGCGCCGACCAGCACCCGCAGCACGTCGAGCACGCCGATCGGGTAGTCGCCGCGGCCGAGGCTGACCGCGGCGGCCAGCACCAGCACGAGGAGCGCCAGCAGCGGGACGGCGACCTGGCGGCGCCGGTAGGTGGTCGAGAACCCGCCGATCCGGAGGGTGCGGCGCGGGTGCGGACGGGCTGCGGGAGCGCGCGTGGGCGCCACCGCGGTCACAGCGTCGCCAGCTTGCGTCGGCGGACCAGGACGATGAAGAACGGCGCGCCGACCACGGCGAGCACGATGCCGACCTGCAGCTCGCCGGGGCGGGCGACCACCCGGCCGAGCACGTCGGCGAGCAGCAGGAGCACCACCCCGATCAGCCCGGAGTACGGGACCAGCCACCGGTGGTCGGGGCCGGTGAGGGCCCGCGCGACGTGCGGCACGACCAGCCCGACGAAGGCGATCGGACCGCAGCCCGCGGTGGCCGCGCCGGTGAGCAGGGTGATCGCGAGCAGGCCGGTCCCGCGGGCCAGCCAGATCCGGGTGCCGAGCCCACGGGCGACGTCCTCACCGAGGCCCAGCAGGTTCAGCGCCGGGGTGTTCACCATCGCCAGCACCAGGCCGAGCACGACGAACGGCGCGATCTGGACGACGACGTCGGCGTCCCGGCCGGCGAGTGCCCCGACGACCCAGAAGCGGAAGGCGTCCAGCGCCGTCGTCTCGCGGATGGTGATCGCCTGCACCAGGGCGTACAGCAGGAAGCTCAGCGACGATCCGGCCAGCGCCAGGCTGACCGGTGTCGCCCCGCCGCGGCCGGAGGAGCCGATGAGGTAGACCGCGACGCTGCCCAGGAGGGCCCCGGCGAAGGCTGACCAGATGTAGCCCGAGGCGGTGGAGACGCCGAACAGCCAGATCGACAGCACCACGGCGAACGAGGCCCCGGCGGTCACGCCCAGCAGACCCGGGTCACCGAGCGGGTTGCGGGTGTGGCCCTGCATGAGCGCGCCGGCGACGCCCAGCGACAGCCCGGCGAGCAGGCCGAGGAGGGTGCGCGGTACCCGGAGTTGGCGGACGATGACCGTCTCGTCGCCCGGCGTGCTGGCGTCGAGGAGGGCGTGCCAGACCGTGCCCAGCCCGATCGAGCGGGTGCCGACGGCGATGCTCAGGGCGCAGACCGTCACGGTGAGGGCCAGCAGCAGCCAGAGCCCGACCGTGCGGGCCGCGGCACCGTGCAGCAGGCCGCCGCGGGGGGCCCGGGCCTCCGCCGGGGGCCGGGTGGCCGTGCGCTGCGCCACGAGCGGCTCCTGGGGACGGCGGGCAGGTGAGGCTCACCTTACCCAGCCGGCGCGCGGTCCTACCGCGGGGCGGTCCCGGCGACGACCAGGTCCGCCAGCTCCCGGTAGGCAGCAGCGTCGTCCAGGCCGGTGACGGCGGTGATCTCGCCGCGGTGGATGGCGTCCATCACCGTGGCGACCGCCGCGCCGACGAACGAGGCGTGCACCGGGCGGATCGTCCCGGCGGTGACGCCGTCGGTCACCAGCCGCTGCACCCGGGCCGCGGCCGAGCGGGTGTTGCGCTCGTAGATCTCCCGGGCCGGGGGGAACGCGGCGACGTCGGCGAAGAAGGTCGCCGACGCCGGCTGCAGCTGTTCGGCGACGGCCAGCAGGTAGGCGCTGAGCTGCTCGCGGTGGTCGGCAGGGGCGGCGGCCCGTTCCTCGACGGCGACGGTCGCCCGCTGGAAGAAGCGCTTGACCACGGCGACGACCAGCTGCTCCTTGCTCGCCGCCAGGCCGTAGAGGGTGCTCTTGGAGCAGCGCAGCCGCCGGGCGAGGTCATCGAGGGTGAACGCGCCGAACCCCTCGGCCAGCACCAGGGTGACCAGCTCGTCGAGGAGCTCGGCGCGGCGCGCCTGGGTGCGGGTGGACCGCGTGTCCAGCGACGTCATCGGGCCTCCTCCTCGGTGCGGGACAGTAACAAGGCACAGCGTCGGAGTACTGCGTACAGTCCTTCAGTACTGACCACAGTCCGGGACGGCGTCGTCCCGGAGCCCCGGAGGTGCGCTGTGCCCGTCTCTCGTCTGGTCCCCTCGCAGGAGGCGGCCGACCTGCTCGACCTCACCCGGCAGCTGGCCCGCGAGGAGCTGGCGCCGCGGGTCGTGCAGGCCGAGGCCGACGAGGTCTTCCCGCGCGACGTGTTCCGCACGCTGGGCCGGGCGGGGCTGCTCGGCCTGCCCTACGGCGAGGACGTCGGCGGCGGCGGTCAGCCCTACGCGGTCTACCTCCAGGTGCTGGAGGAGATCGCGGCCGTGTGGGCCAGCGTCGGGGTGGGCGTGAGCGTGCACGGGCTCTCCTGCTTCGGGCTGGCCACCCGCGGCACCGCCGAGCAGCAGCAGCGCTGGCTGCCGGACATGCTCGGCGGCGAGCTGCTCGGCGCCTACTGCCTCTCGGAGCCGCACGCCGGCTCCGACCCGGCGGCGATGCGCGCCCGGGCGGTCCGCGACGGCGACTCCTACGTGCTCTCCGGCGACAAGGCCTGGACGACGCACGGCGGGCAGGCCGACTTCTACAAGGTCATGGCCCGCACCTCCGACGACCGGTCGCGCGGCATCTCGTGCTTCCTGGTGCCGGCCGACGCCGCCGGGCTCTCCGCGGACCCGGCCGAGCGCAAGATGGGTCTGACCGGCTCCACCACGGCCACCATGCGCTTCGAGGACGTGCGGGTCGACGCCGACCGGCTGCTCGGGGCCGAGGGCGAGGGGCTGCCGATCGCGCTGTCCGGGCTGGACGCCGGCCGGCTGGGCATCGCCGCCGTCGCCACCGGTCTCGCCCAGGGTGCGCTGGACGACGCGGTGGCCTACGCCAGGGAGCGGGAGACCTTCGGCGTCCCGATCATCGAGCACCAGGGGCTGGGCTTCCTGCTCGCCGACATGGCGGCCGCGGTGGAGACCTCCCGGGCGATGTACCTGGCCGCGGCCCGGCTGAAGGACGCCGGCCAGCCCTACGGCCAGCAGGCGTCCATCGCCAAGCTGGTGGCCACCGACAACGCGATGAAGGTGACCACCGACGCCGTCCAGGTCCTGGGCGGCTACGGCTACACCCGGGACTTCCCGGTCGAGCGGTACATGCGCGAGGCGAAGGTCATGCAGATCTTCGAGGGCACCAACCAGATCCAGCGGATGGTGATCAGCCGGGCGCTCGCCAAGGGCGGCAGCGACCGGACCACGGTCGCCGGCGGCAGCGGCTTCGCCCTCGCCCGCTGAGCGGCAGGGCCATGTTGGCCAACATGGCCCCTACGCTGGCTGCATGTGTCGGAACATCCACGTCCTGCACAACCTGGAGCCGGCGACCACCTCGGACGAGGTCCGGGCCGCCGCGCTGCAGTACGTGCGCAAGGTGAGCGGGTCGACGAAGCCGTCCCAGGCCAACCAGGCCGCCTTCGACCGGGCGGTCGACGAGATCGCGCACGTCACCGAGCACCTGCTCGCCGACCTGGTCACCACCGCCCCGCCCAAGGACCGCGAGGTGCTGGCCGCGCAGGCCCGTGCCCGCGCCGCCGTCCGCTACGCCCGCTGACCCCCTGCCGTCAGACGAGGAAGCGGTAGGCGGTCGTCCCGGGGGCCAGGTGCTGGATCCTGAGCGGGCCGGATTCGATCCGGGCCATCAGCGGCGCCAGGCCGTCGACGCTGCCGAGCTCGATCCCGGTGAGCGCGGCGCCGGTCTCCCGGTTGTCCCGCTTGACGTACTCGAACAGCACGATGTCGTCGTCCGGGCCGAGCACCTCGTCGAGGAAGCGGCGCAGCGCCCCGGGCTCCTGCGGGAACTCGACCAGGAAGTAGTGCTTGAGCCCGCGGTGCACCAGCGAGCGCTCGACGACCTCGGCGTACCGGCTGACGTCGTTGTTGCCGCCCGACAGCAGGCTCACCACCGTCTGGCCGGGCTCGACGGTGACGCTGCCGCCGGTCAACGCCGCACTGGCCAGGGCGCCTGCGGGCTCGGCTATGACCCCGTCGACCTGGTAGAGGTCGAGCATCTCGGTGCAGATCTGCCCCTCGGGCACCGTGACCAGCTCGCAGCCGGCGTCGCGGACCAGCGGGAAGGTGACGTCGCCGACCCGGCGGACGGCGGCACCGTCGACGAAGGTGTCGATCTCGGCCAGCTCCACCGGGTGCCCGGCGGCCAGGGCCGCGGCCATCCCGGCGGCACCGGCGGGTTCCACGCCGACCACCCGGACGTCGGGGGCGGACTCGCGCAGCCAGCTGGCGCACCCGGCGAGCAGGCCGCCCCCGCCGACGGGCAGGACGACGACGTCGGGCACGCCACCCAGCTGCTCGAGGACCTCGACGGCGACGGTGGCCTGCCCCGCGACGGTGGACGGGGCGTCGAAGGCGGGCACCAGGGTCGCGCCGGTGGACAGGGCGTGCGCGGCCGCAGCCGACGCCGCGTCGTCGTAGGTGTCGCCGAGGACGACGAGCTCGACCATGTCCCCGCCGAGGGCGGCGATCCGCTGCCGCTTCTGCCGTGGCGTGGTTCCCGGCACGAAGACCTTGCCGCGGACGCCGAGCACCCGGCAGGCGTAGGCCACGCCCTGGCCGTGGTTGCCGGCGCTGGCGGTCACCGCTCCGGCGGCGCGACTCGCGGCGTCCAGCTGGCTGATCGTGTTGTAGGCCCCGCGGACCTTGTAGGAGCGGCCCACCTGCAGGTCCTCGCGCTTGACCCAGACGGCGGCGCCGGTGAGCTCGGACAGCCGGGCGTTGCGCTGCAGCGGCGTCCGCTCGGCGACACCGGCCAACCGTCGGGCGGCCTGCGAGACCTCGGCGGAGAACCCGCTGCGCACGTCGGTCACGGCGCCATCCTCCCCCGGCCGTGGATGCGTCCGGCCGCGCGGGCAGGAATGGCCATCTCTGCCCCACGGGAGGTCAGATGCCGAAGTAGTCGCCCCGGGTCGCTTCCTTCTCCGGCACCGGCGCGAACACGTTGCCGGTCGTCGGCGCCACCGAGTCCCGGGACATGCCGAACACCTTCAGCAGCGGCCCGACCAGCGTGTCGAACACCGGCGGGAACAACCGGAACCCGGCGATGATCACCGGGTTCAGGAACCCCGACTGCTTGAGCCGGCGGGGAGCGTCGATCCGCGCGACCACGTGCCGGGCGACCCGCTCCGGCGTGTAGACCGGCGGCGGCGGGTGGCCGGTGTTGCCCAGCACAGTGGCGGCCTGGTCGTAGATGGGCGTCGTCGTCCCGCCCGGGGCCACCGCGGAGATGTGCACGTCGGGCAGGTCGCGCAGCTCCTGCTGCAGGGTGCGGATCAGGCCGAGCTGACCCCACTTGGCGGTGACGTAGGCGCCCATCGTCGGCGCGGTGATCGAGGCCAGTAGCGAGCTGATGACGACCACGTGCCCGCGCCGCTGTGCCCGCAGCACCGGCAGCGCGGACCGGAAGACGTGGAAGGTGCCCTGGACGGCGGTGTCGACGACCCGCTCGAAGACGTCGGGCGGGATGTCCTCGATCCGGCCGTAGGCCATCACGGTGGCCGCGTGCACCACGACGTCGAGTCGGCCGAACGCGCTGGTGGCGCGGTCGACGGCCGCCTGCACCGCGTCCGGGTCCAGGACGTCGGCAGGCACGCACTCCACCGCTGCCGCCCCCGCGGCCCGGCAGTCCGCGGCCGCGTCGGCCAGCGTGGTGGCGCTGCGGGACACCAGCACCAGCTTGGCGCCGCGCCGGGCGAACTCGATGGCGCTGGCCCGGCCGATGCCGGAGGACGCGCCCATGACCAGCACGACCTCCCCGGACATCGGGGCGGGGGAGACGTCGTCAGCAGTCACCTCACCCCGCTACCCGGGATCCCGGGGAACACGCATCGTGCACAACAGATCTCGCCCGCGACCGCGGCGCCGGGTCCCGCCACTAGCGTCAGCCCTGACGAGGGCGGCTCCAGCGGCCACCCGACACGAGAGGAGACCCCCGTGTTCGAGAAGGTGCTGGTCGCCAACCGGGGCGAGATCGCCGTCCGCGCGTTCCGTGCCGCCTACGAGCTGGGGGCCGGGACGGTCGCGGTCTTCCCGCACGAGGACCGCAACTCCGTGCACCGGCTCAAGGCCGACGAGAGCTACGAGATCGGCGAGCCGGGGCACCCGGTGCGCGCCTACCTCGACGTCGCCGAGATCGTCCGGGCGGCCCAGCGGGCCGGCGCCGACGCCGTCTACCCCGGCTACGGGTTCCTGTCGGAGAACCCGGAGCTGGCCGAGGCGTGCGCCCGCGCGGGGATCACCTTCGTCGGCCCGTCGGCGGCGGTGCTGGAGCTGACCGGGGACAAGTCCCGCGCGATCGCCGCGGCCCGGGCGGCGGGCCTGCCGGTGCTGGCCGGGACCGAGCCCAGCGACGACGTCGACACGCTGCTCGCGGCCGCCGACGCCATCGACGGCCCGGTGTTCGTCAAGGCCGTCGCCGGGGGCGGCGGCCGCGGGATGCGCCGGGTCACCGACCGGGCGCAGCTGCGCGGCGCGATCGAGGCGGCGATGCGGGAGGCGGAGTCGGCGTTCGGGGACGCCACCGTCTTCCTGGAGCAGGCGGTGCTGGAGCCGCGGCACATCGAGGTGCAGGTCCTCGCCGACGGGCAGGGCGACGTCATCCACCTCTTCGAGCGGGACTGCTCGGTTCAGCGCCGGCACCAGAAGGTCATCGAGATCGCCCCGGCGCCGAACCTGGACCCGGCGCTGCGCGAGCGGATGTGCGCCGACGCCGTGCGGTTCGCCCGGGAGATCGGCTACAGCTGCGCGGGCACCGTGGAGTTCCTGGTCGACCGCGAGGGCCGGCACGTGTTCATCGAGATGAACCCGCGGATCCAGGTCGAGCACACGGTCACCGAGGAGGTCACCGACGTCGACCTGGTGCAGTCCCAGCTGCGGATCGCGGCCGGGGAGACGCTGGCCGACCTGGGGCTGAGCCAGGACGCGATCGTGCTGCGCGGGGCGGCGCTGCAGACCCGGATCACCACCGAGGACCCGGCCAACGGCTTCCGACCGGACACCGGGCGGATCACCGCCTACCGCTCCCCGGGTGGGGCCGGGGTCCGGCTGGACGGCGCGGCCACGCTGGGCGCGGAGGTCGGTGCCTACTTCGACTCGATGCTGGTCAAGCTCACCTGCCGCGGCCGCACCTGGGACATCGCCGTCGCCCGGGCCCGGCGGGCGGTCGCGGAGTTCCGCATCCGCGGGGTGAGCACCAACATCCCCTTCCTGCAGGCGGTGCTGGACGACCCGGACTTCGCCGCCGGGCGGGTGACGACGTCGTTCATCGAGGAGCGCCCGGAGCTGCTCACCGCCCGCTCCTCGGCTGACCGCGGCACCAAGATGCTCAGCTACCTGGCCGACGTGACGGTCAACCGGCCGCACGGCGAGCGGCCGCACCTGGTCGACCCGACCGAGAAGCTCCCGCGGCTGGACCTGCGCCTCGCGCCGGCCGACGGCTCCCGCGACCGGCTGCGCGACCTGGGTCCCGAGGGCTTCGCCGCGGCCCTCCGCGCGCAGGAGGCACTGGCGGTCACCGACACCACCTTCCGGGACGCCCACCAGTCGTTGCTGGCCACCCGGGTGCGCACCAAGGACCTGGTCGCGGTCGCCGGGCACGTGGCCCGGGCCACGCCGCAGCTGCTGAGCATCGAGGCCTGGGGTGGGGCGACCTACGACGTCGCGCTGCGGTTCCTGCACGAGGACCCCTGGGACCGGCTGGCCGCGCTGCGCGAGGCGGTGCCCAACATCTGCCTGCAGATGCTGCTGCGCGGCCGCAACACGGTGGGCTACACGCCCTACCCCGAGCAGGTGACGACGGCGTTCGTCGCCGAGGCCGCCCGCACCGGCATCGACGTGTTCCGGGTGTTCGACGCGCTCAACGACGTGTCCCAGATGCGCCCGGCCATCGACGCGGTGCGGGAGACCGGGACGGCGGTCGCGGAGGTCGCGCTCTGCTACACCGCCGACCTGGCCGACCCGGCCGAGAAGCTCTACGACCTGGACTACTACCTGCGGCTGGCCGAGCAGATCGTCGACGCCGGTGCGCACGTGCTGGCGATCAAGGACATGGCCGGGCTGCTCCGTCCGCCGGCCGCGGCGGCCCTGGTGACGGCGCTGCGCGAGCGGTTCGACCTGCCGGTGCACCTGCACACCCACGACACCCCCGGCGGGCAGCTGGCCACGCTGATGGCCGCCTGGCAGGCCGGCGTGGACGCGGTCGACGGTGCCAGCGCCGCCCTGGCCGGCACCACCAGCCAGCCCGCACTGTCCAGCATCGTCGCGGCGACCGACCACACCGAACGGGCCACCGGGCTGGACCTGGCCGCGGTCAACGACCTGGAGCCGTACTGGGAGGCCGTGCGCCGGGTCTACGCGCCGTTCGAGTCGGGGTTGCCCGCGCCGACCGGTCGGGTCTACACCCACGAGATCCCCGGCGGGCAGCTGTCCAACCTGCGGCAGCAGGCCATCGCGCTCGGCCTGGGCCAGCGGTTCGAGGAGGTCGAGGCGATGTACGCCGCGGCCGACCGGCTGCTCGGCCGGCTGGTCAAGGTCACGCCGAGCTCCAAGGTGGTCGGCGACCTCGCGCTGCAGCTGGTCGGCGCCGGGGTCGCGGTGGACGACTTCGCCGCCGACCCCGGGAAGCACGACCTGCCCGACTCCGTCGTCGGCTTCCTGCGCGGCGAGCTCGGTGATCCGCCCGGCGGCTGGCCCGAGCCGTTCCGGTCCCGCGCGTTGGAGGGCCGGCGCCCGGCCGAGCCGCCTGCCGAGCTCACCGACGACGACGTCGACGGGCTGGCGAAGGAGCCCCGGGAGACGTTGAACCGGCTGCTGTTCCCCGGCCCGGCCAAGGAGTTCCGGCAGCACCGGGACACCTACGGCGACACCTCCGTGCTGCCCAGCAAGGAGTTCCTGTACGGGCTGCGCGCCGGCACCGAGCACTCGGTCGACCTGGAGCCCGGCGTCCGGCTGCTCATCGGCATCGAGGCGGTCTCCGACGCCGACGAGCGCGGCATGCGCACGGTGATGTGCACGATGAACGGCCAGCTGCGGCCGGTCAGCGTGCGGGACCGGTCCGTCTCGGCCGACGTGCAGCCCGCGGAGAAGGCCGACCGCAGCGACCCCGGCCAGGTGGCCGCGCCGTTCGCCGGCGTCGTCACCCTCGCGGTCTCCGAGGGCGACCAGGTGGAGGCCGGCGCCCAGGTCGGCACCATCGAGGCGATGAAGATGGAGGCCTCCATCACCGCGCCGCGGGCCGGTTCGGTGACCCGCGTGGCGATCAGCGCGGTGCAGCAGGTCGAGGGCGGTGACCTGCTCGTCGTCCTGGGCTGAGGAGGCTCGCCGGGAATGTGAGGCCGACGCACGCGCTTCGGTCGCAGTGCACGTGCACCAGCACGTGCACTGCGACGGCAACGCGTGCACTGCGGGCCGATGGTGGCTCCGCGGGACCCTCAGCCGTCACATCCGGGAGGTAGGAAGTGCCGGTGACGTCAGCACGGACGACGACCCGGTCGAGCTCGAGACACCTGATCGCCCAGCTGTCCGCCCCGGTGCGCCGCTTCATCGCCACCGAGGCGGCGAGCGCGGCGCTGCTGGTGATCGCGACGGTCGTCGCGCTGGTGTGGGTCAACTCGCCGTGGGGCGACTCCTACGACCGGCTGTGGCGCACCGACTTCACCGTGCAGTTCGGCTCGAAGGGGGTCACCGAGTCCCTGCAGCACTGGGTGAACGAGGGCCTGATGGTCTTCTTCTTCTTCCTCATCGGGATGGAGGTCCGCCGGGAGCTGCAGATGGGGGAGCTGACCCAGCGCAACCGGCTCTCGGTGCCCACCCTCGCCGCGCTCGCCGGGCTCGTCGTCCCGGCGCTGGTCTACACGGCGATCAACGCCGGCGGCCCGGGCGCCCACGGGTGGGGCATCGCGATGGCCACCGACACCGCGTTCCTGCTCGGCGTCCTCGCGCTGGTCGGTCCGCGCTGTCCCACCCAGCTGCGCGTCTTCCTGCTCTCGCTGTCGGTGGTCGACGACATCGGCGCGCTGAGCGCCATCGCGGTCTTCTACTCCGAGGAGATCGACCTGGTGGCGCTGGGCATCGCCGGCCTCTGCGTCCTCGCCTTCTACCTGCTCACCCGGTGGCAGGTGTGGCGGGGGCCGTTCTACTTCGCCGTCGGGGTCGTGATGTGGCTGTCGATGGAGGCCTCCGGGGTCAGCCCGACGATCGGCGGGGTGGTGCTGGGCCTGCTGGTCAGCGCGTACCCACCGCGCCGCAGCGAGGTCGAGTCCGCCGGGCTGCTGACCCGGGCCTTCCGCCAGTCTCCGGACCCGGCGCTGGCCCGGCAGGCGAAGCTCTCCGTGGAGCGCGCCATCTCCCCGAACGAGCGGATCGGCGCGCTGCTGGTGCCCTGGAGCGGCTACGTCGTCGTCCCGGTGTTCGCGCTGGCCAACGCCGGGGTGCACCTGAGCGCCGACCTGATGGCCCAGGCCGTGACCTCCCCGATCACCATCGGCGTCTTCGTCGCCCTGGTCGCCGGGAAGTTCCTCGGCGTCGGGGTGGCGGCCACCGCCGCGGTCCGGCTCCGGCTCGGCCAGCTGCCGCCCGGGGTCGACCTGCGCAGCGTCTGGGGTGGCGCGGTGCTGTCCGGGCTCGGCTTCACCGTCTCCCTCTTCGTCACCGACCTCGCCTTCGACGACCCCGAGCTCCAGGACGAGGCACGGGTCGGCATCCTCGCGGCCGCGATCACCGCCGCCGCCCTCGGTGCGCTGTGGTTCCGGGTGCTGGGCCGGCGCGACTCCGCGGAGCAGACCCCGACGGCCCGCCGGCTGGACCCCCCGGTCGACCCGGAGCGCGACCACGTGCGGGGGGCGGTCGGCGCACCGCTGGAGCTGGTCGAGTTCGGCGACGTGGAGTGCCCGTTCTGCGGGCGGGCCACCGGCGTGCTCAGCGAGCTGCGCCGCCGGTTCGGTGACGACCTCCGCTACGTCTTCCGGCACCTGCCGCTGCCCGACGTCCACCCGCACGCCGAGCTGGCCGCCGAGGCCGTCGAGGCCGCCGGCGCGCAGGGCGCGTTCTGGGCCATGCACGACCGGCTGTTCGCCCACCAGGACCAGCTGGAGGCCGGCGAGCTGCTCGACCACGCGGCCGCCCTCGGCCTGGACCTCGGCCGGTTCGCCCGCGAGCTCGGCGACGGGACGTTCGCCCCCCGGGTGCGTCAGGACGTCGCGTCGGCCGAGGCCAGCGGGGTGTCCGGCACACCGACCTTCTTCGTCAACGGCGTGTGGCACGAGGGGCCGACGACCACGGAGGCGCTCGCCGCCGCGCTGCTGGCCAGCGACCCCCGCGGCCCGGGCCGCCAGCCGCTGCCGCCGTCGGAGGCCACCCCGGCGGCCGTGCGCGGCGTGACGCTGTCCCCGTCGGCCGAGCTCCCGGGCATCACCCGGCTGCCCGACGGCCGGTTCCAGGAGACCCCGGACGACGGGTCGACCCCGCGGCTGACCGCGGCGCAGCTGGCCGCGCTGACCCGGGTCGGCCGGCGGCTGCGGACCGAGCACGGGCAGGTGCTGCTGCGCTCCGGCGCCGCGGAGTACGACTTCTTCGTGATCCTCTCCGGGTCGGTGGCCATCGTCGAGGGCCCGCTGGACGGTCCGGGCAAGCGCGTGGTCGCCGTCAACGGGCCGGGGCGGTTCCTCGGTGGGCTCAACCAGCTCGCCGGTCAGCGGCCGGTGCGCTCGCTGGTCGCCGCCGAGGCCGGGGAGGTCGTGGTGATCACGCTGGAGCAGTTGCGGGCGCTGCTGGCCCGGGACCGCGAGCTGGGCGACCTCATCACCCGGTCGTTCCTGCTCCGCCGGGCGATGCTGATCGGGCAGGCCAGCGGGCTGCGGGTGGTGGGCGACCGACGGTGGCCGGCCAGCCAGCGACTGCAGGCCGAGCTCGCCGAGGACGGGATCCCGCACCAGTGGCTCGACCCGGCCGAGGACGCGGCGGCCCGCACGCTGTTCGCCGAGGCCGGTGGCGACGGCGGCACCCGGCCGATCGTGATCCGCCCGGACGGCCGGGTGCTGGCCGACCCCACCCGCGACGACCTGCTCGCCGCGGCCGGCTCGCCCACCCGGGACCTCACCACCACCTGACCGGCCGGGAGCTGGACCGCCCGGCGTTGATCATGGGCGTCGTGCCAGGGGCGCGCCCGTGCACGACGTGGCGTCGGGCAACACGCCCATGATCAACGACGAGGAGGGGGTGCCGGCCGGCGGACCGGGTCAGGCCGACCAGGTGGTGTTGGGCGGCCGGACGAAGTCGATGGTGTGCGGGACGAAGAAGGACAGGTCGTCGGTGATCAGGCCGTCCGACTCCCGGATGCCCAGCCCCGCGGCCTCGCCGTCCACCACCCACGCGCCGAGCACCGGGTGGTGCGGGCCGTCCGGCCCGGCGAAGTCCGGCAGCGCGCACAGCTGCTGCACGACCCAGCCCTCCGCGCCGTACCGGCCGCCCATCGACGCCAGCACCTCACCGCCGGGCGCCACCAGCTCCACGTTGTTGCCCTCGCGCCCGAACAGCGGCTTGCGGGCGAACCCGGTCTCCCGGAGCTCCCCCGCCCGCGGGTCGTCGGCGAAGAACGCCGGCAGGAGGTGCCGGGAGATGACCGGGTCGTGCTCGTAGCGCTGCCAGAGCACCGGCAGCAGCCCCTTGTTCGACCACAGCATCTTCCAGATCGGCTCGACCCACGTCGTCCCGCCCGGGCGGCGGATGTCGGCGATCACCGACGGCCCGTACTCGTCCTCGAGCAGCCACTCCCAGGGGTAGAGCTTGAAGACGACGTCGAGCCGGTTGCCCTTCGGGTCGTAGAACCGGGCGTCACCGGTGTCCAGGCCCAGCTCCTCGGTGGTCAGCACGACCGGCTCGTAGCCGGCCCGGCGCACGCAGTCGGCCATGTAGGCGACCGTCATCCAGTCCTCGCCGCTGCGGTCGCCCTCGGTCCAGGCCAGGTGCACCCGCTGGGGACGGCGTCGGTAGTGGGCCTCCCAGCGCGACAGGTTCCGCCGCCAGGCGTCCACGAGCCGGTCGTCGAGCTGGTTCCACTGGTCCTTGCCCTGCCCGGTCTCCAGGTGCCACGCCCACTGGACCACCGCGGCCTCGACCAGCGACGTCGGGGTGTCGGCGTTGAACTCCAGCAGCCGGGGCGCCGCCGCGCCGTCCCACCAGAGGTCGAACCGGCCGTAGATGCTCGGTGGCTCGTACTCCCAGGTGGCCCGGATGACGTCGCGTGCGTCCCGCGGGATCCGCATCCGGTCCAGCAGCCGCTCGTCGGACAGCGCCAGCTCACCGGCCTCCACGCAAGCGGCGAACAGCTGGTCGGTGGTCTCGGCGAGCCGGTCGATCTCGGCGCCGGTGAAGTCGTAGAACACGTCCTCCCGCCAGTAGGAGCGGGTGTCGCCGCCGGGGACGGTCGTCTTGTTGTAGACCAGGCCCTGGGACTCGATCTCGGCCTCCCAGCCGAGCCGGGCCTTGCCGTACAGCCGTCTCACGAGCCGCCGCTCCCCCCGACGGAGCCCTTGCCGATGCCACCGGAGATGCGCGTGCCGGAGGCGACCTTGCCGGCGGCTGCCAGGCCCGCCGCGCGCCGGGCGGTGCTGTCGGACGGGTTCACCCGGGTGGCCGCGCCGGTGTACTGGCGGGGGATGGTCTGCCCGACCGAGTACCGGTTGCCGCCGAAGCCACCGAGGAGGAAGAAGAAGGGGAGCCCGCCGACGAACCCGCCGTGCCGCTCGGCCTCCTCGCACTGGTCGTCGTCGACCACCTGGTCCTGCTCGTCGACGCAGTAGACCTCGCGGGCCTCGTTGTCGTTGCCCCCGTCCCCGCAGGCGGTCAGCCAGCCCATGGCCGCGCCGCTCAGCGTCACCGTGCTCATCACGGCCTTGACCCGGTTGCTCCTCGACGTGCTCACGGTCCCGCGCTCCTCACCTGCCGGTGGCCACCAGAGCCACCGGACCCGCCCATGCTGTCGGACCTGACCCCGCAGCGGCCACCCGGCCCCCGCCCATCCTCACAGGTCGCGCACGGGAGCAGGAACCGCCGTGCACAGCGGGGCGGTCGAACCTCCTCGCGCACGTCGCCGAGCACCCGTCCGGACACCAGGAGCACCGATGACCGAGCCCACCACCCCCGGGTCGCACCCGTTCGCCGCGCCCGTCCCGCCGCAGCCGACGGAGGTGGCCCCCGCGGCCGCGGAGCACCGGCCGCCGTCGCGGCGGGGCGCGGTGCGGATGGGCGCGGCCGCCGTCGGGCTGCTCGCGGTGGGGGTGGCCGTCGGCGTCGTCGTCGGCCAGGCGACTGCGGACACGGCGTCCGCGGACACCGGGAGCCCGGGCGCCGGGACGTCCACGACGCAGGTCGGGCCCGACGGCACCGAGGGCGGCCACCAGTTCGGCACGCCGCCGGGCCGAGCCCGGGGCGAGGGCCCGGGCTCCACGGACGACGGCCCCACGGACGACGGCCCCACGAACGGCGGCACCACGGACGGGACGACGGAGAACCCCGACCCGACGACCTGACCCGGGCCGGTCGATCAGCGGAGCGGGATCTCCGGCTCACCGGGCATACGGGGACCGGTGATCCGGCGCTCCGCGGCGGTGATCGGCACGTCGTTGATGCTGGCCTCCCGGCGGCGCATCAGCCCGTGCCCGTCGAACTCCCAGTTCTCGTTGCCGTGGCTGCGCCACCACTGCCCGGCGGCGTCGTGCCACTCGTACTGGAACCGGACCGCGATCCGGTCGCCGGTGAACGCCCACAGCGACTTGCGCAGCGCGTAGTCCAGCTCGCGCTCCCACTTGGCGGTCAGGAAGGCGACGATCTCCGCCCGTCCGGTGAGGAAGGTGTCGCGGTTCCGCCACACCGAGTCCTCGGTGTAGGCCAGCGACACCCGCTCCGGGTCGCGGCTGTTCCAGGCGTCCTCGGCCGCCTGCACCTTCTGCGCGGCGGTCTCCGCGGTGAACGGGGGCAGCGGCGGACGGTCGCTGGTCACCCGGACAAGGTAGGCGATCGGCCGCCGTGCGCCGGTCAGCCGAGCGCGGACTCGACCGCGGCGCGCACCTCGGGGGCGGTGGGCTCGGTGCGCGGCCGGAAGCGGCCGACGACCTGGCCCTGGGCGTCCAGCACGAACTTCTCGAAGTTCCACTGCACGGGGCCGGCCTCGCCCGCGGCGTCGGCCACCTCCGTCAGCCGGCGGTAGAGGGGAGCGGCGTCGTCCCCGTTGACCTCGAGCTTCTCGGTCATCGGGAAGGTGACCCCGTAGGTGGCCGAGCAGAAGGTGCCGATCTCCTCGGCCGTGCCCGGCTCCTGCCCGGCGAACTGGTTGCACGGCACGCCGAGCACGGTGAACCCGCGGTCGGCGTACTCCTCGTGCAGCTCCTCCAGCTGGGCGTACTGCGGGGTCAGCCCGCAGCGGCTGGCCACGTTGACGACGAGGGCGGCACGTCCGGCGGTCAGCGCGCCGAGGGTGGTCGGCTCGCCGGAGAGGGTGGTCACGGGCAGGTCCAGCAGGTCGCTCACGGGGGCTCCTCGGCGCAGCGGGTGCGGTCGAGCGGCTCAACCGTCGCCGTCGGAGGGCTGTTCCCCCAGCGAGGAGAGGTCGTCGGGGACGTCGACGGCCTGCGATCGCAACGCCTCGATCGGGACCACCTCGAGGGCCTTCGCGTTGGTCGCCGAGAGCACCACCCCGGCCGGCGCACCGGCCTGCAGGGCCTGGAGCCAGCGCACCGCGACGACGCACCAGCGGTCACCGGGCCGCAGCCCGGGGAAGTCGAACTCGGGGCGCGGGGTGCCGAGGTCGTTGCCCAGCTGCCGCTGCACCTCCAGGAACTCCGCGGAGACGACGGCGCAGACGGTGTGGCTGCCCAGGTCGTCGGGGCCGCTGCGGCAGGAGCCGTCCCGGGTGAACCCGGTCATCGGGTCGGTGCCGCAGGGCTCGAGCGGGCCGCCCAGGACGTTGCGTTCCTCGCCGGGGGATCCCATCCGCCGATCATCGCGCCCGACCGGGGCCGCCGCCCGGTGGGTCGTGCGCCGTGGAGTCGCGCCACACCCAACGGGGCGGCAGGGTGAGGGGGTGCGAGTACTGGTCACCGGGGCGTCGGGGTTCGTGGGTGGTCGGCTCGCGCCGGCCCTGGAGGAGGCCGGGCACGAGGTGCGGGCGATGACCCGGCACCCCGACCGGTACGAGGGCGCGGGGACGCCGGTGGCCGGCGACGTCTCCGACGAGTCCTCGCTGCGGGCGGCCCTCGACGGCTGCGACGCCGCGTACTACCTGGTCCACTCGCTGGACTCGCCGGACTTCCAGGAACGGGACGCCAACGCCGCGCGCTCCTTCGCCCGTGCGGCCGCGGACGCCGGCGTCGGCCGGATCGTCTACCTCGGTGGGCTCGGCGACGACTCCGACCAGCTGTCCGCGCACCTGCGCAGCCGCCGGCAGGTCGAGCGGCTGCTGGCCGAGGGCGGGGTGCCGGTGACCGTGCTGCGGGCCGGGATCGTCATCGGCCACGGCGGCGTCTCCTGGGAGATGACCCGCCAGCTCGTCGCCCACCTGCCGGCGATGATCACCCCGCGCTGGGTGCACACCAGGACCCAGCCGATCGCGGTGGCCGACGTCGTCCGCTACCTGGTCGGCGTGCTCGAGGCGCCCGAGGCCGAGGGGCGGGCGTTCGACGTCGGCGGGCCGGAGGTGCTGGAGTACCTGGAGATGCTCACCCGGGTCGCGGAGATCCAGGGCCGCCGGCTGCTCATCGTCCCGGTGCCGCTGCTGACGCCGCAGCTGTCCTCGCGCTGGCTGGCGCTGGTCACCGACGTCGACGTGCAGACCGGGCGGTCGCTGATCGACTCGATGACCAACGAGGTGGTGGTGAAGGACGACGCGATCCGCCGCATCGTGCCGTTCGAGCCGATGTCCTACGACGACGCCGTCCTGACCGCGCTGAAGGAACGGGCGGAGGCCCGCCGGGCCGCCCGGCAGGGGACGAGCACCGCGGGGCTGGGGCGGGTCCGATGACCCGGGCGCGCCGCCGCATCGGGGAGTCGGTGATCTCCGACGACGGGCTCACCCGGCTGCTGTCCCGGGCGCCGTCCTGGCTGGTGGACAAGGTGCCGAGGGACCACCGCGAGTCCGACGCGGCCTTCCACCGCCGGCGCCGGGTGACCGCCGCGGTGTCGGTGGCCGGGGCCGGGCTGCTCGGGGTGTCGCTGTCGCGGAAGCCGGACTCGCCGTCGTTCTACGCGCTGACCCTCGGGGTGGCCGGGACCTGGGTCGCCGGCGGGCTGGCGTCCGGGCCGCTGCACCTGGGCTGGGTGCAGACGCCGCGGGCGACCCTGCGCCGGCCGCTGCTGACCCCGCTCGTGGGCGGCGCGGGCGCCTTCGGGCTGTTCTACGCGGCCGCGCTGGTGGCCAAGCGGATCCCGCCGCTGGAGGCCGCGGTCACCCGGGTGCTGCGCTACGCCCAGCAGGGCAACCCGGCGCTGGTCGCCACGACGACGCTGGCCAACGGCCTCGCCGAGGAGGTCTTCTTCCGCGGCGCGCTGTACGCGGCCGTCGGCGTCGAGCACCCGGTGCTGAAGTCCTCCGCCGTCTACACGCTCGCGACGGTCGCCACCCGCAACCCGGCGCTGGTGCTCGCCTCCGTGCCGATGGGCCTGCTGTTCGCCTTCCAGCGCCGGGTCACCGGGGGCATCCAGGCACCCGCACTCACCCATCTGACCTGGTCGGTGCTGATGCTGCGCTACCTGCCCCCGCTGTTCGCCGACAAGCCCTCGATCGACGTGGAGCAGCCCGCCGAGCCCTGAGACCCGGGCGGGGGACGCGTCGGGCTGACGGACGACGCCGGGGGTGGCAGGCTCCGCGCGTGAGCGCTGACACGGGGGCCGGACCGGAGGTCCTCTGGACCCCGACACCGGAGTCGATCGCGGCCAGCAGGCTGGGCAGGTTCGCCACCTGGGTGGCCGACCGCCGCGGGCTCGACCTGGGCAGCCCGCCGGACTACGACGCCATCTGGCGCTGGTCGGTGGACCACCTCGACCAGTTCTGGGCCGACGTGGCCAGCTTCACCGACGTGCTGCCCGGCGTACCGGAGGACCGGGTGCTCACCCGGCGTGAGATGCCCGGCGCGGAGTGGTTCCCCGACGTCACCATCAACTACGCCGAGCAGGCGCTGCGGTACGGCAGCGAGGAGCACCCGGCGCTGATCGCCGTGGCCGAGGACGTCGACCCGGTCGAGGTCTCCTGGGCCACGCTGCGCGGCCAGGTGGGCGCCTTCGCCGCGACGCTGCGCCGGCTCGGCGTCCAGCGCGGTGACCGGGTGGCCGGGTACCTGCCGAACGTGCCCGAGGCGGTCGTCGCCTTCCTGGGCGCGGCGTCGATCGGCGCCGTCTGGTCCTCGTGCGCGCCGGACTTCGGCACCCGCAGCGTGCTGGACCGCTTCGCCCAGATCGAGCCGGTGGTGCTGATCGCCGTCGACGGCTACCGGTTCGGGGGCAAGGCGTACGACCGGCGGGACGTCGTCGCCGAGCTGCGGGCCGCGCTCCCCACGGTGCGGACGACGATCGCGGTGTCCCGCCTGCGCCCGGACGAGCTGCCCGAGGGGGCGCTGAGCTGGGCCGAGGCGGTGGCCGACCCGCAGGAGCCGGTCTTCGAGCCGCTGCCCTTCGCCGCCCCGCTGTGGATCGTCTTCTCCTCCGGCACGACGGGCCTGCCGAAGGGGATCGTGCACGGGCACGGCGGGCTGGTGCTCGAGCAGCGGAAGCAGATCGGGCTGCACATCGACGTCGGGCCGGGTGACCGGCTGTTCTGGTACGCCTCCACCGCCTGGATCATGTGGAACATCGCCACCTCGGCGCTGCTGGCCGGTGCGACCGTGGTCGTCTACGACGGCGCGCCCACCTACCCGGCCGTCGACGCGCAGTTCGCGCTGGCCGCCCGCACCGGCCTGAACTTCCTGGGCACCAGCCCCGGCTACCTCGGCGCCTGCGAGAAGGCCGGCCTGCGGCCCGGGGAGGACCACGACCTCTCCGCGCTGCGCACCATCGGGGTCACCGGCTCACCGCTGCCGGCCAGCACCTTCGGCTGGGTCTACGACGCGGTGAAGCCGGACGTGTTCCTGGGCTCGCTGTCCGGCGGCACAGACGTCGCGACCGGCTTCATCGGCAGCTCGCCGCTGCTGCCGGTCACCGCCGGTGAGCTCCAGCGCCCGATGCTGGGGGTCGCCGCCGCGTCCTGGGACGAGGACGGTCATCCCGTCGTCGGCGAGCTGGGCGAGCTCGTCGTGACCGAGCCGATGCCGTCGATGCCGCTGTACTTCTGGAACGACACCCCGCCGGGCCCCGGCGGCAGCCGCTACCGGGAGGCCTACTTCGAGCCCTGGCCCGGGGTGTGGCGGCACGGCGACTGGCTGGAGATCACCGAGCGGGGCACCTGCCTCATCACCGGGCGGTCGGACTCCACGCTCAACCGCGGCGGCGTCCGGATGGGCACGGCGGACATCTACGCCGCCGTCGAGGCCATCCCCGCCGTCGTCGACTGCGTCGTGCTCGGCGTCGAGCAGCCCGACGGCGGCTACTGGATGCCGCTGTTCGTCCAGCTGGCCGCCGGCGAGGAGCTCACCCCCGAGCTCGAGGCGCAGATCAAGGCCGCGATCCGGGCCAACGCCAGCCCCCGGCACGTGCCGGACGAGATCACCGTCGTCCCCGGGGTGCCGCACACCCGCACCGGCAAGCGGCTGGAGGTGCCGCTCAAGCGGCTGTTCCAGGGCGTGGACCCGGCGAAGGCGCTCAACGTCGGCGCGGTCGACGACGCCACCGCCGTGGACCACTTCGTCGAGCTCGCCCGGGCGCGACGGGCCGGCAGATGAGCTCGGTGCGCGAGGTGGCCACGGCGACCAACGCCGTCGTCACCCCGATCGACCCGCCGCTGCCGCACGCGGCCGACGGTCCGCTGGCCGGCGTCCGGGTGGGTCTCAAGGACAGCATCGACACGGCCGGCGTCCGCACCACCTGCGGGTCGGCCTACTTCGCCGACCGGGTGCCTGACAGCGATGCCGAGGTCGTCACCCGGCTCGCCGCGGCCGGGGCGCAGATGGTCGCCAAGCTCAACCTCAGCGAGTTCGCCATCGGGCTGACCAGCCAGAACTCCGCCTCCGGGCCGGTCCGCAACCCCTGGGACCTCTCCCGGGTCCCGGGCGGGTCGAGCGGGGGGAGCGCCGCGGCGGTCGCCGCCGGGCTGGTCGACGTGGCACTGGGCACCGACACCGGGGGATCGGTGCGGGTGCCGGCCGCGGCGTGCGGGGTCACCGGGCTGCGGCCCGGGATCTCCGTCGTCCCGGACGCGGGGACCTTCCCGGTCTGCGAGCTCGTCGACACGGTCGGCCCGATCGCCCGGGACGTCGACCTGGTCGCCCGGGTCTTCGCGGTGCTGGCCGGGCGGGACGCCCGCCGGCTGGAGCCGGCACCGCCGCGCCGGATCGGGGTGCCCGAGCTCTGGTTCGACGACCTCGACCCGGGCGTCGCCGCGCTGGTCGCGGCCGCCGGCCGGGTGTTCGCCGACGGGGGCACCGAGCTCGTGCCGGTGCAGGTGCCGGGGATCGCCTCGGCCCAGGACGTCCTCTACACGATCATCTACTCCGGGATCGCCGACCTGCACTCGCAGCGGCTGGCCTGCCCGGAGCTGTTCCAGCCCGACACCCTCACCCGGGTGCAGGTGGGCACCGGGGTCTCCGAGGACGAGCGGGCCCAGGCGCTGGGCGCCCAGCGGGAGTTCCAGCGCGGGCTGGACGAGCTCTTCGAGCACGTCGACGCGCTGCTCACCCCGGCCCTGCCGGTCGACGTCCCGCCGGCGCGCACGGACGACGACGTGCTGACCACGACCCGGCGGCTGGCCCAGCTCAGCGCGCCCTGGTCGCTGCACGCCGGTCCGACGCTGGCCCTCCCGGCCGGCCGGCACGGGATCTCCGGCATGCCGGTGGGGCTGCAGCTCACCGCCCCGGTCGGCGGGGAGGACCTGTTGCTGGACGCCGGCGCGTGGTTCCAGCAGCGGACGGCGTGGCACACCCTGCGGCCGCCCTGCGCGGTCGGCTGACCCCGCACGGTCAGGCCCGGACGAGCCGGGGCAGCACCGCGGCCAGCACCAGGACGGCGGCGGCCAGCAGCGCCAGCCCGCCGACGGCGTAGCCGGCGAACACCGCCAGCGCCGCCAGCTCGACCCCCACGCCGGCCACCGAGGTCACCGTCGCGCGGGCCGGTCCGGTGATCGCCTCCTGCAGCCGCGTCTCGGAGACGACCAGCACCAGCCGGTACAGCGCGTAGCCCGTGGCGACGGCGGCCAGCCCCACCGGCACCGCGGCCAGCGCGGCGGCGGCCAGCCCGGCGCCCGCCGTCGCGAGGGCGGCGGCGACCGCGCGCGGCGGCCAGGACGCCGCCCGGCCGCCGAGCGCCGCACCGGCCGCACCGGCGACCGGGATGCCGAGCACGGCGAGCGGGTTGAGCGGCTCCGGCACGCCCCAGTCCCGGGCCAGCAGCGGGAAGTACTCCTCGACGGCGTCCACCCCGCCGAGCAGCACGACGAGGACGACCGCGGCCCGCACCGCCGGGCACCCGGCCGCCTCACCCACCCCGGCGCGCAGCGTCGGCCACCAGCCGGGGCCGTCGTCGTCCGCGCTGCGCGGGGCCTCGGGGAACGAGGCCGCCAGCAGGGAGCCGGCCAGGCAGGTCGCGATGCTCGCCCAGCCGACCGCCGCGTACCCACCGCAGGCGAACAGCGCGGCGGCCACCAGGGCCGTGGGGACCTGCACCAGCAGGTCGACGGCGTTCACCCAGCCGTACACCCGGCCGAACTGGTCGCCGGCGCCGGCAGCGGTCAGCCCGTCGTGCAGCAGCGCCTCGAAGGCGCCGGACACCAGGGCACCGCCGACCCCCCACACGACCAGCCCAGCGGCGAACCCGGGGAGGCCGGGAGCCGCGAGCCAGAGCGCGTACGCCGCCGCCTGCAGGACGCCGGCCAGCACGAGCGCCGCACGCCGGGACCAGCGGTCGGCGAGCGCTCCGGAGGGGACCTCGGCCAGGACCGCGGTGGCCGACCACAGCGCGAGCAGCCTGGAGACCTGGCCGTCGTCCAGGCCGGTGTCGGCGAACAGCAGCGCGTAGAAGGGGTACAGCGGGACGAACCCGGCGAGGAACGACCAGCCGAGGGCCAGCCGGACCAGCCGGCGGGCCGGCGGCGGGAGAGGGGATCAGTCGGGGGGCACGGTCGGACGGTAGCCCGGTGCGGGCTGCGCGTCCGCCGGTTTTCCCGCCGACGACGAGCGGGCGGCGGGACCCGGACCTAGCGTGGGGAGGGTGAGCCGTCCGGGGGGAGCCGTCGCGCCGGCGATCGCCGTCCGGTCGGCACCCCCCGCCCCGCCGCGGCGGCTGCACGGCGTCGACGTCCTCCGCGGCCTGGCCGTCGTGGGCATGCTCGTCGTGGACAACCGCGGCAACGGCTCGATCGCCGCCCAGTGGCACCACGCCGCCTGGGACGGGCTGCACGTGGCGGACGTCGTCTTCCCGGCGTTCCTGCTGGTGGTCGGTGTGTCCATGCCGTTCTCGCGGCGTGCCGACCGGCCGCGCGCGGTGCTCCTGCGGGTGCTGCGGCTCGCCGTCCTCGGCTTCCTGGTGGTCACCGCCAAGTACGGGCCGGGCACGGTCGGGGCCGGCGTGCTGGGCCACATCGCCGGTGCGTACCTGCTGTGCTGGGCCCTGCTCCGGCTGCCGCGGCCGGTGCAGCCGCTGGCCGCGGCGGGCGTGCTGACCGGCCTGACCGTGCTGACCGTGCTGGGCGGCGCCGGCCCGGAGCACTCCTGGGCGCGGACCCTCGACGAGGCGATCGGCCTGTCGTTCTCGGCCGAGGCGCCGCACGCCTTCCTGGGCAGCGCGGTCACCGTCTACCTGGGCGTGCTGGCCGGCCGCGCCCTGCAGTCCGGCACCGGCCGCGCCGTGCTGCTGCGGCTGGGGGGCGGCGGCGCACTGCTGGTCGTGGCCGGCCTCGCGCTCGCCCCGCTGGTGCCGGTCAACAAGCGGCTGTGGTCACCGTCGTTCGTGCTGGTGACCGGAGGCCTCGCGGTGCTCGCGCTCGCCACGCTGCACTGGCTGGTCGACCAGCGCGGGTTCCGCCGCCCGCTGCGGCCGGTCGAGGCGCTCGGTCTCAACGCGATCGTGGCCTTCGTCCTCTCCGAGGTGGTCTTCCGCGCCGTGCTGTCCGGCACCGTCCAGCCGCAGGTCGACCGCTGGGTCGGCGCGGTCGCCGGAGCCACCTTCTCCGCGTGGGCGTACCCGGCGGCGTCGGTCGCGGTGATCTGGGCGGTGTGCGCGGGGCTCGCCCGGCGGGGCGTCGTGGTCCGGGTCTGAGAGCCCGGTCAGGGCGGTGTCGGCCCGGCGCCGCCGACCGGCGGCGGTTCGCTGCGGGACAGCAGCGCGTTGGCCGACATCAGCGTGATGCCCCGGCCCGCGATCTGCGCCAGGGCGGCCGGCAGGGCGCGCACCTCCAGCTCGCGCCGGTCGGCGAGGGCGCGGGCGAAGGACGCGGTGGGGTCGAAGGTGCCCTGGCCGATCCCGTCGTGCAGGCCGAGCACGTCACCGGCGATCACGATCCGGCCCAGGTAGTCGCCGATCTCGGTCACCGACGTCGCGTTCCCCGGCCCGCGGGTCACCGACCAGATGTAGGTGTCGTACCCCAGCTCCGCCGCCACCCGGAGGGCGTACCCGGTCAGCTCCCCGCGGGGCGGGCGGAAGCTGGTGAACGGCCGGCCGATGACCGCCTCCACCTCCTCCTTGCAGCGCACCAGCTCCTCGCGGGTCTGGTGGACGTCGAGGCTGGTGAGGTCCCGGTGGTCCCAGGTGTGGTTGCCGATCTCGTGGCCGGCGGCCACCACCTCGCGGAGCACGTCCCGGTGGTGGACGCCGTTCCAGCCCATGACGTTGAAGGTCGCCGTGACCCCGGCGGTGGCCAGCGCGTCCAGGATCCGCGGGGTGTACTCCGGGGTGGGCCCGTCGTCGAAGGTGATCGCCGCGATCGGCTCGGTCACCGTGGTGTTCCAGATGACCCGCCGGGTGCCGAGCCGGGCCACCCGCTCACCGGCGTCGGCGGCCTCCATGAACTGCTGCCGGGCGGCGGCCGCCTCGGCGCGGGCCCGGTCGTCGTCCCCGACCAGCAGCGCGCCGGTCGTGGCACCGACGGCGAGCCCGGCAGCGGCCCCACCGGCCCCCACCAGGAACTGCCGTCGCGTGGCCACGCCGGCTGTCCTACCGCATCGCCGGGTCGTGCGGTGCAGGTCCCGGCTCAGCGGACCTGGGCGGGCGTGTCGGCCTCGGGCGTGCCGTCGGCGCGCGGGGCGCGGATGGTGACGGTCGTGCCCTCCGGGCCGGGGACGGCGGTGATGTCGGCGAACGCGCTCATCAGCGTCGAGCCACGGCCGCGGTCCATGCTCGGCACCCGCTCCCGCCACTGACCGTGGTCGCGCACGGTGATCACGACCCGGCCGCCACCGACCTCGGCGGCGACGTCCACGAACGGCTCGGTCGGGTCCTGGGCGTGCTCCACCGCGTTGGTCAGCGCCTCGCAGGCGGCCAGCAGCAGGTCGTAGGCCTGGTCCTCGTCCAGCCCGGCGTCGGCGAACAGCCGGCGCAGGGCCCGGCGCAGCGCCGGGACGGACTGCGACGTGGCCGGGAAGCGCCAGCGCTCGTGGTGCACCTGCACCGGTGCCGGCGGTGGCGCGACCGCGGGGGGGCGGCTCGCGGGCACCAGGTCCCGCACGGGCGGGGAGGGTGCTCTGCCGCCCGGCGCTGTGCCGCCCGGCGCTGTGCCGCCCGGTGCTGTGCCGCCCGGTGCGGGGGCGGCCGGCAGGGTGAGCGGCCGGGTGGGCAGGTCTTCCACGGTCGCCTCCCGCCCGCCGCGCGCCCGCTCGATGGCCACCCGCACCCTGGCGATCAGCTCAGCGGCCTGGAACGGCTTGGCGAGGTAGTCGTCCACGCCGGCCGCGAAGCCCTCCACGGCCGCCTCCTGCCCGGCCCGGGCGGTGAGCATGATGACCGGCACACCCCGGGTCGCCGGGTCCGCGCGCAGCCGGCGGAGCAGCTCGAACCCGTCGACGCGCGGCATCATCACGTCGGTCAGGACGACGTCGGGCAGCTCCTCGGCGACGGCGGCCAGTGCCTCCTCGCCGTTCGTGCAGGCGCGCACCCGCCAGACCGGGGACAGCAGCCGGGTGAGGTACGTGCGCATGTCGGCGTTGTCGTCGACGACCAGCACGGTGCCCGCGGCGCCGGCCGGCCCCGCCGGCTGGTCGTGCGGGGCGACCGCCTGCTCCCAGGCCTCGGCCGTGCCGCGGGCCATCTCGGAGAGGCTCACCGGGTGCTCGGCGTCGCCCTCGGCGTCCGGGCTGCCGTGGGGGATGGTCGCGGTGAACGTGCTGCCCCGGCCGGGTTCGCTGGTCACGGTCACCGACCCGCCGTGCAGCGCGACCAGCTCGCGGACCAGGGCCAGCCCGATGCCGGTGCCCTCGCGGTGCCGCCCCAGCGACCCCGGCACCCGGTGGAACCGGTCGAAGACCAGCGGCAGCTCCTCGGTCGGGATGCCGATGCCGGTGTCGGCGACGGTGAGCGCCACGCCGTCCCCGGTGTCCCGCAGGACCACCGAGATGCCGCCGACGAAGGTGTACTTCACCGCGTTCGACAGCAGGTTGAGGACGACCTTCTCCCACATCCGCGGGTCGACGTACACCGGCCGGGGCAGCGGCGGGCAGTCGACGGTCAGCGTCAGGCCGGCCCGCTCGGCCGCGGCGCGCAGCACGCCGGCGAGCTCGGCGGTGAAGTCGGCGAGGTCGGTCTCCACCCGGACGGCGTTGGCGCGGCCGGCCTCGATGCTGGCGAAGTCCATCAGGTCGTTGACCAGCCGCTGCAGGCGCTGACCGTTGCGCATCGCGAGCGTGAGCTGGTCGCGGGCGGCCGGCGGCAGCGGGTGGGCGGCGTCGTCCAGCACGTCGCCGATGGGGCCGAGCAGCAGGGTCAGCGGCGTGCGGAGCTCGTGGCTGACGTCGGAGAAGAACGCGGTCTTGGCGCGGTCGAGCTCGGCCAGGGACTCCGCCCGCCGGCGCTCGGCCTCGAAGGCGCGGGCGTTGCCCAGGGCGCTGGTGAACTGACCGGCCACCAGCTCCAGGAAGGTCCGGTACTCGGCGTCGAGCTCCCGGTTGGGGCTGGTGCCGGCGACCAGCACCCCGAGCCGCTCGCCGCCGGCCGCGGCGGTGAGCGGGAGCACGACGGCGTCGGTCACCGGGTCCTGCCAGAAGCCGCCGACGAGCCGCAGGTCCGCGACCTGCTCGGGCAGCCCACCGGCGTCGTCCACCTCGGCGGGCAGCCGGTCCGCGGAGCAGCCGACCGTCGCCGCGCGGCGCAGCCGACCGTCGTCCTGCAGGTAGACGGCGGCGAACGGCACGTCCAGCGGGTCGGTGCCCAGTGCGGTGGAGAGCGCGGAGAGCACCGTGTCCTCGTCTCCCAGCGCGCCGCCGGCGGTGGACAGGTCGTGCAGCAGCCGCTGCCGCCGCTCGCCGACGACCTCGCCGGTCACCTCGGTGCAGACGCCGAACATCCCGCCGACGGACCCGTCGTCGTCGAACGCCGGGGCGTGCGAGACGGTGAAGTAGGTCTCCTCGCGGTAGCCGGCGCGCTCGAGCAGCAGCGGCAGGCGCGGCAGCCAGGACGCCTCGCGGGTCGCCATCGCCCGCTCGACGGGGTCCTGCAGCGCGGCCCAGCCCTCGGCCAGGGTCACCCGGATGTCGTCGCCGATCGCCGGGTGCTTGGCGCCGATGAAGGGGGCGTAGGCGTCGTTGTAGAACTGGATGTACGTCGGCCCCCAGGTGAGCACCATGGGGAACCGCGAGGCCAGGATCGTCCTGATGGCGAAGCGCAGGCTCGCCGGCCAGGCGCCCACCGGCCCCATCGGGGTCGCCGACCAGTCGTGCTCGGCCATCAGCCGCCCGGCCTGGCCGCCCCCGGCGAACAGGTCGGTGGCCGCGTCGCTGCCCTCGGGGCCCGACGGGTCATCGGGGGCCATCCGCACCTCCTGCCGACGCGGGCCCACCCGCGCCACTGCGGTGCCGGACCGGGCGGGTCGACGTGACCGCCCGACGAGGGAACCTACCCGTGCGTGATGTGTTGTGGGCGACCGAGGGCCGGTCTGGGGTCAGGTGGTCCGCCCGGTGAGTGTTGGATGGGGCCCAGCCCCGCCGGGAGAGCCCCGGTGGCAACCCGAGGAGAGCCCCGTGGCAGAGCTGACCCGCCCCGACGTCGAGCCCCCCACCGGCCCCGCGCCGGACGACCTGGTGATCGAGGACCTGGTGGTCGGTGACGGTCCTGAGGCCACCGCCGGGAGCCTGGTGAGCGCGCACTACGTCGGGGTCACCCACGACGGCGGCGAGCAGTTCGACGCCTCCTGGGACCGCGGCGACCCGCTGGAGTTCCGGCTCGGCGTGGGCATGGTCATCCAGGGCTGGGACGAGGGGATCGCCGGGATGAAGGTGGGCGGCCGGCGTCGGCTCACCATCCCGGCGCACAAGGCCTACGGCGAGCGCGGCGCCGGCGGCGTCATCAAGCCCGGCGCGACCCTGGTCTTCGTCGTCGACCTCGTCGGCGTCCGCTAGCAGCTCTCAGCGTGCGCGGGGTGCCGGGTCGGCCCGGCACCCCGCGTCCGTCGTCCGGTCACCGATGACTCCCCGGGAGCACGGGAGTCCTCCTGCCATGACCGCCGCACCGCAGACCGGCCAGCCGATCGACGTCACCTTCGCCAGCGTCATCGAGAAGGACGGCGCCTTCCCCACGTACCTGGAGCTGCCCGGTTCCGCCCAGCTGCTGGGGACGCGCCGGGCGGTGCGGGTCGCCGGGACGCTGGACGGCCACCCGTTCACCGCCACGTTGATGCCCTCGGGCACGGGGCCGCACTGGCTGCCGCTGAAGAAGGCGCTCTGCGCCGCGATCGGGAAGGACCAGGCCGGCACCCCGGTCGCCGTCCACCTGCAGCAGCGCTTCAGCTGAGACCGTCGGCGGGCCGGCCTCCGCGGGGGCCCGGCCCGTATCCGTCCTCCGGGCGGTGTCGCGTGGAGCGGTCCGCCAAAGGCGCGCTTTTGGTGGTCCCATCCTCCTTCCGTAGTCATGTCAAGGGCCTCGCCGGATCTGTGGACAACCGCCTGACCTGCGGATTCAGCTGGCTGGACGGTCGCTCTTCCGCTAGACTTCGTACACCTGTTCGAAGCGGTGGAGGAGGTGGCCGGTGGGGGAGTTGCAGTCCGCTTTGGACGCCCTGGCCGCCGAGGACCTGTTCGCTCTCCCGCCGGGCGCGGTGCTGGACCGGACCGCGGAGCTGCTGCGGCTGGTCAACCAGGCGAGCGCCGAGCTGACCCGCACCGTCCGGCACGCCGATGCCACCGGCGCGGCCGAGCACGATGGGAAGAAGACGGCGCAGTCGTGGCTGCGCGGGCACGGGCACCTGACCGCCGGGGAGGCTGCCCGGCTGGTGCGGTCGGGGCGGGCGTTGGAGCACCTGCCGGCCACCGCCGCGGCCTTCGCCGACGGCACGCTGACCGCCTCCCAGGTGGCGACCATCGCCCCGATCGCCGACGACGACAAGCGGGCCGCCGCCGACGAGCAGGACGTCGACCTCGGGGTGATCGACGCGGCGCTGGTCGCCGTCGCGCACGGCGAGGCGCACGCCCAGCTGCCGCAGGTGGTGCACCACTACCGCCAGGCCCTCGACCCCGACGGCACCGAGCCTGATCCGACCGAAGGCAGACGGTTGTCGGTCACCCGGCACGCCGATGGCAGCGGGACGGGTCGGTTCGACCTGGACGCGGTCGGGTTGGAGAAGGTGCTGGCCGGCATCGAGGCCATCGTGCAGGCCTCCAGGCCGAAGGGGGATGACCGCAGCCGCGCGCAGCAGCAGGCCGACGCCCTCGTCCAGCTCTGTGACAACCAGCTGGCCTCCGGGCAG
>JHVP01000022.1 GCA_000620205.1 Geodermatophilaceae bacterium URHA0031 | reverse complement strand
CTCCTTGAGCAGCTCCTCCCGGATCAGCCCGGGGGTACCGCGCAACGCGGCGGTCGTCTTCGCGTAGGCGGCCTCGAAGGCCTCCTCCTCGCCCTCCTCGACCCGGGTGCTGATGTCGACCCGGACGTGCGGTCGCGTCGTCGGCTCCGCCGACCCGCCGCCGGCGTCCTCCGGCCGGTAGCGGATCTCGAAGTGCTGGCGGTGGAACTCCAGCGACAGCCAGCGGATCAGCGCCGCGCTCTGGTCGGCGTGCGAAGGGTCGTCGACCCAGGTGATGAAGTCCTGCTCGGACTCCCACTCGGCGAAGATGTGGTACCTCGGCGCGCCGATCTCCTTGAGCAGCTCCTCCCGGACGAGACCGGGGGTGCCCTTGAGGGTGGCGGTGGTCTTCGCGTACGCGCGCTCGAAGGCCTCCTCGTCGCCCTCCTCGACCCGGGTGCTGATGTCGATCCGGACGTGCGGCGGGCGGTCGTCCTCGGCGGGCTGGCCGCCGTCGACGGTGTGCAGCAGCTCGTAGGTGCTGCGCGACGCGTCCTCCCGCAGCTCGCGCAGCGCCTCGGTGAGCGTCTCCCGGGCACTGCTGCGGCCGAACGCGTCCACCGCGGCACGGTCGACCCAGTCGCTGGTGATCACGAAGGTGCGCGGGTCGTCGGCGTCGCGCACGAGCTCCTGCCGCAGGTTGCCGGGGACCTTGCTGATCTCCACCGCCGCCCGCTGCCAGCTCTGCTCGAACTCCGCCTCGCACCCCTCCCGGGTGCGCATCCGCAACAGGGTGCGCACCACCGGGGTCTTGTCCTCCGCTGCCGTCATGCCGCCTGCTCCTCCTGGTGTCGGCGCAGCACCAGGCTGCTGTTGAAGCCCCCGAAGCCACGGGCCAGCACGACGACGGTCCCGACGTCCTGCACCCGGTTCTGCTGCACGAGGTCGACACCCGGCGCGTCGACCGGGTCGTCGAGGTGGGCGGTGCCGGGGACGATGCCGTCCCGGATCGCCAGCAGCGCGGTCGCCACGTTCAGCGCCGAGCCGCCGGCCATCAGCCGCCCGGTCCAGGACGACGGTGCCGTCACCGGCACCGGGGTGGCCCGCCCGCCGAAGACCCGCTGGAGCGCCTCGAGCTCGAGTGCGTCCAGCTCGGGCACCCCGGCCCCGTCGGCGAGGACAAGGTCGACGTCGTCCGGGGTGATCCCGGCGTCGGCCAGGGACAGCCGGATCGCCCGGGCGTACTGGGTGGCGTCGGGCGCGGGGTCCTCGTGGTGGTGGGCGTCGTGCGTGGCGCCGTAGCCGGCGACCTCGCCCCAGATCTGCTGTGCCCCTCGCGCCCGCGCGGCGCCGGGCTCCTCCAGCAGCAGGATCGCGCCGCCCTCACCGATCACGTGGCCGTTGGCCCGGCGGTCGAAGGGCTTGTAGGCGTCCTCGGGCCGGGTCGCCGTCGACAGCCGGTCGCTGGTCGCCTGGCACAGCAGCGCGTAGGGCGTCACGCCGGCCTCCGTGCCGCCGACCAGGACGGCGGGAGTGCCGCGGCGCGCCACCCGGCGGGCCCAGCCGATGCTGTCCAGGCCGCCGGCGCCCTCGCTGACCACCACGCCGGACGGGCCCTTGTAGCCGTCCCGGATGGACAGCTGGCCGGTGCTGGCCGCGTAGAACCAGGCGATCGACTGGTAGGCGCCGACCGACTTCGGTCCCTTGGCCCACAGCCCCTGGATCTCGTGCTGGCTGAACTCGTTGCCGCCGGAGCCGGCGGCCAGGAACACCGAGGTCGCGTAGGCGTCCTCGGGTGCCTCGTAGCCCGCGTCCTGCGCGGCCAGCGTGGCGGCCGCCAGCGAGGTCCAGGTCCAGCGGTCGGTCTGCACCATCAGCTGCGGTGCCACGAACGCCTTCGGGTCGAAGCCGCGGATCTGCCCGGCCAGCGTCACCCCGTACTGGTCGGTGTCGAAGCCCTCGATCGGCCGGATGGCGGGCTCCCCGCGGACCAGCGAGGACCAGTGCGCCTCGACGCCGACGCCGGTGGGGGCGACGACACCGATCCCGGTCACCAGCAGGCCGGTCATGCGCTCCTCCTGGTCGGGGAGGCCAGCACGATCGCCGACTGGAAGCCGCCGAAGCCGCTGCCCACCGACAGCGCGACGTCCACCTTCTGCTCCCGGGCGGTGTTGGGCACGTAGTCCAGGTCGCACTCCGGGTCGGGCACCCCGTAGTTGGCCGTCGGCGGCACCACGCCGCGCTTGACCGCCAGCGCGGTGGCAGCGATCTCGATCGACCCGATCGCGCCCAGCGAGTGGCCGACCATCGACTTGATCGAGCTCATCGACACCCGCTGGGCCGTCGGGCCGAGGCTGCGCTTGACCGCGGCCGTCTCGTGACGGTCGTTCTGCTTGGTGCCCGAGCCGTGCGCGTTGACGTAGCCGACCTCGTCGGGGTCGATCCGGCCCTGGTCCAACGCCAGCCCGATGGCCTCGGCCATCTCGATGCCGTCCGGCCGCAGCCCGGTCATGTGGAAGGCGTTGCAGCGGTTGGCGTAGCCGCTGACCTCGCAGTACACCTCCGCGCCACGCTGCCGGGCGTGCTCGAGCTCCTCCAGCACCAGCACCGCGGCACCCTCGCCCATGACGAAGCCGTCCCGGCGGGCGTCGAAGGGCTTGGAGGCGTGCTCGGGGTCGGCGTTGTTGGCCGTCGTCGCCCGGATCGTGTCGAAGCAGGCCATCGAGATCGGGGAGATGGGGGCGTCGCTGGCCCCGGCGATCACCACGTCGGCGTCGCCGTCCTCGATCAGCTGGGCGCCGTAACCGACCGCGTCGATGCCCGAGGTGCAGCCGGTGGAGACCACCGTGGCCGGCCCGTGGGCGCCGAAGCGCACCGCCAGCTCGGTGGCCCCGCAGCTGGGCACCAGCGCCTGGTGCAGGAACCGCGAGGCGTAGCGGGGGTCGACGAGCCAGTGCGTGCCGGCGTCGCTGACCGCGACGTACTCGTTCTCCAGCCGCATGGTCGCCCCGACCGCGCTGCCCAGGGTCACCCCGACCCGGTCCGGGTCCGGGGCGTCGTCCGCGCCGCCGGTCCCGAACGCCAGCCCGCTGTCCGCGACCGCCTCGTCGGCGGCCACCATCGCCATCTGCACGAACCGGTCGTTGCGGTGCACCTCGTGGGCGGTCAGGCCCAGCTTGCGCCCGTCGAAGTCGACCTCGGCCGCCACCTGGGAGCGGAAGCGGCTCGGGTCGAAGAAGGTGATTCGCCGGGTCGCCGTCCGGCCGGCGGTGATCATCTCCCAGAAGCCCTCGCGGCCCATCGACCCCGGGGCGACCACGCCGATGCCGGTGATGACGACCCGGCGGCCCTCGCGGCCGGTGGTGCTCACCGGACACCCATCGAGCCCGGCGAGGGCTCGGTGTCGACGTGGCCGAGCTCCGGCCTGGGGGCGAGCGGGCCGGCCAGGAAGACGAAGAACGCCGTCTCCGTGCCGTCGTTGACGATGCGGTGCCGCACGCCGATCGGGATGTGCACCGCCGACTCGCCGCCCAGCCGGCGCTCCTCGCCGTCCAGGGTCACCAGGACCTCGCCGGAGACGCAGTAGAGGAACTCCTCCGAGTACGGGTGCCAGTGCTCGGTGACGATCTCTCCCGGCTCGAGGGTCAGCGTGCCCATGAACCCGGCGGTGGCGCCCACGCTGGTCGGCGAGAGCAGCACCCGGATGTCACCGCCGCGACGGCGGTTGGGGACCGCGTCGGCCCGCGACACGGTGGGCCCGCAGCGCACCTTCGCCGTGGGGTGCTGGATCGTCGTCATCTCTCTCCTCCGGTGGGGGCCGGACCCGTCAGCTCGGGTTCCGGGAGTGCGATGGGGGTCAGCGCACCGGGCGCGGTGGCCAGGTGCAGCGGCAGATCCGGGTGGACCTGGCGGATCAGCGGGCCGAGGGTGGCCACGGGGCCCACCTCCACGACCCAGGTGGCACCGGCCCCGACCAGCGCGCGCGAGGTGGCCTCCCACTGCACCGGCGAGGTCAGGTGCGCCCGCACGCACCGGGCCAGCTGCTCCGGGTCGCGGGTCGGCCGGCCGTCGGCGTTGGGCACCACTGGGACGTCCGGGACGGACCAGTCCAGGTCGGCCAGCGGCGCGGCGAGGTGGTCGGCGACCGACTGCATCAGCGGGCCGTGGCAGGCGGCCCGCCCGCGGAGCCGGACCATGTCCAGCCCGGCCGCGGCCACGGCCGTGCGCGCCTGCTCCAGCTCCTCCCGGGAGCCGGAGAGGACTACCTGGGCCGGGCCGTCGACGGAGGCCACGCTCAGCCCCCCGGCCGCCAGCTCGGTGACCACCGAGCGGGCGACCTCGGCGGCACCCGGCCCGACGACGGCGGCCATGCCCGCGCACGAGGGGCGGGGCGCGTGCGACAGCGCCTCCGCGCGCCAGTCGACGAAGGCCACCACCTGGTCCAGCGGCAGGGCGCCGGCGGCCACCAGCGCCGCGTACTCACCGACGCCGTGCCCGGCGACGACGACCGGCTGCAGACCGGCGGCGACCAGGCTGCGGTACCCCGCCACGCCGGTCACGACCGCCGTCAGGTGCGCGGCCACCGGGTCGCAGAGGTTGAGCGGGTCGCCCCACCACGGGACGACGTCCCGGCCCAGCACCTCCGAGGCCTCGGCCACGACGTCCCGGGCGGCCTCGTCGCCGAGCCAGGCGTCCAGGGCGCCCGGGCGGGCGCCGTCCTCACCCGGGAGGACGACCGCGGCCCCCGGGGCGAGGCCGGTCACGTCTCCGGCTCCGCGCGCCCCGCGGCGGCCTCCACCTTGTCCCGGATGACGGCCATCTGGACCTTGCTGTTGGCATCGATGCGCTCGGTCATGCCGGCCGTGTCGATCGGCGCCTCCGGCCGCATCCGGAAGTCCTGCTGCCACCGCATCCGGGTGCCGGTGCCCTCCGGCGTGTAGTTCCACCGGATGTCCATGAACTCGAAGGGGCCGGGCTCGACCCGCTTCGCCACGACCTCGTGGGCGGCCTCGTCCAGGGTCCGCTCGGAGATCCAGCTCCACACCCGGCCGGACTCGTCGGGGTGCATCTTGAGCCGGAACCGGAACGTCGAGCCGTGCTGGGCCAGCACCTCCACCTCGGCGTACTCGGTGAAGAGGTCCGGCCAGGTCGTCAGGTCGTTGGTCATCCGCCAGACGTGGTCGATGTCCGCGTCGATGAAGATCGAGTTGTCGGTGTGGCCGGCGGTCCGGCTGTCGTTCTCGAGGGTGCTCATCTGGGTCCTCCGGCTGTCTGCCTGGGTCAGGGGGGGGTTCTGGCGGGGACGGCCCCGTCCCGAGGCTCGCGCCGAGCGTGCGAGGCGTGAGGAGGACGGGGTGTTTCGTCAGGCCATCTGCGACTGCGCCGAGGAGATGGTCGAGACGATCTCGCCGAGCGTGTAGCGGTCGGGGTCGTCGTCGGGCATCTCGGTGCCGAACCGGTCGTGCAGCTCGGTCTGCATGGACAGGAAGGCCAGCGAGTCCAGCCCGATGTCGGCGAAGTGGGCATCGGGGTCGGTCGTGCGCGACTCCGGCGGGAGCCCGGCCTTCTCGGAGAGCAGGTCCATCAGGTCGTCGAGGGTGAACGAGGTGTCGGGCATGGCGGTGTTCCTCTCTGGGGTGGGTGGACGGGACGACCCCGTCCGGTCGTTGCCGGACGGCGCCGGGACGAGCTGCAGCGACCCGTGGGCGGCGGGCATGGGCGCCGCCGGGGTCGCCGCCAGGGCAGCTGCGGAGACCAGGAGCTCGGGCAGGCTGCGGTCGAGGAACTCGATGTCGTGCCGGTCGGCGCGCACGTCGGGGTGGCGGAGCATCGCGCGCTGGAGGGCGATCGTGGTGTGCAGCGCCGGCCCCTCGACCCGCAGCTCGGCCAGCGCCCGGTCCATCCGGCGCACGGCCTGGTCGCGGTCAGGGGCCCAGACGACCAGCTTGCCCAGCAGCGAGTCGTAGTGCGGGCTGACGTCGTCGCCCTGGCGGTAGCCGGTGTCGAACCGGGTCCACGGCCCACCGGGGACCTGCAGGACGTCGAGGTGGCCGGGAGCGGGGGCGAAGCCGCGGGCCGGGTCCTCGGCGTTGATCCGGCACTCGATCGCCGCGCCGCGGGTGACCACGTCCTCCTGCTGCAGGTGCAGCCGCCGGCCGCCGGCGACCAGCAGCTGCTCCCGGACCAGGTCGACGCCGGTGAGCAGCTCGGTGACCGGGTGCTCCACCTGGATGCGCGCGTTCATCTCCATGAAGTACGCGCCGGCGTCGTCGACGAGGAACTCCATGGTCCCCGCGCCGGTGAACCCCACCGACAGCGCACCGCGCACCGCCAGGGCGCCGAGGTCGGCGCGCTGCTCGGGCGTGAGGTGGGCGGCCGGACCCTCCTCGAGCAGCTTCTGGTGGCGGCGCTGCAGCGAGCAGTCGCGCTCGCCGAGGTGGATCCCCGCGCCGTGCCCGTCGCAGAGGACCTGCACCTCCACGTGGCGGGCGCGGGTCAGGTAGCGCTCCACGTACACGGCCGGGTCGCGGAACACCGCGCGGGCGACCGCGCGGGTGGTGGTGAACGCCTCGGCGAACTCCTCCGGTGCCTGCACGACGGTCATCCCGCGTCCACCGCCCCCGGCGGCCGCCTTGATGATCACCGGGTAGCCGATCTCGTCGGCGATGGCCCGGCCCTCGTCCGCCGTCCGGACCGGCTCGACCACCCCGGCCAGCAGCGGCAGGCCGGCCTCGGCCATCAGCCGGCGGGCGGTGGCCTTGTTGCCCATCTGCTGCATGACCTCCGGCGGCGGCCCGACGAAGGTCAGCCCCTCGATGTCGCAGATCTCGGCGAAGTCGGGGTCCTCGGAGAGGAACCCGTAACCGGGGTGGACGGCGTCGGCACCGGTGCGCAGCGCGGCCTCGATGAGGTTCGGCACGTGCAGGTAGCTGTGCCGCGGGGCAGGCGGGCCGATGTGCACCGCCTCGTCGGCCATCGCCACCACGGCGGAGTCCCGGTCGGAGGTGGAGTAGGTCGCGACGACCTCGATGCCCAGCTCCCGGCAGGCGCGGGCGATCCGGACGGCGATCTCGCCGCGGTTGGCGATCAGCAGCCGGCTGATCACTGCGTGGCCCCCGTCGGGCGCAGGTACATCAGGACCTGCCCGTACTCCACCGACTCGGCGTCCCCGGCGAGCACCTCGGCCACGACGCCCGCCTCGTCGGCCACGATCGGGTTCATCAGCTTCATCGCCTCGACGATCCCGAGCGTCTGCCCGGGCTCGACGGCGTCGCCGACCCGGACGAACGGGTCGGCGTCCGGGGACGAGGCGACGTAGAAGGTCCCGACCAGGGGCGCCGGGACGGCGACGAGGTCGTCGGGGACCGCCGTCTCCGCGGCGTCGACTGGGGCGTCCCGGACACCCGGGGCGCTGCGCACCGCACCCCCGCGCTCGACGGTGGGGCCGTCCTCGACCGCCCACTCGACCTCGATGGCGCTGTCGCCGCTGCGCACGGTGAGCCGGCGCAGGTCGCCGGGCAGGCTGCGGGCGAGCTCGACCACCTCGTCGCTGAGCGAGCGGGTGGCGTCGTCCGGCGGCAGCGATGCGCCGATCGACGTGGGCCGGGGGGTGAACTCGGTCGGGTGCACGGTCAGCACCCCGCCGGGACGACGGGCTGCAGCGTGCGCACGCGGCGGCCGGCATTGCCGTCCATGCCGGACAACCTGGCGGAGCGTTCGGCCAGCAGGGTGGTCACGTCGGCCCGGGACAGCTCGTCCAGCTCGCGCAGCAGGGCCGCGCGGAGCAGCTCCGCCGCCGCGAGCGGGTCGGTGTGCGCGCCGCCCGGTGGTTCGGGGACGACGGAGGTGGCGATGCCCGAGCGGTACAGGTGGGTGGCGCCCAGCTGCATGGCCCGCGCCGCCGCGGGGGCGGCCGTCGCCGTCCGCCACAGGATGGCCGCGCACCCCTCAGGGCTGATCACCGACAGGTAGGCGTTCTCCAGGACCAGCAACCGGTCCGAGGTGCACAACGCCAGCGCGCCGCCGCTGCCGCCCTCGCCGGTGACCACGGCGACGACGGGGACCCGCAGCCGGCTGCTGCGCATGATGATCTCGGCGATCGCGTGGGACTGCCCGCGCTCCTCCGCCTCGGGCCCGGGGTGCGCCCCAGGGGTGTCGACGAGGGTGACGACCGGCAGCCGGTGGGCCTCGGCGTGCCCCAGCAGGCGCAGCGCCTTGCGGTAGCCCTCCGGGTGGGGCATCCCGAAGTTGTGGGCCACCCGCTCGCGGACCGAGTGCCCCTTCTCGTGGCCGATCACCACGACCGGACGGCCGCCGATCGAGGCCACCCCGCCCACCACGGCGGGGTCGTCGCCGAAGGCCCGGTCGCCGTGCAGCTCGACGAAGTCGTCGAAGGCGGTGTGCAGGTAGTCCAACGTCGTCGGCCGGTCCACCACCCGCGCCCGCTGGACGACCTCCCAGGGGTCGCTGTCGGCCGGCTGCGGAGCCGGCTCCTCCGCCCAGGCGGAGGCCGGCTCGTCCTCGGCCGGGACGCCGGTCCGGTCGCGACCGTGCAGCGTGAGCAGCCGGATGAGCACCGGCCGCAGGTCCGCCCGGCTCTCGACCCGGTCGACCAGGCCGTGGGCGAGCAGGAACTCCGAGGTCTGGAAGTCGTGGGGCAGCTCGGCGCGGATCGTCTCCTGCACCACCCGCGGGCCGGCGAAGCCCACGTGCGCGCCGCGCTCCCCGATGAGCACCGAGGCGAGGGTCGCGAAGGAGGCGGAGACGCCCCCGTAGGTGGGGTCGGTGAGCACGCAGACCGAGAGCAGCCCGGCCTCGCGCAGCCGTCCGAAGGCCTCGCTGGCGCGGGCCATCTGGAACAGCGAGAAGACACCCTCCTGCATCCGGGCGCCGCCGCTGGCGCAGACGACCACCAGCGGCCGGCCCTGCTCCAGCGCCAGCGCGGCCGCCTCGCTCACCCGCCGGCCCACCTCGACGCCCATGCTGCCGCCGAGGAAGCCGAAGTCCATGACGGCGAGCACCAGGGGGGTCCCGCCGATCCGCGCCTCACCCACCAGGACCGCCTCGGACTCCCCGGAGCGGTGCGCGGCGTCGCGGAGCCGGTCGGGGTAGGGGCGCAGGTCGGTGAAGGTCAGCGGGTCGGCGTCCCCGCGGGGGAGCTCGGTCTCGGTGAAGCTGCCGGCGTCGACGAGCATCTCGATCCGGGCCCGGGCGCTGAGCCGCAGGTGGTGCTCGCACTCCGGGCAGACGTGCAGGTTGCGCTCCAGCCGCTTGTGGTAGAGCAACCAACCGCAGGCCGGGCAGGAGGTCCAGCCCGCGTGCACCGGCGCGGTGGGAGCCGTGGGCGTCGTCAGGGAGGAACGGGTCATGACTGCCTCTCAACCGTGTACCGCCGCCCTCACTCGGGCGACGAGGTCCAGTGGTAGAAGCGGCGGGCCATCGCGTCCTGCGGGGAGCGCCAGTTGGGGTCGTAGGGCTCGATGTAGGGCTTGAGCTCGTCGCTCACCGACCGGAAGGCCGGCAGCGACTGCGCGATCTGCATGGACTCCGACGGCGGCCGGTCGAAGCCGATCAGGTGCACGTAGAGGCCGTGGAACTGGAAGAGCGACCGGTGCCGCACCCCGATGTCGTGGGGCATGGACGTCGCGTCCGAGCGGCCGAAGACGGCGGCCACCTCGTCGGCGTCGCGGGGGTCCATCTTCGCGATGATCATCGTCTCGTGCACGGGTGCTCCTGCGGCGGTGGGCGGGAAGGACCGGATCGACACGGCAGACGCTAGGGCGGCGTCGGGCCTGCGGGCATCGGCCGCAGGGGCTGTTCTGGAGGGCCGCCGGAGGTGGCGGGGCGGGGATGGGTCCTCCACCTCAGGGAGTGCGACCGCACCCCGGACCGCGCCCGGGTCGCCCGCTGTCTGGCCGTCGGCGCTGCCACTCGGGGTGGGTCCTCCCACTCCTCCCAGGGCTGGACCCCCTACCTGGGTATGAACCCTCGGTCCGTCCCCGGGCAACGCGCGGTCGGCTGTGGCGCTGACCTGGGGTTGTCCCCTAGCTTCCGGTGGCACCGACGTAGGTGGCCCCGAAGAACGGGCGCCGTCTGGAGCGGAGTGGACACGCATGAGCGGCGACCCCTTGCTGGGCCCGGCCGGTGACGCCACGGGAGGTGATCCTGTGCTCTCTGGCAGTGGTGACGGTGTGGTGGGACCGCCCGCGGGGGCGCCGGTCCAGGTGCTGATCTGCGACGACCACGAGGTGCTCCGGCACGGCCTCCGCACGGTGTTGCTCCGAGCGCCGGACCTCAGCGTCGTGGCCGAGGCGGCCGGCGCCGCCGAGGCACTCGCCCTCGCTGCGAGCACGCGGCCGGACGTGACCGTGATCGGTCTCGGGCCGCACGGACCGGTCGTCCAGGAGCTCGTCCGGGCGTTGACCGCGATGGGGATCCGGGTCGTCCTGCTCGGCGAGCCCGGTGCCGGCAGCGACCTCATCGACGCGCTGCAGGCAGGGGCGAGCGGCTACGTGCACACCACCGTGACCCCGCAGCGCCTCATCGACGGGGTGCGTGCCGTGGCGCAGGGGGAGACGGTGCTCGACGCGGCGGCCACCGGGGAGCTGCTGCACCGTCTGGACGACGGGCCCCGGGCGGCGGACGGCGGGCCGGCCCCGCACAGCGGGCCGTTGACGGCGCGCCAGCAGACCGTCTCCCGGCTGGTCGCCGAGGGCCTGACCAACGCGGAGATCGCCGACCGGCTCAACGTCAGCCGGGCGACGGTCAAGGGCCACATCACCGTCGCCCTGCGTCGTCTGGGCCTGCGGGACCGGACCCAGCTGGCCATCCACTTCCACCGGTCCACCAGGCCTGGAGACGGGCGCGGACCGGGCTCATCGAGGGGGTGAGCGACACGGAGCGGAACGACACGCCGTCCGCTCGTTCCACTGTGCATCTGCTGTGCTCAGGGTGGACGAAGGGCGCCACGAGAGACCGGTTGTTCGCTACGGTCTTCGCACCGTTGAGACGGATGAGTGCCGGATCCACCACCCCGGGAGGGAGGGTCGGGACGGCGCTCGCAGGACAGGGGGAGTCCGCATGACCAAGGACCACGGCGGGTCCCGGGCGAGCCACGGCAGGCTGGCGCTGCGCGCTCCCGCGGACGAGGCGGAGAGCCGCGTCCTGCTGCGCGAGGTGGCACGTCCCCCCGGCCTGCGGAGCAGCGAGCTGCCCCTCCGGCCACGCGCGACCCGGCCGCCGCGGACCCTCGTCCGGGTGCTGCTGTGCGAGGACCAGGAGGTCTTCCGGCTCGGTCTGCGGGTGGTCCTCGAGGCGCAGCCGGACATCGCCGTCGTCGCGGAGACCAGCCAGCTCCAGGAGGCGGTCGAGGTCACCGACGGCCCGGGGACCCAGGTGGTCGTCATCCGCCAGGGGCTGCTCGGAGGCACCAGCCTGCCGCTGCTCCGGGACCTCTGCCAGCGCGGCACCGGGGTGCTGGTCCTCGCCGAGACCGGCGACCGGCCCGACTCCGGGATGATGGACGTGCTCCAGGCCGGGGTCCGGGGCTTCCTGCCGCGCCGGGCGGCGGCGAGCCGGCTCGTGGAGGCCGTCCGCGCGCTCGCCCGCAAGGAGACGGCGCTCGACTCCGCCGTGGCCAGCCAGCTGGTGCGCTACCTGACCGGGGACGCCGCGCACGCCGACTGCGAGGAGCGGGCGCTGGACCGGCTCACCGAGCGGCAGCGCGACGTGGCGGCGCTGGTGGCCGAGGGGCTCAGCAACGAGGAGATCGCCAGCCGGCTGTTCCTGAGCCCGGCGACGGTCAAGAGCCACCTCACCGCGGTGATGCGCCGCCTCGACGTCCGCACCCGCACCCAGCTGGCCATCCTGCTCAACCGCGACCAGTCACCCGCCGCCTGATCAAGGACCCCGTCTCCCTCACCCTTCGCACGCTCAGGGTGAGCCTCCAGACGGGGCCATGGGCAACTCACGTGACGTCGCGGCGGGTCAGGAGCAGGGCGGTGAGCCCGGTGAAGAGGACGAGGAAGCCGGCCAGCACCCACGCCGCCTGACCGCCGTCGACGATGGCCGCGACGCCCGGGGTGCGCAGCTCCGCGTCGTCGCCGGCCAGCGCGGCCACCAGCGACCCGGCGTTGACCCCGGGCAGCGCCGCCTGGGCCGCGTCGAAGGCGCCGAGCAGGGGAGCGGCGACGTTGACGATCAGGTTCTCCACGGCCAGCACCCACACCAGGCCCAGCCCGATCGGCAGCGCGGTGCTCCGCAGCGCCGTCCCGAGCAGCATCCCCAGCACGCCCCACGTGGTGGCGATGAGGAGGCCACCGCCGAACCCGCGGGCCAGCTGGGCGGCGCTGGGCCAGTCGACGGTCGCGCCGGCCCCCGTGGCGACCGCCCAGCTCACCAGGGCGGTCAGCAGGAAGCTGAACAGCACTGTCCCGGCCAGCACCACGACCAGCGCGAGCAGCTGACCGGCCAGCACCGTCAGCCGGCGGGGGCCCTGACCCAGCAGCGTCTTCAGCGTGCCCCAGCCGTACTCGCTGCCGGCCAGCAGCGCTCCGAGGGTCAGCAGCAGGGCCCCGCCGAACAGCGGCAGCCCGGAGATCGTGTTCTCCACCAGCCGGTCGGGCAGCGTGCTCGCCAGCAGCGCCTCCGGTGGGCTGCCCTCGTAGGAGGCGCCCCGCCGGTAGCTGACGTAGGGGATGAGCGTGCTGAACACCAGCTGCAGCGCCGGCCACAACCCGAGCAGCACCCAGGTGGCCGGGCGGTGCAGCAGCTTGGTCAGCTCCGCCGCCACGATCGCCCCGAGCGACCCCGTGGTCCGGGTCCGGGACGACGGGGCACCGCGCTCCGGGGTCCTGGTCTGCGTCGCCGTGCTCATCGGACGGCCCCCTCGGGCAGCCGCCGCCGGGATCCTCCGGGAGGCGCGTCGGACGGGGGTGCGGCAGCCAGCCCGGACCCGGTCATCTGCAGGAAGACCTCCTCCAGGGTCTGCACCTCCTGGCGCAGCCCGGTCACGTCGACGTCGGCCAGCACCAGCGCGCGGTTGATCCGGGCGGTGTCCTCGGGCCCGGCCTGGACGACCAGGACGCCGTCCTCCACCGACACCCGCTCGACGCCCAGCAGTCCGGCGGTGACCGCGGCGGCCTCCTCCAGCGGCTCGGCCTCCACCACGAGGCGGCGCAGCCCGAGCAGGTCACCGACGCTGCTCTCGACGACCAGGCGCCCGGTGGAGATCACCGCCACCCGGTCGCAGACCTGCTCGACCTCGCCGAGCAGGTGGCTGGAGAGCACGACGGTGCAGCCGCCAGCGGACAGCCGGCGGAGCAGGGCACGCATGTCGGTGATGCCGGCGGGGTCGAGTCCGTTGGTCGGCTCGTCGAGGATGACCAGCTCGGGGTCCTTGAGCAGCGCCGCGGCCACCCCGAGCCGCTGCTTCATGCCCAGCGAGTAGGTGCTGTAGCGGTCGCCCGCCCGATCGGTGAGGGCGACGGTGCTCAGCACCAGGTCGACCCGGCCCGGCGGGGCCCCCGCGTACCGGGCCAGGACGCGGAGGTTGTCCCGGCCGGAGAGGTAGGGGTAGAAGCCGGGGCCTTCGATGAGCGCGCCGACCCGGACCGCCGACGCGCCCGCCGGCCGGCCCAGCACCGTCGCGCTGCCGCTGGTCGGCCGGATCAGCCCCAGCAGGGCCCGCAGGGTCGTCGTCTTGCCGGCGCCGTTCGGGCCGAGGAAGCCGTACACCTCCCCGCGACGCACGGTGAGAGAGAGGTCGTCGACGACGGTGCGGGCTCCGTAGCGCTTGGTGAGCCCGTCCAGCACGACGACGTCGTCCCCCGGCCTGCCACCGACGCTCTCCTGCACAGGCTGCATGGCGGGACTGTGCCCCCGCCCGCGGAGCCCTGTCGACCGCTGCACCGGGCGTGGCGCGACGTTTCGTCCCGGAGGACGGGGCCGTCCGGCCCGCGGCGCACCTCGGGGTCCGACCTGGGGCGCGACCCCCCTGGGACCCAGGTCGCGCCCACCCTCGCCCGCAGGTCGCGTTTGCCACCTCCGGTGGGCTCAGGAGTCGACTCCTGTCGTCTTGGGCTCGGTCGGTCACGTGATCGAAGGTTGTCCTCACCAATCGGCCGGGTCCGGAGTTCCCTCCGCACCGGCTCGTCGACCAGCGCGGCTCGATCCGGGAGGGCTGTCATGCGCACCACCAGCAAGGCCAGGAAGGTCAGAGGTCCATGGGGGGCCCGGAGTCGAGCGGTCGTGGTGGCCGCGGGGTTGATGCTCGCCGCCCTGCCCGCGGGTGCTGCGGTCGCCGGCGGGCACGGGGGCACGACCCTGACGGTGCACCGGGGGCAGTCCATCCAGGCGGCGGTCGACCAGGCCCGGTCCGGGGACACGATCAAGATCGAGGCAGGCAACTACCGCGAGGCCGTCTGCGTCGACCACAAGGGCCTGACCATCGTCGGCGCCGGTGCCGGCAAGACCACGATCAGCTGGCCGAAGTGGCAGACCATCACCGACCTGCCGGCGGTCCAGCCGAACGCGTGCTGGACGGCACAGGAGGACGCGGACGCCGAGGACGACCCGACCACGCTGGCCGACAACGTCTTCGGCCTCTTCTTCCTGTACCCGGACTCGCCTGTCACCGTCAGCGGTCTGACCACCAAGAACCACCCGGCCAGCGGGATCGGGGCCTGGGGCGCCAACGGGTACGCCGTCCACGACACCGCGGGCATCGGTCATGAGCGGTACGGCGTCATGGCCGCAGCCTCGAAGAACATCTCCATCACGAACAACCACGAGAAGGGCGTCACGCGCCCTGCACCCGTGTACGCCGGCACCGGTGGTGTCGGCCTGGCCGACTCCGACGCGGCGGCGGCGGACATCAGCGGCAACCACGTCGAGGGCTACAACCTGGGCGTGTTCGTCCGCGAGTCGCGGGGCGGCAAGATCACCGGGAACACGGTCACCGGCAACTGCGTCGGGATCCTGTTCTTCGACGACTCGGCCACCGAGATCCCCGACACGACAGGCCACGTCGAGGGCGGTGCCTTCACCATCCGCGACAACACCTCGGTGGCGAACAACCGGTACTGCATCGCGGGGCGTGACGGCAGCCAGCGGGTCTCCGGGGTCGGCATGTCCATCACCAACGCCGACCACGTGAAGGTGGTCGGCAACACGATCACGGGGAACCACCCGGTGGTCCCGGAGGACCAGGACCCGATCAACTACCCGGCCGGTGGCCTGAGCCTGGTCAGCTTCGCGCCCCCGCCGGGGACCAGCCCGCCCGGTGCCGAGGACCCGGGTCTGGTCGAGCACATCAAGGTGGTCGGGAACCACTTCGGCGACAACCAGCCGGTGGACATCTGGGTGACCCGACCGATCCCGGGCACCTTGCTGCTGGGCACCGGTCCGGGGATCGTCTTCCGGGACAACCAGTGCACGACCAGTGACCCCGCTGACATCTGCGGGGGCTGACCGCTCCGTCCGCTGACCGCCGAGGCCTCCTCCCCTCCGGGAGGGGGCCTCGGTGCGTCCGCCGGCTGTGACGAGGACCGCAGTCGGGAAGGGACCCAGGACCGGGCACGCTGGGCGAGGTCGACCCACGCAACGGAACAGGACGGACCCGCACCGCATGAGCAGCACCGGACGCCGCGCGCACCACCAGGTCACCTTCGCCGTCCTGGCCGTGGGGGTGATCGCGTTCGCGTTGCTGCAGTCGTTGGTGACCCCCGTGCTGCCGACCCTCGAGGCAGCGCTGGGCACCGACCAGTCCGACGTCACCTGGGTGCTGACCGCCTACCTGCTGTCGGCGTCCGTCTTCACCCCGATCCTCGGCCGGCTCGGTGACATGACCGGCAAGAAGCGGATGTTCGTCCTGGCGCTGAGCATGCTGGCCCTCGGCTGCCTGCTCGCCGCGCTGGCCACCAACCTGGCCGTCATGATCGTCGCCCGGGTCGTCCAGGGCATCGGCGGCGGTGTGCTCCCGCTGGCGTTCGGGATCATCCGCGACGAGTTCCCGCGCGAGAAGGTCGCCGGGGCCGTCGGTGCGATCTCCTCGCTGATCGCCGTGGGTGGCGGGGTCGGCCTGGTCGTCGCCGGCCCGATCGTCAACGCGCTGAGCTACCACTGGCTGTTCTGGCTGCCGCTGGCCGTCCTGGTCATCGCCGCGCTCGCCGCGCAGTTCCTGGTGCCGGAGTCCCCGGTGCGCACGGCCGGCTCCATCAACTGGCCCGCCGCCCTGCTCCTGTCGGCGTGGCTGGTCGCGCTGCTGCTCGCCGTCAGCCAGGCGCCCAGCTGGGGCTGGGGTTCGGCTGAGGTGCTCGGCCTGCTGGTCGCCGCGGTCGTCCTCGCCGTCCTGTGGGTGGTCGTGGAGTCCCGCTCCGTCCAGCCGCTGATCGACATGCGGATGATGCGGGTCCGCGCCGTGTGGGCGACCAACCTCGTCGCGCTGCTGTTCGGCGTCGCGATGTACGCGGCCTTCGCCTTCCTGCCGCAGTTCCTGCAGACGCCGTCCGCGGCCGGCTACGGCTTCGGGTCGACGGTCACCGAGTCCGGCCTGCTGATGCTGCCGCAGACCATCGCGTCCTTCCTGCTGGGCCTGGTGTCGGGGAGGCTGGCGCAGCGGATCGGTTCGAAGCTGGTGCTGTTCACCGGCACGCTGGTGACGGCCGCCGGCTACCTTGCCTTCGCGCTGGCGCACGGCTCCCAGGGGGCGATCCTGATCGGCTCGCTGGTGATGGGCGCGGGCTTCGGCCTGGCCTTCGCGGCGATGTCGAACCTGATCGTCGCGGCGGTGCCGGCCTCGCAGACCGGTGTGGCCAGCGGGATGAACGCCAACATCCGCACGATCGGCGGCGCGATCGGCGCCGCCGTCATGGCCTCGGTGGTCACCGCACAGGTCGGCCCCAGCGGGCTGCCCGAGGAGTCGGGCTACATCAACGGCTTCCTGATGCTGGCCGGCGCGTTGCTGCTGGCCGCGCTGGCGACGCTGCTCATCCCGGCCGTGCGCCGCGACCCGCTGACGCACGTCGAGCCGGACGTCGAGCTGCGCCACCCCGAGGCCGCGCTGGTCGCGGGCGCGACCCTGGTCGGCGACGAGTCCGAGTGACACGCTCGGGGGCATGAGCTCCCGGATGTCGCTGTGGTCCCACGGCTCGGCGCTGTCCATCGCCTCGGAGGGCTCGTTCCTCTCCATCGGCAGCGTCGGGTCGTTCCTCTCGGTGGGCAGCATCGGCTCGTCCACGTCGCTGTTCTCGGCCTTCAGCTGGTTGTCGGTGGGCTCGGCGCTGTCCGCCCAGTCCGTCGGGTCCGTGCTGTCCTGGCGGTCGGTCGGGGGCGCCCGGTCGGCCGGTCGTGTCGCGGCGGCCGCCGCGCTCGGCCTGGCGCTGGCCGGACGGCGCTGACGTGCCCGCGACCGTGGACGAGTACCTGGCCGGGCTGCCCGACGACGCCCGGCTCCGGCTGGAGGAGGTCCGCCGGCTGGTGCACGAGGTGGTGCCCGACGTCGGCGAGACGATCAGCTACGCGATGCCGACGTTCACCCTCGACGGGCTGCCGCTGCTGCACGTCGCGGCGTGGAAGCAGCACCTGGGGCTCTACCCCCTGCCGCCGCTGGACCCGGGGCTGGACGCGCTCGTCGCCCCCTACCGCGGCACCAAGGACTCGATGAAGCTGCCGTACGGGAAGCCGCTGCCCGCTGACCTGGTGGCCCGGGTGGTCGAGGTGCTGGTCGAGCGGCGGCGCGCGGGGGTCTGACGAGTCAGCTGCGGCGACCGAGCAGGTAGCCGACCCAGACGCCGAGCAGGGTGAGCAGCCCGCCGCTGGCGGCGCCGACGAGCAGGGGCCTGGCCTCGGCGGGCACCCACCCGCCCGTGGCCGCCGGTGCCTTGGCGTAGGTCACCGGCCCGGCAGGGACGGCCTGCGACGTTCCCGCGGGAACGTCCCCCGCCTGGACGCGGGTGTCGCTGACCGCAGCCGCCGACGGGGTCACGTCGGCCACCACGTTCGGCTCGGACAGCTCCTTGTCCACCGCGGCGAAGAACTGGCCGGCCATCCGCTTGGCGACACCGGTGATCATCCGCTGGCCCACCCCGGCCACGGCACCGCCGACCACGGCGTCCGCCGAGTAGGTCAACTCGGTGCCCTCGCCCGCCGCCGACAGGTTGATCTGCACGGTCGCCCGTACCGAGCCCGGTCCGCCCGACCCCGAGGCGTGCATGACGTAGGACTTCGGGAACGAGAGGTCGCTCAACCGCACCTCGCCGGAGTACTTCCCGCGGACGGCGCCGACGCCGGCGGAGACGACCATCGTGTAGCTGTCCTCGCCGACCTGCTGCAGGCTCTCGCAACCCGGGATCGTCCGCGCCAGCACCGCCGGGTCGGTGATCACCGACCAGACCTGCTCCGGCGCCGCCGAGAGCACCGCACTGCCGTCCAGGTTCACGCGAGCACTCCAGTCTTCGTGTTGGACACCTGGTCCGCGTCCGAGCGGACCAGGTCGTACAGCTCTGTGGGGGAGATCGGCATCGCCGCGATCCGGCGTCCGACCGCGTCCTCGATCGCCGAGGCGATCGCTGCGGACCCGGGGATCACGCCGGCCTCGCCGGCGCCCTTGAGGCCCAGGGGGTTCAACGGCGACGGCGTCTCCTGGTGGTCGATCACCACGTCGGGCACCTCGGAGGCGTAGGGCATCAGGAAGTCCATGAACGAGGCGTTCTGCAGCTGCCCGTCCCGGTCGTAGGCCATCCGCTCGTACAGCGCGCCGCCCACGCCCTGCGCCACCCCGCCGTGCACCTGGCCCTCGACGATCATCGGGTTCACCACGTTGCCGCAGTCGTGCACCACCGCGTAGTCGACGACGTCGATCTCCCAGGTCGCCGGGTCGATCTCCACCACCGCCGCGTGCGCGCCCGAGGCGAACGTCGACCGCACGGGGGAGTAGTAGTCGGTGTGCTCCAGCCCCGGGGCGTCCCCGACCGCGACCGGCGGCTTCGAGTCGTCGCCCGGCCCGGCGAACTGGGTGGCCTGCTTCGCCGCCTCGTCGAAGGCGTACCGCAGCGGGTTGGACAGCACCGCGACCGTGCGCAGCGGGATCGATGCGCCCGGCGTCCCCTTGACCTGGACCAGCCCCTCGTCGATCTCCAGGTCGCCCGGGTCGACCTCGAGGACGTCCGCGGCGATCCGCAGCGCCTTCTCCTTCACCCCGCGGGCGGCCAGCGCGACGGCGTTGCCGCTCATCACCGCGGCCCGGGAGGCGAAGGTCCCGACGGCGTAGCCGAACCGGCGGGTGTCGCCGGTGGTGACCTCGACGTCCTCCATCGGCACGCCGAGCTCGGAGGCGACCAGCTGGGCGAAGACGGTCTCGTGGCCCTGTCCCTGAGAGGTGAGCCCGGTCGAGACCAGCACCTTGCCGCTGCCCAGCACCTGCACGTGCCCGCCCTCGTACGGGCCCGGTCCGGTGCCCTCGACGTACATCGCCATCCCGATGCCCAGATGCCTGCCGCGCGCGCGGGCCTCGGCGCGCCGCTCCTCGAAGGAGTCCCAGCGCACCAGCGCCTTGAGCTTGTCCATCAGCCCGACGTAGTCGCCCGAGTCGTAGACGACCGGCCGGCCGTCCTGGAACGTGAGGTGGTGGTCGTAGGGGAACTGGTCGGCCTGGATGAGGTTGCGCATCCGCACCTCGGCCCGGTCCAGCCCGCGCTCCTGGGCGATCCGGTCCATCGCCCGCTCCATCGCGAAGCAGCCCTGCGGCCGCCCGGCCCCGCGGTACGGCGTCACGATCACCGTGTTGGTGAAGACGCTCTCCACCCGGACCCGGTACACCGGGATCACGTACGGGCCGACCAGCTGGGTCGCGGTGACGATCGGGACGATGATCCCGTAGGGCGTGTACGCGCCGTTGTCGTGCCAGATGTGGACGTCGAGGGCGGTGATCCGGCCGTCGTCGTCGTAGCCGACGGTCACCTCCTGGCGCTGCTGCCGCTCGTGCGCGGAGGAGGTGAAGTGCTCGCGGCGGTCCTCGCTCCACTTGACCTCGTGGCCGAGCAGCCGGGCCGCCATCGGCACCAGCAGCTCCTCGGGCCAGGGGTGCACGATCTTGACCCCGAAGCCACCGCCGACGTCGGGTGCGATGACCTCCACCTTCTCCAGCGACAGCTGCAGCTTGGCCGCGATCGCCGCACGCACCGACGTCGAGGCCTGGGTGCTGGTGTAGACGCGCAGCGAGGAGTCGGCGTCGTCCCAGCGCGCGTGCACGCCCTTGCCCTCCATCGGCATGGCGGCGCTGCGCTCGAAGTACTGGGTGAACGAGAGCGTGTGCGGCGAGGCGGCCAGGGCCGGCTCGACGTCGCCGGTCTCCTGGTGGTGCCGGGCGGCGACGTTGTCCGGCACGTCGTCGTGGACGGCGTGCACCGCCTCGCGCGCGGCGTCGACGCCGACGACGACCGGCAGCTCCTCGTAGGTCACCACGATCTTGTCCAGGGCGTCCTCGGCGACGTACCGGTCGGTGGCGACCACCATGACCACGGCCTCGCCGACGTGGTTGACCACGTTCTTGGCCAGCGGGAACCCGGTGCGCGGGGAGGTGAGCTGGGGGTGCGGGATGAGCACCGGCAGCGGCTCGGCCATCGGGCCGACCAGGTCCTCGTAGGTGTAGACCGCGAGCAGGCCCTCGACGTCCACGGCCGGGGTGACGTCGATGTCGACGATCCGGGCGTGCGCGTAGGGGCTGCGGAGGAAGGCCGCCGCGTACGCCGACGAGCCGATGTCGTCCAGGTAGCGGCCCTGGCCGGTGATCAGCCGGGCGTCCTCGCGCCGGCGGACCGGCTCCCCGAACAACTTCGTCGTCACCGGGCACCGTCCTGCGCCTTTGTGGCCACATCGGCGCGCATGGTCGCCGCGGCGTGCCGGCAGGCCTTCTTGATGTTCGCGTAGCCGGTGCACCGGCAGAGGTTGCCGCCGACCAGCTCGTCGACCTCCTCGTCGGTGATCTCCACCGCGGGGTCCCGGGCGTCCAGGCCGGCGGCGATCGTGGTCAGGAAGCCCGGCGTGCAGAACCCGCACTGCAGGGCGTGGCACTCGCGGAACGCCTCCTGGACCGGGTGCAGCACCTGGCCGCCCTGGTGGTCGGGCCGGGAGAGCCCCTCGACCGTGGTCACCTGGTGGCCGTCGACCTGGACGGCAAGCACCAGGCAGGAGCGGGTCGGCTCGCCGTCGACCAGCACCGTGCACGAGCCGCAGACGCCGTGCTCGCAGCCGACGTGGGTGCCGGTCAGCCCGAACTCGTGCCGCAGCGCGTCCGACAGCAGCCAGCGGACCGGGACGGTTGCTTCACGTGAAACACCGTTGAGCACCACGGTGATGGTGCGCTCGGTCTGGATGGAGGTCACTGCCCGGCTCCTGCTCGAGAGGCTGCCTCGGCGGCAGCGGTGGCCAGCGTCCGTTCGGTGAGCGTGCCGACCAGCAACCGGCGGTAGTCCGCGCTCGCGTGCAGGTCGCCGTCCGGGTCGACCAGCCCGCGGGCCAGCTCGCCGGCGGCGGCCCAGTCGGCGCTGTCCACCGGCTTGCCGGCGACCGCGTCGCTCAGGTCGTGCACCTCGGGCACCAGTCCGACGGAGAGGTACGCCGCCCGGGCGCTGGAGACCCGCCGGTCCGCGTCGAGGGTGACGACGACGCCCGCCCCGCAGACCGCGTAGTCGCCCTTGCGCCGGGCGATCTCGGCGAACGCGGTGCCCGAGCGCTCCGGCAGCCCCGGGAAGAAGGCGTCGAGGACGACGGCCGGCCCGTGCACCGAGGTCTCCAGCGGGCCGACGAAGAGGTCGCGCCAGCCGATGGTCTCCCGCCCGCCCGGGGTGGCGACCGTGACCGACCCGTCGGTCAGCGCCAGCACGGAGGTCATCTCGCCGGAGGGGTCGGCGTGCGCGATCGAGCCCACCGTCGTCCCCCGGTTGCGGATCGCGGGGTGTGCGACGTTCGCCGTCGCGCGGCCGAGCAGCGGCTGCACGGCGGCCGCCTCGGTCGAGTGCAGCAGCCGGGCGTGCCGCACCAGGGCGCCCACCCGGACGCCGTCCGGGGTGACCTCGATGCCGTCCAGTCCGGGCACCCGGTTGATGTCGACCAGGGTGGTCGGCGCCGCCAGGCGCATGGACAGCAGCGGCAGCAGCGACTGGCCGCCGGCCAGCACCTTCGCGCCCTCGTCCGCGGCGAGGACGTCGAGGGCGTCCTCGACCGTCGTCGGGTCGGCGTAGCCGAACGGGGCGGGCTTCACCGGGTGCCGTCACCTCCGAGCAGTCCTGCACGAACGGGGAAGGCACGACTCTGTCACCGCGGCCTGTGACGCGGAAGTACCTCAACGCTAAATCTTCGTGACGTCGGAAGTGCCTCACCGCTAAGAGGCTTTGTCCGGTAGCGTCCCGCCAGGTGAGCGACAGCCAGGGTGCCCGGCACGTCTCCCTGCGGAGCGGCGTCTACGCCGACTCGGTCCGCCTGATGCAGGTCAGCCGGGACATCGGCGCCCGGGACGGCGTCCGTGCCGTGCTGGTCGCGATGGCCACCCCGCTGAACCTCGAGCTGGCCGCCGGCATGGGCCTGGCGCCGGAGGGCGAGGCGAAGCCCGACCAGCTGCTCATCGCGCTCACCGCCACCGACGACGCCGAGCTGACCGCCGCGGTCGCCGCTGTGGAGGCCGCGCTGGCGCACCGGGAGAGGTCCGGCGACGTGCAGACCATCCCGGCGCGGACCATCGGCGCCGGCCTCGCCGACACGACCGACCCCGTACTCGCGATCATCAGCGTGCCCGGTCCGTACGCCGCGACCGAGGCCGCCGACGCCATCGCCGCGGGCCGCAGCGTGCTGGTCTTCAGCGACGGCGTCCCGGTCGAGCAGGAGATCGCGCTCAAGCGGGCGGCGCACGAGGCCGGCGTCCTGGTGATGGGCCCGGACTGCGGCACCGCGATCGTCTCCGGCGTCGCGCTCGGCTTCGCCAACGTCGTCCGCCCCGGCCCGGTCGGCCTGGTCGCGGCCAGCGGGACCGGCGCCCAGCAGGTCAGCTGCCTGCTCGACGCCGCCGGGGTGGGCGTCTCGCACGTCCTGGGCGTCGGCGGTCGCGACCTGTCCGAGGCCGTCGGCGGCCTGGCCACGCTGGACGCCCTCGCCGCACTGGACGCCGACCCGGCCACCGAGCGGGTGCTGCTGGTGTCCAAGCCCCCGGCGGCGTCGGTGGCCGCCCGGGTGCGCGAGGTGGCCGACCAGCTGTCGGTGCCGGTCCGCTCGGCGGTCCTCTCGCCGGAGAGCCCCGACCTCACCGCGGCGGTGGAGGCGCTCCTGGGTGACCTGGGTGTGGCCGTGCCGGAGTGGCCGTCCCGCCCGGGCACCGCCGACGCGGTGCCGCCCGGCGCCGTGCTGAAGGGCTTCTACTCCGGCGGCACCCTCGCCGACGAGGCGATGCTGCTCGCCGCCCCGGTGCTGGGTGACATCCGCTCCAACACCCCGCTGCGACCCGAGCTCGACCTCGGCACCGACCTGCGGGCGCGGGGCCACGTCGTGGTCGACTTCGGCGACGACGCCCTCACCGTGGGCCGCGCGCACCCGATGATCGACCCGACGCTGCGGCTGGAGGCGATCAGCAACCTCGCCGCCAGCCGGGAGCCCGCCGTCCTGCTGCTGGACGTCGTCCTCGGGTACGGCGCGGACCCGGACCCCTCGCTCAGCCTCGTCCCCGCGCTGCGCGCGGCCGGCCTGCCGGCCGTCGTCGCGCTGGTCGGCACCGAGGGCGACCCGCAGGGCTGGTCCCGGCAGGCCGACGCCCTCGCCGAGGCCGGCGCCGCCGTCTTCGCCAGCAACGCCGCCGCTACCCGCTACGCCCTCAGCCTGATCGGAGACAGCGATGCCTGAGCCGCTCGGCGGACTCCTCGCCGCCCCGCCCACCATCGTCGCCGCCGGCGTCGAGGTCTTCTCCACCGCGTTGCGCCAGCAGGGCGCCGGCGTGACCGACGTCGACTGGCGCCCGCCGGGCTTCGGCAGCCCGGAGGACCTCGCCCAGCTGGCCCTGGACCCGCGCCGCGCCGCCGCCAACCGGGTCGCCGTCGAACGGGTGCTCGCCGCGGGCTCCGTGCTGGTCGACGTCCGGCCGGCGCGTGAGGTGCTGGACATCGGCGACCGGGTTCTGCTGCACTCCGGGCCGCCGCTGACCTGGGAGTCCGCGTCGGGCCCGATGCGCGGTGCGCTGATCGGGGCGACTCTGTTCGAGGGCTGGGCTCCCGACGTGGAGAGCGCCGAGCGGGTGCTCGCCGCCGGGGAGATCGCGCTGGACCCGTGCCACCACCACCGCACCGTCGGACCGATGGCGGGGGTGACGAGCCCGTCGATGTGGATGTGGTGCCTGGAGGACCCGGCGGGCGGCGGTCAGGCCTGGTGCAACCTCAACGAGGGCCTGGGCAAGGTGCTGCGGATGGGCGCCTTCGACGAGGAGGTGCAGACCCGGCTGGCCTGGATGCGCGACGTCCTCGGGCCGGTGCTGTCGGCGGCGGTGCGCAGCCGGCCGGAGCCGCTGGACGTCAAGGCGATCCTCGCGCAGATGCTGCAGATGGGCGACGAGGGGCACAACCGCAACCGCGCCGGGTCGCTGATGGCGTTGCGCGAGCTGTCGCCGTCCATCGTCGCGGTCGACGCGCCGTCGAGCGACATCGCCGAGGTGCTCCGGTTCATCGGCGGCAACGAGCACTTCTACCTCAACCTCGGCATGCCGACGGCGAAGCTCGCGATGGACGCCGCCCGCGGTGTGCCCGGCTCCACCATGGTCACCGTGCTGTCCCGCAACGGCACCGAGTTCGGCATCCAGACCGCCGGCACCGGCGACCGCTGGTTCACCGGCCCCGCCAACACCCCGGTCGGCCTCTTCCTCGGCGACTACGGGCCCGAGGACGCCAACCCCGACATCGGTGACTCCGCGATCATGGAGGCCTACGGCGTCGGCGGGTTCTCGATGGCCGCGGCTCCGGCGATCGTCCGGTTCGTCGGCGGCTCGGTGCCGGATGCGCTGGCGACGACCGAGCGGATGTACCAGCTCACGCTGACCGAGAACCCGGCGATGCAGATCCCGATCATGGGCTTCCGCGGCTCGCCGACCGGGATCGACGTCCTCAAGGTCGCCCGCACCGGCTGGCTGCCGCAGATCAACACCGGGATGGCCGGCCGGGTCGCCGGTACCGGCCAGGTCGGCGCCGGCCTGGTGCAGCCGCCGCAGCAGTGCTTCGAGCTGGCGCTGGCCGCGCTCGCGGAGGAGTCCCGCGCCGCCTCCTGAGGGCCATGTTGGCCATGGTGGCCCCGGGGGGTAGTCCGTCGTCCACGACGACGAGGGGACGCCCATGGCCAGCTGCGAGGTCTGCGGGAACGACTACCGGCTCAGCTTCGAGGTGCACGCCGCAGGCGCGGTGCACACCTTCGACAGCTTCGAGTGCGCCATCCACGCGCTGGCGCCGGTCTGCGAGCACTGCAGGGTGAAGGTCGTCGGGCACGGCGTCGAGGCCGACGGTGTCTTCTTCTGCTGCGCCTCGTGCGCCCGCATGCACGGTGAGCTGGCCAGCGCGGCCGAGCTGGTCGACCACGCGGGGCGCGCACCCGACGAGCGGTGAGCCCCGCCGACGTCGTCCGGCTCAGCAAGCGGCTGTCCTTCGTCCTCCGCCACCGGCCCGACAGCGTCGGGCTGACCCTGGACGACGGCGGCTGGGTCGGCGTCGACGAGCTGCTCGACGCCCTCGGGGTGACCCGGTCGGAGCTGGCGGAGGTCGTGGCCCGCAACGACAAGGTGCGGTTCGCCTTCGACCGCACCGGCACCCGGATCCGGGCCAGCCAGGGGCACAGCGTCCCCGTCGACCTGGGCTACGCCCCGGCGCGACCGCCGGCGGAGCTCTTCCACGGGACCCCTCAGCGCTCCCTGGCGCGCATCCTGGCCGAGGGCCTGCGACCCGGCGCCCGGCACGCGGTGCACCTGAGCCCGGACGTCGGGACGGCGCGGGCGGTCGGCGCCCGCCGGGGGCCGCCCGTCGTGCTGCGGGTGGACGCCGCCGCCATGGTGGCCGAGGGCGCGGTGTTCTCCCGGTCGGCCAACGGGGTCTGGCTGGTCGACGCCGTCCCGCCCGGGCACCTGGCCGTGCTCCCCGTGCGCTGACCGCCGGCGGTTGCCAGGCTCCCGTCAGCGGGGGATGAGAGCATGGCGGTGCACGGGACGAGCGGGCCGGACGGCCCGCCACCGTGGAGCGGGGGTGTCGGACTGGACGGGCAGTTGGCGGAGCTGGTGCCGGAGCGTCCCCGGACCGAGCTGCAGCGGTCGGTGCTGGGGCACGACTGGGCCGCCACGCCGCTGGGCCCCGAGGGCCAGTGGTCGCCCACCCTGCGCAGCGCGGTGAGCACGGTGCTGAACACCCGGTTCGCCATGCTGCTCATGTGGGGTCCCGACCTCGTCATGGTCTACAACGACGGCTACGCACCGATGCTCGGGCTGCGGCACCCGAAGGCCCTCGGGGAGTGCGTGCCCGACGTGTGGGACGACGTCTGGGCCGACATCCAGCCGATGATCACCGAGGTCTTCGCCGGCGGGGCGACCGCCCACGAGGACCTGCCGCTGGTGATGACGCGCAACGGCTTCGTCGAGGAGTGCTACTTCACCTTCTCCTACTCGCCGGTCGTCGAGCCGGGTGGCGCGGTCGCCGGGCTGCTCAACACGGTCGTGGAGACGACACCGCGGGTGCTCGCCGCCCGCCGGATGACCGTGCTGCAGCAGCTGGGCGGCCTGCCGCGCTCGGTGCACGGCAGCACGCCGGAGGCGTGCGCGGCCGCGCTGCAGGTGCTCGCCGGGTCCCGCGTGGACTGCCCGTTCGGGTTGGTCTACCTGCTCGGTCCCGACGCGCACACCGCGGAGCTGGTCGCCAGCTACGGCATCGGCGGGGCGGCCGACCTCGCCGGCACCGTCTTCCCCTCCCAGGTCCGCGAGGCCATCGCGTCCCGGTCCGTCGTGAGCACGAGCGGCCTGGCGACGGCGGCACCCGGGCTCTCCTGCACCGGTGCCAGTCCGGCCGGGGACGCCGACGTCGACACGGCGTTCGTGCTGCCCCTGACCGTCGCCGGGCAGTCCAGCCCGATCGGTGCGCTGGTCCTGGGCACCAGCCCGCACCTGCAGATGGACGAGGACTACCGGGCCTTCCTCACCCTGGCCGCCGGGCACGTGTCCGCCGCGGTGACCGACGCGCAGGCGGTGCACGTCGAGCGACGCCGGGCCGAGGAGCGGGCCGAGTACGACAACGCCCGCGCCCAGTTCTTCACCGAGGTCGCGGTCACCCTGCAGCGCGCCGTCCTCGGGCCGACCGTCCTCCCGCACGGCTTCGCCGTCCACTACGAGCCGGCCAGCGGCACGCTGGAGGTCGGCGGCGACTGGTACGACGTCGTCGACCTGCCCGACGGCCAGTACGGCGTGGTGGTCGGGGACGTGGTGGGCCGTGGGCTGCCCGCCGCGGCCGTGATGGGCCAGCTGCGCAGTGCCGGCCGGGCGCTGCTGCTGGAGAGCCACTCCCCGGCGCACGTGCTCACCGCGCTGGACCGCTTCGCCGACCTCGTCCCCGGCGCGTCCTGCAGCACCGTCTTCTGCGCCGTCGTCGACCCGGCGGCGGGCACGCTGCGCTACAGCAGTGCCGGGCACGTGCCGGCCATCGTGGTCGACGCCGACGGGGCCTCCCGCTTCCTCACCGCGGCCGGCTCGCTGCCGCTGGCGGTCACGGACGACCTGGTCCGGCCGGAGCGGGACGTCGTCCTGGCGCCGGGGTCGACGCTGCTGCTCTACACCGACGGGCTCGTCGAGCGGCGCGACCAGGACCTGGACCAGGGCATGGACCGGGCGGTCACCGCGGTCACCGAGGGTCGGCACCTGCCCCCCGCCGCGCTCGCCGAGTTGCTCACTGACCAACTGCTCTCGGACGCACCCGACGACGACGTGGCCTTCCTGCTCTACCGCACCCCGTCCTGAGCCCCGGGGAGCCGGACGGCGAGCAGGGCCACGTCGTCGTTCCCCCGGCCGCCGAGCTCGGCCAGCAGCGCGTCGCAGAGCTCGTCCAGCGGCCCCTGCCCGTGCGCCTGCACCGCCTGGAGCAGCCAGGCGAAGCCGTCGTCGAGCGTCGTGGTGCGCCGTTCGACCAGCCCGTCGGTGTACAGCAGCAGCGTGTCGCCGGGGTGCAGCGCCAGCTCGTGGTCGGACCGGGGGACGCCGGGGGCGACCCCCAGCAGGGGCTCCGGCGGGCGGGCGAGCAGCTGCACCCGCCCGTCCGCGCAGCGCAGCACCGGCGGCGGGTGGCCGGCGTTGGACCAGGACACCGTGGCGGTGCCGTCGCGGTCCCGGGAGACGGTGGCCACCGCGACCGTGACCAGGGTGTGCAGGCCGAGGTCGGCGAGGACCTGGTCGGCGGTGCTCAGCACGGCGGCCGGTGAGTCCGCCGCCGTCGAGGCGATCGCCCGCAGCATCCCCCGGACCTGGGCCATGGTCGCCGCCGCCGATGCGTCGTGGCCGGCGACGTCGCCGATGACCAGCACCGTGCTCCCGTCCGGCAGCACGAAAGCGTCGTACCAGTCACCGCCCACCTGGGCGTGCCGGCCGGCCGGCAGGTACCGCACCGCGGTCGTCAGCCCGTCGACCGCGGGCGGCGGGCCGAGCAGGTTCAGCTGCAGCGTCTCGGCGGTGCGCAGGGCGGCGCGGGTGTCGGCGGCCTCGGCGCGCAGCTGGGCCAGGTGCGCGTCCCGGCGCACCCGCAGGGTGCACGCGCCCACGGCGAGCACGGTCGCCACGGTGACCCCCACCAGCCGGATCACCTGGGCGAGCAGCCGTCCCTCGGCGTACTGCCCGTCGTAGACCCCGATCAGGGCCGCGGCCAGCAGCGCCAGCAGCCCGTAGCCCACCGTCGCCCGGCGACCCAGCGCGGTGGCCGCGAGCAGCGGCGGCATGGTGAAGAGGCCGATCAGCGACTGACCGCGACCGGTGAGCAGGTCGGCGAGCACGATCGCGGCCAGGACGGCGGCGGGCATGACCCGTTGCAGCTGCCTGGACCCGCTCACCGTGGCGCCCCCGTCCGCTCCGGCCCGTCGGTCCACGGTAGAGGAGCCCGCCGCCACCGCCCTCGGACGCGCCACCGGGTGGGGCGGAACACCGCCCCACCCGGCCGCCTTGCACCCCTCATGCGCCTCGACCTCACCGGCAAGCGGGCCCTCGTGACCGGTTCCTCCCAGGGCATCGGGCTGGCGATCGCCACCGGATTGGCCCGGGCCGGGGCCTCCGTCGTCCTCACCGGGCGCGACCCCGGCCGGCTCGACGAGGCCGCCGGCCGGCTGCGGGCCGACGTCGAGGAGGCAGAGGTGAGCACCGTGGCCGGCGACGTCGTCACCGACGCGGGGACGGCGCAGTTGCTGGCAGCGGTGCCGGGCGTCGACGTCCTGGTCAACAACCTGGGCGTCTTCGGAGCGCAGCCGGCGCTCGAGATCAGCGACGACGAGTGGCGCCGCTACTTCGAGACGAACGTGCTGACCGCGGTCCGGCTCACCCGGTCCTACCTGCCCGGGATGCGGGAGCGCGGCTGGGGTCGCGTCCAGTACATCGCCAGCGACTCCGCCGTGGCGATCCCGGCCGAGATGATCCACTACGGCATGTCCAAGACGGCGTTGCTCGCCGTCTCCCGGGGTTTCGCCAAGGAGGCCGCCGGGTCGGGCGTGACGGTCAACTCCGTGATCGCCGGGCCGACGCACACCGGTGGCGTGGAGGAGTTCGTGCACTCCCTGGTCGGCGACGAGCTGCCGTGGGACCAGGCGCAGCGGGAGTTCATGCGCCGGCACCGGCCGCAGTCGCTGCTGCAGCGGTTGATCGAGCCCGAGGAGATCGCCCACATGTGCGTCTACCTCGCCTCACCGCTGGCCTCGGCCACGACCGGCGGCGCGCTGCGGGTCGACGGCGGCTACGTCGACGCGGTCCTGCCCTGACGTGCGGCGCGCGTCGGTGAAACCGCTGCACAGGAAGCCGTGGCAGGCTCGTCGGTCGAGGGCACGAGGAGCCGGTCCCGTGCACGCGGAGGTCACCGATGGCACCCGATGAACCGTCGCGGCGGTCGCTGCCGCCGCACCTGGACCCACGCGCCGGACGGTCCGCGCACCCGTCCGGCCCCCGCCCGCAGCGGACCTGGCGGCCGGCCGTGGTGGGCCGGGTCGTCGCGGCGGTGCTGAGCCTGACCCTGCTCGCCGGCAGTGGCTGGGGCTGGTACCTCGCCCGGGTGGCCGAGGCCAGCGTCGGCCGCACCGACGCCATCCCGGCCGAGGGCAACACCGATGCGCAGGGCAGCGATCACGCCGGGGAGGCGATGAACCTGCTGCTGGTCGGGCGTGACTCGCGCGCGGGGCTCACGGCCGAGCAGGCCGAGGAGTTCAGCACCGGGGACCCCGAGGGTCTGCTCAACACCGACACGATGATCCTGGTCCACATCCCGGCGGACGGCTCGGCCGCGGCCTTCGTCTCCATCCCGCGGGACCTGTACGTGTCGATCCCCGGGTACGGGGAGGCCAAGCTCAACTCGGCCTTCGGCCGGGGGTACGACGACGCCGAGGGGTCGGAGGCCGACAAGGAGGCCGCCGGCGCCCGACTGCTCATCCAGACCATCAGCGGCGTGACCGGCGTGGAGATCGACCACTTCGCGGAGATCAACCTGCTGGGCTTCATCAACATCAGCAGCATCGTCGGTGGCGTCGAGGTGAACCTGTGCGAGGCCACCGACGACCCGCTCTCGGGTGCCCACTTCGAAGCCGGCGAGCAGACCATCAGCGGGGCCGAGGCGCTGGCCTTCGTCCGGCAGCGGCACGGCCTCAACAGCGAGATCGACCGGCAGGTGCGCCAGCAGGTGTTCCTGGCCGGGTTGATCCGCAACGTCCTGTCGCAGGACCTGCTGCTCAACCCCGTGAAGCAGCGCCAGGTGATCCAGCAGGTGGGCACCAGCGTCACGGTCGACCGGGGGCTGAACCTGTTCGACCTGGCCGCGCAGATGCAGTCGGTGCGGCCCGACGAGATCTCCTTCCAGACGATCCCCGGACTGGCGGACGCCAAGGAGGACGCCGGCGACGTGCTGGAGCCGGTGGACCCCGACGCCCTGAAGGAGTTCTTCGCGTCGTTGAGCGCCACCCCGCCGCCGGCTGCGGCGGCACCCTCGGTGGAGGCGGCCGATCCCGCCGACGTCACGGTGAGCGTGCTCAACGGCTCCGGTGTCCCCGGCGCCGCGGCGACCGCCGCTGAGGCGCTCACCGGGGCCGGGTTCGACGCGAGCAGCGGCGGCAACGCCGCGGCCACGGACGTCACGACGGTCAGCGCCGCGGCCGGGGACGAGGCGCTGGCCGCCGCGGTGGCCGCCCAGGTCCCCGGCGCGGCGGTGACCGTCGACGACTCGCTCACCCCGGGCACCGTCCAGCTGGTGCTGGGCGCGGACTCGCAGGGGATCGGCGAGCCCGTCAGCGCGCCGGTCGCCGACACCCCGGCCGGCACCTACGCCGCGAACGAGCGCACCGCCGAGGACACCAGCTGCATCGCCTGACGCTTCAGGCGCTGCGGGCCGCGAGCCAGTCGGCGAACTCGGTCGCCACGATCCGCTGGTCGTGCACGCCGACCGCGTCAGGTGAGGCCAGCCAGCGGATGGGCGGGCCCATGACGGCGGGGTCCAGCAGGTGGTCGGCCAGTGCCGGCGGGGAGCCCCCCGGGACCATGCCGGTGGCCGTGGCCCCGCCGGGCAGCAGGATGTTGACCGTCACCGGGCTGCCGGCCAGGTCCGCGGCCATGATCCGGGACAACGCCTCGGCTCCGGCCCGCGCCGGTCCGTAGGGCACGAACCCCTTCCGGTTCATCGTCGAGTGGTTCATCGACACGTTCACCACCCGGCCGCCGCCGGCCTGCAGCATGTGCGGAACCACGGCGCGGGCGACCAGGAAGTAGCCGGTCAGGTTGGTCTCGACCACGTCCCGGAACCCGGCGGGCGGCACCGACCAGAACGGCTGCGGGTCGGTCAGGAAGTGCTCGTTCACCGTGCGCATCCCGATGCCGGCGTTGTTGACCAGCACGTCGATCCCGCCCAGGGCGGTCCGCGCGCCCTCGACCCCCCGGGCGACGTCGTGCTCGTCCCGGACGTCCATGGCGATCCCGACGGCCCCGGAGCCCAGCCGCGCGGCGGCCGCCGCCGTCCGCTCCGTGTCCCGTCCGGTGACCGCCACCCGGGCGCCGGCGTCCAGCAGGGCGACGGCCATCGCCTCACCCAGGCCGCTCGTGCCACCGGTGATCAGGACCCGGACGCCGTCCGCTCGGGTCTCGTGTTCGCTCACCGCCCCGACGCTAGGCGCGTGGCTGCGGTCCCGCGCGAGAGGCGCCGGTCCGGGGGAGTCCCGGACCGGCGCCTCTCGTCGTCCTCAGGCCTTGACGATGGCGGCCACCGGGCCGCCGCCGGACGGGCCCTGGTGGACTGCCGCCACCGACACGAACACGGCCGGGTCGCCGGTCACCGACGCGGCCACACCACCCACGGTGGCCTTGATCTGGCGGTGCCAGAACACGTCGGAGTCGTCGAGCATCGCGTTGCGCCGCCCGCGGACGTAGCCGGTCGGGTCGGCCTCGCACTTGAGGAAGACGTTGACCAGCTTGTCGTCGAGGTCGCTGGTGCGCGGCCGCTCCGGCAGGTCGAGGCCGGCATCGCGGATCGCCTCCCAGATGCCGTCCTGGTCCAGCGCGTCCTTCATCACCGAGTGGCCGATCCGGTAGTTGCCGCCGTGCCCGCGGGCGTTGCCGACGACGACGATCTGCGCCTGGTCCAGCTCGACGCCCGAGGAGCAGGAGGCGACCGCGCTGAACAGCGAGAAGTCGCGCATGACCTGCTTCTGCTCCGGCATCTCGATCTCACCGAGGGCCAGTGCGATGCCCAGCGCCGTCGTGCCGTTGGACAGGTCCATCGAGCCGTGCGGCTCGTCGTAGTAGGTGTCCTGGCCGCGGGAGTGCGCGTCGCGGATCGTCTCGATGGTCAGCAGCGGGGTCTTGGTCTGCACGTAGTGGACGTCGGCGGGGTCGGTGATCCCGGCTGCCTCCATCGCCTTGCGCACGCCGTCGGCGACCTTCTCCACCATGGTGAGCCGGCCGATGTCCTCGGGCAGGATCTGCTCGCTCATCGCGTAGCCCACGGTCAGCCGCGGCTCGTCCGTCGGCTCCACCGAGTCCTCGGGCAGCGTGGCGAAGATCGTCGCGTGCGGGCTGATGACGCCGTCCGTGCCACCGGACCAGACGATCGGCACCTGCTTGACCTCGTCGGCCGTGCGGGTGCCCTTGGCCACCAGCACCTCGCGGAAGGCGCGGTCGGCGATGATCCGGGTGTAGTCGTTCACCCCGCCGTTGCCCTCGGTCTTGCCGATGACGGCGATGACGCGGTCGGCGTCCATGACGCCCTCGTCGATGAGCTTCGCCAGCTCGGAGGCGTCACTGACGTTGTGCAGCGGGACCTTGCGGACCTCGATCGGTGCAGGCATGTGCGTTCCTCTCATCAGGCGGTCAGGAGGGTGCCGACGTCGTCGCCGCTGACGGCGTCGGAGATGTGTTCCAGGGACGTGATGACGGCGCGCGAGCCACCGTTCCCGATGAAGCGCAGGGCCGCGTCGACCTTGGGGCCCATCGAGCCGCGGGAGAACTGGCCGGCGGCGGCGAGCTCCCGCAGCTCGGCGGTGGTGACCCGGTGCAGGGCGCGGGCGTGCGGCGTCCCGAAGTCGACCATGACGTGCGGGACGTCGGTGGCGATGACCAGGGTGTCGGCGCCGAGCTCACGGGCCAGCAGCGCGGCGGTCAGGTCCTTGTCGATCACGGCCTCGACGCCCCGCAGGGCGGTGCCGTCGGGTCCGTCGTCCACCACCGGGACGCCGCCACCGCCGGCGCAGACGACGACGAAGCCGGCGCCGCTCAGCGCGGCGATCGCGGGGACGTCGACGACCGACAGCGGCTCGGGGGAGGCGACGACGCGGCGCCAGCCGCGCTCACCACGGTCCTCCCAGAGCTGGCCCAGGTCGATGAACCGCTGGGCCTGGTCGGCGGGCAGGAACCGGCCGACGGGCTTGGTGGGGGCGCTGAAGCCGGGGTCGCGGGGGTCGACGAGCGTGCGGGTGACCAGCGCCGCGGTGCGCTGGGGGAGGCCGCGGGCGGTGAGGGCGGCGTCGAGCTCGTCGGAGAGGGTGAAGCCGATGGTCGCCTGGGTCTGGGCGACGTTCCAGTCCAGCGGGACCGGCGGCACCTCGTGGGCGGCCAGCTCGTTCTTCACCAGCAGGTTGCCCACCTGCGGACCGTTGCCGTGGGTGACCACCACCTCGGCACCGGTGGCGACGACGGCGGCGACGTGCCGGGCGGCCACGGCGATCGCGTCCCGCTGCGCGCCGGGCGTCGCCGACCCGTCGGGGCCGGTCATGGCGTTGCCCCCGAGCGCGATGACGACACGGCGGGGCAGGGTCATGACGGAACCCTAGCCGGAAAGTGCCTTAGCGGTGAAGTACCCCTTCGGCCCCGTCCGGAGGCTCGCCCTGAGCGTGCGAAGGGTGAGAGGGACGGGGTCCCTCGTCAGGCGGCAGCGGCCTCGATGCGCTGGGCGACGGTCGGCCGTTCGGCGAGGCGGACGACCCGCACCTGGTCGACGGGGGCGTCCCCGGTCTCGGCCAGCTGCGCGATCGTGGACATCGCCTCGTCGTGCAGGCGGGCGACCGCCTGCAGGGCCTCGGTGAGCGCGACGCCCGCCGCGGTGTCCTCGGCGTCGGTGGCGGTGGTTCCCGGAGTGGTCACGTCCTCCTCATCGGCAGTGCACCACCGATGTGGCACCCCCGGGGACCTCAGATCGCGACGAACTGCCGGCGTCCCTCGCCGGGGACGGCGAACTCGTCGGTCGCCGCGTCGGCGGCTGCGGTCTCCGCGGCGCCCAGCCGGGCGGTGACGTTCGTGCCTGCCGGCCGGGGGCGCAGCCGCAGCGGGGGGAGCTCGAGCACGGGGAGCACCCGGACCTCGTCCTCCTCCTCCTCGGCCGGGGGCTCGTCCTCCTCGTCCGCCACCGACCAGGTGTCCGGCTCGCGGTAGGTCACCGGCTCCTCGACCTCGACCGCCGGGGCGTCCTCGACCGGTTGGTCCCAGGTGTCGGCGAGTGCCGCGATGGTGGCCATCGCCTCGTCGTGGAGCTGCGCGACGACCGCGTGCGCGGTCGACGCCACGGCGTCGATGGAGAAGGTCCCGTCGAAGAGCGGCTGAGCTGTCACGTCCACCGTGATCGGCAGTCCGGACGCCGACCGTGACGGAACGGTCCTGGGATCAGCGCCGCCAGAAGTCGAAGCGGTCCCGCCCCGGGCGGAACCCGGCCTGCTCCACCACGTCGACGGCGAGCTCGAACAGCTGGCCGACCAGGTGCGGCTGGTGCCCGTCGCTGCCGAAGCTCACCGCGTCGCCGCCCTCCTCGCGGTACCAGCGGAGCAGTTCCACCGACCACAGCGGACTGGTGGTGTTGACCTCCAGCGCCCGGCCGGACCCGGCGAGGGCGCGGAAGACCTCGCGGTACTGCTCCTCGAAGACCGCCTCGACGTACCGGTCGCGGCCGCCGGGCCAGTACCGTCGGGGGAAGTCGCAGTGCGCCAGCACCTGGAAGGCGTCGCTGTGCTCGATCATGGCGACCATCTCGGTGAGGTACCGGCGCATCGTCCCGACGACGTCGATCCCCGGGGCGTGCAGCAGCCGGTTCACGCCCATCAGCCGGCCGTCGACCGGCAGCGAGTGCAGCGACCCGAGCACGCGGTCCACCGGTGCGGCCTGCAGGTGGGCCGCCACGCTGGCCCCGAACAGGTGCGGCTCGCCCGCCTCGACCCCGGACCAGACGCGCAGCTGCGGGAACCGCTCGCGGGCCTCCCAGATCGTCTCCGCGTAGAGGTCGACGTCGATCGGCAGCTGGTTGGCGGGGTGCCGGTCCTTCAGGCCCTGCGCGGTCGCCCGGTCGGCGGCGTCCCAGACGGTGAAGTCCAGGTGCTCGGTGAAGGCCAGGGCGGGCAGCCCGACCTCGACGGCGTGCGCGCAGGCACGCAGGAGGGAGGCCCGTGGGCCGGTGTCCCACGAGAACTCGGAGTGCACGTGGTTGTCCGGCGGCAGCATCGGCCCCCATCCAACCGGTCGTCCACAGCCACCGCACGCCGGGTCCCCGTTGTCGGTGGTGCCGCCTACGGTCAGGGCATGAGCACCACTGTCGAGACGGATCTGGCCGATGAGGCGCTCGGCGTCCTGCGCGAGCTCACCGGCCGCCCGGAGGCGGTGTTCCGGGAGGGGCAGGACGCCGCGGTCACGGCGCTGGTCGAGCGGCAGGAGCGCGCACTGGTCGTGCAGCGCACCGGCTGGGGCAAGTCCGCCGTCTACTTCGTCTCCACCGCCCTGCTCCGCCGCCGGGGCAGGGGTCCGACGCTGCTGGTGAGCCCCCTGCTGGCGCTGATGCGTGACCAGGTCGCGGCCGCCGCCCGGGCCGGCATCAAGGCCGTGGAGATCTCCAGCTCCAACGTCACCGAGTGGGACGACATCAACGCCCGGCTGGCCGCCGACGACGTCGACGTCCTGCTGGTGTCCCCCGAGCGGCTGACCAACCCGCGGTTCCGGGACGAGCAGCTCCCCGCGCTGGTGTCCCGCTGCGGCCTGCTGGTCGTCGACGAGGCGCACTGCGTCTCCGACTGGGGGCACGACTTCCGTCCCGACTACCGCCGCATCCGCGACCTGCTCGGCCAGCTGCCGGCCGGGACCCCGGTGCTCGCCACGACGGCCACGGCCAACGAGCGGGTCGTCGCCGACGTGGCCGAGCAGCTGGGGGCCGGTGGGGTGGGGGTCACCACCGTGCGCGGCCCGCTCGCCCGCGACTCGCTGCGGCTGGGCGTGCTCCGGCTGGACACCGACCGCGCCCGGCTGGCCTGGCTGGCCGCGCACCTCGAGGCCCTGCCGGGCAGCGGCATCGTCTACACCCTGACCGTCGCCGCGGCGGAGGAGACCGCTGCACTGCTGCGCGACGCCGGGCACCAGGTCCGCGCCTACACCGGCCGGCTCGACGACGCCGACCGCAAGGACGCCGAGGAGGCACTGCGGGAGAACCGGGTGAAGGCGCTGGTCGCCACCTCCGCGCTCGGCATGGGCTTCGACAAGCCCGACCTGGGGTTCGTCGTCCACCTCGGCGCGCCGTCCTCGCCGGTCAGCTACTACCAGCAGGTCGGTCGCGCCGGTCGCGCCGTCGACCACGCCGACGTGCTGCTGCTGCCCGGGCCGGAGGACCTGGCGATCTGGCAGTGGTTCGCCACCTCGTCGATGCCACGGGAGGACCACGCGGCCGCGGTGCTCAGCGCGATGGCCGACGGCAAGGCCTGGTCGGTGGCCCGGCTCGAGACCGTCGCCGACGTCCGCCGGTCCCGGCTGGAGCTGCTGCTCAAGGTCCTCGCGGTCGACGGTGCGGTCGAGCGGGTGCAGGGCGGCTGGCGCTCGACGGGTGTCCCGTGGGTCTACGACGCCGACCGCTACACCCGGGTGACGGCGACCCGTGAGGCCGAGCAGCGGGCGATGATCGCCTACGCGCGGCCGGTGGGGGAGGCCGAGTGCCGGATGGCGTTCCTGCAGGAGGCGCTCGACGACCCGACAGCCGCTCCCTGCGGCCGGTGCGACGTGTGCGCGGGCGCGTGGTACCCGACCGACATCCCGGCCGGGGCGTCGCAGGCCGCCTCCGCCCGGCTCGACCGCCCGGGGGTGGAACTGGCACCGCGGGCGCAGTGGCCGACCGGTGCCGACCGGCTCGGCGTCCAGGTTAAGGGCAAGATCGCGGTCTCGGAGCAGGTGGAGCCGGGTCGGGCCGTCGCCCGGCTCACCGACCTGGGCTGGGGGCAGCGGTTGCGCACGCTCCTCGGGGACGACGGCGTGGGCGGGGTGGCCACCCTCGCCGACGACCTCGAGGCGCCGTCGATCGAGGAGGACCCGGACGCGGCCTTCGACGTCTCCCACCGGGTGATCCGGCCCGGGTTGCCCTCCGACGCACCGCCGGACGAGGAGCTGCTCAAGGCCTGCGCCCGGGTGCTCGGCGCCTGGGACTGGGCCCGCCGTCCGGCGGCGGTCGTCGCCATGCCCTCCCGTCGGCGTCCGGCTCTGGTGACCGGTGTGGCCCAGGGGCTCGCCGGGCTCGGCAGGCTGCCGTACCTGGGGGCGCTGGACCTCGTGCACGGCGGCCCGACGGGCGGTCCGGGCGGCAACAGCGCCTTCCGGCTGGCCGGTGTGTGGCAGCGGATCGCGGTGGGACCCGAGCTCCGCGCCCGGTTGGCCGACCTGGGCGACGCACCTGTCCTGCTGGTGGACGACCTGGCCGACTCCCGGTGGACGATGACAGTGGCCGGTCGTGAGCTGCGCCTGGCCGGCGCGGGGGCGGTCCTGCCCTTCGTCCTCGCCTTGTCCGCCTGAGGCTGTCCACAGGTTTTCGAACAACTGTGCGAAACCTGCGCTAGCGTTCCGGCATGTCTCTCGCGCACCAGCCGTCCATGTGGGACGTCGCCGAGGAGCCGGCGCTCACGCCCCTGTCCGGTCGGGTGACCCGGCACCGGTTGTCGCGCGGCGCCTGGGTCGACCACCTGCCCGGCTGGGTCGAGGGCTCCGACCAGGTGCTCGACGTGCTGCTCGGGGACATCGGCTGGCGGGAGGACCGGCGGCAGATGTACGACCGCGAGGTCGCCGTCCCTCGGCTGCTGCGCTGGTACGGGGGAGGCGAGACGCTGCCGCACCGCACCCTCACCGAGGCTCGCCGGGACCTGAACGCGCACTACGGCCCCGAGCTCGGTGAGGAGTTCGCGACCGCTGGCATGTGCCTGTACCGGGACGGCCGGGACAGCGTCGCCTGGCACGGCGACCGGATCGGCCGCAGCCGCACCGAGGACACGATGGTGGCGATCGTGTCCTTCGGCTCACCGCGGCCGCTCCTGCTCCGGCCCGTGGGAGGCGGGGAGAGCCTCCGCTTCCCCCTGGGGCACGGCGACCTCGTCGTCATGGGCGGTTCGTGCCAGCGGACGTGGGAGCACTGCATCCCGAAGACGACGAAGGCCGTCGGGCCGCGGGTGAGCGTCCAGTACCGCCCCCGCGGCGTGGCCTGAGTGCCGTTCTCCCAGCTCAGCGCGCTCACGACCCCACCGATCGACCCCCCGGGAGACCCCCCCGTGCACGGGCCTCTCAGGGCGTGTAATGTTCCTTCTGCACCGAGCGAGAACGGACCGGGTCGCAAGGCCTGGGAAACCGCCGGCCGAATCCGTGAGATTCGACTGCTGCGGAACTCGGTGTACAGTGGGAATCACCGCCACGGGAGCACGGCCGAGCAATTGGTCGAGGAACGTGCGCGTCCGCTCCTTGAGAACTCAACAGCGTGCCGAAAGTCAGTGCCAAGTATCAATACCCCCTGGCCTGGTCCTTTGTTGGTCCATGGTCTTGGGTTCCTTTGGTTGATTGAACGAGAGTGCCAACTCTCGGTCTCAGCCTGTGATCAAATCATCTACGGAGAGTTTGATCCTGGCTCAGGACGAACGCTGGCGGCGTGCTTAACACATGCAAGTCGAGCGAGGCCCTCCTTCGGGGGGTGCCCTAGCGGCGAACGGGTGAGTAACACGTGGGCAACCTGCCCTCAGCTCTGGGATAACTCCAAGAAATTGGTGCTAATACCGGATGT
>JHVP01000021.1 GCA_000620205.1 Geodermatophilaceae bacterium URHA0031 | reverse complement strand
TCAGCGGTCACATCCGGTATTAGCACCAATTTCTTGGAGTTATCCCAGAGCTGAGGGCAGGTTGCCCACGTGTTACTCACCCGTTCGCCGCTAGGGCACCCCCCGAAGGAGGGCCTCGCTCGACTTGCATGTGTTAAGCACGCCGCCAGCGTTCGTCCTGAGCCAGGATCAAACTCTCCGTAGATGATTTGATCACAGGCTGAGACCGAGAGTTGGCACTCTCGTTCAATCAACCAAAGGAACCCAAGACCATGGACCAACAAAGGACCAGGCCAGGGGGTATTGATACTTGGCACTGACTTTCGGCACGCTGTTGAGTTCTCAAGGAGCGGACGCGCGGAGAACCAGACCTTGGTAGGTCGTCGTCTCCGGCGGCTCGTACTACGTTACGCCGTGCACGGCTCGCTGTCACACCCGGGGGTCTGACCTCGCGGCTCCCGGCCCTTTCGGCCCGGTCTCGCTCGGCGCAAAGAAGAAGTTACGCGGTCTCGCGGGGCTCGTCAAACCCGGGGGGCACCTGATCGCCTCTCTTCCGGGGTCCAGGAGGCCCGGGTGCGGCGAAAGCGCAGGTCGTGAGGCTGTCGCGCCTTCGAAAGTGCGAGCCAGCTCACGCGACAGCGGGTGTCCGGATGCCTCATTCGTCCCAGATCGCGCCCGTCAGAGACCGAGCAGGGACTCGATGCCGACCGTCAACCCCGGGCGGTTGCCGATCTCCCGGACGGCGAGCAGCACCCCGGGCATGAAGGAGGCCCGGTCGTAGGAGTCGTGGCGCAGGGTCAGGGTCTCCCCCGCGGAGCCCATGAGCACCTCCTGGTGCGCGACCAGGCCGGTGAGCCGGACAGCGTGCACCGGGATGCCCTCGACGTCCGCACCGCGGGCACCGGGGAGGGAGTCGGACTCGCGGGTGGCGTCGGGCGCGGCCGGGACGCCGGCCGCCCGACGGGCCGCGGCGACGAGCCGGGCGGTACGGGCCGCGGTCCCCGACGGGGCGTCGACCTTGGCCGGGTGGTGGAGCTCCACGATCTCCACGGAGGGGAAGAAGCGGGCCGCCTCGGCGGCGAAGCGCATGAGCAGGACGGCACCGATGCCGAAGTTGGGGGCGATGAGCACGCCCACGTCGGGCTTGGGCTTGAGCCACTCGGCGATCGTGGCCAGCCGTTGGTCGTCGAAGCCCGTCGTCCCGACGACGCAGTGGATGTTCTGGTCGATGCAGAAGCGGATGTTCTCCATGACCGAGTCCGGCCGGGTGAAGTCGACGACGACCTGCGCGCCGGCGTCGGCGACGTTGAACAACCAGTCGCGCTCGTCGACCATCGCGACCAGCTCGAGGTCCTCGGCCTCGTCGACGGCGCGGCACACCTCCGTGCCCATCCGGCCCCGGGCGCCCAGCACCCCGACCGAGATGAGGGGGGCTCCTGCGGAGGTCGGGACGGGAGGGGCGTCGTCCGGGGAGGTCGTCACCCCGCGATGCTCACCAACGGGACGACCGGACGCAAGGCGGCCGTCCGCCCACCGGCGGCTCAGCTGCGAGTGCGGGTGCGGCGGACCGCGACCAGCCGCCACACCACCAGGCCGACGACGACCCCGGCGGAGTCGGCGACGAGGTCCCCGATCGAGGCGTCCCGGTCCACGAGGGAGGTGCCCTGCAGCAGCTCGCTGCCCGCGGCGTACAGGACCAGGAGGGCAGCGAGCACGCTCTGGCCGACGCCGGCCCAGCGGCCGGTGAACGCCAGCACCGCGAACAGGGAGAAGTGGACGACCTTGTCCACCCCCGCGGGGCTGGACGGCACGTCCCCCGGCGGCGCGAAGAGCACGGCCAACGAGACGAGCACGGCGACGGCGAAGGCCCCACGGGCCAGCGCGCCGTGTTCCCGGAGCGGACCGGTCATCGGCTCAGGCGAGCAGCCTGTCGAGGTCGCGGTCCCGGTAGGGACCCACGACCGCCAGACACGTCGGGCGGGTCAGCAGGTCGGCGGCGACCGCACGGACCTGCTCCTCGTCGACCCCGTCGAGCAGGTCGAGGACCTGCTGCACCGACAGGTACTCCCCGAAGGAGAGCTCGCTCTTGCCGAGCCGGCTCATCCGGGACCCGGTGTCCTCCAACCCCAGGACCAGACCGCCCTTGAGCTGGCCCACCGCGCGGGCCACCTCCTCCGACGTCAGCCCGGATGCGGCCACCGCGCCCAGCTCGGCGCGGACCAGCCGGAGCACCTCGGGCACCCGCTTGGGCGAGCACCCGGCGTAGACCGAGAAGCTCCCGGTCCCGGCGTAGTGGGTCAGGGACGACCCGACGCTGTAGACCAGGCCGCGCTTCTCCCGGATCTCCTGGAACAACCGCGAGCTCATCCCGCCGCCGACGGCAGCGTCCAGGACGGCCGCTGCGTACCGGCGGTCGTCCAGGCGCCCCATCCCGAGGCCGCCCAGCAGCAGGTGGGTCTGCTCGGTGCGCCGGTGGATCAACCCGGCCGGCCGGGCGGGCGCGGTCAGGACCACGTCGTCGCCCAGCCGCAGCGGGTCCGGTCGCCCTTCCCCGGTGAGCCGGTCCCCGAAGGCCGCGGTCACCAGGTCCAGCACCTGGGCGTGGTCGACCCGGCCGGCGGCCGAGACGACGATGGAGGGCACGGCGTACCGGTCGCGGTACCAGCCGTCGACGTCGTCCCGGGTGAGGGACTCGATCGACTCCACCGTCCCCAGCACCGACCGCCCCAGCGGAGTGTCGCCGAACAGCGTCTCGGCGTACAGGTCGTGCACGGCGTCGGCGGGCTCGTCGTCGCGCATGGCGATCTCCTCGAGCACCACCGTGCGCTCGGACTCCAGGTCCGGCGCGGTGTTCAGCGCGTCGGTGACCAGGTCACCGAGCATCGCGACCGCGAGCGGCAGGTCGCTGGCGAGCACGTTCGCGTAGTAGCAGGTGTGCTCCTTGGCGGTGAAGGCGTTCATCTCACCGCCGACGGCGTCCATCGCCGTCGCGATCTCCAGCGCCGTGCGGCTGCGCGTCCCCTTGAACAGCAGGTGTTCGAGGAAGTGCGAGGAGCCACCCAGCGCCGGGCTCTCGTCACGGGAGCCGACGCCGACCCAGATGCCCAGGGTCGCCGAGAGGACCCCCGGCATGGTCTCGGTGATCACCCGCAGGCCGCCGGGCAGCTCGGTGCGCTCCACGCGACCGCCGAACTCGTCGACGTCCAGCAGTTCCGTCGTGCCGACCGGGGCCGGGGTGGACGCCGCAGCGCCCGCCCCGGCCCCGGTCAGGTGGTCCGTCCTCGTGTCACGCCTCCGCGGGAGCCGCGGCCTCGGCCGGCGCCGAGTCGGCCGCAGCGGCGTCGGCCTCGACGACCGGCACCAGGCTGATCTTGCCGCGGGCGTCGATGTCGGTGATCTCGACCTGCAGCTTGTCGCCGACGTTGGCGACGTCCTCGACCTTGGCGATCCGCTTGCCGTTGCCCAGCTTGCTGATGTGCACCAGGCCGTCGCGGCCCGGCAGCAGCGAGACGAACGCGCCGAAGGCCGTCGTCTTCACCACGGTGCCGAGGAACCGCTCGCCGACCTTGGGCAGCGTCGGGTTGGCGATCGCGTTGATCCGGTCCACGGCGGCCTGGGCGGACGGGCCGTCCGAGGCGCCGACGTAGATCGTGCCGTCGTCCTCGATCGTGATGTCGGCGCCGGTCTCGTCCTGGATCGCGTTGATCATCTGGCCCTTGGGGCCGATGACCGCGCCGATCTTGTCGACCGGGATGCGCACCGTGGTCACCCGCGGGGCGTAGGGGCTCATCTCGTCCGGGCCGTCGATCGCCTCGAGCATGACGTCGAGGATGTGCAGCCGGGCCGCGCGGGCCTGGGTCAGCGCACCGGCGAGGACGTCGGAGGGGATGCCGTCGAGCTTCGTGTCCAGCTGGAGGGCCGTCACGAAGTCCTTGGTGCCGGCGACCTTGAAGTCCATGTCACCGAACGCGTCCTCGGCACCGAGGATGTCGGTCAGCGCGACGTACTGCGTCTTCCCGTCGACCTCGTCGGAGACCAGGCCCATGGCGATGCCGGCGACCGGCGCCTTCAGCGGCACACCGGCGTTGAGCAGGGCCAGCGTCGAGGCGCAGACCGAGCCCATCGAGGTGGAGCCGTTGGAGCCGAGGGCCTCGGAGACCTGGCGGATGGCGTAGGGGAACTCCTCGCGGTCCGGCAGCACGGGCAGCAGCGCCCGCTCGGCCAGCGCGCCGTGGCCGATCTCGCGGCGCTTGGGCGAGCCCACCCGACCGGTCTCCCCGGTGGAGTACGGCGGGAAGTTGTAGTTGTGCATGTAGCGCTTGCGGGTGATCGGGTTCAGCGTGTCCAGCTGCTGCTCCATGCGGAGCATGTTCAGCGTGGTGACGCCCAGGATCTGGGTCTCGCCGCGCTCGAACAGCGCCGAGCCGTGCACCCGCGGCAGGACCTCGACCTCGGCCGACAGCGGCCGGATGTCGGTGAGACCGCGACCGTCGATGCGGACCTTGTCGCGCAGGATGCGCTGCCGGACGACCTTCTTCGTGACGGCGCGGAAGGCCCCGGAGATCTCCTTCTCGCGGCCCTCGAACTGGCCGGCCAGGGCGGACTTGACCTCGTCCTTGAGCGCGTCGGTGGCCTCCTCGCGCTCCTGCTTGCCGGCGATGGCCTGGGCCACCGCGAGCTTCTCGGACGCGTGCGCCTCGACCGCGGCGTAGACGTCGTCCTGGTAGTCCAGGAAGCGGGGGAAGTGCGCCTCGGGCTTGGCGGCCTTGCCGGCCAGCTCGCTCTGCGCCTGGCACAGCGCCTTGATGAAGGGCTTGGCGGCCTCGAGGCCCTGGGCCACGACCTCCTCGGTGGGGGCGGTGGCCCCACCGGCGACCAGCTCGATGGTCTTCTCGGTCGCCTCGGCCTCGACCATCATGATCGCGACGTCGCCGTCGGGCAGGACCCGGCCGGCCACGACCATGTCGAAGACGGCGTCCTCGAGCTCGGCGTGCGTCGGGAAGCCGACCCACTGGCCGTTGACCAGCGCCACCCGGGTGCCACCGACCGGGCCGGAGAACGGCAGGCCGGAGAGCTGGGTGGACGCCGACGCGGCGTTGATCGCGAGCACGTCGTAGACGTGGTCGGGGTCCAGCGACAGCACGGTGATGACGACCTGGACCTCGTTGCGCAGGCCCTTGGCGAAGGTCGGGCGCAGCGGGCGGTCGATCAGCCGGCAGGTGAGGATCGCGTCCTCGGACGGGCGGCCCTCGCGGCGGAAGAACGAGCCGGGGATCTTGCCGATCGCGTACATGCGCTCTTCGACGTCCACCGTCAGCGGGAAGAAGTCGAACTGGTCCTTGGGCTGGCGGCCGGCCGTGGTGGCCGACAGCAGCGTGGTGTCGCCCATCGTGGCGACGACGGAGCCGGCGGCCTGCTTGGCCAGGCGGCCGGTCTCGAAGGTGACGGTGCGGGAACCGAGGGCCCCGTTGTCGATCACCGCGGAGGCGGTGAAGACGCCGTCCTCGGCGTCGAAGTCGGTGGTGTCTGTGGTGGGTGCGGACATCGTGTCCTCTTCCTACGTCGCATACGGCGACGTCCTCTTCGCGGCGGTGTGCGCCGGCGGTGTCCGGGGCGACCGGTCTTCGATCGAAGCCCTCGGGGTGTGGCGGGTTCCTGCTTCTCAGGCTCGCTGCGTCCCGGGGGCCACTACCGAGGACCGGCCCTCGCGGGACGGCCGGCGTGGAGGCCGGTGGTCTCCTCCGGCGGGTGCCGGACGAGAGAGGGGACCGACCCGGCGTGCCGGAGCGGTCCCCTCGGTGGTGCTAGCGGCGCAGGCCGAGCCGCTCGATGAGCGAGCGGTACCGGTTGATGTCGGTCTTTGCCAGGTAGTTCAGCAGCCGCCGGCGGCGGCCGACCAGCAGGAGCAGGCCCCGCCGGCTGTGGTGGTCGTGCTTGTGCTGCTTGAGGTGCTCGGTCAGGTCGCTGATCCGTCGGGTCAGCATCGCGACCTGCACCTCGGGGGAACCGGTGTCGTTCTCGACCGTCGCGTACTCGGTCATGATCTGCTTCTTCGTCGCGCTCTCCAGCGCCATGGTGCCTCCAGGGCAGGTCACGTGTGGCCCCCGGTCTGTGTCACGGGGGCAGCATGCACACACGTCGGTCTCCCGACGTCACCACCCAGGTTACACACGCGGCCGTCGGCGCCATCCGGCTCTCCCTCGGGAGGGGTCAGGACAAGCCGAGGACGGCGCGGGTGCGGGAGACGTCCTCGGCCATCGCCACCAGCAGCTCGGGGACGCCGGGGAAGGTGAGCATCGGGCGCAGCCGCTCCACGAACTCCACCCCGACGTGCTCGCCGTAGAGGTCGCCGTCGAAGTCGAGCAGGTACGCCTCCACCGTGCGCCGGGCACCGGCGAAGGTCGGGTTGCTGCCCACCGAGATGGCCGCCGGGTGGCTGCTGCGGCTGGTGCCGCGGTGGTCGCGCAGCACGAGCCGGCCGGCGTAGACCCCATCGGCCGGGACGGCGGTGTGCGCGGGGGTCTCCACGTTCGCCGTCGGGTAGCCCAGCTCACGGCCGCGCCGGTCGCCGCGCACGACCACACCGTCGACCCGGTGGGGGCGGCCCAGTGCGAGCGCCGCCGAGGCCATGTCCCCGGCCGCCACGCAGGCCCGGATGTAGGTCGAGGAGATGGTGACCTCGCCGTCCCCGGACAGGTCGGGCGCCGAGCCGACGACGGTGAGGTCGACCCCCTCGACGCCGAAGCCGAACCGGCGCCCGTCGGCGGCCAGCGTGTCCACGGTGCCGGCGGCCCTGTGGCCGTAGCTGAAGTTGCGCCCCACCACGACCTGCGCCGCGTACAGGTGCTCGACGAGCACGGTGTGGGTGAACTCCTCCGGGGTGAGCCGGCTGAACTCTTGGGTGAACGGCAGCACGCACATGCCGTCGACCCCGAGGTCGGCGACCAGCTCGGCCTTGCGGTCGGCCGAGGTGAGGATCGCCGGGTGCGACCCGGGCCGGACGACCTCCGACGGGTGCGGGTCGAAGGTCAGCAGCACCACCGGGCGCCCCAGCGCCCGGGCCCGGGCGACCGCCGTGCCGATCAGGTGCTGGTGCCCGCGGTGGACGCCGTCGTACATGCCGATGGTGACCACCGTGCGCCCCAGGTCGCGTGGGGTGTCGCCCAGCCCGCGCCAGCGCAGCACGCCGCTCGTCTCCCCCGGTGGCCTGGTCGGCGGCTCAGGAGGCGGACGCGACGCGGTGCAGCCAGCCGTGGGTGTCGGCCACCCGGCCGTGCTGGACGTCGAGCAGGTGCGCGCGCAGCTGCATGGTCAGCGGGCCCGGCTCGCCGTCGCCGACGGTGAAGTCGCCGGTGCGGGCCTTGACCTCCCCGACCGGCGTGATCACCGCGGCCGTGCCGCAGGCGAAGGTCTCGGTGACCGTGCCGTCGGCCACGCCGGCCCGCCACTCCTCGACGCTGAACCGCCGCTCGGTGACCGTGTGCCCCAGCTCGCGGGCCACGGTGATCAGCGACTCCCGGGTGATGCCGGGCAGCAGGGTGCCGGTGAGCTCCGGGGTGACCAGCTCGGCGTCGGCGCCCGAGCCGAGGACGAAGAACAGGTTCATCCCGCCCATCTCCTCGACGTACCGCTTCTCCACCGCATCGAGCCAGACGACCTGGTCGCAGCCGGCGGCGATGGCCTGCTCCTGGGCCAGCAGGCTGGCGGCGTAGTTGCCGGCGCACTTGACGTCGCCGGTGCCGCCGGGAGCGGCCCGGATGTAGTCCTCGGAGAGGTAGACCGACACCGGGTGCACGCCACGGGGGAAGTAGGCACCGGCCGGGCTGGCGATGACGATGAACAGGTACTCGTGCGCGGGCCGGACGCCCAGGAACGGCTCGACCGCCAGCATGTAGGGCCGGATGTAGAGCGTCTGGTCCGGGCCGGTGGGCACCCAGTCGCGGTCGGCGTCGACCAGCGCGTCCACCGCGGTGATGAAGGCCTGGTCGGGCACCTGCGGCATGGCCAGCCGGGCGGCGCTGCGGGCGAAGCGGGCGGCGTTGGACTCGGGGCGGAAGGTGGCCACGCTGCCGTCGGGCTGGGCGTAGGCCTTGAGACCCTCGAAGATCGACTGCGCGTAGTGCAGCGCGGCCGCGCTCGGGTCCATCTGCAGCGGACCGTAGGGCGTCAGCCGGGCGTCGACCCAGCCCTCCCCGACCCGGTACCGGGCGACGAACATCGAGTCGGTGAAGTACCGGCCGAAGCCGGGGTCCTCCAGCTGCTGGGCACGCTCGGTGGCGGAGCGGCGCGGCACGTCCTCCACGACCAGCGGCACGCCCTCGGTGAACTCCCGGGAGGAGGTACGGCTGTCGGCGAGCGTGTCGGTCATGGCTCCCACCTGCTGGTGCTCGTGCTGGAGCGGCCCGGCGGATGCCCGGCCCGCACCGCCACCCTAGACCGGCACGTCCGCGGCCAGGCACGAGCGGGCCGGTGCCCCGACGCGTGGCCGGCCGCACCCCCCGCCTGCCCGCCTAACCTGCGGGGGTGGAGCCCGACGGGAACGAGCCGGCCCGAGCCGGGTGGGAGCCGGTGCGCTGGACCGGGCCCGGCGTGCGCACCGAGGTGGTGCTGCTGCACGGCCACCGGGTCTCCTGCCGGATCGGCGGGACGTCGGGGCCGGTGCTGCTCCTGCTGCACGGCCTGCTCGGGTCCGGGGCGAGCTTCGGCCCGGCGCTGGACGAGCTGGCGCGCACCCACCGGGTGGTCGCGCCGGACCTGCTGGGTCACGGCGCCTCGGAGAAGCCCAGCGGCGACTACAGCCTCGGAGCGCTGGCCACGCTCGCCCGCGACCTGCTGGTGGTCCTGGGTGTGGAGTCCGCCACCGTCGTCGGGCACAGCCTCGGCGGCGGGGTGGCGATGCAGCTGGCCTACCAGTTCCCGGCCTCGGTCGACCGGCTCGTGCTGGTCGACTCCGGCGGTCTGGGCCGGAACGTGAGCCCGGCGCTGCGGGCGGTGGCCCTGCCCGGCGCCGAGTGGGTGCTGCCGGCCGTGTTCAACCCCTACGCCGCGCGGGCCGCCGCGCGGGTGCTGCGCCCGCTGCAGCGGATCACCCCGCCCGCGCTGGCGCAGGTCGTCGCGGGCCTGGCGACCCTGGCGGATGCCGACGCGCGGTCCGCGTTCGTGCTGACCGCGCGGTCGGTGATCGACGTCGGCGGGCAGCGGGTGAGCGCCACCGACCGGCTGTACCTCACCGCGGCCCTGCCGCTGCTGCTGGTCTGGGGCGGACGGGACCCGGTGATCCCGGTGGCGCACGGCGAGACCCTGCACGAGCAGCTGCCGGGCAGCACGCTGGTCGTCTTCGACCGGGCGGGGCACTTTCCGCAGGTGGAGGACCCGGGCCGGTTCGCCGCTGTCGTCGGCGAGTTCGTCCGCACGACGACGGCGGCGGCACCCGCGGCCCGCGACGCCGCCTGGGCGGCGGCGCTGCGGGCCGGCTCGGTTCAGCTCCCCTTGGGTGCGGCGGACTCCACGACGTCGTAGCTCCACAGGTGCGTCTGCGACCGCTCGGCGGCCGGGGCGAGGGTGTCGCCACCGCCCTCGTGGGCGCGGTCGAAGTCCTGCCCGTTCTGCCAGGCCTGGTAGGCGTCCTCGTCGACCCAGCGGGTGTAGACGAGGTAGGAGTCGGTGCCCTCGACCGGGCGGAGCAGCTCGAACCACTCGAAGCCCGGGGTGCTCTCCACGGCACCCGCCCGGCCCTTGAAGCGCTCCTCGAAGCGGGCCCGCTTGTCCTCCGGCACGGTCACGACGTTGATCTTGACGACGCTCATGCCCGCATCCTGCCCAACTCCGGCGGGGCCGACACGGCGGGTGGGCGAGACTGGTCCCGTGACCGATCAGCCGCGCACCGCCGACCTGGGCTTCGCCCGCCTGGACGTGGACCGCGCCGCCCGCACCGGGACCCCTGAGGTGGTCTTCGCCGGCGGCAAGACCCCGGCCGAGACGGTCGGCTGCCTGGCCGGGCTGGTCGACGCCGGGTCCGGGGTGGGTGGGGAGGCCTTCGCCTGGGCCACCCGGGTCGACGCCGAGACCGCCGCCGCGGTCCTCGACCGGTGGCCCGACGCGCACGTCGACCCGGTCGCCCGGGTGGCGTGGGTGGGCACTCCCCCACCGCCGGTCGGCGAGGTGCTGGTGCTCACCGCGGGGACGTCGGACGGCGCGGTCGCCGCCGAGGTCGCCGCGACGCTGGCCGCGAGCGGGGTCGGCTGCCGGCGGGTGGACGACGTCGGGGTGGCCGGCGTGCACCGGGTGCTGGCGGTGGCGCCGGACCTCGCGGCGGCCGACGCGGTCGTCGTCGTGGCCGGCATGGACGGCGCGCTGCCCAGCGTCGTGGCCGGTCTGACCGACCGGCTGGTGGTCGCCGTCCCGACGTCGGTCGGCTACGGCGCCGCGTTCGAGGGGCTCGCCGCGCTGCTGACCATGCTCACCGCCTGCGCGCCGGGCGTGCTGGTGGTCAACATCGACAACGGCTTCGGCGCCGGGGTGGCCGCTGCCCGGATCGTGCGCTCAGTCGGGCGGTAGGGCTCACCGGTAGCGGACCGGGTCGGGCAGCAGCTCGTTCATCGCGCCGGACCGGAAGCCGCGGGGGTCCAGCTCCACCCGGGCGAAGCCGTCGACGGCGGCCAACAGGTCCGGGCCCACGGCGGGCACCAGGGCGGCGTCGACCTCGACCCGCGCGACGTCCTCGCCCATGTCCCGGACCCGGAGGTCGCGCACCGCCAACCCGGCGGCGGCGAGCGCCTGCCGCAGGGCGAGCTCGGCCGCCTCGACGCGGGCCAGCCGGGCCGCCGACACGGGCACCCCGTAGGCGATCCGGCTGGCCAGGCACGCGGCGGCCGGCTTGTCGGCCAGCGGGAGCTCCCAGCGGTGGGCAGCCGCCCGGACGTCGGCCTTGGTCATCCCGGCGCGGGCCAGCGGCGCCCAGGCGCCGCGCTCGGCGGCGGCCCGGATGCCGGGGCGGAACCCGGCGCGCAGGTCGTCGGCGTTGGTGCCGGTGACGACGTCGGCGATGCCCAGCTCCGCGGCCAGCGGGGTGAGCACGTCGACCAGCTCGGCCTTGCAGAACGCGCAGCGGTCGCCGGCGTTGGCGACGTAGCCGGGCCGGGACAGCTCGTCGGTGGCCGGCTGCTCGTGCCGGACGCCCAGGCCCACCGCGAACGCGTGCGCCGCGGCCCGCTCGGCCGCCGGCAGGCTGGGTGAGACGGCGGTGGCGGCGACCACCCGGTCCGGGCCCAGGGCGCGCACCGCGGCCGCCAGGACCACCCCGGAGTCGACCCCGCCGGAGAACGCGACGAGGACGCCGGGCAGCCCGGCGAACTGCGCGAGGAGCTCGCTGATCCGCCCGTCGAGCAGCGGATCGGGTGAGATGGCCGACGACACGCACCGAGGTTGCCACAGCCGGGGAGGACCATGACCGCCCTGGCCTTCCTCGCGGCCGTCGCGGGGTGCTGGCGAACAGCGCGGCGTCGCTGCTGGAGTCGGCCGGGATCCGGCAGGCGCCGGCCGGCCGGGCGGCGTGGCGGCAGCCGCGCTACGCCGTCGGCATCGCGGTGGACGGCGTCGGCTGGCTGCTGTCGGTGGCCGCGCTGCGCGTGCTGCCGGTCGTCGCGGTCCAATCGGTGCTCGCCGGGGTCCTGCCGGTGACGGTGCTGGCCAGCCGGGGCGGCGACCCCCGCCGGCTGTCGCGCCAGGAGCTCGTCGCCTCGGCGCTGGTCCTGGGCGGCCTGGTGCTGGTCGCAGCAGCCGCCGCGCCGGGGCGACCCGAGCGGCTGCCGGCCGCCGCGCACGGGGTCCTGCTCGGCGCCGCGCTCGTGGTGCTCGCCGCGCTGGTGCCCGTGCTCCGCTCCGGGCGGCCGCTGCTCATGGCCGCCGCGGCCGGCGTGGCCTACGGCGGGGTGGCCCTGTCGGTGCGCGCGGTGCACATCGCGTCCTCGCCGTGGACGTCGGTGCTGGACCTGCTGGCCGAGCCGCTGGCCTACGCGGTGGTCGCCTTCGGGGCCGCCGGCACGGTGCTGCTCGCGGCGGCCATGCGCCGCGGCACGGTCGGCGCGGTGGTCGGCGTCCTGTCCGTCACCGAGGTCGTCGCCCCGGGGTTGGTGGGCCTGGCCCTGCTCGGCGACCGGGTGCGCCCCGGCTGGATCGCGCCGCTGGTCGTCGGCTGGCTGCTCACGGTGACCGGCGTGGTGGTGCTGGCCCGCGCTCCGGCCCGGCACCCCGCGCAGCGGCGGGGCTGACCGGTGGGGTCAGCCGCCGCGGTGCGGGAAGCCGACGGCGACCCGGGTCACCGGGCCGGCGTCCTCCACCAGCGCGACCAGCCGCCCGTCGGGGGCGAGCGCGGCGTGCAGGCCGGGGGCACCGGTGGCCGGCACCCGCTGACCGTGCCCGACGGCGACCGCTTCCGCGGCGTCGAGCTGCCGCGCCGGGAAGACGGCGCGGGCGGCGTCGGCGAGCCCGAGCACGCCGGCACCGGAGCCGGGTCCGGCCAGGGCCGCGGCGGCGTCCTCGACCGGCCGGGCCTGCGTGACCGCGAAGGGGCCCGAGGACGTGCGGCGCAAGGCGGTCAGGTGCCCGCCGACGCCGAGCGCGGCACCGACGTCCCGGGCGATCGCCCGGATGTAGGTACCGGTGGTGCAGGCGACGGTGACGTCGACGTCGACGAGGTCGGCCGCGGGCCGGGCGATGCGGTGCACGTCGATGCGGTGCACCGTGACCGACCGGGCCGCCAGCTCGAACTCCTCGCCGGCGCGGACCCGGTCGTAGGAGCGCCGGCCGTCGACCTTGACCGCGCTCACCGACGACGGCACCTGCTGCAGCGCACCGACCTGGGCGTCCAGCGCGGCGCGGACGTCGTCCTCGCCGACCCCGGCGGCCGACGTCGTCCCGGTGACCTCGCCCTCGGCGTCGTCGGTGACCGTCGACTGCCCCAGCCGGACGGTCGCGTCGTAGGTCTTGTCCGAGCCGGAGAGGTGCCCGAGCAGCCGGGTGGCGGCGCCGACGCCCAGCACCAGCAGGCCGGTGGCCATCGGGTCGAGGGTGCCGGCGTGGCCGACCTTGCGGACCGACAGCACCCGCCGGGCGATCGCGACGACGTCGTGCGAGGTCATGCCGGCCGGCTTGTCGACCAGCAGCAGGGACGGCGGGACGTCGGCGTCGGGGCGCTTGGGACTCACGGACTCACCGTCTCACCCAGCCAGGCGCTCCCCCGCACCCGGCGGCCGACCGCCACCAGCCGCAGGACGATGAACAGGGTCAGCCCGGTCCAGACACCGGGCAGCCCCCAGTCCAGCCACCCCGACAGCAGCGACAGCGGCAGGAAGCCCAGCAGTGCCGACGCGAGCGTGACGGTGCGCAGGTAGGCCGCGTCCCCGGCGCCCATCAGCACGCCGTCCAGGGCGAACACCACCCCCGCCAGCGGCTGCATCAGCGCGAGGAACCACCAGACGACGCCGGCCTGGGCCAGCACCGCGGGGTCGTCGGTGAACAGCGGCGGCACCACCGGCCGCAACGCCAGCAGCAGGACGGCGACGACGACCCCGGTCCCCAGCCCCCAGCGGACGACCCGGGCGGCGGTGTGCCGGGCATCGCCGGGCCGGCCGGCGCCCAGGGCCGTGCCGACCAGCGTCTGGGCGGCGATCGCGTAGGCGTCCAGCACCAGGGCGAGGAACAGCCACAGCTGGAGCGCCACCTGGTGCGCACCGAGCTCGGCCGTGCTGGACCGGGCGACGACCGCGGCGGCGGCGGCGAACGCCAGCTGCAGCACGGCGGCGCGCACCAGCAGGTCGCGGCCGAGCACCAGCTGCGCTCCGAGCGCCGGTGGCCGGGGCCGCCAGGAGACCCCGGAGCCGGCCAGCTCCCGGGCCAGGGCCCGGACGAACAGCACCGCCGCGATGCCCTGACCGGCCAGGTTGGCCAGCGCGGAGCCGACCAGGCCCAGACCGAGGGGGTGCACCAGCAGCGGGCACAGCACCACCCCCACCCCGCTGCCGGCGAGCACGTAGCCCATCGGCCGGCGCAGTTCCTGGACCCCGCGCAGCCAGCCGTTGCCGGCCAGCGCGACCAGCAGCAGCGGCAGGCCGGGGCTGGCGACCCGCAACCACTGCTCGCCCGCGTCCGCCACCGGCCCGGCGCCCCCGGCGAGCAACCGGGTCAGCGGACCGGCCAGCAGCTGGAACAGCAGCGCCAGTGCGACGCCGAGGGCGAGGGCCAGCCAGGTCGCCTGCACGCCCTCGCCGACCGCGCCGGCCCGGTCACCGGCCCCGGTGCGGCGCGCGGCCCGGGCGGTGGTGCCGTAGGCCAGGAAGTTCAGCAGCGCCGCGACGTAGGCCAGCAGTCCCCCGCCGACGGCGAGGCCGCCCAGGGCGACGCCGTCGAGGTGGCCCACCACCGCGGTGTCGACGAGCAGGTACAGCGGCTCCGCGGCCAGCACGACGAGCGCGGGCGCCGCCAGGGCCGGGATGGACGGCCCGGGGCCGTGCGGCCGTCGCGGGGACGGCGGGGTCACGACGGGCGCGCGGCCCGCAACTGGGTGCGGAGCTGCTCGACCGTGCCCTCGAGGTCCAGGTACGAGCTGTAGCCGGCTGCCGCACGGTGGCCGCCACCGCCGAGCGCCATGGCGACCCGGGCCAGGTCGGTGGCACCGCGGGACCGCAGCGACACGACCCACGTGCCGTCGTCCTGCCCCTTCACCACGCAGGCGACGTCGGCCTCGGCGGTCGCCCGGACGACGTCCACGAGCGCCTCGAGCTGGTCGGGAGCCAGGCCGTGCGCCCGCGCCTCGGCCGCCGTGGACCAGGTCCAGACCAGCCCGGCACCGACGTCGGGCTCGAGGGCCGCGCGGCCGGTGACCTCCGACAGCAGCCCCAGCCAGCCGAACGGCGCGGTGTCGAACAACCGGCGGCTGATGGCGGCGTGGTCGATCCCGGTGCGCAGCAGCCGGGCGGCGAGCTCATGGGTGCCCGGGGACGTGTTGCCGAACCGGAAGGACCCGGTGTCCGCGGTCAGCCCGGCGTACAGGCAGGTGGCCAGCCGCTGGTCCAGCGCCACGTCGAGGCCCTCGAGCAGCGCGGCGACCAGCACCACGGTCGCAGCCGCCGCCGGGTCGACCAGCCGCACCTCCCCGAAGCCGGGGTTGCTGGCGTGGTGGTCGACGACGACCGACCGGGCGGCGGTGTCCACGAGCGCGGCGAGGCTCCCCAGCCGGCCCGGCGACGCGGCGTCGAGGCTGACGAAGACGTCGACCTCGGCCGGCAGCTGGGACGGGGGCACCAGCTCGTCGGCGCCGGGGAGCCAGCGGAGCGACCCGGGCAGCACGAAGGGCTCGGGGAACGTCGTCACCACCCGGGCACCGCGACGGCGCAGGCCCTCCGCCAGCGCCAGGGTGCTGCCCAGCGCGTCGGCATCGGGGTGCACGTGCCCGGACAGGACGACGGTCGCGCCGCCGTCCGCCGCCCGGGCGAGCACCTCGACCGCGGCCGCTGTCGAGGTGACGGTGGTGGCCGGGGCGCTCACGGGGTGCCGTCGGGCCCCGGATCGGCGACCGGGGAGGCATGGGACTCCTCCTCGACCCGGCCACCTCCCACCGGGTACGCGGAGCCGTCGTCGGGTTCGTCGGCGGCGATGCTCGCGGTCGTGCCGATGTCCCCGCGCTTGCCCCCGGCGGTCGGGTCACCGTCGGCCGGCTCCCGACGCCCGCCGAGGGTGGTGCCCTCGGGGGTGGCAGCCGGGTCCACCGGGTCCGGGTCGACGGCCTCGGTCACGACGCGCTCCGCTGGGCGGCGGAGGGCCGGCCGTCGGAGAAGTCGTCGGTGCGCCCGCTGGCCAGGTCCGCGGACCCGTCGTCGGTCCGGGCGACCAGGTCGTCGTCGTCCTCGTCGTCGTCCTCGATGACCGCCGGCTTGCGGTAGGGGTCGGCGTCGCCGGCGTACTGCGCCCCCTCGCGGGCCCGGGCGAGCTCGGCGTCGGCGTGCCGGACGCGCTCCAGCGCCTCCTCCAGCTCACGGGCGGTGTCGGGCACGATGTCGGCGACGAAGGTCAGCGAGGGCACGAACTTGATGCCGGTCTGCTTCCCCACCGTCGAGCGCAGCACGCCGGTGGCGCTGGCCAGCGCCCGGGCGGAGTCCTCCACCTGGGTGGCGTCGCCGTAGACCGTGTAGAAGACCGTCGCCTCGCGCAGGTCGCTGGTGACGCGGGCGTCGGTGATGGTGACCATCCCGAGGCGGGGGTCCTTGATCTGCATCTCGATCGTGGCGCTGACGATCTGGCGGATGCGCACCGCCAGTCGCCGTGCCCGGGCCGGGTCGGCCATCGCATCTCCTCGGAAGGGCCAGGAACGATCCTGGGTGGGTCTGGAAGGCCCCGTCGCAGGGCCCCGCCCCGCGCGGAGCGTGGGGTGGGGGGCGACGGGGTCCTTAATCGGTGTCGCTGAACAGCTGACGGTGCGTCGACAGCAGCGTCACCTCCGGCCGTTCGGCCAGCAACCGCTCGCACGCGTCCAGGACGTCGGTCACCTGGCCGGCCTGGCCCGCGACGGTGGCGACCCCGACCTGCACACGGCGGTGCAGGTCGGGGTCGCCGACCTCGGCAGCTGCCACGGTGAAGCGGCGCCGCAGCTCGGCCACGATCGGCTTCACCACGGCACGCTTCTCCTTGAGCGAGTGCACGTCGCCCAGCAGCAGGTCAGCGGTCAGCGACCCGGTGAACACCGGATCACCTCCCACCGACCCGCCGCGGGACGGCATCAGCACTGTCAGGCGCGCGGCTTCTCACGCAGCTCGAAGGTCTGGATCACGTCGTCGATCTTGATGTCGTTGAACGACCCGAGACCGATACCGCACTCGTAACCCTCCCGGACCTCGGTCGCGTCGTCCTTGAAGCGGCGCAGCGACTCGACGGTCAGGTTGTCCGCGACCACAGCGCCGTCCCGGACGAGCCGGGCCTTGGAGTTGCGGACGATCGTGCCGCTGCGCACCAGCGAACCGGCGACGTTGCCGATCCTCGGGACACGGAAGACCTCGCGGACCTCCGCGGTGCCCAGCTGCACCTCTTCGTACTCGGGCTTGAGCATGCCCTTGAGCGCGGCCTCGATCTCCTCGATGGCCTGGTAGATGACCGTGTAGTACCGGACGTCCACCCCCTCGCGGGCAGCCAGCTCGGTCGCCTGGCCCTCGGCCCGGACGTTGAAGCCCAGGACGATGACGTCGTCGGCCAGCGCCAGGTCGATGTCGCTCTTGGTGATCCCACCGACGCCGCGGTGGATGACCCGCAGCGAGATGTCGTCGCTCACCTCGATCTTCATCAGCGCCTCTTCGAGCGCCTCGACGGTGCCCGAGTTGTCGCCCTTGATGATCAGGTTGAGCTGACGGGTCTCCTTGAGCGCCGCGTCCAGGTCCTCCAGGCTGATCCGCTTGCGCATCGACGCGTTCTGCGCGTTGCGGATGCGGGCCTGGCGGCGGTCGGCGATCTGCCGGGCGATCCGGTCCTCCTCGACGACGAGGAAGGTGTCACCGGCGCGCGGCACGGAGGTCAGGCCGACGACCTGGACCGGACGGGCCGGCAGGGCCTCCTTGAGCTTGTTGCCGTGCTCGTCGAGCAGCGACCGGACGCGACCGTAGGCGTCGCCGGCCACGATCGAGTCGCCCTGGCGGAGCGTGCCGCGCTGGACCAGCACCGTGGCCACGGGGCCCCGGCCCTTGTCCAGCTTGCCCTCGATGACCACACCCTGCGGGTCCTGGCCCACGTTGGCGCGCAGGTCCAGCGAGGCGTCGGCGGTCAGCAGGATCGCCGCGAGCAGGTCGTCGAGACCCTGGCGGGTGGTCGCGGAGACGTCGACGAACATCGTGTCGCCGCCGTACTCCTCGGCCACCAGCCCGTACTCGGTGAGCTGCTGGCGGATCTTGGCGGGGTTGGCCCCCTCCTTGTCGATCTTGTTGACCGCGACCACGATCGGCACCTCGGCGGCCTGGGCGTGGTTGAGCGCCTCGACCGTCTGCGGCATGACGCCGTCGTCGGCGGCCACGACCAGGACGACGATGTCGGTGACCTTCGCGCCACGGGCACGCATCGCGGTGAACGACTCGTGACCCGGGGTGTCGATGAAGGTGACCGGGCGCTCGTTGCCCTCCAGCTCGGTGACGATCTGGTAGGCGCCGATGTGCTGGGTGATGCCACCGGCCTCCTTGGCCGCCACGTTGGCGTGCCGCAGGGCGTCCAGCAGCTTCGTCTTGCCGTGGTCGACGTGACCCATGACGGTCACCACCGGCGGACGGATGTCCCAGTCGTCCTCGTCCGAGCTCTCCTCGTCACCGAAGGTGAGGTCGAAGGTCTCGAGGAGCTCGCGGTCCTCGTCCTCGGGGCTGACGACCTGGATGACCCAGCCGATCTCGGCACCGAGCAGCTGCAACGTCTCGTCGTTCACCGACTGCGTCGCGGTGACCATCTCGCCCAGGTGGAACAGGGCGGTGACCAGCGCGGCCGGCTGGGCGTTGATCCGCTCGGCCAGGTCGGTCAGCGAGGCGCCACGGGGCAGCCGGACGGTCTGCCCGTTGCCGCGGGGCAGGCTGACGCCGCCCATCGACGGCGCCGCCATGGAGTCGAACTCCTGACGCCGCTGCTTCTTGCTCTTGCGCCCGCGGACCGGACCGCGACCACCCGGACGCCCGAAGGCACCCGCGGTGCCGGCACCGGAGCCACCACGGCCACGGCCACGGCCACCACCGCCGCCACCGGGACGGAAACCACCGGCCGGAGCACCGCCGCCACCGCCACCGGGACCACCGCCACCGGGACGGAAGCCACCGCCGCCACCGCCACCGCCGGGACCACCCGGACGGCCACGGCCACCGGCGCCGCCGGGACCACCGGCACCGCCACCGGGACGGCCGGCGGGGCGAGGCGGCATCATGCCGGGGCTCGGCCGCTGCGGCATCATGCCCGGGTTGGGCCGGGGCCCACCCGGACCTGCGGCCGGACGAGGCCCGCCCGGACCGGACGCCGGACGCGGACCACCGGCACCGGGGCCGGGGCGCGGGCCGGCCGGGCCGGGACGCGGACCGCCGGGGCCGGCGGCCTGGCCGGGAGCCCCGCCGGGACGCGGGCCGGCAGCGGCCGGACGCGGCGCACTGCTGAAGGGGTTGTTGCCCGGCCGCGGGGCCGGACGGGGACCCGGGCGCGGGCCCGGGGCCGGACGCGCGCCACCGGGGGTGGCACCGCCCTGTCCGGGGACGCCGGCGGGCGCACCGCCGGGCGTACCGCCCGGACGGGGGCCCGGCGCGGCCGGACGTGCCGCCGGCTGCGCCGGCGCGGCGGGGGTCTGCTGCACCGGAGCCGGCTGGACCGGGGCCTGCGGGGCCGGGGTGCTGGCTGCCGGTCGCGGCGCGGGCCGCGGGCCGGGACGCGGGCCCGGTGCCGAGGTCGCCGGAGCAACCGAGGCAGCGGGCGCCTGCGGGGCCGGGGCCACCGGAGCTGCCGGGGCGACCGGAGCAGCCTGGGCGGGGGTCGCCGGAGCAGCCGCCGGGGCCTGGGCCTGGGGCGCCACCGGGCGGGGACCCGGAGCCGACGGACGGGGGCCGGGACGGGGGGCCGGGGCACCGTTGCCGGAGCCGGAGCCGTATGCCTCGCGGAGTCGCCGGGCCACGGGGGCCTCGACGGTGGAGGACGCGGACTTCACGAACTCGCCCTGCTCCTTGAGCTTGGCGAGCACTGTCTTGCTGTCGATACCGAGCTCTTTCGCGAGCTCGTGTACGCGGGCCTTGCCTGGCACGGGTCTCCTCTTGGTGAGGCCGGCGGCTGGCCCGCTCGACCCCTAGGTCAGTGGTACATGGTCATCGTGACGACTTCACAGGTGGCTCATCCGAGGACGTCCTGCTCTCGACGTGCGGACCGGCCGGGTGCCGGTCCGTCGGTGGTGCTGCCGTGGGTCGCCCGCCGGGGACCGGGGCAGCGGGTCAGCTGACCTGCTGCGCGAGGTGGTCTTCCAGCGGACCGGTCTCCAGCGACGTGCTGCAGCGCAGCGCGCGCGGGAAGGCCCGGCGCCGGACCGCTGCGTGCAGGCACTCCGCGGTGGGGTGCAACGAAGCCCCCCGGCCGGGGAGCCGCCGCCGCGGATCGGGGGTCAACCCCCCGTCGCGGACGACGACACGCAACAGCTCGGTGACCGGTGCACGTCGGCGGCACCCCACACAGGTGCGGACCGGGATCGACGTGTCGGCCATCGCTGAGTCTAGCGCGCCGCGGGGCCGGGGTGTTCCGCCCGCCGGACCGGCGGCCGGTGACCCCCCTGCGGCCCGCGGGCGCCGGTGCGTTCCAGCCCCGGGTTGGGGCGCAGCGGAGCGCGGCCCACGCCCGGCGAGACGGCCTTGTCGTCGGTGGGCTGGGCGTCGCTGCGGATGTCGATGCGGCAGCCGGTGAGCCGGGCGGCCAGCCGGGCGTTCTGGCCCTCCTTGCCGATCGCCAGCGAGAGCTGGTAGTCGGGGACGACGACCTGCACCGCCCGCGCCGCGGGGTCTACCACGCGGGCGCTGGTGACCCGGGCCGGGGAGAGCGCGGAGGCGACGAAGGTGGCGTCGTCGTCGGACCAGTCGACGATGTCGATCTTCTCGCCGTGCAGCTCGCTCATCACGTTGCGGACCCGCTGGCCCATCGGCCCGATGCAGGACCCCTTGGCGTTCAGCCCCGGCACCGAGGTGCGCACGGCGATCTTCGACCGGTGCCCCGCCTCGCGGGCGACCGAGACGATCTCCACGCTGCCGTCGGCGACCTCCGGGGCCTCCAGCGCGAACAGCTTGCGGACCAGGTTCGGGTGGGTGCGCGACAGGGTCACCTGCGGGCCGCGGAAGGTGCGGGCCACCGACACGACGTAGGCCTTGAGCCGGCTGCCGTGCCGGTAGTCCTCGCCGGGCACCTGCTCGGCGGCGGGCAGGGTCGCCTCCACCTTGCCGATGTCGACCAGCACCAGGCCCTGGTTGTTGCGGCGGTCGTGCGCCTGCACGATGCCGCTGACGATGTCGCCCTCCTTGCCGGCGTACTCGCCGAAGGTCTGCTCGTTCTCCGCGTCCCGCAGCCGCTGCACGATCACCTGCTTGGCGGTGCTGGCCGCGATCCGGCCGAAGTCGGTGGGGGTGTCGTCCCACTCGTGGACGACCTCGCCGTCGGGGCCCAGCTCCTGGGCCAGCACGGCGACCTCACCGCTCTTGCGGTCGATCTGCACCCGCACGTGCTGTGCGGCGCCGTCCGCGTGCCGGTAGGCCGTGACCAGCGCGGTCTCGATCGCCTGCAGCACCGTGTCGGCCGGGATGCCCTTCTCGCGCTCGACCGCCTTGAGGGCGGTCACGTCGATGTTCACTTGCTGCCTCCTCGTCGCGGCCGGGAGTCCCGTGGCGCGCGGAGCGGGGCCGGTCGCCCGGACCTCCCGCTCGCGTCGGCCACGAGCTCCCCGGCCGGGTCGTGCTCGTCGTCGTCCATGTCCTCGGGGTCGACGTCGCTGTCGTCCTCGGCGTCGTCCTGCTCGTCGGTCCCGTCCTCCTCGGGGACGTGCACGAGCGCCGCGTCGCGGTGACCGGCCGGCCGGGTGAACTCCACCTGTACCCGCGCCTCGCCCAGTTCCGCCCAGCCCACGGTGCGCTCGCCGGCCGCCTTGCGCACCTGCCCCTTCTTCGTGCCGCCCTTCTCCACGGCCAGCACCACCCCGTCGCCCTCCACCCGCAGCACGCGGGCGGTCAGCTCCTCCCGGCGGCCCTCGGGACCGGCGGTGACGGTGACGAGGCGGCCCACGTTGCGGCGCCAGTGCCGGGGGGCGGTCAACGGCCGGTCGACCCCCGGGCTGGTCACCTCGAGGACGTAGGGGGACCGGCCCAGGGCCTCGTCCTGCGCGTCGAGCAGCTCCGACAGCGACCGGCTGAGCTGGGCGACGTCGTCCAGGCTGACGCCGGAGTCCCGGTCGACGACCACCCGGACCACCGAGCGCTGCCCGGCCGGACGGACGACGAGCTCCTCGAGGTCGTAGCCGGCGGCACTGACCGCCGGCTCCACCCAACCCGTCAGCCGGGTGGTCATCGCATCGGCGGTCTGACCGGGGGCGCCTGCACCTCGCGTGGTCATCGGCTGCCTCCTGGAGTCGTCCTGTTGTGTCCGCCCATGTGCCGGCCGGCCGCGCCGCACTCGCGGTGGGCCGGGGGTCGGCCGCTCGTGCCCGTCGTCGATCGGGGCCCCGGCGTGCTGCGGGTGGACCGTCAGGCTACCGCCCAGCCCGGCGGTCCCACCCGCCCGCGGAAGGCCCGGGCTCGCCGGTGCGTGCTGCCGGCGTCCGACGGCCGGGCTGCGAGGATGGGCACGATGTCCGAACCACCCTCCGATCCCCCCACCACGCCCGCGGGAGCCACCGCGCTGCACCGGCCGTTCTCCCGGCGGAGCCTGCTGCTGGCGGCGCTGGCCGGCACCGCGCTGGCCACGACGAGCTGCACCACCAGCACCGCGGACGACGCCGACGCGGTGACCCCGGCACAGGTCGACCAGCTCGCCGCGCAGGTCCAGGTGCAGGAGGCCGTCGTCGCCGCCTACGCGAGCGCCTTCGCCGCCGCCCCGGACCTGGCCGCCGCCGTGCCGGCCCTCGCCGACCAGGCCCGCGCGCAGCTGGACCGGCTGCGCTCGGCTGCGCCGGGGGCGGCGGCGAGCAGCGCAGCCGCGTCGTCGTCGGCCGGGCCGGTCCTCGACCCGGCCGGCGCCCGGACGTACCTGCAGGCCCAGGTGACCGCGGCCGCCGACGCCCACGCCGCCGCGTGCCCGGGCTTCAGCGGCGGCCGGGCGGCGCTGCTGGGCAGCATCGCGGCCGGGCTGCGCGGCCAGGCCACCGAGCTGGCGGCATGACCGGCCGAGCAGCGCACGGAGGGGACGGACATGGCTGACCAGGCACCCTCACCCACCGCGGCGGAGGACGCCGCCCTGCAGGAGGCGCTGGCGGCCGCGCACACGGCCGTGTGGGGGTACGGCGTGGTCGGTGCGGCCACGCCTGCCGACGGCCGCGCCCCGGTCGTCGACGCCGAGGAGGCGCACCGCGACCTCCGGGACACCGTGGCCGCGCTGCTGACCTCGCGACGGGTCGAGCCGGTGCCGGCCGAGGCCGGCTACACGCTGCCCGCGCCGGTGGTGTCCGCCGCGGACGCCGCCGCCCTGGCGGTCACCCTCGAGGACGGCACGTCCCAGGCGTGGACCTGGGTGCTGGACCAGGCCACCGAGCGGAGCACCCGGGAGCTCGCGGTGGCCGCGCTGTCCGCCGCGGAGCTGCGCGCGGTGGGCTGGCGCACCGCCGCCGGCCAGCCCCCGACCACCGCCTTCCCCGGCCTCCCCGACACCTGAGGGAGGGCGCCGTCCTCAGCCCAGGGCGCCGAGGAAGGCGTCGGCGACCCCGACGGCCACGCTGCTGGACTGCCCCGCCTCGACCAGGACGGCGAAGGCGAGGTCCCCCTGCGGGCCGCCCAGCTGGTAGCCGACGAACCAGCCGTGCGAGTCCGGCGGGGTCTTGTCCCCGAACTCCGCGGTGCCGGTCTTGCCGTAGACGTCGCCGCGGTCGGTGAGCGCGGTGGCCGTACCGGTGAGCACCACCTGGCGCATCATCGGCCGGAGCTGGTCCAGCACGGCCGCGGCCGGGCCGGTCGGCGCGGTGCCGGCAGGGGTGGCGCCGACGACCTCGACCGGGGCGGCCGGGGTCCCGCTGGCGATGCCGGCGGCGACCAGCGCCATCTGCGCCGGGCTCATCAGCACCTGCCCCTGGCCGATCTGGTCGGCGGCCTTCGTGGTGCCCGTCGCGTCCGCCGGCACGTCACCGCTGAAGATGCCCACCGGCAGCTGCCAGTCGCTGCCGACCCCGTAGGAGGCCGCCGCCTCGGCCAGCGCGTCGTCGGGCAGCGTCAGCCCCTGCTGGATGAAGGTGGTGTTGCAGGACTCGGCGAAGGCCTCGGTGAGCGGCACGGTGCCCAGGTCGAACTGGTCCTCGTTCTCGAACTCCCGCCCTTCGACCGTCGTCGTCCCGGGGCAGGGCACCGGGGAGGCCGGGGTGAGGGCGCCGGCGCTGAGCAGCGCCGTCGCGGTCATCGTCTTCATGCTCGACCCGGGCGGGAACTGGCCGGACAGGGCGTTGGCCGGGTTGGCCGCCTCGTTCGAGCTGACCGCCAGCACCTCCCCGGTGCCCGGCCGCACCACGACCAGGTAGGTGGCCAGCGGCTGGCCCGCCACGGCGGCGTCCGCGGCGTTCTGCAGGGCGGGCACCAGCGGCGTCTGGACCGGGGTGCCGGGCACCGGGTCGACGGTGTCGACGACCTCGCCGGCGTCCTCGAGGGTCTCGTCGGTGCTCGCCACGCTGACCGTGAAGCCCGGCGTCCCGGCCAGCTGGGCCTGGTAGGCGCGCTGCAGGCCGGACAACCCGAGGTCGTCCCCCGCGGCGTACAGCGGCTCGCCGTCGTCACCGGTGGTCTCGTCGATGACCTCCTGCGTGGCGTCCCCGACCCGGCCGAGCAGCGCCAGCCCGAAGCGTGAGCTGGGCGCCAGCAGCCGGGTGCTGGTCGGGAAGACCGCACCGGGCAGGTCGAAGACCTGCGCCCGGATCGCCTCGAAGTCCGGCCGGCGCAGGGTGATGACCGGGACGAACTGGCCGGCCGGGGCGGCGGTGACGTCGGCGGTGATCTCCTCGGCCGGGACGCCGGTCGCCGCGGCCAGCCCACCGGCCAGGGCGGGCAGGTCGGTGACCTTCGAGGTGTCCACCCCGACGTTGACGACCTCGGTCTCGGTGAACAGCGGGGCCCCGGTGGCGTCGGTGATCGGGGCCCGCTCGGGGAGCGACCGGCTCAGCACCAGGTGCTGCCCCTCCCCCAGGTCCGGGTGCACGACGGTGGGCGCCGCGGCGACCTGCCAGCCGTCGTCGGCCTCGGTGAGGGACAGGCTGGCCGGGTAGCTCCAGTCGGGGGACGCGGCCAGGTCCCACGTGGCCCGCCAGGCGACGGTCGCCGTGTCGTCGTCCACCGTGACGTCGCCCAGGTCGGCGGTGAGCGTCGCGCCCGGGAGGTCGGTGGCGGTCTGGTCGAGCAGCGCCGTCGTGGCCGCGGCGTCGGTGGTGAGCCCGGCCGCCGCCTCGGTCCTGCCGGCGGTCCAGTCGTCGAGGAAGGCCTGGGCGGCCGCGCGGACGTCGTCGCTCGGGTCCGACGAGCAGCCGGCCAGCCCCGGCGCGAGCAGCAGCACCGCGAGCCCGCCCGTCGTCGCCCTGCGGGCGCTCCCGCCCCACGTCCTCCACCCCGAGCAGCTGCGCACCCACCCACCCTCGCAGACGGGACCGACCGAGCCGCGGCGACGTGCTGGAACGGCCCCCTCGCAGGGGCCCGGCCCGAGCGGAGCGAGGGTCGGGGGGCGAGGGGGTCCTTCGTCAGAAGAGGATCGACGAGTACGTGCCGACCTGCCGGAAGCCGACCCGGTCGTAGGCGGCCCGGGCGGCGCGGTTGTAGTCGTTGACGTAGAGGCTGACGACCGGCGCGATCGCCGTCCGGGCGTACTCGACCACGGCCGCCGTCCCCCGCTGGCCGATCCCCTGCCCGCGGAACTGCGGCGCCACCCAGACGCCCTGCAGCTGGCAGGCCGCGCGGGAGACCGCGCCGACGTCGGCCTTGAACAGCACCTGGCCGTCCTCGATCCAGGCCAGCGACTGCCCGGCCCGCACCAGCTCCGCGACCCGCGCCCGGTAGGCCGCGCCGCCGTCGACCCGGGTCGGGCTGACGCCGACCTCCTCGGTGAACATCGCGACCGCGGCCGGCAGCAGGGTGTCCAGCTCGCGGGGCAGCACCGGCCGGACCCGCGACTCCACCGGTACCGCGGGCGGCCCCTCGATCGCCAGCAGCGGCTGGCGGGCACGCACCTCCCGGGCCGGGCCCCACACCGGTGCCAGCAGCTCCCACAGCGGCAGCACCGAGGACGCCGGTCCGACGATCGTCGAGCAGCGGCGCCCGGCCCGGCGGGCCCGCTCGGCGAACGCCCCCGCCGCCGCCCGCTCCGCGCCGGGCCGGGCGAACGGGATCAGGTTGGCGCCGGCCAGGCAGACCGCGTCCAGCCGGCTGCCGGACCACAGGCCCCACAGTGGCGCACCCAGGGTCGCCACGGCCGTGCCGTGGGTCTCGATCCGGCCGGCGAGCATGCAGGTGCCGACCGGGTCGAGGGCGAGCAGGTCCCGCACCGCGGTCTCGTCGTCGGCGTCCAGGACACGGGCCTGGACCGATCGCAGCACGCCCGCTCCCCGCGTCGCCTCGACCTGTCCGGGCCGGGTCAGGAGACGGTGACGACCGGAGCGCCCGAGGGCGTGCCGGCGGAGACCTGGTCGGCCGCGATGCGCATGGCCTCCTCGATCAGCGTCTCCACGATCAGCGACTCGGGCACGGTCTTCACGACCTCGCCCTTGACGAAGATCTGCCCCTTGCCGTTGCCGGAGGCGACACCGAGGTCGGCCTCCCGGGCCTCGCCCGGACCGTTGACGACGCAGCCCATGACGGCCACCCGGAGCGGGACCTCCATGCCCTCCAGGCCGGCGGTCACCTCGTTCGCCAGCTTGTAGACGTCGACCTGGGCGCGGCCGCACGAGGGGCAGCTGACGATCTCCAGGCCGCGCTGGCGCAGGTTCAGCGACTCCAGGATCTGGTTGCCGACCTTGACCTCCTCCGCCGGCGGGGCGGAGAGGGAGACCCGGATGGTGTCGCCGATGCCCTGGGAGAGCAGCGCACCGAAGGCCACCGCGGACTTGATGGTGCCCTGGAACGCCGGGCCGGCCTCGGTGACACCCAGGTGCAGCGGGTAGTCGCACCGGGCGGCCAGCAGCTCGTAGGCGCGGACCATGACGACGGGGTCGTTGTGCTTGACCGAGATCTTGATGTCGCGGAAGTCGTGCTCCTCGAACAGCGAGCACTCCCACAGCGCGGACTCGACCAGCGCCTCGGGGGTGGCCTTGCCGTACTTGGCCAGCAGCCGGCGGTCCAGCGAGCCGGCGTTGACGCCGATCCGGATGGGGATGCCGGCGCCCTTCGCCGCGCGGGCGATCTCGCCGACCTTGTCGTCGAACTTCTTGATGTTGCCCGGGTTCACCCGGACGGCGGCACAGCCGGCGTCGATCGCGGCGAAGACGTAGCGCGGCTGGAAGTGGATGTCGGCGATGACCGGGATCTGCGACTTCTTGGCGATGATCGGCAGCGCGTCGGCGTCGTCGGTGTCGGGCACCGCGACCCGCACGATCTGGCAGCCGGACGCCGTCAGCTCGGCGATCTGCTGGAGCGTGGCGTTGATGTCGGCCGTCTTGGTGGTGCACATCGACTGCACGCTGACCGGGGAGTCGCTGCCGACCCCGACCCCACCCACGTCCAGCTGGCGGGTCTTCCGCCGGGGGGCGAGGACGGGAGGCGGGGAGGCGGGCATGCCGAGCGAGACAGTCACAGTCGTTCAGTCTCCCACTACTGCAGGGTGATGGGGTTGACGATGTCGGCGATGAAGAGCATGCCGCTGAGCACCAGGAACAACCCGGCGACGACGTAGGCCACCGGCATCAACCGGGCGATGTCGAACGGGCCGGGGTCGGGGCGCCCACGCCACCGGGCGACCGTCGAGCGGGCCTTCTCGTACAGCGCCCCGGCGACGTGCCCGCCGTCCAGCGGGTAGATCGGCAGGAGGTTGAACAGGAAGAGCACCAGGTTCATCCCGGCCAGCAGCGAGAAGAAGGTGCTGATCTTCTCCGTGGTGGTGAAGTCGTCGAGGGCGAAGACCTCACCGGAGATGCGGCTGACGCCGACCACGCCGATCGGCCCCTGGGGGTCGCGCTGCTCGCCCATGAAGGTGGCCCGGAACAGCTGGGGCACCCGCTGCGGGATCTCCGCGAGCTTGTCGACCGACCGGGCGAGGGTGTCGCCGAGGAAGCCGGGGACGGCGGTGACCGACTGCTTCACGTAGGTCTGCGCGGCGCTGACCCCGATGAACCCGACCGTCCTGGTCCCGTCGACCTCGCCGTCCCCGTCGGAGTCGACGTAGACGCTGTTGGCGATCGGGGTGAGGGTCAGGTCCAGCTGCCGGGTGGCGCCGTCCTCGTCCCGCTCGACGCTGAGCACGACGGGGGTGCCGATGCTGTCCCGGATGGCTGCCTGGACCTGCGACCAGCCGGTCACCTCGTCGCCCCGGCCGGTGTCGGCGACCCGGGAGACCGGCCGGCCGTCGATGGCGACGATCGTGTCGCCGGCCCGCAGCCCGGCCGCGGCGGCCGGTGAGGGGGCCGCGTCCTCGGGGCAGGTGGTGGAGCTCGAGGTGGCCGGCAGCACGCACTCCGGGATCGACCCGATGGTGGTGGTCGTGCCCGGGATGCCGAAGCCGACCAGGACGACGGTGAAGAAGACCACCGCGAGGACGAGGTTGTGGAACGGCCCGGCGAACATCACGATCACCCGCTGCCACCAGGGCTTGCGGTAGAAGACCCGGTCGCCGTCAGTGGGCAGCACGTCGTTGAGCGCCTGGCCGCGGACCTCGGCGATGAAGCTGCGCATCCGGGTGGCGCGCTTGCTCTCGCCCTCCTCGGCCGGCGGGATCATCCCGACGATCCGGATGTAGCCGCCCAGCGGCACGCCCTTGATGCCGAACTCGGTCTCGCCGCGGCGCCAGGAGAAGACGGTCGGCCCGAAGCCGACGAAGAACTGGGGCACCCGCATGCCGAACCTGCGGGCCCAGGTGAAGTGCCCGAACTCGTGGAAGCCGATGCTGAACAGCAGTCCGACGGCGAAGGCGACGATCCCGAGGACCGTCAGGAGGAACCCGCTCAGCTCAGCCTCCGGCGATGGCGACGCGGGCGTGCTCCCGGGCCCACTTCTCAGCGGCCAGCACGTCCTCGACGCAGGTGGGTGCGCCGAGGTCCGGCGCGGCGTCCAAGGTACGCGCGATGACCTGCACGATGGCTGTGAACGCCAGGTGTCCCGCGGCGAATGCGGCGACCGCCTCCTCGTTGGCCGCGTTGTACACCGCCGGGACGACGCCGCCGGCCTCGCCCGCCTGCCGGGCCAGCCGCACGGCGGGGAACACCGCGGAGTCCAGCGGCATGAACTCCCAGGTGCTCGCCTCCGACCAGTCCAGCGCCGGCTGCACGTCGGGGAGGCGGTCGGGCCAGGCCAGCGCCAGCGCGATCGGCAGCCGCATGTCCGGCGGGCTGGCCTGCGCGATCGTGGCGCCGTCGGCGAAGGTCACCATGGAGTGCACGATCGACTGCGGGTGCACCACGACGTCGATGTCGGCATAGGGCACGTCGAAGAGCAGGTGTGCCTCGATCAGCTCCAGGCCCTTGTTGACCAGGGTCGCGGAGTTGATGGTGACCACCGGTCCCATGTCCCAGGTCGGGTGGGCCAGCGCCTGCTCCCGGGTGACCCCGGCCAGCTCGGCGGCCGAGCGGCCGCGGAACGGGCCGCCGCTGGCGGTGAGCACCAGCCGGGCGACCTCGCCGCGGGCCCCGCCCCGCAGGCACTGGGCCAGCGCGGAGTGCTCCGAGTCCACCGGGACCAGCTGCCCGGGCGCGGCGGCCGCCGTCACCAGGTCGCCGCCGGCCACCAGCGACTCCTTGTTGGCCAGCGCGACGGTGCGTCCGGCGCGCAGCGCGGAGAGGGTCGGCCCGAGCCCGATCGAGCCGGTGATCCCGTTGAGGACGACGTCTGCGGGCCGGGAGGCGAGTTCCTCGGCGGCGCGCGGCCCGGCCAGGATCTCCGGCAGGGTGTAGTGGCCCTGCGCCCAGCCGCGCTGCTGGGCGGCGGCGTAGAACGCCAGCTGCAGGTCCTGCGCGGCGGTGGCGCGGGCGACCGCGACCGTCCGGACGCCGAGGCTCAGCGCCTGCTCCGCCAGCAGCGCGACGTCACCGCCGCCGGCCGCCAGCCCGGTGACCTGCAGCCGCCCCGGGTTCTGCCGGGCGACGGAGATCGCCTGCCGCCCGATCGACCCGGTCGACCCCAGCACGGTGACCTCGCGCGGCTCGCTCACCGGGACATCCTCTCCCAGGCGACCTCCGCGGGTGCCGACGGCCGGGTCGCCCTGTGCCGCGCGCGCGGGCCTGTCATCATGGGCCGGTGAGCGACGCGAGCGGCCGCGGCCAGGGCAACCAGACCAGCGCCAGGGTGATCGAGCAGTCCACCCGCGAGGAGGGCATCGTCCGGGCCGGCGAGACGCCGATCACCCACGAGCGCCCCGAGGACTGGGGCTGGCACGGCGAGACCGGCAAGACCGGCCGGATCGCCGGCTGGGTGATGATCGTCCTGCTGCTGGTGCTGACGTTCGGCAACCACCGGGGTCAGGTCGAGAACCTCTTTCTGATCGGGGCCGCGCTGGTCATCCTTATCATGCTGCTCTGGGACAGCCGCCGCCGGAAGAACGCCTGGCGCTCCCGGTAAGCACCCGCACGGGGCCGGCCTCCGGTCGAGGCGGCAGGGATCAGCCGGCGCCGCTGCCGATCGCGGCGCCGATGAGGTAGGTCGCCCCGGCGGCGATCGCTCCGAACAGCAGCTGGCGCAGGCCCGCCGACCACCACGGCCGTGGGGTGAAGCGGGCCGACAGCGCGCCGGCGATCACGAGGCCGGCACCACCGCACAGCAGCGCCAGCCACAGCAGCGGCGCGCCGAGCAGGTAGGGCAGCAGCGGGATCAGCGCCCCCACCGCGAAGCAGAGGAACGAGGAGACCGCCGCCGTCATCGGCGAGGGCTTGTCCTCGGGGTCCAGCCCCAGCTCGTTCAGCGCGTGCACGCGCAGCGCCTGCTCGGGGTCGCGGGACAGCTGCTCGGCCACCGCGTCGGCGAGCTGCGGGTCCAGCCCGCGGTCCCGCCACAGCTGGGCGAGCTCGGCCTGCTCCCCCACCGGGTTCACGGCCAGCTCGCGGCGCTCCTTGGCGACCTCGAGGTCCAGCTGCTCGTTCTGGGTGCTGACCGAGGTGTACTCGCCCAGCGCCATCGAGATGGCGCCGGCCGCCAGCCCGGCGACGCCGGACAGGACGACCGCGTGCGAGCCGGCCCCGGCACCCCCGACGCCGGCGACCAGGGCCGTGTTGGTGACCAGCCCGTCCATCGCACCGAAGACCGCGGCGCGCAGCCAGCCGCCGGCCACGTCGGAGTGCGTGTGCGGATGGGCCTCGGCCCGCTCGAGCTGCTCCCCCGGGCCGGTCATCCCTGGTCCGACTCGGCCCCGAGGGGCACACCCTCCTCGACCGGGCCCTCCTCGACGGCGGGCACCGGGACGGCGACGCTGGGCACGCCGTCCACCTGGTCGGCGGCCGCCAGCTGCCCGCAGGCACCGTCGATGTCCGAGCCGCGGGTGTCGCGGACGGTCGTCGGCACCCCGGCCGCCCGCAGCCGGGCGACGAACTCGCGCTGCGCGGGCAGCGGGCTGGCGTCCCACTGGCTGCCCGGTGTCGGGTTGAGCGGGATCAGGTTGACGTGGGCGAGCCGCTTCGCCAGCAGCCTGCCCAGCAGGTCGGCGCGGAACGGCTGGTCGTTGACGTCGCGGATCAGCGCGTACTCGATGGAGTAGCGTCGGCCGGTCCGGCGGGCGTAGCCGTCGGCCGCCTCGAGCACCTCGCCGACGTTCCAGCGGGTGTTGATCGGCACCAGGGTGTCGCGCAGCTCGTCGTCGGGGGCGTGCAGGCTCACCGCGAGGGTGACGTTGAGCCCCTCCTCGGTGAGCTTGCGGATCGCCGGGACCAGCCCGACGGTCGAGACGGTCACCGAGCGCTGCGCCAGGCCCAGCCCGTGCGGGGCGGGGGTGAGCAGGGCGTCCAGCGTCTTGCGCACCCGGGCGTAGTTCGCCAGCGGCTCCCCCATGCCCATGAAGACGACGTTGGACAGCCGGCCCGGTCCGCCCGGGATCTCGCCGTTCGCCATCGCCGCGGCGGCCGCGACCGCCTGGCCGATGATCTCGGCGGCCGAGAGGTTGCGGGTCAGCCCGCTCTGCCCGGTCGCGCAGAACGGGCAGGCCATGCCGCAGCCGGCCTGGCTGGAGATGCAGACGGTGGCGCGCTCGGGGTAGCGCATCAGCACGCTCTCGACCAGCGCGCCGTCGTGCAGCCGCCACAGCGTCTTGCGGGTGCGACCCCCGTCGGCGGACTGGTGTCGCACCGGGGTCAGCAGCCCGGGCAGCAACGCGGCCGCGAGGTCCTCCCGGGCGGCGGCCGGCACGTCGGTCATCTGCGCCGGGTCGGTGACCCCGGCGTAGAAGTGCCGGGCGAGCTGGTCGGCGCGGAACGCCGGCTGGCCGAGCTCGGTGACTGCCGCCCGCGCCTCGTCCCGGGTCAGGTCGGCGAGGTGGCGGGGCGGCTTGGTGCGGCGCGGGGCGTCGAAGACGAGGGGCAGGGCAGTCATGGCGTCGTCCATGGTCCCACTCCTGGCGGCCGGAGGTGGGATCGCTCGGGGTGACGTGGCTCCCGCCACCCGGAGGGTCAGCCCACCGGAGAGGTCGGCGTCTGCGCCGGGGCCTCCGTCGCCGTCGCGGGGACGTCCTCGCTCCGAACCTCACCAGCGCCGGCCCCCGTGTCGATCACCACGCCGGGATCGGCACCTGTCGTGGGGTCGGACGCAGGGACGGGGCTGGGGTCGCCGTCCGCGTCGGCCTGGTCGCCGGCTGCGGGGGCCACGGGGTCACAGGCCGCTGCCTCAAGGACCGGTGTCTCGTCCGTGACGTAGCCGGGGTCGCCGGCGGGATCCGCTCCGGAGAGGCCGCCGGTGGTCCCGGCGGGCACAGGACACGCCGGGTCCTCGCCCGGGCCTGCGGGGGTGCCACCGCCCGGGGCGTCGTCGGCAGGGTCGTCGTCGGTCTGGCCGTCCTCGGTGGGCCCGGGGACGGCCGCTGGCGGCTGCACCGCGCTCGGATCCGGCGCTGCGGTGCTGGGGCTGGCCGCGCTCAGACCGACCCGGGTGGCGGCTGCGGGAGCGCCCGCGGCTGGGACCGGCGAGGACTGCCGCTTCGTCCGCGGTGACGCCGTTGCCGGCAGCACCGCGGGGGCTGCCGGTCGGGGGGTCACCCGCGTGGGCTCGGCGGGGGCGGTCGGCGTTCCCGGAGCAGTGGTCCCCGTCGGCTCCGCGGTGGGGGCAGGCACGTCGGCGGGTGGCGACACCACCGACGGGGCGGCCGGCTGCGCTGAGCTCCGCGGCGCGGCGGGGACCGCCGGGGTCGTCGGTGCGGCGGTGGCGGCCTGGCGCTCGGACGCCGCGACCTCGGCTCCGTCGCCCGACGAGGCGGTCGTGAAGGCGAAGCCCGCCAGCAGCGCCGCGACGAGCAGCACGGCCAACGGCAGCAGCAGCCGGCTGCGGAGCCGCCCGCGGGGCGGCGCCGCACGGACGACGGGGACGTCGTACGTCGGCGGAGCGACGTCGTACGTCGACGGAGCGACGGCCGCCGCGGCGTCGACGTCGACGGCGTCCGCAGGCAGCGGCTCGACGGGCGGCTCCTCGCGGGGGGCCGGTTCGACGGGTGGCGGCTCGGGCGGCGCGGACGCAGCGCGCTGGGCGAGCGCTTCTCCGGCGCGGATGGCCTCCTCCCAGCCGGCCAGCTGCGCTGCCGCCTGCGCGTCAGCCGCGCGCTGGGCGGCCAGCTCCTCCTCGCGCAGCTCGGCGAGAGCGGCCTCGATCCGGGTCGGCAGGGGCCGGGCGGAGGGCGACGGCGGGCCCTCGGTGGGGGCGTGGGGGTCGAGGCGCGGCGGGCGGCCAGCCGCCAGCTCGGCATCGGCCCACTGCGGCAGCCAGGCCTCGTCCCAGGGCTCGTCGGGCATCGGCTGGGTGAGGAACGGGTCGGTGGGGCCCCCCGAGGACGCGGCCTCCTGCGGCGACCCGGTGCTGTCCTCGTCCGGTCGCTCCGCAGCCACAGCCCGCTCCTCCCCGGCGCCCTCCCGCCGACCACGCGTCGTGGTCGAGCCGGGGAGAGCGCGCCCGGTCAGCCATGCTGCCGGACGCATCGGCCCGGTCCGGGCAGGCGCGGCGTGATCAGCCGGTCACACCCCGCTGGGGCTCTCCGGAGCCACATCCGTCCCATCGGCGACGGGCGGGCGCACCGGCCCCGTGAGGTCGGCGTGCTGCTGCACCCAGACGTGCATGGCGATCCCGGCGGCGACCCCGGCGTTCAACGACCGCGTCGAACCGAACTGCGCGATGGACACCGTCATGGCCGCCCCCTCCCGTGCTGCCGGGGAGAGCCCCGGCCCCTCCTGGCCGAAGAGCAGCAGCGAGCGCCGGGGGAGCTCCACCGTCTCCAGCGGGACCGCGTCCGGGCCGTTGTCCACGGCCACGACGACGAGGCCCTCGTCGGCAGCGGTGACCAGCAGCCCGGCGACGTCGGGGTGGTGGCGCAGGTGCTGGTAGCGGTCGGTGACCATCGCCCCGCGCCGGTTCCACCGGCGCCGGCCGACGACGTGCACCTCAGCGGCGAGGAAGGCGTTGGCCGTCCGCACGACGGTGCCGATGTTCAGGTCGTGCGCGAAGTTCTCGATCGCCACGTGGAAGGGGTGCCGGCGGCTGTCCAGGTCCGCGACGATGGCCTCGAGGGTCCAGTAGCGGTACCGGTCGACGACGTTGCGCCGGTCACCGGCGGCGAGCAGCTGCCGGTCGTACCGCGGGTCCTCCGGCCAGGGACCGGCCCAGGGGCCGACGCCGACGGAGCCGCCCCACTCGGTGGGGCCGGGCTCCGCGTCGGTCGTGGTCATCGCCTGCGCATGCTGTCACGCCGGGCGATGCGGTTGGGTGGGACAGGTGGAGGACCGGACGAGCGGACCGCTGGTGCACCTGACGTCGTCGGCGGAGTGGCAGGCGGCGCTGGAGAACGGCGCGGTGACGCCGCCGTCGCTGGCCGAGGTGGGGTTCGTGCACCTGTCGACGCCGGCGCAGGTGCACCTGCCCGCGCAGCGGCTTTTCCCCGGTCGGCGCGACGTCGTCGTGCTGGTGGTCGACCCGGCCCTGCTGTCCGCCCCGGTGCGGTTCGAGCCGGGGGTCCCGGGTGATCCGGAGGGCATGCGGTTCCCGCACCTGTACGGCCCGCTGCCGACCGCCGCGGTGGTCGCCGTCGTCCCCTGGCTGCCCGGGACGCCGCTGGAGCTCCCCGCCCGCCGTGACGGACGGCCCCGCTGCAGGGGCCCGCCGCGAGCTCGCGAGCGGTGGGGGCAGAAGGGTCCTCCCTCAGGTGGGGGCGACGAGGGAGAGCACGAGGTAGGCGACGACCGCGGACGGGAGCAGCGAGTCCATCCGGTCCATCAGGCCGCCGTGGCCGGGCAGCAGGTTGCCCATGTCCTTGATCCCCAGGTCGCGCTTGATCAGGGACTCGCCCAGGTCGCCCAGCGTCGCCGTCAGCGCGATCGCGACGCCGTACAGGGCGCCGCCCCACCACGCGGCGTGGAAGGTCAGCGTGGCCAGCAGCGTCCCGATCAGCACGCAGGCGGTGATCGAGCCGGCCAGCCCCTCCCAGGACTTCTTCGGGCTGATCGACGGCGCCATCGGGTGCTTGCCGAACAGCACCCCGGCCGCGAACCCGCCGACGTCGCTGCACACGACCGTGGCGATGAAGGCGAGCACCCGGGCGACACCGTCGTCCGGGACGAGCAGCAGCACCGCGAAGCCGGCGAGCAGCGGGACGTACAGCGCCACGAAGACCGCGGCCGAGGCGTCCCGCAGGTAGCCGACCGGGCCCTCGCCGAGCCGCCACAGCAGGGCGGCGAAGGCGGTGAGCAGGAAGGCGATCACCAGTCCCGAGGGCCCGCGGGTCCAGGCGAGCGCGATCATCGCAACCGCGCCGAGCAGCACCGGCGTCCGGGCCGGGCGGTGACCGCCGCGCTCCAGCGCACCGGTGAGCTCGAGGATGCTGATCAGCACGGCGGCGGTGAGGACCAGCAGGAAGGCCGGTCGCCAGATGAGCAGGGCAGCCAGGATGACCGCGCCCAGCCCGAGCCCGACGCCGATCGCCGAGGCCATGTCGCGGCCGGCGCGGCCGGTGGCCCGCGGCGCGCCGCTGGGGGTGTCGATGGGTTCCACGCCGGTCGCCTCCGCACCCAGGGCGTCCGGGACGGCGGTCAACGGCGGGTCGGCCAGGTCGTCGGCGGGTGCGTCCTCCCGCTGCAGGCCGACGGTCTCCGGCCCCGGGACCGGCGGCGGTCGGTGCTGCCCCACCCGCCCCGGCACCGGGGGTGCCGGGAGAGGTGGGCGCGGCGGCACGGGGGGCACCGGTGGCTGCCCGATGCGGAGCACCGGACCGGCGTCGGCGTTTGCGTCGAACAGCCCTGCCTGGCCGCGGGCAGGCTCACGCGCCGGGCCGGCGGGCTCGGTGCGGTGCGGGCGGCGGGGCATGCCGAGGGGTCCGGGTCGGGTCAGACGTCGAGGAGCTCGGTCTCCTTGTTCTTCATCGCCTCGTCGATGGCGCCCACGTGGGCGGCGGTGAGGTCGTCGAGCTCCTTCTCCGCGCGCCGCACGTCGTCCTCGCCGGCCTCGCCGTCCTTGGAGATGCGGTCCAGCTCCTCCTTGGACCGCCGCCGGATGTTCCGGATGGCGACCTTGGCGTCCTCGCCCTTGGCCCGGGCGACCTTCACCAGGTCACGGCGCCGGTCCTCGGTGAGCTGGGGGAAGACCACCCGGATCAGCGACCCGTCGTTGGTCGGGTTCACCCCGAGGTCGGAGTCCCGGATCGCCCGCTCGATCGCCTGCAGCTGCCCGGCGTCGTAGGGCTTGATGACCGCCATCCGGGCCTCGGGGATCGTGATGGAGGCCATCTGCGGGATGGGGGTGTAGGCGCCGTAGTAGTCGACGACGATCTTGTTGAACATCGACGGGGCGGCACGGCCGGTGCGGACGGAGCCGAGGTCCTCGCGGGCGACCGACAGGGCCTTGTCCATCCGCTCCTCGGCGTCGAGCAGGGTGTCGTCGATCACGGTCATCTCCTCCTGCGGCTGTGCCGCCGTGCTGGCCGGTGGGGTGTTCGGTGCTACGGGCGCGGACGGGGCCGGCGACCCTCGTCCTTACCCGCAGCCGGTCGGGTCAGACCGACTGGCTGATCAACGTGCCGATCTTCTCACCTGCGACGGCCCGGGCGATGTTGCCGTCCTGCAGCAGGTTGAACACCACGATGGGCATCTTGTTGTCCATGCACAGGCTGATCGCCGTCGCGTCGGCGACCTTCAGCTGCTTGGCCAGGACCGTGGCGTAGTCCAGGTCGGTGTAGAGCGTGGCGTCGGGGTTGGTCCGCGGGTCGTCGTCGTACACGCCGTCGACCCCGTTCTTGGCCATCAGCAGGACCTGGCAGCCGATCTCCAGCGCCCGCTGCGCGGCGACGGTGTCGGTGGAGAAGTACGGCATACCGGCGCCGGCCCCGAAGATGACCAGCCGGCCCTTCTCCAGGTGCCGCACGGCCTTGCGGGGGATGTAGGGCTCGGCGACCTGGCCCATGGTGATCGCGGTCTGCACCCGGGTCTCCAGGCCGACCTGCTCGCAGAAGGCCTGCAGGGCCAGCGCGTTCATGACGGTGCCCAGCATCCCCATGTAGTCGGCGTGCCGGCGGTCCATGCCGGCGTCGGCCAGCTCGGCGCCCCGGAAGAAGTTGCCACCGCCGACGACGACGGCGACCTGGGTGCCGCCGTGGACGACCTCGGCCAGCTGCTCGGCGATGCGGTGCACGATGCCGCCGTCGACGCCGACGCTGCCGCCGCCGAACGCCTCACCGGAGAGCTTGAGCAGCACCCGGCGGTAGCCGTTGCCGTCGGTCGGGGCGGAGGCGGCCGGGGCGAACAGCAGGCCCTCCGGGTTGCTGTTGGCGGTCGTGTCGCTCACGTGGGGGGTCCCTCGGTTCGGTGTCGTCGTGGGTGGATCCTGCCCCATCGGCCGGACAGGCCACCGGCCCCGCCCCCACGAGTGGGAACGGGGCCGGTCGTGATGGAACGGCCCCTTCGCAGAGCCCCGCCCCGAGCGTGCGAGGGGTGGGGGGCGAAGGGGTCCTTGTTCAGGCCTGGCCGACCTCGAAGCGGACGAACCGCTCCACGGTCAGGCCGGCGTCACCGATGACCTGCTGCACGGTGCGCTTGGGCTCGGTGATCGAGGGCTGCTCCAGCAGGACGAAGTCCTTGTAGAAGGCGTTGACCCGACCGTCGACGATCCTGCTGATCGCCTGCTCGGGCTTGCCCTCCTCCTTCGCCGTCTGCTCGGCGACCCGGCGCTCGGTCTCCACCGCCTCGGCGGGGACCTCCTCGCGGGTCAGGTAGCGCGGACGGGCCGCGGCGACGTGCATCGCCAGCGAGCGGGCCGCGTCGGCGTCCCCGCCGGAGTACTCGACCGCGACGCCGATGGCCGGGGGCAGGTCCGTCGCCCGCTTGTGCAGGTAGACGGCTGTGGTGCCCTCGAAGACGGCGAAGCGGGACAGCACCAGCTTCTCGCCGATGCGGGCCGACTCGCTCTCGATCAGCGCGGCGACCGTCTGGCCGTCGACCTGGGCGGCCAGCAGCGCGTCCACGTCGGCCGGCTTCTCGGCCAGGACGACGTCGAGCAGGCGCTCGGCGAGCTTCACGAAGTCGGCGTTCTTGGCGACGAAGTCGGTCTCGCAGTCGAGCTCGAGCAGCGCGCCGTCGCGGCTGACGACGACGCCGTTGGTCGTGGAGCGCTCGAGGCGCTTGCCGACGTCCTTGGCGCCCTTGACGCGGAGGAACTCGATGGCCTTGTCGTAGTCGCCATCGGCCTCGGTGAGGGCCTTCTTGGAGTCCATCATGCCGGCGCCGGTGGCGTCACGGAGACGCTTCACGTCGGCTGCGGTGAAGGCGGGCATGTCACTTCCTTCCGAAGAGTTCGGGTGCGGTCAGCGGACCGCGCGAGTTGGCTGATCGGCCCCGTCCAGAGGCTCGCCCCGAGCTTGCGAGGGGTGAGGAGGACGGGGTCCTTCGTCAGGCGTTCTGGGCGCCCTGGGTGCCGGTGGCCTGGTCGCCCGTGGCCGGGACGCCCTCGACCGGGGCGACCTCGGCGGCCGTGACCGTCGGCGGCTCGGCCGGGGTCTCGGGCAGCTCGGTCGCCGTGGCCGGCGCGGCGGCGTCGACGGCCGGGGCCGCGTCGCCACCGGTGAGCAGCTCGCGCTCCCAGTCGGCCAGCGGCTCGCCGCCGCCGACGGCCGGGGTCTCGGCGCCGTCCTCGGAGCGACCGGCGTTCGCCTGCGCGGCCGAACGGGCCATGAGGCCCTCGGCGACCGCGTCGGCGATCACGCGGGTGAGCAGCGCGGTGCTGCGGATGGCGTCGTCGTTGCCCGGGATCTTGTAGTCGACCTCGTCGGGGTCGCAGTTGGTGTCGAGGATCGCGACCACCGGGATGTTCAGCTTGCGGGCCTCGCCGACGGCGATGTGCTCCTTCTTGGTGTCCACGATCCAGACGGCGCTCGGCACCTTCTTCATGTCGCGGATGCCGCCGAGGGAGCGCTCGAGCTTGGCCTTCTCGCGGGAGAGGACCAGCTGCTCCTTCTTGGAGAGGCTGACCAGCGCGCCGGTCTGCTCGAGGTCCTCGAGCTCCTTGAGGCGCTCCAGTCGCTTGTAGACGGTCTGGAAGTTGGTGAGCATGCCGCCCAGCCAGCGCTGGTTCACGTAGGGCATGCCGACGCGGGTCGCCTGCTCGGCGATGACCTCCTGCGCCTGGCGCTTGGTGCCGATGAACATGATCGAGCCGCCGTGGGCGACGGTCTGCTTCACGAACTCATAGGCCTGGTCGATGTAACCCAGCGTCTGCTGGATGTCGATGATGTAGATGCCGTTGCGCTCGGTGAAGATGAAGCGCTTCATCTTCGGGTTCCAGCGACGGGTCTGGTGCCCGAAGTGGACCCCGCTGTCGAGCAGGTTCTTCATGCTGACGACTGCCACGTGGCGCCGCCCTTCTGTGCTCGTGCGCGGGCGACCGGAGGCCGGGCCCGCGCTGCTCGGTTGTCGCGACGGCCCCGGTGGGGCGCCGCCCTGGTGTCCGGCCACGCCACCGAACCCGCCATGAGGAGGGACCGAGGTGGCGACCGCCCCGCTGCAGCAGCGGGAAGAGGACACGCGAAGTCGATCCGTCGGAGACGGACCGCACCGGTGAGCATACCCGCTCCCGGCCGCTGCCCCGTCCGGGTCGTCCCCAGGCCCGTGCCCGGTACACCGCCGGGTCCGGGAGGCGCCGACGTCCACCTGCCGAGGGCAGGGTCGGGGAGTGCTGCGCGCCCGCCTGCTGGTCCTCCTCACCGTCTCCGCCTGGCTCGTCAGCGGGTCGCCGGAGGCCTCGGCAGCCCCGGGGCTGTGGGGATGGCCGCTGCCCGGCGACCCCGTCGTCACCCGGGCGTTCGACCCGCCGCCGACGCCCTACGCGGCCGGCCACCGCGGGGTCGACCTGGGCGGCGGAGCCGGCACGCCGGTGCTCGCCGCCGGAGCCGGGGTCGTGGCGTTCGCCGGGCTGGTCGCCGGGCGTCCGGTGGTGAGCGTGCTGCACCCCGGCGGGCTGCGGACGACCTACGAGCCGGTGCAGCCCACGGTGGCGGCCGGGCAGGCCGTCGCCCGCGGGACCCCGCTGGGGGTGCTGGTCGACGGTCACGCCGGGTGCACCGCCGAGGCGTGCCTGCACTGGGGGCTGCGCCGCGGCGAGGTCTACCTGGACCCGCTGTCGCTGCTGCGGCCGCCACGGGTCCGGCTGCTGCCGTGGCACTGACCGGGCGGCGCGCACGCCCACTACCGTCCGGGCGTGCGCTGGCGACGGAAGCAGACCCCGCAACCCGAGTCCTCCACCCCGGAGGCGGCCGCTCCGGAGCCGGCCGGTCCGGGGACCCCCGCTCCGGAGGTCACCGGGCCGCAGGACGACGCGCAGGTGCTCGCCGACCTGCGGCGGGTCGTCGACCGGTTCGGCTGGGCGGTGCTGCACGGCGGCGGGAGCGGGCCGGGCGACCCGCGCTGGTCCTACACGGTGGGGCTGACCGGGCTGGAGCACCCCGAGGTGATCGTCGTCGGGCTGCCGTTCGAGGCCGCCGAGACCTACCTCAACCTCGTGGGCGAGGCCGTCCGCGCGGGTGCCCGCTTCAGCCCCGGCGTGGTGACGACCGCACTGACCGACGCCGACTCACCCGTGGTGTTCTTGCAGGTCGCCGACACCTCCCGGCTCGCCGTGGCCGAGCAGTTCGCCGGCTCGGTCGAGGCCCTGCAGCTGGTGTGGCCGGACTCGACCGGGAAGCTGCCCTGGGAGGAGGGCCACCGCAACCCGCCGCACGCCCAGCCGCTGCTGGGCCCCCGGCCGGAGGGCTGACCGGCCCGCCAGCGGCTGGGTGACGCTGGCCGGCCGCCGGTCAGGCGATGTCGGCGAGCTTGCTGCGCAGGTGCAGGACCGCCTTGGTGTGCAGCTGGCAGATCCGGCTCTCGGTCACCCCGAGCACCCGGCCGATGTCGGCCAGCGTCAGGCCCTCGAAGTAGTAGAGGCTGACGACGACCTTCTCCCGCTCGGGGAGCTGCTCGACGGCGCGGGCCAGCAGCTGCCGGGCCTCCCCGTGCTCGGCCATCGCCTGCGGGTCCAGCGCTGCGGTGTCCCGCAGCGTGTCGACCAGCCGCGGGGCGGAGCCGTCGTCGTCGACCAGCAGCTCGTCGAGGGCGACCACGTTGACCAGGGACAGCTGGCCGAGGAACTTGCGGATCTCCTCGACGTCCATGTCCATCTCGTCCGCGATCTCCTCGTCGGTCGGGCTGCGCTGGAGCTTGGCCTCCAGAGCAGCGACCGTGCGCTCGAACTGCCGCGCCTTCATGCGCACCGACCGCGGGATCCAGTCGGTCGAGCGGAGCTCGTCGATGATGGCGCCGCGGATGCGGGCCATCGCGTAGCTCTCGAACTTGATCTCCCGGGACGGTTCGAACCGGGTGATGGCGTCGATCAGCCCGAACGTCCCGTAGGAGACCAGGTCGGCCTGCTCGACGTGCGCGGGCAGGCCGCTGCCGACCCGGCCGGCGACGTACTTCACCAACGGGGCGTAGTGCAGGATCAGCCGGTCCCGCAGGCCGGTGTCCCGCCCGTCGACGTAGCCCGCCCACAGGTCCGCGATGAACGCGTCCGGGTCCTCGCCGGTCACCTGGTCGACCGTCACCTCAGACACGTGCACTCCCCCGCTCGACCACCAACAGCTTCTGCTCCAACGCCGTGCCCCTCATGCTCGCGGGTGTGCCTGGGCGTGCACCGCACGCAGCCGCTCGACGCTCACGTGCGTGTAGACCTGCGTCGTCGCGAGGCTAGCGTGACCCAGCAGCTCCTGGACGGTGCGGAGGTCAGCGCCGCCCTCCAGGACGTGCGTCGCCGCCGAGTGTCGCAGCCCGTGCGGGCCGACGTCGGGCACCCCCGGGGCGGCGGTGACCGCTGCGTGCACCACACGGCGGGCCTCCCGGGCGTCGAGCCGGCCGCCACGCACGCCCAGCAGCAGGGCCGGCCCGCTGGTCGGGGTGGCCAGCACGGGGCGACCTGCGCTCAGCCAGGTCTCCAGGGCTGCCGCGGCCGGGGCGCCGAAGGGCACGCTGCGCTCCTTGCGGCCCTTGCCGAGCACCCGCAGCAGCCGCCGCCCGCGGTCGACGTCGTCGACGTCCAGCCCGACCAGCTCCCCCACCCGGACACCGCTGGCGTACAGCAGCTCGACGACCAGCACGTTGCGCAGCCGCAGCGCGGTCTCGGCCGGCTGCTCCGCCTCGGCCGGCGGCTGCGTCGCGTGGTCGAGGACGGCCCGCGCCTGCTCGGCGCCGAGGACCCCGGGCAGCGTGCGGTGGGCGCGCGGGCTGGACAGCCGCAGACCGACGTCCTCGGCCACCTGGCCGCTGCGCCGCAGGTGCGCGGTGAAGGAACGGGCCGAGGCGGCGTGCCGGGCGGTGGTCGACCGGCTGTCGCCGCGGGCTCGGCCCTGGGCGAGCCAGCTCCGCAGCGCCGCCAGGTCCAGGTCGGCGACCGTGCTCCCGCTCCGCCGGACGAGGTGGTCCAGCAGCGAGACGACGTCCCCGACGTACCCGCGGACGGTGTGCTCGGAGAGGTCCCGCTGCAGGCGCAGGTGCTCCTCCCAGCCGTCCAGCGACTCGGCGAGCGCGGGCGGCAGTGCCGCGCGCAGCTCAGCGGTCCTGGTGCCCATGGGCGCAGCCTGCGTCGGGACGGGCTGCGGGTCAACGTGCCGCGCCGGTGACCGGTTGCGCGCAACCCCTCGCCGGCCCGATCACCGGGCCCCGCGGGTGGCGGTGGTGATCCGCCAGCCGGTGCCGGTCCACTCCACCAGCTCGTGCAGCTCGAGCACCGGCAGCACCCGCAGGACGTCGACCACGTCGCAGCCGGCCACCGCGGCCAGCCGCTCCGGCGGCACGCCGGCGCGCACCGGGCAGGCGTCCAGCACCCGGCGGGCGAGGTCGGACAACGAGTCCCGCGGCGACTCCGGCCGGGGCGGGGGCTCGGCGAGGTCCGTGCCCAGTGAGCCGACCACCTCGACCACCTCCGCCGCCGACGTCACCAGCCGCGTCCGCTGCTCCTCGTCGCGCAGCAGCTGGTGGCAGCCGACGCTCATCGCCGAGGTCACCGGGCCGGGCACGGCCATCACCGCCTTGCCCAGGCCGCGGGCCCGGTTCGCGGTGGCCTGGGCGCCCGACCGGGCGGCCGCCTCGACGACCACCGTGCCCCGGGACAGTGCGGCGATCAGCCGGTTCCGCACCAGGAAGCGGTGCGAGAGCGCCGCGCAGCCCGGCGGCCACTCGCTGACCAGCGCCCCGTCCTCGAGGACCCGGGCGAACAGTGCCGAGTGCGCGCCGGGGTAGGCGCGGTCGACGCCGCAGGCCAGCACGGCGACGGTCGGCGCGCCGGCTGCCAGGGCGCCCCGGTGGGCGGCCGCGTCGATGCCGAAGGCGCCGCCGGAGACGGTCGTCCAGCCGCGCTCCCCCAGCCCGTGGGCGAGCTCAGCGGCGACGTGCTCCCCGTAGGCGGTGGAGGCCCGGGAGCCCACCAGCGCCACGGACCGGTCGACCAGCTCGTCCAGCGGCTGCTCGCCGCGGACCCAGAGCCCCGACGGCGGCACCAGGATCTTCGTCCGGTCGGGCAGGTCCCGCGGCCCGGGCGGCAGGTCGTGGGCGGCGAGGGTCAGGCAGTGCAGCGCGAAGGCGGGCCACTCGTCGTCCTCCGGCACGACCAGGCGCGCGCCGCACCGGTCGGCGCGGACCAGGTCGTCCTGGCTGGTGTCCTCCCCGGCTCGCCGACCGGCGAGCGCCTGGACCGCGGGCGGCGCGGTACCCGACCGCAGGGCCTGCACCGCAGCAACCGGGCCCTCCTGCTCGACGAACCGCCAGAGCGCCACCGAGCCCGGCTCCACGGCCCGGGACAGCCAGGCCCGCGCCGACCGGACCTCCGGCTCCGCCGCCGCGGTCATGCCGCGACCCGCTGCAGGCGCATGCCGAGCGCCTCGGCGACCTGGTCGGGGCCGGGCGTCCCCAGACCGGCGAGGTCGGCCAGCGTCCAGGCGACCCGCAGCACCCGGTCGAACCCGCGCACCGACAACGACCCGCGTTCCAGCGCCCGCTCGGCGAGCGTCAGCGCCCGCCGCGGGACCGACCAGCGGTCACGGAGCAGGCGCCCGGGCACCTGGCTGTTCAGCGCCAACCCGGTCCCGACCATCCGCTCGGCCGCCGCGGCGCGGGCGGCGCGCACCCGGGCGGCCACCGCCGACGTCGGTTCCGGTGGCCCCACCCCGTCCAGCCAGGCGGCCCGGGTGACCGGCGGCAGGGTCACCCGCAGGTCGATCCGGTCCAGCAGCGGCCCGGACAGCCGGGACTGGTAACGGCGTCGCTCCAGCGCACTGCACGTGCAGGCGGTGTCACCGGCCGCGCTGGCGCACGGGCAGGGATTGGCCGCCAGGACCAGCTGGGCCCGGCAGGGGAAGGTCGCCGAGCCGTTGGCCCGGTGGATGGTCACCGACCCGCGCTCCAGCGGCTGGCGCAGCGTGTCCAGCACCGTCCGCGGGAACTCCGGCGCCTCGTCGAGGAACAGGACCCCCAGGTGCGCCCGGCACAGGGCGCCCGGCCGGATCTGCCCCGACCCGCCACCGACCAGCGCGGCCATCGTGGCCGAGTGGTGCGGGGACTCGAAGGTGGGCCGGGTGACCAGCGGCGCGCCCGGCGGCAGGGTGCCGGCGATCGACGCGATCGCGGTCACCTCCAGGGCGGCCTGCTCGTCGAGCGGCGGCAGCAACCCCGGGAGCCGCTCGGCCAGCATGGTCTTGCCCGCGCCGGGCGGGCCGCTGAGGAAGAGGTGGTGCCCGCCGGCCGCGGCCACCTCGACCGCCCGCCGGCCGGCGGCCTGCCCGACCACGTCGGCCAGGTCGGGGCCGGGCGGCAGCGGCGCCAGTGCCGCCCGCCGGTGCCCGGGGATCCGTGCCCGGCCGGCCAGGTGGGCGACGACCTGACCGAGCGTGGCGGCACCGAGCACCTCGATGCCCTCGACCAGACCGGCCTCGTCGGCGTTGTCCTGCGGGACGACCACGCACCGGTGCCCGGCCCGGGCCGCAGCGAGCACCGCGGGCAGCACGCCCCGCACCGCCCGCAGCGAGCCGTCCAGGCCGAGCTCGCCGAGCAGCACGAGGTCCCGCACCGCCGCCGCGGGCAGCACCTCGGCCCCGGCGAGCACCGCGACGGCGAGCGCCAGGTCGAACCCGCTGCCCTGCTTGGGCATGGCCGCGGGCGAGAGCCCGATGGTCACCCGGCGCAGCGGGAAGTCGTGGCCGGTGTTGACCACGGCCGCACGCACCCGGTCCACCGACTGCCGCACCACCGCGTCCGGCAGCCCGACCAGCACCACCGTGGGCACGCCGGCGGCGAGGTCGACCTCCACCTCGACCATCGCCCCCTGCACACCGGCGAGCCCCACCGACCACGTGCGCGCGAGCGCCATCAGAACGCGTTCCGCAGGTGCGTGACGCGGACCGGGCCGGCGGCGGGGACCTGCACCCCGACGACGTCGAAGCGGAGGTCGGGCGCGTGGTGGTCGTGGGCGGCCAGCCACGCCTGGGCCAGCCGCCGCAACCTGCGCTGCTTCGCCGCGGTGACCGCCTCGGCCGGCTGCCCGAACCCGGTGCCGGTGCGGGTCTTGACCTCGCAGAAGACCAGGGCGTCGCCGTCGCGGGCGATGACGTCGAGCTCACCGTCCCGGCAGCGCCAGTTGCGGCCGAGGACCAGCAGCCCGGCGTCGGTCAGTGCCCGGACGGCGACGCGCTCGCCGTAGGCGCCGAGCGCGGCGCGGTGGTCCGGCGGGGTGTTCTGCGGAGTCGGCACCCGTCGACCGTGCTGGGCGGGCAGCCGCCGGCACCAGGGCGCCGGCCGGGTTGTGGACGGAGCCCGGTCCTGTGGACGGCGCCGAGCGCGTCGCGCTCAGGACCGGTGAGGCTGCCGGGGTGGACGGCCGACGCGGATCAGGGCAGGCGGGGTTGCTCGGGCAGCTCGAGGTCGGGCTTGTCCAGCTCCTCGACGTTGACGTCCTTGAACGTCACCACCCGCACGTTCTTGACGAAACGGGCCGGGCGGTACATGTCCCACACCCAGGCGTCGGAGAGCTTCAGCTCGAAGAACACCTCGCCGCCGGCGTCGCGGACCTGCAGGTCGACGCTGTTGGCCAGGTAGAAGCGCCGCTCGGTCTCCACCACGTAGGAGAACTGGCGGACGATGTCCTTGTACTCGCGATAGAGCTGCAGCTCCATCTCGGTCTCGTACTTCTCGAGGTCCTCGGTGCTCATCGCGCGTGCTCCATCGGTGCCGGGGACATCAGTGCTGGACAGTCAGTGCTGGGTGGTCAGTGCTGGGTGATCAGTGCTGGGCGGTCAGTGCAGACCCGTCAGTGCAGGGGCCTCGGCCCTGCGGTGGTCGGGTTCCCGCACATCATCGTGCATGCCGACGCCGCCGGACAGGGCGACGCCACGCGCGGCGTGTGCCGCCCGTGCGCGGGCGACGTTGACGAAGCGCATCCGGTGCTCCGGGCAGGGTCCGTGCTGGTCCAGGGCCGCGCTGTGCGCGTCGGTGATGTACCCCTTGTGCTCGGCGAACCCGTAGTGCGGGAACCGCTCGTGCAGTTCCAGCATCGTCCGGTCCCGGCTGACCTTGGCCAGCACCGATGCGGCCGCCACGCAGGCGGCGACCCGGTCGCCCTTCCAGACCGCCAACGACGGCTGGGACAGGCCGCTGACCGGGAAGCCGTCGGTCAGCACGTAGTCCGGCTCCACGTCCATGCCCCGCACGGCCCGGCGGAGCGCCTCGATGTTGGTCACGTGCATGCCCCGGGCGTCCAGGTCCCCCACCGGGATCGCCACGACCGACCAGGCGACGGCGCGGTCCAGCACCTCGGCGTAGACCTCCTCCCGGGTCGCCGGGGTGAGCAGCTTGGAGTCCGCGAGCCCGGGCACCCGGCCGCGGCGGCCGGCGGGCAGCACGCAGGCGGCGGCGACCAGCGGACCGGCACAGGCGCCGCGACCGGCCTCGTCGGCACCGGCGATCGCCGCGAAGCCCCGGCGGCGCAGCGAGCGTTCCATCGCCCAGAGGTCGTCGGGGGACTCGTCGTCGGTCCGGCGCGAGCGGGGTGCAGCGGGAGCAGATCGAGCAGCCATCGCCTGCCGACACTACGTCGGGCCGACGACGACCGGGCCACCGCTCCACCGCCCTGCGGACGACCACGAGCCGATCCCCGGGGGAACGGGGACCGGCTCATGGCGGCCTCCGGAACGGCGTGCGCCGTCCCGGCCGGCCCACCGGGACGGTCGTCCCGGCAGTGGGGGCCGGCCCGGGCGCCGGATGACCAGGCGCCCGGGCCGACGAGGGTCCCGCCGGCTCAGCTGCCGGCGGTGGTCAGGGGGTGGGTGCTGCAGGTGCAGGTGCCGCCGTTGCGGGCGGACAGGACCAGGGACACCGCGTGCGCCCGGTCCCGGGCACCCAGCTTCCGCAGGATCGCCTTGACGTGGGACTTCACCGTGTCCTCGGAGATGAACAGCGCCTTGCCGATCGCCCGGTTCGACTGCCCCTGGATCAGCTCGTCCAGCACGTCGGACTCCCGCCGGGTCAACGGCACCTCCGGGGTCAGCTCGCGGGACACCGGCACCTCCCCGGCCTCGCCCCGGCGGATCTGCGGGTCCACCACCGTGCGCCCCGCGCGGGCGGCCAGCACCGCCCAGCCCAGCAGCGTCGCCGAGGTGTTCATCAGCAGGTACCCGCGCACCCCGGCCGCCAGCGCCTCGTTGACCACGGCCGGGTCCTCGGCGGTGGCGACCGCGACGATGGCGATCTGCGGGTACCGGCGGCGCAGGTCCCGGCAGGCGTTCAGCGTGCCCGCCCGCCCGGTGCCCAGCTCCACGATCACCGCGTCGGGGCGGGCGGTCTCGGCCAGGGTCAGCGCCCGCCGCGGCTCACCGGGGGTGCCCACCGCCTGCAGACCGGCGGTCTCGTTGACCATGCCGATCAGGCCACGGCGCAGGACCGGGGCATCGGCGAGGA
>JHVP01000020.1 GCA_000620205.1 Geodermatophilaceae bacterium URHA0031 | reverse complement strand
CCGGGGTCGTCGGCGTGACCGGGGTCGTCGGCGTCGTCGGAGTCGTCGACTCGGTGTTGGTGTGCTGGCGGACCAGCCACTCACCGGAGCTGCCGTAGGCGCACTCCTCCTCGCTCAGGCACGAGCCGATGTCGAAGGGCGCGTAGGCGAAGAACGCCTTCTCCTTCGCCGTCAGGTCGCTGCCCGAGACGTTGGCCGGCAGCGCTGAGGTGGTGTAGCCCAGGTAGCCGGTCAGCGGGGTCGACGGGGCCACCTGGTCGCGCGCCGCCTTGGTCAGCCGGGCAACGGCACGGTGGTCGCTGTGGTCATCGGCCCCGTAGGCCCCCAGGTCGTCGAGAGTCCGGACGGCGGTGGGGGACGCCGAGCTGATGATGGCACCCAGCGTCGCGACGAGCTGGTCGCGGGTGTAGCTCTGCACCGGGAGGTCCAGGGTCTGCAAGGAGTCGGTGCGTCGCTGCTCGAGCTGCTCCAGGCTCCTGAAGTTGGAGCGTGCGCTGCCCGCGCCGTCGGAGTAGCCGTCCGGCAGCCGGAGGAAGTACAGCTGCACGGAGGGAGCACCGGTGAGCACCGCCCGGGTCACCGACTTGCCCGCCACGGTTTCCTGGGTCGTCGTCCACTCGTTCGCGACGCCGGCCATCTGCGCGTACGCGGCCTCGCCCCCCGACTCGCGGCTGAGGTAGTAGGAGTCCTCGCCGCCGGCGTCACCGGAGGTCACGTAGACCGTCGTCGAGCAGCCCCCCGCCGCGATGCCCTGCAGGATGGCCGGGTTGATGAAGAACAGGTCGTCGTCGGGGTGGGCCACGACGTTGACCGACGAGGTGGTGCAGCCGGCCGCCGATGCCGGGGACGCCATGGAGGTCGTCGCCGCAGCGGCCGCAGCCGCCACCAGTCCGGCGAGCAGGCGACGCCGCCCCGGGGACGGTCGCCGGACGCTACGGATGGTGCGGTCGGTCGATGACAGGAGCCGTGAGCCGGTCACGAGCCACCCCTTTCTTGACATGTGTGGTGCACGGACGGGGATGAGAGAGCAGGTGCCTGGCGGTCGGCCGGCTCGAGGAGCGCGGGACCTGGCGAGGCGGTGCGGCATCGAGCCGCAGGCGGGCTCGGTGCACCCGGGAGAGCGGTCTCCCGGGTGGCCCGGTCAGTAAGCGCCGCGGGACCGCAGGACCGCGGAGGCGGTCTTCCAGATGATCTGGATGTCCAGCGCCAGGGTCCAGTTCTCCACGTACCGGAGGTCCAGCCGGACCGCCTCCTCCCACGGGAGGTCACTGCGGCCGGAGATCTGCCAGAGTCCGGTGAGGCCGGGCTTGACCAGGAGGCGACGGCTGACCGACGAGTCGTAGCGGGCGACCTCGGCCGGCAGCGGAGGACGCGGGCCGACCAGGGCCATGGACCCGTTGAGCACGTTGAGCAACTGCGGCAGCTCGTCGAGCGACAGGCGGCGCAGCCAGCGACCGACCGGTGTGACCCGGGGGTCGGAGCGCATCTTGAACAGCAGGCCGTCGGACTCGTTGGCCGCCTGCAGGGCAGCCAGGCGGACGTCGGCATCGACGACCATGCTGCGGAACTTGAGCATCGTGAAGCGGCGACCGTTGATGCCGATCCGCTCCTGCCGGTAGAGCACCGGCCCGGGGCTGCTCAGCGCGACCGCCAGGGACAGCGCGAGGAACACCGGCGACAGCACCACCAGCGCGACCAGTGCCAGGCTCCGGTCGACCAGGCCCTTGACGACCCGGCGCCAGCCCTCGAAGCGCGGCTGCTCGACCGACAGCAGCGGGAGCCCCTCGAAGGGCCGGATGTGCAGCCGGGGGCCGGCCACCTCCACCAGGCCGGGCGCCACGAGCAGTTCCATGCGGGTGCCCTCGAGCTGCCAGGACAGCGTGCGGAGGTACTCCGCGGCGGTCTCACTGGCTGATGTGACAGCGACCGAGTCGGCGCCGAGCCGCTGCGCCATCGTCACCACGTCGCCCAGCCCACCCACCGGCAGGCCGGTGACCTGACCGACGCGCGTCTGGTCACCCTCGGTGACGCACGTACCGACGACCTCCAGGCCTGCGAAGCGCTCGCGGCCCAGCCGGTCGACCAGCCCCAGCACGGCGCCGCCCCGGCCGACCACGACCACTCGCTTGAGGCACCTGCCCCGGGCACGCAGCAGTCGCAGCGAACGCCGCGCTCCCACCCGCATGAGCAGGCTGACCACGGCCAGCGCCGGGACACCGAAGACGACGATCGAGCGGCTGGGGTAGACCTGCGCGGCGTAAGAGGCGAAGCCCGCCGCGGCCAGGAGCATGACGGCGGCCTGACCGACCTTGCGGAACTCGTCGCTGCCGGTGCCGATGAGCCGCTGCGAGTAGGTGCCGGTGATGCCGAGGAGAGCCGGCCACAGCAGCACGAGCCCCGCGCAGACGGCGAGCAGGTCACCAGCGGTGCCCTGCGCGCCGAGCCGGAGGACGACGGCACCGGTCAGCACGGCCGCCAGGGTGTCGAGCACCACCAGGGCGGCGACGTAGCGCGGCTGCCACGTCGCCGGGCTCGGGAGCTCGTAGGGCTCGACCGCCGTCGCGAGTGCGGCCCGTCGCTGCGGTCCGTCCAGGACGAGCTGCGGTGCGCCTGACATCTGCACGGCCTTCAACACGAGCGTCTCCCCGCTGTCATCGTCACGTGGAGTGGCCGATGTTGTGGGCGGCGCTCGGTCGGGGCCCGTCAAGGCGGGGACTCGAGCGACCTCCCGCGGCCACTTCGAGGATGACCATCACGGAGAGTCACGTCGGACTCAAGCGTCTCGGCGCGCTTTCACCCGATGGAGCACACCGGGTCACCCGTCTGACGCTCGCGTCAGCTGCGGGGGTGCACGACGTTCTGGGCGGCCTCCAGGCCACGCTCGAGCAGCAGCTCGGTGGCGTCGGCAGCCTCGCCGACCAGCAGCTCGAGGGTCTTCCGCTCCGTGGCGGAGAAGTCCTTGAGCACGAAGTCGGCAGGGTCCTGCCGCCCGGGCGGACGGCCGATGCCCACGCGCACCCGCAGGTAGTCCCGGGTGCCGGTGGACCGCGAGATGGACCGCAGGCCGTTGTGCCCGCCCTCTCCCCCGCCGCGCTTGAGCCGGACGGACTCGAACGGGATGTCGAGCTCGTCGTGCACGACGACCAGGTCGGTGGCGGGCAGGTGGTGGTAGTCCAGCAGCCCGCGCACCGGCCCGCCGGACTCGTTCATGTAGGTCAGCGGCTGGGCGAGCACGACCCGGCGGCCGGCGAGGCGTCCCTCACCGGCCAGCGACCGGGCGCGCGGGCCCTTGCCCGCGGACAGCCGCACGCCGGCCCGGGACGCCAGTTCGGCCAGCACCATCGCGCCGACGTTGTGCCGGTTGCCGGCGTAGCCGGGTCCGGGGTTGCCCAGGCCGACCACCAGGAAGGGGCCCTCGGACACCGGCTCGGGAGACGCCGCAGGGGCGCCGGCAGTGCCGGCGCCCCTGCGGGCCGTGCTCTCGCTCAGCGGTCCGCTCAGGACTCGTCGGCGTTGGCGGCCTCGATGGACTCACCACTGCCCTGGTCGGAGGGCTCGCCCACGACGTCGCCGTCGGCGTCGGACTCGTCGCGCTCGATGCCGGCCTCGGCCTCGGCCTCGGCCAGCTCCTCCTCGAGCTGCGCGGCGGTCGGGGCACCGAGGAAGCCGATGACCAGCGCGTCGGCGTCGGTGAGCAGGGTGGCGCCGGCCGGCAGCGGCAGGTCGCCGGCGGTGATGCCGTTGCCCGCAGTGCGGCCGGTGATGTCGACCTCGATCGACTCCGGCAGGTTGGTGGCGTCGGCCTCGAGCGAGACGGTGTTCAGCTGGTGGTTGCTGATCGTGTCCGGCGCGGGCTCACCGACGATGATGACCGGCACGTCGACGGTGGTCAGCTCACCGCGGCGGACGACGAGCAGGTCGACGTGCTCGTGGACGCGGGTCAGCGGGTCGCGCTGCACGGCCTTGGTCAGCGCCAGCTGCTCCTTGCCGTCCAGGACGACGGTCAGCAGCACGTTGGTGCCACCGTTGCGCAGCGCGGCGGCGAACTCGCGGGCCGGCAGGGACAGGTGGACGACGTCCTGGCCGTGCCCGTACATGACGGCGGGGACGCGCCCGGCCCGGCGGGTCCGGCGGGCGCTGCCCTTGCCGAACTCGGTACGGGGCTCGGCGACGAGGCGGAAGTCAGCCACGGTGGTGTGCTCCTCAACAGGGTGGATCGGGTCTGTGTGACCGGCGCACGAGCGCGGCACACCCTGGAGGGCAGACGCACGTCGATCACGGAGCGCGGACGAACCGCCTCCCTCGCCGGGCAGCACGACCGAGGTTACACGACAGCGACCAGCGCACTTGAGCGCGCGAAAGCACGGGAGCTTCGCGCGCGAAAGTGCGAGGAGGAACGCACCCAAGACGAGGAACCGGGCCGCCGCCCCGGAGGGGCGTCTGCGAGACCGGGCGCGGGGCCGGAGGCTCCCGCCCGGGACCGCAGCCCGGCCCGGGCGGCGCCGTCACGGGGCCCGGAGGGTCCCTGACGACGCCGCGGGCAACGGCTCAGCTCAGGTGGGACGGCTCCTGGCCGCGGTGCGATCCGTCAGGATCGCAATGTCACGAGGCCCCGTCGAACAGGCTGGTCACCGAGCCGTCCTCGAAGACGGCCTTGATGGCCCGGGCGAGCAGCGGGGCGATGGAGAGCACGGTCAGCTTGTCGAACTGCCGGGCCGGCTCGATCGGCAGCGTGTTGGTGACCAGCACCTCGCTCACCCGGCTGTTCTTCAGCCGGTCGATCGCCGGGCCGGAGAGCACGCCGTGGGTGGCGGCGATGATCACGTCGGCCGCGCCGGCGGCGAAGAGCGTGTCGGCGGCCTTCACGATCGTCCCGCCGGTGTCGATCATGTCGTCGACGAGGATGCAGACGCGGCCCTCGACCTCACCGACGACGCGGTTGGCGACGACCTCGTTGGGCCGGGTCACGTCCCGGGTCTTGTGGATGAAGGCCAGCGGCGTGCCGCCGAGCTTGTCGCTCCACCGCTCGGAGACCCGGACGCGGCCGGAGTCCGGCGAGACGACGGTCAGGTCGCGGTCGCCCCACTTCTTCTTGACGTCCTCGATGAGCAGGTCCATCGCGAAGAGGTGGTCGACCGGGCCGTCGAAGAAGCCCTGGATCTGCGCGGTGTGCAGGTCGACGGCCATCAGCCGGTCGGCGCCCGCAGTCTTGAACATGTCGGCGACGAGCCGGGCCGAGATCGGCTCCCGGCCGCGGTGCTTCTTGTCCTGCCGGGCGTAGGGGAAGAACGGCGCGACCACGGTGATCCGCTTGGCCGAGGCGCGCTTGAGCGCGTCGACCATGATCAGCTGCTCCATGAGCCAGGTGTTGATCGGCGCGGTGTGGCTCTGCACGACGAAGGCATCGCAGCCGCGCACCGACTCCTCGAACCGCACGAAGAGCTCACCGTTGGCGAACTCGTAGGAGGCGGTCGGGGTGGGGGTCACCCCCAGGTGGCCGGCGATCTCGGTGGTCAGCTCGGGGTAGGCCCGTCCCGAGAAGAGCATCAGGCTCTTGTTGGTGGTCTGCCGGATCGCGCTCATCGCCGTCCCTGGTGGTCGTCGTCCCCCGCGGTGGCCGTCGGCCGGCCGTCCTCGGACTGTGCAGGTCGAGTGTCCGCTGCGTCGTCGGCCGGTGCACCACCGGCCGCCGCGGCGGCCTGTGCCGAGGGCGTCCCCGGACGCCGTCGGCCCACCCAGCCTGCCACATTGCGCTGGTGGGCCCGGGCCACGGCCATCGCCCCGGGCGGCACGTCCTCGGTGATCACCGATCCGGCGGCGGTGTAGGCGCCGTCGCCCACGGTGACCGGAGCCACGAGCATCGTGTCCGAGCCGATCCGGACCTGATCGCCGATCTCGGTGCGGTGCTTGGCGACGCCGTCGTAGTTGACGAACACCGTCGCCGCCCCCACGTTCGACCCGCGCCCGATGGTGGCGTCCCCGACGTAGGACAGGTGCGGCACCTTGGAGCCCTCGCCGACCTGCACGTTCTTGGTCTCGACGAAGGCCCCCACCTTCGCGCCGCGGGCCAGCTCGGTGCCCGGCCGCAGGTAGCTGAACGGGCCGACGTCGGCGGCGGGACCGATGACCGCCAGCGTGACGTGCGAGCGGACGACCGAGGCGCCCTCGCCGACCTCGGTGTCCAGCAGCGTGGTGTCCGGCCCGACCACGGCCCCCGCGCCGACGGTCGTCGCGCCGAGCAGCTGGGTGCCCGGGTGCAGCACGGCCTCCGCCGCGACGTCCGCGGTGACGTCGACCCAGGTGGTCATCGGGTCGACGACCACCACGCCGGCGCGCATCAGCCGGTCGAGCACCCGGTCGTTCAGCGTCCGGCGCCGGTCGGCGAGCTCGCGCTGGTCGTTGCAGCCGAGCGTGTCCGCGGCGTCGTCCGCCCGGTGCCCGGCCACCGTGGCCCCGTCGGCGACGAGCAGCCCGAGGACGTCGGTCAGGTAGACCTCGCCCTGGTCGTTGGCCGCGCCGACCCTGGTGAGCGCCTCCCGCACGGCGGCGGGGTCCCCGACGTAGACGCCGGCGTTGACCTCGGCGATGGCGCGGGTGGCGGCGTCGGCGTCCCGTTCCTCGACGATGGCCCGCACGCCGCCGGTCCCGTCCCGGACGATCCGGCCCAGCCCGGTCGGGTCGGCGACCTGGGCGGTGAGCACGGTGAGCACGGCGCCGGCGTCGCGGTGCGCCCGGACCAGCGTGGTGAGCGTCTCCGCACGCAGCAGCGGGGCGTCGCCGTTGACGATGAGCACCGCCCCGGACACCTCGCCGAGGGCGTCGAGCGCGACCGCGGCGGCGTGCCCGGACCCGAGCTGCTCCTCCTGGACGACGGCGGCGGCCTCGGGCGCGACGTCCGCGAGGTGCTCGGTCACCATGTCCCGGCCGGAGCCGACGACGACGACGGTGCGCGCGGCGCCCAGCGGGGCGGCTGCGGCCAGCACGTGCCCGAGCATCGACCGGCCACCGAGCCGGTGCAGCACCTTCGGGGTGGCCGACCGCATCCGGGTGCCCTGCCCGGCGGCGAGGACGACGACGGCGCCGACGTCGCCGCCGGGGGTGGCGCTGGCTGGGGTGTGCTTCAGGCTCACGGTTCTCCTCGCGATGGCGGGTGGTGCGGACGCGGCGGGGCACCGGCTCCGGTGGGCCGGCGCGGCGCCTCGGCGGGCTGGCTGGGGGACTCGGACTCGAACCGAGACTTCCCGGCTCCAAAGGCCGGCGGGCTGCCGATTACCCCATCCCCCATCGCCGGGCGGCCGCGCGGAGCGGTCGCGCACCGGCGGTGCGACTGCGCGGGACGCCGGTGGACCGGTGCCCCGCCTGTGAGCCTAGGGCCGGGCCCGGGTCCGGGCACCCAGCACCGCGGTCGGGGGCCGCCCGGCCGCCCCTCGCGCCCCGTGGGTCACGGTCGGGCCGGCGGCACGCCGGGGCCGGCCCTCAGCCGACCAGCCGGGCGCCGTGCACCGGGCCGTGCACCGCGCGGACGGTGCGGAAGACGCCGGCCCCGGCGAGCTCGGCCGCCAGCCGGACGGCGGTGTCCTCGTCGTCGGCCAGGCCGGCCACGGTGGGTCCGGACCCGCTGACCAGCGCGGCGCGGGCGCCGGCGTCGGTCGTCGCCCGCAGCGCCCGGCGCAGCTCCGGGCGCAGCCGGACGGCGGGTGCCTGCAGGTCGTTGGCGAGCGCGGCGGCCAGCGCGGGCGCCGGTCCGCTGCGCAGCGCCGCGATCACGGGCTCGGTCGAGGCCAGCTCCGCGCCGTCGGGGAGCGTCCCGGCCGCCCGCAGCTCGTCCAGCTCGGCGTAGACGGCCGGGGTGGACAACCCGTCCCCGGCGATGCCCAGCACCCAGTCCCACCGCCGGCGGGCCAGCACCGGGGACAACCGCTCGCCCCGGTGGGTGCCCAGCGCCACCCCGCCGAGCAGGCTGAACGGCACGTCGCTGCCCAGCTGGGCAGCGAGCGTGGCGAGGTCCCCGCGGGTGGCCCGGGTCCCCCACAACGCGTCCAGCGCGACCAGCGCCGCGGCGGCGTCCGCGCTGCCCCCGGCCAGCCCGGCGGCGGCGGGAATGGCCTTGTCGATCTCCAGGTGCGCGTCGGCGGAGATGCCCGCGTGCCGGGCGAGCAGCTCGGCCGCCTGCCACACCAGGTTCCGCCGGTCCACGGGCACGCTCGACGGGCCGCGGCCGGTGCCCGAGCCCTCTCCGCGCAGGGTCAGCGAGAGCCCCTCCGCGCGCCGCACGGTGACCGTGTCGAACAGCGAGACGGCCAGGTACACCGTCTGCACCTCGTGGTATCCGTCCGGGCGCAGCCGCCCGACGCCCAGGTGCACGTTGACCTTCGCCGGCGCCCGCGCGGCCACGGCGCCGTTGCCGGCCAACCTGCCCGGTCCACCGGACGTCGCGTTCCTCACCCGCTCACCCTGCCACTGCCGCATGAGGGGTGAGGCACCGGACGGCCTCCCTGCCGGGGCCCGCCTCGACCCGGCGAGTGGTGGGGGGCCAGGACGTCCTCACCCGGTGGCGGCCAGCCGGGCGAAGTCGGTCACCGAGAGCTGCTCGCCGCGGGTGGTGGGGTCGATCCCGGCGGCGCGCAGCCGTTCCTCGGCCGCAGCGGGGCTGCCCGCCCACCGCGCCAGCGCGGCCCGCAGCCCCTTGCGCCGGGTGGCGAAGGCGGCGTCGACGGCGGCGAAGGTGGCGGCCCGGTCCCCGGGCGGCGACGGCCGCCGGGTCAGGGCGACCAGCCCTGAGTCGACGTTCGGCACCGGCCAGAAGACCGGCCGCGGGACGTTGCCGGCCCTCCGCACGTCGGCGTACCAGGCCGCCTTCACGCTCGGCACGCCGTAGGACGGCGTCCCCGGCCGGGCGGCCAGCCGGTCGGCCACCTCGGCCTGCACCAGCACCAGCGCGCTGCGCAGCGAGGGCAGCAGCTCCAGCAGGTGCAGCAGCACCGGGACGGCGATGTTGTAGGGCAGGTTCGCCACCAGCGCCGTGGGCGGGGGTCCGGGCAGCTCGGTGACCCGCAGGGCGTCGGCGGTGACCACGGTGAGCCGGTCGGCGTACCGGGGCAGCCGGTCGGCGACGGTCCGCGGCAGCTGCTCCGCCAGCCGCGGGTCGATCTCGACGGCGGTGACGTGCGCGCAGGCCGGCAGCAGGCCCAGGGTCAGCGACCCCAGTCCGGGGCCGACCTCGCAGACGACGTCGTCCGGCGTGAGGTCCGCGGTGCGCACGATCCGCCGGATCGTGTTGGCGTCGTGCAGGAAGTTCTGACCGAGCGTCTTGGTCGGTCGCAGCTCGAGCTGCTGGGCCAGCTCGCGGATCGCGGCCGGGCCCAGCAGCCCGTCGCCCTGCTCGGGGTCGGTGCTCAGGACCGGGCCATCAGTCGAAGAGGTGGCTGCCGCAGCCCCACTGGCCGGCACCACTGCGGGCGTAGAGCATCTGCGCGCGCATCGTCTGCTCGGCGACGGAGGCGGCGGCCGGGTCACCGGTGCCGCCCACGCCGGCCCAGGTGGCCCGGGAGAACTGGTACAGGCCGCGGTAGGTGCCGCTGGCGCTGACCGCGTCCGGCCGACCGCCGGACTCGCACCGGGCCAGCGCGGCCCAGTTCAGGCCGTCGGCCGAGACGACGGCGGTGCTGGCGGCGGCCGGCGCCTCCTTCGTGCCGACGCTGACCAGCTCGTCGACCGGCGCCGTGGTGACGGCGGCGCCGACCTGCTCGCGGCCGGTCTCGACCCCGTCGGTGCGGGTGACCCGCCAGGTGATCGTCCGCTTGCCCTCGACGCCCTCCTGGGTGACCGTGCGGTCGCCCTCGGGGGCCTGGGGGTCGTCGGTCTCGACCGTGGCGTAGTCCACCGGCTGGACCTCGGTGACGTCCTCCACCTGCACCCGGGTGACCCGCAGGACCATCGAGTCCAGCAGCGGCTGGGCCGGGTAGAGCGAGGTGCGGTCGGTCGGCGAGAGGTCGATGCCCTGCTCGGCCAGCAGCTCTCCCGCGGTCTGCGCCGTGGTGGTGACCACCTGCTGCCGGCCGTCGGCGATCAGCGTGACGTCCTTGGCGGTGGCGATCGACAGGTCCATGCCGTCGAGCGGCAGGCGCTCGCTGCGGCTGGCCGAGAGCACCAGGTTCTCCGCCCGGTAGCCGAGCTCGTCGAGCGCCCCGTCGACCGACAGCGCGGTCGTGTAGACGTCGCTGCGCACGCCGTCGACGGTCAGCGACAGCGGCCGGGCCCGGTTCAGCACGATGGTGTCGCCGTCCGCGACCGCGGCGTCCTGGTCGGGCAGGACGACGTCGTGCGACGCGAGCTGCAGTCCCTCGTCGGCCAGCACCTCACCCGCCGTGTCGGCGTAGGTGCGGACCTCCCGCGCCTGCCCGTCGACGGTGATGGTCACCGTCTTCTGGGCGAGGAAGTAGGCGGCGGAACCGCCCACCAGGCCCAGCAGGACCAGGGCGAAGAGACTCAACTTCAACGATCGGCGCACAACACATCCACGGGTCACTGGACCCGGGCAGGGGAACGAGGGCAGCAGCCGACGGGACCCCACCCGAGGTGGCGCCCGGCATCGCGCGGCCCGACGTCGGTCCGCGGCCGGGGGTTGCCCGGACCGTCGGACTGGTCGCCCGGGTGTTCCCCACCCCGGCTGGTCGGTCACGACACGATAACGAACGCCTTCGGAAGACAACGGTGCCTGATCAAGAAACCACCATGTCGACCAGTCGCTCCGCAGGCGCGCCGACACGCATCGTGATGTCCACGCCGTGTTGGACGGTCGAAGCCGCGGATGACCACGTGGTGAAGCCCACAGGTTGATCTTGGGCGAAACGGGACAGGAGGGCCCGTCAGGCCAGGGCGTGCGTGGTCTGGGTCACCGGGCGCAGCCAGGTGACCAGGAAGCCGGCGACCACCAGCCCGGCCAGGATCGCGGTGAAACCGCCCGCGACGAGCGCGACCGGGAGCAGCCCGGCGCCGTCGCCGGCCACCCGGTCGTCGAGGTCGATCGCCGCGCGCAGCAGCAGCGCGCCGAGCGGCAGCACCGCCAGCACCGTCTCCGCCGCCACCACCAGGTGGGCGGTCCAGGTGCGCAGGGCCTCGTCGATGGGCACGTCCGCGCCCTCCGCGGGCAGCGGGCGCACCAGCACCCGCACCAGTGCGGCCTCGGCGAGCAGCCACCCGGCCAGCGGCACCGCGAGGGCGACCGCCGTCGGCGCGGTGCCGAGGTCGTCGGCCAGCCAGACCGCGGCCATGACGTCCCCGGCGACGACGGCGCGCATGGTCCACAGCAGCCACGGCGAGATCTGCTCGCCGCGGCGCGGCCGGCGGGGCGGGCTGCTGAGCGCCCAGCGGGCCCGGGGGCGGGTCGCCTCGGCCAGCAGGACGCCGGCGAGCAGGCCGACGGCCAGCGCCGGCACCCACAGGAAGACCGACGCCTCGGCGAAGAGGACGACCGACAGCACGACCAGCGCCACGCCGAGGACGAAGCCCAGCTTGCGGACCCGGCGGCCGTGGGCGGCCTGGCGGGCCAGCTGGGCCGTCGCCGGTGGGGTGGTCGGGACGAACTCGACGGCCGCCGACGCGACCGCCCGGCGACCGGCGGCGAGCGACCAGGCCCGCGCGAGCAGTCCGGCCGGAGCGAGCAGGGCGATGAAGAGCACGACGGCGATGAGGCGGCCCACGCGCCCAGTGTGCCCCGGATCCCCGGCTAGGCGGTACCGCCCGACGCCGCCGAGGGGTCCTCGTGCTGCCAGCTGCCGAAGACCCGTTCGGCGGTGGACGTGAGGGAGGCGCAGAGCTGCTTGAGGTCGGTGCCGGTGACCTCGGCGAGAGCGCGCACGGTGTGCGGCACCAGCCGGGGGGAGTTCGGGCGACCGCGCAGCGGGACGGGGGTCAGGAACGGCGCGTCGGTCTCCACGAGGAGCTGGTCCAGCGGGGTGATCGCCGCCGCCTCCCGCAGCCGGCCGGCGCTGCCGAAGGTCAGCGTCCCGGCGAAGGACAGCACGTGACCCCGCTCGATGCAGGCGCGGGCGAAGCCGGCGTCACCGGAGAAGCAGTGCAGCACCGTGTGCTCCGGGGCGCCCTCCTCGTCCAGCACCCGCAGCACGTCGTCGTGGGCGTCCCGGTCGTGGATGACCAGGGCGATCCCGTGCCGCTTGGCGATGTCGATGTGCGCCCGGAAGGACGCCTCCTGCGGTGCCCAGCCGTCCTCGCCGGTCCGGTAGCGGTCCAGCCCGGTCTCCCCCACAGCCCGGACCCGGGGCTGGGCGGCCAGCCGGTCGATCTCGGCCAGCGCGGCCTCGGTGGCCGCTCCCGCGCCGGCCTCGTTGGGGTGCAGCGCCACGGCCGCCAGCACGTTCGGGTGCCGGGCGGCCAGCTCCGCCGACCAGCGCGAGGAGGCGACGTCCACCCCCACCTGGACCAGCCGCGGCACGTTCACCGCGACCGCGGCGGCGATCGCCTCGTCGACCTCGGCCTCGGTCGGCTCGCGGTCCTCACCGCCGACGGCGATGTCGACGTGCGTGTGGCTGTCGACGGCGGGCGACGGCAGCGGCTCCGGCGACGACGGCGGCTCACCCCGCCGGTTGGCCCGCGACGACGCCGAGCGGCTCACGCCCGCCCTCCGTGGGCCATGTTGGCCAACATGGCCCTGCGGGCGCGACCGTCGCGTTCGTCGGGACGGGCCATGTTGGCCAACATGGCCCGTACCGGGCTCACGCTTCGCCGTCCGTGCTGCTCGTTCCCCCGGCCTCGAGCCGGGCCAGCTCCTCCTCCACGATCGAGGGGTCGAGCTTGGTGAAGACCGGCGTCGGCGGCGCCAGCGGGGTCCCCGGCGGGGGCAGCGGCGTGGACGCCCAGACGGCCTGCGCCTCGCCGTAGGACCCGGTGATGATCGGGTACGGGGACCCGTCGTCGAGGTCGGTGACCTCGTCGATCCGGGGGGCCACCGACCAGGTCCCGGTCCCGCCGAGCAGCTCGTGCACCTGCTGCGAGGAGTGCGGGAGGAACGGCGTCAGCAGCGCGTTGCAGTCCTTGATCGCCTGCAGCGCGGTGTGCAGGACGGTGTCCCGGCGGGCCGGGTCCTCCTTGAGCTTCCACGGTGCCTGGTCGGACAGGTACTTGTTCGCCTCGCCGACGACCCGCATCGCCTCGGTCGCCGCCGCCTTCTGCCGGTTGCGCGCCAGCAGGTCACCGACCGGCCCGAAGGCCCCCGACGTCGTGGCCAGCAGCGCGCGGTCGGCGTCGGTCAGCTCGCCGGGCGTCGGGACGGCGCCGACGTTCTTGGCCGCCATCGACACCGAGCGGTTGACCAGGTTGCCCCAGCCGGCGACCAGCTCGTCGTTGTTCCGGCGCAGGAACTCCGCCCAGGTGAAGTCGGTGTCCTGGTTCTCCGGGCCGGCGACGGCGATGAAGTAGCGCAGCGCGTCGGCGTCGTAGCGGGACAGGAAGTCCCGGACGTAGATGACGACGTTCCGCGAGGAGGAGAACTTGCGGCCCTCCATGGTCAGGAACTCGCTCGACACGACCTCGGTCGGCAGGTTCAGGGCGCCCAGCGACCCCGGCGTCCCGCCCTTGTCCCCGGCACCGTTGTAGCCGAGCAGCTGGGCCGGCCAGATCTCGGAGTGGAAGACGATGTTGTCCTTGCCCATGAAGTAGTAGGCGTCGGCGTCAGGGGTCTGCCACCACTGCCGCCAGGCCTCCGGGTCACCGGAGCGGCGGGCCCACTCGATCGAGGCCGACAGGTAGCCGACGACCGCGTCGAACCAGACGTAGATGCGCTTGTCCGGCCGGTCGATCCAGCCCTCCAGCGGCACCCGCACACCCCAGTCGATGTCCCGGGTGTAGCTGCGCGGCTTGAGGTCCTCGAGCAGGTTGACGCTGAAGTTCAGGACGTTGGGCCGCCAGCTCTTGCGGGTGGCCAGCCAGTCGCCCAGCGCCCGGGCGAACGCGGGCAGGTCGAGGAAGTAGTGCTCGCTCTCCACGAACTTCGGCGTCTCGCCGTTGATCCGGCTGACCGGGTTGATCAGGTCGACCGGGTCCAGCTGGTTGCCGCAGTTGTCGCACTGGTCGCCGCGGGCGCCGTCGTAGCCGCAGATCGGGCAGGTGCCCTCGATGTAGCGGTCCGGCAGCGTGCGCCCGGTCGACGGGCTGATCGCGCCCAGCGTGGTCTGCGGGAAGACGTAGCCGTTCTTCAGCAGCCCGAGGAAGATCTCCTGGCTGATCGCGGCGTGGTTGGCCGTCGTCGTCCGGGTGAACAGGTCGTAGCTGAGCCCGAGGCTCTGCAGGTCGTCCACGATCACCCGGTTGTTCCGGTCGGCGATCTCCCGCGGGGTGATGCCCTCGGCGTCCGCGGCGACGGTGATCGGCGTCCCGTGCTCGTCGGTGCCGCTCACCATCAGCACCTGGTCGCCGGCCATCCGGTGGTACCGGCTGAAGACGTCGGAGGGGACGCCGAACCCCGAGACGTGCCCGATGTGCCGCGGGCCGTTGGCGTAGGGCCACGCGACGGCGGTGAGGATGTGCCGATCTGTCACGGCCTGAGGGTAGTGACCCCCGTCCAGCGGCTTCCGGCGGTCACCGGGTCAGGGGGTGTTCACGACCGCGGCGGTGCTCGGGCCGGTCGGGGGGCCCGCCGGACCGCCGAGCAGGGCGACCCCGGTGAGGGTGAGCCCGATGCAGGCCAGGGTGACCACGCGCAGCACGCGGCGCTCCCCGTCCACGGCCGGGCGGGCGGGTCTCGGTCGGCCTCCTGCCTGGACCCAGGCAGCGGCCGACGGGGCGGTGGCCAGCAGCAGCTTCGCGGTCGGCACCCCGAGGGTCAGCAGCGCCAGCGCCGGCACGGGCAGCGCACGCAGCGGGCCGAGGGCGACCAGCCAGACCCCGTCCCCGCCCAGCGCGCCGGCGACGGTGAGCACGAGCAGCAGCACGATCTCGCCGCCGGCGACCGCGACGATCAGCCGGCGGCCGGCGCCGTCGACCAGGCTGGCCCCGCCGCCGGCGCACAGCACGACCCAGCCGGCGAGCAGCACGAGGGTGACGGCGACCAGCAGGCCGTCCGGCCGCACGCCGGTGCCGAAGACGCCGTCCAGGCTGGTCAGGCCGAACGCGAGCAGACCGAGGGACTGGAGCACCGCCAGGGCTGCGGCCCCGGCGACCGGGACGGGCAGACCTCCGGGTCGGCGTGGCCGCCGGGCCGCGACGACGGGCGGCGCGGTGCGGGCGTCGACGAGGGCGCTCGGCACAAGGACCTCCTGACCGGGGACGGGTGTCCCTGATCAGGTCGGGCGTCGTGACCTCCCCCCGGAGAGGAGGGTCGTGGGGCCTCACCCCAGGGGGTGAGGCCCGGCGGTCACCGCTCCCCGCCGGCCCGCTGCCCGGCGGCCTTCCGCTCGGCCGCGCCCTTGACGGAGAACCTCGAGTTCTTCCGGCCGTAGACGAAGTAGAGGATGACGCCCAGGACCATCCACACGCCGAACCGGATCCAGGTCTCCCCGGGCAGGTTGAGCATCAGGTAGATCGACGCCAGCGCCGAGATGATCGGGATGACCGGCACCAGCGGCACCCGGAAGGCGCGCGGCAGGTCCGGGCGGGTCCGGCGCAGGACGATGACACCGATCGACACCAGCACGAAGGCGAACAGCGTGCCGATGTTCACCAGCTCCGCCAGGGTGCTCAGCGGGATCAACCCGGCCAGCACCGCGACGACGACCCCGGTGACGATCGTGATCTTGTACGGCGTGCCGTACCGCGGGTGGACGGCGCCCAGCGTCGGCGGCAACAGGTGGTCGCGGCTCATGGCGAAGAGCACCCGGGACTGCCCGAGCATCAGGATCATGACCACCGACGTCAGCCCGGCCAGCGCGCCGACCGAGATGAGCCCGGAGAAGAACGGCAGCCCGACGCTGCGGAAGGCGTCGGCCAGCGGCGCCGACGTGGACAGCTCGGTGTAGTTCTGCATGCCCACCACGACCAGCGACACCGCGACGTAGAGCACCGTGCAGACGATCAGCGAGCCGATGATCCCGCGGGGCAGGTCCCGCTTGGGCTCCTTGGTCTCCTCCGCGGCCGTCGCGACGATGTCGAACCCGATGAAGGCGAAGAACACGATCGCCGCGCCGGCCACGATGCCGCCGATGCCGAAGGTGCTCGGGGCGAACCCGAACAGCGTCTGGATGAGTGGGGCGGTGAGTCCGCTGCCGGTCTCGCTGGGCTGGGCCGGCGGCACGAACGGCGTGTAGTTGTCGGCCTGGACGTAGAAGATGCCGACCGCGATGACCATCAGCACGATGGCCACCTTGATCGCCACGATGACCGAGGTGACCCGGGAGGACAGCTTGATGCCGAGGATCAGCACGCAGGTCATCACCGCGACGATGAACATCGCCGGGATGTTGAACGTCGCCGTCTCCCCCGCGATCGACTCGGGCAGCGGGATGCCGAGGTCACCGAGCAGCTGGTTGAGGTAGCCCGACCAGCCGACCGCCACCGTGGCGGCGCCCAGGGCCAGTTCCAGGACGAGGTCCCAGCCGATGATCCAGGCGATCAGTTCGCCGAAGGTCGCGTAGGAGAAGGTGTAGGCCGAGCCCGCCACGGGGACGGTGGAGGCGAACTCGGCGTAGCAGATCGCCGCCAGCCCGCAGACGATGCCGGCGATCACGAAGCTGATGGCGACGGCCGGCCCGGAGTCGGTCTTGGCCACCTCGCCGGTGAGCACGAAGATGCCCGTCCCGATGATCACCCCGACGCCGAAGACGGTCAGGTCCAGGGCGGAGAGGTTCTTCTTGAGCTGGTGGTCGGGCTCCTCCGTGTCGCGGATCGACTCCTCGACGCTCTTGACCCGGGCCTTGTTGGTGGCCACTGGAACCCCTCTCGAACTCGGCGCTGAGTTCCCCGTCCGACTGGTGATCACCTGCTCGGGGAGCGTCCCACGGGCGGGCAGATCTCGCATGCCTACGCTCTGGGGAACACTGGCCCAGCCAGGGCGCCCGGTGTACGAGAGACCAGGAGAACCCGGTGACCGGCACCGACAGCACTCCCGGCGCCCGCTCGCGGCTGCCGCAGGTGCGTCGCCGTCCGCGTCCGGCCGGAGCGCCGAGCCTGCCCACCGCCACGCGGCAGGGCACCGACTTCGTCGTCGACTGCGCGGTCTACGTGGACGGCCGGCGGCAGTCGCCGATCCCCCACGACGAGGCGCTGCGGGCGGCGGTCGACCTGGGCGGCTTCGTCTGGCTCGGCCTGCACGAGCCGACCGAGGCCGAGCTGGAAGGGGTGGCCGCCGTGTACGGGCTGCACCCGCTGGCGGTCGAGGACGCCGTCGAGGCCCACCAGCGGCCCAAGCTGGACAGCTACGACGACAGCCTGTTCATGGTGCTGAAGACGGCGCGGTACGTGGAGCACGACACCCTCACCGCCACCAGCGAGGTGGTGAACACCGGTGAGGTCATGATCTTCCTGGGCAGCCACTACGTGATCACCGTCCGGCACGGCGACCACGGCGGGCTCAAGGACCTGCGGAACAGCCTCGAGGGGCAGACCGACCTGCTGCAGCAGGGCCCCTCGGCGGTGCTCTACGCCGTCACCGACCTGGTCGTCGACCACTTCGTCGACGTCGCGAGCGCGGTCGAGGAGGACGTCGACGAGCTCGAGGTCTCGGTGTTCAGCCCCGAGCGCACCGACGACATCAGCCGGATCTACCAGCTCAAGCGGGAGCTGATGCAGCTGCGCCGGGCCGTGAGCCCGCTGGACATCCCGCTGAACACCCTCGCCGACCGCGAGGTGGGGATGATCCCCGCGGAGATGCGCTCCTACTTCCGCGACGTGCAGGACCACAGCCTGCGGGTGCGCGACCAGATCGGGTCCCTCGACGAGCTGCTCACCTCGATCCTGCAGGCCTCGCTGGCGATCACCTCGCTGTCGGACAACGAGGACATGCGCAAGATCTCGGCCTGGGCCGGCATCATCGCCGCCTCCACGTTCATCGCCGGGGTCTACGGGATGAACTTCCAGCACATGCCCGAGCTCGGCTGGCGGTACGGCTACCCGCTCTGCCTGCTGGTGATGTTGCTGACCAGCGTGGTCCTCTACCGCGGCTTCAAGCGCAACGGCTGGCTCTAGCCTCCCGCCGTCCGCCCCTGTGCACGGATCGCGGCGTCCGGCCCGGGGATGCAGCGATCGGCGCACGACGGCGCAGGACTCAGGGGGCCTTGGCGGCGACGACGGCGTCGTAGACGACCCGGCGGGACAGCCCGGTGCGCCCCACGACGGCGCGGATGGCCTCCTTGCGGTCGGCACCGGCGGCCTCCTCGGCAGCGACCTCCGCGGCGAGCTCGGCCGGCGACATCGACACCGGTCCGGCGACGGCGCCCGCGACGACCAGGGTGATCTCCCCGCGCACGCCCTCGGCGGCCCAGCTCGCCAGCTCGCCCAGCGGCCCGCGGCGGACCTCCTCGTGGGTCTTGGTCAGCTCGCGGCAGACGGCGGCGGGCCGGTCGGCCCCGAAGGCACCCGCCGCGTCGGCCAGCGCCTCGGCGAGCCGGTGCGGCGACTCGTAGAACACCATCGTGCGGAGCTCCCCGGCCAGCGCGGTCAGCGCGGCCCGGCGCTCACCGCCCTTGCGCGGCAGGAAGCCCTCGAAGCAGAACCGGTCGGTGGGCAGCCCGGACACGGCCAGCGCGGTGACGACGGCGGACGGGCCCGGCACCGAGGTGACGGCGATGCCCGCCTCGATCGCGGCGCGCACCAGCGTGTACCCGGGGTCGGAGACCGAGGGCATGCCGGCGTCGGTGAGCAGCAGCACGGTGGCGCCGTCCCGCATCGCGGCCACCAGCCCGGGCAGCCGGGCCTGCTCGACCGACTCGTAGAAGCTGACCAACCGCCCGGTGAACGTCACCCCGAGGTCGGCGGCCAGCCGGTGCAGCCGCCGGGTGTCCTCCACGGCGAGCACGTCGGCGGTGGCCAGCACCTCACGCAACCGCGGACCGACGTCGCCGGGCTGCCCGAGCGGCGCACCACCGAGCACGAGTCGTCCGCTCATGCCGCCGAGCCTGTCACGGGGCCCGTCGCGGAGGGCCAGACAGGTCCGCCACATACCCTGGCGGCCATGGCGGTGCTGACCCCCGAGCGGACGGAGTCGGCTCCCGAGGACCCGCGGCCGCGCCGGTTCCCCGCACTCCCCCGGCCTCGCCGCCAGTCCACCCCGCCGCTCCCGCACGACCGGCTGCTGGCCGCCGTGCTCACCGCGGTGCTCGGGGTGGCCACGCTGGTGACCCGGTTGTGGGACATCAGCTACCCGACGGACCTGGTCTTCGACGAGGCGTACTACCCGCCCGAGGCCCGCGAGGTCCTGGAGCTCGGCTACGAGTACAACCGCGGCTACACGTTCATCGTCCACCCGCCGCTGGGCAAGCTGCTCATCGCGGTCGGCGAGCACTTCTTCGGCTACGACTCGTTCGGCTGGCGGCTGCCCAGCGCGGTGGCCGGCACCGTCGCCGTCGTCGTCCTGACCCGGCTGGCGCGGCGGCTGACCGGTTCGACGCTGCTCGGCCTGGTGGCCGGTCTGCTGCTGGCGCTGGACGGGCTGTCGTTCAGCCTGGGCAGGATCGGGCTGCTCGACGTCTTCCTGCAGATGTTCGTGGTGTGCGCGGTCAGCTGCCTGGTGGTCGACCGGGACCAGGTGCGGGCCCGGGTGCGCGCGGGCGCGGATCGGGTGACCCGCCGCGGGTTCCCGCTCGGGCCGCGGAGCTGGCGGCTGGCCGCCGGCGTGCTGTTCGGCTGCGCCTGCGCGACCAAGTGGAGCGGCGTCTACTTCCTCGCGTTCTTCGCGCTGCTCTCGCTGTGGTGGGACCGGTCGGCCTGGCACGAGGCAGGCGTGGCCCGGCCGACGGTGGTCGCGCTGCGCCGCGGTCTCCCGGGCGCCACGTGGGCGCTCGGCGCCCTGCCGGTGCTCACCTACCTGGCGACGTTCACCGGTTGGTTCCGCGGTGAGGACTCCCAGGGCCGGCACTGGGCCGATCAGCACCCGGACACCGCGTTCCCGTTCGTCCCGGGCGCGCTGCGCTCGCTGTGGCACATGCACGGCGAGTGGCTGCGGTTCCACAACGGGCTGTCGACGCCGCACCCGTGGCAGTCCGAGCCGTGGTCGTGGCTGGTGGACGGCCGCCCGATCCTGCTGTGGAACCCGCAGGGGCTCACCGACCCCGAGGGCAACCAGGTGATCCGCTACATCTTGATGCTCGGGACGCCGACGCTGTGGTTCGCGTTCACGCCGGCGCTGGTGTGGCTGGTCTGGCGGCTCGTCGCGCGCCGCGACCCCTCCGCGCTGACCGTCGGGGTGGGCATCGCGGCGGGCTGGCTCACCTGGTTCGTGAACCTGGACCGGACCATGTTCGTCTTCTACATGGCACCGGTGCTGCCGTTCTTCGTGCTGGCGGTGACCCTGGTGCTGCAGGACGTGCTCGGCGCCCCCCGGGCCAGCGTGCTTCGCCGGCGGATCGGGCTCGCGGCGGTGTGCCTGTACGTCGCCGCGGTGGCGATGACCTTCGTCTTCTTCTACCCGATCCTCACCGGGCAGCCGCTGACGCACGCCGAGTGGGCCCAGCGGATGTGGTTCCCCTCCTGGTTCTGAGCGGCCGGCTCAGCGGAACGTCGGGATGAGGCGGTGGGCCTCGGGCACCGCCTGGACGGCGTGCCGCGGGGCGGGCGCCAGGTCCAGCACCATCCGGGTGGGCGCGAACGCCTCCGCGTAGCCGATCCGGGCCTGGGCACCCCAGTGCCGCGCCGAGGCGACGACGGCGTCCGGCTCGACCATGGCCGACATCTCCACCTGCGAGGCGTGCGCCCCGAGCGCGGCGAGCTTGCCCGACAGGTAGGCGGTGACGTCGACGAACGTGGTCGGGCTGAAGGTGAGCGTCGAGGGGCTCTGGTAGTGCAGCACCCGGGACAGCCTCCGGGCGGCCGACAGCGCGGCCGCCGCGGTGGCCCGGTGGTCCTGGTGGCTGTCGTCGGGGGCGTGCACGTAGACGACGTCGGCAGCGGTCTCGGCCAGGGCCCGCTCGACGACCGCGACCGTGGCGGCGTCCGGGGTGAGCGTGCAGTCGCGGAGCCCGCCCCACAGCAGCCCGGCCCCCAGGGTGCGGGCGGCCCGCTCCTGCTCGGCGCGGCGGCCGACGACCGCCGTGTCGTCCCCGGGGCCGTTCTCCCCGCCGGTCATCACCAGCATGGTCACGGCGTCCCCGGCCGCGGAGTGGGCCAGCAGGGTCGCACCGCAGCCGAGCTCGATGTCGTCGGGGTGCGCCCCGACGGCCAGGACCCTACGCATCGTCCCGGTCCCCCTCGGTGCGGACGCCGGGGGCCAGCGCCCGGCGACGGGCCCGGTGCAGGGCGACCGCCCCGAGCACGCCGGCGCCCACCAGCACGATCGCCGGCCCGGTGCCGTTTCCCTCCGCGGGCAGCTCGGTGGAGGCCGGGCAGCGCTTGGTGTTCATGGTGGCGCTCACCGAGCGGCCGCCGACGGTCCAGGACACCGAGTTGCCGGTCTTGAACGCGACGGTGAACTCCCCGCGGTGGGTGCCCGGCTGGAACACGGTCGGCTGCTCACCGTTCCGCGCGCTCGGCCGCAGCACGTTGTCCGGTCCGACGGGCACCGTCACGGGGGCGTTGCCGCTGTTCGAGTAGCCCAGCAGCGCCGTCCACCCGTCCGCACCGTGCAGCTTCGTCACGCACTCGAACAGCGGGGTGACCACGCCGGACTGGGCGGAGGCCGTGCCCGGGGCGGCGACGAGCCCGACCAGGCCGATGACCGCGACCAGCGCGGCACGGGCGAGACCGACGTGCCGGCGTGTCCTCGGTTCCCTGCTCATCAGCGGCGTCCTCGGTCCGGGGCGGCTCGTCCGCCCGTCCCGACCTCATCGACGGGGACGGCGCGGAGCTGTAGCGGTGTCACCCGGGTGGATGAGCGCGCCGCCCTACCGGGCGACGGCGCCAACCGGTCGCAGGACGGCGAGTGCCCGCTCGGCCGCCGCGGGGAAGGAGGCGGTGACCGCCCAGGCGGCCGGTTCGTCAGGGGCGGCCGCGTACTCCCCCTGCCGGACCCGGATGGCCCGGGCGCCCACGGCCGCGGCCACGGCGACGTCCTTGCCCGGCCGGTCGCCGATGACCAGCAGCCGGTCGGCCGGCACGCCCAGCGCCGACGCGACGGCGCCGATCCCGGCGGGGTGCGGCTTGCGGACACCGCGCCCGCCCAGGGCATCGGTGACGACGACCACCGGCAGCAGCGGCAGCAGGCCGGTCGCGGTCAGCTTCGCGGCCTGGATCACCGGGTTGCCGTCGGTCAGGCAGGCCAGCGGCGCGACGGCGGCGAGGGCCGCCAGGGCGTCCCGGACGCCGGGGTAGGGCGTCAGGTGCGGCGGGGTGTGCGCGGTGAACGCCGCGACCAGGGCGGGGAGGTGCCCGGGCAGGTCGGCGGCGGGGACCCCGGCGGCGAGCAGCGCCCGGTCGATGGTGCCGCCGGCGTCGGACCCGGCGGCGAGCTCCCGGCGCAGCGCGGCGTGCACCGGGCCCCCGTCGAGCCCGGCGGCCGCGGCGGCCTCCCCCACCGCCGCCGCGGCCGACGCCAGGTACTCGGCCTGCGGGTACAGCGTGTCGTCGAGGTCGACCACCACCCCCAGCGGCGGCGGCCCCGACCAGCCGGTCACCACGGCAGGCGACCGTCGGTGAAGTCCGGCTCGTCGAGCGCCAGCAGGGCGTCGGTCCGCTCGTCGGCCAGGACGGCGGCCACCTGCGGTCCCGTCGTCCCGTCGCCGTAGGGGCAGGGCACCGAGACCGCACGCTCCAGTCCCTCGAGGCTGGTGTGCCCGGCGGCGGCGGACAGGACGGCCGCGGCCGCCCGGTCGTCGGCCAGCCCGGCGAGCGTCGTCGTCCCCGCCTCCACGCCCTCCCACCGCGGGGTCGAGCCGCGCAGCACGACGACCGGCACGCCCAGGTACGCCGCCTCCTCCTGGATCCCGCCGGAGTCGGTCACCGCCAGCCGCGCGGACGCCAACGCGGCCAGCAGGGCGTCGTGGTCGACCGGCCCGGTGAGGGTGACCCGCGGGTGGTCCAGCGCGTCGGCGAGGCCGGCAGCAGCGAGGCGGGCCCGGGTGCGCGGGTGCACCGGGAAGGTCACCGGTCCGACCTCCTCGGCGAGCCCCCGGACCACGGCGACCAGGCGGGCGAGGCGGACGGGGTCGTCGACGTTGGTGGGCCGGTGCGCGGTGACCAGCACGCCGGAGCGCTCGGCCGGCGGCACCCGCCGGACCCCCCGTGCGACGAGGGTGTCGATCACCGGGTTGCCGACGACGAAGACGCGCTCGGCGTCGACCCCCTCGGCGGAGAGGAACGCCGCGGCCCGCTTCGTGGGCGCGAAGTGGAGCTGGGCGGCTGCGGCGGCGACCCGCCGGTTCACCTCCTCGACACTGCGCGGGTTGAGGCTCCGCAGCCCGGCCTCCAGGTGCGCGAACGGCACCCCGGCGGCGCGCGCGGCCAGGGCGTAGGCCGGCACCGTGGCGGTGTCCCCGAGCGCCAGGACGACGTCCGGCGCGTACCGGGCGACCGCCCGCGCGGCGTCGGCGTGCAGCGCGCCCGCCCGCTCGGCCGGGTCGGTCGGCAGCCGGAAGCGGTGCCCGGGGGTGAGCCCGAGCGCGGCCTGCAGCTCGGAGCCCATGGCCGGGTCGGTGTGCTGGCCGGTGTCCACCACGCTGACCCGGTGCCCGGCGGTCTGCAGGGCGCGGACGACGGGGGCCAGCTTGACGACCTCGGGACGGGTGCCGAACGGCACGAGCAGGTGCCGCCGGCGGCTCATGCGCGGACCGCCGCCGGGACGCAGGGGTCGACGACCGGGCTGCCGTCCTCGGTGGTGTAGGTCTCGGCGAAGTAGCGGCTCATCGAGACGCCCGGCCGGAAGGACAGGTCCGGCAGCAGACCGTGCGGCTCGCGGACCCCGGTCAGGTAGGCGGTGACGACGTCGGCCCCGGCCGCGAGGGTCAGCGGCAGCCCGCCGGAGAAGCGCGGGTTGATCTCGACGACGGACACCGCGCCGTCGTCGGCGACGAAGCCCTGCACGTTGGCCGGGCCGGTGAGCCCGACCCCGGACAGCGCCCCGGCGACGACGGTGGTGACGGCGGCGGAGGTGAAGGTCCGGCCCTTCACCGAGATGCCGGCCTTGGTCTCCTCCCGCCACCGCGGGACGACGACGCGCAGCCCTCCGTCCCGGTCGACGAGGGCGTCCGCGGTGAACTCCCGGCCGACCAGCCGGGTCTGCGCGATGAGGTCGGCACCCTCCCGCAGGGCCGCGGCGACCTCCGCCCGGTCGTCGAGCAGCCGCACCCCGCGGCTGCCCCGGCCGGCCCGGGGCTTGACGACCCACGGACCGGGGACGCCGGCGAGCACGTCCGCGGTGGTGGCGGTGACCGGGTGCGGCACGCCGGCGGCTGCCATCCGCTCGGCGAACGCCCCCTTGTCGCAGCACAGGTCCACGGCGGCCAGGGCCGGCAGCCAGCTGGCGATGCCGGCCGCGGCCAGCCGGTTGGCGCCGGCGGTCAGCTGCGGCAGCTCCTCGGCGACGGTGCTGACCAGCGCGTCGGCCCCGTGCGCGGCCGCGACCCCGAGGAGCGCGTCGACGAAGCGCGGGTGGTCCCCGCGCGGCACGGTCACGCCCACGGTGGCCAGCGCTCCCCCGGCGGCCGCGGGGTCGGCGTCGGCGGCCACCACCCGGTGGCCGAGCGCGACCAGCCGGCGGACCACCGCGACGCCGGCCGGCCCGCCGGCGCCGGTGACCAGCACCGCCGGGGCACCGCCGTCGGGGTGCACCGGAGGTACGGGTGCCGGGGCGGCAGGAACCGACCGGGGCTGGGGCGGGGCGGGGGTCATCGCGGGTCCTCGATCGGTGGGAGGGGTGTCGGCGGCCTGCCGAGGGCGGAACCGGACACCGGCAGCGTGTCGTCCACCGCCCGGTCCCCGGGGGTCGAGCGCGGCAGCAGCCAGCCCCGGGCCCACAGCCGCAGCGCGGCGACCCGCGGGCCGGTGACCGGCTCCCACTGCCGAGCGGCGATGGCCTCGGCCAGGACCCCGAGCACGTACGGGTCGTCGTCGTAGCTGGCGACGGCGATCAGCGAGGCGGAGTGCGCCCCGAGACCGTCGGCCACCAGGGCGCGGACCCGGTCGGCCCGCTCGGCCGGGGGCAGGTGCCCGATCCGGTAGTCGATGCGGTCGGCCTCCCGGCGGGCGGCCAGCCAGGTCGACGCCCGGCGCGGCAGCACCGAGCGGTGGAGCACGCCGGTGAGGTTCCAGCGCCGCGAGACGATCGGTGTCGGGTCGTCCAGCTGGCGGTAGCCCAGACCCGGCCGCGCCCAGCTGTCCGGCCGGCGGGCGGTGTGCCGGCCGGCGACGTCCTGCTCGGCCCGCTCGGCGGTGGGCAGCGTGATGCAGATCATCAGCAGGAAGCCGCCGAGGGTCGCCGCCAGGTTCCACACCGTGCCGACCCAGTCGTGGAAGAGGACGAGCGCCGGGGTGCCCCACGCCAGGCCGGCGAGCGTGGAGGCGAGCAGCCGCAGGTGATTGAGAACGAGCAGCGTGGCGACGGCGACGACCAGCCCGGCCACCGCGTGGTGGCGCCGGCCCCGCAGCACGACGGCGGTCAGCGCGGTCAGGCCGAGCACGGACAGGATCGAGGAGCAGGACGCGGTGACCTCGGCCAGGATGACCTCGCCGTCCGGCCGGAAGACCAGGACGTGGCCGGGCAGGCTGCCGGAGACGGAGTCGACGCCGAGCAGGCCGAGCACCTGGGCCACCCAGCGGGCCTCGTGCTCCTGCAGGAACCCGGCGCCGTACCGGTAGCCGACCGTGCAGATCGCCACCGCCAGCAGCAGGTCGACCAGCACCGGCCGCAGGCGCCGGGTGCTGCGCCGGGGCTGCCGGTACCGGTGCCGCCCGTCGGGGAGCACGTCGGCCGCGGCCATCAGGCGCCGGTCCCGGGGGCGGGGGCCACCAGCGCGGCCGGCGGCGGGTCGGCCCGGACCGTCGAGGTGGATCCGGACCGGCTCGTCTTCACCCAGCTGTACGGGCGGCCGAGCATGCCGTCGAGGTAGGCCCGGCTGGTCACCCAGATCGACAGCGCGAAGGCCGGCAGGAAGCCGAGCAGCCGCCAGGCGGCGCGCCGCTCGACCCGTCCGACCAGCAGCCCGACGGAGAGCTCGGCCAGCGGGCCGATGAACAGCAGCATCGACAGCGGCAGCACCCCGACGGCCGGCAGGTCGCCGATGCCGAGGGCACGCAGCACGGTGAGCAGCAGACCGATCCCGCTGAGCAGCGGCACGTGGTAGACGAGCAGGAACAACGTCGTCTCGACCTTCTCCACCCGGGACAGGTGCGGGGACCGCATGAGCGGGCGCCAGTAGTCCCGGAAGCACTTCTGGTGACCCCGCGCCCAGCGGTAGCGCTGCCTCCAGAACCGCTGGGCGCTGACCACCGCCTCCTCGAAGTCGACGGCGGACAGGTCGTAGCGGACCCGCTCGCCGGCCAGCAGCACGCGCAGGGTCAGGTCGGTGTCCTCGGTGACCGTGTGCGGGTTCCACCCGCCCAGGCGCCGCAGCGTCGTCATCCGGACCGCGCAGTTCGCCCCGCCGTACGCCGGCAGCTCGAACAGCGCCTGCCGGCCGTACTCGTTGACCAGGTAGCCGGACAGGTAGTCGACGAAGACGGTGCCGGCCATCTGCGAGTCCCGGCCGTTGCGGACGACGCAGCGGCCCATCACCGCGCCGACGACAGGGTCCCGGAAGTGGCGGACCAGCCGGCGCAGCGAGGCCCGGTCGGGCTCGTGGTCGGCGTCGAAGACGACGGCGACCTCGGCATCGACCAGACCGAGGGCCTCGTTCAGTGCGCCGGACTTGCCGCCGGCGGAGCCGGCCGGGCGGTGCAGCACGCGCAGCCGCGGTTCACGCGCGGCCCAGCCGTCCAGCCGGGCGCCGGTGCTGTCGTCGGACCCGTCGTCGACGACGACCAGGGTGAGCCGGTCCGCCGGGTAGTCCAGCGCGAGCAGCGCGGTGACCATGCCGTCGACGACGAGTTCCTCGTTCTTGCAGCCCACCAGGACCGCGACGGTCGGCGTGTAGGTGTCCAGCCCGACGTCGGCGGCCAGCATGTCGTTCTCGGCCCAGCGTGCAGCGGCGACCGAGAAGGCGAGGTGCCGGCAGAAGTAGACGCCGAAGACGACGTTGAGCAGGCCGGCGACGACGCCGAGGGTGCGGTCGAGGCCGGCGAGGGCCGCGACCACGGCGAAGCCGACGACGTAGGCCAGCAGCACCAGCCGGCGCCCTTCGGGCGCGGTCGCGTGCGGGTCGGCGGGCGGGGCGACGGCGGCCGCGGGCACGTCGGCGGCGAGCAGCGCCTGGTCGGTCACGGACGTCGCGGTGACCACAGCCACCCCCTGCCCTCCGTCGCCGGTGCGCTGGGCGCACTCCCCGTCCGGTGGGTCATCGGCACCCCGACCTGCCACCTTGAGCGGAAGCCGGCTCCCCCGGCGGCCGGCCGTGTCTGGTCGGTCACCCGGACTGGCGCGGATACATAGTTGGGTTGTACAACAGAGCAGTGGACGTCGACCTCCGCGAGCTCGCCGAGCAGCTGGACGACGTGGTCATCGGACTGCGCCGGCTCACCCTGGACCGCCAGGGGCTGAGCCTCACCGCCGCCGCCACGCTGACCACGCTCCGGCGGTCCGGGGCCGCCCGGCTCACCGAGCTCGCGGCCGGCGAGGGCGTCAGCCAGCCCTCGATGACCGCACTGGTCGGCCGGCTCGCCGACGCCGGCCTGGTGCAGCGGCGCACCGACCCCGGCGACGGCCGGGCGGTGCTCCTCAGCCTCACCCCGGCCGGCGCGGAACTGCTGGACCGGCGTCGCGAGGACCGCGCGGCCCGGCTGGCCGGCCCCCTCGCCGGGCTGACGGACGACGACGTCCGCGCCATCACCACCGCACTCCCCGCACTCGGCCGGTTGGCCGGCGTACGGGTCACCCACTGAACGAACCGGAGGAACTCGTGTCCGCACACGGCGGCACCAGCACCGCGAGCATGTTCAAGCAGCCCAAGGCGGTCTTCGCGGTCGCCTTCGCCTGCGTCGTCAGCTTCATGGGCATCGGGCTGGTCGACCCGATCCTGCCGGCGCTGTCCGCGCAGCTGGACGCCACGCCCAGCCAGGTCAGCCTGCTGTTCACCAGCTACCTGGTGGTCACCGCGGTCGCGATGCTCGGCACCAACTGGGTGTCCAGCCGGATCGGCGCGAAGAAGACGCTCATCACCGGTCTGGCCGTCATCGTCGTCTTCTCAGCGCTCGCCGGGCTGTCCGGCTCGATCAACGGGATCGTCGGCTTCCGCGCCGGCTGGGGCCTGGGCAACGCGCTGTTCATCGCCACCTCGCTGGCGGTCATCGTCGCCTCGGCGTCGGGCGGCTTCGCCGGCGCGATCGTCCTCTACGAGGCGGCGCTGGGTCTGGGGATCGCGGCCGGCCCGCTGGTCGGCGGCCTGCTCGGCGACATCAGCTGGCGGGGGCCGTTCTTCGGCGTCGCCGTCCTCATGGCGATTGCGCTGCTGGCCACCGTCGTGCTGCTCGACGCCACGCCCAAGCCGGCCGAACCGACCCCGCTGTCGGCCCCGCTGAAGGCGCTGCGGCACCGCAGCCTGCTGACCATGAGCCTGACCGCCCTGCTCTACAACTGGGGCTTCTTCACGATGCTGGGCTACGCGCCCTACCCGATGGAGCTCTCGGCGATCCAGCTCGGCTTCGTCTTCTTCGGCTGGGGCCTGCTGGTCGCCTTCTTCGCGGTCATCGGCGCCCCCCGGCTGCAGTCCCGCTTCGGCACCGCACCCTCGCTGTACGGCGCGCTGGGCTTCTTCGCCGTCCTGCTGCTGCTGATCGGCCTGTTCACCGACGTCCGCTGGGCGCTGATCACCTGCGTGATCGCCTCCGGCATCGTCGTCGGGATCAACAACACGCTGACCACCCAGGCGGTCATGCTGGTGTCGCCGGTCCCCCGCCCGGTCGCCTCGGCCGCCTACGGCTTCGTCCGCTTCCTCGGCGGCGGCCTGGCCCCCTACGCCGCCGGCAAGCTGGCCGAGCACTACGGCCTGCACGTGCCCTTCGTCGTCGGTGCGGTCGCCGTGGTGCTGGCCATCGCGGTGCTGGCCACCGGGCACCGGATGCTCACCTCCGCCGACGCGGAGCTGGCCGCCGGCCACGGTGTGCCCGACGACGTCGCCGGGGAGGTCGCCGACGAGTTCGGCGGCGCGCCCGGCGCCATCGACCAGGAGGTCGAGCCGGTGCTGGTGGCCCGGAGGCAGTCCGCCACCCGCTCCTGAGGGACCTCCTGCACACGCGACGCCCCGGTCACCGGCGACCGGGGCGTCGTCGCGTGCCCAGCGGGGACGTCGACCGGCCCCTAGCGTGAGGGCTCTGACGGAGGGAGCTCGACACGATGACCGGACCGGTGACCACCGCGCTGGACGGCGACGTCTGGCACGTCACGCTGGACAACCCCACGGCGGGCAACGTGGTGGACCACGCGATGGCCGAGCAGCTCGGCGCCGCGGTCGGGCAACGGCCCACCGGTGCCCGGGCGGTGCTGCTCACCGCCACCGGCCCGAGGTTCTGCGTCGGCGGGGACGTCCGCGCCTTCGCTGCCGCGGACGACATGCCCGGTTTCATCGGCCGGCTCGCGGAGACCTGGCACGAGACCATCCGCACCCTGCTGTACTGCGACGTCCCGGTGGTGGCCGGCGTGCACGGCGCGGTCGCCGGCGCGGGGCTCGGGCTGCTCGGCGCCTGCGACATCGTGGTCTGCGCCCGCGGCACCAAGCTGCGGCCGGCCTACGGCGGCCTCGGTCTCTCCCCCGACGGCGGGACGTCGTGGGCGCTGACCCGGGCGCTCGGCGCGCCGCGCGCGCTGGAGCTGATGCTCACCGACAGCACGCTCAGCGCGGCCGACGCGCACCTGTTCGGCCTGGTCGCCCGGCTGGTCGACGACGACCAGCTGCACGACGTCGTCACCGCCCTGGCGCGCCAGGTGGCCGCCGGCCCGGTCCGGGCGATGGTGCGCACCCGCGGGCTGGTCCGCCGGGCGGCGGTCCGCACGCTGGAGGAGCAGCTCGTGGACGAGGAACGGCTGATCCGGGAGTCCGCCGCGGACCCGGAGAGCCGGGAGGGCGTCGCCGCGTTCCTGGAGGGACGCCGCCCGGACTTCCCCGGCGCGGGATGAGAGGCGCGTCAGGCCTCCCGTCGTCACGGGGGGTCGTTGAGGAAGCGGAACTGCAGCCGCACCGACTCGTCCATGGGCACCACCAGGGTGGAGTTGCTGGCGTTCCAGGTCTCGGGGACGAGGAACAGCCGGTCCGCGCCCTGGATCAGCAGCCGCAGGTCCCGGTACCGGTAGCGGAAGGTCTGCCCCTCGACCGGTGGCAGCGCCGACTCGCGGACGCCGGGTGAGGTCAGGTTCAGCCGTTCGGTGGTGTCGAGGATGACCGCAGGAAGGCGGTCCAGGTGCCGTGCCAGGTCGCGTGCCTCACCCCTGCCGGACCACTCGGCGAACGTGGCGTTGGCCCAGAAGACGTTGATCAGCAGGAGGAGGAGGAGGACGGCGGTCACCAGCACCGACGGCCGCTGGTCCGGCTCGAGTGACCGCGAGATCCGGCGTCCGTAGAGAACCAACCCCGCGCCGGCCGCGAGGAGCAGCGGCGTCACGAGAGGGTGGTACGGCCACCCGCCCACCACGGGGAAACCGACGAGGAGCAGCACCCCGGCCAGGAGGAGGGCGTCCCCGGTGAGGACGACGGCACGCGCTGCCCGGCGCCCCTGCTGCAGGCGACGCCGCGACTCGGCCACGAGCTCGGGAGCGGCGTCCTGCGCACCCGCCCGCAGGGCCTGGACGCGGCGCCCCACCCGTTCCTGGACCACGGCGACGACGACGGCCAGGACCGCCAGGACCAGCAGTGGGGTCAGCAACGGCTGCGGGCTGCGCATCACGTAGTCCTGCGTGCTCAGCCCGATCGTGTCGACGTCCAGGCCGAAGTACAGGTACTCCTCGTGCGAGGAGACGTAGCCGAAGTTGAAGAGCAGCGCGGTGAGGACGCTGAGCGGTGCGACGACCTGCGCGACCGAACCCGCCACCTGCCCGATCCGGCTGAGGGAGGTGGCCGGTTCGTCCGGCGCCGACGTCATCCCACCGGCTCGGGCGGGTCGGGCTCGAACAAGGTGACCGTGCCGGTCGGGGGCTCCACGTTGAGCGCTTCGCCGACCGCCAGGCACGACTCGAGCTCGCTGGCTCGCGAGCAGTCCATGCGACCGGACAACTCGATGTTCCCCTCCTCCCCCGCCACGGCTCCCGCCAGGACCTCGACGTCAGCTCCACAGCTGTCGCTGGCGTCCTCGAAGACGAACCCGTCACACGAGACCGTGCCCTGGTCCGCGCACGAGGAGCCGCCGGCCCCGATGTGGTTCTCTCCTGTGACAGCGACGTCCTCGACGACGACGCTCGCTCCGTCGGGGAACGTCTGGTCCTGGGTCCTGAGGTTGATGTCGACGCACGCCGCCGCCCCGGCTTGGGCCGGCAACTCGACGTCCCCACCCACCGGCAGTGTCGGCATGTTGACGGTGGGCTGGGTCTGCGCCGGCGGCTCCGGGGCCTCTGGGCCCCCCTGTTCGGGGGAGGCGCCGGCGGTGCCGGCTCGGGCGGGGGCTCAGCTGGAGGCGGTGCGGGTGCCGGTGCGGGTGCGGGTGCGGGTGCGGGTGCGGGTGCGGGTGCCGGTGCGGGTGCCGGTGCGTTCTTCGTGCCCGGCGAGGACACCGGGGCCTGCGTGCCAGGCGGGGGCGCCGGCGAGTGCGGTGCGCTCGACAGATCCGCAGAGGGTGCAGGTGCCGGGGAACCCGGTCCGGACGGCGGGTCTCCCGAAGCCTCGGGTGCCCGCGAGGCTGGATCCTCCGGCGAGTCACCGCGCGGAGGCGCCGGAGAACCGGGATCGCCCGGCGGGCCGGCCGGCGACCCGGGCGACGGTCCGGTCGCACTCGGTCCGGTAGCCGGCTCGACGGACGTGCTGGACGCCGGCCCAGCGCTCGGGTCGCCGTCGCCCCCACCACCGCCACAGCCGGCGAGGACCGTCAGCGCCACCACGGCGCCGGACACCAACCTGATCCGCGACCTCGACATGTGATCTCCCCGGCCGTGGTGGCCCCGCCCGCACGCCCAGGCGCCGGCGAGGTGGCCACCACGTCGGTGAGTACCGGCCTCGCCCGCGGTTCTCGCGGACCAGGCCCTTGCGGACTGTGAGCGAGACAACGCTAGGGACGCCGTCGCCCGTGTGCAATGTCGTTGACGGAGCGGTGACGCGGCGGTGACGAGGGACGACGGCGTCACGCGGAGCGCGTGCGTCCAGGCGGCAGGGAGACCGCTCAACACCTCGTGGGCGGGCACCGACCAGATGCACCGACACCGTCGGGGCCTGAGCCCCGACGGTGTCGGTGTTCCGAACTGTGCACTTCTAGTGGAGCTGAGGGGAATTGAACCCCTGACCCCCTCGATGCGAACGAGGTGCGCTACCGGACTGCGCCACAGCCCCTTGCCCCCGAGAGCTTACCGTCCGGCTGCTCCGGTGCTGCCACGGGGGTGGCCCTCCTGCAGGGGCCCGCTGCGAGCCTGCGAGCAGTGGGGGCAGGAGGGCCCTTCTCTCAGCCGTTCGCCGCCCGGGGCCGGTAGACGTCGATCTCGGCGAAGCCGATGTCCTCGTCGTCCAGCCCGACGACGGCGCTCTGCTGCCAGCCGGCCGAGACCGGCGTGCGTGCGGCGACCACCCGGCCGGGGCGCAGCGGGTGCACCGGGGCCAGCGGCAGGCTGGGGTGGACCGGGCCGGTCTCGGCGGTGACCACGGGGCCGGGCCGGGCGGCGGGACGCTGGGCGGCCGGCCGCTGCGGCATCGGCCGGGCCTCCGGGGCACGGCTGCGCGGCCGCTGCGCGGCACGGGCCCGGCGGCGGGCCGCCGCCCGCCGCTCGCGCTGCGCCGCGGCCCGGATCACCATGAGATACCCGACCACGGCGACGTCGAGGAGCACCTGCGGGGCCCACAGCCAGGAGCGGTAGGTCAGCGCGCCGACCAGCGCCAGGACGGCCAGGGCGACCAGCCCGGCCAGGGTGCGCCGGCGCACCGCGTGCACGTCCACCTTGAGCTCGCCGCTGCTCACCAGCGTGGCCCGGTCGATCGTCACCCGCTCGGTCTCGGCGTGCACCACCGGGTCCACCGGGCGACGCCGTTGCAGGGTGCGACCCGAGTCGGCCGCGCCGGTCCGCGTGCGTGCGTCGCCCCGGGTGACCACCATCGGCACCAGGACCACGAACCACAGCACGACGAGAGCGGCCAGCAGAACGCCCGATCCCATCACTTCCACCCCGATCCATCCGTGGCACACCGTGACGACCCCATCCCTGGGGCCACTCGAGTCACATCCGTCACTCGGCAGTCAAGGTAAGCGCCTGGACTGCCGATACCCGGGACGTTCTCCGGTGTGTCGGCGCGTCGGGCCCGACGTGTCGGCGTGTCGGGCTCCGTCGTCCGTCTCGGACCGGTAACGGACAGTCAGCGATCTTGGCCGTGCCGCCCCGACCGGCTCAGCGCGGCGCCTGCGCCCGCCACCGGGACAGCAGGCTCCCCGCGGTGTCCTCGGCCAGCAGCGCGTACGCGAGGTGGTCGCGCCAGGCACCGTCGATGTCGAGGTAGCTGCGGAACAACCCCTCCTGGCGGAACCCCAGCCGCTCGACCAGCCGGCGGCTCGGCCCGTTCTCCGGCCGGATGTCGGCCTGCAGCCGGTGCAGCCCCACGGGGCCGAAGGCGTGGTCGCAGACCAGCGCCACCGCCAGCGAGGCGATCCCCCGGCCGGCGACCGCGGAGTCCAGCCAGTAGCCGAGGTGCCCGGACCGCAGCGCGCCCCGGACGATGTTGTCGACCGTCACCTGACCGGCCAGCCGGCCGTCGACGAACAGCGCGAACGGCAACGACATCCCGACCCGGGCCCGCCGCCCGGCGGCCCGGCGCATCGCGCGGTAGGCGGGCGGGGTGTGCCGGTCGCGCCAGGGCGCGGGCGAGGACGGCTCCCAGGGCGTCAGCCACGCCTCGTTCGCCGTCCGCACCCGGGCCCACTCGCGGGCGTCGGCGCGGCGCAGCGGCTCGAGCGTGACCGGTCCCCAGCCCAGCCGCGCCGGCCAGCCCGGGTGCAGGGCCGGGTCCAGCTCAGCCCCCGAGCAGCATCGGCATGACCGTCACCAGACCGCCGGCGGCCACCTCGGTGACGTCCTCGTCGACCACGATCAGGCAGTTGGCGCGGGCCATCCTGGCCAGCATGGCCTGGTCGCCGTCGCCGATGGGCTCCACGACGTAGCCGCCGTCGGGGTGCCGCATGACCTGGCCGTGCAGGTACTGCCGGTACCCGAGCGGGGAGAGCAGCTGCTGTGCCGAGACGGCCTGCACCGTGCGGCGGAACAGCTGCCGCTTGCCCAGCATCAGCCGGATCGCCGGGCGGACGAAGACCTCGAAGGCGACCAGTGCGGCGACCGGCTCGCCGGGCACGCAGATGACCGGGACGCCGGTCGGACCCAGGGTGCCGAAGGCGTGCACCGGGCCCGGGTGCATGGCGACCTGGGTGAACGACAGCCCACCGAGCTCGTCGAGGGCCTCCTGCAGCACGTCCGGTGCGCCGGTGGCGAAGGTGCCGGCGATCAGGACGACGTCGCTGCGCAGCGACTGCCCCTCGATCAGCTCGACCATCCGACGCCGGTCGTTGGGCAGGATGCCGCCGCGGTAGGCCTCGGCCCCGGCGTCGCGGGCCGCCGCGGCCAGCGCGTAGCTGTTGACGTCGACCTGCTGCCCGGGGCCGACGGTGGCGCCGACGTCGACCAGCTCGTCCCCGGCGCACAGCACCGCGATCCGCGGGCGGGGGCGCACCGCCACCCGCTCCCGGCCGACGGCGGCCAGCAGGCTGATCTGGGCCGGGCCGATCGGGGTGCCGATCTGCACGGCGGTGTCGCCCGGGCTCACGTCGTCCCCGATCCGGCGGACGTAGCTGCCCGGCGCCAGCGCGGCGTAGACCTGCACCCGGGCGAGGCCCTGGTCGGTCCAGGCGGCCGGGACGACGACGTCGGCACCGGCCGGCAGCATCGCGCCGACGGCCACCTTCTGCGCCAGCCCGGGGGCGATCGCGGTGGTCTCGGCCGACCCCGCGGTGGTCTCCCCCACCACGGCCAGCACGGTGGGCACCTCGACCGTGGCGGTGGTGATGTCCGCGGCACGGACGGCGTACCCGTCCAGGCCGGCCTGGTCGAAGGCCGGCAGGGCGCGGGAGCTGGTGACCAGCTCGGCGCAGAGCAGGCCCTGGGCGTCCAGGACGGCGAGCTCGATCGGGGCCGGCTGCGGCACGGCACCGAGGATGTCGTCCAGGTGCTGCTCGACGGAGCGCAGCCGCACCCCGGAGACGTCCACCGAGCCGGTGTCGGCCAGCGGGTCGGGGGTGCGGTCACCGGTGGCGATGGCCGGTGAGGGGACCCGGTCGGAGGCGAACATCTCCCGGTCGACCTGCACCGTGTCGTGGCCGACGGCGGCCGGGCGCTCGGCGGTGACCAGCTGGGCCTCCCGCCGCGGCGCGACCAGGTGCCCGCGCCCGAGGTCGAGCTGGCTGGTGTCCCGGCCGCTCCCGGAGAACCACCCACGTGTGCTGTCGTCGCTCATCCCCACCACCGTCGTCCTTCGCGCCGTCGGGCCTGTCCCCCGTGGTCGAGTCGCGACCACGGCCGCCGATCGACGGACCTGCGACTGACGATGGTGCCCTCTGGGAGGCCCGGTCAGGCGGGCGACGCGCCCTCGGCGGGCAGGTCGGCCACGAAGTCCCGCAGCCAGGGGGCGAACGCGGGGCCGAGGTCCTCCCGCTCCACGGCGAGCTGGACGACGGCCTTGAGGTAGTCCAGCTTGTCGCCGGTGTCGTAGCGGCGGCCGGAGAAGACCACGCCGTGCACCGGTACGCCGTCCTCGACCAGCTTGAGCATGGCGTCGGTCAGCTGGATCTCCCCGCCCCGGCCGGGCGGGGTGTCCCGGATCGCGGCGAAGACCTCCGGGGGGAGCACGTAGCGGCCGATGATCGCCAGCGAGCTGGGGGCCTCGTCGGCCGGGGGCTTCTCGACCATGCCGGTGACCCGGAACACCTCGTCCTGCCCGGTGTCGCCGGAGACCCCCGCCTGCTCCACCGCGACCGCGCCGTACTTGGAGATGTTCTCCGCTCCGACGTCGAGCAGCGCCACGACGGCACCGCCGTGCTCGGCCTGGACGGCGAGCATCTGCTCCAGCAGCAGGTCCCGGGCGTCGATGATGTCGTCACCGAGGAGCACGGCGAACGGCTCGTCGCCGACGAACGCCGCGGCCTGCAGCACCGCGTGGCCGAGCCCCTTGGCCTCGCCCTGGCGGACGAAGTGCACCTGGGCGACGTCGGTGGAGGCGTGCACCGCGTCCAGCCGCGACTGGTCGCCCTTGGCCTCCAGCGCCGTCTCCAGCTCGGGGGTGCGGTCGAAGAAGTCCTCGATGCTGCCCTTGTTGCGTCCGGTGACCATGAGCACCTCGGGCAGGCCGGCGCGGGCCGCCTCCTCCACGATGTACTGCAGCGCCGGCCGGTCGACGACCGGCAGCAGCTCCTTGGGGACCGCCTTGGTGGCGGGGAGGAAGCGGGTGCCCATCCCGGCAACGGGGATGACGGCCTTGGTGGCCGGGCGCTGGCTCGGGGTGGACGGGCTCGACATGGCGGGCAGCCTAACCAGGCTCCTCCCCGCGGCGACTCCCCCGACGTGGTGAGCGCCGGGGCGACGCTGCACACACCCGTCAGCCCGCCTGCCGGCTGCTGGCAGCTGGCGGGACGGGCGGCAGGGGCCTCTGAGAGGGTGGCGGACGTCTCCGTCGTCGTGCTGGAAGGACCTGCCCCCGTGAGTGGCCCCCTGGACGGCGTCCTCGTCGTCGACCTCACCCGCGCCCTGGCCGGCCCGCACGCCGGGATGATGCTCGGCGACCTCGGTGCCCGCGTGGTCAAGGTCGAGACCCCCGGCGGCGGGGACGACAGCCGCGGCTGGGGCCCGCCGTTCGTCGACACCCCGGGCGGGCGGGAGTCCACCTACTTCTTCTCCGCGAACCGCAACAAGGAGTCGATCGCCCTCGACCTCAAGGACCCCGCCGACAAGGCCGTGCTCACCGAGCTGGTGCGCCGCGCGGACGTGCTGCTGGAGAACTTCCGGCCCGGCACGCTGGCCAAGCTCGGCTTCGGCACCGACGTGCTGGCCGAGCTGAACCCGCGGCTGGTCACCCTGGCGATCAGCGGCTTCGGCCACGACGGGCCCGAGGGCGGCCGCGCCGGCTACGACCAGATCGCGCAGGGCGAGGCCGGGCTGATGTCGATGACCGGGTCCGGGCCCGAGGACCCGCAGAAGGTCGGCGTCCCGATCAGCGACCTGCTGGCCGGCATGTACGGCGCCTACGGGGTGCTGGCCGCACTGCTCGAGCGGGAGCGGACCGGCCGCGGCCAGGTGGTGCGCACCTCGCTGCTGGCCGCCGTCGTCGGGGTGCACGCCTACCAGGGGACGGCGCACACCGTGGGCGGGAAGGTGCCCCGCGGGCAGGGCAACCACCACCCGTCGATCTCCCCCTACGGCCTGTTCCACTGCGCCGGCGGCAGCGTGCAGCTGTCCTGCGGCAGCGAGGGGCTGTGGCGCCGGCTGTGCACCGAGTTCGGCCTGGACGCGGACGCCCCCGGGTTCGCCACGAACGGCGAGCGGGTCTCCCGCCGCGAGGAGGTCATCGAGCTGCTGGAGGGCGTCTTCGCCGGCATAGAGGCCCCCGAGCTGCTCGCCCGGCTGGCGGAGGCCGGTGTCCCTGCCGGCAAGGTGCGGACCCTCGACGAGGTCTACACCTGGGACCAGGTCGAGTCCCAGGGCCTGAAGATCAGCGTCGAGCACCCCACCGCCGGGCGCCTGACGCTGCCCGGCCCGCCGCTGCGGTTCTTCGCCGCGGGCACGGACGGCGAGCAGGAGACCACCCGCCGGGACCACACCCCGCCGCCGGTGCTGGGCGCCGACGGGGACGCGATCCGGGCCTGGCTGTCGGGGACGGCGCCGGGCGGCGAGGACGGGGTGCCGCAGCCCGAGGGCGACGACGTCGAGGACGGGCACGCCACGTGAGGTCCCGGCTGGACGCCCGCGGCCTGCGGGACCTGGTGCTCGACCCCGGGTCGTGGCGGTCGTGGGACAGCCCCGTGCCGCCGCGCACGGTGGACGACGACTACGCCCGGGACCTGACGCGTGCGGCGGAGAGGACCCAGCAGGACGAGGCGGTGGTCACCGGCGCGGGGACGCTGCGCGGCCGGCCGGTCGCCGTCGTCGCCGGGGAGTTCGGCTTCCTCGCCGGCTCGATCGGGGTGGCGGCTGCCGAGCGGCTGGTCTGCGCCGTCGAGCGGGCCACCGAGGAGGGACTGCCGCTGCTGGCCGCACCCGTCTCCGGCGGCACCCGGATGCAGGAGGGCACCGTCGCGTTCCTGCAGATGATCGGCATCACCGCCGCGATCGCAAGGCACAAGGAGGCGGGGTTGCCCTACCTCGTCTACCTGCGCGGCCCGACGTTCGGCGGGGTGCTGGCGTCCTGGGGGTCGCTGGGCCACGTGACGATCGCCGAGCCCGGTGCCGCGATCGGGTTCCTCGGTCCCCGGGTCTACGAGGCGCTGTACGGGGACCCGTTCCCGGCCGGCGTGCAGACCTCGGAGAACCTGGCCTCGCGCGGGCTCATCGACGGCGTCGTCCCGCCGGACGAGATCGCCGACGTCGCCGACAAGGCGCTGCGGGTGCTGGCCGCCCGGGAGACCTGGCACCGCGGGTCGGCGGTTGAGGGGCCGGTCGAGGGCGACGGCACCGACGCCGACGACCCGGAGGACGGGCGCACCGCGTGGGAGGTGGTCACCGCCTCGCGGCGTCCGGACCGTCCCGGGGTGCGGCAGCTGCTGCGCACGGCGGCGACCGACGTGGTCACCCTCAACGGCACGGGTGCCGGCGAGTCCGACCCGGGCCTGCTGCTGGCGCTGGCCCGGTTCGGCGGGGCGCCGTGCGTGCTGCTCGGCCAGGACCGCCGCGGGCAGTCGCTGTCGGCACCGCTGGGCCCCGCGGCCCTGCGGGAGGCCCGGCGGGGCATGCGGCTGGCCGCCGAGCTGCGGCTGCCGCTGCTCACCCTGATCGACACCCCGGGTGCTGCGCTGTCGGTGGCGGCCGAGGAGGGCGGGCTGGCCGGGGAGATCGCCCGCTGCCTGCAGGACCTGGTGGTGCTGCGGGCACCGACCCTGGCCGTGCTGCTCGGCCAGGGCACCGGCGGCGGCGCGCTGGCGCTGGTGCCGGCCGACCGGGTGCTGGCGACGGCCAACGGGTGGCTGGGCCCGCTGCCCCCGGAGGGCGCATCGGCGATCGTGCACCGCACCGTCGACCGGGCCGGGGAGATGGCGGCCTCGCAGGGCGTACGGGCCACCGACCTGTGGCGGGCCGGCATCGTCGACCGGGTCGTGCCCGAGCGGCCCGACGCGGCTGACGAGCCGGTCGAGTTCTGCATGCGCCTGGGCCGGGTGCTCGCCGAGGAGCTGGCCGGGCTGCTCGGCCGCGACGACGTCGAGCGGATGCGCAGCCGCGCCCGCCGCTGGCGGCACCTGGGCCACGCCGGCCGCTGAGCCGGCCGGCACCGCTCAGGTCGCCCGGGGTGGAGTCGGTGGCCCGCAACAGGGTTGCTGCGCCGAGGAGCGGGCACGGGTCGGGACGGAGCCGGTGAGACCGTCCGGCCCGGTGCCTGCATACCTCCAGGAGACCTGATGTCCCACGACCAGCACACCGTCCTCCGCTCGATGCACGACCTCGGCCTGGCCATCTGGTTCGGCGGAAACCTCATGGGTGCCGTCGGCCTGAACAAGGCCGCGGCGGCCGCGCACGACAGCACCGAGCGCACCCGGCTGTCCTCGATCGGCTGGGCGGCGTGGTGGCCGGTGCAGGGCGCGGCCATGGCCGCCCACCTGGTCGGCTCGGTCGGCATGCTCCGCGCCGACCGCGGCCGGGTGGCCACCGACTCCGGCGCGACGGCGAACACGGTCCTCAAGAGCGTGCTCACCGTCGCCGCCATCGGGACGTCGGTGGCCAGTGGCGTGCTGGGCGCCAAGATCGGGGCCCAGGCGCCGACCCCCAGCGCGACCGCCACCGAGCCGGACACCGCCACCCCGCCGGACGTCGCGGCGGCGCAGCGGAGCCAGAAGCCGCTGCAGTGGGTGAACCCGGCGCTGACCGGTGTGCTCATCGTGCTGGCGGCCAAGCAGGGCGAGCAGCAGCGGACCGCCTCGACCCTGCGCGGCGCCCTCGGCGCCGGCCTGACCAGCGTCAAGGCCGCCGTCCTCAAGGCCTCCTAGCGGGCGGACCCGCTCACGCGGCAGCGCGCTCGGGAGGCAGGCCCCACGCCCGGGCCAGGAGCTCCAGGCTGCGCAGCCGCTCGGCGACCCCGTGCGTGGAGGCGGTGACCATCAGCTCGTCGGCGCCGGTGTCCGCGGCCAGCTGCCGCAGGGCGGCGACCGCGGACGCCGGCCCGCCGACGACCGCGTTGCTCGGCATCGCCTCGGCGGCTGCGCGCTCGGGGTCGGCGACGGCCTCCTCGAGGCTGGGGACCGGCCGCAGCCGGTTGGTGCGGATGGACAGCCGCATCAACTGGCCGGGCAGCGCGAGCCGGCGGGCCTGGTCGTCGGAGTCGGCGACCAGGGTGTTCGCGGTGACGATCGCGTACGGCCGGTCGAGGACGGCGGAGGGCACGAACGTCTCGCGGTAGAGGTCCAGCGCCGCGACCGTGTTCGGGCTGCCGAAGTGGTGCGCGAAGGTGAACGGCAGACCGAGCTGGCCGGCGAGCTGCGCGGAGAACCCGCTGGAGCCCAGCAGCACCACCCGCGGCGCGGTGACCGCCGCCGGCGTGGCGCTGAACCGCTCGGCCAGCCCGCCCTCCACCCGCTCGTCACCGAAGAGCCCGAGCAGGTCCAGCAGGTTGGTCGGGAAGTCCTCGGCGGACAGCGCCTTCGGGTCCCGGCGGAGCGCGAGGGCGGTGTGCTGGTCGGTGCCCGGCGCCCGGCCGATGCCCAGGTCGATCCGGCCCGGGTGCAGCGCCTCGAGCAGGGCGAACTGCTCGGCGACGACGAGCGGGGCGTGGTTGGGCAGCATCACCCCGCCCGAGCCGACCGCGATCCGCTCGGTCACCGCCGCGAGGTGGGCGATCAGCACCGGCGGGTTGGTGCTGGCCACGGCCGGCATGTTGTGGTGCTCGGCGACCCAGATCCGCCGGTAGCCCAGCCGGTCGGCGGCCTGCGCGACGCGCACCGTGTTCGCCAGCGCGTCGGCGGTCGACTGACCCGACCCGACGGTGGCCAGCTCGAGGACGGACAGGGGCAGCGGGGTCTCGGACATCACCGACCCCAACGCCGTCCCGGTGGGTGGGCTTCCCGGGAGGGTCAGCCGGCCTCGGGCACCCGCAGGGTGCGGTCGGGGTCCAGCCGGTCCAGGACGGCGGCCAGCACCTGCTCCAGCGCGTCGGTCTGCGCCGGGCTGAGCGCGGCGAACAGGCTGTCGCGCACCGCGGCCACGTGCCCCGGGGCCACCCGCGCGACGACGTCCCAGCCGGCGTCGGTGAGGACGGCGACGTTGCCCCGCCGGTCCTCGGTGGCCCGGACCCGGCGCACCCAGCCGCGCTCCTCCAGCCGGGCCACGGTGTGCGAGAGCCGGCTCTGCGACTGGTTCGCGGTCCGGGCCAGGTCGCTCATCCGGCGGCTGCGGTCCGGCGCCTCCGACAGCATGGCGAGCACGACGTAGGCAGCGTGGGTGAGCCCGGCGTCCCGCTGCAGCTGGGCGTCCAGGGTCCGGGGCAGCAGCTCGGTCACCGCGAGCCAGGCACGCCAGGTGCGTTGCTGCTGTTCGTCGAGCCACGGCGTGTCCACGGGCCGACCGTATCCGCCCGCTGCGCGCCACGATCCGGTAGACAGCGGACCGTCGCCCCGTGCGCACCGATCGAGGGACACCGCCCGGTGCCGGACGGCCCGCCGGAGACAGGAGAGACCATGAGCACGGCCACGAGGACGGACCCGCAGCCCGCGGGGCACGTTGCCGACCGCCACGACCTGATCCGGGTGCTCGGGGCGCGGGTGAACAACCTCAAGGACGTCAGCGTCGAGATCCCGAAGCGCCGGCTGACCGTGTTCACCGGCGTCTCCGGCTCGGGCAAGAGCTCCCTGGTGTTCGACACCATCGCCGCGGAGTCCCAGCGGCTGATCAACGAGACCTACAGCGCCTTCGTGCAGGGCTTCATGCCGACGCTGACCCGGCCGGAGGTGGACCTGCTCGAGGGCCTGACGACGGCGATCCTCGTCGACCAGGAGCGGATGGGCGCCAACCCCCGCTCGACCGTCGGCACCGCCACCGACGCCAACGCCATGCTGCGGATCCTCTTCAGCCGGCTGGGCACGCCGCACATCGGTCCGCCCACGGCGTTCTCGTTCAACGTCCCGACGCGGAAGGCGAGCGGGGTGATGAGCACCGAGAAGGCCGGCGGGCGGGTCGAGAAGGCCGTGGTGCGCGACGTGGTCTACCTGGGCGGCATGTGCCCGCGGTGCGAGGGCATGGGCTCGGTCTCCGACTTCGACCTCACCGCGCTGTACGACGAGGACAAGTCGCTGGCCGAGGGCGCGCTGACGGTGCCCGGCTACAGCATGGACGGCTGGTACGGCCGGATCTTCGCCGGCGCCGGCTTCGACATGGACAAGCCGATCAAGCAGTACACGAAGAAGGAGCTGCAGGACCTCCTCCACAAGGAACCGACCAAGATCAAGGTCGAGGGCATCAACCTCACCTTCGAGGGCGTCATCCCGAGGATCCAGAAGTCGATGCTCTCCAAGGACGTCGACGCGATGCAGCCGCACATCCGCGCCTTCGTAGAGCGCGCGATCACCTTCCAGACCTGCCCGGAGTGCGACGGGACCCGGCTCACGCCGGAGGCCAGGTCGTCGACGATCGAGGGCCGGAGCATCGCCGACCTCTGCGCGATGCAGATCAGCGACCTCGCCGGGTGGGTCCGCGCTCTCGACGAGCCCTCGGTCGCCCCGCTGCTCACCGGCCTGCGGCACCTGCTCGACTCGTTCGCCGAGATCGGGCTGGGCTACCTCTCCCTCGACCGGCCGGCCGGGACGCTGTCGGGAGGTGAGGCCCAGCGCACCAAGATGATCCGCCACCTGGGGTCCTCGCTCACCGACGTCACCTACGTCTTCGACGAACCGACCATCGGTCTGCACCCGCACGACATCGAGCGGATGAACGACCTGCTCCTGCAACTGCGGGACAAGGGGAACACCGTGCTCGTCGTCGAGCACAAGCCGGAGACGATCGCGATCGCCGACCACGTCGTCGACCTCGGTCCCGGTGCCGGCACCGGGGGTGGCGAGATCGTGTACGAGGGGACGGTCGAGGGGCTGCGGACCAGTGGCACGCTGACCGGCCGGCACCTCGACCAGCGGGTGTCCCTGAAGTCCTCGGTGCGCACCTCCACCGGAGCCCTTGAGGTGCGCGGCGCGGACACCCACAACCTCCGGGACGTCGACGTCGACATCCCGCTCGGCGTGCTGGTGGTGCTCACCGGCGTGGCCGGGTCGGGGAAGAGCTCCCTGGTCCACGGGTCCGTCGCGAGCCGGGTCGGCGTGGTGGTGGTGGACCAGGGCGCGATCCGCGGCTCGCGGCGGAGCAACCCGGCCACCTACACCGGGCTGCTGGACCCCATCCGCAAGGCGTTCGCGAAGGCCAACGGCGTGAAGGCCGCGCTGTTCAGCTCCAACTCCGAGGGCGCCTGCCCGACCTGCAACGGCGCCGGGGTCATCTACACCGAGCTCGGGGTCATGGCCACCGTGGAGTCCCCGTGCGAGGAGTGCGAGGGGAAGCGGTTCCAGGCCTCCGTGCTGGAGTACACGCTCGGCGGCCGCGACATCGCCGAGGTGCTCGCCATGCCGGTGACCGAGGCCGCCGAGTTCTTCGGCAGCGGCGAGGCCAGGACACCCGCCGCCTCCACGGTGCTGGGCCGGCTGGCCGACGTCGGGCTCGGCTACCTCACGCTCGGCCAGCCGCTCACCACGCTGTCCGGCGGCGAGCGGCAACGGCTCAAGCTGGCCACCCGGATGGCCGAGAAGGGCGGCGTCTACGTCCTCGACGAGCCGACCACCGGCCTGCACCTCGCCGACGTCGAGAACCTGCTCGGCCTGCTCGACCGGCTCGTCGACTCCGGCAAGTCGGTCATCGTCATCGAGCACCACCAGGCGGTGATGGCGCACGCCGACTGGATCATCGACCTGGGGCCCGGCGCCGGCCACGACGGCGGCCGGGTCGTCTTCGAGGGGACGCCCGCCGACCTCGTCGCCGCCCGCTCCACCCTCACCGGCGAGCACCTCGCGAGCTACGTCGGCGGGTGAGCCCGCCTCCCGCGCGCCGGGGGATGTGGACGAGCCGGGTCCGGCTCGGGAGGATGCGGACGTGCCACCTCCTCCCCCGACACCGGGCCCGGTCGTGGACCCGCAGCGGCTGCGCGACCTGGCCTTGCTGCGACGGGTGCGCGACCGGATCGACCGGGAGTACGCCCAACCGCTGGACGTCGAGGCGCTCGCCCGCGGGGCGCACATGTCGGCCGGCCACTTCAGCCGCGAGTTCCGCCGGGCCTACGGCGAGTCGCCCTACGCCTACCTGATGACCCGCCGCATCGAGCGGGCGATGGCGCTGCTCCGGCAGGGCGACCTGAGCGTCACCGAGGTCTGCATCGCGGTCGGCTGCTCGTCGCTGGGCACCTTCAGCACCCGGTTCACCGAGCTCGTCGGCGTGCCCCCCAGCAGCTACCGGCGGGCGGCGCACGCGGCAGCGGGGGTGCCCTCGTGTGTGGCCAAGCAGGTCACCAGACCGGTCAGGAACAGAGAAGCCCGGGGCACCCGGTCGCCCCTAGCGTGACGGCCATGGACACCACGGACATCGCCATCCACTCGACGTTCCTCCCGCACGAGGACGCGGAGGCCTCCCTGACGTTCTACCGGGACGTCCTCGGCTTCGAGGTCCGCAACGACGTCGGGTCCGGCCGGATGCGCTGGATCACCGTCGCGCCGGCCGGCGCCGAGAGCCCGTCGATCGTGCTGTACCCGCCGGGTGCCGACCCCGGCATCACCGACGACGAACGCCGGACCATCGCCGAGATGATGGCCAAGGGCACCTACGGGATCATCGTGCTGGCCACCAAGGACCTCGACGGCGCCTTCGCCGCCCTGACCTCGCGCGGGGCCGAGGTCGTCCAGGAGCCGATCGAGCAGCCGTACGGGATCCGCGACTGCGCCTTCCGCGACCCGGCGGGCAACCTGGTGCGGATGAACCAGGTGCGCTGAGCCGCCCTGCCCTCGTGACGTCCCGGTGCAGGACTGACCGGGGTCCGGCGGCGACCGACGCATCTCGATCGACCAGGCCCCGGTCGAGCCGACTACGTGACGTCGCGACGCATCGTCCGGACGACGCCGGCGGCGAGCGGGACCGCCACCCAGAAGACGATCGAGAACGAGATCTGCGGCACGTGACCAGCCCAGTCGTTCTCCAGCACCCAGTTCCAGGCTGAGGACGTGTCGATCCAGTCCGACACCAGCGTCGATGCCGTGCCGAGCACCGCAAAGGCGGCGGGGAGGACGAAGGAGGCGGCGATGGCAGTCGCCGAGCTCTGCAGCAGCGCCCCGAGCGCGACGCCGGCGAGGACGTTGATGAGCACGAAGAGCAGATAGCCGGTGAGGGCGCCGACGGTCAGGTCCGCCTCCAGGGCGCGGCCCGAGGCCGCCGCCAGCCCGAGGCCGGCGGCGGTGACCACTCCGCCGAAGACCGCACCGCCACCACCGAGCACCATCGACACCGCCAGCTTGGCGTTCAGGACCCGGATGCGTCGCGGTTCCTGGGTGAACGTGGTCATGACGCTGCGTTGGCTCCATTCGCCGGTGAACATCAGGATCGCCACCACGGGCAGGAGGATCACCAGCCCGACAGCGGCAACGCCGAGGTAGCTCGCGTAGGTCTGATCGAAGCTCGTGGGGGCGAGGACCGGCGCCAGCGTCAGCCCTGCCGTCGACAGCGCCACGAGAGCGAGGAGCCAGCGGGCGGCACGGGTGTCGGTGGCCTTGGCCCACTCCACCCGGACGAGCCGTGAGAACGGGATGGGTCCTGGGGCCGACGGTGCCGCGTCGATGCCGAGGGTCCGGGGGGAGATGGACGTGGTCATGCTGCAGCCTCCTGGAGCGGAGCCGCCTTGGCGGCGGTGAGAGAGAAGAACAGCTGTTCCAGCCCGTCTGTCTCGGACTGACGCAACTCGGTGAGCAGGACCTGGTGGTCGCGGGCGACGCCCGCCAGCACCTCGGTCGTGACCCGACCGCCGGAGACGTCCACGGTGAGCGCATCTCCCGGCCCGGCGACGTAGTCGATCTGCGCAACCTGGAGCGCCGCGGCAAGTGCAACCGGGTCGGGGCTGCGCACGAGGATCGTGGAGCTGGCGAGCAGATCGTCCAGCCGGCCGGCGGCCACCACGGCCCCGTCGGAGATGACGACGAGATGATCGGCGGTGGCCTGCACCTCGTGGAGCAGGTGACTCGACAGCAGCACCGTGCCGCCACGGTCGGCGAAGTCGCGGAGGAGCGTTCGCATCCAGGCGATGCCCTCGGGATCGAGCCCGTTCGCTGGTTCATCGAGGATCAGCGCCCGTGGTTCACCGATGAGGGCCTGGGCGACGCCGAGGCGTTGGCGCATGCCGAGGGAGTAGGTCCCCACCCGCTTCTCCGCCGCATCGGCGATCCCGACGAGGTCCAGCAGGTGCTCGACCCGCCTCGTGGGAACGCCTGCCAGCCGCGCTGCGATCGTGAGCGTCGCCCGGCCACTGCGCCCGGGGTGCATCGCGGACGCGTCGAGCAGCATCCCGACCACGCGCGTCGGGTTGGGCAGCTCGACGAACGGTCGCCCGTCGATGGTGGCCGTACCGCGATCGGGTCGCACCAGCCCGACGATCATCTTCAGCGTGGTGGACTTGCCGGCGCCGTTGGCCCCGAGGAAGCCGGTGATGGTCCCGGGTTCGCAGCGCAACGAGACGTCGCGCACGACCGGCACCTTCTTGTAGCTCTTGGTGAGAGCGGTTGTCGTGATCATGTGACCAGCCTCAACTGGCCGGTGCGCCGCGACATCGGGCGGACGGCCACGATCCGATGTCCGAAGGGGGGGGCTGGCCGCCTCCGACGTCTGGCTCTTCGTCGGTTGCAGGATCGACTTTCGTCGATGTTGCACGGGGGCCCTGAGCCGTACGCTCGCAGCATGTCCTGGCTTGCCAGCTGGTGGGCCCAGACCGCCCCCACGGCGATGCTGGCACCGAGCGACTCGGCTCATCCCGACACCGAGGGGCCCAGGACTGCGCGCGACTGGTCGGTCGACGCCGGTGCCTTCGTCATCGCCGCCGCTCTCGGCGCCCTCATCCTGCGCGTCACCGTGGACGACGCCGCCAATCGGATGACCTCGGAGCAGGTGGCCATCGATGCCGCGTTCGGAGCTCTCTGCTGCACCTCACTGTGGTGGCGGCGGCGCTGGCCGTTCGGTGTGGCGCTGGTCTGCGTCCTGTTGGGCGTGTTCTCGACGTCGGGCACGGTCGCCGGTCTGCTGGCACTGTCCTCGCTGGCCGTCCACCGCCCCGTCCGGCCCGCCCTGCTCGTCGCCGCGCTGTTCGTCCCGTGCGCGGTCGTGTGCTCGATCTGGCTCGGGCGGACCACCACCTGGTCGGTGATGCTGCCGACGGCGGCGCTTGCGGCCGCCGCAACCGCATGGGGCATGTTCGTCCGCGCCCGGCGACAGCTCCTGTCCACCCTGCGTGACCGTGCCCGACGGGCCGAGGCCGATCAACTCGTCCGCGCCGAGAGTGCACGCCTGGCTGAGCGGACCCGCATCGCGCGCGAGATGCACGACGTGCTCGCCCACCGCATCTCCCTGGTGGCGCTGCACGCCGGTGGGCTCGAGGTCGCACTCGACCTGCCTCCCGGCCAGGTGCGGGAGAGCGCAGCGCTGCTGCGGTTGACGGCGCACCAAGCGCTGGAGGAGCTGCGGGACGTGATCGGCGTGCTGCGGGAGGAGCCGGGGCAGGAGCGGCCGTCGACGGTGCCCCAACCGACGTTGGCCGACATCCCACGCTTGGTGGAGGAGACCCGCCGTTCCGGCGCGAAGGTCGACTTCGAGATGCGGGTGGACGGTGCAGCTGCCGCACCTGGCCCCCTGGGTCGTGACGCCTATCGCATCGTGCAGGAAGCGCTGACCAACATCAGCAAGCACGCCCGCGGCACCCAGGCCCAGGTTCGCGTGGCGGGAGCGCCGAACGGCGGCCTGCACGTCAGCGTTCGGAACCCACCCGCGCTGGGCGCCCCCGACCGTCCGGTTCTGCCGGGTTCCGGCACCGGTCTCCTCGGTCTGCAGGAGCGGGTGACCTTGGCCAGAGGTGTTCTGGTGCACGGGCCGAACGCCTCCGGCGACTTCGTCGTCGAGGCCGACCTGCCGTGGTGAAGGTCCGGGTGCTCCTGGTCGACGACGACGCGTTGGTGCGTGCCGGTCTCCGGATGATCCTGTCGTCGTCGGAGGAGCTGGAAGTGGTGGGCGAGGCTGCCGACGGGGCCGAGGCCGTCGCGACCGCGCGGGCGCATCGACCCGATGTCGTCCTGATGGACATCCGGATGCCCGGGATGGACGGCATCGCCGCCACGTCGGTCCTCCGCCGTCTTGCGACTCCGCCGCACGTGATCGTCCTGACCACGTACCAGGCCGACGAGCACGTCATGAGCGCGCTCCGGGCCGGCGCCGACGGGTTCCTGTTGAAGGACACAGCGCCCACGGAGATCATCCACGCAGTCCGCCTCGTGGCTGCAGGAGAAGCGATGCTCTCACCGTCGGTCACCCGCACACTCCTCTCCCACCTCGGCGACGACGACATGGCAGATCGCCGTCGCCTCGCTGCCCAGCGCCTGACGTCGCTCACAGACCGGGAGCGGGAGGTCGCGACTGCGGTGGGGTCCGGCGCGTCCAACGCCGAGATCGCCGCAGCTCTGTTCATGAGCGAGGCCACCGTCAAAGCGCACGTCTCGCGTCTTCTCACCAAGCTCGCAGTGACGAACCGGGTGCACGTCGCGATCCTCGTGCACGACGCGCGATCCTGACGTGACCGCCTTCCCGGGCAGCCCCGGGCAGCCCCGGGCACCCCCGGGCAGACTCCGGCGCGAGGTCGCGCTCCGCGCGCTGACGGAACAGGCCGCGGAAGGGTGCCGCACGGAGTCCGCGGCGCAAACGTGACGCTTGCCGACAGACGTGGACGCCGGGCGGCCGGACGGCGCATGATTGGCAGTCACCGGGGGTGAGTGCCAGCCCGGTATGGCCACCGACGAGGAGTTCGCAGCACTGTGCCCACCTACCAGTACGTCTGCACCAACCCCGAGGGCAAGCACGACTTCGAGGTCGTGCAGTCCTTCTCCGACGCCGCGGTGACCACCTGCCCGGAGTGCGGCTCCCCGGTGCGCAAGGTCTACGGCTCGGTCGGCGTCGTCTTCAAGGGCTCGGGCTTCTACCGGACCGACAGCCGCAAGTCGGAGACCGCCAGCGCCCCGGCGGCCAAGGAGTCCGCCGGCAACGGCGGCAGCAGCAACAAGGAGTCCGCCGGCAGCTCGTCCTCCTCGACCTCCTCCCCGGCGCCGGCCGCCTCCCAGGGCAGCGGCAGCAAGGCCGCCGACTGACCCAGCACGGCGGACGCCGGCCCGCTGCCGGCCGTCCACAGCCGGGCACCCGGTCCACACCCCGGCGCTGAGCCGGTCGGCGGACCGCGGCGGCGCCCACCATCCAGGGGTGCCCCGTCTCCGCCGTCCCCGCTCTCCGGTTCGCCTGCTGCGGCAGGTGACCGCCGGGGGCCTCGCCTGCCTGGCCCTGGCGCTCGCGCTGCGTCCACCTCCGGCTCCCGCGGCGGCGCCGGCGACGACCCCGGTCGTCACCGCCGCCGAGGACCTGCCTCCCGGCACCGTGCTCGGCGCCGACGACCTCGCCGTGGTCGCCGTGCCCGTCGGCCTGGCCCCGGCCGGGTCGGCGGCCGACCGGGGCGAGCTCGCCGGTCGGGTCCTCGCCTCCCCGCTGCGGTCCGGGGAGGCCGTGACCGACGTGCGGGTCGTCGGGCCGGGGCTCTGGTCGCAGGTCCCGGGAGGCCAGGTCGCTGCGCCCGTCCGGCTGGCCGACCTGGCGGTGGCCACCCTGCTGCGCGCCGGTGACCGGGTCGACGTGCTCGGGGCGACCGGCGGTGACCCAGGCGGTGCTGCGCCGGTCGTCGAGCTGGTCGCGCGCGGCGCCCTGGTGCTCAGCGCGCCGGCGACCACGGACCCCGACGCCCGGGTGGGCCCGGCTGCCGACAGCGGTCTGCTCGTGCTCGCCGTCCCCCCGGACACCGCCCGGCAGCTGGCTGCCGCCGGGGCGGCCGGCACGCTCACCGTTACGCTCGGCCGGCCGTGATCACGGGGCCACCGCGCGTCGCCCCTCCGACCGAGGGGTGCGCAGTTGCTGAAGAACGTCCTCCGGGGGTTCAAGGACTTCCTGCTGCGCGGGAACGTCGTCGAGCTCGCCGTCGCGGTGGTCATCGGAGCCGCGTTCACCGCGGTCGTCAGCTCGTTCACCGAGTCGTTCCTGCAGCCGCTGATCGGCCTGGTGGGCGGTGGCGGCGTGACGGGCGGCAGCACCGTCGTCGACGGCCAGGTGTTCGCCTGGGGCGACTTCGTGAACCAGCTCATCACGTTCGTGCTGACCGCAGCGGTCATCTACTTCGTGGTGGTGCTCCCGCTGAAGGCGATCGCCGAACGGCGCAGGCGCGGTGAGGAGGCCGGCCCCGCCGCGCCCACCCAGCTGGAGCTGCTGGCCGAGATCCGCGACCTGCTGCGGGCCGAGCAGGGCCTGCCGCCGGCGACCGCGGAGGAAGCCGGCCGGCACGCGCACACCGGCGAGTTCCCCCGGCCGGTCTAGCCGAGGACCGCCCGCCGTGAGGGTGAGGTGCTGGAACGGCCCTTCCCGAGCTCACCGAGGGTGGGGAGGCAGAGGTCCGTCACCAGTGCGGCGGGCGGTCCTCCAGGTAGCGGCGGTCGTCGTCGTCCGGGTCGGTCAACCGCTCGCCCCAGCCGACGTCGCTGTCGTCGGGCGCGCGCTCCGGTCGCACGGTCGGGCGGGCGTCGTCCGCCGGCCGGGAGGCCGCGGGCTGCTCGGGAACGGGCACACCGCCGAGCGTAGGCGCGCCTGCCCTCAGTCGACCGGCTGACCCAGCCCCTCGAGGACCTCGGCACCCGGCAGCGCAGCGAGCACCGCCCCGGGCACCGCGAGCTTGCTGCCACGGGTGCCCGAGCCGACCACCAGGAGCTCACCCGCCGCGACCGCCGGGTCCACGAGCACCGGCCAGGACGCCGGCAGGCCGATCGGGGTGATCCCGCCGTAGGCCATCCCGGTCTCGGCGACCGCGACGTCCTGGGGTGCGAAGGACGCCTTGCGCGCGCCCAGGTGCCGCCGCACCAGCCCGTTGACGTCCGCGCGGGTGGTGGCCAGCACCAGGCAGGCGGCGAGGGTGGTCTCCCCCGCGCGCCGGGCGGCGACCACGACGCAGTTGGCCGACGCGGTCGCCGGCACGCCGTAGGCGTCGGTGAACGCCGCGGTGTCGGCGGACCCCTCGTCGATGCTGGCGACCCAGGCCGGGCCGGACAGCCCGGGCAGCGCGGCGGCGACCGGCGCCCCGAGCAGCTCCAGGTGGTCGGCGGCGGGCAGCCAGGTCAGCGAGCCGAGCTGTACAGCGGTCATGCCCTGATCCTGCGGCACCGGGGAGCCGACCCGCTCGGCCGGGCCCGGCCGGACCCTGCGCCGGGCGGCCGGGTCCCCGCTGGTCGGGGGCGCGGAGCCGGGAGAGGATGGCGGTCATGATCGGACAGCTGCACTCCGTGGTCATCGACGCCCCCGACCCGCACGCCCTGGCGACGTTCTACGCCGGGCTGCTGGGCATGGAGGTCACGGGACAGCCGGGGGACGACTGGGTCGTGGCCACCGGGGCCGGCTACCGGCTCGCCTTCCAGCAGGCCCCGGACCTGCAGCCCCCGGACTGGCCGGACCCCGACCGCCCGCAGCAGTTCCACCTCGACATCCGGGTCGCCGACGTCGACGTCGCCGAGCCGCAGGTGCTGGAGCTGGGCGCCCGCCGGCTGCCCGGTGGTGGCGGGGACTTCCGGGTCTACGCCGACCCGGTCGGGCACCCCTTCTGCCTCGTCTGGGACGCGGCGTGACCCCGGACCTGACGGCCGCCAGCGCGTTCGTCGCGGCGACCGGCCTGCAGCTCACCGAGGTCACCGGCACCCGGGTGGCCGGCTCGATCGACGTCGGGCCGGACCACCACACCCCGTGGGGCGTGGTGCACGGCGGCGTGTACTGCACGGTCGTGGAGTCCGCGGCCAGCGTCGGCGCCAGCACCGCGGTGGCCGAGCGCGGCCAGTTCTCGGTCGGGGTGTCCAACCAGACGGACTTCCTCCGGCCGATGACCGCCGGCCGGCTCGACGTCGTCGCCGAGCCGGTCCAGCAGGGCAGGACGCTGCAGTTGTGGCTGGTCACGCTCACCCGCGAGGACGGCAAGCTGGTCGCCCGCGGGCAGGTCCGGTTGCAGAACGTGCCGCTGCCCGGCGCGTGACCGACCGCGTCGACCGGGCCGTCCGCACCGCGGTGGCGGTCGCCCGCCGGCACGGCCTCGTGGTCGACGACCCGGTGCTGCTGAACGACGGAGCCAACGCCGTCGTGCACCTGCGGCCGGCACCGGTGGTCGCCCGGGTGGCGACGACGACCGCGCTGCTGCGCCCGGACACCGACCGGCCGTTCCGCCGGGAGGTCGCGCTCGCCACCGCGCTCACCGCGGCCGGCGCCGCCGTCGTCCCGCCGTCGGACCTGCTGCCGCCGGGCCCGCACGAGCACGACGGGCTGGTCGTCTCGTTCTGGCGCCACCTGGACGTGCTGCCCGGCCCGCCGACCGCGGGCGAGGCGGGGACGGCGCTGGGCGAGCTGCACGCCGTCCTGGCCGGGCTGCCGCCGCTGTGGGACGGATCGGCGCTGGACACCCCGCTGGAGGACCTGGCCGTCTTCGCCGAGCGGGGCGCCGAGCTGGGCGCGGACCCGGCCCAGGTCGCCCGGACCGCCGAGCTCGTCGGCGCGCTCCGGCCGCTGCTGGACGGTCCGGCCACGACCCTGCACGGCGACAGCCACCCCGGGAACCTCCTGCGCACGGCGGAGGGGCTGGTCTGGGCCGACCTCGAGGACAGCTGCCGGGGCCCGCGCGGTTGGGACCTCGCCTGCCTGCGCACGACCCGGCGGCTGGACGGGCGCGCCGCCCTGGATGCCGTGCCGGACCCGCCGACCGATGCCGAGTTGGCCCCCTTCGTCTGGCTGCGCCTGCTGCACGCCGCCGCCTGGTGGTCGGTGCACGCCACCCGGGAGCCGGCCGACCGGCCGGAGGCGACCCGGCGGCTGACCGCCGCTGTCGACGAGGTCAGCGCAGGGCTGCCGGCACCGCCGCCGGGTCGAGGATGACCCGGAACAGTGCGCGCGGGTCCTGCAGGGTCGCCGGTGGCCGGGCCGCCGAGCGGGGCACCACGTGGCCGAACCGGGCCGGCCGACGGTGCGGCAGCAGCTCACGGCCGGCGAAGAAGTACTCCCCCACCACCTCGCCGAGCAGCAGGCCGGCGCCGTGCTCGATCGGCAGGCCGACCAGGTCACCGGGCGCCATCTCGTCCAGCAGCGCCGACAGCTGCCGGAGGTCCTTCGCCGGGCGCTTCCCGGTGAGCTCCCTGGACAGGGCCTGCAGCTCCTTCGCCGACAGCCCGGTGGCGTCGACGTCGATGCCGGCCTGGGTGCCCAGCCCGATGATGCCCGTGGCCAGGGCGGCACCCAGCTCGGGGTGCGCCCGGGGGCGCACCACCCAGACCGGCATGCCGTCCGGTGGGTCGGCGGGTGGGACGTCGTCGGAGCCCGGCCACTTGTAGGGCAGGTCGTCGGGGTCGGCGGGGAACTGCGACCGGTAGAAGTCCGGGTCCTTGGCCAGCAGGTTGGAGCGGTGCGAGAGGTGCAGCTCCTCGTCCCCGACCCAGCTCGGCAGCAGGCCCGCGGCGGCCGCCTCCTCCTGGGTCATCGTCGCCGCGTCCGGGGCGAACTCGGCGATGAGCGTCTCGGTGCTGTCGGCGAAGCCGCGCTCCCGCCAGACCCGCACCATCGCCAGGGAGTAGACGACGAGGCCGGCAGTGTGCCCGCGCCACATCGCCACCACGGGGTGGTTGGCCCAGCCGTAGTCGGGGAGCTCGAGCGCGCGGAGCACCTGCAGGCACTCCACGCGCTGCTTCCCGAGCCGGGGGTTGTCCAGGAGCCGGGCGGACTCGGTGAAGTCGGCGACCGGGAGGAACGTCTGCATCGCCGCCCATCCTCTGCCAGCCGCGCGCAGCGCGCCCGGTCAGTCGGCCGCCCTGCCGGGGCCCGCCGTGGGCCTGCCGACGGTGCGGGCGGGCAGGTCCTCGCTCACCGGTCCAGCGCGCGCAGGGCCGCCTCCCACCGGGCTCGCCGCTCGTCGTCGTCCTGGTCCCACCAGGCCGGGCCGCGCTCACCGAGACCGGTCTTGGCCAGCTGCACCCGGGCCCGGGCGGCGGCCACCGCGACGTCGTCCCCGCGGGAGGTCCGGACCGCGGAGCGGGCCACCCCGAGGTGGTGCAGCAGCCGGCTGCGGACGTCGTCGGGCAGGGCGGGGTCCGCCGTCCGCCAGCGCCGCCCGTCGACCACGACCCAGCGGCCGTCGTCGGTGCGCTCGACCTCGCGGGCCACCGGTCAGGCCACCCGGCGGGCCAGCTCCGGCAGCACGGCGCCCAGCGGCGCGTCCACCTTGAGGTCGGCCTTCGCGTCGCCGCGGGTCGGACCGGAGTTGACGATGGCCACCGGGATGCCGCGCTTGGCCGCGTGGATGACGAACCGGTAGCCGCTCATCACGGTCAACGACGAGCCCAACACCAGCAGCGACCGGGCCTGGTCGACCAGACCGAAGCAGTGGTCGACGCGGTCGCGCGGGACCGTCTCGCCGAAGAAGACTACGTCGGGCTTGAGCGGCCCGCGGCCGCAGGCCAGGCAGTCGACCATCACGAACCCGTCGAGGGCCTCCTCCGGCAGCTCCACGTCCCCGTCGGGGTTCACCTCCTCGGTGGCCTCCGGCCGGAACCCCGGGTTCGCCGCCCGCAGCCGGACGTCGAGTGCGGCCCGGTCGGCGACGTCCCCGCAGCCGAGGCAGACCGTGCGGTCCAGCCCACCGTGCAGCTCGACGACGTCCTGCGCGCCGGCGGCCTGGTGCAGCCCGTCGACGTTCTGGGTGACCACCCCGCCCACCGCCCCGGCCGCCTGCAGGGCCGCGACCGCCCGGTGGCCGGCGTTCGGGCGGGCCTCCCCGATCTGCCGCCAGCCGACGAAGCTGCGCGCCCAGTACCGGTGGCGGCCGCGCGGGTCGCGGGTGAAGGTCTGCCAGGTCATCGGGGTGTGCCGGCGCAGCGACCCGGTCGCGCCCCGGTAGTCGGGGATGCCGGAGTCGGTGGACAGGCCGGCGCCGGAGAGGACCAGCGCACCACCGGAGGCGAGCAGGTCGGCGAGCGCGGCGACGCCCTCCACGGTCACAGGTGCTGCGGTCACCGGCCCATGGTCCCTGCCCGGCGACCGTTGCGCCCGTACCCGTCACCACCGACCTCGCCGGCGCGGCTCCCAGGTCGCGCAGGGCCGGGAGGACCGGGGCCCCACCCCGGGGCACGCCGGTCGCTCCGGTGGCCAGTCGGCCTCACCGTCCTCGTCGCGCACGAGGAGGTCCTCCCGGACGGTCCAGCCGTTGAGGAAGACCTCGCAGTCGCAGAAGCCACCGCTGCGGCCGAGCCGGCGCTCCAGCCCGGTCGCCCGGGGCAGCCGCAGGTCACGCCAGCGGCGGACCCAGCGGAGCGTGCAGTCGCAGCCGAACCCACCCAGCATGCGGTCGACGAAGCAGAACAGGCACTCGGCGGCCCGCGGGCGGGTGAGTGCGTCGGACAGCGCGACCAGGTCGGTCTCGGCGGTGCGGGCGGGATCGATCTCCATGGCTCCTCCTCCGGTGGGTGGAGGGGAAGTCCAGCTCGCGGAGGCGGTGTCCGGCCGGCCGTCGTCCACATCGGACGACGTCGTCCACAGGCCGGGACCGCCGGGCTCAGCCGGTGGTGACGGCGCGCTCCAGCCGCTCCAGGAAGGCCTCGTGGATCCGGGCCAGGCCCTTCGGCGCGAAGGTGCGCTCGAAGAACCCGCCGATGCCCCCGGCCCCGGTCCAGGTCGTGCGCGCCCGCACCGTGCTGGTCGCGGTGCCTGCCGGGGCGACGGTCCAGGTGGTGACCATGCTGGAGTTGGCGTCGCTCTCCACCAGCGCACCGTCGGGGCCGGCGCTCACCACGACGTCCTGCTCGCGGACCCGCTTGGCGGTCGCCTGCAGCCGCCAGTGCACCCGGGTGCCGGCGCCCTGGCCACCGGCGTCGACCCGGTAGTCGCTGTACTGCTCGGGCAGCGTGGCGGGACGGGTGGTGGCGTAGTCGGCGAGCGCGGCGCGGACGACGTCCGCGGGTGCTCGTACGACGCGTTCGGCGGTGGCGACGACCTGACCCATGCGCACCATCCTGCCCGGCGCCGGGAGCGTGCCCACCGGTACCCACACACCGGCCGGGTGATCGCGGCCGCGACGAGGCCACCGGCCACTGCTGTCCCCGCGGGACGCCGGGGCGCCGGCGACGAGCACGACCTGGCCGCGACCAATGCCTTCTGGGTGACGATGCCCACCCCTACCCACGCGACAGGGCGCCGTCCCCACTCGGGGGGGGGCGGCGCCCTGTCGCGTGCTCCGGGGTGTGTCAGACCTCGGCCGGCTCGTCGGTCACGACCGGGGTGGCGTTGGTGAGGGCGTGGGCACCGCAGGTGCACGTGCCGCCGTTGCGGGCGGACAGGACCAGGGACACCGCGTGCGCCCGGTCCCGGGCACCCAGCTTCCGCAGGATCGCCTTCACGTGGGACTTCACCGTGTCCTCGGAGATGAACAACGCCTTGCCGATCGCCCGGTTCGACTGCCCCTGGATCAGCTCGTCCAGCACGTCGGACTCCCGCCGGGTCAACGGCACCTCCGGGGTCAGCTCGCGGGACACCGGCACCTCCCCCGCCTCGCCCCGGCGGATCTGCGGATCCACCACCGTGCGCCCTGCGCGGGCGGCCAGCACCGCCCAGCCCAGCAGCGTCGCCGAGGTGTTCATCAGCAGGTACCCGCGCACCCCGGCCGCCAGCGCCTCGTTGACCACGGCCGGGTCCTCGGCGGTGGCGACCGCGACGATGGCGATCTGCGGGTACCGGCGGCGCAGGTCCCGGCAGGCGTTCAGCGTGCCCGCCCGCCCGGTGCCCAGCTCCACGATCACCGCGTCGGGGCGGGCGGTCTCGGCCAGGGTCAGCGCCCGCCGCGGCTCACCGGGGGTGCCCACCGCCTGCAGACCGGCGGTCTCGTTGACCATGCCGATCAGGCCACGGCGCAGGACCGGGGCATCGGCGAGGA
>JHVP01000019.1 GCA_000620205.1 Geodermatophilaceae bacterium URHA0031 | reverse complement strand
TCATCACCTGGGTCGACGACCCTTCGCACGCCGACCAGAGCGCGGCGCTGATCCGCTGGCTGTCGCTGGAGTTCCACCGCCAGCACTTCGAGATCCGCTACCGGCCGGAGGACGCCGGCGGCGGGTCGGCGGAGCCGACGACGCGACCGCACGTCCGGGTCGACATCAGCACCCGGGTCGAGGAGGGCGAGGAGGAGGCCTTCGAGGCCGCCTACGCGAAGACGACCGCCGCGTTGCGCGGTACCCCCGGGCTGATCCGGGAGGAGCTGCTCAAGGAGATCGGCGCGCCGAGGTACCACATCTTCGCCGAGTGGGAGTCCGAGCAGGACTTCATCACCTGGGTCGACGACCCCTCGCACGCCGACCAGAGCGCGGCGCTGATCCGCTGGCTGTCGCTGGAGTTCCACCGCCAGCACTTCGAGATCAGGTACCGGCCCGTAGAGGCCGGCGGTGGCGGCTGGCCGCTCCCCGCGCCGGCGGTCGGGGCCCCCGCCCCGCAGCCGGTGGTGGCCGCCGCACCGGCACCGCCCCCGCAGGTGTCCGCCCCGGTCGAGCCGGCCCCGGTGCCCAGCGCACCGGTGCAGGAGTTCGTCGAGGCGCCGGGGGCGCAGCACGCGGCTGCACCCGTCCCGGTGCAGGCGGCTGCGCGGACCGGTGGCGAGGACGTCGAGGTGCTCGTGGCCGGCGCCGGCCCGGCCGGGCTGACCCACGCCCTGGAGCTCGCCCGTCGCGGCATCGCCGTCCGGGTCGTCGACAAGCGGGCGCAGGCGGCGACCCAGGCGGACAAGGCGATCGGCATCCACTGCCGGACGATGGAGATCTGGGAGGACCAGGGCATCGTCGCCGAGGCGATGGACGCCGGGATCTGGCTGCACGGGCAGACGGTGTTCGTCAACGGCAAGCAGACCCACCAGGTCGACTGGGCCGGCCTCGACGAGCTCCCCTACGCCCACCTCGGGCTCCCCCAGTACGACACCGAGCGGCTGCTCACCGCGAAGCTGCTCGCGCACGGCGTCGCCGTCGAGCGCGGGGTGGAGCTGGTCGGCTTCAGCCAGGACGACGACGGGGTCACCGCGCAGCTGCGGCTCCCGTCGGGGAAGTCCGAGACCACCCGGGCGCAGTACCTCGTCGGCTGCGACGGGGCGCACAGCGTGGTGCGGGCCGGCCTCGGGCTGGACTTCGAGGGCGGGGTGTCGATGTTCCCGCAGCTGTTCATGCTGGGCGACGTCGACGTCGACTGGGACATGCCGCCCGGTCACCTGGTGCGCTGGGTGCGGATCGAGGACGACGGGGCGTTCACCGGCATGCTGGTCTGCGTCCCGCTCAAGGGCCGCAACCGCTACCGGATCGCCACGCTGGCTCCCGAGCCGCTGCAGAAGACGATCGGCTCCGGGGTGGTGCCCCCCGGGTTCTGGCAGGAGTACACCCCGCCGGGGCTCGCCGACATCCAGGCCGCGATCGACGACGTGGGCCCGGCGGGCGCGACCGCGAGCAACCTGCGCTGGTCGTCGATCTTCCGGGTCAAGCACGGGATCGTGGACCGGTACCGGGAGGGCCGGGTCTTCGTCGCCGGGGACGCCGCGCACCTGCACCCGCCGGCCGGTGGGCAGGGCATGAACACCGGGATCCAGGACGCCTGGAACCTCGGCTGGAAGCTCGCGCTCGCCGTCCGGGGGCTGGCCGCGCCGGGCCTGCTCGACAGCTACGACGCCGAGCGGCGTCCGGCGGGCAAGGCGATCGTCGACCGCGCCGTCGCCATCGCGTTCACCGACGAGATGGACATGGAGGACGAGAAGGCGCAGTTCCTGCTGGAGATGCAGATGACGATGAACTACGCCGGGAGCCCGCTGGTCGGGGAGGTGACCGACGGGGAGGGCTTCGCCGGTGGGCCGCAGCCCGGCCACCGGGCGCCGGACGTGCTGGGGCTGCGCCGCTTCGGCGTCGCCCACGACCTCCGGCTGTTCGACCTGACCCGGGGGACGCACGCGACCTTGCTGCTCCACGCCGGCGCCGGGGTCGGCGAGGAGGACCTGGCGGCCCTGGAGAAGCTGGCGGCGTCGGTCCGGCAGTCGACCCAGGGCGAGGTGCACCCCTACCTGGTCGCAGCCCCGGACGCCACCGTGCCGTCGCTGGTCGACCTGCCGGTCGTCCGGGACGCGCAGGGCGGTTTCGCCGCCGCCTACGGCGTCCCGGACACCGGGACGGCGGCGTACCTGGTGCGGCCCGACGGGCACGTCGGCCTCCGCACCCGGGTCGTGACCGACGCCGTCCTGCGGGAGCACCTGGCGGGCGTCTTCGCCGGCTGAGCAGACGGCAGCGGGGCCCGCCAGCGCGTGCTGCCGGGCCCCGCTGCCGTGCCGGCGGTCAGCCGGCGGCGCCCGCCAGGACCGGGTAGTCGGTGTAGCCCTCGGCACCGGCGGCGTAGAACGTCGCCGGGTTCGGCTCGTTCTCCGGGTGCTGGCCGGCCCACCGCTCGACCAGGTCGGGGTTGGCGATGACCGGGCGGCCGACGGCGACCGCGTCGGCGTGCGCGGCGTCGATCAGCGCGACGGCCTCCTCGCGGGTGGTCACCGTGCCGAAGCCGCTGTTGGCGACCAGCGGGCCGTCGAACCGGGAGCGGAGGTCCTGGACAAGCTCACCGGCCGGCTCGGCGTGCAGCACCGACAGGTAGGCCAGGCCCAGCGGGCGCAGCTGGTCCAGCAGGTACCCGTAGGTCGCGCGGACGTCGGCCTCGTCGACCTCGTGCATGCCCTGCACGTGGTGCATCGGCGAGATGCGGATGCCGACCCGGCCGGCCCCGATCTCGGCGACGATCGCGGTGACGACCTCGACGACGGCGCGCGCCCGGTTCTCCGGCGAGCCGCCGTACTCATCGGTGCGCTGGTTGGTGTTCGGCGACAGGAACTCGTGCAGCAGGTAGCCGTTGGCGCTGTGCACCTCCACGCCGTCCAGACCGGCGTCCACGGCCCGCTTCGACGCGGCCACGATGTCGGCCAGCGTGCTGCGGACCTCCTCGGTGGTCAGCGCGTGCGGCACCGGGTAGGGCACCTTGCCGGTCGCGGTGTGCGCCTCGCCCTGGATGGCGATCGCGGACGGCGCGACGATCCGGTCGGTGCCGGTGATGTCGGTGTGCGAGACGCGGCCGCCGTGCATCACCTGCATGACGATCCGGCCGCCCTCGGCGTGCACCGCCTCGGCGACCCGGCGCCAGCCGGCCGCCTGCTCGTCGGTGACGATCCCGGGCTGGCCGGGGTAGGCCCGCGACTCGGCGTTGGGGTAGGTGCCCTCGGTGATGATCAGGCCGAGGCCGGCCCGCTGGCGGTAGTGCTCGACGACCAGGTCACCGGGGACGCCGGCCGAGCCGGACCGCAGACGGGTCAACGGGGCCATGACGACGCGGTTGGCGAGCTCGAGGTCGCCGAGGGTGACAGGGGAGAACAAGTCCATGCCGGGGACAAGGTCGTCACGCCGGCCGACCATTCCGGATCGGCACCGACTGCGTCCCTCGTCACGTCGTCCCGGTTCCGCCAAAAGCGCGCTTTTGGCGGTGACGACGATGGCGGGAACACGACCACGGTGCTCTGCGCTGGGGATCCCCGGACGCTCTACGAGAGGAACAGCACCCATGGCCAAGACCTGGTTCATCACCGGCGCATCGCGCGGCTTCGGCAAGGAGTGGTCGATCGCGGCCCTCGAGCGCGGGGACAGCGTCGCCGCCACCGCCCGCGACACCTCGACCCTGGACGACCTGGTGCAGCAGTTCGGTGACGCGGTCCTCCCCCTGCAGCTCGACGTGGACGACCGGGAGGCCGTGTTCGCCGCCGTCGCGCAGGCCCACGAGCACTTCGGCCGGCTGGACGTCGTCGTCAACAACGCCGGCTACGGCCAGTTCGGGATGATCGAGGAGATCTCCGAGGCCGAGGCGCGGGCCCAGTTCGACACCAACGTGTTCGGCGCGCTGTTCGTCACCCAGGCGGCGCTGCCGTACCTGCGCGCGCAGGGGTCCGGGCACGTCCTGCAGGTGTCCAGCATCGGCGGGATCTCCGCGTTCCCGAACATCGGCATCTACAACGCCTCCAAGTGGGCCCTCGAGGCGTTCAGCCAGTCGCTGGCCGCCGAGGTCGCCGACTTCGGCATCAAGGTCACGCTCATCGAGCCGGGCGGCTTCTCCACCGACTGGGGCGGCGCCTCGGCCAAGCACGCGCAGCCGAACCCGGCCTACGACGCCTACCGGGAGAAGGCCGCCGAGCAGCGCAAGGCCCGGGTGGCCACGCCGGGCGACCCGACGGCCAGCGCCGCCGCCGTGCTGCAGATCGTGGACGCGGAGAACCCGCCGCTGCGGGTCTTCTTCGGTGACGGCCCGCTGGGCATCGCCACCCGCGACTACGAGTCCCGGCTGGCCGAGTGGCGCGAGTGGGAGCACGTGTCGAAGCTCGCCCAGGGCTGAGCACCGCGACGGCCGTCGTCCCGCGTCGGGACGGCGGCCGTCGTCGTCTCAGCCGGCGAGCACGGACTCGCGCTCGGCGGCTCCGGCCAGCTCGGCGTAGCGCCCGTCGAGGGCCAGCAGCTCGTCGTGGGTGCCCTGCTCGACGACCCGGCCGTGCGAGAGGACGGCGATCAGGTCGGCGTCCCGGACGGTGGAGAGCCGGTGGGCGATGGTGATCGTCGTCCGGCCACGGCTCGCCTCGTCCAGCGCGGCCTGCACCGCGCGCTCGGTCGTGTTGTCCAGCGCGCTGGTCGCCTCGTCGAGCACCAGCACCCGCGGGTCGCGGAGCAGCGTGCGGGCGATGGCCAGCCGCTGCTTCTCCCCGCCGGAGAACCGGTGCCCGCGCGCGCCGACCACGGTGTCGTAGCCATCGGGCAGCGCCGCGATCACGCCGTGCACCTGGGCCCGGCGGGCGGCGTCGACCATCTCCGCGTCGGTGGCGTCGGGCCGGGCGTGCCGCAGGTTCTCCCGGATGGTGCCGTGCAGCAGGTAGGTCTCCTGGGAGACGACGCCGACCACCCGGGCCAGGTCGGCGAGCGCCACGTCCCGGACGTCGACGCCGTCGATGGTCACCCGGCCGGTCGTCGGGTCGTTGAGCCGGGCCACCAGCGAGGCCAGGGTGCTCTTGCCCGAGCCGGTCTCACCCACCAGCGCGAGCGTGGCACCAGCGGGTACGGCGAGGTCGACGTCGTCCAGCGCGGCGCGGTGGCCGTCGTCGTAGCGGAAGCCGACGTGCTCGAAGCGGACCTCACCGCGGACGTCGGCCAGCGGGACCGGGTGCGCGGGGTCGTCGATGTCGACCGGCAGGTCGAGGTACTCGAACACCCGGCTGAACAGGGCCATCGACGCGGTCAGCGCGACGCCGATGTCCAGCAGCCCCATCAGCGGGCGGAACAGGGTGCCCTGCAGCGCGGTGAACGCGACCAGCGTGCCGATGGTCATGCCGCCCGACGTCGCCGGCAGGCCGGCGGCCAGGTAGATCAGCGCGGGGATGCCGGCGAACACGATGCTCATGGTGGCCATCCGCCAGCGGCCGGCGAGCTGGGAGCGGACCTCGAGCCCGACCAGGTCGTCCGACGTCCCGGCGAAGCGGCGGGACTGCGCGGGACCGGCGCCGAGGGTCTTGCCGAGCAGCACGCCACTGACGCTGAGGCCCTCCTCGACCTGGGTGTTCAGGTCGGCGAGGTACCGCTGGCGCTGCGCGGTGATGGTGCGCCGCATCCGCGCCACCTTGCGGGTCAGCCAGATGGCCGGCGGCAGGACCACGAGGGAGAGCAGGGACAGCCGCCAGCTCAGCGCGGCCATGGCCACGGCCGTGCCGACGACCGTCGTCGCGTTGGAGGCGAAGGACGTGGCGGTCGAGGTGACCACCGACTGCATGCCGCCGATGTCGTTGGTCAGCCGCGACTGCACCTCGCCGCCCTTGGTGCGGGTGAAGAAGCCCAGCGACTGGCGCTGCAGGTGGGCGAAGACCGACGTCCGCAGGCCGTGCATGACGTGCTGGCCGACGGTCGTGGACAGCCAGGTCTGCAGCACGCCGAGGACGGCGGTCACCGCGGTGACGGCGACCATGCCGGCGACGGCCCAGGCGAGCAGCCGCACGTCCTGCTTCGGGAGGGCCTCGTCGATGACCAGCCGGACGAGGAACGGGGTGGCCAGCGCGATGGCCGAGGAGGCCACGATCAGCGCGACCACCAGGGTGAGCTGCCAGCGGAACGGGCGGAACAGCCCGGCGACGCGGCTCCAGCGGACGGGCGAGCGCTCGAGCTGGGCCTTGTCGGCCGGGTCCGGTCGGCCGTTGCTGCGGCCTCCGCCCCCACGGCCCTGCACGGTGTTGTCGTCCAAGCGACCACCCCTTCTCGGATAGATGGTGAGGTTACCTCACGGTGTGGTAACCTCACCGTCAGCGCTACCATTCCCGCATGACCGACGACGGGACGGCGGCCCTCGGCGACCTGCTGATGCGGGCCGCGCGGACGCTGCGCCGCCGGTTCGGCGCCGTGCTCGCCCCCTGGGACCTCTCCCCGCACCAGGCGCGGGCGCTGCGGGTGGTCGGCTCGGGGGACGGCGTCCGGCTGTCCGAGCTCGCCGAGGCGCTGCGGATCGCGCCGCGGTCGGCGACCGAGGTCGCCGACGGGCTGCAGGAACGCGGCCTGGTGGAGCGCGCGGCCGATCCGACCGACCGGCGGGCCGTGGTGCTCACCGTCACCGAGGCCGGCCGGCGGGTCCAGCGCGAGGTGGACGACGCCCGCGCGGCCGACGCGCAGGAGCTGTTCGGCCGGCTGTCGGCGGCCGACCGCGCCGAGCTGGCCCGGATCCTGCGCGCGCTGACCGACTGACCTCGGGTCGACCCGGGCCAGGGGAGGTGGAGCCGCGTGCGCACCCGGCTCCACCCCGCCCCAGCCGGGTCGACCCGACCCGGGCAAGAGCCGACCGAGCTCAGACCTGCTCGGGGGTCATCGTCCCGGTGTCGACCTCGCCGGCCCGCTGGTAGGTGAGGACCAGTGCCCCGGTCCCGGTGACCGACGACGCCGTCAGCCGCCAGGTGCGGGGCAGCGTGCCCGCACCGAACAGCGGCTTGCCCGAGCCGAGCGTGACCGGGAAGACGATCAGCCGCAGTTCGTCGACCAGGTCGGCGGCGAGCAGGGTCTGGGCCAGCACCGGGCTGCCGTGCACCTGCAGCTCGCCACCGTCCTCGGCCGTGAGCGCCCGGACGGCGTCGGCGACGTCGCCCTCGATCAGCCGGGCGCCGTCCCAGTCCACCGACCGCAGGGTGCGCGAGGCGACGTGCTTGGGCAGGGCGTTGAGGGCCCGCGCGATCGGGTCGTCCTCGGTGGGCGCCTTCGGCCACCAGGCGGCGAAGATCTCATAGGTACCGCGGCCGAGCAGGAAGTCCTGGGCACCGGCGAACCACGCGATCACCTGCTGGTCCATCACCTCGTCGTAGTGCGGCACGAGCCAGCCGCCGTGGCGGAAGCCACCCGAGGCGTCCTCCTCCGGGCCGCCCGGCGCCTGGGCGACGCCGTCGAGGGTGAGGAACTCGGTGAGGACGAGCGGGCGCATGGCGACCTCCGGGGCAGCGGCCGCCGCCGGTCAGCGGCCCTGCACTGCAGACGTGCCAGGAGCGGCGAAGTCATCGCCACCCGACCGGCTCCGCGGACACATCCGGACGGGGGACTCGACCGATCGGCCCGGATGCTCCACGATCAGCCGATGACAGAGCCGTCATCGTCCGTAGTCGCCGGCTGGGCCACCGAGTCCTTCACCAACGCCGGCATCACCCACGACCTCTACACCCGCGGGTCCGGGCCCGGCGTCGTGCTGCTGCCCGAGATCCCCGGCCTGACGCCCGAGGTGATGGGACTGGCCGACCACCTGGTCGGAGCCGGGTTCACCGTCACCGTCATCTCGCTGTTCGGTGACCCCGGCCGGCCGATGTCCCCCGGCTACGCGGCGCGCAGCTTCGCCTCGGCCTGCATCAGCCGGGAGTTCCGCGCCTTCGCCAAGCGGGCCGACCGGCCGGTCGCCGAGTACGTGCGGGCCGTCGCCCGCCGGGTGCACGACCGGGTGGGCGGCCCCGGCGTCGGCGTCATCGGCATGTGCTTCAGCGGCGGCTTCGCCCTCGCGTCGGCGGTCGACCCCGTCGTCCTCGCGCCGGTGGCCAGCCAGCCGTCGCTGCCGTTCCCGGTCACCGCCGGGCGGCGCCGGGACATCGGCATGTCCGACCGGGAGCGGGACGCCATCTCCACGCGGGTGCAGACCGAGGGGCTGTGCCTGATGGGCTTGCGCTTCAGCGAGGACAGCGCCTCACCCACCGACCGGTTCCGCTCGCTGCGCGCCGCCTTCGGTGACGGCTGGCTGCCGGTCGCGCTGAACTCGCGGCCCGGCAACGCCGCCGGCATCGGCAGGAACGAGCACATGGTGCTGACCAGCAAGGACGTCGACACCCCCGGGCACCCGACGCACGAGGCGCGGGCCCAGGTGACGGCTTTCCTGCAGGAGCGCCTCCGCGTCCGCGCCGCCGCGGACGTCCAGCGCTAGCCGGCCCGGCGCCCGGACGCCGGCAGCGACGAGTCCCGGTGCTGCGCGAGCAGCAGCGCGGAGTCGTCCGACGAGCTCGCGCAGCGGCGCAGGACGGCGTCCGCGACCGCCTCCAGGCCGCCGGGCTGGACCTCCGGGTGGCCGGGCACGGCCCGCACCAGCCGGGCCAACCCGGCGTCCAGGTCCTCCCCCGAGCGCTCGATCAGCCCGTCGGTGTAGAGCAGGAAGGTCGATCCCGGCGGGCAGGACCGGGTCACCGAGCGGTACTGCCAGTCGCGGGTGACGCCCAGCGGCCGGTTGGGCGGCGCCTCCACCGGCTCGACCCGGCCGTCGCCGGTCATCAGCAAGGCCGGCGGGTGACCGGCGCTGACCACCGTGAGGCCGGTGCCGTCGGGGTGCACGGTGACCGACAGCAGCGTGGCGAAGGACACGTCGCCCTCGACGGCGAGGATCCGGTTGAGCAGGCTGACCGCGACCTCGGGGGCGGTCCCGAGCGCCAGGCAGGCGTGCAGCGAGTGCCGCAGCTGGCTCATCGCGGCCGCGGCGTCCGTGCCGTGCCCGGCGACGTCCCCGATGAGCAGGGTGAGCGCCCGGTCCGGCCCGAGGACGGCGTCGTACCAGTCACCCCCCACCGTGCTGCCGTCCTCCGCCGGGCGGTACCGCGCCACCAGCGACCAGCCCGGTGGTTGCGGCAGCTGGCGGGGTAGCAACCGCTGCTGCAGACGCAGGAACGCCTCGCGCTCCCGGTCGACCGCCTGGGCGCGGAGCAGGGCGTCGCCCACGTGCTGGGCCACCGTGCGTGCGAACTCCTGCTCGTCCTCGGTGAAGGGGGTCGGCGCCCGCCGGCTGAGGCACAGCGCCCCGAGCTCCAGCCCACCGGCCAGCACCGGCACGACACACCAGACCCGGTGCCCGGCATCGGCCAGCTGGTCGGCCAGCACCGGGGAGAACAGCGACAGCTGCTCGGTGCTCCCGGTCCACAGGCCGGCCGGCGGCGGGCCGCCGGCGGCCAGGACGTCGGCCAGCGCGGCGAGCAGGTGCCAGCTCTGCCCGCCCTGCGGTGCGACCAGCGTGCCCGCGTCCGCGCGCAGCGGGGCGAGCGCGTGCCGGAGCGTCGCCGCAGCGACAGCCGGGCGGTCCGGCGCCCGGGACAGCGCGCCGGTCAGGTCCTGCAGCGCCTCCAGCCGGTGTCGGCTGGCCCGCTCGGCGGTGTCCAGCTGCGCGCGCTGGAGCGCCTGGCCGGCCGCGTCGCCCAGCGACCGCAGGTCCTCCAGCAGCCCCGGCGGGAGCGGACCGGCTCGCGCGAACCGGACGCTCAGCCCACCGAGCGCCTCCCCGTCCGCCCCGCACAACGGGAGGTCCAGGCCGGCCTCGAGGCCGGCGTCCTGCTCGCCCAGGGCCGGGAACTCCGCCTGCCGCTGCGCCCGCGCGGTGACGACGACCGGGGTCTGGTCGCTGACCGCGCGCCCCAACGGCGTCGTCCGGTCCAGCGGGATCCGACGGCGCGGGGTACCGGGCGGCTCGGTGCCGACGAGCTCGAGCGCCGCTCCGTCCGCGGAGAGCACGGCGACCTCGACCCCCGCCGCCCCGAAGGAGTCCGGGACCGCGGTGGCCAGGTAGGCGGTGATGGCCTCGGGGGTCGTGGCCCGGGCCAGCGCCGCGGCCGCCTCGTGCAGCCGGACCAGCCGCTCCAGGGCCTGCCGGGACGTCTTCTCCGCGGTCCGCGCCCGCAGCAGCGCACCGGCCACCGCCAGCAGCTCGTCGGGATCGGTCGGTGAGACCAGGTAGGCGTCGGCACCGGCACGCAGCCCGGCCGCCCGGTCGCGCGGGGCCACCCGCACCGCGCTCACGTGCAGGATCGGGATGTCCGCCGTCCGCGGGTCACCCCGCAGCCGGGAGGAGAGGTCCAGCCCGCTGGCGTCCGGCAGGTGCACGTCGCAGACGACCAGGTCCGGGCGGTCGGCCGCGCGCACGGCACCGACCGCTGCGCTCTCGGCGAGCACGACCCGGTACCCGGCCCGGCCGAAGATCCGCCGCATCCAGTCCCGGACGGCCGGGTCGTCGTCGATCACCAGCACGGTGCGGCTCTCGCTCACGGCACCCACCTCCGCCCGGCCGCTCACCGTCGCACCCCCGGGCGCCGCACCGGCCCGAACCAGTAGCCGCACACCCGGCGCAGCGCCTCCAGCGTGTCCGCCGGGGCGAACGGCTTGGTGATGAACCCGTGCGCGCCGGCGTCGTAGGCGGCGTCGACCTCACTCTGCCGGGCGCTGCTGGTGAGCACCACCACCGGCAGCCGCGCGGTCACCGGGTCCTGCCGGAGCTCGGCGAGGAACACCAGCCCCGAGGTGTCCGGCAGGTCGAGGTCCAGCAGCACCAGGTCCGGCAGCGCCTCCGCCGACCGCAGCACCTCCGCGGCCTCGCGTCCCGAGCGCAGCCGGTGCAGCAGGGCGTCGGGCAGGCACACCACCACCGCGCGTCGGACCGCCTCGGCGTCGGCGTCGGCGTCCTCGACCAGGAGCAGCCGCGGAGGGCTCACGGCCCGAGGGTGAAGTAGAAGGTCGCGCCCCGGCCGGGTTCGGACTCCACCCACATGACACCGCCGTGCCGGTGCACGATCCGGCGGCACACCCCCAGGCCGGCGCCCGCCCCGCCGTCGGGGTCCCGCCGTTCGTCGATGCGGTGCAGCCGGCGGAACACCCGGAACACCTCCTCCTGGTCCTCCGGCGCGATGCCGATGCCGTTGTCGGCCACGTAGACCGCCGGCGTCGAGCCCGCACCGGCCGCCGCGGCCGGCACCAGTGCGGGCCCGCGCCGGGTCTCGGCGACCGGCCGCACGCCCACCCGGACGACCGGGGGCTCCGCGGAGCGGTACTTCACCGCGTTGGCCAGCAGGTTGGCCAGCACGTCCACCACCCGGTCGGGATCGCCGACCAGCGCGCCCGGGGGGCCTGGGTCCTCCAGCAGCACCTGGCCGCCGGCCGCCTCCAGCCGGGCACCGACCAGCTCGGTGGCCGACCGCAGCACCTCGCGGAGGTCCAGCCGGACGACGTGCAGCTCCTCCCCGGTCAACCGCGAGTAGTCCAGCAGCGAGTCGATCAGCACACCCATCCGCCGGCTCAGCGACAGGATCGCCGCGAGTCGGTCGCGTCCGGCCTCGTCGAGGGTGTCGGCGTAGTCCTCCGCGAGGAACGTCGCGTAGACGTGGATGCCGCGCAGCGGTTCCTTCAGGTCGTGGGCGGCCGAGTACGTGAAGGCGTCCAGCTCCTCGTTGACCTGGGCCAGCCGGGCGTTGAGCCGGGCCAGCTCCTCGGCCCGCGCGATCAGGTGCGTGCCCAGCCCCGCGCGCAGCCGGTCGGCGGAGGCCAGCTCGGACGGCGCCCAGGCCCGCGCCCGCCCGAGCACCGACTCCCGCCAGCGTTCGAACGACTCCCGTGGCGCCGAGCGCGGCTGCCCGTCGGCCTGCACCACCACCGGCGCCGCGCTCGCCCCCCACACCACCGTGCGCGGCTGCTCCGGCCGCAGCCACACGATCCAGTTCCGCTGCGCCCGGGACAGCGGCACCGCGAGGACCCCGCTGGCCGTACCGGCCAGGTCGGCCAGGGACGGCGCCGCGTGCGGGAGGTCGGCGACGGCCACCGTCCCCTCCCCGGTCGCGGGCGCGGCGTCGAGCCAGTCCAGCAGCCGCGCGACGTCCATCGCCGGCGGGGTCGCGCCGACCAGTCGGAGCTCCCCGCCGACCCGGACGACGACTCCGGCGGAGTCGCAGACCCGCAGCAGCGCCGCACCGGCCGCGGCCAGCCCCTCGAGCACCGAGGGAGCAGCCGCCACGCCCTCCAGGACGGCGGCCCGGTGCCGGTCCAGTGCGACCTCGGCGGCCTCCCGAGCGGTGGCCTCCAGATCGGCCACCCGGGTGGACAGGACGAGGCCGAGCAGCTCCGCGACCGTCCGCACCTCGGGCGGCACCCGGCGCGGCCCGCGGTAGTCGTGCGCCGACAGCAGGCCCCACAGCCGGCCCTGCACCTCGACGGCGACCGACAGGGCCGCGTGCGCGCCCATGTTCCGCAGGTACCGCAGGTGCACGGGCGACACGGCTCGCGCGGCCCCGTCGCTCTGGTCCAGCCAGCCGCCGGTGACCGGGTTGACCGGCGGCTCCAGCGGGGTGGGGTCGGCGTCGGCGTCGGGGATCGACCGCACCCGGTTGCGCAGGTACAGCGCCCGGGCCTGCGGCGGGACGTCGCCGGCCGGGTAGTGCAGGCCCAGGAAGCCGGCCAGGCCCGGGGCCGCGTCCTCGGCGACGATGACGCCGTGCTCGTCGGGCTCGAAACGGTAGGCCCAGGCGCGGTCGTACCCGGTGATCTCGCGCAGCAGGCGCACCCCCGTCTCCAGGACCTCGGCCACCGACCGGCCGAGCTGGAGCTGCTGGACGGTGTGCACCAGGGCCGCCGGGATGCCGGCCGGCGTCTCGTCGTCCTGGTCCGGCCGGGGCTCCAGCTCCACCACCAGCAGCCGCGGGTCGGGGACGTAACCGGCGGCGTCGACAGTCCGCGTCAGGCGGCCGCTGCCGGACGCCAGCCGGTGGAACCGCTGCGCCGGGCCGGCGACCAGGTCCGCGGCCGCCGCGGCGCCCAGCAGCTCGGTCAGGGACCGGCCGTGCACCGGGCCGTCGAACAGGTCCCCGGCGTCCGCCGAGCTCTGCACCACCCGCAGGTCGGCCGCCGACACGCACAGCAGCACGCTCCCGGGCTGGACCGCCGCCGTCAGGTGGATCTGCTCCCGGGCGCAGTTGGTCCGGTCGACCGGCGTACCGGGGGGCAGCGGCTCGTCCGGGCCGCTGCCCACCGGCGGCACGTCGACGTCGGCGGTCGTCACGCGCGCACTCCACGAGCACACCGGACGGGGATCGCGACCACCTGATGATGCTCGCGCCGACCCGCCGCGCCTCCCAGGGGCGAACGGCCCTGCCCCGGCTCAGCCGGTGTAGAGGCAGAACGGGTGACCGGCCGGGTCCAGCATCACCCGGACGTCGTCCTGCGGCTGGAACTCGGCGACCTGCGCGCCGAGCGACTGCGCGAAGGCGGTGGCGTCCACCAGGTCCTCGACCCGCACGTCGAGGTGCAGCTGCATCCGCGGGTCACCCGCGCCGGCCGGCCAGACCGGCGGCACGTGGTCGCGTTCGAGCTGGAAGGACAGGCCCGGACCGCCCGGCCGCAGCGTCACCCACTCCGGCTCGTCGGTCCCGATCGGCCAGTCAAGCAGCTCGGCGTAGAACCGGGCCAGCCCCTGCGGGTCCGGGGTGTCGAGCACGGTGGCGGTGAGCGTCATCCGCGGGCGTTCCCTCATGCGCGGACGCTAGCCAGCCTCACCGGCGGAAGGACAGCCCCCGCTCCGCCAGTGCCTGCTGGAGCAGCCCGATCGCCTTCGGGCCGACACCGTGCAGAGCGGCCAGCTCCGCGGCGGTGCGCTCGGTCACCTGGGACAGGCGGGTGATGCCGGCACCGGCGAGGGCGCGGGTGGCCGGGGCGCCGAGGGCCGGCAGGTCGTCGTCGGTCATGCCGGGGGAGACTGCCCGACGGCACCGGGTTCATCGGTGCGGCCTTCCCGTACAGGTATCTCAGCGCTAAGGTTTCTCTCCATGAGCGCTCGCCGCGTCCGCATCGGGATCGACAGCGGGGGGACATTCACCGACGTCGTCGCCGTCGACGAGGAGACCGGTGAGGTGGCCACGACGAAGACGCCGTCCACCCCGGCCGACCCCGCCGACGGTTTCCTCACCGGCGTCCAGAAGGTGCTCGGCCAGCTGGGCCTGGACGGCAGCGCCGTCACCGCGGTCAGCCACGGGACGACGGTCGCCACCAACCAGCTGCTCGAGGGCAAGCTGGACCGGATCGGGTTCATCACCACCGAGGGCTACGAGTCGGTGCTGGAGATCGCGCGCCAGTCGGTGCCCGACGGCTACGGGAACAGCTACTTCTGGGTCAAGCCGCCGCGGATCGTGCCGGCCGACCTGGTGCGCACCGTCCGCGGCCGGCTGGACGTCACCGGCGCCGAGGTCCGCCCGTTCTGCACCGAGGACGCCGTCGCCGCCGCCCGGTTCTTCGCCGACGCCGGCATCACCACCGTCGGGGTCTGCTTCCTGCACGCCTACGCGAACGACGCCCACGAGCGGGCGATGCTCGACGTGCTGCGCGCCGAGCACCCCGGCGCGGTCGTGTCGAACAGCTCCCAGGTGCTCCGCGAGTACCGCGAGTACGAGCGCTCGGTGACCACGCTGGTCGACGCGGCGGTGAAGCCGAAGGTCGGCGCCTACGTCACCAACATCCGCCGGCGGCTCGACGAGATCGCCCCCGACGTCCCCTTCTACGTGATGAAGAGCAACGGCGGCGTGCTGAGCGCGGCCGAGGTGGTGCACCAGCCGATCACCACCATGCTCTCCGGCCCGGCCGCGGGCGCCCTGGGCGCGGCGCTGATCGCCGGCACCGCCGGCTTCGACCGGGTGCTCACCTGCGACGGGGGCGGGACCTCGACCGACGTCACCGTGGTGATCGACGGCGAGCCGACGCTGACCACCGAGGGCTCGGTCGGCGAGTACCCGTCCAAGATCCCGATGATCGACGTGGTCACCGTCGGCGCCGGCGGCGGTTCGATCGCCTGGCTCTCCCCCGAGGGCACGCTCAAGGTGGGGCCGCGGTCGGCGGGCGCCGACCCCGGCCCGATCTGCTACGCCCACGGGGGCACCGAGCCGACCGTCACCGACGCGCACGTCGTCCTCGGCCGGATCCCCCCGCACCTGCTCGGCGGCGAGATCCCGCTGTCGGTCGACGCCGCCCGGGCCGGCCTCGAGCGGCTCGGCGGCGAGCTCGGCATGGGGGTGGAGCAGCTCGCCACCGGCATCCTGGAGATCTCCGCCTGGAACCAGGCCAACGCGCTGCGCCAGGTCACGGTCGCGCGCGGCCTCGACGTCCGCGACTTCACGCTCACCACCTTCGGCGGCTCCGGGTCGCTGCTCGCCTGCCGGCTGATGGACGTCCTCGGCCTGCCCCGCACCCTGGTCCCGCCGAACCCGGGCAACGTCAGCGCGTTCGGGCTGCTGACGGTCGACGTCCGCAACGACTACGTGCAGACGATGGTGTCCCGGCACGCGGACCTCTCCCCCGGCGCCGTGGCCGGCGCCTTCGCCGCCCTGGAGACCCAGGCGGCCGCGGCGCTGGACGAGGAGGGCTTCGCCCGGCACGAGCAGCGGATGCAGCGCACGGCCGACCTGCGCTACGTGGGCCAGGCGTTCGAGGTGCGGGTCCCGGTCTCGGACGGCGCCCTGGACGCCGCCGCGCTGGACGCGGTCGCCACCGCCTTCCACACCGCGCACTCCCAGCTGTACGGCTACGACTTCGCGACCGACCCGCGCCAGGCGGTGGAGTGGGTGAACCTGCGGGTCAGCGGCATCGGGCCGATCCGCCGTCCGGACATCGTCGAGCTCGCTGCCCGGGAGGGCGGGGTGGACCGGTCCGTCACCGGCACCCGGCAGGTGTTCTTCGACGACTGGGTGGAGGCGCCGTTGCACTGGCGGCCCGACCTCGGCCCCGGCGACGTCGTGGTCGGGCCGGCGATCGTCGAGGAGTTCGGCTCGACCGTCCCCGTCCACCCCGGCTTCGTCGCGACCGTCGACCGGTTCGGCAACCTGCTGCTCACCCGAGAGGACGCCCGATGACTCGCCAAAGTGGCCACAAAGGCGAGACCGGGGCCGACCCGGTCCTGGTCGAGATCGTCGCCGGCACCCTGGCCGCGATCGAGAAGGAGGTCGAGACGTCGATCGGGCGCACCTCGCGCTCGCCGATGATCCGCGACGCCCACGACTTCCGGGCCGGCATCCACGACCGGCAGCTGCGCAAGCTCACCGGGCGGTCCTACTCGGCGCTGGTGCACCCGGTCGTCCGGGACCACCCGATCGACACGATGAACCCCGGCGACGTCTTCTTCCACAACGACGTCTACCTGTCCGAGGGGGGCATCGGCCACCTGCCCGACCTCTGCGTGACGGTGCCGGTGTTCGCCTCCGGTGAGGTGGTCGCCTTCATCCAGGCGTTCGGCCACCACGACGACATCGGCGGCGCGGTGCCCGGCTCGATGCCGTCGGCGGCCACGAGCGTGTTCGAGGAGGGCCTGATGGTCCCCCCGATCAAGCTGTGGGACCGCGGCGTCCGCAACGAGGCCGCGCTGACGATCATGACCCGCAACTCGCGGATGCCCGACTCGCTGGCCGCGGACCTGGACGCCGAGTGCTCGGCCTGCCTGGCCGGCGCGCGGCGGCTCGGGGAGCTGTTCGACCGGTACGGCGTCGCGGCGGTGGAGGCCTGCTTCGAGGCGATCCTGTCCAGCTCGACCGAGGTGTACCGGCGGGAGATCCTGTCCCAGATCCCCGACGGCTCCTACGTCTGGGAGGACTACGCCGAGCACGACGGCGTGGAGGAGCCGCAGCTGCACCGGCAGCGGATCACGCTGACCATGGACAGCTCCGCCGACGTCCCGCTGGTCATCGACTTCACCGGCACCGGACCGCAGGCCAAGGGGCCGATCAACCACTGCGGCGACTACGCCGACGGCAACTTCCTGAAGAAGTGGCTGGCGCCGGTCCTGCGGAACCTGGCCGCCACCCCGGAGCGGATGGCCCAGCTCGACGTCAACGAGGGCGTCGTCCCGCTGATCGAGATGCGGTTCCCGGAGAAGGGCACGCTGCTCACCCCGATCTTCCCCGCACCCACCAACGCCCGGACGTTCGTGATCCTGCGGCTGCTCGGCGTGCTGGCCGGGGTGCTGGCCAAGGCGACCGGCGGCCGGATGCCCGCCGACCAGGAGACCATCCGCTACACCGGCGTCTACGGCACCGATGCCAACGGCGAGCCGTACCTCATGCGCGAGGTGCTCGGCGGTGGCTCCGGCGGCCGGTACTACGCCGACGGCGAGGACACCATCCACGTCGTCCCGGACTCGCGGAACCTGCCGACCGAGTTCACCGAGTCCCGCTTCCCGCTGCGCATCGAGCGGCTGGGCCTGGCGGTGGACTCCGGTGGCCCGGGGCGGTACCGCGGCGGCTGCGGCTACGAGAAGGACATCCGGGTGCTCCGTGACGCGCACTTCATGTCCATCGCGGACCGCTCGATCCTGTCCTGCTGGGGAGTCAACGGCGGCCGGGCGGGCCGGCCGTTCTCGATCACCGTCGACCCGGGCGGGCCGGACGAGCACGAGGTCGACGCGCTGGCCGACGCCGAGCCGCTGCGCGCGGGCACCGTCGTCCGGGTGCGGACGACCGGCGGCGGCGGCTGGGGCGACCCGCTGGAGCGCCCGGTCGCCGAGGTGCTGCGGGACATCGCGTGGCGGAAGGTCAGCGTCGAGGGCGCCCGTCGCGACTACGGCGTCGTGGTCCGCGAGGACGGCACGGCGGACGACGAGGCCACCACCGCGCTGCGGGCGCAGGTGCGCGCCGGGCGGGACGAGGTGCAGCCGTTCTTCGACCGCGGCCCGGGTTACGCACTGCTCGCCGGCGGCGCGACCCACAACGAGTTCGACCTGCTCCAGCGGGAGGGATGGGGAAGGCTCGGGGCGTGACCGAGCCAGCGCACCAGGCCGAGGAACCGAACCTGCACCCCGGGCAGCGCGACGAGGGCGGGACGGGCGGCATGGCCACCCGTGAGCTCGCCGCGCACCAGGCCGAGCAGGCGCAGGGCGAGGACGTCGAGGAGGACTGAGCCTCACTCCGCGCGGCGGCGCCACCAGCCCCGACGCCGGGACGGAGCGGGGTCCGGCACGGGGTCCGGGTCGGCGACGACGGCCGGCCGGGTGCGCCGCCACTCGGCGACCATCTCCTCGACGTCGGGCATGCCGACCGGGATCCACGCGCCGTCCACCGGCTGCCGGTAGTACTGGTCGACCCGCTCGACGTGGGCCACGACGAGCGCCCGGACGGCGTCCTCGGACGTCTGCCGGGCGAGGAGCGCAGGCAGCCCCTCCCGCTCCTTGCGCAGGGCCAGCCCGGTCGGCAGCATCGCGCCGACCTCGCCCTCCTCGCGCCGGGCCCACTCCAGCGCCCACTCGTAGCTGGACTTCTCCCGGTCGCGGCGGGGCAGCGGCTTGCCGGCCAGGGACAACCCCTGGAAGGCGCCCTCGTCAGCCGCACGGCGGATCTGCTGCTCCACCCACGTCTCGAACGTCATGCCCTGCGGCTTGCGCTCCGTCATGCGTGCTCCTCCTCGTCTGCGAGGCTAGGTCGCATGCGGACGACGAGCAGCCGGGAGGTGTACCGGAACCCGTGGATCCGGGTGCGGGAGGACGACGTGGTCCGCGACGACGGCTCGACGGGCGTGTACGGCGTCGTCGAGAAGCCGCACTTCGGGCTGGTGATCCCGGCCGAGCGCGACGGGTTCTGGCTGGTCGAGCAGTTCCGGCACCCGCTCGGCCGCCGGGCGTGGGAGTTCCCGCAGGGCACCTGGACCGCGGGGGACGACGGGACGGCCGAGCAGCTCGGCCGGGCCGAGCTGGCCGAGGAGACCGGGCTGCTGGCCGACGGGTTCGGGCACCTGGGGCACCTGGACCTGGCGCCGGGGCTGTCCACGCAGGAGTTCGACGTCTGGCTGGCCACCGGGCTGACCCCGGGGCCCACCGCGCGCGAGGCCACGGAGGCGGACATGCGGACGGCGTTCGTCCCGGAGACGGAGTTCCGGGCGATGGTGCGCGAGGGCCGCTTCACCGACGGCCCGTCGCTCGCCGCCTACGCCCTCCTGCTGCTCTCCCGCGACTGAGACCGGAGGGGCCATGTTGGCCAACCTGGCCCCTCCGGCGCGTGGTCAGGCGGCCGACTCCTCGGCGAGCTGCTGCACCCAGCGGGCCACGGCGATGCCCTTGCGACCGGGGCGGGTGCTGCCGACGATGACCTGCAGGACGGGCTGGGACACGGGCTGCCAGCATGAACCGTCGGAGCACCGGGAAGGACAGGGTCATGGACGAACCGGTAGTCAGCGTCGACGTCGAGGTCACCGCGCAGGACGCGCACGCAGCGGAGATCACGCTGACCGGTGAGCTGACCGAGGGGGCCCGCCGCCCGCTGGTGCGGACGATGACCGACCTGCTGCTCGGCGCGCCCCAGCTGCGCCGGGTGCAGCTGGACACCCGCCCGGTGACCTTCCTGAACTCCGCGGGGCTGTCCACGCTGGTGCAGGTGCAGAAGATGTGCCAGCCCCGCGGCATCGAGCTGGCCCTGGTCGTCGGGGACGACGCCGTGACCCGCCCGCTGCAGCTGAGCGGCCTGTGGCACCGGTTCACCGTGATCGACCGCCGCCCGGACGCCCCCGAGGACGTGCACGAGGCCACCCACCGCCCCCACGAGCACTCCTGAGCAGCTGGGACGGGGTTCCGTCAGGAGGGGTCGGGGATGCCTCCGGGGACCCGGCCCAGCGCCACCAGCCAGCGGCGCAGCAGCGCCCCCAGCTGGTCACGCTCGTCGTCGGTCAGGCCGGCGAGCATGTCCCGCTCGGTGTCGAGGTGGTCGGGCAGGGCGGCGTCCAGCGCGGTCCGGCCCGCGTCGGTCAGCGTGACGACGACGGCCCGCCCGTCGGCGTCGCTGCGCCCCCGGGTGATGAGCCCCTTCTCCTCCAGCCGGTCCAGCCGCTGGGTGATCGCCCCGGAGGTGACCAGCGCGGTGCGCATCAGCGCGGTCGGGGTGAGCTGGTAGGGCTCCCCCGCCCGCCGGAGCGCAGCGAGGACGTCGAAGGACGGTGCGTCCAGCCCGTGCCGGGCGAAGGTGGCCCGCTGGGCCAGGAACACCTCACGCTGCAGCTGGCTGATCCGGCCGATCACGCCCATCGGCGAGCAGTCCAGGTCCGGGCGCTCCCGGGCCCACTGCTGGAGGATCTCGTCCACCGCGTCCCCGCCGGCCCGATCGCTCACGCCGGCGTCCGCTCGCGGTGGCCGGGCTCGCCGAGGTCCAGGTCGGCCAGGTGCTCGGCGAAGCTCCGCGGAGGGCGGCCGAGCAGGTCGGTGAGCACCCGCGGGCTGCCGGTGAAGCCGTGCGCCCGGTAGTGGTCGAACATCGTCCGCCGGCAGCGGCCGGCGTAGGAGGTGGGCACCTCCCCGGCCGGGACGACGTCCTCGGCCCGCACCGCACGCCCGATCCGCTCGCCGAGCAGCTGGGCAACCCGGGGGGCGGTCAGCGCCTCGGGGCCGGCCGCCTCGAAGGTGCCGCCGTCCAGCCCGTCCTCGGTCAGCAGCACCGCCGCGGCCTCGGCGACGTCGCGCAGGTCGACGAGCGACTGCGCCGTCCGGAGGCCCCAGGGGCTGCGCAGCACCCCGTCCCGCTGCACCGCCGGGAGCTGGCCGTCGAGGTTGTCGGCGTAGGCGCAGGGCTGGAGCACCCGCCAGGACCGCAGGCCGCTGGCGTCCAGCGCCTCCTCGGCGCGGTCCTTGGCCGCGTGGTGCGGCATGACCCGCAGCTGGGGGCGCAGCACCGAGTGGTAGACCACCCGCGGCACCCCGGCCCGGCGCGCCTCGGCGAACAGGGCCGGCGCGCCGTCGGCCTCCTCGGGGTCGAAGTTCGGCCAGATCAGGTACAGCGCCTCGGCCCCGGCGAGGACGGTCGACCAGGCCATCGGCCGGCCCAGCTCGGCGACGACGACCTCGGCGCCGAGCGCGGTGAGCTCCGGGCGGGGGCCGCGCCGGCCGACGACCGCGCGCACGGCCCGGCCGCGGGCGCGCAGCGCCCGCACCACCGCCGCCCCGGTGGACCCGCCCGCCGCGGTCACCACGATCACACCCATCACCTTAGGGCTGAGGTACCTCGCTGCGGCCGATACCGTGCCGGGATGGGAGAGATGAAGGACCGGATGCTGGCCGGCGAGGAGTACATCGCGAGCGACCCCGACCTCCGCGCCGACAGCCGCCGGGCGGCGGAGCTGACCGCCCGGTACAACGCCGAGCTCGAGCACGACCGCCGCCAGGAGCTGCTCACCGAGCTGTTCGGCTCGGTCGGGGCAGGCACCACCATCCGCCCGGAGCTGCGCTGCGACTACGGCTACAACGTCAGCGTCGGCGAGAACGTCTTCGTCAACTGGGGCGCGGTCTTCCTCGACGTCGGCCGGATCACCGTGGGCGACTTCGTGCAGATCGGCCCGAACTGCCAGTTCCTCACCGCGACCCACCCGTTGGACGTCGGGCGCCGGCGCGAGGGCTGGGAGGGCTCGGCCCCGATCACGATCGAGGACGACGTCTGGCTGGGTGGCGGCGTCATCGTGCTGCCCGGCGTGACGATCGGCGCGGGCACCGTCGTGGGGGCGGGCGCGGTGGTGACCCGGGACCTGCCCGCCGGCGTCCTGGCCGTCGGCAACCCGGCCCGGGTGGTCCGGCAGCTCGGCTGAGCCGGGCTCAGCGCAGCGCGGTGACCAGCCGGACGGTCAGCCCTGCGGGCCCGCGGACCAGGTCGACGTGGTCGCACAGCTTGCGGGCGAGCCACAGGCCCATGCCGCCGCGGGAGAGGTCGTCCCCGTGGGCCGGCTGGTACCCCGCCGTGGCGTCGCGGTAGCTGGTGCCGGCGTCGGTGATCGTGCAGACCAGCCGGTCCGGGACCGCCCACAGCCGGGCGGACACCGGCGGGGTCCCGTGCCGGAAGGCGTTCGCCGCGATCTCGCTGACCGCGAGGTGGAAGTCCTCCTCGGTGTCGCGGTCCCCGGCCCGGCCGCGGAGGGCGGCGCGGAGCTGGTGGCGGAGCTCGGGCAGCGACGGCGCGGCGTCGACCGCGAGCACCGGCGCGGTCCGCTGGACCGGCTCATCCGGGACGTCGAGCCCGTCGAGGTAGGCGCGGGGGTCCCGGTACCCGGGGTTGACCTGGCGGGCGTGCCCGGTGCGCAGGTGCGGATGGGTGGCGGCCGCTGCGGCGAGCGCCGCGTCCGGCGCTGTCCGGCGGTCGTAGAGGCAGAGGATGGACACGGCCTGCCCCGCGTAGGCGATGTTGGTGATCGCCTCGCAGCGGCGGCGCTCGTCCCAGGCGCGGCCCCCGGGAGCGGTGACCAGCCCCAGCAGCCGGTAGCGGCGCGGCGCGCACTCGGTGGCTGCCTTGCGGATGGACCCGATGAGGTCCGGTTCCCGCCGCCCCACGGTCTGCTCCGCGGCGGCGAAGGTGACCTCGGGCAGGGAGGGCGCGAGCTCCGCGACCAGCCAGCCGGGGAGCGAGGCGCGCATCAGGTCACCGCCGTCCCGGCCCTCGCCCAGGTAGGCAGCGGCGGCGCAGCGCAGCTGCTCGTCCGAGTCGACGACGAGGAGGTCGTGCTCGGGGACCCCGGCGGGGACGACCGGGCTCGCGGTCACTGGCAGCACTCCTCTCCCGGGATGCCGGGGTCTCGACGACCGTCGCATTCTCAATCACCTGCACGTGGCGGGCGCACCCGGCCCCCACGGCGGTCGCCCACCGGCTCCGGACACCGGGCTGAGCTGGGCACTTCCCACGCTCTTGACGTTGCGTGCGGGCCTGCGTCGGCGTGTCGCCGCGCCGGGTCAGCGTCGCCGGCCGGCCAGGCCGTCGAGGGCGGCCCGGTCCAGGCCGGTCGCCGACCCGACCTCGGCGACGTCCAGGGCGCCGCAGTCGAGGCCGCGCAGCACCACGGTGGCCAGCGCCCGCGCGGTGGCCGGTTCGTCGAGCACCCCGCCCTCGACCCGGCTCACGTACGCGGCCAGCCGGGCGGCCGCGGCCGGCAGCGCGGCCCGGAAGAAGGCGTAGGTGGCCACGTACCGGGTGACGAGCTGGGCGGGGTGCAGGTCCCACCCCTGGTAGAAGCCCCGCTCGAGGGCCCGGCGGACCAGCCCGGCGTGCACCCGCCAGGCGGCGTGCACCGCCGCCGTCGACCCGACGGGGAGCACGTTGGTCGACCCGTCGACGGCGCGTGCGCCCGTCCCGGCGACGGCCACCTGCATGGCCTGCTTGGCGGCGTCGGCCGCGGGGTGGTCGGAGGACTGGTGGGCGGCGGCGATGCCGAGCGAGGCGCTGTAGTCGTAGGTGCCGTAGTGCAGGCCGGTGACCCGGCCCTGCCCGGCGTGCAGCATCCTGGCCAGCGTCGTCGTCCCGTCCGCGCCCAGCACGGCCTGCGGTGTCTCGACCTGCAGCTCCAGGTCCAGCGACAACCCGCTGGTCTGCTGCAGCGCGTCGAGGACCGGCAGGAACGCGGTGACCTGCTCGACGGCGGTGACCTTGGGCAGGGTCACCACGGCCCGCTCCCGGCCGGCCGCGGCCAGCCCGGTCAGGAACAGGTCCAGGCTGCGGACGCCGCGGCGACGGGTGGGCTCCTCCAGGGACTTGGCCCGGACCCCCACGAACGGCGGCAGCGTCGGCTCGGCCGCCAGGACGGCGGCCGCGGCCCGGACGTCGTCGTCCTCGGCCTCCGGGGACCCCCGGTAGCCGTCCTCGGCGTCCACCCGGAGGTCCTCGACGGGCTCGTCGGCCAGCTTGCGGCGCACCCGGGGCAGCACGTCGGCGACCAGGTCGGCGTCCAGGCCGAGGTCGGGCAGGCCGTGCTCGTCGAGGGCGGCGAGCGCGGCCGCACCCCACGCGGTCACCAGGCCGGGGACGACGGCGTCGGCCGGGACGTAGCAGGTGTGCACCGGCTGCCGGGCCGGGGACTCGCCGGGGTAGGCGGCCAGCCGGGCGGCGTCCACGGGCGCCAGCTGCTGGTCGAGTGCGCTGAGGACGTGCTCGGGGATCACCGTGCCTCCGTTGTCTCGTGACCGGGGTCGCGAGCTGGCATCCTCTCCCACGTGGCCGAGCCCGCCGTCCCCGCTGCCCTCACGCGCTTCAACTCCGAACCGGTCGAGCAGGTCGAGGACGTGCTGCAGGCCATCAACGCCGCCCCGCGGTTCGCCACCGAGGTGGCGGTCGGCCGGCCCTACCCGGACGTCGACACCCTGGTGCGGCGGGTCGAGCAGGTCAGCCGCGCGCTGCCCTGGGACGAGGTCGCCGTCGCGCTGACCGCCCACCCGCGGATCGGGGACCGGGTGGACGGGTCCAGCCCCGAGGCCCGGTCCTCGCGGCGGGAGCAGAGCGGGATGACCGCTGCCGACGCCGCGCTGAAGGCCGCCGTCGTGGCCGGGAACCGCGCGTACGAGCAGCGCTTCCACCACGTGTTCCTGATCCGCGCCGCGGGCCGGACCGCGGAGGAGATGCTGGCCGAGCTGAACCGCCGGCTGGCCAACGACGTGGACGTCGAGCGGGCCGAGGTGACCGGGCAGCTGGCGGAGATCACCGCACTGCGGGTGCGCCGGCTGATGGAGGGTGGGTCGGCGTGAACACGACGCGCGAGCGAGCACCGCAGGGAGCGCCGGCGACCGAGGAGCGGAACAGGTGAGCGTGTCGACGCACGTGCTCGACGCCGTCCTGGGCCGCCCGGCTGCCGGCATCGCGGTCCAGCTGCTGGACGAGCGGGGCGTGGTCGCCAGCGGCACCACGGACGCCGACGGGCGGTGCCGGCTCACCGAGGAGCCGACCGCCACCGGCCCGCACCGGCTGGTCTTCGCCACCGGCCCGTGGTCGGAGGCGCAGGGCCGGGAGACGTTCTGGCCGGAGGTGGTGCTGACCTTCGCCGTCCGGGAGCCCACCGAGCACCACCACGTGCCCCTGCTGCTCTCCCCGTTCAGCTACTCGACCTACCGCGGCAGCTAGCGGCGTCCGCTCGGTTCCACGTGCAACATCCCGGCAATCTCCGTCAGGAAAGGTGCGCGCATGGCGATCGTCCTCGGCCCCAACCAGTACGGGAAGGCGGAGGTCCGCGTCGTCGCGGTCGACCGCTCCACCTCCCGCCACGCGCTGGTCGACCTCAACGTCAGCTCCGCCCTGCGCGGTGACTTCGCGGCCGCGCACACCGCCGGCGACAACGCGCACGTGCTGACGACCGACGCGCAGAAGAACACCGTCTTCGCCTTCGCCCGGGACGGGATCGGCTCGCCGGAGGAGTTCGCCATCCGGCTGGCCGACCACTTCACCGGTTCGCAGCCGTTCATCTCCGGCGCGCGGGTGGAGATCGAGTCCTACGGCTGGGACCGGATCGCCGTCGGCGGTCGACCGCACGACCACGCCTTCCGCCGTCCCGGGGGTGAGGTCCGTACGGCGGTGGCCACGGTGGACGGCGACGACGTGCACGTGCTCGCCGGCCTGACCGACCTCGTCGTCCTCAAGACCACCGGCTCGGAGTTCTGGGGCTTCCCCCGCGACCGCTACACGACGCTGCCGGAGACCACCGACCGGGTCCTGGCCACCGCGGTCACGGCCCGCTGGCGCTACACCGGCACCGACGTCGACTGGAACGGCACCTACGACGCCGTCCGGACGACGTTGCTGGAGACCTTCGCCGGCACGCACTCCCTCGCGCTGCAGCAGACGCTGTTCACGATGGGCGAGGCGGCGCTCCAGCGGCACGGCGACGTCGCCGAGATCCGGTTCTCGATGCCGAACAAGCACCACTTCCTGCAGGACCTGTCCGCCTACGGGCTGGACAACGCCCTGGACGCGCCGGGTGCGGTGGTCTACCACGCCGACGACCGGCCGTACGGGCTGATCGAGGGCACCGTCCTCCGCGACGACGTCCCGGCCGCCCCGGCCGCCTGGCTGGGCACGCCCGGGTTCTGCTGAGATCGCCTCGTGACCGACGCCGAGCGCGAGACGCTGACCTACTCGGACTTCGGGCGGGCGGCCCGGGAACTGGCGCAGCAGGTCGCCGACAGCGGGTTCCGGCCCGACATCATCCTGTCCATCGCGCGCGGCGGGCTGTTCCTGGGCGGGGCGCTGGGCTACGCGCTGGACGTGAAGAACCTCTTCGTGATGAACGTCGAGTTCTACACCGGTGTCGACGAGCGGCTGGAGCTGCCGGTGGTCCTGCCGCCGACCCTCGACGTCGTCGACCTGCGCGGCACCACGGTGCTCATCGCCGACGACGTCGCCGACACCGGCAAGACCCTGGAGCTGGTCAAGGACTTCTGCGCCGGCCACGTCACCGAGGTGCGCACCGCCGTCATCTACGAGAAGCCGCGCTCGCTGGTGCGCTGCGACTACACGTGGAAGAAGACCGACGCGTGGATCGACTTCCCGTGGTCGACCCTGCCGCCGGTCCAGAAGGGCCCTGCTCAGGTCAGTAGCCGGTAGACGCGGAAGAAGCCCGCGTCGACGGGGAGGACCTCGACGTCGGTGAAGCCGGCCTGCTGGGCGTAACGGCGCAGCAGCGCAGGGCGCATGACCGTGCCGGTCGCCGCCGACGGGCCGTGCGACCGGCCGTCCGGGAGGCAGCAGAGCAGGCTGTAGCCGTACATCAGCCGGTCGATCTGCCCGCCGGGCGCGGTGAACTCCTCGGCGACCACCTCGTCGAGGACCAGCACCGTCCCGCCGGGTCGGACCAGCCGGCGCAGCGCGGCCAGCACCCCGACCGGGTCGGGCAGGTCGTGCACGCACTCGACGGCGGTGATGAGGTCGTAGGCGGCCGCGGCCTCCAGCTCCCGGACGTCGGTCGTGCTGAAGGTGACCCGATCGGCGACGCCCGCGTCGACCGCGTGCCGGCGGCCGCGCTCCACCGAGGGCTCGTCGACGTCGAACCCGTCGACCCGCACGGCGGGCCAGCGGCCGGCGATGGAGATCGTGGACCAGCCGTAGCCGCACCCGACGTCGGCGACCCGGCCACCCGCCCGCAGGACGTCGTCCACGCCGGGCACCGCGGGGAGCACCTCGTCCACCAGCGCGCCGACCAGGAACGGCCGGTTCGCCGCGGCCTGGGCGTCCCGGACCTCGTCCCCCATGTCGTCCCAGGACAGCGTCCGGGCACCGCGGTACACCTGGACGAGCCGCGGCAGGAAGCGGGTGAAGGCGACGGTCGCGTCGGCCATCGGCATCAGGTAGCCGGGATCCAGCTCGTCGACGAGCGCCGCGCGGTGCTCCTCGGGCAGGGAGAAACGCCGGTCGTCGGGAGCCGCCGTCGCGTCGTCGACGGCGAGGTAGCCCGCGACGGCCTGCTGCTCCAGCCACTCCCGGGCGTAGCGGGCGTCCGTGCCGGACCGCTCGGCCAGCTCGGCGGCGGTCAGCGGTGGCGCCCCGGCGAGACAGCCGTACCAGCCGAGCCGGTGACCGAGGGCGACCGCGGCGATCTCGAAGCTGCCGAGCACGGCGGAGAGCATGCGGTCGGCGAGGGCATCGGGCGCGGACGTCGTCGTCATGCCCGTCGAGTGTGTCCCTCCCCCGCCGCCCGGGGAAGACGTCAGTAGCGGAACCGGCCGACGGCGCTGCTCAGCTCGGCGGCGAGCCGGGCCGTCTCGTCGATGGCCACCTGGGCGTCGGTCATGGCCCGGGTGGTGGAGCTGGTGACCTCGGCCACCGACCCGACGCTGCCGGCGATCCGCCCGACCCCGGAGGCGGCCTCGGTGACGCTGCGGCTCATCTCGGCCGCCGTCGCCGTCTGCTCCTCCACGGCGGCGGCGATCGTCCCCTGGGCGTCGTTGATCCGGGCGATGACCGCGGCGATCTCGCCGATGGCCGCGACCGCACCCCGGGTGTCGGCCTGGATGCCCTCCACCCGGGCGGTGATGTCCTGGGTGGCCTTCGCCGTCTCCTGCGCCAGCTCCTTGACCTCGTTGGCGACCACGGCGAAGCCCTTGCCGGCCTCGCCGGCCCGGGCTGCCTCGATGGTGGCGTTGAGCGCGAGCAGGTTGGTCTGCTCGGCGATCGACGTGATCACCCCGACCACGGTGGCGATCTGCGTCGAGGACTCCCCCAGCTTGCCCACGGTTGCGGTGGCCGACTCGGCCGCCCCGACGGCCTGACCGGCGATCCGGGCGACGTCGGCCGCGTTCTGCGCGATCTCCCGGATCGAGCTGCCCATCTGGTCGGTGCCGGCGGCCACCGTCTGCACGTTGCCCGACACCTGCTCGGCGGTGGCGGCGACCCGGCCGGTCTGGGTCGCCGACTCCCCCGCCAGCCGGGTCATGTCCTGCGCGGTCGCGGAGAGCTCCTCGGTGGCCGAGGCGAGGGTGGTGGAGCCGTCGCCGATGGTGCCGAGCAGCCCGCGCATGGTCTCCATCGAGGCCTCCAGCGCGGTGGCGATCGCGCCGACCTCGTCGGTGCTGCGGATGCCGGTGCTGCCGCGCAGGTCGCCGGTGGCCAGGCCGGCGACGACGGCACGCACCCGGCGCAGCGGGCGCACCACCGACCGGGTCACCACCCAGCCGAGCACGCTGAGCACCAGGACGGCGCTGATGCCGACGGTGATCGCGGAGGCGATCGCCGACCCACGCTGCTGCCGGCTCCCCGTGGCCGCCGCGGCCGCCCGGGCGCCGACGGCGTCGCTCACCGCCGGGAGCGCCTGCTCCAGCTGCTCGAAGGCGCGCAGGAACTGCGGGTACGCAGCGACCGCGCTGGCCCGGTCGGTGCCGGCCAGGGTGACGAGCTGCTGCCCGGAGGTCACGTAGGCGTCGACCTCGTCGGCCACCGAGTCGACCGCCGCGGCGACCTCCCCGCCCAGACCGCCGTCCCGCACCGCCGCCAACGAGGACTGCAGCGTCGCGGCGTGGTCCTGCAGGTCGTTGACGGCGGACGCGTACTGGTCGCCGCCACCGTCGAGCAACGCCTGCAGCACGTCGCCCCGGACGGCGTCGTGCATCATGTCCGCCTCGAGGGCCGAGCCGGTCGCCGTCGTCGTCAGCAGCAGCTCGTCGGTGCGCTCGCCGGTGCCCTGCAGGGCGGTGACGGCGATGGCGCCGAAGATCCCCAGCGCGAGGGAGCCGGCTCCCACCAGGGCGGACAGCTTGACGCCGAGCGGGCGGTCGGTCCACCAGGACATGAGGTCTCCTCGGGCAGCGGCGTGAGCGGGGTCACACCCTCGATGCCGGGAGCTTCGGCCGCCCGCCGACGTCCTTGAGCCGTGCCGGGGATCTCGTCTAGACCTTCTCGTTCCGCGTGGGGCCGCCGGGGTCAGGACCGGGTGCTGGCCGTGACCGTGAACGTGGGGTCGCGGCTGACCTGGCGGGTGGGGCCCACGATGCGGCGCAGCGCGTCCCGGTGCGGCAGGTGGCTGTTGTAGACGCACCACAGCTCACCGCCGGGCCGGAGCACCCGGGCCGCTCCGGCGAACAGCCGGTGGGCGAGGGTCTCGGAGACCGCGACGCCGGCGTGGAACGGCGGGTTGCAGACGACCAGGTCGACGCTGCCCTCCTCGAGGCTGCCGGCGGCGTCGTCCCGGACGACCCGCACCCGGTCGGCCAGCCCGTTGGCGGCGGCGGTCGCCACGGCGGAGGCCACCGCGGCCGCCGACTGGTCCACGCCGACGACCGTCAGCCCGGGCCGGGCCGCGGCGAGCGCGACCGCCAGGACCCCGGTCCCGCAGCCTAGGTCGACCGCCGTCGCGGCGTCGGGGACGGCGCTGGGCAGCGCCCGCAGGAGCGCCCGGGTGCCCCGGTCGACCTTGACCCCGGCGAACGCCGCACCGTGCGCGCAGACGGTGAGGCCGAGGTCGGCGTGCTCCCGGCAGACCGGGAAGGAGCTCCGCACCGCGCGGGGACCGCGGGCGACCAGCACCCGGGACTTCTGCCGGGCCAGGGTCGCGTGCACGTCGGTGAAGCCCTCGGCGAGCACGTCGTTCATGCCGAGCGTCATGTGCTTGACCCGGCCGCCCACGTACAGCGTGACCTCGGGGTGTGCGGCGGTGGCCACCACCTGCACCAGCTCGCGCAGTGCGTCGAGGCTCTTCGGGGCCTTGGCGAGCACCACCCGGGCGCCGCGCAGCAGGCCGGTGTCCAGGGCGTGCTGGGTGTACGTCCCGGTCAGACCGGTGCGCTCGGCGTTGGCCGCCAGCGCCCGCTCGCCGACCAGCAGATCCTGGTGCACCCGGACGCCGGTGGCGCCGTGCAGCGCGACGGCGCCCAGCGTCAGCGCGCCGTGGGCGTCGTCGAGGACGGCGACCGCATCCGGGTGGCTCGTGATGGCCGTCGCCGCCTCGTCGAGCAGCAGGCGGTCGGTGGCGTCGACGGCGACCAGGTCGGGCGCGTCGACGTCGGGCTCCCGGGTCAGCTGGGCGAACAGTTCCTCGGCGAGCACGCCGTCCACTCTGCCCGACCGGCACCGCAGGCCGGGCAGGCCCGTGTCCATCGCAGGTCCGCGCTGCGGCAACGGTCGCCGTCCGCCATTGTGGCCACTTCGAACGACGAGGGACGGAGCGCACTGCACATGACGACACAGCTGTCGGGTCGGGTGGCCCTGGTGACCGGAGCCGCGAGCGGGCTCGGCCGGGCGGTCGCCGCCGCGTTGGCCGAGGCCGGTGCCACCGTGGTGCTGGGGGACATCGACACCGCCGGGGCGGAGAAGACCCGGGCCGAGATCGGGGACGGCGCCGAGGTGGTCGCGCTCGACGTCACCGACGACGACGCGCGCCGCCGGGTGGTCGCCGACCTGTTCGCCCGGCACGGCGACGCCTTCGACCTGCTGGTCAACGTCGCGGGCATCGACCGGCCGGGGTACATCACCGACATCGACCTGGCCGACTACCGGATGGTGCACGCGGTCAACTGCGAGGGCCCGGTCTTCCTGACCAGCGAGTTCCTCAAGGTGGTGCAGCACCGGCCCGCCGAAACCGTCGCCGACGTGGTGCACGTGACCTCGCTGTCCGCGGTCACCTCGGGGGCCGGGGCGATCGCGTACAACAGCTCGAAGGCTGCGTTCCGCAGCGCCACCCGGTGCATCCAGCGGGAGCTCCGGGAGAAGGCGACCGTGGACGCGGACGGCGCGGAGACCCCGTTCCCGGCCCGGGTGCACAGCATCGTGCCGGCCGCGATGGACACCCCGATGATGGAGCGCTGGGGCATCCCGGCGCACCGGATGATGCCGCCGGCCGACGTCGCCCGGATGGTGCTGACGATGGTCACCATGCCGGACACCAGCTTCGTGCCCGAGGTCTTCGTGGTCCCGCGCAACGAGCCGGACTTCCCGCGGTGAGCATCGCGACCCGGGAGTGGCAGCTGGTCCGCCGGCCGCACGGTGAGCCGGTGGACGCCGACTTCGCCCTGGTGACCCTCGAGCGCCCGGACCCGCAGCCCGGCGAGGTGGTCGTGCGGACGATCGCGATGTCGGTCGACCCGTACATGCGGGGCCGGATGAGCGCCGCCAAGTCCTACGCCGCGAGCTGGGAGCTGGGCGAGACGATGCAGGGCGGCGCGATCGGGCAGGTCGTCACGTCCCGGTCGGACGACGTCCCCGAGGGCGCCCTCGTGCTGCACGGGGCGGGCTGGCGGGACGTCGCCGTGCTGCCGGCCGCGCACGTGTCGGTGGTGCAACCGCTGCCCGGCCTGCCGCTGTCGCTGTACCTCGGGGTGCTCGGCATGCCCGGGCTGACCGCGTGGGCGGGACTGTTCCGGCTGGCGTCGTTCCAGTCCGGCGACGCGGTCTTCGTGTCCGGGGCGGCCGGGGCGGTGGGCAGCCTGGTCGGGCAGTTCGCCCGGCTGCGCGGGGCCTCGCGGGTGGTCGGCAGCGCCGGGACGCCGGAGAAGGTGGCCTGGCTGCAGTCCATCGGCTTCGACGCGGCCTTCGACTACCACGACGGCCCGGTCGCCGACCTGCTCGCCGGTGTGGCCCCGGACGGGATCGACGTGTTCTTCGACAACGTCGGCGGTGAGCACCTGGAGGCGGCGATCACCGCGTTCCGGACGTTCGGGCGGGCCGCGCTGTGCGGGTCGATCTCCACCTACAACGCGGTCAGTGCACCCCCGGGGCCGCGGAACCTGGGTCTGGTCGTGGGCAAGCAGCTGTCCCTGCGGGGGTTCATCGTGGGCTCGCACGCCGACCTGCGCCCCGAGTTCGTCTCGGCGGTGTCGGGATGGCTGCGCGAGGGGTCCCTGGTCGCGCGGGAGACCGTCGTCGAGGGGCTGGACTCCGCCGTGGACGCCTTCCGCGCGCTGCTCAGCGGGGGCAACACCGGGAAGATGGTCGTCCGCCTCGCGCCCGACCCGAGCTGACCGGCGGCCCGGGGACGACGTGCGGCGTCGTCCCCGGGGCCCTGGGCTCGGTCCGGTTGACCGGTCGACGTTCCGGGCAGAGTCCCGATCATGTGGCTCTTCCTCACCCGCCGGTTCCGCATGTGGGTCCTGCTCACCGTCCTCGCCCCGCTGACGATCAGCGTGGTCCGCCGCCTCGGGCTGGCGCTGGAGAAGCGCAACGGCCCGAACGCCGTGAGCAACGGCCTGCTCAGGGCCGGCGACGTCGGCGACCGGGCACGCGTCAAGCTGGGGGGCAAGCCCCGCCGCGGTCGCTGACGCAGCGACGGGGGCTCCGTCGCGGCCGCCACGCCGCATCCCCGCCGACACGGAAGGACACCGTGGACGCCCAGTCACCGTTCCCCGCACCCGACGCCGACCGCCCCGACCCGCTCGTCCCCGTCCTCGAGCAGCGCCCCGCGCAGGGCGAGACCCGTGGCCTGGCCCTGTTCTGCCACGGGGGCACCGTCGCCAGCGTCGAGCCGCCCCGGGAGCGTGCCCTCTCGCTGGTCCGGATCCGCGCCATCGACCAGTTCGTGCACGCCTCCGCCGCGGAGCAGGGGATCGGCACGGCGCTGGTCCGCTACCGGGTCGCCGGCTGGAACGGGGAGGCCGCCGACGCCTTCCAGGACGTCCGGTGGGCGGTCGAACGGCTCCGCGAGGAGCACGGGACCGACGTCCCGATCGTGCTGGTCGGGCACTCCATGGGTGGCCGGGCCGCGCTGCGTGCCGGCGGGGAGCCGTCGGTGACCGCCGTCTGCGCGCTGGCCCCGTGGACGCCCCCGGGCGAGCCGGTGATGCAGCTGCGCGGCCAGACGGTGGCGATCCTGCACGGCCGCGGTGACCGCTGGGTCCCCGCCCGGCTCTCCTTCGACCACGCCGTCCGCGCCCGCCGGGCCGGTGCGCGGGTCGCCCGCTTCACCGTCGCCGGCGGGCACTCGATGATGCGGCGCGCCTCCCGCTGGCACGCCTTCGCCCGTGACGTCGTCCTCGCCGGCACCGGCCTGGGACCGATGCGGGCCGACATCGCCGAGGCCCTGCAGCAGCCGAGCCCCGGCGGGCTCGCCGTCCCGCTGTAGTCGAGCCGGGCCGGACGCTCCGTGACCGCCGGCGGCGCAGGTGCACCCGATCGAGCGACCCGTCCCGCGCTGCCGGATCGCTCTCCAGCCTGTTCACTCGCAGTGAGAACACCATCACATCGAGTGGGGAGGTGGCATGACCGAGGACGCGCACACCGTCGGTCTCCGACGCCGCCTGCCCCGCTCCGCCGGCCGGGCACTGCTGCTCGCCGGCGTCGGCACCGGCGTGTGGCTGCTCGGCTCGGTCGCCTCGCCGGCGTCGGCGGACGAGGCCGTCCCCGCGCCCGGCCCGGTCCTCCCACTCGCGGCCGACCTGCTCGCGCCGGCCGACGAGGTGGTCGCCCCGGTGACCCAGCAGGTCGTGGTCCCGGCGGTCGGTCCGGTCGTGACGCCGGTCGTCAGCGACGTCCTGGCTCCGACGGTGCAGCAGGTCGTCGTCCCAGTCGTGGACCAGGTCGTGGACCAGGTCGTCGCGCCGGTCGTCGGCGGTGTCGTGGAACCGGTCGTCGAGGACGTCGTCGTCCCCGTGGTGGACCAGGTCGTCGCGCCGGTCGTCGGCGGTGTCGTGGAACCGGTCGTCCAGGACCTCGTCGTCCCGGTCCCGTCCCCGGTGACCGAGCCGGCCGGCGACGATGCTCCGACGACCGCCACGGCCGGCACCCCTGCCGCGGCTCCCACACCCGTCGCGATGCCCGTCGAGCTGCCCTCGGGCACCGTCGACGTGCCGGCCGACGGCGCGGCGCCGTCCCGGGCGGAGGCGGCGTCAGCTGCTCCGGCGTCCGAGGTCCTCGCCGCTCCGGCCGGGCCGGCGACGCCGGGACCGGCTGCGCCGGCGGGCCTGCCTGCCCCGTCGGCACCCGCCTCGTCGGCAGGGCCCGGCACCGCCTCCGGTGACCAGACGCCGGCCGATCTCGCCGCCGCGCCCCGGACGGTGCTCGGCGCAGCCCGGGCTGCGGCGCCCGGGACCGGGTCCCGCCCGGCCCGCCCCGCCGCCGTCGAGCCCTCCTTGTCGCCCGACTGAGTCCGCCGTCGTCAGCTGTGCGCTGACCTGCGGCACCACCCGGCCCGTCCCCCGGACGGGACCGGTCCCCCTCAGTCCGGCACCACCCTCGAGAAGGACACCTCTCATGAACGTGTGGATGAAGCGCGCCCTGCAGACCGGCCTGTTCACCGGCGGCCTGCTGGCACTCGGCACCGGCATCGCCTCGGCCGACGGCGGCGCAGCCGACGTGACCGTCCCGGTCACCGTCACCGACAACGCCCTGGCCGTCCTCGGCACGGCCGGGAGCACCCCGGCGGAGATCGACCTGCCCGCCCTCGACGGCACCCTCGCCGCCGACCTCGGCGCGGTGAGCCTGACCGTGCCGATCACGATCGGTGGGAACGCGGCGGACGTCGCGGGGATCGACGTCGTGCAGCCGGACGCCGGGACGCCCGCGGCGCCGCCGGCGTCGGCGGCGGGCTCGCTGGTCGACGTCGACGTGCCGGTGACCGTCACCGGCAACGCGGTCGCCGTCCTCGGGGAGGCCACCGCCCCCGCCGACGGCCCGGCCGCCCCGCCCGCGACCGGGGCCGGGGCGGCGGCTCCCTCGCGGACGTCGACGTCCCGGTGACCGCCTGCGGCACCGGGGTCGCCGTCCTCGGCACCGCCGCCGCCGACTGCACCCCGCCGGCCACCACGCCGGGCGCCGGCGGGGACCCGGCCATCGACGTCGACGTCCCGGTGACCACCTGCGGCACCGGGGTCGCCGTCCTCGGCCGGGCCACCGCCGACTGCGCATCGGCGGCCACGCCGGTGCAGCCGGGCACCCCGGCCGGCCCGGGCACCCCGGCCGGCGCCAGCACCCCGGCCGGCCCCGGCACCCCGGCCGGCCCCGGCACCCCGGCCGACCCGAGCACGCCGGGGCAGCTCACCGGCCTCCAGGGCCCGGCCGTGTCGGGCAGCGCGGTCGGCCTCGGCGCCGCGTACCGGGCCGGTGCAGCCCGCGAGGCGCTCGCCCCGACCTCGTCCGGTGTCCTGGTGAGCGCTGACGGCAGCACGACGGGCACGTCCGGTGGCCTCGCCTACACCGGCATGCCGGTCGGCACGCTGGTGCTCGGCGGGCTGCTCGCCCTGGCGCTGGGGCTCGGGCTCGTCGCGTTCCCCCGCCGCCGGACCAGCCCCCGCGGCTGACCGGGACGCGGACGGGCCCGGTCACCTCGCGGTGGCCGGGCCCGTCCGGCTGCTCAGGAGAACAGCGCGCTGTAGCCGTTCAGCGCGGGCTGCCCACCGAGGTGGGCGTAGAGCACGGTGGACGACGGGTCGATCTCGCCCCGGCCGACCAGGTCGATCGTGGCCGCCATCGACTTCCCCTCGTACACCGGGTCGGTGACCATGCCCTCGGTGCGGGCCGCCAGCTCCATCGCGGCGATCGTGGTCGCGTCCGGGATGCCGTAGACCCCGGCGTGGAAGCGCTCGTCGAGCTCGACGTCGTCCGGCGTGAGCGGGCGCTGCAGGCCGATCGCCGTCGCCGTCCGCTGCGCGATCCGCAGCACCTGGTCGCGGGTCTCCGCCGGCTCGGCCGAGGCGTCGATGCCGAGCACCCGCCGCGGCCGAGCCCCCTGCTCCTCGAGCTGGGCGAAGCCGGCGACCATGCCGGCCTGGGTCGAGCCGGTCACCGAGCAGACGACGACGGTGTCGAAGAAGACGCCGAGCTCCGCCTCCTGGGCCACGACCTCGTGCGCCCAGTTCGCGAAGCCGAGGCCACCGAGCGGGTGGTCCGACGCCCCGGCCGGGATCGGGTAGGGCGTGCCGCCGGCGTCGACGATTTCCTGCAGCGCGGTCTCCCAGCTCTCCTTGAAGCCGATGCCGAACCCGGCCTTCACCAGTCGGACGTCGGCGCCGGCCAGCCGGCTGATCAGGATGTTGCCGACCTTGTCGTAGACGGCGTCGGGCCAGTCCACCCAGCTCTCCTGCACCAGCACGCACGTCAGCCCGACGTGCGCGGCGACCGCGGCGACCTGGCGGGTGTGGTTGCTCTGCACGCCCCCGATGGAGACCAGGGTGTCGCACCCCTGGGCCAGCGCATCGGCGACCAGATACTCCAGCTTCCGGGTCTTGTTGCCGCCGAAGGCGATGCCGGAGTTCACGTCCTCGCGCTTGGCCCACACCTCCGCGCCGCCCAGGTGGGCGGTCAACCGGTCCAGGCGGTGCACCGGGGAGGGGCCGAACAGCAGCGGGTGCCGCGGGAAGTCACTCAGCATCAGGGGTCTCCATCTCCGACAGCAGCGCCGTCCAGATCTCGGTGGTGGTGGTGACGGCTGCGTCGACGTCGGCGGCCGCGCAGGCGGCGATCAGGTGCTCGTGCAGCGCGACCGACCCGCGGCCGTGCGCGGCAGCGAACCGCTGCCGCTCCAGCCGGCGGACCGCGGGGGTGAAGCGGTCGATCGTGGCCCGCACCGCGGTGTTCCCGCAGCGGGCCAGTAGCACGTCGTGCAGCTCGTCGTCGGCAGCCAGTGCGCCGTCGAGGTCACCGGCACCGACGGCGGCGGCGAACCGCTCGTTGGCGGCCCGCATCGCCGCGACGTCGGCGGCGGTGACCGATGGGGCGGCCTCCCGGACGGCCAGTTCGTGCATCGCGCGGACGACGACGGCGGCGTCCCAGACCTGCTGCAGCACCAGCGGGGTGACCCGGGTGTGGCTCTGCGGCTTGCTCTCCACCAGGCCCTCGTCCGCGAGCCGGGCGAGCGCGGTGCGCACCGGCGCGACCGACAGGCCGAGCCGGCCGGCCAGCTCGGCGTCCTTGACCACGGCGCCGGGCGCGAGCTCACCGCTGACGATCGCCGACCGGATGAGCGTCAGCGCGTGGTCCCGGAGCAGGACACGGGGCACCGGAGCGAGCGACACAGCTGACATCTGACATGTCAGTTGTCCCCGGCGTCAACCCCTCCGGGCGCTTTCGCGCGCGAAAGTGCAGGATCGGTGCGGTCGTTGGCCGACGAGGGCCTCGACCGCGGGAGTGCCGCCCCCGAGGCTGGGGACATGAGCCTGGACTGGTCGACCCCGCCCACCGATGCCGCCGCGCACTTCGCCCGCCGGCTGACGGTCGAGACCGACGTCTCCGACGTGCATGCAGCCCTGGAGTCCGGCCGGCCCGGTTTCGTGCTGGTCGACAGCCGCAGCGTGGAGTCCTGGGCGCAGGGGCACGTGCCCGGCGCGGTCCACCTGCCCGGCCGCGAGATCGCCCGGCGGGCTGCCGCCGAGCTCGACCCCGCCGTCCCGGTCGTCACCTACTGCTGGGGTCCGGGCTGCAACGGCGCCACCCGGGCGGCGCTGACGCTGGCCCAGCTGGGCTACCGGGTGCGGGAGATGATCGGCGGCTTCGAGTACTGGGCCCGGGAGGGCCTGGCGGTGGAGACGGCGGACGGCGTCGCGCGCCCGGACGTCGACCCCCTCACCGCACCGGCGGGGATCAGCTGCGGCTGCTGACCGTCAGCCCGCCTCGGTCACCACGGGGTGGGGTCGTCGGAGAGCCGGCTCCACAGCAGTTCGTCGTGCCGGACGCCGTCGCCGTAGCGGTGCGACCGGCGCAACCGGGCCTCCAGCGTGAACCCGGCCTTGGCGGCCACCCGCCCCGAGGCCGGGTTCTCCACCGCGTGGAACAGCTGGATCCGGTCCAGCTCCAGCGTGGCGAAGGCCCATGAGCACACGGCGACGGTCGCCCGCGCCGCCACACCCCGCCCCCGGGCCGCCGCAACCGTCCAGTACCCGATCTCGGCGTCCCCCTGCGGCAGGTCGATCGAGTGCAGTGACACCGACCCGAGCAGCACCGGACCGGAGACGACGGCGAAGGAGGCGTGGTCCCCCTCGCCCCAGTCCGCCCACCGGGCGAGCAGCCGCTCGACCTCCTCCGGCGTGTCGGCCCCACTGTGGTTCCACCGCCGCAACAGCGGGTCCTGCCGCGCGGTCCAGACCGCCGTCAGGTCGTCCTCCCGCCAGGGCCGCAGCAACAGCTCCCCGACGGTCAGTTGCACCGGCTCCACGGCTCGGATCCTCCTCAGCTCGAGGCTCACCTGCCGGTCCAGGCCAGGCACGCCCACTTCGTACCAGGCCTCGTCGATCGACATCGGCCGGTCGTCGGCAGGCCGCAGCCGGCGCACCTGGACGCCGGGGCCGGCACGGTGACGCCGGGACCCGGTGGCCCCAGGCGACGAGCTCGTCCGCCGGGGCACCCTCTAGAGTCGGTTGGGTGATCGAACCGACGCGTGAACGGACCTACTCCTGGGGCGACCCGTCGGTCAGCGCCGAGGCCGCCCGCACCTCGGCCGGCATCGAGGTGCTGCAGGCGATGGCCCGCGGCGAGCTCCCCGCCCCACCGGTGATCGCCACGCTCGGCTTCTCCCTCGACGTCGTCGAGCCGGGTCGGGTGGAGTTCTCCTTCGCGCCGGAGGAGTACCACTACAACCCGATCGGCTCGGTGCACGGCGGGGTCTACGCGACGCTGCTGGACTCGGCGACCGGCTGCGCGGTGCACTCGATGCTGCCCGCCGGCGTGGGCTACACCAGCCTGGACCTGACGGTGAAGTTCCTGCGGGCGATCACCGTCGACACCGGCCGGGTCCGCTGCACCGGCACGGTCACCCACCTGGGTGGGCGCACCGCGCTGGCCGAGGCCCGGTTGGTCGACGACGCCGACCGGCTCCTCGGCACCGCGATCAGCAGCATCCTGGTGATCCGCCCCCAGCCAGGCACCGCCGTCGGCTGACCCGGACGCCGACTGAGCAGTCGCGGTCGGTGGGCCCGGCGGGTCGCGCCGTGTCGCCGACCGGTACTGCTCAGTCGAGCTCGATCCGCTGCCCGGGCGGGCACTCGACCAGTCGGTCGGCCAGACCGGCGGCGGTGAGGGCGGCCCGGACGTCGTCCCGGTCCTCGCTGAAGTGCGCCCACGAGTCGACGTGGACGACGACCACCCGGTCGGCGTCCAGCCGGCGGACCGCCTCGGCGACGTCGCCGCCGGTCAGCGTGAGCGGGGCTCCGTCGAACAGCGCGGTCCGCGCGGCCCCGGCGAACAGCACGGCGACGTCGACCTGCGGGTACGCCGCCGCGACCTCGTCGACGCAGTCCAGCGAGGCGTTGTCGCCGCTGACGTAGACCGTGGGCAGCCCCTCGCCGATCAGCACGAAGCCGGTGACCGGGCCGGTCAGCCGTTCCGCTCCCGGCGGCCCGTGCTCGGCGCGGACCCCGGTGACCTGCACCGGACCGACCGCCGCGGTCTCCCCGGCGCGCAGCGCCCGGGCCGCCCCGCCGAGCCGCTGGGCGGCGAGCTCGGTGGTCAGCACCACCGGTGCGTCCGCCAGCGCCGCCCGGCCGGCGGTGTCCAGGTTGTCCGGGTGCTGGTCGTGGCTGAGCAGCACGGCGTCGACCGAACCGAGGTCCCGGGCGCTCAGCGCGGCCGGGGCCGTCTTGGTGAGGGATCGGCCGCCGCCCAGCGGGTACTCCCCGGGCGGGTCGAAGGTCGGGTCGACCAGCAGGCGCACCGCGCCGAGCTCGAGCAGGGCGGTCGGCCCGCCGGTGAGGGTGACGGCGAGGGCGGGAGGCACCCGGACACCGTCCCAGACGGCGCACTGCCGTGGGTAGTCCGCCGCCCGGTGTGGGTAGCCGGGCGGCATGGACCACTCCCGCGTACCGGTGATCGAGGCACTGCAGGCGTTCCGCGAGCGGGGTGACGTCGTCTACGGCCCGCCCGGCCACAAGCAGGGCCGCGGCGCCGACCCGCGGGTCGTGGCGGTCGTCGGCGAGGGGGTCTTCGCCTCCGACGTGCTCACGCTCAACGGTCTGGACGACCGGCGGGAGTCCCAGGGCGTCACCAAGCAGGCCGAGGACCTGATGGCCGACGCGGTGGACGCCGACACCGCCTTCTTCTCCACCTGCGGGAGCTCGCTGTCGGTGAAGACCGCGATCATGTCGGTGGCCGGACCGGGTGAGAAGCTGCTGATCAGCCGCAACGCGCACAAGTCCGTGATGGCCGGGGTGATCGTCAGCGGGATCGTGCCGGTCTGGGTGCACCCGCACTTCGACGAGGACCTGGCGCTGGCCCACCCGCCGGAGCCCGAGGACGTCCGGCAGGCGCTGGCGGCGAACCCCGACGCCAGGGGGATGCTGCTGATCACCCCGACCGACTGGGGCACCTGCGCCGACATCGCCGGGGTCGCCGCGGTGTGCCACGAGTACGGCGTCCCGCTGATCGTCGACGAGGCCTGGGGTGCGCACCTGCCCTTCCATCCCGACCTGCCCGCCTGGGGGATGGACGCCGGCGCAGACCTCGTCGTGACCAGCGTGCACAAGATGGGCGCCGCCGTGGAGCAGAGCTCGGTCTTCCACCTCAAGGGCGACCGGGTGGACCCCTCGGTCCTCAAGCAGCGCGAGGACCTGCTCGGGACGACGAGCTCGTCGTCGCTGGTCTACCTCACCCTGGACGGCTGGCGCCGGCAGATGGTCGAGCAGGGCGAGCAGCTCCTCGGCGCGGCACTGGCGCAGGCGGCCCGGCTGCGCGCGGCGATCGACGGCATCGACGGGCTCTCGCTCATGGGCCGCGAGGTGGTGCGCCCCGGCGGCGCGTTCAACCTGGACCCGCTGGTCTCCACGATGGACGTCCGGCCGCTGGGGATCAGCGGCTACCAGGCCGGTGACTGGCTCCGGGCCGGTCGCCAGGTCGACATCGCCTCCGCCGACGCCTGCCGGATCAGCGTCCGGCTCACCCATGGCGACGACGACGGCACCGTCGACCGGCTGATCAGCGCGTTGCAGGCCCTGGTGGAGGCGGCGCCGGCGATGGAGCGGCAGGCACCGGTCGACCTGCCGACGCCCCGGTCGCTGGAGCTGGAGACCGTGATGCGGCCGCGGGACGCCTTCTTCGCCCGCGTGGAGCAGGTGCCGATCGACCAGGCGGTCGGCCGGGTGGCGGCCGAGATGGTCAGCCCGTACCCGCCCGGCGTCCCGGTGGTCACCCCTGGCGAGCAGGTGAACCAGCAGGTGGTCGACTACCTGACCAGCGGCGTCAAGGCCGGGATGCTGGTCCCGGACGCCGCCGACCCGGAGCTGACGACGCTGCGGGTGGTCGCCCGGTGAGCGGTCACCCGGTCGTCTGGGGCAGGGCGGCGACGTCGGCGATCACCGAGTCGATGAGCCCGTAGGTCAGCGCCTCCGCGGCGGTGAACCAGCGGTCCCGGTCGGAGTCGCGCTCGACCTGCTCGACGGACTGCCCGGAGTGCTCCGCCTGCAGCTCGTTGAGCTGCCGCTTGGTCTGCGCCAGCAGGTCCGCCTGGATGCTGATGTCGGCGGCGGTGCCACCGAGCCCGGCCGAGGGCTGGTGCATCATGATCCGCGCGTGCGGCAGGGCGAAGCGCTTGCCGGGGGTGCCGGCGGTGAGCAGGAACTGGCCCATCGAGGCGGCCATGCCCATGGCGTAGGTGGCGACGTCGCACTCGAGGGACCGCATCGTGTCGTAGACGGCCATCCCCGCGGTCACGCCACCACCGGGTGAGTTCACGTAGAGGTGGATGTCGCGGCGCGGGTCCTCGGCCGCGAGCAGCAGCATCTGGGCCGCCAACTGGTTGGCGAGCACGTCGTCGACCTCACGGCCGAGGAAGACGATGCGCTCCCTCAGCAGCCGTTCGTAGACTGCGTCGTCCAGGGTCGCAGTGGTCATCGGTCGGTTCCTCTCCGGTGGTGGGATGGACACCGGGAGCACATCGCCATTCACCTGGAATGGCGAGAGGAGATGGCGCCTTCCGCTTTCCGCGCATTTCCTGCGCTCTCCGAGAAAGGGACTGGACAATTGCTGCACCGGGTCCGTGGTCTCATGGGGCCGTGACCGAGCCCCCCGTCGTGCGCGCTGCCGGCCGCGCCGACGTCCCGCGGATGGCGGCCACGCTGGCCGCCGCGTACCCCGACTACCGGTGGACCTCCTGGGCGCTCCCGGAGGACGGCCGCGCCCAACGGCTCTCTCGCTGGGCGGAGCTGTGGGGCGGCCTGGTGCCGGTGCTCGGCGGGACGGCGTGGGTCACCGACGACCTGGCGGCGGTCGCCGCCTGGGTCGCGCCGGACGCCGGTGCGCCGGCCGCCGACCTGCAGTCGGTGATCGACCGCGACCTGCCCCGGGTGTTCGGCGGCCGGCAGCCGGTCGTGCTGGCCAGCGAGCGGCTGGGCGCGCTGGGCCGGCCCGACGAGCCGCACTGGTGGCTGACCGCCGTGGGCACCCGGCCGGCGGCCCGGCACCAGGGCCTGGGGACGGCGGTGCTCCAGCCGGTGCTCGAGCGGTGCGACGCCGAGCGGGTGCCGGCCGCGGCCACGGTCTACACCTCGACCGTCGTCCGCTGGCTGCAGCGGTCCGGCTTCGCGGTCACCCACAGCACCCGGACGGCGGTCGACCACGAGCTGCCGGTCTGGACCCTGGTGCGCCAGCCGCGCCGGGCTCAGCCGGGCGCGTAGCGCAGCAGGACGACACCGGACCGGAAGGCGCGCGACTCCAGGAGCCGGAGCGCGGGGACCGCACTGCCCTCGGGGAACAGCCGCCGGCCGCGGCCGAGGACGATCGGGAAGACGAACAGCCGGTACTCGTCGACCAGGTCCAGCCGGACGAGTTCGTGGACCAGCGTGATGCTGCCGGTGGTGACCACGTCGCCGCCCGCTCGCTCCCGCAGCGCCGCGACCTCCGCCGTCCCGGCGAGCACCGTGGAGCCGGCCCACCGCGGGTCGGTCATCGTGGTGGAGACGACGTACTTCGCCACCCGGTCCAGGTGCGCGGAGACGCCGCTGGTGTCCTCGGTCTGCTGGGGCCAGAAGCCGCGGAAGGCCTCGAAGGTGAGCCGCCCGGCCAGGAAGCCCGCGGACGCGGCCATCCGCTCCCGCACCGCGTCGAGCTGGTCGGACTCGTCCACATCGGCCCGCCCGGCCGGCGCGAACCAGCCGTCGAGCGCCTCGACGACGCCGTCCAGGGTGGTGTTCTCGGTGACCACGATGCGCCCCATGGCTGCTCCTCCCGTCGTCTCCAGGACCGGCCGGGAGGACGGGACTCATCGGAGCCGTCCCCTGCGGGCCACGGTCCGGCACGAGGGTCACGTGCGACGCGGGGACACCCCCTCCCGTCCGCACGCAGCGACGGAGGAGACCCCGTGCCCGAGCACCGGCCCCGGGGCAGGTGAGGCTGACCTGACCCCCCGGGGCCACAGGTCGGCCCCGACGGCCCCTCCGGCCCGGGCAGGACAGGGAGGACCAGCTCCGTTCCCGCCCCCGCGAGGTCACCGTGTACCTGTCCAAGACCGAGGCCGCCGTCCTCACCAGCACGCTCCCCCGGACGTTGTCGCACCCCGCCCCGCCGGCCCCCCAGGCCAGGCGGCGGCTGTGGCCGCTGCTCGGACCGGCGTTCGTCGCCGCGGTGGCCTACGTCGACCCGGGCAACTTCGCGACCAACTTCTCCGGCGGCGCCTCCTTCGGCTACACGCTGCTGTGGGTGATCGTCGCGGCGAACCTGATGGCTATGCTCATCCAGTCGCTCACCGCGAAGCTGGGCCTGGCGACCGGGCGCGACCTGGCGACCTGCTGCCGGGAGCGCCTGCCTCGGCCGGTGGTGTGGGGGCTGTGGGCGCAGGCCGAGGCGGTCGCGGTCGCCACCGACCTCGCCGAGATCGTCGGCGGCGCGGTCGCGCTGTACCTGCTGTTCGGCGTGCCGCTGCCGATCGGTGGGGTGATCACCGCCGTCGTCGCCTTCGTGCTGCTGGCGGCGCAGTCGCGAGGGCACCGGCCGTTCGAGCGGGTGATCACCGGGCTGCTGCTGGTGATCGGCGGCGGGTTCGCCTACACGCTGGTGGGCTCCGGGGTCGACGCGGGCGGCATCGCCTCCGGCATGGTCCCCGGCTTCGCCGGCACCGACAGCCTGCTGCTGGCCACCGGCATCCTCGGGGCGACGGTCATGCCGCACGTGATCTACGTGCACTCCGCGCTCACCCCGGGCCGCTACGGCGACGCGGTCACCGCTGGGCGCACGAAGGCCGGCCGGGGCCGGCTCCTCCGGGCCCAGCGCCTCGACGTGCTGCTCGCGATGGGCCTGGCCGGGCTGGTCAACGCGGCCATGCTCGTCATCGCGGCGCAGCTGTTCACCGGGGACGCGTCGATCACCTCGCTGGAGAGCGTGCACGCCGGGCTCGGCGCCCAGCTCGGTGGCGGGGCCGCGCTCGCCTTCGCGCTGGCCCTGCTCGCGTCGGGGTTCGCGGCGTCGTCGGTCGGCACCCACGCGGGGCAGGTGGTGATGGCCGGCTTCCTGCGCAAGCACGTCCCGGTGCTGGCCCGCCGGCTGGTCACGCTCGCTCCCGCGCTGCTGGTGCTCGGCCTCGGCGGCGACCCCACGACGGCGCTGGTCTGGTCGCAGGTGGTCCTCTGCTTCGGCATCCCGTTCGCGCTCGTGCCGCTGCTGTGGCTGACCTCGCGCCGGGACCTGATGGGCGGCTGGGTGAACCGGCCGACCACCACCCTGGTCGGGGCGCTGGTCGCCGCGCTGATCATCGGGCTGAACGGCTACCTGCTGGTGAGCACCGTGTCCGGCTGACCGATGAGAACCTGGGCCCTCCGTCGTCCCTGCTACGACACCGCCGGCAGCAGCCGCCGGTCCTGACGCTGAGGAGCACTGCACATGGGCGCCATCAAGGTCCACGAGTTCACCACCGTCGACGGCGTCGTCGACGTCCCGATGTGGACGGTGGACTACGGGTTCCCCGACGACCTGTCCGCGACCATCGGCGAGCTCACCGGCTCCGCGTCCGGCATCCTGCTCGGCCGCACGACGTTCGAGATGTTCGCGCCGGCCTGGTCGACGCGCACCGTCGAGGAGGACCCCGGGGCGCCGTTCTTCAACGACACCACCAAGTACGTCGTCAGCTCGACGCTCACCGACGCCGAGTCCGTCTGGCGCAACTCCACGGCGCTGGGTGGCTACTCGGCCGACCGGGTCCGCGCGCTCAAGGACGAGGTGGCCGGCGACCTGTACGTCAGCGGCAGCGCCACGCTGGTCCGCGCGCTGCTCGCCGACGGCCTGGTCGACGAGCTGCACCTGTTCGTCTACCCGCTGGCCGTGGGCACGGGCATCCGGCTGTTCCCGGAGGGCACCAAGCAGCCGTTGTCCCTGCTCGGTGCCCAGGGCCTCAGCAACGGGGTCGTGCACCTGACCTACGGTCCCGCGGCCTGACGGGCGGGGAACCCGCGGGCGGTCCACGTCGTTGACGCCGGACCGCCCGCTCCCCGCCGTGGAGGTCCTCCGTGCTGCCGCTGCCCTCGCTGACCGACCAGGCCGACCGGCTCATCGCCCTCGGCCTGCACGAGCTCGCCGGGCTCACCCCGGCGGAGCTCTGCGGCGCCGCGGCCGCCGCCGGCCCCGGTGACGGCGCGCTGCTCGTCCTCCACCCGGACCTGGCACCCGCCTCCCGGCTGGCCGGGCTCGTCGAGCGCGAGGGCAGGCGGGGCTTCGTGGTGGTCGACATGACCGACGTCGACGCCTTCGCCCCGATCGAGCAGGTCGCCCTGCCCGCCGGGCCGGTCGCCCTGGTCCACGGTCTGGAGCGCGGTGACGAGCTGGCCAACTGGAGCCCGGACGAGGCGCTGCCGGCGATCACCGGGCGAGGCCGCAGCCCGCTGACGCTGACCGAGGGGCTGCACTGGCTCCTCCAGCAGCCCGCCGCGCTGGAGCGCAACCGCTGCTTCATGACCATCGGGTCGCGGTTGCGGAAGCCCGACGGCCGGCTCGACGCGCGGACGCCGGCGCTGTGGCTCAGCAACGGCACCGGACGGGACGGCGCGCAGCGCCGCGGCGCGCCCAAGGTCGGTTGGTGCTGGGCCGGCAACCGGCACACCTGGCTGGGCTTCGCCTCGACGCGGGGCCGCACCGGCCTCGCCGTCACCGGCTGAGCGGCTCCCCGACCTCGGCGAACAGCGGGAACGCGGCGCCGAGGTCGGCCACCGCCGGGTCCGGACCGCCTGCCGCGTCGGCGACCCGCGGAGGGACGAGCACCTCGATGCCGTCACCCTCCGGCCGGGCGGTGGCCGCGGCGACGACGTCCCCGTGCTCCCGGCGCAGCCGGTCGGCCTCCGCCCGCAGGTCGCCGGGCCGGTGCGCAGTGCCCTGGACGACGACGGTCACGCCGGCCGCGCCGTCGACCACTGCCTGCACCGCGGCGGGCAGGGGGCCGAACCAGCGGACGGTGACCCGCGAGCGGTCGAGGCTGAGCCCGGGCGTGCCGAATTCCGGCGACTCCCCCGCCGCGTCGGCCAGCCGCTCGAGCAGGTCGTAGACCTCAGCGCGGGTGCCCGGGAACACGACGAACTCGCCGTGCCCGAGTGGCGGTGCGGGGCCGGGTCCCGTCTTCCTGCGCGGTGCCATGCCGTCATCCTCGACCCACCCGGGCGACGAAGACGTCGCTGGGTCCGTCGACGGCCAGCGGACCGGCCAGCGTCACGACGCCCACGAAGCTGCGGCGCAGTCCGACCAGGCCCTGGTACTCACCCAGCCGGCCGTTCGGGGCCGTGCGCAGGTCGAACGGCCCGGCCAGGTGCTCCTGGTCCCAGCTGGCGCCGCGGTCGGCGGACCGGGCGAACCAGACGTCGCTGGTCAGCTCGTCGTCCCCGGGGACGTCGTTGCGGATGTCGTACCAGAGGACCCCCACCCGCCCGCGGTCGTCGACGGCGATGGCCGGCTCGAAGGCGAACGCCGACACGTCGGGCAGCGGGCTGCTGGTCCAGGTCCGGCCGCCGTCCCGGGACTGCGACACGGTGATCGCCCCGCTGGTCGGTGACGTGCTGCTCTCGGTGGCGACGTACACCGTGCCGTCGGGCGCGATCGCCGGGCTCGTGAAGCCGGGCTGGGGCAGCTCGACGCCGCTCTCGGGGTCGGTGAACATGCCGACCGGCTGCACGGCGGCGGCGACCGCCGCTTCCCAGGTGTCTCCCTCGTCGGGCGAGCGGCTGGCCATCAGCGTCCCCAGGCCCGACACGACGTCGAAGTTGGCCCACACGGCCAGCAGGTCACCCGAGGGCAGCACCAGGACGTGTCCGGAGAAGTCCACGGCCGTCGGCCCCGGGTCGTGGACGAGCACGGCCGGTGACCAGGTGGCACCGGAGTCGGTGGTGCGGGCGAACCGGAAGGCGTTGCCGGCCATCGGTGGCTGGTAGCTGTGGTCCCACGCCGCCCAGACGACGTAGGCGTGCCCGTCCAGCGTCGGGCTGGCGGTGACCGAGTCGGTGTCGACACCCGGGTCTGCCGCGGCGACCGTCGCCGGCTCGCTCCAGGTGCGGCCGCCGTCCAGCGACCGGCTGGCCACCACGCCGACCGGCGGCGGGTCGGCGGTGGCGTTCCCCTGGAGCCCGCTGAAGTAGACCGTGCCGTCCCCACCGACGGACAGCCACGGGTCGGAGGCGAAGTCCGCCGTGCCCCCGGTGCACACGGTGAGCCCGGGGATGGTGGTGGTCCGCCACGTCCGGCCGCCGTCGGCGGAGCGGGCGATCAGGTCGCTGCGCGCGGCCGGCGTCCCGATGTCCTGCTGCCAGGTGGCGATGAGGTGGCGCGGGTCCGACGGGTCGGCCGCCACCATGGGCTCCACCTCGGCGCCGACGATCGCGGTGTCGTCCAGCCGGCTGCCAGGACATCCGTCCGCGAACGGACTCGGTCCGGACAGCACCTGGACCCGGTCGCCGTGGTGCTCTCCGGCCGCCGCCGGACCCACCCCCAGCGGGACGGCGGCGAGCAGGACGGTCGTGCCGATCGTGAGGAACGGTCGTGCGCGCATCGCACACCTCGCCGACGGAGTCCGCCGGGAACGGGACCGTCCCCGGTCACCCCGTCCCGGGGACGCTACTCAGGAACGCCCCCGCGCCAGGGTGTCGCGCCCACGGCGTCGGGCAAGCTCGCCGCATGGAGATCTCCGGCGCACGGATCTGGGTCACCGGCGCGTCCAGCGGCATCGGTGCGGCGCTGGCCCGCGAGCTCGCCGACCGGGGCGCACGGGTGGCGATCAGCGCCCGCGGCGGCGACGCCCTCGCCGAGGTCGCCGGCGGCCGGATGGTCGTCGTCCCGGTCGACGTGACCGATCGGGACGCCACCGTGGCCGCCGGCCAGACGGTGCGCGAGGCGCTGGGCGGGCTGGACGTCGCCGTCCTCAACGCCGGCACCTGGTCGCGGTTCCACGTGGAACCGTGGGACTCGCAGCTGTTCGCCGACAACCTGCAGGTGAACGTGATGGGCGCGGTGCACACGCTGGAGGCGGTGCTGCCGCAGATGCTCACCGCAGGCCGCGGGCGGATCGTCGGGACGGCGTCGGTCGCCGGCTACCGGGGACTCCCCGGCTCGGAGGCCTACGGGGCCGGCAAGGCGGCGCTGCTCAACCTGCTGGAGGCGCTGCGGGGGTCGCTGAGGCCGCGCGGCATCGTCGTCCAGACGCTGTCACCGGGCTTCGTGCGCACCCCGCTGACCGACCGCAACCGCTTCCCGATGCCGTTCCTGGTCGAGCCGGAGGCCGCCGCGCGGACCATCGCCGACGGCATCGCCCGGGACAGGGCGGAGATCGTCTTCCCGCTCCCGATGGCCGTCGCGATGAAGGTCGCCCGGGTGGTGCCGGTCCGGGCCTGGACGGCGCTGACCGCCGCCATGGCCCGCCGCGGTCTCCACGGCGGCCCGAGCCGCCGCACGGGTTGAGCCGCCTGCAGGCACGTTGAGCCGCGTGCGGACGCGGCTCACCCCTGCCCAGCGCGGCTCAACCCGCCTCGCGTCAGTCGCGGGGGCCGCCGGCGACGTAGATGACCTGACCGGAGACGAAGCCGGCGCCCTCGCTGCACAGGAACGACGCGGTGTGCGCGATGTCCTCGGGCTGGCCGACCCGGGCGACCGGGATCTGCTTGGCGGCCATCTCCTTGAACTGCTCGAACGGCACGCCCACGCGCTCAGCGGTCTGCGCGGTCATCTCGGTCTCGATGAACCCGGGGGCGATCGCGTTGGCGGTCACGTTCCAGCGGCCCAGCTCGATGGCCAGGGTCTTGGTGAAGCCCTGCATACCGGCCTTGGCCGCGGAGTAGTTGACCTGCCCGCGGTTGCCCAGCGCCGAGACGCTGGAGAGGTTCACGATCCGGCCGAACTCGGCCTCGACCATGTGCTTCTGCGCCGCCCGGCTCATCAAGAAGGCCCCGCGCAGGTGCACGCCCATGACGGCGTCCCAGTCCGAGACGCTCATCTTGAACAGCAGGTTGTCCCGGGTGATCCCGGCGTTGTTGACCAGCACGGTCGGTGCGCCGAGCTCCTGCGCGACCCGCTCCACGGCGGCGGCCACCGAGTCCTCGTCGGCCACGTTCGCACCCACGGCGAGCGCCTCGCCGCCGGCCTTCTGGATCTCCTCGACGGTGCCCTTGCAGGCCGCCTCCTCCAGGTCGAGCACGGCGACCTGCATCCCGTCCTGGGCGAACCGCCGGGCGATGGCCGCGCCGATGCCCCGCGCTGCCCCGGTGATGATCGCCGTCCGCTGCTGTGCCACTGCATCTCCTCGTCGAGTTGGTCGGCAGGCCGCGTGGGGGCCCTCCCCCACCGCGCACACCCGTCTGCTACTCACCAGTACACAGCACGCCGGGCGCGCATCCGGCCGCCGGGTGCCCCGGCGGGTCGTCCCGACAGGCGACTGCCAGACCCGGCGAGCCCGCACGCGCCCTGGCCTGCGGCGGCACCACGCTGCGGGCCGACGGCCACACCGGCGCGGTGAGCAGCGAGGTCGTCTGGTTCCACGGCGCAGGTCTGGGCGGCACCGGCGGTGGGGTGAGCGCGGTCCTCCCCGTGCCGGAGCGGCAGGCCGGGGTCGGCACCAGCGCGGTCTCCCCGTTGTGGTCGGCCCACCGGGCCGGCGCGGGCTGGGACCCGTGCACCGGGCTCGGCGTCCCGGACGGCGAGGCCCTGCTGGTCGCGCTGCGCTCCGCACTCGGCCCAGCGGGGGGCTAGTCTCGACGGCAACACACGACAGGGGAGCGCCTCGGCGCTGAGAGTGCGGGCAACCGCAGACCCTCGAACCTGATCCGGGTCATGCCGGCGCAGGGAGTCTGGAGGAGCACCATGGCCGCTCAGGCCGTCCGTCCGTCCGATGCTGTTCCGGCGACGTCGCGGTGGCGCACCGTCGACATCGTCGTCACCGCCGTGCTGGGCGTCGCCTTCGGCGTCGTCTTCTGGGCGTGGAACCAGTTGTGGGCGGTGACCGACGCCGCCTTCACCGCCTTCCCGCCGGCGCACGCGCTGCTTTACGGCGTCTGGCTGCTGCCCGCGGTGCTGGCCCCGTTGATCGTCCGCAAGCCCGGCGCGGCGCTGTTCGCCGAGCTCATCGCCTCCGTGGTGTCCGCGCTGCTCGGATCCGCCTGGGGCGCCAGCACCATCGTGTACGGGCTGCTGCAGGGAGCCGCGGGCGAGCTCGGCTTCGCCGCCTTCGCCTACCGCCGCTACCGCACGGTGCAGGCGGTGCTGTCCGCCGCCCTCGCCGGCGCGATGGCCGCGGTGCTCGACCTGTTCGTCTACCGCTACTACCCGGACTGGAGCACCGGCTGGCAGGTGGCCTACATCGCCTCGGTCGTGGTCAGCACCGGGCTGGTCGCCGGCCTCGGCGGCATGGCGCTGACCCGCGCGCTGGCCGCCAGCGGCGCGCTCTCCTCCTTCGCCTCCGGCCGCACCCGCAGGTGACCACCACCGGCGGCGGACCGGCGACGGTCCGGCTCGCCGGCTGGGGCTTCCGGCACGCCTCCCGGCAGGCCTGGGCGCTGCGGGACGTCGACCTGGTCGTCCGGCCCGGCGAGCGGGTGCTGCTCACCGGGGCCTCCGGGGCGGGTAAGTCCACGCTGCTCCGGGCGCTGGGCGGGCTGCTGGAACCCGAGTCGGGGGACGTCGCCGGCGAGCTCACCGTCGACGGCGCCGCTCCCGACCGCCGGCGGCAGCGGGTCGGCATGGTCTTCCAGGACCCGGACTCACAGCTGGTGATGACCCGCGCCGGCGACGACGTCGCGTTCGGGCTGGAGAACACCGGGACGCCGCCGGAGCTCATCTGGCCCGCGGTGGACACCGCCCTGGACGCGGTCGGCTTCACCCTCGGCCAGGACCGGGCGACCGCGGCGCTGTCCGGCGGCCAGAAGCAGCGCCTGGTGCTCGCCGGTGCACTGGCGCCCCGCCCGGGGCTGCTGCTGCTCGACGAGCCCACCGCACAGCTGGACCCGGAGGGCGCGGCGCTGGTCCGGGCGGCCGTCGTCCGCGCGGTCGCCGACCGGTCCGCCACCCTGGTCGTGGTCGACCACGACGTCGAGGCGTGGCTGCCGCTGGTCGACCGGGTGGTGGAGCTGCTGCCCGGGGGCGGCGCCGCCGAGCACCCGGCCGGCTGGCGGCCGGCTCCGCTGCGGCTGCCCCGGCGGCACCCGCACCCGCCGGGTGAGCAGCTGCTGGCCGCCGTGGGCGCCGGCTACACGCACCGCGGCAGCGTCCGCCCGGCGCTGGCCCCGACCGACGTCGCGCTGCGCGCCGGCCGGACGCTGGCGGTCACCGGGCCGAACGGGACCGGCAAGTCGACCCTGGCCCTGCTGCTGGCCGGCCTCCGCGCCCCCACCGTCGGCGAGGTCGTCGCCGGCCCCGCGCTGACCCCGGGGCTGCGGCACCCGCACCGGCCGCCGGCCCGGTGGCGGGCCGGTGAGCTGGCCCGCCGGATCGGCACCGTCTTCCAGCAGCCCGAGCACCAGTTCCTCACCGGCCGGGTCCGCGACGAGCTGTCCCTGGGGCCGTTGCGGTCGGGAGCGGGAGCCGCCGAGGCGCACGCGGCGGCCGAGGCGCTGCTGGACCGGCTCGGGCTCGCCCCGCTGGCCGACGCCAACCCGTTCACCCTCTCCGGCGGCCAGCAGCGGCGGCTCTCGGTGGCGACCGCGCTGGCCACCCGCCCGCGGGTGCTGGTGCTCGACGAGCCCACCTTCGGCCAGGACCGGGAGACCTGGGCGGAGCTGGTCGCGCTGCTGGCCGAGCAGCAGGACGACGAGCGGGCGCTGTGCCTGGTCACCCACGACGCCGCCGTGGTCGCCGCGCTCGCCGACGACGTGCTCACCCTCGGCCACCCGGTGGGCGTCGGATGAGCGCACCGCTGTCGCTGGGGCCGGCCCGCCCGGTCCCGCTGTCGGCGGTCAACCCGGTCGCGCAGCTCACCGCCATCGTCGTCGTCACCGTCGTGCTGCTGATCTGCGGTGACCTGGTGACGCCGCTGCTGCTGCTGGCCGCCGAGCTGGCGCTGCTGCCCGCCGCCGGGCTGAGCCGGCCGGCAGACATCGCCCGGCGCACCTGGCCGCTGCTGCTCAGCGCCCTCGGAATCACCTGGGTCAACGTCGCCTTCGGCCCGCTGGAGGGCGCGGCGGCCTGGCAGAGCGGCGCGACGTGGGGGGTCCGGGTGATCGCGCTGGCCCTCCCCGGGGTGCTCCTGGTCGCCTCGACCGACCCGGTGCGGCTGGCCGACGCGCTGACCCTGCACTGGCGGGTCTCGACGCGGTTCGGCTACGGGGCGCTGGCCGCGCTGCGGCTGGTGCCGCTGCTGGCCACCGAGTGGGAGTCGATCCGGCTGGCCCGGCGGGCCCGCGGGGTGGACGCCGGCCGCAACCCCGTCGCCGGTGCCCGGCTGCTGGCCGGGACGGCGTTCACGCTGCTGGTCGGGGCGCTGCGGCGCGCGGCCCGGCTGGCCACCGCGATGGACGCGCGGGGCTTCGACTCCGGCGTCGTCCGCAGCAACGCCCGCGGCTCGGTGCTGCGGCCGCGGGACGGCTGGTTCGTCGCCGGGGCGGTGGCGGTGTGCGCCGTCGCCGTGACCGCCAGCGTGCTCACCGGCGCCTGGCACCCGGTCTTCTCCTGAGGAAGGCCATGATGGCCAACATGGCCCTTCAGGTGCGCTGGGCGGTGAGGACGGCGAAGGAGGCCAGCGCGACCGACCAGCCCAGCTGCACCGCGACCAGCACCGGCGGCACGGTGCCCAGCAGCAGCGCCAGCGCCACCGGCGCGGTCCCCAGCACGCCGACGTCCGGGCCGCGGACCAGCGTCGCGCTCACCCCCACCGGAACCGCGCCCATCGGCGAGGACAGCACCGGGCCGGACCAGTCCAGGTCGGGCCGGTAGCCGGCCCGGACCGCGGCACCCGCCCAGGCCGGCGCCGCCGCGGCGCCCAGCGCCAGCCACCCCAGCGGGACGCCGGTCCCCTGGCCGACCAGCAGCGCGGACAAGCCGCAGACCACGGCCAGGACGACCACCGGCACCAGCACCCGGGCCCGCACCACCTCCTCGGCCGCCATCGGCAGCGACCGGTCGGCGGCCGGGGCGGCGGCCGCCCGGCGGCTGGGCTCCCCCAGCGTGACCGCGGCGCTCCCCCAGCCCAGGACGACGGCGACCGCGACCAGCGCCGGCAGCTCGGCCAGCCCCTGCGTGCGGGCGGCCAGCACCGGCAGCGCCCCGCCGGCCAGCAGCTGTCCCCAGCGCGCGGGTGAGCGGCCGAGCACCGCCAGGTCCCCGGCGACGACCGCCTGCCAGGGACGGTGCACCCAGCGCCAGGAACGCCGGTGCCGCGGCCGGCGCACCGTCGTCCGCAGCGCCCGGCCGAGCTCCCGGGTGTCCAGGGAGAGGACCGACGCGGTGGCGTACCGCACCGTCTCGCCGGAGGCCCGCAGAGCCCCGGCCGGCAGCCGGTCCAGCCGCCGGTCGGCGAGTGCCAGCGCGACGGCGACGGCGACGACGAGCAGCCCGGCCACCACCACCCCGAGCGGCTCCGGCACGGTGCTCCGGCTCCCGGCGGGGAGCTGCCCGCCGGCTACCGCGAGCAGGCAGCCGACCGCGGCCGGCCCGGCCAGTGCGGCGACGCTGACCGCCCCGGCGAGGGCGGGCACCCGGCCGGTGCGGCCGGCGGCCTGCCGGAGGACCAGCGCGCCGACCGCCGCCACCGCGAGCAGCGCGGCGGCGCCGACCCCGACGAGCACCCCGGTCAGGGTCCGGGCCAGGGTCAGCGCCACCGGGACGCCGACCGCCGCCGCGGTCGCACCGGCGAGCAGCACGATCCGCCGCAGCTCGCCGCGCAGCAGCCCGCGCCGTCCGGCCGGCAGCGACAGCCACCAGACCGCGGCCGCCGGGGTGGCGCTCACCGGGCCGAGCCGGGCCAGCAGCCCGACGAGCGCTGCCGCCAGGGCCAGCGCGACGGCCGCCGCGGTCAGCGAGCCGGGTAGCACCGCCGCGTCCGCCGCGGGGCGGGCGGCGATCTGCTCGCGCAGCCGGGCGACGGTGCCCCCGCACAGCGCGACGGCGACGCCGGCCGAGGTCAGGCCGGAGAGCAGGTCCCCGGCCCGGGTCAGCCACGAGGTGTCGGCGCGGGCGGCCGTGGCCCGGCGGGTGAACCGGCGGACCGCCGCGCCGCTCCACTCGTCCCCGGGCCGCGTGTCCAGCGGCGCCGCGGCCAGCACGGCTCAGCCCTCCTGCAGCGCGGCCAGCGCGTCAGCGGGGGCGAGGACCGGGCACTCGTCGTCCCCGACGACCAGCACGCTGTCCGCGAGCGTGCCGATGAAGGCCGGGTCGTGGCTGGCGAAGAGCACGGCGGCACCGGTGTCCACCAGCGCAGCGAGCCGGCCGGCGAGGCTGCGCCGCATCGCGGTGTCCAGCCGCCGCTCGGGCTCGTCGAGCACCAGCAGCCGGGCCGGGCGCACCAGGACGCCGGCCAGCGCGAGCCGGCGCCGCTGACCGGAGGAGAGCTGGGAGGGCAGCGCTCCGGCCCGGTCGGTCAGCCCGAAGGCGGCGAGCTGGTCGGCGACCACCTGATCGGCACCCACCACCCCGTGGCCCCGGGCGGTGAGCAGCAGGTGCTCCTCGCCGGTGAGCGAGGGGAAGAACGCGTCGTCGCCCAGCACGCCGGCCACGGCCCGGCGGAAGTCCGCCGCCCGCTCGTCGACGGGCCGGCCGGCGAAGGACACCGACCCGGCCAGCGGCGGCAGCAGGCCGACCATCGTCTGCAGCACCGTGGACTTGCCGGCGCCGTTGGGGCCGACCAGCGCCAACGCCGTCCCGGGGGCGACCGTCAGGGTGACCGGGGCGCACACCGGCTCCCCGCCGTAGCCGACCTCGAGGTCGGTGGCGGTCAGCAGCCCGGTCTCCTCCATCGCTCGGCACCCTAGGACGGCGACGCCGACTGGTGCCGACGGCCCGCGTCGGGGCAGGATGAGGTGCGAGTCACATCCCGTCCCTGGTTTGGCGTCCTGCAGCGCGGGCCAACACAGGGGTTCGCCGCTGAGCATGCAGCGGCCAGGTCGCGAGGAGTGCGGGTGACGGGCGAGTCGGCCGGTCCGGCGTGGCCCTCGTCGCCACCGCCACCGGCCGTCGACGGCTGGCACTGGGCCCTCGAGCACGTCTCCGAGCTGCCCCGGGTCCGCGCCCAGCTGCGCCGCGGCCTGGCCGAGCAGTCCACCGGCACCGAGGAGGCCGCCGACCTCGACGAGGCCGTCGTCCTCGCCTTCGACGAGATGGCCTCGAACGCCCTCCGGCACGGTGGCGGCGGGGTCCGCGCCCGCGTGCAGCGGACGCCGGACGCCTGGCTGGTCGAGGTGCGGGACTCCGCCGCGCAGCGCCCACCGCAACCCGCCGTCGGCCGCGACCCCAGCCAGGGCGGCCTCGGGCTGTACCTCATCGCGGAGATGGCCGACGACCACGGCTGGCACCTGACCGAGGGCCAGAAGAGCGTCTGGGCGCTGCTGCCCCGCCGCTGAGCGCCTCACGGGGTGCGGGGCGTGACCTCCGGTCCGGCCTCCGCCGGTCGCGGGCGGTCCTCCGGGTGCAACCGGACGGCGACCAGCGCGACGTCGTCCTCCGAGCCGTGCGGGCGCATCCGCACCAGCACCTGGTCGCACAGCTCGTCGAGCTCGAGCCCGCCCAGCTCCCCCAGCAGCGCCGCCAGCCGGGCCACGCCGTCGTCGAGGGGCAGGTCCGGTCCCTCGACCAGGCCGTCGGTGTAGAGCAGCACCGTCGAACCGGTCGGCAGGACGGCGACCTGCTCGCGCCGGACCGCCGTCGGGTCGACGCCCAGCATCAGGTCGGCCCGGGCGGTGGCGAGCACCTCCACCCGGCCGTCGGGCAGCAGCACCAGCAGCGGCGGGTGGCCGGCGCTCGACCAGCGCAGCCGGGCCTCCCCCTGCGCGCGGTCGACCGGCTCCTGCTCCAGCCGGGCCACCGCGGCGGTGGCCAGCGTGTGCACCTGCAGCCCCTCGATCGCCCGGTCCAGGTCGCTGAGCACGGCAGCCGGACCGCCCCGGCTGCTGTAGGCGATGCCGCGGAGCAGGCTGCGCAGCTGGCCCATCGCCGCGGCCGCCACCGTGTCGTGCCCGACGACGTCCCCGATCGCCACCACGGTGGCGCCACCGGTCTGCAGGAAGGCGTCGTACCAGTCGCCGCCGACCTGGGCGGCCTGCACCGCGGGCACGTACCGCACGGCGATCTGGGAGTGGTCGGGCTCCGGTGGCGCGGTGAGCAGGCTGCGCTGCAGCTCCTCGGCCATCCGGCGCTGCTGCTCGTGCAGTGCGGCGCTGTCCAGCGCCAGCGCGGCGCGGTCGGCGACGTCCCGCAGGGTGGCCCGGTCGGCGGCGTCCATCGCCTCCCGGTCCTGCCCGCGGTACAGGCTCATCGCGCCGAGCACCCGGCCCCGGGCGACCAGCGCGACGACCACCGCCGTCGCCGGCGCCAGCTGCCAGTGGGCGTCCCGCGCCGGCCCGGGCGCCAGGCCGTCGCCGACCGCCGCCCGGACGTCGGGCACCACCGTCACCTCCCCGGTCGCCAGCGCGTCCACGATCGGCGCGGTCGACTTCAGAGCGCCCAGCCGGACCCGGGCGTACTCCGCGGCGACCGGTTGCAGGGCCGGTTCGGCGTGCCAGCTGGCCACGTCGTGCAGCCGGCCGTCCGCGCCGACGAGGCTGGCGATGGCCCAGTCCCCCAGCTCGGGCACCACCGCGCGGAGCAGCTCCTGCAGGACGCCGCCACCGCCGCGCCGGTCGACCAGCGCTGCGGACAACGTGTCCGACACCTGGGCGATGAGGGCGAGCCGCCGGGCGTCCCGCCGGGCCAGCTCCTCCCGGCGGCGCCGCTCGGTGACGTCGAGGAAGTACACCGACAGGCCCTCGGGGCTCGGCCAGGCGCGGACCTCGTACCAGCTGTCCAGCGGCGGTGGGTAGTACGCCTCGAACGCCGTCGGCCGGCCGGAGTCCATGGCGCCGCGGTAGTGCCGCTCGAAGTCGCTGCCGACCGCGGCGGGGAACAGCTCCCAGACGACCCCGCCCAGCAGCTCCTCCCTGCCGAGCCCCAGCAACCGCTCCGCCTCGGCGTTGGCGTGGGTGAAGGTCCACCCCCGGTCCAGCGAGAAGAACGCCGCCGGCATCGACTCCAGCACCCGGGCCACCCGCGCATCGACCAGCCGCTGCTCGGTGGTGTCGTAGCCGGCGCCCAGCAGCCGCACCGCGGTGCCCCGCTCGTCGGGCAGCGCCCGGCCGCGGGCGTGCACCCAGCGGACGGCGCCGTCGGGGTGCCGCACGCGGTACTCGGCCTCGAAGGCACCGCACTCGTCGATCGCGGCCTGCAGGGTCTCCTGCACCCGGTCGGCGTCCTCGGGGTGCAGCCGGTCGGTGAAGGCGGCGAGGTCCCCGGCGAAGCCCTCCCGGTCGTACCCGAAGACCTCCAGCAGCCGGTCGTCCCAGGTCACCCGGCCGGTGACCAGGTCCCAGTCGAAGCTGCCGATGCCGGCGGCGTCGATGGCCAGCCCCCAGCGCAGCCGGCTCGCCTCGAACTCGGCGCTCAGCGCCGCGAGCTCCAGCTCGCTGGCCGCCGGCGCGGCCAGCTGGGACAGCAGGCCGACGTCGGTCTCGGTCCAGGCCCGGGGTGCCGGGCCGAAGACGGCCAGCACGCCGACGACGTCGTGGTGCACCGGGTCGGTCAGCGGGACGCCGAGGTAGGAGACGACCGTCCCCGACCGGACGGCGGGCAGCTCGGCCACCCGTGGGTCGTCCCGGGCGTCGGGCACCACCAGCGGCGCGTCGGCGGTGGCCACCAGGTTGCTGAGCGTCTCCGCCGGGGGGAGCTCGGTGCCGACGGTCCACACCTGCGGCCCCGACCCGCCCGCCACCGTCTGCACGTCGCCGACCACGGCGATGGCGGCCGACGGCGCGTCCAGCAGCCGGCCCGCCAGGTCGGCCAGCCGCTGCAGACCGGACCGGCCGACCGCGGACACGGCCAGCCGGCGGGCGGCGGCGAGCCGGTCGGGGTCCAGCGGTGACATCGGTCCCGCTCCCCTCGTCGCCCGGGCGGACCTCCCAGCCCGCCGCCGATCATGCCTCGTGGACCCGCCCGCGCGGTCAGCGCCCGACGGCGTACCCCTGCATGCCCCGGGGGTTGGCCGCCGCACGGAGGACACCGCTCTCCGGGTCCACGGACACCGCCGACAAGCGCCCCAGCGACCAGCCGTCGGCCACGGTGACGGTGTGCCCGCGCCGGCGGAGCTCGGCGATGGCCGGCTCACCGAGCCGGGACTCGACCACCACCTCGCCGGGGGTCATCTCCCGCGGGAAGAAGGACGACGGGAAGCTGGTGGTGTGCCACGCCGGCGCGTCGATCGCGGCCTGCAGGTCCAGGCCACCGAGCACGTGGGCCAGCCAGAAGCACAGCTGCCACTGCTCCTGCTGGTCACCGCCCGGCGTGCCGAACGCGAGGGTCGGGACCCCTCCGCGCAGGGCCAGCGACGGGGTGAGCGTGGTGCGCGGGCGCTTGCCCGGCAGCAGCGAGTTGGGCAGCCCCGGCTCGAGCCAGAACATCTGCGCCCGGGTGCCGAGCGCGAAGCCCAGCGAGGGGATGGTCGGCGAGCTCTGCAGCCAGCCACCGGACGGGGTGGCCGAGACGAGGTTGCCCCAGCGGTCGACGACGTCGACGTGGCAGGTGTCGCCCCGGGTCGTGCCCCGTGTGTCCACGGTGGGCTCGCCGACGCCGGCGATGGTGCCCGCCGACGGCCGGACGCCGGCCGACGTCCCGGTGACGAAGGCGGGGAGCCTGGGCGGGCGCCCGCCGGGCGAGCCGGGCCGCAGGTCGGTGCTGGCCCGGTCGCTGATGAGCGCCCGCCGAAGCTCTGAGTACGTGGCGGACAGGAGGTCGTCCACCGGTGCCTGCGCCGTGTCCCCGTACCAGGCCTCACGGTCGGCCATCGCCAGCTTGACCGCCTCCACGCTGGCGTGGACCAGGTCGGCGTCGGCGGTGCCCGACGCGTACCCGGCCCCGGCACCTGCCGCCGGGTGGCCGTCCAGCATCGCGAGCGCCTGCAGCAGCGCCGGGCCCTGGGACCACGGCCCGGCCTTCGCGAGCGTCCACCCACGCCAGTCCAGGGTGACCGGCGGCTCGTACGTCGGGCGCCAGCCGGCGAGATCTGCGCCGGTGAGGAACCCCCGGTGCGGACGACCGGAGTCGTCCATGACCGGGGACCGGGAGAACTCGTCGATCGCCTCGGCGACGAACCCCGAGTACCAGGCCGCGAGTGCCGCGTCGATCTGCGCCTCTCGAGAGGGACCGCGCGCTGCGTCGAGCAGTCGGCGGTAGGTCGAGGCGAGGACCGGGTTGCGGAACAGGCGACCGGCGGCGGGGGGTGCTCCGTCGGGGGCGAGCCAGGTGGCGGCCGAGGTAGGCCAGTGGGAGCGGAAGTGCTCGGAGACCGAGGCGACGGTCGCGGCGACCCGCGGGAGGAGCGGGTGGCCGTGCTCGGCGTACTCGATGGCGAAGCGGAGGACGGCGTCCAGCGGCAGGGTGCCGTGGTCGCGGAGGAGGGTCAGCCACGCGCCGAGGGCACCTGGCACGGTAGCGGCGAGGAGCCCGGTGCCCGGGACGAGGTCGAGGCCCAGCTGGCTGTAGGCCTCGATCGTGGCGCCCGCGGGGGCGACCCCCTGACCGGACAGGACGACGGGCTGCCCCGCACCGGTGGCTGCCCGCGGGCTCCGGGCGAAGAGGACGGGGACCTCCCCACCGGGCCCGTTGAGGTGCGGCTCGACGACCTGCAGCGTGAGGCCCGCAGCGACCGCGGCATCGAAGGCGTTGCCACCGGCCTCGAGGGTCGCCATGCCCGCCGCGCTGGCGAGCCAGTGGGTCGAGGCGACCATCCCGAAGGTGCCGGCCAGTTCCGGACGCGTGGTGAACACGAAGAGAGCCTAAGGACCGACCCGCGCCGTGCGCGCTGCGACGGGGACGTCGTCGGCGTGCTGGGCAGCTCGCGCAGCGGCACCGGGTCGTCGTCGTCCGGGGCTCTGTGCCGGAGGTCCGGGTCGGGGCGCCGGAGGTCCGGGTCGGGGCGCCGGAGGTCCGGGTCGGAGCGCCGGAGGTCGGGGACCGGCGGCAGGACCAGGCTGTGCACCGGCGGTGGGACCGGCCGGTCCCAGCTCAGCCGCGCGCCGTGCGTGCCGCCACCCCAGCCGGCCGCCTGCCGGGCCAGCCCGCGCAACCCGGCGAGCAGCGCCCGCACCGGCGCGGTCCGACGGGGGGCGGGAGCCGCGAGCCGGACCGGGGAGCGCAGCAGGTCCACGGAGAAGTCGGTGGCGAACTCGATGGCCGCCTCGAGGTCGTGGTCCACCACCGCCGGGCGCGGGGCCGTGGGGCGCGTGGCGGCCGGCACCCGTGCCGGCACGACGGCCGGGGAGGTCGCCCGGGCCGTCCCGCCGCCCAGCCGGTGCACGCGCAGCGGGGTGCTCCGCCAGCTCAGGTACGCACCGTCGGGGCCGGCACCCCAGGTCGCCAGGCGCCGGTTGACCTGCTGCCAGCGGGAGCGGCCCGGCGTCGCGGGGGCCGGCAGGCTGCCGGGTCCGGCGCCGAGCACCCCCACCGCCATCCCGACGGCCGGCCCCACAGCGAGGTCGGCCGTGCCGTACAGCTCGGCCGGCTGGGTCGGGCCGGTGCCGAACAGCCCGGGGAGCCCGGCGGGCGCGGCGGCACGCACGTCGGCGCGGGGGCCGGGTGCGATCTGCACAGCCATGGTGCCGCCTTCCGGGAGGTAGTTGCCGCGGTCGGGGAAGGGACCGCGGGCAAGGGAGAACCTACGGACGGCGACGCCCGGGAACCCCGTCCCGGGACGACCCGGTCCGGCCGCGTGACCGAACCGTTGCGAGGCCTCCTCCGGGAGGTCGATGACCCCTCTGCCGGGGCGGTCACTTGTCGACCGCCGGACGCGAAAGGCCATCTCACCGGCCGGTCCGGGGGTCGATGACCTCGGCAGCCGAGGCGACGCACCGGCGTGTCGCGTGCGTCTGATGGGATGTCGCCGTGGCTGCGACCCCCCTCGTGATCGACACCGACCCCGGGATCGACGACGCCCTGGCGATCCTGCTGGCGCTGGCCAGCCCGGAGGTGGACCTGCGCCTGGTCACGACGGTGCACGGCAACGTCGACCTGGCGCAGACGACGGAGAACGCGCTGCGGGTGCTGCACCTGGCAGGTCGCTCCGACGTGCCCGTCGCGGTCGGCGCCGCCACCTCCCTGGTGGTCCCGCAGGCGGAGCGGGCCGGGCACGTCCACGGGGCAGCCGGGCTGGGCGGCGTCGTCCTGCCACCGTCGCCGGCGTCGGTGGACCCGCGACCCGCGGTGGTGGCCCTGGCCGACCTGCTGCTCACCAGCGACGAGCCCGTCACCGTGGCGGCGATCGGCCCGCTGACCAACATCGCGCTCCTGCTGGCCGTCTACCCCGCCGCGGCCGCCCGCATCGGCCGGCTGGTCGTCATGGGCGGGTCCGCGAGCCGCGGCGGCAACGTCACCGCGGCCGCGGAGTTCAACGTGTGGGCCGACCCGGAGGCAGCCGCAGTGGTCTTCCGCGCCGGCCTGCCCACCGTGATGGTGGGTCTGGACGTCACGCTGCCCACCGTCCTCACCGAGGCCGGTATCGCCCGGTTCGCCGCGGCCGGGGAGGTCGGCGCCCGGGCCGCCGCCATCCTGCGGCAGTACCTGGACCACGCGCGGAGCAGCTACGGCACCGACGGCGTGGTCGTGCACGACGCGCTGGCGCTCACCGAGGCGATCGCGCCGGGCACGCTGCACACCGTGCGCCGCGACGTCGTCGTGGACACCGGGGCGGGCGCCGCCCGCGGGCAGACGCTGGTCGACCGGCGCACCGTGTCGGCGGCGCCCTCGGCCGTCCAGGTCGCCGAGGGCGTGGACAGCCCCGCGGCCGTCGAGTTCCTGGTCAGCCGACTGGTCGCCTACGGCGACGGCTCGGGTCGGCCGGCGGGGGCCTGACCGGTCCCCCATCGGGCGCCTCTGCGCTGACGGGATGCGGCCTGCCGGACCCCCCGTGCTGCGCGCCCGAGCGCCGTCGGCCACCATGGTCCCGGCGGAGCAACCGCCGACGGGAGGGGCTGACTGTGGGTGCACTGGTCTGGCCGTCTGCCGCCGTACCGACCGAGGACGGCGACGTCTGGCGGTGGGAGCTCCCGACCGTGCACGACGCCTCCCGGGTGCGGATGGACCTGCGGGCCCGGCTAGCGCACCCCTCGCTGGCCTCCCGGTCGACCGAGGACGCCCGCGAGGGCCTGCTGCTGGTGTTCGAGGAGCTGTCCTCCAACGCGCTGCGGCACGGTGGCGGCTCGGTCGTGGCGTTGATCGTCGCGCTGCCCACCGGCTGGCTGATCGTGCTGACCGACGGCGCACCCGACTCCCCTCCGCAGCCCGCGGTCGACCGGGACCCTGCCTACGGCGGGATGGGGCTGCCGATGGTCGCCCAGCTGTCCACCGACTACGGCTGGTGCAGCGAGCCCGGCCGCAAGCACGTCTGGGCCCGGCTCCCCTCCGGTCAGCTGTCGGCGGAGGCGCTGCCCCGGCCGCGGTCGTCCTCCGGCCCCGCCGCGTAACAGCTCACCCCGACACCACCCGGACGTCGGCGAAGCCCTCGGCGGTGGTCGGTGCGACCAGCCGGGCGGCGGTGCTGAACAAGCCCACGTCGGGTACCCGGGCGCGCCCGCTGCGGGCCTCGTTGCGCCGTCGGCAGGTCTCCAGCGGGACGTCGAGGAACACCGCCCGGGCCGGGACGCCCGCGGCGGCGGCGAGCTCGACGAGCGCCGCCCGCTCGGCCGGTGACGGGTCGGTGTTGTCCACGACCACGCTGGCCCCGTCGGCGAGCAGCTCAGCGACCACCCGGCGCTGCCGGGCCTCCCGGTGCCGCGCGTTCGGCCAGTGGTCCTTGCTGACCACCACGTGCGACCCGGCCAGGTGCTCCGCGACCCAGGTGGTCTTCCCGGACCCCTGCAACCCCACCATCACCACCAGCTCGTTGCAGCGTTCCGCGGCCCCCGTGCAGGGGCCCGCGACGAGCTCGCGAGTCGTGGGGGGCACGGGGGTCCTTCGTCAGGAGGCCCGTCGCAGCGTCTCGCGGCCCCCGTGCAGGGGCCCGCGACGAGCCTGCGAGTCGTGGGGGGCACGGGGGTCCTTCCTGGTCGCGCCCGCCGGCTCGTCGTCCTCGGCCCGGCGGGGAGCCGGGTGCTCGACGAGCGCCAGCACCCGGCCGGCCATGAACCGGGCGGTGCGCACCGGGGTGCCGCCGCGGGTCACCTCGGTGACCTCGACGAGCCCGCGTCCGTGGGTGGTCTCCACCCGGCGGCCGGCCCGGGTGGCCTCGATCTCGTAGGTGCGGCTGCTGCCGCCGGCGTCGACGACGACCTCGACACGGTCACCCTTCACGGGTCCTCCTCGCGTTGACGAACACCCCGTACAACACCCCCCGGGGGTACCGGATTCCGCTGGTCGACGGTTCAGCGTGGCCGCGAGCGGGCAGGGAGGAGCAGTTGCCCACAATCCAACAGGAGGCCCCGTGTTCCCGGCCGAGAACATCCGAGACTGGCGTCTCAAGGACGTCGTCGACCCCGACGGCAGCAAGATCGGGTCGCTGGAGTCGGTGTACGTGGACACCACGACCGACCTCCCGTTCTTCGCCGCCGTGACCACCGGCATGATCGGCCGGCACAAGCTGACCTTCGTGCCGCTGACCAACGCCACGGTGGCGCCCGGGCACGTCCGGGTCACCGTCAGCAAGGACCTCGCGAAGAACGCCCCGTCGATCGACACCGACGGCGAGCTCACCCTCGAGCAGGAGCCGGCCGTCTTCGAGCACTACGCGCTGCCGTACACCCCCGGCGTCCGTCGGCTCGCCCGCCGCTGAGCGACCCGCCGGGCCTCAGGCCCGGCGGGCGGTGAACGCGCCGGCGGCGTCCCGCAGGCTCTTCGTCGGCCGCAACCAGGCGCCGTCCACCGGCAGCGCGTCGAGCCGGACGCGGTCGAGCGGGACGGCGAAGGCGCCGGGCACGTCCTCGATGTCGATGAACTGCAGCAGTTCCGAGGTGATGGCGTAGCCGGCCACCTCGCTGAAGGCGACGACGACGACCTCGGTGCCGGAGCGGGCGAGGTCCTCCAGCGGCTCGGCGAAGTTGCGGCCGTCTCCGGAGAAGACCACCAGCCGGCGCAGCTCGTGGCTGTGCGCCCGCACGCTGATGTGGTCGAGCATCGACTGGTCGATGTCGTCGTCGGGCTGCAGCTTGGGCCGGGCGAAGACGGCGTAGCCGAAGCTGCGCAGCGCCTCCACCCAGCGCTGCAGCGAGGTGGCGTGCTGGGGCGGCACGTTGGCGAAGACGCAGGCCTCGACCTCCGGCTGCACCGGCGCACCCGGGTCCTCGGCGCCGTCGACGAACCAGGCGGCGATCGCGTCGAAGCGCGGCCGCGACGCTGCGGTGGGCCGGGCCCCGATCACGTTCGCCAGGGTCATGTCGATGTTGGGCGCGTCCCACACCAGCAGGTCGAGCGCCGGACGGACGCCGTCCGCGTCGTACCCGTCGGCCGAGGCGGTCTCCACGGCGTAGGTCTCGGTCACCGGGTCAGTGTGCCGGTCGACCGGTGTGACCGCGGGACTGGTGGCCCGACGACGTCGTCGGCGCTCGCCCACCGGCGCCTCAGGCCGGGACGACGGCGGCACGGTCGACCAGCGCGGCCACCGGGGTGCCCGGCGGGAGCGTGCCCAGCACCGCGCCCCAGTCGCCGGCCAACCGGGTGGCGCAGAAGGCGTCGGCGACGGCGGCCGGGGCGTGCTGCAGCAGCAGCGAGCCCTGCAGGCACACCGCGAGCTGGCCGGCGATCCGCCGGGCGCGCAGCGGCAGCTGCTCGGGGTCGCCCAGCTCGGCGGCCAGCCGTTTCAGGGCTGCGTCGTACCGGGCGTCCGCGCCCCGGGCGGCGTCGAGCTCGGCGGTGACCGCGGCCAGCGCCGACGAACCGGCGCCCAGCGCCCGCAGCACGTCCAGGGCGATGACGTTGCCCGACCCCTCCCAGATGGAGTTCAACGGGGCCTGCCGGTAGAGCCGCGGCATCCCCGACTCCTCCACGTAGCCGTTGCCGCCGAGCACCTCCAGCGCCTCGACGACCGCGACCGGGGTGCGCTTGCAGACCCAGAACTTGGCGACCGCGCCGGCCAGCCGCAGGTAGTCCCGCTCCCCCGCGTCCTGGGCCGCGGCCAGCCGGACCGCCAGCGCGGTGGCCGCCTCGCTCTCCAGCGCCAGGTCGGCGAGCACGTTCTGCATCAGCGGCTGCTCGGCCAGCAGGGCGCCGAAAGCCCGCCGGTGCTGGGCGTGGTGCACCGCCTGCGTCAGCGCCGCGCGCACCGTGGCCGCCGACCCCAGGACGCAGTCCAACCGGGTGGTGGCGACCATTTCGATGATCGCCGGCACCCCCCGGCCGGGCTCGCCGACCAGCCAACCCGTCGTCCCCTCGAACTCGACCTCGCTGGAGGCGTTCGACCGGTCACCCAGCTTGTCCTTGAGCCGCTGCAGCGCGAAGGCGTTCCGCTCGCCGCCGGGCAGCACCCGGGGGACCAGGAAGCACGAGACCCCCTCCCCGGTCTGCGCCAGCACCAGGAACAGGTCGCTCATCGGGGCGGAGGTGAACCACTTGTGCCCGGTCAGCGACCAACTGCCGTCAGCATTGACGGTCGCCGTCGTCGTGTTGGCGCGGACGTCGGAGCCACCCTGCTTCTCGGTCATCCCCATCCCGGCCACGAGGCCGCGCTTGGTCTGCGGATCGGCCAGCCCGAACTGGTACTGCCGGCTGGTCAGCGCCGGCTCCAGCGCCTCGGCGAGGTCCGGCGCGCGTCGCAGGGCCGGGACCACGGCGTAGGTCATCGTCACCGGGCAGCCGTGGCCCATCTCGACCTGCGTCCAGCCGAGGTAGCCGACCGCGCGGCGGACGTGGGCGTGCCGGTCGCCGGCCGCCTGGTCCGCCCAGGGGGCGCCGGCCAGCCCGTGCCCGACCGCCGCGCCCATGAGCTCGTGCCAGGCGGGGTGGAACTCCACCTCGTCGACGCGGTGCCCGTACCGGTCGTGCGTGCGCAGCCGGGGCGGGTTCTCGTTGGCCAGCCGGCCCCACTCCTGCGCCTGCGCGCTGCCGGCCAGGGCACCCAGCTCGGCCAGGGAGGCGAGCGAGGCGGCGTCGGCGTACCGCAGGCAGGCCTCGGACAGCGCGGTGTCCCCGCCGATCGGGTCGTGCCCGACCAGCGGCGGGACCTGGTTGGTCACCTGGTGCGTGACGCTCATGGACGCACCGTACGAGACGACGGCCCCGCCGGTCTTCGATCAGGTGACCCGGCGTCAGGGAGTCCTGCTGCACCAGCGTCGGTGGGAGAGGACGGCCGTTGGTGCGGGAGGACGGTGCTCAGCTGCGCACGAGGCCGTGCAGCGCGACCAGCGCGGCAAAGGCGTACCCGGCGGCCAGCGGGAGGGGACCGCGCACCCGCAGGCCCGTCGTCGTCCCGCCGTCGGGGCCGGACGTCACCCAGTGCAGCAGGGACATGCGGGCCGGCCCGACCTGGACGGTCCACCGCCACCGCTGCGAGGCGTCGTCCACCTCGTCGACCACGAACGGCACGGTCACCCCGAGCGGGCCTCGCACCCGGCCGGTCACGCCCTGCGCAATGCGGTCCGCGTCGGTCTGGACGCCGAGGATCTGCGGCGCCCAGCTCGACCAGCGGGCCGGGTGGAGGTAGCGGTCCCACGCCTCGGCCGGGGTGACCGGTCCGGTGGCGTGCAGCGTCAGCGTGGTCACCCGGACCGGGTGCCCGCCCGGGTGCCGATCGACACCCGGGCGGGCGGGGGGAGCCGGGATCCGCCCCCGAGAGTGACCCCGGCGGTCCGTGCGGTCGGGGCCCCGCCCCGTGGTCGAGGCCCCGACTCGCTTCAGGTGGTCCTTGGCCGGGGCCCCGCCCCGTGGTCGAGGCCCCGACTCGCTTCAGGTG
>JHVP01000018.1 GCA_000620205.1 Geodermatophilaceae bacterium URHA0031 | reverse complement strand
GAGTTCTTCACCGCCGAGCTGGCCACCGTGCTCAACCTCGGCCGCACCACCGCGGCCAAGAAGCTCGACCACGCCCTGACCTGGCACAAGAAGCTCCCCGCCACCTTCGCCGCGCTGCGGGCCGGCGACCTGGACGAGCGCCGCGCGCAGGCCCTGGCCGAGGTGCTCATGCACACCACCCCGGACGTGGCCGGGCAGGTCGAGGACGCGCTGCTGCCCGAGGCCACGGACCTGTCGGTGTACAAGCTCCGGGACCGGGCGGCCGAGCTGATGGTGGAGCTGGACGCCGAGGCGGCGGATGTGCGCCGGGAGGACGCGGCCAAGACCGCCGACGTGCACGTCTACCCCAACGCCACCGACGGCCGGTCGACCCTGGCCGCCGACCTGCCCACCGACGAGGCCGTCGAGTGCTTCGACGTCGTCGACCAGCTGGCGAAGATGCTGAAAGCCGACGGGGATCCGCGCCGGATCGGGGCGCTGCGCGCGCACGTGCTGTCGCTGCTCATCCGCCGCCCGGGAGACCACGGCCTGCCCCCGGTGACCGCGAACGTGACCATCGCCGCCGACCTGGACGCCTTGGGCGGCATCAGCAGCGCACCGGGTGAGGTGAACGGGCTGCCGATCACCGCTACCCACGTCCGCGAACTCCTCGCCCGCGTGCGCGCGCTTGGGCTCACCGCTCCCGACGGTGGCGGCCTGAGCTTCGCGGTGACCGGCCCGGACGGGCAGTTGCTGGTCACCCTCACCCCGGCCGACCTGACCCGGTTGGCCCGCCGCGGCTGCACGACCCACCCCGACGACGGCTGCGACTGCCCGATCGCCGGTCCGCCGCCGGAGACCGACGCCTACGAGCCCACCGCCCGGCAACGGGCTTTCGTCACCAGCCGCGACCGGCGGTGCCGGTTCCCCAACTGCGGGCAACGCGTGGGCTGGGCCGACCTCGACCACGTCATCCCCCACAGCTGCGGCGGGGTGACCGACTGCGCCAACCTGTGCTGCCTGTGCCGCTCCCATCACCGGCTCAAGACCTTCGCACCGGGCTGGCGGTTCACCATGACCCCGGACGGGATGCTCAGCGTGACCACCCCCTCGGGCGTCACCAGGACGACCCGGCCACCGGGCAAGCGACCACCACCACCCGCGGACGAACCAGAGCCACCACCCCCAGCGGACGACCCGCCGCCCTTCTAGATGTACGGACCCGACCTCGGGGTTGTCCGGTCCCTGCTGACTGCGCTGCGGCCGAGCGACGTCGTCTGGCCTTCGAGGCCTCCGGCAGTTGTGGCGTGGTTCCGCGCGCTCGCTGGCCGGGACAGAGGACCGGGGCCGGCCCGGACATGTCCTGGCGCCTCCAAGGGGCTGATTCAGGGCGACAGCCGAGCCCGCGCCGATCCGATGTCGGGCACTCAGTGCCTGGTCTCGTACCTGGTCAGGAGCACGCCGTCGGGAAACGTCCGGGTCTCCGCCAGGGTCAGGTTCACCCAGTTGTCCAGGGCCGTGAAGAACGGCGTGCCGCCGCCCACCAGGACCGGGTGGGTGACGAGGGCGTACTCGTCGATCAGCCCGGCCCGCATGGCCGCCGCGGCGAGGGTGGCGCCGACGATGTCCATGGGGCCGCCGTCCTCGGTCTTGAGCCGGGTGATCTCGCTGACCGCGTCACCGGTGACCAGGCGGGTGTTCCAGTCGACCGCGCTGATCGTGGACGAGAACACCACCTTCGGCATGGCCCGCCAGCGGCGGGCGTACTCGATGTGTGCCGGTGTGGCGCCGCGCTGCTGGTCGGCGGTGGGCCAGTGGGAACTCATGCCCTCCCACACCTTGCGCCCGTACAGCGCCAGGCCGGTCGCCCCGACCCGGTCGGACCACCACTGGAACAGCTCGTCGCTCGGCACGCTCCAGCCGAGGTCGCCGCCGGGCGCGGCGATGTAGCCGTCCAGGCTCAGGTTCATGCCGAAGGTCAGCTTCCGCATGGCCTCATGCCTCCCGTAAGTAGGTGATCGGCGTACAGACCGGCACGGTGCGGAAAGATCATCGGTCGGGCCACACCGAAGGCGGCCACGACGTCCTCAGTTCGGTTATCGCGTGCCGGCGTGGTCCGGGGCGACTCCGTCCGAGCGCTCGGCGATGCGCTTGATGGCCGCGAGCGTGACCGGGATCCCGGTGTGCGCGGCGCGGGTCCGCTCCTCGACCTGGCGCGGGGCGTCCTCGCCGTAGCGCTCGACGAACATCTCCTGCCCGGCCGGCAGGAACTCCCACGTCTCGGTCAGCCGGGTGCCGCCGTCCACCGGTTCCAGCACGAACCCCCAGCGCGCCAGCCTGCCGCCGACCAGCCAGGCGAACTCGCGGCCGCGATCGGCGACGGCGACCTGGCTGCGGGTCTCCCAGGTGCGCTCCGGTGTCTCGTTGTGCCCGGTGAACCAGTCGCCCACCTGCCCGGTCGCGCCCTCGTCCCACCAGCACGCGGTGCAGACCGGGCTCCACTCGCCGGTCCGGGTCACGTCCGACACCAGGTCGTAGAGCTCCTCCGGGGTGGTCGCGACGACGATGGACTCGGCATGGCTGCGGGGCTGCATGGCTGCAGTCTCACTCGCGCTGCCGGCGGCTGCCCCCGTGCCAGTCCTCCTGCACGCCCACCTCGCCCGGCTCGACGCCCAGGCCGCGCAGCTGCGGCAGCTCCCGCAGGCTGCGCTTGAGCTCGGCGAAGCCGGGGAAGGACGCCAGGCCGACGACGTGGTCCCACAGCCGCACGGCGTCGTCCTCGCTGGGCAGCCGGCTGATCACCGGTCCGAAGAACGCCACACCGGCGGGCGGCCGGACGTGGATGATCGGGGTGCCCACGTCCCGGCCGGTCAGGGCCAACGCCTCATCGGTCTCCGACTGCACGACGGCGTCCAGGGTGGCGTCGTCCAGCGCGTCGGCCAGCGCGGCCGGGAGGCCGGCCGACGCCAGCACGGGGTCGAGGAAGGCGCGGGTGCCGCGGCGGACGGCGCTGTCCTCCGGGTCGGGCGGGGAGTCGAAGAGCCGCTGCCCGAGCGCCTCGTACAGCGTGCCCACGGCCGCACGGCCGTGCTCCGCGCGGGTCCGGGCGGCCACCCGCAGCAGCCGCAGCCCCGCGGTGTGCCCGGCCTCGTACTCCGGCGGGAACCGCGCGTCGTAGTCGACGTCGGCGTTGACCAGCCGCAGCGAGATGAACCGCCAGTCCACCGAGTAGTCCCGCTGCGCCTGCACCAGCCGCACCCACCTGCTGGTCATCCAGGCGAACGGGCACAGCGGGTCGAAGTAGAAGTGGAGATCGGCCACGGCGTCCACGCTAGGGGCGGTCCGCGGCCGCGGCGGGGTCCAGCTCCACGGCGTAGGAGGTCAGCGTGGTCAGCAGACCGTCGGTGAACTCGTAGACGTCGCACGAGGAGACGACGGAGACCTGCCCGTCGGCGTCCACGTAGCGGCCCACGACGTCCACCGCGGCGGCCCCGTCGTCGGCGACGACGACGAAGCGGGTGAACTCCACCGTCGTGCTGGCGAGCTCGGCCAGCGTGGCCTCGCAGGAGTCGATGACGGCCTGGCGGCCGGTGACCGTCCCCTGCCCCACGGAGGTCCACCGGACGTCGGGCGCCAGGGCGTCGTAGGCGTCGCGGAAGCGGTGGCCGGAGAAGGCCTCGGCGGTCTGGCGGCGGGGTGTGGTCATGGCGGGGTCCTCTGCGGGAGTGGGTGGGTCACCAGGAGACCGGGCGGGCGCGGCCAGCTCATCGGTGACCAGGCAGCCCGCAGACAGGAGGAGATCGGACGGGTGCAACGGAAACGGGCGGGTAACGGGACCCCATGCGAGCGGGGGCCGCGATGGCCTCTGCGATCGCCGGCCCACCACCCCGACCCGAGGAGCCCAGCAATGGCCACCAACACCCTGTCCCGTTCCCTGCACGACGTCGGCCTCGCCGCCTGGTTCGGTGGCACGCTCGCCAACGCGGTCGCCCTCAACGCGGCTGCCGCCGAGGCGGGCGACGCCAAGTCCGTCGGCGCCGTCACCAACGCCGGCTGGAACCGGTGGACCCCGGTCAACGCCGCCGCCATCGGGGCGCACCTGATCGGCAGCGTCGGTCAGCTCGCCGCCAACAAGGACCGGGTCGCCCAGCAGAAGGGCGTCGCCGGCATGTCGGCCGTCAAGACCCTGCTCACCGCCGCCGCGCTGGGCGTGACGGCCTACAGCCGGGTGCTCGGCAACGTGGTCAAGCAGGGGGGCGCCACCCCGTCCCGGCGGGGGACCAAGGCCTCGAAGCGGGCGCGGGCCGACATCGCAGCCGCGCAGAACAAGCTCGACCAGCTGCAGTGGGTCGTCCCGGCGATCACCGGGACGCTCGTCGTGGTCAGCTCCTACGCCGGTGAGCAGCAGCGCCCGTCCGAGGTGCTGCGCGGCATCTCGGAGCGGAGCAGCACGACCGTCTGACCTCTCAGGCCGGGGGCGCGGCCGGGAAACCGGCCGCGCCCCCCGGCAGGGCACGGAGGGACGGGAAGCCGGCGGCCAGCTCGTCGAAGGCCTGGTGCAGCACCGTGCCGAGCGAGCCCTGCCCGTCGGCGAGCCAGACGTCGAACGCCGTCGTGGCCGCCGCGCGGGTGCTGACGGCGACCAGCCGGGGGACGAGCGCGTCGGGGGTGACGCCGGTGCGACGGGCGACGTGGGCGGCGACGACCCGGTCCACGGCGGCGTACCGCACCTGGGAGTGGGCCTGCAGCGCCGGCTCGTTGAGGATCAGCCGCATCCGCTGCCGCAGCATCGGCAGGTCGGTCGCCGCGTAGTCGTTGACCTCGACGTAGGCCGCGCAGATCGAGGCCAGCACCGACTGGTCGTTCGCCGTGGCGGCGAGCATCCCCTCCAGGCGGACGACGTGGGCGTCGAAGTCACCCCACACCGCGTCGGCCTTCGCGCTGACGTAGCGGAAGAACGTGCGCCGGCTGATGCCGGCGGCGTCGGCGATCTCGTCGATCGTCACCTGCTCGAAGCCCTGGGCGGTGAAGAGGTCGAGGGCTGCCTGCTCGATCCGGGCGCGGGTCTCCTCGCGCGCGTCGGGGGCGACCACTGTCTGGGTCATGGCCCCAGTCTGCCCCGCGCCCGGCCGCCGGAGCCCCGGCCGGGCGACGACACGGGGAGCTCAGCGGACCGGTGCCACCAGCCCCGGTGCCCCCGACTGGCCGGGGAGCAGGTCGGCGACGGTGAGCAGGGCGAAGAAGGCGACGAGGACGGCGACGGTCAGCACGGGAGGACCTCCGGGTTCGGGTGGGTGCCCGGCCGATCATCGGCCGCCGGTCTGGGAGCGCCCGGGGCGGGCGCTGTGCAGGAGCTGGACGTCGGGAACTACCCCTTGCCGGTGGCACTCGGTGTCACTAGCGTCGGGCTCGTCCGTTCGTGAACCAGATCACTCCGGAGGCACCGTGCCCGAGACGACGCAGGACGAGACCCGCACCGAGACCCCGGCCGCCGCCGAGGAGGTGCTCGTCGAGGACTCCCTGGTCGAGGAGGTCTCGATCGACGGCATGTGCGGGGTGTACTGATCGACGGCTCCCCCGCCTCCGCGGCCGGGCAGCCGGCCGCGGGGGCGGTGACGATCCCGGCCGACGAGGTGCCCTTCGACCCGTCCGTGCCCTGGCGGAAGTCGCCGTCGGTGGCGCTCCGGCCCGAGCCGTTCGGCGCGCTCGTCTACCACTTCGGGAACCGGAAGCTCTCCTTCCTGAAGTCCAAGCCGCTGGTCGCGGTGGTGACGGCCCTCGAGTCGCACCCCGACGTGCCGAGCACCCTGGTCGCCTGCGAGGTGCCCGAGGCGCAGCACCCCGCGTACGTCACCGCGCTGGCCACGCTCGCCCGCTCGCAGATGATCCAACGCCGCCCCGAGGAGTCCGCGTGACCGCCGTCCTGCCGTCCCGCCCTGCCGAGCGCCCGACCGGCGGGAAGCTGATCGACCAGTTCGAGTACGGCCTGGACGCGCCCATCTGCCTCACCTGGGAGCTCACCTACGCCTGCAACCTCGCCTGCGTGCACTGCCTGTCCTCCTCCGGACGGCGTGACCCGCGGGAGCTGAGCACCGCCGAGGCCGAGGCGGTCATCGACGAGCTCCAGCGGATGCAGGTCTTCTACGTCAACGTCGGCGGCGGTGAGCCGACCGTGCGGCCGGACTTCTGGCACCTGCTGGACTACGCCATCGGCCACGACGTCGGGGTCAAGTTCTCCACCAACGGGATCAAGCTGGACCGGGCCCGCGCCCAGCAGCTCGCCCGCACCGACTACGTCGACGTCCAGATCTCCCTGGACGGCGCCACCGCCGAGGTCAACGACGCCGTCCGCGGCACCGGCTCGTTCGCCACCGCCACCCGGGCGCTGGAGAACCTGGCCGAGGCCGGCATGAAGGACTTCAAGGTCTCCGTGGTGGTCACCCGGGAGAACGCCGGTCAGCTCGACGAGTTCAAGGCGCTCACCGACCGCTACGGCGCCCAGCTGCGGATCACCCGCTTCCGCCCGTCGGGCCGCGGCGCCGACGTCTGGGACCGGCTGCACCCGACCCAGGCCCAGCAGCGCGACCTGTACCAGTGGCTGCTGGCCAACGGCGACCAGGTGCTCACCGGTGACTCGTTCTTCCACCTGTCCGCCCTCGGCGAGGCCCTGCCCGGGCTGAACCTGTGCGGCGCCGGCCGGGTGGTGTGCCTGATCGACCCGGTCGGCGACGTGTACGCCTGCCCGTTCGCCATCCACGAGCAGTTCCTCGCCGGCAACGTGCGCTCCCCCGGCGGCTTCCAGCAGGTGTGGCAGCACTCCGAGCTGTTCGCCGACCTGCGGAACCCGCAGACCGGCGGGGCGTGCACCAAGTGCGCGCACTTCGACTCCTGCCGCGGTGGGTGCATGGCGGCCAAGTTCTTCACCGGCCTGCCGCTGGACGGCCCGGACCCGGAGTGCGTGCAGGGCTACGGCGAGAGCGCCCTCGCTGCTCGCGACCTGGAGCTCGTCACGCCCAGGAGCCACCTGGACCACTCGCACAAGGGCCCGGTCCGCGGCCAGCCGACGTTGCTGGGCATGCCCAGCATCCCGGCCAAGATCTGTGACGAGTCCCCGCTGGCCGGGCTGAAGCTGAGCTGAGCCCACGGACCGACCGACCCGACCAGGGAGGGGAGCACGTGACCGTCGTCGACTGCCCCGTGCTCCCCGCCCTGGCCACCCTCCAGCTCTCCCGCCCCTGGTACCTGCGCGGCCCGGCGGCGTGGCACCCGCGAACCGGGCGGCCGGCGGCCGCCGCCCCGGAAGGGGCCCTGACGGTCTGACCCCGGGTGGTCCGACCGCGTCCAGGCACGTCTCCAGCGGGGGACGACGGGCGGAGCAGCAGCACGTGCGCTCCCCGGTCCCGCTGACTCGTCCCCGGCAGCTCTGCACGGCGCCGGAGCTGTCGGGGCGTACCACCCTGTGCGCCACCACGTGATGTCTCAACGAGGAGAAGATCATGGGCAAGCTCGAGGGCAAGGTCGCGTTCATCACCGGTGCGGCGCGCGGCCAGGGCCGCAGCCACGCCGTCCGGCTGGCGCAGGAGGGCGCCGACATCATCGCGCTGGACCTGTGTTCCCAGCTGGAGACGGTCGCCTACCCTATGGCGACACCGGAGGACCTGGCGGAGACGGCGCGGCAGGTCGAGGCGCTCGACCGGCGGATCGTGACCAGCCAGGCCGACGTCCGGGACGCCTCCGCGATGCAGGCCGCGCTCGACGCGGGCGTCGCCGAGCTCGGTCGGGTGGACATCGTGCTGGCCAACGCCGGCATCGCCCAGCAGGGCGGTCCGGAGCCGGACACCTACAAGACCTGGGACGAGGTCATCGGGGTCAACCTCACCGGCGTCTACAACACCGTGCACGTCGCCGCGCCGCGCATGATCGAGCAGGGGGACGGCGGCGCGATCGTGCTGACCAGCTCGACCCAGGGCCTGACCGGCCGGGGCGGTGACGGCAGCGGGGCCACCTCGGGGTACGCGGCGGCCAAGCACGGCGTCGTCGGGCTGATGCGCAGTTTCGCCCACTGGCTGGCGCCGCACAACATCCGGGTCAACTCCGTCCATCCCACGGGGGTCTCGACGCCGATGGTCTTGAACGAGGTGATCGGGAAGTGGATCGGGGCCAACCCGGACGCCGCGGCGATGCTGGCGAACCTGATGCCGGTCGAGATCATCGAGGCGGTCGACATCTCCAACGCGATCGCCTTCCTGGTCAGCGACGAGGGCCGGTACGTCACCGGCGTCACCCTGCCGGTCGACGCCGGGTTCACGGTGAAGTGATGGCCGGCCGGATGGAGGGGAAGGTCGTCTTCGTCACCGGGGCCGCGCGGGGCATGGGCCGCAGCCACGCGGTGCGGCTGGCGCAGGAGGGTGCCGACATCATCGGCATGGACATCTGCGGTCCGATCCCCGGTGGGCAGGCGCCGGTGGCGACGGCCGACGACCTCGCGGAGACCGTCGCCGCGGTGGAGGCGCTGGACCGGCGGATGGTCACGTTCACCGGCAGCACCACCGACGAGGACGCGCTGACCGCCGGCCTGGCCGACGGTGTGGCCCAGCTGGGTCGGCTGGACTGCGCCATCGCCAACGCCGGCATCGGCGGTGTGCCCAACCAGGTGGCGGACATGCCCGCGCAGGACTGGCGCGACGTCATCGAGACCAACCTGACCGGCGTCTTCCTCACCGCGAAGGCAGCGGTGCCGCACATCCGGGCACACGGCGAGGGTGGGTCGATCCTGCTGGTCAGCTCGGCGCTCGGCCTGCGCGGCATGCAGAACGTGTCGGCGTACGCCGCGGCCAAGCACGGCGTCGTCGGCCTGATGCGCAGCCTGGCGATCGAACTGGCGCCCGACCGGATCCGGGTCAACTCGATCCACCCGACGAACGTGGCCACGCCCCTGGTGCTCAACGAGAACACGTTCCGGCTCTTCCGGCCGGACCTCGAGGCGCCGGAGGAGGACGACGTCCGGGAGGCCTTCACCGGGCTCAACCTGCTCGAGGTGCCGTGGATCGAGCCCATCGACATCAGCGAGGCGGTGCTCTACCTGGCCGCCGACTCCGGCCGCTACGTCACCGGATCGCTGCACAAGGTGGACGCCGGATGGATCACCAAGTGAGGAGGACCCCGTGGCGGGACGAGTAGAGGGCAAGGTCGCGTTCATCACCGGTGCCGCGCGGAGCCAGGGCCGCAGCCACGCGGTGCGGCTGGCACAGGAGGGCGCCGACATCATCGCCGTCGACATCGCCGGGCCGGTCGAGTCGATCCAGATGTACCCGCCGGCCACCGAGGAGGACCTGGCGGAGACGGTGCGCCAGGTGGAGGCGCTGGACCGGCGGATCGTGGCCACCAAGGCCGACGTCCGGGACACCGCGGCGCTGAAGGCCGCGGTCGACGAGGGGGTCGCCCAGCTGGGGCGGCTGGACATCGTGCTGGGCAACGCCGGGGTGTTCGAGATCCAGCCGGCGCTCGAGCTCACCGACGACGCCTGGCGGGAGATGATCGACATCAACCTGACCGGCGTCTGGAACACCTGCAAGGTCGCGCTGCCGCACCTGATCGAGGGCGGCCGGGGCGGGGCGATCGTGCTCACCAGCTCCACGGCCGGACTCAAGGGGACACCGAACACCATCCACTACACGGCGGCCAAGCACGGCGTCGTGGGGATCATGCGGACCCTGGCGAACGAGTTCGCCGCGCACTCGATCCGGGTGAACTCCGTGCACCCGACCGGGGTGGACACGGTGATGATCCAGAACCAGAAGACCTGGGGGCTGTTCGCGCCCGACGACCCGGCACCCAGCCGGGAGAAGGCGGCGCCGATCTTCGAGTCGACCAATGCGCTGCCGGTCCCGTGGGTGGAGCCGATCGACATCTCGAACGCCATCCTGTTCCTCGTCTCCGACGAGGCGCGCTACATCACCGGCGTGACCCTCCCGGTCGACGCCGGCTACACCGTCAAGTAGGGCTCCGGGGACGGCGGCTCCGGTCGCCGTCCCCTCCGCCAAGAGCGCGCTCCTGGCGCTTCCGGAAGGACAGGTCGCTGACCGAGCACATCTCCCACTCCACCGGCGACGACCCGCTGGTCACCGGCAGCCGGGTCACCGGCGACGACGGCGACTCGGTGCGGGCGGTGCGCGGACGGGTCGCCCGGCACCTGGTGGGCCGGGTCCGCGAGCTGGACCTGCTGCTGGCCGCGGTGGCCGCCGGCCGCGACGTCCTGCTCGAGGGGCCGCCGGGCACGTCCAAGTCCACCCTGCTGCGCTCGATCACCGCGGAGTGGGGCATCCCGCTGGTCTTCGTCGAGGGCAACGCCGACCTCACGCCCACCCGGCTGGTCGGGCACCACGACCCGGCCCGGGTGCTGCGCGAGGACTACTCGCCGGAGAACTTCGTGCCCGGGCCGCTGGTCGAGGCGATGCGGGCCGGCGGGTTCCTCTACGTCGAGGAGTTCAACCGGGCGCCCGAGGACACCCTGAACACCCTGCTCACCGCCATGGCCGAACGCCGGATCACCATCCCCCGGGTCGGCGTGGTCGAGGCGCTGCCCAGCTTCCGGGTGATCGCGTCGATGAACCCCTACGACAACGTGGGCACCACCCGGCTGTCGACCTCGGTGCACGACCGGCTGTGCCGGCTGGCGATCGGCTACCAGGACGCCGAGGCCGAGCGGGGCATCGTCGGCCGGCGCACCGGCGTGGAGTCCCCGCGGCTGGTGGCCGACGCCGTGTCGCTGACCCGGGCGACCCGCGAGCGCGACGACGTCCGGCAGGGCAGCAGCGTCCGCGGCGCCATCGACACCGCCCTGATCGCCGCCCAGCTGGCCGCGATGCGCGGCGTGCCGCTGCCCGACGAGCCGTCGGTCGCACCGCCGCGCGGGCTGCCGGAGGAGTACACCGACGTCGTGCTGGACGCCGTCCTGCTGGCGCTGTCCGGGCGGATCTTCCTCGACGAGACCCTGGAGAGCACCCCCGAGGCGGTGCTCCGGGAGATCTGGGAGGACCACTTCCTGCTCCAGCCGGCGGCCGCCGAACCCGGTTGAAGAGCCGTCGAGGCGGACTCGCCGGTCACCCGGCGGGACCGGTCGGGGGCGGCCCGCGGAGCCCGGCCGTTCCGGCGCAAGCCCAAGCAGCTCACCGAGCAGCCCTCGCTCTACGAACCTGCCCGCGGCGGGGGCGGACTGGCGCTGTCCTCGGGTGACCGGCGGCGGGACCGGACCGGTCCGTCCCGGCCGGGCGGCACGGCGTCGGGGACGACGGACGAGCCGGCCGACCTGATCCCGCTGGCCGACCTGGAGACCGAGAGCTCGGTCGACCAGCTCACCCGGTCCCGCGCCCGGCAGATCGCCCGCCGGCTGGCCGTGCCGCGGCCCCCGCGGGACCGGCGGTCGCGGCGGGGGGTCGGCGAGCTGGCCACCCTGCCGTGGGCCGGCGGGTCGGACGAGCTGGACCTGGAACGCACGCTCGAGGCGCTGGCCGGGAACCCCTACCCGGAGGAGACGGAGATCCTCGTCCGGGAGCGGGTGCGGCAGCGCCGGTCCGTCGTCCTGGTGGTCGACGTGTCCGGGTCGATGAAGGGGGAGCGGGTCCGGACGGCGGCCGCCACGGTGGGCGCGCTGGCCGGCGAGCTCGCCCGCGACTCCCTCGCCGTCGTCGCCTTCTGGTCCGACGCGGCGGTGCTGGTGCGGATGGGGGAGCAGGTGGCCCCGCTGACCGTGCTCGACCTGCTGCTGCGGGTGCCGACGCAGGGGCTGACCAACGTCACCTTCGCGCTGGAGACGGCGGCCCGGCAGCTGGCCGGGGTGCCTCCGCGGGACGCCCGGGTGCTGCTGCTCTCGGACTGCGTGCACAACGCCGGGCCGGACCCGCGGCTCACGGCGGCACGGCTCCCCCGGCTCGACGTGCTGCTGGACACCTCGGGGGAGGACGACGTCGAGCTTGGCCGCGACCTGGCCCGGGCGGGGCGGGGGCGGCTGCGCCTGGTCCGCGACCACCGCGACGTCGCCGCCGCCCTCACCGCCGTCTTCGCGGAGTGAGCCCCGGGGGAAGGAGTGGCCACTGCCCCCGGGGGCCTCTCAGGTGCCGGAGGCCGGGTTGGCGAGCGGCGCGTCGGCGCGGTCGGTGCCCAGGTGCCGCTCGAAGCCCGGCGGGATGACCAGGTCGCCCGGGTTCAGCTGGTCGATCGAGGTGTGGCCGAGGCCGATCAGCGCGGAGCCCAGGCCGTCGCGCAGCAGGTCCAGGACGTTCTCCACGCCGGCCTGGCCGTTGGCTGCGAGGCCCCACAGGTAGGCGCGGCCGATCATCACCGCCTTGGCGCCCAGGGCGAGGGCCTTGGCGACGTCGCTGCCGCGGCGGATGCCGCCGTCCAGCAGCACCTCGATCTGGTCACCGACGGCCTCGGCCACGGCCGGGAGCGCCCGGATGGACGCCGGGGTGCCGTCGAGGTTGTTCCCGCCGTGGTTGGAGACCGAGATCGCGGTGACCCCGGCGTCGACGGCCCGCCGGGCGTCGTCCACGCGCATGACGCCCTTGAGCATGAAGGGGGCCTCGGGCCACAGCTCGCGCAGCCAGGCGACGTCCTCCCAGCTCGGCATCGGCGACTGCATCCACTGGCCGTAGGCCTCGAAGAACGTCGGCGCCGGGGCGCCGGGGGTGGCGACCATGTTCGGCACGGTGAGGTCGGGCAGCTTCCTGGTCTTGGCGAAGTCCCACAGCCAGCTGGGCTTGAGGGCCACCTGCGGGGCGTACCGGCGGACCGCCTCGAGGTTGATCCGCTCCGGGATGAAGGGGCTGCCCCAGTCGCGGCCGTAGGAGAACGACCAGTCGAGGGTGGCGATCAGGCCGGCCGCCCCGGCCCTGCGGGCCCGCTCCACCTTGCCGGCCATCACCTCCCGGTCGCCCACCCAGTACAGCTGGAAGAAGGTCTTCGGGTTGGCCTCGATGACCTCCTCCATCGGCTTGCTCGCCATGGACGACAGCCCCATCGCGGTGCCGCGGGCGGCGGCGGCGCGGGCGACGGCGACCTCGCCGTCGGGGTGCACCGCCTGCACGCCGGTCGGGCTGATCAGCACGGGCATCGAGACGTCCTGGCCCATGACGCGGGTGGCCATCTGCTTGTCGTTGGCCAGCCCGGCGGTGTGCGGGGCGAACCCGAGCTCGGCGAAGGCGGCGGTGTTGTCGTCGACGGTCTGGCCTCGCTCGGAGCCGGCCAGCAGCGCGCCGTAGACGCCCTTGGGCAGGCGCTTCTTCGCCCGACGCTGTGCTTCTGCCACTGACTCGAACCACGGGTTGGCCATCGCCTGCTCCTGCCGTCCTGGTACGTGATCGCGCCGGGTGACGGGTCGCCGCCCGGCAGGGGCCCCATGGTCGCGCGGGGCGGGTGAGAGCGCAGGGCAGCCCTGGCGGGCCGACGCTGGCACTGAGTGCCACGCTACCGTGACGAGGCGCAGATCACGCTCCTGGGTGACCTGCCGTGATCGCCGGTGCCCCGCTGCTCAAGGGCGGGTCGGCGCGTGCCGATCACGGACCGGTGATCAGCAGAGTCCGTGCCCAGCTCGCCGTCTCGCTGCCGCAGGGCCGACTGCTCCCCGAGGCGGTCTGGCAGCGGCGGCACCGGGTGATCGTGCGGCTGGCCGTGCTGGCGGGGCTCGGCCTGCTGGTGCTGTGCTGGGCCTGGGGCGACAGCCAGCTCGGGGCCGTCACCGTGCTGGCCGCCGTCGGGGGGCCGCTGCTGGTCGCCGTGGCGCCCTCCCTCGGCCGGACCACCCGGTCCTCGGCGACCACGCTCAGCCTGATGGCCGCCTCGGTCGCCCTCGTGCACCTGTGGAGCGGGGTCACCGAGGCCCACTTCGCCTTCTTCGTGATGGTCGGCGTCGTCTCGCTCTACCAGCACTGGGTGCCCTTCGGCATAGCGCTGGTCGTCGTCACGCTGCACCACGGCGTCGTCGGCACGCTGTACCCGCACGCGGTCTTCGGGCACGCCGGCCTGCACGACCCGTGGCTGTGGGCCGGCGTGCACGCCGCCTTCGTGCTCGCGGCCAGCCTGGCGCACCTCGCGGCCTGGCGGCTCAACGAGGACCAGGTGCTCAACGACGCGCTGACCGGCGTCGCCAACCGCACCCAGCTCGAGGAGAGCACCCAGCGCCTGCTGCGCGACGGGGCCCCGCTGAGCCTGCTGTTCATCGACCTCGACGGCTTCAAGGACGTCAACGACAGCCGCGGGCACGCGGCCGGCGACCAGGTCCTGCTGGCCGTCGCCGACCGGTTCCGGCGCAGCGTCCGCCCGGGCGACCTGGTCGCCCGGATCGGCGGCGACGAGTTCGCCGTGCTGCTGTCCGCCGACCCGCAGACGGCCAGGGTCGTCGGCGAGCGGGTGCGCAGCGCTCTCGCGCTCCCGGTGACCCTGGACGCCGGCCTGGCCACCGTGCACGCCAGCATCGGGCTGGCGACGTCGGCCGACCCCGGCGCGCACACCGCGGACTCCCTGCTGCGCGACGCCGACCTGGCCATGTACCTGGCCAAGGCGCAGGGCGGCGACCAGCTGGTGGCCTACTCCGACGGCATGGCCGAGGCGGCCAGCCGACGGGCCGGACTGCTGCAGGACCTGCCGCTCGCCGTCCCGCAGGGGCAGCTCGAGGTGTACTACCAGCCGACCGTGCGGCTCAGCGACGGCCGGACGACGGGCTTCGAGGCGCTGGTCCGCTGGCACCACCCCGAGCGGGGCACCGTCCCGCCGGCCGAGTTCATCCCGCTGGCCGAGGAGACCGGCGTCATCTCCGGGATCGGGCGCTGGGTGCTGCAGCAGGCCCTGCGCCAGGGAGCTGCCTGGACCGCCGAGACGGCTCAGCCGGTCCGGATGGCGGTCAACCTCTCACCCCGGCAGCTGATGGACACCGAGGTCGTGGCCGACGTCACGGCGGCGCTGCTGGACACCGGGTTCCCGGCCGGGCAGCTCACCCTGGAGGTGACCGAGGGCGTGCTGGTGCACGACGTCGACGCGGTGGTCGGCCAGTTGCAGCAGCTGCGGGACCTGGGGGTGCTGATCGCGATCGACGACTTCGGCACCGGCTTCGCCGGGCTCTCCTACCTCCGCCGGCTCCCGGCGGACATCATCAAGATCGACCGCAGCTTTGTCAGCGACCTCGCCACCGGCGGGTCGTCGACCACCCTGATCGCCTCGATGGTCGAGCTGGCCCGCAGCCTGGGCCTCGGGGTGGTCGCCGAGGGTGTCGAGACCGAGGACCAGCGGCAGGCGCTGAGCGAGCTGCACTGCGGCTCGGCGCAGGGCTACCTGTTCGCCCGGCCGCAGCCGGCCGAGCACTGCCGGCCGGACGCCGACCTGCCCGGGGTCCCCGCCGCGGTGTGACGCCGCGGGTCAGAGCTCGACGGTCTCGTTCTCCCCGCCGGAGTACGGCCGGCCGGTCATCTTGGCCTTCGCGAAGCTGACCAGGCTGGCGAGCCGCCCGCCGGGGGAGTCCCAGTACTCGGCGGAGGCCGCCTCCACCCGGATCAGCACCACCTCGGGGTCCTCGGGGCCGTCGGGGAACCAGGCCTCGACGACGGGGTTCCACAGCTGCTGCTTCTTCGCCGGGTCGTCGACGACGACGGCGTGCCCGGTCAGCGACACCCAGCTGCTGCTTCCCGAGGTCGCCACGTTGACCTGCGGGCTGGTCGTGACGTGGGTGACCTTGCGGGAGCTGCGGCTGGCGAAGAACCAGAGGTCCCCGTCGAACTCGACCTCCTGCATCGACATCGGCCGGCTCATCAGGGTGCCGTCGGGGGCGGTGGTGGTGAACACGGCGGTCCGCTCGTCCTTCAGCAGCTCCGCGACCTTGCGCGTCTCGTCGGTCGTCATGTCCCCGGACGTGCCCCAGCCGGTCGGGCGCCACACCCCGGCTCTGGCAGGGTCGCGGTCGTGAGGTTGACCCACGCCACCTGGCCCGAGGCCGCCGGCGCGCCCCTGGTCGTCGTCCCGCTGGGGTCGGTGGAGCAGCACGGCCGGCACCTGCCGATGGCCACCGACACGGTCGTGGCGCAGGCCGTCGCGGAGGCCGTCGTCCCCCGGCTGGACGGTGCGCTGCTCGCCCCGGCGCTCGCCTACGGCGCCAGCGGGGAGCACGAGGGGTTTCCCGGCACCATCTCGATCGGCACCGAGGCGCTGAGCGCGCTGCTGGTCGAGTACGGCCGCTCGGCGGGGCGCTGGGCCGGCCGGCTGCTGGTGGTCAACGGGCACGGCGGCAACCTGGACGCACTGCGGACGGCGGTACCGTTGCTCCGCACCGAGGGCCGGGACGTCGCCTGGTTCCCGTGCGGTGTCCCCGGCGGGGACGCGCACGCGGGGCGGACCGAGACGTCGCTGGTGTTGCACCTGGAACCGGCAGCGGTGCGGGAGTCGCTGGCTGCGGCGGGGGAGACCGCGCCGATCAGCGAACTGCTGCCCCGGCTGCGGGCCGAGGGGGTCCGGGCGGTGAGCCCGGACGGCGTCCTCGGCGACCCGGCCGGCGCCTCGGCGGCGGAGGGTGCGGAGCTGCTGGCGGCGCTCGGTGACCGGATGCTCGCCGCGGTGGCCCGCTGGACGGTGGACGGCACCGGGCGGCTGCGGAGCTGAGCCCCGGGCCGCCCGGCGCGGCCTCAGCCCAGCGCGTCGGCGAACAGCGGGACGGCGTTGTCCAGGGCGTACTGGATGCCCTGGGGCGTGCCGATCGAGAAGGCGCTGGTCAGGTTCGTGTCGTCGAGGACGACGGCGTGCCCGGCCTGCACCGACGGGATGGCCTGCCACAGCGGGTTCCCGGTGATCTGGGCGGCGTCGACGAAGATCGGGAACGCGACGGTGAGCCCGGCGTCGAGCAGCGGCAGCTGCTCCTCGCTCACCGAGACGAAGAAGCTGTCGGTGGCCAGCGCCTGGATCTCCGGCTTGAGGGTGAAGCCGAGCTGCTCCATGAAGTCGACCCGGGAGTCGCCCTCCACGTACGCGCCGAAGCCCTCGGAGCTGTAGGCGGCCACGGCCACCGAGGTGCCGGCGAACTCCGGGTGGGCCGCGGCGGCGTCGGTGAAGGCCTGGTCGACCTGCTGCTGCAGCGCGGTCGCCTCGTCGGTCCTGCCGAGCGCCTGGCCGATCATCTGCAGCTGGTCGGCCGAGGAGGTCAGGTACGGGTCCACGCCCTCGGGCTGGCTGATGGTCGGGGCGATCGCGCTGAGCTTGTCGTGGCGGTCCTGGGTGGCCGGGGACTTGGTGTCCAGGATCAGGTCCGGCTGGAGGGCCGCGATCGCCTCGTAGCTCGGCTCGAGGGTGTCGATGATCTCCGGCGCCTCGTCGTACTCCCCGGCGGCCCACGGGCCGACGCCCTCGCCACCGAAGGCCAGCCAGTCGCTCGCGCCGACCGGCTGGACGCCCAGCGCCAGCGCGGTCTCCGCGTCGCCCCAGCCGAGGGCGACCACGCGGGTGGGCTCCTCGTCGACGGTGACGTCGCCGAAGGCGGTGCCGACGGTGACGGGGAAGGCGCCGGAGGAGCTGCTGCCGGCGCTGCTGCCCGCGGCGGAGCCGTCGTCCCCGGAGTCGGAACCGCAGCTGGTGATCGCGAGGGCGGCGGCGAGCAGGGCGGCGCCGCGGAGGGCTGCACCACGAAGAGCAGAGCGGGAGGGCATGTGGAGCTCCTGGTCAGGGGATGGGTGGTCAGGCGGCAGCGCAGAGCGCGGTCAGGTGGTCGTCCAGGCCCCAGGTCATCGACAGCACCGTGGGCGGGGAGACGGCGGCGACTCCTCGGGTCGGTCAGGTGAGGCTCACCTAACCAGTCGGAGGTCACGCGGAGGTCACCGGGCGTCCACCGGCGGTCGGGGGTCGGTCGCCAGCACGGCGTAGAGGACGACGTCGGTCGGGACGCCGCGGTGCGCGTACCGCTGGCGGAGCACGCCCTCCGCGCGCAGCCCGGCGCTCTCGGCCACCCGGCAGGAGGCGGTGTTGGCCGGGTCGGCGACCAGTTCGACCCGGTGCACGTCGGGCTGCTCCAGCGCCCAGCCGGTCAGCACCCGCAGCGCCTCGCCGGTCAGCCCGCGCCCGCGCTGCCCGGCGACGGTCCAGTAGCCGACCGGGGCCACGCCGTCGCGGACGCCGTGCACCCCCATGCTGCCCACCAGGACGCCGTCGTGCTCGACCGCGAACAGCGCGCCGCCCTGGGCCCAGGTGCGCGTCGCGACCGGCCCGACGAACTGCTCGGCGTGCTCGCGCAGGTAGGGCACCGGGACCTCGGTCCACCGCTGCACCTCGGCGTCCTGGCAGGCGGCGTGCACCGCGTCGGCGTCGTCCGGGCGCCACGGGCGCAGCCGCACCCGGGGTCCGGTCAGGGTGGGCTGGGGTCCTCGGTCGGCGGGCACGCCCGGAGTCTGCCGACCGGTGGCCGCTGCCGTGGGGCGACGCCCGGCGCGGGAACAACTGCGGCGTCGGTTTGTTGTCCGTACCGACGCGATCAGCCCGCCCCACGGGGGGCGGACGTCCCGCGCAGACCGAGAGGACCAGCCATGCGCAACGGCATCCACCCCGAGTACCGCACCGTCGTCTTCCAGGACACCTCGACGGGTGCGACGTTCCGGACCCGCTCGACGGTCGAGACGAGCCGGACGATCGAGCTCGACGGCGAGACACTGCCGGTGGTCCCGGTCGAGATCAGCGCCTCGTCCCACCCGTTCTGGACCGGCAACCAGCGCGTGCTCGACACCGCCGGCCGGGTCGAGAAGTTCAACCAGCGCTACGGCGCCCGGAACCGCACCCGCAGCTGAGCTGCACGCACCCCCTGACCACGCCGGTCGGCCCGCACGGGCCGGCCGGCGTTCGTCGTCCCGGGGTGCCCAGGACTCTCAGGGGTGCTCGGGCGCGCGGTCGGCCGGCAGCGCGGCGAGCGCCCGCAGCCCGGTGGCACCCGCCACCAGCGCCGTCCCGGCGGCGCCGACCGTGGCGAGGACGATCGTGGCGTGGTGGCCACCCAGGTCGTACGGCCACCGTGCGGCCAGTCCGGGCAGCGTGGCCAGCGCCAGGACGGCGACGGCCAGCTCGGCCGGGCCGCGAGCGCGCCGGCGCAGCAGCAGGACGACGGCCGCCCCGGTGCTCAGCAGCGCCCAGGCGACCACCGGGTCGCCCAGCGCGGCGAGCCAGTCGACGGGCCGCTCGGGGACCAGCGCGAACGGCCACCCGACCAGCGGCGCCGCAGCCACCCCGAGCAGCCACCACGGACGGCGCAGCGGCACGCCGGGCGGCAGCAGTGCCGCGGCGACCAGCGGCACCGCCTCGGTCAGCGCCGCGAGCAGCTGCAGCGGGGGTGCCGGCAGGCTCGCCGTCCAGGCCAGCTGCCCGGCCAGGACCACCAGTGCGAGCAGCCGGGTGGCGGCGGCACCGCGCACGACGCAGACGGCCAGCGCGACGGTGAGCACGTCGAGCACGGTCAGCAGCGCCTCGCGTGGACCCCACAGCAGCGGGCCGCTGAGGTCGGGGGCGGGGAGGAACGGCATGCGGTCGTGCGCCCACGCGGTGGACACCAGGCCGAGCAGGGACGTCCCGGCCAGCGCCGCCGTCCCGGCCGCGGCCACCAGCCGGGTGGTCCGCCCGGCCGCCACCGCGCGCACCGACGCACCGGGCGCCCCCAGTCGCAGCGCCAGCGCCAGCCGGGCGACGTCCAGCCGGTCGACGAGCGACGGGCTGCCGAACTCGGCGTACTCCGGGTCGTCGTCCGTCGTGACGGACAGGTACGTCTCGGTCATGTCGTCGGCCCACCGCGAGCGGGCCGGTTCGGGCAGCCAGCGCAGCAGCTCGCGGTAGCGCTGCTCCAGCGGGGTCATGCCGGGCGCGCCGCGAGCCGGGCCCGGCCGGCGCGGGCGTTGGCCTCCTGGCGGGCGACCTCCGCCTCCAGCGCCGTCCGGCCGGCGCCGGTCAGCCGGTAGTACCGGCGCACCCGGCCGGCGTGCACCTCCTCGCGGTCGAGCTCGACCCGGCCCTCCGCGACCAGCCGGTCCAGGACGCCGTAGAGCGTGCCGACCCGCAGGGTGACCCGGCCACCGGAGAGCTCCTGCACCTCACCGATCACCCCGTAGCCGTGCCGCGGCCGGTCGGACAGCGCCGCCAGCACGAAGAACGCGGGTTCGGTGAGCGGCCGGGTGATCATGGCCGGACGGTATCGCCGCATACCTCGGTTGTCGATGCATCGGCGCACAGACCCCCGCCCTGCCGGTCGCTGCCGTTAGGGTCCGGCAGCGAGAGCGGGGCTCGGGGCCCGGCCGGTGAGGACGGAGCACGCGATGGCGCACCAGGTGTCTGGGGAGCCGGGCGTCCCGGTGGCCACCCCGCGGGTGGCCGTGGAGACCAACGGCATCAACGTCATCTCCGAGTCCGAGCGCAAGGGCACGCCCCGCCAGCTGTTCTGGCCCTGGTTCGGCGCGAACGTCAGCGTGCTCGGCCTGGCTTACGGCGCCTTCACGCTCGGGTTCGGCATCTCGTTCTGGCAGGCCGTCGTGGCCGGTGTGGTCGGCATCGTCGTCAGCTTCCTGCTCTGCGGGTTGATCGCCATCGCCGGCAAGCGCGGGTCGGCCCCCACCCTGGTGCTCAGCCGGGCGGCCTTCGGCGTCACCGGAGGCCGGGTCCCTGCCGTCCTGTCCTGGGTGCTCACGGTCGGCTGGGAGACCGTGCTCACCTCGCTGGCCACGCTGGCCACCGCCACGGTCTTCACCCAGCTGGGCTGGGGCGGCGGGACGGCCACCCAGGTCGTCGCGCTGCTGGTGGTGGCCGCGCTGGTCGTCGTCGGCGGGGTGCTCGGCTTCGACCTGATCATGCGCATGCAGACGGTCATCACCGTGGTCACCGGCGTGCTCACCGTCGTCTACCTGCTCCTGGTGGCCGACGAGATCGACTGGGACACCGTCCGCGGGCTGCCGTCGGGCTCCACCCAGGCGTTCATCGGGGCGCTGGTGTTCGTCATGACCGGCTACGGCTTCGGCTGGGTCAACGCCGCCGCGGACTACTCCCGGTACCTGCCGCGGTCGTCCTCGACCCGGGGCGTCGTCGGCTGGACGACGTTCGGCTCGGCGCTGGCGCCGGTCGTGCTGCTCGTGGTCGGGCTGCTGCTGGCCGGCTCCTCGGCCGACCTGTCCACCGCGATCGGCGCGGACCCGATCGGCGCGCTGGCCACCCTGCTGCCCACCTGGTTCCTCGTCCCGTTCGCCCTGGTCGCCGTCCTCGGGCTGGTCGGCGGGGCGCTGCTGGACATCTACTCCTCCGGCCTCGCGCTGCTGGCGGCCGGCGTGCGGATCCCCCGGCCGGTCGCCGCCTCCATCGACGGCGTGCTCATGGTGCTGGGGGCCATCTGGGTCGTCTTCCTGGCCGAGGGCGACTTCTTCGTCCAGTTCCAGGGCTTCCTGATCACCCTCGGCGTCCCGGTGGCCGCCTGGTGCGGGATCATGCTGGCCGACCTGCTGCTGCGCCGCCGCGACTACGCGGAGGCCGACCTGTACGACCCGCGCGGCCGCTACGGCGCCGTCCCCCCGGTGCCGCTGGCGCTCCTGGTCCTCGGGTCGGTGCTCGGCTGGGGCCTGGTCACCAACACCTACGCCGGCTGGCTGCAGTGGCAGGGCTACCTGCTCGGCCCGCTCGGGCTGGGCGGCAAGGACGGCGACTGGGCCTTCGCCAACCTCGGCGTGCTGGTCGCGCTGGTCGTCGGCGCGGCCGGCACGCTGCTGCTCCGCCGCGGCGCGGTGCGCCGGCAGGAGGCCCTGGGACTGCCGGGGGCGAGGTGACCGACGGGGTGCTGGTCGTCATCGACGCGCAGCACGTCTTCGCCGACGCCGGCTCCCCGTGGGGGGCGCCCCGCTTCGCCGAGGTGCACCCGGCCATCCGCCGGCTGACCGCGGCCTTCCCCGGCCGGGTCGTGCACACCCGCTTCGTCGCGCCGGCGGAGCCGGCCGGCGCCTGGGTGCCCTACTACGAGCAGTTCCCCTTCGCGCTCCGACCCGCGGACGCCCCGCTCTACGCCCTGGTCGACGACCCCGGGGACGACCCGGTGCTGGACGCTCCGACGTTCGGCAAGTGGGGCCCCGAGCTCGCCGGCCTCGTCGGCGACCGGCCCATGCTGCTGGCCGGCGTCTCGACCGACTGCTGCGTGCTCTCCACCGCGCTGCCCGCCGCGGACGCCGGCGTGCCGGTGCGGGTGGTCACCGACGCCTGCGCCGGGGCCAGCGACGCCGACCACGAGCGGGCGCTCGCCGCCATGGCGCTCTACGCCCCGCTGATCACCCTGACCACGACCGAGGCGGTGCTCGCCGGGCGATGACGGTCCCCGCGCCGCCCCCGGACCGGCTGCCGGACGGGTTCGCCGTCCGGCTGGCGCCGGGGACCCAGCGCCGGGACGGTGGGGCGACGCTGCTCGGCGGGTCCCCGTTCCGGATGCTGCGGCTCGCACCGGCGGCCCGGACCCTGCTGGCCGGCGACCGGCTCGAGGTGACCGACGCCCGCACCGCGGCGCTGGCCGCCCGGCTGCTGGACACCGGCGTCGCCGACCCGGACCTGCCGGCGGCCCCGTACCCCGAGGTCACCGTCGTGGTGCCGGTCAGGGACCGCACCGACGGGCTGGCCCGGCTGGTGGCCGCGCTGCGCGCCGACCCCGGGACGGCGGGCTGCCCGGTGGTCGTGGTCGACGACGGTTCGGCGGACCCGGCCGCGGTCGCGGCGGTCGCCGCCGGTGCCCACCTGCTCCGGCACCCGGTCGCCCGCGGGCCGGCGGCCGCCCGCAACGCCGGCCTGGGGGTCGCCGGTACCGAGCTGGTCGCGTTCGTCGACTCCGACTGCGTCCCGCAAGCGGGCTGGGTGGAGCGGCTCGCCGGGCACCTCGCCGATCCGAGGGTGGCCCTGGTGGCGCCCCGGATCACCGCGCTCGACGGTGCGGGCACCGGGTGGGTGACCCGGTACGAGTCGCTGAGCAGCGCGCTGGACATGGGGACGGCGCCCGCCCGGGTCGCCCCGCTGACGAACGTCTCCTACGTGCCCAGCGCCGCGCTGCTGGCCCGGCGCGCGGCGCTCGGACCCGGCTTCGACGAGACGATGCGGGTCGCCGAGGACGTCGACCTGGTGTGGCGGCTGGCCGGCGCCGGGTGGCGGGTGCGCTACGAACCGGCGGCCCGGGTGGCGCACGACCACCGGGTCGAACCGGCGCAGTGGCTGCGCCGCCGGGCCTTCTACGGCACCGGGGCGGCGCTGCTGGCCCAGCGGCACGGGTCGGCGGTCGCGCCGGTGGTGATCTCGCCGTGGTCGGCCGCGGCCTGGGCGCTGGCGCTGACCGGGACGAGGGTGGGCGTGCTCGCCGCCGCCGGGCTGCTGGGCCGGGCGTCCTGGCAGCTGGCCGGTCGGCTGGCCGCGCCCGGCGACCGGCCGCCGGTGCGGCTCGCGACCGGGTTGGTGCTGCGCGGCACTGTGGCGTCCGGCCGCACCCTGGCCCGGTCGGTCACCCGGCACCACTGGCCGCTCGCGGTCGCGGCCGCGCTGGTGAGCCGCCGCGCCCGGTGGCTGCTGGCCGGGGTGGCGGTCGCCGACGCGGTCGACGGCTGGCGGCCGCACCGGCAGCAGATCGACCTGCCCACCTTTGCCGCGGGCCGGCGGCTGGAGGACCTCGCCTACGGCGCCGGGCTGTGGTTCGGCGCGCTGCGTGCCCGCGACGCCCGGGCCTTGCTGCCCGCCGCGCCGCCGCCGGTCAGCCCGCCTCCCGCCCGACGCGGTAGCGGACGTGGGTCACCTGCGGCGAGGACGTGACCTCCAGCTGGGTGAGACCGGGGTCGGGAACGCCGTCGAACAGGCGCTCCCCAGCGCCCAGCAGGACCGGTGCGACGTCGAGCACCAGCTCGTCGACCACCCCCGCCGCCAGGGCCTGGCGCACCGTCGACGCGCCGCCGGCCACCGTCACCTCGGCGTCGCCGGCCGCGGCCCGGGCGTGGGCGAAGGCAGCGTCGAAGCCCTCGGTCACGAAGACGAACGTCGTCCCGCCGGCCATCTCGACCGGGTCGCGCGCGTGGTGGGTGAGCACGAACACCGGTGCGTGGTAGGGCGGCTCGTCGCCCCACCAGCCCCGCCAGTCCTCGTCCCACCCGCCGCGGACCGGGCCGAACATGTTGCGGCCCATCACGAACGCGCCGCGGGGCCGCAGCAGGTCCGCGCGCGCGGCGGCGTCGGCCTCCGGTAGCGGCTCGGGGGCGAACATCCACCGGTGCAACCGCTCGCCGCCCTCGCCGAGCGGCTCCTCCCGGGTCTGGCGGGGGCCGGCGAGGAAGCCGTCGAGTGAGGTCGTCAGGTGGCACGTGGTGCGGGTCATGACCGTCCAGACCGCCGTCGCGACCGCCGCTCATCGGTCGGGCGGAATGTGCCGGCGCTGTGCGGTGCTGTCGCCGGAGTACCCGCGTCCCGGCCAACGGAGGCCCCGCGTCACCGCACCACCAGGGGGGCCCATGACCGCCATGCAGGACCGCACCACCGCCTCGACCGTCCCGTCGCCGACCCGGGCCGATCTGCCCGACCCGCGGACCCAGAAGCCGAGGACGGCGCGCACCGCGCTGGTCCTGGGCGCCTTCGTCGCGCTGGGCCCGCTCACGATCGACATGTACCTGCCGGCCCTGCCGACCATCACCGAGGAGCTGGGGACCACCTCCTCCGCGGTCCAGCTGACGCTCACCGGCACCCTGGTCGGCCTCGCGCTCGGCCAGCTGGTGCTCGGCCCGCTGTCGGACCGGTTCGGCCGTCGCCGCCCGCTGCTGGCCGGGACGGCGCTGCACGTGCTCGCCTCGCTGCTGGTGCTCCTCGCCCCCACCGTCGCCGTCCTCGGGCTGCTGCGGGTGCTGCAGGGCGTGGGCGCCGCGGCCGGTGCGGTGATCGCCATCGCCGTCGTCCGGGACCTGTTCGACGGCCGCGCCGCCGCCACCATGCTGTCCCGGCTCTTCCTGGTGCTCGGCGTCGCGCCGGTGCTCGCCCCCACGATCGGCGGCGAGCTGCTCCGGTTCACGTCCTGGCGCGGCGTCTTCGCGTTCCTGGCCGTCTACGGCGTCCTGCTGGTCGTGATGGGCTTCTTCGCCGTCCGCGAGACCCTGACGCCGGAGCGCCGCAGCAGCAACGGCGTCGGCGGTACGCTGCGCAGCTACGGCTCGCTGTTCCTCGACCGCGCCTACGTCGGCCTCGTCCTCGTCGCCGGTCTCACCATGGCCGGGTTGTTCGCCTACGTGTCCGGGTCCTCGTTCGTCTACCAGGACGAGTTCGGCCTCGACGAGCAGCAGTTCGGGCTGCTCTTCGGCGCGGGCGCCGTCTGGCTGATCGCCGCGACCCAGCTCAACCCGGTGCTGCTGCGCTGGTTCTCCCCGGCCCAGGTGCTGGTCGCCGGCACCGTCGCGGGAGCTGCCGCCGGAGTCGTGCTGCTGGTGCTGGCTGCCACCGCGACGGGCGGGCTGTTCGCCGTCGTCCTCCCGCTGTGGGCGGTGCTGTTCGCCTGCGGTCTGGCGCTGCCCAACGCCCCGGCGCTGGCGCTGTCCCGGCACGGCGACGCCGCCGGCACCGCCGCCGCGCTGCTGGGTGCCGTCCAGTTCGGCGTCGGTGCCGCGGTCTCGCCGCTGGTCGGCCTGCTCGGCAACGACGCCGTCGCGATGGGCACGGTGGTCGTCGCCTCGCTGGCGCTGGCGATCGTCGTGCTGGTGGTCGTCGTCCGCCCCTGGCAGCTCGAGGACCCCGACCCGGAGGCCGCGCCGGTCGCCGTCCACTGACGACCGTCAGGACGGCGGGGCGTACCGGGCGCGCAGGCCCTCGACGATGAGGTCGAGGCCGTGCTCGAAGGCGTCGGTGTGCGGCCGGTCGCGCAGCTCCTCGACCGCGGCGAGCAGCAGCGGCTGGTCGGCCAGCGCCCCGGCCCGCATCGCGTCGAGCCCGTCGCCGGCCGGGCCGGGGGGCGGCTGGCTGCGCTGCCGCTCGGCCTCGGCCTGCCACTCGGTCGCGCTGCCGATCACGTAGGCCCCGAGGGCGAACAGCGTCTGCTGCGCCTGCCCCGGGGTCAGGCCAGCGTCGACCAGCACCGCCAGCGCCCGCCCGATGCCGGCGAACGACTCCGGGGTGGGGCGGTTGCCGGCCACGACCCGCGGTGCGTCCCGGGTGGAGATGAGCCTGGCGAAGACCTGCCGGGCGTCGGTGCGCAGCCACTCCCACCACGGCTCACCTGGCCGCGGGCCCGCGTACCCGGACTCCGGACGCCGCACCAGGGCCTCGGCCATCAGGTCCATCAGCTGCCGCTTGCTGTCCACGTGCCAGTACAGCGTGGGCGCCGAGACCCCCAGCCGGGTGGCGATCCGGCGGAACGAGACGGCTTCCAGCCCGCCGTCGGCCAGCAGTTCGAGGGCGGCGGTCACGATCGCCTCCCGGGTCACCGGAGCGCGCGTCGTCGTCACGCTTGACAGCCTAACGGTGTAAGAGCACTCTCTGGCTCGTGTCTAACACCGTTAGAGGGCCCGCCATCGAGGTGGTCGGGCTGACGAAGAGCTACCCGGCGGCCGACGGCGTCGTCGAGGCGGTCCGCGGCCTGGACCTGCGGGTCGAGGCCGGGCAGACCTTCGGGTTCCTCGGCCCGAACGGCGCCGGGAAGTCCACCACCATCGAGATGCTGTGCACCATCCGGAACCCCACGTCGGGGACGGCGCGGGTGGCCGGGTTCGACGTCGTCCGGGAGCGCACCGAGGTCCGCCGCCGGATCGGCCTGGTCTTCCAGCAGCAGACCCTGGACCAGCAGCTCACCGCCGAGCAGAACCTGCGCTTCCACGCCGACCTCTACGGGCTCTCCCGCGCCGACGCCGACCGCCGGATCGGTGAGGTGCTGGAGATGGTCGCGCTCACCGACCGGCGCCGCGACCCGGTCGGCAAGTACAGCGGGGGCATGAAGCGCCGGCTGGAGATCGCCCGCGGCCTGGTGCACGCGCCGCAGGTGCTGTTCCTCGACGAGCCGACGATCGGGCTGGACCCGCAGACCCGCGCGGCCATCTGGGACTACCTGCGCGACCTGCGGCAACGCACCGAGATCACCGTCTTCGTCACCACGCACTACATGGACGAGGCCGAGCACTGCGACCGGATCGCGATCATGGACCACGGGGACGTCGTCGTCGAGGACACCCCGGAGGCGCTGAAGTCCAGCGTCGGCACCGACCGGATCACGTTGCGGACCGACGACGACGAGCTCGCCATCGCCCGGATCCGGGAGCGGCTCGGCCTGGAGGCCGGCGTGCACGAGGGGCAGGTCACCCTCGCCGTCCCGGAGGGCGCGCACGTCGTCCCCCGGCTGTTCACCGAGCTCGACCTGCACATCGGGTCGGTGACCGTCACCCGGCCCAGCCTGGACGACGTCTTCCTGACCTACACCGGCCGCACGATCCGCGACTCCGAGGCGCCCCGCGCGGCCGCCGGGAGGGGGATGACCCGATGAGCACCGACCAGACGACCACGCTGCCCGCCCCGGCCCAGCCGCTGGGCGAGGTGCGCAGCGACCTCGCGCACCACGCCCGGGCCACCTGGGTCGTCACCCGCCGCGAGCTGCTCCGCTTCCGGTCCGACCGCGCCCGGATGCTGTCGATGCTGCTGCAGCCGCTGCTGTTCATCTTCGTGATGGGCACCGGGCTGGGCAGCATCGTCGACACCGGCGGCGGGATCAGCTTCCGCACGTTCCTCTACCCGGGCGTGCTGGCCACGTCGGTGCTGTTCACCGCCGCCTTCGCCGGCATCTCGCTGGTCTGGGACCGGGAGTTCGGCTTCCTGAGGGAGATGATGGTCGCGCCGATCTCGCGGGCGTCGATCATCTGGGGCAAGTGCTTCGGCGGCGCGATCGTGGCCACCGGTCAGAGCCTGGTGCTGCTGGCCCTCGTCGGCACGGTCGGGATCCCCTACGACCCGGTTCTGCTGGTGGAGCTGATCGGCTGCCTGTTCCTCGGCTCGCTGTTCCTGACCGCGCTCGGGGTGCTGCTGTCCACCCGCATCACGACCATCCAGGGCGCCATGCCGATGCTGCAGCTGCTGATCACGCCGATGATGTTCCTGTCCGGGTCGCTGTTCCCGCTCGGAGGCCTGCCCACGTGGCTGAGCGTCGTCACCCGGCTCAACCCGCTGACCTACGTCGTCCAGCCGATGCGGCACCTGGTGCTCCAGCGCCTGGACCTGACCGCGGCGGCGGAGCAGAAGCTGCTCCCACCGCTCACCTGGTTCGGCTGGGCGGTGCCCGTCGGGGTGCAGCTGCTCACCGTCGGGGTGATCACGGTCGCGCTGATCGCGCTCGGGGCACGGCTGTTCGCCAGCACCGAGTGAGCCGGCACCGAGTGAGCCGGCACCGAGCGGCTCAGCCGACCAGCACCGGCGCCGAGCTGCCGACCTGGTCCAGCCGGGTCCGCCCGGTGGTCACGCTGACGACCTGCTCCTCCAGCCAGAACACGTAGTACTGCCCCGACACCAGCCCGGTCAGCGTCGTGGTGACCTGCTGGCACCCCTCGGGCTGGGCCGCGGTGGCGGTCACCGGTGCCGGTTGGACCCCGCTCACCGGCTGCTGGCCGATCGCGGAGACCTGGTAGGACTGCACCTCCCCGCGGGCGTCGGCCATCCAGGTCACGGTGGCCGAGCCGGTGCCGGCGATCACCCCCGGGGTGATCCGCACCGGCGCGCGGTACCCGCCGCAGGCGGGTTCCAGCGGGGTCAGGGTGGGGGCGACGCCGCGGGCCGCCCAGGGCTGCAGCGTGATCCCGCCCGGCCGGGGCGGCTGGGGCACCACCAGCCCGCCGACGGCGTCGCCGTCGGTCACCGTCGCGCCGTGGGAGTCGCCGGCCGGCGTACCGGTCGACCAGGAGAGCAGCCCGTCGCCGAGCGAGGTGCCCGTGCTGCTGCCCGAGGTGACGCCCTCGTCGGCGATCGTGCTCGACGCCGTCAGGTCGACCAGCACCGGGGTGAGCTGGGACGCCGCCAGCAGACCGCCGGCGGCGAGCGCCAGCACCGGGGTCAGCCAGCGCGTCGGCGAGCCCTGCCGCGACGCGCGACGGGCGCGCGTCCCCGGCCTGCGGCGCGCGCCGGTGCTCGGCGTCCGGCGTCTCTGCTCGGCCACGACATCCCCCTCCCCGGTCCTCGGTCCCTCATCGGCATCCGGAGGCTGCTCCTTGAGACCAACACGGCGCGGGAATGCCGGCCCGCGCCGTGCCCTTGACTCGGCACGTGAGTTCCGCCCCCACCGTCGAGACGACGCAGGCCCCGACCGTCCCCTCCACCCGCACCGCGGTCCTCGCCATCGGCGCGCTGGCCATCGGCGCCTTCGCCATCGGCACCACCGAGTTCGTCACGATGGGCCTGCTGCCCGACATCGCCGCGGGGGTGGACGCGACCATCCCCTCGGCCGGTCACCTGATCTCCGCCTACGCGCTGGGCGTCGTCGTCGGTGCGCCGGTCATCGCCGCGCTCGGCGCGCGGCTGCCGCGCCGCAGCCTGGCCGTCGGCCTGATGACGGCGTTCGTCGCCGGCAACGCGCTGAGCGCGCTGGCCCCCGGCTACGGCACCCTGGTCCTCGCCCGGTTCGTGGCCGGGCTGCCGCACGGCGCCTTCTTCGGTGTCGCCTCGCTGATCGCCGCCTCGCTGGTGCCCGACCGGCTCCGCGGCCGGGCGGTCAGCTCGGTGATGCTCGGCCTGGCGATCGCCAACGTGGTCGGCGTCCCCGCGGCCACCTGGCTCGGCCAGGCGATGGGCTGGCGCTCGGCCTACTGGGCGGTCGTGCTCATCGGGGCGGTGACCGTGCTGGCCGTCCTGCTCGTGGTCCCCGCGCTGCCCGGCCGGGCCGAGGCGACCATCCGCTCCGAGCTGGGCGCGCTCCGCCGGCCGCAGGTCGTCCTGACGCTGCTGTTCGGGATCGTCGGCTTCGGCGGCATGTTCGCCCTCTACAGCTACATCGCCCCGCTGCTCACCGACGTCGCCGGGGCCTCGGCGCGCTTCGTCCCGGTGGCGCTGCTGGTGTTCGGCGTGGGCATGATCGTCGGCACCGCGCTCGGTGGCCGGCTCGCCGACCGCGCCCTGTTCCCGTCGCTGCTCGGCGCGGTGGTCGCGCTGGGCGGCTTCCTGCTCGCCGTCGTCGTCCTCGCCGGCAGCGCCGGCCCCCTCCTCGGAGCGGTGTTCCTGACCGCCGGTTCCAGCTCGGTCCTCGCCGTCTGCCTGCAGCTGCGGTTGATGGAGGTCGCCGGGGACGCGCAGATGCTCGGCGCGGCGCTCAACCACTCGGCGCTGAACCTGGCCAACGCGCTGGGTGCCTGGCTCGGTGGCCTGGTCATCGCCGCCGGCTTCGGGTACCGGGCGCCGAGCCTGGTCGGCACCGGGCTGGCCGTGCTGGGGCTCGGTTTCCTGGCCGCCTCGGCCGTGCTGCGCCGCCGGGAGCTCGCGGCCGGCTGAGCGCGGGCGCGGGCCACCTGCTGGCGCGATCACGGGACACCGGTCACGATGGGGCGACCATGACCCACAGCCCCGGGTACCCCGCGCCGTGACGACCGTGAACCCGTGGCTCGCACTCCCCGACGGGGACCCGGGTCCGGTGCTCGCCCGGCGCCTGCGGGCCGCGCACGAGGCCCTCGTCACGCAGGTCGAGACACCCCCGCGGGACCAGGTGCGGGCGGTCGTGTGGGACTCCTGGCGGAGGTCGCTGCGCAGCGGCGTCGACCCCGACGGTGCTCCACCGCCGGTCGACCTCCTCGACGACGACCTGGTCGCCTACCGGGCGGCCCACCCGCTGGCCGCGGTCATGCCGGTGATCCGCCGGCTGCTCGTCGCCGACGCCGAGGTCGACCAGATGATCGTCGCGGTCACCGACGCGGCCGGCCGGATGCTCTGGGTGGAGGGGGACTCGCGGCTGCGGGACCGGGCCGCGGGCGTGCACTTCATCGAGGGTGCCTCGTGGGGCGAGAGCACCGCCGGGACCAACGCGCCGGGCACCGCCCTGGCCCTCGACCACGCCGTCCAGATCTACGGCAGCGAGCACTACCGCCGTCCGGTCCAGCCGTGGAGCTGCTCGGCGGCACCGGTGCACGACCCGCTCACCGGTGCCCTGCTCGGCGCCATCGACGTGACCGGCGGCGACCACGTGGCCAGCCCGCACGTGCTCACCCTGGTCCGGGCGACCGCCGCCGCCGCCGAGTCCGAGCTCCGCTGGCTGAGCCGTGACCGGGGGACGCGCGCCGACCGGCTCCCCGCCGGCCAGCGGGCCGTCGTCCCGGCGCTGGAGGTCCTGGGGCGCGACCGTGCCCGGCTCCGCACGGCCGCCGGTGCGCAGGAGCTGTCGCTGCGGCACTCGGAGCTGATGGTGCTGCTCGCCGAGGCCGCCGCGGCCGGCACCGGGCGCACGGCGGAGCAGCTGGCCGCCGAGTGCCACCCCGGCGACGCCGCCGCGGTCACCGTGCGCGCCGAGCTCTCCCGGCTCCGCCGGCTGGTGGGCGACCACCTCGTCGGGTCGCGGCCCTACCGGCTGCTCGGGCCGGTGCGGAGCGACGCCGAGGAGGTGCGCGGGCTCATCGCCCAGGGCGCGGTGGGCTCGGCGCTGGACCGCTACCGGGGCCCCCTGCTGCCGGGGTCGATGGCGCCGGGCGTGCGGACGGCCCGTGCCCGGCTCGCCGACGAGGTCCGCACCGCGGTGCTCACCAGCGGGCGCCCGGACCTGCTGGTCCGCTACAGCGAGCTCCCCGAGGCGGCCGACGACCTGGGCACCTGGCAGGCGTGCCTGGCGGTGCTCCCGCCCGGGGCGCGGCGCACCGCCGCGGCGGGGCAGGTGCAGCGGCTGCGCGGCGGGCCCCGCGGCCCGGTGCGCCGCTGACCGCTCCGCTGCAACGCGGTGCAACGTTGGCCCGGGGCCGGGCTGCGGGCCGACCCACGGGACGTCCTCCTCAGGTGAGCAGCGCGGGGGCGCCAGGACCCGCGACTGCGGAACCGGGTGGGGGAGTGGGAGCACGGAGTGTGGACTCGCCCGCGTGTCGGTTGTCACACTGCCGCAGGATCCGCGGGCCGACCGCGGTGCAGAGCCGATGCAACGAAGCGGAGGACACGTGACGCAGATCAACGTGCGGGTCGACGGGGAGTCCTACACGGACGACGTCGAGCCGCGGACCCTGCTGGTGCACTACCTCAGGGAACAGCTCGGCAAGGTCGGCACGGTCGTGGGCTGTGACACCAGCAACTGCGGCGCGTGCACGGTGCACCTGGACGGGCAGGCGGTGAAGTCCTGCACCGTGCTCGCCGTGCAGGCCGACGGCAGCCAGGTCACCACGATCGAGGGGATCGCCGGTGAGGGCATCGGCGGCACCCTGCACCCGGTCCAGCGGGCCTTCCACGAGATGCACGGGCTGCAGTGCGGCTTCTGCACCCCGGGGATGATCATGGCCTCGATCGACCTGCTCAAGGAGAACCCGGACCCGAGCGAGACCGAGGTCCGCGAGGGCATCGAGGGCAACCTCTGCCGCTGCACCGGCTACCAGAACATCGTGCGCGCCGTGCAGCAGGCGGCGGCGGAGATGCGGGGCGCGGCGCCCGGTGACCCGGACACCTCACCGGCCGCGGTGGACACCGCTGCTGCCGAGCACGTGGTGGCGCAGTCATGACCGGGCTTGCGAGGTCATCATCCAGCACAGCACCTTCGGGCACGGCCCCGACGAGCGCCAGCGAGGAGGCGTCGTGACCGCCGTCGAGGACCCGGCCGCCCCGGACACCCCCGTCCAGATGGCCCCGGCCAAGGAGGTCGGGCAGGCCCGCCGCCGCAAGGAGGACGCGCGGCTGATCACCGGCGAGACGCAGTGGACCGACAACATCGTGCTGCCGGGCATGCTGCACATGGCGATGCTGCGCAGCCCGGTCGCCCACGCGCGGATCACCCACCTCGACGTGAGCGCGGCCAAGGACCGCCCCAACGTCGTCGCCGTCTACACCGGGGCCGACTTCGCCGAGGAGCAGGGATCGCTGCCCTGCGCCTGGCCGGTGACGCCGGACATGGTCAACCCCGGGCACCCCTCGATCGCCGTCGACCAGGTCAACCACGTCGGCGAGGCGGTGGCCGTCGTCGTCGCCCGCACCCGCACCGCGGCCGCGGACGCCCTCGAGGCGATCGACGTCGACTACGAGCCGCTGCCGGTCGTGCTGGACATGGAGCAGGCCGTGCAGGCGGGCTCGCCCCTGGTGCACGACTCCATCTCGTCGAACACCAGCTACCACTTCGTCTTCGACGCCGGCGAGGCAGGCACCGGCGCGGACACCGACCAGGCCTTCGCCGACGCCGAGGTCACCGTCAGCCGCCGGTTCGTCCAGCAGCGGCTGATCCCGGCGTTCATGGAGCCCCGGTCGGTCGTCGTCCAGCCCACGCGGGACAACTACACGATGTGGTCGGCGACCCAGATCCCGCACGTGCTGCGGGTGATGGCGGCCATGGTCACCGGCATCCCGGAGCACAAGCTGCGGGTGATCGCCCCCGACGTCGGCGGTGGCTTCGGCGGCAAGCTGCAGGTCAACCCGGAGGAGATCCTGGCCCTGCTGGTCGCCCGGCGGCTCGGCAGGCCGGTCAAGTGGACCGAGACCCGCGGCGAGTCGCTGATGGCCGCCCACCACGGTCGCGACCAGGTGCAGTTCATCGACGTCGCCGCCGACCGCGAGGGCAACGTGAAGGGTCTGCGCTGCCGGATCCTCGCAGACATGGGCGCCTACCTGCGGCTGATCACGCCGGGCGTGCCGGTGCTCGGGGCGTTCATGTTCCCGGGCATCTACAAGTTCCCGGCCTACCGGTTCGAGTGCGACGGCGTTTTCACCAACAAGGTGCCCACCGACGCCTACCGCGGAGCCGGGCGGCCCGAGGCCACCTTCGCGATCGAGCGGATCATGGACGAGCTCGCCGCCGAGCTCGGCATGGACCCGCTCGAGCTGCGCCGGAAGAACTGGATCGGAGCCGAGGAGTTCCCGTTCACCACGGTCGCCGGCCTCGAGTACGACAGCGGCGACTACGCGCAGGCCACCGAGCAGGCGCTGGAGCTGATCGGCTACGACGAGCTGCGGGCCGAGCAGCAGCGCCGCCGCGAGTCGAACGATCCCGTGCAGCTGGGCATCGGCTTCTCCACCTTCACCGAGATGTGCGGGCTGGCCCCCTCCCGGGTGCTGGGCTCGCTCGCCTACGGCGCCGGTGGCTGGGAGTCCGCCTCGATCCGGATGCTCCCCACCGGCAAGGTCGAGGTCGTCACCGGCTCGACCCCGCACGGACAGGGCCACGAGACGGCGTGGAGCCAGCTGGTCGCCGACCAGCTGGGGGTGCCGTTCGAGGACGTCGAGGTGCTGCACGGCGACACCGCCATCTCCTCCCGGGGTATGGACACCTACGGTTCACGGTCGCTCGTGGTCGGGGGCACCGCCGTGGTCAAGGCCGCGGAGAAGGTCGTGCAGAAGGCGCGGGCGATCGCCGCCCACCTGCTGGAGGCCAGCGAGGACGACCTGGAGTTCACCGGCGGCAAGTTCTCCGTCAAGGGCACACCGGGCACCGGCATCGGGATCCAGGAGGTGGCCCTGGCCGTCTTCGCCGCGCACGACTACCCGGAGGGGATCGAACCGACGATCGACGCCGAGGCGACCTACGACCCGGTGAACTTCTCCTTCCCGCACGGCACGCACATCTGCGCGATGGAGGTCGACACCGAGACCGGGTTCGTCAAGATCCGCAAGTACGCCTCGGTGGACGACGTCGGGACGATCGTGAACCCGCTGATCGTCGAGGGGCAGATGCACGGCGGGCTCGCCCAGGGCATCGCCCAGGCGCTGTACGAGGAGGCGATCTACGACGCCGACGGCAACCTGACCACCGGCAGTTTCGTCGACTACCTGCTGCCCTCGGCCGCCGACCTGCCGCACTTCGACACGGGCAACACGGTGCACCCGGCGCCGGGCAACCCGATCGGCGCCAAGGGCGTCGGCGAGGCCGGCTGCATCGCCAGCACCCCGGCGGTGGTCAACGCCGCTCTGGACGCGGTGCGCCACCTGGGCGTCACCGACATCCGCATGCCGCTCACCCCGGAACGGGTCTGGCGGGCGATGCACCAGGGCGGGGACGGCGGCGACCGGGCCGCCGCCACCTCCAACGCGCAGGGCGTCACCTCGAGCGAGGCCGCCACCGCGTCGGTCACCGAAGGAGACCAGCAGTGATCCGCCGGCTCGACGAAGGAGAGACGCCATGATCCCGGCAGCATTCGACTACGCCCGGCCGACCACCGTCGAGGAGGCGCTGCAGGCGATCGCCGAGGGCGGGGACGACGTCAAGATCCTCGCCGGCGGGCAGTCGCTCATCCCGGTGATGCGGTTGCGCCTGGCCGCGCCCGAGGTGGTCGTCGACCTCACCCGGGTCGAGGGGCTGCGCGGGGTGCGGGAGGAGGGCGACCAGCTGGTCGTCGGCGCGATGACGACGCACGCCGACGTGCTCACCGACCCGCTGCTGGCCCGGTACGCCCCGCTGGTGGTGGAGGCCACCGAGACGGTGGCCGACCGGCAGGTGCGCCGCCGGGGGACCTTCGGCGGCGCGCTGGCGCACGCCGACCCGGCCGGTGACCTGCCGGCGGTGGCGCTGGCGCTGGACGCCGAGTTCGTCATCGCCGGCCCGGCCGGACGGCGGACGGTGCCTGCCGCGGAGTTCTTCGTCGACTACCTGACCACCGCGATCGAGGAGGGGGAGCTGCTCGTCGAGATCCGCCTCCCGAAGCTCGCCGCGGACGACGGCTGGGGCGTCCGCTACGAGAAGTTCAACCGGGTCGCCCAGGCCTGGTCGATCGTGGCGGTGGCGGCGGCCGTCCGGCGGGAGGGCGGCCGGATCACCGAGGCGCGCATCGGGCTGACCAACATGGGGCCCACCCCGTTGCGGGCCAGCGCCACCGAGGCCGCCCTGGTCGGGGTCGACGTCAGCCTGGAGACGGTCACCGCGGCCGCCGCTCAGGCCGCCGAGGGCACCAGCCCGAGCAACGACCTCAACGCCCAGGCCGACTACCGGCAGCACCTCGCGCAGGTGCTCACCCGGCGCGCCCTGGCCGCCGCCGCAGGTCTCTGAGACCGGATCGGTCCGTCCCTCGTGGGCGGGCCGGTCCGGCACCGTTCCCGCCTGCGCCATCGTCCCGCCCGTGATCGGATGTGCGGGACGTGCGGCGCGCGGTAGCGTCGCGTTCTCGTCCCGATCCACGCACGTCCCGGCTCGGCTCGCGGCCGGTGTCGCCGTCCTCGGAGGTCCTGCAGTGCAGCTGGAGAACTCGTTCACCGTGCCCCTGCCCGTCGACGAGGCGTGGCGGGTGCTGTTGGACATCGACCGGATCGCCCCGTGCATGCCGGGGGCGGCGCTCGACTCGGTCACCGGGGACGACTTCACCGGCCGGGTGAAGGTCAAGCTGGGGCCGATCAACCTGACCTACCAGGGCAAGGGCTCCTTCATCGAGAAGGACGAGACCGCGCACAAGGCCGTGATCGACGCCCGCGGCAAGGACCAGCGCGGCAACGGCACCGCCGCGGCGATCGTCACCGCCACGCTGGCCGCCGAGGGCAGCGTCACCCGGGTCGACGTGCTGACCGACCTCAACATCACCGGTCGTCCCGCGCAGTTCGGCCGCGGCGTGATGACCGACGTGGGCAACAAGCTGCTCGGCCAGTTCGCCGACAAGCTGTCCGCCCAGCTGGCCAGCGGGGACGCCGGCCTGGCCGACCCGGCCGCGGTCGACACCGCTGCGGCCCAGGCGCAGCAGGAGCCCACCGTCGCCACGACCGTCGGCACCGCGGCGGCCTCGGCTGCGGCGACCACCGCCGGCGTCGCCGAGGAGGTGGCGGCCTCGGTCGAGGGCTCGGCCGCCGGTGCGCCGGTCAAGAAGGCGGCCGCAGCGGCGAAGAAGACCGCGGCCGCCGGGGCCGACTCCGCCGCCACCACCCAGGCGTCGGCGGTCACCCCACCGGTGGAGGCCACCCCCGCGAAGGCCACGCCGGCCGCAGCCACACCCATCAGCGCGGCGAAGAAGGCACCGAGCAAGCCGCCGACGGGCACCACCGCGCCGCCGAACCGGCCCGCCGGCGGGGGTCCGGTCCGGAGCACGCCGTCCGCGCCGCAGCGCCCGCTCACCCCCGTGGAGCCGGAGCCGATCGACCTGCTGGAGGTGGCCGGCGGCGCGGCGTTCACCCGCTACGCGGCCCCCGCTGCCGGCGGGGCGGCCGTGTTGGTCCTCCTGCTGCTGATCATCCGTCAGCTCCGGAAGTAGCCCGCCAGCCAGTCGACGGCGGAGGTGGCGACCGCGGCCGGGTCCTTCCTCAGCCCGTGGTCACCGGGCACGGCGCGCACCGTCCCGCCGTGCCCGGCGAGCGCCGCCGCCACCTCGGCCGGGCGGCCGAAGGCGTCGGTCTCGCCCTGCACCACGACCAGCGGGACGTCGACGCCGCGCAGCTCGGCGGCGCGGCTCTTCTCCGGCCGACCGGGCGGGTGCAGCGGGAAGGCCAGGGCGAGGACCCCGGCCGCTCCCTGCGCCGACGCCGTCCGGCAGGCCACCCGTGCCCCGGCGCTGCGGCCGCCGAGCACCAGCGGGCCGCCGACCAGGTCGCGCACCTGCGCCAGCACCGCCGTCCAGGCCTCGTCCAGCCGGGCCGGTGCGGGGGCGATCCGTCGCCCGGCGACCTTCCACGGCTGCTCGACCAGCAGCACCCGCCACCCCGCCGCTGCGCCGGCGGCAGCGACGGCGCGCAGGTCGGCGGAGTCCACCCCGCCGCCGGCGCCGTGCCCGAGCACCAGCGTGCCGGTGACCGCCTCCTCCGGGTCGGCGCAGTGCACCCGGGCCGGGCCGAGCGGGGTGGGGACCTCGCGGGCGGTCACCGGCGGGGGAGGGCGAGCAGCGCCTCGACCGCCTCGACGAGCGAGGCGCCCTGCACGTGCGGCGGCTCGAGGACCGCGGCGGGCACCCGCTCGGCGCGGTTGGCGGTGAACGCCGCCGTCAGCCCCGCCCGGCGGGCACCGGCGACGTCCCACGAGTGCGCGGCGACCAGGGCCATCTGCTCCGGGGCCACCCCGCAGGTCCCCGCCGCCCACAGGTAGGCCGCCCGGGCGGGCTTCCAGACCCGGATCGACTCCGAGGTCAGGGTCCGCTCCACCAGCGCGGCGACCCCGCCGCGGGCCAGCCCCGCCTCGGCGACGCCCGGCGCCCCGTGGCTCAACGTCACCGCCCGGACGCCGGCCTCGGTCAGCAGGCGCAGCGCGGGCTCGACGTCCGGGTGCGGGGACAGCTCACCGAACGCGTCGGCCACCGCGGAGCAGGCGGCCGGCGGCAGGCCGGTCAGTTGCGCCACCGAGGTCTCGAAGGCGGCCCGGAACGGGAACCAGGTGCCCAGGGCCGCGCCGGCGAAGCCGGTGAGCAGGGTCCGGGAGAAGACGGCGGGCAGCAGCTGCGCGGACTGGCCGTGCTCGACCAGCGCGGCGCCGACCGGCGCGAGGTCCAGCAGGGTCTCGTTGACGTCGAAGGCGACGACGTCCGGGCGGGTGCGGGGCTCGGTCACCCGCCCAGGGTGCTGCCTCGGCGCCGCAGGTGCCGGACGACCATCCAGCCCCCGAAGCCGACGACGGCCGCCACCAGCGCGTAGTCCAGCAGCCCGACGTAGCGCTCGACCAGCTCGTACTGGGTGCCCAGCGCGACTCCCGCACCGATCAGGGCGCCGTTCCAGACCGCGCTGCCGATCGCGGTGTAGAGCAGGAACTGCGGCCAGGGCATCCGCACCACGCCGGCGGGCACGGAGATGAAGCTGCGCACCACCGGCACCAGCCGGCCGAGCAGCACGGCCGCCCGGCCCCGCCGCTCGAAGGCGTCGAAGGCCTTGTCGACGTCGGCGGTGTCGACCAGCGGCAGCCGGTCCAGCCAGCGGCGGCTGCGCTCGGGCCCCAGCCAGCGGCCCAGCTGGTAGAGGAAGGACGCCCCGAGCAGCGAGCCCGCAGTGGCGGCGAGGAAGGCCGCGACCAGCCCCATCCGGCCGGTCTGGGCGAGGTAGCCGGCCAGCGGCAGCACCACCTCGCTGGGGATCGGTGGCACCACCGTCTCCAGCAGGATGGCGAGCCCGACCCCCAGGGCGCCGAGCGCCTCCATGAGGTCGAGCACTGTTCCCGTGAGTCCGCCCGGGTCGGCGGCAGCAGCCGTCGGCACGCCCGGTCCAACGGGGGCCCGGCGGTTACGGTTCCGCCATGCAGCGCTTCACCGCCCGCGCCGTGGTCGTGGGGGACCGCGCCGGCACCGTCGTCCCCGATGCCGCGCTCGACGTGGACGACGGCGTGATCAGCTGGGTCGGCCCGGCCGCGGACGCGCCGCCCGTGGCGGAGGACGTCCAGGTCAGCCGGCTGCCGGGGGTGCTGGCACCGGGCATGGTGAACACCCACTCGCACGCCCCGATGGTGCTGTTCCGGGGTCAGGGGGAGGGGCTCCCGCTGGACCGCTGGCTGCGCGAGGTGATGTGGCCGCGTGAGGCGAGGCTCACGCCCGAGGACGTCGAGGTGGCGATGACCGCGGCGTCGGCGGAGATGCTCCGGCACGGGGTCACCACCAGCGTGGAGATGTACTTCCACCCCGAGCGGATCTCCGCGGCGGTGCGGTCGACCGGTGCCCGGGCGGTCGTGGCCAACCCGCTCATCGGGCTCCCCGGCTTCGGCACCTTCGACGAGCAGCTGGCCACCGCGGTCGGGCTGGCCGGGCGCAGCGACGAGCAGGTCGAGTTCGGCATCGGCCCGCACTCGGCCTACACCGTGCCGCTCCCGGTGCTCACCCAGGCGGCCGAGGCGGCCCGCGAGCACGGCCTGCTGCTCACCGTGCACGTCGCGGAGACCGCCACCGAGGGGGACGAGCTGCTGGCCACCCACGGGCTGAGCGTCCCGGCGCTGCTGGCCGCCCACGACGTGCTGGGCGGCCGGGTGCTCGGCGCGCACTGCGTGCACATGGACGACGGCGACCTGGAGCTGTGGCGCGAGTACGACGTCGCGGTGGCGCACTGCCCGGGCAGCAACACCAAGCTGGCCAGCGGCACCGCGCGGCTGCGGGACATGCTGGACCTGGGCATCCGGGTCGGCATGGGCACCGACGGGCCGGCGTCCAACGACAACCTGGACCTGTTCGAGGACCTCCGGCTGGCCGCCCAGCTGGCCCGGCTCCGGGAGCGGGACGCGACCGCGCTCACCGCCCCGGAGGCGTTCTGGCTGGCCACCGGGGCGGCGGCCGCCGCGATCGGGCGCGACGACCTCGGTCAGCTCACCGCCGGCCGGCGCGCGGACCTGGTGCACGTCGACACCGAGGACATCGCGTTCACCCCCGTCGGCGACGTGACCGACCTGCTCACCCACCTCGTCTGGTCGGTCGGTTCCCGGCACGTCCGCGACACCTGGGTGGCCGGCCGGCAGGTCGTGCGCGACGGCGTCAGCACCACCGTCGACGAGGCGGCGCTGCGGGCCGACGTGCAGACCCGCGCCCTCCGCCTCGCCGGCCGCGCCTGAGCGGAGTGCCAGCGCTCGGGAAGTGATGCGCCGGCACTCCACTCAGGCGCGCAGGGAGATGGTCTGGCCGCGGCCCACGGTGCGGATCTCCCCCGGGGCCCGGCGGGTGGCGACCTCGGCGACGAAGTCACCGAGCGGGCTGCTGAACGCCGTGTAGTCGTCGTAGTGCACCGGGACGACGACCGGCGGCTGGAGGAGCTCCACCAGGTCGGCCCCCTGGCGGCCGTCCATGGTCACCGTGAAGCCGAACGCCTTGGTGCCGCCCAGGTGGGGGATGACCACGTCGAGGGGACCGCAGCGCTGCAGCACCTCCCCGATGTCCCGGCGGAAGAGGGTGTCCCCGCTGATGTAGCCGCGCCAGGTGACCGTGCCGGCGTCGACCAGCTCGAGCACGCTGCCCATCACCGGCGGCAGCAGCCGGCCGAGCAGGCCGGGGCCGTGCACGCCGGGCACCGAGGTGATCCGCAGCGACGCCGTCCCGGAGGTGAGCTCGTGGGTCTGCCAGTCGGTGAGGTCGCTGGTCGCGGCGAAGCCCTTCTGCGCCAGCTCGCGCGCGGCCGCCGGGGTGGTCACCACGGGCGTGTCCTTCGGCAGCGAGCGGGTGGCGATCCTGTCCCAGTGGTCGTCGTGCAGGTGGGACAGCAGGATCGCGTCCAGCGCCGGCAGCTGGGTGGGCTGCAGCGCCGGCTCGGTGAGCCGCTTGGTGAACAGCCCGTAGCCCAGGTAGGCCCGCTGGCCGCGGTGCAGGAAGTTGGGGTCGGTCAGCAGCGTGAACGGCCCCAGCCGGAGCAGGGTCGTCGCGTTGCCGCCGAAGGTGAGCGTGACGTCGTGCTCGTCGCCGGCCATGCGGCGGCGGGTACCCCTCAGCCCGTGGGCTCCAACCCCGGCAGTCGCCGCTGCGGCCGGCCGGGGCGCGGCAGCGTGCCGTGGGTGAGCACCTGCTCGTGCACCTGCTCCAGCGCGGTGCGCAGCGCGGGCAGCAGGGCGGGGTCCAGCCCGTCGAAGAACATCCGCCGCACCAGCTCCGCGTGGCCCGGGGTGGCCGCGGTCAGCGCCGCCCGGCCGGCGTCGGTGAGCACGGCCTCGGTCGCCCGCCGGTCCGTGACCGACGGGCTCCGCTCGACCAGACCGCGGGCGCTCATCCGCTGAAGGTGGTGGGACAGCCGGCTGCGCTCCCAGGCCAGGCGGGTGGCCAGCCCGGTCAGCTGCAGCCGCCCGTCCGGCGAGTCGGCCAGCGCGTTGAGGACGTCGAAGTCCGGCAGGGACAGGTCGCTGTCGGTCTGCAGCTGCCGGTTCATCTCGTAGCCCAGCCGCAGCGACACCCGCATGTACGCGAACCAGGTGTCCTGCTGGTCGGGTGTGAGCAGTGGCCCGGTCGAGTTGGGTGACATGTCATGTATCTTCCTCTGTGACGGCCCCGTCAGTGTCGACCTGGACCGCGTCGAGTCGGGACCGAGCCGGGAGGCACCCGTGTCCGACCCCAGCAGTGAGCAGTTGCTGGAGCGCATGCTCCAGGGCGTCTTCAACGAGCCGGACGCCGAGCGCCGGGCCGCCGTGATCGCCGAGGTCTTCACCCCCGACGTCGTCTTCGTCGACGCGGAGCAGACGGCGACCGGCCGGGAGGAGCTGGCGGCCACGGTGACCGGCCTGCTGGCGCAGGGGCCCGGTCTGGTCTTCACGCCGGCCGGGCCGTTCCGCGGGGTGGGGGACCTGGGCATGCGGTCCTGGCGGCTCGGCCCGCCGGGGGGCGAGCCGGTGCTCGGCGGCCTGGACGTCGCCACGGTCGTCGACGGCCGGATCTCCCGGCTGTGGACCGTGCTCGACGGCGGCGAGGACCAGGTCTGACCGCTTCCGGAGGAGCCCCCGCTGGGCGAGACTCACGGCGGCGCATCGACCCAGGAGGAGCACCCATGGACCAGATCGACCCGACCGTCCCGCCGAGCGGCACGGGGTGCGTCGAGTGCGAGGCCAGTGGCGCGTGGTGGCTGCACCTGCGCCGGTGCGCCGCCTGCGGGCACGTCGGCTGCTGCGACTCCTCCCCCAATCAGCACGCCAGCGCGCACGCGCACGCCTCCGGTCACCGGATCGTGCAGAGCTTCGAGCCGGGGGAGGGCTGGTTCTGGGACTACGTGGAGGGCGCGTTCGCCGACGGCCCGGAGCTCACCGCCCCGACCGCCCACCCGGCGGCGCAGCCGGTGCCCGGTCCGGCCGGCCGGGTGCCGGCCGACTGGATGAGGCACCTGCACTGAGAGGATCGGCGTCCGTGAGGACGAGCAGGCCGTGGAGCTGACCGCCCAGCTGGTCGCGCTGGTGATCGCGGTCGGCGTCGTCGCCGGCGTGTGCGACCGGTTCGGCTGGCCCACCCCGCTGGTGCTCGTGGTGGTCGGCGCGGCGGCGTCGTTCCTGCCGCACGTGCCGGACGTCCAGCTCGACCCGGACGTCGTGCTCTTCGCCCTGCTGCCGCCGCTGCTGTACGCCACCACCGCCCGGACGTCGCTGTTCGACTTCCGGCACAACAAGGCGAGCATCTTCTCGATGTCGGTGGTGCTCGTCGTCGTCACCACGCTGTTCGTCGGCTGGGTCACCTGGCTGCTGCTGCCCGGCGTGGCCCTCGCGGCTGCGCTGGCGCTGGGTGCGGTGGTCGCGCCCCCCGACGCGATCGCGGCCTCGGCGATCGGCCGGCGGCTGGGGCTGCCGCGGCGGGTGGCGACCCTGCTGGAGCACGAGAGCCTGGTCAACGACGCCGCCGCGCTGATCGCGCTGAGCGTCGCGGTCTCGTCGCTGACCTCGGAGCCCTCGCCGTTCGAGGTCGCTGGCGAGTTCGTCTGGGCGGTCGTCGGCGCGGTGCTGGTCGGCGGCGCGGTCGCCGCGGTGCTCGCCGTCGTCCGGGCCCGGGTGAAGGACCCCGTGCTGGACACCCTGGTCTCCTTCGTGGCCCCCTACCTGGCCTTCCTGGCCGCGGAGGAGGTGCACGCCTCGGGCGTGCTGGCCACCGTCGTCACCGGGCTGGCGCTGGCCCACGTCTCCCCGAAGGTGCAGACGGCGACGGCTCGGGTGACCGAGGCGATCACCTGGCGCACCGTCGCGTTCGTGCTGGAGAACAGCGTCTTCCTGCTCATCGGGCTGCAGCTGCCCGGCCTGCTCTCCGGCGCCGCGGACAGCGGGCTGGGCGCCGGCCGTGTCACGCTGGTCTGCCTCGGGGTGCTCGTGGCCACCGTGGTCGTGCGCTTCGCGTTCGTCTTCGGGCTGGCCGGCGCCCTCTCCGTCGGCACCCCGGCGATGCGCCGGCAGGCGTGGACCCCCGCGGTGGCCGGGTTGGTCTCCTGGGCGGGCATGCGCGGCGTGGTCACGCTGGCCGCCGCGCAGGTGCTGCCCGAGGACCTGCCCGACCGGGAGGTGCTGCTGCTGGCGGCGTTCACCGTCGTCGTGGGCAGCCTGCTGGTGCAGGGCTCGTCCCTGCCGTGGCTGGTCCGCCGGGTCGGCCTGCCGCCGCCCGACCCGGCCGAGGACGCGCTGCAGGCCGCGGTGATCGGGGACGCCGCCAACGCCGCCGGGTTGCAGCGGCTGAGCGAGCTGACCACCGGCGACGAGCCCGACGGCGTGGTGCCGCGGCTGCGCGACCGGTCGATCGCGCGGTCGCACGCCAGCTGGGAACGGCTGGGCCGGCCGCTGGCGGACCAGGAGACCCCGTCCAGCACCTACGCGCGGTTGCGGATGGCGATGCTCGACGCCGAGCGGGAGGTCGTGGTGCGCGCCCGCGACGCCGGCACGGCTCCGACGGAGGTTCTGGAGGCGGCACTCAACGCCATCGACGTCGAGGAGACGCTGCTCGACCGGCACGAGGAGCTCGAGTCGCTGGACCGCGAGCGCCCGCTGGCCCCCCGGCCCAGCGACGTGCGCTGCGCGCACCTGCGGCTGGCGCCGGAGGGGGCCGCGCACCCGGAGCAGGCCTGCGAGGACTGCCTGCGCGAGGGGACGACGTGGGTGCACCTGCGCACCTGCCTGACCTGCGGTCACGTCGGCTGCTGCGACTCCTCGCCGCGCCGGCACTCCCGCGCGCACTTCGGCTCGACCGCGCACCCGGTCGTCGTCAGCGCCGAGCCGGACGAGGCCTGGCGCTGGTGCTGGGTGGACAGCGAGCTCGGCTGAGGAGGGACCCCCTGCCCCCCACCGCTCGCAAGCTCGCGGTGGGACCCTGCAGGGGGGCCAGGGCGGCGGGTTGCTGCCTGGTAGACACGGGGGTGTGGCACAGACCCGTTCCGTCGACGAGTCCTTCCTCGCCCTCCCGCTGTCCGCGCTGGCCGACGCGGCGCTCACCCGGGCGGTCGACCTGGGGTGCGAGCACGCGGACCTGCGGGTCGAGCGGATCCGCACGCAGAGCATCCGGCTGCGCGACGCGCGGCTCGAGGCGCTGGGCGACGGGGAGGACCTCGGGCTCGCCGTCCGCGTCGTCCACGAGGGCACCTGGGGCTTCGCCGCCGGCGTCGTCCTGACCGCCGCCGAGGCGGTGCGGCTGGCCGAGGAGGCGGTCGCGGTCGCGCAGGTCTCCGCGGCGATGAACACCGACCGGGTCGAGCTCGCCCCCGAGCCGGTGCACACCGGTGAGTGGGTCTCGGCCTACGAGGTCGACCCGTTCGACGTCCCCGACGCGGAGAAGACCGGTCTGCTCGTCGAGCTCTCCGAGCAGCTGCTGGCCGCCGACGGGGTGGAGCACGTCCAGACCAGCGCACTGCAGGTCAAGGAGCAGAAGTTCTACGCCGACACGGCGGGCACCCGCACCCGCCAGCAGCGCGTCCGGGTGCACCCGGAGTTCACCGCGCTGACCGTCGACCGGACGACCGGCAGCTTCGAGTCCATGCGCACGCTGGCCCCGCCGGTGGGCCGGGGCTGGGAGTTCGTCGCCGGCGCGGGCTGGGACTGGCGCGGGGAGCTGGCCGAGATCCCCGAACTGCTGCGGGAGAAGGTCAAGGCACCGTCGGTCGAGGCCGGCCGCTACGACCTCGTCGTCGACCCCTCGAACCTGTGGCTGACCATCCACGAGTCCATCGGGCACGCCACCGAGCTGGACCGGGCGCTCGGCTACGAGGCCGCCTACGCCGGCACGTCGTTCGCCACGCCCGACAAGCTGGGCACCCTGCAGTACGGCTCGTCGCTGATGAACGTCGTCGGCGACCGGACCGCCGAGCACGGGCTGTCCACGGTCGGCTGGGACGACGAGGGCGTGGCCGCCCAGCAGTGGGACCTGATCCGCGACGGCGTGCTGGTCGGCTACCAGGTCGACCGGAACATGGCCCGCCTCCGGGGGTTGCCGCGCTCGAACGGCTGCGCGTTCGCCGACTCCGCCGCACACGTGCCGGTGCAGCGGATGGCCAACGTCTCGCTGCAGCCCGCGCCGGACGGGCCCTCGACCGAGGAGCTGATCGGCGGCGTCGAGCGCGGCATCTACGTCGTCGGGGACAACAGCTGGTCCATCGACATGCAGCGCTACAACTTCCAGTTCACCGCGCAGCGCTTCTACCGCATCGAGGGCGGCCGGCTGGCCGGCCAGCTGCGCGACGTGGCGTACCAGGCGACGACGACGGACTTCTGGGGCTCGATGACCGCGGTCGGCGGCCCGCAGACCTACGTGCTGGGCGGCGCCTTCAACTGCGGCAAGGCGCAGCCCGGGCAGGTCGCGCCGGTCAGCCACGGCTGCCCGGCCGCGCTCTTCGAGAACACCAACATCCTCAACACCAAGCAGGAGGGCGGGCGCTGATGTCGGCCGGGCCGCAGGAACTGGTCGAGCGGGCGCTGGCGGCGTCGAAGGCCGACGGGCAGATCACCTACGTCACCGAGAGCTCGGAAGCCAACCTCCGCTGGGCCAGCAACAGCCTGACCACCAACGGTGCGATGCGCTCCCGGCAGGTCGTCGTCATCTCCTTCGTCGACGGGGGCGCCGGGATGGCCACCGGCACCGTCGCCCGCACCGGGACCCCGGACATCGCCGAGCTGGTGGCGGCCAGCGAGCAGGCCGCCCGGGACGCCGGCCCGGCCGAGGACGCCGTGCCGCTGGTCGGCGAGGTGCCGCCGGGCTCCGGTGACTGGGACGCCGACGCCGCGGAGACCTCGATCGACGTGTTCGCCGACTTCGCCCCCGCGCTCGGGCAGGCCTTCGGCGAGGCCCGCGGCCGGGACGAGCTGCTGTTCGGGTTCGCCGAGCACCAGCTGGCGACCACCTACCTCGGCAGCTCCACCGGCCTGCGGCTGCGGCACGACCAGCCCACCGGCCGGGTGGAGCTGAACGGCAAGAGCACCGACTTCGGCCGGTCGGTCTGGGCCGGCGTGGGCACCCGCGACTTCACCGACGTCTCGGTGGCCGACCTGGCCGCCGAGGTGCAGCAGAAGATGGCCTGGTCGCACCGGCGCATCGACCTGCCGGCCGGCCGGTACGAGACGCTGCTGCCGCCGTCCACGGTGAGCGACCTGATGGTCGTCGCCTACTGGTCGATGGAGGCGCGGGACGCCGACGAGGGGCGCAGCGTCTACGCCAGGCCCGGCGGCGGCAACCGGATCGGTGACCGGCTGGCCCAGCTCCCGCTGACCCTGCGCAGCGACCCGGACGCGCCCGGCCTGGAGACCTCGCCGTTCCAGGTGGTCGGTGGCTCCTCGGGCAGCGCGTCGGTGTTCGACAACGGCATGGCCACACCGGCCGTCGACTGGATCTCCGACGGCGTGCTCACCAACCTGGTCCGGCCGCGGGCCTGGGCGCAGAAGACGGGGGCCCCGGCGACCGCGGCGCTGGACAACCTCGTCCTCGAGGACCGGACCGCGACCGCGTCGCCGGCGGAGATGATCGCCCGCACCGAGCGCGGGTTGCTGCTGACCACGCTCTGGTACATCCGCGAGGTCGACCCGCAGACGCTGCTGGTCACCGGGCTCACCCGGGACGGCGTCTTCCTGGTGGAGGGCGGTGAGGTGACCGGGGCGGTGAACAACTTCCGGTTCAACGAGTCGCCGGTCGACCTGCTCGGCCGGGCCACCGAGGCCAGCCGCACCGAGCGGACGCTGCCGCGGGAGTGGAACGACTGGTTCACCCGCGCGGCGATGCCGATGCTGCGGATCCCGGACTTCAACATGAGCTCGGTCAGCCCGGCGAGCTGACCGGTCAGGGCAGAAGTGGCCACTTCTGCCCTGGGGGACGCTGCTGGTCCTCAGCGTTCGTCGCGGCCGGTCTGACCGGGGTCCGGCGTCGTGGTCGAGACGGCCGGGTCCACCGGGTTGCCGGTCGGCTCCGGCCCGACCTCGGCGGGGTCCGGCTTCCGGTACGGGGTCTCGCTCTGCGTGGCGGCCGGGCCGTCCGCGTCGGTCTGCCCGGGGCGGTCCGGCTCCTCCCCGCCGGTCCCGGAGCCCTCGGCCGGTGGCGGTGCCCCGGTGCCGGCGTCCGCGGCGGGGATCCCGTCGTCGGCAGAGGGCTGGACCGGGTCGAACGGTGCGCTCATCGACATGCGCCCCCCGTACCCACCGGGACGACCGCCGCACCACCGGCAGGTGACCATCCGGTCCCGCCGCTATCCTCAGCGCGGGCCGTGACTGGCGCTGACAGGTGGGCCACCACCGGGGAGCGGCCCCGTCGACCGCCGCGCGCCTGGGCTCCCGTCGACCGCAGGAGTGCCCGTGACCACCACCGTGAGCCGTGAGACCGCCGCCTTCGCCGCTGCGCTGGACGTGATCGCCCAGGTCGAGCCCCGGGTGGCGGCCGCGATCGGGCAGGAGCTCACCGACCAGCGGGAGAGCCTCAAGCTCATCGCCAGCGAGAACTACGCCTCGCCCGCCGTCCTGCTGGCGATGGGCAACTGGTTCAGCGACAAGTACGCCGAGGGCACGCCGGGACGCCGCTTCTACGCCGCCTGCCAGAACGTCGACACCGTCGAGCGGCTGGCCGCCGAGCACGCCCGCGAGCTCTTCGGCGCCGACCACGCCTACGTCCAGCCGCACTCGGGCATCGACGCCAACCTGGTCGCCTTCTGGTCGATCCTGGCCCACCGGGTGGAGAGCCCGGCGTTGGCCGAGGCCGGCGTGAAGAACGTCGACGCGCTCAGCGAGGCGGACTGGGCCCAGCTCCGCCGGGCGCTCGGCGACCAGCGGATGCTCGGGATGTCCCTGGACGCCGGCGGTCACCTCACGCACGGCTTCCGGCCGAACATCTCCGGGAAGATGTTCTCCCAGTCCAGCTACGGCACCGACCCCGGGACCGGCCTGATCGACTACGCGGCGCTGCGCGAGCGGGCCCGTGAGTTCCGGCCGCTGATCCTGGTCGCCGGCTACTCCGCCTACCCGCGGCGGGTCGACTTCGCCGCGATGCGGGAGATCGCCGACGAGGTGGGCGCCACCCTGATGGTGGACATGGCGCACTTCGCCGGGCTGGTGGCGGGCAAGGTGCTCACCGGTGACTTCGACCCGGTGCCGCACGCCGACGTCGTGACCACCACCACGCACAAGTCACTGCGCGGGCCGCGTGGCGGCATGGTGCTGTGCACCGAGGAGTACGCGCCGGAGGTCGACCGCGGCTGCCCGATGGTGCTCGGCGGCCCGCTGCCGCACGTGATGGCGGCCAAGGCGGTCGCGCTGGCCGAGGCCCGCCGTCCGGAGTTCGCCGGCTACGCCCAGCAGATCGTGGCCAACGCCCGTGCGCTCGCCGACGGCCTGCTGCGCCGGGGCGCCCGGCTGGTCACCGGCGGCACCGACAACCACCTGGTGCTGGCCGACGTCAGCAGCTTCGGGCTGACCGGTCGCCAGGCGGAGGCCGCGCTGCTGGACGCCGGCCTGGTGACCAACCGCAACTCCGTGCCCGCCGACCCGAACGGCCCCTGGTACACCTCCGGCATCCGGCTCGGCACGCCGGCGCTGACCACCCGGGGCCTGGGCGAGGCCGAGCTCGACGAGGTCGGCGACCTGTTCGTCGACGTGCTGGCCAACACCCAGCCCGACGGCGACTCGAAGATGCGGTACCGGCTGGACCCGGCCGTGGCCGAGCGGGTGCGCGCCCGGGCCGCCGAGCTGGTCGGCGCCCACCCGCTCTACCCCGAGGTCGACCTCTCCGGACGCTGACCAGCGATCAGGAGCCCGACGCCGCGTCGGCCGGTGCGTCGAGGACCGCGGCCGGTGCCGCCGACGCCACCGCCCGGTTGCGCCGGGCGACGACGACGGCCGAGGCGCCACCCAGCACGGTGAGGGCGGCGGCGCTCATCCAGGGCCGGTTGAGCCGGTCGCCGGTCAGGTGGTCCAGCGAGAACCGGCCGGGCCCGCTGATCGCCACGGCGGCACCGGCCAGTGCCAGGACGCCGGTGTACTCGAAGCCACCCTCGGTGACGAAGAAGCCGGCCGGGCGGTGCACGGCGCCGGCGGCGGCCATGGTGGAGGCGGCCGCCGCCCCGCCCACCGGTGTGGCCAGCCCGAGGGCCAGGGCGAGCCCGCCGGCGGTCTCGCCGATGCCCGCCATCACCGCGCTCGTCCTCGGGGGATGGAAGCCCATCGCCTCCATGCCGGCCGACGTGCCCTCCACCCCGCCGCCACCGAACCAGCCGAAGAGCTTCTGGGCACCGTGCGCGGCGAGCGTCCCGCCGATGCCGAGCCGGAAGAGGAGCAGTGCGACGTCCTGACGCGTGCTGGTGATCACGGGGATGGCCTCCAGCTGGAAGGCGGCCGGCGCCGGCCGACCGGCCACCGGTCTCCGGCCGACGGCTCAGCCACCCGGTGGTCCTGCGGTGCAGTGTCCTCGCCGGCGCCCGCCCCCGCCGAGACGGGAGCCGTGTGCACCTGGTGTCCTGACCGGGTCAGTGACCTGGCGTCGTACAGCGTGCGCAGGTCATGACGCCCGACGAGTCCTCCGCCGAGTTCTACTTCGGGGAGGAGAGACCGCTGCCTGCGCGCGTCGGTGGCCGGCGGCACCGTGCCGGGTCTGTGCGGGGGCGGGAGGGTCGCCAGCGGCCCGTGTGACGGATGAGCCGGACGATCCTCGCGAACCGCGTTTCATGCCCCGATGGCGCGGACATGAAACCCCTTTCGTGTCTACTTCTCCCGAACGCCGATGACGACCCCCTGCCGCTGCGGCAGGACGGCGAGGGGAGCCCGACATGACGTACTGCCAGAAGCCTTCCATCTTCCAGCTGGGCAAGGTCCACGAGAACGGCCCGTCGGTCATCGTCTCGGGCTGGGGGCTGGGCATGTGCGCGTCGTCGTGCCGGTGCCACCGCAACCCCGACGACGGCCAGCTCGCCCTCGCCGAGGACCAGGCCGGCGGCAGCCTCGGGCTGCGCAGCTTCACCGCCACCGGCGACTGCGACTGCTGCGAGTCCTGGAGCTCCGCCGAGCTCTCCGCCATCCTGCGCGACGTCGCCGCGCTGGAGGCGCTGGAGGCCTCTGAGCCCGCGGCGGGCTGACCGCAGCAGGCCGACGACGAGCCGTCCACCGGGCGACCGGTGGACGGCTCGTGGCGTGTCCGGGCCCGCTCCGGGGGTAGTCCTCCGGCCATGTGGGCCCGAGCAGCAGGACGTGGAGCAGTGGCCGGCCTCGTCGGCGTCGCCGTGATGACCGCGGGGGAGCAGCTCGAGCAGCAGGTCACCCACCGTCCGGACTCCTACGTCCCGGGACGCACCCTGACCGCGCTGACCACCGGCCGGCGGCTGCCGGGGTCCGCACGACCCCCGGTGCGCAACCACCTCATGCACTGGGGCACCGGCGCCGTGGTCGGAGCCCTGCGCGGCATCTGGTCCGCCGCCGGGCTGCGCGGCCCGCGCGCCTCGGCCTGGCACACCGTCGTGCGGCTGGCGGTGGACCAGACGCTGGAGAACGTCACCGGCGTCGGCGCCCCGCCGTGGACCTGGTCCCGCCGCGACCAGGTCGTCGACGTCGCGCACAAGGCCGTCTACTCCTTCACCACCGGCGCCGTCGCGGACCGCTGGATCCCCTCCGCGCGGGGCGGGAGTGGCGGGCGGGGTCTGTGGGACTGAGGTCCGCTGCGGACCGATCGGTCCCGGCGCGCCGGACCTCTTGACAACCTCGCCATCTCCCTACCTTCCGTCCTGACGCGCGCGGAACCCGGCGCCCCTCCCCGGGCGCGACGCGCGCAGACGGAGGCCCTTCGTGACCCGATCGACCACGCGACCGTGGACGCGCGCCGCCGCCCTCGCGCTGACCGCCGGTGTCGCCGTCGTCCTCACCCCGACGACCAGCTCCGCAGCCCCGCCCCCCGCCACCGCCGAGCAGGCCCGGCAGGCCGTCGCGGACACCGGGCAGCAGCTCGAGCAGGTCGGCGAGGAGGTCAACCAGGCCGCGGCAGCCGCCGAGCAGCAGCAGGTGGCCGCGACCGCTGCTGCGGCCACGGCCACCCAGGCCCAGGCGCAGCTGGACGCGCTGGAGCCGGAGCTGCGGGCGATCGCGCAGACCGGGTACGTCGGCACCACCCGGGGCCGGCTGGCCGCCTTCCTCACCAGCGGCTCGGCCGACGACCTGATCCAGCAGATGAGCACCCTGGACCAGCTGGCCTCGCACGCCGACGCGATCGTCGCGCAGGCGACCGCGGCGCGCACCGCCGCCGACGAGGCGCAGCAGGCCGCGGACGACGCCGCTGCTGCCGCCACCGCGGCCGCGGCCGACCTGGAGTCGCGGAAGGCGCAGCTGAAGGACGAGCTGGCCGGCTACCAGGCCGACCTGGCCCGGCTCTCGGCCGCCGACCAGGTCCGGGTGCAGACCGTGCTGGCCGGTCCCGAGGTCACCGCCAGCCCCGCTCCCGCGCCGACCGCCGCCGCCGGGGTCGCGGTGCAGACCGCGCTGGCCCAGCTGGGCGACATGTACGGCGTCGGAGCGAGCGGCCCGGACACCTTCGACTGCTCCGGCCTGACGATGTACGCCTACGCCGCCGCCGGGGTCACCCTCCCGCACTCCAGCCGCGCCCAGTCCACCATGGGCGTGGCGGTCTCCCGGGCCGAGTTGCAGCCCGGTGACCTGGTGTTCTTCTACTCACCGGTCAGCCACGTCGGCATCTACATCGGCAACGGCCAGATGGTGCACGCCAGCGTGACCGGCAAGCCGGTCGCCGTGACCAGCGTGGACAAGGCCGGCTACGTCGGCGCCCGCCGCGTCACCGGCTAGCCGGGCAGCTGCTGGGCGGCGCGGAGCAGGCGGTCCGGGTCGCGGTCGCGGGTGACCTGCCGCAGCCGCGCCAGGACGTCGGGGGTCCAGGCGTCGGTGAGGTCCTGACCGGCGGCGAAGCCGTACTGCACCCCGGACCGCCACGGGGTCAGCGCGGCGACCGCCGCCCGGACCGCGTCCGGCACCTGGGCGGCCACCGGCGGGGCGAGCACGCCGACCGCGAACAGCGAGAAGGCGGCGTCCCGGCCGCTCACGGCGTCCGGGACCTCCGGGCGGACCGCCAGGGCGCCGCCGAGCTGGCGGAGCTCCACCGCCAGCAGCGGTGTCCGCACCCCCGGACCGGCCACGGCCAGCAGCGCGTCGACCGCCTCGGCGGGCAGCTCGCCGAGCAGGCATCCGGAATCCGCAGTGGGAGCCGGCTCCTCGGGGTCGAGGTGGACGGCGCCGATCTCGGTGTACGGCCGCGGGCCGACCGTGTCCACCACCACCGGGGCCACCCCCCGCATCGGCTCGAGCAGCGCCGCGCCGTCGGCCGGCGAGCCGGTCGAGGCGATCCGCAGGTGCACCAGGAACTGCCCGCGCAGCGGCGGGGGGAGCTGCGGCAGGTCCGGGAGCCGGAGCAGCGCGATCGAGGTGGTCACCTCGGTGGGCAGCGTGGGGGCCCAGGCCCGCCAGGCGTGCAGGACTGCGGCCGCCTCGGCGCCGGGGAAGAAGACGGCGCCGCCCCAGAAACCGGGCAGCTCGACCAGGTCCGCGGTCAGCGCCGTGACCACGGCCACCCCGCCACCGCCGCCGCGCAGGGCGAAGAAGAGGTCGGGTTCGCTGTCGGCGGCCACGTGCCGCTGCTCGCCGTCCGCGGTGACCACCTCGAAGCTGCGGACCCGGTCGGAGGCGAAGCCCAGCGCCCGCCCGAGCGGACCCATGCCGCCCCCGGCGACCATCCCGACCACGCCGACCGAGCCCGCGGAGCCGGCGACCATCGCCAGCCCGTGCGGCGCGGTGGCGGCCGCGACCTGGCCGCTGGTGGCGCCGGCGCCGACGGTCACGGTGCGGCCGGCGGGGTCCACCGCCACGCCGTCCAGCGCGCCGGTGCGCAGCAGCAGGGTGTCCGGTCCGACCGGGCGGCGGGCGCCGTGCCCGGTGTTCTGCACCGTCACCACCAGGCCCTCGGCGGCGGCGTACCGGACCGCGGCGACGACGTCGTCGACCGAGCGCGCCTCGACGACGAGGGCGGGTGCGTGCACGACGGCGAGGTTGTACCCGGTCACTGCCGCGGGCCAGCCCGGGTCGCCGGGGCGGTGCACGCTGCCGGTCAGCTGGTCGAGCGTGCTGGTCACGGAGGAGCCTCCTGGGTCGTCCCGCCGGGTGCGGGTCGCCGGACTTCCTAGCGGAGCCGGCCCGCAGCCGGGGCGGTCGCCACCGTCCGGAACGGTTCCACGGGCGCGACACGCGGCTCAGCCGTGGAAGCGGCGACCCTCCGCGAGCATCTGGACGCAGGCAGCGATGCGGTTGGCCCGGGTGCGCGGGGTGGCCGCGGTGTGCACCCGCCACAGGACGGCGTACCGGTTCGTCTTGTCCAGCCCGGCGAAGAACGACTCCGCCGCGGGCTCGGCGGCCAGCGCCGCGGCCAGGTCGTCGGGCACGGTGATCGTCGCCGACCCGGCGTAGGCGCGGTCCCAGCGGCCGTCGGCCCGGGCCGCCTCGACCGCCGCCAGACCGGCCGGCCGCATCCGGCCGTCGTCCACCAGCCGAGCGACGGTCTCCACGTTCTTCTGCGACCAGACGCTCTTGGCCCGCCGCGGGGTGTACCGGACGGTGAACCAGTCGTCGTCCACCCGGTTGCCCCGCCCGTCGATCCAGCCGTGGCACAGCGCCACCTCGACCGCCTCCGCCGCGGTCAGCGACGGGATCCCGGCCGACCGCTTGGCGATCTTCACGAAGAGCCCGGGTGCCCGGTCGCCCTCAGCGGCCAGCCAGGCGTCGAAGTCGGCAGCGGTCGGGAAGGCCCGCGTCTCGAAGGTGTCGTCGGCCACGGCCCCATCGTGCTGAGCGGACCCGCCGCCGTCCAGACGCCGGCGGTTTGATCACCGCCGCCCTCGGCTACGGGTCAGCCGACGGCCCGGGCAGCGGCGCCGCGACGACGGAGGGGACTCCCCATGGCGCAGTCACCGGGCCCCACCGCGCTGTGGCTGGTGCGCCACGGCGAGAGCATGGGCAACCTGGCCGATGCCCAGGCGCACGAGCAGGGCTCGGGCCGGCTCGAGCTCGACGTCCGGGACCCCGACGTCCCGCTGTCGCCCACCGGGGAGTCCCAGGCCGATGCACTGGGCGCCTGGCTGGCCGGGCTGCCCGCCGGGAAACGGCCGACCACCGTGCTCAGCTCGCCGTTCACCCGGGCGGCCAGCACGGCGCAGCGGGCGGTCGCGGCCAGCGGCTCCGAGCTGACCATCCGGTACGACGAGCGGCTGCGGGAGCGGGACTTCGGTGCCTTCGACGGGATGACCCGGGAGGGGATCCGCGAGGAGTACCCCGACGAGGCGCGCCGCCGTGACCTGCTGGGCAAGTTCTACTACCGCCCCCCGGGTGGCGAGAGCTGGGCCGATGTCGCCCTGCGGGTGCGCAGCCTGCTGGCCACCGAGGCGCTGCGGCACGACGGCGAGCGGCTGCTGTGCGTCTCGCACCAGGCCGTGGTGATGGTCTTCCGCTACGTGCTGGAGGAGCTCACCGAGGCCCAGCTGCTGGAGATCGACCGGGGCGACCAGATCGCCAACACCTCGGTGACCCGGTACGAGCTGTCCGGGGGACGCTTCCGGCTCGTCGCCTTCAACGGTGTCGAGCACCTCGACGACCACCCGGACGACGACCACCCGAACGACGCGGCCCCCGTGACCGAGGAGAACGATGTCCCGTCCCCAGCCTGACGCCACCCTGGTCACCCCGCAGGTGCTGCGCGGCTGGCGGTTGCCGGAGCCGACCGGGGGCAAGGAGTCCCGCGGCTCGATCCTGGTCATCGGCGGCAGCACGGAGACCCTCGGCGCGGTGACCCTGGCCGCGGAGGCGGCACTGCGCTCCGGCGCGGGGAAGCTGCAGGTCGTCGTCCCGTCGAAGGTGGCCCCGCACGTGTCCATCGCCCTGCCCGAGGCACTGGTCCGCGGCGTCCCGTCGACCGAGGCCGGCGCCATCGAGGGCTCGTCGGTCGAGCTCTTCCTGGACCTGGTGGAGAAGGCGTCCGCGGTGCTCGTCGGCCCGGGGATGGCCGACCAGGAGCAGACCCGCGCCCTCGTGGAGAGCCTGCTGCCGGAGCTCCGCTCCCCGGTGGTGCTGGACGCCCTCGCGCTGGCCGCCGTCACCGCCGACCCGGGCTGCCTGCACCACCTGGAGGGGCGGGTGGTGCTGACCCCGAACCCGACGGAGCTCGCCATCTCGCTGCACCTGGACGCCGACGAGGTGGACGACGACCCGTCCGGTGCGGCCCGCCGGCTCGCCGGGCAGGCGCACGCCACCGTGGGCCTGGGCGGGGCGACGAGCTGGGTCGCCGCGGCCGACGGGCGGCTGTGGGAGGACGAGAGCGGTGGTGCCGGACTGGGCGTCTCCGGCTCCGGCGACGTGCGGGCCGGGGTGGTCGCGGGCCTGCTGGCCCGCGGGGCCGAGCCCGACCAGTCCGCGGTGTGGGCCTCCTACCTGCACGGCCGGGCCGGGGAGCGGCTGGCGGCGACGGTCGGCCGGCTCGGCTTCCTGGCCCGCGAGCTGCCGGCGCAGATCCCGCGGGTGCTCGCCGAGGTCGACCTCTGACAGGCTGCCGACGACCGTCCGCACGGAGAAGAGGAGCGCAGCAGCGTGGCTGACAGCTACATCGGGGAGCTCGACTCGGGCGCCCCGGAGATCGACGAGCAGGCGTTCGTGGCACCGACGGCGGTCGTGGTGGGCAGGGTGACGATGGGGCCGCGGTCCAGCATCTGGTACGGCGCGATCGCCCGTGCCGACACCGAGGTCATCGAGATCGGCGCGGACTCCAACGTGCAGGACGGGTCGACGCTGCACAGCGACCCGGGCTACCCGTTGGTCATCGGCCGCGGGGTCACCGTGGGCCACAACGTGGTGCTGCACGGCGCCCGGGTGGACGACGACGTGCTCATCGGGATGGGGAGCACCGTGCTCAACGGCGCGCACATCGGCTCCGGCTCGATCGTCGCCGCCGGAGCCGTGGTCATGCAGGGCGCGGAGATCCCGCCGAACTCGCTGGTCGCCGGGGTGCCGGCCAAGGTGCGCCGGGAGACCACCGAGGACGACCGCGCGGCGATCCAGCTCAACGCCACCAGCTACACCGACCGCCTCGACGCCCACCGCGCCGTCCGCCGCGTGCAGCGGTAGCGCGTGCGGCAGGCTGGCCGGGTGAGCGACGAGGACCTGCGCCGGCTGGTCGGTTGGACCGTTCAGGACGCACCGCCGGAGGTCCGGGTCGGGCAGGCGCTGGGTGGGCTGCTGAAGGGGGTCTCCGCGGTGGCCACCCTGGGCGCGGACGCGGCCACCGGCGCGCGCCGCGCCACGTGGACGCTGCCTGCCGACCCGGCGGCCTACCTGGACCTGGGGGTCGTCCGGCTGCACTGGCCGGCCGCTGCGGCGGGCGAGCAGGTGCAGGCCAGCCGGGAGGCCGTCTGGGCGACGTCGGGGCGCGCCGAGCGACCGCCCCGGCGGCTGCCGGTCGAGACGTGGCGGGTGGTCGACGCGGTCCCGGGCAGCGGGTCGCGCCGGCCGCGGCACGCCTCGGCGCCGTGGCGGCTGGACGTCACCGACGGGGAGGGCACCGGGCAGCTGACCGGTGCCTGGCTGGCGCTCGCCTGGATCGGGCAGCTGGCCGGCTGGCCCGAGCCGGCGGGGACCGGGTCGGGCGCGTGAGCGCGGGCCCGTTCGAGCAGTTCGTGGCAGACCGGTCGGCCGGGCTGCTGCAGACGGCGTACCTGCTGACCGGCGACCGGGTGGAGGCGCGCGACCTGCTGACCGGCGCGCTGATCGGCACCCAGCGGTCCTGGGACCGGTTCGCCGGCCAGCAGGAGGCCACGACGTCCACCCGGCGGGAGATGGTCGCCGCGCACACCAGCTGGCGGCGGGTGTCCCGGGTGGGCGACCTGCTGGCGGACAGCCCGGTCCTGGCCAACGCCGCCGGCTTCCCCGGGTTCGCCCGGCGGCCCACCGACCCCGGTCCGCCGGACGAGGTGTCGACCGGGCTGGCGAAGCTCGCGCCGCAGGTGCGGGCCACCCTGGTGCTCCGGTACGGGGCCGGGCTGTCGGTGGCCGACACCGCCGAGGCGCTGGGCTCGCCCGCCGACACGGTGACCAGCGACCTCGTCCGGGGCCTGGACGCCCTCGGCACCGACGGCACCCGGCTGGCCCGCGACCTGGCCCGGCGGGCGCAGCAGATCAGCGCTGCGCCCGACGACGTCCTGGGCTGGGTCCGGGTCGGCGCCCACGACCAGCGCAGTCACCGGGTGGGCCTGCTCGCCCTGGCCGTGGTGCTGGTCGCGATCGTCGTGCTGGTCGCGTTGAGCCTCTAGCCGGGTCCTCAGTTGCGGGCGGACTGCACCAGCGGGCAGACGAACGGGTCGCGCTCGCCGAGCCCCACCCGGTTGAGGTACCGGACGACCATCCGGTAGGACCCGACCAGCGACGTCTCGGTGTAGCTGATCCCGTGCTTCTCGCAGTGCGCGCGCACCATCGGCTGGACCTTGCGCAGGTTCGGCCGGGGCATGCTCGGGAACAGGTGGTGCTCGATCTGGTAGTTCAGCCCGCCCATCATGAAGTCGGTCAGCAGCCCGCCGCGGATGTTGCGGGACATGAGGACCTGGCGGCGCAGGAAGTCGACCTTGGCGTTCTTCGGGACGACCGGCATGCCCTTGTGGTTGGGCGCGAACGACCCGCCGAGCAGCAGACCGAAGACCGCCTGCTGGACGACGATGAAGCCCACCGCCAGCAGCGGTGGCATGAGCAGGAAGACGGCGGCGGCGAACAGGCCCAGCCGCAGCGCGATGACGGCGATCTCCAGCCGGCGGTGCGGCATCGACCTGTCCCGGACCAGCGTGGTGAGGCTGTTGGCGTGCAGCGCCGCACCCTCGAAGCACAGCAGCGGGAAGAACGCCCAGCCCTGGTAGCGGGTGAACCAGCCGCGCAGGCCGGTGGTCCGCTCGGCGGCGTCCTCGGGGGTGAAGGCGAGCACCTCCGAGACGATGTCGGGGTCCTTGCCCATCTGGTTCGGGGCGTTGTGGTGCCGGTTGTGCTTCTGCATCCACCAGCCGTAGCCGATGCCCGCGAAGCCGCAGGACAGCACCCGCGCCGACCACTCGTTGACCCGGTGCGAGCCGAACGCCTGGCGGTGCGCGGTGTCGTGCCCCAGGAAGCCGAACTGGGTGCAGACCAGCGACAGCAGGGCGGCGAGGGCCAGCTGCCACCACGAGTCCCCGACGGCGACGATCGCGGCCCAGACGCCGGCGAACGCGGCGACGGTCAGCGCGATCGAGACGACGTAGTAGGGGCGGCGGCGGTTCAGCAGCCCGGCGTCCTTCACCTGTTGGGAGAGCTCGGCGTACACGCTGACCGACCGGTCACGGGCTCGCTCGGGACGAGGGCCCCGGGCGGGGGGAGGCGTGGTGCCCTCCAGGGTGGATGCGGTCATCTGTTCTCTCTGGCTGGTCCCGGGCTGCTCCGGGGGGTGCCGGGTGGGTGCCGGCACGACCGGCGACGACGGGGGACCGCGGCACGCCCGTGGGGGGCACCGCGTGCGCCCGACGGTATGCGACGGCGCACGGGCCTGCCACGCGAGGCCCACCTGCCGGACCCGCTCAGGGCCGGAGCAGCTCCCGGACCAGGGCGCCCACCTCGTCGGTCTCCAGCAGGAAGCCGTCGTGGCCGTAGGGGGAGGGGATCAGCCGCAGCGGGACGCCGAGGGCCGCCGCCACCCGCTGCTGCTGCGCGGGCGGGTACAGCCGGTCGGAGTCGATGCCGGCCACCACCGTCCGCGCGGTGACCCGGGACAGCGCGGCCTCCACCCCGCCCCGGCCGCGGCCGACGTCCCAGCTGTTCATCGCCTCCGTCAGCGCGACGTAGCTGCCGGCGTCGAACCGGGCGGCCAGCTTGGTGGCGTGGTGCTCGAGGTAGGAGGCGACGGCGAACCGGCCGTCCTCCTGCACCCGGTGGTCGAACCGGGCCTCCAGCTCGACCTCGCTGCGGTAGGTGAGGTGCGCGATCCGCCGCGCGATGCCGAGCCCGGTCACCGGGCCGGGCCCGGGGGCGTAGTCACCACCGGCCCACGCCGGGTCGCTGCGCACGGCGGTCTGCTGGGTGGTCTGGGTGCCGATCTGGTCGGCGCTGGCGACCGCGCCCGAGGCCAGGAAGAACAGCCCGGCAACCCGTTCCGGCCGGGAGACCGCCCACTCCAGCGCGCGCATGCCGCCCATCGAGCCGCCGAGCACCCCCTGCCACGTGCCGATGCCCAGGGCGTCGGCCACTGCTGCCTCGACCGCCACCTGGTCGGCGATGGTGACCTCGGGGAACCGGGAGCCCCATGCGGCGCCGTCCGGCGCGGTCGACGAGGGCCCGGTCGTCCCCTGGCAGCCGCCGAGCACGTTGGCGCAGACGACGAAGAGCCGGTCGGTGTCCAGCGGGGCGCCCGGGCCGATCAGCGAGGGCCACCAGCCCGCCGTCGCGTGCCCCGGCCCGGCCGGGCCGACGACGTGGCTGTCGCCGGTGAGCGCGTGCTCCACCAGGACCGCGTTGCCCGCGTCGGGTGCGAGCGTCCCCCACGTCTCGTAGGCCACCCGCACCGCCGGGAGGGTGCCGCCGCGCTCGAGCCGGACCGGCCCCTCGAGGTCCAGGAAGCGCCGGTCGCCGACCGGGTCGCCCTCCCGCCAGCCGCCGGTCCGGGAGGCCGACGTCGCCTCCCGGACCGTGCTCACCTCAGGACTCCTTCGCGGCCCGGAACCCGGCCTCGAGGTCGGCGAGGATGTCCTCGATCCCCTCCAGGCCCACGGCCAGCCGGACCAGGCCCGGGGTGACGCCGGTGGTCCGCTGCTCCTCGGCGGTCAGCTGCGAGTGGGTGGTGGACGCCGGGTGGATGACCAGGCTGCGCACGTCGCCGATGTTGGCCACGTGGCTGTGCAGGGTCAGCGCCTCCACGAACCGCTTGCCGGCCTCGAGGCCGCCCCGGATCTCGAAGGCCAGCACCGCGCCGGCGCCGCGCGGCGCGTACTTCTGCTGCGCGGCGTGCCAGGGTGAGGACTCCAGGCCGGCGTAGTGCACCGACTCGACCTCGTCGCGGGACTCCAGCCACTCGGCGACCCGCTGGGTGTTGGCCACGTGCCGCTCGATCCGCAGGGACAGCGTCTCGATGCCCTGCACCACGAGCCAGGCGTTGAACGGCGAGATGGCCGGCCCGAGGTCGCGCAGCAGCTGCACCCGGGCCTTGAGCGCGTACGCCGGCGCACCGAGGTCGGCGTAGACCACGCCGTGGTAGGTCGGGTCGGGCTCGGTGAAGCCGGGGAACTTGCCGCTGGTCCAGGAGAAGTTGCCGGAGTCGACGATGAGGCCGGCGATGGCGGTGCCGTGGCCGCCCAGGTACTTGGTGGCGGAGTGGACGACGATGTCGGCACCGTGCTCGATCGGGCGGATCAGGTACGGGGTGGCGATCGTGTTGTCGACGATCAGCGGGACGCCGTTGCGGTGCGCCACCTCCGACACCGCGGAGATGTCCAGGACGTCGCCCTTCGGGTTGCCGATCGTCTCGGCGTAGAACGCCTTGGTGTTCTCCTGCACCAGCGACTGCCAGTTCTCCGGGTCGTCGGGGTCCTCGACGAAGGAGACCTGGACGCCAAGCTTGGGCAGCGAGTGGTGCAGCAGGTTGTAGGTGCCGCCGTAGAGCGAGGCCGAGGCGACGACGTGGCTGCCGGCCTCGGCGATGTTCAGGATCGCCAGGGTCTCGGCGGCCTGGCCGCTGGCCACCGCGAGCGCCGCGACGCCACCCTCGAGCGAGGCCACCCGCTGCTCCAGGGCGTCCTGCGTCGGGTTCATGATCCGGGTGTAGATGTTGCCCATCTCGGCCAGCGCGAACAGGTCCGCGGCGTGCTGGCTGTCCCGGAACTGGTAGCTGGTGGTGGCGTAGATCGGCAGCGCCCGGGCGCCGGTCGTCGGGTCGGGGGCGGCTCCGGCGTGGATCTGCCGGGTCTCGAAGCTCCAGCCGCTGGGCTCGGTCATGCGCTGAGTACCTCCTGGGTCGCCGGAGCACCCACAGCGCGGAGGGCTCCGTCCTTGCCGGGCGGCGGGCGCCGTCCGGCCAGCTCTTCCCCTGGAGCACCTCAGACGGAGTTGAGGTTGCCGGGCAGCCAGCCAGGTGCTTGTCGCTGCCTCTCGTGAGCCACCGTGATCTTAGGACGACGGTCCGCTCCCCGCGCAACTGCCTCCCTGGGGGGCCATGTTGGCCAACATGGCCCCCCAGGCCGGGCCGGTCAGCCGGCCAGTGTCGCGATCGCGGTCCGGACCTCCTCGATCGGCAGCGCCGTGGTGGCGTCGCCGATCGGGAGCTCCACCCGGAGCACGCCCGGGTCGGCGGTCGGTGCCGCCCGCTCCCAGGTCCACAGCCCGCCCTCGGCCAGCGTGCGGGCCGCCGCGGTGAACCGGTCGGCGTCGGTGCGGAGCAGCAGGTGCAGCATCGGGGTCTGCGGCGGGTCCGGGACGACGGTGACGCCGGGCAGGTCCCGCACCGCGGCGGCGACCTCCCGGGCCCGCTCGAGGTAGCCGGGGAACAGCGGCAGCCGGCTGCGGAGGCAGGTCAGCGCGGACGCGGCGCCCGGCCAGAGCCCGAACAGGGTGCCGCCCAGCCGGCGCCGCCACTCGCGCGCCTCGGCGACGACCTCGGCCGGCCCGGCCAGCGCGCTGCCGGCCAGCGCGCCGATGCCCTTGTAGAAGCTGACGTAGGTGGTGTCGAACAGCGCGGCGACCTCGGCCGGCGGGCGGCCGTACCCGGCGGCGGCCTCCCACAGCCGCGCGCCGTCCAGGTGGGCGGCGGCACCGCGCTCGCGGGCCCAGGTCACCTGGGCCACCAGGTCCTCCCACGGCGGCAGCTGCCCGCCCAGGTCGCGCTGCGGCAGCTCGACCAGCAGGGCCGCGGGGTGCTCGGCGACGGCGTCCAGGTCGGCCCGGAGCAGCAGCCGGTCCCGGTCGCCCGCCGGGCGGCCGACCAGGCCCTGCAGCCGCTCCAGCGCGCGCCCCTCGTGCACCTCCAGGTGGCACTGCGGGTGGTAGACCACCGCGCGCCGTCCCCGGTGCTCGGCGTGCACCCGCAGCGCGGCCTGCTGGGCCATGATCCCGCTGGGCAGGTAGACCGCCGCCGGCTGACCGAGGACGTCGGCGACCTCCTCCTCCAGCTCGGCGACCACGCCGCCGTCGCCGTAGCGGTCCACCGCGGTGCCCGGCGGGACGGTGGCCAGCAGGTCGGCGGCGGTCTGCGGGCCGTGCCCGGCCAGCGCCCGGTCGCAGGACTGGCGCAGTGCAGCGAGGTCGTCCACGCCGCCCAGCCTGCCTGCCGCCCCCGCAGCGGCACCAGGCAGGCTCTGCGGCGTGCGCGCGCTGGTGTTCGAGGAGTTCGGTGGTCCCCTGACGGTCCGCTCGGTGCCCGAGCCGGCCCCCGGTCCGGACGGCGTGGTCGTGCAGGTGGGGGCCAGCGGCATCTGCCGCAGCGACTGGCACGGCTGGTCCGGCCACGACCCGGACGTCGTCCTCCCGCACGTCCCCGGGCACGAGCTGGCCGGGACCGTCGCCGCGGTCGGGGACCGGGTGCGGAACTGGTCGGTCGGTGACCGGGTGACCGTGCCGTTCGTCTGCGCGTGCGGGCACTGCCCGCCGTGCCGGGAGGGCGCCGGGCAGGTCTGCCTGAACCAGACCCAGCCGGGGTTCACCCACTGGGGGTCGCTCGCGGAGCTCGTCGCTCTGGACGCCGCGGACGTCAACCTGGTCGCGCTCCCCGACGGGATGCCGCTCGCCACCGCCGCCGCCCTGGGCTGCCGGTTCGCGACCGCGTACCGCGCGGTCACCGGCGTCGGCCGGGTGGCCCCCGGGGAGTGGGTCGCCGTGCACGGCTGCGGCGGGGTCGGGTTGTCCGCCGTCCAGGTCGCGGTCGCGGCCGGCGCCCGGGTGGTCGCCGTCGACGTCTCGCCGGGGGCGCTGGAGCTGGCCGCCGCGTGCGGCGCCGAGCACCTCGTCGACGGGACAGCGGGTGACGTCCCGGCCGCGGTCGCCGAGCTCACCGGCGGGGGCGCGCACGTGTCCCTGGACGCCCTCGGCGCGGCCGTGACCTGCGTCGACTCCATCCGCAGCCTGCGCCGACGTGGCCGGCACGTGCAGGTGGGGCTGCTGCCGCCGGCGGTGGGCCGCCCCGAGGTGCCGATGGAGCTCGTCCTCGCCGGCGAGCTGGCGGTGCTGGGCAGCCACGGCATGGCCGCCGCCGACTACCCGGCGATGCTCTCGCTGATCGAGGCCGGGCGGCTGCGCCCCGAGCTGCTGGTGACCCGCCGGCTCGGGCTCGACGACGCCGGCGCGGCGCTGGCCGCCGTCGGCCGGGAGCCGGGGATCGCCGTCGTCACCTCGTTCTGAGCCGCGCCCAGCTTGTCGGTGCGCCCAGCGGGTCGGTGCGCTCAGCTGGTCGGTGCGCTCGACGTCGGGGCGGCCGACGTCGGGGCCGTCGTCGCCGCGGGAGCCCGGGACGACGACGGCGCCCGGCTCGTCGTCGTGCCCGCGGTGCTCGGGGCGGCCGAGCTGCGGGGGGCCTGCTCCCCCGGCGCGTCCGCGGTGGTCGAGGGCGCGGTGGTCCGCTCGTCCTCGTCCGGGGCGGTCGAGGTGCCGCTGGTGCGGGTCGGGCGGGTCGTCGTCGCCGGTGCCGTGCCGGCCGGCGCCGAGGAGGTGGGGGCCGGGGTGGTCGGGCTCGGGGCAGGGGTGGGCGCGGGGGAGTCGGGCAGCGCGGAGTTGGGGACCGGGACGGTCTGGCCACTCGGCAGCACGACGTTCGTCGTCCCGCTCTCCCCGCGTGGCAGCGCGGCGTTGAGGCCGAGCAGCACCACGAACAGGCAGCCGATCACCAGCGTCGAGGTGCGGGCGCGGCCGACCCGGGACGGGATGTGCCGCCACACCCGTGCGCGGCGCGTGGCCGGAGCGGTGGCGACCGTCGGCTGCTCGACGGTGGTCTGCGGCAGCACCGTCGTGGGCTGCTCGTCCGGCGAGGGCCTGGTCATGCCCGACCTCCACTGCGCGCCCGGTCCTCGGCCAGCGCCTCGTCCTGCACGTCGTCGTCCTGGGCGGCGGTGGCCCGCAGGGACACCCCCTCGCGGGACAGCGCCAGCGCGACCCGGGCGCGCAGGTCCCGGCCGACCTCGAACTGCTTGCCCGGCAGCGTCCGGGCGACGATCCGCAGGTTGACCTCGTCCAGCGCCAGGCTCTCCACGCCCATCACGCTGGGCGGGTCGAGCAGCAGCCGGTGCAGCCGTTCGTCGTCGAAGGCGCGCTTCCCGACGTCGCGGAGCACCTCCTGGACCCGGTTGACGTCGGTCGTCGCCGGCACCGGCACGTCGACCACGGCGCGGGCCCAGTCGCGGGACAGGTTGACGACCTTGACGATCTGCCCGTTGGGGACGATCACGACCTCACCGTTGACCGAGCGCAGCCGGGTGATCCGCAGGTTGACGTCCTCGACGGTGCCCTCGGCGGGGTCGCCACCGCCCACCACCTGGATGGCGACGACGTCGCCGAAGCCGTACTGCCGCTCGGTGATCAGGAAGAACCCGGCCAGCACGTCGCCGACCACCCGCTGCGCGCCGAAGCCGAGACCGACACCCAGCACGGTGGCCGGCGCGACCAGGCCGGTGACCGGGACGCCCAGCCGCTCCAGCACGAAGAAGATCGTGACCGACCAGATCATCACGATCGCCGCCCAGGTCAGCACCTGGGTCAGCGAGTGCCGGTGCTTGGCCGCCTCGGACCGCACGAGCGCGTCCGAGCCGGTCGCGGAGGCGTCGATCCGGTCGGTGATCCGCGCGCCCAGCCAGCTCACGAACCGGGCGAGCAGCACCGCACCCAGGATGATCAGGAGCGCTTCGAGGCCCGGCCCGCGCAGCCAGTCGAGGATGTCGTCCATCGGCCCCCAGTGTGCCCGCCGGCCCCGCCACGGCCGCGCCTGGGTGGCCACCGACCGTGACCCACCGTGACGGAGGTGTGGGCACGATCCGTTTGCGCTGTGCCGGTCCGGAGCGCACGGTGGGTTCCCGGTCGTCGTCTCAGCCCGCGGACGGCGCCCGACGCCACGCATGACGACCGGAAGGAGAGGCGACCCAGCCGCGGGCCGCCACACGACCGTGAGCACATCCTCCGCACCACCCGGCTCCGCCGCACCAGAGGGTCCCGGCCGCTCGAGGACCACGCGTTCCTCCGCCGGTGTCCACCCCGCACTGGCCCACCCGCCCACCGCGGCCGCCGAGGGCACCGGGCGGCTGGACGTCGTCGTCTTCGGCGTCGCGGCGGTCCTCGCGCTCGCCTTCGTCGCCTGGGGGCTCCTGACCCCCAGCGGCCTCGGCAGCGCCAGCGGCAGGGCGCTGACCTGGGTCGAGACCGACCTGGGCTGGTTGTTCGTCGTCCTGGCGTCGGGGTTCGTCGTGTTCGTCCTCTGGCTGGCCGCGAGCCGCTACGGGCGCATCCCGCTGGGCCGGGACGGCGAGGCGCCCGAGTTCCGGACGATCTCGTGGATCGCCATGATGTTCAGCGCCGGCATGGGCATCGGGCTGATGTTCTACGGGGTCAGCGAGCCGCTGTCGCACTACGTGTCACCGCCCCCGGGCACGGTCGACGGCTCGACGCCGGAGGCGGCCCGGACGGCGATGGCCACCACGCTGTTCCACTGGACGCTGCACCCGTGGGCGATCTACGCCGTCGTCGGGCTGGCGATCGCCTACGGCACCTTCCGCCGCGGCCGCCGCCAGCTGATCAGCGCCGCGTTCGTCCCGCTCATCGGCCGTCGCCGCGCCGAGGGCCCGGCCGGCAAGGTCATCGACGTGCTCGCGATCTTCGCGACGCTCTTCGGGTCCGCGGCCTCCCTGGGCCTGGGCGCGCTGCAGATCGGCAGCGGCATGGAGATCCTCGGCTGGGCCGGCAGCGTGGGCAACGGCGTGCTGGTCGCCATCATCGCGGTGCTGACCGCGGCGTTCGTCGCCTCCGCGGTCTCCGGGGTGGCCAAGGGCATCCAGTGGCTGTCCAACACGAACATGGTGCTGGCGGTGGTGCTGGCCGTGTTCGTCTTCGTCGCCGGCCCGACCGTCTTCATCCTCAACCTGCTGCCCGAGGCGATCGGCGGCTACTTCTCCGACCTCGGTGAGATGGCCGGCCGCACCGAGGCCGCGGGCGGGGACGCGATGGCCACCTGGCTGCGTGGCTGGACCGTCTTCTACTGGGCCTGGTGGATCAGCTGGACGCCGTTCGTCGGGCTGTTCATCGCCCGGATCAGCCGCGGCCGCACGATCCGGCAGTTCGTCACCGGCGTGCTGCTGGTGCCCAGCGTGGTCAGCCTGGTCTGGTTCGCCGTGTTCGGCGGCGCCGGCATCGCCGCCCAGCGCAACGGCGTCGACGTCGCGGGCCGGTCGACGAGCGAGGGGCAGCTGTTCGGCGTGCTCCAGCAGTACCCGCTGGCCACGGTGATGACGGTGCTGGTCATGGTGCTCGTGGCGGTCTTCTTCGTCTCCGGTGCCGACGCGGCCTCGATCGTGATGGGCTCGCTCTCGGAGCGGGGCACCTTGCACCCCAGCCGGCGGACCGTCGTCTTCTGGGGCGTCGTGATGGGCGCGGTGGCAGCGATCATGCTGCTCGTCGGTGGGGACGACGCCCTCACCGGGCTGCAGAACCTGACGATCATCGCCGCGCTGCCGTTCGCGCTGGTGATGGTGGGCATGGCCGCCGCTCTCGCCAAGGACCTGCGCTCCGACCCCGCGGTGCTGCGCCGGGCCTACGCCGACGGGGCGGTCGAGCAGGCCGTCGTCGACGGCATCACCCGGCACGGGGAGGACTTCCAGCTGGTGGTCGAGCCGACGGCCGTCGAGCCGAACCAGGTGCAGCCGCTGCCGGTGGAGGTCCGGGTGCACGCCCGGCAGGACGTCCCGACCGGCCGGCCGCAGGACCCGCGCGACTGACCGCCCGGGAACGGCTGGTGCCGGTGGGACGGGCGGGGTGCCGGGGCGCGCTCGGGTCCAGATGACCTGTGGACTGCCGATGGGGGATCCGAGAACCGCCAGTTCTCGCCCACCCCTGAGGAGCCCGACGATGACCCGTGACCTGTCCTCTCCCACGACGGGCGACGGTGTGCGTGCCGGCTCCCGGCTCCGCTGGGCGGCCGACCGCCCGGTCGGGGCCAAGATCGGTGCCACGGTCGGGGTCCTGGGGCTGGTCGCCGTCGGGCTGACCACGCTGGCGACGGTGCGGATGGGCGACCTGAGCGACCAGCAGGACGCGCTGTACGCCGAGAGCGTGGAGCCGCTCACCCAGCTGAGCGGCATCCAGCGCTCCTTCCAGGGCGACCGGGCGCGCTACATCACCTACCCGCAGGTGGACGCCGCCGGCCGGCAGGCACTCGTCACCGAGCTGGCCGAGCGGCAGGACAAGCTCCGGTCGCAGCTGTCCGACTACGAGCCGCTGGCCACCTCGGCGGCGGCCTTCGCGACCCTGACCGGCGACCTGGACGCCTGGTACGGCGTCGCCACCGGGCAGCTCGTCCCGGCGGCCGACGCGGCGAGCGCCGCCGACACCGCCGCGGCTGCGGCGCTGGCGGGCACGGCCCGGAACACGCTGGCCACGGCCGCCGGCGCGACCGCCGCCGCCTCCCAGGCCGACGTCGCGGTCGGCGGGGTCCTCACCGGGGCGCTGCAGGACGCGACCGACGTGCTGATGGACGACATGCAGACCGAGCTCGACGCGCAGACCGCCGACGCCGCGGCGGTCAACGCCGCCGGCAACGCCGCCGCCGACAGCGCCACCCGGCTGTTGTGGGTGGTCCTGGCGCTGAGCCTGCTGGTGGCCGGGGCGCTCGCGGTCTGGCTGATCCGGCAGATCACCGGGACGGTCGCCAGCGTGGGCCGGACCGTCGAGGCCATGGCCCGCGGCGACCTCACCGTGCAGCCCGAGGTGCGCTCCGCCGACGAGCTCGGCCGGATGGCGGCCTCGCTGGGCCGTGCCCAGGCCCACCTGCGGACCGTGCTGGCCGGCGTCGTCGCGTCCTCGGACGCGGTGGCGGCGGCGTCGGAGGAGCTGTCCGCGTCCTCGGCGCAGATCTCGGCCTCGGCGGAGGAGACCTCCGCGCAGTCCGGGGTGGTGTCGGCGGCCGCGGACGAGGTGTCCCGCAACGTGGCCACCGTCGCGGCGGGTGCCGAGCAGATGGGTGCCTCGATCCGGGAGATCAGCCAGAACGCGAACGAGGCGGCCCGGGTCGCCGCGCAGGCCGTCGGCGAGGCCGAGGCCACGACCGCGACGATCACCCAGCTGGGCACGTCCTCGCAGGAGATCGGCGCGGTCGTCAAGACCATCACCTCGATCGCCGAGCAGACGAACCTGCTGGCGCTGAACGCGACGATCGAGGCAGCCCGGGCCGGGGAGGCCGGGAAGGGCTTCGCGGTGGTGGCCAACGAGGTGAAGGAGCTGGCGCAGGAGACGGCGCGGGCGACCGAGGACATCGCGCGGCGGGTGGAGGCGATCCAGGGGGACACCTCGGGTGCGGTGTCGGCGATCGGTCGGATCTCGGAGATCATCGGGTCGATCAACGACTACCAGCTGACCATCGCCAGTGCGGTGGAGGAGCAGACGGCGAC
>KK211089.1:69847-85673 GCA_000620205.1 Geodermatophilaceae bacterium URHA0031 | reverse complement strand
GCGCGGGCGGCCAGCACCGCCCAGCCCAGCAGCGTCGCCGAGGTGTTCATCAGCAGGTACCCGCGCACCCCGGCCGCCAGCGCCTCGTTGACCACGGCCGGGTCCTCGGCGGTGGCGACCGCGACGATGGCGATCTGCGGGTACCGGCGGCGCAGGTCCCGGCAGGCGTTCAGCGTGCCCGCCCGCCCGGTGCCCAGCTCCACGATCACCGCGTCGGGGCGGGCGGTCTCGGCCAGGGTCAGCGCCCGCCGCGGCTCACCGGGGGTGCCCACCGCCTGCAGACCGGCGGTCTCGTTGACCATGCCGATCAGGCCACGGCGCAGGACCGGGGCATCGGCGAGGACGAGGACGCGGGTGACGCCGCGGCCGGTGGCCAGAGGGGTGGACACAGGTGACTCTCCGTTCGATTTCCGATGACGTGCTGTCATGGTCATCGGACGGGTGAACGGACTCCTTGAACGACTCCCCCGGCGGGGTCGCCGAGACGGTGAGCGGCGCGGTCAGTCCGCGCCGGTCTCCCGACCCGGTCGGGTCTGCGCCGGCCGGCGGATCCGGCGCCACCCGGTACGGGGAGGCCGGCGGGACGGACCGGTCAGCCGGGCGCCGCGTCGGCGGCGCACCGCACTGAACGGCAGCGCGCCCGCCAGCCCGAGCGCGTAGGGAGCGGCGACGGCAGCGTCCCCGTGCACCCACGCCTCCGGTGCCGCCTGTCCCTCGGCCTGCTGCTGGATGTCCGGGCTGTCCAGCACGGTGAACCGGTCCAGCGGCCACACGATGAGGGCGCCCTTGCCGATGACGTCGTCCACGGCGATGGTGCCGCTGTACTGGTCGCTGACGTGGCTGCGCGAGTCCGCCGAGGCCGAACGGTGGTCGCCCATCACCCACAACCGGCCCGCGGGCACGGTGACCGGCGCGAACTCGCGCCCGTTGGCACCGCCCCCGAGCGGGGAGTCCTGGTAGATGTAGGGCTCGGTGAGCGGCTTCCCGTCGACGGTCACGCGGCCCTCAGCATCGCAGCACTGCACGGTCTGACCGGCGGTGGCGATGACCCGCTTCACGTAGTCGTCCTCGCTCGGGGGCGCCACCCCGATCGCCCGGCCCAGGCTCAGCAGCGCGCCGGAGACCCAGTTGCTGGGCTCGGCCACGGTGATCTCCGGGGACCAGGTGTCCGGTCCGCGGAACACGACGATGTCGCCGGGCTCGGGCTCACCGAACCAGTACGGGACCTTGTTCACCAGGACCCGGTCGCCGGTGCACCCGGTGCACCCGTGGAGGGTCTGCTCCATCGAGCCGGAGGGGATGAAGAAGGCCTGGATGAGGAAGGTCTTGACCAGCAGGGCCAGCACGAAGGCGATCACCAGGAGGACCGGCAGCTCGCGGAGCAGCGATCCCTTCTTGGGGGCCTTGCCCCGGCGCCCGCGGCGGCCGGTACCGGCCGGTTCGGCGGCGCCGGCACCGTCGCCGGCGGAGGGGGGCACCGGCGTACCGGACCCGTTCGTGCCGGAGGGCCCGGGAGTGCTGGCGTCGGCAGGCTCACTGGGCCCGTGCGTGCTCATCACCGCCCAGCCTACGGTCCGGCCGTCGCCTGGACCGTCGACCGGGCCGCCGACCCGCCCGGCGCCGTCCGCCGGACGAGGGTCGCAGACGCGGACGGGCCGGCTGCGCAGTGCGCAGCCGGCCCGTCCGGTGAGTGCTGGGGATCAGCGGGTGACGACGTCCCGCTTCTCCTTGATCTTGGCGGCCTTGCCGCGCAGCTCACGCAGGTAGTACAGCTTGGCCCGGCGGACGTCACCGCGGGTCAGCACCTCGATCTTCTCGACCACCGGGGTGTGCACCGGGAAGGTGCGCTCCACGCCGACGCCGAAGCTGACCTTGCGCACCGTGAAGGTCTCGCGGATGCCGCCACCCTGACGCCGGATGATGGCGCCCTGGAAGACCTGGATGCGCGAGCGGTTGCCCTCGATGACCCGCACGTGCACCTTCACGGTGTCGCCGGGACGGAAGTCGGGGATGTCATCGCGCAGCGACGCGGCGTCGAGGGCGTCCAGGGTGTTCATCGCAGCAGTCCTCAGTCCTAGCGGGGAAACTCGTGTGTGGCACGGACAGCGGTCACCCGGGGTGTCCGTGCGGGGCGCTGCGCTCCGCTGCCCCGGGGGGCGGCAGGCACCGTCGATGCGAACCGACAGTCTGCAGCAGCTCTCTATTCTGCCACGACTTCAGTCGACGATGCGCGGCGGCCCCGTCCAGGGTCCCTCTAGCACGCGCGGCAGGACGGCGGCCAGCTCGCGCGGCGCGAAGAGCACGGCTCCGGCGGCGACCTCGGCCAGCGTCCACCAGCGGTGCGGTTCGTCGTCGGCCAGCTCCTCGGCGGTGCGCCCGCTCGCGTCCACCTCGTGGGCGACGTCGCGGACCACGAAGTAGGTCTCGCGGGAGTCGACGGCCTGCCCGCCCCACACGGTCAGGTGCCGGCGGAACCAGACCGGGCCCTCCAGGTCGGTCGGCGCCACGTGCAGCCCGATCTCCTCGGCGAGCTCGCGGACGGCGGCCGACCGGAGGTCCTCGCCGTCCTCGACGCCGCCGCCGGGGGTGTACCACCACTGCACGCCCGTGCCCGGCGCCGGCGCGTGCCCGCGGGAGCCCAGCAGCAGGACCCGCTGCTGCCGGTCGAGGACCAGCACCCGGCTGCTCGGCCGGACCCGGGCCGGGCTCATGGCTGCGGGTCGGCGTCCAGGGCGGCCCGGTCGGCCGCGTCCAGCGCGCCGTCGGGCAGGGCGGCCAGCAGGTCGGGACGACGGTCCGCGGTGCGGCGCAGCGACTGGGCGCGGCGCCACCGGGCGATCGCGGCGTGGTCGCCGGACAGCAGCACCGGGGGCACCTCGAGGTCCCGCCAGGCCGCCGGCCGCGTGTAGGAGGGGCCCTCGAGCAGCCCGTCGGCGTGCGAGTCGAACTCCACGGAGTCGGCGTTCCCGACGACGCCGGGGATCAGCCGGGTGACCGCCTCGACCATGACCAGCGCGGCGGACTCGCCACCGGCCAGCACGTAGTCGCCGATCGAGACCTCCGAGACCGGCCCGGCACCGGCGGCCCAGTCGGCGACCCGCTGGTCGATCCCCTCGTACCGGCCGCAGGCGAAGACCAGCCCGGGCTCGGTCGCCCACTGGGCGGCCACCGCCTGGGTGAACGGCCGGCCGGCGGGGGTGGGGACCACCAGCCGGGTGCCGGGCGGACGAACCGCCTCCAGCGCCCGGGCCCAGGGCTCGGGCCGCATGACCATGCCCGGACCACCGCCGTAGGGGGCGTCGTCGACGGTGCGGTGGACGTCGTCGGTCCACTGCCGGAGGTCGTGCACGCCGACGGTGACCAGGCCACGCTGGGCGGCCTTGCCCAGCAGCGACTGCCCCAGCGGGGACAGGTACTCGGGGAAGATCGTCAGGACGTCGATCCGGAACGTCACAGGTCGAGCAGCCCCTCGGGCGGGTCGACGACCAGCTGTCCGGCCGCCAGGTCGACCGTCGGCACGATGGCGTTGACGAACGGGACCAGCAGCTCGGGGCCCTGCGGGCGGCGCACGACGAGCAGCTCGGTCCCCTCGTGCCGCACCCCGGTCACCTCGCCCAGCGACGAGCCGTCGGGCAGCACCGCGGCCAGCCCGACCAGCTGGTGGTCGTAGAACGAGTCGGGGTCGTCCAGCTCGGGCAGGTCCTCGACCGGCACCAGCAGCTGGGTGTTGCGGAGCTCGTCGGCCGCCTCGCGGTCGGCGACCACGGTCCCGTCGGGCAGCACCAGCGTGAGCAGCAGCGTGCCGCTGTGCCAGCGGGCCGCCTCGACGGTCAGCGGTCCCCGGGCGGCGGGCTCGGTGAGCAGCGTGGCGCCGGGGGCGAAGCGCAGGTCGGGGTCGTCGGTGCGGACCTCGACGGTCACCTGACCACGGACACCGTGGGGCCGGCCGATGCGGCCGACCACCACGGTGTCGGTGGACTGCGGGGTGGCGCCGGAGGCGCCGGGAGTGCTCAGCGCCCGTCGGTGTCGACGACGTCGACCCGCAGGCCGCGGCCGCCGACACCGGTCATCACCTGGCGCAGCGCCTTGGCGGTGCGCCCACCACGGCCGATGACCTTGCCGAGGTCGTCGGGGTGCACCCGGACCTCGAGGGTCTTGCCGCGCCGGCCGTTGACCAGGTCGACCACGACGTCGTCGGGGTTGTCGACGATGCCCTTGACCAGGTGCTCGAGCGCCTCTTCGAGCACGTCTTACTCGGCGGGCGTCTCGGCGGGGGCGCCGGAGGCGGCAGCCCCGGAACCGGCAGCGCCGGCCGCCTCGGCGACGGCCTCGGCCGGAGCGGAGGCAGCGTCGGCCTTGGGAGCGGCCTTCTTCCTCGGGGTGGTCGCGTCAGCGGCCGGCTCGCCCATGGCGGCGCGGGCGGCCTCCTCGTAGATGGCCTTCTTGTCGGCCTTGGGGGCGGCGACCTTCATCGGCGCCGGGGCCGGCTCGCCCTTGAACTTCTGCCAGTCGCCGGTCACCCGGAGGATGGCGGCGACGGCCTCGGTCGGCTGCGCGCCGACGCTGAGCCAGTAGGCGGCACGCTCGGCGTCGACCTCGATGAAGGAGGGGTCCTCCTTCGGGTGGTACTTGCCGATGGTCTCGATGGACCGGCCGTCACGCTTGGTGCGGGCGTCGGCGACGACGATGCGGTAGTACGGCGCGCGCATCTTGCCCAGGCGCATGAGCTTGATCTTGGTGGCCACGAGTGTGGTGTGCTCCTCGAACGTGTGTGGTTGCCCGCCGGACGGACGCGTGGGGGTACGCCGGGGCGGAGCGATGGACACGGGCGGCAACGGTGAGAGGGCCGCCGACCGCCGTGTTCGACAGTCCATGATGCCAGACAGAGGACCCGGTCCTCCTCCCGCCCTCGCAAGCTCGGGCACGAGCCTCTGGACCGGGCCGAAGAGCTAGGCCCGGACCGCGGCGAGGACGGCGGTGGCGGCGTCGGCGACGGGGACCTCGGTCCGCTCCCCGGTGCTCCGGTCGCGGACCTCGATGGTGCCCTCCGCCAGGCCTCGCCCCACCGTGACGATCGTCGGCATCCCGAGCAGCTCGGCGTCCTTGAACTTCACGCCCGGCGAGACCTTGGGCCGGTCGTCGAAGAGCACCGTGAGCCCGGCGGCGACCAGCTCGCCGGCCAGGGTCTCGGCGAACTCGAAGACGGCGGCGTCCTTGCCGGTGGCGACCAGGTGGACGTCGGCCGGGGCGACCTCGCGGGGCCAGACCAGGCCGAGCTCGTCGTGCATCGACTCGGCGATCGCGGCGACCGCCCGGGAGACCCCGATGCCGTAGGACCCCATGGTGACGGTGACGAGCTTGCCGTTCTCGTCGAGCACCTTGAGGTCCAGCGCCTCGGCGTACTTGCGACCCAGCTGGAAGATGTGGCCCATCTCCACGCCCCGGGCCAGCTCCAGCGGGCCGGAGCCGTCGGGGGCGGGGTCGCCGGGCAGCACCTCGGCGGCCTCGATGACGCCGTCCCAGCTGAAGTCGCGGCCGGCCGTGAGGTCGAACACGTGCCGGCCCGCCTCGTTGGCGCCGGTGACCCACCGGCTGCCCGGGACGACGCGGGGGTCGACCAGGTAGCGGATGCCGGACTTGCCCTCGCTCCCGAGGACCTGCGGGCCGATGTAGCCCTTGACCAGGTCGGGGTGCGCGGCGAAGTCGGTGAACGGCTCCACCTCCGCCGGGCTCAGCTGCGCCTCCAGCCGCTTGGTGTCGACCTCCCGGTCACCGGGCAGCCCGATCACCAGCGGCTCCCGGGTGCCGTCGGGGTGCACCAGGGTGACCACGACGTTCTTCAGCGTCTGGGCGGCCGTGTAGCCGGCCTCCGGGAACAGCTCGTTGGCCACCGCCACCAGCGTCTCGATGGTCGGGGTGTCGGGGGTGTCCTCGACGTGCGCCTCGGGCAGCCCGTCGAACGGGATCGACTCCGGGACGACGGTGCGCACGGCCTCGACGTTGGCCGCGTACCCGCCGGGCGAGCGCACGAAGGTGTCCTCGCCGATCGACGTCGGGTGCAGGAACTCCTCGCTCTTCGAGCCGCCCATGGCGCCGGACATCGCCGAGACGATCACGTAGTCCAGGCCGAGCCGGTCGAAGATCTTGATGTAGGCGGCGCGGTGGGCGGCGTAGGAGGCGTCCAGCCCGGCGTCGTCCACGTCGAAGGAGTAGCTGTCCTTCATGGTGAACTCGCGGCCGCGGAACAGCCCGGCCCGGGGTCGCGCCTCGTCCCGGTACTTGGTCTGGATCTGGTAGAGCGAGACCGGCAGGTCCTTGTAGGAGCCGTAGAGGTCCTTCACCAGGAGGGTGAACATCTCCTCGTGGGTGGGGCCGAGCAGGAAGTCGTTGCCCCGCCGGTCCTTCAGGCGGAACAGGTTGTCGCCGTACTCGGTCCAGCGGCCGGTCGCCTCGTAGGGCTCGCGGGGCAGCAGCGCCGGGAAGTGCACCTCCTGCGCGCCCATCGCGTCCATCTCCTCGCGGACGATGCGCTCGACGTTCCGGAACACCCGCCAGCCCAGCGGCAGCCAGGTGAAGCCCCCTGGCGCAGCACGCCGGATGTAGCCGCCGCGGGCGAGCAGGCGGTGGCTGGGGACCTCGGCGTCGGCCGGGTCGTCGCGCAGGGTGCGCAGGAACAGGGAGGACATCCGAAGGAGCACGGGGCCAGTCTCCCAGGCGACGCGCGGCCGCCGTCCACGGGTTTGGTGCTCAGGCGGGTTCCGGCACCCCGCCGGGGTCGCCACCGGGGTCCTCGGGCGTCGGTTCGATCGGTGCCGGGGGCAACGGCTCCGGCGCGTCGGGCAGCAGCTCCCCCGGGTCGTCGGGCACCGGCTCCGTGGGGTCGATCAACGGGTCCGGTTCCGGGATGGGCGACACCATGCCGGTAGTCAACCAGCGTCAGCCCAGGACGACACCGCGCAGCACGATCCGCTGCGGTCGCTGCAGCGTCTCCAGGTCGGCGCGCGGGTCGGAGTCGTAGACCACCAGGTCGGCGGGCGCGCCCTCGACGATGCCCGGCAGCCCGAGCCACTCCCGCGCTGCCCAGGACCCCGCCGCCAGCGCGGCCTCAACCGGCAGCCCCGCGGCGTGCAGCGCACGCACCTCGTCGGCGATCACCCCGTGGGCGATGCCGCCGCCCGCGTCGGTGCCGGCGAACACCGGCACCCCCGCCTCGTAGGCGGCCCGCACGACCGCACCGGAGCCGGCGTACAGCCGGCGCATCGTGGACGCGTAGCCGGGGAACCTCGCCTCCCCCGCGGCCGCGAAGCCGGGGAAGTTCTCCACGTTCACCAGCGTGGGGACGACGGCGGTGCCCCGGGTCGCCATCTCCGCGATGAGGTCCTCGGTCAGCCCGGTGCCGTGCTCGATGCAGTCGATCCCGGCGGCCAGCAGCCCCGGCAGGGCGTCGGTGCCGAACGTGTGCGCGGTGACCCGGGCGCCCTCGGCGTGCACGGCCGCGATCGCCGCGGCGAGCACCTCGGTCGGCCACTCCGGCGCCAGGTCGCCGATCCCCCGGTCGATCCAGTCCCCCACCAGCTTCACCCAGCCGTCACCGCGCCGGGCCTGGACGACGGCCTCGGCGACCAGGTCGGCCGGCTCGAGCTCGATCGCCAGCCCGGGGATGTACCGCCGGGGCGCGGCCAGGTGCCGCCCGGCCCGGATGAGCCGCGGCAGGTCCAGGTGCTCGTCCAGCTCCCGGGTGTCGACGGGCGAGCCGCAGTCGCGCAGCGCCAGCACCCCGGCGGCCCGCTCGGTGAGCGCCTGCTCCCGGGCCGCGGCGAGGTCCTCGACCGCGGAGCCGCCGGTTGCGATGCCGACGTGGCAGTGCGCGTCGACCAGCCCGGGCAGCAGCCAGCCGCCGCGGCTGACCGTCTCCGCGCCGGGAACCGTCTCGAAGGTGATCCGCCCCTCGGTCACCCACAGGTCGCGGTGCTCGCCCTCGGGCAGCACCACCCCCGAAAGGTGCAGCGCGGGTGCCGTCACCGGCGTTCGTGAGCCGACGACTCCGGGGGCGTCGCAGGAAGCGCCGGCGACCGAGGAGCGGACCGGAGGAGGAGGCGAGCCGGTGTCATGGCCGGTCGTCCTTGAACTGGCTGAAGTCCAGCTTGCTGAGGTCCGGGAGCGCCTGGCCGGGGGGCAGCCCGGGCACCCCGCCGGGCATGCCGCCGGGGAGCTGGCCGGGGAACCCGGCGCCACCCATGCCGCCCGGGGCACCGATCGGCCGCCGGGCCGGGCCGCCCTTCTTGCCGCCCTTGCCCTTCTTGCCCTTGCCGCGGGCGGCCTGCGCCTGCTGCTGCCGGCCCCGCGCCTTCTTCGACATCGGGCCCATGCCGGGCATGCCCATGCTGCCGGCCATCTGCCCCATCATCTTCTGCGCCTGGGCGAAGCGCTCCAGCAGCTGGTTGACGTCGGTGACGCTCACCCCGGAGCCGTTGGCGATCCGGACCCGCCGCGAGGCGTTGATGATCTTGGGGGTGACCCGCTCGGCCGGGGTCATCGACCGGATGATCGCCGCGGTGCGGTCCAGGTCGCGGTCGTCGACCTGCTTGAGCTGCTCCTTCATCTGCCCGGCGCCGGGCAGCATGCCCAGCAGGTTGGCGATCGGGCCCATCTTGCGGATGGCGAGCATCTGCTCGAGGAAGTCCTCGAGGGTGAAGCCCTCACGGCTGGCCAGCTTGCCGGCCATCTTCTCGGCCTGGTCGGCGTCGAAGGCCTGCTCGGCCTGCTCGATCAGGGTGAGGACGTCGCCCATGCCGAGGATGCGGGAGGCCATCCGCTCGGGGTGGAAGACGTCGAAGTCGGCGAGCTTCTCACCGGTGGAGGCGAACATGATCGGCTGGCCGGTGACGTGCCGGACCGACAGGGCGGCACCACCGCGGGCGTCGCCGTCGAGCTTGGTGAGGACGACGCCGCTGAAGCCGACGCCCTCCTGGAAGGCGGTGGCCGTGGTGACGGCGTCCTGGCCGATCATCGCGTCGACGACGAACAGCGTCTCGTCCGGGTGGACGGCGTCCCGGATGCCGGCGGCCTGGGCCATCAGCTCCGCGTCGATGCCCAGCCGGCCGGCGGTGTCGACGACGACGACGTCGTGCATCGTGCGCCGGGCGTGCTCGATGGACTCCCGCGCCACCGCGATCGGGTCGCCGACCCCGTTGCCCGGCTCCGGGGCGAACACGTCGACCCCGGCCTGGCCGGCGACGACGCTGAGCTGCTGCACCGCGTTCGGTCGCTGCAGGTCGCAGGCGACCAGCAGCGGGGCGTGCCCCTGGGCCTTCAGCCAGCGGCCGAGCTTCCCGGCGAGCGTGGTCTTCCCGGCGCCCTGCAGGCCGGCCAGCATGATCACCGTCGGCGACTGCTTGGCGTAGCGGATCCGGCGGGTCTCCCCGCCCAGGATGTCGATCAGCTCATCGTTGACGATCTTGATGATCTGCTGCGCGGGGTTCAGCGCCTGGGAGACCTCGGCGCCGACCGCCCGCTCCTTGATCGACGCGATGAAGGCCCGCACGACCGGCAGGGCGACGTCGGCCTCGAGCAGCGCGATGCGGATCTCCCGCGCCGTCGCGTCGATGTCCTCGGCGGACAGCCGGCCCTTGCCGCGCAGGCCGGTGAAGACCTTGTCCAGGCGGTCGGAGAGGGTCTCGAACACAGCACGTCCTCACAGCAGTCGGGCGTGCAGCCGCACCGGCCGACGGGCCGGTGGCCCGGCTCGGGCGCCCGGGGCCACCCCGGGGCCGTCACGCCACCTGTGTCCAGGGTAGTGGCCCTCGGGGGGCTGCTTCAGGCGGCGCGGTGCCAGGTCTCCGGCCGGACGACGTGGACATCGCCGATGACCAGCGCGGTGCCGCACCCGGTGCAGGCCCACTCGGGGCAGGCGCCGCCGTCGGCGGTGTGCCCGTCGACGCAGCTGGGCTGCTCGAAGTCGGTGTCCTCGCCGCAGGTGGGGCAGGGCAGGGTCTGCAGGTCGCTCACGGGGGCTCCTCTCGTCTCGGCGCCGGTTCGTCGGGACGTCGCCCCGTCCGGCTCCTGGAACGTCTCACGGCGGTACGACAGGAACCGGCAACCCCCTGCCGGCGTGTCGCGCTTGCGTGAGGCCCCGTCAGCGCTCCCCGAGGGCCGCCGGGTCCGGGGCGTCCCCCCGGACGGCCGCCATCAGCGCCCGCTCGGCCCGCTCCCGCTGGCCGGGGTCGATCGGGGTGCCCGAGGGGTCGGAGACGTAGAAGGCGTCGACCGCGTCGGCGCCCAGCGTCTCGACCGTCGCCGAGCTGACGTCCAGCCCCGCGTCGGCGAGGGCGGCGGTGAGCCGGTGCAGCAGGCCCGCGCGGTCGGTGGCCCGGACCTCGACCAGCCCGGTGGTGCCGGTGGCCTCCGCGTCGAACCAGGAGACCCGCGGCGGGCGGCCCGGGGTGCGGTCCTGGCTGTAGTCGCGCTCCCGCTGGCGCAGCCGTTCACCAAGGGGCAGCGTCCCCTCCAGCGCGGCGCGGACGCCGTCGGCCAGGATCTCCGGCACCGGCGGGCGCCCGAACCGCGGCCGGACGGCGAAGACCAGCGTGCCGTGACCGTCCTGGACGCTCACCCGGGCGGCCCGGACGTCGAGCTGGTTGAGTGCCAGCACGCCGGCGCAGAGGCTGAACAGCCCGGGCCGGTCCGCCGCCCCGATGGTGATCTGCTGCCCGTCGAGCACGTCCTCGACCCCGACGGTGACCGGCCCGGTCTGCCCGGGGACGGCCGGCGCCGGGGTGGTGACCTGCGGCTGGGTCGGCTCGAGCACCGGCTCGGGCAGCGGTGCGCTGCCCGACCGGGCCGCGACCCGGGCCACCAGCGCCGCCACCAGGTGGGCCTTCCAGGGCGACCAGGCCGAGCTGCTGGTCGCGGCGCCGTCCGCCTGGGCGAGGGCGTGCAGCAGCTGCAGCAGCGCGGGGTCCCCGCCGATCGCCTCCACCACCCGGTCCACGGTCAGCGGGTCGTCGAGGTCCCGGCGGGTGGCGACGTCGGGCAGCAGCAGGTGGTGGCGCACCATCGCCACCAGCGTCTCGACGTCCGGCTCGCTGAAGCCCATCCGGGCGGCCATCTCGGCCACGACGACGACGCCGACGTCGGTGTGGTCCCCCGGCCAGCCCTTGCCGATGTCGTGCAGCAGCGCCCCGACCAGCAGCAGGTCCGGACGGTCGACGTCCCGGGTCAGCTCGGCCGCGGCGGCGGCCGCCTCGACGAGGTGCCGGTCGACCGTGAACCGGTGCCACGGGTGCCGCTGCGGCAGCGACCGCACCCGGTCCCACTCCGGCAGCATCCGGGACAGCAGCCCCTCCTGGTCCAGCTGCTCCAGCACCGGGACGGCACTGCGCCCGCTGGCCAGCAGCCGCAGGAAGGACCACCGCACCTCCGGTGGCCACGGCTCGGGCAGCGGCGGGGCGTGCACGGCCAGCACCTTCAGCGTGTAGGGGGAGAGCAGCAGGTCGGCCCGGGCGGCGGCGGCAGCACCCCGCAGCACCAGCCCGGGGTCGGCGGCGGGGCGGGCGTCGCGGGCGAGCACCACCTCGTCGCCCTGGCGCACCAGCCCCTCGGCCAGCGGCTCGCGGCGCACCCGGCGGTAGCGGGACCGCGGCCGGCGCACCAGGCTGGCGTCGACCCGGCGCCAGGTCTCGTCGGCGACGAAGGCCAGCCGGCGGCCGGCCAGGCTGACCCGGCGCAGCAGCACGTCGTCGTCGGCCAGCCCGAGCTCCTCGGCGACCGGTCGCTGTTCCTGGCGCACCAGGGCGTCGGTGGCCCGGCCGGTGCTGCGCTGGAGGGCGTCCCGCACGTCGAGCAGGAAGGCGTAGGCCTCGCCGGCGTCGGCCGGCGGTTCGTCGGCGAGCTGGGCCGCGGCGACCGCGCGGAGCACCTGCCCCTCGCGCAGCCCGCCGTAGGACTCCTTGAGATCGGGTTCGAGGAGGAAGCCGAGCTCCCCGAGCTGCCGGCTCCGGCTGCGGCGGATGTCCCGTAGCTGGGGCAGCAGGCGCCCGGCGTGCTGGCGCCACGAGCCGAGGGTCGCCGTCCGCAGGGCCGCGGTGACCTCCGGGTCGCCGGCCACGTGCCGGGCGTCGAGCAGGCCGAGGCCGGCCTTGACGTCCTCACCGGCCACGGACACGGCCTCGCTGATGGTGCGCACGGAGTGGTCCAGCCGCAGGCCGGCGTCCCAGATGGGGTACCAGAGCGCGTCGGCCAGGGCGGCGACCTCCGGCCGGCCGTCGTGCAGCAGCACCAGGTCGAGGTCGCCGTGCGGCGGGAGCTCCCGGCGTCCCAGGCTGCCGACCGCCACCAGGGCCACCCCTGCACCGGCCGGTCCCGACGGCGGGCCGCCGCGCCGACGGGACGGGCGCGGGGTGCCGGTCAGGGCCTCGTCCAGCAGGCCGGTCAGCCAGTCGTCGACCGCCTGGACCCGCTCGCCGCGGGTCAGGGTGGTCAGGGCGGAGTGGTCGAGCACGGGGCACCTCCCGGTCGTCGCGCAGCGGTCGTCCGGCAGGACGGCGTCGGCCGGGGCAGCGGGTCTCCCCACCGCCCCGGCCGACGTCGTCTCACCGGATGTGCGTTACAGGGCGTCGGCCCCGCGCTCACCGGTGCGGACCCGGACGACCTCGTCGATCGTGGTGACCCACACCTTGCCGTCGCCGATCTGGCCGGTGGACGCCGACTCGACGACCGCGTCGACGACGCGCGCCGCGTCGAACTCGCTGACGACGACCTCGATGCGGACCTTGGGGACGAAGTCCACCTGGTACTCCGCACCGCGGTAGACCTCGGTGTGCCCACGCTGACGGCCGAAGCCCTGGACCTCGCTGACGGTGAGCCCGGCGATGCCGATCAGCTCGAGGGCGTTCTTGACGTCGTCGAGCTTGAACGGCTTGACGATCGCGGTGACCAGCTTCATGCCCGGGTCGCTCCTTCGGTGTTGCGGGCCTCGGCGTGCGCCTGGCCGGAGAGGGTCGCGCCACCACTGCCGCCCAGCGAGGCGAAGTCGTAGCCGGTCTCAGCGTGCACCACGCTGTCGATGCCGGTGATCTCGTCCTCCTCGGTGATCCGGAAGCCGATCGTCTTCTGGATCACCAGGCCGATGAGGTAGGTCAGGACGAAGGAGAACACGAGGACGGCGAGCGCGCCGACCACCTGGCGCCAGAGCTGGTCGAGCCCACCGCCGTAGAAGAGCCCGTCCACACCGGCGGGGGCGGCGGCCGTGGCGAGGAAGCCCACGGCGATGGTGCCCCACAGGCCACCGACCAGGTGCACGCCGACGACGTCGAGGGAGTCGTCGTAGCCGAACCGGAACTTCAGGCCCACGGCGAGCGCGCAGAGCACACCGGCGACCGCGCCCAGGATGATCGCGCCGATCGGCGAGACCGCCGAGCAGGACGGGGTGATGGCGACCAGGCCGGCGACCACACCGGAGGCGCCGCCCAGCGAGGTGGCGTGGCCGTCGCGGATCTTCTCCGTCAGCAGCCAGCCCAGCGCAGCAGCCCCCGTGGCGACCATGGTGTTCACCCAGACGACGGCGGCGGTGTTGTTCGCCGCCAGCGCGGAGCCCGCGTTGAAGCCGAACCAGCCGAACCACAGCAGCCCGGCACCGATCATCACCAGCGGGAGGTTGTGCGGGCGCATCGGGTCGCGGCCGAAGCCCCGGCGCTTGCCGAGCACGAGGGCCAGGGCGAGGCCCGCGGCACCGGCGTTGATGTGCACCGCGGTGCCGCCGGCGAAGTCGATCACGCCGAGGTTGTTGGCGATCCAGCCACCGGTGTGGCTGACCGTGCCGTCGTCGTCAATCACCGTGAAGTCGAAGACCCAGTGCGCGACCGGGAAGTAGACGATCGTCGCCCAGACGGCGGAGAACACCATCCAGGAACCGAACTTGGCCCGGTCGGCGATGGCCCCGGAGATGAGGGCCACCGTGATGATGGCGAAGACGGCCTGGAAGCCGACGAAGGCCATCACCGGGTACCCGCCGGCCTCGCTGGTGGTGTCCTCCATCAGGCCCTTGAGACCGAAGAACTCACCCGGGTCGCCGAGCAGGCCGGCGCCGACGTCGTTGCCGAAGGCGACCGAGTAGCCGTAGAGGACCCACAGCACGCTGATCAGCGCCAGCGCTCCGAAGCTCATCATCATCATGTTCAGCACGCTCTTGGCGCGGACCATGCCGCCGTAGAAGAGCGCGAGACCTGGGGTCATCAACAGCACGAGCGCCGCACTGGTGAGGATCCAGGCGGTGTCGCCGGTGTTGACCACGGCAACCTCCTGAGGGTGTCGTCGGCCAAGCGGCCGCAAGCGGGGACCCGAGGGGTCTCGGGGGGCGGCGCCGCCGGTGCCTCGGCGACGCAAGGGAGACGGTGCCGATCCCGTGTTTCCGACGGCGGCGCGGACGTGTTTCCCGGTGGTGAACTCCGCACCGCGTGTCGCCGTGCTGTGTTCCGGTTGTGTTGCGCGGCCCGTCGCCGTGCCCGTCCGGGTGCTCTCTGTCACCCCGCGGGTCGGGGCCGCCTGCTTGTTGCGACTCCGGTGCAGGTGCAAACAGCGTGCAATAAGGTCTGCCGGTGACCTCGGCCCCGACGACCTCCCCCGTTCAGGCCAGCGGCGGCTTCAGCCGTCACGAGCGGCGCAGCATCGGCGGGATGAGCGGCTTCGTGGCGCTGCTGCACGTGCTCGGCTGGGGCGTGCTCGTCCTCGCCGTCGCCCCGCGGGACTACCAGCTGGGCAGCACCGGCGTCCTCGGCGTCGGGGTCGGCCTGACCGCCTACATGCTGGGGGTGCGGCACGCGTTCGACGCCGACCACATCGCCTCGATCGACAACACGACCCGCAAGCTCGTCGGCGAGGGCAAGCCGTCGGTGAGCACGGGGTTCTGGTTCTCCCTCGGGCACTCGTCGGTCGTCTTCGTCGCGAGCCTGCTGCTGGTGGCCGGTGTGCGGTCGGTCGCCGGGGTCGTGCAGGACGGCGACTCCGAGGTCGGCCAGACCCTCGGCCTGATCGGCACCCTGGTCGCCGGCACCTTCCTCCTCGTCATCGGCCTGATGAACCTCAGCGCCGCGGTGGGCATCGCCCGGGTCTTCCGCCGGATGCGGTCCGGGGAGTTCGACGAGGCCGAGCTGGAGCACCACCTGCACAACCGCGGCTTCCTGGCCCGGCTGCTGAACCGGGTGACGCGGCGGGTCAGCAAGGCCTGGCACCTCTACCCGGTCGGCCTGCTGATGGGCCTGGGCTTCGACACCGCCACCCAGGTCGCCCTGCTCGTGCTGGCCGCCGGCTCGGCCGCCTTCGTCCTGCCCTGGTACGCCATCCTCGTGCTTCCGGTGCTGTTCGCGGCGGGCATGAGCCTGTTCGACACCGCGGACGGCGTGCTGATGTCCCGCGCCTACGGCTGGGCCTTCCTCAAGCCGGTCCGCAAGGTCTTCTACAACCTGACGGTGACGCTGCTGTCGGTGACCGTGGCGCTGGTGATCGGGCTGATGGTGCTGATCGGGCTGCTGGTCGACCGGCTCGGCGTCGAGGGTGGGCCGCTCGCCTGGATCGCCTCGCTCGACCTGGAGTTCGTCGGGTTCGCCGTCGTGGGGCTGTTCGTGCTCACCTGGGCCCTCGCCCTGGGCGTGTGGCGGTTCGGCCGGATCGAGCAGCGCTGGACGCCGCACCCCGCCGAGGGCACCTCGGCCGGCTGAGCACCGGCGTCAGCGCTACGACAGGACCACCAGAAGCGCGCCTTTGGTGGCTGTCCGGCGCTCCCTGCGATGCTCCCGCCGGCGTCAGCCTCCGAGCACACTGGTCGGCCTCC
>KK211089.1:0-69782 GCA_000620205.1 Geodermatophilaceae bacterium URHA0031 | reverse complement strand
CCAGCGGTCCGCTCCTCGGTCGCTGGCGCTCCCTGCGATGCTCCCGCCGGCGTCAGCCTCCGACGATCGCCTCGGCGAAGGCCTCGGGCTCGAACGGCGCGAGGTCGTCCGGGCCCTCCCCCAGCCCGATCAGCTTCACCGGGATGCCGAGCTCGCGCTGCACCGAGACCACGATGCCGCCCTTGGCGGTGCCGTCGAGCTTGGTGAGGACGACACCGGTCACGTCGACCGCCTCGGTGAACACCCGCGCCTGCACCACGCCGTTCTGCCCGGTGGTGGCGTCCAGCACCAGCAGCACCTCGTCGACCGGCCCGTGCTTCTCCACGACCCGCTTGACCTTGCCGAGCTCGTCCATCAGGCCGGACTTGGTGTGCAGCCGGCCCGCGGTGTCGACCAGGACGGCGTCCACCTCGCCCTCGATGCCGGTGCGGACGGCCTCGAACGCCACCGACGCCGGGTCGCCGCCCTCGCGGCCGCGCACGGTGAGCACGCCCACCCGCTCGCCCCACGTCTCGAGCTGGTCGGCGGCGGCAGCGCGGAAGGTGTCGGCAGCCCCGAGGACGACGCTCTTGCCGTCGCCGACGAGCACCCGGGCGATCTTGCCGACCGTCGTCGTCTTGCCCGCGCCGTTGACCCCGACCACGAGGACGACGGCGGGCCGGCCGTCGTGCCGGTCGGTGTGCAGGGTCCGGTCCAGGTCCGGGCCGAGGACCGCGGTCAGCTCGCGCACGACCAGGTCGCGCAGCTGGGTGCCGGACGCGGTGGCGAGCACCATGCTCTGGGTCCGCAGCCGCTGCACGATCTGGGTCGTCGCGCTCACCCCGATGTCGGCGGCGAGCAGGGTCTCCTCGACCTCCTCCCAGTCGTCCTCGGTCAGCCGCTCGCGGGCGAGCACCGTGAGCAGGCCGCGGCCGAGGGAGGACTGCGAGCGGGCCAGCCGCGAGCGGAGGCGGACCAGCCGGCCGGCCGAGGGCAGCGGGGTCTCGAACACCAGCCCCGGCTCGGGCTCGGCCGGCGGCAGCTCGACGGGCGCCTCGGGCTCGGCCTCGACCGGCGCGGTCGGCGCCGGCGGCCCGGTGTAGAGGTCGGCGGCGGTCGCCCCCGACGTCGGGTCCGGGGCGATCGGCGGGCGGGTCAGCGTCGTGCCGGCGGCCGCATCGTCGTCCAGCCGCAGCGTCCGCCGGCCCCGGCCGACGAGCAGGCTGACCCCGGTGATCAGGGCGACGACCAGGATCGCGAGAGCGATGAGCACGAACTCCATGCCCACCAGTCTCCCAGCCCTCCCACATCGCGGGCTGGGCGGCAGACCGGGATGATGCGGCAGGCTGTGCCCATGCCCGAGAACGCCGGCACCCGCCCGCTCCTGCTGCTCGGCCCGCTGGTGCGGCACGTCGACCCCGTGTCCGCCACCATCTGGGTGGAGACCGACCGTCCCTGCGAGGTGTCGGTGCTGGGCCGGCGCGCCCGCACCTTCTGCGTGTACGGCCACCACTACGCGCTGGTCGTCGTCGAGGGCCTGGAGCCGGGCTCCACCACCCCTTACGAGGTGCACCTGGACGGGGCGCGGGTCTGGCCGCAGGCGCACTCGGCCTTCCCGCCCAGCCGGATCCGCACCGCCGGCCGGCCGGGTGCGTTCCGGCTGGCGTTCGGCTCCTGCCGGTACGCCACCCCGACCACCGCGGACGTCCGCGACGCCATCCCGCCGGACGCGCTGGACAGCTACGCCCGGCAGATCGCCGACAAGCCGGAGGACGAGTGGCCCGACGCGCTGGTGCTGCTCGGTGACCAGGTGTACGCCGACGAGCTCACCCCGGCGACGACGGAGTGGGTGTCCCAGCGCCGGGACCTGTCCCAGCCGCCGGGCGCCCAGGCCGCAGACTACGAGGAGTACACCCGCCTCTACTCGGAGTCCTGGAGCGACCCGCAGGTCCGCTGGATGCTGTCCAACGTCCCGTCGTCGATGGTCTTCGACGACCACGAGATGATCGACGACTGGAACACCTCGGCCGCCTGGCGCGCGGAGGTGACCCCGACCGACTGGTGGCAGAAGCGGATCAGCGGCGGGCTGACGAGCTACTGGGTCTACCAACACCTGGGCAACCTCTCGCCCAACGAGCTCGCCGAGAGCGAGCTGTGGCAGGCGATCGAGGGCGACGAGTCCCGGGACGCCGGCCCGATGCTGGACGCGATGGCCCACCGGGCCGACACCGAGCCGCGCTCGGTTCGCTGGAGCTTCGTCCGGCACTGGGGCCAGACGCGGCTGATCATGCTCGACAGCCGGGCCGGGCGGGTGCTCGAGGAGGACGACCGCAAGATCCTCGACGACGAGGAGTTCGACTGGGTCGAGGCCGCGATGAAGAACGCGGTCGACGACGGCGTCGAGCACCTTCTGATCGGCACCTCGCTGCCGTGGCTGCTCCCGCACTCGGTGCACGACCTGGAGCGGTGGAACGAGACGCTGTCGGTCCGGCACGCCGGCAAGCCGCTGGGCCGGCTCGCCGAGCAGCTCCGGCAGGCCGCGGACCTGGAGCACTGGGCGGCCTTCGGGAAGTCGTTCGAGCGGCTGGGCCGGGCCCTGGTGTCGCTGGGCCGAGGGGAGCTGGGCCGCGCGCCGGCCACGGCCCTCGTCCTCTCCGGCGACGTCCACCACGCCTACGCCGCGGAGCTGGTGAACCCCGGCGGCCTGGACACCCGGGTGCACCAGCTGACCGTCTCGCCGCTGCACAACTCCGCGCCGCACGCCATCGAGATCGGGTTCAAGGTCGGCTGGAGCCGCTGGGCGCGGGCGATCACCGGCGGCCTGCGCGCCCTGGCCCGGGTGGAACGCAGTCCGCTGCAGTGGCGGAAGCAGGCCGGACCGTTCTTCGGCAACGAGCTGGGCGAGCTGCTGCTGGAAGGCCGGGACGCCCGGTTCCTGCTGTGGGCGACCAGCCGGGAGGACGACGGGACACCGCACTTCACCCAGGTGCTGGACACCCGGCTGTCGTAGACGATCTCCGGGTGAGCGCCCTCCGACTGGTCACCTTCAACCTGCACCACGGCGTCGGCGACGACGGTCGGCACGACCTGGTCCGGGTGGCCCGGCTGCTCGACGACGCCGATCCCGACGTCATCTGCCTGCAGGAGGTCGACCGGCACTTCGCCGAGCGGAGCGAGTTCGTCGACCAGGCGCTGCTGCTGGCCGAGGCGCTGGACCGGGAGCTCGCCTGGGCACCGTCGATCGACCGGGATCCTCCGGGCGGCCGGACGGAGCGTCGGCAGTACGGCAACGCACTGCTGTCCCGGCTGCCGGTGCGCAGCTCGGAGGTCCACCCGCTCCCCGGTGGTGGCGAGCCACGCAGCGCACTGCGCGCCCGGCTGCAGCTCGCCGGCAGCGACCTGGACGTGGTGACCACCCACCTGTCCAGCAGCTCACCCGGCGACCGGGCGGCGCAGGCGGCCGCGATCGCCCGGATGCAGCAGCCGGGGGGCCCGCCGACGGTGGTGGTCGGCGACCTCAACGCCGACGCCGGGGCCCCCGAGCTCGACGCGCTGCGCGGGCGGTTCGCCGACGCCTGGGAGACGACCACCGACCGCAGAGACCAGGCCGGCCGGTTCTCGCTGCGCCGGGGCCGGGGCCTGACCCACCCGGCGCGGCGACCGCGGGTGCGGATCGACCAGGTGTGGGTCTCGCCGGAGGTGTCGGTCGTCGACGCCCGGGTGCTCGACGGCTCGGCCACCTCCGACCACCACCCGCTGCTGGTCGACCTGGTCGTCGCTCCGACGGCTAGGCCGTCTGGAGCTCCCGCAGACGCTGGCTGATGACGCCGGTGATGCCGTCGCCGCGCATGCTCACGCCGTAGAGGGCGTCGGCGATCTCCATCGTCCGCTTCTGGTGGGTGATGACGATCAGCTGCGAACTGCTGCGGAGCTGCTCGACCAGGGTGAGCAGCCGGCCCAGGTTGACGTCGTCGAGCGCGGCCTCGACCTCGTCGAGCACGTAGAACGGCGAGGGCCGGGCCCGGAAGATCGCGACCAGCAGCGCGACCGCGGTCAGCGACCGCTCACCGCCGGACAGCAGCGACAGCCGCTTGACCTTCTTGCCGGGCGGGCGCGCCTCGACCTCGACCCCGGTGGTCAGCAGGTCGTCGGGATCGGTGAGGTAGATGCGTCCCTCCCCGCCGGGGAACAGGATCGAGAAGACCTCGGCGAACTCGCGCTGGGTGTCGGCGAACGCCTCGGCGAACACCTCGTGGATGCGGGCGTCGACCTCCCGGACGACGGTGAGCAGGTCCCGCCGGGTGTTCTTCAGGTCCTCCAGCTGGGTGGCGAGGAAGGTGTGCCGCTCCTCCAGGGCCGCGAACTCCTCCAGCGCCAGCGGGTTGACCTTGCCCAGCGCGGCGAGGTCGCGCTCGGCGCGGGCGGCCCGGCGTTCGGTCACCGCGCGGTCGTAGCGGACCGGCTCCGGTTCCGGCTCGCCCGCCTCGGCTGCCGCGGCGGCCTGCGCCTGGGTCGGCGGCACCGGCGCGGCCGGGCCGTACTCGCCGACCAGGGTGGGCAGGTCGACGCCGTACTCCTCGGCGGCGCGCGCCTCCAGGGCCTCGATCCGCAGCCGCTGCTCGGCGCGGGCGACCTCGTCGCGGTGCACCTCGTCGGTGAGCCGGTCCAGCTCCGCGGTGTGCTCCCGGACCCGGGCACGGACGACCAGCAGCTCGGCCTCCCGGCCGGTGCGGGCCTCGGCCAGGGCGTCCCGCTCGGTGACCGCACGGGCCAGGGACGCGCTCAGCGCGGTCTGCGCCTCCTCCGCCCCGCGACGCACGGCAGCGGCGACGCGCGCGCCCCGCTCCCGGGCGACCCGGGCCGCCGCGGCCCGCTCGCGCGCGGCGCGCTCCTGCCGGGCCTGGCGACGCAACGACTCCGCCCGCCCGGTCAGCGAGCGGGCCCGCTCCTCGGCGGTGCGCACGGCGAGCCGGGCCTCCGTCTCCGCCTGCCGGGCGCCGGCGGCCTCGGCCCGCAGCCGGTCCCGCTCGTCGGTCGAGGGCTCCTCCTCCAGCGGCGCGGCCTCGGCGGCGGTCAGCCGCTCCTCGAGCTCGACCAGCCCAGCGGCCGCGGCGTCGCGGGCCTGCTCGGCGCGCACCCGCGCGGCGTCCAGCCGCTGGGCCTCCGCCACCGCGGACCGCGCGGCGGCGCCCAGCTCGGCGAGCTCGGCGGCGGCGGCCGAGCGCGCCCGGTCACCGGCCTGCCGGGCGGTGAGCGCGGTGTCGACGTCGGCGGATCGCTGCGCGGCGACCTCGCGGGCGGCGGCCAGCTCGTCGGCCAACCGGGCGGCGGTGGCGGTGGCGCGGTCCAGCTCGGCGGCGGCCTCGTCGACCCGGGCCCGCACCTCGAGCCCCGACGGCGCGTTCAGCTGGCCGCCCACCGACCAGTCGGCACCCAGCAGGTCACCGGACCGGGTGACCGCCCGGACCCGCGGATGGGTGCGCACCAGGCTCACGGCAGCGGTCAGGTCGTCGACGACGGCGACGCGCTCCAGCGCCCGGGCCAGCGCCGGGCCCACCTCGGCGGGCGCGGTGACCAGGTCGAGCGCCCAGAAGGCGCCGTCGGGCAGCTCCGGCCAGCCGTCCCGCGACGTCGGGGGCAGGCCGCCGGTGACCAGCAGGCCGGCGCGCCCGCCGTCTGTCTCGGCCAGGTGGGTGAGCACTCCGGCCGCCTCGGCGACCCCGGAGACGACCACCGCGTCGGCCATGCCGCCCAGCGCCGCGGCGAGGGCCACCTCAGCCCCCGGGGTGACGGTGAGCCGGTCGGTGAGCGGGCCGAGCACCCCCGGCAGCCCGGCCGCGAGCACCGCGGCCGCGCCGTCGGCGGGCGCGAGCCCCAGGGCCAGCGCGTCGCGGCGGGCCTGCCAGCCGGCCCGGTCGCGCTCGGCGGCGCGCTCGGCGGCGGTCAGCTCGGCGACGGTGCGGGCGGCCTCGGCGGAGGCGGCGACCGCGGCAGCGTGCGCCCCGGCCAGGCCCTCGTCACCGCCGGCGTCCTCGGTCAGCTCGGCGCGCCGGGCCTCCAGCCGCTCGGCGGCGGCGTCGGCCCGGTCGGCGGCCTCGGTGGCCGCAGCGGCGAGCCGCTCGATCTCCGCCTCGCCGGCCGCGGCGCGGGACCGGCCGGCGGCCACCTGCCCGGAGAGCCGCGCCAGCTGCTCACGGCGGTCGGCCAGCGCCCGGGCCGCGGCGACCAGCGCCCGCTCGGCCTCGGCCAGCGCCGTCTCCCCCTCGGCCCGCAGCGCCACGGCGGTGGCCAGCCGGGCCCGCTCGGCCTCCAGCGACTCGGCGAGCTCGCGCTCGGTCGCCTCGACCCGCTCGGCCTCGGCGTCCAGCGCGTCCGGGTCCCGGCCGCTGGGACCGGCCGGCGGAGCGGCGGCCAGGTGGCGGTGCCGCTCGGCGGCCAGCTGGCCGACGCTGCGGAAGCGCTCGGCCAGGGTGGACAGCCGGTACCAGCTGTCCTGGGCGGTGGCCAGCGCGGGGGCGTCGGCGGCCAGCTGCCGCTCCAGGGTCGACTCGGTGCGGGAGGCCTCGCCCAGTGCGGCCTCGACCACCGCCCGGCGGGCGCGCGCGGCGGCCTCGTCGGCGACGTCGGCCTCGAGGGCGTCGCGCAGCCCGACCAGGTCGTCGGCGAGCAGCCGCAGCCGCGCGTCCCGCAGGTCGGCCTGCACCCCGGCCGCCCGGCGGGCCACCTCGGCCTGCTTGCCCAGCGGCTTGAGCTGGCGGCGCAGCTCGGCGGTCAGGTCGCCCAGCCGGTCGAGGTTGGCCTGCATCGCGTCGAGCTTGCGGAGCGCCTTCTCCTTGCGCTTGCGGTGCTTGAGGACCCCGGCCGCCTCCTCGACGAAGGCACGCCTGTCCTCCGGGCGACCGGAGAGGACGGCGTCGAGCTGCCCCTGCCCGACGATGACGTGCATCTCCCGGCCGATGCCGGAGTCGCTGAGCAGCTCCTGGACGTCGAGCAGCCGGACCTTGTCCCCGTTGATCTCGTACTCGCTCTCACCGGAGCGGTACATCCGACGGGTGATCGACACCTCGGTGTAGTCGATCGGCAGCGCGCCGTCGGCGTTGTCGATCGTCAGCGTCACCTCGGCACGGCCCAGCGCCGGCCGACCGGCCGTGCCGGCGAAGATGACGTCCTCCATCTTCCCGCCGCGCAGGCTCTTGGCGCCCTGCTCACCGAGCACCCAGGCGATCGCGTCGACGACGTTGGACTTGCCCGAGCCGTTGGGCCCGACGACGGCGGTGATGCCGGGCTCCAGGCGGAGCGTCGTCGGCGACGCGAAGGACTTGAAGCCCTTGAGCGTCAGGCTGGACAGGTGCACGGTCGGGAGACTCCTGGAGGGGTACGACAGTCCTGCTCAGCGCAGGGTCGCCCCATGATGACCGACGGCACGCCGATCACCCCTCCGTCCGGCGACGCGAGGGGTGGACGGGACCGATGGGGTCCCGAGGGTCCTTACGCGAGGGCGGGCGCGGCCGACTCGTGGGCCATGGTGAGCAGCTCGCGGGCGATCGAGGCGTCCCGCTCCTCGCGGAGGACGGCGATCTCCTCCTCGAGGCGGCGCACCTTCGCGCGCAGGGCGGCGTTCTCCTCGGCTACTCGAAGCTCGTGCGGAGCGACGATCGAACCGAACAGGGCCTTGGCCATGGCTCAGCGGCCTTTCACGTGCAGGAGTGGTCCCTCGCACCGCCGGGGCGGTCTGCGCGGGTTGGTGTCTTCAGGGTGACACCCGCGTCGACCTGGGTCAACGGCGCGGGTACCTCTGCCGGGTGTCGGACGGATGTCGCGTTGGTCACCCCACGGTGAAGCCGCGCACCCCCTGCACCACGTCGTCGCGCTGCTGCACGCCCGCGACCGCGCCCGGCGCCCGTGGTCCGGAGAGCTCGGCCAGGACCGAGCGGACGTCGTCCGCCGGGCCCTCGAGGACCACCTCGACCCGTCCGTCGGGCAGGTTGGTCGCCGAACCGGCCAGCCCCCGGGCGGTCGCCGCCGCGCGGACGAACCACCGGTAGCCGACGCCCTGCACGTGCCCCCCGACCAGCGCGACCACCCGCACGGCCGTCACGAGCGGCGGGCGCGCGGGCGCGGCTGGCACTGCGGGCAGCTGTAGCTGGACCGGTTCATGAACTGCTCGCGGCGGATCGGGGTCCCGCACCGGGGGCACGGCCGGTCCACCTGGCCGTAGACCGCCAGGTGCCGGGAGAAGTACCCGCTCTGCCCGTTGACGTCGACGTAGAGCGAGTCGAAGGAGGTGCCGCCCTGCTCCAGGCTCTCCCCCAGCACGTCGCGGACGCCCTCCAGGAGGTCGGCGACCTGGGCGCGGGTGAGCTTGTCGGTGGGCCGCGCGCCGTGCAGCCGGGCGCGCCACAGCGACTCGTCGGCGTAGATGTTGCCGACCCCGCCGATCAGCGTCTGGTCCAGCAGCGCGCGCTTGACCTCGGTGTGCCGGCGGCGGAGCGCGGCGCTGAAGGCGTCCACGTCGAAGGCGTCGTCCAGCGGGTCGATGGCGATGTGCGCGAGCCGCGGCGGGACGTCGGCGGGGCCGGTCCCCGCGCCGTCCTCCACCGCCAGCCCGCCGAAGGTGCGCTGGTCGACGAAGCGCAGCTCGCGACCGCCGTCGGTGAACCGGAAGCGGGCGCGCAGGTGCACCTCGTCGGCCTCCTCGGGCTTCTCCACCAGCAGCTGCCCGCTCATGCCGAGGTGGGCGACCAGGGCGCGGCCGCTGGGGGTGCCGTCGGCCTCGGCGACCGGCAACCACAGGTACTTCCCGCGCCGGTGGGCGGCGGTGAGGGTGCGGCCGGTCAGCTCGGCGACGAAGTGCTCGGTCCCCTCCAGGTGCCGGCGGACCGCCCGCGGGTGGTGCACCTCGACGGCGGCGATGGTCCGGCCGGCGACCCAGCGCTCCAGGCCACGACGGACGACCTCGACCTCGGGCAGCTCGGGCACGTCAGGTGCTCGCAGGTCCGCTGTCGGCCGCCGTGAGCGAGCGCCAGGCCGCCTCGGCGGCCTCCTGCTCGGCGGCCTTCTTGGTGCGGCCGGTGCCCTTGCCCCGGATCTGGCCGGCGAGCAGCACGACGGCGGTGAACGTCTTGGCGTGGTCGGGACCGGTGTCCTCGACGTCGTAGACCGGGGCGCCCAGCCCCTGGCCGGCGCCGAGCTCCTGCAGGCTGGTCTTCCAGTCCAGTGCGGCGCCGCGGGTCGCGGACTCGGCCAGCAGCGGGTCGAACAGCCGGTGCACGATCGCCGAGGCCGTGTCCAGCCCCTTGCCCAGGTGGATGGCCCCGATCAGCGCCTCGAGGGCGTCGGCCAGGATCGAGTCCTTCTCCCGGCCGCCGGTGGTCGTCTCGCCCCGGCCCAGGAGCAGGTGCGGGCCGATCCCGCCCTCGCCGAGGGAGCGGGCGACGCGGGCCAGCGAGTTCATGTTGACCACCGAGGCACGCAGCTTCGCCAGCTGGCCCTCGGGGAGCTCGGGGTGGCTGCGGTAGAGCTCGTCGGTGACCACGAGCCCGAGCACCGAGTCGCCGAGGAACTCCAGGCGCTCGTTGGTGGGCAGGCCACCGTGCTCGTAGGCGTAGGACCGGTGGGTCAGCGCGAGCTCCAGCAGCTCCGGCGGCAGGTCGACGCCCAGCGCGTCGGCGAGCCAGCGCGCGGCGGCGTCGGTGTGCTCGGTCACGACGGGCGGACGACCGCCGGCGTCCTCGGCCACGGGCCCCCTGCCGGGGAGCCCGCCACCGAGGACGCCGGAACGGAGGTCGGCTGCACCATGGTGCGGGTGCGCTGGGTCAGACCGCGAGGACCTGACGGCCGTCGTGCTGACCGCAGGTCGGGCAGGCGATGTGCGGGGGCTTGAGCTCGCCGCAGGCCTTGTTCGGGCAGGGGGCCAGGGTCGGGGCCGTGGCCTTCCACTGCGACCGGCGCGAGCGGGTGTTGCTGCGCGAGGTGCGCCGCTTCGGGACAGCCATGATCAGTTCTCCTCGGTGTCGGTGCTCCCGGAGCCCGGCTGGGCCCCGTCGGCGTCGTTCGCTCTGCTGTCGTTCAGGTCGGCGAAGCGCGCGGCCAGCCCGGCGAACCGGGGGTCGATCACCTCGTGCGAGTGGTCGGCGGGCAGGTCGTCCAGCCGCTCACCGCAGTCGACGCACAGGCCGGCGCAGTCCGGCGTGCAGGTCGGCGACAGCGGCAGGGTGAGGACGACGGTGTCCCGGACCAGCGGGGCCAGGTCGAGGGTGTCGCCCTCGATCCGGCGCACCTCGTCCTCGCCGCTGGTGGCCTCGGTGGTGCTGCCCTCGTAGGCGTAGAGCTCCTGGACGTCGAGCTCCAGGGTGTCCTCGACGGGGTCCAGGCACCGCGCGCACTGCCCGGTCACCGGGACGTCGACGGTGCCGCTGACCAGCACGCCCTCCATGACGGACTCGAGCCGGAGGTGCAGGTCGACCGGTGCGCCCTCGGGGACCCCGATCATCTCGACCGCCCAGCCGGGCCGGGCGGGCAGCGTCTTGTCCCACTCGCGCATGGTGCCGGCGCGGCGGCCCAGCTCACGCAGGTCGACCGTCCACGCCTTGGCAGCAGCCTTCTCCGCGGCCTTCTCGGCGACCGAGCGGGTCGCGGGGTCGGCAGCAGGGCGCTGCGCGTCCGTGGACGCGGCGCCGGGGTGCGGTGCAGGGGAAGCAGACATGTCAGTACTCGTCGTCGTCGATGGTGGGTTCGCCGGGAGCGCACGGGACGGCAGCGGCCGGACGGAGATCGAGCTTACCCGATCCCCCGCCGGCCCCGCCCCGGCGTCAGGGCGTGCGCAGGTCCGGGGAGGAGCCAGCGCGTCGTGGTCACGGCGTGCGCAGGTTCGTGCGCGCCTTCTCCACCGAACGCATCATGTGCGACAGCGTGTTCCCGAAGTCCGCGAGCCGGGTGTCGACGTAGTCGTCGACCTCCGCGCGCATCCGGGCGACCTCGGCGGCGGTCTGCGCGCCGAGGGCGTCGGCCCGGTCGACCGCCGTCCGGTAGACCTCGGTCTCGGTGAGCAACCGCTCGTGCTCGGCCTCCCCGGCGGCGACCAGCTCGTCCTGCTGGCGCTGCCCGTCGGCGAGGAGCTGCTCGCGGACCCGGCGGGCCTCGGCGACCAGCCGCTCCGCCTCCGCCTCGGCCTCGGCCAGCAGCTCGTCGGCCTCCGCCTGGGCCTGGGTGAGGATCTCGTCGCGCTGCCGGCGGGCGGTGCCGATCAGCTCCTCGCGCTGGCGACGGGCGTTGGCCACGACCTGCTCGCTGTCGCTGCGCGTGCGCCCGGTCAGCCGCTCGGCCTCGGCCTGCGCCTGCTGCAGGATCTCGGTGCGCTGCTCGACGATGGCGCCGGCCTGCTGCACCTCCTCGGGGAGGGACTCCCGGAGCTCGTCGAGCAGGTCGAGCAGGTGGTCGCGCGGCACCATGCAGGAACTGGACATCGGCACGCTGCGGGCGTTCTCGATCACCGTGGTCAGCTCGTCCACGGTCTCGTACAGCCGGTAGACCACCTCGGTCATGGCAGCTGCCTCTCCCTCGACTGCGCCACGAGCCGGTCGTTGACCGCCTTGGGCACCAGCGAGGAGACGTCTCCGCCGAACCGGGCGATCTGCTTGACCAGGCTCGAGGACAGGTGGCCGACCTGGGGCGCGGTCGGCACGAAGAGGGTCTCCACGCCGGCCAGCTCGCGGTTCATCTGGGCCATCTGCAGCTCGTACTCGAAGTCGCCGACGGCCCGCAGGCCCTTGACGATCACCGGGATGTCCCGGTCGCGGCAGTAGTGCACCAGCAGGCCCTCGAAGCTGTCCACGGTCACGTTGGGCAGGTCGACGACCGCCTCACGCAGCAGGGCCATCCGGTCCGAGACGTCGAACAGGCCCGCCTTGCCCGGGTTGACCAGCACCGCGACGACCAGTTCGTCGTACAGGGCAGCGGCGCGCGCGATCACGTCGACATGGCCGTTGGTGACCGGGTCGAACGAACCGGGACAGACCGCTCGCCTCACGACAAGCGACCGTACCGGAGCACCGCCTCCCCGTACCGACGATCACGGACTCCGATCAGCGGTGTCGGCCACTCCCACGGCTGCTCGCGGCTGGACCGCTCGACGACGACCACGGCGTCCGGGGTCACCCAGCCGTTGCCGGCGAGCGCGCCCAGCACGCCGAGCACCTCCTCCGCGGGGGCCGCGTAGGGCGGGTCGGCGAACACCAGGTCGAAGCCGGCCGGGGCCGCCCCCGCGACCACCGCCGGCACGCTGCCGGCCAGCACCACGCCGCCCAGGCCGACCGCGGCGATGTTGTCGCGCAGCACCGGCAGGACCCCGCCGCCGGACTCCACGAACACCGCCTCGGCCGCGCCGCGGGACAGCGCCTCCAGCCCGAGTGCGCCGGAACCGGCGTAGAGGTCCAGCACGCGCGCGCCGTCGAGGTCCAGCAGCGAGCCCAGGGAGTTGAACAGGCCCTCGCGCGCCCGGTCGCCGGTGGGCCGCACCCCGGCGCGCGGGACCTTCAACCGCCGCCCGCCCGCAGTGCCGGCGATGATCCGGGTCACGCCTTCTCCAGGTAGTCGGCGCGCTCGTCCATCGCCAGCGCGGCGACCGCGGCGGCCAGCTCGGGGTGGTCGGCGAGGCCGCCGCCGGTCTCGACGAGGGCGGTCGCCTCGGCCCGCGCCTCGGCGATCAGCGTCTCGTCGTCCAGCAGCGAGAGCAGCTTCACGTTCGAGCGGCGGCCGGACTGCGCGGCACCGAGCACGTCGCCCTCCCGGCGGGTCTCCAGGTCCAGCCGGGCCAGCTCGAAGCCGTCGGTGGTGCCGGCGACGGCGGCCAGCCGCTGACCGGTCGCCGACGAGCTGGACGCCTCGGTGACCAGCAGGCACAGCCCGGCGTGCTGGCCCCGGGCCACCCGGCCGCGCAGCTGGTGCAGCTGGCTGACGCCGAACCGGTCGGCGTCCATCACCACCATCACCGTGGCGTTGGGCACGTCGACGCCGACCTCGACGACGGTGGTGGCGACCAGCACGTCGACCTCGCCGGCGGCGAAGGCCCGCATCCGGGCCTCCTTCTCCTCCGGGGGCATCCGGCCGTGCAGCACCTCGACCCGCAGCGCCGACAGCGGCCCCGAGCGCAGGCCCTCCGCGACGTCGAGCACGGCCAGCGGCGGGCGCCGGTCGCTGGTCCCGGCGTCCTCCGGTGGTGCGCCGTCGGCGTCGTCCGGCCCGTCGTCGTCCGTGGCCGCCTCCTCCAGGTCACCGATCCGGGGGCAGACGACGTAGGCCTGCCGCCCAGCCGCGACCTCCTCCCGCACCCGGGCCCAGGCCCGGTCCAGCCAGGCCGGCTTGTCCTTCACCGGGACCACGGAGCTGGAGACGCCGCCGCGGCCGGCGGGCAGCTGGCGCAGCGTGGAGGTCTCCAGGTCCCCGTAGACGGTCATCGCCACCGTGCGCGGGATGGGCGTCGCGGTCATCACCAGCACGTGCGGTGGCCGGGCGCCCTTGGCGCGCAGCGCGTCGCGCTGCTCGACGCCGAAGCGGTGCTGCTCGTCGACGACGACGAGCCCGAGGTCGGCGAACTCGACGCCCTCCTGCAGCAGCGCGTGCGTGCCGACGACGATGCCGGCGCTGCCGTCGGCGACCGCGGCCCGGGCCTCCCGGCGGACGGCGGCCTTCTGCGACCCGGTCAGCAGCACCACCCGGGTGCCCGCCGGATCGCCGTCCAGCTCACCGGCCCGGGCCAGCGGCCCGAGGATCGCGGACAGGCTGCGGGCGTGCTGCGCGGCGAGCACCTCGGTGGGCGCGAGCAGCGCCGCCTGCCCACCGGCGTCGACGACCTGGGCCATCGCGCGCAGCGCGACGACGGTCTTGCCCGAGCCGACCTCGCCCTGCAGCAGCCGGTTCATCGGCTGCACCCGGGCCAGCTCCGCGGCCAGCTCCTCGCCGACCTCGCGCTGGCCCTCGGTGAGGGAGAACGGGAGCGCGGCGTCGACGGCGTCCAGCAGCCCCCCGCTGCGCCGCGGTCGCTCGATGCCGGGCTCCAGGGCGGCGGCGCGCCGCCGGGCGGCGAGCGTGCACTGCAGCACCAGCGCTTCGTCCCACTTCAGCCGCTCGTCGGCGAACTCGACCTGGGCCGCCGACTCGGGACGGTGCTTGTAGACCAGCGCCGTGGCCAGCGAGGGCAGGCCGTGCCGGTCCCGCACCGCCGCGGGGATGGGGTCGTCGAGCAGGGCCTCGAGCGAGTGCCGGTCGTCCAGCAGCAGCTTGACCGACTTCTGGACCACCCAGCTGGAGACGTCCTTGCTGGCCGGGTAGATCGGCACCAGGGCGCGGGCCCAGTCGTCGTCGTCCCCGGTGATGATGTGGCAGTCCGGGTGGCTGAACTGCTTGTCGCCCCGCCAGAGCCCCACGGTGCCGGCGAACAGACCCCACTCCCCGACGTCCAGGTGGGCGTGCCGGTTGTTGAAGAAGACCAGCCGCATGCTGCCGGCGCCGTCGCCCACGGTGACCTCGGTGAGCGTCCCGCGGCGCTGCTGCATCCTGCGGGTGCTGACGCTCTTGACCTGGGCCAGCACCGTCACCCGGTCGCCGACCTGCAGGTCGTCGAGCCGGGACATCTCGCCGCGCCGGGCGTACCGGCGCGGGTAGTGCCGCAGCAGGTCGCGCACGGTGCGCAGCTGCAGCTGGTCGGCCATCAGCTTCGCGGTCTTCGGACCGAGCACCCGGACGAGGTCGGTGTCCATCGACACCATCACTCCACCCCCACCAGCAGCGACACCGCCCCGGCACCGCCGGCGTACCGGACCACCTCGACCGTGGGGTGCACCGCCGCCAGGTGCGCGCACACGGCGTCGCCCAGGGCGGCGTCCGCCCCCACGACCAGCGTCGCCATCTCCCCGCCGGCCGACAGCAGCCGGTCGAGCAGGTCGCGGGCCACCGAGGCCGGGTCCGCGCCGATGACGACGACGTCACCCTCCGCGCTGCCCAGCACGTCGCCGGGGCGGCAGCGGCCGGCCGAGGTCAGGGCCTCCTGGTCGGCGACCGTGACCTCGGCCCAGCGGGTGGCCGCGGCCGCCTCGGCCAGCGCGATGACGTCGTCACCGAACCGCCGGGCCGGGTCGGCGACGGCCAGCGCGGCCAGCCCCTGCACCGGCGACCGGGTGGGGACGACGACCACGTCCCGGCCCTCGGCGCGGGCCCGGTCGGCGGCCCGGCCGGCCGGGGTGATCGCCGCCGCGGCGTTGGGCAGCACGACGACCTGCTCGGCGCCGGTGCCGAGGACGGCGCTGAGCACGTCGTCCTCGTCGACCTCGTCGACCGGCGAGGTGAGGACCGCGACCCCCTCGGCCGTGAACAGCTCGGCCAGCCCGGCCGCGCAGGCCAGCGCGACGAACGCCCGGACGCCCGGAGCCGGGGCCGGCGGGCGCAGCGGCGCCAGCGGGGTGACCGAGATGCGGTGCGGCCGGCCGGCCTCGATGCCGGCCTCGAGCGCGGCGCCGACGTCGGAGACGTGCACGTGCACGTTCCACTCGCGTCCGGAGGGGGTGTCGACGCCGACCACGACCAGGCAGTCCCCGAGCTCGGCGAGCCGGGCCTGCAGCCGGGCGACGGCGTCCGGGTCGGAGTCGGCGAGCAGGAACTGCACCTCGCTGCCCGGACCGGGAGCCGGCGGGCCGGGCAGCGGCGCCGGGGGCCGCCGGGGACGGGCCGGGCGGTCGCCCAGCGGAGGTCGGACCGGCGTCACCCCGGTCACCGTGCCGACCAGCGCGTCGAGCACGAGGCACCAGCCCGCTCCCCCGGCGTCGACGACCCCGGCGTCCCGCAGCGCGGCGAGCTGGCCGGTGGTGGCCTCCAGCGCGGTGAGCGCGCCGTCGGCGGCCGCCCGGACGACGTCGGGGAGCCCGGTCCGCCCCTCGGCGACCGCTGCGGCCGCGGCCTCGGCGCCCGACCGGGCCACGGTGAGGAAGGTGCCCTCCTCGGGGTCGGCGACGGCGCCGTAGGCGGTCCGGGAGGCGCTGGTGAGCGCCGTGGCGAGGACCTCGCCGTCGACCTCGGGGTGGTCGGCCAGCCCGTCGGCGAGGCCGCGCAGCAGCTGGGCGAGGATCGCGCCGGAGTTGCCGCGGGCACCGAGCACGGCGCCCCGGGCGAGCACGGCCCAGGGCGACTCGGGACGGCGGCCGCCGTCGTCCCGCGCGGCCTGCAGGGCGGCGTCCAGGGCCGCGTGCCCGGCCTCGGCGGTGAGCAGCAGGTTGGTGCCGGTGTCACCGTCGGGCACCGGGAAGACGTTGAGCTCGTCGAGCCGGCCGCGGGCCGCGCCGAGGCTGTCGACGACGGCTCGACTCCACCGGCCGACCGCGGCGTCGTCCAGCGCCCTCAGCACGCCCGGCAGGGTACCGGGGGTCGCCGACAGGACCGGTCCACGCGTGGTCCGGGAGGCCGTGGGGCCGGGGTGGGCCGACGGTGGTCCCGGACACCGGTTACAGTGGTGCCCAGCGTGTGCGTGGCCGGTGTCTGCCCTCGGGCCTCCGGCGGCACCGCGACCTGACTTCAGTTGGACCAATTCTCTGGGAGTGATCGACCGTGGCTGCCGTCTGCGACGTCTGTGGCAAGGGCCCCGGTTTCGGCATGTCGGTGTCCCACTCGCACCGCCGCACGCCGCGCCGTTGGAACCCGAACATCCAGTCCGTCCGGGCTGCCGTCTCCGGTGGCGGGCGCAAGCGCGTCAACGCCTGCACCTCCTGCATCCGTGCAGGCAAGGTCGCCCGGGTCTGAGCACTCAGCACGTCACGGGGACCCCGGGAGGCCATCGGCCTCCCGGGGTCCTTCGTGTGCTCAGGTGCCGATGCCCCGGGCGCGGGCGGCGGTGACCACCAGCTCGACCACGGCGTCGTGCGGCAGCGCCGTGCTGTCGACCACCAGGTGGTAATGCCGGGACTCGGCCGGGTCGCAGCGGTAGAAGTGCCGCACGTAGGCGACCCGGGCCCGGTCGGCGGCCTCCTGGTCCCGGCGCACCTCGTCCTCCGGCCGGCCCGAGTGCGCGACCGCGGCGGCCAGCCGCCGTCCCGCCGGCCCGTCCAGCCGCACGTGCAGCACGTCGGGGCGGTCCCGCAGCACCATCGCCGCCGCTCGGCCGAGCACCACCCCGCCCGGGCCCTCGACGATCTCGGCGAGCACCCGCTCGGTCTGCACCCGGTAGGCCCGCTCGTCGGGGAGGGTGGACGTCGGGAGCACACCGCCGACCGGGTCGGGCATGGTGCCCAGCGAGCTCACCAGCCGCCACAGACCGCGGGTGACGGTCTCGTCGTTGGCCTCCGCCTCCGCGACCGGGACCCCCAGCCGCCCGGCGACCTGGGCCGGGATGACCCGGTCGTGGAACGGCAGCCCCAGGTGCCGGGCGACGGCCGGCGCGATCTCGGCGCCGCCGGCACCGAAGGACGCCGACACGGTCACGACGCCCATGCGTCGTCCTCCTCGTCCTGGCCGGCCACGAGTGCCTTGCCCAGGAAGACCGCGTCCGGGGCGTCGGCGTACACCCCGTACCCCGGGACGGGCGTGTAACCCGCACGGTCGTAGAGCGCCAGCGCCTCGGGCTGACGGGCGCCGGAGTTGAGCACCAGCTGCCGGTGCCCGGCCGCGGCGGCGGTCCGCTCCAGCTCGGTGAGCACCAGCGCGGCGACGCCGCGCCGGCGGAACGCCGGCTCCACGTACATCCGCTTGACCTCCGCGACGCCGTCCCCGCAGGACCGCCAGCCGCCGCACCCGGCCGGCCGGCCGTCGACCTCGGCGACGAGGAAGAGCCCGAGCGGTGGCGAGAACTCGGCCGGGTCGACGCTGGCGGCGTCCCGGCCGCCGTAGCGGACGACGTACTCCTGCTGCACCCGCTCGACCAGGTGCTGGGCCACCGGGTCGGCGTACCCCACGGCGCGCAGCCGGACCGGACCCCGGTCACCCGAAGTGGACATGCCCCGTCTCCTCCCCCAGCTCGGCCGCCACCTGCGCGGCGGGCACCCCGTCCACCCGGACCCCGGGTCCGTCCTCCGTCGGCTCGTGCACGACGCCGATCCTCGTCCACCCCTCGGGGAGCCCGGCGGAGGAGGGGAAGGTGGCCACCAGGGCGTGGTCCTCCCCACCGGTGAGGACCCAGCCGAGCGGGTCGCCACCGAGCGCCGCGGCCACCTGCGGCAGCGGTCCCACCACGTAGGTCTCCCGCAGCACGGCGCGGTCCAGGTCCAGGACGACGCCGCTGTCCGCGGCGAGGTGCCCGGCGTCGGCGAGCAGCCCGTCGCTGGTGTCGCACATCGCGGTGGCCCCGGCGTCGGCGGCGGCCGGGCCGGCGGCGTACGGCGGCAGCGGGCGGCGGTGCGCGCCCACGGCCGCGGCCGGCGCGGAGAAGCCCCGGCGGAGCACCGCCAGCCCGCAGGCCGACCAGCCGAGCCGGCCGGCCACCGCCACGACGTCCCCCGGACGGGCGCCGGAGCGCAGCACCGGTGCCCGGCCACGGAGGTCGCCCAGCGCCGTCACCGACAGGACCACGGCCGAGGAGTCCGGCGCGCTCGCCGACGTGTCGCCGCCGACGACCGCGGCACCGAACGGGGCGCACTCCGCCGCCATGCCGACCGCCACGCCCTCCAGCCACGTCGCGGGCGTGTCCGCGGGGCAGGCCAGCCCGACCAGCAGCGCGGTGGGCACCGCACCCATGGCTGCGACGTCGGCCAGGTTGGCCGCGGCGGCCTTGTGCCCGACGTCCTCGGCGGAGGACCAGTCGCGGCGGAAGTGCCGGCCCTCGACCAGGACGTCGGTGCAGGCCACCACCCTGCCGTCGGGCGTGCGCAGCACGGCCGCGTCGTCACCGGGTCCGACGTCGGCCAGCGCCGCGGTGCCCGACCGGGCGACCACCCGGGCGATGAGCGGGAACTCCCCGACGGCCCCGGCGGTGTCGCCCGGGTCGGGCCGGGGCGCGAGCGGGCGGGGCCGCGTCACGCGTCGTCCCGCGCGGCTGGGTAACGTTGCTGGCCGGTCCGCTGATCAGCAGGCCTGCGCCCGAGGAAGGTCAACCCGTGGTCCACGCCTACATCCTGATCCAGACCGAAGTCGGCAAGGCAGCCGCGGTCGCCGCGAGCATCAGCGAGATCTCCGGCGTGACCAAGGCCGAGGACGTCACCGGCCCCTACGACGTCATCGTGCGGGCCGAGGCGAACAGCGTCGACGAGCTCGGCCGGCTGGTCGTCGCCCGGGTGCAGTCCGTCGACGGCATCACCCGGACGCTGACCTGCCCCGTCGTCAACCTCTGAGCTCCTGAGCACGCAGAACCCGGGCGACCGGCAGCTGCGCCGGGCGGCGGTGGTCACCCTCGCCGTCCTGGTGGCGGTGGTGGCCGTGCTGCTGGTCCTGGTGAACGTGCAGCGCGACGACGAGCCCACCGACGCCGGGTCCGCGGTGGCCGACGTCTCCGGCACGACGTCCGCGCCGCGCGGCGACCTGCCCCCGGTGCAGGTCGACACCCCCGACGTGACGCCCGCCGCGGACCTGGCCTGCCCGGTGCTCATGGGGCAGCTCCCGCTCGAGCTGGCCGGGGAGACCTCCCGGCTGGTCGACTCCGACACCCCCTACGCGTACGCCTGGGGGGACCCGGCGGTCGTCCTGGTGTGCGGCGTCGACCCGCCCGCCGGCTACGTCGTGGGGGCCTCGACGATCGTCATCTCCGGCGTCGAGTGGTTCGTCGACGACTCCGACCCCGACGTCGTCGTGTGGACGACGGTCGACCGGAACGTGCCCGTCCAGGTCTCGGTGCCGACGAGCACCGACAGCGCCTCGGTGACCGCGCTGTGCCCGATCATCAGCACGGCAGTGCCCTACGCCACCCCCACGCCCGGCGGCTGAGCCACCCCGGATCAGCTGGGCGGGAGCCGGTCCAGCTGGGCGACGGTGACCGCGACGAGCTCGGTCCAGGCGTCCGCCGGGGTCGCGGCGACCGCGGCGACCGAGACGGTGAAGACCCCCGAGGCGCACCAGGCGAAGGCGGCCGGACCGGCGAAGCCCTGGTCGGGCGCGGGCTCGTCGCGCGCCATGGTCGCGCAGCCGGCCGGCAGGTCGTCCGGGGCGCTGTCGGTCAGCCCGCCGTAGTACTCCGCGTCGTTGCGCGCGAGGTCCTCCGCGTAGGACCCCGCACCCTCGGCGTCCCGGAACTGGTCCAGGAAGACGCTGGTCAACGCGGTGTCCGCACGCCAGAAGCGCTCCCAGCCGCGCTGGTACCCGTAGTCGCGGAGCACCTGCCGCTGCTGCTGCGCGTCCTGGCCGTACCGGGCGACGTCGTCGATCGTCTTGGCCCCCGCCGGCGGGGCCAGCTCGTCGTCGGGCACCAGCGGCAGGCCGGAGGGCACCGCGTCGAGCAGCAGGGCCTCGAGGTCGGCGGCGTCGGACGGGACGGCGGCGGACGCCGGGCTCGAGGTCGTCGGGCCGGCCGCGGGGGCCTCGTCCGACGTGCAGCCGGTGCACCACGGGCCGAGCAGCAGCAGCGGGGCCGCCACGGTCCGCAGCAGCCGGGAGGTCACCCGCCGTCCAGCCCGGCACTGGCCACCAGCCGGTCGACCAGCTCGGGGTAGCTGACGCCGGTGGCGGCCCACATCCGCGGGAACATCGAGATGGGCGTGAACCCGGGCATCGTGTTGACCTCGTTGACCACCCACCGGTCGGCTCCGGTCGCCGGGTCGGTGGAGAGGAAGAAGTCGACCCGGGCCAGCCCGCGGCAGTCCATGGCGAGGTAGGCCCGGCGGGAGATCTCCTGCACCGCGGCGGTCTGCTCCGCGGTGAGGTCGGCGGGGACGTCGAACTCGACGGCGTCCTCGAGGTACTTGGCGTCGAAGTCGTACCACTCGGTGCCCGGCCGCAGCCGGATCTCCGCCGGCAGGCTGGCCTGGGGCAGCCCGCCGCCGGGCCGGGCCAGCACGCCGCACTCGATCTCCCGGCCGGGGACGGCGGCCTCCACGACGACCTTGCGGTCGACCGCGGCCGCGGTCGCCACCGCTGCGGGGAACTGCGCCCAGTCGGTGACCCGGGTGATCCCGATGCTGGACCCGGCCCGGGACGGCTTCACGAAGACCGGCAGGCCCAGCCGCTCCCGTGCCGCCTCGTCCAGCACGTCCGGGTCGGGGCAGATCGCGCCGCTGGCATCGCGCAGCACCACGTGGTCGCCCTGCGGGATGCCGGCGGCGGACAGCAGCTTCTTGGTGAACTCCTTGTCCATCGACGCCGCGCTGGCGAACACCCCCGAGCCGACGTAGGGCAGCCCGGACATCTCCAGCAGCCCCTGGATCGTGCCGTCCTCGCCGTAGGCGCCGTGCAGCACCGGGAAGACGACGTCGACCTCGGTGAGCCGGCCGATGGCCTGGCCCGGCTCGAGCACCGCCAGGCCCCGGCCGGCCGGGTCGCCGACCAGCGAGACGGCCGTGCCGTCGCCGACCTCGGGCAGCTGCCCGCCCTCGATGGCCAGTGCCGCGCCGTCGTGGAGCACCCACCGGCCGTCCCGGGTGATGCCCACCGGCACCACCTCGTATCGCTCCGGGTCCAGCGCGGCGAGCACGCTCCCGGCCGACACGCAGGAGATCGCGTGCTCCGCGCTCCGCCCGCCGAAGACGACTGCCACCCTGGTCCTGCGCGCCTCGCCGGTCATCGCCGCCGACCCTAGCCGAGCGCCGCGAGGGCCGAGGTGAGGTCGGCGACGAGGTCGTCGGTGTCCTCGATGCCGCAGGAGAAGCGGACGAACCCCGGGGGGACGGCGTCCCCGCCCCACTGGGCGCGCCGGTCGATCGTGGTGTGCACGCCGCCGAAGCTGGTCGCGGCGAGCAGCAGCCGGCTGCCCGCGAGCAGCCGCTGCACGGCCGCCTCGTCGGCGAGCTCGGCGGAGACGATGCCGTTCGGCCGGAGCATCTGGGTGGTGGCCAGCGCGTGCGAGGGGTCCTGCGGCCGCCACGGCCAGCGGACGCCGCGCACCGCGGGCGACCCGACCAGCAGCTCGGTCAGGGCGGCGGCGTTGGCGGCCTGCCGGGCCAGCCGCAGGTCCAGGGTGCTCATCGACCGGTGGGCCAGCCAGGCCTCGAACACCCCCGGGGTGTTGCCCGTGGTCTTCCGCCAGGCCGCGATCCGGGTGTGCAGATCCCGGCCGGTGTCGGTGCGGGCGCTGCTCACGTGCCCGAGCAGGACGTCGCTGTGCCCGGTGAGCGCCTTGGTGTCCGACCCGATGGTCAGGTCCGCCCCGAGCGCCAGCGGGCGCTGGCCGATCGGCGAGGCGGTGGTGTTGTCCACCGCCAGCACCGCCCCGGCGGCCGCGGTGGCCCGGGCGACCGCGGCGATGTCGCAGACGTCCAGCTGCGGGTTGCTCGGGGTCTCCAGCAGCACCAGCCGGACGCCGTCGAGGTCACCGCGGGCGGCGACGTCCCCGATCTCCAGGGTCGGCACCAGGTCGACCTGCAGGCCGAGGCGCTCGAGCTCGTCGCGGGCCAGCACCCGGGTCGCGTAGTAGCCGTCGGAGGGCAGCACCACCCGGTCACCGGGCCGGACCAGGGCCAGCACGGCGGAGCTGATCGCCGCCATGCCGGTGGCGAAGGACAGGCAGTCACCGCCGTCCAGCTCGCCGACGGCCCGCTCGAAGACCCGCAGCGTCGGGTTGTCCGGCCGCGCGTACCCGTCGGCACCCTGCCAGCCCGGCGGCTGGTCGCCGAGGTGGTAGGGCGCGGCGAACACCGGGGAGGGGCGCAGCGGGGCACCCGGCACCGCCGGGTCGTCGCCGGCGTGCACCAGCCGGGTCCCGTCCCCGAGCTCGGCGGGCAGGTCGGGGGTGCTCACGAACGGTCCTCCAGGGATCTGAGCGACCCGGGATCTCCACCCGGGGCTCGGCCGCCGGAGCGGGTCACTCCGGCTTGGCTTCGCGGGACATCATCTCGCGCACCATCTGGGCGGCCGACTCGCCCTCGTGGCAGACCCGCACGACGGCCTCGGTGATCGGCACGTCGACCCCGTGCGCGCGGGCCAGGTCGAGCACCGAGCGGCAGGTCTTGACCCCCTCGGCGGTCTGCTTGGTGATCTCCAGGACCTCGGCCACCGACATGCCCTGGCCCAGGTGCTCCCCGAAGGTCCGGTTGCGCGACAGCGGCGAGGAGCACGTCGCGACCAGGTCCCCGAGGCCGGCGAGGCCGGCGAACGTGGTCACGTCGGCGCCGAGGGCCATGCCCAGCCGGGCGGTCTCGGCGAGGCCGCGGGTGATCAGCGAGGCCCGGGTGTTGTCGCCGAAGCCCAGCCCGGTGGCGACCCCGCAGGCCAGCGCGATCACGTTCTTCACCGCGCCGCCGAGCTCGCAGCCGACCAGGTCCGGGTTCGTGTACGGCCGGAAGTAGGGGGTCAGGCAGGCCGCCTGGAGCGCCTCGGCGCGGTCGACGTCGACACAGGCGATGACCGTCGCCGAGGGCTGCTCCTCGGCGATCTCCCGGGCCAGGTTCGGCCCGGACAGGGCGGCGACCCGGTCCGCGCCGGCGCCGGTCACCTCGCAGATGACCTCGCTCATCCGCTTGGTGGTGCCGAGCTCGACGCCCTTCATCAGCGAGAGGAGCGAGGCCTGGGCAGGCAGCAGCGGCGCCCAGCCGGCCAGGTTGCCCCGCAACGTCTGGCTCGGCACGGCGAGCACGACGACGTCCGCGCCGTCCAGCGCCTCGGCCGGGTCGACGGTGGCCCGCACGGCCGCGGGCAGCCGCACGCCGGGCAGGTAGTCGGCGTTCTCCTGGGTCCGCGCGATCGTCTCGACCAGCTCGGGACGGCGGGCGTGCAGCGCCACCGAGCAGCCGGCGTCGGCCAGCACCTTGGCGAAGGTCGTGCCCCAGGAGCCCGCGCCGAGCACCGCCGCCCGGGTCACGCCACCTCCCCGGGGAGCGCCGGGCGCACCGGCCGCGGGGCGAACTCGGCGGGCGGCTGCTCCTGGCGGAGCTCGCCGAGCTGGTCGCGGACCCGGGTCATCAGCAGGTCGGTCACCTCGTGCAGCAGCTCCGGGGTGAGCGGCTGCCCGGCGCGCACCCAGGCCCGCTGGGCGGAGAGGTCGACCGGCTCACCGACCAGGTAGTCCGCCGGCGTCCGCAGCCGCGGGTGCAGCCGCTTGGTGTGGTAGTCGTGCACCAGCTGCGGCCCCCACTGGGCGACGGGCACGACGACGGCGTCGGTGGACAGCGCCAGCCGCGCCACGCCGGACCGGGCCTGCATCGGCCACCAGTCCGGGTCGCGGGTCACCGAGCCCTCGGGGTAGATGACGACGAGCTCGCCGGCGTCCAGCTCGGCCTTGGCCGCGTGCACGGAGGACATCGCGGTGCTGGTGCCCCGGGAGACCGGGATCTGACCGGCGGCGCGCAGGATCGTGCCGGCGAGCCCGGTGAACACCGACTCCTTGGCCAGGAAGTGCGGCACGCGTCCGCTGTCCCAGACCAGCCGGGCGCAGGCGATCGGGTCGAGCACCGAGACGTGGTTGGCGACCAGCAGCACCCCGCCGGTGGGCGGGATGCGGTCCGCGTGCCGGTAGCGCAGCCGGAACAGGAGCGAGGCCAGCGGGTAGACGACCACGACGCAGAACCGGAACGCCCAGCTGATCGGGCGGCGGGTGGCGCGGCGCGGTGGGCGCGGGGCCAGCAGGTCCTGCGACACCTGGCACCTCCTCCGTCGTTCGGGTCCGCCGGCCCTGTCCTGGACGTCGGCGTGCGTGAGCTCGCTCATGATCGTGCCCCCCGCCCGTGCGACGCCCGCAGCTGCCCCCGCACCGGAGCGGTGCTGCTCAGCCCACCGGCCCGCCGCGGTGCGGCCAGCGACCGGCCACGAGGGTGCCCAGCACCGGCAGCAGTGCGCTCACCCGGCCACCTGCGCGGCGCGCCGGCTCCGGAAGACCTCCAACGGCCAGGAGGAGATCCCGCCGATCCGCACCCGGCTGACCGTGCCGTCGTCGGCCCACTCGTAGTCCACCGTCTCCCCGGCCGAGCCGAACCCGGCCACGGTCTCCAGCCGCAGCGTGCCCGCGCCCTCCACGGTCAGCTCGGCGCGCTCCTCGGCCGGCTCCGGCGCGCTCGGGTGCAGCAGCACGAGCCGGCCGCCGAGCAGCGCGACGTCGGTGACGCCCCAGAGGTTGGCGAACCGGCCGGCGTAGCGGGCCAGCTCCTCGGCCGGCGGCTGGTCGACGCCCTCCGGTGCGGCCAGCGCGAGGTCCAGCAGCGCGAACAGCCCGCGGGCCAGGGCGTCGGCGGGGCCGTCGACGGCGTTGGTCAGCACGCTGACCACCACCTGCCCCGCCGGGTCGATCCAGGTGCGGGTGATGTGCCCGGGGTAGCCGCCGCTGTGCCCGACGAGCTCCCGGTCGCCGAGGGTGCGCAGGTCCATCCCCAGCCCGTAGTGGCGGGGTTCGCCGCCGTGGGCCCGGATCTCGGACTCGCGGCGGCGCATCAACCGCTTGCTGCCCTCGGTGAGCAGCGCGGGGTCACCGGTGAAGTGCGCAGCACCGAAGGTGGTGAGGTCCCGCGCGGTGGACCAGAAGCCGGTGGCCGAGGCCATCGCCCGGGTGTCGACGTGCGGGATGGTGGCCCGCTCGTCCTCGCCGTCCAGCAGGCCGGTGTGCCCGGCGGCGTACTCCCCCGCCCGCGCCGGGTCCCACTCCGGGCCGGTGTCGGCCAGGCCCAGCCGGTCGACGACGGCGGCCTGCACGTGGGCGTCGTAGCCGGTGCCGGTGACGGCCTCGATCGCCAGCCCCAGCAGCGAGTAGCCGACGTTGGAGTACTTGAAGTGCTCGTTGCGCTGCAGCACCGCGCCCTCGTCCGCGGCGATGCGCAGCAGCAGCGCCTCGTCGGGGAAGGGCTGCAGCAGCTGCCAGTGGTCGTTGTCCCGGCCGTCCCGGACGACCCCGCCCTGGTGGCCGAGCAGCTCGCGCACGGTGACCTCGGCCAGCCCGGTGCCGGCCAGCGCGGGCACGTGCGCGGCGATCGGGTCGTCGAGCCGGAGCCGGCCGGCCTCGACCAGCTGCAGGACGGCGGTGGCGGTGAACGTCTTGGAGTGCGAGGCGATCCGGAACAGGTGCGCCGGGGTGAGGGGCGCGCCGGTGTCCAGGTCGGCCACGCCCAGCGCGGTGTCGAGCACCAGCCGGTCCCCGACCCGGACGGCGGCCTGCACCCCGGGGACCCGCAGCCGGCGGCGCTGGTGCTCCAGCCACGACTCCAGGTAGGGCGCGGCGGCCGCGGCCACCTCGGCGGTGCGGGCAGGATCGGGCTGCATGCTCGGGGTGCTCCTCGCGGGACGGGGCGGCGGTGTGCTGAGCTTGTCAGGTGCAACGGTGGTCGGTCGTCGTCCCGGCCAAGCGGCTGGTCGCGGCGAAGACCCGGCTGACCCCGCTGACCGCGACGCTCGGCGACGCGCTGCCCGCCGGGCACCGGGACCTGGTCCTGGCGCTGCTGGCCGACACCGTCGCCGCCGCACTGGCCAGCCCGGCGGTCGGCGGGGTGCTGGTGGTGACCGACGAGCCGCAGGCCGCCGCCCTGGTCACCGGGCTCGGCGCCGGCACGGTCCGGGACGAGCCGGACGCGGGCCTCAACGCGGCACTCGCCCACGGCGCCCGCCAGGCCCGGGCCGACGCCGGCGGCCCGGTCGCGGCGCTCTCCTCCGACCTGCCGGCGCTGCGCCCGGCCGAGCTGACCGCGGCCCTGCAGGCCGCCGGCGCGGTGCCCCGGGCGTTCGTCGCCGACGAGCTGGGCAGCGGGACGACGCTGCTGGCCGCCCGCGACGGCGAGCTGGACCCGCGCTTCGGCCGGGGGTCGGCGGCCGCGCACGCCGCCGGCGGGGCGGTCCCGCTGACCGGTGACTGGCCCGGTCTGCGCCAGGACGTGGACACCCCCGCCGACCTCCAGGCGGCCTGCTGGATCGGGGCCGGCCCGCGGACCACCGCGTTCCTGCGGGCTGCGGCCGAGTCCATCTCCTGGACACCTCCGTGAGGCAGGATCGACCCGTGCCCGACGCCCCCTCCCCGCTGCCCGCCGACCGGTTCCTCAACCGGGAGCTGTCCTGGCTGGACTTCAACAGCCGCGTGCTGGAACTGGCCGAGGACGAGGACCTGCCGCTGCTCGAGCGGGTCAAGTTCCTGTCGATCTTCGCCAGCAACCTGGACGAGTTCTTCATGGTGCGCATCGCCGGGCTCAAGCGCCGGCAGAGCACCGGGCTCAGCGTCCGCTCCCCCGACGGGCTGACCATCCGCGAGCAGCTGGCCCGGGTGACCGAGCGTACCCAGGACCTCGTGCACCGCCATGCCAGCGTCTTCGACAAGGACGTCGTCCCCCGGCTCATGGAGCAGGGCATCCGGATCGTGCACTGGTCCGACCTCGGCGATGCCGACGCGATGCGGCTGCGGGAGTACTTCCGCGACCAGGTCTTCCCGGTGCTCACCCCGCTGGCCGTGGACCCCGCGCACCCGTTCCCCTACATCAGCGGGCTCTCGCTGAACCTCGCCGTCTCGGTGCGCGACCCGGAGACCGGGGCCCCGCGGTTCGCCCGGGTGAAGGTGCCCAACAACGTGCCCCGGTTCATCCCCGTCTCGGCGGCCGGGGCGGCCACCGACCGGGAGGCGGTGTTCCTGCCGCTCGAGGACCTCATCGCCGCGCACCTGACCTCGCTGTTCCCCGGCCTGGACGTGATCGACCACCACCTGTTCCGGGTCACCCGCAACGCCGACCTCGAGGTGGAGGAGGACCGCGACGAGGACCTCCTGCAGGCGCTGGAGCGGGAGCTGGCCCAGCGCCGCTTCGGCCCCGCGGTGCGGCTGGAGGTCACCGAGTCCATCGACCCGCAGATCCTCGACGTGCTGGTGCACGAGCTGGAGATCAGCCCGGCCGACGTCGTCTCGGTGCCGGGGCTGCTGGACCTCGCGTCGCTGATGGCGCTCTACGACCTCGACCGGCCCGAGCTCAAGGACGAGCCGTTCGTCCCCGCGACCCACCCGCGGCTGAGCGAGGGTGAGACCCCCAAGAGCGTCTTCGCCACGCTCCGCGAGGGCGACGTGCTCGTGCACCACCCGTACGATTCCTTCGCCACCAGCGTCCAGCGGTTCATCGAGCAGGCCGCCGCCGACCCGAACGTGCTGGCGATCAAGCAGACGCTGTACCGCACCTCGGGGGACTCCCCGATCGTCGCCGCCCTGATCGAGGCCGCCCAGGCCGGCAAGCAGGTCGTCGTCCTGGTGGAGATCAAGGCCCGCTTCGACGAGGAGGCCAACATCAGCTGGGCCCGCTCGCTGGAGCGCGCCGGCTGCCACGTCGTCTACGGCCTGGTCGGCCTGAAGACGCACTGCAAGACCGCGCTGGTGGTCCGGATGGAGAACGGCGTGATCCGCCGGTACTGCCACATCGGCACCGGCAACTACAACCCGAAGACGGCCCGGATCTACGAGGACGTCGGCATCCTAACCGCCGACCCGCGGGTGGGTGCCGACCTCACCGACCTGTTCAACACCCTGACCGGCTACTCCCGGCAGACCACCTACCGCTCGCTGCTGGTCGCCCCGCACGGCATCCGGACCGGGCTGGTGGAGAAGATCCGCCGCGAGGCCCGGCACGCCACCGAGGGCAAGCCCACAGGCATCCGGATCAAGGTCAACTCGCTGGTCGACGAGCAGATCATCGACGCCCTCTACGAGGCGTCGGGGGTCGGCGTCCCGGTGGAGCTGATCATCCGTGGCATCTGCACGCTCCGCCCGGGCGTACCGGGCCTGAGCGAGGGCATCCACGTGCGCTCGATCGTCGGCCGCTTCCTCGAGCACTCGCGGGTCATCAACTTCGCCAACGCCGGGACGCCGGAGTGGTGGCTGGGCAGCTCGGACCTGATGCACCGCAACCTGGACCGCCGGGTCGAGGTGCTGCTGCGGGTCCAGGACCCGGCGGCGCAGCGGCAGCTGCAGCGGGTGTTCGACCTGGACATGGCACCGGACGTGCGGAGCTGGCAGCTGGCCGGCGACGCGACCTGGACCCGCACCGGCGACCGCAACTCGCAGGCGGAGCTGCTCGCCCTGCGGGGTGAGAACACTGGCTGACCAGGGGGTCCTGATCCCGGCCGCCGGCGGGGCGGTCTGGCGCACCGGGGCCGGCGGGGTCCTGGAGACCGCGCTGGTGCACCGGCCCAAGTACGACGACTGGTCCCTGCCGAAGGGGAAGCTGGACCCCGGTGAGCACCCGCTGGTCGCTGCGGTCCGCGAGGTCCGCGAGGAGACCGGGCTGGAGGTCGCCGTCGGCCGGCGCAGCGTGCAGACCCGCTACGCCCACCGCGGCGGCCCCAAGCGGGTCGACTACTGGGTGATGGAGGCCGTCGGGGGCGAGTTCGTCCCCAACGACGAGGTGGACGAGCTGCGCTGGCTGCCGATGCCGGCGGCCGCGGCGCTGGTCAGCCACGAGCACGACCGCGCGGTGCTGGCCGACCTCGCCCGCACCGACGTCCCCCGCACGCCGGCTCTGCTGCTGCTGCGGCACGCCTCGGCCGGTGACCGCTCGGAGTGGGACGGCCCGGACGAGACCCGCCCGCTGGACCGGCGTGGGCGGGCGCAGGCTGCCACCCTGGCCGCCGTGCTGCCCGCCTTCGCCCCGGCCCGGCTGCTGACCGCCCCGCCGGTGCGCTGCCGGCAGACCCTGGACCCGGTGGCCGAGACCACCAGCCTCCCCGTCGACGAGGTGCCCGAGCTCGGCGAGGAGGCGTTCGAAGCCGATCCGGAGGCCGGGCTGACGGTGGCGCGGCAGCTGCTGGCCTCCCCCGGCGGGCCGACCGTGGTGTGCAGCCAGGGCGGGGCGATCCCCTCGGTGCTGCTGGCGCTGGGCGTGCGCTGGCACGACACGTCCGGCGCGCTCTGGCCGCCCTCGGCCAAGGGCAGCGTCTGGGCGCTGGGCGGCCGGCCCGACGCGCTGTCCGCCGACTACTACCGCGACTTCGCCGCCGACCCCGCCGCCGACCGCCACGCCGCGGACCGGGCGGTCCGGAGCCCGTCGTGACGGTGGACCGGGAGCAGGTCCTCGCCGCGGCCGCGCGGGAGCGACGGGCCGTGGCGGAGCTGCTGGACGGCCTGGACGCGCAGCAGCTGGCCACGCCGAGCCTGTGCGTCGGCTGGGACGTCCGGACGGTGGCCGCGCACCTGGCGGCCGCGCTCGCCGGCCCCGACCGGCGGTTCGCCGTCGCGGTGCTGCGGGCCCGCGGGGACCTGCACCGGGCCAACGACGCCCTGGCCCGCGCCGAGGCGCGCCGTCCGGTCGCCGACCTGGTGGGCCGGCTGCAGCGCTCCGCCGGGCGCCGGGTCAGCCCGCCGGTGGTCGGACCCCGGGGCCCGCTCACCGACGTCCTGGTGCACGGCGGGGACATGCGGGTGCCGCTCGGGCTGCCGCACGACCCCGGCGCGGACGGCGTCCGGGCGGCCCTGCAGTTCGTGACCGTCGGGCGCCCGGTCGGCTTCGTGCCCCGCGGACGGCTCACCGGCCTGCGGCTCGTCGCCGCGGCCCCGTCCCGGGTCCCGACCTGAGCATGCGAAGGGCGGGGAGGACGGGGTCCTTCGAGTGCTGATGGCGGTGTGCGGACGCCGCACCCTGCTGCACGCGCTGCGCGGCCCCGGGGTCCCGGTGCTGGCCCGGCGGCTCCGCGACGCCTAGGCCGGCAGCGCCGGCAACGACCGCGGCAGCCAGGCCGGGCGCTGCGCCTCGAAGGCGGTGATGTCGTCCAGGTGCCGCTCGGTGAGGCCGACGTCGTCCAGGCCCTCCAGCAGCCGCCAGCGGGTGTACGGGTCGATCTGGAACGGGACGGTGACGTCGCCGTAGGTGACCTGCTCGGCCTGCAGGTCGACGGTCACCGGCAGCGCCGGGTCGGCCTCGACCGCTGCCCACAGCGCCTCGACGTCGGCCTCGGGCAGGACGACGGTGAGCAGCCCCGCCTTGGTCGAGTTGTTCCGGAAGATGTCGGCGAACCGGGGGCTGATGACCACCCGGAACCCGCCGTCCAGCAGCGCCCAGTTGGCGTGCTCGCGGGAGGACCCGGTGCCGAAGTCGGGGCCGGCGACCAGGATCGAGGCGCCGGCGTACTGCGGCTGGTTGAGCACGAAGTCGGGCTCGTTGGTCCGCCAGGCCACGAAGAGCCCGTCCTCGAAGCCGGTGCGGGTGATCCGCTTGAGGTACTCGGCCGGGATGATCTGGTCGGTGTCGACGTTGCTGCGCCGCAGCGGGGCGGCGGTGCCGGTGTGCGTGGTGAAGGCGTCCATCGCGGTCAGACTCCAGCCATCTCGAGGTCAGCAGGGGCGGTGAGCCTGCCGGTGAGGGCGGTCGCCGCGGCGACCGCCGGGGACACCAGGTGGGTGCGCCCGCCCTTGCCCTGGCGGCCCTGGAAGTTGCGGTTGCTGGTGGAGGCTGAGCGCTCCCCCGGCTTCAGCTGGTCGGGGTTCATGCCCAGGCACATCGAGCAGCCCGCGCCCCGCCACTCGGCACCGGCGTCGATGAACACCCGGTCCAGGCCCTCGGCCTCGGCCTGCTGCTTCACCCCGACCGACCCGGGGACGACGAGCATCCGGGTGTTCGGGTCGACGTGCTTGCCGGCCAGCAGCGCCGCGGCGACCCGCAGGTCCTCGATCCGCCCGTTCGTGCACGAGCCGAGGAACACTGTGTCGACCTCGATCTCGCGCAGCGGGGTGCCGGCGGTCAGGCCCATGTAGGCCAGCGCGGACTCGGCCGCCCGACGCTCGTTCTCGTCGGCGATCTGCGCCGGGTCGGGCACGCTGGCGCCGATCGGCAGCCCCTGCCCGGGGTTGGTGCCCCAGGTGACGTAGGGGGTCAGCGACGCGGCGTCGATGTGCACCTCGCGGTCGAAGACGGCGTCGGGATCGGTGCGCAGGGTCGACCAGTGCGCGACGGCGGCGTCCCAGTCGGCGCCCTGCGGGGCGTGCGGACGCCCCTGCAGGAAGTCGAAGGTGGTCTGGTCGGGGGCGATCAGACCGGCGCGGGCACCGGCCTCGATCGACATGTTGCAGATCGTCATCCGGGCCTCCATCGACAGCGCCTCGATCGCGCTGCCGCGGTACTCGATGACGTGCCCCTGCCCGCCGCCGGTGCCGATCTCGGCGATGACGGCCAGGATGACGTCCTTGGCCGAGACGCCCGCGGGCAGCTCGCCGTCGACCGTCACCGACATCTGCTTCGCCGGGTACTGCGGCAGCGTCTGGGTGGCCAGCACGTGCTCGACCTCGCTGGTGCCGATGCCGAAGGCCAGCGCCCCGAAGGCGCCGTGCGTGGACGTGTGGCTGTCGCCGCAGACGATCGTCATGCCGGGCTGGGTCAGGCCCAGCTGCGGGCCGATCACGTGCACGATGCCCTGGTCGCGGTCACCCATCGGGGCCAGCCGGATGCCGAACTCCGCGGCGTTGCGGCGCAGCGCCTCCACCTGCGCCCGGCTGACCGGGTCGGCGATGGGGCTCAGGATGTCCAGGGTCGGGACATTGTGGTCCTCGGTGGCCATCGTCAGGTCCGGCCGGCGCACCCGGCGCCCGGCCGCCCGCAGCCCGTCGAAGGCCTGCGGGCTGGTCACCTCGTGCACGAGGTGGAGGTCGATGTAGAGGAGGTCGGGCTCCCCGGCCGTCCGCCGGACGACGTGGGACTCGTACACCTTCTGCGCCAGGGTCTGGCCCATGGGAGCTCCTCCTCGATGCCCACCTGCTGGTTGCCATCTCATACAGTGAGATGAGAGTATTGCTGCGTGGGACAGCCTAACCCCGTCGCGGTTCTGGACAAAGCCGTGGCCATCCTCCGCGCCGTGGCCGACGAACCGGCCAGCCTGGCCGAGCTGGTCACCCGCACCGAGCTGCCCCGGGCCACCGCGCACCGGCTCGCGACGGCGCTGGAGGCCCACCGCCTGCTCCGGCGCACGACGGCCGGCACCTGGGCGCCCGGCCCGGCCCTCGCCGAGCTCGGCCGCGGCGGTGCCGACCTGTCCGAGCTCGCCGGCCGGCACCTCCTCGCGCTGCGCGACACCACCGGCGAGAGCGCGCAGTTCTACGTGCGCGACGGCGGCAGCCGGATCTGCATCGCCGCCGCGGAACGCTCCTCGGGGCTGCGCGACACGGTGCCCGTCGGCGCCCGGCTGCCGCTGACCGCGGGATCGGCCGCGCACGCCCTCCTCGCCTTCGCCCCCGCCGAGGAGGTCACGCCCCTGCTGCCGGCAGCCAGCTTCACGGCCCGCACATTGCTGGACGTCCGCCGCCGCGGCTGGGCGCACAGCGTCGCGGAACGGGAGGCCGGCGTCGCGTCGCTGTCCGCGCCGGTGCGCGACGGGGCCGGTGGGGTGCTGGGCGCGGTGTCGATCTCCGGGCCGGTGGAGCGGCTGGGCCGGCGGCCGAGCCCGGAGGTGGTCACCGCGGTGCTCGAGGCGGCCGTGGCGATCTCCCGCGCCGCCCGCTGCTGAAGGTCGAAGGACCTCCCTGCCCCCCACCACTCGCAAGCTCGCGGCGGGCCCCTGCAGGGAGGCCGCCGTTCGGCTCACCACGGGGCCACACTGGCGGGATGACCGCGATGCAGACCGCGCGGGGTCGCGCCCGCGTCGCCGGGCCTGGTGAGGGCATCGGCCTGGACGAACTGGCCCTGGCCACGCGCAACCACGGCCTCCCGCTCGAGGCGCTGCACTGGGACGTGACCCCGCCCGGGCTGCACTACGTGCTCACCCACTACGACATCCCGGCCATCGACCCGGCGGACTGGGCGCTGCAGGTCACCGGCGCGGTCGAGCGGCCGCTGCGGCTCGGCCTGGCCGACCTCCAGGAGCGCGCCGTCGCCTCGGCCCGGGTGACGCTGGAGTGCGCCGGCAACGGAAGGGCCCGCCTGGAGCCGCGCCCGGTGAGCCAGCCCTGGCTGCTGGAGGCAGTGGGGACGGCGGAGTGGAGCGGCACGCCCCTGGCCCCGCTGCTGCAGGAGGCCGGCCTCTCCCCGGACGCCGTCGACGTCGTCTTCACCGGCGCCGACCACGGCGTGGAGCGCGGCGTCGAGCAGGACTACGCCCGCGGCCTGCCGGTCGCCGAGGCGCTGCGCCCGGACGCGCTGCTGGCCTGGGCGATGGACGGCGCGGCACTGCCCCCGCAGCACGGCGCTCCGCTGCGGCTCGTCGTCCCGGGCTGGTACGGCATGGCGCAGGTGAAGTGGCTGACCCGGATCGAGGTGCTCACCGGGCCCTTCACCGGCTACCAGAACGCGACCGCCTACCGGCTCGTCACCGGTCCGGGCGACCCCGGCGAACCGGTCACCCGGATCCGGCCGCGGGCCCTGATGAGCCCGCCCGGGTTCCCCGACTTCATGAGCCGCGAGCGGTTCGTGCCGGCCGGGCCGGTGACCCTGACCGGGCGGGCCTGGTCGGGCCGGGCCCCGGTCACCGCCGTGGAGGTCAGCACCGACGGCGGGTCGAGCTGGTCCGGCGCCGAGCTCGCCCCCGCGGATCCGGCGCACCCCTTCGCCTGGCGGTCGTGGTCGTCCGCCTGGACGGCGGAGGAGGGCTCCACCGAGCTCCTGGTGCGGGCGACCGACGCGACCGGCGAGGTCCAGCCGGTCGAGCAGCGCTGGAACCGTCAGGGCATGGCGAACAACCTCGTGCAGCGCGTCCCGGTCACCGTCCTCGCCCCCCGCTGAGGCCGGCGCCGTCAGTGCGGGGTGACGTCCGAGCCGTCGCTGGTGCCCTCGCTCTTCTCCTTCTCCAGGGCCACGGGGTCCACGACGACCGGCCGCAGGAACAGCCACAGGGCGAACGCCACGGCGATGACGATCATGACGATCCCGGCCCACAGGTTCGCGTTCCAGTCGCCGGTCTTCGCCCTGTCGTCGGCGTTGTCGGCGACCAGGCCCATGATCGTCAGCACGATGCCGTAGAAGCCGATCAGCCCGGAGATGACGGTGCGCACGTCGTAGGCGCCCGCGGTGTGCTTCTGGGTCGAGGTGCCCGACTCCGGCCTGTCCGCGCCGGCCTGTCCGTGTGCGGTGCTCATGCCCTGCTCCTCTCGGGGACGCTGGCGACGGTCAGCGGAAGATCACGTTCAGGATGATGACGAGCACCAGGGAGATGCCGGCCAGCTTGGTGGGCGACTGGTACCAGGGCAGCAGGTGCGCCTCCGGGTCGGTGCGCAGCTCCTTCGGGGTCTCGGAGTAGACCAACCCGACGAGCTCGGAGACCGGTTTGGGCGCGGTCACCATGGTGACCACCACGCTCACGGCGATGTCGACGACGAAGGCGGCACCGGCGGCGACGAAGCTGGCGCCCTGGCCGCTGAGCCCGAGGACCCCGATGGACGCCGAGCCGAAGGCGTCCTCGCTCAGGAACGCGACGGCGACGGCGGCGAGGGTGCCGGACACCAGGCCCACCCAGCCGGCCGTCGGGGTCATCTTCTTCCAGAACATGCCGAGGATGAACGTGGCGAACAGCGGGGCGTTGAAGAAGCCGAACAGCGTCTGCAGGTAGTCCATCAGGTTGCTGTAGCCCGAGGCGATGATCGCGGTGAAGATCGCGAGCACCGTGGCACCGACCGTGGCCAGCCGGCCGACCATGAGGTAGTACCCGTCGGGCCGGTCCTTCTTGACGTACTGCTGCCACAGGTCGTAGCTGAAGACGGTGTTGAAGGCGGAGATGTTCGCTGCCATGCCGGCCATGAACGCGGCCAGCAGACCGGCGATTGCCACCCCGAGCAGGCCGTTGGGCAGCACGGTCTCCATCAGCATCAGGATCGAGTTGTTGTAGTCGACCGTGCCGCCGGAGGCCTTGGGCTCGCTGATCGCCGGGATGAGCACCGCGGCGATCATGCCCGGGACGATGACGATGAACGGGACGAACATCTTCGGGAACGACCCGATGATCGGTGTGCTGCGTGCCGCGGACAGCGACTTGGTCGCCATCGCCCGCTGCACCTCGACGAAGTTCGTGGTCCAGTAGCCGAAGGAGAGCACGAAGCCCAGGCCGAACACGATGCCGATGACCGACAGCACCGGGTTGTCGATCGCCGACAGGCCGGTGCCGGGCCAGGACCGCAGCTGCTCGTCCCCGCCGGTGGTGGCCTCGATCTTGTCGACCAGGCCGCCGATGCCGCCGACCCGGTGCAGGCCGATCAGCGTCAGCGGCAGCAGCGCGGCGACGATGACGAAGAACTGCAGGACCTCGTTGTAGATCGCCGCCGACAGCCCGCCCAGGGTGATGTAGCTGAGCACGATCGCCGCGGCGACGAGCAGCCCCAGCCACAACGGCCAGCCCAGCAGCGCGTTCACGACGGTGGCCAGCAGGTACAGGTTGATGCCGGCGATCAGCAGCTGGGCCAGCGCGAAGCTCAGCGCATTCACCAGGTGGGCGCCGGTGCCGAACCGGCGGCGCATGAACTCCGGGACGCTGCGCACCTTGGAGCCGTAGTAGAAGGGCATCATCACGATGCCCAGGAAGAGCATCGCGGGGACGGCGCCGATCCAGAAGTAGTGGAACGTCGCCATGCCGAACTGGGCGCCGTTGGCCGACATGCCGATGATCTCGACAGCACCGAGGTTGGCCGAGATGAAGGCCAGGCCGGTCACCCACGCGGGCAGCGAGCGGCCGGACAGGAAGAAGTCGAGGCTGTCGGACACCCGGCGGCGGGCGGCCAGGCCGATGAGCAGGACGACGGCGAAGTAGGCGACGACGAGCGTGTAGTCGACGGCGTTGGCGTCGAGCCGCAGGGTGTCGTCCGCTGCGAGGACCACCGGTCTACCTCCGGGTGCTCGAGGATCGGGCGCCCCAGCATGGGGGGAACTGGGACCGCTTGTCAGCCGTCAGACGGGGCACGGTGGTGCGGCGTGTTGATCAGCGACGGAACGCTAACACCAGCGTCCGGCAGCCACATCTTGTTGGTCACTGCAACGGAGGACGCAGGGTGACCGGAGACACGAGCGCCCCCGACCCGGATCGGGTCGGGGGCGCTCGGCTGCGTAGCCCCGAAGGGATTCGAACCCTCGCTACCGCCGTGAGAGGGCGGCGTCCTGGGCCGCTAGACGACGGGGCCTCGTCGCGTCGTCGATTCTGGCACGGGCCGCCGGGCGGCGCGCGGAGGGGTCCGGAGACGACGAGAGCTCCCGACCCGGGTGGGTCGGGAGCTCCGTCTCGTGTAGCCCCGAAGGGATTCGAACCCTCGCTACCGCCGTGAGAGGGCGGCGTCCTGGGCCGCTAGACGACGGGGCCCCAGGCAGTGCTGGTGGTGCTCGGTGGTGCTGTGGTGCGGTCGTGCTGAGGAGGTGGATCTTCCTCGCTGGGGTACCAGGACTCGAACCTAGACTAACGGAACCAGAAACCGTCGGGCTGCCAATTACCCCATACCCCAAGGCCGTGCAGCACCTTTCGGCGCCGGGAGAGAACTGTACCTGATGCCCGGGGCGGCCCTGCGGACCCCCCTCCCCCGCACGTCATCCCCAGGCCGGCGGCGGGCCCGGCGCCCAGCCCTGCGGGCCCGCGGGGCGCCCGCCGACGGGCCTCGGGGCCGGGCGCAGGTCGATGGCCGGGCTGAGCAGCTCCGGTCGCAGCTGCGGCCGGGAACGGGCCAGCCACACGACGAACGCGGCCATGCCGAGGATGCCCAGCAGGCTGGTGGCCCAGCCGACCACACCACCGGGCTCGGCGGCGGCCGCCCGGTCGCCCAGCGCGCCGGCCAGCAGGAACACCACCACGTTGTTGACGGCGTGCAGCGCGATGGCGGCCTCCAGCCCGCCGGTCAACCAGACCGCCGCGGAGAGCGCGAGCCCGATGGCGAAGCGGTAGAGGAAGGTCTGGAAGTCCGGTGGGGCGTGGGCGGCGGAGAACAGTGCTGCCGACACCACGCCGGCGACCGCGGCCCCGACCACCGGGCGGCCGATCCAGCCGGCGATCGTCTGGCTCAGGTACCCGCGGAAGACGTACTCCTCGGCAGCGGCCTGCAGCGGCGTCGTGGTGAGGACCACGAGCAGCATCCAGCCGAACGACGGGCCCGGTCCGGTGACGTCCACCCCGGTGGCCGGCACCGCGATCACCAGGCCGAGGGCCACGGCCACCCCGAGGGTGGCCAGCGCCCGCCAGGTCACCGGCACGAACAGCCGCCAGCGCAGCCGGCCGAGCACCGAGGAGGACCAGCCGATGCCCACCCCGTGCGGGACCAGCCAGCACACCCAGACGATCGGGATGGCCACGATCAGCGAGAGGTTGGTGACCAGCAGGACGGCGACGTCGGTGAGGTCGAGCAGCGCCAGGTCGGGCACCACGCCGGTGACCAGGAACACGATGAACACCACGAAGGCCGCGACCACGTAGAGCACGGAGAACAGCAGCAGGCCCAGCAGGGGCCGCCACCACGCCCAGTCCCGGGCGCGCATCAGCAGCGCGAAGGGCTGCGGGGTGTCGAACGGCGGGGCGCCCGGGGGGGTGATCGCCCGGGCGGGCCCAGGGGCCGGGCCGGGCGGCGGCGCACCCCAGGGAGGCGCACCCCAGGGGGGCACCCCCGACGGCGGGGGACCCCAGGACGGGCCCCACGGCGGGCCGGGGACACCGACGGGGACCTGGGGCGGCGCGCCGTAGCGGCCGGTCGGCGGCGGACCGCTGTACGGCTGCTCCGGTGGCGGCGCGCCCCAGCCCCCCGCGGTCATCCGGTCGCTGCCCCGCGGGCCGCCGCGAGCCGGGTCAGCGTGCGCTCGCGGCCGAGCAGCTCCATCGACTCGTACAGCGGCGGCGACACCGTGCGGCCGCTGACCGCGACCCGCACCGGGCCGAACGCCTGGCGCGGCTTGCGGCCCAGGCCCTCCACGAGGGCGTCCTTGAGCGCGGTCTCGATGGTCGGCGTGGTCCACTCCGGCAGGGCCTGCAGCGCCGCGGTGGCCGCGTCGAGCACCTCGCCGGCACCGGCGCCGAGCTGCTTCTCGGCGGCGGCCGGCTCGATCTCGACGTCCTCGGTGAACAGGAAACCGAGCAGCCCGACGGCGTCGGACAGCACGATCATCCGCTCCTGGGCCAGCGGGGCGATCTGCGCCAGCACCGCGGCCTGCTCGGCGGTGGGCGGGTCGGCGACCAGCCCGGCACCGGCCAGGTAGGGCGTCACCCGGCTGATGAACTCCTCGACCGGGAGCGCCCGCAGGTGGGTGGCGTTGATCGCCTCGGCCTTCTTCAGGTCGAAGCGGGCCGGGTTGGCGCTCACCCGGGTGACGTCGAAGGCCTCGACCAGCTCGGCGGGCGAGAACACGTCCCGGTCCTCGGCGATCGACCAGCCCAGCAGCGCCAGGTAGTTGGTCAGCCCCTCGGGCAGGAAGCCCCGCTCGGGGTAGACGTCGAAGTTCGCCTGCGGGTCGCGCTTGGACAGCTTCTTGGTGCCCTCCCCCATCACGTAGGGCAGGTGCCCGAAACGCGGCGTGCCGGCGGCGACGCCGATGTCGGTGAGCGCCGCGTACAGCGCGAGCTGACGCGGGGTGGAGGGCAGCAGGTCCTCGCCGCGCAGCACGTCGGTGATGCCCATCAGGGCGTCGTCGACCGGGTTCACGAACGGGTACAGCGGGGCGCCGTTGCCGCGGACCAGCACGAAGTCCGGCACCGACCCCGCCGCGAAGCTCACCTCGCCGCGGACCAGGTCGGTCCAGCCGAGCGCCTCGTCGGGCATCCGCAGCCGCAGCACGGGCTGGCGCCCCTCGTCCCGGAACGCGGCCTTCTGCGCGTCGGTGAGGTAGCGGTCGGCGTTGTCGTAGCCGAGCTTGGGGTCCTGCCCGGCGGCGAGCCGCCGGGCGTCGACCTCTTCGTTGGTGGAGAAGGACTCGTAGGCGTGACCGGCCGCCAGCAGCCGGGCGGCGACGTCCCGGTAGACCTCGTGCCGCTCCGACTGCCGGTAGGGCCCGTGCGGGCCGCCGATCTCGGGGCCCTCGTCCCAGTCGATGCCCAGCCAGTGCAGGCTGTCCAGCAGGTGCCGGTAGGACTCCTCGGAGTCGCGAGAGGCGTCGGTGTCCTCGATCCGGAAGACCAGCTGCCCGCCGGTGTGCCGAGCGTGCGCCCAGTTGAACAGCGCGGTGCGCAGCAGCCCGACGTGCACCATGCCGGTCGGCGAGGGGCAGAAGCGGGTCCGGACGGCGCCCGGCTCGACCTGCGGAGCCGTCACCGGTCGCCACCCGCGGTGGAGGTCCGGTCGGCGCCGGCGACGGAGTTGGTGAGCGTGCCCAGCCCCTCGATCGAGCACTCGACCCGCTGCCCGGGGGCGATCGGCCCGACGCCGGACGGGGTGCCGGTGAGCACCACGTCCCCCGGCAGCAGCGTCATGACCTGGGAGATGTAGGAGATCAGGGTGGGCAGCCCGAACAGCAGCTGGCTGGTGCGGCCGGACTGGCGCAGCTCGCCGTCCACCTGGCAGGTGATCTCGAGGTCGGCCGGGTCCTTGCCCAGCCCGGCGAGGTCGGTCTCGATCCACGGCCCCAGCGGGCAGAAGGAGTCGAAGCCCTTGGCCCGGGTCCACTGGCCGTCGCTCTTCTGCATGTCCCGCTCGGAGACGTCGTTGCCGATCGTGTAGCCGAACACGCTCGCCATCGCCTGCTCCGGGGTGACCGAGCGCGCGCCGCGGGCACCGATGACGACGGCGAGCTCCACCTCGTGGTGCACGTTGGTGCTGCCGGCGGGGATGCGGATCGCGTCACCCGGCCCGATCACCGAGGTGGAGGGCTTGAGGAAGATCAGCGGCTCCTTCGGCGCGTCACCGGTGGCCATCTCCTTGACGTGCTCGGCGTAGTTCTTCCCGACGCCGACGACCTTGCTCGGCAGGATCGGGGAGAGCAGCCGGACGTCGGCGGCGGCGTACCGCTGACCGGTGAAGGAGATCTGGCCGAAGGGGTGGCCCTCGATCTGGGCGACCTGGCCGTCCCCGTCGAGGACCCCGAAGGACATGCCGGCTGGGTGGGCGAAGCGGACGATGCGCACGTGCCCGAGGTTAGCCGGGGTGGCGCGGGTGCTCTCGGTCGCTACCGTGCGGCCATGGCCAGCCGGATCACCGAACTCGTCCTGGACTGCCGCGACCCGGCCGGGCTCGCCGCCTGGTGGGCCGAGGTGCTCGGCTACGAGGTGGTCGGCACCGAGGACGACGGCGCGATCGAGATCGGCCCGCCCGGGCAGGCGCCGAAGGGCGTCATCCCGACCATGTTGTTCGCGCCGGTGCCCGAGCCCACCCCGGGCAAGCTCCGGCTGCACCTGGACCTCAACGCCACCGACCGCGACCAGGACGCCGAGCTGCAGCGGCTGCTGGCCCTCGGTGCGACCCCGGTCGACGTCGGCCAAGGACCGGTGAGCGAGACCATGACCTGGCACGTGCTCGCCGACCCCGAGGGCAACGAGTTCTGCCTGCTCCGCAGCCGGGTCGACCCGGCGCCGGGACGGTGAGGCCCTTCCTGCTGCTGTCCTCCCGCGCGGAGGACGACGCCACCGACGCCGAGCGCGACGCGTTCCTCCGCTGCACCGGGCTGGCTGCCGACCAGCTGCGGCAGATCCGGCTGGAGGCCGCGCCCCTGCCCGAGCTGCGGCTCGACGACTTCTCCGGGGTCTTCCTCGGCGGCAGTCCGTTCAACTCCAGCGACCCGGCCTCGGCCAAGTCCGCGGTCCAGCGCCGCGTCGAGCGGGACCTGGCCGGGTTGCTGGACGAGATCGTCGGGCGCGACCTGCCCTTCTTCGGCGCCTGCTACGGCGTCGGGACCCTCGGCGTGCACCAGGGCGCCGTCGTGGACCGGACGTACGGCGAACCGGCGTCCGCGGTGCCGATCACGCTGACCCCCGAGGGCGCTGCCGACCCGCTGCTGGTCGGCCTCCCCGAGCGGTTCGACGCGTTCGTCGGCCACAAGGAGGCCTGCCGCACGCTGCCGCCGTCCGCAGTCCTGCTGGCGTCGTCGCCGGCGTGCCCGGTGCAGATGTTCCGGGTCAAGGAGAACGTCTACGCGACGCAGTTCCACCCCGAGCTCGACGTGGCCGGCGTCGTGGCGCGGGTGCGGGTCTACCAGCACGCCGGCTACTTCCCGGCCGCCGAGCTGGACCAGCTCGTCGCCACGCTCTCCGCCGCGGTGGTGACCGAGCCGGGCCGGATGCTGGCCACCTTCGTCAGCCGGTACGGCTGACCGAGCCTGGCCGGTGCCGCACCGCGTAGGTCATGGCGTCGACCAGGGCGTGCCAGGAGGCCTCGACGATGTTGTCGTGGACGCCGACCGTGGTCCACTCCCCCGCCCCGTCGGTGCTGTCGACGAGCACCCGGGTGGTGGCGCTGGTGCCGCCCGTCCAGCCGAGGATGCGCACCTTGTAGTCGGCCAGCGAGACGTCGGCCAGCTGCGGGTATCGGCCGACCAGCGCCTGCCGCAGGGCGTTGTCCAGCGCGTTGACCGGGCCGTTGCCCTCGCCGGTGCTGATGATCCGCTGGCCGTCCACGTGCACCTTGACCGTCGCCTCGCTGATCACCACGCCGTTGCCCCAGTGCTCCACGGAGCTGCGGTAGCTCTCCAGCTCGAACAGCGGTTCGGGGGCGTCGGGCAGCTGGGCGCGCAGCAGCAGCTCGAACGAGGCGTCCGCGGCCTCGAAGGACCACCCGTCGGCCTCGAGGACCTTCACCTGGTCCACGACCCGGCCGATCGCGTCGGCCTGACCGGCGAGGTCGACCCCCAGCTCGCGGCCCTTGAGCTCGATCGAGGCCCGGCCGGCCATCTCGGTGACCAGGATGCGCATGTCGTTGCCGACCACCTCCGGGTCGAGGTGGTTGTAGAGCTCGGGGCTGACCTTGATGGCACTGGCGTGCAGGCCGGCCTTGTGCGCGAAGGCCGAGGCGCCCACGAAGGGCTGGTGGTCGTCGGGGGCGATGTTGGCCAGCTCGGCGATCGCGTGGCTGACCCGCTTGAGCTCGGGCAGGCACCCGTCGGGCACCACCGGCAGCCCCATCTTGGTGACCAGGTTGCCGATCAGGACGAACGTGTCGGCGTTCCCGGCACGCTCCCCGTAGCCGTTGGCGGTGCCCTGCACGTGGGTGACCCCGGCCTCCACGGCGGCCAGCGAGTTCGCCACGGCGCAACCGGTGTCGTCCTGGCAGTGGATGCCCAGCCGCCCGTTGGTGCGGGCACGGACGTCGGCGACGACCCGGCCCACGCCCATCGGCAGCATGCCGCCGTTGGTGTCGCACATGACCCCGACCTCGGCACCCGCCGCGAACGCCGTCTGCAGCACCCGCACGCCGTAGTCGCGGTCGGCGGCGTAGCCGTCGAAGAAGTGCTCGCAGTCGACGAAGACCCGCCGTCCGTGGCCGGCCAGGAAGGCGACCGTGTCGGCGACCATCGCCAGGTTCTCCTCCAGCGTGGTCCGCAGCGCCTCGCGCACGTGCCGGACGTCGGACTTCGCGACCAGGCACACCACCGGGGTCTCCGCGTCGAGCAGCGCCCGGACCTGCGGGTCCTCCTCCACGCGGACGCCGGCCTTGCGGGTGGCGCCGAAGGCGACGAGCTGGGCGTGCCGCAGCTGCAGCTCGGTGCGGGCGCGCGCGAAGAACTCGGTGTCCTTGGGCAGCGCACCCGGCCAGCCGCCCTCGATGTAGCCGACGCCGATCTCGTCGAGCAACCGCGCGACGGCGAGCTTGTCGGCGACCGACCAGCTCACCCCCTCGCGTTGCGCGCCGTCGCGCAGGGTCGTGTCGAAGACGTGGAAGTCCGGATCGGTGGCGGCGTCGGTGGCCACGGGTGCTCCCGGGAGGTCGGATGAGGGCCCAGACACGAAAAAACCTCCCGGGTCACGGGAGGTTGCGCGCAGTCGGGGAGGTGGCTGCGCGCTAGCTGATGATGATCGTGAGGGTGGCGTCCATCCCGTCCAGTACAGCACGGAACCGGCGCCGGTGGAACGGCTCGTCCAGTGGATGGGACGACGGAACCCAGGTGACGGCGGAGGGCAGGGCGGGGCACGATCCGGGCCGACCTCGAGGAGGACCGGTGACCAGCACCTGGCAGGTCGTCCACCGCACGGACGACGGAGAGCGCGTGGGGTACCTGACGCCCGCGCCGGCCGACGCCCGGCTCGTCGTCCCCATGACGCTGGCCGGCACGCCCGCGGCGGGTCCGCTACCGGTCGACGCGGCCACCGCGCTGCTCACCGGCACCGGGCTGGCCGTGCTGGCCCGCCGCTGGTGGTGCCGGCTGCCGGACCCGCTGCCCGCCGGCGTCACCGCCGCGGGCCGGCCGGCGGCGGACTGGCCTTGGCGGCCCACCGCGCTGGTCGAGGTCTCCCCGACGGAGGTGCGGGTGCGCCCGGAGCACCCCGCCCCCGAGGAGCGGACCGCCCTGGCGGTGCTCCCCTTCCCCGCCGGCGACCTGCTGCGCACCGCCGCCCCCAGCTGAGGAAGGACCCCGATGCCCCCCGCGCCGAGCGGAGCGAGGTGTGGGGGGCAGCGGGGTCCTTGTTCAGCCGGAGAGGGCCGCCAGCCGGTCGCCGATCTCCGCGGTGCGGGTGGTGGCCTTCGGGTCGCGGGTGGACAGGTCGAACGCGACCGCGGCGTTGATCTTCTTCGCCAGCTCCGGGCGCCCCAGGTGCTCCAGCAGCAGCCCGACCGACAGCACGGTGGCCGTCGGGTCGGCGATCCCCTGCCCGGCGATGTCCGGGGCCGAGCCGTGCACCGGCTCGAACATGCTCGGGTTGGTGCCGGAGACGTCGAGGTTGCCGCTGGCGGCCATGCCGATCCCGCCGGTGACGGCGGCGGCCACGTCGGTGACGATGTCGCCGAACAGGTTGTCGGTGACGATCACGTCGTAGCGGGACGGGTCGGTGATGAAGAACATCGCGGCCGCGTCGACGTGCTGGTAGGCGACGGTGACCTCGGGGAACTCCGCGGAGACCTCCTCCACCGTGCGCGACCACAGCGACCCGGCGTGGGTGAGCACGTTGGTCTTGTGGATCAGCGTGAGGTGCTTGCGGGGGCGGGCGACCGCCCGCTCGAAGGCGTAGCGGACCACGCGCTCCACCCCGAAGGCGGTGTTGAGGCTGACCTCGGTGGCGACCTCGTGCGGCGTGTCCCGGCGCAGCACCCCGCCGTTGCCGACGTAGGGGCCCTCGGTGCCCTCGCGCACGCACAGCATGTCGATCTCGCCGGGCTGGGCCAGCGGGCTGCGCACGCCGTCGTAGAGCTTGGCCGGGCGCAGGTTGACGTGGTGGTCGAGCTCGAAGCGCAGCTTGAGCAGCAGGCCGCGCTCGAGGATGCCGCTGGGCACCCCGGGGTCGCCGACGGCACCGAGCAGGATCGCGTCGTGCTGGCGGAGCTCGTCGAGGACCGAGTCCGGGAGCAGCTCCCCGGTGCGGTGCCAACGCGCCGCCCCCAGGTCGTACGGGGTGGCCTCGACGTCCGGGGCCACGGCCCGCAGGACCTTGAGGCCCTCCGCCACCACCTCAGGACCGATGCCGTCTCCAGGGACCACTGCCAGGCGCATGAGGGCAGAGGTTAGTGGGCGACCACTCCCCCTCCCGCACCCGCACACGCCGGACGCCCCCCGCGAGTTGCTCGCGGAGGGCGTCCGGGTCGTGCGGGAGTGCCGGTCAGCCGGCCGGCGGGGCCTCCACCGGGGACACCGTGGCCGACGGCGCGATCGGCACGGACTGGCTGCGCCCGGTCGCCGTGTCGTTGTGCGGCAGGACGACCAGCGCTCCCTTGTCACCGCCGACGGCGACGTCGGCGGCGTAGGACGCCGGGTCCTGGGTGACGGTGATCGTCGTCCCGCCGGTGGCCGGGAGCAGCAGCGCGGGGCTCCCGTCCGGGCCGCTGAACGACAGCCCCGGCGCCAGCGGGTCGACGCTCATCGCCGTGCCGAGCTCGGTCCCGGAGGGGCCGCTGACGGTGCCCAGGTCGTCCACGGTGCCGTAGGCGCTGATCGCCTGGACACCGAAGGAGATCCGCCCCTGCACCAGCGGCATGACCGACAGCGGCACCCCCATCACCTGGACGTCGTTGTCGAAGGCGTTGGTGTCCACCTGCCCGTCGACCAGGTTCAGCATCCCGACGTAGGGAGCGTCGTCGCTCGGCAGGAGGTTCAGCTCCCGGTCGGTGACGACGACCAGGGCCACGTCGAGGTCCGGGAGCCGGGTGGTCGTGACCTGGTAGTCCCAGGCACCGTCACCGGTCGCGTCGACGTAGACGCCGTAGTTCACCGCCGTCTCCGGTGACGTGTACCTCCCGTGCGCGGAGACCGCGAAGTACAGCCCCGGGTCGTCGGCGTGCGCCCGGACGTCGGAGGCGACGCCCACCGTGGCCAGGTCCACCGACCGCTCGAGCTCGGACTTGTAGCAGTCCGGAGCCGACGTGGTGGTGCACTTGGGCATCTGCGGGCTGGTGCCCAGCTGCTCGAAGGCGCTCACCAGCGAGGTGTAGGAGCTGGGCCGGAACGCCTCGCCGTTGGCCACGCCCTGACCGCTCAGGGTGATCGTCGAGCCGTCCGCGGACGCCGACGCGGTGAGCGTGGACGAGGGCTTGGCGTTGCTGTGCACCGGGACGCGCAGCGCGCTGCCCTTGCCGTTGACCGGGGTGAGCACGACCCGGCCGCTCGCCTCGCCCAGGAACTGGCGCCCGTCACCGGTGACCACCGTCGGGTCGGCCACCTTGCGGAGGTCGTCCTGCACCGCGGTCATCGTGACGGTCAGCGTGCGGGTCTGCCCCGGGGGCACCGTCACCCGCTGCGCCGACAGCGAGTACCGGACACCGGGCTGCTGCACCAGGGCGTCGTAGTCGGCGCGGTAGACCCCGGCGCTGGCGCCCTTGTTGACCACGGTGATCGTCCGGGTCGCCTGGACCTGCTCGGCCCCGACCTCGACGACGCCGAAGGAGGCCGACACCACCCCGGAGCCCGCGTCGGCGTAGGCCAGCACCGAGTTGCCCAGCGCTGCCGCCGCGTCGATGCGGCCGGCGCCCACGCGGTTGGGCCCGTACCGCTCACCGGTCCGGCCCTCGTCGGTGAACAGGTCGTGCCCGGCGGTGTTCATGAGGTCGGCCTTGACCTCCTCCGTCGTCCAGTCCGGGTGCGCCGCGCGGATGAGCGCGGTGACGCCGGCCGCGGTCGGGGTGGCCATCGAGGTGCCGGACTCGCTGAGGCCCTGGGACCCGGTGCCGACGGCGGCCGAGTACAGGGTCACGCCGGGCGCGGTGACGTCGGGCTTGAGGTCGCCGGCCTGCCGGGTGCCCCGCGAGGAGAACGAGGCGAGCAGGTCGACCTGCGCGGGGTCGTCCACGACCGAGGCGTCCTTCAGGCTCGGCCCGAAGGTGATGGTGACCGGTCCGGCCGCGACGGCGGCCGACAGGGCCGCCCCGTCGGTGGCGGTGACCAGGATGCCCGGGATCTCCGGGACACCGGTGATCCCCTGCTCCAGGAGGTCGTCGTCCGCGACGATGACGAAGCCGGCTGCCCCGTGGTCGCGGGCGTTGCTGCCCTTGACGACGGAGCCGCAGACGAACCCGGCGGCCTGCACGAGCACGATCTTCCCGGCGTAGTCGTTCGCCCAGGGGCTGCAGCCGGTCGGGTCGTCCCCGTCCGTCGGCAGCACGACCGGCGCCGTCAGGTCCGGCTTGACCGTGCCGTCCGGGAGGGTGTCGCTGTAGGCGACCGAGCGCAGCCCCGGCCGGACCCCGCTGGGCCCACCACCGGAGACGACCTGCCAGCCGTCGAAGACGCCGTAGCCGTCGTTGGAGGCCGCGACGCCGATGCCGCGCGGCGCGTTGCCCGGCGACCCACCGATGTCGTAGCTGTCACCGGCGTTCCCGGCGGCCATCACCACGAGCATGCCGTTGGCCATCGCCTCGTCGGCGGCGAGCGCGTCGGCGTCGTCGGCCACGCCGTAGTCCGAGCCCAATGACAGGTTGACCACGTCGAGGTGGTCGGAGATCGAGCCGTCGCCGTCGGGGTCCATCGCCCACTCGAGGGCCTCGATGGTGACGTTGGTCGTCCCCTCGCAGCCGAACACCTTCAGCGCGTAGAGCGAGGCGTCCGGCGCCATGCCGGGGCCGATGCGCAGGGCGGCCGGGTCGAAGCCGGCCCCGTAGCCGCCGGTGTGGGTGCTGCCGTCGGCGTTGACGCCGTAGCCGGCCGAGGTGCCGGCGACGTGCGATCCGTGGCCGTTGCAGTCCAGCGGGTTGTCGTCGGGGACGGGGACGTCCTGGCCGGGGACGTCGGCGTCGTAGGCGTTGCCGACGAAGTCGTGGCCGCCGACGACCTTGGCGTTCGGGTAGACGCCGGCCGGCGCGGGGAGCGCCTCGGCTGCCGACAGCGCCGCGAACTGGGCCGGGTCCCCGCTGCCACCGAAGTCCGCGTGGGTGTAGTCGATGCCGGTGTCGATGATGCCGACCCGCACGCCGGCGCCGGTGTTGCCCAGGTCCTGCCAGGCCTGCACCGCCTGGACGACGGCGGCGGCACCGGTGTTGGAGACCTGCTTCGGGGTGATCGCGTGCACCGCGGTGACGTGCGGCATCGCGGCCAGGGCGTCGTAGTCGCCGGCGTCGGCGGACACGGCGACGCCGCTGAGCACCGTCGAGGCGGTGTAGAGGACGTCGGCGCCCGGCACCGTGGCCGGCAGCTCCGCGACCACCCGGTCGGCGGCGGCCTCGGCCTGCGGCTTGGCGTTCCGCGCGGCCTGGTCGGCCGCGGCCTGCCCGGAGGGCAGTGCGTCGGCGTAGGCCTGCGCGGTGGTCGGGGCGTCGACCTCGAGGAAGAACGACGCCGGGCCGCTCTCCGGCAGCCCGGCGGGGCGCACCCCGTCGCGCCGCGCGGCGAGCTCGGCCCGGACCTGGGCGAGCTGCTGGGTGGAGAGGTCGACCTGCCCCGGCCGTCCCCCCACCTGGTCGGCCAGGTCGGCCGGTGCGGCCAGCGCCGTACCGGCACCGCTGGTGGCCAGGGCTGCCGCGACTGCGACGACCCCCGTCCGGACGGCGACGCGTCGGCGTCCTGCCCGGGTCGTGCTCGATGTCCTGGGTCGCACGTTCTCCCCTGTCGGCTGGTTCCACGAGACCCGCCCCGGCCACGATCGGTGCCCGACCGGTGACCAACGGCGAGTGCCTAGAACGGTGGTCCTTGCCATGGCTAACGGCCAATAGGCCGTTCGGAGCAGTGGGCCTGGTTGTGCAGCGCACCTGATGGCGCTGTGCCGCGGGCTGTGGGACGAGCCCGGCAGCCGGCCGGGCCGACGCGCGGCCGGCTCGGCGAACGGAGCAGTGCCGGCCGGCCGGATGCCGAGTTGCTGCAGCCGTCAAGCACCGACGAGAGGGCCGGACACGACGAGGCCGCGCCGTCCGGTGGACGACGCGGCCTCGGGCGCGGAGCCGGGCGGACCCCGGCGGCAGGCTCAGCTGGGCGTCAGGTCGGCCGACTGCGCCCGCCGGGAGCCGATCCGCCCGGCGATGTCGGCCAGCAGGTCGCCGCTGACCGGGCTGTCGACGGTCACCGCCATCAGCGCCTCGCCGCCCTGCGTCGTCCGGCTGACCTGGGCCCCGGCGATGTTGACCCCGGCCTCGCCCAGGGTCGCGCCGACGGCGCCGACGACACCGGGACGGTCGGTGTAGACGAAGAACAGCAGGTACCCCTCGGCGGTCAGGTCGACGTCGAACCCGGCGACCTCGGTCAGCTTGGGCACCTGGTTCTTGCCGTACAGGGTGCCCGAGACCGTGACCTCGGTGCCGTCGGCCATCGCGCCGCGGACGGTGATCAGGTTCCGGTAGTCCGGGCTCTCCGGGTCGCTGGTCAGGGCCACCTCGAGACCCCGCTGCGCAGCCAGCAGCGGTGCGTTGACGTAGGTGACCGGCTCCTCCACCACGTCGGCGAAGACGCCGCGCAGCACGGCCAGCTGGACCACCGACACGTCGAACTCGGCGATCTTGCCCAGCACCTGGACGTGCACCGACTGGGCCAGCCCGCCGGCCAGCGCGGTGAAGACCCGGCCGAGCTTCTCGGCCAGCGGCAGGCCCGGCCGGACGTCCTCGGCGACGACCCCGCCGGCCTGCACGTTGACCGCGTCGGGGACGAACTCGCCCTGGAGGGCCAGCCGGACGCTGCGGGCCACTGCGGTGCCGGCCTTGTCCTGAGCCTCCGTCGTCGAGGCGCCCAGGTGCGGGGTGACCACGACGTTGGGGAGACCGAACAGCGGGCTGTCGGTGCACGGCTCCTTGGCGTACACGTCGATGCCGGCGGCACCCACCTGGCCGGACTGCAGGGCCTCGGCCAGCGCCGCCTCGTCCACCAGCCCACCGCGGGCGGCGTTGACGATGATCACGCCGGGTTTGGTGGCGGCCAGCTGCTCGGCGCCGATCAGCCCGAGGGTCTCCGGTGTCTTGGGCAGGTGGATCGTGATGAAGTCCGACTCGCGGAGCAGCTCGTCCAGCGACACCAGCCGCACGCCCAGCTGGGCGGCCCGGCCGGGCTGGATGTAGGGGTCGTAGGCGAGCAGCGTGACGCCGAAGGCCGCCAGCCGCTGGGCGACCAGCACGCCGATCCGGCCCAGGCCCACGACACCGACGGTCTTCTCGGTCACCTCGACCCCGGTGAACTTCGACCGGGCCCACTTCCCCTCGCGCAGCGAGGCGTCGGCGGCCGGGATGTGCCGGGCGGCGGACAGCAGCAGCGCGACGGCGTGCTCGGCGGCGCTGACGATGTTGGAGGTCGGTGCGTTGACGACCAGCACGCCCCGCTCGGTGGCGGCCGGCACGTCGACGTTGTCCAGCCCGATGCCGGCCCGGGCGACCACCCTGAGCTGCGGCGCCGCGGCGAGGGCCTCGGCGTCGATCTGGGTGGCCGACCGGATCAGCACGGCCGAGGCCTCGGCGAGCGCCGGGAGGAGGGCGGCGCGGTCGGCACCGTCGACGTGACGGATCTCCACGTCGCTCCCCAGCACCTCCAGGACGCTGGGCGCGAGCTCTTCGGCGATCAGGACGACGGGCGTGGTCCCCGGCACAGTGGCGGTCACGGGTCCACAGCGTAGGGACGTCGACCCCGCCGTCCAGCGCCGGTGCCCACCGGTCCCACTGGGTGGACCCGCCCGCGCCCGGGCGGGTTGTTGCCCGCTCGCCCGGGACACCGCCATCCTGGGCCGGAGCGCCGGTGCCACCGGCCCGTGCGGAGGAGACCATGAGCAACGACCGGGACGACGACCAGGGCCGCCAGGAGACGACGCCGCTCGGCCAGCCGCTGGACCCCGCAGCGCCCCGGGACGACTCCACCGGGACCGGGTCGAGCGCGTACGGGACGGGGTCGGGCGCGTACGGGCAGCCCTACGGGCAGACCGAGCAGTACGGCCAGCCGCCGCAGTACGGGCAGGGGCCGCAGTACGGCGGGTACGGCCAGGGCCCCCAGTACGGCGGCTACGGCCAGCCGCAGCAGTACGGCCAGTACCAGCCCTCGCCCTACGGGCAGTACGGCGCACCGCAGCAGCCGACCGGCTACGGGTACGGGTACGGGCAGCCACCGGCCGCCGCCCGCCCGGGCGGGGTCATCACCGCCGCCGTCCTGGGCCTGGTGCTCGGCGCCTTCGGCGTCCTGGTCAGCCTGCTCTTCGTGATCGTCGGCGCGGTCGCGGCGGGCGGCGCCAGCGGCCTGGACGACGAGATCCCCGGGTTCGGTGCGGTCACCGGGGCCGTCGCCGGCGTCCTGCTGGCCATCGGGCTGCTGGCGGTGGCCTGGACGGTGGTGATGATCTGGGGCTCGGTGTGGGCGCTGACCGGCCGCAGCCGGGTTCTGCTCATCGTCGCCGGGTCGATCGCGACGGCGGTGACCGGGGTGATGCTGATCGGCAGCCTGAGCGACGGGGACGGCGGCGGGATCGTGTTCGCGCTGCTGCTGTTCGCGGCGTCGGTGGCGACCGTCGTGCTGCCGTCGCTCTCCTCGGCCGCGCAGTTCTACGCCGCGCACCGTCAGCGCCGGGCACAGCTCCCCCGGTGACGCAGCACGGGCCCGCAGCTGTCGCTGCGGGCCCGTGCTGAGTGGTCGTTCAGCGCGCGGCGGTGCCGGTGTAGTCGTCGCTCGCGCTGACCCAGCTCATCAGGCCCCGCAGCTGGCGCCCGGTCTCCTCGATCGGGTGCGCCTCGGCGGCGGCCCGCTTGGCCTTGAAGTCGGGCGCGCCGGCGTCCTGGTCGGCGATGAAGCCGGCCGCCCAGGTGCCGTCCTGGATCGCGGTCAGGACGTCCTTCATCGTGTCCTTGACGCGCGCGTCGATGACCTTCGGGCCGGAGGTGTAGTCGCCGTACTCGGCGGTGTCCGACACCGACCAGCGCTGCTTGGCGATGCCGCCCTCGTACATGAGGTCGACGATCAGCTTGAGCTCGTGCAGGCACTCGAAGTAGGCGATCTCGGGCTGGTACCCGGCCTCGGTGAGCGTCTCGAAGCCGGCGGTGACCAGGGCCGACATGCCGCCGCAGAGCACGGCCTGCTCGCCGAACAGGTCGGTCTCGGTCTCCTCGGCGAAGGTCGTCTTGATGACGCCGGCCCGGGTGCCGCCGATCGCCTTGGCGTAGGACAGCGCGAGGGCCTGGGCGGCACCGCTGGCGTCCTGCTCGACGGCGATCAGGCAGGGCACGCCCTTGCCGTCGCTGAACTCGCGGCGGACCAGGTGGCCGGGGCCCTTGGGGGCGACCATCGCCACGTCCACGCCGGCCGGGGGCTTGATGTAGCCGAAGCGGATGTTGAAGCCGTGGCCGAAGAACAGCGCGTCGCCGTCCTGCAGGTTGGGCTCGACGGACTCGGCGTACAGCTTCCGCTGCACGTGGTCCGGCGCCAGGATCATGATCAGGTCGGCCTCGGCGGACGCCTCGGCGGGCGTGACCACGCGCAGCCCCTCGGCCTCGGCCTTGGCGCGGCTCTTCGAGCCCTCGGGCAGGCCGACGCGGACATCGACGCCGGAGTCGCGCAGCGACAGCGCGTGGGCGTGGCCCTGGCTGCCGTAGCCCAGGACGGCGACGGTGCGCCCCTGGATGATCGAGAGGTCGGCGTCGTCGTCGTAGAAGATCTCGGCGGCCATGCGGTGGTGGTCCCTTCGGTGCAGCGAGCTTTATCGCGATAAAGCGCGGGTGGGTGGGTGGAACGGTTCAGGCGGAGCGCTGGTCGACCGGGCGCAAGGTACCGGCGCCGCTCATCGACCGAGGTCCGCGGCCCAGCGCGACGGTGCCGGACTGGGCCATCTCCTTGATGCCCAGCGGGGCGAGGACGGCGACCAGCGCCTGCAGCTTGTCCGGTGTCCCGGTCGCCTCGAGGGTGACGGTGTCGACGTTGACGTCGATCACCCGGGCCCGGAACAGCTCGGCGGTCTGCAGCACCTGGGTCCGGTCGGCCAGCGGTGCGCGGACCTTGACCAGCAGCAGCTCGCGCTGGACGGCGGCGCCGCCGTCCAGCTCGACGATCTTGATGACCTCGATCAGCTTGTTCAGCTGCTTGGTGATCTGCTCCAGCGGCTGGGACTCCGCGTCGGCGACGATCGTCATCCGGGAGAGGTCCGGGTTCTCCGTCGGCCCGACGGCGAGGGACTCGATGTTGAACCCGCGCCGGCTGAACAGCGCCGAGACGCGGGCCAGCACACCGGACTTGTTCTCGACCAGGACCGAGAGCGTGTGGCGCGTCATGAGTGAGACCTTCTTCCGATGTGCGGTTCGGTCCCCGTGCAGGGGCCCGCCGCGAGCTCGCGAGTGGTGGGGGGCACGGGGGTCCTACACCTGCCCTTCTCCGAAGACCGGCCGGACGTCGCGCGCGGCCAGGATCTCGTCGTTGCTGGCGCCCGCGGCGACCATCGGCCACACCTGGGCGTCGGAGCCGACGATGAAGTCGATGACCACCGGGGCGTCGGTGATCGCCATCGCCTTCTCGATCACCGCGTCGACGTCGTCCCTGCTCTCGCAGCGGAGGCCGACGCAGCCCAGCGCCTCGGCGAGGGTGACGAAGTCGGGGATGCGGACCTGCTTCGGCGAGCCGTCGCCGGCGCCGTGGGTGCTCAGGTGGGTGTTGGAGTAGCGGCCCTCGTAGAAGAGCGTCTGCCACTGCCGGACCATGCCGAGGTTGCCGTTGTTGATGACGGCGACCTTGATCGGGATGCCCTCGATGGCGCAGGTCGCCAGCTCCTGGTTGGTCATCTGGAAGCAGCCGTCGCCGTCGATGGCCCACACCGTGGTCTCCGGCCGGCCGTGCTTGGCACCCATGGCAGCCGGGACGGCGTAGCCCATCGTGCCGAGCCCACCGCTGTTGAGCCAGGTGCCCGGCTTCTCGTAGCGGATGAACTGCGCGGCCCACATCTGGTGCTGGCCGACGCCGGAGGCGTAGATCGCGTCCGGGCCGGCGATCGCACCCAGCCGCTCGATCACGTACTGCGGGGACAGCGCGCCGTCCTCGGGCCAGTCGTAACCCAGCGGGTAGCGGGCCCGCCAGTCCTCCAGCTGCTCCCACCAGGCGGTCAGCTCGGGCGTGCGGCCGGCCTGGTGCTCGGCGCGCAGCGCGCTGACCAGCTCGGCGATCGTCGCCTTGGCGTCGCCCACGATCGGGACGTCGGCCCGGCGGTTCTTGCCGATCTCGGCCGGGTCGATGTCGGCGTGGACGACGGCGGCGTTCGGCGCGAAGCTGGACAGCTCGCCGGTGACCCGGTCGTCGAAGCGGGTGCCGAGGGCCACCAGCAGGTCGGCCTTCTGCAGCGCGGTGACCGCGGTGACGTTGCCGTGCATCCCGGGCATGCCGAGGTTCAGCGGGTGGCTGTCCGGGAAGACCCCGCGGGCCATCAGCGTGGTGACCACCGGCGCGCCGGTCAGCTCGGCGAGCTCGGCCAGCTCCGCGCTCGCGCCGGCCTTGAGCACCCCGCCGCCGACGTAGAGCACCGGCTGGCGGGCGCCGGCGATCAGCGCCGCGGCCTCTCGGACCTGCTTGCCGTGCGGACGGGTGGTGGGCTTGTAGCCGGGCAGGTCGATCCGCGGCGGCCAGCTGAAGTCGGTGCGCGCCTGCAGCACGTCCTTGGGGACGTCGACCAGGACCGGGCCCGGGCGGCCGGTGCTGGCCAGGTGGAACGCCTCGGCGATCCGCTGCGGGATCTCGTCGGCCGAGGTGACCAGGAAGCTGTGCTTGGTGACCGGCATCGTGATGCCGCGGATGTCGGCCTCCTGGAAGGCGTCGGTCCCGATGGACCCGGTGGACACCTGGCCGGTGATGGCCACGATCGGCACCGAGTCCATGTAGGCGTCGGCCAGCGGGGTGACCAGGTTCGTCGCACCGGGGCCGGACGTGGCCATGCAGACCCCGACCCGGCCGGTGGCCTGGGCGTACCCGGTCGCCGCGTGGCCGGCGCCCTGCTCGTGGCGGACCAGCACGTGCCGGATGCGGGAGTCGAACAGCGGGTCGTAGAGCGGGAGGATCGCCCCGCCCGGGATGCCGAAGGCGACCTCGACCCCGACCGCCTCCAGGGAGCGGACGAGGCTCTGCGCACCGGTGATGCCGGTGGCCGGCTCGGGGGCGGCCTCGGCCATCGTCCGGGCGACGGTCTCGACGCCGAGGGTCGCGGCGGCGGCGGCCTCGCTGGGGGCGGTGGGCGTGGCCGGCGCAGGGCCGGCGCCCGGAGCCGGACCGGCCGGCTGGCCGGGGGCCGCCGGGGTGCGGCCGGCGGAGGCGGTGGTGCTCATCTCGACGATCTCCCTGGGCGCGGGGTGGGGTGCTGCGGCGGACGACTGTCGCTGGTCCGGAGAGCGTCGGCCGGACGGTGCCCGGCCAACAAAAAACCCCTCGTGCCGATGGCACGGAGGGGTGGCGCGTCGGTCGGGAGGACCGGCGCGCTAGCGGATCGCTACGAGCAGGCGAGTGCGGGGCACACGCACACTCTGCGCTCCCCGTCCGTCCGCCGTCAACCGTGGCGTCCCATTCTCTGGGACGGCCTCACTCACCAGCTGGGACAGCGGCGGTGAGCCCCACCCCTGCCGCGTCCAGCAGGCCGGCGTCGAACGCGTCGATGACGGCGGGCAGGTCCGCGGGTGCGGTGGGCCGGCCGAGCAGGAAGCCCTGGAGGTACCGGCAGCCCAGCTCGCGCAGGGCCGCCAGCTGCCCCGGCGTCTCGACGCCCTCGGCGACCACGTCGATCGACAGCCGCCGGCCCAGCTCGATCACGCTGAGCACCAGGGCGGCGCTGCGCTCGTCGTCCTCGATGCCGGCCAGGAACTCCCGGTCCATCTTGAGCACGTCGACCGGCAGCCGGGTCAGGTAGGCGAACGTCGAGTACCCGCGGCCGAAGTCGTCCAGCGAGATGACGCAGCCCAGGTCGTGCAGCGTCTGCAGGTCCTCACCGCCGCGGTCGGGCTCGCTGATGAACAGCGACTCGGTCACCTCGAGCATCAGCCGGTGCGCCGGCACCCCGGCGCGGCCCAGCGCGGCGGAGACGTCGGGCACCAGGCTGCCCGACTGCAGGTGCCGGGCGCTGATGTTCACGCCCAGCTGCAGGTCGCGGCCCTGCGCCAGCAGCACGGCGAGCTCCGCGGTGGCCCGCTCCAGGACCCAGCGCTGCAGCGGCACGATCAGGCCGTCGTCCTCGGCCAGCGGGATGAACTCGTCCGGCCGGACCTCGCCCAGGGTCGGGTGGTCCCAGCGGACCAGCGCCTCGAGCCCGAGCACGCGGCGCTCGGCCACCCCGACCACCGGTTGGTAGACCAGCCGGAGCTCGCCGCGGGAGAGCGCGTCGGGCAGGTCGTGGGCCAGCCGGGTGCGCCGGACGGTGGCGGCGTCCGCCGTCTCCCCGTGCCGGCGGACGCAGCCCTTGCCGGCCGCCTTCGCCGCGCGCAGCGCCAGGTCGGCGTTCCGGAAGGTGACCGGGACGTCGTCGGCCGGGTGCAGCTCGGTGACGCCGATGCTGCAGGAGACGTCGAAGACCAGGTCCGGGTCGGTGCCCGGGGTCGGCACCGCGCGGTGCACGCCGGTCAGCTCGACGAGGATCCGCTCGGCGAGCGCGGTGGACTCCGCGAGCCCGGCGCGCACCACGACGGCGAACTCGTCGCCGCCGAGGCGGCCCACCAGGTCCCGGTCGCGCACGGTGGCCCGCAGCCGGTCGGCGACCTCGCCGAGGAGCAGGTCCCCGGCGTCGTGCCCGGCGATGTCGTTGACGGCCTTGAAGCCGTCGAGGTCCAGCAGCAGCAGGCAGGCGCTGTCGCCCTCGGTGGTCCGGGCCCGGGCGCTGTCCAGCGCCGCCATCAGCCGGGCCCGGTTGGGCAACCCGGTGAGGTAGTCGGTGTAGGCCATCCGCTCGAGCTCGAGCTGGTCCTGCCGCCGGTCGTCGACGTCCCGCAGGTGCAGCACCAGGCCGCCGCCACCGCCGCCCTCCGCCCCCTGCGCCAGGGCGGGCAACGGCCCGGACGGCACGACACGCACGGTCTCGTACGCCGGCCACCGGCCGTCCCGCGAGCGCAGCCGGAAGACCCGCCCGCGTCCCTGGTCGGGGTCGGTGCCGGCGGCGAGCGCGGCCGTCAGCTCGGCGCGGTCCTCGTCGTGGACGAAGTCGGCGAGGGGACGGCCCTCGAGGTCACGGGCGCTCCAGCCGTGCGGGTGCGAGCCGGCGCCCGAGTCCCAGGTGATGCAGCCCTGCGAGTCGAGCACGATGGTGATGTCGGCGGCGCTGTGCACCAGGGTGCGGAAGTACGCCTCGGTGCGCAGCACCTGGCGGGTCAGCCGGGCGCCGTCGGCGGCCCAGGCCAGCGTCCGGACGAACGTGAGCACCAGCAGCAGGCAGGCGGCCCCCGCCTCCACCGGCAGGATGCCGCGGCCGAGCACCCGGCCCACCAGCAGCAGCAGGACGACGCCGAAGGCCGCGCAGTAGCTGATCGCGACGCCCAGCAGCGGCACCGTGGCCGCGTCCGGGCTCGTGCGCCGGGTCGGGCCCGGGTCCGCGGCGACGGACAGGGTGCCGGCCGCGAGCATGCCGAGCCAGGCGGTGCCGGTCACCAGGTCCAGTCCGGCGGAGGGCCGGGCGACGGCGACCGCGGCAGCGGTGCAGACCACCGCGAGGCAGGCGAAGGCGGCCAGCAGCCAGCCGGCCGCGGCCCGCCGGGGCTCGTCGACCCCGGCGACGGTGACCAGCCCGACCGCGCACAGCAGCACGCCCACGGCCGGGTAGCCCAGCGAGAGCAGCTGGTCGAACGCCCCGCCGCCCCCGGCGGTAGCACCGCGCAGCACCACCTCGAGCAGGGCGGCGAGCGCGACCAGCGCGACCCCGGCGTCCAGCAGGACGCGGGAGGTGACCTGCCCGGCGGCCGCCCGGACCAGGCCGGAGCAGGCCACCAGGGCCAGCGGGACGGCCAGCACGAGCGGGACGTCCTGCAGGCCGCTGGCGGCCGGGTTCACCCCGACCCCGAGGACGGCGGCGGTCGCCTGCCCGGCGGCGAGCAGCCCCGCGAGGAGCGCGAGAGCACGGCGCGGACGGGTGCCCGCACCCGCCCACCGGCCCCGCCCGAGCAGGAGCCCGGCCGTGAGCAGCGAGCCGCCGGCCAGCACCGCGGGACCGGTGGTCCCGCAGGCACCGGGCCACAGGAACGGCCCGGCGACCAGGAGCAGGGCGAGGACGGCGAGCGGGGCCAGGACGGCGGTCCGCGACCGGCCCGCCACTGCGGCCAGGGCCGGGGGGTGCGGGAGCCCCCGGCGGCGGGCGCCGGTCGACCGGAGGGCGGTCACCTGCCCACCCGCCCGACGATGCCCGGCCACAGCAGCCCGTCGTGGGCTTCCAGCAGCTCCTCCAGCGCCGACAGGCTCATCGGCCGGGCGAGCAGGAAGCCCTGGGCGTAGCCGCACCCGAGCGACTCCAGGACACCGAGCTGGCTGGCGGTCTCGACGCCCTCCGCGACGACGGCGACGGACAGCGCAGCTCCCAGCGAGAGGACCGCCTCGCAGATCGCCCGGGTGTAGGGGTCCCGGTCCACCCGGGACAGCAGCGCCCGGTCGAGCTTGATGATGTCGACCGGCAGCCGCCCCAGGCCGCGCAGCGAGGAGTTGCCGCTGCCGAAGTCGTCGAGGGCCAGCCGCACGCCCATCAGCCGCAGCGCCGTGACGTCGTCGGTGGCGTCCCGGCCGGCGAGCGCGGACTCGGCGATCTCGATGATCAGCCGCTCGGGTGACAGGCCGCTCTGCTGCAGCGCGGAGGCGACGTCACCCACCAGCGTGCCGGCGGCCAGGTGCTCGGCGGAGACGTTGACCCCCAGCCGGAGCTCGACCCCGTGGGCGGGCAGCGTCGCCGCCGCCGTGGTCGCGCAGTGCAGCGCCCAGCGCTGCAGGTCCACGAGCAGGCCGGCCCGCTCTGCCAGCGGCAGGAACTCCTCCGGCGGGACGTCGCCGTGCAGCGGGTGCTGCCAGCGCAGCAGGGCCTCGACGCCGGTGACCCGGTGGTCGGCGAGGGCGACGATCGGCTGCCAGACCAGCCCCAGCTCGCCGCGGTCGCGGGCGCCGACCAGGTCCAGCCGGAGCTGCTCCCGGCGGTCCCGGGCCTCGGTCAACTCGGCCCGGTACCGGCGCACCGAGCCGGAACCGGCGGCCCGCGCGTCGCGGACCGCGAGCTCCGCGCGGTCCTGGGCGGCGCCGGCGGGGAGCCCGGGGGTGAGCGGGGCCAGCCCCACGACCGCGGTGAGGTCGACGATGCCGGCGTCGGTGGTCACGGGGGCGTCGATGACCGACAGGCAGCGGGAGGCCACCCGGTCCGGCTCGTCGCCGGTGCCGTGCGCCAGCACGCTGAACAGCTCGGCGCCGATCCGGGCCACCTGGTCCTCGGCCCGCACGGTGGCGCGCAGCCGGCGGGCGACCTCGACCAGCGCCACGTCGACGACGTCCCGGCCGGCGTGGTCCCCGGCGGCGGCCAGCCCGTGCACCTCCACGAGCAGCAGTGCGACGTCCTCGGCGGTGGGGTCGGCCAGCCCGGCGAGCAGCTCCTCGAGTGCGCCCTGCTGCGCGGCCCGGTTGGGCAGGCCGGTGAGCGGGTCGGTGTAGGCCAGCGAGCTCAGCTGGAGCTCGCGGTCGAGCCGGGCGGTGACGTCGCGGCACTGCAGGACGAGGCCCTGCACGTCGTCGTCGGCCCGCAGGTCGCTGACCCCGGCCTCGAACACCCGCCAGGCTCCGGAGGCTTCCTGCAGCCGGAAGCTGCGCAACCCGCTCGGGGCGTCCCCGGCGAGCCAGCAGCGCACCGCCTGGGCGTCGTCGGGGTGGACGACCTCGGCGAGCGGACGGCCGGAGAGCGCCGATGCGCCCGCCGGCGGCAGCAGCGCCGCCGCGGCCCAGCTGACCCGCAGGTCGCCGTCGAGGATGAGCACCGCGTCGCTGCTGGAACGCACCAGCGACCGGAAGTACGCCTCGCTGCGGCGCAGCCTGCTGCCCACCCGCGACTCGTCGCGTGCGGCGACGGCGCGGTGGAGGGCGGTGAGCACCAGGCAGGACAGCAGCGCTGCCCCGGCAGCCGGGGTGGGCCGGCTCCCGGCGAGCGGGACGCTGAGGTAGACGAGGACCGCCACGACCATGACCAGGTGCGGCAGCAGCTGCCCGGCCAGGCTGAGCCGGGCGGTGGTGCGGGTGGGCGGGGCGACGGCGTCGGCGCCCGGGTCGCGCAGCGCGGCCAGGCAGAGCAGCACCAGGCCGGTCAGCTGGGCAGCGACGATCCAGCCCGGCAGCACGGGCAGGTGGTGGTCGTCCCCGGCGACGGCCAGTGCGCGGGCGCCGGCCCACGCGGTGGCGGCCAGCAGCAGCAGGGCACCGCTGACCCGGCGGGCGCCGGAGGAGACCGCGATGAGCACCAGGACGGCGGACAGCACGCCGGCGGTCAGCAGGCAGATCAGCTCGAGGACGACGCGCGCCGGCGTGCTCAGCGGCTGGACGGCCAGGGCGGGACCCACGACCAGGACCTGGGCGAGCACGATCGAGGCGCTGAAGAACAGCGCCGTCTCGGTCAGCAGCCGGGCGCCGCCGGCGCGGAGCTGGCGGCGGGTGAAGAGGGTGAGCAGGGCGACCAGCGCGAGCAGGACCGACGGCAGCGAGACCAGCTGGGCGACGGTGTCCGACGGGTTGCGCGTCGACTGCCGGTCGACCAGGGCGACGGCACCGGCGCAGGCCAGCCCGACGACCACGGCGACGGCGAGCAGCCGCCAGCCGCGGACCACCCCCCGACGCGGGGCGCCCGGGTCCAGCGCGGTGCCGCGGGTCCACAGCAGCGCGACGGTGACCAGCGCGGTGGTCAGCAGGAGCACGTCCGCGACCGTCGGCGCCACACCGCCCGCGGCCCCGGTGAGGACCGGGACGGCGAGCAGCCACTCCGCGGAAACCCGCCGGCGCCTGTGCTCCACCCCGAAGAGGTCGGCGGGACGGCACCGCTACGACAGCCCGCCGGCCGGCTCCCTCACCCGTCCGGGCGAGGGGGGCCGGGGAGCCCGCCGGTCAGCTGGTGATGGCTCCCTGCGCCGCCGAGCCCACGAGCTTGGCGTACTTGCCCAGCACGCCGGTGGTGTAGCGGGGAGCCGGCGGTGCCCAGCCCTGCCTGCGGCGGGCCAGCTCGTCGTCGTCCACCAGCAGGTCCATGGTGCGGGCCGCCAGGTCCAGCCGGATCCGGTCGCCGTCCCGGACGAAGGCGATCGGGCCACCGTCGGTGGCCTCGGGGGCGACGTGCCCGACGCACAGCCCGGTCGTGCCGCCGGAGAAGCGTCCGTCGGTGAGCAGCAGGACGTCCTTGCCCAGGCCCGCGCCCTTGATCGCGCCGGTGACCGCGAGCATCTCGCGCATGCCCGGGCCGCCCTTGGGCCCCTCGTAGCGGATGACCACGACGTCGCCCGGCGTCAGCGTGCGCTCGGTGACGGCGTCCATCGCCCCCTGCTCGCCGTCGAAGACCCGGGCGGTGCCCTCGAAGACGTCGGCGTCGAAGCCGGCGGACTTCACGACCGCACCCTCGGGTGCCAGCGAGCCCCGCAGGATGGTCAGGCCGCCGGTCGCGTGGATCGGGTCGTTCATCGCGTGCACGATCGTGCCGTCGAGGTCCGGCGGGGCGATCTCGGCGAGGTTCTCGGCCATCGTCTTCCCGGTGACGGTGAGGACGTCGCCGTGCAGCAGCCCGGCGTCCAGCAGCGCGCGCAGCACGACCGGCACCCCGCCGACGCGGTCGACGTCGGTCATCACGAAGCGGCCGAACGGCTTGACGTCGGCCAGGTGCGGCGTCCTGTCCCCGATCCGGTTGAAGTCGTCGAGGTCGAGGTCGACCTGGGCCTCGTGGGCGATCGCCAGCAGGTGCAGGACGGCGTTGGTCGAGCCGCCCAGCGCCATGACGACGGTGATGGCGTTCTCGAACGCCTCCTTGGTCATGATCTGACGCGCGGTGATGCCCTTGCGGAGCAGCTCGACCACGGCCTCCCCCGAGGCGAGGGCGATCGCGTCCCGGCGGGCGTCCGGGGCCGGCGGGGCGGCGCTGCCGGGCAGCGCCATGCCGAGGGCCTCGGCGACGCTGGCCATCGTGTTGGCGGTGTACATGCCGCCGCAGGAGCCCATGCCGGGGCAGGCGGCCTTCTCGATGGCGGTCAGCTCGTCGCGGGTGATCTTCCCCGCGGCGCAGGCACCGACGCCCTCGAAGACGTCGATGAGGGTGAGGTCCCGGTCCCCGAGCTTCCCCGGCAGGGTCGACCCGGAGTAGACGAAGACGCTGGCCAGGTCCAGGCGGGCAGCGGCCATCAGCATGCCGGGCAGGGACTTGTCGCACCCGGCCAGCAGGACCGAGCCGTCCAGCCGCTCGGCGAACATGACCGTCTCGACCGAGTCGGCGATGACCTCGCGGGACACCAACGAGGCGCGCATGCCCTCGTGGCCCATCGAGATGCCGTCGGAGACCGAGATCGTGCCGAACTCCAGCGGGTAGCCGCCGGCGGCGAACACGCCCTCCTTCGCCCGCTTGGCGAGCCGGTCCAGCGAGAGATTGCAGGGGGTGATCTCGTTCCAGGACGAGGCGACGCCGATCTGCGGCTTGGCGAAGTCGTCGTCGCCCATGCCCACCGCGCGGAGCATCGCGCGGGCCGGCGCCTTCGCGTCGCCGTCGGTGACCTCGCGGCTGCGGGGCTTCACGTCGACGGTGCTGTCGCTGCTGGTGGGTCGGTCCTCCACGGTCGTCACGTCCGGGGATGGTAGGCCGCCCCGGAGCCGGTGCGGCCGGCCCGGGGGCCACCGTCCCAGCATCTGGGAGGATCTGCGGTCGTGGCTGTCGCTCGCTTGCGCATGGGCCGGACCGCGCTGCTCCCCATCACGTTCCTGGCCATCTGCCTGCTGCCGCTGGCCAACGCGACCCCGTGGCTGCTCCTGCTGCTGGTCGTGCCCGCGGCGCTGGCCGCCTGGGTGTACCGCGCGGGCGTCGACGTCGGCGACGGCGGGATCACGGTGCGCTCGCTGACCGGCGCGCGCACGGTGCCCTGGGCGGAGCTGGCCGGGATCCGCGTGGGGCAGCGCAGCGACCTGTGGCTTGTGACCACCGCCGGCACCCAGGTGCGCCTGCCGGTGCTCCGCGCCCGCGACCTGCCCCGCCTCGCCCAGCTTTCCGGCGGCCGCATCCCCGCCCCCTAGCGAGGTGCTGGAACGGCCCCCTCGCAGGGGCCCGGCGCGAGCCTGCGAGCGGTGGGGGGCGAGGGGGTCCTTCCTCAGTAGTCGGTGACGACGTTCTGCAGCGGCTCGCCGGCGAGCACCCGCCGCAACTGGTCGATGACCGCGGCGGTCGCCCGCTCGTTGGTGTCCGGCACGGCTCCGGCGACGTGCGGGGTGAGCAGCAGCCCCGGGGCCGACCACAGCGGGTGCCCGTCGGGCAGCGGCTCCGGTTCGGTGACGTCCAGGGCCGCCCGCAGCCGGCAGGCGGTGAGCTCGGCGAGCAGGGCGTCGGTGTCCACGACCACCCCGCGGGCGGCGTTCACCAGCAGCGCGTCGTCCTTCATCGCGGCGAGGAAGGCGGCGTCGACCATGCCGGTGGTCTCCGGGGTGACCGGGACGATGAGCACCACCACGTCGGCGTGCGGCAGCAGGTCGGGCAGCTCGTCGAAGGCGTGCACGCCCTCGCGCGCCGTCCGGGCGACCCAGGTGACGTCGACGTCGAAGCCGGCCATCATCCGGCCGATGGTGCGGCCGATGTCGCCGGCGCCGACCATCAGCACGGCAGCACCGACCAGCGAGTGGTCGGTGCGCATCTCCCAGCGCCCGGCCTCCTGCAGCCGGGTGAAGTGCGGGATGCCGCGCTGGGCGGCGAGCGTGGCGGCCACCGCCCACTCCGCGGTGGCCGGGGTGTGCGCGCCCCGGGCGTTGCACAGGACCACCCGTTCGGGGAGCCGCCCGACGAACTTCTCCGCCCCAGCGCTCATCAGCTGGACCAGGCGGAGCCGGGGCAGCGCGTCCCAGACCTCGGCGGAGAGCTCGGCGCCGCCGCGGGGCACCAGCACCTGGGCCTGCGCGGCCGCACCGGTGGGCACCCCCTCGGCCGGGTCGAACCGGTGCGCGCGGATGCGCGGGGAGACGGCCTCCACCGCGGCGGCGAGCGCACGCGAGGGGACGAGGACGTGCAGCGTCTCGTCGGCGCCGAGGTCGAGGACGGGCGCGGGAGGGGCGGTGTCGGGCACGGGTCCCGACCCTAGGTGCCCGGTGCCGGACCCTGCAGCGCGGAGGGCGGTCCCCGTCGGTCGGCCGCCGTACTGTTGCAGGCGTGGCTCGACGGACGGCGGGACCGGGTGCGCGGCGGTGGGCCGTGGTCACGCTGGGGTGCCTGCTGCTCTCCGGTTGCGGTGGCGGCTACGAGCCGTCCGGCCCGTTCCGCGACGTGCCGCAGGGCCAGCCGCCCCAGGTGGGCCCGCCGACGACGAACAGCCCCGTGCCGGCGCCCGGCACGCCCTCCACGCCCGGGACCGAGGACGAGCAGGACGGCGACCCGAACGTCGTCGCCACCGGCCTGACCGTCCCGACCGGCCTCGTGGTGCTGCCCGACGGCACCGCGGTCGTCGGCGAGCGCGACTCCGGCCGGCTGCTGCAGGTCTTCCCCGACCGCTCCCCCGCCCGCGAGGTGATGACGCTGCCGGTCGACGCCGGTGGGGACGGTGGCCTGCTCGGGTTGGCGCTGTCCCCCACCTTCGGTGAGGACGGGCTCGTCTACGCCTACCTCTCCACCGCGACGGACAACCGGGTGGTCCGTTTCCCCCTCGGCGGCACGCCGAACCCGGTCCTCACCGGGATCCCCCGCGGTGAGGTCGACAACGGCGGCGGCCTCCTGTTCGGCTCCGACGGCACGCTCTACGTGGGCACCGGCGACACCGGCGACCCCGCGCTGGCCGAGGACCCGGTGTCGCTGGCCGGCAAGGTGCTCGCCATCGACGTCTTCGGCCAGCCGGTGGGTGCCGGGCCGGTGCTCAGCCGCGGGCACCAGGACGTCACCGCGCTCTGCCAGGGGCCGCTGCAGCTCTACGCCACCGACGAGGCCCGGTCCGGTAGCGACGTGCTCGACGCCGTCACCCCCGGCGGTGACGTCGGCCCCGATGGCGCCGACCCGGTGCTCGAGGTACCCGCCGCCGAGGGCGGCCTGGGCGGCTGCGCCGTCTCCGGCCCCTACGTGTTCCTCGGGGCGATGGACGGCCGACAGGTGCGGGTGACCCAGCTCGACGGCAGCGGCGACCAGGTCGGGGAACCCCAGCCGTTCCTGGAGGACCAGTACGGGCGGCTGCGCACGGTGGTGCTCGACCCGACGGGCGCGCTGTGGATCACCACGTCCAACCGCGACGGCGTGGGCACGCCGGAGGAGGACGACGACCGGGTGCTCCGGGTCGTCCCGCCGTCCTCGGGGTCCGACTCACCGCTGTAGCAGGACCCCGCTGCCCCCGAGCTCGCCGCGGGTTCCTGCAGCCGGGGCCGTCAGGACGCCGGGATGGTGTCCTCCCGGGTGAACCGGTGGACCACGTGCTCCGGCGGGTCGACCGGGTTGTCCGGGGTGAGCTCGCCCTCGGCGTACCAGCCGGCCCCGGCCCGTCGCAGCGCCCGCCAGGACGCCTCGTTGCCGAGCGCCACGGGCACCAGCACGTCCGCGGCGTCCGGGTGGTCGGCGAACCCGCGGGCCACCGCCGCAGCGATCATCGCCGCGCCGAGGCCCCGGCCGCGGGCCGCCGGCTCACCGACCAGGTAGTCGACGCTGAGCGCCCCGGGCGGGACAGCGCAGACGGGGGTGAGCTCCGCCGTGTACTCCGGCTCGTCGTCGAAGCGGTACACCTGCACGAGCCCGAACGGCTCCCCGTCGTGCACACCGAGGTAGACCCGGGTCGGGTCGGTGCCGTCCACCGACGGGCCGTAGCGCTGCTCGACCGCCGCGGGCGAGGGGTCCTCGTCCCACCAGCGGGCGACCAGCGGCTCGGCGAGCCAGCGGCAGAGCAGCGGGAGGTCCGCCCGGGCCAGCGGGCGCAGCTCGACGGCGGGCAGCTCCACCGCCCCAGGCTAGGAGCTCAGCACCCGCTCCTCGAGCATCCGCTTGACGGTGCCGGCGTCGGCCTTGCCCCGGGTGGTCTTCATGACCGCGCCGACGAGCGCGCCCAGCGCCTGGACCTTGCCCGACTGCACCTTGGCGACGACGTCCGGCGCACCGGCGATCGCCGCCTCGACCGCGGCGACGAGCTCGTCGCTCTCGCCCATGACCGCCAGGCCCTGGGCGGCGACGACCTGCGCCGGCCCGCCCTGACCGGCGAGCACGCCGTCGAGGACCTGCCGGGCCAGCTTGTCGTTGATGGTGCCCTCGGCGATCAGCCCGGACAGCTCCGCGACCTGCGCCGGGGTGATCGGCAGCTCGGGGAGCTCGGTGCCCGCCTCGTTGGCCCGGCGGGCGAGGTCGCCCAGCCACCACTTGCGGGCGTCGCCAGGGGTGGCGCCGGCCGCGACGGTCTGCTCGACGAGGCCGAGCGCGCCGGCGTTGGCCAGCCAGGTCATCTCGGTGCCGGACACGCCCCACTCCTGCTGCAGCCGGGCACGACGGGCAGCGGGCAGCTCGGGCAGCGCGGCCCGCAGCTGCTCGATCCAGTCGGCGTCCGGTGCCAGCGGCACGAGGTCGGGCTCGGGGAAGTACCGGTAGTCGGTCGCCTCCTCCTTGCTCCGCCCGGAGCTCGTGGTCCCGCTGTCCTCGTGGAAGTGCCGGGTCTCCTGCACGATCCGGCCGCCCCCGTCGAGCACGGCGGCCTGCCGGCGCATCTCGAACCGGACGGCGCGCTCCACCGACCGCAGCGAGTTCACGTTCTTGGTCTCGGTGCGGGTGCCCAGCTCCAGGGCACCGATCGGGTTGAGCGAGATGTTCACGTCGCAGCGCAGGCTCCCCTGCTCCATCCGGACGTCGGAGGCACCCAGCGCCTGCACGATCTCGCGCAGCTCGGTGACGTAGGCGCGGGCCACCTCGGGGGCCTTCGCGCCGGCGCCGGGCACCGGGCGGGTGACGATCTCGACCAGCGGGATGCCCGCCCGGTTGAAGTCGATCAGCGAGTGGTCGGCACCGTGGATGCGCCCGGTTGACCCACCGACGTGCAGGTTCTTGCCGGTGTCCTCCTCCAGGTGCACGCGCTCGATCTCGACCCGGTACGTCTCGCCGTCCACCTCGACGTCCAGGTGGCCGGCGATGCACAGCGGCTCGTCGTACTGGCTGGTCTGGAAGCCCTTCGGGATGTCCGGGTAGAAGTAGTTCTTCCGGGCGAACCGGGACCAGCCGGCGATCCGGCAGCCCAGCGCGAGGCCGATCCGGATGGTGGCCTCGACGGCGGCGGCGTTGGCGACCGGCAGCGAGCCGGGCATGCCCAGGCAGACCGGGCAGGTCTGCGTGTTCGGCTCGGCGCCGAAGGTGGTGGCGCAGCCGCAGAACATCTTCGAGGCGGTGCCCAGCTCGACGTGGGTCTCCAGCCCGATGACCGGCTCGTAGCGGGTCAGGACCTCGTCGTAATCGACCAGGCGGTCGCCGGCGGTCAGTGTCATGTGCGGTCCTCAGGAGTCGGCCGGCCGACGGGCGGAACGGTACGGAAGGCGAGCAGGGCGCCCACGCCGGTGAGCACACCGAGCGCGATGAACACGGCGAACACCGCCTGGCCGCTGACGGCCCAGCCCACGATGCCGACCACGATGACGAAGACGGTCAGGGCCCAGGCGGCCTTCAGTGCACCGCTCACGCCGCGCCCGCCGGGGTGGGCAGCTCGTCGAGGAGGCGGTGGCCGCGGGCGCCGTCCTGCGCTGCCTCCAGCGCGGCGGCCACCCGGTAGCAGCGGTCGTCGGCGAGCGCGGGGGCCATCACCTGGAAGCCGACGGGCAGCCCGTCGGACAGCCCGCTGGGCACCGAGATGGCCGGCAGACCGGCCAGGCTCGCCGGCAGCGTGCACAGGTCGGCGGCGTACATCGCGATCGGGTCGTCGACCCTGGTGCCGATCGGGAAGGCGACGGTCGGCGTGGTGGGGCTGACCAGCACGTCGACGTCGGCGAAGGCCGCGGTGAACTCGCGGGTGATCAGCGTCCGGACCTTCTGCGCCTGCCCGTAGTAGGCGTCGTAGTAGCCGCTGGACAGCGCGTAGGTGCCGAGGATGATCCGGCGCTTCACCTCGGGGCCGAAGCCCTGCTCGCGGGTGAGGGCCATGACCTCGTCGAGGTCGCGGCTGCCGTCGTCCCCGGCGCGCAGGCCGAAGCGGACCCCCTCGTAGCGGGCCAGGTTGGACGACGCCTCACTCGGCGCGATCAGGTAGTAGGCCGGCAGCGCCAGGTCGAAGGACGGGCAGGAGACCTCGACGACCTCGGCGCCCAGCCCGGCGAGCACCTCGACCGCCTCACGGGTCCGGGCCAGCACGCCCGGCTCGTAGCCCTCGGTGTGGCCCTCACCGCCGAGCTCCCGCACGACCCCCACCCGGACGCCACGCAGGTCGCCGGCCGCGCCTGCGCGGGCGGCGTCGGCCAGCCCCAGCAGCGGCGCGTCGATGCTGGTCGAGTCGCACGGGTCGTGCCCGCCGATCACCTCGTGCATCAGCGCGGCGTCCAGCACGGTGCGGGCCATCGGGCCGGCCTGGTCCAGGCTGGAGGAGAACGCGATCAGCCCGTAGCGGGAGACCGAGCCGTAGGTGGGCTTGTGCCCGACCAGGCCGGTGACCGCGGCCGGCTGCCGGATCGAGCCGCCGGTGTCGGTGCCGATCGCCCAGGGCGCGAGGTGCCCGGCGACCGCGGCCGAGGACCCACCGGACGAGCCACCCGGGATGCGGTCGAGGTCCCAGGGGTTGCGGGTCACCTGGTAGGCGCTGTTCTCGGTGGAGGAGCCCATCGCGAACTCGTCCATGTTGGTCTTGCCCAGCAGCACGGTGCCGGCGTCGGCGAGCCGGGTGGCGATGGTGGCGCTGTACGGCGGCCGCCAGCCCTCGAGGATCCGCGAGCCGCTGGTGGTCGGCACGCCCGCGGTGACGACGAGGTCCTTGAGGGCGACCGGCACCCCGGCCAGCGGGCCCCGCTCCTCACCGCGTGCCCGGGCCTCGTCGACGGCGGTCGCGGCGGTGACCGCGGCGTCGCCCTCGACGTGCAGGTAGGCGCCCAGCCGGCCGTCCTCGGCGGCGATCCGGTCCAGGTGCGCGCGGGTCACCTCGACCGCGCTGACCTCCCCGGCGGTGAGCAGCCGGCCGAGCTCGGCGGCGTCGAGGCGGGTGACGTCGGTCACTCGGCACCCCCGGCGTGACTCCGCGCCCCGGTCCGCTCCTCGGTCGCTGGCGCTCCCTGCGATGCTCCCGCGGCTGTCGTCACGCCGGCACCTCCGGCGTGACT
>JHVP01000015.1 GCA_000620205.1 Geodermatophilaceae bacterium URHA0031 | reverse complement strand
TCCACCATCAGCTCGGCCGCCCGGTCCCGGAGCTTGTACACCGACAGGTCCGTGGCCTCGGGCAGCAGCGCGTCCTCGACCTGCCCGGCCACGTCCGGGGTGGTGTGCATGAGCACCTCGGCCAGGGCCTGCGCGCGGCGCTCGTCCAGGTCGCCGGCCCGCAGCGCGGCGAAGGTGGCGGGGAGCTTCTTGTGCCAGGTCAGGGCGTGGTCGAGCTTCTTGGCCGCGGTGGTGCGGCCGAGGTTGAGCACGGTGGCCAGCTCGGCGGTGAAGAACTCACTGATCCCCACCCCGGCATCGCCACCGGACCAGCCGGTGCGGCGGGCGCCGGGGGTGCCCGGCTGCGGGTCGGCGCCGGCGGGGCGGGCACCGGCCAGGGCCAGGATCAGCTCCGCCTCCTCCGCGGTGTCCCGCGCCCGCCGCCGCTGCACCTCCTGCAACCGGGCAGCCACCTGCTCCGGGGACATCCGAACCGAGTCGGGCCGGGCGTGCCCGTCGCCGATCCAGAACACGTCGACCCGCGACCGCGACGACCCGGGCATCCCCGGCCCGGGCAGCTCCGCCGTCGTCTCCACGGACCGAACATACGTTCGAGGTACGACAGTTCTGACCGCCTGACGGCACGTCACCTGCGGACCGGCGACCGGTCAGGCGCCGAGGAACTCCCGGAGACCGGTGAGCAGCCGGTCGACGTCCGAGTCGTCGTTGTAGGGCGCGAGCCCCACCCGCAGGCCGCCGGTGTCGCCCAGGCCCAGGCGCCGGGAGGCCTCCAGCGCGTAGAAGGACCCGGCGGGGGCGTTCACCCCGCGCTCGGCGAGGAACCGGTAGACCTCGGCGGCGTCGTGGCCGGCGAAGGTCAGCAGCAGCGTCGGCGTCCGGCGGGCGGCCCGCGACCACAGCGTCACGCCGGGCAGTTCCCGCACTCCCTCCTCGATCCGCTCGCGCAGCCGGTCCTCGTGCTCCTCCAGCGCCGTCATCGACGCCGTCAGCCGGGCGCGCCGCTCCCCCTCGGGGCCGGCCAGGCCGGCGAGGAAGTCGATGGCGGCCGTGGTGCCGGCCAGCTGCTCGTAGGGCAGGGTGCCGAGCTCGAAGCGCTCCGGCACCGCGTCGGTCGAGGGCAGCAGCTTGTCCGGGTGCAGCGTCTCCAGCAGCGCGGGCGCCGCGACCAGGCAGCCGCAGTGCGGGCCGAGGAACTTGTACGGGGAGCAGACGAAGAAGTCCGCGCCGAGCGCCGCGACGTCCACCGGCGCGTGCGCGGTCAGGTGCACGCCGTCCACCCAGGTCAGCGCGCCGGCACCGTGCGCGAGCGCGGTGATCGCGGCGACGTCGGGGCGGGTGCCGATCAGGTTGGAGGCGCCGGTGACGGCGACCAGCCGGGTCCGCTCGGAAAGCAGGGCGCCGACGGTCGCCGGGTCGAGCTCACCGGTCGCGGGGTCGAAGGCGGCCCAGCGCACGGTGGCGCCGCGGGCGGCCGCGGCCTGCACCCAGGGGCGGATGTTGGCGTCGTGGTCCAGCCGGGTGACCACCACCTCGTCGCCCGGCCCCCAGGCGGCCGACAGCACCCGGGACAGCTCGTAGGTCAGCGTCGTGGCGCTGCGGCCGAAGACCACACCGCCGGAATCGCCGCCGGTCAGGTCTGCGACCGCCTGCCGTGCCCCGCGGACGATGGCATCGGCGTTGCGCTCGGCCTCGGTCACCGACCCGCGGTTCGCGATCGGCGCAGTCAGGGTGGCAGCGACCGCCTGCGCGACGACGGCGGGGGTCTGCGAGCCGCCTGGGCCGTCGAAGTGGGCGTAGCCGGCGGCCAGGGCGGGGAAGGAGGCGCGGACGGCCGCGACGTCGAGAGTCATCGACTGCGCAGGCTAGCGCCGGACGGCGGCGGCGACGATCCGGTCCGGCCGCACGAGCACCGAACGCCGTCCCAGCCAGCGGGCGAGCTCGGGTGATCCCAGCTCGGCCACCGGCAGGACCCGTCCCGGCCAGTCCGGCGGCACCGGCGCGCCCCCGCTGAGCGCGACCCAGCCCAGACCGAGGACGTCGTCCAGCCGGCCCGCGCCCTCGAGCGGCGGCTGCGGCAGCAGCCCGCCCACCGGGGAACCCGGGGCGATGCGCGACCGCCGGACCAGGGGGCCGGGGCGCAGCGGCGGGGTCCGGCTGGACGCGGCGAAGGCGGCCAGCCGCGGCACCCGGCGCACCCCGGTGAGCACTCCACGGCGCACCAGGGCGGCGTGGTCGCCACCACCGGTCATCAGCCGGCCCAGCAGCACCGCCAGCCGGACCAGCGAGCGGGCGTGCGGCGCGCGCTCGGCCTGGTGGGTGTCCAGCAGCGCGTCGTCGGCACCGTCGAGGACGGCGGCGAGCTTCCAGGCGAGCTGGTGCACGTCGCGCAGGCCGAGCCCCAGCCCCTGGCCGATGAACGGCGGGGTGAGGTGCGCGGCGTCCCCGCACAGCAGCACCCGGCCCCGCCGCCAGCGGTCGGCGACCTGTGCGGCGTAGCGGTACTCGGCCGACCGGACGACGGTGCAGCCGGCGGCACCGAACCGGCCCAGCAGCCCGGCGAGGTCCAGGTCGGCGACGGCCTCGTCGTCACGCAGCCGGAACTCGGCGCGGTACCGGTCGCCGGCGACCGGCATGAAGGTGGCCGGCCGGACGGCGTCGCAGACCTGCTGCACGCCCGGCCAGACCGCCAGCGGCGTGCCGGCCACCAGGTCGACGACCAGCCACCGCTCCCCCGGCCCCAGGTCGCGCATCCGGGCACCGATCTGCCGGCGCACCGTGCTCCTCGCCCCGTCGCACCCCAGGACGGCGTCGGCGACCAGTTGCTCCTCGACGCCGCTGCCCCGGTCGCGGACGGTGAGCCGGACGGGTCCGGCCGGGTGTTCCACGTGCAACACGTCGACCCCGCCGCGCAGCCGCACCCGCGGTCGGGCGGCGAGCGCGTCGCGCAGCACCCGCTCCAGGTCGGGCTGGCTGAACATCGAACCCTGCGGCCAGCCGTGCTCGCCGGAACCGCGGGGGAACTCGGCCAGCGTGCGGCCACCGCCGTCGAGCAGGCGCAGGCCGGCCATCGGCCGGCTGACCGCCGCGAAGGCGTCAGCGACCCCGGCGGCCTGCAGCACCCGCAGCGACTCGTCGTCCAGGTGCACGGCCCTCGGCAGCGGGTGGGCCTCGGCGTGCCGGTCGAGCACCAGCACGTCCAGGCCCCGGCCGGCCAGCAGCAGCGCCGCGGTCACCCCGACCGGCCCGGCGCCGACCACCACCACCGTCACGCGGCCGAGTCTGCCTGTCGGGGAAGTGCACGACACCGCGGCGCTCGACCGGGCAACCTGTCCGGGTGGACCTGCACCTGGACGCCCCGTTCTCCCTCGACACCTGGGACGGCGTCGCCGACCCCGACCCGGCCGACCCCGACGCCCCGCCGACCGCCCGGGTCGTGCTGGCCAAGACCTACACCGGCGAGCAGCTCACCGGCTCCGCCACCGGTCACGCACTCACCACGAACGGCCCGCGCGGCGCCTCCTACGTGGCGCAGGAGCGGATCACCGGAACGCTGGCCGGGCGCACCGGGAGCTTCGTGCTCGAGCACGGCGCCTCGATGGGCGAGGGCGCACCCACCGTCCAGTGGGCGCGGGTGGTGGCCGGCTCGGGCACCGGCGAGCTGACCGGCCTGCAGGGCACCGGCGTCGTCGCCCACCAGCTGCTCACCCTGGACGCCGTCCTGCCGGACTGAACGCTGCGGTCAGCGGCCGGCGCGCTCGTCGAGCACGTCGGCGAGCAGCGTCACCGCACCCCAGCCGGCGGCCGCCAGGGCGACGAGCGGGGCACGCGCCGAACGGCCGGCCAGCCCGGCCCCGAACGCCGCGGCGTCACCGACGTCGGAGACCATCCGGGCAGCGGCGGCCAGCCGGCGCGCCCGGCCGGCCGGGGCAGCCACCAGCGCCAGCCCCAGGACGACGTCCCGGACGGCCAGGGAGCGGGTGAGCAGGCGGGTGTCCGGGGTGTCCGCCAGGCCGCAGGGCCGGAGCAGCACAGCGGGCGCGGCGACCAGGGCCGCCCCGTAGCCGGCCGTCGCGGCACCGACGAGGGAGGTCAGGGAGGGCACGGCAGCTCCTTGCGCTCCGGGGGAAGGGTGGCGCCCAACCGACCAGCGGGGCACCGGGCCCGCCACCGGCGGATCGTTGCACGGATCGTCCACAACGTTGCACCGGCCTTCCACCCGCTGTGACCTGTGCCATAACGTGCGACCGGACTGCGCAACTGCGCACGCCACCGAGGCCCTCGACGTGGAGGGCGACGAGGAGGACCTTGTGCCTGTCAACACCCGCGGCGCGATCATGCGTTCCGCCCCCGGTCAGTGGGAGGTCACCGACCTGGTCGTCGACGACCCGCAGGCCGGCGAGCTCCAGGTCAAGCTGGCCGCCTCCGGGCTGTGCCACTCCGACGACCACATCGCCACCGGCGACATGCAGGTGGGCAAGTACCCCTTCCTCGGCGGCCACGAGGGCGCCGGCGTCGTCACCGCCGTCGGCCCGGGCGTGAAGGGCTACGAGGAGGGCGACCACGTCGTCTTCTCGTTCCTGCCCGGCTGCGGCCGGTGCCGCTACTGCGCCAACGGCCAGCAGTACATCTGCGACTCGGGCGCCAACCTGCTCGTCGGCTCCCGGTGGGACGACGCGTCCAGCTTCCGGGTCAAGACCTCCGACGGCGAGGACGTCGGGCAGATGTGCGGGCTGGGCACCTTCGCCGAGATCACCACGGTGGACATCCGCTCGACCGTCAAGATCGACAAGAGCATCCCGCTCGACGTCGCCTGCCTCGTCGGGTGCGGCGTCGGCACCGGCTGGGGCACCGCCGTCCAGGCCGGCGAGGTCCGGGCCGGCGACACGGTCATCGTGATGGGCATCGGCGGGATCGGCATCAACGCCGTCCAGGGCGCGGCCCACGCCGGGGCCAGCCACGTCATCGCCGTCGACCCGGTGCCCTTCAAGCTGGAGAAGGCCAAAGAGCTCGGCGCCACCGAGACCTTCGCGAGCATCGAGGAGGCCGCCGACTTCGCGCGCAGCGTCACGAACGGGCAGGGCGCCGACAAGGCGCTGGTGACCGTCGGGGTGCTCAAGGGCGAGCACATCGCGCAGGCGTTCGAGGCCATCGGCAAGGGCGGGCGGGTCGTCGTCACCGGCCTCGGCGACCTCACCGACGTCGGCATCCCGATCAACCCGAGCATGCTGGCGCTGTTCACCAAGGAGATCCGCGGCGCCCTGTTCGGTGACCAGAACCCCAGCTCGGACATGCAGAAGATGCTGCGGCTCTACCAGGAGGGCAACATCAAGCTCGACGAGCTGATCACCAAGCGCTACTCGCTGGACGACATCAACCAGGGCTACGCGGACCTGCACGACGGCAAGAACATCCGCGGCGTCATCGTCTACGACTCCTGACCACGGGCCTCGTCGCCCTGCGACGAGGCCGCACCCCGGGGGCCGGTCGTACCGGCCCCCGGGGCCCCACCGTCCCGCTCGACGAGGAGCCGACCATCACCGCGCCTGCCCGACACGACGCTGCCCGGCTGGACGCGGTGGGGATGGTCCGCACCGCCCAGGACCGGGTCGTCGCCCGGGTGCGGGAGGCCGAGGTGGTCGCCGCGGCGCTGTCGGCCGGGCGGAACGTCGTCCTCGAGGGCCCGCCGGGCACCGGGAAGACGACGCTGCTGCGCGCGCTGGCCGACGGCACCGGCGTGCCGCTCGTCCTCGTCGAGGGCAACGCCGAGCTGACCCCGACCCGGCTGGTCGGCCACCACGACGCCTCCCGGGTGCTCAGCGAGGACTACCGCCCGGAGAACTTCGTGCCCGGCCCGCTCACCCGGGCGATGACCGAGGGCGCGCTCCTCTACGTCGAGGAGTTCAACCGGGTGCCCGAGGAGACGATGAACGTGCTGCTCGGCGTGCTGTCCGAGCGCGAGATGCACGTGCCCCGGTTCGGCCGGGTGCCGGCGCGCCCGACGTTCCGGCTGGTCGCGGCCATGAACCCGTTCGACGCCGTCGGCACCGCGCGGATCACCCCGGCGCTGTACGACCGGTCCTGCCGGGTGGCGATGGGCTACCAGGACGAGGACGCCGAGCGCGCCGTCGTCACCGCGGCCACCGGCAGCCCCGACCCACTGGTGCACCGCGCCGTGCGGGCCGTCCGGATCACCCGCGACCACCCCGAGCTGCGGATCGGGGCCTCGGTGCGCGGCGCGATCGACACCGTGCTGATCGCCACCGAGCTCGCCGTCGTCCGGGGCAGCACCGAGGTCGACGAGCGCACCGGCGCGGACGCCGCGCTGGCCGCGCTCACCGGCAAGGTCACCGTCGCCGACGGGCTGACCCGGCCGGTCGAGGACGTCGTCTCCGACATCTGGCGACGGGCCGGTGAGGAGCTGGGAAAACCCTGACCCCCGAGGCGGACGAGCCCCGGGGAGACCAGCCGGGGCCGGGGGCGCCGCCACCGCCCGGCGCCGCACCCCCGGGCGCGCGCCCGGGGCCGCCGCCGTCGGTCGTCGAGGACCCCGACCAGGTCGCCGAGCTGCTCCGCCGCCAGGGCGCCGGGGGGGCAAGCCGTGACGAGCTGGCCCGCTCGCACCCCGAGTTCGCGCAGGTCAGCCCGGAGGCCGGCCAGCTGGACGAGGAGGCGCTGGCCGACCTGGCCGGCCGGGACCCCGATGCGGCGGCCCGGCTGGTGGCCGCCCTGGGCCGGGCCTTCGACCGCCGGCTGCGCGCCGCCGCCCGCACGCTGGCCGCGCGGCTGCCGGTCACCGTCCCGCGCACCGGTGTACCCGACCGGGCAGGCAGCCGGCGGGTGGTCACCCGCCGCGACCCGACCGGCGCCGACGTCGACCTGGACGCCACCCTCGCCGCCCGGGGCGCGGAACCGCACTGGCGGGCCGATCACCTGCACACCCGCAGCTGGCGGACGGCCGGGCGGGCCTGCGTGCTCGTCGTCGACGCGTCGGGCTCCGTCGCCGGGGACGAGCTGGCGGCCGCCGTCCTGACGGCGTCGGCGCTCGCCCAGCGGATGCGGCCGGGCGACGAGCTGGCCGTGCTGGCGTTCTGGTCCACGGCGGTGGTGCTCCAGCCGCTGACGGCGGGGGCACGGCCGGAGGTGGTGGTCGACCGGTTGTTCGACCTGCGCGGCGGCGGGACGACGAACCTGGACCTGGCGCTCCGGACGGCCGGGCAGCAGCTGGCCCGGACCCGCACCGCGGTCCGCGACGTGCTGCTGCTGTCCGACGGGATGCCCACCGACAGCCCCGACCCGGTCCCGGCCGCGGCGGCCCTGGCCCGCGCGGGGGCCCGGCTGCACGTGCTCGCGCTGTCCGGTGAGCCGGGCTCGGCGGAGGCGTGCGCGGCGCTGGCCGCGGCCGGTGGCGGCCGATCGGCACCGCTGCACCGCCCCTCGCAGGCGCCGGCCGCCGTGCGCACCCTGCTGGACTGACGAAGGACCTCGATGCCCCCTACGACTCGCGAGCTCCCCGGACTGTGAGGTACCGCCGTGGTCCTGCTCGACCTGATCGTCCTGGCCCTGCTGGTGTCGGTGTTCGTCGTCGCGGTGCAGACCTGGCTCGGCCGGCCGGCCCGCCAGTGGCCGGCCGCGGAGGCGGCCGCCCGCTGGGAGGACGCCCATGAGGCCGTCGGGGGCGTGACCCGGGTGGTCGTCCGCAAGGTCGCCCGGCTGCCCACCGGGGAGACCCGGGTGCTCGGCGAGTCCGTGATCGAGGAGATCCCCGACGGCTCTCCGGACTGGCACGAGCGGTTCAGCGCCGCCCGGCAGGTCGCCTACGACCGGGCCATCGACCTCAACGGCCCGTCGCTCTCGGGCTGACCCCGGGGGCCCGCCGCACCGCGACCCCTGCCCTCGCCGGGTCCAGCGGGACGGCGGACCGGAGCACCGCCGGGCCGAGCACCAGGACGCCGTCGCCGCGGGCCGCGCAGCGGATCCCGGCGCGACCCCGGAGCCCCCGGTGCGCGCCCGGGGCCAGCGCGAGGTCCAGCCACGCGCACGGGTTCGCCGGGCGGCCGCCGGTGAGCAGGACGCCGTCCAGGCTGAACGGCTGCCCGCGCAGCGCCTCCACCTCCGCGCCGCGCAGCACGACGTTGCGCCGGGTGGCGAGCGGGTCCAGCGGGCCGCTGCCCAGCTCGCCGGCCAGCGCCTCGAGGGCCTCGACGGCGATCACGGTGACCGCGGCGTCCCGGTGCACCGGGCGGCCGGCGTAGCGATCACCCACGATCCCGTATCCGGCGCGCACCTCCAGGCGGTCGCGCCGGTCGACCGCACCGTCGGCGAGGGCCGTGTCCGGCCGACCGTCCCAGCGGTGCTCGGGTGAGGCGAGCAGGCCCACCACCTCGACGTCGTAGCGGTACCGCAGCTCCTCGCTCACGCGTCCCGCGGGTCGAGCAGCCCGTACTCCCGGGCCTCGTCGACGGTGAGCACCCGCTGGGCGCGCATGTCGGCCGCGAGCTCTGCCACCGGGCGGCCGGTCGCCTCGGCCAGCCGCTCGTGCAGCCGCTCGACCTGGCGGGCGTGCTCGACGACCCACGCCTCGACGTCCCAGCCGCGGACACCGCGCGGGGGCTTCGGATCCGCCAGCTGCAGCACCGCGTGCGGCCCCGCCGTCCGGACGTCGCCCACGGCGAGCAGAGCGATCGCGGCGCCGGTCAGCGTGCCCAGCGCGGTGACGTGCACCGGGGCGCCCATCAGGTCCAGCGCGTCGACCAGCGCGAACGCCGCCTCCACGTCGACCTGCACGCCGGAGAGCCGCAGCTGGACCGGCTCGTCCCCGGACGCGTCGAGCAGGGCGAGCGTGGCGATCGCGCGGTTGGCGGCCTCGGCGTCCAGCTCCCCGGCCAGCGCGACGACCCGCTGGGCGACCAGCCGCTCGGCGAGCCAGTCGGGTGCGTGCACCTCCACCGAGGACACCGAGACCGCGCCCGGGGCGGTGGTCGGGCGTGGCTCGGGGAGCCATGGGCTGCGGGGCGGTCGCGGTGGGTCGGGTGGCGTGGGGGGCAACGGCGGCCAGGTGCTGATCGGGTTCACTTCGGCTCCTCTGCGGGTCGGACCTGCCAGTCGACGGTGCGGCCCACGGCGGCCGCGTAGCGCTCGAGGGTGGACATCCGCGCGTCCAGCTCACCGCTCTCCAGCCGTGCGACGGCGGACTGGGACGTCCCCATCCGCGCGGCGACCTCGGTCTGGCTGACCCCGCTGGCCCGGCGGGCCTCGGCCAGCTCTTCGATCACCTCGCGGCGGCGGTCGGCCATCTGCTGCAGTCCCGGGAAGGACGTCCGACGCGGCGGCATACCTGCAACGGTATACCCCTGAAGGTATGACAGTCTGCCCCTGCTGCGGCTGGGCCGGGCGGCTGCGAAGGTCGACCCCGTGCCCGCCGTGTCCGACCGCCAGACCGCCCTCGACGCCGCGACCGCCTCCTTCGACTCCGGTGCCTTCCTCGCGACCCTGGAGCGCCGGGTCGCGTTCCGCACCGAGAGCGCGGATCCCGGGCGGGCCGACGACCTGCGGGCCTACCTCACCGCCGAGCTGGTGCCCGACGTCGAGCGGCTGGGCTTCACCGCCCGGGTGCTGCCGAACCCGGTCTCGCCGGGGCACCCGTTCCTCCTCGCGCACCGGTCCGAGGGAGCGCGCCGACGGGTGCTCACCTACGGGCACGGCGACGTCCAGCCGGCCCACCCCGAGCAGTGGCGCGCGGGGCTTGACCCGTGGCGGGTCGTCGTCGAGGGCGACCGCTGGTACGGCCGGGGGGTCGCGGACAACAAGGGCCAGCACACGGTCAACCTCGTCGCGCTGGAGCAGGTGATCGCCGCCCGCGGCGGGCGGCTCGGCTACGACGTCACGCTGCTGCTGGACATGGGCGAGGAGTCCGGCTCCCCCGGGCTGACCGAGTTGTGCACGCAGCACCGCGACGAGCTCGCCGCCGACCTGCTGATCGGCTCCGACGGCCCGCGGGTCGCCGCCGACCGGCCGACGGTCTTCCTCGGCACCCGCGGCTCGGTGAACGTGACCTTCCGGGTCACTGCCCGGGAGACCGCTCACCACTCGGGCAACTGGGGCGGGGTGCTGGTCAACCCGGCCGCCGTCCTGGCCAACGCGCTGGCCTCGCTGGTCGACGGCCGCGGCCGGCTGCTGGTCGACGGGCTGCGGCCGGACGGCGTCCCGGCGCCGGTGCGCGCAGCGCTGCGCTCGATCGACGTCGACCAGGGCCGGGACAGCCCGGCGATCGACCCGGGCTGGGGCGAGCCGGGGCTGTCCCCCAGCGAGCGGCTCTACGCCTGGAACACCCTCGAGGTGCTGGCGATGACCGCCGGCGACCCGGACGCCCCGGTGAACGCCATCCCGCCGACCGCCCGCGCGCACTGCCAGCTGCGCTTCGTCGTCGGCACCGACCCCGCCCAGGTCGCCCCGGTCCTCCGTGCGCACCTGGACGCCGCCGGGTTCGCCGCCGTCCAGGTGGAGGTCGAGCACACCATGGCCGCCACCCGGACCGACCCCGAGGACCCGTGGGTGGCCTGGACCCTCGCCTCCCTCGAGCGCAGCACCGGGGTCACCCCGGCGCTGCTGCCCAACCTCGGCGGGTCGCTGCCCAACGAGCCGTTCGCGCACGTGCTCGGGCTCCCGACCGTGTGGGTGCCGCACTCCTACCCAGGCTGCGCCCAGCACGCGCCGGACGAGCACCTGCCGACCGCGCTGGTCCGCGAGTCGCTGGCGCTCATGGCCGGCCTGTGGTGGGACCTCGGCGAACCGGACGCCCCCTGGCCGCCCTCCTAGGGGCCATGTTGGCCAACATGGCCCCTAACGGTCGGCGGTGCGGTGGATGGGGCCCTCCGCCCCGGTGAGCCGCTCGCCGGTGCCACCCCAGCGGCCGGCGATGATCTCGGCGGCGATCGACACCGCGGTCTCCTCCGGCGTCCGGGCGCCCAGGTCCAGCCCGATCGGCGAGGACAGGCGCTCGAGCTCGTCGTCCTTGATCCCGGCCTCGGACAACCGCGCCAGCCGCTCCTCGTGGGTGCGCCGGGAGCCCATCGCGCCGACGTAGGCCACCGGCAGCCGCAGCGCGACCTCCAGCAGCGGGACGTCGAACTTCGGGTCGTGGGTCAGCACGCAGAGCACCGTGCGCTCGTCGATCCGCCCGGCGTCGGCCTCGGCCTGCAGGTAGCGGTGCGGCCACTCCACGACCACCTCGTCGGCGTCGGGGAAGCGGCGCGCGGTGGCGAACACCGGGCGGGCGTCGCAGACGGTGACCCGGTAGCCGAGGAACGACCCGACCCGGGCGACCGCCGCGGCGAAGTCGATGGCGCCGAAGACGACCATCCGCGCGGGCGGTGCGAAGGAGGAGACGAACACGGTGATGTCGTCCCCGCGCCGCTCGCCGTCGTGCCCGTAGGTCAGCGTCGCCGTCCGGCCGGCGGCCAGCATGCCGCGGGCGTCGTCGGCGACGGCGCCGTCCAGGTGCTGCTCACCGAACGAGCCCGACGCCCGGTCGGGCCACAGCACCATCCGCCGGCCGAGCCGGTCCGGCGGGCCCTTCACGCAGGTGACGACGGCGACCGGCTCGTGCGCGGCGACCGACTCGGCCACCTCGCCGAGCTCGGGGAAGGACTCCCGGGAGATCGCCTCCACGTAGACGTCGAGGATCCCGCCGCAGGTCAGGCCGACGGCGAAGGCGTCGTCGTCGCTGACGCCGTAGCGTTCGAGCGTCGGTTCACCGGTGGCGACGACGTCCTTCGCCTCCTCGTAGACCGCGCCCTCGACGCAGCCGCCGGACACGCTGCCGACCGCCGTCCCGTCGGGGCCGACCAGCATGGAGGCACCCGGTGGGCGGGGCGCCGAGCGCCAGGTGCCCACGACGGTGCCGACCCCGACCGTCTCCCCCGCCTGCCACCAACCGACCAGGTCATCGAGTACGTCACGCATTCCGGTCTCCTTGCACGTCGGCCTCGGTCAGAGGCTCGCCGGGAGCTTGCCAGTGGTGCGGGGACCGAGGTCCTTCAAGCATGGGTTATGACTCCTGCCAGTTGCTCGAACGCGGCCAGGCTGTGCCCGGCGACGAAGTGGTCAACGGACGGCAGCGCCGCCACCATCCCCGCGGTCAGCGGCTCGTAGCCGGACCGGCCCTTGTGCGGGTTCACCCAGACGACCGCGTGCGCGAGCCGGTGCAGCCGGGCCATCTGCTCGGCGAGGAGCTCTGCGCCGCCCCGCTCCCAGCCGTCGCTGCACACGACGACGACCGCGCCGCGGGCGGTGCCGCGCTGGCCCCAGCGGTCCAGGAAGGCCTTGAGCACCTCGCCGATCCGGGTGCCGCCGGACCAGTCGGGGATCGCCGATCCGCTGGCCGCGAGCGCACGGTCGGGGTCGCGCAGCCGCAGCTCCCGGGTGACCCGGGTGAGCCGGGTGCCGATGGTGAAGACCTCGGTGCTCGCCGGGCGGGCGCGGACCGCGGCGTGCGCGAAGCGCAGCAGGGCGTCGGCGTAGGGGCTCATCGAGCCCGAGACGTCGATCAGCAGCACCACCCGGCGCGGCCGCGGCCGCGCGCGGTGGTGCACCAGGCGGGTCACCTCCCCGCCGTCGCGCAGCGCCCGCCGCACGGTGCGGGCCCGGTGGACCGAGCCGTGCGCCGACGGGCTGCGCCGCCGGGAGGCGCGCATCGGGGCGGCCGGGACCAGCAGCGCGAACAGCCGGCGCAGCTCCTCGCGCTCGGCGACGGTCAGCTCGGCGACGTCCCGGTGCCGGAGCACCTCCTCGCCGCTGGCCCGGGTGGCGAGGTCGCTGGGGTCGCCGCCGTCCTCGCTGCCCTCGCCGGTCACCAGTGGCGCGCTCTGCACCACCCGGGGCTGCTCGGGGCCGGCGGACCGCCGCGGCCGCGGCGCCTCCCCGCCGAAGTACGCGGCGAAGGCCGCGTCGTAGCGGTCCAGGTCGTCCGGGCTGCCGCACAGCGTCAGCCGGCCGGCCCAGTAGACGGCGGTCGGGTCCAGGACGTCGAGGTGCGCCGCGGCGGCCAGCATCGCCTCCACCCGGTCGGGCGAGGCGGCGACGCCGGCGTGCCGCAGGGTGCGGGCGAACCCGAGGACGGTCGTGACGACGTCGCGGGACTGCGGGAACGAGCCGTTGTCAGCCGGCACCGAAGAGCGCCCCCCGGGCCAGGGCGTGCACGCGGTCGGTGTCCTCGCGGTACTTGAGCACCGCGCCCAGCGTCCGCGCAGCGACGTCGGGGTCGAGTTCGCGGGCGCCGAGGGCGTGCAGCGCGGTCGCCCAGTCCATCGCCTCGGCCACGCCGGGCGGCTTGAGCAGGTCGAGGGTGCGCAGCTGCGCCGTCGCCCGGGCGACCTGGCGGGCGAGCTGCTCGGTGACGTCGGGCAGCCGGCGGCGGAGGATCGCCACCTCCCGCTCGAAGTCGGGGTGCTCCAGCCAGTGGTAGAGGCACCGGCGCTTGAGGGCGTCGTGCACCTCGCGGGTGCGGTTGGAGGTGAGGACGACGAGCGGCGGGGTCTGCGCGGTGATCGTGCCCAGCTCGGGGATGGAGATGGTGAAGTCGCTGAGGACCTCGAGCAGGAACGCCTCGAACTCGTCGTCGGCCCGGTCCACCTCGTCGACGAGCAGCACCGACGGGGAGTCCTCCAGCGCCTGCAGCAGCGGCCGGGCCAGCAGGAACCGCCGGTCGTAGAGCCCGGCCTCCAACTCGGCCGGGTCGCCGGCGGCGTGCGCTGCCTCGGCGGCGCGCAGGTGCAGCAGCTGGCGGCCGAAGTCCCAGTCGTAGAGGGCGTGGCTGGCCTCCAGCCCCTCGTAGCACTGCAGCCGGTACAGCGGCCGGCCGGTGACCTCGGCCAGCGCCCGGGCCAGCGCCGTCTTGCCGACCCCGGCCTCGCCCTCCAGGAACAGCGGCCGGTGCATCACCAGCGCCAGGTACGCCGCGGTGGCCAGGCCCTCGTCGGGCAGGTAGCCGGTGGCCTCCAGCGCGGTGCCGAGTGCGACGGGGTCAGCGGGGAGGGTGGGCTGGCTCACGCCCAGCAGCATCCCACCCCGGCGGTCGGTCGCGCGCCATCAGTCGGTGGCCATCGCCTCCAGGTAGTCGTCGTAGCCGGCGATCACGTCCTCGAGGTCGAGGACCTCCGGGAAGTCGGCCACCTCCTGGTGCTTGCGGAGGAACAGCACGGTGCGCCGGACGACGTCCTCCTCGTCGTCGCTGCCCAGCCGGTCCATCACCTCGGGAGTCACCGTGACGAAGGTGCGGACGTCCTCCAGCTCGCTGGGCTGCACCACCAGGTAGGAGTTCTCGCCCTGTGCGTCGATCTCGATGTCGTCATCGGCCATGTCCTCCGCCCTACCCGGACCAGCCGCGTGAAACGCGACGACCCGATCCGGGCGAGGTCACGCGGTGGTGAGGACACCGTGGCGACGCTCGTGCTCTGCTCACCATGGTGAGCAGAGCACGAGCGTGCGGGTACAGCCCAGCAGGTCAGGGTCCGTCGTTGCCTGGTGGTGCCGTTGGGCAGGATGGCGCCATGCCGACGCCGGACAGCACGCCGACCGACGAGCTCGCCCTGGGCGACGACCTGCGCGCCTTCGTCGACGCCTCACCGTCCCCGTTCCACGCGGTGGCCGAGCTGGCCCGGCGGCTGCGTGCGGCCGGGTTCACCGAGCTGGCGGAGCCGGACTCCTGGTCGCTGGCGCCGGGCGGCGCACACTTCGTCGTCCGGCACGGCAGCCTGATCGCGTTCCGGGTCGGCAGCGCCCCGCTGGCCGAGGCCGGGATGCGGCTGGTCGGCGCGCACACCGACTCCCCCACGTTCAAGGTGCGACCGCACTCCGACGTCCGGCAGGCCGGCTACCGGCTGGTCGGCGTCGAGCCCTACGGCGGCGGCCTGTGGCACACCTGGCTGGACCGGGAGCTGACCGTGGCCGGCCGGGTGGCGCTGCGCGGCGGGTCGGTGGCCCTGGTACGTCTGCCCGGCGCCCCGCTGCGGCTGCCCTCGCTCGCCATCCACCTCGACCGTGGCATCCGGGACGGGCTGAAGCTCGACCCGCAGCGGGAACTCGTGCCGGTGTGGTCCCGCGACCTGGGCAGCGAGCCGGGGCTGGTCGAGGCGCTGGCCGCCGCGGCCGGGGTGGCGGCCGGGGACGTCGTCGGCTCCGACCTGGTGCTCGCCGACACCCAGCCCGCCGCCACCGCCGGAGCCGACGGCACCTGGGTGGCCGCGCCGCGCCTCGACGACCAGGCCTGCTGCCACTCCGGGCTGACGGCGCTGATCGGCGCGCCGGCCGGCGCCCGCACCCAGGTGCTGGTCTGCAACGACCACGAGGAGGTGGGCAGCGGCTCGATGTCCGGGGCGCGCGGCAGCTTCCTGGAGGACGTCGTCCGCCGGCTGGTGGCGATCACCGACGCCGGCGACCCGCAGGCGCTGCCCCGGGCGCTGGCCCGGTCGCGGCTGGTGTCGGCGGACATGGCCCACGCCGTCCACCCGACCCGGTCCGACCGGCACGAGCCGGCGCACCAGCCGCAGCTCGGCGGCGGCCCGGTGCTGAAGGTGAACGCCAACCAGGCCTACGCGACCGACGCGGCGTCCAGCGGGTGGTTCGCCGAGCGCTGCGGTCAGGCCGACGTGCCGGTGCAGTGGTTCGTGACCCGCGCCGACCTGCCCTCGGGCAGCACCATCGGCCCGCTGACCGCCACCCGGCTGGGCATCCCGACGGTGGACGTCGGCGCGCCCATGCTGGCGATGCACTCCTGCCGGGAGCTCGCCTCGGCCCTCGACGTCCCGCTGATGGTCGGCGCGCTCACCGCCTGCTTCACCGACTGACCCGGGGCGCCGGTGGCCGGTGTCACCACCCGGCGGGCTCAGGACGTGACATCGTGGGCGTGGGACCGGGATCGGTCTCCCGGACGAGTACGCCGTACCCGGACAGCGACAAGACGGCGTCCCAGGAGATCCCGTGTACTGGCTCGTCCTCGTCCTGTCCGGCGTCCTCGAGGCCGTCTGGGCCACCGCCCTCGGCCGCTCCGAGGGGTTCACCCGGCTCACCCCGACCCTCGTGTTCGGCGTCGCCCTGGCCGGGAGCATGGCCGGTCTGGCCCTCGCCATGCGCAGCCTGCCGGTCGGCACGGCGTACGCCGTCTGGGTCGGCATCGGCGCCGCGCTGACCGCCGGCTACGCCATGGGGACCGGGCAGGAGCCGCTGAGCGCCGTCCGGGTGCTGCTGCTGCTCGGCATCGTCGGTTGCGTCGTCGGGCTCAAGCTCACCCACTGACCGTCGCCGCGTCAGACACCGACGGGCGCGGGTGAGGACCTCAGCCCAGCAGCGCAGCCACCCGGGCAGCTGCGGCGGCACCGACCGACCGGCCTGCCCGCGCGGCGGCGGCCCGGGTCGCCGGCGACAGCGCGTTGCTGCCGAAGGCCTCGACCGAGGCCTGGTCGGCGTGCACGACGGCGACCGTCGCCGGCGCCAGGTCAGCGATCTCGTCGGCCAGGCTGCGGCCCCACAGCTGCGGCGCGTCCTCGAGGGCCGGCACCACGACCAGCACCCGCTCCGCCCCGGCGGCCAGGTCGGCGTTCGTCATCGAGCGCATGGCGCCGTCCATGTACCGCCGCCCCCCGATCGCGACCGGCGGCCACACGCCGGGCACCGCGCAGCTGGCCTCGACCGCGTCGACCAGCGCGACCCCGGAGTCGCGGGTGAAGACGGCGACCTCGCCGGACGCCGTGTCGACCGCCGGCAGCAGCACCCGTCGGTCCGGCCAGTCCGGCACCGGCAGCCGGGCGGCGATCGCCGCCCGGCGGCGGGCCGGCTCCACGGTCGGTGCGGCCAGCGCCAGCGCGCCCATCCGGCGGCCGGCGTCCGCCGCGTCCGTGGCACCGGCCATCACCGCGCCCATGTCGGCGAACAGCGCCAGCAGGTCGACGTCGACCTCGACCTCCGCGGTCTCCGGCCGCAGCTGGGCCTCGTACAGCTCGTCGAGGTCCACCCCGCTGGTGATCTGCGCCGCCACCGACGACCCGGCCGACGTGCCCACCACCAGGTCGGCTGCCAGCAGCCGGTCGGCGAGCGCCGGGTCGGCGTCGGCGATGCCGCGCAGCACGCCGAGCTCCCAGGCGATGGCGGCGACCCCGCCGCCGGCGAGGACCAGCGCGGTGCGCGCGGGGACGGGGGCGGGGACCGGGTGCGTCACGTGCCGAACCGTAGGCCGTCGCGAGCCACCCTTGACATGCAGGCGTTTGGCTGCATGATTGGCGTCGTGGACGGCGACCTGACCCTGGTGTTCAAGGCCCTCGCCGACCCGACCCGCCGCGCCCTGCTCGACCGGCTGCACGACCGCAACGGTCAGACGCTGGGCGAGCTCTGCGGCGAGCTGGGCATGGCGCGGCAGTCGGCCTCGCAGCACCTGGCCGTCCTCGAGGCGGCCAACCTGGTCAGCACCGTCTGGCACGGCCGGGAGAAGTTGCACTACCTGAACGTCGTGCCGCTGCACGAGGTCCAGGAGCGGTGGATCGACAAGTTCGAGACCCCGCGGCTGCGCGTCCTGAGCGCGGTCCGCCATGCAGCAGAGGAGCCCGAGATGACCGACCAGCCCACGTTCGTCTACGTCACCTACATCGCCGCCACGCCCGAGCGGGTCTGGCAGGCCCTCACCGACGCCGACCTGACCGCCGCCTACTGGGGCCACCGCAACGAGTCGGACTGGCAGCCAGGCTCCACGTGGCAGCACGTGCGCACCGACGGGTCGGGCACCGCCGACGTGGTCGGCACGGTCGTCGAGTCCGTCCCGCCGGAGCGGCTGGTCCTCACCTTCCCGGGTTCGGACGAGCAGCGGGCCGGCACGCCGTCGACGGTCACCTTCACCATCGACCGGGACCAGGACGTCGTCCGGCTCACCGTGCAGCACCGGGACCTCCCCACCGCCGCCGACGCCGAGGCGGTGGCCACCGGGTGGCCCGCCGTGCTCGCCAACCTGAAGTCGCTGCTGGAGACCGGGCGGGTGCTCCCCCAGGCGCCGTGGGAGTTCGCTGCCGAGCCGTCGGCGGCGGGGTCGGCGCACCGCGACTGACCAGCCGCCGTCCCAAACCCTCGGGCGGTACGGTTTACGGCGTAAACCGCTGGACCACCGGCTCGGGACGGACGGAGGTCGCCATGTCCGCACCCCGCGGCACCGGTGCCCTCGACGTCCGGGTCGGCCCGATCAACGGCGGGTGCACCGTCACCGTCGTCGGCGACCTGGACACCGTCAGCGCGCCGGTGCTCGGCGGCTGCCTCGAGGAGCTGCTGACCCGCCCGGGCGTCCGCGCGGTCGAGCTGGACCTGTCCGGTGTGACGTTCCTGGACGCGGCCGGGCTGACCGTCCTCGCCCGCGCGGACCGGACGGCACGACGCGCCGGTCAGGTGCTGCGGATGCGCTGCGGCACCGGCCGGGCCGTCCTCCGCCCGCTGCAGATCACCGGCCTGGCCGACGTCTTCACCATCATCGACGCCCAGCCGTAGGACCTCTCCCCGCCACCTCAAGGTACCGCCCAGCGGGGGGCTTGCGGCAAGACCCGGGTGCGGCCGCACACTCGCGCACCTGGCCCATGACCTGCGCAGACGCGGGTCACGAGATGCGGGAGCCGCGGACGTGACCACCCTGACCACCAGTTCCTTCGACCTCCCCGGCCACCTCACCGCCAAGGCCGACCCGGCGCTGACCGCCACCGACGAGCAGCACTTCGCGGCCATCGCCGACAGCCTCGCGCAGGCGGTCGCCGACCTGGCCGGCCGCCTGGCGGCCGAACGGAAGGCGCCCGGGGGCACCGGGCAGGCGGCGCTCGACCGGGACCTGGAGGTCCACCGGCTGGCCGCGCGGCTGCGCGCCCTGCGCCGCTTCGGGCTGGACCTGTGCCTGGGGCGCATGGTCCGCGCGGACGACCCCGAGCCGGTCTACGTCGGCCGGCTGGGCCTCACCGACAGCGCCGGCCGCCGGCTGCTGGTCGACTGGCGCTCAACGGCGGCCGAGCCGTTCCTCGGCGCGACGCACGCCGACCCGATGGGGCTGGCCAGCCGCCGCCGGTACCGGTGGACCCGCGGCCGGGTCACCGACTACTGGGACGAGGTGTTCACCGCCGACGGGCTCCGCCAGCAGGTGGCGCTCGACGACGAGTCCGCCTTCATCGCCAGCCTCGGCAGCAGCCGATCGGCCCGGATGCGGGACGTGCTCGGCACCATCCAGGCCGACCAGGACGCGGTGATCCGCGCGGGATCGGCCGGCGCCCTGGTGGTCGACGGCGGTCCGGGGACGGGGAAGACCGTCGTCGCCCTGCACCGCACCGCCTACCTGCTCTACGCCGACCCGCGGCTGGGGCCGGGCCGCGGTGGGGTGCTGTTCGTCGGCCCGCACCAGCCCTACCTCGCCTACGTCGCCGACGTGCTCCCGAGCCTCGGGGAGGAGGGGGTGCAGACCTGCACCCTGCCCGACCTGGTCCCGGAGGGCGCCACGGCGACGACCGAGACCGACCCGGAGGTGGCCCGGCTCAAGTCCTCCGCGCGTCTCGTGCGGGCGATCGAGGCGGCCGTCCGGTTCTACGAGGAGCCGCCCCGCCGCGGGACGACGATCGGGACCGACTGGTCCGAGGTCCGGCTGAGCGCCGACGACTGGGCCGAGGCGTTCCAGGCACCGGACCCCGGGACCCCGCACAACGAGGCCCGGGACCAGGTGGAGGACGAGCTGGTGGCCGTCCTCGCCGACCGGCTCGCGGACGACGACGCCCCGCCCGACCAGCTCCGCGCGTCGCTCGCCCGCAGCGGGGAGCTCGCCGCCGCCGTGGACCGGGCGTGGCCGCTGCTCGAGGCGACCGACCTGGTCGGCGACCTCTGGTCGGTGCCCGCGTTCCTCCGGCGCTGCGCTCCCTGGCTCACCCCCGCCGAGGTCGAGACCCTGCAGCGCCCGGACCCGCACGCGTGGACGGTGTCCGACCTGCCGCTGCTGGACGCCGCCCGGCACCGGCTCGGCGACCCTTCGGCGTCCCGGCGACGGCGCCGGCACGCCACCGCCGTCGCCGCCGAGCGCGAGCGGATGGCCGGCGTCATCGACGAGCTGATCGCCACCGACGACTCCGAGCTGATGGTCATGACGACCCTGCGCCACCAGGACCTCCGCGACGCCCTGGTCGACCCCGGCGTGCTGCCCCGCCCCGACCGGGACCGGCTCGCCGGCCCGTTCGCGCACGTGGTCGTGGACGAGGCGCAGGAGCTGACCGACGCCGAGTGGCAGATGCTGCTGCTGCGCTGCCCGTCGCGGAGCCTCACCGTCGTCGGCGACCGGGCCCAGGCCCGGCACGGCTTCCCCGAGACGTGGCAGCAGCGGCTGGAGCGGATCGGGCTGGAGCGGGTCGAGCAGGCCACGCTGACCATCAACTACCGGACGCCGGAGGAGGTCATGGCCGAGGCGGAGCCGGTCATCCGGGCTGTGCTGCCGGACGCCAACGTGCCGACGTCGATCCGCAGCACCGGCGTCCCCGTCCTGCACGGGACCTCCGCCGAGCTGACGGCGGTGCTCGACGGCTGGCTGTCCGAACGGCACGAGGGGGTCGCCTGCGTCATCGGCGACCCGTCGTTCCCGGCGACCGAGCGGGTCCGGTCGCTGACCTCGGAGCTGGCCAAGGGCCTCGAGTTCGACCTGGTCGTGCTCGTCGACCCCGAGGCGTTCGGCGACGGCATGGAGGGGGCGGTGGACCGCTACGTCGCGATGACCCGGGCGACCCAGCGGCTCGTCGTCCTCACGGGTGGCTGAGACTGGGCTCGTGTCGACCAGCGCCTGCCCGTGCGGCTCCGGACTGCCCTACGCCGACTGCTGCGGACGGCTGCACGACGGGACGGCGACCGCCGCGACGGCCGAGCAGCTGATGCGGTCCCGGTACAGCGCGTTCGCGGTCGGCGACCCGGCGTACCTGCTGCGCACCTGGCACTCGAGCACCCGGCCCGGCGCGGTCGACCTCGACCCGCGGATCCGCTGGATCGGCCTGGAGGTCCTGCGCACCACCGGCGGCGGGTTGCTGGCCGCGGAGGGCACGGTCGAGTTCCGGGCGCACTCGGTCGTCGATCGCGCCGCCGGCACCCAGCACGAGGACAGCCGGTTCGTCCGCGAGGACGGTCAGTGGCGCTACCTGGACGGCGACCCGCTCGGCTGAGCCGCGGGTCGGTGATCCACGTGGAACATCAGCGCTCGGCGGGCTCCGCCGCAAGGGTGACCGGGTCGGTGTTCGCGCCGCACACCACGGTGACCACCCGCTCGCCGGGCGCCGGCAGGTAGGCCCCCGAGGTCAGCGCCGCGTACGCCGTCGCCGCGCCGTGCTCGCTGGCGACGCGCGCCTCGCTCCAGAGCTCCGCCCGGGCCGCGACGATCGCGTCGTCCTCGACCAGCACGCTCACCAGACCGGGGGACCGTCCGGCGACGTCCCAGGCGATCGCGCCCAGCCGGCGGGCGCCCAACGAGTCCTTGGCCACCCCGGAGACCTCCACGTCCACCGGCTCCCCGGCGGCCAGCGCGGCGGCCAGCGTCGGCGCGGTCACCGGCTCGACCGCCACCACCCGGGCCCGGCCGTCGACCGCCGCCAGCACGCCGGCGAGCAGCCCACCGCCGCCCACCGCGACGACGACGGTGTCGGTGCCGGGCAGGTCGTCGAGCAGCTCCTCGGCCAGCACCCCGGCACCGGCCGCGATCTCCGGCTGGTCGTAGGCGTGGCAGAAGACCGCGCCGGCGGCGTCGGCGAACTCGACGGCCGCCGCCTGGGCCTCCGCGTACTCGCTGCCCCCCAGCCGGACGTCGGCGCCGTAGGCGTGCAGCCGGTCGACCTTCACCGCCGGGGTCGCCTCCGGCACGAAGACCGTCGCCGGGACGCCGATCGAGCGCGCCGCGAACGCGTGCGCCATCCCGGCGTTGCCACCCGATGCCGTCACGACGCCGATCGCCGGGTCCAGCTCGCCCCGCTCGGCCGCGGCCAGCTGCCGGTTGAAGGCGCCGCGGGCCTTGAACGACCCGGTGTGCTGCAGGAACTCCAGCTTCAGCCAGCCGGCCCCGCACAGATGGAGCAGCGGCGTGCGGCGGGCGTGGCCGGCGGTCCGCCGCTGGGCGGCGAGGACGTCGTCGCGGGTGAGCACCTGCCGCACGATACGGCCGGTGGCGGTCCGCACGAGGGCCCCTGCTTGGGTGGGGGTGAGCGGTGACCCCGCGTACGCCCCAGCCCCCGGGAGGCCCACCATGCCGCACCTGCTGCACCTCGACTCGTCCGCCGACCCGCGCAGCTCCTCGTCGCGGGCGGTGACCGCGGCCTTCGTCCGGGGCTGGCAGGACCGCGGCGCGGGCTTCACGGTCACCTCCCGCGACCTGCAGGCCGACCCGCCGCCGCACCTGCCGGACGCCGCGCTGCACTGGGCGCCGCGGCTGCGCACCGCGGAGGAGACCGTCGACCCGGCCGACGAGCTGCGCCAGCAGGGCTACCTGGACGAGCTGCTGGCCGCCGACGTCCTGCTGGTGGGGGCGCCGATGTACAACTGGTCGCTGCCCTCGACGCTGAAGGCCTGGATCGACCACGTGCACGTGCTGGGCACCACCGTGCCGTTCGGCGAGTACGAGGTGCGGCCGCTGGCGGGGCGGACCGCGGTGGTCGTCTCCAGCCGCGGCGCGAGCTACGACGCCGGCGGCGAGCAGGCCAGCTGGGACCACACCGTGCCGCCGCTGGAGCTGGTGCTCGGCCAGTCCTTCGGCATGTCGGTCTCGGTGATCACCCTGCAGCTGACCCTGGCCGACCGGGTCCCGGCGATGGCCGACCTGCGCGGGCAGGCCGCGGCCGAGGCCGACGCCGCCCGCAGCTACGCCGAGGAGCTGGCCGCCCGCATCGCCGCCTGACCGCATCGTCGCCGGACCGACGGCGGCCCGCCGGGCCGCGGTCACCCGGCGGACACCTGGACCGCTGACCCTGGCGGCGTCCGGGCCCCGTCCGGGGGGCCTGCCGGCAGCCGAGGTGTCGTCGTGACCGCAGCACTGCCCTGGGTCCCCCGCTCCCCCTGCACGCCCCGCTGCGCCGCCGACCCGGCGCCCGCGGTCGACCCCGTGCTGCAGCGCCGCCGCCGGCGCCGGCTGGCCGGTGCGCTCGCCGGCACCGCGGTCGCCTCAGCGCGGGTGCGCCTGACCGGTGCCCGCGGCCGGCGACGGCTGGTGGTCTGCGCCGCGGCCCGGGTGCTGACCGCGGCCGGGGTGCGGGTGGAGGTGCACGCCTCGCCGGTCGGCTGGCCGCGGTCGGCCACCGGCTCCCTCGTCGTCGCCAACCACGTCTCCTGGCTGGACGGCCTGGCGCTGCTGACCGTCGTCCCCGGCGTCCCGGTGGCCAAGGCCGAGATCGGCGGCTGGCCGCTGGTCGGCGGGCTGCTCCGCCGGACCGGCGTCGTGCTGCTGGACCGGGCCCGGGTGCGGGCGCTGCCCGCCGCGGTCGCGGAGGCGGCCGGGCTGCTGCGGGCCGGGAGGTCGGTGACCGTGCACCCCGAGGGCACGACGTCCTGCGGCGTGCAGCTGGGCCGCTTCCGGCCGGCGTTCTTCCAGGCGGCGGTGGACGCCGCCGCACCGGTCTGCCCGGTCGCCGTCCGCTACCGGGTCGACGGCGGGTCGGGGACCGCGGTCCCGGCCTACCTGGGCGGTGAGTCGCTGCGCCGCAGCCTCGCCCGGGTGCTCGCCGTCCGCGGGCTCGTCGTCGAGGTGCACCTGCTCCCGGTCCTGGACCCGTGTGGCGCCGACCGCCGGGAGCTCGCGGCGCTCGCCGAGTACGCGATCGCCGCGGTCACCGAGGCCCGGCCCCCGGTGGTCACCGCCCACCCGCGGTTGCCCCGGGTACCGGCACCGGCCCCGGTGCGCCGCCCGGCCCGCCGGGCCGGGGTCGCGCGTGCTGCCTGACGTCGGGCCGAACCCGCTGGACGGCGGCCGGAAACGGTGGCAAGCGCCGATCGCGCGCAGGCCGTGTTCCAGGGCAGGATCGGACCCCTCGTCGCCGTACCCCGCACCCCTGGAGGCGTCATGACCCAGCCGCTGCGCGACCACGTCGCCGAAGGCACCCCGTGGCCCGTGCCGGACCTCAGGCGGTGGCGGCTGAACGCGCTGCCCGACGAGAACTCCGACGAGGACTGGGACGACGACCGCGAGCTCTTCGACCCCTCCGGTCGGCGGGTCGACACCTGGCGCGAGGGCTACCCGTACGAGCACCGGATGCAGCGCCGCGAGTACGAGATCGAGAAGCGGAAGCTGCAGATCGAGCTGCTCAAGCTGCAGGGCTGGGTGAAGGACACCGGTCAGAAGCTGGTGCTGGTCTTCGAGGGCCGGGACGCCGCCGGCAAGGGCGGCACGATCAAACGGTTCACCGAGCACCTCAACCCGCGCGGGTCGCAGGTCGTGGCCCTGGACAAGCCGTCGGAGCGCGAGCAGCGCCAGTGGTACTTCCAGCGCTACGTCGAGCACCTGCCGGCCGGCGGGGAGATCGTGCTGTTCGACCGGTCCTGGTACAACCGCGCCGGCGTCGAGCGGGTGATGGGCTACTGCACCGCCGACCAGTACCTGCTCTTCATGCGCCAGGCGCCGGAGTTCGAGCGGATGATCGTCGACAGCGGCATCCTGCTGGTCAAGTTCTGGTTCTCGGTCACCCGCGGCGAGCAGCGCAGCCGCTTCATCGTGCGGCAGATCGACCCGGTGCGGCAGTGGAAGCTCTCCCCCACCGACCTCGCCTCGCTGGACAAGTGGGACGCCTACACCGAGGCCAAGGAGGCGATGTTCCTGCACACCGACACCGAGCACGCCCCCTGGACGGTGATCAAGAGCAACGACAAGAAGCGCGCCCGGCTCGAGGCCATCCGGCACGTCCTGGCGCGGTTCGACTACACCGACAAGGACACCGCCGCCGTCGGCGTCCCCGACCCGCTGATCGTCGGCTCGGCCGCCGACGTCCTGGACGAGGACTTCGCCGACCCGGCCATGCCCGAGCCCGGCGACCCGCTGCCGCTCAGCGGTCCGGGCGGAACGGGGTGAGGTCGACCGGCGGCTGCTCGCCGACGGCGAGGTCGGCGGCGAGGACGCCGGTGAGCGGCCCGTAGGTGAGACCGTTGGCGCCCAGCCCGGTGGCGAGCACCAGGCCGGCCCACCCGGGGACGGCGCCCAGCAGCGGGTACCCGTCGGTCGTGACCGGCCGGAAGCCCACCCGGGTCTCCAGCACCGTGGCGTCGGCGAGGCCCGGCGCGAGGGCGAGCGCGGCGTCGAGCACCTGATGCTGACCGGCGACCGTCACCCGGGAGTCGAACCCCGCACCGGCCTCGCGGGTGGCGCCGACCACGACACGGCCGCCGGGGAAGGCGAGCGCGTAGTGGTGCCCGTGCTCCTCGCCCAGCGTCATCACCGTCGGCCACCCCGCCGTCTCCCGCCCGGGCAGCTCGACGTGCACGATCTGCCCGCGCATCGGCCCGAGCCCCAGCCGCAGGCCCAGCGGCGCGCACAGCTCCGTCGTCCAGGCGCCGGCCGCCAGGACGACGACGTCGCCGTCCAGCGCCTGCCCGTCCACCAGGACGCCGCGCACCCGGCCGCCGTCGGTCAGCAGCTCCGCACGGCCGGGGCGGCGGACCGCGCCGGCGCGCTCGGCCGCGACCAGCGCGGCGTCCCGGAACTGCCGACCGCCGACCCGGCCGACACCACCGGTCCAGACGGCGGCGAACGCGGGGTCCAGGACCGGGAAGCGCTCGGTGGCCTCGCCGGGCGCCAGCAGGGCCACCTCGCCGACGCCCGTCCAGCCGCGGCTGAGGCGGGCGGACTCCAGCGCGGTGGCCGTGTCCCGCAGCCCGGCGACGTCCCGGCTGACGGTCAGCCCACCGACGGCGGCGTAGCTCGGGTCCTGCCCCGACTCGGCGGCCAGGTCGGCGGCCAGCTGGGGGTACAGCGCACCGGTGAGGTCGCTGTAGTCGGCCCACGGCCCGGACGCCGCCGGCCGCCACGGCTGGACGATGCCGGCGCCTGCGGCCGTCGCGGGGCCGGTCTCGCCGGACTCGACCAGGTCGACGCGGACGCCGCGGCGGGCCAGCTGCCAGGCTGCGGTCGCCCCGACGATGCCGGCCCCGACCACGACGACGCTCCTCGGTGCGGTCATGCGGTGAACCTGCCACGTCGGCACCAGACCCCGGACAGCACAGCGCCCGCCCCGAACGGCCGGGGCGGGCGCTGGCGGGCCCTGCGGTGGATCAGGTGGTGCGGTGGATCACCGGCGGTCGTCGTCCCGGCTCAGCGCGTCCTTGGCCTTGTCCTTCAGGCTGCGGTTGTCGCCCGTCGTGCCGGTGGTGGTCCCGGTGGTGGCATCGCCGCGGATGCCGTCGGTGTCGACCTGCTCCTTGCGCACCGTCTCGCTCACCTGCTGCTGCTCGGTGACGGTCTCGGTGTCCAGGCGCACGCGCTCGACCGGCACGGCCTCCTTCTCCACGACGGGACGCTCGGCGTGCAGCGTCACCTCGTGCTCCTCCTCGGAGATGGCCGGCCCGTCCAACGCGTTGCCGACGTTGGCGTCGGTGATGGGCTCGCGGTGGACGCGGACCTCCTCGTGCGAGACGGGGACGGTCTCGGTCACGTTCTCCGTGACGACGTACTTGCGCAGCCGCGCCCGGCCGGCCTCGACCCGCTGGGTGCCGACGTTGACGCGCTCCTCCGAGAGCGTCATGGCGTCGTCGGTCGTCGGGCCGGAGGTGTCGTGGCCCTTGGTGCCGTGGCGGTTGACGTCCGTGTCGGTGTAGCCGGCAGTGGTGTCCGTGCCGCGGGTGGTGTCGGTGCCCCGCGTGGTGTCGGTGCCCCGCGTGGTGTCGGTGTACCCGGCCGCGGTGTCAGCCGTGGTGTCGGTGACGCCCGCGCCCATCCCGGTGTTGGTCGTCGTCCGCGACGTGTCCGTCGTGGTCGACCGGACGTCGCGGTGCTGCCCGCTGCCGCCGACGCCGTAGTACCGGTACAGCTCCTCCTCCTCCTGCGGGGAGAGGTGGCCGTCGGTGTCGATCTTCGGGGCGTCCTTCACCTGGGCCTTGCTCACGGGTACGCGCAGGCCGTCGCCGGTGAGGTCGGCCTCGCGGATCGGGACGAAGGTCTCCTTCGTCCCGAACAGGCCGGTCTTCACGGTCACCCACTCGGGGTTGCCGGACTGGTCGTCGAGGAAGACCTCGGACGCGGTGCCGATCTTCGTGCCGTCGGCGTCGTAGACGTCTGCGCCGATCACGCGATCGAGGGTGTCGGTGCCGATCATGGTTCCGCTCCTTGGCTCGGGGGATCTGACGTGGCTCGCATCAAGCCATGCCCGTCACGGCGATCCGGAAACGGCCCGGTCATGATCGATCTGACCCTGCGTGAGGGGCGGGCGCGCGCCGATCGTCCGCGCTCCGCGCATCGCCGCAGGTCAGACCCGCTGTCCGGGTCGGACACGCCACTGGGACGGATCCGTCCGACGCGCCGGGACCCGACGCAGCCTGGTCGCCCCGGGCGTGTCGGAGCGGCCGGAGGCGCTCCTCGACCTGAGCATGGGAGGCGTGCCTCCTCGTTCGCCGTACGACGACCTCGTCCACCCGCGCACCCGGAAGAAGCCCTCACCCGAGGTCGAGGCGCTCAAGGACGTCGTCGTGGAGGACCCCAGCAGCGGGTTCGTCGGCGCCGTGGTGCGCTGCGAGAAGGACGTCGTCCACCTGGAGGACCGGTTCGGGAAGGTGCGCGCCTACCCGCTCGGGCCCGGCTTCTGGGTCGACGGCCGGCCGGTCGTGCTGGTGCGACCGAAGCAGAACGCACCGTCCGGCCCGCAGCGCAGCGCCTCGGGGTCGACCTACGTCGTCGGCGCCCGCGCCCGGGTCGCCCGTGAGGGCCGCATCTACGTCGAGGGCAAGCACGACGCCGAGCTGGTGGAGAAGGTGTGGGGCCACGACCTGCGGATCGAGGGGGTCGTCGTCGAGCCGCTGCACGGCGTGGACGACCTGCCCGGGATCGTGCGGGAGTTCCGGCCCTCGGCGGGCCGCCGGCTCGGCGTGCTCGTCGACCACCTGGTCACCGGCTCGAAGGAGACCCGGATCGCCGCGCAGGTGACCGGCGCGCACGCGCTCGTGGTCGGGCACCCGTTCATCGACATCTGGCAGGCGGTCAAGCCCTCCGTGGTCGGCATCCGGGCGTGGCCGGCGGTGCCGAAGGGCGAGGACTGGAAGACCGGCGTCTGCCGGCGGCTGGGCTGGGAGGACGACACCGGCTACGTGTGGGCGCAGCGGATCCTCGCGCGGGTCACCACCTGGACCGACCTGGAGCCGACGCTGATCGGCCGGGTCGAGGAGCTCATCGACTTCGTCACCGAGACACCGTGACGCTGCCGCGCCGCACCGCGGCCAGGAGCCGTCCCCGGCCACGCTGAACCGCTTCGACGTTCCCGTCGGGAGGCCTCCGGCCCCCGCGACGGGAACGTCAAGGCGTCACGGGATGTAGTTGAACGTGTCCGGGTCGGGGCCGGTGCGCTCGTTGCGGTCCAGCGCGGTGATCTCGCGCAGGTCGTCCTCGGAGAGCTCGAAGTCGAAGATGTCGAAGTTCTCCTCGACCCGGCTGCGGGTGACCGACTTCGGGAACACGATGTCGCCCCGCTGGACGTGCCAGCGCAGGGTGACCTGCGAGGCGGTCTTGCCGTACCGCTCGGCCACCCGCAGGATCGTCGGGTCGTCGAGCACCTTGCCCTGGGCGATGGGCGACCAGGCCTCGGTGGCGATCTGGTGCTGGGCGTTGAACGCGCGCAGCTCGTCCTGGGCCAGGTACGGGTGCACCTCGATCTGGTTCACCGCCGGGACGACCTCGGTCTCGCCGTGCAGCTTGCGCAGGTGGTGGGCGTTGAAGTTGGAGACGCCGATCGACTTCGCCCGGCCGGACTCGTAGATCTCCTCCAGCGCCTTCCAGGTCTCGACGTAGTCGACGTCGATCCCCGGCAGCGGCCAGTGGATGAGGAACAGGTCGACGTAGTCCGACCCCAGCGCCTCGAGCGTGCCGTCGAAGGCCCTCAGCGCGTCGTCGTGGGCGTGGAAGCCGTTGTTGAGCTTGGAGGTCACGAAGACCTCCTCGCGCGGCACGCCGGAGGCGCGGATGCCCGCGCCGACGCCCTTCTCGTTGCCGTACATCTCGGCGGTGTCGATGTGCCGGTAGCCGACCTCGAGCGCGGCCCGGACGGCGCCCTCGGTGTCCTCCGGCGGGACCTGGTAGACGCCGAAGCCGAGCTGCGGGATCTCGACGCCGTTGTTCAGGGTGATCGTGGGCACGGTGGCCATGCGGGGTCCTCCAGGGTGGGACGGATGGGAGGCGGCGCGTGGGCGTTCGGGCGCGACCAGCCTGGTGTCCCGCGTACCCCGGCCGTCGCCGTCCTACCCGCGAGGCATCTCACCGCGCCGGCGGGAATGCCCGCGGGGCTGCTCAGTACGGTGGCGGGACCGTCGTCGGGCAGGAAGAGGGCACGTGGCACAGCTCCAGCGGATCACCGACGGCACCGGGTGGGAGTCGGCCGCGGGCTACAGCCGAGCGGCGCGCGCCGGGTGCTGCATCGCCGTCAGCGGCACCACCGACACCGGCCCGGACGGGACGGCGGCGCACCCCGGGGACACCCACGCCCAGGCCCGCGCCGCGCTGCGGCGGGCCGTCGAGGCGGCCGGGGCCCTCGGCGCCGGCCCCGAGCAGGTGCTGCGCACCCGGCTGCTGCTGGCGCCCGGAGCCGACTGGGAGGGCGCCGCGCGGGCGCACGCCGACGTGCTCGGCGCGGTCGCGCCGGCCAACACCACGCTGTTCGTGGCCGGGCTGATCGGCGAGGGCTTCCTCGTCGAGGTGGAGCTGGACGCGTGCACGGGGGCCTCCTCGTGACGACCAGCCTGCGGCTGAACAACGACCTGCCGGTGGCGGAGTACGTCGACCTGGTCGTCGCCGCCGAGGCCCTGGGGTTCGACCAGGTCTGGGTCTCCGACGACCTCTTCCTGCGCTCGGCGCCGGTGATGGTGACCGCGGCGGCGGTGCGGACGTCCCGGATCGGTCTGGGCATCGGGATCATGAACCCGTACTCGGTGCACCCCGCCGAGCTGGCGATGCTCGCCGCCACCCTGCAGGAGGTCTCCGGCGGCCGGTTCCTGCTCGGGCTGGCGGCCGGCGCCGAGGAGTTCCTCGGCTGGGCCGGCATCCCGCGCCCGCTGCCGCTGACCCGCACCCGGGAGTCCGTCCGGGCGGTGCGCGCGCTGGGCCGGGGCGACCGGCCCTCCGACGTCCCCGGCGCCGGGGACGACTGGACCCCCGAGGCCCACCTGCGCTTCCCGCTGGGCGCGCCCGCCCCGGTCTACGTGGGCGCGATGAGCCCGAAGATGCTGCAGATGTCCGGCGCCGAGGCCGAGGGCGTGCTGCCGCTGCTCTACCCGCCCGAGCACTTCCCGGTCGCCCGGGACCTGGTGCACGCCGGTGCCCGCGACGCCGGCCGCGACCCGGCCGACGTCGACGTCGCCGCCGCCTTCTGGGTGTCGGTCGACGACGACGCGGCCCGGGCCGAGCGGGCCCTGGCGGAGAAGATCGCCTACTACGGCGCCTCGTTCTCCCCGTACCTGCTGTCCCGGGCCGGGCTGGCGGTCGAGGACTTCGCCGAGATCCAGGCCGCGCTGTCCGCCGGTGAGCCGGAGCGGGCCACCGACCTGGTCACCCCGGAGATGCTGCGGCTGGGCATCGCCGGGGACGCCGACGAGGTCGTGCGCCGCTGCCGCTGGCTGCAGGAGCAGGGCGCCACCCATCTGTCCTTCGGCCCCCCGCTCGGGCCGGACCCGGTCGCCGCGGTCACCGTCCTCGGCGAGCAGGTGCTCCCCCGCCTCTGACCCCCTGCCCACCGAGAGCACGTTTTCGCGTGGGTCGTCGTCCCGCCGAAAGCGCGCCTTTGGTGGGCGGTCCTCCCGCCGAAAGCGCGCCTTCGGTGGGCGGTCATCCCGCCAAAGGCACGCTTTTGGTGGGCGCCGAGCGCCTGCCTGTGGACAACGGACCCGGCGACGGCCGTATGTGGGTCACCCTTCCGCCGTGCCTCGACGCGACACCCACCTCACCGGCGTCTTCCTGGGCAGCCATGCCATCGCGGCCGGCCACCTCACCCGCGAGCGGCTCCGGGCGCTGAGCTACCGACGGCTGGTCCGGGGCGTGTACGCCGACCCGGCGCTGACCTACGACCACCAGCTGAGGGCGCGGGGAGCCGCGTTGCTGCTGCCGGAGGGCGCCGCCATCGGTGGTCACTCAGCAGCCGCCTGGTACTGCGCCCCCTTCGCCCGCGTCACCGATCCGGTCACCGTGGTGTGCCCCTCGGACGTGCGCTGGCGGGGGCCGAACGGGGTGCGCGTCCACCGTGCGCCGTTGACCCCGGGCGATGTGACGACGCACGACGACGTCCCGGTCACCAGCGCACTGCGCACTGCCTGGGACGTCGCCGCACTCGAGCCGCTGGCCACGGCGGTGGCCGCCCTCGACGGGATGGTGCGGGCGGAGGAGCTGAGCCTGGCGGGACTGGCGGCAGCAGCCGCGGACGGGGTGGGCCGGTGGGGCGTGACGCGGGTGCGGCGGGCTGTCGCACTCGTGGACCCGCGTGCGGAGTCGCCGCCCGAGTCGTGGGTCCGGGTGGCGCTGGTGCTGGCCGGCCTGTCCCCGGTGCCGCAGTACGAGGTGTACGACCGGGGGCTCTTCGTGGGGAGGGTCGACTTCGCCTGGCCCGAGCTGCGCCTGGCGGTGGAGTACGACGGGGCGTACCACTTCGACGACGACCAGGTCCCCGAGGACGCCGAGCGCCTCGCCGCGCTGGCAGCAGCAGGTTGGCGGGTCATCCGGATCGTCGCGGCGGACCTGCGGGACATGGCGGCCGTCGTCCAGCGGATCCGCGACGCCGTCCTCACCGCGACCCGATGAGCACCGAAGGCGCGCTTTCGGCGGCACCCCCGGCCACCACAAGCGCGCTTTGGGCGGCACCTCCGGCCACCAGCAGCGCGCTTTCGGCGGAGGAGGGGTCAGACGGTGGTGCGGGCGGCCCAGAGGTCGGGGAAGACGACGCGGGCGGCGCTGCGCTCGAGCCAGACCAGGCCGGCGGAGCCACCGCTGCCGGGCTTGGCCCCCATCGCCCGGCGGACGGCGGTGACGTGCCGCTGCCGCCAGGTGGTGAACACCTCGGCGACGTCGGTGAGCGCCTCCCCCAGTGCGAACAGCTCGTTGGACGGGCGCGGGTCCCGGTAGACGTCGGACCACAGCCCGGTGACCGCCGGGTCCGGCTCGTGGGTGACGGACCGGTCCCGCTCCAGGACGGCGGTCGGCACCGGCAGCCCGCGCCGCGCCAGGTACGCCAGGACGTCGTCCTCCAGCGACGGCCCGGCCAGCGCGCGGAGCAGGTCGGCGTGCACGACGGGCAGCCCGCGGTGCGGCCGGACGACGGACTCCGCCTTGAGCCCCAGCAGGAACTCCACGTGCCGGTACTCGTAGGACTGGAAGCCCGACGCCTCGCCCAGCTGGTCGCGGAAGCCGTTGAACTCGGCCGGGGTGAGCCAGAGCAGCGACCCCCAGCTGGCGTCCAGCGACCGCAGGTGGTGCACCGAGCGGCGGATCGAGGCGACCGCGCCGTCCAGGTCGTCGGCCCGCAGCTGCCGCTGGGCCAGCTCCCACTCGCGGCGCAGCAGCGTGAACCACAGCTCCATGACCTGGGTGACGACCAGGAACGCCGGCTCGGCCGGGGAGTCGGTCACGGTGCGCACCAGCGCCTGCAGCTGGCGCACGCCGACGTAGGTCTCGTACGGCGTGGCCTCGGCGAACTCCACCGTGGGCAGCCCGGCGTTGGCGGCCGCCCGCTCGGCGCGGGTGCCGGCGTCCAGCGGCGGCGGGGTGGCCGGGCGGATGGCGGCGGGCGGCTCCGGTCGGGCGCCCGGCGGACGACGGGTGGTCATGGGGACTCTCTACAGCAGCATGGGGCCATGACGACCGCCGCCGTCCCGCCGCTGCCGGCGGAGGACCACGTCTGCACCGCCTGCGGCCTGGACTTCGCCGCGCTCCCCGTGGACGTCGCCGCCGCCGTCGTCCGGGCCGTCCCCGGGCGGGCCCGGGCGCTGGTCTCCGGCCGGCCGGACGCCGCGCTCCGCCGCCGGCCGGACCCGGCCACCTGGTCGGCCGCCGAGTACCTGTGCCACCTGCGCGACGTGTACGTCACCAGCACCATCCGCCTGCACCGGGCGCGCACCGAGGAGCTGCCGGTGCTGGAGCCGATGCTCAACGACCTGCGCGCCCGGCGCTTCTGCTACGCCGACTGCGACGTCCCGGCCGTGCTGGGCGAGCTGGCCGCAGCGGTGGCCGGGGTCGCCGACGAGCTGCGCCGGGTCGGCCCGGACGGCTGGGAGCGGTGCGTGCTCCGTGTCCACCGGCCGTCGCACGCTCCGGCCGCGAGCCTGCCCGGCGAGGTGCGGACGGTGCGCTGGCTGCTGCGCAACGCCGCCCACGAGGGCCGGCACCACCTGGCCGACATCGACACGGTCCTCAGAGCTGGGCCGCCACCAGCGGCTCGAGGGTGAGCTCCGGGCTGCGCTGCTGCAGCGACCGCAGGTCCCACTTGTCCATGAACAGCGCCAGCAGCTCGCCGTCCTCGCGCTCCAGCACCTCGACGCCCCGCGCCGCGGCGACCGCCGGGGCCGAGGCGGCGTCGGTGCGGACGGCGATCGTGTAGGACAGCCGGTCCAGCTCCACCGGCGCGCCGAACTCGGACTCCATCCGGTGCTGGGCGACCTCGAACTGCATCGGCCCGACGACGGCGAGCACCGGCGCCTGGTCGCCGCGGCGGTCCGAGCGCAGCACCTGCGCCACGCCCTCGGAGTCCAGCTGGCCGATCCCGCGGCGGAACTGCTTGAACTTCGCGGTGTCCTTGCCGCGCATCACCGCGAAGTACTCCGGGGCGAACGTCGTCAGCGGCGGGAACTGCACCTTGGCGTCGACGTAGAGGGTGTCCCCGACCGACAGCGCGTTGGCGTTGACCAGGCCGACGACGTCGCCGGGGTAGGCGACGTCCACGCTCTCCCGCTCCCGGCCGAACACGTGCTGGGCGTACTTGGTGGCGAACGGCCGGCCGGTGGTCGCGTGGGTGACGACCATGCCCCGCTCGAACACCCCGGAGCAGATCCGGATGTAGGCCAGCCGGTCGCGGTGCGCGGCGTCCATGCCCGACTGCACCTTGAACACGAAGGCGCTGAACGGGTCGTCGAGCTTGCGGACGGCGCCGTCGGCGTCCGGCCGGCCGGACGGCGGCGGGGCGAGGTCGACCAGGACGTCGAGCAGCGCGCCGACGCCGAAGTTGGAGACCGCGGAGGCGAAGATGACCGGCGTCGTCTCCCCGGCCAGGAAGCGCTCCTGGTCGTGGTCGGCCTCGGTGGCGTCGAGCAGCTCACCCTCCTCCACCGCCCGGGTCCAGTCGACGCCCTCGCGGGCCTCGGCAGCCGCGGCGGTGAGCACCTCCTCGGGCGCGATCGTCGCGCCGCCGGCCGTGCGGGTGAACCGGTGGTAGCTGCCGTCGCGGCGGTCGAGCACGCCGCGGAAGTCACCGGCGATGCCGACCGGCCAGGTGAGCGGGGTGGGCACCAGGCCGGTGCGCTCGCTCACCTCGTCCATCAGCTCGAGGGCGTCCTTGCCCGGGCGGTCCCACTTGTTGACCACGGTGATCACCGGGATGCCGCGGTGCCGGCAGACCGCGAACAGCTTCATCGTCTGCGCCTCGAGGCCCTTGGCGGCGTCGATCAGCATCACCGCGGCGTCCACGGCGGTCAGCACCCGGTAGGTGTCCTCGGAGAAGTCGGCGTGCCCCGGGGTGTCCAGCAGGTTGACCACCGCGTCGCGGTACTCGAACTGCAGGGCCGCCGAGGTGATCGAGATGCCGCGGGCCTTCTCCATGTCCATCCAGTCCGACACCGTGCCGCGCCGGCCGGCCTTGCCGTGCACCGCGCCGGCCTGACCGATCACCCGAGCGTGCAGCGCGAGCGCCTCGGTGAGCGTCGACTTGCCTGCGTCCGGGTGGCTGATGACGGCGAAGGTCCGCCGGCGTGCTGCCTGGGGGAGCACCTCGGCCGCGGCGGCGGCGATCGACGGGCTGCTCATGGACGTGCGAGGTCTCCTCGGGTGGAACGGGGTGTGCCCCCGACTGTACGGCGGTCGCCGGTCAGAAGTAGTCGAGCAACTGCGCCGCGGGACCACTGGCCAGCAGGTCCAACGCTGCCGGGTCGCCCGTTCCTCCCACCAGCCCCGCCTGGGCCGCCGACCGGCCGGTGCCCACGCCGCAGTACAGGACGCCGAAGCCGCGGACGTCCAGCGCCAGGTCCGGCTCCCGCGCCGCCGGGGTGAGCGCCCCTGCGCCGTCGGCCACGGTGAGCTCCCAGTCCCCGGCGTTCCACGGCGCCAGCGCGTCGCCGAGCCGGAACGCCACCCGCCCCCGCACGTGCGCCGGCCAGCCGCGGGTCTCCACCGCCCGCACGACGTCGACCGGCCGGTGCATCCAGACCTGCCCGGAGTGCTCGGCCCGCTCCAGCGGCAGGACGACGGAGAACGGGTCACCGGCCAGCAGCGGCACCCGGACGGTGCGGGTGACCGTCCGCCAGCCGGCGAGCACGCCGGCCAGCGCCCGGGCGGTCGCCGCGTCGCGGGCCAGCAGCGTGCTGACGTCCAGCCGCGCGTCCGGGCCGTAGCCGCGGCCCCGGCCGAACAGCAGCGCGCCGGTGAGCTCGCCGTCGACCTCGGCCAGGGTGAGGGCGTCGACGCCGCGGGGCAGCGGGGTGTCCGACGACTCGAGGTCGAAGAAGCCGCCGCGCCGGGTGAGCAGACCGTCCTGGGTGCGGGCGACCTGCTCGTACAGGTCGGTGACCAGCGGCAGGTCGGCGGCGTCCCCCGGCCGCAGCGCCACCGCGCCGGTGTCCCGCGGCCGCGGCAGCCCGGCGGTGTCCAGCTCGACGGCGCCCAGGACCCCGGCCACCTCCCAGCCGGCGGAGCGGTAGACGTCGGAGACCGTCGGGTACAGCGCGCTGATCGCCGCGCCGCGTGCCCGGGCGTGCTCGAGCAGCGCGCGGAGCATCGCCCGGGCCACGCCGCCGCCCCGGCTCTCCGGGCGCACCGCGACCCCGCTGACCCCGGCCGAGACCACCCGCCGGCCGCCCCACCAGTGCTCGTGCGGCAGCTCGGTGAGCTTCCCGACCAGCCGGCCGGCGTCGTCGAAGGCGCCGAACCGGATCACGCCGTCGACCTCGCGCAGCGCCGAGGGCGGCGGTTCGTCCGGGCCCCCGAAGGCCAGCCGGCCCAGCGCCCAGGCGGCCGGCAGCTCGTCGACGGTCAACGGGCGCACGAGGGGGCTCACGACGTCGCCCCCGCCGCGACCTCGGTCCGGACGTCGGTCCGGCGGAGCACCAGCCAGGCCGCGACGGCGAGCACCCCGGCGACGGCGGCCCCCAGCGCGGGGACGGCGAAGGCAGCCTCCGCACCCCACTCGTCGACCGCCGTCCCGGCCAGCGCGGACCCGGCGGTCACCCCGACGGTCAGCCCGGTCGAGGTCCAGGTCAGCCCCTCGGTCAGCCCGGCGCGGGGCACCCGGGCCTCCACCAGGGACATCCCCGCGACGAGCACCGGGGCGATGGTGAGCCCGGCCAGGAAGGCGATCGCGACCAGCGCCGGCAGCGAGCCGACCAGGTGCAGCGACTGGGCGGCGACGGCGAAGAGCAGCGCGGTGCCCACGAAGCGGCCGACGAGCGTGCCCGGGATGCGGACGATGCCGTAGACCAGGCCGGCCACCAGGCTGCCGCCGGCGTAGGCGGACAGCGCGACCCCGGCCGCGGCGGCGCGGCCCTCGGCCTGCGCGAAGCCGACGACGACGACGTCCATGGCGCCGAACACCGTGCCGACCGCCAGGTAGGTGACGGCGATCCCGATCAGCCCGGGGGTGAGCACCCGGACCCGGGTCCGCGGCTCACCGGCCACCCGCGCCGTCACCGGGGGTGCGGTCTCGTCCAGCCGGGAGAGCGCGAGCCCGCCGGCCACGCCGAGCAGCAGCCCGGTGAGGAAGCCGACCGGCGGCGCGATGAGGGCGGCCAGGAAGGTGACCAGCGGGGGCGCCAGGACGAACACCACCTCGTCGGCGACCGACTCGAACGCGAACGCCGTTTGGCGCTGCCCGGGGTCGGGCAGCGCGTTGGCCCACCGGCTGCGGACCACCGAGCCGACGTTGGCACCGCTGGCCCCGCTGAGCGCGGCGAGGGCGAACCACGTCCAGTGCGGCGCGTCGGCGAGGACGACGGAGACGAACGCCAGCCCGAAGACCAGGTAGAGCAGCGCGGTGCCGCGCAGCACCCGGCTCTGGCCCACCCGGTCCATCGCCCGGGCCCACTGCGGGCTCCCGACGGCGAAGGAGAGGGAGAGGGTGCCGGCGACGGCACCGGCCAGCGCGTAGCTGCCGGTCTCGCCCTGCACGAGCAGGACCGAGCCGAGGCCCACGGTCGCCATCGGCACGCGGGCGACCAGGCCGGTGAGGGAGAACGCCCGGGTGCCGGGGACTGCGAACAGGTCGAGGTACGGGGTGAGGACGGTGCGGGGTGACACAGCTGCTCTCGCGCTTCCTGGCCACAGGCGAGTGCGGGGATGCCCGCCGGACCCTCGGGTGGCAGCCCGAACGTAGCAGCCGGCGACCGTCGCGCCACGCCGATTCCGGTGGCCCCCGGGTGCTGGACAGTGCATGAACATTCATGCACTGTGTGAGCGCACGCACACGTGTGGTGACCACAGCATCCCCGGAGGCCCTGCCCATGTCCCGCAGCACACCCCGACGGCTGCTCGCCGTCCTCGCCGTCTCGACCGCGGTCCTGCTCCTCCCGGGCACCGCGCAGGCCCAGGGCGGTGGCGACGACGGGGGCGCCGTCGAGGACGGCGGCGGGGCCGGTGCGGTCACCGGCGACTTCGCCGTCACCGTCAACGGCCGCACGTCCAACCCGGCCGCCGGGAAGGACTTCCGGGTCGGTGACCTCGCGCCGACCTCGCCGGTCGTCGTCACCGGTCGGAACGTGACCTTCCGGATCGACCCGAGCACCCTCGGCGTCTACGACTACACCCTCACCGGCGCGACGAGCCCGGAGCGGATGGTCACGGCGCCGACCGTCGTCTTCGCGTCCAAGGTCCCGGTGCTGACCCCCGCGCAGCGGGCGGGCGTGCGGATCCAGGAGCTGCGGCTGCGCGACGACACGCTGGTGGTCACCTTCAGCACGGCGGCCGGGAAGCTCAAGGTCCAGGCCAAGGACGCCGCCCAGGGCGGGATCTTCCAGATGGAGCAGGAGTTCGGCGCCCCGGTCGAGTTCGTGCACACCCTGGGCACCGGGCTGTTCTACTTCGTGAACGAGTTCACCGGGAAGGTGAACTTCGGCAACGGGGTCGACGCCGACGCCACCCACCAGATGCTGCTGGGCAAGGACAGCCCCCAGGTCGCCACCAAGCTCGCCCAGTCCGCGACCGTGAGCCGCTGGTCGGTCGCCTCGGGCGGCCGGATGGGCGGCGTGCTGGGCGAGGACGCGATCGAGCTGTCGGCCGGTGCCACCAACTGCACCAGCGACTGCCAGGCCCGCAACCGCGTCCAGGGCTCGCTCCCGGTGCCGGCCAACCCGACCGCACCCACCCCGATCGGCGGCTGACCCCGCCCGATCCCTCCTCGGTCCCCGTCCGGCACCCGCCGGGCGGGGACCGACCCGTTCCGCCGGCGCGGAGCGTCCGCCCAGTGCCGAGCCGCATCCGCGGAGCACTCCCCGGAGCCGCAGCCTCGACCAGCGGCGCGGTCGGTCCGGACGACTAGATTCGGTGGGGTGACGACCTCCAGCCCCCTGCCCGACCCACGGGTCCGCCCGCAGGTGGACGCAGGCCGCCCCGGCTCCGGTGGCCTGGTCGACCGGCACGGCCGGGTCGCGACCGACCTCCGGGTGTCGCTGACCGACCGCTGCAACCTCCGCTGCACGTACTGCATGCCGCCCGAGGGGCTGCAGTGGCTGCCCAAGGTGGAGCAGCTCACCGACGAGGAGGTCGTCCGGCTGGTCCGGATCGGCGTCGAGCAGCTGGGCATCCGCGAGGTCCGGTTCACCGGCGGCGAGCCGCTGCTGCGCCCGGGCCTGCCCGGCATCGTGGCCGCCGCCACCGCGCTGGCACCGCGCCCGGAGGTCTCGCTCACCACCAACGCGATCGGGCTGTCCCGGATGGCGCCGGCGCTGGCCGAGGCGGGCCTGGACCGGATCAACGTCAGCCTCGACACGCTCGACCGCGAACGGTTCAAGCAGCTGACGATGCGCGACCGGCTCGACGACGTGCTCGCCGGTCTGCAGGCCGCGCGGGACGCCGGGCTCACCCCGGTGAAGGTCAACGCCGTTCTGTTGCACGGCATCAACGACGTCGACGCCGTCCCGCTGCTCGACTACTGCGTGGAGAACGGCTATGAGCTGCGCTTCATCGAGCAGATGCCGCTGGACGCCCACCACGCCTGGACCCGCGGCCGGATGGTCACCGCGGAGGACATCCTCGAGCGGCTCACCGCTGCGCACGCGCTGACCCCTGACACCGAGGAGCGCGGCGCCGCCCCGGCCGAGCGCTGGCTCGTCGACGGCGGCCCGGCGACGGTCGGCGTCATCGCGTCGGTGACCCGGTCGTTCTGCGGTGCCTGCGACCGGACCCGGCTCACCGCCGACGGCCAGATCCGCAACTGCCTGTTCGCCCGCGAGGAGTCCGACCTGCGCACCGCCCTGCGCGAGGGCGCCGACGACCAGGAGATCGCCGACCGCTGGCGGATCGCCACGCTGTCCAAGCTGCCCGGCCACGGCATCGACGACCCGAGCTTCCTGCAGCCGTCGCGGCCGATGTCGGCCATCGGGGGCTGAGCCCGTGAACGTGGTCACCGTCCGGTACTTCGCCGGCGCGCGCGCCGCCGTCGGCGTGGACACCGAGACCCGGGACGCCGGCAGCCTCGAGGAACTGGTCGGTCAGATCGTCGACGCCCACGGCGAGCGGCTGGAGCGGGTCCTCACCGCGTGCTCGTTCCTGGTCGACGGAACCTCGACCCGCGACCGCGCGTTGGTGCTGGCGCCCGGCGCGGTGGTGGACGTGCTCCCACCTTTTGCCGGCGGATGAGGAGAGCCCGATGAGCCTGTTCGACAAGGCGAAGGCCAAGGCCGAGGAACTGCTCGGCCACGCCGAGGAGCTGTACGGCCAGACGCACGGCGACGCCGCCGCCACGCTGGACGGCGAGGCCCGCCGGCTGGAGGGCGAGGCCGAGGAGGAGCAGGCCGAGGGCACCACGCGCCGCGACGACGACGGGCTGGCCGGCGCCCGCTGACCGCCGACCGTCAGGTCAGGGGCAGGCCACCCACTCCTCCTGGCCGTCGGTGAACACCTGGCGCTTCCAGATCGGCAGCCGGGCCTTGACCTCGTCGACGAGCTCGGCGCAGGCGGTGAACGCCTGCCCGCGGTGAGCTGCGCTCACCGCGCAGGCGAGGGCGACGTCACCGATGGCGAGCAGCCCCACCCGGTGCGAGACGGCGACCGACGCGACGTCCGGGCGGGCGGCGAACTCCGCGGCGATCTCGGCGATCAGCTCCGGCGCGGTCGGGTGCCCGACGTACTCCAGCTCGGTGACCGACCGGCCGCCGTCGTGGTCGCGGACCACGCCGGCGAAGGAGACGACGGCGCCCGCTGCCTTGTCGGCCACCGCCGCCTCGTGCTCGGCGACCGACAGCGGTTCTCCGGTGACCCGGGCCAGGAGGGTGTCCACGGCGCGAAGGTACCCGCGGCTCAGCTCGTCGGGGGCACGTCGAGGTCGGTCGGGTCGGCCAGCCCGGTGCAGTCGACCTCGCGGACGTCGTGCGCGGCCAGGTAGCGACGCGCGCCCTCGTCACCGGTCGCGGTCTCCGCCACCCCGGCCCAGTGCTCCCGGCCGAGCAGCACCGGGTGCCCGCGGACGCCGTCGTAGCCGGCCACGGCCAGCGCGTCGGGGGCCGCGTGCGCCGCCATCCGGGCCAGCGCGGCCGGGGTCATCCCCGGCATGTCCACCAGCTGCACCAGCGCGGCGTCGACCCGGCCGGGCCAGCTCCGCAGCCCCTCCAGCCCGGTGCGCAGGCTGGAGGCCATCCCGGACTCCCAGTCGGTGTTCACCAGCACGGTCGCGCCGGACAGGTCGGCGGTGCGCCAGACGTCGACCGCCTGCGCACCGAGGACGACCAGCACCGGGTCGCAGACCGCGGCCGCCGTCCGGACCGCCCGCTCGACCAGCAGGCTGCCGTCGTACTCGACCAGCGCCTTCGGCATGCCGTACCGCCGGCCACCCCCGGCGGCGAGCACCAGTCCCGCCACGGGCACGTCCGACGTCACGCCGTCCACCCTGCCAGACCCCTCATCAGGTTTCGGCGCCGAAACCGGGGCGGGTTTCGGCGCCGAAACCTTGCGACGTCAGCGGGTGTAGACGGCGACCTCGGACGCCTTGACCGAGGCCCACACGTCCGCGCCGGGGGCCAGGCCGAGCTCGGCGAAGGACGTCGCCGTGACGTCCGCGGTCAGCGGCACCTCGCCGGTCAGGTCGCAGCGGACCACCGAGCCGTGCGGGGTGGCCGCCACCAGCCGCAGCGGCCAGACGTTGCGCGGGCTCCCCGCCGGGCGCTCCAGGTACAGCGCCACCGACTCGGGCCGGACGGCGACGAACACCGGCCCGGCGGCGTCCTCCGCGATCGCCACCAGCCCACCGCCGTCCAGGGCGACCTGCGCACCGGTCCCGGTGCCCGGCAGCAGCACCAGCCCGACCAGCCGGGCCACGTAGTCGGTGCGCGGCCGGCGGGCGACCTCGGCCGGGGTGCCGGCCTGCACCACCCGGCCGTCCTCGACCACCACCACCCGGTCGGCCAGCGCCATCGCGTCGATCGGGTCGTGGGTGACCAGCACGGCGCTGCCGGCGTAGTCGCCGAGGTGCCGGTGCAGCTCGGCGCGCACGGCGAGCCGGGTGCGGGCATCGAGCGCGGACATCGGCTCGTCCAGCAGCAGCACCCGCGGGTCGCCGACCAGCGCCCGGGCGAGCGCCGCGCGCTGCGCCTGCCCGCCGGAGAGCTCCCCGGGGCGGCGGTCGCCGAGCCCGGCCAGGCCCACCCGGTCCAGCCACGGCCCGGCCGCCGCCCGGGCCGGGACCCGGCGCATCCCCCGCGACCGGAGCCCGAAGGCCACGTTCTCGGTGATCGACAGGTGCGGGAAGAGCAGGTGGTCCTGGAACACCATGCCGAGCGAGCGCTGGTGCGGCGGCACGTGCCGGTCGGTCGAGTCCCAGACCTCCTGGTCCACGACCACCCGGCCGGCGTCCGGGGGCAGCAGCCCGGCCAGCACCCGCAGGACCGTGGACTTGCCCGCGCCGTTCGGGCCGAGGACGGCGAGCACCTCGCCGTCCCCGACCGAGAGCTCGACGTCCACCCCCAGCGACCCGCGCTGGACGACGACGTGCGCCTCGAGGGTCACGCCGCGATGCCCTGACCCGAGCCACGGCCGAGCCAGCGGTCGCGGAGCAGCAGCAGGGTGCCCAGGGAGACCGCCAGCAGCACCAGCGACAGGACGATCGCCGCCTCCGGGTCGCGCTGCAGCGCCAGGTAGACCGCCAGCGGCATGGTCTGGGTGGTACCGGGGAAGTTGCCGGCGAAGGTGATCGTCGCCCCGAACTCGCCGAGCGCCCGGGCCCAGCAGAGCACCGCGCCCGCCGCGATCCCGGGGGCGACCAGCGGCAGGGTGACCCGGCGGAACGTCGTCCACCGGTCGGCGCCCAGCGTGGCGGCGGCGTCCTCGAAGCGGGCGTCGGCGGCGCGCAGGGCGCCCTCGACGCTGATCACCAGGAACGGCATGGCCACGAAGGTCTCGGCGATCACCACCGCGGTCGTGGTGAACGGGATCGTGATCCCCAGGTGCTCGTACAGCGGCCGGCCGAGCAGCCCGTTCCGGCCGAGGACCAGGAACAGCGCCACGCCCCCGACCACCGGTGGCAGCACCAGCGGCACGGTCACGAGCGCGCGCAGCACCGACCGGCCGCGGATCCGCGAGCGGGCCAGCACCCAGGCCAGCGGGACGCCGAGCACCAGCGACACCACGGTGGCCAGCGACGCCGTGACCAGCGACAGCCGCAGTGCCTGACCGACCTCCGGCTGCGCCAGCTGCGGACCGATCGACGACCACGGCGCCCGGACCACCAGCCCCACCAGCGGCAGCACCAGGAAGGCGACCGCGAGCAGCGCCGGGACGAGCAGGGGGAGCGGGACCCCGGGATCAGGACGTCGGCGCACGGAACCCCGCGTCGGCCAGCGCCTGCTGCCCGGCGTCGGACTGCACCAGGTCCACGAACGCCTGCCCGGCCGCGGCATTGGGGGCGGCCTTCAGCACGCAGATCGGGTAGTCGTTGACCTCCTGCTCGGCCTCGGGGAAGGGGATCCCCTCGACGTCGGAGCCGGCCGCCTGCACGTCGGTGGCGTAGACCAGCGCCGCGTCGACCTCGCCGAGCTGCACCTTGGTGAGCGCCGCCTTGACGTCCTCCTCCTCGGTGTCCGGCTGCGCGGTGATCCCGGCGTCGGCGAACACGGCGGCCGCCGCGGCACCGCACGGGACGTCGGCGGCGCAGACGGCCAGGGTGAGGTCGGCGTCGCCGAAGTCGGCCAGGCCGGTGACGTTGCCGGGGTTGCCCTTCGGCACCGCGATCTCCAGCACGTTCTCGGTGAAGACGGCCGGGTCGGCGGCCTGCAGGCCGGCGTCGGTGACCACGGTCATCTGCTTCTCGTTGGCCGAGGCGAACACGTCGGCCGGGGCGCCCTGGGTGAGCTGGGTGGCCAGCGCGGAGCTGCCGGCGAAGTTGAACTGCACGTCGAGATCGGGGTTCTCGGCCATCAGCTGGTCGCCGAGGTCACCGAAGACATCGGTCAGCGAGGCGGCGGCGAACACCGTCAGCGTGCCGCTCAGGTCACCGCCGGCGGACGACGAGGAGGACGCCGTCCCGGCTGCGGTGCCCGACGCGGGGCCGCCGCACGCGGTCAGGCCCACCGCCGCGACGACGGGCAGCACGAGCAGTGCTCGGGACTTCCGCACAGGTCCTCCTCGGACGCCGGCCGACCGGGTGGTGGCCGCGCCTGCGGGACCATAGCTCATCAGCAGCCGCATCTGCGGAGCGCTGCCTTCGCCAAAAGCGCGCTTTTGGCGTTCGTCGTTCAAGGGCGTTCGTCGCTCAGGGGATCGTGAAGCCGGCGTCGGTCAGGGCCTGCTGCCCGGCGTCGGACACCACCAGTTCGACGAACGCCAGCGCGCCGTCCGGGTTCGGGGCGTCGGTGAGCGTGCAGATCGGGTAGCCGACGAGGTCCCCGGTCCGGTCGTCGGTCGCGAACAGGGTCGGCGCCGTGGAGACGATGCCGTTGTTCGTCACCACGTCCATCGGGTCGGTGCCCGCGGCGGCGAAGACGTCGGCCGGGGTGCCGTCGGTCAGCTGCTGGGCCAGGTCGGCGCTGGCGGCGAAGTCGAACCGCACGTCGAGCCCGGGGTGGTCGCCCTCCAGCTGCTGCCCGAGCGCGGTGAAGACGTCGGTGAGCGAGGTGTCCGCCAGGACGGTGACGGTGCCGGTCAGCTCCTCGTCCGCCCCGTCGTCGGCCCCGCAGCCGGCCAGCAGCAGCACCGTGATCGCCAGGGCCAGCGCCCTCACGGCACGACGACCTGGCAATGCGCGCTCGCTCCGCTCCTCACGGCACGTCGACGCTGACCTGGGTGGCCTTGACGGTCGCGACGGCCCGCACGCCGACCTCGAGGCCGAGCTCGTCGGCCGCCTCGCGGGACATCAGCGAGACCAGCCGGAACGGGCCCGCCTGGATCTCCACCTGGGCCATCACGGTGTCCCGGACGACGCGGGTGACGATGCCGGTCAGCCGGTTGCGGGCGGACGACGACCGGGTGGTGCCCGGCTGCGGAGCGGGGTGCAGCTCGGTGGCGACCCGGGCGAGGTCGGCGCCGTCGACCTGCGCCGGACCGGATGCACGGGTGGCCGACAACCGGTCGCTGTCGATCCAGCGGCGGACGGTGTCGTCGCTGACGCCGAGCAGCGCGGCGGCCTCGGCGATCCGGTAGGAGGTGGGCACGAGCGCACGGTAGTCGGCCGGGTCGCGCGGCCCGCCCGGGCGACCGGTGGTGCACGATCTGGTTTGTCGATCTCAGGGGCCGGGAAGACGGCGTCGGTGACAGCGACCGCCCAGCGTCCCGCCGACCCCGCGACCAAGGCCGGCGGCTCGGCGTCCGTGCGCACCCGCCGGATCCGGGGGACGGCCCGCGACGTCCTGGGGTTCACCGAGTTCCGGCCCGGCCAGGAAGCGGCCATGCAGGCCGTCGCGGCCGGCCGGGACACCCTCGCCGTGCTGCCCTCCGGCGCCGGCAAGTCCGCCGTCTACACGGTCGCGGGGCTGCTGCTCGACGGCCCGGTCGTGATCGTCTCGCCGCTCATCGCCCTGCAGCGGGACCAGGTGCAGCGGCTGGAGGAGCTCGGGGAGGAGGCCGTCGGCCGGGCCGCGGAGCTCAACTCCGGGCTGTCCGCGCTGGAGCACCAGGCGGTGCTGGACGGCATGCGGGATGGAACGGTCCGCTTCTGCTTCCTCGCCCCCGAGCAGCTGGCCAAGCCGGAGGTCGTCGAGGCCATCCGGACGGCGGCGCCGGCGCTGTTCGTCGTCGACGAGGCGCACTGCGTCTCCGCCTGGGGGCACGACTTCCGCCCGGACTACCTGCGGCTCGGCGGCGTGGTGCAGCAGCTCGGGCACCCGACGGTGCTCGCCCTCACCGCCACCGCGGCGCCCCCGGTGCGCGCCGAGATCCTCGAGCGGCTGGAGATGACCGAGCCGACGGTCGTCGTCGCCGGGTTCGACCGCCCGGAGATCCGGCTGGAGGTCGAGCACCACGCCGACGCGCACGGCAAGCACACCGCCGTGCTGGACCGGGTCACCGAGCTCGGCCGGCAGGGCACCGGGATCCTCTACAGCGCCACCCGCCGGGGCACCGAGGAGTTCGCCGAGGCGCTCACCGGCCGGGGGCTCCGCGCCGCCGCCTACCACGCCGGCCTGAGGAAGAGCGACCGCGAGGAGGTGCAGCGGCAGTTCATGGACGACGAGCTGGACGTCGTCGTCGCCACCACCGCCTTCGGCATGGGCATCGACAAGCCGGAGACCCGCTTCGTCGTGCACGCCGAGCCCGCCGACTCGATCGACAGCTACTACCAGGAGATCGGCCGGGCCGGGCGGGACGGCGAGCCCGCGGTCGCCGTCCTGGTCTACCGGCAGGAGGACCTGGGCATCCGGAAGTTCTTCGCCGCCGGCGCACCGGCCGAGGAGGAGCTGCAGGAGGTCGCCGGCCTGGTGCAGGCCGGTGTCGCGGCCGGCCTGGACGGCGTGGACGTCACCGAGCTGCGCGAGGAGACCGGCCGGCCCGCCACCCCGCTGGTCCGCGACCTCAACCTGCTCGAGCAGGCCGGCGCCGTCGTCCTGGACGACGACGGGACGGCGTCCCCGGCCCCGGACGCGCCCGCCGCCGGCGAGGCCGCCGCAGCCGCCCGCGAGCTGGCCGAGCAGCACGTCCGGGTCGACGAGAGCCGGATCGAGATGATGCGCGGCTACGCCGACACCACCCGCTGCCGGCGGCAGTTCCTGCTCGGCTACTTCGGCGAGCAGCTCGACGAGCCGTGCGGCAACTGCGACACCTGCAGCTCCGGGTCGGCGTACGAGCACGCCGACCCGGTGGTCGACGGTGACCACCCGTTCCCGGTGGACACCGCCGTCGAGCACACCGAGTGGGGCCCGGGCGTGGTGATGCGGCACGAGGAGGACCGGGTCGTCGTCCTCTTCGAGGAGGTCGGCTACAAGACGCTCGGGCTGCAGGCCGTGCTGGACCACCACCTGCTCAGCGAGCGCACCGGGGGGTGACGCGGCGCCCCGACCTGCGGAGCGCCGGGGTCCACGTGATCATGGACGTGGACCGGGCGGAACTCGTCCGGCCGAGAGGAGTGCGCACGTGAAGGTCCTGGGCATCAACGCCATCTACCACGACCCGTCGGCCGCCCTGGTCGTCGACGGCAGGGTCGTGGCCGCTGCCGAGGAGGAGCGCTTCAGCCGGCGCAAGCACGGCAAGCGCCCGCTGCCCTGGAGCGCCTGGGAGCTGCCCGAGCTGTCCGCGGCGTGGTGCCTGGCGGAGGCCGGCATCCGGCCCGAGGAGCTCGACGCCGTCGCCTACTCCTTCGACCCGGCGCTGATGGGCACCCCGGAGAAGTCCGGCCTGTTCGACGACGGCGACGTCATGCGCAAGAGGTACGCCGAGATGGCGCCGGACTTCCTCGCCCACGCCCTGCCCGGCCTCGACCCGGCCAAGGTCCGGTTCGTCAGGCACCACGTGGCCCACGCCGCCTCGGCCGGCCTCGCCGCGCCGCAGCGGGAGAACTCGGTGCTCGTGCTCGACGGCCGCGGCGAGGCGCACAGCCACCTGGCCGGCCGCTACGTCGACGGGCAGCTGGAGGTGCTCGCCGGCCAGGCACTGCCGCACTCGCTGGGCCTCATGTACGAGGACCTCACCGACCACCTGGGCTTCCTGCGCAGCTCCGACGAGTTCAAGGTCATGGCGATGGCCTCCTACGGCAAGCCGCGCTTCGTCGGCGAGCTGTCGGAGCTGATCCGCGCCACCGACGACGGCGGCTTCCGGACCGAGAAGATCGACTACACCGGGTTCGCCCCGCGCCTCGGCAAGGGCGACGCGTGGACCTCCGACCACGCCGACCTTGCCGCCAGCGTGCAGCAGCGCCTGGAGGAGGTGCTCATCGACCTGGCCCGCTGGGTGCACGAGCAGACCGGTGACCGGGTCCTCACCCTGGCCGGCGGCACGGCCCTGAACTGCGTGGCCAACACCCGCATCCTCGCCGAGAGCCCGTTCGAGCAGGTGTGGGTGCAGCCGGCCGCCGGTGACTCCGGGACGGCGCTCGGCGCCGCCCTGCACGTGGCCCGCGAGCTCGGCGAGGACACCCAGCCGATGCCCGGGGCGGCGCTGGGCCGGGGGTGGAGCGACGAGCAGATCGAGCAGGTCCTCATCACCGCCGCCATCGACTACGAGCGCCCCGACGACGTCGCCGAGGTCGTCGCCGAGGTGCTGGCCGACAACGGGATCGTCGCCTGGTTCCAGGGCCGCAGCGAGTACGGCCCCCGCGCGCTGGGCCACCGCTCGCTGATGGCCCACCCCGGCTTCGAGGCCAACCTCGAGCGGATGAACGACGTGAAGGGCCGCGAGCAGTTCCGCCCGGTGGCGCCGATGGTGCTGCTGGAGAAGGCGCCGGAGATCTTCAGCCGCGGCCCGATCCCCTCGCCCTACATGCTCTTCGTGCACGACGTGGCCCCGGAGTGGCGGGACCGCATCCCCACCGTCACCCACGTCGACGGGACGGCGCGGATCCAGACGATCGACCCGGACACCCAGCCCCTGGTGCACCGGATGATCTCCGCGTTCGAACGGCGCACCGGGCTGCCCGTGGTGGTCAACACCAGCCTGAACACCGCCGGCCGGCCGATGGTCGACGACCCGCGGGACGCGCTGGAGTGCTTCGGTTCCGCCCCGGTCGACCTGCTGGCCATCGGCCCGTTCGTCGTCCGCCGTCCGAAGGCCACCCCCCGGCCGGCCTGACAGGTCACGGTTCGCCACACGTACCGGCGCCCGCCGTTCCGGAACGGGAGCGGCGGGGTACCCGGCGGGTGCCCGTCAAGCGCATGGCGGGCGCGACGCACTGGAGAGAACCGTGTCCACAGCAGACCTCCCCGGCGCCGGCTCGCGGGGCATGACCTGGCCCCAGCAGCTGGCACTGGCCTTCGGCGTGATCTACACGCTGATCGGCATCATCGGCTTCTTCATCACCGGTTTCGGCGACTTCTTCGGCAACGCCCACGGCATGCCGATGGAGCACGACGAGACCCTCCTCGGGTTCATGATCAACCCGATGCACAACGTCGTGCACATCCTGGTCGGCGTGGCCGGCATCGCCCTGTCCCGCACGCTCGCAGGTGCCCGCACCTACGGCTGGCTGCTCGCGGTGGGCTACGGCGCGGCGTTCGTGTACGGCCTCTTCGCCATCGACGAGGACTGGGACTTCCTGAACCTGAACTGGGCGGACAACGTCCTGCACCTGGTGACGGCGCTGGTCGGCCTGGTCATCGCGCTGGGCACGGTGCGCACGGTCCGGACCGAGCGCGGCGCCGACCACTCGCTGCGCACCAACCGCTGACACCTGCGCGACACCGACCGCCCCGGACGCCGCTCGCGTCCGGGGCGGTCGTGCGTGTCCACCCCGCCGCGCACCCCCGTGAGCCCCGCGCCCCGTCCGGCGCTAACGTCCCGGCATGGACTTCACCCTCTCCGCCAAGGCCGAGGACGTCAGTGGCCGGATGTGGGACTTCATGCGGGACCAGGTCTTCCCCGCTGAGTCCGTCTACGACGAGTGGCGCGCCGCGCGCGGCCACGACGACCACGGCCACCCACCGATCCTCGAGGACCTCAAGAAGGAGGCCCGCGCGCGGGGCCTGTGGAACCTCTTCCACCACGAGCTCGCCGGCCTGACCAACCTCGAGTACGCCTCCATCGCCGAGATCACCGGCTGGTCGCCCACGATCGCCCCCGAGGCGATCAACTGCGGTGCGCCCGACACCGGCAACATGGAGACCCTGATGCTCTTCGGCACCCAGGAGCAGAAGGACCGCTGGCTGCAGCCGCTGCTGGAGGGCGAGATCCGGTCCGGGTTCGCCATGACCGAGCCGGACGTCGCCAGCTCGGACGCCCGCAACATCCAGACCTCGATCGTGCGCGACGGCGACGAGTACGTGATCAACGGCCGCAAGTGGTGGACCAGCGGGGCCGCCGACGAGCGGTGCCAGATCTTCATCGTGATGGGCAAGACCGACCCCGAGGGTGCGCCGCACCGGCAGCAGTCGATGGTGCTGGTGCCGCGGGACACCCCCGGGCTGGAGATCATCCGGCACCTGCCCGTCTTCGGGTACCAGGACCAGCACGGGCACTCCGAGCTGCGGTTCACCGACGTCCGGGTGCCGGTGACCAACATCCTCTCCGGCGAGGGTGACGGTTTCATGATCGCCCAGGCCCGACTGGGGCCCGGCCGCATCCACCACTGCATGCGCGCGATCGGGATGGCCGAGCGGGCACTGGCCCTGATGGTCGAGCGCTCGAAGGCCCGGGTGGCGTTCGGCCGGCCGCTGGCCGAGCAGGGCACCGTCCGCGAGTCGATCGCGCTGTCCCGGATGGAGATCGACCAGGCCCGGCTCTACGTGCTGCAGACCGCCGACCTGATCGACCGGTACGGCGCGAAGGGTGCCCGCACCGAGATCTCGGCGATCAAGGTCGCCGCCCCGCGGGTGGCCCTGGCCGTGATCGACCGTGCCATCCAGCTGCACGGCGGAGCCGGCGTCAGCAACGACACGATCCTGGCGCGCTTCTACGCCAGCGCCCGCACGCTGCGGATCGTCGACGGCCCCGACGCGGTCCACATCCGGGGCGTCGCCAAGGAGGAACTGGCGCGCGAGCGCCCCTACGCCGGCTGACGTGGGGTGGGAGGGCGCGGTTCCTGCGTCCCTCCCACCCCGCTCAGGGCGTGAGGGTGCTGCCGAAGGCGCCGCCGGCCAGCTTGGCCATCAGCTGGGTCGGGTCGAGCCCGACCGCGGTCAGCGCGTCGGCGTCCCGTTCGGTGTCGATCTGCTCGGGCAGCTGCGCCTCGACCTTCTCGGCCTGGGCGTTGTCGCCCTCGGTGTGCAGCAGCTGGACCAGCTTCGCGCGATCGATGTGCACGGCTCCTCCTGACCTCGGCGTGGTGGCGGTCACACTGCCGCGTCCGCTGCAGCCGCGCCACCCCCGGGTTCAGCGCGGCGGCGACCGGCGGATCAGGAACCCGCCGATCCCCGCCAGCACCAGGGCGAGGACGAGCTGGCCGATGCCCACCCCGGTGCGGTCGCTGCTGAACCAGGAGACCGAGGAGAGCAGGAGGACGACGGCGACGCCCAGCACGAGCAGGCCGACCAGCCGCTCGCGGCGCGCGGGTGGGCTGCCGGGCTCGGGTGCGGTCACGATCGGTGAGCCTACGGCGGCCGGCCTGGCGTGACCCTCGGGCAGGGCTGCGGGCGCATGCCCGGAGGTCTTGTCAGGCAAGTCCTCACTTGCCTATCGTCGTCGCGTGGGGGACGTGTTCAAGGCCCTCGCCGACCCGACCCGGCGGCTGGTGCTCGACGAGCTGCAGGACCGGGACGGCCAGACGCTGTTCGAGCTGTGCACCCGGCTGGTCAGCCGGCACGGGGTGGGCTCGAGCCGGCAGGCGGTCTCCCAGCACCTCGACGTGCTGGAGGCAGCCGGCCTGGTCGTCCGGCGACGCGAGGGCCGCTACACGTTCCTGCACCTGGACACCGCCCCGCTGCGGGCCATCGCCGACCGGTGGCCCACCCGCCCCCCGGAGGAGACACCGTGAAGATCGCGCTGACCAGCGTCCTCGTCGACGACCAGGAGAAGGCGCTGCGGTTCTACACCGACGTGCTCGGCTTCCGGCCCAAGCACGACGTCCCGATGGGCGAGCACCGGTGGCTGACCGTCGTCTCCCCCGAGGCCCCGGACGGCGTGGAGCTGCTGCTGGAGCCCGACGGCCACCCGGCGGTGCGGCCGTTCAAGGAGGCGCTGGTCGCCGACGGCATCCCGTTCACCTCCTTCGCCGTCGACGACGTGCACGCCGAGCACGCCCGGCTGGTCGCGGCCGGCGTCACCTTCACCCAGGCGCCGCTGACCATGGGCCCGGTCACCACCGCCGTCCTCGACGACACCTGCGGCAACCTGATCCAGCTCGCCAGCACGTGACCGTCAGGCCAGCCTGACCTCGGCGGCCGCCCAGGCAGCCTCTGCTCCCGACGTCGGCTCGTACCGGACGACGTCCTGGGTCTGCCCGAGCAGCGCCCGCAGCTCCGGCAGCCCACCGGTCAGCGCCCCGCCCGCCCGGGCCTGCACCAGCACGTTGCCCAGCGCCGCGGCCTCCACCGGGCCGGCCACCACGGGCAGCCCGCAGGCGTCCGCGGTGAGCTGGCACAGCAGCGCGTTGCGGGCGCCGCCGCCGACGAGGTGCACGACGTCGACCGGCTGCCCGGACAGCTCGGCCGCCCGCCGGACGGTCCGCCGGTAGGCCAGCGCGAGGCTGTCCAGGATGCAGCGCACCGTCGCCGCCTGGCTCTGCGGCGGCGTCTGCCCGGTCTCCCGGCAGACCTCGGCGATCCGCGCGGGCATGTCTCCCGGCGGGAGGAACCGGTCGTCGTCGCAGTCGACGACCGCCCCGAACGCCGGCTCGCGGGCGGCGGCGTGCAGCAGCTCCGTGAGGTCGGCCGGCAGCCCGGCCGCCTGCCAGGTGCGCAGCGACTCCTGCAGCAGCCACAGGCCCATCACGTTGCGCAGGTAGCGGACCGTCCCGTCCACCCCGAGCTCGTTGGTGAACCCGGCGCGCCGGCTGGCCTCCGTGAGCACCGGCGCGTCCAGCTCCACGCCGACCAGCGACCAGGTGCCGCAGGAGACGTAGGCGAACCGGGCCGACTCCGCCGGCACCCCGACGACGGCCGAGGCGGTGTCGTGCGAGCCGACCGCGGTGACCGGCACCGGACCGGTCAGCCCGGTCTCGGCGAGCACGTCGGCGGTGAGCTCCCCCAGCCGGTCACCGGGCTGGGTGAGCGGCGGGAACAGCGGCCGGGGCAGCCCGAGCCGGTCGATCAGCTCCCACGCCCACTGCCGGGTGCCGGCGTCGAGCAGGCCGGTGGTCGAGGCGTTGGTGACCTCCGCGCCGACCGCGCCGGTGAGCCAGCAGGTCAGCAGGTCGGGGATGAGCAGCGCCCGCTCGGCCGCGCCGAAGCCGGCCCGCCGGGAGGCGCCCACCAGCTGGAACACCGTGTTGAACGGCAGGTGCTGCAGCCCGCTGACCCGGTAGAGCTCCTCCGGCGAGACCAGCGCGTGCACGTCGGGGACGGCGGCGGCGTGCCGGGTGTCCCGGTAGTGCACCGGGTTCCCGACCAGGACGCCGTCCGCGTCGAGCAGACCGACGTCGACCGCCCAGCTGTCGATGCCGATCCCGTCGAGGCCCCGGCCGTCCAGCCGCCCGGCGGCCCGCAGCCCGTCCAGGACGCCGCCGTAGAGCGCCAGCACGTCCCAGTACAGGGTGCCGGCGACCCGCACCGGGCGGTTGACGAAGCGGTTGACCTCGGAGAGCTCCAGCCGGCCGGGCCCGACCCGCGCGGCCATCACCCGGCCGCTGGAGGCCCCCAGGTCGACGGCCGCGAGGGTCAGCTCGGTCATCGCCGTTCCCGTTCCGCCAAAATGGCCATTTTGGCGAGAACGGTCACCGGAGGAAGGCGGCGGCGACGCCGGAGTCGACGGGGACGTGCAGGCCCGTCGTCCGGGTCAGCTCTCCGCCGGTGAGGGCGAAGACGGCGTCGGCGACGTGCTCGGGGAGGACCTCGCGCTTGAGCAGGGTGCGCTGGGCGTAGTACTCACCCAGCTCCTCCTCCTTGACCCCGTAGACGGCGGCGCGCTGAGCACCCCACCCCCCGGCGAAGATGCCCGAGCCGCGGACGACGCCGTCCGGGTTGATCCCGTTCACCCGGATCTGCTGCGGCCCGAGCTCGGCGGCGAGCAGCCGGACCTGGTGCGCCTGGTCGGCCTTGACCGCGGAGTAGGCGATGTTGTTCGGCCCGGCGAAGACCGAGTTCTTCGAGGAGATGTAGACGAGGTCGCCGCCCATCCCCTGCTCGATCATGATCCGGGCCGCCTCCCGGGAGACCAGGAAACTGCCCTTGGCCATCACGTCGTGCTGCAGGTCCCAGTCGCGCTCGGTGGTCTCCAGCAGCGGCTTGGAGATCGAGAGCCCGGCGTTGTTGACCACCAGGTCGACGCCGCCGAAGGCGAGCACGGCCTCGGCGAACGCGGCGGCCACGGCCCCCGCGTCGCTCACGTCGGCGGCCACCCCGACCGCGACGTCGGAGCTGCCGATGCCCGCGGCCGCGGCGTCGGCCTTGGCCAGGTCCAGGTCGGCGACGACGACGCAGGCGCCCTCGGCGGCCAGCCGCTCGGCGATGGCCTTGCCGATGCCCGACGCGGCGCCGGTGACCAGCGCGACCCGGGTGGCCAGCGGCTTCGGCTTCGGCATCCGGGCGAGCTTGGCCTCCTCCAGGGCCCAGTACTCGATCCGGAACTTCTCGCTCTCGTCGATCGGCGCGTAGGTCGAGACGGCCTCGGCGCCGCGCATCACGTTGATCGCGTTGACGTAGAACTCACCGGCCACACGGGCGGTCTGCTTGTTCGCGCCGAAGCTGAACATGCCGACCCCGGGCACCAGCACGATCGCCGGGTCCGCGCCGCGCATGGCCGGGGAGTCGGGGGTGGCGTGCCGCTCGTAGTAGGCGGCGTAGTCGGCCCGGTAGGCCTCGTGCAGCTCGCGCAGCCGCGCCAGGACGTCCTCGACCGGCGCATCGGCCGGCAGGTCGACGACCAGCGGGCGCACCTTGGTGCGCAGGAAGTGGTCCGGGCAGGAGGTGCCCAGCGCGGCCAGCCGCGGGTGCTCGGCGGCGGCCAGGAAGTCGAGCACCACGTCGGTGTCGGTGTAGTGCCCGACCTGCGGCTTGTCCGTGGACGCCAGCCCGCGGACCACCGGGAACAGCGCCGCGGCCCTGGCCCGCCGCTCCGCCTCGGGCAGCGCCCCGAAGCCGGGCAGCACCGGGCCGAAGGGTTCCGGCCGGCCACGCTCGGCGAGGAACTGCTCCGCCGTGGCGATGATCTCCAGCGAGTTCGCCTCGCACTGCTCGCTGGTGTCGGCCCACGCCGTGATGCCGTGCCCGCCGAGCACCGCGCCGATGGCCTGCGGGTTCTTCTCCGCGATCTCGGCGATGTCCAGGCCCAGCTGGAAGCCCGGACGGCGCCACGGCACCCAGACGACGCGGTCGCCGAAGCACTCCCGGGTCAGCGCCTCGCCGTCGGCCGCGGTGGCCAGCGCGATGCCGGAGTCGGGGTGCAGGTGGTCGACGTGCGCGGCCCGGACCAGGCCGTGCATCGCGGTGTCGATGCTCGGGGCCGCGCCGCCGCGGCCGTGCAGGCAGTAGTCGAAGGCCGCGACCATCTCGTCCTCGCGGTCGACGCCGGGGTAGACGTCGACCAGCGACCGGAGCCGGTCCAGCCGCAGGACGGCGAGGCCGCCCTCGGTCAGCGTGCCGAGGTCACCCCCGGAGCCCTTGACCCAGAGCAGCTCGACCGGCTGGCCGGTGACCGGGTCGGTCTCCGTGCCGGCGGCGGAGGTGTTGCCGCCGGCGTAGTTGGTGTTCCGCGGGTCCGCACCGAGGCGGTTCGAGCGGGCGAGCAGGTCACTGACCACGGGGTTCGTCATGTCGTCGTCCTCGGCTCAGGCGCCCCAGGAGGCCTGCTGGCCTCCCACGCGCTCGGTGGCGATCTTGTCCGCGTAGCCGGAGGCGGCGTAGGCGGCGTACGGGTCGGCGGGCAGGCCCTGCGACTCGCGAAGCTCGGCCAGCAGCGGCCGGACGTCGGTCTTGTAGGCGTCCATCAGGACGCCGTTGGCACCGAGCACGTCACCGGTGACCTGGGCCGCCCGGAGCGCCTCCCGGTCGACCAGCAGCGCCTTCGCCGTGGCCTCCTGGACGTTCATCACCGAGCGGATCTGGCCGGGGATCTTCGGCTCGATGTTGTGGCACTGGTCGAGCATGAAGTTCACGCCCGAGTCCGGGCGCAACGCGTCGGCGCGGACGATCTCGTTCATGATCCGGAACAGCTGGAACGGGTCGGCGGCGCCCACGATCAGGTCGTCGTCGCCGTAGAAGCGGGAGTTGAAGTCGAAGGCGCCGAGCCGGCCGACCCGCAGCAGCTGGGCGACGATGAACTCGATGTTGGTGTTCGGCGCGTGGTGGCCGGTGTCCAGCACGACCTTCGCCTGCTCGCCGAGGGCCAGGCAGTGCAGCAGCGAGGTGCCCCAGTCGGGGATGTCCATCGTGTAGAAGTACGGCTCGTAGAACTTGTACTCGAGGACCAGCCGGTGCTCGGGGTCCAGCTCGGCGTAGATCTGCTGCAGCGACTCCGCGAGCCGCTCCTGCCGGTCGGTGATGTCGTCCTGGCCCGGGTAGTTGGTGCCGTCGGGGAGCCAGATCTTCAGGTCGGTCGACCCGGTGGCGCGCATGACGTCGATGCACTGCACGTGGTGGGCGACGGCCTTGGCCCGCACCGCCGGGTCGGCGTTGGTCAGCGAGCCGAGCTTGTACTCGTCGGCCTGGAACAGGTTCGAGTTGATCGCGCCGATCGAGACGCCCTCGTCGGCGGCGTGCCGGGCGAGCTTGCCGAAGTCGTCGACGAGGTCCCACGGGATGTGCAGCGAGACCCGGGGGGCGACGCCGGTGTACCGGTGCACCTGCGCGGCGTCGGTGATCTTCTCGAACGGGTCGCGGGGCACCCCGGGCGAGCTGAAGACCTTGAACCGGGTCCCGGCGTTGCCGAACGCCCAGGAGGGCAGCTCGATGGTCTGCTGGGCCAGCGCGCTGAGGGCGGCGGCCCGGAGGTCGGTGGTCACGGGGTCTCTCCGTTCGTTGCGGTGTGCTCCCCGGCCGCCCTGAGCTGGGCGTCGAGGTCGAAGACGAGGTCGAGCGAGGACTTGCCGCGGCCGTCCCCGGTCTCGAAGAAGGGGGCCATCTCCGCCTCCCACCGCGCGCTCACCGCAGCGGCGTCGACGGCGGCCTGCGCCGCAGCCAGGTCGTCGGTCACCACGGTGCCGACGAGGAGTCCGTCCTCGCGCAGGAAGAGCTGGTAGTCGCGCCAGCCGCTGTCGCGGAGGGCGCGGAGCATCTCCGGCCAGACCGCGGCGTGGCGCCGGCGGTACTCGGCGAGCCGGTCGGGGCGGACCTGGAGGGTGAAGCAGACGCGCGGCACTCGTTCCTCCGGGGGTGGGTCGGGCGAACCCCGTCGCCGCCGGCCGGGCGACCGGCGGCGACGGGGAGGACGACTCAGAAGTCGAAGTCGTCGATGTTGTCGGCCTTGAACACGGTCGGGTCGCCGAGGACGATCTCGCCGTCCTTGCCGATCGTGTACTCGCCGAGGTCGCCGGCGGTGAAGGTCTCGCCCTCCGCGCCGGTGATCTGGCCGGCGGACAGCGCCGCGCCGGCGTAGGCGGCGAGGTAGCCGAGGTCGGCCGGGTTCCACAGCGCGAACGCCGTGACGGTGCCGTCCTTGACGAAGTCGCGCATCTGGTTCGGGGTGCCGAGGCCGGTCAGCGCGACCTTGCCCTTGTACTCCGAGCCGGACAGGTAGCGCGCCGCGGCGGCGATGCCCACCGTGGTCGGCGAGATGATGCCCTTGAGGTCAGGGGTGCTCTGCAGCAGGCCCTGGGTCTCCTGGAAGGACTTCTCGTCCTCGTCGTCGCCGTAGACGGTGCTGACGATCTGCATCTGCGGGTACTTCTCCGCGGCGTAGCTCTTCATGATCTCGATCCAGGCGTTCTGGTTCGTCGCGTTCGCCGTCGCGGAGAGGATCGCGACCTTGCCCGAGCCACCGATCTGCTCGGCCATCAGGTCGATCTGGGTCTGCGCGATGCCGTCCGCCGTCGCCTGGTTGATGAAGGCGTCCCGGCACTCCGGGTCGGTGTCGGAGTCGAAGGTCACGACCTTGGCCCCGCCGGCGCGGGCCTGGTCCAGCGCCGAGCAGATGGCGTTGGGGTCGTTGGCCGAGGTGACGATGACGTCGGCGCCCTGCTGGGTCAGCGTGTTGATGTAGCTGACCTGGGAGGAGGCGCTCGCCTCGGAGGGGCCGACCTCGCTGTAGTCGCCCTTGAGCTCACCGACCGCCTTCTCGCCGCCGCCGTCGGCCACGGCGAAGTAGGGGTTGTTCAGCTGCTTGGGGAGGAAGGCGATCGCCAGGCCCTCGGGGATCTCGGCGTTCGGGTCGGCCGAGGCGCTGGAGCCGCTGTCGCCCGAGGAGGCGTCCTCGTCGTCCCGGGTGGTGCCCCCGCAGGCTGCGGTGGTGAGCACCAGGGCGGCCACCGCTGATCCGGTGATCACCCCGCGGAGGCGCCGGGCGGTCAGGAAGCTGGTCATGGGTTCCCCTTCTGTGCGCCGGCGCTACGTCGTGCCGGAGGTCTGTGGGTCTTCAGCCGCGCGACCACCTGGGGCGCGACGACGGCGACGATGAGCAGGGCACCGGTGACGATGTTCAGCACGTCCGACGGCACGTTGACCAGCTGCAGGGCGTTGCGCACCGAGGCCAGCAGGAGGGCCCCGGCCATGACACCGAGCAGCCCGCCGCTGCCGCCGAAGATGGAGACCCCGCCGAGCAGGATCGCCGCGATCACCTGCAGCTCGAGACCGGTCGCGTTGTCGGCCCGTGCGCTGCCGTAGCGGAGGGTCCAGAAGACGCCGCCGAGCGCGCTGACCACACCAGAGGCGACGAACAGCCAGAACTTCATCCGGGCGACGTCGATGCCGCTGAACCGGGCGGCGTCCTCGCTGTTGCCCATGGCGTAGAGCGCCCGGCCGATCGGGGTGGCGTGCAGCAGGACGGCGGTGACGGCGACCAGCACCAGCAGCGGTAGCACCGCGTTGGGGATGCCCGAGTTCCCGAGGGAGGAGATGGCCCACGTCGTCCAGGAGCGCGGGAAGTCCGCGACCGCCTGGTCACCGAGGACGACGAACGCCAGACCGCGGTAGAGCGCCAGCGTGCCGATCGTGACCGCCAGCGAGGGCAGCCCCAGCCAGGTCACCAGCAGGCCGTTGAACGCACCGAGCACGGCTCCGAGCACCAGGCAGAGCACGATGATCAGCTGCAGCGACAGCCCGGCGAACCACAGCTTGCCCATGACGGCGCTGCTCAGGCCCACCATGCTGGCCACCGACAGGTCGATCTCGCCGGTGACCACGATCAGCGTGAGCGGCAGCGCGATCAGTGCGATGACGACGACGTCCAGCAGCAGGAAGCCGAGGTTCCGGGTGCTCGCGAAGCCGTCGACGCTGAACGAGGCGATCACCAGGAACAGCACCAGGAAGGTGCTGATCACGCTGCCGCTGGGCAGCGTGAACCCACGCGGGGCCCGGGCCGGGGGCGGGGTGGCGTTCCCGGCCACCGGCGCGGAGGAGGTGTCAACTGCCACGGAGGTTCCTCCCTCGGAGGCGGGCGGCCAGGCGCAGGGTGAGCGTCCGGTCCAGGGCGATGGCGGCGAGGATCAGGGCGCCGACCGCGGCGTCCCGCCAGAACGGGTTGATGCCCAGCTGCGGCAGCGCGGTGCCGATGGTGGTGAGCAGCAGCGCGCCGAGCGCGGCGCCCCAGGCGCTGCCGGTGCCCCCGGCGATCGCGACACCACCGACCACGGCGGCGGCCACCACGTTGAGCTCGAGGCCGGTGCCGGCCGTGGTGTCCAGCGTCTGGAACCGGGCGGCGTAGAGGACGCCGGCCAGGCCGGCCAGGGCACCGTTGAGCACGAATGCGGTGAGCACCCGCCGCCCGACCGGGATGCCGGAGAGCCGGGCCGCCTCGGGTGCCGAGCCGATGCCGTACAGCTCACGGCCGCTGCGGTAGGAGCGCAGGTGGTAGCCGACCACCAGGACGACCGCGACCGCGATCAGGAACAGCACGGGGATGCCGAGCACCCGGGCCCCGCCGAAGCTCTTGAAGCTGCTGGGCAGGTCGGAGGCGTTGATCTGCAGCCGGTCGGAGCTGCTCGCCCACAGCGAGGTCAGCCCGCGGATGGCGTACAGCGTGCCCAGCGTGACCACCAGCGAGGGGACCTTGGCCACCGCGACGATCGCGCCGTTGACCAGGCCGCACACCGCACCGACGACCATGCCGGCCAGCACCGCGACCACCACCGGGGTGCCGGGGTGGTCGACCAGCAACGTGCCGACGGCGTAGGCGGACAGCCCCAGCACCGACCCGACCGACAGGTCGACGTTGCGGGTGATGATGACCATCGTCTGGCCGGCGGCGAGCACCACCAGCACCGCGGCCGACAGCATCAGGTCCCGGACGTTCTGCCCCGACAGGAAGCGCGGGTTGGCGATCAGCGTGATGCCGATCAGCAGCACCAGCGCGGCGAGGATGCCGAGCTCCCGGACGACGACCAGCCGCTGGGCGAGCGCGGCCCCGCGCCGGGAGCGGGCCTCCGGCGCGTCGGCCTCGGTCGCCCCGGTGGGCGGCCGGTGGGCGGTGGAGGCGCTCATCGGGCCTGCCCCGTCGCGGCCAGCATCACGGTGTCCTCGTCGGCGCGGGCGCGGGGGATGTCGTCGACGAGACGTCCCTCGTGCATCACCAGCACGCGATCGGCCATGCCGAGCACCTCCGGGAGTTCGCTGGAGACCATGACGACCGCCATGCCGTCGGCGGCCAGCTGGGAGAGGAGCCGGTGCACCTCGGCCTTGGTGCCGACGTCGATGCCGCGGGTGGGCTCGTCGACGATCAGCAGCGTGGGGTCGGTGGACAGCCACTTGGCCAGCACCACCTTCTGCTGGTTGCCGCCGGACAGCGTCGACACCGGGTCGCTCAGCCGGCCGGCCTTGACCTGCAGCTTCTTCGACCACTCGGCAGCGGTCGCGCGCTCGGTGCGGGCGGAGAGCCACCCCATCCGGGCGAGCTTCCAGCGCCGGGTCAGCGTGGCGTTGCGCTCGACCGACAGCTCCATGACCAGGCCCTGCTGGCGGCGGTCCTCGGGCACCAGGGCCAGACCGGCGGCCATCGCGGCGGCGGGGTTGCCGGGCTTGAGCGGCCTGCCGTGCAGGGTGACGCTGCCGGCGTCGTAGATGTCGACGCCGAACACGGCGCGCACCACCTCGCTGCGTCCGGCGCCGACCAGCCCGGCCAGCGCGACGATCTCGCCGGCCCGCACGTCGAAGCTGACGTCGGTGAACACGCCCCGGCGGGTCAGCCCGCGCACCTCGAGCACGACGTCCCCGGCGACGACGTCCTGCTTGGGGAACAGGTCGGCGACGTCCCGGCCGACCATCCGGCGGACCACCTGCTCGACCGTGAGGTCCCCGGTGGCGTCGGTGGAGACCCACTGGCCGTCGCGCATGACGGTGATCCGGTCGCAGAGGTCGAACACCTCGTCGAACCGGTGCGAGATGAAGAGCACGGCTGCGCCGTGCGAGCGCAGGGCCCGGGCGACGGTGAACAGCCGCTCGACCTCGACGCCGGACAGCGCCGCGGTGGGCTCGTCCATGACCAGCACCCGCGCGTCGAAGGACAGCGCCTTCGCGATCTCGACCATCTGCTGGTCGGCGATGGACAGCCCGCGGGCGGGGCGGTCGGGGTCCATGTGGACGCCGAGCCGCTCGAACAGGGCCGTGCACCGGGCGGCCAGCTCCGGGCGGTCGATCCGCCGTCCGCTGGTCAGCGGCTGCCGGCCCATGAAGATGTTCTCCGCGACCGACAGGTCGGGGAACAGCGTCGGCTCCTGGTAGATGACCGCGATGCCCTGGGCCCGGGCGGCGGCCGGGCTGTCCAGCGTGACCGGCTGCCCGTCCAGCAGCACCGTGCCCTCGTCGGGCCCGTGCACGCCGGCCAGGATCTTCACCAGGGTCGACTTGCCGGCGCCGTTCTCGCCCACCAACGCGTGCGCCTCGCCCCCACGGAGCTCGAGCTGCGCACCGCGGAGGGCGGCGATCGCACCGAAGGACTTGGAGACGTCCCGCAGGGCGAGCACGACGGGCCCGGGGTCGCCGTCCGGCATGCCGTCAGCCACGTGACCTCCTCGTCGAGGGCCTCCGTCGCTTCGGCTGAAACGTTTCAGAGGCGTTGTGGCGCAGACCATAGGGAAGCTGCTAGGAATGTGTCAACCGTCACCGGCCCGCGGCCTCCGAACCGTGATCTGGTGGACCCGAGCGACGTTGAGACGTTTCAACGCCTGACCTGCAGGGGAGCTCCGCTGACCGCCAGCATCCGGGACGTCGCCGTGGCGGCCGGGGTCTCGGTCGGCACGGTCAGCAACGTCCTCAACCGGCCCGGCACCGTCGCCCCGGCCACCCGGGAACGGGTCCAGGCCGCGATCGCGGCGCTCGGCTTCGTCCGCAACGAGTCCGCCCGGCACCTGCGGGCCGGCCGCAGCCGCACCATCGGGCTGGTCGTGCTGGACATCGCCAACCCGTTCTTCACCGACGTCGCCCGCGGCGTCGAGGAGGTTGCGGAGGCCGCCGGCCTCGCGGTGATGCTGTGCAACTCCGACGACCGGGCCGACCGGGAGTCCGCACACCTCGACGTGCTGACCGAGCAGCGCGTGCAGGGCGTGCTCATCACCCCGACGGCCGAGCTGTCCCCGCACGTCGAGGCGCTGCGGTCCCGTGGCACGCCGGTCGTCCTGCTCGACCGACGCGCCACCGGGCCCGGCCAGTGCGCCGTCGCCGTCGACGACGTGCTGGGCGGCCGGCTGGCCGCCGACCACCTCCTCGAGCGTGGTCACCGCCGGATCGCCTTCATCGGCGGCTCCTCGGGGCTGCCCCAGGTGCAGGAGCGGCACGACGGCGTGGTGGCCGCCGTGCGCGAGGGCACCGGTACCGACGACGCGCTGACCGTCCTCTCCCCCGACACGCTCACCGTCGCCGGTGGGCGCGAGGCCGCGGCGCAGGTCATCGGGCTCCCGGCCGGCCGGCGGCCCACGGCGGCGGTCTGCGCCAACGACCTGCTCGCGCTGGGCGTGCTGCAGGAGATGGTCCGCCACGGGGTGCGGGTCCCCGAGGACTTCGCCATCGTGGGTTACGACGACATCGACTTCGCGGCTGCGGCCGCGGTGCCGCTGACCTCGGTCCGCAAGCCGCGGCAGGAACTGGGCCGGCGGGCGGCGGAACTGCTCCTCGACGAGGCCACCCGGGGTGCCGAACACGTCCACGAACAGCCGGTCTTCGAGCCCACGCTCGTCGTCCGCGAGTCCAGCATGGTCCGGCGGCCCCGCCCGGCCGTCGCGAGCGGAGGTATCGGATGAAGGTCGCGCTCTTCGCCACCTGCCTGGTGGACACCCTGACCCCGTCGGTGGCGCACGCCACCGCGTCCCTGCTGCAACGGCTCGGGCACGAGGTCGTCGTGCCGACCGGGCAGGCCTGCTGCGGGCAGATGCACGTCAACACCGGCTACCGGCGGGAGGCGGTCGGGATCGTCGCCAACCACGTCCGGGCCTTCGCCGGCGCCGAGGCGATCGTCGCGCCGTCCGGCTCGTGCGTCGCCTCGATCCACCACCAGCAGGCCGACGTCGCCCGCCGGGCCGGTGACGAGGAGCTCGCCCGGGCCGCCGAGGAGCTGGCCGGGCGCACCTACGAGCTGTCCCAGTTCCTGGTCGACGTCCTCGGCGTGACCGACGTCGGCGCCTACTACCCGCACCGGGTCACCTACCACCCGACCTGCCACTCGCTGCGGCTGCTGAAGGTGGGCGACCGGCCCTACCAGCTGCTCCGGGCGGTCCGCGGCCTGGAGCTGGTCGAGCTGCCCGGCGCCGAGCAGTGCTGCGGGTTCGGCGGGACATTCGCGGTCAAGAACGCCGACACCTCGACGGCGATGCTCACCGACAAGATGGCCAACGTGCTGTCCACCCACGCCGAGGTGTGCACCGCCGGGGACGCGTCCTGCCTGATGCACATCGGCGGCGGCCTCTCCCGGTTGCGGGCCGGCACCCGCACCGTGCACCTGGCCGAGATCCTCGCCTCGACGGAGGAAGCCGTGAGTCCCGACCAGAAGACCCGACCGGCGGTGCCGGCATGACCGCCACCGTCCCCCCGAAGGCGCCCACCTTCCTGGGCCTGCCGACCGCGCCCCGGGGCGTGGGGCACCTGCGCGGCGACCAGTCGTTCCCGGACGCCGCCCGCGGCGCGCTGCGCGACGGGCAGCTGCGGGCCAACCTCGGTCACGCGACCTCCACCATCCGCGGCAAGCGGGCCCGGGTGGTGGCCGAGGTCCCCGACTGGGAGCAGTTGCGGGCGGCCGGCAAGGCCCTCAAGGCCGCCACGATGGCGCGCCTCGACGAGCACCTGGAGGAGCTGGAGCGGCAGGTGACCGCCCGCGGCGGCGTCGTCCACTGGGCCCGGGACGCCAACGAGGCCAACGAGATCGTCACCCGGCTGGTGCTGGCCACCGGCGCGCCCGAGGTGGTCAAGGTCAAGTCGATGGCCACCCAGGAGATCGGGCTGAACGAGGCGCTGGAGGCCGCCGGCCTCGACGTCTTCGAGACCGACCTGGCCGAGCTGATCGTCCAGCTCGGTGAGGACCAGCCCTCCCACATCCTGGTGCCGGCGATCCACAAGAACCGGGCCGAGATCCGGGAGATCTTCGCCCGCACGATCCCCGGTGTGGACCCTGGCCTCACCGACGACCCGCGCCGGCTGGCCATGGCCGCCCGCCAGCACCTGCGCGAGCGGTTCCTCCGGGCCCGGGTGGCGGTGAGCGGCGCGAACTTCGCCGTCGCAGAGACCGGCACGCTGACGGTGGTGGAGAGCGAGGGCAACGGCCGGATGTGCCTGACCCTGCCCGAGACGCTGATCACCGTCATGGGCATCGAGAAGGTGGTGCCGACCTGGCGCGACCTGGAGGTCTTCCTGCAGCTGCTCCCCCGGTCCTCCACCGGCGAGCGGATGAACCCCTACACCTCCACCTGGGCGGGGGTCACCCCCGGCGACGGGCCGCAGGAGTTCCACCTGGTGCTGCTGGACAACGGCCGGACGGCAGTGCTCGCCGACGAGGTGGGCCGGGAGGCGCTGCACTGCATCCGCTGCTCGGCCTGCCTGAACGTCTGCCCGGTGTACGAGCGCACCGGCGGGCACTCCTACGGCTCGGTCTACCCCGGGCCGATCGGCGCGATCCTCTCCCCGCAGCTCACCGGGGTGGAGGACAACGCCTCGCTGCCCTACGCCTCCTCGTTGTGCGGCGCCTGCTTCGAGGTCTGCCCGGTGGCGATCGACATCCCCTCGATCCTGGTGCACCTGCGGGCCGAGCACGTGGAGGCGCAGGAGAAGCCGACCGCCGAGGGCCTGGCGTTCACGGCCCTGGCCCGGGCGATGTCGAACCCGCGGCTGTGGCACCTTGCCCAACGCGCGGCCGGCCTCGGCCGGCTGCTCTCCCGCGGCCGGCCGACGCTGCCCAACGCGCTGCCCCCGCCGGTCTCGGGCTGGACGCGCAGCCGGGACCTGCCCACCCCGCCGGCCAGGACCTTCGTGCAGCAGTGGACCGAGGAGCACGGCCGGTGAGCGCGCGGGAGGACGTGCTCGGCCGGATCCGGCAGGCGCTCGGCGAGACCCGGGCCGCCGTCCCGGAGGTGGTCCGCGACTACCGGCAGGAGCACCCCACCACCGGCCCGGAGCTGCTCGACCTCGTGGTCGACCGGGTGGAGGACTACCGGGCGACGGTGCTGCGCTGCGCTCCCGCCGACGTCGCTGCCACGGTGCGGGCTGCGCTGGACCAGGCGCTCGGGGCCGGCTGGGCCGCCGGTGACGTCGTCGTGGCGCCGGGGCTGCCGCAGGAGTGGCGGCCGGAGGGCTGCGACGTCGACGACGACCGCCCGGCGGTGCAGCTCGCCGACCGGGCCGCGTCGGTGACCGCCGTCGCGGTGGCGATCGCCGAGACCGGCACGCTGGTGCTCGACGGCTCGCCCGCCTGCGGCCGGCGGGCGCTGTCGCTGCTGCCCGACTGCCTGGTGTGCGTGGTCACCGCCGACCAGGTGGTGGGCGGCGTGCCCGAGGGGCTGGCCCGGCTGGACCCGCTGCGGCCGCTGACCATGGTCAGCGGACCGTCGGCGACCAGCGACATCGAGCTCGAGCGGGTCGAGGGCGTGCACGGCCCCCGCACGCTGGTGGTCGTGCTGGTTCAGCCGCCGCGGGTCGGGGGCTGACCGGCCTCCAGGGCCGCCTGGGCCTGCGCCGGGTCGTAGGCGCAGGCGTCCGCCACCTCGGTCACCGACCCGCCGTTGCCGCCCGGTGACGGCGCGGCGGCCAGCGGCTCGCTGGGCGTCGCCGGTGCAGCCGAGGTCGGGGTGCCCCCCGGCGCGGGGTGCAGCGCCTGCTGGACCAGCGCCCGCATCTTCGGGTAGTCGGGGTAGGCCGGGTTGATCACCGTGTCGTCGAAGACGACGCTGCGGATGCCGGCGGACTTCACGTCGAAGGCCAGGTCGACGACGTCACCGAGGACGGCGGAGGGCACGTCGGTGCTCACGATGTCCTGCGTCGTCCGGGCCAGGTTCTGGTACTGCGAGAGCAGGGTGACCGGGTCGGCGGCGTCGACGATGGCCTGCAGCACGCACCGCTGCCGGTCCATCCGCAGGTAGTCCGAGAGGCCGTAGCGGCCGCGGGCGAAGTCCAGCGCGCGCGTGCCGCTCATGTGCTGGTTCGGCCCGGGCGCGATGTAGGCGTCGGGCAGGGCACCGGTGGCGGTGTCGCCGTTGACCGGGACGTAGTAGTTGACGTTGACCGTGATCCCGCCGAGGGCGTCGACCAGTCGGCTGAAGCCGTCGAGGTTGACCAGCAGGTAGTAGTCGATGTGCAGCCCGAGGGCCTCGCCGACACCGAGCTTGAGGAAGTCCGCCCCCGGGTCGTCGGTCGGGCCCAGGACGTCGGGGTGGGCGGCCGGACCGTTCCGGTACACGGCGTTGAGCAGGCTCTCGCTCTCGCTGCCGGCCGTGAACCCGTTCGGGTACAGGGCGGCCAGTGGGCTGTCGGCCGGGAACGGCAGGTTCTCCAGGTTCCGCGGCAGGCTGAACAGCGTCGTCGCACCGGTCGCGACCTGCACGTGGGCGACGATCACCGTGTCGGTGCGGACGCCCTCCCGGCCGGCGCCACCGTCGCCGCCGAGCAGCAGGACGTTGATCTCGTCCTTGCCGTCGAACGGGACGGAGGTGTCGGTCGGCTGGGCCACGGTGGCGCTGTCACCGTCGTTGAAGACGCTGGTGACGAGATCCCGCTGGGCGTTGGCGATGCGCACCACGGCGGCGGCCGGTGCGGCGACCGCGGCGCACAGCAGCAGCACGACGAGTCCGCCCAGCGCGCGCTGCCAGCCCCGGGTGCGCCGCGGCAGCAGGGCGCGGTAGCCGGTGACGACGACGACAAGCCAGAGCAGCGCCAGCAGCGCCACCCCGCCGATGAACCAGAGCAGGGCGGTCGAGTCGACCGCCAGGTGGACGGCGTCGCGACGACCCCCGGTGGCCAGCCACACCCCACCGCCGAGGAGGAGCAGGAAGACTACGAGGACCACGGTGCCCGACCGGCGGCGGCCGCTGGCCAGGAACGCCACCCCGGGGACGACGGTGCCGGCCACCGTGAGCGCCAGCGCCGACCCGAACCCGCGCGCGGGGTGCGCGCCGGGTGCGGGTCCATGCGCGCTGGAGCCGGTGCGCGGGGGTGCGGTGGGCGAGCCCGCGGCGGCCACCCCCTCCTGCGCTCGTCGGTCGGACCGGTCGGGACTGGAGAGGGCGGGGGAACGGGCTGCTGCAGCGTCGTCGCTCACGCAGCCGTCACTCCCTCGGCGGACCCGGTCATCACGTCATGATCGCACCGAAACCGGCTCGGGGCTGTCGGGCCAGGTCCTCCGTGACCCAGGGCACAGGACACGCGTGCCCGGGGGCGTCGTGGGTACCGCACACCACGGGTGTGCCGCCGGACCGGCAGACTGCGGGCAACCGCGGTCGAGGTCCCTGTACCCCCCCGCCGTCGGTCCCCGCCGGAGAACCCACCAGAGGAGGCACACCGTGTCCCGGACGCCGCGAGAAGCAGCCCTGCTCACCGAGCTCGAGCCGGTGGTCGCCGAGAACCTGGACCGGCACCTGGGGCTGGCGCAGGAGTGGCACCCGCACGACTACGTCCCGTGGTCCCAGGGGCGGGACTTCGCCTTCCTGGGCGGGGAGGACTGGTCCCCGGAGCAGTCCCGGCTGGACGAGACCGCCAGGGCGGCGATGTTCACCAACCTGCTCACCGAGGACAACCTGCCCAGCTACCACCGGGAGATCGCCACCCGGTTCGGCCGGGACGGCGCCTGGGGCACCTGGGTCGGCCGCTGGACGGCGGAGGAGAACCGGCACGGGGTCGCGCTGCGCGACTACCTGGTGGTCACCCGCGGGGTCGACCCGGTGGAGCTGGAGCGGGCCCGGATGGACTACATGACCTCCGGCTACGACTCCGGCGACAAGACCCCGCTGGAGGCGGTCGCCTACGTCTCCTTCCAGGAGCTCGCGACCCGGGTCAGCCACCGCAACACCGGCAAGGCCACCGGCGACCCGATCGCCGACCAGCTGCTCGCCCGGATCGCCAAGGACGAGAACCTGCACATGGTCTTCTACCGCAACATCGTCTCGGCGGCGTTCGAGATCGAGCCGGACGCGACCATGCGCGCCGTCGCCGACGAGGTCATGCGGTTCGAGATGCCCGGCGCCACGATGGCCGGCTTCCGGAAGAACTCGGTGATCATCGCCAAGGCCGGCATCTACGACCTGCGGCTGCACCACGACGAGGTGATCCAGCCGGTGCTGCGGGCGTGGAAGGTGTTCGAGCGCACCGACCTGGGCGCCGAGGGTGAGCGCGCCCGCGAGGAGCTCGCCCAGTTCCTCGCCGGCCTGGACGCGCAGGCGACGAAGTTCGTGGAGAGCCGGGACCGGATGCGCGCCCGCCTGCAGGCCCGCTCGGACGAGGCCCTCACCCCTCTCCCCCAGGCCTGACGGCGGGTCATCGCTCGCCCGCCGTGTCCTGGCCCTGGGCGGACAACAGCCGGACCACCCCTTCCACCGCGTCGACGGCCGACCCGGGAGGCCGCCCCTCCGCCAGCGCGCGCAGCAGTGCCCCGTCGGCGACGGCCAGCAGCAGCCGGGCGGCGTCCGGTGAGGCCGGCGCTCCGGACCGCCGCAGCACGTCGACGAGCAGACCGTCGATGCCCGCGTCGTAGGCGGCGATGAGCGGCCGGAGACCCTCGTGCCGGGCGGACTCGACGTACCTCTCGTAGAGGCTCAGCAGAGCGCCCAGGTCGGTCCCGGTGCTGCCGCCGGGGACGAGCGCGGCGACATGGAGCACGGCCTCGGCGACCGCTCGCGGACCGTCGAGGTGCTCCGGCAGGGCGTCGAGGACCCCGCGGGCGGCAGCCAGCCAGCTGTCGGCGAGGTCCCCGACGGCCTCAGCCAGCAGGTCCTCGAGCGACGCGAAGTAGTACGTCGTCGCCGCCAGGGGCAGCCCCGCCCGCTGGGCCACGGCCCGGTGGCTCACCGCGCCGAAACCCTGCTCCATGACCAGCTCCCCGGCTGCAGCGATGAGGTGTTGCCTGCGCTCGGCGCCGCGCGGCGAGGTGCGCCGGACCACCCGTGCCGCAGCCATGTCAGTGGCCCTGACTGCTGGTCAGCTGCAGCCCCACCACGCCGGCGACCACGAGCGCGATGGACACCAGCTTGAGGACCTGCGTGGACTCGCCGAGCGCCACCATCCCGTAGACCGCGGTGCCCACCGCCCCGATCCCGGTCCAGACCGCGTAGGCCGAGCCCACCGGGAGGGTGCGCAGACCGATGCTGAGCAGCGTGAAGCTGCCGGCCGCGCAGGCGAGGAAGAGCAGGGTCGGCACCAGTCGGGAGAACCCGGCGGACGCCTTCAGCGCGACGGCGAAGCCGGTCTCCAGCACGCCGGCGACGATGACCAGGGCCCACGCCATACGGCACCTCCAGAGTTGGTACGACCGTCCCAAGATAGCTGAGTGGTACGGCCGTGCCAAGGCGGTGCGGACGCTATGCGCCGCCGGAGCCGTCGGACCGTGTCCGTAGGGTCGAGAGCCGTGCGTCTCGCCACCTGGAACGTCAACTCCATCCGCAGCCGAGCCGACCGGGTGGAGGCCTGGCTGCAGCGCAGCGACGTCGACGTCCTGGCGCTGCAGGAGACCAAGTGCAAGGACGAGCAGTTCCCCGAGGAGCGCTTCCGGGCGCTGGGTTACGACGTCGCGCACGTCGGCCACTCGCAGTGGAACGGGGTCGCGCTGCTGTCCCGGGTGGGCCTGACCGACGTCGAGGTCGGCTTCCCCGGCATGCCCTCCTGGTCGTCGAAGGAGGGCGTGGAGCCCGCCCCGGAGGCCCGGGCGATCGGCGCGACCTGCGGCGGGGTGCGGGTGTGGAGCCTCTACGTGCCCAACGGCCGCACGCTCACCGACCCGCACCTGCGGTACAAGCTCGAGTGGCTGGAAGCGCTGCGGGTCAGCGCCGGGGGCTGGCTGACCGACGACGCCGAGGCGCAGGTGGCGCTGGTCGGCGACTGGAACATCGCCCCCCAGGACGACGACGTCTGGGACATGTCGGTGTTCTCCTCCTCCACGCACGTCAGCGAACCCGAGCGGGCGGCGTTCCGCGGGGTGGTCGAGGCCGGCTTCACCGACGTCGTCCGGCCGCACACGCCGGGCCCCGGGGTCTACACGTACTGGGACTACACGCAGCTGCGCTTCCCCCGCCGCGAGGGCATGCGGATCGACTTCCAGCTCTGCTCCCCCGCGCTCGCCCGCCGGGTCACCGGTGCCCGGATCGACCGCGAGGAGCGCAAGGGCAAGGGCGCCAGCGACCACGCCCCGGTCGTGGTCGAGCTGGCGGACTGACGCGGGTCGGCGTCAGCCGACCCGCTCGGCCAGGGACACGATGATCCCCTCGGGTCCGCGCACGTACGCCATCCGCCAGACGTCCTCGTACCGGCCGATGCCGCCGACCAGGCCGTAGCCGTCCGCGGCCAGCCGGTCGACGGCCGCCTGGAGGTCGTCGACCTCGAAGGCCACGTTGCGCAGCCCCAGCTCGTTGGCCATAGCGGCGGGCGAACCCGGCTCGTGGTCGGGCCGGACGAAGCTCGACAGCTCCAGCCGGGTGCCCCCGTCGGGCGGCCGCAGCATGACGATCTCGGTGCGGGAGTCGGGGATGCCGATGACGGTGTCCAGGAACTCACCCTCCACGGCCATCCGCTGCCCCTCGACCTCCAGACCCAGCCCGACGAAGAACGCCGTCACCGTGTCGAGGTCGGCGACGGTGATGCCGACGTGGTCGAAACGTCGTACGGGTGCCATGAGGTCCTCCACGGTTCGTCGGGTCGGTTCACCCCAGGGACGGAACGTACGGCCGATGTTCGACATGAGGGAGCGCCGACGGTTCCGCGGAACCGTCGGGAGGCGCTGACCTGCCGTTCTGTCGGAGGTCGCGGCTACGTTCGAACACGTGATCGAGACGACGACGTCCCTGTCCCCGCCGTCCACCGAGCCCGGCGGTGTCGCGCCGCTGGAGGAGCTCGGCGACCGGATCTGCGCCGGCGCGGTGCAGTTGGCCGCCGCGACGTCGGCCTGGCTGCGGCTGGTCGCCGAGTTCGACGAGCGCGGGGGGTGGCACGGCGTCGGCATCACCTCGTGCGCGCACTGGCTGGCCTGGAGGTGCGCCTTGACGCCGGGAACGGCCCGGCAGCACGTGCGGGTGGCCCGGGCGTTGCGCGGGCTGCCCGCCACCGCGGCGGCGTTCGCGTCCGGCGAGCTGTCGTACTCGAAGGTGCGGGCGCTGACCCGGGTCGCCGAACCGGGGACCGAGGCCGAACTCGTCGAGTTCGCCCGGCATGCGACGGCCTCCCAGGTCGAGCGCACCGTCCGGGCCTGGCGGCGCGCTGACGACGTCGACGCCGGCCGGGTCCGCGACCGGCGCCGGTTCTCCTGGTGGACCGAGGACGACGGGATGATCTCCATCCAGCTGCGGATGGAGCCCGAGCACGGCACCGAACTGCTCGCCGCGGTCGAGAGCATCGCCGAGCGGGACGCCCGCCGCGAGCGCGCGGCCCGGAAGCGGTCGGATGCCGGTGCCGAGGATGCCGACGGCGGAACCACCGACGAGGTCGTCCCGCTCGCCGTCAGCACCGAACGGCGCTGCCGGGCGCTCACCCAGCTGGCCGCTGCCGCAGCCGAGGCCGACCGACGGGCCGGCGACCCACCCCGCCGCGAGGTGGTCGTCGTGGTGGACGCCGCCGTGCTCGCCGACGACGAGGCCGCCGGACGTGCGGCGCTGGAGGGCGGCCCCGCGCTGACCCCGGCCCAGGCCCGGCGGCTGGCCTGCGATGCCGCGGTGACGGCCATCGTCACCGATGGAGCCCAGGTGCTGGCCCAGGGCCGGGCCCGCCGCTACGCCACCCGCGCCCAGCGGCGCGCCCTGCTCGTGCGCGACGGCGGCTGCGCCCGGCCAGGCTGCGAGGAGACCCGGATCGAGCGGTTGCACGCCCACCACCTCCGCTCCTGGTTGGCCGGCGGCCGCACGGACGTGTCGAACCTGGTGCTGCTCTGCGACGTCTGCCACGGCCTGGTGCACGACCACGACCTGCTGCTCAGCCGCGTCCGGGGTCGGCTGGTGGTGGTCGACCCGGAGGGCCGGAGGCTGTGGGACACCGGGGACGTCGCGACGGTCACCCGGCTGCGATCCCGCGGAACCGCCGGGGACCCCCTCGACGACCTGCTGCCCCACCGCGATGACCTGCCCCCGACACTGCCCTCCGACGGCGAGCGGATGGACCTGCAGCACGCGGTGTGGGCGCTGATGGCCCACCGGGACGTGGTGCGCCGACGCGCCGCCTGAGCAGGAAGGACGCCGGTCGGGCCGCGGTTGTACGAGGCGATGACCACCGCCGTCGCACCCGCCCCCTCCCGCCTCTGGATCCCCTCCCGCGTCCTGGTCACCCGTTCGGCCGCCGAACGCCCGCACGGCCGGCGCATCCTGGCCCGGCTGGAGGCGGCGGGCGTCTCCGACATCGAACTGCTCGGCGGCGACCGGCTGCCCAACCTCCGCGGGGACGGCGACCGGGCGGCGTTCATGCGGGCCAAGCAGACCCTCGCCGTCGTCGTCCCGCCGGCGTCCAAGCGCCGGCTCCAGCCGATCCCGCCGTCGGCGGACTGGCGGTTCGACCTGGCCGAGGGCTGCCCCGCCCACTGCCAGTACTGCTACCTGGCCGGCTCGCTGAGCGGCCCGCCGATCACCCGGGTCTTCGCCGACCTCGACGAGGTGCTCGGCGACCTCGACGGCTACGTGGGCCACGGTGCCGTCACCTCCGGCACCGCCGACCGCGGCGACGAGGGCACGACGTTCGAGGCGTCCTGCTACACCGACCCGCTGGCGCTCGAGCACCTCACCGGCGGCCTGGCGCGGGCGATCGAGCACTTCGGCACGCACGAGTGGCCCGGTCCGGTGCAGCTGCGGGCGACCACCAAGTTCGACGACGTCGCCGGGCTGCTCGACCTGCCGCACGCCGGCCGCACCCGGCTGCGTTTCTCGGTCAACGCCGCCTCGGTGGCCCGCCGCTTCGAGGGCGCCACCGCACCGGTCCCGCAGCGCGTCGCCGCGCTGGCCGCGGTCGCCGCCGCCGGCTACCCGGTGGGGCTGACCATCGCCCCGATCATGCCGGGCGAGGGCTGGCGCGAGGAGTACGGCGAGCTGCTCGACCACGTCGCCGCCGCCCTGCCCATGGGCACCGACCTGACCGTCGAGTGCATCACCCACCGGTTCACGCCGGGCAGCAAGGCGACGCTGACCGACTGGTACCCGCGCACGAAGCTGGAGATGGACGAGGACGTCCGCACCACCAAGCGCGGCAAGTTCGGCTCGGTCAAGCACGTGTACCCGCGGGAGACGATGTCCGAGCTGCGCGGCTGGTTCACCACGGCCATCGCCGACCGGCTGCCCGGCGCGCGTCTCCTGTACTGGACCTAGCGGGGCCGGTGCTGGACCAGGCCGACCGGCACCGGGCCGGGCCAGACGGCCTCCAGCGCCTCGGCCGTCTCCTCCCGCAGCTCCCCGGCCGCACCCACGGTGCAGAGCCGAGCGGCCGGTTCGCCGGCGACCGGCTCGCGGACGTCGGCCACCACCACGGTGATGTTGTCCGTCGGCGGTCCGGCCAGCGCGGCGTCACGGAGCGCGGCGGCAGCCTGCGCCGGGCTGCCGGAGGCGAGCAGGTCGCGGATCGTGCTGGGCGGGACCACGTCGGACAGCCCGTCGGAGCAGACCATCAACCGGTCGCCGGGGCGCGCGTCGAGCCGGATCACGTCGAGTGCGGCGACGTCGTCGTCGGCACCGTGCATCGCCGCGTAGACCGCTGACCGCTGCGGGTGCACCCGCGCCTCGGCGGGGGTGAGCGACCCTGCGTCGATGAGCGCCTGGACCAGCGTGTGGTCGGTGCTGACCTGGGTCAGCTCGTCCCCGGCCAGCACGAACCCGCGGGAGTCGCCGATGTGCAGGAGGGCGATCCCCTCGGCGTCGACGTGCATGGCGGTGAGCGTCGTCGCCATCGTGCGCAGCCGGGGCCGCTCGGTGTACGCCGCCCGGATCCGCTCGTTCGCGCTGGCCACCACCCGCACCGGGTCGTCGGCGCCGTCACCGGCGCTGCCGGAGGCCAGCGGGGCCATCCAGTTGACCACCAGGGACGACGCCACGGCACCGCCGACGTTGCCCCCGACACCGTCGGCGATGGCGATCAGCAGCGGTCCGGTGACCGCCGAGTCCTGGTTGTCCGGGCGCGGCCCGCGGGTGGAGACGGCCGCTCCATCCAGCACCAGCACCGTTCCCACCTCCCGGCCCTGCCCGTCGACGCCGTGCGCACCGATCCAGGGGACGGTAGATGACGCGGCTGCGCAGTGTGTCCGAACGGTCCCTCGACGTGCCGGGTGGGGCGGATGAGGAACACGTACCGTGGCCTGTCGTGCTCGTGCTGCTGCCCCCGTCGGAGACCAAGCACCCCGGCGGGGACGGCGCCCCGCTCGACCTGGCCGCGTTGGCAGCGCCGGAGCTGACCCCGCTCCGCGCGCAGCTGGTCGACGCGGTGGTGACGCTCGCCGGGGACGTGCCCGCGGCCCGTGCGGCCCTCGGCCTCTCCCCCGCGCAGGACGACGAGATCGCCCGCAACGCCGCCCTGCGCGACAGCCCCACCATGCCCGCCATCGAGCGCTACACCGGCGTCCTCTACGACGCGCTCGACGTCCGGTCGCTCACCCGGGCCCAGCGCCGCCGGGCCGACGCGCGGCTCGCGGTCGGCTCGGCCCTGTTCGGCGTGCTGCGGGCCGACGACGCGGTCCCGGCCTACCGGCTGTCCGCCGGCAGCTCGCTGCCCGGGCTCCCGACCCTGCGGTCGCTGTGGAAGCCGGTGCTCACCGACGTGCTGGCCGGCATCGACGACCTCGTCGTCGACCTGCGGTCCGGGGCCTACGCCGAGCTGGCGCCGGTGCCCGGGGCGGTCACCGTGCAGGTGCTCAGCGAGCGGCCGGACGGGACCCGGGCCGTGGTGAGCCACTTCAACAAGGCCCACAAGGGGCGGCTGGCGCGGGTGCTGGCGACCACGACGGGTGAGCCGGACTCCGTCGTCCGGCTCCGGGCCCTGCTCCGTCGCGCCGGGTTCCACGTGGAACACGCCAGGGGGACCGAGTTGACCCTCGTCGTCCCGGCCGCTGCGGTTCCTCAGCGCTAAGACAGCCAGTACCGTCCAGGCATGGCCGACGACCTCTGCACCCGTCCGGCGACCGAGCTGGCCGCGCTGCTGCGCGACCGGGAGGTCTCGGCGCGCGAGCTGATGGACGCGCACCTCGACCGGATCGAGCGGCTGAACCCGGCCCTCAACGCGATCGTCACCCTCGACGCCGAGGGCGCTCGGGCGGCCGCCGACGCCGCCGACGCGCGCCTCGCGGCCGGTGAGCCGGTCGGTCCGCTGCACGGCCTGCCGGTCGCGCACAAGGACACCCACGCCACCGGCGGCATGCGGACGACGTGGGGCTCACCGCTGCACGCCGGCACGGTGCCCGCGCAGGACGAGCTCGTCGTCGCCCGGTTGAGGGCCGCCGGGGCGATCCGGGTCGGCAAGACCAACGTGCCGGAGTTCGCGGCCGGCTCGCACACCTTCAACACCCTGTTCGGTGCGACCCACAACCCCTACCGGCACGGGCTGTCCGCCGGCGGCTCCTCGGGTGGCGGCGCGGCGGCGCTGGCCGCCGGGCTGGTGCCGATCGCCGAGGGCAGCGACATGGGCGGCTCGCTGCGCAACCCGGCTGCCTTCTGCAACGTCGTCGGGCTCCGGCCCACCCCGGGCCGGGTGCCCAGCCACCCGACCACCATCGGCTGGTCCCAGCTGTCGGTGCAGGGCCCGATGGGCCGCACCGTCGCCGACGTGGCCCTCGGGCTGTCCGCGCTCGCCGGTCCCGACCCGCGGGTGCCGATCTCGCTGGAGGCCCCCGGGGCGTCCTTCGCCGCGCCGCTGCCGACCGAGCTGACCGGCCTGCGCATCGCCTGGGCGCCGGACCTGGGCGGCCGGGTGCCGGTCGACCCGGCGATCACCGCGACGCTGGAGGCCTCGCTCGGCGTCCTCACCGACCTCGGTGCGACGGTCGAGGCGGACTGCCCGGACCTCACCGGCGCCGACGAGGCCTTCGGGGTGCTGCGGGCCTGGCTGTTCGAGGCCGGCTACGGCGACCTGGTCCGGCAGCACCCCGACCAGGTCAAGGAGACGATCCGCTGGAACGCCGCCCGCGGCGCCGAGCTCACCGGCGCCGACGTCGGCCGCGCGGAGGTCGCGCACACCCGGCTGTTCGAGCAGGTGGTCGCGTTCTTCGACCGCTACGACGTGCTGCTCGCACCGACCACCCAGGTGCTGCCCTTCCCGGTGGAGGTCGAGTACCCGACGTCGGCGAACGGGGTCGAGTTCGACGACTACCTGGGCTGGATGCGCTCCTGCACGCTGATCTCGGCCACCGGCTGCCCGGCCCTGTCGGTGCCCGGCGGCTTCACCCCCGACGGGCTGCCGGTGGGCCTGCAGGTCGTCGCCGCGCCGCGCGCCGACCGCACCGTGCTGGAGGTCGGCCACGCCTTCGAGCAGGCCACTCGTTTCGGCGAGCGGCGCCCGCAGCTGCCGTAAGAGGATCGACGACGTGTCGGACACTCCGTGGTGGACCAGCGCCGTCGTCTACCAGGTCTACCCCCGGGCGTTCCAGGACTCCGACGGCGACGGGATCGGTGACCTCGGTGGCATCCGGCAACGGCTGGACCACCTGACCGACCTCGGCGTCGACGTCGTCTGGCTCTCCCCCGTCTACGCCTCCCCGCAGGCCGACAACGGCTACGACATCAGCGACTACCAGGCGATCGACCCGGTCTTCGGCACGCTCGAGGAGTTCGACGCGCTGCTGGCCGAGCTGCACGCGCGCGGCATCAAGCTGGTCATGGACCTGGTGGTCAACCACACCAGCGACCAGCACCCGTGGTTCGTCGAGAGCAGGGCGTCCCGGACGTCGCCGAAGCGGGACTGGTACTGGTGGCGGCCGCCGCGCGCCGGGATGACCGCCGGGGAGCCCGGGGCCGAGCCGACCAACTGGCAGTCCGCCTTCTCCGGCCCCACCTGGGAGCTGGACGAGCCCAGCGGCGAGTACTTCCTGCACCTGTTCGACCGCAGCCAGCCGGACCTGAACTGGGAGAACCCCGAGGTCCGCCAGGCGGTGTACGCGATGATGCGGTGGTGGCTGGACCGGGGGGTCGACGGCTTCCGGATGGACGTCATCAACATGATCAGCAAGGACGTCGCCCCGGACGGCGGGCTGCACGACGGGCCACCGCTGCCCGGCAGCCCGTACGGCGACGGGTCGGCGTCCTACGTGTGCGGGCCGCGGATCCACGAGTTCCTGCAGGAGATGCACCGCGAGGTGTTCGCCGGGCGGCCGGAGCGGCTGCTCACCGTCGGCGAGATGCCCGGCGTGACCGTCGAGCAGGCCCGGCTGTTCACCGACCCGGCCCGCGCCGAGGTCGACATGGTGTTCCAGTTCGAGCACGTCGGGCTGGACTTCGACGGCGACAAGTGGCACTCCCGGCCGCTGCGGATGCGCGACCTCAAGGCGTCCCTCGGCCGGTGGCAGGCCGGCCTCGCCGAGGTCGGCTGGAACTCCCTCTACTGGGACAACCACGACCAGCCGCGCGCGGTCTCCCGGTTCGGTGACGACAGCCCGGCGCACCGCCGGGACTCGGCGACCTGCCTGGCCACCCTGCTGCACCTGCACCGCGGGACGCCGTACGTCTACCAGGGCGAGGAGCTGGGCATGGCCAACGCCCCGTTCGCGACGCCGGGCGACCTGCGCGACGTCGAGTCGCTGAACCACCTCGCCCAGGCCGTGGCGGCCGGTGAGGACCCGGAGCGGGTGCTGGCCGCGGTCCGGCCGGTCAGCCGGGACAACGCCCGCACCCCGGTGCAGTGGGACGCCACCGAGCACGCCGGCTTCACCACGGGGACGCCGTGGATCGCGGTCAACCCCGACCACCGCGAGTGGAACGCGGCCGCCCAGCGCGACGATCCCCGCTCGGTCCTCGCCCACCACCGGGCCCTGATCGCGCTGCGGCACTCCTCGCCGACGGTGCAGCGCGGCGACTTCACCATGCTGCTGCCCGAGCACGACGACGTGTACGCGTTCACCCGCGCGCTGGACGGCGAGACGCTCCTGGTGGTCTGCAACGTGAGCGGTACGCCGTACCGCCTCGGCGACCTGCTCCCCGAGGCGGCCGGTGCCGAGCTGGTGCTGGGGAACCTGGCGACCCCCGACCCGGTGCTGCTGGCCGCCTGGGACGCGCGGGTGCTGCGGCTGCGCTGACCGTTCAGTCGGTGGGCGGCGCGGCGGCCCGGTAGGCGCCGCCGCCCTCCGGCGCACCGGCCGGGCGGTGCGCGATGGCGTCCGCCGTCTTCTCCTGCTTGCGGGCGAACACGATCGTGCCGACCAGGAAGAGGCCGGAGAGGATCAGCACGACGGCGCTCAGCGCGTTGATGAAGGGCAGCTCCACCCCGGCGAGCGCGAGGATGCCCAGGACGATCAGCACGGACGCCGCGATCGCGGCGCCGGCGGCCCGCAGCGGGCTCTTGCCGACCTCCTCGACGCCCTGCTCGGCCTTGACCCGGGCGTAGTCCAGCGGCTTCTTGGCCCAGGTGAAGCGGGTGGCCAGCACGGCCAGCCCCGCCGCGACGAGGACGAACCCCGGTCCGGGCAGGACGAGCAGCCCGATGCCGGCGAGCGTGAGCAGGCCTCCGAGCACGGCGATCACGACGGTCTTCATGGTCCGGTTGTGCCCCACTCGACCCCGGACCATGCGAGACCGGCCGGTCCGGTCGTGGCTCCGCGGTCCGCGAGCCGGGACGTGGCGATCTCCGTGCGGTTGGCGGCGCCGAGCTTGGCGAGCACGCTGCGGACGTGGCTCTCCACCGTCCGCTCGGAGAGCACCAGCCGGTCGGCGATCTGCCGGTTGGTGAGCGCTCCGGCGACCAGGTCGGCGACCTCGCGTTCGCGGTCGGTGAGCGGGTCCCGCCGCCGGGTCTCCGCACGGGCCCTCGAGAGCAGCGCGCCGGCGGCCGCTGCCGGCCCGGGCATCGCCAACCGGTTCGCCTCGTCCAGCGCCTCCCGGGCCACGGTCCGGGCCCGGCCGACGTCGGCGTCCCCTCCCCGGCTCAGCAGCGCGCCGGCGAGCCCGACGCGGCACTGCACGACGGCCGGCCGGGCCCCCAGCGCAGCAGCGACCTCCATCCCGCGCTGGAACCACCGCACCGCGTCGTCCAGCCGGCCGAGGACGACGGCGAGCCGGCCGAGGTACATGTCGCAGGGCTCGGAGCAGTAGACGCCCGCGCCACCGGAGGCGAACGGCCGGACCTCGAGGTACCCGAGCAGGAACTGCGCCGTCTCCCGGTCGTCGAACGCCTCGACGAGGGGCACCAGGTCGATCGGCACCCCGTGCACCATGCTGGTGAAGCCCGGGGTGGTCACCTGGTGCCGGAGTTCCGCGTACCGCGCCGCCGCCTCCTCGTGCCGCCCCAGCAGCAGCGGCTGCAGGGCTCGGGACACCTGCACGATGGGGCTGTTCGGCGCGGCGGCGAGGGTCCGGTCCATCTCCGGGTGCCACACCGACGTGTCCCCGGTGACGAGCGCGAGCTGCATCAGGAACGCGTGGGACATCCCGACCGCGGACCGGTCCTCCGCCAGCTCCGCCGCGGCCAACCCGGCCGCCAGGTCGTTGAGCTCCAGCGCGTCGGCGAACCGGCCCCGCAACGCGGCGACCGACGCGCGCAGCCGGAGGTCGTGCCAGCGGACCAGCGGCAGGCCGGCCGCGCGGGCCAGCTCCGCGACCTGCGCCAGCTCCGCGTCGACGGCGGGCATGGTGCCCAGCTGGAGCCCGGCATCGATCCGCCACTTGTGCCCCCAGAGGGTCATCAGCGGCTGGCCCGTCGCCTCCCCGACGACCACCGCCCGCGATCCCAGCCGGAGCCGCTCGGCGGGGTCGAGCCCCTCCGGCGCGCACTTGATCCGGGCCCGGACGGCGTCGACCGTGGCCTCCGGGTCCGCGCAGCGCTCGGCCAGCGCGAGCGCCTCGGCCGACAGCTGGTCCGCCCGCTCGACGGCGCCGTCGTCCGCCAGCGCCGACGCCAGCTGGGCCAGCAGCCGGGCTCGGACGACGTCGGCTCCCGCGTCCCCCAGCCCCCCGAGCGCCCGCTCGCAGAGCCGGGCGACCGCCACGGGGAACTCCGGCGACGCGATGTCGTGCACGGTGAGGGCGGCGGCCACGACCAGGTCGGTGCGGCCGCAGCCCGCGGCGGCGTCCGCGGCGTCCTCGGCGTGGCGCAGCGCCCCGGCAAACCGGCCGGCCCGGAACTCCGCGGCGGCCAGCTCCACCAGCAGCTCGGCGACCTCCTCGGCACCCGCACCGGCTCGGCGCAGCGCCTCCCGGGCCAGGCCCAGGAAGCGGGTCGCCTCGTCGAAGGCGATCGACCGGGTCGCGGCCGCTGACGCCCGCCGGGCCCAGAGCACCGCCCGGCGGAGGGCGTCGGGGTCGACGGCCCCGCGCAGCCAGTGCCCCGCGACCGTGCCGGCCATCGAGGGGTCGGCGGCCGCGGCTCCCTCCAGCGCCCGGGCCGCCCGTCGGTGCAGGTCCTCGCGCACACCGGGGTCGAGGTCGGCGTAGACGCCGTCGCGGACCACCGCGTGCACGAAGCGCCGACGCCCCGGCCCGGCGGGGACGGCGGTGAGGACCTCCGCCCGGACCGCGCCGTCCAACCGGGCGGTCACCTCGGCCACGGACGTCCCGGCCACCGCCGCGAGGACGGCGGTCTCCACCTCCTCCCCGATCACCGCGGCCACCGCCACCAGGTCCAGCACCTCCCCCGGCAGACCGGCCAGCGCTGTCTGCACCAGCTGGCGCAGGTCGTCGTCGCCGTCGGCATCCCCTGCCCTGGCGGCGTCCCGGCCGCGGAGCACGTGCGGGGCCAACGCACCCAGGTAGAGCGGGTTGCCGCCGCTCCGGCGGTGCGCCTCGCGCACCTCGGCGCCCGACGGCCGGCCCCCGCCGACCGCGGCGAGGTACTCCCCGACCTGCGGCTCGGACAGCGGCCGCAGCACCAGGGTGCGCACCGGCGTGCCGGAGAGCGCCGGTGCGGGGCGGCCGCGGTGGGTGCCCAGCACCAGCAGCCGGGAACGCGCCACCTCCCCGGCCAGGTGCCCGAGCAGCCGCAGCGAGGTCCCGTCGGCCCAGTGCAGGTCCTCCAGCACCACCACCAGACCCTGGGCGGCGGCGGCGTCGATCAGCGCGTCGGTGACCGTGGTGAGGAACCGGAACCGCGCCGCCTCCCGGTCCGCGCCGTCGTCGACGGCGGGGTCCGCGCCGGGGAGTCCCTGCAGCACCCGCCGCCACGCCCACAGCGGCGGGGCGCCCGGGTCGTCCACCGCCCGGCCCCACGACGCCGGTGCCGGCGACCCGGACAGCGCCTCCTGCAGCAGCCGGGTCTTGCCCATGCCGGCGGGCCCGCTCAGCAGCAGCACGGCCCCGCGCCCGGCCCGCGCCTCGGCCAGCGTGTCCCGCAGGTCGGCGAGCTCGGCGGCCCGGCCGACGAAGGGGCCCCGGTGCACCATCCGGTGAGTGTCCCGCCCCCGGCACCGTCTGCGCACCCGTCTCGGTGGCCCGGTCCAGTGGTGCCACTGAGGCGCTCCGCCGCGCACCGCCGCAGGCTCGGGCGAAGCCGGAGGACCCACCTCCGGCACCGACGTCGAGGAGTTGCGATGCCCGCCACCACCACCCCGGTCCGGCTGGCCCCCGGACGCTGGTCGGCCGTGCCCGAGCGCACCGGGGCCACGTTCACCGTCGGGAACCTGGGGAGGACCGTCCGCGGCAGCGTCCAGGTGACCTCCGGCGTCCTCGACGTCGACGACGCCGGCCGGCCGGTCGCCGTCCGGGCGGAGCTGGACCTGCGCACCGTGGACACCGGGCACCCCCGCCGGGACAGGGACCTGCACAAGCAGGGGCTGCTCGACATCGGCGTCCACCCGCTGATGACGTTCAGCTGCGACACGGTCGCCCCGGAGGGGACCGGGTGGCGCGCGGACGGCCGGCTGGCACTGCGCGGCACCTCGTGCCCGGTGACCGTCATCGGCGGGCTCGGCGCGGACACCGGACCGGCCGAGCTGCACGTCGTCGGGACGGCGACCCTGGACCGGAGGGCGGTCGGCATCCGGGCACCGCGGCTGATGATCGGCCGGGAGGTGACCATCACGGTCGACGCGTGGCTGACCGCTCCCGGTGGACCCCTGGCGTGAGCCGGCCGCCTCCCGGGCCCCCTCAGCCGCGGGTGTGCAGGCCGCGCAGCGTGCGGACGGCGACCACCAGCTCGGCGAGCTCGTGCCGGTCCCCGCCGGCCAGCTCGGCCAGCTGCGCCGCCGACCGCTGCTGGGTGACGTCCCAGGCATCCGCCCACCGGGCGACCAGCTCGGCCGCCGGGTCCTCGTCGGAGCCGCGCAGGGCGAGCACGTCCGCGGTCAGCGAGGCCTGCTCGGTGGCCAGGTCGTCGCGCAGGGTGGCCCGCGCCATCGAGGGCCACCGGCGGTCGCGGGGCAGCCCGATCACCAGCTCGCGCAGCGGCACCAGGCCCAGCCGCTCGGCCAGGCACTGCGAGACCTGCCCGGCCAGCGCGATCGGTGCCCCGGTGCGCTCGGCGACCACGGCCAGGTCCAGCGCGGTCGGCAGCAGCGGTGCCGCGGCGACCTCCGCCGCCAGCTCCGGCGGCACCCCGGCCGACCGCAGCGCGGCGGCCCGGTCGGCGTAGGCCTCCGCATCGGCCCCGAGCAGCCAGCCCGGCAACCCGGCGCGGACGGCGGCGACCGGCGCGGCGAACCGCGCGGCCACCGCGCCCAGCGTGGCGGCGGGCTCCGCGGTCAGCTCGGGCACCCCCAGCAGCCAGCGGGTGGCCCGCTCGGCCAGCCGGGTCGCCTCGGAGCGGAGGTGCACCTGCGTGGTGGCGGGCACCCGGTTGTCCAGCTCCCGGGGAGCGTCCCAGAGCCGGTCGACGTCGAACACCGCCCGGGCCACCGCGTGCGCCCGGGCGACCGCGGCCACCGGCGCCCCGGTCTCCTCGGCCAGCCGGAACATGCCGGTCACCCCGGCGACGTTCACCGTCCGGTTGCTCAGGGCCGTGGCGACGATCTCCCGGCGCAGCGGGTGGCTGGTCAGCGCGGTCGGGAAGCGGCGCCGCAGCGGCCCGGGGAAGTAGTCCGACAGCAGCTCGGCCAGCGCCGGGTCGTCGGGAAGCCCGGAGTGCAGCACCGCGTCGCCGACCTCGATCTTGGCGTAGGCCAGCAGCACGGCCAGCTCGGGGTTGGTCAGCGCCTGGCCGTCCCGCCGCCGCTCGGCCAGCGCCCGGTCGTCGGGCAGCGCCTCGACCGCGCGGTCCAGCCGGCCGGCCCGTTCCAGCCAGCGCAGGTACCGCTGGTGGGCGTCGAGCAGCCCGCGGGCGGACGTGGACTCGGTGGCCAGCGTGGCGTTCTGCGCGTAGTTGTCGGTGAGGACGTCGGCGGCGACCTCGTCGGCCATCTCCGCCAGCAGCCGGGCCCGCCCGGTGGCGTCCAGCCGTCCCTCGTCCACCACGCGGTTCAGCGCGATCTTGATGTTGACCTCGTGGTCGGAGGTGTCCACGCCCGCGGAGTTGTCGATGGCGTCGGTGTTCACCCGGCCGCCGGCCAGCGCGTACTCGATCCTGCCGCGCTGGGTCAGCCCGAGGTTGCCGCCCTCACCGACCACCCGCACGCGCAGCTGCTCGCCGTCGACACGCACCGCGTCGTTGGCCTTGTCCCCGACGTCGAGCGCGCTCTCCGAGGCGGCCTTCACGTAGGTGCCGATCCCGCCGTTGAACAGCAGGTCGACCGGGGCCAGCAGCACCGCCCGGACCAGCTCGGCGGGGCTCAGCGCGTCGACGTCGTCGGCCAGGCCCAGGGCGGCGCGCATCGGCTCGGAGACCGGCACCGACTTCGCCGTCCGCGGCCACACCCCGCCGCCGGCGCTGATCAGCGCTCGGTCGTAGTCCGCCCACGAGGAGCGGGGCAGCTCGAACAGCCGGCGGCGCTCGGCGAAGGAGACCGCGGCGTCCGGCGTCGGGTCGATGAAGACGTGCCGGTGGTCGAAGGCGGCCACCAGCTGCAGGTGCTCCGACAGCAGCATCCCGTTGCCGAACACGTCCCCGGACATGTCCCCGATGCCGACGACGGTGATCTCCTGGCTCTGCACGTCCACGCCCAGCTCGCGGAAGTGCCGGGTCACCGACTCCCAGGCGCCCCGGGCGGTGATGCCCATCGCCTTGTGGTCGTAGCCGACCGAGCCGCCGGAGGCGAAGGCGTCACCCAGCCAGAAGCCGCGCTCGATCGCCACCGAGTTGGCCAGGTCGGAGAAGGTCGCCGTCCCCTTGTCGGCGGCGACGACGAGGTAGGTGTCGTCGCCGTCGTGCCGGACCACCCGTTGCGGCGGGACGACGGCGCCCTCGACCAGGTTGTCGGTCAGCGACAGCAGCGCGCCGATGAACAGCTTGTAGCAGGCCCGCCCGTCGTCCGCGGGATCGAGCACCACGAAGCCGCCCTTCGCGCCGGTGGGCACGATGACGGTGTTCTTCACCGTCTGCGCCTTCACCAGCCCCAGCACCTCGGTGCGCAGGTCCTCGCGCCGGTCGCTCCAGCGCAGCCCGCCGCGGGCGACGGCGCCGAACCGCAGGTGCACGCCCATCACCCGCGGCGAGCTCACCCACACCTCCCGCGCCGGGCGCGGCTCGGGCAGGTCGGGGACGGCGTGCGGGTCGAGCTTGAGCGCCAGCGGGACCCCGCCGGTGAAGACCCCCGCGGTGTAGGCGGTGGTCCGCAGCGTCGCCTGGACCGCGGCCAGCAGCGAGGTCAGCACCCGGTCGGCGTCCAGCGACTCCACCGAGCCGATCGCCTCGACCAGGGAGCCGACCAGCGCCGTCGTGCGGTCGTCCCGGCCGGCCGAGCGGTCGGGGTGGAACCGCGTCTCGAACAGCGCGACCAGCCGGGCGACGATGCCCGGGTGGGCCGCCAGCGTCTGCTCCACGTAGGCCTGCCCGAACGGCAACCCGCCCTGGCGCAGCCACTGCACGTAGGCACGCAGCACGGCGACCTGCCGCCAGGTGAGCCCGGCCAGCAGGACCAGCGAGTTGAGCGCGTCGTCCTCGGCCCGACCGGCCCAGACCGCCGCGATGGTGTCGGTGAACCGCTCGGGGAGGCTGCCGGCGAAGGGCACCTCCCCGGTCGGCGAGGCGAGCCCGAAGTCGTAGACCCAGGCCATCGGGGCGCCGATCCGGTCGATCTCGTAGGGCCGCTCGTCCAGGACGTCCACGCCCATGTGCTGCAGCACCGGCAGCACGTCGGACAGCAGCAGCCGCTCCCCCACCCGGTAGACGGTGAGCCGGCGCTCGCCCTCGGGGCCGGCGGAGGTCGCCCACAGCCGCAGGTCCATCCCACCGGAGGCCAGCTGGTCCAGCCGGGCCAGGTCCTCGACCGCCACCTGGGCGGGGAAGTCCTCCTGGTAGGCCGCCGGGAAGGCGTCCGCGACCCGGGCCAGCATCCGGGCGGCGTCGTCGCCGTGCCGGGCGGCGAGGGCGTCGGCCAGGTCGTCGGTCCAGCTGCGGGCGGCGGCGGCCAGCGCCGCCTCGAGCGCCGGGACGTCGACCTCCGGGAGGGCCGCCGCCGCGCGCCGGCTGACCGGCACCCGCACCACGAAGTGCAGCCGGGACAGCACCGACTCGCTGGACCGGACGGTGAACTCCACGTGGGTGCCACCGAGCTGCTCCAGCAGCAACCGCTGCATGGTCTGCCGCACCTGGGTCGTGTACCGGTCGCGGGGCAGGTAGACCAGCGCGGAGAAGAACCGGCCGAACGGGTCCCGTCGCAGGAAGAGCCGGGTCTGCCGGCGCTCCCGCAGGTGCAGCACGGCCAGCGCGACCGGCAGCAGCTCGTCCACGTCGACCTGCAGCAGCTCGTCGCGCGGGTAGGTCTCCAGGACGTCGAGCAGCTCCTTGCCCGAGTGGCTGTCGGTGGGCACCCCGGACCGCTCGAGCACCGCCTCGACGACCCGGCGCACGAGCGGGACGTCGCGGACGCTGCTGGTGTACGCCTCGTTGGGGAACAGCCCGACCAGCAGGTGCTGGCGGCCGCGGCTGCCGGGGAGCTCGCCGGGCATCTCGACCACGACGAGGTCCAGCCAGGCGGGGCGCTGCACGGTGGAGCGGGCGTCGCCCTTGGTCACCAGCACCCGGCGGCGGCCGACGGCGCCCGGTGCGGCCAGCGCGGCCGGCGCGACCGAGGTGGTCCGCGCCGGTGACCCGCGGAGCAGGCCCAGCTCCGAGTCCTCCACCACCAGCGGCGGGGTCCCCTCGTCACCGACCAGCTCGACGGTGCGCGCACCGAGGAACAGGAAGTTGCCCGTCGCCAGCCACCGGAGCAGCGCGGCGGCCTCGACCGGGTCGTCAGCGGCGTTCCCGGTCGGGTCGTCGTCGGCGGGCGAGCGGTCCAGCGCGTCGGCGATCGCGTGGGCGCGGGCGGCCAGCGCGTCGGCGTCCTCGTGCGAGCGGCGGACGTCGGCCAGCACGGTGCCCAGCCCGGCGACCAGGTCCTCGGCGGCCTCGTCGTCCACCGTCCCGGCCAGCACGACGGCCATCCAGGACTCGGCGAGCGCGTCCGCGCCGCAGGCCGCGGCGTCCGCGCTGTCGCAGAACGCGATCAGCTCCCCGGCCGGGTTCCGGCGCACCACGACGATCGGGTGGACGACGTGCTCGGCGACGATGCCCTGCCGGACGACCTCGGCGGTGACCGAGTCGACCAGGAACGGCATGTCGTCGACGACGACCCGCAGCACCGACCGGCCGTGCTCCCCGCGGTGCACGTCGACGATGGGGGTGCCCGGCAGCCGCCGGGCGGCGAGCCGGAGGTGGTCCAGGGCGAGCGCGGCGAGGTCCTCGGGAGCGTGGCCGACGACCTCGGCGGCGGGCTCACCGGCGTAGAAGCGGCGCATCAGCGCCGCGCCGTCCTCGGTGCCGACGCCGGCCGGCAGCGCCGCCTGCTCGCCGATCAGCCCGGCGGCGGCGCCCGCGGCGGTGTCCAGCAGCCGGCGCTTCTCGTCCTGCGCGGCCTCCAGCGAGGCCATGTCGACGGGGGAGTCGGCGGGGCGTTCCGGTGCGAGGTCCGAGAGTGTGTCGCTGCCCACCATGCCCGCCGACGCTAGTTCCCGCAGGGCCCTGCCGCACGTACTGCGGCCATCCCGTCCGCCGCGTCGCGGAACGGCTCAGCCGGCGCGCACCTTCAGCGGCAGCAGCAGCTCCGCGATCCAGCTGAACACCGCGATCAGCAGGCCACCGAGGACCGCCGGGACGAAGCCGTCGACGCTGAACCGGTCGGAGATCGCGGCGGTGATGCCCAGCAGCGCGGCGTTGACCACCAGCAGGAACAGGCCCAGCGTGAGGATGACGAAGGGCAACGAGAGCAACCGGACCACCGGACCGAGGATCGAGTTGACCACGGCGAACAGCAGGGCCACCCACAGGTAGGTGCCCGCCTCGCCGTAGCGGCCCCCGGCGGTGTCGACGCTGATGCCGTCGACCAACCGGGTGACCGCGTAGATGATCACGGCGAGCACGACGACGCGTACGGCGAATCTCCCGATCGAGGCCACGACAGCACGCTAGCGCCCGGTGATCACGATCAGGTGTTCTGCTCCTGTCTAGCGGTGTCTCGGGTCCCGGGTAGACGGCGGCAGAGCCCCGGGCCGGCGCGTGTGCACACTGGTCGGGTGGCCGGCCCGGGGACGCAGTGCGGCGGGGTCCGCCGGCTCCCCCGGTCGGCTGTCCTGCGCACCGCTCTGCTCGTCGCGCTGCTGGTCGCCGGCGGCGTGGTGGCTCTGCTGGTCGACGTCCCCGGCGTCCGCACGCTGCACGGGTGGCTGGACTCCCTCGGCGCGCCGGGCTGGGCCGCGCTGGTGCTGGGGCTCGCCCTGGCCACCCTCGCGCCCATCCCGCGCACCGCGCTCTCGGTGCTCTGCGGGGTGCTCGCCGGGTTCTGGGGCGGCCTCGCGCTGGCCCTGGCCAGCGGGGTGCTCGGTGCGCTGGTCGGGTTCGCCCTGGCGCGCTCGCTGGGCCGCGAGACGGTCACCCGGCTGGCCGGCCCGCGGCTGGCCCGCGCCGACGAGCTGCTCGCGTCCCGGGGAGCCGTGGCCGTGCTGCTGGGCCGGCTCATCCCGATCACGCCGTTCACCCTGGTCAGCTACGCCGGCGGGCTCTCCGGCATCCCGCTCCGCTCGTACCTGCTGGGCTCGGCCGTCGGGCTGGTGCCGGGCACGGTGCTGCACGTGACCATCGGCGCCACGGTGGGTGCCGCCGGAGACGGACCGGTCCTGCTGCTCAGCCTGGTCCCGCTCGGGTTCGCGCTGGTCGCCCTCCTCCTGGTGCGCCGGTGGCACGTCCGCCGCCCCGGAGCTCCGGCCGAGGAGACCTGACGGATCGAACAGGTGTTCGAGGAGTCTGCTAGCCTGGTGGTCGACGACGGACGTGGTCTGACGATGTCTGGCGTTCTCTAGCGGCGATGCTAGAGAACCCCAGACGACGGTCGACCGGGCGCTCCATGCCGTGGTCTAAGCCTGTCTACCGCCGCCGCTAGAAGACCGCATAGCCTGCTCGACATGGACCCCGTGCGGAACCCGTACGCCCCCGGTGCCGGCCAACGGCCGCCCGAGCTGGCCGGCCGGGACACCGAGCTCTCCGCCTTCGACGTCGTCCTCGAGCGGATCGCCCGCGGCCGGCCGGAGCGCTCGCTGGTGCTCACCGGGCTCCGCGGGGTGGGCAAGACCGTGCTGCTCAACCAGCTGCGCTCGGCGGCGATCAACCGGGGCTGGGGCACCGGGAAGATCGAGGCGCGGCCGGACCAGTCGCTGCGCCGGCCGCTGTCGGCGGCGCTGCACATGGCCCTGCGGGAGCTGCGGCACCCCGACCAGGAGTCCACCGACGCCGTGCTGGGCACGCTGAAGGCGTTCGCCCAGCGCCAGGCCGAGGGCCCCTCAGGGGCCCCCGCCAAGGTGCGCGACCGCTGGCAGCCGGGCATCGACGTCCCGGCCGCCACCGGCCGGGCGGACTCCGGGGACATGGAGATCGACCTGGTCGAGCTGCTCAGCGACGTGGCCGGGCTGGCCGCCGACGTCGGCAAGGGCGTCGCGCTGTTCATCGACGAGATGCAGGACGTCCAGCCCGACGACGTCTCGGCCATCTGCGCCGCCTGCCACGAGCTCTCCCAGCAGGGTTCGCCGCTCATCGTCGTCGGCGCGGGTCTCCCCCACCTGCCGGCCGTGCTCAGCGCGTCGAAGAGCTACTCGGAGCGGCTCTTCCGCTACCTGCGGATCGACCGGCTCGACCGGGCCGCCGCCGACCGGGCGCTGCTCGCCCCCGCCGAGCGGGAGGACGTCGAGTTCGACACCGAGGCCCTGGACCAGCTCTACGCCGCCGCCGACGGCTACCCCTACTTCGTCCAGGCCTACGGCAAGGTCACCTGGGACGTCGCCGCCGCCTCCCCCATCACCGCCGCCGACGTCGCGATGGCCGCGCCGGCGGCGGAGGCCGAGCTGGCCGTGGGCTTCTTCGGCTCCCGCTACGACCGGGCCACCCCCGCCGAGCGCGAGTACATGCACGCCATGGCCGAGCTCGGCGGGCCGACCGGGGCCGCGGTCGGCACCAGCGATGTGGCGGTGGCCCTGGGCCGCAAGCCGGCCTCGCTCTCCCCGGCTCGTGACTCGCTGATCAAGAAGGGGCTGGTCTACTCCGCCGAGCGGGGGCAGATCGCCTTCACCGTGCCGCACTTCGGCCGGTACCTGCTCAGCCACGCCACCGACTAGGGCAGGGTGTGGCCGTGAGCACCCCAGCCGACGTCCGCACGCCCGAGGAGATCCGCGTCCCGGTGGAGGGGGGTGAGCTGGCCGCCCTCCACTGGGCCGCCGACGCCCCCGCCGCTCCGCTGGTCGTGCTGGTGCACGGCATCACCGGCAACTCCATGGTCTGGGCGAAGGTGGCCGCGGCGCTGGCCGGCGAGTGCGAGGTCGTCGCCCCGGACCTGCGCGGCCGGGCCCGCAGCGCGGAGCTGCCCGGGCCCTACGGGCTGTCCGCGCACGCCGCCGACGTCACCGCGCTGCTGGAGCGCTTCGGGGCCGACGGGGAGGCCGGTGCCGACGCCACGGTGCTGGTGGGCCACTCGATGGGCGGCTTCGTCGCGGCACTGGCCACGGCCGGCTCGGCCCGCCACCTGGTGCACGGGCTGGTGCTCGTCGACGGCGGCCTGCCCTTCGCCGTCCCGCCGGCGGCCGACACCGACGACATGCTCGCCGCCTTCCTCGGCTCGTCGCTGGAGCGGCTGGACCGCTCGTTCCCCGAGCTCCCGGCGGTGCGCGCGTTCTGGAGCGAGCACCCGGCGGTCGGCCCGTGGGTCGGCGACCGGGCAGTGGCGGCCTTCCTGATGCGCGACCTCACCGGGACCGAGCCGGACCTGCACAGCGCGGTGGTGCACGAGGCGGTGCGGGTGGACGGCGCGGACATGCTGCGCAACGAGGCGGTGCTGGAGGCCACGACCGACCTGCCGGTGCCCGCGACCCTGCTGTGGGCGACCCGCGGCATGGCCGGCGAGGTGCCCGGGCTCTACGACGAGGTGCGGCTGGCCGGGATGGGCCTGCAGGACGCCCACGTCACCGCCGTCGAGGTGCCCGACACCGACCACTGGTCGATCCTGTGGACCGAGCTGGGCGTCTCGGCGATCGCCGCGGCGGTGCGGGCGGCTGCGGCCCGGACCCCGCTCAGCTGAGGCAGGGCCGCTCGAGCGGCACCGCGCGGGGCCCGGCGGCGGCCGGCCGCTCGGCGTCCACCGGGTGCGCGCGGACGGCCAGCAGCGCGACGTCGTCCTCCGCGCCGTCGGCCAGCAGCGCGGCGAGCAGGCCGTCGCACAGCTGCTCCAGCGGCTCCGCCGCCAGGTCCTGGACGGCGGCGCGGAGCCGCTCCCGGCCCTGGTCCAGGTCACCGGTGCGGCGCTCGAAGAGCCCGTCGGTGAACAGCAGCAGGGTGCTGCCGGCCGGGACGACGGCGAGCCCGTCCGCCCGCCCACCGGCCCAGCCGACGCCCAGCGGCGGGCCCACCGGCCCGTCGAGGTCCACGACCTTGCCGTCGGCCTGCAGCAGCATCGGCATCGGGTGCCCGGCCGAGGCCCACCGCACCCGGCGCAGCCCGGCCACCCGGTCGTCGTCGTCCTGCTCGACCCGGGCCACCAGCGCGGTCGCCAGCGTGGCGACGTCCAGGCCGACGACGGCCAGGTCGACCCGGCGCACGAGGTCGGCCGGGGCGTCCTGCCGGTCGTAGGCGATCGCCCGGACGAGCGTCTTGAGCTGGCCCATGACCGCCGCGGCCTCGAGGTCGTGGCCCATCACGTCGCCGATGACCAGCACCGTGGACCCGTCGGGCTGCAGGAACGCGTCGTACCAGTCACCGCCGATCGACACGTCCTGCACCGCGGGCCGGTAGCGCACCGCCAGTTGGAGGTTGTCCGGCTGGACCGGCGGGGAGAGCAGGCTGCGCTGCAGCCGCTCGGCCACCCGGCTCTGCGCGGTCGTCAGCCGGGCGTTGTCCAGGGCGAGGGCGGCCCGGCGGGAGGCGATGTCGGCGGTGCGCAGCTCGGCGTCGGTGAAGGCACCCCGCTCCGGGCCGTGGACCAGGGTGAACGCGCCGAACTGCTCGCCGCGGGCGAGCAGCGGGAAGGTGGCGACGGCGGTCGGCTGCAGCGGGGCCAGCGCCGCACGGGCCGGCGGGGTGGTCATCGCGACCACCTGCTCGGGGGTGAGGTGCTGGATGACCACCGGCCGGCCCTCGCGCAGCGCGGTGGGCACCGGTGCGGTGGCCCGGTTGGTCGTGGCCCGGAGGTCGGCGTAGCGGTGCAGCGCGCCGGCCATCGCCGGGTCGGCGTGGGCCCGGCCGACGTCCCGCCGCCGGCCGTTCTCCACGACGCTCACCAGGCACCAGTCGGCCAGCAGCGGGACCACCCGCTCGGCGAAGCCCTGCACCGCGGCGTCGCTGTCGGAGGTGGCGGTCATCGCCTGGCTGATGTCGCCGAGCAGCATCAGGTGCCGGCCGGCGAGCTCGGCGGCGGCCGCGGCCGCCTCGGCCCGCCCGGCGGCCTCCTCGCGGGCGGTGATCGCCTCCTCGCGGGCCCGCTCGACCTCGTGCCGCGCGGTGACGTCGTCGTAGGTGACCACCACACCGCCGTCGGTGCGGAAGGCGTCGACCTGGAACCAGATGCCCAACGGGTCGAACCAGGCCTCGAACCCGGCCGGGACGCCGGTCCGGGCGACCCGGCGGTAGTGGTCCTCGAAGGGGCTGCCGACGGCCTCGGGGAACTCCTCCCAGACGACCGCGCCGGTGAGGTCCTCGACCGTCCGGTCCAGCAGGCGCGCGCCGGCCGGGTTGATGTAGCTGAACCGCCACTGCGGGTCCAGCACGAACAGCGGACGCGCCATCCCCCCGACCGCCGACATCAGGACGTCGGCCGCCACGGCCCCACCGTCCCTGGTCACGGCACCACTGTGCCGCATTCCCTGCTAGCGAGGGTCGACCTCGGGCTCCGGGGCCCTCGCGGCGTGCTCGTCGTCGATCATCGTGGCCTCGTCGAAGGGGCGGTCGCCGGCGAGCACGGCGTCCAGCTGCTCGCGGTCCAGTTCCTGGGTCCAGTTGGCGATCAGCACGCAGGCGATGGCGTTGCCGGCGAAGTTGGTCACCGCGCGCGCCTCGGACATGAACCGGTCGATGCCGACGATCAGGCCGACGCCGTCGAGCAGCTCCGGGCGGTGCGAGGACAGCCCGCCGGCGAGCGTGGCCAACCCGGCCCCGGTGACGCCGGCCGCCCCCTTGGACGCGATGATCATGAAGAGCAGCAGGCCGATCTGCGCATTCAGGGACAGCGGGTCGCCCAGCGCCTCGGCGATGAACAGCGAGGCCATCGTCAGGTAGATCGCCGTCCCGTCCAGGTTGAACGAGTAGCCGGTCGGCACCACGATGCCGGCCACCGGCTGGGAGACCCCGACGTGCTCCATCTTGGCGATCAGCCGGGGCAGCGCCGTCTCCGAGGACGAGGTGGAGACGATGAGCAGGAACTCCCGGGCCAGGTACTTGAGCAGCTTCCAGACGTTGACCCGGGCGAAGACCCACAGGACGGTGCCCAGCACGCCGAACACGAAGATCAGGCAGGTCGCGTAGAAGGCCAGCATCAGCACGCCGAGGCTCGTGAGCGCGTCGACGCCGGTGGCCCCGACCACCGCGGCGATCGCGCCGAAGGCCCCGATCGGCGCCGCCCACATGACCATCGCCAGGATCCGGAAGACCAGCCGCTGGAAGTGGCCGATCGCGCGCAGGATGGGCTCACCGGCCGGGCCCATCGACTGGACGGCGAAGCCGACGAGCAGGGCCACCAGCAGCGCCTGGAGCACCGATCCCTCGGTGAGCGCGGAGACCAGCGTCTTCGGGATCAGCCCGAGGACGAAGCCGGTGGTGCCACCCTCGGACTCCCCCTCGCCGGCGAGCTCCGTGCCGCGGTTGCGCAGCTCCTCGGACAGCTGCAGCCCTGCGCCGGGGTGCAGCAGGTTGCCCACGACCAGCCCGATCGTCAGCGCGAAGGTGGACATCACGATGAAGTAGCCCAGCGCCAGGCCACCGACCTTGCCGACCTGGGCGGCCTTGCGGATCGACCCGATGCCCAGCACGATCGTGCAGAAGATCACCGGGGAGATCAGCATCTTGATCAGCCCGACGAACGCATCCCCGAGCCACTTGAGGCCCACGGCGAAGTCCGGGAACAGCAGGCCCACGACGATGCCGAGGGCGACCGCGACGATCACCGAGAGGTAGAGCCAGTGGGTCCGGTCGCGGCGGCGGCTCGGCGCGCCGGTGTCGGTCCCGCCGTCGTCCCGGGGTGAGCTGCTCGTGGCCATGGGGCTGATCCTCGCGCGGCGGGCAGAGCCCGGCCACAGGACGCCCACGGACGACGGACGGGGGAGCAGGCCCGCCGGGAGGCGGTCCCGCTCCCCCGTCCGGGGTGCTGCCGGTGGTGCTGGGTGGTGCTAGTGGGCCATCACGATCGACAGGTTGCCCGAGCCGTACCCGGCCACGTCGACCTTCAGGTCGATCCGGTTGAACGCCGAGGCCAGGCCCGCGATGTCGCCCGGCACGGACTCCCCCGGCGCGTACAGCTTGTACAGCTTCGAGTGGTTGATGCCCTCGCCGTTGAACATCGACGCGGCGATGTTGACCACCTCGTAGACGGCCTCGAGGTGCATCGGGTAGAGCTCGCCCTCGTCGATCGCGTCCTCCAGCCCGCCCTTGGGGAGCAGGGCCAGCGCACCGGCGAGCCAGGCGGCCAGCCGGATGTCGAGCACGCAGAGCGCGGTGGTGGCCATCGTCGGGTCGACGTAGACGGCCACGGCCGCCTTGGCGTTCAGCGACACCGGGTCACCGGGGGCGACGGTGACGTCCTTGCCGAAGAGGCTCTCCAGCAGGTCGCGGACGTCCTTGGGGTTGGGCAGGAGCGCGGGGGCCGGCGCGGTCACGCGATCACCCCGTCCAGGGCGTCCTTGAAGGTGTCCTCGTTGAACGGCTTGGCGATGAGGAAGATGGCGCCGGCGTTGGCCGCCTTCGCCCGCATCTCCGGGGAGCCCTCGGAGGTGACGAAGCCGAAGGGCACCTGCGACCCCGCGGCGCGCAGCGCCTCCAGGCACTCGATCCCGCTCATCTCCGGCATGTTCCAGTCCGACAGGACCAGGTCCGGGTGCTCGGAGCCGACCATCTCGAAGGCCTCCCGGCCGTTCTCGGCCTGGATGATGTCGTGGTCGTCGTAGCCCGCCTGCCGGAGGGTGCGGATCACGATCTGCCGCATGACACGGCTGTCGTCGGTCACCAGGATCTTCACTGCGGCACCTCAGTTCCGCTCGGGTGCGGGGCGGTGCCCTGCACGGTGATGGTCAGGAAGTCCCCTCGCCACTGACCGGCGAGGGCACAGACGTCGTCCAGCCGGCCCCGCGGCGGGGCCGTGCCGACCCGGGGGAGCCCCAGCCGGGACTCGCCCGGCAGGACGCTCTTGATGTTGCCGCCGAGCACGTTGGCGAGCTCGCCCAGCGCGTCGGCGACGTCCTCGTCGTCCACGACCGCGGGCGGCCGGGTCATCAGGACGTTCTCGGTGAGCGCCCGGGCGGTGGCAGGGGAGCAGGTGAGGACGACGGAGCCGGTCCACGGCCCGACGATGTCCACCCAGGCGCTGACCACCTCCGCCGGCGGGGCGACCGGGACGGGCACGAAGGCCTCGCCGTCGCCGACCAGCGAGGGCCAGACCTCGTCGGCGATGCTCTGCACCGTCGCGGGGTCCAGCAGGAGGCTGATCGGCTGCGCGTGCTGGGCCGTGGTCACGCGGTCACCTCCTCGGGGAGCAGGCCGAGCAGGGCGAGCTTGTCCCGCAACGCGTCGGCCGTGAAGGGCTTGATCAGGTACTCGTGGGCGCCGGCGGCCAGCGCCTTGACGATCTGGCCCGTCTCGCTCTCCGTGGTCACCATCATCAGCGTGACCTGGCGGTACGCCGGGGTGGCCCGGACGGCGAAGACGAACTGCAGCCCGTCCATGACCGGCATGTTCCAGTCGATGCAGCAGAGGTCGGGGGTCCACCCCTCCTCCAGCACGTCGAGGGCCTGGCGGCCGTCGCCGGCCTCACGCACCTCGTATCCGAAGTCGGTGAGGATCGTGCCGACGATGCGCCTCATGGCACGGGAGTCGTCGATCACCAGAGCTCTCATCTCAGGCTCCCTTCCGTGGGCGGTACGCGGAGCCGCGGCCGAGGACGACCCGCTCCCAGTGCTCGTCGACGCCGAGCGTCGTCTCCGCGGCCCCCAGGAACAGCCACCCGTCGGGGCGCATGAGCTGGCGGACGCGGCCGAGGATCGCCTGCTTGGTGGGCAGGTCGAAGTAGATGAGGACGTTGCGCAGGTAGACCACGTCGAACGGGCCCATCCGGGGCAGCGGTGCGGCGAGGTTGCACTCGCTGGCGGTGATCATCCGGCGCAGGGCGGGGGAGATCTCCCACTCGTTGCCCGCCCGGGTGAAGTGCCGGACGAGCATCGAGGCGGGGAGCCCGCGGTTGACCTCGAGCTGGCTGAACCGGCCGGCGCGGGTGCGCTCGACCATCTGCCGGGACAGGTCGGTCGCGGTGATCTGCACCCGGGTCGCGGCGTTGGGCAGCGCGTCGGACAGCAGCATCGCGACCGTGTAGGCCTCCTGGCCGCTGGAGCAGGCCGCCGACCAGATCTGCAGCCGCTCGTCGGGGCGCCGGGCCGCGACCAGCTGCGGCAGGACCGTGCCGGTGAGCGAGGTGAACGGGTCGCCGTCGCGGAACCACGACGTCTCGTTGGTGGTCAGCGCCTCGACGATCCGCCGGGTGGTGGCCGCGTCGGGGCGGCTGCGGACGGACTCGACCAGCTCGCTGACCCCGGACAGGCCGCGCTGCTGGGCAATCGGCAGCAGCCGGGCCTCGACCAGGTACTCCTTGCCGGGCTGCAGGACGATCGCGCTCTCGCGGTGCACCAGCTGGCGCACCCAGTCGAAGCTCGTGGCGGTGAGGGTCATCGGGGTCCTCCGGCTCGGGCGGCCGCGAAGACGGCGGTGGGTCGGGGGGTGGGGAGCAGTCGCAGGACGGCCTCGGCGACCCGGCCGAGCGGTACGACCTCGTCGGCGAAGCCCGCCTGGGTGACCGCGCCGGGCATGCCCCAGACCACCGAGGTGGCCTGGTCCTGGGCGATGACGGTGCCGCCGGCCTCGCGGATCTGACCCGCGCCGACCCGGCCGTCGGAGCCCATGCCGGTGAGGACGACGCCCAGCACGGCGCCGTCGTAGGCGGCCACGGCGGACCGGAAGAGCACGTCGACGGCCGGCCGGCAGAAGTTCTCCGGCGGGGCCTGGTTCAGCGCCGTCCGGCGGGCCGCGCCGCTGCTGCCGATGGTGAGGTGGAAGTCGCCGGGGGCGATGTGCACGGTGCCGGGCAGCAGCGGGGTGCCGTCACCGGCCTCCACCACGGTCAGCGCGCAGAGCCGGTCCAGCCGCTGGGCGAACTGGCGGGTGAACACGGGGGGCATGTGCTGCACCAGCAGCACCGGCACCGGCAGGGTGGCCGGCAGCAGCGGGAGGACCTTGGTCAGCGCCTCGGGTCCGCCGGTCGAGGAGCCGATCACCAGGACGGCGGGCTCCTTGACCGCGCGGGTGCGCGGCGCGGGCGGCCGGACGGCGATCGGGGCCGCCGGGGTGGCGGTCGGACCGCCGGTCAGCGGCCGGCCGGTGAGCGCCTTGATCTTCGGCGTGAGCTGCTGGCGCACGCTCTCCATCGACTGGGCGACGCTGCCGACGTTCGCCGGCTTGGTGACGTAGTCGTTCGCACCGGCCGACAGGGCGTCGAGGGTCGCCGAGGCGCCGCGCTCGGTCAGCGTGCTGAACATGATGATCGGCACCCGGTTGCGGGTCGCGCGGATGGCCCGCACCGCCTCGATGCCGTTCACCTCCGGCATCTCGATGTCCATCGTGACCAGGTCGGGCTCGAGCTGGGCCAGCTTCGCCACCGCGAGCCGGCCGTTCGGCGCCGTCCCGACGACGGTGATCATCGGGTCCTCGGAGAGCACGTCGGTGACGATCTTGCGGACGACGACCGAGTCGTCGACCACCATCACCTTGATCTTGTCCACGCGTTCCCCCGCAGCCGATGGTCCGGCCGGTGGCCGCTCCCCACCTCTATCGGCACCGGCCGCCGGGGTCTTGAGCCCGACTGCGGGGGAGCTGGGGTGTCACCCCGCGTGCGGCAGCGACCTGCCCGTCACCATCTGCCAGGGCGCACCGAGGACCGCCAGCGACTCCTCGTCCAGCAGGTCGCCCATCGCCAGGCCCTGCACGCAGCCGGCCAGGGCGTTCCACACGCCCTCCGCGCCGTCCCGGGCGGAGAAGCCGGCCGCCCCGAACGCCTGCACGGCGACCAGCTGGGCGGCGGCGAGCGTCCGGGTCCGGCCCGAGACGTGCGCAGCCCACGAGGCACCGTGCATCGCCGCGGCCCACGGCCGGCGCTGGAGCCGGGTGGCGTCGACGGCGAGCCGCCAGCGGCGCCGTCCGGTCTCGTCCAGCGCCCGCAGCTCGTCGAGCAGCTCGGCCAGGGCCGGGGCGGCCGGGCCGAGCTCGGGCCGGGGGAGGGGTTCCCAGGCGGAGACGGTGGCGTAGGGACCGGTGAGCTGCTGGCGCACCGGGTCGGGCAACGCGTCGGCGGCCCACCAGCCGGTCGCGGCGTCGGCCAGCACGTCGGCGGCGAGCGTGGCCACCGCCGGGTCGAGGTCGGCCACCGCGGCGTGCTCCGGGCCCAGGACGTCGTCCCGGACCATCCGCTCCAGGGCGGGGGTGTTGCCGATGGTGCCCTGCTCGAGCAGGGTCACCAGCCGGGCGGACCGGTCGGTGGTGCTGCCCCCCGGGTCGCCCATGTCCCGCAGCTGGGGCACACCGGTGGCGGCCAGCTCGTGGGCCCGGCGCGCCCGGACGGCGAGCTCGGCGCGCTCGGCGGCGGGTCGCCCGGCCGCGGCGTGCCCGGCTGCCAGCCGGTGGAGGGTGGCCGGGTCGGCGCCCAGGCCGGCCAGCAGGACGTCTGCCACGCGCTCCCCGGCGGGCAGGCGGACCAGGTCGAAGCCGAGCGTCGCTGCGCTGACCAGGGAGTAGGGCACGTCGCCTCCAGGGTGGGTGGTCGGTCGATCGTGCGCGGCCCACCCGCGGAAAGCCACGCGGCCGTCACCCGCTCGCAGGACAGCGAGGAGATGGCGGCCGCGTGGCGCTGTCGCACCGTCAGTGCCCGATCACGATACGTCGAAACTCGGACCCCTCAGAAGGTGAACCGGGCGACGCTCCCCCGCAGGTCGCTGGCCATCCGGGACAACTCGTCCACGGCCTGCCGGCTCTGGCTCAGCGCCTGGGTGGTGCTGTCGGCCGCTGTCGAGACGCCGGTGATGTTGGCGGCGATCTCGGTCGACCCACCCGCGGCCTCCTGCACCGACCGGGACATCTCGTTGGTGGTGGCGGTCTGCTCCTCCACCGCACTGGCGATGGTCAGCTGGTAGTCGTTGATCGACCCGATCACCGTCGAGATCCCGGTGATCGCCTGGACCGCCCGGCTGGTGTCGCCCTGGATCGCCTCCACCCGCCGCGCGATGTCCTCGGTGGCGCGGGCGGTCTCCTGGGCCAGCTCCTTGACCTCGTTGGCGACGACGGCGAAGCCCTTGCCGGCCTCCCCGGCCCGGGCGGCCTCGATGGTCGCGTTCAACGCCAGCAGGTTGGTCTGCTCGGCGATGCTCGTGATCACCTTCACCACCGCGCCGATCTCCTGCGACGAGGTGCCCAGCGCGGTGATCGTCCGGGTGGTCGCCTCGGCCTCGGTGACCGCCTGCGCGGCCACCCGGGCCGCCTCGTTCGCGTTCTGGCTGATCTCGCGGATCGAGGCGCCCATCTGCTCGGCGCCCGCGGCGACGGTGCTCACGCTGCGGGAGACCTCCTCGGCGGCCGTGGACACCACCCCGGACTGCACCGACGTCTCCTCCGCCGACGCCGCGATCTGGCTGGAGGAGGCCGACAGCTCCTCCGATGCCGCGGCCACCGCGTCGGAGGAGGCGACGACGCCCGCCATGACCCCGCGGAGGTTGTCGACGGCGCTGTCCAGCGCCTGGCCCATCAGCCCCAGCTCGTCGCGGGTGGTGAGACCCGAGGACCGGGTCAGGTCACCCGCGGCCAGCGCCTCGCTCACGGACTTCACCCTGGCCACGCCGCGGGCGATGCCGCGGGCCACCGTCCAGCCGATCGCGAGGGCGAGTGCCAGACCGACGGCGAGCAGGACGAGGGAGAGGGTGCGCTGGGAACCGTACTGGTCGGTGGCCGCGACGTCCGCCGCCGCCGCCTCCTTCACCTCGGTGTCCCGGACCTGCCCGATCAGCTGCTCGGCCTCCGCCGCCAACGGCGCGACGTCCTGCTTGTTGGCGGCGTACCAGCCGGCGTTGTCCGAGGCGATCGCCAGCGGGCCCAGCTCGCCCTGCGCCAGCTGCATGTACTGGTCGAAGGCCGCGGTGGCCCGGTCGACCAGCTCCTGCTTCTCCGGGGTCGGGAACGACGCGGCGTAGGCGTCGACGGCGGCGTGGTAGTCGTCGGCGTACCGGGGGAGCGCGTCGAGGATCTGCTGGGCCTCGGCCCGGTCGGGGGTGATGAGCGCGTCGCGGGAGGACTTGCGCACCTCACCGATGACGACGTTCATGTCGCCGACCGCGGACACCCCGGCCAGGTTGCTGGCGTAGAGGGTGTGCGTCGTGTCGGCGGACGTGCCGAGGGCGGTCAGCCCCATGACGCCGACCCCGGCGGCGACCACCGCGGCAGCGCCCACGGCCGTGAGCACCTTGACCTTGACGCCGCGGTCGCCCCACCAGGAACGGCGCGGGGAGGTGGATGGTGAGGAGGACATGGGGCTCTCCCGGGAGGATGGGCTGGAGGGACGCGGCGGGCCACCGTTCGCGCAGGGCGCACGGACGGTGGCGCAGAGCCGTTCTCGGCATTCCGACAACGTGGTTCACCGGAACTCCGGAACCCCGCTGAGAACGATCGGTGACCTCATCCCACCGGCTCCTTGTCGACACCGGCGACCGCGGTCCGGTCGGTTCGTCGCCGCAGCGACGGGCCTTGACGGCCGACTTGCTTTTTGCAAGTGTGAGGTCGTTCACACGGGAGCCACGAGAGGGAGACCCACCATGACCGCGATGTTCGTCAACCTGCCGGTGACCGACCTGGAGCGCGCCAAGGCGTTCTACACAGCGCTCGGATTCACCATCAACCCGAAGTTCACCGATCACAACGCGGCCTGCGTCGTCGTCGAGGAGGACCACAGCTACTTCATGATCTTGGTGCGGGAGTTCTTCCAGACCTTCACCGACCTGCCGATCGGCGACCCCGCCGTGAGCCCGTCGGTGTCGACGGCGATCTTCCTGGAGAGCCGGGAAGCGGTGGACAAGACCGTCGCTGACGGCCTGGCGGCGGGAGGCACCGAACCGCGCCCTGCCGCGGACTACGGCTTCATGTACCAGCGCCAGGTCAACGACCCCGACGGCAACGTGCTCGAGTTCGGCTGGATGGACCCGGTCGCCGCCGAGCAGGGCCCCGAGGCCTTCGCGGCCCAGCAGGCCTGAGGTCGATGGCCGCACGCGACTACGGGCAGTACTGCGGCATCACCCGGGCCCTCGAGCTCGTGGGCGAGCGCTGGGCGCTGCTCATCGTCCGCGACCTGCTCGTCGGGCCGCGCCGCTACGGGGAGCTCGCCGCGGGACTCCCCCGCATCCCGAGCAACATCCTGGCGGCGCGGCTCAAGGAGCTGCAGGCGGCCGGCGTCCTCCGGCGGGCACCACGCTCCCGGGTCGTGGTCTACGAGCTGACCCCTTACGGCCGGGAGCTCGAGCCGGTCGTGCTCGCGCTCGGCGCCTGGGGCTTCAAGGCGATGGGCGACCCCCGGGAGGACCAGGTCATCACCCCCGACTCGATGACCATCTCGCTGCGCACCGCCTTCCGGCCGCAGGTGGCGGCGGAGCTGCCGGCGACCGCGTACGGGGCGCGGGTCGGCCCGGCCGAGCTGCTCATCCGGGTGGACGGCCCCGCCCTGGACGTGACCCGGGGGGAGGGACCGGTGGACCTGGCCTTCGCCGCGGGTCCGGGCATCCACCGGGTCATCTCCGGCGAGCTCGCCCCGGACCGTGCGATCGCCACGGGTGTGGTCGAGGTGCTCCGCGGGCGGGGTGCTCTGCTCGACCGCTTCGCGACCACCTTCCACCTGGCCGCCTGAGGACCGCGGGAACGCGCCGCGGCCGCCACTCCGCCCGGGGAAGGGAGCAGAGCAGCGGCCGCGGTGGTCGGCGGTGACCTCAGTAGGTGAAGCGGGCCACCGTGGTGCGCAGGTCCGACGCCATCCGGGACAGCTCGTCCACCGCCTGCCGGGTCTGCCCCAGCGCCTGCGTGGTCGAGGACGCCGCTGTGGAGACGCCGGTGATGTTGGTGGCGATATCGGTCGACCCGCCCGCGGCCTCCTGCACCGACCGGGACATCTCGTTCGTGGTCGCCGTCTGCTCCTCCACCGCACTGGCGATGGTCAGCTGGTAGTCGTTGATCGACCCGATGATCTCCGAGATCCGACCGATCGCCGACACCGCACCCGAGGTGTCGCCCTGGATCGCCTCCACCCGCCGCGCGATGTCCTCGGTCGCCCGCGCCGTCTCCTGCGCCAGCTCCTTCACCTCGTTGGCCACCACCGCGAAGCCCTTCCCGGCCTCCCCGGCCCGGGC
>JHVP01000014.1 GCA_000620205.1 Geodermatophilaceae bacterium URHA0031 | reverse complement strand
CCGCTGCCATCGGCGTGCCGGGTGACCGACAACCGTCTGCCTTCGGTCGGATCAGGCTCGGTGCCGTCGGGGTCGAGGGCCTGGCGGTAGTGGTGCACCACCTGCGGCAGCTGGGCGTGCGCCTCGCCGTGCGCGACGGCGACCAGCGCCGCGTCGATCACCCGGAGGTCGACGTTCTGCTCGTCGGCGGCGGCCCGCTTGTCGTCGTCGGCGATCGGGGTGATCACCGCGACCTGGGCGGCGGTCAGGGTGCCCTCGGCGAACGCCGCCGCAGTCGCGGGCAGGTGCTCCAACGCCCGCCCCGAGCGCACCAGCCGCCCGGCCTCCCCGGCGGTCAGGTGCCCGTGCCCGCGCAGCCACGACTGCGCCGTCTTCTTCCCATCGTGCTCGGCCGCGCCGGTGACATCGGCATGCCGCACGGTGCGGGTCAGCTCGGCGTTGGCGCGGTTGACCACTTTCAACAACAGAACCACCCGGTCCAGCACCGCACCCGGCGGGAGAGCGAACAGGTCCTCGGCGGCCAGGGCGTCCAAAGCGGACTGCAACTCCCCCACCGGCCACCTCCTCCACCGATTCGAACAGGTGTAAGAAGTCTAGCGGAAGAGCGACCGTCCAGCCAGCTGAATCCGCAGGTCAGGCGGCTGTCCACAGATCCGGCGAGGCCCTTGACATGACTACGGAAAGAGGATGGGACCACCGAAAGCGCGCCTTTGGCGCAAGCCCCCAACAGAGCGGGGAGGTCAGGAGCCGGGGGCGGGGAGCAGGCCGCGCTCGACGGCCACCAGCACCGCCCGGGTGCGGTCGTCGACGCCGAGCTTGGCGAACACCCGCAGCAGGTGGGTCTTCACGGTCGCCTCGCCGATGAACAGCTCGCGGCCGATCTCGGCGTTGGTCAGCCCGCGGGCGACACCGGCGAGGACCTGCAGCTCGCGGGCGGTCGGGGCCTCGACGGCCGGCGCGCGCATCCGGGACACCAACTTGGCCGCCACCGGCGGCGCGAGCACCGTCTCCCCCCGTGCCGCGGCGCGCACGGCGTCCGCCAGCTGCGGCAGCGGGGTGTCCTTGAGCAGGTAGCCCGCCGCGCCGGCCTCCACGGCCCGCACGATGTCGGCGTCGGTGTCGTAGGTGGTCAGCACCAGCACCCGGACGCCCGGGTGCGCGGCGGCGATCCGGCCGGTCGCCGTCACGCCGTCCATCCGCGGCATCCGCAGGTCCATCAGGACGACATCCGGGCGGTGCTCGGCGACCGCCGCCAGGGCCTCCAGCCCATCGGCGGCCTCCCCGACGACGTCCAGGTCGGGCTGAGCGGCGAGCCAGCCGACCAGCCCGCCGCGCACCACCGGGTGGTCGTCGACGACCAGCACCCGCACCCCGGTCACCGGTCGGCTCCCGGCACCCGCACCGTCACCCGCGTGCCCTTGCCGGGCGCCGACGCCACGTCCACGGCACCGCCGACCTGCGCCGCCCGGTCGCGCAGCCCGGCCAGTCCGACTCCCTGGGCCGCCGAGACGTCGAAGCCGACGCCGTCGTCCTCGACGTGGACGGCGACCACCTCGCCGACCCGGGTCACCCGCAGCACCACCGCGCTCGCCGACGCGTGCCGCCGCACGTTGGCCAGCGCCTCCTGGGCGCCGCGGAGCAGCACGACCTCCTCGGCGCGGGACAGGCTCGCGCCGTCGGCCAGCGCGGACGTGTCCAGCCGGGTGGCAAGCCCGGTCTCCCGGCCGAACCGTTCGGCGAGCCGCTGCAGCGCTTCCACCAGGGTCGAGGAGTCCAGCGCCACCGGGGCGAACGCGGCGACCATGGCCCGCGCCTCGCCGAGGTTCTCCCGGGCCACCTCCTCGATCAGGGCCACCCGCTCGGCGGCGGCGCCGGGGTCCGCCGGCAGCTGGGCGGCGGCGGTCTGGGCGAGCACGACGATGCTGGTGTAGCCCTGCGCGAGGGTGTCGTGCACCTCCCGCGCGATCCGTTCCCGCTCGGCGAGCACGCCCTGCTCGTGATGGGCGACCGCGAGCTCGGCGCGGGTGGAGTCCAGCTCGCGGATCAACGCGGCCCGCTCGGCGCTCTGCTCCAGGACCCGGGTGGTCCACAGCCCCATCACCAGGCTCAGCGCCAGCCCGACCAGCGTCTCCCCGGGGCCCCACAGCGGCTCGGTGCCCTGCGTCCAGCCGATCAGCGGCCCGAACGTCGCCGCTGCAGCGAGTGCCAGCGTCCACAGCACACCGGCCCGCAGCGACCCGGTGAAGAACCACACCTGCGGGTAGGCCAGGAACATCACGAAGAGCACCGAGGGCTGCTCCCAGGCCAGCACCCCGATGACCGCGACCAGGACGACGAGGTAGAGCACCTCGCCGCGCGGATGCCACGCCGCCAGCGCCGGGACGCCGAGGGTCGCGTAGCCGAGCACCCACACCACCACCGCGCCGAACAGCACCGGCCGCGCCCCGTCGAGGTCGGCCACCAGCAGGTAGGCGGTCAGTGCGCCGAGGACGACGACGAAGGCGGCGTGCAGCACCAGGACGACGACCCGTCGGATGCCGTCGGACAGCAGCAGCCGGCCGCCGTCCTCCTGGTCGGGAGGCGCGGCGACCGGCTGCCGGGGACCGGAGGTCATCCCTCGGCCCGGCGCCAGCGGAACGTGCGCATGCAGATCACGGTGCCGATGATCACCCAGGCCACCAGCACCAGGGCAGTCCTCCCGTGCTCCCATCCCCCCGCGACCTCGAACGCGCCGGCCTGCTCGGGGAGGAACGCCGAGCGCATCCCCTGGGTGAGCCACTTCAGCGGCAGGAGCGCCGCCAGCTGCTGCATCCACCCGGGCAGCTCGAGGAAGCCGAAGAACACCCCGGAGAAGAACTGCAGCACGATCGCGAACGCCGACACCGCGGTGGTGGTCGAGCTGGCGCTCCCCGGCAGCGCCGACACCGCCACGCCCAGCACCGTGCCGGCGAGCGCCCCGAGGGCCGCGACCCAGCCGAAGGTGGCCCAGTGCGCCAGGTCGACCGGCATCGGCACGTCGAAGCCGTAGCGGGCCACCGGCAGCAGCAGCGCCAGCTGGGCGGTCACCGACACGAGCACGAGCCCGGCCTTGCCGGCGAAGTACGCGACCGGCGGCGTGCCCAGCACCTGCAGCCGCTCCAGCTGCCCGGCCTCCCGCTCGGTGGCGACCGCCGTCCCCACCGCCTGGAAGCTGATCAGCATGATGCCGGTGGCCGCGATGCCGGCCAGGAAGTACTGGGCGAACGGGATCTCCCCGGGTCGTTCCTCGTCGCCGAGCACGGACGCGAAGATCACCATCATCACGACCGGGTAGGCGAAGGCGAACACCACCTGCTGCCGCTCCCGGGCGAACAGCCGGAGCTCCAGCGCGGTGCGGGCCAGGGCGATCCGGGCGGTCGACGGCGGGGCGGGGCGGTCGGTCAGGACGGCGGTCATCGCTGGTCTCCCTGCGGGGTGGCGCCGACCAGCTGGAGGTAGACGTCCTCCAGGCCGGGGCGGGTGACGGACAGGCCCTGCACCTCGTGCAGGGTGGCGGCGAGCAGGTCGCGCAGGACGACGGAGGGCGTCTCGGTGCGCACCTCGCGCCAGCCGCCGTCCTCCCGCCAGCGCACGGTGGCCACCCGGCGCAGGTCGGCGCCGAGCTCGGCCGGCGGTGCCACCTCGACCAGCCGGCCGCCGGCGACGACGCCGACCCGGTCGGCCAGCTCGGCGGCCTCGTCCAGGTAGTGCGTGGTGAGCAGCACCGTCGTCCCGCCGGTCCGCAGGTCGCGGACCAGCTGCCAGAACTGACGGCGGGCGGCCGGGTCCATCCCGGTCGTCGGTTCGTCGAGGAAGACCAGCTCGGGGTCCCCCTGCACCCCGAGCGCGACCGCCAGCCGGCGGCGCTGGCCACCGGACAGCCGGCCCACCCGGGTGCCCGCCTGCTCGGTGAGACCCACGGCGGCCAGCAGCTCGGCGGTGGGCCGCGGGGTGGCGGTGTAGTGCGCGAAGTGGTCGAGGGTCTCCCGGACGCTGAGCTCCTGGCCGGCGCCCTCGCCCTGGCTCACGACGCCGATCCGGGCCCGCCAGTCCCGGCCCGCGACCGCCGGGTCCTCCCCGAGCACGAGCACCTCACCGGCGTCCCGGCGGCGCACGCCCTCCAGGACCTCGATCGTCGTCGTCTTGCCCGCCCCGTTCGGGCCGAGCAGCGCGAAGCACTCGCCCCGCCGCACCTCGAGGTCCAGGCCGTCGAGGACGGTCCGACCTCCGTAGCTCTTCCCCAGGCCGCGGACGGCCACGGCCGGCGCTGCGCCGGCCCGGGTCGCCGGCGGTGCCAGCTGCGTCGATGTCATGCACCGACCCTGTCGCCGGACGGTCGGGTCCGGGACCACCGGAGTGCGGGTCCGCCGTCCACCGATCGGTGGACGGCGGAGCAGCTCAGCGGGCGAGCTGCGGGTACAGCGCCGCCACCCCGCCGGCCAGGCCGGCCTGCACCTGCCGGCTGACCTCGTCGGCGACGATCTCGGTGCTGTCGGCCTCGATCGCGTCGACGGCGATCCGGGCGATCTCGGCCGGGTCGGACTTGGGCGCGGTCACGTCCTCGGTCATGTCGGTGTCCATGTACCCGACGTGCAGCCCCGCCACGGTGACACCGCGGGGGGCGAGCTCGGCCCGCAGCGCGTTGGTCATCGACCAGGCCGCGGACTTGGCGGCGCTGTAGGCCCCGGTGCCCGGGAAGCTGACCCAGGACAGCGCGGACAGCACGTTGACGATCGTGCCGCCGGCCCGCTCGACCTGCGGCAGGAAGGCCCGCACCACCGCCAGCGTGCCCAGGAAGTTGGTGTCCAGCTCGGCCTGCACGTCGGCCAGGTCGGCGGTGAGCAGGTTGGTGCGGGTGTCGATGCCGGCGTTGTTGACCAGCAGCGTCACGTCGCCGGTGGCCGCCGCGGCCGCGGCGACCGAGGCAGGGTCGGTGATGTCCAGCGCCAGCGGCGTGACGCCGGGCAGGTCGACCGACCCGGGCCGGCGTGCGCCGGCGATGACGGTGGCACCGCGCGAGACGAGCTCGGCGGCGAGCGCCCGGCCGAAGCCGCGGTTGGCACCGGTGACGAGGGCGGTGGTGGTGCGGAGGTCCACGGGTCTGCTCCAGTCGGTTCGATTGTCGTACTGCGGACCCGAACGGTAGGCCCCTGGGCGACGGACGTCGAGCGCACCGCTCACCGTGGCGTCCGAAAGCCGCCAGTCACCGCCCGTCGGTGGTGCCATGCTCGTGCCATGACCGAGACGCTGGAGCGGGGCCGACTGGACGCGGAGCACTGCTACCGCGCCGTGACCAGCCGCGACCCGCGCTTCGACGGGTGGTTCGTGACCGCGGTGCACAGCACCGGCATCTACTGCCGTCCGTCGTGCCCGGCGCGCACCCCGCTGCAGCGCAACGTCGAGTTCCACACCACCGCGGCCTCGGCCCAGGCCGCCGGCTTCCGCGCCTGCCGCCGGTGCCGGCCCGACGCCGTCCCCGGCTCCCCCGACTGGGACGTGCGCGCCGACGTCGTCGCCCGGGCGATGCGGCTGATCGCCGACGGCGAGGTGGAGCGCGGCGGCGTCGGCGGGCTCGCCGCCCGGCTGGGCTACTCCGACCGCCAGCTGCACCGGCTGCTCACCGCCGAGCTGGGCGTCGGCCCGCTGGCGCTGGCCCGGGCGCAGCGCGCCCAGACCGCCCGGCTGCTGATCGAGACGACGCTGCTGCCGATGGCCGACGTCGCCTTCGCGTCCGGCTTCGCCTCCATCCGGCAGTTCAACGACACGGTCCGGTCGGTGTTCGGGACGACACCGTCGGCACTGCGCCCGGCCACCCCGCGCAGCGACGGCGGCAGCCCCGGGTGGCTCACCCTGCGGCTGGCCGCCCGCGCCCCGTTCGCCCCCGACGAGGTGCTCCTCTTCCTCGGCGCGCACGCGACCCCCGGCCTGGAGGAGTGGGACGGGACGACGTTCTCCCGGGTGCTCGACCTGCCGCACGGGCCCGCCGTCGTCCGCCTCTCCCCCGCCCCGGACGGGAGCGCGGCGGTCACCGCCCGGCTGCGGCTGCACGAGCTGCGCGACCTCGGGGTGGCCGTGACCCGGTGCCGGCGGCTGCTGGACCTCGACGCCGACCCGACCGCCGTCGACACCGTGCTCCGCGCGGACCCGGCGCTCGCCCCGCTGGTCGCCGGGGCGCCGGGACGGCGGGTGCCGACCGCGCCGGACGCCGAGGAGCTCGCCGTCCGCGCGGTGCTGGGCCAGCAGGTGTCGGTGGCCGGTGCCCGCACCCTCACCGCCCGGGTGGTCGCGGCCGCGGGCCGCGCGCTGGTCGAACCGGTCGGCACCCTCACCCACGCCTTCCCCCGGGCCGCCGACCTGGCCGACGCCGACCTCGCCGCGGTCGGTCTCACCGGGGCCCGGCGGCGCACGGTGCACACCCTGGCCGCCGCGCTGGCCGAGGGCACCGTGGTGCTGAACCCCGGGTCGGACCGGGACGAGGCCCGGCGGCAGCTGCTGGCGCTGCCGGGGATCGGCCCGTGGACGGCGGCCCTGGTCGGGCTGCGCGGGCTGGCCGATCCCGACGTGTGGCTGCCCGGCGACCTGGCGCTGCGCCGCAGCCTGGCTGCGCTGGGCAGCTCCGACGCCGAGGCCGACGAACGCTGGCGGCCGTGGCGCTCCTACGCGGTGATGCACCTCTGGGCGCTCGCCGTCCCCACCCTCTTCACCCGCGGTCCCCTCTCCGATCGGAGCCCGTCATGAGCACCGCCCCCGCCCGGTTCGCCTGCGTGGCGACCCCGCCCGGCCCGTTCACCGTCGTCGTCACCACCGGGGCGGACGGCGAGGACGTCGTCCTCGCCAGCGGCTGGACCGACGACGTCAGCGACCTGCTGCCCGTCGTCCACCGGTCGCTGCGGCCGACCTGGGTCGAACGCGCCGAGACCCTCCCCGTGCTCGACGTCGTCGCGGCGTTCTCCGCCGGGGACGTCGCCGCGATCGACGCCGTACCGGTGCGGCAGCGGTCCGGTCCGTTCCTCACCGACGCCTGGGAGGTGCTGCGCACCGTGCCAGCAGGCCAGCCGGACACCTACGCGGAGTTCGCCGCCCGGTGCGGGCGCCCGTCGGCGGTCCGTGCGGCCGCCGGCGCCTGCGCACGCAACGCCGCGGCGCTCTTCGTGCCCTGCCACCGGGTGCTGGCCACCGGCGGCGGGCTGGGCGGCTTCCGCTGGGGGACCCCGGTCAAGCGCTGGCTGCTCGACCACGAGGCGGAGCACGCCCCCGTCCCGGTCTGAGCCGAGCCGGTCAGGCCGGCGCGGACAGCTCCAGGTTGATGTCATCGGGGTCCTGGACCGACAGGACCGCCAGGCCCAGGCCCTCGAGCTCGTTCACCTCGCCGTGCACCACCCCGGCCTCGTCGAGCCGAGCGGCGGTCGCCCGAAGCTCCTCCAGCGAGCCGAGCGCGAGGCTCAGGTGGTCCAGCCCGACCCGGGTGGACTCGAAGACGTCGCCGGCCGCGGCCACCGGGCGCAGCCCGACGAGCTGGTCGCCCACCGGGAACACGCACCCCCCGAACAGCCGGGCCGGGTCGTCGCGGACGCCGGGCTCGTCGACCTGGTCGCTGAAGTCGAACGCCGGGTCGACGCCCAGCAGCGAGCGGTAGAACGCCCTCGACCGGGCGATGTCGGTGACGGTGAGCCGGACGTGGTGGATGGCCTGCGGCCTGGCCAGCGGGGTCTCGGTCATGGCGCCACTGTGGAACACGCGGAGCCCCGCCGCTCACCGGGAACTGTCGGACCCCTGGGGCAGGCTCCTCCCATGGACGCCGCCTCCCTGCTCCTCGGGCTCCTCATCGGCGCGCTGCTGGCCACCGCGGTGACCCTCGGCGTCGTCGCGCTGCGGGGTCGGTCCACCGCGGCCCCGGACGCGCTCGAGCCGGTGCACGAGTCGTTGGACCACCTGCACCGGTTGCTGGCCGGCATCGAGCGGGACCGCGCCACCGCGCACGGGGAGCTGCGTGAGCAGGTCGGCACCATCGGGCAGACCTCGGCACTGCTGCGCCAGGAGACGGCAGCGCTGGTCACCGCCCTGCGCACGCCGCACGTGCGCGGGCGTTGGGGCGAGCTGCAGCTGCGCCGGGTGGTCGAGGTCGCCGGCCTGCTGGAGCACTGCGACTTCGTGGAGCAGCCCTCGGGCACCACCGAGGACGGCGCCCGGGTCCGGCCCGACCTGGTGGTCACCCTCGCCGACGGGCGCCAGGTCATCGTCGACGCGAAGGTGCCGTTCACCGGTTACATCGACGCGGTCCAGGCCACCGACCAAGCGGTACGGGCGCAGCGGGTCGCCGACCACGCCCGGCAGCTGCGCACCCACGTCGACGCGCTCGCGGCCCGCCACTACCCCACCGCGTTCGGCTCGGCGGCACCGTTCACCGTGCTGTTCGTCCCCTCCGACGGATTCCTCACCACCGCCCTGGAGGCCGAGCCCGGGCTGCTCGAGCACGGGTTCGCCCGGGACGTCATCGTCGCGACGCCGAGCACCCTGCTGGCCCTGCTGCGCACCGTCGCCTACTCGTGGCGCCAGGAGCGGCTGGCCCAGGACGCCGCGGCGGTGCTCGAGGTCGGCCGCACGGTGCACACCCGGCTCAGCACGCTGTCCGGCCACCTCACCCGGCTCGGCTCGGCCCTGGGGTCGGCGCTGACCCGCTACAACGAGACGGTCGGGTCCTACGAGAACTCGGTCCTGGTGGCCGCCCGCCGGTTCGACGACCTCGGCGTCGCCGCCGCACCGGTGCCCACCCCCGGGCTGGTCGAGGGCGCGGTCCGCGTGCTCCGGTCGGTGCCCGACGGCGAGCCGGCCCCGCGCCCGGCCGAGCTGCCCCTGCCCGGGTCACGCACCGGCGCTGCCGGCGCCACCGGGTACGACCCCAGCAGGTACGACGGCACCGGCTACGACGGCACCGGGTACGGCACCAGGACCGACGGCACCGCCGGCTGAACTGCGACCCCGGACCACCTCGGACCACCTCGGACCACCCCGGCCGCGGCGGCTGGGGTCGCTGGGGCTGATGGGGTGCGGCTGTGCACAAGCGCCACCCGGCACCCGCGACACCGGCGACTTCTGGCCCGCCATTCCCGCGAGGTCCAGCGTCTACTCAGGAAGGGCCGTTACCGTGGCCCGACCGGGTGGTGCGTTGACGCGTGCTGCCGTCGACGAGGAGGTGCACCATCGCTCCGGTCACTGTCGATGCTCGAGCTGGGAACTGGCGGGAGGAAGCCGTGCGTTCTGAGCGCAACGACGCCGGCTCCGCGGCCGGCCGCGGGTACCCGTCGCCCCGCGCGGGGGGCAGCAGTGCGCGCGGTCGCGCCCCCGAGCGGCCCGAGCGCGATCACCCGGCCCGCGGCGGCCGCCCGCCCGAGCGCCGCGCTCCTGATCCCCGGTCCGCCCGCAGCGGACCGCCCCGGCCCTCTGCCGAGGTCCACCGGCCGGGCCCCGACGACCGCCGGACCGGTTCCGCGGCGTCCGGCCGGACCCGCACCGCCCCGGCCTCCGGCTCCCGGCTGCGCGGCGCCGTCGCCGTCCTGGGCGTCTTCCTGCTGACCCTCGTGGCCGCGGCCGCGGACTCCTACATCGGCCTCGGCCTGGGGATGATCACCCTGGTCGCGCTGACCGCGGGCACCGTCGTGGCGACGCTGGCCGTCCGCCGGCGGGACCTGCTGACCGTGGTGACCGCCCCGCCGCTGGTCTTCATCGCGGTGGCCGTGGTCAACCTGGCCCTGGCGCCGTCGGCCGACCTCACCCTGCCGGGCCTGGCGACGCTGCTGGTCCGCGGGTTCCCGGCCATGGCCATCGCCACCGGCGCGGCCATCGCGCTGTCGCTGTTCCGGATGGTCAGCAAGCGCTGACGCCGCACGCAGGAAGGGCCGGCACCCCGCGGGTGCCGGCCCTTCCTGCGCTGCGCCTGGTGGCGCGGTACCTCAGTCGGTCTCGACGGCGAGCGCCGCCCGCTTCGGCTTCAGCTCGTGCGGCAGCGCGAACACCAGCCGCTCCTCGGCGGCCTTGACCGTCGAGACGTCCGGGTAGCCGCGCTCGGCCAGCCAGTCGAGCACGTCGCTGACCAGGATCTCTGGCACCGAGGCCCCACTGGTGACACCGACCGTGCCGACCCCCTCCAGCCAGGCCTCGTCGATCTCCGAGGCGAAGTCGACGAGGTGGGAGTCGCGGGCGCCGGCCTCCAGCGCCACCTCGACCAGCCGGACGGAGTTCGACGAGTTCGTGGAGCCGACCACGATGACCAGGTCGCACTCACCGGCCATCTGCTTGACGGCCTGCTGGCGGTTCTGGGTGGCATAGCAGATGTCGTCGCTCGGCGGGCTCTGCAGGCCGGGGAAGCGGGCCTTCAGCGAGTCCACGGTGGTCAGGGTCTCGTCCACCGACAGCGTCGTCTGGGACAGCCAGACGACCTTCTCCGGGTCGCGGACCTGCACGGTGGCGATGTCGTCGGCGCCGTCGACCAGCTGGGTGTTCGCCGGGGCCTCGCCCATGGTGCCCTCGACCTCCTCGTGCCCCCGGTGGCCGATCAGGAGGATGTCGTAGTCCTCCTTGGCGAAGCGCTTGGCCTCCATGTGCACCTTGCTGACCAGCGGGCAGGTCGCGTCGATCGTCCGGAGCGACCGCGCCTCGGCCTCGGCCTTGACCGCCGGGGAGACACCGTGCGCGCTGAACACGACGACCGCGCCCTCGGGGACCTCGTCGGTCTCGTCGACGAACACCGCGCCCCGGCGCTCCAGGGTGGCCACCACGTGCTTGTTGTGGACGATCTGCTTCCGGACGTAGACCGGCGCACCGTGGATCTCCAGCGCCCGCTCGACAGCGACCACCGCCCGGTCGACGCCGGCGCAGTACCCCCGGGGGTCGGCCAGCAGGACGCGTCCGCGCGGTTCAGCCATGCGCCCATGGTAGTGAAGGGACACGCCTGCTCCCCAACGCTCGCGAACTCGCGCCGGGCCCCTGCAGGCGTGTCGACCCCGAACGGGTGCAACATCACAGGTCGGGCTGCCGTTGATCGCCCGGTGGGGCAGGCTTGAGGCATGGCTCGAGAGATCCCCGAGGTCGTCCGCGCATTCGCCGGACTGGCCGCCACCGTGCTCGATGAGGCCCGCAAGCTCCCCGGGACGCTGCCCGGGCTGCCGATCCGCGTGATCGGGCAGATCCTGCAGCACTCGCTGAAGCTGCAGCAGCAGTACTCCGGGCTGGTGGCCCGTGGCGACGAGCTGTTCACCGGCCTGCGCGGTGCCCACGAGCCCGGGATGGCGACCTTCGACGACGACCTCCCCGCTCCCCCGCCGCCGGACGGGTCCCCCGCGCCCCGCAGCTCGGCCTTCGACCGCGTCGACGACAACGCGCTGGAGGACGTCGACCTGGACGCCGACCTGGACGCCGACCTGGACGCCGGCTCCGACCCGGTGTTCGAGCAGCTGGCCGACGAGCTCGCCGACGACCTGGCGGTCGCGGACCTGCCGGTGGCCGAGCCGGACGGCCTGCCGGAGGAGACCGCCGTCGTCCTGGCGCTGACCGTGGACGAGGACGAGGACCTCAGCCCCGCCGAGGTCGCGGCGCTCCCCGACGACCCGGAGGCCGACGCGGTCACGGCGGTGGTCGACGAGCTGGCCACCGAGGTCGATGCCGAGATCGGGGCCGCTGCGCCGGCCGACGTCCCCGAGGAGGTCCTCGAGGACCTGAGCGCCGAGACGGTGACCGATGCCGCCGAGGACGAGGCCGAGCTGGAGGAGGCCGCCGCCGTCGAGGCCGTCCTGGAGCAGGTCGCCGCCGTCGAGGCCGTCCTGGAGGAGGCCGTCGCCGTGCAGGCCGTCCTGGAGGAGGCCGCTGCCGAGGAGGCCCTCGAGGAGGCGCTGGAGGAGGCCGCTGCCGAGGAGGCGGTCCTGGAGGAGGCCGTCGCCGTGCAGGCCGTCCTGGAGGAGGCCGCTGCCGAGGAGACGGTCCTGGAGGAGGCCGTCGCCGTGCAGGCCGTCCTGGAGGAGGCCGCTGCCGAGGAGGTACTCGAGGAGGCCGTCGCCGTGCAGGCCGTCCTGGAGGAGGCCGCTGCCGAGGAGACGGTCCTGGAGGAGGCCGTCGCCGTGCAGGCCGTCCTGGAGGAGGCCGCTGCCGAGGAGACCCTCGAGGAGGCGCTCGAGGAGGCCGCCGTCGAGGAGGCGGTGGCCGACGAGCTCGTCGCCGACGCCGCGGTGGGGGCTGCCCCGCAGGCCGAGGAGACCTCCAGCGAGACCACGCTCAGCGAGACCGCCCCCAGCGAGACCACCCCGAGCGAGACCACCGGCGACGACGTCCCCGCCGAGCCGGCTCACGCGGTGCCGTCCCTGGACGACCTGACCGCCGACCAGGCGCCGGAGCAGACCGAGCTGGTCGACGACGCCGACCCAGACGTCGCCGCACTCGCCGACGCCGCGGAGGAGCTCGTCGACCTGGGCGGCCCCGAAGCGGCGGAGAGCGTCACGCCGGGGAGCGACATCACCGACAGCGCCGCCAGCGAGCCGCTGGTGGCACCGGAGCAGGACGCAGCGACCGGCGGTGCCGACGCCGCCACCGAGACCGGGGCCACCAGCCCGGTCGAGGGGTACGACGCGTTCAGCATCCCGGCGCTGCGCGGCCGGCTGCGCAGCTACCCGATCGAGACGGTCGCCGACCTGCTCGACTACGAGCGGGCCACCCGGGCCAGGGCGCCGTACGTCACCCTGCTGCAGAACCGGCTGGAGAAGCTCAGCGCCGACCGCGGCTGACCCCGACAGGCCGGACCGGGCAGGTCGGCCGCCGGGGAGCCGGGTGGGGTGCCAGGATCCTGAGCGGTCCGGGGATCCACCCGGCGGAGCGAGCACCGGGGGGACGGGTGGCCAGCAGCCAGCGTGCAGGACACCGGGCGCCGCGCCGCCGGGGGTCCGGTGCGCGCCGCGTCGTCATCGCGGTGCTGCTGCTGGCCGTGGTGGCCGCCGTCATCGGGCTTGTCCGCGAGGCACGGTCGTCCTCTCCCCCGCCGACCGCAGGCGCCGCTGCGCCCTCGCCGAGCGCCGCCGCGCCGCCCAGTGCGGCCGCGACGACGACACCACCGCCGCCCGCGACCACGCCACCGGCCGAGCCGACCTTCGACCGGGCCCAGCAGTCCATCGACGACCCGGACAGCACCTGGGTGGTCGTGGACAAGGCACGCCCGCTGGCGCCGCTGGACCACGCGCCGGCGGACCTGGTGGACATCGGTGGCCGCCAGCTCCGGGCGGAGGCCGCGCAGGCGATGCGCGACATGATCGCCGCCGCGGCCGCGCAGGGCCTGACCCTCAGCGTGCAGAGCGCCTACCGCTCCTACGACTACCAGGTGGACACCTTCCGCAACCAGGTCGCCCGGTTCGGTGAGGCGCGCGCCGAGATCCAGGTCGCCCGCCCCGGCTACAGCGAGCACCAGACCGGCCTGGCCGCCGACGTCGGTGGCGGCGGCTGCGACATCGAGAGCTGCTTCGCCACCACCGCCGAGGGCCAGTGGGTCGCCGCCCACGGCGCCGAGTTCGGCTGGGTCGTCCGCTACCCCGACGGCGCCCAGGACATCACCGGCTACAAGTACGAGCCGTGGCACGTCCGCTACGTGGGCGTCCCGCTGGCGACTGAGCTGCAGCGCACCGGGACGCGCACGCTCGAGGAGTTCTTCGGGTTGCCGGCGGCACCGGGCTACCCCGGCTGACGGCGAGCGGCCCGGGCCGCAGTGGCACCCTCGTGCCGTGACCAGCCCCTCCTCGCCCGAGTCGCCGTGGCCGGTGCGGACCGTCGCCCGCAAGGTCGCCGAGTGGATCGGTCGGCTCGGCGAGGTGTGGGTCGAGGGCCAGGTCGCGCAGCTGTCCCGGCGCGGGAACGCGGCCACCGTCTTCCTCACCCTGCGCGACCCCGCCGCCGACCTGTCGATCCCGGTGACCTGCCCGCGCGACGTCGCCGACCGCCCGGGCCTGGAGCTCGCCGAGGGCGCCCGGGTCGTCGTCCGGGCGCGGCCGGACTACTACGTCGCCCGCGGCTCCTTCTCTCTGCGTGCCACAGAGATCCGCGCCGTCGGGCTGGGCGAGCTGCTGGCGCGGATCGAGCGGATCCGGCGGCTGCTGGCTGCCGAGGGGCTCTTCGACGCGGTGCGCAAGCGGCCGCTGCCGTTCGCCCCGGCCGTCGTCGGGGTCATCACCGGCCGGGACAGCGCCGCCGAGCGCGACGTCCTGGTCACCGCCCGCCGCCGCTGGCCGGCCGTGCGCTTCGCGGTGCACAACTGCGCCGTCCAAGGGCCGACGGCGGCCGAGTCGGTGATCGCCGGCCTGCGGAAGCTGGATGCCGACCCGGCCGTGGAGGTGATCGTCATCGCCCGCGGCGGGGGCTCGGTCGAGGACCTGCTGCCCTTCTCCGACGAGGGCCTGGTCCGGGCGATCGCGGCCACCCGCACCCCGGTGGTCACCGCCGTGGGCCACGAGACCGACACCACGCTGGTCGACCACGTGGCCGACGTCCGGGCCGCCACCCCCACCGACGCCGCGCACCGCGTCGTCCCGGAGATCGGTGAGCAGCGGCGGCTGGTCGACGGGCTGCGCGCCCGCGCACGGCACCTGCTCGGCACCCGGCTGGAGCAGCAGGAGCGCTGGCTGGAGTCGGTCCGCAGCCGCCCGGTGCTGGCCGACCCGCAGCGGCTGCTGACCGGCCGGGCCGACGACGTGGCCATGCTGCGCGGTCGCGCGACCCGCACGCTCACCCACCGCCTCGAGGGAGCGGAGCGGGACCTGGTCCACGCCCGCGCGCAGGTGGCCGCGCTGTCCCCCCAGGCCACCCTGGACCGTGGCTACGCGGTGGTGCAGCGCGCCGACGGGGCACTGGTGCGGGACCCCGCCGAGGTGGCCGACGACGAGCGGCTGCAGGTGCGGGTCGCCGGCGGTCGGCTGCCGGTGCGGGTGGACAGGCAGGATGGGTGACCGTGAGCGGACAGGAACGTGAGCATCTCAGCGAGGAACGAGCGAGGAGCGGAGCGTTCCGCGGGAGCGAACTGAGGACACCGTGACGACGCCCGAACCGACCCAGACCTACGAGCAGGCTCGCGAGGAGCTGGCCGACGTCGTCCGCAGGCTCGAGGCCGGCGGGCTGACCCTGGAGGAGTCGCTCGGCCTCTGGGAGCGCGGCGAGCAGCTGGCGGAGACCTGCCAGCACTGGCTGGACCGGGCCCGCGAGCGCCTGGCCGCCGCCACCCCCACCGACTGAGCCCGCTCCTCACGGCGGCCCAGCGCACTTTCGCGCACGAAAGTGCGGGTACCTAAGCGCGCGAAAGTGCGGGGGTCACGGGGCGTAGGGCTGCAGGGAGCCGGCGAGGGTCTGCAGCTCGTCGTCGGACGCGGAGCCGGTGACGACCAGCGTCGCGGTTCCCTCGCTGCGGGTCAGCGCGGTCTCCCCGCGTTCGGTGGTCAGCCGCTGCCAGGTGTCCTCGCCGACCTGCGCGGCGCCGTCCGCGGTCGCGTGGTCCAGGACGTCGGTGAGCGCGGTCGTCTCCGGGTCGTCGCTGACCACGTACTCGGCGAACTCCTCGGCCGGGGTGAGCCAGCCGATCTGCAGGCTCACCGGGTCCCCGGGGGACGCCTGCCCGGCGTCGGTGCGCACGCTGGTCGGCCGCCAGTCGTCGGACAGACCGCGGGGCACCAGCAGCTGGTAGCTCGCCAGCTGCGACACCGCCCGCTCCGCGCTCGAGGTGTCCACCTCCCGCACCGGGTCGTCGGGGTTCTGCCGGATCGCGGTGATCCCGACGACCAGCAGGCAGCCGAGCACCAGCGGGAGGAGCGACCGGATCATGTTGGCGGCGGTGAAGCGCTGCAGCCGCTCGACGGCGGGCGACGCGGGGACCTCGGTCGACTCGGCCTGCGGGGGGACAGGACCGCCGGGCTGACCCTGCTGGCCGGTTTCGGGCATGCCCCTAGGATCGCAGCACTGCTCCCCCACCCCGCCGACAGCGTCGTCCGGCGGTCGTCAGGAGGTCCTGTGTCCCTGCCCCTGCCCGACGGACCACTGCCCGGCGGCACGGCCGCCCGGCCCACCATCGGCGGTCGGGGCGACCGCCCCCCGCCGGACCGGAACCTCGCGCTGGAGCTGGTCCGGGTCACCGAGGCGGCGGCGATGGCCGCCGGCCGCTGGGTCGGCCGGGGCGACAAGAACGGTGGGGACGGCGCCGCGGTCGACGCGATGCGCGCGCTGATCGGCACCGTCAGCATGCGCGGCGTCGTCGTCATCGGGGAGGGCGAGAAGGACGAGGCCCCGATGCTCTACAACGGCGAGGAGGTCGGCGACGGCACGGGCGGCGACTACGACGTCGCGGTCGACCCGATCGACGGCACGACCCTGATGGCCAAGGGCATGCCGAACGCGGTCGCCGTCATGGCCGTGGCCGACCGGGGGGCGATGTACGACCCGTCGGCCGTCTTCTACATGGACAAGATCGCCACCGGCCCGATCGCCGCCGACGTCATCGACATCACCGCACCCGTCGCCGAGAACATCCGCCGGGTGGCGAAGGCCAAGCGCGCCTCGGCCGCCGACGTGACCGTCTGCATCCTGGACCGCCCCCGGCACGACACGCTGGTCCACGAGGTCCGCGAGGCGGGCGCCCGGATCAAGTTCATCACCGACGGCGACGTCGCCGGGGCGATCGCGGCGGCCCGCGAGGGCACCGGTGTCGACCTGCTGATGGGCATCGGCGGTACTCCGGAGGGGATCATCACCGCCTGCGCGCTCAAGTGCATGGGCGGTGCGCTGCAGGGGCGGCTCTGGCCGAAGGACGACGCCGAGCGGCAGAAGGCGCTGGACGCCGGGCACGACCTGGACCGGGTGCTCTCCATCGACGACCTGGTCCGCGGTGACGTCTTCTTCGTGGCCACCGGGATCACCGACGGCGAGCTGCTGCGCGGCGTCCAGTACCGCGCCGGCGGCTGCACCACGCAGTCGCTGGTCATGCGCTCACGATCGGGCACCATCCGGTCGATCGACAGCCTGCACTCCCTGGCGAAGCTCAACGCCTACTCCGCCGTCCCCTTCGGCGACGGCGAGGGCTGAGCCGACCCGTCAGGCGGGCGGGGGCGGCGGCGGGGGCAGTGGCGGGCGGCGGTCGGCCAGCCGGTCCATCAGCGCCCGCCACCGGCCGGGCGACTCCCCCGGCGCCAGGCTGCGCAGCTTGCGATCGCCGAGCAGCGACCAACCGCGGACGACGACGTGCGGGGTGCCCCGCAGCCGGGGCACCGCCGCCAGTTCCGTCTTCCGGTTCCCGAGCAGGGTCCAGCCGCTGCTCTCGGCGGAGACGCCCTCGCTGATGATGACCTGCACGTCGCCGAACCCGGTGTACAGCTGCAGTTCGACGGTGTCCTCGGCGGTCCGCAGGCCACGCAGGTCCACCGTCACGTTGCCCAGGACGGTGACGATCTGCCGAGGCACGCCGCTGGTGGGGGCCAGCTTGACGTCACCCATGAAGCTGAAGACCGGCTCGCTGCTCGCCCGCTCTCGGATGACCTCACCGACTGCCGGGATCGCGGCCGCCGGCGCGGGCAGGTCGGCGAGCAACTGGTCGAGCTCCGCGGTGGTCGTGGCGGCGTAGGCGTCCCCAGCCCGTTGACCGAACTCCTCGACGTCGATCCGGCCCTCACCGAGGGCGGTCTGCAGCCGGGTGACGGTCGCCTCGCGCTCGGCGTCGCCGGCGCGGACGCCTGACGGGACCACCGGGTCCTGGCTCATGGGGCGAGCGTAGCGAGCCAGGGGGCGGCCCGGACCGGCTCGCGACGCCGTGCCCGGGTGGGTGTCTAGGGTCGCAACCGACAGCTGACGTCCATCCACACCGGGAGCGCAAGCGTGGCCACCGACACCGACGGCGCGGACTTCCGCATCGAACACGACTCCATGGGCGAGGTCCGGGTCCCGTCGTGGGCCAAGTGGCGCGCGCAGACCCAGCGGGCCGTCGAGAACTTCCCCATCTCCGGCACCCCGATCGAGCGCGAGCTGATCGGCGCGCTGGCCGCGATCAAGGGCGCCGCGGCGGGCGTCAACGCCTCGCTCGGCGTCCTCCCCGAGGACGTGGCCGGCGCCGTGACCGAGGCCGCCGCCGCGGTGGCCCGGGGCGAGTGGGACGAGCACTTCCCGATCGACGTCTTCCAGACCGGTTCCGGGACGTCGAGCAACATGAACACCAACGAGGTCATCGCGACCCTGGCCACCGAGTCGCTGGGGTCACCGGTGCACCCCAACGACCACGTGAACGCCTCGCAGTCGTCGAACGACGTCTTCCCCTCGGCGATCCACGTCGCCGCCACCCAGGCCATCGTCCGCGACCTCGTGCCGGCGTTGCAGCACCTGGAGCTGTCGCTGGAGCGCAAGGCCGACGAGTTCGCCGAGGTGGTCAAGAGCGGCCGCACCCACCTGATGGACGCCACCCCGGTGACCCTCGGCCAGGAGTTCGGCGGGTACGCCGCGGCCGTCCGCTACGGCGTCGAGCGGCTGCAGGCCTCGCTGCCCCGGATCGGTGAGCTGCCCCTCGGCGGCACCGCGGTCGGCACCGGCATCAACACCCCGCCCGGGTTCGCCGCCGCGATCATCGAGCGGCTCGTCGCCGAGCTCGACCTCCCGCTGTCGGAGGCCCGGAACCACTTCGAGGCGCAGAGCTCACGGGACGCCCTGGTCGAGGGCTCGGGCCAGCTCAAGACCATCGCCGTCGGGCTGGTGAAGATCGCCAACGACCTGCGCTGGATGGGGTCCGGCCCGCGGACCGGCCTCGGCGAGATCGCCCTGCCCGACCTGCAGCCGGGCAGCTCGATCATGCCGGGCAAGGTGAACCCGGTCATCCCCGAGGCGGTCATCCAGGTGGGCGCCCAGGTGATCGGCAACGACGCCGCGGTGACCTACGCCGGCACCACCGGCGTCTTCGAGCTCAACGTGACCCTGCCGCTGATGGCCCGCAACGTGCTCGAGTCGATCCGGCTGCTGGCCAACGTGAGCCGGTTGCTGGCCGACCGCTGCGTCGACGGGATCGTCGCCAACGTCGAGCAGTGCCGGACCTACGCCGAGTCCTCCCCCTCGATCGTCACCCCGCTGAACAAGTACATCGGCTACGAGGAGGCGGCGAAGGTCGCCAAGCAGTCGCTGGCCGAGCAGAAGACGATCCGCCAGGTCGTCGTCGAGCGCGGGTACGTGGAGCAGGGGAAGCTCACCGAGGAGCAGCTCGACGCCGCCCTCGACGTGCTGTCCATGACCCACCCCTGACCTGGGGATGGCAGCGGCACGGTCCCCGCTCTCCAGCCGGTTCTCCGGGGGCCGTGTCGCGGCCCCCGGAGAACTGAGTAGCGTCCTGAGCTGATGAGCGAGACAGCGAGCACCTCAGACGTCGCCCTGCGCTGGCCCGGCGGCGAACTCCCGATGCGGGTCGTCCCCGCGACCGAGGGTTCCGACGGCATCGACACCAGCAAGCTGCTGGCCACCACCGGCCAGGTCGCGCTGGACATCGGTTTCGTCAACACCGCGTCCTGCACCTCGGCGATCACCTACATCGACGGCGACCAGGGCATCCTGCGCTACCGCGGGTACCCGATCGACCAGCTCGCCGGCCAGGCGAGCTTCCTCGAGGTCTCCTACCTGCTGATCTACGGCGAGCTGCCCACGGCGGACCAGCTGGCCGAGTTCGACCAGGGCATCCGGCGGCACACCCTGCTGCACGAGGACCTGAAGCAGTTCTTCAAGGGCTTCCCCCGGGACGCGCACCCGATGCCGGTGCTCTCCTCGGCGGTCAGCGCGCTGTCGACCTTCTACCAGGACTCGCTCGACCCCTTCGACGAGCGCCAGGTGGAGATCTCCACGCTGCGCCTGCTGGCCAAGCTGCCCACCATCGCGGCCTACGCCTACAAGAAGTCGGTCGGCCAGCCGTTCCTCTACCCGGACAACTCCCTCGGTCTGGTGGAGAACTTCCTGCGGATGACCTTCGGCTTCCCGGCCGAGCCCTACGAGGCCGACCCGGAGCTGGTCAAGGCGCTGGACATGCTCTTCGTCCTGCACGCCGACCACGAGCAGAACTGCTCGACGTCCACGGTGCGGCTGGTCGGGTCCTCGCAGGCCAACCTCTTCGCCTCGGTCTCGGCCGGCATCAACGCCCTCTTTGGCCCGCTGCACGGCGGGGCGAACCAGTCGGTGCTCGAGATGCTCGAGGCCATCAAGCGCGACGGCGGCGACATCGGCCGCTTCGTCGACCGGGTGAAGAACAAGGAGCCCGGCGTCAAGCTGATGGGCTTCGGGCACCGGGTCTACAAGAACTACGACCCGCGGGCGCAGCTGGTCAAGGAGACCGCCGACACCGTGCTGAGCAAGCTCGGCGGCAACAACGAGCTGCTCGACCTGGCCCGGCAGCTGGAGGAGATCGCGCTCTCCGACGAGTACTTCATCCAGCGCAAGCTCTACCCGAACGTCGACTTCTACACCGGGCTGATCTACCGCGCGATGGGCTTCCCGGTGAAGATGTTCACCGTGCTCTTCGCACTCGGCCGGCTCCCCGGCTGGATCGCCCAGTGGCGGGAGATGATCGAGGACCCGGCGACGAAGATCGGCCGTCCGCGGCAGGTCTACACCGGTGCGACCGAGCGACCGTTCGTGCCCCTCACCCAGCGCTGAGGAAGCAGCAGGACCTTCGAGGCCCCGCCGTCCGTCCGGACGGCGGGGCCTCGTGTCTCTGCCTCCGCCCCACCCCCGATGGGGTGAGGGGCACCCCCCGAACCGGTGAGGGAGCTACGCCCACCCCCCGGGCCCGTCGATGTGATCAGGACACCGGACGCCGCCAGGCGTCCGGTCCGATCCGTCGCACGAGCAGGGAGGTGGCCCGGTGCCCGCACCTCGCGCGCAGGCAGCTGCGCCGCGGACCCGCGTCGCGGCCCGTCCTCCGGCCGGCCGGGCACCCGCCCGACGGCCGGCCCCCACCCCGCGATCCAGCACACCCCGGTCCAGCACGCCTCGTTCCAGCACGCCCCGCACCAGCACGCCTCGCACCAGCACGCCTCGTCCGGGCACGGCGGCACGGCCGACCGCTGCTCGTCGTCCTCCCTCCCGGACGAGGAGCTCGGCGCCACGGCCTCGTCCGCCGGGCGCCGTCCGGCCGTGGTGGTGGCGGCTGGCGGTCCTCGCCGGGTCCACGCTCGGGATCGTCACGGTTCTCGCCGCGCTCGCCCAGCCGCCGACCGAGGCCGGCCAGGTCCCCGGGACCACCGACCCGGTCGGGCAGGCGCAGCTGACCGCGACCACCCTCGCCGACGCGACCACCCGCTACCGGTCGGCGCTGGCCGAGGCCACCGCCTTCGAGGCCCAGGCGCAGCAGGCCCGCGACGCCGGTGCGGCCGCGCTCACCGCGGTCGCCACCGACCGTGCCGCCGTCGGTCGGTACGCCGCGGCCGCCTACCGGCGCAGCGCCGACGAGCGCTGGCTGCTCGGCCGGCTCTCGCTGACCTCTCCCGCGACCACCACCGACGTGCTGCACGCCCAGGGCCTCGCCGCCCGGCTGTCCGACGAGCAGGACGCCCAGGTGGCCCGCGCCGCGACCGCCGCGGTGCACGCGGCCGGCTACACCGACACGGCCCGAGCCGCCGAGGCGGCGGCCGCCGCCGCCCGGCGCACCGCCGACGACGTGCTCGTCGAGATGCGCGACCTGGTAACCACCCTCGCCCCCTCCGTCAGCGCCCAGTGGGCCGGGCTGGGCACCAGCCCCACGTCCACGGCACAGCAGGAGCGCAACGCCGCGGCCCTCACCGACTGGCAGGACTACCTGGGCCGGCTCGCCGCCGGCGGGATCACCCCGCCGCCGGCCGCCAGCCTGATCGACCCCACCGACCTGCCCAGCGGGCTCGCCCCGGTTCGGGACGCATCGGGCGCGACGGTCACCGGGGTCGCCTCGACCTTCGGCGGCGGACGCACGCTGACCGTGCTCCCGGCCGAGACCGTCGCCGCGGTCAGCGCCGCCTTCTCCCAGCTCGGCAAGCCGTACCTGGCCGGCCAGAGCGGTCCCGACGGCTACAGCTGCGACGGGCTGACCTCCACCGCCTGGACCGCGGCCGGGGTGGGACTGGCCAGCGGTCTGGCCGAGCAGTGGGCGGCGGGCACCCCGGTGCCGGTCGGCCAGCTGCAGGTCGGGGACCTGGTCTTCAGCACCGATCCGCGCAGCGGCCTGGACGACGTCGGGCTCTACCTGGGCGGCACCAGCGTGCTGTCCGCCTCCGCCGACCAGTGGCAGGTGGCGGTCCGGACCGTGACCGACCTGAGCACCGCCGTCCGGGTCACCGTCCCGGCGGCGGCGCCCGCCGACCCGCCGGTCACCGGCCCGGACCCGGCGACCTGCAGCGCCCCGCTGCCCTCCCCCGGCTCGGCCGCCGGTCCGGTCGACGGGGCCTGGGGCGGCTGGTCCAACGGCCGGGTCCCTGCCGACCAGCTGTGCTCCCTCGGCGGCGGTCACCGGCTCCGCTGCGACGCGGCCGCTGCCTACAACGCGATGTCGGCGGCCTACGCGGCGACGTTCGGCAGCCCGCTGTGCATCACCGACTCCTACCGGTCGCTGGACGCCCAGGTCGACGCCCACCACCGCAAGCCGGCGATCACCGCGGTGCCCGGCACCTCCAACCACGGCTGGGGCCTGGCGGTCGACCTGTGCGGCGGGATCAACGTGTTCGGCACCGCCCAGACGGCGTGGATGCAGGTCAACGCGGCGCACTACGGCTGGGTGCACCCGGACTGGGCGCGGGCCGGCGGGCAGAACCCGGAACCGTGGCACTGGGAGTACGGCAGCCTCACCTGAGGCAGCCGCGCTGGGGAGCCGTTCGCGCGCCAAAGGGCACCACTGGCCTGGCCGCGGTCAGGCCCAGCGGAGTACGGCTGACGAGGGTGATGGATGGGTCCGTCTGCCGCCGGCCGACTGCTCATCGCGTGACAGGAGCCTGGAAGAGCCGGATTGCGTCGGCCACGAGTTGTGGCGCCAGCTGCAAGGCGGTGTGGCCCTGACCCGGCAGTTCCGTCACGGTCGCGGTGGGCAGGGCTGCGGCGATCGCAGCTGTGGCTCGGCGATGGTGCGCGGGGCTTGCTGCGCCGTCGAGGAGGAGCGCCGGGGCGACGATCCGCTGCATCGGTGAGAGGTCGGGTGAGAGCAGAGCAACCTCGCGGATCTCCCGGGGCCAGGTGTGGACGAGCGCGACCCGGTCGGCCCATCCGGGGCCGCCCCGCATCGCCTGGATGGCCGCCGGGGTCAGCCCGACCATGACCAGTCCGCGCTCCAGAGCGCGTTCGGCGTGGCCCGCGGTGATGAGCTCGTCCATCTCATCGGCGTGTGCGGTGGGCGGGTGCCAGCCCTCGTGCGGCCAGGGCGGTTCATAGAGGATCAGGCCGCTCAGCTGCGCGCTGCCGGCCGCGGCGCCCAGGGCGCACACCGCCCCCGTGGAGTGACCGGCGACGGCGACCGGCACATCGAAGGAGTTCACCGCGGCCAGGACGTCTTCGTACTCACGCTCCAGGCTGTAGGGAGCGGTGTCTCCGGAGTCGCCCTTGCCGCGTCGGTCCATCAGCCAGCAGGTGTGCGTCCCCTCCAGCAGCGCCGCAACGGCCATCCACGCCCGCCGGCCGTTGGGTCCGCCCGGGACCGTGACGAGCACCGCCGGCCCATCGGTGACCCGCTCCAGCGCGATGGACGTGCCATCGGCCGATGTGACGCGACGGAGTTCGGTCGACGTGGTCTTGCGGTTCTGTGCGGCGCTCATCCGTCGTCCTGTCGTCGGCGGCTGACCTGGTCCGAATGGCCAGGTCGGCCGAGCAGCGCGTGTCTCAGGACCAAGTCCTGGCGAGCCCCCCCCGGCGAGCAGACGGCGGGATGCAGGTCATGCTCCCGGAATCGGACCCATCCCGTCACCCTCCTGTGCCGGACTCAGGCCCAGCCGAGGTCGGCGAGCTCCCGCCACGGGATCGTCGCGCTGGCATCGGCGGCCTCGGCCACCAGCCGGCGGGCGACCGGCGCGTCCGCACAGGCGACCGGCCGGCGTGGGGTGACCACCACGTGCGGGTCGCGCAGCCGCAGACCGCGGCCGGCCATGTCGGCGAGCACCGCCTCCGGGCGCACCAGCACGGCGGTGTCGACGCCGGGCAGCGCGGAGGTCCACAACCCGACGGGGCCGGCCGTCCGCAGCTGGCCCTCGACCCCGGCCGCGCGGCCGAGCGCCTGGGACCGGGCCTGGTGCACCGCCGGCAGGGTGGCCGTGCGGGAGGGACGCCACGGCACCAGCAGCTCGTCCCGGAGCAGGACCACCCGCCAGCCCAGCGCGGTCTGCCGGGCGTCGGTCCACTCGAGCACGGCGATCCCGTCGGCGGCGGCCAGCTGGTCGGGCACCGGCCGCCGGGCGACCCAGGCCGCGAGCGCGGCGGTCACCCCCTCCGGGGTCGCCGACACCCGGGCGCGGGTCATCTCCACGGCGAGCTCGCCGAGCAGCACCCGGGTGCTCCGGCCGGCCTCGTCGAGCACGAGCATCGGCCCGCGGAGGCCGTCCAGCACGTCGAGCTGCAGCAGCGGGTCGAGCCCGGCGTCGGTGAGCCGGGCAACCGCGGCGCGCAGGTCGGCCACCCGCACCTCCGACCGGTCCAGTCGCCGGAACAGCCCGGGCGGGGCGCCGAACAGAGCACCGGTCACGCGCTGCGTCCGCCGGTCAGTGCCTCCCGGGCGACGTGCGCCAGGTCCGGCAGGGAGAGCACGCTCGCCAGCTCGACCGCCGACAGCCGGACCGGGACGACGTCCTCGCCCCAGCCGGTGGCCCGGCGGACCCGGGCGGTCGGCGCCGGCCAGACGACCTCGCGGGCCGCGGCGACGTGGAGTTCGGTGAGCACCTCGGCGAGGTGGACGGCAGCGACCGGGTGCACCGGACCGCCGGCCAGCGCGTCGGTGACGGCCCGCTCCAGCTCCTCGCGGTCAGCGGCGCTCAGCCAGTGCGGCACCAGGACGGCGTGCGCCGGGTCCGACAGCGGCGGGAGGCTCATGCCCGCCCCGCCCGGCGGAGGGCGACCGGCAGCGTGGGTGTCCGCGGCGGGGCCGGTGGCGCGACCACCGGTCGACTCCCCGCGGGGCGGCGAGGACTCTCCGGTGCGGTCACGAGGAGTACATCGGCAGGTGAGCGGGCCGGTGGACCCGGCTACGGCTGCTTTTCCCCGCCACCGGTCCCCCTCCGGACGCACGACGGCCCGCCGCCGTCCCCGCTGGGAGAGGGACGACGACGGGCCAGGTGACGTGCGGGCACGGCCCCCTTCCAGGGGCCCGCCGCGAGCGGAGCGAGTGGTGGGCCTTCGTCAGCCGGCGAGCTCGGCCAGCCGCGCCTTCAGGGCCCGCTCGGCACGGTCGGCGTGCACGTTCATGTTCCGCACCGAGGTGTTCAGGTCCGCCGACAGCTGGGTCTTGGTCTGCCCACCCCAGGTGGTCAGGTACCAGGTGGCCCAGCCCAGCACGTTCGGCTGGGCGGCGCGCTGGTCGCGCCGCGCCGTCGGGTCCGGGGCGCAGGCTGCGGTCAGCGCGTGGGAGAGCAGGGTCTGCTCCGCCTCCCCCATGATCGCGTCGGGGACCTCGGCGCTGTCCGGGACGACGAACTCCACCGCGTCCGCCCCGCCGTCCAGGGACTGCAGGTTGCGCAGGCCGTTCAGGGTGGCGACGGTCTGCGAGTTCCGGCGCAACGTGGCGACGCTCTGCCCCATGTACGCGGCGAGCTCCTTCTCGCTGGGCCGGCGCTGGTGCTCGGCGGTGAAGGAGGCGATCGCCTTCTGCTGCTTGTTCTCGGTGTCGGCGGCGGTCCGGCCGTAGGCGTTGCGCCCCAGGTCGTGCACCCACTTCGACAGCTGGGTGGCGAGGTAGGCGCCGAAGGGCACCGACTTGGTCTCGTCGTACGTGCTCACGGCCTTGAGCACCCACTCGGCCACCTGCTGGTCGATGTCGTCGTTGTCCGGCAGGTGCAGCCGGATCGTCGACATGTTGCGCTGCAGGCGCTTGAGGCTCACCCGGCAGTAGTGCCGGCACAGGTCGGACAGGAACGCCGGGGGCAGGTCCCGGGGTGCGCGGCGACGGACGCCGGTCTCCGGCCGGAGCCCGACCGTGCCGTAACCCCCCGCGGCGCACCAGCTGCGGACCAGCGCCGCCAGCGGCTCCGCGGAGCCGGGCTCACCGTCGACGCGGTACAACCCGTCGCCCTCGTCGTAGGTCACCGTGACCCCGGTCGGCAGAGCCGCGCGGAACTCGCCCAGGGGCAGCTCCCGGTCGGTGCGGAAGTGCACCCGGTCCCGGGGGGTGATCGGCGCGAGCGCCCACCCCTCGGCCTCGACGAGTCCGCCGAAGACCAGCGGCTCGCGGTGGCGGCGCTCCTCGGCGGCGGTGGGGTGGTCGGTGGGCTGTGCGACGGCGATGTTCTCGGACACCGGTCCTCCTGGGGGAAGTGCAGGCGGGCAGGGTGGGTACGGGAACCGGCGCCGCAGGGCAGTGCCCCCGGGCGTCGGGTGGAGCCCGGCTGTGCAGCCGGCGGGCGTCAGACGAGGACGGGGGCGCCGCGCCGGGCGGCGGAGGAGCTCGCGTCGGCCTGGTCGACGGGCGTGCGCGGCGAGGGGATCCGCGGAGCGGCAGAGCGCGGGCGGGCGGTGTCGGCGGCCTCGAGGACGCCGGCAGCAGCGGCTCGCTCGGCCGGGCTGGGCTCGCCGACGTACACCGGCATGTAGTCGTAGAGGTCGGTGAACAGACCGTCGACGAAGGCGTAGGCGGCCTGGGCCTGGTCGGAGAACTTCGCGATCAGCTCGCGGGGGCCGAGCTCCACACCGACGGTGACCCGGACGACGCGGTCGTCCCCGCTCAGCCCGGTCAGGGCGAAGGGGACCGTGTCGTGCCGCAGCGCCAGCGCGGACAGCGCGGCGAGGCAGCGGCGGGTGGACGAGCGGCGGGGACGCAGCTGGACGTGCACCACCACCGTCTCGGGGAAGACGGACGCGAGGCACACCGGCTCGAGCGCGTCGGTGCCGACGACGTCGAAGAGCCCGTCGACGGTGGTGTCGACCCGGAGGTCCACACCGTCGGCCTGGCCGGATGCGAGTGCGCTGAGTTCCATCGTGATCTCCCCCTGTAACGGTGGCGCGGTGGGGAGAGACTTGCGCAGGATCGATCCGGCCGACGGCGAGACTCGCCGTCCTGTTACCAGTGAGACAGACGAGTCGAGCGGTTATTGAGCCGTATTGGTCACGGTGTTGTCACATCTTGCTGAGGCAGTCGGTCCGACCCTGGTGCAAATGCTGCCAAGGCAGCCATCGCATCGGCAGCGACCTCGGCAGCGAGGCTGTTCGCCTCGGTGATCTGCCGGTAGACCTCCTCGCGGTGGATCGTCACCTCGCGGGGGGCCTTGAAGCCCAGCCGCACGGTGCCTCCGCGCACCTCGACGACGTAGACCTCGATGTCCTCGCCGATCCGGATGCTCTCGCCGACGCCTCGGGTGAGTGTGAGCATGGGAACCCCTCCATGGGTGTGTGTCGCCATCCGTGGCACCCGCCGGCCGGCGGGTCAGGGGGAGCGCTCCGTCTCAGGACGGAGCAGCTGCCCCCTGTCGTTCTCGGCAGGTGTCATGCCCGCCGGGAGGTCCGATGACCCCCGATCAGCGCAAGAAGTCCAGCAGGGTGGGCTGCAGCACCTGCGCCGTCACCTGGAGCGCGGCCTGGTAGCTGACCTGTTGGGCCTGCATGTTCATGATCGTCTTCGGCAGGTCGACGTCCTCGGTGGCGGCCAACTGCGCCTTCAGGGTCAGCGACCGGGAGGAGTTCGTCGACGCCGCCTTCTCCATCCGCTGCGCCCGGGTGCCGACGTCCGCCGTCGCCTTGGTCATCCGGCTGATCGCCTCGTCCAGCGCGGCGAGGTCGTCGGTGAGCTCGGTCTGCTTGTCGGTGAGCGTGTGGTCGGCGATGTTCTTGACGACGGCGAACAGATTGGAGCCGTCCGGGTCGCCGAAGGCCTCCGCCCCGGTGATGTCCACCCGGATGGTCTCGGTGTCCGACACCCGCCGGCTGACGGCCGTGGCCTTCACGTCCTCGTCGAACCTGACGCCGGCGAATGCCCCGTCGTCGTAGGCCTTCGTCCCCGAGGTGACGCCGCCGAACAGCGGGCGACCGGCGACCACTAGGTTCGCCTGGCCGAGCATGCTCTCGCGCAGCCCGTTCACCTGGCTGGCGATCGCTGCTCGGGTGTCGGAGTTCCCGACGCCGCTGTTCAGTGCCTGGACGGTCAGGTCCCGCACCTTCATCGTCTGGGCGAGCATGTCCTGGAGCGCCGAGTCGGTCGCGTCGAGGATCGTCGTCCCGTCGGTGATGTTCCGGGCCTGCTGGTCGTTGTCGGCGATGCTGCGCCGGGTGAGCATCGAGGTGTTGGTGCCCGTCGGGGAGTCCGACGGCCGGCTGATGGTGGTCCCCGACGTGAGCTGCTGCTGGATCTTGTTCAGTGCGGCGAGGTTGCTGTTCAGCCCGAGCAGGCTGTTCTGGGTGATGGCGCGCTGGGTGATCCTCATCAGGAGACGCCCATCCGGTTGATGACGGTGTCCAGCATCCCGTCGATCGCGGTGATCATGCGCGCGGCGGCCGAGTACGCGTGCTGGAACTGCAGCATGTTGGTCATCTCCTCGTCGATGCTCACCCCGGAGACCGACAGCCGTGCCGAGTCGACCTGGGTGCTGATGACGTTCTGGGCGGTCAGGTTGCCCGTCGCGACCGACGCCTGGACCCCCAGCCCGACGATCATCTGGCGGTAGACGCTGTCCGCGCTGCCAGCGGCCGAGCCCAGCGCGGCCACCGTGTCCGCGTTGTGGCTGTCCCCGGAGGCGGCCCCACCTGCGGCGGTCTTCGGCAGGGAGGCGGCGGCCAGCTTGTCCGGGTCGGTGATCCGGAGGTGGATGTTGGCCGCGGTGACCTTGCTCGGGTTGCCCGTGGCACTCGGGTCGTTGTCCGTGCCGGCGCCGTCGTTCAGCAGCGGTTGCCCTGGCTCCCCGCCCAGGTCGTACCCGTTCTGGTGCGCGTCGTTGAGCGTGGTGGCCAGTTTTTGGGCAACGTCGTCGATCGCCGTCCGGTACCCCGGGATCGTCGTGCTCATCGCGGTCAGCTGGCCCTCGGCGGTGCCGCCGGGCCTGACCGTCGTCCCACCCGGAGCGGTGACGATCTTCGGCGGGTCGCTCTTGGCCGTGGCCGGGCCGGTTCCGCCGCCGAGCGCGAGGGAGATCGTGGTGCTGCCGGACACCAGGGTGACGCCACCGAGGTTGACCGTCACGGTCCCGTCGGTCTCGCTGGTGGAGGTGGCGCCGGTCTGCTCGGCGATCTTGAGCACCAGGGCGTCGCGCTTGTCGGAGAGCTCGTTGGTCGGCAGCCCCGCCTGCCCGGCCCGCTTGATGGACTGGTTGAGGGTGGCGATCGAGGCAGCCGAGGCGTTGACGTCGTCGACGAGCACGCCCAGGTCGTCCAGGTTCTGCGACCACTGGGCGTCCAGCGTCGAGCTGATGGTGTGCAGGCTCGCCACGACCGTCTGGGTGGTCTGCAGCACCGCCGTCCGCGCACCTCCGCCGTTGGCGACCGTGGTGTTGTTGGTGACGTCGCCCCAGGCGGACCACATCTTCGACAGCTGCGCCTGCAGGCCGTCGTCGCCGGGCTCGTGGAAGGCGTCCTCGATCTGGTTGAGCGTCGTCTGCCGCACGGTCATCGACGCCGTGGTGGCGTGCTCGGCCTGTGCGCGGCTCTCCATGAAGGCGTCCCGGATCCGGATGACCGAGTCCCCGTCGACGCCCTCACCGATGCCGGAGCCGGTCGAGAAGACCGCCGGCACGGTCGACGCGGACACCGACTTCAGGTCGACCCGCTGCCGCGAGTAGCCGTCGGTGTTGACGTTCGCGATGTTCTGACCGGTCACGTCCATCGCGCGCTGCGAGGTGAACAGCGCCGAGGACGCCGCGGTCAGCCCTGAGAAGGTGCTCACTGCTCAGCCCCTGTCGTCTCGTGGTGGGTGTCGTCGTGGGTCACAGCGCGCCGTCCAGGGTCACCGAGCGGTAGGCGTTGCCGGCTGCGCGGCCGCTGTTGGTGTACGTGCCGGCGGACGGGGTCCGGACGCTGGTCAGCGCGTCGCTGATCGCCGACAGCCCACCCTCGAGCATCTCCCGGTTGGCGTCGGAGAGCCCGCGCAGCTCGGTCACCAGGACCAGCAGGCTCTCGTGGTGCTTGGCGTAGAGGTCCGACCACGGGGCCGGCGCGGAGTCGGCGAGCTGGCGCAGCGAGGGGTTGGCGTCCATGCCGAGCCGGCCGGCGATCTGCTCGGTCGCCGCGGCCCGCTCGACCTCCAGCGTGCGCAGCTGCTCGAGCACCACCTCGATCTCGTGGGCGATGCGCGCCAGCCAGCGGGTCTTGCCCGACAGGATCAGGTACTGCTTCTCCTCGGCCTTGAACAGCAGCAGGTCGAGCAGTTCCTGCTCCCGCCACAGCAGGGTCGACAGGTGCTGGTGGTCCATACCCGGCCCCTCCCTCGTCGTCTGCACTCGCAGCTCCCCACCGGTCGGCGGGTGCTCGTCGATGGACCCATCGGCACCTCCCCCCGGTCGGTCAAGCCGAGATCGGCCGGGGACGATGTGCTGATCAGGCGGCCGCACACAATTCGCCCAGGAATGGTCTCGAACCGGGCGGATCCCGCCGAGAAGACTGACGTGAGCCCAGTCCGCACCCCCGTTGACGAGCGCCCGCCCTCTGACGTCGACGCGCTGGTGACCACGCACCTGCCGTTGGCCCAGTTCGCCGTGAACGCGGTGGCCTCGCGGATCTCGCTGCCCAGCCACGTCAGCAGGGACGACCTGCTCTCCTGCGCGCACGTGGCCCTGGTGGAGGTGGCCCGGCGCTTCGACCCGAGCGCCGGCGCGACGTTCTCCACCTACGCCCTCCCTCGCCTGCAGGGCGCCGTCCTGGACGAACTCCGGTCCGGTGACTGGGCCAGCCGCTCGGTGCGGGCCGCGGCCCGCCGCACGGACGCCGCAGCGGACGCCCTCACCATCCGGCTGGGCCGCCCGCCGACCCGGGAGGAGCTTGCCGAGACCCTGGGGGTGCCGCGCAGCGAGCTGGACACGCTGCAGGTCGACGTCCACCGGGCCGTGATGGTCAGCATCGACGCCGAGACCGGGACCGAAGGCGGGTCGCTGGACCTGCCGGCCACCGGCGACTCCCCCGAGCGGGCGCTGCTGCGCGGCGAGCGGGCCCGGCACCTGCAGGAGGCGATCGCGGCGCTGCCGGACCGCCTCGACGAGGTCGTCGAGCGCAACTTCTTCGGCGATGAGTCCCTGACCGACATCGCCGACAGCTTCGGCGTCACCCTCTCCCGGGTGTCGCAGATGCGCGCCCGCGCGCTGACCCTGCTGCACGCGGCGATGAGCGAGATCTGGGACGGGAAGCCGGTGAGTGCCGACGGTGGCGTCCGCGCGCGCAACCAGCAGCGGGCCTACGTCGACCGGGTGGTCGCCCAGCAGACGGCCGCGCGAACGGCCACTCCTCCACCGGCCGTGCGGGTGCCCGCCCAACGGGCCCACCGCCGCCCGGCCTGGCAGCTCCCGACACCGACGACGTCCCAGGGGGCGGGCCAGCCCGCTTGAGGGAGCTGGTCCGAGAAAGTTCTCCCGTTCGGCTCAAGGAACCCTCGCCGGCAGCCGTAACCACATCTGTCACACCCCGCAGCACGGATGCAGCGGGTCCCCCCGACAGCCCCGATTCCACGGAGGAACACCATGGGCATGAGCGTCAACACCAACATCTCGGCGATGAACGCCTATCGCAACCTGTCGTCGACCAACGACTCGATGAGCAAGTCCCTGGAGCGCCTCTCCTCCGGCTTCCGGATCAACCGCGCGGCCGACGACGCCGCCGGCCTGGCGATCTCCGAGGGCCTGAAGTCGCAGATCGGTGGCCTGACCCAGGCTGTCCGCAACACCCAGGACGGCACCAGCGTCACCCAGACGGCGGAAGGTGCGCTGAACGAGACCACCTCGATCCTGCAGCGCATGCGTGACCTGTCGGTCCAGGCCGCCAACGACGGTGGCCTGAACACCGACGCCAAGGTCAGCATCCAGAAGGAGATGGGCCAGCTCAAGTCCGAGCTGACCCGGATCGCCGACACCACGACCTTCAACGGCACCAAGCTCCTGGACGGCAGCTACAACAGGGCCTTCCAGGTGGGCGCCAACGCCGGCGAGACGATCAGCGTGGCGATCAAGACCCCGACGAACCAGGGCCTGGACGCCGTGGGTCTCGGCATCGCCGCGGTGGACGTCACCGCTGCCGGTGGTACGTACGCAGCCGCCACCAGCGGGACGGCGGTCGGCACGGTCACCGCCTCCGATGCGAGTGACTCGGCTGCCGGTACCCTCGTGTTCCACAGCGCGGGTACTGCCGGTACCGATGACTTCACGGCCGACAAGGCAGCGTTCACGGGCCTGACCGGCAGCATCAGCTTCGGCGGGAAGACCTTCGACCTGTCGACGGTCGACTACTCGGGGGCCACCGACGGCGATACGGCCCTGGCCGCGCTCAACCTGGCGGCCCGCAAGTCGCTTGGACTGCAGACGGATGCCTTCACGGCCGCTGCTGGCGCTCTGACCTTCGAGGTCAGCTCGACGGAGCCCGCCATCGCCGGGGTGTCGACCACCGGCGGCAATGCGCTCGGAACGGCGACCGACCAGGTCGCCATCGCGTCGCCCAAGTTCACGGCACAGACGGGCGCGTCGGCCGCGATCAACGCGATCGACGCGGCCATCAAGACCGTGTCCGGTGTCCGTGCCGACCTGGGTGCCATCCAGAACCGGTTCGAGCACACCATCAACAACCTGAACGTGGCCATCGAGAACACCACTGCCTCGAACTCGCGGATCCGCGACACGGACATGGCGTCCGAGATGTCCAAGTTCACCCGCGCCCAGGTCCTGACCCAGGCCGGCACCTCCATGCTGGCCCAGGCCAACCAGTCCACGCAGAGCATCCTCAAGCTGCTGGGCTGATCGACCTAGCTCCACCCCGCACCACCCGTCCCACCTGCTGAGGGGGGAGGCCTCGGCCTCCCCCCTCAGTGGCGTCCCGGCCCCTGCCTGGGACGGCTGGCCTGACCCACCGGAGTGAGCGGACGGTCGAACTTCGACGGTTCGGGTCAAGGACGGACCGCACTGCGCCGATCCCAAGAGGGCGCGCCTGCTGCGCGGGGGCCCCGCTCCCTGCCCGGCAGAGCACGACGTCAACGGCAGAGGAGAACCACGCATGGGCATCAGCACGGGCACCGGGCTGTCCTCCGGCATCGACTACACCACGATGATCACCCAGCTGATGCAGATCGAGGCACAGCCGCAGACCCTGTTGAAGAACCAGCTGGCGAACGTCAAGGACGACGCCAAGGCCTACCGGCAGATCAACACCGCACTCGCCTCGCTGTCCTCCGCCGCTCAGGCGCTCACCGGCGCTGGGATCACCTCTGCCCGCAAGGCCTCCACGAGCAGCACGACGGCCGCCGCCACCGCGAGTGCGACCGCCGTCCCCGGCGCCAGTCTCAGCTTCACCGTCGACCGCCTGGCCGCCGCCCAGGTCTCGATCAGCGGTGGTGCATGGTCCACGGCCACCGGCCCGATGCAGGCCGCCCCCGGCTCGACCGCCCTGCCCAGCTTCCCGCTGTCGGTGGTGCAAGGCGGGAAGACGATCAAGATCACTCTGGGCCCGAACGCGAGCCTCAACGACGCTGCTGCGGCAATCAGCAAGAGCGGCGCCAGCCTCTCCGCCACGGTCGTGAAGACCGACGCCGGCTTCAAGCTGCAGATCAGCAGCACCACCACCGGCACGGCAGGCGCCTTCAAGCTCCTGGGGCCGACCGACACCGACCCCACCGCTGCCACCGCTCCCGGTACCGGGTTCACCTCGACCACCGACCCGCTGGACGCCCAGCTGAGCCTGGCCGGCGCCGGGACGATCACCTCCTCGTCCAACACCTTCAACGAGTTGCTCACCGGCGTGTCGGTGACCGTCTCGGCGGCCACCCCGGCCGGCGGTGCCGCCACCACCCTCACAGTGGCCACCGATACCAGCGCGGCGACCGCCAAGGTCAAGACGATGATCGACGCGGCCAACACCGCGCTCAGCACCATCTCGTCGTTCACCGACAGCAGTGAGGGCAGCGACGCCGCGCTGAAGGGCAACTGGACGATGACCAACCTGGCCACCCAGATCCGGACGCAGGTCTCCAGCGCGGTCGGCGGCAGCGCACCCATCCAGGCCGGGATCAAGCTCGAGCGGGACGGCTCGATCACGTTCGACTCCGCCAAGTTCGCCACCGCACTGGCCGCGGACCCGACGCTGATGCAGAAGATCGTGGGTGGGAGCACCGCGCCGGGCAAGGACACCATCGACCACACCCCGGACGACACGATCGCCGTCGACGGGATGGCGGCCCGGTTGTCCGTGCTCGCCGAACAGGCCAGTGACTCCGCCACCGGGATGATCACGACCCTGGCGAACAGCCAGGACACCCGCAGCAAGGACATCCAGAAGCAGATCGACGCCTGGGAACTGCGGCTGGCGTCACGCAAGGACTCCCTGACGGCGCAGTTCAACGCCATGGAGACCGCCCTGGGGACGCTGCAGAACCAGTCGACCTGGCTGACGTCCCAGCTCAAGTCGCTGCCGTCCTGGTCCAGCTCCGACTCCTGACATCCTCCGCCGCACCGACCTCTGGAGAACCACCGATGAGTGCCGCTTCCCTCCGCGCCCGCTACCTGGGCAACTCGATCGCCACCGCCTCGCCGCACCAGCTGCTGGTCATGCTCTACGACCGGCTCGCGCTGGACCTCGAGCGCGGCGAGACCGCCATGGCCGTCGGTGACCGGGAGATGGCGAGCGCACAGCTGCAGCACGCGCAGGAGATCATCCTGGAGCTGCAGGCCAGCCTGAAGGTCGACATCTGGGACGGCGGACCGCGGCTCTCCGCGCTGTACGCGTGGCTGCTGTCGGAGCTCATCCGGGCCAACACGAAGGGCGACCTGCGCCGGATCGCGGACTGCCGCGCCATCGTCGAGCCGCTGCGCGACGCCTGGGCGGAGGCCGCTGCCTCCCTCGCCACGAGTCCGGCATGAGCGGCGGCGCCGCCGGCCGCGACGTCTCCCGACGGGCGGGCGACTTCCCGGCCCTGGTGGAGCAGGCGCGCACCTGGCCGGCCGTGCTCGACGCCCTCGAGGGCGACGTGTACGAGGCGGAGGCGACCCTGGCCCGCAACCGGGCCGACGAGATCGCGGCCTGGGGCCGGCGGAGCACCGACTGGATCCCGCCCAGCAACCTCGGCCCGCTGCCCGACGACCTCCGGGAGCGCGCCGCGCGGCTGCTGCAGCACCAGCTGGCCGTGGCCGAGCAGCTCGTCGAGCGGATCACCCAGTCCCACAAGCAGCGCAACGTCGCCGCCCGGATGTCCTACGCCCCCACCCGCCCGGTCGCCTCCTACGTCGACCGCGCCATGTGAGAGAGGACCCCGTTCCCCCCTCGCTTCGCACGCTCAGCGCGGGCCCTGAACCGGGCCGAACAGCCCTCTTCCGTCCCCGGGTCGAAGCCGTCGCTTCGACCCGGGGACGGCCGCGTTTCGTCACCGACGAGCAGATGCGGATCCCAGCCGGTCACGATCCCCTCCCGGACTGCCGATGACCTGAGGGCACGGAGTGCACCACCCCGCCACGGATCGGCGGACCCCCACCCGCAGGCACCTCCTGCGGGTGCGTCCCGCCGTACCCGGAGGTACTCCGTGCTCCGTCGCTCCCCCATGAGCGCCCGGTGATCACCGACACGACCATGACCGCGCTGCACGCCGCCCTGACCGGGCTGCAGCAGCGGGCCGACGTGACCGCCGACAACATCGCCAACGTCGACACCCCGGGCTTCCTCGCCTCCCGCGTCAGCTTCGAGTCGACGCTTCGCGACGAGCTGGCCAACGGGCAGACGCCGACCGTCACGCAGAGCCCGGTCGCCCAGTCGATGGACCCGACCAACACCAACGGCAACAACGTCAACCTCGACACCGAGACGACGATCGCCACCGAGACCGGCCTGCGCTACCAGCTGGCCCTCAACGCGCTGGACGGCAAGTACAGCCTGCTGCGCTCGGCGCTGAGGACGTCCTGACGTGTCCACCTTCGACGTGCTGCGGATCTCCGGGTCCGGCCTCTACGCCAACCGCAAGTGGATGGACGCCGTCTCGGACAACCTGGCGAACATCAACACCGCCACCTCCACCGACCAGACCGCCTTCCAGGAACGGATGATCGTCGTCCAGGCCGCCGACTACGGCTCCGGCCAGGGCGGTGTCCAGGTGGCCGGTGCGCAGTTCGGCAGCGCCGAGGGCCGGGTGGTCTACGAGCCGGACAACGCCCTCGCCGACGCCGACGGCTACGTCCGCTACCCCGACATCGACATGGGCGACCAGATGACCCAGTTGATCCAGGCCCAACGGAGCTACCAGGCGAACCTGTCCTCCATCGACCGCGCCACCGACGCCTACCGCGCGGCGCTCCAGCTCGGGAAGGGCTGACCATGACCTCGCCGATCAGCGGCATCACCTCTGCGATGTCCGGCATCCCAGGACTCGGCGCGCTGTCCGGGGTCGGCGACGTCGCCGGCACCGCGGCGACCACCGGGACGGCGTCGACGTCGGGCGCGGACTTCGCCTCGATCCTGGCCGGCTCCGTCGACCAGCTGCAGGCGATGCACTCGACCACCGACGCGCTGGCCACCCAGGCCGCCACCGGCGACCTCAACGACGTCACCGACTACATGATCGCCAGCAACGAGGCGAAGTTGGCGACCGACACCGTGGTGACGCTGAAGAACCAGGCGGTGTCCGCCTTCACTGAGATCATGAGGATGAACGTCTGATGCCTGCCGCCCTCGCCGGCCCGCTGGCCAAGGCCCGCTCGCTGCTGCAGACGATCAGCATCGGCCAGAAGATCGTCATCGGCCTGCTGGTCGCCGGCCTGGTGCTGGGCGGCTTCGTCTTCTACCGCTGGATCACCGCGCCGACGCTGTCGCCGCTGTTCTCCAACCTGGCCTCGGCCGACGCCTCGGCGATCGTCGAGGAGCTCAACACCGAAGGGGTGGCCTACACCCTGGCCGACGGCGGCCAGACGATCATGGTGGCCCAGGACAAGGTCTCCAGCCTGCGGCTGACCATGAGCGGCCTGGGCCTGCCGGCGGACAACGAGTCCGGCTACGCGCTGCTCGACGAGCAGGGCATCACCACCAGCGAGTTCCAGCAACAGGTCTCCTACCAGCGCGCCCTGGAGGGCGAGCTGGCCAACACCCTCAAGTCGCTGGACGGCGTCACCGCGGCGGTCGTGCACATCGCGCTGCCCAAGGACGAGGTCTTCGCCACCGACGAGGGCAAGCCGACCGCCTCGGTGCTGCTGGACCTGGCGCCGGGCACGAAGCTGTCCGGTGAGCAGATCCAGGCGGTGACCCACCTGGTCTCCTCCAGCATCGAGAAGATGGACCCGGCCGACGTCACCGTGGCCGACCAGACCGGCGCGGTGCTGTCCGCGGCCGGCGAGGGCGCGACCGCCGGCACCGGGGACGCGCAGGCCCAGGCCGAGCAGGAGTACGAGGCCCGCCTGGCCGCCAACGCCCAGCAGATCCTGGACCGGATCGCCGGCCCGAACAACGCCGTCGTCACCGTGCGGGCGGACCTCAACTTCGACAAGGTCGACACCACCGCCGAGTCCTACGACTACACCGCGGGCACCCCGCCGATCTCCGAGAGCACCACCACCGAGGGCTACACCGGCACCAACGGCGCCACCGGTGGCGTGCTGGGCGCGGAGACCCCCACCACCGGCGGGACCGGGGACTCGACCTACGACAAGTCCTCGACCACCTCCAACAACGCCGTCGGCAAGACGGTGACGACGACGGAGGGCGCGGTCGGCACCGTCGACCGGCTCACCGTCTCGGTCGCCATGGACAGCGCGACCGCCGGCGGGGTCGACCAGGTGCAGCTGCAGAACCTGGTCAGCAACGCCGTCGGGCTGGACACCGCCCGCGGGGACGCGATCACGGTCGCCTCGATGGCCTTCGACCAGACGGCGGCCCAGCAGGCCGCGGCCGACCTGAAAGCCGCCCAGGCCGCCGAGAAGAGCGCGCAGATGTGGTCGCTGGTCAAGACCGGCGGCATCGCGCTCGGCATCGCGCTGCTGGTGCTCGTCGTCTGGCTGCGCTCCCGGCGCAACCGGGAGGAGTACGAGGAGTTCGAGGAGGAGGAGGCGGACTTCGAGCCGATCCAGGTCGAGAGCGTCCGCGACCCGGCCCTCGACGACCGGGCCCACCAGCTGGCCGCGGCCCAGCGGGAGAAGGTCCGCGGCGAGATCTCCGAGATGGTCAGCGACCGCCCTGACGAGGTCGCCACCATGCTGCGCGGCTGGTTCGCCGACGCGAAGTGAGCGACCGCCGGTGGCGGGTCGGGTCCTCAGCACCACGGGACCTGGCCCGCCACCGGCGTCTCGTGGTCCCGGTACCCGACCGGGCGCGGGACTGCCGATGGAGGAGGCGGGCGCTGACGGCGCCCCTGAGCAGGAGGAGTGAGCAGTGAGCGCCGCGAAGACGACGAGTGAGCGAGCATCGCAGGGAGCGCCAGCGACCGAGGAGCGGAACGAGCTCGGAGTCGAGCAGTGAGCATCGCCAGCGTCGAACAGCTCGTCGGGGTGGCACCGACCTCGGTCATGCCCGTCGTGGTGGCCCGCAAGGAGCTGCCCGGCCTGCGCAAGGCGGCGGTGTTCCTGGCCCAGCTCTCGAAGGAGGAGGCCGGCGCCGTGCTCGCGCAGCTGCGCCCCTCCGAGGTCGAGAAGCTCACCAGCGAGCTGATGCGGCTGCAAGCGGTGGACGGCGCCGACGTCGACGACGTGCTCGGCGAGTTCCACTCCCTGATGCAGGCCCGCCGCTTCGTCGGCACCGGCGGCGTCGAGTTCGCCCGTGAGGTGCTGGCCGCCGGCCTCGGTGAGGAGAAGGCCGACGGCATCCTGTCCCGGCTGAACGTGGTCTACACCGAGCTGCCGTTCGCCTCGCTGCGCAACAGCGACGTCCGCCAGCTCGTCACCTTCCTCAAGGACGAGCACCCGCAGGTCATCGCGCTGGTGCTGGCGCACCTGCCGGCGGCGCAGTCGGCCGAGGTGCTGTCGGGCTTCCCGCCGGACCAGCAGGCCGACGTCGCCTACCGGATCGCGGTCATGGACCGCACCTCGCCGGAGATGGTCCGGATGGTCGAGGAGGAGCTGGGCCGCCGGATGGGCTCGCTGCTGGCCTACCAGGACATGGCCACCGTCGGCGGCGTCGAGACGCTCGTGGAGATCATCAACCGCTCCTCCCGGCCCACCGAGCGCTCCATCCTGGAGTGGCTGGAGGGCAGCGACCCGGAGCTGGCCGAGCGGATCCGCTCGCAGATGTTCGTGTTCGAGGACATCGTCACCATCGACGACCGGTCGCTGCAGCTGGTGCTGCGCGACGTGGAGGCCAACGACCTGGCCACCGCGCTCAAGGGCGTCCGCACGGACGTCCGGGACAAGGTGGTCCGCAACCTCTCCGAGCGCGCCGGGGAGAACCTGCTGGAGGAGATGGAGCTGCTCGGCCCGGTCCGCACCCGGACCGTCGAGGAGTCCCAGGCCAAGATCGTGGCCGTCATCCGCACGCTCGAGGAGCAGGGTGCGCTGACCATCTCGCGGGGTGGTGAGGATGACTTCGTCGCCTGAGGTCAGCAGCGGCAGCCGGTCGCGGACGCCGCGCGAGACGCTGCTGCTGCGCGGGGCGTCGGCCGCCGACGCGGTCCCCTACCAGCGGTCCGCCGACGGCCCGCCCACCTGGGGGCGTCGCTCCGGCCGGCGCAGCGAGCAGCCGGCCGGCGTGGCCGCACCGGTCCCGCCGCCCGCTCCTGCTCCTCCCGCTCCGCGCACCCCCGTCGTGCACGACCTGGGGACCAGCCGCGGCGGCACCGACGTCGCCGGGCCGGCCGGCGTGCGGCTGGGCGACGTCTACGCCGACCAGCTGGAGCGGCTCCGCGAGGAGGCGCGCCGCGAGGGCTGGGCCGCCGGCCACGCCGAGGGTCTGGTCGCCGCCGGGCAGGTCGTCGCCGCCGCCGAGCGCGCCGCCGAGCAGCGTCTCGCCGAGGTGCAGGCCCGCTGGGAGCGTCGGCTGGCCTCGGCGACGGCCGCGATGGGCGCCGCGGTCGAGCGCCTGGACGCCACGGCAGCCCCGGACCTCGACGAGCTGCGGGACAGCGTCCTCGACGCGGTCGTGCTGCTCGTCGGCGACCTGCTCGGGCGCGAGGTGGCCACGGCCGACGCCAACGGGCTCGACGCCCTGCGCCGCGCGCTGACCCTCTGCCCGACCGACGTGCCGGTCGTCGTGCGGCTGCACCCCGACGACCTCGCCGAGGTGCCCGCCGGGGCGCTCGCCCAGTTGCCGGCCTCGGTCACCGTGGTCGCCGACGAGGCCGTCGAGCGCGCCGGGGCGCTGGCCGAGGCCGGCACCATCAGGGTGGACGCCCAGCTGACCAGCGCCCTGGAACGGGTGCTGGAGGTGCTGCGCTCGTGACCCGCGTGCTCTGCCCAGCCGTCCTCGGCCGGGCCCGGTCCGCGGCCCGGCCGCAGCTGACCGGCATCGTCACCGGCGCGATGGGCCTGACCCTGAGCGTGGAGGGCGTCACCGCTGCCGTCGGCGACCTGGTCGAGGTCTCCCCCGGCGGGCGGCCGCTGCTCGCCGAGGTGGTGGCGGTGCACCGGGACCGGCTCGCCTGCATGCCCCTGGGTGACCTCTCCGGCATCCGGTCGGGCACCCCCGTCCGGCCCACCGGCCGCCCGCTGCAGGTCCCGGTCGGCGAGGCCCTCCTCGGCCGGGTGCTGGACGGGCTCGGCCGGCCGCTGGACGGCGGGCCACCGCTGGGCAGCCTGGTCTCCTACGTCGACCTGACCAGCGAGACACCCAACGCGCTGACCAGGGCGCGGGTCAGCCGCCCGCTGGCCACCGGGGTGCGCGCGCTGGACACCCTGGTGCCGGTCGGCCGCGGTCAGCGGCTGGGCATCTTCGCCGGCTCAGGCGTCGGCAAGTCCACCCTGCTCTCCCAGATCACCCGCGGCAGCGACGCCGACATCCGGGTCATCGGGCTGATCGGCGAGCGTGGCCGTGAGGTCCGCGAGTTCCTCGAGGAGGACCTCGGCCCCGAGGGGCTGGCCCAGTCCGTCGTCGTCGTCGCCACCTCCGACGAGCCGCCGCTGGTGCGGCTCAAGGCCGCGTTCGTGGCCACCCGGATCGCCGAGGCGTTCCGCGACCAGGGGCGCGACGTGCTGCTGATGATGGACTCGATCACCCGCACGGCGATGGCCCAGCGCGAGGTCGGGCTCTCCGCCGGCGAGCCCCCGGCCACCCGGGGCTACCCGCCGAGCGTCTTCGCGATGCTGCCCAAGCTGCTGGAGAAGGCCGGCACCAGCACCGCGGGGTCGATCACCGGGCTGTACACCGTGCTGGTCGACGGCGACGACCACAACGAGCCGATCGCCGACACCGCCCGGTCCATCCTGGACGGCCACGTCGTGCTGACACGCAAGCTGGCGACCGCCGGGCACTTCCCGGCGATCGACGTCCTCGAGTCGATCTCCCGGGTGGCCACGGCCGTCGTGCCCGGCGCGCAGATGACCGACGCCCGGGAGCTCCGGCGGATGCTCGGTGCCCTGCGCGACGTCCGGGAGCTGATCGAGATCGGCGCCTACCAGACCGGCACCGACCCGCTCGTCGACCGCGCCCGCCGGCTGGTGCCCGACATCGACGCCTTCCTGCGGCAGTCCACCGCCGACTCGACGCCGCTGCCCGAGGCCTGGGCCCGGCTGCACGCGATCATCACGGCCACGTGAAGCAGGCACCCTTCCGCCTCGAGCCGGTGCTCCGGCTGCGCCGCACCGAGGAACGGGCCGCCGGTCTGGCGGCGGCTGCGGCGGCCCGCGAGGCCGCCGAGGCCGCGGCCCGGGCCGAGCAGCAGGCGCAGGAGCTGGCCACCCGGACCGCACCCGGCGGGGTCGACGGCCGGGCCTTCATCGCGGCGATGGTCGCATCGACCACCGCGGCTGCCGATGTGTCAGCTGCACGGGCACTCGCCGTGGCCCAGGCCGAGCAGGCCGAGCTGGTCCGCGTCCGGTGGACCGAGGCCGCTCAGCGCACCAAGGGGCTGGAGCGGCTGCGCGAGCGGCACGTGGCCGCACTGCAGGCCGCGGCCGAGGTGGCCGAGGCCCGGGTGGTCGACGACCTGGTCACCCGCCGGCACGGCGAGACCCGACGGAAGGAGGAGGCGACATGGACGGACTGAGCGCGGTGCAGAGCCGGATCAGCGAGATCCAGACCCGTTTCCTCATCGCCCCGACGACGACCGCGAGCTCCGCGTGGTCCACCGCCGCCTCGGCGGCCGGGCTGAGCGGGACCCCCGCCGCGGTGTCCTCGGCGACGGGCACCGCGGCCAGCAGCGGCGGCTCGGCCGTGGTCCAGGTGGCGTCGAGGTACCTCGGCGTCCCGTACGCCTGGGGCGGCACCGACGCGAGCACCGGCTTCGACTGCTCCGGGCTGGTCCAGCAGGTCTACTCCGACCTCGGCATCGACCTCCCGCGGACTTCCTCCCAGCAGGCCACGTCCGGCCGTGCGGTCGCCTCGCTGGCCGAGGCCCAGCCCGGCGACCTGGTGTTCTACGACTACTCGTCGTCCCGCCCCGGCATCGACCACGTCGGCATCTACGTCGGCAACGGGCAGATGATCGCCGCGCCGCAGGAGGGCGAGGTGGTCCAGGTCCAGGACGTGGGCACCCCGACCGTCATCCGCCGGGTGCTGCCCGCCGCGGCCGGCTCGCCGACCAGCGCGACGACCGGCAGCACCGGCCCCCTCGCCGGCGTCCCCTACGCCGACCTCTTCACCCAGGCCGGCAGCCGCTACGGCGTCGACCCGGCCGTGCTCGCCGGCATGGCGAGGACGGAGTCCAACTTCAACAGCGCCGCCGTCTCCCCCGCCGGCGCGCGGGGGCTCATGCAGTTCATGCCGGCCACGGCCGCCGGCCTCGGCGTCGACACCAGCGACCCGGCGTCCTCGATCGACGGCGCGGCCCGCTACCTGAGCCGGCTGACCGAGCAGTTCGGCTCCACCCAGCTCGCCCTGGCCGCCTACAACGCCGGCCCCGGCACGGTGCAGCGCTACGGCGGCGTCCCGCCCTACGGCGAGACCCGGTCCTACGTCCAGAAGGTCACCAGTGCCGCGGAGGCCTACCGATGACAGCTCCCAGCCTCCTGCCCGCCGCACCGGCGGCGCCGGCCACCGGCTCCCCCGCCGCTCCCGCGGGCACCGCGGAGTCCTCGCCGGCCTTCGCCACGGCCCTGGACGACGCCCTCACCGGCAGCGGCACGCCCGACCGGGACGCGGGTCGCCCGACCGTGGACGACGAGACCACCGCCGACGGCCCCGGCCCGGACGTCGCCGTCCCGGGCCCCGTCGTGCCGGTGGAGCCTGGCCTGTGGGCCCTGCTCAGCGTCGCGCAGCCGGTGTCCGTCCCCTCGCCCAGCTCCCCCGCCGCTGACCCGACCACTGCTCCCGTCGCGGTCGCGGCCGGCACCGAGGCGGCGTCCCCGGCGGCCCCGGTCGCGGCACCGCCGGCCCCGGCGACCGCGCCCGGCGTCGAGCCCCTGCCGGCCGCCGGCGCACCGGCTCTGGCGGCTGCCCCCCTGACCGTCCCGCCGAGCGTCCTGGCAGCGCCCGGGGCGGCCGCCCTCCCGACGACCACGGCGCCGGCGAGCACGCCGCCCGCACCGCCGGCGGAGCCCACCGCCACCCCGTTCTCCGTCGTGGTCGCCGCGGCGCCTGCCACGGCTCCCACCCTCGCCGTCCCCGCGCCCGGCCCGGCCACGGTGGCCGACACGCCTCCCCCGCCCCCGGGTGCGTTGCTCGCCGGCGCCACGGGCACCACGTCCGACAGCGGTGCGGCGACGTCCGACGGGGGCACCGGCGGGCAGGGGACGGGGTCCGCACCGGCGGCCGCCGCACCGGCCCCCGACGTCGACCCGGTGTTCACCGCGGCCGCCGCCGGGCCGACCGCCCCCACCGCCCCGGTCACCGCCGCCCCGACGACCGCCGTGCCGGGCGGCGAGCCCCCGGTGGCCGCCCAGCTGGGCCGCCAACTCGCCGTCCTGACCAACGCCCCCGACGGCAGCCAGACCATGACCCTGGTCATCACGCCCGACGACCTCGGACCGGTCACCATCCAGGCCACCGTCACCAACGGGACGCTGGACCTGACCCTGCACGGCGCGCACGAGCACGGCCGGCACGCCCTGGCCGACGCGCTGCCCGACCTGCGCCGCGACCTCGAGGGCGCGGGCGTCTCGCTCAACCGGCTCGAGGTCGGTGCCGACTCCGGCGAGGAGAGCAGCCCGTGGGCCCGGACGGCACAGCAGCAGCTGGCCGACTCCCAGCAGCGGCAGGGCCGGTCCGGCCAGCCGCCCGCCGGGGAGCGCAGCTGGGCGCTGACCGGCGACCACCCCGGTGCGGGCAGCACGGCCCGCACCTCCGACCTGTCCACGTCGTCCGGCGTGGACGTCCTCGCGTGAGGGAGACCCCCAGATGACCGCCCCAGTCAGCGGCCCCGGGCAGGTGGCGACCCACACCGCCACCACCCAGGTGAGCAACGCCAACGGGTTCGACTCCGAGACGTTCCTGAAGCTGCTCGTCGCCCAGCTGAAGTACCAGGACCCCAGTGACCCGGCCAGCAGCAGCGAGCTGATGGCGCAGACCGCGACCCTCGCCCAGGTGCAGAGCCTGGACGCCATCGCGAAGCAGAACAGCCAGTCGCTGACCCTGCAGAAGTCGCTGAGCGCAGGTGCGCTGGTGGGTCACACCGTCTCCTACACCGACACCGACGGCAGCGCGAAGACGGGCATCGTGACCGCGGTCAAGATCAGCAACGACAGCACGGCGGAGTCCCAGGCCGTCATCGACGGCGTCGCCGTCGACCTGGGCCGGGTCACCCAGGTCTCGCTGCCGACCGGCACCCCGACGGCCACCAACACGACGACGCCCGCCCCCAGCCCGACACCCACCAGCTGACGACGGCGTCCCCGACCGACCCCGACCCCACCCGAGGAGCACTCCCGTGTTGCGTTCCATGTTCTCGGCCATCTCCGGCCTCAAGGCCCACCAGACCAAGCTCGACACCGTCGGCAACAACATCGCCAACGTGAACACCGTGGGTTTCAAGTCCAGCCAGACGGTCTTCCAGGACACCCTCTCCCAGGTGCTCAGCAACGGCTCTGCTCCCACCGAGGACAACGGCGGCACCAACCCGGCCCAGGTCGGCCTGGGTGTCAAGGTCGCGGGCATCACCACCAACTTCAGCCAGGGGTCGACGCAGAGCACCGGGCGGTCGACCGACTTCATGATCGGCGGGGACGGCTTCTTCGTCACCCAGTCCGGCGGCGCGCAGACCTACACCCGGGCCGGGTCCTTCGACTTCGACGGCCAGGGCCGCCTGGTCACCTCCGACGGCTCCATCCTGCAGGGCTGGATGGCCGAGGACGGCAAGGTCGACACCAATGGCGCCATCGGCGCACTCTCTGTGCCCTACGGGCAGGTGATGCCGCCCAAGGCCTCTACGAAGGGCGGCTTCACCGGCAACCTGAGCAGCGGGGCGGCCGCCGACGCCACGTCGGCGGTCGAGAGCCAGATCACGATGTTCGACGCGCTGGGCAACGCCCACCAGATCACGGCGACCTTCACCAGGACCGCGGCCGCGGCCCCGCCCGCGACCTCGGGCGAATGGTCGGTCACCCTCAAGGAGGGCGCGACGACGCCGCCCGTCGGCACCGGGACCATCACCTTCGACGCAGCGGGCAAGGTGCTCACAGGGGGCGAGCTCAAGTTCACCCCCGCGGACCAAAGCGAGATCACCCTCGACCTGAGCGGGATCACCCAGTTCGGGGCGGCCAGCTCGATGAAGCCCACGAACGACGGCGACGGCTACGCCATGGGCACGCTGCAGTCGTTCTCGCTGAGCGAGGACGGCACCGTCGTGGGCGTCTACTCCAACAGCCTGCGCCAGGACATCGGCAAGCTCGCGCTGGCCACCTTCTCCAACCCCGGCGGGCTGGAGAAGGCCGGCAACTCCTCCTACCGGGTGGGCAACAACTCCGGCGCCGCCGTCATCGGTCCCGCCGGCGCCAACGGCGCGGGCAAGCTCTCCGCCGGCGCCCTCGAGATGTCCAACGTCGACCTCGCGTCGGAGTTCACGGACCTGATCATCGCCCAGCGCGGCTTCCAGGCGAACAGCCGTGTCATCACCACCTCCGACGAGGTCCTGCAGAGCCTCGTCCAGCTCGGCCGGTAACGGCCAGCCCCGCTCCACCCGGCCCGGTCACCTCGCGGGGTGACCGGGCCGGCCCGCTCAAGGACCGGCGTCGACGCGCCGATGACTGCAGTGCGACGGCGACGACGCCGCGCACGGCGACCGCCACCCCGACCCTGTGAGGACCGCTCCCGTGATCCGTCTGACGCGCCTCAACGGCGAGCACTTCGTGCTTAACGCCGAGCTCGTGCAGCGCGTGGAGGGGCACCCCGACACCGTCATCACGCTGCTCGACGACACCAAGTACGTCGTCGTCGAGACCGTCGACGAGGTGGTCCGGGAGATCCGCGACTACCGCGCGGGCATCCAGGCCGTCGCCTTTCAGATGGACCGCGGTGAGTACCGCCCGCCGGTCCCCCAGATCACCGAAGCGGCCACGGACGCCTCCGTCGTCCGCTTCCCCTCGCGCGAGGAGCGCTGACCGATGGACCCGGCCACCCTGATCGGCATCGCCCTGGCGATGGGCGCGATCCTGCTGACGATGATCCTCGAGGGCTCGTCCCCGATGGCGATCATCCTCATCCCGCCGCTGGTCCTCGTCTTCGGCGGCACCTTCGGTGCGGCCATCAGCGGCATCTCGATGAACGACGTCAAGAAGATCGGCGGCTGGTTCAAGCTGGCGCTGATGCCGCCGGCCCTCCCGTCGGTCAGCGAGCGCATCCAGACCCTGGTCAGCCTGGCCGAGAAGGCCCGCAAGGAGGGCCTGCTGGCCCTCGAGGCCGAGGTCAAGAACATCGACGACCCGTTCCTCAAGCGCGGGCTGCAGATGAGCATCGACGGCACCGACCCGGAGGACCTGCGCACCATCCTCGAGGGCGAGATCGCGGCGAAGAAGTCCGAGGACAAGACCGCCGCGAAGTTCTTCAACGCCATGGGCGGCTACGCCCCCACCATCGGGATCATCGGCACCGTCATCGGGCTGATCCACGTCATGGAGAACCTCCAGGACCCGGAGTCCATCGGCCCGCTGATCGCCAGCGCCTTCGTCGCCACCCTGTGGGGCGTGCTCTCGGCCAACGTGTTCTGGCTGCCGATGGGCGCGAAGGTCACCCGCACCAGCGAGCTGCAGGCGGCCGCGATGGAGCTGCTGGTCGAGGGGATCGCGGAGATCCAGGCCGGCACCAGCCCGCGCACCGTCCGGGCCAAGCTCTCCTCGCTCGTGCCGCCGAGTGAACAGCAGCGCGAGGCGGCATGAGCAAGAACTCCGGGCACGGCCACGCTCCCAAGGGCCGCCGGCCCAAGAAGCACGAGGAGGAGGAGCACGAGAACCACGAGAGGTGGCTCGTCTCCTACGCCGACATGCTGACCCTGCTGTTCGCCCTTTTCGTCGTGCTCTTCGCGATGAGCCAGGTCGACCTGGTGAAGTTCACGGCGTTCTCGCACGGCCTGCAGGAGGGCTTCGGCGCGCCGGTCACGATCCTCAACGACGGCGCGGCGATCGACGCGGACAGCGAGAGCCCGCTGAAGCCGGTGCAGGTCGCCGAGGACGCGACCATCGACGGCACCGCGCAGACCGACGCGGAGAAGGCGGCGGCCGAGGCGGCCGCGGCCCAGGCGGCGCAGCAGACCGCGGCCGAGGCCAAGGCGGCCTACGACCAGCTGTCCCAGGCCGAGCAGGCGCTGCAGCAGGCGCTGGCCGCCGCCGGGCAGTCCGGCGCGGCCCAGTTCGTCATCGACGAGCGCGGCCTGGTCGTGCACGTGGTGTCGGACCCGGTGCTCTTCGCCCCCGAGTCCGCCGCGCTGCTGGGCAGCGGCGTCACCGTGCTCGACGCGATGGCCCCGACGATCGCCCGGCTGCCCAACCAGGTCCGGGTCGAGGGCCACGCCAACTCGCTGCCGGTCACCAAGGGCGGCCCGTGGCCGTCCAACTGGGAGCTCTCCGCGGTCCGCGCCACCACGGTGCTGCGCCACCTGTCCGAGGCCGACGGCGTCCCCGAGGACCGGATGTCGGCCGCCGGCTACGGCAGCACCCGGCCGCTGGTGCCCGACTCCGACCCCAGCTACGTCGCCGTCAACCGGCGGGTCGACATCGTCGTCCTGTCCACGGCCTCGGCCGACGCCAACGCCCTGCTTCCCGGCATCGAGGCCGCGGCGCACGGGACCACCAGCACGACCACCGCCGGCCAGGACGGCACCGACTCCGAGGGAGGCCACGGATGAAGAAGAAGCAGCAGGAGAAGAACGCACCCGAGGAGGAGGACGCCCCCAAGGGCGGCAAGAAGAAGCTGCTGATCATCGGGCTGGTCGCCGTCCTGGCGCTCGGCGCCGCGGCGTACTTCTTCGTCTTCAGCGGCGGGTCGGCCGAGGCCGAGCCGGCACCGGAAGCCGGCTCCGTGCTGGCCGTCGAGCCGGTCGCCATCAACCTCGCCGGCGGCAGCTACCTGAAGCTCGGGTTCACGCTGCAGTACACCGTCGCCTTCGACGAGGGCGGCGGTCACGGCGGCACCGTGCAGGACGGCTCCAAGGCGCTGGACATCGCGATCAGCCAGTTCTCCGGAGCCTCGCTGACCGACGTGCAGACCAACCGCGAGGCGATGATGGCCGCCTTCACCGAAGCCGTCGTCCACGCGTACCACGACGAGGTCATGGACGTGTACCTCACCGAGTACGTCACGCAGTAGCAGTTCGAGCACCTCACGGGCGCGTCCTCAGCTGACGCTCCTCCCCCGGCGCCCCCACCAGGGCGCAGCTGCACCAGCCGGTGCCGGCACCGCCGGCACCGGCTGGTCACCGGCGGTCAGGGTCGACCGGGCCCCCGCCGATGAGGACATGCGTGAGCTTGTCCGACATCGTGGCCGACGCGCCGAGCGTGCCTGCCCCCCGCACCCCCGAGGGACAGGGCCGCTCGCGGCGGCGTCAGCCGCGCACCTACGACTTCCGCCGCCCCACGAAGCTCTCCCGTGAGCACGTCCGGATCCTGCAGATCGCGCAGGAGACCTTCGCCCGCCAGGCGACGACGACCTTGACGTCGATGTTGCGCACCGGCGCCCGGATGGAGCTCGTCGGGATCGAGCAGTACTCCTACGACGACTACATCGCCACGCTGCCGCTGTCCTACTTCGTGGCGACCTTCACCCTCGAGCCCCTGCCGGGCAAGGGCGTGCTGGCCTACCCGCTGGACACCGCCATGGCCATCGTCGACCACATGCTCGGCGGTGCCGGCGCCGGCGACCAGCCGGTCCGGCCGATGACCGCGATGGAGAGCGCCATCACCAGCCACCTGCTGGAGCGGCTGCTCGGCGAGCTGGCGGACGCCTTCGCGCACATCACGCCGCTGGCCCCGGTGCTCGACGGGGTCGAGTACAACCCGCAGCTGGCCCAGGCCGCCGCGGGCTCGGAGACGGTCATGGTCGCGACCTACTCGATGCGCATCGGCGCCCGCGAGCCCGAGGCGACGCTGGTGCTGCCGTTCTCCTCCTTCGCCGCCTCGCTGAACAACGCCGCCTCGCCGCAGCTGTCGGACTCCGCGAAGCACAAGCGGCAACGCGCCGCCGAGGCGCTGAAGGAGCGGCTGGCCGAGGTCCCGGTGGACGTCAGCGTCCGGTTCAACCCGCTCGAGGTCCCCTCCGGCGACCTGCTGTCCCTCGCGGTCGGTGACGTACTGCTGCTGCGTCACGCGCAGGACAGCCCGCTGGAGGTCACGACCAACGACGTCATCTTCGCGCACGCGCTCCCGAGCAACCACCGGCGCCGCCTGGCGGCCGAGATCGTCCCCGACACCGCGACCAGCGGGAAGGAAAGCGCATGACCACCGCCTTCGGCACTGACCGTTCGTCGGACTCCGAGACCATCGCCACGGCCGTCGCGGCCGCGGCGCGGGCCGCGGCCGCCGCGATGCCCGCCGAGCTGGACCTGCGCCCCGGGGACACGGTCGCCGACCCCGAGTCGGTCCCGCTCCCGCCCGCGCCCGGCGCCGCGGTCACCGCGGCGCTCGGCGGTGAGGTCAGCGGCGACATCGTGCTGGTGCTGTCGGAGGAGATCGTCGGCGCGCTGACCAACTCCCCCGTCGGCGCCATGGACGTCGCCACCGCCCTGCGCCCCGCGCTCGAGGCGGCCGCCAGTGCGCTGGGCCGGGTGCGGGTCGCCGCCGAGCGGGTCGAGGACGTCGTCGCCGCGCTGGACGGGCTCCGGGACAAGGGCGTCTTCCTCGCCGTGCCGCTGGTCGCCAATGGCGAGGTGTCCGCCACCCTGGCGCTGCAGGTGACCCTGCCGCAGCCGCGCGAGCGCCGCGGCAGCCTGGACCTGCTGCGCAACGTGGCCATGGAGGTCACCGTCGAGATCGGCCGCACCCGGATGACGGTGTCCGAGCTGCTCTCCCTGCACCCCGGCGAGGTCATCGAGCTGGACCGCGCCGCCGGGGCACCGGCCGACCTGCTGGTCAACGGCACGCTGATCGCCCGCGGCGAGATCGTCGTCGTCGATGAGGACTTCGGGCTGCGGATCAGCGAGATCGTCACCGACGCCACCGAGTACGGGACGCCGGCGTCGTGACCTGGATGATCCTGCGCCTGGTGCTGTGCCTGGCATTCATCGCCGCGGTGCTGCTGTTCGCCGGCCGGGTCGCCAAGAAGCGCGGTCTGGGTGGGGCGACCGGCGTCATCGAGGTCGTCGCCCGCCAGCGCATGGGCCGGGCGAGCAGCGTGTCGGTCCTCCGGGTCGCCGGCCGGGTGCTGGTCGTCGGCGCCACCGAGGAGCAGGTCACCCTGCTGGCCGAGGTCGAGGACGAGGAGCTGTCGGCCGCGCTGGACGCGCAGCTCGCCCGCTCGGCCACCACCGGCCCGGCCGGCGTGGACGACGACCCGGCCACCGGGGTGCTGACCCGTCGGCCGGCGCTGCCCGCCCGCTCCGGTGGTGCGCTGGCCGGCTCGGTCCTCGACCGCGGCACCTGGACATCGGTGGTGCAGGAACTCCGCGAGCGGACGGTGCGCCGGTGACCGCCGCGCTCCCGGTCCTGCTGCCGGCCGCCCCCCGGACCGCCGAGTCGGTCTCCGCGGCCCGCCGTCGCCGGGTCGTCTGGCTGCTGCCGCTGCTGGTGCTGACCGTCGTCGCCCTGTGGTTCCTGCTGGCCGACCCCGCCTCCGCGGCGCCGACCGCGCCCACCGCGCCCACGGCCCCGGTCGCCCCGGTGGTCGACGGCAGCGGGGTCGACATCAACGTCGGTGGCAACAGCCCGAGCCAGGCCGTCACCCTGATCCTGGCCATCACGGTGCTGTCGATCGCGCCGTCGGCGCTGCTGCTGGTCACCTCGTTCACCAAGATGCTCGTGGTGCTGTCGCTGACCCGCAACGCCCTGGGCCTGGCGTCGTCCCCGCCCAACCAGGTGCTCACCGGGATCGCGCTGTTCCTGACGATCTTCGTGATGGGCCCGGTCTTCTCCGACATCAACGACGTCGCCGTCCAGCCCTACCTCGACGGCTCGATCACCGCCTCCCAGGCCTACGACGTCGGTGAGGCGCCGTTGAAGACCTTCCTGCTGGACAACACCCGGGACGACGAGCTCAAGCTGATGATCGGACTGTCCGGTGAGGAGAAGCCGGCCGACGAGGCGTCGGTGAGCATGCTGACCCTCATCCCGGCGTTCGTGCTCTCCGAGCTGAAGAGCGCCTTCATCATCGGGCTGGTCATCTTCATCCCGTTCCTGGTGCTGGACATGCTGGTCAGCGCCGCGCTGATGTCGATGGGCATGATGATGGTGCCGCCGTCGGTCGTGGCGCTGCCGTTCAAGCTGCTGCTGTTCGTGATGGTCGACGGCTGGGCGCTGATCACCACGGCGTTGGTGGGCAGCTACTCGTGACCGACACCGACGTCACCGAGATCGCCACGCAGACGATGCTGGTGGGGGCCAAGGTCGCCGCCCCGATCCTGCTCACCGCCCTGCTGGTGGGGTTCATGATCTCGCTGTTCCAGGCGGCGACCCAGATCCAGGAACAGACGCTGTCCTTCGTGCCGAAGATGATCGCGGTCGCGATCGCGCTGCTGGTGACCGGCAACTGGGTGCTCTCGGAGCTCATCTCCTTCACCCACCAGCTGTTCGACTCGCTGCCGCGGCTGCTCGGCCAGAGCTGAGGCTGCGGTGGACCTCCAGGTCCCCTCGGCGACCCTGGCCGCGCTGCTGCTGGCCACGGTGCGCGCCAGCGGGTTCGTGATCATGGCGCCGCCGTTCAACTCGGCGGCCATCCCGGCCGCGGTGAAGGGCGCGCTGGCCATGGCGCTGGCCGTCGTGGTGTTCCCGCACATCAGCGGCGACCTGCCGGCGATCACCGCGGGCTTCCTGATCGTCAGCGCGGTCACCGAGGCGCTCATCGGCGCCGCGCTGGGCTTCGTCATCCAGGTGCTGTTCACCGCCGTCCAGCTGGCCGGCGACCTGATCGACCTCTCCGGTGGCTTCTCGCTCCAGCCGGCCTACGACCCGCTGTCGCTGACCACGCACTCCTCGATCGGCAAGCTCCACTACATGCTGGCGACCACGCTGCTGTTCACCAGCGGCGGGCACCTGCTGCTGGTCCGCGGCTTCGTCACCTCCTACGAGGGTCTGCCCGTGGGCGGCTCGATGCCCACCGACCAGCTCGGCTCCACCCTGGTCACCGTCTTCTCGATGATGTTCCTGGCCGCCCTGCAGATCGCCGGCCCGATGGTCGCGGTGCTGCTGCTCGCCGACGTCGCCCTGGCCCTGCTGTCCAAGGCCGCCCCGTCGCTGAACATCTTCGCGTTCGGGTTCCCGGTGAAGATCCTGCTCACCCTGACCCTGCTCGGGCTGACCTTCCCGCTCCTGCCGCCCGCCCTCGACGCGCTGATGCACACCGGCCTCGAGGCGATCACCTCCTTCCGGAGCGGGTAGATGGCCAAGGACGGACCGGGTGGTGAGAAGACAGAGAAACCGACAGCGCAGAAGCTGAAGCAGGCCCGCAAGGACGGGCAGATCCCACGGACGCAGGAGCTCGGCACCTGGCTGGGCGCGGCCGCCGCCAGCGTGCTGCTGCCGATGATCGTCGGCCGCGCGTTCGGCTCGGTCCGCCAGCTCTTCGTGCAGATCGGCACGGTGGCCGGGGACCCCCAGCCGGCGGCGCTGTCGGCGCTGATGGGCCAGGCGCTGGTCGCGTTCCTCGGCGCGGTCCTGCCCATCGCGCTGGGCATGATGCTGGTCGGCACGCTGGCCTCGGCCGCCCAGGGCGGGGTGGTGCTCAGCGGCAAGGGGATCAAGCCGACGTTCTCCAAGCTCAACCCGCTGCCCGGGCTCAAGCGGATGTTCGGCACCCACGGGCTGTGGGAGTCGATCAAGGCGCTGATCAAGACGATCGCGCTGGCCGTGGTCATCTGGGCGACGTCGGACAAGGCCCAGCACCTGGTCTCGGCCTCCGGCGCGCTGCCGCTGTCGGAGGTCACCCGGGTCTTCACCGAGTCCGCCGTGCTGATGTTCCGCGTCGTGGGCATCACCGGTCTCGCCATCGCCCTGGCCGACTACCTGGTCGTCCGTCACCAGACCATGAGCAAGCTCAAGATGAGCCAGTACGAGATCAAGCAGGAGAACAAGAACTCCGAGGGTGATCCGCACGTGAAGGCCCAGCGCCGGGCGACCCAGATGGCGATGTCCCGGAACCGGATGATGTCCGAGGTCGCCGACGCGGACGTGCTCCTGATCAACCCCACCCACGTCGCCGTGGCGCTGAAGTACGAGCCGCTGCGCGGCGCGCCCCGGGTGGTCGCCAAGGGCTCCGGGGAGGTCGCCACCCGGCTGCGGGCGCGGGCCGAGGAGTGCCGGGTTCCGATGGTCCAGGACATCCCGCTGGCCCGGGCGCTGCACGGCTCCTGCGACATCGGCCAGGAGGTGCCCGCGCAGCTGTTCACCGCGGTCGCCCGGGTGCTGGCCTTCGTGATGCACCTGTCCAACCGCGGGGTCCGCGGCGGGGTCCACCGGCCCGGCTTCGAGGCCCCCGACGTCGCGGGCCTGCCCCGGGCGAGGCGCCGCTGAGCGAGCACCCCCTCCGCCCTCACGAGCACCATCCGCACCGGACGCCCCAGCTGACCGATCGGCCTGGGGCGCCCGACGCTGCTGGTGCGCGTGGGGCCAGGGGGGCGGCCCCACGCAGCCGCTGCGTACGGACCGTTCCGGGGACTGCCGAGAACGGCGTCGAGGGCATGATGCGCCCTCTCGCCGTCCGGCGCCGCTGCTCAGGAACGAGGTCTCGTGGGAAAGCTGACGAAGGCCGCCGTCCCCATCGGGGTCGTCTCCATCGTCCTGATGCTCGTCGTCCCGCTGCCGGCCGCCGTGCTGGACCTGCTGCTCGGCTTCAACATCACCGCCTCGCTGCTGATCCTGCTGGTGTCCATGCAGATCAAGCGGCCGCTGGACTTCGCCGTCTTCCCGTCGCTGGTGCTCATCGCGACGCTCATGCGGCTCGCGCTGAACGTGTCCTCGACCCGGCTGGTCCTCAGCGACGGGTACGCCGGCAAGGTCATCGAGTCCTTCGGGCACTTCGTCATCGGCGGCTCGCTGATCGTCGGCCTGGTGATCTTCGTGATCCTCACGATCATCCAGTTCGTCGTCATCACCAACGGTGCCGGCCGCGTCGCCGAGGTCGGCGCCCGGTTCACCCTCGACGCCATGCCCGGCAAGCAGATGGCGATCGACGCCGACCTCAACGCCGGCCTGATCAACGAGACGCAGGCACGCAAGCGCCGCCAGGAGGTCACCTCCGAGGCCGACTTCTACGGCTCGATGGACGGCGCCAGCAAGTTCGTCAAGGGCGACGCGATCGCCGCGATCATCATCACGATGATCAACCTGATCGGCGGCTTCGCGATCGGGATCATGCAGAAGGGCATGGCGCCGGCCGACGCCGTCTCCACCTACTCGCTGCTGACCGTCGGCGACGGCCTGGTCTCCCAGATCCCCGCGCTGCTGATCTCCACCGCGACCGGCCTCATCGTGACCCGCGCCGCCTCGTCCGGCGACATGGGCTCGGACCTGCTGAACCAGCTGGGCCGCAACAAGCAGCCGGTGCGGATCGCCGGCGGCGCCGCCCTGGCGCTGTGCCTGATCCCCGGCCTGCCCAAGCTGCCCTTCCTGGTCGTCGGCGGTCTCTTCCTGTTCCTCTCCACCCGGCTGACCGAGAAGTCCGAGGACGACGACGAGGGCCTGGCCGCGGCAGCGGCCCCCGACGAGCCGCAGCCGGACTCCCCCGAGGCGATCGTCGAGCGGATGCGCGTGGACCCGCTGGAGCTCGAGGTCGCCTTCGACCTGGTCGAGCTGGTCGACACCGCCCGCGGCGGCGACCTGCTGGACCGGGTGAAGGCGCTGCGCCGCAAGGTGGCCATGGAGACCGGCCTGGTGATCCCGCTGGTGCGCACCCGGGACAACCTGGACCTGCCCGGCTCGCAGTACGTCATCTGGCTCAACGGCGTCCCGGCGGCGCGGGGCAACTCCCCCGCCGGGACGGTGCTCGCCATCGGCGACCACCTCGAGGGCCTGCCGGGCAAGCCGACGGTCGAGCCGGTGTTCGGGCTGGCCGCCAAGTGGGTGCCCGCCGAGCTGCAGCGGCAGGCCGAGATGGCCGGCGCCACCGTCGTCGACCGCTCCTCGGTCATCACCACCCACCTGGCGGAGGTCGTCCGGCAGAACGCCTCGGCGCTGCTGGGCCGCGAGGACGTGAAGGTGCTGGTGGAGATGGTCCGCCGCACGCACCCTGCGGTCGTCGAGGAGCTCACGCCCACCCTGCTCAGCCTCGGCGAGGTCCAGCGGGTGCTGCACGCCCTGCTGGACGAGAACGTCTCCATCCGCGACCTGGTCCGCATCTTCGAGGCGCTGTCGCTGCGGGCGAAGAAGTCCACGGACCTGGACGGCCTGGTCGAGGCGGTCCGCGCGGCGCTCGGTGGAGCGATCAGCCAGCCGTACGTGACGCCGGACGAGCGGCTGCACGTGATCACCCTGGACCCGGCATTCGAGCAGCGTCTGCTCGAGGCCGTCCGCCCCACCGAGAACGGTCAGGTGCTGGCCCTGGACGGCCACACCGTGGACGGCCTCGTCCGGGGCTGCACCGAGCTGCTCGACCAGGCAGACCGGCTGAACCTCTCCCCCGTGCTCGTCTGCTCCCCGCAGGTGCGCGCCGCCCTGTCCCGCCTGGTCCGCCAGGTCCTGCCCCGGCTGTCGGTGATCTCGTACAACGAGGTGTCCCGCACGGCCCAGATCGAGTCCCTGGGAGTGGTGAACGGTGCCTTCGCAGTCCGTTGAGGCCGCCACGCGTGACGAGGCGATCGCCGCCGCGCGTGAGCAGTTCGGCCCCACCGCACGGGTCGTCGGGGTGCGCCGCATCCGGTCCGGCGGCATGTTCGGCTTCTTCACCAACGAGCGGTTCATCGCCGAGGTAGAGGTGCCCAAGGCCGACCCGGTCAAGGGCCCCGACACAGGCTCGCTGCTGAAGACGGGCGCCCGCGAGGCCCGGCCGGCCCCGTCGCTGGACGACCGCATGCAGGAGCTCGCCGAGCTGCTCGGCTCCGCGTCGCAGGAGCCGCAGGCCGTCGGCCTGTACGGCCGTGCGGGTGCCGCGGCCACCGCCGCGCCGCCGGTCGCCGAGCGGCCGGTGCGGCGTTCGGCTGCCCCGGCCGCGAGCGGCGCCACCGCCCCGTCGTCGGTCCGCGCGGCCACGTCGGCCCGCGCCGCCACGCAGACCCGGGCTGCCACGCAGGTCCGGACGACCCGGGAGCCCGCGGCCGCACCGCGCCGGACGCCGGCCGCCAAGCCGTTCACCCCGACCAAGCACACGCTGATGCTGTCCCCCGAGGACCTCGCTCCCGAGCCTGTGGAGCCGGCCCGGCCGGCGGCCGAGCAGCCGGCCGGTCCCTCGCCGTTCGCCGCCGCCCTCACCCGGATGGTGGCCTCGAACCCGGTCCAGGCGGCGGCCGAGGCGGCCGCCGAGGCCGCTGCTGCCGAGGCCGCGGCTCGCGAGGTGGCCGCCGCCGACGCGGCTGCTGCCCAGGTCGCCGCGGCGGAGAGCGCCGCTGCCGAGGCGGCGCGGGCCGCCGCTGCCCGGGTCGACGCCGCTGCAGCCGAGGCCGCCCGGCTGCGGGCCGAGGCTGCCGCCGCCGAGGCCGCCCGGCTCCAGGCCGTCGCCGCCGCCGCGGAAGCTGCCCGGCGTGAGGCCGAGGCCGCTGCCGCCGAGGCCGCCCGGCTCGAGGCCGAGGCGACGGCTGCGGAAGCCGCGCGGCAGGAGGCGGAGCGTCTGGAGGCGGAGCGTCTGGAGGCGGAGCGACTGGAGGCGGAGCGACTGGAGGCCGAGCGACTGGAGGCTCTTCGACTCGAGGCTCAGCGACTCGAGGCCCAGCGACTCGAGGCTGCTCGCGTCGAGGCGGCCCGGGTCGAGGCCGAGCGCCTGGAGGCCGAGCGACTCCAGGCCGAGCGCCTGGAGGCCGAGCGACTCCAGGCCGAGCGCCTGGAGGCCGAGCGAGTCGAGGCCGAGCGCCTGGAAGCCGAGCGCCTGGAAGCCGAGCGCCTGGAAGCCGAGCGCCTGGAAGCCGAGCGCCTGGAAGCCGAGCGTGCCGAGGCTGCCCGGGTCGAGGCTGCCCGGGCCGAGGCTGCCCGGGCCGAGGCTGCCCGGGCCGAGGCTGCCCGGGCCGAGGCTGCCCGGGCCGAGGCTGCCCGGGTCGAGGCGGTCCGCCAGGAGGCCGCACGGGTCGAGGCCGAGCGTCTGGAGGCGGAGCGCCGTGAGGCGGTCCGGATCGAGGTCGCCCGTCAGGAGGCCGCCCGGATCGAGGCCGCCCGCCTCCAGGCCGCGGCCGACGCCGAGGCCGCTCGGGTCGAGGCGGTCCGCCAGGAGGCCGCACGGGTCGTGGCCGAGCGGCTCGCGGCCGAGCGCCGCGAGCAGGAGGCCGTCGCGCTCACCGGCTCGCCGGTGTCGATGGTCGAGTCCGTCCGCAGCGCCGACGAGGCGCTGGCGGCGCTGCTGGAGGAGGTCCTGGCGGCGAACGGCTCCGGCCGCGGCCGGCACCGCCTCCCGGAGGTCGGCGCGGCCCTGACCGTCGCCGAGGCCCCGCCCGCTGCCGAGCAGGACGCCCCCCAGCCGTCCGCCTACGACGCCCGGAGCACCGAGTCGAGCGCCTACGACACCGGCGCCTACCGGACCGACGCCTACACCGGCCCCGGCTGGGCCAGCGACGCCCGGGTCGCCCAGCGTGCCGCGCAGGTCGCCGCCGCGCAGGCCCTCGTCGTCGACGCGGTCGTTGTCGCCGAGACCGCCGCCGAGGAGGTGCGGGTCACCGAGCCGCGACCGATCGAGGTGCCCGTCGCGGTGGCCGTCGAGGAGCAGAGGTTCGCCGTCCCGGTCTCGCTGGGCCCGGTCATGGCGCGCACCGCCAGCGACCCGGCTCCGCTGCCGATGGACGCCACCCTCGTCCTGCCGCGGCTGGGCATCTCCGGTGACTCGTCGCCGCGGTCGCAGCGACCCGCCGTCCCGCCGGCGCGCCGCGGACGCCCCCCGGTGCCGGCCGCCCGGCCGGCCGGTGCCGACCGCCCGCCGGTCGCCACCCGGCCGGTGCCGGTCCCGGTGCCGATCAGCTCGCGCCGGCCCGCGGGCGAGCTGCCCGCCGTCCCGGAGACCAGCACCCGGCTCGCCACCGTGACGCGGCTCGTGCCCGCCGTGTCGCCGTCGACGGCACTGGCCCCGTACCGCATGGACGGCGCCGAGGAGCTCGTCGTCCGGCTGCTGACCCTGGGTCTGCCGGACTTCCTGCTCGGACCGGACTTCACCGACGACGCCGCGGCCCGCGGGGTCTACGCAGCGCTGACCCGGACGCTCGCCGAGCGGCTGCCGGTCGCGCCGCACCTGCCCACGCAGCCCGGTGACGTGCTCATGGTCGTCGGCCCCGGTGCGGAGACCTTCGCCGCCGCCCGGTCGCTGGCCCTGTCCCTGCGGTTGGAGCCGGAGGACGTGCAGTGGGCGGCCTCCGGGGCGCTCGCCGGACTGGCCCCCGAGGGCAGCCGGATCACGTCGCGGGAGACCGCCGCCGAGCGGCAGCAGGCCAGCACCGCGCGCGGCACGGTCACGATAATCGCCGTGGACGCGCCGCTGCGGACCTCGGGCGGCCCCTGGTTGGAGCACATGCTCGACATCTGGTCGCCGACCGCGGTGTGGGGCGTGCTCGACTCGACCCGCAAGCCCGAGGACCTCGTGCCGTGGCTGGACGGGCTGCCCCGGCTGGACGCCGTCGTCGTCCAGGACACCGACGCGACGGCCGACCCGGCCGCCGTCCTCAACCACGTGTCGGTGCCGGTGGCGCTGGTCGACGGCGCGCGGGCCACCGCGCACCGCTGGGCGTCGCTGCTCTGTGAGCGGCTGGAGGAGATGGAGGGGTGACCAGCCCGCTCCGCGGCGACGTCCTGCTGACCGGCTTCGTGCTGGCCGTCCCGGTGTTCCTGCTGGGGCTGCGCGGGGAGCTCACCGCACAGGAGGTGGTCCACCGGCTGCTGTGGTGTCTGGCAGCCGGCTGGGCCGTGGTCGCCGTGGTGCGTTTCGCCAGCACCCCACCGCCGACGCCGAAGCCCCCGGCCGAGGCCGGGAGCGCCCTGGGCGACCCGGCGCCGGAGAGCACCCCCACCGCCTGACCCGCAGCCTGTCGTCGCTGTGCGCCGAGGCGGGGTTCCAGGCGCTCGGACCCTGCTCCGACGCACACCGTGCGGCGTGGTCCACAGATCTGCGGACCACGGGCCGCAGGACCCTGTGGTCGCGCACGCTGCTCGGATGACCTGGGACGTCGAGGCGCTGGTGGGCCCGACCGGCTGGACCACCCGGCAGGGGCTCGTCCAACGGGTGGACCGGGGCACGGTGGACTCCTGGGTCGCCACTGGTCGCCTGGTCCGGTTGCAGCCCGGTGTCTACGTCACGCCCGCGGCCGCCCATGACTGGCGGACCCGGGTGGCTGCGCTGGCGCACGTCCGTGGGGCCGTGGTCAGCCACGGCACGGCCCTGGCGCTGTGGGACCTGCTCCCACCCGCAGGGGGGCCGGTCCACCTGACGGTCGGGTCCTCGCGCAGCGCCCGCGGGTCGGCCGGAGTGCTGCTGCACCGGGCCACCGACATCGGTGAGCTCACCCGCCGGGTGTCCGGCATCCCGGTCACCTGCGTCGAGCGTGCCGTGGTCGATGCCTGGGGCTCGTCCCCAGGTTCGGCCCGTCCGTCACTGCGGGCGGCGGCGATCTCGGCGGTGCGCCGACGACTCTGCTCAGCGGGTGACATCGCGGCCGAGCTCGCCCGTCGGCCGCGTCTCCAGGGCCGGGCGGAGCTCGCCGAGCTGGTCCAGCTGCTGGCCGACGGATGCCAGTCCGAGCTGGAGATCTGGGGGTGCCTGCAGGTCCTGCGCGCACCCGGCATGCCGCCCTTCGTGCAGCAGCGGAGGATCACCGTGGCCGGGAAGCGCTTCGCGGTGGACGCCGCCTACGACGAGGTCCTGCTGGCCGTGGAGATGGACGGCGCGGCATGGCACGGGTCCCGGCAGCAACGCGAGGACGACATCCGGCGAGACGCGTTGCTCGCCACGGTCGGCTGGCAGACTCTCCGGTTCGGCTACGCCCGGATGACCAGCGACGCCGTCGGGTGCCAGCACGACATCCGGTCGACCCACGCAGCACGCCGCCGGCTGTTCAGTGGGCGCTGAGGCCGGATTCCCACCCCGAGAACCCGGCCCCAGCGCACACGGTCAGAGGGGGAGGTCCTCCAGCATCTCGGTGACCAGCGCGGCGATCGGCGAACGCTCCGAGCGGGTCAGGGTCACGTGCGCGAACAGCGGGTGGCCCTTGAGCGCCTCGATCACCGCCGTCACGCCGTCGTGCCGGCCCACCCGCAGGTTGTCCCGCTGCGCGACGTCGTGGGTCAGCACCACCCGGGAGTTGGTGCCCAGCCGGGACAGCACGGTCAGCAGCACCCCGCGCTCGAGGGACTGCGCCTCGTCGACGATCACGAACGAGTCGTGCAGCGAACGCCCGCGGATGTGGGTCAGCGGCAGCACCTCGATCAGCCCGCGGGCCACGATCTCCTCGACCACGTCCCCGCTGACCAGCGCACCGAGGGTGTCGAAGACCGCCTGGGCCCAGGGCGCCATCTTCTCGCCCTCGCTGCCGGGCAGGTAGCCGAGCTCCTGGCCACCGACGGCGTACAGCGGCCGGAAGATGACCACCTTCTTGTGCGCCCGGCGCTCCATCACCGACTCCAGCCCCGCGCACAGCGCCAGGGCCGACTTGCCGGTGCCCGCCCGGCCGCCCATCGAGACGATGCCGATCTCCGGGTCCATCAGCAGGTCCAGCGCGATCCGCTGCTCGGCGGACCGGCCGTGCAGCCCGAAGGCGTCCCGGTCACCGCGGACCAGCCGCACCGACTTGTCCGGCAGCACCCGGCCCAGCGCCGAGCCACGGGCCGACAGCAGCACCAGCCCCGTGTGGGTCGGCAGCTCCGCAGCCGCCGGCAGGTGGGACGCCCCGCGCTCGTAGAGGGACTGGATCTCCGGCTCGTCGACGGAGAGCTCGGCCATCCCGGTCCAGCCGGCGTCCACGGCGCCGAGCGCCCGGTACTCGTCGGTCTCCAGCCCCAGCGCAGCGGCCTTCACCCGGAGCGGGACGTCCTTGGTGATCAGGCAGACGTCCCTGCCCTCACCGCGGAGGTTGAGCGCGACGACCATGATCCGGCTGTCGTTGCTGTCGTTGCGGAAGCCGGCCGGGAGCACCGAGGGATCGCTGTGGTTGAGCTCCACGTGCACCGTGCTGCCCTGGTCGCCGACCGGGACGGGTGCGTCGAGCCGGCCGTGCTGGAGCCGCAGGTCGTCGAGCGCGCGCAGGGTCTGCCGGGCGAACCAGCCCAGTTCCGGGTGGTCGCGCTTGGCCTCCAGTTCGCTGATGACCACGAGGGGCAGCACCACGTCGTGCCCGTCGAAGCGCAGCAGCGCGCCCGGGTCGGAGAGCAGGACGGAGGTGTCGAGGACGAACGTGCGGCGAGTGGTCACAGTCGACTCCCGTTGGGGCGCACGGCGCGCCCCGGCTCGAGGGTGGCCGGGTCCCGGCGCAGGGGCCAGGACGCGGCCCCTCTGGTCGACGTACGAAGTCGCACCAACCGGGCCTCCCGTGGACGACGGGGTGGAACCCGTCCTCCACTGCGGACGCTAGCCCCGATCTCCGACAGGATCACTGGCAAGACACGCCAACGGGTGACACGTGAGGCATTGGTGAACTGGCGGAAACCTCCCGTTCAGCTCGACTCCTGCCGGAACCGTCGCACCCCGAACCACCAGCCGAGCAGGCCCATGGCCACCGTGAGCCCGGCACCCCACCAGGCGGTGCTGCTGCCGTAGTCGCCGGTGAAGAACGACCGGGTGCCCTCCACGACGTGCTTGAGCGGGTTGACGTCGCTGACCGCCTGCAGCCAGCCGGGGGCCAGCGTCATCGGCAGCAGGATCCCCGACAGCAGCAGGACCGGCAGGACGACGGCGTTCAGCAGCGGTGCGAAGGCGTCCTCGCTCTTGAGCGTGAGCGCCAGCGCGTAGGAGACCGAGGCGAACGCAGCCCCGAGCAACGCGATGACCACGAGGGTGAGGACGACCCCGAGCACCGGCGCGCGGAGACCGAGCGGGATCGACACCAGCACCAGCAGCGTGCCCTGGACCAGCAGGACGACGACGTCGCGCAGCACCCGGCCGAGCAGCAGCGCGGTGCGGCTGGCCGGGGTGACCCGCTGGCTCTCGATGACCCCGGCCCGGTACTCGGCGATCAGGCCGAACCCGACGAACAGCGCGCCGAAGATGCCCAACTGCACCAGGATGCCGGGCACGAACAGCTGGTAGGCGTTGCCCGAGCCCAGCTGGCTGCTCAGCGGTTCGAGCAACGGTCCGAACAGCACGATGTAGAGGATCGGCTGCAACAGGCTGATCACCAGCCAGGCCGGGTTGCGCAGGGACAACCGCATCGCCCGGGCGAACACGGTGCAGGTGTCCCGGGCGACGCTGCTGCTCGCCTCGGTGGTCGCCGGACTGGTCGGGGCGGTGGTCGCGGTGCTCATCGGGCCATCTCCTGCGGCTGCTCGGCGGCGGTGCGCTCGGTCGGGACGGCCGGGCTCCCCGGGCCCCCGGCGCCGCCGCTCTCCCGCAGCGACCGGCCGGTGAGGTCCAGGAAGACGTCGTCCAGGCTGGGCCGGCGGCTCTCGATCCCGGTGACGGGGATGCCGGCGGCGTCCAGCTCGCGGACCAGGCTGACCAGCGCCGCACCACCCTGCGGTGCGCGGCCGACGACGCGGGTGTCGAGCACCTGCGGGACCTCGGCGCCGGGCAGCGCGCCCATCAGCGCGGCGACCCGGCCGGCGGTGCCCGCGTGCTCCACGGTGACGGTGAGGACGTCGCCGCCCACCTGCGACTTCAGCGCGTCGGGCGTGCCCTCGGCGACGATCCGGCCCGCGTCGATGACCAGGATGCGGTCGCAGAGGGCGTCGGCCTCGTCCAGGTAGTGCGTGGTCAGGAAGACCGTCGTCCCCCGCTCCTCGCGCAGGCCCCGGATGTGCTGCCACAGGTTGGCCCGCGCCTGCGGGTCCAGCCCGGTGGTCGGCTCGTCGAGGAAGACCAGACCGGGCACGTGCACCAGGCCGACGGCGATGTCCAGCCGGCGCCGCTGGCCGCCCGACATCGACTTCGGCTGCCGCTCCCACAGCCCGTCGAGGTCGAGCTCTCGGAACAGCTGCTTGCCGCGGGCGGTCGCCTCGGCGGTGCTGATCCCGTACAGCCGGGCGTGGTCGACCACCTCCTCCCCGGCGCGGGCGTCGGGGTAGGTGGCGCCGCTCTGCGACACGTAGCCGATCCGCCGCCGCACGCCCACCGGGTCGGTGACCAGGTCGCAGCCGGCGACGGTGGCGGTGCCGGCGGTCGGCGCGAGCAGCGTGGTCAGCATCCGCAGCGTGGTCGTCTTGCCGGCCCCGTTCGGGCCCAGGAAGCCGACGATCTCCCCGGCCTCGACGTCGAGGTCCACACCGGCGACGGCGTGCACCTCCTGCTTCTTCTTCCGGAACGTGCGGGCGAGCCCGCGGGCGTGGATCACCCCACCAGTGTTCAAGTTTGACTACAGGAGGGTCAAGCCCTTTCCGTCGGGTTGAGGACGGCTCCCGGCCAGAGCCCCCCGACCGGCCGGTCGGGGCCCGCGGGGTCGTCGGCGAAGCGGTAGTGCCCGGCATCGATGCGGGCGCAGACGTCCCGGACCCAGCCGCGCTCGCCGTCGACCCAGGCCCGGGTCGCATGGAAGAGCTCCACGGTGCTGGCCGGCGCCATCCGGGACGACTCGACGCCGCGCACCGCCGAGTCCATGCCGGACACCATGGCCTCCAGCACGAGGTCACGGGCCCGCAGCGCCTCGCGGACCTCGTGGCGGGGCAGGGTGGTGAAGAAGCACAGGCCCCCCAGCAGCCGGCTCGGGTCGCCGGGCTCGGGCTGGCGCAGCGCGCTGCTCAGCAGCCGCTGGTACTCGACCTCACCGTCGGCGGTGAGGCGGTAGGACACCGGCTCGCCGTCGGTCTCCTCCAGCAGCCCGCGCTTGGCCAGCGTGCGGAGACCCGAGTAGATGGACCCCGGGTTCAGGTGCGCCCAGTCCTGGACCTGCCAGGTCAGCAGCTCGCGGCGGAGCAGGTAGCCGTGCACCGGCTGGAAGATCCGCACCGCCCCCAGCAGGAGCAACCGCGTGGTCGACATGGGCCAACTCTGCCCGCTGCGGCGCGCCCCCGGCGGCACCTGCCCCGCGGGTCACTCCTCCCGGCGAGGCCGCAGCGCCAGCAGCGCCCAGACCACCGGCACCAGCAGCACCGGCCACTCCACCGCGACGTTGCCCACCCAGAGCAGCCCGATGAGCAGCAGCAGCGCCAGCCAGCCCGCCGTCCACAGACCGAGCAGGCGCCGCTGCTGCGGCGTCCCCCCTGCCACGGCGTCAGGCGACCGAGAGCTCGGCGGCGATCCCGGCAGGGGTCAGCGGCTCATCCAGCAGGCGGACGAAGCGGTCGCCCACCGGCTGCGCCGCCGGGCGGGCGGCCAGCCAGGACGACAGCAGGTCGAAGCCCTCGACGTAGGTGGAGATGTAGGCCCGCCACAGCGGGTCGGTCAGGAAGCGCAGCTGCTGGGCGGCCCGGTCGGAGCTGACCAGCGCCCAGCGCTGCAGGTGGGCGATGACCGCATCCGGGTCGGCACCGCGGTCGTGCAGCATGATCGCCGCGTCCTGGCGCACCCGGTTCAGCGGCGCCGCCGCCACGGCCACCTGCTCGGCCAGGTGCCCGTCGAAGCGGAGGCCGAGGTCGCCCAGCACCTCGGCCGCCCACGGCCCCCAGCCCGCGCCGACCGACGCCTCCACCCCGAGGTCGGCCAGCCCCTCCGCCATCAGGCACTCGGGGGTGTTGACCAGGAAGACCGTGTGCTCCAGGTGCTGGTCGCGCTCGACCAGCCCGCGCTCCTTGCGGCAGTGCTCGGTGTGGTGACCCGGGTAGGCCTCGTGGGCCACCAGGTGCGGCAGCTGGCTGAGCCGGTGCGGCAGGTCGGCGTTGATGGCCACCCGGGAGCGGTAGTCGCCCTCGTAGTAGTTGAAGCCCGACCACGGCCTGTCGGTGACCACCTCGTACTGGACCGTCTCGACCTCGGGCAGGCCGTACTGGCCGCGGACCCGGTCGCGCAGGGCCGAGGAGAGCGCGTGCACCGCCCCCTCCAGCCGCTGCGGCGGGCACTCCTCCCGGCGCCGGTGCGCCGCGTACCGCTCCGCCAGGGTGCCTCCCCCGGGCAGCAGCTGGTCCAGCGCGGTGTGCGCCGCGGCGTAGTCGGCCGGTTCGCCGAGGGTGACCTGCACCTGGAAGTAGGCCTGCACCTCGGCGATGAACCCCACCGGTTCCCCGCCCAGCTTGCGGGCGCTGCACTCGAGCCCGGTCAGCTGGCCGCGCAGGTACGCGACCCGGTCCGCCGGCAGCTGCGCGGAGTCCAGCTCGCCGAGCAGCGCCCGGGCCTGGTCACGGAGCCGGTGCGGGGTCGGCGCCGGCTCGTCCGCGACCGCGGCACGCAGCCGGGGGTCACCGGTGTACGCGTCGACGAAGCCGGGCTCCAGCCGGTCGAAGCGCAGGCCCAGCCGCACGTACTCGAGGGGGACGTCGACCGCGCCGGCTGCCATGCCGCCGATCCTCTCAGCGCCCTTCCCCGCCGCCTCCCGCCGGGGCTGGTCAGCTGCCGAAGCGGCGGTGCCGGGCCGCGTAGTCGCGCAGCGCCCGGAGGAAGTCGACCCGGCGGAAGTCCGGCCAGTACACGTCGGTGAAGTGGAACTCGGCGTTCGCCGTCTGCCAGAGGAGGAAGCCCGAGAGCCGCTGCTCGCCGCTGGTGCGGATCACCAGGTCCGGGTCGGGCTGACCGCGGGTGTAGAGGTGCTCGGCGATGTGGTCGACCTCCAGCGCCTCGATCAGCTCGGGCAGCGTCGTCCCCCGTTCGGCGTGCTCGGCCAGCAGCGACCGGACGGCGTCGGCGATCTCCTGCCGGCCGCCGTAGCCGACCGCCAGGTTGACCGACGCGCCCGGCCGGCCCTGGGTGTCCTCCTCGGCCCTCTTCAGCACCGCCGCCGTCTCCGCCGGCAGCAGCTCCAACGCGCCCATCGCGCGCAACTGCCAGCGCCGCCCGGGCCGGGACAGGTCGGTCGCGACGTCCTCGATGATCGACAGCAGGGCGCTGAGCTCCGGCTCGGGCCGGCCGAGGTTGTCGGTGGAGAGCAGGAACAGCGTCACCACCTGCACGCCCGCGTCGTCGCACCAGCCGAGCAGGTCGACGATCTTCTCCGCACCGCGGCGGTGCCCGTGGGCGACGTCCTCGAGCCCGATCGCCCGCGCCCAGCGGCGGTTGCCGTCCATGATCACGCCGACGTGCCGGGGCAGGTCGGCGCCGGCCAGCGACCGGGCGATCCGGTGCTCGTACAGCACGGTGAGCCTCTCGCGGACCCACGCGCGCACCCCCACGGAGCCACCCTAGGTCCCGGCTGCCCCGCCGGCTGACCGCAGGGGCGAGCCGGGGCCGGGAAGGTCACAGCCGCTCTGGGATGACGCCCCCTGCCCGCCTCCGTAACCTCGGGCCATGAGCGTCTCCTCAGACCGCGAGGACCCCGTGCAGGTCACCGCTGACGGCGCCGAGATCGAGGCCCCGCTCCGCGAAGCGCTCAGCGTCGTCCGGGACGAGCGCGTCCCGGTCGAGGCGATCACCCACCAGGGCGACTGGGCGCTCACCGACTACGGCGATCGGGACTACGACCATCCCGACACCCGTCCCCGGATGCGCGGCTGGCTGCACCTGTTCGCGTTCTTCGGCGCGATCGTGGCGGCAGCGGTGCTCATCCCGCTGGCGTTCGTGCAGGGTCCCCGGGCGGGCTGGCCGGTGACCGTCTACTGCCTCACCATCCTGGGGCTGTTCGGGGTCAGCGCGCTCTACCACCGCCGCCGCTGGTCACCCCGCGGCTGGAAGCTGATGAAGCGCGCCGACCACTCGATGATCTTCCTGTTCATCGCCGGCACCTACACGCCCTTCTCGTTCCTCGCCGTCCCGGAACCGACCGGCTGGTGGCTGCTCGGCACGGTGTGGACCGGTGCGCTGCTCGGCGTCGCGCTGAAGATGGTCTGGCCGAACGCCCCGCGCTGGCTCGGCGTGCCCATCTACCTCGCGCTGGGCTGGGCCGCCGTCTTCGTGCTGGTCGACATCCTGGACCTCGTCGGGGTGACCGTCCTGGTGCTCATGGCGGTCGGCGGGCTGCTCTACAGCGCCGGGGCGATCGCCTACGCGTCCAAGCGCCCCAACCCCTGGCCGGGGACCTTCGGCTACCACGAGGTCTTCCACGCGATGACCATCGTGGCCGCCACCTGCCACTACATCGCCGTCTACTTCGCGGTCTACAACAGCCCGTTCGTCTGACGGAGGGCGCCTGCGGGCGAGTCGTCAGGCGAACGGGGTGCGGTGGTCCAGCCTGAGGGACAGCTTGCCGGCGAGGCGCCAGGCGCGGGCCACCACGTCGCGGTCGGCCTCCGTGACCAGGTTGCCCATCACCCGCAGGGCCACCGTCATCAGCGCCGTCGACCGCATGCCGACCGGCCCGGCCGCCGGCAGCAGCCGCGGCACGGTGAGCAGCCCGGCCAGCCGCCGGGCGATGGAGAACGCCTCGCCGTAGTGCCGGCGGAGGACCGCCGGCCAGGCAGCGGTCCAGTCGTCGGTCCCGAGGAGCTCGACGACGCTGCGCCCGGTCTCCAGGCCGTAGTCGATGCCCTCCCCGTTGAGCGGGTTCACGCAGCCCGCCGCGTCACCGATCAGCGCCCAGTTGCGCCCGGCGACCCCGGACACCGCCCCGCCCATCGGCAGCAGGGCGCTGGCCGGGGCGCGGACGGCGCCGTCGAACTCCCACTCGTCCCGCCGCTGGTCGGCGTACAGATCGAGCAGGCTGCGCAGCCGGACGTCGGCCGGACGCCGCTCGGTGGCCAGGGTGCCCACGCCGACGTTCACCTCGCCGTCCCCGAGCGGGAAGACCCACCCGTAGCCGGACAGCAGCTCCCCGTCCGCTCCGCGCAGCTCCAGGTGCGAGGAGATCCACTCGTCGTCGCTGCGGCCGGAGTCGATGTAGCCGCGGGCAGCGACGCCGTAGGCGGTGTCCCGGTGCCACTCCCGCCCGAGCACCCGGCCCAGCGGGGAGCGGGCGCCGTCGGCCACGACCAGCCGACGGCAGCGCACCGTCGTCGTCGACCCGTCGGGGCGGCGGAACACCACCCCGGCCGCGCGGTCGCCGTCCCGCTCCACGTCCACGGCACGGGCACCCTCCAGCGGCTGCGCACCCGCGCCCAGGGCCACGTCGCGGACCCGGGCGTCGAGCTCGGTGCGGGGCACCGCGCCGCCGTGGTCGGGCAGCGAGCCGCCCGGCCAGGGCAGCAGCAGCTCCTGACCGAAACCGGCCGCGCGCAGACCCCGGTTGCGGCCCTTGGACCGCACCCAGTCGCCGAGGCCGAGCCGGTCGAGCTCGCCCATCGCGCGGGGGGTCAGCCCGTCGCCGCAGGTCTTGTCCCGCGGGAAGACGGCGGCGTCGGCGAGGACGACGTCCGCTCCGGCGCGCGCCGCCCAGGCAGCGGCGGCGGACCCGGCCGGTCCGGCTCCGACGACCAGGACGTCGGTGCGGGTGGGCTCGACGTCAGTGGTCACACGGCCCAGTGTCCCTGCTCCCGCCACCCGGGGATCAGGTGACCTGGGGGCCCTGCGCGCGGACCTGCTCCACCGCGGCCATCGCCTCGCGCAGCTGGGACAGCCAGTCGTCGGTGTGCTGCCCGACCAGCCGGACCGCCCAGGCGAGCGCCTCGGACCGGGAGCGGGCGACCCCGGCGTCGACGAGGGTGTCCAGGACCAGCCGCTCGGGCTGGCGCAGCCGGGTCATCACCGGCACCGACAGCGTGGTGAACAGCTCGCGGACGTCGCCGCAGGAGGCACCCCAGGCGACCGAGCGGCCGTACCGCTCCTGCGCGGCGTCAGCGATGGCCATCCGGGCCGGGCGGGTCTGCTCGCGGAACCGGGAGATCCGGCCGGCGCGGGCTGCCGCCGGGTCGCCGTCGCCGGCGTCCGGCTCGGCCACGGCACCGACGACGGTGATCTCGTCCCGGTCGATGACCAGCTCGACCGGGCCGGTGAACCACTCGTCGGGCAGCCGGCCGGCGAACCAGCCGGCGACCTCGGCGCGCTCGACCGGCGGTGGGGCATCGGCGGCCCGGCCGCGGGCGCGGCCCCGGCCCGGGAAGCCCTCGGGTGGGAAACGGTGGTGTGCGTGCACGGTGTCCTCCTCAGGACGACGGCTCTACGTGCACCACTGTAATCGTGTAATCAGGTCGTGGGAGTGGTCATCGCTGCGCCGAGAGCGGACACGTCGGTGAAGGGCGCGGAGCAGACGAAGCCGCGGCAGACGTAGGCCGCCGGTGCACCCCCGACCAGCGGACGGCCGGCCAGCAGCGGCACACCGGGTGCGTCCGGCTCCCCCGCGACCACGACGGCGCCAGGGCTCGTCGCGCGGCGCGCGACCTGCTCCAGAACCTGACGCCGAGGGCCCGCCGGCCCGCTGATCGCGACCTCCAGCGGGCCGGCGAGCAACGCCTCGCCCACGCCGGCCGCCCAGCCGCCGGCCTGCGGCGCCTGCGCCACCAGCCGGGCCAGTGACGCCAGCGCCTCCTCGCCCCGGGCCCGGTGCTCGGGCGACCCGGCCAGCGCGGCGTAGGTCACCAGTGCGCCGGCCGCCGCCGCGATCCCCGCCGGCGTCGGCCCGTCGGCCGGGTCGAAGGGCCGGTGGACGAGGGCCTCGGCGTCCGCGGCCGTGTCGTGCCACCGACCGTCGGCGTCGACGAACTGGGCCGCCACGACGTCGAGCAGCTCGCCGGCCCAGTGCAGCCAGCGCGGGTCGGCGGTCGCGGCGTGCAGCGCGAGCAACCCCTCGGCCAGGTCGCCGTAGTCCTCCAGGACGCCGGCGTGCGCACCGACCGCGCCGCCGCGGGACGCCCGGCGCAGCCGCCCGTCGACCCAGTGCACCCGGTGCAGCAGGTCGGCCGCCCGGGCTGCCGCACCGACCAGTGCCACGTCCCCGGTGAGCGCCCCGTGGTCGGCGAGCGCCGCGATGGCCAGGCCGTTCCAGGCGGTCACCACCTTGTCGTCCCGGGCCGGTTGCGGGCGCTGGGCCCGGGCCGTCGCGAGCGCGGCACGCACCCGGGCCAGCCGCTCGCCGTCGTCGGGGTCCCGCAGCAGCTGCAACGTGGAGGCGCCGTGCTCGAAGGTCCCCTCGGGCGTCACGGTGAACACCTCCGCAGCCCACGCGCCGTCGTCGTCGCCGAGCACCGCTCGCAGCTGGGCCGGCGTCCAGACGTAGGTGAGCCCCTCGACGCCCTCGGTGTCGGCGTCCAGGGCGGAGGCGAAGCCCCCCTCGGCGGTGCCCAGGTCACGGACGAGGAAGGCGGCGGTCTCGTCGGCGACCCGCCGGGCCCAGTCCGCGCCGGTCGTGCGCCAGAGGTGCGAGTAGACCCTCAGCAGCAAGGCGTTGTCGTAGAGCATCTTCTCGAAGTGCGGCACGACCCACCGGGCGTCGACCGAGTAGCGGGCGAAGCCACCGGCCAGCTGGTCGTAGATCCCGCCGCGCGCCATCGCCTCCGCAGTGGCCCGCGCCATGCCGACGGTGTTCGCGTCCCCGCGGCGGGCGTGCGCGCGCAGCAGGAACTCCAGCACCATCGACGGCGGGAACTTCGGTGCACCGCCGAAGCCGCCGGACCGCCGGTCGTACCGGTCGGCCAGGGCGCCGACCGCGTCGTCGAGCAGGTCGGCGGACAGCGGCGTCGGGGCGCCGAGGTCCAGCCGGCTGGAGATGCCCTCGACGATCCGCGACCCTGCCGTCTGCAGCTCCGCGCGCCGGTCGGTCCAGGCGTCGGTGACCGCGTCGAGCACCTGGCGGAACGACGGCATCCCGGGGTGCGGGCGGGGTGGGAAGTAGGTGCCGCAGTAGAACGGCGCGCCGTCGGGGGTGGTGAACACCGTCATCGGCCAGCCACCCGAGCCGGTGAGCGCCTGGGTGGCCGCCATGTAGACGCTGTCGACGTCCGGCCGTTCCTCGCGGTCGACCTTCACGCAGACGAAGCCGGCGTTCATCTGCGCCGCCGTCGCCTCGTCCTCGAACGACTCGTGCGCCATCACGTGGCACCAGTGGCAGGCGGCGTAGCCGACCGAGACCAGCACCGGGACATCGCGCGCCCGCGCCTCGGCGAAGGCCTCGACGCCCCACTCGCGCCAGTCGACCGGGTTCTCGGCGTGCTGCAGCAGGTACGGGCTCGTCGCGGCCGCGAGGCGGTTGGGCACGTCCGTCGGGTACCCCGCGGACGACGGAGCTACCGGCCGGGTGCGCTACGCAGCGCAACGCCTTGCTTCTCGTCGGCTGCGGCGCCCCGCACGCCCGACGAGATCTGCCAACCGACTCGCCGAGGATCAGCTGTTGTGCAGCCGCCGCGCATCTGGTAAGAGCCGGCGTGTCGCGGGACTCTCAGGTGGCTCACATCACCTCTGGAGGAAGCCGTGAACAGCCCCCGCTCCCGCTCCGTCGCTCTCGTCCTGGCCGTTCTGACCGCGGTCGCCGCGGTCCTGATCGGGGCCACCCCGGCGGGCGCCGCCGACGGCTGCAGCGTGTCGTGGGGCTCGCTGCCGAAGGTCCACGACACCCACGCCGACACCGAGACGCTCAACGGCGTCCGGGCCGGCCGGCACGCCTGCTTCGACCGACTGGTCATCGACGTCGGCGGCCAGGACGCCACCTTCGGCTCCTACGACGTGCGCTACGTCCGCACCGTCGTCACCGAGGGCTCGGGCGCCGTCGTCCCGCTCCGTGGCGGCGCCGCGCTGCAGGTCGTCGTCAAGGCGCCGGCGTACGGCGAGCACGGCCCGACGTTCCAGCCGCGCGACCCGCGTGAGGTCGTGGCCGTCGGCGGGTTCACCACGTTCCGGCAGGTCGCCTGGGCCGGGTCGTTCGAGGGTCAGACCACGCTGGGGCTCGGCGTGCGGGCCCGGCTGCCGTTCCGGGTCTTCACCCTGGCCGGCACGCCGGACACGGACCACACGCCCCGGCTGGTGATCGACGTCGCCCACCGCTGGTAGCGCGACAGGGGACGACCCGGGCGGAGGCCCGGGTCGTCCTCATGTCCGGGGCGCGGAGCTGCCGTCGTCGGGCCGGCGGGGCGGCTCGATGGCCAGCGGCGCACGCCGCAGGGTGTCCAGCAGCTCCGCACCCGGGTCGCGCGCGGGGACGTCGACCAGCTCGGCGGGGGTGTCGGGCACCTGGTCCGCGGGGTCGAAGCTGGGCGGGACTCGCTTGAGGTGCCGGCCCATCGAGCGACCGAGGAACAGCACGGCGATCAGCAGGACGACGATGAGCAGCAGACCGAGCGGGCCGGACTTGCCGACGTCCTCGGGCAGCTGCTGCTGGTCGACCGCGAGCAGGGTCAGCGCGGTGGTCATGCCACCTCCGCCGAGCTGCGGACGCCGGCGAAGAGGTCGTCCTCGGGCAGGGGTGAGTCGACCAGCGAGCGGGCCAGCTCGTAGTCCTCGGTCGGCCAGGCATGGCTCTGCACGTCCAGCGGCACGGAGAACCAGCGACCGGTCGGGTCGATCTGGGTGGCGTGGGCGATCAGCGCGGCGTCGCGGACCGGGAAGTACTCGGCGCAGGGCACCTGGGTGGTCACCCGGTGGGAGATGTCCTTCTCCGGGTCCCAGTTGGCCAGCCACTCCGCGTACGGGGACTCGCCGCCGGTCGCCAGCACGGCCTCGTGCAGCGCCTTCGTCCGCGGCAGGGTGAAGCTCATGTGGTAGTAGAGCTTGCTGACCTGCCAGGGTTCGCCGAGCTCCGGGTAGCGCTCCGGGTCACCCGCCGCCTCGAACGCGTGCACCGAGATCTCGTGGGTGCGGATGTGGTCGGGGTGGGGGTAGCCGCCCCGCTCGTCGTAGGTGGTCATCACCTGCGGCCGGAACCGGCGGATCAGCGCGACCAGCGGAGCCGCGGCCTCCTCGATCGGCACCAGGGCGAAGCAGCCCTCCGGGAGGGGTGGCAGCGGGTCGCCCTCGGGGAGTCCGGAGTCCACGAAACCGAGGAACTCCTGCTCGATCCCGAGGATCTCCCGCGCTCTGGCCATCTCGGCCTGGCGGATCTCCGCCATCCGCTCCCAGACCTCGGGGCGGTCCATGGCGGGGTTGAGCACGGAACCGCGCTCGCCTCCGGTGCAGGTGGCCACCATGACGCGCACGCCTTCGGCGACGTACTTCGCCATGGTCGCTGCGCCCTTGCTCGACTCGTCGTCGGGGTGGGCGTGCACCGCGAGCAGGCGCAACTGGTCGGCATCGGTCACCGGTCCATTGTCCCCCTCGCCGGGCCGGCGCGGTGCGGGGCCCGGAGCACCGCGAGTGTGCGGGTCGCCACTCCTCCGCTGACCCGGTCAGCCGCAGGCCGGCAACGAGGTCCGCGGCCGGTTCCGTTCCGCGGGCGGCTGCACAGCCGGGCCGAGCGGTGTTAGGTTGCCCGGATTGACCACCGGTGGCCCTCCTGACGGAGGGTCGCGCTCTCGAGCACCAGGAGTGATCCCGTGTCCACCCCGACTGACCAGCAGGACCAGGGCGTCTGGCTGACGCAGGAGGCCCACGACCGGCTGCGCGCCGAGCTCGACCAGCTGATCGCGAACCGACCGGCGATGGCCAAGGAGATCAACGACCGCCGCGAGGAGGGTGACCTCAAGGAGAACGGCGGCTACCACGCGGCGCGTGAGGAACAGGGCAAGCAGGAGGGCCGGATCCGCCAGCTCACCGACCTGCTGCGCAAGGCGCGGGTCGGCGCTGCTCCGACCACGGCCACCAACGCCGCGCTCGGCACGGTCATCACCATCGCCTTCGACGGCGACGAGGACGACACCGAGAAGTTCCTCCTCGGCTCCCGCGAGATCGCCGGCACCACCGACCTCACCGTCTACTCCCCCGAGTCGGCGCTGGGCTCGGCGATCGTCGGTGCGGCACCGGGCGCGACGGTCACCTACACGGCTCCCAACGGCAAGGACATCTCCGTGAAGGTCCTGGCCGTCGAGCCGTTCGTGCCCTGACCGACCGCGTGACCAGCACCGTGGACGGCGCACGGGGGCGCTCACGACGGGCGGAGAACACCGACTTCGTGTGCGGCCACTGCTCGACGCTGGTCCCGGCGAACACCGACGGTCACTACCGCAACCACTGCCCGTGGTGCCTGTGGTCGCTGCACGTCGACGAACTGCCGGGCGACCGGGCCAGCGACTGCCGGGCGCTGATGGAGCCGGTGGGTCTGGTGGAGAAGTCCGGGAAGGGCTGGCAGGTGGTGCACCGCTGCACGCGGTGCGGCCACCGCCAGCCCAACCGGCTGGTCCGCGACGGCGCCGCCCCGGACGACCTGGACCTGATCCTCGCCCTTCCCTGGCTCTGAGTACGGACGACGACGAAGTCGTCGGTGATCCCGGCGCGGGGGCCGGAGGCTCCCCGGCGGGGACACGGTGACGGGCTCAGCGTCCCCGGCACCGGCTCCTGGCCGCGGTGCGGTCCGTCAGGATCGCGATGTGCTCAAACCGCGGCGGCGGAGCAGCGGGGCGGTGTCGGCGTCGCGGCCGCGGACGGCGCGGAACGCAGCGAGCGAGTCGACGGACCCGCCCCGGGCGAGCAGCCGGCTGCGGAAGACGTCGCCGTTGTCCCGGCGCAGCCCGCCGTTCTCCTTGAACCACTCCACGGTGTCCGCGTCCAGCACCTCGGACCAGATGTAGGAGTAGTAGCCGGCCGAGTACCCGCCGGCGAAGACGTGCTGGAAGTACGTCGTCCGGTACCGCGGCGGGACGAGGTCGAACGCGACCCCCGCCGCGGCCAGGGCGGCTGCCTCGAACGCCTGCGGGTCCTCGACCAGGGTGTCGGGGTCCAGCCGGTGCCAGGCCTGGTCCAGCAGGGTCGCGGCGAGGTACTCCAGCGTCGCGAAGCCCTCCCCCCACAGCGCGGCGGCCTCGATGGCCTGCACCGTCTCCACCGGCAGCGGCTCACCGGTCTCGACGTGCCTCGCGTAGGAGGTGAGGACCTCCGGCCACAGCGCCCACATCTCGTTGACCTGGCTCGGGTACTCGACGAAGTCCCGCGAGACGCTGGTGCCGGAGAACCGCGGGTAGGTCACCGCGGAGAACAGCCCGTGCAGCGCGTGCCCGAACTCGTGGAAGAGCGTGGTGACCTCGGACAGGGTCAGCAGCGTCGGCTGACCGGGCGCCGGACGGTTCACGTTGAGGTTGTTGAGCACGACCGGGCGGGTGTCCAGCAACGTCGACTGGGTGACGAAGGAGCTCATCCAGGCGCCGCCGCGCTTGCCCTCACGGGCGAAGTAGTCACCCAGGTACAGCCCGACCGGCTCGCCGTCGGCGCCGAACACCTCCCAGACCCGGGTGTCGGGGTGGTAGCCGACGAGGTCGGGGCGCGGGCGGAAGGTGTAGCCGTAGAGCAGCTCGGCCGCCCGGAAGACGCCGTCGACCAGCACCCGGTCCAGCTCGAACCAGGGGCGCAGCGCGGCGCTGTCCACGGCGTACCGCTCCGCCCGGACCCGCTCGGAGTAGAAGGCCCAGTCCCAGGCGGCCAGCTCGACGCCGTCGGCGTCGGCCAGCTCGCGGAGCACCGCGGCCTCCGCCTCGGCGTTCGCCCGGGCGGGACCGACCAGCTCGCCCAGCAGCGCGTCGACCGCGGCCGAGGTCTTGGCGGTCTGGTCGGCGGCGATGAGGTCGGCGTGGGTGTCGAAGCCGAGCAGCCGGGCCCGGACCGCTCGCAGGTGGGCCATCTCCGCGGCGATCGGCCCGTTGTCGTGCTCACCGCTCGAGGCGCGGGTCACCGACCCCTCGTACAGCCGTCGGCGCAGCCCCCTGTTCCGCAGCTTGGCCAGCGCGGGCTGGCCGCTGGGCAGCACCAGGGTGAGCAGGTGGGACCCCGCACGGCCACGCTCGGCAGCCGCCCCGGCGGCCGCGGCGACCTCGCCCTCGGACAGGCCGTCGAGCTCGGCGGCGTCCGCGACCTCCACCGCGGCGGCCTCGGTCGCGGCCTGCAGGTTCTGGTCGAAGGTGGTGCTCAGTTCGGCCAGCCGCTGGTTGAGTTCGCTGAGCCGGGTCCGCCCGGCGTCGTCCAGGCCGGCGCCGGCGAGCACGAAGTCGAGGTGGTAGCGCTCGATGAGCCGGACCGACTCCTCGTCCAGGCCGGCGTCGGCCCGGCGGGAGTGCACGGCGTCGACCCGGGCGAAGAGCGCCGGGTCGAGCCGGAGGGCGTCGTCGTGCGCGGCGGTGAGCGGGGCGATCTCCCGCTCGATCTCGCGGATCCGGTCGGAGGAGACGGCCGAGGTCAGGTTGTGGAAGACCCGCTCGGCGCGGGCCAGCAGCTGCCCCGACCGCTCCAGGGCGAGGACGGTGTTGGCGAAGGTGGGCTCGGCCGGGTCGGCCACCAGGGCGGTGACCTCGGCGCGCTGCTCGGCCATGCCCGCCAGCAGCGCCTCCCGCACGAGCTCCGGCGTGATCTCGGCGAAGGGCGGCAGCTGGTAGGGCAGCGTCGACGGGGCGGCCAGCGGGTGGGAGGCGGACAGGGACGCGGGGGCCGGCGACCCGGCCGGGGCTTCGGTGCTCATCGGCACCATCCTCGTCCTGGGCCCCCGACCCCCACCAACACTGGCCTCCCCGCGGGGCCCGACGCGAGTTCGCGAGCGGTGGCGCCCAGGGACGTCAGCGGCTCGCGGTACGCAGGTACTTCCGTACCGACAGCGGCACGAAGACCGCCAGGATCAGCGCCGCCCAGAGGAGCGAGTACGCCAGCGGGTGCTGCAACGACCAGACGTCGGGCTCGGGCACCCCTGCCGGGATGTTGCCGAACAGCTCCCGGGCCGACTGCGCGACCGTGGAGACCGGGTTCCACTCGGCGAAGGTGCGCAGCACCGTCGGGAAGGTCTCCAGCGGCACGAAGGTGCTGGCCACGAAGGTGATCGGGAAGATCACGATGAAGCTGGCGTTGTTGACCACCTCGGGTGTGCGCACCGTCAGGCCGACCAGCGCCATCAGCCAGGAGATCGAGTAGGAGAACACCAGCAGCAGGAGGAAGCCGACGATCGCCTCGCCGACCGAGCTGTGGATCCGCCAGCCGACCACCAGCCCGGTCAGCGCCATCACCGCGATGGAGAGGGCGTTGAGCCCCAGGTCGGCGACCGTCCGGCCGATGAGGACCGCGGACCGGGACATCGGCAGCGATCGGAACCGGTCGATCAGACCCTTCTGCAGGTCCTCGGCGATGCTCGAGCCGGTGATGGTCGACCCGAAGATCACCGTCTGGGTGAAGATGCCGGGCAGCAGGAACTCGGCGTAGCTCACGTTGCCCGGCACGTTGATGGCGCCACCGAACACGAACCGGAACAGCAGCACGAACATGATCGGCGACAGGGTCGCGAAGACGATCAGGTCCGGCACCCGCTTGACCTTGATCAGGTTCCGTCGGGTGATGACGGCACTGTCGGAGAGGGTCTCGGCGAGGGTGGTCATGACTGCGCTCCTGCGGTTGCTGGGGCCGTGGGCCGGCTCTCGTCGTCCATCGCCTTCTCCTCGGCGGCGTGCCCGGTCAGGGTGAGGAACACGTCGTCGAGGTCGGGCCGGCGCAACCCGATGTCCAGCACGTCCGCGCGGACGCCGGCGAGCCGGCGCAGGGCCTCGGCGAGGGTGTCGGTGCCGCCGGTGACCGGCAGCGACAGCCGCCGGGACTGGTGGTCCCGCTGCAACTCCCCCTGGGCCAGCGGGCCGAGCGCCTCCGCGACGTCGGCGAGCTGCTCCGCCGAGGCGACGGTGAGCTCCAGCCGCTCGCCCCCCACCTGGGCCTTCAGCTCGTCGGCGGTCCCGCGGGCGATCACCTCGCCCTTGTCGATGACGACCATCCGGTCGGCCAGCCGGTCGGCCTCCTCCAGGTACTGGGTGGTGAGCAGGATCGTCGTCCCGTCGCTCACCAGGTCGCCGATGAACTCCCACATGCCCAGCCGGCTGCGCGGGTCGAGCCCCGTGGTCGGCTCGTCGAGGAAGAGCACCCGCGGCCGGGCGATCAGCGAGGCCGCGATGTCCAGCCGCCGGCGCATGCCCCCGGAGTAGGTCTTCGCCGGCCGGTTCGCCGCGTCGGTCAGCTCGAACCGCTCGAGCAGCTGGCCGGCGCGGGAGCGGGCCTCCCGCTTGCCCAGCCGGTACAGCCGCCCCACCATCTCCAGGTTCTCCCGACCGGTCAGGTACTCGTCGACGGCCGCGTACTGACCGGTGAGCCCGATCGTGGCGCGCACCTGGTCGGCCTGCGAGACGACGTCGAGCCCGTTGACCTCCGCCCGCCCCGCGTCGGGCAGGAGCAGGGTGCTGAGGATCCGGACGACGGTGGTCTTGCCCGCCCCGTTGGGCCCGAGCAGCCCGAGGACGGTGCCCTCGGACACGGTGAGGTCGACCCCACCGAGCGCGGTGTTCTCCCCGAAGCGCTTCACGAGCCCCTCGACGACGACGGCGTTGGTCATGCCGGGCACGCTAGAGCCGTCGTCCGACAGTTCTCACACCTTTTCCGGGCGACCCGGCGGGTCCGTTGCATGAGCGCTCCTCCGACGACACGTGGTCCGGGCCGCCCACCCGGGCACCCACCCGTCCAGACCCGGCCCGGCGGGGGAAGTCATCGGTGCGGCCTCATCGCCAGCGGTACTCGAGCTCCGGTCGTCCGGTGCTGCCGTAGCGGGGGGTCCGGGCCACGAGGCCGGTGTCGGCGAGGTGCTCGAGGTAGCGGCGGGCGGTGATCCGGGAGGCACCGATCAGCTCCGCCGTCTCCGCGGCCGACAGCCCGGCGTCCTCCCGGGTGGCCGCCCGCACCGCGGTCACCACCGCGTCCAACGTCTCCCGGGCCAGCCCCTTGGGCAGCGGGGCCGGGCGGACCGGGCGGGCGGCCTCCAGCACCCGGTCGACCGCGTCCTGACCCGCCACGTCGCCCCCGGTGCGCACCTGCGACCGGTAGTCGACGTACGCGGTCAGCCGGTCGCGCAGCGCGGCCTGGCTGAACGGCTTGAGCAGGTAGCCCACGACGCCGTGGGCGGCCGCCGCGCGGACGGTGGCCAGCTCCCGCGCCGAGGTCACCGCCAGCACGTCGACGTCCCGGCCGGAGGCCCGCAACCGGCGGCACAGCTCGATCCCGTGGGTGTCCGGGAGGTTCATGTCCAGCAGCACGAGGTCGACCCGGTTCCGGGCCAGGGCGTCCCAGGCCGCAGCAGCGGTCCCGGCGACGGCGATCACCGAGAAGCCGGGCGTCCGGTCGACGTACGCGCGGTGCGCGTCCGCGGCGACCGGCTCGTCCTCCACCACCAGCACGCTGAGGTCGCTCACCGGCCCGCCTCCGCCGGCGTCCGGACCGGGAGGGACACCTCGAACACCCCACCCGGGCCGGGCCGGACGGTGACCGTGCCCCCGTTGCGGCGGACCGCCTGGTCGACCAGCGCCAGCCCGAGACCGCGGCCCAGCCCGCGCGGGGCGGCGGACTCCTTCGTCGTCCAGCCGCGGTCGAAGACCCGCTCGGGGTCGCTCACCCCGGGCCCGGTGTCCTCGACGCGCACCTGCAGCCGGCCGTCGACCACCTCCATGGCCAGCTGCACCTCGCGCGGCGGCTCCCCCAGCAGCGCCGCGTCGATCGCGTTGTCCACCAGGTTGCCGACGATCGTCACCAGATCGCCGCCCGGGATCCCGGTGGGGCCGACGGCGGTGTCCGGGTCGATCTCCAGGGCCACGCCGCGCTCGTGCGCGGTGGCCGCCTTGCCGAGCAGCAGCGCCGCCAGCACCGGTTCACCGACCGAGGCCACCACCCGGTCGGTGAGCTGCTGGGCCGAGGCGAGCTCGGCGGTGGCGAACTCGACGGCCTCGGCGTTGCGACCCAGCTCGACCAGCGACACGGTCGTGTGCAGCCGGTTGGCGGCCTCATGGGCCTGGGCGCGCAGCGACTCCGCGAACGAGCGCACGCTGTCCAGCTCACCGGTGAGGGCCTGCAGGTCGGTGTGGTCGCGCAAGGTGACCACGGTGCCCACCGAACGCCCGCGGGGGATGGCCGGGGCCTGGTTGACGACCAGGACGCGCGAGCCGCTGACGTGGACCTCGTCGGCGGCCGGACGCTGGGCGGAGAGCGTCGCGGCCAGCTCGGCGGACAACCCCAGCTCGCTCACGTGCCGCCCGGTGACGTCGGCGTCGAGGTCGAGCAGCCGGCGGGCCTCGTCGTTGACGAGCTGCACCCGGCCGTCGCCGTCCAGCAGCAGCAGCCCCTCCCGGACGGCGTGCAGGACCGCGTCGTAGTACTCCAGCATCCGCACCAGCGGTGCCGCTCCCAGGCCGTGCGTCTGCCGGTGCAGCCGCCGGCTGATCGCCCAGCTGCCGAGCGCGCCGACGGCGAGCACGACCAGGACGGCGACGAGGAGGCCGGGCAGGGCGGCGGTGACGTCGTCGCCGATCGCGGCCACGGTGATGCCCACACCGACCATCGCGACGACCCGGTCGTCGCTGCCGGCGGCGAAGACCGGGGCGACCGCCCGGACCGAGGGTCCCAGGGTGCCGCTGGAGGTCTCGGTGAAGGTCCGCCCGGCCAGGGCCGGTGCGATGGTGCCGAGGAAGGGCCGGCCGATCTCGGCGGGGTCCGGATGGGTGAACCGTGTGCGGTCCGGAGCCAGCACGGTGATGAACGAGATGCCGGTGTCGGCCCGGACCTGCTCGACGTAGGGCTGCAGGACGCCGGTCGGGTCGGGACCGACGACGGCCTCGCGGACCAGCGGCGAGTCGGCGATCGCCTCGGCCGTGCTGCGTGCCTGGGCGGTCGCGCGGCTCTCGACCGCTGCCTGCGCCTGCCGCCAGGCGACCAGCCCGAGCACCAGGACGACGACCAGCACGACCAGCCCCTGCAGCAACAGCAGCTGCCGGGCCAGGCTGCCGGGATCGCGACGCCGCACCAGCGCCGAGGGTGTGCGCACCGGCCGAGTGTCCCCCGCTGCCGGCGTCCGCAGCGCATCACGTCCGCCCCGGCTGGGGTGCCGGCCCGCCGAACGCAATGAACACATCAGTGACCCGCGTCACGACCGGCGACACAGTCCTCCTGTCGCCTCTCCGGCGACGTCCCCCGGCGGTCCACCACCGCCAGCCACCGACTCCACGGGAGCAGTCATGGCCGGAACCACGGCACCCTCTCCGCGCCCGGCCCCGGCCGGCAAGCGCGACCGCACCCACTGGCTCTACGTCGCGGTGATCGTCGCCGTGGGCCTCGGCATCGCGGTCGGGCTGCTGTTCCCCGACTTCGCCGTCGAGCTGAAGTGGCTGGGCACGGCGTTCGTCGCGCTGATCAAGATGCTCATCGCGCCGGTCATCTTCTGCACGATCGTGCTGGGCATCGGCTCCATCCGGAAGGCGACCCAGGTCGGGAAGGTGGGCGGCCTGGCGCTGGGTTACTTCCTGCTCATGTCCACGGTCGCGCTGGCGATCGGCCTGGTCGTGGGCAACGTGCTGCACCCCGGCGACGGGCTCCAGCTCACCGAGGACATGCGCTCCGCCGGGCGTGACTTCGCTCAGACCGACGCGGAGGCCCCCGAGGGGCTCACCGGCTTCGTGCTGAGCCTGATCCCCACCACGCTGCTGTCGGCACTGACATCCGGCTCGGTGCTGCAGGCCCTGCTGGTCGCGCTGCTGGTCGGCTTCGCCGTCCAGGCGATGGGCCGCGCCGGCGAGCCGGTGCTGCGCGGCGTCGGGCACCTGCAGCGGCTGGTCTTCCGGGTGCTGGCGATGGTCATGTGGGTCGCCCCGATCGGCGCCTTCGGCGCCATCGCCGCCGTCGTCGGGGCCACGGGGGTCGACGCGCTGAAGAGCCTCGCCGTCCTCATGATCGGCTTCTACCTGACCTGCGCGCTGTTCGTGTTCGGTGTCCTGGGTGCCCTCCTGCGGCTGGTCGTCGGCATCAACGTGTTCGGCCTGCTGAGGTACCTGGGTCGCGAGTTCCTGCTGATCGTCTCCTCGTCCTCGTCGGAGACCGCCCTGCCCCGGCTGATCGCCAAGATGGAGCACATCGGGGTCAGCAAGCCGGTCGCCGGCATCGTGGTGCCGACCGGCTACTCGTTCAACCTCGACGGGACGGCGATCTACCTGACGATGGCCTCGCTGTTCATCGCCGAGGCGCTGGGCGACCCGCTGAGCATCGGCTCGCAGATCGGTCTGCTCGTCTTCATGGTCATCGCCTCGAAGGGCGCCGCCGGGGTCTCCGGCGCCGGCCTCGCCACCCTCGCCGGTGGCCTGTCCACGCACCGCCCCGAGCTGCTGGACGGCGTCGGCCTGATCGTCGGCATCGACCGGTTCATGTCCGAGGCGCGCGCCGTCACGAACTTCGCCGGCAACGCCGTCGCCACCATGCTCATCGCCACCTGGACCAAGGAGCTGGACCGGGCGCAGATGACGGCGGTGCTGGCCGGTCAGCGCCCCTTCGACGAGAGCACGATGCTCGACGACGACGACGATGCCGACGCCGACGGTGCGCCGGTGGACGGTTCGCCCGCCGAGCGCGGGTCCGCCGTCCCCGAGGCGGTCGCTGGTCGCTGACGCCGCCCCACCGGTGCCCGCACCCCCTGAGGTGCGGGCACCGCTGCGTCGGTCAGTCGACGCGGGGTGCGTACCCGGCGGCGGACAGCGCCGCGAGCACGTGCTGCTCGTGGTCGGGCCCGCGGGTCTCCAGGTGGACGCCGACCTCGACCTCGCCGAGGTCCAGCCGCGCCGTCGTCCGCTCGTGCTCGACCGACAGCACGTTGGCCGACAGCCCGGCGAGCTCGCGCAGCAGGGCGGCCAGCGAACCGGGCCGGTCGGGGACCTGGACACGCAGTGACAGGTAGCGCCCGGCGGCCGCCATGCCGTGCTGGACGACCTTCATCATCAGGACCGGGTCGATGTTGCCGCCGGACACGACCGCGACCACGGGCGGGGCGAAGGCGGCGGGGTCGGCCAGCACGGCCGCCACGCCGGCGACCCCGGCCGGTTCGACGACCAGCTTGGCCCGTTCCAGGCAGAACAGCAGGGCGCGGCTGAGGTCGCCCTCGGTGACGGTCCGCACCTCGTCGACCAGGCCCGCCACGTGCGCCAGGGTGAGGTCGCCGGGCGCGGCGACGGCGATGCCGTCGGCCATCGTGGCCATCGTGGTCAGCGGCACCGGGTGGCCCGCGGCCAGCGACGCGGGGAACGCCGCGGCACGGGCAGCCTGGACGGCGACCACCCGGACGTCGGGACGGCGGGCCTTCACCGCGGCGGCGATCCCGGAGACCAGCCCGCCACCGCCGGTGCAGACCACGACCGTGGCCACGTCCGGGCACTGCTCGAGGACCTCGAGACCGACCGTCCCCTGACCGGCGATGACGTCGGGGTGGTCGAAGGGGTGGATGAACACCGACCCGGTCTCGGCGGAGAACCGCACCGCGTCGACGAGGGCGTCGGTGAGCGTCTCGCCGCCGAGCCGGGCGTCGGCGCCGTAGCCGCGGGTGGCGGCGACCTTGGGCAGCGGCGCGGTCTCCGGCATGAACACGGTGGCCGCCGCACCGAGCTCCCGGGCGGCGAGCGCGACGCCCTGGGCGTGGTTGCCGGCGCTGGCGGCGACGACGCCGCGGGCCCGCTCCTCGTCGGTCAGCCGGGCGATCCGGGTGTACGCACCGCGGATCTTGAACGAGCCGGTGCGCTGCAGGTTCTCGCACTTGAGCCAGACGGGGCCGCCGACCCGTCCGGCGAGGGCGCGGGAGTGCTCCAGCGGGGTGCGCCGCACCACGCCGTCCAGCAGGCGGGCGGCCTCCTCGACGTCGGCTCCGCTGACCAGGGGGACTGCACCGGTGACGGACACGGGACGATCCTCGCAGCCCGGGACGGGACCGGCCGACGGGGCAGGACGACGGGACCCCCGACTGTCACATCCCCGTCGTACCGTGGTCGAGGTGACGGACGCCGCACCGCTGGGGACCTCGCTGTCCCCCACCTCCCCCTCTCCCGCTCCGACGACGCTGGGCGAGCTCCGCGCCAGCGGCGCTGCCCCCCGGCCGGTCAAGGCCGAGATCCGCGACAACCTGCTCGCCCGGCTGGCCGCCGGCGAGACCTCCCTGCCCGGCATCGTCGGGTTCGAGGACACCGTCGTCCCCGAGGTCGAGCGTGCCCTGATCGCCGGGCACGACCTGGTCCTGCTCGGCGAGCGCGGGCAGGGCAAGACCCGGCTCATCCGCACCCTGGTCGGACTCCTCGACGAGTGGACGCCGGTGCTCGTCGGCAGCGAGCTCAACGAGCACCCGCTGCAGCCGATCAGCGTCTGGGGGCGCCGGCAGGTCGCCGAGCACGGCGACGCGACCCCGGTCGGCTGGTTGCACCGCAGCGACCGCTTCGGCGAGAAGCTGGCCACACCCGACACCAGCGTCGGTGACCTGATCGGCGACGTCGACCCGATCAAGGTGGCCGAGGGCCGGACCCTGGGCGACCCGGAGACCGTGCACTACGGCCTCGTGCCCCGCACCAACCGCGGCATCTTCAGCGTCAACGAGCTGCCCGACCTCGCCGAGCGGATCCAGGTCGCGCTGCTCAACGTGCTGGAGGAGCGCGACATCCAGATCCGCGGCTACCGGGTCCGGCTCCCGCTGGACCTGCTGCTGGTGGCCAGCGCCAACCCCGAGGACTACACCAACCGCGGCCGGATCATCACCCCTCTCAAGGACCGGTTCGGCGCCGAGGTGCGCACCCACTACCCGATCGAGCTGGCCGACGAGCTCCGGCTGCTGCGCCAGGAGGCGCGGACCACCTGGCTGGGTGGCACCGGCTTCGACACCCCGATCGTCCCCGAGCACCTCGTCGAGATCGTCGCCCGGTTCACCCGGCTGGTCCGCGAGTCCAGCCACGTCGACCAGCGCTCCGGGGTCAGTGCCCGGTTCGCCATCGCGGGGCTGGAGACGGTCGCCGCCTCGGCCGTCCGCCGGGCGGCGGTGGCCGGTGAGCCGCGGCCGGTGGCCCGGGTGGTCGACCTGCCGAGCGTCGTCCCGGCCAGCCGCGGCAAGGTGGAGTTCGCGGACGCCGGCAGCGACAACGACGACGACCGCGACCTCGAGGTGCTCGAGCACCTGCTGCGGCAGGCCACCGCGCAGACCTTCCGCGCCCGCTGCGGCGGGCTGGACCTGACCGGCCTGCAGGAGCACTTCAGCAGCGGCGAGACGGTCGAGTCCGGCGACCTGGTGCCGGCGGCGGCGCTGCTCGGCCAGCTGGGCACCATCCCGCACCTGGCCCAGCTGCTGGGTCGGCTGGGGGTGCCCGAGGGCGAGCAGTCCGCCGAGCAGGCCGCCGCCGCGGTGGAGTTCGCCCTCGAGGGGCTGTACCTCACCCGCCGGCTGGCCAAGGACACCGACGGCTCCCGCACCGTGTACGGGGCCTGACGGTGGCCGACCGACGCCCCCGGGGCTACCGGTACGGCAGGTGGCGCGGCGGGCCCGACCCGCTGGCGCCGCCCTACGACGTGGCCGCCGCGGTCGACGAGATCGGCGACCAGGTGCTCGGTGGCAGCGGGGTGCGCGAGGCGATGCGCGACCTGCTGCGCCGGGGCATCGACGGCCGGCGCGGGCTGGACCAGCTGCGTCGGTCGGTCCGCGACCGGCTGCGGCAGGCGCGGCAGGCCGGCCGGATGGACGGCACGCTGGAGCAGGTCCGCGAACTGCTGGACCAGGCGCTCGAGGCCGAGCGCGCCGCGCTGTTCCCGGACCCGGACGACGCCGCCCGGCTCGCCGAGGCCGAGCTGGACCAGCTGCCGGAGGACACCGCCGGCGCCGTCCGGGCGCTCAAGGACCACCAGTGGCGCTCGCCGGAGGCGGCCCAGGCCTACCAGCAGATCCAGGACCTGCTCCGCCAGGAGGTGCTGGACAGCTCCTTCCAGGGCATGAAGCAGGCGCTGCAGCAGATGCAGGACGGCGACGGCGCGGCCATGCAGGCGGTCAAGGACATGGTCGCCGACCTGTCCGCGCTGGTCGACGCGCACAACCGCGGCGAGGACACCGACCAGCAGTTCGCCGACTTCATGGCCAAGCACGGCCAGTTCTTCCCCGACGACCCGCAGTCGGTGGAGGAGCTGATCGACTCGCTGGCCCGGCGGGCCGCGGCCCAGGAGCGGATGCTCGCCGGTCTCTCCCCCGACCAGCGCGCCGAGCTGCAGGGTCTGATGGAGCAGGCGATGGGCGACCTCGGCCTGCAGAGCGAGATGGCGCACCTGTCCGACGCGCTCCGCCAGGCCCGGCCCGACCTGCCCTGGGGGCAGCGCGGCCCGGTGCCCGACGGCGAGCAGCCGCTGGGCATGGGCGACGCGACCACCGCGGTCGCCGAGCTCGCCGACCTGGAGTCGCTGTCCCAGCAGCTGTCCCAGGGGTATGCCGGCGCCTCGCTGACCGACATCGACCAGGAGCTGCTCGAGCAGGCCCTGGGCCGCTCCGCGGTCGACGACCTCGAGGCGCTGCGCCGGCTGGAGCGCGAGCTGGAGCGGCAGGGGTACCTGAACCGGTCCGAGGGGGCGCTGCAGCTGTCCCCCAAGGCGGTGCGCCGGCTCGGCGCGACCGCGCTGCGCCGGGTCTTCGCCAAGCTGGCCGCGACCGGTCGCGGGGAGCACGACGTCGCCGACGCCGGGGCGGCCGGCGAGCTCACCGGAGCCTCCCGGGAGTGGCGGTTCGGCGACGAGCAGCCGCTGGACGTCGTCCGCACCGTGCGCAACGCGGTGCTGCGGACCGCCGGTGAGCCGCAGTCCGCGGCTGTCCCGCCCACCGCCCCGACAGCACGCCACCGGGTGAAGATCGCCGTCGACGACTTCGAGGTGGTGGAGACCGAGCGGCGCACCGGCGCAGCCGTCGCGCTGCTGGTCGACCTCTCCTACTCGATGGCGCTGCGCGGCACCTGGGGCGCGGCGAAGTCGACGGCGATGGCCCTGCACTCGCTCGTGACCACCCGCTTCCCGCAGGACGCGATCGAGATCATCGGCTTCTCCTCGACCGCGCAGGTGCTCCGCCCGGAGACGCTGGCCGAGCTGTCGGTCGACACGTTGCAGGGCACCAACCTGCAGCACGGGCTGATGCTGGCCCGCCGCTTCCTCGCCAAGCACCGGGACGCCGAGCCGGTGGTGCTGGTGGTCACCGACGGGGAGCCCACCGCGCACCTGGAGGACGACGGGACGCCGTACTTCTGCTGGCCGCCGATGCCCGAGACGATCGCCCGCACCGTCGCGGAGGTGGAACGGGTCGCACGCTCTGGCGCCACCCTCAACGTCTTCGCGCTGGACCCCGAGCCTTCGCTGGTCGAGTTCGTCCACGACATCACCGCGCGGGCCGGCGGCCGGGTGTTCCAGCCTGACAGCGAGCGGCTGGGTGAGTACGTGGTCGCCGACTACCTCCGGGTCAGGCGGGGCCGCGGCGGCCGCTGAGGGCGGGACCCCCTTCCTCCCCACCCTTCGCAGGCTCAGGGCGGGACCCTGGAAGGGGGCCGCTCCAGCACGTCACCGGGCCCCTGCAGCGGGGCCCTTCCAGCGGGCGCGAGAATGGAGCGCGTGAGCACCGAGGCGCGGTCGGGGACGATCACCATCGAGCAGGTCGACGCCGCGGCGACCTTCCCGCTGCGGGCGCAGGAGCTCCGCCAGGGGCGCCCACCGGAGATGGACGGCGACGACGCCCCGTACGCGCTGCACCTGGCCGCCCGGATCGACGGCGACTCGATCGTCGGCGTGGTCCGGTTCCACCCGCGGGACTGCCCGTGGCGCCCGGGCGAGGGGTCGTGGCAGCTCCGGGGCATGGCCACCGACCCGCGGGTGCGCGGGCTGGGGGCCGGCCGGGCGCTGGTCGCCGAGGGGCTGGCGCGGGTGGCCGCCCGGGGCGGGGACCTGGTCTGGTGCGACGCCCGGAAGGACGCCGTCGGCTTCTACCAGCGGATCGGCTTCAGCATCGTCACCGAGGAGTACGACCTGCGTCCGGTCGGTCCGCACCGCGGGATGCTCATCGAGCTGCCGATCCGCTGACCGGGGTCACGCCCGCGGGTGCTCCCCGCTGGAGCTGATCCCCGGCACCATCCCGGCGCGGAAGGCGTCGACGAACAGCCGGTGGTCCTCCCGGGTCCGGTGCGCGTAGTCGTGCGCGAAGTCGACGAGGTCGGCGATGAACTCCGCGCGCCGGCCGCCGATCATCGTGGTGATCGCCTCCTCGGTCTGGAACGGCACGAGCGCGTGGTCGCTGTCGGCGTCACCGACGCAGTGCAGCTTCGCCGTCGCGCGGCCCAGCTGGGCCAGGACGGGCCGGATCTCCTCGGGCTCGGTGAGCTCCTCCCAGTCCAGGTCCACCTCGTAGGGCGACAGCTCGGACACGACGAAGCCGACACCGCGGATCTCGGTGTGGCCGAGGAACTGCGAGGCGTTGGCCTGCAGGGACCGCTGGCTGACCGCGGTCCGGTGACCCTCGTGCTCGAAGTACGCCCGGAGCTCCGGGTCGTCGACCACCCGGCTGGGTGCCGGGACGTTGCCCTGCTTCACCGACAGGACGACGTCGTTCTCCAGCGCCTGGTCGTAGCCCTCGAGGAGCACGTTGTAGGCGGGCAGCCCGGCGCTGCCGATGCCGAAACCGCCGGTGCCCACGACGTCCTTGACGTCGTAGGTGACGTCGCGCCGCCGGCGGGGTGGCTGGACGGTCTCCTGGTAGCGGTCGATGGCGGCGAGCACCTCGGCCCGCTCGTCGTCGGCCAGCCGGCGGTTGCGCGGCCCGTCGGCGAACCGGCGCTCGTACCTCTCGACCACGGTCAGCCGGCCCAGCAGGTCCAGCCGGGTGCGGGCGGTGGTGGCGAGCACGACCTCGTGCACCGCCCCCTCGGTGTTCTCCCGCAGCAGGGCGAAGGACCGGTCGTCGTCCGAGTGCGTGAAGGCCGCCACCTGGTCCAGGTAGGCGCTGAGGTACGCGCCGACCAGCTCGCCGATGACGTCGTCGGGCAACGCCTTGCGCCAGGCCAGCAGCGCGAAGCTGGCCGCGAACCGGCGCAGGTCCCAGCTGACGTGCCCCAGGTAGGCCTCGTCGAAGTCGTTGACGTCGAAGACGATGCGCCCCTGCCCGTCCATGTAGGTGCCGAAGTTCTCCGCGTGCAGGTCACCCTGGATCCACACGCGCGACGTCCGCTCGTCACACCACCGGTCCTCCAGCGTCGCCATGTCGGCGTAGAACAGACAGGCGGAGCCGCGGTAGAAGGCGAACGGATCGGCGGCCATCTTGCGGAACTTGGTGCGGAACGCGTCGGCGTCCACCGCCATGAGCTGCGCGAAGGCGTCCACCAGCACATCGACGATCTGCTGCTGACGCCCGTGCTCGTCCGGAGGGGTGAGGTCAGCTCGATCGGCCACGCCCCCAACGTAGGGGGTGGCTAGCCTGAGGATCAGGTCCTGGTGCAGCACGCGACCGGGTGCCGGAGGAGAGGACGGGGCCCGGTGACGCGAGCCAGCAGGGCGCGACGACTGGCGACGGGGGCCGTGTACGGCGGCGGCGGCGTCGGGCTGGCCGGGGCCGCGCTGGTGACCCTGCTGCGCGAGGAGGCCCGGGCCGCGCGCCGTCGGGTGACCGCGCAACGGACCCAGCCCGATCCCCCGACCGGTAACGGCGTCTACGGCCGTGGCCGCGGCAAGCCCATCGTGTTCGCCGTGCTGGGCGACTCCAGCGCGGTGGGTCTGGGCGTGGACAACGCCGCGGAGACCCCGGGCGTGCTGATCGCCGCGGCGCTGGTGGAGCTCGCAGAACGTCCCGTCCGGCTGGTGAAGTTCGCCAGGTCCGGTGCCGTCTCCCGCGACCTCGCCGATCAGGTGGAGCTCGCCCTGCCCGAGCACCCCGACGTCGCGCTGATCATGATCGGCGCGAACGACGTCACCAGCCGGGCCCGGCCGGCGGAGTCCGTGCGGGCGCTCGCCGAGGCGGTGCGGGCGCTGAGGGCCCAGGGCTGCGAGGTCGTCGTCGGCACCTGCCCCGACCTGGGCACCATCCGCCCCATCGCCCAGCCGCTGCGGGTGCTGGCCCGGCGGTGGAGCCGCCAGCTCGCCGCGGCGCAGACCATCGCCGTCGTCGCCGAGGGAGGGCGCACCGTCTCCCTGGGCTCGGTGCTCGGCCCCTCGTTCGCCACCGACCGTGAGCTGTTCAGCAGCGACGAGTTCCACCCGTCGGCGGCCGGCTACGCGGCCGCCGCCGCCTCGCTGCTCCCCTCGATCGCCGACGCGATCGGGGTGTGGCCCGCCGCGGCCGACCGCGGGCTGCGGTTGCGCCGGGACACCGTCCGGCCGATCGCCCGGGCAGCGGCGAAGGCGGCCGGCCGAGCCGGAACGGAGGTGCAGCCCACCGAGGTGCGCGGTGCAGAACTCGGGCCGCGAGGCCCGTGGGCACGCCTGCGCCGGCGGCGTCCGCCGGACATCCCGACCCCCGAGCAGGCCGACGAGGCAGGGCGCACCGCCGTCCCCTCCTGAGCGGCGGCGCCGTGGGCCGCAGCCCCTACCCGGGAGTAGCTTGAGGGCGACCCGACGTCCGTCGCCGCCCGCGAGGTGGCGCCCCTCATCGTGGAGGACCCATGCCCGAAGCCGTCATCGTCGCCGCTGCCCGCTCCCCCATCGGCCGCGCGTTCAAGGGGTCGCTGAAGGACCTGCGGCCCGACGACCTGGCCGCCACCATCACCCGCGCGGCGCTGGACCAGGTGCCCCAGCTGGACCCGATCGACATCGACGACCTGATGCTCGGGTGCGGCCTGCCCGGCGGTGAGCAGGGCTTCAACATGGGCCGGATCGTCGCCGTCCTGCTGGGCATGGACCACCTGCCCGGGACCACGGTCACCCGCTACTGCTCCTCCTCGCTGCAGACCACCCGGATGGCGCTGCACGCGATCAAGGCCGGCGAGGGCGACGTCTTCATCTCCGCCGGTGTGGAGATGGTGTCCCGCTTCGTCAAGGGCAACTCCGACGCCATCCCGGACACCCACAACCCCCGGTTCGCCGACGCCGAGGCCCGGGTGGCCAAGACCGCCGAGAGCGGCGCGGAGTCCTGGCGGGACCCGCGTGAGGACGGCGACGTCCCGGACGCCTACATCGCCATGGGCCAGACCGCCGAGAACCTCGCGCTGCTCAAGGACGTCTCCCGGCAGGACATGGACGAGTTCGCCGCGCGCAGCCAGAACCTGGCCGAGCAGGCCATCGCCAACGGCTTCTGGGAGCGGGAGATCACCCCGGTCACCACCCCGGACGGCACCGTGGTGAGCGCCGACGACGGCCCGCGCGCCGGGACCACGGTCGAGGGGCTGGCCGGCCTGAAGCCGGTGTTCCGCCCCGACGGCCGGGTCACCGCCGGCAACGCCTGCCCGCTCAACGACGGCGCCGCCGCGCTGGTCGTCATGAGCGACACCAAGGCCCGGGACCTGGGCATCACCCCGCTGGCCCGGATCGTCTCCACCGGCGTCACCGGCCTGTCGCCGGAGATCATGGGCTACGGCCCGGTCGCGGCCTCCCAGCAGGCGCTGGCCCGAGCCGGCATGACCATCGACGACATGGACCTGGTGGAGATCAACGAGGCCTTCGCCGCGCAGGTCATCCCGAGCTACCGCGACCTGGGCATCGACATCGACAAGCTGAACGTGCACGGCGGCGCGATCGCCGTCGGGCACCCCTTCGGCATGACCGGCGCCCGGATCACCGGCACCCTGCTCAACGGCCTGCGCGCCCGGGACGGCCAGTTCGGCCTGGAGACCATGTGCGTCGGCGGCGGGCAGGGCATGGCCATGGTCCTCGAGCGCCTCTCCTGATCCCGTCCCGGGGGGCCATGTTGGCCAACATGGCCCCCCGACATGACGAAGGCCCGGCCCCCGCGAGGGGACCGGGCCTTCGTCGTCCAGCGGATCACTCGCCGGAGCAGCTCACTCCCGGAAGTAGCTCAGGAGTCGCAGGATCTCCAGGTACAGCCAGACGACCGTGACCAGCAGGCCGAAGGCGATGTACCAGGCGAACTTCGGCGCGACGCCGCGGCGGATCGCCTCGTCGGCCATGTCGAAGTCCAGAAGCAGCGAGAACGCCGCCACACCGATCACGACCAGGCTGAAGATGATCGCGACCGGGCCGCCGTCGCGCAGGCCCAGGCCGCCGGGGGTGAAGAAGCTGGCGATCAGGTTGACCAGCACCAGCGCCAGCACGCCGAACAGCGCACCGACGACCCAGCGGGTCAGCTTCGGGGTGACCCGGATGGCACCGGTCTTGTAGACCACGAGCATCCCGAAGAACACACCGAAGGTGCCGATCACCGCCTGCATGATGATGTTGCTGCCGAAGTTCTCGGCGTAGATCTCGCTGATCGCACCGACCGCGATGCCCTCGAAGGCCGCGTAGGCCAGCGTGGCCGCCGGGTTGGCGAGCTGCTTGAACGAGATCACCAGGCCGAGGACCAGGGCGATGAGGATCGCCGGCAGCGCCAGCGCGATCCCGGTGTTGCCCGGCAGCGCCCAGGTCGCGGCAGCGGCCAGGACGGTCACCACGAAGGTGATGCCGGTCTTGGTGACGACGTCGTCCATCGTCATGTAGGCCCGGCCGGTGGCCGCGTACGGCGAGGGGGCCGAGTACGGGTCGTACTGGGAGGGCGCCCCACCGTACGTCTGCTGCGGGCCTGCGCCCCAGCCGCCGGACTGGCTCTGGGCGGCTCCGGGGAAGCCCCGACTGAACGCCGGGTTGCTGCTGGGCATCGTCATCTCCTCGAGGTGACTGGTCGGTCCGTGGGGCTCGCTTGGTCCTCCCCACGCTGTTGGGTCCAACGCCAGGTGGGTGCGGCGAGTTCCCGGTAGGACCGGACCACTCGAAGGGGTGGGGGTGCCCCCGTCAACCGCCGCACCCGTCCCCCATCGCCCGCCGGGACGGCGACCCGGCGGGCGGTGGGAGGGCGGCCTGGCGCCGGCCGTCAGGGCCGGGCGTCCCGCGGGAGGGGCACCGGGTGCGGCTGGATGTTCTGGTTGAGGTGGAAGAGGTTGTCCGGGTCGTAGCGGCGCTTGACCTCGGTCAGCCGGCCGTGGTTCGCGCCGTAGTTGTCGGTCGTCCGGTCCTGCTCGTCACCGGAGGCGAAGTTCACGTAGCCACCGACCTCGGAATGGGGGGCGATCGCCGCGAAGTAGTCGCGGACCCAGGCGATGTTGGCCTCGTTCTCGGCGGGGTCGGGCCACATGCCGGCGATGTTGGCCGCGTAGGTCGCGTCCCGGTGACCGAACGCGGTGGCCCCCGCCGCGACGTCGTGCACGGCACCGTTGACCGGGTAGATGTGCACCGCGCAGGTGATCGCGGGCATCCGGGCGCCGTGCTCCAGGTGCGCGGCGATGGCGTCGTCGGTCAGCCGGGTGACGAATGCCGCCTTCCAGTAGTGCTGCAGCCCCGGCGGCAGCAACGGGTCGAAGAGCGTGTTCAGCGCCGGGTACGGCATCGGCGCGACCATCTCCGCGGCCGGGCGGGCGACCTGGCGGAAGCGGTCGAAGAAGCGCTGGCCCTCCTCCATGTCGCCGGTCCAGCTCGAGATGACGGCGGCGAACGGCTGCCCCACCCGCTCCTCGGGGATGAACGGCAGCGGCGGCGCCAGGTGCATCGCCGGGTAGCCGCCGTACTCCCGCGGCGCGTCGTCGATCATGTCGTCGAAGAACCGGAAGACGGCCGGCCCATCGGCCAGCTCGAAGAACATCAGGCCGACCAGCACGTTCTCCGGGATGGGGTGCAACCGGTAGGTGAAGTCCGTGACGACGCCGAAGTTGCCACCACCCCCGCGGAGCGCCCAGAACAGGTCCGGGTTCTCCTCCTCGCTGGCCGTGAGGTGCTCGCCGGCGGCGGTCACCACCCGCGCGGAGAGCAGGTTGTCGCAGCTGAGCCCGTGGGCGCGGGAGAGGTAACCGATGCCGCCGCCGAGCGTCAGACCGGCGATCCCCGTGGTGCCGAGGATCCCGCCGGGGGTCGCCATGCCGTGCGCGGCGGCCGCGTCGTTGAAGCCGCTCCACGTCGTCCCACCGCCCGCGGTGGCCGTCCGAGCCGCGTCGTCGACCTCGACCCGCTGCATGGGCGACAGGTCGGCGACGATCGCACCGTCACCCGTGCCGAAGCCGGGGACGCTGTGGCCGCCGCCGCGGACGGCGAGGTCCAGGTGGAGGTCGGCGGCGTGCCGGACCACCGCGGCCACGTCGTCCGCTGTCGCGCAGCGGACCACGGCGGCCGGCCGGGCGTCGATCATGCCGTTGTAGACCCGCCGGGCCTCCTCGTACCCGTCCGCCCCCGGGCGGATCACCGGTCCGGTCACCCGCCGGGTCAGCGCGTCCAGCGCTGCTGCCTGTGCCTGTGCCTGCGTCATGGTCACTCCTCGGCGAACCGTCGTCGCGCGCACCTCGGGCCGAGACACGCGGCCGGAAGGGACAACGGTAGGAGCGGCTCTCCGCAGCAGGACACGGTCGAAGGTCCCTGCCTGGGCAGCCCGTGGGGCGAGGCGGGTGCCCCCGGTCGGGTTCGAACCGACACTGGGACCCTTTTAAGGGGCCTGCCTCTGCCGATTGGGCTACGGGGGCCGGGCACCTGTCGCCGGTGACCCTAGCCGCCGGGCGCGACCGAGCCCTTCACCCAGGGGCCCCGCCTCCGTCGGCCAGCTGCGTCGCGCGGCTGAGCACGGCGTCCAGCATCGGCTCGGTGAGCGTGCCGGTGAAGGTGTTCTGCTGGCTGACGTGGTAGCTGCCGAGCAGGGTGACCGGGCCGCGTGGGCCCGTCAGGGCGAGCTCCACCCCGTGCCCGAACCTCGGGCGCGGCCGGGGCAGGGCGTAGCCGGCCGTGGCGAGGACCGGCCACAGCGCCGTCCACCCGAAGCCGCCGAGGACGACGACGACCCGCAGCCGGGGCAGCAGTGCCAGCTCCCGGGCCAGCCAGGGTGAGCAGGTGTCCCGCTCCGCTGGCGTGGGCGCGTTGGCCGGCGGGGCGCAGCGCACCGCGGCGCAGACCCGGACGTCGGTCAGCTCCAGGCCGTCGCCGATGTGGGTGGACGTCGGCTGGTTCGCCAGCCCCGCCCGCCACAGCGCGGCGAAGATCCAGTCGCCGCTGCGGTCGCCGGTGAACACCCGCCCGGTCCGGTTCCCGCCGTGCGCGGCCGGCGCCAGCCCGACGACGGCGATCCGGGCGTCGGCCGGGCCGAGCCCCGGCACCGGCCGCCCCCAGTACTCCTGGTCGCGGAACGACGCGCGCTTGACCTGCGCGACCTCCTCGCGCCAGGCCACCAGCCGCGGGCAGGCGCGGCAGCCGGAGATCCGCTCGTCCAGGACGGCGAGCTCGCGCGCGCCGGCGGCCGAGCGCAGCACCCCGGCGGCGCTGCGGGTGACGGGGTAGCCGTCGGCGTCACGTGCCACCGCCTCAGCAGACCAGATGGTCCGGCGGGATCCGGCGGCGGGCATGATCAGCGACGTGGCGAAGACCCAGAAGCCGAAGACGCAGAAGCCGAAGACGCAGAAGCCGAAGGCCCCGCTGCTCTACAAGATGCTCGGCCCGGCGATGGCGATCCCGACCGGCATCGTGGTGAAGAAGACCGCCGACACCGCGTGGCTGAAGGTGCGCGGCTACCCGCCGCCGAAGAACCCGGCCGCTCCGGGGGTCACCTGGCCCGACGCGCTGGTCTGGGCGGCGGTGTCCGGCGTGCTGTACGCCTCTGGCCGGCTGGTCGCCGCCCGCGGCGCCGCGGCGGTGTACCAGAAGCTGACCGGCGAGCTGCCGCCCGGCGTCAACACCGCCAGCGCCGCCTGAGGGGCCTCCTGGAGGGCCATGTTGGCCAACATGGCCCTCCAGGGCGTCACGGGCGGGCGAGGCGGAGGGCGATGCCGTCGAGGATGTCGTGCTCGCTGACCACGACCTCCTCCAGGTCGAACGCGTCCATGATCACGCGCAGCACCAGGGAGCCGGCGCCGATGACGTCGACCCGGCCCGGGTGCATGACCGGGTAGCCGGCCCGCTTCGCCCGGGTCGCGCTGAGCAGCCCCGCGGTGACCGACCGGACGGCGGCGACCGGGATGCGTGAGCCGTGGATGGCGTCCGGGTCGTACGCGGGCAGGTCGAGCGCGAGTGCGGCCACCGTCGTCACCGAGCCGGCCAGCCCCACCAGGGTGGCGGCCTCGTGCACCGGCACGTCGGCGGCGACGAGCTCCAGCGCGGCCCGCACGTCCGCCTCGGCGGCCTGCACCTCGTCCGGCGGCGGCGGGTCGCTGTGCAGGTGGCGCTCGGTGAGCCGCACGCAGCCGATGTCCACCGACCGGGCGGCACGCACCCCCCCAGCGTCCCCGAGCACGAACTCGGTCGACCCGCCGCCGATGTCGACGACCAGGAACGGGGGACGCGGCGGTGGCGCACCGTGCGCCTGCGCCGCGGCGGACAGCGAGGCGGTCGCCCCCAGGTAGGACAGCTCCGCCTCCTCGACCCCGGTGACCACGTCGGGCAGCTGGCCCAGGGTGGCGGTCACCATCGCCTCGAAGTCGGCCCGGTTGGCGGCGTCCCGGGTGGCGCTGGTGGCCACCATCCGCACCCGCCCGGCCCCGAGCGCACGCGCCTGGGCGGCGTACTCGGCGAGCACCACCCGGGTCCGCTCGATCGCCTCCGGGGCCAGCCGGCCGGTGGCGTCGACGCCCTGCCCCAGCCGGACGACCTCCATCCGGCGCAGCAGGTCGGTGTGCGCACCCTCGGGAGGCACGTCGGCGACCAGCAGGCGGATGGAGTTCGTGCCGCAGTCGACGGCCGCGACCCGGGTCATGCGACCTCCTCGCTGGCGCTCGTCTGCCGCATGCCCTGAGGTGCTCTGCGTGTGGATGACCTCGCGAGCTCGGTCATCTGACGTCCTCCGGGTCGCTCGGGGAGGGGGCGGCGCAGGGGCCGGCGGCCCACCACTCCCCCATCTCGGCGACCGCGCGGTCGCCGATCGGGTTGACGCCGGGACCGGCGGCGAGCGCGTGCCCGGCCAGCGCGTGCAGGCACTTGACCCGGTCCGGCATGCCGCCGGCGGTCGCCCGGGTGGGCAGCACGTCGCGGTCGTCGCGGGTGGCCAGGTAGGACTCGTGCGCCGCGAGGTAGCCCGCGGCCAGCTCCGGGTCGGTGGCCAGCTCGTCCTGCCACTCCCGCATCCGCCCGGCCGACTCCAGCCGGCTCGCGGCGGCGGTCGCCCGGGGGCAGGTCAGGTAGTACAGCGTGGGGAACGGGGTGCCGTCCTCCAGCCGAGGCGCGGTCTCGACGACGTCGGGTTGGCCGCACGGGCAGCGGTGCGCCACACCCACCAGGGCGCGCGGCGGCCGGCCCAGCTGACGGGCGATCACGGCCCGCTCGGCAGGCGTGACCGGCGGAGAGGGCGGGGCAGGACTGCTCACCCGTCGAGTCTGCGGCAGCCCCACGAGCCGCCGTGCAGGGCCCCCCGGTGACCCGATGCAACGGCCCCGCTGCAGGGGCCCGCGCCGAGCCTGCGAGGCGTGGGGGGCAGCGGGGTCCTTCAACCGTCGGCGGCCGCGACCGAGCTGAGCAGCCCCTCGTACCAGGGCGCCGGCGCCTCCGGGTCGGCGGCGTCGGTCGGGGTCGAGGCGCTGTCCCCCGGGTCGCCGGCGTCGCCCACGATGACCAGCCGGTCACCGGGCAGCACGTAGGTCAGCCGTTCCCGGGCCTGCTGGGCGATGTAGGCCGGATCGGACTGCCGGTCCAGCTGCGCCTGCAGGTCGGCCGCCCGCCGGGTGAGAGCGTCGTGCTCGGCGGCGAGCTCGGCGAGCTGCTGGCGGCCGGCCACGTACTGGCGCAGCGGTCCGGCCAGGGTGAGGGCGAGCAGCAGCACCAGGGTGCCGAGCAGGACGGCCCGGCCGGTGACGCGCGGGCCGCGGCGGGAGGTCGTGCTGCGGGCGGCGCTGCGGGTGGTCCGTCGTCCGGGCCGGCTGTCGGCCGACCCGCGGGAGCCGGCCCGCACCGGCCGCGACGAGGACCGGCGGCGGGTGCCGCCGGACCTGCCACGACGGGGGCGGGCCGTGCTCACGGGCGAGCCCGCCGGCTCGCTCGCCTGGAGGTCAACTGCGGGCGGCGAGCCGCGGGAAGGCGGCGGCGCCGGCGTAGCGGGCGGCGTCGTCCAGCTCCTCCTCGATGCGGAGCAGCTGGTTGTACTTGGCCACCCGCTCGCTGCGGGCGGGGGCGCCGGTCTTGATCTGCCCGCAGTCCAGGGCGACGGCGAGGTCGGCGATCGTGGTGTCCTCGGTCTCGCCCGAGCGGTGGCTCATCATCGAGCGGTAGCCGCTGCGGTGGGCCAGCGTCACCGCGTCCAGCGTCTCGGTGAGGGTGCCGATCTGGTTGACCTTCACCAGCAGCGCGTTCGCCGCGCCCCGGGCGATGCCGTCGGCGAGCCGGGCGGGGTTGGTGACGAACAGGTCGTCGCCGACGATCTGCACCCGATCGCCCAGGGTCTCGGTCAGGGCGACCCAGCCGTCCCAGTCCTCCTCGGACAGCGGGTCCTCGATCGAGACGATCGGGTAGGCGTCCACCAGCCCGGCGTAGTAGTCGGTGAGGTACGCCGCGTCGCGGGTCGTCCCCTCGAAGGCGTAGCCGTCCTCGCTGTGGAACTCGGTGGCGGCGACGTCCAGGGCGAAGGCGATGTCGGTGCCGACGGTGTAGCCGGCGTTCTGCACGGCCTCGACGATGAGGTCCAGCGCGTCCCGGTTGCTGGGCAGCGACGGGGCGAAGCCGCCCTCGTCGCCCAGGCCGGTGGACAGCCCGCGCTTCTTCAGCACCGACTTCAGCGCGTGGTAGGTCTCGGTGCCGACCGCGAGTGCCTCGGCGAAGGTCGCCGCGCCGATCGGGGCGATCATGAACTCCTGCACGTCGACGTTGCTGTCGGCGTGCGCGCCGCCGTTGAGGATGTTCATCATCGGCACCGGCAGCAGGTGCGCCGACGGGCCGCCGACGTAGCGGAACAGCGGGAGGCCGGCGGACTCCGCGGCGGCCTTCGCGACGGCGAGGCTCACGCCGAGGATCGCGTTGGCGCCGAGCCGGGACTTGTCGGGGGTGCCGTCGAGGTCGATCAGCCGCTGGTCGAGGAGCCGCTGCTCGGACGCCTCGAAGCCGACGAGCTCGGGACCGATGACGTCCAGGACGCCGTCGACGGCCTGGGTCACGCCCTTGCCGTTGTAGCGGTCGCCGCCGTCGCGCAGTTCCACCGCCTCGAAGGCGCCGGTGGAGGCGCCGCTGGGCACGGCGGCCCGGGTGATCGTCCCGTCGTCGAGGGCGACCTCGACCTCCACGGTGGGGTTTCCGCGCGAGTCGAGGATCTCCCGCGCGCCTACGGCGTCGATGCTGGCCACGGACCGCAGCCTAGCCAGCCGGGGCGGCGGTGCGGGACACCGCTGCGGTGAACGTCCGGGGACGACGTCCGGACACCTCGGCCGGAGCTGGGACGATGGCCGCGATGACGCCGCCGACCTCCCCACCACCCCCGCGCCCGCACCGGCGTGCGGTGCGCCAGCTCCTCCTCGGCCTGGTGCCGCTGCTCGTGGTCGGGCTGGTGCTGCTGGTCGCGCTCGCCGTGCGGCTGGAGGACGTCCGGGCGCCGCTGGACGGCGACACGGCGACCGCGACCGCGACCGTGACGGCGGTGCGGAGGGGGCCGGACGGGCGCGGGCTCGACGTCTCGTTCACCGACGCGGACGGGACACCGCGCACCGGGGTGGTCGAGCTGCAGCAGGCGCTGGACGTGCCGGTCGGCGCCCGGCTGACCGTGCGCTACGACCCCGACGACCCCGCGGACGGCTCCACCCTGGTGCACACCGACGGTGACGCCGCCTCGGCCGCGGTCAGCGACGTGGTGTTCGGCCTGCTCGCGGTCCTGGTCGTGCTGCTGGCGGCCACGGCGCTGACCACCGCCCGGCTGCTCGGACGCCCCCGGCTGCGGTCGCGCCCGGCGCTCGGGCTGACCGCCACGCACGTCGTCGTCCGGCGGGGGTTGCTGGTGCGCAGCTGGCTGGAGATCGACAGCTCGGCCGGGCTGCGCTGGCTGCCGGTGCACTGGGCGCCCGAGCTGGACCGGCTGACCCCCGGCACCCGGATCGAGGTGCGCGGCGACCCGGCCCGCGACCGGCTGGTGCTGCCGGTCGTCGAGGGCGCGGAGGTCTGGCCGTCGGGACGGGTGCGCGCCCGGGAGCCGCGCGGCGAGCTGCGCCAGGCCGCCGTCGACCCGGCGGCGACCGACGTGGGGATGGCCCGGCAGGCCCGGGCCGATGGCGTGCTGCCCTTCCTGGCGCCGGTGCTGGGGCTGCTGTGGTCCTACGTCGACAGCAGCGGGCCGCAGGGCTTCCTCACCGTGACCGCCCTGTCGGCGGCCGTCCTGTTCTGGCTGCCGCAGCTGCTGGGCTCCGACCCCCGGACACCCGGCCGGACCTGACGGGCGGGATGCCTCAGCGGTCGGAGCACCCTCCTCACCAGTCGGGGTGAGCTCGGACGGCCGCCGACGCGAACGGGTGTCCCCCAGGGGGACCAATTCGGCCGTGACGGGCGGCCACGGGCGGTCGGGACAGCAGCATCGATGCCGATCGGGTCGCCGCTGTGGCGCCGTCAGTCCCTGGAGCGTCGATGTCCCCGAGTGTGCTGACGGCCGAGATCGGCCCCGTCGACGACCAGCCGGCGGTGAGCCGACCCGACGCCGGCGATCCGCCGGCCGCCACCACTGCGGTCGACAGCGCCGACCGCCCGCGGATCACGGTGCTGGTCCCGGCACACGACGAGGCGGACCGGATCGTCGCCACCCTCGACGGGCTGCGCGGGCAGACCATGCCGCCGGTCCGCACGATCGTGATCGCCGACAACTGCTCCGACGAGACGGTGGAGCTGGCCCGCGCGGCGGGCGCCGAGGTCCTCGAGACCGTGGACAACCCCGACAAGAAGGCGGGGGCGCTGAACCAGGCCTGGGCGCTGCGCTTCCGCCGGTCGCGGGACGGGGACCGCCGGGCAGCGGAGCGACGGGGCGCGGACCGCCGCAGCGCCCCTGCCGGCCCGCCGGACGCGGAGCGGCGCGCAGCCGGCCGACGTTCGGTCGCCGACCAGCGGCGTACCGCCGGCGAACGACGCGCAGGCGACCTCGGCCGCCCGGACGCCGCCGACGACGACCTCGTCCTGGTCCAGGACGCCGACTCAGCGCTGGACCCGGGCTTCCTGGAGGGGGCCGCGCACCACGTCCTCGGGGACGACCGGATGGGCGCCGTCGGCGGCACCTTCCGCGGCGACCCGGGCGGTGGGCTGGTCGGCCACCTGCAGCGGAACGAGTACGCCCGGTACGCCCGGGACGTCCGGCGGCTGAAGGGCAAGTGCCTGGTCGTGACCGGCACTGCAGCGATGTTCCGGGCCGCGACGCTGCGCTCGATCTCGGCCGCGCGGTCGGACGGACGGCTGCCCCGCGGGGACGGTTGCGGCGGGATCTACGACACCACGGTGCTCACCGAGGACAACGAGCTCACCTTCGCGATCCTCCACCTGGGCTACCGGGTGCTCAGCCCGATGGAGTGCACGCTCACCACGGAGGTGATGCCGACCTGGCGGGCGCTGTGGAACCAGCGGCTGCGCTGGAAGCGCGGCGCCATCGAGAACTGCTTCCAGTACGGCGTCACCGGCATCACCTGGCGCTACTGGGGGCGCCAGCTGCTGACCCTCGCCGGTGTCCTGGTCACCTTCGCCTACCTGGGCTCCGTCGCGGCCTCCCTGCTGATGGCCGGATCCCTCCACGTCCAGCCGTTCTGGCTCGCGGTCACCGGGGTCTTCGTCCTCGAGCGCGCGATCACCCTCCAGGACCGGGGCTGGCGACGTGCCCTGCTCGCGGCGTCGATGTACGAGCTCCTCTACGACGTCTTCCTCCAGATGGTCCACGCCCGGGCCTATCTCGACGCGGCCCTCCGACGCGAGAGGAGGTGGTGAGAGAGATGTACGACAACCCATCTGCGCCCATGGCGGCAGGCGGCACCGGATCGGTGCTGGCCTACACCGGGTTCAACAGCGTGTGGCTGGCACTCGCGGCGTTCGCGCTGCTCGCGGTCGGCACGGCACTGCTCCGCATCGTGCCCCGCAAGCAGGGCTGAGCCGGGAGTCCGGTGGCCCGCCACCGGACTCCCGTCAGCCGTCGGCGCGGGCGTGCGCGGCGGCGTCCAGCTCGCCGGCGTAGCGGCGGACGGCCTCCCGCAGGGCGTCCTCGACGTCCCAGCCGCGCTGGGCGGCGGCCACCACCACCCCGAGCAGCTGCTCGCCGAGCGCCTCCGGGCTGTCCACCGGCAGCTCACCGGCCGGCGGTGTGGGCAACCCGGCGCGCTCGGCCCGCCGGGCCAGCGCGGCGCCCCAGGAGGCGGCCGGCTGGGAGCGGGAGACCCCCTCGGTCGGCGACCGGCGCTGCTTCTCCGCCTTCTTGATCTCGTCCCAGCCCACCTCGACCTGCGCCACGTCCCTCGGGCCGGCGTCGCCGAACACGTGCGGGTGCCGCCGGACCAGCTTGTCGACCAGGTCCCCGGCGACGTCGTCGACGTCGAACCGCCGCTCCGGGTCGGCCTCGGCCGCCACCCGGGCGTGGAAGGCGACCTGCAGCAGGACGTCGCCCAGCTCCTCGCGCATCGCCACCGGGTCGTCGTCGACGATCGCGTCGTAGGCCTCGTGCGCCTCCTCCAGCAGGTAGCCGCGCAGCGAGGCGTGGGTCTGCTCGGCGTCCCACGGGCAGCCGCCCGGCGAGCGCAGCCGGTCCATCACGCCGACCACGTCGAGCAGCCGCGCACCGGCCGGCTCGGGGGCGCCGTCCACCCGGTCCGGCCCGGGGCAGCCGCCGGCCTCCTCCGGCGTCGCCAGCAGGACGACGTCGGCACCGTGCGCCGCGGCCTCGGCCGCACCCGCGACGTCGGTGACCGGGAGGCCCTCCTGCCGCAGCACCTCGGCGGTGGCCGCGGCGCCGGGGAGCGCGAGGACGGCGGGGGCGGCGGTGACCGCTCGCCAGCCGGCGGGGGCCAGGAGACCGGGCAGGCGGGGGCTGACGGTGACGAGCAGGGCGACGGGCACCCGGTCAGTCTCCGGCAGCGCCCGGGTCGGTGCCGGCGGCGCCCGCCGCGGCGTCGTCCTCGAGCAGGCGCACGACGCCGCCGTCGTCGGCGACGACCCGCCCCTCGTCCAGGACGCCGTACCGCGGGTTGACGGTCACGTCGAGGTCCTCGCGCACGTCCGCGACCAGCGCGAGGCCGGCGTCGTCGGCGTCGGAGGCGGCCTGCTCGGCGAGCTGGGCGCGGGCGTCCTCGAAGGTCGGGACGGTGACCGACCGCACCAGGCCGACCACCACACCGCCGGCCGCGGGCACGGCCTGGGTGAACCCCTGCCCGGGCTGGGTGGCGGTGACCGAGGGAGCCAGCACGTCGGGCAGGTCGGCGGAGGTGAACGACTTCACGTCGGGCAGCGTGTTGTCCCCGGCGTACTGCGCCGCGACGGCCGGGTAGCCGGCCGGGTCGGCGGTCAGCTGGGCGAGCACGGCGTCGGCCGTGGGCTGGTCGGGCACCGTGATGATCCCCAGCTCGACGGTCGTCAGGGCCGGCTGGCTGGCCGCGTACCGGTCCCGCAGCGCGGCGTCGGACAGGTCGGCCTTGCCCGCGGCGACCGCGATCTGCTGCCGGATCAGCTGCTGGCGCACGTTCTCGACGATGTCCTCCTCGCTGGCCCCCTGCTGCTGCGCGACCTGGGCGAAGACCTGGGCGGGGTCGTTGCCGGCCAGCAGCTGGTCGATCCGCGCCTGGACGTCGGCGTCGGTGACCTGCACGTCGTACCGGCGCGCGGCGACGGCGTAGACCTCCTCGCCCACCTGGAGGCTGAGCACCTGGCGGGTGAAGCTCGTCTCGTCGTCCCCGGCGTAGGCGGCGATGTCGGGGACGGCGAGCCGCTCGGCGACGGCGTCGTCCAGCTCGGCGACGGTCACCTGCGACTCCCCCACGTACGCGGCGACCGTCGGGGCGTTGCGGCAGCCGGCCAGGCCGCCGAGGCCCGCGACACCCACGAGCAGGACGGCGACGGCGCGGCGGCGGTACACGGCCGCGAGCGTGCCACACCGGTGTGTGAGCGGCGTCGCACGCCCGCTCGAGCCCGCCCCCTCAGCTGGCGACGGCGACCGGTTGCGCGAGGACGGCGGACAGCAGGGTCTGCAGCTTCTCCAGCAGCGCGACGTCCCGCAGCGGCGTCCGCCGGTCCGGGCCCATCGGCACCTTGATCGACACCGTGCGCACCGCCTCCTTGTAGGTGGCGCCCTCGGCGAGCCGGGACAGCTTCATCACCTGCGACTCGCGCAGCTCCACCGGACCGACCCGGATGTTGCGGCCCTGCATCGAGATCTCGGTGACGCCCAGCGCCCGCATGGCCGCGCGGAAGCGGGCCACCGCCAGCAGGTTGAGCACCGGTGCCGGCGGGGCGCCGTAGCGGTCGGTCAGCTCGTCGAGCACCGCCTGCGCCTGCTCGTCGTCCTGCACGGAGGCCACCTTGCGGTAGGCCTCCATCCGCAGCCGCTCGCCGGGCACGTAGTCGTGCGGCAGGTGGGCGTCGACCGGCAGGTCGACCCGCACCTCGGCCGGCTCGACCGCCGGGGACTCCCCCGTCGCCTGGGCGCGGTAGTCGCTGACCGCCTCGCCGACGAGCCGGACGTAGAGGTCGAAGCCGACGCCGGCGATGTGCCCGGACTGCTCCCCGCCCAGCAGGTTGCCCGACCCGCGGATCTCCAGGTCCTTCATCGCCACGGCCATGCCGGCGCCCAGGTCGGTGTTGTGCGCGATCGTGGTCAGCCGGTCGACCGAGGTCTCGGTCAGCGGCCGCGACGGGTCGTAGGTGAAGTAGGCGTAGGCGCGCTCCCGGCCACGGCCGACCCGGCCACGGATCTGGTGCAGCTGGGAGAGGCCGAAGGTGTCGGCCCGGTCGACGATCAGCGTGTTGGCGTTCGGGATGTCCAGCCCGGACTCGACGATCGTGGTGGCGACCAGGACGTCGAACTCCTTCTCCCAGAAGCCGACCATGATCTTCTCGAGCTCGTGCTCGTGCATCTGCCCGTGGCCGACCGCGACCCGCGCCTCGGGCACCAGGTTGCGGATCTTGGCCGCGGCCTTGTCGATCGACTGCACCCGGTTGTGGATGACGAACACCTGGCCGTCGCGGAGCAGCTCGCGGCGGATCGCCGCGGCCATCTGCTTGTCGTCCCAGGCACCGACGTAGGTCAGCACCGGGTGCCGCTCCTCCGGTGGGGTGAGGATGGTCGACATCTCGCGGATGCGGGTGAGGCTCATCTCCAGGGTGCGCGGGATCGGGGTGGCCGACATCGACAGCACGTCGACCGCCGTCCGCATGGTCTTCAGGTACTCCTTGTGCTCGACACCGAAGCGCTGCTCCTCGTCGACGATGACCAGCCCGAGGTCCTTGAACCGGGTGGTCGGCTGCAGCAGCCGGTGGGTGCCGACCAGGATGTCGACCTCCCCGGCGGCGAGCTTGCGCAGCGTCTCGTCGGACTCGGTCTTCGACTGGAAGCGGGACAGCACCGCCACCGTCACCGGGAACTGCGCCATCCGCTCGGAGAAGGTCTTGAAGTGCTGGTTGGCCAGCAGCGTCGTCGGCACCAGGACGCCGACCTGCTTGCCGTCCTGGACCGCCTTGAACGCCGCGCGGATCGCGATCTCGGTCTTGCCGTAGCCGACGTCGCCGCAGATGATCCGGTCCATCGGCACCGGCTGCGACATGTCGGCCTTGACCTCGTCGATCGCCGCCAGCTGGTCGGGGGTCTCGGTGAACGGGAAGGCGTCCTCGAGCTCGCGCTGCCACACCGTGTCCGGGCCGAAGGCGTGGCCCTTGCTCGCCATCCGCGCCGAGTACAACCGGATCAGCTCCGCGGCGATCTGCTTGACCGCCTTGCGCGCCTGGTTCTTGGTCTTCTGCCAGTCCGCGCCGCCCAGCTTGGACAGCGCCGGTGCCTCCCCGCCGACGTAGCGGGTGAGCTGGTCGAGGGAGTCGGTGGGCACGAACAGCCGGTCCGGCGGCTGGTTCCGCTTGCTCGGCGCGTACTCGACGATCAGGTAGTCCCGCTGCCCGCCGTGCACGGTGCGGCTGACCATCTCCACGTACCGGCCGACGCCGTGCTGCTCGTGCACCACGAGGTCACCGGGCTGCAGCTGCACCAGGTCGACGGCGTTCCGCCGGCGGGCCGGCATCTTGGTGGCGTCCTTCATCGAGGTGCCGCGCTGGCCGGTGAGGTCGCCCTCGGTGACCAGCGCCAGGCCGACACCGGGGAAGGCGAAACCGGACTCCAGGTTGCCCTGGGTGATCAGCGTCGGGCCGGCGTCGGGTGCGGACTCGATGCCGGGCACCAGCCGGGCACCCAGGTCGTGCTCGGTGAGCTGGTCGGCGGCACGCTGCGCGGGGCCGGGACCGGCGAAGGTGAGCGCGACCCGCCAGCCCTCGCGACCCCAGCGGCGCAGCTGGTCGATGGCGCGCTCCTGGTCGCCGTGGAACTTCTCCACACCGGTCGCGTCCAGGGTCAGGTGGGTCGCGTCGTCGTCCGGCTGGAGGGTGAAGACGCCGGTCGTCCACCACGGCAGGCCGCGGCGCCGGGCGGCGGCCTCGACGTCGGTGAGCTCCTGGAAGGACGACGCGCCCAGGTCGATCGGCGCCTGGCCGGCCTCGGCGGCGGTCTGCCAGGAGGCGGCGAGGAACTCCTCGGCGGTGCGGACCAGGTCCGCGGCGCGGCTGCGCACCCGCTCCGGGTCGAGGACCAGCACGTGCGTGCCGGGGGCCACCAGGTCGGTGAGCAGCTGCATCGCAGCTCCCCCGATCAGGGCCGGGATGAGCGACTCCATGCCCTCCACGGCGATGCCCTCGGCGAGCTTGCCGGTGACCTCGGCCAGCTCGGGGTGGTCGGTGCCGAGCTGGGTGGCGCGGGCGCGGACCTCGTCGGTGAGCAGCAGCTCGCGGCACGGCGGCGCCCACAGCCGCTCCGGCCGCTCGTCCAGCGAGCGCTGGTCGGCCGCGGAGAAGTAGCGCAGCTCGTCGACCTCGTCGCCCCAGAACTCCACCCGGACCGGGTGCGGCTCGGTGGGCGGGAAGACGTCGAGCAGGCCACCGCGGACGGCGAACTCGCCGCGCTTCTCGACCAGCTCGACCCGGGTGTAGGCGGCGTCGGCGAGGGCCCGGGAGACCTCGTCGAGGTCGGCGCTCTGCCCGGGGGCCAGCTCCACCGGCACCAGTTCGCCGAGGCCGGGGGCCAGCGGCTGCAGCACGCTGCGCACCGGCGCGACGAGGACGTCGACGGCCGCACCGTCGGCGGGGTGCGCGAGGTCGCGGAGCACGGCCAGCCGTCGGCCGACGGTGTCCGCCCGGGGGCTGAGCCGCTCGTGCGGCAGGGTCTCCCACGCCGGGAAGACCTCGACCCGCTGGTCGGGGACGAAGCAGCGGAGCACCGCGGCGACCGCGTCGGCGTCCCGCTCGCCGGCGGTGACCACCAGCACGGGCACGCCGGCTGCGCCGTCAGGACCCCGCCCACCCGCGGCCAGCGCCGCGGCGACCAGCGGCTGGACCGGCGGTGCGGCGGTGACGGCCAGCTCGGCCGAGCCGGCCTGGGCGACCACCTGGGCCATGCCGGGGTCGGTCAGGACGACGTCGAGCACGCCGCGCAAGCTCACGGGGGCCACTCCTGCTTCTGGGGGCCACGCACGACGCGCCGGGTGCGCGCGGGGGCCGGCTCCCAGGTTAGCCCGCTGCGGAGGCCTGACGCTCCCCGTCCACAGAGCCGGGACCAGCACCTCCGGAGCCACCCTTGCGGGGGACGGTGGCCCGGCTGGGTGACCTCGGCCGCCGCATGCGGTGCCACCCTCGACGCATGCCCCTCGCACGACCGCCGGGACACCTGGCGGTGCAGACCCCGGCACAGGTCCGGGTCTGGCGCGTGGAGCTCGACGTCACCGAGTCGGAGCTGGCCGAGACGGCCGCGTCGCTGACCGAGCCGGAGCTGGCCCGTGCCGAGCGGGGGACGCCCGCCGTCCGCCGCCGTCGGATCGTGCTGCGCGCCGCCGTGCGCACGGTGCTCGGCCACGCGCTGGGCTGCGCCCCCGCCGAGGTGCCGTTGACCACCGGGCCCCACGGACGCCCCCAGCTGGACCACCCGGCCGCGCCCTGGGACGTCAACTGTTCCCGCAGTGACGACGTCGGCGTCGTCGCACTGGCGCGGGGAGCACGGGTCGGGATCGACGTGGAACGCGTCACCCCGTGGACGGCGGACACCGCCGAGGAGGGGTGGCTGACCGCGGCCGAGGTCCGGGACGTCGAGGCCCTGCCGCCGGGCGAGCGCGCGCTGGCCGCGACCCGCCGGTGGACGCAGAAGGAGGCGGTGCTCAAGGCCCGGGGAACGGGCCTCGGGACGCCGCCGGCACTGATCACGGTCCGCCGGACCGACCGTGGGGACTGCTCGGGGACCTGGGCCCTCACCCCGGTCGCGGTCCCGCCTGCCTTCGCGGCGTCCCTCGCCTGCTCCGCCCGCATCCGGACCGACGGCCCCGCCGTCGTCCCCCTGGTCCTGCCCATCCCTGCACCTGCGACGGGACACCGCCATGACGCTGACCACGCACGCTGAACCCGCGCCGGACGAGGCGCCGCCCCGGCGCCCCAGCCAGCTGGCCGACTTCCGGGCGGTCTGCGAGTCACTCGCGGGGGGTTCCCTGGCGGACCCGGCGGCCCTGCACGCCTTCTCCGTCGAGCACGCCGGGTCGTTCTGGCGGGCGCTGCTGGAGTGGTCGGACCTCCCGTGGTCGGGATCGGCGCGCACAGCCGTCGTCGGGGAGGACGTGGAGACCGCGCGGTTCTTCCCGGACGTGCGCATCAACTACGCCGAAGCGCTCCTCCGACCACTGCCCGGCGTGGCCGACGACCAGGTCGCGCTGACCGCCGTGCACGCGGACCGCCCCACCGAGCACCTGACGCGGGGTGTACTCCGGGAGTCGGTGGCCCGCACCGCCACGGCGCTGACCACGCTGGGCACGACGGTCGGGCACCGGGTCGCCGCGATCGCGCCGAACCACGCCGAGGTGCTGGTCGCCGTGCTGGCGGCCACCGCGCTCGGGGCGACCGTGTCGACGGCCACGCCCGACCTGGGCAGCAGCGCGCTGCTGGGCCGGTTGGCGCAGACCGAGCCGCGGCTGCTGCTGGTCGACCGCAGCGGGATGGACGCCGCCACGCTCGCCGAGGTGGTCGCCGGCCTGCCCACGCTGTCCGCCGTCCTGCTGCTGGACCAGGCCCCGCTGCCGACCGCGCTGCCCGTACCGGTGCACCGCCTGGCCGACCTGGTCGCCGCGAGCGAGCTGCTGCCCCCGGTGGAGTGGCCCCGGCTGCCCTTCGCCCACCCGCTGTTCGTCATGTTCTCCTCGGGCACGACCGGCCCGCCCAAGGCGATCGTGCACGGCGCCGGCGGGACCCTGCTCGAGCACGTCAAGGAGCACCGCCTGCACGGCGACCTCCGCCCGGACGACACGTTGTACTTCCACACCACGACCGCCTGGATGATGTGGAACTGGCAGCTGTCCGCGCTCGCCGTCGGGGCGCACGTGGTGCTCTACGACGGCCCGGTCCTGGGCCCGGCCACCCTGTGGGAGCTGGCCGCCGAGCAGCAGGTCACCGTGCTCGGCACCAGCCCGGCCTACCTGCAGCTGTGCCAGGACGCCGGCTACCGCCCGGCGGCGGCCGTCGACCTCTCCCGGCTGCGCAGCGTGCTCTCCACCGGAGCCGTGCTGCACGACTGGCAGTTCACGTGGGTGGCCCGGGAGGTCGGCCCGGTGCCGGTCCAGTCGATCTCCGGCGGGACGGACATCATCGGCTGCTTCCTGCTCGGCCACCCGGAGCTGCCGGTCCGACCCGGTCGGTGCCAGACCCGCAGTCTGGGCCTGGACGTCGCCGCACTGGGCCCGGACGGCGGGGAGGTCGTGGCCGGGATCGGTGACCTCGTGTGCCGGCGGCCGTTCCCCTCCCGACCGCTCGGTTTCCTGGGCGACCCGGACGGGCGGCGCTTCCACGCCGCCTACTTCGCCGAGCACCCCGGTGTCTGGACGCACGGGGACCTCGTCGAGTTCGCGCCCGACGGGTCGGCCCGCCTGCACGGCCGCTCCGACGGCGTGCTCAACGTCAACGGGGTGCGGATCGGCCCCGCCGAGGTCCACACGGCCCTGCGCGAGGTCCCGGAGATCACCGCCGCCCTGGCGGTGGAGCAGCGCGACCCCTCCCGCCCCGGCGCGTCGCGGATGGTGCTGCTGGTCCTGCTGACCGAGGGGGCACGGCTGGACGACGCCCTGGAGCGTCAGGTCCGGCGGACGCTGCGCCGCCGTGCGTCGCCGGCGCACGTCCCCTCGCTGGTCGTCGCGGTTCCCGAACTGCCGTCGACGCACAACGGCAAGACGTCCGAGCGGGCCGCCCGGGACGCCGTCAACGGCGACCCGGTGCACAACCTCGCGGCGCTGCGCAACCCCGCCAGCCTGGACGCCATCCGGGCGGCGGTGCTGGCCGCGGGCGCGGAGCCGGCCGCCGGTCGCGCGGCCGCGGGCGGTCCCGGCACCACGGTCGAGCGCCTCTGGAAGGAGACGCTCGGGCGTCCGGCAGCCCAGCCGGACGACGACTTCTTCGACCTGGGTGGCACCTCCCGCCAGGTGATGACGCTGCTCCACCGCGTCCGCGAGGAGCTCGGCGCGGAGGTGCCCCTCACCGAGTTCTTCGCCCGGCCGACCCTCGGCGACCTGCAGCGCTCGGTGGACGCCGTCCCGCTGCCGGAGACCGGCTCGGTCGTCCCCCTGCGGCCCGGGACGGGCACTCCGATCGTCCTGGTGGTCGAGACGTGGCGCCCGCTCGGTGAGTACGCGGTCCTCGGAGGGCACTTGGAGGCCGGGCGCTCGTTGTACGCGCTCCGCCCTCGGCTCCTCGCCGAGGACGGCCGCTCCCTGACGGTCGACGAGATGGCAGCGCGCGCCGTCGTCGACCTGGACGCGGTCGCCGGCGAGGGGCCCGCTGTCCTGGTCGGCCACGGCTTCGGCGGGCTGGTGGCACACGCCATGGCCTGCTCCCTCCGGCAGGCCGGCAGGCCGGTCGGCGCCCTGGTCCTGGTCGACACCCCGCCACCGGCGGCCGCGCTGCGCCCGTGGACGCGGGCCACCCGCCGGTGGGCGGGTCGCCTGGCGACGCTGCGGTCACCCCGACGGGGGCAGCTGCTGTGGCAGGGCTTCGTCGACCGGCACGCCCCGAGGACCACCACCGAGGAGCACCAGGCGATGCTCCGGGCCCGGACGACCGCGGCCGGACACCAGCCCTCGGGCTACGACGGCACGCTCGTCTGCCTGCTGCCGAGCCGTCGCGGCTCGCGGGTCGGTGACGGCAGGGCGGCATGGCGCCGGCTGGCAGCTCAGGTGGTCGTCGGCGAGGTCCCGGGGAGCCCGGCCGACCTGCTCGGTGAGCCGGCCGCCGCGGAGGTGGCCGCCCAGCTGCCCCCGACGCCCCGCCGGACGACCTGACCCGACACGTCGCGGCGGCCCGCTCCGGGAGCAACTGACCGGACCGGCCCGGTCGGCCCGGTCAGCCGGGCCGGTCAGCCGGGCCGGTCAGGCTGTCTGTGTCGCTGTGCCGGGCCGGTCAGACGGGCTGTGTCGCCGGCTCGGTGACCTCGGCCGCTGCTCCACGGGCGACGGCGCCGGGCACGAGGTCCTGCAGCACCAGCGCCCGGGCACCGATGAAGGCGCCGTCACCGATCGTGACCGGTCCCAGAACCGTCGCGTGCGCGCCGAGGTAGACCCGGTCGCCGATGACCGGCGCCCCCGGGGCCGGGTACGCAGCACCGGCGGACGAGTACGGGGCCATCACGACGTCGTCACCGAGGACGGCGTCGGAGACCACGATGACGCCCCGGCCCCCGTGGGCCAGGACGAGACGCCGACCGCAGGCGATGGACCCCGGCATCTCGCAGGCGAGCGCCAGCCGGGAGAAGACGACCAGAGGCAGCGCCAGGACCCGGACCAGCGACGCCGCGGCGCCCGTCGCCCGGCTGCCGAACTGGTGCAGGCGGAAGATCGCGACCGCGATGACGCTCAGCATCCCGCCGCGCCGGCGGTTGACCTGCGCGTCCTCGACCATCCAGACCACGAGTTCGCCGAGGGACGTCGGATGGGTCATCGCCATGGGTCTTCCCGTCATTCGTGGACAGCTGGAGGGAGGGCAGCAGCCGGCTGATCGGCCCGGGATCGGGCGGCTGCCCGTCGGGCCGGGGCACCTGGTCGTCGGTCGGGCCCCGGCGTGCGGCGGCCCCGTCGGGAGCGGACCGGCTGGGGATCGCCGGGGTCTGCCGGCCCGGAGGTGCGGCGGTCCAGTCCCATCGCCACGGCGAGCACGATGGTGGCGAACACGTTGTTGAACGCGGAGACCGAGAGCCCGCTGACCGAGATCAGGCCCAGCAGGGCCATGGCGTCCCGCGCGCTCGCGCCGGACCGGCGCAGGCCCAGCCACAGCAGCCCGAACAGCAGCACGAGGCCCAGGACGCCGTGGTCGAACACCGCCCGCAGGAAGTACGAGTGGAGGATGACCGAGTAGCAGGTCCCCGGGTCGGTGTGGCTGAACAGCACCGAGTAGAACGACAGGCTCTGGCAGGAGCCCGGTGACAGCGGCGTGAGCGGGAAGGACCCGCTGAGGAACTCCCACAGCCGCCAGTCACGCACCTCGTAGAGGAAGGTGTCGAGGAAGTTCAGCCGGTCCAGCCGCGCCCCACCGTCCACCGCCGCCCGGTTGGTGAACACCGTCGACACCGCGTAGCCGACGACGGCCACGCCGGCCACGTGCAGCGGCCAGGTGCGGTTGCTGGTGCGCACGTACAGGAACACGTAGACGACCAGCAGACCGAGCGCGGCGCTGCGTGAGCCGGACAGCAGCACGGTGACCGTGACCGCGCCGAAGAGCCAGTCCCGGCGCGCCCCCAGGTAGGGGTACGCCAGGTGGAACAGGCCCAGCAGCATGATCAGCTCGAAGTTGTTCTCCAGGTACACGCCCGGCCTGTCGTCCAGCCCCAGCGCGACCGAGTAGCCGTACTTGAGCAGGAACACCGCGATCAGGAAGGTCGTGAAGCGGGCCAGCCGGACCCGGTCGAACACGCCGGTTCCGACGAAGGCCCCCAGGAGCACCAGGTAGAAGAACGACTTGTAGGCCTGGAGGAAGTCGATGACGCTCGCGTCGCCGTAGAAGACCAGCAGGAGGGTCTTGACGACCACGTACCCGCCGGCGACGACGACCATGACCTGACCCGGGGGCCGCATCCGGCGGGCCGAGAGTGCCGCGGTGACCAGGAACGCGACCTCCAGCAGGTCCTCCGCCGGGGCGGCGTTGAACCGACCCGGTGAGACCAGCCCGACCAGGGCGAGCAGTCCCAGCACCCCGTAGAGCAACCGCTCGGCGGCCAGCGGCCGCGCCCGGTCGCCGTCGGGCCCGGTCGGCACCGCGGCCGGTGTGCGGCGGCGGGTGGCGGTCCCGGTCACGACAGCTCAACTCCGACCCGCACGGCCTCGCCCCGCGTGTTCTGCACGTCGACGGTCAGCACCGTCCCGTCACCGCTGATCGCCGGGCTGATGCGCAGCGCACCGTCCGGCCCGCCGAGCACGGTCCCGATGCGGTTCTCCACCGCACCCACCTGCACCCGGGCCGCACCCTCGTCCCGGAAGACGAGCAGCGCGGCCTCCGCGGCGACGCGGTCCCCGGTCACGGGGTCCTGGGAGACCAGGCCCAGCCGGTAGACGGCGCCCAGGGAGCCGGTCGGGACCCCGCCCAGGTCGACCGGGACCGACCCGGCGGCCCGCGGCCCCAGGGACAGCTCGGCCGTGGTCACGCGGACCCGGGTCCCGGAGACGGTCTGCACGCCGGTGCCACCCAGGTTCAGCGCCCGGAGGGCACGGGTGGCCGCAGCCCCGCGGGCGATGGCCACGTCCGAGGTCCGCCCGGTCAGGTCGTTGCCGGTGTAGCCGACGTCCGTGCCGCCCTCCTCCCGGATGGCGACGGCCGGGGAGCGGTAGCCGCTCACGTCGTCGTCGTCGCGCCCCTCGTTGGTCACCACGCCGGAGACCACCAGGCCCGTGCAGTCCTGCTGGTAGACGTGGCAGTCGTCCTCGGGCGTCCCCTCGGCCAGCCGGCCGTTCCGGCGCAGGACCGCGCCGACCAAGGAGGTGTGCTGGCACTCGACGAAGCGGGCACCGACGCGGCCGTTGCGGTCGATGATCCCGCCGAGCACCACGTTGTGCAGCGCCTGGAGGGCGTTGATGCCGTGCCCGTCGTTCCACTCGATCTTGTTGCCGACGAAGCAGTTGTCGTTGGCGCCCGGCCCGAGGCTGATCCCGTCGCCGCCGTTGGCGTTGATCACGGTCGCCTGCACGATGGAGTCGACGAGGTCCTTGAGGCCGACCCCGTTCTCGTGCACCTGGCACTCGCTGAGCACGCTGCCGCTGACGTAGGCGGCGTCGAACCCCACCGAACCGCCCACCATGGTCACCCGGTCCAGCACCACGCCGATCCCGGCGGGGCGGACCGCAGGCTGTCCCTGGTCACGCCCCTCGACCGAGACGTCGGCCACCCGGCCCAGCTCGCCCACGACGAGCACGGGCGCGGTCTGCTCCGCCGTCCGCGCGCGCAGCCGCGCACCGTCGGACGCGCTGCCGGTGTAGCTGCGACCGGACGGACCGGTGAGCATCTGTCCCCTGCGGAGCACGAGACCGTCGACCAGGTAGACCCCGGCCGGGAGCCACAACCAGGCACCCTCGGGTGCGGCGTCCACCAGCCCCTGCAGCCCGGCGGTGCTGTCGCCGTTCCCCGACGGGTCCACGCCGGGGCCGGTGAGGACGTTCGCGCCGGCGGGTGCGGCGGTCCTCTCCTCCGAGTCGCCGCGCGGCGCCACGGCGAAGCCCGCCGCGGCAGCCGTGCCGGCCAGCAGGGCACCGGTCACGAAGCCCCGGCGACCCACTCCCGGAGCCCGCCGGCCGTCCTCGACCGGCGGCCGGCCCGACCCGCCGCCGGGAGCGACCGCGTCGGCCGGCGGACCCGCCGGAGGCGCGGTTCTCGTCATCGGTGTCCCTCTCGGTACGGATGGGTCGGGGCTGGGGCCGTCGGGGCTGGGGCGGTCGGGGCTGGGGCGGTCCGGACGCGGGCGGTGCTCAGCGGTGCTCAGCGACCCGGCCGGCGAGCGCCGCCAGCAGTCGCTCCACCAGCGGGTCCAGTGCGTCGGCGACGGTCTGCGCCACCTCGCGGTGGACGTCGTCGGGCTGACCGATCGGGTCACGGACGTCGTCGTCGGGTCCCCCCGGTCGGCGCGAGCGGGCTGCGGCCAGCTGCCGGACGAGCGCGCGGGCCCGTGCTGCCGGCGTCCCCGCCGTCTCCGCCGTCGTCTGCTCCGCCGGGACGACGGCCAGCAGACCGGCCGCCTCACGCAGGGTGAAGGTACGGGCGAGGGCCCGGGGTGCCCGCGCGAGCACCTCCTGCCGGTGGTGGCGGGTCATGGTCAGGGTGAGGTCGGCGGCAGCGGCCATGGCGGCGGTCAGCTCCCGGGCGGCGAAGCCGGTCGGGTTCCCGCCCAGCTCCTGGAGGGCCCGGGCGCTGGCCGGGTCGATGGCCCGTCCGGTGACCGCGTGGGTCCCCGCGCTCGTCAGCTGCACGCTGCCGGGGGGCACGCCGGGGACTCCCTCGATGCGTGCCCGGGTCAGCCGTTCAGCGACCGGTGAGCGGCAGATGTTGCCCGTGCAGACGAACAGGACGCTGAACCCCGTCCCCTCGTCCGCGAGCGGGTCTGCGGCGGGCCAGGGCGTCACGACACCCCTCCTGGGAGCGGCGGCTGCAGCTCGCCCCCGGTCACGCCTGCCCCGTCACCGGTGCGGCGCCGGCCGGGCGTGCGGGCGGGGCCAGGTCGACCGGGGTCTCCGACGGCGAGGTGTAGCCGTAGTCGACGCCGTAGGCGTGCGCTGCAGCCAGGTCGCCGGACAACGGGACCATGTTCAGGACGACGCCCAGGGTCCGGGCCCCGACCGTGTCCAGCGCCGCGGCGGCCTCCGTCAACTGGTCGCCGGTCGTGCGGCCGTGCCGGACCGAGAGCAGCACGCCGTCCACCAGCGTGGCCAGCCCGCGGGCGTCCGCGACGGGCAGCAGGGGCGCGGCGTCCACCAGCACGTAGTCGTTGTCGCTGCGCAGCTTCTCCAGCAGCACCCCCATCTGCTCCGAGCCGAGGAGCCGGGCGGGGTTGGGCGGCGTCGGACCCGCCGCGACGACGCGGAGACCGCCGTCTCCGAAGTGCTGCACGACCTCCTCCAGCGAGGCGTTGCCGGCCAGCACGTTGGTCAGGCCGACACCGCCGACCAGCCCGAGGTACTCGGTGACCTTGGGCCGCCGGAGATCGGCCTCGACCACGGTCACCCGGGCCCCGGCGTCGGTGAGCGCGATCGCCAGGTTGATGACGGTGGTCGTCTTGGCCTCAGCGGGCACCGAGCTGGCGACCATGATCACCTTGGGCGGGCAGTCGACGTCGAGGTACTGCAGGCTCATGGCGAGCTGGCGGTACTGCTCGGCCGTCCGGGCACCCACGCGCTCGATGGTGTGCTGCCGTTCCAACGCCTGGTCACGGAAGACGATCCCGGTGACCGGGGCGCCGGTGAGCTCCTCGGCGCGCTCCTTGTCTCGGACCGTGCGGTCCAGCAGAGCCCGGGCCACGGCGGCGACCGCTCCGAGCAACAGGCCGAGCACGGCGCCGAACAGGGTGTTCCGCACGGTGAGGTCCGGGGCGGAGGCGGTCCCGGGGCGGTCGGTCAGCGCCACCGTCACCGGGGCGGCGTCGTCACCGGAGGTCTCGAGCTCCGCCACCAGGGTGGGGAACTCGGCGCCCACGGCTGCGGCGATCTGCTCCGCCGCCCCCTGCGAGGCATCGCTGACGGTCACGTCGATGAGAACGGTGCCGGTGACGGTGGTCGCCGTGACGTCAGCTGCCACCTGCCCGGCCGTGACGTCCCCGTCCACCCGCTCGGCGACCCGCTGGGCCAGCTCCTCACCGGACAGCAGCTCGGCGTAGGAGGCGACCCGCTGCTGGGCGAACTGCCCGCCCTGGAAGGCGTCACTGGTCGACGCAGAGTCGGTGGTGGAGACGAAGAACTGCAGCTGGGCCGAGTAACGCGGGCCCAGCAGCGAGGTCACGAGAAAGGCGATCCCCGCACCCAGGACGACTCCCGCGACGATCGTCTTCCACCCTCGTCGCAATGCGGCCCACACGGCTCTCGGTTCCACAGTTCCCCCAATTTCCACACAATGGTCGGGCCCGCGCGAAGAGATCGACGCGACGCCGGAGAAGACAGCGTGACACGGTCCGGAGCGGTCGATCCCGCCATTCCTGACCGACGCCACACGAATGGGTGATGGCGGGACGGCCTCAGCCGGACGTGCCGGGCGGCGCGGTCAGGCTCGGCACGGTCACGCTCGGCGCGGACAGCGGGGCGGTCATCCGCCGGCAGGCGGCGGCCTGGACGACCACCGCGGCCAGCTGTGCCAGCAGCACCGCCGTGGCACCGCCGGCCGCACCCCAGATCCGGGGCAGCACCGCGATGCCGGCGATCGCCACCAGGCCGCAGGCGGCCGTGCTGCGGAGGATCACGTCGGTCCGGCCGGCCGGGGCGAGCACGTCGAAGGTGATGGCCGAGGACGTCGACCACAGCGCCAGTGCCAGCCCGAAGACCGAGCTCACCCAGTGACCCACCTCCAGCTGGCCGGCGAAGAGCCAGTGGTCCACGACCGGCAGGCCGAGCGCCACGGCGACGCCGGCCACGACACCGGCGCAGGAGGTCGCCCCGACCGCGAGGCGCATGCGCGAGCCGACCCCTGCCGGAGGGGCTTCGGACACCCACCCCTGGAAGGCGTTGTACAAGGGCTGGATGCCCGACTGCGCCAGTCGCTGCACCCGGTCGCCGGCGGCGAAGACGGCCAGCGACGCCGGCGCCACCGCAGCCATGATGCTGGTCGGGACGCTGGACAGGGTGGCCACGACAGCGTCGGTGGCGGCCGCAGCGCGCTGGTCGCGGAGCGCCCCGACGGCCTCCGCCCAGGTCCGCCGGGAGAACGAGATCTCGCTGAGCCGAACGGTCAGCCAGCCGATCGTGGCCACCTGCCCCGCGAGGAAGAGGATCGGGTACCAGAGCGGGTCGCGCGTGAGCAGGGCAGCCAGCGCGGCGGCGAGCTGGACGACCAGCCGGGGCACCGTCTCGTACCGCGCCGCGTGCCCGGGACGCCCGGTGCCGACGAAGAACCAGTAGGCCGACATGCCCCAGGTGCCGAGGGCGACGGCGGTGAGCGCAGCCAGCAGGCCGTGACCGGCCGGGGCGAGGAGCGCAGCGGCGAGGGCGGCGACCGGGAACAGCACCGCCCCGACCAGCAGGCGCGAGAGCGTGCTGACCCACAGCAGGTGAGCCCGCGCGGGGGCATCCAGGCCGACCATCGTGGTGGGCCCGACGAAGCCCCACCCGTACTGCAGGACCGTGGCCGCACCGGTGCCCAGGGCCTGACCCAGCGCGACGGCTGCCCAGCCCTGGGCACCGCCGACCGAGGAGATGACCGGGATGACGGTCAGCGACCCGGCCAGCGAGATGACCGGGAGGCCGGCGAAGGAAGCCAGCCGCCGCCACGGCAGCACGGACGCACGTCCCCCGGCGCCGCCGGTGACGGCGAGCCGGGTCCCCGCCTCAGAAGGTGCAGCCATGGTCCTGGGCCAGCTCCGTCCACGCGTCCGCGGTCGCCTCGATGGAGTACCGCGCGACGTAGCGCTGCATGTCGGTCAGGCCGGGGGTGGCCTCGAGCTGGGTCACCCGCTCCTTGAGGGCGAGGGCGAGGCCGGCCGGGTCCCCGACCGGGAACAGGCTGAGCACCTCGGGCCGGTCGCCGAGCAGCTCGACCATCTCCGAGGGCCCGGAGGCCGCAGCGGCCAGCACCGGCACCCCGACCCCCAGGGCCTCCAGGAGCACGAGCCCGAGAGCCTCGGAGTGGGCACCGTGCACGAGCAGGTCGGCATCCCGGACCACCTCGTAGGGGCGGGGGTGCCCGCCGTGGGCGCGCACCAGCACCGGACCGTCGGTCGGCAGCGCGTCGAGCCACGGGCGCAGCGGGCCCTCACCGACGACGTGCCACTCGCACTCGATGCCCGAGGCGAGCAGGCCCTCGTAGACGACGTCGAGTCCCTTGAGCGGCACCAGCGAGCCGACCGTGGCGACCTTCAGCGGGCGGTCCCGGGGCGGCGCGGGGGCCGGGTCCTCGGCGGCCACCCGCAGGGCCGCCAGGTCGATCGCCGGGCTGATCACCCGCGGGCGGGTCTCCAGCCCGTAGACCCGGGCCATCGCGTCGGCCACCCGGTTGGTGTTGGCGACGACGACGTCCTTGCGGCGGAACACGCTGCGGACCAGCCGCTGCTTGGCCCGGCCCATCGGGATGAACCGGGCGTGCTCCGAGGGGTCCAGGTCCTCGTAGTAGACGAAGGTGAAGTCGTCGTCCCGGCGACGCTCGGCGAGCGCGCCGGCCAGGATGCTCGACCACAGGTGCAGCCCCACCAGGGACTTCTCGCCGTCCCGGAACTGCTGGTCGAGCAGCCGGCGCAGCCGCCGGGCCACCAGGGGGGTCCTGAGGTGGTCGTCGAGGCCGAGGCACTCGACCCTGACCCCCGGGTCCAGGGCGTCGAGCAGGCCGCCGACCTGGTCGTGCAGCACGACGGCCGCACGACCGTGGCGTCGGTGGACGACGTTGGACAGCAGGACGGTCTGCCGCTCGGCCCCGCCGTAGCGCAGATGTGGTTGCACGCTGATGAGCACGGATCCCCCTGTCAGGCCGCGAGGTCGTCGGACGCGGACGAGCGGCCGGACTCCGCCGCCTGCAGCGCCCGGCCACCGAGGCCGGTGACGTAGTCGGTCAGTTCCTGGGTGGCGCGGACGGCCCGGAGCGCGTCGACGCTGTACCGCCGCCAGAGGCGCGCGGGCTCGCGGCAGAGCCGGACGAGCCAGTTCAGCCGGAGCGGGTAGGCCCACCGCGGGTAGTAGTCACCGCCGGCGAACTGGTCCAGCCAGCCGCCGCAGGTGGTGACCAGGGTCCCCGGGCTGCGCAGCTCCAGGGCGTAGAAGTCCTGCCGAGGAGCGCCGAGCGCCACGACGGCCAGGTCGACCCGGGCCTCCTGGAGCTGCCGGCGCACCGATGCCGCCTCGGGGAGACCGCTGTACCCGTCGCACATCAGCACGACCTGGTGTCCGTACTCGGCCTCGATCTTGCGGGCGACCACCGCCAGTGTCTCGGTGGTCGAGCCGATCAGCGCGACCCGGAGGCCGTCCGTGCGCTCCAGGACGACGGGCAGCAGCAGGTCCGCGCTCGTCCGGGTGACCTCCGCGCGGACGATGCGGGCCAGGAAGATGCCGTCCAGGCCCAGATAGTCGAACTGGTCGAGCGGCACACCGGCCTGCAGGGCCTGCAGGGCGCTGTAGTGGTTCAGCCAGGTCAGCACGCCCCCCGACCCGGTGCGCAGGGCCTCCGTGAGGACGTCGGCGAAGGCCCCGGCCGGGACGTCGCCGGCACCGGTGGCGTGCGGGCCGGTCACCGATGCGCTCACGACTGCACCGGGGCCGGGCCGACGACCTTGGCGGGCAGACCCACGGCGAGCACTCCCGCCGGGACGTCCTTGACCACCAGTGCCCGGGTGCCGATGAAGGCGCCGTCGCCCACGGTGACCGGGCCCATCACGGTGACCGAGGCGCCGACGTAGACGCGGTCCCCGAGGGTGGGGGCACCGGCCGCCGGATAGGCCACGCCGAGCCCGGAGTAGGGGGCCATGACGACGTCGTCCCCGATGACGGCGTCCGGCACGATGATGACGCCACGGCCGCCGTGGGCCAGGACGAAGCGGCGGCCACAGGCCAGCGACCCGGGGACCTCGCAGCTGAGCATGAGCCGCGAGAACACGACCAGCGGCAGCGACAGCAGCCGGACCAGCGCCGGGACGAGCCCGGTCCCGCGGACGCCGAACTGGTTGAGCCGGAAGATCGCCACCGAGACCACACTCAGCGTCCCGCCACCACGCGACCGGTTCACCTCGGCGTCCTCACGCATCCACGTGACGAGTTCCCGAATGGTCCGGGGATGGGTGGCGGTGGCCATGTGACGTCCTCACTCATACGCTCGTGGAGGACCTCGGAAATGGGGTCGGATGCCATTCACATGAGCTGTGCGACGCCAATGAGGTCGCATGGATGCTATGCGTCAGAAATCGCCGGAGAAGGTCACACAGATTCTTTCACCCGTTGTGGGCACCGCGGCGAGAATGGTCACCCGCGCGCGCGACACCCACACCGGTGACCTTTTCTCCCCGGAATGGTCGACGTCGCGTGCGCCCCTGGTCCGACGACGGGTCCGGAACGGGACAGCGCCCCTGCCGGGATCCGGCAGGGGCGCTGTGAGTCACTCGGTGACCGTGGTCCCGGTCTCGTCGAGACGGGCGTCGGGCGGTCCGGTCGTCGGTTCGGCGGGTGGCACGGACGGCACGCCGCCGGCCGGATCGGTCACCGTCCCCTGCGGCGCCGACCGCTGCGTGGTCGCCTCCGGCACCGCCGGCTGCTGGCTCTGCTCCGCGGGCACCGTCTGCTGCACGGGCCCGGGGGTCGGCTGCGCGGTGGCAGCGGCAGCGGGGGCCCCGGCCGACGGACTCGCCGACACCTTGGCAGCCGGCGCCGAGGTGGGAGCCACCGGCTGGGTGCCCCAGACCTCCATCTCGGCCAGCCCGACGTTCCCCGTGTACACGGCCACCGAGGTGACCGTGATCCGCAGCGAGGTGGTGCTGCGGGCCGGGAAGGTCACCGTCACCGGGCCCCCGGCGTTGTCCAGCGAGGGCACGGTCACCGTCGAGCCGTCGGAGAACCGGAGCGTCGCCCCGGTCACCTGGTCGTACTGGTTGGGCCGGTCGTAGAGCACCACGGCGTTGAGCTGCACCGCCGACGCCCAGTCCAGCTGCAGCCAGGCACCGACGCCCTGACCGGCACTGGCCCACTCAGCGGTGTGGTCGCCCGGGTAGCCGTCGACCACCCCGTCCACGGCCTTGACCGCCGTCTGCCCGTCCCCGGGGTTCTGCGAGGA
>JHVP01000013.1 GCA_000620205.1 Geodermatophilaceae bacterium URHA0031 | reverse complement strand
ATATCGGTCGACCCGCCCGCGGCCTCCTGCACCGACCGGGACATCTCGTTCGTGGTCGCCGTCTGCTCCTCCACCGCACTGGCGATGGTCAGCTGGTAGTCGTTGATCGACCCGATGATCTCCGAGATCCGACCGATCGCCGACACCGCACCCGAGGTGTCGCCCTGGATCGCCTCCACCCGCCGCGCGATGTCCTCGGTCGCCCGCGCCGTCTCCTGCGCCAGCTCCTTCACCTCGTTGGCCACCACCGCGAAGCCCTTCCCGGCCTCCCCGGCCCGGGCCGCCTCGATCGTCGCGTTCAGCGCCAGCAGGTTCGTCTGCTCGGCGATGCTCGTGATCACCTTGACCACGTTGCCGATCTCCCGGGAGGAGTCACCGAGCTTCACCACGGTGGCGTTGGTGGTCTCTGCCTCGGCCACGGCCTGCGCGGCCACCCGGGCCGCCTCGTTCGCGTTCTGGCTGATCTCCCGGATCGAGGCACCCATCTCCTCGGCACCCGCCGCGACGGTGGCCACGTTGCGGGACACCTCCTCCGCGGCCGCCGACACCACCCCGGACTGCGCGGAGGTCTCCTCCGCCGAGGCCGAGATCTGCGCCGAGGACGCCGACAGCTCCTCCGACGCCGCCGCCACCGCGTCCGAGGACGCGACGACCGCGGACATCACCGAGCGCAGGTTCTCCTGCGCCGAGCCGAGCGCCTGTGCCATCCGGCCGATCTCGTCGCGGTCGCGGACGGTGGGGAGCACGGTCAGGTCACCCGCGGCCATCGCCTCGACCGAGGTCTGGACCGAGCGGACCGTGCTCAGGATGCGGCGGATGACCAGGAGGGCCAGGCCGGCCGCGACCAGCAGCCCGACCACGGCCGTCGTCAGCACGATCGTGACGGCCGCGCTGACCGCCGCGGCGGCGTCGCTGTTGCGCTGGTCGGCGACGTCGGCCTGGGCCACGCCCTCGTCCTCGAGTGCCTGGGCGAAGGTGCTGATCACCTCGGCGGCGGTGTTCTTGTAGATCGCACCGAAGGTGGCCAGGTCGCCGGCATCGGCGGCCGGCACCATCTGGGTCTGGTTGAGCTGCACCAGCTGCTGGAACGAGGACTGGAAGGTGTCCCAGGCCTCCTGGTCGACGATGAAGGGCGCGTAGTCCGCCGACGCCGTCTGCAGGTCGGCCAGCTTCTCCTGCGCCTCGCTGGTGATCGTGGGCCGGTCCGCGACGGTGTAGACCGGGTACTGCAGGACCCGCGACCGGTAGGCGGCGACCGCCCGCTGCACCGCGGCCAGCGAGTTCAGCGGCTTCAGGTTCTCGTCGTAGATCTCCTCCTGGACCGTCCGCATGTCCTGCATCCGGGCGATGGACAGGACGTTCGTCCCGAGGACGACGACGGCGAGGAGCGTGATGACCGCGCCGATCTTGACGCCGATCGACCGGTCGGCGAACCACCCGGACCGCCGGGAGGGGAGGGCTGCGCTGCTCATGTACAGGTACTCCAGGAAGAGGTGGTGCCGGCTGTGCGGACGGGCGGGGGTGTCTCAGGAACCGACGGCGCGGTTGACGTCCAGGGCCAGCAGGAGCTGACCGTCGAGCTTGTAGGCGCCGCGGATCAGCTCGCGGGAGGTGCCGTCCATCGTGTCCGGCGGCGCCTCGAAGTCGCGGAGGTCGACGTCGACGACGTCGGCGATGCTGTCGACGAGCAGGCTGACCGCCTCGCCGTGGAGCCGGACGACGATGACGACCGGCTCCTCGCCCGCCGGGCGGGCCGGGCGGCCCAGCCGCTCCCGGAGCTCGATGGCGGTGACCACCTGGCCGCGGAGGTTGATCAGGCCGGCCACGGCGGGCGGCGCCAGCGGCACGCGGGTGATGCTCTGGCTGCGGAGCACCTCCTGCACGTGCTCCACCTCGACGCCGAACAGGTCGCCGTCGAGCCAGAAGGTGGCCAGCTGGCTGGTGGCCGGCATGGCGCGGGTGGTGGGGCGGGCCGCGGTGTCGGTGCTCACGTCAGACCTCCATCAGGTGGGTGGCCGCGACCTCGTGTCCCGCACCGCCGAGGGCGGGTGGGGTCGCGTAGAACATCGGGTCCGCGGCGAGGATCGCGGCGCGGACGTCCAGCAGCTCGGTGACGCGGTCGCCGATGACCGCGGAGCCGAGCAGCCCCAGGTCGTCGATGTCGCTCTGCACCGCGGCCTCGCCGTCGACGATGTCGAGGATCTCCTCCACGACGATCGCGACGCTGCGGCCGTGGTCGGCGTAGACGATGACCTCGAGCACCTCGCGGTCGGAGTCGCCGAAGGCGCCCAGGTGCCGGTCCAGCCGGACGATCGGCAGGATCGCGCCGCGGTACTGCACCACCTCCCGGGAGCCGACCCGCTCGACGGTCTCGCTGCGCACCTGCTCGAGCCGGGTGACGGTGTCCAGCGGGATCGCGACCCGGCGCCCGCCGCCGATCGCGGCCAGCAGCATCCGCTGCCGCTCCGCGGTGGACGAGGTCGCCGCGGCGGCGGCGAGCCGGTGCTCCTGGCGCTCGGCGCTCTCGGCCCGCAGGGCCCGCCGGGCCAGCGCCTGGACGTCGAGGATCAGCGCGACCGCACCGTCGCCGAGGACGGTCGCGCCGGAGTACAGGCCGATCGACTTCAGCTGACCACCGACGGCCTTGACCACGATCTCCTCGGTGTTGATGACCCGGTCGACGACGAGGCCGAACCGGCGGCCCTCGGAGCTGAGCACGGCGATGACGACGTGCCCGTCGTGCCGGTCGGAGGCCAGCCCCAGCACGTCGGCCAGGTGCACCAGCGGCAGCAGCTCGCCGCGCAGGCGGTAGACCGAAGCGCCACCGACGTCCTCGACCGCGGCCGCGGCCTTCTCGGCGTCCAGGGCGACCAGCTCCTGCAGGCTGATCTGCGGGATGGCGTAGCGGTCGCCGGCGCACTCGATGGTCAGCGCCGGGACGATCGCCAGGGTGAGCGGGATGCGCAGCCGGGTGCAGGTGCCCTGACCGGGCACCGACTCGACCTCGATCGTCCCGCCGATCGACTCGATGTTGGTCTTCACCACGTCCATGCCGACACCGCGGCCGGAGACGTTGGTGACGGCTGCCGCCGTCGAGAAGCCGGGCAGGAAGATCAGCTGCAGCACGTCGGCCGGGGTCATCCGGGCGAGCGCGTCCGCGGTGACCAGGCCGCGCTCGACGGCCTTGGCCCCGACCTTGACCGGGTCGATGCCGCCGCCGTCGTCGGCCACCTCCACGACGACCTGCCCGCTCTCGTGCCGGGCGCGCAGGGTCAGCACGCCCTCGGCGGGCTTGCCGGCGGCGACCCGGTCGGCGGAGGGCTCGACGCCGTGGTCGACGGAGTTGCGCACCAGGTGGGTCAGCGGGTCCTTGACCGCCTCGAGCAGCGTCTTGTCCAGCTCGGTCTCCCGGCCGACCATCTCCAGGCGCACGTTCTTGCCGCACTGCAGCCCGAGGTCGCGGACGACGCGGGGGAGCTTGGACCAGATGTGGTCGATGGGCTGCATGCGCGTCTTCATGACGCCCTCCTGCAGCTCACTGGCGATCAGGTTCAGCCGCTGCGAGGCCCGGACCAGGTCCTGGTCGGTCTGCCGGCCCACGTACTGGACGATCTGGTTGCGGGTGAGCACCAGCTCCCCGACGAGCAGCATCAGCGCGTCCAGCAGGTCGACGTCGACCCGGATGGTGCTGTCGGCGACGGCACGGCGGCCCGGCTGGCCACCGACCCCCGGCTCACCGGGCTCGGCGGGGTGCTCCGGCGCCGCAGCCACCGGTGCGACCGGGGCAGGGGCCGGGGGGAGCTTCTCCAGCGCGGGCACCGGCGCGGGGGCCGGGACGACGGACGCGACCGCCGGGGACGCCTCCGGGACCGGGGACTCCACGACCGGCTCGACCCTGACCTCCTCGACCGGCTCCTCGGCGGGGGTCTCCTCCAGGGCGGCGCTGATCAGCAGGACGGTGCCGGCGACCTCGACCGTCCCCTCCCCGCCGGAGGCCTCGATGGCGGCCAGCAGGGCGCGGATCGTGTCCACCATCTGCAGCAGGGCGTCGGTGCGCCGCGGGTTCAGCTCGAGCGCGCCGTCCCGCAGCCGGGAGAGCAGGTTCTCGCCGACGTGGGCGACCTCCTCGAGCCGGTTGAAGGCCAGGAAGCCGCTGGTGCCCTTGATGGTGTGGATCGTCCGGAAGATGCTCGAGAGCCGGTCCCGGGAACGGGGGTCCTGCTCCAGGGCCACCAGGTCCTGGTCCAGCTGGTCGAGGTTCTCGTGGCTCTCCACGAGGAACTCCTCGACGATGTCGTCCAGACCTTCCACGCCTGCCTCATCCCCTTGGTGCGCACTGTCGGGCTCACCCCGCTCAGCAACTGGTTCTTCGGCACGCACTCCCGCCATTCCAGTTGGGAATTCGACGCGCACCGACCTTTTTCGGATTCATCGATGAGCTGCCGAGAATGGTCATGAACGGTCATGTCGACATCTCTTCGCACCCACCGGTGTTCTCGACTCCATCGGCAGCGCCGACGGGGACCGTGACCGCGCATGGGGCGGCTGCGCCGGATGGGAACCGGGGGAGGCGGCGTTCCGTCAGAGACGGAATACGCGGGGGATCAGGAGGAGAGCGTGCCCGCGAGCCGCTCGAGCACCGCGCGGACCCCGGCCAGGTCCTCGACCCGGTACCCGGCGGCGGTGTCGCCCGCGCCGACCTTGATGCCCACCTCGCCGGCGCCGAGCGCCCGGAACGCGTCCTCGTCGGTCACGTCGTCACCCATGTACAGGACTGCTGCGGCACCCAGCTCGTCGCGCAGCCGGAGCAGCGCCGAGCCCTTGTCGGCGTCGGTGACGGCGAGCTCGAGCACGTCCTTGCCGGGCTTGGCGGTCAGCTCGGGGGCCGCACCCGGTCCGGCGGCGGCGTCGTCGAGCAGCTGTTGCGCGGCGCCGCGGTCGGCGACGGTGCGCACGTGCACCGCAGCACTGGCCGGTTTGACCTCGAGCCGGGCACCCGGGACGGCGTCGACGAGCGGGGCGAGCGCGGCGGCCAGGGCGTCCCGGCGGCTGGCCAGCTCCCCGGCCAGCGGCCCGTCGAACTCGGCGCCGTGGCTGCCGACCCAGCGGAACGGGCCGGTCAGCCCGCTGGTCCGCTGCAGGTCCTCGACCCCGCGGCCGCTGACCAGCGCGACCGTGACGCCCTCGACCGCGGCCAGCCGGCCGAGCAGCTCACCGATCCCCGGCTCGAGCACCGCCGCCGCCGGGTCGTCCCGGAGCCGGGCCAGCACGCCGTCGTAGTCGCTGGCCAGCAGCAGCGGACGCCGCCGGGCCAGCTCGTCCAGCGCCGCGCCGAGCTCCGGGGGCAGCACGGTCAGGCCTGCGCCTTCAGCGACTCGAAGAACGAGCTGGCCCAGTGGTCGAGGTCGTGCTTGGCGACGTGCCGGCGCATCGCCCGCATCCGCTTGGCGCCCTCGGCCGGGTCCATCCGCAGCGCCCGCACCAGCTGCTTCTTCACCCCGTCGATGTCGTGCGGGTTGACCAGCAGCGCCTGCTTCAGCTCCGCCGCCGCCCCGGCGAACTCGCTGAGCACCAGCACGCCGCCGAGGTCACCTCGGGCCGCGACGTACTCCTTGGCCACCAGGTTCATGCCGTCGCGGTACGGGGTGACCAGCATGACGTCGGCCGCCCGGTACATGGCGGCCAGCTCCTCGCGGGGCATCGACTGGTTGAAGTAGCGCACCGCCGACCCGGCGATCGAGCCGTACAGGCCGTTGATGTGGCCGACCTGCTGCTCGATCGTCTCGCGCATCGTGACGTAGTGCTCGACCCGCTCCCGGCTGGGCGTGGCCACCTGCACGAAGACCGTCGCCGGCGCCTCGATCACGCCGTCCTCCAGGAGCTCCTGGAAGGCCTCGAGCCGGACGGCGATGCCCTTGGTGTAGTCCAGCCGGTCCACGCCGAGCACGATCTTCTCCGGCTGGCCGAGCTCCTCGCGGATCTCCGCCGCCCGGGCCAGCACCTCGGGGGAGCTGGCGAGCTCGTCGAAGGCGCTGACGTCGATGGAGATCGGGAAGGCCTTGGCGGTGACCGTGCGGCCGTCGTAGCTGACCGTGCTGCCCTTGGTCGGCAGGTCGTGCAGCCGCCGGGCCAGGTTGACGAAGTTGGTGGCGCCGGCGGGCTGCTGGAAGCCGATGAGGTCCGCGCCGAGCAGCCCCTCGATGATCGCCGAGCGCCAGGGGAGCTGGGTGAACAGCTCGTAGGGCGGGAAGGGGATGTGCAGGAAGAAGCCGATGGTGAGGTCGGGACGGCGCTGCCGCAGCATCGCCGGCACCAGCTGCAGCTGGTAGTCGTGCACCCAGACGATCGCACCCTCGGCGGCGACCTCGGCGGCCCGGTCGGCGAAGCGCTTGTTGACCTGCACGTAGGTGTCCCACCAGGTGCGGTGGTACTCCGGCTTCTCGACGACGTCGTGGTAGAGCGGCCACAGCGAGGCGTTGGAGAAGCCCTCGTAGTAGCGGTCGACCTCCTCCTCCGACAGCGGCACCGGCACGAGGTGCATCCCGCCGGACTCGAAGGGCTCGGGGGCGTCCCCGGCGGCGCCGGACCAGCCGACCCAGGCTCCGCCGCGGCCGGCGACGAAGGGCTCGAGCGCGGTGACCAGGCCGCCGGGGCTGCGCTGGTAGCGGGTCGTGCCGTCGGGTTCGGTCACCTGGTCCACCGGGAGCCGGTTGGCGACCACGACCACCGGGCTGTCCGCCCCCACCTGCTACCTCCGGTCCTGTCCCGTGCCCTCAGAGCTGCCCGTACCTCCCCCGACCCTAGGGGACGACGGAGGTCCGCCGCCCACCCGGAGCGGTTCCACGTGGAACGGGAGGCAGCCACCGGGGGACTGGTTGCGCCCGGGGAGGAACGGGCAGGGGACAGGTCATGCAGATGCGACAGCTCCGCGACCTGACCGTCTCCGCCCAGGGCCTGGGCTGCATGGGGATGAGCGAGTTCTACGGCACCGGCGACCAGGCGGAGGCCGAGCGGACCATCGCCCGCGCCCTCGACCTGGGTGTCACCTTCCTCGACACGGCCGACATGTACGGCCCGTTCACCAACGAGCGGCTGGTCGGGCAGGCGATCGCCGGCCGCCGCGACGAGGTCACGCTGGCCACCAAGTTCGGCAACGAGCGCGCCGAGGACGGCTCGTTCGTGCGCATCAACGGCACCCCGAAGTACGTGCACCGGGCCTGTGACGCCTCGCTGCAGCGGCTCGGGGTCGACGTCATCGACCTCTACTACCAGCACCGGGTGGACACCTCGGTCCCGATCGAGGACACCTGGGGAGCGCTGAAGGAGCTGGTGGAGGCCGGGAAGATCCGGCACGCCGGCATCTCGGAGGCCGCACCCGACACCATCCGCCGGGCGGACGCCGTCCAGCCGGTCACGGCCGTGCAGACCGAGTACTCGTTGTGGACCCGGGACCCCGAGGACGACGGCGTGCTGGCCACCTGCGCCGAGCTGGGGATCGGGTTCGTCGCCTACTCCCCGATCGGCCGCGGCTTCCTCTCCGGGCAGATCCGCAGCGTCGACGACCTGGACGCCGACGACTTCCGCCGGCACAACCCGCGCTTCCAAGGCGAGGCGTTCGCGGCGAACCTCGAGCTGGTCGACCGGGTGCGCGAGCTCGCCGAGGGCAAGGGCGTCACCGCCACGCAGCTGGCGCTGGCCTGGGTGATGGCGCAGTCGGACCGGTCCGGCAACCCCGCGGTCGTGCCCATCCCGGGGACCAAGCGGGTCGGCTACCTGGAGGAGAACGCCGGTGCCGCCGACGTCGAGCTGACCGACGACGACCTGCGCGCGCTGGACGAGGCCGCCCCGGCCGGCGCCGCCGTCGGCGACCGCTACCCGGACATGTCCACCGTGCACCGCTGACCCGCTCACTACCCTCCCCAGGGTGAGCACCCCGCTGGTCGTCGCGATCAGCGTCGTCGCCGTCGTCCTCGCCGCCCTGGGAGCGCTGAGCACCGCGCTGCGCCGGCGGATCGGCACGGCGCACCTGGTCACGACCGCGCTGCTGGAGCTGCTGCTCGTCGCGCAGGCGGTCGTGGCCACCGTCGCGCTGGTCGGCGGGCACCGGCCGGCCGAGCTGGCCACCTTCCTCGCCTACCTGGTCAGCGTGGTGCTGCTCCCGGTGGCGGGCCTGCTGTGGGCGCGCACCGAGCCGACCCGCTGGGCGGGGACGGTGCTCGGGGTGGCCGCGCTCGCCGTCGCGGTGATGGTCTGGCGGCTCCTGGACCTGTGGGAGGTGACCCGTGGCTGAGGACACCGCGCAGGGGCCGGGGCGGGTGCTGGTCGCCGTCTACGCGGTGTTCGCGCTCGCCGCCGGCGCCCGGGCAGCCGTCCAGCTGGCGGTCCAGTTCGACGAGGCGCCGCTGGCCTACCTGCTGTCCGCGCTGGCCGCGGTCGTCTACCTCGCCGCCACGGTCGGGCTGGCCCGGGGTGGCCGGGGCGGCCGGCGGACCGCCGTCGTCGCCTGTTCGGTCGAGCTGCTCGGGGTGCTGGTCGTGGGCACGCTGTCGGTGGTCGACACGGCCGCCTTCCCGGACGACACGGTGTGGTCCGGCTACGGCCGGGGCTACGGGTTCATCCCGCTGGTCCTGCCGGTCCTCGGCCTGCTGTGGCTGCGGCACCAGGCCGAGGAGGCCGCCGAGCAGGGCTAGAAGTCGCCCCCACCGAAGTCGCCCCCACCGAAGTCGCCACCACCGTCGAACCCACCACCGTCGAACCCACCACCGTCGAACCCACCACCGTCGAAGCCGCCGGCGTCGTAGCCACCCCCGTCGTAGTCCCCGCCGCCGTCCCCGCCGCCGTAGTCCCCGCCGCCGTCGTCGGCCTGCTCGCCGTCCTGGTAGCCCTCGGCGTAGGCCTCCTCGTCGCCACCGCCGAACAGGCCGCCGTCGCCGAGGCCGGTGTCGAAGAGGGCATCGGCCACCGCCGAGCCGACGACCACACCGGCGACGGTGCCGAGCAGGCTGCCGCCGATCATGCTGCCCATCCCCATGCCACCCATGCCACCGCCGTAGCCACCCCCGTAGCCACCCCCGTAGCCACCCCGGCCGTAGCCACCGCCGTACCCGCCGCCGCTGAAGGTGCGCTCGAGGAAACCGGGCTGGCGGAACTCCGCCCGGGTGGCGGCCCGGGCCAGGCTCCGCGGGTCGTCGCCGCGCGGCCGCTCGCCGGCCGGCACCGCGGCGGACAGCTGCTCGAGGACCTGGCGGCGCTGCTCGGGGGTGAGCTTGCCGAAGGCCTCCGCGTGCGCAGCCTCCACCTGGTCCGGGGGAGCGGTGCGCAGCAGGTAGCGGTACCGCTCGATCGCGCGCTCGTCCTCGCTCTGCGCCCGCGGGGCCGGCTGCTGCGGCTGCGGGGCGTAGCCGTAGCCGTAGCCCTGCTGGGCGTACGGGTCGGTGGAGCCCTGCCCGCGGTCACGGCCGAAGAGCCGGCTCAGGAGTCCCATGACGCGTCCTCTCTCGTGGTGTGCGCTCCGGTCCCTACCCCGCTCGACCAGGAACGACGCTACGCAGCTCTGACCTGGCCGTCCCCTGTCGATGGTGCGCAATCCAAAGCCCCGGTAAGATCTTGGCGTGCCGTTGCAGCGACACCCGGGGACGCCTGCCGGCGCCGTACCGCCAGAGGCCACCTCCGCGCTCGCCGAGGGCCTCGTGGCGGTCGATCACGCATCCTCACCGGTCCAGCGGCAGGCGAACATCGTCGGCGCCGCCGAGGTGGCCGTGTCCGGCAGCGACACCACCCGGGCGGCGCAGGCCGCGCTGCCCGGCGTGCTGTCCGACGTCCCGGTCGCGGTGCTGGTGATCGACCAGTCCGCCGGGGACGTCGTCTACGCCAACAAGGCCGCGATCGAACTGGCCGGCAACGTCCGGCTGCCCGTGCCGGTGGACTCCTGGGGCGCCTCGGCCGGGCTCACCGACCTCAACTCCGCCCCGCTGGCGAGCACCTCCAGCCCGCTGTCGCTGGTCGCCGAGGGGCGCCCGGTCGTCGGGGAGGCGGTCCGGCTCGCCCCGCGGCGCAGCTCCGACGAGCGGCGGGCCGCCGCTGCCGACGCCGATGCCGACCAGGCGTTGTGGGTGACCGGCTTCCCGCTGTCCCAGGACGACAGCGAGCAGCGGCTCTCCCTCGTCGTGTTCCTCCAGGTCGACGAGTCCAGCAGCACCGACGACCCGGAGGCCGTGCTGCAGGCGCTCCGCGAGCGGGCGGTCGTCGCCACCGACATCGCGTTCACCATCACCGACCCGCGCCAGGAGGACGACCCGCTGGTCTGGGTCAACCCGTCCTTCACCCGGATCAGCGGGTACGGCTACGAGGAGAGCGTCGGGCGCAACTGCCGGTTCCTGCAGGGGCCGGCCACCGAGCAGAAGGCGGTCGAGGACCTGCGGCAGGCCCTGCAGGACCAGCGGCCGATCACCACCACGCTGCTCAACTACCGCAAGGACGGCACCGCCTTCTGGAACCAGCTGTCGATCACGCCGGTGTTCGACGGGGACGGCGAGCTGGTCAGCTTCGTGGGCGTGCAGACCGACGTCACCGAGCGGGTCCGGGTGGAGGACGACCGCCAGGCCGCCTTCGCCGCCGAGCAGGCCGCCCGCCGGGACGCCGAGCAGGCGCACGCCGCCGCCGACGCCGCCCGGGTGGAGGCCGAGCTGGCGCAGAGCCGGCTCGCGCTGATGGCCGAGGCGACCAGCACGCTCAGCGCGACCCTGGACATGTCCGACCTGATCGACCGGCTGGCCTCGCTGTGCGTGCCGCTGCTGGCCGACTGGGTCTTCCTCACCCTCGTCGACGAGCAGGGCACCGTCCGGGAGACCGCGCACCGGCACCGGGAGGGCTTCGAGGCCGAGCTGGCCGAGCTGGCCGTCCGCCACCTCAGCAACCTGCCGGAGAGCTCGCCCACCCGCCGGTCGCTGCGCACCAGCGAGTCGGTGCTGGTCGAGCACGTCACCCCGGAGTGGGTCGACCGGGTCTTCCCGGTGCCGGAGACCGCCGCGCTGTTCCGCTCGCTCGGCGGCAGGTCGGTGATGAGCGTCCCGCTGATCGCCCGGCGCCGCATGCTCGGCGCGCTGGTGCTGGTCGCGACGCGCGACGACCGGGGCTTCACCAGCGAGGACATCGACCTGGCCCGTGACCTGTCCCGGCGGGCCGCGATGGCGATGGACAACGTGCGGCTCTACCAGCAGGAGCACACCGTCGCCGAGACGCTGCAACGCTCGCTGCTCCCCGAGCTGCCCACCATCCCGGGCGTCACCGCGGCGGCGGCCTACCTCAGCGCCTCCACCGCGGCCGAGGTCGGCGGCGACTTCTACGACCTGCTGCACCTGCCCGACGGCGCCGTGGGGATCGCGGTCGGGGACGTCGTCGGGCACGACGTCGCCGCCGCCGCCGCGATGGGCCACCTGCGCGGTCTGCTGCGGGCCTGCGCCTGGGACGCACCCGACACCGACCCGGGGGAGGTCCTCGGCCGCGTCGACCGGCTGGTGCAGGGCCTGCACGTCGCACCGATGGCCACGATGGTCTACGCCCGGGCCGAGCGTCCCGCGACCGACGGCGAGCCGTGGCGCGTGGAGCTGGCCAACGCCGGGCACCCCCCGGTGGTCCTCCGCCGGCTCGACGGCTCGGTGCAGGTGGTCGACGGCGTGACCGGCCTGCTCATCGGCGTCGACGCCACGCACCGGCGCCGGTCGTTGGTCCTCGAGGTGCCGGCCGGGACGACCCTGGTCGCCTACACCGACGGCCTGATCGAGCACCCGGGCGAGGACCTCGACCAGGGGATCGCCGCGCTGGCGGCCCGGCTGGCCGACGCACCGGTCGACGCCACCCCGGCCGACCTGTGCCGGCACGCCGTCGGCCCCCACCCCGACCGCCGGGACGACGTCGCGGTGCTGGCCCTCCGCTTCGACTAGAGGTCGACTGCGGCTTGGAGGCCGTAGGCGCCGCGGTGGAACAGCAGCGGGGTCCGCGAGGCGTCCGCGCCGAGGTCGAGCACCCGGGCCACCACGATCGTGTGGTCACCGCCGTCGTACTCGGCCCACAGCTCGCTGTCGATCCAGGCGACGATGCCGTCCAGCACGGGCGATCCGTACGGGCTCGGCGCCCAGCTGACCCCGGCGTACTTGTCGGTGCCGCTGCGGGCGAACTGGCGGGACAGCCCGCTCTGCTCCTCGGCGAGGACGTTCACGCAGAACCGGCCGGCGTCGCGCAGCCGGGGCCAGGTGGTCGAGGTGCGGGCCGGGGCGAAGGCCACCAGCGGCGGGTCCAGCGACAGCGAGCTGAACGACTGGCAGGTGAACCCGACCGGCCCGTCGCCCCCCATTGCGGTCACCACGGTGACGCCGGAGACGAAGTGGCCCAGCACGTCGCGCATGACCTGCGGGTCGACCACCGCCGGGGGGACGTCGGGTGTTGCGCTCACGCGGTCGATCCCACCACAGCGCCCCGGGGGACGTTCCGCCCACCGGCGCGGTGCAGCGAGCTGGGCAGCTCGTGGCCGACGGCGCGCTCGGTGACCGCGGCGGCGGCCAGCAGGGCGTCCAGGTCGATGCCGGTGGCCACCTCGGCGTCGGCGAGCCAGTAGACGAGCTCCTCGGTGGCGATGTTGCCGCTCGCCCCCGGGGCGAACGGGCAGCCGCCGAGCCCGCCGACCGACGCGTCCAGCTGGGTGACCCCGGCCTGCAGCGCGGCGAGCGCGTTGGCCTGCCCGGTGCCGCGGGTGTCGTGGAAGTGCGCGCCGAGCGCGACGCCCGGGGTGGCCCGGCGGACGGCGTCGAGCAGCCGGACGACACGCACCGGCGTCGTGGTGCCGATCGTGTCGCCCAGGCAGAGCTGGTCGGCCCCGGCGGTGACCGCGGCCCGGGTGACGTCGACGGTGCGGGCGACCGGGGTGCGGCCCTCGAAGGGGCAGTCCCAGGCGGTGGCCACGATGACCTCCAGCGAGCCGCCGGCACCGTGCGCCAGCTCGGCGATCTCGCCGACCGCGGCGACCGCGGCGGCGGTGGAGCGCCCGGCGTTGGCCTGGCTGTGCGAGTCCGAGGCCGAGACGACGTACTCCAGGGAGGTCAGGCCGGCGTCGACCGCGCGGACCGCTCCCCGCGGGTTGGCGACCAGCGCGGAGAAGTGCACGCCGTCGAACCGGTGCAGCTCGGCGGCCAGCTGGTCGGCGTCGGCCAGCGCCGGGACCGCCCTGGGGGAGACGAAGGAGGTCACCTCGATCCGGCGCACCCCGGTGGCGACCAGCGCCTCCAGCATCTGCAGCTTGGCGGCCAGCGGCAGCGGGTCCTCGAGCTGCAGGCCGTCCCGCATGCCCACCTCGCGGACGTCGACCGCCGTCGGGAGGACCAGATCGAACTCGTTCATCCCCGCATCATCCCCCCGGTTCCACGTGGAACGCGGTCAGGTCGGCCAGGAGCCGAGGACGGCGGTGAGCGCGGCGACGGCCTGCTCGATCTCGGCCACCTCGACGTACTCGTCGGTGGCGTGCATGACCGCCGGCGTCCCCGGGCCCCACACGACGATCGGCGCCGCGCCGGTGACCGCCGCCAGCACCGAGGCGTCGGTGAAGTAGGTGGCGGGGGAGGGCTCGACCGGCGCGGGCAACCGGGCCACCCACGGGTCGTCGGGCGGCGTGCGCACCGGCGGCAGGTCGACGAGCACCTCGACGTCGGCCACCTCCGGCTGGGCGCGCCACCAGGCCAGCAGGGCGCTGCCGTCCCCGACGGTCCGCTGGTCGATGACGGCCTCGGCCCGGTCCGGGACGACGTTCGGCACGCTGCCGCTGCGCAGCACGCCGGGGTTCCAGGTCTCCGCACCCAGGAACTGCTCGGTCGACAGCGGCAGCCCGGCGCGGGCGCGACCGAGGACGGCGACCAGGTCCAGCAGCGCGTTGTGCCCCCGCTGCGGCGTGCTGCCGTGCGCGGCGACGCCCGCCGTGCGGACCGCCACCCACAGCGCGCCCCGGTGGCCGAGCACGACCCGGTTGCCGGTCGCCTCCGGGACGACGACCGCACCGACCGCCAACTCAGCGACCGCGCCGGCTGCGGCGGCCGCGCCGCGGGAACCGGTCTCCTCGTCGCTGGTCAGCAGCAGCGCGACCGGCACCGAGGGGTCGGCGCCGGCCATCGCCGCGGCAGCGGCGACCAGCCCGGCCTTCATGTCCGAGCCGCCCCGGCCCCAGATCCGGCCGTCCTCCTCCTCGGCGCCGAACGGGTCGCGCTGCCAGCCGGCCGGGTCGGCGGCGGGCACCGTGTCGACGTGGCAGGCCAGCAGCAGCCGCGGCCGGACCGGGTCGGTGGCCGAGGTGAGCAAGGTCCAGGGCTGCTCCCGGTCGGTGCCCACCCGCACCTGCAGGTGCGGTGCGGCCGCGGTGAGCACGTCGGTGACCGTGCCCAGCACCTCGCGCTGGGCCGCCGCGTCGCCGGAGACCGTCGGTCGCCCGACGAGCTCCCGCACCAGCCCGACGACGTCCATGCCGTCCTGTCTAGTGGAGGGCGCGGCCCACGGCGACAGCGCGGGTGTCCGGGGCGGCGACCCGGGCGGCGTCGGCCTCCAGGTCGTCGGCGGCCTCCTGGGACCGCCGCTCGGCCTCGACCCGGGCCCGGTAGCTGTCCACCTCGTTCGCGATCCGCTCGGCGTCCCAGCCCAGCACCCCGGCGACCGCCCGGGCCACCGGCTCGGCGGACTCGACACCGCGGTGCGGGGTCTCGATCGAGATGCGGGTGCGACGGGCGAGCAGGTCGTCGAGGTGCAGCGCACCCTCGTGCGCGGCGCCCCACACCATCTCGACCATCAGGTACTCCTCGGCCCCGGGCACCGGCTGCAGCAGCTCCGGGGCGTCCGCGGCCAGGGCGAGCACCTCCGGGGTGAGCGAACCGAACCGGTTGAGCAGGTGCTCGGCCCGGAAGTGCGGGATGCCCCACCGCTGGGAGAGGCCGTCGAGGGAGTTGACCATCGCCGCGTAGCCCTCGGCGCCGACCAGCGGGATGTTCTCGGTGACGCTCGGCGGCACCGGGCGGGACACGTCCTCGGCGACGGCGTCCACCGCGTCGGCGGCCATCGGCCGGTAGGTCGTGTACTTGCCACCGGCCACGGCGATGACCCCGGGCACGGGGCGGGCGACCGCGTGCTCGCGGGAGAGCTGGCTGGTCGACTCCTGCTCGCCGGACAGCAGCGGGCGCAGCCCGGCGTAGACGCCGGTGATGTCGGCGTGCGTGATCGGCACCGAGAGCACCTGGTTCACGTGCTCGAGGATGTAGTCGATGTCGGCCTTGGACGCCGCCGGGTGCGCCTTGTCCAGCGACCAGTCGGTGTCGGTGGTCCCGACGATCCAGTGGCTGCCCCACGGGATGACGAACAGCACCGACTTCTCGGTGCGCAGGATCAGCCCGACCTCGCCGTTGATCCGGTCGCGCGGGACGACGATGTGCACGCCCTTGCTGGCCCGCACGTGGAACCGGCCCCGGCCGCCCACCAGCGTCTGCACGTCGTCGGTCCACACCCCGGTCGCGTTGACCACGACCTCGCTGCGGACGTCGACCTCCTGGCCGGTCTCCACGTCGCGGACCCGGGCCCCGACCACGCGGCCGCCCGCGTGGGTGAAGGAGACGACCTCGGCGGAGTTGAGCACGGTCGCCCCGTAGGCGGCCGCGGTCAGCGCCACGGTGAGGGTGTGCCGGGCGTCGTCGGCCTGCGCGTCGTAGTAGCGGACCGCGCCGACCAGCGCGTCCTCCTTCAGCGCCGGGAACAGCCGCCGGGCCCCGGTGCGGGTGAGGTGCTTCTGACCGGGCATCGGCTCGGAGAGGGCACCGAGCCGGGCCAGCCCGTCGTAGAGCGCGAGGCCCGCGGTCACGTAGGGCCGCTCCCACACGTGGTGGGTCAACGGGTAGAGGAACGGGACCGGCTTGACCAGGTGCGGCGCGATCCGGTTCACCGAGAGGTCGCGCTCGTGCAGCGCCTCGCGGACCAGTCCGAAGTCGAACTGCTCCAGGTAGCGCAGCCCGCCGTGGAAGAGCTTGGAGGAGCGGGAGGAGGTGCCGCTGGCGAAGTCGCGGGCCTCCACCAGGGCGGTGCGCAGGCCGCGGGTGGCCGCGTCGAGCGCCACCCCGGCACCGGTCACGCCACCGCCGACGACGAGGACCTCGAACTCACCGGCAGCGAGGTCGGCCCATGCCTGGGCGCGCTGGTCGGGTCCGAGCGGGCGAACTGCGGTCATGCGGACTCTCCTAGCGCCGGCCGGCGCACGTCGGTGTGGCCTCTGGTCCCCACGGTAGGTCGGTCGGCGCACCGGCGACGAGGTGCGCTGTCCGACCATGTCGCACAGCGCGCACTGCGCCACGAACCCGTCCGATGGCCTAGCGTCGGTCGCCGTGCCGGGCAGCGTGCAGTCCATCGAGCGTGCGGCCGCGATCCTGCAGGTGGTCGCCGGCTCCGGCGGCTCCCTCGGGGTCACCGACATCTCCGAGGCGGTGGGCCTGGCGAAGACCACGACGCACAGCCTGCTGCGCACCCTGCTGCTGGTCGGGTTCGTCGAGCAGGACCGGGCCACCGGCCGCTACGCGCTGGGCACCGGTCTGCTGCGGCTGGGCGCCCACCTCGACGTCAACGAGCTGCGCGCCCGGTCGTCGAACTGGAGCGACGCGCTGGCCGCCCGCAGCGGTCACGCGGTGCGGCTGGCCACCCTGGTGGGCGGGGAGGTCGTCGTCGTGCACCACGTCTTCCGGCCCGACGACTCCGCCCAGGTGCTCGAGGTCGGCGACGTGCTGCCCCCCACCACCGCCCTGGGCAAGGTGCTGCGCGCGCACAGCCACCCGCACACCGGCCACCGTCCGCCGGCGGGCGCCGCCGTGTCCACCGCCGAGCTGGCCGAGGTGCGCGCCCGCGGCTGGGCGACCGAGCAGGGGGAGTACGAGGCCGGGCTGGGCGGGCTGGCCGCGCCGGTCCGCGGCGCCGGCGGTCTGGTCGTCGCGGCGCTGGGCGTGAGCGGGCCGCGCAGCTCGCTGTTCGACGCGCGCGGGCTGCCGCGCAGCCCGCTGCTGGCCATGGTCACCGATGCCGCGCACGCGGTGTCCCGCGAGCTGGGGCACGGGAGTGGCTGACCGGTACGTGCTCGCCGTCGACCAGGGCACCACCTCGACCCGGTCGCTGGTCTTCGACCGGGGCGGCCGGATGGTGGCCGTCCGCCAGCGCGAGCACCGCCAGCACTTCCCGCGCCCGGGCTGGGTCGAGCACGACCCGATGGAGATCTGGGCCAACACCCAGCGCACCTGCGCCCAGGTGCTGGCCGACGTCTCCGGCCGGGGCGACGTGGTGGCGCTGGGCATCGCCAACCAACGGGAGACGACGGTCGTCTGGGAGCGGGACACCGGCCGCCCGATCACCCGCGCGCTGGTCTGGCAGGACACCCGCACCGACGAGCTGGTCAGCGAGCTGGCCGCCCGTCCGGACGCCGGCTTGGTCGCCGAGCGCAGCGGCATGGCGATCGCCGGCTACTTCGCCGGCCCGCGGCTGCGCTGGATCCTCGACCGGGTGCCCCGCGCCCGGGAGCGGGCCGAACGCGGCGAGCTGCTGTTCGGCACCATGGAGACCTGGCTGATCTGGAACCTCACCGGCGGCCCGGACGGCGGGGTGCACGTCACCGACGTGACCAACGCCAGCCGCACGCTGCTGATGGACGTCCGCACCTGCCGGTGGGACGCGGGTCTGCTGGCCTTCTTCGGCATCCCGGCCGCGATGCTCCCGGAGATCCGGCCCTCGGTCGGCGTCCTGGGGGTCGCGACGGCGCTCTCGCCCGCGCTGCCGATCGCCGGGGCGCTGGGGGACCAGCAGGCCGCGCTGTTCGGCCAGGCCTGCTTCGCCCCCGGCGAGGCCAAGTGCACCTACGGCACCGGCAGCTTCCTGCTGCAGAACACCGGTACCGAGCTGGTGCGGACCCGGTCGGGGTCGATCAGCACGGTGGCCTACCAGCTGGCCGGGGAGCCGGTGCACTACGCGCTGGAGGGCTCGGTCGCCGTCGCCGGGGCGCTGGTGCAGTGGCTGCGCGACGGGTTGGGCCTGATCGGGTCGGCGCCGGAGGTGGAGACCCTGGCCCGCACGGTGTCCGACAACGGCGGCTGCTACGTCGTCCCGGCGTTCTCCGGGCTGCTGGCCCCGCACTGGCGGGGTGAGGCCCGCGGGCTGGTCGCGGGCCTCACCTCCTACGTCACCAAGGGCCACCTCGCCCGGGCGGTGCTGGAGGCGACCGGCTGGCAGACCCGCGACGTCGTCCAGGCGATGGCGGCCGACTCCGGCCTCTCGCTGCCCGCCCTGCGGGTGGACGGCGGGATGACCACCAACAACCTGCTCATGCAGTTCGTCGCCGACGCGCTGGACACGCCGGTGGTGCGGCCGATGGTGGGGGAGACCGTCTCGCTCGGCGCCGCCTACGCCGCGGGCCTGGCGGTCGGGGTCTGGTCCGACGTCGAGGCGCTGCGGCGCAACTGGCACCGCGCCGCCCAGTGGACCCCCTCCCCGGACCGGGCGCAGGCCCTCACCGCGGAGTACCCGACCTGGGAGCGGGCGGTCCAGCTGAGCATCGCCTGGGGGGCTCCCTGAGCTGCTGTCCGACCATGTCGGACAGGAACTGTTGTCCCGCTCACACGATGATCTCTACGGTCCGCTCCGAAGGGCCTGGTCGTGACCGCCACCACAGCGGCCGGCCGGCCCCCTGACCGGTCCGCACCGCAGCGGACCCCTAGGAGGAGCTCCTACACGTGGACACCACGAGTCTCTGGACCGTGTTCGGCAGCGAGGTGCTGGGCACAGCCCTGCTCATCCTCATGGGCGTCGGCGTCGTCGCCAACGTCGCGCTGCCGAAGACCTTCGGCAACGCCGGCGGCTGGATCGTCATCATCTTCGGCTGGGGGCTGGCGGTCTTCACCGGCGTCTACGCCGCCGCGTCCTCCGGGGCCCACCTCAACCCCGCGGTCACCGTCGGCCTGCTGGTGAGCGGCGCCGACCAGTACGCCCCCGGCGTGGACGTGACCTTCGGCAGCACGCTGGTCTACTTCGCCGCCGAGTTCATCGGTGCCTTCATCGGCGCGGTCCTCGCCTACCTGGCCTACCGCCGGCACTACAACGACCCGGAGGCCGCCGGGACCCAGCTGGGCACCTTCGCCACCGGCCCGGCGATCAGCAGCCCCATCGACAACGTGATCACCGAGGTCCTCGGCACGTTCGTGCTGGTCTACATCATCCTGCGGTTCGGGGACACCCCGACCGAGCTCGGCCCGCTCGCCGTGGCGCTGCTCGTCGTCGGCATCGGCGCCTCGCTCGGTGGCCCCACCGGCTACGCCATCAACCCCGCCCGTGACCTGAGCCCGCGCATCGCCCACGCCGTCCTGCCGATCCGCGGCAAGGGCGGCAACAACTGGGGATACGCCTGGGTGCCGATCGTCGGCCCGATCATCGGTGCCGTCCTCGCCGGCCTCCTGTCGCACGTCTCGCTCTGACAATCCCTAACCGAGAGGAACCTGCAATGACGCAGTACGTCGCAGCCATCGACCAGGGCACCACGAGCACCCGCTGCATGATCTTCGACCACGACGGGGCCGTCGTCTCCGTCGGGCAGAAGGAGCACGAGCAGATCTTCCCGCGGGCCGGCTGGGTCGAACACGACCCGCTGGAGATCTGGCGCAACACCCGGGAGGTGGTCGGCCAGGCACTGGCCCGCAGCGATGCCGGGGTCTCCGACATCGTCGCCGTCGGCATCACCAACCAGCGCGAGACCACCGTCGTGTGGGACAAGAACACCGGGCAGCCGGTCTACAACGCGATCGTCTGGCAGGACACCCGCACCACGGCGATCGTCGAGCAGCTGGGGGCCCTCGGGGGCGGCGCCGACCGGTACAAGGACAGGGTCGGCCTCCCGTTGGCCACCTACTTCGCCGGGCCCAAGGTGCGCTGGATCCTGGACAACGTCGACGGTGCCCGCGAGGCCGCCGAGCGCGGTGACCTGCTGATGGGCACCATCGACTCCTGGCTGATCTGGAACATGACCGGTGGCACGGACGGCGGCCTGCACCTCACCGACGTCTCCAACGCCTCGCGCACCATGCTCATGGACTACCGCACGCTGGCGTGGGACCCGGCGATCGCCGAGGAGATGGGCATCCCGATGTCCATGCTCCCGGAGATCCGGTCCAACTCCGAGGTCTACGGCAAGGGCCGGGCAGCGGGCTTCCTCGCCGGGGTACCGATCGCCGGCTCGCTGGGTGACCAGCAGGCGGCCACCTTCGGCCAGGTCTGCTTCACCAAGGGCATGGCCAAGAACACCTACGGCACCGGCAACTTCATGCTGCTCAACACCGGCGAGGAGGCCGTCCCCTCGAAGAACGGCCTGCTCACGACGCTGTGCTACCAGCTCGGCGACGCGAAGCCGGTGTACGCGCTGGAGGGCTCGATCGCGGTCACCGGCTCGCTGGTGCAGTGGGTCCGGGACAACCTCAAGATGATCAGCAGCGCGCCGGAGATCGAGGACCTGGCCCGCGAGGTCGACGACAACGGCGGCTCCTACTTCGTGCCGGCGTTCTCCGGGCTCTTCGCGCCGCACTGGCGGTCCGACGCCCGCGGCGCCGTGGTGGGCCTGACCCGCTTCGTCAACCGCGGTCACCTGGCCCGCGCCGTCCTGGAGGCGACGGCGTACCAGACCCGCGAGGTGCTCGACGCGATGAACGCCGACTCCGGGGTCGACCTCACCGAGCTCCGGGTGGACGGCGGGATGGTCGGCAACGAGCTGCTCATGCAGTTCCAGGCCGACATCCTCGACGTCCCGGTGATCCGGCCGAAGATCGCCGAGACGACGGCGCTGGGCGCGGCCTACGCGGCCGGGCTGGCCGTCGGCTTCTGGTCCGACCTCGACGAGCTGACCGCGAAGTGGGCCGAGGACAAGCGCTGGGAGCCGGCCATGGCCGACGACGAGCGCGAGCGCCTCTACCGCAACTGGCAGAAGGCGGTCACCAAGAGCCTGGACTGGGTGGACGAGGACGTCAGCTGATCGACCCGGCACACACCGGAGGGCGGGACCTGCACCTGGGTCCCGCCCTCCGGCGCGTCCGGGTAGCTTGCGCGCCTGACTAGTCAGCCGTACTGTCCAGTCGTGGCGGAGGAGCGGTGGCCCGGTGAGTGGATGCGGGGGGTCCTCTCGCTGTGCGTGCTCCGGGTGGTCGCGGACGGTCCGACGTACGGCTACGCGATCGCCGCCCGGCTGGCCGACGCCGGTCTCGGCGTGGTCAAGGGCGGCACGCTCTACCCGATCCTCACCCGGCTGGAGGCGGAGGGGCTGGTGTCCTCGTCCTGGGAGGCCGGCGACGGCGGTCCGGGCCGCAAGTTCTTCACCCTCACCCCCGCCGGCGCCCCGGCGCTGCGCGAGCGCGCCGAGCAGTGGCACGTCTTCACCGAGCGGGCCGCCGGTCTGCTGTCGAGTCCCGCCGTCCCGTCCTGAGGAGCCCCGCCATGGCGAGCACGAGGAAGAGCACCGCGCAGGCCTGGTCCGACGACCTGCTGCTCGCACTGCGGCTGAGGGACGTCCCGGGCGCCCGGATCGGCGAGGTGCTCGCCGAGGTGCAGAGCCACGTGGCGGAGACCGGGGAGGACCCGCGGCAGGCGTTCGGGGAGGCCGACGGGTACGCCGACCGGGTCGCCGAGGCGCTCGGGGTGCCCACGTCCGGCGGCGGGCCGGGGCGCCGGCTGGTCCGCTCGCTGTCCGGGGGTGACCTCGTCGGCTCCGCGGTGATCGGCCTCGCCGCCTACCTGCTGGCCGACGGCCTGTGGTCACTGGGAGCGGGGGAGACCGCGCTGCTCGGCCTGCCGGCCTGGTCGGCCGTGCTGATCGCGCTGCTCGTCCTGGGCGTCGCCGTCACCCGCATCGTGACCGCCGCGCGCAGCGGCCGGGCGGACGACGCCGTCATCGACCCCCGCACCGGCGCGGACATGGTGACCTTCCCGCGCTGGGCGGTCGCGCTGCTGGTCGCGGTCCCGCTGCTGTCGCTCGCCGCGATGGCCGTGGGCGGCGCCCTCACGCGCTGAGGGCGGCGCTGACCACCGCCTTCGCCTCCTGCTGCACCTGGGCCAGGTGCTCGGGGCCGCGGAAGGACTCCGCATAGACCTTGTAGACGTCCTCGGTGCCCGACGGTCGCGCCGCGAACCAGGCGTTCTCGGTGGTGACCTTGAGCCCGCCGATCGCAGCGTCGTTGCCCGGCGCCCGGGTCAGCTTGGCGGTGATCGGCTCCCCGGCCAGCTCGGTGGCGGTGACCGCCTCGGGCGACAGCTTGCCCAGCGCGGCCTTCTCCTCGCGGGTCGCCGCGGCGTCGATCCGGGCGTAGGCGGACTCGCCGAACCGGGCGGTCATCTCCGCGTGCAGCTGGGACGGCGAGGACCCGGTGACCGCCTGGACCTCGCTGGCCAGCAGGGCGAGCAGGATGCCGTCCTTGTCCGTGGTCCAGACGCTGCCGTCGCGGCGGAGGAAGGACGCCCCGGCCGACTCCTCGCCACCGAAGCCGACCGACCCGTCGAGCAGCCCGGGCACGAACCACTTGAAGCCGACCGGCACCTCGACCAGCCGCCGGCCCAGGTCGGCGACGACCCGGTCGATCAGCGAGCTGGAGACCAGGGTCTTGCCGACCGCGGTGTCCGCGCCCCACTCCGGCCGGTGGCTGAACAGGTAGGAGATCGCGACGGCGAGGAAGTGGTTGGGGTTCATCAGCCCGCCGTCGGGGGTGACGATGCCGTGCCGGTCGGCGTCGGCGTCGTTGCCCGTGGCGATCTGGAACTCGTCCTTGCGGCCGATCAGCGAGGCCATCGCCGCGGGGGATGAGCAGTCCATCCGGATCTTGCCGTCCCAGTCCAGCGTCATGAACCGCCAGGCCGGGTCGACCAGCGGGTTCACCACGGTCAGGTCCAGCCGGTGCCGGTCGGCGATCTCGCCCCAGTAGCCGACGCTGGCGCCGCCGAGCGGGTCGGCGCCGATCCGGACCCCGGCGTCCCGGACGGCGTCGAGGTCGAGGACGTTCGGCAGGTCGTCGACGTAGGTGCCGAGGAAGTCGTAGCCCTGCGCCGCCGCGCGGGCCCGGGCGAAGGGGATCCGCCGGACCCCCTCCAGCTCGGCGGCGAGCAGCTCGTTGGCCCGCCGGGCGATCCAGCCGGTGGCATCGGTGTCGGCCGGGCCACCGGAGGGCGGGTTGTACTTGAAGCCGCCGTCGCGGGGCGGGTTGTGCGAGGGGGTGACGACGATGCCGTCGGCCAGCCCGCTGCTCTTCCCCCGGTTCGCGGCGAGGATCGCGTGGCTGACCGCCGGGGTCGGGGTGTAGCCGTCGCGGGAGTCGACCAGCACCGTGACGTCGTTGGCGGCGAGCACCTCGAGGGCGCTGGCCCAGGCCGGCTCGGACAGGCCGTGGGTGTCCCGGCCGACGAACAGCGGGCCGTCGTACCCCTGGCCGGCGCGGTACTCGCAGATCGCCTGGGTGGTGGCGAGGATGTGCGCCTCGTTGAAGGCCCCGTCCAGCGACGAGCCGCGGTGGCCCGAGGTGCCGAACACCACCTGCTGCGAGACGTCGGCCGGGTCCGGCTGCACCGTGTAGTACGCGGTGAGCAGGTGCGGGACGTCGACCAGGTCGCTGGGCCGGGCGAGCTGTCCGGCGCGGTCAGAGCTCATGCCCCGATCTTGGCCCGTCGCCGCGTCCTCCCGCGACCTGGGCGGCGCTGTCGGTGCCCGGTCGTAGCCTGGGCGGGTGCTCGGCGACTGGCGGGAGATGGTCACCGACACGGCGTTGACCGCTGCCGTCGGGCCCGACGTGCTCGCCCGGGCCCGGCCCTACGCCTCCCGCAGCGTCCTCGACGTCCGGCTGGCCGATGACGCCCGCCGGCTCACCGGGCTGGTCCAGGGCGGCGCCGAGGCTCCCTACCGGACCACCGTCGTCCGCACCGACGGCGGCCGGGTGGGCTGGGCCGGGGCGTGCACCTGCCCGGTGGGCGACGACTGCAAGCACGCCGTGGCCATCCTGCTGTCCCTGCGGCCGGCCATCCAGTCCGCGCCGGGCGGCCCGCCGCAGAGCCGCGGGTGGGAGCAGGAGCTCGAGGAGCTGGTCGCCGCGGCGGCCGACCGGGCACCGCGCAGCACGGTGCCGATCGGACTGCAGTTCGAGCTGGTCGAGCCCGAGCCCGGCCGCGGGCGCAGCTCGGCCGGCGCCCCCGGGGTGCAGCAGCGGCTGGTCCGGCTGCGGCCGGTCGTCCCCGGCCGGCGGGGCCAGTGGGTGCGCAGCGGGGTGTCCTGGCGGCAGCTGCAGTACGACAACAGCCGCGCGGGCTGGGACCCGGCGCACCTGGCCGCGATGCGCGCGCTGCACGCCACCCACCAGGCCGCCCGCAACCAGTACTACTCCTACGCCCCGGTCGACGTGTACCTGCACGAGTTCGGGCCGGGCCTGTGGCGGCTGCTCGCCGAGGCGGTCGCCGACGGGGTGCCGCTGGTGACGGCCGACCGCCCGCCGCGGCCGGTGGTGCTCGCCGCCGCCGACGCCGACGTCGCGGTCGACCTCCGCCGCGACGGCGACCGGACCGAGCTGTCCGCGGTGCTCCGGGTCGACGGCCGCACGGTCGACCCCGCGCGGCTGTCCTTCCTGGGCACGCCCCCGCACGGGGTGACCGTCGAGGGCCCCGCCGACACCGGGCCCGCGCTGGTGCTCGCCCGCCTCGACTCCCCGGTGCAGCCGGCGCTGGCCGGCCTGGTCGCGCGGGGCGGGTCGATCGGCATCCCGGACGACGACGTCGACCGGTTCCGCCGCGACTGGTACCCGGGGCTGGCGCAGGCGGTGCCGGTGATCTCCGGCGACGGCTCGGTGGAGCTGCCCGACGTCGTCCCGCCCCGGCTGGCCGTGGCGGTCCGCTACCCCGGCGACGGCACGGTGTGCGTGAGCTGGTCGGTCGACTACGGACCCGACCGGTCCTTCCCGGTGGACGCCCCGGTGCTCCCGGCGCAGGGCCGCGACCCGGCCGCCGAGCTGCAGCTGGTCGAGGCGCTGCCCGGTCCGGTCGGCGGGCTCCCCGAGCTCTGGACGCCGGAGCGCCGGCTGGCCGACACCGTGGAGCTGACCGGCATGGAGGCCCTGGAGTTCACGACCGCGGTGCTCCCGGCGCTGCGCGCCGACGGCGGGGTCGACGTCACCGTCGAGGGCACCCCGACCGCCTACCGGCAGACCCACTCGGCGCCGCAGATCAGCTTCACCGCCCGGGACAGCCGGGAGTCCGACTGGTTCGACCTCGGGGTCACCGTGACCATGGACGGCCAGCACGTGCCGTTCGCCACCCTCTTCTCCGCGCTGGCTGCCGGCCGGACCCGGCTGGTGCTGCTGAGCGGCACGTGGTTCTCCCTGCAGCGGCCGGAGTTCGAGCAGCTGCGGCTGCTCATCGAGGAGGCCCGGGCACTGCAGGACGTCCCCGGCGAGGGGGTGAAGGTCAGCCGGTACCAGGCCGCGCTGTGGGAGCAGCTGATGGGCCTGGGCGTCGTCGAGGCGCAGAGCGAGCGCTGGACCCGCGAGGTGCGCGGGCTGATCGACGCCGAGCACGCCGAGCCCCCGCCGGTGCCGTCCGGGCTGGCCGCGCAGCTGCGGCCCTACCAGCGCGAGGGCTACGGCTGGCTGGCCTTCCTCTGGGACCACCGGCTGGGTGGGGTGCTGGCCGACGACATGGGGCTGGGCAAGACGCTGCAGACCCTCGCCCTGCTGTGCCGGGCGCACGAGGCCGGTGAGCTCGACGAGGCCCCGGCGCTCGTGGTGGCGCCGACCAGCGTCGTCTCCACCTGGGCCCGGGAGGCGGCCCGCTTCGCGCCGGGGCTGCGGGTGGTGACCGTGGAGGAGACCGAGCGGAGGCGCGGCACGTCGCTGGCCCGCCGGGTGGCCGGCGCGCACGTCGTCGTCACCTCCTACGCGCTGTTCCGGATCGACGCCGAGGCCTGGACCGGGCTGCCCTGGCGCGGGTTGGTGCTCGACGAGGCCCAGTTCGTGAAGAACCACCGGGCCCGCACCTACCAGTGCGCGCGCCGGCTGGAGGCCCCGGTCAAGCTGGCGCTGACCGGGACGCCGCTGGAGAACAGCGTGATGGACCTGTGGGCGCTGATGTCGATCGTCGCGCCCGGGCTCTTCCCCGACCCGCAACGGTTCACCGAGCAGTACCGGACGCCGATCGAGCGGGACGGCGACGCGGAGCGGCTGGCCGTGCTGCGCCGCCGGATCCGCCCGCTGGTGCGCCGCCGGACCAAGGAGATGGTCGCCGCCGACCTGCCGCCCAAGCAGGAGCAGGTGCTCGAGGTGGTGCTCAACCCGCGGCACGAGAAGCTGTACCAGACGCACCTGCAGCGCGAGCGGAGCAAGGTCCTCGGCCTGGTCGAGGACATGCAGAAGAACCGGATGACGATCTTCCGGTCGCTGACCCTGCTCCGGCAGCTGAGCCTGGACCCCGCCCTCGTCGACCCGGCCTACGCCGACGTCCGGTCCAGCAAGGCCGACGCGTTCCTGGAGCACCTGCGCGAGGTCGTCGCCGAGGGCCACCGGGTGCTGGTGTTCAGCCAGTTCACCCGCTTCCTGCGCGGCATCCGCGACCGGCTGGAGGCCGAGGGGACCGGCTGGGTGTACCTCGACGGGCAGACCCGCGACCGGGACGCCCGGATCGAGGACTTCCGCACCGGCACCGCGCCGGTCTTCCTGATCAGCCTCAAGGCCGGCGGCTTCGGGCTGACCCTCACCGAGGCCGACTACGTCTTCGTGCTCGACCCGTGGTGGAACCCGGCGAGCGAGGCCCAGGCGGTCGACCGGGCGCACCGGATCGGCCAGGACAAGACGGTCATGGTCTACCGGCTGGTGGCGGTGGGCACCATCGAGGAGAAGGTGATGGAGCTCAAGGCCCGCAAGCAGGCGCTGTTCTCCCGCGTCGTCGACGACGGCGCGCTCGCCTCCGGCTCGCTCACCGCCGAGGACGTCCGCGGCCTGTTCGGCTGAGTCAGCTGCGCGGCTCGCCGCGGTAGGTGCCGAAGCTCCAGCGGTTGCCCTCGGGGTCGCGGACGGCGAAGTCCCGGGAGCCGTAGTCGGTGTCGTGCAGCGGCTGCAGCACCTCGGCCCCGGCGGCCACCGCCCGGTCGTGCAGCGCGTCCGGCTCGTCGGTGACGACGTAGCAGCCCGCCGTCCCGGGGGTCAGCGCCCAGGGGTCCTCCGGTCCGCCGCGCGCCGAGCCGAGCATCACCCCGCCGCCGAGCGGCCAGGACAGCTGCGCGTGCACGACGACGTCCCCGCTGCCGTCGGGCTGGTCGCCCCACACGGCGGTCTCCTCGAAGCCGAGGGCGTCGACCAGGAAGCGGATGAGGCCGCGCGCGTCATGGGCGCGCAGCGTGGGCCAGACGGTGGGGGGCGGGGCGTCAGGTGTGGTCATGGGCAGCAGCCTGCTCGCGCTGCGGCGGCCTGTCTTGGACGAATCCGAACTCGGCGGCCAGCCAGCCGGTCGGCGACAGCCCGGTGAGCGCCCGCCACTCCCGGGTCAGGTGCGCCTGGTCGGCGAAGCCCAGGTCGGCGGCGAGCCCGGCCAGGTCCCTCGCCCCCGCCCGGGTCGCCAGGACGCGTCGTGCCCGGTCGAAGCGGACCACCCGGGCGGCCTCCTTGGGGGAGAGGCCGGTCTCGGCACGGAACCGCTTCTCCAGGTGCCGGTCCGACCAGCCGACCCGGGCAGCCACCTCCGCCACCCGCAGCCGCCCGCCGGCCGCGGTGGTCAGCCGCCAGGCCTCGGCCACCTCGGGCGCGGGCGCGCTGTCCTGCCGGGCGGACCGCAGCAGCACCTGCTCGACGGCGCCGAACCGGCCGCGCCAGTCCGGCGCCGAGCGCACCCGGTCGACCAGCTCGCGCCCGGGGGCACCCAGCACGTCGTCCACGGGGGCGTCCAGCGACGCGAGCGCCCCGGCCGGGACGCCGAGCAGCGCGCGGGCGCCGGCCGGGGTCAGCGACAGCTGCAGACCGGCCTGCCGGCCCGGGTGCTCGATCAGCGCCGGCCGGGTGTGCAGTCCACCGACCAGCCCGTCGTAGCGGCCGGGGGCCTGCCCCGGGTCGGGGTGGGCGAGCAGCACCAGCGGCTCGTCCAGGGTGACCACGAAGGTCAGGTGCGGCGAGGGCAGCCCGCGGTGCAGCCCGGGCGCCAGCCCCTCCTGCCGGTAGCCGACCGCGGTGGCGACCAACCCGCGCAGCGCCGGGTGCACGCGGTGGTCGACCCACTCGGTGCGCACCCGGCCGGCCCTGCGCTAGGCCGACAAGGTGATGCCGGCGACGATCCCCAGGAGGCCGAGGCCCACGCCGACCCAGCCGAGCACGATGCCGGCGATGGCCATGCCGTCGCCGGACTCACCGCGCTCGCGGATCTGCGTGCGGGCGACGTAGCCGAAGACCAGCGCGAGGATGCTGCCGAGCCAGTAGAGCCAGACGATCCCGAGCACCATCGAGGCGATGGCTAGGCCGTTGGTGCGCCGCGGCGGCGGGTAGCCGTAGCCGTACGGCTGCGGCGGGTAGGGCTGCTGGCCGTAGGGCTGGCCGTACGGCGGAGGGACCTGTCCTCCCGGGCCGTGGAACTGCGAGCTGCTGCTGTCCGGCATCACCGGGCGAACTGTAGGAGCCGGACGCCGCGGCGCCCAGCCGCGACACCTCCGACGGGTGAGTCAGCGCTCGACCTGGGCGAGGAAGCGGCGGACGGTCTCCAGGAACACCTCCGGCTGCTCGGAGTGCACCCAGTGCCCGGCGTTCTTGACCCGCACCAGGCGCACGTGCGGGAACAGCTCGTCCATCCGCGGGCGGTCCTCGTCCAGCACGTAGGTCGAGTTGGCACCGGCGATCCAGAGCACCGGACCCTCGAAGGTCGCGCCGGGCGGGGGGTCGGGGAAGCGGCGCAGCTCGCCCAGGTCGCGGGCGAGGGTCTCCAGGTTCAGCCGCCACCGCCAGGCGGTCCCGCTCCCACCCGACCCAGCCCCGCCCATGCCGTCGCGGACCAGGCTCTGCAGCAGGAACGACCGGACCATCGTGCTCGGGACGGCGTCCCGCAGCGCCGCGTCGGCCTGCTCCCGGGTCTCCAGCCGGTCGAGGTCCATCCCCTGCATGGCGGCGATGAACGCGGCGAAGGGGGAGGCCTCCTCGTCGGGGTCGTCGGTGCGCCCGCCGCTCTCCGGGTAGTCGGTGGGCGCGATGTCGACGACGACGAGGGCGCGCAGCAGCTCCGGCCGGCGCAGCGCCAGCTGCATCGACACCTTGCCGCCCATCGAGTGCCCGACCAGGGTCACCGGCTCGCCGAGCACGGCGAGCTCGGCGGCCACGAACTCGGCCATGTCCCCGTAGTCGACCCGGTCGGTCCACGGCGAGTGCCCGTGGTTGGGCAGGTCGAGGAGGGTGACCCGGTGCCCGTCCTCGGCCAGGGCCTTGGCGATCGTCGTCCAGTTGCGGCCCTGGCCGAACAGGCCGTGCACGAAGACGACCCGGGGTCCGGAATCGCCGAGCGTGCGGGCCGCGAGCCGGACGGGAGAGGTCATGCGGCCATCCCACCAGACGGCGGCGACCCGGTGATGTCGCTCCCCGGGATGGTCGGTGGTCGCGGTTAGCGTCCTGCGGGTCAGGCCGTCGACCCCAGGAGACCTCCGTGCCCGGACGCCGTCGGCGCCCCACCCGCTCGTCCCGCTCGACCGGCACGACGACCACCCGCACGCCCGCCGCCCGCACGGCCCCACGGGCCCGGACCGCCAGCGCCCCGCCCGCCGCCGGTGCTCTGCCCACCGCCCGGCCGGGGGAGCGGGTGTGGGTGCTCGCCGTCCCGTTCCGCGCTCCGGCGCCGGGGGCGAGCTGGCACGCCGGGCTGTCCGCGCACGTGTACGTGGGCCCGTCGCTGCCGGCGGCGCTGGCGCCGTACGACCCGCCGCCGTACTCGTTCGAGCGGTTCGTCGAGGACCAGCTGAACGCCGAGCCGCGGCCGGTGCCGCCGGCCCGCCCGATGACCCCGCGGCCGGAGCAGGTCACCGGGGCCGCGGCGATCGCCCGGCACGCGGCTGCCGGTGGACGGATGTTCCTGCTCGGCGACGACCCGGGGGTCGGGAAGACCGGCACCGCCGTCCTGGCCGTGCAGCAGATCGCAGCGGAGCGGGCGGGCCAACAGCGCCCCGTCCGCGCCGTGCTCGTCGTCGCCGACCGGCCCGCGGCGATCACCGTGCCGCACTGGGCGCGCTCGATCGCCGCGTTCGGTGATGGCGGGCTGCGCTGGTGCGTCACCACCTGGGACCGGCTGGGCAAGGTCGCCGGACTGGTCAAGGCGACCGGAGTGCGCTTCGACGTGGTGGTGGCCGACGAGGCGCACATGGTCCGGCACACCACGACCCAGCGGTGGAAGCACTGGAAGGCGGTCTCCGGGGCCGGTCGGGCGAAGGACGTCCCGTTCGTGCTGCTCGCCACGGCGACCCCGGCGCACACGCCGCTGGAGCTGCCGTACCTGGCACCGCACTTCGCCGCCGTCCACCGCGAGCCGCTGAAGGACTGGGCGGACCTCCCGCACCGGCTCGCCGTCCACGGGTTCCACGTGGAACGTGGCCGCTACGGCTGGGCCTGGACCGAGGACGCCGACGAGCGCCGGGCCGACCTGGCCCGGCTCCGCGGCTGGCTGGCCGACACCGACCCGCCGGCGACGCTGCACCGGCCGGCGCCGTGGGGCCCGGTGAGCGTGACCGGGACGCCGGTCGCGCTGACCCCGGCGGAGCGCGCGCAGTACGAGGCGGAGTGGTCAGAGTTCCGTGCGGAGATGCAGCTGGCCCGCCGCGCCCGCCAGTCCGCCCGCGGTCGTGCGGCGCTGCTGCGGTTCCGGCAGAAGGCCGGGCTGATCCGGGCGGCGGCGACCGTCGACTGGGTGAAGGCGCAGGTCGAGGCGGACCGCCAGGTCGCGGTGTCGGTGGAGTTCGTGGAGACCGCGGCCGACCCGATCCGCGAGGCGCTGCTGGACGGCGGGATCGCGGTGGCCGGCATCTACGGTCGGGACCGGTTCGACGTGGAGGCCGAGCGGTTGCGCTTCCAGACCGGCGAGGCGCCGGTCTGCGTGTTCACCGTGACCGCCTCGATCAGCCTGCACGCCGGTGAGCTGCTGCCCGGGGGGCTCACCGCGTCGACCACGCCGCGGGTGGGGCTGTTCCACCAGCCGCGGTTCTCGGGCATCGCCGCCCGTCAGGTCACCGGCCGCACCCACCGGGACCACCAGGTCTCGCCGTGGCGGGTCGCATTCGCCGAGGACACCGTGGAGGAGGACGTCGCCCGGGTGATGGTCGAACGGCTCGCGGTCACGGGCTCGACGGCCGGTGGCGACACCGCGGCGCTGCGGGAGATCGCCGAGCTGCTGGACGCCGACTGGCTGCCGGCGACGTCACTGACCGGGGAGTGACGCGAACTCAGGCGCCTTCCCGCCGCATGGGCAGGTGCGGGATGCCGTCCTCCAGGTAGTCCGGACCGGACCGCACGAAGCCGAAGCGCTCGTACCAGCTCTCGAGGTAGGCCTGCGCCCCGATGTCGATGGTGCGGCCCCCGCAGAGCTCGATGCCGCGCCGGATGAGCTCGGCGGACAGGCCGCGGCCCCGCGCGCCCACCGCCGTGGCCACCCGGCCGATGGCCCGGTCGTCGCCGTTCTCCAGGACCCGGATGGTGGCCAGCGTCGTCCCCTCGTCGTCGGCGTACCAGAGGTGCACCGTCCCCGGCTCGGTGTCCCGGCCGTCGAGCTCGGGATAGGGGCAGGTCTGCTCGACGACGAAGACGTCGACCCGCAGCCGGAGGATGCCGTACAGCTCGGCCGGGGTCAGCTCGGCGAATCGGGCCTCACGCAGCACAGGTGCATCGGTCACCGGTCGATGGTCGCAAGTCGTTCCCGCGGGAACGCCGGCCGGGCTCAGGCGGCTCGGTTCAGGCGGCTCGGCGGCGGAGGTGGTCGCGGTGGGCGAGCAGCGCCCAGACGACGTGCTGGAGGTCCATCCGCTCACCGGTGTCCGGCCACGCGTCGGGCAGGCCGGCGTCGGGCACCAGGGTCAGCAGCGGCCCGGCCGGCAGGTCTGTCCTGAAGGCGGGGTCGGTCGGGCTCCAGATCCGCCGGCCGGCCCGGTCGTGGACCACCAGCTCCCGCCCGCGCCGGACCAGCACCAGCCCCTCGTCGTGCACCAGGCCGTGGTCGACGTCGCACAGCAGCACCATCGCGGACACGTCGGTGCGGCCACCCAGCGACCACGGCGTGAGGTGGTGGGCGTGCAACCGCTCGATCCGGGTCTCGTCGCACCCCGGCCGGGCACAGCCGCCGTCGCGTGCCAGCAACGCCCGGCGTTGGGCCTTGCTGGCCAGCCGACGGCGGCGCCCCAGCGCCAGCGGCTGCCCACCGCGCTCCACGATCACCGTCAGCGACGCCTCGCACGCCATCCGCCGAACCTGGTTCGCCGACAGCGCCGGACCACCCTCCAGGTACGCCCGCCCCGCCGCCGCGTCCTGCGCCAGCACGTCGGCGTCGACGTGCACCACCACCTCCCGGCGCGGCGGGTCCCCGGCTCGCCGGCCCACGTCGACGGCCTCGGCGGCGAGCTCCGCCAGCGCCCGGCACCGCCGCACGCTCATCCGTTCCCGCGGGAACGCCGCCGGGTCCTCCGGACAGCGGTCCTCGTGGTCCTCGTCCGCGGCGCCCGCCTCCCCAGCAGCCTTCTCCCCACCAGCCTTCTTCGCCGCGGCCCGTTCCCGGCGGGCGTCCCGTTCCGCCCGGGACTCCACGTTCGCCAACAGGGCCGCCCCGGCCTCGCCGTCCATCCGCACCTGCAGGACCAGCATCCCGTCGGCGTCCCAGTGCCACTGGAAGGACCGCTTCTCCGCGACCGCCCCCGCGTCGACGTCGTCCGACCGCCGCCAGCCGCGCACCACCCGGGCCAGCTGCGACGCGGTGGAGTGCCGGGCCAGCTCGACGAGCGCCGGCTCGGTGTCGGCATCGGCGACCCGGGTGATCTCCCGGACCTTGGAGTAGGACAACCTGCCCCGCTCGAACTCCGCCGCCGTGAGCGGCAGCCTCCCCAGCGCCCGCGCGACCCGGACGTGCTCCCGCGCGGCACCCGGGCCCATCCCGCACTGCCAGGCCAGCCAGTGGGCGCAGGACAGGATGCCGATCCCGCCCCAGCCCTCCCGGGCGTCGAACTCCGCCACCAACCGGAGCCAGGCGGCGGTCGCCGCCGCCAACCGCACCGCCCCCGACCGGATCTCCCCGGCCAGCACCTCGATCGACCGCTGCCCCTGCCCCGCCACCACCGTCATCGCCGCCATGCACCGACGCTAGGGGAGGGGTACGACAGAACCGCAGGTCAGCGGCCGGGACGGCGGGGCCGGTGGCCGGCGTGAGGACTCAGTCGTCCTCGGCCAGCACCTCGCGCAGCACCCGGGCGGCGAGCTCGTCGCCGCCGGCCGCCGCGACGGAGAAGTGCTCGATGGCGCCGTCGACGTCGCCGGCGTCCAGCAGCAGCACCCCGAGGTTGTGGTGGGAGTGCAGGTCACCCCCCTCGATGCCGGCGCGGTAGGCAGCAGCCGCAGCGACGTCGTCGTCGAGCTCGTCGCGGTAGAGGTTGCCCAGCGGCAGCCAGCTGGCCAGCTCGCCGAGCAGCGCGCCCTCCTCGAGCACCGCGCGGGCCTGCTCGACCCGTCCGGTGGCACGCAGCAGGGCGGCCAGCCCGGTCCGGGCGTCCTCGTGGAGCTCCGCGCCGGCCCGCAGCTGCGGTTCCAGCGTGAGGTCGCGCGTCTCGTCCCAGCGCCAGGCGGCGAGGGTCGCCGCGGCCAGCGCGTCGCCGGCCTCCGCGGACACCTGCGCCCAGTGCCAGGCCTCGAGCTTCCGGCCGGTGTCCAGCAGGCGGTGGGCGAGCGCCAGGGCCGCCCGCGCGTCCCCCCGCTCGCCGGCCGACCGCAGCGTGCGCAGCGCCTCCACCGAGCGACCCTGAGCATGGAGGGCGTCGCCCAGCACCGTCCAGGCCTTGGTGTCCCCGGCGTCCAGCGCCGAGCGGGCGGCGCGCTCGGCGTCCGCCCAGCGACCGAGCCGGGCCAGCACGTGCGCCAGGTTCAGCCAGGCGTCGTCCTCACCGCCGGCCGCCGCCTGCTGGTACGCGACGACAGCCTCCTCCTCGCGGCCCAGGGCGTTCAGGCTGTTGCCCAGGTCGAACAGGGCGACCGGGTCACCGTGCACGGCGGCGCGGCGGAAGAACCGCAGCGCCTGCTCGTGGTCACCCAGGTCGGCGAGCTCGCACCCACGGTCGATGAGGGCGTCGACGTCCAGGGCGTCGTCGGGTGCGGGCACGACGGGGAGTCTGCCGTGCCCAGCGGCGTCCGCCCACGCCCGAAGGGGGGTCACCCCCCGTCAGGGGTGGTCCAGTCCGGCGGGTCGGCCGGCTGCAGGTCGGGGTCGTCGGCGCGCAACGTGCGCACCGGCCCGGGCGCCGTCCGTGGGCCCTCGAACCGGACCGTCACCCGGTTCAGCCCGCTGCCCCACACCCAGCCCGCGCCGAGACCGGTGTGGACGACGTCCTGCCCGGGGTGCCAGGCGACGACGGCAGGGCCGGGCGCCGGGTCGGTCGGCAGCGGCTCGGGCTGCTCGGTCACCTCGGTGGGCTCGTCGAGGGCCTGGGCGAACAGGTCGCCCTGCGCGTAGGGGGACAGCCCGGAGACGCCGACACCGAGCAGCCGCAGCCCGCCGCTGCGGTCCACCGCGCCCAGCAGCCGGCGGGCCACCTCGGCGATCTGCCGGGCGTCGTCCACGGGCTGGGGGAGGGTCAGCGAGCGGGTGAGGGTGGTGAAGTCGTAGCGGCGGACCTTGAGGGTCACGGTGCGGCCGGACGTGCCGGAGCGCTGCAGCCGGCTGCCCACCCGGCCGGCGAGCGCGTCGATCTCGGCGGTCAGCCGGGCCGGGTCGGTGAGGTCGCGGGCGAAGGTCTCCTCCGCGCTGACCGACTTGGCCTCCCGGTCGGTGACGACCGCACGGTCGTCGTCGGCGCGGGCCAGCCGGTACAGGCCGGTGCCGTGCGCCTGGCCGACCAGGGTGGTGAGGTCGACCAGCGAGAGCCGGTGCAGGTCGCCGATCGTCGTCACCTTGATCTGCGCGAGCCGCTCGGCGGTGGCCGGGCCGACGCCGCCGAGGCTGCGCACCGGCAGCGGGTGCAGCACGTCGAGCTCGCTCCCGGCCGGGACGACGGTCAGCCCGTCCGGCTTGTCCAGCTCCGAGCCGATCTTCGCCAGCGACTTCGACGTGCCGACGCCGACCGAGCCGGTCACCCCGCCGGTGGCCGCGGCGATCCGGGCCTTGAGGTCGAGGGCCAGCGCGGTCACCCCGGGCACCGACAGGTCGTGGTCACCGGCGGCCAGGTCGACGTAGGCCTCGTCGATGGAGACCGGCTCGACCAGCGGGGAGAGCTCCCGCAGCAGCGCCATGACGACGTCCGAGGTGCGCCGGTAGGCGGCGAACCGGCCGCCGAGGAACGCGGTGCCGGGCGGGCAGATCCGCCGCGCCTCGGCTGTGGGCATCGCACTGCGCGCGCCGTACGCCCGGGCCTCGTAGGAGGCGGTGGCGACGACGCCCCGCCCGCCGGTGCCGCCGACGACGACCGGCCGGCCCCGGAGCGACGGCTTGTCGCGCTGCTCCACGGCGGCGAAGAAGGCGTCGAGGTCGAGATGGAGGATGCTGGGCGCCCGACGCACGCCCCCGATGATGCCGCGCCATGATGAGCCGGTGGTGGAGCAGAGCGCCTGGGCGCGGATGAGCACCGAGGACCCCGGCCACTCGGCCGCCTACGTGGAGCGGTTCCGCAGGCTGGCGGCGCAGGGCATGGACCTGGCCGGCGAGGCCCGGCTGGTCGACGCGATGCTGCCGCGCGGCTCCCGGGTGCTGGACGCCGGGTGCGGGCCCGGCCGGGTCGGCGGCTGGCTCGCCGGGGCAGGGCACACCGTCGTCGGCGTGGACGGCGACCCGGTGCTGATCGCCGCCGCGGAGGCCGACCACCCCGGCCCGCGGTGGCTCGTCGGGGACCTCGCCGAGCTGGACCTGCCCGCGGCCGGGATCCCGGAGCCGTTCGACGCGGTCGTCTGCGCGGGCAACGTCATGACGTTCCTGGCCCCGAGCACCCGGGGCGAGGTGCTGCGCCGGCTGCGCACGCACCTCGCCCCCGGTGGCCGGGCGGCCATCGGCTTCGGTGCCGGCCGCGGCTACCCGTTCGAGGACTTCCTGGACGACGCCCGGGGCGCCGGGCTGTCGCCCGACGTCCTGCTGTCGACGTGGGACCTGCGTCCCTACGCCCCCGGCGCCGACTTCCTGGTGGCCGTCCTCAGCCGGAGCTGACGGTCACGGCCGCAGCGCCGGCTGGGCGAAGTTCAGCGGCAGGAGCACCGCCGGGTCGCTGATCGGCACCTCCCACACCGCCCCAGGGCCGTCGGGGTCGATGACCTCGCCCCGGCCGAGGAACGCCGCCACCTGCGCCTGGCCCTGGCCCGCCGCCGGGAGCAGCAGGTTGAGCAGGAAGGAGTGCGGGTTGTTCGCGGCGTTCGCCGTCTTGTCGTTTCGGTAGAGGCTGGTCCGCGACCACAGGTCCCCAGCGGCGATCACGGTGTACGCCGTCGGGTTCGACACCGTCTGGTCACCGAAGGCGACCTGGAACAGTGCCCGCTCCGGCTCGATCAGCGGGGCGAACGTCTCCGGGCTGCCCGGGCGGGACAGCCAGGTCGACCGGGCCAGGAACTCCTGGATGGCCAGCGCACCGGGCGCGGTGACCGTCACCGGACCCTCACCGCGCAGCGGCAGCTGCTCCTGGAAGAAGTTGCGGGTCGGGTCGGGGCTGTTGAGCAACCCGGCCGCCTGCAGCGTCGCGGTCACGAGCGGGCGGAAGGACGGCGACAGCCGGGTGATCTCGGTGATCGGACCACCGGCGACGTTGAGCACCGACCTGGTGACCGCCGGGTCGGCGCCGGTGAGCATCGTGCCGTAGATGCCCCCGAAGCTCTGCCCGAAGTAGGTGACGTCGTCCCCGGACAGGTCCGGCGTCCCGTCGGCGTCCACGTCGGTGCCGCCGACCGAGCGGACCAGCGTCATGATGTCCGCCGCCGTCTGCCGGAGGGCGTCCCGGGAGGACTGGGCCGCGGCGGCGCCGGTGGCCGACGAGCCCTCGGTGTTGGCGATCTGCCCGTTGCCGTCCTGGTCGACCCCGCGGCCGTGGGAGGACAGCGTGGTCGTGGTCCCGCCGCTGGCGATCGTGTACGTGCTGTCAGGGCCGTACCCGTGGCCGACGACGTTGGTGCCGATGGTCGCGATGCCCTGCTGGCTGTTGGCGACCGCGGCGAGCAGCACGTTGGTGTCGTTGCCGGTGAAGCCGTGCCCGAAGACGGCGACCGGCCAGCCACCGGGGGGCGGGGTGCCGGGCGGCAGCACCGCGAGGAAGGGCAGCCGCTGCTGGCCCACCGGCGCGGGGCCGTCGTCGCCGGTCGGCGTCTGGTCGATCGTGACGTCGGGCTGCAGCCAGCTCGGAGCCAGGTAGGAGCCGAAGACGAGGGTGCCGCCGGTGGCGGCCTCCGGGATCACCACGGGCGTCGGGACGTCGGTGGCGCCCTGGTCCTGCGTCCAGGTCACCGTCGTGCCGGCGGCCGGGAAGGTGCCCTCCACCTGCAGGCCCGGCGCGGTGATGCCGGCGGCGGAGAAGGCGCTGCCGCTGTCGAGCTGGCGCCGGAGGTCGAGCAAGCCGTCGGTGGCGCTCATCGTGGTGAAGCGGTCCTGGGTGGCGCCGTTCGCCGGGCCGCCCTGGACCCGCAGCCGGTAGGTGGTGCCCGGGGCGAGCTCCTCGGCCGGGTGGGCGTAGAGCGTGTTGGTGGCCGGGTCCCACACGACCCGGTCCACGCCGGTGCGCCAGCCGCCGTGCTCCTCCCTCACGCTGATCCGCGCGGCCGCCTCGGCGGGGTCCACCGGGGCGCTGAACTGCACCGCGATGCGCGGGTCGAGGTCGAAGCCGTCGAGCTGGTCGAGCTCCTGGACCAACCCGCAGCTGACCGGGGCACCGCAGCCGGTGGTCGGCAGCGCGATCCGGCGTCCGGTGAGCTGGCCGGGGTCCGGGACGGTGAGGTCGTCGCTGGGGAAGACCGAGAGGGGCACGGCCTTGCCCGGGTGGGCGAGGGCTGCGGGTGCGCCGGCGGCGAAGCCGGCGGTGAGGGCGAGCGTGCCCGCGAGGGCAGCAGTCGACCGTCGCCAGGACAGTGGCGTCACGAGATCTCCATTGATCGGGGACCTCTGTCTAGCCCTGGGTGAGGCCGCTCACAACTCGTCCACCGGGGTGGGAGGGTGCGCTCCATGAGCTACCTCCCCGACCCGGCGACCCTGTCCCGGCGCGACCACCAGCCGTCGGCCGGGCGCACCCGGTTCGTGGCCACCGGAGCGCAGACCCGCGGCGACTTCGGCCTGTTCGAGGTCACCATGGCGCCGGGCGGCGGGGGACCCGGCCCGCACCTGCACCGGACGTTCAGCGAGTCCTTCCTCGTCCTGGAGGGGTCACTCGCCGTGCTGTCGGGGGACCAGTGGACGACGGCGCACGTCGGCGACCTGGTGTACGTGCCGCGCTCGGGCGTGCACGGCTTCCGGTCGGCCGGTCCGGACGTCGGGGCGCGGTTCCTCATCCTGTTCACCCCGGGGATCCCGCGGGAGGACTACTTCACCGGCCTGCACGAGCTGACCACCGCCGGCCGCACCCCGACGACGGCGGAGATCGACGCCTTCGCGCTGCGGCACGACCAGCTGAACCTGCACGACTGATCCACTCGCCGGCGGTCACTCGCAGGCGACGCCGTCCCCGTCGCCGTCTATGCCGTCGGACCAGCCGGGGTCACCGCGGTGCAGCGGGGCGACGCCGGCGGCCCGGGCGGCCGCGCAGTCCGGGTACGGCGCCGTCTGCGGCGTTCCCGCGGGGACGTCGGACGGTGCCGGGGCGGGGGTGGGGACGGGCTCGCCGGGGCAGCCCTGCAGCACGCCGGCGATCGCGTCGTGCTCGGCCTGGGTGACCCACAGCCCGTAGGTGGCCTTCACCGCGACCTGGCGGGCGACGTAGGCGCAGCGGTAACCGCGTTCAGGGGGCAGCCAGGTGGCCGCGTCGCCGTCGCCCTTCTGCCGGTTGGCGGAGTAGTCGACGGCGAGCAGGTTGAGCGGGTCGTTGGCCAGCGCGGTGCGGCGGGCCTCGTCCCAGCGGCCGGCCCCGGTCTGCCAGGCGTCGCTGAGGGCGACCACGTGGTCGATGTCGACGCTGCTGCCCTCGCCCTTGACGAACGAGATCGTCCGGCCGGTGTACGGGTCGGCCAGGGTGCCGCTGGTGACGACGCAGTCGTGGGTGCCGGGCTTGACGACCTCGTCGGTCAGGTCCCGTGCCAGGACGTCGTTGCGGGTGTCGCAGCCGTTGCGGTCGACGTCGGCCCACTGCGGGCCGAACTGGTCCCGGTCGTAGCCGGTCTTCGGGGCGCGGCCCTTCACCGGGAGGGTGGCCAGGACGTCGAGGGCTGCGCGGCCCAGCGCGGGCGCGCTCGCCGCCGCCTGGGCCGCGGCCTCGGAGACGGCGTCCGGGGTGGCCGGACCGGTCTGCGCCGGCTGGCAGGCGGCGGTGGCGAGCAGGGCCAACGCAGCGATGACGGCCCGGGTCGTCCGATGTTCCACGTGGAGCCCCCGGGGAGTCGGCACCCGTCGACGCTAGGCGTCCGGATGCCGCTCCCCGGGGACCCGGAGGGCCCGTGTCGCGGGCCCGGGTGGGCTCAGCCCTTGCCGTGGCCCTTCCCGTTGCCGTTGCCGTTGCCGTTGCCGTTGCCGTTGCCGCCGGCCGGGACGGCGGCGCTGTCCTCGACCGCAGCGCCGTCGTCGACGGTGGTGTCCTCGGTGGTATTGCCGCCCTTGCCGGCGTTGCTACGGGCGACCTCGGAAACGGCCCGACCGTGCTCCCGACCGGTCACGGAGCGGTCGTGCGCGACCTCGGAGACGGCCTGGCCGTGGTTGGCCGGAGCCGGGGCCTCCGGCGTCTCGGCCGGCGTCTCAGCCGGGGTCTCGGCCGGCGTCTCAGCGGGCGTCTCAGCCTCCGGGGTCTCAGCCGGGGTCTCAGCCTCCGGGGTCTCAGCGGGCGTCTCAGCGGGCGTCTCAGCCTCCGGGGTCTCGGCCGGGGTCTCGGCCGGGGTCTCAGCCGGGGTCTCAGCCGGCGTGTCAGCCTCCGGGGTCCCAGCCGGCGTCTCAGCCTCCGGGGTCTCGGCCGGGGTCCCAGCCGGCGTCTCAGCCTCCGGGGTCTCAGTGGGCGTCTCGGCCGGGGTGTCAGCCGTCTCGGCCGACGTCTCCGCCGGGGTGTCGGTGCTGGTGATGGTCGTGGGATCCGCGGTCGGCTCGACAGCCTGGGCGATGCCCGCGGTGCCACCACCGACGACCGCCAGGGCAACGGCGCCGACCGCGACCTTCCCGGCGAGTCCGGCAGGAACGACCTTGGCGAGGAGGGCAGGGAAGAGAGCGGGCACAGTGAACTCCTTGTTCGGGAGAAGACAACGTCCCGGGAGTTCTCGACGGTGCTCGTCCCGCCCTTGAGCCGCTCCACCCGATCAGGCGACGGGGCAGGCCACGGACGGGTCAGTTCGCCATGTCGACGAACCGGCTGTAATGGCCCTGGAAGGCGACGGTGACGTTCGCGGTCGGTCCGTTGCGGTGCTTGACCAGCATGATGTCGGCCTCGCCGGCCCGCGGGGACTCCTTCTCGTACATGTCCTCGCGGTGGATCATCATCACCATGTCGGCGTCCTGCTCGATGCTGTTGTGGACCGCCACTCCCTCCGCGATGAAGTTGTGGCCTCCGAGCACGGTCGCGTCGTAGACCTCCTCCGTACCTTCCGGCTCGATCGACACGACGGTGTCCCACAGGACGTCGTTGACCGCCTGCATCTCCAGTTCGGCGTCGTCGAGCACGGCCGCCACCCGCCCGAGGCGTTCACGGCTGGGGGCGTGCTTCCACAGGGCGCTGCCGCAGAAGGCGGTCCCCATGGCCGCGGCGAAGGCCCGATGGGTCATGCCCTTCTCCTCCAGCACGTCGCGGACCCGGTCCCAGACCTCGACCGGGACTGTGTCGACATTGGTGTTGGCACTGGTCGCGCGGACGATGTCGAGCAGCCGCTGCGCCGCGACGCCGCGCTCACCGTGGACACCGATCTCGCCCAGGAAGCGTCGCTGGTCGTCGCAGCCGCTGATGTCGAGCGTCCAGCCTTCGCGGTAGCCCACCTTCTGCACCCGGTGGATCCGGGAGGAGATGCCGAAGCGCAGCAGGAGACGGGACACGTCGTCGACCAGTCGCCGGCTGGTCGAGGCGTAGTAGACCCGGCCGCTCCGGCCGCTCTTGTTGACCGTCACCGAACCGTCGGTCGCCCACAGGTGCCGCAGGAACTGGGAGATCTGCTTCTTCGGCAGGTGGAACACCGCGTCCGGCACGAACTTCTCGTGACTGCGCAGACCGAACAGGCCCAGCCCGTCGAGCCACTCCGCGATCGGGTTGCGACGACCGTGCGTCAGCGGGAAGGGTGCGCGCAGCCGCAGGGTCGTGCAGCGGGCCGCCTCGTAGTCGTCCCGCACGGCGACGACGCCGAAGTGCAGGGACGCGTGGGTGACCGCGCGCAGGTTCGCCTCGTCGATCGAGGCGTAACGCAGGGGTTGCCTCCGGACGAAGCTGCCGTCCCCGATGAGGTGGGCGAGCAGGGTGACCTTCTCGTCCTCCCAGACGGTCATCTGGTCCGGCGCCGGGACGTGCCGCGGGACGCCGATCCGTGAACCGGGCGACAGCTCCTCCAGGGGCCGAAAGCCGTCGTAGGTGAGGAAGGGGTGGTTGGCCGTGGCCCGGACCGTCTTGCCCGAGGCAGTCGTCAGCCGGAAGACCTGCTTGACCCCGGTGGAGAAGACGTGCGTCAGGTGCCGACGGACGTACCGGAGGTTGTCGTCGAGGGACCAGACGGGGACGTCCGTCTCACCGGTCGCGAACAGGTCGCCCATCGTCACCTCCGCACCGGTGTCCGCTCGGAGGATGCGGGTGTCCGCGGTCAGGCAGCCGGACTCGCGGAGGTCGGAGAGCATCGGCTTCTTGTCCTGACGCTGCTCGGACCCACGGTTCAGCTGGCTCATGGCGATGACCGGGAGCTCCAACTCCTTGGCCAGCAGCTTGAGCGCTCGGGAGAACTCCGAGACCTCCTGCTGGCGGCTCTCGACCTTCTTGCCCGAGGTCATCAGCTGGAGGTAGTCGATGACGATCAGCTTGAGGTCGTTGCGCTGCTTGAGCCGCCGCGCCTTCGCCCGGATCTCCATCATCGTCATGTTCGGTGAGTCGTCGATGTAGAGCGGGGCGTCGGCGATCTCGCCCATCCGGCGGGCCAGCTTGGACCAGTCCTCGTCGGACAGCGTTCCGGCGCGCATGTGGTGCAGCGGCACCTTCGCCTCGGCGGAGAGCAGACGCATGGTGATCTCGTGCTTGCTCATCTCGAGCGAGAAGATCGCTGCGGGAAGATGGTGCTTTACCGTAGCCGACCGGGCGATGTCAAGCCCCAACGTGGATTTGCCCACGCCAGGGCGCGCCGCGATGACGACCATCTGGCCGGCCTGCAGGCCGTTGGTGAGCTCGTCGAGGTCGCGGATGCCGGTCGGGACGCCGCGCGCCGTGCCACCGCGGGAGGCGATCGCGTCGAGCTCGTCCATGGTCGGCTGCAGGACGTCGGCCAACCGGGAGTAGTCCTCGGTCATCCGCTTCTCGGTGACGTCGTAGATCTCCTGCTGGGCGCGGTCGACGATGTCGTCGACGTCGCCCTTGCCGCCGGCCGCTCCGTAGCCCAGCTGCACCACGCGGGTGCCGGCCTCGACCAGCCGGCGGAGCACGGCCTGCTCGGACACGATCGCGGCGTAGTACCCGGCGTTGGCCGCGGTGGGCGTGGAGGCGATCAGCGTGTGGAGGTAGACCGCGCCACCCATCTTGGACAGCTGGTCGGTGCGGTTCAGCTCGGCGGCGACGGTGATGGCGTCGGCGGGCTCACCGCGCCCGTAGAGGTCGAGGATGACGTCGAAGACCACCTGGTGCGCCGGCCGGTAGAAGTCCGCGCCGTGCAGGACCTCCACGACGTCGGCGATCGCGTCCTTGCTCATCAGCATGCCGCCGAGGACGGACTGCTCGGCAGCGACGTCCTGAGGGGGCTGCCGGTCGTACTCCGGAGCTGCGGCCCTCGGCCTGCTGATGTCGTCGACGACCGCCACGCTGGAATCCCCTTGCTCTTCGCGCCCAGTTCGAACAACTGTTCGCACAACAGCTACCACCGGGCGCTGACAGTCCGCGCCCGGCGGTGGCTGGGGATGACCGTAGGAAGCCCGGTGGGGGTCCGTCCAACACCGCTGTGCACGCCGATCTGCACAACTTGTGGACAAGTCGGTGGACAGAGCCGGTCACCGTGTGGAGACGGCGGGGGACGCACGCCCGTCGCGTCGTCGCCACCCGCCCGTCACCTGCGATCAGGTCTCTCCCGGGGTGTGGACAGGAGAAAATCGGCCCGTCGTCGACGATCTGCACACCCGGGCGTGTCGCGGAGTCCCCGCAGGTCACACGCGTCACGTCGGGTGGGCACGAGGTCGGCGGGCCGTCACCGACCGCTCCGGGCGGCGCCGGCCCCCCACGCCCGGAGCAGGCGGCCGTTCACCTGCCGTCCGCCTGCCGGAGTCGACACGGCGCGACGGTGACCACCGTCCCGGAATGCCACGAGGGGCGCCGGACCGGAGTCCGACGCCCCTCGTGGGCCCTGCTGTGGATCAGCCGGCGACGACGTCCAGGGTGACCGGGACGGAGACCTCCGGGTGGACCCGCACCGTGACGGTGTGGGTGCCGACGCTCTTGATGCTGCTGGGCAGCTCGATCCGGCGACGGTCGAGCTCCGGGCCGCCGGCAGCGGTGACCGCAGCGGCGACGTCGGCGGTGGTGATCCGCCCGAAGAGGCGGCCACCGTCACCCGAGCGGGCGGGCAGCGTCACGGTGAGACCGGACAGGCGGGCGGCGACCGCCTGCGCCTCCTCGAGGGAGCGCACGTCGCGGGCCGCGCGGGCCCGGCGCAGGCTGGTGACCTGCTTCTCGGCACCACGGGTGGCCACGATGGCCAGCCCGCGGGGCAGGAGGTAGTTGCGGGCGTACCCGCCCTTCACCTCGACGGTGTCCCCGGCGGAACCGAGGCCGGTGACCTCCTGGGTCAGGATCAGCTTCGATGCACTCATGATCAGCGCGCCGTCGAGGTGTAGGGCAGCAGTGCCATCTCGCGGCTGTTCTTCACGGCCACGGCGACGTCACGCTGGTGCTGGCTGCAGTTGCCGCTGACGCGGCGGGCACGGATCTTGCCGCGGTCGGAGATGAACTTCCGCAGCAGGGTGGTGTCCTTGTAGTCGATGTAGGTCGCCTTGTCCTTGCAGAACTGGCAGACCTTCTTCTTGACCTTGCGGATGGGGGGCTTGGGCACTGGGTTCTCCAGAGAGGGGGATCAGAAAGGAGGTTCGTCGGAGGACGCCGGCGGGGTCGACCAGGGGTCGCTCGCTCCGCCGCCGGAGAAGCCGCCACCGCCACCGCCACCGCCGCCACCGCTGCCGCCGAACCCACCGCCGCCGCCCTCGCTGCGGGCAGCGCGGGTGACCTTGGCCGTGGCGTAGCGGAGCGAGGGGCCGATCTCGTCGACCTCGAGCTCGATGACGGTGCGCTTCTCGCCTTCCTTCGTGTCAAAGGAACGCTGCTTCAGCCGACCGGAGACGATGACGCGCGAGCCGCGGGTGAGCGACTCGGCGACGTTCTCCGCCGCCTGACGCCACACGTTGCACCGGAGGAACAGCGCCTCGCCGTCCTTCCACTCCTGCGACTGACGGTCGAAGGTGCGGGGCGTCGAGGCCACGGTGAAGTTGGCGACGGCGGCGCCGGACGGCGTGAACCGCAGTTCCGGGTCGGCCGTCAGGTTGCCGATGACGGTGATGACGGTCTCGCCGGCCACGGTCAGTGCGCCTCGGGCCGCATCAGCTTGGTGCGCAGCACCGACTCGTTGAGGTTGAGCTGACGGTCCAGCTCGGCCACCGCGGCGGGCTCGGCGTTGATGTCGACGATGGCGTAGATGCCCTCGACGTTCTTCTTGATCTCGTAGGACAGCCGACGGCGGCCCCAGATCTCGGTCTTGACGGTGCCACCGGAGTTGGTGACGACGGTCAGGAAACGGTCCAGGCTGGGAGCGATGGTCCGCTCCTCGAGCTCGGGATCGAGGATGATCATCAGTTCGTAGTGACGCACGGAGAACCCCACCTCCTCTGGTCTCAGCGGCCGCAGTACATCTGCAGCAGGAGGGTCGTACACGCGTCGCACGCCCCGGCGATGACCCACGGGAGCGGGATCGGACGGGACGCGCACCCTCCAGGCTACCAGCGGCGGTCGGTAGGGTCGCGCGGGTGGCTGACCAGCTGATCGGCGTGCACGTCGGACCGGGCCTGACCGAGGACAACGAGCTCGACGCGGGCGGCCCGCTGGCCCGGGCGGCGGAGGTGGACGCCGACGCCGTCCAGGTGTTCCTGGCCGACCCGCAGGGCTGGAAGGCCCCGAAGCCGCGCCCGGACGCCGAGGCGCTGCTGGCCTCCGACGTCGCCGTGTTCGTGCACGCCCCCTACGTGCTCAACGTCGCCTCGACCAACAACCGGATCCGCATCCCCAGCCGCAAGCTGCTCGGCCAGCACGCAGCCGCCTCCGCCGCCGTCGGTGCGCGGGGCATGGTCGTGCACGGCGGTCACGTCCTGGCCGCGGACGACCCGGCCGCGGGCGTCGACAACTGGCGCAAAACCTTCGCGCGGCAGGCGGAGGACGGCGGCTTCGGCATCCCGGTGCTGATCGAGAACACCGCCGGCGGGGACAACGCCATGGCCCGCGAGCTCGACGCCGTCGCCCGGCTCTGGGAGGCCGTCGGCGAGTTCGGTGCCGGTTTCGTGCTCGACACCTGCCACGCCTGGTGCGCCGGGTGGGACCTCACCCGGGTGGTGGACGACGTCCGGGCCATCACCGGGCGGATCGACCTGGTGCACCTCAACAACAGCCGTGACCCGGCAGGTTCGGGCCGGGACCGGCACGCCCCGCTGGGTGCGGGGGAGATCCCGCTGGAGCTGCTGGTCGGTGTGGCCCGCGCCGCCGGGGCGCCGGTCGTGCTGGAGACGCCGGGCGACGCGGCCGGTCACGCCGAGGAGATCTCGCTGCTCCGCGAGGCGCTGGCCGGCTGACGCCGGCCAGGCATCGTGAACCGGTCAGGTGCGTGGTCCAGCACACCCCCGGCGGGGTCGTCGGTGCCCGGCCAGCTGCGGCGCACCAGGTCGGTGTCGGGGTACCAGACCTCGCGCACGACCAGCGCCATCAGCAGCACCAGGGCCGCGTCCCGCAGGCCGACGGCGAGGTAGAACCACTCGACGTCGACACCACGGTGGTCCGCGCCCAGGTAGTACAGCATCGTCAGCGTCCAGACCAGCGCCTCGGTCGCCTGCCACAGCAGCAGCGAGCGCCACCGCGGCCTGGCCAGCACCGCCAGCGGGAGCAGCCACAACGCGTACTGGGGGCTGTACACCTTGTTCACCAGCAGGAAGGCCGCGACCAGCAGGAAGGCCAGCTGCGGCAGCCGCGGGCGCAGCGGCGCGGCCAGCGCCAGCCAGCCGACCCCGGCTGCGCACAGCACCAGCAGGACGGCGACGGTCGCGTTGAGCACCGTGGGGCTCTCCCCCTCGGCCAGCGGCCCGTCCAGGAAGCCCGGGAAGAAGTGCAGCGCGATCGCCCAGATGCTCTCCGGGTTCGCCGGGCGGCTGCCGTTCAGCTCGAAGAAGCGGGCCCAGTTCGCCGGCGCGAGGACGGCGATCGGCAGGTCGACCACCAGCCAGGCCACCCCCGCGGTGACCGTCGTCGTCAGCCACGGCCGGAGCCGGCCGGCCCGCAGGCAGAGCACCAGCAGCACGCCGAGGACCAGCACCGGGTAGAGCTTGGCCGCGATCCCCAGTCCGAGGAGCAGCCCGGCCACCACCGGGCGCTGCCGCGCCCAGGCCCACATGCCCAGCGTGGTCAGCGCGACGGCGAGCAGGTCCCAGTTGGTGAAGGCGTAGAAGAGCAGCACGGGGGACAGGCCGACCATCGCGGCGTCCCAGGGCCGGCGGCCGGTCAGCCCCAGCACCCCGCGGGTGACCAGCAGCGCCAGCACCGAGAGCAGCAGGCAGGTGACGACGTAGTACGTCTGGACCGGCACCGGCTCCGGCAGCAGTGCGCCCCCGGCGGCCAGCCCGTCGTAGCCGCGGCCGATCACCGCCGCCAGCTGCATCAGCCCGCCGGTGAGCACCGGGTACTCGACGGCGGAGTCGAGGTAGGGCACCTCGCCGGTGGACAGCCCGTGGATGCCGAACAGCGGGACGGCGTCGTTGTAGCAGAGGTGCGTGTACTGCTTGGACCCGCTCCAGTCGCCGTTCGCGCAGGGCGCCTGCTTGGCCCAGGCGACGCTCAGCACCACCACGGCGAACAGCAGGCAGATCCGCAGGGGCGTCCAGAACAGCGCCCGTCCGGTGACGGCGTGCCGGCCCCACGGGCCGCCCACGGCCTCGCTGGCCTGGACGGCGACCGGGTCGGTCCAGGTGGGGACCACGCGGTCCGGCCAGGGCGGCGCGGCCACCTGCGGCGGGGCGGACACCTCGGGCCCGCCCCTCGGCTGGTCGGCCGGGACGGACGGGCCCGTCGGTGTTCCGCTCACCGGGTGGGCTGGCCCGGTATCGGCACGCCCCCGGGCGCTGACGGGGGAGGCGTCACCGAGTCCGTCGGCTGCGAGGGCACCGGCTGCTCCGGTGGGGAGCTCTCGGTCGGCTGGGGCTGCACCGGGGTGGCGGGGGCCTGGCTCGACGTCTCGGGCGCGGGGGCGGTCGTGGCCGGAGCCTGGCTGGCGGTACGAGCCGGGGCCCGGGAGGTCTCCACGGCGACCCCCTTGCCCTTGTCGCCCTTGATGATCGCCTTGGCGGGCAGCGGCTCCTCGGGTGTGCCGTCGAGCACGCTGTCCATGTACTCCTGCCAGATCTGCCCCGGCAGGCCGGAGCCGTAGATGATCTTGCCCTGGACGTTCGTGATGGGCGCGAGACCCTGGCTGCCCATCCACACCGCGGTGGAGATCGACGGGGTGTACCCGACCATCCAGGCGTCGGAGTTGTCGGTGGCGTTCAGCCCCTGCGTGCCGGTCTTGCTGGCCACCGGACGGTTCCCCTCCAGCGGGCGCTTGGAGTAGGCGGCGACGCCCTCGAGCGCGAAGGTGGTGTCGCTGGCGACGTCGGCCGGGATCACCTGGTCGGCGGTCTCACTGCCGTCGACCGTCCTCAGCACCGTGCCCTCCCCGTCGGCGACCTGGGCCACGAAGTGCCGCTGGTGGTAGACGCCCCCGGCGGCGAGGGTGGCGAAGCCGACGGCCTGGTCGATCGGCCGCACCTCGTACTCACCGATCCCGATCGCACCACCGGTCTGCCCGTTCTCCGGGCTGGCCAGCGACGTCTTGCCGCGCAGCGCCTCGGGCACCGAGGCGCTGTCGGGCCACTGGTCGCCGATGCCCATCGCCGCGCGGGCCGTCTCGGCCACCTTGGCCGGCCCGACCTCGTAGGCCAGGCCGTAGAAGGTGGTGTTCAGCGACCGGGTGATGGCCTCCTTCAAGGTGCAGGCAGCGCACTGGGCGTTGCCGGAGTTGACCACCGGCTTGGTGCGGTCCTTGAAGGTCTGGGGCGAGCTGCCGTCCCGGCGCGCGTCGACGCTGATCCCCTCACCGAGGGCCGTGGCCAGCGTGTACGGCTTGAACGACGAACCCGGCTGCTTGTAGGCCTGGGCGTAGTCCGTGGTGTCGGCGTTCGGGTCCTCGCTGGTGCGCGCGGAGTTGCCGTAGTAGGCCAGCACGCCGCCGGTCTTGGGGTCGACCGAGACGAGCGCCTCGCGCAGCAGGTCGGTGTCCTCGCCCTGCATCACGTCGTCGACCGCGGCGACCGCGGCGTCCTGGTAGCGCTTGTCCACCGTGGTCGTCACCCGGAGCCCCTGCGTCTCCACGTCGGTGTAGCCGTAGGACGAGCCCTCGAGCTCGGCGAGCACCTGGTCCACGATGAGCCCCTCCGGGCCCGAGGGGATGCCGAGGCCGGCCCCGTCGTCCGGGAGCACGACCGGGTACTGCGCAGCCGTCCGCTCGGCGGCGGGGACCCAGCCCTGCTCGACCATGGCGTCCAGCACCCTGCCCCAGCGGTCCTGCGCCTCCTCGGGGTTGGACTCGGGGTCGTAGTAGTTCGGGCTGCGCACCAGGACGGCGAGGACGGCGCCCTGCTCCGCGGTGAGGTCGGCGGCCTTCACGCCGAAGTAGGTCTCCGCCGCCGCCTCGATGCCGTAGGCGCCGCGGCCGAAGTAGATGGTGTTCAGGTAGTTCTCCAGGATCTCGTCCTTGGAGTACTGGTTGTCCAGCTTGATGGAGAGGAAGAGCTCCTTGAACTTGCGGCTGAACGTCTGGTCCGAGCTCAGGAAGGCGTTCTTCACGTACTGCTGGGTGATCGTCGAGCCACCCTGGGTCGAGCCGCCGGTCAGGTTGTTCCAGGCCGCCCGGACGATGCCGGTGAAGGAGATGCCCGGGTCGTTGTAGAAGTTCCGGTTCTCCGCCGCCAGGATCGCGTTCCGCGCCGGCTCGGAGACCTGGTCCAGCCCGACCTCGATCCGGTTCTCGCTGCCCAGCCGGGCCATCTCGGTGACGCCGTCGGAGTAGTAGACGATCGTCGTCTGCTGGTTGGTCACCGACTCCGGCGTCGGCACGTCGGTCGAGGCGTAGACGACGCCGACGAAGACGCCGAGCAGCACCAGCATGCTCAGGAACGTCCCGACCAGGACCTTCAGCCAGCGACGACGACGCTGCTTGCCGGTGCGCTTCCCCTTCCCGCCGCCCGGCGGACGGCCCCGCCCGCTGCCGCCGGGCCGGCTGCCGCCGGTGGGCGGCTTCGCCGGGGGACGGCCGCCGCCACCACCGCTGCCGCTCGCGCGGGCCGGGGAGGACGCGCGGGCCCGGCCGCCGGCCGCCGGCCGGCGTGCGGCGCCGGCTCCGCTGCTCCCGGACCCGGCGCTGCGGGCCTGCGGTGGGCGGCGGCCCGAGCCGGCGGAGCCGACCCGGGCGGTCTGGTCGTGGGGAGGCACGCGGTGGCCCCTTCCTGCAGTCGTGGGAGGCGGACCGCGACGTGGTCGCAGGCCAGCACCCTGAGGGTGACGTCTTCAGCTGTGTGCCACGGCGGGCCCGCGCCAGGGGCGGACCGGCGGCGACTACTCCGTCGCCGCCCGGCGGCGGGTCCTGCGTGGCGCGCGTCCCGGGACCGGTTCGGCGCCCAGGAGGTAGGAGGTGACGAGGTGGTTCCAGCCGCAACCGCGGCACACCTCGACCGTGTACACGGAGAACTCGTCCTGCGCGGCGTCCATCCGGGCCAGTTCGCGCCCGGTCTTCGCCTGCCCCGACACCGGCCCCAGCCCGTCGCCGTAGACGTAGCTGACCAGGGTCAGCCGGTCACGGCGGCAGATCGGGCACGGGGAGTCGGTCGCCTCACCGTGGTACCTCGCCGCCCGGGACAGGTACGGGCTCGCGTCGCAGACCTCGAACACCCCGGTCCGCCCGGCGTGCACCTCAGCCAGCAGTGCGCGCCGCTGCAGCGCGTAGTCCACCACCGACCGTCGTCCGGGCACGGCGCCAATGTACGCAACGGAGCCCTGCCCGGGACCCTCTCCGGATGTCGACACGAGGCTCGTGGCACGGGCGGTGAGCTGCCCGCCCGGTTGCGCGCACTGCTGCGCCCGGATGTATCGTACCGATACATCGATCCGGCGACACCCGGGGGACCAGGAGGTGGCGTCGTGCTCGAGTTCGCCATCCTGGGGCTGTTGCAGCAGTCGCCCATGCACGGCTACGAGCTGCGCAAGGAGCTCGCCGCCGTCCTCGGTGGGCTCCGGTCGATCTCCTACGGGTCGCTCTACCCGGCGCTCAAGCGGATGCAGGCCGCCGGGCTGATCGCCAGCGACGACCCGACCCCGCGCGCCCTGCTGCCGGCCGACGCCCCGGCGCTCACCGGACGCCGCGGGAAGGTCGTCTACGCGATCACCGCCGAGGGCAAGGAGCGGTTCGCCGAGCTGGTCAGCTCCACCGGCCCCGAGGCCTACGACGACGAGGGCCGCTTCGGCGTCCACCTCGCGTTCTTCCGGCACACCGCGGCCGACGTCCGGCTGCGCATCCTCGAGGGCCGGCGGCGCACCGTCGAGCGGCAGCGCGACCGGCTCATGGACTCGCTGCGGCGCACCCAGGAGAAGCTCGACCGCTACACCCTCGAGCTGCAGCGGCACGGTCTGGACTCCGTCGACCGCGAGGTCCGCTGGCTCACCGAGCTGATCGACAGCGAGAAGGACGACGCCCGGGCCGAGGCCGCCCGCGAGCGGCCACCCGGGACCGCACCACCCAGCACCCCCTGATCTGCACCACCAGCACGTGATCGGTACACACAACCCGGGCCCGGGAGGGTCCGCCGGAGGGAGACAGTCCATGGCATCGGTCAAGGTCGCCATCGTCGGCGTCGGCAACTGCGCCGCCTCGCTCGTCCAGGGGGTGGAGTACTACCGGAACGCGGACGAGTCCGCGTCGGTCCCCGGCCTCATGCACGTGCGGTTCGGTGACTACCACGTCTCCGACGTGGAGTTCGTCGCCGCGTTCGACGTCGACGCCAAGAAGGTCGGTCGTGACCTGTCCGAGGCCGTCTTCGCCAGCGAGAACAACACGATCAAGATCTCCGACGTCCCGCCGCTCGGGGTGACCGTGCAGCGCGGCACCACCCTGGACGGGCTCGGCAAGTACTACCGCGAGATCGTCGAGGAGTCCGACGAGCAGCCGGTGGACGTGGTCGCCGCGCTCCGCGAGTCCGGCGCCGACGTGCTGGTCTGCTACCTGCCGGTCGGCTCGCAGCAGGCGGCGGAGTTCTACGCCCAGGCCGCGATCGACGCGCAGGTCGCCTTCGTCAACGCCCTCCCGGTCTTCATCGCCGGCACCCAGGAGTGGGCGGACAAGTTCACCGCCGCGGGCGTGCCGATCGTCGGCGACGACATCAAGAGCCAGGTCGGCGCCACGATCACCCACCGCGTCCTGGCCAAGCTGTTCGAGGACCGCGGCGTGCAGCTGGACCGCACCATGCAGCTGAACGTCGGCGGCAACATGGACTTCAAGAACATGCTCGAGCGCGAGCGCCTGGAGTCCAAGAAGATCTCCAAGACCCAGTCGGTCACCAGCCAGGTCGACCGGGACATGGGCCGGGACAACGTGCACATCGGCCCGTCGGACCACGTGCCGTGGCTGTCGGACCGCAAGTGGGCCTACGTCCGCCTCGAGGGCCGCGCGTTCGGCGACGTCCCGCTGAGCCTGGAGTACAAGCTCGAGGTCTGGGACTCCCCGAACTCGGCCGGCATCATCATCGACGCCGTCCGGGCGGCCAAGATCGCCAAGGACCGCGGCATCGGCGGCCCGATCCTGTCGGCGTCCTCGTACTTCATGAAGAGCCCGCCGGTGCAGTACGACGACAGCGAGGCCCGCGACGCCGTCGAGGCCTTCATCCGCGGCGACATCGAGCGCTGACGCAGGACCACCCGGCTGGGGGGCCCGGACCACACGGTCCGGGCCCCCTCGGCTGTTCCTCCTACGCTGGCCGGCATGCGCTCTCCCCGTCGTCCCGGTCCGGTCCGGCTGGTCGTGCTGGCGGCCGTCGCGGCGCTCGTCACGGTGCTGACCGGGTGCAGCGAGGACGAGGCGCCCGACCGCGCCCCCGGCGACCCGGTGACGGCCGCGGAGGCCGACGTGCTGTCCCAGGTGCTCTACGCCGACCGGCAGGCCGGCGGCGCCGACTTCGAGGTCAGCGCCCCGTACGCGGAGGGCGCCGTGCTCACCCTGACCGGGGAGGTCGACTTCAGCCGGGACACCGGCCGGGCGCAGGCGGTGACCACCTACGCCAACGGCCAGCCCGAGGAGACCCGGACGCTGTTCTTCAGCGAGACCGACCTGTGGCAGGGCGACGTCCCGGGGCTGGCCGACGCGCTGACCGCCGCCGGCCTGCCGGCCGCCACGTACGCCCGGCGCCCGATCGTCACCAGCGGCTCGACCGGCACCGCCTCGCTGCTGGACGTGCTGGTGCAGATGGTCACCCGGCTGTCCGCCCGCGCAGCCGACGACCCGCGGTCCTTCGACGCCTACACCTGGGCCGGCTCGCAGTCGGTGAACGGGCAGCTGGCGTCGGTCTTCCGGAGCAGCACGGGCGCGGAGATCTCGGTGGCCGCGGACAGCGAGCTGCTGGTCCAGTACGTGACGCAGCTGCAGGACTTCACGGTGACGATCACCCTCGCCGACCACGGGCCGCGGGACATCACGCTGCCGGCCGACACGGACACGGTGGACACCACGCAGCACCCGGAGATCGCCAGCGCGCTCGGCATCTGAGGAACCGGGCGGGGCGGAGGACGAGACAGGAGGGGGCGGCCTCTTCCCCAGGTCGCCCCCTCCTGCGGCCTCTTTCCTACCAGGTCCGCGCGCCCGCCACCAGCGACACGCGGCCGGCCACGGGCCCTCGGCTCAGTTCGCTGAGGGGTCCGCCGGGGCGGTGGACAGCACGGCCCGCCGACCGGACTGGCGGCGCAGCACCGCCCGCCACAGCTCCGGGCCGGAGACCGGGGCGAGCACGTCGGCCGGCTCCCCGTCCACGCAGGCCCAGGCCCCCTCGGCGAGCTCGACGGCCAGCTGCCCGGCGGACCACCCGGCGTACCCGGCGAACACCCGCAGGCCCGCGATCTCGCCGTCCAGCTCGTCGGGGTCGCCGTCGAGGTCCACCAGGTGCACCTGGCCGGCCACCTGCCGCAGACCGCTGTCGGGGTCCAGCGGGCCGTCGCCGGTGCGGGTGGCCAGGCACAGCGCCGTGTCGGTCTCGCAGGGGCCACCGACGTGGAAGACGGCCGGCTCGACCGCCAGCTCCGACCAGCCGGGCAGGACGTCGCCGATGCCGACCTCGCTGGGCTGGCCGAGCACGACGCCGATCGTGCCGGTGTCGGAGTGGTCGAGCACGTAGACCACGCCACCGGCGAACGTCGGGTCGGTCAGCGCGGGCATCGCGATCAGCAGGGACCCGGGCCGGACGTCGTCCAGGGAGCCGACGGAGAGGACGGGGACGGCGTCGCGCCGCCGTCGTCCGGCAGCCTGTCCGGCTGGACGACGCTCGGGGTCGGGTGACGAGGGCACCGGGTTCATCGCCTCCCAGTGTGCATCAGCGACGGGGAGGAGGGGCGGTGCAGCGCCCGCCTGCTGCCCGGGCTGGCGGTCACAGGCAGGAGACGTAGTGTGGCTGGGGTGCAGCATGCGCCCACCACCGTGCGCCACCTGCTCCGCCGCGGGGACTTCCGCAGGCTGTTGCTGACCCGGTTGTCCTCCCAGTTCGGCGACGGCGTCTTCCAGGCGGCCCTGGCCGGCACGGTGCTGTTCAACCCGCAGTCGGCCGCCGACCCGATCGACGTCGCGGCCGGCTTCGCCGTGCTGCTGCTGCCCTACTCCCTCGTCGGTCCCTTCGCCGGGGTGTGGCTGGACCGGTGGAGCCGCCGGCAGGTGCTGCTGGTGGCCAACGTGGTCCGCGCCGTCCTCGTGCTGGCGGTCGCCGCGCTGGTCCTGGCCGCGGTGCAGGGCGTCGGGTTCTACGTCGCCGGGCTGCTCGTCTTCTCGGTCAACCGGTTCGTCCTGTCCGCGCTGTCGGCCGCCCTGCCGCACACCACCGACGAGCCCTCGCTGGTCTCGGCGAACGCGCTGTCGACGACGGCCGGAGCGGTCGCGTCGGTGCTCGGGGGCGGCGTGGCGATCGGGGCGACCGCGGTGGTCGGCCGCGGCCCGGGGGGCTACGCCGCCCTCGCCGTGGCCTCCGCCGTGCCCTACCTGTGCGCCTCGGCCATCGTCTCCGGCTTCCGGCGCCCCTACCTGGGGCCGGACCACCTGACGCTGGCTGCCACGGTGAGCGCCCGCGACGTGCTGCACGGCATGCTCGCCGGCGCCCGGCACGTGCTTGCGCACCCACCGGCCACGGCGGTGCTCGCGGTGATGGCCGTGCACCGGGTGTTCTACGGGCTGCTGACGCTGATGACCCTGCTGCTGTACCGCAACACCTTCACCGACGGCTCCAGCCTCTTCCCCGGCGGCCTGGCCGGGCTGGCGGAGGTGCTCGCGGCAGGTGCCGCGGGCACGCTGCTGGCCGCCGCCGTCACCCCGGCCGCGGTGCGCCGGTGGGGCAAGGCCGCCTGGGTGGTCGGCATGCTGGTGCTGGCCGCCGCCGGCCAGCTGGTGCTCGGCGGGCTGTTCCGGCCGCCGGCGATCGTGGCCGCCGTCCTGACGCTCGGCTTCGTGGCGCAGGGCATCAAGATCTGCGTGGACACCACCCTGCAGGAGGCCGTGGAGGACGACTTCCGCGGCCGGGTCTTCTCCGTCTACGACACGCTGTTCAACGTCTTCTTCGTCGTCGCGCTGATGGCCGGGGCCTTCCTGCTGCCGGCGTCGGGGGTCAGCTGGCCGCTGCTCATCGCGATCGGCGCCGGGTACCTGGTCACCGCGGTCGTCTTCGCCCGGTGGGCCCGCGGCCAGGCCCAGCGCGTCGAGCACCCCCCGCTCGCGCTCACCCGCGCGAGCGCCACCAGCTGAGCAGCTCGGCCTCGGCCTCGTCGGGCTCGAGCGGCCCGCGCTCGAGCCGCAGCTCCTTGAGGAAGCGCCACGCCTGGCCGACGTCCGGGCCGGGCTCGATGCCGAGCAGCTCCATGATCCGGTTGCCGTCGAGGTCGGGCCGGATCCGGCCGAGGTCCTCGGCCGCGGCCAGCTCGGCGATCCGCTCGACCAGCGAGTCGTAGGTCGCCGACAGCGCCGCCGCCCGCTTCTTGTTCCGGGTGGTGGAGTCCGAGCGGACCAGCTTGTGCAGCCGGGGGAGCAGGTCGCCGGCGTCGGTGACGTAGCGCCGGACGGCGGAGTCGGTCCACTGGCCGTCGCCGTACCCGTGGAAGCGCAGGTGCAGGAAGGTCAGCCGGGAGACCGCCTCGACGACGTCCTTCGGGTACTTCAGCGCGGTCAGCCGTTTGCGCACCAGCTTGGCCCCGACCACCTCGTGGTGGTGGAAGGAGACCCGGCCGCGGGCCTCGTGCCGGCGGGTGGCCGGCTTGCCGATGTCGTGCAGCAGCGCGGCCAGGCGGAGCACCAGGTCCGGCGACGGCGCCTCGGGGTCGGCCAGCTCCAGCGCGATCGCCTGGTCCAGCACGGTCAGCGAGTGGGTGTAGACGTCCTTGTGCTGGTGGTGCTCGTCGATCTCCATCCGCAGCGCGGAGAGCTCGGGCAGCACGACGTCGGCCAGCCCGGTGTCGACGAACAGCTCCAGCGCCGCCCGCGGCTGCGGGTTCAGCAGCGTGCGGGAGAACTCGTGCTGCACCCGCTCGGCGGTGATCCGGCCGAGCTCCGGGGCCAGCGAGGTCATCGCCGCGACCACCTCCTCGTCCGGGGTCAGCCCGAGCTGCGCGACGAAGCGGACCGCGCGCAGCATCCGCAGCGGGTCGTCGGCGAAGGACTCCACCGCCGTCCCGGGGGTGCGCAGCCGCCGGGCGAGCAGGTCACCGAGACCACCGAACGGGTCGGTGACGGTGCGGTCGGGGCCCAGCGAGACGGCCATCGCGTTGACGGTGAAGTCCCGGCGGGCGAGGTCGTCGACCAGGGAGGTGCCCCAGGCGACCTCGGGGTTGCGCGACTCGCGGTCGTACCGGTCGGCCCGGAAGGTGGTGATCTCCACCCGCTCGCCGCGCACCTCGGCCCCGACGGTGCCGAACGCGATCCCCGTGTTCCACGTGGAACTGGCGAACCCCCGCAGCACCTGCAGGGTCTGCTCCGGTCGCGCGTCGGTGGTCAGGTCGAGGTCCCCGGGCGCAACGGGCGCGCCGGTCGACCCGGCGGCGAGCAGGGCGTCCCGCACCGATCCGCCGACCAGGTGGACCTGGTGACCGGCGGCGCTGAAGCGCCGGCCGAGCTCGACCAGCACGGGGGAGACCTCGACCAGGTCGCGCACCGTCTGCTGCACCGCCGGCGGGACGGGGGCGGGCTCGGGACGGCGGGGCGGCTCTACGGACACGACGGTCGAGGGTAGTGGCCACCCGGGCACCGGCCGTCGCGCGCGCTACCCTCCTGACATGGCTGGGACGGGCGGGCGGCAGCGCCCCGGCCGCCGGCTGCGCCGGGTCGACGAGACCTCGGCCGGAGGTCTGGTGGTCGCCGATGACGACGTCACCGGCCCCCGCGCGGCCCTGATCGGCCGTACCGACCGTCGTGGCCGCCTGCTCTGGTCGCTCCCCAAGGGGCACATCGAGGAGGGCGAGACGCCGGAGGACACCGCCGTCCGCGAGGTCGCCGAGGAGACCGGCATCCTCGGCGAGGTGGTCGCCCCGCTCGGGATCATCGACTTCTGGTTCGTCGCCGACGGCCGGCGGGTGCACAAGACGGTGCACCACTTCCTGCTCCGGGCCGTCGGTGGCGTGCTCTCCGACGCCGACGTGGAGGTCACCGAGGTCGCCTGGGTGCCGCTGACCGAACTGGGTGGGCGGCTGGCCTACGCCGACGAGCGCGCCCTGGTGGAGCGCGCGCCGGGCCTGCTGGCCGACAGCGCGTGAGACGGCGGGCCGCCGGCCGCGCCGACGGCCGGCTCTCGACCCCCTGCCTGCTGCTGGCCGTCGGCGCCGTGCTGCTGGCCGGGCTGCCGGCGGCACCGGCCGCTGCCGCGCCGCCGCATGCCAGCGCACCCGACGACCGCCCGGTGCAGATCACGGTGGACCGGCTCGAGCCGCGCACCGTCGTCCCCGGCTCCCCGATCGAGGTCCGCGGCACCCTGGTCAACGACAGCACCGAGACCTGGTCGGACCTGACGGTGCGGGTGCAGCGCGGCGACGTCCTGACCACCCGGGACGCGCTGGTCGACGAGCTGGCCGACCCCAGCGAGGCGACCACGGCGACGGCGCCGTTCCTCGAGGTCCCCGGCGACCTGGAGCCGGGCGGCACGCGCCCGTTCACGTACACGACCACCGCGGACGCTCTCCAGCTCAACGCCGACGGTGTCTACCCGCTGCTGGTCAACCTCAACGGCACCCGCGAGGACGGCGACCCCGAGCGGGTCGGCCAGCTCTCCACCCATCTCGTGGTCGCCCAGCCGGTGCCCGCCGCGCGCACCTCGGTCGCCTGGCTCTGGCCGATCACCGACCGCCCGCACCGCGATGCGACCGGCCGGTTCGCCGACGACGACCTGGCCGGCGAGGTGGCCGAGGGCGGCCGGCTGGACCGCGCCGTCCGGGTGGTCGAGGAGCTGCCGACCGTCCCCGGCGCCGACCCGGCCCAGACCGACCCGGCGGTCCCGGTGACGCTGGCCGTGGACCCCGCGCTTCTCGAGGAGCTGTCGCTGATGGCGGCCGGTCCCTACACCGTCGGGGACGAGGACGGCGCCGGGACCGCTGACGCGGGTGAGCTGCTGGACCGGCTGCGCGCCGTCGCCGAGGAGCACCCCGTCGTCGCGCTGCCCTACGCCGACGTGGACGCCGACGCGCTGGTCGCCACCGGGCAGTCGGCGGTCGTCACCCGCAGCCTGCCCGGCACGCCCGAGGGCACCGCCCAGCAGCCGGCCGACGACGGCGCCGCGCTGACCCCGGCCGACCCGACCGACGGGAGCAGCGAGGGCGCGGCGGAGACCGGCGCGGGTGCGGCGATCGTCCGGGAGGTGCTCGGCGTCGCGCCGCGGACCGACCTGGCCTGGGCGCCCGGCGGCGCGCTGTCCGGCCCCACCCTCGACACACTGCAGGCCGGCGGGGTGGACACCGTGGTCCTGTCCGACGAGGGCCTGTCCGACGGTGACCAGGCGGTCGGCGCCGACGGCGCGCCCGCCGCCGCCCGCAGCAGCCAGCCGGCCGCCTCGGGCGACGTGACGACGCTGGTCGCCGACAGCCGGCTGACCGGGATCGTCGCCGAGGCCACGCCCGACTCCGGCGTGGGCCGGCTCACCGAGCAGCGCTACCTGGCCGAGCTGGGCGCGCTGACCCGGCAGCTCGCCGCGCGAGAGGCCGGCACGCAGCAGACGGTGCTCGTCGCCCCGCCCCGCGCGGTCGACCCGGACCCGGCCGTCGTCACCGCGATGATGGCCGACACCGCCACGGAGCCGTGGCTGGCCGCCGTCCCGGTGGACGCGCTGGCCACCGGGCCGGAGGTGGCCACCGGCGACCTGGTGGCCGGCACCGCCGTCCTGCCGGCCGAGGGGATGACCCAGATCGCGGAGACCTCCCGGGTCCGCGACGACTTCGCCGCCGCCGTGGTCGGCGACCCGGACACCGTGCTGGCCGGCTACGACGCGGCGATCGCCCGGGCGAGCTCCGCCGAGTGGCGCGGGGACGACGAGGGGTTCGCCGCCGCCGCGGCGGACCTGCGGGACACCGTCGCCCACCTGCGCGCCCAGGTGACCCTGCTGTCGCCGGTCGACGGCACCTACAGCCTGGCCTCCAGCGACGCCCCGCTGGTGCTGACCGTGCAGAACGACCTGCCCTTCGCCGTCGAGGTGCGGCTGGAGCTGCGCACCCGCGGCAACGTGGGCCTGACCACCGACGACATCGGGGTCACCACGCTGGAGCCTTCCTCGCGCACGTCACTGCAGGTCCCCGCGCACGTCTCGCAGTCCGGCGGCTTCGCGGTCAGCGCGCGGCTGACCACGCCCGGCGGCGGCCCGCTGGGCGAGGCCGTGACGATGCAGGTGAAGAGCACCGCCTACGGCTGGATCACCCTCAGCATCACCTTCGGCGCGGCGGCCCTGCTGGCGCTGCTGTTCCTGCGCCGGGCGGTGCGCTTCGTGCTCGAGCGCCGCCGCGGCGAGCCCGAGGACAAGCGCCCGCTGGACGCCGCCGTGCCCCCCACCCGGAGCCCGGTGTGAGCGAGCCGAGGACCGACGTGCCGGCGGGCGAGCGGCCGCGGCCGGCGGCCCCGCTGCCGCCGCCGCCGTACAAGGACGTCGCCGCCGGGCGCCCGCCGGTGCCACCGGCTGCCCGGCCGCGACCGCTGCCGCCGGTGCCGCCCCCTGCCGCGCGGCAGCCGCCGGCTGCCGCCGACGCCCCCCGCAGGCGCACCGCCCTGCCGCCGGTGCCGCCGCCGACCCGGGTCCGCCGGTTCGTGCCCGGCCCCGACGACACCCAGCTCATCCCCGCCTTCCCACCCGTCCGCCGGGTGACGGACGAGGACGAGGAGCAGGTCGAGCTCCGGGAGGGTGCTCCCGGTGCCAGCGGCGGCATCCTGCGGGCGGCCGGCACCATGGCGGTGGCCAGCCTGGTCTCGCGCCTCACCGGCTTCCTGCGCACCGTCGTGCTGACCGCCGCGCTCGGCTTCGGCCTGGTCGGCAACGCCTACACGGTGGCCAACACGCTGCCCAACATCGTCTACGAGCTGCTGCTGGGCGGGGTGCTGACCTCGGTCGTCGTCCCGCTGCTGGTCAACGCCCAGGTGAAGGACGCCGACGGCGGCGTGCGGTACACCCAGCGGCTGATGACCCTGGCGATCACCGGCCTGTCCGCGCTCACCGTGCTGGCCGTGCTCGCCGCGCCGGCGCTGACCTGGCTGATGGGCATCCGGGAGGACCCCGGTCAGGTCGAGCTGGCCAACTGGCTGGCCCGCATCCTGCTGGTGGAGATCGTGTTCTACGGGGCGGGCGCGCTGGCCACCGCGGTGCTCAACGCGCGCGACGTGTTCGGGCCCCCGGCCTGGGCGCCGGTGCTCAACAACCTCGTGGTCATCGCCACCGGGGCGCTGTTCCTCCTGGCGGCCGGCCCCGGCGACCTCGACCCGGTCACCATCGCGCCCTCCCAGGTCTGGCTGCTGGGCATCGGCACGACGCTGGGCATCGCCGCCCAGGCGCTGGTGCTGCTGCCCCTGCTCGGCCGGCACGGGGTGCCGCTGCGCCCCCGCTGGGGACTGCGCGGCACCGGGCTGGGCGAGGCCGGCACGCTCGGGCTCTGGGTGATCGGCTACGTCCTGGTCAGCCAGGTCGGGGTCGTTGTCGCCAGCGTGGTGGCCAACGCGGCCGCCGACGCCGGGGGCCTGGGACCGCTGGCCCTGAGCAACGCGAGCCTGCTGTTCCAGATGCCGTACGGGATCATCGGCGTGGCGCTGCTCACCGCGCTGCTGCCGCGGATGAGCCGGGCCGCCGCCCGCGGCGACATGGAGGGCGTGGTCGCCGACCTCTCGCTGGGCATCCGGCTGTCCGCGACCGGTCTGCTGCCGGTCACCGCGCTCCTCGTGGTCCTCGGCCCGGCCGTGGGCATCGTGGCCTTCGGCCGGGGGAACGCCGACGTGCAGGACGCCCGGGGCGTCGGCGTCGCCCTCGCCGTCGGGGCTTTCGGGCTGCTCCCCATGGCGGTCACCCTGCTGCAGCTGCGGGTCTTCTACGCCATGAAGGACGCGCGCACCCCCACCCTCATCCAGGTGGCCATGGTCGCCGTCCGGGTGCCCCTGCTCCTGCTGGTGCCGGTGCTGGTCGGACCCGAGCACGTCGTCGCCGGGCTCATGATCGCCACGAGCGTCACCTACGTGGCGGGGTGGGTGATCGGCAGCGTCGTCCTGCAGCGCCAGCTCGGGGTGCGCGCCACCAGGGAGGCCGGTCAGGTGGTGGCCCGGATGGCCCTGGTCTCGCTGGTCGCCGGGGTGCTGGGCTGGGCGGCGGTGTCGCTGGCCGGCCGGTCGCTCGGCGAGTCGGTGCCGGGGTCGCTCGGGACCCTGGTCCTCGGTACCGTTGTCATCGGCAGCGCGGTGGTCGCGGGTGCCGTGCTGGTCGGCGTCCCGGAGCTGCGGGACGCGGTGGCCGGCGTCCGGGCGCGGCTCGGGCGCTCACGGTGACGCGGGTGTCCGGCGCCCGGTCCGGGGACGCCGTCCCCGGCAGCGAGCGAGCAGGGGGTCGGCAGCGTCCGTGACGTCGACGACAACGGGCCTGCCCGACCGCTACCGCCCGCTCGACCAGGTCGCGCCCGACGAGGAGACCGCGACCGGGGTCATCCGCTCCTGGCGCGCCCGTGACCGGGTGCTCAACCGCGACGTGGCGCTGCGGGTGCACACCCCCGGCGGCCCGGCCGCCCGGGAGTGGATCACCCGTGCGCTGACCGCCGGCGGGCTGGCCACCCCGGCCCTGGCGATGGTCTACGACGCCGCCGAGGGCACCGGGAGCGCCGAGTCCGGCGGCGCCGCCTACGTGGTCAACGAGTGGATCGAGGGCGTCCGGCTCTCCGACCGGCTGGCCACCGACGGCCCGCTGCCCGAGCGGGAGGCCCGGTCGCTGGTGCGCCGGCTCGCCGAGGGCGTCGCCGAGGCCCACCGGGTCGGCCTGGCGGTCGGCGGGCTGACCCCCGAGCACGTGGTGCTCCGGCCCGGCGGGCTGGTCGGGCTGCTGTCGGTCCCCGCGGCCAGCGGCACCGAGAAGGGCGACATCGCCGCCCTGGGTGCGCTGCTGGAGCTCTGCCTCACCGGCTCCCGACCCCAGGACGCCGGCCGCGCCGGGATCGCCTCGCCCGAGCTGGCCGCCCTGGTCCGCCGGGCGCGGTCCGACGACCCGGCGACCGGGCTGTCCAGCGTCAGCACCATGGTGGCGATGCTGGCCGCCCCGCCGCGGCCGGGCACCGGCCCCCAGGAGTCCGTCCGGCCCGACGGGTACACCGACAGCGGCTGGATGCGCCGGCTCCGCGAGCGCCGGGAGGACACCCCCGACGACGGACCGGTGCGCCTGGAGCGGGGCGCGCTGCCCCCGGTGCCCGGTGCGACGCCCGGCCGGCCGCTCCCGCCCCGTCCCGCGGCACCCGCCGCCGAGGAGGACGAGCTCGACTGGGGCGAGACCTTCGACACCGACGACGCACCCGCCGACGAGCACCGCGGCTCGAACAGCGCGCGCCGCCGGCTCGCCGTCGTCGGGCTGCCGCTGCTCGCGCTGGCCCTGGTGATCGCCTTCGCGCTGTGGTTCGGCAACAACGTGCTGTCCGTCGCCGGCAGCGTCGACCAGGCGGGGTCCACCCCGAGCGCCTCCGCGCCCGCCGGCCCGACCTCCGCCCCCGCGCCGAGCAGCCCGGCCGCCCCGGTGGCCGGCGCCGTCGTCCCGGTGACCGGCGCGACGATCTACAACCCGTTCGGCGACGGCGACCCGGAGAACGACGACGACGTGCAGCGCAGCGTCGACGGCGACCCCGCCACCGCGTGGTCGACCGTGACCTACCGCGGCTCGGCGGCGTTCGGCAACCTCAAGCCCGGCGTCGGCGTCCGCTACGACCTCGGCAGCGCGCAGGCCCTGGCCGGCGTCAGGATCACCACCACGCTCCCCGGTTCCACCGTCGAGGTGCGCACCGGCGACGCCCCCGACGGCGACCTGGACGCGTTCCCGGTCGCAGGGACGGCAAAGCTGACCGGCACCGACGACGTCGCCTTCAGCGCCCCGGTGACGGCCCGCTACGTGCTGGTGTGGGTCACCGGCCTGACCGGCGTCCCGGACGGCTTCCAGGCCGACCTGGCCGAGGTCGCCGTCACCGCCGCACGCTGACGGGCTGGGGGAATGCGGCACCTACCCTGTCCGTTGTGCCGCCCGTGACGAGCAATGACACCTCCCCCGGCCTGACGGTCCCGACCAGCGCCGCGCCGGCGATCCCGCCGGCCGAGCACGACGGGATCCGCGACCTGATCATCATCGGGTCCGGGCCGGCGGGGTACACCGCAGCCACCTACGCTGCGCGCGCCAACCTGCACCCGCTGGTGTTCGAGGGCTCCCAGTTCGGCGGCGCGCTGATGACCACCACCGAGGTGGAGAACTTCCCCGGCTTCCCCGAGGGCGTGCAGGGCCCCCAGCTGATGGACGACATGCGCACCCAGGCCGAGCGCTTCGGCGCCGAGCTGGTCGCCCGCGACGTGACCAAGGTCGACCTCGAGGCCACCCCCAAGATCGTCAAGGTCGGCGACGAGGTGCACCGGGCGCACGCGGTGATCGTGGCGACCGGCTCGAAGTACCGCTACCTCGGCCTGGACAACGAGCAGCGCCTGCTCGGCCGTGGCGTGTCGGCCTGTGCGACCTGTGACGGCTTCTTCTTCCGCGACCAGGACATCGCCGTGGTCGGCGGTGGCGACTCCGCGATGGAGGAGGCCACCTTCCTGACCCGGTTCGCCAAGTCGGTCACCGTGGTGCACCGCCGCGAGGAGCTGCGGGCGTCCAAGATCATGGTCAAGCGGGCGCAGGACAACGAGAAGATCCGCTGGGCGCTGGGCAAGCAGGTCACCGACGTGCACGGCGAGAACACCGTCGACGCCGTCGAGCTGACCGACGTGGCCACCGGCGCGACCGAGCAGCTGCCGGTCTCCGGCGTCTTCGTCGCCATCGGCCACGACCCCCGCACCGAGCTGTTCGTCGGCCAGCTGAAGCTGGACGACGAGGGCTACGTCGTGGTCGACCACCCGACGACCAACACCAGCATCGACGGCGTGTTCGCCTGTGGCGACGTCGTGGACCACATCTACCGGCAGGCGATCACCTCGGCCGGCACCGGTGCCGCCGCCGCGATGGACGCCGAGCGCTGGCTCGCCGAGACCTTCGACGAGCGCTGAACCCCACCCTCCCCCCACGAGAAGGAGCAACACCCATGGCCGGCAAGAACACCGTGACCGTCACCGACGCCAGCTTCGCCAGTGACGTCCTGGGCAGCGACAAGCCCGTCCTCGTCGACTTCTGGGCCGAGTGGTGCGGGCCGTGCAAGATGGTCGCCCCGGTGCTCGAGGAGATCGCCGCCGAGCACGCCGACAAGCTGACCATCGCCAAGCTCAACATCGACGAGAACCCGCAGATCGCCCGCGACTACCAGGTCATGTCGATCCCGACGATGACCGTCTTCCAGGGCGGCAAGCCGGTCAAGAGCATCATCGGTGCCAAGCCCAAGGGCGCCATCCTGTCCGACCTCTCCGACTACCTGTGAGCGAACGCCGGCCTCCTGCCGGCACCGCGTGACCACCGAGGCCCGCCCGTCCCCCTGGACCGGCGGGCCTCGTCGGTCCCGGCGGGGATGCCACAATCGTCGATGAGCGTGATCCCCCACCGGCCCGATCCCAGAGGACAGGAGCGACGACCGCCGCATGGACGTCCTGCGACCCGGCAGCACCGGTCCCTTCGTGGCCGAGGTGCAGGCGGTCCTCCGGTCCCTCGAGCTGCTCGACGGCGAGCCCACCCCGGCTGCCGAGTACGATCAGGCGACCGAGCTCGCCGTCCGACACTTCCAGCAGGTCCGCGGGCTGTCCGTCGACGGCCGGGTGGGCGATGAGACCTACCGGGCGCTGAACGAGGCCCGCTGGTCGCTGGGCGACCGGCTGCTCCGCTACGACCCCGAGCACCCGGCCCGCGGTGACGACGTCCGCCGGCTGCAGGAGCTGCTGCTCGAGCTGGGCTACGACGCCGGCCGGGCCGACGGCATCCTGGGCGCGGAGACCGAGTCCGGGCTGCGCACCTTCCAGCGGGACTACGGCCTGACCGCCGACGGCACCTGCGGCCCGGCCACCCTGCGTGCGCTCAAGCAGCTCGGCCGCCGGGTCACCGGTGGCCGTCCGCAGCTGCTGCGGCAGAGCGCCTCGATGGTCGAGTCGGGCTCGCACCTCATCGGCCGCGTCATCGTCGTCGACCCGGGTCACGGCGGCGAGGACACCGGCTACACCGCGGGGGAGACCACCGAGTCCGACCTGGTCTTCGACCTCGCCTCCCGGATCGAGGGCCGGCTGGCCGCCGCGGGCGCCACCGTCTACCTGACCCGCGGTCGCGCCGGGGACCCCGACGTCGGGGACCGCACCGCGTTCGCCAACGAGACCCGCGCCGACCTGTTCCTCTCGCTGCACATGGAGGCGCACGGCTCGGCGCACGCCCGCGGCGTGGCCAGCTACTACTACGGGACCGGGTCCGGGGCGAGCTCGACGGTGGGCGAGGAGTTCGCCAACCTGGTCCGGCGCGAGGTCATCGCCCGCACCGGCATGCTCGACTGCGGCTCGCACCCGAAGACCTGGGACATCCTCCGGATGACCCGGATGCCGGCCGTCCGGATCGACTGCGGCTACCTGTCCCACCCGGTCGACCGGCTGCTGCTGCTCGACGCCCGCACGCGGAGCACGGTGGCCCAGGCCGTGGTCGCCGCCGTCCAGCGGCTGTTCCTGCCCGCCGACGCCGACCCGGCGACCGGCACCTTCCTGCTGCCGCCCCGGCTGAGCTCGCCCACCGCCTGACCCGCTCCGGCGCGCCGGGGACGGACCGGTCCGGCCACGCAGCTTAGACTCCGAGAGGTGACCCCTCCTGTGCCCGACCACGCGGTCGGAACCGGTCAGGCCGGGGCGTACTCCAGCGGTGCGTCCCCGCACGTCTCCCCGCGGCACCCGCGGCTGGACCCCCTGGCGGACCGGTACGCAGCACGCACCCACGGCATGAAGAGCTCGGAGATCCGGGCGCTGTTCTCCGTGGTCAGCCGCCCCGAGGTCGTCTCGCTGGCCGGCGGCATGCCCGCGGTCACCGCCCTGCCGCTGGACGCGGTCGGCTCGATGATCGGTGAGCTCGTCTCCGGGATGGGCGCGCAGACCCTGCAGTACGGCTCCGGCCAGGGCGACCCGCGGCTGCGCGAGCGGATCTGCGACGTGATGGCCCTGGAGGGCATCACCGACGCCCGGCCCAGCGAGGTCGTCGTCACCGTGGGCTCCCAGCAGGGGCTGGACCTGGTCACCCGGGTGTTCGTCGACCCCGGTGACGTCATCCTGGCCGAGGCGCCGTCCTACGTCGGTGCGCTGGGCGTCTTCCAGGCCGCGCAGGCGCGGGTCCGGCACGTCGCCATGGACGACGACGGCCTGATCCCCGAGGCGCTGGAGCAGGCGCTGCTGGAGTGCCGGGCCCGCGGGGAGCGGGTCAAGTTCCTCTACACGGTGCCGAACTTCCACAACCCGGCCGGCATCACCCTCTCCGAACCCCGCCGCGAGCGGGTCGTGGCGATCGCCGAGCAGTACGACCTGCTGGTCATCGAGGACAACCCCTACGGGCTGCTGGGCTTCGACCACGAGCCGATGCGCGCGCTGCGGGCCCGCAACGAGGAGCGGGTCATCTACCTGGGCTCGTTCTCGAAGACCTTCTCCCCGGGGCTGCGGGTCGGCTGGGTGCTGGCCCCGCTGGCCGTCCGCGAGAAGCTGGTGCTGGCCACCGAGGCGCAGGTGCTGTGCCCGCCGTCGCTGACCCAGTACGCGGTCGCCCGGTACCTGGACACCCAGCCGTGGCGCCAGCAGATCAAGGTCTTCACCGAGCTGTACCGCGAGCGCCGCGACGCGACCCTGGAGTCGCTGACCGCGCTCATGCCGCCCGGCACCACCTGGACCCGGCCGGACGGCGGTTTCTACGTGTGGCTGAAGCTGCCGCACGGGCTCGACGCCAAGCTCATGCAGCCCCGGGCGGTCGCCGCGCACGTCGCGTACGTGCCGGGCATCGGCTTCTACGCCGACGGCCAGGGCCGGGAGTACATGCGGCTGTCCTACTGCTACCCCGAACCGGACCGGATCCGGGAGGGCGTGCGCCGGCTGGCCCGGGTCATCGAGGCCGAGCTCGACCTGCACTCCACCTTCGACGCGGTGGACACCGGCACGTTCCGCGCGGTGTCCGCCCCCCACGCAGACGAGGACCGTCACCCATGAGCGAGCCGGCCGCCGCACCGGTGGAGGCACCCCGCACCGACCCGCTGCGCGCCCTCGTGCTCGCCGGCGGGCTGACCTTCGAGCGGGAGGTCAGCATCAACTCCGGCGGCCAGGTGGTCGAGGCGCTCACCCGCGCCGGGGTCGAGGCCGAGCTGCACGACGCGGACGCCGAGCTGCTGCCCGGGCTGTCGGCAGCACCCGTGGACGCGGTGTTCATCGCCCTGCACGGCGCCACCGGCGAGGACGGCGCCCTGCGCGCGGTGCTGGACCTGGCCGGCGTGCCCTACGTCGGCTCGCCCGCCGCGGCCTGCCGCCTGGCCTGGGACAAGCCGGCGGCCAAGTCGGTCGTGCGCTCGGCCGGTGTCCGGACACCGGACTGGGTCGCGCTCCCGCACAGCACGTTCCGCGAGCTGGGCGCCGGCGCGGTGCTGGACCTCATCGTCGCCCGGCTCGGGCTGCCGCTGATGGTCAAGCCGGCCTCGGGCGGCTCGGCGCTCGGCGTGCAGAAGATCAGCCGGGTGGAGGACCTGCCGGCGACGATGGTCAGCTGCTTCGCCTACGGCGACACGGTCATGGTGGAGCGCTTCGTCGACGGGGTCGAGCTGGCGGTGTCCGTCGTCGACCTGGGGGAGGGGCCCGAGGCGCTGCCGGCGGTCGAGATCGCCCCCGAGTCCGGCGTCTTCGACTACACCTCGCGCTACACGCCCGGGATGACGGAGTACCACGCCCCGGCCCGGGTCTCCGAGGCCGTCGCGGCGCGCGCGGCCGAGGTCGCGCTGCGGGTGCACGAGGTGCTCGGCCTGGCCGGGCTGTCCCGCACGGATGCCATCGTCACCCCGGACGGCGAGGTGCACTTCCTCGAGGTGAACGTCTCGCCCGGGCTGACCGAGACGTCGATGTTCCCGATGGCGGTCGAGGCGGCCGGGTACCGGCTCGGCGACGTCCTCGGCCGGCTCCTCGCCCGCGCCGCCGGGTAGTCCCGCCTGTTCCGTCAGTGACGGAACAGGCAGCTCAGGGCTGCGTGCCCCGTCCGGTGAGGTCCGGGGCCATCATCCCGACGATCCGCTGCAGGTCGTCCACCGAGCCGAACTCGACGACGATCCGGCCCTTGGCCCGGCCGATCTGGACCTTCACCTTGGTCTCGAAGACGTCGGAGAGCCGGCCGGCGAGGTCCTCGACCCCGGGCGCGGAGAGCTTGCGGGCCGTCCGGCGGGCGGCCGTGGGGCTCTCGGCGACGGCCATCGCCACCGCCTCCTCGGTCGCACGCACCGACATGCCCTCGGCGACGATCCGGGTCGCCAGCGCGTCCTGCGCCTCGGCCTCCGGCAGACCGAGCAGCGCCCGGGCGTGCCCGGCGGAGATGACCCCGGCGGCGACCCGGGTCTGCACCTTCACCGGCAGCTTCAGCAGCCGGATGGTGTTGGTGACCTGCGAGCGGCTGCGACCGATCTTGCTCGCCAGCTCCTCGTGCGTGGCCCCGAACTCCTCCAGCAGCTGCTGGTAGGCCGCGGCCTCCTCCAGCGGGTTGAGCTGCACCCGGTGGATGTTCTCCAGCAGGGCGTCACGCAGCATCGCGTCGTCGGTGGTGTCCCGGACGATGGCCGGCACCGTCTCCAGCCCGGCGGCCCGGGCGGCCCGCAGCCGGCGCTCGCCCATGATGAGCTCGTACCGGCCCTCACCGGCCTCGCGGACGACGATCGGCTGGAGCAGGCCGAACTCGCGCACCGAGTGGGTGAGCTCCTCCAGCGCCTCGTCGTCGAAGACCTGACGCGGCTGCTTGGGGTTCGGGACGACCTCGTCGACCGGGAGCTCGCGGAGGAAGGCACCGGGGACGCCGGCCACGTCCTCGAGCACCCGGGCCGGCAGCTCGTGGACCGACGCGGTGCGCCCCTCGTCGGCGTCCGGGGGCGTGGCGCCGGTCTGCTCCACCGCAGCGGCCCCAGCCGCCTCGGCCGCCTCAGCGGCCTCGGCCGCACGGGCCGCCGGCGTCGCCGTCGGTGCGGGCGCGCTGGTGGGGATGAGAGCCGCCAGGCCCCGGCCGAGACCGCCGCGCTTCGTCACAGGTCCTCCTCGCAGGTGCCCGGGGTCCGCAGCAGCGGCCGGGCGGTGAGCTGGGTGCCCACGGTGGTCACGTCGCGTGCCGTCCGCGGGGGGAAGGGGTGGCGACCGGCTCGCCGAGCACCAGCGCGGCCACCGACGGGGGGCCGGCGACCGGGGGCGGTGGCGCGGCCTTCGGGGGAGCCGGGGCCGGCGGCAGGGCCACGCCCCGCTGGGCGAACTCGCGCGCCGCCTCGACGTAGCTGGTGGAACCCCGGGACCCCGGGTCGTAGGTGAGCACCGACTGGCCGTAGCCCGGTGCCTCGCTGACCCGGACGTTGCGCGGGATGACCGTGCCGAGCACCAGGTCGCCGAAGTGGTTGCGCACCTCGTCGGCCACCTGGTCGGCGAGCTTGGTCCGGCCGTCGTACATGGTGAGCAGGATGGTGCCCACCGAGATGCCGGGGTTCAGGTGGGCCCGGACCAGGTCGATGTTGGCGAGCAGCTGGCCGAGGCCCTCGAGCGCGTAGTACTCGCACTGGATGGGGATGAGCACCTCGTCGCCCGCGACGAGGGCGTTGAGGGTCAGCAGCCCCAGGGACGGCGAGCAGTCGATGAGCACGTAGTGCGGCCGCTCCTCGGCGGGGAGCTCGTGCAGGTACGTCTCGATCGAGCGGCGCAGCCGGTGTTCCCGGGCGACCACGGAGACCAGCTCGATCTCGGCACCGGCCAGGTCGATCGTCGCCGGCACGCAGAGCAGGTTCGGGCTCGCGGTGGTGGGGTGGACGACCTCGGCCAGGGTGTTGTCCCCGATCAGGGCGTCGTAGATCGACAGCGTCCCGACCGTGTGCTCGACCCCGAGGGCGGTGCTGGCGTTGCCCTGCGGGTCCAGATCGATGACCAGGGTCCGCAACCCGTACATGGCCAGGGCCACGCCGAGGTTGACCGTCGAGGTCGTCTTGCCGACGCCGCCCTTCTGGTTGGCGATCGTGACCACCCGGATCCGCCCGGGGGCGGGGAAGGGGTCCTGGTCGGCGGCGTGGAGCACCCGGGTGGCCCGCATCGCCTCCATGGCGATGGGGCTGTCGAACTCAGGCGTGACCGCCACGTCGGCGGCGAGACTCGTGCGCAGTCGCTCGCCGGGGTCCATCATCGGTGCATCCTCCTCACCGCCGTGTTCCACGTGGAACGGCGTCCTGTGTTCCACGTGGAACGGGACCGCTCAGCCGGCCGGGCGCGGCCGTCGCGGAGCTCCACCGCGCGTCATCACCACCACGGTAGTGGCTGCGGCACCGAGGTCGGCACCGACGGCCCGTGTCCGCACGTCCTGCATCCCGGCTGCCTCGAGCTCGGGCACCAGGTCGGGCACCTCGGCCGCCGCGCGCGCTCCGACGAGGGCGATCAGCTGGGTGCCCGGGGCCAGCAGGCCGCGGCACCAGCCGACCAGCCGCGGCAGCGGGGCGACCGCCCGGGCGGTCACCACGTCCACCGGACCGACGGCGCGGACCACCGAGCGCTCCTCGGCCCGCCCGCGGACGATCCGCCAGGGGGTGCCCAGCGCGGTGACGACGTCCTGGAGGAACTCGACCCGCCGGGCCATCGGCTCCACCAGGGTGAGGGTCACGTCCGGACGCGCCAGCCCCAGCGGGATGCCGGGCAGCCCGGCACCGCTGCCGACGTCGACCACCCGCGCCCCCGCGGGCACCGCCTCGGCCAGCGCGGCACTGTTGAGCACGTGCCGGTCCCACAGCCGCGGGATCTCCCGCGGGCCGATCAACCCACGGACGACGCCGTCCCCGGCGAGCATGGCCACGTACCGCTCGGCGGCACCGACGGCGTCCCCGAAGACCGCGACGGCAGCCGGCGGGGGTTCCGGAACCGGCTGGTTCTGGATGTCGCCGGACGGGTCGGTCACTGGTCCGGCAGGACCACGACGCGCCGGTTCGGCTCCTCGCCCTCCGACTCGCTGCGCACCCCGGCCGCGGCGGCGATGACGTCGTGCACCACCTTGCGCTCGAACGGGTTCATCGCCGCCAGCCGCTCGGGCTGACCGCTCTGCGCCACCCGCTCGGCCGCGGCGGCAGCGAGGGCGGTCAGGTCGGCCCGCCGCTTGGCGCGGAAGCCGCCGATGTCGAGCATCAGCCGGCTGCGGACGCCGGTGGACTGGGCCACGGCGAGCCGGGTGAGCTCCTGCAGCGCCTCCAGCGTCGCGCCGTCCGGCCCGATCAGGGTCTTGAGCTGCCCGCCGACGACCGCGACCGAGGCCCGGTCGCCCTCGACGTCGAGGTCGATGTCCCCGTCGACGTCCAGGATGTCCAGCAGCCGCTCGAGGTAGTCACCGGCGACGTCGCCCTCGCGGACCAGCAGGCTCTCGCCCTGCGCGGCGTCGTCCTCGTCCTCGTCGTCCTCGAGGTCGACGGGCTCGACGACGGCGTCGGCGGAGGCAGCGTCGGCCTCGGGCAGGGCCGGATCACCGGCCCCGCCGGTCTGCGGGAGCACCGCGTCCGAGGTCGCCTCGGCCGTCGTCACGGTGTCGGTTCCGGTGTGGTTGTCGGGTGCGGTCACGGGGTCCTCCAAGGTCGTGCAGGCGGCCGGGCGAACCCGGGGGTCGAGGGGCGGCGGGCCGCGCCGGTCAGCGGCGTTTGCGCTTGCCGCGGTTGGCCGGCCCGGCCGAGCGGCTGCCGGTCGACCCGGAGCGTGGCCGGTTGCCGCCACCGCTCGGGCGCCCGTTGGCCGTGCTCCCCGCCGGGCCCTCCCGGGAGTCGTCGGGCGAGCCGTCCGGCGAGCCGTCGAGGGGGTCGTCCCCGGGTGTCACGCCGGTCGGCGGGACGTCGACCGGGTCGCCGTCGGTGCTCACGGTCGAGGTGGGAGCTGCGGTGGCCGGCCGGCCGGGCCGGGGCCGGACCGGCTTGGCGCCGGGCTTCGGCGCGAGCGCCTTCGGGTCGACCTGCGGCTTGTCGGCGGCCGCCTTGGCCAGCGCGCCAGGCGACCCGGGCGGCGGCATCGCCTTGAGGATGTAGAACTGCTGGCCCAGGGTCCACAGGTTGTTGGTGAACCAGTAGAGCAGCACGCCGACGGGGAAGAAGAAGCCGGAGACCAGCAGGCTGACCGGCATCCCGTAGAGCAGCAGCTTCTGGACCGTCGCCGCCTGGCCCTCGACCGGGCCGGAGCGCTTCTGGATCTGCTTCTGGGTGAAGAAGGTGGTGCAGCACATGATCACGATCAGGACCGCGCAGACGATCCGGATGTCGGTGTAGCTGGCCGGGATGGCCAGGATCTCGCTCTGCTTGGGCTCCTTCATGTTGAACGAGCTCGAGATCGGCGCCCCGAACAGCTTGGCCTTCGCCGCCATCTGCGTGAGCTCGGTCGACCAGCTGTACAGGCCCTCCGAGGTCGGGGTCAGCCGGCGGAGGACGTGGAACAGCGCGATGAAGACCGGGATCTGCGGGAGCAGCGGCAGGCAGCCGGCCAGCGGGTTGACCCCGCGCTCCTTCTGCAGCGCCATCATCGCGGTGCTGAAGCCCTGCTTGTCGCTGCCGTACTGCTTGCGCAGCTTCTGGATCTCGGGCTGGATCTCCTGCATCGCCCGCTGCGATTTGACCTGCTTGACGAACAGCCGGAACAGGAGCACCCGGATGGTGACCACGAGGAAGACGATCGACAGCGCCCAGCTCAGGCCGCCGGCGGGGTCCAGGAAGTTGCTGAAGAGCGAGTGCCAGGTCTTCATCACCCACGAGATCGCGGTGTACATCCAGTCAAGCAACGCCAGCCTCCTGCTGAGCTGACCGGCCAGGGGCCGGCGGGGTGGCACCGTGGCGACGATCCGGGTCGTCGGCCGGCGGCACCGGTGGAGTGGTCGGGTCCGACGCCGATGTGCACGACGAGCGGGTGGGCTCAGCAGTTCCGGTGCGCGGCGGGACGAGGTCGACCCCACCGGGGTGCCAGGGCGCGCACTTCGCGAGCCGGCGCACCGCCAGCCAGGTGCCGCGACCGGCGCCGTGGACCTCGAGCGCCTCGGCGGCGTAGGCGCTGCAGCTGGGCTCGAAGCGGCACCGCGGCGGGAACGCCGGGCTGATCGCCCGCTGGTAGAAGCGGACGACGGCCAGCAGCGCGCGGGCAGGCGCGGCGGTCACGGCCGGCGCGCCCGCGAGGAGCCCGGACGATCGGCGAGCAACCGGTCGAGACCGGCGTCCAGGTCGCGGCCGAGCACGGCGGAACCGGCCTCGGCCGCCTCCGGGCGGGCCCGCACCACCAGGTCGGCCGTGGGCGGCAACCGGTGCAGCCGGGACCCGAGCAGGTGCCGCAACTGGCGGGTCACCCGGTGCCGGCAGACCGAGTTGCCGACGGACCTGCCCACCACGAAACCGGCCCGTGGCCCGGCCGGCGGGTCCAGCGGACCCCCGGACCGGACGACGGGCCGTGTCGGGTCGGCTGGTCGTTCAGCGAGGTAGTGCAGCACCAGGGTGGGACGCCCGGCACGCCGGCCGGACCGCACCACCGCGGTGAACTCCGGCCGCCGGCGCAGGCGTGCCTGCGCAGGCAGCACCTCAGGCGGAGAGCTTGGCGCGACCCTTGGACCGGCGACCGGCGAGGATGGCGCGGCCGGCCCGGGTGCGCATCCGCAGCCGGAAGCCGTGGGTCTTGGACCGGCGACGGTTGTTCGGCTGGAACGTGCGCTTGCTCACGAGGGACTCCCACTGCTGACGACGTCGGGGCGGCGCGGACCCGGGTGGGCCCCGCACGCGCGGGACCGGGGTGGTCGTCGGCCGGGGGGCCGTCCGACCGACCCCCGTGCCCGGGGCTGGTCTGCCGTGCGCAGGCTCCGGGAGGCCCCCGGGAGGGGGCCAGCACCGGGTCCAGTGCACAGACTCCGACCAGCATAGCCGAGACGCGCCGCGGACCGCGGTGGGCTGCGGCACTGGCCGGACCGCTCATGGTGGACCAGCCCCCGCACGCAGCGGTGCCGGACACGCCGGGCTCCCGCAGGTCGCTGCAGAGACGTCGTTGCCGGGCTGTGGATGGAGCTGTTAGCGTCCCGGTCGCTCCGCGTTGGACGAATGGTGGCCGGTTCGTACGCCGACCCCGTCGCCCCGCCGGTCCCGCACCCCTTCCCCCGACGTCCGGACACGGCGCCGACCAGCGATGACGCCGGACACCCGGCCCTGGACCCCGAGTCCGGGGACCAGGTGTCGCCGGGCGTGCACAGACTGTGGACACTCGTGTGGACAGTGCACCCACGGACGTCCACAGCTGGGGAGCGGACGGGGGATCCAGCAGGACGTCGGCCCACCCGTCCCACCTGTGGACGACGGCTGCGGAGCAACGACAGAGGGCACGGGAAGGGACACAGTCGATGGCCGACTCCACGGTCGACCTGGCGATGGTCTGGGACCAGATCCGCGAGCGGCTCTCCACCAGCCTGTCCCCGCAGCAGAACGCGATGCTCAACCTCACCCGCCCGCTCGGTCTGGTCGAGGACACCGCGGTGCTCGCCGCCCCCAACGAGTTCACGCAGACCGTGCTCGAGTCACGCATGCGCATGCAGCTGGCCGAGGCGCTGTCGGCGGAGTTCGGCCGGGCCATCCGGGTCGCCGTCCAGCTCGAGGACGTGCCCGGGCCCCCGCCGTCCGCGGCGCCCTCGCCGGCCCGCCGGACCGAGGCGCCCGAGGACCGCCGGTGGGCCCTCGCCGACCGGGAGCGGCTCACCCCGGTGAGCCCGGCCCCGGACTGGTCGACCGACGACCGGCTGGCCCAGGACCAGCTCGCCCAGGACCGCCTCGCCCACGACCGCGCCTCGGCCGAGCTCGCCGCCCGCGAGCGGGCCGCCCACGACCGCGCGGCGGAGGACCGGGCCGACCGCGACCGGGTCGACGACGGGCGCAGCGCCTTCGGGGTGCGCGCCGACGCCGCCCGCGCCGAGGCGTGGCTCCCGGAGTCCGGGGACGGCCGCGACTGGTCCCGCGGGTCCGGAGGACCGGTCGCCGAGGAGGGCCCGGGGGAGTGGCAGGCAGCCGACAGCGGTCCCGGTGTCGGGGTGCAGGCCCGGCTCGCGCCCTGGGACCGGGAGGCCGACGACGACGGCGGTCGCAGCCAGGACACCGACCGCCGACCTGCCGAGCGCGCCGGGCGTGGGCAGGGCGCCGTCCCGCTGTTCGCCGACCGGCGGCCGGCGGGCCTGGACCCGGGTCTGAACGCCAAGTACGTCTTCGACAGCTTCGTGATCGGCAACAGCAACCGGTTCGCCCACGCGGCGGCGGTCGCCGTCGCCGAGGCCCCGGCGCGGGCCTACAACCCGCTGTTCATCTACGGCGACTCCGGGCTGGGCAAGACCCACCTGCTGCACGCGATCGGGCACTACGCGGCCCGGATGTTCCCCAACGTGCGGGTGCGGTACGTCAGCACGGAGGAGTTCACCAACGAGTTCATCAACCTGGTGCACTCCGGCCGGGCCGAGGACTTCCGCCGTCGCTACCGGGACATCGACTTCCTGCTGATCGACGACATCCAGTTCCTGGAGCGCGCCGAGCGCACCCAGGAGGAGTTCTTCCACACCTTCAACACGCTGCACAACGCCAGCAAGCAGATCGTCATCACCTCCGACCGGGCGCCGAAGAAGCTGACGACGCTGGAGGACCGGCTGCGGACCCGCTTCGAGTGGGGGCTGATCACCGACGTCCAGGCGCCGGACCTGGAGACCAGGATCGCGATCCTGCGGAAGAAGGCCTGGGGCGAGCGGCTGCAGGCGCCGGACGCGGTGCTGGAGTTCATCGCCAGCAAGGTGCAGACCAACATCCGCGAGCTCGAGGGCGCGCTGATCCGGGTGACCGCCTTCGCCAGCCTGAACAAGCAGCCGGTCGACCTGGCCCTGGCCGAGCTGGTGCTCAAGGACCTGATCAGCGACGAGCAGGGCCCGCAGATCACCGCGGCGATCATCATGGCCGCCACCGCCGAGTACTTCTCGGTGACGATGGAGGAGCTGCAGGGCTCCAACCGCAGCCGCACGCTGGTCAACGCCCGGCAGATCGCGATGTACCTCTGCAGGGAGCTGACCGAGCTCTCCCTGCCGCGGATCGGGGCGTCCTTCGGCGGCAAGGACCACACCACCGTCATGCACGCGGTCAAGAAGATCACCGGCCTGATGAGCGAGCGACGCGCCACCTACACCCAGGTCACCGAGCTCACCGCCCGGATCAAGAGCCGCGCCCGCCAGTGACGCTGTGTCCACCGGGGGACGGTCACCCGGCCGTGTGACATGTCGCCTTGTCCCCAGATCTGTGCACAGGTTGGGGATCACGGCGTCCGGGGGTCCGTCCGCAGGTCCCGGCCGCGGTACCGACCGGTGACGCCGGGTCACCGCCGGTCGACCGTGCGCGCCGGCCGATCGGTCGTCCCCGGGGTGTCCACATGTCGACACCGGCGACGGTGGACGGACGCCGTCGTGCACACCGGGTGGGGACGGACCTGGGCGTGACCAGGGGACCAGGGGTGGAGACGGGCCGGTGACGGTGCACAACTGTCGAGTTGTCCACGTGTCGACACAGGGACACGGTCATCTGCCCACAGCGGGCCAACAGGGCTGTTCACGGGTTGACCAGCGCAAAGGGGTCCGATCCCCAGGGTCCACAGCCGTGATGAAGAAGATGGAGTACTTCTCCCAGGGTGTCCTTGAACCACATTCTGGGTGGGGACGCGGCTTCAGAGCAGTGCTCTCAGAAGAGGGGCTGGCCAGGCAGGGGGTCTCTCGGGAGAGGATGGGCGCCGCAGCCGTACCGGATGAGCCGGGCGGACGAGCAGCGCACGTCGGCAAGGGGTGGGTCTGAGATGAAGTTCCGGGTGGCACGCGAGGTGCTCGCCGAGGCCGTGGCGTGGACGGCACGCAGCCTGCCGCCGCGCCCGTCGGTGCCGGTGCTCGCCGGGATCCTGCTGGAGGTCGAGGGCAACCAGCTGTCGGTCTCCGGCTTCGACTACGAGGTCTCGGCCCGCTCCGAGGTCGACGTGCAGGCCAGTGAGGGTGGTCGCACGCTGGTCCCGGGCCGGCTGCTCGCAGAGATCACCCGCGCCCTGCCCCCGCACCCGGTCGACGTCGTCGCCGAGGGCGCCCGGCTCGCCATCTCCTGCGGCAACGCCAAGTTCAGCCTGCCGACCCTGCCGGTCGAGGACTACCCGTCGCTGCCCTCGTTGCCCTCCACCGCGGGGACGGTCGACAGCGACGCCTTCGCCGAGGCGGTCAGCCAGGTGGCGGTGGCCGCGGGCCGCGACGACACCCTGCCGATGCTCACCGGCGTCCGGCTGGAGATCGAGGACGACCTGGTCACCCTCGCCGCCACCGACCGCTACCGGCTGGCCGTGCGCGAGTTCGCCTGGCGGCCGGAGTCCGCGGGGCTGTCGGCCGCCGTCCTGGTGCCGGCCCGCACGCTCGCCGACGCGGCCAAGACGCTGACCAGCGGACCGGAGGTCACGCTGTCGCTGTCCTCCGGCGGCTCCGGCGAGGGCATCCTCGGCCTGTCGGGCAAGGACCGGCAGACCACCACCCGGCTGCTGGACGCCGAGTTCGTCAAGTACCGGGCGATCATGCCGAGCGAGTCCGCGTCGTTCGCGACACTGCCGGTCGGGTTGTTCACCGACGCCGCCAAGCGTGTCGCCCTGGTCGCCGAGCGCGGCACCCCGCTGCGCTGCGAGTTCACCCCCGGCCAGGTCACCCTGCGCGCGGGTGGCACCGACGACGAGGGCCAGGCCGAGGAGCGCTGCGACGTCGAGTTCGACGGCGACCCGCTGACGATCGGCTTCAACCCGACGTTCCTGCTCGACGGGCTGGCCGCGGTGCACACCGACCGGGCGCGGATGGACTTCACCACCGCGCTGAAGCCCGCGGTCCTCTCCGGCGTGGCCGAGCCGACCTCCGACGAGGCCGGCGGCAACGCTGTGCCGGCCGAGCGCGCCGGCAGCTACCGCTACCTGATCATGCCGGTGCGCCTCCCCGGCTGATGGCCCCGCGGTTCCCGGCAGCGGGGCCGACCGAGCGGCCGGCGCACCGGGCGAGCACGATGGCACACGAGCGGGACATCGATCTGAGGAGCGGGACGTGCAGCTGGGGCTGGTCGGGCTGGGCAAGATGGGCGGCAACATGGCCGAGCGCGTGCGGCGCGCCGGTCACGAGGTGATCGGGTACGACCGGGCACCGGGCGCGCGGGACGTCGACAGCCTGCAGGGCCTGGTCGACGCCCTCGAGGCGCCGCGGGTGGTCTGGGTGATGGTCCCGGCCGGGGAGCCGACGCGCGCCACCGTGCGTGAGCTCGGTGAGCTGCTGAGCCCCGGTGACGTGGTCGTCGACGGCGGCAACTCCAAGTTCACCGAGGACAAGGTGCACGGCGAGGAGCTGGGCGCCAAGGGCATCGGCTACGTCGACGCCGGGGTCTCCGGTGGCGTGTGGGGCCTGCAGAACGGCTACGCGCTGATGGTCGGCGGCTCCGCGGAGGACGTCGCGAAGGTGCAGCCGGTGTTCGACGCGCTCAAGCCGCCGACCCCGCACGACGAGCAGGGCAACGAGATGCCCGGCGTCGGCTACGTGCACGCCGGTCCGGTCGGCGCCGGGCACTTCGCCAAGATGGTCCACAACGGCATCGAGTACGCGATGATGCAGGCCTACGGCGAGGGCTACGAGCTGCTGGCCGCCGTCGACCTGGTCGAGGACGTCCCCGGCGTCATCGCCTCCTGGACCCAGGGCACCGTCATCCGCTCGTGGTTGCTGGACCTGCTGGTCAAGGCGCTGCAGGAGGACCCGGGCCTGGACAAGATCAGCGGCTACGCGGAGGACTCCGGCGAGGGCCGGTGGACCGTGGAGCAGGCCATCGAGCACGCCGTCCCGATGCCGGCGATCTCCGCGTCGCTGTTCGCCCGGTTCGCCTCCCGGCAGGACGACTCGCCGACGATGAAGGCCGTCGCGGCGCTGCGGAACCAGTTCGGCGGGCACGCCGTGCAGAGCGTGGACAGCCGGGGCAACAACCCGCCGGTGTCCGAGAAGCCCGCGTAGTCCCTGACCCGTGTACCTCCGGCACCTCCAGGTCGGCCAGTTCCGCAGCTGGGAACTGGCCGACCTGGCGTTGACGCCCGGTCCGACCGTGCTGGTCGGCCGCAACGGGCAGGGCAAGACCAACCTGGTCGAGGCGGTCGGCTACCTGTCGACGCTGGGCAGCCACCGGGTCTCCGCCGACGCCCCGCTGGTGCGGCACGGTGCCACCCAGGCGGTGGTGCGGGCGGCGCTGCGCAAGGACGAACGCGAGCTCCTGGTCGAGGTGGAGATCAACCCCGGCCGGGCCAACCGGGTGCGGGTCAACCGTGCGCCGCTGACCCGGCCGCGGGAGCTGCTCGGGCTGGTCAAGACCGTGCTCTTCGCGCCCGAGGACCTCGCGCTGGTCCGCGGCGACCCGGCCGAGCGCCGCCGGTTCCTCGACGACCTGCTGGTCAGCCGCACGCCGCGGCTGGCCGGGGTGCGCAGCGACTACGACCGGGTGCTCAAGCAGCGCAACGCCCTGCTGAAGACGGCGAAGCTGGCCCGCGGCAACGCCCTGGCCACCCTCGACGTGTGGGACGGGCACCTGGTCGAGCTCGGCGGGCAGCTGCTCGCCGCCCGGCTGCAGCTGGTGGCCGACCTGGCCCCCTACGTCGCGGACTCCTACGCCGGGGTGGCCGGCCCGGGCGCGGACCGGGCGGCGCTGGGCTACAGCAGCACCGTCCCGCTGGCCGGTGACGGTGCGCCCGTGGACCCTGCCCGGGTCCTGCCGGGCGCCGAGGAGCTGTCCGCCTCACTGCGCGACCGGATCGCCGAGCGGCGCAAGGACGAGGTCGACCGGGGCATCACCCTCGTCGGTCCGCACCGCGACGACCTGGTGCTCCACCTGGGTCCGGCACCGGCCAAGGGGTACGCCAGCCACGGCGAGTCCTGGTCGTTCGCGCTGGCGGTCAAGCTGGCCTGCTTCGCCCTGCTGCGGGCCGAGGGCGACGACCCGGTCCTGCTGCTCGACGACGTCTTCGCCGAGCTGGACGCCGGCCGCCGGTCGGCCCTGGCCGAGGTGGCCGGCAGCGCCGAGCAGACGCTGATCACCGCCGCCGTCGCCGAGGACGTGCCGGCGGCGTTGCGCGGCACGCGCGTGCAGGTCGCGGCTGGCACGCTGCAGGTGCTGACCGACGACGTACGGGAGGACGAGGAGGTGCACGGTGGCTGAGGAACGACCGGCCCGGCCCTCGGACATCGCCCGGGCGGCGCTGGAGGCCGCCCGCGCGGCGTCGGCGGCCCGGCCGCAACCGACCCGCCGGCGGGTCGCCGGCCCGCGCCGGCGCTGGACCGGCCCCGGCCCTGGCGCCGACGACCCCCAGCTGTTCGGCTCGCTGGTCGACGCCCTGGTCGCCCAGCAGGACTGGACCGCCCGCACCAAGGTCGGCGCCGTGTTCGGCCGCTGGGACGCCCTGGTCGGCCCGGACATCGCCGCGCACTGCCGGCCGGAGTCGCTGAGCGAGGGCGAGCTGCTGGTCGTGGCCGAGTCCACGGCCTGGGCCACCCAGCTCCGGCTGCTCGCCCCCACCATCCTGGGCAGGCTGCGGGCCGGCGTCGGCGGGGACGTCGTGACCAGGCTGCGCGTTGTGGGTCCGACGGCACCCAGCTGGAAGAAGGGCCCGCGCACGGTCCGCGGCCGCGGACCCCGGGACACCTACGGCTGACCAGCGCACGACGAGAAGGAGCACCCGGCGATGAGCACCCCGCGCGACCGCGACGGAGACGCGTTCGACGACGGCCGGGCCGACGGCCCCGCGGGCTGGCAGGAGCCGGCACACCTCGGGGGCGGCAAGGACACCCCGGACAGCTGGCAGCCCGCCGGCTGGGACCTCCCCGTCGCCGAGCCCGACCGCCCCGGCACCGAGCACCCGGGCACCGAGCAGCAGCCGTGGCAGCCGTCGGCGGCCGACCAGCGCACCGCCGACGAGCCTGCGCCGGCTGAGCGGCGCCGCGGGCGCTTCGGCTCCCGTCCCGGGCCGGGCGGCGCACCCGACCTCCCCGCCGGGCAGCCGATCGTGATCCCGCCCGCCGACCCCTGGGGGACCCAGGCCTGGGCGATGAGCGTGGGGTGGGTGCTGTCCGACGGCACCGCCCCCGAGGACGCCGCCCTGACCGCGCTGGCGCAGACCGCCCCGGTGCGCCCGGGCAGGGAGGACCGCGCCGGCCACGTCCTCCGGGGCCGCGGGAACGGGCTGGACCTGGCCGCCTTCGACATCGTGTCCCCGGTGGGCCGGCAGGAGGTCGTCACGCACGCGGTCACCGCCGCGCCGGTGCTGGGTGCGGTCCCCGCGTTCCGGCTGTCGCCGGCGCGGATGTGGCGGCACGGGGTCGGCGGGCTCGTGCAGGTGCCCAGCCCCGACCCCGAGTTCGACCGCCGCTGGGTGCTCCTCGCGGCCGAGGACGGCCCGCAGGTGCGCCGGCTGGTCGAGGACCCGGTGGTCCGTCAGCTGCTGCTCGGCAGCGACGACGGCGACGAGCTGTGGTCCGCGGTCGGCTTCGTGGCCGCCGTCCGGCCCGACGGCACCCGGCCGCAGCTCATCGAGCACCACGCCCGGCTGCTCGCCGCGGTGGTCGGCGCGCTGGCGGCCGCGACCTGAGCAGCGACCCCGGCGCGACCCCCGAGGACCGGCCGGCCTCCGCCGGGCTGCGCGAGCTGCTGCCGCTGCTGCGCCCGCACCGCGCCGCCCTGCTCGGGGCGGCCGGGCTGTCGCTGGTCTCCGCAGCGGCCGCGCTCGCCCAGCCGGCACTGGTCGGCCAGGTGATCGGCGCGGTCGGTTCCGGTGGGGCGGTGCTGCCCGGCGTCCTCGCCCTGGTCGTGGTCCTGGTCGCGGCGTCGGTGCTCGGCGCCGGCCAGCAGTACCTGCTGCAGCGCACCGCGGAGGGCGTGGTGCTGAGCACCCGTCGGCAGCTGGTCGACCGGCTGCTGCGGCTGCCGGTCGCGGAGTACGACCGCCGGCGCACCGGTGACCTGATGTCCCGGGTCGGTTCGGACACCACGCTGCTGCGCGCCACCGTCACCAGCGGCGTCGTGGAGCTGGCCGGGTCGGTGGTCGTCGGCGTCGGTGCGCTGGTGGCGATGGCGCTGGTCGACGCCTGGCTGCTGCTGGTCACCGTGCTGGCGGTCGGCGCCGGGGTGACGACCGCGGTCCTCGCCTCGCGCCGGGTGCGCTCGCTGTCCCGGCAGGCGCAGGAGCAGGTCGGGGCGATGAGCGCCGCGGTGGAACGGGCGCTGTCCGCCGTCCGCACCATCCGGGCCAGCGGAGCGACCGCGCGGGAGGTGACCACCGTCGGGGTGAGCGCCGAGCGCGCGTTCACCGCCGGGGTCCAGGTCGCCCGGCTGCAGGCCCTGGTGTCCCCGGCCGGCTCGATCGCCGTGCAGGGTGCCTTCCTGGCCGTCCTCGGCCTCGGCGGCTACCGGGTCGCGACCGGCTCCATCGCCGTCGCCGACCTGGTGTCCTTCATCCTCTACCTGTTCCTGCTGCTCATGCCGCTGGGTCAGCTGATCAGCTCCTACACCCAGCTGCAGACCGGGCTGGGCGCGCTGGCCCGGGTGCAGGAGGTGCTCGCCCTCGAGCCGGAGCACGACGACGTGCCCGAGCGCCCCGCCGCCGGCGGGGCGGAGGCGGTGCTGCGCACCCCCCGGGCCGGGGACCCGGTGCCGCTGCTCGAGCTGGACGGCGTGGGGTTCGGCTACCCGGACGGGACGCCGGTGCTGCACGGGGTGTCCTTCGCCGTCCCGGCCGGCAGCCGCACCGCGCTGGTCGGTCCGTCCGGAGCCGGCAAGTCGACCGTGCTGGCGCTGGTCGAGGGCTTCTACCCGCTGTCGGCCGGATCGGTCCGCTGGGCCGGCACCGACGTCCGCGAGCTGCCCCGCGCGGCGCTGCGCGCCCGGATGGGCTACGTCGAGCAGGAGGCGCCGGTGCTCGCCGGCACGGTGCGGGAGAACCTGCTGCTGGCGGCCCCCGACGCCGGGGACGACCGGTTGTGGCAGGCGCTGGCCGACGTCGGGCTGACCGGGGTGGTGCGCCGCTCGCCCCGCGGGCTGGACGTCGCCGTCGGTGACGACGGGGTGCTGCTGTCCGGCGGGGAGCGGCAGCGGCTGGCGATCGCCCGCTCCCTGCTCGCCCGCCCGTCGCTGCTGCTGCTGGACGAGCCGACGGCCAGCCTGGACGCCCGCAACGAGGGCCTGCTGCGGGAGACGCTCGCCGCGGCGGCCGCCGACCGGGCGCTGCTGGTGGTGGCGCACCGGCTGTCCACCGTGGTCGACAGCGACCAGATCGTCGTCCTGGACGGCGGCCGGGTGGTCGCGGTCGGCACCCACCCGGAGCTGGTGGACAGCAGCCCGCTCTACCGCGAGCTCGCCACCGCCCAGCTCCTCGTCTGACGGTGCCCACCGCCCGTCCGCCAAAAGCACGCTTCTGGTGGAGAGGCTGAGCTGTTCCACGTGGAACGAGCCGGCGCCCGGCCACGCGTCCGAGGACGGCGTGTCGGCCGGGCAGCCGACACAGGTGGTACCCGTTGTGCCGGGAGGGGCTCTCGCGGGACGTCAGGGCGTGGACGGCGGGTCCTGGGCGCGCTGACCCGGTACTCTGGAGGGGACACACCCCCAGCAGCCCCCTGAGAGCCGTCCTGCGCCGGTCGACGTCTGCGTCGACGTGGTCGCCACGGCTGATCGGCTGCGCAAGAGAAGGGCCCCACGTGGTCGCAGCGCCGCAGAACGACACCGCCTACTCCGGCAGCTCCATCACCGTCCTCGAGGGCCTGGAGGCGGTGCGCAAGCGTCCCGGCATGTACATCGGCTCGACCGGCGAGCGCGGCCTGCACCACATGGTGTGGGAGGTCGTGGACAACGCCGTCGACGAGGCGCTGGCCGGCTACTGCGACACCGTCCGGGTCACCCTGCTGGCCGACGGCGGGGTGCGGGTCGAGGACAACGGCCGTGGCATCCCGGTCGACATGCACCCGGTCGAGAAGCGCCCGACCGTCGAGGTCGTGCTGACCATCCTGCACGCGGGCGGCAAGTTCGACGGCAAGAGCTACGGCGTCTCCGGTGGCCTGCACGGCGTCGGCGTCACCGTGGTCAACGCGCTGTCCTCCGCGCTGGACGTGACCATCTGGACCAACGGCACCCAGTGGCACCAGCACTACACCGAGGCCAAGCCCGGCACGCTCGAGGAGGTCGGCCCGACCGACAAGCGCGGCACGGCGATCACCTTCTGGGCCGACCCGGCGATCTTCGAGACGACGACGTACTCCTTCGACACGATCAGCCGCCGGCTGCAGGAGATGGCCTTCCTCAACAAGGGCCTGACCATCGTCCTGCGCGACGAGCGGCCCGGGCAGGGCAAGGCCGACACCGGCCTGGCCGAGGAGACCTCCATCGTGGAGGAGGCCCCCGCCCCGGGGCACGAGGACGACGCGTTCGAGCCCACCGAGGTCACCTACCGCTACGACGGCGGCCTGGTGGACTACGTCACCTACATCAACCGCCGCAAGAGCGCGATCCACCGCTCGGTGATCAGCTTCTCCGCCGACGGCGTCGGCAAGAACGACACCGCGATGTCGCTGGAGGTGGCGATGCAGTGGTCGGACGCCTACTCCGAGTCGGTGCACACCTTCGCCAACATCATCAACACCCACGAGGGCGGCACGCACGAGGAGGGCTTCCGGGCGGCGCTCACCTCGATCGTCAACCGGTACGCCAAGGAGAAGGGCATCCTCAAGGCCAAGGACGACGCGCTGACCGGCGACGACATCCGTGAGGGCCTGGCAGCCATCGTGTCGGTGAAGCTCGGCGACCCGCAGTTCGAGGGCCAGACGAAGACCAAGCTCGGCAACACCGAGGTCAAGGGGTTCGTGCAGAAGGTCTGCAACGACCAGATCGGGCACTGGTTCGAGGCCAACCCGACCGAGGCCAAGGTCATCATCACCAAGGCCGCCTCGGCCGCCCGCGCCCGCCGGGCCGCGCAGGACGCCCGCAAGCTGGCCCGCAAGAGCCTGCTCTCGGTCAGCGGCCTGCCCGGCAAGCTGTCGGACTGCCGCTCGACCGACCCGCGCAACTCCGAGGTCTACATCGTCGAGGGCGACTCGGCCGGCGGCTCGGCGAAGTCCGGCCGCGACTCGATGTACCAGGCGATCCTGCCCATCCGCGGCAAGATCATCAACGTCGAGAAGGCGCGCATCGACCGGGTGCTGAAGAACACCGAGGTCCAGTCGATGATCACCGCCTTCGGCACCGGCATCCACGACGAGTTCGACCTGGCGAAGCTCCGGTACCACAAGATCATCCTGATGGCGGACGCCGACGTCGACGGCCAGCACATCACCACGCTGCTGCTCACCCTGCTGTTCCGCTTCATGCGGCCGCTGGTCGAGGCCGGACACGTCTACCTGGCCGCTCCCCCGCTGTACAAGATCAAGTGGGGCGGGAAGATCGGCATCGAGTACGCCTACTCCGACCGGGAGCGGGACGCGCTGCTCAAGGCCGGCGCCGAGGCGGGTCGCAAGATCCCCAAGGACGACGGCATCCAGCGGTTCAAGGGCCTCGGCGAGATGGACGCCAAGGAGCTGTGGGAGACCACCATGGACCCGGACACCCGGATCCTGCGCCAGGTCACCCTCGACGACGCGGCCGCCGCCGACGAGCTGTTCAGCGTGCTGATGGGCGAGGACGTCGAGGCACGGCGCAGCTTCATCACCCGCAACGCCAAGGACGTCCGCTTCCTCGACGTCTGAGGAAGGCCCCCCTCGCCCCCCACGCCTCGCTCCGCTCGGCGCGGGCCCCTGCGAGAGGGCCATCAGTGCCTGAGCTGCGCATTCCTTCCACCGCTGTGTATCGACTTGTGGAGAACCAGACGTGACAGAGACCCCCAGCCGCGACCGCGTCGAGCCGGTGGACCTGCAGTACGAGATGCAGCGCAGCTACATCGACTACGCGATGTCGGTCATCGTGGGCCGGGCGCTGCCCGAGGTGCGCGACGGCCTCAAGCCCGTCCACCGCCGGGTGCTCTACGCCATGTACGACCAGGGCTTCCGCCCCGACCGGGCCACCGTCAAGTGCGCCCGCGTCGTCGGTGAGGTCATGGGCAACTACCACCCGCACGGCGACTCGGCGATCTACGACGCCCTCGTGCGGCTGGCCCAGCCCTGGTCCATGCGCTACCCGCTGATCGACGGCCAGGGCAACTTCGGCTCGCCAGGAAACGACCCGGCCGCGGCCATGCGCTACTGCGTCACCGGCGACACCCTCGTCCGGACGGTCGACAGCACGGTCACCATGGCCGAGCTCGCCGAGGGCATGGCACCGGACAGCGAGCGCGAGCTCGGTCTCAAGGTGCTCGACCGCAACGGCGACCCGGTGCTGGCCAGCACGGTCTTCCACTCCGGCGTTCACCCGGTCAAGAAGCTGACCACCACCGGCGGCTTCGAGCTCACCGGCACCGGCAACCACCCGGTGCTGTGCCTGGTCAGCCTCCTCGGCGTCCCGACGCTGCTGTGGAAGCTGCTGGACGAGGTCCGCCCGGGCGATCGGGTGGTCCTGCAGCGCCAGCCCCGCGAGGAGGTCGGCGTCCCCTCGACCGGCGACGCCGACGCCGCGCTGCTGGCCGGCGCCTTCGTCAGCGAGGGCTGGGTGTCCGAGGGCCGCGCCGGCTTCAACAACGTGGACGGCGAGTTCTTCGCGGCGGTCCTCGCGGCCTTCGACCGCCACGTGGGCGGCCGGAGGTACGTCTCGACGCGCGTCATCGCCTCGGGCAGCACGCTGCACGAGCTCGATGTGCACGACCTCACGTCGCTCCGCGCGACCGACCTCGGCGAGATGGTCGCCCAGCGCAGCGGGGCCAAGCAGGTCCCCGCCTTCATCTGGCGGTCCACGACCGGCACGCGCCGGCTGTTCCTGCAGGCGCTGTTCGAGGGCGACGGCTCGTCGTCGCTGCTGCCCCGCAACAGCATCCAGATCAGCTACTCCACCCGCAGCGACCGGCTGGCCCGCGAGGTGCAGCAGCTGCTGCTGGAGTTCGGCATCGTGTCCGCGCTGTGCCGGTACGGCAACGGCGAGATCAAGGTGGTCGTCTCCAACCGGCGCGACGCGCGGCTGTTCGCAGCCAACGTCGGCTTCCTGGGCCGCAAGCAGGCCAAGCTCGAGGCGGAGCTCGGCCAGGTGCCGGCCACGTCCTCGGCGATGTCCGCCGACCACGTCCCCTTCATCGCGGACTTCCTGCGCGCCACGGGTGCCGAGCGGTGGACCGAACAGGACTGGTTGCGCCGGCACAACGTCGACCGGATCGAGCGATGGGAGCGCGACCGCGACCTCATCGAGGCCCGGGTCACCAACGCCGAGGCGCTCGAGGTCGTAGCCCCGCTGGTCGACGGGCGGTTCCACTACGCCGAGGTCGCCACGATCGAGGACGCCGGGACGGCGCCCGTCTTCTCCCTGAGGGTGGAGACCGACGATCACGCGTTCCTGACCAACGGGTTCGTCAGCCACAACACCGAGGCCCGGCTGACGCCGCTGGCCATGGAGATGCTCCGGGACATCGACGAGGAGACCGTCGACTTCCAGCCGAACTACGACGGCACCAAGCAGGAGCCGCTGGTCCTGCCCGGCCGGTTCCCGAACCTGCTGGTCAACGGCTCGGCCGGGATCGCCGTCGGCATGGCGACCAACATGCCGCCGCACAACCTGCGCGAGGTCGCCGACGCCGTCTTCTGGATGCTCGACCACCCCGAGGCGGAGGCCGAGGAGGCCCTCACCGCGTGCATGGAGCGGGTGAAGGGCCCGGACTTCCCGACCCACGGGCTGATCGTCGGCCGCGAGGGCATCGAGGACGCCTACCGCACCGGTCGGGGCTCGGTGCGCATGCGCGCCGTCGTCACCGTCGAGGAGGACTCCCGGGGCCGGGTGCAGCTCGTCGTCACCGAGCTGCCCTACCAGGTCAACCCGGACAACCTCGCCGAGGCGATCGCCGACGGCGTGCGCGACGGCCGGCTGCAGGGCATCTCCGAGATCGCCGACGAGTCCAGCGACCGGGTCGGCCGCCGGCTGGTCATCACGCTGCGCCGGGACGCCGTGGCCAAGGTGGTGCTGAACAACCTCTACAAGCACACCCAGCTGCAGACGACGTTCGGCTGCAACATGCTCTCCATCGTCGACGGCATCCCGCGGACGCTGCGGCTGGACGAGCTCGTGCGGCTGTGGGTGACCCACCAGGTCGAGGTCATCGTCCGGCGCACCCGGTACCGGCTGCGCAAGGCCGAGGAGCGCGCGCACATCCTGCGCGGCTACGCCAAGGCGCTGGACCAGCTCGACGCGGTCATCGCCCTCATCCGGGCCAGCGAGTCCGCCGAGGCCGCCCGCAGCGGCCTGATGGAGCTGCTGGACGTCGACGAGATCCAGGCGGTCTCCATCCTCGACCTGCAGCTGCGCCGGCTGGCCGCCCTGGAGCGGCAGCGGATCCTCGACGAGCTGGCCGAGATCGAGGCCCGGATCGCCGACCTACAGGCGATCCTGGACTCCCCCGAGCGGCAGCGGCAGATCATCCGCGACGAGCTCGCCGAGATCGTCGAGCGGTACGGCGACGACCGGCGCACCCAGTTCGTGGCCAACGACGGCGACGTGTCCATGGAGGACCTCATCGCCGAGGAGCAGGTGGTCGTCACGATCACCCGCACCGGCTACGCCAAGCGCACCAAGGCCGACCTGTACCGCTCCCAGCGGCGCGGCGGCAAGGGCGTCATGGGGGCCCAGCTCAAGCAGGACGACCTGGTCCAGCAGTTCTTCGTGGGCTCCACCCACGACTGGATCCTCTTCTTCACCAACAAGGGCCGGGTCTACCGGGCCAAGGCCTACGAGCTGCCGGAGGCCGCCCGCACCGCCCGCGGTGCGCACGTGGCCAACATCCTGGCGTTCCAGCCGGACGAGAAGATCGCCCAGGTCATCCAGATCAAGGACTACACGGTCGCGCCGTACCTGGTGCTGGCCACCGCGCGCGGGCAGGTGAAGAAGACCCGGCTGACCGACTTCGACTCCCCCCGCACCGGCGGTGTCATCGCGATCAACCTGCGCGAGGACGACGAGCTGGTCGGCGCCACGCTGATCGACCCGGAGCAGAACCTGCTGCTGGTCACCCGCAAGGCGATGTCGATCTGCTTCAAGGCCGACGACGCCCAGCTGCGCCCGATGGGCCGGGCCACCGAGGGCGTGCGCGGCATCTCGCTGTCCGACGACGACCAGCTGCTGTCGATGATCGTCGTCACCGAGGGCGTCGACGTGCTGGTCGCCACCGAGGGCGGGTACGCCAAGCGGACCGGCATCGAGCACTACCCGGAGCAGAACCGCGGCGGCAAGGGCGTGCTCACCGCCGACCCGAAGGCCCGCAAGGGCGCGCTGGTCGGTGCGCTGTCGGTGGTCCTCGGCGACGAGCTGTACGCCATCACCTCCGGCGGCGGGGTGATCCGGACACCGGTGAACGGCGTCCGGCACACCCGGGACCGCGCGACGATGGGTGTCAAGCTCATGAACTTGCCCGACGACGTGTCGATCGTGGCTATCGCGCGTACGACGGACAACGACGAGCCCGACGCCTAGGGTGGGGCGGATGCCAGTCAGAGGTCGGGGACGTCGCCGTCCCAGCTCCTGGCTGCGCAGACCACGGCAGTGACCGGTCCGCCGCCCGCCCGCCGGGCGGCGGACCGGTGGGTGCAGCGACGCGGCCGAGGCCGCTGGGGAACAGGAGACTGGGATGAGCGACCGAGGGCGCAGTTCGGTGCGTACCGGGACCCGGAGCGGTTCCGGCGCGTCCGACGGGGTGCCGGAGGCCGCTGCCCCGGTCGACGCCCCCCGCGACCGGGAGGACGCACCGTCCCCGGCCGGCGCGACCGCTGTCGGATCGCCGCCGGCCGGCGCGCGTGCGGCGGCCTCGTCCCCGGCTCCGCCTGAGTCCACGGAGAAGCCTGACGCCACCGTGCGGGCACGGGTCCCCGACGCCGCACCGGCCGAGGCCCCGGCCCCGTCGTCCCAGCCGCTGGGCAAGGCCGCGGATGCCCCGCAGCCGCCGGCGGCCCACCCGGTCACGCCGCTGGGGCCCTCGGCGACGCCCGCACCGCCGGTGCCGCCGGTCACCGGGACCAACCGCGCCGTCCGTGGCGGGGGACCGCTGCCGGTGGACGCCACCCAGGCGGTCACCGTGACCCCCGTCGCCGCGCGGCCTCCGGACGCCCCCGCGCGTCCCGCAGCGGCCCGCACCGCGGACGGTGACCGGCCCGCCGCGGAGGCGACCAGCCGGACCGGCAGGGTGCGGGGCCCGGGCCGCGGTCCGCGGCGGGCCCGGCTCCAGCTCCGCCACATCGACACCTGGTCGGCGTTGAAGATCTCGCTGGTCGTCTCGATCGCGCTGTTCTTCGTCTGGATGATCGCCGTCGCCGTCCTCTACGGCGTCCTCGGCGGCCTGGGCGTCTTCGACACCCTCAACGACCTCATCGGGCAGCTCAGCAGCTCCTCGGGCGAGGCGGCCGGCAGCGGTGGCGACGTCATCTCGGGCAAGGTCGTCCTCGGCGGGGCGGCGGTGATCGGCGCGGTGAACATCGTGCTGCTGACCGCGCTGTGCACGGTCGCGGCCTTCGTCTACAACCTCTGCTCCGACCTCGTCGGTGGCCTCGAGGTCACCCTCGCCGAGCGCGACTGACGGAGAGGCGGCGGAGCCGCTCAGCGGAACCCCCGCGGGGGCCGGAGGCTCCCCGGCGGTGACAGCCCCCCGCGCGGAGCGCCGTGTGCGGCCCAGGTAAGCTCTTCCACGGTCCACGGGCCTGTAGCTCAGACGGTTAGAGCGCATCCCTGATAAGGATGAGGCCGGAGGTTCAAGTCCTCCCAGGCCCACCCGTGCACCGACGGCGGGAGACCGGCACCCTCGCGGGCCCGGTCTCCCGCACCCGGGCGCCCGCAGCGGTCACCGGAGCCGCGACGGTCACCACCGATCGAGGAGGTCCCGCGTGCTGAAGAAGCTGGCGATGGCAGCGCTGGCTGCCAGTGCCGTGGTCGCCGTCCGCAAGCGCAGCGCCGGCAAGGGCGAGGCCGACCTGTGGGCCGAGGCCACCAGCGGGCCCGACGCGGTCAGCACCCCCCGCACGTCCTGACCGGCACCACCTGAACCGGCGGCGCGGCTCGGCCGCGCTCCCCGGGGACGTAGCTCAATTGGCAGAGCACCGCCTTTGCAAGGCGGGGGTTAGGGGTTCGATTCCCCTCGTCTCCACTCGTCCGACCTGCGGATCCACGTCCGTGTCCAGCCGGTCTGCCACGTCGTCCTGGTCGTCGTCGAACAGGTCCGCGTCGCGACCGGGGTCCTGGCCGCCGCCGCGTGCCCGCGCATCCCGTGCACCGCACAGTGGCCGTCCATGCCCCTGGCCACCGAGAATGACGGAGACGCATCCACTGCGGTTCGAGGGTGGCAGTGGCTGGGAGGTGTGGTGGGGCAGGACAGCACTCAGCCGTCCGACGGTGTGCCGCTCGGGGAGCTGGTGACGCTGCGCGCGGTGCTCGACGCCATGCCGGTCTTCATGGTCGCGGTGGAGGGTCCGGAGCTGCGGGTCGTGGCCGTCTCCGCGTCTGTCCGGGCGCTCGCCGGGCGGTCGGAGTGGCTGGGGGTGCCCCTCGCGGAGGTGTACCCGGAGCTGGCCGTGCAGGGCGTCCTCGGGCTCTACGCCGAGGTCTACCGGACGGGGCAGCCGTTCTCCGAGCCGGAGTGGCGGCTCGAGCTGGCCGGTCCCGGTGGGAGCGGGGTGGCCGAGCTCGTCGTGCACTGGACGTCGGTCCCCTGGCGGTGGCCCGATGGGTCGGTCCGCGGGGTCATCGGCGTGGCCCACGACGTCACCGAGCAGGTGCGGGCTCGGGAGCGGGCCGAGCAGGAGGCTGTCGAGAGCGGGCGACGCTACGAGCACGCCCGGGACGTCGTCAGCGAGCTGCAGCAGGCGCTGCTGCCGACCGCGGTGCCGGTGCTGCCCCGGGTCGACATCGCCGCCCGTTACCTCATCGCCGGCGCTGAGCAGTCCGCGGGCGGTGACTGGTTCGACGTCCGCCCGCTCGCTGGTGGCCGGGTCGGCCTGGCGGTGGGCGACGTGGTCGGGCACGGCGTGGCGGCGGCCGCGGTGATGAGCCAGCTGCGCGCCGTGCTCGGCGACGCGCTGGAGACCACCACCGGTCCGGCGGCCGCGGTCGCCCGACTGGAGCGGTTCGCCGAGGCACTGCCCGGTGCGCGGTCGGCGACGGTGGTGGTGGCCGTCATCGACCCCGCGGCAGGGACGATGGAGTACCTGACCCGAGGGCACCCGGCTCCGGTGCTGGTCGATGCCTCCGGCACGGGCCGTCAGTTGCTCGGGAGCGGCGGCGGACCGTTGGGCAGCGACGGCGGCGGGCCGGCGCAGCGCACCCAGCTGGCCGACGGTGATGTCGTGGTGCTGTTCAGCGACGGCCTCGTCGAACGGGCCGACCGCTCCTACACCGGCGGACTCGACGAGCTGACCCGATTGGCCGAGGCAGCCACCGTCGGTCAGCTGTGGCCGACCGGCACCTCGCCGTCGGCGGTCGAGCGGATCTGCACCGACGCGGTAGAGCTGCTCACCCGCCGCGGGTTCGTCGACGACGTCACCGTCCTCGCCGTGTCGTTGCAGGCGCCGGTGCCGCCGCTGCGGACCCAGGTGCACGCCTCCGCTGACGAGCTGCCCCCGCTCCGTGCGCAGCTGCGCGAGTGGCTGGCCGCACTGCGGCCGGACCCGGCTGATCAGCTGGCGCTCGAGCTGGCCGTGGGCGAGGCTGTGGACAATGCCGTGGAGCACGGCTTCCACCACGTGCCCACCGGGACGGTCCTGCTCGCCCTGCAGCTGAGCGAGGACGGTCGAGTGCACGTGCGCATCGACGATGACGGCATCTGGCGCCCCCCGACCTCCGCCCGGAGCTATCGGGGACGGGGCCTGACCCTGATGGGTTCGCTCGGCGAGGACCTGGTCGTCGACGGGCAGCCGACCGGGACCACGGTGACCTTCTCCCGCCGCCTGTCCCGGCCGGTCAGCACCGCGCCGACTCGACCCGCTCCCCCCGCTGCGCTGCCATCGGGCGACGGCAGGTTCGACACCCTGGTCGTCGGCGAGCCTCCGGTGCTGCGCGTCCGCGGCCCGGTGGACGCGCTGGCCGCCGAGCGTCTCCGCGCCGAGCTCGCCGGTCTGTCCCGAGGCGGCAGCGCACCCCTGACCGTCGACCTGACCGCGGTCACCCATCTCACCAGCGCCGGCGTCGCCGCCCTGGCCGACCTGCTGCGCACTGCCGACCGCGAGCACACGCCCGTGCTGGTCGCCCCCACCGGCACTCCGGCCGCCTTCGTCCTCGACCTGGTCGGCCTGCCCCGTCAGCCCACCGGGCCCCTGCCCGGCGGCGAGCCCGGGGACCCCCGATGACCGGTGACGTCCACCCGGTCGGGCGGGTCGACCAGCTGGCCCGGCAGCTGCTCACCGAGCGCGGCCCGCAGGAGCTCCTGGACCGCGCCGTCGCATTCACCGCCGGCGGCCTCGACGCGGCCAGCAGCGTCAGCATCTCCCTGGTGGACAAGCGGCGGCGGATCTCCACCGCCGCCGCCTCGAACGACCTCGCCCGCACCGCGGACGAGCTGCAGTACCGACTCGGCGAAGGCCCCTGCCTCGACGCGGTGTGGGACCCAGGGGCTGTCCACTGCCGCGACCTCGACGCCGACCCCCGCTGGCCCCGCTGGGCACCTGCGGCCACCGTCGACCTCGAGGTGCACAGCACGCTGTCGATCCCGCTGTCCACGCATGAGCGCACACTGGGTTCGATCAACGTCTACGCCCGTGCCCGCGATGCGTTCGACCCGTCCGCCGTGGCCCTGGCCGGCAGTCTTGCCACGCACACCGCCGTCGCCTACGCGCGCGCCCTCGACCGGCACGACCTCGAGACCGCCCTGGCCAGCCGGAACCTCATCGGTCAGGCCCAGGGCATCCTCATGGAGCGGTACAGGATCACCGCAGGACGGGCGTTCGAGGTCCTCGCCACCGCCTCCCAGCAGAGCAACACGAAACTGGTCGAGGTCGCCCGCAGGGTCGTGGACACCGGGGTGACCCCGCCGGTCACGAGGACCTGAAGCCGGCCGCGGCTCCGGACCGCACCCGTCGACGCCTCGCTGCGCAGCAGTGGGAGAGTGGTGCCCGTGACTGAACAGACTGCTCCCGCGCGGCGCGCCGTCCTGCACACCAACCGCGGCGACATCACCGTCGACCTGTTCCCCGACCACGCCCCGAAGACGGTCGCGAACTTCGCCGACCTCGCCGAGGGCGCCAAGGAGTGGACGCACCCGAAGACCCGCGCCAAGACCACCGACAGGCTCTACGACGGCACGGTGTTCCACCGGGTCATCGACGGCTTCATGATCCAGGGCGGCGACCCGCTCGGGCAGGGCATCGGTGGCCCCGGCTACCAGTTCGGCGACGAGTTCCACCCCGACCTGTCGTTCAACCGGCCCTACCTGCTGGCCATGGCGAACGCCGGCCCGGGCACCAACGGCTCGCAGTTCTTCATCACCGTCGGCCCCACGCCGCACCTGAACCGCAAGCACACGATCTTCGGCGAGGTGGCCGACGACGCCAGCCGCCAGGTCGTCGACGCGATCGCCACCACCCCCACCTCCCGCGGTGACCGGCCGGTCGAGGACGTGGTCATCAACTCCGTCGAGGTGCAGCGCAGCTGAGCGCTCCTGACGGCACGGACGGCCCCGGAGGCGCCGGCGCGGGCAACCCGCCGCCGGCGCCTCCGGCGACCTGCTACCGGCACCCCGACCGACCGACCGGCGTGCGCTGCGTCCGCTGCGGTCGGCCGATCTGCCCGCAGTGCATGAACCCGGCCGCCGTCGGGTTCCAGTGCCCGGACGACGTCGCCGCGGGCAACGCCGGGGTGCGCCAGCCGCGCCGCGGCGGAGGCCTGCAGCGCGCCGGACGCCGCTGGGGCCCGGTCACGCTGACCCTGATCGGGGTCAACGTCGCGATGTTCGTGCTCACCGCCGTCCTCGCCGGGATCGGCGGGCAGGACCCGTTCCAGAACTACCGCACCGAGCTCTTCCAGCAGCTGGCCCAGGTCCCGGTGTTCGTGGAGATGGGCGACTGGTGGCGGCCGTTCACCGCGGCGTTCCTGCACTACGGCCTGGTGCACCTGGGGCTGAACATGCTGGCCCTGCTGCTGTTCGGTTCCGAGCTGGAACGCCTGCTGGGCCGGGTCCGCTACCTGACCGTCTACCTGGTCTCGATCGCCGGCGGGGCTGCCGCCATCCAGCTGCTGGGCGCCCCCTTCGGCCAGGTCGCCGGCGCCTCCACCGCCATCTACGGCCTCATGGGGGCCTTCGGCGTCGTGCTGGTCCAGCAGAAGCAGGACCTCCGCGGGCTGCTGACCCTGCTGGGCATCAACCTGGTGATCAGCTTCCTGCCCGGTGTCTCGCTGATCGGGCACCTGGGCGGCCTCGTCGCCGGTGCCGCTGCTGCGGCGGTGCTGGTCACCGCCCGCCGTCGCCCGCCGCTGGCCATCGCCGGCATCACCGCGCTCGTCGTCGTCCTGCTGGTGCTGGTCTACGCCGGCGTGGGCTGACCGCAGACCTCAGCCGGCGGCGCCGCCGGCCTGCAGCACCTCGGCCACCCTCTCCGGGTCCGTACCCAGCTCGCGCCGGCCCAGGACCACCAGCACGGCGTCGTCCGAGCGGTCCTCCAGCTCGAGCGTGCGGGCCCGCAGCCCCCAGCGCCGCTGCACCCGCACCCGGGCCCGCACGTGCGGCCACGCGATGGTGGTGGGCCCGGCGAGCGCTCGCACGGTCACCCCGTCCGGGCCGGTCCGCACCCGCGGCCGCAGGAGGGCGTCGTGGGCGGCCAGGCCGAGCAGCAGCAGAGCGGCCCCGCCCACCAGCACCCGGCCGACCGGGTCGACCACGGGAACGGCGAGGGCCAGCGCCAGCCCGGCCACCGCGGTCGCGACGACCTCACCGGTCCGTGGCCCCCACTGCACGTCCCCAGCGTGGCAGCACCGGGCCCGCACCGCCGTCCACAGGCCGGTCCCCGTCGTCCCCCGGGGCGCCGCCCGGGCAGGGGCGCGACACGACCGGCGGATTGTCGACAACACGCCGGTGTGCGCGCGGGACCGGCCCGTCACGCTGCTCGTTTGCGTTCCCGGCCGACGGGTAGTAGGGGCGTAGAAGACGGCTTCGAAGAAGTTGGTTGTCCACGTTTACCCACAGGTGTGTACACAACTGGGGACGGACTTCCACGGGTGTAGTTACCCCCGCGCCCTTTCCGTCCCAATCGTCACATCGACGGCATCTGTGCAGGTCAGCGCGCCGGTGAGGATCGTGCACACTCCACACGTCGTGGACAACCATGGGGACGGACGGGCAGCGTGCCTGTGGACGGACGCGGGCGCTGTACACAGCCGGAGCACCGAACAGGGCGCTGACCTGCGGGTTGTCCTCTTGTCGACAACCACACGCGGTCACTCCGTGCGTCCGCTCGGTGACCGAGCGGCGGTGGACAACTCCGGGGACGACACAGGCCCCCGTCCCGGAGCGGGACAGGGGCCTGTGGACAGTGCGGTGGAGCGGTCGATCAGCGCCAGCGCATCGACATGACCAGCCCGGCGACCATGGCGCCGAACCCGATGGCGAAGTTCCAGGCGCCGAGGGACACCATGAAGCCGATCCGGTCGCCGGCGACGTAGTAGACGACGATCCACAGCAGGCCGATGAGCATCAGGGTGACCATGAGGACCGCGTACCAGCGGGGGCTGGGCTCCGCGGCACGGGCACGCGCCGCGCGGGAGGGCAGCACGCCCTCCGGCGGGGTGTACACCGACTTCTTGCGCACCTTCGACTTGGGCACCGTACGGACTCCCTCACTGGGCCGGTGGCCTGTCGCCCCGGCGTGAACTCATCCCAGCCTAAGCTGCCCTCGCGAGCAGACCCGTCCGGTGCACGGGGCGCGTCATCCTGCGGGGCGGGTGCCCGGCGCGAGCGGACGTCGGCCAGGAGGTGAGCATGTCGCGGTCGGTCCCGTGGCGACGGCTCTCGCTGTGGACGGCGCTGGTCCCCGTCGTCGCCCTGGTCGCCGGCCTCCTCTTCGCCACCTCCAGCCGGACGGCGCTCGGGACCGACCTGCGGGCCGGGGAGAGCTCGCAGCTCCCCGGCTTGATCGAGCAGCGGGACGCCGACGTCGCCCGGCAGCAGGAGGAGCTCACCCGGCTGCAGCAGCAGGTGCAGGGCCTCACCGACCAGGCGGCCTCCCGCAACAGCGAGGTCGCGGCTGTGCAGGCCGAGGGCGCCCAGGGGATGACCTCCGCCGGCCTGACCGCGCTGGAGGGGCCGGGTCTGTCGGTCACGCTGGACGACGCACCGCCGGAGCCCAACGGCGCCCAGCCCGGCAACGTCAGCCCGGACAACCTGGTCATCCACCAGTCCGACGTGCAGGGTGTGGTCAACGCCATGTGGGCCGCCGGGGCGGACGGCGTGGCGATCATGGGGCAGCGGCTGATCGCCACCAGCGCGGTGATCTGCGTGGGCAACACCCTCCTGCTGCACGGCCGCACCTACTCGCCGCCGTTCGTCGTCACCGCCATCGGGGACGCCGTGGCGATGCGCCAGCGGCTGGCGGCCTCCTACGAGGTGCAGCTGCTCAGGGCCGCCGTCGACCAGTTCGGGCTCACCTACCAGGTGGCCGACCAGCGCGAGGTCAGCCTGCCCGCCTACGAGGGCGTGCCGGAGCTCCAGCACGCCACGGTGTCCGCCACCGACCAGGGGGAGGGGCAGGGGGGCGGATGACGCCGGTGGGGTGCGCCGTGTACACCTGACGTGTGGCCACCCTCGACGCCCCGCGGCCGGTGCTCGTCGTCGACAACTTCGACAGCTTCGTCTACAACCTCGTGCAGTACCTCGGCCAGCTGGGCGTACCCAGCGTCGTCCGGCGCAACGACGCGGTGACCGTCGCCGAGCTGGCCGACCTCGACGTCGCCGGCGTGCTGCTCTCCCCGGGCCCCGGGACGCCCACCGACGCCGGGGTGACCGTGCCGATGGTGCGCGCCGCCGCGGAGGCCGGGCTGCCCGTCCTGGGCGTCTGCCTGGGCCACCAGGCGATCGCCGAGGCCTTCGGCGGCGTCGTCGGCCGGGCGCCCGAGCTGCTGCACGGGAAGACCAGCCAGGTGGTGCACGACGGCGTCGGCGTCCTGGCCGGGCTGGCGTCACCGTTCACCGCCACCCGCTACCACTCCCTGGCCGTGGAGGCCGACAGCGTGCCGGCCGAGCTCGAGGTCACCGGCCGGACCCCGTCGGGCATCGTCATGGCGCTGCGGCACCGGGAGCTGCCCATCGAGGGCGTCCAGTTCCACCCCGAGTCGGTGCTCACCGAGGGCGGCCACCAGCTGCTCGCCAACTGGCTCACCGGCTGCGGGATCACGACCGACCCGGCACGCCTGGCCGCCGCCGAGGCCACCGCCCACCGCCTCACCGTCGCCACGGTCTGAGGTCGGCTCGGGGCCCTGGAGGGCGGCCGGCGCGGTCCTCCCGCTCAGCCGGTGGGGCTGGGGGTCGTCGGGGTGGCCGGCGTCGTCGCCGGTGAGGTGCTCGGTGGGGTCGTCGGCGTGGTGGGTGCCTCGCTGGGGATCGGGACGGCGATCAGCAGCGTGATCACGTCGCCCTGGGCGACCGCGGCACGCGGGCCGGGGTCGGAGTTCACCACGTTGCCGGCGGCCACGGCGTCGCTCTCGGCGTTCGTCGCCTCGATGTTGCCGTTGTCGATGCCGGCTGCGACCAGCTGCTCGCGGGCCGCGGACTCGGTCAGCCCGCGCACGTCCGGCAGCTCGATCGACCCGGTGGAGATGCTGAGCGTGATCCGGGTGTCGGGGGCCGCCTGCGAGCCCGCGGCCGGGTCGACCGAGATGACCTGTCCCTCGGGTGCGAGCGAGCGCTCCTGCTGGGTGCTGATGCTGCCGGTGAACCCGGCGCCCTCGAGTGCGCTCACCGCGGCGTCCTGGTCCCGACCGACCACGTTGGGCACGGCGATGGTGTTGGGCCCACCGCCGATCACCAGGCGGACCGGCGCCTGCGGATCTGCCTTCTCCCCGGCGGCCGGGTCGGAGCTGAGGACGGTGTCCCGCTGCGCCTCGGTGCTCGCCTCCCGGCTGATCGTGCCGACGGTGAGCCCGGCCCCGGTGATCGCCGCCGTCGCCTCGTCCTGGGTCTTGCCGGTGAGGTCCGGCACGGTCACCTGGGTGGCGGCCGGCGGTGTGTCGTCGCCGTTGCCGCCGGTCAGCGCGATGGCGATGGCGATGGCGCCGCCGATCAGCACGAGCGCTCCGACCACCAGGGCGATGACCCGGTTCCGCGTGCGCTTCCGCGCGGCCGGGTCGTCCCAGCCGTCGTCGTAGCCGAGGCCCCCGGCGGCCGTGCCGATGATCGTGGTCTTCTCGGCGTCGCTCATCACCGGCGTCGCCTCGACGCGCTGACCGGCGACGGCGCGGAGCAGGTCCGCGCGCATGTCGGCGGCCGACTGGTAGCGGTTGGCCGGGTTCTTGCTCATCGCCTTGAGCAGGATGGCGTCGAGCTCCGGCGGGATCGCCGGGTTGATCGACGACGGCGTCCTCGGGTCCTCGCGCACGTGCTGGTAGGCGACGGCCACCGGCGAGTCACCGGTGAACGGCGGGGTGCCGGTGACGAGCTCGTAGAGCAGGCAGCCGGCCGAGTAGACGTCGGAGCGGGCGTCGACGCCCTCGCCGCGGGCCTGCTCGGGGGAGAGGTACTGCGCGGTGCCGATGACCGCCGCGGTCGAGGTCATCGTCGCGGCCGAGTCGGAGACCGCCCGGGCGATGCCGAAGTCCATGACCTTGACGGTGCCCTGCGGGGTGATCATGACGTTCCCGGGCTTCACGTCCCGGTGCACGATGCCGTTGCGGTGGCTGAAGTCCAGGGCCGCGCAGATGTCGGCCGTGAGCGACATGGCACGGTCGGGGGAGAGCCGCCCCTCCCGTCGGAGCACGTCGCGCAGCGTCTCGCCCTCGACGTACTCCATGACGATGTAGGGCGTGGCTCCGGACGCGGTGCGGTCCTCGCCGGTGTCGTAGACGGCCACGATGGCCGGGTGGTTCAGCGAGGCCGCCGCCTGTGCCTCGCGGCGGAAGCGGACCTGGGAGGAGGGGTCCCGGGCGAGGTCCTGCCGCAGCACCTTGACCGCGACCTCACGACCGAGCCGGAGGTCACGCCCGCGGTGCACCTCGGCCATCCCGCCACGGCCGAGCACCCCGCCGATCTCGTAGCGCTCACCGAGCACTGAGGGGGTGGTCATCGGGGGTCCTCTCGGGCGGGCGGGTGCGTGGGAAGCGGCTCCGGTCCACGCGGGAAGGGCGTCGGCGCGCCGTCGCGGAGCCTAGTGGCTGGCCCGCTCCTCACCCGCGCGACGCGGACGGCCGGCGGCCGATGTGTCACCGGTCGACTCCCGTGGTCATGGCGAGGGGGCGGCGCCGACTGTGGGCCCTGCGTCGGCCACCAGCCCCTGGGTGCTGGACGTGGGGCTGGACTCAACGGACGGTGGGGTGCTCGATGCCGTCGACGAGGTCGGTGCCGACGTCGGTGCGGCCGACGTCGTCTCGGTGGGCGTGGCGCTGGTGGAGCTGGGGCCGGTGGTCGGGGTGGGCTCGCTCTGCTGGGCCGCCGTCGTGGGCGCCGCGGTCGTCTGCTCGCTGGGCTGCCCGCCGTCCCCGTCCTCCCCACCGTCGTCGGGGTCGAAGTCAGCGGTGGCGACGTAGAGGACGAGGGGGTCGTCCGCCGGCAGCGAGCCCTCGGCGGGGGACGCCGTGACGACGTCGCCCTCCTGCAGCCGGACCCCGGCCGTCTCCAGCTGGTCCTCGTCCGCGTCCGCTCGCTGGATGTCGGTGAAGCCCGCCGCCTGCAGCTCGGCACGCACGGCGTCGTAGGGATCGCCCACGTGGTCGCTCACCCGGAAGGGGATGCCGGACACGCCGGTGCCGGTGGCGGCGGACGTGCTGGCGGTGGTGGGTGAGCTGGTCGGGCCGGTTGGCGCGGCAGCCCGGTCGCCGTCCCCCCGGGACAGCGCCACCGCCACCCCCACCCCGGCGAGCAGCAGCACCACGAACCCCAGGGCTGCCCAGATGAGGGCGCGCGGCCGCCGGCGGCGCGGCTCCTCCGGCGGGTCGACCCAGTCGTCGTCATCTGCCGGCCCAGCGTGCAACGGCGGCATCGTCCGTGGCGCGGTGGACGGCGTTCCACCTCGGGTGAGCGCCTCGGCCGGGATCACGGTGGTCGCGGAGTCGTCGCTGCCGCCGATGACCGTGGTCATCGCCGTCCGCGGGGGCACGGCGCCACCGGCAGCCACCTGGCGGACCGCCCGGGCGAAGGCTCCGCCGTCGGGGAACCGGCCCGCCGGGTCCTTGCTCAGCGCCCGCTCGATGAGCGCCTTCACCTGCCGCGGGACGTCGGCCGGCATCGGCGGTGGCGGGCGGTTGATCTGTGCCAGCGCGATGGCCACCTGCGACTCGCCGTCGAAGGGCCGCACGCCCGAGATGCACTCGTAGCCCAGCACGCCCAGGGAGTAGACGTCGGACGCCGCGGTCACCACGTGCCCCTGCGCCTGCTCCGGGGACAGGTACTGGGCAGTGCCGACGACCATCCCGGTGCGGGTCAGCGGCGCCGCGTCGCGTGCGTAGGCGATGCCGAAGTCGGTCAGCTTCACCACCCCGTCCGGGCGGACGAGCAGGTTGCCCGGCTTGATGTCGCGGTGCACCATCCCCGCGGCGTGGGCTGCGGAGAGCCCGTCCGCAGCTTGGCCGAGCACGTCGAGGGTCTGCTCGGGGGTCAGCCGGCCGCGCTCGGCCAGGATGCTCACCAGCGGCTTGCCCTCGACGAACTCCATGATGAGGTAGGCCAGCCGCTGGCCGTCCTCGGTCGTCTCGCCGTAGTCGTAGACCGAGGCGATGTTCGGGTGCGACAGCGCCGCGGTGTGCCGGGCCTCGTTCCGGAACCGGATGAGGAAGCTGGAGTCGCCGGTGTACTCGCTGCGCAGCACCTTCACCGCGATCGTGCGCCCCAGGGTGCGGTCCCGGCCCTTCCAGACCTCGCCCATGCCGCCGGTGGCGATGGGTGCGGTGATCTCGTACCGGCCGGCCAGCAGACTGCCCACGTGGACGGCCATCAGCCCCCGGCTCCCTGACCGTCGAGGTAGGCCTGGATGACGGCCTTGGCGATCGGTGCGGAGACGTCCCCGCCGGTGCCGGTGCCCTCGGTCCCGCTCTGCCCGCCGTTCTTGATGAAGACGGCGACGGCGATCTGCGGGTCGTCGGCCGGTGCGAAGCCGGTGAACCAGGTGTGCGGCGCGGCGTCGTCGCCGGTGGTGCCGACCTCCGCCGTCCCGGTCTTCCCGGCGACCTGCACGCCGTCGATGCGGGCCTTCCGGCCGGTGCCGTTGGCCACGACGCTGGTCATCATCCGGGTGAGCTCGTCGGCGACGTCGGCGGAGACCGGCGTGCTCATCTCCTCCGGGTCGGTCTGGTCGACCACGGACAGGTCCGGGGCCTGGATCGACTTGACCAGGTAGGGCTTCATCAGCTCGCCCTCGTTCGCGATCGCGGCGGAGATCATCGCGGCCTGCAGCGGGGTGAGCTGCACGTCCCGCTGCCCGATCGAGCTCTGCGCGAGGGCGGCGTCGTCCTCGATCTCACCGAGCGTGCTGCCGCTGACCGGGAGCGGGATGTCGAACCCCTCGTCGTCGATGCCGAAGGCCTCGGCCATGTCGCGCAGCTTGTCCTCGCCCAGCGTGACGCCGAGCTCGGCGAAGGCGGTGTTGCAGGAGATGGTGAGCGCGTCGATCAGCGACTGGTCGGCGCCGCCGTTGCAGCTCTCGCCGTTGTAGTTCTCCAGCTCGTTGCTGCTGTTGGGCAGCGTGTAGAGGTCCGGTGCCGGGACGGTGGTCTCCGGCGTGTAGTCGCCGGTGGACAGCGCCGCGGCGGAGACGACGAGCTTGAAGATCGAGCCGGGGGAGTACCGCTCGTCGATCGCCTGGTTGGTCAGCGGGTCGGCGTCGCCGGAGCCGGCCTCGGGCTGGATCTGGTCGGCGTAGGCGCGCATGGCGGCCGGGTCGTGGCTGGAGAGCTGGTTCGGGTCGTAGGTGGGCGTGCTCGCCATGCCCAGGATCGCGCCGGTGGACGGGTCGATCGCCACGACGGCTCCGGTGACGCCGTCGAGGCCGTCCATGGCCGCCTGCTGCACCGCGGGGTCCAGGGTCAGCTCGACGTTGCCGCCGGAGGGGTCCCGGCCGGTGAGGATGTCGCCGAGCCGGCGCAGGGCGAGCCGGTCGTCGGTGCCGGCCAGGACGTCGTTCTCGGCCCGCTCCATGCCGGTGTTGCCGAACAGGACCGAGTAGTAGCCGGTCACCGCCGCGTACAGCGGGCCCTGCGGGTACTGCCGCAGGTAGTCCAGCGCCTCCCCGGTCGACACCGAGGAGGCGACCTCGTTCCCGGCGACGACGATCGCGCCGCGTTCCCGGTCGTACTCCTCGGTGAGCACCCGGGTGTTGCGCGGGTTCTCCCGCAGCGACTGGGCGCGCACCACCTGGATGATGTTGACGTTGACGATCAGCAGGGTGAACAGCACCAGCACGCTGATGGCGACCTTGCGCAGCGGGGCGTTCACGGGCGCACGACCTCGGTCGGGGCGTCGGTGAGCTTCGGCGGGGTGGCCGGCGGGGGTGCGACCGGCCGGCGGGCGGCGTCGCTGATCCGGACGAGCAGCGCGACCAGACCGAAGTTGGCGACCAGCGACGAGCCTCCGTAGGCGAGGAACGGGGTGGTGAGGCCGGTCAGCGGGAGCAGTCCGGTGACCCCGCCGAGGACGACGAACACCTGCCAGGCGACGGCGAAGGACAGGCCCGCGGCGAGCAGCTTGCCGAAGCCGTCGCGGACGACCAGCGAGGTGCGCAGGCCGCGCTCGACCAGCACCAGGTACAGCACGATCACCGCGACCAGGCCGAAGAGCCCGAGCTCCTCCCCGATCGCGGAGGCGATGAAGTCGCTCTTGGCCACCGGCACCTGGTCGGGGCGCCCGCCGCCCAGGCCGGCGCCGAACAGCCCGCCGGTGCCGAGGCTGAACAGCGACTGCACGATCTGGTAGCCGCCGGTGTCGACGTAGGCGAAGGGGTCCAGCCAGGTGTCCACGCGCACCCGCACGTGCCCGAACACCTGGTAGGCCACGAACGCGCCACCGGAGAACAGGACGACGCCGATGACCAGCCAGCTGGCGCGCTCGGTGGCGACGTAGAGCATCACCACGAAGATGCCGAACAGCAGCAGCGAGCTGCCCAGGTCGCGCTCGAAGACCAGCACCAGGATCGAGGCCACCCAGGCCAGCAGCACCGGGCCCAGGTCGCGGCCGCGGGGCAGCTCCAGGCCGACGACCTTGCGGCTGGCCAGCGCGAGCACGTCCCGCTTGTCGACCAGGTAGGCGGCGAAGAAGACGACCAGGCAGATCTTGGCGAACTCACCGGGCTGGATGGAGAAGCCGGCGACCCGGATCCAGAGCTTGGCCCCGTTGATCTCCGAGTTGGGCAGCACCGCCGGGATGGCCAGCAGCACCAGGCCGACCAGGGCGAGGGTGTAGGCGAACCGGGCGAGCACCCGGTGGTCGCGGACGACCACGAGGACGGCGACGAACAGCACCAGACCGACGGTCGCCCAGAGCAGCTGCACCGGGGCGTCCTCCCCGGAGCTGTTGCCGCCCAGCTGGTCCCCGGCGATGTCCAGCCGGTGGATCATCGTGAGCCCCAGCCCCATCAGCACGGCGACGCAGGGCAGCAGCAGCGGGTCGGCGTAGGGCGCGAACCGCCGGACGACGAGGTGGGCGACGACCCACAGCGCGGTGAACCAGGTGCCGAAGGTGGCCAGCTCCGGGCTGAGCGAGTCGGTGACGGTCAGGTCGACGATGCACTGCGCGGCCAGCGTGATGACCACGGCGAACGCCAGCAGCGCGAGCTCGGTGCCGCGCCGCGTCGGCGTCGGGTCGCCAGCGGTGGCGGCCCGCGGATCGGTCCCCGGACCGCTCACGACGGGGTCCCGGAGGAGGTCGGGCGGGCCACTCAGTCCGCCTCCCGGCAGTCCACTCCCGGCGTCCCGGAGCGGGACGGTCCCGTGCTCGTCGCCGAGCTCGTCGTCGTGGCCGGGGACGGCGTCAGGGTCGGGGCGGGGGGAGCGGCGCTGACCGCCGGGTCGACCGGCGGGGTGGGCTCGGCGGTGGAGGAGGGCGCCGGCGCGGAGCTGGTGCTCGACGCGGTGCTCGGCGTGGTGCGGCACAGCGGCAGCCGCTGGTCGCGCAGGTTGGTGAGGATCCGCTGGGCGTCGTCCCGGTCGGAGGCGGTGATGCCGCCGGTGACCCGGCTGCGGGCGGCCTGGGTGAGGTCGGTGGTGGCGAGGCCGGTCGCCTGGTCGAGCCGGAACAGGTCCACCCCGACGATGGAGGCGTCCAGACCCTGGAACACCGCGACCTCGTTGCCGTCGGCGGTCTCCGCGACCCCGACGAACCAGTGCCCCATGACGAACAGGTAGCCGCCGACCGCCGCGGCGGCGAGCACCACGAGCGCGGTGAGCGAGACGAGCGCGGTCCGGAGCGGACGCCTGCGCACCGGCGGGGAGCTGGTGGCCACCGCCCGGTCGGCCTGGGCCGGCTGCGGGTCGGCGAGCGCCGCCCGGCCGGCCGCCGAGCGCGGGTCGACCTCGCGCTGCCCCCGGTTGTCCCCGGCCGCGCCGTCGACCACCGGGTCGATCAGCGCGCCCCGGCCGTCGTCCTCGACCACGTCGGCGACGATGCAGGTGATGTTGTCCGGGCCGCCGCTGCGCAGTGCCAGCTCGATCAGCCGGTCGGCGGTGGCCTGCGGGTCCGGGTCGCGCATCGCCGCAGCGAGGGTCTCGAAGGTGACCACGCCGGACAGGCCGTCGGAGCAGAGCAGGTAGCGGTCGCCGGCCCGGGCGTCGCGCATGGACAGGTCGGGCTCGACGTCCTGGCCGTTGAGGGCGCGGAGCAGAAGCGACCGCTGCGGGTGGCTGCTCGCCTCCTCCTCGGTGATCCGGCCGTCGTCGATCAGCGTCTGCACGAACGTGTCGTCGTGGGTGATCTGGGCGAGCTCGCCGTCGCGCATGAGGTAGGCGCGGGAGTCCCCGACGTGGCAGAGCCCGAGCCGCCCGCCGGCGAACAGGACGGCGGTCAGCGTCGTCCCCATGCCCTCCAGGTGCGGCGCCTCGCGGATGACCTCGCGCAGGTGCTCGCTGCCGTCGAACACCGCCTGCCGCAGCGCCTGCAGCAGGTCACCGGAGGGCGCGTCGTCGTCGAGGTGCTCGAGCGCGGCGATGACCACCTTGCTGGCGACGTCACCGGCGGCGTGGCCGCCCATCCCGTCGGCGACGGCGAGCAACCGCGGACCGGCGTAGACCGAGTCCTGGTTGGTGCCGCGGATGAGGCCGCGGTCGGAGCGGGCGGCGTAGCGCAGGACGAGCGTCATGAACGGAGCTCCAGCACGGTCTGGCCGATCCGGATCGGTTGGCCGGGGCCGACCAGCAGGGGACCCTGCACGCGCTGCTGGTCGAGGTAGGTGCCGTTGGTCGACCCGAGGTCCTCGACGTACCACTGGCCGCTGCGGTTGGTGAGCCGCGCGTGCCGGGACGAGGCGAAGTCGTCGGTCAACACGAGGGTGGAGTCGTCGGCACGGCCGATCAGGATCGCCTGCTCCCCGAGGGTGATGCGAGTGCCCGAGAGTGGGCCCGCGGTCACGACGAGGTGTCGGGGACCGCGGTTGCCGCGCTTGCGTCCGGCCGTGGCGGCCCGGGGCGGGACGGAGGTGACCCGGCCGGCGCGACCGCCGAAGAGGTCGGCCCGCACGACCCGGAAGGCGGCGAAGATGAACAGCCAGAGCAACAGCAGGAAACCGAAGCGGAAGGCCTGCAGGACGATCTCCGCCATCACCCCGCCGCCCGGGGCCGGGTCGCGGACCTGGTCATGTGCCGTCCTGCCGGTAGACCAGCACCGAGTGACCGATCCGGATGACGTCGCCGTCGGCGAGGTCCTGGCGGCCGACCCGCCGGCCGTTGACCAGCGTGCCGTTGGTGGAGCCGAGGTCCTCGACGGTCACGACGTTCCCGGCGAGCTGGACGTCGGCGTGCTTGCGGCTGACCCCGGTGTCGGGCAGCCGGATGTCGGCCTCGGTGCCGCGACCGAGCACGTTGCTGCCCTGCTCGAGCACGTGCTTGGTCCCGGGGCCGTCGACGACCAGGACGTGCGCCACCCGCTGGCCGGCGCGGCCGACGACCGGGGGCTCCGGCGCGCCGGTGTCGGTGGACCCGGTGCGCATCGACGGCAGCGGCGGGAGCGGGGGGCGACCGGACGGGGACGGTGGGCCGCCCACCTCGGTGCGGTGCTGGTGGCCGCCGGTGACGTGCGAGGCGACCTCGAAGACGCCGGTGCGCAGGGCCTCGTCGCGCTCCAGCCGCACCTGGACGTCGCCGAAGGTCTGGTAGCCCTCGGCCTGGACGTGCTCGGTCACCATGTCGGCGAGCTCGCCGGCCAGCTGCTCGGACCACTCGGCGAGGTTGTCGTGGTCGACCGGGCCGAGGGTGACGACGTAGAGGTCCGGGGCGAGCACCCGGCCACCGCCGAGCACGGACCGCTGCTCGTCGGCCTCGCGCTGCAGGGCCGTGGCGATCTCGGCCGGGTGGACCTTGCCCTTGAAGACGCGCGCGAACGCCAGCCCGACCATGCCCTCGAGGCGTCGCTCGAAGCGCTGCAGCACACCCACAGTCGCTCCCTCGCGTCTCGGCTGACCTCCCACTGCACTTGAGCGCTGATCGTAACCGGGGGAGGGTCGCCGGACCGGTCGGGAAGCGCAGGACGCCCCGGCGATCTCTGCCGAGCGGCGTCCCGGGAACTGTCTACCAGCGGGACCCTCCCGACCTCGCAGGCCGCGCCGGGAACGGCGCCACCGCGCGGCCCGGGGGTGGGGCCGGGGCCTCGTGGACCGGCTGCTAGTGTTCTCCCTCGCCAGGGCAAGTGGCGGAATGGCAGACGCGCACGGTTCAGGTCCGTGTGTCCGAGAGGACGTGGGGGTTCAACTCCCCCCTTGCCCACCCACACAGGGCGCCGGTGACCACCAGGTCCCGGCGCCCTGCTGCGTCCGGGGTCGGTCAGCCGTGCAGCTGCCCGGGGCGGCGGTCGCGCTGCCGGTCACGCTGGCGGTCGCGGCCCGGGCCGCGGGTCCCGCCGAGGGTCTGCGCCACCAGCACCACGCCCCACGGGCCGATCACCCACACCGGCCACGGGTAGATCCACTCGCCCGAGCCCACCGAGGTCAGCGCCCAGATCCCGATCACCAGGACCGCGGTGGTCAGCCAGCTGGCCCAGGCGGCCCGCAGGCCGTTGGCCGTGCTGCCCCAGTGCCCCCACCCGCCCATCCAGGAGTGCATCCCCCAGCCGGGTCCGCCGCACGCCGGCTGGGCGACGGGCGAGGGGTCGGGCCGGACGGCGGGTGGCTGCTCGACCGCCGGCAGGTCCGCGGTGAGCTCGTCGAGCTCACCGTAGGTGCGGGCGGCGTAGGCGCGGGACAGCCGGTCGTCGAACTCGGCGACGGTCAGCCGCCCGGCGGACATGTGCGCGCCGAGCACCTCGGCCACGGCAGCTCGGTCGGCATCAGCAGCGCGCAGGTGGGACTCGGGCATCCTGGGACTCCTCGGTCGGTCGCACGGCCAGTCTGCTGCCGGAGACGGTCCGGTGACCACTGACGTCTGTCACCAGTTCGTCGGTTCCACGTGGAACGCGGCATGGTGTGAGCTGTCCGGGACCGTCCTGAGGAGGACCCATGCCGATCGACCCGCTCTGGCCGTCCACCACCCCGCTCGACGCCGAGGTGTCCGCCGGCGGTGCCCGGCTGGCCGTCGACCTGCGCGGGGGTGGGCTCCGCGAGCTGGTCGTCGGGGAGTGGCAGCTGCTGGACGGCTACCCGACGGGCACGGTGCCGGCCGGGCGGCGCGGTGGCGTGCTGCTGCCGTGGCCCAATCGGCTGCGCGGTGGTCGGTGGCAGTGGCGCGGGGCGGACCTGCAGCTGGACGTGGTCAGCCCGGCCTCACCCAACGCGATCCACGGCCTGCTCTCCGCCCAGCCGTGGGCCGTGCTGGGCGAGCGGGAGGCCGGCGTCACGGTCGGCACGGTCCTGCAGCCCCGCGGCGGTTACCCGTTCCGGCTGGCGACGGCGATCGACTACGACCTGGCCCCCGGCCGGCTCACCGTCACCGTGCGGGTGCGGAACGCCGGGGACTCCGACGCCCCGTTCGGGGTGGGCATGCACCCCTACCTGCACGTGGGCGCCCCCGCCGAGGGTGGCGTGGCCGACGCCGAGCTCCGGGTGCCGGCGCGCACCGCGATGGTCGTCGACGGCGGCCTGCCGACCGGGGAGAGCCGGCCGTTCGACGGCGCGGTCGGCCGGATCGGGGACCGCGCCCTGGACGACCCGGTGACCGACCTGGTCCGGGACGACGAGGGCTGGGCCCGGGTGGGGCTGCGCGGGCCGGCCGGGTCCCTCGAGCTCGCGGTCGACCGTTCCTGGCCGTGGCTGCAGGTCTACACGGGCGACACGCTCCCGGCCGGGCAGCGCCGGCGCAGCCTGGCGGTGGAGCCGATGACCTGCCCGCCCAACGCGCTGGCCGACGGCGCCGACCTCGTCGTCCTGGCGCCGGGGGAGGCCTGGTCGGGCACCTGGACGCTGGGCTGGACGCCGGCGTGAGCGACCTGCGGGTGCTGGAGGTGTGGCGGTTCCCGGTGAAGTCGCTGCTGGGCGAGCGGCTGGAGCGCGCCGAGCTCGGCGCCGAGGGCCTCGCCGGGGACCGCGGCTGGGCGCTGTTCGACGTGGCGAGCGGCTTCGGGCTGACCGCCCGCCGGGTGCCCGAGCTGCTGTTCGCCACTGGCCGGCTGCGCCCGGACGGGACGGCGGAGGTGGTCCTGCCCGACGGCACGGTCACCGCCGACGACGCCGTCCTGTCCCGCTGGGCCGGGCGGCCGGTGGCGCTGCGGCCGGCTGCCGACGTGCACGGTCCCCGCCGCTTCGAGAACCCCGCGGACGCCGAGCACGAGGACACCGGGCGCTGGGACCCGTTCGCCGGGGCGGACGGCGCGTTCCACGACAACGCCGACGCCCGGGTCACACTGGTGTCGACCGGCACGCTGGGCGGTTGGGACCGGCGGCGGTTCCGGGCCAACGTGGTGCTCGCCGGCGCGGGGGAGGACGAACTGGTGGGGCGGCGGGTCCGGCTGGGCACGGCGGAGCTGGACGTCGTCCGCCGGGTGCCGCGCTGCGTGATGACCACCCGCCCGCAGGCCGGCGGCATCGGCCGGGACACCGCGGTACTCAAGACCATCCACCGCGAGCGCGGTGGGGAACTGGCGGTCGGCGCGCTCGTGCTGCAGCCCGGCACCTCGGCGGTGGGCGACACCGTCGTCCCTGCCTGAGCGGGGGCCTGGGGGAGGATCGGTGACGTGCGCACCATCGAGCTCCGCCCCGGCGAGGAGACCATCCGGCTCGGCCAGCTGCTGAAGCTGGTCGATGCCGTCCCCTCCGGCGCCCAGGTCAAGGACGTCCTCACGTCCGGCGACGTCACCGTCAACGGTGAGCCCGAGGAGCGCCGCGGCCGGCAGCTGCACCGCGGCGACGTCGTCTCGGTGGCCGGGCAGGAGGACGTCCGGGTCGCCTGACGCGTGCGTTGCGTGAGCTCCGGTTCCGCAGCGTCACGCCGCGCGCAGGGACACGCCCGACTACACAGATATCACCCATCTGATGTGCAGACAGCGGAGATGCGGGCATGGCGGGGGGCGCCCGGGCGGCGGTGGTGCGGAACCCGCCGCCCGGGGCTCTCAGCCCCCGGTGCCGGCGCGTGGCAGCCGCAGATCGGCGACCAGCGCCCGGTGGTCGGTCCCCGGCACATGCACCACCGCGAGGGAGACCACGCCGATCCGCGGGTCGACGAGCACGTGGTCCAGGGTCAGCCGGGGCACCGGCACCCGGACCGGCGACCAGGTGGGGCGCAGCGCCTGCCCGGTCACCCGCGCCGCGTCCACCCACCCGCGGCGCAGCAGCCGCCGGAAGGCGCCGTGGTCCGGGGTGGCGTTGAAGTCGCCGGCCAGCACCCGCAGCAGCGGCCCCGCCGGGTCGGGCAGCAGTCCGAGGTCCTCCTCCCAGCGCGCGACCTGCCGGCCCGAGCCGGTCGGTGGGTGGGTGTGCACCGCCGTCACCTCCAGGTCGCGCCCGCCCGGCGCGGCCAGCCGCGCGCTGGGCTGACCGAAGCGGCCGGGGACGACGGAGCGCTCCAGCACCTCCAGCCGGGTCCACAGCGCACCGCCGGCCCCGGCGGGCTGGCCGTCCCCGGCGGGGACGACGTGCGCGTGCGCCAACCGGTCGGCCACCCCGGCGGCCAGCAGCCCCGTCACCGCCTCCGGGGTGACCTCGGACAGCGCCAGCACGTCGGCGTCGGTGGCCTCGACCAGCGCGACGACGGCCGCCGGGTCCGCCCGCCCGTGCAGCATGTTCAGCGACACCAGGCGCAGCGGCGGGCCGTCGGTCGGCCCACCGGGGGTCCGGCGGGCGCCGGACAGGACCGCTCCGCCCAGCACCGCGGCGGCGCCGGCGGCCAGCCCGGTGGCGCTGCGGGAACGGGCGAGCACGCCGACCGCCAGCGGGAGGACGCTGGTGGCCGCCGCGTACCGGGTGAAGGCCGCCGCGGGCACCAGCGGGAAGCCGCGGTCCGCCCCGGTCGAGCGGACCACCGCCCAGCCGGCCCAGGGTGCGGCGAGGACGAGGGCGGCGCGACGCGGGAGAGGCACCCGCCCATCCTGCCGATCCTCGTCGGGTCCGGCCCGGTGGCCTCTGACCTGGTTGTTCACGTCCGTGCGGTAGACCCTGGTGGACGAGTGGTCCGGAACGGCGCAGGGACGAGGAGTGGACGCGTGGCTGTCGAGCATCTGGAGATCGAGCGCAAGTTCGACGTCGACGAGACGTTCTCCCTCCCGGACCTCACCGGCACCGCCGGGGTGGCCGAGGTCCGCGCACCCGTCGAGCACACCCTGGAGGCGGCCTACTACGACACCGCCGACCTGCGGCTGGCCCGCGCGCGGGTGACCCTCCGTCGGCGCACCGGCGGGGTGGACGCGGGGTGGCACGTCAAGCTGCCGGCCTCGGCCGGTGCCCGCCGCGAGCTGCACTCGCCGCTCGGCCGGGCGGCGAAGACCCCGCCGAAGGCGGTCCTGGAACCGGTGCTCGGCATCGTCCGCCGCGCCCCCGCCACGCAGGTCGCCGCGCTGCGCACCCGCCGGCTGGTCACCGAGCTGGTCGACGCCGAGGGCCGGGTCCTCGCCGAGGTGGCCGACGACCAGGTCACCGGCACCGCGCTGCCGGCCGGACCGGGCGAGGCCACCGTCGTCACCACGTGGCGGGAGGTGGAGATCGAGCTGGTCGACGGCGACGAGGAGCTGCTGGCCGCGGTCTCGGCCGCCGTCGTGGACGCCGGCGCGCGCCCGGCGACCGCGCCGTCGAAGCTCGGCCGGGTGCTCGCCGACCGGCTGGCCGCGGTCGAGGGCCCGGCGCTGCCGCCGACCGAGCCCGCCGCACCGGTCGAGCAGCGCACGAAGGGCAAGGGCAAGAAGAAGAAGCGGGAGAAGCGGGACGAGGACGCCGCGCGCGGGCGGACGTCGTCCGCGCCGGCCGGTGAGGTGCTCCGGGCCGCGCTGCAGCTGCAGGTGCGCGCGCTGCAGGACGCCGACCTGATGGTCCGCACCGGGCAGCCGGACGGCGTGCACCAGGTGCGGGTCTCCTGCCGCCGGCTGCGCAGCACGCTCGCCGCCTACCGACCGGTGCTCGACCGCGCGCAGACCGACCCGCTGCGCGAGGAGCTGGCCACGGTCGGCACGGCGCTGTCGCCCACCCGCGACGCGGAGGTCGCCCTCGCCCACCTGCGCGAGCTCGTCGAGGCCGAGCCGGCCGAACTGGTCCTCGGCCCGGTGGCCGCCCGGCTGCAGCAGGCCGCGATCGCCGACCAGCAGGCCGGCGAGGCGGACGCCCGCCGGGCGCTGACCTCGGCCGCCTACCTCCAGCTGCGGGACGACCTGGACGCCCTGGTCGCCGAGCCGCCGCTGACCGAGGCCGCGGCCCGACCCGCGGACGAGGTGCTGCGCGAGATCGTCGCGCACACCGGCAGGCGGCTGCGGCACGCCGTCGCGGCGGCGCGGGACAGCGACCACGCCGAGGCGCTGCACGCGGTGCGCAAGGCGGCCAAGCGGGTCCGGTACACCGCCGAGTCGGCGGTGCCGGTGCTCGGTGAGCCGGTCCGCGAGCTGGTCGGTGCGCTCAAGGGGGTGCAGGAGGTGCTCGGCGACCGGCAGGACACCTTCGTCACGCGGCCGCTGTGCACCCAGTTGGGGCTGCAGGCCTTCGCCGCCGGCGAGAACGCCTGGACCTGGGGCCGGCTGCACGCCCTGGAGCAGGCGCGCTGCGAGCGGGCCGAGCAGGAGTTCTGGCTGCGCTGGCCGCAGCTCCGCCCGGCCCTGAAGACGGCGACGGCGTAGGTCCGAGCCCTCGCGCTGACCAGGCACGGGTGCACCGCGGGGTCACGGCGGTGCGCGGACCGTTCTGCTGCGTGGCGACAGGCCGGGTGCGGCGGTCGGAGGGTCCCCCCGTGCCCTCACGACCGCCGCAGCCGGTTACTACTGCTGTGACGTGGCCGAGATGTGGCCATCAGGGGAGTGGGTGCATGGCGGCGACGATCGGGGTGACGCTGGCCGCCCAGCGGCTGACCGCGCTGCTCGCCGAGCCGCGGTACCGCCGCCGCTGGCAGCCGCACAGCAGCGTGCGGCGGGGCGAGCTCTCCCGGGCGGCCGTGGCAGCCGTGCTGGACGCCCACCTGGTCGACACCGGCGAGGTCGGCTGGGACCACCAGCCGCGCAGCCTGGAGAACCGGGTGGGCCGCGCGCTCAACGGGGACCGGCTCTCCGACGGCACGCTCGAGTTGTTCATCGCGGCGTTCGAGATGACCCCGGAGCACGCCGACGAGCTGCGGGCGCTGGTCCGCGGCCACCCGCTCCGCGACCAGCTGGTGGTGGCCACCCAGCTCGACGGCGAGGAGCCGCTGCCGCGCCGCACGGTGCGCACCCTGCAGGTCGCCGAGCACCACGAGATCGGGTCGGACCGGTCACCACGGCAGCACGTCACCCGCCAGCTGCTGGAGGCGGTGGAACCGACCGACCGCCACCACTACGCCTTCGACACCCCGCACGCGGCGGTGACCGTGCTGACCGGGGGCACTCCGCTGCGCGCGTTCCGGGTGACCGGGACGCAGCTGTGCGCGGTGGAGATCGCGCTCACCGAGCCGCTGCTGCCCGGGCAGACCGTCCACCTGGAGTACCGCACGGCGTTCGCCTACCCCGGGCCGCCGGCACCGGAGTTCCGCAAGTGCATCTCGGCGAGCTCGCGGCACGTCGCCCTGACCCTCCGGTTCGACCCGTACTGCGTGCCCCGCGAGGTGACCTGCGCCCGCTGGGCGGACATGGACTCGACCGACCCCACCGATGGGCTGCCGGTGCAGCTGGTCGGCGGGCGGACCTCCCTGGAGGTCGTGCCGACCGACGAGTGCGTGATCGGCTGGCACTGGACCTGGTAGCGCCCTCTCTCCACCGAGAGCGCACCTCTGGCGGGGTGGTCGGGTCGCGGGGGCCGGAGGCTCCCCGACGCGGACACGGGCAACGGCTCAGCGCACGTCCCGCGGCACGTGGCCGCGGTGTCGTCCGGAGGACGACGGTGTGCTCAGCCGGTGAAGGAGGCGGTCTCGGCGAGCCGGGACTTCGGCACCGTCTTGAGCTCCCGGACGGCCTCGGCCAGCGGGACGAGCCCGATCTCGGTGCCGTGCAGGGCGACCATCTGCCCGAAGTGGCCCTCGTGCGCGGCGATCGCGGCGTGCAGGCCGAACCGGGTGGCCAGCACCCGGTCGAAGGAGGTCGGGGTGCCGCCGCGCTGCACGTGACCGAGCACCGTCGTCCGCACCTCCTTGCCGGTGCGCCGCTCGAGCTCCTCGCCCAGCTGCTGGGCGACCCCGGTGAACCGCCGGTGGCCGAACTCGTCCAGGCCGCCGTCGCGGAGCGGCATCGTGCCGGGCAGCGGCGTGGCGCCCTCGCTCACCACCCCGATGACGTGCCGGTGCCCCCGGTCGAACCGGGCGGTGACCAGCCTGCAGACCTCATCGATGTCGAAGGGCTGCTCGGGGGTGATCGTCAGGTGCGCACCGGAGGCCAGCCCGGCGTTGAGCGCGATCCAGCCGGCGTGCCGGCCCATCACCTCGACCAGCAGCACGCGCTGGTGCGACTCGGCGGTGGTGTGCAGCCGGTCGATGAGGTCGGTCGCGATGCTCACCGCGGTGTCGAAGCCGAAGGTGAGGTCGGTCCCGTGGATGTCGTTGTCGATCGTCTTCGGGATGCCGATCACCGGCACGCCCTCCGACGCCAGCCACGCGGCCGCGGTCAGCGTGCCCTCGCCACCGATCGGCAGCAGCGCGTCGACCCCGTGGGCGTCGAGCACCTCACGCATCCGGCCGAGCCCGTCCCGGAGCTTCTGCGGCGCGACCCGGGCCGAGCCCAGCACCGTGCCGCCCCGGGTGAGCAGCCCGTTGACCACCGGCCGGTCGAGCACCATGGCGTCGTCCTCGAGCAGGCCGCGCCAGCCGTTGCGGAACCCGACGACGGTGCTGCCGTACTCCTTCTCGGCGGTCCGCACCACGGACCGCAGGACGGCGTTGAGGCCGGGGCAGTCGCCGCCGCCGGTCAGCACTCCGAGGTGCACGGGATCTCCTCCGAAAGGGGGGTCTGGCGGGTGAACCGTACGTCATGACGTCTAGACGTCTGCTGGTGCAGTACCTTTCTGGCGTGGTGAGTGTCGAGGCGGGGCCCAAGTACCTCGCCGTGCGTGAGGCGTTGCGGCGCCGGGCGTCCGCGCTGCCCGAGCACACCCTCCTCCCCCCGGAGCCGGTGCTGTGCGCCGAGTACGGGGTCAGCCGGATCACCCTGCGCCGGGCGGTCGACGGGCTGGTCGCCGACGGGCACCTGGTCCGCGAGCAGGGCCGCGGCACGTTCGTGAGCCGGCCGGGGATCCGGCACGAGTACCGCGAGAGCTTCGTGCACCGGATCGCCGGCTTCCACTCGGTGATGACCGAGCAGGGCGCCCAGGTGGGCACCACGGTGCTCAGCCAGAAGGTGGTGCCGGCCGCACCGGCGATCGCCGCCGAGCTGAGCATCGCCACCGCTGACGACGTCGTGGAGCTGGTCCGGCTGCGCAGCGTCGACGGGCTGCCCAACCACGTCGTCCGCAGCTTCCTGGCCGCCGACCGGTACCCCAAGGCGGCCAGCGAGGACTTCGGGCACGGCTCGCTCTACGAGTTCCTCCGCCGGGAGTACCAGGCCGACCTCGCCCACGCCCGCCTCGTCGTGGACGTCGGGACGGCGGCCGCCGACGAGGCCGAGGTGCTCGACGTCATCACCGGCTCCCCGCTGCTGGTCGTGCGGACCACCGTGCGGGACAGCACCGGTCACCCGCTGGTGCACAGCTTCTCCCGGCTGCGCCCGGACGTGAGCCAGGTCGAGTTCGAGGTCTCCGTCGGCGGTCGTTGAGCGTCAGGCGCTGACCGGCAGCGGCGAGGTCGCCGCGAGCCGCAGCCGCTGGGCCCGCAGCAGCACCCGGTCCAGCGCGTGCCCGACGTGCCGGGCCAGGTCGGTGACGACCGCGGACAGCGGCTCGTCCAGCTCCCGGGTGTGCCCCCAGCCGACCAGCAGCCCGGCCGCCGCGGTGTGCTGGCCGAGCACGACCGGGACGGCGAGCGCCGTCTCGGCGCCGACCGGGAAGCGGGCCAGCACCGGGAACTCCGCCTCGCCGGCGAGCCGGGAGCCCACCGGCACCGGCCGCCGCTCCCGCACGGCCGTCGCCAGCGGGTGGGCGTCGGCCAGGTGCAGACCGGTGGCCACCCGGGTGGTCGGCGGGCCGCCGCCGGCCACCGCGGCCCACACCCGCAGGTCGGCACTGCCGGTGTCGGCGAGCCCGAGCAGCGCCACGGTCGCCCCGAGCGGCGAGCGGACGAACCGGTCGACGCCGCGCAGGACGTCCAGCAGCGTCTCGGCCGGCTGCAGGTCCTGGCTCAGCCGGGCCACGATCCGCGCGCGGTCGGCGGCGGCCTCGGCCTCGACGTAGGCGGCGCGGGCCGCGTCCGCGGTCCTCGTCGCGGCGACGGCGGCCCGGGCGGCCGTCGCGACCGCCTCCCGCTCGGCCAGCTCGAGGGCCTGGAACTGCAGCCGCCGGGCCGCCTCGGCGGCCAGCCCGTGCAGGGTGGCCAGCTCCTGCGGTGACCAGTCGCGGGGTTCGCCGTCGGACACCGACAGCACGCCGATCGGCCGGCCGTGCACGTCGGCCAGCGGCATCGCGGCGTAGGCGACGATCCGCATGTCCACGACACCGGGGCTGTCCCGCAGCTCGTGGTCCTCCCGGGCGTCGCGGAGCACCAGCGGCCGGCCGGTGGAGACGACCCGCAGGCTCATCGAGTGGCTCAGCGGCATCGACCGGCGGGTCGCCCACGGCTCGGGCAGTCCGTGGGCTCCCGGGTACACCTGGCCGCTCTTGGAGGCCAGCACCACCAGGGCCCGCTCGACCCGGAGCTCGGCGCAGACCCGGGCGGCCAGCTCGTCGAACACCTCGTCGGCGCGCGCGGGCAGCGGGGCCCAGGTGGGCAGCTCGTGGCCGGTGCTCTCCATGGCCGTGTTCCCCGCCTCGTCGTCGTACGCCTGGGGCGCCGGCGGGCCGGCTGCGCGCTCACCTGTCGTGAGCAACCCGATGCTCTCAGATGTCGTCCGCCGGCGCCCCAGGCCCACGGACGGCTCGGAGCCGAGCAGGTCAGACCTCGACGGACTCCCCGGGCGCCAGCCGCTGGTACGGGGTGGGCTGGCCCGGGCCGCCGGGCCCCAGCAGCCGGGTGACGGCGCCCAGGCCCAGGTCGCTGAGCAGCGCGTCGTGCACCGCGAACGCCTGCTCGGCCCGCACCTCGCGCAGGTAGTCGATCAGCTCGGCCAGCTTCGACCACGGTGCGTGCGCCGGGAGCAGCAGCGTCGGGACGGCGACCTCGGGGACGGTCAGCGCGTCCCCCGGGTGGAAGACGGTGCCCTCGACGAGGAAGCCGACGTTGGTGACCCGGGGGATGTCCGGGTGGATGACCGCGTGCCACTCACCGTGGACGGAGACGTCGAACCCGGCTGCGGTGAAGGTGTCGCCGGCGCCCACGGCGTGCACCCGGGGGCCGAGGCCCTCCAGCTGCGCCGCGACCGAGGCGTTGGTCCACAGCTCGAGCGCGGGGTCGGCGTCGAGGGCGGCACGGACCTTCTCCGGTACGAAGTGGTCGGCGTGCTCGTGCGTCACCAGCAGCGCCGAGGCGCCGGCCCAGGCGTCGTCCGCGGTGAAGGAGCCGGGGTCGACGACCAGCCGGCGGTCGCCGTCGGACAGGACGACACAGGCGTGTCCGTGCTTGGTGAGCTGCACCGGGTCCTCCTCGCAGGCGGGTGGGTCGCAGGCACGGTGCCACGCGGACCTGTGAGGAGGGTGTCCCGGGGGTGACCCGATGGGGTGAGCAGGCCACCCCCGGCTGTCCCGGCAGCGCGCCGCTGCCGACAACCGGGGCATGACCTCCTCGACGCTCACCCACGTCGCCGCCCGCAGCCGTGCGCACGGACCGACGGCCGCCCTGTGGCACGCCGTCGAGGTGCACCGGGTCCTCGCCGACCTGGACGGGGCCTGCGAGCTCACCGTCTGCGGCGCGCTGGCCCGGGTGACCCCCGAGCACGCCTGGCCCGCCACCGGCACCGACGTCTGCCCGACCTGCGTCGTCCTGACCCGCTGACCCCGGCTGTTGTTCCACGTGGATCAACGCCGGGCGGCGAGGACGGCGTAGCGGCGCCGGTCGCCGTCCTGCGGCCGGTGCACGCGCTCGACCTCGACGAGACCGGCCCGGTGGAGCCGCTGCGCGAGCTCCTCCACCGGCCAGCGGTGCGCCTCGACGACGCGGTGCGCGAACGGCTCCCGCACCGGACCGTCGAAGAAGCCGACCACCAGTGCGCCACCCGGTGCCAGGACGCGACGGACCTCGGCCAGGACGCCGTCCAGACCGGCGGGGTCGAGGTGGATGAGGGAGAACCAGGCCAGGACGCCGGCGACCGACGCGTCCGGGCGGTCCAGCTCGGTCAGGGACCCCAGCTCGAAGCGCGCGGCCGGGTGGGACCGCCGGGCGTGGGCGAGGAACTCCGGCACCAGGTCGATCCCGGTGACCTGCGAGCCCGTCGCGCTGAGGAAACCGCTGAGGTGCCCGGGTCCGCACCCGAGGTCGAGCACCGGACCGGTCGACCGGCCGAGGTGGGCCCCGATCAGCCGCAGGTCGTCCGGGTGCACGCTGTCCACGGAGCCGAACAGCTCGATGTACCGCCCGGCCACCGACGAGTAGGCCTGCGCGACGCGCTCGGCCGGGAGGGCCGCCACGCCGGGGTCAGTGCCCGGTGAACGAGGCCGGCCGCTTGGCCAGGAACGCCTCGACGGCCTCACGGTGGTCGGCGGTGCCGCCCAGCTCGGTCTGCAGCCGGGCCTCCAGGGCCAGGGTGTCCTGCAGCGAGTCGGTCGCGGCCGTCGCCAGCACCTCCTTGATGGCCCGGTAGGCCCGGGTCGGCCCCGCGGCGAGCCGCGCGGCCAGCGTCTGCGACTCGGCCAGCACCTGCTCCGGCGGGACCACGCGGTGCACCAGCCCCCACTGGCCCGCGGTCTCGGCGGTGAACGGCTCGGGCAGCAGCAGCAGCTCGGTGGCCCGCGAACCCCCCACGCAGTGGACCAGCCGGGAGGCCAGCCCCGAGTCGCTGGACAGCCCGATGCCGGCGAACGCGGTGGTGAACTTCGCGCCGGCGGCCGCGACCCGCAGGTCACCGGCGAGCGCGATGCCCAGCCCGGCACCGGCGCAGGCGCCGTTGATGCCGACCACGAGCGGCACCCGCAGGCCGGCCAGGGCCAGCAGCAACGGGTTGTACTCCGCCTCGACCACCGACAGCGAGCTCTCGGCGTTGCCGCGCAGCACCTCGACGTGCTCGGCGAGGTCCTGGCCGACGCAGAACGCCCGCCCGGACCCGGTCAGCAGCACCGCCCGCACCGACTCGTCCGCGGCCACCTCCCGGACCAGCGTGATCAGCTCGGTGCGCAGCTGGGAGGACAGGGCCGGGCGCTGCAGGGTCAGCGTGGCCACGCCGTCGGCGTCGGTCCGGGTGACGGTGGGGTCGGACATCGTCGTCCTCTCGGTCGGGCTGGAGTGTCGGCGCATCACCTGCCGAGCGCCGGCACTCCGGTCAGGGGTAGTCGTGGAAGCCGCGGCCGGTCTTGCGACCCAGCTCGCCGGCGGCCACCTTGTCCCGCAGCAGCTGCGGCGGGGTGAACCGCTCGCCCAGGGTGCCGGCGAGGTACTCCGCGATCGCCAGCCGCACGTCCAGGCCGACCAGGTCGGTGGAGCGCAGCGGGCCCATCGGGTGCCGGTAGCCCAACTCCATCGCGGCGTCGATCGCCTCGGCGTCCGCGACGCCCTCCTCGAGCATCCGGATCGCCTCCAGCCCGAGCAGCACGCCCAGCCGGGAGGAGGCGAAGCCGGGGGAGTCCTTGACCACGACGTCGGTCTTGCCCAGCGCCCGCACCCACCCCCGGGTCGCCTCGACCACGTCGGGCGCGGTCTCCGGGGCGACGACGACCTCGACCAGCTTCGACGCCGGCACCGGGTTGAAGAAGTGCATGCCCAGGAAGCGCGCGGGCCGCTGCAGCGCCGCGGCCAGCTCGGTGACCGACAGGGAGGAGGTGTTGGTCGCCAGCACGGCGTCCGGGCCCAGCGCCGACTCCGCCGCGGTGAGCACGGTGACCTTCAGGTCGGCCCGTTCCGGGACCGCCTCCACGACCAGCCCGGTGCCGGCGGAGAGCTCGGCCGCCGAGTCGACAAGGGCCAGCCGGGCGAAGGCGTCGCCGACGTCGCCGGTGAGCTTCCCGCGGCGGGCCGACTCCTCGAGCCCGTCCGCGATCCGGCCCCGGGCGGCGTCGGCGGCGTCGCCGCCGGCCTCGACGACCTCGACCCGGGCACCGGCGAGCAGGAACGCCTGGGCGATCCCCGCCCCCATCCGCCCGCCGCCGATCACGCCCACCTGGTCCGGGACGTCGCTCATCGCCACCGTCTCCTCGGTCCGGCCGCGCGCCGCCGTGCTCTGTCGCCGGCTCCGGTCATCGCGGACGCCGCCCATCATGCCCAGCCGCCGGGACGACGACCGACCGGGTGCCGGTGCCGCCGCCGGGACACGTGGTGCTCCACGGGCTCGGCCGAGAGGTGGAGCCGGCTGCCGAGCCGGCGCCGCGTCCCGGTCGCCGTCCGCTCGGTCATCCGCACCCCCGTCGTCCGCCACCGCGCCGCAGCCGTGGGCGCGGTCGATCATGGCCCCTGTGCGGTCGCGGGGCGAGCCTCCCGTCCGAGCCTCCCGTCAGCGCACCGCACCGTCGACCCGAGGAGGGCCCGTGCCGCCCCGTGACACCCGAGCCCGCGTCCAGGCCGTGCTCGACATCCCGCTGCACCGCTTCGTCGGGGTGGAGCTGCTGGACCCGGCCGACCCGGCTGCGGGCATCTGGTTCCCGGTCGGTCCCACCGCGCAGAACCAGGTGCGGCTGCTGCACGGCGGCGTGGTGACGGCGCTGCTCGACGTCGCCGGCTACCTGGCCCTGATGCCGCACCTGGCCGACGACGAGCACGCCGTCACCCACGACCAGTCGGTGTCGCTGCTGCGCCCGGTCTCCGCCGACCGCCGGGTCGAGCTGCGCGGGACCGTGCTCCGCCGCGGCCGGGCGGTGGCCTTCCTGCGGGCCGACGCGACCGTCGAGGGCACCCTCGTGGCGACCGCGCAGGTGACCAAGACCGTCGTCCCGGCCGGGTGAGCGGCTGTGATTGACACCACGGGGGCGGTGGGGGGAGGTTCTCCGCAGATCCCGGGCAACGCAGCCCGGGCCCACCCCCCGGAGGCCTCGTGTCCGAGAACCCGACCACCCCGCCCGACCTCGTCGACCTGCTGGCGGACTCGCCGACGAACTGGGGGAAGTGGGGGCCGGACGACGAGGTCGGCGCGCTGAACTACCTGGGCCCGGAGCAGGTGCTGGCCGCCGTCCGGCTGGTCAGCTCCGGCAAGGTGTTCACCCTCCAACGGCTGATCGGCGACCCGAAGGGCGACCCGGTGTGGCCCGGCCGCACTCCCGCCGAGCGGATCCAGGTGCTCGACGAGTCCAACTGGGACGAGGGCGGCAGCGGCCCGGCCTACCCCGGCGGCCTGCACTACGCCGACGACAAGATCGACGCCTACCTGCAGGGCTCGACGCAGTACGACGCGCTCGGCCACCTCTGGTACGGCGGCAAGATATACAACGGCTTCGACGCGCGCACCACGGTGGGCGGCCTGGACAAGGCCAGCGTCCAGCCGATCGCCGAGCGCGGCATCGTCGGCCGGGCGGTGCTGCTGGACATGGCGCGGTTCCGCGGCAAGCCCACCCTGGACAAGGGCGAGACCTTCACCCACGAGGACCTGCTGGCCTGCGCCCAGGCGCAGGGCGTGCAGATCGAGCCGCGGGACATCCTGATCATCCGGACGAACTTCCTGCACCTGTTCCACGAGCAGGGGGAGTCCTTCTACGAGGGCTTCAACGAGCCCGGCCTCGTCTACAGCCCCGAGCTGGTGCGGTGGTTCCAGGAGATGGAGATCCCCAACCTGGTCACCGACACGATCGCCAACGAGGTCACCACGGACCCGAACAACGGGGTCGCGCTGGTGCTGCACAGCGCCCTGATGCGCAACCTCGGGGTGACGCTCACCGAGATCGCCGACCTCGAGCGGCTGGCGGCGGACTGCGCCGAGGACGGCCGGTACGACTTCCTCTACGTCGCCGCCCCGCTGAACATCGCCCAGGCGGCCGGATCGCCGGTCAACCCCGTCGTCATCAAGTAGCCGATCCGATGAGCGCCTACGACGAGCGGCCCTGGCTGGCGCTCTACGGGGACCAGCCGGCCGACTACACGCTGGAGTTCGACGACGCCCTGGCGATGTTCCGGGCGGGCGTGGCGCGCGACCCGTCTGCCGTCGCGCTGCGGTACTTCGACGGCACCATCACCCGGGCCGAGCTGGACGAGCTCAGCGACGCCCTCGCCGCCGGGCTGCTGGCCTCCGGGTTCGCCGCCGGTGACCGGCTGGCGGTGTACCTGCAGAACGTCCCGCAGTTCGTGATCGCCATGGTCGCCACCTGGAAGGCCGGCGGCGTCATGGTGTCGATCAACCCGATGAGCCGGGAACGGGAGCTGTCCTACCTGCTGAAGGACTCCGGGGCGACGGTGCTCGTCGCCCTCGAGGCGCTGTACGAGGAGGTCGGGCGGGCCGTCGTCCCCGACACCGACGTGCGGCTGGTGCTCACCACCAGCGAGCTGGAGTTCCAGACCCGGCACGACGAGCGGCTGTTCGCCGGCATGACCCGGCGGCGGCCCGAGGGCACGACCGACCTGGGCGAGTTCCTCGCCGAGCACCGCGGCGAGGTCCCGCCGCCGGTCGAGCTGGGGTTGGACGACGTCGCGTTCCTGACCTACACCTCCGGGACGACGGGGGTCCCCAAGGGCGCGATGAACACCCACCGCAACGTGGTGTTCACCGCCCAGGTGTACCGGGACTGGGTCCACGCGGGCCGGGACGGCGCCATCCTCGGCATCGCCCCGCTGTTCCACATCACCGGGCTCATCGGGCACGTCGCGGTGAGCATGCTCGCCCCCGCGCCGCTGGTGCTGGCCTACCGGTTCGAGCCCGGGGTGGTGCTCGACGCGATGGTCGAGCACCGGCCGACGTTCACCATCGGGGCGATCACCGCGTTCACCGCACTGCTCAACGCCCCGGGCTTCAGCAGGGACCACTTCGCCTCGTTCAGCTCGGTCTACTCCGGCGGCGCGGCGATCTCGCCGACCGCGGAGAAGGCCTTCCTCGAGGCCACGGGCAAGCAGGTGCACAACGCCTACGGGCTCACCGAGACGACCTCGCCGATGACCGTCACGCCGTTCGGCTCCCCCTCGCCGGTGGACCCGACGTCGGGTGCGCTGTCGGTCGGGGTGCCGGCACCGAGCACGATCGTCCGCATCCAGGGTGAGGACGGGGCGGACCTGCCGCTCGGCGAGGTCGGGGAGATCGTCGCCGACGGGCCGCAGGTGGTCGCCGGCTACTGGGGGAAGCCCGAGGAGACGGCGGCGAACCTGCCCGGCGGAGCGCTCAAGAGCGGCGACGTCGGCTTCATGGACCCCGCCGGCTGGGTGTTCATCGTCGACCGCAAGAAGGACATGATCAACGCCTCGGGCTACAAGGTCTGGCCGCGCGAGGTGGAGGACGTCCTCGCCGAGCACCCGGCCGTCCGGGAGTCGGCGGTGGTGGGCGTGCCCGACGAGAAGCGCGGGGAGACCGTCAAGGCCTTCGTCAGCGTCAAGCCCGGCGCGACCGTGACCCCCGAGGAGCTCATCGCGCACTGCAAGCAGCGGATGGCGGCCTACAAGTACCCCCGGTCGGTGGTGCTGGTCGACGAGCTGCCCAAGACCGTCACCGGCAAGATCCTGCGGCGCGAACTGCGGGGGTGATCCACGGCACCCCGGTGTACGGCGGAGGGCGGCCTCACCTAAGGTGAGGCTGCCCTTCGTCATCGGACGCAGGGATCTCCCCTGTCGTCCGGAGGTGCAGTCGTGGGCCAGGTCTTCGCTGCCAGCTATCTGATCGGTCTGCGCGAGGGCCTGGAGATGGTCCTCATCGTCAGCGTCCTGGTCGCGTACCTGGTCAAGACCGGCCGTCGCCAGCACCTGCTGCCGGTGTGGGCCGGGGTCGGTGCCGCCGCGGCGCTGTCGATCGGCTTCGGCTGGGGACTGAGCTACGTGTCCACCACGGTGCTCGGCGGGCCCGGCCAGGAGCTGTTCGACGCCATCACCTCCACCGTCGCGGTCGCGCTGGTCACCTGGATGGTGTTCTGGATGCGCCGCACCGCCCGCAAGCTCTCCGGTGAGCTGCGCGGACGGCTCGACGGTGCGATCGGCCTGGGCGTGGGCGCGGTGGTCGGCATCGCCTTCCTCTCGGTGGCCCGCGAGGGCCTGGAGACCACCCTGCTGTTCTTCGCCTCCGCGCAGGGCGCCACGTCCGCCTCGCCGGTGCTGGGTCTCGCCGCGGGGATCGTGACCGCCGTCGTCCTGGGCTTCGGCCTCTACGCCGGCGCGATCCGGATCAACCTCTCCCGGTTCTTCATGGTCAGCGGCGCCCTGCTGGTGCTGGTCGCCGCCGGCATCTTCAAGTACGCGGTGCACGACTTCCAGGAGGCCGGCGTCCTCCCGGGGCTGAGCAACCACGCGTTCGACGCCACCGGGTGGCTGGACCCCACCAGCTGGTACGGCGCGCTGGCCGCCGGTCTGTTCAACATCACCCCCCAGCCCAGCGTGCTGGAGACCATCGCCTGGCTGGTCTACCTGGTGCCGGTGCTGGTGCTGTTCCTCCTGCCCGCCCGCAGGAAGCCGGCCGCCGGCACTCCCTCGCAGCCCGCCCCCAACATCGTCTCGGAGACCCCGCAGCATGAAGAAGCCCAAGCCCGTGCGTGAGCGCCTGTCCGTCGTCGGCCTCACCGGGCTGACCGCGCTCACCCTGGCCGCCTGCGGCGGTGGTGACGCGTCGTCCACGAGCTCCGACGCCGCCGCGGACGACATCGCGGTCGCCGCCACCGACGACGCCTGCGACGTGGCCAGCAGCGACCTGCAGGCCGGCGTCCACCAGTTCACCGTGACCAACACCGGCAGCAAGGTCACCGAGTTCTACGTCTACGCCGACGGCGACCGGGTGATGGGCGAGGTCGAGAACATCGCCCCCGGCGTCGCGCGCGAGCTGCGGGTCGAGCTGCCGGCCGGGGACTACGAGACCGCCTGCAAGCCCGGCATGGTCGGCGACGGCATCCGCACCGCGCTGACCGTCACCGGCGAGGCGGCCACGCTGGACCAGGACGCGACGCTCGCCCAGGCCGGCACCGACTACCAGCGCTACGTGCAGAGCCAGACCGGCGCGCTGGTCGAGCAGACCACCGCGTTCACCGAGGCGGTCAAGGCCGGTGACGTCGAGGGCGCCAAGGCGCTGTTCCCGGTGGCCCGCACCTACTGGGAGCGGATCGAGCCGGTCGCGGAGAGCTTCGGCGACCTCGACCCGATCATCGACGGCCGGGAGGGCGACCAGGCCGAGGGCGAGGACTTCACCGGCTTCCACCGGATCGAGCAGGCGCTCTGGGAGACCGGCGACGTCTCGGACATGGGGCCCTACGCCGACCAGCTGCTCGGCAACGTGCAGGAGATCGCCACCCGGTCCGACGCCGTGGAGCTGTCGCCCCTGCAGCTGGCCAACGGCGCCAAGGGCCTGCTCGACGAGATCGCCACCGGGAAGATCACCGGTGAGGAGGACCGGTACTCGCACACCGACCTCTGGGACTTCGCCGCCAACCTCGAGGGCTCGGAGGCCGCCGTCCAGGCGCTGCGGCCGTACCTGGAGGAGGCCGACCCGGAGCTGGTCGGCGAGATCGACGACCGGTTCGCCGCGACCGAGGCGGAGCTGGAACAGCACCGGGCGGGCGACGGTTGGCAGTCCTACGACCAGCTGACCGATGACCAGCTGCGCGGCCTGAGTGACAGCATCACCGCCCTGACCGAGTCGGTCAGCCAGGTGGCCTCGGTCGTCGCGGGGAAGTGAGTCCGGAACCCAGATGAGCAGCAACGGTCTGTCGCGGCGCCGTTTCTTCGGCCTCGCCGGGGCCGGTACCGCCGGCGTCCTCGCCGCCGGTGCCACCGGCGGGGTGATCGGGCGCGCCACCGCGGAGGAGACGACCCCCACCGCTGCGGCGGCGGCCACCGACGCCGTCCCGTTCAGCGGAGCGCACCAGGCCGGGATCGTCACCCCGGCGCAGGACCGGCTGCACTTCGTCGCCTTCGACGTCACCACCGACGACCGCGCCGAGCTCGTGGAGATGCTCCGGGCCTGGACCGCGGCCGCCCGCCGGATGACCGCGGGGCAGGACGCCGGCGAGGTCGGCGCGGTCGAGGGCGGGCAGTACGACGTCCCGGACGACACCGGGGAGGCGCTCGGGCTGCCGGCCAGCGGCCTGACCCTGACCGTCGGCTTCGGCCCGACGCTGTTCGAGACCGCCGACGGTGTCGACCGGTTCGGCCTGGCCGCCCGCCGTCCCGAGCCGCTGGCCGAGCTGCCCGGCTTCCCCGGCGACGCGATCGACCCGGCGATCAGCGGCGGCGACCTGTGCGTGCAGGCCTGCGCCAACGACCCGCAGGTCGCGGTGCACGCCGTGCGCAACCTGGTCCGGCTCGGCGCCGGCGTGGTCAGCGTCCGCTGGTCCCAGCTGGGCTTCGGCCGGACGTCGTCCACCTCCAGCGCGCAGGCCACCCCGCGCAACCTCTTCGGCTTCAAGGACGGCACCGACAACCTCAAGGCCGAGGCGCCGAAGGCGCTGGACCAGTTCGTCTGGGTGGCCGACGGCGACCCGGGGGCGGACTGGCTGGCCGGTGGTTCCTACGTCGTGACCCGCAGGATCCGGATGCGGATCGAGCCCTGGGACACCGCCACGCTCGCCGAGCAGGAGGCGACGATCGGCCGCACCAAGAAGGCCGGCGCGCCGCTGGGGCAGCACGGCGAGTTCGACCCGGTCGACTTCACCAAGCAGGTCGACGGCGAGTTCGCCGTCCCGGAGACCTCGCACGTCTTCCTGGCCCACCCGTCGAACTCCGGGACGGCGATCCTGCGGCGCGGGTACAGCTTCGTCGACGGATCCGACGGCCTGGGGCGGCTGGACGCCGGGCTGTTCTTCATCGCCTACCAGCGCGACCCGGGGACCGGGTTCGTGCAGGTGCAGAAGAACCTGCGGATGGACGCGATGAACGAGTACATCCAGCACACGTCCTCGGCGGTCTTCGCCTGCCCGCCCGGGATCACCTCGGACGACGACTGGTGGGGCCGCGCGCTGTTCAGCTGACTGGACGGCGGGGCCCGGGGTGGCCAGGCTGCTCCCCATGGCTGACAGCACTCCCCGGGTCGTCGTCGTCGGTGGCGGGTTCGCCGGCTTCTACGCGCTGCGGTACCTGCAGAAGCACCTGGCGCCCGAGCAGGCCGAGCTGGTGCTGGTGAACCCCACCGACTACCTGCTCTACAGCCCGCTGCTGCCCGAGGTGGCGACCGGCGTCATCGAGGCCCGGCACATCGCCGTCTCGCTGCGCCGCGCGCTGCCCCGGGTGCGGCTGCTGCTGGGCCACGTCAACGCGGTCGACCTGGGTGGCCGGTCGGTGACCGTCACCCCGGTGACCGCCCCCGGTGGGCACGGCGACAGCTGGCGCGAGTCCTACGACCGGCTCCTGCTGGCGCCGGGGTCGGTGACCCGGCAGTTCGACATCCCGGGCGTCGCCGAGCACGCCCGCGGCCTGAAGACGCTGGTCGAGGCGGTGTACATCCGCGACCACCTGCTGCAGCTGCTGGACACCGCGGACGCCGAGCCGGACACCGACGAGGGGCGGGCGTGCCGCCGGGAGATGCTCACCGTGGTCGCGGTGGGCGCCGGGTACACCGGCACCGAGTTCGTCGCCCAGACCCAGCGGTGGCTGCGCACCATCGAGAGCCGGTGGAGCCGGACCGGCGCCGAGGACGTGCGCTGGATCCTGATCGACCTCGCCGAGACGGTGCTGCCCGAGCTGGGCCCGGAGCTGGGCCGGCACGCGCTGGACCTGCTGCGCGAGCGGGGCATCGACGTCCGGCTGGGGGTCACCGTGAAGGCCGCGAACGACCGGAGCGTCGCGCTCACCGACGGCACGGTCGTCGCGACCCGCACGCTCGTCTGGGGCGCGGGGGTGGCGGCCAACCCCCTCGTCGCGAGCCTGGGGCTGCCGACCCGGCGGGGCCGGCTGGTGGTCGACGCGGAGATGGCCGTGCCCGGCGTGCCGGACGTCTGGGCGGGCGGTGACGCCGCCGCCGTCCCGGACCTGGCGGCAGCGCTGCCGGCGGCGACCCCACCGGACACCCCGCCGACCGCGCAGCACGGTCAGCGGCAGGGCACCGCGCTGGGCCGCAACATCGCGGCCAGCCTCGGCGTGGGCGCCGCGCGGCCCTACCGGCACAAGGACCTGGGGCTGGTGGCCGACCTGGGCGGGTGGGACGCCGTCGCGAAGCCGCTGGGTGTCGCGCTGACCGGCCCGCCGGCGAAGTTCGTCACCCGGGCCTACCACCTGTACGCGCTGCCCTCGATGGCCAACCGGGTGCGGGTGGCCGCCGACTGGCTGTGGCAGGCGGTGCTGCCGCCGGAGAGCACCCAGCTCGGCGTCGTCCGCCCCGAGGACGCCCAGCTCGCCGCGGCGCAGGGCACCGGCCTGTACGGGTCACCGCCGCGCTGACCGTCACGTCCCGTCCAGAACTCGGCGAGCTGAGCTCCCGACCTGCGGTGGGACGCTCGAGCGGTGGATGCGGAGCGCGAGGCACACCTGGACGAGGTGTTGATCGGCGGTCGCGAGCGCGCCGTCGTCTCGGTGGTGGACTACGACGAACGCTGGCCCCTGCGCTTCCGTGAGGTCGCCGAGCGCCTCCGCCGAGCCGTGACCGAGGACGTGGTGGGCGTCGAGCACATCGGGTCCACCTCCGTGCCGGGTCTGGCGGCCAAGCCGATCGTCGACGTGCTGCTCACCGTCGCCGAGGTCAGCAACGAGGCGGCGTACCTACCCGCGCTCGAGTCCGCGGGCTTCCCGCTCCGGGTGCGCGAGCCGGCGCACCGGATGGTGCGGACGCCTGCCCGCGACGTGCACGTGCACGTGTACGAGCCGGGCCGACCGGAGGTGCGGGACCACCTCGACCTGCGGGACTGGCTGCGCGTGGACGCGGAGGACCGCGAGCTCTACGCGGCGACGAAGCGGATGCTGGCCAGGCAGCAGTGGAACGACGTGAACGACTACGCCGACGCCAAGACCGAGGTCATCTCCGACATCCTGGCCCGGGCCCGGGCCTGGCGTGCAGGTGCCATGGTGCCCCGCGCGAGGCCCCCCGGAGTGGGCCGCTCGGGACTCGACCCGGACTCCTGAGCCGCCGGCCACGGCTGCGGGACGTCAGGCGGTGGGGGTGTTCGAGCGGCGGTGCACATCGGAGCCGTGGACCTTCTCACCGCACGTGCCGCAGACGGTGGTCGGCTGCAGTTCGTGGTCGTGGTGCAGCAGCGTCACCGGCGGGGCCTCGACGGCCCAGCGGTCGCCCCACGCCATGAGCGAGCGGAGCACCGGCACGAGGTCCTTGCCGGCCCGGGTGAGGTGGTAGTCCCACCGCGGCGGGGCGTCGGAGTACTGCCGCCGCTCCAGCACCCCGGCCTCGACCAGCGCCTTGAGCCGCGCCGACAGCCGGTCGCGGGGCGCGCCGGTGCCCTCGAGGATCTCGCCGAACCGGTGCTGGCCGAGCGAGACCTCGCGGACGGCGAGCAGCGACCAGCGATCGCCCACCACCTCCAGGGCAGCGGCGATCGAGCAGAAGCGTCCGGGCAGCTCCGACACGAGTGTCACGGCAACAGGTTTGCACATCAAACCGACGAGCGCTAACGTCTGCCAACTTCAGTTTGGAAATCGGACCGAGACGCGAGTCAGGAGAGCCCCATGCGAGATGCCGTGATCGTCGAAGCCGTCCGGACACCGGTGGGGAAGGGCAAGCCCGGGGGCGCGCTGTCCGCCGTGCACCCCGTCGACCTGCTCGCCCACTCGCTGCGCACGCTCGTCGAGCGCACCGGCATCGACCCGGGGCTGGTCGACGACGTCATCGGTGGCACCGTCTCCCAGGTCGCCGAGCAGGCGCAGAACACCACCCGCAGCGCCGTCCTCGCCGCCGGGTTCCCCGAGTCGGTGCCGGCCACCACCGTCGACCGGCAGTGCGGCAGCAGCCAGCAGGCCGTGCACTTCGCCGCCCAGGGCGTGATCGCCGGCGCCTACGACGTCGTCGTCGCGTGCGGCGTGGAGTCGATGAGCCGGGTGCCGATGTGGTCGGCCTTCACCGCCGACGACGACACCAAGGGCAGCGACTTCCGCGCCCGCTACCCCGAGGGCATGGTGCCGCAGGGCATCAGCGCCGAGCTGATCGCCGACCGGTGGGGGCTGTCCCGGGAGCGGCTCGACGAGTTCGCCGTCCGCAGCCACGCCCGCGCCGCGGCCGCTGCCGCCGACGGGCTCTTCGACCGCCAGCTGGCCCCGGTCAAGGTCCGCGCGGACGACGGCAGCGTCACCCTCGTCGACCGCGACGAGTCGGTCCGCCCGGGGACCACCGCCGAGGTGCTCGCCGGGCTGCGGCCGGCCTTCGCCCAGCTGCCCCAGGCCGACCGCTTCCCCGACCTGGACTGGAAGGTCACCGCCGGCAACAGCAGCCCGGTCAACGACGGCAGCGCGGCGCTGCTGATCACCACGAGCGAGAAGGCCCGCGAGCTCGGCCTCACCCCCAGGGCGCGGCTGCACTCCTTCGCCGTCACCGGCGACGACCCGCTGCTCATGCTCACCGGCATCGTCCCGGCGACCGCGAAGGTGCTGCAGCGGGCCGGGCTCGAGCTCGCCGACATCGACCTGTTCGAGGTCAACGAGGCCTTCGCCTCGGTCGTGCTCGCCTGGCTGGCCGAGACCGGCGCCGACCCGGCCCGCACCAACGTGCACGGCGGCGCGATCGCGCTGGGCCACCCGCTCGGCGCCAGCGGCGCCCGGCTGATGACCACGCTGGTCGACGCGATGGCCGAGCGCGGTGCGCGCTACGCGCTGCAGACGATGTGCGAAGGCGGCGGCATGGCCAACGCGACCGTGCTCGAGCGCCTCGCGTGACGGCCGTCGAGGCCCCGGTCCGGGCCACCTCCGAGCAGGCCCGCACCCTGCTGATGGCCTCGCTGGCCACGCTCCTCGTGCTGGTCACCTTCGTCACGCCGCTGGCGACCGGGGTCCGGACGTCGGTCGACCTGGCCGCCGGCCCGGGCGCGCAGGCCTGGCTGCTCAGCGCGATGAGCGTCGGCCTGGCCGCCGCGCTGCTCACCGCGGGCGTGCTCGCCGACGACCTCGGCAGGCGGCGGGTGTTCGCCGGGGGTCTGGGCGTGCTCGGCGCCGGAGCGGTGGTCGTGGCCTCAGCGCCCTCGCCCGCGGTGTTCATCACCGGCCGGCTGCTGCAGGGTGTCGGCGGTGCCGCCGTGCTCGCCTGCGCGCTGGGGCTGATCGGCCACGCCTTCCCGCCCGGCCCGGCCCGGTCCCGCGCGGCCGCCGTCTGGGGCGCGAGCGTCGGCGCGGGCACCGGGCTGGGCGGCCTGGTCACCGTCGCGCTCGACCACGGGCAGGGCTGGCGGACGACCTACTGGGCCACCGCAGCGGCGGCCCTGGTGCTGGCCGCGGTCGCCCGCTGGACGCTGGCCGAGTCCGGCGGGAACGCCGACCGGCGGGTGGACGTCGCCGGGATCGTGCTGCTCGCCGGCGGGATCAGCGCGCTGCTGGCCGGGCTGGTGCAGTCCCGCACCGGCTGGGGCCAGCTGCCGGTCGTCGTCCTGCTGGCCCTCGGGGGGCTGCTGCTGGCGGCGTTCGTCCCGGCCGAGCTGCGCCAGGCCGCGCCGATGATCGACCTGCGGCTGTTCCGCATCCCCGGCTTCCTGGCCGCGACCGTGGGCGCCTTCGTCACCGGCGCGACGGTGGTGGGGCTGAGCTCCTACGTGCCGACCGTGCTGCAGCGGGGGCTGGGCGAGAGCCTGCTCAGCGCCACCCTGCTGGTGCTCGTCTGGTCGGCGGTCAGCACGGCCACCGCGCTGGGCGTCCGGTTCCTGCCCGGCCTCGACGGCCGGGTGCTGCTGGCCCTGGCGCTGACCGTGTGCGCGGTCGGTCTCGCGGGCTACGCCGTCCTCGGGGCGGACGCCTCCGGGGCCCGGCTGCTGCCGGGGCTGGTCGTCCTCGGGGTCGGCTACGGCGCGGCCAACGCCGCGCTCGGCCGCGAGGCCGTGGCGCACGTGCCCCCGGCCCGGGCGGGCATGGGCAGCGGGGCCAACAACACCGCCCGCTACCTCGGCGCCGCCATCGGCGTGACCCTCGTCGTGCTCGTCGTCGGCGCCGGCTCACCCGCCGGGACGTCGGAGGGGCTGCTCGCCGGCTGGGACCGGGCCGCGCTCGGTGGCGCGGTGGTCACGCTGCTCGGCGCGCTGCTGGTCGCCGTCATCCGGCCGGTCCGTCCGAGGTGACACGACAGCCCTAGGGTCGGCTGCATGCGGGTCGTCGTCGCTCCGGACTCCTTCAAGGGCACCCTCGGTGCCTCCGCCGCCGCGGAGGCGCTCGCCGCCGGCTGGCGGGCGGAGCGTCCGGACGACGAGGTGCTCACCCTGCCGCTGGCCGACGGCGGCGAGGGCACGCTGGAGGCGCTGGGCCACGAGGTGCCGGACAGCTGCTGGCGCAGCGCCGCGGTGAGCGGGCCGGACGGCCGCCCGGTGCAGGCCGCCTGGCTGCTGCTCCCCGACGGCACCGCGGTGGTCGAGATGGCCCGCGCCGCCGGGCTACCGCTGCTGGAGCGGCCCGACCCGCTCGGCGCGACCACCCGCGGGCTGGGTGAGCTGCTGGCCGCCGTCGTCGCCGACCCCGGCGTGCACCGGGTGCTCCTCACCCTGGGCGGCTCGGCCACCACCGACGGCGGCACCGGTGCGCTCAGCGCGCTCGGCGCCCGCTTCCTGGACGCCGACGGCGCCGAGCTGCCACCCGGTGGCGGAGCGCTGGACCGGCTGGACCGGGTCGACCTCGCCGGGCTGACCCCGCCGCCGGCCGGTGGGGTGCAGTGCCTGGTCGACGTCACCGCGCCGCTGCTCGGCCCGCTCGGCGCGGCCGGCCAGTTCGGCCCGCAGAAGGGGGCGGCTCCTGACCAGGTCGTCGCGCTCGACGCCGCCCTGGCCCGGCTGGCCGACCGGCTCGGCGGCGACCGGGACGCGCCCGGTGCCGGGGCGGCCGGCGGCACCGCCTACGGCTTCGCCGCGTGCTGGGGTGCGCAGTTCGTCAGCGGCGCGCAGGCGGTCGCCGCTGCCGCCGGCCTGGACGAGGCCCTGGCCGGGGCCGCCCTCGTGGTCACCGGCGAGGGGCAGTTCGACGCCCAGTCGCTGCGCGGCAAGGTCGTCGGCGACCTCGTCCACCGGGCCGGCCGGGCGGGTGTGCCGGTGGCGGTCGTCGCGGGCCGGGTCGCCGTCGAGGAGGGCGGGAGGCTGCCGGTGCACCGGGCGCTGTCGCTGACCGACCTGGCCGGATCGGTGGACGGCGCGATGGCCGATCCCGCGCGGTGGCTCGCCGTGGCAGGTTCCCGGCTGGCGCGGGAACAGTCCGTCGCGATGTGACGTTGCGCCCAGTGCTCCCCAGCTGCCAGAACGCATGTGTACGCACGCCCCCGCGGGGCATCTTCTCCGCGGTGCGTCCAGCCCGCCAGCGCCGGCCGGCCGGGGTGCGTACCGACGAGCAGGCAGAGCGAGGGGACGGCGCGACGTGGTGGAGCCCGAGCGGAGGGTCCTCGCCGACCGCTACGAGCTCGGTTCCCTGCTCGCCGCCGGCGGCATGGGCCAGGTCTGGCGCGCCCACGACCAGCTGCTCGGTCGCACGGTGGCGGTCAAGGTCCTGCGCAGCGAGTACACCGGTGACGCGACCTTCCTCGCCCGGTTCCGCGCCGAGGCCACCCATGCCGCCGCGCTGAGCCACCCCAACATCGCCGCCGTCTACGACTACGGCGAGGTGCCGGCGATCGACGGCTCCGGCGAGCACCTGGCCTACCTGGTCATGGAGCTCGTCGAGGGGGAGTCCCTGTCGGCGCTGCTGGCCCGGGTGGGCAGGCTGGGGACCGACCGCACGCTCGACGTCCTCCGGCAGACCGCCTCCGCGCTGGCCGCCGCCCACGAGGCCGGCGTCGTCCACCGGGACGTCAAGCCGGGCAACGTGCTCGTCCGCTGGGACGGCACGGTCAAGATCACCGACTTCGGCATCGCCTGGTCGGCGGGCAGCGTCCCGCTCACCCAGACCGGCCAGGTCGTCGGCACGGCGTCCTACCTCTCGCCCGAGCAGGCCGCGGGCGCCCACGCGAGCACCGCCAGCGACGTCTACGCGCTGGGCATGGTCGGCTACGAGTGCCTGGCCGGGCGGCGCGCCTTCGACGGCGAGAACTCGGTGACCATCGCGCTGCGGCACCTCCGCGACACCCCCGACCCGCTGCCGGCGGACGTGCCGGCCGGGGTCCGCACGCTCATCGAGCACGCCACCGTCAAGGACCCGGTGCAGCGCTACGCCGACGGCGCGGCGTTCGTCGCCGCCATCGACGAGCTGATGGCCGGCCGGCAGCTGCCGCCGGTGCAGCACACCGACACGCAGAGCTTCTGGCTGCTCCCCGACGCCGCCGCCCTGGCCGGGGCGTCGACGGCGTCCGCGAGCCGGCCCCCGGCGCGGCCGGGCCGGGCCGGCCGGCTGCTGGTCCCCCTCGTCGCGCTGCTGGCCGGCGCCGGGATCGCCGCCGTGGTGCAGCAGGCCGTGCTGCCCACCGCCCCGACCACCACCGCGGCCGCCGCCGAGGTGACCGGCGCGCCGGCCCCCACGCCCGAGGCGCTGGTGCTCGAGTCCGCGGACTACCTGGGCCGCCCGGTCGACGCCGTCCAGGCGCAGCTGGAGGCGATGGGCCTGGTCGTGCAGCTGGAGACCGTGTCCACCGATGACGCCGACCCGGACACCGTCGTCGACGTCGCCCCGCTGTCGGTCCGGCTGGAGGCCGGCCAGACCGTGCTGGTCACGTACGCGGTCGCCCCGCAGGCCCGCAGCAGCAGCGTGCAGCCCGCTCCGCGGACCCCCGCCGAGGTCGTCGTCCAGCCGTCGACGAAGGCCGCCCCGACCCCGTCCGCGGTCCCGACGCCGACACCCACCCCCAGCGCCACGCCGACCCCGTCGGTCACGTCGACCCCGACGCCGACGCCGACCGAGACGAGCTCGGCCAGCACCTCGTCGCCGGCTCCCGACACCGACCAGGACGAGGGCCGCGACGACCAGGGCTGGCACGGCGGCGGGTCGTCTGCGCCGTCGTCGTCGACGCCTCCCGCCACCCCGACCCCGACCGCCACGCCCGTCCAGGGCTGAGGCCGCGGCGGCGGTGCCACCGGGTCCGGCGCCGGTATGGTCACCGCCGACGGGCTGCCGCGCCGAGGTGGCGGACCGCAGGGGTCGCGAGGGGCCGTGGTCACGCGGGCGGACGAGCCGGATGCGCCGGGCGGGATCGACCACGCCGCGGTCTTCACCGCGATGCCGACCCCCTACCTCGTGCTGACCCCCGACCTGGTCATCGCCGACGCCAACCCCGCCTACCTGGCGACGACGGGGCGGGAGCTGGCCGACCTGGTGGGCCGGGACGTCTTCGAGGCCTTCCCCGGGAACCCCAACGCGGCAGAGGCCGACGGTGGCGTGGCGAAGGTGCGGGCGTCGCTGGAGAGGGCCCGGGACACCGGCCGGCCGCACACCATGTCGGTGCAGGAGTACGACATCCCCGACGGGTCCGGTGGCTTCACCAAGCGGTTCTGGAGCCTGATCAGCGTGCCGGTGCCGGACGGCTCCGGTGGCTGCCGGTACGTGCTCCAGCGGGCCGAGGACATCACCGACTACGTGCGGCAGCAGGCGCAGGCCGCCCACCCCGCGGGCACCGGCACGAAGTGGCAGCGCCGCGTGCTGGAGGTGGAGAGCGACCTGTTCACCCGCGCCGCCGAGCTGTCCGCCTCACGGGAGGCCGAGGCCGACACCGCCCGCCGGCTCGCTGCGCTCTCCGGGGTGGCGCTCGCGCTGGGTCGCGCCGAGGCGCTCGACGACCTGGCGCGGGTGGTGACCCAGAAGGGCCTGGTCGCGCTGGCGGCGCACGGTGGCGCGGTCGCCGTCTGCGAGGACGGCGACCTGCACCTGGTGCTCAGCGAGGGCAGCAGCCCGCTCGGCGTCGGCCCGGACACCGTGCTGCCGCTGGAGGCGCCCTACCCCGGTTGCGTCGCCGCGCGCACCGGCGAGCGGGTGCTGCTCCCGGACCGCGCCACCAGCGAGGCGTTCTCCCCCGAGCTGGCCGAGCTGGTCGCCGCGACCGGCGTCGAGGCCTGGGCGGCGGTGCCGCTGGAGAGCGGTGACCGGCGGATCGGCTCGCTGAGCGTGGGCTGGACGTCGCCGACGACGCTCGACCCGGCGGACCTGGAGCTCCTGCTGGCGCTGGCCGCCCAGTGCGCGCAGACCGTGGAGCGGATCCGGGCCCGCGAGGCCGAGCAGGCGCGGCACGACGCCGTCCGGGGCATCGCCGAGGTGCTGCAGCGAAGCCTGCTCACCGACCCGCCGGAGCCCGACCACCTGGAGGTCGCCGTCCGGTACGTGCCGGCGGCGACCGACGCGCAGGTGGGCGGCGACTGGTACGACGCGTTCCTGCTCGGTGACGGGCGCACCGCCCTGGTCATCGGCGACGTCACCGGCCACGACCGGTACGCCGCCGCCGCGATGGCGCAGGTGCGCAACGTGCTGCGCGGCGTGGCGCACTGCCACCAGGGGTCACCGGCCGCCGTGCTGACCGCACTGGACCTGGCGATGCGCGACCTGGCGGTGGACACGCTGGCCACCGCGGTGCTCGCCACCGTCGAGCAGCGCCCGGAGGACGCCGCGCGCGGCGTGCGCGTGCTCCGCTGGAGCAACGCCGGCCACCCACCGCCGATGCTGCTCACCCCGGACGGCCGGGTGACCGTGCTGGAGCAGGACCCGGACCTGCTGCTCGGGCTCGACCCCACCTCCCCCCGCGCCGACCACGTGCAGGAGCTGCCCCCGGGCGCGACCGTGCTGTTCTACACCGACGGCCTCATCGAGCGCCGGGGGGTCGCGCTGGACGCCGGGATCAGCTGGCTCGCCGACCTGCTCGCCGCGGGGGCGGAGCTGTCGGTCGACGAGCTCTGCGACCGGCTCCTGGGTGAGCTCGCCGGGGCGGTGGAGGACGACGTGGCGCTGCTGGTGGTCCGGACCCACCCCGAGGACCGCCCCCGCCCGCCGGAGGCCGGACCGGCCCGGGTGCCGGAGGGCCACAGCGCGGTCAGCCGGCCGAGCTCCTGACCCGCCGCGCGGGGAGCAGCCGCCGTCCGGCCGCCCGGCAGGCCAGCACCAGGCAGCCCGCCGCGGCGGCCAGCGCCAGCCGACCCGGGGTGGCGTCCACCCCGCCGAGCAGGACGCCCACGAGGGCCGCGCCCAGCGCTGCGGTCAGCAGGCTGTCGCGCCCGGTCCGCAGCCCGCCGACGGCGAGCGCCAGACCGGCGACGGCGGCCACCCGGCTCGGGGAGGAGGCGCCGGGCAGCTGACCGCTCCAGGGCAGGCCGAGGGCGGCTACGGCGAGGACCGTCGCCGCCAGCGACCAGCCCCGGGCGCTGCTCACTCGGTGCGGCCGGGGGCCGACCACAGCGCGGCCGCGGCGGCCGCGACGGCGGCGGTGAGCCAGAAGCCGCGGTCGCTGGCGGCCAGCGGGAGCGCGACCAGCACCCAGAAGGCACCCAGCGCAGCAGCGCCGACGGCACCGGTGCGCCACGCGGTGCGTGCCGGCAGCCGGCCGGTCAGGGCGCCGAGCGGCGCGACCAGCACCACCAGCGCGGCGATGGTCGCGAAGCTCGACCAGGTCGGCACGACCTCCCACAACGACGGGCCGCCGGACTCCAGGGCCAGCCCGAGCTCCACCAGCAGGACGGCGAGCACGGTCAGGCCCAGCGACAGCAGCACGGCGCCGCCGCGGCGGCCCCGCTGCACAGCCGCACGCGGCGCCCGGTGGGGCGTCGACGCCGGTGGTCCCGACGGGGCGCCCGGGGTGGTGCCCGGGCCGGCGGAGGGCGGCGGGACGGTTGCCGCGCTGCTCCCGGCGGGTGTGACCGGTGGGCGGTCCGGGAAGCCGGGGACGAGGTCCAGCGGGCCGGTCCCCCGTCCGGGCAGCTGCTCGGTGGCGTGGCCGCCGGCCGGGGGAGCCGGGTCGGCCGGGGGCGCCCAGTCCTGCGCCACCTGGGTCGGCGGGTCCTCGGCGGCAGGATCCGCGGTGGGGCGCTGGCTCGGCGGCAGCAGGATCGACTGGGTGCGCGGCCCGTCGTCCGGTTGGGGCTGAGGGTGGGGGATCGGTGGGTGGGGCTGGCTCATCTGTCCTCCTGGTGACGGGCGTGGGGCGCGGCCCCGGCAGCGGCGCCGACCGGGTCGGACCGGCACGGAGCGGGGTGACGGTCCGGCAGTCACCGTAACGGCGGGGCGTCCTAGGGTCGGGGTGTGGCAGTACGTGCGGGCATCGTGGTGACCGGTACCGAGGTCCTGACCGGGCGGGTCACCGACCGCAACGGTCCGTGGTTGGCCGAGGAGCTCCGGGCGCGGGGGGTCGACGTCGGTTCGGTGGTCGTGGTCGGTGACCGGCCCGCGGACCTGCGCGCCGCGCTGACCTTCCTCGCGGGGAACGGTCTGGACCTGGTGATCACCACCGGTGGTCTCGGCCCGACCGCCGACGACCTGACCGCGGCGGTGGTGGGGGAGTTCCAGGACCGCCCGTCGGAGGTGGACCCGGCCCTCGAGCAGCGGATCGCAGGCGTCGTGGCCCGGCTCAGCGCCCGGCGCGGCTGGCGGATGGACCCGGCGGCGACGGCGGCCGGGGTCCGCAAGCAGGCCCAGGTGCCGGTCGGGGCGACCGTGCTCGAGCCGGTGGGTACTGCTCCCGGGCTGGTGGTGCCGGTCGCCGAGGGGCGCAGTGGCCCGCCCGTGGTCGTGCTCCCCGGGCCGCCGTCGGAGTTGCAGGGCATGTGGCCGGCAGCCCTGGCAGCGGAGCCGGTGCAGGCGGCGCTGACCGGGGCCACCGAGCTGCGGCAGCAGACGCTGCGGCTGTGGGGAACGCCCGAGTCCGAGCTGGCGGCGACGCTGCGCCGGGTCGAGGACCAGCTGACCGGGCTGGAGGTGACCACCTGCCTGCGGGACGGCGAGGTGGAGATCGTCACCCGGTACGCCCCCGACGCGGAGCCGGCCTACGCGCGGCTGACCGAGGCGATCACCAGCGACTTCGCCGACACGCTGTTCAGCACCGGGCCGACCCCCGACGCCCTGGTCGCCGGCGCGCTGGTCGACCGCGGCTGGAGGGTGGCCGTGGGGGAGTCGTGCACCGGCGGGCTGCTCACGGCCCGGCTGACCGCGGCTCCCGGGTCGTCGGCATGGGTGGTCGGTGGGGTGGCGGCCTACGCGAACAGTGCCAAGGAGCAGTTGCTCGGCGTGCCGGCCGGCACCCTGGCCACCGCCGGTGCCGTCAGCCCGGAGGTCGCGCTGGCGCTGGCCGAGGGCGCGTGTGCCCGGTTCGAGGCCGATCTCGGGGTCGGGGTCACCGGCATCGCCGGGCCGGGCGGCGGTACGGCGGACAAGCCGGTGGGCACCGTCCACCTCGCCGTCGTGGGACCCGAGGGCACCGTCACGAAGTCGGTCGTCCTCCCCGGGTCGCGGGACGCGGTGCGGCAGCGGACGACGACGCTGGCCGTGCACCTGCTGCGCCAGCTCCTGCTGGGCGGTCCGTCCGCCTGACGTCGTCGTTCCACGTGGAACAGCCGGTCACGCCGCACAGCGGCACGTGTGCGCTGCGTCACGCCATCCCGACCTCCGGCACGTGAACGTCCATTTGTTACCGGCTCTGGTTCTGCCCCTCTCGCGGGGTGGAGGAACGTGCACCCATGCCGGTCCCAGGGAGTGCTGCTGCCCAGCGCACCCCCTCGCGCCGGTCGTGGATCCGCCGGCTGGCGATGACCGCCGGCCTGGCCACAGGTGGGTGCCTGGCCATCGGTCTGGCGGTCGGGACGGCGGCTGCGGCCGACGCGCTCCCCGGCGATCCGCTGGGTGCCGCGGTGGCGACAGTGGCCGCCACGGCGACGGACACCGCGCCGACGGACACCGCGCCGACCGAAGCCGCGCCGACCGAAGCCGCGCCGACCGAAGCCGCGCC
>JHVP01000012.1 GCA_000620205.1 Geodermatophilaceae bacterium URHA0031 | reverse complement strand
CCCAGCAGCGTCGCCGAGGTGTTCATCAGCAGGTACCCGCGCACCCCGGCCGCCAGCGCCTCGTTGACCACGGCCGGGTCCTCGGCGGTGGCGACCGCGACGATGGCGATCTGCGGATACCGGCGGCGCAGGTCCCGGCAGGCGTTCAGCGTGCCCGCCCGCCCGGTGCCCAGCTCCACGATCACCGCGTCGGGGCGGGCGGTCTCGGCCAGGGTCAGCGCCCGCCGCGGCTCACCGGGGGTGCCCACCGCCTGCAGACCGGCGGTCTCGTTGACCATGCCGATCAGGCCACGGCGCAGGACCGGGGCATCGGCGAGGATGAGGACGCGGGTGACGCCGCGGCCGGTGGCCAGAGGGGTGGACACGTTCGTTGCTCCGCTCACAGTGGGTGATCGACTGACAACCAGTAGATCGACCGGGTGACCGCGTTGCTTGAACATCTTCCTGCCCCACCTCGGCGAGCTCCGCGGCGTCCTCACGCACCGTGGCCGGCGGGGCCCCCGGTCAGCGCACCTGGTCGCGGCGGAACCGGGCGGGCCGCCGCACCGTGTCCTGCCCCGCCCAGGCCGTCCGGCCCCAGGTCACCTGCTCCGGCGCGGGCAGCGGCAGCGGGTCGCCGTGGGAGGTGACGTCGAGCCTGCTCAGCGCGCCGCCCTCGACGAACAGCAGCACGTTGCCGATCGGGCGCCCGTCCGGGCCCACGACGGTCCCCTCCACCGGGGCGGCGCCACCGGAGGACGTGGTCGGCACGTCGCTGGGCACCTGCAGGTCGAGCGTGCCGCACCCGCAGCTGCAGCCGGAGGTCGCCGTCGCCCGGTCCACCTGGGCGCGCAGCTCCACCGCGCCGGGGAAGTCGTGGGCGAGCAAGGCGTGCAGCAGCGCCCGCGCGTCCGCGGACAGCGGGGCGGGGTCCTCCCGCGGCCGGGTGTTCGAGGCGGTCATGCCACCAGTCTCGCCTGCGTCCGGTCCCGGGTCGGCGACCCCCCGGGCCCCGGCTGCTCAGGCCGTCCAGCGCGCCGGGATGCGGCGGGTGTCGGCACCGGCGACCGCGCGCTCCTGCGCCGCGGCCAGCAGCACGGCGACCTCGTCGGCCTGGTCCGGCGGCACCGAGAGCGGCAGCCGAAGCCACCGGTCCGCGGTGCCGTCGACGGTGAACCGGAGTCCCGGCGTCACCCGCAGGCCCAGGTCGAGCGCGTGCGCGGCCAGCCGGGTGGAGCTGCACCCGGGCAGCTCCGCCCAGAGCACGGCGCCGGCGCTCGGCCGGACGACCCGCCAGTCGGGGAGCCGGCTCGCCAGCGCGGACAGCAGGGCGTCCCGGCTGGCGCGCAGCCAGGCGACGCGGTCGGCGACCACGTCCTCGGCGACGGCGAGCAGCCGGGCGGCGACCAGCTGCTCGAGCACCGGGCTGCTGAGGTCGACGGTGCCGCGCACCTGCGCGAGCCGGGCCAGCAGCGCGGGGTCGGCGCGCACCCAGCCGACCCGCAGCCCCGACCAGTAGGCCTTGCTCATCGAGCCGACGGTCACCACCCGGCGGTCGAGGGCGGCCAGCCGGGTGCGGTGCCCGCCGTCGAGCACCAGCTCGGTGAAGGTCTCGTCGGCGACGACCACCGGGGCGTCGAGCGCGGCCAGCAGGGCCCGGCGCTGGGTGTCGTCGGCGAGCAGGCCGGTGGGGTTCTGCCCGTCGGGGGTGACCAGCGCGACCTCGGCCGCGGCGACCGGCAGCTCCCAGCCCTCCGCGCTCACCGGGAGCGCCACCGGTCGCAGGTGGTTGGCCGCCACGGAGTCCAGGGCGGCCGCGTAGGTGGGCTGCTCGACCAGGGCGCGCTGTCCCGGCCGGGTGACGGTGCGCAGCAGCAGGTCCCAGCCGGCCAGCGCGCCGCTGGTCACCATCACCTGCTCGGCCGCGGTGGCCAGCCCTCGCCGGGTCAGGTGCCCCGCGATCGCGGTGCGCAGCGCGGGCAGTCCGTAGGGGTGCAGCCCGTACCCGGCCAGCAGCGGTCGCAGGTCGGCCGTGGCCCCGGCGACGGCGTCCAGCAGCTGCGCGGGCGCCGGGGCCGCGGCGACGGTCAGGTCCCGGACGACGGCCGGCTCCCCCGGGTCGGCGTCCGGGCGCACCGGGGAGACCGACGGCAGCGCGACGGTGCTGCCGGCACCCGCCGCGCTGCGCAGGTACCCCTCGCCGCGGAGCACGTCGTAGGCGGCGCTGACGGTGGTGCGGCTGAGCCCGAGGGTGCCGGCGAGCTGCCGCTCCGACGGCACCCGGGTGCCCACCGGCAGCCGGCCGTCCAGCGCGAGCCCGCGGACACCGGCCGCGACCGCGGCGTAGGCGGGGCCCTCGGCCAGCCACGGGACCAGCAGCTCGGCGAGCCGATCGGTGCGCACCGGATCATCCTGCGCGACTTGGCCTGGTCGCGACAGGGCCAAGACGTCGGACTTGGCCCTGTCGCCGGACCGTCCGCCCCTGCCAGCGTGGGTGGCATGCGTCTGATCGAGCCGGTGCCCGCCGACCGCCGACCTGCCCGGTTCGCGCTCCTGGTCACCGGGCTGGTGGCCTACGGGGTCAGCGTCGGGCTGATGCTGCGGGCCGGGCTCGGGGTGATGCCGTGGAGCGTGCTCGACCAGGGCCTGTCGGAGACCTTCGGTCTGGAGGTCGGCACGTGGTCGATCATCATGGGTGTCGTCGTCCTGCTGCTGTGGGTCCCGCTGCGCCGTCGCCCCGGGGTCGGCACGCTCGGCAACGTGGTGCTGGTCGGGCTGAGCATCAACGCCACGCTGGCCGTGCTGCCCGAGACGCACACCGTCGGCGTCCAGATACCGCTGCTGCTGGCCGGCGTCGTGCTCAACGGGGTCGCCACCGGCGCCTACATCGGAGCCGGGCTCGGCGCGGGGCCGCGGGACGGGCTCACCACCGGCATCGCCGCGCGCGGGCACTCGGTGCGGTTGGTCCGCACGTCGATCGAGGTGACCGTGCTCGGCATCGGCTGGCTGCTCGGCGGCACGGTCGGCATCGGCACCGTGCTCTACGCCGTGGCCATCGGGCCGCTCATGCACCGCACCGTCCCCGCGCTGCGGCTGCGGACGGTCAGCACCGGGAGGTGCCCCCAGCAGGATTCGAACCTGCGACACACGGTTTAGGAAACCGATGCTCTATCCCCTGAGCTATGGGGGCTCGTCGGTGCGCGCGGCGCCGCCGACCGGGGGTGTGCGGCGTTGAGGCTAGCTGGCCTCTTCCGGGGGACGCGGGAACATCCCCGTGGGTGAACTCGTCGGTGGGGATAGGGGCGTCGTCGTGTCGCAACGGTTACCGTGACGGGAGCACGAGCCCCGGCAACGGCGCCGGCGGCGCGGGAGGTGGAGATCTGATGGAGATCACGGTGGTGGACGTCCCCGAGCGGGGTCGTTTCGAGATCCGGGACGGCGGGCAGTGCGTCGGCCTGGCCAGCTACCACGTGGACGGCGACGTGATGACCCTGCCGCACACCGAGGTCGACCCGTCCCGGGGTGGGCGCGGCCTGGGCACCCAGCTGGTCCGCGGCGTGCTGACCGCGGCTCGTGAGCGCCACCTGCAGGTGCTCCCCTACTGCTCCTTCATCCGCAAGTACCTCCTCGACCACCCCGAGGAGCTCGACCTCGTCGCCGAGGCCGACCGGCCCACGTTCGGGCTGGCGACCGCCAACAGCTGATCCACCGAGCGGGTTGGGCACGACCTTCTTACGCTCTCCCGGTGCCCACTGCGCTGCTCTGGTTCCGCCGTGACCTGCGCCTCGGCGACCACCCGGCCCTGCTGGCCGCGGTCGACGCGGCCGGTCCCGACGGCACCGTCGTCCCGCTGTTCGTGTTCGACGAGCGGCTCTACGGACCCTCGGGAGACCCGCGCCGCCGCTTCCTGCTCGACTGCCTGACCGACCTCGACGCGCAGACCGAGGGCGCCCTCGTCCGTCGCACCGGCGACCCGGCGGACGTCGTCCCGGCGCTGGTCGCCGAGCTCGACGCGGTCAGCGTGCACGTCACCGCCGACGCCGGTCCCTACGGGCGCCGGCGCGACCAGGCGGTGGAGCGGGCGCTGGGCGCCGTCCCCTTGGTCCGCACCGGCTCGCCGTACGCGGTCGCCCCGGGCCGGGTCACCAAGCGCGACGGCACCCCGTTCCAGGTCTTCACCCCCTTCTCCCGCGCCTGGCGGGAGCACGGTTGGCACGCCCCCGCCGTCCGGCCCGACGGGGCCCGGTGGCAGACCGGGGTGCGCTCGGACCCGGCGCCCGAGCGACCCGACCTGCCCGGCGTGTCACTGCCCCCGGCCGGCGAGTCCGCCGCGCTGGACGCCTGGCACCGGTTCCGCGACGAGCGGCTGCTCGGCTACGACGAGGGCCGCAACCGCCCGGGGACCGACGGCACGAGCCGGCTGTCGGCCTACCTGAAGTACGGCTGCATCCACCCGCGCACGCTGCTGGCCGACCTCGCGGCCGAGGAGGGCCAGGCGTCGGTCCGGCGGTACACCGACGAGCTCGCCTGGCGGGACTTCTACGCCGACGTGCTCTGGCACCGGCCCGACTCCGCCCGGGAGTACCTCAAGCCCGAGCTGCAGCGCATGGGGTACGACACCGGCCCGGACGCCGAGGAGCTGGTGCGCGCCTGGGAGACCGGCCGCACCGGTTTCCCGATCGTCGACGCCGGCATGCGCCAGATGCTCGGTGAGGCCTACGTGCACAACCGGGTGCGGATGATCGTCGCGTCGTTCCTGGTCAAGGACCTGCACCAGGAGTGGACCCTGGGCGCCCGGTACTTCATGCAGTACCTGGTCGACGGCGACCTGGCCAGCAACCAGCACGGCTGGCAGTGGGTCGCCGGCACCGGCACCGACGCCTCCCCCTACTACCGGGTGTTCAACCCGATCACCCAGGGGAAGAAGTTCGACCCCGACGGCAGCTACGTCAAGCGCTGGGTGCCCGAGCTGCGCGACCTGGACGCGAAGTACGTGCACGAGCCGTGGACGGCGCCCGGCGGTCTGCCGGCCGGCTACCCGGAGCGCATCGTCGACCACGCCCACGAGCGGGAGGTCAGCCTGGACCGCTACAAGCGGGTCCGCGCGAACGGATGAGGATCACGTCCGCCGTCGTGGCGGAGCGCGTCCGTGCAGGTCACGCTGGTGTCATGACGCAGCGAGCCGCCCGTGCCTGAGGGCCACACCCTGTTCCGGCTCGCCCGCGAGCAGCAGGCCGCGTTCGCCGGCCGTGAGGTGCACGTGACGAGCCCCCAAGGCCGCTTCGCCGGTCAGGCCGAGCTGCTGGACGGCCGGGTGCTCGACGACGTGACCTCCTACGGCAAGCACCTGTTCGCCAGCTTCGGCCCGGACGTCGTGCACGTGCACCTGGGGCTCTACGGGACGTTCACCTCCGGCACCGGGCTGCCACCGGCGCCCCGGGGCGCGCTGCGGATGCGCTGGGAGGGGCCGGGCGAGGACGGCGCGGGGGTGTGGACCGACCTGCGCGGCGCCACCGCCTGCGACCTGATCACCGACGGCGAGGTGCAGTTCATCCTCGACCGGCTGGGCCCGGACCCGCTGCGCCGGCGGTCGGACCCGGCGAGGGCGTTCGCCCGCATCTCCCGCAGCCGGGTGGCGATCGGCGCGCTGCTGATGGACCAGGCGGTGCTCGCCGGGGTCGGCAACGTCTACCGCGCCGAGATCCTCTTCCGGCAGCGGATGAGCCCCTTCCGGCCGGGCCGGGACGTCGACGCGGAGGCGTGGGCCCGGATGTGGACCGACCTGGTGGTCCTGATGAGGGCCGGTGTCAAGGCGGGCCGGATCGTCACCACAGAACGGGTCGACCGGGAGCGCCGGCGTGGCCCGGCCCTGCGGGAGGACGCGCACTACGTCTACCGGCGGGCCGGGCTGCCCTGCCGGATCTGCGGCACCGAGGTGCGCACCGAGGTGATGGTCGGCCGCAACCTGTTCTGGTGCCCCACCTGCCAGGCGGTGTGACGAAGGACCCCCTGCCCCCCACCGCTCGCAAGCTCGCGGCGGGCCCCTGCAGGGGGCCGGGGGCAGAGGGCCCGCCCGGCTACAGGGCGCCCTTGGCCTCGTCGCCGGCCGGGACCGCGCTGAGCAGCCGGATGCCGATCGGCTCGGTGAGGTCCTCCTTGACGCTCTCGGAGAACTGGTTGAACGTCTCGCCGGCGCCGTGGGCCTTCACGTCGTCCTGGGTGGCCCAGCGCTCGATCATCACGAAGCCGTAGCCGTCCTCGTGCAGCGCGTAGAGCTCGCACCCGGGCTCCTCGTGCACCTTCGGGATGGCGGCGGTGAACGCCTCCCGGACCGCGTCGGCGCGGCCGGGCTTGGGCGAGATGGTGGCGACGATCAGGATGGACAACAGGTTCTCCTCAGGACGGGTCGGACGCTCACCCTGGCGCCTACCCGCCCTGGGGACGACGATGCGGGCGTGGCCGAACCCGCAGCTGACCGACGGCGCCCGCTGCGGGTGGCCGTCGTGGGCGCCGGGCCGGCGGGCATCTACGCCGCCGAGGCCCTCGCCGGGCAGGACGACGTCCCGGTCGCCGTGGACCTCGTCGACCGGCTGCCCACGCCGTTCGGGCTGGTCCGGCACGGGATCGCCCCGGACCACGTGAAGATGCGGGCCCTGCGCGAGACGCTGCACTCCACGCTGGACCACGAGCGGGTCCGCTTCGTCGGCAACGTGGAGATCGGCACCGACCTGTCGCTGACGGAGCTGCGCCGGCACGTCGACGCGGTGGTCTACACCTACGGCGCGGCCGGCGACCGGCGGCTGGGCGTCCCCGGAGAGGAGCTCCCCGGCAGCCTGGCCGCCACCGACCTCGTCGCCTGGTACTGCGGGCACCCCGACGCCGACCGGGCGCGGGTCGAGGACGCCGTGGCCCGCGCCCGGGACGTCGTCGTCGTCGGGGTGGGCAACGTGGCCCTCGACGTCGCCCGGGTGCTGGCCCGCTCCCCCGCCGAGCTGGACCCGACCGAGATGCCGCAGCACGTGCTGGACACGCTGGCCGCCGCACCGGTGGAGCGGGTGACGGTGCTGGGCCGGCGTGGTCCGGCGCAGGCCACCTTCACCACCCAGGAACTGCGCGAGCTGGGGCACCTGGCCCGGGCGACGGTGCTGGTCCACCCCCGCGACCTGACCGATCCGGGCAACGAGGCCCTGGCCGCCGAGGACCGGCACGTGGCCCGCAACCTCACCGCGCTGCAGGGCTTCAGCGAGAACCGGCCGGTGGCCGGGTGGACCACCGTGCGCCTGCAGTTCCACGCCCGGCCGGTGCGGCTGCTGGGCACCGACCGGGTCACCGGGGTGGAGATCGAACGGACGACCGTCGACCAGGACGGCCGCGCGGTCGGCACCGGGGAGACGTACACGCTGCCCGCCGAGCTCGTGGTGCGCTCGGTCGGCTACCGCGGGCACGCCCTCCCGGGGCTGCCGCTGGACGGCGGCACGGTGCCGCACCAGGAGGGGAGGGTGCTCCGCGAGGGGGTGCCGAGCCGCGGGGAGTACGTGGCCGGCTGGATCAAGCGCGGGCCCACCGGCGTCGTGGGCACCAACAAGCACGACGCCCGGGAGACCGTCGCCTCGCTGCTGGCCGACGTCGCATCCGGCGTCCTCCTGCCCCGTGGCGACGACGACTGGGTCGACACCTTGGTGGCCCGGGGCGGGCGGCCGGTGCTGCTCGCCGACTGGCGGGCGATCGACGCCGCCGAGGTCGCGCTCGGCGCCGTGCACGGCCGCGCCCGGACGACCCTGCACGACCGGGCTTCGCTGCTTGCCGCCGTCCGCTCCGCGGCCGCGGCCGCCGAGGGCTGAGGACCCCGGGCCGTCCGGGCGGCGGTACGGCAGACTCGGCGGTGTGAGCAGCACCCCGGTACAGACCTCACCGGCCACCCCGATGATCTCCTTCGCGCGCGGCGCCCCGTCGACCGACATCGTCGACGTCGAGGGCCTCAAGCAGGCCGCCGTCGCGGCCTTCGACAGCGACCCGGCGGGGATGACCGGGTACGGGACGGCGGTCGGCTACGTGCCGCTGCGGCGGTGGATCGCCGAGAAGCACGGCGTCCCCGTCGACCACGTGCTGGTCACCAACGGCTCGATGCAGGCCGACGCGTTCCTCTTCGACGAGCTGGCCACCCCCGGCGCCGCCGTCATCACCGAGCGCCCCACCTACGACCGCACCCTCCTCGGGCTGCGCAACCGCGGCGCCGACGTGCACCTGGTGACGCTGGAGGAGGACGGGATCGCCGTCGAGGAGGTGGCCGCCCTGCTCGAGGGCGGGCTGCGCCCGACGCTGGCCCACGTCATCCCCAACTTCCAGAACCCGGCCGGCTACACGCTCTCGCTGGCCAAGCGGGAGCGGCTGCTGGAGCTGGCACGCGAGCACGGGTTCGTGCTGTTCGAGGACGACCCGTACGTCGACATCCGGTTCAGCGGGGAGCCGCTGCCGCGGATGCTGGAGCTCGACGGCGGCGCCGCGAGCGAGCACGTGGTGTACGCCTCGTCGTTCTCCAAGACCGTCTGCCCGGGGATCCGGGTGGGCTACCTGGTCGGGCCGCCGGCGCTGATCGAGAAGATCCGGGTGCGGGCCACGAACACCTACATCGCGCCGAACATGGTCGCCCAGGGCACGGTGCACGCCTACCTGCAGGGCGAGCGGTTCCCCGCGGCGCTGGAGCGGGTCAAGGCGGCGCTGGCCGAACGGGTCGCGCTGCTGGACGACGCGCTGCGGGCCCACCTGCCGCAGGCGAGCTTCCGCCGTCCCGAGGGCGGGTACTTCCTGTGGGTGTCGCTGCCCGAGGGCGAGGGCCACGACGTCGCCCGGATCACCACCGAGGCGGCCGCCCGGGGCGTGGCGATCGTGCCGGGCACCGACTTCCTGCTCGAGGGCGGCGAGAACTCCTTCCGGCTCGCCTACTCGGCGGTGCAACCCGGGGACGTCGACGAGGGCGTGCGCCGCCTGGCCGAGGCCATCGAGGCAGCCCGCGCCTAGGAGCACTCGCCGACGCTTGTGCTCTGCTCACCATGGTGAGCAGAGCACAAGCGTCGTCACCCCGAGTTGCGCAGGGCGGTCGCGACGCCGTTGACCGACAGCTGGATGCAACGGCGGACCAGCTCGTCGTCGTCCCCACCGCGGCGGCGGCGGAGCATCTCCACCTGCAGGTGGTGCAGCGGCTCGAGGTAGGGGAACCGGTTGCGGATCGACCGGGCCAGGGCGGGGTTGTCGGCCAGCAGGTGGTCGTCGCCGGTGATCGCCAGCAGCACCCGGACCGATCGCTCGTGCTCGGCGGTGATCTGGCTGAACACCCGGTCCCGCAGTTCCTCGTCGGGCACCAGCGAGGCGTAGCGCGCGGCCAGCTCCAGGTCGGTCTTGGCCAGCACCATGCCCATGTTCGACAGCACCGTGCGGAAGAACGGCCAGCGTCGGTGCAGGTCCTGCAGCTGGGCCAGCCGGTCGGGGTCCCCGCCCACCCACGACTCCAGCGCCGTCCCGGTGCCGTACCAGCCGGGCAGCATGATCCGGGCCTGCGACCAGCTGAACACCCACGGGATGGCCCGCAGGTCGGTGATCCTGTCCCCCGCCTTGCGGGACGGCGGCCGGCTGCCGATGTTGAGCTCCGCGAGCTCCCGGATCGGGGTGGCGGCCCGGAACCACTCGACGAAGCCCGGCGTCTCGTGGACCAGCGCGCCGTAGGCCACCCGGGCCCGGGCGGCCAGGTCGTCGAAGAGCGCGTAGGTCTCCTCCGCGTCCTCCCCCAGCCCCTCGATGTCCAGCAGCGTCGACTCGAGCGTGGCGGCGACCAGCGCCTCGAGGTTGCGCCGGGCCAGGTGCGGGGAGGCGTACTTGGCGGCGATCACCTCGCCCTGCTCGGTGATCCGCAGCGCGCCGGCGACCGAGCCCGGCGGTTGCGCGCGGACGGCCTCGTAGCTGGGCCCGCCGCCGCGGCCGACCGTGCCGCCCCGGCCGTGGAACAGCCGCAGCCGCACGCCGCCGGCCCGGGCGACCTCCACCAGCGCCAGCTCGGCCCGGTAGAGGGCCCAGTTGGCGGCCAGGTAGCCGCCGTCCTTGTTGCTGTCGGAGTAGCCGAGCATGACCTCCTGGGCGTCGCCCCGGCCGGCCACCAGCGCCCGGTAGAACGGGTGGTCGAGCATTGCGGCGAGGGTGGCGCCGGCCGACTGCAGGTCCTCGATCGTCTCGAACAGCGGGGAGATGCCGAGCGGGCTGGTCGGCCGCGCCTCGGCGTCCAGCTGCAGCAGCCCGACCTCCTTGAGCAGCACGGCGACCTCCAGCACGTCGCTGACCGACTCGCACATGCTGATGACGTAGTTCGGGATCGCGTCGGGACCGAGCAGCGCGACCTGCTCGGCGGCGGCGAGCAGCAGGTCCAGCTCGCCGCGGGCCAGCTCGGAGAGCTCGGCGTCCGGGCGCACCAGCGGGCGGCGCAGCTGCAGCTCGCCGGTGAGCAGCGCCACCCGGCCGGCCTCGTCGAGGGCCAGGTAGTCCTCGCAGACCCCGGCCCAGGCCAGCAGCTCGGCCAGCACCTCCTCGTGCACCGAGGAGTTCTGCCGCATGTCCAGCCCGCACAGGTGGAAGCCGAAGACCCCGACCGCCTCCCGCAGCCGGGCCAGCCGGTCGTCGGCCAGCGCGCCGGCACCGTGCCCGCGCAGCGACCGGTCGACCGTCTCCAGGTCCGCGATCAGCTCACCCGGTGCGTCGTACGCCGGGAGGACGGCGTCCGGCGCCGGGCCGGGGACCTCGCCGAGCACCCGCAGCGCGGTGGCTGCCAGCCGCCGGTAGATGCCGCGCAGCGCCTGCCGGTAGGGCTCGTCGGCGCGGAACGGGGAGTCGTCGGACGCCGCCCGGGCCAGCGCGTACAGCTCGTCGGTCGGCGTGATCAGCCGGTCGGACATGGACAGCTCGTCGGCCAGGCAGACCAGCTCGGCCAGGTGGTGGCGCAGCGCCGTCCCCGCCTGGGAGGTGGTGGCCCGCCGCACCGCGTCGGCGGTGACGAACGGGTTGCCGTCGCGGTCGCCGCCGATCCAGGACCCCGGTCGCAGCATCGGCGTGTCCAGCAGGCCGGCGTCCGGCCAGCGCAGCTGCAGCGCCTGCCGGAGCTCGGCGTTGATCTCCGGGACCACCTCGAACAGGGAGAGGTCGTAGTAGCGCAGCGCCTCGTCGATCTCGTCGGCCAGCCGGAGCCGGCTCAGCCGCAGCAGCGCCGTCTGCCAGAGGGTCAGCACCTCCCGCCACAGGTGCGCCGACCAGGCGGGGTCGTCGGCGTCGCGCCGGGCGAGCAGGTCGCTGATCTGCTGCTGCACCTGGGAGATGGTCCGGCGCCGCACCTCGGTCGGGTGCGCGGTGACCACCGGCACCACCAGGGCACCGGTCAGCTCACGGGCGACGACCGCGGGGTCGAGCTCAGCGGCGTCGAGCAGCCGGAGGGACGCCGCCAGGCTGCCCACCTGCGCCGGGGAGCCCTCCCGCCGGTGGTGCCGGCGGCGGCGTTCGTGGTGCACGTCCTCGGCGATGTTGGCCAGCAGCGAGAAGTGGCTGAACGCGCGGATGACGTGGTTGGCCGACCTCGGGTCCAGGCCGGCCAGCTGCTCGGCCAGCTCGCCGCGGTCCACCTCCGACCGGCGGATGCGGAACGCCTCGACGCGGGTCGACTCGACCAGCGCCAGGACGTCGGCGCCGGCCTGCTCCTCGATCACCTCACCCAGCACCCGGCCCAGCAGCCGGATGTCCTCCCGCAACGGGATCTCGGAGGCGCGGTCGTCAGGGGCGCGCAGGTCGGCTGGGTCGACGGTGGCTTCGGACACCGGCGCAGTATCCGGGGTCCGTGTGACGGGCGGGTGTCACGGGTCCGTCGACCGGGGAGGATGTCGCCGTGATCCGACTCGACGCGTCCCCCGCCAGCGCCGCAGCAGCCGAGCACGGGGAGGGCCCGGTCTGGGACGACGCCGCGCAGGAACTGGTCTGGGTGGACATCACCGCGGGCGAGGTCCGGCGCGGCCGGGTGGACGGCGACGACGTCCTCGACGTCGCCCGGCACCACGGTGGTGACACGGTGGGCTTCGTCGTCCCGGCGGCGGCGGGCGGCTGGCTGCTGGGCGCCGGTGGCGGGATCAGCCGGCTGACCGCCGAGGGTGGGTCCTCCGTGCTGATCGAGCTGACCGGTGAGGGTCTCTCGGAGGAGGAGGGCGGCACCCGGATGAACGACGGCGCCTGCGACCGGGCCGGCCGGTTCTTCGGCGGCACCATGGCCTTCGACGAGCGCAGCGGCGCCGGCACGCTGTACCGGCTGGACCTGGACGGGACGGTGAGCACGGTCCTCGACGGGCTCACCATCTCCAACGGGGTGGGCTGGTCGCCGGACGACGCGACGATCTACCTGTCGGACTCGGGCGCTGCCCAGGTGTGGGCCTTCGACTACGACCTGGCCAGCGGGAGCTTCGGGCAGCGGCGGGTGCTCCTGGACTTCGGCGACGACCCGGACGGCGTGGCCGACGGGCTGACCGTGGACGACGAGGGCTGCCTGTGGACGGCGCTGTGGGGCGGCGGCCAGGTGCGGCGGTACTCCCCTGACGGTGAGCTGCTCGCGGTGGTCGACGTCCCGGGCGTGCAGAACACGACCAGCTGCGCGTTCGCCGGTGACCTGCTGGTGATCAGCACCTCGGTGCACGGGCTGGACGACGACGCCCGCGCCGCCCAGCCCGATGCCGGCCGGCTGTTCACCGTGCGCGCCGGCGTCACCGGCCCCCCGGCGCACCCGTACCGCGGCCCGCTGGGCACATTGTCCCAGGCGTGACCCCCGGGGGGCCATGTTGGCCAACATGGCCCCCCGCGGGTCAGGCGCTCTCGGCGCTCAGGGCCTCGCGGAGCTTGATCTTGCCGCCGGTGCGCAGCAGCGCGCCGGAGTAGATCCGGCCGCCCACCCGGACGATGGCAGCGATCGAGACCAGCATCAGGGCGACGGAGAGGACGACCTCCCACCACGCCGCGGCCCCGGCGGCCTGCCGCACCGGCATCACCAGCGGCGAGAGCCCCGGGATGAACGAGGTGATCGTGGAGAGACTGCCGCTCGGGTCCTGCGCGGCCTGGATGGAGATCACGAAGCCGACGACCAGCAGCAGGGACGCCGGGGTGATGACGCTGGCCAGGTCCTCCTGCCGGCTCACCAGCGACGCCGCCGCGGCGAACACCGAGGCGTAGAAGGCGTAGCCCAGCACGAATCAGGCGACCACCGTGACGACGGTGCCGATGAGCCGGCCGGGCAGCTCCACGACGTCGAAGGCGAGCGCCCCGGCGACGCCGATGACCGCGATCACCAGCATCTGGGCCAGCCCGAGCAGCCCGAGCCCGAGGACCTTCCCGGCGAGCAGCTGCCAGGGCCGCATGGTGGCCAGCAGCAGCTCCACCACCCGGGAGGACTTCTCCTCGACCACGCCCTGGGCGACGAACTGGCCGAAGAGGATGAGCAGGCTGTAGAGCACGACCACCCCGACCAGGGCCACGACCGCGGCCTCGGTGTCGGCGTCGGCGTCCGGGTCGAGCGCGACGACGGCCAGCTGCGGCGGGCTCTGCAGCTGCACGCCGGCGTCGGCCAGCTGCTGGGTGACCGCCATGCCCTGGACCGCGCCCTGCACCAGGGTCTCGGCGGTGCCGCCGCTCTTCTCCACGAGCAGCTCGGGCTGGGCAGCGGACGGGCTGACTAGCGCGGCGTCCACGTCGCCGTCCTCGACGCCGCGCCGCGCCGCGGCCTCGTCGTCGTAGTCGACGACCGAGACGTCGGTGTCCAGCGCCCGGCCCTGGGCCTGCAGGGCGTCGGTGACCGCCGCGCTCCCGCCGACCACCCCGAGCTCAGTGGAGTCCCCGCCGCTGTTGACCGCGACCTGGAAGACGAGCATCCCCAGGATCAGCACGATCAGGACGCCGGAGCCGATCAGGAACCCCTTGTCCCGGATCCGGGTGGAGATCTCCCGGCCGGCGACCAGGCGGACCAGCTGGGCCGGCGTGTGCGGCCGGATCTCGGAGGTGCTCATGCCGCCACCGCCCGGGTGTCGGTGACCGCGCCGCGGAACAGCTCGACCAGGGTGGGCTCCCGCCAGGCGAAGTGGGTGACCCGCCCGGTGGCCAGCGCCGCCGCCAGCACCTGCTGGTCGTCGACGCCGGGACCCAGCTCCAGGACGACGTCCGCGCGCTGTTCGGAGACGACCCGCACCCCCGGCACCGAGGCCGCCCACCCGGGTGGCGCGTCCGGCGCGACCACCCGCAGCTGCCGGCCGGCCGCCCCGGACCGGAGCTCGCCGACCGTGCCGCTGGCGACGATCTTGCCGCGGGCGAGGATGCCGACCGCGTCGCACAGCCGCTCGACGAGGTCCAGCTGGTGGCTGGAGAAGACCACCGGGACGCCGCGCCGGCACTGCTCGAGCAGCGCCTCGGCGAGCGAGTCGACGCCGACCGGGTCCAGGCCGGAGAACGGCTCGTCGAGGATGAGCACGTCGGGCTCGCTGACCAGGGCGGCGGCGAGCTGGACCCGCTGCTGGTTGCCCAGCGACAGCTTCTCGACCCGGTCGCCGCGGCGTTCGCCGAGCCCGAGCCGCTCGGCCCAGGTCTCGGCGGCGCGGGCGGCCGGTGCGGCGTCGAGGCCGTGCAGACGGGCGAAGTAGGTGAGCTGCTCGCCGACCTTCAACTTCGGGTACAGCCCGCGCTCCTCGGGCATGTAGCCGATCCGGCGGCGGACCGCCTCGTCGACCGGGCGGCCGAGCCAGCGCACCTCGCCGGCGTCCGCCCGGGCCAGGCCCATGGCGATCCGCATGGTCGTGGTCTTGCCCGCACCGTTGGACCCGCAGAAGCCGAACATCTGCCCGGGGGCGACAGTGAAGCTCACCCCCTCCAGCACCTGGTTGTCGCCGTAGGCCTTGTAGAGGCCGTCGAACTCGAGCACAGCTCCTCCGCGGGTCGTCGCCTGCCTGACGCCGTCACTTTCCACACCGGAAAGACTGGCGCATCGCTTTCCGAATGGTCAAGTGGACAGCCGGGTGTGTCTGCGGGCCGGGACCGACCGTATCGACGTCCCAGGCTGCGGCCCAGCCCTCCGTCAGGTGTCATCAGGTCATGAGCACCGAGAACCGCCCGGCCCAGCCGCCCGCCGGCGTCGGCCTGACCGGGTTGCGCGAGGCCGCGGCCGGCTGCCGGGCCTGCGAGCTGTGGGAGCCGGCCACCCAGACCGTCTTCGGGGAGGGCCCGGAGACGGCCCGGATCGTCTTCGTCGGCGAGCAGCCCGGCGACCAGGAGGACCGGAAGGGCGAGCCCTTCGTCGGCCCGGCCGGCCGGCTGCTGGACAAGGCGCTGGCCGACGCCGGCATCGACCGCCGGGACGCCTACATCACCAACGCGGTGAAGCACTTCCGCTTCACGCCCACGCCCAAGCGGCGGATCCACCAGTCCCCCGGCGCCGAGCACCTGATGGCCTGCCGGCCGTGGCTCGAGGCGGAGTTCGCCGTCCTGCAGCCCGAGGTCGTGGTCTGCCTCGGCGCGGTCGCGGCGAAGGCGCTGATCTCGCCGTCGTTCCGGATCACCAAGGACCGCGGCCAGCTGCTGCCCTGGACCCCACCGGGCCGGCACGGGCTGCCGCTGACCGAGCCGGACGCCGACGGCGAGGAGCCCGAGGAGGAGGTGCCGGCCCAGACCTGGATGCTGGCGACCGCGCACCCCTCCGCCGTCCTGCGCACCCCGGACGACGCCCGGGCCGCCGCCTACGACGCTCTGGTCGCCGACCTGAGGGTGGTCGCCGGCGCCCTGGCCTGATGGGGGCCATGTTGGCCAACATGGCCCCCGCCGGAGTCAGTCGCGCTCGGGCTCCGGGAGGCGGCCGCCGGCGGGGACCTCGCCGCCGTCGGGGACCTCCGCCTCGCGGCCGACCAGGGTGATGTCGCCGTCGCCGCCCACGGCGGCCCGCTCCCCCACCACGACGTTGTCGTCCAGGACGGCCCGGGTGACCGTCGCGCCCGCCCGCACCCGGACGCCGGGCAGCAGCACCGAGTCGACCACCGTGGCGCCCTGCTCGACGACCACACCGGGCGACAGCACCGATCCCCGGACGTTGCCCGACACCCGGGTCCCGCCGGAGAGCAGGCTGTTCTCGATCTGGCCGTCGTCGAGCACCCGGGCGGCGCTGTGCCGGCCGCCGCGGGTGTGCACCGGCCAGTTCGGCTCGTCCAGGTCGATCGGCGGCTCCGCGGACAGGAAGTCGCGGTGCGCCTGCCAGTACGACTCCACCGTGCCCACGTCGCGCCAGTAGCCGTCGAAGCGGTACGCCCGGGCGAGGCCGTCCTTGGTCTGCGCCGGCAGCAGGTGGGTGCCGAGGTCCTCCAGGCCGTCGTCGCCGACCTGGTCCCGCAGCGCCTGCAGCCGGTCCAGCGTCGCCGTCGGGGAGAACACGAAGACCTCGTTGGTGGCCGTCGTCGTCGCGGGCCGGTCGGGCTTGTAGGCGTAGTCGGTGACCACACCGTCGTCGCCGACCTGGACGATGCCGTAGCGCGACGCGTCGTCCGCGCCGACCTCGGTGGTCACCATCGTGACCTCCGCGCCGGAGCCCAGGTGGGCGTCGACGACCTCGCGGTAGTCCAGCTTGTACACCGCGTCGGAGCTGACGACGACCAGCGCGTCCGGGTCGAACTGCCGGATGAGCTCGGACTGCCGCCACAGCCCGTCGGCGGTGCCCTCGGTCCAGCCGCCGCGCTCGCTGCCCTGGAACGGCGCCAGCATCATCAGCCCGCCGGTGGTCCGGTCCAGGTCCCAGGGGCGGCCGTTGGCCAGGTGCTCGTTGACCGACTGCGGCTGGTACTGCACCGACACCCACACGTCGGCGATGCCCGAGTGCTCGCAGTTGGACAGCGGGAAGTCGATGAGCCGGTAGACACCCGCGAACGGGACCGCGGGCTTGGCCCGGGTCTCGGTCAGCAGTTCCAGACGGCTGCCCTTGCCACCGGCGAGCACCAGCACGAGCACCTTGGGGAGAGCCATGCCGTCCCGCTACCCGATGACCCGGTGTGCAAGCGCCAACGATCAGCCCCGGGCCATCCTCCGGCGGGCGGACTCGGCGAGCTCGTCGGCCCGCGAGGCGCGGAACGACCAGAACGAGGGCACCACCACGGCGACCACCAGCATCGCCGCGACGATCACCACACCGCCGGACACCATCGCCGCGCTGACGCCGAACGAGCTGGCGAGCACGCCGGCGCGCAGGTCGCCGAGCCGTGGCCCGCCGGCCACCACGACGATGAACACGCCCTGCATCCGGCCGCGCATCTCGTCCGGCGCTGCGCTCTGCAGCATCGACGTCCGGAGCACCGCGCTGACCATGTCGCCGGCGCCGGCAACCGCCAGGCAGAACACCGCCACCCACAGCGTCGAGGCCAGCCCGAACCCGATGATCGCCACGCCCCAGACCGCGATGGCGGCCAGGACGACGGCCCCCTGCCGATCGACCCGGCTCACCCAGCCCGAGCTCAGGCCCATCAGCAGCGAGCCGATCGACACCCCGGCGAACAGCCAGCCCAGGCTGTTGGCGTCCCCGCCGTAGGTGGTCACCGACAGCTCCGGGAACACCGCCTGCGGCCAGGCGAACAGCATCGCGATGATGTCGACGACGAAGGTCATCAGCAGCACCGGCTGGGTGCGGAGGAAGGCGAAGCCCTCGCCGACCCCGCGCACCGCGGCGCCCAACCGGAGCGGGCCCGCGGTCACGCCACCGGGCGGCAGCGGCGGCAGGCCGCGGAGCAGCAGCACCGCGGCGAGGAACCCGAGCGCGTCGATCGTGTACAGGATCGACAGGTCACCGACGCCGATCAGCAGCCCGGCCAGCAGCGGACCGACGATCACCCCGGCCTGCCGGACGGTCATCGCCAGGGCATTCGCGGCCGCCACGCCGTCCGGCCCGACCAGCGCCGGGATCACCGCGCTGCGGGCCGGCTGGTTCACCGCGGCGAACGCCGACACCGCGGCTGCGAGCACCCACAGCACGGCCACGTGGCCGGCGCCGGGCAGCAGCGCCTGCACCGCGAGCAGCGCGCTGGTGACCGCGGCGCCGACCGAGGTGATCAGCATCAGCGTGCGCCGGTCCATCGCATCCGCGATCGCCCCGCCGAGCAGGCCGAACACGACCAGCGGGACCAGCGCGACGACCGAGGTGAGGCCGACCATCAGCGAGGAGCCGGTCAGCTCGTACACCTGGTACGGGACGGCGACCAGGGTCATCTGCTGGCCGAGCATGGTGACCGTGACGCCGCCGAACACCCGCCGGTAGGCGCGGTTGCGCAGCGGGGAGGTGTCGATCGCCCAGCTGCGGCGCCGGCGCACCGGCTGCGGCTCCTCGACCGGGCCGCCGGCCTCCACCGGGTCGACCGGCGTCACGCCCCGGCGGTCGTCGTCCCCGTCGTCGTCCCCGCCGAGAGCGCGCCTCTGGTGGTCGGGGGCAGCGGGGTCCGTCATGGGGCCAGGCGCTGCACGAGCCAGCCGCCGCCCTCCTCGTCGTCGCGGACGAAGACCAGCCGGTCGTGCAGCCGGTCGTGACCGCCCTGCCAGAACTCCACCCGCTCGGGCAGCACCCGGTACCCGCCCCAGTTCACCGGCCGCGGCAGCTGCCCGGGCGGGGTCTGCGCGTCCAGCTCGGTGACCCGGGTGCGCAGCAGCTCGCGGGACTCGACCACCGTCGACTGGATCGAGGCGGCGGCGGCCAGCTGGGAGCCCCGCGGGCGGGGGTCCCACAGCAGGTCGGAGGCGGTCTCCCCGACACGCTCGACCGCGCCGGTCACGCGCACCTGGCGCTGCAGGGCGTGCCAGGGGAAGACGAGTGCCGCCCGGGGGTTCACCGCGAGCTGCGCGCCCTTGGCGGAGGCGTAGTTGGTGCCGAACACGAACCCGTCGACGTCGTAGCCCTTCATCAGCACGACGCGGGCGTCGGGGGCGCCGTCGGCGTCGGCGGTGGCGACCACCATCGCGTTGGGCTCGGGGAGGTCGGCGGCGACGGCGTCGGCGAACCACCGGTCGAACTGCTCGATCCAGGTGGGGGCGAGGCCGTCCTCCCCGAAGGCGCCGTCGTCGTAGTCCCTGCGCATGCGGATCAGGTCGGGCACCACCTCATGCTGTCACCGCGGCGCCGGGCCCCGCCGTGTGACCGTGGACACCTGCGCTGCCCGGGTGCACCGGCCCACCCGCGACCGCCTAGGTTGTGCCTCGTCGAGCGCTGGTCCAGCGCCGTCCCCACCCGCGCGCAGAGGAGCATGCGAGATGGCTGACGACTTCGTCCCCGGGCTGGAAGGCGTCGTCGCCTTCGAGACCACCATCGCGGAGCCGGACAAGGACGGCGGGGCGCTGCGCTACCGCGGCGTCGACATCGAGGACCTCGTCGGCACGGTCACCTTCGGCAACGTCTGGGCGCTGCTGGTCGACGGCGAGTTCGGTCCCGGCCTGCCCCCGGCCGAGCCGTTCCCGATCCCGGTGCACACCGGTGACGTGCGGGTCGACGTGCAGGCCGCGCTGGCGATGCTCACCCCGATCTGGGGCTACCGCCCGCTGCTGGACATCTCCGCCGAGGAGGCGCGGGACGAGCTGGCCCGCGCCGCGGTGATGGCGCTGTCCTACGTCGCGCAGTCCGCACGCGGGATCGGCGTCCCGGCCGTGCCGCAGAAGCGGGTCGACGAGGCGGCCACGATCGTCGAGCGGTTCATGGTGCGCTGGCGCGGCGAGCCCGACCCCCGCCACGTCGCCGCCGTCGACGCCTACTGGACCTCGGCCGCCGAGCACGGCATGAACGCCTCGACGTTCACCGCCCGGGTCATCGCCTCCACCGGTGCCGACGTCGCCGCCGCGCTCTCCGGCGCGATCGGCGCCATGTCCGGCCCGCTGCACGGCGGCGCGCCGTCCCGGGTGCTGCACATGCTGGACGGCGTCGAGGAGTCCGGGGACGCGACGAGGTACGTCAAGGACCTGCTGGACCGGGGCGACCGGCTGATGGGCTTCGGCCACCGCGTCTACCGCGCCGAGGACCCCCGCGCGCGGGTGCTCCGCCGCGCCGCCGAGGAGCTGGGCGCGCCCCGGTTCGAGGCCGCCCGCGCGCTGGAGCAGGCCGCGCTCCAGGAGCTGCGCGAGCGCCGTCCGGACCGTCCGATCGAGACCAACGTCGAGTTCTGGGCCGCGATCGTGCTGGACTTCGCCGAGGTGCCCAGCCACATGTTCACCTCGATGTTCAGCTGCGCCCGCACCGCCGGCTGGTGCGCGCACATCCTCGAGCAGAAGAACACCGGACGGCTGGTGCGCCCCTCCGCGCGGTACGTCGGCCCCCAGCCGCGCAAGCCCGAGGACGTCAAGGGCTGGGACACCATCACCACCAAGGCCATCTCCGAGGCGACCCCCGCTTGATGAAGGACCCCGTCCCTCTCGCCCCTCGCACGCTCGGGGCGACCCTCCGGACGGGGCCGTAGGGCCACACGAGCTGAGAGGCTGACCCGCACATGAGCATCACCATCCCCGCCGACCTGCTGCCGAAGGACGGGCGCTTCGGGTGCGGCCCGTCCAAGGTGCGCCCCGAGGCCCTGCAGGCGCTGGCCGGCGACGGGGCGGCCCTGATGGGCACCTCGCACCGGCAGGCGCCGGTCAAGGGCCTGGTCAAGCGGGTGCGCGAGGGGCTGACCCAGCTCTTCGCGCTGCCCGACGGCTACCAGGTGGTGCTGGGCAACGGCGGGACGACGGCGTTCTGGGACGCCGCGACGATCGGGCTGATCCGCCGGCAGAGCGCGCACGGCACCTACGGCGAGTTCTCCGCGAAGTTCGCCTCCGGGGTGGCCGAGGCACCGTTCCTGCAGCAGCCGCTGGTGACCAAGGCCGAGCCGGGCTCGCTGGCCCTGCCCCCGGCGCACCTGGGCGTCGACGCCTACGCGTGGGCGCACAACGAGACCTCGACGGGAGTCATGGCACCGGTCCTGCGCCCGGCCGGGGTCGACGACGACGCGCTGGTCCTCGTCGACGCCACCTCCGGCGCCGGCGGCCTGCCGGTCGAGGTGGCGGAGACCGACGTCTACTACTTCGCCCCGCAGAAGTCCTTCGCCAGCGACGGCGGCCTGTGGATCGCGCTGATGTCGCCGGCGGCCCTGGAGCGGGTCGCCGAGATCAAGGCCACCGACCGGTGGATCCCGGGCTTCCTCGACCTGTCGATCGCCGTGGACAACAGCAGCAAGGACCAGACGTACAACACCCCCGCGGTCGCCACGCTGTTCCTGCTGGCCGACCAGATCGACTGGATGCTCGGCCTGGGCGGGCTGTCCGGCGCCGTCGCCCGCAGCCGCGAGTCCTCCAGCCGGCTCTACGACTGGGCGGAGAAGACCGAGTACACCCAGCCCTTCGTCGACCGGGTGGACGAGCGCTCGTACGTCGTCGGCACCATCGACTTCGACGAGTCCGTCGACGCCGCCCTCATCGCGAAGACGCTGCGCGCGCACGGCGTGGTGGACACCGAGCCCTACCGCAAGCTGGGCCGCAACCAGCTGCGCATCGGCATGTTCCCGGCCGTCGACCCCGACGACGTCAGCGCGCTGACCGCCTGCATCGACTCGGTGGTCGGCCAGCTGTAGGGCCGACCCGGCTCCACCGGCCGGCGTCGCACGCTCCCACCCGCGGTGCCCGTGCTCCGGCACGAGCACTCCGGCAACGGCGCGTGCGATGCCGGCCGCCCTTCCGCTGGCCGGAGGGCGCGCTGGGGGGAATCAGGTTGCGCGGCATCTTCTGGTCGCGCAATCCGGTTGTTCGTGTGAGGGTCGTCTCAGGCCTGGGGGCACGACCCGGGCACTGAGCTCGAGGAGCACCTGTGTCGCACCCCCCACGTCGCGTAGGAACGGCCATCGTCGGGCTCGGCGGCGCCGTGGCGACCACCGCCGTCGCCGGGCTGGAGCTCCTGCGGCTCGGTGTCGTCGGCGCCGACGGCCTCCCCCTCGCGGGTCTCACCCTCGGCGGCGCATCGCTGGAGGAGGCCACCGGCCTCGTCGGCTACGACGAGCTGGTCGTCGGCGGCTGGGACCTGGACGGCTCCGACCTGTACAAGGCCGCCGAGCAGCACGGTGTGCTCGACGCCCGCCAGCTGTCGCAGGCCGAGCCGCTGCTGTCGACCCTCACCCCCTGGCCCGCCGCCGGCGACGCCGACTTCTGCCGCAACGTCACCGGGGGCAACGTGGTGCTCGCCGAGGGCCGCCGGGCTCAGGTGGACGCCGTCCGCGCCGACCTGCGCCGCTTCCGCGAGGAGCAGCAGCTCGACGGCTTGGTGTTGCTCAACCTGGCCTCGACCGAGCGCTGGCCCGACCCGGCGGCGGCCTGCCTGCAGACGCCGGAGGCCTTCGAGGCCGGCCTGGACGCCGATGACCGGGCGATCACCCCGTCGATGGTCTACGCCTACGCGGCGATCAGCGAGGGCGTCGGCTACGCCAACTTCACGCCCTCCCTCTCGGCCGACGTCCCGGCGCTGGTGCAGCTCGCCGAGCAGCGCGGCGTCCCGATCGCGGGCAAGGACGGCAAGACCGGCCAGACGATGATGAAGACGGTGCTCGCCCCGGCATTCCGCAGCCGCGCGCTCACCGTCGAGGGCTGGTACTCCACCAACATCCTCGGCAACCGGGACGGGCTCGCGCTCGACGACCCGGCCTCGCTGGAGAGCAAGCTGCAGACCAAGGGGAAGGTGCTCGACTCGATCCTCGGCTACCCCGTCGAGGACCACGTCGTCCGGATCGACTACTACCGGCCCCGCGGTGACCAGAAGGAGGCCTGGGACGCCATCGACCTGGTCGGCTTCCTCGGCCAGCGCATGCAGGTCAAGGTCGACTTCCAGTGCCGGGACTCGATCCTGGCCGCACCGCTCGCCGTGGAGATCGTCCGGCTGGTCGACCTCGCCCAGCAGCGCGGGGAGGGCGGCGTGCAGCGGCACCTCGGCTGGTTCTTCAAGGCCCCCATCACCGCCGACCGCAGCACCCCCGAGCACGCCCTGCACCGCCAGGAGTCCGAGCTGATGGACTGGCTGGCCGCTGGGAGCGTCGTCGTCCCCGGCTCGCGGTGACGGCCACCACCGACCTGACCACCCTCGGGGCGCTGCGGCCCCTGCTCGCCGAGATCGGTGACGCCAAGCGCGTCCGCACGGCCGCGGCGCCCGGCTCGCTCGCCGAGCAGGCGTTCGGCCGGGCCTGGGCCCGGCTGCTGGAGGGTGAGGACGCCGAGACGGTGGCGCTGTCGGAGACCGCGGCGGCGGTGGCCCGGGCGCGGCTGGCCGGGATCGACGCCGCGGTGCTCGCGGTGGCCGGGCTGACCGCCGACGAGGCGCAGGCGGTGCTGCGCCGCGGCTTCGACGAGGTCGCCGGGACAGTCGACGCCGACCTCGCCGGCCGGCTGCGGGCGGCGCTGCCCGCGGTGCGACCGGCCGGGCTGCCGCCGTCCCTGGCGGTGGCGCTCAACGCCCAGCCGCGGGCCGGGGCGACCAGCCCGGGCAAGCCGCGGGTGATCGTCGAGCCGCCGGAGAGCCACGGCGACCACTGCCTGACCGTGGCCGTCTACGGCTGCCTGCTCGCCCCCGCGCTGGGCGCCGACCCGGTGCCGCCGTTCCTGGTCGGGCTGGCCCACCACCTGCACAATGTGGTGCTACCCGACGCCGGGTTCGCCGGTGAGGTGCTGCTCGGCGGCGCCCTGGACCGGGTGCTCGGGACGCTGGAGGAGCGCGAGCTCGCCGGGCTGCCCACCGAGCTCGCGGCGCGGCTGCGGCAGGTGCTGACGCTGCGGGCCGACGCGGTGGCGCCGGAGTCGCAGGCGTTCCACGCCGCCGACGTCCTCGACCGGGTGCTGCAGGTGCACCACCACGCACGCGCCGCGGCGTTCACCGCCGCGCAGGCGCTGGACGACCTGGAGCTGGTGCACGCCGGGCCGGTGCAGTCCTTCCACCTCGACGTGCTCGCCGCGGCCGGACTGTGAGCGGACAGGCAGGTGAGCATCGCAGCGAGGAACGAGCGAGGAGCGGAGCCTGCCGCGGGAGCGGCGGTGACTCTGTGAGCGTCAGCGGCATCACCGCGACCGGCGTGCCGGTCGTCGACGGGATCCCCTTCGCCCGCACCGGACGCGCGGAGCTGCAGGGCCGGGTCGCCGACCTGCTGGCCGACGGCGAGGTCGACCGGGCCCGGGTGGCGCTGCTCGCCGACGCCGACGACTGGTGGACCGAGCCCGCCCCGCCGGCCGAGCAGCTGGCGCGGGTGCCGAGCGCGCGGACCCTGCGGGAGGCGATGGACGCCCTCGGCATGGGCCGGGTCGGCGACTACTTCGCCCACCGCTGGTCCGACCCCACGCACCTGGCCGGCCTGGCGCTGCTGGGCCGGCACTGGCCGGGGGACCGCCCGGTGGTCGACGTGGCCTGCGGCGTCGGCACCCAGCTGCGCGAGCTCGCCCGCCGCGGCGTCCGCGACCTGGTCGGCCTGGACGTCGTCTGGTCCAAGCTCTGGCTGGCCCGGCGCTTCGTGTGCCCGACCGCCCGGTACGTGTGCGCCGACGTGACGACCGCACCGGACCTGCAGGTGGACCGGCCGGCCTACGTCACCTGCGCCGACGCCTTCTACTTCTTCCGGGACAAGCCGGCCGCCGCCGCGGCGCTGCACGCGCTGGCCGGGCCCGGGGGGACGGTGGTGGTCGGGCACGCGCACGTCGCCGACCCGCACGGCGCGCCGCTGGCACCGGCCGAGTACGCCCGGTTGCTCGGGGCCACCGTGCTCTACGACGACGAGGAGCTGACCCACTCGCTGCTGGAGCGGCGCCCGCCGCGGCCGGCGGCGGCCGAGGAGCTGGTCGGCAGCGAGGCGATCGCCCTGGTGGCCGGCGACCTGCGTACCGCGGCGCCGGTGGACCTGGGCGAGCCGCTCGGGCCGCTGCGGCCCAACCCGCTCTACGCCGACGGCGCGCTGCGCTGGCCCAGCGAGCGGTACGCCGCCGAGTACGGCCCGCGGTCGGGGCACCTGCCGGCCCGCTGGCCCGACCCGCTGCCCGCCGACGCCGCCCGTCGACGGCTGCTGGTGGACCTGCCGGAGCAGTGGTGACCGGCGTCGGCTGGGGGGTGGCCGGCTGCGGCTGGGTGGCCCGGGACCACGCGCTCCCCGGGCTGCGGCAGGTCCCCGGCGCCCGGCTGGTGGCACTGCACGACCGCGACCCCGGCGCGCTGGCGCGGGTCCCCGCCGAGGTCCCGGCGACCACCGACCTGGCGGCGTTCCTGGCCACCCCGGGCCTGGACGCGATCTACGTCGCGGTGCCCAACTCCGCCCACCGGCAGGTGGTCGAGGCGGCCGCCGCCGCCGGCGTCCCGGTGCTGTGCGAGAAGCCGCTGGCCGCCGACGTCGCCGACGCCGAGGCCGCCGTCGGCGCGGCCAGCCGCGCCGGCGTCCTGCTCGGCACCGCCTTCGACCAGCGCTGGCACCCCGCCCACGTCCGGCTGCGGGAGCTGGTGCCCGAGCTGGGCACGGTCACCGCCGTCCGGATCGCCTACTGCTGCTGGCTGCCGGCCGACTGGTCACCCGACGGCGGCCCGCACGACAACTGGCGGGTCGACCGGTCCCGGGCCGGCGGTGGCGCGGCGATCGACCTGGCGCCGCACGGCCTGGACCTGGCCGGCGTCCTGCTCGCCGATGACGTCGTCGAGCTCTCCGCCGTGCTGCAGACCCGGGTGCAGGACTACCCGGTGGACGACGGCGCGCTGCTGGCCGGCCGCACCGCCGGCGGCGTGCTGGTCGACCTGCACGTGTCCTACAACTGCCCGGACGCCCTCCCCCGCCGCCGGCTGGAGGTGGTCGGCACCCGGGGCATGGCCGTCGCCGTCGACACGATGGGCCAGACCGCCGGCGGGACCCTGACGCTGTACCGCCCCGAGCCGGTCGACGTCCCGTTCGCCGGCACCGACCCCTTCGCCGCCCAGTTCGCCGGGTTCGGCGCCGCGGTCACCGGCGCGGCGCCGTGGCCGTACCCGGCCGACCGGGACCTCGCCCTCCACCGCCTGCTCGTGCAGGCCCTCGACGCCGCCACCGACCGCACCGGAGCCCGCTGATGAACCCTGCTGCCGCCCACCCACCCACCGGACCCGGACCCGGACCCGGACCCGACACCAACCCCTACCGCGGCCTGCTGCCCGACCTGCCCGCGTTCGCCTGCACCAACTGCGGGCACTGGCAGCGCTGGCCGGCACCCGGCCCGCAGGTCTGCCCGGTCTGCGCCGACGTCCGCAACGCGCTGCCCGAGCACGGCTTCGAGTTCCTCACCCCCAAGCAGGCCGACGAGCTGGTCACCGGCTTCTGGCGGCCCACCGCCGTCGCCGGGATCACCGAGTTCGGCACCGAACCCCGGTTCGGGCTGGACAGCCGGGGCTGGGTCATCGAGACCGACGCCGGGCTGGTCGGCTTCGAGTGCGCCCCCTGGTACACGCACGCCATGCTGGCCGAGCTGCGCCGGATGGCCGCCGAGAAGGGCGGGTTCGACGTGCTCGCCGCCAGCCACGTGCACGGCTACGGCGCGCTGTGGCAGCTGCAGCTGGAGCTCGAGCCGGCGACGGTCTGCGTCGGCGTGCGCGACCTGGAGTGGACCAAGGCCTTCCGGGTCACCTGGCCGGCCGACGACGTGCTCGAGCTGGCGCCCGACCTGACCCTGCACTGCACCGGCGGGCACTTCCCCGGCCACTCGGTGCTGCACGACAGCCGACGCGGGGTGCTGTTCTGCGGCGACTCGCTCAAGGTCGACCTGGACGGCGACGGCAACCCGGTCGGGCTGAGCGCGCACAAGGCGTTCCACGCGCAGATCCCGCTCTCGCACGGCGAGCTGCGGGAGTACCTGGCGGTGGTCGCCGAGCTGGACTTCCACGCCGTCGCCACGCCGTTCGAGCTGGTGCCGGGCGTGACCACCGACCACGTCGTCCACCTGGTGCAGCGGCTGCTCGCCGGGCGTCCGGACGCCGCGCCGATCGCGCTGGCCGAGCTGTGAGAGCGAACTCCCAGCGGTACCTCGACTCGTTCCCGCCCGGCGTCCAGGAGTTCGCGATCGAGGGCCTGGACGTCCTCGACGTGCCGCTGCACAGCGCGTTCCTCTCCTCCTCACCGGCGCACCCCGGCGGCAGCGGCCTCGGGTACGGCGCCACCCGCGAGGAGGCCCGCACCGGCGCGCTCGGCGAGATGGCCGAGATGGCGCTGTCCATCCGCGCGCACCAGGGGCTCGGCCGGGTGCACGGCTCCTACCGGGAGCTGGCCCGCACCGAGGGCCGGGACCGGGTGCAGGACCCGCGCACGCTGTGCCTGGAGGCCGGCAGCGGCTACGACGACGACCGGCCACTGCAGTGGCTGCCGATGACCCGCACCCGGGACGGCGAGACCGTGCTGGTGCCCGCCGAGCTGGTCGTCTCCGCCCCCGAGGAGCTGCCCGGCGACCCGCCGCCCGCCGGCTGGCTCACCACGGTGATCACCAACGGCCAGGGCGCGGCGTTCGACGCCGGCCGGGCGGTCCGGCACGCCACGCTCGAGCTGCTGCAGCGCGACGGCAACGCGACGACCTTCCGCGCGCTGGACCAGGGCGTGGTGGTCGACCTGGCGGAGCTGCGCGACCCCGACGCGCTGGCGCTGCTGGACCGGCTCGACGCCGCCGGCATCGACGTGCTGGTCAAGCTGGCCTCCACCGAGCACGGAGTCGTCGACGTCTACGCCGTCGGCTGCTCGCGGGACGGCTCGGAGCCCACCCCGATGATGGTCACCGCCTGCGGTGAGGCGGCCGACCCCGACCGGGACGCCGCGGTGCGCAAGGCGCTGCACGAGTTCGCCGCTGCCCGCGCCCGCAAGGCGTTCATGCACGGACCGCTGGACGCCGTCGCCGCCGCCACCCCGCCCGGCTACCTGGACCAGTGGCTGCGCGGGCACCCGCCGGAGCGGATGGTCGAGGAGGACCGGGCCCTGCAGGCGATGCTGGCGTGGACCCGGCTGGGCACCGACCGGCTCACCGACCTGCTGCGCGGCTCGGTGCTGTCCCGGCGGAGCACCGTGGCGCTGTCGGACCTGCCCACCGGCGGGGACGACGACGTGGTCGGCACCCTGACCGCCGAGGGGTACGACGTGCTGGTCGACCTGCAGCCCTCCCGGGGCGAGGCGGTCGCGGCGAAGGTGCTGGTGCCCGGCCTGGAGGCCGAGACGATGTCCTACGGACGGATCGGCGAGCGCGGGGTGCGGCGGCTGCTGGACCGCGGCGGCGGGCCCGGTACCGGGCTCGCCGCCGTCGGCGCGGACCCGGGCGGCTGGGCGCGGGTGCACCTGACCCACGACGCGGAGGAGCGGCTCGGCGGGCCGGCCTGGTTCGACCGGGCCGGCGCCGACCGCGCGGTTGGCGAGCTGTACGCGCTCTACCGCGAACCCGGACGGCACGTGGCGGCGCTGGCGGTGCACTCGTGAGCGAGCTGCGGTACGCCTACAACACCAACGGGCTGACCTCGCACCGGCTGGACGACGCGCTGTCCTTCCTCGCCGACTGCGGGTACGCCGGCGTAGCGCTGACCCTGGACGTGGTGCACCTGGACCCGTTCGCCGACGACGCGTTCGCGCAGGCCCAGCGGGTCCGCCGGCGCTGCGACCAGCTGGGGCTGGGCGTGGTCGTCGAGACCGGCGCCCGCTTCCTGCTCGACCCGCGGGTCAAGCACGAGCCCACCCTGGTGCATCCCTCCCCCAAGAGCCGGGAACGCCGGCTGGCCTACCTGCGGCTGGCCTGCGACCTCGCGGAGGTGCTGCACGCCGAGGCGGTGAGCTTCTGGGCCGGCGTGCCGCAGCCCGGGGTCGACCGGGACGACGCCCGGCGCTGGCTGGTCGACGGCGTGCGCGCGCTGGTCGACAGCCACGGCGGGCGGTCCTACGCGCTGGCCGTCGAACCGGAGCCCGGGATGCTCGTCGAGGACGCCGACGACTGGGCCGCGCTCGCCGAGCAGGTGCCGGGCCTGACGCTCGCGCTGGACACCGGGCACTGCGTGGTCAGCGGCCGGTACACCCCCGAGGAGGCGGTGACCGCCTTCGGTCCGCAGCTCGGGGCGGTCGCCGTCGAGGGCATGCGCCGCGGCGTGCACGACCACCTGCCGCTCGACGAGGGCGACGTCGACCTGCCGGCGGTGCTGGCCGCGCTGCGGGCGGTGGGCTACGACCGGCTGGTCAGCCTGGAGCTCTCCCGTGACGGCCACCGGGCGCACCAGCTGGTGCCCCGCTCCATCGAGCTGCTGAGGAAGGCCGAGGGATGAGGATCTGCTTCGTCAGCCGGCGCTACTGGCCGGCGGTGAGCGGCATGAGCGTCTACGCGGAGAACCTGCTGCGCGAGCTGGTCGCACTGGGCCACGACGTGACGCTGATCAGCCAGTACCGGGACGACGAGGCCGGCACCCGGGTGTACGGCGGCGGCCCGCCGCCGGCCGACCGGGTACCCGCCGGCGTCGAGGTCCACGCGCTGCCCAGCCGCGGCGAGACCGTCGTCCCCGCCGACTGGGAGGGCGACATCACCGAGATCGTCCGCACCGTCGTCGGCCTGCACGACGAGCGGCCCTTCGACGTGCTGCACGCCCAGTACGGCTACCCGCCGGGGCTGGCCGTGCTGGAGGCCTCCCGCCGGACCGGCGTGCCGAACGTGGTGAGCATCCAGGGCGGGGACGGCCACTGGGTGGGCACCTGCTGCAGCACCCACGCCGCGGCGATGCGCGCCGTGCTCGACTCCGCCGGCGCGGTGCTGATCGGCAGTGCCAGCTTCCGCGACGAGGTGGTCGGCAACCTGGGCACCGACCCGGCGCGGTTCACGATCGTCCCCGGCGCGACGGACACCCGGCGCTTCACGCCGGCCGACCGGCCGCTGGGCAGCCTGGCCGACCCGCCGGTGCTGCTGTTCCACGGCCGGGTCGACCGGCGCAAGGGCGTGCTGGACCTGCTCGAGGCACTGCCCGACGGCGTCCGGCTGGTGGTCTCCGGCATCGGCCCGGACCTCGAGGAGGCCCGCGCCCGGGCGGACAGCCGCACCACGTTCCTCGGCTACGTGCCCCCGGACGAGGCGCCGGAGGTGTACCGCTCGGCCGACCTCTTCGTCAGCCCGACCTACAGCGAGGGGTTCAGCAACACGCTGCTGGAGGCCATGGCCAGCGGCCTGCCGACGGTGAGCACCGACAGCGTCGGCGTCGTCGACTGCCTGCGGCACGAGGAGAACGGCCTGCTGCACGCCCCCGGCGACGTCGCCGGCCTGACCAAGGAGCTGGACCGGCTGCTCGGCGACGCGGCGCTGCGCACCCGGCTGGCGACGACCGCCCTGGAGGAGGTCCGCCGGCTGTACTCGTGGCCGGTGCTGGCGCGCAGCATCGACGCGGTCTACACCGGGCTCGCCGGGACCGCGTCGGACCTGGGCTGGACGCTGCCCGCGACCGTCGACCCGAGCTGCCGGTTCCGGGCCGCGGCGCACCTGCTCTGATGCGGGTGCTCGCGGTCAGCCCGCACCTGGACGACGCGGCCTTCTCCGCCGGGGCGAGCCTGGCGGCGCTGGCCGACGCCGGGCACGAGGTCACCGTGGTCACCTGCTTCACCCGCAGCGTGCCCGACCCGACCGGGTTCGCGCTGGCCTGCCAGCTGGACAAGGGCCTCCCGCCCGACGTCGACTACCTGGCGCTGCGCCGTGCGGAGAACGCGGCTGCGATGGTGGTGCTCGGCGCCACCCCGGTCGACCTCGACCTGCCCGAGGCGCCGCACCGCGGCTACACCAGCGCCCCCGACCTGTTCGCCGGCGTGCATCCCGGCGACGACGTCTGGTGCGAGGTGGCCGACCTGCTGGCCGGGCTCAGCGCGGACCTGTGGCTGGCGCCGCAGGCGCTGGGCGCCCACGTCGACCACCTGCAGGTGCTGCGGGCGGTCGCGTCGCTGGACCCGCCGGTGCTCTGGTGGCGGGACAGCCCCTACGTGCTCCGCCGGCCGGACGCCGTCCCGGGCGAGGCCCTGCCCGGCGGCCTGACGCCGGTCGAGCCGGCCCAGCTGCCGGACCGGCGCGCCGATGCCTGCGCCTGCTACACCACCCAGCTCGGCTTCCAGTTCGGTGGCGAGGCGGGCATGCGCGCGGCGCTGGCCGACCTGCCCGAGGTCCTTCTCGCGGGGTCGGCGGCGCTGGACCTGCTGGCGGTGCGGGCATGAGCTGGCTGGTCACCGGCGGCGCGGGCTACATCGGTGCGCACGTGGTGCACGCGATGACCGCGGCGGGTGAGCAGGTCGTGGTGCTCGACGACCTCTCCACCGGGGACCCCGGCCGGCTGGCGGAGCTGCCCGGCGTGCCGCTGGTCGTCGGCTCCGTCCGGGACCGGGGGCTGGTGCGCCGGGTGCTGCGCGAGCACGCCGTGCAGGGCGTGGTGCACGTGGCCGGCAAGAAGCAGGTGGCCGAGTCGGTCGCCGACCCGCTGACCTACTACGCCGAGAACGTCGAGGGGCTCGTCGCGCTGCTGGAGAGCTGCCGGGCGAAGGGCGTGGCCCGGTTCGTGTTCTCCAGCAGCGCCGCCGTCTACGGCACCCCCGAGTCCGACCCGGTGGCCGAGGACGCGCCGTGCCGGCCGCTGTCGCCCTACGGGCAGACCAAGCTGGTGGGCGAGTGGCTGCTCCGGGACTGCGCCGCCGCGTGGGGGCTGGCCGCCACCGCGCTGCGCTACTTCAACGTGGCCGGCGCGGCGGCGCCCCGGCTGGGCGACTCCGGCGCGGCCAACCTGGTGCCGCTGGTCTTCGCGGCGCTGGACGCCGGCTGCGCCCCGGTCGTGTTCGGCGACGACCACGGCACGCCCGACGGCACCGGGGTCCGGGACTACGTGCACGTCGCCGACGTCGCCGACGCGCACCTCGCCGCGGTGCGCGCCCTGACGGACGGCTCGCCCGGGGGTACCTACAACGTGGGGCGCGGGCAGGGCAGCAGCGTGCTCGACGTCCTCCGGGTGGTCGGCGAGGTGAGCGGCGCGGACACCACCCCCGAGGTGGTCGGCCGCCGGCCGGGCGACCCGGCGAGCGTGGTGGCCGCGGTGGGCAGCATCGAGCGCGAGCTCGGCTTCCGCGCCCGGCACGACCTGCAGGACATGGTCACCAGCGCCTGGGCCGCCTGGCGCCACCTCTCGAAGGTCTGAGTGGAGTGCCAGCGCTCGGAAGGTGATGCGCTGGCACTCCGTTCACGGGGGCGGCAGGATCCAGGTGTCCTTGCTGCCGCCGCCCTGGCTGGAGTTGACCAGCAGCGAGCCCTCGGTGAGCGCGACCCGGGTCAGCGGGGAGGGCAACGCCCGGGTGCTGCTGCCGGCGACGGCGAAGACCCGCAGGTCGGCGTGCCGCGGCACGACCAGGCCGTCGACGACGGTCGGCACCGTGGAGAAGTCGACCGGCTGCTGGGCGACGAACCGGTGCGGCGCGGCGAAGACCTCCGCGTGCAGCTCGGCGAGCTCGGCGGCCGAGCACAGCGGACCGAAGACGACGCCCTGCCCGCCGTACCCGTCGACCGGCTTGACCACGAGCTCGTGCAACCGGTCGCGCACCTCCGCCCGGTCGGCCTCCTCGGCCAGCAGCCAGGTCGGCACGGGCGCCAGCACCGGCTCCTCGCCCAGGTAGAACCGGATCATCGCGTCGACGTAGCGGTAGGTGGCCTTGTCGTCGGCCACGCCGTTGCCCGGCACGTTGGCCACCGCCAGCCGGCCGGCGCGGACCGCCGCGGCGAGCAGTGCCCCGACCGAGGCGCCGCTGGGCGTGAGGTGGGCGGCCAGGTCGGCCTCGTCGAAGCGCCGGTACAGGACGTCGACCGGCACCCGCTCGCCGTCCCGCTGCACCGCCACCCCGCCCGCCGCGGTCGGCCAGAGGACGTCGGGCGTGACGATCGGGATGCCCATCGCCTCGGCGAGCAGCTGGTGCTCGAACCACGCGGAGTTGTGCGGGCCGTCGGTCAGCAGGCCGAGCTGCGGCACGCCGGTGCACCCGGCCGGTGCGGCATCGGCCAGCGCGGCGCGCAGCAGCGCCACCGACTCCGCGGGGTCGACCAGCCCCTGGGACTCCGCCCCGCCGTAGAGCTGGGGCAGCGCGGCGCGGCCGCTGTCGCGGTTGGTGAGGGCGTAGCCGATGCCCGAGGGCACCCGCAGGTTGTCCTCGAGCACGACCCAGCCGTCCGGCCCGAGCAGCAGGTCCATCCCGGAGACGGTGATCCGCTGCTGCCCGGCCGCGGCGAGGCCGACCGCGTCCGGCCGGTACCCGGGGCTGGCGGAGACGACCCAGGCCGGGACGACGCCGGCGCGCACCGCCTCGGGCTGCTTGTCCTCGTCGGTGCGCCGCCGACCCGCCGGGCGGTAGACGTCGGCCAGGAAGGCGTTCAGCGCGCGGGTGCGCTGCTCCACCCCGGCGGACAGGTGCGCCCAGTCGGCCGCCGAGAGCACCCGGGGCACCGGGCAGAGCGGGAACGGGCGCTCCTCGAGCCGGCCGTCGACGTAGCTGCCGAAGACGACCCCGCGCATCCGCCGCTCCTGGGCGACCGCGCCGACGACGGCCGTGAGCCCGACGCCGCCGAGCCGGTCGAGGGCCCGGGCCACCGGCGCGTAGGCCGGCCGCACCGAGCCGTCCGCCGTCACCGCCTCGTCCCCGGCCGAGCCGGGGTACCGGGCGAAGACGCTGGCGCCGCTGGTCATCCTGCGCTCACAGCGTTCATGGTTCGTCTCCGGACTCGCTCCGCTCCTCGGTCGCTGGCGCTCCCTGCGATGCTCACTCGCCCGTCGCCTTCACAGCGTTCATGGTTCGTCTCCGGACTCGCTCCGCTCCTCGGTCGCCGGCGCTCCCTGCGATGCTCACCCGCCCGTCGCCTTCACAGCCATCGATCGAACCACTCGGTGACCCGCTCGGACAGGCCCAGCAGGTTCTCCCGTCCCACGATCGTGTGTCCCTCGCCGCGGAGCAGCAGCAGCTCGGCGGCGGCGCCCCGCGCGGTGAGCTCCTGGTGCGCCTGGACGGACTCGAGCACCGGCACGTTGGTGTCCCGGTCGCCGTGGGTGAGCAGCACCGGGGCGGTCAGCCGGTCGAGCGCGGTCATCGGCGACAGGGCGGCGAGCATCTCCCGGTCGGACACCGGGTCGCCGTACTCGGTCACCGACGCCGCCGCCATCCACGGTTCGGTGCCGGCGAAGAACGTCCGCAGGTCGCTCATCCCGGCGAGCGTGACGCCGGCGGCGAAGAGGTCCGGCCAGCGGGTCAGCGCCACCAGCGTCAGGTAGCCGCCGTAGGACCAGCCGTGCGCACCGATCTGGCCGGGCAGCGCGATGCCCTCGGCGACGAGGTGGTCGACGGTGGCCACGACGTCGTCGAACGAGGCCTCCCGGGCGGCCAGGTCGTCGGCGGCCATGAACGCCGCGCCGTGCCCGCCGGAGCCCCGCACGTTCGGTGCGAACACGGTCAGCCCGGCGGCGACCAGCGCCTGCGCGACCGGGGAGAAGGCCGGCCGCTCCTGGCCCTCCGGGCCGCCGTGGAAGCTGACCACCGTGCGGTTGGCCCCGTGCACCCCCGGCGGCGTGTACAGCCAGCCGTCGAGCTCGGTGCCGTCGGCGGCCGGGTACCGGCGGCGCTCCGGGGTGACCAGCAGGTGCGCGTCGGGACGCCGCGGGGTGGAGGGCAGCGGGACCGGGGCGTCCCCGCCGTCGAGGGCCACCAGCCACAGCGACCGCGGGGACAGCGGGCCGGTGAGCTCGGCGAGCAGCGTGCGGCCGTCGGGTGACAGCGACCAGCCGGGCATCACCGGCTCGGGCAGCGGGACGCTGTGCCGCACCGTGCCGTCGGCCAGGTCGCGGACGTCGAGCTCGGTGCACCCGTCGGCGTTCCACACGCAGACGACGGTGCCGTCGGCGCGGACCGCGTAGGCGTCCAGGTCGGCGTCCGGTCGGGCCACCAGGACCTCGCCGCGGCCGGGCACCCGGTCCTCGTCGAGCGGGACGCGGACCAGCGCCGTGCGGTCGCTGCGCGGCACGTCGGGCGAGCCCGGGAGCCCGGCGCGCAGGTAGACCGCCCGGCCGTCGGGGGCGAACCGGCCGTCCTCCGACGCCCGGCCGCCGGGGTCGCCGAGCGGGATGACCCGCCGCTGCACGCCGCTGGCGACGTCGACCAGCACGACGTGCCGGTGCCCGCGCGGCCCCCGGCGGGCCAGCACGGTGCGCTCGTCCGCGGCGACCGCGGTGACCGACAGGAAGCCGCCGGAGGCCAGCGTGCGGTGCGCGCCGGCGACCACGTCGACCAGGACGACGTCGGCGTCCGGGCCGTCGCCGGAGGCGATCGAGCAGACGTAGTGGCCGGCCGCGGCGGTCCAGCCGCCGGCGAAGACGGTCGACCGCGGGTCCTCCCCCGCCACCAGGTGCCGCTCGGTGCCGTCGGGCCGCACGGCCCACAGCTGCGCGCAGATCGAGCCGCCGGGGCTCACCAGGTAGGCCAGCCACTCGCCGTCCGGTGACCAGGCGACCGAGACGACCTCCTCGCCGGGACCGGACAGCACCGCCGGTGGCGTCTGCTGGTCCAGGGTGGCGACCTCCAGCCGCGGCAGCCCGGAGCGGTCGCTGACGTAGGCGACCCGGTCGCCGGTGGGCGCGAGCGTGGGGCACCAGGCGCCGGAGGCACCGGCGATCTCGGCGATGGCGAGGCGGACGTGAGTGGACAGGCCGGCGGAGCGGAGCGCGTCGGTCATGTCATCTCCTCGACGGGACGGGGCAGGGCGGGTCTGCCGGGGTGGACGGCGTCGTCCTCCCCGGCATCGGCAGGGTGGGTCGGGCGCGGGAAGAGCCCCGGAGCCTCAGCGGATGCCGTGCCGCTGCAGCCAGAGCTCGAGCAGGCCCACCTGCCACAGCTGGTTGGACCCCAGCGTGGTGCGGTGGCTGTTCGGTTCGGCCAGCAGCCGGTCGACGTACTCGGTGCGGAAGAGGCCGCGTTCCCGGGCCTCCGGTGCGTGCAGCGCCGCGCGCACCGTCTCCAGGTACTCCCCCTGCAGGTCGATGATGGCCGGCACCGGGAAGTAGCCCTTCGGCCGGTCGATGACCTCGGCCGGGACGACCTTGCGGGCGGCGTCCTTGAGCACGCCCTTGCCGCCGTGCGCCAGCTTCAGCTCCGGCGGGACGGCGGCGGCGAGCTCCACGAACTCGTGGTCCAGGAACGGCACGCGGGCCTCCAGGCCCCAGGCCATCGTCATGTTGTCCACCCGTTTGACCGGGTCGTCGACCAGCATGATCGTCGAGTCCAGCCGCAGCGCCCGGTCCAGCGTCGTCTCCGCACCCGGCCGGGCGAAGTGCGCGGTGACGAAGTCCCGGCTGACGTCCTCGGTGGTCATCCACCGGTCGGCCAGGACGCGCGCCAGGTCGGCGTGCGGGCGGTCGATGAACACCCTCGCGTAGGCGTCGACGGCGTCGGCGACCGGGACGCCGTCCAGCGGCGGGTACCAGTCGTACCCGGCCATCACCTCGTCGGCGCCCTGCCCGCTCTGCACCACCTTCACGTGCCGGCTGACCTGCTGGGAGAGCAGGTAGAACGCGACGGCGTCGTGGCTGGTCTGCGGCTCGCTCATCGCGCCGATGGCGCCGTCCAGCCCCGCGTGCACGTCGGCGGTGGGCACCATCAGCCGGTGGTGGTCGGTCGCGAAGGTCTCGGCGATGACGTCGGAGTAGACGAACTCGTCACCCGACCGCTCGCCCACCGCCTCGAAGCCGATGGAGAAGGTGGCCAGGCCGTGCTGCCCCTCCTCGGCCAGCAGACCGACGATGAGGCTGGAGTCCAGGCCGCCGGAGAGCAGCACACCGACCGGGACGTCGGAGACCATCCGCCGCCGGACGGCGACGCGCAGCTGCTCGAGGACCCGCTCCTGCCACTCCACCGGGTGCAGGTCGGCGAGGTCGGCCCGCCGCTCGTGCACCGGGCGCCAGTACTCCCAGTCGGACTCGCGCCCGTCCGGCTCGTAGGTGCGCACCGTGGCCGGCGGCAGCTTGCGGACGCCGGACAGGATCGTGGCGGGCGCGGGGACGACGGCGTGGAAGGACATGTAGTGGTGCAGCGCGACCGGGTCGATGCTGGTGTCCACGCCACCGGCCCGCACCAGCGCCGGCAGCGACGAGGCGAAGCGCACCCGGCCGGGGCCGCGGCTCAGGTAGAGCGGCTTGATGCCCAGCCGGTCGCGGCCCATGACCACCCGGCCGGTCTCGCGCTCGACCACCACGAAGGCGAACATCCCGAGGAAGCGCTCGACGCAGGCCGCACCCCAGCGGTGGTAGGCCTTGAGCACCACCTCGGTGTCGGAGGTGGAGAAGAACCGGTAGCCGGCCTGCTGCAGCTCGGCGCGCAGCTCCTTGTAGTTGTAGACGATCCCGTTGAAGACCATGGTCAGGCCGAGCTCGGCGTCGACCATCGGCTGAGCGCCGGCGTCGGTCAGGTCGATGATCTTCAGCCGGCGGTGGCCGAGGGCCACCGGACCGGACTGCCAGCCACCGGAGCCGTCTGGCCCCCGGCGCTGCAGCTGCTCGCACATGGCGCTGACCGCCGCCATGTCGGCGACCCCACCGTCGAACCGGACCTCACCCGAGATGCCGCACATGCGTGCCCCTCCCTGTGCCGGTTGCCGTTGCGGACGTCCGGTCCACCATGCCCCCGGACTGTTTCGGGCACGTGACCTGGCGCCGGTCGGGGGCGCTGAGGAGACCATCCTGGCGGCTGCCGCAGCACCCTGCGACCGGGCGGTGACCGACGGTCGAGAACGCTTCGAGGGCAGTTGTCGAGCCGACGCGCCGGGCCGGGCGTGTCGGCCGCACACGTGCCCGGAGGCGCGGATAGCGTTGCAGCTGGTCCGCTCCCCCGGACGAGCACCGGTTCCCTGCTGGAGGTCGCCCCATGCGCTCCTTGCGCCTCGTGGCGCTCTCCGAGGACGGCACGCACCTGGTGCTCGCCGCGGAGGGGCCCGACCCGTCCGACGACGTCGAGCACCTCGAGCTGGCGGTCGACGACCACCTGCGCTCGCTCCTCGCGGGCCGGCCGGCCGAGCCGGCCGCGGAGCCCGTGCTGGAGGCGGCGCCGCAGCCCGGCCCCGTCCCGCCGGCCAACGACCTGCCGCCCCGGGTCATCCAGGCGCGCATCCGCGCCGGGGAGAGCCCCGAGCAGGTCGCGCACGCCTCCGGCACCCGGGTCGAGCGGATCATGCGGTTCGCCTACCCCGTGCTGCAGGAGCGCACCCGGGTGGCCGAGCAGGCTCGGGACGCCCGGGTCCGGCTGTCGGAGGGCACGCCCAGCGTGCCGCTGGAGCAGTTCATGTCCGAGCGGCTGCGCCTGCTCGGTGCCGACCTGGACGCCGTCCGGTGGGACGCGCACCGGTCCGAGGACGGCACCTGGCAGGTCCGCGCCGCCTGGCGCGCCGGCCACAAGTCCGGCACCACCCGCTGGAGCTACGACATCCCGGCCAAGACGGTGACCCCGGTCGACGCCACGACGATGGACTTCGCCGAGGGCACCCGGCTGGTCCGGGTGGTCCCCGACGTCCCGGTCGGTCTGCCGGCCGCGCCCATCTCGCGCCGGTCCGTCCCGATGGCGTCCGCGGACGAGCCCGGCCCTGAGGACCGGCTGGACGAGCAGGTGCGCAACGTCGTCCCCGCCGACGGCAACCCGGTCGACGTGCTGCTGTCCGGCGACGACGGCCCGTACAGCGAGGCGCGGCCGGCGCACGGCCACTCCGCCCTCAGCCCGTACGACGACGCCGACACCCAGGACACCCTCGTCCTGGGCTCCCTCGGTGACGGCGAGACCGACGACCCCCGGGCCCGGATCCCGGCGTGGGAGGACATCGTCTTCGGGGTCCGCCGGCACCGCTGAGCAAGGACCTCCCTGCCCCCCGCCCCTGCAGGGACGCCGTAATACGGTCGAGGTCGTCCGGGTCCCGGCATAGCCTGCGGAGGCCATGACCGAGACGCCGCCCGCTCCCGCCGCGGACCGGGGCAGGCTCTCCTCGCTGACCCGGCTCTGGCCGTTCGCCCGCCCCTACCGCGGGCTGGTCGCGCTGACCTTCGTCGGCGCCCTGCTGGCCACCCTCACCCAGCTGGTCATCCCGCTGGTCACCGAGGCCGTCGTCGACGGGCCGATCGCCGACGGCGACCGCGCCGGGCTGGTGCCGCTGCTCGCCCTGGCGCTGGGCTTCGGGATCGCCGAGGCGGCGTTGTTCTTCCTCCGCCGGTGGGCGATGAACATCAGCAGCCTGCAGATCGAGCGCGACCTGCGGGACACCCTCTACCAGCGGCTGCAGCGGCTGCCCATCGCCTTCCACGAGGGCTGGTCCTCCGGGCAGCTGCTCTCCCGCGCCACCTCCGACGTCTCGACCATCCGGCGGTTCGTCGGCTTCGGCGGGGTCTTCCTGGTCGTCAACCTGGTCACCTGCGTCGTCGTCGGCGCCCTGCTGCTGCTCACCTGCTGGCCGCTGGGCGTGGCGGTGCTGGTCACCACGGTCCCGCTGACCTTCTTCGGCGTCCGGTGGGAGGGCCGGTACAACGCGCAGTCCCGGCAGGTGCAGGACCAGTACGGCGACCTGGCCACCGACGTCGAGGAGGCGGTGCAGGGCATCCGGGTGGTCAAGTCGCTGGGCCGCAGCGGGCTGGTGTTCAGCCGCTACGACCGCAAGGCGGTCCGGTTGCGCCGGCTGGAGTTGGAGAAGGTCCGCACGCTCGCGCTGATCTGGTGCCTGTTCGAGTTCCACCCGCAGATCACCCTGGCCGTCCTCCTGGTCGGCGGCGCGCTGGCGGTGAGCAGCGGCGCGCTGACCGTCGGCGGGCTGGTCGGGTTCATCGCGCTGTTCACCGTCCTGCTGTGGCCGATCCTGAGCCTGGGCTTCCTGCTCGCCCAGGCCCAGGAGACGGCCAGCGCCTGCGACCGGATCGGCGAGCTGCTCGACGCGCCGCTGACCGTGACCGACCGCCCCGGCGTCCGCCCGCAGCCGGTCGGCACGCCGGCCCGGCTCCGCTTCGAGCACGTCCGCTTCGGCTTCCCCGGAGCCGGTGGTCCGGTGCTCACCGACGTCGACCTCGACGTCGACCTCGACGTCGCCCCGGGCGAGACCGTCGCCCTCGTCGGCGCCACCGGCTCGGGCAAGACCACGATGACCGCGCTGGTCGCCCGGCTCCTCGACGTGACAGGCGGGCGGGTCACCCTCGACGGGCACGACATCCGCGACCTGCCGCTGGTCCAGCTGCGCACCGTGGTCGCGACCGCGTTCGAGGAGGCGACGCTGTTCTCGATGAGCGTCCGGGAGAACGTGACGCTGGGCCGCCCGGACGCCGGCGACGACCAGGTCGCCGAGGCGCTGCGGGTGGCCCAGGCCGACTTCGTGCACGACCTGCCCTGGGGGCTGGACACCCGGATCGGCGAGCAGGGGCTGTCCCTGTCCGGCGGCCAGCGCCAGCGGCTGGCGCTGGCCCGGGCGGTGCTGGGGCGCCCCTCGGTGCTGGTCCTCGACGACCCGCTGTCGGCGCTGGACGTGCACACCGAGGCCCTGGTCGAGCAGGCCCTGCGCGACGTGCTGGCGCAGACCACCGCCCTGGTCGTCGCCCACCGCGCCTCCACCGTGCTGCTCGCCGACCGGGTCGCCCTGCTGGAGGGCGGCCGGATCACCGCCGTCGGCCGGCACACCGACCTGCTCGCCGAGGTGCCCGCCTACCGGGCGCTGCTGTCCTCGGACTCCGAGCTGGCCGGCACCGCCGAGCGGGACCGGTGATGACCAGCTCCGGCACCGCGGCCCCGGTGACCACCGCGTCGGGCGCGCCCGACCCGGTGGTGGGCCCGGTCGACGTCCACGCCGACTGGCGGGGCGTCGCCGGCGAGGACGCCGAGGAGGTCAGCGCCTCCGGGAGCTCCTTCCTGCGCGGCCGCTCCCGGCGGCTGCTCGGCGAGCTGCTCCGCCCGCACCGCCGGGCGCTGTGGGCCCTGTTGTGCGTGATCCTCGTCCAGAACGCCGCCTGGCTGGCCGGCCCGCTGCTGGTCGGGATCGGCATCGACCACGCCGTCCCGGCGCTGCTGGCCGAGCCGGCGGACCCCTGGCCGCTGGTCTGGACGACGGCGGCGATGGTCGCCGCGGCCGCGCTGGACACCGGGCTGCGCTACGTGTTCCTGGTCGGCTCCGGCCGGGTCGGTCAGGCGGTGCTGCTCGCGCTGCGCCGCCGGGTGTTCCGGCACGTCCAGCAGCTGCCGCTGGCGTTCCACGAGCGCTACACCTCGGGGAAGACGATCAGCCGGCTGACCAGCGACGTCGAGGCCCTCGCCGAGCTCGTCGACGAGGGCCTGGACGGGCTGCTCACCGCCTTGTCCAGCGTGCTGGCCATCGGCGTCGTGCTGCTGGTGCTGGACCTGCCGCTCGGCCTGGTCGCGCTGCTGGGCTTCCCGCTGCTGCTCGTGCTGGGCCGCTGGTTCCAACGCCGCTCGACGGTCGCCTACCGGCGCACCCGGCAGACGATCGCCGCGCTGATCGTCCAGTTCACCGAGACGTTCGGCGGCATCCGCGCGGTGCAGGCGTTCCGCCGGGAGCCCCGCAACGACGAGCTGCACGCCGCGCTGAACGAGGAGAACCGCCGGGCCCAGCACGAGGCGTTCTGGCTGATCGCCGTCGTCGTCCCGGCGGTGACGATGATCGGCAACCTGGTCACCGTCGCGGTGCTCGGCTACGGGGCGCTGCGGGTGATGGACGGCGACCTGGCCGTCGGGGTGCTGGTGTCCTTCCTGCTGTACCTGCGCCGGTTCTTCGACCCGCTGCAGGACATCGCGATGTTCTACAACAGCTACCAGTCGGCCGGCGCGGCGCTGGAGAAGCTGTCCGGGGTGCTGGAGGAGCGCTCCGGGGTCCCCGACCCGGTCGACCCGCAGCCGCTGCCGCACCCGGTCTCCGGCGAGGTGGTGTTCGACGACGTGCGGTTCGGCTACGGCGGGGCGCCGGTGCTGCCGCGGCTGGACCTCGTCGTCCCGGCCGGGCAGACGGTGGCGCTGGTGGGCGCGACCGGCGCGGGCAAGTCGACGCTGGCCCGCCTCACGGCGCGGTTCTACGACCCGGTCGAGGGCCAGGTGCGGCTGGACGGCGTGCCGCTGGACCGGATCGCCGACGCCGACCTGCGCCGGGCCGTGGTGATGGTGACCCAGGAGGGCTTCCTGTTCTCCGGCTCCATCGCCGACAACATCGCCTTCGGCAGGCCCACCGCGACCCGCGCGGAGGTGGAGGAGGCGGCCCGGGCCATCGGCGCCGACGCCTTCGTCCAGGCCCTGCCGGAGGGCTACGACACCGACGTCGCCCAGCGCGGCGGCCGGCTGTCGGCCGGTCAGCGGCAGCTGGTCGGCTTCGCCCGCGCCTTCCTCGCCGACCCGGCGGTGCTGGTGCTCGACGAGGCCACCAGCTCCCTCGACGTGCCCTCCGAGGTCCTCGTCCAGCGGGCGCTGCAGACGCTGCTCGCCGACCGGACGGCGATCATCATCGCCCACCGGCTGTCCACGGTGGAGATCGCCGACCGGGTGCTGGTGATGGAGGCCGGCCGGGTGGTCGAGGACGGATCCCCCGCCGAGCTGGTCGCCGGCACCGGCCGGTTCGCCGACCTGCACCGCGCCTGGGCCGACAGCCTCGTCTGATGAAGGACCCCCTTGCCCCCACCCTTCGCGAGCTCAGGGCGGGGCCCTGCAAGGGGGCCGGAGGAACAGGGCGCGCGGGAAGATCGTTCCCGCTGGTGAACGACAACGAGACGGTCGGACGGGAGACAGACATGTCAGCATCGGTGTCCATGCCGCTCGGCGGCGTGCAGGTGGGGTCCTACGAGAACTACCAGCAGGCGCAGCGGGCGGTGGACTTCCTCTCCGACCAGAAGTTCCCGGTGGAAAACGTGACGATCATCGGCAGCGACCTGCGGATGGTCGAGCGGGTCACCGGCCGGCTCAGCTGGGGCCGGGCGATCGGCGCCGGCGCGGCCAGCGGCGCCTGGTTCGGGCTCTTCGTCGGCCTGCTGCTGGGCATCTTCGCCACCGACGGCGCCGACTGGATCGGCTCGGTGCTCACCGGCCTGCTGATCGGGCTGGTGTTCGGCGCGGTCTTCGGCGCGGTCGGCTACGCGGCCTCGCAGGGCAAGCGGGACTTCACCAGCACCAGCCAGGTGGTCGCCAGCCGGTACGACGTGCTGTGCGCCCCGCAGGTCGCCGAGCAGGCCCGCGCCGAGCTGGCGAAACTCTCGCTGCGCGGCTGACGGAGGCCCGGTCACCGGGGGTCAGCGCGCCGCTCCTGGTGACGACGCCGCGCCGACCCCGTGATCGGGGTGCCGCGATGCCCGCGGCCGGGTCACCGTCCGGACTAGCGTCGCCGCCCGAGCACCTCGCACACGTGAGGAGAGGTCCATGGCAGGCGGCACGGCACTCGCGGACATCCACCCGGCCGTCGAGGCGGGGATCAACGACCAGGACCTCGATGGCCTCGTGGCCCTCTATGCACCGGACGCGACCCTGATGCTGCCCGACGGCAGCACGGTGACGGGCACGGCGGCCATCCGCGAGCAGTACGCGGGCCTCCTGGAGATGAAGCCCCACATCACCATGCGCAGCCGCTTCGCCACGGAGGCCGGCGACCTGGCAGTGCTGAGCAACGAGTGGACGCTCACGGTCGGCGACGGGTCGATGTCCGCGATCAGCACCGAGGTGGCCCGCCGGGAGCCGGACGGCAGCTGGCTGTACGTCGTCGACCACCCCTACGCGAGCCTGGAGCCGGCGGAGGCCGCCGCGATCGTCGCGGCCATGGGGGGGTAGCCACCGTTCAGCGCAGCGTGGCGAAGGCGACCGCGGCCGCCGCGGCGACCCCGAGCGAGTCGACCCCGCTGCGCATCGGGATCCGGGCCCGCACCTGGGCGGCCTGCTGCGCCTCGCGGGTGAGCCCGGGCCCCTCGGCGCCGAGCAGCACCGCGGTGCGGGGGTGGGCCCGGGGGTCGACGTCGGTGAGGTCGACCGCGTCGTCCGCCGGGGTGAGGGCGACGGTGCGGTAGCCGGCCTGGTGCAGCCGGTCCAGACCGCCGGGCCAGTCGCCGAGCACCGCGATCGGCAGCGTCAGCACGTGCCCCATCGAGACGCGGACGCACCGCCGGTAGAGCGGGTCGGCGCAGTGCGGGTCCAGCAGCAGCCCGTCGATGCCCAGCGCCACCGCGGACCGGGCGATCGACCCGATGTTCTCGTGGTCGTTGAGGCCCTCGAGGACCGCGAGCCGCCGCGGTGCCGCCGGGTCCGGTCCGGTGATGAGCGCGTCCACGTCCGGCGGGGGCAACCGCTCGGCCGAGGCCAGGACCCCGCGGGTGAGCCGGAAGCCGATCAGGTCCGACAGCACCCACTTGTCCGCCTCGTAGGCGGGGATGCCGGCGGGGAGGTCGAGGGCGGCGACCCGGCCGGGGACCCCGATCACGCTGCGCACCGGGTACGGCGAGGCCAGCAGGCGCTGCACCGCGGGGATGCCCTCGACGATCACCGGCCCGGTCCCCCGTGCGGTCCCCGGACGGCGGTCGCCGGCCACCAGGTCACGGAAGTCCGCCACCCGCTCGTCGGTCGGGTCGGTGATCACCTCGGGCGCGGGCACACCGACGATCATCCCCGCCGCCCGTCCCCCGGCAGTGATCCGCCACCAAGGGCTCGGCGCGCGCGATCACGTCGTGCCCCGCAGGATCGGCGGCGTGGACAGCACCAGCAGCACGGTCGTGGTCGGTGGCGGGATCTCCGGGGTGGCCTGCGCCCGGGCCCTGGCCGACCGGGGGGCCCCGGTGCGGCTGGTCGACCGCGGGCGCCGGCTCGGCGGGCGGATGGGCGGCCGGACCCTGCACGGCCGGACGGTCGACCTCGGCGCCTCCTACCTGACCGCGGCCGAGGGCTCGCCGTTCGCACCGGTCGTCGAGGACTGGGTGCGGCGCGGGCTGGCCCGGCCGTGGACCGACACCTTCGCGGTCGCCGGCCCCGCCGGCATCGAGCGGACGACGTCCGGCCCGGTCCGCTACGGCACCCCCGGCGGGCTGCGCAGCCTGGTCGTCGACCTGGCGACCGGGCTGGACGTCGAGCTCGAGCGGGCCGTCGGCTCGGTGACCCCCGGACCGCAGGTGGACGGCGAGGCGGTGGCCGCGGTGGTGCTGGCCATGCCCGATCCGCAGGCAGCCCGGCTGCTGGCCTCCGACGACGTCCCGGACGCCGGCTGGCAGCCCTCGCTGGCCGTCGCGCTCGGCTGGCCGGACCGGCGCTGGCCCGGCGACCTGCACGGCGTCTTCGTGCACGACTCCCCCGTGCTCGAGTGGGTGGCCGACGACGGCGACCGGCGTGGCGACGCCGCCCCGGTCCTGGTCGCGCACACCACCCCGGCCTTCGCGGCCGAGCACCTCGCCGACCCCGACCGCGCCGTCCCGGCCGTGACCGCGGCGCTCCGCGCGCTGCTGGGCATCGGGACCGACCCGGACTGGGCGCACGCGCACCGCTGGAGCTTCGCCAAGCCCGCCACGCCCCGCGAGGCCCCCTTCGCGCTGGCCGGCGGCATCGGCCGGTGCGGCGACGGCTGGTGCGCGCCGTCGAAGGTGGAGAGCGCCTGGCGCTCCGGCGACGCGCTCGGCCGCGCGCTGGCCGGGCGCCCTCCCCGCCTGACGCCGTCCGCCTGACACCCCGACGACGAGGAGGTCCGCGTGCCCGGCGGCTTCACGCCCCCACCCGGCCCGGCGGAGACCGGGGTCGAGACCCTGCGGTCGGAGGGCTCGGCCGTCGCCGCGCTGGCCCGCGGGGTGCTGGTCCCGGCGCTGGTGGCCACGCTGATCGGTCTGGCGTTCGTGGTCGTCTTCCTGGACGCCTTCCACGCCCCGGTGCCGCACGACCTGCCGGTCGGCGTCGTCGGCAGCGCGGCGCAGGTCGACCAGGTGCGCGGCGCGCTGGACCGGGCCGCCCCGGGCGAGCTCGCCGTCGCCCGGCTGACCGACGAGGCCGCCGCCCGCTCCGCCGTCCTGCACCGGGACGTGTACGCCGCTTTCCTGCCCGGCCCGCCGGCGGTGCTGCTCTCCGCCGGGGCCAACGGCCAGGGCGTGACGATGACGGTGACCCAGGCGTTCACCCCGCTGGCCCAGCAGGCCGGCGGGCAGCTGCAGGGCGAGGACCTGCGACCGCTGGCCGCCGGTGACACCCGCGGCCTGGGGATCTTCTACGGCGCGTTCGGGGTGGTGCTCGGCGGCTTCCTGTTCGGCATCCAGTCCTACTCCGCGGCCCCCAAGCTCCCGTTGCGCTGGCGGCTGGTCAGCATCGGGCTGTTCGCGGTGGTCTCCGCACTGCTGGTCACCTGGGCCGCCGCCGTCCTGTACGCCGCCGTCCCGGCCGGCTTCGGCACGGTCGCCGTGCTGGTCGGGCTGCTGGCGTTGTCGGTGGCCGCGACGGCCGCACTGGTGCTGCGGACCATCGGGTCGGCCGGCACCTTCGTCACCTCGCTGGGTCTGGTGATCCTCGGCAACGCCACCAGCACCGGCAACCTGCCCGCCGAGTACCTGCCGCCGTGGCTGCACCCGCTGGCGGAGGTCCTCCCGCCGGGGGTCGCCGTGCGGGCGCTGCGCGGGGCGACCTACTTCGACGGCGACGGCGTGACCCGCGCGCTCTGGGTGCTCGGGCTCTGGTCGGTGGTGCCGCTGGCGCTCATCGCCCTGCTCGACGCGGTCCGCCGCCGGGATGCCCGGCCGGCGCCCCGGTGACCTGCTCCTCGCCGGACGCCGCCCCGTCCGGCGCGCCAGGGTCTTGCCGGGCCCGCATAACTCACCTAGCGTTGAGTTCATCAGCCGTTGAGTTGCTGGGGGTCGTCATGGACGCCGCTGTCACCGTCACCGACCTGGTCGTGCACCGGGGGGCACGCCGGGTCCTGCACGAGGTGGGCTGCACCGTCCCGCCCGGTCGGGTCACCGGCCTGCTGGGGCCGAGCGGGAGCGGGAAGAGCACCCTGATGCGTGCGATCGTCGGCGTGCAGCAGGTGCGCTCGGGGTCGGTCACCGTGCTCGGCCGCCCGGCCGGCTCGGCGGAGCTGCGGTCCCGGGTCGGCTACGTCACCCAGGCCCCCAGCGTGTACGCCGACCTCACCGTCCGGGAGAACGTCCGCTACTTCGCCGCGCTGTACGGCCGGGGAGCCGCGGCCGCCGACGCGGCGATCGCCGACGTCGGCCTCGCCGACGCCGCCGGACAGCTGGTCGAGGACCTCTCCGGCGGTCAGCGCGGGCGTGCCTCCCTGGCCTGCGCGCTGGTCGGCGAACCCGAGCTGCTGGTGCTCGACGAGCCGACGGTCGGCCTCGACCCGGTGCTGCGGGTCGAGCTGTGGAGCCGTTTCCACGCCCTGGCCGACGCCGGGACGACGCTGGTGGTCTCCAGCCACGTGATGGACGAGGCCGGCCGCTGCGACCGGCTGCTGCTGCTCCGCGAGGGCCGGCTGCTCAGCGACTCCACCCCCGCGGAGCTGCGCTCCCGCACCGGCACCGACGACCTGGAAGAGGCGTTCCTGACGCTCGTCCGGCGGACCGAGGAGGTCCCGGCATGACCACCGCGCTCAGCCCCCGGCTCACCACCGCGACCGCCGGACGGGTGCTGCGCCAGCTCGGCCACGACCACCGCACGGTGGCGATGCTGCTCGTGCTGCCCAGCGCGCTGCTCGGGCTGCTCTACCTCGTCTACGCCGACGTCCCGACGCCTCCCGGCCAGGCCGACGCCTTCGACCGGATCGGGCTGACCATGCTCGGGATCCTCCCGTTCGTGGTGATGTTCCTGGTGACCAGCATCGCGATGCTGCGCGAGCGCACCTCCGGCACGCTCGAGCGACTGCTCACCACCCCGCTGTCTCGCCCGGACCTGCTGCTCGGGTACGGCGCCGCGTTCGGGCTGGCCGCGACCGCGCAGGCGCTGGTGACGGTGGCCGTCGCGACGACCGGCTACGGCCTGGACGTCGCCGGAGCGGTGGTCCTGGTCGTGCTCATCGCCGTCGTGACGGCGGTGCTCGGCGTGGCGCTGGGCCTGCTGGCCAGCGCCTTCGCCCGCAGCGAGTTCCAGGCCGTGCAGTTCATGCCGGTGATCGTGCTGCCGCAGTTCTTCCTGTGCGGCCTGCTGGTGCCGCGAGATCAGCTGCCGGACTGGCTGCAGGCGGTCAGCGACCTGCTGCCGATGACCTACGCCGTCGACGCCCTGCAGGAGGTCGGCAGCTCGACCACGGCGACGGGCACGATGTGGATCGACATCGGTGTCGTCGCCGGCGCCGCGCTGCTGGCGCTGGGGCTCGCGGCGGCCACGCTGCGGAGGAGGACCAACTGAGCCAGCCCGCCCGCCGCGCCCGCCCGACCGGCCGGCGCCCCGGCAACCCCGACACCCGGGAGGCGGTGCTCGCCGCGGCGCGCACCGCCTTCGCGGAGCGCGGCTTCGACGGCGCCTCGATCCGGGTGATCGCCGCCGACGCCGGTGTCGACCCGGCGCTCGTCCACCACTACTTCGGCAGCAAGGACAAGCTGTTCCTCGCCGCGATCCACGCTCCGGTCGATCCCGAGGAGCTGCTCCCCGAGGTGCTGGCCGGCGGGACGGCGGACCTCGGCGCCAACGTCGTCCGGCTGCTGCTGCGGGTGTGGGACGGCCCGGCGCGCGCCGCCGGCCTGGCGCTGGTGCGCTCGGCGGTGAGCAACGAGTGGACCGCACGGCTGCTCCGCGAGTTCCTCGTCGCGCAGGTGCTGCGCCGGGTGGTCGGCACGCTGGACCTGCCGGCCGCCGAGGCGGAGGCCCGCGGGTCGCTGGTCGCGTCCCAGCTGATCGGGGTGGTGATGACCCGGTACGTGCTGCGGGTGGAGCCGCTGGCCTCGGCGTCACCGGACGAGCTCGTCGCCGCCGTCGGGCCCACCGTGCAGCGCTACCTCACCGGCGAGGTCGACCTGCCGGGCAGGGCCGCCGCGGACCTCTAGGCTGCCCGTCGATGACGAGCGCAGAGGGGTTCCGGTTCGCCGAGGACCCGCTGTCCGCCCCGGTCTTCAGCCCCGCGGCCGACACGGCCCCGGCCGCCGTGTGCCGCGGCGTCGACAAGACCTACCGGACGGCGACCGAGTCGGTCCCCGCGCTGGTCGACGTCACCCTGGCGATCCCCCGCGCCCGGGTGACCGTGGTGGTCGGGCCGTCCGGGTCGGGCAAGTCCTCGCTGCTGCGGCTGCTCGCCTGCATCGACTCCCCGGACGCCGGCGAGGTGCTGATCGCCGGGCAGCGGGTGGACCGGCTGCGCCCCCGGGCCCGCCGGAGGCTGCGGCAGCGCCAGGTCGCCTACCTGTTCCAGCGGCCGGGCGAGAACCTGCTCCCCTACCTGGACGCCGTGGCCCAGGTCCGGCTGGCCGCCTCGCTGCGCGGCGCCCCGGTGACCGCGGGTGCGGCGCTGGACCTGCTGGACCGGCTGGGCCTGCGGGACCGCGCCGACCACCTGCCCGGGCAGCTCTCCGGCGGGGAGCAGCAGCGGCTGGCGGTGGCCTGCGGCGTCGTCGGCGACCCGGCACTGGTCGTCGCCGACGAACCCACCGCCGAGCTGGACACCGCCGCGGCCGAGCGGGTGCTGACCGCCATGGAGGACCTCGCCGCAGCCGGGGTGGGCTTCGTGCTCTCCTCGCACGACCCCCGGGTGATGGCCATCGCCGACGGCTTCGTGCGGCTGGACCACGGGCGGCTGGTGCCGTGACCGAGCGGGTGCAACCGTCCGGCGGGCTGGTCGGCTCCGGTCTGGTCAAGCGCTACAGCCGCGGTGCGGAGACCGTCTCCGCCCTGGCCGGGGTGGACCTGCGGGTGGACGCCGGGGAGTTCGTGGCGCTCGTCGGCCCGTCCGGCTCGGGCAAGAGCACGTTGCTCGCCCTGCTCTGCGGTTGGGAGACCGCGGACGAGGGCGAGCTGCGCTACCTCGGGCCGCTGGGCGACCGCCGGCCGGACACCTTCGGCTGGCGGGACCTCGCGCTCGTGCCGCAGGCCCTGGGCCTGGTGACCGATCTCAGCCTCGCCGACAACGTGCTGCTGCCGGCCCGGCTGCGTGGCACCGCCGGCAGCGAGGAACCCCGCGCCCGGGCGCTGCTGGCGGACTTCGGTCTCGCCCACCTCGCCGACCGGTACCCGCACCAGGCCTCGCTCGGCGAGCAGCAACGGGTGGCCGTCGCCCGGGCGCTGCTGCTCCGCCCGGCGGTGCTGCTGGCCGACGAGCCGACCGCGCACCAGGACCGCGGGCACGCCGACGGGCTGCTGGACGCGGTCGTCGAGGCAGCCCGGGGCGGGGCCGCGGTGCTGATCGCCACGCACGACGAGCTCGCCTGGGCCCGCGCCGACCGGGTGCTGTCGATGCGCGACGGCGTGGTCACCGAGGGGGCGCCCTCGTGAGCGAGCATCGCAGCGAGCGCCAGCGAGCGAGGAGCGGAACGAACGACCGAGCGGAGCGAGGCGTGTCCTCGTGAGCGAGCATCGCAGCGAGCGCCAGCGAGCGAGGAGCGGAACGAACGACCGAGCGGAGCGAGGCGTGTCCTCGTGAGCGGGCGCCGGCCGGCGGAGGGGTGCGTGCGCTCGTGAGCCGCCCAGCGCTGTGGCGGCTGGCGCCGTGGACCCGGGCGCCGCTGCTGGGGCTGCGCCAGCCCGCCGCCGTCCTCGCCGTGCTGGTGACCAGCGCGATCCTGGCCTGCGCGGTCGCCTCCGCGCCGCTGTTCCTCTCCTCCGCCCGGTCGGCGGCGCTGCAGCAGCAGCTGGCCGCGGAGTGCGCCGAGGCAGGCTGGGGGCACACCGGCTTCGGCGTCCCCCTGCTCGACCAGAACGGTGACCCGACCGGTCTCCCCACACCGGGGCCGGCGGACGACGCCGCGCTGGCCGACGCCTGGGCCCAGGTCGGCGACCGGTCCTCGCCGGTGATGCTGAGCGGGACCGCCGTCGTCCGGGACGCCGGCGGGGTGGAGCTGAGCCTGCCCGCCGCGGTGTTCTACCGGCCGGGTGCCCTGGAACAGGTGCGCTGGGTGGACCGCGCGGACGGGTCGGGCGTGGCCCTGCCGGCCAGCTACGCCACCAGCGCCGGCATCGACGTCGGCGACACCATCACCATGGCCGGCCGGCCGGTGCCCGTGGTCGGTGTCTACACCGACCTGTTCGCCTACCAGCCCAGCGCCTTCTGGTGCGACTACCGGCCGCTGTACGCCAACGACGCCAGCGCGAACACCCCGCCGCCGGCCTTGGTGCTGGCCACCGACGAGGCCGTCTTCTTCGACGTCGCCGCCAGCACCAACGCCATCGTCCTGCGCCGCGAGGTCCCCCTGCGCGCGGCCGACACGTCGGTCACCGAGGCGACCGCCATGGTCGACCGGCAGGCGCAGGCGCAGGCCGCCGCGACTGCGGCGACGGACCTGCCGACCGCGGCCGAGGACCCCGAGACGCGGCTGGCCGACGCGATCGACCGGGCGGAGCTGGTGGAGTCCGGGCTGCGCGGTCCGGTGGTCCCGGTGGCGGTCGCCGGAGCGCTGCTGGCGCTGGTGCTGGTGGCCGCGGCCGGCAGCTTCTGGGCCGACCGGCGGGCCACCGAGGTCCGGCTGCTGGCCGCCCGCGGGGTCGGGCCGGTGCCGCTGGCCGGCAAGGCGGCCCTGGAGCTGGGGCTGCCCGCGCTCGCCGGCGCCGCGGTCGGCTGGGCCGGTGCCCGGCTGCTGACCAGCGGCCTCGGCCCGGCCGACGACCTGGACCCGGCGGCCACCTCCGCCGCGGTCGTCGCGGCCGTCGCGGCCTTCGTGGTCGGGCTGGGGGCGGCCGCCGCCGTGGCCGGCCTGCGCGCCCGCGGCACGGCCGAGCGGCCGCTCGGCGCCGCCCCGCGGTGGCCCTCGCAGGTGCCGTGGGAGCTCGCGCTGCTGCTGGGCGCCGGCTGGTGCTGGCTGCTGCTGCAGACCCGTGACGCGGTCGTCAGCACCGGCGGTGTCGCGCAGGTCAACGGGCTGCTGGTCGCCTTCCCGCTGCTGGCCATCGCCGGCGCCGCGATGCTGCTGGGCCGGCTGCTCACCGCGCTGCTGCCGCGGCTCCGCCGCTGGGCCGGACGCCGCCCCCCCGCCGTCTTCCTGGCCGTGAACCGGCTGGCCGCCGCCCGGCTGGCCACGGCGACCCTGCTGGTCGCGGTCACCCTGCCGGTCGCCGTGCTGAGCTACACCGCGACGCTGACCGCCAGCGCGGAGCAGACGCTGGACGCCAAGGTCGGCGTGCAGATCGGCGCCACCCGGGCGTTGCAGACCCTGTCCCGGTTCACGCCGACGCCCGGCATCGACGCAGTGGGCACCTTCGTCGTCCGGTACGACGGCAGCGTGGCCGCCCGCGACGGGGAGGGCGACAGCTCCGGTCGCCGCGACGTCCAGGTGCTCGCCGTCGACCCGGCCGACTTCGCCGGCACCGCGTTCTGGGACGACTCCTTCGCCGACGTGCCGCTGCCCGAGCTGATGGCCGCGCTGACCGGGCCGACGGTGGACGGCCGGCTGCCGGTCGTGGCCGCCGGGGTACCGGCCGGCAACCCGGATCTGCGGGTGGGCAGCACGGAGGTGCCCGCCGAGGTGGTCGCAACGGCCCGGGTGCTGCCCGGTCGGCGCGTGGACGCCCCGCTGGTCCTGGTGGCCGCGGACCGGCTGCCGGAGATCGAGCGCACCGCCGGCGCCGCCCGGGCCGCCGAGATCTGGACCGACGGTCCGCTGGGCCCGGCGGCCGAGGCGCTCAGCGCGGCCGGCGGCGTCGGCTTCCGGGCGCTGGAGCCGGCCGGGGTGCAGCAGAGCGCGAACTTCCTCGGCATCACCTGGACCTTCGGCTACCTGTCAGCGCTCGCCGTCTTCGTCGGGGTCATCGCCGTCGGCGGGCTGCTGCTGTACCTGGAGGCGCGCTCCCGCAGCCGGGTGTCGGGGTACGTGATGGCGCGCCGGCTCGGTCTCGGCCGTGGCGCCCACCTGCGCTCGCTGCTGGTCGAGCTGGGCGGGGTCGCGGTCACCGGGCTGCTGCTGGGCGCCGTGTTGGCCGGCGGCGCGGTGGCGCTGGTCTACCGCCGGCTGGACGTCGACCTGATCCGGCCGCCCACCCCGCTGCTGGACGTGCCCTGGACGGCGCTCGCCGTCAGCGCGGTCGTGGTGGTCGTCGTCGCCGGGCTGGCCGCGCTGTACGCCCAGCGCGCCGCCGACCGGGCCGACCCCGCGACGGTCCTCCGCCAGGACGCCTGACGAAGGACCCCCTGCCCCCCACCACTCGCGAGCTCGCGGCGGGCCCCTGCAGGGGGCCGCTCCAGCACGTCACCGGCGCAGGGAGGGACCACGGACGGCGTGCACCTGCGACGCTGACGGGGTGGCCTCGTTCCGCGACCGCAGCGACGCCGGACGCCGCCTGGTCGGGCCCGCAGCGGCGGAGCTCCCCGCCGGGGAGCCGGTGACCGTGGTCGGCCTCCCCCGCGGCGGCGTCCTGGTCGGCGCCGCGCTGGTGGAGGGGCTGCGCGCCCTGGGCTGGACGGCCCGGCTGGACCTCGTGGTCGTCGCCAAGGTACTGGCCCCGGAGTTCCCGGAGCTGGCGCTGGGTGCGGTGACCGCGCACACCACCGTGCGCAGCAGGGCGACCCGTCACGTGCCCGGGGTGGACGACGCCCGGTACGCCGCGCTCACCGCTGAGGCCCGCCGCCGGCTGGCGGACCGGGCGGCCGCGCTGCCGGAGCCGCGGGTGCCCGCGGACGGCTCGGTGCTGCTGGTCGACGACGGGCTGGCCACCGGCTCGACGGTCGAGGCCGCGGTCGCGGAGCTGCGCGCCGTCCACCCGGGCTGGCTGGGGCTGGTCGTGCCGGTGGCCGACGCGAGCGCCTGGGCACGGGTCCGGCCGCTGGTCGACGGCGGCACCGCCCTGCTGCAGCGCACCCCGATGCGCGCGGTCAGCGTCGACTACGCCGACTTCACCCAGCTGGCCGACGACGTCGTCCGGGCGGCCCTGGCCCGCTGGGGCTGACCCGACGTCAGCGGCGGCGGGGCGAGCGGGCGAGCTGCCGGCTCTGCGCGACCAGCCGGCCGGTGGAGTCCCAGATCCGGTAGTCCTCGTCGACCCAGCCCCCGGCGATCTCGCTGGACCGAGCCTCGACCAGGCACCAGCCCGGCGCGGGCAGCGCCCGCACCAGCACCTGCAGCTGGACGGTGGGCGCCCAGCCGAGGTCGCCCATCGCGAAGCTGGTCGGCGGGAGCGCGTCGGCGAAGGTGAGCAGCGCCAGCGGGTCGGGCTCCCGCCCGTCGGTGAAGCGCATCCACGCCCGCAGCCGCGGCTCCCGGGAGGGCCGGCCGAACGCCCAACCGGCGGTGGCGGGGTCCAGCCGGATGTCGACCCGCAGCGACAGCCCGGGCACCTGCACGCCGGGCGGGGCGAGCTCGCGGTGCTCGGCGACGGAGACGCACTCCTCCACCGGCGGGGCGTCCGGGGTCGGCTCGGACCACTGCGGGCCGTCGGTGCCCAGCGTCGCCGTCGTCGCGGTGACGGTGAGCGCCGGCCCACCGGCGTCGGCGAGGGTGACCAGCGAGTGCGCGAGCGTGCGGCCGGCCGGACCGGGGACGACGGTCAGCGAGGCCGGCCCGGCGGCCGGGGCCCGGAGGTAGCTGGCCGACACCGCCACCGGGTGCGGGTGCGGGCTCTCCAGCAGCGCGGCACGGCCGGCCACCGACAGCAGGTAGCCGCCGTTGAGGATCCCGCCGCCGACGTCCCAGCCGCCGTCGAGCTCGGCGACCAGCCCGCCGCCCTCGGTCCGGGTGACGGCGGTGGCGCGGTCGAAGGCGGGGACGTCGGTCGGCGGCACGACGGACAGGGTGCCAGGCTCGGGCCCATGGACCAGACCCACCTCGGCCGCAGCGGCCTGAGCGTCTCCCGGCTGTGCCTGGGCACGATGAACTTCGGCTGGAAGACCTCCGAGGAGGACAGCCACGCGATCATGGACCGGGCGCACACCGAGGGCGTCAACTTCTTCGACACCGCCAACGTCTACGGCTTCGACGCCGGCAAGGGCCGCACCGAGGAGGTGCTCGGCAGCTGGTTCGCCCAGGGCGGCGGGCGTCGGGACCGCACCGTCCTGGCCACGAAGGTCTACGGCGGCATGTCCGACTGGCCGAACGACACGTTCCTGTCCGCTCGCAACATCGTCCGGGCCTGCGACGCCTCGCTGGCCCGGCTGCGGACCGACTGGATCGACCTCTACCAGTTCCACCACGTCGACCTCGAGACGCCGTGGGACGAGATCTGGCAGGCCTGCGAGACCCTGGTCGCCCAGGGCAAGGTGCTCTACGTCGGCTCCTCCAACCACGCCGGCTGGCAGCTGGCCGCCGGGACCGAGGCGGCCCGGGCCCGGCACTTCACCGGCCTGGTCAGCGAGCAGTCCATCTACAACCTGCTGGTCCGCGACGTCGAGCAGGAGGTGATCCCGGCTGCGCAGCACTACGGGATCGGGATCATCGCGTGGAGCCCGCTGCAGGGCGGCCTGCTGGCGGGTGCGCTGGCGAAGGCCGACGGCGCCCGGCGCAGCGACGCGCGGGCCCAGCAGCGGCTGGACGAGGTGCGCCCGCAGCTGCAGCGCTACGAGGACCTGTGCGCCGGGTGGGGCCTGGCACCCGCCGACGTCGGCATCGCCTGGCTGCTGAGCCGGCCCGGGGTGACCGCACCGATCATCGGCCCGCGCACCCTGGAGCAGTTCGAGGGCTCGCTGGCGGCGGTCGGGGTCACCTTGTCCGGCGAGCAGCTGGCCGCACTCGACGCGGTCTTCCCGGGCAAGAGGCCCGCACCGATGCAGTACGCCTGGTGAGAGCCCTCACCGCGTGACGTCCCAGGCGGCGACCCGCTCGTAGGTCGGCTCGGGGCCGAGGTGGCTGCGCCACAGCACCACCTCCGGCACCGGCCACACCGGCCCGGCGTAGCCGGCCAGCCGATCGGGCAGGGCGGCGTCCGCCGGCCGGCCGGGCCGCCAGCGTCCGAGGGTGAGGTGCGCCCGGAACGGCCGGTCCTCCACCGGCAGCCCCAGGGACCGCGCGGTCGACGACAGCCGGCCGGCCAGCGCGGTCAGCCCGGCGACGTCCCCGGCCAGACCTGCCCAGCAGACCACCGGCCGGCGGGCCGAGCCGAACCGGCCGGCACCGGCCAGCTGCAGCGTCAGCGGCGGTGTGCCCGCCACCGCCGGGGCGACCGCGGCGGTGAGCGGGGCCAGCAGGTGCGCCGGGACGTCCCCGAGGAACAGCAGGGTGAGGTGCCAGCGGGAGGGCGGGGTCCAGCGCGGTGCACCCGGGGCCGCGCGGAGCGGCTGCAGCGCCCGGTCCAGGTGGGCCACCGCGGCGGGCGAGGGGTCGACGGCGAGGAAGAGCCGGCCGGCCGACCCGCTCAGCCGGCCACCACCAGCCCGGCTGCCTCGAGCGAGGCGATGAGCCGCAAGCGCTCCAGCTCCCGGTTCGCCGGTGGCGCCGAGGTCAGCTGGTGCGGCACCTCGAGCAGCTCCGCCGCCTCGATCAGCACGTCGTCGTAGGCGGCCAGCAGCCCGCGGCGCCGGGCCATCGGCATCCCGCCGGGCACCATCGACAGCTCCCGGGTCAGCCGCCGCACGTCGGCGGCGACCAGTTGGAGCGGACGGCGCGGCCGGGGGGTCGGCGTCGGGGCCGGGCGGGCACCCGGGACGCGACGGCCCACGGGGTGGTGCCCGGCGGCCGCCGGGCGACGGTCGGCGGGCGTGGCCGGCCGCGGCGCGGGAGCGACCGGAGGCGGCGGTTCCTCGCGCAGGCGACGGCGGGCCAGCCGGTTCAGCTGCAGCGCACCGGTCACCCAGCGCAGCAGCAGCGCGACGAGTGCGGCCGTGGCGATGAAGAGCGCGACGAGACCGCCGAGGCGCAACAACGACGTCCCGACGTCCGCAGAGGCCGACCCTGCTGAGGGCACGTGACTGACGTTACGTCGGTCGACGGCTGGTGACAACGTGACCGCTCAGCGCCACCGCTCAACGCACCGGGTCGCGCGCGACCTGCTCGCCCGGGACCTCGCCGTCGGCCTCCTGCGCGGGGCCGGCGACCCGGTTCGGCACCGGGGCCGCGCCCGGCCCGGCGGCCACGTGCAGCTGCGCGCTCGGCGGGACGACGTGCAGCTCCAGCCGCACCCGCCGGCCCCGGGCCAGGACCGCGCCGGCGACGACGGCCGCCGCGACGCAGACCAGGCCGCCGGCGATGAACCCCCAGCGCGCGCCCAGGTGCTCGGACACCCAGCCGATCAGCGGGGCTCCCACCGGGGTGCCGCCCATGAAGCACATGAAGTACAGCGCCAGGATCCGGCCGCGCATCTGCGGGTCGACACCGAGCTGCACGAAGCTGTTGCAGGCGACGCTGAACACCAGCGCGGCGGCGCCGGTGGGCACGAGCAGCACGGCGAACGACGTCTGGGTCGGCATCAGCCCCGCGACGACGAGCAGCACCCCGAACACGCCGGAGGAGACGATCAGGAACCGCTGCAGCGGCCGGGTGCTCCGCCGGGTGGACAGCAGCGCCCCGGACAGCGAGCCCACGGCGTAGGCGGTGGACATGAAGCCGAAGGCGGTCGCGCCGAGCCCGAACTCCTCCCGCGCCATCAGCGCGATGGTGATCTGGGTGTTGAACCCGAAGGTGCCGGCCACGAAGGCCAGCGACATCGCCAGGATCAGGTCGGGGTGCCGTCGGGTGTAGCCCAGCGCCTCCCGGAGCTGCCCCCGCGAGCGGGACGCCGGCGGGCTGGGCCGCAGCTCGCTGCCGCGCATCGCCAGCAGCGCCGCGATCGTGACGGCGAAGCTGGCGGCGTTGATCAGGAACGCCGGGGCCGTGTCACCGCCGGCCAGGCCGATGACCGAGCCCGCCACCGCCGGGCCGACGAGCCGGGCGCCGTTGAAGACGGTCGAGTTCAGGCTCACCGCGTTGGCCAGCCGGTCGGGACCGACCATCTCGGAGACGAAGGACTGGCGCACCGGCATGTCCAGCGAGGACACCACCCCGAGCGCGGCGGCCAGCAGGTAGACGTGCCACAGGGCGATGTGGTCGGTGGCCACCAGCAGGCCCAGCCCCAGGGCGAGGGCGCCCATCACCGCCTGGGTGACGACCAGCACGCGGCGCTTGTCGTAGCGGTCGGCGAGGACGCCGCCGTAGAAGCTGAACAGCAGGGTGGGGGCGAACTGCAGCGCGGTGGTGACGCCCAGCGCGACGCCGCTGCCGCCCGACAGCTGCAGGACCAGCCAGTCCTGGCCGATGCGCTGCATCCAGGTGCCGGTCAGGCTGACCAGGTTCGCCGACGCGTACAGCCGGAAGTTGCGGACCCGGAGGGCGGCGAACATCGCCGTCCTCCGCGGTGCTGCTGAGTCAGGCGTCTGCGTCACCCACTGGCGAGCTTGTCCATGATCACCGCGGCCTCGCGCAGGACGGCGCGCTCCTCGGCGGTCAGGTCGTGGAGCTGCCCGGACAGCCAGGCCTCCCGGGCGCGGACCTCCTCGGTGAGCAGCTCCTCCGCGGCCGGGGTGAGGTCGATGACCACCTGCCGGCCGTCGGTGGGGTGCGGCGTGCGGGTGACCAGCCCGCGGGCCTCCAGCGCGACGACCACTCGGGTCATCGACGGGGGCTGGACCCGCTCGTGGGTGGCCAGCTCCCCCGGGCTCATCGGCCCGTGCCGCTTGAGGGTGGACAGCGCGGCCAGGTGGGTGAGGGTCACCGAGGTGTCCACCCGCTGGCTGCGCAGCCGCCGGCTGAACCGCATGACGGCCAGCCGCAGGTCGTGGGCGAGCGCCGCGGTGTCCAGCGTCGTCCGAGCCACGTCTGCCATCCTAGCCGAAATAGGAAGCCTGTCTAACGATCCCCGGGGTGACGTGCTGGAGCGGCCCCCGTGCAGGGACCCGCGCCGAGCCTGCGAGGTGCGGGGGGCACGGGGGTCCTTCGTCAGAGGAGCTGCTGGATCGGGTCCAGGGCGAAGTAGACGACGAAGACGGCGGCCACGGTCCACATCAGCGGGTGCACGTCGCGACCGCGCCCGGTGGCCACCCGCAGGACGACGTAGCTGACCACCCCGGCGCCGATGCCGTTGGTGATCGAGTAGGTGAAGGGCATCAGCGCGATGGTCAGGAAGGCCGGGATGACCAGGGACATGTCGCCCCACTCGAGGTCCCGGATCTGGCTGATCATCATGGCGCCGACGATCACCAGCACCGGCGCGGCGGCCTCCGAGGGCACGACCTGCACCAGCGGGGTGAAGAAGGTGGCGACCAGGAACAGCGCGCCGGTCACCACGCTGGCCAGGCCGGTGCGGGCACCGTCGCCGACGCCGGACGCGCTCTCGATGTAGGTGGTGTTCGACGAGACGCTGGCCGCACCACCGGCCGCGGCGGCCAGCGAGTCGACCAGCAGCACCGGCTGGGAGCGCGGCAGGTTGCGGTCCTCGTCGAGCAGCTCACCCTCGGCGCCGACGGCGGTGATCGTGCCGACGGTGTCGAAGAAGTCCGCGATCATGATCGAGAAGACGATGAGCACGGCGGCGAGGACGCCGATCCGGGAGAACCCGCCGAACAGCGAGAAGTTGCCGATGATGGACAGGTCCGGGACGTCGAAGACCTGACCCGGCCAGGTCGGCACCTGCAGTGCCCAGCCGTGCGCGTTGGCGACCGCCCCGTCCGCGCCGGTGCGCGGGCCGATGTCGGCGAGCGCCTCCACGACGATGGCGAACACCGTGGTGGCGAGGATCCCGATCAGCAGCGCGCCCTTGACCCGGCGGACGACGAGCACGCTGGTGAGCAGCAGGCCGACGACGAAGGTGAGCATCGGCCAGCCGGCCAGCGAGCCGTTCACACCAAAGGTGATCAGCGGGCTGCCCGGCCGGATGATGCCGGCGTCGGCGAGCCCGATGATGGTGAGGAAGAAGCCGATCCCCACCGCGATCGCCGTCTTCAGCTGCGGGGGGATGGCGGTGAAGACGGCCCGGCGGAAGCCGGTGAGCACCAGCACGGTGATCAGCAGTCCCTCGAGCACGACCAGGCCCATGATCTCGGGCCAGGTGAGCTCGGTGGCGGCGTAGACGCCGACGATCGCGTTGATGCCCAGGCCGGTGGCGAGCGCCAGCGGGTACCTGCCGACGATGCCCATCGCGATGGTGAGCACCCCGGCGACCAGCGCGGTCACCGCCGCGACGGAGGCGAAGGGCAGCGTCGCGCCGGTGATGTCCGCCCCGGACAGGATGATCGGGTTGAGCACCACGATGTAGGCCATCGTGAAGAAGGTGGTCAGCCCACCACGGACCTCCCGACCGAACGAGGAGCGCCGCTCGGTGACCTCGAAGAAGCGGTCCACCCCGTTCTTCGGGCGGACCTTCGGGCCGGGGCTGCGACGGGGCGCGGTGGTCGCCGTCGCCGCTCCCTGCGGGGTCGCTGCCGGCGCCCCCACCGCGGTGCTGCCGGAGCCCGTGGCGGGCGTGCGGGCGGGACGGGACTTGTCGGGCATCGGGGACCCCTCGGGACGGCGGCCGACGCGGCTCCGGCGGGTCGGCTTCCCGGCGGGCCGCCCGGTGTGGGTGGCGGAGAGCGGCGACAGCGTGCCACATCGGCCCGGGGCGCACCGTGTACCGGCGTCCGGACCTGGCCCGCGCCCACCTATGGTCGCCCCGTGCCCACCCGTCCGTCTCCCCCGCCGCTGCAGGTCGACACGGCCCGGGTGGTGCACATCGGCATGGCGCTGTGGGCGGTCGCGCTCGTGGTGCTGCTGGTCCTGGGCGACCGGGTGGACCGGGTGTGGACCTGGACCTGCGTGGCCGCGCTGGTGCTCGCCCTGCTCGGGCTGGGCCTCATGCGCTGGCAGGGCCAGGGCCGCCAGGACCGACCGCCTCGCGGGCGAGCCACTCGTCCCGGGTGATCGCGTACTCCACCTCACCGAGCTCGCTGCCGGGCAGCGGGTCGTCGAGGTCGAGGGAGAACGTCCGCACGTGCGTCATCCCGAGGACGGCCATCGTGGCGCGGGAGGCGGTGTTGACGGCCATCGTCTCGGCGAACACCCGCCGCAGCCCCAGGTCGGCGAACCCGTGCCGGAGCAGCTCGCGCGCCCCCTCGCCGGCCAGCCCCCGCCGCCAGTGCCGGCGGCGCAGCCGGTAGCCCAGCTCCGCCTGCCCCGCGACCGGCCCCTGGTCGGGACGTTCGGGCGGCTCGAGGATCCACCAGCCGACGAACTCGTCCGCGAGGAAGCCGGCCCAGAAGCCCAGCCCGGGCACCCGGGCGGCGACCGCCAGCCGCTCGCGGTGCCGGGCCTCGGCCTCCGCCCGGGTGCTCGCCCGGCCGGTGAGGTACCGCATGACCTCGGGATCGGCGTCCAGCCCGACCTCGGCCTCGAGGTGCTCCTCGGCGAGCGGCACCAGCCGCAGCCGGGCGGTCCGCAGCGCGGCCTGCGCGGTCACCTGCTCAGAGGACGTCGAAGTCCGCGGTGTCGTAGCGAGCGGTGAGCTGGACCTCCGCCGGCTCGCCGTCGGAGGGCTCCAGCGTCGCCTGGCTGTGCGCACCGCAGCCGTAGTCGGCGGTCACCACGTGGCCGTCGGCCGGGGAGTACCCGTTCGCGCAGGCACCCAGCGACAGCCGCAGCGACCCGGCCAGCGGGAGGAAGAACCCGCAGGTGGCGCAGGGGCCGGGCGCGTGCCGGGCCATCGCCGAGCGGGGTCCGAAGTCGCCGTCCCGCCAGCGCTCGGCCGCCTCGATCCGGCCCAGCGGCGAGAGCACCCGCTCGCGGCCGATGCCGATCTCCTCGGCGACCACCCGGCCTGCCGGGTCGTCGGCGGAGTCGTCGTCGGCGAGGTAGCTCGGCACCAGGCGGTGGTCGTCCTCGGTCGCGGGGAGGACGTCGCCGACCGACAGGTCGCCGGGGCGCAGCCGCTCGTGCCAGGGCACCCACGCCGGTGCGAGCAGCGCCGCGTCACCGGGCAGCAGGACCACCTCGTCGAGGGTGGGCTCGTCGTCGCCGGGCACCCGGGCCAGCGTCACGGCCCAGTGCCAGCCGCGGTAGCCGGGCAGGGTGGCGGCGAAGAAGTGGGTGACCACGACGCCGAGCGCCGGGTCGGCGTCGTCGGCGAGCACCTCGGCGGTCACGCCCTGGTGGTCACCGACGGCGGCCGGGTCGCCGGCCACCTCGGCGGCAGCCGCGCGGGCCGGCTCCACCGCGGCGGCCAGCACCTCGTCCGGAGCGGAGCCATGGGCGGCGGGGAACGCAGAGTCGGACACGCCCCCCATTGTCGCGGATGCCGCCCGACGCGCACCCGGCGCGCCCCGCTCCCCGTCCCCCCGAGGGGCAGAAATGGCCGTTTCTGCCCCTCGGGGGCCCCGGGACGCGCGGCCCACCGCCTCCTCAGGCCGCTGCGGCACCATGGTCACGTGCCCGACACCCCTGCTCCGCGCGCCCGTCGGCGGCTGCGCCCGGGCCGGGCAGCGGAGCACGGGGTGGAGACGCACCCGCTCGGCATCCCGCGCCAGCAGACCCGACCGCTGCCGGTCGTCGGCGCCGAGCCGGTCCACGACACCCCACCGACGCCGACGTTGCCCGGGCGACCGGCGCCGGATGCGACGCCGTGGGTGTCGGAGGCCCGGCCCCGGAAGCCGACCGTCACCCGGGTGGCCGCGGCCCGCACCCGCGAGCTCGGCGGGGCGACCGTCCGCCGGGTGCGCGCCTACGGCCGGGCCGACGGTGCCGGGGAGACCGGCCTGGCCGGGCTGTTCTGGGTCAACGCCCTGCACATGGCCGGCGACGCGATGATCGCGGTCTCGCTGGCCGGCACGCTGTTCTTCGCCGCCGCCTCGGACGCCCAGCGCGGCAACGTCGCGCTCTACCTGCTGGTCACCATGGCGCCGTTCGCGCTGGTGGCCCCGGTGATCGGCCCGGCGCTGGACCGGCTGCAGCGCGGCCGCCGCTGGGCGCTGGCCGGCAGCCTGCTCGGGCGCGCCCTGCTGGCCGTCTTCATGGCCGTGCACCACGACGACCTGGGCCTCTACCCGGCGGCCCTGGGCGTGCTGGTGCTGAGCAAGGCGTTCAACGTCCTGCGGGCCGCCGTCGTCCCCCGGGTGCTGCCGGCCGCGATGTCGCTGACCTCGGCCAACGCCCGGATGTCGGTCTTCGGGCTGGCCGCCGGCGGGGCGCTCGGCGCCGTCGGAGCCGGCATCGCCGCGCTGCTCGGGTTCGGCTGGGAGCTGGGTGCGACCGCCGGGGTGTTCGCCGGTGCCGCCGTGCTCGCGCTCCGGCTGCCCCGGCACGTCGACGTCCCGGGGGACGAGGAGCCCGCGGACGTGCTGCGCACCGCGCCGATGGCGGTGCCGGGCAGCCGCCGCCGGGCGACCACGCCGCACGTCGTCACGGCGCTGCGGGCGACGGCGGCGCTGCGCGGGCTGAGCGGTTTCCTGACCATCTTCTCGGCGTTCCTCGTGCAGGCCACCGTGTCCAGCGGCTGGGACGCCACCCTCGCCCTGGGCGGCATCGCCGTAGCGGCCGGCGCCGGCAGCTTCGTGGGCACCGGGATCGGCGCCCGGCTGCAGACCGCGAGCCCCGACCGGGTGGTGCTGGCCGCGGCCGGCGCAGCCGCGGCGATCACGGCACTGGCCGCCTTCTTCTTCAGCCTGCCGATGGCCGCGCTGGTGGCCGGCGTCGCCGCGGTGGCCAACGCGCTGGGCAAGGCCGCGCTCGACGCCATCATCCAGCGCGAGGTGCCCGACAGCCTGCGGGCCTCGGCGTTCGCCCGCTCGGAGACCTGGCTGCAGCTGGCCTGGGTGCTCGGCGGCGCGCTGGGGGTCGCTCTCCCGACCACCGGCTGGCTCGGTTTCACCGTCGCGGCGGCACTGCTCGTGCTCACCGTCGGCCTCACCCTCTGGAGCATGCGCACCCGCCGGGCCCGCCGCACCATCGACCGGGAGGCATGGACGTGACCTCGGCAGGACGGACGTCGACCTGGGGGGCGCTGCTCGCCGGGCTGGGGCTGCTGGCCGGCTGCGGGAGCTCCGCGGCCGACGACGGCGGGGCGAGCGGCAGCAGCGGCTCCGCCGCACCGGCCGTCACCGTGCAGGCCGGCGGTGACGAGATCCCGGTCGACCCCACCCAGTACTGCGTGGACGGCGACGGGCAGCGCTACGCCACCACGCCGCCGATCGTCGAGGTCACCCCGGACACCACCATCTCGCTGACCGTCCCCGACGCGGTGGCCGAGGCCGGCTGGAGCGTGCAGGTCTTCGACAAGGACCTGCAGGAGATGATCGGCGAGGTCGACGTGCCCGCGGGCGAGGCGGTGTTTCGGGAGATCAACACCTCCGACGCCGCCCCGCCGACCTTCTACCTGGTGGTGGTGGAGGACTCCGACCCCGACGCGTGCAGCGGCCTCTCCGGCGCCTGGCCGGTGGGGTTCATCCGCACCGACGGCGGCAGCCTCTCCACGACCAGCCCGCCGGCGTCCCCGGCCGGCTGACGTCGCCGCCGGACGGGGCCCACCTCAGGCGTTGCGGATGGCCGCCGCGGCCTCCAGGCCCAGCTCGGCGACCGAGACCTCGCGCATCTCCACCTTGCGGACCTTGCCGGTGACGGTCATCGGGAAGCCGTCGACCACCTTCACGTAGCGCGGCACCTTGAAGTGGGCGAGCTTGCCGGCGCAGAAGGCGCGCAGCGCCTCGGCGGTCAGCGGCTCGGCCCCCTCGCGCAGCTGCACCCAGGCCATCAGCTCCTCGCCGTACCGCTCGTCCGGGACGCCGATCACCTGCGCGTCGACGATGTCCGGGTGGGTGTAGAGGAACTCCTCGACCTCACGGGGGTACACGTTCTCCCCGCCGCGGATCACCATGTCCTTGATCCGGCCGACGATGTTCACGTAGCCCGCCTCGTCCATCACCGCGAGGTCGCCGGTGTGCATCCAGCGGGCGTTGTCGAGCACCTCGGCGGTCTTCTCCGGCTCGTCCCAGTAGCCGAGCATCACCGAGTAGCCGCGGGTGCACAGCTCCCCCGGCGTCCCGCGCGGCACGGTCAGCCCGGTCTCGGGGTCGACGACCTTCGACTCCAGGTGCGGGTGCGTCCGGCCGACCGTGGAGGTGCGGCGGTCCAGGTCGTCGTCGGCGCCGGTCTGGGTGGACACCGGGGAGGTCTCGGTCATGCCGTAGCAGATGGTGACCTCCTGCATGTGCATCTCGGAGACCACCCGCTTCATGACCTCCACCGGGCACGGCGAGCCGGCCATGATCCCGGTGCGCAGGCTGGACAGGTCGTAGGAGGCGAAGTCCGGCAGCCCCAGCTCGGCGATGAACATGGTGGGGACGCCGTACAGCGACGTGCACCGCTCGTCCTGCACCGCCTGCAGGGTCAGTGCGGGGTCGAAGCCCGGCGCGGGGATGACCATCGTGGCGCCGTGCGAGGTGCAGCCGAGGTTGCCCATGCCCATGCCGAAGCAGTGGTAGTAGGGCACCGGGATGCAGACCCGATCGGCCTCGGTGTAGCCGCATCCCTCACCGACGAAGAACCCGTTGTTGAGCAGGTTGTGGTGGGTGAGCGTGGCCCCCTTGGGGAATCCCGTCGTCCCCGACGTGTACTGGATGTTGATCGGGTCGTCGGGGCTGAGCTGCGCCGCCCGCTCGGTCAGCAGCGCGCGGTCGGCGGCGCGGCCGGTGGCCAGCAGCTCCTCCCACTCCGGGTCGCCGAGGAAGACCACGGTGCGCAGCGCCGGGCAGTCCTCGCGGACCTCGGCGACCATGGCGCGGTAGTCGCTGGTCTTGAACTCCGGCGCCGGGACCAGCACGGAGATGCCCGCCTGCTGCAGCACGTAGCCGAGCTCGTGGGTGCGGTAGGCCGGGTTGATGTTGACCAGGACGGCGCCCAGCTTCGCCGTCCCGTACTGCACGAACACCCACTCGGCGCAGTTGGGCGCCCAGATGCCGACCCGGTCGCCCTTGGCCACGCCGAGGGCGTCGAGCCCCAGGGCGCAGGCGTCGACGTCGGCGACCAGCTCGGGATAGGTCCAGCGGCGACCCGAGGCGCACTCCACCAGCGCCTCGTGGTCACCCACCCGCGCTGCCGTCCGGTCGAGGTCGACCCCGATCGTGTCGCCGAGCAGGGGCACCGTGGAGGTGCCGCTGCTGTAGGACGGCAGCGCGGGCGCGCTCACCGCTCGTCGCCCGCCATCAGGCCGGCCCGGTTGGGGCGGTCGGTCGGGTGGGCGTAGCGCAGCCGCTCCGGCGGGAGCGGGAAGGCGTGGTCCTCACCGAACGGGGAGAGGCCACCGGCCATCTCGCTGACCAGCTCGGTGATCGGCGGACCGTCGCCCTCGGACACCCCCCAGGTCGGTTCGACCAGGTGGGCGTGCTTCTCCTTGCGCTTGGACATCGAGCCTCCATCAGCGGTGCGGTCCGGGTCAGCTCCCCGGGTGCCTCGGTCCCATCTTCGCGTGTCGGACCGCTGAGATGCACGTCGCCTTCCGCGCCGTGTCGCCCGGCCGGGTCAGCGACGGCGGACGACCCGCGCCCCGTAGACGGTGCCCGCCCCGTCGGCGGTCAGCAGCCACTCCTTCGCCGAGACCTCCGCGTAGCGGACGTCGCAGCCGTTGAGCTGCTGCACCGCCCGGGTCCGCCACACCGCGGTGGACATCAGCCGCAGCCGCAACGGCTCGTCGACGTACTCGTCGAAGCCGAGCGGCTCGACCTGCAGCACCGCCGGTCCGGCGATCCGCAGCACACCGACCTGCCAGTCCGTCCGGGCCAGCGCCGAGGTCCACCGGCGCGCCCGGACCAGCGCCCCCAGCCCGATGCAGGCGACCGCGACGCCGCCGACGACCAGCGCCACGACCATCAGCCCGGCGAACGGCGGCCGCGCACCGCCGTTCTCGACGATCCGGACGACGGCCGCGGCGAGCAGCACCCCGAGGACGGCGGCCACCAGCCCCCCGCCGAGCCAGCGCAACGCCCCGGCGCGCAGCACGTCCACGGCGGTCCGGGTCTGCGGGTCGTCGAGCGCGGGCACCCGGCGATGCTCCCAGAACCGCCGAGCGGGCTCGCCCGCCCGTTCCGCCGCGGAGCACGACCGTCCCGGTGCCTCAGCAGCCGACGGAGCAGGACCTGCACCCGCCGACGTAACGTGGACCGGATGTCTCCGGACCAGCCCGCCACGCTCGCCGCCTGGCTGCGCACCCGCACCGACGAGCAACTGGGCGCCCTGCTGGCGGCCCGGCCCGACGTCGCGCGCCCCGCCCCCTCCGACGTCGTCGGCCTCGCGACCCGGCTCGCCGTCCCGGTCTCGGTCGACCGGGCGCTCGACGAGCTGGACGCGGCGACCCTCCAGGTGCTCGACGCGGTGCTCCTCTCCCCCACCGACGGCGTGCCCCGCACCGAGCTCCCCGGCCTGCTGCCCGACGTGCCCACCGAGGTCGTCGACGCCGCCGTGGAGACGCTGAGCACCCGCGCCCTGCTCTGGGGCGACGAGGAGCTGCACGCCCCCGAGCCGGTGCGCCGCGCCGTCCGGTACCCGGCGGGCCTGGGCCGGCGGGCCGTCGACCTGCGGGTGCAGCTGCCCCGCGACCTGCCCGGCGTGCTGGCCGACCTCGCCCCCGACGAGCGCACCGTGCTCGAGCGGCTGGCCGGTGACCGCCCGGTCGGCCACCTGCCCGACGGCACCGCCGGCTCGCTCAGCCCCGCCCGGCGGCTCCTGCAGGCCGGGCTGCTGGCCCGCATCGACGCGATCAACGTCGAGCTGCCGCGCGAGATCGGCCTGACCCTGCGCGGCGACCGGCCGCTGGGCCCGCCCCGGCTCCGCCCGGAACCCGAGGTGAGCCGGCGGGACCCGGCGCTCGTCGACCGGCAGGCCGCGGGCGCGGCGCTGGAGGTCCTCGGCCGGGTCGTCGACGTGCTCACCGCCCTGGAGGAGGAGCCGGCCGGCCTGCTGCGCAGCGGCGGACTCGGCGTGCGGGACCAGAAGCGGCTGGCCAAGGAGCTGCGCATCGGCGAGACCGACGTCGCCTTCCTGGTGGAGGTCGCGCATGCCGCCGGGCTGCTGGACGTCGGCGGGGCGCACCGCGACGAGTGGCTGCCCACCCGCAGCTACGACGCCTGGCGCGAGCAGGACCTGGCCGACCGCTGGGCCACGCTGGCCTGGGGCTGGCTGACCAGCGTGCGGCTGATCTCGCTGGTCGGGCAGCGCGACGTCGCCGGCAAGGCGGTCAACGTGCTGTCCCCCGACGTGGTCCGGCAGACGGCCCCGGTGCTGCGGCGCTCGGCGCTGTCGGTGCTCACCGAGTTCCCCGCCGGTTCCGGCCTCGCCGCCCCCGAGCTGGTGTCGCTGCTGCGGTGGCGCACCCCGCGGCGGGCCGACCGGCTGGCGCCGGTCCCCGACCTGCTGGCCGAGGCCGAGCGGCTGGGCATCGCCGTCGGCGGGGTGCTCGGCCGCGGCGGGCGGGGCCTGCTCACCGGCGGGGAGGACGACGCCGCCGACGGCATGCGCGGACTGCTCCCCGAGCCGGTCGACCACGTGCTCGCCCAGCCGGACCTGTCGCTGATCGCCCCCGGGCCGCTGGTCGCCGACCTGGCGGGGACCCTCGGCGTCGTCGCCGACGTCGAGTCCTCGGGCGGCGCCACGGTCTACCGGGTCTCCGACGGCAGCATCCGGCGCGCCCTGGACGCCGGCTGGTCGGCCACCGACCTGCACGACTTCTTCGCCCGCTCCTCGCGCACGCCGGTGCCCCAGGCGCTGGAGTACCTGATCGACGACGTCGCCCGCCAGCACGGCCGGCTCCGGGTGGGCGCGATCGAGTGCTACGTCCGCTCCGACGACCACGGGCTGGTCTCCCAGGTGCTCAGCGACCGACGCACCGCGAACGCCGAGCTGCGCCGGCTGGCCCCCGGCGTCCTGGTCAGCGGGCTGCCGCCGGAGGAGGTGCTGTCGGTGCTGCGGGCCGCCGGGTACGCCCCGGCCGGGGAGTCCGCCGGCGGTGCCGTGCTGACCCGACCGCAGGCGCCGCCGCGCGCCGCCGGGCGTCGTCCCGGTGCGGCGGCCGGGCCGGTCGGACCGCGCCCGCTGGCCCCGGGGGACGTTGCCGCCACGGTCCGGGAGATCCGCGCCGGGGACGCCGCCCTGGCCGCCCGGCGGGCCGAACCGGTGCGGCAGGTCCCGGGCGTGACCACCGCCAGCACGCTGGAGCTGCTCAGCCGCGCGGTCCGGGAGAACCTGCCGGTGTGGCTGGGCTACGTCGACGCCCAGGGCAGCGGCAGCCAGCGCGTCGTCCAGCCGGTGTCGCTGGCCGGGGGCTTCCTGCAGGGCTTCGACGAGGGACGCGGGGAGAGCCGCACCTTCGCCGTCCACCGGATCACCTCGGTGGCGCTGGTCGAGGCCGAGGACGCCGCCTCGACGTCCTGAGCCCTGTTCCGCTCCGCCGCCGGCCGCGGGATGATCACCCGGCCGCTCGGTGTTGCGCGGAACTGTTGGTGCGCGCAACCACTGTCCAGACTCGGGCAGCACGCGCGCTCGAGGCGGAGGTACGAGGACATGGCAGGCAGGCGGACGGTCGCCGACGGGTTGGCGGCAGCTCTGGGTGCGGTACTGGGCACGACGGAGCTGCCGGTGCGGCTGCGCGGGTGGGACGGCTCGGTCACCGGCCCCGAGGGCGCGCCGATGGTCACCGTGAACTCGCGGCGGGCGCTGCGCCGGATGCTCTGGTCCCCGGGCCAGCTGGGCATCGGCCGCGCGTACGTCGCCGGCGAGATCGACATGGAGGACGACGTCTACGCGACCTTCACCGCTCTTCGCAGCGACAGCCGACTGGCGCAGGAGAAGCCGCCGTCGCACTGGTCCTGGCGCGATCGACTGACCCTGCTCGGCATCGCCCTCCGATTGGGCGCCATCGGCCCGCAGCCCGCACCGCCGGCCGAGGAGGCTCCCCCGGCCGACAACGGAGGTCGGCACTCCCGCACCCGGGACGCCGCCGCGATCGCCCACCACTACGACGTCGGCAACGACTTCTACGAGCTCGTGCTCGGCCCCTCGATGGTCTACTCCTGCGCCGTCTGGGCCGACCGCCACGTCGGCCTGGAGGCCGCGCAGGAGGCCAAGCTCGACCTGGTCTGCCGCAAGCTGGGACTCGTACCGGGCTCCCGGCTGCTGGACGTCGGCTGCGGCTGGGGCTCGATGGCCATCCACGCCGCGCAGCGCTACGGCGCCACGGTCGTGGGCATCACGCTGTCTGAGGAGCAGGCCCGGCTGGCCCGCAAGCGGGTGGCCGAGGCCGGCCTGACGGACAAGATCGACATCCGGGTGCAGGACTACCGCGCCGTCGACGACGGCCCCTTCGACGCGATCAGCTCGATCGGGATGGCCGAGCACGTCGGCCGCGCCCAGATGCCGGCCTACGTCGCCCAGCTGGACCGGCTGCTGCGGCCGGGTGGCCGGCTGCTCAACCACGCGATCTCGTGGAACGCCGGCCTCTCGACCTGGCGACCGGACTCCTTCATCGCCCGTTACGTCTTCCCGGACGGCGAGCTGCTGAACCTGGGCGAGACGGTGACCCTGCTGGAGTCCCGCGAGCTGGAGGTGCTGGACGTCGAGGCGCTGCGCCAGCACTACGCGCTGACCCTGCGGGCCTGGGTCGACAACCTGGAGCAGCACTGGGACGCCGCGGTGGCCGCGACCAGCGAGGGCCGGGCCCGGGTCTGGCGGCTGTACATGGCCGCCAGCGCGCTGACCTTCGAGGCCGGCGACATGGGCGTGAACCAGGTGCTGCTGCAGAAGGCCGGGGGCGAGCAGCCGCCGCTGCGCCGCACCACCTGGGTCTGACCCCCTGAGGGGCCATGTTGGCCAACATGGCCCCTCAGGGCGACCGGTCGCACACCGTCGGCCGGAAGGCGGGGTCCGTCCACGGCGTTAGCCTGGACAGTCCGGCGCGCAGCCTGCGCCGGAGCCCCCGAACAGAGGATGCGCCCGCGTGAGTGACGGCCCCCTGATCGTCCAGTCCGACAAGACGCTGCTGCTCGAGGTCGACCACCCGCAGTCCAAGGAGTGCCGGGCGGCGATCGCGCCGTTCGCCGAGCTGGAGCGCTCGCCCGAGCACGTGCACACCTACCGGGTGACGCCGCTGGCGCTGTGGAACGCGCGGGCCGCCGGTCACGACGCCGAGCAGGTCGTCGACGCCCTGGTGCGCTACTCGCGCTACCCGGTGCCGCACGCCCTGCTGGTCGACATCGCCGACACGATGGACCGCTACGGCCGGCTGACGCTGGCCAACAACCCGGTGCACGGGCTCACGCTGACCAGCACCGACCGGGCCGTGCTGGAGGAGGTCGTCCGCAGCAAGCGGGTGGCCCCGATGCTCGGCGCCCGGATCGACGCCGACTCGGTCGCCGTGCACCCCTCCGAGCGCGGCCGGCTCAAGCAGGCGCTGCTGAAGATCGGCTGGCCGGCCGAGGACCTCGCCGGCTACGTCGACGGGCAGGCCCACCCGATCGAGCTCGCCCAGGACGACTGGCACCTGCGCGACTACCAGCAGGAGGCCGTCGACGGCTTCTGGGCCGGTGGCTCGGGCGTCGTCGTCCTGCCCTGCGGTGCCGGCAAGACGCTGGTCGGCGCGGCGGCGATGGCCGAGGCCAAGGCGACCACGCTGATCCTGGTGACCAACACCGTCTCCGGCCGGCAGTGGAAGCGCGAGCTGATCGCCCGCACCTCGCTGACCGAGGACGAGATCGGCGAGTACTCCGGCGAGCGCAAGGAGATCCGGCCGGTCACCATCGCGACCTACCAGGTGATCACCACCCGCCGGAAGGGCGAGTACCGGCACCTGGACCTCTTCGACGCCCAGGACTGGGGCCTGATCGTCTACGACGAGGTGCACCTGCTCCCGGCGCCGATCTTCCGGCTCACCGCCGACCTGCAGTCCCGCCGCCGGCTCGGCCTGACCGCGACGCTGGTGCGTGAGGACGGCCGCGAGGACGACGTCTTCTCCCTCATCGGGCCCAAGCGCTACGACGCCCCCTGGCGGGACATCGAGGCGCAGGGCTACATCGCCCCGGCCGAGTGCATCGAGGTGCGGGTCAGCCTGGACGACGAGGAGCGGATGACCTACGCGGTCGCCGAGCCCGAGGAGCGCTACCGCATCGCGGCCACCGCGCAGTCGAAACTGCCGGTGATCCGCCGGGTCCTGGACCGGCACCCCGACGAGCAGAAGCTGGTCATCGGCGCCTACCTCGACCAGCTCGACGAGCTCGGCGTGGCGCTGGACGCCCCGGTGATCCAGGGGTCGACGACCAACAAGGAGCGCGAGCGGCTGTTCCAGGCCTTCCGCACCGGGGAGATCAAGACCCTCGTCGTCTCCAAGGTCGCCAACTTCTCCATCGACCTGCCCGAGGCCGCGGTCGCGGTGCAGGTGTCGGGGACGTTCGGCTCGCGGCAGGAGGAGGCCCAGCGCCTCGGCCGGGTGCTGCGCCCCAAGGCCGACGGCCGGCAGGCGCACTTCTACACGGTCGTCTCCCGCGACACCCTGGACAGCGAGTACGCCGCGCACCGGCAGCGGTTCCTCGCCGAGCAGGGCTACGCGTACACGATCGTCGACGCCGCCGACCTGGCCGGCCCGGGCGAGGTCAACGGCCCCGACTGGGTCGACGAGCCCGCCGACTGACGGAGGACCCCGCCTGTCTCTGGGCGGGGCCACCTCCCCCACGCGGCGCGGGGGCGGGGCAAGATCTGCGCAGACATCGCAGAAGGAGTCCCCGTGCCGCACTTCACGAACCCCGTCCGCCGCGTGGCCGTCGCCGCCGTCGCCCTGAGCAGCACCGCCCTGGCGCTCACCGCCTGCGGCGACAGCTCGTCCGACTCCAGCAGCGGCAGCGGGGGTGGGGGCGCCAGCTCGTCCTCCCCGTTGCCGAGCGTCACAGCCGACCAGGCGCTGGCCGACCGCGTGCCCGACGCGATCGCCTCCGACGGCACGATCACCGTCGGCAGCGACACCACCTACGCGCCGAGCGAGTTCATCGGCGAGGACGGCGAGACGATCGTCGGCTTCGACGTCGACCTGTTCACCCTGGTCGCGCAGGAGCTCGGGCTGAAGGCGGACTTCCAGACGGCGCCGTTCGACTCGATCATCGCCGGCGTCGGCTCGGGGAAGTACGAGGTGGGCGTCTCCTCGTTCACCATCAGCCCCGAGCGGCTGGCCGAGGCGAACATGGTCAGCTACTACAGCGCCGGCACCCAGTGGGCGGTCAAGAAGGGCAACCCCCAGGACGTCGACCCCGACGACGCCTGCGGGCTGAAGATCGCGGTGCAGAAGGCGACCACCCAGGCCGACGACATCACCGCGCGGTCCCAGGCCTGCACCGACGCCGGCAAGCCGGAGATCACCATCGACCAGTACGAGGGTCAGGACGAGGTGACCGCCGCCGTCGTCTCCGGCAAGGACGACGCCGAGCTCGCCGACTCCCCGGTCGTCGCGTACGCCGTGCAGCAGACCAACGGCCAGCTCGAGGTGCTCGGCGACGTCTACGACTCCGCTCCGTACGGCTACGTCGTGCCGAAGGACGCCACCGACTTCGCCCAGGTGCTCGCCGACGCGGTCTCCGCGCTCATCGCCGACGGCAGCTACCAGCAGGTGCTGGAGAAGTGGGGCGTGGAGGACGGCGCCATCACCGACCCCACGGTGAACCCCAGCGTCGGCTGACGATGGCCGCCGACACGACGACGCGATCGGCGCCGCCCGAGGAGATCCGGGCGGTGCCGGTCCGGCACCCCGGCCGTTGGGTCGCCGCCGCGGTCATCGCGGTGCTGGTGGCCATGTTCGTCCACATGCTGGTGACCAACCCGGTCTTCCAGTGGAGCTTCATGTTCGACAACATGTTCAGCGCACCGGTGCTCCGCGGGGCGCGGACGACGCTGGTCATGACCGTGCTGGCGATGGTCATCGGTGTCCTGCTCGGCGTCGTGCTGGCGGTGATGCGGCTGTCGCCGAACCCGGTGGTCTCCGGCGCGGCCTGGGTCTACGTGTGGTTCTTCCGGGCCATCCCGCGCATCGTCCTGCTGTTCTTCGTGGCGAACCTCGGCGCGCTGTACGCCACCTACGACCTCGGCTTCCCCTTCGACCGGCAGGTGATGGACCTGTTCGGCTTCACCGGCGACCTGCGGTTCCTCGGCCTGAACGGCAACCAGATCTTCACCGGCTTCACCGCCGGGCTGATCGGGCTGGCGCTGTCCGAGGGCGCCTACATGGCCGAGATCGTCCGCGCCGGGATCCAGTCGGTCGACCCCGGTCAGACCGAGGCGGCCAGCGCCCTGGGGATGAGCCGGTCCACCGCGATGCGCCGGATCGTGCTGCCCCAGGCGATGCGGGTGATCATCCCGCCGACCGGGAACGAGACCATCGCCATGCTCAAGGACACCTCCCTGCTCATCGCCGTGCCGGTGACCATCGAGCTGAACTTCCAGCTGCGGGCGATCGGCAGCCGCACCTTCCAGATCATCCCGATGGCCGTGGCCTCGATCCTCTGGTACGCCGCGCTCGCCAGCCTGCTGATGATCGGTCAGCACTTCCTGGAGAAGAGGTTCAGCCGCGGCTTCGGCGCCCGGGAGACCCGGGCACAGCGGGCGGCCCGCGAGGCACGAGAGGTCGGGAGCACCCATTGAGCACCGCCGCAGAGGTCCCGGACCGGCAGTTGATGGTCCGGGCGGAGAGAGTGCACAAGCGCTTCGGCCACGTCGAGGTGCTCAAGGGCATCGACCTGGCGGTCGCCCCCCGCGAGGTCATGTGCGTGATCGGCCCGTCGGGGTCGGGCAAGTCGACGTTCCTGCGGTGCATCAACCACCTGGAGAAGATCGACGCCGGCCGGCTGTGGGTCGACGGACGCCTGGTCGGCTACCGGGAGCACGGCGGGAAGCTGCACGAGCTGAAGGACCGCGAGGTCGCGGCGCAGCGGCGTGAGATCGGCATGGTGTTCCAGCGCTTCCACCTGTTCCCGCACATGACCGCGCTGGAGAACGTCATCGAGGCGCCGCTGCGGGTGAAGGGCGTGGGCAAGCAGGAGGCCCGGGCGCGCGGCACCGAGCTGCTCGAACGGGTCGGGCTCGGCGACCGGGTGCACAACTACCCGAACCAGCTCTCCGGCGGCCAGCAGCAGCGGGTGGCGATCGCCCGCGCCCTGGCGATGGAGCCGAAGCTGATGCTGTTCGACGAGCCCACCTCCGCACTGGACCCCGAGCTCGTCGGTGAGGTGCTCGACGTGATGCGCGGCCTGGCCGCCGACGGCATGACGATGGTCGTGGTCACCCACGAGATGGGCTTCGCCCGCGAGGTGGGCGACACGCTCGTCTTCATGGACGACGGCGTGGTCGTGGAGTCCGGCTCCCCGCGGCAGGTGCTCACCGATCCCCAGCACGAGCGCACCCGCGCCTTCCTGTCCAAGGTGCTGTAGCCGGACGTCCGGGACGAGTGGGGACGGCGGGGCCGACGGGGCGTGACCGGTCGGTCCGGCACGGGCATGACGTGTGCCACACCCGGCCGGCGGCTCCGGCATCACCGCAGCTCAGCGGGGGTGCGCCGGGCTCCCATACGTCGTCCCGGAGGAGGCGCGCGGGAGGCACCCGGTTGGGCGTGTTGCCTCCGCGCCGACCAAGATGGACCCCGACATGGGGACTGCAGCACGAGCGGAGACACTGGTCCCGCAGACGACCAGCCGACCGCTCCGAGCGTGGCAGCAGGCCGCACTGGCCAGCTACGAGGAGACCTCGCCGAAGGACTTCCTGGTCACCGCGACCCCCGGCGCCGGCAAGACGACCTTCGCCCTGACGCTGGCCGCGCGGCTGCTCACCCGGCGCGAGGTGGCGCGCGTGGTCGTGGTCTGCCCGACCGACCACCTGCGGCTGCAGTGGGCCGACGCGGCGGACCGGATGGGCATCGTGCTCGACCCCGGGCTGACCAACGCGGTCGGGCCGGTCCGGCCCGGCACCCAGGGCTACGTCACCACCTACGCGCAGGTCGCCGGCAAGCCGATGCTGCACGCCGCCCGGGCGACCGCGGTCAAGACGCTGGTCATCCTCGACGAGGTGCACCACGCCGGGGACGGGCTGTCCTGGGGCGAGGCGACCGAGGAGGCGTTCGGCCGGGCCGCACGCCGGCTCTCGCTGACCGGGACGCCGTTCCGCACCAAGGCCGACGAGCGCATCCCCTTCGTCCGGTACGTGGAGGACGGGTTCGAGGGCCAGGGCGGCCTGATGAGCGTCGCCGACTTCACCTACGGCTACAAGGAGGCGCTGGCGGACAACGTCGTCCGGCCGGTCGTCTTCGCCGCCTACACCGGCACCTCGCGGTGGCGGAACTCCGCCGGCGAGGTGGTCGCCGCGTCGCTGTCGGAGGCGGGCACCCGCTCGGTGGAGATGCAGGCCTGGCGCACCGCGCTGGACCCCAAGGGCCAGTGGGTGCCGCACGTCATCGCCGCGATGGACGACCGGATCACCCACCTGCGCGAGACCGGCATGCCGGACGCCGCAGGGCTGGTGCTGGCCAGCGACCAGGACGACGCCCGCGAGTACGCCAAGATCGTCCGCCGGGTCACCGGGAAGGCGCCGGAGCTGATCCTCTCCGACGACCCGAAGGCGTCGAAGAAGATCGAGAAGTTCAACCTCGGCGGCGCCCGGATCGCGGTCTGCGTGCGGATGGTCTCCGAGGGCGTCGACGTGCCGCGCGCCGCCGTCCTGGCCTGGATGACCTCCTACCGGACCCCGCTGTTCTTCGCCCAGGCCGTCGGCCGCGTGGTGCGTGCCCGCGGGCCGCACGAGTCGGCGACCGTGTTCCTCCCCGCCGTCCGGCCGCTGCTGTCGCTGGCCGCGGCGATGGAGGAACAGCGCAACCACGTCATCCCGCCGCCGAAGTCCCAGCCGGACGAGGAGCTGGAGGCGCTGGACCTCCCGCCGCGGGAGCCCCGCGAGGGCGAGATGAAGCAGTGGGAGGCGCTGGAGGCCGACGCCCGGTTCGCCCACGTGCTGCACAGCGGGACGGCGCACACCGGTGAGGGCTCGTCGGCCGGCGCGCCGCTGGAGGCCGAGGACGAGGACTTCCTGGGCATCCCCGGGCTGCTGACCGCCGCGCAGACCGCCGAGCTGCTGTCCAAGCGGGACGACGAGCTGCGGCTCCGGATCGCCGCCTCGCACCGGCGGGGGGACGACGAGGACGGGTTCATGGTCGTCGAGGACCACCCGGACGAGGACGCGCCCGGCCGCGGCTGGCGGGACGTCGCCGAGCTGCGCCGGGAGATCAACCGGCTGGTGAACCGGATCGCGGCCAAGACCTCGCAGCCGCAGGCCGTGGTGCACACCCAGCTGCGCCAGTCGGTGCCCGGGCCCCCGTCGGCCTCGGCGTCGGTCGACGTCCTGCGCGCCCGCCGGGAGCGCCTCCGCACGATGTTGTGACACTGCGACCCTGACGGGCCGCACCGCGGCCAGGTGCCGTTCCCGGCGGCGTTGAGCCGCTGCACCGCTCGGTCCCCAGGCGAGCCCGGCGCCGTTCCCGGCGGCCCGGAGCCGCTGCACCGCTCGATCGCGGGACCCTTCGGGCCCCACTCCTCACGGTCACCGGCCGCACGTCGGGGCATCCCCTGAGTCGCAGGATCCGGGACGGGTCCGGGGCTTCACCGATGTGCCGGGAGGCTCCCGGCGCGCAGGCTCGGAGCATGACATCGACCCCCTTCCCCGCAGCTCCGACCGACCCCCCGCAGCTGCCCCCGCCCGGCTCCACCGCCCGCCCGCCGCTGCGCCGCAGCCGCACGGACATGATGCTCGGCGGCGTCAGCGGCGGCCTGGCCGAGCACACCGGCGTCGACGCGCTCCTGTGGCGGGTCGGCTTCGCTGTCCTCACCCTCACCGGCGGGCTGGGCATCCCGATCTACCTGGTGCTCTGGGTGCTCATGCCGCCGGCGCCCGCCGGCCCGGCGGACCGCACCAACCTGCTCGACGAGTGGGTCGAGAAGCTGCGCGGCCGTCTCAGCAGCGACCGCACAGCCCCGACCGCCGGCTGACGGCCCCCAGCCGGGTGCGCAGTGCCCGCGACTCGTCCGCGGTGCACGTGCTGGAGCGCGTGCACCGCGGGCGACGAGCGTGCGATGCAGAGGGAAGGCCGCCCGCGCACCTGTCAGGCAAGCAGGCCGCGGGCGGCGGCGAGGGCGACCGCCTCGGTGCGGCCGGAGGCGCCGAACTTCGCCAGGATGTTGCTCACGTGCACGCTGGCCGTCTTCTCGCTGATGAACAGCTCCGCGCCGATCTGCCGGTTGGTGCGCCCCTGCGCCATCAGCGCCAGCACCTCGACCTCCCGCGGGGTCAGCACCGCGGAGACCTCTGCGGCCCGCCGCAGACCGGGCAGCTCCAACCGCCCCCGGCGGGCCAGCGCCTCGACGGCCGTGCGCAGCGGTGCCGCCCCCAGCCGCCGTGCGACCTCGTGCGCGGCGGTCAGCTCGGCGGTGGCCCCGGACCGGTCGTCGGCCGCCAGCAGCGCCTCGGCCAGCCGGAACCGGGACCGGGCCTGCTCGAACACGTGCCCGTAGCCGAACAGCCCGACCACCTGCCGCCAGACCTCCGCCGACGCACTGCCCCGCAGCCTGCCCAGCTCGGCCTCCAGCCGCGCGCACCAGGCCCGCGCCTCGATCCCGAGCTCACCGATCGCCGCGTCGTGCGCGCGTGCCGCCGTCCGCGCCAGCTCCGCGAGGGCCTCCCCCTCGGCGATCCAGCCGGCCAGCGCCTCCTGGTCGCCGCTCGCCCGCGCCGCGGCAGCCGCGTCGGCGACAGCGCCCACCGCCGTCGCCACCAGCCGCACCGTCGCCGGCCGGTCTGCGCCCCACAGCGCCTGCAGCCGGGAGTCCGCCCAGCGCGCCCGGTCGGCCGCCGTCCGGGCGTCCCCGGCCGCCGCCGCCAGCTCGATCTCGGCCGAGACGGTCGCCAGCATGAGCAGCACGTGCGAGTCCCACCGGGTGCTGAGGCCCTGCGCCCAGGCCAGCCGCTCACGGGCGGCCGCGTCACCCCGGCCGACCAGCACCAGCAGCCCGTCGGCGCGCACGTACGCCGCCATGTCGGGCACCCGGGCGAGCTCGTCGGCCGCTGCCAGGCTGCCGTCCCAGTCACCGCCGACGTACCGGGCGACCACCTCCAGGTGGCGGAGTTCGGCGCCGTAGAACGACCACTCCACGCCGAGCTCCCGGGCGCGGGCGAGACCCGCGGCCGCATGCTCCAGCGTCTCGCCCACCTCACCGGCCTCGTAGGCGACGATCGCCAGGCTGAACCACGCCCGGGTCTCGACGTCGGCGTCCCCGGACCGCTCGGCCCGCAGCCGCGCCTCGTGCAGCCGGGCGCGCACGGTCGGCAGGTCACCGGCGCCCTCCAGCCGGGCCAGCGAGACCGCGGTGTCGGCCCAGGCCCCGTCCAGCCCCAGCGCGTCGGCGGCCGCGAGCGCCTCGTCGGCCGCGGCGTCGCCCTCCGCGGTCCGGCCCAGCGCGTACAGCGTGCGGGCGTGCGTGGCCACCGCCCAGGTGCGGACCACCGACGGCGGCTCGGCCGGGACCAGCTGCAGGGCCTGCTCGCCCTCGCGCAGCGCCTCGGCGGTCTCCTCGATCCGGGTCAGCCCCCGGGCCAGCGTGTAGTGCACCCGCGCCCGCGCCTCCGGGTCGCCGTCCGGGCCGAGCAGCTGCTGCGCCGAGCGGAGCAGCGCCACCGCCCGGTGCAGCTCGCCCACTGCCCGGGCTGCGGCGGCGGTGTCCAGCAGGACGTCCCACTGCTGCCAGCCGGCGCGCTCCGCGGCGTCCGGCACGGCGGCCCAGAGCGCCAGCGCCGCCTCCAGGTGCTGCAGCTGCTCGGCCGGCGCACCGACCTGCCGGGCGGCGTCAGCCGCCTCCAGCGACGCGCTCAGCGCACCGGGCAGGTCGTTGCTCTCCCGCGCGTGGTGCGCGCGCTCGGCAGCGGTGCCGGCCGCGGGGTGCGCGGTGAGGTGCGCGGCGACCTCGGCGTGCAGGCGGACCCGCTCCCCGGGCAGCAGGTCGGCGAGCACGGCCTCGCGCAGCAGCGCGTGCCGGAAGCGGTAGCGGCCGTCGTCGGAGACGACCAGCAGGTGGGAGTGCACCGCCTCGCCCAGCGCCCGCTCGGTCTCCTCGGGGGACTGCGAGGAGACCGCCGACACCAGCTCGTGGCGCACCTGCCGACCGGCCACCGCGGCGACGCGGAGCACCTGCTGGGCCGCCGGGCTCAACTGCTCGACCCGGGCCAGCAGGACGTCGGTCAGCCCCATCGGCAACGCCTCGCCGGCCAGCCCGGCCGCCAGCAGCTCCTCGGCGTAGAAGGCGTTGCCCTCGGCCCGTGCCACGACGTCTTCCACCGTGCCCTCGGCCACCCCACCGGAGGTGGCCGCCAGCCCACGGACGAGCGCACCGACGTCGGCGTCGGGCAACGGCTCCAGGGTCAGCCGTTCGACGCCGGGGAGCCGGACCAGCTCGGCGAGCAGCGGTCGCAGCGGGTGCCGGCGATGCAGGTCGTCGGCGCGGTAGGAGACGACCACGGTGATCGGCTCGTCGACCAGCCGGGCGAGCAGCCGGGCGAGCAGGTAGCGCAGCAGGTCCCGGCTGGAGCGGTCCGCCCAGTGCAGGTCCTCCAGCACGACCAGCAGCGGCCGGCCCGCGGCGACCTCGGTCAGCAACGCCGCGACCGCCTCGAACAGCTGCAGCCGGCCGTCGTCGGCGGGCGCGCGCAACGCGCCCCGGCCCAGCGGGCTCCCCCGGTCGGAGTCGTCCTCCGGTGCACCGGTCACCGGCGCACCCGGCCGGCCGGTCAGCAGCCCGGCCAGCACCGGGTGGTCGGCCAGCACCGGGCTCAGCTCGGGGTCGGCCGCCACCGGGCGCAGCAGGTCGACGAAGGGCAGGTACGGCAGGCCGACGTCACCGAGGTCCACGCAGTGCCCGGTGAGCACCCGCACACCCCGCTCGGCCGACCGGCGGGACAGCTCGTCGAGCAGCCGGGTCTTGCCGACCCCGGCGTCGCCGGCGACCAGCACGGCCGAGGGGCGCCCGCCCACCGCGCGGTCGACGTGCGCCATCAGCCGGGCCAGCTCGTCGGCCCGGCCCACCAGCGGACCCTCGTCCCAGCGCGGCATGCCACCGATCGTGGCAGAAGGCAGCGACAGGTCCGGGCGCACGCTCAGCGCGTCCGCCGCCGCCTCGACGTCCAGGAACCCCGGCGGCTGCCGGTGGCGAAGGTCTGCGCGATGCGCTCCCGACGGTAGGCCAGCTCGGCCTCCAGGGCGGGGTTGGGGTAGCTCGCGGTCATGACGCTCTCCTCGTCTCGTGCGGCTCGAACGAGGAGGACGGTCGTCCTGAGGGAGCACCCCGGACATCGGTCGACCAGGCAGTCCTGCGCCTCCCGGCCCGGTCTGAGGTGCCCCGGGAGACCTCAGGAGGACCTCAGCGCAGCTCGCTGCCCCGGGTCTCGGGCAGGGTCAGGATCGCGCAGAAGGCCACGACCGCGGCCGCAGCCACGTACCAGAAGAACCAGAGCGGGTGGTCGGCCTCCGACAGCGCGGTGATGACCAACGGCGCCGTCCCGCCGAAGACGGCGACCGTGAGGTTGTACCAGGCACCGATGCCGGTCGCCCGCAGCTCCGTGGGGAACAGCTCGCTCATGATCGCCGGGGCGATGGAGGCCAGCAGGGCGTAGAGCACCAGGCCGACGCAGAACACGACCACGAGCGAGGCGAGCCGGTCCTGGACCAGGAACGACAGCGGGACGATCAGGACCGCCATGGCCGCCGACCACACGAGCATCTGCGGCTTGCGGCCGAACCGGTCCGACAGCGCACCGAACGGGTAGCAGCAGGCCACGAACAGGGCCGTGCCGATCGACAGGGCCAGGAAGACGTCGTTGGCGTCGGCGTCCCGGAAGTTGATCGCGAAGGGCGTCAGCGCACTGAAGAACGTGTAGTAGGACAGCGTCGAGAGCATGGTGAAGGCGCACAGCTGGAGCACCGCCCGCGGGTGCTCCCTGACGGTGAGCAGCAGCGGGTTCCTGGTCGCCCGCGCCTTGGCCGCGTTCTCCTCGAACTGGTCGGTCTCCTCGAGCGACCGGCGCAGCCACAGCCCGACGATGCCGAGCAGCCCGCCGGCGGCGAAGGCGATCCGCCAGCCGTAGGAGTTGAGCTGGTCGTCGTCGAGCACGTTGGTGAGCAGCACGCCCAGCAGCGAGGCCACCAGCAGCGCGGTGCCGGTGGAGATGTAGAAGAATGCCGAGTACCGGCCGCGGCGGGCCGGGGGCGCGATCTCGGCCAGGTAGGCCGAGGCGTTGGACACCTCACCTCCCAGCGACATCCCCTGGGCGATCCGGGCCAGCAGCAGGAGCACGGGCGCCAGCCAGCCCACCTGCTCGTAGGTCGGCAGGACGGCGATCACCAGCGAGCCGCCGGCCATCAGCAGGATGGTCAGCAGCATCCCGGCCTTGCGTCCGCGCAGGTCGGCGAAGCGGCCGAGCAACCAGCCGCCGAGCGGCCGGAAGAAGAACGCCAGGGCGTAGGCCGACGTGGTGCCGATCAGCGCCAGCGCCTCGTTCTCCTTGGGGAAGAACTGGGTGGAGAAGTACACGAGGAAGGTCGCGTAGACCGTCCAGTCGAACCACTCGACGGCATTGCCGATGCTGGCCGAGACCAGCGTGCGCACCGGCAACCGGTGCTGCTGGGGAGGTGCCTGTTGCAGCGAGCCTGCCATGGGGGTCCCCCTCGTTCGGACGTCGGCGTCCGGAGCCACGCTAGTGACGCCGGGCACCTCCGGCACCCCGAGTCAGCCGAGCGAGTACGCGGCCCCGTCGTCGACCACGTCGGTGTCGTCGGAGGTGTCGTCGGAGCTGTCGTCACCGGAGATCGGCTCGGGCACGGCCCGGTCGGCGGTCGGGTCGAACGCGCCGTCGCCGTCGGTGTCGGCGTACAGGGTCGCGGTGAGGTCGGCGGCCGCGGTCAGCGGCGTGTCCAGCGGCACCTCCACGTCGTCCGTCGTCCCCACCTCCACCTGCACCGACCCCAGCGGGGTGTCCGAGCCCTCGGCGGTGACGACGACGAAGCCGCCCTGCGGCGCGGACACGGTGTCGACGACGACGCTGCTGCCGTCGCCGGACTGGTCCTCGAACCCCAGGTCGGCCTGCTGGTCGCTGCCGGACTCGCCCTCGGGTGCGACGGTGGTCTCCCCCGCGGTCGCCGGTGAGGACGCCGGGGCGTCGCCCTCGGGGGCGTCGTCCCCGCAACCGGAGAGCAGGATGAGCGCGGCGGCAGTGGGTAGGACCAGGACAGGACGATGACGTCGGGTCACATCGGGACTGCTGCCCCACCGTCCGTGGTTCCACACAACGCAGTTGCTCCGCGGGTCGTCCACCTCATCGGCGTGGGGACTCACCGTCGGGCACACCGACCACCGAGGGCGCCGCAGCGGCGCCCAGCGAGAGGAGCACCGTGCCCCCCACCGGGACGAACGAGCTGACCCCCACCGTCTTCGTGCTCTATGGCGCGACCGGCGACCTGGCCCGCCGGATGGTGCTGCCGGCCTTCTTCGAGCTGGCCCAGCACGGCCTGCTCCCCGAGGACTGGCGGCTGATCGGCAGCGGGCGCGGCGAGCGCACCGACGAGGAGTTCGTCGAGCACGTCCGCAGCGCGCTGGAGGAGTTCGGGCCCGACCCGGACGACGGCCCGTGGGACGACTTCGCGAAGCGGCTGCGCTTCGCCGGCGGTGGGTTCACCGACGACGACCCGGGCCAGCTGCTGGACGCCGTCGCCACCGCCCGCAAGGAGATCGGGGACGACGCCCAGCTCGTGCACTACCTCTCCCTGCCGCCCAAGGCCTTCACCGACTACACCCGGGCGCTGGGCGCCCACGGTCTCGGTGAGGGTGCCCGGGTCGTCTACGAGAAGCCGTTCGGCGCCTCCCCCGAGGGGTTCCGCGAGCTCGACGACCTGGTGCACTCCGTGTTCGACGAGGAGCAGGTCTTCCGGATCGACCACTTCCTGGGCAAGGAGGGCACCCAGGACCTGCACGCGCTGCGGTTCGCCAACGGCCTCTTCGAGCCCATGTGGAGCCGCGAGCACGTGGCGCAGGTGCAGATCGACGTGCCCGAGGACCTCGACGTCGCCGACCGGGCCGACTTCTACGACGCCACCGGCGCGACGCTGGACATGCTGGTCACCCACCTGTTCCAGGTCGCCGCCGAGGTCGCCATGGAGCCGCCGGTCAGCTTCTCGGCCAACGACATCCTCTCCGCGCGCGAGTCGGTGCTGGCCAACTTCCGGCCGCTCGCGCCCGGGGACGTCGTCCTGGGGCAGTTCGAGGGCTACCGAGAGCTGGACGGCGTGCCGGACGACAGCGAGACCGACACCTACGTGGCCGCCCGGCTGTTCATCGACTCCGGCCGCTGGCGTGGCGTCCCGTTCCTGCTGCGCACCGGAAAGCGGATGGCCGCCAAGCAGCAGCGGGTGAGCCTGGTGCTGCACCGGCCGAAGGGCCCGGTCAACGACGTGCCCGCCAACGGCAACGTGGTCTCGCTGTCGCTCGCCGGGGCCGGCGCCGTCGACATCGACGTGATGGCCAAGAAGCCGGGCCCGGACCTGGCGATGGCCCCCGCCCGGGTCTCGCTGGACCTGTCGAAGGTCCCGGGCGGCGAGCCGCTGGCGCCCTACGTCTCGCTCATCCACGACGTGCTGATCGGCGACCGGTCGCTGTTCACCACCAGCGAGGGCCTCGCGCAGACCTGGCGGGCGCTGCAGCCGGTGCTCGACGACCGCCCCGCGGTGCACCCGTACGCCCCGGGCTCCTGGGGGCCGGCGGCGGCCAACGCGCTGACCGGCGAGCACGGCTGGCTGCTGGGGCAGACCGAGGAGTGAGGCAGAACGGCCCCCGTCCGGAGGGACGGGGGCCGTTCAGCGTCGGGGTCCGGACCGGACGCTGGTCGCCTCGCGGCGGTTTGCACATCCGCGGCTCCAGCCCCCGACCGAGGTCGGGGCGGTGTTCCGCGGCGGCAGTTATCTAGTGGAGCCCGGGGACACAGGTCGCCCGGTCCGGACGCTCACGACTCTACCCTGGGTGACGTGCTGGAGCGGCCTCGCCGCAGGGTCCCGCTGTGAGCCTGCGAACGGCGGGGGGCGGCGGGGTCCTTCGTCAGTTGAACCCCCGGTCGTCCTGCTTCAGCGCGGTGTCGACGGACAGCGCGCTGGCCAGCACCAGGCTGGCCAGCGGCTCCTCCAGCCGTTCGTGGACCTGGACGACGTAGTGGTCCGCGGTGGTGAACAGGGTGCGGGCGAACCCCTCCCACCTCTTGGTGATCCGGGCGACCTCGCGACCCGAGGCGTCACCGATCGCGAAGTCCCACGCCCGCCAGTTCTCCGCCTGGATCGCGCCGACCAGCCGGCCGCCGACGACGAGGTCGAAGCGGATCCTGCCGAGGACGTTGGCCTGCACGACCTCCCCGACCGGCCCACCGTCGGGCCGGGCCACCAGCACCCGGGACCTCATCACCTTCGCCGGCCGGGTGAGCACGAGCACCGGGCCGGACGCGTCACGGACCTCCAGGTGGTGGGTGAGGAACTGGTCCAGGTTCGACACCAGCCGGAAGGCCTTCCTCAGCGGGCTCTGCCCGACCTGGGTCACCGCGCCGATCTGCTGGCCGTTCGCGTCGGACACGGCGTACTCGTTGGTGAGCTCGATCAGCTTCGTCCGCTGGGCGACCACCAGGACCGGCTGCTCCAGGAGCACCGACCGCCGCCGCTCCGGCGCGTACTGCACCGCCGCCGCCGCGGGGTGCTGGAGGTGGTCGGTCCAGCCCTGGCCGTCCCACCAGCGGGTGCCGGGGCTGCCGGCGGGGTCGGGGTACCAGCCCGGCGGGGGCGGCGGAGCGGTCATGGCCGGGACGGTAGCGACCGCTCGTCGTGCCAGACTCCAGGCGTGGCCGGCGTCGACTTCGAGCACTGGACGGCGCTGGCCGGGGACTCCGCCACGTCCCGCACCGAGTGGGCCGCGGTCGTCGGAGCCTGGAGCGAGCCGCACCGGCGCTACCACGACCTCGCCCACCTGGCCGCCGTCCTCGGCATCGTCGACTCCCTCGCCGGGGCTGCCGCCGACCCGGCCGCCGTCCGGCTGGCCGCCTGGTACCACGACGTCGCGTACGACCCCGAGCGCAGCGACAACGAGGAGGTCAGCGCCGCCCGCGCGCGGATCGGGCTGGTCGGGCTGGTGGACGACGCGACGGTCAGCGAGGTCGCCCGCCTGGTGCTGCTCACCGCCGGGCACGACCCGCAGCCGGACGACGCCAACGGCGCCGTGCTCTGCGACGCCGACCTCGCTGTGCTCGCCAGCCCGGCACCGGCGTACGCCGCCTACGCCTCCGCCGTCCGCGAGGAGTACGGCCACCTCTCCGACGCCGAGTTCACCGCCGGGCGGATCGCGGTCCTGGAGCACCTGCTCGCACTCCCCGCGCTGTTCCGGACGCCGGCCGCGGCCGAGCGGTGGACCACGCCCGCGCGCGCCAACCTGGCCGCCGAGCTCAGCCTGCTGCGCGGGCGTCCTTCCTGAGCCGCAAACCCGCTGCGAGCAGCCGCTGCAGCAGCTCCCGGCAGCCGACCGCCTCCGCCCCGGCGGCGACCGCCACCGGGTAGAGCTCCTCCGGGACGTCGTAGTGGTCGCCCTGGAACGCCCGGCGCGGCATGCCCAGGTGCTCGGCCACGAAGGCGTGCAGCTCGTCGTAGTCGGTGTCGCTGACCAGGTGCGACCAGCGCCGCCCCCGCCACGGCCAGACAGGGGTGTCGATCAGCAGTGCCACCGTGCCAGTCTGCCTGCATGACCTCCGAGGTGCGCGCCTCCCCGGTCCTGCCGGTGACCGACCTGGACCGGGCGCTGGCCCACTACGCGGCGCTGGGGTTCACCACCAGCCGGCACGACGACACCTACGGCTTCGCCGCCTGGGACGGCCTCGAGCTGCACCTCACGGTCGACCCGGACGCGGCCGGCGCGGAGGTCTACCTGCACGTGCCGGACGCCGACGAGGTCGCCTCCTCGTGGGCCGGGCCCGGGACGACGACACCCACCCCGAAGGCGTGGGGCGTGCGCGAGGGCAGCCACGTCGACCCGGACGGCAACCTGCTGCGGTTCGGGTCCCCGCTAGCGTCTGAGGGGTGACCGAGGAGATCCGCTGGGGAGTCGTGGGGCCGGGCCGCATCGCGGAGAAGGTGGTCGAGGACTTCGCCGTCGTCGACGGGGCCCGGGTGGTCGCGGTCGCGTCGCGGTCGCTGGACCGCGCGCAGGACTTCGCCACCCGGCACGGCATCGAGCGGGCGCACGGCTCCTACGCCGACGTCCTGGCCGACCCCGGGGTCGACGTCCTCTACGTCGCGACCCCGCACGCCCAGCACCACGCGATCGCGCTGGGCGCCCTGCGCGCGGGCAAGGCGCTGCTGGTCGAGAAGGCGTTCACCGCCACGGTGGCCGGCGCCCGCGAGGTGGTGGAGCTGTCCCGGGAGACCGGCGTCTTCGCGATGGAGGCGATGTGGACCCGGTTCCAGCCGGCCGTCGTCCGGCTGTGCGAGCTGATCGCCGACGGGGCCATCGGTGAGGTGCGCTCGGTGCAGGCCGACCTCGGCGTGCAGCGGGAGTTCGATCCCACCGACCGGCTGTTCGCCCTCGAGCTCGGTGGCGGCGCGCTGCTGGACCTGGGCGTCTACGTCGTCTCCTGGGCGCAGATGCTGCTGGGCGACCCGGACACCGTCACCGCGACCGGGTCCCGCTTCCCGACCGGCGTCGACGCGGAGGCGGCCCTGCTGCTCGGCTACGCCGACGGCCGCTCGGCGACGCTGACCACCTCGCTGCGCAACGCGCTGCCCGGGCAGGCCCGGGTGTTCGGGACGGCAGGCTGGATCGACGTGCTCCCCCGCTTCCACCACCCGCAGACGATCGTGCTGCACCGGGCCGATGCCGACCCGGAGGAGATCACCGTCCCCCAGCTGGGTGCGGGCTACGCGCACGAGCTGATCGAGGTGACCGAGTGCCTACGGGCCGGACGGGCGGAGAGCGCGGTCATGCCGCTGGCCGACACCCTCGCCGTCCAGGACGTGCTCGAGCAGGCCGCGGGTCAGCTGGGCGTGACCTTCGCCGAGGACACCGCCGTCCTCTGACGGGTCCTCGGCGGTGGCTTCGGCGGCCAGGCGGCACCGCTGGCCTCCTCCATCGTCGGGACCCGGGTGTGCTCCCCGCCCGCCGCGCGGACGGCGCCGGCGAAGGTGACGGCGTCGACCGTCGCCGCGCCACCCGGGTCGTTGTTGAAGTAGACGAGCACGTCGTCGTGGCCGTAGGCGTCCACGAGGCGCTCGGCCCACAGCTGCAGGGTCTCCGGGCGGTAGCCCCAGCCCTCGGCCCCGGTGTGCAGCCGCAGGTAGCCCCAGTCGGCGGTGCGCCACAGCGGCGCGACGGGCCGCTCACCGCGGTCGGCCCAGCACAGCGCCGCCTGGTACCGCTCGAGCAGGGCACGGACGTCGTCGGTCCACCAGCTGTCGTGCCGTGGCTCCACCGCGACCCGGGTGCCGGGCGGGAACTGCCCGAGGCACTGGCTGAGCAGATCGGTGTCGGCCTGGAGCGTGGGCGGCAGCTGCAGCAGGACGACGTCGAGACGGTCCCCGAGGCCGGCCGCGCGCTCCATCAGCCGGGCGACGGGCTCCTCCGGCTCGCGCAGCCGCTTGAGGTGGGTGAGGTAGCGGGACGCCTTCACCGCCCAGCGGTAGTCCGGCGGGGTGCGCTCCCGCCACGCCTCGAACGTCGTGCGCTCCGGCAGCCGGTAGAACGCGTTGTTGCTCTCCACGGTGGCGAAGTGCGCGGCGTGGTGCTCCAGCCACAGCCGCTGCGGGAGCGCCGGGGGGTAGAAGCGGCCGCGCCAGTCGCGGTACTGCCACCCCGACGTCCCGATCACCACCGTCACGCCGTCCGCCTACCCTGCTCGACCATGAGCGACTCCCCGGCGCGGTTCCTGGACCTGTGCCTGGACGCGGCGGACCACCAGGCGCTGGCCGACTGGTGGTGCGCGGCGATGGGCTACCGGCGGCACGCGCCTGCCGACCGGGACCCCGCCGGGCCGGTGCTGATCGTCGACCCCACCGGTGGCGGACCACGGATCTGGGTCAACCCGGTGCCCGAGCCGAAGACGGTCAAGAACCGCGTGCACCACGACGTGGTCGGCGACACCGCGGCGCTGCTGGCCCTCGGCGCTGTCCTGCTCCGCCGGCGGGACGACGAGGTCCACTGGGACGTGCTCGCCGACCCCGAGGGCAACGAGTTCTGCGTCTTCGCCCCCGAGTGAGCCCCACGGTTTCGCGCGCACGAGTACGCGCGGTTTCGCGCGCGAAAGCGCACGAGCGGGGCCGGGAACGCCGACAGGGGCGGCCCCGCGAGTGCGGGACCGCCCCTGCCGGGCAGTGCTGGTGGTGCAGGTGACCTCCTGGAGCGGCCCCCTCGCAGGGTCCCGGGACGCGCGGAGCGTGTCCCGGGGGGCGAGGGGGTCCTTCGTCAGAAGTCCATGCCGCCCATGCCGCCGTCGCCGCCGGGCATGGCCGGGGCGTTCTTCTCCGGCTTGTCGGCGATGACGGCCTCGGTGGTGAGGAAGAGCGCCGCGATGGAAGCGGCGTTCTGCAGCGCCGAGCGGGTGACCTTGGCCGGGTCGATGATGCCGGCCGAGACCAGGTCCACGTACTCGCCGGAGGCGGCGTTGAGGCCCCAGCCGGTCTCGGAGTTGCGGACCTTCTCCGCCACGACGCCACCCTCGAGGCCGGCGTTGACGGCGATCTGCTTCAGCGGGGCCTCGAGCGCGACGCGCACGATGTTGGCACCGGTCGCCTCGTCACCCTCGAGCTCGAGCTTCTCGAACGCGACGGTGGTGGCCTGCGCCAGGGCGACGCCACCACCGGCGACGATGCCCTCCTCGACGGCGGCCTTGGCGTTGCGCACCGCGTCCTCGATGCGGTGCTTGCGCTCCTTGAGCTCGACCTCGGTCGCGGCGCCGGCCTTGATCACCGCAACGCCACCGGCCAGCTTGGCCAGCCGCTCCTGCAGCTTCTCGCGGTCGTAGTCGGAGTCCGACTTGTCGATCTCGGCGCGGATCTGGTTGACCCGACCCTGGATCTGGTCCGCCTCGCCCGAGCCCTCGATGATCGTGGTCTCGTCCTTGGTGGTGACGAACTTGCGCGCCCGGCCGAGCAGCGACAGGTCGGCGTTCTCCAGCTTGAGACCGACCTCCTCGCTGATGACCTGACCACCGGTGAGGATCGCGATGTCGCCGAGCATGGCCTTGCGACGGTCACCGAAGCCGGGGGCCTTGACGGCGACCGACTTGAAGGTGCCACGGATCTTGTTGACCACCAGGGTCGCGAGGGCCTCGCCCTCGACGTCCTCGGCGATGATGGCCAGGGGCTTGCCGGACTGCATGACCTTCTCCAGCAGCGGGAGCAGGTCCTTGACCGAGGAGATCTTCGAGTTGACGACCAGGATGTACGGGTCGTCGAGCACGGTCTCCATGCGGTCGGTGTCGGTCACGAAGTACGCCGACAGGTGACCCTTGTCGAAGCGCATGCCCTCGGTGAGCTCGAGCTCGAGACCGAAGGTGTTGCTCTCCTCGACGGTGATGACACCTTCCTTGCCGACCTTGTCCATCGCCTCGGCGATGAGCTCGCCGATGGCCGGGTCCGCGGCGGAGATCGAGGCGGTGGCCGCGATCTGCTCCTTGGTCTCGACGTCCTTGGCGGTCGACAGCAGGTACTCGGAGACCGAGGCGACGGCCTTCTCGATGCCCTTCTTCAGGGCCATCGGGTTGGCGCCGGCGGCGACGTTGCGCAGCCCCTCGCGGACGAGGGCCTGGGCGAGCACGGTGGCGGTGGTGGTGCCGTCACCCGCGACGTCGTCGGTCTTCTTGGCGACCTCCTTGACGAGCTCGGCCCCGATCTTCTCCCAGGGGTCCTCGAGCTCGATCTCCTTGGCGATGCTCACACCATCGTTGGTGATGGTGGGCGCGCCCCACTTCTTCTCGAGCACGACGTTCCGGCCACGGGGGCCGAGGGTCACCTTGACGGCGTCGGCGAGGGTGTTCATGCCCCGCTCGAGGCCACGGCGCGCCTCTTCGTTGAACGCGATCATCTTGGCCATGTGGTGATGTCCTCCATGCGTGGATCGCTGGCACGGTCAGGTCCGGCGCCCGCGACGGACGACACCGGTTGCGTGCACCTCCTGCGGCGCACGACCAGTGCCTCACCGTTCCGACCTGGTTGGCACTCAGGTACCCCGAGTGCCAAACCGAAGTCTGGCACTCGACCTGTGCGAGTGCAAGAACGGGGGGTCGGGCGGGCTTGTTCCCGGGCCCGTACGGCCCCCGGACGCGACGAGGCCCGGCCCCCCGAAGGGGACCGGGCCTCGTCGTGGGACGACGTCAGACGGCCTGGACCGCGTCGGCCTGCGGACCCTTCTCGCCCTGGACGACCTCGAAGCTGACCCGCTGGCCCTCTTCGAGGCTCTTGTACCCGTCCATCTGGATGGCCGAGTAGTGGACGAAGACGTCCTGGCCGCCGTCGACGGCGATGAAGCCGAAGCCCTTCTCGGCGTTGAACCACTTCACGGTGCCCTGTGCCACGTGTGCTCCCACGGTCGTGCGTGCGGACGGCACCTCCTGATCGAGGGGCCGGGTCTCGCTCTTCCGCCCGTCGGACACGAACGTGGAACTCGAACCGCGCGGAACGGTACAGGAACCAAGACCCCAGGTCACGGGTGCGATCCACCGCTCCTCACCCGGTGTGGTAAGGCCCTTGCTCAGCCGATGAGGCCGGCCTCGCGCAGCGACTTCAGCGACGGCTGCACGCGGTGCGAGGGGCCCACCACGGGCAGCAGCGGGTCGAGCGTCTTCAGCCCCTCGCCGGTGTTGAGGACGACGGTCTCCTTGGTCGGGTCCAGCCGGCCGTCCTCCACCAGCTGCCGCAGCACCGCGGTGGTGACGCCCCCGGCGGTCTCGGCGAAGACACCGGTCGTGCGGGCCAGGTCGCGGATGCCGGCCACGATCTCGTCGTCCCCGACCCGGGCGACCGACCCGCCCGTGCGCCGGATCGCGTCCAGCGCGTAGGGCCCGTCGGCGGGGTTGCCGATGTTCAGCGACTTCGCGATCCCGGTCGGCTTGACCGGCTTGACGACGTCCCAGCCGTTGTCGAAGGCGGTGGCGATGGGGTCGCAGCCGGCGGACTGCGCGCCGAAGACCTTCCAGCCGGTGTCCTCGACGATGCCGGCGGCGACGAGTTCGCGCCAGGCCTTGTCGACCTTGGTGAGCAGTGACCCCGAGGCCATCGGGATGACGACCTGGGCCGGGATGCGCCAGCCGAGCTGCTCGGCGATCTCGTAGCCCATCGTCTTGGAGCCCTCGGCGTAGTAGGGCCGGACGTTCTGGTTGACGAACGCGGTGTCCTCGAACTCGTCGGTCTCGGCGAGCTCGCTGGTCAGCCGGTTGACGTCGTCGTAGGAGCCGTCGACGGCGACCAGCGCCTGCCCGTACACCGCGGACTGGACGATCTTGCCCGGCTCCAGGTCGCTGGGGACGAAGACGAACGAGGGCAGCCCCATCCGGGCGGCGTGCGCCGCGACGGAGTTGGCCAGGTTGCCGGTCGAGGCGCAGGCGATCTTCGCGTAGCCGAAGCCCTTGGCCGCGGTGGCGGCCAGGCTGACCACGCGGTCCTTGAAGGAGTGGGTCGGGTTGGCCGAGTCGTCCTTGACCCACAGCCCGCCGGTGATGCCGAGCTCGGCGGCCAGCCGGTCGGCCCGCACCAGCGGCGTCATGCCCGGGTCGAGGGTCACCCGGTCGGCCGGGTCGTGGCCGACCGGGAGCAGGGCGGCGTACCGCCAGATGTTCTGCGGCCCGGCCTCGATCTGCTGGCGGGTCACCGCCCGCATGAGAGCCGGGTCGTAGTCGACCTCCAGCGGGCCGAAGCACTCCGCGCAGGCGTGCTCCGCGATGAGCCCGAAGGTGGCGCCGCAGTTGCGGCAGACCAGGCCGCGAGCGGGGTTCGGGGGAACCGGGCCGCCTTCGGTGACATCCGCCTGGGCGGCTGGGCTCAGCTTGGTACTGCTGGGAGCGGTCATGGTCATGCGACGACTACCTCCTCATCTTCCCCGCGCCGGGCCGTCGAGCCGCGCGGGACGGATGTGGCACCTTCCGTGCGCAGGACTGCGCACGGCGGTTGCCGGGGCTTCATCGGGCCGTGTCCCTCTGCCCCTCTGGATGAGTGGAACGCGGCGAGCCTACCCGGGGCGGTGGGGCGGATCCGGAACCGGCCAGGATGGAGGGGTGGCTGCCCGCATCGTCTACACCGACCTGGACGGCACGATGGTCGGCCCGCGGGGGTCCTTCTGGCACACCGCCGGTCGCGCCCTCACCCCGACCCCGGCCGAGGCCCTCCTCGAGCTGCACCGGGCCGGCGTCGCCCTGGTGCTGGTCAGCGGCCGGACGCACGCACAGCTGGTCGAGGCCGCGCGGATCTTCGCCGCGGACGGCGCGATCTCCGAGCTGGGGTCGCTGGTCAGCTGGTCCGGCGGCCGGGAGACGCACCTGCTGACCGGGGAGCTGCCGGCGCAGTACGCCGGCCGCACGCCGATGTCGGTGATGGCCGGACTGGGCGTGGTCGAGGCGCTGACCGCCGCGCACCCCGGGCGGCTGGAGTGGCACGAGCCCTGGCACACCGCGCACTCGGCGGACGCGCTGCTCCGCGGCCGGGTGGACGCCGCCGCCGTCGACCGGTGGCTGGCCGAGCGCGGCTGGGGATGGCTGACGATGAACGACAACGGCGCCGTCCCGGCGACCCCGCGGATGACCCTGGACGACGACGCGCTGCCGCCGCACGTCTACCACCTCATGCCGCGCGGGATCTCCAAGGGCGCGGCCATCACCTGGGACCTCGCCCGCCGCGGGCTGACCGCGGACGACGCCGTCGCGGTGGGCGACAGCGTGAGCGACCTGGAGATGGCGGGGGCGGTGAGCCGGCTCTGGGTCACCGCGAACGGGGCGGCCGTGACCGGCATGGGCGAGCTGCTGGCCGCCGTCCCCAACGCCGCGGTGACCGACCGCCCGATGGGCGAGGGCTGGGCCCAGGCGGTGCTCGCCTCGCTCTAGTGGAGTGCCAGCGCATCGTTTCCCGAGCGCTGGCACTCCACTCAGCTGGTGACGTCCTTGCGGGCGAAGTGGCGGAAGGCGAGCGCGGTGAACAGCGCCGACCAGGCCAGCCCCTGGACGACGCCTCGGAACAGGTCACCGGAGTCCACCGGGGTCTGCAGCAGGTCGGTCCAGGCGAAGTTGAACGCCGTCGGGAACCAGTCCCGGATGCTGCCCAGCTGCTCCACGGCCTCCAGCACCGCGAACACGACGGTGGTGAACACCGCTCCGCCCACCGCCGCCAGCGGGGCGTCGGTGACCGTCGACAGCCAGAACGCCAGCGTGCCGACGACGAGCAGGTGGACGGCGAGGTAGCCGACCATGCCGACCAGCCGGACCAGCGCCGTCCCCTGGTCCAGGCCGATGCCCACCGGGGTCTGCACGTCCCCGAACCCGTACGCGATCCCCCCGGCGACGACCGCGACCACGACCAGCAGGACCATCGCGCCGATCGACATCGCCAGCGCGGCCAGCCACTTCTGCCGGAGCAGCCGGGCGCGGGGCACCGGTGTGGCCAGCGCGTAGCGCAGCGATCCCCAGGACGCCTCGCTGGCCACCGTGTCGCCGAAGAAGAGCGCGAACACCACCACCAGGAAGAACCCGGAGGTCGCGAAGAGCACGAACAGGGTCAGGTTCAGCCCGCTCGCCGTCGCGACGTCGACCAGGTTGACCCGGGCGTTCGCCTCCGCCTCGTCCGCGCCGCCCAGCGCCAGGGCGCCGATCAGGATCAGCGGCAGGGCGGCCATCAGCACCAGCACGCCGATCGTCCGGCGCCGTTTGAACTGCCGGCGGAGCTCGACGCCCAGCCGCAGCGTCCGCTCCGGCCGGTACCCGGCCGCCGCCCCGGTCGGGGCCATGTTGGCCAACATGGCCCCCTCCTCGGTCATGAACTCTCCCCCACGAGCGACAGGAACGCGTCCTCGAGACGACGGCGCGGGCTGAGCTGGTCGACCGCGACCCCGGCGGTGACCAGCGCCGTCAGCGCCTGTGCGCGACCGACCGGCCCGAGGTCGACGACCAGGCCCTCGTCGGTGCGCTCCACCGGACCAGTGCCCGGCAGGCCGGCGAGGACCTCGACGGCGCGGTCGGCGTCCGCGTCGTCGGCGAGCCCGATGAGCACCGCTCCCCCGGTCCCGACGATCTCCTCGACGGTGCCCTGCGCGATCTTCTGCCCCTTGGCCATGACGACGACGTGGCTGCAGGTCTGCTCGATCTCGGCCAGCAGGTGGCTGGAGACGATCACGGTGCGGCCGGTGTCGGCGTAGGAGCGGAGCACCTCGCGCATGGCGTGGATCTGCGGCGGGTCCAGCCCGTTGGTCGGTTCGTCGAGCACCAGCAGGTCGGGCAGGCCGAGCATCGCCTGGGCGATCGCCACCCGCTGGCGCATGCCCTGGCTGTAGCTGCGCACCCGCTTGTCGATCGCCGTGCCCAGCCCGGCGACCTCGATCGCCTCCGCCATGTGCGCGTCCGCGCGCGGGCGGCCGGTCGCGGCCCAGTACAGGTCGAGGTTGTCCCGGCCGGACAGGTGCGGCAGCAGCCCGGTGCCCTCCACGAAGGACCCCAGCCGGGAGAGCACCGGGGCACCGGGCCGGGCCGCGTGCCCGAACACCTCGATCCGGCCCTCGGTCGGGCGGATGAGCCCCATCAGCATCCGCAGCGAGGTGGTCTTGCCCGCGCCGTTGGGCCCGAGCAGGCCGAGGACCTGGCCGCGGCGCACCTCGAAGGAGAGGTCCCGGACGGCGACGAACCCGTCCTTGTAGGCCTTGCTGACCCCCACGAAGCGCAGCGGCACGTCCTCCCCGTCGGGCGAGGTCACCGCGAGCCGGCGGCTCCGGCGGCCGGCGAGCAGCCGGGCGGCCAGCCGGCCGAGCAGCGCGAGGGCGGCGAGCACGGCGAGCAGCACCCACCAGCGGGCGGAGCCGGCGCTGGCCTGGGTCTGGCCGGGGACCTCGGGCACGGCCAGCGACGTGCCCGGGGCCAGGCCGACGCTGTCGACGGCCGCCTCGGCCGGCAGCGCGTAGGCCTGGTCGGTCGAGGAGACCAGCAGCCGCATCCTGTGGCCGACCTCGAAGCGGTGCACGATCCCGGGCAGGGTGACCGCGACCGCCGTCGGCGCGGTCGGGTCGGCGGAGAGCCCGGTCAGCGCCAGGGGGGCGACCAGGCCGCTGGGCAGCGTCATCGAGCCGTCGGGACCGACGTCGTAGAGCTTGGCAAACAGCGTCGCCGTCCCGGCGGGGGCGGCGACCTCGAGGGTCACCGTCGGTGCGCCGACGACGTCCACGGCCTCGGTCAGCTCGGCGCTGTCGAAGGCGGCGAACTGGCCGGGGATCTCCAGCGTGGTGCCGCCCAGCGCGGCGGTCACCCCGCCGAGACCGGGCAGCGTCGACAGCGCGGCGGGGCTGCCGCCGGGCGGGGTGACCACCGGCTGGGGCGACCCCTGCAGGTCCACCTCGGTGCGGCGCACCGGGTCGTCGTCGGCCAGCCCGGGGTAGGCGGCGGCGTCGACGGTCTGCTGGCCACCCTGCACGGTGCCGACCCCGCTGCCCAGCCCGGTGGGTGCCGGGTAGCTGAACCCGGCGCCCGGGTCGGGGCCGCTGCCGCGCAGGTGGTGGTCGAACCAGCCGGCGACCTGCTCGCGGAGGTCGGCGGTGACGGCGTCGGAGGCGGAGCTGTCGTGGCCGCCGGCATACCAGACGACCTTGACCTCGGTGCCGTTCGCGGCGATGCCGCGGGCGTTCGCGTCGGCCTCGCCCAGGCCGAACAGCGAGTCCTGGGTGCCCTGCACCAGCAGGGTCGGTGCGGTGATCCGGTCCAGCACCGCGGCCGGGCTGCTGCGGTCCAGGACGGCGGCGACCTCCGGGGTGAGCCGGCCGGTCGAGGCCGCGGACTGGTAGGCCGCGCAGATGTCGGCGCGGAACCGGCCGCAGGTCAGCGCCTGGGTGACCGCGGCGGGGTCGACGGTCGAGGGGTCGGGCGCGCTGGCGCCGTCCCCGCCGCCGAGCAGCCCACCGAGCACGCCGTCCCCGGTGGGCACCGACCCGGCGCCGAAGAACAACCCGGACCACAGCCGCTTGAAGACGCCGGCCGAGCCGGTGCGCGGGGTGGCCGCCGGTGAGGCGGCGTCGTCGACACCGGCCTGGTCGGGGAAGAGCGCGGTGGTCAGCGAGTTCCAGGTGATCTGCGGCGCGATGGCGTCGACCCGCTGGTCGTAGGCGGCCGCGAGCAGCGCCAGGGCGCCGCCGTAGGAGCCGCCGGCGATGCCCACCCGGGGGTCGCCGGGCCCGTCGAGGAGCACGTCGTCCCGGTCGGCGAGGACGTCGAGCAGCGTGCTGACGTCGGCCACCTCGTACCGGGGGTCGTCCAGCCCGATCTGGCCGGTGCTGGCGCCGAAGCCACGGGCGGACCAGGCCAGGACGACGTAGCCCCGGTCGGCGAGGTCGCGGGCGTCGGCGGCGACGGAGGCCTTGCTGCCCCCGAAGCCGTGGGCCAGCAGGACCGCGGGAGCCGGGTCCTCGGCGCTGGCCGACCCGGGCAGGTACAGCGTGGTGTCCAGCTCGACGGCGTCCGCGCCCGAGCCCGAGGGGATGCGCGCGTCCTCGGTGCTGACGTCCGCCGCGGCCCAGGCGGAGGGGGCGCCACCGACCAGCACGCCGGCCACCGCCAGCAGGACGGTGAGGAGGACGACGAGCCCGGCGCGGCCGCCCGGGCGGGGACCGACCGTTCCCGGCCCTGCTGCGGTGCGCACGACGGCGGCAACGCACGGGGAGCCGTGGTGGTTCCACCCGCGACGGATCAGGGCTGCCAGTTCCCGGTGGCGACGACGACCAGTCCCGGAGCGGGCACGCCGGGCACGTCGAAGTAGCGGGCCACCGGACCGGTGACGTCGGGGAACTGCTCGGCCAGCTGGCTGGCCGCCTGCTCCTGCGTCGTGTCCCCCTCGGTGTAGTAAACGGTGGTGGTGGCGACGTCCTCGACCGGCGATTTCCCGGTGCCGGTGACGTCCCAGCCGGCGGCGCTGAAGGCGTCGCCGATGTGACCGGCCAGGCCGTTGATCGACGTGCTGTTGAGCACGGTGATCGGCGCGAACACCGGTCCGACCGGAGCGGCGGTCACCTCGGGCGCCGGGGCGACGGTCTCCGGGGTCGGCAGCGCGGTCGCGGACGGAGCGGGCGCACTGCTGGTCGCCGGGGTCTGCGCGGCGGTCTCCGTCGTCCCCGGCGAGGTGAACGACCAGAAGCCCAGCACGCCGACGGCGATCACCACCGTGGCGACCAGGCCCTGCACGACCCGGCTCGACGAGCGCCGGGGGGCGACGTCCGGCTCGCCGCCGCGGCCGGGACCGCTCTGCGCGGGGACCCCGGGGCCGGTGGGCGGTCCGCTGCGCCGGCCGGACTTCTTCCGCGCCGCCTCGGCGGCCTGCCGCTCCAGCCGGGCGGCGGCGCGGCCGCCCACCGGCACGTCGGCACGCCGGCGGGCCGGTTCGGCAGCCGGTTCGACATCCGGTTCGACGAGGTCGGGCTCCGGGAGGACCGGCGCAGCCGGGACCGTGCGGCCGGCCGAGGGGACCGCCGGGGCGAGGGACCGGGCGGGCGGCTGGGCCGCGCGGACCGGTCGGGCAGCGGCCGGGGGCGGAGGGGTCTGCGCCGCGCGGGCGGAGACCGGCGTGGCGGGGGCGGAGCCCCACGGCGACTCGGCCGGGGCCTGCCCGGAGACGCGCTGGGTGACGTCGGACGGCGGTGGCGCGGGCGGGCCGGGCTCGGCCGCCCAGCGCGGCATGCCGGTCGTGCGGGGAGCGGCGTCCGGCCGGGCGGCGTCCCAGGCGGTGGCCCCGCGGGCCGGGGAGCCGGGCGAGGTCGGGACGGCGCCGTCCGGACGCGACGACGGCGGGACCGGCCGGCCGGCGCCGGCGACCGCCGGTGCGGCGGCCGAGGTCATCGGCCCGGAGGCCGGGGGGCCGGAGGCCGGGGGGCCGGCCGGGGCCGGCCGGGCCTGGGCGACAGGCAGGGGCCGGCGGCGCTCGCCGGTCTCGGGCGGCCGACCCGGTGCGGCGGTCGGGTCGAGGTCCGTGCGGCGGCGGCCGGTGCCGGGCGGCGGGCCTCCGGCGGGGCGGGCCGGAGGGCGCCGGATCAGCGGATCCTCACCGGAGGGCAGCAGCCCCTCGCGGCGGCGGTCCGCCCGGCTGGACCGGGGCAGCGAGCCGTCGGTCTCCGGCTCGGTCGCGGAGGGGGTCAGGGCCCCGCGCAGATCGGCGTCGACGTCGGTGCGGGGTTCGCGCGCGGGCTGTCCCAGCCGTGGGCGGCCGTCGCCGCCGCCGTCGGGCCACCGACGACCACCGGTCGCCGCTGGCGGGATCCCGTCACTGCCTGGTGCCACATGCCTCCCCACAGTGAGAGAGGCTAGTCGCGCGCGGGGTCGCTGCCCAGGACCCGCCCGGAGCGCTGCCGCTGGCGCGCCCCCCGCATCCGGCGCAGCCGGCGGACCAGCAGCGGGTCGACCGCCAGGGCCTCGGGACGGTCGACCAGGGCGTTGAGCACCTGGTAGTAGCGGGTGGCGGACATCCCGAAGCGCTCCCGGATGGCCTCCTCCTTGGCGCCGGCGAACCGCCACCACTGGCGCTCGAACGCCAGGATCTCGCGTTCCCGGGCGGGCAGACCCCCGACACCGTCGTCCCCGTGGGCCCCACCCGTCCCGGCAGCCCCGGTGTCCGGGGTCGATGAGGGGGTCGAAGTGGGGGTCGCAGCTCGGGTGTCCCGGGGCTCGCTGCTCATCAGGGGTCGTCCTCCGCCGGCGTCCGATCGAATCACACGACGGTAGTCCGCCTCCGCCCACAGCGGCGCGTCGCCGCCCTCAGATGCCGACGGGCACCGGCGCGGCAGCGTCCCGGCGGGCGCTGTGCGCCTGCCGCAGGCTGTCCGCGGAGAACACGATCAAGGCGAGCCAGACGATCGCGAACCCGACCAGCCGGGCAGGCGGCATCGGCTCGCCCAGCACGAAGACGCCGATCGCCAACTGGATCAACGGGTTCACGTACTGCAGCAGCCCGACCGTCGACAGCGGCACCCGGCGCGCCGCGGCGGCGAACAGCAGCAGCGGGACGGCGGTGGCGACGCCGGCGGAGGCCAGCAGCAGCGCGTTGCCGGCCCCCTCGTGCCCGAACGCCGCCGACCCCTGCGCCTCCAGCACGACGATCACCACCAGCGCGGGCAGGAAGACCAGCGCCGTCTCGACGAACAGCCCGGGCGCGGCCTCCACCCGGACCAGCTTCTTCATCAGCCCGTAGAGGCCGAAGGAGCCGGCCAGGGCCAGGGCGATCCACGGCGGGTGCCCGTAGTCGACGGTGAGCACGACGACCGCGAGCGCGGCCAGCGCCACCGCCACCCACTGCAGCCGCTCCCGGAACACCACCACCCCGAGCAGGACGCTGACCAGCGGGTTGATGAAGTAGCCGAGCGAGCTCTCGACCACGTGCCCGGAGTTCACCGCGAAGACGAAGACCAGCCAGTTGACGACGATCAGCACCGCGGCCCCGGCCAGCACCAGCAGCGTCCGCCGGTCGGTGAAGGCGGCGCGGACCTGCGACCACCCCCGGAGCACGGTGAGCAGCACGCCGATGAACAGCAGCGACCAGGCCACCCGGTGGGCGACGATCTCCAGTCCGCCGGCCGGCTCCAGCAGCGGGAAGTACAGCGGGAACAGACCCCAGAGCAGGTAGGCGGCGAGGCCGGCTGCCACCCCGGTACGGCGTTCGTCCACCGGGGGAACGTACGCCCCGCGCGGGAAGTGCTGAGCGGGGCTCATGACCTCCGGGCGGACCCGTCGCCCGGCTCGTCCTGCCCGCCGGTCCGGCAGCCCGCACCATGGACGCCGACACGCGGGGCGGACGACGCCGGGCGACGGCGAGAGGTGGGGGATGGACGCGGCCGAACTGCTGCTGCTGGCACTCGGCGCGGTGGGGGTGGCGGCGGTCTCCCGGCGGATGGGCTGGCAGACCCCGCTGGTCCTGGTCCTGGTCGGTTTCGTCGTCAGCCTGGTGCCCGGGGTGCCCGAGCTGGAGATCGACGGCGAGCTGCTGCTGGCCACCGTCCTGCCGCCGCTGCTGTACTCCTCGGCGCTCGGGGTCTCCTACGTCGGCTTCCGGGCGCTCTTCCACCCGATCGTGCAGCTGGGTGTCGGCCTGGTGTTCGTGACCGCGATCGTGGTCGCGCTCGTCGCCCGGGTCGTCGTCCCCGGGCTCCCGATGTCGGTCGCCCTCGTGCTCGGCGCGATCGTCGCCCCGCCGGACGCGGTCTCCGCCGCCTCCATCGGCCGCAAGCTGGGGCTCCCCCGGCCGGTGATGACCGTGCTCTCCGGCGAGAGCCTGATCAACGACGCGGCGGCGCTGACCTTCTACAAGGTGGCCCTCGCCGGGGTCTTCGGTGCCAGCGGCAGCCTGCTCGGCATCGACTGGAGCTCCGCGGCGGGCACCTTCACCCTCGCCGTGCTCGCCGGCGTGGCCACCGGGCTGGCCCTGGGCTGGCTGGTGCACACGCTCCGGATGCGGCTGGACGACCCGGTAGTGGAGTCGGTGCTCGGGCTGATCGTGCCGTTCGCCGCCTACCTGCTGGCCGAGGAGCTGCACGGTTCGGGCGTGCTCGCCGTCGTGGCCGCCGGGTTGTACCTCGGGTACCGCGGGCCCGAGGCCGGCTATGCCACGCGGCTGCAGGAGCGGCCGCTGTGGTCCTCCCTGGACCTGCTGCTGGAGGCCGTCGTCTTCGCCCTGATTGGGCTGCAGCTGCGCTACGTGCTCGGCGAGGTGCAGGCGTCCGACCGGTCCGACGCCACCCTGCTGGCCGCCGCCGTCGCGGTGCTCGCCGTCGTCGTCCTGGTCCGGTTCGGCTACGTGTTCGGGCTGGAGCTGATCCGCCGGGCCCCGCGCCCGACGCGGTCCGGGCTCAGCCGACCGGAGCGACCACCGTGGACCTACCAGGTGGTCATCTCCTGGACCGGGATGCGCGGCGTGGTGACCCTGGCTGCGGCGGCGGCGCTGCCGGTCGAGGTCGACGGGGCGCCGTTCGAGGACCGCGGCGCCGTCCAGTTCCTCGCCTTCGCCGTCACCATCGGCACCCTGCTGGTGCAGGGCCTGACCCTGCCCCGGCTGATCCAGCGGCTCGGCGTGCAGGACCGGGACCAGCCGCAGCGGGACGCCGAGGAGGAGCTGCACCTGCAGGAGAGGTCGACCGAGGTCGCGCTGGCCCGGCTCGACGAGCTGGTCGCCTCGCTGACCCCGAAGATCGGGGCGGACAAGGCCAAGGAGTGGGACGACCGCATCCGGCGGCCGCTGCTCGCCCGGACCGAGACCATGCACCAGGCGATCCGGGCCGACGAGGAGGAGCAGGCCGAGCGCGGCCGCCGCCGGGCGCAGACCTTCCGCCGGGTCCGCCAGCAGGTCATCGAGGTGCAGCGCCAGGTGCTGATGGAGGAGCGCGACAAGGGCCATGTCGACGAGGAGGTCGTGCGCGCCGTGCTGCAGGAGCTGGACCACGAGGAGGCCGCCGGCGCGAGCTCCTGGGTCAGCCGGTTCTGACCCCGGCCGCACGCTCCACCCGGCGCCGGGTGCGCCTACCGTTGGCTGTGTGGACGCTGGACGCCCGAACCCGGCCCAGTGGCTCTGGTACGCCTACGGCGGCGGGCTGCCGCGGTCGCTGTCGCCCTGGGTGCTGGAGGACACCACCCGGCGCACCTGGGTGCTGCGGCACCTGGCGCGGGCGCTCGTGCAGCTGGCCCCGGTCGTCGCGCTGTGCCTGCTGCTGCCCCCGGTCGACTTCGGCGTCCGGCTGACCGCGGCCGGCGGCGGCCTGGTCATCGGCCTGCTGTTCTCGCTGGCGTACATGACCGAGACCACCGAGCACCGCGCGGTGAAGGCCGGCTGGCCACCGGGGACCACCGCCGCCCGCCGCGAGGAGCGGGCCGAGCGGGACCGGCTGGAGCGGAACGCCCGCTACCGCTCCGGCGGCTCCGGCAGCTTTGATTAGGGGAGGGGTACGGATCACATCGCGACCCTCCGGGCCGCAACGCGGCCAGGAGCCGTGCCCCCGGTGGGCTGAGCCGTTGGGTGCGCCCCGGTCGGGGAGCCTCCGGCCCCCGCGCCCGCTGCGCACAGCGCTCCTCCGGAGCGCGGGCCCGTAGGGCTGGTCCGGCAGGATGGCCGGGTGCAGCACTGCTTCTCCCGCCGGGACCTGCTGATCGCCGGGGGCGTGGGCGTGGGGGTGGTGGCGCTCGCCGCGTGCGGTGGTGGGGCCGACGTGCCCGAGCTCACCGGGGTGGGCTCGGGCGACGTCGTCGTCCCGCTGTCGGAGGTGCCCGTCGGCGGCGCCTACGAGGTGTCGATCGACGGGCGGCGGGTGGTGGTCAGCCGGCCGGCCCGGGAGCGGGTGGTCGCCTTCACGGCGCGGTGCACCCACCAGGGCTGCACCGTCCGGGCCAGCGAGGAGGGGCTGGTCTGCCCCTGCCACGGTTCGGTCTTCGACCTCACCGACGGGTCCGCAGTGCACGGGCCGGCCACCGAACCGCTGGGCACGGTCGGCGTCGCCGTCCGCGGCACCGACGTCGTCCTCACCTGAGGAAGGACCCCCTCGCCCCCACCGCTCGCAGCGGGCCCCTGCGAGGGGGCCGTCAGTCCTCCACGCGGAAGCCGATCTTGAGGGTCACCTGGTAGTAGGCCACGTCCCCGTCGACGACCTGGCCGCGGATCTCCGAGGTCTGGAACCACTCGATGTTGCGCACGGTCTGCGACGCCTTCTTGACGGCCGTGCGGATCGCGTCGTCGACGCTGGTGGGCGAGCTGCCGACGATCTCGCTCAGCCGGTACACGTGGTCGCTCATGGAGGATCTCCTCGAGGTCGGCTGCCCGGGCGGCAGCGGTCGACTGCGACCCTGGCACAGCCCTCCGACGGCCGCGCGTCGCGGTCGGCTCAGCCAGGTCCGGCGCGCACCACCCGGCGGACCTCGGCGAGGTCCAGGTCGTAGGGACCCAGCCGGGTGAGCACCCACGTCGCGCCCGCGGCCGCCCACGGCTGCGCGTCCTCCCCCACCGGCAGGTCCACGACGACGTCGAAGCCCGCCAGCCCGTCGGCCCGTGCCGCGGCCACCGTCTCGCGGACCTGCGCCAGCCCCGCCGGCCCGGGTACCGAGATGACGAACGCGCCCTCGTGCCGGGCCGCCCGGCGCAGCGGCGCGGCGTTGGGCCAGCGCCCGCCGATCCAGAACGGGATGCCGCCGGGCCGGGTCGCCGGTGGCAGGAACTGCACACCTCGGGCGGTGAAGTGCGTGCCGTCGTGGTCGACCTGCGCGCCGGACAGCAGCCGGCGGAGCAGCTCGAGCCCCTCGTCCAGCCGGGCGGCGCGCACCCGCGGCTCGAGCTCCTCGTCGAACCGGGAGAGCTCCCCCACCCGGCCGTCGTCGCCGAGCCCGAACCCGAGCACCAGCCGGCCGCCGGACAGCTGGTCCAGGGCGGCGGCCTGCCGGGCGAGCACCTGCGGACGCCGCCGGGTCAACGGCGTCACCATCGGGCCGAACTGGATCCGCGAGGTGCGGACGGCGATCGCGGCGCAGCAGGTCCACGGGTCGGAGATCGCCGTGACCGGGTCGGCGTAGAGCAGGTGGTCCCAGAGGAAGACGCCGTCCCAGCCGGCCTCCTCCGCCTCGACCGCCAGCTCGGCCACCAGCCGCGGGTCGGCCAGCACGTCGAACGGCGGGACGAAGAGCCCGCGCCGGCTCATGCAGCCGCCGCCCGCACCAGGTCCATCGCCTCCGCGACCGCCAGGGAGGACTCCAGCGCGGTGTGCCGCGGCGCCTCCTCCCCGGCCAGGACGGCGTCGACGTGCCGCAGGGCGGCGGTGAAGGAGTGCTGGTCGCGGGTCGGCCGCTCGACCACCGGGTCCGAGCCCGGACGGCGCAGCTCGACGGTGCTCCCCGGGTGGGGGTGGTACGGGTCGTCGACCCGGATCGTGCCCTCGGTGCCGCTGAGCACCGTCGTGGTGTCCGAGCTGCGCCGGAACCCGCAGGACAGCAGCAGCCGCCGGTCGCCGGGGTGGTCGACCAGGGCGGCGAGCTCGATCTCGACCTCGGCGCCGCGGACGGCGGAGGCGGCGGCGGTCAGCGCCGGGGCGCCGAAGAGCTCGGCGGCCAACCGCAGCGGGTAGCAGCCGACGTCGGCCAGCGCGCCGCCGGCCGTCGCCGCGGACAGCCGGATGTCCTCGGTGCGCCGGAGCTGGAAGTGGAAGGCGCCGGAGATCTCGCGCAGCTCACCGATCGCTCCTGCGCTGAGCAGCTCGACCAGCCGCTGGTGCTGGGCCTGGAACGGGAAGACGAACGCCTCCCACAGCGGCAGCGCGGCCCGCTCGGCCACCGCCAGCACCCGGCGCGCCTGCTCGGCGTCGACGCACAGCGGCTTCTCGCAGAGCACCGCCTTGCCGGCCTCCAGCGCGGCGATCGTCCACTCGGCGTGCAGCGGGTTGGGCAGCGGCACGTAGACCGCCTGCACGTCCGGGTCGGCCAGCACCGCCTCGTAGCCGGCGACACCGCGGCCGACCCCGTGCGCGGCGGCGAACTCGGCGGCGCGCGCGCCGTCCCGGGCACCCACGACCACCGCCTCACCACCGGCCTCGGCCAGCGCGGGGAGGAAGCGGGAGCGGGCGATGGAGGCGCCGCCGAGCACACCCCACCGGGTGCCTCCGCGCGCCATCAGCAGGGTTCCGGGATCAGCACGGGTGCATCCTGCCCTGCCCGCCGGCGAACCCGGAGGACCGGCTGGGGGGCGAGCCCCATGTCCGGATCGAACGGACGACCTTTCGCTTACAAGGCGAGTGCTCTACCACTGAGCTAATGGGGCGGGCCGGAGCCGCACCCGAGGTTACCGGCAGCGCCCGCGGCCGGGCTGCCGCGGCGGCCGGCGCGGGTGAGGATCGGGCCATGACGAACCCGGTGGTGGCGGTCCTCGGCACGGGCACGATGGGCGCGGGGATGGTCCGGTCGTTGCGCCGGGCCGAGCTCCCGGTGCGGATGTGGAACCGGGACGCAGCGAAGGCCGAGGCGCTCACCGACACCGGCGCGGAGGCGTACGGCTCCCCCGCCGAGGCGGTCGCCGGGGCCGACGTCGTCCTCACCATGCTCTTCGACGCCGATGCGGCGATCGACGTCGTCCGGAAGGCGGCGCCACCGGCCGGCACCCCCTGGCTGCAGTGCAGCACCGTCGGGGTGGAGGGCGCCGAGCGCACCGCCGCGGTGGCGGCGGAGCTCGACCTGGCGCTGGTCGACTGCCCGGTGCTGGGCACCAAGGAGCCGGCCGAGAAGGGCGCGCTGGTGATGCTCGCCTCGGGTCCGGAGCACCTCCGCGAGACCCTCGCCCCGGTCCTGGACGCGCTCGGGTCGAAGACGCTGTGGCTCGGCGGGGCCGGGGCGGGCAGCCGGCTGAAGATGGCCTGCAACGCGTGGCTGTTCATGGTCACCGCCGGGGCGGCGCAGTCGATCGCGCTGGCCCGGGGCCTGGGCGTCGACCCGCAGCACTTCCTGGCCGCCATCGAGGGCGGTCCGCTGGACACCCCGTACGCGCACGTCAAGGGCGGGCTGATGATCGACGGGCACTTCCCGGTCAGCTTCGGGCTCCCCGGCGCGACCAAGGACGCGCGGCTGATCCAGGAGGCGCTCCGGTCCGCCGGCGTCTCCGACCGGCTGGACACCGCGGTGCTGGCCACGATGGAGGCCGCCGCGGCGGCCCTCGACGACCCCGACGCGGCCGACGTCAGCGCGGTGATCGCGGGGCTCACCGAGCTGCGCTGACCGAGCTGCGCCGACCGCCCCGGTCAGGCAGCGTCGGTCAGGCAGCGTCGGTCAGGCAGCGTCGGTCAGGCCGCGTCGTAGCCGGCGGCGGGGTCGCCGGAGACGTACCGCGCCGGGTCGCTGTCGACGGTCGCACCCTCGGCCAGCCAGCGGCGGAACCCGGCGGGGTCCCGCCGTTCGAGCTCGTCGAGCGCCTCCTCCCGCCGCTCGACGAGCGCCTGCCGGACGGCCGCGTCCCGGGTCTGGGCCAGTGCCGCGGAGGTGCGCAGCCACTCCCGGCCCAGCGCCTCAACGGTGAGCGACCGCACCGGGCCCATGCCGGCTGCGGCCCCGGGCAGCGGGAGCACGGTGGCCCCGGCGGCCCGGGAGGTCGTGCCGGCCGCCCGCACCGCCCAGCGCACCAGCACCCCGCCCACGGCCACGCCGGCCAGCAGTGCGGTCAGCGCGCCGCCGGCCAGCACCACGCAGCCGCTCAGCACGAGCAGCACCGCCACCGTGCCGACCGCCGCCCGCCAGGCGGTGTCGACGGCCGCCTGCCGCGGCCGCGGTGAGCCTCCGTCGCGGACGATGCCCGCTGCCAGGCAGGCGGTGACGATCGCGGCCAGCACGACGGCGACCAGCCCCGACCCGCCCAGCGACACCCCACCGAGGGCGGCGAGCGCGGCCAGCAACAGCACGAGCACGGCGAGGGCAGAACGGGTGAGGAGTGCTCGAACCGGCACCGACGGCCTCCGGGACGGGAGAGGGTGTGAGGACGACGAGGGCCGACCGCCCCTCCTCTTCCCCGCACCTCGCATGATCACGCGCACGCACACCGGGAAACCGGTCGGGCGCGGAGAGTCGCCGACCAGTGCGACCGCATGGCGTCCAGACAACTCACAGCAGACCACCAGTTCCGGAGCAGTCCGCAGGCGCACAGTGAGGACATCGCGGCAGGGAGGGCCTGTCGTGACGTGGGGAAGGACCACCAGTGACTGAGAACGACCGCCCGGCCGACGAGACCGGACACGGCACGCACCGGAACACGGACGCCGGCGCTGGGTGGGCCGCACCGCAGCAGCCGGCCCCGCAGCAGCAGGGTGGCGCGACGGCCCAGCCCCTCGGCGGGCAGCCGGCTCCGCAGCCGCACCTGGGCACCCAGCCGACCCAAGAGATCCCGCCGGCGCAGCCCGGCCAGCAGCCCACCGCGCCCTTCGGGCAGCAGTTCGGGCAGCCCGGCGTCGCGCCGCACCAGCCGTGGCCGCCGGCCGGCTACGGGACGCCCGGGTACCACCAGGCGCACGGTCAGCCCGCCGGGGGCGGGGTCCCGCCGGCCTTCCAGCCCCCGGTGCAGCCCGATGTCCCGGCCCAGCCGTCCCGCCGGCCCGGTCGCTGGCGCCTCGGCGTCGCCGCCGGCCTGGTCGGTGCGGCGCTGATCGGCGGCGGGGCCGGTGCCGGCGTCATGGCGCTGACCGACGACGGCGGCACGGCGACCGCCAGCGGAGCATCCGCGCAGAGCGTCGTCATCAAGGACGCGGACAACGCCACGAGCACCACGGCAGCGGCGGCGAAGGCGGCGCCCAGCGTCGTCACCATCTACGTGAGCGCGGGCTCCGGCTCCGGCTCCGGGTCCGGTGTCGTCCTCTCCGCCGACGGCTACGTGCTGACCAACAACCACGTCGTCACGCTCGACAGCTCGACCGACCAGGCGACGGTGCAGGTGCGCACCTCCGACGGCACGCTGTACGACGCGACCGTCGTGGGCACCGACCCGACGTCCGACCTGGCGGTGGTCAAGCTCAGCGACGCCAGCGGGCTGACCCCGGCCACGTTCGCCGACTCGAGCAAGGTGCAGGTCGGTGACCTGGCCGTCGCCATCGGCGCGCCGCTGGGGCTGTCGAACACGGTGACCGACGGCATCATCAGCGCGACCAACCGCGCGGTGGCCACCGGCTCGGACACCGACCAGGCGGTGATCGACGCGCTGCAGACCGACGCGGCGATCAACCCGGGCAACTCCGGCGGTGCGCTGGTCGACGCCGACGGCCAGGTGATCGGGATCAACAGCGCCATCGCCACCGTCGCCAGCTCCGACCTGCCGGGCCAGCAGTCCGGCCAGAGCGGCAACATCGGCGTCGGCTTCGCCATCCCGGCCAACACCGCCAAGCGGATCTCCCAGGAGATCATCGACACCGGGTCGGCCACCCACGCCCTGCTGGGCGTGAACGCCACCACGGCGGCGGACAACGCCGACTCGGCGGTCGGCACCGGCGCCCAGCTGGTGTCCGTGCAGGACGGCTCCCCCGCCGCCGACGCCGGGCTGAAGGCCGGCGACGTGATCACCGCGGTCGGCGACCGGCCGGTCACCAGCTCCACCGAGCTGACCGCGGCCGTCCGCAGCGCGAAGCCCGGCGACACGGTCACCCTGACCATCCGCCGCGGCTCGGACAGCTCGAAGGTCGACGTCACGCTCGACGCCGCCTCCAACTGAGCACCCGGCCGACGACCCCGGCGCCGCCCTCCGCGGCTCCGGGGTCGTCGCACGTCCGCACCACCTAGGCTCGGTCGGGTGCCCAGCCCTCAGCTGCCCAGCCCCCAGCTGACCGTCCCGCTCACCGGCTCGCTCGACGACCCGCAGCGCGCCCGGGACCTGACCAAGATGAAGCGGCTGGCCACCGGCCTGTTCCTGCTGGCCGCGGCGGTCTTCCTGGTCTGCGTGCTGGTCGGTGACGAGGCCGGCGGCTGGGTCGGCTACGTCCGCGCCACCGCCGAGGCCTCGATGGTGGGCGCGCTGGCCGACTGGTTCGCCGTCACCGCGCTGTTCCGGCACCCGCTGGGAGTGCCGATCCCGCACACCGCGGTCATCCCGCGCAAGAAGGACCAGATCGGCGCCAGCCTGGGCACCTTCGTGCAGGAGAACTTCCTGACCCGGGCGGTGGTCGAGGAGCGGGTGGACGCCATCGACGTCCCGGGCAAGCTGGGCGCCTTCCTGGCCGCCCCCGGGCGGGCCGAGCGGCTCGCCGGGGATGCCGGGGCGGCGCTGGGCGCACTCAGCGACCTCATCGCCGACGACGAGGTGCAGCAGACGGTGTCGGCGTTCGTCGACCGCAAGCTGCGCGAGACGCCCGCTGCGCCGGGGCTGGCCCGGGTGCTCGAGCTCGCCGTCGACGGCGACCGGCACCAGGAGGTCCTCTCGGCCGGGCTGTCCGGGCTGGCCGAGTTCCTCGCCGACAACCGGCTGGTCTTCCGCACCCGGCTGGGCGACGCCTCCCCGTCCTGGGTGCCCGACTGGGTCGACGACAAGGTTTTCGACCGGGTCTTCGAGCTGCTGCGCAGCTTCCTGGCCGAGGTCGGCGCCGACCCCGAGCACCCCGTCCGCCAGGTGTACGACCGGCGGCTGCGGGCCTACGTGCACCGGCTGCGCACCGACCCCGAGGCCGCCGCCCGGGTGGAGCAGTTCAAGGCGGAGGTCCTTGAGCACCCCGCCGTCCGCACCTGGTCGGGGTCGCTGTGGACGACGGCCAAGGCCTCCGTGCTCACCGCGGCCGCCGATCCGGACTCCCAGCTGCGGGCCCGGATGGTGTCGGTGATCCGCTCCGGCGCCCGGCTGCTGACCGAGGACCCGACCGTCCGCGAGCTGGTCCAGCGGGAGGCCCGCCGCGGCGCGGGCTGGGCCGTCGAGCGCTTCGCCGGGGACGCCGCGGAGCTGGTGGGCACCACGGTGGCGCGCTGGGACACCGAGGAGACCAGCCGGCGGATCGAGCTGCAGGTCGGCCGCGACCTACAGTGGATCCGGGTCAACGGCACCGTCGTCGGCGGCCTGGCCGGCCTGGTCATCTACACGATCGCCCAGCTGCTTTCCTGACCGAGCTCGGTCGTGAGGAGTGGGGCCCGGAGGGTCCCGCGATCGAGCGACGAAGCGGCTCAGCTCACCAGGGGGACGGCTCATGGCCGCGTTGCGGCCCGGAGGGTCGCGATGCGCTCAGCGGTGCGACCCGGAGGGTCGCGATGTGCTCCGCGGTGCGGTCCGTCAGGACCGCCGTGCGCTCGCCGCCGCGAACAGGGCGATGCCGGCGGCGACGCTGACGTTGAGCGACTCCGTCGACTTCGTGATCGGGATGGACAGCACGACGTCGCAGCGCTCACGGACCAGCCGCGACAGGCCGGCCCCCTCGGCCCCGACCACGAGCGCGATGGGGTCGGCGAAGCCGTCGTAGTCGTGGATGCTCATGTCGCCGTCGGCCGCCAGCCCGACGGTCTGCAGGCCGGCGTCCTGGTAGGAGCCCAGCGAGCGGGCCAGGTTCGTGGCCCGGGCGACCTGCAGCCGGGCCGCGGCACCGGCGCTGGTGCGCCAGGCCGAGCCGGTCATGCCGACCGACCGGCGCTCCGGCACAACCACACCGTGCGCGTCGAACGCCGCGGCCGACCGGATGATCGCACCCAGGTTCCGCGGGTCGGTGACGCCGTCCAGGGCGACCAGCAGCGGCGGGCGGCCGGAGTCGCGGGCGATGTCGAGCAGGTCGTCGGGGTGCGCGTACTCGTAGGGCGGCACCATCAGCCCGATGCCCTGGTGCAGCGAGCCGTTGGACATCCGGTCGAACTCGGCCTTGCCGACCTCCAGCAGCGGCAGGCCGCGGTCGGCGGCCAGCTGCACGGACTCGGCGATCCGCTCGTCGGTGCCGCCCCGGGTCGTGTCGCCGGTGACGACGTACAGCGCCGTCGCCGGGATGGCGGCGCGCAGCGCCTCGAGCACCGGGTTGCGACCCAGCAGCAGCTCCGGCTGCTCCTCGTTCCGCCGCTGGACCCGCGCCCGGTTGTCCCGGCGCGCCGCGTCGGCCTGGGCCTTCTTGTACGCCGGGTGGTGCGGCCGGGCGGAGGCCGGCGGGGTCGCGCCCCGGCCGGCCAGGGACCGGCGGTTCTTGCCCCCGGTCCCGGCGGTGGCGGTCTTCTTCCCGGCGCCGGCCGAGCGGCCGCGTCGTTGGCTGTTGCCGGCCATCAGGTGGTCAGCTCCCATCGTGTGCCCTGGGGGGTGTCCTCGACCTGCACGCCCAGGGCGCCGAGCTGGTTCCGGATCGCGTCAGCTGACGCGTAGTCCTTGCGGGCCCGAGCGGCGGTGCGCTGCTCGAGGGCGAGCTGCACGAGGCCGTCGGTGACGCCGGCGAGACGGTGGTCGCCCCCCGCGGCGGCCCAGTGCGGGTCGAGGGGGTCCAGCCCGAGCACGCCGAGCATGGCGCGGACCGAGCCGAGGGCCGCGGCGACCGCGGCCTCGTCGTCGGCGGCCAGCGCGGTGTTGCCCGCGGTGACCGCCTCGTGCACGGCGGCGACGGCGGCCGGGGTGGCCAGGTCGTCGTCCAGTGCGGTGCTGAAGGCGTCGGAGAGCACCGGCTTGCCGGCGTCCGCGCCGACCCGCTCGGCGGCCCGCCGCACGAAGCTCTCCAGCCGCCCGTAGGCGACCGCGGCCTCCTGGAGCGCGGACTCGGTGAACTCGATCATGGAGCGGTAGTGCGGGGCGACGAGGTAGTAGCGCAGCTCGACCGGACGCACCCGCTGGACGACCTCGTCGACCAGCAGCGTGTTGCCCAGCGACTTGCTCATCTTCTCGCCGCCCATGGTCACCCACGCGTTGTGCAGCCAGTACCGGGCGAACCCGTGACCGGCGGCCTGCGACTGGGCGCGCTCGTTCTCGTGGTGCGGGAAGCGCAGGTCCAGCCCGCCGCCGTGCAGGTCGAACTCCGGGCCCAGGTACTTCTCGGCCATCGCCGAGCACTCCAGGTGCCAGCCCGGCCGGCCGCGGCCCCACGGGGTCGGCCAGGACGCCGTCTCCGGCTCGCCGGGCTTGTGCGCCTTCCACAACGCGAAGTCGCGGGGGTCGCGCTTGCGCTCGTCGGTCTCGGTGTCGGCGGCCGGCTGCAGCTCGCCGAGCTTCTGCCCCGACAGGTCGCCGTAGCCGGGGAAGGAGCGGACGTCGAAGTACACGTCGCCGTCGACGGCGTAGGCGTGGCCGCGGTCGATCAGCTGGGCGATGAGCTCGACCATCTCCGGCACGTGCCCGGTCGCCCGCGGCTCGTACGTCGGCGGCAGGGTGCCCAGGACGTCGTAGGCCCAGGTGGCGGCCCGCTCGTTCTCGTACGCCCAGGCCCACCACGGCTCACCGGCGGCCGCCGACCTGGCCAGGATCTTGTCGTCGACGTCGGTGACGTTGCGGACGTAGGTGACCTCGTGGCCGGTGTGGATCAACCACCGGCGGAGCACGTCGAAGGCCAGGGCGAAGCGCACGTGCCCGATGTGCGGCGGCCCCTGCACGGTCAGGCCGCAGACGTACATGGAGACCCGTCCTGCACGCAGGGGCGTGAAGTCACGCACGGCGCGTGCGGCCGTGTCGTACAGGCGGAGGCTCACCCGGTCGATTCTACGGGCGTGTCCGGCGTGCTCCGGACCACGAGCGCGGTGGCCACCGCCGCCCGGCCCTCGCCACGGCCGGTCAGACCCAGGCCGTCGGTCGTGGTCGCGGTGACGCTGACCGGTGCGCCGAGTGCCGCGGACAGCACGGACTCGGCCTCCCCGCGCCGCGGGCCGACCTTGGGGGTGGTGCCGATCAGCTGGACGGCGGCGTTGCCGACCTCCCAGCCGGCCGCGGCCAGCACCTCGCGCACGTGCTCGAGGACGGCGGCTCCGCGGGCACCGGCCCAGCGCGGGTCGTCGGTGCCGAGCAGCCCGCCGATGTCACCCAGGCCGGCGGCCGAGAGCACGGCGTCGGTGAGGGCGTGCGCGACGACGTCGCCGTCGGAGTGGCCCGCGCAACCGTCGGCGCCCGGCCACTCGAGCCCGGCCAGCCAGCAGGGACGGCCGGGCTCGATCGGGTGGACGTCGGTGCCGATGCCGATCCTGGGCAGGGTCATGACCGCGCGCTCCCGGCCCGGACCCCGCTCACGGTTCGGCTCCGGGCTCGTTCCGCCCCTCGGTCGCTGGCGCTCCCTGCGATGCTCGCTCGCCCGTCGCCTGCACGGTCAGCTCGGCCAGCGCCAGGTCGTGGGCCACGGTGATCTTGGCGGCGCGCTCGTCGCCGGCGACCGTGTGCACCGGGACGCCGGCGGCGCGGACCACCGAGGCGTCGTCGGTGAACTCCGCGGCGGCGCCGTGCGCGGCGGCGTAGGCGGCGACCAGGGTCGCCCGGTCGAACCCCTGCGGGGTCTGCACCCGGCGCAGGTGAGCCCGGGCGACGTCGGCGGCGACCACCCCGTCGTCGTCGACGACCACGGTGGTGTCCACGACCGGCAGCACCGGGACGACGGCGGTCGCGCCGGCGGCGAGCGCCGCCAGCACCCGGGCGACCACCTCCGGCGGGGTCAGCGGCCGGGCGGCGTCGTGCACCAGGACGGCGTCGGCGTGCTCACGGGCGGCGGCCAGTGCGGCCCGGACCGAGGCGGTCCGGGTGTCCCCGCCGAGGACGACGTGCACGTCGCCGGGGAGGACGGCGGTGAAGGCGGCCCGCTGAGGCTCGGGGACCGCGACCACGACCTCGGCCACCCCGCCGGCGCGCAACGACTCGACGGCCCAGCAGACCAACGGGCGGCCACCGAGCGGGACCAGCGCCTTGGGGAGTTCTGCGCCCAGACGCAGACCACTCCCGGCCGCTGCGACGATGCCGACAGCGTGCACGGGAGTGGTCTGGGTGTCTCGGGGGTGGAGCAGGGGATCAGGAGGCGGCGCTCAGGACGCCAGGACCTCGTCGAGCAGCAGCTCGGCCTTGTCCTCGTTGGTCCCCTCGGCCAGCGCGAGCTCGCTGACCAGGATCTGCCGGGCCTTGGACAGCATCCGCTTCTCGCCCGCGGACAGGCCCCGGTCCTTGTCGCGCCGCCAGAGGTCACGCACGACCTCGGCGACCTTGTTCACGTCACCGGAGGCCAGCTTCTCGAGGTTGGCCTTGTAGCGCCGCGACCAGTTGGTCGGCTCCTCGGTGTGCGGCGCGCGCAGCACCTCGAAGACCTTGTTCAGGCCGTCCTGGCCGACGACGTCGCGGACACCGACGATCTCGGCGTTGTCCGCCGGCACGCGCACGGTCAGGTCACCCTGGGCGACCTTGAGCACGAGGTAGCGCTTTTCGACGCCCTTGATGGTCCGCTGCTCGATCGCCTCGATGAGCGCAGCGCCGTGGTGCGGGTAGACAACGGTCTCGCCAACAGTGAAGCCCATGTGGATGTGACCCCTTTCGCTGACTCCAGGTTACCACGGCAGAATGCCGTCCGGCTCGGCGAACTCCGACAAAAGTGCAGGTCAGCGGCCCGGCCGAGGTCAACTCGCTCTTGACAGGAGACGGTGGGTGTGCAGGTGACCGACGCTGCCGGGCGCACGGGCCCGGTGCGGCGCGGGGTGGCGCTGGCCCGCGCGACGCACCTCGAGCCGGCCCTGGCGGTGAGCATCGTCGCCGTCCTGCTCGCGGTCGCCGCCGGGGTCGGCCCGGGGCGGACCGTCCTCCTCGGTGCAGCCGTCCTCGCAGGTCAGGCCTCCATCGGCTGGTGCAACGACTGGCTGGACGCCGACCGGGACCGCGCCGTGGGCCGGCAGGACAAACCGGTCGTCCAGGGCGTCGTCACGCCCGGGACACTGCGCACGGCGGCGCTGGTCGCGGTCGCGGTCGCCGTCGTCCTGTCCCTGCTGCTGGGCGCCGTCCCGGGACTGCTGCTGCTGGTGCTGGTCGGCAGCGGCTGGGCCTACGACGCCGGGCTCAAGCGGACGGCGCTGTCCCCGCTCCCCTACCTGACCGGCTTCGGCGCCCTGCCCGCCGGCGTGGTCGCCGCGGCGCCGGGCACGCCGGGGGCGCCGTGGTGGCTGGTGGCGGCCGGCGCGGCGCTCGGCGGGGCCGCGCACGTGGCCAACGTGGCCCCCGACGTCGCCGACGACCTGGCCACCGGGGTACGCGGCCTGCCGCACCGGGTCGGCCCGGTGCCCTCCGCGGTCGCCGGCGCGGTGCTGCTGGGCGTGGCGACGCTGCTGCTGGTGACCGGTCCGGACGGGCCGCCCAGCGCGCTGGGCTGGGCGGCCGTCGTGCTCGCGGCACCCGCCGTCGTGGTCGCCGCGCTGGCCGGCAGCCCACGGGCCCGGCGGCTCGCCTTCCCCGCCGTGATGCTGCTGACCGTGCTCGACGTCGTCCTGCTGCTGGCCGGCGGCGCCGCGCTGGGCTGACCACGGCTCAGGGGGCGTCGGTGCCGCGCAGCCGTTCCTGCTCGACGACCTCCTCCAGGCCCTTCAGCCGGCCCAGTCCCGCCAGCGGCTGGCGCATCCGCCGGTTGCCGGCCAGCCGCTCCCGGTTGCGGTCGAGGAAGGCCCAGTAGCCGGCGGTGTAGGGGCAGGCGTCCTCGCCCAGGCGCTTCTTCGGGTCGTACCGGCAGCTGCTGCAGTAGTCGCTCATCCGGTCGATGTAGGCGCCGCCCGCCGCGTAGGGCTTGGTGGCCAGCACCCCGCCGTCGCCGTGCTGGCTCATCCCGACGACGTTGGCCACCATGACCCAGTCGTAGCCGTCGACGAAGACGCGGTGGAACCAGTCGGTCATCGCCAGCGGGCGGATCCCGCGCTGCAGCGCGTAGTTGCCCAGCACCATCAGCCGCGGGATGTGGTGCACCCAGCCGCGGTCGCGCACGTCCGCCACAACGGAGGACAGGCAGTGCGCGTCGATCGCCTCGGCATCCAGCTCGCCGAGCCAGTCGGGCACCTCCTCCGTCGCGGCCAGCGCGTTGCCGTGCCGGTAGTCCCGGCCCAGCTGCCAGTACAGGTGCCAGATCCAGTCCCGCCAGCCCATCACCTGGCGGACGAACCCCTCCACGGAGTTCAGCGGCAGCGGGTCGCCGGCCGCGACCGACTCGCGCCAGGCCTGCTCGGCGCGGTGGACGACGTCGGCCGGGTCGACCAGCCCCAGGTTCAGCGACGCCGACAGCATCGAGTGCGCCAGCCACGGGTCACCGGCCAGCATGGCGTCCTCGTGCGGCCCGAACGCCCGCAGCCGGTGGGTGAGGAAGTCGGTGAGCCGCTCCTCGGTCTCGGCGGGGGTGACCGGGAACAGCCGGGGCCCGTCGTCACCGACGAAGGCAACGTCCCCGGCGGCCACCCAGCGGTCCAGGTCGGCACGGACCTGCTGGTCGATCTCGTCCTCGACCGGCAGCCAGGGCGCGGGCACCGGGACCCGCCCGTCGGCCGGCGGCGGTTCCCGGTTGTCGTGGTCGAGGTTCCAGGTGCCGTCGGCCGGTTCCGCGCCGTCCATCAGGACGTCGTGCACCCGGCGCGCCGTGCGGTAGAAGTCGTCCATCAGCAGCCGGTCGCGGGTGCGGCTCCCCGCCCAGCGCCGGAAGTCGGCCTGCCGGGTGACGAACCCGCGCGCCTCCAGCACGGTCAGGCCCGGACGGCGGAGCACGAAGTCACGGGCCGGCCAGGTGGTCGGCGCGCACACCGACAGCGGCTCGGCCACCTGGTCCAGCGCCTCTGCGTAGGTGTCGGTCTGCAGGAAGACCGCCTGGTCGCCGAGCTCGGCCGCGCGGTGCCGCAGTGCCGACAGCAACAGGTGGGCCTTCTGCCGGTGGAACCGGCGCCGGCGGAAGACCGCCCGCGACTCGACCAGCAGGACGGGCTGGTCCGGCGCGTCCAGGAAGTGCGGCCCCAGCTGGTCGGCGAACAGCCACCGCCGGGTGCCCGGGGCCTGCGCCGGGAAGTCGCCCAGCGCGGGGTCACCGTCGCCGGGCATCTCCCCGCCGCCGCCGCTGCCCGACCGTGCCGCCATCTGACGCACCTCCCAGCGGACATCCTGTGGGGCCGGTTAGGCTCACCGCGACTCGTGTCACCGGAGCACTCGGTGACCGGCACGTCCTCTGGAGGTCGACCCCCTGTGAACCGCGGACTGCGCGCTGCCGCGACGGCTGCCCTCTTGCTCTCCCCCGTGGCGCTGGGTGCCTGCAGCGCCGGCCAGGTCGCCCAGACCGCCGAGCAGAACCGGGACAAGGTCGGCGGGATGACCAGCGTCGGGGACCTGTACCTCCGCGCTGTCGAACTGCCCTACCCGACCGGCGGCGTGTACGAGAAGGGCGGTAGCGCCCGGCTGCTGGCGGCGGTGGCCAACACCGGGGAGACCGACGACACGCTCGTCGGCATCGAGGGTGATCAGTTCGACAGCGTCGAGGTCGTCGACCCCGAGGCCGCCGGTGAGCCGGCCACCAACAGCGGCTCGCTGGACCTGGCGGTCCCGGCCAACGGGATCCTGTACCTCGGCAACGGCACCGGCCCGTCGGTGACCCTGGTCGGGCTGGCCGACGACGTCGGCGTGGGCGAGTCGGTCGACGTGACCTTCACCTTCGAGCAGGCCGGCTCGGTCACCATCCTGGTCCCGGTCGCCACGTCCCCCCGCGACCTGCCCCGCGGCGAGCCGTTCGACTTCCACACCGAGCCGGGCGTGGAGGAGCAGGCCGGCGGCTGAGCCGGTGGGCTCCGGCCCCCTCGGCGCGCCCTCGGACTGAGTTCCTAACGAAGGTCAAGCGTTCTTGCGGGCGCTTCTAGCCTGAGTGGTGGACGGGCCGGTCGATGGAGCGCTGTGCGACTCCTTGCTTCGCCGGCCCGTCCCTGTGACTGGCGTGAGAGTGGCGCAGATGGCTCGGCCCTCGGCTTGAGTGATCAACCGGCCGTGGAGGTCGCGGAGCTGATAGGGCTGATCGGTGCGCCAGCAGGCGGCGATCCGGGTGATCAGGACGGCGGCCAGCGTGCAGAGCGCGCTGTTGTGGTGCTTACCCGCTGCGCGTAGCCGCTGGTAGCGGGCGGCGAGGGTGGGATCGATCTTGCGGGCGTGGTCGGCGGCAAGAAAGAGTGCCTGGCGCAGCAGATGATCGCCGGCCTTGGTCACTCCGGGGCGCTTGTCGCTGACTCCGGACTGGTCGACCATGGGCACCAGCCCGGTGTAGTTGCGCACTGCGGCCAGGTCGGTGAAGCGCTTGGCATCACCAAGCCGGCCCAGGATCGCCGCGGCCAAGGTGGGGCCCACGCCTGGCGCGGAGGTCACGATCCCGGCGGGGTCAGCGGCCTGATAGTGGCCGGCGATGCGGTCCTCGAGGGCCGTGATCTCGCCGGTGAGCCCGTTGAGCAGCCGGGCCTCCGCGGCGATGTCCTCACCGAGTTCGGCGAAGTCGATGGCTCCCGGCGGCCAGAGGCGCAGCGTCTCGGCGGCGGCGTCGAGCAGCTCATCGGCCTTGTCCTCGCGCCAGTTCCCGCGGCTGGTGCGGATGAGCAGCCGGGTCAGCCGGGCCCGGCCGAGCCGGCGCAGCGCATGCGGATCGGCGTAGTGCTCCAAGACCGCCGCGGCGGCCTTGCCCAGCTCGCTGCCCAGCGCGGCCGACCAGCCGGGGCCCAGCAGTTCCAGCAGCGCCTCCAGCCGTTGCAGGCCGGCGGTGCGTCGGGCGACCAGGTTGGCCCGGTGGGCCACCGCGCGGCGCAGCGCCTCAGCGGGACCCAGGCCGGGAGTGGCCAGCAACCCGTCGGGATGCAGCAACGGCAACCGGGCCAGCAACTCGCAGTCCAGCCGGTCGGTCTTGGCGTGCTTGCTGTAGTACTTGCGCAGGTCGGCGGACTGCTCCGGTGCCACCATCCGCACCGTTGCGCCGCGGGCCCGCAGCCAGGCGGCCAGGGGCACCCAGGCGTTGCGGGTGGGTTCCATCACCACGGTCACCGGCAAGTCCCCGGCAGCGCGCACCGCAGCCCACAGGGCCTCCAACTGCGTGCTGATGGTGATGAACCGGCGGTTGGACCAGAGCAACTGCCCGGTCTCATCGGCCAGGGCCGCTCGATGCTGGGCCTCGCAGGCGACGTCGATGCCCAGTCGCAGTTCCTGCACCCGTCCTCCCCTCCTGACGTGGAAGGGCGCGGCAGGACGCGGCCGCGGCGGGCGCATCTCCTGGACATCTGAGCAGGAGTCCGAGACGTCGCTACGGCTCCGCGTTCCCAACAAGGCCCACGCCCGTCACGGCCGCGGCCACCGATGACTCGACGATCAGTTTCCAGGACTCAGACGGACCCGTCGTACCCAGCCGTAGACACCGGCACCGCGACCTCACCCCAACATCGTCGAGGCTAAGAGAAACGCTAGATGTCGTACCCCGCTGCCACGCTGACGGCGTGCCAGCATCCGGTGTGAAGTCCACCCGTCCCGCCCACCGCTGCACCGAGTGCGGCTACACCTCGGCGAAGTGGGTCGGTCGCTGCCCGGAGTGCCAGGCCTGGGGCAGCATCCAGGAGGTCGGCGCGGTCGGCTCCTCACCGCTGCGGTCGGTCTCGGCCGGTCCGGTCAGCGCCCGGGCCCGGCCGATCGGCCAGGTGGAGCTCGCCGGCGCGCGGGCCGTGCCCACCGGGATCACCGAGTTCGACCGCGTGCTCGGCGGCGGTCTGGTGCCCGGGGCGCTGCTGCTGGTCGCCGGCGAGCCCGGCGTGGGCAAGTCCACGCTGCTGCTGGAGGTCGCCCACCGGGTGGCCGCCGCCAACGGGCCGACGCTGGTGGTCTCCGGCGAGGAGTCCGCAGCCCAGGTCCGGCTGCGCGCCGAGCGGATCGGCGCACTCCACGACGACCTCTACCTCGCCGCCGAGACCGAGCTGTCCGCCGTCCTCGCGCACGTGGAGGACGTCGCCCCCACGCTGCTCGTGCTCGACAGCGTGCAGACCGTGCGCTCCCCCGCCGTCGACGGCACCGACGGCGGCGCCACCCAGGTCCGCGCCGTCGCGACCGCGCTCAGCGCGGTGGCCCGGAGCCGGAACATGACCGTGATCCTGGTCGGCCACGTCACCAAGGACGGCGCGATCGCCGGCCCGCGGGCTCTCGAGCACCTCGTCGACGTGGTCATCTCCTTCGACGGCGAGCGGCACTCGACCCTGCGGCTGGTGCGGGCCACCAAGAACCGGTTCGGTCCGGCCGACGAGATCGGCTGCTTCGAGATCGGTGACGGTGGCGTGGTCGGCGTCCCCGACCCCTCCCACCTGTTCGTCTCGCGCCGGTCCGCCCCGGTGCCCGGCAGCTGCGTCACCGTGACGATGGAGGGCAGCCGGCCGCTGCTGGCCGAGGTGCAGGCGCTGGTCGCCTCCTCCGGTGGCGGGGGCTCGCCGCGGCGCGCGGTGAGCGGGCTGGACTCCCAGCGGGTGGCGATGGTCAACGCCGTGGTCGAGCGCCGCGGCGGGGTGCGGCTGGCCGACGCCGACGTCTTCGCCGCCTCGGTCGGTGGCGTGCGGATCATCGAGCCGGCCGCCGACCTCGCCCTCGCGCTGGCGATCGCCTCGGCATCCAAGGACCGCCCGGTGCCCTCCGGGCTGATCGCGCTGGGCGAGGTCGGGCTGTCCGGGGAGATCCGCCGGGTCGGCGGCACCGCCCGGCGGCTGGCCGAGGCCGCCCGGCAGGGCTACACGTCCGCGCTCGTCCCGGAGGACTCCGGCCCGGCGCCCAAGGGCATGCGGCTGGTCGAGGTGCCCGACCTCGGGGGCGCGATCGCGCGCCTGTGGTGACTCTCCGGCACCGACGAGCGGCCGGGCCACACGCTCGGAGGACCCGAGGTGGTCGGCGCCTCGTGCCCGCACCGTAGAATCGGCGGCCGTACCGCCCGACCGTCAGGAGCGCACGTGCCACCCGCTGTGGACCCTGAGGCCTCGTTGCGGGAACTGCTCGGCCGGATCGCCCCCGGAACCGCTCTCCGGGACGGGCTGGAGCGGATCCTCGCCGGCCGGACCGGGGCGCTCATCGTCCTCGGGTACGACCGGGTCGTCGAGTCGTTGTGCACCGGCGGCTTCGCCCTCGACGTGGCACTGTCGGCCACCCGGCTCCGCGAGCTGGCCAAGATGGACGGCGCGGTGATCGTCTCCTACGACGGCACCCGGATCGTCCGCGCCGGTGTGCACCTGATGCCCGACCCGACGATCCCGACCGAGGAGTCCGGCACCCGTCACCGCACCGCCGAGCGGGTGGCCCTGCAGACCGACTTCCCGGTGATCTCGGTGAGCCAGTCGATGCACATCATCTCGGTCTACGTGGCCGGCCGCCGGTACACCCTGGAGCACCCCACCACGATCCTCGCCCGGGCCAACCAGGCGCTGGCCGCGCTGGAGCGCTACAAGCTCCGGCTGGACGAGGTCGCCTCGACGTTGTCGGCGTTGGAGATCGAGGACCTGGTCACCGTCCGGGACGCGATGAGCGTCAGCCAGCGGCTGGAGATGGTCCGCCGCATCGCCGACGAGATCGAGGGCTTCGTCGTCGAGCTCGGCACCGACGGCCGGCTGCTCGCCCTCCAGCTGGACGAGATGCTGGCCGGCGTCGAGGAGGACCGCGGGCTCCTGGTCCGCGACTACCTGCCCACCGGCCGGCACAACCGGTCCGGCGAGGAGGTGCTCGCCGACCTGCGGGCCCTGTCCGCCACCGAGCTGCTCGACCTGTCGGCGGTCGCCCGGTGCTACGGCCTGCCCACCTCCCCGGACGCGCTGGACTCCCCGGTGAGCCCTCGCGGCTACCGGCTGCTGGCCCGGGTGCCCCGCCTGCCGGCCGGGATCATCGACCGGCTGGTGACGCACTTCGGCGGCCTGCAGAAGCTGCTGGCGGCCACCATCGAGGACCTGCTGGCCGTCGAGGGCGTCGGCGAGGCCCGCGCCCGCGGGATCCGCGAGGGGCTGTCCCGGCTCGCCGAGACGTCCATCCTCGACCGCTACTCCTGAGAACCCTGCCACCCCGCGGCGGGGCCGCTAGGTCAGGGTGAAGGTCGCGTCGCCGCTGGTCTTGGTGTCCAGCCGACCGCGGAGCACGTAGCTGCCGGCACCGGGCGTCGTCCGTTCGGCCGTGCAGCCCGGAGCGCTGGTCAGCCCGCTCCACAGCACCGGGAAGACCACGGACTCTCCCGGTTGCAGCGTCCGGGTGTCCGAGCTCGCCTCGGGGAAGCAGTCGTTGCTGCCCCACAGCCGGTCGCCCGCCGCGTCGAGCAGCACGATCTCCTGCAGGCCCTTGTCCAGCACCCGCACGCAGGCGACCGGCGACACGTTGGTGACCACGAGGTCGAACGTGGGTTTGCCGCCCACCGGGCTGCTCGCGGACTCCGGGCGGACGTCGACCTCGATCATGTCGTCGGTGCACGGCCCCCCGGCGACCGGCCCGGCCGGCGCGGCGCTGGTGACCGGCGCGGGGGCCGGTTCGGGGGTGGTCGTCGGGGCCGCGGTGGGGATCTCGACGGCGGCCAACGACGGCAGGACCTGCTCCAGCGCGGGGGGCGGCGCCGTGCTCGTCGCGCCGGCCGCGGCCACCGCACCCGATGCCGGCTCCGAGCCGCCGGGGTCACCGCTCGCGACCGCGACGCCGAGCCAGCCGCCTCCGCCGAGCACGCCCAGGGTGCCCACGAGCACCAGCAGGCGCCGCCGCCAGTAGACGGCGGTGGGCAGCGGGCCGACCGGGTGGAGCACGTGGCGACGCTAACCGGCGGTCCGCCCGGCAGCCGCACGCCACGCCACGCCAGAACGCAGCCCGTCTGCGCAGGTCACACCGTTGTGACTGATTCCCGCAGACCCGGTCACCCACCGTGGCGAACCGGTCCGGCGCGGCCTCCTGGACGAGCGAGGCAGACTGGGCGGCCGTGAGCAGCAACTCCCCCGCAACCCCCTCCTCCGGTCCGACCGATGCGCCGGTGGGTGAGGTGGTCGTCGACTGGTACGCCGGTGCGGCACGGGACCTCCCGTGGCGGGAGCCGGGCACCGACCCGTGGGCGGTCCTGGTCAGCGAGGTGATGCTGCAGCAGACCCCGGTGGCGCGCGTGGAGCCCGTCTGGCGGGAGTGGCTGGCCCGGTGGCCCACCCCCACCGCGATGGCGGCAGCCAGCCCGGCAGAGGTGATCCGCGCCTGGGGCAAGCTCGGCTACCCCCGCCGGGCGCTGCGCCTGCGGGAGGCCGCCGTCGCGATCACCGAACGGCACGCCGGCGTCGTCCCCGCGGAGGTCGACGACCTGGAGGCGTTGCCCGGGATCGGGACGTACACCGCCCGGGCGGTCTCCTGCTTCGGCCACGGACGGCGTCAGCCGGTGGTCGACACCAACGTCCGCCGGGTCGTCGCCCGGCTGGTGCACGGGCGGGCCGAGGCCGCGCCTGCCCGCGCCGCCGACCTGCTGGACATCGCCGCGCTGGCGCCGGAGGACGACGAGCGGGCGGTGCGCTTCTCGGTGGCCGTCATGGAACTGGGGGCGCTGGTCTGCGTGGCCGGGACGCCCCGCTGTGCCGCCTGCCCGGTGCGCGACCAGTGCGCCTGGCGCCGCGCCGGGTACCCGGCGCACGAGGGTCCGCCACGGCGGGTCCAGCGCTTCGCCGGCACCGACCGGCAGGTGCGGGGCCGGCTGCTCGACGTCCTGCGGGCCGCGCACGAGCCGGTCGAGCCCGACGCCCTGGCCGCGACGTGGGAGGACGCCGTCCAGCGCTCCCGCTGCCTGGACTCGCTCCTGGTCGACGGGCTCGTCGTCCAAACCGAGGACGGCCGGTTCGCGCTGCCCTCCTGACGACGCGGCAGCGGCCTCTCAGCGGCGGGGTCGCCGGGGCGGGGTGCGGTCCCGGAGGGTGAGCAGGGCACCGGCCAGGATGGCGACGACGGCCACCGCGTAGCAGAGGACCCGCGCCCAGCCCGGCCAGCTCCCGCCGCCGGAGGCGGCCAGCGTCGCGCCGATCATGGCCGCGGCGATCAGCAGCCCGCCGTACACCGGCGTCCGCATCGGGTGGTCGCCACGTGCCATGCCGCCGTCCCCTCACGTATCCGGTCGCCCGAGCGCGGGACTTGATCGCGCGAAAGCGCGGGGGCTCTGCCGTGCGGGGCTCCGGACGGGCAGAGGGCCGCCACCCGCGGTGCGGGTGACGGCCCTCAATGCCGTGCTGGACTCCGGTTACTCGGCGGTCTGGGCCGCCGGACCGTCGTCGTCCACGTCGGGGCCTGTGAGGGCCACCGGCGGGGTGTCGGGCAGGTCGACCGGCTTGGCCTCACCGCGGAAGGTGAAGGTCGACGCGGTCGGGTCCGCGTTCTCCTCGACGTCCACCACGATGATCTGCCCGGAGGCGATCTCGCCGTAGAGGATCTTCTCCGACAGCGTGTCCTCGATCTCGCGCTGGATCGTCCGACGCAGCGGACGGGCGCCCAGCACCGGGTCGAACCCGCGGGCCGCCAGCAGCTTCTTCGCCGCCGGGGTGACCTCGAGCGACATGTCCTTGTTCGACAGCTGCGTCTCGACCCGGTTGAGCATCAGGTCCACGATGTGGACGATCTCGTCCTCGGTCAGCTGGTGGAACACGACGATGTCGTCGATGCGGTTGAGGAACTCCGGCCGGAAGTGCTGCTTGAGCTCCTCGTTGACCTTCTGCTTCATCCGGTCGTAGTTGCTGGCCGTGTCGTTCCCGGACTGGAAGCCCAGGCCGACGGCCTTGGAGATGTCCCGCGTCCCGAGGTTCGTGGTCAGGATCAGGATCGTGTTCTTGAAGTCCACGATCCGGCCCTGGCCGTCGGTCAGCCGGCCGTCCTCCAGCACCTGCAGCAGCGTGTTGAAGACATCGGCGTGCGCCTTCTCGATCTCGTCGAAGAGGACCACCGAGAACGGCTTGCGCCGGACCTTCTCGGTCAGCTGGCCACCCTCGTCGTAACCGACGTAGCCGGGAGGGGCACCCACGAGCCGCGACACGGTGAACTTGTCGTGGAACTCGCCCATGTCGATCTGGATGAGCGCGTCGTCCTCGCCGAACAGGAACTGGGCCAGCGCCTTCGCCAGCTCCGTCTTACCGACACCCGAGGGGCCGGCGAAGATGAAGGAGCCACCCGGACGACGGGGGTCCTTGAGGCCCGCCCGCGTGCGCCGGATCGCCTGGCTGACGCTCTTGATGGCCTCTTCCTGGCCGATGATCCGCTTGTGGAGCTCGTCCTCCATGCGCAGGAGGCGAGTGGTCTCCTCCTCGGTCAGCTTGAAGACCGGGATGCCCGTCCAGTTCGCCAGGACCTCGGCGATCTGCTCGTCGTCGACCTCGGCGACGACGTCCATGTCGCCGGCCTTCCACTGCTTCTCGCGCTCGGACTTCTCACCCAGCAGCTGCTTCTCCTTGTCGCGGAGAGAGGCGGCCTTCTCGAAGTCCTGGGCGTCGATCGCCGACTCCTTCTCCCGGCGGATGCCGGAGATCCGGTCGTCGAACTCGCGCAGGTCCGGCGGGGCGGTCATCCGCTTGATCCGCATCCGGGCGCCGGCCTCGTCGATCAGGTCGATCGCCTTGTCCGGGAGGAAGCGGTCGGAGATGTACCGGTCGGCCAGCGTCGCAGCGGCCACGAGGGCGCTGTCGGTGATGCTGATCCGGTGGTGCGCCTCGTAGCGGTCGCGCAGGCCCTTGAGGATCTCGATCGTGTGGGCCAGCGTCGGCTCGCTCACCTGGATCGGCTGGAAGCGGCGCTCGAGGGCGGCGTCCTTCTCCAGGTGCTTGCGGTACTCGTCGAGCGTGGTGGCACCGATGGTCTGCAGCTCACCACGGGCCAGCATCGGCTTGAGGATGCTCGCCGCATCGATCGCGCCCTCGGCAGCACCGGCACCGACGAGGGTGTGGATCTCGTCGATGAACAGGATGATGTCGCCGCGGGTGCGGATCTCCTTGAGGACCTTCTTCAGGCGCTCCTCGAAGTCACCGCGGTAGCGGGAACCGGCGACGAGGGCACCGAGGTCGAGGGTGTAGAGCTGCTTGTCCTTCAGCGTCTCGGGCACCTCGCCCTTGACGATCGCCTGGGCCAGCCCCTCGACGGCGGCGGTCTTGCCGACGCCGGGCTCGCCGATCAGGACGGGGTTGTTCTTGGTGCGGCGGGACAGCACCTGCATGACCCGCTCGATCTCCTTGGCCCGGCCGATGACCGGGTCGAGCTTGCCGTCGCGGGCGGCCTGGGTCAGGTTGCGGCCGAACTGGTCGAGGACCAGCGAGGTCGACGGCGTGCCCTCGGCGGGGCCGCCGGCTGCGGCCGGCTCCTTGCCCTGGTAACCGCTCAGCAGCTGGATGACCTGCTGGCGGACGCGGTTGAGGTCGGCACCCAGCTTCACCAGGACCTGCGCGGCGACGCCCTCGCCCTCGCGGATCAGGCCCAGCAGGATGTGCTCCGTGCCGATGTAGTTGTGGCCGAGCTGCAGCGCCTCGCGCAGCGACAGCTCCAGGACCTTCTTGGCGCGCGGGGTGAAGGGGATGTGGCCGGACGGGGCCTGCTGGCCCTGGCCGATGATCTCCTCGACCTGCTGACGCACACCCTCCAGCGAGATGCCGAGGGACTCGAGCGCCTTGGCAGCGACGCCCTCACCCTCGTGGATCAGGCCCAGGAGGATGTGCTCGGTGCCGATGTAGTTGTGGTTGAGCATCCGGGCCTCTTCCTGGGCCAGGACGACAACTCGACGGGCTCGGTCGGTGAACCGTTCGAACATCTGCTGCTTCTCCTCTGACCGGCTGGACCTGCTGTGCTCGTGCCCCCCTCGCAGGGGACGGTGGACACCCGACGTTCGTCGGCGCGCTGGGCACCGGTCGCTCCACTGTAGTTCGCACCACCCACCCGGCGTCGAGATGCTGCTGTCGGACCGGCGGGGTGGCTCGATGGAGACAACTGTCGTCCCACTGAGCCTGTTCCGCCGCCTTTACGCCGTCAGCGGACGCCTGCCCCGTCCGCCCCATCCGCCTCACCCCGGACACCACGACGGCCCGGCCCCTCCAGGGAGGGACCGGGCCGAACGCAACGTGCTGGAACGGCCCCCTCGCAGGGCCCCGCCGCGAGCCTGCGAGCGGTGGGGGGCGAGGGGAGGAAGGACCTCGTCCTCCTCACGACGCGCTCCGCACGCCGCGAGCCTCCGGACGAGGCCTTAGTGGGCGGCTTCGAAGGCCTCGACGACGCTGGCCGGGATGCGGCCGCGGTCGCTCACCTCGTGGCCGTTCTTGCGGGCCCACTCGCGGATCGCGCCGGCCTGCTCGCGGTCCATCCGGCCACCGCCACCGGTCGCCCGGGAACGGCCCGCACCGGAGGCGCGGGTGCCGCGGCTGCTGACCTTGCGGGCGGCCGAGACGTACTTGCCGAGCACGTCGCGCATCTCGTTGGCGTTCTTCTCGGAGAGGTCGATCTCGTACGTCGTCCCGTCGAGGGCGAAGGAGACGGTCTCGTCAGCGGAGATGCTGTCATCGAGGTCGTCGCTCAAGATGACCTGGACCTTGCGTGCCATTGTCTGCTGCTTCCTGTAGCGCCGGACATGTGGAGTGTCGTATTACCGCCCCGTGGTCGACGACTCATTCCACCACATCCGCGTGCGTTGTCACAAATGTCTGTGCGAATTGACGCCGAAATGCGTCCGATCAGGTGACCTATTGGTGCAGCGGACGAACGAGCGGGAACAGGATCGTCTCCCTGATGCCCAATCCGGTGAGCGTCATCATCAGCCGGTCGATGCCCATCCCGACACCGGCGGTCGGCGGCATGCCGTACTCGAGCGCCTCCAGGAAGTCCTCGTCGAGGACCATCGCCTCGGGGTCGCCGGCGGCGGCGAGCAGCGCCTGCTGGGTGAACCGTTCCCGCTGGGCCACCGGGTCCACCAGTTCGGAGTAGCCGGTGCCGCGCTCGATCCCGCCGATGTAGAGATCCCACTTCTCGGCCAGGCCCGGCTGTGAGCGGTGCGCCCGGGTCAGCGGCGAGGTGTCCAGCGGGTAGTCGATGACGAACGTCGGCGACTGGAGCGTGTGCTGCACCAGCGCCTCGAAGACCTCCTCGACCACCTTGCCCGGCAGCCAGGCCGGGTCGACGCCGACGTCGTGGGCAGCGGCGAGGGCGCGCAGCTGCTCGACCGGGGTCTGCGGGGTGACCTCCTCCCCTACCGCCTCCGACACCGCGGTGTAGAGCGGGATCTGCGGCCACTCACCGGACAGGTCCAGTTCCGTGCCGTCATGGTGGCGCGCCACGTGGTCACCGAACAGCGCCGCACAGCATTCCTGGATGAGCTCGCGGGTGATGCGGGCGCCGTCGGAGTAATCCCCGTACGCGGCGTAGAACTCCAGCATCGCGAACTCCGGCGAGTGCGAGGAGTCGGCTCCCTCGTTGCGGAAGTTGCGATTGATCTCGAAGACGCGGTCCAGCCCGCCGACGATGCAGCGCTTGAGGAACAACTCGGGTGCGATGCGCAGGTACAGGTCGAGGTCGAAGGCGTTCATGTGCGTGCGGAACGGTCGTGCGGCAGCGCCGCCGTGGACCGTCTGCAACATCGGCGTCTCGACCTCGAGGAAGCCGCGACCGGTGAGCCCGGCGCGCAGCGAGCTCATCACCGCCGCCCTCTCCTGGACGGTCCGCCGGGCCTCGTCGCGCACGATGAGGTCGACGTACCGACGGCGGACCCGCAGTTCCTCGCTCATCGGCTTGTGCGCGACCGGCAGCGGGCGCAGCGCCTTGGCCGCCAGTTCCCAGGAGTCGGCGAAGACCGACAGCTCGCCGCGTCGCGACGTCCCGACCTCGCCGGTGACGAGCACGTGGTCACCGAGGTCGACGTCGGCCTTCCAGGCGGCGAGCGCCTCCTCCCCCACCCGGTCGCGGGAGAGCATGACCTGCAGCTCGGTGTCGCCCTCGCGCAGCGTCGCGAAGCAGAGCTTGCCGGTGTTGCGGGAGAAGATGACCCGGCCGGTGACGCCGACCTGCTCGCCGGTCAGGGTGTCCGGCTCCAGGTCCGGGTGCTCGGCGCGCACGTCGGCCAGGTTGGCGGTGCGGGCCACGACGACCGGGTAGGGGTCGATCCCGGACTCCCGGAGCCGGTCGAGCTTGGCCCGTCGGACCCGCAGCTGCTCGGGCAGCTCGTCCTCGGGCGCTGCGACCTGACCGAGGCTCTGGTCCGACACCGCGCCCCGATCCGCTCCTCGCTCGTTCCTCGCTGCGGTGCTCACAGGGCTGTCGCCGGACGGGGGTTCCTCACTCACGGCGACGAGCCTACGGGCGGGACGACGGCGTCCCCCCACCGCTGGCCTGGTGGCGCTCGAAGGCCAGCCGCAGGCCGTGCACGGTGAGATCGGGCTCACGCTCGCTGATCGACCGGCAGCTGTCCACCACCAGCGGGTGCAGCCCGCCGGTGGCCACGACCACCGGGGAGGCGCCGAACTGGGCGATGAGCTCCGCGGCGATCCGCCCGACCAGCCCGTCGACCAGACCGGCGAAACCCAGCACCACGCCGGACTGCAGCGCCGCGACGGTGTTCTTGCCGATCGCGTGGGTCGGCACGGTCAGCTCGACCGAGCGCAGCTGCGCGGCCCGGTTCGCCAGCGCCTCCAGGCTCACCTCGAGTCCGGGCGCCAGCGCCCCGCCGAGGAACTGCCCGTCCGGCCCGACGGCGTCGACGTTGGTCGAGGTGCCGAAGTCCACGACGACGACCGGCCGCCCCCGCCCGTCGGGCCGCTTCCCGAACAGCTCGTGCGCGGCCAGCGCGGTGACCACCCGGTCCGCGCCCACCTCGCGCGGGTTGTCCACGTGCAGCGGGACGCCGGTGCGCACTCCCGGGCCGATCAGGGTGACCGGGACGGCGAGGGACTCCAGCAGCCGGCGCAGCGCCGGCAGCAGCGCCGGGACCGTCGAGCAGGCGGCCACCCCGGTGACCTCGGTGTCGCTCAGCAGCCCGCGCCACAGCAGGAGCAGCTCGTCGGAGGTGGCCCGCGCGTGCGTGGTGACCCGCCAGCAGCCGACCCGCCGGTCGCCGTCGAAGGTCGCCAGCACGGTCTGGCTGTTGCCGACGTCCACCGCGAGCAGCACCGCTCACCCCTCCCGCAGGTCGAGGGCGAGGTCCAGGATCGGCGAGGAGTGGGTGAGGGCGCCGACGGAGAGGAAGTCCACCCCGGTGTCGGCGACCTCGCGGGCCACGGCCAGGGTCAGCCCACCGGTGGCCTCCAGCTCCACGTCGAGGTCACCGACGAGCGCGACCACCGCCCGCAGCTGGTCGGGGGTCATGTTGTCCAGCAGCAGGAAGTCCGCGCCGGCGTCCACCGCCTCGCTGACCTGCTCGATCGTGTCGCACTCGACCTGCACGGTGATCCGCGGTGCGCGCTCGCGCACCAGCGCGACCGCCGCGGCGACCGACCCGGCGGCCGCGACGTGGTTGTCCTTGACCATCGCGACGTCGTAGAGCCCCATCCGCTTGTTCGACCCCCCGCCGCAGCGCACCGCGTACTTTTCCAGCGGGCGCAGGCCGGGGGTCGTCTTGCGGGTGTCCAGGACGACGGCGCCGGTGCCGGCCACCGCATCGGCCCAGGCGCGGGTGTGCGTGGCGATGCCGCTGGCCCGGCTGGCGATGTTCAGCGCGCTGCGCTCGGCGGCCAGCAGCGCCCGCACCGGGCCGCGGACGGTGAGCAGCACGTCCCCGCTACGCACCCGGTCGCCGTCGGCCGCGCCGGCAGTCAGCCCGGCGCCCGGAGCGAGCCGGGTGAACACGCGGGCCGCCAGGGGCAGGCCGGCGACCACCCCGTCGGCGCGCGCCACCAGGTCCGCGGTGCCGAACTGCGCGCCGGGCACCGTGGCGGCGCTGGTGACGTCGTAGCTGACCGCGACGTCGGGCTCGCGGGGCAGCGGGGCGCCGCCGGTGAGGTCCTCGGTGAGGGTGCGTTCGACCAGCTCGTCGACCCAGCCGGCGGTCAGCCCGGTGCCGGTCAGGTCGGTCGGGTCGGCGGGCAGCGACCGGCGCACCGGCTCGCTGCGATGCTCGCTCACCAGGTCACGCCTCGCTCCGCTCGGTGGTTCGTTCCGCTCCTCGCTCGCTGGCGCTCGCTGCGATGCTCGCTCACCACGTCACGCCTCGCTCCGCTCGGTGGTTCGTTCCGCTCCTCGCTCGCTGGCGCTCGCTGCGATGCTCGCTCACCAGGCCACCTCCACGGCGTCCCCCACGGGCCTGCGGGTCAGCGCCACCTCGCCGTCGCCGTCCAGCACGACGTCCAGGTGCACGCGCCAGCCCTCCTCCGCCTCGGGGTGGTCCTCCCGCCAGTGGCAGCCGCGGGTCTCCTCGCGCGCGGCCGCCGCGGCGGTGATCGCGGTCGCCACGGTGAGCAGGTCGGTGGTCTCCCAGCCGGGCACCCCGGGGACGGCGGTGGTCCGCTCCCCCAGCGCCGCCAACCGCTCGGCGGCCTCCGCCAGCCCGGTGCCGCTGCGCAGCGCCCCCACCCGGGCGGACATCGTGCCGGTCAGGTCGGCGCGGGCAGCGGCGCCGACGAGCCCCTCCGGACGGGCGTCGGCCGGCTCGCCGGCTGCGGGCACCGGCAGCTCGCGGGCCAGGGCCTCGCCGATCCGGCCAGCGAAGACCAGGCCCTCCAGCAGCGAGTTCGACGCCAGCCGGTTGGCGCCGTGGACGCCGGTGCAGGCCACCTCGCCGCAGGCGTAGAGGCCCGGCACGGTGGTGCGGCCGGACAGGTCGGTGGCCAGCCCGCCGGAGGCGTAGTGCGCGGCGGGGGTGACCGGGACCAGCTCGGTGACCGGGTCGATGCCGGCCTCCCGGCAGCGGGCCACGATGGTCGGGAACCGCGCGGCCAGCCCGGGGACCTGCCGGGCATCGAGCCACACGTGGTCCACGCCGTCGCGCAGCTGCACGCGGGTGATCGCCTTGGCCACCACGTCACGCGGCGCCAGCTCGGCCAGCGGGTGGGTCCCGACCATGAACCGCTCGCCGGCTCCGTCGCGGAGCACGGCGCCCTCCCCCCGCAGCGCCTCCGAGACCAGCGGCTGCTGGCCGCGCGCGCCCGGCCCGAGGTACAGGGCGGTCGGGTGGAACTGGACGAACTCGAGGTCGGTGCCGACCGCACCGGCGCGCAGCCCCAGCGCCACGCCGTCGCCGGTGGAGACCGCGGGGTTGGTGGTGGCGGCGTACACCTGGCCCATGCCGCCGGTGGCCAGCACGACGGCCCGCGCGCGCACCGCCCCGACGCCGTCGGCGCTGCCCTCGCCGAGCACGTGCAGGGTGACCCCGGCCACCCGCCCGGTGACGTCCCGGACGACGTCGAGCACCATCGCGTGCTCGACCAGGGTGATCCCGGGGTCGGCGGCGACGGCGTCCCGCAGCGCCCGCTGCACCTCCGCGCCGGTGGCGTCACCGCCGGCGTGCACGATCCGGTCGGTGGAGTGCCCGCCCTCACGGGTGAGCAGCAGGTGACCGGCGCCGTCCCGGTCGAAGGCGGCGCCCCAGCTGATCAGCTCGTGCAGCCGGTCCGGCCCCTCGGTGACCAGCACCCGCACCGCCGCCGGGTCGCACAGGCCCACGCCGGCGACCTCGGTGTCCCGGGCGTGCGCCGCGGGGGTGTCGGTCGCGCTGAGGACGGCGGCGATGCCGCCCTGCGCCCAGCGGGTCGAGCCGTCGTCGACCTCGACCTTGGTGACGACGGCGACCGACAGCCCCGCCGTCCTGGCGTGCAGGGCCACGCACAGCCCGGCGACACCGGACCCGACCACGCAGACGTCGGCGGACAGCTCCCAGCCGGGCGCCGGCGCCCGCAACCGCAACGGCAGCCCGGTGGCCCGGACGACCGCCGACCCGGTCAACGGACCGGTACGCCGAGCGGGCTGCGCTGCTGGTGGGAAGCGCCGGGCACCGGCGCGGAGGGGTCGCCGCCGAGCTCGACGACGCGGTTGTCGGCGTCGACGTGCACCACCCGGGGGATGTGGCTCTTGGCCTCGGTCTCGTCCATCAGCCCGTAGCTGATCAGGATCACCAGGTCCCCGGGGTGCACCAGGTGCGCGGCGGCACCGTTGATCCCGATCACGCCGGTCCCCCGCCGGCCGGGGATCACGTAGGTCTCCAGCCGGGCGCCGTTGGTGATGTCGACGATCGCGACCTGCTCGCCGGGGATCAGGTCGGCGGCGTCGAGCAGGTCCTCGTCGATGGTCACCGAACCGACGTAGTGCAGGTCGGCCTGGGTCACCGTCGCCCGGTGGATCTTGCTCTTGAGCATGGTGCGCATCATCGGGGGCTCCCCAGTTCCACGGACGTGTTGTCGATGAGTCGGGTGCTGCCGGCGCGGGCGGCGACCAGCAGCCGGGCGGGTCCGGCACCGGGCGCGGGGCCGAGGTCGGGGTCGGTGAGCTCGAGGTAGTCCGGCACCAGGGCCGGCGCGGCGGCGAGCACCGACCGGGCGGCGGCCAGGACGGCGTCCGGCCCCTGCGGTCCGGCGGCCGCGCCGGCCCGCAGCGCGGCCGAGATCGCGGCGGCAGCGGTCCGCTGCTCCGCGCTGAGGTAGCGGTTGCGGCTGGACAGCGCCATGCCGTCGTCCTCGCGCACGGTCGGCACGCCGACCACCTCGACGCCGAGCGCCAGCTCCCGGGTCATGGCCCGGACGAGGGTCAGCTGCTGGTAGTCCTTCTCGCCGAAGACGGCGACGTCCGGGCGCACCAGGCCGAGGAGCTTGGCCACCACGGTGAGCACACCGGTGAAGTGCCCGGGGCGGACGGCGCCCTCCAGCACGTCGCCGAGCGGCCCCGGCTGCACGGTCACGCCCGCCGCGCCGGGCGGGTAGACCTCGTCGACCGGCGGGTGGAACACCAGGTCGGCGCCCTCCTCGGCCAGTGTCGCGAGGTCGGCGTCCCAGGTGCGCGGGTAGCGGTCGAAGTCCTCGCCCGGTGCGAACTGGGTGGGGTTGACGAACACCGACACCACCACGCTGCCGCCGAGGGCCCGTGCGGCCCGGACCAGGGTCCGGTGCCCCTCGTGCAGCGCGCCCATGGTGGGCACCAGCACGACCGGGCCGGGCAGCTCGTCCCTTAGCTTGCGCAGCTCCGCGGTGGTCTCGGCGACGGCCGGGCCGCTCATCGGGCCGCCTCCTCGGCGGACCCGTCGAGCAGGTCGAGCAGCGGGGCGCCCTCGTGCCGCTTGAGCCGTCCGGCGGCGAGCGCCCGCTCGGTCGTGCGCCGGGCCATCGCGACGTAGGCGTCCACGGAGGACGGCGCCCGCTCGGTGAGCGTCTGCAGGTGCTGGGCGACGGTGCCGACGTCGCCGCGGCTGACCGGCCCGGTGAGGCCGCGGTCGCCGCGCCGGAGGCCGTTGTCCAGCGCGGCGGTCAGCAGCGGGGTCAGCACCCGTGCCGGGTCGGTGACGCCGGCGGTCCGCAGCAGGTCGGCGGCCTCGGCGACCAGGGTGACCAGGTGGTTGGCGCCGGTGACCAGGGCGGCGTGGTAGAGCCCGCGGTCGGCCTCCGCCACCCAGAACGGCTCGCCGCCCATCTCCAGGACCAGCGTCTCGGCGACCGGGCGGTGCTCGGGCCGGCTGGTGACGCCGAACGGGGCGGCCACCACCCGGTGCAGGTCCTCCGGGCCGCCGGAGAAGGTCATCGCCGGGTGCAGCGCGAGCGAGAGGACCCCGGCCCGCTCCGCCGGTGCCAGCACGGCCAGGCCGTGGGCGCCGGAGGTGTGGAAGAGCAGCTGGCCGCGGCGCCAGGCACCGGTCTCGGCCAGACCGGCCACGAGGCCGGCGAGGATGTCGTCGGGCACGGCCAGGACCACCAGGTCGCTGGCGGCGACCACCTCGTCGGCGGGGAGCAGCGGGACGCCCGGCAGCAGCCGGGCAGCGCGCTCGGCGGAGGCGCTGGACAGGCCCGAGGCGGCGACCACGTCGTGGCCGGCGGCGGCGAGCGCGGCACCGAGGACGGCACCGACCCGGCCGGCTCCCACGACGCCGACACGGAGCCGGGCAGGGGCCTCGTCGGCCGGGAGGAGCCCCGGGGCGGGCACGGCGGTGGGGCGGAGCGCGGCAGGGCGCGCAGCCCTCCGCGAGGGACGGACGGTCATCCCGGTGCACCTCTCGTTCCAGTCCCTCGCGGGTACCGGACTCAAGTCGCGCCGACCCACGTCGTCGTGGGCCGATCAGGGTGGAGCAGGTCGAGCCGTGACGCCGGCACCCCGCCCGCTGCAACCACCCGGAGCAGGTGTGTCACGCAGGAGGACCGACGAAGGCGAGTGTGGGACGGCGGGACGCGCCCTGCAACGGCGCGGGGGTGTGCGGTGCCTCACGTGGGTGCCGGCACCGGTCCCCGGGAGCCGTGGTTGGGTGGGGCCCGCGCCGGCAGCGGAGCCGGCCGTCGAGCACGGAGGAGCACGGTGAGCAGCTTCGAGGGACGCACCGCACTGGTCACGGGCGCCAGCCGGGGCATCGGCCTGGCGATCGCGCAGAGCCTGGTCGACCGGGGGGCCCGGGTGGTCGTCACCGCCCGCAAGGCCGACGCGCTCGCCGAGGCGGTCGAGCAGCTGGGCGGGCCGGACAAGGCCGTCGCCGTCGCCGGGAACGCCGGGGACGCTGAGCACCGTGCCGAGGCCGTGCGCACCGCCGTCGAGACCTTCGGCAGCCTGGACTGCCTGGTCGGCAACGTCGGCATCAACCCGGTCTTCGGCCCGCTGATGGACGCCCCCCTCGACGCCTTCCGCAAGATCCTCGACACCAACGTCGTCTCCAGCCTCGGCCTGGTGCAGGAGGCCTGGCGGGCGTGGATGAGCGAGCACGGCGGCTCGGTGCTGATCGTCGCCTCGGTCGCCGGGCTGAAGTCCAGCGAGGGCATCGCCGCCTACGGCGTCAGCAAGGCGGCCCTGGTCAACCTGACCACGCAGCTCGCGGTCGAGCTCGGCCCGAAGGTCCGGGTCAACGCCGTGGCCCCGGCGGTGGTGAAGACCCGGTTCGCCGAGGCGCTGTTCACCGGCCGGGAGGACGCCGTGGCCCGGCAGTACCCGGTGGGCCGGCTGGGGGTCCCCGAGGACATCGGGGAGGCGGCGGCCTACCTGCTGGGCGACAGCGCCGGCTGGGTCACCGGGCAGACCCTCGTGCTGGACGGCGGCGCGCTGTCCCGCGGCCCGATCTGACGGCCCCGCTGCAGGGTCCCGCCGCGAGCCCGCGAGGGGCGGGGGGCAGCGGGGTCCTTCATCCCTCCCCACGACGCGCGCCGCGGGCCCCTGGGACGAGGCCGTTCCAGCCTTTACGTCCGGCCGAGGACGCGGGCGAGGACGTCGTCGGTGGCGTCGTCGTCGCGGTGGCGGCGACGACGGGACCGCGCACCGGTGGGGGCCGCGACGCCGCTCTCGGCCAGGATCTGCTCGAGCCGGGCGTGGCCCGACGGCTCCGGCGCGGCGGCCCGGACCGGCTCGTCGGTCGACGCCGCCGTCGCGTCCGGGCCGTACCCCGACGCGTCGTGGCGTGGTCCGGACGCGGTGCTGCCGGTCGACGAGCCGGACCACGGCGGGTCGTAGGACGGCGGGTCGTACGAGGACGCCCCGGCGGGCGTCGAGGTGCCGAAGAGCAGCGCGTCGTACCGCGAGGAGTCGTAGCCGGACCCGGCGTCCACCACCGGCTCGGGCGCCGGCTCGGGCGCCAACGGTCCGGTCGTCGTCGGCGGGCCGTCCCCGGTGGTGGGCTGGGCGACGGGCTCGGCCGGCTCGGCGGGGACCACCCGGGTGTCGGACCAGCGGTCGACGTCCCAGCCCGCGGTCAGCGGCGGTGAGTCCCACGCCGTGCCGCCGTCCAGCACCCGGCCGGCGGTCTCCGGTGCCGACTGCACCGGACCGCGCACCGACTGGGCGCGCATCACCATGCGCTCGACGAGCAGCTCACCGGAGAGCTGCTCGGTGAGCTCGGACCGGATCCGCCCCAGCTCGCTGCGCAGCTCGCCGAGCCCGCCGAGCTCGACCCGCAGCTGGTCGAGCCCCTTCAGCTCATCGCGGATCCCGGTCAGCGCGGCGACCTCGCTGCGCAGCTGCCCGAGCCCGGCGAGGTCGGCACGCAGGTCGCCGAGCCCGGCCACGGCGGCGCGCAGCTGTGCGAGCTCGCCGTGGACCGCGCTCTCCGCCTCCCGCCGGAGCCGGCCCTCCAGCTCGACCTCGAACTGGTGGCGGGCGGTCACCTCCCGCTGGAGCTCCAGGTCGTAGGCGTGCCGGAGCTCGGCTTCCCGGCCGGCGGCCGCGACCTGGTCGGCGCGGCGGTTCCCCGCCACGAGGGCGGCCACGACGAAGGCCCAGCAGACGGCGAGCAGGGCCACCCGCAGGTAGCGGGCGTCGTCGGTGAAGAGGGCCGCGGCGGTGCCGCCGGCGGCCAGGAGCAGACCGACGACGAGGTACCCCCGGTTCCCGGCGGGGCGGGGTTCCTGCACCGGCGGGGCGGGCTGCGGAGCCGGCGGAGTCTGCTTCTCGCCCCCCGGGGCCGGCGGTACGGGCGGGAGCGTGCCCCGGCCGGCGGCCGGGCGCCCCGGGGCGTCGGCGTCCCGGCGACCTCCCATGACCCTCACCTTACGGGGTGCGGGCGATCACGGGCAGTGAGCACACCGGTCAGCCGGCGACGCCCCGGTCACCGGGTGGCACGCTGGGCCCGGTGACCCTCACCCTGCTGGACTGGCGGCGGCGGGTCGCCGCCCTCTACGCCGACGTCCGCGCCACCGAGGACCCGGAGGCCGGCTGGCACGCCTGGCGGGACGGTCGGGCCGCGCTCGTCGCCGGCCACCCGGACTCCCCGCTGGACGCCGCGGCCCGCGCCTCGTTCGCCGGGATCCCGTTCGCGCCCTACGACCCAGCCCTGCGCTTCGTCGTCCCGGTCGAGGACGACGCCGAGCCCGAGCGGCGGGAGGTCCCGACCGCCGCGGACGGGGTCGTGGTGCTGGACCGGATCGGCCGGGTGACCCTGGGCGATGTCGGCCGGCTCGACGTCTGGTGGGTCGGCGGCTACGGCGGCGGGGTGTTCCTGCCGCTGCGCGACGGGACCGCCGGGACGACGACCTACGGCGGTGGCCGCTACCTGCTGGACACCGTCAAGGGCGCCGACCTCGGTGGGGACGACGGCCGGCTGGTCGTCGACCTCAACTTCGCCTACCACCCCTCGTGCACCTACGACCCGCGGTGGACCTGCCCGCTGGCCCCCGCCGGGAACGTCGTGGCCACCCCCGTCGCCGCCGGGGAGCAGCTGCCCCCCGGCGGCTGGTACTGAGAGGACCCGCTTCCCCCACCCCTCGCTCCACTCGGCGCGGGCCACTGAAGCGGGCCGAAGGGTGGGCCGGGAGGTCCTGTTACTGCTTGGCGAGGGCGCCGTCGGAGCTGAAGACCAGACCGATGGAGACGTCGCCCTGCTGGATGGCGGCCTTGGTCAGCGGGCCGCCGGCGTCGTACTCGGAGAAGCTCGCGAACTCGAGGCCGTAGGTGTCCTGCAGGCCGAGCTGGCACTGCGGCCGGGTCGGGCACTCCCCCGGCCCACCGAGGGTCAGCGAGCCGTCCCCGCAGGCGTCGGCGAGCTCGGACAGCGTGGTCACGCCGAGCGCGTCGGCGAACTCCTGCGTCACGGCGAAGGCGTTCTGGTCGGTCGCCTCGGCCGGCTCGCCGAAGACGAGCCCGGCCTGCTGGGCCAGCGGCTGCGCCGCGGCGAGGGTCTCGTCGGCGTCACTGGTGGCGACCTGGCGGGCGTCGTCGGCGTCGAGCGCCTCGGTGACGGTGGCCAGGTACTCCGGGAACGCCTGGATCTCGCCGCGCTCGAGAGCGGGCAGGTACAGCTCCCGGTTGCCCACGGTCTGCACCGTCGCCTGGAAGCCGGCGGCGTTCAGCGTGTCGGCGTACACGTTGGCCAGCACCTGCGACTCGCTGAAGTCGGCGGCGCCGACCACGATCGGGCCGCTGCCGCCGGTGACGCCCGACCCGAGGTCCTTGTCCGACACGTACGCGGCGGCCACGTCGGTGGCGGACTTCCGGTCGATGTCGACCGCCTTGTTCATGCCGATGAGGTCCTCCTCGGTCAGCGCCGCGGACACCGTGTTCAGCGCCTGGAGCAGGGCCGGGTTGGCCGTGGAGGCGGCCGCGTTGACGACCGGGACGATGTTGTCGGCGTTCTGCAGCCCCTTGTCGTCGTCCAGGACGACGAGCTGGTCACCGGCGACCGGGGCGCAGGCGTCGCCGGAGGCGGAGGACCCGCTCGCGGCGGAGTCGCCACCGGTGCCGGAGGAACCCGACTCACCGCAGGCCGCGGTGGAGAGCACGGCCGCGAGGGCCGCGATCGGGAGGATGGTCTGGAACCGGGGACGCGCGCGCATCGACTCCGCCTTCTGTGTCCCGTGGCGTCCCCTGCTGGACGGCCACGCGTGTCTGGCGGGAGGTGTCCCGCGCCGACCACTCAACCCCCGGCCGGGTCGGAGATCAAGTCCGTTGTGCACCACCGTGACCTCCCGGTGACCAGCCGCCCGCTCACGGGGTGACCGGGACCACCCCGGCGTCGGTGGTGCGGGTGCGCGCCCGGCCGACCCGGAGCCGCTTCGGGCCGGGCGTGACCAGCCAGGACACGCCGGCCAGCAGCAGCTCGGTGGCCACGGCGAGGACCGCGACCAGGATCGCGCCGGCCAGCACGGCGCCGTAGTCCTGCTGCCGGAACCCCAGGGTGATGATCCGGCCCAGCCCACCGCCGGCGACCAGCGCCGCGAGGGTCGCGGTGGCGACCACCTGGACGGCCGCCGTCCGGACGCCGGTCATCACCAGCGGGGTGGCGAGCGGCAGCTCCGCGCGCACCAGCACCTGCCGTTCGTCCATCCCCATCGCCCGCGAGGCCTCGACGACGTCCCGGTCGACGCCGCGGAACCCGATGTAGGTGTTCGTCAGCACCGGGGGCAGCGCGAACAGCGCCAGCGCGATGGTGGTCGCCGTCGGGCCGAACCCGATCGGGGTCACCGCGAACACCGTCAGCAGGGCCAGCGTCGGGATCGCCCGGGAGACGTTGGACAGCGCGACGGTGAAGCCGCCACCCCGCCCGGTGTGGCCGAGCAGCGCCCCCAGCGGGATCCCGATGACCATGGCCACCGCGACGGCGACGACCGAGATCCGCAGGTGCTGGGCGGCCAGGTCGAAGATGCCGTTGGTGCGCGTCCAGTTGTACGGGTCGTTGAGGTAGCGGAACGCCGCCTGCAGCTCGTTCACGCCCGGGCCCGCTGCGCCCACGGGGTCAGCACACGCTCGGCTCCGGCCAGCAGCAGGTCGGCGACCAGGGCCAGCAGCACGCAGCCGGCGGCGCCGGTGACGATCTCGGCGCGGTAGAAGTTCGCGTTGAACCCGCCGGTGATCAGCTGGCCCAGGCCACCGTGGCCGACGATCACCCCGACGGTCACCAGCGCGACGGTCGAGACGGTGGCCACCCGGATCCCGGCCATGAACGACGGCAGCGCCAGCGGCAGCTCGACCTGCCAGAACAGCCGCGCCGGCCCGTAGCCCATGCCGCGGGCCGCCTCCTGCACGTCGGCGGGGACCGACTGCAGGCCGGCGAGGAAGTTCCGCACCAGGATGACCAGCGAGTACAGGACCAGCCCGATCAGCACCGTCGTCGCCGTCAGCCCGGTGACCGGCGCGACGAAGGCGAACATCGCCAGCGACGGGATCGTGTAGACCAGCGTGGAGACCCCCAGGACGCCGCCGGCCAGCCAGCGGTTCCGCCGGGCCAGCAGCGCCAGCGGCAGCGCGATCAGGGCGCCGAGCACCACGGCCGCGATGGTGAGCCTGACGTGCTCGCCGAGGTAGGACAGGATGGTGTCCCAGTTCGCTGTCACGTACGAGGGGTCGAACCAGGGGTTCGGCGCCGCATCCGCTGCGAGCACCGCACCGCTCGCCGCGCTCAGCACCGGGCGCCCGTCAGGAAGGCCACTCGTGGACGTTAGCGCTCCGCCTGCTGCCATCGCAGCCTCGCCTGCCCAGGCCATCCGGCTCGAGGGGGTCAGCAAGACCTACCCGGACGGCAGCATCGGCGTGCAGTCGCTCGACCTGACCTTCGCCGCCGGGGAGCTGACCGTGCTGGTCGGCCCGTCGGGCTGCGGCAAGACGACCACGATGAAGATGATCAACCGGATCATCGAGCCGACCACCGGGCGCGTCCTGCTCGGTGAGGACGACGTCACCCGGGTCGACCCGGTCGAGCTGCGGCGCCGGATCGGCTACGTCATCCAGAACGTCGGGCTCTTCCCGCACCAGACGGTGCGCAAGAACATCGGTACCGTGCCGCGGCTGCTGGGCTGGGACAAGAAGCGCACCGCGGACCGGGTGGAGGAGCTGCTGGACCTGGTGGGGCTCGACCCGGTCGCGTTCGGCGACCGCTACCCGCACCAGCTCTCCGGTGGGCAGCGCCAGCGCGCCGGTGTGGCCCGCGCGCTCGCCGCCGACCCCGCCGTCCTGCTGATGGACGAGCCGTTCTCGGCCGTCGACCCGATCGTGCGCGAGCGGCTGCAGTCGGAGTTCCTCCGGCTGCAGGAGACCGTGCGCAAGACCATCGTCTTCGTCACCCACGACATCGAGGAGGCCGTGCGGCTCGGTGACCGGATCGCGGTGATGAGCCAGGGCGGCAAGGTGGAGCAGTTCGCTCCGCCGGCCGAGCTGCTCGGCTCCCCCGCCACGCCGTTCGTCGCGGACTTCGTCGGCGCCGACCGGGGGCTCAAGCGGCTGGCCGTCACCGGCATCGACATGGCCGACCTGGAGCAGCCACCGGTCGTGCACGCCGACGACGACGTCCGGGAGGCGCGCGCGGTGCTCGAGCGGGTCGGTGCCCGCTGGGCCGTGGTGCTGGACGACCACGAGCGGCTGAACGGCTGGCTCTCGGCCGAGCGGGCGACCGGCAGCGGGACGGTGCGGCAGGCCGGCCGGCGGATGGACGCCTGGGTGCCGATCGACGCGACGCTGAAGACCGCGTTCGCCACCATGCTGCAGCTGGAGGCCGGGTGGGTGGCCGTGCTGGACGGCGACCGGTTCTGCGGGGTGCTCACACCCGAGTCGCTGCACGCCGCGCTGCGCCGCTCGATCGAGGGCTCGGTCCCCGAGGTGGCCGGAGCCGCCCACCTGTGACGGCCGAGCCGGGTCGACCCGGATGAGGTGACGTGGAGCCGCGTGCGCACGCGGCTCAACCTCACCTGGCGCGGGTCGACCCGGACGGGTCCTCGTCGTCGTCCTGACCGGGCGGGACCCGGCAGACGTCCTCCAGCCACAGCGCGGCGGCGACCAGGCCGGCGGACAGCAGCACGCCGATCACTGCGGTGGTGGTGTCGCCCGAGGCCGCCCCGAGCCGGCCGACCGCGGGGGCGGTGTGCAGCAGCAGACCGGTCCACAGCCCGGCGAACACCGCGCCCACCCACGCACTGGCCTGGGCGAGCACCGCCAGCCGGGCGACCAGCATCGGCTCGACCGGCCGGGCCGCCGTCGCCGGGCTGCGCCCGGGACCCGGCCGGCCCTCGCGCTGGGCGGAGAGCCGGGTGCGCAGCGTCCGGGCCCCCAGCGCCTCGGCGACCGCCAGCACGCCCAGCGGCACCGGCAGCCACCAGTGGAACGGCGGCAGCGAGCCGTAGGCCGAGCGCACCACGAGCCACGCGGCGAAGGCCACCGCGACGGCGAGCGCGAGCAGCTCCCGGCGGCGCACCGGCGTCATGCCAGCTGCTCCCACCGGACGACCGCGGCCACCTCGTCCGCCGGCAGCGCGGCCACCAGGTCGGCGACCCGACCGTGCCCCGGCAGCGTCGCCGCCGGGTCCAGGGCCAGCCACGGGACCAGCACGAACGCCCGCTCGTGCGCCCGCGGGTGGGGCAGGGTCAGCTCCAGGTCGGCCGACAGCACGGGGGCACCGTCGTCCCCGGTGACCGTGACGACGTCGACGTCCAGCGTCCGCGCGCCCCAGCGCACCTCCCGGGTGCGCCCGGCGGCCTGCTCCAGCTCGTGGGCGAGCGCCAGCCAGCCGGCGGGGTCCCGGTCGGCGCGGACGACGGCGATCGCGTTGAGGTACGGCGGCTGCTCGACCGGCCCCCAGGGCGGGGTCTCGTAGAGCATCGAGCGGGCGACCAGCCCGTGCTCCTTCAGCGCGACCAGGGCGGCGCGCAGCGTGCCCGCCCGGTCGCCCAGGTTCCCGCCCAGCGAGAGGACGGCGCGGCTCACGAGCGTTCGCGCCGGATGGCGACCGTGACGTCGTCGGCGGGGACGCCGAGGTCGGCCTCCGGTTTGTGCACGGTGATCTCGACGGCGTCCACGGCCGGGTGGGCCAGGCAGCAGTCGGCCAGCCGCTGGGCCAGCGTCTCCAGCAGGTCGACCGGCTCGCCGACCAGCACCGCGTGCAGCTGCTGGGCCAGCTCGCCGTAGTGCACGGTCCTGGTCAGGTCGTCCCCGGCCGCTGCCGGCGCGGTGTCGAGCTCGAGCACCGCGTCGACCCGGAAGGTCTGGCCGTGCTCGCGCTCGGGCGGGTAGACCCCGTGGTAGCCGTGGCCGGTCAGGCCGTGCACCGTGATGCGGTCGGGGGTGGGGCGAGGGCTAGCCACGCGGACCTCCAGCTGCTCGGGCGGCCCGGACGGCGGCCACCGTGGCGATCGCGTCGAGCGAGGGCACCGGGTCGTGCACCCGCACGCCCCACGCCCCGGCCTGCGCGGCCAGCACCGAGATGGCCACGGTCGCGGCCTCCCGGCCCTCCACCGGCCGCAGCGCGCCGTCCGGCCCGGCGAGCAGCCGGCCGAGGAAGGTCTTCCGCGACGCGCCCACCAACACCGGCAGACCGAGGGCGACCAGCCGGTCCAGCCCGGCCAGCAGGGCCCAGTTGTGCTCGGCGTTCTTCGCGAAGCCCAGCCCCGGGTCCAGCACGAGCTGGGCCGGGTCGACCCCGGCCGCGACGACGTCCTCGACCCGGGAGGTGAGCTCGGCGCCCACCTCGTGCACCACGTCGCCGTACCGGGCGGCGGCGTACATCTCGCGGCTGTGCCCCCGCCAGTGCATCAGCACCCACGGCACCCCCGCCTCGGCGACCAGCCGGGCCATGCCCTCGTCGGCCAGCCCGCCGCTGACGTCGTTGACCAGGGAGGCGCCGGCCTCCAGCGCCGCGGCAGCGACGTCGGCGCGGGTGGTGTCCACGCTGACCCGGGCGCCGGCGCCGGTGAGGTCCCGGACGACGGGCACCACCCGGCGGCACTCCTCGGCGGCGTCGACCCGCTCGGCACCGGGCCGGGTGGACTCCCCGCCGACGTCGACGTAGTCCGCGCCCGCGGCGTGCATCTCCAGGCCGTGGGCGATCGCGGCGTCGTGGTCGGCGTAGCAGCCACCGTCGGAGAAGGAGTCCGGCGTGACGTTGAGGACGCCCATCACCAGGCAGCGCCCGGGCCGGGGCAAGGCGGTGCCGACGTCCATGGCCGGGCTCAGCGGCCCAGGATGAGGCCCATGGCCTCGCTGCGGGTGGCGGCGTTCTCCCGGAAGATCCCGCGCACCGCGGAGGTCATCGTCGTGCTCCCCGGCTTGCGGATGCCGCGCATCGCCATGCACAGGTGCTCGGCCTCGATGACGACGATGACGCCGCGCGGCTTGAGCACCTCGTACAACGAGTCGGCGATCTGCCGGGTCATCCGCTCCTGCACCTGCGGGCGGCGGGCGTAGACCTCCACCAGCCGGGCCAGCTTCGAGAGCCCTGTGACCCGTCCGTCGTACCCGGGGATGTACCCGACGTGCGCCACGCCGTGGAAGGGCACCAGGTGGTGCTCGCAGGTCGAGTACATGGCGATGTCCTTGACCAGCACCAGCTCGTCGTGGCTCTCGTCGAAGGTGGTGGCGAGGACCTCGGCCGGGTCCTGCCCCAGCCCGGCGAAGGTCTCCGCGTAGGCACGGGCGACCCGGGCGGGGGTGTCCTGCAGGCCCGGTCGGTCGGGGTCCTCGCCGATCGCGGCCAGGATCTCCCGGACGGCGGCCTCGATCCGCCGCGCGTCGACCGGCCCTTCGGGGATGTCGGCGACGGGGTCACCGGTGCGCGGGTCCTGCCCCACACCGTCGACCCGGCCGGCCACCACGCCGTCGCCCGTTGCCCTCGGTGCGGCGCTCACCGGCCCTGCGCAGGGGCGCCGACGTCCCCGATCGGTGCCTGGGTCGCGCCGTTCGCCGACCCGTGCACGCCGTTGCCGTTGCCCGCGGCCGCCTCGGCGGGGGTGAGCACCGGCGGGCGCTGGGAGGGGGTGCGCTTGCCGAAGCCGTTGTAGGGGGCCATCGACGGGCGCTTGACCACCCCGGCGCAGATCCGGTCCATGTCCTCGCGGGACAGCGTCTCCTTGTCCAGCAGCTCGAGCACCAGCCGGTCCAGGGTGTCCCGGTACTCGACCAGGATCTCCCAGGCCTCGTCGTGGGCGGCCTCGATCAGCGCGCGCACCTCGCCGTCGATGTCGGCCGCGACAGCGTCGGAGTAGTCCGGGCGTGAGCCCATGTCCCGGCCCAGGAACGGCTCGGAGTCGGTGCTGCCGTACTTGACCGCGCCGAGCTTGGCGCTCATGCCGTACTGGGTGACCATCGACTTGGCCAGCGAGGTGGCCTTCTCGATGTCGTTGCCGGCACCGGTGGTCGGCTCGTGGAAGACCAGCTCCTCGGCGGCCCGGCCACCCAGCGCGTACGCCAGGGTGTCGATCATCTCCGAGCGGGTCTGGTTGTAGCGGTCCTCGGTCGGCAGCACGAGGGTGTGCCCCAGCGAGCGGCCGCGCGGCAGGATCGTCACCTTGTGCACGGGGTCCAGGTTGGGCAGTGCGTGCGCCACCAGGGCGTGCCCGCCCTCGTGGTAGGCGGTGACCTTCTTCTCCTTGTCGCTCATCGCCCGCGTCTTGCGCTCGGGGCCGGCGACGACGCGGTCGATCGCCTCCTCGAGGACGGCGTCGGTGATCTGGGTGCCGCCGTGCCGGGCGGTGAGCAGCGCGCCCTCGTTGAGCACGTTGGCCAGGTCCGCGCCGGTGAAGCCGGGGGTGCGCCGGGCCACCGTGGTGAGGTCGACGTCGGGGGCCAGCGGCTTGCCGGTCGCGTGCACCTTGAGGACGGCGACGCGGCCGAGCAGGTCGGGACGGTCGACGGCGATCTGCCGGTCGAAGCGGCCCGGGCGCAGCAGCGCCGGGTCCAGGATGTCCGGCCGGTTGGTCGCGGCGATCATGATGACCCCGCCGCGGACGTCGAAGCCGTCCATCTCGACCAGCATCTGGTTCAGCGTCTGCTCGCGCTCGTCGTGCCCGCCGCCCATGCCGGCGCCGCGGTGCCGGCCGACGGCGTCGATCTCGTCGATGAAGATGATCGCCGGGGCGTTGGTCTTGGCCTGCTCGAACAGGTCGCGGACCCGGCTGGCGCCGACACCGACGAACATCTCGACGAAGTCCGACCCGGAGATCGAGTAGAACGGCACGCCCGCCTCACCGGCGACGGCCCGGGCGAGCAGCGTCTTGCCGGTGCCGGGAGGGCCGAACAGCAGCACGCCCTTGGGGATCTTCGCGCCGATGGTCTGGTACTTGACCGGGTTCTGCAGGAAGTCCTTGATCTCGTGCAGTTCCTCGATGGCCTCGTCGGCGCCGGCGACGTCGGCGAACGTCGTCTTCGGGGTGTCCTTGCTGACGATCTTGGCCTTCGACTTGCCGAAGGCCATGACACCGCGGCCACCGCCCTGCATGGAGTTGAACAGCCAGAACAGCAGCAGGAGCAGCAGGACGAAGGGGAGGAAGCTCACCAGCAGGCTGACCAGCAGGTTGTCCTGGGTGACGTTCGTGTCGAAGGACTGGGTGCCGGTGCCGGCACCGGTGCCGCCGCGGACGGCGGCGAAGACGTCGTCAGCCGCGCCCAGCGGGTAGGAGGCGGAGATCTTGGAGCTGCCGTCGACCGGGCCCTTCAGGTCCAGGTCGAGGGTCTGCTCCTTGTCGTTGATCGTGGCCTTGTCGACGTTGCCCTCGGAGAGCTGCGCCAGGGCGGTCGAGGTCGAGACCTTGTCGTATCCACCGTCGTTGCTGAAGAACTGGGAGGCGATGAAGCCCACCACGACGACGACAGCGACCCACAGCCAGACGGACCGGAAGATCTTCTTGCGTTCCATACACAGTTGCCGGGCCACCGGGGACGCCCGGCCTGCCCGTCGACCCTCCTGATCGTCGCAGGACGTCGCGCACGACCCTGGGTGGCACCCCGCCGCGGGGCGACGTCGTTGCGACGACGGTACACCGCGAGGGCTGTGCGCCAGCTCCATGCGCGCTGCCGTCGAGCTGCGCGTCCGGCGGCGGCGGTCACCGCCGCTAGGAGGAGTAGACCTCGGGCTTCAGCGTGGCGATGTAGGGCAGGTCCCGGTAGCGCTCGGCGTAGTCCAGGCCGTACCCCACGACGAACTCGTTGGGGATGTCGAAGCCGATGTAGCGCACCGGGACGTCGACCTTGACCGCGTCGGGCTTGCGCAGCAGCGTGCACACCTCGAGGCTGGCCGGCCCGCGGCTGCCCAGGTTCTTCAGCAGCCACGAGAGCGTGAGCCCGGAGTCGATGATGTCCTCGAGCACCAGCACGTGCTTGTCGGCGATGTCCCGGTCGAGGTCCTTGAGGATCCGCACCACGCCGGAGGAGCTGGTGGCGCTGCCGTAGGAGGAGACGGCCATGAACTCCATCTGCGTCGGGAGCTGCAGCGCCCGGGCGAAGTCGGACATGAACAGCACCGCACCCTTGAGGACGCCGACCAGGAGCACCTCACGGCCGGCGTAGTCGACCGCGATCTGGGCGGCGAGCTCGGCGATCTTGCCCTGGATCTGCTCCTCGGACAGCAGCACGTGGTCGATGTCCGGGCCGTAGCCGTGGTCGGGTCCCATCGGCCCCGTTGCCCGTGCTCCGGGGGTGGTGCGCTCGCTCACGGCGCTCAGGGCTCCTCGAGGGGATCGACGGCAGGACGGGCAGCCGGACGCGTGCCGCGCTGCACGGTCAGCCTGCCAGACGACCGCAGCACGCCCGTACCGCCGGGTAGGTCCGCCTGCCCCTGCCCCCGCCACCGGGTGAGCAGCGCGTCGACGGCGGCCAGGTGCACCGCCTGCAGGTCGGGCACCCCCGCCCGGAGCAGCCAGCCGCGCAGCACCCGGCGGCGCAGCGCGGCGGGGAGCTCGGCGAGCGGGACGGCCGGCAGCGCGCCGTCGGTGCCCACCAGGGCGTCCAGCTCGGCGGCGGCCAGTGCGTCCAGCGCGTCGAGGTCCTCGCGGAGCAGCGCCGCGGTGCGGGCCAGCGCCGGCGCGACCCCGCCGCCGAGGACGTCCTCGAGCAGCGGCAGCACCTCGCTGCGCAGCCGCACCCGGGTGTACGCCGGGTCGGTGTTCCACGGGTCGTCCCAGACCGGGAGCTCCTGGGCGGCGCAGGCCGCCCGGGTCGTCTTCCGGCGCACCCCGAGGAGCGGGCGCCAGAACGGCGCGCGGTGCTCGACCATGCCGCCGACCGAGCGCGGGCCCGAGCCGCGGGCCAGCCCGAGCAGCACGGTCTCGGCCTGGTCGTCCAGGGTGTGCCCGAGGGCCACCGTGGCGCCGTGCTCGGCGGCGGCCGCCCGCAGCGCCGCACCGCGCGCCTCCCGGGCCGCCGCCTCCGGCCCACCGGCGGTGCCGACGGTCACCGGGACCACGAGCACCGGGGCCAGCCGCAGCGACCGGAGCAGCGCGGCGGTGCGCCGGGCCTGCTCCGTCGACCCCGGCTGCAGGCCGTGGTCGACGGTCACCGCCCCGACCGGCCGCTCCGACCGGGGTGCCTCGAAGGCCAGCGCCGCGGCCAGCGCGACGGAGTCCGCGCCGCCACTGCAGGCCACCAGCACCGGCCCGGTGCTGGCGCTCAGGCCCGGGCGGACCGCGGCGCGCAGCGCAGCGACGGCCGGGTGCGGACCCGCCATGCCGGCTGTCGCGCCCGCCGGGTCAGGCCGGGATCGCCGGCCGGGTGCCCAGCACGCGCTCCACCCAGCGGGCGGGCTCGGTGAGCTCCTCCTTCAGCGGCAGGTTCGCCGGGCCGGCCCACACCTGGTTGAAGCCGTCCATGCCGACGAGGTCCACCACCCCGGCGACGAAGACCCGGCCGTCGGCGTACTGCTGCATCTTCTGCTCCAGCCCCAGCAGCCGGCGCAGCACCCGGTCGATCGGCCCACGGCCCTTGCGGCGCTGGGCGAAGCGCTTGCGCAGCGTGCGCACCGAGGGGACGACGTCGGGGCCGACCCCGTCCATCACGTACTCGGCGTGCCCCTCGACCAGGCTCATGACCGCGGTGACCCGGTCGAGCGCCTCGCGCTGCCCGGGGTCCTTGATCAGTGCCATCAGGCCCTGCGGCGCGTCGTCGTCCGGGCTGGTCCCGCGGACGGCCTCGGTGAGGCTGCGCAGCACGTCGGCGAGCCGTTCGCGCAGCACGTCGGGGGTCAGGTCGGTGGCCTCGGCGAAGGAGCTGACCTGCTCCTCGAGGTAGCCGCGCAGCCACGGGACGGCGGTGAACTGCAGCTGGTGGGTGACCTCGTGCAGGCAGACCCACAGCCGGAAGTCGGTGGGGTCGACGCCGAGCCGGCGCTCGGTCTCCACGATGTTGGGGGCCACCAGCAGCAGCCGGCCGCCGCTGCCGAAGACCTCGTACTGGCCCAGCACCCGGCTGCACAGGAAGGCCAGGACACCACCGGCCTGCACGCCGGTCGCCCGGGATCCGATCGCGGTCGCCAGCGGGCCCGGGGTCCTGCCCTGGGCCTCGGTCAGCGCGTCGGTCAGCGGGTCGAGCAGCGCGGCCATGCCGGCGGTGTTCGCCGTCACCCAGCCGGGCCGGTCGACGACGGCGACGGTGGGCACGGGGCCGCCGGGCACCGGGTGGAGCCCGGTCAGCGCCTCCACGTGCGCGACGGCGGTCGCGGCGGCGCGGTGCAGCTCCTCGACGACGGCGGCGGCCTCCTCGCGGGACGTCTCCGGTCCGGGCCCGACGAGGCGGCGGGCGGTGCGGCCGGCGAGGTCCCAGTCGACGAGGGACGAGGAACTGCTCATCACCTCACCGTACTCACCGGTCCCGGAGCCGGCCCTCCTGCAGGGGCCCGCTTCGAGCGTGCGAGGGGTGCGGGGCAGGAGGGTCCGTCACCTGCAGCCGCAACCGGCCAGGGCATCGGCGACGACGTCCAGCGAGCCCTCCCCCGCGGTGAGGCTGCCGACCGTGCCGTCGGCCATGACCGCGAAGGCCAGCAACCGCCCGTCGGCGGTGAGGACGGTCCCCGCCAGGTCGTTGGTGCCCAGCAGCGTGCCGGTCTTCGCCCGCACCGAGCCGGGCCGGGCCTGCCCGCCCGCGACGACCCGCTCCGCGAGCGTCCCGTCGTAGCCGGCCACCGGCAGGCCGGACAGCAGTCCGTCGGCGTGGTCGATGCTCCCGTCGGCGGCGGCCCGGACGACGTCCACCAGCAGGCGGGCCGGCACCCGGTCGTCCTGGGACAGGCCGCTGGCGTCGCGGACGTCCAGTCCGGTGGTGTCCAGCCCGGCGTCGGCCAGGGCGCCGGTGATCGCCTGGGCGGCGCCGTCGAAGCTGGCCGGTAGACCGCGGGCGATGGCCACCTGCCGGCCGAGGGACTCGGCGAGCAGGTTGTCCGAGGCGTTGAGCGCCTCCTCGACCAGCCGGTCGACCGGTGCGGACTCCACCGTGCCCAGCGTCCGGGCGCCGGCCGGGGCCTGGCCCAGGTCGACCGGGACGTCCGGCGCGCCGAGCGCGTCCGCCAGCGCCTGCCCGGCGTCGGTGCCCGGTGACCCGCTGCGCTGGCTCTCCCCCGGCTGGACGCGGGCGCCGTCGACGGCGGTCGCCGTCACCGGCGCCGCGTAGCTGGACGGCGCGTCGTCGGCGCCCCAGCCGGCGGCGGTCAGCGGGCCGGTGAACAGCGAGTTGTCCACCACGACACCGGTGACCGGCTGACCTCCGAGCGCCGCGCGCACCTGGGCGGCGAGGTCGGCGACGGTGGCCGCCCCCGGGTAGTCGGTGGATGGGGCGGTGGTGGACAGCGTCGGGTCGCCCCCGCCGACGAGGACGACCTGCCCGGGGCTGCTGCCGGCGACGACCGTGGTGGTGAGGGTGTCGGTCGGGCCGAGCGTGGTCAGCACGGCGAGGCCGGTGAGCAGCTTGGCGGTGGAGGCCGGGGTGCTCGGGTCGGCGGCGTCCTGGTCGAACAGCACCTGCCCGGTGGCGACGTCGACGACCTGCGCGGACAGCCCCCCGCCCAAGGCCGGCGCCGCGAGCAGCGGGGAGAGCACGCCGGCGAGGGCGGTGGGGTCGGGCAGCGGCGCGTCGGCGCTGAGCTGGGTGAGCACCGGCCCGGGGTCGCTGAGCTCGGGGAGCACGGCGTCGGGCACCTGTTCGGCGTCCTCGGCGACGGCCGGCCCACCGCGGTCGGTGAGCCGGAGGGTCACCAGCACGCCGGCGGCGACAAGCACCAGAGCGAGGAGGGCGGCGACCAGCGCCGTCCGCCGCCGACGGCCACCCGCCCGCGGCGGGGTGTCCTCGTCCTGCGGGGCTGGCTCCGCGCGCCGTCGGCCGGTCGCCGGTGCGGCGGACGCACCCCGCGCCCGCGGGCCGGGGCTCGGCCGGGGCCGCTGGGCGGGCTGCCCGGGGTCGACCGCCGCCCGGGCGGCCGCCTGCCGGTCGGCGGCCCACTGGACCTGGGCCCGCTCGACGTCGGCGCGCTCGGCCGCCGCCCTCTCCTCGGCCGCCCGCTGGGCGGTGACTGCCTGCGCGGCCGCCTCCTGCTGCGCGGCCGCCCACGCCGCGGCCTCCTCTGCGGCGGCCTGCTCCGCCGCGGCCCGCTCCGCCGCAGCCCGTTCGGCCGCTCCGTGCTCCGCCGCGGCCCGCTCGGCGGCTGCCTGCTCTGCGGCGAGCCGCTCGGCCTCCGCCTGCTCCGCCGCGAGCCGCTCGGCCTCGGCCCGCTCGGCCTCCGCCCGGGTGCGGGCGGCCTGCTCGTCGGCGGCCCGCTGCGCGGCCCAGGCGCGGACGGCCGCGAGGTCGGCGGCGGCCTGCTCGGCCCGCGTCCGCTCCAGGTCGGCCGCGTCGGCGGCCGCCTGCGCGGCGGCGGCCTGCTCGGCGGCCTCGCCGGCCGCACGCTCGGCCGCGGCCCGGTCGGCCGCCCACTGCTTCACCGCGGCCAGGTCCGCAGCGGCCTGGGCGGCGGCGCGCTGGGCGGCGGACGGCTCGGCGGCGGCCTGCGGTGCCCCCACCTCGGCGGCGGGTCCTGCGACGTCGTCGTCCGCCGGGTCGGTGACCTCGGAGCCGGGCTGCTCGGCCGGCTCGGGCGGCGGCTGCGCGGGTGCCGCTGCCTCCTCGGCCGACACCTCCGGCGCTCCCCCGTCGGACTCCTCGCCCGGCCTCGCCGCGATCTGCCCCACCCCCTGGAGTGACCTCCGCCGACGCAGCGGACCGTCGTAGGCCACACTATCGGCGTGCAGTTCGACGTGACGGTAGAGATCCCCAAGGGCCAGCGGAACAAGTACGAGCTGGACCACGCCACCGGACGCATCCGGCTCGACCGGATGCTGTTCACCTCGACCCGGTACCCGGCCGACTACGGGTACATCGAGGAGACGCTCGGGATGGACGGTGACCCGCTCGACGCACTCGTGCTCCTGGAGGAGCCCACCTTCCCGGGGTGCCTCATCACCTGCCGGGCCATCGGCATGTTCCGGATGACCGACGAGGCGGGCGGGGACGACAAGGTCCTCACCGTCCCGGCGACCGACCCCCGGATGGCCCACCTGCAGGACATCAACGACGTGTCGGAGTTCGACCGGCTGGAGATCCAGCACTTCTTCGAGACCTACAAGGACCTCGAGCCGGGCAAGTCGGTCGAGGGCGCCGAGTGGGTGGGCCGGGCGGAGGCCGAGGCCGAGATCGAGGCCTCCCGCAAGCGCGCCCTGGACGCCGCCCACTGAGGGCAGACCCTCCTGCCCCCTGCAGGAGGGCCGCAGGTGCGCCGCCGTCGGCGTCTGCCGGATCCGGTGGGGTCCCGGGCAGGCTGTCCTCCGACGTGCCCACCCGGACGGAACGGACGACGTGACCACACCTGACGAGCAGGCCACCGCGGACCCGGCTGCGGCCGATCCCGTGGCCGCCGAGATCGCGGCCGGCTACGACTTCCCCGGGCCCGCGCTGGAGTTCGGCTCGGTCGTCCACGGCGGTGTCCCGCACCCCGCGGCGCAGGTTCGGGTGCCGCTGTCGATGATGAACCGGCACGGGCTGATCGCCGGGGCCACCGGCACCGGGAAGACCAAGACCCTGCAGCTGCTCGCCGAGCAGCTCTCCGCCCAGGGCGTGCCGGTCGTGCTCGCGGACGTGAAGGGCGACCTGAGCGGCATCGCCCGGCCAGGGCAACCGGGCGATCGGGTCAGCAAGCGTGCCGCGGACACCGCGGACGACTGGACCCCGACCGGGTTCCCTGTCGAGTACCTGGCGCTGGGCGGCCTGGGCACCGGCGTGCCGCTGCGCGCGACCATCACCAGCTTCGGCCCGCTGCTGCTGAGCAAGGTCATGGACCTCAACGCCACCCAGACCAGCTCCCTGGGCCTGGTCTTCCACTACGCGGACTCGGCGGGGCTGCCGCTGCTGGACCTCAAGGACCTCCGTGCGGTGATCAGCTGGCTGACCAGCGACGAGGGGAAGGCCGACCTCGCGACGCTCGGCGGGCTGTCCCGCGCCACCGCGGGCGTCATCCTCCGCGAGCTGGTCACCCTGGAGGACGGTGGCGGGGACGTCTTCTTCGGCGAGCCCGAGTGGGACACGACCGACCTGCTGCGGACGGCGCCGGACGGACGCGGCGTCATCACGGCGGTCGAGCTGAGCGAGCTGCAGGACCGGCCGCGGCTGTTCTCCACCTTCCTCATGTGGCTGCTGGCCGACCTGTTCGAGGAGCTGCCCGAGGTCGGCGACCTGGACCGGCCGAAGCTGATCTTCTTCTTCGACGAGGCGCACCTGCTCTTCACCGGCGCCAGCAAGGCGTTCCTGGAGACGGTGACCCAGACCGTGCGGCTGATCCGGTCCAAGGGCGTGGGCATCTTCTTCGTCACCCAGAACCCCACGGACGTGCCGACGCCGGTCCTGGGCCAGCTGGGCAATCGGGTGCAGCACGCGCTGCGGTCCTTCACCCCGGAGGACGCCGACGCCCTGAAGAAGACGGTGCGCACCTACCCGAAGACCGACGCCTACGACATCGCCGAGACGCTGGGCGCGCTCGGCACCGGCGAGGCGGTGATCACCGTGCTCAGCGAGCGCGGGGCGCCCACCCCGGTCGCCTGGACCATGCTGCGGGCCCCGCGGTCGGCGATGGCCCCGCTGGACCCGGCCGACCAGCAGCAGGCGGTCGCGGCGTCGCCGTTGCAGGCCCGGTACGGCACCCCGCTGGACCGCGACTCCGCCTACGAGCGGCTGGCCGCGCGGATGGCACCGCCGGAGCCTGCTCCTGCCCCCCGCCGATCGCCGGCACCGGAGCGGGAGCGGGCCGAGGACCCGGCGCCGCGCGCCCGTCGGCGCGCCCAGCCCGAGCCGGCCGACGACGGCGTCCTCGGGCAGGTGCTCAAGTCCTCGGCGTTCCGCTCCTTCGCCCGCTCGGCCGCCTCGGCGCTCGGCCGGGAGGTCACCCGCGGGATCTTCGGGACCCGCCGCCGACGCTGATCCCGGGCGTCACGGAACCCGGGTCGGGCTCACGCCGCGACCAGGGTGCAGGTCCGCCGGGTCGGCGGAGATGCTGCACAGGTCGCCGTCGAGCATGGCGGGGGCGACGTCCGGTCGGCGGGCCCGCATGTTCGCTGGGATGGCGTCGAGCAGGCAGACGCAGGGGGTGCTGGCCGGGGATCCCAGGTAGTACCGGGAGTCCGCGCCGGGCATCACCGTCCACGGCACGCCCAGCATCCGCAGCAGCCGGAGCACCCGGTCGTCCAGCACGGTGACCCAGCCCTCGACGCCGCACGCCCGGGAGTACCGGTAGAGCCCGTGGCACAGCGCGAGGGTGACCTCGCCGCGGCCGGCACCGCTGCGGTGCCGGCGGGCGACGGCGAGGGTCGCGACGTCCCAGACCGGTCGGTCGGCGAGGCCTGCGGACCGCAGCGAGTCCGGCACGGACAGCTGCCAGGGCGGGCCCGCCACGTCGGTCAGCGTCTTCAGCTCACCCGTGGCGTCCGGGACGATCAGCCGCATCATCCCCACCGCCGACCGGTCGGCGTCGTCGAGCACGACGACGTAGCGGGAGCGGTCCGTGTAGTGGCCGTACTCCTGCTCCATGACGTCCGGGGTGTTGTCGAACGAGTCGAGGAAGACCTGCGCCTCGAGGGCCTGGGCCGCCGCCACCTCGGCAGCGGTGTCGGCGACGGCCAGCCGCAGCCGGCCGGCCGGGGGCTGCCGGTCGCTGGTCCCGAACAGCTGCGGGCGGCCCGGGCCGGCGGCCGTGGCCGGCTGGGTGGTCCGCACGTCAGAAGGACTTCGCGACGATCGTGCCCGCGGCGAGGAAGTCCTGGGTGAAGGAGACGGCGGTGTCCACGTCGAACGCCTTGCAGGTGTACAGGTCCACCGAGAAGAACAGCCGCGGCTGCTCCCAGGCGTAGAAGTGCGCGCCCGAGGTCTCCCAGTGGATCCAGCCGGCCCAGCCGTACAGGTCGGAGCGGTGCGTCACCGGCTCGATGAGCTGCACCATGTCCACCGCACGGGACAGCGCGGACAGGTAGCCGCGGATCAGCTCGTCGTCGATCGGGCGGGCGGGGACCCCCTCGATGACCAGCCGCTGGCGGAGGATGTCCGGCGCGAGGTCGCGCCACGGGTCGGCCCCTGGCTGCAGCGACTGCCGGTCGCCGGTGCCGAAGAGGTGCGGTCGAGCGAGGTCGGTGGCGGTGATCGGGGATGCTGTCACGGCACCCAGCGTGGTGTGTCGACAGCAGACGGCACGCGAGCGCGACGGCGTGTCTGATGGTGAGATCTGCCGAAGTTGACCGGTCGCCCTGGTCGGATCGTGGCCGGGTCAGACGGCCGTCCGGTCCAGCTCGGCGGCGGCGGCTAGCCAGGCGAGGAAGTGGTCGACGGGCATCGGGCGGGCGATCGCGTAGCCCTGCGCCACGTCACAGCCGAGCCCGGCGAGCACGGCACCGGTCGCGACGTCCTCCACGCCCTCGGCGACCAGGCTCAGCCCGAGGTCGTGGGCGAGTGCCACCGTGTGCCGCACGATGGCGGAGGCCCGGGGGTCGCAGTCGACGTCCGCCGTCAGGCTGCGGTCCAGCTTGAGCTCGTCGGCGGGCAGGTTGCGCAGGTAGGCCAGCGAGCTGTAGCCGGTGCCGTAGTCGTCGATCGACGTCCGGACTCCGAGCCGGCGCAGGTCACCGAGCACGGCCCGACCCCGCTCCGGGTCGGCCATGAGCGTGTCCTCGACGAGCTCGAGCGTCAGCGCCCGCGGCGGCAGCCCGTGCCGGAGCAGGGCGGCGGAGACCTTGCTCGGCAGGTCGAGGTCGGTCACGTTGGCCGCGGTCAGGTTCACCGACACCGCCACCTGCTGCTCGGTCCACCACCGGCCGGCCGCGGCGAGGGCCAGCTCCAGCACCTGGTCGGTGAGCTGCCCCAGCAACCCGGCCTGCTCCGCGGCGGGCAGCAGGTCGGCCGGCGAGAGCAGCCCGCGGACCGGGTGCTGCCACCGGACCAGCGCCTCGGCGCCGATGACGGTCCCGTCCCGCAGGTCCACCTGGGGCTGCAGGAACACGACGAGCTCGTCGTTGGTGAGCGCGGTCCGCAGCTCCTCCATGGTGCGCAGCCGGTCGCCGACGGACCTGACGGCGTCCGGCACGTGGACGTGCACGCCCTCACGGGCGCTCTTGGCCGTGTACATCGCGACGTCGGCGGAGCGCAGCAGCTCCTGGACGCTGGCGGCGGGGACCGGGGCGGTCGACACGCCGATGCTGACCCCGACGTGCAGCCGGATCCCCTCGACGGTGAACGGCTGGAGCAGCAGCTCGCGCAGCCGGTGGGCCAGGGCCTGGGCCTCGGCCACGCTGGTGTCGGGCACCATGACGGCGAACTCGTCACCGCCGAGCCGGGCGAGGACGTCCTCGGCGCGCAGCGCGCTGCGTAGTCGCGGCCCCACCTGGCGCAGCAGGTCGTCGCCGGCGGGGTGCCCGAGGCTGTCGTTGACCTCCTTGAACCCGTCGAGGTCGAGCAGCAGCAGGGCCGCCGGCCGGCTCGGGGTGGCCACGGCGAGGATGGCCTGGGCACGGGTCAGCAGCGCGCGGCGGTTCGCCAGCCCGGTGAGCTCGTCGGTCCGGGCCTCGAGCTTGACCTCGTTGAAGCTGCGGACCTCGTTGAAGGTGACGGCGATCCGCAGGATGCCGGCCAGCACGCACGCGATCGCCAGGTACGCCGAGACGGCGGGCACCGGGTATGACCAGCCGTACCCGAGGACGAACAGGCTGGCCACGGTGCAGACCAGCGGCACGGCGACCAGCCGCCAGCCGATCCGGGACCCGACGTGGGGATCGGTCGGCTGGGGGTGCTCGCGGGCCCAGGACGCCGCGAGCGCCGCCAGGACCATGCAGCTCAGCCAGCCGAGCTCCAGCGGGCCACCGTCGACGTAGCGACCCTGGTACTGCAGGGCGAAGAGAGCGATGTCGGAGACGCAGACGCAGAACAGGCCCGCGGCCAGCGCCAGCAGGGTGCGGTCGACCCGGACGCCCAGGATGGAGCCGACGGCGACCAGCACCGCCAGCAGCAGCACGTCGGTGGTCGGGCCCACCAGCTCGGTGAGCTCCACGACCCGCTCGCCGGCGTCGGGGTACAGGTAGGGCCCCAGCACGAACGCGACGCCGAGGGAGAGGCTGCCGAGGGCGCCGATCACGCCGTCCAGCCACATGCTCGGGTGGAAGCGGGGCACCCGGGCCCGGATGAGGCCGACCACGAAGACGTAGAGCATCAGGTACCCGGCGAGGGTGACCGCGTCCGACAGCGGGGTCGTGGGCCCGGTGCCGTCGATGCCCGTGGCGAGCACCCGCAGGGCGTTGCCCACCGCGCTCAGCGAGAGCGCGAGACCCAGACCCCACCAGGCCATCCGTTCGCCCGGTACCCGCGCGGCCGCGGCGAAGCAGGCCCAGGCGGCGGTCAGGTAGGGCAGGTTGAACAGGACGACGTCGTAGGCCCGGTCCCAGGCCAGCCCAGCGGGCCGGTCCCCCACGCCGGTGGCGAAGAGGGCCGACAGGGCGAGGGTGAGCAGCAGCGCCCAGGCCGGTCGGCGTCGCGCCGTCACCGGTCGCTGCAGCTGCTCCATGGACCTGTCATCGACCGCCCTGCGCGGTCACCGCAGGCCGATCGGGGTGGTGATCACCCGTCCGGGTGACACCTCCGGCGGCGGGCCGGAGGGGTGGAGAGCCGCCTGTCGGAATCGAACCGACGACCTTCTCATTACGAGCGCCTCCGGGGCTTCACCAGGCACCGCCGTATGCCGCCGTGCCAGACCGTTCGTCCAGGTCAGAGGCAGTGTCGAGCACCGCCGTCGACCACCGCTGACCAGGTACCGCCGGCTACGGCGTGCCCAAATCGTGCCCGGCTGCTCCCCCGCTGGAGTGGTGTCAGGGCTGCCCGCGACGCTGCCCACCGCCGCTCGAGCCCCTGGCTCGATCGGGTGGGCGATCGGTCGGAGCGGAGGGAGAGGTCAGTGACCGGGACGGTGTTCAAGCGATGCAGCTGCCCACCGGCCCTCGACGCGGCTGGCCGGCGGAAGAACTGCCCGAAGCGGCACGGCTCGTGGTTCTTCGCCCATGACGTGCGCGATCCCTCCGGACGGCGACGTCAGGTCCGGCGGGGCGGCTACGACTCCGCCGCCGACGCCCGGGCTGCTCTGCAGGCCTCGCTCACGGCGACCGGACAGGGCGTGCGGGTGCAGGACCAGCGCCGGGTCACCGTGGCCGGCTACCTGGAGAGCTGGCTGGAGCGGAAGAAGGACGCCGGTCGGTTCCGGCCGTCCACCGCGTTGCACACCCAAGGGCACCTGCGGGACTATTGGATCCCGTTGCTGGGCCACTACCGGCTCGCGGACCTGACCGTGGACGACGTCGACCGGGCGTTGGCGTCGTTGCGCCGGCAGGGCACGCGCTCCAAGCGGCTGTCGCCGTCCTCGGTGCGCCGGATCCACGCCACGCTGCGGTCGGCGCTCAACGACGCGGTCCGGCGTCGCGTCATCCCCTACAACCCGGCGGCGCTGGCCGAGCTGGAGCCCACTCGCCGGCCGAAGGTCCGTCCCTGGGAGCCCGAGGAGCTCGGCGCCTTCCTCGATGCCTCCGCCGGCCACCGGTTGGGTGTGCTGTTCGAGGTGCTGGCGATGACGGGACTGCGCCGCGGTGAGGTCGTGGGTCTGCGCTGGGGTGACGTGGACTTGGACAAGCGGGTGCTGTGGGTTCGCCAGTCAGTGGTGCAGGTCGGCTACGCGAGCGTGGTAGGGCAGCCGAAGACCGCCAGCGGTGCGGACCGTCGGGTGGATCTCGACGCCTCGACGGCAGGCTCGCTGATCGCCCACCGACTACAGCAGGACGCGGAGAGGCCAGCGTTCGGCGCGGCGTACGAGGAGCACGACCTGGTCTTCGCCCGCGAGGACGGCTCCTACCTCAAGCCCGAGGTCGTCTCCAGGACCTTCCAGGCTCTCGTCACTGACGCCGGGCTGCGGCGGGTGCGGCTGCACGACCTCCGGCACGGGCAGGCGTCGATCATGCTCGCGGCCGGCGTCGACATGACCGTCGTCGCGAAGCGTCTCGGACACTCCGGCATCCGGATCACGTCCGACACCTACACACATCTGCTGGAGGGCGTGGGCCGGCAAGCCGCCGAGGCCGCCGCCGCCCTCGTCCCGCGCGGATCGGGAGCGCACCAGTCGGGGTGACGTCGTGTCGAACCTGTGTCACCCCTGAGCTGACCGTTGCTGCGGCAGTCCGAGGAATGCACGGAGACCGGCGGTTGGCACCACCCACTGCCGGCCGACTCGGTAGGCGGGGAACGGGAGCTCGTCCCGGCCGGCCAGCGCGTAGGCCGTCGTGGACCCGATGCCGAGCGCGATGCGGCAGGCGGTCAGCAAGTCGGTGCGTACGCCGAGGTCGTCGACGTCCTGGACGCCGAGCATGCGCGAGCCCGCAGCTCCACTGCCAGGACCGTCGGCGGCTTGGAGACGAGGGCCCGGGGCTGCATCTTTCGGGTCCACATGAGGCACCAAGGCCGGACGAAGCGGTCGACGACTGCGAGGTTTGCGCCGAGTGCCGCCTGTCGGAACCCCCGAGATGCTCAACTGCTCGTCGCTCACGTCCGTCCTCCTTCTCATGGCGCCCACCTGAGGCGGGGCAGGCATGACCGAGAAGGCGTCCGTGACGAGCTGGAACTGACTGCGGCGAGGCATCTTGAGAACCTGCCCACTCCCCCACGACAGCTGGCCTCATTGGCGCCCTTGCTGACGGTGCTGGCCTTCCTGCTCTGAGCGCAGCAACTCGTCACAACGAATCGCACGCGCCCGGGTGACGCTCCTCTTGTGTCAAGCGGTGCTGAGGGCGGTTTCCCCGGCGGTCACCGGTATCGGCGAGACCAGTCGCAGGGGAGTGACCGCGGGTGG
>JHVP01000011.1 GCA_000620205.1 Geodermatophilaceae bacterium URHA0031 | reverse complement strand
TTAGGTTGTGCGCGACCTCTAGACGGGTGTCACCTCGGCAGGCGAGAATCATCGACAACACGGTCAATGGTGACCGTCAGTGATCCGTCTGGCTTCGAGGCTGAAGCCAGGCACGGGGGGATCGCGGCATCGACGCTGTCGTGCTGAGCATGTCCACCTCCCGGAGCGGCGCCTCACGGCAGTTCCGCTGGAGCGCGACTGCTATGAGCACGGGGAGCGATGACCCGCTGGGCGAACTGGTCGCCTGGGCCCGGCGGTGAGCAGTGGCGAAACCGACCCCGTCCCCATCCCACGTGAGGACCCGGTCATGCCCCGCCACCCGCTCCACCGCTCGCCTGCTAGCACCGCCACCCAGCCGCGGGTGAGTGTGGTCATCCCGACCTTCAACGAGGCCAAGAACCTGCCGCACGTGTTCGGGCTGCTGCCCGAGGACCTGCACGAGGTCATCGTCGTCGACGGGCGCAGCACCGACGGCACCATCGAGGTCGCCCAGGCCCTGCGGTCCGATGTGCGGATCGTCCGGCAGAACCGCCGCGGCAAGGGCAACGCCATGGCCTGCGGGTTCGCCGCCGTCACCGGTGATGTCATCGTCATGCTCGACGCCGACGGCTCCGCCGATCCCCGCGAGATCCCGGCCTACGTGGCAGCCCTGGTCCAGGGCGCGGACTTCGCCAAGGGCACCCGCTTCGCCAACGGCGGCGGCAGCGCCGACATCACCCGCACCCGCGCCTGGGGCAACGGCTGGCTCAACCGCGCCGCCAACCTGCTCTACGGCACCCGCTACAGCGACCTGTGCTACGGCTACAACGCCTTCTGGACCCACTGCCTGCCCGCCCTCGAACTCGACGCCGAGGGCCCCGGACAGGACGTGAAGCTGTGGGGCGACGGCTTCGAGATCGAGACCCTGATCAACACCCGCATCGCCAAGGCCGGCCTGCGCATCACCGAGGTGCCCAGCTACGAACACGAACGCATCCACGGCCACAGCAACCTCAACACCTGGCGTGACGGGTTCCGCGTCCTGGGCGCCCTGGCCGTCGAACGGATCAACGGCAAGGGCACCGGCCAGGCCCTCACCACCCAGACCGAACGCCGGCTCCCCCCGGTCGCAGTCCCCACCACCGACACGGCCCCGCGCGACGAGGCCCTCCTGGCCCAGCCCGCCTGACCCCGTGACCCCGCGGAACACACGCTCATGCCGGCCACTTCGGCGACCACATGGACGGAAACGAGGAACGGGCTCCGCGTGACACCCCAGAACACCGACGACGCCGGGCCAGGCGTGAACGCTTCGACCCTGTCCTTCTCAGCCATCGTGTGCGCCTACACGCTGGAGAGATGGGACGACCTGCAGCGCGCGCTCACCAGCCTGCTGGAGCAGGGTCGGCCGGCGGACGAGGTCATCCTCGTCAGTGACCACAACGACGAGTTGCTGGCGCGCGCGGAGACGGCGTTCCCGTCCGTCCGGTGCATCCCGAGCACCGGGCCGCGCGGGTTGTCCGGTGCCCGGAACACCGGCGTGGCTGCCGCTTCCTCCGTCGTCGTCGGCTTCCTCGACGACGACGCCGCCGCTGCCCCGGACTGGGTGGCGACGATGCTCTCCTGCTACGCGGAGCGCGATGTGGTCGGCGTGGCGGGCCACGCCGAGCCGGAGTGGCGCGCCGCCCGGCCCGCCTGGTTCCCCGACGAGTTCCTCTGGGTCGTCGGCTGCAGCTACAAGGGGTTGCCCATCACTCGGGCGGACGTGCGGAACCCCATCGGGGCGAACATGAGCTTTCGTCGGGACGTCGTCCTGGGAGTCGGCGGCTTCGACACCAACATCGGCCGGCTCGGCAAGGACGCAGCGGGCTGCGAGGAGACCGAGCTCGCCATCCGGGTACGCCGGGAGATCCCGGGCAGCCGGGTGGTGCTCGAGCCAGCCGCTCGGTGCACCCACGCGGTGACACCGGCACGGACGACCCGCCAGTACTTCCGCCAGCGATGCCGGGGGGAGGGCAGGTCGAAGGCGCTCGTGAGCTCGCTCGCCGGTCCGGCGGACGCTCTGTCCAGCGAGCGCAGCTACGTGCTGCGAACACTCCCGCGTGGGGTCGTGCGCGGTGCCGTCGAGGCAGCTGAGGGACGCCCGGTGGGCCTGGCTCGAGCGGCCGCGATCATCGAGGGCGTGACCTTGACCGCTGCCAGCTACGGCCTCGCCCGTCTCCGCCAACGAGGCGGCCGGTCAGCGTCCGCCCCCGGTACCGTTTCGGTGCCAGGCTGATCCGGCCTCAGGCGCGCCGCCAGGCTCGGACGTAGTCCACCCGCAGCTGCTCAGTGGTCGTCAAGGTCCCAGATGTGCTCAGGCCGATCACCAGGTAGCGCTGGGCGTCCGGCACGGGGCCGGCGTATGCGTACACAGGCTCCCCGTCGTAGTAGAAGGTCACTCCGTCCGTGCGGATGTCCGCGGCGTAGGTGTGCATGCCGGTGGTCGCACCGTGCACGGTCACTGACCGCTCGATGGCGTTGAGGTTGGTGACGTCCGTCCCGGCAGGTCCGACATGGACGTTGAACGAGTTGCCGGTGTCGGTCCCGTCCCCTTCGAGGACGTCGATCTCCATCCCCTGCGGCCATTCGGGTGCGTTCAGCCAGAAGGCGGGCCACAGAGCCTGACTCGCTGTGCCCGCCGGTTGCTGGAGACGCGCTTCGACGTATCCATAGCCCATCGTGAAGCCGGGTTCCGCCCCTTGCGCCGGGTCCGTGGTGATGATCGAGCCCGCGTTGCGCTTGGTGACGCCACCCGAGGTGATGCCCGCCGCCACACCTCCTGCGGCGAACGTGGCAACGCCTCCGTTGGAGGAGATCAGGCGGCGGTCGTAGAGCGCCGTCTCAGCGCTGTTGACCGGCCACGTCACGATCCCGTCGCCCCACCAGCCGCTGTGCCAGCGACCGTTCGAGAGCAGAGCACTTGCCCTCGGATCCGAGAAGTCCTCAGCGAAGATGGGCTGCCAACGCACCTTGTCGGGGCCTCCGACGGGGGATGCCGCCTGGGCCGCTACCGCCGAGGGTGTCGACGCCGAGAGCACGACCACCGTTCCGAGGAGCACCGCTGTCAACATGACGATGACAGGTACCCGGGTTGTCCGTCGCGTCACGAGTGCTCCAACCGCCGATCTAACTGAGTGGAATGATCAGGCTACGAAGCGTGAAGAGGGCGGACAGCGATGCAAGCGCTCGTATCACCCTGACGGGGCACAGCCGCATTGATCTGGATGGGCCGCCTCACTCGGGGCGACGGTGCGGAATGGCGGTCTCGGACTGGAGACGTCGCCCGCGTCGCGTCCTTCAGTCCGAGCGGACCCAGGCGCGCACGTAGTCCACCAGCATCGACTTCGTCGTGGACATGTGCCCGGACGTACTGACACCTATGACCAGGTAGCGCCGTGCGTCCGGGACCGGTCCGGCGTGAGAGTGGACCGGTACGCCGTCGTAGTAGAAGGTGACTCCGTCAGGACGGATGTCGGCCGCGTAGGTGTGCATCCCAGCGGTCGCACCCGCCACCGTCGTGGAGCGGTCAGTGCCGTTCATGTTGGTGACGTCTGATCCGGCCGGCCCCAGGTGGATGTTGCAGGTGTTGCCTTCGTCGGTCCCGTCCCCCTCGATCACGTCGATCTCCATGCTCGAGGGCCAGTCGGGCCCATTGAGCCAGAAACCCGGCCACACGGCCTCATGATCAGTCCCGGACGGCTGTTGGAGTCGGGCTTCCACGTAGCCGTAGCCGAGGGTGAACCCAGGGCGGGCGCCCTGTGCCGGGTCCGTGGTCAGGATCGACCCGAGGTTGGGCGGTTGTCCGTCTCCGGTGCTCAGACTGTCGTGGTTGGGGCCCACGCGGAACACGCCGCGGTCCTCCTCGACGGTGAACAGCGAGCGCGCGTAACCCGCTGTTTCCTTTCGGTTGACCGCATCGGTGACGACGCCGTCGCCGTACCAGCCGAAGCGCCAACTCCCCCGCGAGAAGACGGTGTCTGCCGAGTGCTCGAACTCCTCGGCGAAGACGGGCCTCCATGTGACTCCAGTCGGACCGCCGACCGGCGTCCGGGACCGCGAGGCCAAGAACACGAGGACGAAACAGCTCACCAGTGCCAGCCCGGTCCCCAGCGTCACAAGCAGCGTCTGCCGCCTGACTGCAACGCCCTTCCGGGTGCGCGAGCCGCGTGCTGGCTCCGCAGCCGCCGACGAGCGGTCCTGGAGGCAGTCGTGCACCCCAGGTGCGTCTGCGTCGGGCCGTTGCACTCCACGATGATCCACGTTCGGGACTTCACACGTGGCCGCCGGCCAGTTGAGTGGCCCACGGAAGGGCAGGACAGTGACCGCGACAATCGTCGCAGCGACTTCCGCTGACCAGCCGCTGCGAGTACTCGCTCAGCACCCAGTCCGTTGGGGGAGCGAGCGACGGCCACCCGGCCCCTATGCCGCGTGTCTACCGCCGCGGACCTTGTAGTGCCTTCCGTTGCGGCTGGTCGCGCCAAGCCTCGCTCGCTGCAGACAGATCAACAGCCAAGGCAGGCACAGAATCGCAGCGAACGCCCTGGCAGCTATCCAGGCAGCGTCCTGAGGCAGGTAAGCAGACGAGGCTGCAATCGCGACACAGCATGTCAGCACGACGACGACGGAGGCCGGCGTTCTCGGCCATCGCCTGCCTCTCGGCAGCAGGAGTCGTTGGATCACGGCCTGCAGGGTGAAGGCGATCAGCGTTGCTCCAGCTGCGCCCCCGAGCCCGAGCCACGGGACCATGATCACATTGAGGCCGATGTTCACAGCGGCCGCGACGCCGGCCGCGATCGCGATCGGCTTCGTCCGCCTCGACGTGATCAAGGCACGACCGCTCGCCAGCGCCCCGATGACGGGAACCCCTGAGGTGAGCACCAGCAGTACCACCGGCAGCAGGGACGCCGGCCGGAAGGTGGCGGGGGCAAGCACTCGCAAGAGCAGCGGAGCCGCGAGCATGACACCCAAGATCATCGGCCCGAACGCTCGGTACAACTCGTCCCTCGACCGTCCGATGACAGACCACTGCTCATTCTCGTCGCGGACTGAAGCAATCCTCCCCGCCCATGCCTGACCGGTCATCGTCACCACCATGACCGCGACGAAACCCACCGTGTATGCGACCTGATAACGACCGGCCTCTTCAGAACCCAGCACTCGTTGGATGACCAACCGATCACCGGAGCTGAGGACGATCACCGAGACGCCGCTGAGCATCAACGGGACACCGAGGTCCAGAGCGTGACGAAAGGTCGGCAGGTCGGCGATGCCTCGCCAATGCGGACGGACGACGATGAGGCCCACCACCATCGCCGCCGTCTGCCCCACGACTCCTCCCCACGCGTACGTCAGGACATCCCGCTGGACAGTGAAGAGCAGCAGCAGCCCCACGGCCTGGCTACCGATCGTCGACAGCAGGGACACTGCAGCAAAGCTGCCCAGTCGGTCTTCGCCCATGAGGAGAGCCATCGCCAGCTGCACCGAGACCGCCGGCACGGTCCAGAGGAGGGTCACGACGACGAGTCGGTCGAAGCCGTCGAACCCGAGGGCGGGACTCCAGATGGGACCAGTGGCGGCCAGGACCAGCGTGAGGGCCGCCGGGATGACCATTCCCCAAGCAATCAGTCCACGGGCGCGGCGGCTGTCCGCGTCTTCGACTCGCTGGAGTACGACCGCCTGATCCAGGCCCACTGTGGCGAAGACGGTTATCAACTGGTGCAGGGCAATGGCAGAGGCCATCAGACCGAGGCTCCTCGGACCGAGCACATATGCAAGAACTGGCGACACGATCGTCGCGCTGGCCAGAGGGAGAGAGGCGATGACGACGTACAACAAGCCGCGTCCAAAGAGGCCGGACACCGCTTCTCCTGCGATGCTGGCCACTTCATCGGGCCGGGCCCTGGAAACATGCAGCCCGGGGTCCACGACCGCCGGGCCTTGCGAGGGCAGTTCTGTCAGCGACAGAGCAGGGACGACATGCTCAGGCCCAGCTGCCGTCGGTCGGTCGCGCGCGGCCGAGGCGTCACCACCGGAAAACGGGACGCGATTCTGGGCATGGGGCCACTGCCCGTCCGTTCCAACCTCAACTCCGGTCACGTCGCGCAGCCGTCCTGCGGCCCGGAGTGACGCCTATGGCGCCGCTCCTTGATCCCGAGAACCGCCGGCCCCAGCTCCACCGGCTCAGCCGCCCAGCGGGAGCCAGGCAGCACGAGCAAGAGGTCGGACGGGGCTCGGCGATCAGGATTGGGTCGCCAGGTGCTGGAAACAGCGTGCGCCGATCCGTTCGCAGCCGGGAGCGACCCAGCCGCGGCCCTACGCAGAGCGCCGACACACTGCAGCTCGGGGTGGCCAGCGGGACGGCAACGATCGCCAACGCGCGTCAACACCCGCCGCCCGCCTCCCAAGACCTCAACGGCGTTACTCCCGCCGACGCCGCAAGCTCGGTCCACAACGGGGTCATAGTGTCGCAACTTCGTGGTCGTACAACTCGCGGGCTGCCGACATGCCCCAGTTGGGGGATGTCGCCCGCGCCACCGGATCGCGGCCGGTCGCTGTTGCAGGCAAGAAACGCGGTACACCTCACTCGCAATGGCGAAGATGGCTGGTCGACGAGTGCGACCGCAGCGAGCCGTGATGAGATTGCTCCCCATGGGGCTGTTTGGCACTCGAGCGCAACGAGCGAGCCCCGGCTCGGGGAACCATTCGAGCCAGACCCGCGCCGAGGCCGACCGTGCATCAGCCTCGGCCGTGGCCGGCGCGTCCAACGCAGTCCCGCCACGTAGGCCTGGCAGCGGGCGGCACCATCGGGGTGCAACCGTACGGGACCCAGTCGACAGTGCCTTGGCGTCCACGGCGTGCATCGCCGCCGTGCCGACCCTGGTCGTGATGCTGGGCTTCCCCACAACGCAGAGCAGCAGCGGATTGGCCGTTCGGGGGGCGATCCTGACGCTCTTCTGGCTGGTGGCTCCCGGCGCCGCTGTCCTGGCGCACCTCCGCCACCTCACCTCGGCCACCAGAGCCGCTCTGACGCCGACGCTCGGTCTGTGCGCTCTGATCGCACTGGGCACGCTAGGAGCGTGGACCGGCCTCTGGATCCCAGGACTTGCGACCGTCGGCGTCGCCGTTTCATGTCTCATCAGTGGGCTCACGGTCCTTCGAGGCGCCAAGAGAGCACGCGCCAGGCATGTGGAGCTCCGCCGGTCGGGCGGCACAACGGCGGCGATCGTCGCTCTCTTGTGTCTGTCCACCGTGCTGTGGGTCGCGGCACTGACGGATGTCGATCGAGCCCCGCCGTCCGTCCTCGGCCTGCTGGCGGCCGGGCCACGCACGCTGCCCGTCGCGCTGCTGCTCACGGCCGTCAGCTTCGTCCTGGCACTGCGTGCGGGTCGCCCGGTCGTGATCGCGACTGCAGTCGCCGCGTTGATCCTGGTTCTGAGGACGACGGCCACGCTGGTGGATTCGGTCCCCACTGCCGCGTGGACCTACAAACACCTCGGCGTGGTCAGTGCCCTGCAAGAGCACCATCACACGCTCCCCGGGTCCGACATCTACATGAACTGGCCTGGCATGTTCGCCGCCAGCGCATATCTGAGCGACTCGAGTGGTGTTCCCGTCATCGAACTGGCGCGCTGGATCTCACCCATCGTGCATGTGCTGCTCGCTCTGTCCACTGCGGCGGTGGCGAGAGCCCTGGGTTCCAGGACGCCAGGCTGCATCGCGGCAGCCGGCCTGGTCGTGATCTTCAATTGGGTGGGCCAGGACTACTTCTCTCCGCAAGCCGTGGCGATGTGCCTGGCCGCAGGACTGGTCGTCACGCTCGTCCAATCACGCCGCAATCCCACTTGCGGTGTCCTGAGCATCGTCATATATGCGGTCATCGTCACGACTCACCAGCTGACACCCTTCTGGCTTCTCGGAATGGCTTTCGGCCTCCTCGTGATCCGCCGCATCCGCCTCTGGGTCTTCGCCGGGATGTTGGCCGCACTTGCGCTCTACATCATTCCCCGTATCGATGTCATAGCAGGCTACGGCCTCTTCACCGGCTTCAACCCCGTCGGCAACGCGACCATCAACGTGGCACCGGTGCCAGCCCTGGGACGCGACGTAGGCGGTTGGTTCTCCAAGGCGAGCGCACTGTTGATGTGGACGTCTGCTGCGGCCGTCATCGGGCTCCGACTCTGGTCGTCCCGGCGGCGACACCCCTGGCGGCGGCGGAACACGCTCGCAGCTGCGGTGATCACGTTCTCTCCCTTCCTCCTGCTCGGTGGACAGAGCTATGGCGGGGAGGCCATTCTTCGAGTGACCCTCTACTCCACCCTCGGCAGTGCAGCCGTGCTCGGCCCGGCTCTCGTTCGCGCCGTGCAGGGCATGTCTGTCCGAGCAGTGGCCGCGTCGGTGTGGCTGGTGCTCGTGTTGGGCGCCACCGGCCAAGCGGCATACAGCCTCTGGTGGGTCAACTACATCCGCCCGGAGGACGTGACTGCGGCGCAGTGGCTAGCAGAGCAGTCGCCGGGCGCCTACGTCACTCCGGTCAACCTGGACTGGCCCGGTCGCGGATGGTTGGACTACGCCCGGTACTTCGAGGGCGCCGACGCAGAGACGGACCGCTCTCTCGAGGTCGCCCTGGAAACCGAACTCCCGGCTGATCCCTTTGTCACCCAACGCCCGGTACCACTGGACGAAGCTGAGGTGAGCAGGCTCTTCGAGAAGCGGCCCAGCGACCGGCCGAGCTACCTCGTGTTCACTGCAGCGACCCGCGCGTACGACGAGTACTACCGGACGTTCGCCGAGGGCTCCTACCAGGACTTGTTGGATCAAGTCCAAGTCAGTGAGAACTGGCGGATGGTCCGCCATGAGGGCGATCTCTGGGTCTTTCAGTACAGGGGTGCGAGAAGTGCAGACTGAACGACCGAAGCTCAGGCGTTTCCGCTCATCGTTCGAGAGGGCCGCCCGCAGACGGCGGATGGCAGGCCACCAGGCGGGTCCGGCGGCCCTGCCACACGGAGGCGGAACGGAGGATCAACGAACGTGGTGCTCCGAGCTGGAGCTGTCAGGATCATCACTCCTCCGCTCCGTGATGGCCCCCGCGGATCAGGACCGAGCGCGAGTGCTGGTGAGACTCCACGGTGAACCGCTCGGCTACGTGGAGGTGCCGTTTGCCGAGGCCATGCGAGTCGAGGCGTTGGTGGCGACGGCCGTCCGCACCTTCTCGACGCGTATCCACGAGCATCTCGCGGCTGAGGGCTTGACCGGTTGGGTCGGCACGTCCCGGCCACCGACCGCCACGCCTGGCTGTCCGAACGACCCGCAGGCGACGATGACGGTGTCCATCATCGTCTGCACCCGGAATCGCAGCGCGATCCTGGGACCCTGTCTCACCCGACTCTCGGAGGTCGACTACCCCGGTCTCGAAGTGCTGATCGTGGACAACGCGCCGTCCGATGACAGCACGCATCGCATGGTGGAGGAGCTCGCGAGCCGGGATCCGCGCTTCCGTTACGTCGTCGAGCCTCGGCCCGGCCTCTCCCGAGCCCGTAACGCCGGCCTGGCCGAGGCCCGAGGGGAGATCGTTGCCTACACCGACGATGACGTGGCCGTCGACGCCAGATGGGTCCAGGGCATCGTCAAGGGCTTCCAGCGTCGCCGGGATGTCGGCTGCGTGACCGGGCTCGTCTGTTCCGCGAGCATCGAGAGCCGCGCGGAACAGTACTTCGATGCACGAGTGGCAGCGTGGTCGAGTCGTTGCGAGCCCGAGCAGTTCGATCTCGTCCATAACCGTGCGGAAAGCCCGCTCTACCCGTACACCCCGGGATCGTTCGGTACGGGAGCGAACTTCGCGTTCGATCGAAGGTTCCTGGAGAACCTGGGTGGATTCGACACGGCACTGGGTGCTGGGTCTCGGACGCGAGGCGGCGAGGATGTGGACATCTTCGTGCGCACGCTTCGAGCCGGCCGGGCCATCGTCTACGAACCTGCCGCGTTGGTCTGGCACCACCATCGGTCCAGCGATGAGGCGCTCCTGGATCAGATGTACGGCTACGGGACCGGGCTCTCCGCCTTCGCGACCAAGTGCCTGCTCGACCCAGGAACACGGGTTGAGGTGCTGCGCCGCCTGCCCGGCGCCGCACGGCGCATGCTCGCTCTGGGCAGGGCCGCGAACAACGGGTCGGGTCGGGAAGGCAGTCGCCCTCGCGGTGCGCTCCGCACGGAGTTGTCAGGCATCGTCGTCGGTCCCCTCCTCTATCTCCGCGCGCGGTGGGAGAGCGCTCGGTAGGGCCGCCCGAAACCGTGTGCTCGTCACCGAAGACAGCCGAGTGCACACGCGCGGGCCGGGATCGGTGGCGTCACCCGGCCCGTGATGTCAGTTGGCCGACGCGGTGCGCAGCACTGCCTGCACCTTGCGCCTGAGGAAGGCCCGCTGCGCCGCTGACAGATCCCTGGACCTGCTGTCCACCGCATCCGCCAGCACGGCCAACCCCTGACCGCCCATCTCGGGAGGGCCCCCCGCTCCGGCGAGTTCGTCGTACCACCGCGGCTCCAGACCCAGCACCCGCTGAGACAGGGCGGTGTAAGAGGCCCGCAACGCTGGCTCCGACCACGCCCGCCGGCTGTAGCCGTCCGCGGCAGTCGCCTGTCCCGGGTGAAACCTGTAGATCAGGGTCGGCACCGCCAGTCTCACCGCTGGCACGTCCTCCGTACACAGGCGGAGCCAGAGTTCGTAGTCCTCAGCCAACACAGGGCGGTACCCGCCGGCTCTGCGGAGGACCTCCGTCCGCGCGAGCATCGTCGAGTGCGCGACGCAGTTCCCGAACAGCATGTGCAGGGGCATCGCCGCTGCCGAGATGCCGATCGGCGGTGGGGGGCGCAACCGCCCTGGAACATCCGAGAGGGCGACCACGGTCGACCAGACGACGTCGGCGCCGCGCTTGACCGCAGCCAGCTGAGCCGAGAACCGCCACGGCAAGACCACGTCATCGGCGTCCATGCGGGCGACGACAGGCGTGTCGACCTGATCCAGCAGGTAGTTCAAGCCGCCGGCGACCCCACGAGGCTGTTCGCTGCGGAGGACGATCACCCGTGGATCCGAGATGCCGTCCAGGACCGTGTACGTGTCGTCGCTGCTGGCGTCGTCGTGGATGAGCACCTTGCCGTTCTGCGGCAGTGCCCGCAGTGTGGAGCGGACGGCTGAGGCGATGGTCCGCGCGCCGTTCCGCACGGGGAGGATCACGGTGATCGGGGCGTTCACCTGGACGTCCCAATCCTCACGACGAGCTTCGGAGCGCCCGGCGCACTCGTCTCACGCCCCGCCATCGTCAACCCGTACGAGCCGCCCGGGGTTGCCAAGGACGACGCCGCGCGGAGGCACGTCCTCCGTGACCAGGGTCAGAGCACCGATGCGTGCGTGGTCCCCGACGTGCACGGCGCCGACCACGACGCACCCCGCCCCGAACTCCACACCGTCACCGGCGCTGGCTATCCCCTTCTCCGACCCATCTCGGCGTACGGCGTTCCCGATCGTCACGCTCTGCCGCAAGACGCAGTCCGCGCCCAACCGCACACCGGGGTTCAGCACGATGCTGTGCGGATGGAAGATGCGCAGCCGGGGACCCACCTCGGCCTGGTAGGGCAGTTCGACGCTGAAGAACAGGGAGACGAAGAATCGATAGGCCAAGGACAACACCAGCCCTGGCCTTCCCCAGTGCGTGTACGACCATTGAGCCAGGCGAAAGCACACCAGGATCACCTGTGAATCCGGATAGCGGGTGTTGGCCCGCCAGTCCTGGAAGACCCAGGTGGAGAAGCGTCGTCTCTCATCACCATGCCCAGTCGTGCTCATCGTCCGGACCTCCTCGAAAATGCCCCGCCGTTCGAGCGCCTGACTGCAATCGGGATCACTTGCCCAACGGCCCGAGCCTGACAACGGCGAGCGCAGTGCGCACGGCCCAACGCAGCTCGCGTTCGTATCGTCGCAACGAGCGGGACTGCGGCCGGCGGACGAGGGCAACTATCTCGTCTGGGCTGGTCTCGCGTGTCACTTCTATGCGAGGAAGTGCGAACCTCGAGTGTCGCCGTTCGACCTTTCCTCCGTCGAGCGCGAGTCCGATGACGTAACCGGCTCTGCGGGCGGCTGCACGGACGCGGACGTCGTGCTCCCCGTGGGGATAGGCGATGACCGGAACGACCGGCACGTCGGCTGCCTTCATGTCCTCCAGTGCACCGGCCAACTCATCGGACAGGGCCGACGAGGACAGCCGCACCATGTGTGGGTGGGTCCGACTGTGCGTGCCTATCGCCCAGTTCTGCTCGGACATCCACCGCAGTTGCGCCGTGGACAACAACCGGAGCTCTGTCGCGCCCCTCGCCGTGTCCCACGTGTTGGTCGAGCCCAGGCGACCGGTCACGGGCAGGACCAGGGCCGGGACTCTCCGGTCTCGGAGCACCGGGACGGCGTGGGAGTAGAGGCTCGCGTATGCGTCGTCGAAGGTGAGCAGGACTGCCTGTGGAGGGACCGGTGCGCCGTCGAGGAAGGACAGCAGCTCCTCGGCACCGATCCACGCGACGCCAGCTTTCTCCAACGCCTCGACGTGCGCAGCAAACCGCTCAGGCGAGACGCAGTACTCCCCGATGACGGCGTCCTCCACGTCTTCGATCGCGTGGAAGGCCAATATCGCGGGTCCCTCAGCAGCAACACGGAAGCCGCCACCCTCGCGGACCCCGCGCCAGTAGTGAGCGTCTCTCATCCTCGTGAAGGCCCAACGGGTAGGCCAGTCCCGGGCACCCGACGAAGCCCGATCGACCACCAGGCGTGCCGCCGACTCGACCATGGTCTCCGGGACGATGGGCGCCAGCGCACGCAGAGCGCGCCCGAGGAGAGTGCGCCCTCCGTGGGAGGTCACCAACTGACTCACCAACTCAGGGTGCTTACGGGCCAGCATCGCGTCCGCCCGTCCTGCCTGACGCCATTGTTGGAGATTCCGCCGGGGTCGGACCACGTACAACTGGTGGGCGATCGCATGGGGCGCGTACCGGACGCGCGCCCCGGACTGCAGCAGGCGGTACAAGAAGTCGGTGTCCTCCGCGCCGAACGTGCCACCGCGGTTGAGGTCCTCGTCGAACCCGCCTGACGCCTCGAAGACATCGGTCCGGACGGACAGTTGCCCGGTGATCAGATCCGACAGGCGCAACTGCCCATCCGAACGAACCAGCCGTCGGTGACGGTGCTCCGCCCACCGCTCGACCCCGTCGGTCAGCAGGCTGCGCGGCGAGTCGGGATGCACAGGGATGTGACCGACAACGGCGTCAGCTCCAGCACCGAGCAGCCGGTCATGGTGGACGAGCAGGTCGGGAGCTACCTGCATGTCGTCATCCAGGAACAAGATGTACTTCCCACGAGCCTCGGCTGCGCCTCTGTTCCTGGCAGCCGCGGAGCCCTTGTTCTCCTGCCATATGACAACCGTGGGGAAAGGCATCGTGATGCTCTCGGCAGCTTCTGCGCTGCCATCAACCGAGCCGTCGACGACGACGATGAGTTCGATGGGCCAGGGTGCCACCAGGCTGCACATTGCGCCCATCGACTTCATGAGGACATCTCGTCGGGCATGAGTGGGGACGACGATGGAGAACTGCACGCCGTCTCGGATCGACACTCGCCACTCTCTCCCATGTTGAGCCTCACGCCACGCCACTCAGCAACGTACTTGCCTCGACTCGCTCTTCTGTCCACTCGCCCCTGACCGCCACCCCAAGGAGTGGCCGTGGAGGTCCGTCACGAGGTCGACCTCGATCGCGATGCTGCAATGTCCCAGGCAGTCAACCGCAAGAAGTCGGTCGAGGCGCGGTGGTTCCCTGCTCAACCGGACTCACGCCCTTTGACCGGGACGTCCGTTGTCAGTACCCCCGACACAGACTGCGTGGGACATTCAGGAGGCCCTGTCACAACAAGCTGCCAGGCACCGTTCGGGCTTCACGATTGATAGCACGGCTCGACGGCGAGTAGTCGCATGGGTTGTACTGGCCGCCGGCGACGGATGCCGGCACATGCGCAGCAGGTGAACAGCAGACATCCGACAGCGGGACCACGGGGACGACGGGGGCTGAACGGCCATGCAGACCACACACTTCGAACGGAACACCGTCACCGATGCACCGGGGCGGGCCGGGACGGACGCGATGCGGGAGCTGGCCTCGGCCACCGGTGGGACGGTGCTCGTGGTGGGCTGGTCCGACGACTCCCTGCGCTGCCTCCTCCGCTGCGATCCCCCGCCGCAGCCGCTCGCCATCCCGCCGATGGACGGCAGCGTGATGCTCCCCGGGACGGAAGCGCTGCTGCACGTGCTACTGGCCTGGGCGCCGGCGGACGTGCTGGAACGTCGCCTGAGCCGACTCCAGCGCGCTCCGGTGGCCCTCCGCAACCCCGCGTTGCTGGCCCTGCGGCTGGCCCGGGTGCGTGCGGCCGGGCACGACCTCGTCGCTGGCGGACTGCGAGATGAGGTCACCTCGATCGCGGCACCGCTCCGAGATGGGAACGATGAGGTCGTCGCCGGCCTCGGGCTCGTCGCACCGTCGGTGTACCTGGAGGATCTCGATCAGCAGGCCATCACGGCCGAGCTGAGGCGCCAGGCAGCCCAACTGGTGACCTGGTCGCCCATGGTGGGCTCCCACCGCGTCACGGGACCTCGCACCACCGCACCAGGGCCGTGAGAGCCACCTCGCGCCTCACTCGCTGTTGCACGCCGCCGAGCTGCCTCCATGAACAGCGGACGTCATCCGAGGTCCTCGTCGTTGCAGCACCATCCGACAGGTCGCGGCCGGACCCCTGTCCATCGACCCGCCGGGACCCGGGCCGCCGAGTTCCGGCGGCACGGACCAGTACTCAGCGGACGACGGACCTGGCCTCGTGCGGGTCGTCGGTGCCGGCCCGCGCAGCGGCCTCGGCCTGGCGCGCCTCGAGACGCTCGCGCTGCGGGATGACGGTGTACTTCGGGTCCTTGGCGCTGGCCATGCCCGCCTCGAAGATGCCCATCCGGGTCATCACCGAGCCGGCCGCCAGCAGCAACCCGCCGAGCACTCCACCGGCCCGGGTGCGCCCGAGCAGCGCCGTCACCCCGGCACCGCCCACCGTGCAGGCCTTCGCCGCGCGCAGCAGCTTCCCGGCCTTGCCCAGGTGGTAGGGCTCGCTGACGATGCCGTGCCCGTGCTCCACCCGGTGGATGGCGGCCAGCTCGAGCGCCACCCCGGACAGTGCCACCTTCCGCGACGGCCCGGCCTCGTCGACCGGCGTCAGCGCCATGGTGATGCCACCACCGGCGGCCATCGCCGACCCGGCGAACACGAACGGCAGCTCGTCGTGCGGCGCGTGCCACGACGGGACGGCGGTGTTGGCGATCAGCACCGCGGTGTAGGTCGCCATCGGCCCGCCGAACGCCGCCGCGCCGACCGCCGACGCCTTGCGCAGCGCCGGGAACGCCCCCGCCAGGCTGGGAAGGAACGGCAGCGCCTTCGCGGCCAGCCTCAACACCGGCTCGAGCTCCAGCAGCCGGATCCCGGCGGCCGCGGAGGTGAACGCGCTGAACGGCGACAGGATGTAGGAGCCCACCGACAGCGGTGACGTCGGCTTGAACACCCGCAGCATGTGCAGGAACCGCTCCGGCCGGCCCAGGTCGTCGATCAGCAGCACCACCGAGGCCAGCGCGCCGATGCCGGCGGTGTACTCCGCGTTGCGTGCCAGCTTCGGGCGACCGGTGAACTCGGCGAGCGCGCCGATGACCGACGACGTCCCGGCGGCACCGCCCAGGAAGAAGTAGAGCGGGACCTCGGGGTTCTTCCAGGTCGGCGACTTGATGATCTGCCGGCCGTAGTAGGAGCTGAACTCCGCCTCGGGCACCATGGCCGCCTCGCGGTTGCCACTGCCCCAGCCGCCACCACCGCCGCGGCGGCGCTTGCGCCGCGGCCGGGTGAGGTCCTCCCCACCGGCCCGGTGCCACCCGGCACCCGGCGTCACCGGTGCCTGGCCCGCCGGCTCGTTGCCGGTCGACTCGGTCACGCGGCCTCCCTCAGGGCCATGGTGGCCACCATGGCCCTCATCGCCTGCGTCCCACGAAGGCCGAGGCCACGACGCCGACGATGACGGCCGCACCGGTCGCCGCGGCCTTCCACATCGACGGCAGGTCGCGGGTCGTGACGATCGGGTCCGGCGGCAGGCCGTAGACCTCGGGCTCGTCGAGCAGCAGGAAGAACGCCCCGTTGCCGCCGACCCCGTCGTCCTCGTCCCGGCCGTAGAGCCGCGCCGTCTCCACCCCCTGGCCCTTGAGCGTGGCGAGCCGGGCGTCGGCCCGGGCCTGTAGCTCGTCGAGGTCGCCGAACTGGATCGACTGGGTCGGGCAGGCGGTGGCACAGGCCGGCTGCAGCCCGTCGGTCAGCCGGTCGTAGCACATCGTGCACTTGAAGACCCGGCCGTCGTCCTCGCGCTTGTCGATGACGCCGTAGGGGCAGGCGGGCACGCAGTAGCCGCAGCCGTTGCAGATGTCGCCCTGGACGACGACCGTGCCGAACTCGGTGCGAAACAGCGCACCGGTCGGGCAGACGTCCAGGCAGCCGGCGTGCGTGCAGTGCTTGCACACGTCGGAGGACATCAGCCAGCGGATCTGCTTGTCGCTGCCGCTCTGCCCGGTCTGCGGGTCGAACTGGCTCAGCGACTCGGCGTTCAGCACGCTGGTCTGCGCGTTCAGCGTGCTGTCGGCCTGCGGGCTGATCGGGTTGACCGGCTGCCCGGCGTCCTGCCGGTCATCGCCGGGCCGCCCGAACACCGGCATCGGCAGGTCCACGGCGCGGCTCTGCTCGATGAACGCCACGTGCCGCCACGAGTTCGCGCCCAGCTGGCCGGTGTTGTCGTACGACATCCCGGACAGCCCCAGGGCGTCCCTCGTGCCGTGCGAGTCGTCCATCGGGAGCGTGTTCCACTCCTTGCAGGCGACCTCGCAGGCCTTGCAGCCGATGCAGACCGAGGTGTCGGTGAAGAACCCGACCCGCGCCGGGTGGTCGGTCTCGTAGCCCGCCTCGCCCTGCACGTCGGGCAGCGGCCCGTAGAGCCGGTTCCCGGTGACCGGGTCGCCGTGGTCCTTGCTGAGACCCGGGCTCGCCGAGCTGACAGCGGTCATCGGGGCGACCTTCCGGTAGCGAGCAGGGGAGCCACGACGTCGACACCTCGAGGACGGACACCGAGGGTGACCGACCCCGCGAGCGATCGTGACGACACGAGCGGAGTGGTGGACAGCGGCGCGTGGACATGAGCTCCGAGCACCTGCGGTACAAGATCATCCGGTCCCATGCGGACGAGGACGGTGCTGGGCCCAGCGGAGCGGGCGTGTGGCCACTGCCAGAGCACGGACGTCGTTCTGGTCCGCTCCGCCAACGTCCGACGGCTGCGCGACCGGCTCGACCCGTCCTGGAGGACCGACGAGCGCCTCGCGGACACCTGCCGCGCCTGTGGCTGGCGCACCATCCGCCCCCACGCGCAGCAGGGCTGACCGAGCACCGGAAGACCTGCGTTCCTCACGCGCCGGCCTCTTCCATCGCGCTCGGGTCCTCGGCGGGTGCCCGGCCGTTGACGCCGACCCTGCCCGACTCCACCCCGGCCCGGGTGCGGTAGGACTCGACGAACTCCAGCAGCTCCGGCCCGCGCGGACGCCGTCCGGGCACGATGTCGGCGGTGCTGACCTTGTCCTCCTGGATGTGGGTGTTCGCGTCGAGCACGATGCCGAGCAGGTCGTTGGCCGAGTCGCCGGTCGAGATGCCGCTGTAGGACCAGTGGTAAGGCATGCCGATCTGGTGCACGACTTGCCCGCCGCGCAGCTTGATCGGCCGGATCCGCTCGGTGACCAGGACCTTCGCCTCGATCGCCGTCCGGGCGCTGACCAGGGTGGCGAACTCGCCGTTGACCAGCCCACGCAGCTCGGCGAGCTCGGGGCTGACCTCGACGAAGAACTCCGGCTGGAGCTCGGACAGGTAGGGCAGCGTGCGGCTCATGCCACCGGCGGTGTGGTGCTCGGTGAGCCGGTAGGTGGTCACCTGGAACGGGAAGACCTCGCTGAGCGAGGGGTTCTCCCGGTTCCACGGCCCGGCGATCCGCTCGATCGTGGGGCTGGACTGCTGGTCGTAGAGGTAGTTCTCCACGACCGACTCGGCCGGCTCGTAGTGCGTCGGCATCGGGCCGTCGACCAGGCCGGATGGCGCGTACAGCCAGGCCTTGCCGTCCATCTGCATGATGAACGGGTCGGCGCCGCCGATCGCGTCCTGCGCCTTCGCCCCCTCCGGGGGCACGTAGTCCGGCGGCTTGGTCGCCTCGAAGTCCGGCACGTCGTCACCGGTCCACTTCCCGGCGACCTCGTCCCAGTACACGTACTTCTTGCGCTCGCTCCACGGCTTGCCGTCCGGGTCGGCCGAGGCACGGTTGTAGAGGATCCGGCGGTTCATCGGCCACGCCCAGCCCCACTCCAGCGCGACCGGTCCCTGCTCGCGGCGCGACTTCCGCCGGGCCGCCTGGTTGACCTCGTCGGCGTAGACGCCGGAGTAGATCCAGCAGCCGCTGGTCGTCGTCCCGTCGTCCTTGAGCTCGGTGTAGCCCGACAGCGCCTTGCCGTCGGGGCCGACACCGTTGATCTCGCGCAGCACGGCCTCGGCGTCGGGGTCCGCGGTCTCCCCGATCGTCGGGTAGTCCCAGGTCAGGTTCAGCAGCGCCTGGTCGCGCGGGTCGGTGGACCCGGCCAGCCGCTTGCGCAGGATGCGGCCGAGGTGGAAGTAGAACCACAGGTCGCTGCGGGCGTCGGCCGGCGGTTCGACCGCCTTGTGCCGCCACTGCAGCAGCCGCTGGGTCTGGGTGAAGGTGCCTTCCTTCTCCGTGTGCGTCGCGGCCGGCATGAAGAAGACCTCGGTGCCGATCGTCTCCGGCGCCATCTCGCCGGACTCGATCTCCGGGCCCTCCTTCCAGAAGGTGGCCGACTCGATCATCTGCAGGTCGCGGACGACGAGCCAGTCGAGGTTGGCCAACCCGAACCGGTTCATCCGGCCGTTGGGCGAGCCGACCGAGGGGTTCTCGCCGACCAGGAAGTAGCCGTGCACCTTCCCGGCGATCATGTCCGCGATCGTCCGGTAGGAGCTGTGGTCGCCGTTGATCTTCGGGAGCCAGTCGAACCCGAAGTCGTTCTCCTGCTGTGCGGCGTCGCCGAACCAGGCCTTGAGCAGGCTGACCATGTAGGCCCGCTTGTTGCCCCAGAACCCGGGCTTGCCGGCCGAGTCGGCCACGTAGTCGGCGAGCGACTGGTGCTGGGCGGCGTGCGGCATCGGCAGATAGCCGGGCAGCAGGTTGAACAGCGTCGGGACGTCGGTCGAGCCCTGGATGCTGGCGTGCCCGCGCAGCGCCAGGATGCCGCCGCCGGGCCGGCCGATGTTGCCCAGCAGCGTCTGCAGGATCGACGCCGTGCGGATGTACTGCGCGCCGACGCTGTGCTGCGTCCAGCCCACCGAGTACACCCACGCGGTCGTCCGGTCGCGGCCGCTGTTGGCCGTGACCCACTGCGCGACCTGCTCGAACACCGCCGGCTCGATGCCGCAGACCTCGGCGACCATCTCCGGGGTGTAGCGGGCGAAGTGCCGCTTGAGCACCTGGAAGACGCTGCGCGGGTGCTGCAGCGTCTCGTCGCGCTTGGGTTTGCCCGGGATGGGGGCCCCGCCGCTGCCGAGGGTTTGCGCCTTGTCGGCGGACTGGACGTCGTGGTGGTGGTCGACGAGCTCCTGGTGCGCGGCCCGTTCCGGGTCGTCCGCGCGGGCGTGCTTCGGCTCGGCGAACTCGTACTCCCAGCTGTCGGTGTCGTACTGGCCGTGCTCGGGGTCGAAGCCGGAGAACAGGCCGCCGAGGTCCTCGGCGTCGACGAAGTCCTCACCCACCAGCGCCGCGGCGTTGGTGTAAGCGACCACGTAGTCCTTGAAGTACAGGTCGTTGTCCAGGACGTACCGGATCAGCCCGCCGAGGAAGGCGATGTCGGTGCCGATGCGCAGCGGGACGTGCAGGTCGGCGACCGCGCTGGTCCGGGTGAACCGCGGGTCGATGTGGATGACCTTGGCCCCCCGGGCCTTGGCCTCCATCACCCACTGGAAGCCCACCGGGTGGCACTCGGCCATGTTCGAACCCTCGATGACGATGCAGTCGGAGTTCGCCAGGTCTTCCTGGAAGTTGGTCGCGCCACCACGGCCGAACGAGGTCCCCAGACCGGGGACCGTCGACGAGTGCTATATGCGGGCCTGGTTCTCGATCTGTATGGCGCCCAGGGCGCTGTACAGCTTCTTCATCAGGTAGTTCTCTTCGTTGTCCAGCGTCGCCCCGCCGAGGCTGGCCAGCCCCATGGTCCGGTTGACGCGCTGGCCGCCGTCCTCGACCTGCCAGCCCTTCTCCCGGGCGTCCAGGACGCGGTCGGCGATCATCTCCATCGCCGTGTCGAGGTCCAGGTCCTCCCAGTCCGTGGCGTGGGGACGGCGGTACTTGACCGTGGTCACGCGGGACGGGCTGGTGACCAGCTGCTTGCTCGCGCTGCCCTTGGGGCAGAGCCGGCCGCGGCTGATCGGCGAGTCGGGGTCGCCCTCGATCTGGACGATCTTCTCGTCCTTGACGAACACGCGCTGGCCGCAACCGACCGCGCAGTACGGGCAGACCGACGTGACGACCCGGTCGGCGGTCGCCGTCCGGCTGACCACCTGCTCGGTGGCCCTGCTGCGCGCGGCCACGCCGCGGCCGAGGGGATCTGAGCCGGTGAGCTGCCGGAACACCGGCCACGCGTCGAGCCACGTCTTCACGACGTGGAGCTTGCCACTCGGTCGTCCACCGCGCTCGCGGACCTGGCGTGCGCGCCGACGTCGTCAGCGGGCACCGGCGATCTCGGCGGTGCGCTGCTCCCGCAGGGCGCGGAGCAGGACGGCGGCCCAGGTCCGGAAGGGGCGCCAGGCCTCCGCCGTCGCGCGCAGGTCGGCGTCCGGGCCGTAGCGCTCGGCGACCTCGCTCTCCAGCCGGCGCTCCTGTCGGGGCAGCCCGTCCGGGGCGGTGGCGCCGCGGAGGACGACGAGCTCGGCGGCGAACGGCCCCAGCCCGGTGATCTGCTGAACGCCCCGCACCGCCTCCTCCGGGTCGGCCGACCGCAGCGTCGCACCGTCCAGCCGGCCGTCGAGCGCGGCGTCGGCGACCGCGTGCAGGTACTCGGTCTTGCGCCCGGGGAGGTCCAGGTCGAGCGCCCGCAACCGCTCCGGCGCCGGGAACGCGCCGTCGTCGCCGTGCTCGTCGACCAGCTGCTGCCGCACCCGGGCGGCCTGCACGATCCGCACCCGCTGGGACAGCACCGCCCAGGCGGCGGCCTCGTACGGGGAGTGGAAACCGCAGGGGCGCAGCCCGGGCAGCTGCCGCTGGGCCTCGCCGATCACCCGGTCCCGGCGGCCCACGTCCGGCCAGCCGCGGGCGTCGACGTCCAGGGACAGGAACCGGCAGACCTGCGCAGCCGCCGCCGTCAGGTCGCCGTCGCCGGTGAGCACCAGCTCCGCGGCGCCGCCTGCCTGGGTCACCTCCACCGCCGCACGGGACCAGTCCCGGTCGACCCGGAAGACGGTGCGCAGCCGGGCGCCGCCGTCCTGCGGGGTGAGCGCTGCGGGCGTGAAGCCCTCCCAGAACCGCCGGCTGGTGGCCAGCGACCACGGTCCCTGGACGTCGATCGTCGTCTCGAGCCGTTCCATGCGCCCCTCCTCGGGTCCGACCGTCCGGGCGGGAAGCTAGCCGAGGGCACCGACATCGGCGGGGTCCCCGCGCCTGCGGGCGACCGGACCGGGGTCAGCTGGCCGAGCGGAGGCCGGTCGGCCACCATGTGCGCAGCCCGCGCCCGGTCCCCCCGGGCCGGCGCTGCACCGCCCGCGCAGCGCCCGGCTGCCGGAGGCCCCGAGGAGGAGCCGTGCGCGACGAACAGGCCGAGGCCGTCTCGTGCCACCGCTGCGGGCACAGCTACCACCAGCACGGCCCGACGTGCGCCGCCTACGACACCTGCCGGTGCCGGAGCTTCCAGTGGGTCGACCCCGCGCCGTCCCGGGACCTCCTGGGCTACCACCGGCTCCCTCGCAGCAGCTGACGACCAGCGGGGTCTGGTGTTGCTGAGTAGCGTCCTCGGCAACACCTCAGGAGGCGCGCCATCAGCAAGGACACCGCAGGTAGGCCCGACCACTCCCCCGGCAGCGACGCCGGAGCCGACGCTCCGCAGGTCCCGACCGCCCGACCGGCGGCCGAGGGCGCCGTCGACTGCCCCGAGTGCGGTGAGCCCAGCAGCCCGCAGCGGATCGCCACCTGGGGGCACTGCCGGGCCTGCCGCACCGCGGACTCCCGCGCGAAGAGCCCGCTGCGCTGGTGACCCTGCACCGCTGACGGTCAGCAGGCCGTCTCGGCGCGGAACACCCAGACGCCGGGCCCCGCCGCCACCAGCCGGTACCCCGCCCGCCCGCGGTCGTCGACGGCCACCAGCCAGCACTCCGACGCGTCGCTGAACATCCCGGTCCACCAGCCCTGGTCCCCCGGTGCGTCGCGGCCGGCGTGCACGGCCGGCACGGCGGTGTGCCAGCCCGACCACTCCTGACCGACGGCGATCGACATCGGGTCCACCCCGGCGTCGACCAGCTCCTGGGCGGCGGTCCACCGGGCGGTGTCCGACCGCAGCGTGCCGGCGGTCAGCACGACCGCGAGGGCACCGGCCGCCACCAGCAGCGCCCCCGACCCCAGCCACGCGAGCCGGCGCGGAGCGGCAGCGGTCCCGGCCGGCGGCACCGACTGCAGCACCAGGACGGCGAGCACCGGTGGCAGCGCCAGCAGGTACCGGGAGTACGTCGTCTGCCCCACCACGTCCTGCGCCAGCAGGCCGGCGACGGTCAGCCCGACGAACCAGGCCAGCACCCGCGCCGCCGGATCCCCGCGCGCCGCCACGGACCGGCTCCGCCGGTCAGCCAGCCGCTCGACCAGCACCCCGGCCGACACCACGGCGACCCCGCACACCCCCGCCCACACGACGCCGGGCACCAGCACCGCCCGGCTGCCCAGCTCCGCGGTCGAGTAGCCGCCGCGCTGGCTGAGGTAGTTGGCCGGGAAGAGCGGCCGGTCCAGACCCCGGGAGACCGCGACGGCGACGCAGCCGGCCAGGCCGACGGCGAGCCAGGCCCGGCGCCGCCGCCACCAGCGGCTGAGGAACAGGGTCACCGGGCTCAGCACCAGGCCGGTCCAGAACAGCGCCTCGGCTCCGTGCGCCGCGGTGGCCACCGGGTCGACGGCCAGGACCGGAGGGTCGTCACCGGCCAGCGACCGCCGCCACAGCTCGAACGCCGCCACCGCGGCCCCGCCGGCCGCTGCCGACGCCCATGCCGTCCGCCGCAGGTCCCGGCGGGTGGCGAGCGCGGCGACCAGCACCGCGGCCGGGGCGGCCAGCGCGCCCTCCCGGACGGTGCAGGCCCACAGCCCCACCGCCACCGACCCGACCAGCAGCAGCCGGGCGGCGCGGCGACCCGGTGCGCGCACGGCGGCCACGCCGAGCAGCACCGACCCGAGCACCAGCAGCGCCGCCAGGACGTCGGTCATGAACGAGGTGGACAGCAGCCACAGCTCGCACGTGCCGACCACGGTCAGCGCGCCGAGCGCGGACCGCCCGGGCGGCAGGAACCGGCGCAGCAGCGCGTAGGCCACCGCCGGCAGCAGCGCCGCCGCGGCCAGGTCGAGGGCCTGCAGGGTCGTCACCCCGCCGCCGGACAGCCGGAGGGCCGCGGCTCCGGGGACGCTCTGGCCGACCAGCGACATCCGGTTCCAGCCGACCAGCCGGACCTCACCGGTCTCGGCCAGCCGCTGCGCGATCCGCAGCATCGCCCAGTCGTCGTTGTGCGGGAGACCCCAGGCGCCGGTCCGGGCCGCCAGCGCGGCGGACGCCACGGCGAAGCCGAGGACCAGCGCCGCGACCACCGCCAGGTCGGCCGCGCGCGGGCCGACCGCGCCGTCCGGGCCCCGCTGCACGAGAGGGGATGCTGCCACGGCTGCCCGCCCCCTTGGGGTGAGGGCAGCGTCGCCGGCCTGCAGAGCGGCCGGGCCGGTCCCGACAACCCCGGGGTGACCACCGCACCCCTCGCCGTCCCGGCGCGGGCCGTGTCCGCCTCTCGACCCGGCGGCTCGGCCGCCCCCGCGCTGCACCGGCACCTGCTCCTGGCCGTGCTGGCTGCCCTCCTCCCGCTCGCCGCCGGCCTGCTGCCGAGCAGCCGGTCCGTCACCGTGGCGGTGACCGTCGACTTCCTGGCCGTCGCGGCCGTGCTCGCGCTGCTGGTCCGGTCCGGACGGCGCAGCGCCCACCCGGCCGGCTGGCGCTGGTACGCGATCTCGGTGGCCGTCAGCGCCGCCGGTGCCCTGCTGGCCGCGGCGTGGCTGCCCTGGGGGCAGACCGCGCTGGGCAGCGTCCCCGGTCACCTGTTGGTGGTCGTGGCCATCATCCGCATGCTCGACCGCACGTCCCTGCGGGGAGCCCGGGCGCGGATGGCCACGATGCTGGTGCTGTTCGTGCTCGCCGACCTGCTGACCGTGCACACGCTGTACCACCTCAGCATCGGCCGGTCCGGCGTCCTGCCGCTGGACGAGGCGATCGCGCTGTTCGCCCTGATGTCCGGCATCGCGATCGGCACCGGCTTCTCGCTGGTCCTCATCGCCGTCTGCGCCGCCGAGCAGCGCCGCGTCGGCTGGCTGCTGTTCGCCTCGCAGGTGGCGACCGCGCAGGCCGGCGCCTACTCCTCGATCGCCACCGGCCCCGGCCTCGTCCAGTACCTCGCCTGCGCCACCAGCGTCCTCGGGCTGGCCCTGCTCGCCGTGGCCTGCGCGGAAGACCGGCCCCGCCCCGCCCCCGACCGGCGGCCCGCGGGCGGCTCCACGCTGGGGGCCCTGCTGCCGCACGCCACCGCGATGGCCGGCGGCTCGCTGCTCCTGCTGAGCGTGCTGGTCACCGGCACGCTGACCGTCGTCGGGACGATCCTGGGCGTGCTGGGCCTCGGTGCGCTGTTCGCCCACCAGGCGGTGTCCTGGCCGACCCAGCAGCGGCTCACCCAGGACCTGCAGCGCAGCGAGGCGTACTTCCGGACCCTGGTGCGCGGCAGCGCGGACCCGGTCGTGATCCTCGACGACCAGCTGACCGTCACCTGGGTCTCCCCGGCCATCACCGACCTGCTCGGTGTCGAGCCGCAGCGGATCGTCGGGCGGTCCGTCGCCGACACGGTCCACCCGGACGACGCCGCCGGTCTGGTGGCCGCGCTGAGCGCTCCGCACGACGACGAGGAGGTCCGGACCCGCAGCGCCCGCGTCCGCCAGTGCGACGGCAGCTGGCGGCTCATCCAGGCCCAGGTGCGCGACCTGCGCAGCGACCCCGACGTGGGCGCCCTGGTGCTGTACTGCCGCGACGTCACCGCCACCGCCCCGCTGCCGGTGGTGACCGACCTCGCGTTCAGCACCACCGACCCGGCCACCGGGCTGCCCAACCGGTCCGCCCTCACCCAGCGCCTGGCCGCGGTGCTGCGCGCCTCCTCGGTGTCCGCCACCTCGCTGGTGGTGCTGGGGGTCGACGGCCTCTCCGACCGCGACGACGCCATGGCCCTCCGCGCGCTCACGACCCGGTTCAGCCGGGCGCTGCGCGGGGGCGACTGGCTCGCCCGCGCCGGGGCCGGCGAGTTCGCCGTGGTCGTCGACGGCACCATCGCCGACGCCGAGACGGTGGCCGCGCGGCTGGTCGCCGCGGTCCAGCCGGTCGCCAGCGGTCCGGGGACGACGCTGCGGCTCACCGCCGCGGCCGGCGTCACCGGGCTGTCCGCCGACGTCGACGCCGGTGAGGTGCTGCGCTGGGGCGACCTGGCGCTGCGCAGCGCCCGCGCCGCCGGCCCCGGCCAGGTGCGCCGGCACTCCGACGCCCTCCGGATCACCCAGGACCGCCAGGAGACGCTGCGCGCCGACCTGGCCGACGCCCTCCGCGAGGACCAGCTGCACCTGGTCTACCAACCGGTCGTCGACCTCGCCCTGCGCCGGACGGTGTCGGTCGAGGCGCTGCTGCGCTGGCGGCACCCGGTCTACGGCGCCGTGTCCCCCGCCGAGTTCATCCCGCTCGCCGAGGAGTCCTCGCTCATCACCGAGATCGGCCGCTGGGTGCTCGCCCACGCCACCGCGGCCATCGCCGCGCTGCCCCACCCCGACCTCGGCGTCGCCGTCAACGTGTCCGCCCGGCACGTGCGCAGCGGCGCGCTCGTCGACGACGTGCTGGCCGCCCTGGACGGCAGCGGGCTGCCCGCCTCCCGGCTGGTCCTGGAGATCACCGAGTCGGTCCTCCTGGACGACGGCCACGTGGTCGCCGACCTGCAGCTGCTGCGCCGGCTCGGCGTGCGCATAGCGGTCGACGACTTCGGCACCGGCTGGTCCTCGCTGGCCTACCTGGTGGGCCTGCCGATCGACGTGCTCAAGATGGACCGCCAGTTCCTCGCCGACGTCGAGACCGACCCGCAGCGCCGGGCGCTGTGCGCCTCGGTGCTGCACCTGGGGACCAGCCTGGGCCTGGCCGTGGTGGTCGAGGGGGTGGAGACCCAGGCCGAGCTGCAGCTGCTGCGCGACATGGGGCACCGCTTCATCCAGGGCTTCCTGCTCGCCCGCCCGATGGACGTCGACGCGCTCGGCGCGCAGCTGCCGGGCATCGGCACCGACGGCGCACCGACCCCCGCCCACCCGGTGGGCGCACGGTTCCCCCGGCCCGGTCGGTGACCCTGAGCGCCATCGGGTCCAGCGCCGAGGTCTGACGCCGGACGAGTGGTGACCACGCGGGTGATCAACGCCGATACTGGGGCGGTGACCCCTCCACGCCTGCACTTCCTCGGTCACTCGACGGTGCGGGCGGAACTGGGCGGGAAGACCGTGCTCACCGACCCGTTGCTCACCGTCGGGCTGGGTCCGCTGCGCCGGGTGGTGGCGCCGCTGGCCGCGTCGGCCTGGGCCGGCATCGACGTGGTCCTCATCTCTCACCTGCACAACGACCACCTGCACCTGCGCTCGCTGCGCCTGCTCGGCCGCGGCACTCCGGTCGTCGTCCCGCGCGGAGCCGGCCGGTGGCTGACCCGGCACGGCTTCACCGCGGTGGAGGAGCTGGCCCCGGGCGAGAGCCTCACCGACGGCGGGCTCACCGTCACCGCCACCCACGCCGACCACGCCGCGCACCGCTGGGGTCCGCGGCTCACCCACGGCCCGCACGCCCCGGCGGTCGGGCACCTGCTCTCCGGCGGCGGGACGACGTTGTACGCCGCCGGTGACACCGACCTCTTCCCCGGCATGACCGACCTCGGCAGCGAGGGCATCGACGTCGCGCTGCTGCCGGTGTGGGGCTGGGGTCCCTCGCTGGGCCCCGGGCACCTGGACCCCGCCGGTGCGGCCGCCGCGGTGCAGCTGCTCCGACCCGAGGTCGCCGTCCCGGTGCACTGGGGCACCTTCGCCGTCGCCGGGCTGACCTCGCTGCCCAGCCCCTGGCGGGCGCGGATGCGCGCGCTGCTCACCGAGCCGCCGCGCCGGTTCGCCGCCGCGGTCGCCGCCGCCGGGCCGGCCACGCACGTCGCGCTCACCGCCCCCGGGGCGCCGGTGGTGCTGCCGGCGCCGGTGGACTCCGGGGGCGCCACGTGAGCACCCCGGCCGTGCTGGCCGCGAACTGGACCGACGGGAGCTCGCTGGGCTACCCGGTCCTGTTCGGCGGGGTGCTGCTGGGCTCCGTCGTCCCGGTCGTGCCCACCGGTGCCGTCGTGGGCGCCGCCGCGGCGGTCGCGGTGACCACCGACCACCTGTCGCTGCCGCTCGTCGTCCTGGTGGCCGCCCTCGGCGCCTTCGCCGGCGACGTCATCACCTTCAGCATCTGCCGGTTCGGTGGCCCGGCCGCGGTCCGCTGGGTCGCCCGCGGCCAGCACGCCGACCGGATCGAGGAGGTGCGCGAGCAGTTCCGCCGGCACGGCTGGCAGATCATCGTGGTCGGCCGGCTGCTGCCCGCCGGCCGGATCCCGGTGCTGCTGGCCGCCGGAGCGCTCTCCTACCCGTGGCGGCGGCTGCTGCCGGCGTCCTTCGCGGCGGCGCTGGTCTGGGCGGTCGCCTACGCGCTGCTCGGCGTGGTCAGCGGCGGCATCTTCGACTCCCCGCTCATCGCCACGCTGATCGCGACGCTGCTGGTCCTGCTGGTCGGCGTCGTCCTCAACCTGGTCTCCGCCCGCCGCAAGAAGCACCACCCTCAGGTTTCGGCGCCGAACCCCGCCGAGGTTTCGGCGCCGAAACCCGCCCCGGTTTCGGCGCCGAACCCTGGCGACGACGCGCTTTCGCGCGCGGAAGTACAGGGGGACGACGCGCTCTCGCGCGCGGAGGTGCACGGGGACGACGTGCGCTGCCAGCGGCCGTGAGCGGGGGCGACTCCCCCGGCCGGGTGCTGCGGACCGGCCGGACGCTGGCCCGGGTGGTGCTGGTGTGGGCCTTCGTCACCGGGGCGCTGATCGTCCTCGACGACTGGCTGTCCGGGTTCGCGATGACCTCGTGGTGGCAGCCCCCGGTCGCCGCCCTGCTGCTCGGGGTGCTGGCCGCGGTCGGCTGGCCGCTGGTGATGCGGGTGGCGCTGCCGATCGCCTTCTTCACCCTCGGCCTGGGCAGCTTCCTGATCATGGGCGCGGGCGTGCTGGCGATCTTCTACGCGATCCCCGGCGTGCAGGTGCACTCGTTCGAGACCAGCGTCGTCGTCGCGGTGGTGATGGCCGGCATCGCCGGGGTGATCAGCAGCGTGCTGGCGGTCAACGAGGACGAGGTCTTCTTCCGCCGCGCCCGCCGCCGCGGCACCGGCGCCGGCCCGGACGAGCGCCCGCCCGGCGTGGTCTTCCTGCAGATCGACGGGCTGGGGCACGCGGTCGCCCGGCGCGCCGTCCGGGACGGCTCCATGCCCACCCTCGCCGCCTGGCTGCGCGCCGACACCCACGTGCTACGGACCTGGCACACCGACTGGAGCTCGCAGACCGGCGCCAGCCAGGCCGGCATCCTGCAGGGCTCGAACGAGGGGATCGTCGGGTTCCGCTGGTACGACAAGGAGCGCGACCGCGTCGTCTCGGTCTCCCACCCCGAGGACGCCGCCGAGATCGAGCGGCAGCACTCCGACGGCCGCGGGCTGCTGGCCGGCGACGGCGCGGGGCGCGGCAACCTGTTCACCGGCGACGCCGCGCACGTGTCGCTGACCATGAGCTCGCTGGCGGTCGTCGTTGGCAAGGGGTCGCGGCGGGAGCGGCGCAGCCGGGACCGGATCGGCGCCGGCTACTACACCTACTTCGCCAACCCGGTGAACGCGTTGCGCACCCTCGGCGTCGCGCTGGTCGACGTGTACCGCGAGCTGGCCGCCGCCGCCCGGCAGCGGCGGGCCGACGTCCGGCCGCGGGTGAAGCGCGGCGGCATCTACCCCCTCGCCCGGGTCGGGTCGACGGTGGTCATCCGGGACGTCGTGGTCAACGCCGTCCTGGAGGACATGCTGGCCGGCCGGCCGGTCGTCTACGCCGACTTCGTCGGCTACGACGAGGTCGCCCACCACTCCGGGATCGAGCGGTTCGACACCCTCGAGGTGCTGCGCAGCATCGACCAGCAGATCGGCCGGCTGGAGCGCGCGGCCCAGCTGGCCCCCCGCCCGTACCACCTGGTGTGCCTGTCCGACCACGGGCAGACCCAGGGGCAGACGTTCGCCGAGCGGTTCGGCGAGACCGTCGAGCACCTGGTCGGCCGGCTGTGCGGCGCCGTCCCGCCCGAGCCGCGACGCCGGCTCCTCGGGCTCCTGCCGCCCGCCCCGGTGAACGACAGCCGGCGGCCGGCCGAGACCTGGCAGGTGACCTCCGCCCTCGTCGAGAGCAGCGGGCTCATCGCCCGGCGGCTGCGCGACCGGGTCTCCCCGGCGGGTGCCGCCGAGGAGGTCACGCCGGTGGGCGAGCCCGGCGCGGTCACCCGGGTCGCCCCCGGCGTCGTGGTCAGCGTGTCCGGGCACATGGCGCAGATCTGCTTCGCCGACCTGGCCGGCCGGGTGCCGCTGGAGACCATCGAGCGGCGCTGGCCGCACCTGCTGCCCACGCTGGTCGACCACCCCGGCGTCGGGTTCCTCCTCGTGCACTCCGAGGAGTTCGGCCCGGTGGTGCTCGGCCGGGACGGGCTGCACCGGCTGCGCACCGGGGTGGTGATCGGCGAGGACCCGCTGGCCGCCTACGGCGAGCACGCCGCCGCCCTGGTCGCCCGGGTGTCATCGTTCCGGCACTGCCCCGACGTCGTGGTCAACAGCCGCTACGACCCGGTCACCGACGCGGCCTCCCCGTTCGAGCCGCACGTGGGCTCGCACGGTGCGCTGGGCGGCCCGCAGCAACACGGCTTCGTGGTGCACCCGCGGGAGTTCGGCGACCCGGGGAAGGTGGTCGGCGCCGAGCAGCTGCACCGCGTGCTGCGCGGCTGGCTGACTGGCCTGGGCCACCCCGAGCCCCTCGGGACGACGGCCGAGGTCGGCGTCCTCGCCCCGAACGGCTGAGCCCGCGCACCGGGTGGGTCGGCGTGGCCGCACGTGCCGCGGTGGTTGCCTGGACGGGACGCACGCCTCACCCTGAGCGCGGGGCGCGCGTGAAGTTCATGTGAACGACGCCCCGCCGAGGTGCAGGAGGTGGCTGACGTGCTCGACAGTGGGCGGATGCGACCTGACGCCCGCGCATGGTTCGAGCACCGCACCACGTCGGCCACCTCCCTGGCCGAGATCGACGTCCCCGCCCTGCTGTCCGCCAAGCGCCGCGGTGGGCACCGGATCAGCGTCGTCCTGCCCGCCCGCGACGAGGAGGCGACCGTCGGCGTCCTCGTCCGAGATCTCGTCGACCGCTGGGTGACCGACGTCCCGCTGGTCGACGAGGTGCTCGTCATCGACTCGAACTCCAGCGACCGGACGGCGGAGGTGGCCCGGGCGGCCGGGGCCGACGTCGTCGCGGCGGCCGACGTGCTCCCCTCCCACGGCGACCGCCGGGGCAAGGGCGAGGCGCTGTGGAAGTCGCTGGCCGCCACCACCGGCGACCTCGTCGTCTTCATGGACTCCGACCTGCTCGGCGACGTCGGCCACTACGTACCGGGGCTGCTCACCCCGCTGCTGACCGACGCCCGGGTCGACTACGTCAAGGGCTGCTACACCCGTCCGCTGAGCATCGACGGCGAGCACCGTCCGGCTGGTGGAGGCCGGGTCACCGAGCTCACCGCCCGCCCGTTGCTCAACGCGCTGTGGCCGGAGCTCGCCGGGTTCGTCCAGCCGCTCGGCGGGGAGTACGCCGGGCGCCGGTCGGCCCTGGAGCAGGTGCCGTTCGTGTCGTCCTACGGCGTCGAGGTCGGGCTGCTGATCGACCTGCTCCAGGTGTGCGGGCTGGCCGGGCTGGCGCAGGTCGACCTGGGCACCCGCACGCACTCGCACCAGACCGACCAGGCGCTGGGCACGATGGCCGGGCAGATCGTGAACACGCTGCTGGCGCGGGCCGAGCGAGGGAGGCACGGGCGCCGGCTGGAGCCCGGCGGCCTGCTCACCCAGTTCCACCACGACGGCGAGCGGTTCATCCCGATGAGCACCCCGGTGGCCGTCGACCAGCGGCCGCCGATGGCGACGGTGGCGGAGTACGCCCTGCTCCGGGAGGGCGTCGTCGGCTGACCCCGCCGGAGGGTGAGCCCGAACAGGTGACCGGCGGGCCCGGGCGGGTGAACCCCGGGCACCGGGTCTCAGGACGGGGCGGTCGCAGGTCGATGGAGCGGCATGAGGCTCCTGACCGCACCCGTGCTGCACCAGGTCCAGCTCCGCTACGACGTGCTCAGCGACGTCGGCACCGGCCGGCCGGTCGGGTTGCGGGCCGGCGTCGTCTGGGTGCACCCCACCTGGGGCGACCTCCCGGCCGACGACGCCTGGTCCGCGGCCGAGCGGGCCGGGCTGCAGGGTGTGCTGCGCGGCTGGCAGCTGACCCAGGCCTGCCGGGACGCCGCCGGGTTCCCGGATGCGGTGGACGTCGCCGTCGCGCTGCCCGCCCAGCTGACCCCGGACGGGACCTTCGCCGACGACGTGGCCGACGCCCTCGCCGTCGCCGGCCTGCCCCCCGCGCGGCTGCTGCTCTGCTGCCCGCGGGCCCTCCTGCAGCACCGGGCGGTCCTGCGGGCGGTGCACGACACCGGGGTGCGGCTCGCGCTCACCCACCACGGCGCGGGGACGACGCTCCCGGAGCCGCTCGCCGAGGTGCCGCTCGCCGCGGTCGTCACCGACGTCGGTACGCCGGACGAGCTGTCCCGGGTCGGCGCGCTCGGCCTGCCGGTGATGACCGGGCTGCCGCGGCCCGGCGGCCTCACCGCGGCGGAGGCCGCCGCCCTGCTGGCGCCCCAGCCCGTCTAGGCCAGCGGGGAGTCGTCCAGCGCCGCGAGGAGGTCGGCGGGGGTGTCGTGGACGGAGATCGCGCCGGCCTCCCACAGCTCGTCGTCCCCGAACCCGCCGGAGCGGACGGCGATCGCCGGCATGCCGGCGTTCTTCGCCGCCTCGATGTCCCACACCGAGTCGCCGACCATCACGCTCGGGGTGTCCGCGGAGGCGCCGAGCTTCTTCCGCGCCACCTGCAGCAGGTCCGGCGCCGGCTTCGTCTCCTCGGCGTCCTCGCTGGAGGTGATCGCATCAGCGATCTCCCGGGCGTCCAGCAGGTCGACGGCGATGTCGACGTGCCGCGGCTGACCGGAGCTGGCCAGCACCAGCCGGTGGCCGCGCTCCTTGATCGCCAGCAGCAGGTCCCGGGCGCCGGGCAGCGGGGAGACCTCGCCGATCAGCGCGTCGACCTCCTCGCCCTGGCGCTTGCGCGCCTCCTCGCCGATCCGCTCCTCCAGCTCCTCGCCGCCCAGGCTCAGGATGACCTGGTCGCCGCCCATCCCGATCAGCCGGTGCAGCCGCCAGATCGGGAACGTCTCGCCCAGGGAGCGCAGCGCGCGGTACCAGGCCAGCGCGTGCTGGTAGTTCGAGTCGACGAGGGTGCCGTCGACGTCCAGGACGGCGAGGGTCGGTTCGGCCATGCGGGTGGGTTGCCCAACCAACCGGCTCCTCACCCCCGGAGGGCAGAAGTGGCCACTTCTGCCCTCCGGGGACGGCCTCAGTGCTGGTGCTCCAGCATGCCGCGGATGATCGTCCCGTCGCGCTGGTCCTGGTACCCCTGGTTGACCTCGTCGAGGGCGTAGCGCCGGGTGATGAGCTCCTCGACCTTCAGCAGCCCCTGCTCGTAGAGCCGGAGCAGCCGCGGGATGTCGCGGTAGGCGTTGCACATCCCGTAGAGCGCGCCCTGGACCCGCTGCTCGAAGACGGTGGTGATGTTGCCCGGCAGCACGACCGTGGTGTCCCTGGTGTGGTCGGCCAGGCCGGTGAGCACCAGCGTGCCGCCCTTGCCCAGGCAGCGGTACGCACCACCGGTGGTCTCCGGGTCGGTGGTGCCGGTGGCCAGCACGACGACGTCCGCGCCGGTGCCCCGGGACAGCTCCTTCGCCAGCGACGCGGCCTCGCCGGTGCCGGCCACCGCGTGGGTGGCTCCGAGCGTGCGGGCGAACTCGCGGCGGAACTCGACCGGGTCGACGGCGACGACGTGCCCGGCGCCGGCCATCGCCGCGCCCTGCACCGCGTTGCAGCCGACCCCGCCGGTGCCGACGACGACCACCACGTCCCCCTGCCGCACCGGGCCGGCGTTCACCGCCGAACCCCAGCCGGTCGGCACGCTGCAGGCCATCAGCGCGGCGACGTCCAGCGGGAGGTGCGGCTCGATCCGCACGCAGGAGGACTCCGACAGCACGGAGTGCTGGGCGAAGGCCCCGACCATGCAGAAGCCGCCGACCTCCGCGCCGTCCAGCCGGAACGGCCAGCTGCCGTCGGGGAGCTGCCCGGTGCCGATGGTCGCGCCCAGGTCGCAGAGGTTCGACCGGCCCGACGCGCACCACCGGCAGTGCCCGCACGCGGGCAGGAACGAGGTGACGACGTGGTCGCCGGGGCGCACCGTCCGGACGCCCTCGCCGACGGCGAGCACGGTGCCGGCCCCCTCGTGCCCGCCCACGATCGGGTACCGCTGGCTCTCGAAGCGCAGGTGCTCGTCGGAGTGGCACAGGCCGGCGTAGGCCATCTCGACCAGCACCTGGCCCGGCGCCGGGTCGAGGAGCTCGAGCTCGACGACCTCCCAGTCGCCGGGTCCGCGCAGCACAGCTCCGTGCGTCTTCATCGATCGTCTCCGGGTGCGAGGGGGATGACCCGGAGCACGCTAGGCGGTGCCCACGGGCCGCTCGGCACCCGGTGCCTGCCCGCCCCGGACGGCGCTCGCGCGACACCGGACCGCCGGGTGCGGCACGATCGACCACCGTGAGCGACGCCGACACCCGTGCCGACACCGCGACCGCCGACCCCGCAGGCCCGGAGCGGCCCGAGACCGAGGTCTGCCCCGGCTGCGGCGCGGTGCTCGTCGCCGCCCCCGGGCCGGTCACCAGCTCCCCCGGCGCCTCCCCGAGCTGCACGAGCCTGTTCGAGGTGACCGTGCGCGGGCTCCGGGAGGACGCGGCGCAGGACCTGCGGACCGCCGCCCTGCTGCAGCTGGCCGGCGACGCCTACGCCGCCCAGCACCCGGTGGCCGGCGAACCGGCCGCGGCCGCGGTGCGGCTGTGCCTGTGGCTGGAGCGCAGCACCGACCCGCTGCGCGCCGGTGAGCTGGCCGGGCGGGTGGCCGACGCGGCACCCCGGCTGGCCACCCGGCCGGTCCGCTGGACGACGACCGTGGCCGACCTGGCCGCCGACCTCGACGTCGTGGACCTGCCCGCGCTGGTGCCGTCGTGGGCCGACGCGGTGTGGGCCGACTGGGGGGCGGCGCACCCCGCCGTCCGCGCTGCGGCGGACGTTGCAATGGCCGGCTCGGCTGCGGGCCGATGAGTTACGGACGGTCCCCTCTAGATTGTGGGGCGTGACTGAGGGCAACGGCGGCCGTCGGGAGCGGCGGAAGGCGCAGACCCGGACGGCCGTGCGTGAGACCGCGCAGCGGCTGTTCGCCGAGCGGGGGTTCGACGCGGTCACCATCGCCGACATCGCCGCGGCTGCCGACGTCGCCGTCCAGACGGTGTTCAACCACTTCGAGACCAAGGAGGCGCTCTTCTTCGACGAGCGCACCCCGTGGGTCGAGCTGTCGGTCGCGGCCGTCACCGGGCGCACCCCGGGCACCGACCCGGTGCGGGCGCTGCGGGACTACCTGGAGAGCGACCTCGTCCGGGTGCTGGAGCGGGAGTCGCGTCCGGAGAACCGCGGCTACGTCGAGGCGCTGGAGGCCTCGACGTCGCTGCAGGCCCGCGAGCGGACCCTGGTCGAGCAGACCGGCGAGCGGGTGACCGCGGCGCTCACCACCGCGATCGCGCACGGTGAGTGGACGGCCGCGCCGGCCACCGACCCGGCCACGGCACGCGTGCTGAGCCGGGTCGTCGCCGACCTGTTCCTCGTCGCCGGCCGGGCTCTGGTGCTGGAGAACCGCCGGCTGGTGCTGACCGCCGAGCCGGGCAGCCGCCCGCCGTCCGCCGTCCGTGCGGCGATGGCGGGCACGCTGACCGAGGTCGAGCGCTGTGCGCACCGGCTGGCCGGCCGGCTGCTCGACCCGGCCGGTGAACTCAGCGTCGGGGAGCGGCGCGGTCCGGGTCGGTGATCGGCAGCAGGACGTCGTCGACCAGGTTCTCGACCTGGACGGCGGTCATCGGGGCGGCACCGAAGCTCGTGTAGCGCTGCCACCACAGCGCCTGGAGAACCTGCCCGAGCAGGGCGACCCGCTCGTCGGGGAGCTCCCGGCCACGGGCGGCCTCCCGGTCGGCGAGCTCGCGCACCGCGTTGGCCAGCGGGTGCACCAGCGCCTCGTCCAGCCCGGCCCGCAGCTCCTCGTCGTGCCGGGCAGCACCCACCAGGCTGGCGGCGGCCCGCTCCTCCCGGCTGAGCGGCTGGGTCCAGGGCCGGAGCAGCGCGCACAGGTCAGCGCTCAGCGACCCGGCGTCCTCGGGCACGGCGACCAGGGTGGTCGTGCTCAGGGCGTGCCGGGCCAGCGCGGCCATCGTGGGCCAGCGGCGGTAGATGCCCGCCTTCCCTGCGCGGGCCCGCGCGGCGACCCGGTCGCTGTTGAGCCGCCCCCACCCCTCGTCGGCCAGGATGTCCATCGCGACGGCGACCAGTTGCCCGGACAGCTCGGTGGACAGCGGCCGACCCGGAGGGCGGGCACCGGGGGTTCGCTGCGTCACGTCCGAGGTGGTCACTGTGCAATCGTTCCCTAGAAAGTGGAGCGACCACAACATCGGCGCGCATGCACACCGATCTCAGAGTGCCCCGGTAGCGTTTTCCCGGCGTTTCGGAACTGATCAGGCAGATGCCGCGGGCTCAACGTGCACCTGCAGACCGGCGCCGTCGTCCGCCGCCCAGCCCTTGTCGGCCGCAGCAGCGACCATCCCGTCGAACTGCGTGCCCCAGTCGGCCGCGGTCGCCTGCGGCTCCGCCGCGGCGCGCAGCGCGGCCACGTCGAGCACGCCGGTGTCCCCGTCGACCAGCCGGCCGAGCCCTTCGGTCCGCAGCGCCTGGTCCGCCTCGTCGTCGGTCACCGCCCCGACGGCCAGGTGCAGCCGGGTCAGGTCGTCCACGTCCACGACCCGCACCTCCGGCACCTCGTCGGTACCACCCATCACCTCGACGATCATCCTTGCGTCTCCTTTGCTCTCCGGCCCCCTCGCAGGGTCCCGCCGCGAGCTTGCGAGTGGTGGGGGGCGAGGGGGTCCTTCATCAGGCGTGCCAGGGAAAGCGGGAGAAGTCGGCGGCGCGCTTCTCCAGGAACGAGTCGCGCCCCTCGACCGCCTCCTCGGCCATGTAAGCCAGCCGGGTCGTCTCCCCGGCGAAGAGCTGCTGGCCGACCAGGCCGTCGTCGATCAGGTTGAACGAGTACTTGAGCATCCGCTGCGCGGTGGGGCTCTTGGCCACGACCCGGCGCCCCCAGTCCAGCGCGGTCGCCTCCAGCTCGGCGTGCGGCACCACCCGGTTGACCATGCCCATCCGGTGCGCGTCCTCGGCGGAGTACTCCTCGCCCAGGAAGAAGATCTCGCGGGCGAACTTCTGGCCGACCTGCCGGGCCAGGTAGGCCGAGCCGAAGCCGCCGTCGAAGCTGCCCACGTCCGCGTCGGTCTGCTTGAACCGGGCGTGCTCGGCGCTGGCCAGGGTGAGATCGGCGACGACGTGCAGGCTGTGCCCGCCCCCGGCCGCCCACCCGGGGACGACGCAGATGACGACCTTGGGCATGAACCGGATCAGCCGCTGCACCTCCAGGATGTGCAGCCTGCCGTTCGCCCCGTCACCGGCCTCGTAGCCGTACCGCCCGCGCACCCGCTGGTCGCCCCCGGAGCAGAACGCCCACCCGCCGTCCTTCTCGCTGGGGCCGTTGCCGGTGAGCAGCACGCAGCCGACGTCGGTGCTCAGCCGGGCGTGCTCGAACACGGCGAGCAGCTGGTCGACCGTCTGCGGGCGGAAGGCGTTGCGCACCTCGGGCCGGTCCAGGGCGATCCGCACGACACCGGCGTCCACGGCCCGGTGGTAGGTGACGTCGGTGAGCCTCTCGAAGCCCGCGACCGGCTCCCAGGCCGCTGCGTCGAAGATCTCCGAGACGTCCGCGCGTGCACTCACGGAGCGAACCTAGCCGCCGCCGCGGCGCCCTGCCGACCAGGTCACCTGCGCACGCTTGTGCTCTGCTCACCACGGTGAGCAGAGCACAAGCGTCGCGGGGCTGGTCTGATGGCGGCGTGGACCTGCGGATCGGCACGCTCAACCTCGCCTCCGGCCGGGACGGGCAGGGCCGCTCCGGTGACGCCGCCTCGCTGACCGCGGCGCTCGCCGACGTCGACGCCGACGTCCTCGCCGTCCAGGAGGTCGACGTCGACCAGCCCCGGTCCGGCGGCGTCGACCAGCCCGCCGCCGTGGCCGCCGCGCTCCGCGCGACCGACTGGCGGTTCGCCGCGGCCGTCGCCGGCACCCCCAGCCCGTTCCGCAGCAGCTGGACGCCGGTCGACCCGCCGGTCCTGCGCGGGTCCTGGGAGACGCTGCCCGGCCCCCACTACGGGATCGCCCTGGTGAGCCGGCTGCCGGTCCGGCACTGGTCGGTGCTCGCGCTGGGTGCCGGCCGGGCGCGGCTGCCGCTGCAGGCGCCCGACCCGAGGACCGGGAAGACCCGCTGGTGGTGGTTCCCCGACGAGCCGCGGCTGGCGATCGCCGCCGAGCTCGACGGGTGCACCGTGATCGCCACGCACCTGTCCTTCGCCCCGCACACCGCGCTCCGGCAGCTGGTCCGGCTGCGGCGCTGGGCGGCGACCCTGCCCGGCCCGGTGCTGCTGGCCGGGGACCTCAACCTCGTCGGGCCCCTGCCGGCGCGGGTCTTCGGCGGGCAGCGGCTGGTCAGCGAGCCGACCTACCCCTCACCCGAGCCGCGGGTGCAGTTCGACCACGTGCTGGGGCCGGCGACCGCCCGGGCCGCCGACCCGGTGGTCCGCCGGCTCACGATCGGCGACCACCGGCTCGCCACCGTGTCGGTCACCACCCCCTGACGGGTTTCGGCGCCGAAACCTCGCGGGGGTTCGGCGCCGAAACCGCGGCGGGGTTCGGCGTCGGAACCTGGTCAGGCGAGCAGCGGGCGGAGCGTCGGGAGCGAGGCGGAGAAGCCCGGGTGCAACTCGGGCAGCGCGGTCAGCGGCCACCAGTCGACGCCGACGCTCTCCTCGTTCAGCGCCAGGGCCGCTGGTTCCAGGTCCCCGGCCGGGGTGGCGAGCACGGTCGTGTAGCTCCAGCCGCCGTGGTCGTCGACGGACTCGGCCCCGAGGACGACGTCCGACCGGCGCAGCCCGAGCTCCTCCGCCGCCTCCCGCAGCGCGCCGTCGACCGCCGTCTCCGCCGGGTGCAGCGCGCCACCCGGGGTGCCCCAGGTGCCGCCGTGGTGCGACCAGCCGACCCGCAGCTGCAGCAGCACCTCGACGCCGGATGCGCCGGCCCGGTGCAGCAGCAGGCCCGCGGCGCCGGCCAGCCCCCAGTGCCGGTGACCCTGCGCGCAGGTGGTCCAGCCGTCCGTGGGCGAGCGGTGCAGCATCAGGCGGTGGGCAGGCCGCGGGTGCGGCGCGAGCTGATCACCCCGGTGTCGAACCCGGCCCAGTGCAGGCCGCCGGCGAACCGGGCGTGCTCGATCTTCAGGCAGCGGTCCATGACCACCTCGAGCCCGGCGTCCTCGGCACGGGCGGCGACGTCGTCGTCCCAGAGCCCGAGCTGGAGCCAGAGCGTGCGGGCCCCGGCCGCGAGGGTCTCGTCCAGGACCTCGGGCAGGTCGCTGGGCTTGCGGAACACGTCGACCACGTCCGGGGTGCCGGGGACCTCGGCCAGCGACGGGTACACCGGCCGGCCGAGGATCTCCGTCGCCCGCGGGTTGACGAACCAGATCTCGTACGGCGACGTCGACAGCAGGTAGGTGGCGACGAAGTAGCTGGCCCGCGCGGGGTTGTCCGAGGCGCCGACGATGGCCACGGTCCTCGTCCGGGCCAGGATCGCCTGCCGCTCGCGGGCGCTGGGGCCCTCCCAGGTGCGCACGTCAGGCATCCTTCACCGCCGCGGCCAGCGCCTGGTCGAGGTCCCACAGGACGTCCTCGACGTCCTCCAGACCGACCGAGATGCGGATCAGGTCCGGCGAGACCCCGCCGGTCTCCAGCTGCTCGACCGAGAGCTGGCCGTGCGTGGTGGACCCGGGGTGGATGACCAGCGTGCGGGCGTCGCCGATGTTGGCCAGGTGGCTGCACAGCTCGACGGACTCGATGAACCGGCGCCCGGCGTCCCGCCCGCCGACGACGCCGAAGCTGAACACCGCCCCCGGGCCCTCGGGCAGGTACCGCTGGGCGAGGGCGTGGTCGCGGTGGCTCGGCAGCCCCGAGTACCGCACCCAGGCCACCCGCTCGTCGGCCTCCAGCCACTCGGCGACCCGCTGGGCGTTGGCGACGTGCTCGCGCATCCGCTGCGGCAGGGTCTCGATGCCCATCAGCAGCAGGAAGGCGCTGTGCGGGGCGAGCGTGGCACCCACGTCGCGCAGCTGCTCGCTGCGCAGCTTGGTCAGGAAGCCGTACTCGCCGAAGTTGTCCCACCAGCGGATGCCCCCGTAGCTGTCGCTCGGCTCGGTCATCGTGGGGAACCGGCCGTTGCCCCAGTCGAAGGTGCCGGCGTCCACGACCAGCCCGCCGAGCGTCGTCCCGTGGCCGCCCAGGAACTTGGTGGCCGAGTGGAGGACGATGTCGGCGCCGTGCTCGATCGGCCGGCACAGCCACGGGGTGGCGGTGGTCGAGTCGACCACCAGCGGCACACCGGCGGCGTGCGCGACCTCGGCCAGCCCGGCGATGTCGGCGACGTCGCTGCCCGGGTTGGCCACCACCTCGGCGAAGACCAGCTTGGTGCGGTCGGTGATCGCGGCGGCGTAGTCGGCCGGGTCGTTGCCGCGCACGAACGTCGTCTCCACCCCGAACCGGCGCAGCGTGACGTCGAGCTGCGTGATCGTGCCGCCGTAGAGGGAGGCGCCGGCGACGATGTGGTCACCGGCGCCGGCGAGGGCGGCGAAGGTGAGGAACTCGGCGGCCTGGCCGGACGAGGTCGCCACCGCGCCGAGCCCGCCCTCCAGCGAGGCGATCCGCTCCTCGAGGGCCGCGACGGTGGGGTTGGCGATCCGGCTGTAGACGTTGCCGTACTTCTGCAGCGCGAAGAGGTTGGCCGCGTCGTCGGCGGAGTCGAACACGAACGACGTCGTCTGGTAGATCGGCACGGCGCGCGCGCCGGTGGTGGGGTCGGGCGCTCCGCCGGCGTGCAGGGCACGGGTGCGGAACCCCCAGGTGCGGTCGGCCATCGTCGTCCTCTCGTCGGCTCGTGCCGAGTCTGCCCCCTGCCGAGGGTGGTTGCCGGAGCGGGGAGCTGGGCACCCGGTCGTACACAACCGACGACGACGGACGAGGAGTCCAGACGTGGCGAGTGGCGTGGCGAGTGTGTGGGTCCCGGTCGACGACATGGACCGGGCGCGGGCGTTCTACCGGGACACCCTGGGCCTGAGCGAGCAGAAGAGCACCGACGACTGGAGCGAGTTCGACGCCAACGGGCTGATGATCGGGCTCAACGCCCGGGAGGGCACCGGCCACTCGCACGGCGGGGCCGTGATCACCTTCCAGCCCGAGGGTGACATCGAGGCCGAGGTGGAGGAGCTGAAGGGCAAGGGCGTGGACTTCTCCGGCGGGATCAGCGACCACCCGTGGGGCCGGATCGCGCCGTTCAAGGACTCCGAGGGCAACGACCTGCAGTTCTACGTCCCGCCGTCGTCCTGACCCGAGTTCGTGGTGGAGTGCCGGCGCAACGGTTTCCGTTGCGCTGGCACTCCGCCAGCACAATGGCGGCATGACCACCGTGCAGCTGCGCCGCTACGACGTCGAACCCGGCCGGATGGCCGACTTCCTCGCCTGGTTCCCGGGCCTGGCCCCGGTCCGCGCGCAGTACGGCTTCCGGCTGCCGTTCGCCTACGCCGACGAGGCCAACGACACCTTCACCTGGGCGGTCGAGCACGACGGCGACGAGGCCGCCTTCCGCGAGGTCGAGGCCACCTACAACGCCTCCCCGGAGCGGGCCGCGGTGTTCGAGACCTTCCCGGCGTGCATCTCCAGCATGCAGATCGGTTTCGTCCGCTCGGTGACCCCGCGCGGCTGAGGTCACGCCTCGCTGCCGCGCCCCGGCGCTCCGGCGAAGGCCTGGGCGACGTCCAGCCACCGGTCGGCGTCCGGGCCGACGGCGACGAGCTGCAGTGCCGCCCGCGGCCGGCGCTGCACCACCCGCAGGCAGAAGTCCAGCAGCGGTCCGCTCACCTGCTGCCCGGCGTCCTCCGGTCCGGCCGACCAGCGTGAGCCGTCGGCGCGGGTGAGCTCGACACGCACCGGCGCCGCCGGCGAGGGCAGGCCGTGCGCGGCGAACGCGAAGTCGCGGGTGCGGACGCCGAGGTGGGCGACGTGGTCCAGCCGCCGGGACTCCTCCAGCGGCAGCCCGAGGGCGTCCCGGACGTCGACGCCGTGCGCCCAGGTCTCCATCAGCCGCGCGGTGGCCATCGACGCCACGCTCATCGGCGGGCCGAACCAGGGCAGCCGGGTGCCCTCCGGTACCGCCGCCAGCGCATCGGCCAGCCGCTGCCGGCCGGCCCGCCAACGGCCCAGCAGGGCCTCCGGAGGTCCCGTCGTCGCCCCCGAGGCGCCACGGTCACCGCCGTCCGCCGGCAGGCCGGCGAACGCCGCAGGGTCGGTGGCCGCGAGCAGCGCGACCTCGTCGGTCCAGGCCAGGTGCGCCACCTGGTGCGCGATCGTCCACCCCGCGGCCGGGGTGGGGCGGGCCCAGTCCGCGGGCGCCAGCTCGCCGAGCACCGACTCCAGCGCGGCGCCCTCGGCGGCCAGGTCGGCCAGCAGCGCCGCCCTCACGAGGCCGCCGCGATCCGCCGCAGCTCCGCCCGCTGCACCTTGGCCGACGCCGTCATCGGCAGCTCGTCGACGACCCGCCACGAGCGGGGCACCTTGAACGGCGACAACCGGTCCCGGCAGTGCTCGGTCAGCTCCGCGGGGCTCGGGTCCCGGCTCCCCGCCGGGACGACGAAGGCCACCACCAGCTCGCCCCAGCGCGGGTCCGGCACGCCGACCACCGCCGCCCGGGCGACGTCCGGGTGCTCGACCAGCACCTCCTCGACCTCCACGGGGGACACGTTCTCCCCGCCGGTCTTGATCATGTCCTTGAGCCGGCCGACCACCCGGCAGGCGCCGGCCGGGGACATCTCGGCGAGGTCGCCGGTGTGCAGCCAGCCGTCGGCGTCGATCGCCTCGGCGGTGGCGACCGGGTCGTCGAGGTAACCGCGGGTGATCCGCGCGCCCCGCACCCACAGCTCCCCCGGCGTCCCCGGGGGGACGGCGGCGCCGTCCGGGCCGGCGATCCGGACGTCGGTGCCGGCCAACGGCGCGCCGACGGTCTCCCGGCGCACCGGGTCGGGGTCGTCCGGGGAGGTCTGCAGGACCGCACCGCAGGTCTCGGTCATGCCGAAGGTGATCGACAGCCGGGCGCCGAACACCCGCTCCACCCGGTCGACGAACGCCGGCGTCACCGTCATCCCGCCGGTGAACAGCACCCGCAGGTCGGGGAGCGCGGGCGGGTCCGCGGCCGCCAGCAGGTCCAGCAGCGTCGGCGCGGCCGAGAGCGTGGTCACCCGGCGCTCCTCGAGCGCCCGCAGCACCGGCTCCGGCGCGAACGGCAGGACGACGTGCTCGACACCCGCGCTGAGCGCCCCGACCACGCCGAGCACGTTGCCGGCGGTGTGGAACAGCGGCATCGGGTTGCACCACACCCGCCCGGCGGTCGGGCCCAGCCGTTCGGCGAACGCCGTCCCGGTCGCGACCATCCCGGCGTGGGTGATCCGCACGCCCTTGGCCCGCCCGGTCGTCCCGGAGGTGAACTGCACCTGGGCCAGCGACTGCGGGTCGACGACGGGCAGCTCGGCGGGCGCCGCCCAGGGCAGCGCGGCTCGCCAGTCGGCGCCGACCCGGAGGACCTCGACGCCGTCGACGGAGGCGCACAGGTCGGCCACCGGGTTGCCCGCCACCTCCTCGGCAGCGACCGCCAGCACGGCACCGGAGAGCCGCAGCGCGTGCTCGACCTCGGCCGGCCGGGACCGAGGGTTGACCGGGACCAGGGTCATGCCGGCCAGCGCGACCCCGAGCTGGACCAGCACGGGCGCGGGTCCGTTGCCCAGGCAGGTGGCGATCCGGGCGCCGGGTGCGTGCCGGGCGAGCAGCCCGGCGGCGACCGCCTCGGCGTCGGCCAGCAGCTCGGCCGCCGTCCACACCTCCCCGGTGCCCGGGCTGGACAGCAGCAGGTCGGTGGGCGCGCGCCGCGCGGCCCGGCGGAGGACGTCCCCGAGGACGCCGTCGGCCGGGCCGGCGGCCGGCGCCCGCAGCTCGCTCACGACGAGTGCGGGCACCGGTCAGCTCCCGTAGGAGAAGGACTCCGCGCTGGGACCGCTGAGCTCGTCCACCGGCGCGAGCCCGGCCGGGGCGTTCGCGTCGACCTTGGACAGGTAGACGGTCGTCGTCGGCGACTGGCCGACCTCCGAGTAGTCCAGCCCGTCGGGCAGCAGGCCCTTCGTGTCGACCGAGGAGCTGTCCCGCAGCGCGGCGACGACGCCCGCCGGGGTCAGGTCCCCGGACTCGCAGGCCCCGTCCAGCGACTGCTTGAGCAGCTCGGCCTGCACGTAGGCCAGCGGGACCTCCCAGCCGATGGCGCCGTCGGGGTCGGCCTTCGCGTACAGGTCGTTGGCCGCCTTCACGCCCTCGGCGTCGGAGGCGTAGGGCGCGACGCTGGTGATGCTGTAGGCGTTGGCCAGCAGCGCGTCCTTGGCGGGCGTGGTGAGCAGCGAGGGGTTGAACGTGGGGTTCATCCCGATGATCGGCACGTTCGCGCCCTGGGAGGCGAGGACGCCGGCCAGCGAGGCGAACTGGGTGGGCGCGGCGGCCAGCACGACGCCGGCCACGTCGGCCTGCGCCAGCGCCGAGGCCTGCGCGGACAGGTCGGTGGTGGCCGGGGTGATCTCCTGCGCCACGATCTCCAGGCCGCGCTCCTCGGCGGCGTGCTCGGCGCCGGCCAGCGCGTCGCCGCCGTAGTCGCCGGTGAAGTAGACGACGCCGACCTTGGCCCCCTCGGGCACGTCGAGGTCGTCGACCATGTAGTCGATCGCGTTGGCCGCCTCGATCGCGTTGGAGGCGCCGGGGAGCTGGTTGTTCTCGTACTGCAGCGCGGACCCGGCCCAGCCGACCCCGCCGACGTAGAGGTCGTCCTGCTCGGCCAGCGGCAGGACGGCGGCGCTCGTCGGGCCGCCGAGGACCTGCTGCAGCGCCACGACGTCGGGCGCCATGCTGCGGTAGAGGGTGACCGCCTTCTGCGGGTCGTAGCCGTGGTCCTGCACGTCGACAACGACGTCCCGGTCGCAGATGCCGCCGTCGGCGTTGACCTGGTCCCAGTAGGCCTTGAACTCGGTGACCTGCACGGCCGCGCCGGCCGCGAACGGTCCGGAGAGGTCGGTGAGGACGCCGACGGTGATCTGGTCGTCGGTGACCCCGTTGCCGGTCTCCACCTCGTCGGAACCCGAGCCGCCCGAGCCGCTGGCCTCGCTGGGGTCGGACGTGCTGCAGGCGGCCAGCGCCAGCGCGGCGACGGCCGCGAGCGAGAGTGCGCGGGCGCGGGGCAGGTGCTTCATCGGGTGGTCTCCTTCGACCGTGATGGAGTGACCGCGGCCGGGCGGCCGACGTCATCGGTGCTGATCGGGTCGTGCGGTGCGGGACCCGCCGGGGACGGGGGCGAGGTCCGGGAGGTCCGGTGGCGGAGCCGGCGGGCGGCGCCGGCCAGGCCGCCGCGGAGGAAGAGCAGGACGGCGATGATCGCCAGCCCGTAGACCATCCGGGCGGTCGTGGCGGGGTCCAGCCCGCCCGAGCCCGGCGCGGCCAGGAAGGGCAGCGACCCGCTGTACTCGGCCAGCACCAGCGGCAGCGCGGTGACGAACAGCGCCCCGACCACGGCGCCGCCCACCGAGCCGAGGCCACCGAGCACGATCATCACCAGGAAGTCGACGGACGCGGTGAGGCCGAAGACGTCGGGGGCGATCCGGCCGTAGGCCAGCGCCAGCATCGCCCCGGCCACCCCGGCGTAGGCGGAGGAGACGACGAACACCGACGCCTTGGCCCGGGCCACCCCGATGCCCATCGCCGCCGCGGCCGTCTCGGAGTCCCGGACGTTGGCCCAGGCCCGGCCGGTGCGGCCGGACCGCAGGTTGCCGGCCAGCCAGCAGCCGACCAGCGTCAGGACGAGGAAGAGGTACCAGAGGCGGTGCAGCCCCTCGAACTCGACGCCGGCGACGGCGAGGTAGTCGGGGTCCTTGTTGCTGAAGCTGAAGCCGCCGAGGGCGAAGGACTCCACCGAGCGGCCGGTGAACCCCCCGGTCCACTGGTCCAGGTTGACCAGCAGGTGCCGGACGATGAAGACCAGCCCGAGCGTGGCCAGCCCCAGGTAGATGCCGCGGAGCCGACCGGCGACCGGCGAGAAGGCCGCCCCCACCAGCGCGCTGACCGCTGCGGCGAGGACCAGCCCGACCACCGGGGGGAGACCGGCGCCGCTGACCGTCGTCGTCGACTCACCGGTGGACCAGGTGTAGACGTACGCGCCGATCCCGGCGAAGGCGGCGTGCCCGAGGGACAGCTGCCCGGCGACGCCGACCAGCAGGGTCAGCCCGACCGCACCGATGGCCGTGGCCATGACGAACAGGCCGGTCTGCAGCCAGAAGTCCGACAGCACCAGGGGCAGCGCCAGGGCGACCAGCACGAGCACCAGCCCGCCGATCCGGCGCGGGAGCTCAGACACGGACGGCCTCCTTGCTGCCCAGCAGGCCCGAGGGCCGCACGAGCAGGACGACGATCATGACGACGTAGGGGGCGACCTCGCCGAACCCGGTGCCGACGACACCCGCGAGGTCGCTCTCGTAGCCGGTGACCAGCGCGCTGGTGAGCCCGATGATCAGGCCCCCGACCACCGCACCCGGGACGGAGTCGAAGCCGCCGAGCACCCAGGCGGGGATGGCCGCGAAGGCGCTGAGCGCCACGGTCGGCGCCACCCCGGGTGCGGGGAAGGAGGTGAGGAAGACGCCGGCGACGGCGGCCAGCACCCCGGCCAGCGCCCAGCCCGTGGCCGCCGTGCGCGAGAGCCGGATGCCCATCAGCGAGGCGGTCGGCCCGTCGGCGGCCGCGGCGCGCATGCCGACGCCCAGGTCGGTGCGGGAGAACAGGTACCAGAGAGCGGCGAACGCGACCACGGTGAGGCCGGCGGCGACCACCCGGCCGGTGGGCAGCGACACGTCGCCGAACCGGACCACCGAGGCGCCCCACGGGGCGCCGAGGGTGAGCACCTTGTTGCCGATCCGCCGGGTGAGCTCGGTCAGCAGCACGATGTCCACACCGAGCATCAGGATCGCCGCGGTGCCGGCGTTCTTGTCGGCCAGGTGGCGCACCAGCAGGGCGTTGATCGCCACCCCGACCAGCGCGCACCCCGCCATCGCGACCAGCAGCGCCGGCCAGAAGCCGATCGTCGGGTGCAGCACCGCGACGAGGTAGGCACCGAAGAGCACGATCGAGCCGTGCGCGAAGTTCAGCACCCCGGTGGAGGTGAAGACGATGGCGAAGCCCGCGGCGATCAGGCTCAGCACCAGGCCGTAGGACAGCCCGTTGAGGACCTGCTCCAGGAAGTAGCTCATGCCGCTGATGCCCCCAGGTAGGCGCGGACGACCTCGGGGTCCCGCTGCACCTCGGCGGGCGTGCCCTCGGCGATCTTCTTGCCGAAGTCCAGGACGGTGACCTGCTCGGCCAGCCCCATCACGAAGGGCATGTCGTGCTCGACCAGCACGATCGACAGGCCGAGGTCGCGGCGGACCTGGCGGATCGTCTCGGCCATGTCCTGGGACTCGCCGTGGGTCATCCCGGCGACCGGCTCGTCGAGCAGCAGCAGCGAGGGGCGGGCGGCCAGCGCCCGGCCCATCTCCACGCGCTTGCGGTCGCCGTAGGCCAGCGTGTGCACCGGGGTGCGCAGAAGGTGGCCGATGCCGAGCAGCTCGGCGATGCCGGCGACGGTCTCCCGGTGCTCGCGCTCCTCGCGGCGCACCCGCGGCGTCTTCCAGGCCCCGGACACCACACCGCCCCGCATCAGCCGGTGCCGGCCGACGAGCAGGTTGTCCTCGACGGTGTCCTCGAGGGCCAGCGAGATGTTCTGGAACGTGCGGGCCACGCCGAGCCCGGCCACCCGGTGGGCGGACAGCGCGGTGAGCTCCTCGTCGCCGTAGTGGACGGTGCCCTCGGTGGCCCGGTAGGCCCCGCCCAGCACGTTGACCAGGGTGGACTTGCCGGCTCCGTTGGGGCCGATCAGCGCGTGCACGGTGCCCGGCTCGACGGTGAAGCTGACGTCGGACAGCGCGGCGATGCCGCCGAACCGGACGGTCAGCCCCTCGACCCGCAGCTGCTGGGGCGGCTGCGCCGTCGGGATCTCCGGCTCGTCGACGACGACGGGGTCGGTCGTCACGACCGGGACGGCGACCCCCAGGTAGCGCTCCTGCACCTCGTCGCTGGCCGACAGCTCCGCGGCCGTGCCGGCGGCGGTGACCCGGCCGACCTCGAGCACGGAGGCGGCGTCGGCGACCCGCAGGCCCATCACCGCGTTCTGCTCGATCAGCAGGACCGCGGTGCCCTGCCGGTTGATCTCGGTGACGATCTCGCCGATCTGGTCGACCAGCAGCGGTGCCAGGCCCAGCGAGGGCTCGTCGAGGAGCAGCAGCCGGGGCGAGGCCATCAGCGCCCGGCCCATCGCCAGCATCTGCTGCTGGCCGCCGGACAGCAGGCCGCCGGGCTGCTCGCGCCGCTCGGCGAGGATCGGGAACAGGTCGAACACCCGGTCCCGCGCCTCGGCGCGGGCCTTCGCGTCGCGCACGGTGTAGCCGCCGGCGCGCAGGTTGTCCTCCACGCTCAGGTCGCGGAAGATCCGCCGCCCCTCGGGCACCTGCACCAGGCCACGGCGGACGACGGCGGCGGTGTCCAGCCCGGCCAGGTCCACCCCGTCGAACCGGACGGAGCCACCGGTGACCGCGCCGCCGTAGGAGTCCAGCGCCCGGGAGATGGCGCGCAGCAGCGAGGTCTTGCCCGCGCCGTTGGACCCGAGCACCGCGACGACCTGGCCCTCGTCGACGGTGAGGGACACGTCGGACAGGGCGCTGATCGTGCCGTCGTAGACGACGTGGAGGTGCTCCACGGACAGCAGGGGCGGGGACATGGACGTCCTCCTGGTTCGGCGGCAGGACCCGATCGCGCATCTTCGTGGTCCAGGTCACGCAAAAGTTAGAGAACATCTCGACGTGCGTCAAGCGAGTGTCTAGCTTTGTTCCGCATCTGGTCCCGTCGTGCCGGGATCTGCAGCAGGAACGGGGAGGCTCCATGAGCGCACTGCCGGCCGTCGAGGACGAGCCCGGTGGCGAGGAACCGTCGGCGTCCGGCGTTGCGCACCGGCCGCAGTCGCTGCTGCTGAGTTTCTTCGGCGCCCTGGTCGTGGACGCCGGCCTGCCGCCGCTGCCGTCGGGGACCCTGCTCGACCTGCTGGCCGACCTCGGGGTGACCGAGGCCGCGGCGCGGGCCACCCTCAAGCGGATGACCCAGCGTGGGCTGCTCGTCCGGGGGCAGGTCGGCCGGACGGCGGAGTACACCCTCACCCCTCGCGCCGAGGACGTGCTGCGCCGCGCCACCGACCGGGTGGCCTCCCCGGCGCCGTTCGAGCACCCCGACGGCGAGTGGACGCTGCTGAGCTACTCGGTGCCGGAGAGCCGCCGCGACCTGCGGCACCGGGTGCGCGCACGGCTGACCTGGGCCGGGTTCGGCGGGCTGCGGGACGGGCTGTGGATCGCGCCGGGGACGGTCGACGTCGTCGCCGTCCTGGGTCGCTCGGACCTGGCCGACGTCGCCGGCCTGGCCGACGCCTTCGCCGCCCGGCCGCTGCCGGGGACCGACGTGCACCGCCTGGTGCACCGGGCCTGGGACGTGCCGGCCGTCCGCGCGGCGCACACCTGGTTCATCGACACGTGGAGCCGCCCGCCCCGGGTCGCGGGGTCGCTGGCGCAGCTCACGCTGCTGGGCGCGGACTGGCTCTCCCTGCTGCGCACCGACCCGGGCCTGCCCGCCCCGCAGCTGGGCCCGGCCTGGCCCGCCGCGGTCAGCAGCGCGGTCTACCGCCGTGTCTTCGACGGCCTCGCCCCGGCCGCCCGCGCCGCACTGGAACGCAGCCTCCGCGCCCACGGCCGCTGACCCCTCCCCGGCCTGAGCGCGCTCGCGGTGCACGAGGTCGCCGGCGGGCAGCGCCAAAGGCGCGCCTTCGGTGGACGGCGTCGCGGGGGACGGCGCCACAGGCGCGCTTTCGGTGGACGGCGACGGCGCGCCCCCGGCGCTCAGCCGGTGGCGGTCCAGATGCGGGTGAGCATGTCCCGGAGCCGGTCCCGCTCGCCGTCCCCGAGCAGCCCCAGCGGGGTCTCGGCGGCGGCGTCCGCAGCCCGGCCGGCGGCGTCGCGGACTCGTCGGCCCTCAGGTGTCGGGACCACGAGCCGGGTGCGCCGGTCCGCCTCGGCCGCCTGCCGCTCCACCAGCCCGGCGGCGGCCAGCTCGTCGACCAGCAGCACGACCTGGGAGGGGTCCAGGCCGAGCACGGTCGCCAGCTCGCGCTGGCTGAGCCCGTCCGCGGCCTCGCAGGCCAGCACCAGCACCGAGTAGGACCGCACGCGCAGCCCGTGCTCGGCCAGGGCGGCGTTCGTCGCCCGCACGACCTGCCCGCTGGCGCGGGAGAGCAGGAATCCCAGGTCGTCGGCCAGGGGCTGACCCATGCACACCTCCATCGTTGACAACCTCCACGATACCCACCTACGTTGCCGGGACCACCCCCTGTCTCTTGAGGAGCACCCGTGGACCTGACCGGCAAGGTCGCCGTCGTCACCGGATCCGGGCGGGGCCTCGGCCTCGCCTACGCCACCGAGCTGGCCCGTCGCGGCGCCGCGGTCGTGGTCAACGACGTCGAGGCGGCGGTCGCCGAGGCGGCGGTCGCCTCGATCACCGAAGCAGGCGGCAGCGCCGTGGCCGAGGTCGTGCCCGTCGGCACGAGCGAGGCCGCCCAGGCGCTGGTCGACCGGGCGGTGGCCGAGTTCGGCCGGCTGGACGTCCTGGTCAACAACGCCGGCATCCTGCGCGACACCACGCTGTGGAAGATGACCGACGAGCAGTTCGACGCGGTCATCACCACCCACCTGCGCGGGACGTTCACCTGCACCCGGGCGGCGGCGATCCGGATGCGCGAGCAGGGCGAGGGCGGCCGGATCATCTGCGTCGGGTCCCCCACCGGCCAGGTCGGCAACTTCGGCCAGACCAACTACGCCGCGGCCAAGGCCGGGATCGTCGGCATGGTCCGCACCTGGGCGATGGAGCTGGCCCGGGCGGGGATCACCGTGAACGCGATCGTCCCGGTCGCCGCCACCGCGATGACCGAGACCGTCCCCTTCGTCCAGCCGTACATCGAGATGCTGAAGAAGGGCGAGCCGTTGCCGGCCTTCGCCCGCCAGGAGATGGGCTTCGGGACGCCGGAGGACGCCGCCGGGCTGGTCGCCTTCCTCGCCTCCGACGCCGCGGCCGGGATCACCGGGCAGGCGGTCGGCATCGGCGGGGACCGGCTGGCGCTCTGGTCGCACCCCAGCGAGGTCGTCGTCGAGTTCGCCGACGGCACCGGCTGGTCCGCCGACGCCATCGCCGAGGTCTGGCCGAAGGCCTTCGAGGGCTCCCTGCAGACGGTGGGCCAGCAGCTGCCGGAGCCACCGAAGTGACGCTCCAACTGGACCTCGACGGGCTGGTCGCGATCGACGTGCACACCCACGTGCACGCCGACACCCACGGCCACCTGGCGCTGGACGACGAGCTCAACGAGGCGGCCGCCAAGTACTTCAAGGGCGACCCCTACAACCCGACCGTGCCGGACATCGCCGCGGACTACCGGGCCAAGAACATGGCCGCCGTCGTCTTCACCGTCGACATCGAGCACGCCACCGGGCACCCGGCGCTGTCCAACGAGGAGATCGCCGACCTCGCCGCCGAGCACCCCGACGTGCTCATCCCCTTCGGCTCGGTCGACCCGGCGCGGGGCAGCACGGGCATCGCGCTGGCCCGCAAGCTCGTCGAGCAGCACGGGGTCCGCGGGTTCAAGTTCCACCCGTCGATCCAGGCCTTCGAGCCCAACGACCGGTCGGTGTACCCGCTGTACGAGGAGATCCAGGCCCTCGGCGTCCCGGCGCTGTTCCACACCGGTCAGACCGGGATCGGGGCGGGACTCCCCGGCGGGCGCGGGATCAAGCTGCGCTACTCCGACCCGATGCTGCTGGACGACGTCGCCGCCGACTTCCCCGACCTGACGATCATCATGGCCCACCCCTCGGTGCCCTGGCAGGACGCTGCGATCTCGGTCGCCACGCACAAGGCCAACGCCTACATCGACCTGTCCGGCTGGTCGCCGAAGTACTTCCCACCGCAGCTGGTCAAGGCCGCCAACGGGCTGCTCAAGCACAAGGTGCTGTTCGGCTCGGACTACCCGCTGCTGCGCCCCGAGCGGTGGATCGCCGACTTCGAGCAGCTGGACATCAAGCCCGAGGTCAAGCCGCTGATCATGAAGGAGAACGCGATCCGGGCGCTGGGGCTGCGGTGAGGAACGCGGGCCTGGGCTCCTGGCCGGAGCGGCGGCTGCGGATCTCGCCGGACCGGGACGCCATCTGGTTCGAGGGGACGACGACCAGCCACGGTGAGTTCGCGGTTCGGGTACGCCGGGCCGCCGCGGCGCTGGAGAGCCTGGGCGTGCAGCCGGGTGTCCGGGTGGCCTGGACCGGCGGCAACCACCCCTCGGCGCTGGAGACCCTCTACGCCTGCGGGCAGCTCGGCGCGATCTGGGTGCCGGTCAACGCCCGGCTCACCGCCCCCGAGGTGCAGTACGTGCTCGAGCACTCCGGGGCCTCGGTGGTCGTGCACGGCCGCGAACACGGCGGGCTTGCCGACGCGCTGCACGACGTCGTCCCCACCTGGATCGCCGCCGAACCGGCCGGCAACGACTCGCTGCCGTACGAGGACCTGCTGGCGGCCGCGGACCCGCAGCCCCGCGACGTCCCGGTGGCGCTCGAGGACCCGTGCCTCGTCATGTACACCTCCGGCACCACCGGCCGGCCCAAGGGCGCGGTGCTCACCCACGGCAACATGACGTGGAACGCGGTCAACCAGGCGATGGGCATGGACTTCACCGCCGACGAGCGCACCCTGGGGCTGGCGCCCCTGTTCCACATCGGCGGGCTGAACGGGACGCTCAACCCCACCCTGATGCGCGGCGGCTGCGCGGTCGTCGTCCGTCGCTTCGACCCGCCCGAGACGCTGCGGGTCATCGAGGAGCAGCGGGTCAACTCCTTCTTCGCCGTCCCGACGATGCTGGACGCGATGTCGCGGCTGCCGGAGTTCCGCACCCGTGACCTCTCGCAGCTGCGCACGATCGGCGCCGCCGGCGCTCCGCTGCCGCTGCCGACCCTGCAGACCTGGCTCGAACGGGGGGTGACCATGCAGCAGGCCTACGGGATGACCGAGGCGGCGCCGGGCTGCACGGTGCTCGACTCGGCCGACGCCGTCCGCAAGGTCGGCTCCGCGGGCAAGCCGCTCTTCTTCACCGACGTCCGGGTGGTGCGGTTCGACGGCACCGACGCCGACGTGGACGAGGTCGGCGAGGTCGTCGTCTCCGGGCCGAACGTGATGGCCGGCTACTGGGACGACCCGCAGCGCACCGCCGAGGTGCTGCGGGACGGCTGGTACCACACCGGGGACGCCGGCTCGATGGACGACGAGGGCTTCCTCTACATCCGCGACCGCTACAAGGACATGATCATCTCCGGCGGGGAGAACGTGTACCCGGCCGAGGTCGAGTCCGTGATGCTCGAGCTGCCCGAGGTGCAAGAGGTCGCGGTCATCGGGGTGCCCGACCCGCACTGGGGCGAGGTCGGCCTGGCCGTCGTCGTCCCCGCCCCCGGCGCCGCCCAGGACGGCGACGCCCTGCGCGCCAGGCTGCGAGAACGGCTCGCCGGGTTCAAGGTGCCCAAGGAGGTCCGCTACGTGGCGGAGCTCCCCAAGACCGCGACCGGCAAGATCCGGAAGCCCGACCTACGACACACGTACGTGCTCACCGAGGAGGACGCATGACCACCACCACCACGATCGCCGAACTGCCCTCGCTGAAGGGCCAGGAGCTCGGCGTCAGCGACTGGTACGAGGTGACCCAGGAAGCGGTCAACCTGTTCGCCGACGCCACCGGTGACCACCAGTGGATCCACGTCGACGTCGAGCGGGCGAAGAAGGAGAGCCCGTTCGGCGGCCCGATCGCGCACGGCTACCTGACCCTGTCGCTCATCGTGCCGCTGGTCTCGCAGACCTACACGATCACCGACGCGAAGATGGGCGTGAACTACGGCCTCAACAAGGTGCGGTTCCCCGCGCCGGTGCCGGTCGGCTCGAAGGTCCGGGCGCGCGTGGTGCTCAAGGACGTGGAGGAGGTCGCCGGCGGGCTGCAGAACACCGTCGCCGTCACGGTGGAGCGCGAGGGCGGCGACAAGCCGGTCTGCATCGCCGAGTGGGTCACCCGCGCCTACGCGTGAGGCTGAGTGGAGTGCCAGCGCTCGGAAAACGATGCGCTGGCACTCCACTACCGTCCGGGGCGTGCGCATCGCCGTCTTCACCGGGTCCCAGGCCGGGCCGCCGTCCCACCAGCAGGCCGCCGCGGCCTTCGCCGCCGACCTGGCCTCCGCCGGCATCGGCGTCGTCTACGGCGGCGGGCACGTCGGCCTGATGGGCGTCGTCGCCGACGCCGCGCTGGCCGCCGGCGGCGAGGTCGTCGGGGTCATCCCGCAGCACCTGGTGGACGACGAGCTGGCGCACCCCGGGCTGCAGCACATCGAGGTCGTGCAGACGATGCACGAGCGCAAGGCGCGGATGGCCGAGCTGGCCGACGCCTTCGTCGCGCTCCCCGGCGCCGCGGGCACCCTCGAGGAGCTGTTCGAGGCCTGGACCTGGGGGATGCTCGGTCTGCACGCAAAGCCGACGGCGTTCCTCGACGTCGACGGGTTCTGGCAACCGCAGCTGACCCAGCTGCGCCGGATGGTCGACGACGGCTACCTGGCCGCGCACCGGCTGGAGGCGCTCGGCGTGGTGCACGACGCCGCGGAGCTGCTGGCCTTCGTCGAGGGCTACGAGCACCCGGCCCGCAAGTGGACCCCGCCGGCCGCCTGAGCATGGAGCACGCGGACGTCCTCGTCGTCGGCGGCGGTCCGGCGGGAGCCGCGTGTGCCGCCGCCGTCCGCCGGGCCCGTCCGGACGCCGACGTGCTGGTGCTCGACCGCGCCGCCTTCCCGCGGGACAAGGTCTGCGGTGACGGGATCGCCCCTGAGGCGCTGGACGTGCTGGCCGTCCTCGGCATCGACGTCGCGGCGCTGACCGACGGCTTCCCCGCCGTCCCCCGGCTCCGGTTGCGGGGCCCGCGCGGGACGACGGTCGAGCGGGCCACGGCGCGCCCGTCGGTCGTCGTCCCCCGGGCGGTCCTGGACGGACGGCTGCTCGAGCAGGTGCTGGCCGGCGGCGCCCGGTTCCACCGGCACACGGTCCGGTCGGTCGTCGTCCACCCCACGCACGTCGAGGTCGACGGCCGGTTCCGGGCGCCCGTGCTGGTCGGCGCGGACGGCGCGGAGTCCGTCGTCCGGCGGGCACTGGGTGTGCTCCCGAACCGGCCGGACCGGCTGGCCGTCGCGATCCGTGGTTACGCCCCCGTGCTGCCCGGGATGGACGGCGTGCAGGTGGTGACGACGACGCAGCAGCGCTGGCCGGCGTACGCCTGGTCGTTCCCGCTGGGCGACGGGCGGGCCAACGTGGGGTACGGCGAGCTCGTCTCGGGCGGGGTGACCCGGGCGGAGCTGCTGGCCGGGCTGCACCGGATGCTGCCGGGGGTCGAGCCGACCGGGCTGCGGGCGCACCGGCTGCCGCTGTCGACCGGCCGGCCCCGGCTGCCGGGTGGGCGGGTGCTGCTGGCCGGGGACGCGCAGTCGCTGATCAACCCGCTGACCGGCGAGGGGATCTTCTACGCGGTGCTGTCCGGAGCGCTCGCCGGAGCGGCGTCGGCGGCCGGGGCGCAGGCCGGGCAGGTGCTGCGGCGGGCGCTGCACCAGCGGCTGGGCGCGCACCTGCGGTCCTCGGGTGCCGCCTCTCAGCTGAGCCGGTGGCCGCTGCTCATGGACGCCGCCGTGCGGGCGGCCGTGGCCGAGCAGCGGGTGTTCGACGACGTGGTCGCCCTCGGCCTGGCCGACGGCCGGTTGACCGCGCGGACCCTCGCCGCCACCGTGCGCCGGCTCATCTGACCCTGCAGCGGGGTCCTCTCAGACGCCGGCCACCTCGACCCGGCCGCGCCCCGCGCGCTTGGCCGCGTACAGCGCCTGGTCGGCGGCCGCGTAGAGCTCTTCCAGGCCGAGGGCGTGCGAGGGGGCGTGGGCCACACCGAGGCTGACCGAGATCCCCAGCAGGCCGCCGTCCGGGAGGACCAGGGGCGCGGCGCGGACGGCGTCCAGCACCTCGGTGGCCCGGCGGACCGCGACGTCGGCGGGGCAGTCGAGCAGCAGGACGGCGAGCTCGTCGCCGCCCATCCGGCTGACCACCGCGTCGCTGGCCCGCACCACGGTGCCGAGCACGCCGGCGATGTGTGCCAGCGCGTCATCGCCGACGGGGTGCCCGTGCTGGTCGTTGATGGACTTGAAGGAGTCGACGTCGACGAGCACCAGCGCGGTGCCGTGCCGGCTGATCCGGGTGGTCAGGGCGGTGCTGAGGGCCTCGTCGAGGACCCGGCGGTTGACCAGCCCGGTCAGCGAGTCGATGCTGGCCTGCTCCTGGAGCAGCGCGACCAGCCGGTCCTGGGTCTCCCCGGAGCGCACCAGCATGAGGGCCATCACGGCGAGCACGGCGCCGAAGAAGCTGAGGTCGGTGACGGCGTTGCCGAGCGGCTCGAGGTGGAACAGCACGACCGCGTCACCGCCGATCGCGACCAGGGTGACCAGCGCGACGGCGTCCCGGCGCAGGTGCACCCCGGCCCACAGGACCGGGAAGGCGAGGAACGCCTGGGCGCCGGCCGAGGGGTCACTGGTGATCCAGTTCATCCCGCAGCAAAGAGTCACCCCGATCAGCGCGATCAGCACGTAGCCACCGTGGCGGTCGATCCGCTCCGGCAGGGCGAGCTGGAAGGCGGCGGCGAGGGCGACGAGCAGTGCGGCACTGATCCAGGACGCCGTGATCCCCGTCTGGGAGACGGCGTTGGGGCCGAAGAGCGAGAAGACCATCAGGGTGACGGCGCAGACCAGCAGCACCAGGACCGCCGTCCGGGCTGCTGCTCGAGGGTCTCGTGCCCTCATGGTCCGCGGGATGCGCATGCCCTCTGGATCGGCAGGCACCGCCACATGCTGGGGCACGACCGATCAGCAGGGGACCCTTCGGGGTGAGGCGACTGGCGACGCGGCGCCGGTCGTGGGCTGCCCCCGCTCGCCGGTCACCTCGCGCGTCGTGGGCTGGCCGGTCGAGGACCCGGCGGAGAACACTGGGTCCGGGTCACGCGGTCGTTCCCGGGAGATCGTGCGATCCAGGCTCCGTCGGTCGAAGAAACGGCCGGCGGGGCCGTCCCACCTTCCTGGGCCGGTCAGGGTCTCGCCGGGAGGCGATCGGCGAGGCCGACCCGCGCGGCGGGGGCGGCTACCGACGGCCGGAGCGAGGGGCGCCGACGATGCGGTCGAGCCACTCGGCGAGGAGTCGCTGCTCGCCGTCGCTCAGCACGTCGAACCCGGGCGCGATCGCCCGGAAGGCGACCGCGATGGCCATCGGACCGAGCTGCTCCGGCTGTGGGGCGTCGGTGAGGACCTGGGCGAGGACGGCCTCGAACACGGTGTCGGCGAGGCCCGGGTCGCGCTGCTCCACCGGGGTCGAGAGCAGCGTGAGGATCGTGCCGATGCCGGCGGCCTGGATGACGTCGACGGCACGTCGCTCGCTGACCCGGAGCCGCCCGGCCGCGGCCACCCGGTGGACCCGGGACTCCAGCACCCGCCGCCCGGCCTGCGCCGCCGGTGAGTTCACCACCCGCTCGGGGTCGCTGAGCAGGCGGAACAGGCCCGGGTTCGCCACCCCGAAGGCGATCTGCGCCTCCCAGCCGGAGCGCAGGTCGTCGAGCGGGTCGACGCCCCCCACCGACGCCGCCTGCACGACCGCGGCCTTGCTGGACACCTGGGTGGCGATCACGTGCTCGGCGACGGCGTCCAGCAAGCCGTCCTTGTCCCCGAAGAGGCGGTAGATCGCCGGCGCCTGCACCCCGGCTGCCTCTGCGACCCCGCGCGTGGTCACCGCCGCCGGGCCGCCCTCCTGGAGGAGTCGCGCCGCGACGTCGACGATCCTCGACCGCGTGTCGCTCCGACGGCTGGGCGCGTCCATCATGGTTCCAACGATAACGCAGTGTTGCTATCACTATGTTTCCATGGTTAGCCTGCCGTTGTTTCCATCGATACGGGAGAGCTGACCATGATCGTCATCACCGGAGCGACCGGCGCGCTGAACGGCGCGACCGTCGACCACCTGCTCCAGCGCCTGCCTGCCAGCGAGATCGCCGTCGCGGTACGCGACGTGACCCGGGCCCAGCGCTTCGCCGAGCGCGGGGTGGAGGTCCGGTGCGGCGACTACGCCGACCCGGCGTCGCTGCCCGACGCCTTCGCCGGCGCGGACCAGCTGCTCCTGGTCTCCTCCAGCGACCCGGCCGCGGACGCGGTCGGCCTGCACCGTGCAGCGATCGAGGCCGCCGTCGCCGCGGGGGTCGGGCGCATCTTCTACACCAGCCACCAGGGCGCGGCCCCGGACACCCCGTTCTCCGCCGGCCGCGACCACGCCGCGACCGAGGAGCTGCTCGCCGGGTCCGGCGTCCCGTGGACGTCGCTGCGGAACGGCTTCTACGCGCACAGCCTGACCTGGCTGACGGGTCCGTGGCGGGAGACCGGGGTGATCGCCGTGCCGGCCGACGGGCCGGTGTCCTGGACGGCGCGCGAGGACGCCGCCGAGGCTGCCGCGGTCGTCGTCGCCTCGAACGGCGGGTACGAGGGCCCGAGGACGCTCACCGCGAGCGCGGCGCCGACGTTCGCGGACATCGCCGCCGTCGCGTCCGAGCTGACCGGGCGGACGATCGAGCGGGTGGTCGTGGACGAGGACGAGTGGGTCGCCGGCCAGGTCGCCGCCGGGCAGCCGGAGTTCGTCGCCCGCTTCCTGCTCGGCATGTACCAGGCCGCCGAGCAGGGGTTCTTCGCCGGCGTCGACCCGCTGCTCGGCGAGCTGCTCGGCCGTGAGCCGCGCTCGGTGCGCGACCTGCCGACCCAGCCCGCGGCCCGGCCGACCTCAGTCGAGGACTCCCCCGGTCCCGACGCTCGTCCGTGACGACCCGGCGCCGGGTTGCCAGGAGGGGTCGCGGCCGATGAAGGCCATCAGCCTGTCCTGCGGGGCGGCGTCGTCGGCGACGGGCACGGCGGGACCGTACTGGCCACTGTCGCGCAGCAGCTGATCGATGGGCTCCATCGCCGCCAGCGCGGCGCTGCAGCGCTCCTGGCCCAGGTCGGGCTCGCGACCGAGCGCCTTGGCGAGGTCCCAGGAGTGCATCCAGACGTCACCGGTGTAGAACTGGTCGATCGCCTCGTCCACGGGCCGGTCGCCGGTGTGCGGGTTGCTGAGCACCCGCCCGGCGGGATCGTCGAGGACGGCCTGGATGTCGGCGACGTGCTGCTCCCAGGCGGCGGCGGGGTCGGCCTCGACGTCCAGGGCCGGGAGCTCGATCCCGGCGCCGGTGAGGAAGCCGCGCGGCCAGTCGACCAGGTGCTGGACGACGTCGAGAGCCGTCCACCCGGCGACCGGGCTGGGACGGGCCCAGTCGCCGGGCGAGGCGGACCGGACCAGCTCGGTGAACCGGGCCGCGTCGTGGGCGTGCTGCTGGGCCGGACCCTGCGGGGCGGATGTCATCGGAGGTCCCTTCGCGAGGTTTGTACTCAACTCTTCGGTTGACCACGAGGCTAGACCGACCACACCCCGTGGTCAACCTCCAGGTTGACCACGCCCGGGACGGGCCAGGTCTCCGCCCCGCCCTGTCGGGTGCAGGAGGTCGTAGGCACGCGACAGCTTCTTCGGGACGACCATGCGCCACGCGTCGACGACCAGTTCCCGGGCCTCGGTCGGGTCCAGTGCAGCGAGGTCGGCGTGGACCCAGTTGAAGCGCATGTCCGACGCCGTCGGCAGGTGGAACGTGCGCGGGTCGCTGCGGACCAACGCCTCCCGCTCCTCCCTGGGGAACGCGAAGCCCATCACGCTCTCGTCCGAGGAGAACGCCACGTAGACGAGCTGCCCGACGCGGAACTTCACCCGGCCGCCCACGTACACCTCGTACGAGCGCTCCAGTTCGGCGCCCAACGGCCGGACGTCCTCGATCACTGCCATGCCGGCACCCCTCCGCCGTGACCGGCGGGCCGCCTGTCATCACCGACGTGCCCTGGGTCCGGTCCCTCGAAATCCGCTGCGTCCTCGCGCACACAGGATCGACTGCGACGACGGGCAGGAGTCATCGGTCGCCGGCATGCCAGATCCGTCCACCGCGCGCGAGGCGCGTGCGATTCTGCCGCCGGGCTGGCTGGTCGGAGCCCCGTCGGGTCTCGGTGGGGACACCTCGGTTCGTCTTGTCTGCGGGCGCGTGGATGGACGCGCGCCGTGGTCGACCGATGGAAGGTCAGGCCGGCCTCGTTCGAGTGAGACCGCCGATCACTGTGCCTTGCCTGCGGAGTGTCCGATGCACGCTGGGCGAAACGGCAACGGCCGCTTCGAACGAGGAGTTCACTCTTGATGTTCTGGTCCGCCCGCCACCGGGCGTTCGTCGCGGGCGCGGGCCTGCTGACCCTGACCCTTACCGCCTGTGGTCCGAGTGAGGCGTCATCGACGCTCGACGAGCGGGCGGAATGGTCGCAGAGCGCTCTGCCCGTGACTGCGGAGATGAACGGACCGAGGATCGACGTCCGGGCTGTTCTCGGCGCGCACGGAGATCTGCCGCCGTTGTTGGCGGTCTCGGGCGCTGACCCGGGAGAGCCCGACCGCGCCCGCGTCTGGACCGACCTCGGCGACGAGTGGCGGTGGAAGGACCTGCCCCTGCCCGCCGATGCCTACGGCGAAGCCGCCGTCGCGACCACGGATGGTGCGATGACCTGGGTGGCCGGCACGACGTGGCGGGCCGGTGAGTCGATCGTGCCCTTCCTCGTCGAGTCCAGCGACCGCTCCGCCTGGGACGTGGTCGAGCTCCCGGACGAGGCCATCGACGCGGCCGTGGAACCCGGGGCTGCCGTTCCGCTCGGCGACGGGGTGCTCATCGTCGGTCAGGACCGCGATGACCGGCCAGTGGCCGTGCGGGCTGGTGAGGACAGCGATCTGATGGTCCTGCCCGGTGCGCCGGAGGCCCGTGAGTTCCGCGGGTTCAACGGCGTGGCGGTTCACGGGGACACGGTGATCGCCGTCGCCCAGGCGGCGGCACCGGGTCGGACCGACGAGAGCGTCGTGTACCGCTCGACCGACGGCGGCAGCACGTGGAGCGTGGCGGTGGGGCCCGGTTCGGGACCGTCGGTCCCGTCTGGCGTCGCCGTGCAGGGGGAACGGTTCGTGGTGACCGGCCATCTCTGGGGTGCCGACAGCCTCGCCACCGCGGCGGCCTGGTCGTCGGCCGACGGCATCGAGTGGACCGCCGAGCAACTGCCCGCGCTGGACGAAGACCGGGACGGCTTCGCACGGCACGAGGGTGCCAGTGCGTGGCTCGCTGCGCCGACGGTGGGCGGCGACCGGCTGGTTGCGACCATCCAGGTCGACAATGAGCTGCGCTTCGCCGCGCTGCAGCGCGACGTCACCGGCACGTGGTCGGTGCTGGGATCGGCGACCGACTGGGAGCTTCCGGGCGCCAATGCCGTCGCTGGCATGTCAGATGACGGCTCTGCGGTGATCGCGCAGTCCGCGCGGAACGTCGGCCGCGTAGGAGTCATGGACGCACGCGGCCACTGGGCCAACGACCCGGTCATGCTCGGGACCAACGATGCCGGACGCAGCCTCGGGCAGTTCCAGAGCGACAGCTCGCCGGTGGTGGTGGGCTCGCGATGGACGGTCTCCACGACCGCGACAGGCGACTGGATGCCGAACTGGGACATCGCCGCCTACACGGTGAGCGGTGGCGTCGTGACCGATCGGCCCTGGGACCCGGCCGGGAGCGACCGTCTCGCGGGGATGGAACTGGCTGGCGACCCGCAAGGCGCATCGGCACTGCTCGGCACCCAGGTCCTGACCGAGGACGATGGCACCTCGAGGCAGAACCTGACCGGTTGGTTTCGTCCAGCGGGAGGCGGGTGGACACCGGTGGCTGGCTTCGACACACCCCGGTCGGAGAGGCTGACCAGTGTCACGTACAGCGGCGGGATGTGGGTGGCCGTGGGCATCAGCCGAGAGTCGTTCTACGCCGGCGCGCTCAACGAGGCAGCTGTCTGGACGTCGGCCGACGGGGTCACGTGGGCGCGCGAGGTCGGCCCGTTCGCCTCCACCATGCCCGGTGGCGAGTTCACGGCGAGCGGGGCCTGCGCGCTGCCCGAGGGGGACCTGCTGGTCGTCGGGGAGGCCGTTGAGCAGGCGCAGGAGCGTCCGCTCGCTTGGCGGCGGACCGGCGATCAGTGGCAGCAGATCGACACGGCAGCGCTCGGCGGCACGTTCGGGTCACTCAGTTCCTGCACGACCACGGACGGCACGACGCTGCTGCAGGGACTCCGCGGGGGCCGCGAGACGGTGTGGCGGACGACGGACGGCGTCACCTTCGAAGCGACGGAGCTCGGTGAACGTGGCGACAGCTTCGGCCCGATCCGCGTGGTCGACGGCGGTTTCGCCGCGGCCGGCACGCTCGGGTCCGACGGACAGCGTGGTGCCGTCGTGTGGATGTCGCAGGACGGCGAGGACTGGCGCGCCATTCCAGTGCCGGCGAACCGTCCGCTTGCCGGTGTCGACGTCGCGGCGGACGGGGACTCGCTGCTGCTGGCGGCGAACTCGGGCTCCGCGCCGGAGATCTGGGTGCTCCGCAATCCGACCGAACTGCTGCAGGGTTCCTGATCGACGAGGTCATCGTGGGCGGTCCGACCCGGGCCGCCCACGATGACCGTGATCCAAGGGCGAGATCGTGGAAGACCGGCGCTCAGTTGATCACTTCGGCGTGGATGCCACGGTGGCCGGCCGGCAACACGGTGCCGCCGACCGCCAGCTTGCTGCGCCGGCGCAAGTCACGGGGCACCTGGGAGTCCGACGCCTCACCCTTGCGGGCCGCGGCGATCACGTCACGTCGGAACCGACTCCGCGGAACGAGGGGCGGACCAAGCGGGCAACCGGACCGGGGGCCATCCCCCTGCCGCGGGCGAGGACTGACTTCACCTGGCGGAAGTACGCACCTCGCGACGCTGCACGTCCCAGGCCAGACCGCACAGCACACCTCGGGCGGGCGTCGCTCTCCGTGATCGACGGCGGAGCCGCGCGGGGAAATGGGGCTTCGGACCGCTGCCACGGCTGCGGCTTCGCCGCGCGAACGTCTGAGCGACGTCAGCACTGTCCAGCCCACGCGCGAGAGCACAGCCCAGCGGAGGGCGTGGGATTCGAACCCACGAAGAGGAGTTACCTCTTAGCGGTTCCCAAGTTCTCTCGGCCACGTTCTCAGAGCTGCCCATTCTTGCGTATCCGCTGCTCAGCAACCCAGTTGGCTCACCGCTGATGGGTCCGATTGCCCTCTTTGCGCCCGTCGTACGGGCACGTAGCGGGCACGGCCGAAGCAGCTGGCAGTCGACAGCGATGGCCGCCGATGTGGTGCTGGCACGGTTACCAAGTCGGGTGTCCCTGAGGGCGGCGGCGCATTCAGGCGCTCGTCGCAATACCCTGTGAGCGCGAGGTGTTGTGGTGGTTTCCAAGTGGCGGCGGGTTCGGGATGAGAGGCAGCAACGGTTCTGGGAGCTGGTGACGTCGGGTTCTGCCTTCTCGCAGGCTTGAGGCTGTCGGCGTGTGTCGGCGGCCGGGATATCGGTGGCGACGTGCCTCGGGGCGGTCGACCGCCGGCGGCACCGCGGGCGGTGTCGGCGCGGTATCTGTCGCTGGAGGAGCGGCTGCAGATCGGAAGGGCTTGAACGTTTCCTGATCGTTCGCGGAGGCGGACCAGGAGCCGCAGCGCTTGGGTGACGGCATCGCCGCGGGTCTGGCAGGTCCGAAAGGCGACCGAACCTGAGCACAGGACTCAGACCGCAGACCCCTCAGTCGACGGATAGCTGTCGAGCTTCTACGTGGCCAGCACTTGCAGGTGTCGGGACCCTTTTCTCTTCAGTCGAAGTCATCTAGCCGGCGGCCATACCACCCCAGGACGTCGGCGAGCGTGAGGTCGACGCCAGCATGGAGGGGGGCATGCAACGTGGGCACGAGCTCTCGTTTCGTCTCATTGAGAAGGCATCGAAGAGCCATCATCCAGCCGAGGCCGGCACCGACGACTGTGTCATTCCATGTAGGATCCTGCGCTTTCAGGTATCCCGCATGCGCTAAACCGGTACACCAGCGGGGGAAAACGTGATCCGATTGGCCTTGGCGCACCAGAACAGTCGGAGCACCTGCTGTCGCAACCAATCGCTCAAGGTCCTCTATGGAGTTACCGGCAAGCAGCAGAGGTTCGGGAATGGAGGAACGCATGAGATCGACCGCGGCGTACGACTGAAACCAGTCCTCCAGATACAATGCCGCGACCGGTGGAAGAAAAGATTTATCAATGGATCCGAGGACCTTGCCAACGATGTCCGAGACCAAACCCTGCGCCCCATTCCATGGAACTCGGTCATACGGCGGAAAGTACTGGTCCCACCCGGAGTCCAGGGTTCCATGCAGTTCTTGAAGGAACTGCAGCTGCCAGCCCGCACGGGACATGCTGAGATGGGGCAACCGGCCCTCGCTGTGAAGAGCTAGTAGATGAAGGAGGCGTGACACCGGAGCCCACGTTGTATCAAACATCACTGTCGTGGTTTGCGGCGGCCACTTGGTGAAGCCGGGGGGGTTCAGGGCGAGGTCGCACAATGTGCATATTGTATGGAGCAAGTACTCGGGCTCGGCTTTAACCCCAAGGAAACGTCCATACGGGCCTTTAGCAAGGCGATCGGTGTATGCAAGCGCCTTCTCTCTGAGCTCATCGGGGAGATGAAAGCGTTCGACGGCTTGAATCATCCAGAGGCCAGCCAACGCATGTGCATGCGACTCGAGCATGACCTTGGTGTCAATGAGATTGATGGCCGCGGCTTCGTCCGGCAGCCACTCGTGAGGCCAGACGAACAGTAGTGGCGGCAACCCCACTTCCTCCTGCAGCACCATCAGGAACAATCGCCGTTCTGGTTCTGTTGCGGCGGCAGCCTGAGGCTTGGCGACCCTGTACCCATAGATTGTTGTGCGATATTCCTCAAGCAATTGCACGAGGCGAAGTTCCGTTTGCCATTGAGCCTGGACTGACTCAGGGCCTTGGCCCAGTGTGATCAACGAGGGGATGTTGTTACTTGTGAGTGGAAGCCGACACCTACCTCCTGCGGGCTCGTAAAATCGCAGAAGCCGGGCGACTGCAAGGACCTGGGCCATTGTCGCTGCGCGATACATTATTCCATAGCTGGTGCTGGCGAACTGGTAAAAGTGCACCCATTCATGAAAGGCCTTGAGATGATCTTGCCATGTATCTAGAGTGGGTCGAAGGAAGTCCATGTGCGCGACAGGGAACGGCAGGTGCACGGCACCGACCGCCTCGTCAAACTGCGCCTGGCCGCCAACCGCAGAGCTAGCCGGAAGCATTTGATTTCCAGTTTGCACACAGGGGCTCGATGCCACGCTTGACGAGATAGGTGGCTAGTGGCTTCACGAGCGCACCCGCGAGGCCAGCCACGAGATAAGCGGCGACGGTGGTGATCACCTCGAACTCGGGTGAAGAAAGGAGTCCCTTGATCGATGAATGATGTGGGCAGATCAGGGCTCGAGCCTGTGGCAGTACACGCGCGACCGCGGCGCGGCCATAATCGATCAAATCGTCTGGCGCGTGGAGTGCAAGGTGCGGATCATCCGCCATGGCTATTTCCATGAGCAACGATTCTTCGTCCAGGGTGACCAGATACTCGAGTTCGGGATCAGCCATGACTCCCCCTGACCCTACTGGGCTCGACCCTGCCGCCAGCGCGGACATCATCAGCGGTCAACGCTACGACCCCTCCGTCACCGGTACGTCACCGGCTCGGCCGGGGTCTCGTGGTCATGAACGGATACGGCAGTGAAGACTTCGCGTCCCGGGATCGCCCGACTGGCGCGTCCGGTGCCGTAGAAGACAGCAAGGCTGCTTTCTCTGTTTGAGCCAGGCGCGTTCGGGACTGGCGCGTTGTCCCCAAAGCCCTCTTGGACGAAGGCGGGACCAAGCGAGCGTCCCGGCAGTCTGTCCCGTAGCGGGCGGCGCATTCAGGACGCATGCCCTGAGAGGCAGACTTGCCCACGCCCCGCCAAGCGACGAACCCGCAGCCAAGCAGTAGGGCAGTCCCAGGACCTGCGGCGCCCTCCGCTGCGGGGTGTCCACGATCAAGGTGCCGCGCTCGGGCAAGGCCAAGTGGCGCTGATCAAGGCCTGCGGACCCCTGCGGACTGAACGCCAGCTGATGAAATGACCATCCTGGGGGCGACTGATGGCAGTCGGCGGGGCGCATCGAAGTGTCGAGCTACCAACCAGCGAGACGACGTGCAGCGGTCCACGACGACCCGCGGCCGTTGCACTCATATCCCAGACGCGATGGCGAGCGCGACCGGTCGAAGAGCTCAAGCATGAGGATGACCGAAAATCGAGGAATCAGGACGTCCGCAGATGCCGCCTCACCGCCACGAGGGGCCCGAGGCCTTGTCGGACTCGGACCTGGTATGTGCCAACCGCAGGTACTCAAGAACCGTACGGACACGCGGCTGGCACGACGGGGGCGCTGAGCCCCCTCGGGGAGCCCAACGCCCGGTCGAACGAAGACCAGACCGCTGATCGGAGCGGAGGGCGTGGGATTCGAACCCACGATGGGTTTGACCCCATAGCGGTTTTCAAGACCGCCGCCATCGGCCACTAGGCGAGCCCTCCTGACGATGACGAGGCTATCGCCCCGGCGCGGGCCCATCTCCCGACCCCGGCCTGGAACCTGCTGAGAGACGGCCGATGGACCAGGTCGGGCATGATGTGCGGGACGGCGGTGTTCCACTTCCGTGCAGGTCCGCGCACGCGCGCGTCGACCTCCCACCGCCTCCCCTCACCGAAGGACACTCCCGCTCTGTGACCGTCCCGCAGCAGACCCCCTCCCGGCGCCGCGAGCGCAGCGCCACTCGCGAGGCCGCCACCCGCGAAGCCGACCGGACCGCCGCCCGCGACGAGAAGCGCGCCCAGCAGATCTGGGTCGACGGCGCCGCCCCCGAGCTCCCGACGCGCGGGACCCGACCCGAGAACGTCGTCTTCCACCTCGGCCCCACCAACTCCGGCAAGACCTACGAGTCGCTGCAGGCGCTGGCCGCGACCGGCTCCGGCGTCTACGCGGCGCCGCTGCGCCAGCTCGCTCACGAGGCCTACGCCAAGCTGTCAGCCCAGCTGCCCGAGGGCACCGTCGGCCTGTCCACCGGTGAGGAGGAGATCAACCCCTTCGCGCCGATCGTCTGCTGCACCGTCGAGAAGGCCCCGGACCGCGGCGAGATGCTGGTGCTCGACGAGGCGCACTGGGTCACCGACGCGGACCGCGGCCACCACTGGGCCCGCCTGCTGCTGACCGGTGAGTACCGCGAGATGCACCTGATCTCCGCCGCCGAGGCCTACCTCGTGCTCAAGCCGCTGGTCGCCGACGCGGAGCACGTCGAGGTCGTCAACCACAAGCGGCTGTCCCGGCTCGACGTCCTCAAGGCGCCGGTGCGCACCACCGGCGTCCGCCCGCAGACGCTCGTCGTCGCCTTCTCCCGCAAGACCGTCTACGCGGTCGCGGCCGAGCTCGACCAGCACCGGCCCGGGAAGGTCGGCGTCCTCTACGGCGCGCTCCCCCCGGCCACCCGTCGCGAGGTCATCGAGCGGTTCACCACCGGCGAGCTCGACGTGCTCGTCACCACCGACGTGATCGGCCACGGCATCAACGTGCCGGCCACCACGGTCCTCTTCGCCGAGACGACGAAGTTCGACGGGCAGGAGCTGCGGCCGCTGCGCACCTGGGAGGCCGCCCAGATCGCCGGGCGCGCCGGCCGGTACGGGCTGACCGGGCACGGCCAGGTCGGCATCCTGATCGGCGTGAGCGGCCTCAAGCCGGTCGCCGCGCTGGTCGGCGCCGGAGCCGCCGTGGCCCGCGGCGACGAGATGAGCGACCTGCCCAAGCGCGCGCCGCGGCTGCGGCCGGAGCTCGAGGACCTCGGCGCCCACGAGGCCGTGGACCTGCCCGAGGCGCTGACCCGGTGGATGGCGTGGGCCCGGGCCGCCACCCGCGACCAGGCGATGACCGCCGACGACGTGACCGGCCTGGTGCTGCGCGTGCACGCCCTGCTGCCGCTCCTGCGCGGCCCGCTCGGTGCGGCCGGTGACCTGGACACCGTCTGGCGGCTGGTCAACCTGGCGATCGACTACAACCCGCCGCGGCGCACCCGCTGGCTGGTGCTGGCCAGGGCAGCGCTGCAGCACGCCGTCGGGCTGCCGGTACCGCCGGAGCTGATCCTCCCCGACCTCCCGGTCGGCGGCAGCGTCGAGGAGTTCGAGCAGACCGCGGCCGCGGCGCGCGACGCGCAGACCCTGCTCCGCCAGTTCCCCGGGGTCGGCGGGTTGAGCAGCGACGACGCGGCGTGGGTCGAGGAGGAGTGCTCCGAGACGATCACCGAGATGCTGCCCGGCGCGATCTCGCTGGGTCGCTCGGGGAAGTGCAGCGAGTGCGGCACCGCGATCGCCCCGTGGTTCAGCACCTGCCGGCCGTGCAGCACCCGCGGTCCCGCGGGCCGCGGCGGGCGCGACGGCGGCGGCCGCGACTCCCGTCGTCCCCGGCCGGGTTCACGGTCCGGCTCCCGTCAGGGACGACGTCCCAGCCGCAGCGGCCGCTGACCTCACCCTCGGCTGATCGCACGCCCTTCGCCTGCACTGCACGTTCTGCAGCACGTGCAGTGCGGGTGAACCGTGAGCAATGCGCGCTCAGCGGTCGACGGTGACGTCGTTGAACGGCAGCCGGGGCTCGACCCACGGGAAGACGACGAACAGCAGCAGCGCGACGACCGCCAGGACCAGGACCAGCGCGATCACCGCCTTAGCCGCGGTGGGCCCGGGCAGGTGCCGCCAGATGAAGCCGTACACGGTGGTCCTCAGCCTTCGGTCAGGGCCGGCGGGCCGGCGGGGGAGTCGGCCTTGCTGACCGGGCTGCCGTCCAGCACGGCGTGCACGATCAGCCGCTGCCGCGCCGAGTACCTGGGGTGGCAGGTGGTCAGCGTCAGGTACGCCCCGCTGGGCGCGGCGTCTGCGGCGTCCGGGGTCGGGGCGATCACCGAGACGTGGGAGGGCGTGACGATCTGCTGCCCGGGGATCCCGCTCGCGTCGGTCGTGTAGTCGCCGGTCGCGGGGTCACCGAGGACCCGGTACACGTACCAGTTCTGCGCCGTCTCCACGACGATCGGGTCGCCGGGCAGCAGCTCGTCGGCGTCCAGGAACGGCGAGCCCTTGCCCACGCGGTGTCCGGCGATGGCGAGGTTCCCCTGCTGCCCGGGCAGTGCGGTGCCGGTGTAGTGCCCCGGTCCCTCCGCCAGCTGCTCCTCGCTGACGCCCTCGAGGACGACCCGCGAGTAGTCCTCCCCGAGCCGGGGGATGTGCAGGACGGCGAGCGGCTGGCCCACCGCCGGGGCCACCAGGTTCTCCGGTGCGGCCGCGGCCTGGTCCCACTGGTCGTGGATCTGCTCGGTCAGGTCGCCCTGGGTGCGGTCGTTGAGCAGGTCGGTGACGTAGACCTCGTAGACGACGAACAGCAGCAGGACCAGCCCGGCGGTGACCAGCAGCTCGCCGGCGCCGCGGACCAGGACCCGCCAGAGCGGGTCGCCCTGCGGGACCGGTGGTCCGCCGAGTGAGGGAACCCGGTCCCACCGCTGGGTCCGGCCCGACTCGAGGCCCTGGTCCGGGTCCGCCATGCACTCCCCCGGTTCGCGTGCGGCCCGCAACGACTGCGTGCCGTTCCGGACCGTAGGTCAGCGGTGACGCCCTCCCCAGCGCTGCACAGAGCAGCCGAGGTGTCGGGGACGGATGTGGCGCCCGGGATGGGACGGGTGGCCGTTCGGACGACGCAGCGGCCACCGGCAAGCCGGCGCCGCGGCGATTTAGGGCCACCCCAGGCGTGCCCTGGTACGGAGGAGTGAGACGCACTGTGTGGTACCAGAGGTACCGCGTACCGTCCGTACCGTGAAGACCGAACCCGCCCGGCGCGACCGGCGCGATTCCCGGTGGGACGAGCACCGCCGCGCCCGCCGGGAACAGCTCGTCGACGCCACCCTGACCGCCGTCGGCCGGGTGGGCGCGGCGGTCGGCATGGAGGAGATCGCCGCCGAGGCCGGTACCAGCAAGACCGTCGTCTACCGGCACTTCGCCGACCGCAGCGAACTGCACGTGGCGGTCTGCGAACGGGTCGCCACCCAGCTGACCCGCAAGCTGCGGGAGGCGATCGGCAGCAGCTCCGACCCGCGGCAGATGGTCGCGGCCGCCGTCGACACCTACCTCGCGTTCCTCGAGGCCGATCCCGAGGTCTACCGGTTCGTCGTCACCCACTCGCCGGCCGCCGACGACGGCAGCGACCCGATCCGGACCCTGTCCACCCTGGTCGGCGACGAGGTGGGCCGCCTGGTGGCCGAGTCCCTGGCCCGGGCCGGCCAGGACACCGCGCCGTCCGCCGCCTGGGGCCACGGCGTCATCGGCCTGGTCCGCGCCGCCGCCGACTGGTGGCTGCGCGCCGACCGCCCCGTGCCCCGCCCGCAACTCGCCGCACAGCTGACCGACCTGGCCTGGGTCGGCCTGTCCGGCGTCGTCAACCCCGCTCCGCGCACCCTGGAGGAGAACTCGTGACCAGCACCCCCGCCCCTCTCACCCCGGTCGACCCGGCGCGGATCACCGACGTCCTCGACGGCCGCTGGGCGCACGTCCGCCGCGCGGCGCGGGAGCAACTGGGCAGCGCCCGGTACGCGCCCGTCTACGGCGAGTCGGTGGCCGAGGCGCGGGAGCGGGTGACTGCCCTGGCGGAGGAGCTGGCCGGCACCGGCCGGGTCTCCCTGGGCTTCCCCCGCGAGTACGGCGGCGCGGACGACGCCGGCGGCTCGGTCGTGTCGGTGGAGATGCTCGCCTTCGCCGACCTGTCCCTGATGGTCAAGGCCGGCGTGCAGTGGGGGCTGTTCGGCGGGGCCGTCCAGGCGCTCGGGACCAAGCGCCAGCACGACGCCTACCTGCCGGACATCATGAGCTTCGCGCTGCCGGGCTGCTTCGCCATGACCGAGACCGGTCACGGTTCCGACGTCCAGCAACTGCGGACGACGTGCAGCTACGACCCGGCCACGCAGACCTTCGACCTGCACACCCCCCACGAGGCCGCGCGCAAGGACTACATCGGCAACGCCGCGAAGGACGGCCGGATGGCGGTCGTGTTCGCGCAGCTGGTCACCGGTCGGGAGGGCCACGCACCTGAGGGCAAGGGCGTGCACGCGTTCCTGGTGCCGATCCGCGACGAGCAGGGCGACCCGATGCCCGGCGTCACCATCGGCGACGACGGCCCCAAGGCCGGGCTGCTGGGCGTGGACAACGGCCGGCTGAGCTTCGACCACGTGACAGTGCCGCGGGACATGCTGCTGGACCGCTACGGCCAGGTCGCCGCGGACGGCACGTACACGTCGTCCATCGAGAACGAGACCCGCCGTTTCTTCACCATGCTCGGCACGCTGGTCCGCGGGCGGGTCAGCGTCGGTGGCTCCGCCGGGTCGGCGACGAAGGTGGCGCTGGAGATCGCGGTCCGCTACGGCGACATCCGCCGCCAGTTCGCCGCCCCCGGCGAGGACCGGGAGGTCGTCATCAACGACTACCGGGTGCACCAGCGCAAGCTGCTGCCCGCGCTGGCGACGACGTACGCGCTGCACTTCGCCCAGGAGGAGCTCACCTCCCGGATGCACGACGTGCTCAGCGCCGCGGACGTCGACGAGGCTGCCCAGCGCGAGCTCGAGTCGCGGGCCGCCGGGCTGAAGGTCGCCAACACCTGGCACGCCACCCGGACGATCCAGCTGGCCCGGGAGGCCTGCGGTGGGGCCGGCTACCTGGCGGAGAACCGGCTGCCGGCGCTCAAGGCCGACACCGACGTCTTCACCACCTTCGAGGGCGACAACACCGTCCTGCTGCAGCTGGTCGCCAAGGGGCTGCTCACCGGCTACCGGGACGCCTTCGGCTCGCTCGACGGCTGGGGCCGCGCGCAGTTCGTCGCCGAGCAGGTCCGCGAGACGGTGCTGGAGCGCACGGCCGCCCGGGCGCTCATCCAGCGGCTGGTCGACTCCGTCCCCGGCCGGGACGACGACGTCGCCCTGACCGACCGCGGCTGGCAGCTCCGGGCGCTCGAGGACCGCGAGAAGCACCTCCTGGACGGCGCCATCAAGCGGCTGCGCAAGGGCGCGGCGACCCCGGGGACGCGCCCGTTCGACGTCTTCAACGACGTGCAGGACCACGTGCTCGCGGCCGCGCAGGCGCACATCGACCGGATCGTGCTGGAGGCCTTCGTCGCCGGCATCGAGCGCACGCCCGACCCCGCCGCCCGGGCGCTGCTCGCCCGGGTCTGCGACCTGTACGCGCTGAGCACCATCGAGGCGGACAAGGGCTGGTTCCTCGAGCACGGCCGGCTCACCCCGACCCGGGCCAAGGCGCTCACCGGCGCGGTGAACGACCTGCTCGGCGAGCTGCGCCCGCACATGCGGACGCTGGTCGACGCCTTCGCCGTCCCCGAGGCCTGGCTCAACTGCGCCGTCCTGGCCGAGGAGCCGGGCCGCCAGCAGGCGATGGCCGCGCACGACGCCGCCCTACGCGCGGCCGGCGTGGAGCCGCAGGAGGACGCCACGGCGACCGACCTGGAGATGGCCCCCGCCCAATGACAGGACCAGGTTTCGGCGCCGAAACCTGACCAGGTTTCGGCGCCGAAACCTGGTGCTCAGGCGCTGGGCGGCGCCGGGAAACCGCCGACCAGCTGCTCGAAGGCGTGCGCGACCTTCAGGCAGGTGGTGTCCTCGAACTGCCGGCCGACCAGCATCATCCCGACCGGCAGACCCTGGGACAGCCCGACCGGGACGCTGGTCGCCGGGTGCCCGCTGACGTCGAACGGTGCGGTGTTGACGATCATCTCCAGCGCCCTCGCCACCTGGACCTCGAGCGGGTCGTCGGCGGCAGGGAGCGGCGGGGCGACCATCGGCACGGTCGGCATCACCAGCAGGTCGACGTCGGCCAGCGCCCGGTCGTACTGCGCCCGCACCTCGACGACGAGGTTGCGGGCCATCGCGTAGTGCCGGGTCTGCTCCTGCTGTGCCGACCACCGCCCGGCCAGCGCCACCAGCGTCACCGTCGGGGACCACTGGTCGGCCACCTCCCGGCTCTGCCGCCCGTAGTGCGCGATGAGCTCGGGGTCGTAGAGCCCGTCCCAGTTGTGCCCGTAGCCGTTGCCCTCCACCATCTGCCGCGCTGCGCCGTCGGTGGCGATCACGTTCCACACGTGCAGCGCGTGCCGGTGCCACGGCAGGTCGACCTCGACCACCTCGATGCCCAGCTCCCCCAGCCGAGCCGCCGCGGCGCGCACCGTCTCGTCGACGCCGGGCTCGGAGAGCCCCTCCCAGCCGAAACCCTGCGCCACCACGCCCACCCGCAGTCCGGCGACGTCCCCGCCGAGCGCGGCCGCGTACTGCTCGGGCACGAGGTCAGCCGGCTGCCGCGGGTCGAGGCCGTCCCGGCCGGCGAGGACGTCGAGCGCCACCGCGGCGTCGGCGACGGTGCGGGTGATCGGGCCGAGGTGGTCGATCGTCACCTCGATCGGGAAGGCGCCGGTGTAGGGCACCAGCCCGTACGTCGGCTTGTGCCCGACCACGCCGCAGAACGCCGCCGGCATCCGGATCGACCCGCCCTGGTCGCCGCCGAGGCCGAGGTCCACCTCGCCCGCGGCGACCAGCGCACCGCTGCCGCTCGAGCTGCCGCCGGTCGTCCGGCTGCGGTCCCAGGGGTTGCGCACCGGCCCGGTCACCGAGGTGTGGCTGCCCCCGGAGAAGCAGAGGTCCTCGCAGACCGACTTGCCGGTGATGGTCGCGCCGGCCGCGAGCAGCCGACTCACCACGGTGGCGTCCCGGGCGGGCACGAAGCCCTCCAGGGTGCGCGAGCCGTTCATCATCGGGACGCCGGCGACCGCGGTGTTGTCCTTGACGGCCACCGTCCGCCCGGCCAGCGGCCCGTCCGGGGCGCCGGTGATCTCGGTCCGGACGTACCAGGCGCCCAGCGGGTTCGCGGCGTCGTCCGGACGCTGCCCGGACCTGCCCTCCGGTGCCTGCGGCGCGATGGTCGTGTAGAGCTCCTCGACCGCGTCGTAGGAGACGAGCGAGCCGTCGATGAGGGCCGTGTAGGTCGCCACGGCGTCCTCGCCGGGGTGCATGCCGTAGCTCGCGGCGAGCGCGCTGACGTCCTGGGTGTCCGGCCGGCGGATGGCCATGGCGTTCTCCTGCGGGGAGGCCGGGCACCGCGGTGACCGGGCGGGCGTGGGGTCGCCCGGAAGCTAGCCCGCCCTGGGCACGTCCGCCAGCGTCCCCGTGCGGTCAGGCACGGAGGACCTCCCGGAGCACGGGGGTCCGCCTCGGACCGGATGTCATCGGCGGGATGATGACGACCGTGGAACTGGTGGCCGCGACGGCTGAGGCGTTGCGGGTGCCGGGCGCGGTCGACCTGACCGCGATCGTCATCGGCGCGCTGACCGGTGGGCTGCTCGCCGCACGCGAGGGGTTCGCCGTCTCCGGCGTCCTGCTGCTGGCGGTCAGCGGTGGGCTCGGCGGGGGCCTGATCCGCGACGTCCTCCTCGCCGACGGCCCGCCGGTCGCGATGACCAACCCCGCCTACCTGCCCACCGTTGCGATCACCGCGATGGTCACGTTCTGGTTCTCCGGCTGGCTGTCCCGGCTCACCGGGCTGCTGGTCGTGCTCGACGCGATCACGCTGGGCTTCTTCACCGTCATCGGGGCGCAGAAGGCCCAGCTGGCCGGGCTGCCCAGCGCCTCGGTCGTGTTCATCGGGACGGTCACGGCGGTGGGCGGTGCGGTGATCCGCGACGTGCTGCTCGCCCAGCGCGCCGACATCGTGCAGCCGGGCCCGTACAACGCCGTCGCCGCCCTGATCGGTGCGACGGTGCTCAGCATCCTGGCCGGTCCGCTGGAGGTGCCGCCGCTCCCCGTGGCCGCCGTGGTGATCACCCTCGTTGCCGCGCTGCGGGTGCTGTCGGTGTGGCGCGGCTGGGAGGCGCCGGTCGCCGTCGACCTGCCCCAGCGTGCGCGCAGCCGGCTGGTCAGCCGCACCGCTCACCGTCGGCGCCGGCGGCGCTGACCCCGGCTCAGCGCCGGTGGGTGCCCGCCCCGGGGACGACGTCAGGCCCCGGCGCGATGCCCGGCGGCACCCGCTGCGGCCCGGCCTCGGGTGGGCGCGGCCGGTCCTGCGGGTGCAGCCGCACCGCCAGCAGCGCCACGTCGTCCTCGGTGTCGGGCAGGTACATGCACTCGAGCAGCCGGTCGCACAGCTCCTGCAGCGGGAGCTCGGTGAGCCCGCCGAGCACCCGGACGAGCTCGGCGATGCCCGCGTCGAGGTCCCGGTCGCGCCGCTCCACAAGGCCGTCGGTGTAGAGCAGCAGCGTCCCACCCCGGCTGATCGTGGCGACCCGGTCGGTGCGCGGCCGGTCCGGCTCCACCCCGAGCAGCAGGTCGGGTGCGTCGTCGTCGAGCAGGGCCACCGTGCCGTCGCCGCCCATGAGCACCGGCGGCGGGTGCCCGGCGGTCGACCAGCGCACCCGCGTCCGGGCGGCGGCCAGCTCCGGGGCGTCCTGCTCCAGCCGGGCGACCAGCGCGGTGGCCATCGCGTCCAGGTCGAGGCCGGTGGCGGCCCGGTCCAGACCGGTGAGCACCTCGGCCGGCGTGCCGCCGGTGTGGTGCCCGATGCCACGCAGCAGTCCGCGGAGCTGTCCCATCGCCGCCGCCGCCCGGCTGTCGTGGCCGACGACGTCACCGATCACCAGCATGGTCGCACCGTCGCGCTGGACGAAGGCGTCGTACCAGTCCCCGCCGACCTCCGCCCCGGCCGCCGCCGGCACGTACCGGACGGCGATCTCGCAGTGGTCCGGCGCCGGCGGGGCGGTGAGCATGCTGCGCTGCAGGACCTCCGCGAGCTGGCGCTGCTGGCCGAACAGCCGCGCCTGCTGCAGCGCGACGCCCGCCCGGCGGCCCACCTCCAGGGCCGTGTCGATCTCCGCGCGGGTGTGCGGGCCGCGGTCGGACGCGGTGTACAGCCCCAGCACGCCCAGCGTCCGGCCCCGGGCGACGAGCGGGACGGCGAGCCCGGCGGTCGCCCCCAGCCGGGTCAGGGCCCGGCGCGCGGCCGGGTCGTCGAGAGCGCGCTCGATGAAGTCCGCGTCCAGTTCGGGCAGCACCACCGGCTGCCCGGTGCGCAGCACGACCCGCGCGGCGGCGTGCTCGGTCATCCCCGCCACCATGCTGCGCACGTACCGCTCCAGCTCCCCGGCCCGGTCCGGGTCGCGGTGCGCGCTGGCCATCTCCCGCATCCGGCCGCGCTCGTCCTCGACCAGCAGCCAGCACCAGTCGCCCAGCGCCGGCACGACCAGCTGGGCCAGCTGGCCGATCTGCTCGGCGATGTCCAGGGTCCCCGACAGCACCCTGCCGGTCTCGGCGAGCAGCTGCAGCCGGGCGTTGGCCGCGGTCATCTCGGCCACCGCCGCATCGCGCTCGGCGTCGGCCTGCAGCCGGGAGACGCTCAGCGCGATCTGCGCGGTCAGCGCCTCCAGCACCTCGACGTCGTCGCCGTCGAAGGGGTGCGGTGTCTCCCACACCGCCACGAACACGCCGAGCAGCCGGCCCTCCACCCGCAACGGCAGCGCGGCGATGGCCTGCGCCTTCAGCACCCGGGTCAGCTCGGCCATCGCCGGGAACCGCGCGGCGGCCTCCTCCGGGTCGCCCAGCAGCACCGGCTCGCCGTGCCGGGCCACCCACTGGGTGGGCAGCTGGTCGTCCAGCTCGATCTCGACGCCGTCCGGCGGCAGGGCCACGCCTGCCTCGGCCGCCGCCACCTCGACGACGTCCATCAGCCGCATGCCCATGTGCAGCCGGAGGGCCCCCGAGCCCGGGTCGAAGACCGCCAGAGCGCCGGTGCTGGCGCCCAGCACCTCGGCACCGCGCAGCGTGATGGGGGCCAGCTGCTCGATCCGGGTCGCGCCGGCCAGGGCGGCGGCGACCTCGGCGATGGCGGTGGTCCGCTGCAGCAGGGCCAGCCGGCGTTCCGACTCCTCCCGCGCGTCCGTGACGTCGACCGTCGTCCCCAGGAACCGGACCGCCTCCCCCCGGGCGTCGCGGACCACCCGGCCGCGGGACACCGCCCAGCGCACCGCCCCGTCGGCCCGCAGCACCCGCATCTCGGCGACGAACTCACCGCTGCCGGCCAGCGCCGACCGCATCGCCGCGGCCACCGTCGCGTGGTCGGCCGGGTGGATCTGGGCCATCAGGTGCTCGTCGTCACCGGCGAGCTCCAGCGGACCCTCGAGTCCGAAGATCGCCGCGTTGCGCTGGTCCCAGTACACGGTGCCGGTGCGCAGGTCGCGCTCCCAGATGCCGACCGACCCCGCTTCGAGCGCGACGTCCAGCCGGGCCAGTGACGCACCGACGGCCGACTGCGCGGCGGAGAGCTCGAGCTCGGCGACGACCGACGCGGACAGCTGCTCGAGCAGCTCGGCGGCGTCCTCCGACCAGCTCCGCGGCTGCGGGTCGTACACCGCGAGGACGCCGACGACGTGCCCGGAGGCAGCCACCAGCGGCGCGCCCAGGTAGGCCTGCACCTGGCCGGAGGTCACCGCGGGCAGGTCCGCGACCCGCTCGTCGGCGCGGGCGTCGGGGACCTTCAGCGGCGCCGCCCGGCGCACGGTGATCGCCGACAGCGCGCCGGTGAGCAGGGCGGGGCCGCCCACGACACCGGCCGGCAGCCCGTACCCGCCGACGACGACGTCGTGGTCGGTGAACAGGGTGACCTTGGCGTGGCCGGCGGCGACCAGCCGGGCGGCGAGCGCGGACAGCCGGTCGAAGGCGGCCGGCCCGGAGACCTCGTCGAGCAGGCGGCGGGCCGCCGCCACCCGGTGCCGGTCGGAGAGCGGGTCCGGCGCTGGCGTCGCGGGCACGCTGGCCGACCTCCCCTGCCTCCGCCGGCTCCGGACCGGGACGCACTCCCGGCCACGGGCCGGTCACCACCGGGCGGTGGACCGCTCCATGCTGACACGGCGCGCGCCCCGTACGGGGCACCTCACGGGGAGCCGCTCAAGCTCCGCACCCGGACGGCCGATCTGGGAGGGGTGACCGCGACCCTCCCCGACCGCTGGGACTGCCGCCCGCTGCTGGCCGGCGCGGACGACCTGAGCATCGTCTTCCAGCCGATCGTCGACCTGGCCTCGGCCACGGTCGCCGGCTACGAGGCGCTGGCCCGCTTCCCCGGGACCGCGTCCCCCGACGTCTGGTTCGCCGCCGCCGCGGAGGCGGGGATGGGGGCCGAGCTGGAGGCCCTGGCCATCCGGCGCGCGCTGGCCTTCCTGCCCGACCTGCCGCCCGACACCTTCCTGACCGTGAACGTCAGCCCGCACCTGCTGGGCACCGCGCCGGTCGCCGCGGCCTTCGCCGAGCCGGTCACGCTGCGCCGGGTCGTCGTCGAGCTGACCGAGCACATGCCCACCCCCGACCTGACGGCGCTGCGCGAGCAGACCGCCGCGCTGCGCGGCCGCGGCGCGCTGATCGCCATCGACGACGCCGGGTCCGGCTACGCCGGCCTGCAGCAGCTCGCCGAGGTGCGCCCGCAGCTGGTCAAGCTCGACCGCGCGCTGGTAGCCGGGGTGGACAACGACCCGGTGAAGGCCGCACTGGCCGAGATGATCGGCACCTTCACCAACCGGGTGGACGCCTGGCTGCTCGCCGAGGGTGTCGAGACCGTCGGTGAGCTGGCCGTCTTCGCCCGGCTCGGCGTCCCGCTGGCCCAGGGCTGGCTGCTCGGCCGCCCGGCTCCGCACTTCGCCCCGTTGAGCCCCGAGGTCGCCCAGCTGGTCCGCAACCAGGTCGCCCGCGCCCAGCTGGCCGACAGCGTCGCCAGCCTGCTGCGGCCGATCCGCCAGCGGGAGGCCTTCGACGGCGACGACGGCCCGGCGCCCTACGTCGTGCTCGACCGGACCGGGGTGCCCACCGAGCTGGTGCTGGCCGACCAGCGCACCGGCGGCTCCTACCGCGCGCCGGTGTCGCTGCGGGTGCACCCGTCCGCCGGGGTCACCGAGACCCTGCAGCGCGCGCTGACCCGCCGGCCCGTGCACCGCTTCGACCCGGTGCTGTGCACCGACCGCGACGGCGCCGTCCTGGGCGTCCTGCGGGTCGAGGACCTGGCCTCCGCGGCCGCCACCCCCTGACCCCCGGGGCCGTGAACCGCCCCGGTGCACCACCCTGACCGCCTGCCGGCGGACAGCCACCCAGAGCAAGGGAGCCACCATGAAGGCCTTCGCCTGCGGGGACGTCGTCCCCGGCTGCACCACCACGTTCACCGGCCCGGACGACGACGCCGTCCTCGCCCAGGTCGCCGCCCACGCGACCGCCGACCACGGGCTGGGCACCGTCCCGCCCGAGCTCGTCGAGCAGGTCCGCGCGGCCATCGTCTTCGCCTGAAGCCCGCTGGTGGAGTGCCAGCGCATCACCTCCCGAGCGCTGGCACTCCACCACGGCACTAGGCGCTGGCGTCGGTGAGGCGCTGGCGCTCGTCGTCGGTGAGCACCAGGTCCAGCATCGGCAGCAGGTCGGCCAGCTGGTCGACCGAACGACCGCTGGCGATCGGCGCGGTGACCGTGGGCTGGTCGGCCAGCCAGCGCAGCGCCACCGCGGCGCCGGTCACGCCGTGCGCGTCGGCGACCTCGGACAGCGCGGCCAGCACCCGGTCGCCCTTCTCCCCCACGTACTGCGAGGCGCCCTTGGCCCGCGGGGAGTCGATCGTCTCGCCGGCCCGGTACTTGCCGGTCAGGAAGCCGCGGGCCAGCCCGAAGTAGGGCATCGAGCCCAGCCCGTGCTCGGCGACGACGTCGGCCAGCTCGGCCTCGTAGGCCGACCGCTCCATCAGGTTGTAGTGCGGCTGCAGGGCCACGTACCGCGCCACGCCGAGCCGCTCCGAGGTCTCCAGCGCCTCGGTCAGCCGCTTCGCCGAGTAGTTCGACGCCGCGATGTGCCGGACCTTGCCCGACCGCACCAGCTCGTCAAAGGCGGTGAGCGTCTCCTCCAGCGGCGTCGTCTCGTCGTCGTAGTGGGCGTAGTAGAGGTCGATCGTGTCGATCTGCAGGTTGCGCAGCGAGCGCTCGGCGGCGTCCCGGATCTCCGGCGCCGACAGCGGGTGCTCCTTCTCCCCGGGGCTGGCCTTGGTGGCCACCACCACCCGGTCGCGCATGCCGCGCTCGGCCATCCATCGGCCGAGGATCTGCTCGGACACCCCGTTGCCGTACATCTCGGCGGTGTCCACGAACGGTGACTGGGTGCTGGGGACGGCGTCCACGAAGCGGTCGAGCAGCGCGAACGACGTCGGCTCGTCCGCCGTCCAGCCGAACACGTTGCCGCCCAGGCAGAGGTCGCTGACGGTCAGGTCGGTACCGGGGAGCTGAGGCATGAGGTCCACGCTAAGTCGGTCGGCTGTGCACCGCTCATCCGGCACCCGCGGGGTGGCGGGGACAGCCGGGACCGGGTGACGGGTGGGACCGACGAGCAGGAAAACCGCGGCGATCCGGGGTCCCGGGTGGCCAGGAGTGATCTCGGCATGGAAATGTGCCCGCCGTTGCTGGTCGACAGCGTGGTCGACCAGATCCGCCCGCCGTACCCCCGGCCGCGCACCTGGTGCGCACCGGGACGGCACGGTGGATGCCCCGGGGTCCGCCCGGACGACCGGGGACGCGGCCGGTCCGCCGTCCGCGACACCAGACTGCGTCCGCCCCTGACGGGGCGGGCAGCGCCATCCAGTGAGAGGAACCCAGATGAACAAGTCCGAACTCGTCTCCGCCATCGCCAAGCGCGCCGACGTCCCCTCCGCCACCGTCGACCAGGTGCTCAACGGCCTGCAGGAGGAGCTCGTCGAGGCCATCACCCGTGGCGACAAGGTCGCCGTCCCCGGGCTGATCACCGTCGAGCGGGGGCAGCGTTCGGCCCGCACCGGCCGCAACCCGCAGACCGGTGAGTCGATCGAGATCGCCGCGGCGCACACCGCCAAGGTGACCGCCGGCTCCAACCTGAAGAAGGCCGCGGCCGCCGTCCCGGTGCAGTAAGCAGCAGCACCCCGCAGCACCTGACGCCCCCGTCGCGCTCCTGGCACCCCGTGTCAGGATGCGAGGCGGGGGCGTCGCTCATCGGGGAGCACGTCCACGACGCGGGGGTGTCCGTGACCGCTCTGCAGACCGACCTGTCCGTGAGCACCGACCCGGCCGAGGTCGGGCTCGACGCCGAACGGCTGCGGCGGGTGGACCGCCGGCTGGCCCGCTGGGTCGACGAGGGCCAGCTGCCGGGGTTCCTGGTGACGGTCGCCCGGCACGGCCGGCTGGTGCACGTCGGCCGGTACGGCCACGCGGACGTCGAGGCGGGCCGGCCGGTCACCGACGACACCCGCTGGCGCATCTACTCGATGACCAAGCCGGTGACCTCGGTGGCGGCGATGTCGCTGTACGAGGAGGGCGCCTTCGAGCTGAACGACCCGATCAGCCGCTGGCTGCCGGAGTTCGCCGAGACGCGGGTGTACGCCGCCGGTCCGGCGCAGAAGCCGGTGACCGTGCCGCTGATGGCGCCGATCCGGGTCCACCACCTGCTCTCCCACACCTCCGGGCTGACCTACGGCTTCCACCACGCCCACCCGGTCGACGCGCACTACCGGCTGCAGGGCCACGAGTGGGGCACCCCGCCCGGCGCCGACTCCGCCGAGGTCACCCGCCAGTTCGCCGCGATGCCGCTGCTGTTCCAGCCGGGCGCCGAGTGGAACTACGGGGTGTCCACCGACGTGCTCGGCCGGCTGGTGGAGGTGGTCGCCGGCAAGCCGCTGGACGAGGTGTTCGCCGAGCGGGTGTTCGGCCCGCTGGGGATGACCGAGACGTCGTTCGGGCTGCGCCCCGAGGACGACGTGGACTCCCTGGCCCAGCTCTACGGCCCGGGCGTCGTCCCGCTGCCGGCGCCCTTCGCCGAGGCAGCGCACCGCAAGCCGGCGTTCCTCTCCGGCGGCGGCGGGCTGGTCTCCACCGCCGGGGACTACCTGAAGTTCGTCGAGATGCTGCGCGCCGGCGGCGTGGCGCGGTCCGGGGAGCGGGTGCTCGGCTCCCGCACGCTGGCGCACATGGTCCGCAACCACCTGCCCGGCAACGCCGACCTGGAGACCTTCGGCCGGCCGCTGTACGCCGAGGTCCCGTTGCGCGGGGTCGGCTTCGGGCTCGGTTTCTCCACGGTCATCGACCCGGTCCGCTACGGCGGGGTGGCCAGCGTTGGCACCTACAGCTGGGGCGGGGCGGCCTCGACCGAGTTCTACGTCGACCCGGTCGAGGACCTCACGGTCAGCTTCTACACGCAGCTGCTGCCCTCGAGCACCCTGCCGATGCGCAACTACCTCCGCCCGCTCGTCCAGCAGGCCCTGCTCTGATGACCCGGGAGGGGCCATGTTGGCCAACATGGCCCCTCTGCAGGATGTGGACATGGAGCCGAGCCACGTCCTGCTGCCCGACGAGCGCACCCTGCACGGCTCCTGGGACCCCGACCGCCCGCCGGCGCTGACCGTCGATCCGGGGACGACGGTGCGCTTCGGCACGCTGGACTCCGGCTGGTGGACCGGCCCGCACGACCACACCGACCCCGGCGTCCGGCAGCGCCACCCGCTGCACGACCCGGCGCACGGGCACGCCCTGACCGGTCCGGTCGCCGTCCGCGGGGCCGAGGTCGGGCAGGTGCTCGGCATCCGCATCGACGACGTCGTCCCGGGCCCGTTCGGGACGACGTACGTCGGCCTGCGGTCGACGCCGCTCAACGAGCGGCTCGGTGTCACCGCAGCCCCCACCGTGCACGCCTGGGACCTCGACCCGGTCGCCGGCGTCGGCCGCAACCAGGCCGGGCACTCGGTCGCGCTGCGGCCCTTCCTCGGTGTGATGGGCGTGCCCCCCGCCGAGCCCGGGCAGCACTCGACCATCCCGCCGTACTGGCACGGCGGGAACATCGACTGCCGGGAACTGGTGGCCGGCGCCACGCTGTACCTCCCGGTGACCGTGCCGGGGGCACTGTTCTCCGTCGGCGACGGGCACGCGGCGCAAGGGGACGGCGAGGTCAGCGGGACGGCGATCGAATGCCCGATGGACCGCGTCGACCTGACCCTCGACGTGCTGCCCGACCTCCTCGGCGCACCGCTGCGCACGCCGGTGGCGAGGACCCCCGCCGGCTGGGTGACCATGGGCGTGGCCGACGACCTGGACGAGGCGATGGCGATCGCGCTGGACGCCATGCTCGACGTGATGGCCGCGCTGCACGGCATCAGCCGCTCCGACGCTCTCGGCCTGGCCAGCGTGGTGGTGGACCTGCGGGTGACCCAGGTGGTCAACCAGGTGGTCGGCGTGCACGCCGTCCTCCCCTGGGGCGCGCTCCGCTGACCCGACCCCGCCACAAGCGCGCTCTTGGCGGGAAGGCCTCCCACCCAAAGCGCGCTCTTGGTGGGCAGGCCCCGTCACAGGGGCCCGCCGCGAGCCTGCGAGTGGTGGGGGGCGACGGGGTCCTTGCTCAGTCTCCGGTGGCGCCGTCGATGCGCTCGCGGAGCAGGTCGGCGTGGCCGTTGTGCCGCGCGTACTCCTCGATCATGTGCAGGAAGACCCAGCGCAGCGACACCTGCTGGCCGTGCCGGAGGCCGGCGCCGACGTCGTCCAGCGAGTCGTGGGCGCCGGCCAGGCGCCGGCTGACCTCGCACTCCGCGGTGAAGGCGGCCAGCTCCCGGGCCACCGCGGTCGCGCTGTCGGGGTGGTCGGTGTCGCGGCCGACGCCGTCGAAGTCGCCGTCCTCGTCGTCGGGCCCGTAGTACAGCGGCGGCGCCTGCTCGCCGGCGACGACCCGGCGGAACCAGCTCCGCTCGACCTCGGTCATGTGCCGCAGCAGCCCGCGCAGGCTCAGCGACGACGGCGGGACCGAGCGCTCGCCCAGCTGCTCGGCGGTGAGCCCGGCGCACTTGGCCAGCAGGGTGGCGCGGTGGAACTCGAGCCACGCCTCCACGGCGGCCCGCTCCCCGTCGCGGTACGGCGGGTCGACGCGGTCAGGGGCAGGCGGGAACTCGGGCATGGGCACAGCATGCTTGGCTGGTCGAGTGCTGCGACTCGGTGCCCTCGACGTGCCGGAGGGCGGGCTGGCGGTGATGGCGATCGTCAACCGCACCCCGGACTCCTTCTACGACCGGGGCGCCACCTTCGGGCTCGACGACGCGCTGGCCCGGGTGGACCAGGTGGTCGCCGAGGGCGCGGACATGGTGGACGTCGGTGGGGTCAAGGCGGCCCCCGGCGCCGAGGTGGACGCCGCCGAGGAGATCCGGCGCACCGTCGACCTGGTCGCCGCCATCCGGGCGGCCCACCCGCTGCTGCCGATCTCGATCGACACCTGGCGCGCCGAGGTGGCCCGGGAGGCGCTGGCCGCCGGCGCCGACGTGGTCAACGACGCCTGGGGCGGGGTCGACCCGCAGCTGGCCACGGTCGCCGCGGAGGCCGGCGCGGGCATCGTCTGCACGCACGCCGGCGGGCTCCCGCCGCGGACCCGGCCGCACCGGGTCAGCTACGACGACGTGGTGGCCGACATCGTCGCGCGGACGACGGCGCTCGCCGAGGCCGCGGTCGCGGTCGGCGTCGACCCCGAGCGGGTGCTGGTCGACCCCGGGCACGACTTCGGCAAGAACACCCGCCACTCGCTGGAGGCGACCCGCCGGCTCGACGAGCTGGTGGCGACGGGCTGGCCGGTCCTGGTGGCCCTGTCGAACAAGGACTTCGTCGGCGAGACCCTCGACCTGCCCGTCGACCAGCGGCTCACCGGCACGCTCGCGGCGACCGCGGTCAGCGCCTGGCTGGGTGCGCGGGTGTTCCGGGTGCACGACGTCGCAGCGACCCGGCAGACGCTGGACATGGTGGCCTCCATCCGCGGCGACCGGCCGCCGACCCGCACCACCCGGGGCCTGGCCTAGCGACCGGCCGCGGCCTCGGCGGCGGCCTGCACCCGCGCCCGGTGCGCGACCCGGTCGGCGGGGTCCTCGGACCCGAGGTTGGACACCCCCGGGAGCATCCCGGCCGCCCCGTCCACCAGCTCCCGCACGATGTCGGCGTGGCCGGCGTGCCGGTGCGTCTCCGCGGTCAGGTGCACCAGCACCCGGGACAGGGTGGGGTTCCGCCGCTCCTCCGGCCACCAGGGCACCGACCCGGTCGCGTCGAGGTCCAGCGCCGCCACCGTCTCGTCGCCGTGCGCCCACACCCGGCGGTAGAGCGCGACCAACTCCTCGCGCGACTCATCGGCGGTGGCCCACATGTCGGCGTTCACGTCGTCGTCCTCCGCCCACGGCAGCGGCTCCGGGAACGGCCGGCCGAAGACCTCCCCCAGGTAGCCGGCGTCGACCGACGCCAGGTGCTTGACCAGGCCGAGCAGGTTCGTGCCGGTCGGGGTCAGCGGACGCCGGACGTCCAGCTCGCTGGCACCCTCGAGCTTCCACACCACCGCCTCCCGGCCGCGCTGCAGGTACACGAGCAGGTCGCCCTTCAGGTCGCTCACCCTCGGGAGGATGCCCGCAGTCGTCGCCGCGGGCCAGCCTCTTCTCTGGCCGGCCGGGCGGGGCCAGACTCGCAGCACCAGAGGCCGTCCGCACCGGGAGGAGACGTCATGAGCGGTCGTGTCGTGCACTTCGAGATCCCCTTCGACGACGGGGATCGGGCCCGGGCCTTCTACCGCGAGGCCTTCGGCTGGGAGCTGCAGTCGTTGCCCGAGATGGGGTACACGCTGGTCAGCACCGGCCCGAACGGTGAGCAGGGTCCCAGCGAACCGGGGTTCATCAACGGCGGGATGATGAGCCGGACCGACAGCCCGTCCCCCGCCCCGGTCCTGGTGGTCGACGTCGACGGGATCGACAAGGCGCTGGCCCGCATCGGTGAGCTCGGCGGCACGGTGCTGGTGCCGCGCCAGCCGGTCGGCGACATGGGCTTCAGCGCCTACGTGCGCGACCCCGAGGGCAACGTCGTCGGGTTGTGGGAGACCGCCGCTCGGTGACTCGAAGGGCCCCACTGCCCCCCGCGCCCCGCACGCTCGGCGCGGGTCCCTGCAGAGGGGCCGGAGGACGTCACAGATAGCTTTCCCTGCATGGCCGCCACCGGGTTCCTCACCGCCGACGAGCTCAACGCGTTGCTCCCGGGGACGCTGCCGGGGCTGTTGGGCATCGTGGTCGACACCCACGAGCCCGGCCGGCTGACCAGCCACCTCGACGTCCGGCCCGACCTGCTGGCGCCCAACGGGTACCTGCACGCCGGCACCGTGGTCACCCTCGCCGACACCAGCTGCGGGTTGCCCACCCGGGCGCTGCTGCCCGAGGGCTCGAGCGGGTTCACCACCCTGGAGCTCAAGAGCAACCACCTCGGCACCGCCCGGGAGGGCCGGATCGACGCCGTTGCCACCAACGTGCACGCCGGCCGCACGACGCAGGTCTGGGACGCCGTGGTCACCGACGCCGCGACGGGACGGACGCTGGCCCTGTTCCGCTGCACGCAGTCGGTGCTCTGGCCGCGCTGACCCGGGTCCGGGAATCGGACCTACTCGCCGGTAACCCGGGTGTGGCGGGCGACACGCCGGGTGTGAGACTGGCGTCACCGCACCTGAGTCGAGGAGGAACCCGTGGCGTTGGCCAGCCGCTTTCCCGATGTCGAGATCCCGGAGGTCTCCGTCCCGCAGTTCGTGCTGGCCGGTGCCGCCGAGCGCGCCGACCGCCCCGCGCTGGTCGACGGCCTCTCCGGCGAGACCCTCACGCACGGCGAGCTGGCCGCCCACGTCGAGCGGGTGGCCGCGGCACTGGCCGCCCGGGGCATCGGCAAGGGCGACGTCGTCGCCGTCTTCAGCCCGAACACCATCTGGTACCCCGTCGTCTTCCACGGGATCGCCTCCGCCGGCGCCGTGATCAGCCCGGTCAACGCGTTGTACACGCCCGAGGAGATCGCCTTCCAGCTGAAGGACTCCGGGGCGAAGGTCCTGGTCACCGTCTCGCCGTTCCTCGACCGGGCGCTGGCCGCGGTGCAGAGCTCGCCGGTCGAGGAGGTGATCGTGATGGACGGCGCCGAGGGGCACGCCTCGCTGCGCGACCTGCTCAGCACCGACGCCCCCGCCGTCCAGGTCGACATCGACCCGGCCGAGGACCTCATCACGCTCCCCTACTCCAGCGGCACCACCGGGCTGCCCAAGGGCGTGATGCTCACCCACCGCAACCTGGTGGCCAACGTGAGCCAGTCCCGGCCGCTGCTCACCGTGCAGGACGACGAGCGGATCATCGCCGTCCTGCCGTTCTTCCACATCTACGGGCTGACCGTGCTGATGAACCAGGGCCTGCAGTGGGGCGGCGCCGTGGTCACCCTCCCCCGGTTCGACCTCGAGCAGTTCCTCCGGGTCATCCAGGACCACCGGATCACCCGGGCCTTCGTCGCCCCGCCGATCGTGCTGGCGTTGGCCAAGCACCCGCTGGTCGACTCCTTCGACCTCTCCTCGCTGCGCTCCATCACCTCCGGCGCGGCACCGCTGGACGCCGACCTGGCCCAGCTCGCCGAGGACCGGCTCCGCAAGGGCGGGGCCGAGGGGGTCACCGTCGCCCAGGGCTACGGCATGACCGAGCTGTCGCCGGTCTCGCACACCACCCCCGAGGTCGGCCACGAGCCCGAGGGCGCCGGCCCCACCCCCAAGGGCACGGTCGGCTACGCGCTGCCCAACACCGAGTGCCGGCTGATCGACCCGGCCACCGGCGAGGACGCCGCCCCGGGCGAGCGCGGCGAGCTGTGGGTACGCGGGCCGCAGGTGATGAAGGGCTACCTCAACAACGCCCAGGCCACGGCCGACACCCTCGACGGAGAGGGCTGGCTGCACACCGGCGACGTCGCGATCGTCGACGACGAGGGTCGCTACACCGTCGTCGACCGGGTCAAAGAGCTGATCAAGTACAAGGGCTACCAGGTCGCCCCGGCCGAGCTGGAGGCCGTGCTGCTGAGCAACCCGGAGATCGCCGACGCCGCCGTCATCGGGGTCCAGGACGCCGACAGCGGTGAGGAGCTGCCCAAGGCCTTCGTCGTCCGCACCCCGGGCTCGGAGATCACCGCCGAGGCCGTCCAGGCGTACGCCGCGCAGCGCCTGGCCCCGCACAAGAAGATCCGGCTGGTCGAGTTCATCGAGCAGGTGCCCAAGTCCGCGGCCGGCAAGATCCTGCGCAAGGACCTCAAGAACCGTGCCTGAGGCCGCGGCGGGCACCCCGCTCGACCTGCGGGTCCGGCTGGCCGGCCGGGCCTTCGGCCGGTTCTCCGTCGCCCGGATGGACGACGCCCAGCTCGCTCGCGTCAAGCAGCAGCGGGTCGGCCACAACCCCGTGACCGACCTGCTCTTCGGCGCGGTCGCCCGCGGCGTGGAACTGGCCGACGAGACGGCAGCCGGCGCGGAGGGCCAGGTCCCGGTGCGGGTCTACCGGCCGCACCGCGCGGGCACGGACCCGTTGCCGCTGGTGGTCGACTTCCACGGCGGGGGGTGGACGGTCGGTTCGCTCGACGCGGCGGACTGGCTGTGCAGCAACGTCGCCGTCGCCATGCCGGCGGTCGTGGTGTCGGTCGACTACCGGCTGGCGCCCGACCACCGCTGGCCGGCGGCCGCCGAGGACTGCTACGCGGCGCTGGTCGACCTCGTCGACCGGGCCGCTGCGCTGGGCGCCGACCCCACCCGGTTAGCGGTCATGGGCGACAGCGCCGGCGGCAACCTGGCGGCGGTGGTCAGCCTGATGAGCCGCGACCGGTCCGGACCTGCGATCCGCTTCCAGGGCCTGCTCTACCCGGCGACGGACCTCACCCTGGGCAGCCCGTCGATCGAGCAGAACGCGCACGCGCCGATCCTCACGCAGGACGACGTGGTGGCCTTCCGCGACCACTACCTCGGCGGTCAGGACCCGCGGCAGCCCTACGCGTCCCCGCTGCACGCCACCGACCACTCCGGCCTGCCACCGGCGCTCGTGCAGGTGGCCGAGCACGACCCGATCCGGGACGACGGCGTGCGGTACGCCGACGCGCTGCGGGCGGCCGGCGTCCCGGTGCGGCTGACCGAGTACGCCGGGATGCCGCACGGGTACCTGAGCTTCCCGCGGCTGTGCCGCAGCGCCCCGCAGGCGCTCGCCGAACTCGTCGCCGAGCAGCGGGCCGGCCTCGGCTGACCCGGGCCCCGGTCAGGTCACCTGGCCCCGGGAGGTGTCCCGGGCCGGGTCGCCGCTGGGGTCGCTGCGGGGTGCGGGCGGCTGCCAGGCGGGCGGCGGACCGGCCGTGGCCGGCGGCCCCGTCGGGGGGAGCTGCCCGCGCGCCTTCGGCCGGCGGATCGCCAGCAGCAGGATGGTGACGGCGATCAGGGTGAGCACGATGCCGCCGATCAGCACGCCCCAGGCGATCCCGGTCAGCGCGGGCAGCTCGGCACCCACCCGCAGCTGCGCGGAGACCCCGGCCGAGCCGTCGGCGTTCATCACCACGGCCGTCCAGTCCCCGCCCGCCGGCTCCCAGGTCAGCTGCTGCCGCCCGGGTCCGCTGGTCTGCTCGGTCCAGAAGGTCTGCTGACCGGGCGGCCCCGCGGGCGCCCCACCGGCCACCTCCCGGTCGATCACCGCACCGTCGTTGCCCAGGTCGTCGAGGACCGCCCGCTGGACGTCGCCCAGGTAGGAGGCCACCTGGTCGCTGGGGCCGATGCCGATGAAGAGGTCCTGCCCGCTGCCGGTGGCCCGCACCATCGTCGTCCCGAGCGCGGAGGAGACGGGCACCCAGTCCGCCTCCGTGCCGAGGTCGATCCGGTCGCTGGTCAGGGCGTACCCGACGGTGGACACCCGGCCCGTCGGGGACAGCAGGAAGCCGTCGCCGGTCCGCTGCGACTGGTCGGCCCACAGCAGCACCCCGCCGCCGGCCAGCAGGCCCAGCGCCGGGACCAGGAGCAGCAGCCCCAGCACGAGGGCCACCACCCGCCCGGGCCCCCAGCGGGCGGGGGGCGGTTGCGGCGTCCAGGCAGGAACCGGGTCAGCGGACATGGGGGACCTCCGACGGCCCGCCGTACCGCGGGGCCGCGGCTGGTGCCGGCGGACCGGTCCAGCGTGGCACCGGCACCCCGGCCGGACCACCCCCCTCGTCGCGCCGTCCGGTCCTTCTAGGGTCGGGACATGCGTGCAGTGACGATGAGCGGGCCCGGCGGCCCGGAGGTCCTCGGCTGGGGCGAGGTCCCCGACCCGGTGTGCGGTCCGGGCGAGGTGCTCGTGGACGTGGTCGCCGCCGCGGTGAACCGGGCCGACCTGCTGCAGCGGCAGGGGCGCTACCCACCGCCGCCGGGCGCCTCGGAGGTGCTGGGCCTGGAGTGCAGCGGCGTCGTCAGCGAGGTCGGCGAGGGCGTCACCGGCTGGTCGGTCGGGGACGAGGTGTGCGCGCTGCTGGCCGGCGGCGGGTACGCCGAGCGGGTCGCCGTCCCGGTCGGGCAGCTGCTCCCCCGCCCGGCCGGCGTCGAGCTGGCCACCGCGGCCGCACTGCCCGAGGTCGTGTGCACCGTGTGGTCCAACGTCTTCATGCTCGCCGGGCTGCGCGCCGGGGAGGTCTTCCTGGTCCACGGCGGTGGCAGCGGGATCGGCACGATGGCCGTCCAGCTGGCCGTGCGGGCCGGCGCGCGGGTGGCCACCACCGCCGGCAGCGCCGCGAAGCTCGCCTTCTGCCGCGAGCTGGGCGCCGAGATCACCGTGAACTACCGGGACGAGGACTTCGTGCAGGTGGTGCGGGACGCCACCGACGGGCACGGGGCCGACGTCGTCCTGGACATCATGGGTGCTGCGTACCTGGCCCGGAACGTCGACGTGCTGGCCACCGGCGGCCGGCTGGTGGGCATCGGCATGCAGGGCGGCACGAAGGCCGAGCTCGACCTCGGCACGCTGATGCGCAAGCGGGCGTCGGTGGCCGCGACGACGCTGCGCTCCCGCCCGCCGACCGGCCCCGGCGGCAAGGCGGAGATCGTCGCCGCGGTGCGGCACGACGTCTGGCCCGACGTCGAGCGCGGCGTCGTCCGCCCGGTCGTCGACCGGCGGCTGCCGATGTCCCGCGCCGCCGACGCCCACGCCCTGGTCGAGGCCAGCGACCACATCGGCAAGGTCCTGCTCGTCAACGAGTGAGTGGAGTGCCAGCGCTCGGAAAGTGATGCGCTGGCACTCCACTCAGCGCAGGGCGGCGACGCTGTCGATGACGTGGTCGACCTCGTCGACCGTGTTGTAGTGCATCAGCCCGAGCCGGATGGCGCCGCCGTCCTCGTTCGCGCCGATCGCGTCGAACAGCTCCCGGGAGTAGAAGTCGCCGTCCCAGGCGCAGACCCCGCGGCGGGCCAACTCCCGGGCGACCTGCCGCGGGCGCATCCGCGGCAGGGTGAACGACAGGGTCGGGGTGCGGTACTGCGGTGAGCCGAGCACCTGCACGTGGGCCATCGAGCGCAGCGCCCGGTCCAGCCGGTCGAACAGCGCGTCCTCGTAACGGCCGACGGCGGACAGCGAGACCGCCAGCCGCTCCCGGCGGGTGCCCGGGGCCTCCGGGCACAGCGCCGCGAGGTGGTCGACCGAGGCGGCGACGCCGGCGTACAGCTCGTACGGCGGCGAGCCCTGCTCGAACCGGTCGGGCACCCGGTCGGGCGCGGGCACCAGCTTGTCCGGTCGGAGCTCGCCGAGCAGCCCGGGGTGGGCGACGACCGCACCGACGTGCGGGCCGCCCCACTTGTAGGCCGACAGCGCCACGAAGTCGGCCTCCAGCTGGGTGATGTCCAGCGGCATGTGCGGGGCGGCGTGCGCGGCGTCGACGTAGACCAGGGCGCCGGCCCGGTGCGCGCGCAGGCCGATCGCGGTGACGTCGGGGCAGGTGCCGATCGCGTTGCTGGCCGCGGTCACCGCCACCAGCCGGGTGCGGTCGGTGAGCAGCTCGTCGTACTGCCAGTCCGGCAGCTCCCCCGTCTCGATGTCGACCTCGGCCCACCGGACGACCATGCCGATCTCGTCGGCGATCTGCAGCCAGGGCCGGATGTTGGCGTCGTGGTCCAGCCGGCTCACCACCAGCTCGTCGCCGCGCCGCCAGTGCTTGCCCAGCGCGCGGGCCACCGAGTAGGTCAGCGAGGTCATGTTGGGGCCGAGGACGACGCCGGCCGGCACGGCGCCCACCAGGTCGGCGACGGCGGAGCGCGCACCGGAGACCAGCTGCTCGGCGCGGGCGGAGGAGGCGAACACCCCGCCGCGGTCGGCGATCGGCACCCGCATGGCCTGCGACACCGCGCGGACCACGGACTCCGGCACCAGCGCGCCGCCCGGGCCGTCGGTGTGCACCAGCCCGTCGGACAGCCCGGGGAACAGGCCTCGGACGCGAGCCACGTCCAGCTGCCCCGCCCCCGACGACATGGCCGGAGCGTAGCCAGTGCGCCTGGGTCGCCCGCCGAGGCGAGCGGCGCGGCCGGGCAGGCCGCCGCACCCCGGGCGGGCCGGGGCAGGATGGGGGCATGACAGCACCCCGTCCCGGTGAGCAGCACCCGCAGCAGGTCCTCGTCGTCGGTCCCGACGGCCAGCCGGTCGGCGCGATGGCGATGCCGCAGGGCGACGGTCCGGACGGCGGGCAGACCGGCATCGGCGACCTGGTCGAGCAGCCCGCCAAGGTCATGCGGATCGGCACGATGATCAAGCAGCTGCTCGAGGAGGTGCGGGCGGCGCCGCTGGACGACGCCAGCCGCAACCGGCTGCGCGACATCCACGCCTCCTCGATCCGCGAGCTCGAGCAGGGGCTGGCGCCGGAGCTGCGGGAGGAGCTGGAGCGGATCACGCTGCCGTTCAACGGGGACGAGACGCCGTCCGACGCCGAGCTGCGGATCGCCCAGGCGCAGCTGGTCGGCTGGCTCGAGGGCGTCTTCCACGGCATCCAGACGGCGCTGTTCGCCCAGCAGATGGCCGCACGGGCGCAGCTGGAGGAGATGCGCCGGCGCGCGCTGCCCGCCGGTCCGCTGGACCAAGGCCAGACCGACGCCAGGCACGGCGGCCAGTACCTCTGACCCCGGCTCAGTCCAGCGGGAGGTTCTTCACCACCCGCGCGGCGGTCCGGCCGATCCGCCGCCGGTCGGAGGGGGTCGCGTCGGCGTCCCCGCTCGCCACCGGGCGGTCCCCGGGCAGCTTGCCGTGGTGGACGGCGATCGCCCCGGCGGCGTCCACGCCGAGCCCGACCTCCAGCCGCGAGGCCTGCGCCGCGGCGTGGGCCAGCGCGGTCGCGGTCGGCCCGTCCGGGGCGTCCACCACCTCGGCCGGCACACCCTCCTCCTCCACCCCCGCGCACACCTCGCGCAGCACCTCCGGCGGCGCTCCGCGCTGCCGGTGGACCAGCACCGCGGGCCGCTCGCCGGGACCGGTCACGGCACCGGCTCCCGGGCCGCGGGCACCGCGGCGGCGGCGTGGGCCCGGACCAGACCGGTGGCGACGGCGTTGCGCGGGCCCTCCGTGCCCAGGACGTTCCCGGTGCCGCAGACGATCCCGTGCGGGGCCAGCGCGTCGGCGATCATGTCCGGGATCTCGAAGTCCAGCGCCGAGCCGCCGAGCAGCACCACGAAGTCCAGCTCCCGCAGGTTGCCGCCGGGTGCCACCTGCCGGAGCGCCCGCAGGGCGTTGACCACGAACACCCGCCGCTTCGCCTCGCGGCGCACCCGCCGGACGTGGTCCAGCCGGTGCCGGGTGCCCACGGGCGCCGGCCCCTCCGGGGTCAGCACGACCACCCGCGCGTAGACCTCCGGCGGCAGCGGCGTCTCGAAGAACTGCACGGTGCCGTCCTCGTGCCGGACGTGGAAGAAGCTCTCCACCTGCGCCAGCGGGCAGCGCTTGACGCTCTCGGCGACCTCGCGGTCGCCCAGCGCCAGCTCGGAGTGGACCAGCTTCGTGACCAGCTCGCCGGCGCCGGCGACGTGCACCGCGGTGGCCCGGCCGTCCCGGGTGAGCAGCGCGGCGTCGGTGGAGCCACCGCCCAGGTCGAGCACGGCGACCGGCCGGTCCACCCCCGGCGTGGTCAGCGCCCCGCTGACCGCCATCTCGCCCTCGACGCCGCCGATGGCCGCCGCGGCGCCCAGCCCCTCGGACACCCGGTCGGCGACGACCTGCATCCGGCTGCGGCTGGTGCTCACCATCGCGGCGAGCGCGACGGCGTTCTCCAGGGCGACCTCCCCGGCCAGCCCGCCCCGCACCTCGGCCGGCACGAAGGTGTCGACCGCCAGGACGTCGCGGATGGCGATCTCGGCGACCGGGACGGCGGGCAGCCCCGGGGAGTCCATGACGTCGGCCATGGTGTCGCGCACCTGGGCGAGCATGCCGCCGACGTGGGTGCCGGGCTCGCCGCGCGCGTCCTCCAGCGGCTGCGCCCGGCCGACGGCGTCCATGATCGCCTCGGCGCCGGCGTCGACGTCCACCCGCAGCGTCTTGCCGGCGCCGTGCAGCACCAGCTCGCCCACCGGGATGCGCCGGTCGGTGACGTCCCCGGACGGCGTGCGGACCACCACCGCCGAGCGGTTGCCGGTCAGCGCGCGGGCCACCGGGGACACCTGCCGGGTCTGCGCCGGGTCCAGCCCGAAGACGGTGGCCAGCCCGTAGGAGTTGGACAGAGTGCGGATGGTGCGGCCCGGGCCCGCCACCTCCACCGCCGCGAGCATGCCCAGCGGCACCTTCTCCACGGCGGCGACCTCGTCCACCACGGGCACCGGCCGGGTCAGCCGGTTGGTGACCAGCACCGCGTCGTCCCCGGCGAGCACGGCGGCCACCACGTCGACCCCGGCGGCGACGGCGGCGTTGACGGCCGCGGCGGTGTCGTCGAAGTCCCAGCCCGGCGGCACCACGCAGACCACGGGCTGCCCCGGCGGCTGCTCGGCGAGGTCGCCCACCGAGCAGGTGGTGCCCACGCCGAGCCCCTCCCCGCCGGGGGTGGTCGGGTTGTGCCCGATCATCGTGGACTCGGTGATGATCGTCTCGGTGATGGTCTCCATCGCCAGCCCGCTGATCACCGGGGTCGCCTCGTTGAGCAGCACCGTGCGGACCTCGGCGGAGTCCCGCCCGGCCCGGGCGAGGGCGTCCCGGATCGCGGTGAGCGCCCCGTCGGTGTTGTCCGGGGTGCCCTTCACGCCGGTGGTCCGGGTCAGGGCCGTGCCCAGGTAGGTGACCTGCCCGTCCGGGTCCACCAGGCCGAGGCAGGCCTCGGTGGTCGAGTTGCCGATGTCGACGCCGACGACCAGCCCGCCGGGCGCGCGCCCGCTCACGTCAGCCGGCGGCGCTCGACCCGAACACCGGCTCGACCTCCAGCGGACCCTGGCCGGCCTCGATGCACTCGAACTCCTTGAGGTGCAGCAGCGCCGCCTTGGCCTGCCAGCGCGGCCGCGCCATCTGGTCGTTGCGGGTGGGCACCGGCTGCGGCGACTCCCCCTTGGCGTACTGCGCCGCGTTCGAGCCGATCATCCGGAACACCGGCGCGTCCAGCAGCGGGGACTGCGGGAACAGCTCCAGGTTGCTCAACCGGGGCAGGTCGCGCTGGTGGATGATCGTCGTCCCCCGGGACAGGACGCCCACGGAGATGCCGGAGCCGGACAGCCGCGCCGCGACGTGGGCCAGTGCGGCCAGGTCCGCGGTGTCCCGGATGCGCACCACGCGGGCGGTCACCCCCTGCTCCTCGATGCCGGCCAGCAGCTGGCGCAGCACCTCGGCGTGCGGGACGTCGACGATGGTCTTGCTGAAGTGGCCGGCGAACGCCGGGGACACCGCCACCACGACCTCGTCCGGGCGGGTGCCGCGCCGGGCCGGCCCCACCTCCCGGAGGGTGACGGTGCGCTGCGGCGGGGCCGCCGTCGGGGTCGTCATGGCTCAGCCCACCTCGGTCTCGGGGTTCGTCGCGGACGTGACGTGGCGCAGCTTCTTGAGCTCTTCCCAGCGCTCGCCCTCGAGCCGGTAGCCGGTGCCCGGGCCGGCGTAGTCGTTGGGGTCGTTGATCGCCGACAGGGGGACGAAGTCGGGCGTGAGGATGGCCGAGGTCTGCAGCAGGTCACCGGACACCCGCTGGCGCAGCACCATCAGCAGGTTCTCGGCCACGTCGTGGAAGCCGGCCGCCTCCAGCCCGCGGACCAGGTCCAGCCCGGTGATCCCCCGGTCCATCACCGCCTGGGCGCCCTTGAGGTCGGCCAGCACGTCGCGCAGCGGGTAGTCGTTGGAGGAGTGGGCGTAGGTGGCCGCCTCCACCTCGTCGTCGGTGATCGCGGGCAGGTCCAGGTGCCGGAACAGCGCCTGCAGGACGCGGGCCGCCTTGTTGCGGGCCTGCAGGATCTCCGCCTCGCGGACGTGCCGCAGCCCACCGTCGACCTGGAAGTCGCGCTGGATGGTGTTCCAGTCGTCGTAGTCCTCGGTGTCGAAGTTGGAGCCGGCGAACATGTTGTCCGGGTTCGGCACGGCGGAGTAGCCCGAGCAGACGAAGTCGGTGCCGGGGAACAGCTGCGGGATCGCCCGCGCCGTCCGGCGCATCGACGAGTGCGAGAAGGACTGGTCGTTGCCGGAGGCGCACTCCAGGTCGACCATGCTGGCCACCAGGTTCTCCGCGGCCACCGCGCGCAGCCCGCCGGGCACCGCCCCGGGGACGCCGATGCAGCTGATCGAGCCGTTCTGCAGCCCCTGCACACCGGCGCCCTTGGCCATCAGGATGCAGCGGATCTCCAGGTAGAGCATCGACTTGCCCTCGGCGTTTCCCATCTGCACCTCCGACCCGGTGCCCGAGGTGAAGCGCATCTTGATCCCCCGGGAGGCGTAGGCCGAGGCCAGGAACGCCTTGGACCAGGGGGTGTCGTCGCCGTCGATGAACACCGACTCGGTGCCGTAGACCGAGATCGTCTCGGCGTACGCGGTGATGCCGCGCATGCCCAGCTCCAGCTCGGTCGCCTCCTCCAGCGCGCACTGGGTGAGCACGCCGCCCCGGCCGACCTGGCCGCCCACCTGCAGCGCGATGGCGACCAGCGGCGCGTAGCGGACCACACCCAGCGTCGTCTCGAGCTCGGCGAACCCGCGCAGCGCGCCCTCGGCCGCGTCCGCGGCCACCTGGATCGGGTTGTCCCGGGCGCTGGTCGAGTGCGCCTGGTTCGCCGGGGTCCGCCGGGCCCGCATCTTCTGCATCCCCTGCATGATCTCGACGACGTTCATCAGCTTGACGACGTCGAGGACCTTGGCCGGGGTCAGCCCACGGGTCACCGCGAGGACGTCGTCGCGGGTCGCGCGCGGGTCGATGAGCAGCCGGGCGATCTCCACCGACGGGATGGCCGTGCACCGCTCGGCGGAGGCGACGTCGATGGCGTGGTTGGCGATGAAGGTGTCCATGAAGTCGAAGTCGGCGCGCTCCTTGCCGTCGAGCTCGACGATGCGGCCGTCCTCGACGCGCACGCTGGGCGTCGGGTCGAAGTCGCTCTCCATGGCGACCAGGCCCTTCTCGGGCCACTCCTCGACGAACCCGTCGAGGTTGACCGGCCGGGCCTCGAGGACCTCGGTCCGCCGGGAGACCCGGGCGGCGCTGGACTGACGGGGGGCGGTGCTGGTCATCGGGGCTCTCCTCAGTCGTCGTCGCCGGTAGGGCGGGCGAGCAGGTCGCGTCGCCCGTACACCTCGGCGGCCTCGCGGACCAGCGCCGCGCAGACCGGCGCCGAGTAGGTGGTCTCCAGCCGGTCGGCCAGCTCGGCCAGGGCCTCCCCGGTCGAGGCCCGCGGCCGCAGCGCGTTGTACATCGCGAGCACCTCCGCGTCGGGGATCGCGGTCATCTCCGCGGCCCGGCGGAAGTTGCCGGCCAGCTGCGGCCGGCCGCTCGCGTCGGCGATCTCGGCCTGCAGCAGCAGCGTCTCCGAGGAGATCCGGAGGTCCTCGGCGGACAGCTCGCCGGAGACGACGGCGTCCATCGTCAGCGCCGTGATCGGCTTCCCGGTCGGGGTGTGCAGCAGGTCCGGCCGGTTGATCGACAGCGGGTAGTCGTCCCGGGTCAGCGCAGTCATGCGGAGAGCTCCCTCGGTGGCTCGACGGGTGCGGTCACCGTGACACGGGTCACGTTGCCTGTTCGTTGCCTGCTGCCGCACGCCGCACCACGCAGCCCTTGTCCGCGGCCCCGGCGGCACGGTTTGCTGCCGCCATGAGCACCTCTGTGAGCCACGAGCAGGCACGTCGCATCCTGGACGCCGGCATCGCGAAGGCCGAGGAGATCGGCCAGCCGATGAACATCGCGGTGGTCGACGACGGCGGGCACCTGGTGGCCTTCGGCCGGATGGACGGCGCGATCCGGGCCAGCATCGACATCTCCACCCGCAAGGCGGTGACGTCGGTGCTGATGAACCTGCCCACGTCGGCGCTGACCGACCTGGTCCAGCCCGGCGCCGAGCTCTACGGCCTCGAGCACACCGCCGGCGGCATGGTCGCCTTCGGCGGCGGGATCCCGCTGCACCACGACGGCGAGCTCGTCGGCGCCGTGGGGGTCAGCGCCGGCTCGGTGGCCCAGGACGTCGAGGTCGCCACGGCCGCGGCCGCGGCGCTCGACGGCTGACCGGGCGCGGTTGGTTGCCGGGACCGCCGCCGCTGGGCGAGGATCCACCCCGGAGAGGCGGCGCCGCGGCGAGGCGCCGGACGGCGATGTCAGCAGAGCGGGCACGGCACAGGGGCTCCCCGGCGCCCGAGGTCCCCGGCGACCAGCGGGCGCACGCCCGCGAGCTGGCCGAGGTCTTCGACGCGGTGCTCGGCGACCGCCCGAGCCGGCGGGCGCCGCGCCCGGTCGTCTCGGAGTCCTGGCGGCGCAGCCTCGCCGCCCACGTCGACCCCGACCACCGCACCCCGCCGGTGGTGTTCGCCGCCGACCAGCTGGCCGACCTGCGGGCGGCGCACCCGCTCAGCGCCTGCCTGCCGGTGCTGCGCAGCACGCTGGGGGGCATCGCCGACGACGCGATGCACGTCATGCTGGTGACCGACGCCGACGGGCACATCCTGTGGCGGGACGGCGCCGCCGCGGTGCTGTCGCACGCCGACGGGGTGGGGCTGGTCCCGGGGGCGCGGTGGAGCGAGAGCGCCATCGGGACCAACGCGATGGGCACGGCGCTGGCGGTCGACGCACCCGTGCAGATCCACTCCGCGGAACACCTGGTGCGGACCTACCACGGCTGGACCTGCGTGGCCGCCCCCGTGCACGACCCCGAGACCGGCGCGATCCTCGGCGCGGTCGACGTCAGCGGCCCGCTGCACACCGTGCACCCGGCGCTGCTCCAGCTGGTGTCGGCCACCGCTCGGCTCGCCGAGGCCGAGCTCCGGGTCCGGCTGGCCGTCGCCGACGAGCAGCTGCGGATGCGGCTGCTGCCGCACCTGACCGGGCTCGGCGGCGCCCCCGGGGCGCTGGTCGGCCCCGCCGGCCGGGTGCTCGCCGCGCAGCCGTGGGGCTGGTGGCCCGACCGCGTCCCGGTGCCCGCAGGCGACCGCCCCGTGCAGGTCAACGGCCGTGAGGTGCTGGTGGAGCCGCTGGACGGCGCCCACCTGCTGCGCGTGGTCACGCCGGGTCCGACGACCTCCCGCGGCCCGCAGCCCCGGCTGGCCCTGCGGCTGCTCGGCAACGGGGTGCCCAACGTGCTGGTCAACGGACGGGCGGTGCCGCTGACGCTGCGGCTGGCCGAGGTGCTCGCCGTCCTGGCGCTGCACCCCGGCGGCCTGACCGGCGAGCGGCTGGCTCACCTGGTCTACGGGGACGCCGGCAACCAGACGACGGTGCGCGGGGAGGTGCGCCGACTGCGCGCCCTGATCGGGCCGGAGCTGCTGCACACCCGGCCCTACCGGCTGGTGCCGACCGTGGTCAGCGATGTCGCGCAGGTGCAGGCCGCGCTGCAGGCCGGCCGCGCCGAGGCGGCGCTGGCCGCCTGCCCCGGGCCGCTGCTGCCCGGGTCCGACGCCCCGGCGATCCGGGAGCTGCGCGACGAGCTGGGAGCCGGGCTGCGCCGCGCCGTGCTCGCCACCGGCGACCTGGAGCTGCTGCAGGCCTTCACCGCGCACCCGCTCGGCCGCTCCGACCTCGAGGCCCACGACCGGCTGGTCGCGAGCCTCCCGGTGCACGACCCGCGCTGGCGCCGGGCCGCAGCCCGGCGCCAGCACCTCCAGTCCGACTGACGGACGACGCCCTCGTCAGACCGTGAAGCGGCGGACGGCGTCCTGCAGCTCGTCGCTCATCCGGGCCAGGTCGGCCGCCGAGCGCTGGGCCTCGGCCACGCCCTGGTTGGTCTGCTGCGTGCCCGCGGCCAGCCCGGAGATCGCGGTCGCGATGCTGCGCGAGCTGCTGGCGGCCTCGGCCACGTTGCGGTTCATCTCGTTGGTCGTCGCGGTCTGCTCCTCGACCGCGGCGGCGATGGTGGCCTGGTAGTCGTTGATCTGGCCGATGACGGTGCTGATCTCGCCGATCGCCGCGACCGCGCCCGCGGTGTCGGCCTGGATCGCCTCGACCCGCTGGGAGATGTCCTCGGTGGCCCGCGCCGTCTCCTGCGCCAGCTCCTTGACCTCGCTGGCCACCACGGCGAAGCCCTTGCCGGCCTCACCGGCGCGGGCGGCCTCGATGGTCGCGTTGAGCGCCAGCAGGTTGGTCTGCTCGGCGATGCCGTTGATCAGCTTCACCACGGTCGCGATCTCCTGCGACGAGTCACCGAGCTTGCCGACGGTGCGGGTGGTGTTCTCCGCGACGCTCACCGCCTGGCCGGCGACGCGGGAGGCCTCGCTGGCGTTCTGCGAGATCTCCCGGATCGCGGCCTGCATCTGCTGCGAGCCGGTGGCCACGGTGTCCACGCTGAACGCGACCTCCCCGGCCGAGGAGACGACGACGTCGGCCTGACCGGTGGCGGCGCGGGCGCTGTCGGCCATCCCGGCGGCGCCGGTGTTCAGCGCCTGCGACGCCACGGCCAGCCGGCCGGCCGAGTCGCCGACCAGGGTCAGCACGCCGCTCAGCGCCACGAGGGTGCCGTCGAGGGAACGGGCGACGTCGTTGAGCTCGGCACCGCCGGTCTCGCCGGCCCGCACGCTGAGGTCGCCGGCGGCCACCTGGTCCAGCACGTCCTTGATCCGCTGGACCGGCCGCATGACCGACCGGACGATGAGCAGCGCGAGGACGACCGAGACCACCAGGCCGACGAGGATGATCGCGATGGTGAGGGCGCGGGCGGAGGTGTAGGCGTCCCGGGCCTCCTGCACGGTGGTCTCGGCGGAGACGGCGGCGGCGTCGGTCGCCGCCACGATCGAGCTCTCGATGGTGGCCTCGGCGGCGTCCATGGCCTGCAGCAGGGCGGGGCTCTGCGCGGGGTCGGCACCGGCCTGCAGCTGACCCAGCGCACCGAGGTAGCTGGTCACCGACTCGGAGAACTGCGCGAAGGCGGCCGAGGCGTCCGGCGACAGCGGCATCTCCGCGACGGCGGCCTGGTCCTCGGTGAGCGCCTGCGCGGCGGCCGCGGCGGCCTGCTGCTCGTTGGCGACGGTGGCCGGCGGTAGCGCCACGATGGCGGCGCGGGCGGTGTGCGCGCTCAGCGTCCACCAGTCGGACTGCAGCTGGCGGAGGCCGTCCAGCGGCACCGCGCCGTCGCTGTACACCTCGTCGGCCTGGGTGGCCAGGGCCGACATCCGGGCGATGCCGACCGCGCCGACGGCGACGGTGGTGAGGGCGACCAGCAGGATGGCCACCAGCAGCCGGCCGCGCAGGCCGACCTGCTCGGCGAGGCGGGCGAAGGAGCGCGAGCCGCGCTCGGCGTCAGGGGCGGGGACGTCCATGTGTCCTGTCATCGGCAGGACCCGGACGTTGTCGACCCGAGCGCTCCGCCATTCCGGCACCCGGCGGTCAGCCGGGGAGCGCCGCCAGGAAGGACGCGACGCCGTCCGCGTCGTTGGTGTCGGTGACGTCGGTCGCCGCGGCGAGGACGTCGGGGTGCGCGTGCGCCATCGCCACGGCGCGTCCGCCGCCCTCCCGGACCCAGTCGAAGGCGGCCAGGTCGTTGGGCATGTCCCCGAAGTAGACGACGTCGCCGGGGCCCAGGCCGCGTACCGCGGCCACCCGGGCCAGCCCGGTGGCCTTGGTGACCCCGCGCGCGGAGATCTCGGCGAGCGCGTCGGCGGAGGAGTTGGTGACCGTGGCCGTGTCGCCGACGACCTCGGCGACCAGCTCGACGAACTCGTCCCGCGGCAGGTGCTCGTGCCTGGCCAGCAGCTTGGCCACCGGCTGCGCCACCATCTCCGCCAGCGTCGCCTCCTCGACGCCGGGGGCGTCGACGTCCCAGCGCGGCTTGTAGACGGGCTCGTGCCGGAACTGGTCGCCGTACTCGACCGCGAACCAGGTGTCGGGCTGACGACGGCGCAGCCCGTCGGTGATCGTCGTCAGCACCTCGGGGGTCAGCGGGTGCTCCTCGAGCACCACGAAGTCCGCCAGGTCGAGCAGCACCGCGCCGTTGCAGCAGATGGCGGTGCCGCCGCCCAGCCGGTCCCGGACGCCGAGCATCCAGCGCGGGGGCCGCCCGGTCGCGAGCACCAGCGGCACCCCGGCGTCCGCCCAGCGCCGCAGCTCGGCGAGGGTCGCGTCGCTGATCGTCTCGTCGCTGCGCAGCAGCGTGCCGTCGAGGTCGCTGACGATGAGCCGGGGACGCCAGTCAGACACGGTCGGCCCCCAGCGCCAGCACGGCCTCGACGTAGCGGGCCACGCCGTCGGCGTCCGAGCCGCTGGTCCGGTCCGCGGCGGCGGCCAGCACCGCGGGGTGGGCGTTGGCCATCGCGACCGCCCGGCCACCGGCCCGGGTCACCGCCTCGATCATCGGCAGGTCGTTGGGCATGTCGCCGAAGACCAGGACGTCGCCGAACGCGACACCGTGGTGCTCGAGCGCGACGGCCAGCCCGGTGGCCTTGGTGACCCCCGGCGGGAGCACCTCGATGAAGCCCAGCCCGGCGTGGGTCAGCTCGGCGACCGCCGGGTCGACGACGCCGCGGGCCAGCCCCAGCAGCTCGTCCTCGCCCAGCCGCGAGGAGCGCAGGAAGACCTTGAGCACCGCACCGACCGGCAGCACCTCGTGCCGCGGCAGCAGGTGCGCGGGCTCGGGGTAGGGCCAGTCGAAACCGTGCTGCACCCGCAGCGGGCGCAGCGCCTCGGCCTGCTCGGCGGCGTCCTCCACCGCCACGATCAGCTCCCCGGTGACCTCCTCGATGGCGCTGATGACGGCGGTGGCGTCCTCCCGGGACATGCCGACGGTGCGCAGCACCTCGGTGCGGTCGAGGTCGACGACGTACCCGCCCTGGGCCAGGACGGCGATGCCGGTGCCGCCGAGCGCGGCGCGGACGCTGTCCAGCAGCCGGGGGCCGCGGCCGGTGACCCCGACGAACGGCACGCCGGCGGCCCGGCAGACGTCGATCGCCGCCCGGGTGCGGGGGCTCACCTCGCCCGCGGAGGTCAGCAGCGTCCCGTCCAGGTCGCTGGCGACCAGCCGCGGCCGCCAGCTCCCCAGCACGGCGGCGAGGTCGGGCAGCTCCACCAGCGTCCCGGCACCCGCCTCGGGGACGAACGCCGGCCGCACCGGCGGGCTGCTGGTCACGCGGCCGGCCCGGCGACCGCGGTGAGGGACATGCCGGGCGTGAGCACGGCGTGCCCGCCCAGCCACGGCCGCAGCGCCGCCGGGACGTGCACCGACCCGTCGGCCTGCTGGTGCACCTCGAGCAGGCAGGCGATGGTGCGGGCGATCGCGCACAGCGTGCCGTTCAGCGTGGCCGCCGGCTGCGGCTTCCCCTCGGCGTCCCGGGTGCGGATCTGCAGCCGGCGGGCCTGGAAGGTGGTGCAGTCCGAGGTGCTGGTGAGCTCCCGGTAGGTGCCCTGGCTGGGGAACCACGCCTCGATGTCGAACTTGCGGGCGGCGCTGGTGCCCAGGTCGCCGGCGGCGATGTCGACCACCCGGTAGGGCAGCTCGAGGGCCTGCAGGAACTCCTCCTCCCAGGCCAGCAGCCGGCGGTGCTCGGCGGCGGCCTCCTCGGGCGCGCAGAAGCTGAACATCTCGACCTTGTCGAACCAGTGCACCCGGATGATGCCGCGGGTGTCCTTGCCGTAGGAGCCGGCCTCGCGGCGGAAGCAGGAGGACCAGCCGGCGTACCGGCGCGGCCCGGCGGAGAGGTCGAGCACCTCGCGGCTGTGCATGCCGGCCAGCGCGACCTCCGACGTCCCGACCAGGTACAGGTCGTCGCGCTCGATCCGGTACACCTCCTCGTCGTGCTCGCCGAGGAAGCCGGTGCCCTCCATCGCCTCGGGCTTGACCAGCGCCGGGGCCACGACCGGCGTGAACCCGGCGGCGACGGCGCGGGTGATCGCCAGCTGGGCGAGCGCGAACTCCAGCAGCGCGCCGGGGCCGGTGAGGAAGTAGAAGCGGGCACCGGAGACCTTCGCGCCGCGCTCCATGTCGATCGCGCCGAGCGCCTCACCGATCTGCAGGTGGTCCCTGACCTCGAAGTCGTAGGTCGGCACCTCGCCCACGGTGCGCAGGGTGACCGCGTCGTCCTCGCCGCCCGGCGGCACGTCGGGGTGCACGACGTTGGGGATGCGCAGGTGCACGGCGTGCAGCGCGGCGTCGGCGGTGCGCTCGGCCTCCTCGGCGTCCTTCACCGCCGCGGCCAGCGCCTTGGCCTTCTCCAGGACGGCGGGGCGGTCCTCCTTCGACGCGCTGCGGACCGCCTGCGAGGCGGCCTTCTGCTCGCCGCGCAGGTCGTCGGCGGCCTTGACCGCGGCCCGGCGCTCAGCGTCGGCGGCCAGCAGGGCGTCGACCAGGGACTCGTCGGCACCCCGGGCACGCTGGCTGGCGCGGACGAGCTCGGGGTTCTCGCGGACGAGGCGCAGGTCGATCACGGGTCGATCGTAGGTGCCGGCCCAGCGCCGTCCTCGCGGGAGCGCGGACCTGGGACGATGGCGTCATGCGCTTCCTCGGCGACCGCCGCCCGGACCACGACCTGACCTACGCCGACGTCTTCATGGTGCCGGCGCACTCGACGGTCGGTTCCCGGCTCGAGGTGGACCTGACCACGCCGGACCGGGTGGGGACGACGATCCCCATCGTCGTCGCCAACATGACCGCCATCTCCGGCCGGCGGATGGCCGAGACGGTGGCCCGCCGCGGCGGGCTGGCCGTCCTGCCGCAGGACATCCCGACCGACGTGATCGGCGAGGTCGTCTCCTGGCTCAAGGCGCGGCACCCGGTCTACGACACCCCGATCACCCTCGGCCCGACCTCCACCGTGGCCGAGGCGCTGTCGCTGATGGGCAAGCGGGCGCACGGCGTGGTCGTGGTGGTCGAGTCCGGCCGCCCGGTCGGCGTGGTCACCGACGGCGCCTGCCAGGACGTCGACCGGTTCACCCAGCTGTCCCAGGTCATGACCGACCCGCTGACCGTGCCGGCCGGCACGGACCTGCCCAAGGTGTTCGACGTCCTGTCCGACGAGCGGATCAAGGCCGCGCCGGTGGTCGAGGGCGACCAGCTGGTCGGCCTGGTCACCCGGAAGGGCGCGCTGCGCTCGGCGATCTACGGCCCGGCCCTGGACGCCGAGGGCCGGCTGCTCACCTCCGCGGCCGTCGGCATCAACGGCGACGTGGCCGGCAAGACCGAGGCGCTGCTCGCGCACGGTGTGGACGTGCTCGTCGTCGACACCGCCCACGGGCACCAAGAGAAGGCGGTCGAGGCGGTGCGCGCCGCCCGGTCGGTGGCCGGCTCGACACCGGTCGTGGCCGGCAACGTGGTCACCGCCGAGGGCACCCGCGACCTGGTCGAGGCAGGTGCGGACGTGGTCAAGGTCGGCGTCGGCCCCGGCGCCATGTGCACCACCCGGATGATGACCGGCGTCGGCCGCCCGCAGTTCTCCGCGGTCGAGGAGTGCGCCGCGGCCGCCCGCGAGCTCGGCAAGCACGTGTGGGCCGACGGCGGGGTGCGGCACCCGCGCGACGTCGCGCTGGCGCTGGCCGCGGGCGCGGCGAACGTGATGGTCGGCTCCTGGTTCGCCGGCACCTACGAGAGCGCCGGCGACCTGTACGACGACGGCACCGGCCGCCGCTACAAGGAGAGCTTCGGGATGGCCTCGGCCCGCGCGGTCAAGGCCCGCACGTCGGGCGCCTCGGGCTTCGAGCGCGCCCGGGCCGGCTTGTTCGAGGAGGGCATCAGCTCCTCGCGGATGTACCTGGACCCCGCCCGCCCCGGCGTGGAGGACCTGATCGACGGGATCGTGGCCGGCGTCCGCTCGTCCTGCACCTACGCCGGGGCGCGCACCGTCGACGAGCTGCACGAGCGCGCGGTGCTGGGGGTGCAGAGCGCGGCCGGCTACGAGGAGGGCCGCCCGCTGCCGACGAGCTGGTGAGGGCGCTCCCGCTCCCGCGGTTCGAGGAGCTGGTCGCCGACGCGCTCGACGAGGTGCCGGCCGAGCTGATGGCCCTGCTGGACAACGTCGTCGTGCTGGTCGAGGACCGGAACCCCGACGAGCCGGACCTGCTCGGGCTCTACGAGGGGTACGCGCTGACCGAGCGCGGAGCCGACTACGGCGGCTCCCTGCCCGACCGGATCATGATCTACCGCGAGGCGATCTGCGACGTCTGCGACGACGAGGACCAGGTGGCCGAGGAGGTCACGATCACCGTCGTCCACGAGATCGCGCACCACTTCGGCATCGAGGAGGACAAGCTCCACGCCCTCGGCTGGGGCTGACACGCGGTTTCGCGCGATCAAGTACCGCACTTTCCCGCGATCGAGTACGCGCGGTTTCGCGCGCGAAAGTGCGGTCAGGGGGGCCGGGTAGCGTTGTCGGACGTGCCTGGGGACGACGCCGCGGCCGGTGGCCTGCCGATCAAGATGCTGCACGACCGCCTGCTGGTCTCGCTCCGCAAGGAGGACGGCGACCGGCGGTCCAGCGGCGGCATCCTCATCCCGGCCACCGCCCAGGTCGCCAAGCGGCTGGTGTGGGGTGAGGCGCGCGCGGTCGGCGCGAACGTGCGGCAGGTGAAGGTCGGCGACCAGGTGCTGTTCTCCCCCGAGGACCAGCACGAGGTCGAGGTGCACGGCGAGGACCTGATCATCCTGCGCGAGCGCGACGTGCACGCCGTCGCCGCCGAGCGGATCGAGGAGTCGACGGGCCTGTACCTCTGACTAAGGACCCCCTCACCCCCCACCACTCGCGAGCTCGCGGCGGGCCCCTGCGAGCGGGCCGCGGGCGGCGAGTTCGTCCTCGCAGTCCAGGCCCAGGGCGATCAGCCGGCGGTAGTCGGCCGCCTTGGCCCGCACCACCGCGAGGTCCTCGGTCAGCTCGGCCAGCCGCTGCTCGATCGCGGCGGTCTGCCGTTCCAGCAGCCCGAGCCGGACCGGGTGGACGTCCAGCGTGCCGCCCCCGAGCTGGACGAACTCCCGGACGTCGGCCACCGGCATCCCGGTCCGGCGCAGCGCCTGCACCAACCGGGTGAAGCGGACGGCGGCCGGCGGGTAGCGGCGCCGTCCGTCCGGGCTGCGCTGCACCAGCGGGATCAGCCCCTCCCGCTCGTACCAGCGCAGCGTGTCGATGCTCAGCCCGGTCTGCTCCGACACCTCGCGGATGCCCACGTCCGACGTCACCCGCGCCACGCTAGGCCGTCACGTCCAGCACGAAGCGCCAGCGGACGTCGTTGGCCGCCAGCCGGGTGAAGGCCGTGTCGACCTGCGCGAGCGGCAGCACCTCGACGTCGGCGGTGAGACCGTGCTCACCGCAGAAGTCGAGCATCTCCTGGGTCTCCGCGGTGCCGGCCGAGCCGGAGACGGTCAGGCTGCGGCCGAGCAGGCTCATCGGCGCGACCGAGTACCGCTCCGGGAGCCCGAGCACGCACAGGGTGCCGTCCAGCCGGAGCGCGCCCAGGTAGGGGGCGAGGTCGTGCGCGCCCGAGGCGGTGTCCAGCACGAAGTCCAGCCGGCCGGCCAGCGCCGCCATGGCCGCGGCGTCGGAGGAGACCACGACGTCGTGGGCCCCGAGCGCGCGGGCGTCGGCCGCCTTCGCCGGCGAGGTGGTGAACACCGTGACCCGGGCGCCGAGCGCCACGGCGAACCGCACCGCCAGATGGCCCAGGCCACCCAGGCCCACGACGCCGACGGAGTGGCCCGGGCCGACGCCGGCCCGGCGCAGCGGCGACCAGGTGGTGACCCCGGCGCACATCAAGGGTGCCACCGCGGCGGGGTCCAGCCCGGCGGGGAGGGCGTAGACGAAGGCGTCCCGGACGACGTACTCCGTGGAGTACGCACCCTGGGTGGGGCTGCCGTCGCGCAGGTCGCGGCCGCCGTAGGTCGTCGCCGGGAACTGCAGGCAGTAGGGCTCCCGGGACGCCAGGCAGTTCACGCAGACGCCGCAGGAGTCGACGATGTTGCCGACGGCCACCGCGTCGCCGACCCGGAAGCGGGTGACGTCGGACCCGACCGCGGTGACCTCCCCGGTGAACTCGTGACCGGGCACCAACGGCGGCGCGCCGGGCGCCAGGCCGTCGACGGCGTGCAGGTCGCTGTGGCAGACGCCGACGTGGGTCACCCGGACGGCGACGTCGTCGGCCCGGAGGTCGCGCCGCTGGAACTCGAAGGGCCGCAGCCGCCCACCCGGCTCGAAGGCCGCGTACCCGTGCACTGATCGCATGCGGCGGACGCTAGGAGCTGGAGTGCACTCCAGCTCAACCGCTCAGGGCAGCAGCGCCAGCTTGCCCCCGGGGTGGCCGCCCTGCAGCAGCTCCAGGGCAGCCACCGCCTCGGCCAGCGGGAAGGTGCGCGCCACCGGGACGACGAGCTGCCCCTCGGCGGCGAGCGCGATCAACCGGGCGCGCACCGAGTCGCGGTACGCCGCGCTCGCCGGCATCGCGCCCCCGATGGCCCGGATACCGGCGTCCCCGGCCCGGCCCATCGCGGCGATGGTGACGATCCGCTGCCGGTCGGCGACCAGCTCCAGCGACACGTCGACGGCCTCGTCGGTGCCCACGGCGTCCAGCGCCGCGTCGACGCCCTGCGGTGCCAGCGCCCGCACCCGGTCGGCCAGGCCCGCGCCGTAGCGAACCGGCTCACCGCCGAACCGGCGGACGACGTCGGCGCGGTTCTCCCCGGCCGTGCCGATCACCCGCGCGCCGAGGAGCCGGGCCTGCTGCAGCACGCTGACGCCGACCGCTCCGGAGGCGCCGTGCAGCAGCACCGTGTCGCCCTCGCCCACGCCGGTCACGTGCAGCATCTCCGCCGCCGTGCAGCCGGCCAGCAGCAGGTTCGCGGCCTCCTCCGGCGCCAGCGACGCCGGCCGGGCGAACACCGCCGACGCCGGCACGGTGACCTCGGTCGCGTACCCACCGGAGATGCGGAAGGCGAGCACCTCGTCCCCGACCGCGCCGCCACCCGAGCCGATCTCGGTGTCCGGGCCCAGCGCGGTCAGCCGGCCGGCCACCTCGTACCCGATCGGGATCGGCAGCGCGCTGCGGTCGCCCGGGCGGGCGACGCGCTTGGCGTCCGCCGGGTTCATCCCGGCCGCGGAGACCGCGATGGTCACCTCACCCGGCCCCGGCGGCGGGACGTCGACGTCCACCAGCTCGAAGACGTCCAGCCCGCCGAAGTCCGTCGCCACCCAGTGCTGCGCCATGCCGCTGTCCTCCTGTCCTCGCGAGTGCGCCGTTTACCACGTCACCGCACCGACGTGCTGCAACGACACACCGATGCACCGGATGTGCCTGATGAGACGAACTGTTCCACCGCAAGCTGTTGCTTATCGTCGACGATGGCGCACACTCGGTGACCATGGCGACGAGTTCGGGCTGCAGGACGGCGGGATCACACCGCCCGTCCCTCCCGTACCCGGGTCAGCCAGGCCTGTGCACCGGCGAACGCGTCGTCGCCGACCCGCTCGTCGACCGGCTTGCCCGGCCGGCTGTCGGCCCGCGGGTAGGAGCCGAGGAACCGCACCTCGGCGCAGAGCCGGTGCAGCGCGGCCAGCGCGTCGCCCACGCGGGCGTCCGCCACGTGCCCCTCGCAGTCGATGGAGAACGAGTAGACCCCGAGCCCCTCCCGGGTGGGCCGCGACTCGATCCGGGTGAGGCTGATGCCGCGCACGGCGAACTCGGCGAGCAGGTCCAGCAGCGCACCGGTGCGGTCGGCGATGACCGCGGTGACCGTCGTCTTGTCCGCCCCCGTGGGACCGGGCAGCGAGCCCGGCTGCTCGACCAGCACGAACCGGGTGACCGCGCCGGGGTGGTCGGCCAGGTCGGGCACCAGCGCGTCCAGCTCGTAGCGCTCGGCGGCGATCGCCGCGCAGACGGCGGCGTCGTGCTCACCGGCGGCCACCCGGCGGGCGGCGTCGGCCGTCGAGGCGGTGGGGACGACGTCGGCACCGGGCAGCACCTCGGCGATCCGCGCCCGGCACTGCGCCAGCGCGTGCGGGTGGCTGGCCACGGACCGCACGTCGGCCGGCGTGGTCCCGGGACGGACGGCGAGCACGAAGCCCACCGGCAGGAACACCTCGCGGGTGACCACCAGCGGCTCGCCGTCGACCAGGCCGTCCATCGTCGCCGGCACCGAGCCCTCGACCGAGTTCTCCAGCGGCACGAGCGCCGCCCGGACCTCGCCGCTGCGCACCGCGGCGAGCGCGGCGCCGACGCTCGGCAGCGGCTGCGCGAGCCCCTCGGTGCCTCCGGTGGACCGGGTGAGGTGGGCGAGCGCGGCCTCGGCGAAGGTACCCTCGGGCCCCAGATAGGCGAACCCCGTCGGCGCTGCGCTGTGTCCTGCACTGGGCATCCGGTGAGGGTAGTGCGGCCGTCCCGGAGACCGACCTGCGTCGGGTCCCCGGTGCGGGGGGAGCTGCCTCGCCACCGGCCGGACACGTGCGGGATGCGTGACCTGACAGCTGAGTGGAGGGACGCGTGAGGCCCGGCACGATCGACGGCCAGCTGCTCGAGGACGCCCGCTGGCGGCTGCTGTCGGCCAGCGACACCTCCGACGCCCGGGTCTTCTCCGCCGAGCTCGCCGACGTCGCCGACGCGCTGGCCGGCTCCGGCGAGCCCTGCTGGGACGCCTGGTCGGCGGCCTTCACCGCACGCGCCGCGCTGCTCGACGGCGACGTCGCCGGCTCGGCCACCGAGGTCGCCACCGCCCGGGCCGCCCTCGAGCGCTGCTCGCCGACAGCCGAAAGGGCCCTGACGCTGGCCTACCTGGCGCACGTCGAGGTCACCGCCGACCGGTTCGACGTCGCCCTGCACCTGGCCGTGGACGCCAGCCTGCTGGCCGACCAGGTGTCCGCCGAGGACCCCAGCCGGCCGCTGCACCAGGCGCACCACTGGCTGTCGCTGGCGCTGACCCGGCTCGACCTCGAGGAGCTCGCCGTCGCCCAGGCGCTGCGCGGTGTCCGGGTCGCCGGCGCGCTGCCCGACCTCGGTGACCAGTGGCAGCTGCTCCGGCTGTGCGCCCAGCAGCACGCCGAGCTCGCCCAGACCGTGCACCGCCGCGGCGACGCGGCCCGCTCCCGCGAGCTCGCCGACGTGGCGGTCCGCTGTGCCACCAGCGCCCGGGAGCTGCCCTGGGAGCCGGCGGACTCCGACACCGACCTGCTCGACGTGGTCCAGGCCTGGGCCGTCGCGCTGCGCGGCGAGCTGGACGACGCGGTCGGCCCGCTGCGCCGGGTGCGCCGGCACCTGCAGTCCGGCGACGCCGCCCTGTGGCTGGTGGGGTACACGGACCTGGCGCTGTCCCGGCTGCTCGGCCGGCTCTGCGCCCGGGACGCCGACCTCGGCCGGCTGCACGGCGAGGAGGCCGTCGAGCTGCTGGTGACCGCCTCCGGCGCGTTCGCCGCCGCCGGTGACCGGCGGCGGTACCGGCAGTGCCTGCTCGAGCTGGGCCAGGCCACCGCCGCGGTCGGCTCCACCGTCGAGGCGATGCACTGGCTGGACGCCTACCGGGCCGAGACCAGCCGGGCCCGGCTGCCCGGCCGCGAGCTGTGGGCCGAGCTCTTCGTCCGGCGCAGCCGGCTCCGGGAGGCGCAGCGGCAGACCGCCGTGCTCCGCCGGCACGCGCTGGAGGACCCGCTGACCGGCCTGGGCAACCGGCGCAGCGCCGAGCGCCGGTTGGACGACCTGCGGACGGACCGGGAGACGGTGTCGCTGGCGGTGATCGACGTCGACGGCTTCAAGGCGGTCAACGACGAGCACTCCCACCTGCACGGGGACGCGGTCCTGCGCCGGGTCGCCGAGCTGCTCCGGCAGCACTGCCGGACCGGCGACGAGGTGTTCCGCTGGGCCGGGGACGAGTTCCTCGTGGTGCTGCCGAACACGGCCGAGCCGCAGGCGGTGGTCGCCACCGAGCGGCTGCGCACCGCCGTCGCCGACGCCGACTGGGCCGCGCTGGACATCGGCGAGGGGGTCACCGTCAGCATCGGCCTGGCCACCTCGACCGGGGGCCGGAGCTGGCGCGAGCTGTTCGACGCCGCCGACCTGCACCTGTTCGCCGCCAAGCGCAGCGGCCGCAACCGGGTCCGGGCCGCCGGTGGCCAGCCGCCGGCCGCGCCGGCGGCCGACGGCGCCTCCCGCCCCGCGGGGTCCGTCGACGAGCTGGTGGCCGAGGTGCTCGGCGGCGTGCGCCGGCGTCCCGGCTGGGCGTTCGAGGACAACGAGGTCGCCTCATGAGCCTGCGCCGGGCCCGGGGCGCGAGTGAGCCGGCCGGGCTCCGTCGGCGTGCCAGCGCCCCGGTGCGTGACACGACCGGGACCAGCAGGCAGGCTGCCCTGGTGCCACCGGGACCCCTGCACCAGCAGGTGAGCTCCGCGTTGGCGAACTGGCAGCTGGACACGGCCGAGGCGCTGCTGGCCCAGGTCGACGGCGACCTGCCGCCCGCCCCGGGCGCCGACCGCGGCGCCGCCCCGCTCACCTCGCTTGCCCGGGCCTGGGCGGACACGCTGCGCGCCGAGCTGCTCGTGCGCCGGCTCCGGCTGGCCGGCTACTCGCTGCTCGGTGAGCCGCTGGACGAGGGCGGCCCGGAGCAGGACGGCCCGCTGGACCTGCACGTCGGGGGCCGCGACGCCGCCGTCCCGGCCGGGGCGCTGGACCGGGGCAGCCGCTCGGAGTCCGCGACCCACGCCGCGCTGGCGATCGCCCTGGTCCGTTCCGCGCGGGCCGCGTTCGACGCCCAGGACGACGACCTGCAGCGCGCCGCGGGACTGGCCCGGCACGCCCGCATCGAGCTGCTCTCCCGGCGCGTCGACGCCGCGATGGACGAGGCCGTCGAGGCGGCCAGCCTGCTGGACCCCGCTCTGCCGGTCACCCCGCTGCTGGTGCACACGCTCAGCTCGCTGGCCGCGGTGCTCGCCGACCTCGAGCTGATGCCGCTCGCCCTGGACTACCAGTCCCGGGCCGCCGACGCCGCCGCCTCGATCGCCGACCGTCCCGGCGACCGGGCCGGCGACGTCGAACGGCAGGCCGCCACCGCGCTCGCCGCCGAGGCGGCCACCCGGCTGGCCGCGCTCTGCACCGAGGTGGGCGAGGGCCTGCTGGACGACGGCAGCGCCGAGGCGGCCGCACCGCACTTCGGCCAGGCGCGGGCGCTGGCCGAACGGGCGCTGGACCAGCTCCCGGCCGGTGACCCGGCGGTGCTGGACGCGCAGGTGGTCCGCGGCTGGGCGATGGTGGGCGGCGGCGAGCACGACGCCGCCGCGGCACTGCTGCGCAGCGTCGTCGGCGCCGCCGCGGCGTCCGCGGACCGGGCGCTGCTGTCCTCCGCCGAGCTCGGGCTGGGCCGTGCGCTGCGCCGCTCCGGTGAGCCCCGCGCCGCCGACGACCACCTGGCATCGGCACTGGCCCTGGCCACCGAGCACGGCCTGCCCCGGCTGCGCCGGGCCGCGCTGCGCGAGCTGTGCACCCTGCACGCCGAGCTCGACGACACCGCCCGCGCGCTGCCCTACCTGCAGGCCTACCTGGCCGACGAGCTGGACCGGGTGGACGAACGGCGGACCCGCTGGGTCGAGCTGTTCGGCCGGCGCAAGAGCCTGCTGGAGACCGAGCGGGCCGCCGGGCAGCTGCGCCGGCAGGCCTACGAGGACGCGCTCACCCACCTGCCCAACCGCCGGTACGCCGAGGCGCGGCTGGACGGGCTGCTGTCCTCCGGGGCGGTGCCCGCCCTGGCCGTGGTCGACATCGACCGGTTCAAGGCGATCAACGACGCCGCCGGGCACCCCGGGGGCGATGCGGTCCTGCGCGCCGTCGGCCAGCTGCTGGTCGACGGCTGCCGGGACACCGACGAGGTCTGCCGCTGGGCCGGCGACGAGTTCGTCATCCTGCTGCCGGAGACGACCGCCGAGCAGGCCGAGCGGGCGCTCGAGCGGATCCGGCGCTCGATCGCCGCGCACGACTGGTCGGCGCTCGGTGTCGAGGTGCCGGTGCGGATCAGCGTGGGCATCGCGCAGGCCGCCCGCGGCGACGACCGGCGCACCCTGTTCGCCGCCGCCGACGGCGTCCTGTACGACGCCAAGCGGGCCGGCCGGGACCGCGTGGTCCGGCTGTCCGGCGTCACCCAGACCCGGGAGGTGGCGACCCTGCAGGCCGAACCGCTCGACACGGCGGTCCCGCCGCCGACGAGGGTCCCGGCCGCCTCCTCCCCTGCGGTCATCATGGAGGGCATGACCGCCTCCCCGCTGGACGACCTGACCGACGACCGGGCGGCCGACCCGGCCGACGCGGCCGGCGGCTTCGCCCCGCTGCTCGTCGAGCCGGCCGGGGCTCCCGCCGGGGCCGTCGCCCCGGAGCCCGTCCCGGAGGCGGCTCCGGACGTCGACGACGAGGCCCCGGTCCGGCCGCGGACGCCGCTCGACGAACTCTTCGGCGGCCCGGCGGCGCGTCCGGCCGGCCGGCGGGTCGAACCGGTGGCCCCGCAGCCCGCGCCCCGGGTGGCCGCCACGGTGACCCCGCCGGCCACCCCTGCCCCGGCGACCCGCGAGCCCGTCCTGGCGTCCGGCCCGGACGTCATCCGGGGCACCGGCCGCAGCACCGAGCAGGTGCTGGCGCTGGTCCGCCAGGCGCGCCGCGAGCACCCCGACCACCCGGCGGTCGTCGTCCGGGCCAGCGCGGACACCCTGGTGGCCCTGGCGAGCGAGCACGACGCCTACACGACCATGGACCATGCCGCGATGTCCGCCGCCGTCGGGCCGGTGCCCGAGCCGGTCGGCCGGGTCGGCGTGCTCTGCGCCAGCAGCGGCGACACCCCGATCGCCGCCGAGGCCGCCTTCGTCGCGCGGGTCACCGGCAGCGAGGTGGTCCGGGTGGACGACGTGGGCGGCAGCCGGATCCGGCCGCTGCTGGAGGATCCCGCGCTGCTCACCGACGTCGACTGCCTGGTCGTCGTCGCCGGCCTCGACGCGGCGCTGGCCAGCGTGGTCGGCGGCCTGACCGAGGTGCCCGTGGTCGCCGTCCCGACGTCGGCGGGGCAGGGGGCCAGCTCCTTCGGCGGGTTCAGCGCGCTGCTCACCATGCTGAACTCGGCCGCGCCCGGCGTGGTGGTCAGCAGCATCGACAACGGCTGGTCGGCCGGCGTCTTCGCCGCCCGGATCGCCCGCCGCACCGCCCGGCGCCAGCCCTAGGCCCGCCGGCGGCCCACCACCGAGTGGACGTGCCAGTGCGTCGGCCGGCCGGACGACGTCCCGTCGACCTCCTGCTCCTCGCGGTGGACGACGTCCAGCCGGTCGAGGAACCGGTCGACGTCGGCGGTGCGCAGCCGCGCCACGTCCTCGGCGTCCGCCGTCGCCCGGACGCCGAACAGGTGGCAGGCCAGCCAGCCGCCCGGGACGAGGGCGGACAGCAGCAGCTCCCACAGCCGCTCGAGGTGCACCCCCGCGTAGGGCAGCGACCAGGCCGCGTGCACCAGGTGCAGCTCCGGCAGGACGTCGAGGTCGGTGAAGTCCTGCGTCACGATCGTGAGCCGTCCGGTCGTGCAGCGGACCCGCAACGACTCCGCGGCCGCCGGGTCGCCGTCGATCGCCAGCACCTGCCAGCCGTGGTCGAGCAGCAGCGCGGTCTCGACGCCGCCCCCGAAGCCCAGGTCGAGGGCGAGCCGGCCCGCGCCCTCCCCCGCGTGCTCCAGCAGGGTCACCGCCAGCGGGTGCGGCGGTCGGTCGCGCTGCGCCGCGTTGTACCTGCTCCAGGCACCCGGCCGGTCGAACTCCCCCACCGCTTTCCCCCCTTGGCGCCCGTCGTCGCCATTGTGGCCACAATGGCGGCCGTGACGATCGGGTGGCTGGACCTCTCCGCCGGGGCCAGCGGGGACATGCTGCTCGGTGCGCTGGTCGACGCCGGGGTGCCGCTGGCGGTGCTGACGACCGCGGTCGCCGCGCTGCCGGTCGAGCCGGTGACCCTGACCACCGAGCAGGTCACCCGGCACGGCCTGGGCGCCACCCGGGTGCACGTGCACGCACCGCCCAGCGACGTGCACCGCACCTGGGCCGACGTGCGCGGCATCCTCGCCGCCGCCGCCCTCGACCCCGTCGTCCGGGACGGCGCGCTGGCGGTGTTCGAGCGGCTCGCGGTCGCCGAGGGGCGGGTGCACCGGGTGCCGGCGGACGAGGTGCACTTCCACGAGGTCGGCGCGCTGGACGCGCTCGCCGACGTGGTGGGTGTCGTCGCCGCGTTCGCCTCCCTCGGGCTGGACCGGCTCGCCGCCTCCCCGGTCGCGCTGGGCAGCGGGTCGGCGCGCGGCGCGCACGGCGTCGTCCCGGTGCCCGGGCCCGCCGTCCTGGAGCTGCTGACCGGCCTGCCGGTCGTCGCGGGGCCGGTGCCCGCGGAGACGTGCACGCCGACCGGCGCCGCGCTGCTGGCCGCGCACGTCCAGGACTGGACGACGCTGCCGGCGATGCGGGTCCGGCGGGTCGGCAGCGGCGCGGGCGGCCGCGACCCGGGAGAGCACCCCAACGTCGTCCGGCTGGTGCTCGGTGACCCGGTGGAGGACCCGCCCGCGGCCGGCCTGCTGCTGGAGACCAACGTCGACGACCTGGACCCGCGGCTGTGGCCGGGAGTGCTGGCCGACCTGCTGGCCGCCGGGGCGTCGGATGCCTGGCTGACCCCGATCCTGATGAAGAAGGGCCGGCCTGCGCACACCCTGTCGGTGCTGTGCCGGCCCGCCGTGCGGACGGCGGTCACCGAGGTCGTCGTCGCGACGACCTCGACCATCGGCATGCGGGTGCACCCGGTGCAGAAGGTCGCCCTCGACCGCGTGCAGGACACCGTCCCGGTGCTCGGCCGCCGGGTGGGGGTGAAGGTGGCCCGCTCGGCCGGCCGGGTGGTCAACGTCAGCGTCGAGTTCGAGGACGTCGCGGCGCTGGCCCGGGAGCTGCAGCTGCCGGTCAAGGAGGTGCTGCGCGCCGCCACCGCCGCCGCCCACCGGGAGCACCCCGGGGCGTCGGCTACGCTGTCGGCCGTAGAAGGGGAGTAGCCCCCCGACCGCTGGTCGACATGCTGGTGCGCCCGCGCACCCGGTCAGCGGGCCCGCGCCGTCGCGGGTGGGCGAGACCTTCCGCCCCGCAGCCCACCCGTTGGTGCGCTGCCGGTCGGAGGCGCCCCCCGCTCCCGCCCGGTGGCGCGAGTGAGAAAGAGAACCCGTGGTCCTCTCCGTCGTCCTGGCCTCCTTCGTGCTGATCCTGCCCGTCGAGCTGCCGGACAAGACGCTGTTCGCCACGCTCGTGCTGGCGACCCGCTTCCCGCCGCTGCCGGTCTTCCTCGGCGTCGGGTTGGCGTTCGGCCTGCAGTCGGCGATCGCGGTGACCGCCGGCAGCCTGCTGACCCTGCTGCCCGAGGCGCTGGTCCGCGCGGTGGTCGCGGTGCTGTTCCTGATCGGTGCCGTGCTGCTGTGGCGCGAGGCGCGCAAGGGCGCCGAGGACGAGGAGGCCGCCGTCCAGGTCCGGGAGAGCACCTCGTTCCTCCGGGCGGCGGCGATCTCCTTCGGCGTCCTGTTCGCCGCGGAGTGGGGCGACCTCTCCCAGCTGGCCACCGCCGGGCTCGCCGCCCGCTTCGGCGAGCCCCTGTCGGTCTTCGTGGGCGCCTGGGCGGCCCTGCTGGTCATCGCCGGGCTGGCCGCCTTCCTGGGCCGCAAGCTCGCCGACCGGCTGCCGGTCGCGCTGCTGCACCGGATCGCCGCCGTCCTGTTCCTCGTCTTCGCGATCGTCGCCGCCGTGGAGACCGTCCGCGCCCTGGCCGGCTGAGCCCTCCCGCGGAGCCGACCCCTCCGGGTGACGCGGAACGGGTTCGGTCAAGATCCTCCCGGCTGGGGCCGTTGCCTCTCGTGACGGCCGGGTTCCTCCGGCCCGGTCGACGAGGACAGGGACGACGTGACGACGCTGCAGGGCACCGACGCGCTGCCGCTCCACCTGGGGGCGGTCTCCACCGCGGCTGCCTGGCTGAGGACCACGAACACCGCCGTCCTCGACCTGGACACCGCACCGGCCGACGCCGAGCTCGAGGCGGTCGTGCGGGTGGCCGCCGCCGTCTCCGGCATGCCGATGGCGACGATCAACCTGCTGGACGCCGCCTCCCAGGTGCAGCTGGCCAGCCAGGGCTTCGACCGGCTGGTCACCCCGCGCGCGGAGTCGCTGTGCGACCGGGCGCTGCGGGTGGGCGGCGTCTTCCACTCCGCGGACCTGCAGACCGACCCGCGGTTCACCGACAGCCCCTGGGTCGACGGCCGCCGGGACCGGGTCCGCGGCTACGCCATGGTGCCGCTGGAGCTCTCCGACGCCCTGGTCGGCACCCTGTGCGTGCAGTCCCGGGAGGTCCACCAGCTCGCGGACGAGCAGCTGGACCGGCTGGCCGACCTCGGTTCCGTCGTGGTCGCGCTGCTCGAGCGGCACCGGCGCAGCCAGGAGACCGCCGAGCTGGCCCGCGTCAGCGAGGCCGCGCGGGCCGAGCTGGCGGCGGCCCACGCCGAGCTCACCGCGGCCCGCGCCTTCGACGCCGCCCTGCTGGACTCGCTGCCCGTGGCGGTGGCCGCCGCCGACGCCGAGGGCCGGATCACCGCCTTCAACCGGGTCAGCCGGCTGTGGCACGGCACCGACGGCGACCCGACGCTCACGCCGCAGGACCTCCCGCTGCGCTACCACCTGCGCACGGCCGACGGCGACCCGCTGCCGGCGGACCAGGTGCCGCTCATCCGGCTGCTCCGCGAGGGCCGGCTGGAGGACGTGCCGATCAGCATCGCCCCCGCCGGGCAGCCGCCCCGGGTGGTGTCCTGCAACGGTGATGCCGTGCGGGACCCCGCGGGCCGGCTGCTCGGCGCCGTGGTCACCATGGTCGACGTCACCGCCCAGCGGGCGCTGGAGAGCCGGCTGCGCGCGGCCGCGCTGCACGACCCGCTCACCGGCCTGCCCAACCGCAGCCTGCTGGTGGACCGGCTGCAGCTGGCGCTGGCGACGGCGGCCCGCAGCGGCCGCCCGCTCGCCGTCCTGTACTGCGACCTGGACGGCTTCAAGGCCGTGAACGACGGCTGGGGCCACTCCGCCGGGGACACCGTCCTGGTCGAGGCCGCCGGGCGGCTGTCCGCGGCCGTGCGCCCCGGTGACACCGTCGCCCGCATCGGCGGGGACGAGTTCGTGCTGGTCTGCCCGGACGTCGACGGACCGGTCGCGGCCGGGGAGCTGGCCGCCCGGGTCACCGCCGCGCTGACCGAGCCGCTGCACTCGGGCCCGGGGACGACGCACGCCGTGGGCATCAGCGTCGGCGTCGCGCTGTCCGCACCCGGGGCCACCCCCGAGACCCTGCTGACCGCCGCCGACGCGGCGATGTACCGGGTCAAGTCGGCCCGGCGCTGCTCCCGCTGACGACCGGAGACCGACATGGACACCATCAGGCTCGAGGAGTCCCAGGACGTCCTGGTGCAGACCGCGGCGGTCGTCGCCGCGCAGCGCCAGTTCGCCCAGCGGCTGCGCCAGCGGACGGTGCCGGACCCGCTGACCGGCCTCCCGGTGCGCAGCCTGCTCGTCGACCGGCTGGAACGCGCCCTTGCGGCCGCCGGCCCGGAGAGCGGGCGGCTGGCCGTCCTCTGCTGCGCCCTCGACGGCATCACCCCGCTGGCGGACCGGTACGGCGCAGCCGTCGCCGACGCGGCGCGCACCGAGGCCGCCGGCCGGCTGGTCGCCGCGGTGCGCCAGGGCGACGTCGTCGCCCGGATCAGCGCGCAGACCTTCGTCCTGCTGTGCCCCGGCATCGGGCAGACCACCGACGCCCAGCGGATCGCCGAGCGCGTGTCGCTGGCCTTCGACGAGCCGCTGCAGGCCGTCCCCGGGGCGCCCGCCCTGGTCCGGCTCAGCGCCGGCGTGGCGCTGTCCGGCCGGGCGTCGTCCCCGGAGTCGCTGATCGCGGCGGCGCACGAGGCGATGACCGCCGTCCGGCACGGGCGGCAGGGCACCGGCCGGCAGGGCTGACCGCCCCGGCTCCTCAGGCCAGCGTCGGGATCCAGCCGGCCAGGGCGTGCCCGATCTCGTCCGGGGCGTCCTCGGGCACGAAGTGCGCCGCCGGCACCGTGACCTCGGTCAGCGCCGGCCACCGCCGGACGAGCGTCCGCTGCCGCCCGACCAGGATCGACCCCGGGTCGGCGTTGAGGAACAGCTTCGGGACGTCGGAGTGCGCGAGCCACTGGCCGTAGCGGTCCACGACGTCGTGCACGTCCGGCGGCTCGTGCTGGATGGGGATCTGCCGCGGCCACTCCAGCGTGGGCCAGCGGTCCTCCCGTGTGCGGAACGGCGCCCGGTACCGGTCGTGCGCCTCGGCGGACAGCCCGCGCAGCACCGACGCCGGCAGCACCTTCTCCACGAACACGTTCTCGTCGAGCACCTTCCGCTCGCCGTCGGGGCCGCGCATCGCCTGGAAGACCCGCTTGCCGTCCCGCGGCCAGTCGGCCCAGAGCAACGGGTTGACGATCGCCTCGGTGAAGGCGATGCCCCGCACCGCGGTCGGGTGGGAGGCAGCCCAGTCGAAGCCCAGGGCCGAGCCCCAGTCGTGCAGCACGAACGTCACCCGCTCGGTCGCCTCGACGTGCGCCAGGAACTGCGCGAGGTAGCCGGCGTGCGTGGCGAAGGAGTAGCGGCCCGGCGCCGGGTCGGCCAGCTTGCTGGACTCCCCCATCCCGATCAGGTCCGGGGCGAGGCAGCGGCCGAGGTGCTGCACGTGCGGGATGACGTTGCGCCACAGGTAGGACGACGTCGGGTTGCCGTGCAGGAAGACGATCGGGTCGCCGGTCCCCACGTCGACGTAGGCCATCTCCTGCTCCCCGAGCCGCACGCGCGATCGGGGGAAGGGGTCCTCGGCGGGCACGGGCGAGCGGTCGGCCATGCCCGGGGAGTGCCCCGCCGTCCCGTCGTCCCAACCGCCGGAGGGCAGAAATGACCACTTCTGCCCCGGGGCACTTGACCCTGACGTGGCGTCAGGCTGTTCCGTGGTCGGCGTCAGGAGAGGAGGGGCGATGAGTTGGACGGTGGGTGAGCTGGCCCGGCTGGCCGGGATCACGGTGCGGACCCTGCACCACTACGACCGGATCGGGCTGGTCCGGCCCAGCGAGCGGACGTCGGCGGGCTACCGCAGCTACGACGGCCGCGACCTGGACCGGCTGCAGCAGGTGCTGGTCTACCGCGAGCTCGGCTTCCCCCTCGAGGAGGTCGCGACCCTGCTGGACGACCCCGCCGCCGACCCGCTGGCGCACCTGCGCCGGCAGCACCGGCTGCTCCGGGAACGGCTCGAGCGCACCCAGGCCGCGGTCGCGGCCGTCGAGAAGGAGATGGAGGCACGGCAGATGGGCATCCAGCTGACCCCGGAGGAGCGGTTCGAGGTGTTCGGGGACGCCGACCCGGTGCAGTACGACGCCGAGGCCGAGGAGCGGTGGGGGGAGACCGAGGCGTGGGCGGAGTCCCGGCGACGGGTCTCGAGCTACGGCAAGGACGACTGGCTGCGGATCAAGGACGAGGCGGCCGACGTCGAGCGGCGCTTCGCCGAGGCGCTGCGGGACGGCGTCCCGGCCGACTCGGCCCCGGCGCTGGACCTGGCCGAGGAGCACCGGCAGCACATCAGCCGCTGGTTCTACGACTGCCCACCGGAGATGCACGCCGGGCTCGGCCGGATGTACGTCGAGGACGAGCGGTTCACCGCGCACTACGAGCAGCTCGCCCCGGGGCTGGCCCGGTACGTGAGCACCGCCGTGCAGGCCAACGCCGCCCGGCAGAGCTGAGCCGCCGGACCGGCCGGGGAGCCGGGTCAGAACCCGGCTCCCCGGTCGGGCGACCGGCTCCACCCCGCCGATGCCGCTGCCGCGGGCGACCCGCATCCTGGCGGGGTGGGCCGGGGTGTGGAGCTGCTGCGGCAGCCGTGGGTGCAGCGCGCGGTGCGGGCCGCGCTGGCCGCGGGGCTGGCCTGGCAGGTGGCGGTGCTCGTCCCGGCGTTCGCCGGCTACGCCTACTACGCACCGCTGGGCGCGGTGATCGCCGTCCACCCGACCGTCGCCGACTCGGCCTCCGCCGCCTGGCGGACGGTGCTGGCGATGCTGGCCGGCTTCGGGCTCGCGGTGGTGGTCTACGAGCTGACCCGGGGCGTGCCCGACGCCCTCACCATCGCCCTGATCGTGACGCTGGCCATCGCCGTCGAGCAGTGGCGGCTCTGGGGGGAGGCGGCCAGCTGGGTCAGCTTCGCCGCGGTGCTCATGCTGACCGTCGGGGCGAGCGACCCGGCCGCCTACGCGGTCCGGTACGCCGGGCTGACCCTGCTCGGTGCCGCGATCGGCGTGCTGGTGACGACGCTGCTCTTCCCGCCGATGCAGCTCACCGTCGCCGTCCGGCAGGTCGGCGCGGTCCGGCGGCTGCTGGCCGAGCACCTGGACCGGATCGCCACGGGGCTGCGCCGCGGGGAGCTGCCCGGGCCCGGTGAGTGGGAGCTCGCCGCCCACGAGCTCGGTCTGGCGCTGGACCGGATGCGGGCCGCGGAGGCCGTGGTCGAGCGGGCCCGCCGGGCCAACCCGCGGGCCCGGCGCTGGCAGGGGACCGCGGACAGCATCCGCGATCAGTCCCGGGCGCTGGACCGGGTCGCGGTGCTGGTCGACGACCTCACCACGCTGGTCGTGCAGTTCCAGCCGCACCGCCGGGGGCTGGACCGGGTGGACGGCGCCACCGGCTGGGTGCTCGCCGACGCGCTGGAGGGGATGGCCGGTGTCGTCCGCATCCCCTACCACGCGACCGACACCGAGCCGGACGACCGCGACGCCGCCATCGACACCGCCGTCGACGCGCTGGGCCGGCTGACGGCGCTGCTGCGCAGCTCGGACATCGCCGACGACGAGGGCTTCTTCGCCCTGGGCGCGGTCACCGTCGGGATGCACCGCTCGCTGCAGACGCTCGAGGCCCACGTCCGCTTCCCCGCGGCCGCGCCCGGCTAAGGTCCACTCCTCGTGAGCCGCATCGGTGAGGTCCTCGCGCCGGCGCGGCTGGGCACCGGCTTCCGCTGGCTGCTGGCGTCGTCCTGGACGTCGAACCTGGGCGACGGGATCGCCCTGGCGGCCGGGCCGCTGCTGGTCGCCTCGCTGACGTCCGACGCGTTCGTGGTCGCTCTCTCCGCGACGGTGCAGTGGCTGCCGCCGCTGCTGTTCGGGCTGCTCGCCGGCGCCGTGACCGACCGGCTGGACCGCCGGCTCATCGTGGCGACCGTCGACACCTGCCGCGCCGTCGTCCTCGCCGTGCTGACCGCCGCCGTGGCGACCGACCACGTGTCGATCGCCGCGGTGCTCGGGGCGCTGTTCGTGCTGGGCACCGCGGAGGTCTTCGCCGACAACAGCTCGCAGACGCTGCTGCCCATGCTGGTGGCCCGCGACGACCTGGCGGTGGCGAACTCCCGGCTGCAGACCGGCTTCGTCACGGTCAACCAGCTCGCCGGCCCACCGCTGGGCGCTGCCCTCTTCACCGTCGGCGCGGCCTGGGCGCTCGGCGTCCAGGCGGTCGTCGTGCTGCTCGGGGCGGTGCTGGTGACCCGGGTCGTGCTCCCGCCGGCGGAGCCCGACCAGGGGCCGCGGCGGGCGCTGCGGCACGACATCGCCGAGGGGCTGCGCTGGGTGCGGCACAACCCCGCCGTCCGGACCCTCGTGCTGACCATCACGATCTTCAACGTCACCTTCGGCGCCGCCTGGTCGGTGCTGGTCCTCTACGCCACCGAGCGGCTGGGCCTGGGGGCGGTCGGCTTCGGCCTGGTGAGCACGGTCAGCGCCCTCGGCGGCATCGCCGGCACCGCCGCCTACGGCTGGATCACCCGGCGGGTCAGCCTGGGCAACCTGCTGCGGGTCGGCCTGGTCATCGAGACCCTCACCCACCTGGTGCTGGCCCTCACCACCAGCCCCTGGGTCGCGCTGCCGGTCTTCTTCGTCTTCGGCGCGCACGCCTTCGTCTGGGGGACGACGTCGATCACCGTGCGGCAGCGCGCGGTGCCGCAGGCGCTGCAGGGCCGGGTGGGCAGCGTCAACCTGGTCGGCGTCTTCGGCGGGCTGGTGATCGGCTCGGGCATCGGCGGGGTGCTCGCCCAGCACGGTGGGGTCACCGCCCCGTTCTGGTTCGCCTTCGCCGGCTCGGCCGTCTTCGTCGTCCTCATCTGGCGCTCGCTGCGGCACGTGGCGCACGCCGACGAGCTGCCGGCCCCCGTCGGACCCTTGCCCGGGACGCCCGCGGACGGGACGCTCCCGGCATGACCTACGACCGGGAGCTCGCCGACCGGATCCGCGCCGCGCTGTCCACCGAACCGGGCGTGACGGAGAAGACGATGTTCGGCGGGCTGGCCTTCCTGGTCGACGGGTCGCTCGCGGTGGCCGCCAGCGGGAAGGGCGGCCTGATGGTGCGCTGCGACCCGGCCCGGGCCGACGAGCTCACCGCCGCCGACGGTGTGGCGCGCATGGTCATGCACGGCCGCGCGATGGACGGCTGGCTGCGGGTCTCCGCCGACGTCGTGGACGACGAGGACGAGCTGCGTCGCTGGGTGGCCACCGGCCGGGACGTCGCCCGCAGCCTGGCGAGGTGATGGACCCCCTCGCCCCCCACTCTCCGCGAGCTCAGGACGGGACCCTGCGAGGGGGCCGTTCCCTCACGTCACCCGGATGAGCAGCTCGCCGTGCAGCATCCCGAGCCAGCCGTCGTCCGCGGCCGCCCACTCCCGCCAGGCGGCGGCGATCGCGTCCAGCTCACCGGCGGACGCCAGGCCGTAGGCCACCGCCTGCTCGGCGAAGGCGGACGCGGTCGCCCGCCCGGCCCAGGAGCTCCCCCACCACTCGCGCTCCGCCGGGGTGGCCCAGCACCAGGCCGACGTCGTGGCGGTCACCTCGCGCAGGCCGGCCGCGTGCGCCCAGCCGAGCAGCCGGCGCCCGGCGTCCGGTTCGGCGTCGTTGCGGCGGGCCACCTGCCCGTACAGCGCCAGCCAGCGGTCCAGCCCCGGGTTGGCGGGGAACCAGGTGGTCGCCGCGTAGTCGACGTCCCGGACGGCCACCAGCCCGCCGGGGCGGCACACCCGGGCCATCTCCCGGAGCGCGGCGACCGGGTCGGTCAGGTGCTGCAGCACCTGGTGGGCGTGCACGACGTCGACGGAGTCGTCAGGGGCCGCCAGGGCGTAGACGTCGCCGACGGCGAACTCGACGTCCACCCCGGCGCGGTCGGCGGCCGCCCGCGCCTCGTCCAGCGGAGCCGGGGAGACGTCGATCCCCACGACCCGCCCCGGCGCCACCCGCGCGGCCAGGTCGACGGTGATCGTGCCGGGCCCGCATCCCACGTCGAGGAGGTCCAGCCCGGCCCGCAGGTGCGGGGCGAGGTAGCCGGCGGAGTTCTCCACCGTGCGCCAGCGGTGGGACTGCAGGACCGGGTCGGCGTGCCCGTGGGTGTAGGTGTCCACGGGGTGATGCTGCCGCAGCGGTTCACTAAGTGGGAAGTCATTCCCATTCAGTGAGACCCGGCGGGGAACCGGCGGCTCGCACGATGTGCCCGGAGGCGTCGCCGAAGGGCTCCAGCTCGAAGCCGAAGGCGGCCAGCACCCCGGCGACCGCATGGTTCATGACCTCCTGCGCGGCGAGGTCGGCGGCGTGCCCGCGGACCCGGCCCAGCGCCATCCGGTCGTGCTGGGTCCAGGAGACGAGCACCCCGTGCTCACCCGGCGCGGGCGTCAGGCAGACGCCGCCCAGCTGCCGGCTCTCGGTGCGGCCGGCGCAGTCGTGCAGCGGCAGGCCGGCCTCGGCCACCGCGGCCGCGACCTCGCAGACCAGCCCGGTCAGCGGGTCGGCGTCGTCGATCAGGGCGTCCCAGTCGTCGGCGAGCCGGTCGAGCTGGTCGGACAGGTGCGCGAGCCAGGCCCGGTCGTCCGGGGAGAAGCGCGAGACCAGCATGCCGTCCTCGCGGCGGACGCCGTGCGCCGGGTAGAGCGGGGCGACCTCGACACCCGGCGAGGAGAGCTCGGCCAGCGCGGCGTCCAGCCGGCTGCTGAACGGCCCGGCGAGGACCCGCTGCTCCGCGTCGACCAACCACCAGGCCGACGGCACCGTGGTACCCGCCACCGGACCCGCACCGTGCCCACCCGACAAGCTCACGTCGCCACCCCCGGCCTGCAGTGACGCCCGTTCGTCCGCCTGCAGGAGTGTCATCGGCACCACACCGCCGGGGTTGACCCGGACCGGTCACCCTTCGGAGCGGATCACCGCCGCCGCGACCTCCACCGCCGCCGCCCGCTCAGCCCTGACCAGGCCGATCCTCGTCCGGCGGTCCAGCAGGTCGGCCACGGAGCGTGCACCCTCGGCGCGCACCGCGAACCTCAGCTCCCCCACCGTCTCCGGACGCCCCTCGACCACCGGATCCCCGCCGAGCCCCGCGACCAGCGGCGCCTCCGTGCCGTACCGGCGCACCAGCCGCGCGGGCGCCCCGACCCGGGCCAGGGCCGTCACCGGGGCGGCGCCGACCAGCGGCAGCCGGGCGGTCGGTGACCGGCGGGCACCCCGGCCGAGCCGGTCGACGACGGCGTCCACGGCCTCGGCCGCCATCGCGCGGTAGGTGGTCAGCTTGCCGCCGACGACGGTGAGCACCGGCCCGTCCCAGCGCAGCAGGTGCCGGCGGGACAGGTCGGCGGTCGCGTCGCCGGGGCCGGTGCCGGCGAACGCGGGCAGGACGAGCGGACGCAGCCCGGCGTACGCGCCGACCACGTCCCGGTTCGTCAGCGGCACGTCCAGCACCTGGTTGACCGTGGCGAGCAGCTGCTGGACCTCTGCCGGGTCGGGCACCGGGTCGTCGTCGGGCACCGGCCCGGTCACCGGCTCGTCGGTGACGCCGACGTGCAGCAGCCCTGGGTCCTGGGGCAGGGCGAACACGTAGCGGGACCGGGAGCCGGGCAACGGCACGGTCAGCGCAGCCGTCGGCCGGCCCAGCACCGCGGCCGGCAGCAGCAGGTGCGATCCCCGGGAGGGGACCAGCCGGAGGTCGGGCGCCAGCCGCTGCGACCACACGCCCGCCGCGTTCACCACCACCCGGGCGCGCACGGTCGTCGCGGCGCCGTCCACGGTCAGGTGAACCCGGCCCCCGTCGACCCCGGTGACCGTCGCCCCGGTGAGGACCCGGGCCCCGTGGGCAGCCGCGGTCCGCGCCAGCGCGACCACCAGCCGGGCGTCGTCGGTGAGCTGGCCGTCCCAGAACACCACCCCGCCGCGGCCCGCGCGCACGCCGGGCACCAGCCGGGCCACGGTCCCGGCGGGGACCCGCGACGTGCCGGGCAGCGACCGGCGTCCGCCCGGCACCGACACCCGCACCGCATCGCCCAGCCGGCCGCCGAGCGCGGCGAGGGCGGCGACGTCCCGGCCGACGACGTCCGGGACGAGGAAGGGCAGCCGCCGCACCAGGTGCGGAGCCGTGACGCCCATCAGGACGGCCCGCTCCCGGGCGCACTCCCGGGCCAGGCCGACCTCACCGTGCGCCAGGTACCGCAGCCCGCCGTGCACCAGCTTCGACGACCAGCGGCTGGTCCCCGCCGCCAGGTCGGTGCGCTCGCACAGCGCGACGGTCAGCCCCCGGGCGGCGGCGTCCAGCGCGACGCCGGCCCCGGTGACGCCCCCTCCGACGACCAGCACGTCGACACCGGAGCCGGCCAGGACCGCCAGGTCCCGGTCGCGCTGCCGGGCGTCGAGGACCCCGGGGAGGTGGAGCTCCGCTCGCCGGGGCCCGGGCACCGGCAGACTGTAGCCGTGGCAGACGTCCCCGAGCTCACCGTCCAGGGCTGGGGTCCGCCCGGCGACCGCGTCGCGACGGTGGCCGCCCAGGAGGACGCCGCCTCCCCCGACGACGGCGTGCTGGAGCTCGCCACCGACCCCGACCTGCGCACCGTGCTGCCCAAGGCCGCCCGCACGCTGCTGACCCGCGAGCTCGGCTGGACGCTGCGGTCCACCCCGCCGGTGCCGGTGCGCGACATCCGGCTGGCCCCCTCCCGGCTGCCCGCGGAGGCGAGGGCCCGGTTCGCCGCGCTGCTGGGCGAGGAGGCCGTGCTCGACGACCGGCTGTCCCGGCTCCGCCACGCCGGCGGCAAGAGCTACCTGGACCTGCTGCGCCGGCGCGCGGGCGACGCCAGCGACGCCCCGGACGCCGTCCTGCTGCCCGACGGGACCGAGCAGGTCGCCGCGCTGCTGCGCGCCTGCGGCGAGCTCGGCGTGGTCGTCGTCCCGTTCGGGGGCGGCACCAGCGTGGTCGGCGGACTGGCCGGCACCGACGCGGACGACCGGCCCGTGGTCGCGGTCGACCTGCGCCGGATGAGCGGCGTCCGGGCGCTGGACGTGCCCTCCGGGCTGGTCACCGTGGGGCCGGGGACCCGCGGGCCGGCGCTGGAGGAGGCCCTGGCCCCCGACGGGCTGACCCTCGGCCACCTGCCGCAGAGCTGGGAGTTCGCGACGCTCGGCGGGTACGCGGCGACCCGGTCGTCGGGGCAGTCCAGCACCGGGGTGGGCAGCTTCGCCGACCTGGTCGCCGGGCTCACCCTGGCCACCCCCTCCGGCGTCCTGGAGCTGGGCACACCGCCCGCGTCGGCGGCCGGCCCCGATCTGCTGGGCCTCGCGCTGGGGTCGGAGGGCACGCTGGGGGTCATCACCGAGCTGCGGCTGCGGGTGCGGCCGAAGCCGCGCACCACGCACTACGAGGGCTGGTCGTTCCGCGGCTGGGCCGCCGGGCTGGCGGCGCTGCAGCGGCTGGCCCGGCACGACCTGCTGCCCGACGTCGTCCGGCTGTCCGACCCCGACGAGACCCGGGTCAACCTGCGCCAGTCCACCGGCCTCGGCACCCGGGCGCTCCGCGGCACCCTGCGCGTCCGGCGGCGCGGCACGGGCTGCCTGCTGGTGGTCGGCTGGGAGGGGCTGCCCACCCTGGTCCGCGCCCGGCGGTCCGCGGCCACCTCGGTGCTGCGCGACGACGGCGCCGTGCGGCTGGGGAGCCGGGTCGGGGAGGCCTGGGTGCGGCACCGGTTCGCCGCCCCCTACCTGCGCGACCGGCTGCTGGACGCCGGGCTGCTGGTGGAGACGCTGGAGACGGCGGCGACCTGGACCGCGCTGCCCGGCGTGTACGACGCCGCCCGCCGGGCGCTGCACGCGGCGCTGACCGGCTCGGGCCGCCGTCCGCTGGTGATGACGCACGTGTCGCACGGCTACCCGACCGGTGCCTCGCTGTACCTGACGGTGCTGTCCGACCGGGACGACGACCTGCCGATCCAGCAGTGGCTCACCGCCAAGCGCGCGGCCACCGACGCCGTGCTGGCCGCCGGCGGCACCCTCACCCACCACCACGGGGTCGGGGTGGACCACCGACCCTGGCTGGCGCGGGAGGTCGGACCGCTGGGCGTGGACGTGCTGCGCACGGTCAAGCAGCGGCTGGACCCGCAGGGCATCTGCAACCCGGGTGTGCTGCTGCCCGACTGACGTTTCGCGACGTCAGTCGGGGTACCGAAACCGACATGGCACCGGACACCGAACCTGGTCCGGACGGCGAGGTGTCCTGGGCCGAGGACGCCACCGGGCCGCTGCTGCGGTTCAGCGGGGTGATCGACCGCGAGGCCGTGCGGCGGTTCCGCCTGCTGGTGCCACCCGCCTCCTGGCCGGCCCGTGCCGACCTCGGTGCGGTGACCGGGCTCAGCGCCGCCGGGCTCGAGCTGCTGGTGCACCTGGCCCGCAAGCCGCGCCGGCGTGGTGCGGAGCTCGAGCTGACCGCGGTGCCCGACCACCTGCGGCCGGTGCTGGCCCAGGCCGGGCTCTCCCAGCTGCTGCCGCGCACGAACGGCACCCCGACCAGCGCCTGAGCGCACGGGCGATCGGGAGGTCAGCCCCGCGGCGGACGACGGACCGGCGGCAGCCGGGGGGCGAGGACACGCATCAGTGAGCCGCCGATCACCGCCGACACCACGACGAGCACGAAGAACCCGCCCCGGCTCAGCCGGTCGACGCCGCCGAGGTCCAGCAGCATGACCAGGACCGCCGCCACCAGCAGCGAGATGCCGGCCGCGAGCATCACCAGCAGCCAGCGCGGCGGGCCGGCCGGGGCGTCGGGACGGTTCACCGTCGTAGTGGACCACGGCAGCGCGCGGTGCCCCTCATCCACCCGAGCTGGCCGACCGGCCCATGATCGACCAGGCTCGGGGCCATGACCACCCTCGGCACCGGCACGGGCGTGACCAGCGAGGTGGGGCGGCTGCGCACGGTGCTGCTGCACCGCCCCGGAGCCGAGCTGCGGCGCCTCACCCCGCGCAACAACGACCAGCTGCTCTTCGACGGCGTGCCCTGGGTCGCCCGGGCGCAGGAGGAGCACGACGCGTTCGCGGCCGCGCTCACCGACCGGGGCGTGGAGGTGCTGCACCTGGACCGGCTGCTGGCCGAGGTGATGAGCGTGCCCGCCGCCCGGGCCGAGGTCATCGCCGCCGCGGTCGACGACCCGCGGCTGGGCGCCACCCTGCAGCACGCCACCACCGCCCACCTGGCGGGCCTGGCCCCCGCGGACCTCGCCACCGCGCTGATCACCGGGGTCGCCCACGACGAGCTGCGCGGCGGCCGCGGCCTGGCCTACCAGCTGATGAGCCGGGGGGAGTTCGTCGTCCCGCCGCTGCCCAACCTGATGTTCACCCGCGACTCGTCGGTGTGGGTCGGCGACCAGGTCGCGGTGACCTCGCTGGCCATGCCGGCCCGTGACCGGGAGAGCGCGCTGACCGCCGCGCTGTACGCCCACCACCCCCGCTTCGCCGGCGCGGACCAGCTCTACGGGCCCCAGCTGGAGCACCTGGAGGGCGGGGACGTGCTGCTGCTGTCCCCCGGCGTGCTGGCCGTCGGCGTGGGCGAGCGGACGACGGCCGGTGGTGCCGAGCGGCTGGCCCGCCGGGTGTTCGCCCGGGGGCTCGCGCACACCGTCCTCGTCGTCCCGATCGCCCAGGAGCGGGCGACCATGCACCTGGACACCATCTGCACGATGGTCGACGTCGATGCGATGGTCATGTACCCGGCCGTCGCCGACTCCCTGCAGGCCTGGACGGTGACCGCCGGGGACGTGCCGCCCGACGACGCGGACACCACCGAGCTGTGCGTCCAGGGCCCGCAGCCCTTCCTCGCCGCCGCGGCCACGGCGATGGGCATCGACCGGCTGCGGGTGATCGACACCGGCCTGGACCCGGTGACCGCCGAGCGCGAGCAGTGGGACGACGGCAACAACACCCTCGCCCTCGCGCCCCGGCTGGCCGTCGCCTACGAGCGCAACACCGTCACCAACGCCGCGCTGGAGGCGGCCGGGATCGAGGTCGTCGCCATCTCCGGCTCGGAGCTGGGCAGCGGTCGCGGCGGCCCGCGGTGCATGTCGTGCCCGGTGCTGCGGGAGCCGCTGCCGACGGCGTGACCGGCCGGTCAGGCTGCGCGGCGCTCGCCCGCGGTGGCGGTGGCGTCCCGCGGCCGGTCCCCCGCCACGCCGAGCGGCCCGCCGACCGCCGTCCGGGCCGGGTCGGGGCGCCGCCACGCGGTCAGCCGGTCCGGCCACGGCCGGGACGCCGGGGCCGGACCGCCGCGGGGCGCCCGGTTGCGCAGCGCGAGCGCACTGACCAGGACGGCGCCGCCGAGCAGCAGCAGGTGCGCGACCGCGCGGTCGGCGTGCACGTGCCCGGCGCGCAGGTCGCCGAGGGTGACCCAGCTGAGCACGGCGGTGAAGGAGAGCAGGAACGGCAGCGCGCCCGCGGCCAGCCGGGGCAGGACGGCGACGACGAGGAAGCAGGCGGCCAGCCCGAGGTTCCAGGCGCCGGTCTCGTGCGCGAGGTGCACCGGGGCGGCCATGCCGGTCATCCCCCCGGACAGCGCCGGGACGCTGACCGCGAGCTGCCCGGCGCCGACGGCGAGCAGGGCCAGCCGCAGCCCGGCGTCCCACCCGTGCCGGCGGCGGCGGGACGGGGCGACCGGCAGCCGTGCCAGCACCGCCGCGGTCACGTCCGGCACGGGCCGGGCCGGGACCAACCGGGCGCGCCGGGTCACCTCGGCGGCGGCGTCGGCCCAGCCGCGGCAGGCCGGGCAGCCGTCGAGGTGCTCGTCGACCCAGCGCTGCGGCACGCCCGGTGACTCGCCGTCCAGCGTCGCCGAGACGGCCTCACGACATGTTGCACAGCCCACGCTGGCATAGTCGCCGCCGACGGACGCGGAGTTCCCGGAGGGTGACGTGGGACAGCTGGAACGTCTCGCGGCCCGGGCGGCCGACGGGGACAGGGCGGCACAGGCCGCGCTGATCAGGGAGACGCAGGCCGACGTGTGGCGGCTGTGCGCCCACCTCGCCGACCGGCAGGTGGCCGAGGACCTCACCCAGGAGACCTACCTGCGCGCCCTGCCGGCGCTCGCCCGGTTCGAGGGCCGGTCCTCGCTGCGCACCTGGCTGCTGTCGATCGCCCGCCGGGTCTGCGCCGACCACCTGCGCTCGAGGAGGCGGCGGGGCCTGGTCCTGGTCGCCGAGGACACCGACCTGGCGGCGCTGGAGCGCGACGCGCCCCCCGACGAGGTCGCCGGCACGGTCGCCGCCCAGGACGTCCTCGACCGGCTGGAGCCCGAGCGCCGGGAGGCGTTCGTGCTCACCCAGCTGATCGGGCTGCCCTACGCCGAGGCCGCCGAGGTGGCGGGCTGCCCGATCGGCACCATCCGGTCCCGGGTGGCGCGGGCCCGCGCCGACCTGGTGCAGGCGCTGGTCGCCGCCGACCACCCCCGCAGCCGCCGCCCCTCCTGACCTCCCGGGGGCCATGTTGGCCAACATGGCCCCTCGCCGGGACGCGACGTCGCTCGCCGGGGGGCCATGTTGGCCAACATGGCCCCCGGGGTCAGGGGTTCTGTGCGGCCAGCCGGCGGAGGCGCTCGTTGTAGGCGGTCAGCGCCGGGTCCTCGCCGCTCTCGCCGCGGGCGACGGCCCGGTCGTGGGCCCGGTCGGCCGCCCGGTTGGCGCGCTCCTCGCTGCGGGTCCAGGAGAAGAAGACCACCGCGAGCACCAGGACCGTCGGGAACTCACCGAAGGACCAGGCGATGCCGCCGGCCGCGCCCTGGTCGTACAGCGGGTCGACGCCCCAGGACGCCGGCGGGTTCGCGTAGCTGGACAGCAGCAGCGTGTTGCTCATGATCACGATGACGCCGAAGAAGGCGTGGAACGGCGCCGGCAGCAGCAGCTCCAGCATCCGGCCACCGTGGCCGGTCCGCCGCGGCCACGGGTCGATGGCCAGGATCGGCCCGAAGAACAGCAGCCCGGTGGCCAGGAAGTGCAGCAGCATGAGGCTGTGCCCGGGCGTCGACGCCATCAGGTCGTCGAACACCGGGGTGAAGTAGACGCCGTACAGGCTGGCGATGAACAGCGGCACGGTGAACAGCGGAGAGGCGACCGCCTGGCCCAGCCGGCTGTGCAGGCAGCTCAGCAGCAGCCGGCGCGGCATGCCCGCCGGACCCGGCACGGCGGGGAGCCCGCGCAGCGCCAGGGTCACCGGGGCGCCCATCAGCAGGAACAGCGGCGTGAGCATGGTGAGCACCATGTGCTGGACCATGTGCAGGCTGAACATGCCCATGCTGTAGGTCTGCAGACCGCTCGCGGTCACGTAGAACAGCGACGCGCAGCCGGCCAGCCAGGCGACGGTCCGCCCGACCGGCCAGGGCACGCCACGCCGCTGCAGCCGCCACAGGCCCAGGCCGTACCCGACAGCCAGCAGCACGCCCAGCCACGCGACGGGCGAGGCGGCCCCGAGGTCCAGGGCGAGGACCCGCCCCGCGGTCGGCGGCAGCTCCGGCAGGTGCATGCCCCCCATGCCGCCCATGCCGTCGTGGTCCACCCGTCGTCCTCCCTCGCCGTGCTGTGCCGACACCACGGTAGGCGGCCGTGGCCGGGTCGACCACGGCCCCCGTCCCCCGGGACCCTGATCAGGTCACGACCCGCCCCGCCCGCGTCAGCGCAGGGTCACCTGGCGGGACAGCAGCCCGGCGCGGGCCCGGCGCTGGTCGGCGGTCAGCGGGTCGGTCACCGCCAGGGCGGCCTCCAGCCGCGACTGCAGACCGGCCGACGGGCCGGCCCACTCCGCGCCCGGGACGTCGGCGGGCACGTCCCACACCGGGACGACGAGACCGTGCGCGCGGAACGCGCCGGCGTAGCGGGTGCCCTCCCCGAGGGTGAGCTGCTCGGCGGCGGAGAGCCGGGCGAGGGCGTCCAGCAGCGGCTCCTCCGGCTCGGGGCGGACCCAGCGGACGTGCGCCCGCTCCTCGCCGGGGCGGCACCAGTAGGCGGCTTCCAGCCCCTCGAGCCGCACGGTCGGCATGACCATCTCGTTGGCGTGCGCGAGCCCGGCCTGGGCGGCGGGGTCGACGGTGGCGCCCTCCAGCCAGAAGCCGAAGTCCTCGTGCACGGTGACGTCGAACGGCGCGCCGGGGTCCAGCAGCTCCTGCAGCCGGGGCCCGGCGGAGCCGGCCGCGCCGATCGGGCCCGGGTCGACCGGGGCGCCGGCGGGGGCCTCCAGGGCGGCGGCGAGCGCCGTCCCGAGGTCGCGGCTGATGTCGTCGGAGGACGTGGCCAGCTGCAGACCGAGCAGGATCTCACCGTTGGCCCGGACCAGCGCCGGAGTGCCGCCGGGCAGCACGCTGGCCAGGGTCACGTCCTTGCCGCCGGTGGTGCGCAGCGTCGCCGTGGCCGCCGGGACCAGCTCGCGCAGCGCCACCCAGTCGGCTTCACCTGTCAGGCCCTCGAACGGCCGGCGCACCGGCGGCGCGTAGCCGGAGCCGTGGCAGTGCTTGTAGCGGCGGCCCGAGCCGCACGGGCAGGGGGCCTTCGGGTTGACCTCCCCGGCAGCGGGGACGGCGGCGGGACGGCGGGTCGTGGTGCGGGCCATGGGTCCAGGCTAAGCGGCCCCCTCCCACGGTCCCGCCGCGAGGCCGCGGACGACGTGGGCGAGGTGGCCCCCTCGCAGGGTCCCGCCGCGAGCCTGCGAGGGGCGGGGGGCGAGGGGGTCCTTTAACTAAGCTCCGCGGCGTGACGTCGGCTCCCGCACCTCTCGACCTGACCGACCCCGCCGTCATCGCCGACCCCTACCCGGCGTTCGCCGCGGCCCGTGCACGGGGAGCCGTCCAGTGGCACGAGGGGTTGGGCATGTGGCTGGCGTTCGGCCACCCGGAGGTCAACGCGGTGCTGCGGGACCGCCGGCTCGGCCGGATCTGGTCGGACAAGGCGCCGGCGGAGCGGTTCGAGAGCTTCAACCTGATCCACCGGAACGCGATCCTGGAGATGGAGCCGCCGACGCACACCCGGCTGCGCCGGCTGATCAGCGCGGCGTTCGCCCGCGGTCACGTCGAGCGGCTGCGGCCCTGGGTGCAGGAGCTGGCCGACCGGCTGGTGGACGAGCTGGCCGAGCGGTCGGCCGGGCACACCCCGGTCGACGTGCTCTCCGGGATGAGCGAGGAGCTGCCGGTCGCCGTCATCGCCGAGCTGCTCGGGGTGCCCGCGGCCGACCGCCCGCTGCTGCGGCCCTGGTCGAACGCGATCGTGAAGATGTACGAGTACGGCCGGACGGCGCAGATCGAGGACGACGCCGAGCGGGCCGCCGACGAGTTCGTGGCGTACCTGCGGGCGATGGCGGCCGAGCGGCGGCAGGCGCCCGGCGAGGACCTGCTGACCCACCTGGTCACCGTCCGGGACGCGGAGGGCGACCGGCTCACCGAGGACGAGCTGGTCACCACCTGCATCCTGCTGCTCAATGCCGGCCACGAGGCGACGGTCAACGTCAGCGGCAACGGCCTGCTGGCCCTGCTGGAGCACCCGGCCGAGCTCGACCGGCTGCGCGCCGACCCCGGTCTGCTGCCCACCGCGATCGAGGAGCTGATGCGCTTCGACTCGCCGCTGCAGCTCTTCGAGCGGACGGCCACCGAGGACGTCGAGGTCGGCGGCGCCACCGTCGCGCGGGGGCAGAAGATCGCCGCCCTGCTCGGCAGCGCCAACCGTGACCCGGCCGTGTTCACCGACGCCGACACCCTCGACGTCGGGCGGGTGGACAACCCGCACATCTCCTTCGGCGCCGGCGTGCACTTCTGCATCGGCGCCCCGCTGGCCCGGGTGGAGCTGCAGGCATCGTTCGGCGCGCTGCTGCGCCGGACCTCAGCTCTCGCGCTCGGTGCCCCCGCCCGGCGTCGTCCCGAGTTCGTGATGCGCGGCCTCCACGACCTGCCCGTCGTCCTCACCCGCTGAGCGGAGTGCCGGCAGCTCGGGACGTGATGCGCCGGCACTCCGCTCGACGCGCTAGAGGCGCTGGGCCAGCCGGTGGTAGGCCGCGCTCCAGCGCAGCTCCTTGGCCAGGCTGCGCCGGGTGGTGTCGGAGTCGATGAGCACCAGCTCGGTGTCGAAGACCTCGGCCAGGTCGGTGAGCTCCTCGGCGCCGAGCTGGGTGGACAGCACCGTGTGGTGCGGGCCGCCGGCGGTGAGCCAGCCCTCGGTCGCCGTCTCGAAGTCCGGCCGGGGCTCCCAGACCGCGCGGGCGACCGGCAGGTTCGGCAGCGGCTCGGACGGCTCGACCACGTCGATCACGTTCGAGACCCAGCGGAACCGGTCACCGAGGTCGCACCAGCCGAGCGTGACGCCGGCCCCCGGCGCGGCGTCGAACACCAGCCGGGCCGGGTCCTCGCGACCGCCGATGCCCAGCGGGTGCACCTCGAGGCGGGGCTTCTCCCCGGCGATCGACGGGCACACCTCGAGCATGTGGGCCCCGAGGATCTTCGGGGTGTCCGAGGCCAGGTCGTAGGTGTAGTCCTCCATGAAGGAGGTGCCGCCCGGCAGGCCCTGGGCGGCCGTCTTCAGCACGTGCAGCAGCGCCGAGGTCTTCCAGTCGCCCTCCCCGCCGAAGCCGTACCCGTCGGCCATCAGCCGCTGGACGGCGAGGCCGGGCAGCTGGCGCAGGCCGCCGAGGTCCTCGAAGTTCGTGGTGAACGCGCCGAACCCGCCGTCGGTGAGGAACTGCCGCAGGGCCACCTCGATCCGGGCCTGGTAGCGGACGCTCTCGTGCCGCTCACCGCCCGGCCGGAGGTCGGCCTCGATCTCGTACAGGTCGCCGTACTCGGCCACCACCGCGTCGACCTCGGCGTCGGGCACCTGGTCGACGACGGCCACCAGGTCGTTGACGCCCCAGGTGTTCACCGACATGCCGAAGCGGATCTCGGCCTCGACCTTGTCGCCCTCGGTCACCGCGACGTTGCGCATGTTGTCGCCGAACCGGGCCAGCTTCAGCCCGCGGGCGGCGGCGGCGCCGGCGGCGGCGCGGGCCCAGGACCCGACCCGGGCCTGCACCCGCGGGTTCGCGGCGTGCCCGGCGACCGTGGTCCGGGGTGTGCGCAGCCGGGTGAGGATGAACCCGTACTCGCGGTCGCCGTGCGCGGCCTGGTTGAGGTTCATGAAGTCCATGTCGATCGTCGCCCACGGGAGGGCGGCGTCGGCCTGGGTGTGCAGGTGCAGCAGCGGCTTGCGCAGCGCGTCGATCCCGGAGATCCACATCTTCGCCGGGGAGAAGGTGTGCATCCAGGTGATCACGCCCAGGCAGGCCGGGTCCTCGTTGGCCTCACCCATGATCCGGCGGATGGCGCCGGCGTCGGTGAGCACCGGCTTCCAGACGATGCGCACCGGCACGTCCCCGGCGCCGTCCAGCGTCGCCGCCACCCGCTGGGACTGCTCGGCGACCTGCTGGAGGGTCTCCTCGCCGTACAGCCCCTGGCTGCCGGTGAGGAACCAGATCTCAGATCCTTCGAATGGCACGTGCTGCTCCTTGGTCATCGCTGTCCGTAGACGTTCTGGTAGCGCGCGTACAGCGAGTCGATGTCCGCCTGCGCGATGGGGACGGGCTCGCCGAGCTGCCGCGACAGGTGCACGGTCCGGGCGACGTCCTCGGTCATGACGGCGGCCTTGACCGCGGCCTTCGCGGAGGGCCCGATGGTGAAGACGCCGTGGTTCTTCATCAGCACCGCCGGTGACCGGTGGCCCTGCAGCGTCGCGACGATGCCCTGGCCGATGGAGTCGTCGCCGATCAGCGCGAACGGCCCGACCGGGATCGGGCCGCCGAACTCGTCGGCCATCGCGGTGAGCACGCAGGGGATCTCCTCGTGCCGGGCCGCCCAGGCCGCGGCGTAGGTGCTGTGCGTGTGCACCTGCCCGTTGACCTCGGGCATGTGGCGGTAGACGTAGGCGTGCGCGGCGGTGTCGCTGGAGGGCCGGCGGACCCCGTCGACGGCGTTGCCGTCCAGGTCGCAGACGGTGATGCCCTCCCAGGTCAGCTCGTCGTACTCCACGCCGCTGCCCTTGATGACGAACAGGTCCTCGCCGGGCACCCGCTCGGAGACGTTGCCGGAGGTCCAGGTGACCAGCTCGTAGCGGGTCAGGTACGCGTGCAGCGCCGCGACGTGCTCGCGCTGCGCGCGGTGGGTGCCCTGCTCGGTGCGGGTCGGGGTGGCCCCTCTCGGTGAGTTCATGCCGGCTGCTCCTCGGTGACGTCGGTGGTGGTCGTGTCGGTCTGCCGGGCACCGATCCCCACGTGCTCCACGGCGGCCCGCTCGACCGGGAGCGCGGCGACCCACCGCGCCATGAACGCGTCGAAGCCGGCGACGTCCGTGGGGTCGGGATCGGCGGTCTGCAGGCTGGTGCCGGTGAAGACGGCGCCCTCCAGGTAGTCCGCGAGGGCCTGCTCCGGCTGTCGTCCCGCGGCGAAGGCGGCCAGGACGGCGATCCCCCAGGCACCGCCTTCGGCGGCGACGTCGCCGACCGAGACCGGGGTGTCGATGGCCGCGGCCAGGAAGCGCTGGGCCACGCCCTCGGTCCTGAACAGGCCGCCGTGGGCGAACATCCGGTCCAGCCGCACGCCCTCGGTCTTCTGCAGCACGTCCATGCCGATCCTGAGCGTGGCCAGGGACGAGAACAGGTGCGCCCGCATGAAGGTGCCCAGGTCCAGCGGGCTGTCCGGGGAGCGCAGGAAGAGCGGCCGGCCCTCCTCGAAGTCGGTGATCGGCTCGCCGGAGAGGTAGTTGTAGGCGAGCATCCCGCCGCCGTCGGCCGCTCCGCCGAGGGCGGCGGTGAAGAGGGTCTCGAAGACCTGCGAGGCGCCGACCTCCACGCCCAGCCCGCGGGCGAACTCGGCGAACAGCCCGGCCCAGGCGTCCAGCTCACTGGCCCCGTTGTTGCAGTGCACCATGGCCACCGGGTCCCCGGCCGGCGTGGTGACCAGGTCCAGCTCGCGGTGCGCCCGGGAGAGCTCCCGCTCGAGCACGACCATCGCGAAGATGCTGGTCCCGGCGGAGACGTTGCCGGTGCGCGGGGCGACCGAGTTGGTCGCCACCATCCCGGTGCCGGCGTCCCCCTCCGGGGGGCAGAGCGGGGCGCCGGGGCTCAGCCGCCCGGTCGGGTCGAGCAGCCGCGCGCCCGCCTCGGTGAGCGTGCCGGCCGGCTCGCCGGCGACGGCGACGGCGGGCAGCAGCGCGGCGAGGTCCAGCTCGACCCCGGCCTCGGCGGCCAGCTGGTCGAAGCGGGTCAGCATCGCGGTGTCGTACCCACCGGCGCCGGCGGCGATCGGGAACATGCCGCTGGCGTCGCCGATGCCCAGCACCTGCTCGCCGGTGAGCTGCCAGTGCACGTAGCCGGCCAGGGTGGTCAGGTGGTCGAGCCGGCCGACGTGCTCCTCGCCGTCCAGCACCGCCTGGTAGAGGTGCGCGACGCTCCACCGGTGCGGGATGTTCTGGCCGAACTCCGCGCTCAACCGCTCGACCGCGCGGCCGGTGTTCGTGTTGCGCCAGGTGCGGAACGGCGTCAGCAGCTCACCCTCGGCGTCCAACGCGAGGTAGCCGTGCATCATCGCCGAGACGCCGAGCGCACCGACCCGGTCCAGCTCCACCCCGTGGCGCCGGCGGACGTCCGCGGCCAGCGCCGCGTAGCTCTGCTGCAGCCCTGACCACACGTCCTCCAGCGAGTAGGTCCACCGCCGGTCCACCAGCTGGTTCTCCCAGTCGTGGCTGCCGACGGCGAGCGGCTCGTGGTCCGGGCCGATCAGCACCGCCTTGATCCGGGTCGATCCGAGCTCGATCCCCAGGGCCGTGCGACCCGAGCCGATCGCTGCGCCGGCATCCGTCGTCATGTCAGGAACTCCTTCCCCGCCGCCCACCGAGGGGCTGGCCCGACGGTCCCCGTCGACCGTGGGACGCGGCGGGAGATGTGATTGTTAGCGTTAACAACCGCGGCGGTCAAACCGGGCGGTGGAACGTCGGACGATCAGCTGCGGCACCACCGGGTCGGGCTGCAGGTCGTCGCCGTGCAGCCGGCACAGCACGAGCTGGACCCCGCGCCGGCCCAGCTCGGCGAAGTCCTGCCGGACCGTGGTGAGCGGCGGGGAGTAGTACGCCGCCTCCGGGACGTCGTCGAACCCGACGACGCTGATGTCCCCCGGCACCGAGACGCCCTCCTCGGTCAGCGCGTTGAGCAGCCCGAGCGCCATCTGGTCGTTGGCGAGGAAGACCGCGGTGACGTCCTCGCCCTCGCGGCGGAGCTCGAGGAGGCGCCGGCCGGCGGCGTACCCCGACGAGGCCATCCAGTTGCCCTCCAGCGGCTCGGGCACCCGCGCCCCGGACTCGATCAGCTCGCGGCGCCAGCCACGCACCCGGCCCCGCGCCTCCAGCGAGTCCACCGGGCCGGTGACGTGGTGGACCGTGCGGTGCCCGAGGTCGAGCAGGTGCCGGACCGCCAGCGCGGCGCCGAGCTCCTGGTCGACCCAGACGGTCGGGTGCTGCTCACCGCGGCCGACCTGGACCGCGATGAGCGGCACGGGGGCGGTGAAGCGGCGCAGCGCGTCGACGGCCTGGCCGTAGGTGGACAGCGCCACCACCGCGTCGACCGACTGCGCGACGAACCGGTCGACGGCCTCGCGCATCGCCCGCTCGCTGTCGTCGTCGAGGATCGCGACGCTCAGCGAGTACCCCGCCGCCCGGGCGGCCTTCTCCAGTCCGAGCAGGGTCTGCGCCGGCCCGTACTGGTTGATGTGCGACGTGACCAGACCGATCGTCCGCGACGACCCGGTGACCAGCGCCCGGGCGGCCGCGTTGGGCCGGTAGCCCAGCTCGGCGATGGCCCGGAGCACCCGTTCCCGGGTCGTCGGTGCGACGTTCGGGTGGCCGTTGACGACCCGGGACACCGTCTGGTGCGAGACGCCGGCCCGAGCCGCGACGTCCGACATGCCCAACGCGCGCGGCGCCCCCTCGGGCAGCACGGTCGCCTCCTTCATGGGGGCGGCCGCGTTGCCGCCCCCCGTCGGTGGTCCTGGGGGACCGTCAGCGGGAGGAGCCGGCCCGCCGCTTGTTGTAGACGTCGAAGGCGACGGCGAGGAGCAGGATGAGCCCCTTGATGACCGACTGGATCGACTGGTCCACGCCCTGGAGCTGCATGCCGTTGCTCAGGACGGCGACCAGCAGACCACCGACCATGGCGCCACCGACGGTGCCGACACCACCGGTGACGGCAGCGCCACCGATGAACGCGGCGGCGATGGCGTCGAGCTCGAAGTTCTGGCCGGCGGCCGGCTGGGCGCCGTTGGACCGCGAGGAGTAGATGATGCCCGCCACCGAGGCCAGGAAGCCCATGTTGACGAAGATCCAGAAGTTGACGACCTTGACCTTGACGCCGGACAGCGTCGCCGCGGCCAGGTTGCCGCCGATCGCGTACACCTGGCGCCCGAAGACCGAGCGCTTGGTGATCATGCCGTAGAGGGTGATCAGCACGCCCAGGATGATCAGCACGATCGGCAGACCGCGGGCGTGGGCCAGCTGCCAGGCGAAGTACATGACCACGGCGGCGACGACGACGACCCGGGCGATGAAGAGCGGGAAGCTCTCCACCGGCTGCTTGTACTTGATCCGCGCGACCCGGGTGCGGAAGCCGCTGACCGCGTACCCGGCCACCGCGAGCGCGCCGATGAGCAGGGTGAAGGCGTCGTACCCGTTGCCGCCGATCAGGCCGTTGAGGAAACCGCTGGACACCTTCTGGTACTCGGGCGTGAACGGCGACAGCGAGATGTTGTCCAGCACCTGCAGCGTCAGCCCGCGGAAGATCAGCATGCCGGCCAGGGTCACGATGAACGCCGGGATCCCGACGTAGGCCACCCAGTAGCCCTGCCAGACCCCGACCAACAGGCCGACGCCGATGGCCGCGAGCATGCCGGCCCACCACGGGGCCCCGTGCCGGATGACCAGCACCGCGGAGACGGAGCCGGTCAGCGCGACCACCGAGCCGACCGACAGGTCGATGTGCCCCGCGATGATCACGATGACCATGCCGATGGCCAGCACCAGCACGTAGGAGTACTGCAGGACGATGTTGGTGATGTTGCCCGGGCTCAGCGACGTGCCGCCGGTCAGGATGGCGAACAGCACCACCACGACGAAGAAGGCGATGTAGATGCCGCTCTGCCGCAGGTTGCGGGTGAGCAGCTCCCGGAGGTCGCTGGTGCCGGAGTGCAGCGCCTGCTGCTGCGCGTCCGGGACCTCCGCCGGGGTCTCGTTGGTCTGCGTCTGAGCCGGATCGGGCCCCACGGTCCTGGTCATGCTGCGAGCTCCCTCTCCTTGGTCATCAGCTTCATGAGGCTCTCCTGGGTGGCCTCACGAACCGGCTGCTCGCCGGTGATGCGCCCGGCCGAGAGCGTGTAGATGCGGTCACAGATGCCGAGCAGCTCGGGCAGCTCGGACGAGATCACGATGACGGCCTTGCCGGCCGCCACCAGCTTGTTGATGATCGTGTAGATCTCGTACTTCGCGCCGACGTCGATGCCGCGGGTCGGCTCGTCGAGGATCAGCACGTCCGGGTCGGTGAACAGCCACTTGGACAGCACGACCTTCTGCTGGTTGCCGCCCGAGAGCTTGCCGACGATCGAGGAGACGCTCGGCGCCTTGATGTTCATGTCCCGCCGGCTGTCCTCGGCGACCTTGGTCTCCTCGTTGCCGTTGACCCAGCCACGGGTGGCCAGCTTGCTCAGCGCGGCCGCGGAGACGTTGCGCCGGATGTCCTCGATGAGGTTGAGGCCGTACTTCTTGCGGTCCTCGGTGGCGTAGGCGATGCCGTGGTCGATGGCTTCGGCGACACTGCGGGCCTTGACCTCCCGGCCGTGCACGAAGACCCGCCCCTCCTCGAACCGGCCGTAGGAGCGGCCGAAGATGCTCATCGCCAGCTCGGTGCGCCCGGCGCCCATGAGGCCGGCGATGCCGATGACCTCACCGGCGCGGACGTTGAAGTCGGCGTGGTCGACGACGAGCCGGTCCTGGGTGGGGTGCTTGACCGTCCAGCCTTCCACGCGCAGCACCTCCTCGCCGGGGTGCGACTCACGCTCGGGGTAGTAGGACTCCAGGTCCCGGCCCACCATGCCGCGGATGATGCGGTCGGTGTCGACGTCCGGGGCGCTCATGTCGAGCGTCTCCACGGTCTTCCCGTCCCGGATGATCGTGGTGTGCTGGGCGATCGCCACGATCTCGTTCAGCTTGTGCGAGATGATGATCGAGGTGATACCCCGGTCGCGGAGCCGGCGCAGCAGGTCGAGCAGGTGCGCGGAGTCGTTGTCGTTCAGCGCGGCCGTCGGCTCGTCGAGGATGAGCAGCTTGACGTCCTTGGAGATCGCCTTGGCGATCTCCACCAGCTGCTGCTTGCCCACGCCCAGGGTGTTGACCGGGACGACCGGGTTCTCCTGGAGGCCGACCTCGCGCAGCAGGGCGGCGGCGTCGGCGTTGGCCCTGTTCCAGTCGATCAGACCACCACGGCCCTTGCGCTCGTTGCCCAGGAAGATGTTCTCCGCGATGGAGAGGTAGGGCACCAGCGCGAGCTCCTGGTGGATGATCACGATGCCCTTGTGCTCGCTGTCGCGGATGCCGCCGAACTTCTGGACCTCGCCGTCGTAGACGATCTCGCCGTCGTAGGTGCCGGCCGGGTACACCCCGGACAGGACCTTCATCAGCGTCGACTTGCCGGCGCCGTTCTCGCCGCAGATGGCGTGGACCTCGCCGCGCCGCACCGCGAGTGACACGTCCGACAGCGCCTTCACGCCGGGGAACGTCTTGGTGATGGAGCGCATCTCCAGGATGTAGTCGTCCATGGACGCCGTCGTCCTTGCCTCTCTGAGGGATGTCGGGACGAGTGTGCGCCACCCGGCCCTTGTTCGGGTGCCCGGCTCCCGGGCTGTCCCGATCTGTCCGCAGGGCAGGTCGGGAGGTGGTACCGGCCGGGCCCGGCAGTCGTGCTGCCGAGCCCGGCCGGGACTGTGGGGCGGTGGGTCAGCCGGCCTGGCCCTTGGCGACCTCGTCGGCCGTCCAGTAGCCGGAGTCGATCAGGACCGACTGGATGTCGTCCTTGTAGACCGTCTCGATGGGCAGCAGGTACGAGGGGACGACCTTGACACCGTTGTCGTAGGTCTCGGTGTCGTTGGCCTCGGGCTCGTCGCCCTCGAGGAACGCCTTGGCCGCGGTGACGGCCTGGGCGGCGAGGGTGCGGGTGTCCTTGAAGATCGTCGAGCTCTGGACACCGTCGTTGATCAGCTTGACCGAGGCGATCTCGGCGTCCTGACCGGTGACCACCGGCAGCGGGGTCGGGGTCGAGGTCAGGTTCGGGCCGTAGCCGGCGTTCTGCAGGGCGGTGATGATGCCGCGCGAGATGCCGTCGTAGGGCGAGAGGACGCCGTTGACCTTGCTGCCGTCGTTGTAGCTGCCGGTGAGGAGGTCCTCCATGCGCTTCTGGGCGGTCTCCTGCGCCCAGCGCAGGGTGGCGGCCTGCTCGATGCTCGTCTGGCCCGACTTCACGACCAGCGTGCCGTCGTCCAGGTAGGGCTTGAGGGTGTCCATGGCGCCGTTGAAGAAGAACGCGGCGTTGTTGTCGTCCAGCGAGCCGGCGAACACCTCGATGTTGAACGGCCCGGTGGCGGTGCCCTTCGAGCCGTCCTTGTTCAGGATGCCCAGGCCCACCAGGAGCGCGGTGCCCTGCGCGACGCCGACCTTGTAGTTGTCGAAGCTCACGTAGAAGTCGACGTTCTCGGTGTCGCGGATGAGGCGGTCATAGCTGATGACCGGGATGTTCGCGTCGGCAGCGGCCTGCAGCTGGCTGCTCAGCGCGGTGCCGTCGATGGCCGCGACGACCAGCAGGTCGGCGCCCTCGGTGATCATCTGGTCGATCTGCTGCCCCTGGGTGGGGATGTCGTCGTTGGCGAACTGGAGGTCGACCTTGTAGCCGGCGTCCTCCAGCTGGCTCTGCACGGCATCGCCGTCGGCGATCCAGCGCTCGGAGGTCTGCGTCGGCATCGAGACGCCGATCGTCAGGTCCGCGGGGTCGCTGCTCGCGGTGTCGTTCGAGTTGCTGCCGGCGCCACTGCCACCACAGGCCGTGAGGCCGACTGCCAGCGCGGCGCCCAGGGCGGTCAGCCCCAGCTTCTTGTTCACTGCCACATCTCTCCTTCGAGACATCTGCCGCCAGAGGGCGCAGGCCCGCATCTGTGCGAGCGACACAGTGTGAACGCTAACAACCCCGCGCCGTCAACCCCTGAGACCGAGTTGGATCGTCACGGTCGCGTAACGGCCCGTTCATCAGGGCGAGGCAACGGAGCGCGACCTGTCGCGTACCACTCGATCGGGTGGGGTCCCGCCGTCGGCGAGCGCCGGCTCAGGCCCCCCGCCCGACCGGGAGGGCGTCGGGACGGGTGGATCGTGAGCCCGGTCACTGGCACCATGCGGCCATGCGCGGGCTCATGCAGGACGTCCCCCTGACCATCGACACGATCTTCCGGCACGCCGAGCAGCACCACGGCGACGTCTCGATCGTCACCGACGGCCCGGGCGGCCGGACCCGGTCCACCTACGCGGAGTGGGCCCAGCGGACCCGCCGGCTGGGTGGCGTCTTCGACACCCTCGGCATCAGCGCCGACGGCCGGATCGGCACCTTCGGCTGGAACAGCCAGCGGCACCTGGAGCTGTACTTCGCCGGTCCGTGCAGCGGCCGGGTGGTGCACACGCTCAACATCCGGCTGTTCCCCGAGCAGCTGACCTACATCGCCAACCACGCCGAGGACGAGGTCGTCTTCGTCGACCGCACCGTGCTGCCGCTGCTGTGGCCGCTGATCGACACCATGAAGACCGTCCAGCACGTGGTGGTGATGGACGACGGCGGCGACAACGAGGTCCCCGACGACCCGCGGGTGCTCGACTACGAGACGCTGCTGGCCGACGCCCAGCCGGTCGACTTCCACGTCACCGACGAGGGCTCCGCCGCCTACATGTGCTACACGAGCGGCACGACCGGCAACCCCAAGGGCGTCGTCTACTCGCACCGCTCGACCTACCTGCACACCATGGGCGTCATCTCGCCCAACGCCTTCGGTCTCGGTGTCCGGGACACCGCGATGCCGGTCGTGCCGATGTTCCACGCCAACGCCTGGGGCATCGCCCACGCCGGTCCGGCCGCCGGGGCGGCGATGGTCATGCCCGGCTCGATGATGCAGCCCAAGGCCCTCGCCGACCTGATCGTGGAGGAGGGCGTCACCTTCACCGCCGGGGTCCCCACCATCTGGCAGGGCGTGCTGCCGCACCTGGCCGGTCGCCCGCACAAGCTCCGGGAGATCGGCTGCGGCGGTTCGGCGGTGCCCAAGGCGCTGTCCGAGGCCTACCGCGAGCAGGTCGGGTTGCCGATCCTGCAGGCGTGGGGCATGACCGAGACCCACCCGGTCGCCTCCTCCGGGGTGCTGTCCCGCGCGTTCGACGACGCCGACGACGAGACCAAGGCCGCCTGGCGCGCCCGGGCCGGCATCCCGTTCCTGGGCGTGGAGGCCCGGATCGTCGACGCGGACACCCTCGAGGAGCAGCCCTGGGACGACAAGGCCACCGGCGAGCTCCAGGTGCGCGGACCGTGGTGCGCCGCGGCCTACTACAACCCCGACGCGGGCGTGGAGCTGACGACGCCGGACGGCTGGATGAAGACCGGCGACGTCGCCGCGATGTCGCCGGATGGGAACATCCGGATCGCGGACCGCACCAAGGACCTGATCAAGTCCGGCGGCGAGTGGATCTCCTCGGTCGACCTGGAGAACGCGATCATGAGCCACCCGGCGGTGAAGGAGGCCGCCGTCGTCGGCATCCCGCACCCGAAGTGGGACGAGCGCCCGCTGGCCTGCGTCGTGCTCAAGGAGGGCCAGACCGTGACCGAGCAGGACATCCTCGACCACCTCGCCCCCCTGGTGGCCAAGTGGTGGATGCCCGACGCCGTCGAGTTCATCGACGAGGTTCCCAAGACCAGCGTGGGCAAGTTCTCCAAGAAGGACCTGCGCAACCGCTTCGCGGAGTACTCCCGCGACTGACGGCCCCGTCCAGGGGCCCGCCCTGAGCTCGTGAAGGGTGGGGGAGGGCGGGGTCCTTCGTCAGACGACGTACGGGGGGCGGCCGGTCTCGCTGACCATCGGCCGCCCCGCGGCGTCCCACTCGCCCATCCCGCCGCCGACGTTGACCGCGTCGTAGCCGTTCTGGTTCAGCCAGGCGGCCACCCGCGCCGACCGCCCGCCGCTGCGGCAGGTGACGTACAGCGGGTCGCCCTCGGGCAGCTCGTCCAGCCGGGACGGCACGTCGCCCATCGCGACGTGGGTGGCCCCGTCGATGTGCCCGGCGGCCCACTCGTCGTCCTCGCGGACGTCGAGGACGACGGCGTCGTCGGGGACCTCGGCGGCGGGCACGGTCGGCACCTGCTGGGGCATCATCACGCGATCCATGGTGGCACGCGTCGCCGTGGCGCTCGCGCTGACAGGATGGTCGCGATGTCCGCCCCCACGCCGGTCCGCGAACCGGTCTGGTCCCTCTCCCGCAAGGCGATCGCCCTGTGGGTGGCGCAGGGAGCCGTCGGCACCCTCTGCTACGGCCTGGTGGTCGGCGCCTTCTGGTTGCTGGTGCCCCTGGACGCCGGCGCGGCGGTCGCACCGGCGCGCTGGGCCGGTGCCGCGTTCGTGCTGGCCTACGCGGTGCTCGCCCTCGCCGTCCGCCCCCGGCTGCGCTTCCGGGTGCACCGGTGGGAGGTCACCGGCGAGGCCATCTACACCCTCACCGGGTGGCTGACCCGCACCTGGACGCTGGTCCCGATCTCGCGGGTGCAGACCGTCGACGTGACCCGGGGCCTGCTCCAGCAGCTGTTCGGGCTGGCCACCGTGGCCGTGCTGACCGCCTCCTCGCAGGGCACCGTGCGTGTCCCGCACCTCGACCTCGGCGTCGCCCGGCACGTCGCCGACCACGTCGCGCGGCGGGCGGAGAAGATCCGGGACGAGGCGACGTGACCCGGCTGACCGCGCGCCGGACCTCGCCGCGGGTCCTGCTGGTGCACACCCTCACCTTCCGGCAGGCCCGCTCGGTCGTGCCGGTGGCGCTCGCCGTCATCGCCGGCCGGGGGCTGCAGGGCAGCCCGACCACCGTGGTGGCCCTGGTCGTCGGCGTCACCGCGCTGTCGCTGCTGTGGGCCGCGCTGGCCTGGTGGCGGACCAGCTACCTCGCCGGGGACACCGCCGTCGTCCTCACCCGGGGCCTGGTGTCCCGCTCGGTCCGCACCGTGCCCAACGACCGGATCCGCGGGGTGGAGGTCGAGGCACCGCCCGTGCACCGGCTGTTCGGCCTGGTGCGGGTCCGGATCGACGCCGCCGCCGGGTCGGTCGCGAGCGAGGACGAGGAGCTCGTCATCGACGGCGTCCTGCGCACCGAGGGCGACCGGCTGCGCGGTCAGCTGCTCTCCCGCCGCGCGGTGGTGGCCACCGAGGCGGCCGGGCGGCACTCCGCGCCGGAGCCGGTCGAGGAGGAGCTGCACCGGTTCCGCAACCGCTGGCTGCTGTACTCGCCGCTGGTCGGCAGCTACCTGGTGCTGCCGCTGGCAGCCGTCGGCGCGCTGTTCCGGCTGCTGGACGAGGTCCCCGACCGGTACGTGCCCCGGCCGGGGCAGCTCATCGGGTCACCGGACCTCTCCGACGGTGGGCTGGTCCTCGTCGTCGCCGGCGGCGCGCTGGTGCTGCTCGCGCTCGGGGCCGTGCTGGGCAGCGCCGTGGTGAACTGGCGCTTCCGCCTGGTGCTCCGCGGCGGGTCGCTCATCGCCGAGCGGGGGTTGCTCACCCGCCGGCACACCGACCTGGAGGTCGACCGGATCCGCGGCTGCGCGGTCAGCGAGGGGCTCGGCATGCGGCTCGTCGGCGCCGCCCGCGCCACGGCCCTGGTGACCGGGCTGGGTGACGCGGCCCGGCGGGGCCAGCTGCTCCCCCTCGGTCCGCGCGAGGACGCCTGGCAGCTCACCGACCTGCTGGTGCCGTCGCCGGGCGCGCTGCAGCGCCATCCCGCCGCGGCCCGCCGCCGGCGGCTGGGGCGGGCGGTCGCCCCCGGCGGCGTCGTCCTGGTCGCCGGGGCCGTGCTCACCGCGACGGCCGGCTGGTGGCCGCTGCTGGTCGCCGGCGCGGTGCTCACCGTGCTCGGCGTCCCCCTCGGCCTGGCCCGGTACGCCGCGCTGGGGCACGCCACCGGCCCGACGTCCTTCGCGGTCCGCTCCGGCTGGCTGGTCCGGGAGCACGTGGTGCTGCAGCGGCGGGCCGTGGTCGGGTGGCAGGTGCGGCAGACCGTCGTCCAGCGGCGGGCGGGGCTGGCCACGGTGCAGGCCTGCGTCGGCGCCGGGCAGGGCGGCTACGCGGCCGTGGACATGGCCGCACCCGAGGTCGCCGGCTTCACCCGCGCCGCGTCGGGCTCCTGGGCCTCCGCGCTGGCAGGCTGACCCGCCGTGCCGATCGACGCCGACGACCTGCGGGCGCTGCTGCCCGAGCCCACCGACGCCGCCGGGCCGGACCTCACCGGCGCCGGGACCGCCGACGGGCTGCGCTTCGCCCGGCTGCAGCTCACCGGGGACGCGACCGGCGCCCGGTTCCTGGAGTGCGTGCTCGCCGACTGCGACGTCACCGGGGTCGTCTTCGACCGCGCGCGGCTGGCCAGCTGCCTGCTCACCGACCTGCGCTCCCCCGCGTGGTCACTGGTCGACGCCACGCTGCTGGACGTGGTGGCCGTCGGCGGCCGGTTCGGCGCGCTGACCGCGCACGGCGCGCAGCTGACCCGGGTCGGGCTCGACGACGTCAAGGTCGACTTCCTGGACCTGCGCGGCGCGACCCTGGTCGACGTCACGCTCACCGGGTGCACGGTCGGCGAGCTCGACTGCACCGGCGCCGACCTGCGCGACGTCCGGCTGGTCGACTGCACGGTGGGCTCGCTGGTGCTGGCGGGCGCCCGGAACCAGGCGGTCGACCTCCGCGGTGCCGAGGTGGGCCGGCTGACCGGCGTCGCCGACCTGCGGGGCTGCACGATCAGCACCGCGCAGCTGGCCGGCTGGTCCGCCGGGATGGCCGCCGAGCTGGGCATCCGGGTCAGCTGACCAGCAGCTCCCCCAGCAACCCCGCCGCCGCGGCCGGGGAGTCGGCGGCGAGCAGCCCGGCGGCGGCCAGCACGTAGCGGCGGTCGACGACGACCTCCGTGCCGGCGAGCACGCCGCCGGCACCGCCGCGGTCCGCCGCGACCCGGGCCAGCACCGCCTGCACCGCGGCGGGGTCCGCGTGCCGGAACACCCCGCCCGAGAGCACCACCAGGCCGACACCGCGGGCGCTCGCGCCCCCGGGCCCGTACGCGGCCTCGCTCCGCAGGTGCCGGCGCAGCGCCACCACCGCCGCCGCCTCGCCGAGGGCCAGCGCGCCCTCCCCGGGCGTCGGCAGCCCCTCCGCGGCGGCCGCCGCCCGCAGCGCCTCCGCGCTGGACTGCACCCCGAGGTCCCCCTCGACCGTGCGCCGGCGGGCGGGGACGCCGACGGCCGAGCGCTGCAGCGCGGACTGCTCCGCGTCGGCGACCGGCACGCAGTGCACGTCGGTGGTGGCCCCGCCGACGTCCAGCACCAGGACGCCGGGCACGTCCGCCCCGGCCCGCAGCGCGGCCAGCGCCGCGACGCCGTCCAGCACGGCGTCCGGGGTCACCGCCCGCACCCACTGCCGCAGCCGCGGGTCGGTCGACAGCCGGTCGCCGCCGATCACGTGCCGGAGGAAGACCTCCCGGATCGCCGCCCGCGCCGGGTCCGGGTCCAGCCGGCCGATGTCGGGCAGCACGTTGTCCGCCGTCGTGACCGGCACCCCGGCCGCGGCCAGCACCGCGTGGACCTCGTCCCGGACGGCGGCGTTGCCGGCGAGCACGACCGGACGGAGGACCCCGGAGGCGAGCACGGCCGCGTTGTGCCGCAGCACGCCGGCCTCGCCGCCGTCCGTGCCGCCGACCAGCAGGACGACGTCGGGAGCGGCGGCGTCGAGCTCCTCCAGCGACCCGGTGGACAGCCTCCCGGCGGCCACGTGCACCACCCGCGCCCCGGCCGACAGCGCCGCCCGGTGCCCCGCCTCGGCGCTGATCAGCTCCTCGTAGCCGACGACGGCGAGCCGGAGCCCGCCGCCGGCGGAGGAGCAGGCGCGCACCGGGGCGTCCCAGCCGTCCGTGGCGGCCAGCACCCCGGCGACGACGTCGTCGTGCGTGGTCGGCGCCTGCCTGGTCCCGACCAGCCGGCCGCCGGGCAGCTCGACCAGCGCCGCCTTCGTCCAGGTCGAGCCGATGTCGACGCAGGCGACCCGGTCGGTCATGCCCGGACGAGCCCGGCGGACGCCGCCAGGTCGGTCAGCTCCGCGGCGCCGAACGCCTGCACCGGACCCAGCGCTCCGGTGCCCCGGAGCCCGCCGGCCGCCGCCCGCACCGCGGCGCCGGCCAGCAGGTCCGCAGTCATCGCGTAGGGGTCGGGCCCGGCGAGGACCACCCGGGAGACCCGGTGCCCGTCGGCGTCGCGCACCTCGGCGACGACGTGCGTGCGGGTGCCGCCGCCGGTGGTCGGCGCCTCGGCGACGCGCCGCCCGACCAGGTCGGCGAGCCGGGTCATCGCGGCCGGGGCGCCCGGGACCCGGGCCAGCCAGGGGGTGACCGGGGCGAGCCGGTGGACGACGGGCGTCGCCGGCCCGAACCAGTCCAGGTGCACGCCCACCTCCTGCAGCGTCGGCGCGAGGCCGGGCAGGGTGAGGTGCTCCGAGCCGCCCACCGACAGCCCGCGGCGGGTCCGCCCGGCGACGTCGAAGCGCCACTCCCGGGCACCGGCCGGTTCGGCGACCAGCCGGCCGCCGTGCCAGGCGAAGCCGGGTTCCAGGACGACGCCGAGCATCGAGACCAGGGTGCCGCGGGAGAAGCCCTGGCCGCGGACGCCGTCCAGGCTGTAGCCGACGTCGACCCGGTGGGCCCGCGCGCCGGCCTCGGCCAGCGCCAGGGCACCGGCCAGCGACCCGGGTACGTAGTCGTGGCCGAACGCGGTCAGCAGCGCGGCGCCGCTGCGCTCCGCCCGCGGGCCGAACTCCTCGAAGACCCGGCGGAGGAACGGCGGTTCGCCGGTCGAGTCCAGGTAGACCGCACCGGCCTCGGTGGCCGCCGCGACCGCCGCCTCGCCGAGCCGCTGGAACGGGCCCACCGTCGTCACCAGCACGTCCCCGCGACCGACGAGCGACCGCACCGACGCGGCGTCGGTGACGTCGGCGGCCACCGTCTCCAGCGGACCGGAGGCGCCGCCCAGCCGGTCGGCCAGCGACCCGAGCCGGGCGGGGTCGCGCCCGGCGAGCACCGGCCGGGCACCCCGGTCGGCCAGCGACCGGGCCGTGCGGCCACCGGTGTGGCCGGTGGCGCCGAACAGGACGATGCGTGCGGCCATGCGCGGACACTAGCCACGCCGACCCGGTACGGAACTCGACGGTCCGGGAGTGCGCGCCGCCGCGCCGGGTAGGTCGCGCGTGATGCACCGAGGACGACGGTCCCCCGCCTGCTCAGTTCGCCGTGCCCTCGAGGCCGGCCCGGCCGGCGAGCGCGGCGGCCTCCACCCGGGTCGACACCTTGAGCTGGCGCAGCAGGTTGGCCACCAGCCGCTTCACGGTGCGCTCGGAGACGTGCAGCGTCGTGGCGATGTCCACCGTGCTGGTGCCGGCGGCCACCAGCCGCCAGAGCCGGCGGTCGTCGGCGGTGAGCCGCGCGGCGATGCCCTGGTCGGCGGTGGGAGCCGCGTCGTCGAGCAGCTGGCGCAGCAGCGGCTCCGGGACCACCGACCAGCCGTCGAGCACGGCCAGCAGCGGGCGGACCAGGGCCTCCGGCGACGTCGTCTTGGGCAGGAAGGCGCTGGCGCCGGCGCGCAGCGCCTCCAGTGCGGCGTCGGCCTCGGCCAGGCCGGAGAGCGCCACGATCCGCACCATCGGCTCGGTGCGGCGGATGGCCGCGATCGCCCGGGTCCCGCCGGGCGGCGGCATGTGCAGGTCGACGATCGCGACGTCGGCGTTGTGCCGGCGCACCAGGGCCGCGCCGGCCGAGGCGTCCTCGGTGGTGCCCACGACGCGCACCCGGCCGCCGCTCTCCGGCGGCAGCAGCAGCTCCAGACCCCGGCTGAACAACGGGTGGTCGTCGATGACCACCACGTCCACGGGGGGCCGGTGCCCAGTCCCGGCGTCGTCGCCCTCCACGTCTCTCCCCTGGTCGAGCTGCGTTCCGGCGTTGCTGACCGACGCACACCCGGAGGTGCCCGTGACCCTCGCCGCTGACACACGCCCCACCGCCCTGCCCGCCGTCCTCGCCGACCTGCTGCGCGCCGTGCGCAGCCGCCTGCCCCGCCCGTCCGCCCGGCCGGTGACCCCGGAGGACGCCCTCGTCCGGGCGATGTGCCACGACATGCGGAGCCCGCTGGCCGCACTGGAGTCGGTGCTGGACCGGCTGGACGACGACGATGCCGGGCACCCGGAGCTGCTCGAGCTCGCCCGCGCCCAGGCCCAGCACCTGTCCTCGATGCTGCGCACCGCCCACGCCACCGGCGGGGCACCGGAGCGGCGCGGCACCAGGCCGCTGGTCGACGTGCTGCGCGCCTCCGTCGCCGCCTCCGGGCTGCCGCGGCAGCAGCTGACGGTGCAGGTGGGCGAGGACGCATACGGGGTCCAGGTGGCCGACGCCCGGGTGCAGCGCGTCCTCACCAACCTGCTGGAGAACGCCCACCGGCACGGCGAGGGCAGGCCGGTCCGGCTGTGCGCCGACCGCCACGGGGAGTGGGTGCACCTGGCGGTGACCCAGGCCGGCGTGCCGGCGGACGCCGTCGTGAGCCGGCTCAGCCAGGCGGCGCCGCCGGTCGACCTCGACGGCCTGGGCCTGTGGTCGGTGCAGCGGCAGACCCGCGAGCTGGGCGGACGGCTGTTCTGGTCGCAGGCCGCCGACGGGGCCTTCACGCTCACCGTCCGCCTCCCGGACCGGTGAGCCGGGGCCCGGCGCTCAGGGAGCGGCGGCGACCGCCTGCGGGGTGGGTCGGGCGGTCAGCGTGGAGCCCACGCTGGCCGACACGACCACGCCGACGGCGACAAGACCGACGACCGCGGTGCCCTGGCCGAGCAGCAGCCAGCCCGCCAGGGTGGCGACTGCGGGTTCCAGGCTGAGCAGCACGCCGAACACCCGCTCGGGCAGCCGCCGCAGCGCGGCGAACTCGAGCGTGTAGGGCACCACCGACGCGAGCAGCGCCGTGCCGACGACCAGCAGCAGCAGGTGCGGTTCCGGCAGCACCTGCGCCGCACCGTGCGCGCCGAGGGGGGCCAGCACGAGGGCGCCCACGGCCATCGCGACGGCCAACCCGCCCTGGCCGGGGACCAGCGCGCCGACCCGGGAGCTGGCCAGGATGTACAGCGCCCAGAACACCGCGGCGGCGAGGGCGAACAGGACGCCGAGGCGGTCGAGACCCGGGCCCGCCCCGTCGCCGACGCCGAAGAGCGCGATGCCCACACCCGCCAGCAGCACCCAGCCCAGGTCTCGCAGCCGCCGGGACTGGGTCGCCGCGAGCACCAGCGGGCCGAGGAACTCGATGGTCACGGCGGTGCCCAGCGGGATCCGGTCGATCGAGGCGTAGAAGGAGCCGTTCATCCCGGCCAGGGACCCACCGAACAGGGCCACCGCACGCCACTGCGGCCGGCTCCACGAGCGCACGCGCGGCCGGGCGACCGCGAGCAGCACGAGGGCGGCCACCCCGAGCCGGAGCAGGGTCGTGCCGGCCGGCCCGGCGGCGTCGAAGAGCCGCGCCGCCAGCGCGGCACCGACCTGCAGCGAGACGCACGAGCCCAGCACCATGAGCACGGCAGGTCCGGAGCGGACCCGCCCACCCCCGGGCCTGGTCGTGGGCAGGGTGTCGGGCGCGGGCACGCCCCGAGCATCGCCTGCGCACGAGCTGTGCGTCCAGCCCGACCGACCCAGGCCCTGCCGCGCCGCCCTCCGCCGCCCAGCAGGTCGGCCCCCAGGGGCCACCGGACGGCACGGGGGTGACAGCGGGCCGGGGCACCTGGGAGGTGTCACCGCGAGGGCGGCGACAGCGACGACGCCGAGGGAGAACGCCCGTGTTCACGCACACCCACGCCCTGCAGTTCGAGGCCAAGCCCGACGGCCCCGACCCGGACTTCGCCCGCAAGATGCAGGAGGTGCTCGGCGGTCAGTGGGGCGAGATGACCGTCGCCACCCAGTACCTGCTGCAGGGCTGGAACTGCCGGCTGCCCGGCAAGTACAAGGACATGCTGCTGGCCATCGGCACCGAGGAGCTGGCGCACGTCGAGATGATCGTGACCTGCATCGACCGGCTGCTCGACCACGTGCCGCTCAAGCCGGATGCCGCGGACCGCACCAAGGAGGCCGCTGCCGGCTACGGCCAGCACAACCCGCAGCACGCCATCCAGAACGGTGCCGGCGCGTCCTACATGGACAGCATGGGCAACCCGTGGACCGGCGCCTACGTGACCGCCAGCGGCAACCTGTACGCCGACTTCTCCTACAACGCCACGGCCGAGATGCAGGGCCGCCTGCAGGTCGCCCGGCTGTGGAACATGACCGACGACCCGGGCGTGAAGGACCTCCTCCGCTTCCTGCTCACCCGCGACCACATGCACCAGCAGCAGTGGCTGGCGGCGATGGAGCAGCTCAAGGAGGACGGCCTGGACGGCGTCCCGGTGCCCGAGGCGTTCCCGCTGGACGAGGAGCTGCCGGAGTTCGCCTACACGTTCATCGACGCCTCGGACGGCCCCGAGGCGGCCAACGGCCGCTGGGCCAACGGCCCGGCCCTGGACGGCACGGACAACGTGCTCCGCGCCGCCCCGATCGCCGCCACCGCGGACGCCCCGATCCTCCCGCCGGGCGACCCGCGGCTGTACGGCACGCCCCCGGCGCCGGGGACCGGGCTGCTGCAGAAGGCCAAGGACGCCCTGAAGTGAGGTGCCGCCTCCGGCGTCCGCGCGCCTGAGGCACCCCGTTCCGCCGTCGCCGTGCCGGCGCCCCGGCTCCGCTCCCCCGAGCGGGCCTGGGACGCCGGCCCGGCGGGCGCCCGATCACCTGCTGGAGGTCCGCCGTGTCCCTGTCCGCCCCCTCGCACGCCCCGCACCTGCACCTGCCCGCGCTGCGCCTGCCGGCGCTGCCCAGCGGACTGCCGGTCGCCACCGTCCTGCTGTCCGTGCTCTACGCCGCCGCCCTCGCCGTCGCGCTGACCGCCCCCGGCCAGCACGCCGTGGCCGCCTGCGTCGTGCTGGCCGGTCTCGTCGGCCGCACCGTCGTCCGTCGTCGCCGGGCGGTTCCCGCCGCGGTCGCCGCCACCACGGCCGCCGTCGACTCGCTCGCCGTCCTCCCCGCCGACGCCCCCGCGACCGCCACCTGAACCGCCGCGAGGCGCGCCCCCGTCGGGGGCGCGCCTCGCTGCAAGGCTCTGCCCGGCCTCGTCCAGAGGCTCGTCCCGAGCGTGCGAGGGATGAGGAGGACGAGGTGTTTCCTCTAGTGCTGGACGGCCTTCTCCGCGCCGATTCCGGTGAGCGAGCGGACCTCGAGCTCGGCGTACTTGTCGACGTCCGGGCGCTCCTTGGACAGCTTGGTGCCGAGCCAGCCGAGGAAGAACGACAGCGGGATCGAGACCAGGCCGGGGTTGTTCAGCGGGAACCAGTGGAAGTCGACGTCCTGGAACAGCGACGTGGACTTGCCGGTCGCCGGGTTCACCGCCGCCCCGGAGACCACCGGGGAGAAGATGATCAGCGTGACGCAGGCGATGAGCCCGCCGTAGATCGACCACAGCGCGCCCTGGGTGGTGAAGTTCTTCCAGAACAGGGTGTAGAGGATCGTCGGCAGGTTCGCCGAGGCCGCGACGGCGAACGCCAGCGCCACCAGGAACGCGATGTTCAGCCCGGCCTGCAGCGCCAGGATCCCCAGGCCGATGGCGATCGCGCCGATGACGATCGCGGCGATCCGGGCGACCCGGACCTCCGAGCCCGGCGCGGCGTGGCCCTTCTTGATCACCGACGCGTAGATGTCGTGCGCGAAGGACGCCGACGCGGTGATGGTCAGGCCGGCGACGACGGCGAGGATGGTGGCGAAGGCGACGCCGGAGATGATCCCGAGCAGCGCGGTGCCGCCCAGCTCGAAGGCCAGCAGCGGCGCGGCGGCGTTCACCGCGCCCGGCGCGGCCAGGATCTCCTCCTTGCCGACCAGCGCACCGGCGCCGTACCCGATGACCAGGCTGAAGAGGTAGAAGATGCCGATCAGCCAGATCGCCCAGACCACCGAGCGACGGGCGTCCTTGGCTGTCGGCACGGTGTAGAAGCGCATCAGCACGTGCGGCAGGCCGGCCGTCCCGAGCACCAGGGCGAGACCGAGGCTGATGAAGTCCAGCTTGGTGACGTTGGTCAGGCCGTACTGCGCGCCCGGCTCGGCGACCGCCTGGCCACCGGACTCGATCGCGCCGCCGATCAGCGCGGACAGGCTGAACCCGTACTTGCCCAGCACCCAGACGGTCATCACCAGGGCGCCGATGATCAGCAGCGTCGCCTTGATGACCTGCACGTACGTCGTCCCGCGCATGCCGCCGACCAGGACGTAGAAGATCATCAGCGCGCCGACGACCACCACGACGGCCGCCTGCGCCGCCTCGCCGGTGATCCCGAGCAGCAGGGTGACCAGACCACCGGCACCGGCCATCTGGGCGAGCAGGTAGAAGAGGCTGACCACCAGCGTCGAGATGGCGGCCGCCGTGCGCACCGGTCCCTGCCGCATCCGGAACGCCAGGACGTCGGCCATGGTGAAGCGGGCGGTGTTGCGCATCAGCTCGGCGACGAGCAGCAGCGCCACCAGCCAGGCGACCAGGAAGCCGATCGAGTAGAGGAAGCCGTCGTAGCCGTAGACGGCGATGGCCCCGGCGATGCCCAGGAACGAGGCGGCCGACAAGTAGTCACCGGCGATGGCCAGGCCGTTCTGGGTGCCGCTGATGTTGCGGCCGGCGGCGTAGAAGTCCGCGGCGCTCTTGTTGTTGCGGCTGGCCCGGAAGGTGATGACCAGCGTGATCAGGACGAAGACGCCGAAGATCGAGATGTTGACGGCCGGCTCGCCGATGGTCTCGGCCTCGGCCGCGATCAGGTCAACCACGGGTGGGCTCCTCACGGCGCGGGGTGGCGTACTCGTGGGCCTCGAGCCGGTTGCGCATCTCGTCGGCGATCGGGTCGGTGCTGCGCCCGGCGTGCCGGACGTACAGCGAGGTGATCAGGAACGTGGTCACGAACTGCCCCAGACCCAGCAGCAGCCCGATGTTGATGTTCCCGAAGACCTTCGTGGACATGAAGTCGGGCGCGTAGGTGGAGAGCAGCACGTAGAGCAGGTACCAGGCCAGGAAGGCCACCGTCATGGGCACCGCGAAGCTGCGGAAGCGGCGGCGCAGCTCGGTGAACTCCGGGGAGTCCTGCGCCTGGCGGTACTCCTCCGGGCTCAGCAGCTTGCGGTCGGTCGGTTCGGTCATCACACGCCTCACTGTGCATTGCCTATGTGGTGATCGCGGTCACCATAAGGTGCGGCTGATCGCAACGGGAGAGACCGAGTTCCGATCGTTGTGGAACGGCAACGGCCGACGCCGGAACTCCACGCAGGTGCAACGCCGGGGCAACACCCAGCTGGTGCCATGGGTGCATGGCGATCTCCTGGCCCGGCAGCACCGCACCCCGCGTCCTGGGCCGCCCCGGGTCGTCGACCGGCTGGTACCCGGTGGCCCGCTCCACCGAGGTGCGGACGACGCCCGTGCCGGTGGGCGCGGCGGGCCGGGCCTACGTCGTCGTCCGGTTGCAGCCCGGCGCGGAGGTGACCGCGCTGTCCGCCCGCTGCCCGCACCGACTGGTGCCGCTGGCCAGCGCGACCGTGATCGACGGCCGGTTGCGGTGCCCCAGCCACGGCTGGCAGTTCAACGTCGAGGGCCGGTGCGTGGGGATCCCGTCCCTGGGGGCCGACGGCACCCCGCCGCCGCGCGCCGACCTGGCGGTCCCGTGGGCGGTCGAGGAGCGGGACGGCTGGGTCTGGCTGGCCCCGGAGCGGACCCCGCTCTCGCGCCCGCCGCGGCTGGGCGGCAGCACGCCCGTCCCCGAGCCGGTGCCCGGACCGCCCCGCCCGGACGGCCCGGTCCTCGGCAACCTCGACCCGGCGCTGGAGCACGGCTGGCACCCGGTCGCGCCGGCCGGTGAACTGGTCGACGGCGGCTACGTCCAGGTGCGGTTGCTGGGGCGGACATGGACCGTGCACCGCCGGGACGGCGTGGTGGACGCCGACCCGCCGGCCTGGGGCGTCGCCGAACGGCACGGCCTGGTGTGGATCGCGCCCGCCGAGCCGCGGGACGAGCTGCTGGACGTGCCGGAGACGGACGACGCCCACACCACTGCGGCCTGGCTGACCCCGGCGCGCGGCACCGCCCCGGCGGGCCTGCTGGCCGACGCCTTCCTGGACGTGGTGCACGCCGGCCGGCCGCCCGCCGCCGACCGGCAGGAGGTGCCCCCGTACGAGGTGACGCCCGAGCCGGGCGGCTTCCGCAGCGTCCACGAGGAGCGGTCCGGCGACCCGGGCGGCAGCCCCCGGCGGATCACCTACCGGTTCCGGGCGCCCTTCCAGCTGCTGCTCCGGGTGGAGGAGCCGGACACCGGGGCGGTCCGGACCGTGCTGCGGGTGCTGCAGCCCGAGGACGCCGACTCGACGCGGGTCCACACCTGCCTGCTGCTGCGCGGCAGCGGCGGCGCGGCGGTGGCCCCGGCGGACGTCGCCGCCGAGACCGCGCTGCAGGAGGCGCTGATCGCCGAGGACCTCGCCCGGACGGCGGCGATGGACAGCGCCGGCCTCCCCCTGCAGCTGCGCGACGAGCTGCACGTGCCCGCCGACCGGCTCGGCGTCGCCCTGCGCCGGGTGCTGGCCGACCTCGCCGCCGACGCCGCCGTCGCCGAGCGGACGGCGGCACTGCAGCGGCGCCTCCCCGCCTGACCCTCCACCGCCGGTCACCCGCGGGCCGGAGGACGATCGACCCGTGACCGCACCGGGAGCGTTCGAGCGGGGTACGGACGGGCCCCGCGTCATCCTCGTGGGCGTCGACGGGTCGCCCACCTCGCTGCGGGCCGCGGCCTACGCGGCCGGCCTGGCCCGCCGGCAGCGCTCGCGGCTGGTCGCGGTGCACGTCACCGAGGCGGCTCCGCCGATGGCCGGCTGGGTGCCCACCGCGCAGGCCGTCGTCCGGGAGGCCGCCGCCGAGGTCGACGCGGAGCTGCGGCGGGAGATCCTGCCGGCCGCCCAGCAGCTGGGCATCGAGCTCGACTACCGCACCGTGCACGGCGACCCGGTGACGGAGATCTCCCGGATCGCCGACGCGCTGCCCGCCGACGCCGTGCTGGTCGGAGCCTCGGAGCAGGCCGGGCACCGGGTGATCGGCTCGGTGGCGGTCCGGCTGGTGCGGATGGGCCGCTGGCCGGTGACCGTCGTCCCGTGACGGGGCCGCGAGCATCGCAGGGAGCGCCAGCGACCGAGGAGCGGAACGGGCCCGGAACGGGACCGTGTGGTCGTCCCGTGAGCGGGTCGAGTGGGCAGTCGTGGTCGCCGACCCGGCGGGACACGCCGGGCCGGACGACCGGAACTGCTCAGTCGGCGGCGGCGCCGACCTCGAACGCACCGGCCACGAGGTTCCGGTGGACGACGAGCAGCCGCCAGAGCACCCCGGCCAGCAGGAGTCCCGCGGCCCCGGCGACGGCGAAGACCGTCGGCACGCTGGTCACGTCGGCGAGCACCCCGCCGACCAGCGCACCCAGCGGGATGCCGCCCCACACCAGCGTCCGGTAGCCGCCCTGCACGCGGCCGAACAGCTCCGCCGGGATCAGCGCCTGCCGCAGCGACATGGTCAGCACGTTCCAGAAGAGCACCCCCGCCGTCCCGCCGGCGAACAGCGCACCGGCGACCACGCCGTCGTCGGTGAAGGCCAGCGCCCCCAGCGTGACGGCCGCCAGCACCGAGCCGGCGACCAGCGTGGCGGTCCGGCCGACCGCCCGGGCCAGCGGCGCCGCCGCGAGCCCGCCGACCACCGCGCCGACGCCGGCGGCGGTGAGCAGCAGCCCGTAGCCGGCCTCGCCGATGCGCAGGGTGTCCAGGGCGTAGAGCACCAGCACGCCCGTGGTCATCGACTGGGCGAAGGAGGTGCCCGCCGACACCAGGGTCAGGCCGCGCAGGAACCGGTGCCGCCACAGCCAGCCGATGCCCTCGGCGACGTCCCGGCGGATCGTCGTCCGCGGGCCGTCGGGCCGGGCCGGCCGGTGCGCACCGGCGATGCCCACGACGAGCACCGCGGCGAGCAGGAACCCGCCGGCCGTGGTGGCCAGCGGCACGGTGACGGCCAGCGCGAACAGCACCGAGCCCAGCGGCGCACCGATGAAGCCCTGGCTGGCCTCCTCAGCGGTGGTGAGCAGCCCGTTGCCGTGGTCCAGCTGTTCCCGGCGGACGACCTGGGGCAGCACCGCCCGGGCGGCGCTGTCGTAGACGGTCTCGGCCACCCCGACGGCGAAGGCGACGGCGTAGAGGACGACGAGGGACGCCGTCCCGGTCAGCGCGGTGACCGCCAGCGCGCCGAGGGCCAGCGCCCGGACGACGTTGGCCGCGGCCATCGCCCGCGTGCGGTCGACCCGGTCGACGACGGCCCCGGCCGGCAGGGCGAACAGCAGCCACGGGAGGAAGGCCAGCGAGGTCAGCCCGGCCACCAGAACGGGGTCCCGGGTCAGGGTCGCCGCCAGCAGCGGCAGCGCGACCCGGTTGACGCCGTCGGCGAGGTTGGAGACGGCGCTGGCTGCGTACAGCCGCCAGAACGCCGGGCCGAGGGGCGTGGACACCCCGTCGACCCTGCCAGTGCCGTGCCGACCACCTGCAGCCGAGCTGTGGCGATCGCCCCCGTGATCGACCTCGACGCCCGGAGCGGCCTTACCTCCAACGCCGTGCTCGTCGACACGGAGGGCACGCTCATCGACTCGCTGGCCGGCTCGCTGCAGGCCTCTCGCACGTCCGGTTCACCGCCGGCCCGGGCGGCGTCACCGTCCCGCTGACCTGACCCCCGGGTCATCCCGGGGGCGGACCCGCGGCTCACCCCGCAGGACGACGACGCCGCCTCGCCGGTTGCCTAGGGTCGATCGGGTGGACTCCCCGCAGCTCGAACGCCTCTCGGCGTGGCTGCGCGCCCATCCCCTCGCGGTCGACGCCGGCCTGGCGGCGCTGTTCCTCCTCGTCTTCTCGGTGCTGATGGGCGCGGGCTCCGGCTCCGGGGACGATGCGGTGTTCGGCCTGCTGCTCAGCGTCCCGCTGGTCTGGCGCCGGCGGGCGCCGGTGGCGGCCGCGGCCGCCGTGGTGGCGCTGGGGTTGCTGCAGCTGGTGCTCGTCAGCACGATGCTGCTGCCGGCCGACGCCGCCGCGCTGGTGATGGTCTACTCGCTGGCCGCGTACGCGCCGCGGTGGGCGTCCCGGGCCGGGCTGGCCGTCGGGCTGGTCGCCGCCGGGCTGGCCGCGCTCCGCTACTACTCCGACTCCTACCAACCGGAGTCCCTGGTCGTCATGGCCGGGGCGATCGGGGTCACCGTGGTCGCCGCCTGGGCCCTGGGGGACCTCCGCCGGGCACGGCTGCTGCAGCTCGCCGGCCTGGAGGAGCGGGCCCGGCTGCTGGAGCTGGAGCGCGACCAGGAGATGCGGCTGGCCGCCACGGCCGAGCGGGCCCGGATCGCCCGCGAGATGCACGACGTCGTGGCGCACTCGTTGTCCGTGGTGATCGCGCAGGCCGACGGCGGGCGGTACGCCGGGCAGGCCGACCCGGGGGCGGCGACCGCGGCGCTCGAGCAGATCTCGGCCACCGGCCGGCAGGCGCTGACCGACATGCGCTCGCTGCTGGGCGTGCTGCGCGAGGACGGCGGCCAGGAGTACGCGCCGCAGCCGGACGTCGCCGCCATCGACCGGCTGGTCGCCGACGTGCAGTCCAGCGGGCTGGACGTCGACCTGATCGTCGAGGGCGCCCCGGTCCCGATGCCCGCCGGCCCGCAGCTTGCCGCCTACCGGATCGTGCAGGAGTCGCTGACCAACGTGCTCAAGCACGCCGGCCCGGCCAGCCGGGCCTGGGTGCGGCTGCACTGGCGCCCCGACGCGCTGGAGGTCGCCGTGCTGGACGACGGCCGCGGCGCCGCTGCCGCGCTCGCCGAGGAGGACGGACCGGTCCCGTCCGCGCCCGGGCACGGGCTGCTGGGCATGCGCGAGCGGGCCGAGCTGCACGGTGGCCGGCTGACCGCGGCGCCCCGGCACGGCGGCGGCTTCGGCGTCCAGGCCGTCCTCCCCTACCGTTCCCCCCGATGACCGGCCCCGACCCGACCGGCCACGCCCCGATCCGCGTCGTCCTCGTCGACGACCAGCAGCTGGTCCGGGCCGGCTTCCGGATGGTGATCGACTCGCAGCCCGACCTCACCGTGGTCGGTGAGGCCGGCGACGGCGCGGCGGCGGTCGAGGTGGTCCGGGGTGCGGCCGCGGACGTCGTGCTGATGGACGTCCGGATGCCCGGCACCGACGGGATCGCCGCGACCGAGCGGGTCACCGCGCTGCCGGACCCGCCGCGGGTCGTCGTGCTGACCACCTTCGACCTCGACGAGTACGTGGTCGCCGCGATCGGCGCCGGCGCCAGCGGTTTCCTGCTCAAGGACGCCCCGCCGGAGGAGATGCTGGCCGCGGTGCGGACCGTGCACGCGGGTGACTCGGTGATCGCCGCGAGCTCCACCCGCCGGTTGCTGCAGCACGTCGCCCCGATGCTGCGCGGGTCGGCCGGGACGGCGACGGCACCGGCCGACCCCCGGCCGCTGGCCGAGCTGACGCCGCGGGAGAAGGAGGTGCTGGTGCTGATGGCCTACGGCGCCTCGAACACCGAGATCGCCCAGCAGCTGTTCGTCAGCGAGGCGACGGTGAAGACGCACGTGGGCCGGGTGCTGGGCAAGACCGGCTCCCGGGACCGGGTGCAGGCCGTCGTCCTGGCCTACCGGACCGGCCTGGTCGCCCCCGCCGACCTGCTCCGCGACGCCCCCTCCTGCTGAAGGACCCCCTCCTCCCCACCACTCGCGAGCTCGCGGCGGGCCCCTGGAGGGGGCCGTGAGACCGTGGGATGACCTGCGGACCAGCCCGGAGGACGACGCGGGAGGACGGCGCCGGGCGGGAGCGTGATCACGACCTGATCACCGCTCCTGGAGGCCCCCGTGTCCGTCCCTGTCATGACCGTCCCCGGCGAGGCGCCCGCCGCGCACCGGGATGCCGCCGTCCGGGCCACCGGCCTGCGCAAGACCTACGGCAGCGGTGAGACCGCGGTGCACGCCCTCTCCGGGGTGGACGTCGCCTTCGACCGCGGCCGGTTCACCGCGATCATGGGCCCCTCGGGCTCCGGCAAGTCGACGCTCATGCACTGCCTGGCGGGGCTGGACGCCGCCAGCGCCGGCCAGGTCTGGCTGGGCGAGACCGAGCTGACCCGGCTGCGCGACGACCAGCTCACCACGCTGCGGCGCGAGCGGATCGGCTTCGTCTTCCAGTCGTTCAACCTGCTGCCGGTGCTCGATGCGCAGGAGAACATCCTGCTGCCGATGCAGCTGGCCGGGCAGCGGCCGGACCGGGCCTGGATGGACGCCGTCATCGGCCGGCTGGGGTTGCGCGACCGGCTCCGGCACCGGCCGCACGAGCTCTCCGGCGGCCAGCAGCAGCGCGTCGCCGTCGCCCGGGCGCTGCTCCCCCGGCCCGACGTGGTGTTCGCCGACGAGCCCACCGGCAACCTGGACTCGCACGCCGGCGCCGAGGTGCTGGACCTGCTGCGCTCCAGCGTCCGGGAGACCGGCCAGACCGTCGTCATGGTCACCCACGACCCGGTCGCCGCCGCCTACGCCGACCGCGTGGTGCTGCTGGCCGACGGCCGGCTCGCCGGCGAGGTCCACCAGCCGACCGCCGACTCGATCATCGGCGCGCTGCGCGGACTGGGGGCCTGACCGGTGCGCGCAGTCACGCTGGCGAGCATCCGGGCGCACGCCGCCCGGCTGGTCGCCTCGACCCTGGCGATCGTCATCGCCGTCGCGTTCGTGGTGGCCACCCTCGTCCTGGACCAGACCACGAGGTCGACGGTCCTGGAGGCGGCCGGCGCCCAGTACGTCGACACCGCCGTCGTCGTCACCAGCGACGACGGTCGGGGGCTGACCGACCGGGTGGCCGGGCTCACCGCGCTGGACGGCGTCCAGGCCGTGGACCCCAGCTGGCAGACCAGCGTGCAGGCGGCCGTCCCCGGGCGGACCGGCACCCAGTACCTGGTGGTCGAGTCGGTGGCCGGCGACCCCGGGCTGCGCTGGCAGCAGCTGGCCGCCGGCGCGCTGCCGGTGCGCCCGGGCGAGATCGCCGTCAGCGAGCGGGTGGGCGCCTCCGTCGGCGACGTCGTCCCGGTCACCAGCTACGACGCCGAGGGCGTGGCGACGACGACCGAGGCCACCGTCACCGGCGTCGTCGACCTCCGCGGCGACCCGACCGCCGGTCTCTACGGCCGCGCGTTCAGCACCGCCGCGCAGGCGCAGGAGTGGGGCGCCGTGGACCCGGTCGAGCTGCGCGTCGCGGGGCGGACCGGCACCGATCCGGCGACGCTGACCGAGCAGGTCGCCGCGGCGCTGGCCGGGCAGGACGTCACCGTCCGGACCGGCACCGAGCAGGCCGAGCACACCGCGGCGGACCTCACCGGCGGCACCGAGTGGCTGACCGCGGTGCTGCTGGTCTTCGCCACCGTGGCCGTCCTCGTCGCCGGCCTGGTCATCGCCAACACCTTCGCGGTGCTGCTCGCCCAGCGGACCCGCGACCTGGCGCTGCTGCGCTGCATCGGCGCCACGGCGCGGCAGGTGCGCCGCAGCGTGCTGGCCGAGGCCGCGCTGACCGGGCTGGCCGCCTCGGTGCTGGGCGTGCTCGCCGGCATCGGCCTGGCCGCGGCCGTCTCCGCGGTCGTCGCCTCGACCGACTCCCCCATCCCGCTGTCCGGGGTCTCCGTCCCGGTCACCGCCGTCGTCGCCGGGCTGCTCGTCGGGACGCTGACCACCCTGCTGGCCGCGCTGGCCCCGGCCCGGGCAGCGACCCGGGTGGCACCGCTGGCCGCGCTGCGACCGGTCGACCCGGCGCCGCTGCGCTCCCGCGGCGGGGCCGCCCGGCTCGTCCTCGGCCTGCTGCTGCTCGTCCCCGGCGCCGGCCTGATGGGGCTCGGCGCGCTGCGGGCGGAGATCCTGCTCTCCCTGCCCGGTGGCGTGCTCAGCTTCCTGGGCGTCGTGCTGCTCGCCCAGCGGGCGGTGCCGCCGGTGGTCGCCGCGGTCGGCGGGCTGCTCAGCCGGGTCGGGGGGCTGCCCGGGCGGCTGGCGGCGGGCAACGCGACCCGCAACCCGCGGCGGACGGCGGCGACGGCGACCGCCCTGCTCATCGGCGTCACGCTGACCACCGCGATGGTCGTCGGCGCCTCCTCCACCCGGGCCACCGCCCAGGCCGGGCTGGCGGCCGCCTACCCGACCGACGTGGTGGTCGACGCCGGGCAGGCGGTGCCCGCCGCGCTGCTGGGCCGGCTGCAGCAGGTGGACGGCGTGGTGGGCACCACCGGGCTCACCGGCGCGACGGTCGTCGGCCCGGACGGCGTCGAGACGCAGGTGAACGGGGTCGACCCGGGGCAGGCCCGGCCGGTGCTGCGCTCGACCGCCGACCTCACCCTTCCCGAGCAGGGCCAGGTGGTCCTGCCCACCTGGGCCGCGGACGGCTGGGGCGTGCGGGCCGGTGACCCGGTGACGCTGACCGCCGGCGACCGGTCCCGCACGCTCACCGTCGTCAGCGGGGACGCCGACCGGCCGCTGCTGACCGCGGTGGACCTCGCCGGGCTCGCCCCGGGCGCGGCGGTGGACACGGTCTGGCTGCGGCTGGCCGACGACGCCGACCAGGCCGACGCCATCGACGCGGTCACCGACCTGGCGGGCGCGGCCGTGCCGACCGCCTTGGTCGCCGGCCTGGCCTCGGAGCGGGCCGCGATCGACTCGGTGCTCGACGTGCTGCTGCTGGTGGTCACCGGGCTGCTCGGCGTCGCCGTGGTCATCGCGCTGATCGGCGTGGGCAACACGCTGGCGCTCTCGGTGGTCGAGCGGCGCCAGGAGAGCGGCCTGCTCCGGGCGCTGGGGCTCACCCGCGGTCAGCTCCGCGCCCTGCTCGCCTGGGAGGCGGTGCTGGTGGCCGGCGTCGCCGCGCTGCTCGGCGTCGTCCTCGGGGGTGCCTACGGGCTGATCGGTGCCGCGTCGGTGCTCGGTGACCTGAGCGAGATCGTGCTCAGCGTCCCGTGGCTCCAGGTGGGCGCGATCGTCGTCGTCGCCACCCTGGCCGGGCTGCTGGCCTCGGTGCTGCCGGCCCGCCGTGCGGCCCGCACGCCCCCGGTGGCCGCGATCGCCGGCTGACGGGAGCGCCCTGCCCCGCGCTCCCGGAGCCCACCCGGCGGGAGTCGAGCCCTGCCCCCGTCGGGGCAGGGCTCGACGGCGCCGCGGGACCCGCCGGCACAGGGGGTCGAGCAGGGGCACAGCTGCTCGGGGGATGCTGGGGGACGTGCCGTTCCTCCGCCGTGCCGCCACCGTCACCGCCGCTGCCGCCCTCGCCGGCGGGGCCAGCTGGGTCGCCCGCGCCGCCTGGGGCCTGCCGGTCGCCGTGGGCGCCAGCCGGCGCACGCTGCGCCCGACCGTCGCCGGCTCCCCGCAGTTCTCCGACGGGAAGTTCCACAACAGCATGCCCACCCCGACCCTGCCCTCGGCCAACGCCCGGGACGGGCTGCTGCGGCAGTGGCACGAGGAGCGGTACAAGGGGCTGCCGGGCGGGCCGATCCCGCTGGTGTCCCCCGAGCTGCCCGAGCAGGCCGGTGAGCTGGCGGTCACCTGGTTCGGGCACTCCAGCGCGCTGCTCGAGGTCGACGGCCAGCGGGTCCTGGTCGACCCGGTCTGGGGGGAGCGGGTGTCGCCGTCCCCGCTGATCGGCCCGACCCGGCTGCACCCGGCGCCCACGCCGGTGGAGACGCTGCCCGCGGTCGACGCCGTGCTGATCAGCCACGACCACTACGACCACCTGGACCTGCCGACCGTACGGGCCCTGGTGCGGGAGCAGTCCGCGCCGTTCGTCGTCCCGCTGGGGATCGGTGCCCACCTGCGCGGCTGGGGCGTGCCCGAGGACCGGATCGTCGAGCTCGACTGGGACGGCGCCACCACGATCGGCGGCCTGACCCTGACCTGCACCGAGGCGCGGCACTTCTCCGGCCGGTTCTTCGCCCGGGACACCACGCTGTGGTCCTCCTGGGTCGTCACCGGCCCGCGGCACCGGGTCTTCTTCGGCGGCGACACCGGCTACACCCCGGCCTTCGCGGGCATCGGCGCCCGGTTCGGTCCCTTCGACCTGGCCCTGCAGCCGATCGGCGCCTACAACGCCGCCTGGCACGCCATCCACATGACCCCGGAGGAGGCGGTCCGGGCCCACGGCGACCTCGGCGGCCGGGTGCTCGTGCCGATCCACTGGGCGACGTTCAACCTCGCGTTCCACCGCTGGGCCGAGCCGGTGCAGCGGCTGCTCGCCGCCGCCGACGCCCGAGGCGTGCAGGTCGTCGTCCCGCAGCCCGGCGAGCGGGTCGACCTGCTCGACCCGCCGCCGCTGCGCGACTGGTGGACGGCGGTCGGCTCGGCCGACGACGCGCCGACGGCGGCGACGCCGGTGCCGCGACGGACCGGTCCGCTGCGCCGGGTCACCCCCCGGCGCTGACCCGGGCCAGCACGGCGGGCAGCTGCGCCAGGTCGTCGACCTCGTGCTCCGGCTGCGGGCCGGCAGGGTCGACCCGGTGCCCGGGCCGGCGCACCCGGACGACCGCCAGCCCGGCCTCCAGCGCGCCGCGGGTGTCCCGCGCGGAAGCCGGCACGTGCACCTGCGCCCCGGCGTCGCGGGCGCGCCGGTACAGCTCCGGGTGCGGCTTGTAGGCCCGCAGCCGCTCGCTGGTCAGGACGACGTCCGCGGCCACCAGCGCAGCGGCCCGGGTGCGGCCGAACAGCTCGTCGTCGACGTTGGACAGCACGCCGACCCGGTGGCTGCGGCCCACCGCGGCGAGGCCCGCCTCGACGTCGGGCCACAGCGGCCAGTCCGGCAGCGAGCCGAGCAGCACCTCGACGTCCGCGGTCGCATCCGCCTCGAGGCCCCGGGCGGCGTAGGTGGCGGCGAGCGCGCGGCGGGAGTGCTCGGCGAAGGACACCCACGGGGCGGCGTCGTCGTGCGGGAGGTCCTTCTGCGAGGCCTTGTTGCGGGCGTCCCAGTCGTCGTACAGCTCGGCGCCCCCGACGTCCCACCCGTGGGCGGCGGCGAGGCCGGCGAAGGCCGCAGAGCCGCCCGTCCGCGAGTCGATCAGGGCGCTGAACAGGTCGAAGGTCACCAGGGCCATGCCGCCATGGTCACCTCCGCCGGCCGGCGGCGCCCGGGCGGCACGGTTGAGGTGTCCCACCGGCGGGCATCCAGCGAGCCACCGATCCAGCCACGGATCAGCCAGGAGGTCCTCGCATGGCCGCTCAGAACCGCGTCACCGACACCGTCCGCGCCGTGTTCCGCGGCAACCGGACCGCCGATGACACCAACGCCATCTCCGGGGCCGGGGCACACGCCGTCACCTCCGACCGGGCGGACACCGTCGACGCGACCTCCCTCGCCGACCCGTCGCACCCGGCCCGCACCGCCGACTCGTCCCACCCGGCCCGCACCGCCGACGACGACGGGACCACCGTCGCCTCGCCGGTGGTGGACCGGACGCCGACGATCCGGAACACCCCACCGCCGGACGCCGCGGGCACCGGAGCGCCGGGCACCCCTGCCGACGTCGACCGGCACCGCGGGCTGGGCCGCACCGACCGGCAGCACGTCGTCGCCGCGCAGCAGGCGCGCTACGGCGGGATCTCCTGGGGCGCGGCGTTCTTCGGCTGGCTGTCGGCGAACGGGATGGCGGTCCTCCTGATCGCGCTGCTGTCGGCCGGCGGGCTGGCCTTCGGCCTCTCGGACGCGGTCAGCTCGGTCGACCAGGCCGCCGACTCCGCGGCGTCGGGCATCGGGCTCGGCGCGGGGATCGCGCTGCTGGTCGCGCTCTTCCTGGCCTACCTCGCCGGCGGGTACTGCGCCGGCCGGATGGCGCGCTTCGACGGCGCCAAGCAGGGCGTCGCGGTGTGGGTGATCGGCCTGGTCGTGGTCGTCCTGCTGGCGCTGGCGGGGGTGTTCTTCGGGTCGGAGTACAACGTCTTCTCCGACCTGGACCTGCCGCGGATCCCGGTCGACGAGGGGAGCGCGACGACCGCCGGCATCATCGCGCTGGTCGCCGTCCTGGTCGCGACGCTGGTCGGTGCCGTGCTCGGCGGCATCCTGGGCGCGCGCTACCACCGCAGGGTCGACCGGGTCGGCTTCGACGCCGTCTGAGCGTCCTCGGCCCTGTACATGGGCCCGCCCTGAGCGTCCGAACGGTGAGGAGGACGGGTCCTTCTGTGACCTTCTCTTGAATGTGCATCGGGGAGGCACCTACAGCGGGGTCGCGCAGACGTGATTACTGCAACGCGCACCTACTGTGCGCAGACAAGAACCGAGTCATTCACTCTGGGTGAGCGGTATTGCGGCTGCGACATTTACCTAGTGCGCCCCCGAACAAGGCTGTTGATGTCAATGGCGTTCGCTAACCGGCTGGCGACATCGAAGTAGACCAAGGTGGCTTCCCTCCACCGGCTGCGGTCGTCCGCGCGAGGCTGGTGCTGTTGGTGCTGTGTCGTCCGTTGCGGCTCATGCGGGTCATGGGCGCGTGCGGCGCGTCGCCATTGATGACGAGGCTCCAGACCCAGACCCAGACCTAGGCCGAGTAGTCGAGGCGCCGACCCCGCCACGGTCGATTACTGCGGGCGAGCGCCGCGTGGAGTGCCCTCCATTCGTGCTCGGGAACACGCCAGTCTGTGCTGAAGTGGTTGCGTCGTCGCTGGTCGCCGATGCAGGGCGTGTTGGCCAAGTGATGGCAATCGCCGCGACGCGGCGAAGCAGTTCGCATGTGCGCGATGCCCCCCCCGAGCTGGTGGTCGACTTGGAGACCCGTCGACCCAAGGCGGACGAGAACGGTAAGCCGCGCTACACCGTCCAGCTCCTGGTCACGGGCGCGACCCCACCGACACGGGCAAGCAGGAACAACTGCCGGGCCTCCCAGGGAGGCTTGCCAGCGAAGCTCATGTCGACCTGGACGAACCCCACCCATCGGCCGAGCTGATGCCTCCACGATCAGGTGAGAGGCGGGGTCGTGCGCGCACCCCGATCCCGCCGGTCAGGGGTTCACGGCGGGGTCGTCGATGGCGCCCGCCTGGACGCCCCACTTGTCGAGGATCGTCTTGTAGGTGCCGTCGCTGATCAGGGCGCTGACCGCGTCGGCGATCATCTGGCCGAAGTCGGTCCGGTCCTTCTCGATCACGTAACCATACGGCGCCGCTTCATAGACGTCACCAAGCAGCTCGAGTTGGCCAGTCTGCTTGACGGCGTAGGTGACGATCGGGGAGTCGGCCAGCATGGCGTCGTCCTTGCCCGAGACGACCGCGGCCGCCGCCTGGCCTTGGTCCTCGAGGCTGTCGATGATGATCCTGGGGTTGCCGGCGCTCTCGCAGTCCTTGTTGCGCTGGGACAGGTCCTCGGTCTCCTGCACGGTCCCGGTCTGGACGGCGACCTTCTTACCGCAGGCGTTGTCGGGCTGGATGCCGGTGGGGTTGCCCTTCTTCGACCCCCACTGGGTACCGGCGCTGAAGTAGCTGATCATGTTGACCTGCTGCTTGCGCTCATCGTTGATGGTGAACGACGACACCCCGACCTCGAACTTGCCCGACTGGACGCCCGGGATGATGTCGACGAACCGTGACGACTGCCACTCGGTCTCCAGGCCGAGCTTGGCCGCGACGGCGTTGAACAGGTCGATGTCCCAGCCGACGGGCGTCTTGCCGTCGGTGTCGAGAAACTCGTTCGGTGCGTAGGTCGGGTCGATACCGATCAGGAGCTTGCCGTCAGACTTGACTTCGTCGGGTACTTTGCCGGCCAGGGTCTCGTCCACCGCCGGGGCGGCGGTCGTGCCGGTGCCCGCCGCGGCGCCGCAGCCGGTCGTGACCAGGGTCGGGCCCAAGACCAGGCCAAGGAGCGCGCCGCGCAGACACTTGCGAGTCTTCATGGCAATCCCCTCCATGTGTCCCACCCATGTACGTCCGCATGGCACGGGTTCCATGAGTTTCAAATTCCGTGCTCCGAGGCATGTTGTATCGCTATCATCTTACAGCGCGAGTGACCTGGTTGTCGTCCATAAATAGCCGCTTACGCGCATGATGCTGCAGAATCGGAGAAGTGGAGCGGCCGAACTGGAATTTGAACAAAGGGGTCGCTGGGGTCGACGTGTCCGGTACTGGCGCTATGGCCGGGCAGGACTGGGTTCATTAGTAGGAGGTCTTTCGGAGGCGCGCACACTGTCGAGGACAGCTTGTCCCTGCTTATCGACCAAGCCTGTGAATACATGTTGCGCGAACCCGAACACTAACGCCCAGGAAAGGATCTGCGCGGGCGAATCCAGCGCACTAAGGCCAGGGATGAATTGGCCGCGCACGAGCAGGAGGCCGAGGATGGCGGTGATCGCGCCCGTCGGTAGCTTCAAGAGAGCGAGCAGAAGGGGTAGGTTGGGAGCATCTGATGAGCCACGGATGCTGCGGATCCTGATAGTGGCCGCCAAGGCGGCGGCGGTAAGGCCAACCATTTCGACTGTGACGTGGTCCCAGGGTCTCACGGCCTCGGAGACCCTATAGATGAGCACTGGGCCGGGCTGCGCCTCGGGCGGTATTCGGTTTGAGAACGCGGTTGGGCAGACAATCACGGTTTCTCCGGACTCCAAGCTCGGCTGAAAGCACAATGGCACCCTCATCGGGAAGAACCAGCCGAAAATGGCTATGCTGATTGTCAGTAGCGTCAGGCCGATGATCGTAGCGATTAGGATGTTGCGGAAGCTGCGCAGTCGGAGTTGTTCCCGGAGCGCTTCTGAACTTGCCCCACGTACCGCGCTGACGATTTTGCCGCGTTCTCTATCAATTATTCGTTCCGATTTTCCTATCGGCGGCGGTGGAGCAGTCCGGTCAGCCAAACGAAGCTTCCAGGCGGTACGCCTCACTAAAATCAGTGCTTCCGTGGCCGTTGAGCTTGACTCCTTGGAGCTACTGATCAATGCGTGATCTGGGTCCTTGACGCCAACCAGCTGGGCGATGCGTTCCAATTCCTGCCGTCGCGGGTCCCCGGAAGAAAGGTGCCGTTGAACGTGGTTGAGCAAGCTAGGCATTTGACCGAGCAGGTAATCGGGTGGAGCGAAGTTCAGAAGCAGAGCCTCTGCAGCATCGAGATTGCCCAACCCACGTTGGATGAGTGACGCACTGCGGAACCAGTAAGACGAGTGGGATAGGTAAAACCACATCGAGCTATTTTTTTCGAGCCTAGGCGGCTTCTTTCCCTCAGCCGCTTCCGTGGCCGCCGTAAGATGGGTCTCAATGGCGACTACTATGGCGTTAAGGTCCTTCGGAACGTTGTCCGGAGGACTATCTGGGAAGCGCTTTGCCAACACCCACCTGGTCAGGGCCTGAAGTTCGGTCGCTCGCGTCAGGGTGCCTTCGCGCCACGGTCTTGGGACAGGTGCAACCGGTGCAACGCCACTGAGATCGACCTTGTCGCAGGGCGGTTCTTTGGAAGAGCCCTTGGCCATGACTGCCCCCTCGAGGATGTGGCAGAGGATGTGGCGAATGTAAGGATCCGACCATCGTGGACGTCGTACAAGTAGATGTCCTGACTAGCCCCAAGGGTCCAATTGCCTGAATGGGACGGTTGGCCTCCCCTGGTCGCGAGGACTGGAGCACTGTAGGCGTCCCGGTAGGACGGACCGAGCCCGTTCCAGCGTCACCGAGGACAGAATCACCTCGTGGCCGGGCCGGCGTCGTCACCGGCGGGAGCATTGTCGTTTCGCGCCGAGCCACCCGCGTGCCATGTCCGGCCTCCATGCGGCCACTGCGCAACCCTCCCGGGTCGCGACAGCATGGAAGTAGGGACGCTGATTTGCTCCTTCTGCCAACTGTTGGCCCGCATGTGCCGCCCCCCGTTCACTAACGGACGGTAGCGTTTGTACTGCGGAGAGGGAAGACGCATGGCGTCGCTGCCGCGTAGACCTGATGAGCCATTCCCAGTAACGGCTGAGGCTGGTCGGTGATCATGTAGCGCGGCCGTGCTTGTGGTGGAGCAGGACGAGGGCGGCAGTGATCGCGCCGATGCGCACCGGACAAAGGCTGACCCGGCGCAGCACCTTGAAGGTGTTCTTGAGCGGGGAGTTGCCGCGTTGGGCGGGGGCCCGGGTGGCCGCGTGCATCAGCTTGACGGTGCGTGGTTGGTGGTCAGCCGGCGGCCGGGAGGCTGCTTGACCGGGGTGGTCAGCGCGGCGGCGTTCGTCCTCGTAGCTCAGATCGGCCAGGACGCCATGGGTCTCGTCGGTCCACTCGGCCAGCAGCGGCAGCGCCTGGGGATGCCACGCAGCGGTGGTGTCGTGCTCGCGACCCGGCCGCACCGCGGAGGTCCACAGCGGCCAGCTGCCCGGGGCGGCAATGACCTGAACGTTTCCCGCCGTGGGTGGCGTGCTCGCCCGACCACCACAGGTCCACCCACCGATCCGGCCGGTCGCCGCGTGCGGTGGGACCGGAAAGGCAGACCCGGTCGGTGCGGACAAGGGGTGCCGTCCACGGTGACCTGCGGATGGCCGGCGGCCCGGGCAGCCAGCAGCGCCCCGCGCAGCCCGGCCGCGGCCGGGGCGAGGACGTTGATGCCCTCGTGCAGATAGCGGTAGGCCGTCGAGGAGCCGATCCGGTTGTCGGCGGCCAGCTGGGCCAACCGGGTGCCGTCGAGAGATCAGCGCCGCACCAGCATCGCCTGCCGGTAGCAGCCCAGGGCCGCCGCCGGCCACGCGTGCCTCGGCGACAGCGCTCGGCGGCGAGCAGGCCGGAGACAAACGACACGGTGGACTCCCTGACGGGGAGCACGGCGGTGCAACTGACAGGATCAGACACAGCAGGACCTCGGTGCGGCTGGACAGCTGTAAAAGGACGTCCCTCCTACCGAAGTCCTGGGCTCCTTCCGGTCATCTCGCCACCCTCGTCGTGTCCCTGACCTGTCAGTCTTCGACTACTGAGAATGGCTCAGTGTGTCCACTGAGTGACGAGGTCTACGTCAACGGTGCTCTCGCTAAGTGAGCGGTACGCCTAGAGCGCTCCTCGCACTCAGTGAATGCAGCCTTGGCAACGGAGAATGCTCACTTCGAGTGGACGTTGCTCATTTGGAGGGAACGGTCACACCCCCGCCTAGCGCAGCAGCTTGGACATCCGCCGGTCCGCCAGCGGCTTCCCGCCGGTCTGGCAGGTCGGGCAGTACTGCAGCGAGGTGTCGGCGAAGGACACCTCGCGGACGGTGTCGCCGCAGACCGGGCAGGGCAGACCGGTGCGGGCGTGCACCTGCAGCCCAGCCCGCTTCTCGCCCTTGAGCGTCGCCGCCCGCTGACCGAGCTGTCGGTCCAGCGCGCCGGTCAGCGTCTCCCGCACCGCCGCGTGCAGCCGGAGCAGCTCGTCGTCGGTGACCTTGTCGGCCATCTTGAACGGCGACAGCTTCGCGGCGTGGAGGATCTCGTCGGAGTAGGCGTTGCCGATGCCGGCGAGCACGGTCTGGTCGGTGAGCGTCCCCTTGAGCTGGGTGTGCCGCCCGGCCAGCAGCACGCCGAGCTGCTCGGTGTCCAGGGTCAGGGCGTCCGGGCCGAGCCGGGCGATCCCCGGTACCTCGGCCGGCGAGCGGACGACGTAGACCGCCAGCCTCTTGCGGGTGCCCTGCTCGGTGAGGTCGAAGCCCTCCGGCAGCTCCCCCTCCCGCGGCTCGAGGTGCACCCGCAGCGCCAGCGGTCCCTTGCCCGGCTTGGGCGGCGCGGTGGGCAGGTCCTTGCGCCAGTGCAGCCAGCCGGCCCGGGCCAGGTGCACCACCAGGTGCAGGCCGGAGACGTCGAGGTCGAGGAACTTCCCGTGCCGGGAGACCCCGGTCAGCTCCAGGCCGGCCAGTGCGGACAGCGGCGGGTCGAAGGTCTTGATCGCCTGGACGGCGGCCAGGTCGACGCGCGTGACCACACGGCCGACGGCGTTCTCGCGCAGGAACGCCGCCAGGGCCTCCACCTCGGGCAACTCGGGCATCCGCCCATGATCCACGGCAACGCCACCGGACGGCGTCCCCCAGGAGGGCCATGTTGGCCAACATGGCCCTATCGGATCGCGGCGGCGGCCCGGTCCCCGGGGCAGTCCTTGTCCGTGGTCGTCGGGGCCGTCGCACCGGGCTCCGCGCGCGCCGAGTGCTCGACGGCGGCCGCGACGGCCTGGGTGACGGCCGGGTCGAAGACGCTCGGGATGATGTAGTTGGCGTTGAGCTGGTCGTCGCCGACCACCGCGGCCAGCGCCTCGGCGGCGGCGAGCAGCATGCCCGGCCGCACCTCCTTGGCGCGGGCGTCGAGCAGCCCGCGGAACACCCCGGGGAACGCCAGCACGTTGTTGATCTGGTTGGGCAGGTCCGAGCGGCCCGAGGCCACCACGGCGGCGTACTGCCGGGCCCGCACCGGGTCGACGTCCGGCGTGGGGTTGGCCATCGGGAAGACCACCGCCCGCTGGTTCATCCCGGCCAGCGCGTCGGCCTGGATCACGTTCGCCGCGCTGACGCCGATGAAGACGTCGGCGCCGACCAGGGCGTCGGCCAGCTCACCGCGCCGGCAGCCCGGGTTGGTGCGCCGGGCCAGGTCGAGCTTGGCCGGCGAGAGCCGCCCGTCGTCCGGGGAGAGGATCCCCTCGCGGTCCCAGACCAGCACCTTCGTCGCGCCGGCCTCCAGCAGCAGCGAGACGATCGCCGTCCCGGCCGCCCCTCCGCCGGCCACGACGACCTGCACGTCCTCGAGCTGCTTCTCCACGACCCGCAGCGCGTTGCGCAACGCGGCGAGCACGCAGATCGCCGTCCCGTGCTGGTCGTCGTGGAAGACCGGGATGTCCAGCTTCTCCCGCAGCCGGGCCTCGATCTCGAAACAGCGAGGCGCGGCGATGTCCTCGAGGTTGATGCCGCCGAAGCCCGGTGCGATGAGCTCGACGGTGCGGACGATCTCGTCGACGTCCTGGGTGTCCAGCGCGATCGGCCACGCGTCGATGTCGGCGAACCGCTTGAACAGCGCGGCCTTGCCCTCCATGACCGGCATCGACGCCCCCGGCCCGATGTCGCCCAGGCCGAGCACCGCCGAGCCGTCGGTGACGACGGCGACGGTGTTGCCCTTGATCGTCAGCCGGCGGACGTCCTCCGGGTGCTCGGCCAGCGCCAGGCAGACCCGCGCGACGCCGGGGGTGTAGGCCATCGACAGGTCGTCGCGCGTCTTCAGCGGCACCTTGGAGGCCACCTCCAGCTTCCCGCCCAGGTGCAGCAGGAAGGTCCGGTCGCTGACCTTGCGGACGTGCACGTTGTCGACCGCGTCGAGCGCGGCGACGACCTCCTCGGAGTGCGCGGCGTCGGCGGCCGAGCAGGTGACGTCGACGGTCAGGCCGTCGGGGCGGGACTCGACGACGTCGATGGCGGTGACCGCACCACCGGCGCTGCCCACCGCGGTGGCGATCCGCCCGACGCTGGCCGGGTCGCCGTCCGCGGCGAGGCGGACGGTGATCGAGTAGGACGCGGAGGTCACCAGCCCGCGGGCGACGGGCGGTGCGGGGGTGCTCGCATCAGGGGTGATGGCCGTCACAGCCTCATCGTGGCACTCACCGTGGTCGTCCCACCACAGGAGCACCCCCGCCGGCTGGGCCGGTCAGCCGGGGCGGGGTGAGGTCGACCGGCGCGCCCGAGGCCGCTGCGCCGGAGAGCTCTTCGCCCCACGCCACGAGGCCGGCGAGGTCGACCCCGTGCCGGGCCGCCGCGGCGCCCGCGGTGCCCAGCGACCGCGCCCCCCGGGCGAGCAGGGTGGCCGCACCCGGGCCGTTCCCGCGGGCGGCGTGGGTGAGCCCGACCGCGAGCTGCGCCAGGCCCCGCCACAGGTCGCGCTCGTCGTCGGGACCGGTCTTCCAGGCGTCCTCGAGGACCTCGTGGGCGTGGAAGGGACGGCCGGCGTCCAGCAGCGCCTGGGCCTCGCGCAGGGTCGCCTCCGGCGTGCGGACCACGCCCTCCGGGGCACGCGGCTCGCCGGCCGAGCCGTGGGGCAGCGGCCGACCGAGCGCGTCGCGGGGGCGGGCGTTGCGCGGGCGGCCGGCCTCGTCGCGGTCCCGGGCGGCGCCGGCCACGTCAGCGCAGGACGGTGGTCAGCCGGACCCGGACGCCCTCGGCGGCGACGGTGATGTCCACGTGGTCGCACAGCTGGCGGGCGAGCCACAGGCCCATGCCGCCCAGCGACAGGTCGTCACCGTGGGCCGGCCCGTAGCCGATGAACGGGTCCTGCAGCCCGGCGCCGCGGTCGGTGACCGTGCAGACCAGCCGCCGGTCGTCGACCCACAACCGCAGGTCGACCGGTGGCCGGCCGTGGCGCAGCGCGTTGGTGGTCATCTCGTCGACGGCGAGCAGGAAGTCCTCCAGCGCCGACTCGGTTCCCGGCGGCAGCCGGGCGTCCGCCGCCCGCGCGGCCAGGTCGCGGCGCAACCCCCGGAGGTCCCGCACCGAGTCCGCGCGCACCAGCGGCTCGGTGTCCTCCAGCGGCTCGACCGGCACCGGCAGCGAGGTGAGGTACTCGGCGGGGTCGACGTACCCGGGGTTGGCCACGACGGCACCGTCCACCTGCAGCGAGGGGTGGGTCTCCCGGGCGGCCTGGACCAGTTCGGGCGCCGCCCGGCGGGTGTCGCACAGGCACAGCACCAGCAGCGGCTCGTCACCGAGCAGCTCCGCCTCGTCGAGCTGGTGGTCCAGGACGGCGTCGTAGCGCTGCCACTCCCGCCAGGTCTCGCGGTCCGGCCCGGCCAGCGGCTCCAGGACGACGCGCACCACCGGGTTGCCCGGCGTGCGGTGCCGCTCCCCCAGCCGGCGGACCGCGGTGACCGCCGCGGCCGGGCCGTGGCCGTACACCTCGCCCCACTCGGCCCAGGCGACCTGCGGGCGGTCGGCCAGCGCCTTCTGCAGCAGCTCCGCGGTGGGGTCGGTGCATGCGACGACGACCGGCTCGCCGGCGTCCAGGGCCTCCCGGACGAAGGCCACCGTGCCGTCGACCAGCTCCTGGTCCGAGGCGCCGATGAGTGCCCGGTGCGCCCCGTCCATGCGGCTGGTCCCCCTTCCGTCGTCGCCGGGCCGCCGTGCTGGCGCCTGTGCTCCTGCATCCCCTACCCGGCCGGAGCGGACCCACGCGTGCTCCTGCCCACCACCCGCGCACCGCCGGTGACCTAGCGTCGGGTGGGTGAGCGCCCTCCCGCACGACGACCTGGGCACCGGGTGGCGGGTCGCCCGCCCGCGGCCGGCCGTGGTCCACCTGAACTCGGCGGCCTGCAGCCGGCAGAGCGAGCAGGTGCTCGCGGCGGTCGCCCGGCACGCCCGGCACGAGGCGGAGGTGGGGGCGCACGTGGCCGAGGCGGCCGTCGAGGGGCTCCTGCAGCAGGGCCGCTCGGTGCTCGCCGGGCTGGTCGGGATGGCCGCCGCCGACGTCGCCTTCACCGAGAGCGCCTCCGCGGCGGTGCGCACGCTGTTCGGCCGCTGGCGGCTCCCGGCCGGCACCCGGGTGGGCGTGCTGCCCGGCGAGTACTGGCACAACGCCGCCGTGCTGGCCGACGCGGGCCTGGTGCCGGTGGTGCTCCCGGCCGACGACCTGGGCCGCGCCGACCTGGCCGGCGTCGAGCGGGTGCTGCGCGACGACCCGCCCGCGCTGGTGCACGTGACCCTGGTGGCCAGCCACCGCGGCGTCGTCCAGCCCGGCCGGGAGCTGTCCGCGCTCTGCCATGCCGCCGGTGTGCCGCTGGTGCTGGACGTCGCCCAGGCGCTCGGGCAGGTGGACTGCGACCTGGGCGCCGACGTCGCCTACGCGCCGGCCCGCAAGTGGCTGGCCGGACCCCGCGGCGTGGGCTTCCTGGTGATGCGGCCGGGCATCACCGAGCAGCTGAGCCCGCTGGTCGGACCGGAGCTGTTCGACGACGGGGGCGCGGGCGTCGACCACGCCCGCTGGTACGAGTCCGCCGACGCGCACGTCGCCGGCCGGGTGGGCCTGGTGGTCGCCCTCGGCGAGCACCTCGCGGCCGGGCCGGACCGGGTGCGCAGCCGGCTGGCCGCCCTCGGGCGGGCCACCCGCGAGCGGCTCGACGGCCGGGGCGGCTGGTCGGTCGTCGAGCCGCTGGACTCCCCGACCGCGATCACCACGCTGCGGCCACCCGCGGGCGTCGATGTCGCGGGCACCGTCGCGCGGTTGCACGCCGAGCACGGCGTCCTGGTGACCGCGGTGGGCCGGGAGCGGGCCCGGTCCGAGCTGACCGGCCCGGTGCTGCGGGTCTCGCCGCACCTGGACGCCACCCTCGACGACCTCGACGCGCTGGCGGCCGGGCTCACCCGCTGAGGAGTCGCTGCATCCGGGCCGGGTGGTGGGGCGGAAGGAGAGGTCACAGGCCCTCTCCCGGAAGGAACCACCGTGAGCCGAACCCGCAGCATCACCCTGGCCGCCGTCGCCGCCGGCGGTCTCGTCGTCCTGGCGGCGCCACCCGCCGGTGCCGCCGACACCGCCACCGTGTCGGTCCTGCACGCCGTGCCCGGTGTCCCGGTCGACGTCTACGCCAACGGCCAGGAGCTGATCCCGGACTTCCAGCCCGGCACGCTCACCGACGAGATGTCCCTGCCGGCCGGCGAGTACGACCTCGCGATCTACCCGGCGGGCTCGGACCCGTCGAGCACCCAGCCTGCTGCGAAGGCCGACGACGTCACCGTCCCGGCCGGGGCGAACGCCACCGTGGTCGCGCACCTGACCGAGACCGGCACGCCGGTGCTGACGCCGTTCGTCAACGACGTGTCGGCGGTCCCGGCCGGCCAGGCGCGGGTGACCGTCCGGCACGTCGCCGCGGCGCCCGCGGTCGACGTCCGGGCCGGTGGGGCCGTCGTCGCCCCCGGGCTGACCAACCCGAAGGAGGCCACGCTGGAGGTCCCCGCCGGCACCGTCTCCGCCGACGTCGTGCTGGCCGGCACGGACACCGTGGCGATCGGCCCGGCCGACCTGGACCTGACCGAGGGCACCGTGACCGCGGTGTACGCGTGGGGCTCGTCCGACGCGGGCTACCAGCTGGCCGTGCAGACGCTGAGCGGGATGAGCTCCGCGCCCTCCGCCGTCCCCGGCGGCTCGGCCGGGCTGGCGGACGACGGCCTGCCGCTGCCGCTGGTCGCGCTGTCCGGCGCCGGTCTGGTCGCTGCCGCGCTCGCCGGGCGCCGGCTGCTCGGCACCCGGGCCTGAGCTCCCCGTGCGCGCTCCCGTCGCCGCGCTGGTCGCCGGTCTCGCCCTCGCCGTCGGTGTCCCGACGGCGTGGGCGGTGACCCGCCCCGGCCCGGCGGCGGGGCCCTCGGTGGCCTCGGTCCTCGCCACGCCCGCCGCACCGCTGCCTGCGGTGGCCGCGCCCGCGGTGACAGCCCGCCCGGCCGCTCCGTCCGCGGTCACGCCCGGGGTGCCCCCGGCCCGGCTGCGGCTGGCCGGGGTCGACGCCCCGCTCGACCCGGTCGGGGTCGACCCGGCCGGCGCGATGGCCCTCCCCGAGGACGTCGACCGGGTCGGCTGGTACCGGTTCGGCCCGGCACCCGGCGCCGGCGAGGGGACGGCGGTGCTCGCCGGGCACGTGGACGACGCCGAGCAGGGGCTGGGCGCCCTGGCTCCGCTGCGCGAGGTCGAGGACGGCGCCGAGGTCCAGGTGACCGACGCGTCCGGCGCCGTCACCCGCTGGCGGGTCGTCTCCCGTGAGCTGATCGAGAAGCGGGCCGTTCCGCTGGCGGCGCTGTTCCAGCGGACCGGGCCGCCGCGGCTGGTGCTGCTGACCTGCGGTGGGGAGTTCCTGCCCGAGCTGCGCAGCTACGCGGACAACGTCGTCGTCGTCGCCGAACCCGTCCCGTGACCGCGGTGTCGCGTCCGCGCCCGGCGGCTGTCCCCTACGTTCGGGAGGTGGTCAGGGAGGTGGTGCCCGTCCCCGCCCGGGAACCGAGCGACGCCGAGGTCGCCCGGCGCTTCTGCGCCGGCGACGAGCAGGCGCTCGCGGAGGCCTACGAGCGGTGGGCCGGCCAGGTGCACGGGCTGGCGGTGCGTGCCTTCGGGCCCGGCCCGGACGCCGAGGACGTCACCCAGCAGACCTTCGTCGCGGCGTGGACCGGCCGCGCCGGGTACAGCGCCGCCGCGGGTCCGCTGCCGGCCTGGCTGGTGGGCATCTGCCGGCACAAGATCGCCGACACGTGGGCGAAGATGGCCCGGCAACGCCGCTCGGCCGAGGCGGCTGCCGCCGACGTGCGGTCCCGGCCGGACCCCACCGACACCGCCCGGGTGGACGACGCGGTCGCCGACCGGGTGCTGCTGCTCGGCGAGTTGGACCGCATCGGGCAACCACAACGAAGGATCATCGAGCTCGCGTTCTTCGCCGACCTGACCCACACCCAGATCGCCGCCCGCACCGGGATCCCGCTGGGCACCGTGAAGAGCCACATCCGACGCACCCTGGAACGACTGCGCGACCGCTTGGAGGTGGACGGTGCCGCACTCCACCCCTGAGCAGCTCGCCCTGGCCGCGCTCGGGGAGCCGCTTCCCGACGCCGACGCCGCCCACCTCGCCGGGTGCGCGCAGTGCTCGGCCGAGGTCGCCGCGCTCCGCCGCCCCGTCGACCTCCTGGCCGTGCCCGAGCTCGCCGGCACCGCAACGGAGGTCACCCCGCCCCCGCAGGTCTGGACGGCGATCGCCGCGGCCACCGGCGTCTCCGCCGCCCCGCCGTCGTCGGGGGCCGAGGTCGTCCCGCTGCGACCGCGCCGGTCGCGGACCCGCTGGCTGACGCTCGCCGCCGCCGTCCTGGTGGGCGGGGTCGTCGGCGGCGCCGCCGTGGCGCTGACCCGGGACGACGACACCGGCGGTGCGGTGGTCGCCACCGCCGCGCTCGACCCGCTCCCCGCGGAGGACGCCTCCGGCCGGGCCGAGGTGCGCGACGCGGACGGCACCCGCTCGCTGCAGGTCGACCTCGACGCGCCGTCGCTGCCCGACGGCTACTACGAGGTCTGGCTGCTGCAGCCCGACGCCATCCGGATGGTGCCGGTCGGGGTCGTGCACCGCGGCGACACCGTGCTGCCGCTGCCCGACGGGCTCGACCTGGGCGCCTACCCGGTGGTCGACGTCTCGGTGGAGCCGATGGACGGCGACCCGACGCACTCCGGCGTCTCCGTCGCCCGCGGCTCCCTGCAACGCTGACGCCTTGCCCCCTTCGAGGTTTCGGCGCCGAAACCTCGCCAAGGCGGTCAGTCGAGGGCGGCCTGCATCCGCTGGGACACCCGGCGGTGGACGGCGAGCTGCTCGTCCAGCCCGGGGTGCGTCACCGCGCCGTCGGCCACCACGAGCCGGCCGGCGACGACGGTCTCGCGGGCGGACACCGGCCCGCAGCGCAGCCAGGCCTCCACCGGGTCGCTCAGCGCACCGGCGAACCGCGCGCCCTCGAGCGACCAGACCGCCAGGTCACCGCACGCGCCCACCGACAGCTGCCCGATCTCCCCGCTGCGGCCCAGGCAGGCGGCGCCGCCACGGGTGGCGATCTCCAGGGCGTCCCGCGCGGACATCGCCGCGGCGCCGTGCCGCAGCTTGCCCTGCAGCATCGCGGTGCGCGCCTCCAGCCACAGCGAGGCGGAGTCCGCCGAGGCCGAGCCGTCCACCCCCAGCCCGACCGGGGCGCCGGCGGCGCGCAGCTCGGCGACCGGGGCCAGCCCGCTGCCCAGGATCATGTTCGACGACGGGCAGTGCGCCGCCCCGACCCCCGCCGCCCCGAGCCGCCCGACCTCGGTCGGGGAGGGCCACACCACGTGCGCGAGCCAGGTCCGGTCGGTCATCCAGCCGACGTCGGCGAGGTAGTCCACCGGACGCCGGCCGAAGGTCTGCAGGCAGAACGCGTCCTCGTCCTGGGTCTCGGCGAGGTGGGTGTGCAGCCGGACGTCGAGGCTCTCGGCCAGCTCGGCGGTGCGGGCCATCAGCGAGGTCGAGACGCTGAACGGCGAGCACGGGGCCAACGCGATCCGGGTCATCGCCGTGGGGGACGGGTCGTGGTGCAACCGGACGAGCCGGCTGGAGTCGCCCAGGATCTCGTCGTCGTCCTGGACGACGGAGTCCGGCGGCAACCCGCCGTCCTTGACCGACAGCGACATCGACCCGCGGGTGGGGTGGAACCGGACGCCGAGCTCCCGGGCGGCCGCCACCTCCGCGCTGATCAGGTCGCCGGCGCCGCGCGGGTGCACGTAGGAGTGGTCGGTCGAGGTGGTGCAGCCGCTCGTCGCCAGCTCGGCCAGCCCGACGTAGGCGCTGACGTACGCGGCCTCCTCGTCGAGCCGGGCCCACAGCGGGTAGAGCGTCACCAGCCAGTCGAAGAGCCCGCCGGTCAGCGCGGGGGCGTAGGCGCGGGTGAGGTTCTGGTACAGGTGGTGGTGGGTGTTCACCAGCCCGGGGGTGACCAGGCAGCCGCGGGCGTCGACCCGCCGCAGCGCGTCCGGCGCCGGGTCCCCGGGGCCGCCCAGGGCGGTCACCACCCCGTCGGTGACGGCGACCCACCCGCCGGCGATCTCCCGCCGGGCGTCGTCGACGGTGGCGATCAGCTCGGCGTCGTGCACGAGGAGGTCCGCGGTCTGCACGGGCGCATCCTGCCCATCCGATGTGTCCGGGCGCGCACCGGCACGTCATCGCACCGTGACACCGGGGCGTTACCGTGGCCGTCCCCTGCACCGGAGGCGAGACCGACGATGGAGTTCCTGCAGCCCTCGACCTGGGCCGAGGCCCTGGAGGCGAAGGCCGCCCACCCGGACGCCGTCCCGATCGCCGGGGGCACCGACGTCATGGTCGGCATCAACTTCGGCCACCTCCGGCCCGCGCTGCTGCTGGACCTGACCCGGGTGGCCGACCTGCGGGAGTGGACCACCGTGGCCGGCGCCGTCCGGCTGGGCGCCGGCGTCAGCTACGCCCGGGTCATCACCGAGCTCGGGGACCGGTTGCCGGGCCTGGCCATGGCGGCGCGGACGATCGGCTCACCGCAGATCCGCAACCGCGGCACGGTGGGCGGCAACCTGGCCACCGCCTCACCGGCCGGCGACGCGCACCCCGCGCTGCTCGCCGCCGACGCGGTGGTGGAGGTGGCCTCGGTCCGCGGCAGCCGGCGGATCCCGGTCACCGACTTCTACACCGGGGTCAAGCGCAGCGCGATGGACGCCGACGAGCTCATCGCCGCGGTGCACGTCACCCCGCCGAGCGGCCCGCAGCAGTACAGCAAGATCGGCACCCGCAACGCGATGGTCATCGCCGTCGCGGCGTTCGGCCTGGCGCTGCACCCGGACCGCCGCACCGTCGGCGCCGCCCTCGGGTCCGCCGCCCCGACCCCGCGCCGCGCCCCCGCCGCCGAGGAGTTCCTGGCCGGTGAGCTGGACGCCGCCGGCCTGTGGGAGTCCCGCGCCGAGCTGCCGGCCGCGACCGCCCGCCGGTTCGGCGAGCTGGTGGCGGCGGCGTCCTCGCCCATCGACGACGTCCGCGGCACCGCCGCCTACCGCCGGCACGCGCTGTCGGTCATGGCCCGCCGCGCGCTGACCTGGGCGTGGACGGACTACCGCGACGAGTCGAGGGGGAACTGACGTGCGGCTGACCTGCACCGTCAACGGCACCGAGCAGCAGGTGGACGACGTCTGGGAGGGCGAGAGCCTGCTCTACGTGCTCCGCGAGCGGATGGGCCTGCCCGGGTCCAAGAACGCCTGCGAGCAGGGCGAGTGCGGCTCCTGCACCGTCTACCTCGACGGGCTGCCGGTCTGCGCCTGCCTGGTCGCCGCCGGGCAGGCCGAGGGCCGGCAGGTCGGCACGGTCGAGGGGCTGGCCGGCGCCGACGCCCTGCACCCGGTGCAGCAGGCCTTCGTCGACGCCGGTGCCGTGCAGTGCGGCTTCTGCACGCCGGGTCTGCTGGTCGCCACCCACGACCTGATCACCCGCACCGGCCGGCCCAGCGACGCCGAGACCCGCGAGGCGCTGGCCGGCAACCTCTGCCGGTGCACCGGCTACGAGAAGATCCTGGACGCCGTCCGGCTGGCGGCCGACCGGATGGGAGCCGACCGATGAGCACCCCGACCCGCACCCCCACCGGCGCGCCGGCGCACCTGACCGGCCCGGGCAGCGGTGGGGTGGGCGACAGCGCCCAGCGCCCCGACGGCGTCCTCAAGGTCCGCGGCGAGTTCGCCTACGGCAGCGACCTGTGGATGGAGGACATGCTGTGGGGGGTGACGCTGCGGAGCCCGCACCCCTACGCCCGCGTCCTCGCCATCGACACCAGCGCGGCGACGCAGCTGCCCGGGGTGCACGCGGTGCTCACCTCCGAGGACGTGCCCGGGGAGAAGGTCTACGGCCTCGAGCTGGCCGACCAGCCGGTGCTCGCCGTGGACGTCGTCCGGTACCAGGGCGAGCCGGTCGCGCTGGTCGCCGCCGACCACCCGGACACCGCGCGGCGGGCCGCCGCGCTCATCCGGGTCGACTACGAGGTCTGGGAGCCGGTCACCGACGCGCGGACGGCGCTGGGCCACCCGGCCACGGACGCGGTGCACGAGTCCGACGCCGAGGTCACCGAGCTGAGCCGGGAGAGCGCGCACCTGCACCCGGAGGGCAACCTGGTGCGGCACCTCAAGGTGCGCACCGGCGACCCGCAGCCCACCGCGGACGTGGTGGTGGTCGGCGAGTACGAGGTCGGCATGCAGGACCAGGCGTTCCTGGGCCCGGAGTCCGGGCTCGCCGTCCCCGCCGACGACGGCGGCGTCGAGCTCTACGTCGCCACCCAGTGGCTGCACGTGGACCAGCGGCAGATCTGCTCCGCCCTCGGCCTCCCGCCGGAGCAGGTGCGGCTGACCCTGGCCGGCGTCGGCGGTGCGTTCGGCGGCCGGGAGGACCTCTCGATGCACGTGCACGCCTGCCTGCTGGCGCTGCGCACGGGCAAGCCGGTGAAGATGTCCTACAACCGCGAGGAGTCCTTCTTCGGCCACGTGCACCGGCACCCGGCCACCATGCGGTACGAGCACGGCGCCACCCGGGACGGGCAGCTGGTCTACGTGAAGGCCTCGATCTGGTTCGACGGCGGCGCCTACGCCTCCTCCACCCCGGCCGTGGTGGGCAACGGCGGCACGATGGGCATCGGCCCCTACGTCGTCCCGAACGTGCACGTGGACTGCTACGGCGCGTACACCAACAACCCGCCGTGCGGCGCGATGCGCGGCTTCGGGTCGGTCCAGACCGCGTTCGCCTACGAGTCGCAGATGGACGCGCTCGCGGCCGAGCTGGGCATGGACCCGGTGGAGCTGCGCTGCCGCAACGCGATGGAGCAGGGTTCGGCCACCCCCACCGGCCAGGTCATCGACAGCCCGGCGCCGGTCGCCGAGCTGCTCCGCCGGCTGGAGGCGATGCCGCTGCCCGCGGAGGCCGACGGGGAGGTCGACCTGCGGGACATGCCCGGCGGGGTCTCCAACACCACCCACGGGGAAGGGGTGCGGCGCGGCGTCGGCTACGCGGTCGCCTACAAGAACGTCGCGTTCTCCGAGGGCTACGACGACTACTCCACCGCCCGGGTCCGGCTGGAGGTCGTCGGCGGGGAGCCCACGGCCACCGTGCACACCGCGGCGGCCGAGGTGGGCCAGGGGCTGGTGACCGTCGAGCAGCAGATCACCCGCACCGAGCTGGGCGTGGAGCAGGTCACCGTCCACCCCAAGGACACGACCGTCGGCTCGGCCGGGTCGACCTCGGCGTCGCGGCAGACCTACGTCACCGGCGGCGCGGTCAAGGCGGCCTGCGAGGCGGTGCGCGGTCAGCTGCTGGCCCGCGCCGAGCGCCTGGTCGGGCGTTCCGTCCCGGACCTGCGCCTGGCCGGCGGTCAGGTGGTGTCCGACGCGGAGGAGATCGCCGTCCCGCTGGCGGACCTGCTCGGTAACGAGGCGGTCGAGGAGACGGTCCAGTGGCGGCACCGCCCGACCGAGGCGATCGACCCGGAGACCGGCCAGGGGTTCGCGCACGTGCAGTACGCCTTCTCCGCGCACCGGGCGGTGGTCGACGTCGACACCGAGCTCGGGCTGGTCAAGGTCGTGGAGATGGCCTGCACCCAGGACGTCGGCAAGGCGATCAACCCGCAGGCGGTCATCGGCCAGATCCAGGGCGGGACGGCGCAGGGCCTGGGGCTGGCGGTGATGGAGGAGATTCTGATCCGGGACGGCAAGGTCGTGAACCCGTCGTTCACCGACTACCTGATCCCCACGATCCTGGACATGCCGCCGATGCGCGTCGAGGTGCTGGAGTACGCCGACCCGCATGCGCCCTACGGCCTGCGCGGGGTCGGCGAGGCGCCGAACATCTCCTCCGGACCGGCCGTCCTGGCCGCGATCCGGGCCGCGACCGGCCTGCCGCTGGCGCGCGTCCCGGTCCGGCCGGAGCACCTCACCGGGACCAGCTGACGAGGCTCCTCCGGGAGGCCTAGCCGTCGAGCAGGGCGCGGACGGCGGGCGGCAGCACGCCGGTGAGGGGGCGGCGGCCGACGAGCCGGCCGGCCTCGCTCGGGTCGACGCCGATCGACCCGAGCACCTCCAGCGCGGTGACGTCGGGCAGCGAGTCGAACCAGCGCCGGCCGAGCTCCGCCCGGCCGGCGGCGGTCGGCCGGCCCCAGAGCCGGAGCCGGGCCATCCCGCCGTCGGGGAACACGTCCAGCCGGACGCTGCGCACCCCGGTCCCGCGGTCGAGCACGAAGCGGTGCCGGGTGTCGGGCTGCAGCCGGGTGCGGGGCAGCAGCACGACCTCCGTGCCGTCGGCGGTGCGACCGGTCAGCGCGGCCGACCCCGGCGCGTTGCCCAGGAAGTACGACGTGTCCAGCTCGGCGAGGCCGACCACGCCCTCGCACGCCAGGACGACGTCGACCCAGTCGTTGCCCGGGCCGCGGCGGCGGGCGTTCTCCCAGCCCTCGCCCATCGAGCGGGCGAGCCCGCGGCCGACCAGCTGGTGCGGGCTGCCGTAGTGGGCGTTGCTCACCGCGGTCACCCGGCCGCCGTTCTCCAGCGCGGCCAGGTCGAACGGGCCGGCGTCGACCAGCCGCGGGTCCGGGACGACGGTGCCGTGCACCCGCAGCCGGGCCACCCCGCCGTCGGGGTGGATGCACAGCCGCACGTGCGTGCACCGGCGGTCGGAGGCGACGGCGAACGGGTTGGCCGTGTCGCCGGCCAGCGGCGACAGCGGCAGCAGCGGCCGCCAGTCGGCCTTCTGCAGCTCGTCGACCGACGGGTGGCCCTCGAGGGCGGTGCCCTCGACGGATGCCTGCGTCGGGTAGTTGCCGGTGAAGAAGGCGGTGTCGACGACGACCCCGGCCACGATCCCCGGGGCGCCGAGCCGCACGATCGCCCAGTCGTGGCCGGGGCTGCGCCGGCGCCGGGTCTCCCAGCCGTCGTACTCCTTGCCCTTGTGCCCGAACTCGGTGCGGGCGACGGCGGGGTGCGGCAGCACGAGGTTCTCCCGCGCGGCGAAGAACTCGTCGTTGGCCGCGACGACGGCACCACCGAGGTCCCGCCGGGCGAGGTCGGGCAGGTCGGTGAAGGCCGTCATCGTTCTCCAGTTCTCCGTGCTGGCGCGGTTACCCCGCGCCGCGAGGGTAGGGCAGGGTGGTCAGACCACCGATCCCTGGGAGGCACCGCATGACCAGCCCCGACGACGACCTGAAGGCCCGCGCCAAGGCGCACGTCGAGCAGCTCCCCGCCGAGACGGCCCTCGGCAACGCCGACCCGGCCGGCGGGGTCGACGACGACCCGAAGATCCTCGACCAGGCGGCCGAGGAAGAATAAGGACCTCCCTGCCCCCACCGCTCGCAAGCTCGCGGCGGGCCCCTGCAGGGAGGCCGGGTTCAGGCGCGCCCCCGGCTGAGCAGCCGGCCGCGGGGCGCGTTCCCGTCCACCAGCTCCTCGCCGTGCAGCCAGGCCCGGCGGACGACGCCGGTGAGCTCCCGACCGGTGTAAGGCGTCACCGGGTTGCGGTGGTGCAGCTCGCCCACGGTGGACCGTTCGTCGGGCGCGAAGGCGACCAGGTCGGCGTCCTTGCCCACCGCGATCCCGCCCTTGCCGGTCAGCCCGGTCAGCGCCGCCGGCGCTGCGGACATCCAGCGCACGACGTCGCCCAACGACAGCCCGCGGGCGCGGGCGCCGGTCCAGACCACCGGCAGGGTCACCTGCAGGCCGGCGATGCCGCCCCAGGCCGACGCGAAGTCGCCCACGTCGAGCCGCTTGAGCTCCGGGGTGCAGGGCGAGTGGTCGCTGACCACCAGGTCGATGTCCCCGTCGGCCAGCGCGGCCCACAGCGCCTCGCGGTGCACCGCCTCGCGGATGGGCGGGCAGCACTTGAACGAGGTCGCCCCGTCGGGCACCTCCTCGGCGCTGAAGGTGAGGTAGTGCGGGCAGGTCTCGACGGTGATCCGCACGCCCTCGGCGCGGGCGGCGCGCAGCATCGGCAGGGCACCGGCGTCGGCCAGGTGCACGACGTGCACCCGGGCACCGGTGTCGCGGGCGGCGGCGATCAACCGGCCGATCGCCGTCTCCTCGGCCGCACCGGGACGGGAGGCGAGGAAGTCCGCGTAGCGCGGGCCGCCCGGGTCCGGCGCTGCGGCGATCACGTCGTCGTCCTCGCAGTGCGCGATGAGCAGCCCGTCGACCTCGGCCAGCGCGGTGAGCGCCGCCCGCAGGCCGGCGTCGTCCAGCGGCGGGAACTCGGGCACCCCGGAGTCCAGCAGGAAGCACTTCACGCCCACCGCGCCGGCGGCGAGCAGCCGCTGGAGCTGGCTCGCGTTGCCGGGCACCGCGCCGCCCCAGAAGGCGACGTCCACGCTCAGCTGCCCCTGCGCCGCCTGCCGCTTCACCTGCAGCGCCTTGGCGTTGACGGTCGGCGGCACCGAGTTGAGCGGCATGTCGACGATCGTGGTGACGCCGCCGGCGGCCGCGGCCCGGGTGGCCGAGGCGAAGCCCTCCCACTCGGTGCGCCCGGGCTCGTTGACGTGCACGTGGCTGTCGACCAGGCCCGGCAGCAGCACCTCGTCCGCGGCCAGGGTCACCGGCCGGTCGCCGGCCTCGTCGAAGCCGGTCACCGCCTCGATGACGCCGTCCCGGACGTGCACCGCCGCCGCCCGCTCCCCGTCGGGGAGGACCACCCGCCGCGCCCGGACGACGATCGCCCCGCTCACCGCGCCACCTCCAGGTCCCGCTCCCGGGTGACGCCGGCCAGCCGGGTCACCGCCTCGTGCAGCTCCCCGGCCCAGGCGGTGCCCACCCAGCCGCCGGGCAGCGGCAACCGTACGGCGTCCACCCCCGTCCGCACCGCTGCCTGCGGGTCACCCACCCGGACCGTGGACACGTAGGCCCGCGGAGCGACCGGCGGCGACCAGGCGGGCGCACCGGGGCCGAGCCCGACGGTGGTGTGCAGCACCGGGCGGCCGGCCACGACGACGCGGGTCGTGCCGGTCCAGCGTCCCGGTTCCTCCCCCGCCCGGCCGAGCAGCACCTGCTCGGTCGCGGTCAGCTCCCCGCGCCCGTCCAGCTCGGCGTGCAGTTCGGCGAGGTGGACGGCGCGGGCGGTCACGACCGTCGGCTCGGGCGCGAGGTGCAGGACGCCGGCGACCTCGGCCCGCACCACCTGCCGGGAGGGTGGCGACTCCCCTCGGGCGGGCAGCACCACGGCGGCGGCGACCGAGTGCACGGACAGCCGGGCCCCCTCCTCCACGACCAGCCGGACCTCCGCGTCGTCCCCGCCCAGCGGTCCGAAGGCCGTGGCGACCAGGTGCACCGTGGTCGGTCCGGTCCGCCGGACGGCGAGCTGGCCGCTGGCGCGCACCACCGGCAGCACCGTGCGACCTCGCGGGTCGCTCCGGGCCACCACCTCCACCCGGGTCCTCACGCCTCCTGCAGCGCCCTCGCCCGCACCTGCTCGCGCACCCACTCGGCCACCTCGGTCGCCGCGGGGTCCTCGCGCAGGGAGATGAGCAGCGTCGGCTTGCCCCCGCGCACCGCGTCGGCGTCCCGGCGCATGACGCCCAGGTCCGCCCCCACCAGCGGCGCGAGGTCGGTCTTGTTGACCACGAGCAGGTCCGAGGCGGTGACGCCCGGGCCGCCCTTGCGGGGGACCTTGTCCCCACCGGCGACGTCCACGACGAAGACCTGCACGTCGACCAGGCCGTAGCTGAAGGAGGCGGTGAGGTTGTCCCCGCCGGACTCGACCAGGACCAGCTCCAGCCCCGGGTGCCGGGACTCCAGCAGCTCGACGGCGTCCAGGTTGGCGGTGATGTCGTCGCGGATCGCGGTGTGCGGGCAGCAGCCGGTCTGGACGGCCTCGATCCGGTCGTCGGGCAGCACCGCGTTGCGGCGCAGGAAGTCGGCGTCCTCGGTCGTGTAGATGTCGTTGGTGACGACGGCGAGGTCGTACTCCGCGCCCAGGGTCCGGCACAGCGCGGCGGCCAGCGCCGTCTTGCCGGAGCCCACCGGGCCGCCGAGCCCCACCCGCAGCGGACCGCCGTGGCGGTGCCCGGGGCTGTAGGGGTCGACGTAGTCGTCCAGGTTGTGGTCAGGCGGCATGTGCACTCCTGGTGAGGGTCATGAGGCGAAGAACCGGTCCTTCCGTGCGGTGTGCACTTCGGCGAGCAGGTCCAGCAGCGGGTCGGCGGCGGCCGGGAGACCGTCGGTCGACGCTGCCGCCACCGCGTCGACCTCGGGGGCGAGCCGGGCGGTGACCGCGGCGACGGTGATCGGGTCCATGGCGAGCAACCGCTGGGCAGCGGTGGCCGGCCCGGAGACCGACAGGTACGCCGCTGCCGCGGCCGCCTCACGCGGGGTCAGCCCCCCGGCGGCAGCGGCCACCCCCAAGGCCAGCGGGTGGTGCGGCTGGGCGGGGAGGGCGGCCCAGGCCGGGTGCGGCCAGGCCCGGCCACCGACCCGGACCAGCCCGCGCCCCTGTTGCCGCGAGGCGGCCCGCAGCGCCGGTGAGGGGGTGCGGGCGTCGGCCTCCGCGTCGAGCGCGGACAACGCCGCCACCACGTCGGCGTCGTCCACGGCCCGGCACGCGGCCGCGGCCAGCCCGGCGGCGACCGCCCCGGACGTGGTCAGCCGACGTCGCAGGAACAGGGCCAGCGACGCCGGGTCGGTGAGCACGCCGGCGGCGATCGCCTGCTCCACGCCGCCGGAGTGCGTGTGGCCGCCGGCAGGCAGCCGGGAGTCGGCCAGCGTGAGCAGCGCGGCCGTCATCAGAAGAGGAAGTACTTCTGCGCCATCGGCAGCTCGCTGACCGGGTCGGGTTCCCAGACCTCGCCGTCCACCGAGACGGTGAAGGTGTCCGGGTCGACGCGGATGTCCGGCAGCGCGGTGTTCTCCGGCATGTCCGCCTTGCCCAGCCGGGAGGTGTCGCCGACGGGCGCCAGCCGCCGGTCGATCGCCAGCCGGTCGGCCAGCCCGGCCTCCAGCGCCGCCGGGGCGACGAAGTGCAGCGACGTCTGCGCCGGGACCTTGCCGTAGGCGCCGAACATCGGCCGCGGGAGCACCGGCTGCGGGGTCGGGATCGAGGCGTTGGCGTCCCCCATCATCGCCCAGGCGATCATCCCGCCCTTGAGGACGACGTGCGGCCGCACGCCGAAGGACTTCGGCTCCCACAGCACCAGGTCGGCCAGCTTGCCCGGCTCCACCGACCCGACCTCGCCGTCGATGCCGTGCGCGACCGCCGGGCAGATCGTGTACTTGGCGACGTACCGCCGGGCCCGCAGGTTGTCCGCGGCGCCGTCACCGGCCAGTGCGCCGCGACGGCGCTTCATCACGTGCGCGGTCTGCCAGGTGCGCATCACGACCTCACCGACCCGGCCCATCGCCTGCGCGTCCGAGCCGATCATCGAGATGGCCCCGAGGTCGTGCAGCAGGTCCTCGGCCGCGATCGTCGTCGGCCGGATCCGGCTCTCGGCGAAGGCCAGGTCCTCGGGCACGCTGGAGTCCAGGTGGTGGCAGACCATGAGCATGTCGAGGTGCTCGTCGAGGGTGTTCACCGTGTGCGGACGGGTCGGGTTCGTGCTGCTGGGCAGCACGTTCGGGTGCCCGGCGACGGTGATGATGTCCGGGGCGTGACCGCCGCCGGCACCCTCGGTGTGGTACGCGTGGATGCTCCGGCCGGCGATGGCGGCCAGGGTGTCCTCGACGAAGCCGGCCTCGTTCAGCGTGTCCGAGTGCAGCGCCACCGGCACGCCGTTGCGGCTGGCCACGGTGAGTGCGGCGTCGATGGCGGCGGGTGTGGAGCCCCAGTCCTCGTGCAGCTTGAAGCCGCTCGCCCCGGCCCGGAGCTGCTCCTCCAGGGAGTCCAGCGAGACGGTGTTGCCCTTGCCCAGCAACGCCACGTTGACCGGCAGCGGGTCCATCGCCTCGAGCATCCGGGCGAGGTACCAGTCGCCGGGGGTGATCGTGGTGGCCTTGGAGCCCTCCGCCGGGCCGGTGCCGCCGCCGATCAGCGTGGTGACGCCCGAACCCAGCGCGGTGGGCACGATCTGCGGGCAGATGAAGTGCACGTGGCAGTCGATGCCACCGGCGGTGAGGACCTTGCCGTTGCCCGACAGCACCTCGGTGCCCGGGCCGATGACCAGGTCGGGGTGGACGCCGTCCATGGTGTCCGGGTTGCCGGCCTTGCCCAGGGCGACGATCCGGCCGTCGCGGACGCCGACGTCGGCCTTGACGACGCCCCAGTGGTCCAGCACGACCGCGCCGGTGATGACCAGGTCCGGTGCGCCCTGGGCGCGGCTGGCCCGCCCCTGGCCCATCGACTCACGGATCACCTTGCCGCCACCGAAGACCGCCTCCTCGCCGGCCCGGCCGGGGCCACCGCTGCGGTCCTCGGTGACCTCGATGAGCAGGTCGGTGTCGGCCAGCCGGATGCGGTCACCGGTGGTGGGGCCGTAGAGCTGGGCGTAGCGCTCGCGCGACAGCTGGACCATCAGCCCAGACCCCCCTCGGCCGTCAGACCCGGCACGAGCCGGGCGCCGGCCAGCGGGACCAGGACCACGGTGCGCTGGATGCCGGGCTCGAACCGGACGGCGGTCCCGGCGGCGATGTCGAGCCGGTGACCGTGCGCGGCCGCCCGGTCGAACGCCAGCGCGGCGTTGGCCTGGGCGAAGTGGAAGTGCGAGCCGACCTGCACGGGCCGGTCACCGGTGTTGTGCACCGGCAGCTCGATCCGCGGCGCCCCGGGGAGCGTCTCGATGACCCCCTCGGCCGGGATGACCTCGCCGGGGATCACCGGCTCGCCGCTCACGGGCTCTGCTCGATGGCCCCGTTCGCTGGCGCTCACGGGCTCTACTCGATGGCCCCGTTCGCTGGCGCTCACGGGATCGGCTGGTGGACCGTCACGAGCTTCGTCCCGTCCGGGAAGGTGGCCTCCACCTGCACCTCCTCCAGCAGCTCGGGCACGCCGTCCATGACGTCGTCGCGCCCCAGCACCGTGCGACCGGACTGCATGAGGTCGGTGACCCGCTCGCCGTCCCGGGCGCCCTCGAGGACGTGGTCGGTGACGATCGCGGTCGCCTCGGGGAGGTTGAGCTTGAGGCCGCGGGCCCGACGACGCCGGGCGAGCTCGGCGGCGTAGCTCAGCATCAGCCGCTCCTGCTCGTGGGGGGAGAGCAGCACGGTCGTCGGCCTCCTGGCGTCCCGGGGTGGGTGGAGCCCGGAAGGTAGCCCAGCCGTGTGACAGCCCTGTTGCGTCCTTGCGCCGCGCCATGTCGCGATATATCGTGACCGCATCAACGACACCTGGAGGTTGGACATGAAGCCCACCACCCCGTGGTCCCGGCACAGCCGCCACCACCACATCCCCACCCCCGGCGCGGACGCCGGGGACCACCGGCACCACCCGCACGACCACCCCGGCCGGGAGCGCTTCGACAGCGCCCGCGCCGACGGGAGCAGCCGCCGGCACCACCCGCCCTTCGGCGGTGGCCCGTTCGGCGGCGGCCCGTTCGGCGGCGGCCCCTTCGGCGGCGGGCCGGGCGGACCGTTCGGCGAGGGTCCGCGTGGCCACCGCGGCGGCCCTCGGGGCGGTCGCGGCCGCCACGGCCGGGCCGGCCGCGGTGACGTCCGCTCCGCACTCCTGATGCTGCTGGCCGACGAGCCGATGCACGGCTACCAGCTCATGCAGGCGGTGGCCGAGCGCACCGGCGGCGCCTGGCGGCTGAGCCCCGGAGCGGTCTACCCCACCATCGCGCAGCTCGAGGACGAGGGCCTGGTCACGGTCTCGGCCGACGGCGGCCGCAAGCTGGTCACCCTGACCGAGGCCGGCCGGGAGCACCTCGCGAGCCTCGGCGAGGTCGACCCGTTCGCGGCGTTCGCCGGCGACGGCGACTCGCCCGACCTGCGCGCGCTGATGGGCGAGCTCATGGGGGCCGCCCACCAGCTGGGCCGGGTCGGGGACCCGGCCCAGCTCGCAGCGGCGGGGCGCGTCCTGACCGACGCCCGGCGCGCCCTCTACCTGATCCTGGCCGGCCAGCCGGACCAGGCGGCCGCCTCCGAGCCGGACGACGACCCCTCCGCCTGACCCGAGCGCGGGACGCCCGCGGACAGGCACTTGCCCCACCGAGCCCGGTGGTTCTATGGTTCATTACATGAGTAATGAACCAGCGAGCCACCGGGCTCGTCTCGTTCGCCCGGCACCGGCATGAACGAGGATGCCGGCCCGATCTTCCGGCAGATCGCCGTCCAGTTGGAGGACGCGATCGTCGACGGCTCGCTCGCCGAGGAGAGCCAGGCGCCCTCCTCCAACGAGCTGGCCGCCTTCCACCGCATCAACCCCGCCACCGCAGCCAAGGGCCTGAACCAGCTGGTGACCGACGGGGTCCTCTACAAGAGACGAGGAGTCGGGATGTTCGTCGCCACCGGGGCCCGCGAGCAGCTGCTGAAGCGGCGCCGCAGCGAGTTCGCCGAGCAGTACCTCACGCCGTTGCTGCTCGAGGCCGACAAGGTCGGGATCACCGTCGCCGAGATCGCCGCGATGCTGCGCGAGCGGGGTGGGCAGTCGTGACGGCAGCCGCCGGCTTCGAGTCGGTCACCATGCGGTTCCGGGGTCACACCGCGCTCAGCGACGTGACGACGGAGATCCAGGCCGACACGATCACCGGTCTCCTGGGCCGCAACGGTGCCGGCAAGACCACGATGATGCAGCTCCTGACCGGGCACCGGGTCCCGACGTCCGGACAGGTGCGGGTGCTGGGCGGCGCACCGTTCGAGAACGACGCCGTCCTCAGCCAGCTCTGCTTCATCAAGGAGAGCCAGCGGTACCCCGACCTCTTCCGGGTGTGCGACGCCGTCCGGGCCGCCGCGTCGGTCTACCCCTCGTGGGACCAGCAGCTGGCCGACCAGCTGCTCGAGGAGTTCGAGCTGCCGGTGAGGCGGAACATCAAGAAGCTCTCGCGCGGCATGACCTCGGCGGTCGGCATCGTGCTGGGACTGGCCTCCCGGGCGCCGATCACCTTGTTCGACGAGCCGTACCTCGGCCTGGACGCCGTCGCCCGGCAGCTCTTCTACGACCGGCTGCTCGCCGACTACGCCGAGCACCCGCGGACCATCGTCATCTCCACCCACCTCATCGAGGAGATCAGCGACCTGCTCGAGCACGTGCTCCTGATCGACCGCGGCCGGGTCCTGCTCGACGCGGATGCGGAGACCCTGCGGGCCACGGCGCTCACCGTCTCGGGGCCCGCCCGCCAGGTCGCCTCCTTCGGAGCCGCCCACGAGCTGGTCACGACCGAGAGCCTGGCCGGACAGTCCCGGGCGATCGTCCGCACCGGGACGGCGACCGCCCGCCGGATGGCCACCGAGCTGGGGCTCGTCGTGGAGCCGACCAGCATCCAGAAGCTGGTGGTCGCGATGAGCCTGCGCTCCACCACGACCGACCGCGCCACCTCCGCCGCCCCGTCCGACCTGCTGGGAGTCTCCCGATGAACCGCGTCGCCGCTGTCGCGCGCATGCAGCTGGTCCACCCGGCGCTCAGCATCGGAGTGCCCTGTGCCATCGTCGCGTCGTCCTTCGCCATCAACGCGGCCATCTGGGGCCTGGGGGACGTCGCTGCGACATCTCCGGGCGATGGGTTCACCGGCGGCCTGGCGTCGCTGTACATCACCGTGCTGATCGTCTTCACCCAGTCGGTGACGCAGATGTTCCCGTTCGCCATGGGGTTGAGCCTCAGCCGGCGGCACTTCTACCTGGGGACGGCGCTGAGCGCGGCGATCCAGTCCGTGGGCTACGGACTGGCATTGACGGTCCTCGCCGCCATCGAGAACGCGACGGACGGGTGGGGCGTGCAGCTGCACTTCTGGGCTCCCGGTTCCGTGGACGTCGGCAACCCGTTGCTGCAGTTCATCGTCTACACGGTGCCGATGCTGGCGTGTGCCTTCGTGGGGATCGGGATCGGCGTCGTCTTCAAGCGCTGGGGAGCGCCGGGCCTCTACGCCCTGGGCCTGCTGACCCTCCTGCTCGGGGGCGCGGTCGCCGTCTACGCCACCTGGCAGAAGACCTGGGGGGACATCTGGTCGTGGTTCGGCGACCTGTCCACCGCCACCGCCGCGATCGCTCTACCCGCCGCCATCGCGGTGGCCGCCGGGGCGCTCGCCTACCTGGGGTTGCGGCGCACGGTGCCCTGAACCTGAGCAGCACGCGAACGGCCGGCCGCGGACCCCGCAGCCGGCCGTTCGTCGTTCCCGAGGAGGCACACCCGCCGGGTTCCGTCCTGACGTATACCGCGGACTCCAGCCGGCAGCCACCCACGAGGGGACCCCGCGTACTTTCGCGCGCGAAACCGCGGGTGCTCAGTCACGCGAAAGCGCGGGTGCTTTCGCGCGTGGAAGTACGGGTGCTCAGTCGCGGGATACCGCGGGTGCTTTCGCGCGTGAAAGTGCAGGTTGCCCCGGTCGTGGGACGTGCGAGCGGGGTGGGCCGGTGGACGGCAAGTGTGCAGACATGCAGAAACGGGGTCACAGCTGATGCTGTGACCCCGTTCCTGGGAGTTATGTCCGGCGGCGTCCTACTCTCCCACCCGGTCCCCCGGGCAGTACCATCGGCGCTGAAAGGCTTAGCTTCCGGGTTCGGAATGAGACCGGGCGTTTCCCTTTCGCCATGACCGCCGTAACACTGTGAAGATGTACCCACCCC
>JHVP01000010.1 GCA_000620205.1 Geodermatophilaceae bacterium URHA0031 | reverse complement strand
GTTGGAGCACCTGCCGGCCACCGCCGCGGCCTTCGCCGACGGCACGCTGACCGCCTCCCAGGTGGCGACCATCGCCCCGATCGCCGACGACGACAAGCGGGCCGCCGCCGACGAGCAGGACGTCGACCTCGGGGTGATCGACGCGGCGCTGGTCGCCGTCGCGCACGGCGAGGCGCACGCCCAGCTGCCGCAGGTGGTGCACCACTACCGCCAGGCCCTCGACCCCGACGGCACCGAGCCTGATCCGACCGAAGGCAGACGGTTGTCGGTCACCCGGCACGCCGATGGCAGCGGGACGGGTCGGTTCGACCTGGACGCGGTCGGGTTGGAGAAGGTGCTGGCCGGCATCGAGGCCATCGTGCAGGCCTCCAGGCCGAAGGGGGATGACCGCAGCCGCGCGCAGCAGCAGGCCGACGCCCTCGTCCAGCTCTGTGACAACCAGCTGGCCTCCGGGCAGCTGCCGACGCTGCGGACGGTGAAGCCGCACGTGGTGCTGAACATCGACTGCGACGACCTGATCGATCCCGCCACCAACCCCGGCGCCGCCCGCACCGGGTTCGGGGCCCAGATCTCCGCGGCCCGGGCCCGCTGGCTGGCCTGCGACGGCAGCATCTCCCGCATCGTCATGGGCCCCGACGGGGTGCCTCTCGATCTCGGCCGGGACCACCGGGTCGTGACCCCGGGCCTGCGCAAGGCCGTCGAGCAGCGGGACCGGCACTGCGTGTTCACCGGCTGTGACGCCCCGACGCACTGGTGCGACGTCCATCATCTGATCCACTGGATCCACGGCGGGGAGACCAGCCTGGCCAACTCCGGGCTGCTCTGCGAACGGCACCACACGAAGGTGCATCACGGCTTCCGGGTCGAGCGGGATCCCGGCGGGCGATGGCGCACCTGGCGCCCCGAGGGCACCGAGATCCTCATCGGACCACTGCTCCGGGTGTGAGCCGCGGGACGGAGGTCGAGCGGAGCGCGGGGATTGCCGATCACCGGACCGGGGAACCGGGCGGTGCATGACGCAACCGGCGCCGACGACCCAGCACGCCCTCGTCCAGGAGGCTCAGGCCGGCGCGGCCACGAAGCCCTCCGGGAAGTCCGACGGGGAGTCGACCGGCACCGTGATCGTCGCCGGGCTGGCGAACCTGGCGATCGCCGTCGCCAAGCTCATCGGCGGTCTGATCAGCCACTCCTCGGCGATGATGTCCGAGGCGGCGCACTCGCTGGCCGACACGGTCACCGAGGTGCTGCTCTTCGTCGCGCTGAAGCGCGGCAACCGGGCCGCCGACGAGCGCCACCCCTTCGGCTACGGGCGCGAGACGTACTTCTGGGCGTTCCTCGCCGCGCTGTGCACCTTCGGGGTCGGCGCCGGCTTCTCCATCTGGCAAGGCGTGAGGACGATCATCGAGCGGGAGCCCGAGGGCTCTCCGACGATCTCCTACATCATCCTGGCCGTCTCCTTCGTCCTCGAGGGCAGCTCGCTGCTCAAGGCCGTGCGGCAGGTACGCGGCGAGGCCAAGGAGCGCAAGATCAGCTCCCGCCAGTACCTCCAGCACACCACCGACACCACGGTGAAGGCGGTCACCTTCGAGGACAGCGCGGCGCTGGTCGGCCTCGTGCTCGCCGCCCTGGGCCTGTTCCTCGAGCAGATCACCGGCGACCCGCTGTGGGACGGCATCGCCGCCATCCTGATCGGCGTGCTGCTGATCCTGGTCGCCGGCTCCCTGGCGCGGGCCAACATCTCGCTGCTCATCGGGCAGTCGGTTCCCGGCGCCACCCAGCAGGAGCTCAAGGACGAGCTGTCCGGCATGGCCCAGGTCGACGGCGTGCCCTTCCTGCTCACCACGGTGATCGGCCCGGGGCAGCTGCTCGTCGCCGCCAAGGTCGACTTCGCCGACACCGCCACCGTCGCCGACATCGAGCGGGCCGCCGACGAGGCCGAGCGCCGGCTCGTCGCCCGGCACCCCGGCGTCCGCTACGTCTTCCTCGATCCCACCCCGGGCAACGGGCGGGCGCAGGTGACCGCACCCACCGCGGAATGAGCTGATCGCCCGGTGGGTTCGAACGGTCCATGCAGGTAGAGGTCTGGTCCGACGTCGTCTGTCCGTGGTGCTACATCGGCAAGCGCAAGCTGGAGACGGCGCTCTCCCGCTTCCCGCACGCCGACCAGGTGGAGGTCGTCTGGCGGTCGTTCCAGCTCGACCCGAGCATCCCCGAGGGGCACACCGAGGCGACGCTCCCCGCGCTGGCCGCCAAGTACGGCCGCAGCGTCGAGGAGATGGCGCAGATGCAGCGCCGGGTCGAGGAGGTCGCCGCCGGTGAGGGCCTCGAGTACCACCTGGCCGAGGGGGTCAGCGGCAACACCCTGCTCGCCCACCAGCTGATCCACCTGGCCGCCGACCACGGCCTCGGCGGGGCGATGGAGGAGCGGCTGCTGCACGCGTACTTCACCGAGCAGCGTTCGGTGTTCGACGTCGACTCGTTGGTGGCCCTGGCCGTCGAGGTCGGGCTGGACGCGGTCGAGTCCCGTGCCGCGCTCACCGACAAGCGGTACCTGGCCGCCGTCCACGACGACATCGCCTCCGCCCGCGCGCTGGGTGCGACCGGTGTCCCGTTCTTCGTCGTCGACCGCGCCTACGGTGCCGCCGGTGCGCAGCCTGCCGAGCAGCTGCTCCAGCTGCTGGAGCGGGCCTGGGCCGACAGCCACCCGCTGGTCACCCTGCCCGCCGCCGAGGGCTGCGAGGACGGCAGCTGCGCCGTCTGAGCTAGCCGAGCAGCCGGGAAGCGCGCTCCAGCGCCGTCCGGGCGTCGGCGGTGAGCCGGCGCACGACGTCGGTCGCCGACTGCTCGGCGGTGACCAGCCCGACGGACTCCCCGGCGTAGAGCGGCGCGTTGTCGAGGTCCCCCTCGCTCCGGGCACGGCGGACCAGCTCGGCCGCCCGGGTGTCGCCGCGGAGCTCGTCCTCCCGGCCGTGCCAGGTCTCGGTGAACTCGTTGACCAGGGCGCGGCCGGGCCACCGCTGCGGCCAGGCCAGCCCCTGGGCGATGTCGAAGGCGCTGGTGAGCACGGTCCGGTCGCCGCTCGCGGCCCGGACCCGCTCCCGCGCCGCCGGGGTGTTCGTCGCCTCCGTGCAGGACAGGAACGGCGTCCCGATCCAGGCCCCGGCGGCACCGGCGACCAGGACGGCGGCCAGCCCGGCGCCCGTCGCGATGCCCCCGGCCGCCAGGACCGGCCGGTCGGTCACGGCCAGCGTCTCCTGCAGCAGCGGGAGGGTGGCCCGCTGCCCGGTGTGACCGCCGGCCTCGGTGCCCTGCACGACGATGACGTCCGCACCCGCGGCCACCGCACGGTCCAGGTCCCCGCGTGTGTTGACCGCGGTGGCGACGGCGATCCCGGCGTCGTGCAGCGGGCCGACGAAGGGCGCGGGGTCGCCGAAGGACACCGAGACCAGCGCCGGCTCGGCCGCGATCGCCGCAGCCAGCAGCTCGGGCCGCTGCTCCAGGGCCCAGGCTATCAAGCCGATGCCGAAGGACACGTCGGCCTCGGCCGGCACCCGGGCCTGCGCGGCGATCCAGTCGACGGGGGTCTCCGACCCGACGCCGATCATGCCGAGCCCGCCGCCCACCGAGATGGCGCGGGCGAGCTCGCCGCCGGCCACCCCGGCCATCGGGGCGCCGAAGACGGGCGTGTCGAGGTCGAACCACCGGGTGAGCGCCGTCGTGATCACGGCCCCATCGTGGTCCTCGCCGGTCAGCGGCGCAGCACGTCCGCGGTGAAGGCGCGCAGCCGCTGCCGCAGGCCCTCGACCCGCTCGGCGACGGCGACCGCCTGCAGTTCCTCCGCGAGGTGCCGCGCGGTCGGCGGGACCTCCCGGGCACGGTGCGCGCACTCCAGGTCGGCGCAGATGTAGGTGCCCACGGTGTTGCCGTTCCGCCCGGCCTCACCGACCCGCCGGGCGGTGAAAAGCGACACGGCGGCCGCCGGCTGGACCTCGTGGCAGAGCAGGCACATCGCCGAGCGCCGGCTGGACATCCTGGTGTCCGCGGCCCGCAGTGCGACCCCCACGACGCCGTCCGCCTGCTCGTGCACCAGGTAGCCCCGCAGCTCCGCCTTCGGGTCACGCCAGCCGAGGACCTCCAGCGCGTCCCAGTCCAGCTCGGCCAGGTCGCGCGGCGGGGTGAGTGCGGCCGCCTCGCTCCGCGAGCAGTTGACCATGGAGCGGCGGATCGCCGCCTCGGTCAGGGCGAGCACGGGGACCTCCGGGCGTCGGTGACAGGCGCCCGGGGACCCCATGTGACCGCTCCGGACCGCGGCTCGCTCCATCGGCCGCGTGCTCAGCTCGTGGCCGGGCCGCCGTGCTCGGTACCGGCCAGCTGGCGCAGGAACTCGTGGCAGCGCTTCCCGCGCTGCGAGTCCTGCTCCATGACCTCACGGAAGAACGACGCGACGTCGTCCAGGCCGGCGTTCTCGGCGTCCCGGACGTACTGGCCGTAGTCGTGGCCGGCCTTCAGCGAGTGGTACTGGACGGAGATGAGGTCGAAGGTGACGTCGGCGAAACCGGTCTCACCGGTGGCCATGCTGATCCCCTCCTCGGGTGACGCGGATGTGACCTGCGTCTCATTCCCGCGACGGGCCGCGTGAAACGGACCGGTCCAGCTCAGGTCCGGTCGGCGGTCGGCGCCTCCCCGACGGCGCCGGCTGAGCCGCCGGTGACGTCGCCGCCACCGGCCTCGTCGGCCTCGGTCCGGGCGGAGGCGAGCTCGTCCTCGCCGGTGGCGACGGCGTCGTCCTCGGCGGAGGCGAGGTCCTCGCCCTCGCCGAGCGCGCCGGGGTCGGCCTGCAGCGTGCGCGGGTCGTTCAGCGGGTCGGGGACGTCGGGATCGGTGACGGTCATGCGCCCGACCCTGCCCGCGAGCCGGCACCCTGAACCGTCGCCTGTAACTGGACGCTTATGTAAGGCCTCTGTTACACACGACGCGTGGAGGCGCTCGCGGCACTGGCCGACCCGACCCGGCGGCAGATCGTCGCGCTGCTGGCAGCCGGTGAGCAGGGTGCGGGGGAGCTCGCCGGGCACTTTCCGGTGACCCGCCCGGCGATCAGCCGGCACCTGAGGGTCCTCCGCGAGGCGGGGCTGGTGCGGGTCCGGGCCGAGGGGCAGCGTCGGGTGTACGCGCTGGACCCGCGCCCGCTGTCGGAGCTGGACGAGTGGCTGACCCCCTACCGGCGGCTGTGGGCGCAGCGCCTGGACGCCCTGGACACCGAGATCGCCCGCGGACGGCGGGCACGGACGCAGGAGGACGGTCGATGACGACGCAGGACGAGCGGCTGGGCGAGGTCACCGAGGTGGCCGACGGGGTGCAGGTCCGGTTCCGCCGCAGCTGGCCGGACCCGATCGGGGACGTGTGGTCCGCGCTGACCGACCCGGACCGGACGGCGCGCTGGTTCGGCAGCTACGAGGGCGAGCGGCGGGTGGGCGGCGCCGGCACCCTGACCATGACCCACGAGGAGGGGGCCGCGGGGGAGCCGATGCGGATCGTCGAGTGCGACCCGCCGCGGCGCCTCGTCGTCCGGTGGGAGTCCGAGCAGGCCTGGCGGATCGAGCTGGACCTCGCCGAGGAGCAGGGCCGCACCGTCCTGCTGTTCACGCAGGTCTTCCCGCCGGGCACCGATGCCGGCGACTACGTCCTGGGCTGGCACTGGTACCTGGACAAGTTCGGCGCCGAGGTCTCCGGTGCGCCCGGGCCGGGGGACTGGGAGACCTTCCTCGCCGCCACCGGCCCGGCCTACGGCCGCCCCGCCGACTGACCGCCAAAAGCGCGCTTTTGGCGACCACGTGGGGCGCCGAAAGGCGTGCTTTTGGTGGTCGTCCCGGGTGCTCAGCTGGCGGGCTGCTCGACCAGGACCGGGTCGGGGCCGGTCCACGGGCCCAGGCGGTGCAGCAGCCGGTCCCGGGCGGCCAGCCGGGGGCCGGCCTGCACCGGGTAGGTGTCGTAGGAGCCGCCGGTCAGCGCCCGGGCGGCGTGCACGGCGAAGTTCGGGTCGTCCTGGGCCTCCCGGGCGACGGCGACCAGGTCGGCCTGGCCGGTGGCGACGACGGCCTCGGCCTGCGCCGGGTCCACCACCAGCCCGACGGCCATGGTCGGGATGCCGGCCTGCTCCTTGATCGCGGCGGCGAAGGGCACCTGGTAGCCGTAGCCGATCGGGTGCTGCCAGCCGGCGCCGATGCCCCCGCCGGAGACGTCGACGGCGTCGACCCCCAGCGCCCGGAGCTCGCGGGCGAAGGCGATGGTGTCCTCCAGCGTCGTCCCGTCGCGCTGGGCGTCGACCGCGGAGACCCGGACCACCAGCGGCAGGTCGGCGGGCCAGACCGCGCGCACCGCCTCGACCACCTCCAGCGGGAAGCGCATCCGGTTCGCCGGCGAGCCGCCGTAGGAGTCCTCGCGCAGGTTGGTCAGCGGGGAGAGGAACTGGTTGAGCAGGTAGCCGTGCGCCGCGTGCACCTCGGCGACGGCGAACCCGGCGGTCAGGGCCCGCTGCGCGGCGGCCACGAACGCCTCGCGCACACCGGCCAGCTCCGCCGTCGTCAGCGGGTGCGGCGCCGGCCAGCCCTGGCCCATCGGGACGCCGCTGGGCGAGACCGCCGTCCACGGCTCGTCGCCGGGGCGGGCGTTCTCGGTGGTCACCGGGCCGTGGCCGTCCCACGGGCGCAACGTGCTGGCCTTGCCTCCCGCGTGGCCCAGCTGGATCGCCGGGACGCTGCCGTGCTCGCGGAGGAACGCGGCGACCCGGGCCAGGCCGGGGATCTGGGCGTCGTCCCACAGGCCGACGTCCCCGGGGCTGATCCGGCCGTCCGCCGTCACGGCGGTCGCCTCCACCATGACGAGCCCGAAGCCGCCGAGGGCGAAACGCCCCAGGTGGACGAGGTGGTAGTCACCGACGACGCCGTCGGTGACGGTGTACTGGCACATCGGCGCGACGACCAGCCGGTTGGGCAGGGTGACCCCGCGCAAGGTCAGCGGCTGCAGCAGGGCGGGCTGGGCAGGAGTCGGCTCGGTCACGCCCGGGACAACCCGGCCGCCGACGCCCGGAATCCCGCAGCGACGCAGGTCACACTGCAGGTAGACGTCCTATACGAGTAGCCTGACCCGATCCCCCCGGCCTCAACGGAGCGGCCGGGGCGGGCCCCCCAGTCAGCGCCGACGCCTGCCCCGCGCCCCGCGCAGGCGGACCCAGATGGAGGAGACGCCTTGACTTCCGTGGCCACCCCCGGTCTCGAGAACGCCCCGACCACCCACGCCCGCCTCCTCGCCTGGGTGCAGGAGATGGCCGACCTGACCCAGCCCGACCAGGTCGTCTGGGTCGACGGGACCGACGAGGAGTGGGAGAGGCTCACCGGCAAGCTGGTGGACGCCGGGACCTTCACCCGGCTGACCGCCAAGGCCAACTCCTTCCACTGCGCCTCGGACCCCAGTGACGTCGCCCGCGTCGAGGACCGCACCTTCATCTGCTCGGTCGACGAGGCCGACGCCGGACCCACCAACAACTGGATGGACCCGGCCGAGATGAAGGCGGTCATGACCGAGCTGTACCGGGGGTGCATGCGCGGCCGGACGATGTACGTCATCCCGTTCTGCATGGGCCCGGTCGAGGCCGAGGACCCGATGTTCGGCGTCGAGCTGACCGACTCCGAGTACGTCGTGGTCTCCATGCGGGTGATGGCCCGGATCGGCAGCGCGATCCTGGACGCGATGGGCACCGACCGCCCGTTCGTGCCGGCCATGCACTCCCTCGGTGCGCCGCTCGAGCAGGGCCAGACCGACGTCCCGTGGCCCTGCAGCGACACCAAGTACATCGTCCACTTCCCGGAGGAGCGGGCCATCTGGTCCTACGGCTCCGGGTACGGCGGCAACGCCCTGCTGGGCAAGAAGTGCTACTCGCTGCGGATCGCCTCGGTGATGGCCCGGGACGAGGGCTGGCTCGCCGAGCACATGCTGATCCTCAAGCTCACCAGCCCGCAGCAGCGGACCTACTACATCGCCGCGGCCTTCCCGAGCGCCTGCGGCAAGACCAACCTGGCGATGCTCGAGCCGACCATCCCCGGCTGGAAGGTCGAGACCCTCGGCGACGACATCGCCTGGATGCGGTTCGGCGAGGACGGCCGGCTCTACGCGCTGAACCCCGAGTTCGGCCTGTTCGGCGTCGCGCCGGGCACCGGCTGGGACACCAACCCCAACGCGATGCGCACCATCGACCAGGGCAACTCGGTCTTCACCAACGTCGCGCTCACCGACGACGGCGACATCTGGTGGGAGGGGATGACCGACGAGCCGCCGGCCCACCTCACCGACTGGAAGGGCCGGGACTGGACGCCGGAGAGCGACGAGCCCTCCAGCCACCCGAACAGCCGGTTCTGCACCCCGATCACCCAGTGCCCGATCCTGGCCCCGGAGTACACCGACCCGCAGGGCGTCCCGATCTCGGCGATCCTCTTCGGCGGCCGTCGCAAGACCACGATCCCGCTGGTCAGCGAGGCCCGGGACTGGAACCACGGCGTCTTCATGGGTGCGACTCTCTCCTCCGAGACCACCGCGGCCGCCACCGGCGCCGTCGGCGTGGTCCGCCGGGACCCCTTCGCCATGCTGCCGTTCATCGGGTACAACGCCGGGGACTACTTCGGCCACTGGGTCGAGACCGGCAAGATGCACGACGCCAGCAAGCTGCCGCGGATCTTCTACGTGAACTGGTTCCGCCGCGACGACGAGGGCGGATTCCTGTGGCCCGGCTTCGGCGAGAACAGCCGCGTGCTGAAGTGGGTCATCGAGCGCCTCGAGGGCACCGCAGCCGCCGTCGAGACCCCGGTCGGGCACGTCCCGACGCCGGACTCGCTCGACGTCTCGGGGCTGGGCATGACCCGCGAGCAGGTCGAGCAGGCGCTGCGGGTGGACAAGGACGAGTGGCAGGCCGAGGTCCCGCAGATCACCGAGTGGTTCGAGAAGTTCGGCGACAAGCTGCCCAGCACCATGTGGGACGAGCTGGAGATCCTCAAGAGCCGGCTCGCCCCGTAATCCGGAGGACCGCACCTCCCCAGGACCCGAGGTCCCGCCTCCCGACAGCGCCGTCGGGAGGCGGGACCTCGTGCTCGTCGGGGGCCCTGGCTCCAGGCCGCGGGTCACAGGCTCCTCGGTTAGCGTGACGACGCCGCCCCCTTCCGTGACGGGAGCCAGTCCGCTCGTGCCCAATCCGTACCTCCACGTGCTGCGGACCCCGCACGCCCTGCCCATGGTGCTGGCGGCCTTCATCGGCCGGCTGCCGCTGTCGATGGTGGGGCTGGGCAGCGTGCTGCTCGTGCAGAGCGAGACCGGCTCCTACGGGTTGGGCGGTGCGGTCGCCGCGGTCGGCGCCATCACCACCGCCGTCTCCGGGCCGGTGATCGGGCGGCTGGCCGACACCCATGCCCAGCGCCGGGTGCTCCTCGCCGTCCTCGCGGTGTTCGTCGTCTCCGGCGCCTTCTTCCTGACCTCGGTCCGCGACCACTGGCCGCTGTGGACGGTGTTCGTCGCCGCCGGCGCCGCCGGCGCCAGCCTCCCGCCCGTCGCGTCGATGATCCGGGTCCGCTGGACCCACCTGCTGCGCGGCACCCCACGGCTGCCCACCGCCCTGGCGATGGAGTCGGTGGTCGACGAGTTCGTCTTCATCATCGGGCCGGTGCTGGTCACCTTCCTGTCCACCACCGGGCACACCACCTCCGGCGTGGTGACCGCCTTCGCGCTGGCCGCGATCGGCAGCCTGCTGTTCGCCGCCCAGCGCCGCACCGAGCCGCCGCCGGCGCCGCACGAGCACCGGCGCGGCCCGTCGGCGATGCGGGTCGCCGGGCTGCGGGTGCTCTTCGTGGTCGGCACCGCGATCGGCGCGATCCTCGGCACCCTCGAGATCGGGCTGGTCGCCTTCGCCGACGAGGTCGGCGCCCGGGCGCTGTCCGGCCTGCTGATCGCCGCGCTGGCCGCCGGGTCGATGGCGGCCGGGATCGGCTGGGGGACGGTGCACTGGCGGATCCGGCTCCGGCACCGGCTGGTCGGTGTCCTCGCGCTGCTCACCGTGCTCACCCTCCCGCTGGTCCTGGTCGACAGCTACTGGCTGATGCTGCCGTTGGTGGTCCTCGCCGGGGTCACGGTGTCGCCGTCGCTGATCAGCGCCTTCACGCTGGCCGAGGTGCTCGTACCGCGCGCGCAGGTCACCGAGGCGTTCACCTGGATCGGGACGGCCCTCGCCCTCGGCGTGGCCGTCGGGACGTCGGTCGCCGGCAAGGTCGTGGACACGGTCGGGGCCAACGCCAGCTTCCTGGTCGCCACCGTGTCGGCCGGCGTCGCGACGCTCGCCGTCGGCCTGGGCCAGCGGTGCCTGCACGTGCCGGTCGAGCACGCGCCCTCGGTCGCGCTCGCCCACTGACGGACTGCGGACCGGCGACGTGCTGGACCGCCTGCTGGGCCTGCGCAACCGCTGCCGACACGTCAAAGTGCACCAACTCGATGCACTTGACGTGAAAAGCCTCGGCTGGTCTGATCACCACGTGTCGTACTCGCTGGAGCTGCACCGCCGGTGCGCTGTCGACCTGGTCCGGGTCGCCAGCGCGCTCTGTCCGGTGCGCTGACCCGCGACCTCCCTCCCGACACCCCGCGCGCCCCCTCCCCGGGGAGAACTGCGCCCTGCACCGAGGAACCCCCGATGACCGGCTCGTCCCTGTCCGCCGCCCCCCGACCGGTGGAGGTCCCGGCCCGCCGCCCCAGCGGTGCCGCCGCCCTCGCCGTCGCCCTCACCCTGCGCACCGACCTGTGGGCGCCCCTCGTGGAGTACCGCGAGACCGAACGCTGGAGCACCCTCGTCGACCCGGCGGACGCCGCCGCGGTCCTCGACCCCGCACTGCACGCCGAGCTCGCCGGCGCCCAGGTCTGGCTGCTCTCCTGGCTCCCGGGCCAGGGCACCGACCTGCACGACCACGGCACCTCCGCCGGGGCCTTCGCGGTCGCCCGCGGGACGCTGACCGAGCGGGTGGTGGCCGCCCGGTCCCGCGAGGCGGTGCGCCAGACCACCACCGACCTCGCCGTCGGCCGGGTGCGGTACTTCGGTGAGCACCACGTCCACCAGGTGACGAACGTGCTGACCGAGCCCGCGGTCAGCGTGCACGTGTACGCCCCGGCGCTGCGCTGGATGAACACCTACCGGGTCGAGGACGGCGCGCTGGTCCGGACCGGCACCCAGCGTGCGGGCGTGGACTGGTGAGCGCGCCGACGACCACCCGCCCGGCCGGCGCGCGCAGCGTCGACCAGCTGCTGGCCGACGCCCGGTCCCGGCTCCGCCGGATCGGGCCGCTGGAGGCCGCCGTGCGCTGGGTCGACGGCGCGGTGCTGGTGGACATCCGGCCGGCCGCCCAGCGTGCCGCAGAGGGAGCGGTGCCCGGGGCGCTGGTGGTCGAGCGGAACGTGCTCGAGTGGCGGTTCGACCCGGCCAGCGACCACCGGCTGCCCGAGGCCACCGGCTACGACGTGGAGGTGGTGGTGCTCTGCTCGGAGGGCTACACCTCCAGCCTCGCGGCGGACGCGCTGCGCTCGCTGGGCCTGCACCGGGCCACCGACGTCGTCGGCGGGTTCCGCGCCTGGTCCGCCGTCGGGCTGCCGACCGTCGCGGGCTGACATGCTCGGCGGGTGTCGAAGGACCACCCTTCCCCCCGCACCCCGCAAGCTCGGCGCGGGTCCCTGAAGGGTGGCCGGCCTGCCGCCGGCGGGGGGCGGGTGCTCGGGGTCGCACCCGAGCGGCTGGACCGCTGGCTGGACGGCGTCGCGGCACGGCACGGCCGGTTCGCCGACGTCCGGGTGGAGGACGACGGCACCGTCCGGGTCGACTGCGCGGACACGACCAGCCTCACCCTGACCGCGCCGTACGGGTGGACGCCGGGCCCGGCGCCGCTGACCGCGTTCACCGCGGCGGCACGGGCCCCGCACCGCACCGGCGTGCTGCTCGTCCGCCGCGGCCGCTGGGCGGTCGGGGTCTTCGACGGCCCGCAGCTCGTCGTCTCCAAGGTCGACTCCCGGCAGGTGCAGGGCCGCACCGCCGCCGGCGGGTGGTCGCAGCAGCGGTTCGCCCGGCGTCGCGGCCACCAGACCGACGCCGTCGTCGCCCATGCCGTGGAGACCGCTGCGCGGGTGCTCGGGCCGCACGCGGGCTCCACCGAGGCGTTGGCCACCGGCGGCGACAGGGGACTGGTCACCGAGGTGCTGGCCGACCCGCGCGTGCGGGCGCTGGCCGGGCTGCCCCGGCTGACGCCGCTGGACGTCGGGGAGCCGACCAAGGCGGTGCTGCTGGAGACCCCGGCCCAGTTCCGTGCGGTGCGGGTGCACATCGTGGAGCCCGCCGACCGCCGCTGAGTGGAGTGCCAGCGCTACGTGAACCGAGCGCTGGCACTCCGCTCAGCTGGTGTGGTGCACCTCCTGCAACCGGTACACCGGGGTGGGGATGCCGACCTGCCGGGCCTTCAGCTGCAGCGCGAGGTACAGCGAGTAGTGCCGGGACTGGTGCAGGTTGCCGCCGTGGAACCACAGCGCCTCCTGCTGGGTGGGCTTCCACATGTTGCGCTGCTCGCCCTCCCACGGGCCCGGGTCCTTGGTGGTGCCCGAGCCGTGGCCCCACACCTTGCCGACCCGGTCGGCCACCTCCTGGGAGATGAGGTCCGCGGCCCAGCCGTTCATCGAGCCGTAGCCGGTGGCGTAGACGACGAGGTCGGCGGGCAGCTCGGTCCCGTCGGCCAGCACCACCGAGTCCTCGGTGAGGTGGTCGACCTGCCCCTTCACCAGGGCGACGTCGCCGTTGGCCACGAGGTCGGCGGCCCCGACGTCGATGTAGTAGCCGGAGCCCCGGCGCAGGTACTTCATGAACAGGCCGGAGCCGTCCTCGCCCCAGTCGTGCTCGAACCCCGACTTCTCCAACCGCTCGTAGAAGTCGGCGTCCCGCTCGCGCATCTGGTCGTACAGCGGGATCTGGAACTCGTGCATGATCCGGTAGGGCAGCGAGGCGAAGGTCAGGTCCGCCTTCTCGGTGGTCATCCCGCGGGCCACCGCCCCCTCGGAGTACAGCGCTCCCAGGCCGAACTCCATCAGCGAGTCCGACCGCACGATGTGGGTGGACGAGCGCTGCACCATGGTGACGTCGGCGCCGTTCTCCCAGAGCGCGCCGCAGATGTCGAAGGCGGAGTTGTTCGAGCCGATGACGACGCACTTCTTGCCGCGGTAGGCGTCCGGGCCGGGGTGCGCCGAGGAGTGGTGCTGGTCGCCGCGGAACACGTCCTGCCCGGGCAGCACCGGCACGTTCGGCTTGCCGGACACGCCGGTGGCCAGCACCAGCTGCCGGGGCCGCAGCACCACCGGCTTGCCGTCGCGCTCCACGGTGACGGTCCACTCCTGGGTGGCCTCGTCGTAGGTCGCGCTCAGCGCCCGGGTGTTCCCCCAGTAGTTCAGCTCCATGACCCGGGTGTAGGACTCGAGCCAGTCGCCGATCTTGTCCTTGGGGGCGAACACCGGCCAGTTCTCCGGGAACGGGATGTAGGGCAGGTGGTCGTACCAGACCGGGTCGTGCAGGCACAGCGACTTGTAGCGGCTGCGCCACTGGTCGCCGGGGCGTGGGTGCTTGTCGATGACGATCGTCGGGATGTCGAGCTGGCGCAGCCGCGCGCCGAGCGCGATGCCGCCCTGGCCGCCGCCGATCACCAGCACGTACGGCTGGGTCGCGTACCCCAGCTCGCGGGCCTCCTGCTCGCGGCGGTCCAGCCAGGTCTGGCGGTCCCGCTGCGCGCCATGCTCGGCGCCCTTCGGCCGGCGGTCGCGGGCCGGCTCCTCGTGGCCGGTCAGCTCGTACAGCGTGGTCAGCAGCGTCCAGGCCCGGCCGTCCTGCAGCCGGAGGTGACCCTTGCCGCGGCCGACCGCCGTCTCGAACTCGATCCACGCCTCGTCGACGCCGTCGGCCCCGGTGGGCGGTTCGGCGGCCCGGAAGCCCCGCGGGTCGGTGGTGTCCAGCGTGGCCCGGAGCAGGTCGCGGACGCCGTCCTGCCCCTCGACGGTGGTGATGTTCCAGCTGAACGCCACCAGGTCCCGCCAGAAGCAGGTCGGGGCGAACAGTTCGGCCGCGCGGTCGACGTCCCGCGCGGTGAGCGCGGACTGGAAGGCCTCGAGCCAGGCGGTGACCCGGCCGGCCGGGTCGTCCGCAGCGGTGGACTGGGTGTCGGTCGGGTCGAGCGTCTGGGTCACCGAGCATCTCCCGCGTCGTCGGAGGAGCGACTGCCGGGGAGCAGTGTGCCTCAGCTCACACGGTCGGAGCCAGGGGCGACGTCCGAGCAGATGTCACAGCAGCTCGAGGATCGTGGCGTTCGCCTGGCCGCCGCCCTCGCACATCGTCTGCAGGCCGTAGCGGATCCCGTTCGCCCGCATGTGGTGCAGCATCGTGGTCATGATCCGGGCACCGGAGCCGCCGAGCGGGTGACCGAGGGCGATCGCGCCACCCACCGGGTTGAGCGCCTTCTCGTCCGCGCCGATCTCCGCCAGCCAGGCCAGCGGCACCGGGGCGAACGCCTCGTTGACCTCGAACACGCCGATCTCGTCCAGCCGCAGGCCGCTGCGCCGCAGCACCTTCTGCGTCGCCGGGATGGGCGCGGTCAGCATGATCACCGGGTCGTCGCCGGCCAGCGCGACGCTGTGCACCCGCGCCATCGGGGTGAGGCCGAGCTCGCGGGCGCGGTCGCCGGTCGTCATCAGCAACGCCGCGGAGCCGTCGGAGATTTGGCTGGCGTTCCCGGCGCTGATCACGCCGTCGGGCTTGAACGGCGTCTTCAGGCCGGCCAGCGCCTCGACCGTGCCACCCCGGCGGATGCCCTCGTCGTGCTCGACCAGGCCGTCGGGGGTCTGCACCGCGGCGATCTGGCCGGCGAACAGGCCCTCGTCCTGGGCCTGGGCGGCGCGCTCGTGCGAGCGGAGCGCGAACTCGTCCAGCTGGGTGCGCGACAGGCCCCAGCGCTCCGCGATCATCTCCGCGCCGACGCCCTGGTTGGGGTGCACGCCGTAGCGCTCGGCGAACCGCTCCCCGAGCGGGTCCTGGCCGGCGCTGGAGGAGCCCATCGGCACCCGGCTCATCGACTCGACCCCGCCGGCGACGACGACGTCGTAGTGCCCGGCGACCAGCCCGGCGGCGGCGAAGTGCACCGCCTGCTGCGAGGAGCCGCACTGCCGGTCGATCGTCGTGCCGGGCACGGTCTCCGGCCAGCCGGCGGCCAGGACGGCGTTGCGGGCGATGTCGAAGGTCTGCTCGCCGACCTGCGACACGCAGCCCCAGATGACGTCGTCGACCAGCGCGGGGTCCAGGCCGGCGCGGCCGACCAGGGACTCGAGCACGTGGGCGGACAGGTCGGTCGGGTGCACCCCGGCAAGCCCGCCGTTGCGCTTGCCCACGGGCGTGCGCACGGCCTCGACGATGACTGCGTCGCGCATCCCGCGACTCCTCTCCTCCGGCGCCGGCACCGTTGCCTGGAGCGCCGGCTCAGGTTACGGGGCGTCGTCCCACCGCCGCGACCAGCTCGGCCCGGGCGGTGGCCAGCGAGGGCCCGTACCAGGTGAGCCGGCGGCCGCTGACCAGGACCGGGGTGGTGCCCGGGAACGCCTCCGGGCCGTCGTCGGCGGTGAACGGGTAGGGCTCGTCGGGGAGGAGCACCAGCTCGGGTCCGGCCGCGCGCAGCTCCTCGACCGCCACGTGGGGGTACCGGTCGGGGGAGCCGGCGAACACGTTGACCAGGCCGAGGCGGGCCAGCACGTCGCCGGTGAAGGTCCGCGCACCGACCACCATCCACGGGTCCCGCCACACCGGCACGGCGACCCGGGTGCCCGGCAGCTCCGGCGGCCGGGCCCACTCGGTGGTCGCGGTGGCGAGCCACTCCGGCGTCCCGACCGCCAGCACGTCGGCGAACAGCCGCCGCATCGAGGCCAGGGCCTGGTCGACCGACTCGATGACGGTCACCCACACCGGCACGCCGGCCGCCCGCAGCCGGTCGACGTCCAGCCGGCGGTTCTCCTCCTGGTTGGCCACCACGAGGTCGGGCGCCAGCGCCTGGATCGCGGTCCGGTCGGGGTTCTTCGTGCCGCGCACCCGGGGGACGTCGAGACCGGCCGGGTGTGTGCACCAGTCCGTGGCGCCCACCAGCCGGTCCGGGACGGTCACGGCCAGCGCCTCGGTCAGCGACGGCACCAGCGACACCACCCGCCGGGGCGCCGCGGGCAGCGGCACCGCCGTCCCGAGGTCGTCGGGGAGGGACCGGTCCCTCACGCTGCCTCCTCGCTGGCGCTCGTCGGCACCGCTCGGGGCCCTGCTGCGCCTTTCCGTGACCTCGCGAGCTCGGTCACGTGAAGTCACCGGCGTCCCGGCGCAGCTCGCGGACCACGTCGACCAGCGTCCGCACCGCCTCGGGGGAGAGCCCGGGGCGGCGGAAGACCCCGGCGTTGAGCTCGTCGGTGGCCTTGGCGGCCAGGGCCCGGCCCTCCTCGGTGAGCTCCACGAGCACCGCCCGGCCGTCCTGCGGGTGCGGCCGGCGGACCACCAGCCCGGCCGCCTCCAGCCGGGTGGCGGCGTTGGTCACGCTCGCCGGGTGCACCTGCAGCAGGGCGCCGGCCCGGGCCATCGGCAGCGCGCTGCGGCGGGTGAAGGACAGCAGCACGAGCAGCTCGTAGCGGGCGAAGGAGAGCCCGAGCGGGCGCAGCACCTCCTCCACCCGGGCCAGCACGATCGCCTGCGCCCGCATCAACGAGGTGACGGCGGCCATCCCGTCCGCGGCGTCGTCCCACCCGTGCGCCCGCCACTGCCGCTCCGCCTCCTCGATGGGATCGCGTTCCAACGGAGGTGAGGTGCTGGAACGGCCACCCTGCAGGGGCCCGCGCCGAGCCTGCGAGGTGTGGGGGGCAGGGTGGTCCTTCATACGTTGCGGCGGTACTGGCCGCCGACCTCGAAGAACGCCTCGCTGATCTGCCCCAGCGAGCAGTGCCGGACGGCGTCCATCAGCGCGTCGAAGACGTTGCCGCCGCCGGTGGCCGCCTCCTGCAGCCGGCGCAGGGCCGCCGGTGCCTCGGCGGCGTGCCGCGCCTGGAAGTCGGCCAGCCGGTCCAGCTGGGACTGCTTCTCCGCCTCGGTCGCCCGGGCCAGCTCGACCGTCCGCGGCGGCTCGTCGGCCGCGTGCGGGTCTGCGTCGACGGCCCTGAAGGTGTTGACGCCGATGATCGGCAGCGACCCGTCGTGCTTGCGGTGCTCGTAGAGCATCGACTCGTCCTGGATCCGGCCGCGCTGGTAGCCGGTCTCCATGGCGCCGAGCACCCCGCCGCGCTCGGCGATCCGGTCGAACTCCTCCAGCACCGCGGCCTCGACCAGGTCGGTGAGCTCGTCGATGACGAAGGAGCCCTGCAGCGGGTTCTCGTTGCCGGCCAGCCCCCACTCCCGGTCGATGATCATCTGGATGGCCAGGGCCCGGCGCACGGAGTGGGCGCTGGGGGTGGTGACCGCCTCGTCGTAGGCGTTGGTGTGCAGGCTGTTGGCGTTGTCGTAGATGGCGCAGAGCGCCTGCAGCGTCGTCCGGATGTCGTTGAAGTCCATCTCCTGCGCGTGCAGCGACCGGCCCGAGGTCTGCACGTGGTACTTCAGCTGCTGGGAGCGCGGGTTGGCCCCGTACCGCTCCCGCATCGCGACGGCCCAGATCCGGCGGGCGACCCGGCCGATCACCGTGTACTCGGCGTCCATCCCGTTGGAGAAGAAGAAGGACAGGTTGGGCGCGAAGTCGTCGATCGACATGCCGCGGGCCAGGTAGGCCTCGACGTAGGTGAAGCCGTTCGCCAGCGTGAAGGCCAGCTGGCTGATCGGGTTCGCCCCCGCCTCGGCGATGTGGTAGCCGGAGATCGACACCGAGTAGAAGTTGCGCACCGAGTGGTCGATGAACCACTGCTGGATGTCGGCCATGCAGCGCAGCGCGAACTCGGTGGAGAAGATGCAGGTGTTCTGGCCCTGGTCCTCCTTGAGGATGTCGGCCTGCACCGTGCCGCGGACGTTCGCCAGCACCCAGGCCCGGATCTCCTCGGCCTCCGCCTCGTCGGGCTCCCGGCCCTCGTCGGCGCGGAAGGCCTCCAGCCGCTGGTCGATCGCGGTGTTGAGGAACATCGCCAGGACGGCGGGCGCCGGCCCGTTGATCGTCATCGACACCGAGGTGGTGGGGGAGCAGAGGTCGAACCCGCCGTAGAGGACCTGCATGTCCTCGACGGTGGCGATCGAGACCCCGGACGTGCCGACCTTGCCGTAGACGTCCGGCCGGGGGTCGGGGTCGCGGCCGTAGAGGGTGACGGAGTCGAACGCGGTCGACAGCCGGGTCGCCTCGCCGCCGGCCGACAGCAGCTGGAAGCGCCGGTTGGTGCGGAAGGCGTCGCCCTCGCCGGCGAACATCCGGGCCGGGGCCTCGCCCTGGCGCTTGAACGGGAAGACCCCGGCGGTGTACGGGAAGGACCCCGGCAGGTTCTCCCGGCGCAACCAGCCGAGCAGCTCGGCCCGGTCCCGGGTCCGGGGGAGGGCGACCCGGCGCACCGGGTTGCCCGACAGCGTGGTGCGGGTCAGCGGCGTGCGGATCTCCTTGCCGCGGACGGTGTAGACCAGCTCGTCGCCGGAGTACTCCTCGACCCGGGCCGGCCACTCCTGCAGCTGGGCGCGCACCGCGGGCAGCAGCTCGCCCTCGGCCGCCGCCGCCAGCTCGCGGGCCTGGTCGGCCGCCTCGCCGGTGAGCAACTCCGCCGCGGTGCCGAGGTGCTGGCTGCGCCGCACCAGCTCGGCCTGCTCGGCGGTGGTGCGGTGGTAGCCGCGGACGGCGTCGGCCACGTCGGCCAGGTACCGGGCCCTCGACGCCGGGACGACGCTGGTCAGCCCGGTGGAGGCGCGGACGTCGACCCGCGGCAGGACGCCGCTGCCCACCGGCAGGCCGCGGTCGGCGAGCAGGCCCCGGAGGTGCTGGTGGAGCGCGGTGACGCCGTCGTCGTTGAACCGCGCCGCCGACGTGCCGAAGACCGGCATGTCCTGCCACGGGGTGCCGAAGGCCTCGCGGTTGCGGACCATCTGCCGGGCGACGTCCCGGCGGGCGTCCTCGGCGCCGCGGCGCTCGAACTTGTTGACCGCCACGACGTCGGCGAAGTCGAGCATGTCGATCTTCTCCAGCTGCGAGGCGGCGCCAAACTCCGGCGTCATCACGTACAGCGAGACGTCGCTGAAGGGCAGGATCGCCGCGTCGCCCTGGCCGATCCCGGGGGTCTCCACGATCACCAGGTCGTAGCCGGCGACCTTGACCGCGGCGATCACGTCGGCGAGGTGCTCGGGCACCTGGGAGCCGGCGGTGCGGGTGGCCAGCGAGCGGAAGAAGGTGCGGTTCCGGTCGCCCGTCTCGAGCGCGTTCATCCGGATCCGGTCGCCCAGCAGTGCGCCTCCGCCGCGCCGGCGGGAGGGGTCGATGGCGAGAACGGCGATCCGCAGCTTGTCCTCCTCGTCCAGCCGGAGCCGGCGCAGGAGCTCGTCGGTGAGCGAGGACTTCCCCGACCCGCCGGTGCCGGTGATGCCCAGCACGGGCACGGTGCGCCCGGCGGCCTCCCGGGTGACCCGTTCGGCCAGCTCGGGCGAGCGGCCGGCCTCCAGCACGGTGATCGCCCGGGCCAGGGCGGCGGGGTCGCCGGCGCCGAGGGCATCGAGGTCGGGCCCGCTGGCGGCCAGGTCGACGTCGCACGCCTCCACGAGGGTGTTGATCATGCCGGGGAGGCCGAGCCGCTGGCCGTCCTCCGGGGCGAAGATGCGCACACCGCGGGAGCGCAGCAGGGCGATCTCCTCGGGCACGATCACGCCGCCCCCGCCGCCGAACACCTGCACGTGGCCGGCGCCGTGGGCGGCCAGCTCCTCGACCAGGTAGCTGAAGTACTCGACGTGCCCGCCCTGGTAGGAGGAGATGGCGACGCCCTGCACGTCCTCCTCCAGCGCCGCCCGGACGACGGTCTGCACGCTGCGGTCGTGGCCCAGGTGCACCACCTCGGCGCCCTGGCTCTGCAGCAGCCGCCGCATCACGTTGATCGCCGCGTCGTGCCCGTCGAACAGGCTGGCCGCGGTGACGAAGCGGACCGGGTGGGTGGGGACGTGGAGCTGGGCCATGGAGGCTCCTGACGGCGACGGTGCCGGAGATACGTGGACGTCCAAGTACCTTACGCGCACGGGGCCCGCTGCCGCGCGCCGTGCAGGTCGGCCGACCGAGGGGTAGGGCGGTGCGGTGACTGCCTCCCGAGCGGCCGACGGCCGCCTCGACGCCCGCCCCTCCGCAGCGCCTCCGGGGCCACCCCCGGAGCCGGGCGTCTCGGCGGTGGACCTCGGCCCGGCCGCGGAGGTGCTGCTCGCCGTGCCGGCGGCTGAGGTGGTCGGGCTCCTGGTCTTCTTCCACGGGGCCGGGGGCTCGGCCGACGATTCGCTGCGCGCGGTCGGGGAGCCCGCGGCCGCCCGCGGGGTGGCGGTGCTCGCGCCCACGTCGGCCGCCGCCACCTGGGACCTGATCGCCGGTGGGCTGGGCCGGGACGTCGCTGTACTGGACGCCGCGCTGGCCGACGTCCTGGCCCGGCTGCCGGTCGACCGCATCGCGCTGGGCGGGTTCTCCGACGGCGCTTCCTACGCGCTGTCCCTCGGGGTCGCCAACGGCGACCTCGCCGAGGCGGTGACCGCCTTCTCTCCCGGCTTCGTCGCCGCGCCCGGGCGCTACGGGCGGCCGCGCTTCTGGATCAGCCACGGCACCGAGGACCGGGTGCTCCCGGTCGAGCGGTGCGGCCGCCGGGTGGCGGCGAGCCTGACCGCCGACGGCTACGAGGTGGGCTACCACGAGTTCGCCGGCGGTCACGTGGTGACGCCGGACCTGGTCGACGACGCCCTGGGCTGGTGGCTCGCCGCCGCCTCTCGCTGACTCCGTCGAGGGTTCGGCGCCGAAACCCTTCAAGGGTTCGGCGCCGAATCCTCGGGGTCCGGTCAGCCGAGCGGCGTCTCGGTGGTGGTCAGCTCCACCTGCTCCCGGCGGAGCTCCTGGGTCACGGTGGTCTCCTCGCTCGCCCAGGACGTCTGCAGCCGGACCCGCTCGACGGGCACCCGCTCGAGCGTGACCGTGGGCTGCTCGGCGTAGAGCGTCACCCACTCGCCGGTGCTCGTGGACCGCTCGGCGCCGGGCGCGCCGGCGTTGTCGGCCGTGCCGGTCGCAGCTGCGCGGTCGGTCGGGGACAGCGGCAGGTAGTCGATGCGGGCCTGCTGGCGGGTGATGGTGACCGGCACCATGACCTCCTCGGTGACCTCCTCGATCCGGAGCACCGCCCGGGTCCACGGCTCGACCACCGTGCGGACCTGGAGCTGCTCCTCCGAGCGCGTCACGGCCGCGTCGGCCGCCGTCCCGACGGCCGTGCCGGCCGGCGTACCGGCCGTACGGGTGCCGGTGTCGGTCGCCGTGTCGGTCGCCGTGCCGGTCGGCACGGTCGGGATCGCCACCGTGTCGGTCGTGGCGTGCCGGCCGGTCACGGCGGCAGCCCGGTAGTGCTCGCGCAGCGACGTCTCCTCCTCCGGGCTCAGCCGGTCCGGCTGCGCGACCCGGGGAGCCGTGCGGACGGCGTCGGCGGGGACGGTGAGCCGCAGCCGGCCCTCGGCGTACTCGGCGTCGGAGATCGGTGCGATCACCGGGACGTCGCCGGAGGTGGCCTCCGGACCGTCGGTCAGCCCCACCCAGGTGGGTCGCTGGGTCACGTCGTCGAGGAAGACCGTCGTGATCGTGCCCAGGGCGTTCCCGTCCCGGTCGTCGGCGATGGCCCCGATCACTGGGGGCAGAGCAGAGTCACTGGTCATGCCTGAGGATGATCCGGGACCGCGGGGTCTACACATCACCGGCGGCTCCCGGGATCTCGGTTGAGCCGTGTCCGGCTCGCGCGTACCGTCCTGCGACCGTGTCTCTCACCCCTGCGCCCGCCGAGACCACCGCCGCCGATCCCGTCCTCACCGCCGAGCGCGACCACCTGGCGCTCGCCGCCTCCTGCCTCGGCCAGATGCGCACGGCCGCCGTCGCCGTCACCGACGCCGGCGTCGACGCCTGGGCGTCCGAACGGCTGGGCGCTGCCCGGGCCGAGCGCCTCGCCGCCCTGGCCCACGACCCCGGCGTGCCGGCCTTCTTCGGGCGCACCGACGCCGAGGCGGAGAGCTTCCACATCGGCCGCCGGCACGTCCGGGACGCGGCCGGCGACCCGGTCGTGATCGACTGGCGGGCCCCGATGAGCCGGCCCTTCTACCAGGCCAGCGCCACCGATCCGCAGGGCCTGGTGCGCCGCCGCCGGTTCGGCTTCGCCGGGGGCGAGCTGACCAGCTACGAGGACGAGTTCCTGGCGGCCGGCGAGCAGCGGGACAGCGATCTGCTGCGGCAGGAGATCGAGCGGCCGCGCAGCGGCCCGATGCGCGACATCGTCGCCACCATCCAGCCCGACCAGGACGACATCGTCCGCGCGCCGCTCAGCGAGTCGATCTGCGTGCAGGGCGCACCCGGCACCGGCAAGACGGCGGTCGGGCTGCACCGGGCGGCCTACCTGCTCTACACCCACGGCGGGCAGCTGGCCCGCACCGGCGTGCTGGTGGTCGGCCCCAACCGGGCCTTCCTGCGCTACATCGAGCAGGTCCTCCCGGCGCTCGGTGAGGTGGAGGTCGACCAGGCGACGGTCGCCGACCTCACTGCGCGGGTGCCGGTGCGTGCCGAGGACGAGCCCGCCGTCGCCGTCCTGAAGGGCGACCCGCGGATGGCCGAGGTGCTGCGCCGGGCGCTGTGGGGCGGGATCAGCAAGCCGGTGGACTCGGTGCAGGTGACGCTGACCGGGCGCCGGTACCGGATCAGCGTCGAGCGGCTCAAGCGGTTCGTCGACGACCTGCGCCGGGCCGGCACCAGCGGCGTCGACGACCAGCAGGTCCTGCACTACGCCGCCGGGCGCGAGCGGCTGGCGATGAGCCTGGCCGAGCACGCCCGGCGGCTGAAGGAGGCCGGCGGGGGCAGCCCCACCGACGCGGAGACCCGGCGCACCGCGCGCAGCGCCGAGGTGCGGGCGTTCTGCGACGCGGTGTGGCCGGCCGTCGACGCGGCCGCCCTGGTCTGCGGGTTGCTCTCCGACCCCGACCGGCTGGCCCGGGCCGCCCGCGGGGTGCTCACCGAGCAGGAGCAGGCGCTGCTGCTCTGGTCGTCGCCACCGCGCTCGGTGCGGACCGCCCGGTGGACGCAAGCCGACGCGGTGCTCGTCGACGAGGTCGCCGGCATGCTCGAGCGCACCCCGGGCTACGGGCACGTCGTCGTCGACGAGGCGCAGGACCTCTCGCCCATGCAGTGCCGGGCGGTCGCCCGCCGGCTGGCGGCCGGGTCGCTCACCGTGCTCGGGGACCTCGCCCAGGCGACGAGCCCGTGGTCGGCGGCCGACTGGTCGCAGACGCTGACCGGGCTGGGCCGACCGGACACCGCCGTGCGCCCGTTGACCCGTGGCTACCGGGTGCCCGGCGAGGTCCTCGACTTCGCCAACCGGCTGCTGCCGCGGATCGCCCCCGGGCTGCCCGCCGCGACGGCGGTGCGCCGGGAGCCGGGGTCGCTGCGCCTGCGGCCGGTGTCGCGGCTGGCCGGGCCGCTGGCCGAGGTGGTCGGCGAGCTGGCCGCGACCGAGGGCTCCACCGGGGTCGTGTGCGCCGACGCCGCGGTGGCCGACGTGGTCGCGCTGCTGCAGGCGGCCGGACTGGACGTCGCGGCGCTGGCCGACGACGGCTCGGAGCCGACCCGCGTGGCGGTCGTGCCGGCCACCGTGGTCAAGGGGCTGGAGTTCGACTCCGTGGTGGTGGTGGAGCCGGCGGCCATCGTCGCCGCCGAGCCGCGCGGCCTGCACCGGCTCTACGTCGTGCTGACCCGCGCGGTGAGCAGCCTGGTGGTGCTGCACGCCGGTGATCTGCCCGACCTGCTGCGGGCGTAGCGGCGGAGAGCGGAGGGGGACGACGGCGTCCGCTGACCCACCCACAGCCTGACCAGCATCTCTAGGCTGCGCGCATGGCCGACTCCCTGCGCGACGCGCTGCGTGCCCCGGCGCCGCCGGTCCAGCTCTCCCGGTTGGACCCCCGCGCCACCCCGCTGGCACCCGGGTCCAAGGAGCGGACGCGCGACGTGATGCTCGCCGAGGGGGAGAGGCTGGCGGAGCTGCAGGAGCGCCTCTACGCCGAGGGCGCCACGGGTGGCCGGCGGCGGGTGCTGCTCCTGCTGCAGGGCATGGACACCAGCGGCAAGGGCGGTGTGGTGTCGCACGTCGTCGGCGCCGTCCAGCCGCAGGGGGTCGAGGTCACCGCCTTCAAGAAGCCGACCTCCGAGGAGCTGCGGCACTCCTTCCTCTGGCGGGTGCGCCGCGCGGTGCCCGGGCCGGGGCTCATCGGGGTGTTCGACCGCTCCCACTACGAGGACGTGCTGATCGGCCGGGTCCGCGAGCTGGCTGCCCCCGACGTCATCGAGCGCCGCTACACCGAGATCGTCCGCTTCGAGCGGCAGCTGGCCGACGACGACGTCACCCTGGTGAAGTGCTTCCTGCACATCTCGCCGTGGGAGCAGAAGGAACGGCTGCTCGCACGGCTCGACGACTCGGCCAAGCGGTGGAAGTTCAACCCCGGCGACCTGGACGAGCGCGCGCTCTGGCCGGCCTACCAGCGTGCCTACGAGATCGCGCTGGAGCGGACGAGCACCCCGACCACCCCCTGGTACGTCGTCCCCAGTGACCGGAAGTGGTACCGGAACTGGGCCGTCGGCCGGCTGCTGCTGGAGACGCTGACCGAGCTGGACCCGCGGCTGCCCGAGCCCGCCTACGACGTGGCCGAGCAGCGCGACCGGCTGATCGAGGAGCACCCGATCAGCTGACCGGGGTCGCCGCCCGGGCGACCCGCCCGCGGCGCACCCGGTCGTCCAGCGCCTCGGTGAACAGCCAGCCGGCGATCAGCACGAAGTGCAGCAGGAACAGCCAGAAGGACACCGCGGCCACCCCGCCGACCACGGTGAGCCCGCCGAAGGGTGCCCCCAGGTCCAGCGGCAGGGACAGGAAGACGACGAAGCCCTGCAGGAAGCCCGACAGCGAGGCCGCGGTGAACAGCGCCCCGACGACGACCGGGCCCCACCGCAGCCGGCCGGCCGCGACCACCCGGAACACCCAGATCAGCGGCACCGTCAGCGCCGCCAGGACCGAGTAGTAGCCGAGCGCGAAGCCCCCCAGCGTCGCGCCGGAGCCGGGTCGGTCGGCGAGCTCGGCGAGCACCCGGCCGACCAGCAGCAGCGGGTAGAGCAGCAGCGGCGCCAGCAGCAGCAGCGGCAGCGAGGCCAGCCGCCCCCGCCAGGCGGTGAACCGGTCGGTCGCCGGGCTGAACCGCAGCAGCGCCCGGCGGATGCCCTCGCCGTAGAGCGAGATCGGCAGCAGGGTCAGCACGGCCTGCAGCGCGCTGAGCGAGGTGCCGGCCTCGGCCAGCCGGGCCAGCGCGTCCGGGGCGCCGAGCTGGTCGGGGAGCACCTCGCCGAGCCGGTCGGTGAGCTCCCGGACGGTCGCCGGGCTGGTGAGCCAGCTGGTCAGCGCCAGGGACAGCACCAGCACCGGGACGACGGCGATCCCGGCGTAGAAGGTGAGGCCGGCGGCGATGAGCGCGGTGTCCCGTCCGGTCAGCCGGCCGCGGATCGTCACCAGCAGGCCGCGCGCCTCGTCCACCACCTGCACCACTGCCAGTTGACCAGGTACGCGTCGGATGCGCCCGTCGGACCGGCGTGGCGGACAGCTCAGCCGTTGAGGCCGACCAGCAGCATGTACCCGAAGACCACCACGATGATCAGCACCACCACGCTGATGACGAGGACTCGGAAGCGGTTCCGCGGCACCTGCCGCTGTGCCTTGTCGTCGGGGTCCCGGTGCGGGGTGCTCATCTGCTCTCCTGGGGTCTGCGCTGCGGCCGGACCGGCTCGCCTGGTCCTCCGGTGCCCACTTCTGCCTCGCTCACCCGTCCGCGCCGAGCAGGTGCTGGGCCGCGGCGAACCCGCCGAGCCCGCTGACCGCCCCGCCGCGCACCGTCCCGCCGGAGGAGGCGGCCACCACCCGCGGGTGCGACGTCGCCACGCCCCAGGTGCCCACCTGCTCCGGCTCGTCCGCGACCGGCCAGGACAGGTCGCCGTGGAAGATGTGCCCGCCCGGCATCGCCAGGGCGGCCTCCACGTCCAGCGGGGACGACGCCTGCAGGCAGGGCCGGCCGTCGGCGTCGAGCGCGAGGCAGTCCGCCAGCGGCTCGGTCAGGTGCGCGTCCAGCTGGGCCACCACCCGGCGCACCGCCTCCTCCCGGGTGCCCACCGGGTCGGCGGCGTAGAGCTCGGCCGGGGTGTGCAGCCCGAACAGGGTCAGGGTCGACAGCTCCGTGCCGCCCACGATCGAGGGATCGGTCAGCGAGTGGCAGTACACCTCGAACGGGACGACGTCGGGCAGCTGCCCGCCCGCGGCCTGGCCGTACGCGGCGTCGATCTGCGAGGCGGCCTCGTCCACGTGCAGCGTCCCGCCGAAGACGAGCCGCGGGTCGGCGCCCGAGCGCAGGCCGGGCAGCCGCTGCAGCACCATGTTGACCTTCAGCTGCGAGCCCGACGGCCGGACCCCGGACGGCGTGCCGAGCAGGTCGTCCAGCACGGCCGGGGCAGCGCCGCTGACCGCGTACCCGGCGTCCGCGGCGTGCGCCGCCCCGCCGTCGTCGGTCCAGTGCACCGTGACGCCGTCCCGGCGGGTCTCCAGCGCGGTCACGGTGGCGCCGGTGACCAGCTCGGCCCCGGCCGCCCGGGCGGCGGTGGCCAGCGCCCCGCTGACCGCCCCCATGCCGCCCACCGGCACCCGCCAGCGGCCGGTCCCGTTGCCGACCAGGTGGTACAGGAAGCAGCGGCCGGCGAGCCCGTCCGCGGCGTGCACGTCGGCGAAGGTGCCGATCAGGCCGTCGGTGAGCGCCACGCCGCGGACGTCGTCGTCGGCGAGGTGGTCGGCGACGACGTCGGCCAGCGGGCGCTCGCGCAGGTCGTGCCACATGCCGGGGTCGCGCAGCCGGCCCTCGAGCTCGGTGGGGGAGGGCAGCGGTCGGGTCAGCGTCGGCGCCAGGTCCTCGGCCAGGGTGGCCAGCCGGCCGTAGAAGCGCTGCCAGCCGGCCAGCTCGTCGTCCGAGCCGGTCAGCGCGCGGAAGGACGCCGCGGTCTCCGGCCCCTCGTCCCGCTCGACCAGCAGCCCGCGGTGGGAGCCCTGCCGGCGGACCGGCGTGTAGGACGCCACCGACCGGTCCAGCAGGGTCAGCGGCAGCGCCAGGTCGGCGACGATCCGGTCCGGCAGCAGGCTGACCAGGTAGGAGTACGCCGACAGCCGGACGTCGACGCCGGCGAAGACCTGCTGGCTGATCGCGGCGCCGCCGAGCACCTGCCGCCGCTCGAGCACCAGCACCGACCAGCCGGCCCGGGCCAGGTAGGCGGCGGCGGTCAGCCCGTTGTGCCCACCGCCGACGACCACCGCGTCGTACCGGGCGGCGGTCATGCGAGCACCCGGGCGAAGTACAGCGAGTCGTCGGTGTCGTCGGTCCGGTAGTGCCCGAACGCCTCGACCGGCCGGTACCCCGCGGCGGTGTACAGGCCGACGGCCGCGGGCTGCCGGGTGCCCGTCTCCAGGCGCAGCGTCGTCCAGCCCCGGTCGGCCGCCTCGGCCTCCAGCGCGACCAGCAGCAGGCGGGAGATCCCCTGCCCGCGGGCGGCGGGGACGACGTACATCCGCTTCAGCTCGGCGGCGCCGGGCTCGAGGGGGCGCAGCGCGCCGCAGCCGACCGGCGTCCCGTCGTCGTCGCGGGCCACCAGCACGACGGCGATGTCGGAGGCCGAGGGCTTCACGCCCGGTTCGATGTCGCCGTCGTACAGGTCGCGCATCTCCAGCTGCTGGGCGCAGGTCAGCTGCTGGACGACCGGGTCGTCCCACGCGGCGGGGGTGAGGTGGGGCACGCCGTGATCATGCCGGGGGCTGCACCTGCTGGAGCAACCCCCACACGAACCGGGCGCGGGCGCCGCCGGGCAGGTGCACCTCCCAGCGGGGCGGCACGCCGGGGTCGACGCCGACCGCGCCGGGGAGCACGGCGACGTCGGCGACCACGTGCTCCCAGACGAGCAGCCCGGACGACGCCGGCGGGACCGGTGAGCCCGGTGCGCGGACCAGCTGCTCGTCCAGCACGGCTCCGTGCGGGTCGGCCAGCACCTCCCACAGCAGGTGCGGCCACAGCGGCAGCGGCCACCGGTGGACGACGAGCAGGAGGTCGCCGGTGCGAACTTCGTCACTGATCGCCGGGGGACCGAGGACGGCGGCGTGCAACGACAGGCCGCGCGGTGCTCGCGGAGCGTGCTGCAGGGCCTGCCAGCGGCGGTGCGCCGCCCGGGCCTCGGCGCGGTCGGCGCCCAGCCGGGGGAGCGCGTCGGTGACCAGGTCAGGTCGCGTGTCGGCCATCCGGCGGAGCAGGACGAGACAGAACTCCCGCCGCGCCAACCCCCGCATCCGGCGAGCCTGTCACGGCCTGTGAGCGTGTCGGAGCACACGCCAGGAGTTTCTCCACAAATCCGGACCAGACGTTTGTCATCAGTCCATCACGCACGTACGGTCGGCGGCGGTCCGAACGGGCAGCTCAGCCACCGCAACGGTGGCGACCGCCAGGACCGCCGCCGAACCACAGCAGCTCGCAGCGACACCCGCGAGCCCGTGGACCGGGGACCCACCGCAGCACTGGGGTGAAGCACCTCGCTGCCCGCACACGGGCACGAGGTACCGGGTGTCTTCCCGCCCGAACCCGTCAGCTAACTCGGTAGGCGGCAGGTGGAAGAAAGGACACACCCGCCGAACATGGCGAGTACGCACCGCACTGCCCGTCGTGGCCTCACCGGCCGTCGGGTCCTCCTCACCCTCGTCGCCGCCGGCGGCGTCGTCCTCGCTCCGCTGCCGGCGCTCGCCGCTCCGGAGCAGCCCACCACCTCCCAGGAGGCCGCGGCCCTCGTCGCGGCCCGGGGCCACGACCTCGAGGTCGTCACCGAGAAGTTCAACGACGCCCGTGAGGCGCTGACCACCAAGCAGGCGGAGGCCGAGCAGGCCCGCCAGCAGGTGCAGGTCGCCGAGGCCGCCGTCGGCACCGCCCGGGACCAGGTCCGCCAGGTGGCGCGCAGTGCCTACACCGGCGACCAGCTCAGCACCCTGCAGGCGATGCTGAGCAGCACCTCCGCCGACGAGATGCTCGACCGGGTCGGCACCCTCGGCACGATCGCCGACCACAACAACGAGGTGCTCGCCGCGGCGCAGGCCGCGACCGAGCAGGCCGATGCCGCCCAGGCCGCCGCCGAGAAGGCGACCGCCGACGCGCAGACGCTGGTCGACCAGGTCGCCGCCCAGCAGGCCGACCTCAACACCCAGGTCGCCGACTACAAGGCGGCCTACGACCGGCTCTCCGCGGAGGAGAAGGCGCGCGCCGAGGCCGAGGCGGCTGCCGCCGCACGGGCCGCCGCCGCCGACGCCGCGGCGCGGGCCAGCCAGGCCGCCTCCCGGGCGGAGCGGACCCAGTCCAGCTCGGCCGGCAGCAGCTCGGCCAGCAGCAGCTCGGCCAGCAGCAGCTCGGCCAGCAGCAGCTCGGCCAGCAGCAGCTCGGCCGGCGCCTCCACCGCGGCGGCCGCACCGGCCGCCGTCGCCCCGGCCGCCGGTGGTGCCGCGGCGACCGCGGTCAGCACCGCGCTGGCCCAGCAGGGCAAGCCCTACGTCTGGGCGGCCGCCGGCCCGAGCTCGTTCGACTGCTCCGGGCTGGTCCAGTACGCCTACGCCGCCGCCGGGATCTCGCTGCCGCACTCCAGCAGCGCCCAGGCCCGGATGGGGACGGCGGTGACCCGCGCCCAGCTGCAGCCGGGTGACCTCATCGCCTTCTACAGCCCGGTCAGCCACATCGGCATCTACATCGGCAACGGCCAGATGGTGCACGCGCCGACGTCCGGCGACGTGGTCAAGGTCGCCAGCATCGACGTCATGGGCAGCATCACCGCCATGCGCCGGCTGGGGTAGTCGCAGGACAGCGCACGTCCCGCCGGTGCCCCGGCTGCCCCCCGGCGGCCGGGGCACCGTCGTGCCCGGGGGCGTGCGCCCGGCCACACCGCGCCGGACGGCACGATGACCTGGCCGTCCCCACCGCCGAGAGGAACACCGTGCCCGCAACCCTGACCGACCCGCGCACCGTGGCGCGGGTGTTCCGCGCCGTCGCCGTCGCCGAGGCGGTGTCCTGGGTGCTGCTGCTCGCCGGGATGTTCGTCAAGTGGGTGCTGCGCACCTCCGAGCTCGGGGTCCAGCTGGCCGGCCCGGTGCACGGCGCGGTCTTCGTGGCCTACGTCCTGGTGAGCCTGCTGGCCTGGCGGGTGCTGGGCTGGTCGCCGCGCACCGCGCTGCTGGCGCTGGTCGCCTCCGTGCCGCCGCTGTGCACGGCCGTGTTCGAGCGCTGGGCCCGGCGCACCGGCCGGCTACCGCTCGACGCGCCCGCTGCCGCGGTGGCTGGCTAGCCTCCGCGCATGGTCGAACCGGTCCTGCCCTCCACCGCGCGCACCCTGCTGGCCCGCACCGCCCGGGCGCAGCGCGACGGCCGGGCGCCCAGCCTGGTCGCCGGCGTCGTCCGGGACGGCGGCCTCGCCTGGTCGACCGGGCGGGGTGAGGTCGCCGAGCCGCACACCGACGTCCAGTACCGGATCGGCTCGATCAGCAAGACGGTCACCGCCGTGGCGGTGATGCGGCTGCGGGACGAGGGCCGGCTGGGGCTGGACGACCCGCTGGAGCGGCACGTCCCGGGGACGCCGCTGGGCGAGCGCACCGTCGGTCAGCTGCTCTCGCACCTGGCCGGTGCCACGTCGGAGAGCCCCGGCGGCTGGTGGGAGCGGGTGCCCGGCGGGTCGCTGGAGGAGCTGCAGCTGACCGGTGAGGACGTCGTGCTCGGCGCCGCACGCCGGTTCCACTACTCCAACCTCGGCTTCGGGCTGCTCGGCGAGCTGGTGGCCCGGCACCGCGGCCGCTCCTGGGCCGACGTCGTGCGGGCGGAGGTCCTCGGGCCGCTGGGCATGACCCGCACCAGCCCGCGACCGACCGGGGCCGCGGCGCGGGGGGCGGCCGTGCACCCGTGGGCCGACGTCGTGCTGGCCGAACCCGAGCACGACGCGGGCGTGATGGCCGCCGCCGGCCAGCTCTGGGCGACGCTGGCGGACCTGGGCCGGTTCGCCGCGTTCCTGCTCGGTGACACCGCGGACGTGCTGTCCCCGGCGACCCTGGAGGAGATGACTGTGCCGGCCGGCGTGGACCCCTCCGTCCCCGGCTGGTCGGCCTACGGGCTGGGGCTGCAGGTGCTGCGCGTGGACGGGGCGGTGCTGGTCGGGCACGGCGGCTCGATGCCAGGCTTCCTGGCCGGGGTGTTCGTCGACCGGGCCGAGCAGGCCGGCGCGGTGTCGCTGGCCAACACCACCAGCGGGCTCGACCCGCTCGTGCCCGGGCTGCTGGCCGACCTGCGCGCCGCCGAGCCCCACGTCGTGGAGGCCTGGACGCCGTCTCCCCCGCCGGTGCCCCTCGACCTGCTCGGCACCTGGTTCTGGGGCCCGATGCCGCACCTGCTGCGCGCGCAGGCCGGGGGGCTGCTGCACCTGGGGCCGCTGCCGGGCCGCAGCGGCCGGGCCAGCCGGTTCGCCGCCCGCGCGGACGGCACCTTCGTGGGCCTGGACGGCTACTACGCCGGGGAGACGCTGCGGATCGCGCCGGACCACCTGGAGCTGGCGACGTTCGTCTTCACCCGGACGCCGTACGACCCCGACGCCCCGGTGCCCGGCGGTGTCGACGAGGCCGGCTGGCGCTGACGTGGAGACCAACGGCGCGGACGACGCGTCCCCGGCACGCGCTACCGGGAGAAGGCGTCCAACGTCGTCTTCACGACCGCGCCGTAGGCCAGGTGCGGGACGATGTCAGTGACCCAGTCCGTCGTCGACCAGGTGCGCGGGTCGGTGATGCCCAGGACGGTCATCGGGCCGTTCGCGGCGATCAGCACACCGACGGTGGTCACCGCCGTCCCGACCAGCGGCCGGGTCCGGAGGCCGGTCGCGCGCACCAGCCCGGTCAGCACCCCGACGCCGATCCCGGCGACGAGCCCGGTGAGCGGCCCCAGCCCCTGCACCCGGTTGGACCGCTGCTCCTCGTCCCCGGGGATCTGCACGTGCACCTTCTCGGCGAGCGCCTCGACGGTCTGCTCCGGGGTGGAGCTGGTGCCGCGCCCGCGGCCGACCATGTCGAGGTAGGTGACGGCGTTCAGCGCCGTCGTGCCCGCAGCGCCGGCGGCCGCGCCGCGCAGCACCCAGCCCAGCGTGCTGATGCCGCGGCCGGCCGTGCCCAGGGAGGTCGTCGCCATGATCGCGTCCTACCCGGCGCACGCCGCGGGTGAAACCGCTCAGCCCCAGCCCAGCCGGCTGCGGGCCGACCAGTACGCCGCCGGGTCCTCCGGCCGCACCCACTCCTCCGCAGCCCACTCCCGGCCCGCACCGGCGACCAGGTCGCGCGCGGCGGCGTTGCTCTCCAGCTGCGCGACGGTGACCGCCCCGGAGAGCACCACGGTGCACCAGGGCTGGGCGAGCGCGCCGGCCAGGGCCAGGGCGTCCACGCCGACCCCGCGCTCGCGGGCCGCCCCGGCGAGGGCGCTGTCGGCCGGGGTGCCGCGGTCGGTCAGCCGGCCGTTGGCGACGCCCTCCTTGACCACGACCCGCGCCCCGGCCGCGGCGGCCTCGGCCAGCGCCGCCCCGGCGGAGGGCTCCAGCAGGTTCCAGGTCGACTGCACGCTGGTGAACAGCGGCGCGCCGTCGACGGTGAGGGCCAGCCCCCGGCGGACGGCCTCGGCCTGGGCCGGTCCCGACGTCGAGAAGCCGAGCTCGATGCCCTCCGCGCGCAGCCGGGCCATCCGGTGCTGCAGCGGCCGGTCCTCCCACAGCGGGCTGTCGGCGGTCAGCGAGTGCACCTGGTAGAGCCGCAGCCACGGCCCCAGCAGGGCGGTGCTCTCGGCCAGCTGGGACTCGTAGGCGGCCTCCCCGTGGTCCTTGACCTCGTGCACGTCGACGTCCTGGCGCCATCCACCGACGTACCGGTAGCCCCACTTGCTGGCCACGAACGGCACCGGCTCCGCGGTGCGCAACCAGGAGCCCAGGAACTCCTCGGCCCGGCCGTAGGACCGGGCGGTGTCGACGTACTCGATGCCCAGCGCGGTCGCGGCGTCCAGCAGCTCGTGCGTCCGGGCCTGCAGGGCGGCGGGGGAGCGGTCCCCGGGCAGGTCGACGTCCCGGCCGAGGGTCAGGTAGGCCGGCCGGCCGACGGCGGCGAGACCGAGCCCGAGGCGGGCCGGCGGGGTCGGGGTGGGCACCGGGCCATCCCAGCACGCTGCGCGCCGGTCGGGCGCGCGATCGGCGCCGCCGGTCCATCCTGGACCGGTGGAGGACGTCGACCGGGCCCTCGAGCGGACGATCGACGCCCTGCTAGACGAGCGCCGGGCCGGGACGACGATCTGCCCGTCGGAGGCGGCCCGTGCGGTCGACCCCGACGGCTGGCGGGAGCTGATGCCCGCGGCCCGGGCCGCCGCGGGACGGCTGGCCGCCAGCGGGGAGGTGGAGGTGACCCAGCGGGGTGAGGCCGTCGACGTCGCCACCGCCCGCGGGCCGGTGCGGATCCGCCGGCCGCGCTGAGGCGCGGCTCCCGCGGGGTCAGGCCTCCGCGGGAGGGGCGGTGCCGGCGGCGCGCTCGAGCAGCGGGGTCATCCGGTGGTCGACGAACCGCCGCAGCGCGAGGTTGGTGTCGGTGCGCTGCACGCCCGGGATGGCCAGCACCTGCTCGGTGATCCGCCACAGGTCGTCGGCGTCGACGGCGACCACCTGCACCAGCAGGTCGGCGACCCCGGACAGCCCGATGACCTCGAGCACCTCGGGGATGGCGGCCAGCGCGTCGCCGACGTCGGCGAGGCTGCGCTGCACGACCTGCACCGTCACGTAGGCGCCCAGCCGGTAGCCGAGCGCCTCGGGGCGCACCCGGCGCTCGAAGGGGTCCAGCACGCCCCCGGACTCCAGCCGGGCCAGCCGGGACTGGACGGTGTTGCGGGCCAGGCCCAGGGTCTGGGCGAGGGAGAGCACGGTGGCCCGCGGGTCCGCGGAGAGGGCCAGGAGCAGCCGTGCGTCGGTGGCGTCCAGACGGTCCGGGACGGCGGGCACGTTGCTCAGTCTGACACGTGGGGACGCCCAGGCAGTGGTCATCGTGCGCACTGACGGGTGAGGGTGTTGCGCAGAACGGTCCCGTGGTGGTGTGGTCGTGGCGCGGTTCCGCGTGCCACGATGTGTGAGTGGTGCCACACCCCGGTGCCGCGCAGACGTCCGACGGCGGGCGGTCGGTGACCCCGGCACCCGCGAGACGGCAGGAGATGGGCATGAGCACGCTGTCGCAGACCACCGAGGTGGTCGACCCCGTACCCGGGGCCGACGCCCCCCACCTGCCCGGTCAGCCCGACCTGGTGCAGCTGCTCACCCCGGAGGGCGAGCGCGTCGAGCACCCCGACTACTCCCTGGACGTCAGCGACGAGGAGCTGCGCCAGCTGTACCGGGACCTCGCCCTGGTGCGCCGCTGGGACGTCGAGGCCACCGCGCTGCAGCGGCAGGGCGAGCTCGGCATCTGGGCCTCGCTGCTCGGCCAGGAGGCCGCGCAGGTGGGCGCCGGCCGCGCGCTGGCCGCCGACGACATGGCCTTCCCCACCTACCGCGAGCACGGCGTCGCCTGGACCCGGGGCGTCGACCCGCTGCACGTGATGAGCCTGTTCCGCGGGGTCGACCAGGGCGGCTGGGACCCGGTCGCCACCGGCTTCAACCTCTACACCGTGGTCATCGGCGCGCAGACCCTGCACGCCACCGGCTACGCGATGGGGCTCCAGCGGGACAGCGCGGAGAGCGCGACGCTGGCCTTCCTGGGCGACGGCGCCACCAGCCAGGGCGAGGTCAACGAGGCGCTGATCTGGGCGGCGACCTTCTCCGCGCCGGTGGTCTTCTTCTGCCAGAACAACCAGTACGCGATCAGCGTGCCGATCGAGCGGCAGTCCCGGGTGCCGCTGTACCAGCGCGCCGCCGGGTTCGGCTTCCCCGGCGTCCGGGTGGACGGCAACGACGTCCTCGCCGTCCTCGCGGTCACCCGGGCGGCGCTCGCCGCGGCCCGGGAGGGCCAGGGGCCGACCTTCATCGAGGCGTTCACCTACCGGATGGGCGCGCACACCACGTCCGACGACCCGACCCGCTACCGGCTGGCCAGCGAGCTGGAGGAGTGGAAGCTGCGCGACCCGATCGCCCGGCTCAAGGCGCACCTGTCCCGCTCCGGCATCGCCGACGCGGCGTTCTTCGCCGGCATCGAGGCCGAGGGCGACGAGCTGGCGGCCCGGATCCGCCGGGGCACGCTGGAGATGGCCGACCCGGCCGGCACCGAGATCTTCGACCACGTCTACGCCGAGCAGACCCCCGAGCTGGTCCGCCAGCGCGAGGAGTTCGTGGCCTACCACGCCAGCTTCGAGGGGGAGCAGTGATCACGAAGGCGACGGTCGAGCGAGCATCGCAGGGAGCGCCAGCGACCGAGGAGCGGAACGAGACCGGAGTCGAGTCATGAGCACCGAGACGCTGACCATCGGCAAGGCCCTCAACCTGGGCCTCCGCCGGGCGATGGAGGACGACGCCAAGGTCCTGCTCATGGGCGAGGACATCGGGAAGCTCGGCGGGGTCTTCCGGATCACCGACGGCCTGCAGAAGGACTTCGGCGACGACCGCGTGGTGGACACCCCGCTGGCCGAGGCCGGCATCCTCGGCACCGCCGTGGGGCTGGCCATGCGCGGCTACCGGCCGGTCTGCGAGATCCAGTTCGACGGGTTCGTCTTCCCCGCCTACAACCAGATCGTCACCCAGGTCGCCAAGATCCACGCCCGCTCCAAGGGCAGGCTGCCGATGCCGATCGTCATCCGCATCCCGTTCGGCGGCGGCATCGGTGCGGTCGAGCACCACAGCGAGAGCCCGGAGGCGTACTTCGCGCACACCGCGGGCCTCAAGGTGGTCGCCGTCAGCACCCCGTCCGACGCGTACTGGGGCATCCAGCAGGCGATCGCGCACCCCGACCCGATCGTCTTCCTCGAGCCGAAGCGGCGGTACTGGGAGAAGGGGCAGGTCGACGTCGACGGCACCCCCGACCCGCTGTTCGCCTCCCGCGTGGTCCGCGGTGGCGACGACGTGACCGTCCTCGCCTACGGGCCGATGGTGAAGACGGCGCTGCAGGCCGCCCAGGCCGCCGCCGAGGAGGGCCGGTCGCTCGAGGTGATCGACCTGCGCACCGTCTCCCCGCTGGACCTGGCCCCCGTCTACGACTCGGTCCGCCGGACCGGCCGGTGCGTCGTCGTGCACGAGGCACCGGTGACCCTGGGGCTGGGGTCGGAGATCGCTGCCCGGGTCACCGAGGAGTGCTTCCACTCCCTCGAGGCGCCGGTGCTGCGGGTGGGCGGCTACGACACGCCCTACCCGCCGTCCAAGCTGGAGGAGGAGTACCTCCCCGACCTCGACCGCGTGCTCGACGCCGTCGACCGATCGCTGGGGTTCTGATGCCGGACCTGCGCCAGTTCAAGCTGCCCGACGTCGGTGAGGGGCTCACCGAGGGGGAGATCCTGTCGTGGCTGGTCGCCGTCGGTGACACCGTCACCGTCAACCAGCCGCTCTGCGAGGTGGAGACGGCGAAGGCCGCCGTGGAGCTGCCCAGCCCGTTCGCCGGGACGGTGACCGAGCTGCTCTACGAGCCCGGGACGACGGTCGACGTCGGCGCCCCGATCATCACCATCGACCTCGGTGGCGAGGGCGCTCCGGCCGCGGCCGAGCCGGCCGGTTCCGGGCTCATCGGCGAGACCAACGCCAACGGCCGCACCGCCGTCCTGGTCGGCTACGGGCCCAAGAGCACCGAGGCGACCCGCCGTCCCCGCCGGAGCGGCGCCGGTGCAGCGGCCCGGGCGACGGCACCGCAGGTGCTGCCGGAGGCCGACTACGGCTCGGGGAGCGAGCGCCCGCCGCTGCTGGCGACCGCGCCGGACGCGACCGTCAAGCCGGTGCGGCACGGCGGTCTGGAGACCGGCCGCGCCGCCGAGGCGCACGTGACCACCGCGGACACGCTGCCCGCGCCGACGACCTCGCCGGTGTCCGGCCGGGGCGCGCTGCGGCCGCTGGCCAAGCCGCCGGTGCGCAAGTACGCCAAGGACGCCGGGGTCGACCTCTCCACGCTGTCCGGCAGCGGCCCGGGCGGGGTCATCACCCGCGCCGACGTCGACGCCGCCCTCGCCGGGACCGCTCCCGTCGCCGACGACCGTACTTTCGCGCGCGAAACCGCAGGTGGTTTCGCGCGAGAGAGTGCGGTGGGGGACCAGCGGATCCCGATCAAGGGGGTGCGCAAGCACACCGCCGCGGCGATGGTCGCCAGTGCCTTCACCGCACCGCACGTCACCGAGTTCCTCACCGTCGACGTGACCCGGGTGATGAAGCTCCGCGAGCGGCTCGCCGCCCGGCCGGAGTTCGCCGGGGTCAAGGTCAGCCCGCTGCTCTTCGTCGCCAAGGCGCTGCTGCTCGCCGCGCAGCGGCACCCGATGGTGAACAGCTCCTGGGACGAGGCGGCGCAGGAGATCGTCGTCCACGGGGCGGTGAACCTGGGCATCGCGGCGGCCACCCCGCGCGGTCTGGTGGTGCCCAACGTCAAGGACGCCGGCCGGCTGTCCCTGGTCGAGCTGGCCGGTGCGCTGGCCGAGCTGACCGCCACCGCGCGGGCGGGGAGGACGCCGCCGGCCGACATGTCCGGGGGGACGATCACGATCACCAACGTCGGGGTCTTCGGCGTGGACACCGGGACGCCGATCCTCAACCCCGGCGAGTCAGCGATCCTGGCGTTCGGTGCGGTCCGCGCGATGCCGTGGGTGCACAAGGGGCGGATCCGGGTCCGGCAGGTGACCCAGCTGGCGCTCTCCTTCGACCACCGGATCATCGACGGGGAGCTCGGCTCGCGCTTCCTCGCCGACGTCGGTGCGCTGCTGCACGACCCCGGCACGGCGCTCGCCTTCTGAGCCGCCCCGACGGCGCTACCGTCGCCGGGTGACCGACCTCGACCGCGTGCTCGCCTTCGCCGCCCGCTCCCGGGTGCCCGGCGGTTTCGGGTACCAGGGGGCGGACGGCGCGGTGCTCGCCGACCGGCCGGTCGAGACCTGGATCAGCGCCCGCATGACCCACGTCTTCGGCCTGGCCGCCCTGCTCGACCACCCCGGTGCGGCCGAGCTCGCCGCGCACGGGGTGGCCGCGCTCCGCACGGGCCCGCTGCACGACCACGAGCACGGCGGGTGGCGCTCGGCGACCGACGACGACACCAAGGCCGCCTACGTGCACGCCTTCGTCGTGCTGGCCGGCGCCACCGCGACGGCGGCGGGCGCCGAGGGCGGCCGCCCTCTGCTCGAGGAGGCCGTCGGCGTCTGGGAGCAGCGGTTCTGGGACGACGAGGAGGGCCTGGCCGCGGAGTCCTTCGACCGCACCTGGGCCACCGGCGAGGACTACCGGGGCGCCAACGCCAACATGCACGGCGTCGAGGCGGCGCTGGCCGCGGCCGACGCGTTCGCCCCCACCGACCCGGGCACCGCGGCCCGGCTGCGCACCCACGCGCTGCGGGCCACCGAGCGGGTCGTGCACCGGTGGACCCGGGAGCGGGACTGGCGGCTGCCCGAGCACTTCACCGCGCGGTGGGAACCGCTGCCCGACTACAACCGGGAGCGCCCCGCCGACCCGTTCCGCCCGTTCGGCGTCACGATCGGGCACCAGTTCGAGTGGTCCCGGCTGTGCCTGCACCTGGCCGCGGCGCTCGGCGAGCACGCCCCGGGCTGGTTGACCGCGGACGCCGACCGGCTGTTCCTCGCCGCTGCCGAGCGGGGCTGGGCGGGCGACGGGCACGAGGGGTTCCCCTACACGCTGGACTGGTCGGACCGGCCCGTCGTGGGGGCCCGGATGCACTGGGTGCTGTGCGAGGCGGTGGCAGCCGCGGCGGTCCGCTATGCGCGGACGGGCGACCCCCGGGCGGCCACCCAGCAGCGCCGGTGGGAGGAGCTGGGCGAGCGGCTCTTCCTGGACCCGGCCGTGGGGAGCTGGCACCACGAGCTGACCCCGGAGGGGGCCGTCGGCACCGGGACGTGGGCCGGCAAGCCGGACGCCTACCACCTGGTGCAGATGCTGCTGTTCCCCGGCCGCCCGGTGCGCGGCAGCCTCGCCGCCGCGCTGCGCGCCCCGGGGTGAGGTCGGGGGTCAGCGTCCCCCGGGGTCGGCACCCCGAGCCGCCCGGTCGCCGTCGACGTGCGGCGATGTGTCGGTGGTGCACGACCGGGTAGGGACGCAGCAGGTCACCGAGGCGCTCGACGGTGGCCACCGGACGACGGCGTCCGCCCCTTCCGCAGGGGGCGGACGCCGTCTTGCGTCGCGGCCGCTCCACGACGACGGCGCCCGCCCCCGAGGGGAACGGGCGCCGTCGGGGCGTCCTCGCGCTACTCCGCGTCGAGGTCCGTGGCGACCATGTCGGCGATGCGGTCCAGCACTGCTGCGTCGTCGCTGCTGACGACCACCTCGGTGCCCTGCTTGGCGCCGAGGGTCATGATCATCAGGGGTGAGCCGGCGTCGATGGCGTTGCCGCCGGGCGTGGCCAGCGTGACCGGCACCCCCGACTTCGACACCGCCTCGGCGATGAGCGCTGCGGGACGGGCGTGCAGGCCGACGGCGGAGCCGACGGTCACGGTCTTCGAGGGCATCGGTGCCTGCTTTCTGTCGAGTGCTGGGGTCAGTCTGCCGGTCAGACGGATGCTGGTCGCGGGGGGACCGCCGCCGGGCTGTGGGCGTGGCCCAGGTCGACGGCGTCCTCGGGGACGTCGTCGACCTTCGGGTGCCCGATGCTCTTGGCCACGACCACCGCGACCGCGCCGACGACGGTGCCGATGGCGATCGCCAGCAGCCAGGTCAGGACCCCCTTGATCGCGAAGAACACCACGATCCCGCCATGCGGGGCTGAGGCCTGGACGCCGGCGGCAGCCACGATCGCCCCCGTCGTCGCCGACCCGATCATGATCGGCGGGATGACCCGCAGCGGGTCGGCAGCGGCGAACGGGATGGCACCCTCGGTGATGAAGGCCAGGCCGAGCAGCCAGGCGGCCTTGCCCTGCTCCTGCTCCGCCGGGGTGAACAGCTTCGGGCGGATGAAGGTCGCCACCGACAGGGCGATCGGCGGGACCATGCCGGCGCCCATCACCGTCGCCATGATCACCAGCGGGCCGGTGTTCTCGGTCGGGTTGGAGATGTAGCTGGCCAGGCCGGCGGTGGCGAAGGCGTAGGCAGCCTTGTTGACCGGGCCGCCCATGTCGAAGGCCATCATCAGGCCGAGCAGGATGCCGAGCAGCACCGCGGAGCTGCCGGACAGGCCGTTGAGCCAGTCGGTCAGGCCGGTGATCGCCGCCGCGAGCGGCCGCCCGAGGACCATCACCATGAGGCCGCTGGCGATCAGCGTCGCGATGAGCGGGATGACCACGACCGGCATCAGCCCGCGCACCACCCGGCCGACCTTCAGCCGGCTCAGCCACAGCGCCGCGAACCCGGCGATGACGCCGCCGACCAGCGCGCCGAGGAACCCGGCGTTGACCTGCACGGCCACCAGTCCGGTGATGAAGCCCGGGGCGAGCCCCGGCCGGTCGGCGATCGCGTAGGCGATGTAGCCGGCCATCGCCGGGATGAACAGCGAGAAGGCCAGCGAGCCGATGAAGAAGAGCACCGCGCCCAGGTAGCCGGACAGGCCGCCGTTCAGGTCGGTGACGGTGCTCGTGGGCAGGTCGAACAGGGAGTTGTTGAGCACCCAGTCCTTGGCCCAGGAGTTGCCTGAGTCGGGGTCGGTCAACGCGACCGGGTAGCCGGCGAGCAGGAAGCCCAGCGCGATCAGCAGGCCACCGGCGGCGACGAACGGGATCATGTAGCTGACGCCGGTGAGCAGCCAGCGGCGGATCTCCGACCCGGTGCTGGGCTTGCCGCCACCGCCCGCCGCGGTTCCGGAGGTCCCGCCACCCGCGCCGCCCTCGACCCGGCGTGCGTTCGGGTCGTCGGCGGCGGCGAGCGCCTCGCGGATCATCACCTCGGGCTCGCTCATCGCCCGCTTGGTGCCGGACTGGACCACCGGCTTGCCGGCGAACCGGTCCCGGTCCTTGACCCCGACGTCCACGGCGAAGATGACCGCGGCGGCCTTGCTGATCACCGACGGGTCGAGCGGCGTCGAGCCCGAGGAGCCCTGGGTCTCGACGTGCAGCTCGACGCCCATCTCCTTGGCCGCGGCGCTGAGCTTGTCGGCGGCCATGTAGGTGTGCGCGATGCCGGTCGGGCACGCGCTCACCGCGACGATGCTGCGCTCGGACGGCGCTGCGGTGGCCGGGGTGTCCCCGGCCGGGACGGCGGCCGCGGTGGCGCCGGTCGTGGCAGCCACCGGCTGCGGTGAGACGACGTCCTGGACCAGGCCGACGACCTCCTCCGCGGAACCTGCGGCGCGCAGCGAGCCGACGAACTCCGGGCGCACCAGGGCCCGGGCCAGCGCGGTCAGCAGGGTCAGGTGGTCGGCGTCGCCGTGCTCGGGTGCGGCGATCAGGAACACCAGGTCCGCCGGGCCGTCCGGCGCGCCGAAGTCGACCTTCGGGTCGAGCCGGGCGAAGGCCAGCGATGCCTCGGTGACCGCTCCGGACCGGCAGTGCGGGATGGCGATCCCGCCGGGCAGGCCGGTGGCCACCTTGGCCTCGCGGGCCATGGCGTCGTCGTGCAGCGCCTCCGTCCCGGTCGCCCGGCCGGCGCCGGCGACCAGACCGGCCAGCCGGCGGATGACGGCGTCCTTGTCCGGACCGAGGTCGGCGTCGAGCGCCACCAGGTCGGTCGTGATCAGTGCGGGCATGCGGTTCTCCCGGGTTCTCAGCGGGCGTCGGCACCGGCGGCCGGGGCGGCCTCGGCGGGAGCAGGGGTGGAGCTCGGGCCGGCGGCGACGGCGACGCCGGCCAGGTCGGCCTGGTCAGGGGTGGGGACGGCGGACCCGGGCAGCGCGGCGCTGGCCGAGCCGTAGGCCACGGCGTTCCGCAGCCGGCCGGCCGGGTCGAGGCCGGCCAGGTCGGCGAGCACGTAGCCGGCGAGGCTGGAGTCGCCCGCGCCGACGGTGCTGCGCACGGTGGTGCGGGGCGGGCGCGCCGACCACCGGCCGCCGTCGGCGGTGGACAGCAGCGCACCGTCGCCACCCAGGGTCAGCAGCACCTCGGCGACGCCGCGCTCGTGCAGGGTGGCCACCGCTGCCAGCACGGCGCCGGGATCAGCGGCGAGCGTCTCCTCGGCCACGCCCGCCAGCTGGGCGAGCTCCTCGGTGTTGGGCTTGAGCAGGTCCGGGGCCGCGTCCGGCCCGGCAGCGAGCAGGGCCAGCAGCGGCGCCTCGGAGGTGTCCACGGCGATCCGGGCGCCGGTGCCGCGCAGCGACCGGACCAGCGTGGCGTACCAGTCCAGCGGCGCGCCCGGCGGCAGCGAGCCGGACAGGACCACCCACCGCGCCCCGGACGCGTGGGCACGCACGGCGCTCTCCAGCGCGGTGAGGGTGCCGGGATCCAGCCGGGCGCCGGGCTCGTTGAGCTTCGTGGTGGTGCCGTCGGGCTCGGTGAGCGTGTAGTTGGTGCGCACCGGGGTCTGCACGGGCACGGTCGACAACCGCAGGCCGAGCGCGTGCAGCGCCTTGACGATGGGGTCGTCGTCGGCTGCGGGGAGCACCGAGACCACCTCGGCGCCGGCGGCGGCGATCGCCCGCGCGACGTTGACGCCCTTGCCGCCGGGCTCGGTGGCGCTGCCGCCCAGGCGGGCGACGGTGCCGCGCTCCAGCGGCCCGGGCAGGTCCAGCGTCCGGTCCAGGCTGGGGTTCGCGGTCAGCGTGACCACCCGCCCGCCGGCCGCGGTGGGTCCCGTCGTCATGCGATGAGCACCTCGATCCCCGAAGACTCGAGTTCGGCGACGACGGCCGGGTCGGCTTCGTCGTCGGTCACCAGGACGTCGACGTCCTCGACGGTCGCGAAGCGCACCAGGTGCTCGCGACCGAGCTTGCTGCTGTCGCCGAGCACGACCACCCGCTGCCCGGCGCGGGCCATGGCCCGCTTGACCGCGGCCTCGGCGTCGTCGGGGGTGGAGAAGCCGTGCCCGGCGCTGATCCCGTTGGTGCCCAGGAAGGCGACGTCGGCCCGCAGGTCGGCCAGCGACGCCAGGGTGGACTCACCGACGGCGGACTGGGTGATCCCGCGGACCCGGCCGCCGAGGACGTGCAGCGTGATGCCGGGGGAGCCGGCCAGCCGGGCGGCGATCGGGACGGAGTTGGTCGCGGCGACCAGGGGGCGGTCCCCGGGGAGCACCTCGACGAGTGCCGCGGTGGTGCTGCCGCCGTCGAGGATGAGGCTGCCGGAGCTGGCCGGCAGCAGCGCGAGCGCTGCGGCGGCGATCCGCCGCTTGGCCTCGATCCGGGTGTTGCGCCGCTCGCCGAGGCCGGGCTCGACGACGGCGAAGACGCCCGCGGGGACCGCGCCACCGTGGACCCGGCGGAGCATGCCGGCCCGCTCGAGCAGGGCGAGGTCGCGCCGCACGGTCTCGGTGGTGACCCCGAAGTGCTCGGCGACGGCGGTGACGGCGACCCGGCCGCGCTGGGTGACCAGGCCGGCGATGGCCTGCTGGCGCTCCTCTGCGTACACGGTCACCTCCTGGGCTCGGTCGCGCTGGGGGTCCGGTGTGGTGCTGACGTCCTGTGGTGCCCATGCCCGATCATGTGGGATCGGGGTTGTGATGGTGTTGTTCTACGTGGGATCGGTTGACAAGTCAAGAGGGATTCGTGACTCTGGTCACCGAAGCGCACCGATGCAGCTGCGACCCCTCCACCCATCGCCACCGACCGGCGCGACCCGTTCCGACCCACGGGGTCCACGCCCGGTCCGAGCAGACAGTGAGGCCCTCCATGTCCAGCACCCCGACCGGTACGCGGCCCGCCGCACAGGCCCTGCCCGGAACGACCGTGCTGTCCGGCACGCCGGTGGTCCCCGGGGTGGCGGTCGGCCCCGTCGTCCGCCCGGTCGGTGCCGTCGAGCTGCCGACGACCCCGGGCCTGTCGGTGCCGGAGGAGCGGCGCGCTGCCGAGAAGGACCGGTTCAGCGCAGCGGCCGACGCCGTGGCGGAGCGGCTGGCCGCCCGTGCCGCTGCGGCGACCGGCGTCAGCGCCGAGGTCCTCAACACCACGGCGCAGCTGGCCCGGGACCGGGGGCTGCTGTCGACCGTCGAGCAGCGGATCGGTGAGGGTTCCTCGGCCGAGGTCGCCACCGTCGGGGCGGCGGAGCAGTTCGTCGAGCTGTTCACCAGCCTGGGCGGGGTCATGGCGGAGCGGGCGACCGACGTGCGGGACGTGCGCGACCGGATCGTCGCCCAGCTGACCGGCCAGGGGGAGCCCGGCGTCCCGGCGCCCGAGACGCCCTCGGTGCTGCTCGCCGACGACCTCGCCCCGGCCGACACCGCCGGCCTGGACCCGACCCGGGTCATCGCACTGGCCACCCGGCTGGGGGGCGCGACCAGCCACACCGCGATCATCGCCCGCCAGCTCGGCCTGCCCTGCGTGGTCGGCGTGGGTGGGCTCTCCGACGTCCCCGAGGGGGTGCTGGTGCTGGTCGACGGCGAGCAGGGCACGGTCACCGTCGACCCCGACCCGCAGGAGGCCGCCCTCCGGGTCGCCGCGTCGGACGAGGCGGCGGCCGCGCTGGCCGGCTACCGCGGCCCGGGCGCCACCCGGGACGGCCACCGCGTGCAGGTGCTGGCCAACGTGCAGGACGGCCCCGGGGCGCAGGCGGCTGCTGCCGCGCACGCCGAAGGCGTCGGGCTGCTGCGCACCGAGCTGGCCTTCTTCGGTCGCACCGAGGAGCCGTCCGTGGAGGAGCAGGCGCAGATCTACGCCGCGGTCTTCGCCGCCTTCCCGGACGGGAAGGTCGTGCTGCGCACGCTGGACGCCGGGTCGGACAAGCCGCTGCCCTTCGCCACCCCGCCGGACGAGGCCAACCCTGCCCTGGGCGTCCGCGGGCTGCGCACCGCCCGGCGTGACCCGGGGCTGCTGGTGCACCAGCTCGACGCCGTGGCCCAGGCCGCGCGGGCGACCGGCGCGCAGCCGTGGGTGATGGCACCGATGGTGGCCACCGTCGCCGAGGCGGCGGACTTCGCCGCGCAGGTGCGCGAGCGGGGGCTGGTGCCCGGCGTGATGGTGGAGGTGCCGTCGGTCGCCGTCCTGGCCGACCGGTTCCTCGAGCACCTGGACTTCCTGTCCATCGGCACCAACGACCTGTCGCAGTACACGCTGGCCGCCGACCGGTTGTCAGCTGACCTGGCCGACCTCACCGACCCCTGGCAGCCGGCCCTGCTGGAGCTGGTCCGGGCCACCGCGGCGGCCGGTCAGCGGGCCGGCAAGCCGGTGGGCGTCTGCGGCGAGGCGGCTGCGGACCCGATGCTCGCCTGCGTGCTGGTCGGCATGGGCATCTCCTCGTTGTCCTGCGCGGCGTCCTCGGTGGCCGGCGTCGGCGCCCGGCTCGCGACCGTGGACCTGGCAACCTGCCGGCGTGCGGCCGAGGTGGCACTGGCGGCCGCCGATCCGCAGGCGGCCCGGACGGCCGTGCGCGAGGTCCTCGCCGCCGGGTGACGGCGGACGCATGCGCTGCACCCGAGGCCCCGTCGGTCGATCAGACCGGCGGGGCCTCCGTCGTGTCCGGGAGGCGTCCGAGGGGTGTCGATCGCCTGACGGTTCGTCGGCAACTACCTCCTTCGGGTAGATGAACCGTCGGTGACTTGTGCGACACACCCCCTGATCCGATGGAATATCCATCGTCTGGCCTGCTTTGATACAGGCGTAACACACCCACCTGGGACCACCGGAAGAAGGCAGTGACATGAGCAGCGTGACCTCCAGCTGGCGTCAGCGTCGGCAGGCGTCGCGTACGCGACGCGCCCTCGCGGCCGCCGTCGCCCGTACCAGCAGCCCCGCGATGCGCGACGAGCTGCTGACCATCGCGAACAGCAGCCAGTTCACCAACGTCCTGCGCTGACGAAGGACTCCTCCCTCGACGGCGAGGGCGGCGCGCAGGCACGCACACGACCCCGGACTCCCCATGGGAGCCGGGGTCCTCTGCGTCCGGGGCCGGTTCTCCCCCGGGAGGGTGGCCTCGCGGGGAACAGCTGTCACCGCGGCGCCCGCGGCCGCCGATGCTCCCGCATGAGCGCTGCCATCCCGACCGCGGGCGACGTCCCCAGGGACGTCGCCCCGGCCTTCGGCGCCCGCGAGACCTCTCCTGCCACCATGACCGCGCTGCTCGCCTACGTGCGCCGACGTGGGGGTGAGGAGGCCGTCGCCGCCGTGCTGGAGCGCGCGGGGGTCCTCGCGACGGCCCAGGAGCTCACCGACCCCGCGCACTGGAGCAGCTACGACACCCGGGTCCGGCTCTTCGCCGCGGCGACGGACGTGCTCGGTGACCCGACCACCATGTTCCAGGTCGGGTCCGCCGCGCTGACCTCGGGACTCCCGTCCTCCGTCGTCCTGGTGCTGCGCGCGATGGGCTCGCCGCAGCAGGTCTTCCGGCGGTTGCCGAGCGCGGTCCCCAAGTTCACCACCACCTCGACCATGGAGGTCGTCGAGTCCGGGGCCACCTCCGCGACGATGAGCTACCGGCTGCACGCCGGCTACGACCACTCCCGGCTGGACTGCGAGTACGCGCAGGGGCTCCTCACCGTCGTGCCGACCGTCTTCGGCCTCCCGGCGGCGCGGATCGTGCACGAGGAGTGCGAGTCCGATGGGCACCCGGCCTGCCTCTACCACCTCACCTGGGACCCCCGCAGCCGGTTGCCGTGGCACCGCCGCCGCACCCGGCAGGCCGACGCCGACCTCGAGGTCGCCGCGCTGCGTGGCCAGCTGCAGGGTCTGCAGTCGGCGGCCACCGAGCTGGTCAGCACCGAGGACCTGGACGCCGTGCTGCGCCGCATCGTCACGCGCGCCGCCGAGGCGGTCCTCGCACCGGGGTACCTGCTGGCGCTGCGCTCCCCGTCGGGAGGGCCGGTGCTCGTCCAGAGCGCCGGCCTGCCGGACCCGGAGGCACAACGGCTGGCCGAGCGCCTGGTGGACGGCGGCGACCTCGGGCCGCACGCCATCGTGGTCGAGGTCGCCTCAGCCCGCCGCTCGCACGGATCGCTGGCCGCGCTCTACGGCCCCGGCCACCGGGGCCTCGGGGGAGAACGCGGGCTGCTGGCCGCGTACGCCGGTCACGCCGCGGCAGCCCTGGACCTGCTCCTGGCCCTCGAGGAGACCCGGCGGGAGGCCAGCCGGTCCGCCGCGCTGCTCGGTCTGGCGCGCCGGCTGGCCGGCGCCGTGGACGGGGCGGAGGTGGCGACCGTCGTCGCCGAGGCGCTCCCTGAGGTCGTGGGCTGCACCAGCGCGTCGGTCCTGTCCTGGGAGCCCGGCGCCCGCCTGCTCCGCGGTCGGGCTCTGGTCGGGATGGACGCGGCCCGCGTCGAGTTCTTCCTCGGCTCCCCGCTGGCGGCCGCGTCCACCCCCGAGGTCGACGGACTGGTCACCGACCACGAACCACGCATCCTCACCACGGGGTCCAGCAGCCCGTCGCTCCGCCGGCTGCTCGACGTGCTCCAGGTGTCGCACGTCGTCGCCGTGCCGCTGATCGCCGACGGTGCCGTGCTCGGCGTCGCCACGGCCAGCTGGGGGGACGGCGAGGTCCCGACCCGGCTGGACGGCGACGTGCTGGCGCGGTTGCGGGCCGTCGGTGACCAGGCGGCCACGGCGCTGGAGCGGGCGCGGCTGCTCGACGCGGTGCAGCACCAGGCGACCCACGACCCGCTCACCGGTCTGGCCAACCGCGCGCTGTTCGCCCAGCGGCTGGCCGACCACCTCGTCCTCGCCGGTCCCCAGGCGCCCCTCGCCGTCCTGTACTGCGACCTGAACCGGTTCAAGGAGGTCAACGACACCCTCGGCCATGCCGCCGGTGACGAGCTGCTGCGCCGGGTGGCCGGGCGGTTGAGCGCCGTCGTCCGCCCGGCGGACACGGTCAGCCGGCTCAGCGGCGACGAGTTCGCCGTGCTGCTGCCCGAGGTCGTGGACCGGGCGGACGCCGACCGGCTCGCTGCGCGGGTGGCCGGCTGCTTCCACGCGCCGTTCGAGCTGGAGGGGCGACCGGTCCGGGTCCGGGCCAGCATCGGCGTCGCCCTGCACACGACGCCCGGGTGCGCGGACCGTGGCGAGAGCCTGCTCCGGCAGGCGGACACGGCGATGTACCGGGACAAGGCCCGCAGCCGCGCCGGCGCGGCCGCCCGGCCCTGACCGCGGCCCGCCGGGACTACCCGCGCAGGCGGGCGCGGAGGGCGGCCCGCTCGTCGGCGCCGAAGCCGTTCTGCTCGAGCCAGCCGATCGGTCCGCCCCAGCGCTCGTCCAGCAGCTCGAGCACCCGGCGCATCGACTCCGCCTGCGGGGTGTGGCTGGCGACGTCCCGCCGGGTCATGTCCTCGGCGTAGGTCGGGTGGGTCCGCAGCTTGGCGACGAGTGCCTCGATCACCTCGGCGGTCTGCGCGTAGTCGGCAATGATCGCCTCCGGCTCGACGCCGGCCACGGCGAGCGCCAGCGCGCACACCACGCCGGTGCGGTCCTTGCCGGCTGCGCAGTGCACGACCGCGGCACCCGGGCCGCCGGCCGCCAGCGTGCGCAGCGCGGCCAGCACGTTGTCCGTCCCGTCGGTCAGGTAGCCCAGGTAGGAGCGGACCGCCGGCGGCTCGCCCTCGTCCCCGGCGGCCACCTGGCGGGGCAGCAGCGACTCGACCCAGTCGGCGGGCAGCTGCGCGCGGATCTCCTCGTCGTCCTCCTCGGCGGCGAAGACGTCGGTGCGCATGCCCCGCTCGGGCAGCAGGGTGAAGTGCCGGTGGGTCACCGAGTCGACGTCCCGCAGCGGGCTGCGGCCCTCCATGAGGATCTCCGCGGTGGTCCGCAGGTCGATGACCTCGGTCAGCCCGACCTCCTCGACCAGGGTCCGGACGTCGTCCTCGCTGAGGGTCTGCAGGTTGTCGCTGCGCAGCACCCGGCCGAACACGGTCTCGCCGCCGTCCACCGTGGGCAGCCCGCCCAGGTCCCGGGTGTTCGTCGTCCCGTCCAGGTGCAGCCAGCGGTCGGTGCGGGTGGAGGTCACCCCCCGACCGTACGACGCCACCCGTCGGCGGGCAGGTCGCGGCCGGCACCGGGATCCTGGGACGGGGCAGGGGCCGGTCCTCAGCTGACCGCGGCCCCCGGGGACCGGTCGTCGAGCAGCTGCCGGCAGACGTCCAGCAGGCGCGCCCGCAGCACGCCGCCGCGGGCGGCGAAGCCGCGCTGGGCGGCGACGTACTCGGCCTTGCCCTCGGGCGTCTCGATCGCGACCGGCGTCCAGCCCAGCGCGCTCAGGTCGTAGGGCGAGGCGCGCATGTCCAGCTCCCGGACGTCGGCGGCGAGCTCGAAACAGTCGGCGAGCAGCTCCCCCGGGACGGCCGGGCTGAGCTTGTAGGCCCACTTGTAGAGGTCCATCGTGGCGTGCAGGCAGCCCGGCTGCTCCAGCTGCTGCTGGGTCTCCCGGGTGGGGGTGAGCGTGTTCCGCGGGACGCCGGCGCGGGTGAAGAACCGGTGGGCGTCCACGTGGCTGCACTGCACCCGGTGGCTCTCCACCACCGCGTCGGTCCCGGCCTGCCCGAGCCGCAGCGGCAGCTGCTCGTGCCGCACCTCGCCCGCACCCGGCCGGTAGAGCATCGCCCACTCGTGCAGGCCGAAGCAGCCGAACTGCGCGCTCCGGGCGGCCGTCGCCGACAGCAGGCCGTGCACCCAGCCGACCGCGGTGCTGCGCCGGGCCAGGAACGCGTCGACGTCCACGGTGACGCCGTGTGCGACCCGGACGTGGAAGGGCCAGCTCAGCCGGGCCTCGGCGGCGGGGCCGCTCAGCACCGTGCCCAGCCCCGGGTGCCAGCGGCGCAGCCGGCCCGGGGTCTCCGAGTAGTAGGTGAAGAGGAAGTCCCAGACCGGGTGGGTCCGGCCCGCGCGGCGGCGCTGCTGGTGCGGCAGCACCCACGCGTCGACCCGGCGCCGGTGGGCCGCCTCGCGGACCGTCCACTCCTCCTCGGTCAGGACCGGGGGGTCGAGGAGGCGCACCATCCCAGGCTAGGGCCTCACCCGGCGCCGCCCTCGGCGAGGCGGTGCAGGCGGAGGGCGAGCTGCACCTCCAGGGCCCGGTCGGGGGTGGACCAGTCCCGGCCCAGCAGCCGGGCGACCCGGTCCAGCCGCTGGGTGACCGTGTTGACGTGCACCCGGAGCGCCTCGGCGGCGCGGGCCGGGCTGCCGCCAGCGTCGAACCAGGCGCGGAGCGTGGCCACCAGGTCGGTGCCGCGCTTGGCGTCGTAGTCGAGCACCGGTGCCAGCGTGGCCCGCACGAAGGCGCCGACGTCCCGGCGCTCGCCGACGAGCAGGCCGAAGAAGCCCAGCTCCTCGGCGCTGGCCGACTGGCCGGTGCGTCCCAGGGCCACCAGGGTGGCCAGGCACCGGGCGGCCTCGACGGCCGCGGCGGCCAGCGCCTCCGGGCCGGTCGCCGGGCCGGCGCCCCCGGCGGTCACCGCCCCTGCCGAGGACCGCAGCTCCGTCCGCACCGCCTCCGCTGCCGCGCCGGGAGCGACGTCGGGCAGGCACAGCACCAGCCGGCCCTCGTGCACGCCGGCCAGCCCGCCCCGCACGGCGGCCAGGTGCCCGGCGGCCGCCGCGGCGCGGGTGCCGACCCCGTCGTCGGCCTCGCCGCCGATCCGGACGACCACCACGGCGTGCGGCCGGTCGAGGTCCGCGCCGAGCCGCCGGGCACGCTCGCGCAGCCCGTCGGGGTCCCGGGTGGGCGCGCTCAGCAGCTCGCCCAGCAGCTCACCGCGGACCCGGTGCTCGGCCTCGCCGGCCGACCGGCGGATGAGCAGCAGCAGGGCGGTGACCAGCGCGGCGCGCTCGAGGATCCGCTGGTCGGAGTCCGAGAGCTCCTCCTCCCGACCCAGCACCAGCCCGCCGATGAGCTCGTCGTTGACGGTGACGGCCGCGGTCCACCAGTCGCCGTCCCGGACGGTGCGGCCGGTGGTCCGGGCCAGGCTGAGCGCGCCCGCCGGGTCCGGCGGGCCGGGGTCGCCCCCGCTGGGCGTCGCCCGGCCGTCCTGGTCCAGCACCGTCAGCCGGCCGCCGAGGACCTCGGTCACCGCCACCGCGACGTCCTCCACGCCGCCGCCGCGCAGCACCAGGTCGATGAAGCGGTCGTGGGCGCCGGCGGCCCGCTCGACGGAGGCGCTGTGCGCCCGGAGCTCCCGGCTGGTGGCGGAGAGCTCCTCGAGCGCCGCCCGGGTCTCCTCCAGCAGCCGGGCGTTGTCCAGCGCGATGGCCGCGTGCGCCGCCAGCGACCCCAGCAGTGCCACCTCGGAGCGCTCGAAGGTCCGCTCGGTCCGGTCGGCGGCGTACAGGACGCCGATCACCTGGGACCCGCGGAGCAGCGGTACCCCGAGGATCGCGACCAGGCCCTCCTCGCGGACCCCGCCGTTGATGTCCTCGGTGTGCCGGAAGCGCGTGTCGGTGAAGTAGCTGTCTGTGGCGTACGGCGCGGCGGTCTGGGCGACCAGGCCACCGAGGCCGGCGCCCATCGGCAGCCGCAGGGACTGGAACCAGGCCGACACCGTGCCGTCGGTGACCCGCATGTAGGTGTCACCGCGGCTGTCGTCGTTCAGCGTCAGGTAGGCGGTGTCGGTGCCCAGCAGCTGCCGGGCGCGCCGCACGATCGCGGTCAGCACCGAGTCGACGCTCCGCAGCCGGGCGAGGTCGCTGGCGGTGTCGAACAGCGCCGACAGCTCCGACTCCCGGCGCCGGCGGGCCTGGAACGCCTCCCGGACCTGCAGGGCCAGGACCTTGGCCCGTTCGAGCTCACCGATCTCCGCGGGGTCCGCCCCCGCCGCGCGCGCCTGCACGAGCGGGCGCTCGTACTCGATCGCCGCGGCGTCGCCGAGGAGGAGCTCCAGGAACTCGGTCGTGCCGCCGGGGGCAGGGGCGGCGGAGCGGGCGGGGGCCGGTGGGGACTCCGACGTCGTCACGACCGGCATCCTCGCCGGTCGGACGGTCAGTGGGCGGTCCACCCGCCGTCCATCACCAGCGAGCTCCCGGTCACCGAGGTCGCGGCGGGCGAGCAGAGCCAGGCGACCGCGTCGGCGACCTCCTCGGGTTCGATCAGCCGCTTCAGCGCGGCCGGCGCCAGCATCACCTGCTCGACGACCTCGTCCTCGGTCAGCCCGTGGGCGCGGGCCTGGTCGGCGATCTGGCCCTCCACCAGCGGCGTCCGGACGTAGGCGGGGTTGACGCAGTTGGAGGTGACCCCGTGCTCCGCGCCCTCCAGCGCGATGACCTTGGACAGGCCCTCGAGGCCGTGCTTGGCGGTGACGTAGGCGACCTTGTACGGCGATGCCCGCAGGCCGTGCACCGAGCTGACGTTGACCACCCGGCCCCAGCCGCGCTCGTACATCCCCGGCAGGGCGCCCCGGACCAGCCGGAACGGGGCCTCGACCATCAGCCGCAGGATGAAGCTGAACCGGTCCACCGGGAACTCGTGCAGCGGTGCGACGTGCTGCAGGCCGGCGTTGTTGACCAGCACGTCGACGTCGAGGTCCAGGCGGTCGATCGCGTCGAGGTCGGTCAGGTCGAGGGCGACGGCGGTGCCGCCCACCTGGTCGGCCACCGCCTGCGCCGCGGCCGCGTCACGGTCGACGACGACGACCGCCGCGCCGGCGGCGGCCAGCCGGACCGCGCAGGCCCGCCCGATCCCCGACGCACCGCCGGTCACCATCGCGCGTCGTCCGGTCAGGGGCTCGGAGGAGGCCATGGCGGCAGGTTAGGACTCCCGCGACCGCGCGCCCATGGGCGGCAGGCACACACCGGGACCATGCGTCGTGGGCGGACCTCACATGCGCAGGAACAGCGGCGGAGGGCAGTGACCGGAGCGGAGCTATGGCGTCCGACCACATGATGGCGCTCACAATCCCCCCACGTGAGCACATGGTGGCCCGCTCAGCCCGCCCTTAGCCTCTGCAAGGCCCGTCCGACGACCGCCTCGATGAGGAGACCACATGCCCGCAGCTCCGCAGCCCGGGGCAGCCACCGCTCCACCCCGTGCGAGCCGGCTCCTGCGTGTGCTCGGGCCACGGGTGCTGCGGTCACGGTCCTGTCTCAGTCGTCCCCCAGGTCGTGACGTGCCTCACCTCATGACGTTGACTGCCCACGCCTCGGCGGCTCCGGTGGGTGCTGCCCGCACCGTCCGTGCCCCTGGGCGGACCCCCTGTCCCGAGAGGAGCTGCCCGTGCTGAGCGTCGACGCGCTGCACGTGACCTACGGCGGTGCCGTGCAGGCCCTGCGCGGGATCTCCCTGGAGATCCCCGACGGCAAGGTCGTCGCGGTCCTGGGCAGCAACGGTGCGGGCAAGAGCACCCTGCTGCGCACCCTGTCCGGGACGCTGCGGCTGCACCGCGGCCGGATCGACTCCGGTTCGGTCCGCTACGGCGACGTCTCCCTGGGCGGGCGTGACGCCGCCCAGACGGTCCGCATGGGCCTGGTGCAGGTGCCCGAGGGGCGGCGCATCTTCGGCCGGCTCACCGTCGAGGAGAACCTCCGCGCCGGCGGCATGGGCAACCGCGACAAGGCCGCCAAGGCCCGGGCCCGTGACCGGGTCTACGAGATGTTCCCGGTGCTCAAGGAACGCGCCGGCCAGCGCGGGCTGCTGCTGTCCGGTGGCGAGCAGCAGATGCTGGCGATCGGCCGCGCGCTGATGGCCAGCCCGAAGCTGCTGCTGCTCGACGAGCCCTCGCTGGGGCTGGCACCGCGCATCATCGGCCAGATCGGCGAGGTCATCGCCGAGATCAACCGGCAGGGCACCTCGGTGCTGCTGGTCGAGCAGAACGCCACCATGGCGCTGGGGGTCGCCGACCTGGCCTACGTGCTGGACGTCGGCGAGGTCTCGCTGTCCGGGTCGGCCGCGGAGCTGGCCCGCACCGACGAGGTGCAGCGGCTCTACCTCGGGCACGACAGCGACGAACCGGCGGCGGCCGAGCCCCTCCCGGGGACCCGCAAGACGTTGTCCCGGTGGACGGCGTGAGCGCCCCGGCCGAGGCCGGTCGGGAGACCCGCAGCGACATCCCGGCGGTCGAGGTGGACGCCGTGAGCGTCCGCTTCGGGGCGATCAAGGCGCTGTCCGAGGTCTCCTTCACCGTGGCCCCCGGCGCCATCCACGCCATCATCGGCCCCAACGGCGCCGGCAAGTCGACGATGTTCAACGTCCTGTCCGGGGTCTACCAGGCCGCCCAGGGGCAGGTGCGCTTCGGCGAGCACCGGCTGGACCAGATGCGCCCGTTCGAGATCGCCGGCATCGGCGTGGCCCGGGCGTTCCAGAACATCGCGCTGTCGGCCACCCAGTCGGTGGCCGAGAACCTGATGCTGGGCCGGCACCACCTCACCAAGGCCGGGTTCATCGCGGCCGGGCTCCGGTTGCCCCGGGCCACCCGGGAGGGGAAGCGGCACGGCGAGCGGGTTGCCGAGATCGCCGAGTTCCTCGAGCTGGGGGACAAGCTGCACACCCCGGTCGGGGTGCTCTCCTACGGCGACCAGAAGCGGGTCGAGGTGGCCCGGGCGCTCTGCACCGAGCCCCGGTTGCTGCTGCTGGACGAGCCGGTCGCCGGGATGAACGCCGAGGAGACCACCCGGATGGCCCACTCGATCCGGGAGATCCGCTCGGCACTGGGCATCTCGGTGGTCCTGGTCGAGCACGACATGGGGATGGTCATGTCCCTCGCCGACCGGGTCACCGTCCTGGACTTCGGCCGGCGGATCGCCGACGGCACGCCCGCCGAGGTGCAGGCCGACCCGGAGGTCATCCGCGCCTACCTCGGCTCCGGTGACGACTCCAGCCCGTCGGACGCCGCCGGTGCCGACGGCTCCTCCTCTGAGACCACCGAGACCACCGAGACCACCGAGACCCCCGGGACGCGCCCGTGACCCAGTTCCTGTCGCTGCTGCTCAACGGCATCTCGCTGGGCGCGATGTACGCGCTCATCGCCCTGGGCTTCGTCATCATCTTCAAGGCGAGCGAGGTGGTCAGCTTCACCCAGGGCTCGCTGCTGCTGCTCGGCGCCTACTCGATCGCCCGGTTGTCCGAGCCGATCGGGTTCTACCCGGCCGTCCTGGTCGGGATCCTGCTGACCGCGCTGGCCGCGTTCCTGATCGAGCGGCTGGTGATCAACCGGCTGCGCGGGGCGCCGGTGATCAGCCTGGCCATCGTCACCATCGGCGTCGACATCATCCTGCTGACCGAGCTCATCCGGCGGATCGGCTCGGACATCCTCAACGTCCCGCACCCGTGGGGCAGCGAGTCGGTGCGGATCGGCGAGGTCGGCATCAGCCAGAACCGGCTGATCGCCACCGGGGTCGCCGGCGTGCTGATCATCGTCTTCTTCGCCGCCTTCAAGTACTCCAGCTGGGGTGTGGCGATGCGCGCCTCCGCCGAGGACGGCGAGACCGCGGCATTGATGGGCATCCGGCTGGGCCGGGTCTCCGCGCTGGCCTGGATCGTCGCCGGTGCCCTCGCCGCGGTCGCGGCGCTGTTCCTCGTGGGTGCCCCCACGCCGGGGGTCAGCGCGGCCGCCTACACGGTGGCGCTGCGGGCGTTCCCGGCGGCGATCCTGGGCGGGCTGGACTCCACCGGCGGCGCGCTGGTGGGCGGCCTGCTCATCGGGCTGGCCGAGTCCTTCGCCGCCGGCTACCAGGACCAGCTGCTGTTCCTGGGCCGCGGCTTCGGCGACGTCGTCCCGTACGTGGTGATGATCGCCGTCCTGCTCGTCCGCCCCTCCGGCCTGTTCGGCACCAAGGAGCTGACCCGTGTCTGAGACGACTGCTCCCGCCGCGCACGGGGCGACCCGTGCGGGCGCTCCCGCGGCCGGCCGTGCGGCCTCCGCACCACGCCGGTCGCTGCTCAAGCCGCTGCTGGCGGTCGCGTTCGTCGTGCTCCTGCTGCTGGTGCCCTTCTACGTCGAGGAGTTCTGGCTGCGCACCGGCTTCGCGGTGTTCGGCGCGATCGTGGGGGCGATCGGGCTGAACCTGCTGGTCGGCACCACGGGGCAGCTGTCCCTGGCCCAGGGCTTCTTCCTGGCCGTCGGGGCGATCAGCTACGTGTTCGTGTCGGGTGACTCCGGCGGGATCGGGGTCGCCCAGCTCAAGGGCCTCGGGTTGCCGCCGCTGGTCGGCATGGTGGTGGGCGTGCTGCTGGCCGGCCTGGCCGGGCTGCTGTTCAGCCCGATCGCGGCCCGGCTGCGCGGGATCTACCTGGGCGTCGCCTCACTGAGCCTGGTCTTCATCGGCCAGCACGTCCTCAACTCCTGGACGTCGGTCACCGGCGGGTTCAACGGCCGGGCCGCCCCGGACTTCTCGCTGTTCGGGTTCACCTTCGCGAACAAGGACCCGCTGCTGTTCATCGCCGGCGTCGAGTTCCGGGAGGCCGAGCGGCTCTGGTACCTCGGCCTCGCGCTGGCCCTGGCCGCCTACGTCTTCGCCCGCAACCTGCTGCGCAGCCGGCCCGGGCGGGCGTTGCAGACCCTGCGGGACAGCGAGGTCGCCGCCTCGGTCATGGGCGTCAACGTGCAGCGCTACAAGGGCCGGGTGTTCCTGGTCAGCTCGATGTACGCCGGGTTGTCCGGGGTGATGTACGCGCTGTCGATCGGCAGCGTGGCGCCGGAGTCCTTCGGCCTCGAGGTGTCCATCCAGTACCTGGCCATGATCGTCCTCGGCGGGCTGGGGTCGGTCGGGGGTGCGGCGCTCGGCGCGCTGTTCGTGTCCGCGCTGCCCCTGGTCTTCCAGCGCTACGCCGACGTGGTGCCGTTCGTGAGCAGCGGCGGCCAGGGCGGCCTGGCCGCGGGCGAGGCGGCGCGCTTCCTCTACGGCGCGGCGATCGTCCTGGTCATCCTCTTCCAGCCCGCCGGCCTGGCCGGGCTCGGCCAACGGTTCCGCCGCCGGGGCCGAGACCCCGGCGGGGGCCGGGCGACCCGCACCTCCTCGACCAGCCCCGAGACCACCGACGTCCCGTCCAACCGACCCGCAGGGAGCACCTCATGAAGCTCGGCAAGCGTTCCGGCAGCGCCGTCGTCCTGACGGCCGTGCTGGTCACGGCCGCCACCGGCTGCAGCAACAAGGCCCAGGACTCGGGGGGTGGCTCCGCGGCGAGCGGGGACGCCAGCGAGGTCACCACCGACGTCGGGGTCGAGGGCAACACCATCAACCTCGGTGTGCTGACCGACCTGACCGGTGTGTTCGCCGCCCTGGGCAACGACATCACCAACGCCAACACGATGTTCTGGTCGGACAACAAGGTCTGCGACACCTATGACGTGAAGCTGGACGTCCAGGACACCGGCTACGTCCCGCAGCAGGGCGTGCAGCTCTACAGCGGCATGAAGGACAGCATCCTGGCGATGCAGCAGACCATCGGGTCGCCGATCAACACCGCGCTGGCCCCGGAGTACACCTCCGACCAGATCGTCAACTTCCCCTCGGCCTGGGCGCAGACCCTCACCGAGATCCCCGGGACGGGTGTCGTCGGCGCGACCTACGCGGTGGAGATCGCCAACGGCTACGACTACATGTTCCAGAAGGGGCTGCTCAAGGAGGGCGACACCGTCGGCCACATCTACTTCGAGGGTGAGTACGGCGCGAACGGCCTGGCCGGCACCCAGGCCGTGGCGAAGGAGAAGGGCCTGAAGGTGGTCGAGGCGCAGATCAAGTCCACCGACCAGGACATGAGCTCGCAGATCACCCAGTTCAAGGCGGCCGGGGTCAACATGGTCGCGCTGACCGTGGCGCCGACGCAGCTGGCCTCCGCGGCCGTGGCGATGGAGGCGCAGGGCCTGGACGTCCCGATCCTGGGCAGCAACCCGGTCTTCGCGCCGGGCCTGCTCGCCGGCCCGGCCGCGAACAAGATCAAGCAGGACCTGTACGTGGCCTCGCCGGTGTCGGCCTTCGACCAGCACGAGGACCTGCTGAAGCAGTACCAGGCCGCCTACCCGGACGCCACGCCCAGTCTGGGTGTGCTGGTCGGCGTCGGGATGAGCGAGCTCATGAAGCAGGTGCTGGACTCCGCCTGCGACAACGGGGACCTGACCCGGCAGGGCGTGCTCGACGCCTTCAACGGCCTGGAGAACGTCGACACCAACGACGTCGTCGTGCCGATCCGCGGCTTCGAGCCGGGCAAGTCCCCGAGCCTGGAGAGCTTCATCCTCCAGCCGGCCGACGTGCCCGGTGGTGCCAAGGTCGTCCAGGACGCCTTCGAGGGCCAGTTCGCGGCAGCCATCGCCGGCTGACGCGCGGCAGCGCCACTGGCGGCGCCTCCTCCCCGTGCGGGAGGGGGCGCCGTCGCGCGTCCGGCGTCGTTAGAGCCGGCCGCGCCGGACCGCGGGCAGCAGGCGGAGGGCCAGGAGCGCGCTGAGGACCGCCGCCACCGTCAACGGCAGCGTCGGCCGCGTCGCCTCGGCTGCCGTGGCGATGACGAAGGGGGCGGCGAACCCGACGTAGGCGAATGCCAGGAACAGCGAGGTCAGTGCGCCCAGCCGGACCGGTGCGGCGAGCTGGGCGGTCAGCGTCAGGCCGGCGGCGAGGCACAGCCCGCTCCCGGCCCCGAGCAGGGGCGCGGCGGCGACGAGCCAGGGCAGGGCCGCGGTGGCGGTGAAGGCGGTGGCGGCGGCGAACCCGGCCGTGCCGAGCACGACCCCGACGACGGCGGTCCACGGACCGAGCCGGCGCTGCAGGCCGGCGACCACGGTGCCCGCGCCGAGGGTGACCCCGGCCAGCACACCGGTGACGGCGACGCCGGCCGCGGGCAGGTCGACCAGCAGCGGCACCGCCGAGATGACGGCGGTCGGCATGGCGTAGACGCACACGGCCACCGGCGCGAGCACGGTGAGCACGGTCAGCCCGTCACCCGGCCGGACCAGCGGCACCGGCGACGCGACGGGGAGCCCGGGCGGCGGCGCCGGGTGCAGGTCGACGGTCTCGGGCAGCCCGAGGGCGAGCAGCAGGCCGGCGACGGCGAGCACCGTGTGCACGAGGTAGGGCAGGACGGTGGGCGCCGGGGCGTACTGGCCGAGCAGACCGCTCGCCAGCGGCCCCAGCGCGAAGCCCGCGGTCATGGCGAACGCCGCCCGGCGCCCTCCGGCGCCGTCTCCCGACGCCAGCGACAGCTCGCCGATCCACGCGCTGGCCACGCTGAACACGACCCCGCTGACCACCCCCTGCAGGAACCGGGCCCCGAAGAGCAGCGCGAGGGAGTCGCCGGACGCGGCGAAGGCCAGCGACGCGACCGCCGACAGCAGGATCCCGGGGAGGGCGACGCGACGGCGGCCCAGCCGGTCCGACAGCGGCCCGGCGACGAACAGGGCAGGCACCAGCCCGGCGGCGTAGCTGCCGAACAGGGCGGTGAGCACCTGCGGCCCGAGGTCCAGCCGCTCCTGGTAGACCAGCAGCAGCGGGGTCGGGACGTTGGTTCCGGCCGCGACGGCGAACAGCGCGAAGACACCCCGCCGCCAGGTCACCGGCAGGACCCTAGTGCTCCCTCCGTGGGAGCCCGTGGGCCTGGTCAGACGTTGCCCGGGCGGGTCACCGAGTCGTCGCGCTGGGCCTCGTCGTCGGTGAGCAGCACGGTGTCCTGCTCGCCGCCGTCGGCGCGGTCGTGGCCGGGGGTCCCGTCGACCAGGTCCCCGTCGGGGTCGGCGGTGGCGGGGGAGTCGTGGTAGCCGCTGTCGGTGGGTTCGGTCATGGGTCCTCCTCGGGCAGGGTGGTCAGGACGGGTCGTCGGCGATCTGCGGCCTGGTCGGGGTGCGGGCCGGCTGGTCGTCGGTGGCGTCGTCCCGGGCGATCGCCTCGTCGGCGGTGAGAGGGACGTCGTCGAAGCTGTCGCTCCCGGTGCTGCTGTTGTCACCCGTGCCCGAGGCGGTCGGCACGTCCTGCTGGATGCGGCCGCTGCCGCCGGGGTCGCTCATCGCTGCTCCTCCTGGGACCGGGGTCGTCCCTCCCGGCCATGCCCGCCAGGGGACGCGGGAAACGGCGCGGTCACCCGGGACGGAGCCGAGGGCCGCCCTACCGCGCGTCGGGCTCGGTCTCCGGCGGCGGGTACACCGGGCCGGCCATGCTGTCGGAGCTGTCGTCCCCGTCGGGCTCGGAGACGGCGCCACCCAGCGGGGCGACCTCCTGGTCGCGCTGCGGGTCCTCCGGAGATGTCATCTGCCGAGTCTGCGACCTGCGGCGGGAACCGGCGAGCTCAGTCCTCGAGCGCCGGTCCGGCCTCGTGCCGCGGGTGGTCGGAGGTGCGCTCGCGCTGCTTCATCCGGGCCTCGAGCACGTGCCGGTCGCCGTCCGCGAGCTCGTTTCGGGCGCGCTCGTCGAAGGCCCGGAACGTCGTCCAGTAGTGCGCGTCGAAGTCCTCGACGACCTGGAAGGTCCACCGGTCGGCGATGACGTTGCGGCCGACGAGGTCCCGCTCCAGGTCGTCGGCGAGCGCGGTGTGCCCGGCGTCGCGGAACCCGGCGACGGCGTCCTGCAGCAGCAGGTCGGCCTTGCCGGTCAGCTGGTGGAAGCCGTACAGCAGGCCGCGGGCCTGCTCCACGGTCTCCAGGGACTCCGACAGCTTGCCGAGGGCGGTGACGGTGTCGTCGTCGAGCTCGGGGCGGGAACGATCGCTCACCGGACCATGGTGGGGCGGTCAGCGCCCGCCCGCAGGGTCAGCGGGAGGCGATCGCCGTGTCGATGAGCTTCTCGGCGAGCTCACGGCCGTGCGAGGCCGGGCCGTCGGGCCCGAGGAGCCCACCGGAGAGGTACATGCCGTCGACGATGAGGTGGATCTGGGCGGCGAGGTCCTCGCCGTGGCCGGGCACCAGCCGGCCGGCCAGCGTCAGCAGCCGCATGTGCAGCTCGTACTTGTAGTCGGCGGCCGCGCTGCGGGCCGGGTGCTGCGGGTCGTCGTACTCGCTGCTCACGTTCGTGAACGGGCAGCCGCGGAAGCCGGTGCGGGTGACGTCCTTCTCCACGGCGTCCACGACGGAGAGCAGGGCTGCCCGCGGGTCGCCCTGCAGGCGCTGCAGGTCGGCGTCGATGAACCCGAGCACGGTGGCCGCCTTGCGGGCGAGGTAGGCGCCGACCAGGTCGTCCTTGCTCTTGAAGAGCCGGTACACCGTCATCTTGCCCAGGCCGGTCTCGCGGACCAGCTCGTCCATGCCGACGCTGCGCGAGCTGCGTGCCGAGAAGAGGCGCTCGGCGGTGTCCAGGACGATCTCCTGCCGTTCCGCGCGGGAGCGACGGGCCGGCACGGAGCCGTCCACGGTCGTGTGCAGGGGGAGGGCTGCGGCAGTCACGGGCCCGATGGTGCAGCACCCCGTGACGGAGCGGTCCACGGCACGCCGGGCCGCGCCGCCAGGCCGTTACGCAGGGTGGATGCCGGGACGGTGGGTGTTGCTGGTGCCCCTGTGACGTCCCGCGGGACCCCGCCCGGGGGGCTCCGGGACGGGTGGGTCCGGTCAGGCCCGGCGGGTCCGGCGCGGGTTCGCCAGCATCCGCACCACGGGTGCCTGCCGGGCCTGCGCGTCGGCGTGCTCGGTGCGCGCGGTCTCGTCGTCGATGGGGTGCTCGCGGCGGTTCTCCTGCATGCCGTCAGCGTGCCCTCCGTGACGGACGGTGGGGAGGCGGAGACCCCGTGACCACCCCATCGGGTGGGTGACGGGGTGGCGCACCCGCCGCCGGTGACCCTGGGTGGGCCCGGCGGGGGAGTGTCGCCCACCCACCGGGGGACGGGTTACGCTAGTGACAATCATTCCCATTCCCATGAGTCCGGGGGGTCCGATGCGCAGCCTCGCGCTGCTGGTGTCCGCGGTCGCGCTGGCGGCCGTCGCCGGGTGCGGCTCCGGGGAGGCCGCGGCCGACGACGGGGTGCACGTCGTCGCCTCCACGAACGTCTACGGCGACCTGGCCCGGGCGGTCGGCGGCGACCGGGTCCAGGTGACGTCGGTGATCGACGACCCGTCCGCCGACCCGCACTCCTACGAGGCCAGCGTCCGCACCCAGCTCGCCGTCTCCGAGGCCGACCTGGTGATCGACAACGGCGGCGGCTACGACGACTTCATGGCCACCCTGCTGTCGGCCACCGACGCCGACCCCACCCTGCTGACCGCGGTCGAGGTGGCCGGTCTGGACCCCGACGCCGAGGGGTTCAACGAGCACGTCTGGTACGACCTGCCGGCCATGTCCGAGCTCACCGGCCGGATCGCCGACGCGCTCGGCGAGGTCGACCCGGACGGCGCCGAGGGCTACACGGCCAACGCCAGCGCGCTGCAGGACGGGATCGCCGGCCTGGTGGCCCGGGAGGAGCAGGCGCGCGCCGCCACCGACGGTGCCGGGGTGGTCGTGACCGAGCCGGTGCCCGGGTACCTGCTCGAGGCCCTGGGCGCCCACGACCGCACCCCGGCGGAGTTCTCCGAGGCGATCGAGGAGGGCAGCGACGTCTCACCCACGACCCTGCGGGACACCCTCGAGCTCTTCGCGACCGGGCAGGTCCAGGCGCTGGTCTACAACTCCCAGACCAGCGGGCCGGAGACCGAGCAGGTGCTCGACGCCGCCCGGGCCGCCGGCACCGCCGTCGTCCCGGTGACCGAGACGCTGCCCGACGGCGAGGACTACCTGTCCTGGATGGGCGGGAACCTCGACGCGGTCGTCGCCGCCCTCTCCGCGTGAGATCCTCCCTCCGGTGACGACCTCCGCCCTCAGCCTCCGCGGCGCCGGCATCCGCTTCGGCGACCGGGTGCTGTGGAGCGGGCTGGACCTGGAGCTGCAGCCCGGGGAGTTCCTGGCCGTGCTGGGCCCCAACGGTGCGGGCAAGTCCACCCTGCTCAAGGCCGTGCTCGGCCAGCAGCCGCTGTTCGACGGCGAGCTGCTGATCGGCGGCCGCGCGCCCGGCCGCGGCAGCGACCGGGTCGGCTACGTGCCGCAGCAGAAGTCGATGGACGCCGCCACCCCGCTGCGCGCCCGGGACCTCGTCGCGCTGGGCATGGACGGCCACCGCTGGGGCCTGCGCCGGCGGACCGCCGAGCAGCGCCGGCGGATCGCCGACGCCCTGGCAGCGGTCGGCGCGACCGGCTACGCCGATGCCCCGCTCGGCCTGCTCTCCGGTGGGGAGCAGCAGCGGGTGCGGATCGCCCAGGCGCTGGCCACCGACCCCTCGCTGCTGCTCTGCGACGAGCCGCTGCTCTCGCTCGACCTGCGGCACCAGCGGGCGGTCGCGGACATGATCGACCGCCGCCGCCACGAGCACGACACCGCCGTCGTCTTCGTCACCCACGAGATCAACCCGGTCCTCGACCTGGTCGACCGGGTCCTCTACATCGCCGCCGGCGGCCACCGGATCGGCCCGCCCTCCGAGGTGCTCACCTCCCGGACGCTCAGCGAGCTGTACCGCACCCCGGTGGACGTGCTCAACGTGCGCGGCCGCGTGGTGGTCGTCGGGACGCCGGACGAACCCGGTGGCTGCACCCACCACGAGCTCACCCCGGAGGCGCAGCCCGCCGGAGGTGCCGGCTGATGGACCGGCTGTTCGACTTCTCCGACTACGGCGCGCTGCTGGGGCTGGTGCACAACTCGCTCATCGCGGCGGCGCTGCTCGGCCTGGTGGGCGGCCTGGTCGGGGTGTTCGTCCAGGTCCGCGACATGCAGTTCGCCGTGCACGGGATCAGCGAGCTCTCCTTCGCCGGCGCCGCCGCGGCGTTGCTGCTCGGTGGGAGCGTCGCGCTGGGCTCCGTGCTCGGCTCGGTGCTCGCCGCCGCCCTCATCGGGGGGCTCGGCGTCCGCGCCCGGGACCGCAACTCGGTCATCGGCGTGCTGATGCCCTTCGGGCTGGGCCTGGGCGTGCTCTTCCTGTCCCTCTACGACGGCCGGGCGGCGAACAAGTTCGGCCTGCTCACCGGGCAGATCGTCGCGGTCGACACGGTGCGGCTGGGCTGGCTGGTCGGGGTGTCGATCGTGGTGCTGGCCGGCCTGGCGCTGATCTGGCGGCCGCTGATGTTCATCAGCGTCGACCCGGAGGTGGCCGCCGCCCGGGGAGTGCCGGCCGGGGTGCTGTCGGTCGTCTTCACGCTGCTGCTCGGCCTCGCGGTGTCGCTGGCCGTCCAGGTGGTGGGCGCGCTGCTGGTGCTCTCGCTGCTGGTCACGCCCGCGGCCGCCGCCTTCCGGGTGACGGCGTCCCCGGTGCTAGGGCCGCTGCTCAGCACGCTGTTCGCGGTCGTGTCGGCGGTCGGCGGGATCCTGCTGGCGCTGGGCGGCTCGATCCCGATCAGCCCGTTCGTGACCACGATCAGCTTCGCGATCTACCTGGTCTGCCGGGTGGTCTCGACCCGGCGCCGGCGGGCCGGCTGGGGCGCCCGCGTCCCGGACGCGCAGCTGGACCCGGCACCCGTGCCGGTGCGGTAGGGGACGACGTGCCGATCGAGCCCGGGAAGACGTCCGTGCGGCCGCCGACCGCGCCGCCGCGGCGGCCGCGGCCGGAGCAACCGGCACCCACCCCGCCGCCCGCAGGACCGACCAGCGAACCGGTGGGCCCTGCGGAGGACTGAGCTCAGGCCCCGGTGACGCGGTTCGCCGGGTCGACGCCCTCGGCGGCGTTCTCCTCGGCGCCCTCGGCCGGCTCCTCGGTGTGCGGCGTGCGGCCGCTCCCCTCCTCGCCGGGGGTCACGGCGCCCTCTGCGGGCTCATCGGTGTGCGGGGTGCTCTCGGTCATGCCGGTCCCGTGCCCGCGCCCGGAGGGGCCCAACCCTCAGTCGACCGGGGTGGGTCCCGGGGTGCGGCGGAGCAGCGCCCGCACCTCGTCGTCGTCGGGCAGGGCGCCGCGCGCGCCGGCGCCGGTCGTGGACAGGGCCGCCGCGGTCACCGCGTAGCGGACCGCGTCGGCCAGCGGCTCACCGCGGTCCAGGGCGCTGCTCAGCGCGCCGCAGAAGCAGTCCCCGGCGCCGGTGGTGTCCACCGGCTCCACCGGCGGGGGCGCCTGGAGCAGCACCGGACCGTCGGCCGGGACGACGAGCGCGCCCCGCTCGCCCAGCGTCACCACGACCGACCGCGCGGCCAGCCCCCGGGCGAGACCCGCCAGCGCGGGATCCGACGCGTCACCGTCCGCCCCGGCCAGCCGGCGCAGCTCGTGCTCGTTGGGCACCAGGACGTCGACCTGCGCGAGGAGCTCGGCCGGCAGCGGCTGCGCGGGCGCGGGGTTGAGGACGACGGCGCCCCGGGTCGCCGCCGCGGCGGCCCGGACGGTGTCCAGCGGTGTCTCCAGCTGCAGCAGCAGGACCCCGGCGCGGTGCACCGACTCGACGTCGACGTCGGCCGGGGTGAGCTCGGCGTTGGCGCCCGGCACGACCACGATCAGGTTCTCCCCGCCGACGGCCTCCACCGGGATCGTCGCCGTCCCGGTCGGCACGCCGGTGGTGCGCTGGACCCGGCCGACGTTGACCCGCGCCTCGGCGAGCGCGGCCAGCTGGCGGCCGGCGGCCGGGTCGTCGCCCACCCGGCCGACCATGTGCACACCGGTCCCGAGCCGGCCCGCCGCGGCCGCCTGGTTGGCGCCCTTGCCCCCGGGCAGCACGGCGACCGACGAGCCGATGACCGTCTCCCCCCGGCCGGGCAGCCGGTCGACGGTCACCACGACGTCCTCGTTGAGGCTCCCGACGACGGTCACGGACACGAGGGGCTCCCGGTGGTGGTCACGGACGCCGAGCCTAGGAGAACGGCTCAGCGGGCCCGGCGCGCCGCCGGCAGGGCGAACCAGAGGACGAGGCCGAGCAGCGTGACCAGCGTGCACGCGGCGACCGCCCAGCCGCGGCCGAGGACGACATCGAGGACGAGCAGCACCGCGCTGGCGATCCCCACGAGCAGCAGCACCAGGCCGACCAGCAGGGCGCGGTCGGCGAAGGCGACCACGGCCTCCTTCTCGCGCTGGCGGAACAGCACGCGGTGGAAGGACACCGGCGCGATCAGCACGATGGCCGCGCAGGTCGTGCTGAGCAGGGTCAGCGGGTAGAGGTCCCGCTGGAAGTCGGTCAGGTCGCCGAACCGCTGGGTGAACGGCAGCGTGAGCAGGAAGGCGAACAGGAACTGGACCCCGGCGGTGGCCACCCGGGTCTCCTGCAGCAGCTCGTCGACGTTGCGGTCCAGCACCTCCTGAGGTCGCTCCCCGCGGTCGCGGGCCGACCGCTCCACGTCCGTCCGTTTCCTGGCCATGGCCCTGCGGTACCGCAGCGGAGGAGCACCGACACCCGGGAGGACCCCATGGCCGACACGGACGCCGACACGATCCGCCGCGAGTTCGGCGAGGCGGTGAACATGACCGCCGGCGAGCTGGAGGAGTGGCTGGGCACCGAGGAGTCGCAGGCCGTCGGGCAGAAGAGCGGCGGGTCCGGTGAGTCGACGGGGCACGAGTCCGGCCGGCGCATCGTCGAACTGCTGCACACCAGGAAGGCCGACCTCACCGAGGACGACCTGGCGCACATGCGGAAGGTGCACGGCTACGTGCAGCGGCACCTCGCGCAGGAACCGCAGCACGAGGACGTCGAGACCTCGAGGTGGCGGTACTCGCTGATGAACTGGGGTCACGACCCGCTGAAGCACTAACCTCGCCCGCGTGCTGCGCAACGACCCCGCCCAGTACGACGGCCTGGCCGACCAGTGGTGGGAGCCGGCCGGGGGGTTCGCGATGCTGCACTGGCTGGCCGCCTCCCGCGCCGAGCGGGTGCCACCGGCGGCCCGCCCCGGTGCGCTGCTGGTCGACCTGGCCTGCGGTGGCGGGCTGATGGCGCCGCACGCCGCGCGGCTGGGCTACCGGCACGTCGGGGTCGACCTGGGGCTGTCGGGGCTGCAGGTGGCCCGCGAGCACGGCGTCCTCCCGGTGCGGGGGTCGGTACTCGCCGTCCCGCTGGCCGCCGGGTGCGCCGACGTCGTCGTCGCCGGGGAGGTGCTCGAGCACGTCGAGGACGACGTCCGGGTGATCACCGAGTGCGCGCGGCTGCTCAGGCCCGGCGGGACGCTGGTCGTGGACGCGATCGCCCGCACCCGGCTGGCCGCCCTGCTCGCCGTCCGGGTCGCCGAGCGGCTGCCCGGTGGCCCGCCTCCGGGCATCCACGACCCCGCGCTGTTCGTCGACCGACGCCGGCTGGTCGCTGCCGCCCACGAGGCGGGCATCCCCCTGCGGTTGGTCGGACTGCGGCCGTCGGTGCGCGACCTCGTCTCCTGGCGGCGCGGTCGGCGGCCGGGGGTGCGGATGCGTGAGATCCGGCTCACCACCGTGCTGTTCGCCGGCTCCGGGACGCTGCGGGCATGAGATGGGTGGTGCACGGCCGAGCGGCGCGGCCCAGGGTGCCCACGTACGGTCGGAGCATGATCGAGGTCGTCACGCGCCGGGTCCCCGCGGCGGGAACCGCCTGGTGACCCCCGCGGTCGTGACCGGGACGGGCTCCGCCCTCCCGGCCAGCTACGAGCAGGGCGAGGTCTGGGACGGGTACTTCGCCGCCCAGTACGCCGGGCTCCGCGCGGCCGAACGGGTCTTCCGCGCCGCCGGGGCGCAGCGCCGGCACGCCGTGGTCAACCCGGTCGAGGAGGACGTCTCCAGCTGGGGCACCGGCGCCCGGATGGAGCGGTACGTCACCGAGGCACTGCCGCTCGGCAAGCAGGCGGTCGCCGGCGCGCTGGACGCGGCCGGGCTCGCACCGGGCGACGTCGGGCTGTTCGCCGTCGCCACCTGCACCGGCTACGCCACCCCGGGGCTGGACATCCGGCTGGCCGGCGACCTGGGCATGCCGCTGGGCCTCCAGCGGCTGCTGATCGGGCACATGGGCTGCTACGCCGCGCTGCCCGGCATCGCGGCGGTCAGCGACTTCGTGACGGCCCGGTCCCGGCCCGCGGTGCTCCTCTGCCTGGAGCTGACCAGCCTGCACGTGCAGCCGGCCGTCGCCGACCTGGAGCAGGTGGTCACCCACGCGCTGTTCAGCGACGCCGCGGCCGCCGTCGTCCTGGAGCCCGGTGCCGGCCGCGGACGCCGGGTCGCCGGCATGGTCGCCCGCACCGACCACTCCACCGCCGACCACATGACCTGGGACGTCACCGACCTCGGGTTCCGGATGGGGCTCTCACCCCGGGTCCCCGACGTGCTCGGCCGGCACGTCGGCGGGGTGGTCGAGGAGCTGCTGGGTGAGGCGGGTCTGCGGGTCGAGGACGTCGCGGGCTGGGCCGTGCACCCCGGTGGTCCGCGGATCCTGGACGTCGTCCGGGACACCCTCGGCCTCACCGAGGAGCAGCTGGGCGCCTCCCGCCGGGTGCTGACCGAGCACGGCAACTGCTCCTCGGCGACGGTGCTGCTCGTGCTCGAGGAGCTGGGGGACGTCGACGGCCCGGTGGTCGCGATGGCCTTCGGCCCCGGCCTCACCCTCTACGCCACCCTGCTGCTCCCCGCCTGCTGAGGGACCCTGCTGCCCCCCACCACTCGCACGCTCGCGGTGGGACCCTGCAGGAGGGCCGAACTACTGATCGAGGTGGGCCTGCTTGGGGGCCAGGCCGCGGAGGGCCTCGGCGGCCACCCGGTCGCGGTCCGCGCCCCCGGCGGCGACCACCACCGCACCGACCAGGCCCTCCACCAGCGGCGCGGAGCTCAGCACCACCCGGTCCCGGACGTCGTCGTCCAGCAGCTCCAGCGCCGTCTCGGCCGACATCACCGCGCTGCCGAGGTCCATCAGCACGACCACGCCGTCGCCGGAGTCGGCCGCGGTGATGGCCGCGGAGACGGCGACCGCGTCGGTGCCCAGCCCGCCGTCGTCGGTGCCGGCGGCCACCTCGACGGCCACCTCGGCGCTCGGCAGCATCTGCCGGGCCAGCGCGACCGCGGCCTCGGCCAACGGCCGGCTGTGCGAGACGACGACCAGGCCGACCCGGGCCACCGGCGTCAGCCCGCGCTGCCGGACAGCGCGGTCACCGCGGCGTCCAGCAGCAGTGCGGTCGAGGTCGCCCCCGGGTCCTGGTGGCCGGCGCTGCGCTCACCCAGGTAGCTCGCCCGGCCCTTGCGGGCGACCAGGGGCACGGTGGCGTCCCGGCCCGCGCCGGCGGCCGCCGCGGCCGCCCTCAGCGCCGCGCCGAACGGCTCGCCCGCGGCGAGCGCGGCGTCCAGCGCGTCGCAGGCCGGTGCCAGGGCGTCCAGCATCGTCTTGTCCCCGGGTTCGGCCTTCCCCCGGGCGATGACGCCGTCGAGCCCGGCCCGCAGCGCCCGGGCGAACGCCTCGTCGTCCGCCGGGTCGGGACCGAGCGTGCCGGCCATCCGCAAGAAGAAGGTGCCGTACAGCGGTCCGCTCGCCCCGCCCACCTTGCTCACCAGGGTCATCCCGACCTGCTTGAGCAGCGCGCCGGGGTCCGCGGGGGGCGACGCCTCCAGCGCCGCCACCGCCGCGGACATCCCCCGGTCCATGTTGGCGCCGTGGTCCGCGTCGCCGATCGCCGAGTCCAGGGCGGTGAGCTCGTCCTTGTGCTCGGCGATGGAGCGGGCGAACTCGCGGACCCAGGCCTCCAACGCCGAGACGTCGAGGGAGTCCGCCACCCTCAGACCCCCCACCGCAGGCCGGGGGTGCGCACCGGGGCGTCCCACAGCCTGACCAGGTCGTCGTCCACCTTGAGCAGCGTCACCGAGCAGCCGGCCATGTCCAGGCTGGTCATGTAGGACCCGACCAGCGACCGCGCGACGGTCACCCCGGACTTCTCCAGCACCCGCGCCACCTCCGCGTACATCAGGTAGAGCTCGATGAGCGGCGTGCCCCCGAGGCCGTTGACGAAGGCGATGACCCCGTCCCCGCCGGAGAACTCCAGGTCGCTGAGCACCGGCTCGACCAGCATCTCGGCGATCTCCCGGGCCGGCGCGAGCTTGACCCGGCGCCGGCCGGGCTCGCCGTGGATGCCCACGCCGATCTCCATCTCGTCCTCGGGCAGGTCGAAGGTCGGCTTGCCCGCCGCCGGCACCGTGCAGGAGGTCAGCGCCATGCCCATGCTCCGGCCCTGGGCGTTGACCGTGCGGGCGACGTCGGCGACCTCGGCCAGCGGCCGCCCCTCCTCGGCGGCCGCGCCGGCGAGCTTCTCCAGCAGCACGGTGACGCCGACGCCGCGGCGGCCGGCGGTGTACAGGCTGTCCTGCACGGCGACGTCGTCGTCGGTGACGACGGCGACCACCTCGGTGCCGGACTCCGCGGCCACCAGCTCGGCGGCCATCTCGAAGTTCATCACGTCACCGGTGTAGTTCTTCACGACGTGCAGGACCCCGGCGCCGCCGTCGACGCCCTGGGTGGCGGCGACCATCTGGTCGGGGACCGGGGAGGTGAACACCTCCCCGGCGCAGGCGGCGTCCAGCATCCCCGGGCCGACGAACCCGCCGTGCATGGGCTCGTGCCCGGAACCGCCGCCGGAGACCAGGCCGACCTTGCCCTGCCGCGGTGCGTCCCCGCGGAACACGACCCGGTTCTCGTGGTCGATCCGCAGCTCGGGGTGGGCGGCCGCCATGCCCCGCAGGGCATCGGCGACGACGTCCGCCGGATCGTTGATCAGCTTCTTCATGGGAGCTCCTGGGTCTTCGGAGGGAGGTCAGCCGCGGGTCTCGGTGCGCCGTTCGGAGGCCTGGGCCTCCCGGGGAGCCGGCGCCTCGTGCCGCCGGTGCTCGTCGGGCTCCTCCGGGGTCCGGCCGACCTCCTGGTCGTCCTCGGCGAGCGGCAGGCTGCGGCCGACGAGCAGGTCGTACAGGGCGGCACCGATGAGACCGCCGATGAACGGGCCGATGATCGGCACCCAGAAGTAGAGGTCCCCGTTCTGATCCCGCCACGCCGTGCCGTAGCCGGTCAGGAAGGACGCCAGGCGCGGGCCGAAGTCACGGGCCGGGTTGATCGCGTACCCGGCGTTGGTGCCCCAGGCCATCCCGATGGCCACCACGATCAGCCCGATGATCCACGGCGCCAGGTTCGCCCCCGGTGAGCTGCTGCGCAGGTCGGTGACGGCCAGGATCAGGAACAGCAGGATCGCGGTGCCGATGATCTGGTCGCGGAAGCCACCCCAGGTGCTGACGTCGAGGGTGCCGTTGCCGGGCAGGGTGGAGAAGACGCCCTGGGACTTGATCGTGTGCCCGGGGTCGAACGCGCCGAGCGCCTCGGTGTAGTTCCACCGCACGAGCAGCGCGGCCACGAAGGCACCAGCCGTCTGGGCCAGCATGAAGGGCACCACCCTGGCCCAGGGGAAACCGCGGAACGCTGCCAGTGACAGGGTGACGGCGGGGTTCAGGTGCGCCCCGCTGATCCGCCCGGCGGTGTAGACGCCGAGGACGACGCCCAGACCCCACGCCCAGGCGATGCTGTCGTGGTCACCGAGTTGGCCGGCGACGACCTGGGCCACCACGCCGAGGCCGAAGAGCAGCAGGATCATCGTCCCGGCGAACTCGGCGAGGAGTTCCCCGGCCAGCGTGCGCGGCTTGATGCGTTCACGAAGTGCAGCGCTCACGGTGCCCTCCAGCAGCGGCGGGGCGCGGGGTGCGCTCCGGGCGAGCGACACGGTAGGAGTGAGCTGAGTCTCAGAGCAATGGGTTCGGCCGCGCCGGTGGTCGTGCGTTCCGGTCGCCGCACGTGACCTCCGACGGCGCGCGGCAACCGCCCCCGAACGGATGTGGTCGCGGGCACACTCCCCGATGGGCTCGCCGCCGGAAGGGGAGGAGGACGTCGCCGGCACCGTGGCGGACCCGTCCGGACGAACAGGATCCCACTACGCGAGGAGCTCCCAGATGGCAGGCAACAGAGGCGTTGCGTACATCGAGCCCGGCAAGGTCGAGGTACAGCAGACGGACTACCCGAAGCTGGAACTGCAGGACGGGCCGGGGGTGAACCCGGCGAACGTGGGGCGCAAGCTGAACCACGGCGTCATCCTCAAGGTGGTCACCACCAACATCTGCGGCAGCGACCAGCACATGGTCCGTGGCCGGACCACGGCGCCGCCGAACCTCGTGCTCGGGCACGAGATCACCGGCGAGGTGGTCGAGAAGGGCTCGGACGTCGAGTTCATCCAGGTCGGCGACGTGTGCTCGGTGCCGTTCAACATCGCCTGCGGGCGATGTCGGAACTGCAAGGAGGGCAAGACCGGGATCTGCCTGAACGTCAACCCGGCCCGTCCCGGGGCTGCCTACGGCTACGTCGACATGGGCGGCTGGGTCGGCGGGCAGGCCGAGTACGTCACGGTCCCCTACGCGGACTGGAACCTGCTCAAGTTCCCCGACCGGGACCAGGCGCTGGCCAAGATCCTGGACCTGACCATGCTCTCGGACATCTTCCCGACCGGGTACCACGGCTGCTACACGGCCGGGGTGACCACCGGGTCGACGGTGTACATCGCCGGCGCCGGGCCGGTCGGCCTGGCAGCCGCGGCATCAGCGCAGCTGCTCGGCGCCGCGGTCGTCATCGTCGGTGACCTGAACAAGGAGCGGCTGGAGCAGGCGCGCAGCTTCGGTTGCGAGACGGTCGACGTCTCCGCGGGCAGCCCGCAGGAGCAGGTCGAGCAGATCCTCGGCGTACCCGAGGTGGACGCCGCGGTCGACGCGGTCGGCTTCGAGGCCCGCGGCCACGGGCACGACTCGAGCCACGAGGCCCCGGCGACGGTGCTCAACTCGCTCATGGAGCTCACCGCGGCCGGCGGTCAGGTCGGCATCCCGGGGCTCTACGTCACCGGCGACCCGGGTGGGATCGACGACGCCGCGAAGGTCGGGGCGCTGTCGCTCTCGCTGGGCACCGGCTGGGCGAAGTCGCTGTCCTTCACCACCGGCCAGTGCCCGGTCATGAGGTACAACCGCAAGCTGATGATGGCGATCCTCAACGACCGGGTGCAGATCGCGAAGGCGGTCAACGCCACGACGATCTCGCTGGACGACGCCCCGCGGGGGTACCAGGAGTTCGACTCCGGGGCGGCGAAGAAGTACGTCATCGACCCGCACGGCATGGTCAAGGGCAGCGCGGGCAACGGACGCGCCGCCTAGCGGGACGGCCGGCCCGGGCGCCTGCCCGGGCCGGCCTCACCACGGGTCGCCCGGCCGCCAGTCGCAGACCAGCCGGGCGGAGGTGTCCAGCCCGGCCGGGGTGTGCGGAGTCGGCAGGACGAACACCGCTTCACCGGGGCTGTCGACGATGCCCGCCGGGGTGAGCGCGGCGACGGCGCCGGTCCACCGGTGCCAGCCCCGTGCCGCGTAGAGCCCCACCGCCTGCCGGCTGGAGGAGAGGGCGCCCAGCTGGAAGCCGCCGGCGACCAGCCGCTCCACCTCGGCCATGACCGCGGACCCGACACCGCGCCGGCGCCAGGGAGCGGCGGTCGCGACCGCCTCGACGTAGCCGGTGCGCAGCGTGCGCTCCCCGGCGACGAGCTGCCGGACGACGACCGCACCGTGCCCGACGGGCTCGCCGTCCGCCTCGGCGAGCACGTGCACGCCACCCAGGGCGTGCGACCAGTCGTCGTCCCCGAAGCGCCCGGCGAAGGCGTCGTCGAGCAGAGCGCGGAGCCGGGTGAGCTCGGCAGGGGAGAGGTCCGCGGTCGGCGCGGCCCGCAGCCGGACGCCGGAGGTGGTCACGGCACCAGCCTGGCTGCACGGCAGCCCGGAGACGAGAGAGCGGGTGACGAGAATCGAACTCGCACTGTCAGCTTGGGAAGCTGATGTTCTACCATTGAACTACACCCGCGAGAGCCTGAGCTGCAGGTTCACACGCAGCTCGGGGCCTCGGAAGACAGCCTAGCAACACCCGCGCGCGTCGCCGGACCCCGGTGGGCTCCGGTCGGCAGGTGGCCGCGCCGGGTGGGGGACTCCCTAGACTCGCCGCCATGCTGCTGTCCGACCGCGACATCCGGGCCGCCCTGGCCGACGGCCGGCTGGGCCTGGCGCCCTACGACGCCGCGATGGTGCAGCCCTCGAGCATCGACGTCCGGCTCGACCGGTTCTTCCGGGTGTTCAACAACGCCCGGTACACCCACATCGACCCGGCGCAGCAGCAGGACGACCTGACCACGCTGGTGGAGCCCGCCGGCGACGAGCCGTTCGTGCTGCACCCCGGCGAGTTCGTGCTCGGCTCGACGCTCGAGGTGGTGAGCATCCCGGACGACCTGGCAGCGAGGCTCGAGGGGAAGAGCTCGCTCGGGCGTCTCGGGCTGCTGACGCACTCGACCGCCGGCTTCGTCGACCCGGGGTTCTCCGGTCACATCACCCTGGAGCTGTCCAACGTCGCCAACCTGCCGATCACGCTCTGGCCGGGCATGAAGATCGGCCAGCTCTGCCTGTTCCAGCTGAGCTCCGCGGCCGAGCACCCCTACGGCTCGGCCGTCTACGGCTCCCGCTACCAGGACCAGCGGGGGCCCACGCCGTCCCGGTCGTTCCGCAACTTCAGCCGGGCCGAGACCCGGCGCGCCGCCGTAGGGGACGCGCTGCCCACCTGACGGGCGTCCTACGGCCGGATGAACTGTGGTGCGGGACCGGATGACGGACAGCCGTCCGGGGTAGGAAGGCGTCCATGGACCCCCGGGACACCGCACTCCTGCTGCCGCAGCCGTCGGGCGACCAGGCCGGGAACGGCTCCTTCGACTGCGCCGAGGAGTCGGCGCACTACGCCTTCTCGGTCCAGTTGCTGCTCACCCAGTACGCCGCCGTGGTCCCGTGGCAGACCGAGGGCGTGGCCGAGCTGGGCAGCGGTGACGCCCGCGCCATCGCGCACGTCGTCCGCGCCGTCCCGGGGCTGACCGTGCACGGCACCGACATCAGCCCCGCCTCGGTCGAGCGCGCCCGCCGGACGATCGACGACCTGGGGGTCGGCGACCGGTACACCGTCGAGCTCGGTGACTTCTTCGCCTGGGCCTCCTCCCCCGAGGGCGCGCGCACCTCCACGGTGATCGCCAACCCGCCCTACATCCCCGCCCCGGACGGCGACATCCTCATGCCGGAGCTGTGGGGCGGCTGGTACGGCAACGACCTGGTGCTGCGGCTGCTCAAGGCCGGCTTCGACCACCTGCTGGTCGCGCTGCCCAGCTACTCCGACCCGGCGGCGACGCTGGCCGCGGCCGGTGAGCTGGGCTACCGGGTGGCCAACTACCTCGCGATGGGGCTGGAGTTCGGCGCGTACAGCGCGGAGCCCAAGGTCGCCGAGCACATCGCCCGGCTCACCGCGGAGGGCCACGGCTGGGCCGGGGAGGGCTCCTACGTCGTGGCGGTCGCGTTGCTCACCCGCTCGCCCGAGGTGCCGCGCGACCGGTCCACCGAGCTCCTCCGGGCGCTGCAGCTGCGCGTCTAGCCCTCCCGGACGACCACCGCGGGCTCGGTACCGGCGGCCTCGACGACGGCCTCGCCGTCCCCGGGTGCGCGGTCCTCGAACAGCCCGGGCACCTCGTCGTCCACGTAGCGCTCGCGGCAGATCAACCAGCCGGTGACGAGCAGCAGTGCGGTCGACACGTAGGCGATGACGAACATGCCGGTGTACCCGCCGGTCAGGCCGCGCAGCAGGCCGACCAGCAGCGGCCCCGCGCCGGCCAGCGCGTACCCCCAGCCCTGCGAGACGGTGGACAGCGCAGCCACCGACTCCGGCGTGCGGCCGCGCAGGCCGATCAGGGTCAGCACCATCGAGAAGGTCCCCATGCCCACGCCGAGCAGCGACACCCACAGCCAGGTCACGGCCAGCGGCGACAGCAGCAGCCCGGTCCAGCCGGCCAGGTAGCAGCAGACGAAGCCGACCAGCATGGGTCGCTGCAGCCGCTGCCGCACCGCGGCCGTCGGGACGACGGCGTTGAGCGGGATGACGATGAGCGCGTTGACCCCGACCAGCAGGCCGGCGCTGCTCGCCGACATCCCCTCGTCGCGCAGGTACTGCGCCGTCCAGCCGACGACGACGTAGGCCTCCACCGCCTGCAGGCCGAAGAACGCCGCCATCACCCACGCCAGCCGGCTGCGGGTCAGCGCCCGCAGCCGCACCGTGCGCCGCGCGCCGCCCCCGGTGCCCGGGTGCCTCGGGACGAGGAGCCACGGCAGCGCGGCCAGGAACGCGAAGACCGTCCAGATGCCCAGGGCCCAGCGCCAGCCGTCGACGCCGACGGCCTCGGCGATCGGCGCGGTGGAGACGCTCGCGACCGCTCCGCCGATGGCCAGGGCGGTGCTGTAGGCGCCGACCAGCAGGCCGGTGCGGTCGGGGAACCACTTCTTGACCAGGCTCGGGAGCAGCACGTTGCCCAGCGCCCCGCCGACCATGGTCAGCACGGTGCCGACCAGGAAGAACGCCACGGCCGGGACGGCGACCCGGACGAGCAGCCCGGCGGTCATCACCAGCAGCGCCGCGGCCAGCACGTGCCCGTCCCGGTAGCGGGCGGCCAGCGGGGGCCCGGCGAAGCCGATCACCGCGAAGCAGAGCAGCGGCATGCTGGTGATGAGGCCGGCGAGCCCGGAGGAGATGCCCAGCCCCTGCTCGATCTCCGCGAGGACCGGGCCGATGCTGTTCACCGCGGTGCGCAGGTTGAACCCGGTCAGCACGATCGCGACCCCGACCAGCAGCAGGCCCCGGCGCTGCACGGGCGGTCTCGGCGGCGCGGCGGCGGTCACGTCCGGCCATCTTCCTCCAGCCGCGGTGGTCGCCCGGGCGGCGGGTCAGCCCCGGGCGTGCCCGACCCGCTGGACGCGCGGGACGACCCGGGGGACCCGGCGCCAGACGGCCTTCTGCAGCAACAGCGTGCCCAGCGCCGCCGCGAGGATGCCGACCAGGTTCACGCCCAGCTGGGTGGCCGCCTCGCGGAAGTCCGTGCCGCTGCCCACGGCGAGGGCCAGCCCCATCTCGCCGGCCGCCGGGACGGTGGTCACCGAGATGAAGACCCCGACCAGCGCACCGGACCGCGCCGAGGTCAGCGAGAGGACGCCGGCGATCCCGGCCAGGACGGCGACGAGCAGGGACCACCGGTCCGGCTGGGTGATGAAGGCGGTGGCCGGGCGGTCCGTGGCGAGCACGTCGGCGTCGAACCAGCCCAGGCCGCGACCGAGCAGGGCGACCAGCGTGGTGACCGCGATGGCGACGGTGAAGCCCACGGCGAGCGAGACGAGCGCCTGCCGGGCGATCCTGCTGCGGCGCTGGACCAAGGCGACGGCGAGCGCGGCCAGCGGCCCGAACTCCGGCCCCAGCACCATCGCGCCGATGACCAGCGGCGCGGAGTCGTTCACGATCGCCACCGCGGCCAGCAGGGTCGCGATGGTCAGGAACGCCAGGTAGGACACCGACAGCGTCGCGTCCGTGGCGGTCGAGCGGACGACCTGCTCCCAGACGACGGCGTCCGAGCCGCTCCCCGGTGCCCGGCGCTCGGCGTCCTCCGCGGGTCGGGACACCGCGGCGTCCACGGTCTCCATCGCGATGCCGCCGTCCCGGTCCACGTGCAGCCCGCGCAGCGCGTCGATCAGCTGGTCGGCCGACTCGCGGGCGACGTCGACGAGGAAGAGGTCGCCCTCCGGCCGCACGGAGCCACCCCGGACGAGCGCCAGGTGGGCGACGCCGGGATCGCTGTCGAGCAGCTGCAGCACGTCGGCGCTGCGCCCGGCCGGGACCGTGACGCGGAGGTGGAGGAGCACCCGCGATGTCTACCGTGCGCTCAGCGCGTGCCGCTCACCTGGACGGTGGTCGTCGCGGCGGGCGTGGTGCTGCCGTCCGCGGCCAGCCGCAGCAGCGTCAGCTCGTGCGGACCGTCCCCGGCCGGTGCGGCCAGCAGCAGCGTCGGGCTCAGGCACTGCTGCAGCTGCAGCGCGGGGCCGGCCGCCGTCTGGGTGTACGAGACCGTGCTGCCGGCGTCCCCGCGGACCGGCTCGCCGTCCAGGGTGACCACGTAGTCGGTGTCGTCGGGACCGGTGAGCCGGAAGCGCAGCGCCTGCCCCGCGGTCACCTGGCTGCTCGCGACCGCGATGCCGGGGGTGTCGCAGTCGGCGGTGATCGGCACCTCCTCGGCCCCGCGACTGCCGGCGAAGCCGAGCACCGCCATCACGACGACGGCGACAGCGAACCAGGTCCAGTTCCGGCCGCGCCGGATCGGCGGGGTGTCGTCGGCCAGCGCCCGCTGGTCGTTGACGTCGCGGGCGTAGTGCAGCCGGGTGCGGCGGTTGCCCGCGGCCAGCTCGGGGTCCTCCCGCCCGCGGGCCCCACCGAAGAAGGAGCTCACGCCCTCAGTCTCCTACGGCCACCCTTCAGGGAACCGCGCCGAGCGTGCGAGGCGTGGGGGGAAGGGTGGTCCTTTAGTGCTGGGTGGCCGGCGAGCCGGTCCCGGCCGGGTCGTCGGGCTCGGTGCCCACGCCCGGCCCGGACCCGGTGCCCGGCGCGCCCACCGGGGCCAGCGAGCGGAGCAGGATCTGGCTCACGTCGAGCACCTCGACGTGCTCCTTGGCCTCCCCGGCCTGCTTCTTGCTGGTGACCGCGTCGCTCAGCATGGTGATGCAGAACGGGCAGGCGGTGGAGATGACGTCGGGGTCGAGGTCGAGCGCCTCCTCGGTGCGCTCGACGTTGATCCGCTTGCCGATCTTCTCCTCCATCCACATCCGCGCGCCGCCGGCACCGCAGCAGAAGCCGCGGTCCTTGCAGCGGTGCATCTCCTGGGTGGTCAGGCCCTGGACGGAGTCGAGGATCTCCCGCGGGGGCGTGTAGACCTTGTTGTGCCGTCCCAGGAAGCAGGGGTCGTGGTAGGTGACCTTGCGGTCGACCGGGGTGACCGGGGTCAGCCGGCCCTCCTCGACCAGCCGGCCCAGCAGCTGGGTGTGGTGCACGACGTCGTAGTCGCCGCCCAGCTGCGGGTACTCGCGGTTGATCGAGTTGAAGCAGTGCGGGCAGGTGGCGACGATCTTCCGCCGGCCGGCCGGGCGCTCCTCGAAGACCGCGTTGAGGGTCTCGACGTTCTCCATGGCCAGCTGCTGGAAGAGGAACTCGTTGCCCATCCGGCGGGCCGGGTCGCCCGAGCAGGTCTCGCCCGAGCCGAGGACGGCGAACTCCACGCCGGCGAGGTGCAGCAGCTCCGCGACGGCCTTGGTGACCTTCTTGGCCCGGTCGTCGATGGCACCGGCGCAGCCCACCCAGAACAGGTACTCGACGTCGTCGTCGATCGCGCCGTCGACCTGCCGGACCTCGAAGTCCAGGTCCTTCATCCAATCCTCGCGGACGTTGCCGCCCACGCCCCACGGGTTGCCGCGGTTCTCCAGGTTGCGCATCATCACGCCGGCCTCGGAGGGGAAGCTGGACTCGATCATGGTCTGGTAGCGGCGCATGTCCATGATGTGGTCGACGTGCTCGATGTCGACCGGGCACTGCTCGACGCAGGCGCCGCAGTTGGTGCAGCTCCACAGGACGTCGGGGTCGATGACCCCGCCCTCCTCCAGCGTCCCGACCAGCGGGCGGTGCGCCTGGGCGTCGTTGGTGCCCTCGATGCGGGCGTAGCCCGAGGCCCACTCCTGCTCGGCGCTGGGCTCGAGCACGGTGAAGTCGGCGAAGTTCGGGGCGTCCTCGGAGGCCTTGGTGGCGCCGGTCAGGTACGGGGCCTTGGCGTAGAGGTGGTCGCGCAGGTCCATCACGACCATCTTGGGCGACAGCGGCTTGCCGGTGTTCCAGGCCGGGCACTGGCTCTGGCACCGCCCGCACTCGGTGCAGGTGGTGAAGTCCAGCATCCCCTTCCAGGTGAAGTCCTCGATCTTGCCGCGGCCGAAGGTGTCGTCCTCGCCCGGGTCCTCGAAGTCGATCGGCTTGCCGGCGCTCATCATCGGCTGCAGCGGGCCCAGCGCCACACCGCCGTCGGCCTCGCGCTTCCAGTAGATGTTGAAGAACGCGCTGAACCGGTGCCAGGCGACGCCCATGTTGAGCACGCGGGAGATGGTGATCAGCCAGACCAGGCTCACCACGATCTTGATGAACGCGATCACCGAGAGCAGGTCGGGGTTGCCCGGGACGATGTTCGCCAGCGCGCCGGAGACCGGGTGCGACCAGGCGGGGGCGTCGGTGAGCCCGGCGGAGATCTTGACGGCCCGGATCAGCAGGATGCAGATGCCGATGGTGAGGACGACGGCCTCGACGAAGTAGCCGCGGCCCTCGTTGGTGCCGGCGAAGCGGCTGGCGCGGCCCTTGCGGCGCGGGTGGTCCCACTGCCGCCGGATGATCAGGTAGACGATGCCGAGGACGGTGCCGGTGCCGATCACGTCGACGAAGAGGTTCCACAGGCTCCACTCGCCGATCAGGGGCAGGTGCCACTCCGGGTTCCACACCTCGCCGAAGGCCTCGACCAGGGTGAGGAAGAGGCCGTAGAAGCCCAGGAAGACGAACCAGTGCGCGGCGCCGATGGCCGACCACTTGAGCATCCGGGTGTGGCCCAGGGACTCCACGGCGAGCGTCTTCAGGCGCGGGCCGACCTGCCCGGAGCGGGTGGGGTCCGGCTGGCCGGTCCGGAAGATGCGGAGCATCGCGCGGACCGCCTTGGTGGCGTAGACCACCGACACGACGAGCAGGAGCACGGCGAGCGTGCCGAGGACGATCTGCAACGGGCCCATGGGCTCCCTCTCGTGCGCGTGCGCAGGCGTCTTCGCCCACCCGGACGGACGATAACCGGGTCGCTGCAGGCTACTTGCCGGTAACCCCAGCTCGCCGGGGGCGGGGCGGACCCGTGGACCCCGGGAACACCGGCGCGCGCACTGCCGTTACCCTGGGCAGGAAAGTTGAGCGGACCCGGCGCAAGGCTCTTGCGGCACCTCGCAGCGCCTCCCGGCCCTCGGCTCCCGGACCAGCACCACCCCGTCACTGAGCAAGGAGAGGCCTTCCATGGCACGAGCAGTCGGTATCGACCTCGGCACGACGAACTCCGTCGTCGCGGTCCTCGAGGGCGGCGAGCCCACCGTCATCGCCAACGCCGAGGGTGCCCGCACCACCCCCTCGGTCGTCGCGTTCGCCAAGAACGGTGAGGTCCTGGTGGGCCAGTCGGCCAAGAACCAGGCCGTCACCAACGTCGACCGGACCATCCGCAGCGTCAAGCGCGAGATGGGCACCAGCTGGAAGACCGGCCAGATCGACGGCAAGCAGTACACGCCGCAGGAGATCAGCGCCCGCGTGCTGCAGAAGCTGAAGCGGGACGCCGAGACCTACCTGGGCGAGCCGGTCACCGAGGCGGTCATCACCGTCCCCGCGTACTTCGAGGACGCGCAGCGCCAGGCCACCAAGGAGGCCGGTGAGATCGCCGGCCTCAACGTCCTGCGCATCGTCAACGAGCCGACCGCGGCCGCGCTGGCCTACGGCCTGGACAAGGGCGAGACCGAGCAGACCATCCTGGTCTTCGACCTCGGTGGTGGCACGTTCGACGTGTCGCTGCTGGAGATCGGCGACGGCGTCATCGAGGTCAAGTCGACCGCCGGTGACAACAAGCTCGGTGGTGACGACTGGGACGAGCGCGTGGTGAAGCACCTGGTGCAGACCTTCAGCGCCCAGAACGGCATCGACCTGGCCAAGGACAAGCTGGCCATGCAGCGCCTCCGCGAGGCCGCCGAGAAGGCCAAGATCGAGCTGTCCGGCGCGCAGTCGACCAACGTCAACCTGCCCTACATCACCGCCGGGGCCGACGGCCCGCTGCACCTGGACGTGACGATCACCCGCGCGGAGTTCCAGCGGCTGACCCAGGACCTGCTGGACCGCACCAAGGCCCCGTTCAACCAGGCGATCCGCGACGCCGGCGTGAAGGTCAGCGACATCGACCACGTCGTCCTGGTCGGTGGGTCCACCCGGATGCCCGCCGTGACCGACCTGGTCCGTGAGCTGACCGGCGGCAAGGAGCCCAACAAGGGCGTCAACCCCGACGAGGTCGTCGCCGTGGGTGCCGCGCTGCAGGCCGGTGTCCTCCGCGGCGAGGTCAAGGACGTCCTGCTCCTCGACGTCACCCCGCTGTCCCTGGGCATCGAGACCAAGGGCGGGATCATGACCAAGCTCATCGAGCGCAACACCACGATCCCGACCAAGCGCTCGGAGATCTTCACGACGGCCGACGACAACCAGCCCTCCGTGCAGATCCAGGTGTTCCAGGGCGAGCGCGAGATGGCCGCCTACAACAAGAAGCTCGGCATGTTCGAGCTGACCGGTCTGCCGCCGGCGCCCCGCGGCGTCCCGCAGATCGAGGTGGCCTTCGACATCGACGCCAACGGCATCGTGCACGTCCACGCCAAGGACCTGGGCACCGGCAAGGAGCAGTCGATGACCATCACCGGCGGTTCGGCCCTGCCCAAGGACGACATCGAGCGGATGATGCGCGACGCCGAGGCCCACGCCGAGGAGGACAAGAAGCGCCGCGACGAGGCCGAGACCCGCAACCTGGCCGAGTCGCTGCAGTACCAGACCGAGAAGTTCCTGGCGGAGAACGGCGACAAGATCCCGGCCGACAAGAAGGAGGAGTTGGGTGAGGCGCTGACCGAGCTGCGCTCCTCCCTCGGCGGGTCGGACATCGCCACGATCAAGGCGGCGCAGGAGAAGGTCGCCCGGGTCTCCCAGGAGGTCGGCGGCGCGCTCTACGCGCAGGCGCAGGCCGACGGTGCCGGTGCCCCGGGTGCCGCAGGTGCCGGCGACGGCGGCTTCGACACCGGCGCGACCGGGAGCACCTCCTCCGACGACGACGTCGTGGACGCCGAGATCGTCGACGAGGACTCCGACAGGAAGTGACCCTCCGTCCGTGATCGTGCCCACCGGCCCGGGAGACCGGGCCGGTGGCGCGGGGAGAGACGATGAGCCAACGAGACGAACAACCGCCCCGGGTCGTGATCCGGGACAAGCGGCGCATCGACCCGACCAGCGGGGCGGCCCGCGTGCCGGGCGAGCAGCAGCCGATCAGCGCCCGGCCGGCGCAGGGACACCCGCGCGACACCGCGCCGGAGCAGGGAGAGCAGATGAGCGAGCAGTTCAGCGACACCACGGCGGACCTCGCCGACCAGCCGGTGGGCGGTGTGGTGACCGACGACGCCACGCGTCAGCTGGCCGAGCGCACCGAGGACCTCCAGCGGGTCACCGCGGAGTACGCCAACTACCGGCGCCGGGTCGAGCGGGACCGGGTGCTGGTCACGGACCAGGCCGCGGAGCGCTTCGCCGGCCAGCTGTTCCCGATCGTCGACGACATCGAGCGGGCGCGTGACCACGGTGACCTGACCGGGGCGTTCAAGGTCGTCGCCGACCGGGTCCTGGGCCTCCTCGAGGGGCTCGGCGTGACGTCGTTCGGCGCTCCGGGGGACGCCTTCGACCCGTCGCTGCACGAGGCGGTGCTGCACGACACCTCACCCGAGGTGTCCGTGCCGACCGCCACCACGGTGCTCCGGCCGGGTTTCCGGCGCGGTGACCGGGTGCTGCGCACGGCGATGGTCGGGGTGACCGACCCGGAGTCCCCGGCGCCGGTCGCGGCCGAGCCCCTGACCGCCGAGCCCCTGACCGCCGAGCCCGTGACCGACGGGGCCGACGCCCCTGCCGACGAGCAGCCGGGCGCGGGCCCGGCCGTCGGCTGAGCACGACACCCCGGCCGGTCTCCCCTCCGCAGCGCGGAGGGGAGACCGGCCCGTCAGCAGCTGGACAGAGAGGAGGCGCCCGATGAGCAGCACCCGGGACTTCATCGAGAAGGACTACTACGCGGCCCTGGGCGTCGCCAAGGACGCCGACGCCGCGGCCATCAAGAAGGCCTACCGGCAGCTGGCCCGTGAGCTGCACCCGGACAAGAACCCGGGGAACACGCAGGCGGAGACCCGCTTCAAGGAGGTCTCCGAGGCCTACGACGTGCTCTCGGACGCCAAGCGGCGGGCCGAGTACGACGAGGCCCGCCGGCTGTTCGGCTCCGGCGGGTTCCGGCCCGGTGCCGGTGCCCCCGGTGGCTTCCCCGGCGGTGCCCCGGGTGGGCAGCCCTTCGACCTCGGCGACATCTTCGGCGGCGCTGGTGCCCCCGGCGGCGGCCGGGCCGGCGGCCTGGGCGACATCTTCGGCGGGCTCTTCACCGGTGGCGCCCCCGGTGGCACCCGGAGCCGGCAGCAGGCCGCATCCGGTCCGGCCCGCGGGCAGGACGTCGAGACCGAGGCGACGCTGGCGTTCGACGAGGCGGTGCTCGGGGTGACCGTGCCGCTGCGCATGCAGAGCCCGGGCACCTGCCCGACCTGCCACGGCAACGGCGCGAGGCCCGGCACCAGCCCGCACACCTGCCCGGTGTGCAACGGCGCCGGTGTCACCAGCCGCAGCCAGGGCGCGTTCGCATTCTCCGAGCCGTGCCGGGAGTGCCGGGGCACCGGCTCGGTGGTCGACGACCCGTGCCCGGAGTGCAAGGGCAGCGGCGTCACCACCCAGACCAGGACCATCACCGTCCGGATCCCGGCCGGGGTCAAGGACGGCCAGCGCATCCGGCTGGCCGGCAAGGGGGCACCCGGCCGGCGCGGTGGGCCCCCGGGCGACCTGTTCGTCGTCGTCCACGTCTCCGGGTCGGAGCTCTTCGGCCGGAGCGGCAACGACCTCACCCTCACCGTCCCGGTGTCCTTCGCCGAGGCGGCGCTCGGCACGACGCTGACCGTCCCCACCCTGGACGGCTCCGTGTCGCTCAAGGTCCCGGCCGGCACCTCCAGCGGGCGCACCTTCCGGGTCCGCGGCCGGGGCGTGCACGCCAAGGGCACGCCCGGGGACCTGCTGGTCACCGTGGAGGTCGCGGTCCCGGCCCGGCTCACCCCCGGTGCCCGGGAGGCGATCGAGAAGCTCGCCGCCGAACTCCCCGACGACCCCAGGCCGGAGATCACCGAGGTGTTGCGCAGCGGAGGTGCCCGGTGACCCTCCCCGAGCCGGGGCGTGCGTTCGCCGAGGACGCGCCGGTCTTCGTCATCTCCGTCGCCGCCGAGCTGGCCGGCATGCACGCCCAGACGCTGCGCCAGTACGACCGGCTCGGGCTGGTCAGCCCCGGCCGGACCGCCGGCGGCGGGCGGCGCTACAGCCCGCGCGACGTCGCGCTGCTGCGCGAGGTCCAGCGGTTGAGCCAGGAGGACGGCGTCAACCTGGCCGGGATCAAGCGGATCATCGAGCTCGAGTCGCGGGTCGAGGCGCTGCAGGGCCGGGTCGCGGAGCTGCTCGACGAGCTCGAGCTGTCCGAGACCCGTCGGATCGCGGCCGAGTCGGCCGTCTCGGCGGCCTACCGGCGGGACCTGGTCCCGCGCACCTCGAGCTCGGCACTGGTGGTGTGGCGCCCGGGCGGGCATTCGTGACCGGCTCCGGGAACGTAGCGGCCGCACCGCTCGTGATGAACGATGTGACCGTCGACAGTGCACCCCGCCTCTCCGTGGAGCGACCTCTCGTGGACACCGCGCCGGACAGCCACGCGGCGTTCGTCGTCCTCGAACGGGAGATCGCCCTGCTGCTGCGCCGCTCGCGGGCCATCCAGGGCCGGCTGGCCGGCCAGCTGCACGCCGACCTCGACGGCGCGGCCTACGGGCTGCTCGTCCTGCTGGACGACGCCGGCCCCCTCCGCGCCAGCGACGTCGTGGCCCGGCTCGGGCTCGACAAGAGCACGGTGAGCCGCCAGGTGGCCTCGCTCGTCGCCCTGGGCCTGGTCGACCGGGCCGCCGACCCCGACGACGGGCGCGCCCAGGTGCTCTCCACCTCCCCGGAGGGCCACCGCCGGCTCAGCCGGCTGCGCGATGCCCGACGCGAGCGGTGGGAGGCCGACCTCGCCGGCTGGGAGACCACCGACGTCGCCACCCTCGCCCAGCTGCTCGGCCGGCTGAACCGGCTGGGCGAGGAGCGCGAGGCCGAGAGCACCCGCCCCTGACCGGCTGGCCGCCGGCCCTCCTGCACGGGGCGGGGTGGCCCCTCCTCAGCCCGGGATCATCCAGCCGAGCACCGCGGTGGACTGCAGCACCACGATCACGCACATGAGCAGCAGCAGGACGATGCTCCAGCCGAAGACCTTCCGGAAGAGCTCGCCCTCCTTGCCGGCCATCCCGACGGCGGCTGCGGCGATGGCCAGGTTCTGCGGGCTGATCATCTTGCCGAGCACGCCACCGGAGGAGTTGGCGGCGGCCAGCAGGAGCGGGTCGAGTCCGGCGCGGGCGGCCGTCTGCACCTGGAGCGCGCCGAACAGCGCGTTGGCCGAGGTGTCCGAACCGGTCACCCCCACGCCGATCCACCCCAGCACCGGTGACAGGAACGCGAAGAACGCCCCGGTCCCGGCCAGGAAGGCACCCAGGCTGGCGGTCTGCCCGGACAGGTTCATGACGTAGGCCAGGCCGAGGACGGCCATCACCGTCAGGATGGCCCACTTCAGCTCGGAGTAGGTCCGACCCAGCGCGGCCAGCGCCCGCCCGGGCGGGACCCGCAGCACGAACGCGGTGATGATCCCCGCGAGGATCAGCAGCGTGCCTGCCGCGGACAGCCAGCCGAAGGAGAACGTCGCGAAGGAGATCGGCTCGCTCGCCCCCGGCGCGTAGACGTGCAGGCCGGGCCAGGAGAACTTGTAGGTCCAGGGCTCCTCGGCCAGCGCCGCCTTGACGCCGGAGATGTTCGCGATGGAGAAGATCACGATGATGATCAGGTACGGCGCGTAGGCCTTGACCACGTCGCTGCGGGAGTCGTGCACCGGGCCGTCGCCGCGGTTGCCCACCGGCGAGCGGTCGTCGTGGGCCCGCTGACCGCCGGGGCGGTCACCGAGCTCGGTCCCGACGGTCGCGCCGTCGGCACCGTCACCAGCACCGCGACCGGCGCCCACCGCGCCGGTGCGGCCCACCCCGGCGGTCACCGCGTCGGCGCGGTGCGGGTGGGTCACCCGGGTCACGGCCACGACGGTCGCCGCCGCCACCAGGGCCGCGACGATGTCGGTGAGCGGCACCGAGATGTAGTTCGAGGCGATGAACTGGGCGATCCCGAAGCTCAGGCCGGCGGCCAGGGCGGGCGCCCACGTCTCCCGCACCCCGCGCCTGCCGTCGGCGACGTAGACGAGGATGAGCGGGACGATCACGGCCAGGATCGGCGTCTGCCGGCCGACCATCGCCCCGAGGTCGTCCAGGTTGAGCCGCGGGTCGTCACTGGCCCCCGAGGTCACCGTGGCCAGCGCGACGATCGGGGAGGCGAGCGCGCCGAAGGCGACCGGTGCCGTGTTGGCGATCAGCGCCAGCGCTGCCGACTTGATCGGGGTGAAGCCGAGGGTCATCAGCATGACGACGGTGATCGCCACCGGCGTGCCGAAGCCGGCCAGCGCCTCCAGCAGCGCGCCGAAGCAGAAGGCGATGATGATCGCCTGGATGCGCAGGTCGGGGCTGACCTTCTCGAACGACCGGCGCAGCACGTCGAAGTGCCCGGTCTCGACGGTCAGGTTGTAGACCCAGATCGCGTTGATGACGATCCACATGATCGGGAAGAAGCCGAAGGCGGCGCCCTCGGTGGCCCCGAGCAGGGCCTGCCCGACCGGCATCCCGAAGGCCGCCACGGCGACGACGATCGACACCGCCAGCGCGATGAGGCCGGCCTGCCAGGCCTTCATGCGCAGGACGCCGAGCAGCACGAAGAGCGTCAGCAGGGGCAGCAGCGCGCAGAGGGCACTGAGGCCCAGCGAACCACCGACGGGGTCCAGAACCTGTTCGAACACGGTCTCACCTCGTTGTGAGCGGGGGTGTTGCGTGGGCAGAGACTGGCGGAACAGGTCCGGCCGTGCAATCCGTCGTCACCGGACGGTGACCTGGCCGGCCCTCCGCCGGGCCGTCGTCTAGCGCTGCGGGCCCAGGGTGCTCACCGGCAGCCCGCGGATGGAGGCGTCGAGGACCTCGATGGTGTGCGCCAGCCCGATCCGGGTGCCCTGCCGCTCCAGCGAGGAGGACACCTGCATCAGGCAGCCGGGGTTCGCCGTCACCAGCAGCTCGGCGCCGGTGGAGGCGATGTTGCGGGCCTTGCGGTCGCCGAGCTCCCGGGCCGGCTCCGGGTTGAGCACGTTCCAGATGCCCGCCGACCCGCAGCAGATCTCGGCCTCCGGGATCTCCCGCAGCTGCAGGCCCGGGATCTCGCGCAGCAGCGCGCGGGGCTGCTGCCGGATGCCCTGGGCGTGCCCGAGGTGGCAGGCGTCGTGGTAGGCGACGGTGACCTCCAGCGGATGCCGCTCGGCGACGGTGCCGAGCTCGGCGAGCAGCTCCGAGACGTCCCGCACCGACGCGGCGAAGGTCCTCGCCCGCTCGGCGTAGGCCGGGTCGTCGGCGAGCACCTCGGCGTACTCCTTCATGCTCGACCCGCAGCCCGCGGCGTTGACCACGACGGTCTGCACCCCGGCGGCCTCGAACGCGTCGATCGTCGCCCGGGCGAACCGCTCGGCCTCCTCCTGCCGGCCGTTGTGCACCGACAGCGCCCCGCAGCAGCCCTGCGCACGGGGGATGACCACGTCGCAGCCCTCGGCGGCGAGCACCCGGGCGGTCGCGGCGTTGACGCCCGGGAAGAACTCGCCCTGCACGCAGCCGGTGAGCATCCCGACCACCGCCCGGCGCTCGCCGACCGCGGGGACCCGGGACGGCAGCTTCTCCCGCTTCTCCAGGACCGGGGCGAGCCCCTCCATCGCGGCCAGCTTGGGCGCCAGCCGGTCCAGCAGCCCGCTGGTGCGGACCACCTTCGGCAGCCCGCTGGCCTGGTAGGCCCGCAGCGGCCCGCGCAGCGCCCGCAGCCGCCGCTTGTAGGGGAACAGCGCGAAGATCGCCGCGCGCATCGCCCGGTCCCCGGGGCTGCGGGTGTGGTGCCGCTCGACCTGCACCCGGGTCGCCTCGATGAGCTTGTCGTACTGGACGCCGGAGGGGCAGGCGGTGACGCAGGCCATGCAGCCCAGGCACGCGTCGAAGTGCTGGACCATCGTGTCGGTCATCGGTGCGCCCTGCAGGCCGGCCTTCATCAGGTCGATCCGGCCGCGCGGGGAGTCCATCTCCTCCCCCCACAGCGTGTAGGTGGGGCAGGTCGGCAGGCAGAAGCCGCAGTGCACGCAGTCGCTGATCAGCTCGGCCGAGGGCGGGTGCTCGTCGTCGAACGCCGGTCGCACGGTCGGCGTGCCGACCGGCACCGGGCCGCCCGCCCGGACCCCGGCGGTGCGCGGGTCGTCCTGCGGGCCCTCGGCCTGGACGGTGGTGGGCTGTCCCATCAGATGCCTCCGACGAAGCGGCCGGGCGCCAGGCGGCGCTCCGGGTCGAACTGCTCCTTGACCCGGCGCATCAGGTCGATGGCCGGCACCGGGCCCCAGGTGTCCACGGCCGCCTGCACCGCGGCCGGCGCCTCGAGCACCACCAGCGAGCCGCCGTGCGCGGTGCACGCGGTGCGGGTGCGCTCGACCACGGCGGCGACCGCGTCGACCGGGGCGTCGGCGGCCAGCGCGCCGTACAGCACCCCGGCGCCGCCGGACCCCCGCAGCGTCAGCGGCACGCCCACGTCGGCGGCGGCCCGGCGGGCGGTGTCCAGCACCGGCGCGAGGCCGGACAGCGCGCAGGTGAGCTTCAGCCCGACCTCCGGCAGGTCGGCGTCGTCCCGCCAGGGCAGCACGCCCCAGCCCGGTGGTGGCGTCTCGGCCGCCTCGGCGCCGGCCCCGAGCAGCTGCAGCGTGGCCGCCGTCCGGGCCTCGACGCCGGTGGGGGTGCCGCCGAGCAGGACGCCGACGGTCCCGGCGCCGTCGACGCGCCACTCGACCTCGACCGCCGCGGGCACCACCTGGGCGTGCACCATCGTCTGGACCAGCGCCGCGGCGTCCTCGGCCGTGCCGAAGGGCACCGTGACGAACCGCTCGGCCGCCGGCAGGGGGTGCAGCCGGAAGACCGCGTCGGTGATCACCGCGAGGGTGCCGAACGAGCCGATGACCAGCTTGCCCAGGTCGTAGCCGGCGACGTTCTTGACCACCCGCCCGCCGGCCTTGGCGATCACGCCGTCGGCGCGGACGAGGGTGACCCCGAGCAGCAGGTCGCGCGCGGTCCCGACGACCAGGCGGCCGGGGCCGCTGGTGTTGGTCGCCAGGGCACCGCCGATCGAGGACCCGGGGACGGCCTCGTCCAGGGAGAGCCGTTGCCCCGCCGAGCCGACGGTCGCCTGGACGTCGGCGAGCAGCGTGCCGGCCTGGGTGTGCACGATCAGGTCACCGGCGGCGTGGTCCAGGACGGCGGACATCCGGCTGGTGTCCAGGACCAGGTCGGCGCGCTCGGGCGGCCGGCCCCACGACAGCTTCGTCCCGCGCCCCCGGGGGACGACGGTGAGCCCGTGGCCGGCCGCCGCCTGCAGCACGGCCGCGGTCTCGGCGGTCGAGCCCGGCCGGGCGACCAGCGTGGCGGGCACCCCGTCGACGGCGTCGGCCGGGCCGGCGTCGGTGACGTCGCCGCACGCGGAGGACAGCGCGGTGCGCGCCGCGTCGAGGCTGACCGTGGTCATCAGAACGCGTCCGCCAGGCCGGCCTCGACGAGGGGGTGGGCGTGCTTCCGCTTGCCCGGCACCTCGCCGCACAGGCGCGGGGTGGGGAACACCTTGCCCGGGTTGGCGATGCCGCCCGGGTCGAAGGCGCAGCGCACCAGCTGCATGGTGTCCAGGTCGTCGTCGGTGAACATCTTCGGCATGTAGGCGGCCTTGTCCACCCCGACCCCGTGCTCGCCGGTGATGGCCCCGCCGTGGCTGATGCAGAGGTCCAGGATCGCGCCGCTGACCTGCTCGGCGGCCTCGCCGGCCCCGGGCTTCGCGTCGTCGAAGAGCACGAGGGGGTGCAGGTTGCCGTCGCCGGCGTGGAAGACGTTGGCCACCCGCACCCCCGAGGACGACGACAGGTCGGCGATCGCGCGCAGCACCTCCGGCAGCGCCGTCCGCGGGATGACCCCGTCCTGGACGATGTAGTCGGGGCTGATCCGGCCGACCGCGGCGAACGCGGACTTCCGGCCCTTCCAGATCAGCGCCCGCTCGGTCGCGTCGATGGCCAGCCGCAGCTCGAACGAGCCGTGCTCCTGGCAGAGCCGCTCGACGACGTCGTACTCGTGCTGCACCTCGGCCGACGGGCCGTCGAGCTCGATCACCAGCACCGCGCCGGCGCCGTCGGGGTAGTTGCAGTGCACGGCGGCCTCGGCGGCCTCGATCGCCAGGGCGTCCATCATCTCGATCGCCGCCGGGAGCACGCCGCTGCCGATGATCGCCGAGGTGGCCGCGCCCGCGTCGTCGGTGGACCGGAAGCCCACCAGCAGGGTGCGCACCTCCTCGGGCAACCGGACCACCCGGACCGTGGCGGTCGTCGCGATGCCCAGGGTGCCCTCCGAGCCGACGACGGTGCCCAGCAGGTCGTAGCCGGGGGCGTCCGGCGCCAGCCCGCCGAGCTGCACGACGTCGCCCTGCGGGGTGACCAGTTCCGCGCCCAGGACGTGGTTGCTGGTGAAGCCGTACTTGAGGCAGTGCGCGCCGCCGGAGTTCTCCGCCAGGTTCCCGCCGATCGAGCAGATCTGCTGGCTGCTGGGGTCCGGCGCGTAGTAGTAGCCCTCGCCGGTCGCCGCCCGGGTGACGTCGAGGTTGATGACGCCGGGCTCGAGGACCGCGCGCTGGTCGGCGCGGCGCACCTCGCGGATGGTGCGCATCCGTGAGGTGACGATCAGGACGCCGTCCGCCCGCGGCAGCGCGCCGCCGGACAGCCCGGTCCCCGACCCGCGGGCGACGAAGGGGACGCCGTGCTCGGCGCAGGCCCGGACCACGGCCGCCAGCTGCTCCGTGGTCTCCGGCAGCACCACCAGCGCGGGCGTGACCCGGTAGTGGGCGAGGCCGTCGCACTCGTAGGTGCGCAGCTCGGTGGGGTCGGAGATGACGCCGGTGGTGGGCATCAGGGCGCGGGCGACCCGGCCCACCGCGGCGACACCGGCCGCGTTGTCCCCTGCCTCACCGGTGGCCGCCGTCGCCTCGGGCGGGATGTCGCCGAGTACCGGGCCGGCCGTCGTCTCGGTGCCGTGCGTACCGCTCATGAGGTTCCGCCTTCGTTGCCGGACCTGTCAGGGGTGCTGCGCCTGGAGGGGCCATGTTGGCCAACATGGCCCCTCCAGGGGAGGAGATCAGGGCATGCGCTCGTAGGCCGGGACGGTGAGGAAGTCGTTGTACTCGTCCCCCAGGGCCATCTCGGTGAACAGCGCGCGGGCATCGTCCCACCGGCCTGAGGAGAACGCATCTCCCCGGGCCTCGGCGATGGCGGCCATCTCCTCCTCGATCACCCGCTGCACCAGCTCGGTGGTGACCGGCTGGCCGTCGGCCAGCGTCACCCCGTTGTGCAGCCACTGCCACACCTGGCTGCGGCTGATCTCCGCGGTGGCGGCGTCCTCCATCAGGCCGTTGATGCCGGCGGCACCGGAGCCGCGCAGCCAGGACTCCACGTACTGGATGCCCACGCTGACGTTGGCCCGCAGGCCCGCCTCGGTCACCTCGCCCGGGGTGGCCTTGACGTTGAGCAGGTCCGCAGCGGTGACGTGCACGTCCTCGCGCAGCTTGTCCAGCTGGTTCGGCCGGTCACCGAGCACCTTGTCGAAGGCGTCCATCGCCGTCTGCACCATGCCGGGGTGGGCCACCCAGGAGCCGTCGAAGCCGTCGTTGGCCTCCCGGGTCTTGTCCTCGGTGATCTTGTTGTACGCGAACTCGTTCTTCGCCGGGTCCTTGCTCGGGATGAACGCCGACATGCCGCCCATCGCGTGCGCGCCGCGCTTGTGGCAGGTGCGCACCAGCAGTTCGGTGTAGGCGCGCATGAACGGCACGGTCATCGTGATCGAGTTCCGGTCCGGCAGCGTGAAGTCCGCGCCGCGGGTGCGGAAGGTCTTGATGACGCTGAACAGGTAGTCCCAGCGGCCGGCGTTCAGACCGGAGGAGTGCTCGCGGAGCTCGTAGAGGATCTCCTCCATCTCGAACGCCCCGGGGTAGGTCTCGATCAGGCAGGTGGCCCGGATGGTGCCGCGCGGGATGCCGACGTGCTCCTGGCCGATGACGAAGGCGTCGTTCCACAGCCGCGCCTCGAGGTGGCTCTCCATCTTCGGCAGGTAGAAGTAGGGCCCCTGGCCGCGGTCGACCTGCTTGCGCCCGCAGGCGACCAGGTAGAGGGCGAAGTCCACCAGGCTGCCGGAGGCCTGCTCGCCGTCGACCGTGATGTGCTTCTCCGGCAGGTGCCAGCCGCGCGGCCGCACGATGATCGTGGGCAGCTCCACGTCGTCGCGGACGCGGTACTCCTTGCCCTCCGGGCTGGTGAACTCCAGCGTCCCGTCGATGGAGTCCATCAGGTTCAGCGGGCCGTTGACGACGTTCTCCCACAGCGGGGAGTTCGCGTCCTCCTGGTCGGCCAGCCAGCACCTGGCACCGGAGTTGAGCGCGTTGATGGTCATCTTGCGGTCGGTCGGGCCGGTCATCTCGACCCGGCGGTCGACCAGCCCGGGCGCCGGCGGCGCGACCCGCCACGAGTCGTCCTCACGGATCGACGCCGTCTCCGGCAGGAAGTCCAGCGTGCCGCCCTCGGCGAGTGCCTGGACCCGCTCCGTGCGCGCCTGCAGCCGCTCCAGCCGGCGGCCGTTGAGCTCCCGGTGCAGCCGGGCGATCAGCTCGAGCGCCTGAGGGGTCAGGATCTCGTCGAACCGCGGACCCATCGGACCGGTGATCTCCACGCCGTCGACCGTGCTCATCGCTCTCCCCTGGATGTCGTGCCGTCCGGCGACGGGTCCCGCAGTCGGGACCGGCGGACGGGGCCTCCCGTGATGCGGAAGGTTCCATCTGTGATGTGGAAAACGTATCCTCGGTCACCAGCCGGGTCAAGACGACGGCGGTACGCCGACCGACCGTCCCGACAGGGCCGGGCCCTGCGCGGGCCCGGAGGACGGCCCAGCAGTGGGCGCGAGGCAGGAGAGAGGCACACATGGCCGAGACCAGCGGCCCGGGCAGCAACGGCGGGAACGGCAGCGACGGCGGTGTGCAGTCCCTGGAACGGGCGTTCCTGCTGCTGGAGCTGATGGCCGAGGACGGCGGCGAGGTCGCCCTGTCCCGGCTCGCCGTGGAGAGCGGGCTCCCGCTGTCCACGATCCACCGGCTGGTCCGCACCCTCGTCGCCCGCGGCTACGTCCGGCAGCTGCCCTCCCGGCGCTACGTGCTGGGCCCGCGGCTGATCCACCTCGGCGAGAGCTCCTCGCGCACGCTCGGGACCTGGGCGCGGCCGCACCTGGGCGAGCTGGTCGACGCCACGGGCGAGACGGCGAACCTGGCGATGCTGGACGGCGACCGGGTGGTCTACGTCGCCCAGGTGCCCTCGCGGCACTCGATGCGGATGTTCACCGAGGTCGGACGCCGGGTGCACCTGCACTGCACCGGGGTGGGCAAGGCGCTGCTTGCCCAGCTCCCGGCCCCGACCGCCCGCGAGCTCCTGGTCCGCGGTGGCATGCCCCGGCGCACGCCGCTGACGGTCACCGACCCGGACGAGTTGATGGCCCGGCTGCCGCAGATCGCCGCCCAGGGCTACGCGCTCGACGACGGGGAGCAGGAGACCGGGGTCCGCTGCGTGGCCGTGCCGGTGCTCGGCGGGCCGTTGATGACCGCCATCTCGGTGTCCGGCCCCGAGGGGCGGGTGCCGATGGAGAGCGTGCCGGGGATCGTCGCCCAGCTGCAGGGGACCGCAGCCGCGCTCGCCGCCGAGCTGCGCGAGGACGGTGCCCGCGCGCTCAGCGGCCGGTCCAGCTGACCTGACCACGGTCGACGAAGGCCTGCACGCCGGCCCGGAAGTCCGCGCTGCCGAACACCTCGCGGACGATGTCGTCGCCGTCGGGCAGGGCGGCCCGGCGCAACCGGGCGACCGCCTGGCCGGCGGCCTTCATGCTCAGCGGCGCGTGCCCGAGGAGCGTCTGGACCAGCGCGGCCAGCGCCGGGTCCAGCTCGCCGTCGGGCACCACCTCGCCGACGAACCCGGCGGAGTGCGCGTCCGCCGCGGACAGCAGCCTGGCCCGCAGCAGCATGTCCAGCGTCCGTCCCGGACCGAGGTGGTGGACCAGCAGCGAGTAGCTGTTCATCGACAGGCAGTTGCCCAGCGTGCGGGCGATCGGGACGCCGAACCGGGACGACGCCGTCGCGATCCGCAGGTCGCAGGCGGCCGCCAGTGCCAGCCCGCCCCCCACGCAGGAGCCCTCGACCGCGGCCACCGTGGGCACGGTGACGTCCTCCAGCCGGTTGACCACCCGCTCGATCCGCGCCTCGTAGGCGATGCCGTCCTCGCCGCTGGTGGAGTCCCCGCGCCCGAAGTCCAGGAACTGGGCGATGTCGGTGCCGGCCACGAAGGCCCGGCCGCCCGCGCCGCGGAGCACCAGCACCCGCACCGATTCGTCGGCGTCGGCCCGCGCGCACGCCTCCTCCAGCCCCTCGTACATCGCGAACGTCATGGCGTTGCGGGCCTCGGGCCGGTTGAACAGCACGGTGAGGACGCTGCCGTCCTGGGCGACCTCGAGCTCGCTCATGCCCGACCCTCCTCGGCGCACACCGCGGCGACGACCTCGGCAGGCACGCCGGAGCGTTCCAGCACCACGCGGGTGTCCGCGCCCAGCGGGGGCCCGGCGACCCCGCGGACGGCCGGCGTGCGGGAGAACCGCATCGGCGAGCCGAGCTGCCGCACCGGCCCCAGAGCCGGGTGGGGGGCGTCCCAGAAGAAGGCCCGGGCAGTGAGGTGCTCGTCGGTGAAGACCTCGCCGTAGTCGTTGATCGGCGCGCACGGCACCCCCGCCGCACCGAGGGCCGCCAGCAGCTCGGCGGTGGTGCGGCGGCGGGTGCGGGACTCCACGACGTCCAGCAGCTCCCCGCGCCGGGCGTGCCGGCGGCTGGCGTCGGCGTAGCCGGGGTCCGCCAGCTCGTCGGCCATGTCCAGCGTGCGGCACAGGCCGGCCCAGGTGTTGGGCGTGTTCGCGCCGATCGTGATCCAGCCGTCGGCGGTCTGGAACGCCTGGTAGGGCGCCTGGCTCTGGTGCGCCGAGCCCAGCGGCCCGCCGACCTCGCCGGTGGCGAAGTACTTGCCGGCCTCCCAGACCGCCAGGCTCACCCCCGCCTCGAAGAGCGAGACGTCGATCGACTGGCCACGGCCGGTGCGGTCGCGCTCGCGCAGCGCGGCGGTCACCGCCAGGGCCAGGTACAGCCCGCACACCAGGTCGCAGACCGGGACGCCGACCTTCACCGGCTCGCCGCCCGGGGTGCCGGTGATGCTCATGATCCCGCTGCGGGCCTGGGCCATGATGTCCAGCCCGGGCAGCGGTGCCAGCGGCCCGTCCTGGCCCCAGCCGGACCCGGAGGCGCACACCACCCGGGGGTTGACCGCCCAGATCGCCGCGGCGTCGAGCCCGAGCCGGGCCATCGCACCGGGGCGCAGGTTCTCGATGACGACGTCCGCGGTGCGCACGAGCGCGAGGAAGGCCTCCTTGCCTGCGGCGGACTTGAGGTCCAGCGCGACCGACTCCTTGTTCCGGTTCAGCCGGAGGTACGGCGAGCTCTCGCCGTCCAGGAACGGCCCGCTGGCGCGCACCGGGTCGCCGGCCCGGGGGTCCTCGACCTTGAGCACGCGGGCGCCGAGGTCGGCCAGCTGCATCGAGGCGTAGGGCGCGGCCATGAAGACGCCCACCTCCAGCACGGTGACGCCGGTCAGCGGCGGCTGGTCGCCGGGGTCTGGGGACGTGCTCACAACTGCCTCCGCGGGGTCGCCGGTGATCGCCATCGTGGTCGGGACGTGGCCGCGCCCCGGCGGCGGGTCACCGTCCGGGGCGCGGTCGTGCAGGCGTGCGGGGTGGTGCTCAGAGCCAGCCGGGGACGACCAGCACCAGCCAGGTGACCAGCGGGATGATCGCGACCATCGAGAAGCCCCAGATCATCAGGGTCCTGAAGGTCCGGTCCCGCTCGGCCTCGGTGGCGTTGGCCACGACGAGGGCGCCGCTGGTGGAGAACGGGCTGGAGTCGACGATCGACGAGGACAGCGCCAGGGCGGTGATCAGCCCGACCGCGCCGACCGCGTCAGGACCCTGCAGGAAGGGGACCGCGAGCGGGATCAGCGCCCCGAGGATCCCGGTGGTGGAGGCGAAGGCCGAGACCACGCCGCCGATGTAGCAGATCAGCAGTGCGGCGATCAGCGGGACGCCGAGGCTGGACACGTTCTCGCCCAGCCAGCCGGGCACGTCCTGGTCCTGCATCAGCCCGACGAAGGTGACGATGCCGCAGATCAGCAGCACGGTCGGCCAGGCGATCTGACCCACCGCCCCCTTGGCGCCGCGCGGGGCGACCACCGACAGCAGCACGCCCACGGTGATCGCCATCAGGCCGATGTCCAGGTCGAAGGCCAGGGCGCCGACGACCAGCAGCACCAGGCCGCCCAGGGTCAGCGCGCGGTCCCGGTCCAGGGTGGTGACCTGGCCCTCGTGCGGCTCCTCGGCCAGTGCGGTCGTCTGGACCGCCTTGGTGTCGGCGCGCTCGGCGGCGGTGGGGTGGTGGTGCCCGGGCTGCCCGTGCCGCGCCTCGGGGACCCGCCCGCCGGCGACGGCGGCGCCGCCGGTGCTGGTGCTGCCCACGGCCGTGCGCCGGGCCGGGCCGCCCGGGATGTCCTCGCCGGTGTCCTCGGTGGCGTCACCGGCGACGGAGGCCGCCACGAAGTCGTCGTCGGTGGGGTCGCTGATGTCGACGCGAGCGCCGCCGAGCAGCTTCCGTCCGCCGAAGATGAAGAACACCACGATCGACAGCAGGACGTTGATGACGATCGAGGCGCCCCACAGGAACAGCGGGCTGCCCGGCAGGTCGTTGGACTCCACGACGTCGTTGGTGATGACGCCGAACACCGAGAGCGGGGAGAACCCACCGGCGGTGGCGCCGTTGATGATGAACAGGCCCATCAGCACGGGGGTGATCCCGTAGCGGCGCGCGAACGACATGCCCACCGGCGCGATGATCGCGACCACGGCCGGGACGACGCCACCGATGGCGGTGAGCGCCGCGGTGACGGTGAACATCGCCCACGGGATCGCCGCCAGCCGGCCGCCGGACGCCCGGACGGAGGCGTGCACCAGCCAGTCGACCGTGCCGTTGTTCTTGGCGATGGCGAAGAGGTAGGTCACCCCGACCAGGACGACGAAGAGCGACCCGGGGAAGAAGCCGAAGATCGTGTCGTCGTAGCCGTCCTCGGAGCCCTTGTAGATGAAGTAGCCGCAGGCGAACGCGGCGACGAAGCCGAGCGCCCCCATGTGCACGGGCAGCACCGTGGCGATCAGGAAGATCGCCAGGAGCACCAGGATCAGGACGAGCTGTACGGACACCGTTGTCCCCTGAGTCGTCGCGACGAGCCGGAGCCCGCCTGCTCGATGTGGATTCCGCGATGCGGAAGCGGTTTACCGCTGGCGGGAATTGAAGCTGTGCCTTCGCTCAGTGTCAAGCGTCACACCGGACGGGCTCGCTCGCCACAGGTGTCCACCAGCCGGTAGTAGCCTCCCGCATGGTGGACTTCGGGTGTCGCGCCCGAAGCCGCGTGACGAGAGGGCTCCTGGCATGTCAGCGACGACGACCACCGGCGGACGCCACTTCCTGCAGATCCCCGGCCCGACGAACGTGCCCGACCGGGTGCTGCGGGCCATGGCGGCGCCGACCATCGACCACCGCGGCCCGGAGTTCGCCGCGCTCGGCCTCGAGGTGCTCGAGGCGGTCAAGCCGGTCTTCGGCACCACCCAGCCGGTGGTCTTCTACCCGGCGTCGGGCACCGGGGCGTGGGAGGCGGCGCTGACCAACACGCTGTCGCCCGGGGACACCGTGCTGGCCTTCGAGACCGGCCACTTCGCCACCCTCTGGCGGGAGATGGCCGAGCGGCTGGGCCTGCAGGTGCAGTTCGTCCCCGGCGACTGGCGGCACGGCGCCGACCCCGACGCCGCCCGGGAGCAGCTGGCGGCGGACACCGGGCACGCGATCAAGGCCGTCATGGTGGTCCACAACGAGACCTCCACCGGCGTCACCAGCCGGGTGGCCGAGGTCCGCCGGGCCATCGACGACGTCGGCCACCCCGCGCTGCTGCTGGTGGACACCATCTCCTCGCTGGGCAGCATCGAGTACGAGCACGACGAGTGGGGCGTCGACGTCACCGTCGCCGGCTCGCAGAAGGGGCTCATGCTCCCGCCCGGGCTGAGCTTCAACGCGGTGAGCGAGAAGGCGCTGCAGGCCAACAAGACGGCCGGGCTGCCGCGGTCCTTCTTCGACTGGCAGCCGATCCTGGCGGCCAACCAACGGGGGTTCTGGCCCTACACGCCGGCCACCAACCTGCTCTACGCGCTGCGTGAGGCGCTGGCGATCATGCAGGAGGAGGGGCTGCCGCAGGTCTACGCCCGGCACACCCGGCACGCCGAGGCCACCCGCGCCGCGGTGCGCGGCTGGGGCCTGGAGGTGCTCGCCCTCGACGAGCGGGAGTACTCCGGCTCGCTGACCGCGATCTGGATGCCCGACGGCGGTGCGGACGCCGTCCGGGAGGTCATCCTGCGCGAGTACGACATGTCGCTGGGCGCGGGCCTGGGCAAGCTCGCGGACAAGGTCTTCCGGATCGGGCACCTAGGCCACTTCAACGACCTGACCCTGGTCGGCACGCTGGGCGGGGTGCAGATGGGCCTGGTCCGGGCCGGCGTGCAGGTCGACCCGCAGGGGATCCAGGCGGCCCTCGAGCGCCTGCAGCAGCCGTGACGTCCGCTCCCGAGCGGACGGTGCTGGGGGCGGAGCAGCTCGAGCGGGAGCTGACCCGTGCCCTGGACGGCGAGGTCGCCTTCGACGACTACACCCGGCACCTGTTCAGCCAGGACGCCTCGATGTACACGATGACCCCGCTGGGGGTGGCCTACCCGGCGCACACCGCCGACGTCGTCGCCGCGGTGCGGCTGGCCCGGGAGGCCGGCGTCCCGGTGCTGGCCCGAGGGGCCGGGACCAGCCTCGCCGGGCAGACGGTGGGCCCGGGCCTGGTGCTCGACCTGTCCCGGCACATGCACCGGATCACCGAGCTCCACCCGGCCACGGCCACCGCCCGGGTGGAGCCCGGCGTGGTCCAGGACGACCTGAACCGGGCGGCCGCGGCGCACGGGCTGATGTTCGGGCCGGACACCTCGACGTCGAACCGCGCCACGATCGGCGGGATGATCGGCAACAACTCCGCCGGCAGCGGCTCGGTGCGCTTCGGCATGACCATCGACCACGTCCAGGAGGTCGACGTCGTCCTGGCCGACGGGTCGACGGCGACCTTCGGCGTGGTGGACGAGGCCGAGCGGGCCCGCCGGGCGCAGGGCGACACCCTCGAGGCCGAGATCCACCGCCGGCTGCCCGAGCTGGTCGCGGCCAACGCCGACGCGATCGCGACCGGGTTCCCGCAGTTCTGGCGGCGGGCCGGGGGCTACCGGCTGGACCGGCTGGTCGAGGGGCGGCCCTTCGACCTGGCGAAGTTCCTGGTGGGCTCCGAGGGCACCCTCGCGATCGTCACCTCGGCGCGGGTCGGGCTGGTGCCCAAGCCGTCGAGGCAGGTCTTCGCGGTGGGCCACTTCGCGTCCGTCCAGGGGGCGATCAACGCCACCGAGGACGCCCTGGCGTTCTCCCCGGCCGGGGTCGAGCTGCTGGACCGCACGATCCTCGACCTGTCCCGGCAGAAGATCGAGTACGCCGCGCTCGGGAAGATCCTGCAGGGCGACCCCGAGGCGCTGCTGTTCGTCTCCTTCACCGGCGACGACGAGGCCGAGCTGGTCGCGGCGATGGACGCGCTGGTCGAGCGCTGGGAGCGCAACGGGCACGGCTACCACACGCTGCGCGCGGTCACCCCCGCCCAGCAGGGCGCCCTGCTCAAGGTGCGCAAGTCCGCGCTGGGCCTGCTGATGGCCAACTCCGAGGGCGCGCGCCGGCCGCTGGCCTTCGTGGAGGACACCGCCGTCGACCCGGTGCACCTGGCCGAGTACACGGCCCGGTTCGCCGACGTGCTGGACCGGCACGGCCTGGAGGCGGGCTTCTACGGGCACTGCTCGGTCGGCTGCCTGCACATCCGGCCCTTCGTCGACCTGAGCAAGCCCGGGCAGGTCGAGGTGATGCGCTCGGTCGCGGTGGAGATCAAGGACCTGGTCCGCGAGTACGGCGGGGTCAACTCCAGCGAGCACGGGGACGGGCTGGCCCGCAGCGAGTTCAACCGGGAGCTGTTCGGCGACGAGCTCTACGAGGCGATGCGCCAGGTCAAGGGCCTCTTCGACCCGCAGGGCACGCTCAACCCGGGCAAGATCGTCGACTCGCCGTCGATGACCGAGCACCTGCGCGACGAGAACCCGCCGCAGCCGGGACCGCTGCGCACCCGGCTGCAGTTCGACGTCGTCGGCGGGATGTTCGGGGCCGCCGACCGGTGCATGAACATCGGGCTGTGCCGGAAGTCCACGACCGGTGCCATGTGCCCCTCCTACATCGCCACCCGGATGGAGGAGCACTCCACCCGCGGCCGGGCCGGCGCGCTGGTCAAGGCGCTGAGCGAGGGCGATCCGCACGCGTCGCTGGCCGACGAGCGGCTGCACGAGGTGCTCGACCTGTGCCTGATGTGCAAGGCCTGCAAGAGCGAGTGCCCGCTGGGGGTCGACGTCTCGGCCATGAAGAGCGAGGCGCTGGCGGCCAAGCACGACGTGCACGGCACGCCGCTGCGCTCGCGGGCCTTCGGCGCGATCCGCACGCTGAACAGGCTCGGCGCGGCCACCGCCCCGCTGTCGAACCTGCCGCTGAAGCTCAGGCCGCTGCGGGCGTTGATGGACTCCCGGCTCGGGATCGCCCGGCAGCGCGAGCTGCCGGTGTTCCACCGCACCACGCTGATGCGCTGGTTCAAGGGTCACCAGGCGCCGGCCGGTGCCACCCAGCAGCCGGTGACGATGCTCGCCGACTCGTTCACCAGCTACACCGAGCCGGGCATCGGCCAGGCCGTCGTGCGGCTGCTGGAGGCCGCCGGGCACCCCGTGCGGCTGGAGAGCAAGGGCTGCTGCGGCCGGGCGAGCATCTCCAAGGGCATGCTCGACGACGCCCGGCAGAAGGCGGCTGCGCTCGCGAAGGACCTGTGCGACGGCGCCGAGCCCGGATCGCCCGTCGTGGGCTGCGAACCGTCCTGCATCCTCACGCTGAAGGCCGAGCACGTCGACCTGCTGCCCGACGACCCGAACGTCGCCGACGTCGCGTCGCGGGTGCGGCTGCCCGAGGAGCTGCTGGTCGAGGCGATCGACGACGGTCGCCTGACGCTGCGCGGGGACAGCTGGCTGGCCGGGCGGACGATCGTCTTCCACGGCCACTGCCACCAGAAGGCCGAGGCCGGGACGGCGGCCACCGTGGCGCTGCTCTCGCGCATCCCGGGGGTGACCGTGCAGGAGCTGGACGCCGGCTGCTGCGGCATGGCCGGCTCCTTCGGGTTCGAGTCCGAGCACTACGAGATCTCGCTGCAGGTGGGGGAGGACCGGCTCTTCCCGGCGGTCCGGTCGGCCCCGGCCGACGCGGTCATCGCGGCCACCGGCGTCTCCTGCCGGCAGCAGATCTTCCACGGCACCCAGCGCACGGCCTGGCACCCGGCGGAGCTGGTGCTCGAGGCGCTCGGCTGAGCAGAGCACCCCGACGGCCCGTCCCCGCACCGCGGGGGCGGGCCGTCCGCGTCCCAGGGGAGACACAGCTCACCGGCGCGCCTCGTTGCGTACACCAACCAACGAGTGCAAGATGGTTGCTGTCTACATGTACCGGGTCGTCAGGGCCCGGTGCGATGAGCAGAGGACGTCGTCGTGCAGCTGACCCGGGAGACCTCCGAACGGCTCACCACCGGGATGTCCCGGCTGGTCCGCACCGCCAAGCACCTCGGGCACCGCGTCGCCGCGGACCTCTACGGCGACCTCCCGTCCTTCGGCTGGGCGCTGCTCGTCCCGCTCGAGCGGGACGGCGAGCAGCGGTGCAGCGCCCTCGCCGCTGAGGCCGGGGTCGACGTCTCGGTCGTCAGCCGGCAGGTGTCGGCGCTGGGGCGGTCTGGGTACGTCGAGCGACGACCCGACCCGCTGGACGGCCGAGCCAGCCTGATCCGGCTCAGCGACGCCGGGGCGGCTGCCCTCGCGCACACCCGGGAGACCCGGGGCCAGTGGGCGGCCGAGGCGCTGTCGGACTGGACGGAGGACGAGGCCCGCCAGTTCACCGCCCTGCTCGAGAAGCTCGCCGACGGGCTGGACGCCGCCGGCCGAGGTCGTCCTCCCCGGTCCGGTCCCGCTCCCGGCTGACACCCCCTGACCTCCCCACACCCGCACCCGCACCACCTGGAGACCCCCGCACATGAGCACCTCCGCCCCCACCCGGGCAGCCGCCGGACCCGCGGCCGATCCGGCCCTCGCCCCGGCCGAGCAGCAGGGCCGGATGACCCACCGGCAGATCCTGAGCGCCCTGTCCGGGATGTTGCTCGCGATGTTCGTCGCGTTCCTGTCCTCGACCGTCGTGTCGAACGCGCTCCCGACGATCATCACCGACCTGCACGGCACGCAGAGCCAGTACACCTGGGTCGTCACCGCGACCCTGCTGGCCTCGACGGCCTCCACGCCGATCTGGGGCAAGCTCGCCGACCTGTTCAGCAAGAAGCTGCTGATCCAGATCGCCATCGTGATCTTCATCGCCGGCTCGATGCTGGCCGGGCTCTCCCAGTCCGTGCCCACCCTGATCGGCTGGCGGGTGCTGCAGGGCCTGGGCCTGGGTGGCCTGCAGGCGCTGGTGCAGATCGCGATGGCGGCGATGATCAGCCCCCGCGAGCGCGGCCGGTACTCCGGCTTCCTCGGCGGCACGATGGCCGTGGCGACCGTCGGCGGCCCGCTGATCGGTGGCCTGCTGGTCGACACCAGCTGGCTCGGCTGGCGCTGGTGCTTCTACGTCGGCGTCCCGTTCGCGCTGGCCGCGCTGGTGCTGCTGCAGCGGACGCTGCACCTGCCGGTGACCAAGCGGAAGGTGACGATCGACTACCTGGGCGCGGCCTTCCTCACCGCAGGGGTCTCGCTGCTGCTCATCTGGGTCACCCTGGCCGGTGACAGCTTCGCCTGGGCCTCGGTCGAGACCGCTCTGTTCGTCGGTGGCGGTGTCCTGGCGATCGCCGCGTTCATCGTCACCGAGCTCCGCGCTCCGGAGCCGATCGTCCCGCTGCGGCTCTTCCGCGACCGGACGACGACCCTGGCCATCATCGCCAGCGTCGCCATCGGTGTCGCGATGTTCGGCTCGACCGTCTTCCTCGGCCAGTACCTGCAGATCTCCCGTGGCTACTCGCCGACCGCTGCCGGGCTGCTCACCATCCCGATGGTCGGTGGCCTGCTGGTCTCCTCGACGATCTCCGGGATCCTGATCACCCGGACCGGCCGGTGGAAGCGGTTCCTGGTCGCGGGCTCGGTGCTGGTCGCCATCGGCTTCGGCCTGCTGTCGACCATCGACCACGCGACGAACATGGTGCTGCTCGGCGTCTTCCTGGCCGTGCTCGGCATCGGCATCGGCATGACCATGCAGAACCTGGTGCTCGCCGTGCAGAACACGGTGGCCGCCAGCGACCTGGGCGCGGCCAGCTCCGCGGTCGCCTTCTTCCGCAGCCTGGGCGGCACGATCGGCGTCTCGGTGCTCGGCGCGGTGCTCTCCAGCCGGGTCGGCACGCTGATCCAGTCCGGTCTCGCCGACATCCCCGGGGCGGCCGCAGCCGCGGGTTCCGGTGAGGTCGGGCTGGCGACCCTGAACGACGCGCCGGCGCCGATCCGCGCACTGATCGAGGTGTCCTACGGCGACGCGACCGGGCGGATCTTCCTCATCTCGGCGCTGCTGTCCATCGTGACCATCCTGGCGATCGTGCTGATCCGCGAGGTGCCGCTGCGCACCGAGTCCGGTGACCAGCGGCTGCAGTCCGAGATCGTGGACGGCGACAGCACCGCCGCGGTGGACGACGAGCTGGCCGGCGGCCCGCGCACCGCCGTCCGGAGCGTCTCGCAGAGCTGATCCCGGTACGACGAAGGCCCGCTTCCCCGGTCGGGGAGGCGGGCCTTCGTCATCAGGTCCCCTTCAGGGTCCCGCGCCGAGCCTGCGTGGGAGGAAGGGGGTCCTTCATCAGGCGAGCGCGGCGTCCAGGGAGATGTCCACACCGGTGAGGGCCTTGCTCACCGGGCAGCCGACCTTGGCGTCCTGGGCAGCCTTGACGAAGCCGTCGGCGTCCAGGCCGTCGACCTCACCGCGGACGGTGAGCACGATGCCGGTCAGCTTGAAGCCGCCGTTGTCCTTGTCCGGCCCGAGCGAGACGTCCGCGGAGACCTCGAGGCTCTCCACGGTGCCACCGGCCTCGCCGATGATCGCCGAGAGCTGCATCGCGAAGCAGGCGGAGTGCGCCGCGGCGATGAGCTCCTCGGGGCTGGTGGTGCCGCCGGCGTCCTCGGCAGCGCGCTTGGGGAAGTTGACGTCGTAGGTGCCGACCTTCGAGCTGGACAGCTCGACCTGGCCGGACCCCTCCTGCAGGGAGCCGTTCCACGCGGTACGTGCGGTGCGGGTGGGCATCGGACCTCCTCCTCGGCGGGTGACCCGCGCCGCGGGTGCAGCGCGGTCGGTCACCCGACCTGCGGGGCACAACCGTTCCCGGTGGCCGATGTTCCCGCCACTTCGGCCCTCCTGCAGGGGCCCGCCGCGAGCCTGCGAGCGGTGGGGGCGAGGGGGTCCTTCCTCAGGCCTTGACGACCTGGGGGGTGTCGGAGACGCGGTCGGTGATGGTCCGCAGCTGGCCCTTGAGCTCGGCGAACTCGTCCGTGGTCAACGCCAGGGCGTCGATCATGTGCCCGGAGATGGCGCACGCCGGGCCCTGCAGGGCGCGGCCGGCGTCGGTCAGCCGGACCGAGACCGAGCGCTCGTCGTCGGCCCGGCGGTGCCGCGTCACCAGACCGGCGGCGGTCAGCCGCTTGAGCAGCGGGGAGAGGGTGCCGGAGTCCAGGGCGAGCCGGGAACCGAGCTGGCCGACCGTCTGGCCGTCCTCCTCCCACAGCAGCATGAGCACGAGGTACTGCGGATAGGTCACTCCGAGCTCGTCCAGCATGGGCCGGTACCGGGCCGTGACGGCGCGGGATGCCGCGTAGAGGGCAAAGCAGAGCTGGTCGTCGAGTGCCACGCTCGGCGACGGGGTGTCCGTCATGTCCACAGAATAGGACGCGATCGGTCTCGGCGGGTCCCGGCTCACCCAGTGGTGCACAGATCGGGACCGGCACCGCGTCGCACTGGACGCCCGAGGTTGAGTGGAACAGACTCAACTCCGGCGTCGTTGGACCAGCCGACAGAGCCGGAACGACCCGGAGAGGACACCCGCACCGACCATGGCGCAGAGCAAGCTCACCACCCGTTCGCAGGAGGCCATCGCCGCCGCCCAGCGGCTGGCGGTCGACCGCGGCCAGGCCGCCCTCGAGCCACTGCACCTGCTGGTCGCGCTGCTCGAGCAGGCCGACGGCATCGCCGGCCCGCTGCTGCAGGCGACCGGCGCCGACCCCGCCGACGTCCGGGCCAAGGCCGATGCCGCGCTCCGCAGGATGCCGAGCGTCAGCGGCTCGACCGTCGCGGCACCCTCGCCGTCCCGCGAGCTGCTCATGGCGATCAACGCGGCCGGCGAGCAGGCCAGCGCGCTCGGCGACGAGTACGTCTCGACCGAGCACCTGCTCGTCGGGCTGGCCACCACCGCCGGCGAGGCCGGCGCCGTGCTGACCAGTGCCGGCGCGACGCGGGACGCGCTGCTGGCCGCCTTCCGCACCGTCCGGGGCAACCGCAAGGTCACCAGCCCCGACCCGGAGGGCACCTTCCAGGCGCTGGAGAAGTACGCCGTCGACCTCACCGCCCGGGCCCGTGAGGGCCGGATGGACCCGGTGATCGGCCGCGACGCGGAGATCCGCCGGGTGGTGCAGGTGCTGTCCCGGCGCACCAAGAACAACCCGGTGCTCATCGGTGAGCCCGGCGTCGGCAAGACCGCGATCGTCGAGGGCCTGGCCCAGCGGATCGTGGCCGGCGACGTCCCGGAGAGCCTGAAGGGCAAGCGCCTCATGGCGCTCGACCTCGCCTCGATGGTGGCCGGCGCGAAGTACCGCGGGGAGTTCGAGGAGCGGCTCAAGGCGGTGCTGCAGGAGATCACCGAGGCCGAGGGCCAGGTCGTGACCTTCATCGACGAGCTGCACACCATCGTCGGCGCCGGTGCCAGCGGCGACTCCGCGATGGACGCCGGCAACATGATCAAGCCGATGCTCGCCCGCGGTGAGCTGCGGATGGTCGGGGCGACCACCCTCGACGAGTTCCGCGAGCACATCGAGAAGGACCCCGCCCTGGAGCGCCGCTTCCAGCAGGTGCTCGTGGGCGAGCCCACGGTCGAGGACACGATCGGCATCCTGCGCGGGCTCAAGGAGCGCTACGAGGTGCACCACGGCGTCCGGATCACCGACGCCGCGATCGTCGCCGCGGCCACGCTGTCCGACCGCTACGTCACCGCCCGTTTCCTGCCCGACAAGGCGATCGACCTCGTCGACGAGGCGGCCAGCCGGCTCCGGATGGAGATCGACAGCCGCCCGGTCGAGGTCGACGAGGTCGAGCGGGTCGTCCGCCGCCTCGAGATCGAGGAGATGGCGCTGGCCAAGGAGGACGACGAGGCGACCGCGGCCCGGCTGGCCGCGCTGCGCACCGACCTCGCCGACCGGCGGCAGGAGCTCGACGAGCTGACCGCCCGCTGGCAGCAGGACAAGGGCGCGATCGGTCGGATCCAGCAGGTCAAGGAGGAGCTCGAGCGGCTCCGGCTGGAGGCCGAGCGGGCCGAGCGGGACGGCGACCTCGCCCACGTGGCGGAGCTGCGGTACGGCCGGCTCCCCCAGCTCGAGCGCGACCTCGCCGCGGCCGAGGCCTCGGCCGCCGGCCGTGAGTCCATGCTCAAGGAGGAGGTCGGCCCGGACGACATCGCCGAGGTCGTGCAGGCCTGGACCGGCATCCCGGCCGGCCGGCTGCTCGAGGGCGAGACGCAGAAGTTGCTGCGGATGGAGGACGAGCTCGGCAAGCGGGTGGTCGGCCAGCCCGACGCGGTGCGCGCCGTGTCCGACGCCGTCCGCCGGGCCCGATCTGGGGTCTCCGACCCCGACCGCCCGACCGGCTCGTTCCTGTTCCTCGGGCCGACCGGCGTGGGCAAGACCGAGCTGGCCAAGGCGCTGGCGGAGTTCCTCTTCGACGACGAGCGGGCGATGGTCCGCATCGACATGAGCGAGTACTCCGAGAAGCACTCGGTGGCCCGGCTGGTCGGGGCGCCGCCCGGCTACGTGGGGTACGAGGCGGGTGGTCAGCTGACCGAGGCGGTCCGCCGGCGTCCGTACACGGTGGTGCTCTTCGACGAGGTGGAGAAGGCCCACCCCGACGTCTTCGACGTGCTGCTGCAGGTCCTCGACGACGGGCGGCTGACCGACGGCCAGGGCCGCACCGTGGACTTCCGCAACGTGATCCTGGTGCTCACCTCCAACCTCGGTTCGCAGGTCATCGCCGACCAGTCGGTCCCCGAGGAGCAGAAGAGCCGCGCGGTGCAGGACATCGTGCGGGCGCACTTCAAGCCGGAGTTCCTCAACCGGCTCGACGACGTGGTGACGTTCCGGGCGCTGGGCTCCGACGAGCTCGCCGGGATCGTCGACATCCAGGTCGGTGTGCTGGCGCGGCGGCTGGCGGCCCGCCGGCTGACCCTGACGGTCACCGACGCGGCGCGGGACTGGCTGGCCCTCAACGGCTTCGACCCGGTGTACGGCGCGCGACCGCTGCGCCGGCTGGTGCAGTCCGCCATCGGTGACCAGCTCGCCCGGGCGCTGCTGTCCGGCGAGGTCCGGGACGGCGACCAGGTCCTGGTCGACTGGCCGGGCGACGTCTCCACCAGCGACGCCCAGCTCAGCGTCACCCGGGTCGAGCCCACGGCCTGACCCGCCCCGCAGCGCCCGTCGTCCCGACCGGACGGCGGGCGCTGCGCCGTCGGGGGCCTCCTGGCGGCCGGGGACACGAGCTGACCACGACGGGTGATGGGGGTGCCCCGGCGGCACGGATGCCCGATGATCATCGAGCATCCGTGTGCAGAGGTGATCCGAGGAGCGTCATGACGTCAGGACCGCAGGACCCCCAGCCGAGCGGCCACGGGCAGGAACCGCCCTCCGGTCAGCAGCCTCCCTACGGGCAGCCGCCGCAGTACGGCCAGCCCCCGTACGGGCAGCCGCAGCCGGGGCAGCAGTACGGGCAACCGCAGTACGGGCAGCCGCAGTACGGGCAGCCGCAGTACGGGCAGCCGCAGTACGGGCAGCAGCCGGGCTACGGCTACCCGGCCGCCCCGCAGGGCGGGGAGTGGGGCGGGCCGCCCGGTGCGCCGACCGAGCGACCGTCCACCGTCCGGCTGGGCATCTTCGCCTTCCTGGCGAACACGCTGCTCGGGCTCCTGGGTTCCATCGTCACCTTCGCCGACCTCAACTCCCTGGTCGACGACGCGGCGCGGGAGGCGGGGGTCAGCCCGGACAGCGTCCGCGCCGGCGTGCTGGTCGGCGCCGTCATCGGGCTGGTCTTCCTGGCCGCCTACCTGCTGGTGCTCTGGTACGCGTGGCAGGGCCGCAACTGGGCGCGGATCGTGCTGTGGGTGCTCGGTGGGCTCAGCGTGCTGTCCGGCGTGGTGGGACTCGGCAACGGCAACGGCTTCCTCGTGCTGATCGGCCTGCTGCAGCTGCTGCTCTGCATCGCCGGGATCGTGCTGCTGGCGCTCAAGCCGTCCAACGAGTGGTACCGGGCCGAGGCGCAGCGCCGGAATCGCTTCTAGCGCGCGGCGCGGCTGCGTGGGCCCGAGCGGGTCCACGCAGCCGTCGTCCGGGTGAGCAGGCTCGCGGCCGCGGCGATGCACAGCACCAGGACCAGCTGGGAGGTCACCGCCAGGCCGCCGGCGAGCACGATGCCGACCAGCGTGACCAGCCCGAGCGCGGCGCTCGCGGCCAGCCCGGTCCACCGGGCCCAGCTCCGGCCGCGGGCCAGGAAGCCCGCCGCGACGGCCATCGCCAGCCCGAAGACCACCGACTGGGCGAGGTTGGCCCGCACCGCCTGCTCGGCGTCGGACCGCGACGAGCCGGACCGCCCGTCGGCGAGGGCGTCGACCACGGCGTCCCAGGCCGCGGCGGTGACCACCGCGCTCAGCAGGAGCAGCACCGCGAGCCCGGCGAGCACGCCGACCGCCACCCGCGCCGACACCGGCATCCCCGGACCTGCACCGGTGGGATCGCTCGCGGACGGGTGCGACGGGCGGGCGCTCACCGCGCCAGGGTGGCACGCCGGGCGACGCCCGTCGCGGATGCTCACGGGCGGCGGGGCGACGGGATGGGATGCTGCACGGCCAACGGCACCGATCGACGGTGCGCACGGTGCCGCCTGCGGCCACCGGAGCAGGAGGAGACCCCGTGAAGGCCGCCCGGCTGTCCCGCGCCACCGCCCGCCTCGCCGTCGGTGCGGCCGTCCCCGTGCTGCTGCTGGCGGGTCTGACCGCGTGCAGCTCCGCGGACGGCGCCGACACCGTCAGCGCGAGCAGCGGGACGGCGTCGGGCTCCTCGACGACCGCCACCCCGGCGTCGACGGCACCGGTCGCCCAGGGGCCGATCGGGGCCGGCTGCGACGTCTTCCCGGCCGCGGGGCCCGGGAGCGCCGCCGCGATCGCCACCGTGCCGGTGGGCATCGCGGTCAGCACGGTCCCCCAGCTGAGCACGGTGACCCAGGCGATCATCGCGGCCAACCTCGCCGATGTGGTCAACACCCGCGAGGACGTGACGGTGCTGGCACCCTCCGACGCCGCCTTCGCCTCGCTGGGCCCCGACGTGGTCCCCGGGCTGCTCGCCGACGTCCCGCGGTTGACCACGCTGCTCACCCACCACGTCGTCCCCGGGCGGCTGACACCGGACCAGCTGGTCGGCGAGCACACCACCCTCAACGGCGACTCGATCACCGTCACCGGCCCGGCCGCGAGCCCCACGATCTCCGCGGACCAGACGGTGCCCGCCGCCGCGGCCGCCACCGTCGTCTGCGGAGGCGTGCCGACGGTGAACGCCACCCTCTACGTCATCGACCAGGTGCTCGCCCCGGCCGGCTGAGGGGCGACATTAAGGTCCTCGCCATGACGGCTGCACCGGCACACCCCGACCGCGACCGCCTGCGCGAGCTGATCGTCTCCCTCGCCGTGGTGCACGGGAAGGTGACGCTGTCCTCGGGCCGGGAGGCCGACTGGTACATCGACATGCGCCGGCTGACGCTGCACCACGAGGGCGCTCCGCTGGTCGGCCGGGTGATGCGGCAGCTCACCGGCGACCTGCGCTACGACGTCGTCGGTGGCCTCACCCTCGGCGCCGACCCGGTCGCCACCGCGATGCTGCACGCCGCGTCCGACGGTGCCGGTTTCCTGGACGCCTGCGTGGTGCGCAAGGAGGGCAAGGCCCACGGGCTGCAGCGCCGGATCGAGGGCCCGGACGTCGCCGGCCGCGCGGTGCTGGTCGTGGAGGACGTGTCGACCACCGGCGGCAGCCCGCTGACCGCGGCCGAGGCACTGCAGGAGGCCGGCGCGGAGGTGGTCGGCATCGCGGTCATCGTCGACCGGGGCGGCCGGGCCGCGGTCGAGGCGGCCGGCTTCGAGTACCGGGCGGCCTTCGACCTGGCCGACCTCGACCTCGGCTGAGCACATGGCGGTGCTCCGCACCGCACCGCGGCCACGAGCCGTCCCCCGACGCCGCGGAGCCGCTGGGTGCGCTGACGGCGGACAGCCCCCGGCCGCCGCCGTCATCCCACAGTCGCTGCGCGACGGTGTGCCGTCAGGCCGCGGTGGTGCCCTTGCGGTTGTGGCGGCGTGCGCGGAGGAACTCCACCGCCACCGGGATCAGGGAGACGGCCACGATCCCCAGGATGAACAACTCGACGTGGTCGCGGACCACGGCGATCTGGCCCAGCCAGTAGCCGAGCAGGGTCACCCCGGCGGCCCACAGGACGCCGCCGATCACGGAGTAGAGCGTGAAGCGGCGGAAGTCCATCCGGGAGGCGCCGGCCATGACCGTGGCAAACGTGCGCACGACCGGGACGAAGCGGGCCAGCACGATGGTGCGGGCGCCGTTGCGGTCGAAGAAGGCCTGGGAGCGGTCGACGTACTCGGCCTTGAACAGGCGGGAGTCCGGCTTGTTGAAGACCGCGGGCCCGGCCTTGCGGCCGATCCAGTAGCCCGTCAGGTTGCCCAGGACGGCGGCGATCGAGAGCAGCAGCAGCACGACCCACAGGGGTGCCACCAGGCCGTCGGCGACGAGCAGGCCCGCGGTGAACAGCAGCGAGTCACCGGGCAGGAAGAAGCCGATGAGCAGGCCCGTCTCCGCGAAGATGATCACCATGATGCCGATCAACCCGAACGTGTTGATCAGGTGGGTCGGGTCGAGGAAGCCACTCACGGGTCTGCAGGCTACGGGGATCGGTGGTGGGCGTGCTGGGTGACGCCCCGGCCATGGCGTGCGAGTGACGCGCGGGACGTACCGTGACGGGGTGACCGCTCTCACGACGACGTGGGTCCGCGAGCTCCAGGACGCCCTGGGCCCGGACGGCGTGCTCACCGATCCCGACGTCACCGCCGCCTACGCGCGGGACCAGGCGATGCTGGTCGAGGCCGGGCTGCCGGCCGCCGTCGCGTTGCCGCGCAGCACCGAGGAGGTGTCCGCGGTGCTGCGGCTCGCCTCCCGGCACGGGGTGCCGGTGGTGCCCCGCGGCGCCGGTTCGGGCCTGGTCGGCGCGGCCAACGCCATCGACGGCGGGATCACCCTGGTGCTCACCCGGATGGACGCCGTCCTGGAGGTCTCCGCCGCCGACCGGCTCGCCGTCGTCCAGCCCGGGGTGGTGAACAAGACGCTGCGCGACGCCGTCCGGGAGCACGGGCTGTTCTACCCGCCGGACCCGGCCAGCTACGACTGGTGCACCCTCGGCGGCAACCTGGCGATGAACTCCGGCGGGTTGTGCTGTGTCAAGTACGGCGTCACCGCCGACTACGTGCTCGGCCTGGAGGTCGTGCTCGCCGACGGCCGGGTGCTGCGCACCGGCCGGCGCACGGTCAAGGGCGTGGCCGGCTACGACCTGGCCCGGCTCTTCGTCGGCTCCGAGGGCACCCTCGGCGTGATCACCGAGGCGACCCTGGCGCTGCGGCCGGCGCCGCACCCACCGGTCACCCTGGTCGCCAGCTTCGGCACCAGCGCGCAGACCGGCCAGGTCGTGGAGCAGGTGGTCACCAGCGGGCTGGTGCCCAGCATGCTCGAGGTGATGGACCGCACCTGCATCCGCGCGGTCGACGACCTGATGAGGGCCGACCTGGACCGGGACGCCGCCGCGCTGCTGCTCGCCCAGTCCGACAGCGGGGGCACGGTCGCCGCCGCGGAGATCGCCGCGCTGACCCGGCTGTGCGAGGCCGCCGGCGCGGACTTCGTGCACTCCACCGACGACCCCGCCGAGGGCGACCTGCTGATGACCGCCCGGCGGATGGCGCTGCCGGCGCTCGAGCGGCTGGGCAGCAGCCTGCTGCTCGACGACGTCGCCGTCCCCCGGTCCCGGGTGGCCACGTTCATCGACGGCTGCGAGGCCATCGCCGGCACCGCCGGGCTGGTCATCGGGGTCGTCGGGCACGCCGGTGACGGCAACATGCACCCCACGGTGGTCTTCGACGGGGGCGACCCCGACCAGACCACCCGCGCCTACGCCGCGTTCGACGCCATCCTCGAGCTGGGGCTCTCCCTCGGCGGCACCATCACCGGCGAGCACGGGGTCGGCGCGCTCAAGGCCGACTGGCTGGAGCGGGAGATCGGTCCGGTGTCGCTGTCGGTGCACCAGGCCGTCAAGCAGGCGCTGGACCCGGCCGGGATCCTCAACCCCGGCACGATGTTCCGCCCCCTCGCCGGCGCTGCCGCGGTCGGGCGGCTGACCGGGGCCTGACCGGGCCGGGGGGTGACAGGCTGCTCCGCATGAGCGGACGGCGCGAGCGGCTGGTGGTCATCGGCGGGGACGCCGCGGGGTTGTCGGCCGCGGCGCAGGCCCGGCGGCTGCGACCGGTCGCCGAGCTCGAGGTGGTCGTCCTGGAGGAGGGCCCGGACGCCTCCTTCTCCGCGTGCGGCATCCCCTACTGGATCGGTGACCTGGTCCCCGACCGCGACGCGCTGATCGCCCGGTCACCGGCCCAGTTCGCCGCCCAGGACATCGCGGTGCGGACCGGCACGCGGGTGGCGGAGATCGACCTCGACGCCGGCACGGTCGGCACCGACGGCGGCGAGCGGCTCGGCTACGACCACCTGGTGGTCGCCACCGGCGGGCGTCCGCCGCGGCCGCCCCTCCCGGGTCTGGACGCCGACAACGTGTTCGGCGTGCACCGGCTGGCCGACGGTGCCGACATCCGGGCCACCCTGGCCGCCGGTGCCCGCCGTGCCGTCGTCCTCGGCGGGGGCTACATCGGGCTGGAGATGGCCGAGGTGCTGCTGCACCGCGGGCTGTCGGTGACCGTCGTGCTCGCCGACCCGCTGCCGATGGCCCAGCTCGACCCGGACATGGGGGAGCGGGTGTGCAAGGCGATGGGCGACCTGGGCATCGAGGTGCAGAACGACCAGCCGGTGCGCGAGATCGAGGTGGACGCCGACGGCGTGGCCCGCGCCGTCCGCACCGATGCCGGGAGCTACCCGGCCGACCTGGTGGTCCTCGGGCTGGGGATGGGACCGGAGGTGGAGCTGGCCCGGGCCGCCGGGCTGCAGCTGGGGACCACCGGCGCGATCGACGTCGACCGGACCCAGCGCAGCCGCTCCCACCCGGAGGTCTTCGCCGCCGGCGACTGCGCGCAGACCTTCTCCCGGCTCACCGGCGAGCCCGTGCACGTCGCGCTGGGCACCCATGCGAACAAGCAGGGCCGGGTGGCCGGCTCGGTCATCGGCGGTCGGGCGGCCCGGTTCGCCGGCGTCCTGGGCACCGCCGTGACCAGGGTCGGTGACCTGGAGATCGGGCTCACCGGGCTGAACAGCGCCGACGCGGCGCGGGCCGGCTACGACGTCCGGGCCGAGACGATCGAGGCGACGACGAGGGCCGGGTACTTCCCGGGCGCCGAGCCGATCACCGTGAAGGTGCTGTCCGAGCGCGGGTCGGGGTTGCTGATCGGCGCGCAGGTCGTCGGCGGGCCGGGCAGCGCCAAGCGGGTCGACGTCCTGGCGACGGCCATCTGGGCCGGGCTGACGGCCGAGGAGCTGGCCGGCAGCGACCTGTCGTACGCCCCGCCGTTCTCCCCGACGTACGACCCGGTGCTCGTCGCCGCCCGGGTGGTGAGCCGGACCGAGCAGGGCTGAGCGCGCAGCACCGCCGCGGGCGCACTCCACTAAGGTCACGGCATGCCGATCGCGACTCCCGAGGTCTACGCCGACATGATCAACCGGGCGAAGGAGGGCGGCTTCGCCTACCCGGCGATCAACTGCACCTCGTCCGAGACGATCAACGCCGCGCTGCGCGGCTTCGCCGACGCCGGCAGCGACGGCATCATCCAGTTCTCCACCGGGGGCGCGGAGTTCGGCTCCGGCACCCGGGTCAAGGACATGGTCACCGGTGCCGTGGCGCTCGCCGAGTTCGCCCACGTCGTCGCCGAGCGCTACCCGGTCCAGGTCGCGCTGCACACCGACCACTGCCCGAAGGACAAGCTCGACAGCTACGTCCGCCCGCTGATCGCCATCTCCCAGGACCGCGTCGACGCCGGCCAGGAGCCGCTGTTCCAGTCGCACATGTGGGACGGCTCGGCGATCGAGCTGACCGAGAACCTGGAGATCGCCCAGGAGCTCATCGCGAAGTGCGCCGCCGCGAAGATCGTGCTCGAGCTGGAGATCGGCGTCGTCGGCGGCGAGGAGGACGGCGTCGCCCACGAGATCAACGAGAAGCTGTACACCGCGGACGGCGACTTCGTGCGCACCGCCGAGGCCCTCGGGCTCGGCGAGAAGGGCGTCTACCTGCTGGCGGCGACCTTCGGGAACGTGCACGGCGTCTACAAGCCCGGCAACGTGAAGCTGCGCCCGGACGTGCTGCAGCGCGGCCAGTCCGTGGTCGCCGAGCAGCTGGGCCTCGGCGCGGACGCCAAGCCGTTCAACCTGGTGTTCCACGGCGGGTCGGGATCGGAGCTGTCCGACATCCGCGAGGCCATCTCCTACGGCGTGGTGAAGATGAACGTCGACACCGACACCCAGTACGCGCTCACCCGCTCCATCGCCGGGCACATGTTCCGGAACTACGACGGCGTGCTGAAGGTGGACGGCGAGGTCGGGGTCAAGAAGCAGTACGACCCGCGCACGTACATGAAAGAGGCCGAGGGGAGCATGGCCGACCGGGTCGTCCGGGCCTGCGAGGACCTGCTGTCCGCCGGCCAGTCCCAGGCGGGCTGACGTGACGCACCCGCACAACCTGCTCGGCGAGCCCCCGGCCACCCTGCTGCCGGTGGACCCCGGCACGGCGGCGCTGGGGTCGGGCAGCGACCCGGCCGAGGTGGCCGCCGCGCACCCGACGTCCAGCGCCGCCTGGGCGGCGCTGGCCGAGGGCGCACTGGGCGCCGGCCGCACCATCGAGGCCTACGCCTACGCCCGCACCGGCTACCACCGCGGGCTGGACGCGCTGCGGCGCAACGGCTGGAAGGGCTTCGGCCCGGTGCCGTGGTCGCACGAGCCCAACCGCGGGTTCCTGCGCTGCGTCACCGTGCTCGCGCAGGCGGCGGAGCGGATCGGCGAGGTCGACGAGCACGACCGGTGCACCCAGCTGCTGCGCGACTGCGACCCGTCACTGGCGGCCTGACCTGCACAGTCGATGATCGTTCGGGATGCCGGACGCGCGCCGCGGGGCTAGCGTCGGGCGTCCGGTCGACGTCACGGGACGTCGCCTCGACGGAGAGGCGGAGTCATGGTCACCCTGCTGTGGATCCTCGCGGTCATCCTGGTGGTCGCGGGCATCTTCGCGATCCTGCGCAGGCAACTGCTGTGGGGGATCGTGCTGATCGTCGTCGGGCTGCTGGTCGGGCCCGGTGGGGTCAGCTTCTTCAACGTCTGAACGACGGCCCACCCCGTACGCGCTCAGCGGTCGGGGTGGGCCGCCCGCAGCGACTCGCCGAGCCGGGTCAGCTCGTCGCCGCCGGCGACCAACCGGGTCAGGTCGTCGACGTCGACGTCGGCGCGGGTGAGGTCGCCGGCGACCCGGCCGCCGCCCAGCAGCAGGAACCGGTCGCCGACCAGGTGGGCGTACTGCGGGTTGTGCGTCACGAACAGCACGGCCAGCCCGGAGTCGCGGGCGGTGACGACCGACTGCAGCACGAGCGCCCGCTGCGCGATCGTCATCGGCGCGGTCGGCTCGTCGACGACCAGCACCCGGGCACCGAAGTGCAGGGCCCGCGCGATCGCCAGGCACTGCCGCTCGCCGGCCTGCAGCGCACTGGCCGGCTGGGCGGGGTCCAGGCCGGGGACGCCGACCCGGGCCATCGCCTGCGCGGCGATCTCCTCGGCCCGGCCGACGTCCAGCCGGCGGAAGGGCCACTGGCCCCGGGTGGGCTCGGCGCCCAGGAAGAAGTTCCGCCAGACCGACATCAGCGGGGCGATCGCGAGGTCCTGCCAGACGGTGGCGATCCCGCGGCTGCGGGCCTGCTGGGGTGACCGGAAGCGCACCGGTCGGTCGTCGAGCCGCAGCTCGCCCTCCACGGGCCGCAGCAGCCCGGACACGACGGCGACCAGCGAGGACTTGCCCGACCCGTTCTCGCCCAGCACGCAGGTGACCTCACCGGCCCGCAGGGCCAGGGACACCCGGGACAACGCCGGCACGCTGCCGAAGCGCACGGTCACCCCGCGCAGCTCCAGCACCGGCGGTGTCCGCCCGTCCTCCGTCGTCGCGGTGGCCGTGCTCACGAGCGGGGCACCGCCCGCAGCCGGCGCCGGACGACGCCGTTGGCCAGCAGGGCGACGAGCAGCATCAGGCCCAGGAACGCCTGGAACCAGCGCGGGTCCCAGCCGGCCAGCGAGATCCCCTCCCGGGCGACGGCGTAGACCAGCGCGCCGAGCGAGGCGCCGACCGTCGAGCCGTACCCGCCGGTCAGCAGGCAGCCACCGATGACCGCGACGACGATGAACTCGATCTCCGCGCCCAGCGCCGGGTCGACCTGCACGCCACCCAGCCGGACCAGGCCCAGCGTGCCGATCAGCCAGCCGGCGGCCGCGGTGCCCAGGAACAGCAGCACGGTGGTGCGCCGGACCGGGACGCCGAGCTCGCGCGCCGCCCGCGGCGCGCCACCGCTGCCGAAGACGGCGTTGCCGAACCGGGTGCGCCACAGCAGCCAGGTGGTCAGCGCCGTGGCCAGCAGCCACCACACCAGCGAGATGCGGAACCGCCCCCCGCCCAGCTGCGCGGTCGACCCGAACACCTCCACCGCGGACTCCCAGCCGGGCGCCCCGACCAGGCCGGAGACCCGGGAGGAGCCGGTGATCGCCGCCGAGAGCGCCAGGGAGCCGCCCTGCAGCACGAGGAAGGTGGCCAGCGTGACCAGGAAGCTGGGCAGCCCGGTGGTCACCACCAGCAGGCCGTTGACGGCGCCGACCAGCAGCGCGACGACGAGCGACAGCAGCAGGGCCGGCCAGGTGCCCAGCCCCGACTCGGTGACCAGCAGGGCGGTGACCAGGCTGGTGCTGACCGCGACCACGCCGATCGACAGGTCGAACTGCCCGGCGATCAGCAGCAGGGCCACCGCCACCCCGCCGATGCCCAGCGGGGCCGCGATGTCCAGGATCGTGGCCACCCCGCCCGCGCTGAGCAGCCCGGGTGCCTGCAGGGCGAAGAACAGACCCACGGACAGCACGCCGAGCAGCGCACCGATGCTCGGCCGGGCCAGCAGGCGGTCGAGCAGCCGCCGTCCGGCCGCCCGGGGCGCGACGTGCGCCGCGGGCCCGAAGGCCGCCGGCCGTGCGGAGCTCACCGGCGGCACACCCGGCGGTGGCGGGACGACGACAGCGGGGCCTCCTGGGGGCGCGGGGATGCCCCCAGTGTCCACGCGCTGGAGCGGCCCCCTTCGTCAGGGGCGCAGCCGCCAGCGGACCCGGTCGTCGGCGTACCAGGTCCACCTGGTCACCTCCCGGTCGAACGGGACGCCGTCCCGGAGGACCTGCACGGGCTCGGAGGCCAGCTGCAGGGCGCGGCTGGTGGCACGCCGCACCGGCCGGAGCGGCAGCGTCACGACCGCGACGGTGATCCGGTCGACCGCCGTCCAGTCCGGGCGCACGTCGATCCGGGTGACCGGCCCGTTGGCCACCAGCGTGCCGTCGGCGTAGGCCTGGGCGCCGAAGCGCCGGCTGAGCACCGTGCGCTGCTCGCCGAGGGCGGTCACCCGGCCCGCCGCGAGCAGCACCCCGCCGTGGTCGTCCCGGACCAGCGGGAGCTCGCGTTCCGCCCCGGTGCCCAGGTCCAGGGCGCGGGCCAGCCCCCGCGAGGCGGCGTCGTCCGCCGGTTCCCAGCCGACCGGGACCGCGGGCAGCCGATCGGTGCGCCAGAGCCGGGTGAGGACGGCGGCCAGGGCCTGCACCGGTCCCTGGACGACGACCTCGTCGACCCCGTCGACCACCGAGGCGACGTGCCGCCTGGAGGGCCCCTGGCCCGGTGCCAGGCCGCGCAGGTCGAACTGTCGTGCCGGCATGCCGATACCCTGCCATCTGGCCCGCCGGGAACGACCGGTGTCGATGGACGAGGAGATCGCAGCGATGCCGGCAGTCGTGCTGATCGGTGCCCAGTGGGGCGACGAGGGCAAGGGCAAGGCGACCGACCTGCTGGGCGGCCGCGTGCCGTACGTGGTGCGCTACCAGGGCGGCAACAACGCCGGCCACACGGTGATCACCCCGGACGGCGAGAAGTACGCGCTGCACCTGATCCCCTCGGGGATCCTGACGCCGGGCTGCACTCCGGTCATCGGCAACGGCGTGGTCATCGACCCCGAGGTGCTCATCGGCGAGCTGGCCGGCCTCGAGGAGCGCGGCGTGGACACCTCACGCCTGGTCATCTCCGCCGACGCGCACCTGATCATGCCGCACCACCGGGCCCTGGACCGGGTCACCGAGCGCTTCCTCGGCCAGCGGAAGATCGGCACGACCGGGCGCGGCATCGGGCCGGCGTACGGCGACAAGGTGGCCCGCAACGGCATCCGGGTCGCCGACCTGCTCGACCTCTCCATCCTCCGGCAGAAGCTCGAGGGCACGCTGATGGAGAAGAACCAGGTCCTGGTCAAGGTCTACAACCGCAAGGCGATCGACGTCGACGAGGTGGTCGAGGAGTACGCGGCCTACGCCGAGGCGCTCAAGCCGCGGATCGTGGACACCCGGCTGGTGCTCGGCAACGCGCTGGACGCGGGGGAGTGGGTGCTGCTGGAGGGCTCGCAGGGCACCCTGCTGGACGTCGACCACGGCACCTATCCGTTCGTGACGTCGTCCAACCCGACCGCCGGTGGCGCGGCCGTGGGCGCCGGCGTCGGCCCGACCCGCATCGAGCGGGTGGTCGGGATCCTCAAGGCCTACACGACCCGCGTCGGCTCCGGCCCCTTCCCGACCGAGCTGCACGACAGCTTCGGCGAGTACCTCCGCAAGCACGGCGGCGAGGTCGGTGTGACCACGGGCCGCGACCGGCGCTGCGGCTGGTTCGACGCGGTCGTCGCCCGCTACGCCAGCCGGGTCAACGGCATCACCGACTACTTCCTGACGAAGCTCGACGTCCTCTCCGGCCTGGAGACGGTGCCGATCTGCGTGGCCTACGACGTCGACGGTGTCCGGCACGACGAGATGCCGATGACCCAGACCGAGTTCCACCACGCCACGCCGGTGTACGAGGAGATGCCCGGCTGGTTCGAGGACATCTCGGCCTGCCGCCGCTTCGAGGACCTCCCCGCCAACGCGCAGGCCTACGTCCGGCGGCTGGAGGAGCTCTCCGGCGCCCGGGTCAGCGTGATCGGCGTCGGCCCCGGCCGCGACGAGAACGTGGTGCTGCACGAGCTCATCTGAGGTCCTGCGGACCTCACCGCGGCCAGGTGCCGTCCCGGGGGCGCTGAGCCGTTTCGTCGGTCGGGGTCGGGGAGCCTCCGGCCCCCGCGACGCCGCCCGACAGTCGATGCCATGGCGACCCTCCGGGCCGCACCGCGGTCAGGAGCCGTGCCCGGCTTGAGTTGAGCCGCTTCGTGTGCCGGCGTCGGGGAGCCTCCGGCCCCCGCGACGCCGTCCCGCAGTCGTCCTCCGGACGACGTCGTGGTGGCGTCCCCCGGTGCGCTCTCTCGGTGCGCGCAGCCTCAGACGCGCGGGCGGATGGGGGCCATCGCCTCGGCGGTGAGCTCGGCGCGGGCGCGGTGCGCGGTCTCCGGCGCGTCGGTGATCACGCTGTCCACGCCGAGGGCCAGCAGCAGCCGGGCCTCGGTCTGGGCGTCGCCGATGCCGTTCGGGTCGCTGCCGCGGCGCAGGTGGCTCGGCAGGAAGAGGTTCTCCGGACGCAGCGTCCACGGCTCGACGGTCAGCCCGGCCCGGTGCGCCTGGGTGATGAGGTCGGAGACGCCGACGAGCGTGCCGTCCGCGCCGTGGAGCAGGATCCGGCCCTTGTGCGGGGAGATCCCGTCGGCGTAGGTGGAGATCTCGCGGAGTCCGGCGGGGGTGACCAGGGCGTCCTGGATCCCCTCCTCCTCGATCAGCTGCACCAGCCAGGGGCCGTGCGTGCCGAGGTCGCTGCGCAGCGCGCGCAGGGCCTCCGGCTCGAACGCCATGACGACCACCGGCCCGTCCGCGCGCCGGGCCTCCAGCCGGGTCAGCTCGTCGGCGAACAGCTCGGTCATGGGCAGGCCCTGGGTGGCGAACCACGTCGGGTGCTTCAGCTCGGCCTGCAGCCGGACCCGTCGCGCGGGGGTGCACCGGCTCCGCACCAGCGCGACGAGCTCGGCGAGGGTGAGCACGCCGTACCGGCCGTCGTAGGCGGTGTTCAGCGGCCGGACGCCGGGCATCCGCTCGACCGCGCCCAGGGTGCGCAGCTCGGCGAGGGTGAAGTCCTCGGAGAACCAGCCGGTGAGCTCCTCGCCGTCCACCTCCTGGGTGCGCCGGCGGCCGGCGAACTCCGGGTGCGCGGCGACGTCGGTGGAGCGGGACAGCTCGTTCTCGTGCCGGGCGACGAGGACGCCGTCCCGGGTCACCACGAGGTCGGCCTCGATGAGGTCGGCGCCGAGGTCGATCGCCAGCTCGTAGCTGGCGCGGGTGTGCTCGGGTCGGTAGCTCGGTGCTCCCCGGTGGCCGATGACGAGCGGTGTGCGCTCCCGGCGTGGCGAGTCGACGGCCTGCAGGCCGGTCTCGTGCATGTCTCCAGGGAAGCCCAACTCCGTGACATCGGGGAGAACGCGCGCCGACGGGCAGGGGACAAATGAGGAGACGGCCGCCCCACCTGCGGTCCACCATCGGAAGTGTGATGCATCTCGCACCTCCCGGGTGTGTCGGGGACGACGCGCCGGAACCCCCCGACGGCACGCGGGTCGCCCGCGTCGCCCGGGTCGACCGCGGCCTGCTCACCGTGCTCACCGCCACCGGTGAGGAGCGGGTCCGTCCCGGCGGCGGCCTGCACGACGGGTCCGGCCCGGCGGTCGGCGACTGGGTGGCGGTGCGCGGGGAGCTCGCGGTCCGCGTGCTGCCCCGCCGGACGGCGTTCGTCCGCACGGCCGCCGGCCGCGGGTCCGCGCCGCAGGTGGTCGCAGCCAACGTCGACGTCGTCCTGGTCGTCGACGCCCTGGTCGGGGCCGCCCGGCTGCGCCGGATCGAGCGGTACCTCGCCGTGGCCTGGGCCAGCGGCGCGACGCCGGTCGTCGTCCTCACCAAGGCCGACCTGTGCCCGGACGTCCCGGCCGCGCTGGCCGCCGTCGCCGAGGACGCCGTCGGGGTCGACGTCCTGGCCGTCAGCGCCGTCACCGGCGCAGGGCTCGCGCAGCTGCGCACCCGGGTGCACCCCGGGTGCACCGCCGCCATGGTGGGGCCCTCGGGGGTGGGCAAGTCGAGCCTGGCCAACGCGCTGACCGGCCGGCCGGTGGCGGCGATCGCCGGGATCCGGGACGACGGCCGCGGCCGGCACACGACCACAGCCCGGGAGCTGCACCGGCTGCCCGGCGGCGGCCTGCTCATCGACACCCCGGGCATGCGCGAGCTGGCCCTCCCCGGCGCCGACGGGCTGGACACCACCTACGCCGACGTCGCCGACTGGGCGCAGGGGTGCCGGTTCCGCGACTGCGCGCACCGCACCGAGCCGGGCTGCTCGGTCGCCGCCGCGATCGACCGCGGTGAGCTCGACCCGGCGCGGTTCACCGCCTGGCGGAAGCTGCAGGCCGAGGCTCGCCGGCAGGAGCTGCGGGCCGACGCCCGGGCGCGGGCCGAGGAGCACGCCCGGCTGCGGGCCCTCCACCGCGAGCTGCGTGCCCGGCCGGGGCGGCCCGGCAGGTAGGGCCGGTGGGTAGGTTCGCCAGCGTGCGCGTCCTCGTGATCGGCTCCGGTGCCCGGGAGCACGCCCTGTGCGTGGCTCTGCAGTCCGACCCCGCGGTCACGGCGCTGGCCTGCGCCCCCGGCAACGCCGGCACCGCGGTGATCGCCCAGCCGTTCGCCCTGGACGTCGGCGACCCGGTCGCGGTCGCCGCGCTCGCCACCGAGTGGCTCGCCGACCTGGTCGTCATCGGTCCGGAGGTGCCGCTGGTCGCCGGCGCCGCGGACGCCGTCCGGGACGCCGGGATCGCCTGCTTCGGACCGTCCCAGCAGGCGGCCCAGCTGGAGGGGTCCAAGGCGTTCGCCAAGCACGTGATGACCGCCGCCGGTGTACCCACCGCGGGGTTCTGGGCGGTCGGTGGCCCGGCCGAGCTCGAGACCGCGCTGGACGAGGCGGGGCCGCCCTACGTGGTGAAGGACGACGGCCTGGCGGCGGGCAAGGGCGTGCTGGTCACCACCGACCGGGCGGCCGCGGTGGCGCACGGCCACGCCGTGCTGGACGCGGGCCACCCGGTGCTGATCGAGGAGTTCCTCGACGGGCCGGAGGTGTCGCTGTTCGCCCTCTCGGACGGGACGACGGTCGTGCCGCTCCTCCCCGCGCAGGACGCCAAGCGCCGGGACGACGGCGACGAGGGCCCGAACACCGGCGGCATGGGCGCCTACGCCCCGCTGCCGTGGGCGCCGGCCGGCCTGGTCGACACCGTGCTGGAGACCGTCCTGCAGCCCACCGTGGCCGAGATGGCGCGCCGCGGCGAGCCGTTCAGCGGGCTCCTCTACGCCGGACTGGCGCTGACCTCGGCCGGGGTGCGGGTGGTGGAGTTCAACGCCCGCTTCGGCGACCCGGAGACCGAGGTGGTGCTGCCGCTGCTGGAGACCCCGCTGGCCGGGCTGCTGCACGCCGCGGCCACCGGCACGCTCGCCGACCAACCGCCGCTGCGCTGGCGGGACGGCGCCGCGGTCACCGTCGTCGTGGCCGCGTCGGGCTACCCCCAGCGCCCGCGCCTCGGTGACCCGGTGACCGGCGCCGACGCCGAGGGCGTGCTGCACGCGGGCACCGCCGTCGGGCCGGACGGGCTCGTGCACTCGGCGGGGGGCCGCGTGCTGGCGGTCACCGCTGTCGGGGCCGACCTCGCCGAAGCCCGGCAGACCGCCTACGAGCGGGTCGCCGGGATCCGGCTCACCGGGGCGCACTGGCGCACCGACATCGCGCTGGCCGCGGTCGAGGGGCGGATCACAGCGCCCTGACGCCGAGCGGCCCGAGCCCACCTGGGCCGGGTCGACCCGGGCCAGGAGGGGTTGAGCCGCGTGAGCACGCGGCTCAACCCTGCCTCCGGGGGGTTGACCCGGGCCGCGGGACGCCGCCGGGACGGGACCGGACCCGGGGCGGCTCAGCCCGCGGAGACCATCCGGCGGGCGCGCCGGGTCTCCGGCTGCGGCGGCCGCGGGCCCTCGTGCCGACGGGACAGGTACGTGCCCGCCACGTTGGCGCAGGCGATCACCGGCACGGCGATCAGCGCACCGAAGATGCCGCCGATGAGCAACCCGCCCGCGATCCCCAGGACGACCGCCAGCGGGTGCACCGACACCGCCCGGCCGAGCAGCAGCGGCTGCAGCACGTGCGCCTCGATCTGCATGACCAGCACGATGATCCCGAGCGCGATGAGCGCGCGCACCGGCCCCACCGCGACCAGGGTGACCAGCACCGACACCGTGCCGGCCAGGAACGACCCGATGATCGGGATGAAGGCGCCGAGGAAGACCAGCGCCGCCAGCGGCACGACCAACGGGGTGCCCAGGAACAGCAGACCGACGCCGATGAACACCGCGTCGAACACCGCCACCGCGACGGTCGCCCGGACGTAGGAGATCAGGGTGCGCCAGGAGCGCCGGGCCGCCTCGTCGACGTAGGCCTGCGAGTTGGCCGGGGCCAGCCCGACCAGCCAGAGCCAGATGTGCCGGCCGTCCATCAGGAAGAAGAACAGCGTGAACAGGGTGAGCAGCAGGCCGGTGGCGACCTCCCCGACCGTGGCCGCGGTGCTGAGCGCGCCGGAGGTGAGCAGGCCCTGGTTGTCCCGGACGGACTTGGTGACGCTGTCGATCGCGTCGCTGATCTGGCTGTCGTTGATCGGGAAGGTCCGGGTCACGTAGGACTGGACCTGCGCGATGCCCTCCTCGACCTGGGAGGCCAGATCGTCGTAGCCGGCCGCGAACTCCTCGACGACCAGCGTGACGATGCCCGCGACGACACCCAGGCCGACGACGAGCATCGCCAGCGCCGACAGCGAGCGCGGCCAGCCGTGGTGCCGCAGGAACGCCGCCCCGGGCTGGAGCAGCGCGGCGAGCAGGAGCGCCACCAGCACCGGCACGATGACCACGGCGAGGTACCCCGCGGCCCGCAGCACCAGGTAGAGGGCGGCGATGACCACGATCGCCCGCCAGGACCAGGCGGCGGCGACCCGCAGACCCGTGGGCACGTCCTGCTCCGGGGGCCGGGGGGACTCCGGTCCCAGCAGGCTGCCCCGGCTGCGGTCGCGGCCCTGCTCCGGGGGCCGGCCACCGGGCGGGGGAGGACCGCTGACCCCGCCCGGGACGTCGACGTCCGGGGCGTCGGGGTGCGGGCTCCCCGGGGGCTGGTCGTCGGTGCTCCCGGTGCCCGGGGCCGGAGCGGCGTCCGGAGCGGCGTCCGGGGCGGCGTCCGGGGCGGCAGCTGGCGGGTCGGGCTCCTCGACGTGCCCGACGACGGCGCGGGTGCCGTCGGCCATCACCAGCACGGTGCCCTCGGGCCAGGCGTGCGGGTCGTGCTCCCGGGCCAGCCGGATGCGCTCGCGGGCCCGCGCGACCAGGTGCCCGGGTCGTGGCCTCATCGTCGTCCTCCGAGGGGATGGGAGCTCGCACGGGGCTGTGCGAGAGGATGGAGCCGTGGCGCGACGAGCTGACCGGTCCGAAGCGGTACCCGCATGATCGACAGGTACACCCTGCCCGAGATGGGCCGGGTCTGGAGCGATCAGCACAAGTACGACCTGTGGTGCCGGGTGGAGACGCTGGTGCTGGAGGCCCACGCGGCCGCCGGGCGGGTGCCCGCCGACGTCGTCGAGCCGGTCCGCAACGCCCCGCCGCCGACCCCCGAGCGGGTGGCGGAGATCGAGGAGACGACGCAGCACGACGTCATCGCCTTCCTGACCGCGTGGGCCGACAACACCGAGCCCCGCTCGGCCGCGGCCTACGTGCACCACGGGATGACCAGCTCGGACCTGCTGGACACCGCGCTCGCCGTCCAGCTCACCGACGCGACCGACGTCCTGCTGGCCAAGGCCGACCGGCTGGTCGCCGCGCTGCGGGACCACGGGCTGGCCCACCGCGACACGATCAAGGTGGGGCGCACCCACGGAGTGCACGCCGAGCCCGACGTCTGGGGCCACCGGATCGCCGACCTGGCGTTCGCCGCGGCGCGCTCCCGCGACCGGCTGCGTCGCGCCCGGGAGGCGGTCGGCGTGGTCGCCATCTCCGGCGCCGTCGGCACCTACTCGCTCATCGACCCCGCCGTCGAGGTCGCCGTCGCGGAGGCGCTGCAGCTGCGCGCCGCCGACGCCTCTACCCAGGTGGTGCTGCGCGACGGCATCAGCGAGTGGGTCTCCGCGCTGGCGATCACCGCGACCGTCTGCGAGGCGATCGCGCTGGAGGTGCGGCACGGGCAGCGCACCGAGGTGCGGGAGCTGGCCGAGGCCTTCGGCTCGGGCCAGAAGGGCTCCAGCGCGATGCCGCACAAGAAGAACCCGATCCGCTCCGAGCGGATCGCCGGGCTGGCCCGGGTGGTCCGGGCCGCGATCGTGCCGGTGATGGAGGGCATCCCGCTGTGGCACGAGCGGGACATCTCGCACTCCTCCACCGAGCGGGTGTTCCTGCCCGACGCGGCGATCACCACCGACTACCTGCTGGACCTGACCGCGGGGCTGGTGGAGAACCTGGTCGTCGACGTCCAGCGGATGCGCGACAACCTCGACTCGACCGGCGGGCTGATCTACACCTCCGCGGTCCTGCTGGAGCTGGTCGAGGGCGGCATGGGCCGCGAGGCGGCCTACGCGCTGGTCCAGTCGGCGGCGATGGAGACCTGGAACACCGGGACGCCGTTCCGCGAGACGCTGCGGGCCCGGGCGGCCACCGACGGGGTGACCCTGGACGAGGCCCGCCTCGACGAGATCTGCCGGCCGGAGAGCTACGTGCAGAACCTGGGCCCGCTGTTCGACCGGCTGGCCGCGCTGTCGTGACGCCGGACCTGCCCCTCCTCGCCCGCGGCAAGGTCCGGGACGTCTACGCCGTGGACGACGACCGGCTGCTGTTGGTCGCCAGCGACCGGATCTCCGCCTACGACCACGTGCTGCCCACACCCATCCCGGACAAGGGCCGGGTGCTGACCGCGCTGTCGGTGTGGTGGTTCGGGCAGCTGGCGCCGGTGCTCGCCGAGCACGGTGCGACCCACCACCTGATCAGCGCCGACGACGTCCCGGACGAGGTGGCGGGGCGGGCGATGCTGGTCCGCCGGCTGGAGATGCTCCCGGTCGAGTGCGTGGCGCGGGGCTACCTGTCCGGGTCGGGCACGGTCGAGTACCAGCGCACCGGTGCGATCGTCGACGTCCCGCTGCCGGCCGGGCTCGTCGAGGGCTCGCGGCTGCCCGAGCCGGTCTTCACCCCCTCCACCAAGGCCGAGGTGGGCGAGCACGACGAGGCGATCTCGTTCTCCGGGGTGGCCGAGGCGGTCGGCGCGGAGCAGGCCGAGGCGCTGCGCGCGCTCACGCTGGCGCTGTACCGCCGCGGCGCGGAGATCGCCGAGGCGGCCGGGATCGTGCTGGCCGACACCAAGTTCGAGTTCGGCCGGGCCGGTGGCGGGCTGGTGCTCGGCGACGAGGTGCTCACCCCCGACTCCTCGCGGTTCTGGCCGGCGACCACCTGGTCACCGGGTGCCGCGCAGCCCTCCTACGACAAGCAGTTCGTCCGGGACTGGCTGACCGTCTCCGGCTGGGACCGGGTGTCCCGGCCGCCGGACCTGCCCGAGGACGTCGTCGCGGCCACCCGCGACCGCTACGTGAAGGCCTACGAGCAGCTCACCGGCACGCCCTTCAGCTGACCGGGGGCGCCTGCGCCGGCCTGCTCAGAGCAGGCCCCGCTGGCGGAGGTCGCGGAGCCCGGCGAACACCCGGGCCCGGATCTGGTCCTGGATGCGCTCGGGCAGCCCGATGAAGCGGGCGGACAGCTCCGGGCGGTGGTCCTCGCGCGGGTGCCGGCGGATCACCTCGACCTTGGCCGCGACCTGCCCGGGGTCGAGTTCGACGACCACGTCGAGGACCTCGCCGACCTGCGGTCCCGCCTCCGCGGGCGGCGTCTCGTCACCGTCGGCCGGTGGGTCCAGCAGCCCCCGGAACCCGCCCTCGCTGATGTCCACGGTGACGCCCGTCAGCCGCGTCTTGCCGGCGGAGATGCCCAGCGGGAGGGTCAGCGGGGCGCGCACGGCGGAGCGGCGCTGCCCCCGGGCGGCCGGGCCGGTGGGCCGCACCCGCCAGCACTTGTCGGTCCCGCCCTCGGTGCCGACGAGCAGGGCCGGCATCGACCGGAGCTCCGACGGACCGCGCCAGATCAGCTCGAGCTGCGCGCCGTCGTCCACGCGAACCCGACGCTTGGACCGGTCCTCGCCGACCGTCATCATGAGGTCGCGGTCCTCGAGCTTCTCGACCCAGCTGAGCAGTCCGCCGTCGCGTCCCGAGACGAGCACGTCGACGATCGCCCGCTCCTCCGGGTAGTCCGTCCCGGCCTCTCCGGACCTGGTCATCTGCTGCCTCCTCACGTCGGCCCGCCGGGCCGTGCTGGTTCCCCCGTCGCTCCTCCATCGGCAGGTGGCGCCGGCACCTTGACCCCGCGGTGCGGGTGGGGTCCCGGTGGTGGGCGGTCGAGTAGGAGGGGGTGATCGCCGTGCCGGTACCCTCGTGCCCGTGCCAGTGGTGGTCGTCGACGTCGTCCTGAAGCCAGAGATCTCCGATCCCCAGGGGCAGGCGGTGCTCGGCGCCCTGGGCCGGCTGGGGCACGCCGGCGTCCGCAGCGTCCGGCAGGGCAAGCACTTCGTCCTGGACGTCGAGGGCGAGCCCGACGAGGTCGAGCTGCGGCAGATCGCCGAGACCCTGCTGGCCAACCCCGTCATCGAAGACGTCGAGCTGCACCTCCCCACCGACTGAGGACCTGACTTGCGCATCGGTGTCATCACCTTCCCGGGCTCCCTGGACGACGTCGACGCCGCGCGTGCGGTCCGGCTCGCCGGTGCGGAGCCCGTCTCCCTCTGGCACGGCGAGCACGACCTGAAGGGCGTCGACGCCGTCGTCCTGCCCGGCGGCTTCTCCTACGGCGACTACCTGCGGGCCGGCGCGATCGCCGCCCGGTCGCCGCTGGTGCAGGACGTCGTGGCCGCCGCCCGCACCGGTCTGCCGGTGCTCGGCATCTGCAACGGCTTCCAGGTCCTCTGCGAGGCCGGGCTGCTGCCCGGGGCGCTCACCCGCAACAGCCACCTGCACTTCCGGAACCGCGATCAGGGCCTCCTCGTCGAGCGGGCCGACACCGCCTGGACGTCGTCCTACGCGCAGGGCCAGACGATCGTCGTCCCGGTGAAGAACGGCGAGGGCCGCTACGTCGCCGCGGACGCCGACCTCGACCGGCTCGAGGGCGAGGGGCGGGTCGTCGTGCGCTACGTCGGCGGCAACCCCAACGGAAGCTCGCGGGACATCGCCGGCGTCACCAGCGCCGACGGCCGCGTCGTCGGGCTCATGCCGCACCCCGAGCACGCGGTCGAGGAGCTGACCGGGCCCTCGACCGACGGGCTCGGCTTCTTCACCTCGGTGCTCGCCGCGGTGGTCGCCGCGTGAGCCTGGACACCGTGGCGGTCGCCGCCGAGCACCCCGACGACGAGCAGCCGTTCGCCGAGCTCGGCCTCAAGGACGACGAGTACGCCCGGATCCGGGAGATCCTCGGCCGCCGGCCCACCACCGCCGAGCTGGCGATGTACTCGGTGATGTGGAGCGAGCACTGCTCCTACAAGTCCTCCCGGGTGCACCTGCGCCGGTTCGGTGACCTGCCCAAGAGCGACGCGCTGCTGGTCGGGATGGGCGAGAACGCCGGCGTCGTGGACGTCGGCGACGGCTGGGCGGTGACCTTCAAGGTCGAGTCGCACAACCACCCCAGCTACGTGGAGCCCTACCAGGGCGCGGCCACCGGGGTCGGCGGCATCGTCCGGGACATCCTCACCATGGGCGCCCGCCCGGTCGCCGTGATGGACTCGTTGCGCTTCGGTGCGGCCGACGCCCCCGACACCGCCCGGGTGCTGCCGGGTGTGGTGGCCGGCGTCGGTGGCTACGGCAACTGCCTGGGCCTGCCCAACATCGGCGGCGAGTTGCTGTTCGACGACTGCTACATCGGCAACCCGCTGGTCAACGCGCTGTGCGTGGGCGTGATGAAGCACGCGGATGTCCGGCTGGCCAAGGCCGAGGGCGCCGGTAACAAGGTCGTGCTCTTCGGCGCGCGCACCGGCGGCGACGGCATCGGCGGGGTCTCGGTGCTGGCCAGCGAGACCTTCGACGAGCACGGCCCGGCCAAGCGCCCCGCGGTGCAGGTCGGCGACCCGTTCACCGAGAAGCTGCTGATCGAGGCCTGCCTGGAGATCTTCGCCGCCGACCTGGTCACCGGCATCCAGGACCTCGGCGGCGCCGGCATCTCCTGCGCCACCAGCGAGCTGGCCGCGGCCGGCTCCGGGGGCATGGCGATCGACCTGGACGCCGTCCCGCTGCGCGACTCCACGCTCACGCCCGCCGAGATCCTGATGAGCGAGTCGCAGGAGCGGATGTGCGCGATCGTCGAGCCGGGCAAGGTCGAGCAGTTCCTGGCCGTCTGCGCGAAGTGGGACGTGCTGGCCACGGTCATCGGTGAGGTCACCGACGGCGACCGGCTCACCATCGACTGGCACGGCGAGCGGATCGTCGACGTCCCGCCGCGCACCGTGGCGCTGGAGGGCCCGGTCTACGAGCGGCCGATGAGCCGCCCGGCCGACCTCGACGCGCTGCAGGCCGACACCCCGCCGTCGTCCTCGGCCGACCTGCGGGCCGACTGGCTCGCGGTCGTGGCCAGCCCGGACGGCGCGGACAAGACCTGGGTGACCGAGCAGTACGACCGCTACGTGCGGGGCAACACCGTCCTCGCCCAGCCCGAGGACGCCGGGGTGCTGCGGATCGACGAGCAGAGCAACCGCGGCATCGCGCTGGCGTTGGACGGCAACGCCCGCTACGCCCGGCTGGACCCCTACACGGGGACCCAGCTGAACCTGGCCGAGGCCTACCGCAACGTCGCCGTCTCCGGGGCCCGGCCGCTCGCCGTCACCAACTGCCTGAACTTCGGCTCGCCGGAGGAGCCCGAGGTCATGTGGCAGTTCGCCGAGGCCGTCCGGGGCCTCGCGGACGGCTGCCGGGCGCTGGGCCTGCCGGTCACCGGCGGCAACGTCAGCCTCTACAACCAGACCGGCGGGACGGCGATCAACCCGACGCCGGTCATCGGCGTGCTCGGTGTGCACGCCGACGTCACCCGCCGGGTCCCGTCCGGCTGGCGGGCCGCCGGTGAGACGGTGCTGCTGCTCGGCGAGACCCGCCCGGAGTTCGGCGGGTCCGCCTGGGCCGGCGTCGTGCACGGGCACCTGGGCGGCCTGCCGCCGGCGCTGGACCTGGCTGCGGAGCAGGCGCTGGCCGGGCTGATGGTCGGGCTGGCGGCCGACGGCCGGGTCAGCTCGGCGCACGACCTCGCCGACGGCGGCCTGGCCCAGGCGCTGACCGAGTCGGCGCTGCGGTACGGCGTCGGTGCGCGGCTGCGGCTCGAGGGTGACCCCACGGCGGCGCTGTTCGCCGAGTCCGGGGCGCGCGCCGTCGTCACCACCTCCGACGCGCCGGCGGTGCGCGCCGCGGCCGAGGCGGCCGGCGTGCCGGTCACCGAGCTGGGGACGACGGGCGGCGAGGCCCTCCTGCTCGACGGGCTGCTGGAGCTGCCGCTGGCCGAGCTGCGGGAGACGTGGACGGCGACCCTGCCGGCGCTGTTCGGCAGCCCGGAGATCGCGGTCGGCACCGTCCCCGCGGGCACCGTCCCCACCAGCTGACGTGGCGGGGGTGCCGCCGATCTCCGCCGAGGAGCTGCGGGCTGCCCTGGCCCCGACGGCCGCCTGGCTGGCGGGAGAGGCCGAGCAGCCGCCGCGCGCGACGCTGGGCGCGGCGGTGAAGACCTCCGCCCGCTGGCTGTCCCAGCAGGTGCCCGGCCGCTCGGTGGAGCTGCGGGTGCCGCCGTTCGTCGCCGTCCAGTGCGTGCCCGGTCCCCGGCACACCCGCGGCACCCCGCCGAACGTGGTGGAGACCGACGCCGCCACCTGGCTGCGGATGGCCCTCGGCGAGCTCAGCTGGGCCGATGCGGTGGCCGACGGGAAGGTCGCCGCCAGCGGCAACCGCGCCGACCTCTCGACGTACCTCCCGTTGGCGGCCCTCCGGCGTTGATCATGGGCGTCCTGCCGGAGAAACGCCGAGTCGCGGCGTGGCGCCGGGCAACGCGACCATGATCAACAGCAGGCCCCGGACGCGACAGCGCCCCGGCCGCCTGGGGCGACCGGGGCGCTGCAGACGTGCGGGGTCAGCTGAAGAGCGAGCTGGCCGTCTTGATCGTCTGGTACAGGCCGTACACCAGCGGGACGCCGACGAGCGTCCAGGCGAACGCGATCAGGCCCACCGGGGTCGTGGTGGTGGGCTGCTGCCCGCCGGTCTGCATCGAGCTGCTCATCGGGAGGCACCTTCCGAGGTGGCGGTGGACAGGGACGGGTCGGCCTTCGGCTCGTGCCACTTGCTGGCCACCGGGCGGATCAGCAGGTTGGCGATGAAGCCGACCGCCAGCACGCCGACCATGATGAACAGGGCCGGCTTGTAGTCGCCGGACACGAGCTCACCGGGCGTGCCCTGGGCGTCCAGGACGCCGTTGACGATCAGCGGGCCGGCGACACCGGCGGCCGACCACGCGGTCAGCAGCCGGCCGTGGATGGCACCCACCTGGTAGGTGCCGAACAGGTCGCGCAGGTAGGCCGGAGCGGTGGCGAAGCCGCCGCCGTAGAAGCTGATGATCAGCGCGGCGAGGACGACGAAGAGCCAGGTGGCGGAGTTGCCCACGGTCGCCAGCAGCACGTAGAGCACCAGGCCCAGGCCCAGGTACACCATGTAGATGCCCTTGCGGCCGACGAAGTCCGACGTCGAGGACCAGACGAACCGGCCGCCCATGTTGAACAGCGAGAGCAGGCCGACGAAGCCCGCCGCTGCGGTGGCCGCGACCGTGGAGGTGTCCCCGTCGCGGAAGAAGTCCTGGATCATCGGGCTGGCCTGCTCGAGGATGCCGATGCCGGCGGTGACGTTGCAGAACAGCACGATCCACAGCAGCCAGAACTGCGGGGTCTTGATGGCGTTGCCGGCCGACACGCTGTCGGTGGTGACCAACGGCTTGGCCTTGATCGACGCGGGGTCGAAGCCCGCGGGCCGCCAGCCCTCGGCGGGCACCCGGACGATGAACGCGCCGAACATCATGAAGACCAGGTAGACCAGGCCCAGGGTCAGGAAGAGCATCGAGACGGCGTGCCCGCTGGGCGTGGTGCCTGCGGTCCCGTCGTAGGCCGGGTCGTACCAGCCCATCAGCTGGCGCGACAGCGGCGAGGCGATGAGCGCGCCACCGCCGAAGCCCATGATCGCCATGCCGGTGGCCAGGCCCGGGCGGTCCGGGAACCACTTGATCAGCGTGGAGACCGGCGAGATGTAGCCGATGCCCAGGCCGATGCCGCCGATGACGCCGTAGCCCAGGTAGAGCAGCCACAGCTGGTCGGTGGCGATGCCGAGCGAGCCGACCAGGAAGCCGGCCGACCAGAAGCAGGCGGACACGAACATCGCGGCGCGCGGGCCGTTGCGGTCCACCCAGGTGCCGAACAGCGCGGCGGAGAGGCCGAGCATGACGATCGCCAGGGAGAAGATGTAGCCGATCGTCTTCAGGCTGGACTGGAAGTCCGCGACCAGCGCGGCCTTGTAGACGCTGGTCGCGTACACCTGGCCGATGCACAGGTGGACGGCGAGCGCCGCCGGCGGGATGAGCCACCGGTTGAAGCCAGGGCGCGCGACGATGCGCTCCCGGGCCAGGAAGCTGGGTACTGCCACGGAACGGACCTCCGAGGAACGTGGGCGGTGCGACCGGGTGGACGCGACCTGGCCGCCACCTGGGAGTTCGTTGTGTCCCGGGCGCGGCCGGACGGACCGTACGTCGCCGCGCGCCGTCCCGCCGTCCGAGGACCACTCGTCCGGGGGGTTCCGAGACCGATTCGTTGCACGGCACCGATCCGGCGGGGTCGACGTCCGCGGTGCGGGAGGGATGCGCGCCCGCCCGGAGCCGTCCTTAGGGTGGGGGCATGCCGTACGAGGTGAAGGGCGTCGTCGCCCTCAGCAAGGGTGCTCCGGTCACGATCGAGACGATCATCGTCCCCGACCCCGGTCCGGGTGAGGCCGTCGTCGACGTGCAGGCCTGCGGGGTCTGCCACACCGACCTGCACTACCGCGAGGGCGGCATCAACGACGAGTTCCCGTTCCTGCTCGGCCACGAGGCCGCCGGCATCGTCTCCGCGATCGGCGAGGGGGTCACCAACGTCGCGGTCGGTGACTTCGTGATCCTGAACTGGCGGGCGGTCTGCGGTGAGTGCCGGGCGTGCGCGGCCGGCAAGCCCTGGTACTGCTTCAACACCCACAACGCGGCGCAGAAGATGACGCTGGCCGATGGGACCGAACTGTCCCCTGCGCTGGGCATCGGCGCGTTCGTGGAGAAGACGCTGGTGCACTCCGGGCAGTGCACCAAGGTCGACCCCGCTGCCCCGGCCACCGCGGCCGGGCTGCTGGGCTGCGGCGTGATGGCCGGCGTCGGCGCGGCGATCAACACCGGCGGGGTCACCCGCGGCAACTCCGTGGCCGTGTTCGGCTGCGGCGGCGTGGGGGACGCGGCGATCGCCGGGTCCAAGCTGGCCGGGGCGTCCACGATCATCGCCGTCGACATCGACGACCGGAAGCTGGAGTGGGCCCGCGGCATGGGCGCCACCCACACGGTGAACTCGAAGGAGACCGACCCGGTCGAGGCGATCAAGGGGCTCACCGGCGGCTTCGGCGTGGATGTGGCGATCGACGCGGTCGGCCACCCGGCGGTGTACGAGCAGGCCTTCTACTCCCGGGACCTCGCCGGCACCGTGGTCCTGGTCGGCGTCCCGAACCCGACCATGGAGATCACCCTGCCGATGATCGAGGTCTTCGGCCGCGGCGGCGCGCTGAAGTCCTCCTGGTACGGCGACTGCCTGCCCAGCCGCGACTTCCCGATGCTGATCGACCTGTACCTGCAGGGCCGTTTCGACCTCGACGCGTTCGTCTCCGAGACGATCTCCCTGGACGCCGTCGAGCAGGCCTTCCAGAAGATGCACGACGGCGAGGTCCTGCGCAGCGTCGTGGTGTTCGACAAGTGAGCGCCGTGAAGACGACGGGCGAGCGAGCATCGCAGGGAGCGCCAGCGACCGAGGAGCGGAACGAGTCCGGAGTCGAACAGTGAGCGCACGCATCGAGAAGGTCGTCATCAGCGGGGTGTTCAGCCTCGACGGCCAGGACTTCGACGTCGACAACAACGTCTGGCTGGTCGGGGACGACGACGAGGTGCTCGTCATCGACGCCCCGCACGACGCGGCGCCGATCGTCGAGGCGATCGCCGGCCGGAGGGTGCAGGCGATCGTGCTGACCCACGGGCACAACGACCACCTCACCGCCGCGGTCGCCCTCCGCGACGCCGTCGACGCGCCGATCTCCCTCCACCCGGCCGACCGCATGCTGTGGGACGTCGTCCACCCGGACTCCTCCCCGGACGCCGACATCGCGGACGGCACCCGGTTCACGGTGGCCGGGACGACGCTGCAGGCGCTGCACACCCCCGGGCACTCGCCGGGCAGCACCTGCCTGTACGCGCCGGACCTGGCGGTGGTCTTCTCCGGCGACACGCTGTTCCACGGCGGCCCCGGCGCGACCGGCCGCTCCTACAGCGACAAGCCGACGATCCTGACCTCGATCACCGGCCGGCTGATGTCCCTGCCGGCGGACACCGTGGTGCACACCGGGCACGGCGAGGACACCACGATCGGCGCCGAGATCGGCCACATCGCCTGACCCGGCTCAGGTTCGCCAAAGTGGCCACTTTGGCGAAAGGAGCCGGGTGCCTGTGCCGTCGGGGGGAAGGCCGGCCCAGCCGGTACCCTTGAGTCGTGCCTCGCGGTGATGGACGGCTGACGCACGACCTCGACCCCCAGTCCCCTGGTCCCCAGGACGCCTGTGGCGTCTTCGGCGTCTGGGCACCGGGTGAAGAGGTCTCGAAGCTGACCTACTTCGGCCTGTACGCCCTCCAGCACCGCGGGCAGGAGGCGGCCGGCATCGCGGTGTCCGACGGCTCCTCCGTCGTGGTCTACAAGGACCTCGGCCTGGTCAGCCAGGTCTTCGACGAGGCGACGCTGGGCAGCCTGCGCGGCCACATCGCGGTCGGCCACACCCGGTACTCCACGACCGGTGCCTCGACGTGGGAGAACGCCCAGCCGACCTTCCGCACCACCGGGGCCGGCACCGGTCTCGCGCTGTGCCACAACGGCAACCTGGTGAACACCGCGGAGCTGGCCAGCGCGGCCGCCGACGAGGGCGTGGCCGGTGCGTTCGCCGCCACCACCGACTCCGACCTGATCACCTCGCTGATCGCCGCCAAGCCCGACGTGTCGGTCGAGGCCGCCGCGATGGAGGTGCTGCCGCGACTGCGCGGTGCCTTCAGCCTCACCTTCATGGACGAGCACACCCTCTACGCCGCGCGCGACCCGCAGGGCGTCCGCCCGCTGGTCCTGGGCCGGCTGGAGCGCGGCTGGGTGATCGCCAGCGAGACCGCCGCGCTGGACATCTGCGGCGCCTCCTACGTCCGCGAGGTCGAGCCCGGGGAGCTCATCGCGATCGACGAGGACGGGCTGCGCAGCCAGCACTTCGCCGCCGCGGAGCCCAAGGGCTGCGTCTTCGAGTACGTCTACCTGGCCCGGCCGGACACCACCATCTCCGGGCGCACCGTGCACGCCGCGCGGGTGGAGATCGGTCGCCGGCTGGCCAAGGAGCACCCGGTCGAGGCCGACCTGGTCATCCCGGTGCCGGAGTCCGGGACCCCTGCCGCCGTCGGCTACGCCGAGGCCTCCGGGATCCCCTACGGCCTGGGTCTGGTGAAGAACTCCTACGTGGGGCGCACCTTCATCCAGCCGAGCCAGACCATCCGGCAGCTGGGGATCCGGCTCAAGCTGAACCCGCTGCGCGACGTCATCCGCGGCAAGCGGCTGGTCGTCGTCGACGACTCGATCGTGCGCGGCAACACCCAGCGAGCGCTCATCCGGATGCTGCGCGAGGCGGGAGCGGTCGAGGTGCACGTGCGGATCGCCTCGCCGCCGGTGAAGTGGCCGTGCTTCTACGGCATCGACTTCGCCAGCCGCGCGGAGCTGATCGCCAACGGCCTGGACCTCGACGGCGTGCGCGCCTCGATCAACGCCGACTCCCTGGGCTACGTGTCCGAGCAGGGCATGATCGCCGCCACCGAGCAGCCCGCCAGCCGGCTGTGCACCGCGTGCTTCTCCGGGAAGTACCCCATCCCGCTGGGTGAGCCCGAGGTGCTGGGCAAGCACGTGCTCGAGGGCATCGGCCGCCGGGCGATCGGGGACGCGCAGGTCGCCGTCACCGGCTGGACCGGGCAGCAGGCCGGCAGCGCCACGGTGCCGGGGGGCGCGGCGGACGCCCTGGCGCGCCCGTGACCGAGCCGGGCCGCGAGTTCACCTACGCGGCCTCCGGCGTCGACATCGACGCCGGAGAGCGGGCGGTGACGCTGATGCGCGCGGCGGTGGAGAAGACCAACCGCCCCGAGGTGGTCGGCGGGCTGGGCGGCTTCGCCGGGCTGTTCCGGTTGGACGTCGCGAGGTACCGGACGCCGCTGCTGGCGTCCTCGACCGACGGCGTCGGCACGAAGATCGCGCTGGCCCGTGCGCTGGACCGGCACGACACCGTCGGCATCGACCTGGTGGCCATGGTCGTCGACGACCTGGTCGCCTGTGGCGCGGAGCCGCTGTTCCTGCAGGACTACGTCGCCTGCGGGCGGGTGGTACCCGAGCGGATCGCCGCCATCGTCACCGGGATCGCCACCGGGTGCACCCAGGCCGGTGCCGCACTCGTCGGTGGCGAGACCGCCGAGCACGGTGACCTGATGGGCGCCGACGACTACGACCTCGCCGCCACCGCGGTGGGAGTGGTCGAGGCCGACGCCGTCCTGGGCCCCGAACGGGTCCGCGAGGGCGACGCGGTGATCGCCATGGCCTCCTCGGGCTTCCACTCCAACGGCTACTCGCTGGTGCGCCGGGTCGTCGACCGCGCCGGGCTGGACCTCGCGGACACGCCGGCCGGCCTGGACCGGCCGCTGGGCGACGAGCTGCTCGAGCCGACCCGGATCTACGCCCGGGACTGCCTGGCGCTGGTCGAGGAGCTGGGTGTGGGGTCGGTGCACGCCCTCGCGCACATCACCGGCGGCGGGCTGGCCGGGAACACGGTGCGCGTCGTCCCGGCGGGGCTCGAGGCGGTGCTGGACCGCAGCACCTGGGCGCTGCCCGCGGCCGTCCGGTTGCTCGAGGAGCACGGGGTGCCGCGGACCGAGTCCGAACGCGCCTTCAACTGCGGCGTCGGCATGGTCGCCGCGGTGGCCGCCGAGCAGGCCGACCGCGCGGTCGCGCTGCTCACCGCACGCGGCGTGCCGTCCTGGGTGGCGGGGACCGTCGGTGCGGTCGACGGCGAGGCCGCTGCCCGCCTGGTCGGCACCTACCGCTGATCAAGGACCCCGCGCCGAATCGGTGCCGGGCAGCACAACGACACCGCCGCCCCCGGAGGGGCAGCGGCGTCGTCGCGGAACGAGTGCTGAGCCGGAGGGCTCAACAGGTCAACGGCTGGCGGCCCAGTCGTCGTCCTCGTCGTCCGGTGACCAACTCCCGGCCAACGGTTCGTCGTCGTCGTCGTCCTTGGGTCCCCGGGTGGGGAAGGACGACGGTTGACCTGCGAGCTCACGCTGAAGGGCCGTGAGGTCGGTGTTGGGTGAGCTGTACTTGAGCTCACGGGCCACGCGTGTCTGCTTGGCCTTCGCTCGGCCGCGCCCCATGGCTCGACCCCCTCGTGACGGAGTGCGGGTCGTCCAGCACTGGGCTGGACGGCCCGTGTGGCGACCCCGACTGAGTGACTGTGTCCTTGAGCGAGCTTACGACACGGATGGGACGCGGGCACGCATCGCATCCCCGAGCCCCTCGTCGTGAGGTGCCGGGTGACCGGCGTCTCACCCGGGAGGGGGACCCGGGCGGCTCAGCGGGGCAGCCGGATCGTCGCCAGCCGACCCACCGAGTGCATCCGCTCCTCGGCCAGCCGGTCCGCGGCGACGGCGGGGGAGACGCCCTCGGCCTGCGCCGCGGCGAAGACCCGCAGCGCGACGTCGAAGATCGTGGTGGCCTTCGCCTCGGCCCGGGCGAAGGAGAAGCCGTGCCGCTCGTCCTCGACCTGGATGACCCCGCCGGCGTTGACCAGGTAGTCGGGGGCGTACAGGATGCCGCGGTCCTCGAGCAGCTGGGCGGTGCCCTCGTGGGCCAGCTGGTTGTTGGCGCCGCCGCAGACGATCTCGCCGGGCAGCACGGCGACCGTCTCGTCGTCGAGCGCGCCGCCGAGGGCGCACGGGGCGTAGACGTCGTGCGGGGTGCGGACCAGCGCGGCGGTGTCGGCGACCGCGCGGGCCGTGGGGTGCCGGGCCAGCAGCCGGTCGACGGCCGCGGTGTCCACGTCGGTGACGACGACGTCCGCGCCGTCGGCGACCAGCCGGTCGACCAGGTGCGAGCCGACCTTGCCCACCCCGGCGACGGCCACCGTGCGGCCGGCGAGCGTGGGCTTGCCCCAGCGGTGCTCGGCGGCGGCGCGCATCCCCTGGTAGACGCCGAAGGCGGTGAGCACCGAGGAGTCACCGCAGCCGCCGTAGACCTCGGACCGGCCGTGGGCGAAGCGCGTCTCCCGGGCCACCACGTCCAGGTCGGCGTTGTAGGTCCCGACGTCGCAGGCGGTCAGGTACCGGCCGCCGAGCGCCTCGACGAACCGGCCGTAGGCGCGCAGCAGCGCCTCGGTCTTGTCGGTCCGCGGGTCGCCGATGATCACCGCCTTGCCGCCACCGAGGTCGAGCCCGGCGAGGCTGTTCTTGTAGGCCATCGCCTTCGAGAGCGCGAGCGCGTCGGCGACCGCGGCGTCCTCGGAGGCGTAGGGGAAGAAGCGGGTGCCGCCGAGGGCGGGACCCAGGGCCGTCGAGTACACGGCGATCACCGCCCGCAGCCCCGACTCGGGGTCGGAGCAGAAGACGACCTGTTCGTGCCCGGAGGCCATCACGTCCACGCCTGGCAGCCTAGGCGGCCGGATCGGGCCCGGGGGCGGCGACGCAGGGGCGCCGCCGGGGCGCGCGGCGGTCCTCCCTCCGGCCACGAGCTGGTCCCGGCCGGGAGCCGCGTGCGGGTCCGCAGCGCCCGGCCAGGCATGATCAGGGGCTGAGGACGGGCGCCGGAGCACTCCGGTGCCGCACACTCCCAGGGCGGACGGCGAGCAGGGCCGCCCGCTGGGGGAGACCGGCGGGGCAGCGCTGCGCCGCGACACAGGAGCGACGACCGTGAAGGACTGGCACACGATGGCCCGACGCACCCGGTTGCTCGCGCTCGCCCTGGCAGCCCCGCTGCTGATGAGCGCCTGCTCCACCGACGACTCCGGCAGCTCCGGCAGCAGCTCCACCGCCGGCAGCGGTGGCAGCGCCGCCGCCGACGGCGACCTGAGCTTCGCCGTCATCACCCACGGCTCGGCCGGGGACGCCTTCTGGGACGTCGTGCAGAAGGGCGCGGAGGCCGCCGGGGACGACCTCGGTGTCGGCGTGGACTACCAGAGCGACGGCGACCCGCAGCGGCAGTCGCAGCTCATCCAGGCCGCGGTGAACCAGGACGTCGACGGGATCGTGGTCTCCATGGCCAACCCCGACGCGCTGCAGGACTCGGTCCAGGCCGCGGTGTCCGCGGGCATCCCGGTGGTCACGATCAACTCCGGCGCCGAGCGGTCCGCGGAGTTCGGGGCCATCGGCCACGTCGGCCAGGACGAGACGATCGCCGGCCAGGGTGCCGGTCAGCGGCTGGCCCAGGACGGCGCGAAGAACGTCCTCTGCGTGGTGCACGAGGCCGGCAACATCGGCCTGGAGCAGCGCTGCGCCGGTGCCTCGCAGGGGCTGGGCAGCAACGTGAAGCTGCTGCAGGTCGACATCAACGACCTGCAGGCGGCGCAGTCGACGATCACCTCGCAGCTGCAGAGCGACCCGTCCATCGACGGCGTCCTCACGCTCAACTCGGCGGTGGCCTCGGTCGCCGCCGCGGCCGCCTCCGACGCGGGCTCGAAGGCGGAGATCGCCACCTTCGACCTCAACGGCGACGTGATCGCCGCGATCCAGGACGGCTCGGTCGCCTTCGCCGTCGACCAGCAGCAGTACGAGCAGGGTTACCTGCCGATCGTGATGCTCAAGCTGTACGCGCAGAACCTGAACACCGTGGGCGGTGGGCAGCCGGTCCTGACCGGTCCGGGCATCGTGGACTCGAGCAACGTCGACCAGATCGCCGACCTCGCCTCCTCCGGCACCCGCTGAGCCGGTCGGAGCGGACGTGAGTGCCACCCGGGCGCCGGTGAGCCGGCCGGCGCGTGCCGACGAGCGCGTCGCCGCCGTCGGGCTGTGGCGTCGGCTGCTGGTCAAGCCCGAGCTGGGCTCGCTGATCGGCGCCGTCGTCATCTTCGCGTTCTTCTCGATCCAGTCCAGCGTCTTCCGCTCCCTGAGCGGGGTGGCGAACTGGCTGGACGTCGCCTCGACGCTGGGGATCATGGCGGTGGCCGTCGCGCTGCTCATGATCGGTGGTCACTTCGACCTGTCCGCCGGCGTCATGACCGGCACCACGGCGCTCACGGTCGGGATCGTGGCCACCGAGCTCGACCAGAACATCTGGGTCGCGATCGCCGCCTCGCTGGTGCTGGCCCTCGCGATCGGCTTCACGAACGGCTGGCTGGTCACCCGGACCGGGCTGCCCAGCTTCATCATCACGCTCGGCACGTTCCTCATGCTCCAGGGCCTCAACCTGGGGCTGACCAAGCTGTTCACCGGCACGGTCATCGTGCGGGGGATCGCCGACGCCCCGGGCTTCCACTCGGCCCAGCTGGTGCTGGCCTCCCGGGTCAGCCTGTTCGGTCAGGACTTCCGGATCGCCATCCTGTGGTGGCTCCTGGCCACCGCGGTCGCCAGCTGGGTGCTACTGCGCACCCGGTTCGGCAACTGGGTGTTCGCCACCGGCGGTGACGAGGTGGCCAGCCGCAACGTCGGCGTCCCGGCTGCGCGGACGACGATCACGCTGTTCATGACCACCGCGGCCGCGGCCTGGCTGGTCGGCTCGATCACCGCCGTCCGGCTGACCTCGGTGCAGGCCAACACCGGCACCGGGCAGGAGCTGATCTACATCGTCGCGGCGGTCATCGGCGGCTGCCTGCTCACCGGCGGCTTCGGCTCGGCCATCGGTGCCTCGCTCGGTGCGCTGGTCTTCGGCATGACCCAGCAGGGGATCGTCTACCTCAACTGGGACGCCGACTGGTTCTACTTCTTCCTGGGGGCGATGCTGCTCCTCGCGGTGCTGTCCAACCGCCTGGTGCGGCGCTACGCCGAGGCGGCCCGGCGGTGAGCACCGCGGCCGGCGACGGGTCCGGTGCGCCGCTGCTCGAGCTGCGCGGGATCGGCAAGGACTTCGGCTCGGTCATCGCGCTGGACGACATCTCCACCACTGTGCGCGCCGGCGAGGTCACCTGCGTGCTGGGCGACAACGGCGCCGGCAAGTCGACGCTGATCAAGATCCTCTCCGGCGTGCACCGGCCGACCCGGGGCGAGCTGCTGCTGGACGGCCGGCCGGTCGACTTCGGTGCCCCCCGCGAGGCCCTGGACGCCGGCATCGCGACGGTCTACCAGGACCTCGCGATGATCCCGCTGATGGCGATCTGGCGGAACTTCTTCCTCGGCTCGGAGCCGACGACCGGCTGGGGGCCGTTCCGGCGGTTCGACAGCGCCACCGCCAAGGAGGTGACCCGCCGCGAGCTCGGCGCCATGGGCATCGACATCCGGGACCCCGACCAGCCGGTGGGCACGCTGTCCGGCGGGGAACGGCAGTCGGTGGCCATCGCGCGGGCGGTCCACTTCGGCGCCCGGGTGCTCATCCTGGACGAGCCGACGTCCGCGCTCGGGGTCAAACAGGCGGGGGTCGTGCTGCGCTACATCGCGCAGGCGCGCGACCGCGGGCTCGGCGTCGTCTTCATCACCCACAACCCGCACCACGCCCACCCGGTGGGTGACCGGTTCCTGCTGCTCAACCGCGGCCGCAGCATGGGGGACTTCGCCAAGGGAGAGCTGAGCCGCGAGCAGCTGACCACGATGATGGCCGGCGGTGACGAGCTCACGGAGCTGGCCGAGGAGCTGGAACGCCCCGCCGGTCGCTGACGATGGTGTGACCCGTGCGGCGCGTGTTGGCTTTGTGACACGTGGGGGAGATGCGATCCTGTCCGGGTCCGTTTCCCCGTTCCCAGGAGCCGCCATGTCGCAGCGACCGCTGCGCGCGTCCCGGGTGCGGGCGGGCGTGCTGGCGGCCCTCCTGGCCGGGGCGGTGGTCCTGACCGGCGGCGGCATGGCGTCGGCCGACCCGGAGAACCCCACGGACGAGCAGCTGCAGGACGCCCGCGTCGCGCAGGACGCCGCGGCCGCCGAGGTCGGCCGGATCGCCGGCCTGGTCGCCGACGCCGAGGCGCAGCTCGAGCAGGTGCAGGTGCAGGCCGAGGCGGCCGGCACCGCCTACCTGCTGGCCGAGGAGGCCCGGCAGGCCGCCGAGGCCACCGCCGAGCAGACCGCGCTGGACCTCCAGGCGGCCGCCGACGCGGTGGCCGCCGCGCAGGCGCGGCTGGCCGACTTCTCCCGCGACACGTACATGAACGGCACCACGCTCACCAGCGAGATGGCGCTGCTGGACGTCGACGGCCCGACCGAGCTGGTGCGCAAGGCGGCGACGCTGGACTACGTCGCCGACCACCAGGTCGACGTGCTCGGTGCCTTCGAGGCCGCCCGCGCGCAGCAGGCCGCCGCGGACGCCGCAGCACGGGCCGCCCGGGACCAGAAGGCGGCGGCCGAGGCGGCCGCGCAGGCGGCGAAGGCCGAGGCCGAGGCCCAGCTGGCGGCCCAGGAGAAGGCGGTCGCCGACGCCGAGGCCCAGAAGGCGGCGCTGGAGCAGCAGCTGCAGGCCGCCCAGGTGCACCTGCTGGAGCTGCAGGGCGCCCGGGACGCCTACCAGGCGTGGGAGGCGCAGAAGGCGGCCGAGGAGGCCGCCGCCCGGGAGGCCGAGGAGCGGGCCCGCGCCCAGGCAGCCGCCGACGAGGCCGCCGACACGGGCGGGGCCGGGTACGTGCGCCCGGCGACCGGCCGGACCAGCAGCTGCTTCGGCGCCCGGTGGGGGGTCACCCACTACGGCGTCGACATCGCCGCCCCGATCGGCACGCCGATCTACGCCGCGACCACCGGGGTGGTGCAGCGCGCCGGTGCGGCGACCGGCTTCGGCCAGGCCGTCTACATCCGCGGCGACGACGGCGCGGTCACCGTCTACGGGCACGTCAACCGGTACTTCGTCGCCGCCGGGGAGCGGGTGTCGGCCGGTGAGCAGATCGCCGAGGTGGGCAACCGGGGGCAGTCGACCGGCCCGCACTTGCACTTCGAGGTGCACCCCAGCGGGGCCATGTACGGCGGTCAGGTCGACCCGGTGCCGTGGCTGGCCGCCCGCGGCATCACCATCCGCGGCTGCTGACCCGCGGCCCGGGCGGTCAGCTGCTCGGCGCCGGCGTCGGGACCGGCGTCGTCCCGGGGCAGTTGGCGGTCGCGTAGGTCGAGACGTTCGTGGTGGCCGTCGTGAGCTGCTCCTGCAGCCCCACGGCGGCGGCCTGCAACTGCTGCGCAGCCGTCGGGTCGGTGAAGTCGATGCCCTGGGCCGCGGTGGCCAGCTGCCGGACGCCGCCGACCAGGGTGCTCCAGTCCCCGGCGATCTCGGCCGGCGGCTGGACGGCGGCGTACTGGTCGGCCAGCCGCTGCAGGGCAGGCGCGAGCTGGGTGGGGTCGTTGCTGGCCGTCCCGACGGTCGCGTTCACCGACTGCTCCAGCGACTCCGCCTGCTGGCAGAAGGCGGCCGCCTCCGCGCTGGTGGCGCTGGGCGACGCCGACGAGCTGCCCGAGGAGCTCGGCGCGGCGCTCGCGTTGCTGCCGGACGACGACGCCGAGGACGATGCCGAGGAGGACGCCGAGGACGCCGCCGAGGACCCCTCGTCGGAGCCCCCGCAGCCGGTGAGCAGCAGCAGGGCGGCAGACAGACCGGCGGTGAGCAGGGCAGCGGGTGCGCGCATGCCCCGACGCTAGCCGCCATCGCCCCGGCCCGGACGGCGACGGCTAGCGTGCGGTTCGTGAGCGCGCCCGTGGACCCCCGCACCGGCTGGGGGCTGCCCGCCCCCGGCGCGCTGCCCCGCACGGCCGACCTGGAGGCGCTGGTCTCCCGGGTGCTGGCACCCAACGCCTCGAGCATGACCCTGGACGGCACGAACACCTACGTCGTCGGCGCGCCCGGCAGCGGCCAGGCCGTGGTGGTCGACCCGGGGCCGCCCGACCAGGGGCACCTGGCCGCGGTGGAGGGGGTGCTCGCCGCCCGGGACGCCCGGGTGGTGGCCGTGCTGGTCACCCACCACCACGGCGACCACGCCGAGGCCGCGCGGCCGTGGGCAGCCCGGTTCGGCGCGCCGGTCGGGGCCGCCACGGCGGCGGTCACCGGCCCGGCCGGCCGGCTGCTCGCCGCCGGCGACCGGCTGCAGCTCGCCGGGACGACGATCGGCGTCGTCGGCACGCCCGGGCACACCGCGGACCACCTGGCCTTCCGGCTGGAGTCCGGGGCGGTGCTGGTCGGCGACCACGTGCTGGGCCGCGGCACCTCGGTGGTGACCCATCCCGAGGGCGATGTCGCGGCCTACCTGGAGTCGCTGCGCCGGGTGCACGACCTCGGCCCCTCGGCGCTGTACTGCGGCCACGGCCCGGAGCTCACCGTCGACCCGGGCGCCGTCCTGGAGTTCTACCGGGCGCACCGCGCCTACCGCGAGCAGCAGCTGGTCGGTGCCCTCGCCGCGGGGCCGCGGACCGTGGACCAGCTCGTGGCCCAGGTCTACGCCGCCGTGCCGCAGGCGCTGTGGCCGGCGGCGGCCCAGTCGACCCGGGCCACGCTGGCCAAGCTGGTCGCCGAGGGCCGCGTCCAGCCGCGGGCCGACGACGCGGTCGCCCTGGTCACCGAACCGTGAGCTGGGACGTCGTGGTCGTCGGGGCCGGCTCCTCCGGGTGCGCCCTCGCTGCGCGGCTGGTCGACGCCGGGCGCCGGGTGCTGCTGCTGGAGGCCGGCGCCGACCACCCGACGGCGGCGGACTTCCCGGCGTCCCTGCGGGACGCCGCCACCCTGGGTGCCGCCACCCCGGGGCACCCCGCCAACTGGACCTACACCGCGCAGCTCGCCGAGGACGTCAGCTACCCGGTCGTGCGGGGCCGGGTCCTCGGCGGGTCGAGCGCGCTCAACGGCACCTACTTCGTCCGGGGCACCCCGGCGGACTTCGACGGCTGGGCCGCTGCGGGCAACGACCTCTGGTCCGCGGCCGCGGTGCTGCCGGCGTTCTGCCGCTCGGAGGCCGACGCCGACTTCGGCGACCGGCCCGGGCACGGTGCGCACGGGCCGATGCCGGTGCGCCGCCAGCACCTGGCCCACCCGGTCACCGACGCGTTCGCCGCGGCCTGCGACGAGCTGGGCTTCCCGGCCGAGCCGGACAAGAACGCCGGCGGACCCGCCGGCCACGGTCCCGTCCCGCTCAACGTGGTCGACGGGGTGCGGGTCAACACCGCGATGGCCTACCTCGCCCCGCGGCGGGCGTCGGACCTGCTCACCGTGCGGGGTGGCACCCGGGTCACCCGGGTGGTGGTCGAGCGCGGCCGCGCCGTCGGCGTGCAGACCCCCGCCGGCGTCCTCCGGGCCGACGAGGTGGTGCTGGCCGCCGGCGCGGTCGGCTCCCCGCACCTGCTCCTGCTCTCCGGCATCGGCCCGGCCGACCAGCTGCGAGCCGCCGGCGTCCCGGTCCTGGTGGACGCCCCCGGCGTCGGGGCGGAGTTCAGCGACCACCCCGACCTCTACCTCACCTGGCAGCCGAGCCGGCGGACGCCGATGCCGCGCGACCTGCTGCCCCTGGCGACCGCGCTGAACACCTCCGCCGAGGGGTCGGGGACCGCCGACCTCGAGGTGATGCCCTGGCTCAAGCCCTTCCGCAAGGTGCTGCTGGACCGGTCGGAGGGGTCGGCCCTTGCCGGGCTGGGGGAGGCGGTGCGCCGCTCGGCCGGCACCCTGCGGGCGCTGCGCGGGGCTTCGCTGCACCGGCTGCTCGACCAGGCCCGCCGCCGCGACGACCTCTACCTGGCGGTGGCGCTGCAGCAGGAGGAGAGCCGGGGCCGGCTCACCCTCACCAGCCGCGATGCCCTGGTCCAGCCCCGGATCGAGCACCGGTACCTCACCGAGGAGTCCGACCGCAGGCGGCTGCGGGAGGGGGTACGGCTGGCTGCCGAGCTGCTGCGCACGGCGGCCTTCGCACCCCTGGTGGCCGAGCGCACCGGCCTGCCCGACGAGGTGCTGCGGGACGACCGCGAGCTGGACCGGTGGACCCGGCGGCACCTGGCCACCGCGATCCACCTGGCCGGCACCGCCCGGATGGGGCCGGACGGCGACCCCGGTGCCGTGGTCGACCAGCGGCTGCGGGTCCGCGGGGTCGAGGGGCTGCGGGTCGTGGACACCTCGGTGATGCCCCAGGTGACGTCCCGCGGCCCGGCCGCGACCGCCGTCATGATCGGCGAGCGCGCAGCCGAGCTGTGGTGACGCGCCTGGCTCAGCCGGGCGGTGCCGTCCGCTCGGCGTCGGCGATGGCCAGCGAGCGGTCCAGGTAGACCGCCCGCACGGACAGCAGCCCGTGCAGCTCGCGGAGCACCCGGTCCAGCACCTGGACCGGGTCGGCCTCCTCCGGCGCGTGCTCTGGCGACTGGGCGGCCATCTCGGCCAGCCCGGCGGCCGCCTCGGTCAGGGTCGGCCACAGGTGGCCCCACTGCCAGAACTCGTAGGTGCCCAGCGGTACCCGGGCCAGCGGCGGCATGCCCAGCAGCCCGATCCCGTCCAGGCCGCGCCGGTCGGGGAGCTCGCCCAGGCCGAGCAGCAGCGACTGGACCCGGTGCGTGGCGGCGAACTCCGCGGCCTCCGGTGTGCCCGGCGCGACCTCGGCGACCAGGCCCCGGCCGACGAGCGCGTCGAGCGCGGTCTCCGGGTCCCCGACCCCCGCCTCGCCGGCCGCCCGGACGAGCTGCTGCCGGGTCCACGGTGTCCGGCCCGCGTCGTCCGGGAGCCCGTGCGCCAGCGTCCAGACGTCGGCGGCGTCCTGCCCGGTCAGCAGCGGGCTGTCCCAGCCCAGTCGGACCACCCAGTACGCCGGCGGGGCACCGCGGCGCTGGTGGAAGGGGCCCATCGCGTGGCCCAGCGGCAGCACCAGCCGTTCCTCGGCGGGCATCAGCTCACCGCCCAGGTGTCCAGGCAGACGGCGTTCGGGGTGAGCAGCCGGTGCAGGTCGCCGAGGAGCGAGGCCAGCACGGCGTCCGGATCGCTGGCCAGCGGGTCCTCGATGCCGACCCGGGCGGCCGTGGCGGCGGCACCCTCGCAGGCCCGCCACAGGCTGGTCTCCATCGTCGCCCACTCGAACAGGTCGTAGGCGGCGGCGGAGAGCACCGCGAGCGGACGGCCGGGCAGGCCGACGGAGTAGGCGTCCGGGTTCTCCGCGGAGTTCCCCAGCCCGAGCACGAGCGGCACCATCCGCACCCGCTGGGCCAGCGTCCGGCCGCTCTCCGTGCCGGGTGCGGCCAGGGCGACCAGGCCGGTCTCCAGCAGGTGCACCAGCCGGGCCGGGGCGTCGGGGAGCCCGACCGCGCGTGCCTGGTCGGCGAGCTCGTCCGCGGTCCACGGGCGGGGGACGTGGTCGGCCGGGCCGTGCGCCATCGCCCACACGCTGAAGTCGGTCGAGGGGAGCCGCCGCAGCTCGGCGCCGACCCGGACGTGGAACTCGTCCTCGGCGGCCCGGACCCGGATCAGCTGCCCGATCGGGTAGACCTGCAACGGGGGCGAGTCGCTGCTCATCGCGGGGAGCCTAGCCGGGGTGGCGCCGCAGGCCGCTCGGCTCGGCCCGCCGGTCAGCGGAGGGCGCGGATCTGGGTGCTGGTCTGGGACAGCGGCGACCAGGCGTCGGGGTGCGGCTGCCCGGCGTCGACGACCCAGGAGGAGGTGCGCGCGGCCGTCGTCCTCCCGCGGTTCGCCGGCGGGGCACTGAGGTGCACGATCACCGAGAGCAGGACGAGCAGCCCCACGAGCACGCCAGCGATGACCAAGAGCGTCGAGAGCATCACTACAAGTTAGTGGTGCGAACTGGTCCGTGTCCGGGCCGACAGTGGGCAGATGTGACTGAAAGCTGCTGCTCAGATCGGGGGAGTCTGGCGGTTGACGAGGTCGACATGGCGACTTCCCCCCCCGATCGCCGCAGGGTCTGCCAGCACCGCTGGCGACAGGTCAGGGTCGCTCCGGGGCCACCAGGTCGGCCAGCACCCGCGCGAGCAGGTCGTCCGGGACGGCCTCCGGGTCCGGCAGCGCCTCCACCGCCAGCCCGTTGGCCAGGGCGATGATCACCAGCGTCAGCGACTCGGCGTCCCAGCCGGTCTGCACCGGGTGCTCGGCGAGGTAGCGCGCCACCGTCGCGGTGATCCGGGTCCGCAGGTCGCGCCGCGAGGCCACGAAGCGCCGCCGCACCTCCGGGTCGCGGACGGCACGCTGCCAGAACTCCAGGAACAGCAGCTGCCAGGCCGCCTCACGCCGGGAGAGCTCGGCGTTGACGGCGGCGAGCGCCGCGGGCAGGTCGGTGGCAGCCTGCAGGGCCGCCGCCACGCCGTCCACCCGGCGCTGCACCTCCTCGGCCATGAGGGCGAGGAAGAGCTCGTCCTTGCTGGCGAAGTTGGAGTAGACCGCCCCCTTGGTGAACCCGGCGGCAGCGGCGACCTGGTCCAGGCTCGCGGCCGCGAAGCCGCGCTCGGCGAAGACCTCGCCGGCCGCCTGCAGCACCCGGCTGCGCACGGCCTCCTTGGGTGGGCGGGGTACCCGGGCAGCCCGTGGACTCGTGTCGGTCACGGAGCAGGAGCATACTGGGTGGTATCGGATACCGCACAGTATCGAGGAGTGGACATGGCGAGCGGGCACGGACTGCACGAGGCCCCGCGGCGGGAGCTGCTGCCCGGGGTGACCCGCCGGGCGGCTGTGCTGGTGATCGGCGTGCTGCTGCTGCAGCTGGGCTTCGTGCTCAGCTACGTGGGTGCCTTCCACGCCCCGGCGCCGCGCGACGTCCCGCTGGCGGTGGTCGCACCGCCCGGCGCGCCCGCGGGCACCGCTGACCAGGTCGCCGCGCAGCTCGAGGGGATCGCCGGGGACCCGCTGGACGTCCGGGTGGTCGACGCGGAGGACGACGGCCGGCAGTTGCTCGCCGACCGGGACGTCGACGGCGTCCTGCTGCTGGGTACCGGGACCGAGGACACGCTGCTGGTGTCCAGCGCGGAGGGCGGCGCGGTCAGCTCGGCGCTGACCGAGGTGCTGACCCGGGTCGACGCGGCCCAGCAGCGCACGCTGACCACCGACGACGCGCTGCCGGCAGCCACCGATGACGCCCGTGGGCTCTCCGCCTTCTACCTCGCCGTCGGCTGGGTGGTGGGCGGCTACCTGGTCGCCTCGATCATCGGCGTGAGCGCGGGCTCCCGGCCGCTGACCCGGGCGCGCGGGGTCGTGCGGCTGGGCAGCCTGGCCGTCTACGCGATCGTCTCCGGGATCGGCGGGGCGCTGATCACCGGCCCGGTGCTCGGGGTCTTCGACGGCCACCTGCTCGCGCTCTCGGCGCTCGGCGCGCTGCTGGTCTTCGCGGTGGGTGCGTTCACCATGGCGCTGCAGGTGTGGACCGGGCTGGTGGGCATCGGCCTGGCGATCCTGCTGTTCGTGATCCTGGGCAACCCGAGCGCCGGTGGGGCCTACCCGGCGCCGCTGCTGCCGCCGTTCTGGGCGGGGATCGGCCCGTGGCTGCCGCCGGGCGCCGGCACCAGCGCCGTCCGCGGCATCGTCTACTTCGGCGGCGCCGGGGTCGGCCAGGCGGTGCTCGTGCTCGCCGCCTACGCCGTCGTCGGCCTGCTCGCCACCCTCGCCGGCTCCGGCCGGCACGGCACAGTCGAGGAGCGCGAGCCCGTCGCCGTCCCCGCGTGAGGTTTCGGCGCCGAACCCCGACATGGGTTCGGCGCCGAAACCTCACGTCAGCGGTCCAGTGGGAGGCCGGTGTAGTTCTCGGCGAGCTCGCGGGCGGCCGTCTCGCTGCCGCACACCCGGCGGAGCTGGGAGAGCTGCAGCTCGGCGTCGAAGTCGTCGCCGGAGCGGTGGAACATCGAGGTCATCCACCAGGAGAAGTGGGTGCAGCGCCAGACCCGGGCCAGGGCCCGGTCGGAGTAGCTGTCGACCAGGTCGGTCTGCTTCTCCGCGAGCAGCCGGACCAGCGCCTGGGCCAGCAGCGTGACGTCGGCGGCGGCGAGGTTGAGCCCCTTGGCCCCGGTCGGCGGGACGATGTGCGCGGCGTCCCCGGCGAGGAAGAGCCGGCCGCGGCGCATCGGGGCGGACACGAACGAGCGCATCGGCAGGATCGACTTCTCGGTGACCGGGCCGGTCTCCAGCTCCCAGCCGTCGAGGGCGAACCGGGTGGACAGCCCGTCCCAGATCCGGTCGTCGGACCAGTCCGCGATCTTCTCGGTGGGGTCGACCTGCAGGTAGAGCCGGGAGACCGACGGCGAGCGCATCGACAGCAGCGCGAAGCCCTCGGGGTGCCAGGCGTAGACGAGCTCGTCCTCCGAGGGAGCGACGTCGGCGAGGATGCCGAGCCAGGCGAAGGGGTAGGTGCGCTCCCAGGTCCGCCCGCCCGCGGCGGTGACGACCGGGCGGGACACGCCGTGGAAGCCGTCGGTGCCGGCGATGACGTCGCACTCGAGCACCTGCGGGTGGCCCTCGGCGTCGGTGAACCGGATCCGCGGGGAGTCGCCGTCGACGTCCTCCGGGACGACGTCGGAGACGTCGAACAGCAGCGGTGGGCCGCCGTCGAGCTGCGCGGCGATCAGGTCCTTGACGACCTCGGTCTGGCCGTAGACCCACACCTTGCGCCCGCAGAGCGCGGGGAAGTCCAGGTGGTGCCGGGTGCCGGGGTACTGGAGGTGGATGCCGTCGTGCGGCAGCCCCTCACGCTGCAGCCGGTCGCCCACCCCGGCGTCGACCAACGTCGACACCGTGTGCTGTTCCAGGATGCCGGCGCGGATCCGGGCTTCGACGTAGTCCCGCGACCTGTTCTCCAGCACGACGGTGTCGATGCCCTGGAGCTGCAGGAGGCGTGAGAGGAGGAGGCCGGCAGGGCCGGCGCCGATGATCCCGACCTGGGTGCGCACGGCCCGAGTGTGACCCGCAGCGCCGCCCTGATCGGCCCCGGCTTCCGGTCAGTGGAACTGCTCGGACCGGCCGAGCTCGCGGCCGATGCCCCGGGCGGCGACCTGCAGCACCGGTACCAGCCGGCCGATGTCCCGGCGGTGCACCGGGACGACGATGCCCAGCGCCGCCACCACGACCGGCCCCGAGGCCCGGTCCACGGTGACCGGGACGGCGACGGAGGCGGCGCCAAGCGACATCTCCTCCGCGGTGCGCGCCCAGCCGCGGCGGCGCACCTCGGCGAGCTCGCGGGCCATCACCCGGGGGTCGGCGACGGTGTGCCGGGTCTCCCGGGTGAGTTGGTGCAGGACCTGGTCGACGACCTCGTCGGGCGCCGAGGCCAGCAGCACCTTGCCCACGCCGGTGGCGTGCAGCGGCAGCCGGCTGCCCACCTGGCTGACCACCGGGACCGAGTCGCGGCCGGAGATGCGCTCGACGTACAGCGCCCGCAGCCCCTCCCGGACGGCGAGGTGCACGGTGTCCCGGGTCGCGGTGTGCACGTCGAGCAGGAAGGCGGAGGCCACCTGGCGGAGCTCGAGCTGCACGGGTGCCAGCAGGCCGAGGTCCCAGAGCTTGCGCCCGATCTCGTACCGGCCGTCGGGTCGGCGGACGAGCGCTCCCCAGGCGGCCAGCTCGGCGAGCAGCCGGTGGGCGGTGGTCAACGGGGTGCCCGAGCGCTCGGCGACCTCGGAGAGGGTCAGCCGGGGGTGCCGGGCGTCGAAGGCGTCGAGCACGCCGAGCGCACGTGAGGTCACCGACCGCCCGGCCGTCGTCTGTCCACCTGCCACCGTCGTCCTGCTTTCTGGCCAGCGGAAGTCATCGCTAGAGCAGCCTAGTGATCCGCCGTACCGTCCGGACATGACCGGGACCACATCTCGCGCGCCGCGGCCGGCGGCGGACAGTGCGCTGGAACTGCCGCGCTACCTCCGTGAGCAGGAGGACCGGCGTACCCCCGTCGCCTACGCCGGCTACCGCAGCACCGCCCTGCGCGCCCCGCTGCGCACCCCCGTCGACCTCCCCCAGCGGCTCACCGAGGTCACCGGGCCGGTGCTGGGCGAGGACCGGGTCACCGCGGCCGACGCCGACCTCACCCTCCGGATGGGCGGGGAGGCGCTGGGGCAGCGGATCAACGTCTTCGGCCGGGTCCTCGACAGCGACGGCCGCCCGGTGCCCGACGCCCTGGTGGAGGTGTGGCAGGCGAACGCAGCCGGCCGGTACCGCCACGTCGGGGACAACTGGCCGGCGCCGCTGGACCCGCACTTCGACGGCCTCGGGCGGGTGATGACCGACAGCCTGGGCCGCTACGAGTTCACCACCATCCAGCCCGGCGCCTACCCGTGGGGCAACCACCACAACGCCTGGCGCCCGGCGCACATCCACTTCAGCCTCTTCGGGCGGGCGTTCACCCAGCGGCTGGTCACCCAGATGTACTTCCCGGGCGACCCGCTGTTCTGGCAGGACCCGATCTTCAACGCCATCCCGCCGTCGGCCCGGCACCGCGCGATCGCCACGTTCGACCTGGACCGCACCCAGGACAACTGGGCGCTGGCCTACCAGTGGGACATCGTGCTGCGCGGCAGCGACCAGACGCCCTTCGAGACCGACGACGACGGAGATGTCGCGTGAGCATCGACCACCTGTCCCCGCAGGTCCGGAACGCGGACGAGACCAACGACCGCCGCCCGGGCACCCCGCGGCGGGGTTCGGGCTTTCTGGACGAGCCGTTCCAGCTCGGCCTCACGCCCAGCGCGACGGTCGGGCCCTACCTGTCCATCGGCCTCACCTGGGCGGACGGTCCGCACGCCGTGGCCGAGGGCACCGAGGGCGCCATCTGGCTGCGCGGCCGCGTCTTCGACGGCAACGGCGACCTGGTCCCCGACGCCATGATCGAGACCTGGCAGGCCGACCCGGACGGTCGCTTCGACCACCCGGACGCCCCCCAGGGCGAGCGGCGGTTCCCCGGCTTCCGCGGCTTCGGCCGGTCGCACACCGTCGAGCCGGCGGGTGAGTACGGCATCCTCACCCTCAAGCCGGGCCGGGTCGACGACGGCAAGGGCGGGCTGCAGGCGCCGCACGTCGACGTCTCGGTGTTCGCCCGCGGGCTGCTCGACCGGGTCGTCACCCGGATCTACTTCGGCGACGAGGCAGCGGCCAACGCCGAGGACGACGTCCTGGCCTCCCTCCCCGACGACGCCTCCCGCCGGACGCTGATCGCCCAGCCGACCGAGGACGGCTACTCCCTCGACATCCACCTGCAGGGGGACGACGAGACCGTCTTCTTCGCGGTGTGAACGGGCGACCCGACAGGATGGGTGCGTGAGCATCCTCGACGCGACGTTCGCCCGTGGCCCCGTGTCGGCAGGCGGCTCCGCGGCGGACCCGTGGCTGGTCGCCCTGCTCGAGGTGGAGGGCGCGCTCGCCCGGGCCGCGGCCCGGGTGGGCCTGGTGGCCGGGACGGCGGCCGACGAGGTGAGCCGGGTCTGCGCCGACCCCGCCGGCCTCGACCTCGCCGCGGTCCGTGAGCGCGCGGCGGACGCCGGCAACCCGGTGCCGCCGCTGGTGCGGGCGCTGCAGGACGCCGTCGGCCCGCACGCCGCCCGCGCCGTGCACGTCGGCGCGACCAGCCAGGACGTCGTGGACACCGCGGCGGTGCTGCTGGCCCGGCGCGGGCTGCAGCTGATCGAGGCCGACCTGGCCACGGCGGCCGAGGCGTGCGCCCTGCTGGCCGCCGAGCACCGGGACGACCTGCTGATGGGCCGCACGCTGCTGCAGCAGGCGCTGCCGATCACCGTCGGGCTCAAGGTCGCCACCTGGCTGGCCGGCCTGGACGGCGTCCGGGCGCGGCTGACCGCGGTGAGCGGCTCGCTCCCGGTGCAGTACGGCGGGGCCGTGGGCACGCTGGCCGCGAGCTCCGGCTCCGGGGTCGACCTGCGCCGGGAGCTGGCCGCCGAGCTGGGGTTGGCGGTCACCGACGTCCCCTGGTTCACCGTGCGGCTGCCGATCGCCGACGTCGCGGGGGTGCTCGGCGCGGCCGCCGGGGTGGTCGCCACGATCGCCGTGGACGTCGTCCTGCTGGCGCAGAGCGAGGTCGCGGAGGCCACCGAGGTCTCCGCCCGCCGGGGCGGCTCGTCGGCGATGCCGCACAAGAACAACCCGGTGGCAGCGGTCTCCGCCCGGGCGTGCGCCCGCCGGGCCCCCGGCCTGGTGGCGACCCTCTACGCCGCCATGGAGCAGGAGCACGAGCGCGGCGCGGGCACCTGGCACGTGGAGTGGCCGACGCTGACCGAGCTGCTCGGCGCCGTCGGGTCGGCGGCGTCCTGGCTGACCGAGTGCCTGGCCGACCTGCAGCTGGACGCCGGCCGGATGGCGGCGACGGTGACCGCCGCCGGTGACCCGCAGCTGGCCCGCGCGCTCGCCGAGGCGCTCACCCCGTCGCTCGGTGCGGGCGCCGCGCACGACGCGGCGGCCGGGGCCGTGCGGGCCGCAGCCGCGGCCGGCCGGACGCTGGCCGACGTCGTGCTCGAGCGGGACGACGTCGACGGCGCCGCCCTGCTGGCGGACAACAACCCCGATGTCGGCGAGGCCGGCACGCAGGTGGACGCCGCGCTGGCCGCCCACGTGATCGCGATGCAGGGAGGACGCCCGTGACAGCCCTCGAGGTCGATGCCACCGTGGACGGGCCGGAGGACGCACCGGTCGTCGTCCTGTCGAACTCGCTGGGCGCGACGCGGGCCATGTGGGACCCGCAGGTGCCGGTGCTGGCCGAGCGGTACCGGGTTGTCACCTACGACACCCGTGGGCACGGGGCGTCGCCCGCACCGGCGGGGCCGTACGCCCTCGACGACCTGGTCGACGACGTCCTGGCGCTGCTCGACCGGGTCGGCGCGCGGCGGGCCCACGTCGTCGGGCTCTCGCTGGGCGGGATGACCGCGCTGCGGCTGGCCGCCCGGGAGCCGCAGCGGGTGCACCGGCTGGCGGTGCTCTGCTCCTCGGCGAAGACCGACCCGCAGGGGTTCCTCGACCGGGCCGCCGCCGCCCGGGCCGACGGCACCGGCTCCTTCGCGCCGGCCGTGGCGAGCCGGTGGCTGACCCCGCCGTACGCCGCCGCCCACCCCGACCTGGTGGCGAGGCTGGAGGGCATGATCGCCGGCTGCGACGACGAGGGCTACGCCGCGTGCGCCGAGGTGGTCGCTCGGGTCGACCTGCGGGAGGACCTCGGCCGGATCACCGCGCCGACGCTGGTGGTGTCCGGCGCCGAGGACCCGGCGCTGCCGCCGCCGCACCAGCAGGCCATCGCCGACGGGATGGCCGGCGCGGAGCTGCTCAGCGTCAGCCCGGGCGCGCACCTGGCCAACCTCGAGCTGCCGCTGCGGATCAGCGGTGCGCTGCTCGCCCACCTCGACGCAGCAGGGGACGAACGATGAGCGAGCCGCTGGAGACCGACGAGCAGCGGCGCGCCGCCGGGATGCGGGTGCGCCGGGAGGTGCTGGGGGACGCGCACGTCGACCGGGCCGTCGCGGCGGTCACCCCGCTCACCGCCGACTTCCAGGACTTCATCACCCGGGTGGCCTGGGGTGACCTGTGGCAGCGGCCCGGGTTGGACCGGCGCACCCGCAGCATGCTCACCCTGGCGATCACCGCGTCGTTGCGGCACTGGGACGAGTTCGCCCTGCACGTGAAGGCGGCGGTCCACAACGGGCTCACCGACTCCGAGATCGCCGAGGTCTGCCTGCACACCGCCGTCTACGCCGGCGTGCCGGCGGCCAACCACGCGCTCGCCGTCGCGAAGCCGATCCTGGCCGAGCTGCGCGCCGAGGCCTGAGGGCGCCCGGCCCGGGCCGTCGCTGGGGGAACAGCGGCGGCCCGAGCCAGGACCGGGTGCTGCCGGTCGGCGGGGGCCGGCAGCAGGCTCTCGGCCACCTCGGCGGCCGGTGCCCAGCCTCGGGCGGCGGTGCGGTGCTGTCCAGTGCGCCGGCCCTGGGGCGCGGGGAGCCGTGACGCTCCGCCTCCAGCAGGTCTCAGCTCCCCTCACCGACGGCAGCCGGAGGGCCACACCTCGTGCGCGGCGACGCCCACCCGTGCGGTGAGCAGGCACCATGCCGCACGGTTGGTGCCCCGACACGCCGGGTAGGGCGGACCGGCGGGCCTTTCCGGTCCGTACCCGTCCGACCCGGAGCACCGCCCTGCCGCGTCGCAGTGCTCGACCGCAGGAGGCGTCTGCCCGCGTGACCGCAGCCCCCGAGGAGCCCCGGCGACCGCTGCGGGTCGCGTCCGTCCCGGACGGCTCGCCCTACGTCGACGCGGTGCTGCCCGACCGCGTGCTGCGGGTCGGTCCCGACACCGTCCCGAGCGCGTGGCTGGACCCGGCGCACCTCGTTGCGCACAGCGACGAGCTCGACGTGCTGCACGTGCACGGCGGGTTCGAGCACCTCACCGTGGCCGAGATGGAGGCCTGGACGGCAACGGTCCGGCGGTGCGACGTGCCGCTGGTGGTGACCGTCCACGACCTCACCGCCGTCGACGGCGCGGACTCCGGGACGCACCCGGGGGCAGCGCGGAGCCGGGCGCAGGCCCACCTGCGCGCCCTGCTGGCGACCGCAGAGGTCGTGCTCACGCTGACCCCCGGGGCCGCCGACGAGATCGCCGACCGCTTCGGCCGGACCGCCATCGTGGTGGCCCACCCGTCGCTGGCCGACCCGACTGCCGGGGTGGGGCGGGAGACACGCCTGGTCGGGGTGCACCTGGGTGCGCTGGGCCCGGAGGTCGCCGAGCCGCGGGACCTGCTGCGCAGCGCGCTGTCCGGGGCCGTCTCCGGTGGTGGCCGGCTGCGGGTGGACGTCGACCCCGACGTCGACCTCGCCGACCGGCTGCCGGAGCTGGTCGCGCTCGCGGACGCCGGGGAGCTCGAGCTGGTGCGGAGCCGGCCCGCCGGGCCGGAGGAGTGGGTGCGGCACCTGCAGGAGCTGCACGTGTCGGTGGTTCCGCAGCGGACCCGCAGCCACTCCTCGTGGGTCGAGCTCTGCCGGGACGCCGGCACCCGGGCGGTCGTGCCGGCGGGCGGGCACCAGCTGGAGCAGTGGTCCGACGTCGTCCTGTACGGCAACGACCCGCTGACCGGGCTGGACACCGCGTCGCTCACCTCCGCGGTGGTGGCGGCGCTGACCCGCCCGGCCCCGGCCCGGGTCGACCGCGGTTGGCGCGCGGAGCAGCTGGCGGCCGTGCGCCGCGTGCACGCCCAGGTCTACGAGCAGGTCGCCGCGGACCACGCCACCACCTGAGCCGCGTCCTCCGCCACGAGCGCGCTCGTGGCGGTCGGGTCAGACCTCCGAGGCGTGCGGCAGCCGGACGGTGAACGCCGTCCGGCCCGGCTCGCTGGTCACCTCGACCGTGCCGCCGTGCGCGGCGACGACCGCGTGCACGATGGCCAGCCCGAGCCCGGTGCTGCCGGCCGTGCGCGAGCGGGAGGCGTCGCCGCGGGCGAAGCGCTCGAAGACGTGCGGGCGCAGCCCCTCCGGGATGCCCGGCCCGTCGTCGACCACCTGCAGCACCGCCCAGCCGGCCTCGGCGCGCAGCCGGGTGGTGGCGGTCGTGCCGTCGGGGGTGTGGCTGCGCACGTTCGCCAGCAGGTTCGCCAGCACCTGGTGCAGCCGGGCCGGGTCGCCGGGGACCACGACGGGGGAGTCGGGCAGGTCGACCTGCCAGTCGTGGGTCGGGCCGGCCACGTGCGCGTCGCTGACGGTGTCGACGACCAGCGCGGTCAGGTCGACCTCCTCGGTGGTCAGCTCGCGGCCGGCGTCCAGCCGGGCGAGCAGCAGCAGCTCCTCCACCAGCTCCGACATCCGCAGCGCCTCGGACTCCACCCGGCGCATGGCGTGGCCGACGTCCGAGGGCACCCCGGCGCGCTGGCGGCGGACCAGCTCGGCGTACCCGCGGATGGAGGCCAGCGGCGTGCGCAGCTCGTGGCTGGCGTCGGCGACGAACTGCCGGACCTGCGTCTCCGACTCCTGCCGGGCGGCCAGCGAGCCCTCCACGTGGTCCAGCATCCGGTTGAGCGCGGTCCCGACCTGACCGACCTCGGTGCGGGGGTCGGTGTCCTCCGGCGGCACCCGCTCGGCCAGCTGCACCTCACCGCTGGCCAGCGGCAGCTCGGAGACCCGGGTGGCGGTGGCCGCGACCCGGTCCAGCGGGCGCAGGGTGCGTCGGATGACCAGCACCGCGGCCAGCGCCGCGGCGGCGAGGGCGAGCAGGCCGACGACCAGCTCCACGGCGACCAGCCGGCGGACGGCGTCGGCGGTGCCGCTCAGCGGCAGGCCGTTGACCAGGACGTCACCGTTGGGAGCCGTGCCGGCGACCAGCCGGTACTCGCCGAGGTCACCGCCCAGGTCCTCGGTGACCGGCTCGCCGTCCGGCGTCAGGCCGCTGAGCACGTCCTCCTGGGCGCTGGTGAGGGTGACCGTCTCACCCTTCGCCCCGATCACGCCGGAGTTGGTGCAGGTCCCGTCGACCACGGTGGCGACCAGCGTCCCCTCCCCCTGACCCCGCGCACCCAGCCCGCCGGGCTCGCTGTCCGCGTCGCCGTTCCCGTCGTCCGGCGGCCTCGGCGGCAGGACCTCCCCCGGCTGCGCGGAGTAGTCCCGGGAGCGGTCGCTGACCGCGTCCAGCCGGGTGTCGACCTGGCCGAGGAGCTCGGACCGCAGCGAGGTGACCGACGCGACCCCGACGAGGCCGAGGACGACGACCAGCGGGACGACGAAGGCGACCAGCAGCCGGGTGCGCAGCGACCGGCGCGAGCGGGGGACTTGGGAGGTGGCGGCGGGCGGGCCGCTCACGGTGAGGGAGCGAGGATCATGCGGCGGGCTTGATCACGTACCCGGCGCCACGCAGCGTGTGGATCATCGGGGTGCGCCCGGCGTCGATCTTCCGGCGCAGGTAGGAGATGTAGAGCTCGACGATGTTGCCCTGGCCGCCGAAGTCGTACTGCCACACCCGGTCGAGGATCTGCGCCTTCGACAGCACCCGCTTCGGGTTGCGCATCAGGTAGCGCAGCAGCTCGAACTCGGTGGCGGTCAGCCGGATGTCCTGCCCGCCCCGGGTCACCTCGTGGCTCTCCTCGTCCAGCGTCAGGTCGCCGACGACCAGCAGGCCGTCGTCCGCCACCACGCGGCTGGTCCGGCGCAGCAGGCCGCGCAGCCGGGCCGCGACCTCCTCGAGGCTGAACGGCTTGGTGACGTAGTCGTCGCCGCCGGCGGTGAGCCCGGCGATGCGGTCCTCGAGGGCGTCCTTGGCGGTGAGGAAGACGACCGGCACGAGCGGGGAGTCCGCCCGCAGGCGGCGGAGCACCTCCAGGCCGTCCATGTCCGGGAGCATGACGTCCAGGACGACGGCGTCCGGGCGGAACTCGCGGGCTGCGCGCACGGCCTCGGTGCCGTCGGAGGCGCTGCGGACGTCCCAGCCCTCGTAGCGGAGGGCCATGGACAGCAGCTCGCAGATCGAGGGCTCGTCGTCGACCACCAGCACCCGCAGGGCGCTGCCGTCGGGACGGGTGAGCTGGGCCCGAGAGCTGGTGAGGGGAGTGGTCATCGTCATGGGTCGACTGTGCGGCCTGATCCTGCGAGTTCCCTGTGCCCCGGTGAGGAACTGTCTGGACGCCTGCCCAGGAGCCGGGCGGCGGGGGAGGTGGGGGTGGCCAGGGGCGGGGTCGAACCGCCGACCTCTCGCTTTTCAGGCGAGCGCTCGTACCGACTGAGCTACCTGGCCCCAGCGCCGGGACCAGCTCTCGCTGGTGCCGGGTGGCGACCCTGACGGGACTCGAACCCGCGACCTCCGCCGTGACAGGGCGGCGCGCTAACCAACTGCGCTACAGGGCCTTGCTCGTTCACGTACTGCTCGTTCGGTTGCTGTTCGTTCTCGTGGTGCTGGTCGTGCGTGCCCCCAACGGGGTTCGAACCCGTGCTACCGCCTTGAAAGGGCGGCGTCCTGGACCGCTAGACGATGGGGGCTCGTGGTCGCTGGAGGCAGGGAGAACCATACATGGCCCCCGGGGCGGGTCTGCACCGGGGCCGTCGGTCCGCGTGGCGAGCCCGGGGAGAGGGCGTCCGCATGCCAGCATCGGGCCATGCGCAACCGTCTCCCCTCCCGGGCGACCCGCTCCGTCGGGCTCGTCGCCACCGCGCTGCTGATGGCCGGTTGCGCGTCGCAGACCGACACCGACACCGATCCGGCGGCGGCGACCGGCGCCGTGGCCTCGACGACCGCGGTCGAGGCAACGACGTCGACGTCGACGGCGGACGTCGCCGAGACCGGGGGTGGGAGCAGCGCGCCCTTCCCCGCCGACACCGCGACCGACGTCGCCGAGGCGGTCGACCCGGACGGGCTCACCGTCACCGCGGTGCGCGCGGCCGCCCACGAGGGCTTCGACCGGGTGGTCTTCGAGCTGTCCGGCAGCGGCACGCCCGGCTGGTCGGTGGAGTACGTCGACGCGCCGTCGGCGCAGGGCAGCGGTGCCGCGATCGACGTCCCGGGGGCGGCGTACCTCCAGGTGACGCTGCAGGGCACCAGCTTCCCCTACGACTCCGGTGCCGAGGAGCTGGCCCGCGCTGCGGTGCCCGTCTCGGGCACCGACGTCGTCCAGGGGGTCTTCTACGACGCCACCTTCGAGGGCACCTCGGCGGCCGTGATCGGGACCGCCACGCGGGCGCCGTTCCGGGTCTACTCGCTGACCGGACCGTCGCGCGTGGTGGTGGAGGTGGCGACCGCCGGCTGACCGGCGGTCAGCCGGCCGTCGCGGTCAGCTCCAGCGAGGTGTCGGTGACCTTCGTGCAGGTGAGGGACAGCGGCCCCGCGGAGACGCTCTCGCCCTCGGCGCAGGAGACGCTGGCGTCGCCGACGGACACGGTCGCCTTGCCGTTCTCCGTGCCGACGAAGGCCAGGTCGTTGCCGAGGATGCTCGCCTTCGCGCCGTCGCCCTCCAGCGTCACCGTGCAGGTCTTCCCGGAGCAGTCGACGTTGTCCGAGCTGCACCCCGCCAGCGGCAGCAGCAGCAGGACCCCGGCGGCGGCACCCACGGCTCCGCGGGCAGCGAGGTGCAGTCGATCGGCCATGGGAGCAGGGTAGGGCGGACGGCGGGTCCTCGCGGCCCGACGCGACCGGAGGTCAGTCCCGGCGCGGAGCGGTGGTGAAGACCCAGCTGCGCAGGGCGACGAACCGGATCAGCCCGATCGCGCCGGTCACCGCGGCGATCAGCAGCAGTTGCGCGACCGCGCCGACGTCCCCGACGAGGCCGTGCACGCCGGCCAGCGCGAGCGAGGTGGCCACCAGGCCGATGACGGCCAGCCCGCCGCCCTCCCACTGCGCGGCGAACCAGGAGACCCGCGCTCCGGCGTGGAAGGTCAACCGGCGGTGCATCTCGTTGGCCAGCAGGGTCGAGGCGACCGCGCCGACGACGTTGGCCACCTGCTCGCCCAGGCCCCCGAGCGCGAGGAAGAGCACCGCGTAGACCGTGCTGGAGACGACGCCGACGACGACGAAGCGGGCGAACTGGGCTCGGGCGTCGTCCTGGTGCAGCCGGGTCCGCAGCAGGCTCAGGAGCTGGGGTGCCCGGTGGAGCTCGGTCGTGACGAGGGACCCGGCCTCGCGCGCGCCCCCGAGGGTGGTGCGGCGCAGCAGGGACGGGCAGGTCACGTGTACTCCTTCGGAAGCCAACGGCTCAACGGTTGCATGCTCCACCGACAAGTCCGAGGTGATCAACGTGATTCCCCGCGCGGCGCGATGACACTCCGTGAGGTCGATCACGGAGAGTGGTCACGACCAGGTCACAGACGGCTGTCAGCCGCCTCTCAGGCCCGTTCGGCACGGTGAGCCCATGCGCGGAACCGGCCGTCGGCGTCCCTGGCTCTACGACCCTTCGCTGGGCGGGGTGCTGGTGCGGGCACACCGGCCGCCCGCAGCCGGGGCGGCGAGCAGCGTGGTCTCCGACGCGGTGTGGGGCGACGTCCTGGGGGTGCTGCGCTGGGCGGAGGCGACGCTGACCTGCCCGCCGGAGCTGACCGGTGGCACCGCCTGGCGGACGGCCGCGGCGTCGGCCGGTCTGCTCCGCAGGCTGCCCGGGCTGTGCGCCGAGGCGGGGGTCGCCTGGCCCGGGCCCGCGCCGGCTCCTCCGGCCGGCGACGTGCCGGCCGCGCAGCGGCTGCGGGCCGCCGCGGACCGGCTGTCGCTGCGGCTGTGCTCCCCGGGGGAGGGTGTCTCCGGGCCGCTCCGCGATGCGCTGGCCGACCTCGCCGCGGACGTCGACGAGGTGGGCGCGGCGGTGATCGCGCTGCTGGCCGCGGGCACCGACTGGACGGCGGCCGGATGAGCCCGGGGTCGGTGCACCGGACCCTGGAGGCGGCGCTGGTCGCCGCCCTGGTGCTCGTCGCGCTGCTGACGTTGAGCCCGACCGGCTCGGGCGGCTGGGCGTGGGGCGACCCGGCGACGGAGCTGCGCTGGTACGCCGGCGCACTGCGCTCGACCGCCACAGCCACCCAGCTCGCCGGCAACCTGGCCCTGCTCGCACCCGTCGCGCTGCTCGCCGTGCTCCGCTGGCCGGCGCTGGCCCGGCCGGCCCGGCTGCTCCCGGCCGCGGTCGCCACCGGCGCGTCGATCGAGCTGCTGCAGTGGGTGCTGCCGCTGGGCCGGGTCGTCTCGCCGGTGGACGTGCTGCTCAACGCGTGCGGGGCGGTCGCGGTCGGGCTGGTCGCCGCGGCGGTCCGCGGGGCCGGTTCCGGTGGCCCGCAACGGGTATGGGCGGGCGCATGAGCCTGCTCGCCGTGCTGGACCGGCTGTCCGAGGTGTCGTCGTTCGACAAGTCGCTGGAGAGCGCGCGGGCGGCGGTGAACAAGGTGCTCCGGCCGCAGGCGGTCAAGGACCTGCTGCACGGCACCTGGCTCGGCCACCCGCTGCACCCGGTCCTGGCCATGGTCCCGGTGGGCACCTGGCTGTCCGCGGGCATCCTCGACGCGGTGCCGCCGGCCCGCCCGGCCGCCACCGCGCTGATCGGCACCGGCGTCGCGGCCAGCCTGCCCGCTGCCCTGGCCGGCGCGGCCGACTGGTCCGAGCAGGACGACGCGGTCCGCCGGCTCGGTGCCGTGCACGCGGTCGCCAACACCGCCGCGCTCGGCCTCTACGTCGGCTCGCTGGTGGCCCGGCGCAACGGCAACGGCACGCTCGGCCGGGTGCTGGCCTACAGCGGGCTCGGGTTGGCCAGCGCGTCGGCGTCCATCGGTGGGCACATGTCCTACGCCCAGTCCTCCGGCGCCAACCACGGGGTGGCCGAGGCCCGGCAGTTGACCACCGAGTGGATCGACCTCGGGCCCCTCGACGACCTGCCCGAGGGGCGTCCGGCGCTGCGGACCGGGGAGGGCCAGGGCACGCCGGTCGGGCTCGCCGTCGTCCGCCGCGGTGCCCGGGTCGACGCCTTCGTCAGCGCCTGCGCGCACGTGGGCGGGCCGCTCGCCGAGGGCACGGTCGAGGAGGTCCGCGGCGCCGACTGCCTGGTGTGCCCGTGGCACGGGTCGGCGTTCGACCTCGACAGCGGTGAGCCGCGGCGGGGGCCGACGGCCAGCGCGCAGGAGCGGCTGGAGATCAGGTACGAGGCCGGCCGGGTCCTCGGGAAGCTGCCGAACCGGCACGTCTCGAAGTGATCGCCGGCGGCTGACCGGGACCTACGCTACGGCCGTGCGGGGAGGGGCCGTCGGTCTGGTGCTGGTCGTCGTCCTGGCGGGCTGCGGGGGCGCGGACGAGCCCGCGTCGTCCCCGTCGCCCGCCTCGTCGTCCCCTGCCTCGTCGTCGCCCGCGGCGGAGCCTCTCCCCGAGGTGGCCGGGATCGCCGGCGAGGCGGTGCAGCTGCGGACCGACGCCGCGCTCGGGGGGCAGGTGCAGGTGCGGCTCACCGACACCGGCCCGGCGCCGTTCACGGTCACCTCGGTGCAGCTGGACTCGCCGGGGTTCGCCGCGGTGCCCGCCCGGGCGGTCTCGGCGACGTACGCACCCGGGCAGACGATCGACCTGCCGACGCCGTTCGGCACGGTGGACTGCGCGGCCGGGGTCGACCCCGTGGCCGCCCGGGTGACCGTGGTGCGGCCGGAGGGGGCGACCGAGGAGCTGCGGGTGCCGCTGACCGGGGACACGATGGCGCAGGTCCACGACGCCGAGTGCGCCGTCGACCGGGTGCTGGCGGTCGTCGGCATCGCGGTGGAGGACCTGACCGAGGCGGAGTCGACGACGACCGGTGTGGTCGTGCTGACCCGGCGCTCGGGCAACGAGCCGGTCGAGGTCACCCGGCTCGGCGGGAGCGTCGTGCTGCAGCCGGTGCTCGACGACGAGCTGCCGGTGACGCTGCCGGCGCAGGACGAGCTGCGGCTGCCGGTGACCTTCGACGCGGCCCGCTGCGACCCGCACGCGCTGGCCGAGACGAAGAAGCCGTTCGTCTTCCCGCTGGCGGTGACCGTCGGCGACGGCGACAGCGTGCCGGTGGACCTGCCGCTCGACGACGCGCAGAAGGCCCAGCTGGAGGAGTTCCTCGGCCGGGTGTGCACCGGCTGAGCGGTTCGCGGGCCGGGCGCCGGGGCAACGTCCGGACGTGTTCCTCTTCTCCAGCCGGCTGGGCTGCCTCGGCTCGCTGCTGGTCTCGCTCGTGCTGACGGTGCTGCTGTTCGTCCTGTTCACCGTGCTCTGACGCCTCGGGGAGGCGCGCGACCGCCCATCCGGCAGCCGATGGCACGATGGGCGGGACGGGCCTCTAGCTCAACTGGCAGAGCAGCGGACTTTTAATCCGCGGGTTGTGGGTTCGATCCCCACGGGGCCCACCCCGCTTGACCTGCGGTTCAGTGCCCTTGAGGGTGCTCTCGGACCCCGTCGTGGCACCTACACGGGCCGCTGTGGTCGCAGTGTGGTCGCGCGCGGTGTTGGCCGTCTGGTCGAACGCCGCGTCCAGCAGTGCGCCGATCGCGTCCGAGGCGGTGCGGGACGTCTCCTCCGACAGGTGGCCGTACGTGTCGACGGTGATCCCGATGGACGAGTGCCGGAGCATCTTCGACACAATCGCCATGGGCACGCCGGCCGCGAGCATCAGCGACCCGCACCGTGCCGGAGGTCGTGCAGCCGGACCTGGCGCAGCCCCGCAGCCTTGCTCAGCGCCACGAACGGGCGGGTCACGTACTCCAGTCGCGGCGGGGTGCCGTTCTCCCGGGCGAAGAACAGGCCGTGGTCTTTGTACGCCGGCCCCAGGCCTGCCGGTCAATGTCCTGGCCCAGCCGCCACTGCAGCAGGGCCTGCATCGTGCGGTCCGTCAGCGGCACCGAGGCCTCGGACGACTTCGTCTTCGGGGTGGAGAACTCCAGCCGGCCGCCGACGTCCACGACGGTCTGCCGGATCCGGGCCGTCCTGTTGGTGAAGTCCGAGTCGGACCAGCGCAGCCCGAGCGCCTCACCGCGGCGGGGACCGCAGGCGGCGATGACCTCGAACAGCGGGCCAAGACGGTCGGTCCCCCTGCAGGCTGCCCGATCGCGGGGGTGACACGGGGGGACGCAGTCGGATTCACGCGCTCGCATCACCCGTTCATGGCTCGGGCAGGCGAGTTCCCTTCAGGGCTCTGAGGCAGCGAGGAGGTAGCCCCGGCGATCCGTGGGGTCGCTTGACCCAGTGATCGGCTGCACGTCCGATCAATCGTCGGCAGTGGGGGCGACATGACCGGCGGCTCACAGTCCCCTGTCACGAGCTCGACGCCCCGGTCCCCAGTTGTCATCCGCCGCGATGACTGTCGTGTTATCCCGCCACCCTGACCGATGGTCCGCAGGACGGGTCCTGAAACTACCGAAATTGGTAGCATGCGCGCCGTTCTTCAGTAAAGGCTTGAGGGAAAGCGGTAGAGGTCTTGAGGGAAAGCGGTAGAGGTTGAGCGTTATGGGCGACAGGTCGTCCTAGATGTGAAACTATTGGTCGTCGTTGGTGACTATTGACTGGAGGCAGGAGGCCGACTGCCTGGTTACTCGTGTTGATGACGTCGGGTTTAGCGATGGTGCCGGTTCGCGGTCACGCAGCAGCCTCCTACAAGCTTGTCTCACGTGGCGAGCTTCTTGCAGCAGGGCAAGGTGGCGGCCAGGGTGAGGAATGCGCTACATCTTCACGGTCAAGGGCCAGGAGGGCAAGGAAGCCCTCGACCGCTGGCTGGCCAGGGCCGCCCGCTGCCGCATCCCGGCCTTCGTCGCCCTGGGCCGGCGCATCCGCCCCTACCAGGCCCCGATCGACGCCGCGCTGGACTCGGGGTTGTCCAACGCCCTCATCGAGGCCACCAACCCCAAGATCCGGGTGCTGACCCGCATCGCGTTCGGCTTCGCCGACCCCAGGCGCTGATCGCCCTGGCCATGCTCTCCCTGGGCGGCGGACGCCCAATACTCCCCGACAAATGATCATGAAACCACCCACGGAAACATCAGGAGAGCCAACCTTTCGACCTCAGGCGCAGCAAAGAAGCCGGCCGTCGGGGGAGTGCTGGTGACGACGCAGTGACGCGCCGAGCGTATCGTTCGATGTCATGGGAGTCCGTGACGCGACGCCTCGAGCACTCTGATGCGGGCGTCTCTGTTCGTTCACCACGCTCCGGCCGACAGGCGTGTGCATCAGGCCTCCGTCGTGCCACCGTTAGTCCACCGCGCCGTGACGGAACCCAACCGTCCTCTCGCCGAGTCCAGCCTCGAGCCGAGCTTTGGGCATGACTTCAGTCGAGTCAGGGTGCACAGCGGCCCAGCGTCAGTCGATGCGACACAAGTAATCGGCGCCCGTGCGTTGTTGCAGCGCGCCGCGACGGAGCCCGCCCGTCCTCTCGCAGAGTCCGTTCGTGGCAGCCTCGAGTCGAGCTTCGGGCACGACTTCAGTCGAGTCAGGGTGCACAGCGGCCCAGCGTCAGTCGATGCTGCAGGGGCGATCGGCGCCCGTGCGTACACCCTGGGGAACGATATTCACCTTGGCGCGGAAGCCCACGGCCTGGCCGGAAGTGAGCTCAACCATCTGATGGTTCACGAAGCTGTGCACACAGTGCAGCAAGGCGGCCGGACGGTGTCTCCACACGCCGGGCTGGCCCTCAGCAACCCGACCGATGGAGCAGAGCAAGAGGCGGCACGGATTGCCGAGTCCGTGTCCTCTCCCGATGGCTACCCGAGACCATCGCGCTCGCTGGCGCTGCGCGACTCGATACGGGCAAATAGCGACCAGCCGACGTTGGTTCGCACCATCGCACCACAGGTGCAACGGGACCTCACCGGGAAGCACGCGGTGAGAGACGGCGAGTTCGACGTGGACCTCAAGACCCAGTCGAATCCTGGTGCCACGAACGGCCTCAGCGGAACGATCAAGTTTACGGCCAGTGCCACGGCGCCAGATTCCAAGAGCATCCGCCTTTTGCAAGTCGTCAGGGACGAGGATCTGACCACAGCGAAGGAATACGTGTGGACTGGTGGAGAAGCCAATCGCAACAAGGTGATGACCGCCGCTTCCAAGGGCATCGAGCCGGGTTACTTCGTCGACGCGTCGTACGCCGGGATCAGCCCGCGCACCAAGAAGACCGACGCCCGAGTGTCTCCGTACTACCGCGACTATTGGCCAAATGCAGCGAACAGTCAAGATGGAAGCAAGATCGGCAAGGCGGTGAAGGAAGCGTCGCTCTGGGACTATCCGGGCTCGAGTTCGGAGCGCCGCTTCTCCTTCGAAACGGCAGCCAAGGGGATTGATACCGGCTACACGTACGCCACGCTCACCTGGGGGTTCACCATCAGCGATGCCGCGAAGGGGACCGTCGACAAGGAACACGCCTCGGCCAATCGCGGGCCGTCCGCAACGTTTGGAGCTGCGGTCAAGGCGTTCAACGAGTTCTTCAAGAACCCTGGCAGTTCCACGGCTCCCTAGGGGGTTCAGACGTTTGGGAGGGGAATGCCACGAGTGATGACCTGGGACTGATGACCGCGCTCGACGCGCTCCGCTCCGACGACGTCCTGACGCAGAACGAGGGCGTGGCCGCAGCGACTCGGATTGGGGCCGCGGCCATACCCGGGCTGTTGTCTCTACTGGCGGAACATGGAGTCAACCGGGCGCCGGTCGTATATGCGTTGGCACGGATCGGAGACGCAGGTGCCGAGCACGTGTTCCTAACGAGTCTCCACGACGACGATGAGCACGTCCGCGCATACGCGGCCACGGGGCTCGCTCGGATCGGTCATCGCGAGGCCCTGTCCGCATGCCTGCTCACCCTCAACGATGCCGCCGATCAACTGCACGTGGACAGCACGCCGTCGGTCGACGCATTGGGGATGATGGGGCTTCGAGCGGTGCCGCCCTTGCTGGAGGTGCTGATGGATGACGACGAAACGAGCCGCCTGCGCGGTCAACGTGCGCTGGAAATGATCATGATGCGCCGTCACGGATTTCGTTCCGGCAAGGGTTTCCCTTCGACGGAAACCGCGGAGCGGATGCGCGCGGAGTGGAAGACCATAGGTGACTACGACTTCGCCGCCGATGCACAGCGGCGCGCAGACGCGGTCGCCCAGTGGCGACGATGGCTTGCGAACACGACGGAGTGAGTGGACGGAGCCGGAGACCAGGAGCGCGCTCGAAGCGGGACAGCCGCCGGGCCCTCAGGCTTCAGATTGTCGTAACTCGAGCGACAAATGGAGCGCGGTCATCTGTTTTCGAATTCGGCGCTTGGCGAGAACTCGGCAGGTCTCGCTGAAGTCCAGGTGTTCTTGCATGGTTTGGTTGACACGTTGTTGAAGAAGGGTGTCGTCAGTGAAGAAGACATCGCCGACTCGATTGCGGAGGTTCGTCGCGAGCTGACGGAGCGAGGCGAACTGAACGGGCCGCGCGCCTCTTTCGTGCGCTGATGCATGGTGCGGAGTGCGTGACTGCGGCGGACATCGCCGCCGCTGAGGCCCAGGCCGAGGTCAACTGCCTCTGCGCCCAACTCGCCGACGAGGTGGCCGAGGCCCGAGCCCACATCGGGGTTGACATCGATAAGCCCACCCCCTGGCCGCCGCCGATGGCCGCCACGAGGTGTCGCGTCACCCAGCCAACTCCGAGCGGCGCAGACGAGCAGTGCCGGCGGCCGACTCCTCGCTCCGTGGTGAGCAAGCATTCTGAGGCCCGAACGGCCGTGCCCGCTACGTGCCCGTAGTACGGGCACGTAGGAGATATTGGCGGTAGCCACCGGTCTCAGATCCCCACGGGGCCCACCGCCACGACCCGCGTTCGTGCCCCTCCCGACACTCCGGCGCCGGTCGTGCCGACGGGGTCATCGCGCGTCATCTGGCGGAAAACCGGGCCCGGAGCTGCGATTATGTCGACAAGGCTGCCGTCGGGAGGCGGGTCATCGACCGGTGGCGGGGCCGGCGCAACGATTCGGTGACGGGGCTCTGGAGGACGTGTCCGGGAGGGCGGTCCCGACGCCGCCGAGTCCTACGTTTCCGTCACGTCCGCGGCACTTCCCCAGCCGCGGCGGACCGTCCGAGGAGTCCCGCCGTGAACACGTCCGCAGCCGTGCTGCCCCGCCCTGAGTCACACCCGCAACCGCTCCTGCCCGAGGACGAGCTGAGCCTCGCGGCGCTGCTCGAGCTCTTCGGGACCGAGGAGCTCGCCCTGCCCCCGGCGCGGCCCTCGCTCCGGGCCTCTGCTGCCCGGCTGCTCATGTGGTGGCGGGACTCGTCCCGGCGGGCGGCCCGGTGGGGTGCCGTCCCGGGCCCGGCCGGCACCTCCGGCGACCGTCCCGTCCGCAGCGCCGTGCCGGCGGTGCGGTGATGATCGTCTGGCCCGTGGTCGCGGTGGTGGGTTTCGTCGTGCTGGCTGCGATCGTCATCGCGCTCGCCACGAGTTCGACCGCCCAGTACGAGTTCGAGCGCAACCAGGTGCAGGCGCAGCGGCAGCGGGCCGCCGTCCCGGCCGGGGTCGGCGCGGGCGCCGGCTCCGGTAGTGCAGCCGGCCAGCGGGAGGCGGAGCGGCCGGTGTCGGCCGGCGCGCCCACCGAGGAGGCCCAGGCGGTCGCGGTGAGCGTGGCGGCGCACCCGGCCGGCAAGCGGGTCGCCGGGCAGGGCACCCCGCCGGCGTGGTGGCTGGTCGACGACCCGGACGACGGGTCGGGCGAGCGGGTGGTCGCCGGTCCGTTCCGCGACCGGATCGAGGCGGACTGGGCGGCGCTCTCCGGGGGCCTGGCGGAGTCCGGGCGTGCGGTGCACGGGGTGCTGCACGCCGACGGCCGGGTCGTCCGCCGGCAGTCGGAGGAGGAGCGGGCGTGGCTGAGCGACCTCGGCGACCAGCTCGACCGGCTGCCCGCCGAGTGGGACGGGCCGCTGGCCGACGAGGACGAGCTCGTGACGCTGGTCGTCGAGGTTGCCGGAGGACTGGTCGAGGCCGGTCTGGCGCTGCACGACTGCTCAGGCGAGGAGTCGGCCGGCGGGGTCTGCCTGACGCCCGAGCCCGGTCGCCCCGGTGTCCTGGTGAGCTGGCACCAGCACGCCCGGATGGCCAACGACCAGGTGCACGGCGCCTCGGTGCACGACGCCCTGCAGCGCACGATGAACGCCGCGATCGGCGGGTGCCTGAGCCAGCTGGGCTTCGAGGTCGAGCCCTACGGCGAGTCCGGCTGCTGGCTGGTCACCCTCGACTGAGGCACCGCCGGACCCCCGCGGGGAGTGGGGGTCCGGCGGGTCAGCGGGTGCCGCCGCCGACCCGCTCCGTGATCTCCTCCAGCTGCCGCTTGAGCGCAGCGAACTGCTGGACGTCGAGGTCCAGCGCGTCGATCATCATCGCCGAGACGCGGCAGGCGGGCTGCTCCAGCGCCCGGCCGGCGTCGGTTAGCCGGACCCGCACCTGGCGCTCGTCCGCCGCGCTCCGCTCCCGGGTGACCAGCCCGGCCGCGTCGAGCCGCTTGAGCAGCGGCGACATGGTGCCGGAGTCCAGATCCAGGCGGTCGCTGATCTCGCGGACGTTCTGGTCGTCGTGCTCCCAGAGCGTCATCAGCACCAGGAACTGCGGGTAGGTCAGGCCCAGCTGGTCGAGCATCGGCCGGTAGCGCGCCGTGACCGCTCGCGAGGCGCTGTAGAGCGCGAAGCAGAGCTGGTCGTCCAGCGCGACGCTGGGTGCAGGGATGCTCACGGCAAGAGGGTAGTGCCCAACTCGATGGGCGCGTCTCGGTGCCGGTCCGGCGCCGGTGTTCAGCCGGCGTCCGCCCACGACCGCACCACGGAGACGTCGAGCGGGAAGTCGACGGGGAACCCGCCGAACAGCAGCCGACCGGCCACCGCCGCCGCGCGCCGGACCTCCGCGGAGACGGCGTCGGCCAGCTCGGCGGGCGTGTGCACCAGCACCTCGTCGTGCAGGAAGAACACCAGGTGCGGCCGGTCGCTGACGGTGTCGCCGTCGCCGAGGCGCCAGAGCCGGTTGCGGAGGTCGGCCAGCCAGCACAGCGCCCACTCCGCCCCCGTGCCCTGGACGACGAAGTTCCGGGTGAAGCGGCCCCACGCGCGGCGGCGGCGGTCCCGGTCCTCCCGCGAGCCGCCCTCCTCGGCCGGCTCGCCCAGCTCGGCTGCCTGCTCGGCCCACTTGCCGGTCGGCAGCGGGGAGCCGCGGCCCAGCAGGGTGTGCACCACCTCGCCGCGCTCGCCGGCACGGGCGGCCTCCTCGACCAGGCCGATCGCCCGCGGGTACCGGCGGGTCAGCCGGGGCATCATCCGCCCGCTCTCCCCCCGGGTGCCGCCGTACATGGCGCCGAGCATCCCGACCTTGGCCTCGGCCCGGGTCGCCACCGCACCGCTGGCCACCATCCCCTGGTAGAGGTCCGACGCCCGTGCCGCCTCGGCCATCGCGGTGTCCGCGCTCATCCCGGCGAGCACCCGCGGCTCGAGCTGCGCGACGTCGGCGACGACGAACCGCCAGCCCTCGTCGGCGATCGCTGCGGGCCGGACCTGCAGCGGCACCGACAGGGCGCCGCCGCCGTTGGACGCCCACCGGCCGGTGACCACCCCGCCGGGCAGGAAGGACGACCGGAACCGGCCGTCGCGCACCCAGGTGTCCAGCCAGTTCCACCCGTTGGCGGCGAGCAGCCGCCCCAGCTTCTTGTACTCGAGGAGCGGCGGGATGCCGGGGTGCTCCAGCTGCTCGAGCGTCCAGGACCGGGTGTCGGACACCGGCAGGCCTGCGTCCTGCAGCGCGCGCAGCAACCCGGGAGGCGAGTCCGGGTTCAGCTCGGGCGCCCGGAAGGCGGCGCGGATCTCCGGCAGCAGCCGCTCCAGCGCCGCCGGGCGGGAGCCGGCGACCGGCCGTGGTCCCAGCAGCTCGGCCAGCAGCCGGTCGTGGACGTCGGCGCGCCACGGCAGCCCGGCGTGCGTCATCTCGGCGGCGACCAGCGCCCCGGAGGACTCGGCCGCCAGCAGCAGGCCGAGCCGACCGCGGTGCGGGGACGCCGCCACCGCTGCCAGCTGCCGCTCGTGCTCGGCGACCGGGTCCAACCGGTCCGCGGGGTCCTCGAGCGCGAACAGCGCCGGGTCCGTGGGCACCACCGGCTGGAGCGCCGCCCACCCCAGGGCGTCGGCGCTGTGCACGAGCGACCGGTCGACGAAGGGGGACCGGCGGAGCACGGCGTGGCTCAGCCGCAGGTCGGCGCAGCGCTCCACCCGTACCCCGGCGTCCAGCAGCTCCGGGTACCACCGGGTGGTGTCGTCCCAGACCCAGCGCACCGGGACGGCCTCCCGGGCCCGGACGAAGCCGGGCAGCTCGGCGCGCGGCAGCTGGGTGACCGCGACGACGGCGCCCTCCTCGTCGAGCTCGTGCGCCGCCACCGTGCCCTCGCCGGAGCGCACGAGGACGACGCGGTTCACCCCGTCAGTGTCGCCGAGGGGTCCGACAGGGCGGTCAGCTGCTGAAGTGCTGCACGGTGGTGTAGTGCCGGGAGTGCTCGTCGAAGCGGGCCAGCAGCGCCCGGGCCGCCGGCGGGACGACGGAGGTGCGCGGGTCGCCGCCGGTGAAGGCCGCCACGGCGTCCAGGTCGGTGAACGTCATCGCGGTCAGAACCTCGCCTCCCTGGGCCGGGTCCAGCTCGCGCGGGTGCCGGCGCAGCACGTTCAGGTCGTGCAGACCGGGGACGCCGCGCGCCATGATCGCGGGCGCGATGTGCCCGGTCAGCAGGTCCTCGTAGGCCACGGTCAGGTCGGGATCGGTGAAGCCCCGCCACAGTCGCAGGATCATGTTCGCCTCCGTTGCGTCACTGATGACAGCAGCCTGCTCAACCGACAGTATGCTGTCAACCATGAGCACTGTCCCTCTCGACGCCTACCGGTTGCTGATCGCCGACGTCTACGAGCTCGCCGGGGAGTCACGACGCACCAGCGAGGTGCTGGCCCGGGAGGTCGACCAGTCCGCCGCGCGCTGGCACGTCCTCAGCGTCGTGTCGGACGGCCCGCGGACCGTGGCGAGCGCCGCCCGGCGTCTGGGACTGGCCCGGCAGAGCGTGCAGCGCGTGGTCGACGACCTGGTCGCCGCCGGGCAGGTCGAGCTGCGCGCCAACCCCGATCACGTCCGGGCGCCGCTCGTGGCCCTCACCGCCACAGGTGCGTCGACCCTCGAGCAGCTGGTGCGCCGCTCGGACGCCGACCGGGCGGCGCTGCTGCGACGAGCGGGGGTGAGCCCGGCCGACCTCGACCAGGCCCGGGGCGTGCTCCGCCGGCTGCTCACGGCGCTGCACGAGTCGACCGGCGACTGAGGAGTGGCTCCGATCCGTCCGGGGAAGGGGACGCGGGCGTCGAACAGCACGGCGCCGCACCACGACCCAGGAGCGACGATGCCCCGCTCGATCGCCGACCAGACCGTCTCCGAGCTCGGTGGCCCCGGCAGCGTGTTCGTCCGCCAGCGCAACGACCACATGGAGCTCGACCGGCTGCTGCAGGAGCTCGACGGCAGCACCGGCACCGCCGAGGAGCAGGTGCTGCGCCGGATCGACCGGCTGGTCTTCAGCCACGCCTTCGCCGAGGAGACCGTGCTGTGGCCGGTCGTCCGCCGCGTGCTGCCGGACGGCGAGGCCCTCACGCTGCAGGTCGAGGAGGAGCACCAGGAGGTGAACGAGCTCGTCGCCGAGCTGGAGACGCTGGGCCACGACGACCCCCGCCGTGCCGACCGGCTGGCCCGCCTGGTCACAGTCCTCCGTGAGGACGTGCGGGACGAGGAGGACGTGATGTTCCCGCGGCTCCAGGAGGCGCTGGACGCCAGCGCGCTGCGCCGGCTCGGGCTGCAGTGGGAGGTGGCCCGTCGCGTATCTCCCACCCGGGCGCACCCGACGGTGTCCCGCCGTCCGCCGGGCAACGCGGTCTCCGGACTGCCGCTGAGCCTGCTCGACCGCTCCCGCGACCTCGTCGACGCCGGTGTGCAGCACGCCCCCGACCGGCTCGCACCGGCCGGTCAGGCGGTCAGCCGCGGGCTGGCGGCCGTCGCCGGGTGGGTCGAGCGGGTCCCGCTGTCCCGGCGCGGGGACCAGCCGCCGACCAGCCGCTGACCCCTCGGCAGGACCGCGCTGCCCCGTCCGGGACCGTCAGTGCGCCCGGCCGGCCCGCTCGGGCACCGGGGCGAGCCGCCACCCCGCGCCACCGGTGGCCACGATCGCGACGGTGACCGCGAGTAAGACCCAGGCCGGGATCCCGTCCCAGTCGACGGTGCCGGCGTACCGGGCCACCGCGACCAGCGTCAGCGCGCCGAAGACGGTGTAGGCGATCGCCGAGGTGCGCAGCCGGGCCAGGTCACCGGCGAACGCGGCGAGCGCCGTCGCCACCCCGAAGGCGATCAGCCAGGCGGCGACCACCCGGGCGGTGAGCGGGGTCAGCGGCCAGGGCCACAGCGTCGTCGCGGTGGACGGCGCGGTGGCCAGGGCGACACCGGTGACGAGCAGCGCCGCCAACTCCACGGCCAGTGCCGTCCGCAGCACGACCGGCACCGGGTGCCCGGGGAGCGGGTCGCGGCCCGGCGCCCGTTCCTGGAGGACCACCGAGACCAGCATCGCCACCGGGATCAGGACGTAGACGGTCAACCAGAACCAGGCGGCCGCCCGGGCGATCAGCGGCAGCGAGGCGAACTCCGGCTGCAGGTGGAAACGGTCCAGGTGCACCAGCGTCGCGATCAGCGTGATCACGGTGAACGCCAGGATGGTGAGCACCGGCAGCCGGCTGTGCGCCCAGACGGGGTCGCGCAGCGAGAGGGCGACCAGCAGGAACCCCGCGGCGTAGCCGGCGCCCATGAGGGCCGCGGTCAGCGGCGGCACGATGGTCCAGGCGAAGAACTCGTCCGTGGCGGACGAGAGCACGAACAGCGCGATCGTGGCCAGCGCGGTGAGCACGCAGAAGACGGCCAGGAGCGCACGCATCTCCGGCCGGAGCGTGCGCACCGGCTCGTCGTGCTCACCGGCGATCGGCGTCCTGGGGGAGGCAGAGCTGCGGTCCACGGGGTCTCCCGTGAGGTCGTGCCCCGTGTGCGGTCTCGGACGCGTCCATGGAACCACCGGGGTCGCGCAGCTGTCACCGCCTTTGCCCGCGAGCCCGGGGCAGCGCCCGAGCCCTGGCCCGGAGCCCGTGGTCTGATCGCAGCGACACGGGCCGGCACCGCCGCCGGCCCCGGGACACGAGGGAGTCGCATGTCCGGCAGCTCAGGTGAGGTTCTGCTCGAGGTGACCGACGGCGTCGCCGTCGTCACCCTCAACGCACCGGGACGGCGCAACGCGCTGACCCCGGCGATGGCCGGCGAGCTGATCGCCACCTTCGACGAGGTCGACGCCCGGGACGACGTCGGCGCGCTGGTGGTCCGGGCGGAGGGCAGGTCCTTCTGCGCCGGCGGTGACGTGCAGACCCTGACCGACGCAGGCCGGGACCCGGCCGCGCCGGAGGCCTACGCCGGGATGGGGGCGATCTACGACTCCTTCTACCGGCTCGGTCAGGTCAAGGCCCCCACGATCGCGGCCGTCCGCGGATCGGCGGTGGGCGCGGGGATGAACATGCTGCTCGCCGCCGACCTGCGGGTCGTCGCCCGGGACGCCCGGCTGATCTGCGGGTTCCTCAAGCGCGGCATCCACCCCGGCGGGGGCCACTTCGTGCTGCTGTCGCGGCTGGTCGGCCGCGAGGCGGCCGCGGCGATGGCGCTGTTCGGCGAGGAGGTCGACGGCGAGACGGCGGTCCGGCTGGGGCTGGCCTGGGAGACCGTCGACGACGGTGCCGTCGACGCCCGCGCGCTGGAGCTGGCCACCCGGGTGGCGAAGGACCCCGCCCTGGCTCGGGTGACGGTCGCCAACTTCCGCAAGGAGACCGGTCCGCCCGGGGTCAGCTGGGAGATCGCCACCCAGTTCGAGCGGCCCGCGCAGATGTGGTCCATGCGGCGGCCGACCGACTGACGCACGACGGGCCCGGCCCCCGCGGGAGCCGGGCCCGTCGTCGGGTGACCGGGATCAGGTCGTCTGCTTGTCCTTGGGCGTGGCCCGGGCGTCGAGCTGGATCTCCTTCTCGGCGCGCGGCACGCCCTCCTTCAGCTCCTTGGTCCGCTCGATCTCGGCGTCGAGCTCGATGCCGAAGAGCAGGGCGAGGTTGATCAGCCAGAACCAGATCAGGAAGATCACCACACCGGCCAGTGCGCCGTACGTCTTGTTGTAGCTGCCGAAGTTGCCGACGTAGAAGGCGAACAGCGCCGAGGCGACGACCGCCACCAGGATGGCGACGCCGGCGCCGGGGCTGACCCACTTGAAGCCGCGCAGCCGGACGTTCGGCGTCGCGTAGTAGAGGACGGCGATCATGAGCGCCAGCAGCACGAGCATGATCGGCCACTTGGCCCACGACCAGATGGTCAGCACGGTGTCACCGAGGCCGATCGACTGCCCGATGGCGTCGACGACCGGGCCGCTCAGGACCAGCATCGCCAGGATCAGGGCGGCGAAGAGGATGCCGATCAGCGTGATGAGCAGCTGCAGCGGCTTGAGCTTCCAGACCTTGCGGCCCTCGGGGGTCTCGTAGACGACGTTGGCGGCGCGGGTGAAGGCGCCGACGTAGCCCGAGGCGGACCAGACGGCCGCGGCGACACCGATGATCAGACCCAGGCTGGCGGCACCGGAGCTGCCGGCGATCTGCTGGATGACCGGGTTGAGGGTGTCGGCTGCCTGCGCCGGCACGACCGCGGTGATGGCGTCGGTGAGCTGCTGCGGGTTGGTGAGCAGCCCGACGAGCGACAGCAGGGCGGTGAGTGCGGGGAACAGCGCCAGCACGCCGTAGTAGGTCAGCGAGGCTGCCCAGTCGGTCAGGCCGTCCTCGCTGAACTCCTTGAGGGTGCGCTTGATCGTGCCGCCCGTGGTGGGCTTCGGGTCGGCGCCGGTCGGGGCGTAGTCAGCGCGCTCCCGGCTGATGTTGTCATCGCCTGGGGCGGTGTCCTGCGCGGTGCCGCCGCGCCCGCTCTCGCGGGGGTCGCGTGCGCTTGCTCCGGCCATGCGGGCCTCCGGTGGTCTGGCGCGAACTCGTCTCCCAGGTGAGGTGCCCCGTGCCGGCGGTCTCCACGCCTCCCCTCGGTGGCAGATGCGTAACGGTCCGTTTCGCACAGCCGAGGGCGACGACCGTCACACGCTGTTCACCGAATGAGTCCCTGCGTACGCGATTGACTGCGTGTCGGACCGGGAAAGGACCCCTCGACGAGAGCCGCCGACTTCCCCCGGTGGACCCGAGATCGACTTTGGAGCACGTGATGGTGATGTGGCCGACGCTGGCGCTGCTCGGTTTCCTGGCGCTGACCGCCCTGGTGATCGCGATGGGCACGCAGTCCACGGCACGGTACGAGGCGGAGAAGCGGGCGGCATCCGCCCCCCGGACCCGGAGCACCGCCGTCGAGGCGGCCCGCGGGACGGCAACGGTGACCGCCGTCCTCTAGCACTGCAGCGCCCTCGACTGCCGACGACGGCGGCCCTCTCCGGAGGGCCGCCGTCGTCGTGTGTGAGCGGGTCCCCTCAGAACCAGCCGCTGCGCATGGAACGGACCGTCCCGTCCAGGGAGGCCAGGAGTGCCAGCTGCGGCCCGACCTTGGGCAGCTCCCAGCGCTGGAAGTACCGGGCGGCCTGGCGCTTGCCGTCGTAGAAGTCGCCGTCCCGCCCCTCGGTGGCGAGAGCCTGCTCCAGCCACAGCCAGCCGACGACGACGTGCCCGGACGCCTCGAGGTAGACTGCGGCGTTGGCCAGCGCGACCTCGGGGTCACCGTCGGCCCACAGCGCCGCGGTCACCGCGCCGAGTCGCTGCACCAGGTCCTCCAGGGTCTCCGCGAGGTCGGCCCACTGCGTCCCGGCGGCCCGCTGGGTGGTGGCGCCGATCGCCGCGCCCAGAGCGGCCAGCCCGGCGCCGCCGTTCATCACGACCTTGCGGCCCAGCAGGTCCAGCGCCTGGATGCCGTGGGTTCCCTCGTGGATGGGGTTGAGCCGGTTGTCCCGGTAGAACTGCTCGACCGGGTAGTCGCGGGTGTACCCGTAGCCGCCGTGCACCTGGATGGCCAGGTCGTTGGCCGCCAGGCACCACTGCGAGGGCCAGCTCTTGGCGATCGGGGTCAGCGTCTCGAGCAGCAGGTGCGCCTGCGTCCGGTCCTGCTCGGTCTCGGCCGTGCGCTCCTCGTCGACCAACCGAGCGCAGTACAGCCCGAGGGCGAGCCCGCCCTCGACGTAGGACTTCGCGGCCAGCAGCATTCGCCGGACGTCGGCGTGCTCGATGATCGGCACCGGAGGGGCGGCGGGGTCCTTGCCCGCGAGCGGCCTGCCCTGGGTGCGGGTGCGCGCGTAGTCGACGGCGTGCAGGTAGCCGGTGTAGCCCAGCCCGGTGGCGCCCATCCCGACGCCGATCCGGGCCTCGTTCATCATGTGGAACATGTAGTTGAGCCCGCGGTGCAGCTCGCCGACCAGGAAGCCGACCGCGCCGGCCTGCCCGCCCGGGGTGTGCACGCCCTCGCCGAAGTTCAGCAGGGTGTTCGTCGTCCCGCGGTAGCCCATCTTGTGGTTGAGCCCCGCGAGGACGACGTCGTTGCGCTCCCCGAGGGTGCCGTCGTCGTTCACCAGGAACTTCGGGACGACGAAGAGCGAGATGCCCTTCACCCCGGCCGGTCCACCGGGCACCTTGGCCAGCACCAGGTGGACGATGTTCTCGGTCAGCTCGTGGTCGCCGCCGGAGATCCACATCTTGTTGCCGGTCAGCCGGTAGCTGCCGTCGTCCTGCGGCACGGCGCGGGTGGTGATGTCGGCGAGCGAGGAGCCGGCCTGCGGCTCCGAGAGCGCCATCGTGCCGAACCAGCGCCCCTCGGCCATCGGCGGCACGTAGGTCTGCACCTGCTCCGGCGTCCCGTGCGCGACCAGCAGGTTGGCGTTGGCCATGGTGAGGAACGGATAGGCCGACGTCCCGATGTTGGCGGCCTGGAACCACACGTGCACGGCCTGGTTGACCGCCGCCGGCAGCTGCAGCCCGCCGAGCTCCTCGGGCAGCGGAGCGGCGTTCATCCCGGCGTCGGCGAACACCTTGAGCGCCGCGGCGACCTCGGGGACCAGCTGCACCTTGCCGTCGACGAGGTGCGGCTCGTTCTCGTCGGCCTTCCGGTTGTGCGGCGCGAAGTGCTCGGTGGCGATCTGCTCGGCCAGCTCGAGGACGGCGTCGAACGTCTCCCGGGAGTGCTCGGCGTAGCGCGGCCGCTTGGTCAGCGTCTCGACGTCCAGCCACTCGTGCAGCAGGAACTCGAGGTCACGCGGGGACAGGATGAGCGACGGCACAGCGACTCCCGGGACGACGACGATGTCGGAGCGGACAGCAGGCCCGCTCCTGCCAGGTTAGAAGGGCGGGAACTCGTCGTCCGGCGGTGGCTCGGGTTCCAGCGCAGGTGGTGGTCGCATGCCGGGTGGTCGGGTCGCCCGGGTGACGCCCGAGGGGGTGGTGACCTGCAGGACGCCGGCGGGGGTCATGGTGAACCGCCAGCCCGGGGCGAAGGTCTTCAGCCGGTGGTGGGAGCGGCACAGGCAGCACAGGTTGGCGCAGTCGGTCGCGCCGCCGCGGGCGTGCGGGATGACGTGGTCGAGGTCGGCCCAGCCCACCCGTTGCCCGCAGTTGGGGAACCGACAGCGTCGATCGCGGCTGGTGACGAACGCGCGCTGGCGGGCGGTGGGCTCGTAGGCGTCGGTGGCCGGCGGCGGACCGGCGGTCGGGCAGTCGCAACTGTCGTCGGGGTGCTGGCTGCAGCCGCGGCGGGCCAGCCGGGTCAGGTCGGTGGGGGTGAGGGATGGCCGAGCTCCGCGAGCTGACCGGGGGTCGCGGGCCCGACGTCTGCATCGAGGCGGTCGGCATGGAGGCCCACAGCCCGGGCGTGCACGGTGCCTACGACCAGGTCAAGCAGCAGCTGCGGCTGCAGACCGACCGGCCCTCCGCCGTCCGGGAGGCGATCATGGCCTGCCGCAAGGGCGGGAGCGTGTTCGTCCTCGGCGTCTTCGCGGCGGCCGTGGACAAGTTCCCGCTCGGCGCCATGATGAACAAGGGCCTGACCGTGCGCGGCGCCCAGGTGCACGGGCAGCGCTTCATGCCGCGGATCCTCGAGCACATGGCCCGCGGTGAGCTGACCACCGAGCACCTGGCCACCCACGTGATGCCGCTCGAGCAGGCCCCCCGGGGCTACCAGATGTTCAAGGACAAGGAGGACGGCTGCGTCCGCGCCGTCTTCGAGCCCTGACCCGGCCCGCACGCGCAGCGGCTCCTCTCCGGAGTCCGGAGAGGGGCCGCTGCGGTGTGGCGGGTGCGTCAGCCGCGGTGGCGGACGCTGTCGGGCAGGTGGTCGGCCGGGACGCTGTCCAGGCCGGTCGGCTGGTGCGCGGCCGCCTCGTGACGGCCGCCGCCCGTCGACGCAGGGACGACGGCGGTCGCGCCGTGCCGCCCGTTGGACGAGTTCCCGCCCGGCTGCTCGTCGGTCCGGTCGGCGCCGTCCACGGGCGGCTCGACCGAGGTCGGGGCGGCGGCACCGGCCGCGTGCTCCGCGGCCAGCGCCGGGCCGTCGGCACCGCCGTCAGCCTGGCCACCGGCCTGCGCGGCCTGGATGCCGGACTGGGTCCGGAGCGCCAGCTGCGGCAGGAAGAGCAGCACGAAGAAGCCGATCGCCACGACGCAGGCCGCGATCAGGAAGACCAGGTCCAGCGCGTCGGCGAAGCCTGCCTTGAACGGGGCGGCCAGGGCCTGGTCGATGGTCTGCACGAACGACGTGTCGCCGAGGTCGCTGCCGGCTCCGGAGAGCTGCTGCAGCTGGTCGGGGTGCGCCGCAGCGGCCTGCTGGAACGCCGGGTCGCCCTGGGCGGTGGCGTAGGCGTCGGTGATCCGGCCCGGCAGCGCGCTGAAGAGCACCGACAGGAAGACCGCCGTCCCCAGCGTGCCGCCCATCTGCCGGAAGAAGGTCACCGAGGAGGTGGCCACCCCGATCTCCCGGGGCGAGACGGCGTTCTGCACGGCGAGGATGACCGGCTGGAAGTTGAAGCCCAGGCCGAGCCCCAGCATCACCATGAACGGCACCAGCGTCCACACGTGGGTGTCGGCCGCGACGATGAAGTGGAGCGAGAGCAGCGCGGCCACGATGAGGACCGTGCCGACCAGCGGGAACAGCTTGTACTTGCCGGTCCTCGCAACGGTCTGCCCGGCGATGATCGAGCCGGCCATGATGCCCAGCACGAGCGGGATCATCTGCAGGCCGGCCTCGGTGGGGCTGGAGCCGTGCACGATCTGCAGGTACTGGGGCAGCAGCAGGATGCCGCCGAACATGCCGGCGCCGAGCACGATGCTGGAGAGGCTGCTGACCGTGAAGGTGCGGTTCTTGAACATCCGCAGCGGCAGCAGCGCGTCGTCCTTGTAGACCCGCTCCGCCAGCACGAACGCGACGAACCCGACCGCGGCGATGGCGTAGCAGACCAGCGCGCCGGTGGAGCCCCAGCCCCAGGTGCGGCCCTGCTCGGCGACGATCAGCAGCGGCACCAGGAAGGTGATCAGCGCCAGCGCGCCCGGGAAGTCGATCCGGTGCTCGCGCTTGGTGTGCGGCAGGTGCAGCACCTTGAACACGACGAGGAACGCCGCGATGCCCAGCGGCACGTTGACGTAGAAGATCCAGCGCCAGCCGGTGACGCCGAAGATCGTGGCCTGGCCGGAGAGGAAGCCGCCGATGACCGGGCCGAGCACGCTCGAGGTGCCGAACACGGCCATGAAGTAGCCCTGGTACTTCGAGCGCTCACGCGGCGGCACGATGTCGGCGATGATCGCCAGCGCCAGCGACATCAGGCCACCGGCGCCGATGCCCTGGATCGCCCGGAAGGCGGCCAGCTGGTACATCGAGTCCGAGAGACCGCACAGCATCGAGCCGATGACGAAGACGGCGATGGCGAACAGGTAGAACGGCCGCCGGCCGTACATGTCGCTGAGCTTGCCGTAGAGCGGCGTGCTGATCGTCGAGGTGATCAGGAACGCCGTCGTCGCCCAGGCCTGCAGGTCGTAGCCCTGCAGATCGTCGGCGACCGTGCGGATGGCCGTCGAGACGACGGTCTGGTCCAGCGCGGCCAGGAACATGCCCAGCAGCAGGCCGGCCAGGATCGTCATGATCTGGCGGTGGGTGAACGCCCCGGATGCGTCGGGCGCGGCGGCCGCGGCGCGGGCGTCCCGACGCTCAGCGGCCGTGGCGCGGTCGGTGGTCTGGGTCATCGGTCCTTCTCGGGAGAGTTCACGGCGCCGCCGACGGCAGTGCCCAGGGTGGGGAGGAGGTCGTTCAGGTCGCGCACGAAGCGCCGCAGCTGACCGGTGAAGGTGGCGAGCTCGTCCGCCGTCCAGCCGGCCGTGACGCGGGCGAGCACGCTGTCGCGCTCCTGCCGCATCTTCTCGACCTCGGCCTCGCCGGCGGGGGTGACGACGAGCCGGCTGGCGCGCCCGTCCTGCTCGTCGGCCACCCTGCGGACGAGCCCGCGGTCGACCAGCAGCGTGACGTGCCGGCTCACGGTGGAGGGGTCGGCGTGCACCAGTTCGGCGAGGGAGCCCTGGCGGAGCGGGCCGAGCCGGGTGAGCGGGAACAGCAGCACGTGGGCCGCGCGCTCGCGCGCCTCGGGACCCGAGCCGCTGGTCGCCTGGGCCTTCAACACGTGCATCACCCGGACCAGCTGGACGAGCTGGTCCGACAGCGACGACTCGTCGGCAGCGGCTGCGGACCCGGCAGCGGGGAGGACGTCGGTCACGGGGGCTCCGGAGGTCAGCGATGGGCGCCACACTGCGCCGGAGGAACAGGTGCACAGTACAACCCGTTGTGCGGTACATGCAATCAGTTGCACGGCGCACCGACTGTGAGTCGCGCAACTGCCTCGCCGGGGATGGGACCCTGGTGGGAGGCCCCCCTGGAAGGAACCGCGAGCACCCCGTGACCACCCCGCACGACGACCTCCGGTCGCGGTTGTCCGCGCTGACCCTCACCGACGAGCACCGGCTCGGCCGGCGACTCGACGGCACCCGGCGAACCAAGGACCCGGCGACCCGCGCCCGGCAACGGGAACGGATCGCCGAGGACGTCGCCGTGGCCGAGGAGCGCATCGCCCGCCGCCGCGCCGCCGTCCCGGTCGTCAGCTACCCCGAGGAGCTGCCGGTCAGTCAGCGGCGGGACGACATCGCCGCCGCGCTCCGGGAGTCCCAGGTCGTCGTCGTCGCCGGCGAGACCGGCTCGGGCAAGACCACCCAGCTGCCGAAGATCCTCCTCGAGCTGGGCCGGGGCGTGCGGGGCCGGATCGGCCACACCCAGCCGCGGCGGATCGCGGCCCGCACGGTGGCCGAGCGGATCGCCGAGGAGATCGGCTCCCCGCTGGGCGACGTCGTCGGCTGGAAGGTGCGGTTCACCGACGAGGTGGGGGACCGGACGCTGGTCAAGCTGATGACCGACGGCGTGCTGCTCGCCGAGGTCCAGCGCGACCGGATGCTCCGGCAGTACGACACGATCATCATCGACGAGGCCCACGAGCGGAGCCTCAACATCGACTTCCTGCTGGGCTACCTGGCCCGGCTGCTGCCCCGCCGTCCGGACCTGAAGCTGGTCATCACCTCCGCGACCATCGACGTCGACCGGATCGCCAAGCACTTCTCGTTCGAGGGCAACGAGGTGCCGGTCGTCGAGGTCAGCGGGCGCACCTACCCGGTCGAGGTCCGGTACCGCCCGGTCATCGACCCCGACGACCCGGCGGCCGACCCGGACCGGGACCAGGTCAGCGCGATCGTCGACGCCTGCGCCGAGCTCGTCGCCGAGGGGCCGGGCGACGTGCTGGTCTTCCTCGCCGGCGAGCGGGAGATCCGGGACACCGCCGACGCCTTGAACGACGCGGCCTTCCGGGGCACCGAGGTGCTGCCGCTCTACTCCCGGCTGTCGGCCGCCGAGCAGCACCGCGTCTTCACCGCGCACACCGGCCGGCGGATCGTGCTGGCCACCAACGTCGCCGAGACGTCGCTGACCGTGCCCGGCATCAAGTACGTCGTCGACCCGGGCACCGCGCGCATCTCGCGGTACAGCCTTCGCACCAAGGTGCAGCGGCTGCCGATCGAGCCGATCAGCCAGGCCTCGGCCCGGCAGCGCTCCGGCCGGTGCGGCCGCACCAGCGAGGGCATCGCGATCCGGCTCTACACCGAGGACGACTTCGACGCCCGGCCGGAGTACACCGACCCGGAGATCCTGCGCACCAACCTCGCGTCGGTCCTGCTGCAGATGGCCTCGCTCGAGCTGGGTGACGTCGCGGACTTCCCGTTCATCGACCCACCGGACCGCCGCGCCGTCGCCGACGGCCTGGCGCTGCTCGAGGAGCTCGGCGCGCTGGACGGCGAGGGCCGGCTCACCGAGACCGGCCGCTCGCTGGCCGCGCTGCCGCTGGACCCGCGGATCGCCCGGATGGTCGTGGAGGCCGACCGCCGCGGCGTGCTGGAGGAGGTGCTGGTGATCGCCGCCGGGCTCACCGTGCAGGACGTGCGGGAGCGGCCGGCCGAGCACCAGCAGGCCGCCGACGAGCTGCACAAGCGGTTCGCCGACGAGAACTCCGACTTCCTGGGCCTGCTCAACCTCTGGCGGTACCTGGCCGAGCAGCAGGACGCGCTGAGCGGCAACCAGTTCCGGCGCACCGTGAAGCGCGAGTTCCTGCACTACCTCCGCATCCGCGAGTGGCAGGACCTGCACGGCCAGCTGCGCAGCACCGCCCGCCGGCTGGGGATGACCACCGGCGCGCTCGCCACCGAGCCGGACGAGCGCGGGGTGACGGCGTCCCTGCTGGCCGGTCTGCTGTCCCAGATCGGCACGCAGGCCGAGCCGGTGAAGGGCGACCGTCGTCCCACGCGGGAGTACGTCGGCACCCGGAACACCCGCTTCGTGATCGCGCCGGGCACACCGCTGGCGAAGAAGCCGCCGCGCTGGGTGGTGGCCGCCGAGCTGGTCGAGACCAGCCGGCTGTTCGCCCGGATGGTGGCCCGGATCGACCCCGAGGTCGTCGAGCGGCTGGCCGACCACCTGGTCAAGCGCCAGTACAGCGAGCCGCGGTGGGACGCCAAGCGCGGCTCGGTCGTCGCCACCGAGCGGGTCACCCTCTACGGCCTGCCCCTGGTCGTGGGCCGGCGGGTGCAGTACGGCTCGATCGACCCGGTGGTCTCCCGCGAGCTGTTCATCCGGCACGCGCTGGTGCAGGGCGAGTGGACGACGCACCACCGGTTCTGGGCCGACAACGCGCGCGCCATCGAGCGGGTCGCCGAGCTGGAGGAGCGCGCCCGCCGCCGGGACATCCGGGTGGACGACGAGACGCTGTTCGAGCTCTACGACGCCCGCATCCCCGCTGACGTCGTCTCCACCCGGCACTTCGACCGGTGGTGGAAGCAGGCCCGCCGGGAGACCCCGGACCTGCTCACCTTCACCCCGGAGATGCTCACCAACGCCGCGGCGGCCGGGCAGGTGCAGGCCGAGGACTACCCGGACGAGGTGCACCTGACGCAGGGGCTGACCCTGCCGCTGTCCTACGCGTTCGCCCCCGGCGCGGTCGAGGACGGCGTGACCGTCGACGTGCCGCTGGGCGTGCTGGACACCGTCGCCGAGCGGACGTCGGGGGAGTCGCTGGCCTTCACCGTGCCCGGTCAGCGCGCCGAGCTGGTCACCGAGCTGCTGCGCTCGCTGCCCAAGCAGCTGCGGCGCGGCCTGGTGCCCATCCCGGACCGGGTGCGCGAGGTGCTGCCGCACATCGACCCCACCGAGCCGCTGCTGCCGGCGCTCGAGCGGGAGCTGCGCCGCGCCACCGCCGTCACCATCCCGCCGGACGCCTGGCAGCCGGCCGCCGTCCCGGCACACCTGCGCGCCACGTACCGGGTGCTGGACGACCAGCGGCGCCCGCTCGCCCAGGGCAAGGACCTCACCGCCCTGCGGGCCCAGGTGGCACCGCAGGCGCGGGCCAGCCTCGCCCGGGCGGCGTCGACGTACGAGCGCACCGGCCAGACGACCTGGACCTTCGGCGACCTGCCCGCGACGGTGGAGGTGCAGCGCGGCGGCCACGTGGTGACCGCGTTCCCGGCGCTGGTCGACGAGGGCGCGACGGTCGGCGTCCGCGTCGTCCCCACCGAGGTGGAGGCCACCCGGCTGAGCTGGCGCGGCGCACGCCGGCTGCTCGTGCTGGCCGCCGGCTCACCGGTGAAGCAGGTGGTCAAGGGGCTCTCCCCGCGCACCCGGCTGGCACTGCAGTTCAACCCGGACGGCGAGATCCCCGACCTCGTCGCCGACTGCGTGGACGCCGCCGCCGACGAGCTGGTCGCGGCCGCCGGCGGGCCGCCGCGCACCCAGGCCGCCTTCGAGGCGCTGGTGGGCACCGCCCGGGCCGAGCTGCCGGCGCTCACCGCCGACGCCGTGCGCCGGGTCGAGGCGGTGCTCAGCCAGGCCCGCGAGGTGGCGGTCGCGATCGGCGCCGCGCCGGGACGGCGGGTGCCCGACGCCGCGATCGCCGACCTGCGCCGGCAGATGACCGGGCTGCTGCACCGCGGCTTCGTGGCCGACGCCGGGCGCCGGCGGCTGCCGGACCTGGTCCGCTACCTGACCGCGATGTCGTACCGGCTGGAGAAGCTGCCGGCCAACGCCGCACGGGACGCCCTCTGGACGGCGCAGGTCGAGGCGGTGACCGCCGAGTACGAGCAGCTGCGGGCCCGGACCCCGGCCACCGGTGCGCCCGACGACCCGGTGGCCCGGGTCCGCTGGATGGTCGAGGAGCTGCGGGTCGGCCTGTTCGCCCAGACCGTCGGCACCCCGCGGCCGATCTCGGAGCAGCGGGTCTACAAGGCGATCGACCAGCTGTCGGCCTAGCGGCGGCGGCCCGTGGTTTGCCGTCCGGGCTGCGGGGGGACGGTCCGGAGGACAGCGACCGCCAGACGAAGGAGTCGTCGCGATGAGCGAGAACACCAACTTCACGCAGGCCGGCGAGGGCCTCTCCGACGAGGAGATGGTCGAGGTCGTCGCGGGGCAGACCGACAGCGCCTCGGAGAACGCCGACGAGGCCGGCAAGGACTGGAACGGCGAGGCCGCCGAGACGCCGCAGCCGTCCGCCGCCACCGACCCGCAGGCCTGATCGGTCAGCGCGGCGGCGCTGACCGCACCCCGCCCGGGGCGCCCTGGAGCACCTCGTCCAGGGCGCCGTCGGGGTCGAGGACGGCGTCGCGCGACGCCCCCCAGCCGACCACGGCCATCGGCACCAGCAGGACCAGCAGCAGCCCCAGCGGCCAGCCCCAGGCGCCCGTCGCGTCGTGCAGGGCACCGAGGACGACCGGTCCGGCCGCAGCGACCAGGTAGCCCACGCACTGGGCGACGCCGCCGAGCCGGGCGGCCACCAGCGGCGTGGCGCTGCGCAGCACGATGAGCGTCAGGGCCAGCGCGAAACCGCTCCCCTGGGCGAGGCCGAACAGCGCCACCCAGACGACGGTGCCCGAGTCCGGGGCCACCAGCAGCCCGGTCAGCCCGCCGACGTAGGCGAGCAGGACGGCGACGACCAGCGGCCGCTGGGTCCGCATCCGACCGGCCACCGCGGGCGCGAGCAGGGCGCCCGCCGCACCGACCACGTTGGACGCGGCCAGCAGCAGCCCGCCCTCGCCCACCGGCACGCCGGCGTCGGCCAGCAGCGTCGGCAGCCACGCGGCCACCGAGTAGAACTGCACGCTCTGCAGTCCGAGGAAGGCCGTCACCTGCCGGGCCAGCGGACGGCGCAGCAGCGACCAGGAACCGGCGTCGTCCGGCGCGGTCCGGGTGCCGCGCACCCCGGCGACCGGGACCCACAGCACCACCGCGGCGAGGGCCAGGAGCAGCCAGGACGCCAGCGCCACCCGCCAGCCGGCGCCCAGCGCCAGCCCGATCGGCACGGTGAGCCCCGCGGCCGCCGCGGCACCGACGTTCAGCGACGCCGAGTAGGCGCCCATCACCGCGCCCGGCCGGGCGAACTCGCGCTTGACGTAGGCGGGCATCAGCACGTTCGCGATCGCGATCGCCGCCCCGGCGACCAGGCTGCCGCCGTAGAGCAGCCACACCGGGGTGAGCAGTCGCAGCCCGATCCCGGCGACCAGCAGCAGCAACGACACCGCCACCGCCGTCTCCAGCCCGATCCGGCGGGCCAGCCGGGGGGCCAGCGGGGCGAAGGCGCCGAAGCACAGCACCGGCAGGGTGGTGAGCAGCCCGGCCATCGCACTGGACAGCCCGGTGTCCGCACGCAGGTCGGTGAGCACCGGGGCGACGCCCACCACTGCGGGGCGCTGGTTGAGCGCGACGACGACGATGGCGACGACCAGCAGCACCACCCCACCCCGGGTACGGCGCTGCTGCCCCGGCTGGGTTCCAGCCCGCGGGGCGGCAGGGTCCTTCGGCACGCGAGCAGCAGACCACACGCCCCGCGAGCGCACTTCCCGTGTCCCGGCTCACAACATCTGACAGAGTGGCCCGGTCAACGACGACACACGGCAGGAGAGCGCATGAGCATCCTCGGCACTCGGGTGGTCCGCACCGAGGACCCGTTGTTCCTCACCCGGGGCGCGGTCTACACCGACGACCTCACCGACGAGCGGCTGACCGGCGCGCTGCACGCCACGTTCGTCCGCTCCCAGGTCGCCCACGGTCGATTGCTGTCGGTGGACACCTCCGCGGCGCTGGAGGCGCCCGGGGTGGTCGCGGTCGTGACGGCCGCGGACGTGACCGACCTGGTCCCCCTCCCGCCGCCGTTCCCCTTCATCAACGAGGCGATGACCAGACCGTGGCTGGCGTCGGACCGGGTGCGCTTCGTCGGTGACCCGATCGCGGTCGTGCTGACCGAGGAGCGGTACCAGGGCGAGGACGCCGCCGAGATGGTGGTCGTCGACATCGATCCGCTGCCCGCGGTGGTCGGCACCGCTGCTGCCGCCGCCGACGAGGTGCTGCTGTTCCCCGAGGCGGGCACCAACGTGATGGCCGCCTTCGGCGAGCCCGCACCGGCGGACTTCTTCGACGGCTGCGAGGTGGTCGTCACCCAGCCGCTGGTGAACCAGCGGGTGGCTCCGGTGCCGCTGGAGAGCCGCGCCGCGGCTGCGGCCTGGAGCGAGGACGGGCACCTCACGGCCTGGTGCACCAACCAGGGCGCGCAGCAGGCCCGCGGCCAGTACGGGGACTGGCTGGAGATGGACCCCGACCTGATCCACCTGATCACCCCCGACGTCGGCGGCGGGTTCGGCGCGAAGATCGGCGCGGACCCGGAGTACGCGTTCATCGCCTGGCTGGCCAAGCACGTCGGCCGGCCGGTCCGGTGGTCCGAGAACCGCTCGGAGAACATGATCGGCATGCTGCACGGCCGGGCGCAGGACCAGGTCGTCACCATCGGCGGCCGCCGGGACGGCACCGTGGAGGCCTACAGCCTGGTGTTCGACCAGGACTGCGGCGCCTACCCCCGCATCGGCGCGGTGCTGCCCACCCTGACCATGCTCATGGCGCCGGGCGTCTACGCCTTCCCCAAGGTGCATGCCCAGGGCCGCGCGCTGGCCACCACCACGACGTCCATCGGTGCCTACCGGGGCGCCGGCCGGCCGGAGGCCACGGCCGCCGTCGAACGGGCGATCGACCTCTTCGCCGCCGAGATCGGGATGGACCCGGCCGAGGTGCGCCGGAAGAACCTGGTGCCCGCGTTCTCCGAGCCGCACACCACGCCGATGGGGGCGACCTACGACAACGGGGACTACACCGCGGCGCTGGACAAGGCCCTCGAGGCGGCGGGCTACGACGAGCTGCGCGCCGAGCAGGCCCGTCGCCGGCAGGCCGGTGACGTCCGCCAGCTCGGCATCGGGCTGTCGGTCTACGTCGAGATCACCGGGGCCGACAACGGGGCCGGCACCAAGGAGGCCGCCTCGCTCGAGGTGCACGCCGACGGCACGGCGACCGTGCTGACCGGCACGTCCCCGCACGGGCAGGGCCACGCGACCGCGTGGGCGATGATCGCCAGCGACCAGCTGGGCATCCCGGTGGAGAAGATCACCGTGATCCACGGCGACACCGACCTCATCCCCGAGGGCGGCGGCACCATGGGCTCGCGCAGTCTGCAGCAGGGCGGCGCGGCGGTGCACCAGGCCGCCGAGGAGCTGATCGAGGAGGCCCGGCGCCGCGCCGCGGAGCGGCTCGAGGTCGACCCGGCGGACCTCGTCGTCGACCTGGGCCTCGCCGGGCTGGCGGTCCGGGGCACCCCGGGCGCCGGCGTCTCGTTCGCCGAGCTGGCCGGCGAGGATCGCCTGCTGGTCAACACCGTGTTCAACGCCAACGCGCCGACGTTCCCGTTCGGCGCGCACGTCGCCGTCGTGGAGATGGACGTGGAGTCGGGCAAGGCCCAGCTCACCCGGCTGATCGCCGTGGACGACGCCGGCACGATCATCAACCCGCTCATCGCCGAGGGTCAGCGGCACGGCGGGTTCGCCCAGGGGGTGGCGCAGGCGCTGCTGGAGGAGGTCCTCTACGACGAGGACGGCAACCCGACGACGTCCACCCTGGCCGACTACCCGTTCGTCTCGGCGACCGAGCTGCCCAGCTTCGAGCTGGTCGACATGGCCACGCCCACACCGATGAACCCGCTGGGGGCCAAGGGGATCGGCGAGGCCGGGACGATCGGCTCCACACCGGCGGTGCAGAACGCCGTCATCGACGCCGTCGCCCATCTCGGCGTCCGGCACGTCGACATGCCCACCACGCCCATGAGGGTGTGGCGGGCGATCCAGCAGGCCGGGTCCCACGCTCAGCAGGAGGGCAACTGATGCAGGTCTCCATCACCGTCAACGGCGAGCAGCGCACCGACGAGGTCGAACCGCGGCTGCTGCTGGCGCACTACCTGCGGGAGGTGCGCGGGCTGCGGGCGACCAACATCGGCTGCGACTCGACGTCCTGCGGGGCGTGCACGGTCATCGTCGACGGGCTGAGCGTGAAGAGCTGCACGGTGCTCGCCGCGCAGGCCGACGGCAGCCAGGTCACCACCCTGGAGGGGCTGGCCGGCCCGGACGGCGAACTGCACCCGGTGCAGGCGGCCTTCCGCGCCGAGCACGGCCTGCAGTGCGGGTTCTGCACCCCCGGCATGGTGATGGCCGCCATCGGGGTGCTGGCCGACAACCCCGACCCGACCGACCGGGAGGTCCGGGAGGGGCTGGAGGGCAACCTCTGCCGCTGCACCGGCTACCACAACATCGTCCGCGCGGTCCTGACCGCGGCCCAGGCCGGCCCCGCCGCCGGCCAGGTGCCGCAGGCGCAGGAGGTGGAGGCCTGATGTCCGAGCTCGCGAGGTCGTCCATCGGTGGAGCCCCTCGGGGGATCATGGGAACGACGAGCGCCAGCGAGGAGCGAGCATGATCCCCACCGCGTTCGACTACGTGAAGGCGCACTCGGTCGACGAGGCGCTGGCTGCCCTGGCCGAGCACGGCGAGGACGCCAAGCTGCTGGGCGGCGGGCACTCGCTGCTGCCGATCATGAAGCTGCGGCTGGCGATCCCCACGGTGCTCATCGACATCGCTGCCATCCCCGAGCTGTCCTACATCCGGGTGGAGGGCGACGAGGTCACGATCGGCTCGGCCACCCGGCTGTACCAGCTGGAGCGGGACGAGGTGGTCCGCACGGAGGTGCCGCTGCTGTCGCACGTGGCCGGGCGGGTCGGCGACCCGCAGGTCCGCCACCGCGCGACCCTCGGCGGCACGATCGCGCACAGCGACCCCGCGTCGGACGTGCCGACCGGCCTGCTCGCCCTCGGTGGCACCGTGGTCGTGCAGGGGCCGGGCGGACGCCGCGACATCCCGGTGACCGCCTGCTGGACCGGCTTCTTCGAGACCGACATCGCCGCGGACGAGATGGTCGTCGAGGTGCGGGTGCCCCGCACCGGGTCCGCGGGCTGGGGCTACGAGAAGTTCACCCGCCGGGAGAACGACTGGGCGATCGTGGCGGCGGCCGCGGTCGACGGCCGGGTGGCGCTGGCGAACATGGCCGGCACCGTCGTCCGGGCGGCCGCGACCGAGGAGGCGCTGGCCCGGGGGGCGTCCATCGCCGAGGCAGCTGCGCTCGCCGACCAGGGCACCTCGCCGTCGTCGGACATGCACGCCGACGCCGACTACCGCCGGCACCTCGCCCGGCTGCTCACCCGCCGCGCCCTGGAGACCGCCGCCGCGTCGTCCTGACCCCGGTTTCGGCGCCGAAACCCGACCCGGTTTCGGCGCCGAACCCTGGGATCCGCTAGCCGGCCGGGGTGAGCATCCCGGCGCCGACGGTGGCGTTGGTCGCCTCGTCGATGAGGATGAAGCGGCCGGTGACCCGGTTGCGGTGGTAGTCGTCGATGAACAGCGGCTGGGTGGTGCGCAGGCGCACCCGGCCGATGTCGTTGAGGCCGAGCTGCGGCGCGTCCGTCTCCCGGTGCAGCGTGTTGACGTCCAGCCGGTACTGCAGCTCCTTGACCATCGCGCGCACCGTGCGGGTGGTGTGCTTGACGGCCAGCCGCATCCGGGGCACCAGCGGGGCGTCGGCCATCCAGCAGACCAGCGCGTCGAGGTCCTGGGTGACCTGCGGGGCGTTGTGCGGCCGGCAGATCAGGTCACCGCGGGAGACGTCGAGGTCGTCGGCGAGCCGGACCGTCACCGACATGGGCGGGAAGGCGGCGTCGAGCGGACCGTCCGGCCCGTCGATCCCGGCGACCGTCGTCGTCAGGCCGCTGGGCAGCACCTGCACCTCGTCCCCGGGGCGCAGCACCCCGGCGGCGACCCGGCCGGCGTAGCCGCGGTAGTCGTGGAACGCGTCGGACTGCGGTCGGATGACGTACTGCACCGGGAACCGGGTGTCGACCAGGTTCCGGTCGCTGGCGACGTGCACGTGCTCGAGGTGGTGCAGCAGCGAGGTGCCCTCGTACCAGGGCATGTTCGCCGAGCGGGTCACCACGTTGTCGCCCTGCAGGGCCGAGATCGGCACGACCGTCAGGTCCGGGACGTCGAGCTTGGTGGCGAAGGCCGAGAACTCGTCGCGGATCTGCTCGTAGACCTCCTCGGACCAGTCGACGAGGTCCATCTTGTTGACCGCCACGACCAGGTGCGGCACCCGCAGCAGCGAGGCGAGGAAGGCGTGCCGCCGGCTCTGCTCGACCATGCCCTTGCGGGCGTCGACCAGCACGATCGCCAGGTCCGCGGTCGAGGCGCCGGTGACCATGTTCCGGGTGTACTGCACGTGCCCGGGGGTGTCGGCCAGGATGAAGGTGCGCCGTGGGGTGCTGAAGTAGCGGTAGGCGACGTCGATCGTGATGCCCTGCTCGCGCTCGGCCCGCAGCCCGTCGGTGAGCAGCGCCAGGTCCACGTAGTCGCCCCGGCTGGCCCGCTCGATCGCGGCATACTGGTCCTCGAACACCGCCTTGCTGTCGAACAGCAGCCGGCCGATCAGCGTGCTCTTGCCGTCGTCGACCGAGCCGGCGGTGGCGATCCGCAGGATGTCCTTGCGGGCGACGGCGAGGTCGTGGGCCTGCTCCGCGGCGGTGGAGTGCAGGTCGATGGGGGTGCCCATCAGAAGTAGCCCTCCTTCTTGCGGTCCTCCATGGCGGCGTCGCTGACCTTGTCGTCGCCGCGGGTGGCGCCGCGCTCGGTCAGCCGGGTCACCGCGATCTCGGCGATGACCTCCTCGACGTCCGTCGCGGTCGACCGGACGGCGGCGGTCAGGTTGGCGTCCCCCACGGTGCGGTAACGGACGCTCTCGCGGAGCACCTGCTCGCCGTCCCGGGGTGTGATGAACTCGTTGACCGCGTAGAGCATCCCGCCCCGGTCCACGACGTCGCGCTCGCGCGCCAGGTACAGCGGCGGGATGGCGATCTCCTCCTGGGCGATGTAGCCCCAGATGTCCAGCTCGGTCCAGTTGGACAGCGGGAACACCCGGATCGACTCACCGAGGTGGGTCCGGCCGTTGTAGAGGTCCCAGAGCTCGGGCCGCTGGTTCTTCGGGTCCCACTGGCCGAACTCGTCGCGGAAGGAGAACACCCGCTCCTTGGCCCGGGCCTTGTCCTCGTCGCGGCGGGCGCCACCGAACAGCGCGGTGAAGCCGTGCTCCTCGACCGCGTCCAGCAGCACCGGCGTCTGGATCCGGTTGCGCGAGCCGTTGGGCTCCTCGCGGACCGTGCCGGCGGCGATCGCGTCGGGCACCGAGGCGACGACGAGCTCCACGCCGAGCTCGGCGACCCGCTTGTCGCGGAACTCCAGCACCTCGGGGAAGTTCAGCCCGGTGTCGACGTGCATGACCGGGAAGGGGATGCGGGCCGGGCCGAAGGCCTTGCGCGCCAGTTCCAGCATCACGATGGAGTCCTTGCCGCCGGAGAACAGCAGCACCGGGCGCTCGGACTCGGCGGCCACCTCGCGCAGCACGTGGATGGACTCGGCCTCCAGCGTCTGCAGCTGGGTGAGCCGGTGGTCGGCGGTGGTCACGCGGGGACTCCCGGGAGTCGACGGCAGGGACGACGGGACGGCGGCGTCCTCGAGCAGGGCAACCCGATCGGTCTGATGCGGATTCCCGTGCACCAGTGTCCGTCATGGCCTCCTGCGGGCGGTCGGCCGGGCGGGTCAGCCGCCGTCGGCGACCTCGGTCGCGTCGCTCGGCCGGCCGGGCGGGGAGTGCCGGCCGGTCGCGTCGGTGATGGCGCCGAAGTACTCGGCGGAGACCGCCGGGCGGGGTGTGACGAAGACCCCGCGCGCCTCGACCAGCGGCCGCTCGGGCGCCTCGGCCAGCGCGATGCTGCCGGTGACGACGACCCGGCGGCCGACGGTCTCGGACACCGCGGCGCGCAGCACCAGGGCGGTCTCCAGCGGCACCGGCCGGCGGTAGTCCAGCTCCAGCCGCGCGGTCATCCCCCACAACCCCGCCGCGAGCGCCGCCGACCCCAGCAGCTGGTCCATCAGCAGCGCGCTGACCCCGCCGTGGACGTAGCTGGGCGGGCCCTCGTACTGCAGCCCGAGCGTCGCCTCGGCGACCACCCCTCCGTCCTCGCGGCGGAAGACCAGCGGCGGTGCCACGGCGCTGCCGACCCCGCTCACCGGGTTGTAGACCCGGCGGAAGCGCACCGGGTCGTCGAGCACCGGGAGCTGGTCGCGGCTGCGCCGGGAGACCGCCAGCCCGGCCGCGGCCTCCCGCGCCTGCGCCGCGGCGGCGCGCAGCTCGGCCGCGCCGACCGTCGTGGTCACCGACACCGCGACCAGCTCACGCAGCGCGGTCCCCAGCTCGGTGACGGCCGCCAGCAGCTCCGCCTCGTCCGTCGTCCCCTCGATCGCCACGGCGCGATTGGACCAGCCCGCCGGCCCCGGGGTTCAGGAGGGTGCCGGCTCCGGCGTCGGCGGCGGCGCCGGCGGACCCGACCGGGGCAGCCGGACGGTGAACGTCGCGCCCCGGCCGGGGGCGGTGGTCAGGTCGACGGTGCCCCCGTGCGCCGCCACGAGCGAGGCGACGATGGAGAGCCCCAGCCCGGTCCCGCCGGCGGCGCGGGTGCGTGAGGCGTCGGCCCGGTAGAACCGCTCGAAGACCCGCTCCGCGTCGGCCGGGGCGAGCCCCGGGCCCTCGTCGCTGACGCTCAGCACGACGACGTCGGCGTCGGCGGCGTCCTCGGACAGCCGCACGGTGACCCGGGCGTCGGCCGGGGTGTGGGTGAGTGCGTTGGTCACGAGGTTGCCGACGACCTGGCGCAACCGGGCCTCGTCGCCGGTCACGACGGGCACGTCGGTGAGGGACGGGTCCAGCAGCAGGCTCAACGGCCGGTCGGGCTGGACGGCGCGGGCGTCGTGCACGGCGTCCCCGGCGAGTTCGGCGAGGTCCACCGGCCCGAGGGTCAGCGGGCGCTGCTGGTCCAGCCGGGCCAGCTGGAGCAGGTCCTCGACCAGCAGGCCCATCCGGGTCGCCTCGGCCTCGATCCGCTGCATGATCCGCCCGGTGTCCTCCGGGCCCTGCACGGCACCCTGCCGGTGCAGCTCGGCGAAGCCGCGGATCGAGGTGAGCGGGGTGCGCAGCTCGTGGCTGGCGTCGGCGACGAACCGGCGCATCCGGGTCTCGGAGGCCCGGGCCTGCTCCTCGGAGGCCTGCTGGGCGCGGAAGGAGCTCTCGATCCGGCCGAGCATCCCGTTGAGCGCGGTCGACAGCCGCCCGACCTCGGTCCGGTCGTCACCGACCGGCACCCGGCGCGACAGGTCGCCGGCCGCGATCGCCTGCGCGGTGTGCTCGACCTCGCGCAGCGGGCGCAGGCTGTTGCGCACCAGCAGGTAGCCGGCGACGGCCATCACCGCCAGCACCAGCGCACCGACCGCCAGTTCGGTGTGGATCAGCCGGGAGAGCAACGCCTGGTCGTTCCCGACGTCCCGCCCCACGACGACGGTGAGGCCGTTGTCGAGCTGCACCACGACCAGCCGCCAGGACGTCGCGCCGTCCTCGGAGCGCCGGATGAAGGTCTTGCCGCTCTGCTGGGCTGCCTCCTTGGCGGTCATGTTGCCCAGGTCGGGGGCGGAGTCGCCGTCGGGGGCCAGTTCCCGGTAGACGCCGTCATCGTTCAGGCACGCCAGGTAGAGACCCTGGCCGGCGAACGGCAGGCCGGTGGGGCCGCTGCACTGGACCTCCGCCAGCCGAGTGTCGTAGGTGGCGTACTGCACGGTCGTTCGCAGCGCGATCACCTGCTGCTCGGCGAGGTAGTCGCGCAGCAGCGAGGTGGCGGCGCCGCCGGTGGCGGCCAGCGCCAGGAAGACCAGCGCGACCAGCAGTGCCACCAGCGTCACCCGCAGCGGCACCCGGCGGCCCCAGGGCCCTCGCCGGGCGCTGGGAACGTCGGACGGCGGTCCCGACGTCAGCTCTCCGACCGGAGGGCCGGAGGGCGGACCCGGGTCCCCGGCGGCCGGCGGGCTGGTCGCCGGTGCGCTCACGAGCCGCGGGGGAGGCGCAGGGAGTAGCCCACCCCGCGCAGTGTGTGCAGCAGCCGCGGCTCGGTCGTGTCGACCTTGCGCCGCAGGTAGGAGATGTAGGACTCCACGACGTTGGCCTCGCCGTTGAAGTCGTAGTTCCACACGTGGTCGAGGATCTGCGCCTTGGACAGCACCCGCCCGGCGTTGGTCATCAGGTAGCGCAGCAGCTTGAACTCGGTGGGGGAGAGGCTGACCAGCTTCCCGGCCTTGAGGACCTCGTGGCTCTCCTCGTCCAGCTCGATGTCGGCGAAGGTGAGCCGTGGCGCCTCGGTGGCGCGCTGCACGCCCTGGCTGCGCCGCAGCACCGCCCGGATGCGGGCCAGCACCTCGTCCAGGCTGAACGGCTTGGTGACGTAGTCGTCCCCGCCGAGGGTCAGCCCGGTGACCTTGTCGTCGGCCGCGTCGCGCGCGGTGAGGAACAGCACCGGGGTGTGCGTGCCGTTCTGACGCAACCGCCGGACGACGCCGAACCCGTCGAGCCCGGGCATCATCACGTCGAGCACCAGCAGGTCGGGGCGGAAGTCGGCGGCGACGGCCAGCGCCTGCTGCCCGTCGGAGGCGACGGCCACCTCGAACCCCGCGTAGCGCAGGCTGGCGGAGAGCAGCTCCCGGATGTTGGGCTCGTCGTCGACCACGAGCAGCCGCGCCTCGGGCTGCTGCGCGCCCCCGGCGCGAGAGCTGGTGGTGGACACGACCCCTCCCGATGGAACCTGTGCGGCCGCAGTCGTCATGCCTGCAGCGTGCGGCGCGCGGCTGCAGCTGCGCTGGACGCTACCTGTGAGGAAGCTGGACGAGGGGCCGGTGCGTCCGCAGACGTCAGCCCGCGGGTGACATGGCGCGCCCGCGCCGCCAGTAGCCGATCGCGTGGTGCTGGCTCCGGCGCAGCGCCCACCGGCCGCGCAGGTCCGCCCGGACGGTCCGGACGGTCGCCGACTCCGCCCCGACCCAGGCGAAGACGTCCTCCCCCTCCGGCCGGGGCAGCGCCGCCACGGCGTCGGCGAGCAGGTCGGTCCCGGGTGCCGCGCCGGAGCGGTGCAGCCAGTGCACGGCCACACCGGGCGGCGCGAGGACCGGTTGTTCCTCCTCGGGTCCGGCCACCTCGAGCAGCGCGACCCCGCGGGTGCCCGGTGCGGCGGAGGCCAGGATCCGGCTGATCGCCGGCAGCGCGGTCTCGTCACCGGCCACCAGCAGCCAGGAGGCCGGGGCGTCCCCGAGCGGGGCCGCGCTCGCGACGGCCAGCACGGCGCCCGGCGCGGCGGCGGCCGCCCAGGTCGCGGCGGGCCCGTCGCCGTGCAGCACGAAGTCGACGTCCAGCTCACCTGCGGCGGGGTCCTGCCGGCGCGCGGTGTAGCTGCGCAGGGCGACGCCGTGGCTGCCCTGCGGCCACACGATGCGCCCGTCCCGGGCGACCGTCGGCCAGTGCGGAGCCGGGTCGCCGACCCGCGGGACCAGCAGGGAGAGGCTGGGGCCCGCCGCGGCGACCACGGCGGCCGGCGCGGTCAGCGTCACCCGCCGCATCGCCGGGGTGACGTCCCGGACGGCCGACACGGTGAGCACGTCCACCGGGCGGGCGGCTGGGTCGTCCTCGGTCGGCTCCACGAGGAGCCAGCCTAACGAGGCCGACCCGGCCGGCCCCGGGGGAATGGGGCCAGCCGGGCCGGCGTCTCGGGACGGCGATCTCACTGTGCGTGACCGCAGCATTGCGCTGGTCAGGTCACGCGGTCAGGACCGCCCGTCTGGTGAACACGCTACGTGACGAGATCCGGCCCGGTACAGCCCGGTGGCGGGACGCAACCCGAACGGGTGACCGCCGGGCCGTCGGGCGGCACCGTGCGCCCGGCCGGGAGCCGATGTGTGCGGTCCGCCCGACCCGGGCAGGCACGAGAGACCGACGAGCGACGGAGGGCCGGCGATGGCGCAGGACTTCAGCAAGGGCGACCACGTGAGCTGGAAGAGCCACGGGGGCGAGGCCGAGGGCAGCGTCAAGAAGAAGATCACCGAGGACACCGAGGCGGCCGGCCGGAAGGTCAGGGCGAGCTCCGACGACCCGCAGTACGAGGTCGAGAGCGAGAAGAGCGGCGGCACCGCCGTGCACAAGCCCAGCGCGCTGACGAAGGACTGACCCGCGCCGAGGCGGGACGAGGAGGAGCACGTGAGCGAGAACGACGACACCTTCGCCGGCACGTCCGCGCGGAGCACGAAGCACTCGGCCCGGGAGGACGACGCCCTGGCCCACGAGGTCGAGGGGATGATCCGCGCCGGCCGGTCCACCCACGCCGAGGAGTGGAACGACCCCGAGCCCACGGCGGAGGGCGACCCGGACGTCGACACGTCCCCGGCGGACACCCTGATCGGCGGTGTTCCGGTCGGCATGACGCCCGACGCCGTGGTCGCCAGGGCCGAGCTGGCCCGCTGGCTGGACCGCGCGGACTTCCCGAGCACCGGGCCGGAGCTGGTGGAGGCCGCGCGCGACCACCGGGCCCCCGACGTGGTCGCCGACGAGCTCTCCCGGCTCCCGGACGGGACGGTCTTCGAGCGGATCGGTGACGTCGTCCGCGCGCTGGGCTACCCGACCGAGACCTGAGTCCCGGACCCCGACCTCGGACCAGGCCCCTGACCTGGTCCGAGGTCGCGGAACCGGTACGTGTCCGGCGCCGTCCCCCCGGGCGGCGCCGGTCGCGTCGTCAGTGGCCGTCGGCGCTCGAAGCCACCCCGTCCTCCTCGGCGATCTCCTCCGCGCCCCGGCGGCGGAACAGCTTCGAGCCGGGGAACCCCTTCACCACCTGGCGCATGTCCTGCACGGTGTCCAGCAGGGCGTGCACGTCCGGGGCCACGTCGCCGAGGGTGGCCAGGACGGGCAGCACGTCCTCGTCCAGGTGGACGACCAGCGTGGGCAGCCGGTCGACCAGCGTGATCAGGGCGGCCACCTCGTCGTCGTCGAGGTGGGCGGCGAACCGGGTCAGCGCCGGGGCCAGCACGGTCAGGGCCGGGCGGTAGTCGTCCAGCAGCGGCTGGACCGACCCGAGCATCGCCTCGGCCCGGCCGAGCGTGCCGTCGGCCGCGCCCGCGGTCCCGCCGACGGCGACGAGGAGCTCGTCTGCGGCGTCGGTGCTGCGTCCGATCCGCTGCACCGCGGCATCGGCGGCGGACTGGGTCACGCCGATGGCGTCGATGGCCTGGTCGGCGCGGGCCTGGGTGGTGCCGATGGCGTCGATGGCCTGGTCGGCGCGGGCCTGGGTGGTGCCGATGGCGT
>JHVP01000009.1:70118-216002 GCA_000620205.1 Geodermatophilaceae bacterium URHA0031 | reverse complement strand
GCCTCAAGCGCTACGTCGTCCGCGAGGTACACACCGCGCTACTCGCCGACTTCGAACGACTCCCCACCACCACTTGACGTTGATAGGAGCATCCCACCTCGCCGGGGGCGCCGCTCGCCCCGCGCCAAAGTGGCCACAAAGGCGAGAGCGGCGCTGGTTAGGGTCCGGGCCATGTCGCCGTCCGAGCCGCTCGTCCAGGCCGTCGTCGCCCTCACCGGGCTCAGCTGGGACGACGTCCTCGCCGATCCCCGCTGGTCCGACCTCGCACCGGCGCTCCCCCAGTTGGCCGACGCCGTCGCGGCCCTGCAGCAGTCCATCGCCGACGGCGAGCGGACGGCGCAGCCGGCGAACCTGACCCTGCTCGCCGCCTACGAAGGTCTGGAACGGCTCGGCCGGCCGCTGCGTGCGGTGGTCGAGGTGCTGCCGGCCCCGCCGCGCGCCGCCGAGGGCCCGCTGCTCGGCACGCCGGTCGCGGTGAAGGACATGATCGACGTCGCCGGGTCCGTCCGCGGCGACGGCAACCCCAGCGCGATGGGCGGCTCCCCCGCCACCCACGACGCCCCGGTCGTCACCCGGCTGCGGGCTGCTGCGGCCGACGTCGTCGCGACCGCGTCGCTGCTCGAGTACGCCGCCGGCGCACCGCACCCGGACCTCCCCGAGGCGCTCAACCCGGTCCGGCCCGACCGCACCGCCGGCGGGTCCAGCGGCGGGTCGGCCGCGCTGGTCGGCGCGGGCGTCGTCCCGGCGGCGCTCGGCACCGACACCGGCGGGTCGATCCGGCTCCCGGCGCACTACTGCGGCGTCGTCGGGATCAAGCCCAGCTACGGGTTGGTGCCCGTCGACGGCGTCACCCCGCTGTCGCCGAGCCTGGACCACGTCGGTGTGCTGGCGGCGACCGTCCGGGACACCGCCCGGGTGCTCGCGGTGATCGCCGACCGGCCCGAGCTGGCGACCGCGGCCGACGACCCGGCCCCGGTGCGCGGGCTGCGGATCGGCGTCCTCATCGGCCAGCTGGCGCACCCCGCGCTGGAGCCGGAGCTCGCCAAGGGCACCGGCGCGCTGCTCGACCGGCTCGCGGAGGCAGGCGCCGAGCTCGTCGACGTCCGGGACGACGTGCTGACCGAGCTCGGCGACCTGCTGGTGCCGGTCCTGCTCCCCGAGGCCTGGGCGGTGCACGGCCGGCGGGTGTCCACCGAGCCCGGCTGGTACGGCCCGGAGACGCTGCGGCTGTTCGAGGCCGCCCGCGACGCGGACCCCGCCGCCCGGGACCGCGCTCTGGCCTGCCGGGCCGAGCTGCTGCCCGCCGCCGAGGCGCTGCTCGACGGCGTCGACGTGCTGCTCGGGCCCGCCGCGCCCTACGTCGCGCCGGAGACCACGCCACCCATCGACACCCCCGAGGGCGAGGTCGAGGGGCTGTTCACCGGGCCGTTCAACGTCTCCGGCCAGCCCGCCGTGGCGCTGCCCGTCGGGCGCACCGATGACGGCCTGCCCTACGCCATCCAGCTGATCGGCCGCACCGGCGCCGACGCCGCCCTGCTCACCGCCTGCGCCCGCATCGAACGCCTCCTCACCGCCTGACGACCGCCAGAAGCACGCCTTCGGCGGGCCTCATGGCCGCCGAAAGCACGCCTTCGGCGGGCCTCATGGCCGCCAAAAGCGTGCTTTTGGCGAAACGCTGTCGGGCCGCCGTTCGCGCGCGGATGGCGGTCCACCGCGGCGGGGGGTGCGCGGGGGTGCGCGGAGGGTCCGCACGCGCCGTCGTCCTGTCCCGGCACGCCGCGGAGCCCGACCGGACGGCGTCCCGCGAGGACAGTTCGACCCGCGGCGATGCCGCAGGGGCACCGCCAGGGAGGAGCACTGGCATGTACGCCAGGACCACCACCGTGCGGGGCGACCCGGGTGCCGTCGACGAGGGCATCGAGTACGTCCGGGACGCCGTCTGGCCGATGCTGCAGCACATGAGCGGCTGCGTCGGGATGTCGATGCTCGCCGACCGGGAGGCCGGCCGGTGCATCATCACCGCCGCCTGGGCCACCGAGGAGGCGATGCAGGCCAGCGCGGAGAGCGTCCGGGACTCCCGGAGCAGGGCCGCCGAGGTGCTGCGCGCCGACACGGTCGACGTCCAGGAGTGGGAGATCGCCGCGCTGCACCGGGTGCACGCGGCCGGCCCGGACGCCTGCGCCCGGGTCATCTGGACCGAGACCGACCGGGAGTCGATGGACCGGATGGTCGATGCCTTCCGGATGAGCCTGCTGCCGCGGATGGAGGAGCTGCCCGGCTTCTGCAGCGTCAGCCTGATGGTCGACCGGATGACCGGACGGGCCTCGGCCGCGGTCACCTACGAGAGCCGGGACGCGCTGATGCGCTCCCGCCAGATGGGCGCGGCGATGCGCGAGGACTTCGCCACCGCGATGGGCGCCCGGATCACCGAGGTCGCCGAGTTCGACCTCGCGCTCGCGCACCTGCGGGTGCCCGAGATGGCCTGACCCAGGTCTCCGCCGGCCCGCCGCCGCGGACCGGCCTCACGCCCTGAGCAGCTGGGCGCGGATCTCCGGCTTGACCACCTTGCCCACCTTCGACCGCGGCAGGTCGTCCCAGACCAGGACCTCCTTCGGCGCCTTGACCCCGCCGATCCGCGCCTTCACGAAGGCGCGCACCTCGGCGGGGTCGACGGCGGCCGCCTGCCGCAGCTGGACGACGGCGACCACCCGCTCGCCCCACTTGGGGTCCGGCAGCCCGACGACGGCGCAGTCCTGCACGGCCGGGTGGCTCATCAGCGCCTGCTCGACCTCGGCCGAGTACACGTTGAACCCGCCGGAGATGATCATGTCCTTGGCGCGGTCGACCAGGAACAGCCAGCCGTCGGCGTCCAGGTAGCCGATGTCGCCGGTGTGGTGCCAGCCGAACCGGGACGCCTCCGCCGTCGCCTGCGGGTCCCGGTGGTACCCGGCCATCACCAGCGAGCTGCGCACCACCACCTCGCCCCGCTCACCGGTCGGCAGCAACCTGCCCTCGTCGTCCATCACCGCCACCGTGACCAGCGGCGCCGGCCGGCCGGCCGACCCGAACCGCTCGAGAGCCAGCGAGCCGTCGGCGTGCAGGTGGTCGGCGGGCGCCATCGTCGAGATCATCATCGGCGCCTCCGACTGCCCGAACAGCTGCCCGAGCACCGGGCCGATCCGGGTGACCGCCTCGGCCAGCCGGTCGGCCGACATCGGCGCCGCGCCGTACCAGAGGCACTGCAGCGAGCTGAGGTCCGTGGTGTCCAGTTCTGGGCGGTCCAGCAGCATGTAGACCAGCGTCGGCGGCAGGAACGCGTGGGTGACCCGGTGCGCCTGCGTCAGCGCCAGGAACTCCCCCAGGTCCGGCGCCGGCATCACGACGATCTCCCCACCCAGCGCCATCACCGGGAAGCACAGCACCCCGGCCGCATGGGTCAGCGGTGCCAGCGCCAGGTACACCGGGCGGCCGGTGAACGGGTAGCTCATCAGCGTGATCGCCGACATCGTCTCGAGGTTGCGGTCGGTCAGCCGCACGCCCTTCGGGCGCCCCGTCGTCCCGCCGGTGCCGACCAGCGCGACGACGTCGTCCGGTGGTGCGACCTCCTCGAGCGGCGCGGCCGGAAGGGCCAGCCACTCCGCCAGCGACGGGTCGGCCGTGTCGGCGGAGTCCAGGCAGACCAGCGTGGTGAGCGCCGGGAGCGAGCCGCGGATCGCCTCCACCAGCGGGGCGTACGACGCCCGGTACAGCAGGGCCGTGGCGCCGAACAGGTGCAGCAACTCGCGGTTCTCGGCCGCCTCGTTGCGCGGGTTGACCGGGCACCACACCGCCCCGGCGCGGGCGATGCCGAAGACGCAGGCGAACGCCGTCGGGTCATTGCCGGACAGCACGGCGACCGGGTCACCCGGCCGGACGCCCGAGCGGGTGAGCGCCCGGGCGACCGACCAGGAGAACGCCTGCACCTCGCCGTAGGACAGCGACCCCCCGGCCATCGTCAGGCAGGGCGCCTCCGGCCCCAGGGACGCGCCCTTGTCGAGGTAGGCGGTGAGGCTCATCGGTGCTCGGTCACCACCGGGTCGAGCACCAGGCCGAACTGGCGCAGCACCCCGAGCAGCTGCCGGTGCCCGAACGCCTGGCAGCCAGACGCGAAGCCGGCCCGTCGCGGCGGCTGCTGCAGCAGCGACATCGCCGCCCACGCCTGCATCAGCCCGGTCTGCTTGTAGTTGGAGTTGCCGTGGATCACCACGTGCTTGCGGCCCAGCGGCCCGGAGGCGTGCACCGAGTCCACCGAGGTGTTCAGCCGCGGGTTCTCCCGCGGCGGCATCCCCGACGACCACGTCTTCGCGATCTCGGCGAGCTTGTCGTCCCACTGGTCGCGCGGCAGCGTCTTGATCTCGCTCTCCACCATCGCGGTGGTCGCGACGACCGCCTCCATCACCGGCCGGTTCAGCACCCCGCCGGCCACCTTCACGCTGGCCACCCGCGGGTCGTCCTTGAACCACACCGGGTGCGAGGTCCCGCCCCACGGCACGGCTAGACCCAGCTCGTGCTGGCCGGGGACGACGACGTCCCACTTCGCCAGCGGGTCGACCTTCACGTAGGAGTTCTCCGCGAGGTGGAACCAGTCGGCCTTGAGGATGGTGAAGATCGTCTCGGTGGAGGCGTTGGTCGGGAACCCCTTCCACAGCACCAGGACGTCGAGGGTGTCCAGGCCGGGCGTCTCCAGCGCGATGTTCGCCGCGATCTCGCCGGTCGTGTACATCTGCGCGATCCCCGGCGAGAGCAGCAGCCCCTTCTCGGCGAACGCCGCCCCCCAGCGCTGCTGGGCGTCAAGCACCCAGTCCTGCTCGCCGGTGGTGTCCAGGTAGTGCGCGCCGGTGGCCAGGCACGCCTCGACGACCTCCGGCCCGTACTTGATGAACGGGCCGACGGTGTTGCAGACGACGCTCGCACCGGCGAACAGCTCAGTCAGCGCCTCGACGGTGTGCTCGACCTCGACGATGTCGTGGTCGGCGGTCTCGATCCCCGGGATGCGGCCGACCACCTCCTGGCAGCGGTCCTTGTCCCGGCCGGCGGCGACGAAGGGCACGTTGAGCTCGCGCAGGTACTCGCAGATCAGCCGTCCGGTGTAGCCGGAGGCGCCGTAGACGACCACGGGCTTGGTGCTCACTTGTCCTCCTCGCTGGCGCTCGTCAGCTGCGTTCGCAGTGCTGCTGTGCCTTCGCGTGAGCTCGCAAGCTCGCTCACGACCCCATCCCCCCGTCCACCGACAGGCCGGTGCCGTTGACGAAGCGCGCGGCGTCGGAGGCCAGGAAGACCACGGCGTCGGCCATGTCGGCCACCTCGCCCAGCCGCCCGGACGGCGTCAGCCCGACGACCGCACCCACCGCGGCCTCGGGGCTCTCGAACAGCCCCAGCTCGGCGCAGTCGACGGCCAGCTGCATGCCCATCGCCGTCGGCACCAGCCCGGGGTAGATGCAGTTGACCCGCACCCCGTAGCCGAGCCGGCCGGCCTCCGCGGCGGCGATCCGGGTCATCCGGTCGACGGCCGACTTGGTGCCGGAGTACCCGGCGATGCCGGGGAAGGCGATGGTGGCCGCGACGCTGGAGACGTTGACGATCGCGCCGCCGGTCCCGGCCGCACCGCCGGGCCGCATGGCGCGCAGCCCGTGCTTCATGCCCAGCGCGGTGCCGACGACGTTCACCTCCAGCATCCGGCGCAGGTCGCCGGGGTCGATGTCGACGACCAGCGAGGTGATCTCCACCCCGGCGTTGTTGACCAGGACGTCGAGGCCGCCGAGCTCGGCGACGGCCGCGGGCACCGCGGCCGCCCAGCTGGCCTCGTCGGTGACGTCGAGGTGCACGAACCCGGTGGTGGCCCCGGTCTTGCCGATCAGCTCGGCGGTCTCCCGGCCCAGCTCGTCGTTCACGTCGCCGATGACCACGGCGGCGCCCGCGGCGGCCAGCGCCTCGACCATCCCCTGGCCGAGCCCTTGTGCTCCGCCGGTGACCAGTGCCCTCCGGCCGTGCAGATCGAATGCCGTCATCGCGCGCTCCTGGGTGCTCGTCGCTGAACCCCGTCCTGCTGCCCGGCCGGGCGGCAGGTGTGACGGCGGTCATGCTCGTCACCCGTCTTGACGAGTGTCAAGACTTTCCTGGACGACTGTCCAGACACTGCGGTGGGCGGCGGTTACGATCCGTCGCGGGCCCCGAGGAAGGGCCATGTTGGCCAACATGGCCCTCCAGGACGAGGAGGCGGTGGGCATGACCGCGCTCGACACCCGGGCGACCACTCGCCCCCGGCGGCGCGCTGCCGACGTCCCGCCGGTCGACAAGGTCGCCGCCCGCCGCAGTGAGCTGGCCGCGGCCGCCCTGAAGACGCTGTCCGAGCTGGGCTACGCGCGGACCAGCCTGCGCGAGATCGCGCAGAACTCGGAGTTCTCGCACGGCGTCCTGCACTACTACTTCCGCGACAAGGTCGACCTGATCACCTACTGCGTGCGGGAGTACAACGCGCAGTGCGTCACCCGGTACGACGGCGTCGTGGCCACCGCGGCCACGCCCGAGGAGCTGGCCGAGGGCTTCCTGCGGAAGCTCGGCGAGACCCTGGTCGACGACGCCCCGCTGCACCGGCTCTGGTACGACCTGCGCAACCAGTCGATGTTCGAGCCGGCGTTCCACGACGACGTCGCCGCGATCGACCGGAGCCTCGAGCGGATGATCTGGCGGATCGTCAGCCGCTACGCCGAGCTCACCGGCCGCACCCCGCTCACCGGCCCGGCCGCGCTGTACGCGGTGGTCGACGGGCTGTTCCAGCAGGCGCTGCTGCGCCAGCTCGCCGGCGACCCGGCCGCCGCCGATGACCTGCGGACGGCGGTCGGCCAGCTGCTGCCCGCGCTCCTCCGCCCCACCTGACCCAATCGTCTCGTCTCCGCCAAAAGCGCGCCTTTGATGGACGGACGGGCGGGGTCGCGGCGCGCCCGGGGCATCCGGGGTGCTCCCGGAGCTGTGCCGACCGGCCCGGTGGTGGGATGGTGGACCCGCCGCCCACCCGGGCGAGGTCGACCAGCGGGGGGAGCTGAGTTGGAACCGAACGGCCGACTCCTCGGCGGGCGCTACGAGCTGACCGCGCTCATCGCCACCGGGGGCATGGGACAGGTGTGGCAGGGCCGCGACACCGTGCTCAACCGGGACGTCGCAGTGAAGGTGCTCCGCGACGAGTACACCGGCGACCCGACCTTCCTGGCCCGCTTCCGCGCCGAGGCGCAGCTGGCGGCCGGCCTCGTGCACCCGAACATCGCCACGCTGTTCGACTACGGCGAGGTCACCCCCGCCGACCCGCGGGGGGAGCACCTGGCCTACCTGGTGATGGAGCTGGTGCGCGGCGAATCGCTGTCCGCACTGCTCCGCCGCCAGCGCCGGCTGGCGCCCGAGCGCACGCTCGCGATCCTCCGGCAGAGCGCCGCGGGGCTGGCCGCGGCGCACGCGGCCGGCGTGGTGCACCGCGACGTCAAGCCGGGCAACGTGCTGCTCGGCAACGACGGCTCGGTGAAGATCACCGACTTCGGCGTCGCCGTGTCCGCCGCCAGCGTGCCGCTCACCCGGACCGGCCAGGTCATCGGCACCGCCCACTACCTCTCCCCCGAGCAGGCCCAGGGGCACCGCGCGACCCCGGCCAGCGACGTCTACGCCCTGGGTGTGGTCGGCTACGAGTGCTTGTCCGGGCACCGCGCCTTCGACGCCGAGAGCTCGGTGCAGGTCGCGCTCATGCACATCCGGGACAACCCCGAGCCGCTGCCCGACGACGTCCCCACCCCCGTCCGCGCGCTGATCGAGGCGGCGATGGTCAAGGACCCGGCCCACCGGTTCGCCGACGGGGCCGCCTTCCGGGACGCGATCGACCAGGTCATGGCCGGCCAGGCCTTCGGCCGGCCGGTCGCCTCCGCCGGTCCCGCCACCACCGTGATGCCCGCGGTGGCCGAGCCGACCGCCGAGTTCCCGGCCACCCAGCCGCGGGGGGCGTGGAGCCCGGAGCCCGCGCAGGACTGGAGCCCGGAGCCGGCGGAGGAGCGGCGCGAGGACAGTCGCCGACGGCGCCTGCTCGTGCCGCTGCTCGCGCTGCTCGTCGTCGCGGCGGTCGCGCTCGGCGGGTGGCAGATGCTCACCAGCGGCAGCGGGGCCGACGACCGGACGGCGTCCGGCGCGACCACGTCTGCGACCAGCGCCCCGGCCTCCAGCGCGCCCGCGCAACCCACCGTGCGGCTGGTCGACCTCACCTCCTCGGACTTCGTGGGACGCCCGGTGCGTGACGTGCAGGCGGAGCTCACCGACCGCGGCCTGGTCGTCACGATCAGCGCCCAGGAGACCAGCGACGTCGCCGACGGGACGGTCACCGCGGTCACCCCCGAGGGCCCGCTGACCCCCAACAGCCCGGTGACCGTCAGCTACGCCGTCGCGCCGCCCCCGACCCCGACGCCCACCCCGACTGCGGAGGACCCCGGCGTCGACGACTCCACACCCGTGGAGACCCAGCCCGAGGAGCAGTTCCCCACCGACGACCTCCCCGGCAACGGGGACGGCAACCCGTGGCGCAACGGGAACGGCCGCGGGAACGGCAACGGGAACGGCAACAACGACGGCTGACCGCGCCAGGTCACGACACGGTCGCGGGTCAGGTCTCCCCGCGGCTCACCGGCTTCGTCCCAGGTTTCGGCGCCGAAACCTGCCGAGGATTCGGCGCCGAAACCCGCCGAGGGTTCGGTCGACTCTGCGCGCCGCGCCGGTGTCGTGGTGTCCGGCGTCGCACGTGTCGTCCACGGCCGGGTGGGGCACGACCGAGACCATGGCCGACCAGTTCACCTTCGCCGACCCCACCACCCTCCACCGCACCGACGGCTACCCCGAGCAGCACCAGGACGCCCCCGGCCTGGCCCAGGACCTCGCGCCCGGCGCGGACCACGGCGAGCGCAGCTACCGGGGCACCGGACGGCTGACCGGCCGCAAGGCGCTGGTCACCGGCGCCGACTCCGGCATCGGCCGGGCCGCCGCGATCGCCTTCGCCCGCGAGGGCGCCGACGTCGTCCTGAACTACCTGCCCACCGAGCAGTCCGACGCCGAGGAGGTCGCCGCCCTCGTCGCGGAGGCCGGCCGGAAGGCCGTGCTGGCCCCGGCCGACATCTCCGGCGAGACCGCCGCCCGCGCCCTGGTGCACACCGCCGTCGACGCGCTGGGCGGCCTGGACATCCTGGCCAACGTCGCGGGCACGCAGACCTGGGTCGACGACCTCGCCGACGTCAGCTCCGAGCAGTTCGACGCGACGTTCAAGACCAACGTCTACGCGCTGTTCTGGATCGTCCAGGAGGCGCTGCCGCACCTGCAGCCGGGCTCGACGATCATCAACACCAGCTCGATCCAGGCCTACTCCCCCGCCCCCGGCCTGGTCGACTACGCGACCACCAAGGCCGCGATCAACACGATGAGCAAGGCGCTGGCGCAGCAGCTGGCCCCCAAGGGGATCCGGGTCAACGTCGTGGCACCCGGCCCGTTCTGGACCCCGCTGCAGGCCACCGGCGGCCAGCCCACCGAGGCGCTGCCGGAGTTCGGCCAGGAGACGCCGCTGGGCCGCGCCGGCCAACCGGCCGAGCTCGGCCCGGCCTACGTCTTCCTCGCCTCGCCCGAGTCCAGCTACGTCACCGGCGAGACCCTCAACGTCAACGGTGGGATGCCGACCCCGTGACCACCTCGGTCGAGCGCCACCCGCACCTGCACTGGGGTGCGGGTGGCGCCCCGGCGCCGGTCGAGGAGCGGGACGCCGACGGGTACGCCGACCTGCGCTCCTACGCCGCGATCGGCGACGGCCGCACCATCGCGCTGATCGCCCGGGACGGCCGGATCGACTGGCTACCGTTGCCGGAGATGGACGCCGTCCCCGTGTTCGGCGCCCTGCTCGACGCCGACAACGGCGGCTGCATCGAGCTCTCCCCGGTCGAGGACTGCACCGTCGAGCGGGAGTACGTCGAGCACACCAACGTGCTGGCCACGACCTTCACCACCGCCTCGGGGTCGGTCCGGGTCACCGACGCGCTGAACTCGGGCATCGCCGGCCGGCTGCCGTGGTCGGAGCTGGCCCGCCGGATCGAGGGCCTGACCGGGTCCGTGCGGATGCGGGCGGCCGTCCGGCCGGGCACCTGCCTGAACACCGTCTCGCCCTGGGTGCACCAGACCGCGCACGGCCCGGTGCTGCGGGTCGACGGGGTCACCCTCGCCGTCCGCACGCTCGCCGAGGACGCCGTCCGCGTCGGGGACCGGCGGATCGACGTCGACTTCACCACGACGCCGGGCTCCCGTCAGCTGCTGGGCGTGGTGGCCACCGCTCGGGAACCGCTGTTCCTCCCGCCGGCCGAGGCGGTCGACGCCGGCGTCGACCGGACGGTCGGCAACTGGGTCGCCTGGATGGGTGCCTTCGCCTGGGACGGCCCCTGGGACACCGCCGTCCGGCGCAGCACGCTGCTGCTCAAGCAGCTGATCCACGCGGCCAGCGGGTCGATGGTCGCCGCGGCCACCAGCTCGCTGCCGGAGAGCCTGGCCGGCGGCAAGAACTGGGACTACCGCTACGCCTGGGTCCGCGACTCCGCCTACGCGCTCACCGCGCTGTTCCGGTTCGGGCTTCGTGAGGAGACCCACGGGGCGATCCGCTGGCTGCTGTCCACGATCCGGGAGCACGGGCCGGAGCCGCAGGTCGTCTACTCCCTCGGCGGCGGGCTGGTGCCGGTCGCGGAGTTCCGCGACGTGCCCGGCTGGCGCGGCACCGGCCCGGTGGTCAGCGGCAACAACGCCGCCTCCCAGCTGCAGCTGGGTGTCTTCGGCGACCTGTTCGCCATCGTCTCGCTGTACGTGGAGAACGGGAACGTGCTGGACGCCGAGACCGGCCGGCTGCTGGCGCAGATCGCCGACCTCACCTGCGACCGGTGGCAGGCCAAGGACTCCGGCATGTGGGAGCTGCCGGTTGCCCGGCACTACACGACGTCCAAGCTCGGCGCCTGGATGGCGCTGACCAAGGCGGTGGAGCTGGCCGAGGCGGGGCAGATCCCCGGCGACGACGCCCGGTGGCGCAGCGAGGCCGAGCGGATCCGGTCGTGGGTGTCCGAGCACTGCTGGTCCGCCGACCGCGGGGCCTACGTCTGGTACCCCGGCAGCGACCAGCTGGACGCCTCGATCGTGCTGCACGCGATCAGCGGGTTCGACCGCGGCGAGCGGATGAGCTCGACGCTGGACGCGCTGCGCGCCGACCTCGGCGCCGGTCCGTACCTGTACCGCTACAGCGGCGCGGACGAGGAGGAGGGTGTCTTCCTCGCCTGCTCGTTCTGGATGGTGTCGGCGTTGACGCTGTGCGGGCGGGTCGACGAGGCGCGCGCGCTGATGGACGAGCTCATGCCGGCGGCCAACGACGTCGGCCTGCTCGCCGAGATGCTCGACCCGGCCACCGGCGACTTCCTCGGCAACCTGCCCCAGGCGCTGTCCCACCTGGCGCTGGTCAACGCCGCGATCACCGTCTCCGAGGCCGGTCGCTGACCCCGAGTTCTGGGGCGTGAGAGGCCCCCTGCACCTTCGCGCGCGAAGGGTCACGTACTTCCGCGCGCGAAAGCCTGAGGGTCACCACCGAGAGCGCGCTCTCGGCGGTCGGTGCGTCAGCGGGGGACGGCGGTCCACTCCGTCTGCCGGCGCAGCGGGCTCTTGAGCACCTTGCCGCCGGCGTTGCGCGGCAGCGGCGCCTCCAGCACGTGGACGAACTGCGGCACCTTGAAGTCGGCGAGCCGGGTGCGGGCGAAGGCGATGAGCGAGGGCAGGAGGTCCGCCGCCGTCACGCCCGGGCGGGGCAGCACCACGGCGCCGACCTTCTCCCCCATCACCGGGTCCGCGACCCCGACCACCGCGACCTCGACCACGTCGGGGTGCGCGGCGAGCGCGTTCTCCACCTCGACGGAGTACACGTTCTCCCCGCCGCGGTTGATCATGTCCTTGGCCCGGTCGACGATGCGGACGATGCCGTCGGTGATCGTGGCGACGTCGCCGGTGTGCAGCCAGCCGTCGACGAAGGTCTCCGCCGTCCGGGCCGGGTCGCCCCAGTACCCGGCGACCACGTTGGGCCCGCGCACCAGCAGCTCACCGACGCCCGTCTCCTCGTCCGGCCGGTCGATCCGCACGTCGTTGACCGGCGTCGGGAAGCCGACGGCGTCGGCGTGCGTGGCGGCGTACTCGTGCGGCAGGAAGGTCGCCAGCGCTGAGGTCTCCGACAGCCCGAACCCGTTGCCCAGCCGGGCGCGCGGGAACGCCTCGAGCAGCCGCTGCACCAGGTCGGGAGCGATCGGGGCCCCGCCGTAGCTCAAGGTGCGCACGGAGGAGACGTCGGTCGTTGCGAACGCCGGGTGCCGCAGCACCAGCTCGTAGATCGTCGGCACGCTGGTGAGCAGGGTGATGCCGTGGCGCGGGACGGCCGCCAGGAAGGCCCCTGCCTCGAACCGGGGCATGACCACGGACAGACCGCCGAGCGCGACCTGGGTCATCATCTGCGAGCAGCAGCCGGTGACGTGGAACAGCGGCACCGAGATGAGCGTCGCGTTCGCGAGGCCCGGGTCGCGGGAGAGCTCCCGGCAGCGGATGACGCTCTCGATCGTCGACAGGAAGTTCTCATGGGTCAGCATGGCGCCCTTGGGGCGCCCGGTCGTGCCGCTGGTGTAGAACAGCGCGGCCACGTCGCCGTGCGCGGCGTCGGCGGCCTCACCGGGCTCCCCGTCGGGCAGCGGCTCCCCCGGCCGGACGACGTAGGCCGCCCCGCAGTCAGCCAGGACGTACTCGGCCTCGGCCTCAGCCAGCCGGGTGTTCAGCGGGACGACGACGGCGCCGGCCAGGTGCGTGCCCCAGAAGGCGAGCAGCCAGTCCAGCCCGTTGCCCAGCCGGACGGCGACCCGGTCACCGCGGCCCACCCCGGCGTCCCGGAGCCCACCGGCCACCCGGGCGGCGCGGTCCCACAGCTCGGCGTAGCCGACCGCCGGCCCGTCCAGCTCGACCACCGCGGGCCGGTCCGGGAAGCGCTGCACGGTCTCCCGGAGCAGGGCGACGACGTTGCGGTGCAGGCCGGCGTAGCGGCGGATCCCGTCGGCGCCCACCTCGGTACCGCTGCCGTCGAACGGGGCGTGGATCTCGGGCACGGCACCTCCAGCTCAGCGGTGACGTCGTTGCCACCGGAAACCATTCTGCGCTTCGTCCACCTCCGGTCGACCCGGCAGTGCCAGCAGCACTCCGGCTCCGCTTGTGCTCTGCTCACCACGGTGAGCAGAGCACAAGCGTCCGAGGTGCTCCTCGGCTCGCGTGGCGGGACCGGACGCCGCCGGGGACGCTGACCCTCGCGGCCCAGCCCCGGCCGCTGCGGCACTCCCCCGGAGGCGCACATGACCGACCGCGAACCGCAGGAGATGGCCCAGGCCGCCGTCGCGACCGGCGCCAAGAAGACCCACCGCAGCTGGGACCGGGTGCTGGTCAGCGCCTTCCTGGCCGGCGCCTACATCTCGTTCGGCGGCCTGGTAGCGATCACCGTCTCCTCGGGTCTGGACCCCGCCACGTGGGGCACGCTGCCGACCCTGTTCCTGGGCGCGGCCTTCACCCTCGGCCTGGTGCTCGTGCTCATCGCCGGTTCCGACCTGGCGACCGGCAACATGATGCTGGTCCCGCTGAGCGCGATGCGCGGCAAGATCGGCGTCGGCGACGTCGCCCGCAACCTGACGCTGGTGCTGGTCGGGAACCTGCTCGGTGCGCTCTTCGTGGCCTACTTCCTCGCCGTGCAGACCGGCGTCATCGGTCACGCGGGCGCCAGCGGCGCCGCCGGGCTCACCTACGAGCGGCTGGCCTCGATCGCCCAGGCCAAGGGCACCGTGGAATCGCACTGGCAGGTCTTCCTGCGCGGGATCGGCTGCAACTGGCTGGTCTGCCTGGCGGTGTGGATGTCGCTGGCGGCGAAGAACGTCTCCGGCAAGATCCTGGCGATCTTCTTCCCGATCATGGCCTTCGTGGCCATGGGGTTCGACCACGTCGTGGCCAACATGTTCTTCCTGCCCGCGGCCATCTTCGCCGGCGTCCCGGACCTCACCTGGGGCGACGCGCTGCTCAACTGGTTGTTCGCCGGTCTGGGCAACCTGGTCGGCGCGGTCGTCTTCGTGTCGACGTCCTACTGGTACCTGTTCCTGCGCGACCAGCCCGACACCGCCGAGCAGGCCTCCGCACCGGACGCCGAACGGGCCTGACGGCCCGTCCGGCGGCCGACGGTCAGGACCCGGCGCCGTCCTCCTCCACCTGGCCGGTGCCGTGGCCCTGGTCGAGGGTGTCGGTGCCCGGGCCGCCGATGACGACGTCGTCCCCGTTGCCGCCGGACACCGTGTCGGCGCCGAAGCCACCCAGCAGGACGTCGTCGCCGTTGTCCCCGGTGACGGTGTCGTCGCCGGCGCCGCCGCAGATGACGTCCCCGGCGTTCCCGCCGGTGATCGTGTCGTCGCCGCCCAGGCCCATGATCACGTCCGGCCCGTTCGTGCCGGTGAGCACCTCATCGGTGGGGCCGCCGGTGATCGTCGGGACGAGGCCGGAGCACCGCTCGTCCAGGTCGATCCCGATCACCAGCGGGTCGTGGTCGCTGGACCGGTACGGGTCGGGCGCGTACAGGTCGTCCGCGCCGGTGTACTGGTAGGCGGCGGACTCCACCGAGTTGATGTTCCAGTGCACGACGCCGGTGACCTTGGCGGTCAGCGCTGCCGTGGCCAGTGCGTGGTCCAGCGAGCCGGACAGCGCATCGAACACGTAGCTGTACCGGCCCTCGTCGAAGGCGGACCCGAGGTCGGTGTACCCCGCCCCGCGCAGTGCCTCGATCGGGTCCTCCTGGGTGTAGGCGTTGAAGTCGCCCATCAGCACCACGTCGTCGTCGCCGGTCTGCGCCCGCAGCCGGTCGGTGAACGCCGCCAGCGACCGGGCCTGCCGGACTCGGTCGCCGTTCCACTGGCCCTGGCCGTCGCCGGCGTCGACGTTGTCCCCGGTCGCGTCGCCGGTGCTCTTGGACTTCAGGTGGTTGGCGACGACGGTGAAGGCGTCCCCGTCCTTCGTGAACGTCTGCGCCTGCGGCTCCCGGGCGTTGGACCAGACCGTCTCGTCGACCAGCCCGACCGGGGCGCCGACGGGCTGGACGACGTCGTTGCGGTAGATGATCCCGTTGCGGATCACGTCCCGGTCGACGGTGTAGAGCTCGGCCGGGAGCGGGACGAAGCTCCACACCGCGCTGCCCGCGGCGGAGTTGAGCCGGCGCACCAGGTCGGCCAGCGCGGTGTCCGCGTTGCCCGGGGTGAGGCCGGTCGAGTCGGTGTCCTCGATCTCCAGCAGCGAGACGACGTCGGCGTCCAACGCGGTGATCGCGGCGACCTCCTTGTCCGCCTGCTGCTCGAACTCCGCCGGGCTGGTGGCGCCGCGGCCGACGCCGCCGATGGTCAGGAAGTAGTTGAGCACGTTGAACGTGGCCAGCCGGACGTCGCCGCCCACCGGTGCCGGCGCCGGCGACCGGGTGTCCTGCGGCGCGAACACGCCGTCGGCGCTGCCGTCGGCCGGCTGCAGCCGCCAGGTGTCGAAGCCGTGGCCGAGCACGACCGGCTCGGTGAACCGGAGCTGGTCACCGACCCGCACCGGGGTGTCCCGGGTCAGGTACGGGCGGGTGTTCACGGTGACCCGGGCGGAGCGGCCGTCGTCGAGGGTGATGCTGCGCAGCGCGTTCCCGGCGGCCACCGCAGCGGCCTCGGGTGTGCCCGGGCGGGCGAGCTCGGTGGGCTGGACCAGCACACCGCCCGCGGAGAGGGTCAGCTCGCCGTAGCTGGTGAGGTCGAAGACCTCGCTGACGGTGAGCGGGTCGACGGAGGCCACCAGCATGCCCTCGAGCCGCTCGCGGGCGGCGTCGTCGGCGGGCAGGTCCAACGGCGCGGCCGCGGGCAGGTCGGCTGCCGTGCCGTCGGTGCAGACGGTGACGTCGGTGCGCGCCGCGATCTGGGTCTGGCCGCTGTACTCCTGCGCCTGGCCGGTGACGGCGACCGTGTCCCCGAGGTCGACCGCGGCCGGGCTGAAGACGAACACGCCGTCGGAGGTCGCGGCGTCGTCGTCCCCGTCGACGTCCTGCAGGTAGAAGCCGGACAGCCCCGGCTCGTCGCCGACGACGACGCCGCGCACGGTGACCGTGGCGCCGGTCACCGGACTGGTGGCGCCGGTGCCCTGGACGGCCCCGATCTCGTACTGCGCCGGGACGGCGCAGTCGGGCGGTGCGGCGGCCGCGACCGCCGGGACGGCGAGGGCGGCGAGGACGGCGGCGGACGCCGCTGCGGCGCCGAGCGCTCCGCGGCGGGCGGCGGTGCGGGCGGTACCTGGAGGGAGGGGCACGAACGGTCCTCTCGGAGGGTGACTCGGTCGGCAGGACCAGGCACAGCGTGAGCAGCTGCTGTGCACGGTCAACTGACCCTAAGTAAGCACTCCGTGACGCGTCGAGGCGAACTGGATCCGGACCGCGCGTCGTCCGGACCCGGTCAGTCGGTCGGCTCGACCGGCCGCGAGGGCTCCGACGGGTTCTCCTCGGCCGCGGCCTCCTCCCGCTGCTGCACCCGGCGGAAGCGCAGCGACTCCAGGACCACGTACCCGAACAGCACGGTCCAGGCGAAGCTGAGGAAGGCGTCCCCGTACCGGCCGTCGACCAGCTTGAGGACCAGCTGCACGGCGTTGTAGACCGCCGCCGCCCCGGCGAGCAGCTGCACCCCGACGTTGGCGAACCAGGCAGGGCGGGCGGGGTTGGCGGCCATGGACCCAGGCTAGGCGACCGTCGCCGTCTGTTCCGGGTGACGGGACCAGCCTCCGAGCCCGCCGGCCGAGTGACACGCCCCCGGCGCCGGGCGCCACGCTCAGCTGGCAGCCGCTCACGCACCGGTCACCCGGCGCGCCGTCGCCCGGTCGGGAAGGCTGGGGGCGTGAGCACCGAGGAGAGCGGCAGCGGCTACGTCGAGCCGGGCCAGGAGTACCAGCGCGACTCGAACTACATCACCGACCGGATCACCGCCGACGGGTCGAGCGGCTGGCCGGTGGAGGCCGACCGCTACCGGCTGGTGATCGCCCGGGCCTGCCCGTGGGCCAACCGCGCCGCGATCGTCCGGCGGCTGCTCGGCCTGGAGCCGGTGATCTCGATGGGCATCTGCGGTCCGACCCACGACGAGCGCAGCTGGACCTTCGACCTGGACCCCGGCGGCCGGGACCCGGTGCTGGGCTACGAGCGGCTGCAGGAGGCGTTCTTCGCCCGCGACCCGGGGTACCCGCGCGGCATCACGGTGCCGGCGATGGTGGACCTGCCCACCAAGGCCGTCGTGACCAACGACTTCATGCAGATGACGCTGGACTTCTCCACGCAGTGGACCGAGTTCCACCGCACCGGCGCCCCGGACCTCTACCCCGAGCACCTGCGGGCGGAGATGGACGAGGTCATGCAGCGCGTCTACACCGAGGTCAACAACGGGGTCTACCGCTGCGGGTTCGCCGGGTCCCAGCGTGCCTACGACGCAGCCTACGACCGGCTCTGGACGGCGCTGGACTGGCTGGAGGAGCGGCTGTCGGGCCGGCGGTTCCTGATGGGCGGCAGCATCACCGAGGCCGACGTCCGGCTGTTCACCACGCTCGCCCGGTTCGACGCCGTCTACCACGGCCACTTCAAGGCCAACCGGCAGAAGCTGACCGAGATGCCGGCGCTGTGGGCCTACGCGCGCGACCTGTTCCAGACCCCGGGCTTCGGCGACACCACCGACTTCCCGCAGATCAAGGAGCACTACTACGTCGTGCACGCCGACATCAACCCCACCCAGGTCATCCCGCTGGGTCCGGACACGTCGGGCTGGCTGACCCCGCACGGCCGCGAGGAGCTCGGCGGCAGCCCGTTCGGCGACGGCACGCCGCCGGGCCCGGTCGCCGCCGGCGAGGAGGTCCCGGCCGAGCACGGCCCCGGCGGCATCGGCCACCGCTGACCCGCGCCGTCCACGACCGCCCGGCGTCTGGTTCGCTGGCCGGCGAGCCGGGCACCGAGGCCCGGACCGAACAGAGGGAGCAGCCCCGCATGGTGCACCGCCTCGTCGTCCAGTACGGCCAGCCCACCGACCCCGCCGAGTTCGACCGGCACTACCGCGACGTGCACGTCGGGCTGGTCCATGCCATCCCCGGCCTGCAGCGGTTCTCCATCGGTCACGCCGCCTCGCTGGACCCCAGCACGCCGGCTCCGTACCTGGTCGCCGAGCTGGACTTCGCCTCCGCCGAGGCGATGGGCGCCGGCATGAGCTCCGAGGCCGGCCGGGCCGCGGGTGCCGACGTCGGCACCTTCGCCACCGGCGGGGCGACGATGGCCAGCTTCGACGTGGAGGACGTCAGCCCCGCGGGCTGACCCCTCCCATGTCCTCCGACCGGCCGGCGTTCGCCCTCCCCAGCGCAGGACCCGACCCGGTGCCGTGGGACACCGCGCTCGCCGCCGTCCTCGGGTACGCCCGGGGGCGGCGGCCGCTGCGCTACCGCTCCCCCATCGAGCGGGAGGGGCGCTGGGTGGTGGTACCGGCCTTCGGCTTCGAGCGCTTCGACCGCCGGCCGGTGCCGGTCGGCCCGCTCGGGGACGACGACGTGCTGGTCGCCGAGGGGCTACACGGCCGGCTGGACCCGGACGGCTGGGCGACGGTGCGCCGGGCGCTGGACGAGGTCGAGCCGACGGCCGTCGCGATGGCCGCCCGGGCGGGCGGCCGGCCGTTCTGGGACCTGCCGGACGACGAGGTCTCCGTGCTCGGTGAGCCGGGCACCGTCGGCGCGGCGCTGCGGACGCTCGGTGAGCCGCCCGGCCCGCACGGCCGTTACGTCGTGGCCGCACTGCACCACCGCGCGCCCGCGCTGGTGCCCGTGGTCACCCGCACCAGCTGGCTGCAGCTCGTGCCGCACCTGGTGGAGGGCGACAGCGGGGTCGCCGCCGTCGTCCACCGGGAGCTGCGGACCAACGCCGAGGCCTTCGACGCCCTGGAGGACGTCGTCGCCGGCCTGCTCAGGCACCGGCTGACCCGACTGCGGCTGCACGACCTGCTGCTCTGGCTCACCGCCACCCTGCGGCTCCCGGCCGCGGTCGCGCTGGGCCGGGACACCCAGGAGTGGCCGGGGACCGGTCAGCCCGCGGGGCGCCAGCCCGGGTCACGGCCGGTGAGCCCGAGCAGCTGGTCCAGCTCCGGCGCGTCCGCCGGCACCGCGACCTCCGGCCCGTAGATCGAGTTCCGGGCCTCCGGCGCCGCGGCCGCGAACTCACGCCCGTAGTCGATGCAGGCGCGCACCGCGGCCGGGTCGGGCGCGTAGTGCCGGCCGGTGGCCACCGCGAGGTCCCAGCCGTGCACCAGCACCTCGTTGAGCGCCACCCGCCCGGCCCAGGCCGCCGGCAGCGCGATGCCGCCGGGTTCGGAGGTGCCCTCCCAGGCGGCCGGGTCGCGCCAGGCGTCGGCCAGCTCGTCGAGCTCGCGCGGGATGCGGGTGCGCCAGTCCGCCGGCACGTCGGCGGAGGCGCTCGGCGCCCCGGTGGGCTGCTTCAGCGCCGCCAGTCGCAGCCCGACGGCCAGTCCGTGCAGGTGGTCCAGCAGTGCGGCCACGGACGTCTCGGCGCACGGTGTCGGGCCGGCGAGCTGGTCGTCGGCCACCGCCGTCACGACGCGGTTGACCTCGGCGACCGAGGAGGTGAGGTCGAGCGGTGTCGTCGTCGTCATGAGGGGAAGACCGCCGCGAACCGGCGAACTCATCGACAGGTCGAGTGGCGCAGGTCACAGTGGGCTCGCAGGCTGCTCACAGTCCGACCACACCGACCGCGGGCGCCGCCCGCACCAAGGGGAGTCATGTCGACCACGAGAACCCGGCGCCTGCGGCGCCGGACACTGCCGCTCTGCGTCGCCGCCACGCTCGTCGGTGGCGGTGTCGTCGTCCTGCTGCCCTCCGCCGCCTCCGCCGGCGGGGACGGGCACGGCCACGGCCACCACCCGCAGAGCGTCATCTTCATCAACGGCGACGGCATGGCGGCGGCCCAGCGCGAGGCCGGCCGGCTGGACCAGGTCGGCTTCGACGGTGAGCTGCTCATGAACACCCTCGGCGTCACCGGACTGCAGACGACCGACCCGCGCGACCCGGAGGACACCGTCACCGACTCCGCGGCCGGCGCGAGCGCGTGGGCGACCGGGGTGAAGACCTACAACGGTGCGGTCAGCGTCGACGTCGACGGCAACCCGCTCCCCACCATCGGTGGTGAGGCCCAGCAGGCGGGCCTGGCCACCGGGCTGGTGACGACGGCGCAGGTCACCGATGCCACCCCGGCGGCGTTCTTCAGCAACAGCACCGACCGCGCCGCGCAGGACGACATCGCCCGCCAGTACCTGGAGGTCACCAAGCCGCAGGTCATCCTGGGCGGCGGCGAGGACCGGTGGCTGCCGGCCGGGGACGAGGGCGCCTACCCGCCCCGGGCAGGTGACACCGAGGACCCGGAGGTGTCGGTGAGCACCCAGGGCGACCTGATCGCCGAGGCCGAGGGGCTGGGCTACGAGTACGTGAGCACCGCCGCCGAGTTCGCCGCGGCCGACTCCGACCACCTCCTCGGGCTGTTCGCCAACGAGGAGATGTTCCAGATGCGGCCGGAGGGCGAGGGCGACGAGTACGCGCCCGTCGTCCCGCTGGCCGACATGGCCACCAAGGCCCTGGACGTGCTGTCCCAGGACGAGGACGGCTTTTTCCTGCTCATCGAGGAAGAGGGCATCGACGAGATGGCGCACGACAACAACGGCACCCGGATGCTGCAGGCGCTGCGCTCGCTCGAGGCCGCCGTCCAGGTCGCCCGGGACTACGTCGAGGAGCACCCGGACACGCTGCTGATCGTCACCGGTGACCACGAGACCGGCGGGCTGACCATCGAGGACGTCGACCCGGCCGACGAGAGCGGCCCGGGCGGGACCCTGCCGCAGGAGACGCCGGCCGCGGGCGAGACGGTCTCCGGTGAGGACGGTCCGTTCGCCGTCGCCGGCAGCGACAAGGACTTCGTGCTGGACTGGACGACGACCGCGCACACCGGCGCGCCGACGGTGGTGACGGCGGTGGGCCCGCGGAGCGAGGAGCTCGTCGGCTACTACCCGAACACCCACCTGCACGAGGTCATCCGGGAGGTGCTGCTCGGCTGAGCCGGGAGCGGGGCCGTCCTCGTCGGGCGGCCCCGCAGCCCTGCTGTCGCAGCCCGGTCTCGGACAGTCGCGAACCGCCGCTTGCGGAACGGGTCGGTATCGCAGGGCGGTTCCCGCAGCGGTGAGCGGCCGGGCAGAGTCGCAGCTGCGACGGTGCTGCCGGGGCACGGCCGGCCGAGGGGAGCTGCGGATGTACGCCCGAACCGCCACGCTGCGCGGGAACCCACGAGCACTCGACGAGGCGACCAGGTTCGTCCAGGAGGAGTGGCTGCCCGCGACGACCGGGCTGGACGGCTGCACCGGCATGTCGATGCTCGTCGGGCCCCGCTCGGGCCGCTGCATCGTCACCACCGGGTGGGAGACCGAGGCGGCGCTCAAGGCCAGCGAGCAGGCCATGCGCCCCAACCGCGCCCAGGTCGGCAAGCTGCTCGGTGCGGTGCCCCTGGTCGCGCAGTGGGAGGTCGCGGTCATGCACCGGGCCCGGCAGGCCGCTGACCACGCCTGCTGCCGGGTGACCTGGACGTCGCTCCGCGACCCGGCCACCGTCGAGGAGGACATCGCGACCTTCCGGATGGCGCTGCTCCCCCGGATCGAGGAGCTGCCCGGCTTCTCCAGCGTCAGCCTGATGGTGGACCGGCTGACCGGCCGGGCGGTGGCATCGGTGAACTACGTCGACCGGGACGCCATGACGTCCGCCGGGCAGCGTGCCGACCAGCTGCAGGCCGAGTACTCCCGGTCGATGGGCGGCCGGATCACCGAGGTGGCCGAGCTCGACCTCGTGATCGCCCGCCTGCGCATCCCCGAGACGGTGTGACAGCGCTCCCGCGCCCTCACACAGGACCTCCTGCGCTTTCGCGCGCGAAAGCGCAGGAGATCAGGACGTCGGGAGGCCCAGGTAGGTCACGCCCGGGTCGGGGACGGCGATCTCGGTGAACCCGAGGTGGTCGTAGAAGGCGCGGGCCCGGTGGTTCGCCGGGTCGACGCCGAGGTGGAGCGCGGCCGCTCCGGCGCGGGCCGCAGCAGCCCGGAACGTGTCGATCAGCGCCCGCCCGTGGCCCGCCCCCTGGTGGGCCGGCAGCAGGTCGATGTGCAGGTGCGCCGGGTACGCGGCCAGCTCCGGCCGGATCATCCGCTCGGGCCGGTGCAGCAGCGCGACCATCGCCTCCTCGGCCGTCCGCGGCGGGTCCGGGGGCGCCGGGTACCGGTCGGCCAGCCGCGGCAGCCAGTCCCGCTGCCAGGCCCGAACGAACCCGGCGGTGTCCGCGGTGCCGACCACGTAGCCGACCGCCCGCTGCCCGTCGTCCAGTACGAAGGCCAGGGACGGCTCGAGCTCGACGTACGGGCCGGCGAACAGGTCCGGCATCAGGTCGTCGGTGGACCACCGGCCGCGGGCGTCCTCACCGGCGGCCGCGGTGCGCACGCAGACGTCGTAGACCGCGGCCCGGTCCGCCGCCCGGTACGGCCGGATTCGGTCCACGTGCAGGGGCTCGCCCCGAGCTCGCGAGGGGTGGGGGGCACGGGGGGCCGTGTTCACACGACGCGGGTGAGCGCCGGCCAGAGCGCGTCAGGGCCGTCGGCGAGCAGCCGCTCGCCGAGCACCCGCGACCAGGCCAGCTCGGTGCCGGCCTCGTCCCGCCAGGACCAGCAGCGCCGGGTGAGGTGGTGCAGCCGGTGCTCCTGGGTGAACCCGATCGCGCCGTGCACCTGGTGCGCCAGCCGGGCGACCACCTCGACGGCGGCTCCGGCGCGGACCTTGGCCGCCGCGGCGGCCGGCACCAGCGACTCCCCGCGCTCGGTCGCCTGGACCGCCGAGTCGACCAGCGCGGCGACGGCGGTGACCTCCCCGGCCATCTCGGCCAGCTCCATCTGGATCGCCTGGAACCGGCCCAGCGGGCGGCCGAACTGCACCCGCTCCCCCGCGTACTGCACCGTCCAGCCGAGCACCTGCTCCAGCGCCGCGGACAGCTGCACCGCGCGGGCCAGGGCGTACCGGGCGCGCAGCTCGTCGGCCCGGGCGTCGGTGAGCAGCGCACCGGCGCAGGTCACGCCGTCGAACACCAGCGAGCCGCGCGGCTCGCCGGCCAGGTTGGCCGCGTGCGTCGTCTCCCGGCCGGTGACGTCGACCAGCGCCAGCACCGGCCCGACCGGGCTCGTGGCCAGCACCACCAGGTGCCGCGCGACCCCGGCCCACGCGACATCGGTCGCCGTCCCGGTGAGGGTCCAGCTGCCCGGGCCGTCGCCGTCGTCCCGGGGCTCGGCGGTGACGGCCCCGTCCACCGCGATCGACAGCGGCTCGTCGGGGGCGGGCAGGTCGAGGTCGGCGGCCAGGACGGCGGGGGCGGCGACCAGCAGCTGCTCGGCCACCGGCACCGCCGCGGCCCCCTGCGCCAAAGTGGCCACAATGGCGACGGCGTCGGCCAGATCGCCGCCGGAGCCGCCGGCCTCCTCCGGCAGCCCGACACCGGTCATCCCCGCCTCGGCCAGCGCGCTCCACAGCCCGGCGTCCCACGGCCGCTCGGCCGTCAGCACGAACGGCTCGAACGAGGTCAGGATGTCCCGGACGGTCTCCACGACCAGGTCGGTGTCAGTACTGCTCACGATCGGCTCCTGTGCGGACGAGGGGGACGGCGCGGAACTGCCCGGGCAGCGGGTGGACGGCGGCCTCGACGGCCAGGTCGTCGAGGAACCGCTGGTAGCCGGCCGGGAACCCGAGCGCGCGGGCGGCGGCGAGCATGCCGGCGAGGTAGTCCTCGCGGGGGGCCAGCTCCGGGTCCGCGGGCTCCACCACCGTGTAGGTCAGCGCGGGCCCGACGTCCCGCACCTCGACCTCGGCCCGGCGGTACCAGCCGGGCTCGACGCCCTCCTTGGCGTCCAGCACGGCCAGCGCCGCGTCGTCGACCTCGAGCAGCTCGCCCCAGACCGTGCAGCCGGGAGCCGGGACGACGTCCGCGGCCCCCGCCCGCCACCGCACGGAGTCCCGGCCGAAGCGCAGCCGGTACCCGTCGACGGCGGCCGCTCCGAGGCTGCGGACGCCGGGGAGGGCGAGCAGGGCCGGGTTCGCCATGTTGCTGCCGTAGCCGAAGTACCGGGTCAGCTGTCTCCTCGGCTCGACTCCGGCGTCGTTCCGCTCGTCGGTCGACATCGCAGTCGCCCTAGCGGTCGCTCCGCTCCTCGCTCGCTGGCGCTCGCTGCGATGCTCACTCCCTGACGGGCTCCGGGCATCTCCCTGCGGTGCTCGCTCGGCCGTCGTCATCGCAGGCCGAGCCCGCGGGCGACGATGCCCCGGAGAATCTCGTTGGTGCCGCCGCGCAGCGTGTACCCCGGCGCGTGCAGCTGGGCCTCGGCCAGCGCCCGGCCCAGCGGGTCCGGTGAGTCGAGCGAGGCCACCACGTCGACCGCGCGGCGCACCTCGTCGATCACGTCCGCCTCGAACGTCGTCCCGACGTCCTTGACGAGCGCGGCCGGGATGTCCGGCAGCTCCCCGCGGTCCAGCGCGCCGGCGATCCGCAGCGACATCTGGCGCAGGGCCAGCAACCGGGCCGAGAGCCGGCCGAGTGCGGCCAGGCCGGCCGGGTCCGGAGCTGCGGCCACCCGCCGGGCGAACTCGGCCAGGAGCGGGTAGGTGGACAGGAAGCGCTCGGGCCCGGACCGCTCGAAGGCGAGCTCGGCGGTCACCTGGTGCCAGCCGTTGCCCTCCTCGCCCAGCAGCATGTCGCCGGGGACCACGACGTCGTCGAACACGACCTCGTTGAAGTGGTGGCCGCCGTCCAGGATCCGGATCGGGTTGACCGTGATGCCCGGCAGCGAGAGGTCGACCAGCAACTGGGAGAGGCCGGCGTGCCGGTTGGCCGGGTCGGCCGGCGAGCTGCGCACCAGGGTGATCGCGTAGTGGCTAGCGTGCGCGTTCGACGTCCACACCTTGGCGCCGTTGACGACCCAGTCGCCGTCGCCGTTGCGGGTGGCCCGGGTGCGGATCGAGGCGAGGTCGGAGCCGCTGTCGGGCTCGCTCATGCCGATGACGAAGTAGCACTCCCCCGCGGCGATCCGCGGCAGGATCGCGGTGCGCTGCGCCTCGGTGCCGTAGCGCAGCAGGTTCGGCCCGGACTGCCGGTCGGCGATCCAGTGCGCGGCCACCGGTGCGCCGGCGGCGAGCAGTTCCTCGGTGACGGCGTAGCGCTCCATCGCCGTGCGCTCGTGCCCGCCGTACCGCTTCGGCCAGGTCATCCCCAGCCAGCCGCGCTCGCCGAGCTTCCTGGAGAACGCCGGGTCCACCCCGGACAGCCAGGTGTCGACGTGCGTGCTGAAGCTGCCGGCGGCCAGCTCCTCGGCCAGGAACGCGCGGACCTCGGCACGCACCTCCTCCGCCGCCGCCGAACGGGGCGCGGGTGCCAGCGTCAACGAGTTGCTGCCCATGCGGTCGCTCCCCACGTCGGGATGGTGCGTCGACGTCGGTTCTACCGGCTGACGTGCGGGGCTGCCCGCGCGGGGGGCAGGCTGGCCGGGTGAGCGACGCCTTCGACCTGCAGCGGTTCGTCGACGCCCAGGACGGCGGCGGCACCTACGCCGCCGCGCTCGCCGAGCTGCGCGCCGGGCGCAAGCGGAGCCACTGGATGTGGTTCGTCTTCCCGCAGGTCGCCGGGCTCGGCCGCAGCGCGATGGCTCAGCACTACGCGATCAGCGGGCTGCCCGAGGCCCGGGCGTACCTCGCCCACCCGGTGCTGGGTCCGCGGCTGGTCGAGTGCGCCCGGGCGCTCACCGGCCTCGGGGGCACCGACCCGGTGGCGGTGTTCGGCGGGATCGACGCGCAGAAGCTGCGCTCCTCGATGACGCTGTTCGCCGCCGCCGCACCGGACGAGCCGGTGTTCGGTCAGGTGCTCGACCAGTACTTCGGCGGGACCGGGGACCCGGCGACGACGTCCCGACTCGGCGCCGGCTGACCGACCCGACCCTCCCTCCACCAGAGGACCGCCCGGCTCACGGTCACCCCGCGTCGAGCACCCGCACCCGCAGCCGGCGGAAGCCGCGGCCCTTGTTCTCCATCTTGACCACCTCGACCCGGCCGACCATCGCCGTGGACGCCACGTGGGTGCCGCCGTCGGCCTGGGTGTCCAGGCCGACGATGTCGACGATCCGGACCACCTCCAGGTCCGGCGGCAGCAGGTTCGTCGCGGTGCGGATGATGTCCGGGATCGCGAACGCCTCGTCACGGGGCAACTCCTTGACCTCGATCGGGCGGTCGGCGGCGAGCTCGGCGTTGACCGCCTCGGCGACCCGGTCCTTGAAGTCGCTGGGCACCTCGGCCAGGTCGAAGTCCATCCGCGCGGTCAGCGGCTCCATGTTGCCGCCGGTGACCAGCGCTCCGAAGTCGCGGAACACGACGCCGGTGAGCACGTGCAGCCCGGAGTGGGTGCGCATCAGCGCGGTCCGCCGCTCGTCGTCCAGCGCGCCGCGCACCGCCGTCCCCACCGGTGGCAGCGGGTCCCCCTCGACCGGCACCAGGTACAGCTCGTCGCCGGTGCGGGTGCCGGCGATCCGGGTGCGCACGCCGCCCCACAGCAGCACGCCCTCGTCCGGCGGCTGACCACCACCGCCCGGGTAGAACGCCGAGCGGTCCAGCACGATCCCCTGCTCGGGGTCGGCGGCGACGACCGTGGCGTCCCACTCGCGGACCGTGGCGTCGGCCAGGTCGAGGCGGTGGGTGTGCCCGATGTGTGCGGTGGCCATGCCGGCATCCTGCCCGCCGGCCGCCCCCCGGGGCGGATGTGGCCACTTCTGCCCCCGCGGCCGGGGAAGGGCTCGGGAGGACGCCGGGGCACGTACGGTTGCAGGTCGCCACGACCCACCGCCACGCCATCCGAGGAGCAGCCCCCGTTGTCGAGCTCGTCCCAGGATGTCTCCCCCGACCCGGACCTCGCCGCGGAGCAGGTCGCGGTCACCGACCTGTACCGCCGGCTGGACGCCGCCCGCGAGCTGGCCGTGACCCGCTTCCGGCAGGCGCTGGCGATGCCGATCATCAACCCTCAGTCGCTCGGCGAGCGGGAGGCGGCCGCCCGGTTCCAGGGCCAGCGGATCACCGCGCTGGACGCCGCGGACCACGGGCTGGTCATCGGCCGGCTGGACCGCGAGGTCTCCCCACAGCCGCTCTACATCGGCCGGGTCGGGCTGCCGGCCGACGACCCGGCCGGGGACCCCGCGCTGGTCGACTGGCGGGCACCGGCCTCCCGGCCGTTCTACACCGCGACGCCGTTCCGGCCCGAGGGCGTCGTCCGCCGTCGGCACATCCGCACCCGCAGCCGCGCGGTCACCGCCGTCCACGACGAGGTGCTGACCATCGACGCCACCGAGACGGACGGTCCGCCGCTCACCGGCGAGGCGGCGCTGATGGCCGCGCTGACCGCCGAGCGCACCGGCCGGATGACCGACATCGTGGCGACGATCCAGGCCGAGCAGGACGCGATCATCCGCAGCGACGCCCGGGGCGTGCTCGTCGTCCAGGGCGGCCCGGGCACCGGGAAGACGGCGGTCGCCCTGCACCGGGCCGCCTACCTGCTCTACACCCACCGGGACCGGCTGGCCCGCAGCGGGCTCCTCGTCGTCGGCCCCACCCCGACCTTCCTGCGGTACATCGCCGACGTGCTGCCGGCCCTCGGTGAGACCGGCGTGCTGCTCGCCGGGCTCGGCCAGCTGCGGCCCGGGCTGGACGCGCGCGGCACCGAGGCGCCCGAGGTCGCCGAGGTGAAGGGCCGGGTGGCCATGGTCGACGTGCTCAAGGCCGCCGTCCGGGACCGGGAGACGGTGCCGCGCGGTGTGCGGGAGCTGGTGATCGACGGCGTCCGGATCCCGCTGCGCCCGGTCGACCTCACCCGGTGCCGCACCACCGCCCGGCGCGCCTCGCGGCAGCACAACCTGGGCCGGCCGGCGTTCGTCCGGGCGCTCGCCGAGCTGATCGCCCAGCGCTACGCCGACCGGATCGGCGGCGACGTGCGCGGCGGCGCCGACCTGCTCGACCGCCGGGACGTCGAGGCGCTGCAGGCGGAGGTCGTCGGCGAGCCCGCCGTCCGGCAGCTGGTCGACGAGCTGTGGCCGGTGCTCACCGCCGAGGGCCTGCTGCGCGAGCTGCTGGCCGACCCGGCACGGATCCGCCGGGCCACCAAGGGGTGGACCGACGAGGACCGGGCGCTGCTGGAGCGCTCCGCGGACGCGCCCTGGACCCCGGCCGACGTCCCGCTGCTGGAGGAGGCCGACGAGCTGCTCGGCCACGACGACAGCGCCGAGCGGGCGCGCGAGGCGCGCCGCCGCCGGCGGGCCCAGGAGGAGGCGCAGGACACCCTGGACCTGCTGCACGGGTCCCGGTCCACGGACCTCGAGGACGACGAGGAGGGCGAGGAGCTCACCGCCGGCGACCTGCTGGATGCCGAGCGGCTGGCCGAGCGGGACGCCGACCTGGACACCCGGACCGCCGCGGAGCGCGCCGCCACCGACCGCACCTGGGTGTTCGGCCACGTCGTCGTCGACGAGGCGCAGGAGCTCTCGGCGATGACCTGGCGGCTGCTGGCCCGCAAGTGCCCCACCCGCTCGATGACCGTGGTCGGCGACCTGGCCCAGACCGGCAGCCTGGCCGGCGCCACGGACTGGGGCACGGTGCTCCGGCCGCACGTCGGCGAGCAGTGGCGGCTGGCCCAGCTCACCGTCAACTACCGGACGCCGGCCGAGATCATGGCCGTCGCCGCCGACGTCCTGGCCGCCGGGGACGCCACCACCGCCGCCCCGCGCTCGGTGCGCAGCACCGGCGTGCCACCGGTCGCCGAGCAGGTGACCGCGGACCGGCTGCTCCCCCGGGCCGCCGAGCTGACCGCCGGGCTCGTCGCGGCCGGCGGCACGGTCGCGGTGATCGTCCCGCCGAGCCGGGTGCCGGCCGTCGTCGACTGCCTGTCCGGCGCGTTCCCCGTCGTCTCCGCCGGTCCGGCCGCGGACTCCTCGGCCGGACCGGTGGTGCTGGTGCCCGCCGAGGCCAAGGGGCTGGAGTTCGACTCGGTGCTCCTGGTGGACCCGCAGGGCCTGCTCGACGAGGGCGTCCGCGGGCACAGCGACCTCTACGTCGCGCTCACCCGCCCGACCCAGCGGCTGACCGTGCTCTCCCCCGGCGCGCTGCCCGCCGAGCTGCACCGCCTCACCGAGGTCTGACCACCGCCCCGCGCGGAAGGATGCGCGCTTTCGCGCGCGCAAGTACACGCGCTTTCGCGCGCGGAAGTACACGCGGTTTCGCGCGCGGAAGTACGCGCGGTTTCGCGCGCGGAAGTACGCGCGGTTTCGCGCGCGAAAGTGCGGGGGCGGGTCAGGGGTCGCGGGTGAGGGCGAGCAGCGCGATGTCGTCCGCGCGGTGGCTGCCGGCCAGGTCGCCGAGCAGCCGGTCGCAGAGCTCGTCCGGGTCGGCCGTCACCCGTCGGCCCGCGGCGGCCTGCAGCCGGGCCAGGCCGGCGTCGAGGTCCTCGGTGCGGCTCTCCACCAGTCCGTCGGTGAAGAGCACCAGCGTCGCCCCCGGCGGCAGCACCCCGGTCCACTCGACGGCGGGTGCCGGCGGGGCGCCGAGCATCCGGCTGGGTACCACCGGCAGGAACTCCGCGCGGCCGTCGACCACCAGCAGCGGTGGCGGGTGGCCCGCCGAGGCGATGTGCAGCATGCCGGTGGGCAGGTCGAGGGTGGCGAACAGCGCGGTGGCCATCCGCTGCAGCCCGAGCAGCGGCCAGCTCGCCTGCAGCCGGTCGATGACCGCGGTCGGCGACGGGGCCTCCACCAGCAGTGCCCGGTAGACGCTGCGCAACTGCCCCATGGTCGCCGCGGCGGTGATGTCGTGCCCGACGACGTCCCCGACCGCGATGGCCACGTGGTCGCCCGGCAGCGGCGCGACGTCGTAGAAGTCGCCGCCGATCTCCACCCCGTACGTCGCGGCCAGGTACCGGACCGCCAGCGAGATCCCGGGGACCCGCGGCGGAGCCGGCGGCAGCAGGGTGGCCTGCAGGGTGTGCGAGGTGCGTGCCTCCAGCTCGAAGCGCTGGGCCTTCGCCATCATCAGCGACACCTGCAGGGCGAGCTGCTCCGCCAGCTCGACGTCGGCGGCGGTGAACGGCGTGCGCCGCCGGTCGGCCGACAGCGTCATCACGCCCAGCGACCTGCCCTCGGCGACCAGCGGGACGCAGATCACGCTGGCCAGGTCCAGGGCCCGGACCGCGGCCAGCTCCGCCGGGTCCCGGACGACCTCGGACAGCCACGCGTCGGGCAGCGAGGGGAACCAGCGGGTGCGGCCCTTCTCCATGGCCGCGCGGGCCGGTGCGGGCAGCTCCCGGAACGGCGGGGCCCAGGCGCGCAGCTGCTCGACGTGCTCCTGCCGCTCCGGGTCGCCGTGCCGGGCGACCACCCGGCTCATCCCGTGCTCGAGGACGAGGTCGAACAGGCACATGTCCGCCAGCCGGGGCACCACCATCTCCGCGAGCCGCTCGACGCTCTCGTTCACGCCGGTGGCGCGGGCCAGCAGCCGGGCGGCGTCCAGCAGGAACGCCGACCGCTCCGCCTGGCGGGCGGTCTCCTCGTGCAGCCGAGCCCGCTCCAGGGCCTGCCCCGCCTGACGGCCCAGGGTGGCGAGCAGGTCGGCGTCGGCCTCGGTCAGCGGCTGGTGATCCCCCTGTTCGGTCAGCGAGATGAGCTCGCTCTCGTCCACCCGGGAGCGGACGAGCACCAGCGCGCCGAGGTGGTCGCCGTCGGCGATCACCGGGACGACGACCAGGTCGGTGCAGCCGGCCTCGTCGGCGGCCGCGGCCAGCTCCGGCCAGGCTCCGCGGAGCGAGTCGCCGACCGGCACGGTGCGCACCCCGGAACCGAGCACCGGCAGGACCCGGCCGGGGGCGGCCCCGCTGAGGTGGTGCAGCAGCTCGGGCGTCATGCCCTCCGCGGCGGCGAGCTCGACGGCCGGTTCCTCCCCCGGCCGCGCACCGGCGCTCGTCAACCACAGTGCGGCCCCGGCACCCTGGATCGCCCGGCGGCTGCGGTGCACCACGACCTGCGCCGCGTCCGCGGTGGTGACCGCGGCGGCCAGCTCGGAGGTGAACTGCTGCAGGGTGCGCGAGCGCGCCTCCGACGCCTCGGCGGCCCGTCGCGCGGCGAGGGTCTCGCGCTCGTACCGGCGGCGGGCGGTCGCCTCGAAGAGGGTCACCCTGACCAGCACCGGCTCGCCCTCGGACCCCTGCACCTCCACCGCGTTCACCAGGCACGGCAGCAGGGAGCCGTCGGCCCGGACGACGTCGAGCGCCACCTCGCGGACGGCGCCCTGCATCCGCAGCAGGGGCGTCAGGTGGGTGTCGTGGAAAACCTGGCCGCCGACGCTGAGCAGGTCGCGCAGCCGGCCGCGCAGCACCTCCTCGGCGGAGTAGCCGATCCAGTCGCAGAGCGTGCGGTTGACCTTGATGATCGTCCCGTCCGGGAGCGTGGACAGGTACCCGCACGGCGCGTTCTCGAACAGGTCGGCCGGGTCGTCCTCGAGCAGCTGCTCCAGCCGGCCGCGGGCGTCGTCGTCGCGCCGCCGGTCCGTCGTGGTCGTCACAGCCACGCCCGGATGGCGGCGGTGGTCTCCTCCGGGGCGCTGAGGTGCGGGCAGTGCCCGGTCGCCGCCAGCTGCGTGAAGCTGGCGTGGGGGACGTGCTCGGCGACGTAGCGACCGGCAGACTCGGGGGCGATGACGTCCTCGGAGCACTGCAGCACCAAGGACGGGACGTCGACGCCGGGCAGGTCGGCGCGGTTGTCGGAGAGGAAGGACACCCGGGCGAACTGGCGCGCGACGTCGGGGTCGGTCCGGCAGAAGCTGTTGGTCAGCTCCTCGGTCAGCTCGGGCCGGTCCGGGTTGCCCATGATGACCGGGGCCATCGCGGTGGACCAGCCGAGGTGGTTGGCGTCCAGGTTGTCCAGCAGATCCCGGATCTGCCCGCGGCTGAACCCGCCGCGGTAGTCGCCGTCGTCGACGTACCGGGCGCTGGGACCCACCATCACCATCGCGCCGAACAGCTCCGGCGCCCGGGCGTGGGCCAGCACGCCGATCATGGCGCTGACCGAGTGGCCGACGAACACGGCGTCGGTCAGCTCCAGGTCACGCATGACCTCGACGACGTCGGCGGCGTACCCGTGCAGGGACCCGTACCGGGCCGGGTCGTAGGCCGACAGGTCGGAGTTCCCGAAGCCGACGTGGTCGAAGGTGACCACCCGGTGGTCGACCGCGAAGTCGGGGGTGATGAACCGCCACATGTTCTGGTCGCAGCCGTAGCCGTGGGCGAAGACCATGGGGCGGGCACCCACCGCACCACTCACACGGACGTCGTTCCGTGCGCGGACGTTCATGCTCGGACGGTACGCGACTGTGCGGTTCCGTTACCAGCCTGCTGCGGACCTGCCGGTCACCCCGGCCGGACGTCGCTGAGCACCACCCCGCTGGCCGGCCGGGCCGGGATCCGGCGCAACGAGATGGTCAGGTCCTGGTCGGGCAGCCGGTACTCCAGGCGGGCCAGCCGGACGGCGAGCGAGGCCAGCAGCGCCACCGTGACGTCCTCCCCCGGGCAGCGGTGACCGGTGCGCGGGTCGCCGGCCCCCTGCGGCACCAGCTCCCACGGACCGATGTCGCGCACCCGGTCGCCGTCCTCGGTCAGGAACCGCTCGGGACGGAAGGCGTAGGGCTCGGGGAACAGCTCCGGGTCGTGGTCCTGACCGAACAGGTCCAGCAGCACCATCGACCCGGCCGGCACCCGCTCGCCGTCCCACTCCACCTCCCGCGGGGCCCGGCCGCCGATGAACGGCGCGAACGGGTAGTAGCGGCGCACCTCGTGGGCGAACGCGGTGGCGTAGGCGCCCCCGGCCCGCAACCGGTCCCGGGAGGCCGGCCACCGGTGCAGCGCGTGCGCGGTGAAGCCGACGAACCAGCTGACCGCGACGGTGGGCCGGACGACGTTGAGCACCTCGACGGCGGCCACCCGCGGATCGAGCAGCTCGCCCTCGGAGTCGCGGTGGGTGGCGACCACGTCGAGGACCGACCCGGTCGGCGCGGTGCGCTCGCCGGCGCGCACCGCGTCGACGATGCCGGCCAGCCACGCCTCACGCCGCTGCCGCACCCGCCGGGCCCGCCAGTGCCGCGGGGCTCCGGTGGCGAAGCCGTCGACCAGCGTGGTCAGGTCACCGGCCAGGGCCGGCAGCTCCTCGTCGGACACCGGGACGCCTGCCCAGTCGCACACGCCCCGGGCGAGCACCCGGGCCGCCTCGTCCATCAGCACGACCTGCGGCAGGGCGGCCCAGCGCGGCACGGCGGCGTCCCAGGCGGCGCCCACCCGGTCCACGAGGTCGGTGGTGTCACCGTCCACCAGCAGCTGCACGAACATCGCCTTGCGCACCCGGTGCGGTTCGCCGTCCAGGGTGTGCACCGCGCCGTGGCCGAACAGGGTGCTGACCACCGGCTCGGGCAGGGCACCGCTGCGCCGGACGTGGTCCTCGTCGTAGAGGAACCGGGCACCGGCCGGCCCCGCGACCCCGAGCGTCCGGCGGCCCCCCAACAGCCGGGTCTGCACGGTGTCCCGGCCCGCCGTGCGCCGGCGGTCGGGCAGCCAGGCGTAGCCCTTGGCGAGCACGGGGAGGGACTGGTCGAGGCGGGGCCGGCGCATGCGGGGTGCACTGCCCGGCGAGCGCTGCGGGAAACGGTCAACCGTCGCCCTGGCCGAGCTCGCGCAGCAGCCGCAGCACCTCCTGCCCGGCCCAGCTCTGCCCCGTCCCGCCGCCGAGCGCCGCCGAGGCGTCGGTCAGCGCGTCGGCCAGCGCGGTCTCCTCCTCGTCCAGCAGGCCGCGGTAGGCCGGGTCGAGCAGGTAGCCGGTCGGCCGGGTGGCCAGGCAGCCGAGCAGGTCCAGCAGCACCTCGAGCCGGCGGGCCGCCTCGGCCGGGGGGACGTCGGCCGCCTCCGCCGCGCCGGTCATCGCCACCGTCGCCACGTCCCGCTCCCACAGCCGCGCGCGCACCGGGTCCTCCCGCAGCGCGAGCACGGTGCCACTGCGCCGCCGCTCCGCGGAGTCGGGCCGCCGCTCCGCGGAGTCGGGCCGCCGCTCCGCGGAGTCGGGCACCGGCAGCACGCTGCGCACCTGGTGGGCGATCCGGATCAGGTCGTCGTCCAGCATCGAGGTGCCCAGGAAGAGCACGTGCCGGGTGAGCAGCAGCGACTGCAGGACCCCGGCCAGGGCGCTGCGGTGGTCACCGAACTCCAGGTACTGCTCGCGGGTCAGCACGACGCTGTCCGGGTGGGCGGCGTCGCCGTGCAGCTTGAGCAGCCAGGGCGCACCCGGCGCGGCCTCCTCGAACGGCAGCACCCGCATCGGCCGACCGATGTCCGCAGCGGCCAGCTCCACCAGCGGGTCGTAGTTGGTGGTCACGAACTCGCGCACCGGCAGTGCGGCGACCAACGCGTGCGCCAGCGAGTACGGACCCGGGCCGAAGCGCTCCTGCACGTAGGCGGTCAGCTCCTCGCGGCCGAGCGCCCGGGCCAGCAGGGCGGCGGCGTCCTGCGGCGGGAGGCCGGACAGCCCGGCGCGCGACGCGTCGTCCAGGCCGGCGCGGACGGCGAGCTCTGCGAGCAGCTGCTCCCAGGTGGGCAGCCCGGCCGCGGCGCTGACGCCGGCGCCGAGGAAGACGGCCAGCTCCCCCTCGCGCGCCCGCCGGCCCAGGTCCTCCGCGAGCACGGCCAGCGCCTCCGGCAGCCGCCAGCCGTCACCGTCGCCGCGCCGGACCCGCTGGGCGGCGGCCAGGTCGCTGGGCCGGCGGAGCACGAGCGCGATGTCGTAGCCGTGCTCGTCGGCGGCCTGACGGAGCACCGGCAGCAGCTGCTGGAGCAGCGCGCCCCGCTGCCCGGCGGCGCCGCCCCAGCCGGTCCCCAGCGCCGGGAGCCCGACCAGCCGGCGGGCCCGCCCGTGCACGGGTGCCGGGACGTCGCGCCGGGCGACCGCGGCCAGCACCTCGCGGGCGCCGTCGAGCAGCCAGCCGAGCCCCCGCTCGCCGTCCCGGGAGCCGTCGGGGTCGACGGTGTCGACCAGCCAGGCGCGCCGGTCGCCGCAGCCGGGCACCTCGTGCACGCGTTCCGCACCGCGCCAGGTGCCGGTCACGCACGCCCCGTCCTCGTCCTGCTCCGCCACGGCGTCCGCCGGCAGCAGCGGGACCCAGCTCGCGGTCACCCGCCGGGACCGGTCGGTGGGGACGACGACGTCGTCGCAGGACAGCCGGGTCAGGTCCGCGCCGACGACGAAGACGTGACCGCTCACCGCGGGCCGGTCTCCAGCGCGACCCCGCGGGCGGCGCGGGCCGCGGCGTACGCGGGGCGGCGGAACCGGGCGAGCGGGCCGTCGGCGACCAGCCCCGGCGGGGCGTGCCGGACCGCGTCGAAGGGCAGCTCCGGGTCCGGCGGCGTGCTCGGCTCCCCCAGGGTCACGCTGCCGAACGGCTCCCACGGGCCCCGGCCGACGGCGGCCGACAGCGTGACGACCCGGCCGGGCGCGGCCGCGGCCAGCCGGTCGCCGGCGGCGGGCAGCGGTCCGCCGGTGGGGTCGGCGGACAGCCACACCGGCCCGGCGGGGCTGCGGTAGGCCATGATCGAGCCGTAGGTGGTCGCCGCGTCCCGGCGCAGCACCGGCACCCGCCGGCTCCACGGCCCGCGCCCGGTCGAGGAGAGCAGCAGGTCGACCGGCCGCTCCCCCGGGACCCGGACGGCGAGGCCGAGCAGGTCGGGCAGCGCGGGGGGCAGCCCGGCGCCGCGGGAGATCCGGACCAGGACGTCGTCGCGGCCGGTGCCCTCCAGCCAGGGGATGCCGCCGGTCAGCCCGGTCCGGCTCAGCACCCCGGCGAACAGGACGCCGCGGGGGTGCATCGGCTTGGCGCCTCGGACCCGGGTCAGTGCGGCGACGGGCCCGGCGACCAGTCGGCCGGCGGTGTCCGCGAGGTCTGCCATGGCTGCGGGGGTTCCCCCCGGGAGGTCAGGTCACTCCTGCGGGTGCCCACGTACCGGCGCCTCGTCGCGCGCGGTCGCGGGCCTCGGTGCTCAGTGCCGGGTGGTGCCGCAGTCGGTGCACCGCTTGCGGTCAGCGGCGTTGGTGTGCCTGCAGTTCTCGCAGGTCCACACCGTTCGTTCGATGGTGCGCATGTCCCCCTCCTCCGTGCCGGCCGACGGTCGCGGCCGCTCCACCGGCGGGTCGGGATCGCCGGCCCACCGCACGGACGACGCTAGGTCGGTCCGATGACGGGGAGGTGTCCGGCACGGAACGACTGGGGGACGCGCCCGGGTCAGCCGAGCGCGCCGCAGCCCCCGGCGCCGCAGGCGCACCCACCGCAGCCGGCCGCCACCGGGGCGGGCGCCGGCCGGCGGGCGATCCGGGCCATCCCGGCGGCACCGGCGAGGTTGGCCAGCCCGAGCGCCGCCACGACCACGCCGACGACGACCCGCCCGGTGGCCAGCAGGGCGTCGGTGCCGGCGAGCAGCCCGAGCGCGAGGGCGGCGCCGGCGACGACCACCGCGGCGCCGACCCGTGCGGCGCGGCGGGCGGCCACCGCGGCGGCCAGCACCGGCAGCAGGACGACGGCGGCGACGAGCGCCCAGCCCGCGGTGGTGGCCGACACCAGCGCCAGTGCGGCGAGGACGAGGCCCACCCAGACCGCACCGGCGCCGAGGACCGCCGCGGACCGCTCCACCTCACCGGCGCGGGCGCTGCGGAGCAGGACGACGCCGCGGACGACGGCGAACACGCCGAGCGCCGCCAGCAGCAGCCGTGGCCCGACCCCGGACCAGGTCAGCGCCAGCACACCGAGCACCAGCAGGGCAGCGCCGAGGGCGGCCATCCGCGGCCAGGTCGACCGGGCCTCCTGCGGCGTGGGCGGGGCGGCGGGGGCTCCGGCCAGCCGGCCGGCGGTCACGGCGTTCGTCACGCGCCCAGTCTCCCCCACCGGCGACCGTGGCACCCAGGCGCACCGTCCGTCCGCGTGGAACGCTGGCCGCGGACCCAGGACCGGTCCGGAGCGGAGCACGGGGTGGGCACGGGGCAGGCGGCGCACCAGGCCGCGCGGAGCAGCACGCTGCGCCGGCTGGCCGCGGTGGGGTTCGTCGGGTACGGCGTCGTCCACCTGCTGGTGGCCTGGCTCGCGGTGCAGCTGGCCTGGGGGCGGAGCGGCGACGCGGGCCGACCCGCCGACGCCACCGGTGCGCTCGCCGTGCTGGCCGGCTCGCCCGCCGGCCCGGTCGTGCTGGGCGCGCTCACGCTGGGCTTCACCGCGCTGGGTGTCTGGCAGGCCGTCGAGGTCCTGCGGCACCGCCGGTCCGTCCCGCCACCGGGACCCGACCGGCGCCGGGTGCTGCTCCAGCTGCTCCGCAGCGGGGGCACGGCCCTGGTCTACGGGTACCTGGCGGTGCTCACCGCGCGGGCCGCGCTGAGCGGCGGCGGGATGCGCGCCGACGAGCAGGCCTCCGCCCGCGGGGTGCTGGGGCTGCCCTTCGGCCAGCTGCTGGTCGTCGCCGCCGGTCTGGTCACCCTCGGGATCGGCGGCTACCAGGTGCAGAAGGGCTGGCGGGCGGCGTTCACCAGCGAGCTGGACCTGGCACCGTTCGACCGGCGGGTCCGGCGCGGGGTCCGCTGGGCCTGTCAGGTCGCCTTCGTCACCAAGGGCGTCGCGTTCGTGCTCGTCGGCGGGGTGCTGGTCTGGGCCGGCGTCACCGTCGACTCGGGTCAGGCGACCGGGCTGGACGGCGCCGTCCGCGCGCTCGCCATGGCCCGCTACGGGCCCGAGCTGCTGTCCGCGATCGCGGCGGGCATCGGGCTGTTCAGCGTCTACTGCTTCGCCCGCGCCCGTCACCCGGTCAGCTGACGCCGCGCCTGTCCGGGGCGCATCCGACCTGCGGTTGTGTCAACCTGATCTTCCACGGGGAGAGAGCACCGGATCCCGGGCGCCGTCCGCTCCCGCGACCGAAGGGACCCACACCGTGACCAGTTCGGGGATCACGCCCAGCGCCGACCGCGCGGGCAACAGCGACGCGCTGGAGAACCTGGCCCGCGTCGGGCTGATCGCCTACGGGGTCGTGCACCTGCTCATCGCCTGGCTGGCCCTGCAGCTCGCCTGGGCGGGGGGCGGGCAATCCGCCGACCAGTCCGGCGCGCTCGCGACGCTGGCCGAGCAGCCGTTCGGCAAGCCGCTGCTGTGGGTGCTGGCCCTCGGGCTGGTCGCGCTGGCGCTCTGGCAGTTGGCCGAGGTGCTGCGGCAGCGCGCCGGCTTGAAGGGCAGCGGGGACGCCCGCAAGAAGGCCATCACGAAGATCGTCAAGGCGGTCGCCAAGACGATCACGTTCCTGGCGCTGGCGGTGCTGGCCTTCCGGTTCGCCACCGGGGGCGGGAAGTCCAGCTCCGGTCAGCAGCAGCAGACGGTCTCCGGCGTGTTCAGCTGGCCCGGCGGCCGGTGGCTCGTCGGCGTCGTCGCCCTGGTCATCATCGGGGTGGGGGTCTACCTCGTGCGCAAGGGGCTGACCAAGAGCTTCCTGAAGGAGATCGACACCGCCCAGGCACCGCCCGCGCAGCAGCGGCTCATCGAGCGGCTGGGGCAGGTCGGCTACCCGGCGAAGGGGGTCGCCATCGCGCTGGTCGGCGTCCTCCTCGGCTGGGCGGCGATCAGCTTCGACCCGGCCAAGGCGACCGGTCTGGACGGCGCCCTGCGGACCGTGCTCGACGCCCCCTTCGGGAAGTGGCTGCTCACGCTGGTGGCTCTGGGCATCGCCGCGTACGGGGTCTTCCTCTTCTTCCGCGCCCGCTTCCCCGAGCGCACCTGACCGCCGAGCGGGCGGCCGCCTCCTCGGGCACGCTCGCGGGGTGACCGCCCTCCTGCACCGGGTGCACCACGCCGTCGCCCGCGCCCGCGCGGTGACCGACCACCCGGTGCTCACCCACCTGGCCCGGGTCGGGCTGGTGGCCTACGGGGTCCTGCACGTGCTGATCGGCTGGCTCGCGTTCCGGGTCGCCTGGTCCGTGGGCCCGCGCGCCGAGGACGCCGACCAGACCGGCGCGCTGCAGACGGTGGCCGGCTCCCCCGGTGGCCGGCTGCTGCTGTGGGTGATCGGGCTGGGCATGCTGGCGCTGGCGCTGTGGCAGGTCGGGGAGGTGCTGCGCGTCTGGACCGGTCTGCTCCGGCCCGCCTCCCGGCTGCGCACGGCCCTGGTCTGCGCCAAGTGCGTGGCCAAGGGTGCGGTCTACGCGGCGCTCGGGGTCACCGCGCTCTTCTTCGCCGTGGGCGCCGAGTACGACGCCGCCGTCCGGTTCCGGGAGCTGACCGACGACGCCCTGGAGATCCCCGGCGGCGCCGCGGCCGTGGTCCTCGTCGGCGTCGGAGTGGCCGCCGTCGGTCTGTACACGGTGGTGCGCGGGCTGACCGGCGGGTTCATGAAGGACCTCGACCTGGCCGCAGCCCCGGACCGCTGGGAGCCGTCGATCGAGCGGATCGGGTCGGTGGGCTACGTGGCCAAGGGCATCGCCTTCGCCGTCTCCGGGGGGCTGCTGGTCTACGCCGCCGCGACCGAGGACGTGTCGACGGCGACCGGGCTGGACGGCGCGATGCACGCGATAGCCGCCGTCCCGACCGGGCAGTGGCTGCTCACCGCGGTCGCGGTCGGGTTCGCCGCGTTCGGGGTCTACGCCCTGGCCCAGGCACGCTTCCCCGACCGGGACCCCGCGACCTGATGGCGGACAAGGCCGCCCCCCGTCACTCGGGGGCGGCCGGGTCCAGCAGGACGGCGGCGCGGGCGAGGACCTGCGAAAGCGCCTCCTCCGCTGCGGGCGCGAGCGCGACCAGGTGGGCGAAGCCGTGCGGCAGGTCCGGCAGGTCGAGCCACTCGGCGCGGGTGCCGGCCGCGGTGAGCGCCTCGGCGTAGGCCCGCCCGGAGTCGTGCAGCGGGTCGGCCCCGGCGGTCACCACCAGCGCCGGCGGCAGACCGGTGAGGTCCCCCTCCGCCGGGCTGATCCGGGGGTCACCGAGGTCGGTGCCCCGCGGCACGTAGTTGCGGGTGTACCAGCCCATGTCGGACAGGGTGAGGAACGGCAGGTGCCCGAAGGCCCGCACCGAGGGCTGGTCCGCGCCGCGCGAGACGTTCGGGTACAGCAGCAGCTGCGCCACCGGCTGCGGACCCCCGGCGTCCCGGAGCTGCTGGCAGACGACCGCGGCCAGGTTGCCGCCGCCGCTGTCCCCGGCGACCGCCACCCGCCGCGGGTCCCCACCCAGGTCCGCGGCGTGCTCGATCGCCCACCGGGTACCGGCGACGGCGTCGTCGACGGCGGCCGGGAAGGGGTGCTCGGGGGCGCGGCGGTGCTCGACGGCGAGCACCACCGCGGACAGACCGTCGGCCAGCCGGCGGGCCAGCCCGTCGTAGTCCGCGACGCTGCCCAACGTCCAGCCGCCGCCGTGCAGGAAGACGACGGTCGCGCCGCGGGCGGCGGCGGGCCGGTAGACCCGGGCGGGGAGCCCGTCGTCGAGCAGGACGTCGTCGGTGCCGACCTCCGGCGCACCGGCGAGCCCGGCGGTCAGCAGCTCGCTGAACCTGCGCCGGGCCACGTCGAGACCGACCTCGCGGGCCGGTGCGGCCGGAAGCGCGGGCAGCAGCGCTGCGAGGTGGGGGTGCAGCTGGGGAGGAACGTCGTCGTCCATCCGGTCATCATGGTCGGCCCGTGCGGCCGGGGTCGGTCGGTCAGGCGTCGACGACGCTGAAGACGCTCCACAGGCCGGTGATCTGCAGCGGGCGGACGACGGCGCGCGTGGTGCCGCAGCGCATCTGGAGCACCCGCCCGGCGGCCTGCGCGGCCCGGTGCGCGGTCGCCAGCGCGGAGAGCCCCGCGGAGTCGAGGAACGTGACGCCCTGCAGGTCGACCTCGACGGGCGTGGAGCCCGGCCGGCCCACGACCTCGAGCAGGCAGTTGCGCAGGCCCGGGGCGGTGGTCGAGTCGACCTCGCCACTGACGCAGACGACGGTGCCCGACGAGTTGGTCGCGGCGCGGACGTCGATGCGGGTGGGGTCGATGTCGATGGATGCGGTCAAGGGGGCCTCCAGGAGGGCCGTCGTGACCGGTGGCAGCTGCCACCAGTCTCGTGCGCCGGGCAGCGTGGCCCGATCGCGGCTGGTGGTTGAACCGCGAATAGAACGGTAGAGACGACGACCGTGGTGCACAAGGGGCCACGGCGTGGCGGCCGGCGCCACGCCGGGCCGCCACCTCGATGGGATCGGCGTGTCACCTCCGGATCCCGGGCGCCAGCCGCCCGCCCCGCGGAGCCCGGGGCGTGCCCGCCGGCTCCGCACGGCCGGGCCCCCGCCTGCACGGGGAGGGCGCGGATACTGGCGGTCATGTCGAAGCGGACCGTCGTCGCCGGAGCTGTGTGGGCCCTCCTCTCCGTGCTCGCGTTCCTCGTCGACCCGATCCTGGGCGCCTGCGTGCTGATCTTCGGGGGCATCGGCGTGGTCGTCGTCCAGCTGGCGAGCAGCTGGGACGAGCACCCGGACTTCGAGGCCCGCGAGCTGGTCCGGGCCCGCAAGCGCAAGCAGAAGTGGGAGCGGGACGCCGGCAAGCGGGAGAAGGACGCCGCCCGGTACGCCGCGCACCAGGCCCGCCAGGCCGCGAAGGCCCGGTCGGCGCAGGAGCGCGACGCCGACGAGCGCGCGTCCTGAAAACGGCTCGACCGCCGCGCCGGGCCGCCGTTACCGTCCTGCCCATGGGCGACACCTCGCTGCGGCTGCGGCTGCGCACCTCCTGAGCTGACCCGCGGGCCCCGGCCCGCCGTCCGCCGGTCCCCTCGCGACCGGCCGGAACCGCTCCCCCGTTCCCCGGCGTGCCCGCCGGATGTCGCGGGCGCCGCTCACCCCTGCTGGAGGTCCCCCGTGTCACGACCCACCCCTGCCCTCGACGGCGCCGCCGTCGCCGCCCGCGCCGAGCTCCCCGAGGACGACCGGGCCGACTTCGACCGGCTGGCGCACGCCGTCCTCTCCGCACCGGGCGCGACCAGGCAGCCCGCGCTGGGCGCGGTCCTGCGCAGCCAGCTCCTCGGTACGGCCGGGGTCCGCTGGCTGCACGCCGAGGGCCTGTCCCCGGTGTCCCGGGCCTCCGCGCTGACCGCCTCCCACTGGCTGTCGCTGTTCGGCGTGTGGCGGGCGCACGAGCAGGCGCCGCGGTCCACCGGCCGGCCCGGAGGCCACGGCCCGCGGGCGGACAGCCGGCACGGCCACGCGCCCGGCGCCCAGGCCGCCCCGCGCTGGTTCTGAGGAAGGACCCCGTCCTCCTCGCCCCTCGCGAGCTCGGGGCGAGCCTCTGGACGGGGCCGTAGGAGCTGCCGGGGGCGTCGTCACCGGACGGCGTCCTCGGCGGCGAGCTCGGCTGACCGCTGCGGGTGGGCGAACGCCTCGGCGAGCGCCTGCCGCAGCGGCCAGACCCCGGACCGCCAGGCCAGCGCCCGACCCAGCGCCGCGGGCGAGCCGTCCACCGCGTCCGGGTTCCCGGGCCACCAGGAGACGGTCCGGCCGCCGGTCACGGTGAGCGTCGGGTGGACCGCGACCGACCCGGTGAGCTCTGGCACGCCGAGCCGCGCCGCGGCCAGGCCGGCCCCCGGCACCTCGGCCCACCGCACGGTGCGCGCCGGCCGGCTGGTCACCCGGGCGCGGCCGGCCTGCTCGCTGGCCAGCGGCAGGTCGAGCAGGTCGGCGACCGGCCCGGGCGCGCCACCCGCCGGGACGACGGCGGCGGACACCAGTGGCTGCAACCAGGGGGCGTCCAGGACCACCGCCTCGTCAGCGACCCGGCCGGGCGCGACCCGGACCCGGCGCGGGGGTTCGACGTCGACGTCGGCCAGCGCCGCGGCCAGGTCGGCGTAGACGGTGCGCAGCACCGCCGGTGCGACGGTCCGCGCGGGGTCGCCGAGCCGGTCGAGCAGGTCGACGGCGTCCTCGACGTCGGCCAGCACGTCGGCCACCGTCGCCGGCGGCCGCAGCAGCGCGAGGACGTCGGCCGGCAGCTCCGGCACCGGTTCGTAGAGCCCCTGCAGCTCGTCGCCGTCCGGGGAGCGCAGCCGGTCGGGCCGGGTGCCGTGCAGCACCGGGGACGTGCGCAGCCACCAGCGCAGGTAGCCGGGGACGACGGTGCCCCCGAGGTCCACGTCGGCGCGCGCGGCGGCCGGCAGCCCGGCCAGCAGCGGCAGCGCCCGGTCCCAGTCGCGGACCAGCTCCAGGTCGCGCACCGCGGTCAGCGGCGGCCAGACCGGCGGCGGGGCGTCGGTGGGCAGCCGGTCCAGGACGGCGTCGACCCACTCCTCTACCCGGTCGACGTCGAGGTCGTCGGGGTCCTCCGCGGTGGACAGCGCGAAGGTGTCGAGCACCCCGACGGCCCGCAGTGCGGAGACGTCCTGCCCGACGGCGAACTCCGGGTCCAGCCCGCCCAGCGCACCGGGGGCCAGGACGTCGGCCAGCGGTGAGCCGGGGCGCACCAGCTCCCCCGCCGGCGCCCAGCCGCCGTCGTCGTCGGGCAGCGCCAGCTCGGCCAGCCAGGGCAGCTCACCGGGCGCGGTACCGGCGGCGGCGACCAGGGTGAGCACCGCGCGGGCCAGCGGCTCGACGTCCGCCCCGTCGTCGGCCTCGTCCAGCGAGGTCTCCACCGCGGCCCGGACGCCGGGATCGGCGAGCACGGCGGCGGCGGTCGCCGGGCGTGCACCCAGCCGCTCCAGCACCCGTCGGGCCGGCCCGGCCGTCGCCGCCGGGTCGGCGATGCGCAGGCCCAGCGCGGCGAGCCGGTCGGCGGGCAGCGACGCGTCGGTGAGCAGCACCCCGGCCGGGCCCTGCGCCGTCCGGCCGTCGGCCAGCGGCACCGGGAGGGACGCGAGCTCGTCCCGGTCGGCGGTCTCCAGGGCTGTGTAGAGGCCGGCCCACCAGGCGCCCGGCCGCTGCACGCCCCGGACCGCCTCCACGACCTCGGCCAGCCCGGCGCGGCGGACGCCCAGCGCGCTGAGCACCGCGGAGTCCGACCGCCGGGACCACGCCGCCGGCAGCAGGCCGGGCAGCACCCCGACGAGCGCGGCCACCCGGTCGTCGGTGGGGTCGTCGAGGGCGACCGCCCGCTCCGGCCGCAGCGGGGCCTCCTCCGGGTCGGCGGGCGGCAGCCAGGCGGAGTCGCGGAGCCGGTCGAGGACGGCGCGGCCGAGCATTGCGTCCAGCTCGGCCGCGGCGAGGCCGGTCCGGGGGACCAGCTGGAGCAGGACCGGGTCGGCCGGCAGGACCGCGAGCAGCTCGGCGTAGCAGTCGGCGGCCACCTGCACCAGCGCGTCGGTGACCGGTCCGGGCGCGACGTGCCGGCGGTCGGGGCCGAGCGGGAACGGCGCGATCAGCCGGGCCGGCAGCGACAGCGGCTCGTCGCTGGGCGTCGGGGCGTGCACCACCTGCCGGCCGGTCAGCGGGACCGCGACGTCGCGGACCGGGACGGCCCAGGTGACGGTGTAGCCGCGGCGGTCCCGCTCCTCCACCGGCCGGTCGGCGAGCAGCTGCGCGGGCAGCTCGCCGGAGCGCTGGACGACCCGCCACGTCGTCGTCCGGTCCCCGTCGCCGAGCACCACGACCGCTCCCGGCGCGGGGAGCGCGGTGAGGGTGCGGACCGCGCCGTCGATGACGACGTCGATGCGGGTCAGCGCCGGGAGGGCGAGCAGCAGCTCGGCGTCCAGGCCCGACAGCGCGGCACGCACCGGGCCGGCCGCGCCGGGCCGCAACGGCAGGACGACCTCGGTGGCGAAGCCGGCCGGCGGGGTGCCGTCGGCCGCGAACGGCAGCCGGAGGACCGGGACGGCGCCGCCCCGGCGGGCCACCTCGTCGGCGAGGGCGGGCACGGCGGCCACAGCGGCGCGGGTCCGCTCGGCGCTGAACCGGACCGAGCGGTCGGTGGAGACGACGGCCGGCTCGTCGCTGACGGCCAGGACGGCGGCGAACCCGACACCGAACCGGCCGACCGCGGCGGCGCCGGGGTCCCGCTTCGCCGAGGCCCGCAGGCTGGCCAGCCCCTGGACGCCGTCGTCATCCAGCGGGGCGCCGGTGTTGGCCGCGCGGAGCACGTCGCCGTCCAGCTGCAGCCGCAGCCGACCGGGGACACCGGCCCGCGCGGCGGCGTCGGCGGCGTTCTGGGCGAGCTCGACGAGCAGCCGGTCGCGGTAGCCGCCGAGGACCAGGTCCTCCTCGGCGTTCGCGTCCTCCCGGAAGCGGGCCGGGGAGTCGGTCCAGGCGGCCAGCACCCGGCGGCACAGCTCGGCGGGGTCGGGCACCTGCGCAGCATGCCCGATGCCGGCCCGCCGATCAGTGCAGCGAGCTGTGCCCCTCCGGGACGCGCACCGGGCCGGCCGACGGCGGGCGGGGCCGGTCCTCAGGGTGCGCCCGGATCGCCAGCAGCGCGACGTCGTCGTCGACCCGGCCGGCGAGCTCACCCAGCACCCGGTCGCACAGCTCCTCCAGCGGCAGGTGCCGCAGCTCGCGGAGCAGCCCGCCCAGCCACCGGACGCCGTGGTCGAGCGGGACGCCGCGGCGCTCGATGAGCCCGTCGGTGTACAGCAGCACGGTGGAGCCGGGCGCCAGCTGGTAGGCGTGGTCGTGCCGGGAGCGCCCCGGGTCGACGCCGAGCAGCAGGTCCGCCGGGCGCTCCAGCACCTCGACGTCCCCGCCGGGCCGGACCAGCAGCGGCGGCGGGTGCCCGGCGTTGGACCAGCGCAGCACCCGGACCCCGCGCTCGGCGTCGGCCGCGGTCTGCTCGACGGTCGCGAGCACGGCGGTGGCCAGCGTGCCGATGCCGAGGTCGCGCATCGCGCCGTCCAGCCCGGTGAGCACCTCCGCGGGGGTGCCGCCGCTGTGGTGGGCGACCCCGCGGAGCACGTTGCGCACCTGCGCCATCGCGGCGGCCGCGTGGCTGTCGTGGCCGGTGACGTCACCGATGACGAGCACGGTGCGCCCGTCGGAGAGCAGGAAGCTGTCGTACCAGTCGCCGCCCACCTGGGCCTGGCGGGCCGCGGGGAGGTACCGGACGGACACCTCGAGGTGGTCGGGCTCGGGCGGCTCGGAGAGCAGGCTGCGCTGCAGCGCCTCGACGGTGCCGGCCAGCGCGGTGAGCGCGGTCCGCTCGGCCACCCGGGTCTTCAGCCGGTCCAGCGCCTGGGCGGCCTGGGCGGCGAACGCGACGACCACCTCGAGCTCGGCCGGGCCGAACACCTGCGGCTCGGCCCACCCCACGGTCAGCGACCCGAGCAGCTGGCCACCGCTCTCCAGCGGGACGGCCGTCCACGCCTGGCAGCCCGTGGCCGCGACGACCTGGTCCATGTCGGGGGTCAGCGCGCGGCACTCGGCGGCGTCGTGCAGCACCACGGGCCGGCGGGTGCGGGCGGCGATGCTGGCGGGCAGCGGCCCGGCCACCGGGAGCAGTGCGTACGTCTCCTGGGCCTGCGCCCCCAGCCCGTCGGTGATCGACAGCCGCAGCACCGCCGGGTCGTCCGGATCGGCCACCGCCACCGCGCCGCCCTGGGCGCCGAGCGCGGTCAGGCCGCGGTCCAGCACGGTCGCCGCCAGCTCGTGGACCGACTCCGCGCGCCCGAGCGCCAGGGCCAGCTCGGCGAGCGCGGTCAGCTGCCGGGCGCTGCGGAGCTCCGCCTCGCGGGTCTGGATGCGGTCGAGCGCCTGGCTGCACTGGGCGGCGAAGGCGACCAGCACCTCCACCTCGGCCGGGACGAAGGTCTGCGGTTCGTCCCAGACGACGGTCAGCACGCCGATGTCCCGGGTCGGGGTGCGGAGCGGGAGGCTGGCGTAGGCCACCCCGCCGGTGGCCGCCACGACGTCGGCCATCTCGGGGGCGAACGCGAGCGACGCCTCGAGGTCGGGCAGCAGCACCGGGCGGCCGGTGCGGGCGGCGACGCTGACCGGGAGCGGCCCGTCGAGGGGCTGCAGCCCGTAGGTCTGCTGGGTCCGCGGGCCGCCCAGCTCCGCGGAGATCGCCGACCGCAGCACCTCGCCGTCCCGGACCGCCACGGCTCCGCCGGGGGCACCCACCACGGCCAGTCCGCCCTCGGTGATCACCGAGACCAGGTCGGCCACGGTCTCCGCGCCGGCCAGCCGCAGCGCGACCCCGGCGAGGGCGGTGAGCCGGCCGGCGCTGACCGCCTCGGCCGCGCGGGCGTCGGCGAGCTCCAGGCCACGGGCGTACAGGTCGGACTCCACCTCGAGCACGCGCCGCTGCAGGTCGGTGGGGTCCACGACGCCGGCACGGCGCTGCTCGACCACGTAGTCGGTGATGTCCTCGGCACGCTGGACCACGTAGGCGCAGCGGCCGTCGTCGTCCAGGACCGGGGTGCTGATCAGGCTCCAGAACCGCTTGCTGAAGCCGCCCGCGCCGTCGGGGATGTCGTACTCCTGCACCGGCATGGTGTCCGGCCGCCCGGTGTCCCGCGCGCGTTCGAAGGACGCCTGGACCTTGCTGACCCCGCCGTCGGCCTCGCTGTCGGAGGGGTTGCCGGGGAAGGCCTCGAAGACCGGCCGGCCGACGAGCTCGGCGCGGGTGCGCCCGGTCGTGGCCAGGTAGGCCTCGTTCGCCTCGACGATGACCAGGTCCGGCGTCATGACCAGGAAGGAGGTCGGCAGTGCGCCGAACACCGCGGCGAAGTCGATCTCCCCGCGCGCTGCCCCAGCCTGCCCCACGTGCCTCCGCCTCCCGCGCGCCGACGGTCGGCGCACCGCGCGAGGGTATCGGTCGCCCTCCGCCGGTGGAGGGCCGATCGGTTGCGCACCAAGGAACCGGCGGCGCCCCGGTCGCCGGCTGCGCCTACCGCGCTACCAGCCGGTAACGTGCCGGCGCATGCCGCTCAGCGAGGAGTTGGACAGCGTCTCGGCCGCCACCGCCGGGACCGTGGACCGCCACACCACCCAGGACACCTTCGAGTCCACGGACCCGGCCACCGGGGCCGTCGTCGGGGTCTTCCCCGTCCACGACGCCGACGCGGTCGGCGAGACGGTCGCCCGGGCACGCCCGGCTGCCGAGGCGTGGGCGGCCCTCGGCTTCGCCGAGCGGCGCATCCGGCTGGCCGCCTACCGCGGGTACGTCGCCCGGCGCATCCACGAGCTCGCCGACCTGGTGCACCGGGAGAACGGCAAGCCGCACGCCGACGCCGTCCTCGAGATCACCCTCGCCATCGACCACCTCGCCTGGGCCGGCACCCACGCGAGGAGGACGCTCGGCCCGCGCAAGGTCAACCCCGGCCTGCTGGCCGCCAACCACTCCGCGCACCTGGAGTACCAGCCGCTCGGCGTCGTCGGCGTGATCGGGCCGTGGAACTACCCGGTGTTCACGCCGATGGGCTCGATCGCCTACGCCCTGAGCGCCGGCAACGCCGTCGTCTTCAAGCCCAGCGAGTTCACCCCGGCGGTCGGCGCGTGGCTGGTCGCGGCCTGGCGGGCCGCCGTCCCCGACGTCGCCGACGTCTTCCAGCTGGTCACCGGCTTCGGCGACACCGGCGCCGCACTGTGCCGGGCCGGCGTCGGCAAGCTGGCCTTCACCGGCTCGGCGGCCACCGGCCGGAAGGTGATGGCCGCCTGCGCCGAGACGCTCACGCCGGTGCTCATGGAGTGCGGCGGCAAGGACGCGATGATCGTCGACGACGACGCCGACGTGGTCGCCGCCGCCGACGCCGCGGTCTGGGGCGGGATGAGCAACGCCGGGCAGACCTGCATCGGCATCGAGCGGGTCTACGCGACCAGCGCGGTGTACGACCGGTTCGTCGCCGAGGTGACCCGGCAGGTCGAGACGGTCCGGCCGGGTTCGGACGACGAGGCGACCTACGGCCCGATGACGATGGCCTCGCAGACCGACGTGGTGCGGCGGCACCTCGACGACGCACGCGCGGCGGGCGGCCGGGTCGCCACCGGGGGCACCGTCGACGGCGGCTACGTCGCGCCGACGGTGCTGCTCGACGTCCCGGAGACGTCGACCGCGGTCACCGAGGAGACCTTCGGGCCGACGCTCACCATCGCGCGGGTGGCGGACGCCGAGGAGGGCCTGCGCCGCGCCAACGCGACCTCGCTCGGCCTCGGCGGCTCGGTGTTCAGCGGCTCGGCCGACAAGGCGATGGACCTGGCCCGGCGGATGCGCAGCGGCATGACGTCGATCAACTCGGTGCTCACCTTCGCCTCCGTGCCCGCGCTGCCCTTCGGCGGTGTCGGCGATAGCGGGTTCGGCCGGATCCACGGCGAGGACGGGCTGCGCGAGTTCACCCGGGCCAAGGCGATCACCCGTCGTCGCTTTCCGCTGCCGGTCGACCTGATGAGCTTCCGGCGCCCCGCCGCCGCGGCCGACGTGCTCGCCCGCGTCATGGGCGTCGTCCACGGCCGGCACCGCTGACCAGGGCAGAAGTGGCCTCTTCTGCCCCTCCGCGGTCCCCGCCCACCCCTCGCGCGGTTTCGCGCGGACAAGCGCGCGTACCTGGTCGCGCGAAACCGCGGGGGAGGGACCTCAGCCGTGGGCTTCCGCGGCGGCTGCCGGCGTCGGCTCGACCGGCAGGGTCGTCCCGGGGGACGACGGCCGCCGGCGGATCGAGATGGACAGCGTCGCGGCGAGCAGGCACAGGACAGCCGCCCCGTACCAGGCGCCGTCGTAGGAACCGGTGACGTCGCGAATCACCCCGGCACCGAATGCGGCCAGCGCGGCGCCCACCTGGTGCGAGGCGAACACCCAGCCGAACACGACCGGCGCCCGGGCACCGAAGTACTGCCGGCACAGCGCCAGCGTCGGCGGCACGGTGGCCACCCAGTCCAGGCCGTAGAAGACGATGAAGGCGATCATCGAGGCCTGGATGTCGGTGCCGAACAGCTGCGGCAGCAGGAACAGCGACATCCCGCGCAGGCCGTAGTAGGCCAGCAAGAGCAGCCGCGGGTCGGCGCGGTCGGTGAGCCAGCCGGAGAAGATCGTGCCGGCGACGTCGAAGACCCCGACGATCGCCAGCAGCCCGGCCGCGGTGGTGACCGGCATGCCGTGGTCGTGCGCGGCGGGGATGAAGTGCGGCTGCACCAGCCCGTTCGTCGATGCCCCGCAGATCAGGAACCCGCCGGCGAGCAACCAGAACGCGCGGGTGCGGACGGCGTCGGCCAGCCCGCGCAGCGCGGTGCGCGCGGGGTTGCCGCGGGCGGGCTCGACGTCGTCCGCCGGGGTGCCGCCGTAGGGGGCGACCCCGACGTCGCGGGGGCGGTCACGCAGCAGCCAGGCGACGAAGGGCACCACCGCGAGCGCGGCGGCCGCGGTGCCGAGCGCCGCGGGCCGCCAGCCCCAGCGGGTGGAGACGGCTGCCACGAAGGGCAGGAAGATCAGCTGCCCGGTCGCCCCGGCCGCGGTCAGCACGCCGGAGACCAGCCCGCGGCGGGCCACGAACCACCGGCTGGTCACGGTCGCGACCAGCGACATCGCCATCGACCCGGTGCCCAGCCCGACCAGCACCCCCCAGCAGAGGACGAGCTGCCAGCTGGCGGTCATGAACACGGTCAGCCCGCTGCCGAGCGCCACCACCAGGAGCGCGGCGACGACGACCCGGCGGATGCCGAAGCGCTCCATCAGAGCGGCGGCGAACGGCGCGGTGAGCCCGTAGAGCGCGAGGTTGATCGCGATGGCCAGCGAGATGGTCGACAGCGACCAGCCGAACTCCTCGTGCAGCGGGTCGATCAGCACGCCGGGCACCGCGCGGAACGCGGCCGCGCCGATCAGCGCCAGGAAGGTCACCGCGGCGACCCACCACGCGGGGTGGATCCGGGAGGTGCGGGTCGGCACGGCGGTGGTCACGGGCAGATCCTGCCGGTCCGCCGGACGCGCGGACCAGTGGCCCGACGGCCAGCCTGTGCAAGGATCCGGCCATGCCGGTCCACGAGGTCGCCGTGCTGGCCATGGACACCACCGTCGCCTTCGAGCTCGGCCTGCCGCACGCCTTCCTCGGCGGCGCCCTCGACGCCGGGGGCCGCCCGCTGTACCGGGTCCGGGTCGCCACCGTCGACGGCGGTCCGGTGCGCACCAGCGCCGGCTACGCGGTGCTGCCCGACCACGACCTCCGGCTGCTGGAGACGGCGGACACCGTCCTCGTCCCGGGCGTCTACGGCGGGCCGCAGGCCGACGGCGTGCTCTCCCAAGTCCTGACCGAGGCGCTGACCCGGGCGGCGTCGCACGCGCGGATCGTCTCGATCTGCACGGGCGCGTTCGTGCTCGCGGCCGCCGGTCTGCTCGACGGCCGCCCGGCCACCACGCACTGGATGCACGCCGCCGCGTTCTCCGGGTTCTTCCCGCAGGTCCGCCTCGACCCCGACGTGCTCTTCGTCGACGACGGCGACGTGCTGACCTCGGCCGGCAACGCCGCCGGAATCGACCTGCTGCTGCACGTGGTGCGCCGCGACCACGGCAGCGAGGTGGCCAACAGCGTCGCCCGACGGCGGGTTGCCTCGCCGTGGCGGGACGGCGGCCAGTCGCAGTTCATCGAGCGGCCGCTGCCCGACCCCGACGGGACCGGGACGGCGCCCACCCGGGCCTGGGCGGTGGCCCGGCTGGGCGAGCCGCTGACCCTCGCCGAGCTGGCCGGTCACGCCCGGATGAGCGTGCGCACGTTCACCCGCCGGTTCCGCCAGGAGACCGGGCTGAGCCCGCAGCGGTGGCTGACCCAGCAGCGGGTGGCGCTGGCCCGGCACCTGCTGGAGTCGACCGACACCCCGGTCGAGCGGGTCGCCGACGAGGCGGGGTTCGGCACCACCGCGTCGCTCCGCCAGCACCTGCACGCCGCCATCGGGGTGGCCCCGCTGACCTACCGGCGCACCTTCCGCGGGTCCGCGCCGACCGGCACGGTGGCCACCCCGATGTGACGAGTGCCTCCTCGACCTCCCCGCGCCGCGCGACCGGGTCTGGCAGAGTGGGGATCACCGGCGCCGCCCCCTGCTCACTCCGAGAGCGGGTGGACTCGACGTCGGCGCGAGGCTGCGCCACCGAGGCGCGCCGGCGACCCGACGTCCGACCCGGAAGTGCGACGCGGCCCCTGACGGGTGCCCCGCGCCCGGTGGATGAACGGTGGCCACCGGACTGTTGAGGAAAGACGTATGACGTCGAGCCAGTACTCCCCTGCCCACAACGACGGCGCTGACCGCCCGCGCCGTCGCGCCACCCGCCCAGCCGCCGCGCCCAGCGCGACCGCCGCCTCCCCCGCCTTCCGCAGCTCGCCCGCCGCCCCAGCGCCCGCCGGTGACGGCGAGGGCGCGGGCCGTCGTCGCCGCGGTGGCCGCGGCCGCGGCACCGGGCCCCGCCCCGAGGGCCAGCAGTCCGCTCCCCGCGCCGAGGAGACCGTGCCGGTCGCTCCGGTGGTCCCGGTCGGCGACGAGGCCACCGTCGTGGCCACCGACACGACCTTCGCCGCACTCGGCGTCCCGGCTCCGCTGGTCGAGGTGCTCACCGCCAGCGGCATCGCCGCGCCGTTCCCGATCCAGGTCGCCACGCTGCCCGACACGCTGGCCGGTCGCGACGTGCTCGGCCGCGGCCGCACCGGCTCGGGCAAGACCCTGGCCTTCTCCCTCCCGCTCGTCGCCCGGCTCGCCGCCTCCACGAGCAAACGGCAGCCCAAGCGCCCGCGCTCGCTGATCCTGGTGCCGACCCGTGAGCTGGCCAACCAGGTCAACGCGGTCGTCGACCCGCTGGCCCGCGCCCTGGGCATGCGCTCGACCGTCGTCTTCGGCGGCGTGGGCCAGAACCCGCAGGTGCAAGCGCTGGCCGCCGGCGTCGACGTGCTCATCGCCTGCCCCGGCCGGCTCGAGGACCTCATCGGTCAGGGCCACGCCGACCTCGGCGCCGTCGAGATCACCATCCTCGACGAGGCCGACCACATGGCCGACCTGGGCTTCCTGCCCGGCGTGAAGCGGCTGCTGGACCGCACCCCGACGGTCGGTCAGCGGCTGCTGTTCTCCGCCACGCTGGACAACGGCGTCGACGTGCTGGTCAAGCGCTACCTGGACCGGCCGACCACGCACTCGGTCGACCCGGCCGTCGCCCCGGTGTCGACGATGACCCACCACGTGTTCCGGGTCGACCCGCTGGACAAGTCGCAGATCGTCAAGGAGCTCGCCTCCGGCCTGGGCCGCAGCGTGCTGTTCACCCGGACCAAGCACCAGGCGAAGAAGCTGGCCAAGCAGCTGACCGCCGCGGGCGTGCCGGCCGTCGACCTGCACGGCAACCTGAGCCAGAACGCCCGCGAGCGCAACCTCGAGGCGTTCAGCAGCGGCGAGACCCGGGTGCTCTGCGCGACCGACATCGCCGCCCGCGGCATCCACGTCGACGACGTGGCGATCGTGGTGCACGTCGACCCGCCGGCCGAGCACAAGGCCTACCTGCACCGCTCGGGCCGGACCGCCCGCGCCGGCGCCGGCGGCACCGTGGTCACCATCGCGACGCCTGACCAGGCCGCCGAGGTGCGCACGCTGGCCCGCCAGGCCGGGATCAGCCCACAGGTCTCGGCGATCAAGCCGGGCGCCCGGGAGATCACCGCGCTCACCGGCCCGGCGGCACCGTTCGTCGAGCCCGCCCCGGTGGCCGCACCGCAGCCGCAGGGCAGCGGCGGTGGCGCCAACGGCGGCCGTCGTCGCCGGTCCGGCGGCGGCACGTCGTCGGGCTCGACGTCGTCGTCCGCCGGTGGTGGACGGGGCGGCCAGACCCGGTCGGCCGGCCCGGCGCGCACCCGCGCCGAGCTCGCCGCGCGCGCCGGTCAGGCGCCCAGCGGCGCCGGCCGGGGTCGCGGCCGCTCCGGCCGCTGACCTCCCGCTGATCACCTCGGGCTGGTGGTGGTCATCCCCGTCGGATGACCACCACCAGCCCGTTCTCGTCCCCGGACCCGGGGTCGCCAACGGGCCTGCCAGCGACCAGGATGAGGTTGAGCACTGCAGCATCCCCGTCGCCAGTGAGGTCTCCCATGCGCCTGCCCATCACCCCCGCCGAGATCGCGCCGCGCCTCGCCACCGGTGCGTTCATCCTCAACTCCGGCCTCGGCAAGCGCGGTGCCGACGAGGGCACCGCCGCCGGCCTGCACGGCTTCGCGTCCGGCACCTACCCGTTCCTGAAGAACATCCCGCCGGCCACCTTCGCCAAGGCGCTGTCCACCGCCGAGATCAGCATCGGCACCCTGCTGCTGACCCCGTTCGTGCCCACCGCGGTCGCCGGTGCCGCGCTCACCGGGTTCTCCGGCGGGCTGCTCGGCCTCTACCTGCGCACCCCGGGGATGACGAAGCCCGGCAGGAGCATCGCCCCGACGCAGGACGGGCTGCCGATCGCCAAGGACGTCTGGATGTTCGGCATCGGCATCGGTCTGATCACCCAGGGCCTGCTCGACCGCGGCAGCCGCGCGGCCGCGGCCGCCACGGCCACCGAGCGCAAGGCCGAGCGGAAGATGGCCAAGGCGAAGGCCAGGCAGGCCCGGGCCCGGGAGGCCGAGAAGGCGAGCAAGCGGGCCATCCGGAAGGCCGCCCGGAAGGCCGCCGCGGCCGCCGCCGACCGCGAGGCGGTCGCCGCGTAGCAGCGGACCCGGGAGCGCACCGCCTACGTGGGAGCTCCCCCCGCGAGGTCCACGAGCAGGGCGGCGACGGCCGCGGGGTGGGTCTGCGGGGTCATGTGCGCCGCCCCGGGGAGCTCGACGAGCCGGCCCCGGGGCGCACCACGCGCGAGGGCGGCGGCCCAGTCGTGCGGGCACAGCAGGTCCCGTTCCCCGCGGACGACGACGACCGGGACGGCGACCCGGCGCAGCCGCTCGTCGACCCGGTCGCCGGAGAGCCGCCGCCACAGCGCGGCCATCGCCACCGGCCCGGTGTGCAGCCACTGGGTGAGCACCAGCGGCAGCTGCCACCACGGCTCGCGCAGCGCGGTGCGCACCCAGCGGGCCACCAGCACGGCCGGCCGGCGCAGCCGCGGGTCGGTGGTCGGCCCGAGCAGCAGCAGGCCCGCCACCCGCGGTTCCTGCTCGGCGACGGCGACCACCACCTGGCAGCTCTGCGAGTGCCCGACCAGCACCACCGGCCCGCTGCCGAGCCCCGCCCGGAGCTCGTCGGCCAACTCGGGGAGCGTGCCGACGCAGCGGCGCAGCCCCATACCGGGCAGAATGGCCACCGTCCCGCCACTGCGCCGTCGCAGTCGGGCGGAGGAGCGCCCGTCCAGGCCCAGCCCTGGCACGACCACGATCCTGGGAACAGCTGCCGCCTCGGCGACGCTGTCCTGGGTGGAGCTCACCACGCCACCAGGCGGAGGTGGAGCGGAACAGCCCACAGCGCGGTGGGATGATGAGTCATCATGACGACATATCAGGAGGCACCGTGACCACCGCGACCCAGCCCACCGGACAGCGACCGAGGGTCGTCATCGTCGGGTCGGGGTTCGGCGGTCTCTTCGCCGCCCAGCGGCTCAAGAAGGCCCCTGTCGACGTCACGCTCATCGGGAAGACCACCCACCACCTCTTCCAGCCGCTGCTCTACCAGGTGGCGACCGGCATCCTCTCCGAGGGCGAGATCGCCCCGGCCACCCGGGAGATCCTCTCCCGGCAGCACAACGCGCGCGTCGTCCTCGGTGAGGTCACCGACATCGACCTCGCCGCGCGCACCGTCACCTCCGTCGTGCTCGGCCGCACCACGGTGCACGAGTACGACGAGCTGATCGTCGCCGCCGGTGCCGGGCAGTCCTACTTCGGCAACGACCAGTTCGCCGAGTACGCCCCCGGCATGAAGAGCATCGACGACGCCCTCGAGCTGCGCGGCCGGATCTTCGGCGCCTTCGAGCTCGCCGAGCTGGCCACCGACCCGGCCGAGATCGACCGGCTGCTGACCTTCGTCGTGGTCGGCGCCGGCCCGACCGGGGTGGAGATGGCCGGGCAGATCGCCGAGCTGGCCCGCCGCACGCTGCGCCGCGACTTCCGCAACATCGACCCGACCAGCGCCCGGGTGATCCTGCTGGACGCCGCGCCGAAGGTGCTGCCGCCGTTCGCCGATTCCCTCGGTCAGAACGCGCACAAGCGGCTGAACGAGATCGGCGTCGAGGTGCAGCTCGGCGCGATGGTCACCAACGTCGACGCCGACGGCATCGTGGTCAAGGACGGCGACGGGCACGAGCGCCGCATCCACTCCGCGACCAAGATCTGGGCCGCCGGCGTCCAGGCCAGCGCGCTGGGCAAGCTGCTCGGCGAGCAGTCCGGCGCGGCCGTCGACCGGGCCGGCCGGGTCTCCGTCCAGCCCGACCTCACCCTCCCCGGGCACCCGGAGGTGCACGTCGTCGGCGACATGATCTCGCTGAACCGGCTCCCCGGCGTCGCCCAGGTCGCCATCCAGGGCGGGCGCTTCGCCGCGGACGCCATCAAGGCCCGCATCGCCGGCCGCCCGACGACGCCGGAGTTCCGGTACCACGACAAGGGCAGCATGGCGACGGTCGCGCGGTTCGCCGCGGTCGCCGACCTGGGCAAGCTCAAGTTCACCGGCTTCATCGCCTGGGTGATGTGGCTGATCGTGCACATCTTCTACGTGGTCGGCTTCAAGAGCCGCTTCACCACCGCGCTCGGCTGGGCGGTCAGCTTCCTCGGCCGTGGCCGCGGGCAGCGCACGGCCACCCAGCAGCAGGTCTACGGCCGGCTGGCCCTGGAGGAGCTCGGCTCGTCCTTCGAGGTCTCCAAGACCGGCGGCCAGAAGGACGGCCGGGTGCCCGTCGACGTCACCGGGCGCGAGTCCGCCTGACACCTCCGCAGGACGGCGAAGGCCCAGCCCCGCAGCTGCGGGTGCGGGGCCTTCCCGCGTCCAGGTGGCGAGGTCGGCAGGTCCCGGCGTCACCCCGGAGCACCGGCGTCAGCGCCCCCGTGCCTCCAGCTCCGCCACCCGGGCCGCCGACCGGTCCCGGATCGCCGCGGCCGTCTCCGACCGGCGGACGGCGGCGTCCCGGCGGCGCTCGGTCTGCTGCGCCCGGGTTCCCGCCTCGGCGGCGTCCCGCTCGGCGCGGCGCAGCTCCTTCTCCAGCTGGTCGGCCCGCCGGCGCAGGTCCTCGCGCCGCTGCTGCGCGTCGGCGAGCTCCTGCTCGGCCGCCTCGGCCGTCGCCGCGGCGTCCCGGGCCACCCCAGCAGCCTCCTCGGCGTCCCGGCGGGCCTGCTCCAGCTCCCGCTGCCGGCGCTCCTCGGCCTCGCGGCGGCGCCGGTCCGCGCCGTCCTCCGTCGGTGCCGCCTCCGCCTCCCGTCGCGGTGCCGGCCCCGAGCGCACCGGCGTCGCGAGGGCGCCGCTGAGGTCGACCGGCCCCAGGCCGCTGTAGGTCAGCGCGGTGGTGAGCCGGCCGGCGGCCAGCGCCTCCCCGGCGTCGGGGTCGACGACGGCGGCCCGCAGGGTGCTCTCCACCTGCTCGGCGACGGCGCTGCTGACGTCGTGGCCCTCCGCGTGCGCGAGCCCGCGGGCCTGCCGGGCCAGCGCGGCCACCACCTGGTTGCGCTGCTGGCCGAGCTGGCGGAGCTCGGGCCCGGACAGCGACTGCTGGGCCTGGCGGAGCATCTCGCCGACCTCACGCAGCTGGCTGACCTCCTCGGGTCGGCGGCGGACGAGCAGGTTGCAGACCCAGGCCGCGGTCGTCGGCTTGGGCAGCGCGCCGACCGCGGTGGCCAGCGCCTTGTCCCCGCCCTTCACCCGGTCGCGGGCGGCGTTCCGGGCCGCGACGAACTCCTCGGGCGGGACGCCGTAGAGCTCCTCGGCGATGCCGTCCAGCGCGTCGTCGTCCACCGCTGCTCCTCTCCGCCGACGGTCAGGGGCGGCGCCAGTCGTCCGAGGTCATGTGCGAGCCGGCCATCGGGCCCATCTGCAGCATGCCGCCGTCGACCGGCCAGGAGGCGCCGGTGACGTAGGCCGCCGCCGGCGAGGCGAGGAAGGCGACCACCGCGGCGATCTCCCGGGCGTCGCCCGGGCGGCCGACAGGGACGCCCGGCCGGTGCTTGCCCGGTGCCGTCGGGTCCTCGTCCTCCTGCCCGGTCATCGGGGTGGCGATCTCGCCGGGGGCGACGGCGTTGACCGTGATGCCGTGCTCGGCCAGCTCCAGGGCGGCCACCCGGGTGAGCAGCCCGAGCCCGCCCTTGGCCGCGCAGTAGGCCGCTGCACCCACCCGGGGCTGGTGCTCGTGCACGCTGGTGATGTTGACGATCCGTCCGCCACGCCCGGCGGCGACCATCCGCCGGGCTGCGCGCTGCAGGCACAGGAAGGCGCCGTCGAGGTCGGTGGCCAGCACGGTGCGCCAGGTGTCGTAGCCGGTGTCGAGCAGGGCGGTGCTGTGCCCGGTGCCGGCGCAGTTGACCAGGACGTCGATGCCGCCCAGCGCCTCGGCCAGCTCGTCGACGACGTCCGCCGCGTCGGGGAGCCGGGTGAGGTCGAGGTGCCGCACCTCGGCACGGCGGCCGGTGCGGCGCACCTCGTCGGCGGTCGCCTGCCCGGCCGCCTCGTCCTGGTACCAGGTGACACCCACGTCGCACCCCGCCTCGGCGAGGGCGACGGCGGTGGCCCGGCCGATGCCGGACTCGGACCCGGTGACGACGGCGGTGCGGGGTGGCTGGCTCACGGTCATGACCGGCCGCTACCCCACCGGGTCGTGCCGGAAGCCCGCGGCGGCCCGGTCGCCGGCGAGGGCGCGGGCGAAGCGCTGCGACCACTCCCCCAGCCGCTCGCGCAGCTCGTCCGGGCCGACCACGGTGAACTCCGCGCGCACCGCGCCGAGCACCAGCACCGGCCAGTCCAGCGAGTCGGTCTCCATCCGCAGCCGGCAGCGGTCCGGGCCGTCCTCGGCGACCTGCGCCCAGCGACCCACCCGGTCCCGGACCACCGCCGCCGGCGCCTGGACCACCGCCTCGACCGTGCGGCTCACCCGGTACTGGTCCAGGCCGGCCCGGACGAAGGCAGCGGCGTCCTCCGCGGGCAGCGTCCGGGGTGCGAACCGGGCCCCGGTGCCGCGCACGCCGGACATCCGGTCGAGCCGGAAGCTGCGCCAGTCCCCCCGCGCGGGGTCGTAGGCGACCAGGTACCAGCGCCGGCCGAGCGGCACCAGGCGGTGCGGTTCGACCAGCCGCGCACCGGTCTCCCCCGACGCCCGGGTGTAGCCGAACTCCAGCCGCCGGGTCTCCCGACAGGCCTGGGCCACCTCGACGAGCGCCTGCGGGTCGACCTCCGGCCCGCCGTCGGACCACGGCGGCGCCGGCACCGTGACGGCCCGCAGCGCGTCCACCCGGCGGCGCAGCCGGGCCGGCAGCACCGGCACGACCTTGGTGAGCGCCCGCACCGAGGGCTCGGCCATCCCGGCGACCACCCCGGCCGCGGCGGCCTGCAGACCGACGGTGAGCGCCACGGCCTCGTCGTCGTCCAGGACCAGCGGCGGCAGCGCAGCCCCGGCGGCCAGCCGGTAGCCGCCCTCGACGCCGGGCCGGGCCTGCACCGGGTAGCCGAGCTCGCGCAGCCGCTCCACGTCGCGGCGCAGGGTGCGGAGCGAGACGCCCAGCCGGGCGGCGAGGTCCGCGCCGGCCCAGTCCCGGCGGCCCTGCATCAGCGAGAGCAGCCGGAGGGCGCGGGCGGTCGGGTCGGCCATGCCTGCAGAGTCTCACCGATCGCGGCCGGGATCTGGCACCGATCGCCTCTAGCGTCGTCCGCACCAGATCAGGACCGACGAGAGGCAGACCGATGACCACCACCGAGGCGACCACCACGACCACCGGCGAGCGGGCCGACCTGCTCGACGCGCTGACCAGCCACCGCTGGTTCCTGGCCCACACCGTGCGGGGGCTGAGCGAGGAGCAGGCCCGGCTCCGCCCGACCGCCAGCGAGCTGACCCTCGGCGGGCTGGTCAAGCACGTCACCGCCACCGAGCGGATGTGGGCGGAGTTCGCCGTCTCCGGCCCCGCGTCCTTCCCCGTCTTCGACGAGTCGACCGCGGCCGACTGGGCCGCCGAGTTCACGATGCTGCCGACCGAGACCCTGGCCGGGCTGCTGCAGGAGTACGCCGAGGTGGCCGCCAGGACCGACGAGCTGGTGCGCTCGCTCCCCGACCTGGACGCCGCCCACCCGCTGCCGGAGGCGCCGTGGTTCACCCCGGGCGCCACCCGCTCGGCCCGCCGGGTGTTCCTGCACGTGATCGCCGAGACCGCCCAGCACGCCGGTCACGCGGACATCCTGCGCGAGTCGATCGACGGCCAGAAGACGATGGGCTGACCGGTTGTTCGCTCCCGGCGTGACCGGCGGGCCCCCACGGCGGCCCCGACGGGCGTCTACTGATTACACGTAAGTGATCAGGGGGCGGAGATGAGCCTGTCGGACGAGCGGGACACCGAGCCGGCGCTGGACGCCTACTCGCGGGTGGTGACCACGGTGGCCGCGGAGATGGCGCCGCACGTCGCCGCGCTGGAGGTGAGCGGGCCCGGCGGCCGGGGCGGCGCCGGCTCGGGGGTCGTCGTCAGCGACGACGGGCTGCTGCTGACCAACGCCCACGTCGTCGCGCGCTCCACCGGCGGGCGGGCGGTGTTCAGCGACGGCTCGGTGGCGCCGGTCGACGTCGTGGGTGCCGACCCGCTGTCGGACCTGGCGGTGGTCCGCGCCCGCGGCGTCACGCCGCCGCCGGCGGTGCTCGGCGACGCCGGGACGCTGCAGGTCGGTCAGCTGGTGGTGGCGGTGGGCAACCCGTTCGGGCTGGCCGGCTCGGTCACCGCCGGGGTGGTGAGCGCGCTGGGCCGCTCGCTGCCGACCCGCGACGGGCGCGCGGCGCGGGTGGTCGAGGACGTGATCCAGACCGACGCCGCGCTGAACCCGGGCAACTCCGGCGGCGCGCTGGCCGACGCGCGGGGACGGGTCGTCGGGATCAACACCGCGGTGGCCGGCTGGGGGCTCGGTCTCGCCGTGCCGGTCAACGACACCAGCCGGCGGATCGTGGAGACGCTGCTGCGCGACGGTCGGGTCCGGCGGGCCTACCTGGGCCTGGTCAGCAGCCCGGTGCCGCTGCCGGCCGAGCTCGCCGCGCGGACCGGTCAGCGGCGCGGGCTGCAGGTGCTCGACGTCATCGCCGGCTCCCCGGCCGACCGGGCCGGGCTCAAGGCCGGCGACCTCGTGCTGGAGGCCGGCCGGGAGCCGGTGGCCGCGGCGCAGAGCCTGCAGCGGCTGCTCTTCGCCGAGGCCATCGGCCGGCCGCTGCCGGTGACCGTCGTCCGCCGCGGCGCGATGGTCGACGTCATCACCGTTCCGGACGAGCTCACCGGCTGACCCGCGCCGGCGCCCCGGTCAGACGTGTACCGGGGTGGACGCGGCGGTGCGGGGCGGCCAGCCGGTGGCTGGTGACGGCCAGCAGCGCCAGGCTGATCACGGCCAGGACGACGTAGGTGGCGGTGCCGCCGGCCAGGTCCCAGGCGGTGTGCACGGCGGATGACCTCGAACAACACCCCGCCGACGACGAGGACCCCCACCCACGACCAGCGCCGCGCATGCCCCACGGTGACCTCCTGGACGACGTCCGCCCGGGCGCTGCTCACCCGACCGCCGAGGACCAGGAGCCGCCCGGCGCGCGCAGCGGTCCAGGCGCGACCGCCGTCGTCCGCGGGCCGGGGGCCCCTACCCCGCGAGGTGCTCCCGTCATGCAACGGTCCGGTGCCCCGGTCAGGCGGCCGGCGCTACGGTCGCCGGCCATGGGACCCCTGGCGCTGTTCGAGCTCACCCTGGACTCCCCGGAGCCACGGGCGCTGGCCGAGTTCTACCGCCGGGCGCTGGGCTGGACCTACGCACCGGGGCACGAGCGCGACGACCCGGACGGCGACGAGTGGCTGGTGCTCCTCCCGCCGGGGGGCGGCACGCGGCTGGCCTTCCAGCGCTCCTCCGCGGCCGTGCCGCCCTGGCCGACCGGAGCCCGGGTGCACCTGGACCTCGCCGTGCCCGACCTCGCAGCCGGCCACGAGCACCTGCTGGCCTGCGGTGCCCGGCCGCTCACCGGGTCCCCGGCGGAGGAGGGGCACCCCGAGGACCTGTTCCGGGTCTACGCCGACCCGGTGGGCCACCCGTTCTGCGCCACGCAGGCACCGTCGCTCAGCACACCGGCTCCCGCTCCTGCTGCGCCGGCAGCCGCGGTGGCGCGTCGTACGCCCCCCGGACGGTGAGGTCGCCGGCGCTGCCGTAGAGCCGGCCCTCGCGGGACTTCACCGCGGCGACCAGCACGATGCTGACGACGACGAGCAGCGACCACGAGCCGAGCTTCGCGGCGTGCACCAGCGTCCACACCGACTCCTGGGAGGGGTACTGCCAGGCGCGCAGCCAGGTGGCGCCGTTCTCGGCCACCCAGAGGAAGAAGCCGATCAGGACGAAGGACAGCGCCAGCGGCATCGCGTAGCGGCGGCGGCCGACGGTGAAGCGCACCCAGGTGCGCCGGGTGACGACCAGCAGCGCGACGGCGAGCGGCAGCCGGGCGTCCCAGGTGACGTGCGAGGTGAAGAAGTTCAGGTAGACCAGGCCGGCCACCCCGGCTGTCGCGCGCGGCCGGTAGCCGGTGATCCGGAGGTCGAACCGGCGCCACGCCTGGCAGACGTAACTGCCGACCGCGGCGTACATGAACCCGCTGTAGAGCGGGACACCGCCGATCGCGACGTGCCCGGTGTCGGGGTAGGACCACGAGCCCTGCCGGACCTTGAACAGCTCCAGGGCCAGGCCGACCAGGTGGAAGCCGGCGATGACGGCGACCTCGCGGCCGGTCTCCCAGCCGACCAGCCACAGCACCAGGGTCACGGCCAGGCACCAGCCCAGCAGGGCGTCGGCCGGGTCGACCGGGATCGACAGCACCCGGACAAGCGCCAGGCCGAGGAAGAACAGGACGGCGAACAGGCAGCACTGCGCCTCGAGCCAGCCGAACCGGAGCAGCTGTCGCACGCGAGGGAGGCTAGGGGACGCCGCCTCCCGAGCCGGGCAGGCGGGCGGTCCGGTGTCTGCTGCCACTGTGGTCACGCGGCGCACGGCCCCCTTGACGACCATCGACTGCGGGACGAGCGTCGTCAGGCGTCGAGGACGTCGTCCTGGTGCGGGGCCCCGGCGCGCTGGACGGGGACGCCGCGCGGGGTGCTCCTGCTCTCCGTCCGCCCGGTGCGGACCTCCGCCTCAGGGAGGCCGGAGTGACCGAGAACCGAACCCCCTACCCCGTCCGTGTGGACGCCGTGCTGGACCCCGCGACCTCGCGGTGGTTGTGGCTGGTCAAGTGGCTGCTGCTCATCCCGCACGCCATCGTGCTGTTCTTCCTGTGGCTCGGGTTCTTCGTGCTGAGCGTGGTCGCCTTCTTCGCGATCCTGGTGACCGGCCGCTACCCCCGGGACCTGTTCGACTTCAACGTCGGCGTGCTGCGCTGGACCTGGCGCGTGCACTACTACGGCTACGGAGCGCTGGGCACCGACCGCTACCCGCCGTTCACCCTCGCCGAGGTGCCCGACTACCCGGCGCACCTGTACGTCCCCTACCCCGAGCGGCTGTCCCGGGGACTGGTGCTGGTCAAGTGGTGGCTGCTGGCCATCCCGCACTACCTCGTCCTCGCCGTCTTCATCGGCGGCGGGTGGTGGCTGGGCACCACTGGCGGCGACGGGTGGGGTGACAGCTGGATGGCGGGCGGCGGCCTGGTCGGGCTGCTGGTGTTCATCGCCGCCATCGTGCTGCTGTTCACTGGCCGCTACCCCCGTCCGCTGTACGACTTCGTGATGGGCATGGACCGGTGGGCGCTCCGGGTCGCCGGCTACGTGGGGCTGATGACCGACCGCTACCCGCCGTTCCGGCTCGACCTGGGCGGCGACGACCCGGGGGACGTGCCCGCCGAGCCCGTGCCGCCGGCGCCCGGCGGAGCGCCGGTCTCCCCGCCGCCGGTCGGCACCCCCGGCTGAGCCCGGTCGCGGTCGACCCGGGCGGCCGGCACCGCTGCCCGCCCGGGTCGACGAGGGCCCCTCCGGACGCCGGGTCAGCCGAAGGCGGCGCCCGTCCGGGCCGCCGCCAGCGCCTCCGGGCCCTCGAAGGAGTTGGGCCGGCCGGCGCCGGCGACGATGAGGTCGCGGAGGCTGCCGGTGACGTACTCGCCCCAGGCGCGGGAGCAGACGTCGTAGCACTCGTGCTGCGGGAACAGCCCCTCGTGCGTGAACCGGACCTCGGTCAGCCCGTCGCGGTCGGCGATGTCGAACACGACCGTCGTCCCGGTCCACTCCTCTTTGTCCGCCGGGAAGCTCAGCCAGCTGTCGGTCACCAGCCAGGCCACCCGCCGGCCGGGCACGAGCTCGGTGATCCGGAACTCCGACCAGTGGATGTCCGGGACGGTGTAGCTGAAGACGGCGCCGAGCACGTCGGTCGGGCCGGTGATCGTCCCGGACCACCAGGCGCGGACGTCGGTGATCGCGGCGAAGGCCTGCTCCGGGGTCTGCTCGACGGCGAAGGTGTAGCTGAGGCTGGTGTCCATGCTGGGTGCACCTCTCGGTCCGTGCCGTCCGGCTCCTCCACCGGCTCGACATCCGTACTTTCGTGATGCAAGTCACGGTAGTGCTGACGCTAGCGTGAAGCAAGTACTCTGGCCGCATGCTCGGGAGGACGTACGACCGCGAGGTGTGCTCGATGGCCCGCGCCCTGGAGGTGGTGGGTGAGCGCTGGAGCCTGCTGATCGTCCGGGACGCGCTGTTCGCCGGCGTGACCAGGTTCAGCGACTTCCAGCGGGGGCTGGGCATCGCGCCCAACGTGCTGACGGCGCGACTGGACGCCTTCGTCGGCGCGGGGCTGATGGAGCGACGGCGGTACGCCGAGCAGCCCGAGCAGTTCGACTACGTCCTGACGCCGATGGGCCGCGACCTGTCGGCCTCCATCGTCGCGCTCACGCAGTGGGGTGACCGGTGGGCCGGCGCGGGCGAGCCGCCCGTCCTCTACACGCATGCCGAGTGCGGGGGTGCCGTCGAGTCGCACAGCCTCTGCACGCGGTGCGGAGCCCACGACCCGGACGACGTGCAGGCCCGGCCGGGGCCGGGCATGCCCGAGGGGTACGTGGCGGCCCGGAGGCGCGGCCGCAGCGCCTGACCAGCGCACGACGACGGGGGCGTCTCCGCCCGACGCGTCCACCTGAGGGTGCGGCCGGGTCACGCGACGCGAGGGGGGTGCACCCCCTCCTGAGGTCGCCCCCCCGACCTGCGGTGGGCACCAATTCCCGACCCGCGGGCCGTTCACGCCACTGGATCGAGGCCGCGATGGTGGTCCCCGGCGTTGCCAGGTGGCTCACAGCCGGAACTCACCCACCTCCCAACGTCCACGTCGCGCTCCGCAGGCGTGTCCCGCACCGGAGAAGGGAATGACCATGCACCATTCCGAGAGGCGGAAGCCGCGTGCCGCACTGGCACGCAAGCTCTCGCTCGTCAGCGCGCTCGCCCTGATGTTCGCGGCCGTGCCCGCGGGTGTTGCGTCTGCCGGCGAGCACGACACCTGGGTCGTCGAACCCGGTCAGTCGATCCAGGACGCCGTCGACCAGGCCAGCAGCGGCGACACCATCCAGCTGCTCGCCGGCACCTACGAGAACCAGGCCGTCTGCATCGAGGGCAAGGGCCTGACCATCACCGGCGCGGGGAGCGACGAGACCCGGATCACCTGGCCCGACTGGACGGTCGTCGAGGACCAGCAGGCGGCCCCGGAGGCAGGCAACGCCTGCTGGTTGGAGTGGGCACGGCACGACCCGGAGAGCACGACCACCGGCACAGGGGCGGAGCTCCAGCAGAGCCTGTCCGATGACGTCTCGGCGCTCTTCTTCTTCAACCCGGACAGCCCGGTCAGCGTGACCGGGCTGCAGACGGTGAACCACCCGGCCAACGGCATCGTCGTCGAGACGGGCAACGACGTCGAGGTCTCCCACACGAAGGGGGTCGCGCACGACCGGTACGGGATCCTGGTCAGCAACTCGACCGGCAGCCGGATCACCCACAACGTGGAGCAGGGCCTCGACCGCGGCATCCAGCAGGAGGGGACCAGCGGCAGCAGCGGGACCGCCGGCATCTCCGTCTCGGACTCGGCTGACGCCAGGGCCTACGTCGCGGACAACACGTCCGACGGGTGGAACCTGGGGATCTTCATCCGCGAGTCGCGGACCGGCACGTTGGTCCGCAACACGGTGACCAACAACTGCGTGGGCCTCAACCTGTTCGACGACGGCAACACCGAGGTGCCGGTGGTCGCGCCGTCCACGATCGAGGCCGGCGCATGGGCGGTCGTGGGCAACACGGTCACCGACAACCACCGGTTCTGCCTGGCCGGCATCGGTCAGGTGGAGGGCCAGCTGGCGGTCTCCGGGACCGGCGTCGCCGTGGTCAACATGGACTCGGTGCTGATCAAGGGCAACACCATCACCGACAACGGCCCGACGCCGCCGGCGCAGACGCTGGACTTCCCGGCTGCCGGGCTGCTGCTGCTCACCCTGCCGCTGTTCAACACCGACCAGCCCGACGCGGCGGGTCCGGTCACGGACGTCGCGGTGGTCAACAACACGATCCAGGGCAACATCACGTCGGTGGACGTCGACGGTCCCGGGCCGGCTGAGCCGTTCCTCGCACCGCTGGACATCCTGGTCGGCTTCCCGCCGGGGACGGTCTTCACCGATGCGGCCGGCAACGTGGTCCCGACCCCGGTCCCCGGGCCGGGCATCGTGTTCTCCGGCAACTCCTGCGGGGTCGCCCTGCTGGGCGAGGGAGTCACCGGGATCAACATCGGCTGCGGCGGTGCGTGACCCGCTGCAGCACTGAACGACCGCACGACCCGAGGGCCCTCTCGATCTCCTGAGAGGGCCCTCGGCGCGTTCGGCGGCGGGTACGCGACGGTCAGTCGACGAGGTCGAGCGCGGCACCGATCACCGTGTCGGTGTCCAGGCCGTGCAGCGCGTACACCGAGGCCAGGTCGCCGCTCTGGCCGAACTGCGTGACCCCCAGGTGGGCAGCCGGCACCCCGCGGACACCGGCGAGGAACGCCAGGGTGTGCGGGTGACCGTCGAGCACGGTGACCATCGGCCGGGCCCGGTCCGGCGGGAAGACGGCGTCGAGGACCCAGGTCGCGGCGTCGTCCAGCCCCCGGCGGGCCTGCAGCGCCCGGAACAGCAGCCCGGGGCTGGTGACCACCACGACGTCCGCGGCGATCCCGAGGTCGCCGAGCCGGTCGGCGGCGGCCAGCACCTCGGGGACGACGGCGCCCATCGCGACCAGCGTGACGCCGGGGTCGGAGACGGCGTGCCGCAGGGACCAGGCACCGGCCACGACGTGCCGCCTCCGCCGCTCGCGGGCGGCCGGGTCGGCGGGGACCGCGGCCAGCGACTGGTCGACCGGGCGGGTGGACAGCCGCAGGTAGGCCGAGGAGCCGCCGGGCCGGCCGAGCCGGGCCAGCGAGGCGAGCAGGCACCACTCGGTGTCCAGGGCGAACGCCGGCTCGTAGGTGACGCAGCCGGGCTGCTCCAGCCCGACGGACGGCGTGGTGATCGACTGGTGCGCGCCGCCCTCGGCGGCCAGCGTCACCCCGGACGGGGTGCCCACCAGGATCGACTGACCGCCGGCGTAGATGCCGAACGACCAGGGCTCGAGCGCCCGCTCGACGAACGGGTCGTAGAGGACGCCGATCGGCAGCAGCGGCTGCCCCCACCGGCTCCACGTCGCCCCCAGCTCGCCGATCGCGCCGACCAGGTTCGTCTCGGCGATGCCCAGCTCGATGTGCTGGCCGGTCGGCCGCTCCCGCCAGTGCAGGATCGTCTCGGCGTCGTCGGCGAACCAGTTGCGCCGGTCCTCGTGCGACCAGACGCCGACCTTGTTGACCCAGCCGCCGAGGTTGGTCGACGAGCTGACGTCGGGGCTGACGGTCACCACCCGGCGGCCTGCCTCGGGAGCGGCGCGGTTCAGGTCCAGCAGGGTGCGGCCGAGCGCGGCCTGGGTGGTCGCCGTCCCGGACGGCGTGCGACCGAGGTCGGCCGGGATCTGCGGCGCGGCCTGGGGCTCGTACGCCGCTCGCCGGAGCCGCCGAGCCGCGTCGGCCAGCAGCCGCGCCGGAGCGCCGTCACCCGGGAAGCCGGCCCACGGGTCGGCGGGGTCGACACCCAGGCGGGCGGCGAGCTCGTGCAGCTGGTGCTCGGTCAGCAGCGCGGAGTGGTTCTGCGGGTGCCCCTCGGTGGCCAGCCCGTAGCCCTTGAGGGTGTAGGCGAGGACGACGGTGGGCCGGGTGTCGTCGATCTGCGCGAAGGCGCTGCGCAGGGCGGCGAGGTCGTGGCCCCCGAGGTTGCGCACCGCGGCGGCCAGATCGGCGTCCGGTACGTCGGCGACGAGCGCGTCGACGTCCGCGGCTCCCGGTCCGTCGCCGGGCAGCAACCGGCGCAGGTCGGCCGGGTCGTGCCGGAGGAGGCGCTGGTACTCGGGGTTGGACATCTCGTCGATCCGCGCGCGGAGGGCACCCCCACCGGGACGCGCGAACAGGTCCTCGAGCAGCCGCCCGTACTTGACGGTGAGCACCTGCCAGCCGGCCGCGGCGAACATGCCCTGCAGCCGGGTGGCGCCCATCGTCGGGACGACGCGGTCCAGTGACTGCCGGTTGAGGTCGACGACCCAGACGACCTCGCCGAGCTCGGCGACCATCGGGTCGAGCACGGCCTCCCAGACCGCGCCCTCGTCCAGTTCGGCGTCCCCCACCAGCGACCACTGCCGGCCCGTACCGCCGGCCCCGAGCTGGGTGTTGACGTACCGGCGGGCGATGGCACCCCAGATCGGCGCGGTGGCACCGATGCCGACGCTGCCGGTCGAGTAGTCCGCCGGGACGGGGTCCTTCAGCCGGCTGGGATAGCTCTGCAGGCCACCGAACTCCCGGAGGGTCGTCAGGTGCGAGGCGTCGAGCTGGCCGAGCAGGTACTCCAGCGCGTGCAGCACCGGCGAGGCGTGCGGCTTGACGCTCACCCGGTCCTCGGCCTGCAGCTGCTCCAGCCACAGCGACGTCATGATCGTCACCATGGAGGCGCTGGACGCCTGGTGACCCCCGACCTTGAGCCCGCTGGGGTTCGGGCGCACCCGGTTGGCGTGGTCGACGATCGCGGTGGCGAGCCACAGCACGCGCTGCTCGATCTCGCGCAGGACCTGGTCGGTGCTGCTGCCGGGCTGGGCGGCGGTGAGGGTCATCGGCTCGGCTCCTGGGAGTGGTGTGCGGCGTGCCGGCGGTGGACGGGCACGTCAGACCACCATGGTGCGGTCGGCGGCGCCGATCAGCCGCCGGTGGACGACGGCGTCCGGGTCGAGGGCGAGCAGTCCGTCGGTGAGGGCGTCGGCCGCGGCGTGCAGCTCCGCGTCGGCGAGCGGGTCGAGGGCGTCGAGGATGAACACCGCGCTGGTGGTGTCGGTGGTGATGCGGGTGCGGACGCCCTGGCGCCAGTTCCAGCGGCGGCAGGTGACGGCGGCCGGGTCGCGCCAGACGACCTCGCCGGGCTCGGGGTGCTCGACGACGGGCTCGCCGCCGGCGGTGGTGTCGAAGGGCTCGCTCCCGTCGGCCCGGACGAGCCGGGGCGGCCCGGCGTAGGCGGCGCGGTCCTCCCCGCCCAGCGGCAGCAGGTGGGCGATGGAGACGGCGTTGTAGACGTTGGTGATCCGGTCGATGCGCGGCAGCCCGTCCGGCTCGAGGCGCCGCAGCAGCGCCTCCACGCTGGGTCGGGTGCGCTGCGGCTTGGCGCCGAAGGCCCGGTATGCCTCGCGCCAGGCGGCCGGGTGCGGCAGCTGTTCGGGCTGCTGCCCGTCCAGCACCCGGCGGGCGGTGCCCTCGGCGGCGGCGAGGACGCGCTCGCTGGTCTCGTCGCTCGGTCCGCCGCGCAGGCCGTCGGCGGTCAGCAGCAGCGCCCGGTAGTCCGGCCGGAGGGCGAACACGGCGGCGTCGACCGAGGCGGCGGCCAGCCACTCCTCCGCGTCGGTGGGCGGGGCGGCGTCCTGGGGGTGGGTCATCTGCGGCCTCCGCCGGCGTGGGGCTGGAACACGGTGAGGGCGAACCGGGCGGGCGTGGCCGCGTCGGCCGGGGTCGCGTAGCCGTGGGCGACGTCGCCGGCGAAGGCCGCGGAGTCGCCCACGGCCAGCCGCTCGGTGCTGTCCCCCACGCGGAGGTCGACCTCCCCCTGCAGCACGAGCAGCAGCTCCCGCGTGCCGGCGCTGTGCGGGTCGCTGGTGTGCTCCTCCCCCGGCTGCAGGACCCAGTCCCACAGCTCGACGACGTCGGGCGGCTCGGTGCCGGCGACCAGCTGGGCCTGCCCGCCGCTCGGTCCGTGCCACAGCACCGGTGCGTCGCCGGCCGGGGTGACGGTCAGCGCACGCGGCCGCTGGACGTCGACCAGCACCGGCAGGCCCACCGCGAGCGCGTCGCTGATCCGCAGCAGCGTGGCGATGCTCGGGTTGCCCGCACCGTGCTCGATGGTGATGAGCATCCGACGGCTGACCCGGGAGCGGTCCGCGAGCTCGTCCAGCGTCCAGCCACGGGCCGTCCGGTGCTGCCGGACCCGTTCACCGATCAACTCGTTGACCGCGACGACGGCTTGCGTCATCCCGCACACCTCCCTCTACGCTGCCTGCCATGGTGCAACATAGTGCATCACAACGACGGAGAGGGGTGAGGTCCGTGCAGGGTGAACCGCCGGCCGACCTGCGGGTGGAGACCCGGCTGGCGGTCCTGGGCCGCGGCAGCCACGAGCCGGGGCAGCCGCTGAACGTCCCGATCGTGCCGGCGTCGAACTTCCGGGCCGCACCGGGCGGGGTGACGGAGCGGGAGTACTCCCGCGACGACGGCACCCCCGGCTGGGAGGCGCTGGAGAGGCTGATCGGTGACCTGGAGGGCGGCCCGGCGGTGGCCTTCTCCTCGGGGATGGCCGCGATCGCCGCCGTCCTGGAGCTGCTGCCGGTGGGCGCCCGCGTGGTCGTGCCCCGGGACAGCTACACCGGGCTGCGGGGCCTGCTGGCCGATGGCGCGGCGGCCGGGAGCCGGTGGCGCTCGCGGATCGTGGACATGACCGACGGCCGGGAGCTGATCGCGGCGGTCGCCGACGCGGACCTGGTCTGGCTGGAGACCCCGAGCAACCCGCTGCTGCAGGTCGTCGACATCGCCGAGGTCGCTCGGGCGGCCGCCGCGGCCGGCGCGCTGGTGGCGGTGGACAGCACCTTCGCCACCCCGCTGCTGCAGAACCCGCTCGACCTGGGCGCGGACCTCGTCGTGCACAGCGCGACCAAGTCGATCGGTGGCCACTCCGACCTGCTCCTCGGCCTGGTGGTGTGCCGCCGCCCCGAGGACCGGGCGCGGCTGAGCCGCCGCCGCGAGGTCGCCGGCGCCACCCCGGGCGCGCTGGAGGCGTTCCTCGCCCTGCGCGGCGCCCGCACCCTGGCCGTGCGGCTGCGCCAGGAGCAGGAGACGGCCGGCGAACTCGCCCGCCGGCTGGCGGCGCACCCTGCGGTCGGCCGGGTGCGGTACCCGGGCCTGCCCGACGATCCCGAGCACGCCCGCGCCGCCCGGCAGATGCGCGGGTTCGGCACGGTGCTCGGCTTCGAGCTGCCCGACGCCGCCACCGCCGATGCGGTCTGCGGAGCCCTGCGGGTCATCTCGCACGCCACCAGCCTCGGCGGGGTCGAGTCCACGATCGAGCGGCGCGCGAAGCTGCCGGGCCAGGAGCACGTCCCGGCCGGGCTGCTGCGCCTGAGCGTGGGCTGCGAGCACGTCGAGGACCTGTGGGCCGATCTCAGCACCGCCCTCGACGTCCGGCCGCCGTCGTGATCGACACCGACCTGCCGACCGCGCCGTCGACCAGTGCGGTGGCCCGCGGGTTCGCCGCCTGCCTGGCCTCGGTCACCGAGGTGCCGGTGACCGACCTGCCGCTGCCCGCCGGCGACCTGCACCAGGCGCTGGGCGCGTGGCGCTCCTGGCTGGCCGGACAGGGCTCGGGGCTGGTGCCCATCGCCGACCCCACCGGCTTCCAGTGGGCCGGCTGGTGGATCGCGGTCGTGCAGACCGCCGGCACGGAGGTCGCCACGCTGGCCTTCGGCACCCCGCCGGGCGTCGTGCTCAGCCCGCAGGACCCGGACCTCCTGGGCCGGGCGACCGCGGAGCTGCCGATCACCGCCGCCTACGCCGTCGCCTCCCTCGACCCGGTGCTGCGCCCGGCGACGGTCGGGCGGGACCTGCGCGGCAGCGTCGAGGCGCTGGCCGTCGCACCCGCCGCCGAGGCGCCGATGCAGGTGCTGGAGGTGGCCGTCGCCCGCGTCGGCCGTGGGCTGGAGGGTGACCGGTACGCCGCCGGCGCCGGGACGTTCAGCCCGCGCGGCGATCGCCGGCCGGGGTACGACCTGACGCTCATCGCCGCGGAGGTGCTCGACGAGCTCGCCGCCGCCGGCCACGCCGTCGACTTCGCCGCCACCCGGCGCAACGTCCTGACCCGCGGCATCGACCTCAACGCCCTGGTGGGCCGCCGCTTCCTGGTCGGCGACGTGCTCTGCGAGGGCCGGCGACCGTGCGAGCCGTGCGTGCACCTGGAGCGGCTGAGCGGCCCCGGCCTGTTGCGGCCACTCATCCACCGGGGCGGCCTGCGCGCCGACGTCCTCACCGACGGCGAGGTCCGGCCGGGAGCGCCTGTCCGGCTGGCGTGAGCGCCTCCTGGGTCGGCCCTGCACCGGTCCGAGCCGGTGGGGTCGACCGCCCCTCGGGCTCGGGAGCGCTGGCCCTGGCTCGGCGAGGCCGTCGATCCGGGCGCAGGGGGCACACGGCCGCGTCCGGCGACCCGCGGGACAGCGGACCGCGCCGAGGGGATCGCACCGCGTCCCGGCCGGCAGCGCGTCACGGATGCCGTGCGCGCGGGCCGGCCGCCCGGCCGCACCCGCTGCTGCACTCGGTGCTTCCGCGACTCACGACGAGGTGGTCCCGATGCCGAGGTTCGTCATCTTCTTCGCCTACACCCCCGAGACCTGGGGTCGCATGGTCGAGCAGCCGGGTGACCGCACGGCGGCGGTGCGCGCCTCGGCGGAGGCCGTCGGCGCCCGGCTGGAGGCCCTGTACTGGATGCTCGGTGAGGCGGACGGCATGGTGGTCCTGGAGGCGCCGGACGCCCAGACCGCGGCCGCGGTCACGCTGACCTCGGCGAGCACGGGCACGGTCCGCAGCCTGGGCACCCACCAGTTGTTCGACCAGGACGAGCTGCAGTCCGTCCTGGCCAAGGTGCGGGACGGACGCGCCGCCTTCCGCGCTCCCGGCACCTGAGCGCAACAGGTCAGCCCGCGTCCGGTGAGCCGGCCGCTCGCCGTACTGCCGGCCGGGGCGCAGCGAGCCGCCCCGGCCGCACGAGGCGGCCGGGGCGGTGCGTCACGATCTCGTCGTCAGGCGAGGGGCAGCCCGCCGGGACATCCCGCGAGGATCCGCAGGACATCCCGGCGAGCCGTGCCGTCAGCTGCAGCCGCTGGTGGAGCCGCAGCCCTCGCACACGTAGCAGCTGCCGGCGGGGCGCATCTTCGTGCCGCAGGTCATGCACAGCGGCGCGTCGGTGGCCGTCCCGGTGACCAACTCGAGCAGCTCGGCCGAGGAGTGGGCCTCCTTGACCGACTTCGGGCCGGCCGGGTTGACCTGGGTCTCCACCTTGGCCGTCTCGATGGGCGCGGAGCCACGCAGCTGCTCCAGGTCCACGTCCTCGTCCTCCACGACCGCGGGGGTCGAGGCAGAGGAGCCGTAGGAGCCGGAGACCTGCGCGGCCCGCTCCTCGGCGCTGAAGATGCCGAGGCCTGCCCGGGTGTCGACCGGCAGGTGATCCAGCGCCAGGCGACGGAAGATGTAGTCCATCACCGACTGGGCGATCCGGATGTCCGGGTCGTCGGTCATGCCGGCCGGCTCGAACCGCATGTTGGTGAACTTCTGGATGTAGGTCTCCAGAGGCACCCCGTGCTGCAGCGCCAGGGAGATCCCGATCGAGAAGGCGTCCATCACACCGGCCAGGGTCGAGCCCTGCTTGCCCAGCTTGAGGAAGACCTCACCGAGGCTGCCGTCCTCGTACATCCCCGCGGTCATGTAGCCCTCGGCGCCGGCGACGCTGAAGGACGTGGTGACGCTGGTCCGCTTCTTCGGCAGGCGCTTGCGCACCGGGTGGGCGAGCGTGGTGGTCGGCGCGACCTCGGCCACGACCTCGGCCTTCGAGCCGTCGTTCTTGCCCTTGCCACCGGACAGCGGCTGGCCGACCTTGCAGTTGTCGCGGTAGATGGCCAGGGCCTTGATGCCCATCTTCCAGCCCTGGAAGTAGATGTCCGCGACCTCCTCGACGGTCGCCGACTCCGGCATGTTGACCGTCTTGCTGATCGCGCCGGAGATGAACGGCTGGACCGCCGCCATCATCCGGACGTGACCCATCGGCGAGATGGACCGCTCGCCCATCGCGCAGTCGAAGACCTCGTAGTGCTCGGGACGCAGGGTGGGGGCGTCGACGACGTGCCCGTGCTCGGCGATGTACTCGACGATCGCCTCGACCTGCTCGTCCTGGTAGCCCAGGCTCTTCAGCGCCCGCGGGACCGTCTGGTTGACGATCTGCATCGAGCCGCCGCCGACCAGCTTCTTGAACTTGACCAGCGAGAAGTCCGGCTCGATGCCGGTCGTGTCGCAGTCCATCATGAAGCCGATCGTGCCGGTGGGGGCCAGCACGGAGGCCTGCGCGTTGCGCCAGCCGTTCTCCGCGCCGATCGCCAGGCACTCCTGCCACTCGGCGGTCGCCGCCTTGAGCACGTCGGCGTCGTCGGCGCCGACCGGACGGATCGCGTCGTTGGCGGCGGCGTGCTTGCGCATGACCCGGGCGTGGGCGTCGGCGTTGCGGGCGAACCCGTCGTAGGCACCCACGACGCCGGCCAGCTCGGCCGAGCGGCGGTAGGCGGCGCCGGTCATCAGCGAGGTGATGGCCGCAGCCAGCGACTGGCCACCCCGGGAGTCGTAGGCGTGGCCGGTGGCCATCAGCATCGCGCCGAGGTTGGCGTAGCCGATGCCGAGCTGGCGGTAGGCCCGGGTGGTGTCACCGATCGGGTCGGTCGGGAAGTCGGCGAAGCAGATCGAGATGTCCATCGCGGTGATGATCAGCTCGACGGACTTCACGAAGTTCTTGGAGTCGAAGGTGCCGTCGTCCTTGAGGAACTTCATGAGGTTCAGCGACGCCAGGTTGCACGAGCTGTTGTCCAGGCTCATGTACTCCGAGCACGGGTTCGAGGCGTTGATCCGCCCCGTCTCCGGGTTGGTGTGCCAGTCGTTGATCGTGTCGTCGTACTGGATGCCGGGGTCGGCGCACTCCCAGGCCGCCTGCGTCACCTTGCCGAACAGCTCACGGGCGTCGACGGTCTCGATCACCGAGCCGTCGGAGCGGGCGCGCAGCCCGAACCCGGTGCCGTTCTCGACCGCACGCATGAACTCGTCGTTCACCCGGACCGAGTTGTTGGCGTTCTGGTACTGGACGCTGGTGATGTCCTTGCCGCCGAGGTCCATGTCGTACCCGGCGTCGCGCAGCGCGCGGATCTTGTCCTCCTCGCGCGCCTTGGTCTCGATGAACTCCTCGATGTCGGGGTGGTCGATGTCGAGGACGACCATCTTGGCCGCGCGCCGGGTGGCGCCACCGGACTTGATGGTGCCGGCCGAGGCGTCGGCGCCGCGCATGAAGGAGACCGGACCGGAGGCGGTGCCGCCGGAGGAGAGCAGCTCCTTGGAGGAGCGGATGCGGGAGAGGTTCAGGCCGGCGCCCGAGCCGCCCTTGAAGATCAGCCCCTCCTCGCGGTACCAGTTCAGGATCGAGTCCATCGTGTCGTCCACGGCCAGGATGAAGCAGGCGCTGACCTGCTGCGGCGAGGCGGTGCCGACGTTGAACCAGACCGGGGAGTTGAAGCTGAACACCTGGTGCAGCAGCATCCAGGTCAGCTCGTGCTCGAAGACCTCGGCGTCGCTCTCGGAGGCGAAGTAGTCGTGCTCACGGCCGGCCGCGCCGTAGGTGAGGACCACCCGGTCGATGAGCTGGCGCAGGCTGGTCTCCCGCTGCGGGCTGCCGACCGCGCCACGGAAGTACTTCGTGGTGACGATGTTGGTGGCGTTGATGCTCCACTCCGACGGGAACTCGACGCCGCGCTGCTCGAAGTTGATCGAGCCGTCCCGCCAGTTGGTCATGACGACGTCGCGCCGCTCCCAGACGACCTCGTCGTAGGGGTGCACCCCCGCCGTGGTGAAGACGCGCTTGACCTTGAGGCCCTTCCCGCGGTTCGGGGCCTTGCCGCTCCCGCCGGCGCGACGGTTCCGGCTGGGTGAGAGGCGATCGGCTGTCTCGGTCAAGGCGTGCTCCCCTGGTGTGGCGTTCGGGCGTACAGGTCGTGGCGGACGGAAGTCGTCGGAAGCCGGTGGTGCGCGAGCTGACTAGCTGGGTGGAACGGGCCCGGCGTCGTCGCCGGGCGCCCCTTCGTCGGGTGGGCCCCCGGCAGTGGACGCGGGGCGCAGCCGCTTGAGCTCGGCGATCTCCTTCTCGAAGTCGGCCGCCGAGCTGAAAGAGCGGTAGACGCTGGCGAAGCGCAGGTAGGCGACCTCGTCGAGGTAGCGCAGCGGACCGAGGATGGCGAGGCCCACCTCGTTGCTGGGCACCTCGGCCGAACCGGTGGCGCGCACGGCGTCCTCGACCTTGGCGGCGAGGACGGCGAGCTGCCCCTCGTCGACCGGCCGCCCCTGGCAGGCCCGACGGACGCCGGCGATGACCTTGTTGCGGTCGAAGGGCTCGCTGACGCCGCTGCGCTTGACGACCGCGAGCACGGGCTCCTCCACGGTCGTGAACCGCCGGCCGCAGACCGGGCAGGACCGGCGTCGGCGTGTCGTCGCGCCCTCGTCGGTCTCACGTGAGTCGATGACCCGGCTGTCAGGACTGTGGCAGAACGGACAACGCACCGGAGCACCTCCTCGTCGATCGGCGGCCCCGGGAGGGCGACCGCCCCGGCGCCCCTGTGGACCGACCGGGGGACATCCGGTGGATGTCCTGGGGCTGACCTGGGGAAGCGCCTGTGGACTGACTTACATCCCTGTCACTACAAGATGTTGGGGTGAGGTTAACCCCGCACCACTACAGGTACAACCTCTGAGTCCCCGGCGCGTCTTCCCCCGTCGCGTGTGCCACGTCCGCCCCACGCACCGACCGACCCGTTCCCGCCACGCTCACGGCAGCTGCAGCACCGCGCCGGGCAGCAGGTCGACGTCCTGGAGCCCGTTGAGCTCGACGATGGCGTCGACCACGGCCCGCGGGTCCTCCTCCGGAGCGGCCTCCCGGGCCAGCGACCACAGCGTGTCCCCCGACTGCACGACGACCGTCGAGGAGCCGGCCAACTCGAGCCCGCCCCGCTCGGCGCCGAGCTGGACGGTGACCACGGTGGCCGCCGCGATGGACAACCCGACCGCGATCGACAGACCGGCCACCACCCGGCGACCGCGCTCGGTGAGCCGGATCGGCGTGAACTCGTCCGCGCCGACGGTCCGCCCGGCGCCCCCCGTCGACCGAGCCCCCCGGCGCCGCCCGCCCTCGACCGCGCACCCCCCACGGACCGGCAGCCCGACCGCGAGACCGCCCATCCCGGCCGGCCGAGCCCCCGGTCGGGCCGGGTCGCGACGCGGACCGGCCGGGGCGGCCGACCGGGGGCCGCGACCGACCGAGCCGGAGTACCGCGCGGGTGCCGACGGGACGGCGACCGGCCGGACGGAGACGCGCTCGGCGAGGAACTCCGCGAGGGGGGCGACGGAGGGAGGGACGCGGCGCTGGGGACTGGTCACGGGAGGCTCCTGGGGGTCAGACGGGTGCCGGCGGTGGGACGGACCGCGCGACCGACCAGGCGTGGAGCAGGTGCGTCGAACGCCTGTTCGAATCGAACGTCTGCGCGATGTCTACCGCATCCCTCCGACAAGTCCAGCCCCTGACGCGGACTTCTTCGAACAGGTGTTTGAACTACACGGGTGTGACCCGCTACCGTTCACCTGCGATCGAGATCGGGATCGCCGCGCCGGCCCCGCTGCAGCGCGGCGACGCACCCGGGAACCGCTGCCCCGGCAGCCGGACGAGGAGGACACATGGCGGTCGACGGCCCGACGACAGGCAGTGGCAAGGGCTCGACGCGACGCGGCCGCGCCGCCGCGGACACCGGGGCGGCCGGTGCCGGTGCGGCGATCCGGGAGTTCCCCGACCGCGGCGAGACCGGCGACGGGCTGACCCAGCGCCAGCGCCGGGTCCTCGAGGTCATCCGCGACTCCATCGACCGTCGCGGGTACCCGCCCTCGGTCCGCGAGATCGGTGAGGCCGTGGGGCTGTCGTCGGCGTCCTCGGTGGCCCACCAGTTGTCGGTGCTGCAGCGCAAGGGCTGGCTGCGGCGCGACCCGAACCGGCCGCGCGCGCTCGACGTCCGGTTGCCCGGCGAGACCGCCGTCATGACCCAGGCGGCCGAGTCCGCCCCCGGGCCGCTGGCCGCCGCCGGAGCGGCGAGCGGCGTGGACGAGGCCGCCGCCCCCCGGCCGACCTACGTCCCGCTCGTCGGCCGGATCGCCGCCGGTGGCCCGGTGCTGGCCGAGCAGGCGGTCGAGGAGGTCTTCCCGCTCCCCCGCGAGCTCGTCGGCGAGGGGACGCTGTTCATGCTCAAGGTCGCCGGTGACTCGATGGTCGACGCGGCCATCTGCGACGGCGACTGGGTCGTCGTCCGGCAGCAGCCGACGGCGGAGAACGGCGAGATCGTCGCCGCCATGATCGACGGCGAGGCGACGGTGAAGACCTACAAGCGTCGCGACGGGCACGTCTGGCTGATGCCGCACAACGAGGCGTACGAGCCGATCCCCGGTGACGACGCGACCGTCCTGGGTCGGGTCGTCACCGTCCTCCGCCGCGTCTGACCGAGGTCGACGGGCCTGCCAGAGTGGCGGCGGGGCCCTGCAGCGGGGCCGGGGCGTCAGCCCTGCTGGCGGCGGCGGATGCGGCCGACGACCCACACCAGCACGGTGGCGACGAGGGCGGCCACCAGCCCGGCCGTCAGCGGGCTCACCGAGCCGGCCAGCGCGCCGTCGGCCGAGGCGTTCTCGGCGGGAGCGGTGGCCGCTGCCGGCTCGAGCGAGCCGGATGCGGGCACCAGGGTCACCGTGGCCGGCAGCCCCTCCCCTGACACCAGCAGGTCGCGGCTGTTCGCGGCGAAGGTGATCGCCTCGCCCTGGGGTGACTCCGGCAGCGGGACCCGCGCCGGGGAGCCGCCGAGCGCTCCGACGACGTCGGAGCCGGAGAGCGGCCAGACGTAGGCGTCGGTGTACGTGCGCAGCGCGATCCGCTGGCCGTCCGGTGAGACGGCACCACCGGTGACGAGCAGCTGCCCGGCACGCCCCACCGGGCCGCCGGGGGTCCCGGTCAGGGTGAACCCCATCCGGAGCACCTGGCTCATCGGCACGGTGGCCCCGTCGGCCAGCGGGGCATCGGGCCGGTAGACGGCGCTGGCCCCCAGCACCTCCTTGGTGACCAGGTACGGCGTGCCGTCCGGTGCCAGCAGGAGGGCCTCGGCGTCGTGCGGCCCGTCCGGGTAGGTGAGGCGGGTCAGCGTGTGGCTGCCGTCCGGGCGGAGGCCGATGAGCGCGACGGTCTCGCGGGTCTGGTTGTTGTCACCGGTGTCGGCCAGCCAGATCGTCCCGTCCGAGCCGAGTGCCAGGTCCTCGGGGTCGTAGGGGTCGACGTCGCTGGAGCGGACCTCGCCGACCGCGCAGCTGCCGTCGAGCACGTACACCTCGGCGCGGTCGCCGCCGTCGTCCATCGCGAGCATGGTGTCGCCGGCGCTGGCCAGGCCGGAGAGCTCGGGCAGCCGCGGGTCGGTGATCTCGCAGCGCGTGCTCGGCTCGCCGTAGGGCGCGGCGTCCGCTCCCTCGGCGGCGGCCGGGAGGACCGGCAGGACGGCCAGCACCAGACCCAGCGGCGCACCGAGGACCGCACGGCCCGCCTTCCGGCGTCCCACGCGGTCAGGGCTGCGAACGGCCCGCTCTGGCACGGACCCAGCGTGACACCCCGACCGCATCGAGTGCATGTACCACGCCCAACAGCAGGAGTCCGACGGCCAGCCCCACCACGGCGTCGGTGACCCAGTGGAAGTCCAAGGCCACCATGGCCACCCCGGTGGCCAGCGGTCCGAAGATGCTCAGCACCCAGAACGTGCGCTGCACCCCGGCGGGCAACCCGTACTCGACCGCGGTCCAGCGGGCGACGCCCCACATCAGGACGGCGTTGGCCACGTGTCCGGAGGGGTAGCTGGCCCCGTCGCGGTGGAAGAACGACCCGGGGTAGGCCGGTGCCGTGCGACCGGTGCCGTACTTGAACGCGTACACGACCGCGGTGAGCAGGGCGAGGGCGGTCAGCACCCGGACCAGCGGGACCAGGGTCCGACGGCGGACCGCCAGCCAGCCCACGAGGCCGGCCAGCACGATGAGGATGAACCCGCGCCCGCCGGCCTGGGTGAAGGCCCAGACCAGCCAGTAGGCGTCGGAGTGCCGCAGGTCCCAGACGCTGACCACCTCGGAGACCCGGAGGTCCATCCGTTCCAGCCAGCCGCGGTGCAGCAGGTCGACGGTGACCACGAGGGTGACCAGCGCGGAGAGCACCAGCAGCCACCACGGGGGCCGGCCGATCCCGATGACCGGCGCGGAGCCGCCGGACGGCACACCGGCGGCGTCCGTCGTCGGCTGCACCGCGCTCCTGGCCACCCGGTCACGGTACCGGGATCGTGACCTCTTCGTGATCGGCCCCGACCAGGTGACGTGCTGGAACGGCCCGCCTGCAGGGCCCCGCCCCGAGCCTGCGAGGGGTGGGTCAGGCCTCGTCCCGAGGCTCACCCCGAGCGTGCGAGGGGTGAGGAGGACGAGGTCCTTCGACCTTCGTCAGACCCCGGCGACCGGCGCGGCGTAGTTTTCGAGCAGTGCCGCCAGTGCCGGCGCGACCCGGGCGGTGAGCACCGTGCCGGTGGCCTCGTGCCGCTCCTCCAGCACCTCGCCGTCCCGGTGCACCCGGGCGACCAGGTCACCCCGGTCGTAGGGCACCAGGACCTCGACGTCGACGTCCGGGTGCGGCAGCCGCGCGGCGATCACGTCCCGCAGGGCCTCGATGCCGGCACCGGTCCGGGCGGAGACCCAGGCGGCGCCCGGGAGCGCCTGGCGCAGGGCCAGCACGTCCTCCTCGCTCATCGCGTCGACCTTGTTGACCACGATGAGCTCGGGGACCGCGGCGGCGTCGATCTCGTTCAGCACGACCCGCACCGCGTCGATCTGGCCCAGCGGGTCGGTGTCGGACCCGTCGACCACGTGCACGAGCAGGTCCGCGGCCGCGACCTCCTCCAGCGTGGACCGGAAGGCGTCGACCAACTGGTGCGGCAGGTGGCGCACGAAGCCGACGGTGTCGGTCACCGTGAACTCCCGGCCGTCCGGCGTCTGGGCCCGGCGGACCGTCGGGTCCAGGGTGGCGAACAGCGCGTCCTGGACCAGCACGCCGGCATCGGTGAGCTGGTTGAGCAGGCTGGACTTCCCGGCGTTGGTGTAGCCGGCGATCGCCACGCTGGGCGTGGCGTTGCGGTCCCGGGAGTTGCGCTGCGTGGTGCGGGCGGTCGCCATGCCGGCGATCTCCCTGCGCAGCTTGCTGACCCGCGCCCGGATCCGGCGGCGGTCTGTCTCGATCTTGGTCTCACCCGGGCCACGGGTACCGATGCCGCCACCGCCGGCGACGCGGCCACCGGCCTGCCGGCTCAGCGACTCACCCCAGCCGCGCAGTCGCGGCAGCATGTACTGCATCTGGGCGAGCTCGACCTGTGCCTTGCCCTCCCGGCTGGTGGCGTGCTGGGCGAAGATGTCCAGGATCAGCGCAGTCCGGTCGACCACCTTGACCTTGAGGATCTTCTCCAGCTGGTTGAGCTGGCCCGGGGCCAGCTCGCCGTCGCAGATGACGGTGTCGGCGCCGGTGGCGGCGACCACGTCGCGGAGCTCGGCGGCCTTGCCCGAGCCCACGTAGGTGGCCGGGTCGGGCTTGTCGCGGCGCTGCACGAGCGCGTCGAGCACCTGGGAGCCGGCGGTCTCGGCGAGCGCGGCGAGCTCGGCCAGCGAGCGGTGCGCGTCGGCCGCCGTCCCCTCGGTCCAGACGCCGACCAGGACGACCCGCTCCAGACGGAGCTGCCGGTACTCGACCTCGGTGACGTCGGTGAGCTCGGTCGACAGGCCGGCAACGCGGCGCAGCGCACCGCGCTCCTCCCTGACGTAGGAGCCGGTCGAGTCGTCCGGCGCGTCCCACGGGGTGGTGGGCGCAGGGGTCGGGTCCTGGGCGCGGGCGCGCGCGGCCTTGTCGACCCGGGCCTCGGCCTCGTCGAGGACTGCGCGGTTCTGTGCTGTCGTCATCGTCTCCAGCGTGGCACGCCCTCGCGTCGAGGGCGACTGACTTGTGGTGCGAGCTGTGGTCATCGCCCGGTACAACACCTCAGGGCTCCGGGTGCATCCCGAGGTACAACGACCACTTCTCCCCGTCCGGGGGCGGGGGCCGGCGGGCGTAGGAGTCGAGCAGGTCGTGCAGCCGACGGGTCAGGTCCTCGCGGTCGGCGGCCGAGAGCCGCAGCCCCAGCCGGGTGCTGTCCAGGTGCTCCTCCCCCACGGCCGCCACCTCCTCCAGGAAGGCGGCCAGCGCGGGGTCGCGCCCGGGGGCCGCGCGGCCGGCGCCGTCCATCAGCCAGCTCTTGCCGGTCGCCCGGTAGGGCACCTCCCGGGCACCGCGCGTCCCGCGCCGGACCGGTCCGGCGACCAGGAACCCGGTGTCCACGAGCGTGCGCACGTGGTGCAGCACCGTCGCCGGGTTCCGGTCCAGCCGGGCGGCGATCTCCTTGTTGGTCCGCGGCTCGTCCAGGCACAGCCGCAGGATCCGCAGCCGGACGGCGGAGGCCAGCGCCCGGGCCTCGGCGTCGGTCGCGGGACGACGCTCACCGGCGATGCGCGGGGGACCCTCCGGCTCGGCCACGGGAGCAGCGTAGGCGACACGCGGCAAAGTGATTGACACTCCCCGATCACTGCACCCAGGCTGCCCGGGTGACCACCGATCGGAGCCTGCTCCGGCACCGCGACTTCCGGCACCTGTGGGCGGCCGAGACGGTCAGCCAGGTCGGCACCCAGGTGACGCTGCTGGCGCTGCCGGTCGTCGCGGTGACCGTGTTGGACGCGACGCCGCTGGAGATGGGCGTGCTGACCGCGCTGGAGACCGCCGCCTTCCTGCTCATCGGTCTGCCCGCCGGCGCGTGGGTGGACCGCTGGCGCCGCAAGCGGGTGCTGGTCACCGCCGACCTGGTCCGCGCCGTCGTGCTGGCCACCCTGCCGCTCGCGTACCTGCTCGACGTGCTCACCCTGGGCCAGCTCTTCGTCGTCGCCGCGGTCACCGGCACGGCCACGGTGTTCTTCGACGTCGCCTACCAGAGCTACCTGCCCACCCTGGTCGACCGCGACCAGCTGGTGGACGGCAACGGCAAGCTCGAGGCGAGCCGCGCGGTCGCCCAGGTCGCCGGCCCGGGCGCCACCGGTGTGCTGCTGCGGGTGCTCGGCGCTCCGCTGCTCATCGGAGTCGACGCGCTGTCCTTCCTGCTGTCCGCGCTGTTCATCGGCCGGATCGGTACGCCGGACGTCGTCCCGGACCGGGCGGCCCGGCGGTCGCTGCGCGCGGAGATCGCCGAGGGTCTCGGCTTCGTCGTCCGGCACCCGCTGCTGCGCCGGATCGTGGCCTGCACGGGCATCTCCAACCTGTTCGGCTCGATGAACACCGCACTGCTGGTGCTCTACGTGATCCGCGAGCTGGGGCTCTCGGAGAGCACCCTCGGCCTGGTCTTCTCCGTCGGCGCGGTCGGCGGCCTGGGGGGTGCGGCGACCGCCGCCTGGTTCGCCCGGCGGGTGGGTGAGGGCCGGGCCATCCCGCTCTCGGCCCTCGTCTTCGCCGCCGCCGGGACGACCATGCCGCTGGCTGCCCTCGGCGCGCCGGTCCTCTGGCTGGTGCCCGGCTGGTTCGTGCTGAGCTGGTCGGTCGTCGTCTACAACGTCGTCCAGGTCAGCTTCCGGCAGCGGCTGTGCCCACCCGGCCTGCTGGGGCGGATGAACGCCTCGGTGCGGTTCATCGTGTTCGGCACGATGCCCCTCGGAGGCCTGCTCGGCGGCGTCCTGGGCGAGTGGCTCGGCGTGCTGCCGACGCTCTGGATCGCCGCCGCGGGCGGTGTCGCGGGGTGCCTGCCGGTCCTCCTCGGCCCGCTGCTCACCACGCGCGACCTGCCCGACGAGCTCGACGCCACCTCGGCGCGGCCGGTTGCGCGGGCGGAGGCCGGGTAGGGCGAGCAGAACGGAACCACCCAGGGAGGCCGACGATGACCAGCCCCACCACGAACTCCGACGGCGAGCTCGACGACCCGGGCCGCGACCCCAAGGGGCTCAACCCGCCGCGGAACCTCTTCGGCGGCGGCGCTGACCAGGACAGCGGGCAGGGCACCCCGGACGGCACCGGCAACGTCGGGCCCGGCGACAAGCCCGAGGCGCCGACCGACGAGCCGGAGACCCGCGCCGACGAGCCCGACCGCCCCTGACGGCGCTCAGCCGCCGAGCCACTCCGGGGTGAGGACGCCGGACGCGACGACGACCGCCGGACCGGACAGCACCGTCGTCGTCCCGTCGAACTCCACCGACAAGCGGCCGCCCGGGACGTCCACCGCGACCGTCCCGGCGGTCCGGCCGCCGGCCTGCAGCGCCGCGTAGGCCGCCGCGCAGGCCCCGGTGCCGCACGACCGGGTCTCCCCCACCCCGCGTTCGTACACCCGCAGCCGGATGTGCGCGCACGCGCCGGCGGGGGCGTCCTCCGCGGCCAGCACGTTGACGACCTCGACGTTGACCCCGTCGGGGAACATCACCGGGTCGACGCCCGGGAGCACCGACAGGTCGAGCGTGTCGACCTCGACGTCGGTCAGGGTGACCAGGTGCGGGTTGCCCATCGACACCCCGAGCCCGGGGAACACGGCACCGGCGATCCGGGCCTCGCCGCGGCCCAGCGGCACCGCCGGGCCCATGTCCACCCAGTAGCCGCCGTCCGGGCGCGCCCCGACCCGCCGCGGCCCCCCGCGGGTGCCGACCAGCACACCGGCCTCGGCGGCCGCCCGGTCCAGCAGGCCCTCGGCGAGCAGCACGTGCAGGTACAGCCGGATGCCGTTGCCGCACATCTCGGCGTGCGAGCCGTCGGCGTTGCGGTGGTCCATGAACCACTCGCAGTCGGCGAGGGCGTCCCCGAGGACGGCGGCAGCGTCGGGGACGTGCCGGCTGCGGACGACGCGCAGCACGCCGTCACCGCCCAGCCCGGCGCGGCGGTCGCAGAGCCGGCGGACCAGGTCGGCGTCGAGCCGGGACTCCGGCCAACCGTCGCCGTCGGGGTCGGGCAGGACGACGAAGTCGTTCTCCGTGCCGTGGCCCAGGAGCACCCGCGGGCTCGCGCTGTCGATCACCGCCCGATCGTACGGTCGCCGATCAGCTCGACCACGGCGTCGGCCAGGTCGCGCCGCCCGGCGTCGAACCAGGTCGTGGCGGCGTCGCGGCGGAACCAGGAGCGCTGCCGGCGGACGAACCGGCGGGTGGCGCTCACCGTGCGCGCCCTTGCCTCCTCGGCGGTCAGCGCACCGTCGAACTGCTGCAGCACCTGCGCGTAGCCCAGCGCACGGGACGCCGTCGGCCCCTCGCGCAGCCCGTCGGCCGCCAGGGCGGCCACCTCGTCGACGAAACCGGCCGCCCACATGCGGTCCACCCGCCGGGCGACCCGCTCGTCGAGCTCGTCGGCCGCCCGGTCCAGCCCGACGGTCACCGCCGGGTAGTGCGCCGTCGGCTCGGGCAGCCGGGCGGTGAAGGGCTGCCCGGTCAGCTCGATGACCTCCAGCGCGCGGACCACCCGGCGGCCGTTGCTGGGCAGGATCGCGGCCCCGGCCGCCGGGTCCAGGGCGGTCAGCCGGGCGTGCAGCGCCGCCGGTCCGGCGGCGGTGAGCTCCTCGGTCAGCCGGGCCCGCACGGCGGGGTCGGTGCCGGGGAAGTCCAGCTCGTCGAGGACCGCCCGGACGTACAACCCGGACCCACCCACCAGCAGCGGGACGACGCCCGCGGCGCGCAGCCGGTCCACCTCCGCCCGGGCGCGCCGGCGGTACTCGGCGACCGAGGCCGGCTCCCGGACGCGCCACAGGTCCATCAGGTGGTGCGGCACGCCGTCCCGCTCGGCCGGCGTGGGCTTGGCCGTGCCGATGTCCATGCCCCGGTAGAGCTGCATCGAGTCGGCGTTCACCACCTCACCGCCGAGGCGGTGGGCCAGGGCGACGGCGAGCGCGGTCTTCCCGGTGGCGGTCGGCCCGACGACGGCGACCACCGGCGGCGACCCCCCGGTCACCGGGCCCGCCAGGTCGCGACCGGGTAGCCGACCCCGAACGGCGCCGCGTCGGCGAGCAGCTGGGCGTCGATGTCCAGCCCGTCGAGCGCGGCACCGACCGCCCGCCACACCGGCACCCCGGCGGCGAGCAGCCGCGCCCCCTCGACCGGGTCCAGCGCGGCCAGCGCGCCGGCGTCCCCGGTGGCCAGCGCCCGGGCGACGGCCGCGTCGAAGGGGGCCGCGGCGGGGTCCAGGTGGCCGGGGGCCTTCTCGCTGCGCCGGGCGGAGCCGTCGGCCATCGCGAGGACGCCGACCGGGCCCGGCAGGTCCGACAGCGCCGTCCCGAGGTCGTCGGGACCGACCCCCAGCCGCACGCCGACGTGCCCGGCCTGGTCCAGCAGCCAGGCACCCAGCAGGTGCGGCAGCGGCAACCGCCGGCCGCCCGGTCGCGCCCACCCGGAGAAGGGCACCTCGAGGTCGACCCCGAGACCGCGCAGGTCACCGACGTCGCCAGGGCCGAAGCGCACCCCGTCCGCACCCGCCCCGAGCACCACGACGACGTCCGGTTCGTCCTGCAGGACCACCTGGACGGCGGCTGCCACAGCGGCCCGCAGCACGCCCAGGTCGGCAGTGGGCAGGCCGGCGACCGCGGGCAGCAGCAGCGGCGGCTGCGGGCAGAAGGCGACCGTGACCGGACGGAGGGGTCTCACGCGGGGCAGTCTTGCCGATCGGGCGTGGGAGACTGCTGGCGTGTCGAGCACGGAGAACACCGGAGACCGGACGCAGCAGGCCGCCCCCGCCCCCGACGAGCGCCCCGAGGCGGCGCCCGCCGAGGTCGCCCCGGTCGATTCCACGCCGTTGGCGGCGACCCCTGACGAGGTCGTCCCGGAGGCGGTGGAACCAGGCGTCGACGAACCCGCCGGCGGCGCGACCGCCGTGGAGGCGGCGCCCGCCGAGGAGGGTGGCGACGTGACGTCGGTGACCGGGACCGCGCCGGTCGACGAGGGCCCGCTGGCGGCCACGCCGGACGCCGTCGTCCCCGAGCCCGCGGAGGTGGGGACCGGCGCCGAGGTCCCCGCCTCCCAGGCGGTCACCCCCGAGGCGGGCACCCCCGCGGCCGGGTCACCGGCCGACGCGACGCTCGCCGACCCGACAGCAGGCACGACCACCGAGATCCCCACCACCGAGGCGCCCACCACTGACGCGCCCGCCACCGAGGCCCCGGCCGCCGAGGCCCCGGCCGCCGCGCCGGTGCCGTCCCCGGGTGGCCGGCACGCCGCCGGCTCCTCGGCCCCGGCGGAGACGCCGGCGATCGTCCCGGCCGTCCCGGCGTCGGATCCCACCGCCTGGGGCCGCGTCGACGACGAGGGCACCGTCTTCGTGACCACCGCGGCCGGCGAGCGCGCCGTCGGTTCCTGGCAGGCCGGCGAACCGGCCGAGGGGCTGGCGCACTTCGGCCGCCGGTTCGACGACCTGGCCACCGAGGTGTCCCTGCTGGAGGCGCGGCTGGCCGCCCACACCGGCAACCCGGGTGAGATCAAGGCCAAGGCCGAGGAGCTCGCCGACCAGATCCTGACCTCTGCCGCCGTCGGCGACCTGGACCACCTGGCGCTGCGGGCGCGGGCGATCTCGAGCATGGCCGAGACGGCCGTCGCGGCGAACCGGGCGGAGAAGGCCAAGGCCCGGGCCGGGCAGATCGCCCGGAAGGAGGCGCTCGCCGCCGAGGCCGAGCAGATCGCCGCCGAGTCCACGCAGTGGAAGGCGGCCGGCGACCGGCTGAAGGCGATCGTCGAGGAGTGGAAGACGATCAAGGGCATCGACCGGAAGACCGACGAGGCGCTGTGGCACCGCTTCGCCGCCGCCCGGGACGCCTTCGGTCGCCGCCGGGGTGCCCACTTCGCCCAGCTGGACACCCAGCGGGCGGAGGCCCGCGCCGCCAAGAGCGAGCTCATCGCCGAGGCCGAGCGGCTGTCGACGTCCACCGAGTGGGGCCCGACCAGCGCCGCGATGCGCTCGCTGATGGACCGCTGGAAGGCCGTGCCGCGGGTCGGCCGGGACACCGACGACGACCTGTGGAAGAAGTTCCGCGCCGCCCAGGACGTCTTCTTCGCCGCCCGGACCGCCTCCGACCAGGCCCGCAGCTCCGACGAGCTGGCCAACCAGAAGCAGAAGGAGGAGCTGCTGGCCGAGGCCGAGGCGCTGGACCCGGGCAACCGGGCGGCGCAGAACGCGCTGCGCAAGATCCAGGAGCGCTACGACGCCATCGGGCACGTGCCGCGCAACGCCATGCGCCCCCTCGAGGACCGGATGCGCGCCGTGGAGGAGAAGTTCCGCGGCGTCGCCGACTCGGCCCGGCCGCGGGTCCAGCCGGAGAACCCGCTCCTCACCTCGATGCGGGCGGCCGTCACCAAGGCCGAGGACCAGCTGGCCAAGGCGCAGGCGGCCGGCAACGCGAAGCGGATCAGCGAGGCCGAGGCCAACCTGGCCACCCGCCGCGAGTGGCTGGCCGAGGCGGAGAAGTCCTCCTCCCGCCGGTGAGCTGACGACACGGAGGGCCCGTCCGCGAGGACGGGCCCTCCGTGCGTGTGGTGAGGCGTCAGCCGCAGGCGGACACGGCGGCCGGGAGCGGCGCGGGGACGCCGATCTGCGGCATTCCCAGCGAGACTCCCGGAGTGGTCGGGCGGGTGCCGGCCTCGCTGGCGTCACCGGCCCGGGTGCGGCGGTGGGAGACCAGCGCGCCGTCGGCGACCAGGAAGTGCGGCTTGGCGGCGGTCACGACGGTCTCGACGACGTCGCCGGGGCGGACGCCGTCGGCCGCGGTGAAGTGCACCAGCCGACCGTCCCGGGCCCGGCCGGAGAGCCGGCCGCGGGCGGCGTCCTTGCTGCCCTCCCCCGAGGCCACCAGCAGCTCGACCCGCCGGCCGATCAGCGCGGTGTTCTCCGCCCAGCTGATCTCGTCCTGCAGGGCCGTCAGCCGGAGGTAGCGCTCCTGGACGACCTCCTTGGGCAGCTGGTCGGCCATCTCCGCCGCCGGCGTGCCCGGGCGCTTGGAGTACTGGAAGGTGAAGGCGCTGGCGAAGCGGGCCTGCCGGACGACGTCCAGGGTGTCCTCGAAGTCCTGGTCGGTCTCGCCGGGGAAGCCCACGATGATGTCCGTGGTGATCGCGGCGTCGGGCATCGCCGCCCGCACCCGGTCGATGATCCCCAGGTAGCGGTCCCGCCGGTAGCCGCGGCGCATCCGGCGCAGCACGTCGTCCGAGCCGGACTGCAGCGGCATGTGCAGCTGGTGGCAGACCGCCGGCGTGCCGGCCATCGCGTCGATGACGTCGTCGGTGAACTCGCGCGGGTGCGGGCTGGTGAACCGGATCCGCTCGAGGCCGTCGATCGTGCCCGCCGCGCGGAGCAGGTCGGCGAAGGCGCCGCGCTCGCGGAACTCGACGCCGTAGGCGTTCACGTTCTGCCCGAGCAGGGTCACCTCGAGCACGCCCTGGTCGACCAGCGCCTGCACCTCGGCCAGCACCTCGCCCGGACGGCGGTCCTTCTCCTTGCCGCGCAGCGCCGGGACGATGCAGAACGTGCAGGTGTTGTTGCAGCCGACGCTGATCGACACCCACCCGGAGTAGGCGGAGTCCCGCTTGGCCGGCAGCGTGGAGGGGAAGACCTGGAGGGACTCGACGATCTCCACCTGCGCCTCGGCGTTGTGCCGGGCGCGCTCGAGCAGCACCGGCAGCGAGCCGACGTTGTGGGTGCCGAAGACGACGTCCACCCATGGGGCGCGCCGCACGATCTCGCCGCGGTCCTTCTGCGCCAGGCAGCCACCGACGGCGATCTGCATGCCGGGGTGGGCGTCCTTGACCGGGCGCAGGTGGCCGAGGTTGCCGTACAGCCGGTTGTCGGCGTTCTCGCGGACCGCGCAGGTGTTCAGCACGACGACGTCGGCCTCGGCGCCCTCGGGGACGGCGGTGTAGCCGGCCTGCTCGAGCAGCCCCGACAGCCGCTCGGAGTCGTGGACGTTCATCTGACAGCCGTACGTGCGCACGAGGTAGGTCTTGCCGTTCACCACCGCATCGTAGAGAACCCGCCGCCCGTCCCGGTCCGCTCGGCCGGTCGCAGCACTTCGTGACCGATCCGACACCCGCACGGGGAACTCACAGCGTCGTTACAGCTTCGTGATCGGGGAGCGACGTCGCGGTGTCCGGACCGCCCTAGGGTCCCTCGACGTGACTGATCGTCCGACCGGAGAACCTCTCGTCCGCCTGTCCGGGGTCAACAAGTGGTTCGGTGACCTGCACGTGCTGCAGGACATCGACCTGACCATCGACCGCGGCGAGGTCGTCGTCGTCATCGGACCGTCGGGCTCGGGCAAGTCGACGCTGTGCCGTGCGATCAACCGGCTGGAGGCCATCCAGGACGGCGAGATCACCATCGACGGCCAGCGGCTGCCCGACGAGGGCAAGGAGCTCGCCCGGCTGCGCAGCGACGTCGGCATGGTGTTCCAGAGCTTCAACCTCTTCGCCCACAAGACCGTGCTGCAGAACGTGACGCTGGGGCCGATCACGGTGCGCAAGCACTCCAAGGACGAGGCGGAGCAGCGCGCCCGGGAGCTGCTGGACCGGGTCGGGGTGGGCCACCAGGCCGACAAGGTGCCCGCCCAGCTCTCCGGTGGGCAGCAGCAGCGGGTGGCCATCGCCCGGGCCCTGGCGATGGACCCCAAGGTGATGCTCTTCGACGAGCCCACGTCCGCACTGGACCCGGAGATGATCAACGAGGTCCTCGAGGTGATGACCTCGCTCGCCCGGGACGGCATGACGATGGTCGTGGTCACCCACGAGATGGGGTTCGCCCGCCGCGCCGCCAACCGGGTCGTCTTCATGGACGCCGGCCGCATCGTCGAGTCCGCGACGCCGGAGACGTTCTTCACCCACCCGAGCTCGGACCGGGCGAAGGACTTCCTCTCCAAGATCCTGAACCACTGACCGTCCGCACCCCCACGAGAGGACCCCTCATGCGCACCACCCGACCCTTTGCGGCCCTCGCCGCGCTGGCCACGGCCGGCGTCGTGCTGGCCGGCTGCTCCAGCGATGCCGGGAACCAGGCCGAGGACGCCGCCGACAACAGCGCCGCCGTGGAGACCGACGTCGAGTTCGAGGCCGGGACGACGATGGCCGAGCTGAACGAGGCCGGCACGATCACCATCGGCACCAAGTACGACCAGCCCGGCTTCGGTCTGCTGAACCCCTCGGGCACCCCGGAGGGGTTCGACGTCGAGATCGGGAAGATCATCGCCGCGAAGCTCGGCATCCCCGAGGAGGGCATCAAGTACGTCGAGACCGTCTCGGCCAACCGCGAGCCGTTCCTCCAGAACGGCCAGGCCGACATCGTGGTCGCCACCTACACGATCAACGACAAGCGCAAGGAGGTCGTGGACTTCGCCGGGCCGTACTACGTGGCGGGCCAGGACATCATGGTCGCGGCCGGCAACCCGGAGGGCATCGAGGGCCCCGACGACCTGGCCGGCAAGAACGTCTGCTCGGTCGAGGGCTCGACCCCGGCGGAGAACATCCGCACCAACTACCCCCAGGCGACGCTGACGCTGTTCGACGTCTACTCCAAGTGCGCCGACGCCCTCACCAACGGCCAGGTCGACGCGGTCACCACCGACAACGTCATCCTGACCGGCCTCGTGGCCGGCAACCCCGACGGCTTCGAGCTCGTGGGCAACCCGTTCACCGAGGAGCCCTACGGCATCGGGCTGGCCAAGGGCGACCAGGCGTTCCGCGACTTCATCAACGACACGCTCGAGGAGTCCTTCGAGGACGGCTCCTGGGCCGACGCCTGGGACGCCACCGCCGGCGCCATCAGCGGCCAGGAGGCCCCTGAGCCGCCGACCGTCGACCGCTACTGACCGACCCGTGCTGCTGCCGGGCGGGGGACCCCCGCCCGGCAGTGCACTGCCTGAGCCTCGGAGGGAGGCGTGGTGCAGTTCTTCATCGACAACTTCCCGCTGCTGCGGGACGCCTTCCTGAAGACCCTCGAGCTGTCCGTGCTGGCCGGCCTGCTGGCCCTGGTCCTCGGGACCCTGCTGGCGGCGTTCCGGGTCAGCCCCATCACGCCGCTGCGGGGCCTGGCCACCTTTTACGTGGAGACGTTCCGGAACACCCCCCTGACGGTGGTCTTCTTCTTCATCATCTTCGGTCTGCCGCAGATCGACTTCGCGGTCGGCTTCTTCACCGGCGCGGTGCTCTCGGTGGGCCTGTACACGGCCGCGTTCGTCTGCGAGGCGGTGCGGTCGGGCATCAACGCCGTTCCGCCGGGGCAGGCCGAGGCCGCCCGGGCGATCGGGCTGACCTTCGGGCAGTCGCTGCGCGAGGTCGTCCTCCCGCAGGCCTTCCGCACCGTGGTCCCCCCGCTCGGCAACGTCTTCATCGCGATGGTCAAGAACACCTCGATCGCCGCCGGCTTCGCGGTCACCGAGCTGACCGCCTCGCTGCAGCGGCTGTCCAACGCGAACGGCGGTGACATCCTGCTGGTGCTGGTGGCCGTCGTGATCGGTTACATGCTGATCACCCTGCCCACGGCCTACGTCGTCGGCCGGGTCGAGCGACGGGTGGCGATCCTGCGATGAGCACCCCGGTCCTCTTCGACCTCCCGGGCCCGAGGGCGCGCGCCCGGATCCGCATCGCCACGGTCATCGGGACGGTGCTGGTGGTGGCCCTCGTGGCCTTCGTGCTGTTCCGGCTGGGCCGCAACGGCCAGCTCGACCCGCAGCGCTGGTCGGTGCTGTTCGACCCGGCCAGCGGGGTCCCGCAGGCGCTGGGTCAGGCCCTGCTGCGCACCCTGCGGGTCGCCGCTGTCGCCATGCTGTTCGCGACGGTGCTCGGGCTGCTGCTGGCCGTGGGCCGGCTCTCCGACCACCGCGCCGTGCGGATCGCGGTCACCACGGTCATCGAGTTCTTCCGGGCGATCCCGCTGCTGGTGGTGATCTTCGCGCTGTACTTCGTGCTGCCGAGCTTCGGGATCCGGCTGAGCACCTACGCGGCGCTGACCATCGGCCTGGTCCTCTACAACATGGCCGTGCTGGCGGAGATCTTCCGGGCCGGCATCCTGTCGGTCGACCGCGGTCAGTCCGAGGCGGCCTACGGGATCGGCCTGCGCAAGTCGCAGGTCATGCGGCTGGTGCTGCTCCCCCAGGCGGTCCGGCGGATGCTGCCGGTGCTGGTGGCCCAGCTGGTCGTGCTGCTCAAGGACAGCTCGCTGGGCTTCATCATCGGGTACTTCGAGCTGCTCCGGCAGGCCCGCAGCCTGGTGGAGTTCTTCACGCCACGTTTCGGCAACGAGTACACGTTCCAGCTCTACGTGGCGGCGGGCCTGATCTACATCATCGTCAACGTGCTGCTGTCCCAGCTGGCGAAGTACATCGAGCGCCGCTCGCGTCGCAGCCCCAAGACGGCCGCGACGACCGCCCTGGTCATGCCCGACGCCCCCTCGGTCACCGGCCAGACCTCGATCTGAGCGCACCCACCGGCCCCCGGCGTCCGCACCTGGACCCCGGGGGCCTGCGCGTGGCCGGCCCCGTCCGCGGGTGACCGCCGGAAAACCACCCACCCCTGCTGTCCCGGGGAGCTCCCCGGTCCCGACCGGAGGGGGATGTGCCCGAGTCCTGCGCGCGGCTTGTCAGATGTCGCCGGTGACCTCGAGGGGGCGTTCTGCCGAGATGGAGGACGTGACCTCCACCGCCACCGCTCCACGCCACACGCACCGGGACCTCGACGACGACGACCTGGAGACCACCACCCAGATCTTCGTCGGCAAGCTGCGGGCCAGCGCCCGCCGCTTCGCCTCCGCCGCCGGCGCAGACTCGGCGATCGTGCGCGAGGCGGTCCCGCCGGCCCGGCACCGCCGCGCCCGCTGCCGCGTCGTGCTGCTCTACCCCGCCGGCCAGGAGTCCGACGTGACCTTCCTCGGCCCGGCCAGCACGGTCGCCGGCAAGGAGATCACCATGTCGCAGTTCGACACCGCCATCGAGCAGTGGCTGACCGCCGGTCAGGAGCGCAGCCGTCGCTGGCTCGTGCCGGACGAGGAGGCCGTCGGCGGCGTGGCCATCGACGTCACCGCCTGGCTCGACCAGCTGGGCGCCTGACCGCTGCTTGCCGCGCACGACCCGCCGCTCACCGGGCATCCTCGAGGACCGGTGGGCGGCGCACGGTGCGGAACCGCCCGACGGAGATCGGGCGGTTCCGCACCGGCCAGCCAGCGGCGCGACCACGGAGACCACGCACCACGACGATCAGCCGATGCGACAGCTGTCGCATCGGCTGATCTGTCGTCAGGGGTCCGACCGGGACCGTCGCCCGGCGCAGGTCAGGGCAGGTCCTCGCCGCGGGCCACGTGGTCCGGGAGCTGCCGGCCACGGCCGATCGGCCGCGCCCAGCCCTCGCCCACCTCCGGGCTGGCGGCGACGCCGTCGGGGAGCTCGGCGGCCGCCGACCGGGCCTTGCGCGCCGCCGAGCGGGCAGCGGTCCACACCGGCGGCTCGGCACCGGGCCAGTCCGGCGCGTCGCCGGGCGACGCCGCTGCGACCGAGCCGCCCTGTCCGGGGTACCGCCGGCGGGACCACGGCTGGTCCGACCGCGGCTGATCGGGCCCCGGCTGGTCGGATGCCGGATCGACGGGCTCGGCCTCGGCCGCGGCGTCCTCGGCGGCTCCGTCGGCGTCGAGCGCCTCCCGCACCACGTAGCCGGCCAGCCCGCCGCCGTATCCCTTGCGGGCCAGCATGCCCATCAGCCGGCGTTCCGCGGTCACGCGGTCCAGCCGGCGCATGGACGGGACCTTCCGCTCCACCAACCGGCGCGCGGAGTCCCACTCGTCCTGCGGGTCCACCTCGGCGACGGCGGCCGCGGCCACCTCACCGTCGACGCCCTTGGCCCGGAGCTCCGAGGCGAGGGCCCGCCGGGCCAGACCGCGGCCGGACTGCCGGGAGGTGACCCAGGCAGCGGCGAACGCGGCGTCGTCGATCAGCCCGACCTCGGTGAACCGGTCGAGCACGGCGTTGGCCGCGTCGACCGGGACGTCCTTCTTGGCCAGCAGCTCGGCCAGCTGCTTGCGGGTCTTGGCCGTGCCGGTCAGCGCGCGCAGGCAGATGCCCCGGGCGACGGTCTCCGGGTCCTCCATCTCGGCCGGCGCGGCCTCGGGGTCGGCTGACCGCGAGCTCCACTGCGGGCCGCCGGCCCGGCCACCACGCCGACGCCCCGCGCCGTCCCCCGGTCCACCGGCACCGCCGCGGGAGCCGCCCCGGCGACCGCGGCCGCCGGACCGACGACCTGCGTCGTCGGCCGGCGCCGCGTCCTCGTCGGAGCCCCCGCCCGGGTCGCCGCCGAACAGCGTGTCGGACACCGGCGGGATCAGAAGTCGGCCGGCTCGGCAGCCACGTCGGCCGCGTCGACCTTGGCGACGCCGATGCCCAGCTTCTCCTTGATCTTCTTCTCGATCTCGTCGGCGAGGTCGGGGTTGTCCCGCAGGAAGTTGCGGGCGTTCTCCTTGCCCTGGCCGAGCTGGTCGCCGTCGTAGGTGTACCAAGCGCCGGACTTGCGGACGAAGCCCTGCTCGACGCCGATGTCGATGAGGCCACCCTCACGGCTGAAGCCGGTGCCCCAGATGAGGTCGAGCTCGGCCTGCTTGAACGGCGCGGCGACCTTGTTCTTGACGACCTTGACCCGCACCCGGCTGCCGACCGCGTCGGTGCCCTGCTTGAGGGTCTCGATGCGGCGCACGTCGAGGCGGATCGAGGAGTAGAACTTCAGCGCGCGACCACCGGTGGTGACCTCGGGCGAGCCGTAGACGACGCCCACCTTCTCGCGCAGCTGGTTGATGAAGATCGCCGCGGTGCCGGAGTTGCTCAGCGCACCGGTGATCTTGCGGAGCGCCTGGCTCATCAGCCGGGCCTGCAGACCGACGTGGCTGTCGCCCATCTCGCCCTCGATCTCGGCACGGGGCACCAGGGCGGCCACCGAGTCGATGACGATCAGGTCGAGCGCGCCGGAGCGGATCAGCATGTCCGCGATCTCCAGCGCCTGCTCACCGGTGTCGGGCTGGCTGATCAGCAGGGCGTCGGTGTCGACGCCGATCGCCCGCGCGTAGTCGGGGTCGAGCGCGTGCTCGGCGTCGATGAAGGCGACGATGCCGCCGGCGGCCTGGGCGTTGGCCACCGCGTGCAGGGCGACCGTCGTCTTGCCCGACGCCTCCGGGCCGTAGACCTCGATCACCCGGCCGCGCGGCAGGCCGCCGACGCCGAGGGCGATGTCGAGGGCGATCGAGCCGGTCGGGATCACCTTCATGGCGACCTCGGGCGAGTCGCCCAGGCGCATGACGGACCCCTTGCCGAACTGCTTGTCGATCTGGGCGAGGGCCATGTCGAGGGCCTTGTCGCGGTCGAGCGTTGCCATGGTGGCCACCTTCGGATGTCGCTGTAGCGGGTCGTCGACGACGCTAGGACGAGGGTCTGACAGTTCCGGTGGACCGGGCGCATCTGTGGACGCCGACCGGGCCTGTGGACACCGTAGGCCGAACACCTGTTCGATTCCAGCGACACGCCGGGGCGGTCGCGGGGCACGTCAGCGGGGGAGGCGCGCCCGGTCGGCAGCGGCCCGTGCCGCGCGCACGGCGGGCATCCGCCCCTCGACGAAGTCGATGAGCCCCAGCAGGTGCGGCACCAGCTCGGCGCCGGCCTCGGTGAGCCGGTACTCCACGTGCGGCGGGATGGTCGAGCGGACCTCGCGGTGCACCCAGCCGTCCCGCTCCAGGGTCTGCAGCCCCTGCGCCAGCATCTTCTCGCTGACGCCCTCGATCCGGCGACGCAGCTCGCCGAACCGGTGCGGGCTCTCGGCCAGCGCGGACAGGGCGAGCAGCGACCACTTCCCGGTCACGTGCTCCAGCGCCTCGCGGGACGTGCAGGCGCGGCTGAACACGTCGGCCACCAGCTCCTCGACCGTCTGCTCGGACACCCGCACCGCCTCCCGTCGTCGTCCCGGCCGAGTGTACCGTCGCTGACAGCAGTACTAACCGATGGTTAGTGCCATACGGACAGAGAGCACTCGGAGGAGTCCCCATGATCGCCGTCACCGGAGCCACCGGCCACCTCGGCCGCCTCGTCGTCACCGGCCTGCTGGACGCCGGCGTGCCGGCTGCCGACGTCGTCGCCGTCGTCCGCACCCCGGAGAAGGCCGCCGACCTGGCCGGCCGCGGGGTGCAGGTGCGCCAGGCCGACTACGCCGACGCGGCCGCCCTCCAAGCGGCGCTGGAGGGCGTGGACCGGCTGCTGCTGGTCTCCGGCAACGAGGTCGGCCAGCGCGTGGCGCAGCACGCCAACGCGCTGCAGGCGGCGAAGGCCGCCGGCGTCCCGCTGGTCGTGTACACCAGCGCCCCCAAGGCCGACGACACCCCGCTCCCGCTGGCCCCCGAGCACATCGCCACCGAGCGGCTCATCGCGGACTTCGGCATCCCGGCCGTGGTGCTGCGCAACAACTGGTACCTGGAGAACTACGACGCGCAGATCGAGCAGGCCGCGCGCACCGGTGAGCTGTCCGGCAGCTCGGGCAGCGGCCGGATCGCCGCGGCCACCCGCGCGGACTTCGCCGCGGCCACCGTCGCCGTCCTCACCGCCGAGCACCCGACCCCGGGCGTGGTCGAGCTGGGCGGCGACCAGGCGTTCACGATCGCCGAGCTGGCAGGCACGGTCGCCACCGAGACCGGCCGCGCGGTGACCTACCGCGACCTCACCGCCGCCGAGCACCGCCAGGCCCTGCTCGACGCCGGGCTCCCCGAGGGGACGGCGGAGTTCGTCGTCGGGCTGGACCAGGCGATCGCCCAGGGTGCGCTGGAGACCGGCAGCCGGGCGCTGTCGGAGCTGACCGGCCGGCCGACCACGACGCTCGCCGAGTACGTGCACACCGTCCTCGGCCGCTGACGCGGTGTCCCGCCGGAGGGCCTCAGCGGTCCTTCGGCGGGACGTCGTACTCCTTGCAGATCTCCAGCCACACGGTGCGGATCGGCACGCCGGCGTCGATCGCCTCCACCGCCGTCCGCCCGCCGAGGGTGCTGAACACGTGGTCACCGGCCACGGTCCGCGCCCTCATCGAGCCGAAGAACTGCTCCATCCGGGACCAGAACTCCTGCAGCCGCACGGCGACGACCGTACCCAGTGCGCACCCGCCCCGCCGCAGCCCTCCGGTCCTACGCTCGGGGGCATGGGCCTGAGCACCGGATCGCCGACCTGGGACGTGGTCCTGCAGATCGGGATCGCCGGCGTCCTGCTGGTCACCCTCGTGCTGCTCGTGCGCGACTACCGCAACCGCCGCTGACCGGCGGGCGTGAGCCGCGCCGCGGTCCACACCACCGCCAGCGGGACGACCAGCACCGCGGAGACGACCGCGACCAGGTCGAAGCCGCCCACGGCGAGCAGCGGCCCGCCGACGGCGCCGGCCACCGCCGCGCCCAGTCCCATGAGCAGGTCGGTGGCGCCCTGCGCGGTCGGCCGCAGCTCCGCGGAGACCGACTCGGTCACCATGGTCGACCCGGCCACCAGACCGCACGACCAGCCGAGCCCGAGCAGGAACAGCCCGATGCCGAGCTGGAGCGCCGCGCCGGCCGGCGCGGTCCCGGCGACCACGGTGGCGAGCAGGAGCAGCACCCCACCCAGCGCCACCGTCGTGGAGCGCCCGGCGCGGTCGGCCAGCCAGCCGACCGCCGGGGAGAACAGGTACATCCCGGCCACGTGCACGCTGATCACCAGGCCGATGACCCGGAGCGTCGTCCCCTCGGCGCCCTCGTGCCCGGCGCCCATGTGCACCGGTGTCATCACCATCAGCCCGACCATGACCGAGTGCGAGACGACCACCGCGGTCAGCCCGAGCCGTCCGCCGGGCACGGCCCAGACCGCGCGCAGCGCCGCGGCGGCCCCGGTGCGCGGCGGCGGGCCGGCGGGGTCGGCCCCGACGGCCAGCCGGCGGGCCAGCAGCAGGGGGTCCGGGCGGAGCAGGACCAGGACTCCGGCGACGACGAGCGCGAACGCCGCCACCGAGAGCACGAACGCCCCGCCGAGGTCGGGCAGGCCGAGCGCCGCGCCGAGGTCGTTGCCCGGCTCGGCGAGGTTCGGGCCGAGCACCGAGCCGATCGTGGTCGCCCAGACGACCAGGGACAGCGCCCGGCCCCGGTGCTCGGGCTCGGCGAGGTCCGCCGCCGCGTAGCGGGCCTGCAGACCGCTGCTGGTCGACGCCCCGAACAGGAACAGCCCGGCCAGCAGCAGCGGTAGGGAGGACACCGCGGCGGCGCCGACGACGACGACCGCCCCCAGGACGGCGACGCCGTAGCCGCCGGCCAGGCCTACCCGCCGGCCGCGCCGGTCGCTGACCCGGGCCAGCGGGACGGCGAGCAGCGCGGCACCGAGCACGCTGGCGGTCTGCCCCAGACCCGCGGCGGCGTCGCTGCCGGCGACGTCGCGCGCGAGCAGCCCGCCTACGGTGATCCCGACGGTCACGCCGAGGCCACCGAGCGCCACCCCGGCTGACAGGACCGCCACGGTGCGGCGCTGGACGGCCGCTCGGTCGACGGTCCTCGGCAGCGCTCCGGTCACCCGGGCAGTGTGCCGGACGGTGCCCCCTGGCAGAGCGGTACGAGCGACAGGAGCAGACCCGGAGATGGGACGACCGGCGTGCGCCCGCACCGGGCTGCTGCTCGGGGCCGTGCTGCTGGTCCTCACGGGCTGCGGCGGTGCGGCTCCGGAGGGGACGGCCGAGCAGCCCTCGCCCTCACCCAGCTCCGCGCCGGCCTCGACCGCACCGGCTCCCTCGTGCGCCGACCGGACGCTGGCCGGGCTCCCCCGCGACGAGCAGGTGGGGCAGGTGCTGATGGTGGGCGTGCCCGCGGCCGATCCGGCGTCCGGCACCGCGGCGTTGTCCGGCGTCCCCGTCGGGGGGTTGTTCCTGCAGGGCCGGAGCTCGGCCGACGCCGCGTCGGTGGGGGCTGCGGTCGCGCAGCTCCAGGAAGGGGCGGCCATCCCGCTGCAGATCGCCGTCGACCAGGAGGGCGGGCTGGTCCGGACGCTGCAGGGCGCGGGGTTCGACCGGGTGCCGACCGCGCTGGAGCAGGGCCGCCAGGACAGGGCCGCGCTGCGGTCGGCGACCTCCGGCTGGGCCGGCCAGCTGCGCGCTGCGGGGATCACCATGGACCTCGGGCCGGTGGCCGACACCGTGCCGGCCGGGACCGAGGCGGACAACCCGCCGATCGGCGCGTTCGACCGCCAGTTCGGCAGCGACCCGCAGGCGGTCGCGGCCTCGGTGACCACGGTGGTGGAGGCGCTGCAGGACGCCGGCGTGGTGGCCACCGCCAAGCACTTCCCCGGGCTGGGCCGGGTGCGCGTCAACACCGACACCGACCTGGGCGCCGCCGACCCCGAGACCGACCCCGACGACCCGTTCCTGGCGCCGTTCGCCGCCGCCGTGGACGCCGGGGTCGGCGCGGTCATGGTCAGCTCGGCCACCTACCCCCGGCTGGACCCCGACTCCCCGGCCCTGTTCTCCCCCGCCGTCCTGGACCTGCTCCGCGGGCAGCTCGGCTTCGACGGCGTGGTGATCAGCGACGACGTCGGGGACGCCGAGGCGGTGTCCCAGACCCCGGTCGCCCAGCGCGCGGTCGAGTCGGTGGCCGCCGGGGTCGACGTCGTGCTCACCGTGAGCCCCGACGACGCCGCCCCGATGGCGCAGGCCCTCGCCGACCGGGCCGGTGAGGACGAGGTGTTCGCCCGCCGGATCGCCGAGTCCGCCGGCCGGGTGCTGGCGCTCAAGGAGCGGTTCGGCCTGCTGACCTGCTGACGGGCTCCGCGACACGGAGCCCGTCAGCCGGCTCAGCGGACCCGCACCGAGGACGACAGCCGGACGTCGTCGGCCGAGGCCCCGACCGTCAGCGGCCGGGTACCGGTGGCGCGCACCCACTCGTCGGCGTCGGCGTCCCACACCGACAGCTGACGTTCGTCGACGGTCACCGTCACCCGCTGCCGCTCCCCCGGCTCGAGCGCGACCCGGTCGAAGCCGGCCAGCTGCAGCGAGGGCGTGCCGTCCGCCGACCCCCGGCCGAGGTAGACCTGCGGCACCTCGGTGCCGGCGACGCCCCCGGTGTTCTGGACGGTGAAGCTGACCTGCAGGCCGCGGTGCCGGTTCCGCACCTCCAACCCCGAGTACTCGAACGACGTGTACGACAGCCCGTGGCCGAAGGCGAAGAGCGGCTCGGTGCCGGTGGCCGCGTACCAGCGGTACCCGACATCGGTGCCCTCGGTGTAGGTCTGCACGTCGGGCACCGGGTCGGCGTCGGTGTTCAGCCCCGGGTAGTTGGCCGGGTCGCTGACCGGCGTCGCGTCCTCCCGGGCCGGGTAGGTCTCCGGCAGCCGGCCACCGGGGTCAGCCGCCCCGGTGAGCAGGTCGACGGTCGCCTCGGCGCCCTCCTGGCCCGGGTACCACATCTGCAGCACCGCCCGGACGTCGTCCAGCCACGGCATCAGCACCGGGTCGCCGGTGTTGAGCACGACCACGGTGTCCGGGTTGGCCGCGGCGACCGCGGCGATGACGTCGTCCTGGAAGCCGGGCAGGTCGAGTGAGGGCCGGTCCTCGCCCTCGGTGCCCTCGTTGTAGGCGAAGACGACGGCGGTGTCGGCGTCCGCGGCCGTCCGGGCGGCCTCCGCGATGCGCTCGGCCCGCAGCTCCGGCGTGGTCCAGGCCAGCCGCAGCGCGAGCGGCGCCTCGGCCGTGGGCGAGCAGGCGGCGACCGGCCCGGCCTGGGCGCTGTCGCAGCTGAGCGTCAGCGTCACCTGCTGACCGGCGGCCAGGTCGACCGTGTAGCTGTCGTTGGTCCGGCCGTCGGCGGTCGGGATCAGGCTGCCGCCGGCGGCGCCGAACCGGCGCTGGGTGGATGCCTCGGCGTCGGTGCCGGGCACCCCCTCCACGTCCATCCGCACACCGGGGCCGGTGGTCTGCACGTGGAAGGTGTAGGCCCCGGCCGACGGCGCGGTGACGGTGACGGTCTGGGTGACCGGTGCGGTGAAGGTGGCGTCGACCGGAGCACCCGTGCTCAGCGCCGAGCCGGGGACGACGACGCCGTCCAGGTCCTCCCCGACCGCCCAGGTGACGCCGGCGCCCTGCGCCCGCAGCACCTCGACCGTGCTGTCGACGGCGCCGGTGTCGGGGGTGACCCGGGCGCTGCCACCGCCGCCGATCAGCGGGGTGGCCGCGGTCGGCCCGACCAGCGCCACGTCGGCGAGCTGCTCCGCACCGAGGGGCAGCGCGCCGTCGTTCTCCAGCAGGACGGCGCCCTCGGTGGCGACCTGCCGGGCCACCGCGGCGTTCTCGGTGACGGCCCGCTCCGGCTCGGCACCGGTGTCGTCGAGCAACCCGACCTCGGCCATCGCGGTCAGCACGCCGGTGACCGCGCGGTCCAGAGCCGCGGCCACCGGGGGCGTCAGGTCGCGGTCGTCCACGACGCCGTCGCCGTTGGCGTCCCGGTTCAGATCGGTGAAGGCGGCCGTGGGCCGGGGCATCTCCACGTCCAGGCCCGCCTCCAACGCGCCTGCGCCGTGGAACGCGCCCCAGTCGGTCATGACGAAGCCGTCGAAGCCCCACTCCCCGCGCAGCACGTGCGTCAGCAGCTCGGCGTCCTCGCAGGCCTGGACGCCGTTCACCTGGTTGTAGGAGCACATGACCGCGCCGATGCCGGCGCGCACCACCGCCTCGAACCCGGCGAACTCGGTCTCGTGCAGCGTCTTCTCGTCGACGTGGACGTCGATGCCCTGCCGGCCGAGTTCCTGGTTGTTGGCCGCGAAGTGCTTGGCGGTCGCGATGACCCCGTGGTCCTGCACGGCCGAGACCTGGGGGGCGGCCAGCCGGGCGGTCAGCAGCGGGTCCTCGCTGAGCGTCTCGAAGTTCCGCCCCGCGTAGGGGGTGCGGACCAGGTTCATCATCGGCCCGAGCAGGACCTCCATGCCCAGCGCGTCCGCCTCCTGGCCGAGCACGCCGCCGTAGGCGGTGGCGGCGTCGGGGTCGAAGGTGGCGCCGAGCGCGATCGGGGCGGGCAAGGCGGTGGCCGGCTCGCTGGCGCGGACACCGGACGGCCCGTCGGCCATGTCCAGGCCGGGGACGCCCAGCCGGGGGACGCCGGCGATGGCCCCGGCGGCGCCGTTGGCCCCGGTGGTGCCGCCGAGCATCCCGAACTCCTCCGGGACGGTCATCTGCGCCACCAGCGCGGCGATCCGCTGCCGGTCCACGTGCGGCGGCCCGGGAGCGGGTCCGCCGCCGTCCTGGCCGGGCGCGGCCAGGGCGGGCGCGGCCCCGCCGGCGACGACCACGACCGTGGCCGCGAGGGTGAGGCCTGCGCGCAGGCGTCGGGTGCGGAGCGGTGCCATGGGGAGATCCCCTCGGTGCGCCGGGTCGGACCCCTGTGTCCCCCGGGTCGCCGTCCATCCTGAGAGCGGGCTGAGAGACGCACCACCCGGCTCCCACTGGCCGGAGGGCTACAGCCCCATCGAGCGGCCGACGATCTCCTTCATGATCTCGTTGGTGCCGCCGTAGATGGACTGCACGCGCGCGTCCCGCCAGGCCTTCGACACCCGGTACTCGCTCATGTAGCCGTAGCCGCCGTGCAGCTGCAGGCACCGGTCGGCGACCTTGTTCTGCAGCTCCGTCGTCCACCACTTGGCCATGGCGGCGTCGGTGGCGGTCAGGTCGCCGGAGTCCAGCTGACGGACGCACTCGTCGACGAAGGTACGGGCGATGGTCACCTCGCTCTGCAGCTCGGCCAGCACGAAGCGGGAGTGCTGGAAGGAGCCGACGGGGCGGCCGAACGCCGTCCGGGTGGTGACGTACTGGACGGTCAGCGCCAGCACGGCCTCCGCCGACGCCACGGCGGAGACGGCGATGTGCAGCCGCTCCTGCGGCAGGTTCTGCATCAGGTGGCCGAAGCCGCCGTCGCGGGTGCCGAGCAGGTTGGCGTCGGGCACCCGGACGTCGTCGAAGAACAGCTCGGCGGTGTCCTGCGCCTTCAGCCCGACCTTGTCCAGGTTGCGGCCGCGGCTGAAGCCGGCCATGCCGCGCTCGACGACCAGCAGGCTCAGCCCGCGGGACGCCGGGACGTCGGTCGCCGTCCGGGCCACCACGATGACCAGGTCGGCGTTGATGCCGTTGGTGATGAAGGTCTTCGAGCCGTTGAGCACCCACCCGTCGCCCTCGCGGCGGGCGGTGGTCTGGACGCCCTGCAGGTCGCTGCCCGCGGCCGGCTCGGTCATCGCGATCGCGGTGATCAGCTCACCGGCGCAGAAGCCCGGCAGCCAGCGCTGCTGCTGCTCCTCGGTCGCCAGGTCGCGCAGGTAGGGGCCGACGACGTCGTTGTGCAGGCCGAACCCGACGCCGCTCGCCCCGATCCGGTTGAGCTCCTCGATCAGCACGCAGGACCAGCGGAAGTCACGGACGCCCCCGCCGCCGAACCGCTCGGGGAGGTCCATGCCGAGCAGGCCCTGGGCACCGGCGGCGGTCCACAGCTCCCGGGGCACGATCCCGGCGCGCTCCCAGTCGTCGTGGAACGGCGCCACGCGCTTGTCCAGGAAGGCGCGCACGCTCTCCCGGAAGTCCTCGTGCTCGGCCTCGTACAGGCGGGAACGCATGCCCCGCAGTGTGGCCGACGCCGTCCCGCGGGTACAGGACGCCCTGCTGCGAGGATCCCCCGGTGACGACGACGGACGCCCACCCCGTGCTCCCCGACGACCTCGGGCGGTTCGCCGATCTCGGGGAGGTCGTGCTGTCGCCGGACGGGGCGCGGGTCGCCGTGGCCGTGTCGCAGCCCGACGTCGCGGCGAACCGGTACCGCCGCGACGTGCTCACCGGCCCGGTCGACGGCACCGACCCGTTGCTCCCCGTCGACCCGCAGGGCTCGGTGCGGCTGCCGCGCTGGTCGCCGGCCGACGACCGGCTGGCCGTCGTGGTGGACCGGCCGGGTGGCTGCGAGGTGCGCCTGGTGTCGCCGGACGGGGCGGTCACCACCGCCGTCGCCGGCTGGCCGGACCCGGTCGAGGAGCTCGCCTGGTCCCCCGACGGGCGGCGCCTGCTGTTCGTCGTCCGGGAGCCGGCCGACCGGAGCTGGTACGAGCTGCCCGAGGACCGCCGCCCGCCGCGGCGGCTGACCACGCTGGGCTACCGGGAGGACGGCGTGGGCTGGACGGTGGACCGGCCGCGGCAGGCACACGTCGTGGACGCGGGCGGCAGCGGGGCGCCCACGCGGCTGTCCCGCGGCGGGTTCGACGACGCCGAGTTCGCCTGGCACCCCGACGGGCGGTCGGTGTACTTCGTCAGCAGGCGGCACCCGGGCGCGGACCGCAGCATCGTCAACGACGTCTTCGTCCAGCCGCTGGACGGCGAGCCGCGCCGGCTCACCGGCAGCGACCTCCTGCACAGCTCCCCGGTCCCGTCGCCGGACGGCTCGCTGGTCGCGCTGACCGTCACCGACATCGCCGGCTTCCCCGCCGCGCAGCACCTGGCCGTGCTGGACCCGGCCACCGGCACGCTGACCGACCTCGCCGCCGGGTTCGACCGCGACTGCGCCGGCGGCTCGATCGTGTGGACCGACGACACCACCGTTGCGGTGGTGGTCGAGGACGGCGGCGCGATCGCGGTGCACGCCTTCTCCACCTCCGAGCCCGGGTCGCACCGCGTGCTCGTCGGCGGGCAGCGGCGGGTCACCGCGTTCGACGTCCGCGGCGGGCGGACCGCCGTCGTCACCTCCGGGCCGGTGGACCCGCCCGCGCTGGCCGTGGTGGCACCGGACGGCGCCGAACGGGTGCGGCACGCCCCCTCAGCGGTGGTCGCCGCGGAGCGCCGGCTGGTCGCGCCGGAGCACACGGCCGTGCCGGTGGCCGCCGGCGTGACGGTCGACTCCTGGCTCGTGCGGCCCGACGGCGCTGGACCGCACCCGCTCGTGGTCTGGCTGCAGGGCGGCGGCACCCAGTACGGCTGGCAGTTCTCGCACGAGCTGCAGCTGCTGGTCTCCGCCGGGTTCTCGGTCCTCTACCTCAACCCGCGCGGCTCCGCGGGCTACGGCACCGCCTGGATGCGCACCGTGGCCGGACCGCGTGCGGCGGTGCCCGGCAGCGGGTGGGGCGTCACCGACGTGGCCGACGTCGTCGCCGTCCTGCGCGCCACCCTGGACGCGTCCCCCGACCTCGACCCGGACCGGGTCGGCGTCATGGGCGGGTCCTACGGCGGCCTGCTGACGACCCACCTGCTCGCCCAGACCGACCTGTTCCGGGCCGGCTGGGCGGAGCGGGGCCCGTACGACCTGTTCAGCGACGCCGGGACAAAGGACGAGGCGCCGTGGTTCTTCGAGGCCTACCTGGGCGCCTCACACCTGGAGGACGCCGCCTCCTACTGGCAGGCCTCACCGATCCGGCTGGTGCGGCAGATCACCGCACCGCTGGCGATCGTGCACTCCGAGGAGGACCGGCGCTGCTCGATCGGGCAGGCCGAGGAGCTGTTCATGGCGCTGAAGCTGCTCGACCGCGAGGTGGAGCTCATCCGGTTCCCCGGCGAGGGCCACGAGCTCACCCGCAGCGGCAGCCCGGTGCACCGTCTGCAGCGGCTGGAGATCCTGCTGGAGTGGTTCGGCCGCTGGCTCGGGCCGTGAGCTCCTCGATCCGGTCCAGGTCGCGGCGGTCGTCGAGGAGCTCCCAGCGCCGCAGCGACAGCGGCACGTTGCCCTCCCGCCACAGCCGGTCGTGGAAGGCCCGCAACGAGAAGCCCTCCTGCCGGGAGGCGTCGGCGAGCAGGCCGAGGACCTGGGTCTTGCCGACCTGGTAGGTCATCGCCTGCCCCGGGGTGGCGGCGAAGAACGCCGCCTCCTCCAGCGCCGTCTCCCGGTCCATCGGCACCGAGGTCTCGAGCAGGGCGGCCGCCGCGGGGATGTCGAGCTCGCCGAGCGCCAGCTGGACGTCGACCACCACCCGCAGCGCCCGCAGCCGCATGAAGTTGCAGACGATCTCCCGGGTGCCGGGCGCGTCGTCGAACAGCCCGGAGGCCAGCATGAGCTCCTCGTTGTAGAAGGCGATGCCCTCGTTCGCCGTGGAGTCGTGGTAGTGGCGGCGGACCGCACGCGGGTGCCGCCAGGCCAGCGCCAGCTGCTGGTGGTGGGCGCCCTCGTGGATGATCCCGGCCCGCGGGTCGTGCGCGTTGGCGGCGTAGAAGTAGGGCAGGTCGGGGCCCGGCGGCGGGAAGAACGCCGAACCGTCCTGGTCGAGCCGGTCCGGCCCGGTGAGGTCGTCGGCGACGCCGCACCAGGCGATCGGGGCGAGGTACGCGGGCATCGGGTGGGTCCGGTAGTGCGCCAGGGTGTCCGGCTGGGTGAGCAGCCCGCGGTCCTCGTAGAACCTGCGGACGGCGAGCTCGGCGTCGGCCTGGGCGGCGGCCTGCTCGGCCGCGGTGGTGAACCGCGGCGCCGGCCGCCCGCCCGGGGCGCTGCCGTTGCGGTTCCGCTCCCACACCTCCAGCACCGCGGCCCGGTCGGCCTCCCGGCGGCCGATGTCCAGCAGCTCCTGCGGCGAGTACGGCAGGACGGCGACCTCGCGGAGGAACCAGCCGAAGTCCGCCGGCCCCACCGGTTCCGCGGCCGCCATCCCCGGCAGCTGCTCGGCCAGCTCGTCCCGGAACGTGGCCAGCGCGCGCCCCGCCGCCGCGCCCGCCTCGGCCAGCGCGCGGTCGTCCTCGGCACCCCAGCCGGCCGGGTGCAGGTCGCCCAGCGCGGCGACGGTTGCCGCGACGTCGTCCTCGACCGAGCTCAGCGCGGTGACCGCCAGGTCGGCGAACTCCCGCACCGCCCCGCCGACGAGGTTCTCCCGGCCCACGTCGAGCAGCGCCGGGGTGGCCGCGAGCACCCGGCGGACGTCGGCCAGCCGCGCGGCGTCGACGTCCAGCGGCGTGAGCAGGTCGAACACGCAGCCGAGGGTCTGATCGACGTAGAACCCGGGGTCACGCTGCCAACTGCGGAGGACGTCCAGCTCCCACCGCACCCGGGCCAGCGCCGACCGCACCAGCCGGGCGTCGACCGCGGCCGCCCGGTCAGCGCCCGGGTCGATCCGCGCCAGCCGGTCGGCGAACCCCGCCCGCTCCCGGCGGTACCGGGCGACCGCGGCGGCGGAGAAGTCCGGCAGCCATCCGGCCGGCCGGTCGATCCGCGGGATGTCGTCGCGGGAGCGCGGCTGCTGGGCGGCGCGCCACTCCCAGAACTCCTCGGCGAGGGTGTCGAGCTCGGTCACGCGACGGCCTGGCGCGGGGTGGGACGCATGTCCCGCAGTGTGGATCACCCCCAGCGGCGGCCGACAGCCCGGTACTCGAACTCCGGCTTGATCTCGCGGTTGAAGAACCGGCCCTTGCTCTCCGCCCGGAGCAGCGAGAGCACGCGCTCGGGCGGCACCTCGAGGAAGTGGTAGACGCGGCCGTCGCGGAAGACGATCTCCATGATCCGCTGTTCCTCGTCGTACCCGACCGTGGCGATGTGCGAGGACTCCACGCGCTGCCGGAGCATGTCCACCCCCTGCGGGACGGCGATGAAACGACACCAGTGTCATTCGCCCAGGTCGACCTGTCGACAGGTCGGGACGTCGACCTGACCTGCGGGAGCCCGGCGAACTGTCGTACCCGCGTGGACACTGGTGGACGTGTCGGCCCTCGATCGCTTCAACGCGTCCACCCAGGCGTGGTTCACCGGCGCGTTCGAGCAGCCGACGGCCGCCCAGGAGGGCGCCTGGACGGCGATCAGCAGCGGTGAGCACGCCCTCGTCGTCGCGCCCACCGGTTCGGGCAAGACGCTGGCGGCGTTCCTCTGGTCGCTGGACCGGCTGGCCGCCACCCCACCCCCGGAGGACCCGCTCGCCCGGTGCCGCGTGCTCTACGTCTCCCCGCTCAAGGCGCTGGCCGTCGACGTCGAGCGCAACCTGCGGGCGCCGCTGACCGGCATCGGCCAGGCCGCCGCCCGGCTCGGGCTGCCGCGGCCGGAGATCACCGTGGGCGTCCGCTCCGGGGACACCCCGGCCGACGAGCGCCGCGTCTTCGCCCGGCGCCCGCCGGACATCCTGATCACCACCCCCGAGTCGCTGTTCCTGCTGCTGACCAGCCAGGCGCGGGAGGCGCTGCGCGGGGTGGAGACGGTGATCCTCGACGAGGTGCACGCGGTCTGCGGCACCAAGCGCGGGGCCCACCTGGCCGTCTCCCTCGACCGGCTCGACGAGCTGCTGGAGCGGCCGGCCCAGCGGGTCGGCCTGTCGGCCACGGTGCGGCCGATCGAGGAGGTCTCGACCTTCCTGGCCGGCGGCCGCCCGGTGCAGGTCGTCGCCCCGCCATCGGTCAAGCAGTGGGACCTGTCGGTCGTCGTCCCGGTCGAGGACATGAGCTCGCTCGGCCAGCCGACCGGCGAGCTGGAGGGGTCCGCGGCCGGCAACCAGCCGCGGACGTCGATCTGGCCGGCGGTCGAGGAGCGGGTGCTGGACCTGATCCAGTCCCACCGCAGCACCATCGTGTTCGCCAACTCCCGCCGGCTCGCCGAACGGCTCACCAGCCGGCTCAACGAGCTGGCCTACGAACGGGCCACCGGGGAGCCGCTGCCGCACGGCGCGAACCCCGCCGACCTGATGGCGCAGGCCGGTTCCGGCGGCGGGCTGCCGGCCGACGTCAGGCCGGTCGCCTCGGCACACCACGGCTCGGTGTCCCGGGAGCAGCGCGCGGTCGTCGAGGAGGCGCTGAAGTCCGGCCAGCTGCCCGCCGTCGTGGCGACCTCGTCCCTGGAGCTCGGCATCGACATGGGCGCGGTCGACCTCGTCGTGCAGGTCGAGTCCCCGCCCAACGTCGCCGCCGGCCTGCAGCGGGTCGGCCGGGCCGGCCACCAGGTGGGCGCGGTCAGCGAGGGGGTCATCTTCCCCAAGTTCCGCGGCGACCTGGTGCAGAGCGCCGTCGTCGCCGAGCGGATGCGCGCGGGGGCGATCGAGTCGACCCGCTACCTGCGCAACCCGCTGGACGTGCTCGCCCAGCAGATCGTGGCCATGGTGTCCGAGCGGCCGCGCACCGTCGACGACGTCGCCGAGGTGCTCCGCCGCTCCGCCGCGTTCTCCGCGCTGCCGGACTCCGCGCTGCACGCGGTGCTCGACATGCTGGCCGGCCGCTACCCCTCCGACGCCTTCGCCGAGCTGCGGCCGCGGCTGACCTGGGACCGGGTCACCGACACGCTCACCGCGCGGGCCGGCGCCCAGCGGCTGGCGGTGACCAGCGGCGGCACCATCCCCGACCGCGGCCTGTTCGGCGTCTTCCTCGTCTCCGGCCAGGGGGAGGGCGGCAAGCGGGTCGGCGAGCTCGACGAGGAGATGGTCTACGAGTCCCGGGTCGGCGACGTCTTCCTGCTCGGCTCGTCGTCGTGGCGGATCGAGGAGATCACCCACGACCGGGTGCTGGTCTCCCCCGCCCCCGGGCTGCCCGGGAAGATGCCGTTCTGGCACGGCGACACCCTCGGCCGGCCGCTGGAGCTGGGCCGGGCGCTGGGCGCGTTCCTCCGCGAGGTCGGCTCGGCCACCCCGGAGGCCGGCACCGACCGGGCCCGCGCCGCCGGCCTCGACGAGTGGGGCGCGGCCAACCTGTTCGCCTACCTCGCCGAGCAGAAGCAGGCCACCGGCCACCTGCCCGACGACCGCACGCTGCTGGTCGAGCGCTTCCGCGACGAGCTGGGCGACTGGCGGCTGGTCGTGCACTCCCCCTTCGGCGCCCAGGTCAACGCCCCGTGGGCGCTGGTCCTGGCCGCCCGGCTGCGCGAGCGCTACGGCGTCGACGTCGCCTCCATGCACTCCGACGACGGCATCGTGCTCCGGCTCCCCGACACCACCGGCGAGGCACCCGAGGCCGACCTGGCGATCCTCGACCCCGACGACGTCGAGCGGGAGGTGACGGCCGAGGTCGGCAACTCGGCGCTGTTCGCCAGCCGGTTCCGCGAGTGCGCCGCCCGGGCGCTGCTGCTCCCCCGGCGCGACCCCCGGCGCCGGACGCCGCTGTGGCAGCAGCGGCAGCGCGCCGCCCAGCTGCTGTCGGTGGCCAGCGAGTTCTCCGGGTTCCCGATCACCCTCGAGGCGGTCCGGGAGGTGCTGCAGGACGTCTACGACGTGCCCGGCCTCGTCGAGCTGATGAGCGACGTGCGCGCCCGGCGGGTGCGGGTGGTCGACGTGCAGACCCAGTCCGCCTCGCCGTTCGCCCAGTCCCTGCTCTTCGGCTACGTCGGCCAGTTCATCTACGAGGGCGACGCCCCGCTCGCCGAGCGCCGCGCGCAGGCGCTGGCCCTCGACACCGGGCTGCTGGCCGAGCTGCTGGGCCGCTCCGAGCTGCGCGAGCTGCTCGACGCCGACGCGATGGCCGAGGTCGAGGCCGAGCTGCAGCGGCTGCCGCAGCAACGCCACCCGCGCGACGTCGACGGCGCCAGCGACCTGCTCCGCGGCGTGGGTGACCTGACCGTCGCCGAGGCCGCGGCCCGGGGCGTGCCGGCGGAGTGGCTCGAGGAGCTGGTCGCCTCCCGGCGGGCGCTGGTGGTCCGGATCGCCGGCGAGCAGCGGTACGTCGCCATCGAGGACGCCGGCCGGCTCCGCGACGCGCTGGGCACGGCCCTGCCGGTCGGGGTGCCGGAGGCGTTCACCGAGCCGGTCGCCGACCCGCTGGGTGACCTGATCGGCCGGTTCGCCCGCACCCACGGGCCCTTCGCGCCGCCCGAGGTGGCCGCACGGCTGGGGCTGGGGGTCGCCGTCGTTACCGCGACCGTGCAGCGGCTGGTCGGCACCGGCCGGCTGGTCACCGGGGAGTTCCAGCCCGGCGGGATCGGCCAGGAGTGGTGCGACGCCGAGGTGCTGCGGTCCATCCGGCGCCGGTCGCTGGCCAAGCTGCGCCAGGAGGTCGAGCCCGTCCCGATCGAGACGTTGGCCCGCTTCACCTCGTCCTGGCAGTCGGTGGGCGGCCGGATGCGCGGGGTGGACGGCGTCCTGGCCGTCGTCGAGCAGCTGGCCGGCGCACTCGTGCCCGCCTCGGCGCTGGAGTCGCTGGTGCTGCCGTCGCGGGTGCAGAACTACTCCCCCGCGCTGCTCGACGAGCTGACCAGCGCCGGTGAGGTGCTCTGGGCCGGCGCCGGCGGGCTGTCCGGCGGCGACGGCTGGGTGACGCTCGTGCCGGCCGACCTGGCACCGCTGCTGCTCCCCGAGCCCCCGGGGGCGGCCTCGGTGGAGGGCGGGTACGGCGCCGCGCTGCTCGAGGAGCTCGCCGGCGGTCAGGCGATGTTCTTCCGGTCGCTGTCCGACCGGGTCGGCGCGACCGACGACACGGCGCTGGCCGAGGAGATCTGGGACCTCGTCTGGGCCGGCGCGCTGACCAACGACACGCTGGCGCCGCTGCGGGTCCGGCTGTCCGGCGGGGGCACGCACAAGCGGCAGCCCGCCGCGCCGCGCGCCCGGCTCGACCGGACCCGCTACGGCCGCACCCGGCTCGGGCGCCCGGCGATGCCCACCCGCACCGGGCCGCCGGCGATGGCCGGCCGCTGGTCCCGGTTGCCCGACCTGGAGGGCAACACCACCAAGCGCACCACCGCGCGGAGTGAGGCGCTGCTGGAACGGCACGGCGTGCTGACCCGCGGGGCGGTGCAGGCCGAGCAGGTGGTCGGCGGGTTCTCCGCGGTGTACCCGGTGCTGCGGGCGTTCGAGGAGAACGGCCGGGCCCGGCGCGGTTACTTCGTGGAGACCCTCGGCGCCGCTCAGTTCGGCACCCCCGGCTCCATCGACCGGCTGCGCAGCTTCGCCAGCCCCGACCGGGTGCCGGCCGGACCGGTCGTCCTGGCCGCGACCGACCCGGCCAACGTCTACGGCGCCGCCCTGCCCTGGCCCGAGCGGCCGGTGGGCTCGGCCGACGGATCCACCGACGGTGTCGACGTCGGTGAGGGCACCGGCGGCCGCAGGACCGGGCACCGGGCCGGGCGCAAGGCCGGCGCGCTGGTGGTGCTGGTCGACGGCGAGCTGGTGCTCTACGTCGAGCGCGGCGGCAAGACGCTGCTGTCCTGGACCGAGGACGAGGCGGTGCTCAAGGAGGCCGCGACGGCGCTGTCGTCCGCGGTGGCCTCCGGGGCGCTGGGACGGATGACGGTGCAGAAGGCCGACGGCGCCTCGGTGCACGAGTCCGGTCCGCTCACCGCCGCGCTGCAGGCCGCCGGCTTCGCCGCCACCCCCCGGGGCCTGCGGCTGCGCAGCTGACGGGCCGCGCCGGGATCAGCGGCGCCGGGAACCCTGCAGCCAGGGACCGAACCGGCGGCTGAGCCGGGGCATGAGCAGGCGCAGCGCGGTGACCACGTAGACCGCCGACAGCAGCAGCCGCAGGCCCCACGGCCAGTCGCCCACGAACGGCACCGCGACCAGCTGGAACGTCGTGGTCATCGCCAGGACGACGGCCACGGTGAGCAGCCAGCTGCGCCAGGCAGGCCCGGGCTGGGCCGGGACGGCGAAGAAGGTCTCCAGGCCGACGGCGCGGGCGAACCGCTCGCGCTCGGTGAAGGGGTGGACGCGCTCCAGCGCCTGCTGCCGCTCCGTCGAGCGCTCCCACCCGGACAGCGCCTCGTCGTCGGCGAACCGGTAGACGAAGTGGTACTCGTTGCTGCCCGGGCCCGGACGCAGCAACGACGTGCCGAGGTTGCCCGGGAAGGTGGCCACCAGGTCCTGCACCTCGGCCGCCCACCGCTCGTAGGCAGCGCGCTGCTCGGGCGGCACGACGCGGGCCACCGTCACCGTCACCGGCTCGGGGGGCGGTGCCGGGGTGAGGTTGCGCAGTCGGGTCGACATCGTCACAGGCACGGGAGCGCCGACGGTCCGCAGGCTGTTCCCGGCTGTCACCCCGCTCACAGCAGGCCGACCCCTCGGCGGACCAGCCGATCGTCGACCGGCGTACGGCCACGGTGTCGGAGGACCATGGTCGTCGTGCCCGAGGGAGACACCGTGTGGCTGGCCGCGCAGCGGATGAACACCGCACTGGCCGGCGCCACGCTGCGGCGGGGGGAGCTGCGGGTGCCACAGCTGGCCGCGGTCGACCTGACCGGCGCCACGGTCACCGAGATCGTGCCCCGCGGCAAGCACATGCTCACCCGCTTCGCCGACGGCCGGACCCTGCGCACGCACTACCGGATGGACGGCAGCTGGCACATCTACCGCACCGGCAGACCCTGGAAAGGGGGCCCCGGGCACAGCATCCGGGCCGTCCTGGCCACCGACGAGTGGAACTGCGTCGGCTACCGGCTGCACGACATGCGGATCGTGCCGACCAGCGCCGAGGACGAGCTGGTCGGCCACCTGGGTCCGGACGTGCTGGGCCCGGACTGGGACCTCGACGAAGCGCTGCGCCGGCTCCGCGCCCAGCCCGACGAGCAGATCGGCGTCGCGATCCTCGACCAGCGCAACCTCGCCGGCATCGGCAACCTCTACAAGGTCGAGTCCCTGTTCCTGACCGGCGTGAACCCGTGGGCACGGGTCGCCGACGTGCCGGACCTGCCCGCGCTCGTCACCCGTGCCCGCACCTTGATGCTGGCCAACCGCGGCCGCGCTGCGCAGAGCACCACCGGCGAGACCCGGCGCGGTCAGGATCACTGGGTCGCCGGCCGGAAGGGCCGGCCGTGCCGCCGCTGCCGCACCCCGATCCTGCTCGGCGACCAGGGCCCCGACCTGCAGGAGCGGGTCACCTGGTGGTGCCCCCGGTGCCAGGCCACCCCAGTCCCGGTCGACCCGCGCGCCCGCACCGGCCAGGCCGGCACCGAGGCTCTGCGCGCCAACCACCACTGAGCACTGCCCGCCGCGGGCGGGGATCATGGCGGGATGCCCGAGGGAGACACGGTCTGGCTGGCCGCCAGCCGGATGAACACCGCGCTGGCCGGCGCCACGCTCACCACGGGCGAGCTGCGGGTGCCGCAGCTGGCCACCGTCGACCTCGCCGGCGCGACGGTCACCGAGGTCGTGCCCCGCGGCAAGCACATGCTCACCCGCTTCGCCGACGGGCGCACGCTGCGCACCCACTTCCGGATGGACGGCAGCTGGCACATCTACCGGAAGGGCACGCCGTGGAAGGGCGGCCCCGGGCACAGCATCCGAGCCGTCCTGGCCACCGACCAGTGGGACTGCGTCGGCTACCGGCTGCACGACATCCGGATCGTGCCGACCAGCGCCGAGGACGAGCTGGTCGGCCACCTCGGACCGGACGTGCTCGGTCCGGACTGGGACCTCGACGAGGCGCTGCGCCGGCTCCGCGCGCACCCAGACGAGGAGATCGGCGTGGCGATCCTCGACCAGCGCAACCTCGCCGGCATCGGCAACCTCTACAAGGTCGAGACGCTGTTCATGACCCGCACCCACCCGTGGACCCGGGTCGCCGACGTGCCGGACCTGCCCGGCCTGGTCACCCGTGCCCGCACGCTGATGCAGGCCAACCGCGACCACCCCGAGCAGAGCACCACCGGCTCCACCCGGCGCGGGGAGGACCACTGGGTGTTCGGCCGCAGGGGCCGGCCGTGCCGCCGCTGCCGCACCCCGATCCTGCTGGGCGACCAGGGACCGGACACCCAGGAACGGGTGACCTGGTGGTGCCCGTCGTGCCAGGCCGCGCACAGCCCGATCGACCCGCGGGCCCGCACCGGGGAGCCCGGCCACCCGGCGTCGCTCGCCGCCACCTGAACGCCGGAGCCCCGCCGTCCACCGGGACGACGGGGCTCCGCGCAGCCTGCGGGGGCCGGCTACTGCTCGGGCCGCTCCGCCGGCTGCGCGGCCGGGGTCTCGGCGCCGAGACCGGTCACCGGCGGGGTGCCCTGCTCGAGGGCGCCGGCGGCCTGGTTGCCGCTGATCGCCTGGGTGCCGCCGCTCATCGCGGCGCGGATCTCGGCGAGCCGGGAGGCGCCCTGGACGTCGATGGTCGCCTTCTGCACCTCGAGCATCCGGCCCTCCACAGAGTTCTGCGCCAGCTCGGCCTGGCCGAGCGCGTTGGCGTAGCGCGCCTCGATCTTGTCGCGGACCTCGCCCAGCGACGGGGTGTTGCCCGGCGCGGAGAGCTCGTTGACCTGCCGCAGCGAGGAGGAGACCTGCTCCTGCATCTTCGCCTGCTCCAGCTGGGAGAGCAGCTTCGTCCGCTCCGCCAGCGTCGACTGCAGCCGCATCCGGCTCGTCTCGACAGCGCCCTTGGCCTGCTCGGCGGCCTGCAGTGCCTCGTCGTGGCTGCGCTTGAGGTCCTCCATCGCCTGCTCGGCGCTGACCAGCTGGGTGGCGAAGGCCTGCGCGGCCTGCTCGTACTCCGAGGCCTTCGCCACGTCGCCCTTGGCGCGGGTCTGGTCGGCGAGGGAGAGCGCCTGGCGCGCCGAGGACTGCAGCTTCTCCACCTCGCCGAGCTGGCGGTTGAGCCGCATCTCCAGCTGCCGCTGGTTGCCCAGGACCGCCGCAGCCTGGTTGGCCAGCGACTGGTGCCGGTTCTGCTCCGCCTCGATCGCCTGGGCGATCTGGATCTTCGGGTCGGCCCGCTGGTCGATCTGCTGGTTGGCCGAGGCCGTCAGGTACTTCCACAGCTTCACGAACGGGTTGGGCATGGCTCCTCCTGGTCCGGCGCCCCGACCCACCGGGCGGTGGGTCGGGGCGACACGGGCGACGCTGTCTCGATCATCGTCCCAGGCCCGCACCGGGGCCAGCCACAGCGGACGGTCCGGGGCCCCTTCTGCTAGACCTGCCGACCGCGCAGCTGCCGGTAGCGCCGGACCAGCGCCACCGTGGAGGCGTCCTGGTCCATCTCCGGCGCCTCGTCACTGGTCAGCGCGGGGCCGAGCTGGCGGGCCATCACCTTGCCGAGCTCGACACCCCACTGGTCGAAGGAGTCGATCTGCCAGACAGCCCCCTCGGTGAAGACCGTGTGCTCGTAGAACGCGACCAGCTGACCCAGCGTGCCGGGGGTGAGCTTGGGCGCCAGCACGGTCGTCGAGGGCCGGTTCCCCGGCATCACCTTGTGCGGGACGACGTCGGCGGCGGTCCCCTCGGCGGCCACCTCCTCCGCGGTCCGGCCGAACGCCAGCACGGCGCTCTGCGCGAAGAGGTTGGCCATCAGCAGGTCGTGCATCTCGCCGATGTCGTGGTTGGGCTCACCGAACCCGATGAAGTCCGCGGGGATCAGCGAGGTCCCCTGGTGCAGCAGCTGGTGGAAGGCGTGCTGGCCGTTGGTGCCCGGCTCGCCCCAGTAGACCTCGCCGGTCGACGTCGTCACCGGCTCGCCGTCCCAGCGCACCGACTTGCCGTTGCTCTCCATCGTCAGCTGCTGCAGGTAGGCCGGCAGCCGGGACAGGTACTGGCTGTAGGGCAGGACGGCGTGGGTCTGGGCGCCGAAGAAGTTCGTGTACCAGACGTTGAGCAGGCCTTGCAGCAGCGGCAGGTTCTCCGCCGGCGGCGCGGTCCGGAAGTGCTCGTCGACCGTGTGGAAGCCGGCCAGCATCTCGTCGTAGCCGTCGGGTCCGATCGCGACCATGAGGGACAGCCCGATGGCCGAGGTGAAGGAGTAGCGGCCACCCACCCAGTCCCAGAACTCGAACATGTTCTCGGTGTCGATGCCGAACTCGGCGACCGCCTGGGTGTTGGTGGAGACGGCGACGAAGTGCTTCGCCACGGCCGACTCGTCACCCAGGGCGGCGAGCAGCCAGTCGCGGGCGACGGTCGCGTTGGTCAGCGTCTCCAGGGTGGTGAACGTCTTGGAGCAGACGATGAACAGCGTCGTCGCCGGGTCCAGGTCCCGGGTCTTCTCGTAGAAGTCGGTCGGGTCGATGTTGGAGACGAACCGGGCGGTGATCCCGCGGTCGCTGTAGTCGGCCAGCGCGGTGCAGGCCATCGCCGGGCCGAGGTCGGAACCGCCGATGCCGATGTTGACCACCGCGGTGATCCGCTGCCCGGTGTGCCCCTTCCACTCCCCCGAGCGCACCCGCTCGGCGAACCCGCGCATCTTCGTCAGCACCGCGTGCACGTCGGCGGAGACGTCCTGGCCGTCGACGGTCAGCGGCACCGACTCCGGCGCCCGCAGCGCCACGTGCAGCACGGCCCGGTCCTCGGTGGCGTTGATGTGCTCACCGCGGAACATCGCCTCGATCCGTCCGGGCACACCGGCCTTCTCCGCCAGGGCGACGAGCAGCCGCAGCGTCTCGTCGGTGACCCGGTGCTTGGAGTAGTCCAGGTAGAGGTCACCGGCTGTCCCGGTCAGCCGCTCGGCACGACCCGGGTCCTCGGCGAACAGCTCGCGCAGCGTCCGGGCGCTGATCTCGCGGTGGTGGTCGACCAGTGCGGCCCACTCGTCGGTCGCGGTGATGTCCATGCTGCCTCCAGGGTCGGGCTCCGCTGTCCACGGGTGGCTTCCTCCGGGGACAGGTGCGCAGCGCGACCGCGACACAAACCCCCGGGCGTGATCATGCCCGTCTCCTGCCGGGCAGGTCCGACCCGGGACCGCCCGGCTCAGGTCGCCGGGTCCCGCCCGAGCCAGACGGCGGTGTCCGTGGGCAGCTCGTCGGTGACCGGGGAGCTGCTGAGCAGCACGACGCCGCGCCCGGCCAGGGACAGCGGCCGTTGACCGAGGTTCACCAGGCAGCCGAAGCCGGCGCCGCGGGTGAACGCGAGGACGGACCCGTCCCCGTCGTCGTCCCAGCTGAACTGCTCGCCGGCCAGGGCGGGCAGCTCCCGGCGCAGCCGGAGCGCCGCGCGGTACAGCGTCAGCGTCGAGTCCGGGTCGGCCGACTGCCGTTCCACCGTCAGCTCCGCCCACCCGGGCGGTTGGGGCAACCACGGGCGGGCGTCGGGGGCCGTGAAGCCGAACGGCGGGGCGTCCCCGGACCAGGGCAGCGGGACGCGGCAGCCGTCCCGGCCGCGGACGGTGTGGCCGGAGCGCTCCCAGGTCGGGTCCTGCAGCGCCTCGACGGGCAGGTCCTCCACCTCGGGCAGACCGAGCTCCTCCCCCTGGTAGAGGTAGGCCCCACCGGGGAGCGCCAGCAGGAGCAGCGCCGCGGCGCGGGCCCGGCGCAACCCGACCGCGAGGTCCGCCGGTCCGGACACCGCCCCGCCCCGCCCCGCGGGTTGCTCCCGGCTGTAGCGGGTCACGTGCCGGGGGTCGTCGTGGCTGCTCAGCACCCAGGTCGGTGGTGCGCCGACCGGCCCGAGCGCGGCCAGCGTCGCGTCGATGACCTGCCTGAGCCGGTCGGCTCGCCAGGGGGCGTGCAGGAAGTCGAAGTTGAAGGTCGTGTGCATCTCGTCCGGCCGGACGTACCGGCTCAGCCGCTCGGCGCTGTGCACGACGGCCTCGGTGACGAACGCCCGGTCACCGGGGTAGCCGTCGGAGATGGCGCGCCACCGGCGCAGGATCGCGTGCACCTCGTCGACGTCCCAGTGCGGGCTGTCCTGCCACAGGTGGGAGTCGAAGCGGGCGCCGGGGGCGTGGCCGGCGTCCGGCAGCCCGGGGGCCTTCGCCATCGCCGGTGCCGCGTCGACCCGGATGCCGTCGACCCCGCGGTCGAGCCAGAACCGGACGACGTCGTCGTAGCCCTGCTGCACCCGCGGATCGGACCAGTCGACGTCGGGCTGCTCGGGGGCGAAGGTGTGCAGGTACCACTGCTCCGGCTCCCCGCCGGGCCCGGTCACCCGCGTCCACGCCGGCCCGCCGAACGCGCTGATCCAGTCGTTGGGCGGCCGGCTCCCCTCCGCGCGGCCGTCCCGGAAGAAGTAGCGGCCCCGCTCCGCCGCGCCGGGCCCTGCCGCGAGGGCGGCGACGAACCACGGGTGCTCCTCCGAGGTGTGGTTGGCGACCAGGTCGACCACCACCCGCAGGCCGAGGCCGTGGGCCTCGTCCAGCAGCGCATCGACGTCGGCCAGCGTCCCGAAGCGTGGGTCGACGTCCCGGTGGTCGGTGATGTCGTACCCACCGTCGGCCATCGGCGAGGGGTACCAGGGGGTCACCCACAGCGCGTCGACCCCCAGCGCGGCGAGGTGGGGCAGCCGCGCCCGCAGGCCACCGACGTCACCCAGCCCGTCACCGTTCGAGTCGGCGAAGCTCCTCAGGTAGACCTCGTAGACGACGGCCCGCCGCCACCACGGCGGGGCGTCGTCCCGGGTCTCGCCCGTGCTGCCTGCGCTCAGGCGGCGCCCGCCGCGTGGGTGCCACCGGAGTCGCGTGTCCCGATGCCGCCGCTGGGACCGCCGGTGGACTCGGCGAGCTGCTCCTCGCGGTCCTCGGTGGCCATCCGGGTCAGTGCTGCGCCCGCCTCGGCGTCCCGGGTCAGGTTCTCCCCCGTGCTCGGGTCGAAGACGTGCACCTTCCGGCTGTCCAGCCAGAACTCCGCCTCCCGGCCCTCCCGGATCCGGCTGGTCGAGTCGATGGACACGATCGCCTGGGTCCGCAGCTCCTCGGAGTCCAGCTCCCGGGACAACGCGCGCAGCTGAGCGGTGATCTCCTCCGGCGCCTCGTACGGGATGTAGGCGTACTGCTGGTCGCCCAGCCACTCGGTGACGTCCACCCGGGCCCGGAAGACCGAGCCCACCGGCCGCTTGGCCTCGTCGACCAGGCTGGCGTCCTCGAAGTACTCGGGCCGGATGCCGACCAGCAGCAGGTCCCGGCCGGCCACCGCCGCCACGCGTCGCTCGTCCAGCTGGATCGGCCCGAACGGCGTGGACAGCTGGTCACCCTCGAGGCTGGCCGGGAGGAAGTTCATCGGCGGCGAGCCGATGAAGCCGGCGACGAACAGGTTGACCGGCTGCTCGTACAGCTCTCGTGGCGAGGCGACCTGCTGGATCTTCCCCTTGCGCAGCACGCAGACCCGGTCGCCGAGGGTCATGGCCTCGGTCTGGTCGTGCGTGACGTACACGGTGGTGATGCCCAGCCGGCGTTGCAGCCGGGAGATCTCCGTGCGCATCTGGCCGCGCAGCTTGGCGTCGAGGTTCGACAGCGGCTCGTCGAAGAGGAACGCCTCCGCCTGCCGCACGATGGCCCGCCCCATCGCGACGCGCTGGCGCTGGCCGCCGGAGAGGTTGGCCGGCTTGCGCTCGAGGTGCTCGTGCAGCTCCAGGACGTCGGCCGCCTCGTTGACCCGCCGCCGCACCTCGGCGTCGTCCATCTTGGCCAGCCGGAGCGGGAAGGCGATGTTCTCGAAGACGGTGAGGTGCGGGTAGAGCGCGTAGTTCTGGAAGACCATCGACAGGTTGCGTTCCCGCGGGGCCTTGTCGTTGACCCGCTTGCCGCCGATGACCATGTCACCGCTGGTGATGTCCTCGAGGCCGACGATCATCCGCAACAACGTGGACTTCCCGCAGCCGGAGGGCCCGACCAGGATCATGAACTCCCCGTCGGCGATGTCCAGGCTGACGTCGTTCACCGCCGGGAAGCCGTCGCCGTACTGCTTGACGATGTGGTCCATCTGGATCTCGGCCATCAGTTCTTGCCCTCCGGGAGGTCGGTTGGGGTGTGCACGGGGTCAGCCCTTCACAGCGCCGTTGGTCAGGCCGGCGACGATGCGCCGCTGGAAGAGCAGGACGAGCAGGACGACCGGGATGGTCACGACGACGGCCGCGGCCGCGATCGCCCCCGTCGGGTCGACGAACTGCGAGGCACCGGAGAAGAGCCCCAGCGCTGCCGGGACCGGCCGGGCCCGGCTGGTCGACGTCAGGGAGATGCCGTAGGCGAAGTCGTTCCAGGCGATGAAGAAGGCGATGATCGCCGTGGTGAACACGCCCGGGGCGGCCAGCGGCACGATGACCTTGCGGAACGCCTGCCAGGTCGTCGCCCCGTCCACCTGCGCGGCCTGCTCCATCTCCCAGGGGATCTCCCGGAAGAAGGCCGACATCGTCCAGATGGAGATCGGCAGCGTCAGCGACAGGTACGGGATGATCAGCCCGAGCCAGGTGTCGTAGAGCCCGATCTCCCGCCAGAGGTTGAACAGCGGGGTGACGATCGAGATCACCGGGAAGATCGCCACCGCCAGTGCAGCGGAGAGGATCAACTTCTTGCCGGGGAAGTCCAGCCGGGCGATGGCGTAGGCGGCGAACATCGCCAGGATGCAGGAGATGAACGTCGCGATGAGGCAGATGCCGAAGGAGTTGCGCAGCGCCGGCAGGAAGAGGTCGCTCGCCGATCCGGTGAGGATGGTCGAGTAGTTCTCGGTGGTCGCCTCGGTGGGCAGGAACTGCTGGTTGGCGATGTCCGCTGCCCCCTTGAAGGACAGCGAGATGATCCAGGCGATCGGGAACAAGCAGTAGAGGAGGATCAGAACACCGGCGATCCACCACCATGTCTTCTCGCGCCGGGACATCAGCCCTCTCCTCTCGCCTGCGACAGGTCGACCTTGAAACCCTTGATGAAACTGAAGGCGATGAGCACCACGCAGAGGAAGAGCAGGACCGAGACCGCCGACCCCATGCCTATCTCCACACGGGAGATGGTCTGCCGGTAGGCGAGGAACGACACCGATTCCGTGCCGTTGGCGCCCGCGGTCATCACGAAGATGCTGTCGAAGATGCGGAACGCGTCCAGGCTCCGGAACAGCAGCGCCACCATGATGGCGGCCTTCATGTTCGGGATGGTCACCCGCCACATCCGCTGCCACCACGTCGCACCGTCGACCTGGGCCGCCTCCTGCAGCACGTCCGGCACCTGGGCGAGGCCGGCCAGCAGCAGCAGCGAGATGAACGGCGTGGTCTTCCAGATCTCGGCGAGGCAGATGACCAGCAGCGAGGTCCACTTGCCACCGAACCAGTCGGTGTCCGCGCCGATGCCGGGCAACCAGGAGAGCCAGCTGTTGACGAAGCCGGTCGTGATGTTGAAGGCGAACTGCCAGGAGAACGCCGACACGACGGTGATCACGGCGTACGGGATCAGGATGGCCGCCCGGAGGATCGGCCGGATGGCCTGCAGGGCCTTGGACATCACCAGCGCCAGGGCGAAGCCGAGGACGAGCTCCACCACGACGGTCACGACGGTGATCAACACCGTCACCGCGACTGCCTGCCACCACAGCGAGTCGGTGAGGATGACGAGGTAGTTGCCCAACCCGACGAACGACCGGTTCTCCGGGTCCGTCAACCGGTAGTTGAACAGCGAGTACCAGACGGCCTGCAGGATCGGGTAGGCGGTGACCAGCATCATCACCACGAAGGCGGGCCCGGCCAGCATCCAGCCGAGGCGACGTTCGGCGCGTGACCGGTCGCTGATGCCGCCGGAGGGCGTCGAGACGGGTCGGGTCTTGGGGCCGGGAGGGAGCGTCGTCGTGGTCACAGCAGCTGGTCCCCTCGGAGTACGGCGGTGATCAGGTCGTCCGCCCTCTGCGCCGTCGAGTCCGAGACCGACGCCGGCGGGTGGTACTCGCGCTGGATGCCCCCGGTGACCTCGCTGTAGTACGGGGTCAGGGGCCGTGGTGCCGCGGCGGCCAGGGAGTCCCGGATGGTGTCGGCCATCGGGTACACCTTCTGGACCTCCGGGTCGTCGTAGACCGCGGCGGAGGAGGCCGGGTTGCCGTTGGTGTTCATGTAGTAGGTCTGGTTCTCGTCGCTGGTGATGCACTCGGTCGCGTCGTAGGCGAGGTCCGCGTGGCGGCTGAACGCCGAGACACCGAGGTTGATCCCGCCGAGCGGCGGCGCGGACGGCGTGTCCGCGTCGACCCGCGGGTAGAGCGCCCAGCCGTAGTCGTCGGGCACCGACTGGTCCAGCGTGCCCGCCTCGACCTTCGTCTGCGCCTGGGCCCAGACGAAGGGCCAGTTGACCATGAACCCGGCGTCCGCACTCTCGAACTGCGAGGCGCTGATGTCCTCGCTGGAGGTCGAGAAGGCCGGCCCGACGGCGCCGGACACGGCGACGTCGTGCATGACCTCGGCGGCCCGCTTCCCGGCGTCGGAGTCGAGCCCGAGCTTGATCTTGTCCGGGTCGGTCGAGTTCTCCGCGATGATGTGCCCGCCGGCCGACTCGATGAGCGCGTTCAGCCAGACCGTCAACGACTCCGAGCGACGACCCTGCGCGCTGAGGATCTTCTGCTGGTCCTGCGCTGCCTTGATCAGCTGGTCCCAGGTGACCGGCTGGGACATGTCCAGCCCCGCGGCCTCGGCGACCGACTTCCGGTACCAGAGCAGCTGGGTGTTCGCCCAGAACGGGATCGCGACGAGTTCGTCGTCCCAGGTCGCCGACTCGAGGGAGCCTGCCACGACCCCCTCGCTCACCCGCGCACCGAGGTCCTCCGGCACCGGGGCGAGGAAGCCCGCCTGGGCCAGCTCGGGAGCGAAGACGACGTCCAGGCTCATGATGTCGATCGACTCGTCCTCGGCCGCGAGGCGCCGGACGAGCTGCTCGCGCTGGCCGTCGCTGGTGCGCGGCAGCTGGGCGACCTCGATGCGGTACGCCCCGTCGGAGGCCTCGGTGCAGCGGGAGGCGATCTCGGCCTGGCCACCGGAGTCGGGGTTGATGTACCAGTTCAGGACCGGCGTGCCGCCGGAGTCACTGCCGCAGGCAGCCAGCGAGGAGGCCACGACCGCGGTCGCCGCTGCGGCGACGAGCCCACGCCGTGTCCTCCCCCTGGCTGGTCGCGCGATGCGCTCGCTGTGCAACGTGTTCCGCCTCCGATCGGCGTGGGGGACCTGCGGTCACCACGGTTCTCGGAGAGTGGCCCAGCTCACAAGCTGTGTCAATCCAAGGTCGAAACCGTGACCTGCCCCCGGTCGGCGATCACCGACGGTGTGGTCATCACCGCAGGTGTGCGCGGCAGTTCGTGCTGGACGTAGGACCGCGCAGCCGCCCAGGTGCCGACGTCGAAGCCCGCCTGCTCGGAGAGGAACCAGCGGTGTTCGAGCACCTCGTGGAAGACCTCTGCGGGCTCCAGGCGGCCGGCGAGCTCGTCCGGGACGATGTCGAGCACGGGCTGGTAGACCTCGGCGAGCCAGCGCCGTCCGACCACCGTGTCGGGCACCGGCCGGCCGGCCCGCTGCTCCAGGTAGGCCCGGTAGGACCGCAGGTCGTTGAGCAGCCGCCGCGCCTGGTTCTCCTGCACCTGCAGGCCGGTGAGCCGGAACAGCTCGTGTCGCTGCTGCCCCGGCTCGGACACCCGGGTCTCCACCCGGAGCCGGGCGCCCTCCGGGCTGGTCACCAACTCCACCTCGCCGACGTCGAAGCCGAGGTCGTTGATCCGCTGCAGGCGTTCGGCCACCCGGTAGGCCTGCTCGTCGAGCCGGAAGACCTCCTCGCGGGTCACCTCGTCCCACAGCGCCTCGTAGCGGCCGGCCAGTCCGTCGGCGACCTCGATGGGGTCGATGTCCGGCGACAGCAGCTCCCCCGCCTGCAGGTCCATCAGCTCGGCCCCGACCCGCTCGCGGGCCAGGTCGACGTCGTAGGCGCGCATCCCGGCGGACAGGCTCGGGTAGCGCTCGGCGGTCTCGGCGTCGACCAGGTAGGCGGTGAACGCGCCGGCGTCGAGGCGGAAGAGGGTGTTGGACAGCGAGCAGTCACCCCAGTACACGCCGGCCAGGTGCAGGCGCACGAGGAGCTGGGCCAGGGTGTCCAGCAGCCGGTCCGGGGAGTGCGCCGCCCGTGGCCCGCTGAACACGTACCGGTAGGACATCGAGTACTCGAGGTAGCGGGTCACCAGGATGGCGTCCTGCTCGTCGGGCCGGTCCACGCAGATGCCGAGCACCGAGACCGAGGGCAGCCCCTCCTCCTCGAACTCCGCCAGCAGCGCGTACTCGTGCCGGGCCAGCGACTCGGTGATCTCCTTGAGGGCGTACACCCGCCCCTCGGAGACGGTGAAGCGCACGACGTGCCGGGAGATGCCGCGCTGCGGGACCTCCAGCAGCAGGGCGGGGTCCCAGTCCTCCAGCGGCTGGTGCCACGGGAGGGCCAGCAGCCCGGCGGCCTCGGCGGCCGGGGGACGGAACAGGTACCGCATCACGCCCTCCGCGAGTCGTTCGGCCGGGGCCCGTCGGCGCCGGCGCTGCTCGCGGCGTGGCGCCACGATGTCACGTCCAGCGGGTCGGTGTGGCCCGGGGCACGAACTGGCCGCCCGGTCCACCGGGGTGGGCCCGGGCGGCCGTGAGGAGGAGCGGCGGTCAGCCGACCAGCTGCCCGGTGACCACGGCCGCCTGAGCGGCCCGCTCCGGCGCGGTGCCGGGCTGCAGCACCAGGCCCAGCAGCCACCGGCAGACCAGTTCGGCCTCGGGGCGGCTGATCCGCAGCGCGGAGGCCAGGGCCAGGACGACGTCGCCCCACCGCTCGGAGTCCAGCCCCATCATCTGCACCAGCGTCTCGGGCTCGGTCTCGGCCAGCCGCCGGAGCACCGGGTGGGCGCCGACCTCCTCGGCCAGCGCGGGCACCGCGACGGTCAGCGGCAGCTCGGCGGCGAGCGCGGCCAGCCGGTCGAGCTCGAAGGCGACCAGCGCCTGCGCGACGTCGTCCTTGGTGCGGAAGTGGTTGTACAGCGTCGCCTTGGCGACGCCCGCGGCAGCGGCCACGTGCTGCATGGTCGTCTTCTTCAGGCCGCGCTCGGCGAAGGCGCTGCGGGCTCCGGTGAGCAGGCCGCGGCGGGTGCGGCTCATGGCCACGCCCGGCCGGGTCAGCGGACGGCGGGGGTCGCGCGGTGCCACCGCGGTGGGGCGGGGGGCCGGCACGGCGACCGGCAGCGACGGCACCGGCGCAGTGAGCTGCAGACCCGGGGCCGGCGGCTGCAGGAAGGCGCCGACCGGTACCGGCGTCGTGAGGTGGTGCCCCGCCGTGGCGGCCGCCTCGGCCGCGGCCGCCTCAGCCGCGTCGGCATCCAGGACGGCGCCCCCGGGACGACCGGAGGTGGCGGCCGGCGCGGAGGACTGCGACGTCAGCTGGGTGCGGGATCCGGGGGAAGACATGGACACTTTGTGCCCTGATGGTCGCACTGGGTCAAGCAGGTGGACACCGAGCGATGTTCGTGTCGCCTCCCGAGCAGCACCCGTCCCACGAGGTGACGTACCGGAACGGCCCCCTCGCAGGGGCCCGCGCCGAGCGTGGTGACGTGCTGGAACGGCCCCCTCGCAGGGGCCCCAGGGCAAGCGCAGGAACGGCCCCCTCGCAGGGGCCCGCGCCGAGCGTGGTGACGTGCTGGAACGGCCCCGCTGCAGGGGCCCGCGCCGAGGTACGAGGCGTGGGGGGCAGCGGGGTCCTTCGTCAGGCGGCGAGGCAGACGGCGCCGGTCGCGCGGGCACCCGAGCGGGCCGGTTGGGCACCGCCCACCAGCGCCAGGGCGGGCTCGGCGACGGGCGTCTCGGCGGCACCCTGCTCCGGGGTCTCGGCCGCGGCAGCCGCGGCCGGGTCGTCCTCGGGGGCGCCGGGACGACCGGCACCGACGCCGGCGAGCGCGACCGGGCGCACGGGCCGGCGGGCCGGCTCGGCCAGCCGCATCTCCAGGCTGACCTCGGCCAGCAGGTCGGCCAGTTCGACGTCCAGGGCGTCGCAGATCGAGGCGAGCAGCTCGGAGGACGCCTCCTTCTGCCCCCGCTCCACCTCCGACAGGTAGCCGAGGCTGACCCGGGCCGCGCCCGAGACGTCCCGCAGCGTCCGCCGCTGCCGCAGCCGGTGACCCCGCAGGGTGTTCCCCAGCTGTGTGCGCAGCAGCGTCATGGCCGTCTCCTGTCCACTCCGACGAGCAGTTCCGACACGTCGTGTCGTGTGCACGGGCACCGACCGGACGGACCGGAGGACCCCGTGTGATCACCGTACGCGGCCATGACCCTGGTCACCGTCCCGGTGGGGGCACGTCCGCTCATGGCGTAACACCGGCGGACCCGGAGTGGTTCCCGGCCGGCGCCGGGTGCTCGTCGAGCCGGTCGAGCAGCCGCAGCAGCGCGGTCTCCACCGCCCCCGCGCGCACCTCGGCGCGGTCCCCGGGCAGGTCGAGCTCGTGGACGACGGTCAGCAGCCCGTCACTCAGCCCGACGTAGACCCGTCCCGGGGCGCGCCCGTCGACGGGGTCGGGGCCCGCGACGCCGGTCAACCCGACGCCCCAGGTGGCCGTGCAGCGGACGCGGATGCCCTCGGCGAGGGCCGCGGCGGTGCGCTCGCTGACCGGTCCGTGCTCGGCCAGCAGGTCGGCCGGGACCCCGGCCAGCACCGACTTCAGGTCGGTGGCGTAGACGACCGCGCCGCCGCGCAGCGTGGCACTGGCGCCGGGCACGGACGCCAGGGTCGCGCAGAACAGCCCGGCGGTCAGCGACTCGGCCGCCGCCACGGTCTCGCCCCGCGCCAGCAGCCCGGCGTGCACCCGTGCCGCGGTCGTCGGCTCGGCCGGCGGCCGGGTCACGCGGCGTCGTCCCGGCGGGTGGTCCCGGGTGTGCTCTCACCACCGGCAGCCGCTCGGCGGGCCTCAGCGGCCCGCAGCGCCCGCGCGCTGGTGCGCCGCAGGGTCAGCGCCCGGTAGACGTAGTCGATGCCGGTGACGACGGTCAGCACCAGGGCGGCCGCCATCACCCACCAGCGGACCGAGGCCAGCAGGCCGGTGAGCGGCAGGATGTAGAGCCCGATGGCCAGCGCCTGCAGCACGGTCTTGGCCTTGCCGCCGCGGCTGGCGGCGATGACCCCGTGCCGGATGACCCAGAACCGCAGCAGGGTGACCCCGACCTCGCGGACCAGGATGACCACGGTCACCCACCAGGGCAGCAGGCCGAGGATCGACAGCCCGAGCAGCGCCGTCCCGGTGAGCGCCTTGTCGGCGATCGGGTCGGCGAGCTTGCCGAACTCGGTCACCTGGTTGGTCCGGCGGGCGATCATGCCGTCGTAGCGGTCGGTGATGATGGCGCCGGCGAAGAACAGCGTGGCCCAGACGCGCCGGCCGTCGTCCATGCCGCCGTCGGAGAGCAGCAGCATGGCGAACAGCGGCACGACCGCGAGCCGGAACAGGGTCAGCGCGTTGGGCAGGTTGACCAGCCGCACGGACTGCGGGGGCGTCGCTGCCGGGTCCGCCGAGCCGCCGGGCACCACGGCGCTCATCCGGTCCGCTCCAGCTCGCCCACGTCCGTCAGACCCCGGCTGCCGCGAGTGCCGGCACGACCGCCCGGGCCAGCAGGTCGACACCCTCGGTGTCCACGACCGTCGCCGTCACCAGCTGTCCGGCGACCGCGTCGGCGGGCACCCCGGCGACCGTCGTCGTCCCGTCGGCGTCCGGGTCCTGGTGGGCGGCGTGGCCCGCCCAGGTACCGGCACCCTCGGACCCGGCGAGGTCCTCGGTGAGCAGCACCTCGACGGTGCTGCCGATCCGGGCCTCCGCGCGCTGGGCGGTGAGCTCCTCGACCAGGTCGGTGATCCGCCGGACCCGGGCGTCGATCTCGTGCTGGTCGAGCTTGCCCGGCAGTCCGACGGCCTCGGTGCCCTCCTCGTCGGAGTAGCCGAAGACGCCGACGGCGTCCAGCCGGCCCTCGACGAGGAAGCGCTCGAGCTCGGCCACGTCGTCCTCGGTCTCCCCCGGGAAGCCGAGGATGACGTTGGTGCGGAAGCCCGCCTCGGGGGCGAGCGCGCGGGCCCGCTCGATGATCCCGAGGAAGTCGTCCGTGCCGCCGAAGCGGCGCATCCGGCGCAGCAGGCCCGGGGAGGAGTGCTGGAAGGACAGGTCGAAGTAGGGCGCGATGCCCGGGGTCGCGGCGATGACCTCCAGCAGCCCCGGTCGGAGCTCCGCCGGCTGCAGATAGGCCACCCGGACCCGGGCGATGCCCGGCACCGCGGCGAGCTGGGGCAGCAGCTTCTCCAGCGAGCGCAGGTCGCCGGCGTCCTTGCCGTAGGAGGTGGAGTTCTCGCTCACCAGCACGATCTCGGTGACGCCCTGGCCGGCCAGCCAGTGGGCCTCGCCCAGCACCTCGCCCGCCGGTCGGGAGACGAAGGCCCCGCGGAAGGCCGGGATGGCGCAGAACGAGCACCGGCGGTCGCAGCCCGAGGCGATCTTCAGCGCCGCGGACGGGCCACCGGCCAGCCGCCGGCGCTTCAGCCAGTCGTGGCCGGGGATGGCGGGGGCGTCCGGGGTCGCGGCCGCAGCGGTGCGCTCCACCGGGCTGATCGGCAGCAGGGTGCGCCGGTCGCGCGGGGTGTGCGGGACCAGCGGGCGGCCGGTGAGGACGTCGTCGAGGCGGTCACCGATGGCGGTGTAGTCGTCGAAGCCGAGCACCGTCGCCTCGGGCAGCGCGCCGGCGAGCTCGGCGCCGTAGCGCTCGGCCATGCAGCCCACGGCGATCACCTCGGCACCGGAGTCGGTCGCGGCGAGGATCGCGTCGACGGAGTCCTTCTTCGCGGTCTCGATGAAGCCGCAGGTGTTGACCAGGACCGCGTCGGCGTCGTCGGCGTCCTGGACCAGCTCGTAGCCGTCGCCGGCGAGCCGGCCGGCGAGCTCCTCGGAGTCGACCTCGTTGCGGGCGCAGCCGAGGGTCACCACCGCCACGCGGCGGGGCGGGGCGACAGGGGGCTGCCCTTCGGAGGACGTCAGGGGGCTGGGCAGAGCTGGCACCGGCCCATCCTAAGCGCCGTCCGGCCTCCGGCCGGGTGGCAGTCCAGCGGGGTCCTCCGTCACAGCTGTCCGCCACGCAGCGTGAACATGACCGACTCCAGCTCGTCGGGCTTGATCAGCACGTCCCGGGCCTTGGAGCCCTCCGACGGCCCGACGATGCCGCGGCTCTCCATCAGGTCCATCAGCCGGCCGGCCTTGGCGAAGCCGACCCGCAGCTTCCGCTGGAGCATCGAGGTGGACCCGAACTGGCTGGTGACGACGAGTTCGACGGCCTGGACGAGCAGCTCCAGGTCGCTGCCGATGTCCTCGTCGATCTCCTTCTTCTCACCGGCGGCGGCGGTGAAGACCTCTTCCCGGTACTCGGGCTCGGCCTGCCGCTTGGTGAACTCGACGACCGCCTCGATCTCCGCGTCGGAGACGTAGGCGCCCTGGACCCGGATCGGCTTGCCCGCCCCGATGGGGAGGAACAGGGCGTCACCCATGCCGATCAGCTTCTCCGCGCCCGGCTGGTCGAGGATGACCCGGCTGTCGGTGAGGCTGGAGGTGGAGAACGCCAGACGCGAGGGCACGTTGGCCTTGATCAGACCGGTGACGACGTCGACCGACGGGCGCTGGGTGGCCAGCACCAGGTGGATGCCGGCCGCGCGGGCCTTCTGGGTGATCCGGACGATCGACTCCTCGACGTCCCGCGGGGCGACCATCATCAGGTCGGCGAGCTCGTCGACGATCGTGAGGATGTAGGGGTAGGGCTGGTACACGCGCTCGCTGCCGGGCGGGGCGGTGATCTCGCCGCGCTCGACCTTCTTGTTGAAGTCGTCGATGTGCCGGACGCCGGTGGCCCGCATGTCCTGGTAGCGCTGCTCCATCTCCTCGACCAGCCAGGCCAGCGCGGTGGCGGCCTTCTTGGGGTCGGTGATGATCGGCGTGATCAGGTGCGGGATGCCGTCGTAGGGCGTCAGCTCGACCATCTTCGGGTCGACCAGGATCATCCGCAGCTGGTCCGGGGTGGCGCGCAGCAGCAGCGACGTGAGCAGTGAGTTGATGCAGCTGGACTTGCCGGCGCCGGTCGCACCGGCGACCAGCAGGTGCGGCATCTTCGCCAGGTTGGCGCAGACGAAGCCGCCCTCGATGTCCTTGCCCAGCCCGACCAGCATCGGGTGCGGGTCCTGCTTGGCCACCTGCGAGCGCATGACGTCGCCGAGGCTGACCGTCTCCCGGTCGGTGTTGGGCACCTCGACGCCCACCGCCGACTTGCCCGGGATCGGCGCCAGGATGCGGATGTTGTCGTTGGCCACCGCGTAGGCGAGGTTCTTGGTCAGCGCGGTGATCTTCTCGACCTTGACCGCGTTGCCCAGCTCGATCTCGTAGCGGGTGACCGTCGGGCCGCGGGTGTAGCTGGTGACGGCGGCGTCGATGTTGAACTGCTCGAGCACCCCGGTGATCGCCTCGATGGCGACGTCGTTGGCCTTGGACTTGGCGCGCGGCGGGGTGCCCGGGCGCAGCACGCTGACCGAGGGCAGCGTGTAGGTGCCCTCGACCGGCTCGATGCGGAGCTGCTCCGGCTCCTCGATCGGCGGCAGGTCCTCCGGCGGGGCGGTCCGGTCGACCGGCATCGGCGCCCGGCGGGCCGGTGCCGCGGCGACCGGGACGGCCTCGGCGGCGGGCTCGTGCGCGACCGCCTGCGGCGCCTCGGCGTAGGCCGCGTGGTCGATGACGCCGGTGTCCAGGGTGTCCTGCACCTCGGCGGCGGCGGACTTCCGGCCGCGCCGGGTCCTCGGCGCGGGTTCGGCGTCCTCGTCCTCGTCGTCGTAGAACTCGAGGTCCTCGTCGTCCTCGTCGTGCCGGCCCAGCTGCCGGTCGGCCCACTCGCGCAGCCGTTCGGGCGCCTGGTGCACCGGCGTGGCGGTGACGACGAGCAGACCGAAGAAGGCCAGCAGGACCAGCAGCAGCACCGTGACGACGCTGCCCAGGCCCGCGGTCAGCGGGCTGCCGACCGCCCAGCCCAGCAGGCCGCCGGCGCCGGACCGGTCGTCGGGGGCGACGTCGGGGCCGGTGACGTGGGCGATGCCGACGACCGCGGCCACCACGCTGGTCCAGCCGATGACCAGGCGGCCGCGGGCCTCGGGGTGCGGCGGGTGCCGGAGCAGCCGCAGCGCGACCAGGAACAGGACCACCGGCAGCGCCGCGGAGAGACCGCCGATCGCCCAGCGGACGGCGTCGGCGAGCCCGGCGCCGACCGGGCCGATCCCGTCGGTCCAGGTCGCGGCACCGAGCACGATGGCCAGGCCGAGGACGGCGAGACCGACCCCGTCCCGCCGGTGCTCGGCGGCCAGCGGTTCGGCCTCCTCCGGCCGGGCGACCGATCGGGCGACGGCGCCGGCGCCGCGAGCCAGCAGCCCCCACGCGCCGGCGGCGCCGCGCCACAGGCTGCCGGCGAGGGTGCTCTGGTTCCGCTTCGGGGCCGGCCGCCGCGCGGCGGTGGAGCCGCGCTTGGCCGGGGGACGCTTCTTGGCTGCGGTGCTGCCGGAGCGCGGGCGGGTGGTGCCGCTCCCACGCGCCGGCGCCCGGTTCGACGTCGACGCGCGAGCAGGCATGCGTCAGACGGTAATCCGGTCGGCCACTCCAGCGGCCCATCTGGCGCAGCGTGTCCGGCGCGGACCCAGCCGGGGCACAGCCGGGCGGAGCGGCACCGGGCGGCCGCGAGGTTCCCCGGCGGCCTCGCGACCGCCTGGGTCCTGCTGATCGAGGTCCGCCGCTGAGCCGTCGCCGGCCCGGACCCGGTCGGCGCCTCCCCGGGCGCCGGCAGTGGCTACGGTCGCAGCTGTGACGGCGACGACGACGCAGACCCTCCCCTACGGCAGCTGGCCGACACCGATCACCTCCGAGCTGGTCGTGCGCGCCGCGGCCCGGCTCGGCGAGGTGGTCGTCGACGGGGACGACGTCTGGTGGGCCGAGGGCCGGCCGAGCGAGGGCGGCCGCACGGTGCTGGTGCGGCGCAGCCCGGACGGGACGACCACCGACCTCCTCCCGCCGCCGTGGAACGCCCGGACCCGGGTGCACGAGTACGGCGGTGCCGCGTGGACGGTCGCCGGAGGCACCGTCTGGTTCACCGACTACGCCGACCAGCGGCTGTACCGGGTCGACCCGGGCAGCAGCGAGCCGGTCGCGGTGACCCCCGAGCCCACCGTCCCCTCCGGTGTCCGGTTCGCCGACCTGTCCGCCGACGGCGACGGCGTCCTGGCCGTCCGGGAGACGCACACCGCCTCCGGGTCGTCGGCCGAGGTCGTCCACGAGGTGGTCCGGATCGCCGGCGACGGCACGGTCGAGGTGCTGGTGACCGGACCGGACTTCGTCTCCGACCCGCGGCGCGCGCCCGACGGCGTGACCCTGGCGTGGCTGCAGTGGGACCACCCGAACATGCCCTGGGACACCGCCCAGCTCGTGGTCCAGGCCGCCGACGGCACCGACCACGTGCTGGCCGGCGGCCCGGACGAGTCGGTGGTCCAGCCGGTGTGGGGCGCGGACCTGTCGCTGTGGTGGCTCGACGACCGCACCGACGTGTGGTCGCTGTACCGCCGGCGGCCGCACGGCGAGGTGGAGCTGGTCCTCGACGTGGGCAGCGACATCGCCGGCCCGCAGTGGGTGTTCGGGCAGAGCCGTTTCACCCTGCTGCCCGACGGCCGGGTGGTGGTCGCCTACGGCCGGGACGGCGCCGACCGGCTCGCCGTCCTGACCCCCGACGGGGAGGTGCGCGAGCTGCCCTCGGAGTACGCCAGCTTCGGGCAGGTGCGGGCGGCCGGGGACGCCGTGGTCTGCGTGGCGGGCGGTCCGGCGTCCGAGCCGGTGGTGCTGCGGGTCGCGCTGGACGGCGCGGCCGAGGTGCTGCGCCCGGCCCGGGAGCTGGGGGTGGACCCGGCCTGGTTCTCCCGCCCGGAGCACGTCACCTTCCCCACCGACCCGCGCGACTGCGGGGTCGGCGAGGCGCACGCGCTGGTCTACCCGCCGACCAACCCGCAGGCCGTCGGGCCGGACGACGAGCGGCCCCCGCTGCTGGTGCTGGTGCACGGCGGCCCCACCTCCGCCGCCCGGTCGGTGCTGGACCTCGGCATCCAGTACTGGACCTCCCGCGGCTTCGCCGTCGCCGACGTCGACTACCGCGGTTCGACCGGGTACGGCCGGCGCTTCCGGGACGCGCTGCAGGGCCGCTGGGGCATCACCGACCTGGACGACGTCGTGGCCTGCGCGCAGTGGCTGGCGGAGCAGGGCCGCGTCGACCCGGCGCGGCTGGCGATCCGCGGCGGCTCGGCCGGTGGCTACACGACGCTGGCTGCGCTGACCTTCCGCCCGGGCGTCTTCGCAGCCGGTGCCAGCCACTACGGCGTCGCGGACCTGGCGGCGCTGGCCGCGGACACGCACTCGTTCGAGTCGCGCTACCTCGACGGGCTGATCGCGCCGTGGCCGTCCGGCGGCGACGTCTACGCCGCCCGCTCCCCCATCCACCACACCGACGCCCTCGACACCCCGCTGGCGGTCTTCCAGGGTGATGAGGACCGGGTGGTCCCGCCCGAGCAGGCCGAGATGATGGTCGCCGCGCTGCGGGCGAAGGGCGTGCCGCACGCCTACGTGCTGTTCGCCGGCGAGCAGCACGGCTTCCGCAAGGCGGAGAACATCCGGGCCGCCCTGGACGGCGAGCTGTCCTTCTACGCCCAGGTGCTCGGCTTCGAGCTCCCCGCCGAGGAGGGGATCGAGCCGATCACCGTGGTGAGGTAGCCCCACGGTGTGCGCGGAGGCCCGGTTCCAGAGCCCGGAACCGGGCCTCAGCGCGCACCGTGCGGGCTGCTAGACCTCGAGGACGGTGGGGATGATCATCGGACGGCGGCGGTACTTGTCCGAGACCCACTTGCCGACCGTCCGGCGGATCACCTGGGACAGCCGGTGGGCGTCCACCTGCTCGTCCTCCATCGCCCGCTTCAGCTCCTTCTCCACCAGCGCCAGCACCTCGGTGAAGGCGCTCGGGTCGTCGGAGAAGCCCCGCGTGGACAGGTGCACCGGCCGCACGATGGTGCGCGTCGAGGGCTCGATGACGACGGTCAGCGCGACGAACCCCTCGTCACCGAGGATCCGCCGGGCCTGCAGCGACTCCTCGCCGACATCGCCCACGTTGAGCCCGTCGACGTAGACGTTGCCGATCGGGACGCTGCCGACGATGGAGGCCTTGCCGTCGACCAGGTCGACGACGACGCCGTCCTCGGCGAGCAGGATCCGGTCGGCGGTCATCCCGGTCTGCTCGGCCAGCGCGGCGTGCGCCCGCAGGTGCCGCCACTCCCCGTGCACCGGCATCAGGTAGCGGGGCTTGGCCACGTTGATGAGGGTCCGCAGCTCGCCGGCGGGGGCGTGCCCGGAGACGTGCACCATGGCCGTCTCCTTGTGGATCACCGTGGCACCCAGCCGGGCCAGCCCGTTGATCACCTTGTAGACCGCGGTCTCGTTCCCGGGCACCAGCGAGGACGCCAGGATGATCGTGTCGCCCGCCTCGATGGTCACCTGGTGGTGGTCGCCGCGGGCCATCCGGCCGAGCGCCGACAGCGGCTCGCCCTGCGAGCCGGTGCTGATCAGCACCACCTGCTCCGGCGGCATCGCGGTCGCCTCGTCCAGCTTGACCATCAGCCCGGGCGCGACCCGGAGCAGGCCCAGGTCCTGGGCGACGCCCATGTTGCGGACCATCGACCGGCCGACCAGGGCGACCTTGCGCTCGTGCTTGACCGCGCAGTCGAGCACCTGCTGGATCCGGTGCACGTGGCTGGCGAAGCTGGAGACGATCAGCCGCTGGCTGGCCCGCTCGAAGACCGAGTCCAGCACCGGGCCGATGTTGCGCTCGGAGGTGACGAAACCGGGGACCTCGGCGTTGGTCGAGTCGGCCAGCAGCAGGTCGATGCCCTCGACGCCCAGCCGCGCGAAGGCGCCGAGGTCGGTGAGCACGCCGTCCAGCGGGAGCTGGTCCATCTTGAAGTCGCCGGTGTGGACGAGGGTCCCGGCCGGGGTGTGCACGGCCACGGCCAGGGCGTCGGGGATCGAGTGGTTGACGCTGATGAACTCGCAGTGGAACGGCCCGGCCAGGTGGTCGTCGCCGGCGGCCACCTCGACCAGGACCGGGTCGATCCGGTGCTCGCGCAGCTTGGCCTTGACCAGCGCCAGGGTGAACCGGGACCCGACCAGCGGGATGTCCGCGCGCAGCCGCAGCAGGTAGGGCACCGCGCCGATGTGGTCCTCGTGCCCGTGGGTGAGGACGACGGCGGTGATGTCGTCGAGCCGGTGCTCGATGACCCCGAAGTCGGGCAGGATCAGATCGACGCCGGGCTGCTCGGCCTCGGGGAAGAGCACCCCGCAGTCGATGACCATCAACTGGCCGTCGAACTCCAGGACGGCCATGTTGCGGCCGATCTCCCCGAGCCCGCCGAGCGCCATCACCCGCAGGCCCCCGCGGGGCAGCGGCGGCGGGGCCTTGAGGTCGAGGTGCGGCTGCACGGTCAGGGAGGTGGCGGTCACAGGGTGACGCCTCCGGCGGCGAGGTCCATGCGCAGTTGCTCCAACTGTTCGGGGGTGGCGTCGACGAGCGGCGGGCGGACCGGCCCGGCGGGCAGCCCCAGTGCGCGCAGCGCCGCCTTGACCAGGATGACGCCCTGGGTGCGGAAGATTCCGGTGTAGACCGGGAGGAGTGCCTCGTTCACGGCGCGGGCCTTGACCAGGTCGCCGGACTCGACCGCGGCGACCAGCTCGGCCAGCCGCGGCCCGACGAGGTGGCCGACGACGCTGACCACGCCGACCGCACCGAGCGCGAGCAGCGGCAGGTTCAGCATGTCCTCACCGGAGTAGTAGGCGAGGTCGGTGCGGGCCTTGGTCCAGGCCACGGCGCCGAGGTCGCCCTTGGCGTCCTTGACCGCCACGATGTTCGGGTGCTCCGCCGCGCGGACCAGCGTCTCGACCTCGATCGGGACGACGGAGCGGGGCGGGATGTCGTAGAGCATCACCGGCAGGTCGGTGGCGTCCGCGACCGCGGTGAAGTGCCGGAGCAGCCCGGCCTGCGGGGGCTTGTTGTAGTAGGGCGTCACGACCATCAGGCCGTGCACGCCGAGCCGGGCGGCGGACCGCGCCTTCTCGATCGAGTGCGCGGTGTCGTTGGTGCCGACGCCGGCGATCACCGTGGCCCGGTCCCCGACGGCGTCGAGCACCGCCTCCAGCACCGCGTGCTGCTCGCTGTCGCTGATGGTCGGCGACTCCCCCGTCGTCCCGAAGACGACCAGGCCGTCGTGCGCCCGGCGGTCGACCAGGTGCGCGGCGAGCTCCTGCGCGCCGGCCAGGTCGATCGTGCCGTCCTCGGCGAGCGGGGTGACCATCGCCGTGAGGACGCGCCCGAACGGCCGGGTGGGGTCGGTGGTCATGCCAGGAATCTACCGGCCCGCACCGACACCACCGGACTGCCCGGCGCTGCTCCACGCCGCCCGTTGGTCGGCGAGGACGCCGGGCACCGGACCGGGTGCCGTCGTCCCGCGGTGCTGGTGCGTCACCCGGAAGCGGAGCCCGGCCGCGGACCCGGCCCAGCCGGTCGCGGGGACCCGCGCGGCGGGGCGCCACTCCGGGCCGAGCGACGGCGCCCAGGTGTCCCCCGGCAGCCGCGCGTCGACCTCGGTGACGACGACCTCGTCGGCGTGCGGGAGGAATGCCGCGTAGACCGCCCCGCCGCCGATGACCCAGACGTCGCCGTCCAGCGCGAGGACGTCGTCGACCGAGCGGGCGACCTCGACGCCCGCCCCGGTGGCGTCCAGCGTCGAGCTGAGGACGACGTTGCGCCGCCCGGGCAGCGGCCGGACCCGCGGTGGCAGCGACTCCCAGGTGCGCCGGCCCATCACCACCGTCGAGCCGAGGGTCAGCGCCCGGAACAGCCGCAGGTCCTCCGGCAGGTGCCAGGGCAGGACGCCGTCCGCGCCGATCACGCCGCCGACCGCCTGCGCCCAGACCATCCGGAGCATCAGACGGCCACCGCACCCCGGATCGCGGGGTGGTGCCGGTAGTCCAGCAGGTGGAGGTCGGCGTAGTCGTGGTCGAACAACGACGCCGCGGGGTCGATGGTCAGCTGCGGGAAGGGCAGCACCTCGCGGGAGAGCTGCTCGCGCACCTGTGGCAGGTGGTTGGTGTAGATGTGGCAGTCCCCGCCGACCCAGATGAAGTCGCCGGGTTCCAGGCCGACCTGCTGGGCCACCATCCGGGTCAGCAGCGCGTAGCTGGCGATGTTGAAGGGCACGCCGAGGAACAGGTCGGCGCTGCGCTGGTAGAGCTGGCAGGAGAGCCTGCCGTCGGCGACGTAGAACTGGAACAGCGCGTGGCACGGTGCCAGCGCCATCTCCGGCAGGGCGGCGACGTTCCAGGCGGAGACCAGCATCCGGCGCGAGTCGGGGTCGGCGCGCAGCGTGTCCAGCACCTGCGTGAGCTGGTCGATCGACCCGCCGTCCGGCGTCGGCCAGGACCGCCACTGGACGCCGTAGACCGGCCCCAGGCTGCCGTCCTCGGCCGCCCACTCGTCCCAGATCGAGACGCCGTGCTCCTGGAGCCAGCCGACGTTGCCCTCGCCGCGGAGGAACCACAGCAGCTCGTAGGCGATCGACCGGAAGTGCACCGACTTCGTCGTCACCAGCGGGAAGGCCGCGGACAGGTCGTAGCGGAGGCGCTCGCCGAAGAGGCTGAGGGTGCCGGTGCCGGTGCGGTCGGACTTCGGGCTGCCGGTCTCCAGCACCCGGCGCAGCAGGTCCTCGTACTGGGTGTCCACGGCGGTGCTGGACACCGGGGTCCCCGGGTGGACGGCGAGCTCTGCCATGTCGACTCCTCGTCGCGGCGGTGGGTGGGAGCGGGTCGGTGGTGGTCAGCCCTCGGCGACGAGCGGGCTCGCGGCGACCGCGGTCCCGTCGGCGAGACCGCTGATCCGGAAGTCGTCGAACACGTGCGGGGCGACCCGCTGCAGCTCGCGCAGGCAGGCGACGGCGAGCTCGCGGATCTCCACGTCGGCGTGCTCGCTGGCCCGCATGGCGACGAAGTGCCGCCAGGCCCGGTAGTTGCCGGTGACGACGATGCGGGTCTCGGTGGCGTTCGGCAGCACCGCGCGGGCCGCCTGCCGGGCCTGCTTGCGCCGCAGCGTGGCGTTCGGCACGTCGGCGAACCGCTTCTCCAGCCCCTCGAGCAGCTCCTCGTAGGCGGCGATCGCCGCATCGGTCGCGGCGAGGAACCGCTCGTGCAGCTCGGGGTCCTCGGCGATGACCGCCGGCTCCACCACGGCGGCGTCGCGTTCGGGCACGTAGCGCTGGGACAGCTGGCTGTAGGAGAAGTGCCGGTGCCGGATCAGCTCGTGCGTCAGCGACCGGGAGACGCCGGAGAGGTACATGCTCACCGTGCCGTGCTCGAGCACCGAGAGGTGGCCGACCTCGATGACGTGCCGCAGGTAGCCCTCGTTGGTCGCGGTCGCCGGGTTCGGCTTGTCCCAGGACTGGTAGCAGGCACGCCCGGCGAACTCCGCCAGGGCCTGGCCGCCGTCCGCGTCGGTCTCCCACCGGACGTCGGCCGGCGGGGTGAACTGGGTCTGCGCGACGACCTGCACCTTCAGCGGGGCGATGGCGGGCACGGCGACGAGCCTACGTCGAGGGGCCGACCACTCGACGGCGCTCACCCGTGTCGCGCCCAGCATGGCATCAGAGGGGTGCTGGACGTGGCGTCACAGTGATGCCATGCTGACGTCATGGAGTTCTCGAACAACTACCTCGACCTGCAGCGGGCGATGGCTCCCCGGTTTCCCGCCGAGCCCCGCCCGTCCCTCCGGACGGCGCGGACGCCGCGCCGCCGGCCCCGGTGGCTGGGCGGGCGGTCACGGTGAGCCGGCCGTCGTCCCCCCGGCCGCAGCCCGCGCCCGGCCCCGCGCGTCGGGCGACCCCGCCGCCCTGGATCCCGGGAGTGACGTCACGATGGCGTCCATGGACCTGAGCGACTACGTCGACGCGCTGCGCCGTTCCCTGACCACGGCGGCGGCAGCCGGCACCGAGCAGACGCAGGAGACGGCGCGGCTGCTGGGCGACTCGATCGAGCCCGCCGTCCGGCTGGCGATGACCGACGCGCTGTCGGCGATGGCCGCGGAGATCACCGCGGCCTGGGACGGCGGCCTGGTCGACATCCGGCTCCGCGGACGCGACCCCGAGGTGGTCATCGTGCCCGCCCCCGACACCGAGCCCGAGCAGCGGGCCGAGGACCGGGCGGCCGGGGACGATCCCGACGACGACGGGTCGATGGCCCGGATCAGCCTCCGCCTGCCGGAGTCGGTCAAGGCACGCGCCGAGGCCGCCGCGGCTGCCGCGGGCATCTCGCTCAACGCCTGGCTGGTGCGCGCCGTCGCCGCCGGGCTCCGGGAACCGACCGACCCACCGCGCTCCGGGCGCGGCCCCCGCCGCTACTCCGGCTTCGCCCGGAGCTGACCGAGGAGACCCTCGTGACCGTCCGCACCCACCGGATCCCCCTCTCCGACGTCCCCCGCACGCTCGAGGTGCGCAACCCGGCCGGCTCGACGACCGTCGACGCCGACCCGGCCGCCGACGAGGTCGTCGTCGAGGTCCAGGCGCTCAACGCCATCGCCGAGGAGCTGATCGACCGGCTGGACCTCGTCGTCACCCGGGGCCACCTGCGGCTCTCGGTGCCCGAGCGCCGACTGCTCCGCGCGCCGGCCTTCGCCCTCGCGGTCACCGTTCCGGCCGACACCGCCGTGACGGTCACGAGCGCCTCGGCCGCCAGCACGCTGCGCGGCCGGCTGGGCACGGTCACCTCGACGAGCGCGAGCGGTGACCTCGACGTCGAGCACTGCACCGCCCTGCAGGCCCGATCGGCCAGCGGCCACGTCTGGGCCGGGCGGGTGGACGGGACGTCGGACGTGGGCAACGCCTCCGGCGACGTGCGGATCGCCGATGCCGGCGGGCCGGTGCAGGTCCGCACCGCCTCCGGTGACCTGGTCGTCGGCAGCGCGGCCGCGGACGTCACCGCGAGGACCGCCTCCGGGGGCGTCCGGATCGACACGGCGACCAGCGGCACGATCCGGCTGAAGACGGTCTCCGGCGACGCCACCGTCGGCGTCGCGCCGGGCCTGCGCATCTGGCTGGACCTGCAGACGGTGTCCGGACGGCTGCGGTCGGACCTGCCCGAGGACGCCCCGGACGCCGGCGGCGCCGCACAGCTCTCCATCACCCTGCAGTCGGTCTCCGGCGACCTGCGGTTGCGCCGCGCTGCGGGTCACCCGCCGGCGACGGCGCATCCCTCCGTCGGCTGACCGGTCGCGGGCGGCGGCGAGCCGACCGCGGCGACGGCGCCGGCGCCGGCGAGCGCCGGTGCCAGGTCGCCTCCGCCGGTGACGGCCACCTGCTCCAGCGCCATCCAGTCGGCCATGAGCCGGAGCTCGGCCGCCAGGGCCTCCGCCACCTCAGCTGCGTGGACCCCGGGCTCGGCGTGGGCGGACTGCACCCGCAGCACCCCGGCCTGCCGGTCTGCCTTCAGGTCGACCCGGCCGACCAGGCGGTCCCCGAGCAGGAAGGGCAGCACGTAGTAGCCGTGCACCCGCTTCGCGGCCGGGGTGTAGATCTCCAGCCGGTAGCGGAAGCCGAAGATCCGCTCGACCCGGGGCCGCTCCCACACCAGCGAGTCGAACGGGCTCAGCAGGGCGCGGGCGCGGACCCACCGGGGTCGGCGGGCTCCCGGGTCCAGCCAGGCCGGCCGCTCCCAGCCCTCGACCTGCACCGGCTGGAGCTCACCGCCCTCGGCGAGCTCGGCGATCGCCGTCCGGGCGTCGGCCACCGGCAGCCGGAAGTAGTCCCGCAGGTCGGTCTCGGTGGCCACCCCCAGCGCGCGGGCGGCGGTGCCCACCAGCGCGCGGACGGCGTCGGGGCGGTCGGGGGTCGGTGCCTGCACCACCTCCGGCGGGAGGACCCGCTCGGTGAGGTCGTAGACCCGCTCGAACCCGGCGGTCCGGGCCCGCGCGGTGAGGGCACCGGTGAAGAAGAGCCACTCCAGCGCGACCTTGCCGGCGTGCCAGTTCCACATCGACCCCGGCCGGTCGGGGCGCGGCTCGATCAGCTGGCTGGCCCGCAGCGGCCCGCCCTCCCGCACCCGGTCGTGGACCTCCCGCACGTAGCCGGGACGTTCCCGCTGCAGCCGCACCATGTTGCCCCAGGCGTGCTCCTCGGCCGCAGCCATCCGCCAGCGCAGCAGCGGCTGCAGCCGGACCGGCAGGAAGGACGCCTCGTGCGCCCAGTACTCGAACAGGTCGTGCCGCCGGTTGGACAGCGCGTCCAACGCCGTCCGCGGGTAGGGACCCAGCCGGCTGAAGTAGGGCAGGTAATGCGAGCGGGACAGCACGTTGACCGAGTCGATCTGCACGACGCCGAGCCGCTCGACCGTCCGGCGGAGCTGCCGGGTGCCGACCTCACCCGCGGGGCGCGGGTCGGCGAAGCCCTGCGCGGCCAGGGCGATGCGGCGGGCCAGCCCCGCGGGCAGGCGCTCTCCGGACGACGTCACGAGCGCGATCCTGCCGTGGGGGTACGACCGTCCCGCCACCGGACCCGGACACCTACGCTGCCCCGGTGACGTCCCCACCCCGCCCCGGACTCCCCGGCCGCGCCGAGGTGTCGGTGCGGCTCGCCCGCCCCGAGGACGCCGAGGCCATCGCGCGGGTCCAGATGGTGACCTGGCGGGCGGCGTACCGCGGGCTCCTGCCCTCCGCGGTCCTCGACGACTGGGACGAGCCCGCTGCGGTGGCCGCCTGGCGGGCGGCGGTGGTGGCCCCACCCACCCCGGGGCACGGCGTCCTGGTCGCGCTGGACGGCGCGGAGCTGACCGGCTTCGCCGCCTTCGGCCCGGCCGAGCTGGCCCCGGAGGAGCGGCCGCTGCCCGACGGTCCGACGAACGAGGTCGGCGCGCTGCTGGTGGAGCCCCGCTGGGGGCGCCGTGGTCACGGGAGCCGGCTGCTCGCTGCCGTCACCGACCTCGCCGCCGCGGCGGGGGTCCGGCGCCTGCAGCTGTGGCTGCCCGAGGCGGACGACGTCACCGGGCGGTTCCTGACCGGGGCCGGGTGGGCGACCGACGGGTGCGTGCGGACCCTGGACACCGGCGGCTCGACGCTGCGGCAGCTCCGCTGGCACACCCTCCTCGAGGACGTGCGGACCGACGGGATCGACGAGCGAGGAGTGCAGTGACGTTCTCCGGTTTCCCCGACGAGGGGCTGGTCTTCTACGAGGGCCTGGAGGCGGACAACAGCAAGGCCTACTGGATCCAGCACCGGGCCGCCTACGAGGACCACGTCCGGCGGCCCATGCAGGAGCTCGCCGACGAGCTCGCCCCGGAGTTCGGTACGCCCAAGCTGTTCCGCCCGTACCGCGACGTCCGGTTCAGCCACGACAAGACGCCCTACAAGACGCACCAGGGAGCGGTCCTCCACCTGGAGGGTCGCGGAGTGGGTTCGGTGTACGTACAGGTCTCCGCAGACGGGCTGCGGGTGTCCGGCGGGTGCTGGCGGTTGCAGCCCGACCAGGTCGAGCGCTACCGGCGTGCAGTGGCGGACGACGTCCAGGGCCGACGGCTCGAGGTCGAGGTGGCGTCCCTGCGCGGTCAGGACTTCTCGATCGACGGCGACAGGCTTGTCCGGACGCCGCGTGGCTACCCTGCCGACCACCTCCGGGTGGAACTGCTCCGGCACAAGTCGCTGCACGCCTCCCGGTCCTGGGAGCCGGCGGACTGGCTGCACACGCGTGCCGCGCTGGACCGCGTCCGGGACGCCTGGCGCCAGTGCGTCGGTCTGAACCAGTGGCTGGCCGACAACGTCGGCGCGACGACCGCACCGCCCGACCGCCGCCGCTGACCCGCCCCAGTTCCGTCCTGACGTATACCGCGGACTCCACCCGGTACCCACCCACGACGGGACCCCCGCCGTACTTTCCCGCGCGAAAGTCCGGGCGCTCAGTCACGCGAAACCGCGGGTGCTTTCGCGCGGGAAAGTACGGCTGCGTGGTCGCGCAGAGAGGCCGGTGCTCTGTCGGGCCGGCCCGTTCCTGCCAGGAGATCAACCATGTGCAGACATGCAGAAACGGGGTCACAGCTGATGCTGTGACCCCGTTCCTGGGAGTTATGTCCGGCGGCGTCCTACTCTCCCACCCGGTCCCCCGGGCAGTACCATCGGCGCTGAAAGGCTTAGCTTCCGGGTTCGGAATGAGACCGGGCGTTTCCCTTTCGCCATGACCGCCGTAACACTGTGAAGATGTACCCACCCCGCACCAACTGGTTCCTTACACAGGACCCAGTTGTGTCCGAGGTGGGGAAACCGCGCCCCGACCTGCTGGTCGAGGGGTTTCCGTACCTTCAGAGCTGCACAGTGGACGCGAGACACGCTAGA
>JHVP01000009.1:0-70108 GCA_000620205.1 Geodermatophilaceae bacterium URHA0031 | reverse complement strand
CCGCAGCTCCAGATCCCCGGCCGTGGTGGTCAGCACCCGTGGCCGGGAGCCGTTGCGCTGGGCGGTCCGGGTGTCGGTGCGCTCGTGCGGGCCGGCGCCGATCACCGCCGTGAGCTCGGCCTCGATCAACGCCTGATAGATCGTGGTGGCCGCCGAGCGGATCCGGTCATCGACGTCGGCGGCCTTCAGTGCCTGGAGCACCTCGAGCAGGGCAGACTGGTCCAGGGCCATCGTGTGCTGTGTCCTTCCGCGAGAACCATTGGCGTGGTCTCGCTGACCATCACACGATGGCCCCCTCGCGTGATCACCCACGCAAGCGGTGACCTGGACTTACACCACCAGCTGGGACGTCACCGCCTCTCAGGTGGCTCGTCAGATCCCCTGCGATTCGCAGCTGACACGAACATCGCCAAGGCCAAGTGGCGTTGATTGAAGGCCTTGGGCTGGCGGGTCAGCATGGCGACCACGCCGGGCACCGGCAGACGGAAGCTAGCCCGGGGCTTTCTCGCCGAGCCGTGATCGTTCGGCTCCAGACGTAGGAAAGGTGCCCTTGACCTGCAATGATCGAGATTGTCTAGGCCTTGATCCGAGCGGGAACCGGAGCACCTCTCTGGTGAAGAAGACTACCGGGCCGTACCCGGTGCTCACAGTCGATGGCGGCGGGTCGAGCGTCGTGCCGCATGCCGGGGCGACGCTGCTGTTGCGCACCGCGCAGACCGTCGGCCTCACGGCCGGGCTGTCGAAGGTGCTGGCGCCCTGGCGCAAGCCGCTGGCGATCCATGACCCGGCCAAGATCGTGCTGGATCTGGCGGTCAGCTTGGCCATGGGCGGGACTGTCTGGCCGACATCGCCCAGCTCCGTGCCTGCCCGGAGGTGTTCGGACTGGTCGCCTCGGACCCGACCGTGTCGCGGTGCATCGACGCCCTGGCCGCCGACGCCCCGACTGCGCTGGCGGCGATCAACACTGCGCGCGCGACCGCCCGTGCGCGGGCATGGTCACTGGCCGGTGAGCACGCCCCCGATCACGCCGCGGATGCTTCGTCGCCGGTGGTGATCGACGTTGACGCCACCCTGGTCACGGCGCACTCGGAGAAGGAGACGGACGACAAGCGATCGATTTGCCTCCAGCGTCGCGCGGTGCCTTCTGATCTTCGGCCGAGTTTTCCAGCGGGATCAGCGGATCGGACCACTAGCCAGGCTTGTCGAATACGCCCTGGATGAACACCGTGCGCCCGGCGTCGGTGTTGCGCCCGGAGTTACTCATCTTGACGGCTGCCTGTTCTCCCAGCACGAGATGCATTCCAAGCGGAGGAGGGGGGGCGCTGGAGCCGCTCGCACCCGACGCTTGCGCGTTCGCCTGCTGTGCCTTGCGCGCCGCCACGATGTCGGCGGTAATGTCGCGCCAGGTGCGCTCCAGGAGACCTGCACCGCGGATCAACCCGCGGAGGGATTCCGCATCGGCCAGATGGCTCTGGTTGGGGCGGCTCGCCCATGGGACCGGAAGCTCGATCGGCTCGCCGTTCCCCGCGCAGATTTCCTGGCAGACGAACAGCCCGCCCGGCCTGAGTACCCGGGCGATTCCGGAATACAGGCGGCGCTTGTCCCGGATGTTCATCTGCATTTGTATCGTCCACACCACGTCGAAGCTGGACGCGGCGAACGGAAGCTCCAGGGCATCACCCGCCTGAAAGCGGGTGCGATCGGACAACCGCGTCATCCGGGAAAGGGCGTTGGCGACCCCGCAGAATTCAGGCGAGAGATCGATGCCTGTCACGTCGCAACCCAAAGTTGCGGCGAGGTAACGCGCCGGGCCGCCCAACCCGCTGCCCACGTCGAGCACTCGCGATCCTGGCGGAATCTTTGCAAGCTCCACCAATGCGCGCGTGGCCGAACGTCCCGCGGAGTGAAACTCGTCGGCCGGCGCGAGATCTTCGTGCGTGACCGAGTCCAGGTCCTTGCCGAGAGCTTGCAACCCCGCCACGATTCGCGGCAGAAGTCCGCCCGGCTCGTAGTGACGAAGCACTTCCTCGTGCGACTCGCCCATGGACGCAGATCCTCCGCGGATTTCGGGGAGCCGTCAACGCCGGGGTCCACGAACATGCGGCCGCGCTCCTGCAGCTTCCATAGCGCGTAGGCAACCGCTTCCCCGGCCTCGGCGGAGACAAGCACGCCGTTGCGGCGCTCGGCGATCTCCGGCTCCATCGGGCCGTAATCGTCGAATACGTGGCTCATGACGCCGGTGCCGCGGGTCATGGTCAGGAAGTCGGACTGGAAGCCGATGAGCCCCGGGCCGGGATGGTCGAGCCGCACGCGGCCCTTGCCGTCGGGCTGCATGTCCTGGAGGTCGCCGCGGCGGCTGCCACGCTTCCATTAACTAGCGCTCATGCACGGGTGCCTTCGGGGTGATCCCAAAAACCGTGCCCTACCTCCTTGGCGGCAGGAACGGAGGCTGCCAGCCTGACTGCACCCGAGTGCCGGAGGTTGAACCATGAGTGTTCAGCGCGGTTTCCTCGTCCCCGCCGGTACCGGTCGGCCAACCCGTGTCCCGGTGGCCAATACGTCCTTCAAGGCGGTGGGTGACGTCACGGACGGCGCCTTCACCTTCCTCGAGTATGTGATGACGTATGACATTCCTCGGCACACGCACCTCCGCGAACACGAGAACCTCTACGTGCTCGAGGGTTCGGTGACGGTGCGGGTTGGTGACGACGAGTTCTCCGCCGGCGTGGGTGACTTCGTCTTCGCGCCCCGCGGTGTCGCGCATGCCATCACTGCAACCAGCGATGCCCCGCCCCGGTTCCTCACCGTCTCCAGCCCCAGCGGCTTTGAGCACTTCATGGAGGATCTGATGGAGGTCCTGACCGCTGGCCATGACAGGAGCTCACCCGAGGTGGCCGCGGTGCGCGAAAAGCATGGGTGGATTCCCGGCTGAGCTCTACCGCTGCAGCCCAGCGCCGTGGCCATCTTTCGCAGCATCAGTGGGCTCAGTTGCCGGCGGCCCGGTATCGCTCCACGACGTCGGCCCGGATCCGTCCCCGAGGAGAAACCTCGATGCCGTTCCCCGTCGCCCAGGCGCGCACGGCCGCCGGGTCGTAACCGGAATAGGCGGGCTTTGCAGCCAGGGCACTACGACCAGCACTCGATGAGACCTTCCGGGCGGCCTTGACGTAACGGGCGAGCGCTTCTCTCAGCTGACCGGCATTGTCGCTACTGAGGTCGATCTCGTAGGAGGTCGTGTCGAGGGCGAACGTCACCGTTGTGTCGGCCGCTTCGCCGCTCAGGTCGTCAACTAGAACAACAGTGGTCTTCGTAGCCATGCGACTCAGGATGCAGATTTGAAGGGAAATACGCAAGTACGAAACATGTGACTAGTACCCTCCGGAGAGAGCCGTCCATCCATATGGTCAGCGGATCCACTGGACCCCGGAAGTGGCCGACTGTCCAGCTTCATCGTCGCGTCAGTGCCGGAAGTCCCCGACAAGATTGCGATCGGCGCCAGCGATGTACGTCGCGATTGTCTCCCCATCTAGCACTACCCGAGATGGGCCACTCAGACGAGTTTAGGGGAGCGTATCCCTACTTTGCCATGCTGCTACTCCGCCTGGCGGCGCCCCTCTTTTCGGTTCTTCAGCAGAGTCCAAAGCGTGACTGCTCCCGAACGCCCGCCGTGCCGGTGGTCGACTTTGGGTTGTCGCTCGGTCGGCGCTTGAACTGGGTTGGGCTTGCGGCGGGCGTGACCCACACTGGTGAAGCTCATCGGCCGACCTGGTGGGGAGGCGCTGTGTTCACGATCATGACGTGGAACATCGAGAACTTCTTTCAACCCGAGCCGTCGTTCCAGGTGGCCTTCGACGCCAAACTGGACGCCCTGACCGACGCGATCACGGCCGCGCAGCCGGATCTGCTGGCCGTGCAGGAGGTCGGTGACGAGGCCGCCTTCGAGGCCCTGCGCGGCAGGCTGGGCGCGGGGTGGAGCGGTGCGCTGTCCACCCACTTCGAAGCGCGGCACACCATCCGGGTGGGCTGGCTCTCCCCCGGGCAGCTGACCGACGTGGCGGAGGTCATCGATCTGCCGGCCGGGCTGTCCCCAGTGAAGGTCGACGATGACGGCACCACGATGACCCAGCTGGGCCGGGGCGCGCTCGCGGTCACCTGCACGACCCCAGGCGGCGTGCCAGTGCGGGCGTTGACGGTCCACCTGAAGTCCAAGCTGCTGAGCTTTCCCGGCGGCCGGTTCGACACCAAGGACGAGGACGAACGGGCCCGCTACGGCGTCTACGCCCTGAACCGGCGGGCCGCCGAGGCGGCCGCCGTGCGCGACTGGGCGACCGCCTCGTTAGCCGCCGACTGGCAGGGGAAGCCGCTGCTGGTGTGCGGTGACCTCAACGACACCCTGGACGCCGCGACCACCCAACTGCTGTTCGGGCCACCCGGGTCCCAGTTCGGCACGGACGGCTTCGCCCGACCGGACCGCGGCGACGCCCAGCGGCTCTGGGATGCCGGCTACTGGATGACCCCGCCCAACAACTGGTCGCGGATGTTCGCGGGGCGGCCCGAGCTGATCGACCACCTCCTCCTCTCCCACGCGCTCACCGGCCGGCTGCACGACGCCGCCACGGTCCCGCTCGACGTGCCCAACATCGGGGTCCAGCCGCAGGTCACTCCGAGAGCGGCGGGCAAGCCACCGTCGGATCACCGCCCCGTCCTAGTGCACTTCGACCTATGAGCCTGCGATTTGATCTTGAGGTAGTTGATCAAGGCTGGCAGTTGACGAAAAGGTGCACTGACCAGCCCGAACCGCGTTGACTGACGTTAGTCGTATGAGCCCGTCTAGTACGTTTTCGATGAGTAAACGATGCCTGTACAGCAGGAGTAATTCGTAGCCCGGCGTCGGTCTGCCCCCAATACGGCGCCCTTGCCCACGCGAATGCCAGGCGGACGCACGTCGCAGTCCGCACCGAGACCGTTCTGCGCCGGCGACGGTCCCGCGGCCACCAAGCCTGTCGAGAGGCGGGGACGCGGAGCTCATCCTCGACGAGCGCGTCCACGTCGCTTGCCGTCGGTTTAGCGGACTTCAGAGGCAAGGCAGCCCCGCGTGTAAGGCGATGAGTCGCACGGTGGCCACGTCCAGCTGCGCGGAGGTCAGACAGGCGGCGACCCGGCCAGCGCGTGCGCCTGTTACATGCGTGCCGGCTCGAGGAACGAGTCAGCGGGTGCCCTCCGGCGTGCTCGCCGGCGGACCGATCCCCGCCCATCACAAAAGGATCACGGCACGGCGTAACGATCGCGTCGTCAGACGGAGGTTTCAGGCCATCACCCAGCGTGGCTCTAGGCGACAATGAACGGAACTCGTGCTGACGTGCGGCCGTCGCCTCGACTGCTTAGTTCCAGTGCCGGTCACTCTGACTTGGGTCGAGAATAGACGTACGCAGTGGCCCGCCCACCTCGACCGGATGCCGTATCAAGAGTGGCGAAAGTAGGCGCCGAACCATAGCCGGGAACATACAGGACACCCTCAACAAGGCGCTGAAGGTCGACCTCCCACACACTGGAAGCAATCCGGGCGACCTCGGCTATCGGCTCATGGAATTCGCGTCGCCACCAAGCGACCGGATCAAACCCTGATTCCGTCGGCACTCGATCCGGCCAGGCATGAGCCAGCTCATTCGGCCGTCGCGGTAGCGGTTGATGGGGTGACGACATGCCGGTGGGCACAACAATCTGACCGTCCCGCAGCACGGCCATGTCGCTCCCAGCGACCAGGAGGAACCCGGGAGTGGATTCGTTGATCTGCACATATTGAGCTGGCATCGAGTACACCACTATATCGTCACGACCATCTAGAAGCTCAGCCAGCTCTCGACGCGAAAGAGCTCCGCGCGCACCCACGGCAAAAGGTACGCCGTCGAGTTCGACGCCCAACTGACAGGCCACCGCTTGCGCCAAGAGCCCTTCATTTCCAGCCAACAACGCCGTTCCATCGGCAGCGTCCGCAACGCTTGTGAGCCACCGGTGGAATGACTCTAGGGGCAACTCCGACCTAGCGCGGTCCCGCGCCGCGCGGTCAGGCTCGGCCGCCAGCATGCCAGACAGTTCATAGATTGTGTCAGCCTCAAACCCTCCGCAATAGATTGCGGCGGGACTGGCTTCGATCCAACCACCTGCCAGCGCGCCTCCACGAAGTGCGAGCCTCCCGACAATCTCTTCATCGGGGGAGAATACAGGCTTGAGCAAACGAGCGAACGCCTGACGCATCGCGTCACTTTCGGCGGGACTGTACAACGCGATATACCAATTGAAGGCGTCGAAGATGACGTCCGCAGGAGCCGTCTTCCAAGCATCCGCGACGGCAAGGGAACACTTCAAATTACCTACGCACAGATCGACCGACACGTCAAGCATAAGATAATCCGGCCGCAATTCCCGAGCTATCGCCTCCGGATTCGACAGCCAAGCCGACGGAAGGTCTGAGAACATGCCATTCTCAACTCCCAGCCGACGATTCAGCTTGAGTGATACGCGCGTGCCAGGCTCTTCAAGTTGTTCCATCTTGGAGGCCGCACGCAGAATCGGTCGCACGCTCGCTCCGCTGCGGAACTCCAAGACAACGGTGTCGTCCCAGCCTCCCTGAAGGGGGCGACTAACTACCGTTACGTGGTCGGCCACCATGAAAGATGCGAAGAAGCCAATGCCGTAACGACCAGTCGGCGTTACACCTCTACCAACAGCACCCGGCAGCACATCTCGAACTGCGGATCCCCGCCAGCCACTGGACCCGAAATTGCACAAGTATCTAACCATGTCATCAGCCGACATTCCGATGCCATGATCCCGCACAGAAATGTAGTCGGCCTCCGCTTCGCTCCGGACGCTGACTACCACGCCCGGCACATCTTCGCGCCCTGTCGCAGCTTTTCGTATCCTCGTTGCGTCGACAGCGTTAGCAACCAACTCCCGAAGTGGCACCCGATTGGCGTTGGCGCCGCCGTAGAGCGCCCGACCACCTAACCGAGATATAACGGCGTCAACATCGCTAATATGCGGCGATGCGTCGACTGGCGTCCATCCCTCGGTCGGCACGAAGTTGGAAAAGCGTACAGGAGAGTCCGCCCCGGCGACTGATCTCGCGCGGAATTGAGGTCGACTCAGATCTCCACAGAGGGCGTCGACTCGCTTCAGTTCAAGATCGATCATCTTCACGGTATCGAACGCGAGCCACCAGGAGTCGGCCAGACTTAAGTCATATGACACCGAACTGGTATAAACCAGTCGCCCTGATTTGATTTGCGGGCTGAACATGCGCTCCTGAAATCGCCAGTGATCGAGCGACTCCCCCTGCGGTTGACGATGCGGCGTGTGCAATGGACTAGCCCGCCGCGCGTCGATTTGCGCAGCATCGGCGAGCCGCAGGATACAGGCCAGTTTCAGTCCGTCGACGGTCCACTCCGGCGGGAAGTCGCCTGGGACGCCCAACGTCGTTGCGAACATTCCCGAGAGCTTATCGACATCGACCCAGTGACTGCGGCCCAGTTGACCGATTATGCGTCCATACCGGAGGCGGAGCTCCGCATCAGGCAGTAGATAGAACGCTTCGCCAGATGTCAACGTAAATTGCTGCTGCAAAATATTTTCGGCTTGCAGGGCATGATTTGCTCTCATATATTGCACTATGAGGCCCTTGACGACTGGGCTAGTTAAGCCATTCCACGTTGGATTGGCGGCAATGTCCAACAGAGCCTGTCGCTGCAGGTCGCCTGCCAAACTTGGCTGACTCGCCGTCAGGAGGTCGATCCACTCGGCACTGTTTAATATTGATTCTAGCCCGTCTCGATAGGCCGACAATCCCATCCCTAAGTCGTGGACCAAGAACGCGCCCCCGAGGACGTATGCCTCAGCGGGATTGATAGGGAAGTTTGGGCCGGTCAGGAGGCTAGCGATGTCCCATAACGCATCGCAATGAGCTATTGAGTGGTCCGTGTAATCCGGCACACTTATGGCGATATCTCGCGCCAGTGGCTCTACGTGGCGCCGGAAGTCATAGAAGGCGTTGCGCAGTCGCTCCCGGACCTGAGCGTGAGGATCGGTCGGTCCCTGATCCCCCAGCGTTTGCTGCCAAAGTGCGCTTTGCGTGTATTCCATTGAGGCCCCCGTCTAGATTGCGAAGATGATAGCGACCGGCAGACGCCGCGGGCGGGAGGCCACTCCGCCAGTGCTGCATCACCCCGGGCCTGCGCCGAGACGCTGGTCAGGCTGGGCGCGATCGAGGACAGCTTGACCGAGGCGTCCTCCAGCCTCAGCTGCAGTCGGGTGATCTCGCGGGTGCGGTCGCCCATCAGCTGCACCCGGCAGCGGGTCAGCATCCGCAGCCGGCGGATGTCCGGCGGCGGCACGATGCTCGGGCTCAGCAATCCGTGCTCGAGCAGCTGGGCGATCCACTCGGCGTCCTTGACGTCGGTCTTGCGGCCCGGCACCGCCTTCATGTGCGCGGCGTTGAGCAGCCAGACCTCCATCACCTCCCCCAGGCAGTAGAACGGCGCCTTCCAGTACGTCGAGGTCAACTCCAACCCCGCGATCGTCACCCCGCTCCCGACCAGCCAGTCGCGCATCACCCGCAGCGACCCGACCGTCGTCTTGAACGTCCGCGTCTCACTCCGCCGGCCCCGCGGACCGGGGGTGCGCACGCAGGCGGTTAGCGACGCCTTGCCCACATCCAGACCGGCCACCCGGTCGAACAGCACCTCCACGTGGCACCACTCCCCTTCGGAGACATGCGGCGCCGACCGGAGGGCCCCCTGACCGGAGACAGACCCACGTGCTCCACGGCAACAATCCAGCGCGCCCGAGGACCCCGCGCCATACACCTCACCGGGCTTGAAGCACCAATGTGTCAAGGCGTCGCCGGCCGGCAACAGCAGTCTCCTCGCAGTTCTCATCGCCCGGCGCAACGATCAAGATTGCAATCGATCTCACCTCATGCACCAGGCGGTCCCTAATTCGTGGTGACGAGTTGATGCACGTATGTGCGCAGCCTCGAGCGCATGGGCAGCAGAGGAAGCGGTGATTACCGGGCTCGTCGCCGTGAGCGCGAGCGGCAAAGGCGCCAGCAGCAGGAGCGCGCCGCAGCTCGACAAGGCCGCTCACCGGCTCGGGAAGCGGCGCCCGATAGCGCGGACGGCAGCGCGCGCCGGGGGGCCGCGACCGACTGCGGGTGGTGCGGAAGTCCGATCACGCCGCGGAGCCGTCGACCCATCCCCAAGTGGTGCTCGGCCACCTGCCGCAAGCGGGCGTGGGAACAGAAGCGCGCGGCGGCCTCAGGCCGATGTGCGGTTGAAATCGTCGAGCGGGTCATTGTCACCCCCGCTCCGCCGAGGCCTATCAAGGCGCCGCGACACGGCGAGTGGGCCGACCTGCTTCAACAGCTCACCGGGCAGATCGATTGCGGACTCATCTATGACCGGGACCTGACGGCGCTCGCCCGGGCGGTCGATGAGGTCATCGCTGCCCTCCGGCGGCGTCCCCACCGCCGGTGACGCTCGGGGTGACATGGGGGGTGACATAGCCAAGGGGGCCGTGGCAGGTGCTGGCTGCCGGCGATCGGCGTGCTGGCGCTTCGCCGACATGGCTTCGGTGATTTGCGACCGGGCATGCTCGGCGGGCTCGGCCTTGGACACGCCACAGTCGGCGGCCTGCTTCTCGGTCTCGCGGCGTTCGCCGCCTTCATCACGACACAGGCTGCGATCTCACTTCTGACTGACGGTGAGCGCCGAACCAGAACCCCTTTCGGGCCTGCGCTGGCCGCGGCCCCCCGATTGCCGCCACGACCTGACTGGTCGCGTCCCGACCTCCTTGGCCATCGCAATTCCGGCACGCTGGCAGAGCGGCTCGCATCGCCACGTCTGTGGTTTCGCTTCGTCGACAGCCCTGGACGCGCACCCCCATGAGATCGATTCACCGGGCGACGTTCCGGCAGGAACACGCACGTCCGTCAATGATCGGCGCCGGTCTGTCATCGCCAGGTCCGCCCGTGCGCCTCTTGAGCAGAGGGACTCCTCAACCGAGGGGCCCAGCTGACAAGGACAAGGACCAGCACATGGCCGACCCGCTGCCTCTGCACGACCTCCTGGTGGACAACCCGCTGCTCGTGACGGCGGCGGAGGCCGCCAACCTGCTCAGCGTCAGCCGCACGACCGTCTACACGCTCATCAAGATCGGCGCACTCCGTCCTGTGCACATCGGCCGCAGTTGTCGGTTGTCCAGAGCGGAGCTCCTCCGCTACGTCCACCAGCTCGAGACTTCTCGCGCGGCCAGGGATCACTGACGCGGCTTCACCACCAATTCTCAGGTCTTGACCGAGTTGTCGCGTCCCGTGCCTGAGCTGCCGCGCCCGACATGGCGACGGGTATCGACGGGAGTCGCAGGAGACGATGGCCAAGCGCGCGAACGGTGAGGGGTCCATCTACAGGCGGCCGGACGGCACGTGGTCTGCGCAGCTGAGCCATCGTGACGCCGCCGGCAAGTTGCTGCGTCCGACGGTCTATGGCAAGACGCAGACCGAAGTCCGTCGAAAGCTCGCTGGCCTCGAGCAACGACTGGAGACCGGGGCGCCGGTTCGGGACTCCACCATCACCCTCGCTGCTTGGCTGGCGGACTGGACCGCCACGGCGCTGCCGGCCAGCAGCCGCAAGCAGGCGACCGTTGACCTGTATTCAACGGTGACTCGCAGGCACCTCGTTCCGACGCTGGGCCGTCGCCCGCTCCATCTGCTACGCCCGTCCGACATCGAGGCGCTCGTCCTGGCCAAACGCCGAGATGGCCTGTCAGCCTCGACCGTCAGGACCATCTACACCGTTCTTCGCGCCGCCCTCGACACCGCGGTGCGCGATGGGCTCCTCCGCGACAACCCAGCCGCCAAGGTGCGACGACCGATCGCCCAGCGCAAGGAGGCGGCACACCTGAATGCCGAGGAGGCGAGTCGGCTCCTCGACGCGGTGCGAGGCGACCGGCTCGAGGCATTCTTTCGGCTCCTGCTCGCGACCGGCCTACGCCGCGGAGAGGCACTGGCCCTCCATTGGTCCGACGTCGACATGGACGAGCACGTCCTCCGGGTCCGCTGGACGCTCAGCCGGACGTCTCGAGGTCTGGAGCTCGGCGAACCGAAGACGTCCAAATCCCGGCGGATCGTCCCGCTGCCTCGGTCGACCGTTGCAACCCTGCAGGCCCACCGCGAGCGGCAGGATCTGGAGCGTCGTGCCGCGGGCGAGGCCTGGCTCGAGCAGGACCTCGTCTTCACCACCGAGATCGGCACTCCCCTGGAGCCGCGCAACGTCCTCCGGCGCTTTGAGCAGATCGTCCGGGAGGCAGGCCTCCCACGGGTCAGCCTGCACACGCTTCGGCACACCGCGGCGAGCTTGCTCCTGGCGGCTGGCACCCACACCAAGGTCGTGCAGGAGCACCTCGGGCACTCGTCCTACGCCATCACCGCGGACATCTACAGCCACGTCACGCCGGCTCAGCAGCGAGAGGCTGCCGACCGCTTGGACCAGGCCCTTCCCTGGTGACACCGCAGCGCTGGAAATCCCCGTTGCAGTACCGGTTGCAGTACTGACGAGCAGAGGGGCCTCGCCCTGTCGGACGAAGCCCCTCTGACCTGCAGTTTCGCTGTCGGGCTGACAGGATTTGAACCTGCGACCCCTTGACCCCCAGTCAAGTGCGCTACCAAGCTGCGCTACAGCCCGAGCTCCGAGCGCCTCGCGGCCCTCGAACGCTGCCCGGGAAGATTACCGCACGGCTGCCGGCGGCCCGGCCGGGGGCTACTTCTTGAGGTCCCGGGCCTTGGACTCCCGCACCTTGACCGACACGTCGATCGGGGTCCCGTGGAAGCCGAACTGCTCGCGCAGCTTGCGCTCCAGGAACCGCCGGTAGCCGGCCTCGAGGAAGCCGGTGGAGAAGACCACGAACCGCGGCGGCCGGATGTCGGCCTGGGTCACGTACTTGATCTTCGGCGCGCGGCCACCGCGGGCCGGCGGCGGCGTCTCCTGCACCAGCGCCCGGATGAACGTGTTCAGCTCGGCGGTCGGCACCCTGGTCTCCCAGCCGGCCAGCGCCTCCTTCAGGTGCCCGGCCAGCTTGTTCACCCCGCGGCCGGTCAGCGCCGAGATGTTGACCCGGCTGGCCCACTTGACGCGGGCCAGGTCGCGGTCGATCTCCTTCTCCAGCTGGGCGTGCCGGTCCTCGTCCAGGGTGTCCCACTTGTTGAAGGCGATGACCAGCGCGCGGCCGGCCTCGATCACCTGGGTGATCACCCGCTGGTCCTGCTCGCTGATCACCTCGTCGGCGGCGAGCAGCACGACGGCGACCTCGGCGGCCTCGATCGCGGCCTCGGTGCGCAGGCTCGCGTAGTACTCGGTGCCGCTGGCGGTGTTCACCCGGCGGCGCAGGCCGGCGGTGTCGACGAACCGCCACTCCTCCCCGCCGATCGTCACGATCGAGTCGACCGGGTCCACGGTGGTGCCCGCGACGGAGTCGACGACCGAGCGCTCCTCCTTGCTCAGCCGGTTGATCAGGCTGGACTTGCCGACGTTGGGCCGCCCGACCAGCGCGACCCGGCGCGGGCCTCCGGCGTCCTCGGTCTCCCGCGGCGCCTCCGGCATCGCGTCGAGCACGAGGTCGAGCAGGTCACCGCTCCCCCGGCCGTGCAGCGCGCTGACCGGGAAGGGCTCCCCCAACCCGAGCGACCAGAGCTCGGCGGCGCCGGCCTCGCTTCGCTCGTCGTCGACCTTGTTGGCCACCAAGATCACCGGGCGGTCGCTGCGCCGGAGCACCCGCGCGGCGGCCAGGTCGGTCTCGGTCGCCCCCACGGAGGCGTCGACGACCAGCACGATCACGTCCGCGGTCTTCATCGCGTACTCGGCCTGCCGGGCGATCGAGGCGGCCATGCCGGTCGCCTTGGGCTCCCAGCCGCCGGTGTCGACGACGGTGAAGTTCTTGCCGTTCCACAGCGCCTGGTACGGGATGCGGTCCCGGGTGACCCCAGGGACGTCCTGCACGACGGCGGCACGGCGGCCGATGAAGCGGTTGACCAGGGTCGACTTGCCGACGTTCGGCCGGCCGACGACCGCCACCACCGGCAGCGGGCCGGTCGCCTCGTCCACGTCAGGGACGTCGTTCTCGCTCATGCGGGCTCTCCTACTGCTGTGCGGGCCAGGTCGAGCACGCGCTCGACGACGGCCTCACGGTCCAGCCCGGTGCTGTCGACGACCACGGCGTCGGCAGCAGGGCGCAGCGGGCTGTCGGCCCGGCTGCTGTCGTACTCGTCCCGGCGGCGCAGGTCGGCGGCGATCTGCGCGATCCGGGCGGGGTCGGTGACCCCGAGCTGCCCGGCGCGGCGGTCGGCGCGCGCCTCGGGAGCGGCGGTCAGGTAGACCTTCAGGGTGGCGTCGGGCAGCACAATCGTGCCGATGTCCCGGCCCTCCACGACGACGGCCTCGGCAGCGGCGACCAGTGCGCGCTGCCGGTCGACCAGCAGCCGGCGCACGGCCGGGACGGCGCTCACCGGCGAGACCGCCCGGGTCACCTCGGTCCCGCGGATCCGCTCGGCCACGTCCACGCCGTCCACGTTCACCGTCTCCGCGTCGGCCGCCGTCCCGACCTGGATGTCGGCGGACGAGACGGCGCGGATGATGCCCTCGGGGTCGTCGAGGTCCACCCCGGCGTCCAGGACGGCGACGGTCGCGGCGCGGTACATCGCGCCGGTGTCCAGGTACGCCGCGCCGAGCCGGGTGGCGACCGCCCGGGCGACGCTGGACTTCCCGGTGCCCGACGGCCCGTCCAGGGTCACCTGCCCCCGGAACGCCTGCCCGTTCACTGCGCCGCTCACTGTGCGATGTCCCGGCGCAGCGCGACCGCACCCCGCAGGTACACGTGGCTGATCTCGGCGCGGGCCCGCGGGGTGTCGACGTGCGCCATCAGCCGCAGCACCCGCGGCAGCGCGTGCGGCACCGCGATCTCGGTGGCGCACATCAGCGGGACGTCGCCGAGGCCCAGCTCCCGCGCGGCCAGCGCCGGGAACTCCGACACCAGGTCGGGGGTGGCGGTGAACAGGATGCTGATCAGGTCCGCCGGGTCGAGCTCGTTGCGCTCCAGCACGGTGCGCACGAGCTCGCGCGTGGCGTCCAGCACCTCGTCGCGGTCGTCGGCGGCCACCTGTGTCGCTCCCCGGATGGCTCGGACGGCCACAGCACTCTCCTCGATCGGCACGGTCCACGGGTCGCCGCGCACCTCGGTCGAGTCTACGGAGGCCCCGCCACCTGCTCCGCCGAGCGCCGGAGGGCCAGCGGCACCGCGGTGAGCGCGGCCGCCGCCGCGGCGACCGCCCAGCCCACCGCCGTCCCGGAGAACGGCCCGTAGGAGCCGGCGGAGGCGACCAGCACCAGGACGGCGACCCCGATCGCGGTGCCCAGCTGGGCACCGGTGTTCACGATGCCCGAGGCGCTGCCCTGGATCTCCGGCGGGACGGAGGTGCCGATCTGGTTCGCTGCGACCGAGGCGACACCGAGCCCGGCCCCCAGCACCACGCCCCCGGTCACGATCCCTACCCGGCTGCCCGTGGTCGCCGCCAGCAGCAGGTCGCCGAGCGCGATGGCCGCCAGGCCCGCAGCGGCGACCCGGCGCAGCGAGGTGCGGGCGGCCAGCGGGCGGGCCAGCGCGGAGCCGGGGACCACCGCGGCGCTGATCGACATCAGCACCAGCCCGGCCTGCAACGGGCTCGCGCCGAGCTCGTCCTGCAGCACCAGGGTGGCCAGCACCGCCGCCGACGTCGTGGTCGCGGTGTTCACGAACGACACCGCCGTCCCGGTGCGCAGGGCGACCGACCGGGCCGCCGCCGCGGGGACGAGCGGAGCGGCGGCCCGGCGCTGCTGCACCGCGAACAGCGCCCCGACCCCCAGCCCGGCCAGCACCAGCGCCACGCCGGCGGCCCGGCTCGCGGGGCGCTCCAGCAGGGAGGCACCGGCCACCACCCCGGCGGCAGCGGCCAGCAGCAGCACCGCGCCTGCGGCGTCCAGCGACCGGCCGCGGTCCCGGGGCCGCGGCGCCGGCAGCGCCCGGACGGCGACGGCGATCAGCAGGACGCCGACCGGCACGGTCCCCCAGAAGACCGCACGCCAGCCCAGCGCGTCGGTGAGCGCGCCACCGACCAGGAAACCGGTCGACCCCGCCGCGGCACCCGCCGCGCTCCACCACGCCAGCGCGGTGGTCCGTTCCGGTCCCTCGGCGCTCACGTGCAGGAGCAGCGCCAGCGCCGAGGGCACCGAGACCGCGGCCGCGGCCCCCTGCACCGCCCGCACCGCGACGACCTGGCCGACGTCAGCGGCCAGCCCTCCGGCGAGCCCGGCCACCGTGAAGGCGACCAGCCCGGCGAGCAGCACCCGGCGCGGGCCGTACCGGTCGCCGAGCCGCCCGCCGAGCACCAGGAGGCCCCCGAAGGCCGTCGGGTAGGCGATGGCGATCGGCCCGGCGGCGGAGGCGGGGGCGTCGAGGTCGGCGAGGACCGCCGGGATGGCGGTCGTCGCGCTGGTGACGACCAGCACGTCGACGAACTGGACCAGGCACAGCGCAACGACGACTCCTCGGCGCACGCCGGGGACGCTAACCCGTGGGGACGACAGTCCCGGCTCAGCCGACCGGCGCGATCCCCCAGCTGCCGGTGGTGGACTCCCCCGGCTCGAGCCGGAGCACCGAGTCGCCGGTCGCGAAGGCGTTCGGCGGGCAGGTCATCGGCTCCACCGCGAGCCCCCGCCGGCGGCGCGGCTCGGGCACCACGTCGCCGGTGAACAGCTGCAGGTGGCCGTACGCGCCGTCCATCCAGACCGCGGCGCCGCGGCCGTCGGGTCCGGTCAGCCGCACCCACGCCAGGCCGGCGTCGTCCCGGGCGAGGTCGGTGAAGCAGTGGTCGATCACCAGCCCGCCGATCGGCCGCCCGGCCCGCAGGTCGTACTGCGTCCCCTCGACCGGGACCGCACCGGTGGGCAGCGCGCGCTCGTCGGTCTCCAGCCGGGTCGCCCCGGGCGCGACCAGCGTGCAGTCGTCGACGAGCAGCCCGGCCCCGGCGGCCAGGTAGGGGTGGTGGCCCTCGCCGTAGGGCACCGCCACCTCGCCGGCGTTGGTCGCGGTGGTGGTGACCTGCAGCCCGGCCGGGGTGAGCTCGTAGGCGACCTGGAGCCGCAGCGTCCAGGGGTAGCCCGGCTGCGGGTGCAGCAGGTGCTCGAGCCGAACCGTGTCGCTGGTCCGCCCGGTCACCGTCCAGGGGAGGTACCGGACCAGGCCGTGGATGGCGTTGTGCGTCGCCGGCTCGGACAGCGGGGTCTCGTGCTCCTCGCCGTCCCAGTGGTACCGGCCGTCGCGCAGCCGGTTCGGCCACGGCGCCAGCACGTGCCCGCGGGCGCTGGCCGCCATCTCCTGCTCGCCGTAGCCGTCGAGCAGGTCCCGGCCGTCGGCCCGGTAGCTGCGCAGGCCCCCGCCCACCTCGACGACGACGGCCTCCGCGCCGGCGCAGCGCAGCGTGAACTGCTCACCGGTGGGCAGCACCGTCACCCGAGCCGCTCCCCCGAGCCGACGTCGAACAGGTGCACGTGCCCGCGGCGCGGCGTCACGTGCACGACCTCGCCCTTGCCCGGCGGACGGCGGCCGTCGACCCGGGCGATGATCGGGTGCTCGCCGTCGCCCAGCCGCGTGCGGCCGTAGACGTAGGCGTCCGCGCCGAGCTCCTCGACGACGTCCACCTCGATCGGCAGCCCCGACGTCGACACGTCGAGGTCCTCCGGCCGCACGCCCACCGTCACCTGGCTGTCCGCGGACCGGCCGAGCACCTCGCGGGACACGGGGTACACGTCACCGCCGAAGAGGACGCCGCCGTCGACCTGGTCGAGGGTGAACAGGTTCATCGCCGGGGAGCCGATGAAGCCGGCGACGAACACGTTCGCCGGCCGGTCGTAGAGCTCACGCGGCCGGCCCACCTGCATGAGCAGGCCGTCCTTGAGCACGGCCACCCGGTCGCCCATGGTCATCGCCTCGACCTGGTCGTGGGTGACGTAGACCGTGGTGACCTGCAGCCGGCGCTGCAGCTGGGCGATCTGGGTGCGGGTCTGCACCCGGAGCTTGGCGTCCAGGTTGGACAGCGGCTCGTCCATCAGGAACACCTGGGGGCTCCGCACGATCGCCCGGCCCATGGCGACCCGCTGGCGCTGGCCACCGGAGAGCGCCTTGGGCTTGCGGTCCAGGTAGGGCTCCAGGTCCAGCAGCGTGGCCGCCTCCTGCACCCGGGTGCCGATCTCCGCCTTCCCCACGCCGGCCATCTTGAGCGCGAAGCCCATGTTGTCCGCGACCGTCATGTGCGGGTACAGCGCGTAGTTCTGGAACACCATCGCGATGTCCCGCTGCTTGGCCGGGACGTCGGTGACGTCGCGGTCGCCGATCCGGATGGTGCCGCCGTCGACGTCCTCCAGCCCGGCCAGCATCCGCAGCGAGGTGGACTTGCCGCAGCCGGACGGGCCGACCAGGACCAGGAACTCGCCGTCCTCGATGCGCAGGTCCAGCGCGTCGACCGCGGGACGGTCGGCTCCGGGGTAACGGCGGGTCGCGGAGTCGTAGGTGACAGACGCCATGGAGCGCTCCTTCTCGTGCCTCCTCCCCGCGGCAGTGCGGGCAGGTCGTGCAGGGGTGGGTCAGGTCCGGTCGGCCGTGAGGTCGCGGACCTCGGCGTAGCGCGCGCGGACGTGCGGGACCGGGTCCGCCTCGTAGGTCTCGGTGCTCGTCGCCGGCCAGACCGGCGGGGTGTCCCCGCCGGCCAGCACCCAGGCGGCCTGCCGGGCGGCGCCGTCGGCGACGTACTCCCCCGGCGGCGGCACCAGCACCGGCACGCCGAGGACGGCGGGCGCCAGCCGGCGGACCGCCTCGGACCGGGCGCCACCGCCGACCAGGAACACCCGGCGGACCGGGTTGCCCAGCGCGACGATCGCCTCGAGCCCGTCGGCCAGCCCGCAGAGCAGCCCCTCGACCGCTGCACGGGCCAGGTACGCCGGCTCGGCGGTGGTCAGCGTCAGGCCGTGCACCGCGCCGGTGGAGTGCGGGCGGTCCGGGGTCCGCTCGCCCTCCAGGTAGGGCACCAGCACCAGCCCGCCCGACCCGGCCGGCGCGCTGAGCGCCAGCCGGGACAGCTCGTCGTGGTCCACCCCGAGCAGCCGGGCGGTCGCGTCGAGCACGCGCGCGGCGTTGAGCGTGACCGCCAGCGGCAGGAAGTTGCCCGTGGCGTCGGCGAACCCGGCGACCGTGCCGGACGGGTCGGCGCTGGGCGTGGTGGAGACGGTCGAGACGACCCCGGAGGTGCCGATCGAGACGACGACGTCCCCGGGCTCGGCGTTGATGCCGAGCGCGGCCGCGGCGTTGTCCCCGGTGCCCGGCCCCAGCACCGCACCGCCGCCGGCCACCACCCCGGCCTGCTCTGCCGGCCCGAGCACCCGGGGCAGCGCCGGGGTGCTGCCGAAGGCGCGCTCCAGCAGGTCGGGCCGGTACTCCCCGGTGAACGGCGACCAGTACCCGGTGCCGCTGGCGTCGCCCCGGTCGGTCACCAGGTGGTCGATCCCCGGGGTACCGGCCAGCTGCCAGGTCAGCCAGTCGTGCGGCAGGCAGACCGCCGCCGTCCGGGCGGCGTTGGCCGGCTCGTGCTCGGCCAGCCAGCGCAGCTTGGTCACCGTGAACGAGGCGACCGGCACCAGGCCGACGGCGTCGGCCCAGGCCTGCCCACCGCCCAGCTCCGCGGTCAGGTCGGTCGCGGCCTGCGCGGAGCGGGTGTCGTTCCACAGCAGCGCCGGCCGGACGACCACGCCGACGTCGTCCAGGCAGACCATCCCGTGCTGCTGCCCGCCGACGGCGACGGCGGCGACGTCGGCGAGGCCCCCGGCCTCGCCGATCGCCGTCTCCAGTGCCGACGCCCAGGCGGCCGGGTCGACCTCCGTGCCGTCCGGGTGCGACGCCCGGCCCTCCCGGACCAGGGCGCCGGTGCCGGCGTCCCGGACCACGACCTTGCACGACTGGGTCGACGAGTCGACCCCGGCCACCAGCGTCATGTCAGCGGGCGCCGAGCAGGTGCTCGATCATCAGCTGGTCGATGCGCGTGACGCCCGCACCCCGCTGGGCGACGGTCTCGGCGTCGAAGTCCTCGAGCGCCGAGCGGTCGGCCAGCAGCTCCTCGTAGCCGCCCTCGCCCAGGGTGGGCGTGCGCAGGTCCGGGACCTTGGCGGCGGCGAGCGCCTCCTGCACCTCGGGGTCGGCGCGGAAGGCCGCGGCCCGCTCCTTGAGCAGCAGGTAGGTGCGCATGTTGGCCGCGGCCGAGCGCCACACGCCGTCCATGTCCTCGGTGCGCAGCGGCTTGTAGTCGAAGTGCCGCGGGCCGTCGTACGTCGGGCCGCCGTTCAGGCCGCCGTTCTCCAGCAGGTCGACGGTGGAGAAGGCCTGCAGCAGGTCGCCGTGGCCGAACACCAGGTCCTGGTCGAACTTCGGCCCGTGCTGGCCGTTGAGGTCGATGTGGAAGAGCTTGCCCAGCCAGATCGCCTCGGCGATGCCGTGGGTGTAGTTCAGGTTCGCCATCTGCTCGTGGCCGACCTCGGGGTTGATCCCGACCAGGTCCTTGTGCTGCAGCTTGGAGATGAAGGCGATCGCGTGCCCGATGGTGGGCAGGAAGATGTCGCCGCGGGGCTCGTTGGGCTTGGGCTCCAGGGCGAAGCGCAGCCCGTAGCCGCGGTCCTCGGAGTACTGCGCCAGGGTGTCGATCGCCTCGGCGTAGCGGTCCAGGGAGGCGATGAGGTCCTTGGCGACGTCGACCTCGGCGCCCTCGCGACCGCCCCACAGCACGTAGGTCTTCGCGCCCAGCTCGGCGGCCAGGTCCATGTTCCGCATGACCTTGCGCATCGCGAAGCGGCGCACCTCGCGGTCGTTGGCGGTGAGCCCGCCCTCCTTGAACACCGGGTGGGTGAACAGGTTCGTCGTCACCATCGGGACGACCAGGCCGGTCTCGTCCAGCGCCGCGCGGAAGCGCTTGATGCGCTCGTCCCGGGCGGTGGTGTCGCTGCCGAAGGGGATCACGTCGTCGTCGTGGAAGGTGACACCGTAGGCGCCCATCTCGGCGAGCTTGTGGACGGACTCGACCACGTCGACCTCGGGACGCGTGGCGTCACCGAACGGGTCGCGGGCCTGCCAGCCCACGGTCCACAGGCCGAAGCTGAACTTGTCCTCGGGAGTCGGCTGCAGGGTGCTCATCGGTGAGTTCCTCTCGCGGGGTGCTGGGGGGTGGAGACACGTCGCCCTCGTGGGCGATCTTTTGTTCTCTCTCGAAACATAAGGCAGGGAGCGGCTAACCTCAAGAGGTGACGCAGCGACTGGCCGGGGTGCCGAGCAGTGCCCGGCAGTCCACCGTCCGGACGGCGAACCTTGGCCTGGTGCTCCGCACGGTGTGCGCCGCAGCCGGGCCGCTGTCCCGCGCCGACGTGGCCGCCGTCACCGGCGTGACCCGGGCGACGGCGGCCCGGCTGGTCGACGAGCTGGTGGCCGGCGGGCTGCTCGACGAGGTGGAGCGCGAGCTGCTCCCCCGCCGGGGCCGCCCGGCCACGCCACTGGTCCCCGGGGCGCGCTTCGCCGCGCTGGGGCTGCAGGCCGACGCCGGGCTGCTCGCCGCCCGGGTGGTCGACCTGCGCGGCCGGGTGGTCGCCGAGCGCGTCGAGCCCGGCGACTTCCGCGGCGCCGACCCGGTGGCGACGATCGGCGCCCTGGGCGCGCTGACCGCCGACGTCCTCACCGGCCTGCCGGCCGGCTCCTGCCTGGTCGGGGCCGGTCTGGCCCTGCCCGGGGTGGTGGACGCCGACGCCGGCGTGCTGCTGCGCGCACCCAACCTCGGCTGGTCCGACCTCCGCCCGGCGCCCCTGCTCGCCCCGTTTGTCCCGGCCGGCCTGGACGTCGTCCCCGGCAACGAGGCCGATCTCGCTGCCCGCACCGTCGCCGAGGAGGCGCCGGGCCGGTCCGGGCCGTACCGCGACTTCATCTACCTGTCGGGCCAGATCGGCATCGGTGGTGCGGTCGTCCTCGGCGGCCGGGTCACCGGCAGCTCCGGCTGGGCCGGCGAGGTGGGCCACGTGTGCGTCGACCCCGACGGCCCGGCCTGCAGCTGCGGCTCCACCGGGTGCCTGGAGCTCTACGCCGGCCGGCACGCGCTGCTCCGCGCCGCCGGGCTGCCGCTGGACGCCCCGCCCGGGGACCTCGTCCGGCTGGCCGCCGCCGGCGACCCGGCCGCGGTCGCCGCCCTGGACGCCGGCGCGTGGGCGCTCGGGGTGGCGCTGGCCGGGGTGGTGAACGTGGTGGGCATCCCGACCGTCGTGCTCGGCGGGCACCTGGCGGAGCTGGCCGACCTGCTCCGCCCGGCGCTGGAGGAGCACCTGGCCCGCCGGGTGCTGTCCGCCCGGTGGCGCCGGCCACGGGTGGTCAGCGTCCCGGGCCCCCCGGCGGCCGGGGCCAGCGGCGCGGCGCTGCGGGCGCTGGACGCCGTCCTGGCCGATCCGGCGCGCCGGCTCGGCTGACCCGGCCGTCACTTCCCGAAGCCGGCGGTGAGCCCGCTCAGCAGGTAGCGGCGGCCGAACAGGTAGACGAAGAAGATCGGCAGCAGCGACAGCGTGACCGCGGCCAGCAGCCCCGGCACGTTGGTGCCGAACTGGCTCTGGAAGGTCGTCAGGCCCACCGTCAGGGTCCGCTGGTCCGCCGACTGGGTGAGCACCAGCGGGAACAGGAAGCCGTTCCAGGCGCCCATCGCGGTGAAGACGGCGACCGTGGTGATCGCCGGCTTCGCCAGCGGCAGCACCAGGTGGCGCAGCGTGCCGAACGCCCCGGCGCCGTCCAGCGTCTGCGCCTCGTAGAGCTCGTTCGGGATGTCCCGCAGGCTGTTGGTCATCACCAGCAGCGACACCGGCAACGCGAACGCCGCCGTCGGCAGGATGATCGCCAGCAGGGTGTCGTACAGGTGCAACTGGTTGATCAGGAGGTACACCGGGATGATCGTCGCCTGCGCGGGGACCGCCAGGCCGATGAGCATGATCGAGAAGCCCCGCTGGACCAGCGGCTCGGCGTTGCGGGCCACGGCGTAGGCCGCCGGCACGGTCAGCGCGACGACGATGGCGACGGTGCCCACCGTGACGACGATGTTGTTGACGAAGTACCGGCCGAACCCACCGGTGAAGACCGATTCGTAGTTGTCCAGCGTCGGGTCGGCCGGCGGCCGCAGCGGGTTGTCGGTCAGGTAGTCCTGCCGGGTCCGGAAGCTGCCGTTGACCATGTAGTAGATCGGCACCAGGACCAGCAGCAGCCAGATGACCGACAGCACGCCCGCCAGCCAGTTCGGCCGCTCCCGGCCGAGCCGGCGCCGCCGGGGCGCCTCGGTGACCGGGCCGGCGGGCTCGGTGGTCGCCGGCACCCGCGCGGTCGGGGTGCCGGACTGGATGAGGCTCACAGGCCCTCCTGCTGGCTGGTCATGGCCCGGAAGCCGGTGAGCCGGGTGACGGCGAGCGAGAGCCCCGCGCCCAGGACCAGCAGCACCACCGCGATGGTGCTGGCGTAGCCGAACTCGAAGCCGCTGAAGCCGACCTGGTACATGTACAGCGGGGCGATCCGGGTGGCCGTGCCGGGCCCGCCGTTGGTCAGGATGAGGATCGTGTCGAAGGTCGTGACCGAGCCGACCAGCATGAGCACGGTCGAGGTGATCACGGTGTACCGCAGCAGCGGCAGGGTGATCCGGAAGAACTGGCGGTACCGGCCGGCGCCGTCGATGGTGGCCGCCTCGTAGATCGACACCGGGATCCCGCGCGCCGCCGATTGGTACAGCAGCGTGTGGAACGGCACGAACTGCCAGGTCAGCACCCAGGCCACGGTGTACACCACGATCGAGGGGTCACCGAGGAAGTTGAACCGGTCCAGCACCGGGAGCTGCTGGGTCAGCCCGAAGTTGGGGTCCAGCACCGAGTGCCACAGCAGCGCGATGGCCGCGGTGGACAGCAGCACCGGCAGGAAGAAGATCGAGCTCAGGACGGCCCGGTTCCGCTGCCGGCCGGCCGCCCAGACCCCGATCAGCAGTGCGATCGGGGTCTGGACGACCCAGCCGAGGACCATGAACACCAGCGTCAGCCCCAGCGAGTGCCGCACCTCCGGGTCGGAGACCAGGCGCGACCAGTTGCCCGCTCCGGACGGCGACGGGAACCCGAAGCCGTCCCAGTCGGTGAAGCTGAGGTAGACGACCAGCACCATCGGCAGGACGGCGAAGACCCCGAAGAAGGTCAGCGCCGGCGTCAGGTACCAGCCGGAGGGACGTTCGCGTCCCTGGGCAGCCATGTCAGGTCCTCCGTGTCGTCGTACGGGTCGCTCAGCCGGCCAGGGCGGAGACGAAGCCCTCCGGCGTCTGCTCGCCCAGGAAGAAGTTCTGCAGCTCGGTGAGCATCTTGGTCGCCACGTCGGCCTGCAGGTCCTGGTCCCAGGAGAGCTGGAAGTTCTGCGCGTTCGCCACCTGGTCGTAGATGGTGGTCGTGTAGTCGGCGTTGTCCCCCGCGGCCAGCTGGTCGCGCACCCCGGTGATCGGCATGACGTCGCCGGCCTCGACCAGGTCCGACACGTAGGTCTCGTCGGTCAGCGCCGTCTTCACGTACTCCTCGGCGGCCTCCTTGGCGTCGGAGTCCTTGGTGATGGAGTAGAAGTTCGACACGTTGCCCACCAGGTTCGACGGGTCGCCCTTGCCGCCGGTGACCGCCGGGAAGGGGCCGTAGCCCAGGTTGCCGGCCTTGACGAAGTCCGGGCTCTGGCCCAGCTGGTTGGTGAACTCCCACGAGCCCATCAGGTGGAACCCGGCCTGGCCCTCGGCCAGGATCGTCGAGGCGCCGCCGACGTCGTAGCCGACCGAGGCGAAGTCCTCCCCGAAGGCACCGGCGTCGATGAGCTCCTTGAGCATGGTCATCGCCTGCAGCACCTCCGGCTGGGCCCAGCCGCCGTTCTTGCCGTCCCGGATGTTCTGGAACACCTCCGGGCCGCCGACGCGGTCGAGCAGGTACTCCGCCCACATCAGCTCGGTCCACGACTGCGACCCGGCCAGCGCGATGGGGGTGATGCCCTTGGCCTTGAGCGCCGCGACGTCGGCGAGCAGGTCGTCCCAGGTGGCCGGGGACCCGTCGATGCCGGCGGAGGCCAGCACCTCCTTGTTGTTGAACAGCAGCACCGGCTGGACGCCGCGCATCGGCAGGCCGTACTGCTTGCCGTCGATCTCGGCGCCGGCGAGCACGCTGGGGAGGAAGGCGTCCCGCAGCTCCGGGTTCTCGTCGAGCATCGGGGTCAGGTCCTCGATCTTGCCCGCGTCGACGTACTCCTTGAGGTTGCCGCCACCCCAGTTGAAGAAGACGTCGGGGGCGTTGGCCGAGTTGATGGCCGTCCGCAGCCGCTGCTTGTACGGGTCGTTGCCGAAGGTCTGCAGCTCGACGTCGCCGACCTTCGAGGACTCGTTGAAGCGGTCGATCGAGGCCTGCTCGATCGGGTTCAGGGTGGTGTCCTGCAGGGCCCAGACCTGCGCGGCGTCGCCGCCACCACCGCCGCCGCTGGGACCGGAGGAGCCGCAGGCGGCCAGCGAGCCGGCCAGGACGAGGGTCGTGGCCGAGACGGCCACACGAGACAAGCGTCGGGGGGACATCCCACCGCCACCTTCCTGTTTCGTCGTTGAAAACCGAAAGTTTCGAGCAGTTGCGAGAACGTAAGCCACGTCACCGGAGGGTGTCAACGCCCGCGGCGTGGCGGGCGGGAGGAGCGTCCGAGAGCAGCTCGAGGACGGCGGAGTCGTGAACACGTCGAGCCAGGAGGGCTATCGGATCTTCGAAAGTTTCGCTACGGTCTGCTGCACGCCGACAGCGACGCCGGTCTGACGCCACCTCACCCGTGCGGCAGGCTCGACCCGCAGCAGCGGCACCGATGGAGGAGCGGGAGGGCCGTCGCAGTGCCACCTCACGAGCTGGGCCGACCGACGCTGGCGAGCATCGCCGCCGCCGCGGGCGTCTCGCTGCCCACCGTGTCCAAGGTGGTCAACGGCAAGCTGGACGTCGCCCCCTCCACCCGCGCGCACGTGCTCCAGCTGCTGGAGGAGCACCACTACGTCCCGATCACCCGCAAGGCACCCACCGACGTCCTGGTCGACGTCGTCTTCACCGCGCTGGACAGCCCGTGGGCGGTGGAGATCCTGCGCGGGGTGACCGAGAGCGGCCTGGAGGTCGTGGTCTCCAACCAGTCGCGCTCCTCGGACAAGGACTGGGTCCAGTCCCTCATCGCCGGTGGCCGCCGCGGCGCCCTGGTGGTCACCTCCCGGCTGACCGCCGCCGACCAGCGCCGGCTGGGCCGCTCCAAGCTGCCGGTCGTCGTCATCGACCCGGTCGACATGCCCGGCCAGGACGTGCCGAGCGTCGGCGCGACCAACTGGGCCGGCGGGCTCGCCGCCACCGAGCACCTCGCCGAGCTCGGCCACCGGCGGATCGCCGTGATCGGTGGCCCGCAGGACTACCTGTGCAGCCGGGCCCGGATCGACGGCTACCGGGCCGCGCTGGAACGCGCCGGCATCGCCGTCGACCCCGCGCTGGTGCGGCACGGCACCTTCCACCACGAGGGTGGCTACGACCAGGCCCGCGCGCTGCTCGAGCTGCCGGACCCGCCGACCGCCGTCTTCGCCGGCAGCGACGAGCAGGCCTTCGGCGTCATGGAAGCCGCCCGGCAGGCCGGCCTCTCGGTGCCGCACGACCTGAGCGTCGTCGGCTTCGACGACCTGCCGATGGCCCGCTGGTCCTCCCCGCCGCTGACCACCGTGCGCCAGCCGCTGGCCGACATGGGCCGGATGGCCGGCCGGATGCTGCACGAGCTGATCACCGGCGGCGAGCTCGCCAGCCAGCGCGTCGAGCTGGCCACCCACCTCGTCCCGCGCGCCTCGACCGCCGCACCGCGCCGCTGACCGTCCTGCCGCTCCCTCTCCCGCCGCCCCCTCGGCGCTGATCCCCCGCGCCACCCCGGCGTCCCGACGACTCCCAGGAGCCCTCCCCGTGACCGAAGCCCAGTCCCCGCCTGCCCTCGACCAGGCCGCCGCCGTCTGGCGCGACCCGGCGCGCCCGGTGGCCGACCGGGTGCGCGCCCTGATGGGCGTCATGACCCTGGAGGAGAAGGTCGCGCAGCTCTACGGCGTGTGGACGGCGATCTCCGACGGCGAGGAGGTCGCGCCCAACCAGCACGAGTTCTCCGAGCCGCTGCCGCCGTGGGAGGAGCTCACCCGGCCCGGGCTCGGTCAGCTGACCCGGGTGTTCGGCACCGGGCCGGTCGAGCCGGCGATCGGGGCGAAGGTGCTGGCCCAGACGCAGCGCGGGATCGTGGACAACTCCCGGCTCGGCATCCCGGCGATCGCCCACGAGGAGTGCCTCACCGGCTTCACCGCCTGGGGCGCCACGGTGTTCCCGACCCCGCTGGCCTGGGGCGCCTCCTTCGACCCGGCCACCGTGCAGGCCATGGCCACCGGGATCGGCGAGGTCATGCGCTCGGTCGGCGTGCACCAGGGCCTCTCCCCCGTGCTCGACGTCAGCTTCGACCACCGCTGGGGCCGCACCGAGGAGACGATCGGCGAGGACCCGTACCTGGTGGCCGCGCTCGGGTCGGCCTACACCCGCGGGCTGGAGGACGCCGGCATCGTCGCGACCCTCAAGCACTTCGCCGGGTACTCCGGTTCCGGCGCCGGCCGCAACCACGCGCCGGTCCGGCTGGGCCCGCGCGAGTTCGCCGACGTCGTCCTGCCGCCGTTCGAGACGGCACTGCGCGAGGGCGGCGCCCGGTCGGTGATGAACAGCTACGCCGCGGTCGACGGCGTACCTGCCGGGGCCGACCCCGCGCTGCTGACCGACCTGCTGCGCGGCCGGCTGGGCTTCGACGGCGTCGTCGTCGCCGACTACTTCGCCGTCTCCTTCCTGGAGACGACGCAGGGCGTGGCCGGCTCCCCCGTCGAGGCGGCCGCGCTGGCGCTGACCGCGGGCATCGACGTCGAGCTGCCCACCGTGCGCTGCTACGGCGAGCCGCTGCTGGAGCAGGTCCGCACCGGGCAGTTCCCGGTGGAGCTGGTCGACCGGGCGTTGGAGCGGGTGCTGCGGCAGAAGGCCGAGCTGGGCCTGCTCGACCCCGGCTGGGACCCCGAGCCCGCCGCGCTGCGGTCCGCCGACGAGCTCGACCTCGACCCCCCGGCGATGCGGGAGCTGGCGCGGACCCTCGCCGAGCGGTCGGTCGTCCTGCTCGACGACCGCGCCGGGGTGCTGCCGCTGCAGGAGCCGGCGTCGATCGCCGTCGTCGGCCCGTGCGCCGACGACGTGCTGGCGCTGATGGGCTGCTACGCCTTCCCCAACCACGTCGGGGTCCAGCACCCCGGCATGCCGCTGGGCATCGACCTGCCCACCCTGCTCGACGGCGTCCGGACCGAGTTCCCGGGGGCCGCGATCAGCACCGCGGCCGGCGTCCCGGTGCAGGAGCCGGACACCAGCGGGATCGCCGAGGCGGTCCGCGTCGCCTCGGACGCCGACGTCGTGCTCGCGGTGCTCGGTGACCGCGCCGGGCTCTTCGGCCGCGGCACCTCCGGCGAGGGCTGCGACGCCGACGACCTGCGGCTGCCCGGCGCCCAGGCCGAGCTGCTGGACGCCCTGCTGGACACCGGCAGGCCGGTCGTCGTCGTGCTGCTCACCGGGCGGCCCTACGCGCTGGGTGCCGTGGTGGACCGCGCGGCGGCGATCGTGCAGGCGTTCTTCCCGGGCGAGGAGGGCGCCGGCGCGGTCGCCGGGGTGCTCAGCGGCCGGGTGAACCCGTCCGGCCGGCTGCCGGTGCAGGTCGCCCGGACGCCCGGCGGCTCTCCGGCCACCTACCTGAGCCCGACCCTGGGCCGGCAGAGCGGGATCAGCGCCGCCGACCCGACACCGTGCTTCCCGTTCGGGCACGGGCTGTCCTACACCCGCTTCGAGTGGTCGGAGCTCGAGGTGTCCGGGGACGGTTCGTGGGCCACCGACGGCGCGGTCACCGTGTCCTGCACGGTGCGCAACACGGGTGCGCGCGAGGGCACCGACGTCGTCCAGCTCTACCTGCACGACCCGGTGGCCAGCGTGGTGCGCCCGGTGCGTCAGCTGGTCGGCTTCGCCCGGGTCCCGCTGGCGGCCGGCACCGCGGCGCGGGTGACGTTCACCGTGCACGCCGACCGGACCTCGTTCACCGGCCGCGACCTGCAGCGCGTGATCGAGTGCGGGGACGTCGTCCTGCAGCTGGGGGCCTCGAGTGAGGACCTGCGGCTGGAGGCACCGCTCCGGCTGACCGGCGGCGACCGGGTCGTCGGCCCGGACCGGGTGCTGACGACCCCGGTCGAGGTCACGCCGCTCTAGCGCCTCCGGCGGGCCCTCGTGCAGGGCCCGCCGGGAGTCTGCCAGCGGTGGGGGCTCGAGGGTCCTTCGTCAGAGCCCGACGAGCTCGTGCAGGGCACCGACCTCCGAGCGGGTCAGCTTGCGGATCGTCCCGGTGCGCATCCGGGCCAGCTCGATCGGGCCGACGGCGGTGCGGGTGAGCCGGTTGACCGGGAGCCCGACCTCGGCGAGCAGTCGCCGGACGATGTGCTTGCGCCCCTCGTGCAGGACGATCTCGACGACCGACTGGCCGGCATGGGTGTCCATCAGGTCGAACGAGTCGACGGCGACCGGGCCGTCCTCCAGCTCGATGCCACTGCGGAGCCGGCGACCGAGGTCCCGCGGCACCGAGCCGCTGACCTGCGCGAGGTAGGTCTTCTTGACCTCGTACGAGGGGTGCGCCAGCCGGTGGGCGAGCTCGCCGTCGGTGGTGAGCAGCAGCAGGCCCTCGGTGTCCTGGTCGAGGCGGCCGACGTGGACCAGGCCGGCGGCGAGGTCGCCCATCATGTCGCCGACGGTGGGCCGGCCGCGGTCGTCGCTCATCGCGGTGATGACGCCGAACGGCTTGTTCATCGCGTAGGTGATCTTGTCGTTCTTGATGTCGATCCGGCGGCCGTCGATGGCGATGACGGCGGTGTTCGGGTCCACCCGCATGCCCTGGACTGTGACGACCTTGCCGTTCACGCTGATCCGGCCCTCGTCGATCATGTCCTCGCACACGCGGCGGGAACCGACACCGGCGCGGGCCAGCACCTTCTGCAGCCGCTCGCCCGGGCGGTCGTCGTCGGGCTGGGCGGCCTCGGCGTCGCGCGGGTGGAGCGGTGCGAGTTCCATGTCCTCGGACCAGCCCTCGCCGCCCTCGGTGGTGGACTCGTCGTCAGGGGAGGTGTTCATCCCCGCCATTCTCCCACCTCGCTGCAGCGACGATCACCACGCTGGGCTCAGTCAGCCGACCGCCCGATGTCCGTCGCCCGTACGGACTCCCCACGACCCGCCGCGCCCCCTTCGCCAACGGCTCGCCTGTGGCGCTGCTCCCCGATCCGAGACGGAGCCCCTCGGCTTGCCTCCTTCACCAAAGGCACGCTTGTGGCGTCGCTCCTCAATCCCAGGCCTCCTGTCAAGGGCCTGCCGCAATCTGTGGACAAGCGTCTGACCTGCAGATTCGGCTTGTCCCATGATCCGGACATCGGTATTCTTCGTACACCCGTTCGAAACGGTGGAAGAGGTGTCCGGTGGGCGAGTTGCAGTCCGCGCTGGATGCCCTGGCCGCCGAGGACCTCTTCGCTCTGCCGCCGGGTGCGGTGCTGGACCGGACCGCGGAGCTGCTCCGGTTGGTCAACCAGGCGAGCGCCGAGTTGACCCGCACCGTGCGGCACGCCGATGCCACCGGCGCTTGCGAGCACGACGGCAAGCAGACGATCGCCTCCTGGCTGCGCGGGCACGGCCACCTCACCGCCGGCGAGGCGGGGCGGCTGGTGCGCTCGGGGCGGGCGCTGGAGCACCTGCCGGCCACCGCCGCAGCCTTCGCCGACGGGTCTCTGACCGCCTCGCAGGTGGCGGTGATCGCCCCGGTCGCCGACGACGACAAGCGGACCGCCGCCACCGAGCAGGGCGTCGACCTGAAGGCCATCGATGCCGCGCTGGTCGCCGTCGCCCACGGTGAGGCCCATGCCCAGCTGCTGCAGGTGGTGCACCACTACCGCGAAGCCCTCGACCCCGACGGGGTCGAGCCCGACCCCACCGAGGGACGGCGGTTGTCGGTCACCCGGCATGCCGATGGCAGCGGCACCGGCCGGTTCGACCTGGACGCGGTCGGCATCGAGAAGGTGCTGGCCGGCATCGAGTCGATCGTGCAGGCCTCCCGCCCCAAGGGCGATGACCGCAGCCGGGCTCAGCAGCAGGCCGACGCCCTGGTCCAGCTGTGTGACAACCAGCTGGCCTCCGGGCAGCTGCCGACGCTGCGGACGGTCAAGCCGCACGTGGTGGTCAGCCTGGACTGCGACGACCTCGTTGACCCCGCAACCGGGCCGGGGGCGGCCCGCACCGGGTTTGGTGCGCAGATCTCGGCAGCCCGAGCGCGCTGGCTGGCCTGCGACGGTGCCATCTCCCGGATCGTGATGACCCCCGACGGGGAACTGCTGGACCTGGGCCGGGACCACCGTGTGGTCACCCCCGGCCTGCGCAAGGCCGTCGAGGCCCGGGACGGGCAGTGCGTGTTCACCGGGTGTGATGCCCCGACGCACTGGTGTGACGTCCATCACTTGATCCATTGGATCAACGGTGGGGAGACCAGCCTGGCCAACTCCGGGCTGTTGTGCGAACGCCACCACACGAAGGTTCACCACGGCTTCCGGGTCGAACGAGATCCCGGGGGCCGATGGCGCACCTGGCGCCCCGACGGCACCGAGATCCTCATCGGACCACTGCTCGTCTGACCCGCTTCTCGCCGACGCCCCAGGAGATCTGCCCCTCGACAGGGACCGCGCACGCCCCGAGACTGACCGCGGTCGTGAGGCAGGTCACATTCGTCGAGGAGGACTCCATGGACCGACTGCGCTTCGGCACGTTCCTGGCCCCGTTCCACCCGGCCGGGGAGAACCCGACCCTGGCGCTCCAGCGGGACCTCGAGCTGATCGAGCACCTGGACAGGTGCGGCTACGACGAGGCCTGGGTCGGCGAGCACCACTCCGCCGGCACCGAGATCATCGCCTCCCCCGAGATCTTCATCGCCGCGGCCGCCGAGCGGACCCGGCGCATCAAGCTCGGCACCGGTGTCACGTCGATCGCCTACCACAACCCGCTCTGGGTGGCCGAGCGCATGGTGCTGCTGGACCACCTCACCCGCGGCCGCACGATGCTCGGCTGCGGGCCGGGGTCGCTGCCCACCGACTCGATGATGCTGGGCCTCGACCCGACCGACACCCGGGAGCTGATGGAGGTCGATCTCGACATCATCATGCGGCTGCTCCGCGGCGAGACGGTCACCGAGCGGACCAGGACGCACGACCTGGTCAACGCCCGCCTGCACCTGCGGCCCTACACCCAGCCGTGCTTCGACATCGCCGTCGCTGCGGTCGCCTCCCCCACCGGTCCACGGATGGCCGGCCGGCACGGCGTCGGGCTGCTCTCCATCGGCGCCACGCTCACCAAGGACGGCTTCGACGCGCTCGCCCACCACTGGAACGTGGTCGAGGAGCGAGCCGCCCACTTCGGCCAGACGGTGTCCCGCGCCGACTGGAGGCTGGTGGGGCTCATGCACGTGGCCGAGACCCGAGAGCAGGCCTACCGCGACGTCCAGTTCGGCATCGAGACCTGGTTCCGCTACTTCCAGAAGACCGCCGCGTTCCCGCAGATGGCGGTGGAGGGCGGCGACGTCAAGGAGATGATCGACTTCATCAACGAGGCCGGCGTCGGCGCGATCGGCACCGTCGAGGACGCCCGCGCGCAGGTGCAGCGGTTGTGGGACCAGTCCGGCGGCTTCGGCTGCATGCTGCTGCTCGGGCACGAGTGGGCGAACCCCGAGGCGACGAAGCGCTCGTGGGAGCTCATCGCCCAGCACGTGATGCCGCACTTCCAGGGCGGGGCGGTCTCGCACGCGCAGCAGACGCTCGACGCCAAGGCGCATGCGACGGGCAAGCGCGAGGACTACGCCGCGGCCCAGATGCAGGCGGTGGCGACCATGACCGAGCGGTACGAGCAGGAGAAGGCCGACTCCCGGTGAGCAGTGCACCCGGGCGTCCGAGCCCTCAGCTCGGGCGTCCGGGCGCTCGGTCCGCGCCGTAGGGGCGGGATCGACCGAGGAACGGTCACCAGGGTGCCCGAGTCCGTTGCACCGAGGTGCCCGGCGCGCGACGCTGGACGCGGGCCGAGCACCGGCCTGCGCGGGGACCGGAGGACGCCGTGACCCATTCCCCAGCCGTCCCACCGACCCTGGTGGCCGCGATCCGCATCGTCCTGCTGGCGTTGCTGGCGTTGGTGTTCGTCGGCGCCGTCATCGCCTTCTTCTCCGCCACCACCGGCACCGTCGAGAAGGTGGTCCTCGCCGCCGTCGCGGTGCTCGTGGCGCTCGCCGTGCCGAGGGTCCAGAGACTCGGCGGTACACCGCCTCGCTGACCCCGGCGGCCCGCCGACACAGGGGTCAGGAGTCGGGGTGCTCGTCGAGCAGGGAACCGGCGTCCGGCAGCAGCGGCGCGAGCTCGGGCAGCTCGTCCAGGCCGGTCAACCCCAGCCGCTCGAGGAACAGCGGCGTCGTCACGTACAGCCCACCGCCGGTGTCGGGGTCTGCGCCGGCCTCCCGGATCAGCCCCCGCGAGGTCAGGGTGCGCACCACCGCGTCCACCCCGACCCCGCGGATCGCCGACACCCGCGCCCGGGTCACCGGTTGGCGGTAGGCGATGACGGCGAGGGTCTCCAGCGCCGCCTGGGTCAGCCGGTTGCGCTGGCCGCCCAGCAGGTGCCGCTCGACGACCGGCGCGTGCTCCTCCCGGGTGTACAGCCGCCACCCCTCCCCCACCCGGCGGAGCGCGATCCCGGCCCGCCGCTCGTCGTAGTCGGCGGCCAGCGCGGCCAGCTCCCGGCGCACTCGCGGCACCGGGCACCGGAGCGCGTCGGCCAGGGTCACCTCGTCGACCGGTGCGTCCACGACGAACAGCAGCGCCTCCAGGCCGCCGCGCAGCGCGGCCGGGTCCAGGTCGACGTCGAGGTCCAGCTCCTCCTGCACCGGCGCGACGTCCGGCGCAGCCTCCTCCACCGCCGCCTCCGGCTCGGGCACCACCTCGAGTTCCACCGGTGGCGCCGCGGGTGCCCGGCCGAACGACAGGGCCGGCGCCTCCTCGACCGTCGCCGCCTCCTCCGCGGCCGCCGGGTCGGCAGCGGCCGGGTGGACGGCCGACGGGAGGTCTGCCGGGGCACCCAGCCCCGCCGCCAGCTGCCGGGCGACGACGTCCCAGCCCTCCGCGGGCAGCGCGTCGTCGTCCTCCAGCCCCGCGGCCACCTCCGCGGCGATGGCGTCCCAGGAGAACGGACGCGGCTGCTCCGGCTCGTCGCTCACGAGTACTCCTCCAGGTCGTCCGCGATCGCGGCCTCGATCTCCTCGGGCAGCCGGCCGCCGACCAGCTGCGGCCCGGTCCAGCGCACGTGCAGCTCGCCCAGCGGCGACACCTGGTCGAAGACCACCAGCTGCTGCCGGTACAGCTCCAGCAGCGCGAGGAACCGGGCGACCACCTCCAGCGTGTGCGCGCAGTCCCTGCTCAGCGAGCGGAAGGTCGCCGTGCCCGCCGCCGCGATCCGGCTGCGGACCAGCACCAGCTGCTCGGTGACGCTCACCGCCGGCGCGTGCAGGTGCGAGACGCTCACCGTCGGCGGCGGCTTGGGGGTCAGCGCCTCGTGCGCCAGCGCCGCGAACTGCTCCGGGGTCACCCCCAGGAGCACCTCGGGCAGCAGCTGGGCGAAGCGTGGCTCCAGCGCCACGTCCCGCGGGAACCGGCGCGCGGCCTCTGCCTCCCGCCGGCGCAGGAACTCCGCGGCCCGCTTGTAGGCGCGGTACTGCAGCAGCCGGGCGAACAGCAGGTCCCGCGCCTCGAGGACGGCGAGGTCGTCCTCGTCCTCGACGTCGGCCGCGGGCAGCAGCCGGGCGGCCTTGAGGTCCAGCAGCGTGGACGCGACGACCAGGAACTCGCTCGCCTGGTCCAGGTCCAGCTGGTCGCCGAGGGCGCGCAGGTGGGCGATGAACTCGTCGGTCACCGTCGACAGCGCGATCTCGGTGACGTCGAGCTTGTGCCGGCCGATCAGCTGCAGCAGCAGGTCGAACGGGCCCTCGAAGTTGGCCAGCCGGACGGTGAACCGCCCGTTCCCGACCTCCTCGGACCCCGCCACCGTCACGGTTCCCAGCCTAGGTGGCCCTCGGCCCCGCTCCAGGGGCCCGCACCGAGCGGAGCGAGGCGTGGGGGGAAGCGGGGTCCTTCATCTGCGCAGCCGACGCACCAGGACCGAGTCCTCGCCGTGCACCTCGAGGTCGGCCAGCACCACGGCGATGGCCTCGCGGACGATCCGGCCGCGGTCGGCAGCGACCCCGTGCTGACCGCGCAGCGCGAGCCGCGCGGTCTCCAGGGCCAGCAGCTCGTCGGCCGAGCAGTAGACGGTGATCTTCTCCTCGTGCTTGGCGCGCCCCCTCGACCCGGTCGCCCGGGCCACCTGCTTGGGCGGTGCCGCCGGGAGAGTCGACCGGTGCGCAGCGAGCTCGTCGACGACGATCCGCGGGGCACCGCCGGCCACGTCGGGCACCAGGGTCAGCGGCGGGGTGGCCGGCAGCTCGTCGTCGTCCGCCGCCCGGGAGGCGGCGCTGGAGCGCAGCGCGGGTGAGGACTGGGCGGCCGCGAGGGTCGACAGCTCGGTGACCGGCGCGGGCGCGGGCGCCGGGACGTCGGTCCGGCGGAACAGCTCGGCGGCACCCGGCAGCACAGGGCGGCGCGTCACAGGGCGATGACCTCCTTGGCGAGATCGCGGTACGCCGCAGCGCCCGACGACGTGGGGGCCCACTGGGTGATCGGCTGCCCGGCCACCGTGGTCTCCGGGAACCGCACCGTGCGGCTGATGACGGTCTGGAACACGGTGTCGCCGAAGGCCTCGACGACCCGGCTGAACACCTCGCGGCAGTGCACGGTCCGCGTGTCGTACATCGTGGCCAGGATCCCGTCGATCTCCAGCGACGGGTTGAGCCGCTCCTTGACCTTGTCGATCGTGTCCACCAGCAGCGCGACCCCGCGCAGCGAGAAGAACTCGCACTCCAGCGGGATGATCACGCCCTGCGCGGCGGTGAGCGCGTTGACCGTGAGCAGCCCGAGGGAGGGCTGGCAGTCGATCAGCACGTAGTCGTACTCGTCGCGGACCGAGGCGAGCACCCGCATCAGGGTCTGCTCGCGCGCGACCTCGCTGACCAGCTGCACCTCGGCGGCGGACAGGTCGATGTTGCTGGGCACCAGGTCCAGGCCGGGGATCTCGGTGGCCACCCGGACGTCGGCCAGCGTGGTCCGGGGCTCCATCAGCGCGTTGTAGATGGTCCGGTCCAGGTGCTGGGCGGGGATGCCGAGGCCCACCGACAGCGCGCCCTGCGGGTCGAGGTCCACCAGCAGCACGCGGCGGCCCTGCTCGACGAGCGCGGCGCCCAGGTTGATCGTCGACGTGGTCTTGCCGACGCCGCCCTTCTGGTTGCACATGGCGATGATCCGGGCCGGGCCGTGGGAGCTGATCGGCTTCGGGTCGGGCAGCTTCCGCTGCCGCGCCTTGGCGGGGTCGACGCGGCTCGTCGGGATGCCCATCTCGGCGTCGCCCGCCATGGCCCCTCCGCGCGGGAGCGCGACGGCGGAAGCCGCCGCCTCGGCTCGTGTCGACATCGTCTGTGCCTCTTCCCTGGGTGCTGAGCGGACCGTGGACCGGGGGTCAGGTCACGGCAGGAGCCCGCACGACCAGCGGGGGAAGCCGCCGACCCGTTCTCCCACCTCTCTTCTCGGCAGGGCGCAGCGCGACCGTGACCGGAACGCCGGGGAAACTCGTCGGCATGTTGCTGACGGCCGTCCCGTACCACCTCGACGAGCGCCTCGACCCCTTCGACCTGGGCGTCCCCGCCGACCGCGAGGTGACCGCCGACCTCCCGGCCGGCGACCCGTGGACCCGGATGGCCGCGCTGTACGAGCAGGTCGCGGACGCCGTGGGTGCGGGCGGTGCCGTCGTCGCCTCCGGGGACTGCACCACCAGCCTCGGGGTGCTGGCCGGGCTGCAGCGCGCCGGGCGGGACCCCGCGGTCGTCTGGTTCGACGCGCACGCCGACTTCCACACCGCGGACACCACGACGTCGGGATACCTCGGGGGGATGCCGCTGTCGCTGGCCGTCGGCCGCGGCGACCTGGCCCTCCCCGCGGCGCTGGGCCTCCGGCCGGTCGCGGAGGATCGGGTGGTGCTGGTCGACGCCCGGGACACCGATCCCGGCGAGCACCAGCTGCTGGCCGGCTCCGCTGTCACCCGCGCCTCGGTCGCCGACCTGACCGGGGTCGTGCCGGACGGCGACCTCTACGTGCACGTCGACGTCGACGTCTGCACGCCGGCCGAGGTCCCGGACCTGCTGTACCCGGCGACCGGCGGGGTGCGGGTCGACGAGCTGCTCACCGCGGTCCGGGCGCTGGTCGCCACCGGCCGGGTCGTCGCGATCGGCCTGGCCGCCACCTGGCACCACCGCAGTCCCGCCCGGCCGGAGCACGTCGCCCTGGTGCGCGGCCTGCTCGCCGCCGCGCCCTGAGCTCAGCGCAGCGCGCGGGGGTGGCTGGTCGCGTACACCTCGCGCAGCCGCTCCACGGTGACCAGCGTGTAGACCTGGGTGGTCGTCACCGAGGCGTGGCCGAGCAGCTCCTGCACGACGCGGACGTCGGCGCCGCCGTCGAGCAGGTGGGTGGCGAAGGAGTGCCGCAGCGTGTGCGGTGACAGCTCGGCGGGGATCCCGGCCCGTTCGGCGGCCTCGCGGAGGATGGTCCAGGCGCTCTGCCGGGACAGCGGCCCGCCGCGGGCGTTGAGGAACAGCGCTCCCCCGCGCACGCCGGCCCGGGCCTTCGTCGCCAGCGCCGGCCGGGCCCGCACCAGGTAGTCCTCGACCGCGCGGACGGCGTAGCTGCCGACCGGGACGACCCGCTCCTTGCCGCCCTTGCCGGCCAGCCGCACCGCCGCCGAGCCGAGGTCCAGGTCGTCGACGGCCAGCCCGACCGCCTCGGAGATCCGCGCGCCGGTGCCGTACAGCAGCTCCAGCAGCGCCCGGTCGCGCAGCCCGCGCGGCCCCTCGACCGCGGCGGCCGCGGTCAGCAGCGCCTCCACCTGCTCGACCGGGATCGCCTTGGGCAGCCGCCGCGCGGGTGCCGGGGGCTTGACCTGCGCGGCGACGTCGTCGACCACCAGCCCGTCGAGCAGCGCGAACCGGTGCAGGCCGCGGACGGCGACCACCGCCCGGGCCGCCGACGTCGCCGACAGCGGCGGGTGCTCCTCGTCCCCCTGGCGCAGGGCGACCAGGAACGCGGCGACGTCGGACTCCCCCACCTCGCCCAGCCCCTCCACGCCGCCGGCGGCCAGGAACTCGGCGTACCGGCGCAGGTCCCGGCGGTAGGAGGCGATCGTGTTGCCGGCGAGGCCGCGCTCCACGGTCAGGTGGTCCAGGTAGCCGGTGACCACCCGCTCGACGGCCGGGCCGGCGAGGGCGGTGGGGCGGGCCGGATCGAGAGCCGTCAGGACAGCACCTCCTGCCACCGGACCGACGGCAGCCCGTGCGCCTCGGCGACCCCGGCGTGCACCAGGTGCCCGCCGGCCACGTTGGCGCCGCGGGCCAGCGCCGGGTCGGCCGCCAGCGCCGCCGCGGTGCCCGAGTTGGCCAGGGCCAACACGTAGGGCAACGTCACGTTGGTCAGCGCGTAGGTCGAGGTGTGCGGCACCGCGCCGGGCATGTTCGCCACGCAGTAGAAGACCGACCCGTGGACGGCGAACGTCGGGTCGTCGTGGGTGGTCGGCCGGCTGTCCTCGAAGCAGCCGCCCTGGTCGACGGCGATGTCGACGAGCACCGAGCCGGGCTTCATCCGGGACACCAGCTCGTTGCTCACCAGCGTGGGTGCCTTCGCGCCGGGCACCAGGACGGCGCCGATCACCAGGTCGGCCCCCAGCACCGCCCGCTCGACCTCCAGGGCGTTGGAGGAGACGGTCTGCAGGTGGCCGCGGTAGAGCTGGTCGGCGGCCCGCAGCTTCTCCAGGTCGCGGTCCAGCACGGTGACCTGGGCCTGCATGCCCAGCGCGATGGTCGCCGCGTTCATCCCGGAGACGCCCGCGCCGATCACCACGACCTTGGCGGCGTGCACCCCGGACACCCCTCCCAGCAGCACACCGCGGCCGCCGGAGGCGCGCTCCAGGGTGTGCGCGCCGACCTGCGGGGCCATCCGCCCGGCCACCTCGGACATCGGGGCGAGCAGCGGCAGCGCACCGCCGTCGGTCTGCACCGTCTCGTAGGCGACCGCGGTCGTGCCCGCGGCGAGCAGCGCGTCGGTGCAGGCCCGCGAGGCGGCCAGGTGCAGGTAGGTGAACAGCGTCTGGTCGGCCCGCATCCGGCCGTACTCCTCGGCGACGGGCTCCTTGACCTTCAGCAGCAGGTCCGCCTCGCCCCACACGTCGTCCGCGGAGCCCAGGATCTTCGCCCCGGCCGCGGTGAAGTCCGCATCCGGGATGGACGACCCGGCCCCGGCGTCGTGCTCGACCAGCACGTCGTGCCCGGCGGCCACCAGCTCGGTCACCCCGGACGGGGTCAGCGCGACCCGGTACTCGCGGTTCTTGACCTCTCGAGCGACTCCGACCTTCATCCTCAGACCCCAGCTCCCGGTTCGGCGGGCGTCTCCGGGGTCTCCGGCGGCGCTCCAGTGGACGGCGGCCCGGTCAGAGCCGACCTCGGCCGGAGTGTAGGCATGACCGAGGTCACGCCGGTGTCCCGCCGGGACGTCGGCCCGTCGCCGTCCCCCGGTCGGGGGTCAGCCGGGGGTCAGACCCGGGCCGGGGGTCGCTCGACCGTGTACCGCACGCACACCAGCTCGCCGTTGCGGGCGACCTCCTGCACCGCCAGCTCGACCCGCCGCGGCAGCAGCGGCGCACCGCCGCCGAGGGTCACCGGGGCGATGGCGACCACCAGCTCGTCCAGCAGCCCGCGGTCGGCGAACTGGCCGGCGAGGTCCCCACCGCCGACGATCCAGACGTCCCGCCCGGCCGCGGCGGCGACCATGTCGGCGTGCACCCGCGCCGGGTCCTCGGCGGTGAGCCGGAGCTCCACCCCCGGCAGCAGCGGCAGGTCGCGGTGCGTGAAGACCCAGGTGGGCCGCTCCGGCGTCCACTCCGGCTCGTGCTCGCGGACCCACAGGTAGGTCGTCGCGCCCATCGCCACGGCCCCCACCCCGGCGATGAAGCCGGCGTAGCCCATCGGCCCGTCGGCGTCGGTCTCCCGGCTGAGCAGCCAGTCCAGCGAGTGGTCGACGGTGGCGATGAAGCCGTCCAGCGACGTGGCGGTGTAGTACACGGTGCGGGTCACGAGGACCTCCTCCTCAACCAGTCGATCGGGTCGCCGGCGTCCACCGGCACCCCGGCCTCGCGGAACCAGTGCCGGGCCAGCTGCCGGCGGTGCGCGCCGAAGGTGAGCACGTGGGCGACCACGCTGCCGAGCACGAAGGTCTCCGGCGGGTCGCACAGCGCGTCGACCAGCCGGTCGCCCCAGGCGCCGCGCCGGGACACGTCCCGGACGGCGGCCAGCCAGCGGGGTGCGACCTCGTCGTGCCGGGCGAGCAGGGCCGCCGGGTCGTCCGCGCCGCGCGCCGGGTGGTCCGCCCCCTCGACCGAGGCCAGCCAGACCTCCGTCGCCCACACCAGGTGGTCCAGCACGGCGGCCAGCGAGTCCTCGGGCCCGTCCCAGCCGAGCACCTGCCAGCCCGGCGCTCGGGTGCGCCGGTACTCCTCCTCGGGCAGCCCCTTCGCCAGGTCCAGCAGCGCGCGGGTGTCCTCGAGCGCGTGGTGCACCAGCAGCGCGGTCACCTCGTCGCCGCCGCGGGCGCCCTGCTCGCCGGTCACCCACAGCGAGGTGGGCGGGTGGAAGTGGACCCCGTTGGGCGCCGGCAGCCAGTGCCCGTCCCGGGTGCTGGGTGCCGGCTCGGCCGGCCGGTGACCGGGCGAGCGGCCGTAGGCCCGGGAGAACGCCCGGCTGAAGCCCTCCACCGACTCGTACCCGGCGGCGAACGCCACCTCGGTCACGCTTCGGCCGGCCTGCAGCTGCCAGGCCGCGCGCTCCAGCTCCACCCGCCGGCGCAGCGCCACCGGCGACTCCCCCGCACCGCGGGCCACCTGCCGGCTGAAGTGCCAGGGAGAGGAGAAGGCGTCCCCGGCCATCTCGGTGAGCGTCCGGTTGTCCTCGTCCAGCACCGCGTCGAGCAGCTCGCGCAGCCGGTCGCGCCCGGTGGGTACGTCCTCGGTCATGGGGCGAGTCTCGTGGGTCGGGCCCGCTCCGCGCCCGACTGTTCTTGCTCCGTCCGGATCGCCCCGGACGCCGCGGTGCCGGACGATCCTCAGGACCCGCCGAGCCCGCCCGACCCCGCCGAGGGAGCCGCACCGATGCGCCTGTACGCCGACCGACCCGACCACCGCACCCGTCAGCTGGCCGCCGACGCGGGCCTGCTGGCCTGGGCGGTGCTGTGGGTGCTGGTCGCCCGGGTGGTGCACGGCGCGGTGCTGGTGCTGGCCGAACCCGGCCGGGCCGTCGCCGACCTGGGCCGGTCCATCTCGGACTCGATGGACTCCGCGGCCGGCGCCGCCGACGGCGTCCCGGTGGTCGGCGACGAGCTGTCCCGGCCGTTCGGTGCGCTGAGCGACGCGGGGGGCTCGGTCACCGGCGCGGGTACCAGTGCCTCGGACGCGGTGCACACCCTGGCGGGGGTGCTGGCCGTCGTGCTGGTCCTGCTGCCGGTCGGCTGGCTGCTGGTGCGGTGGCTGCGCTGGCGGACCGGCTGGCTGCGCGAGGCCACCGCCGCCGACCGGTTGCTGACCTCCGGCGCCGACGGCCTGCCGGACCTCGAGCTGCTGGCGGCCCGGGCGATGGCGACCGCGCCGCTGCCGCAGCTGGCCCGCCTGCCGGCCGGCACCGGGGCCGGCTGGCGGGCGGGCGACCCGGCGGCGCTGCGCGCGCTCGCCGGGCTGGAGCTCCGCCGGCTGGGCCTGCACACGCCCGAGGCCGACCGCGCCGAGGTCAGCTGAGGGAGTACCCGCAGGCTCCCACCGCAGCGGCACAGACGTCCTCGTCCTGCTGACCGGTGCCCCCGCTGCCGCCCAGGGCGCCGACCAGCTGCCCGTCGGCGTACACCGGCACCGCGCCGGTCTGCGGGGTGAACCGGCCGTGGGTCATCGCCGTCACCGCCGTCGCGAAGTTCGGCATCGGCTCCATCTTCGCCTTCTGCGCGGCGCTGGGAGCGCCGTAGGCGGCCGCGGTCCACGCCTTGCCCTGGGCCACGTCGGTGGAGATCCACGGGGCGCCGTCCATCCGGACCAGCGCCAGCAGGTGCCCCGCGGGGTCCATGACGGCGAAGGACATCGGGACGCCGAGCTTCGTGGACTCCTCGCGGGCGGCCTGCAGCAGGGACAGGGCCTGGTCATGTGTGAGCACCCGGCCACCCTCCACCGGTCCCGACGTCCGCGGCAACCCGGGGGTCGGGGGTCAGCCGCCGGGCCGACCGCCCCGGCCGGCCCAGTCGCTGGGCGGCGCGGAGCTGCCGTCGTCCGCCGGCGGGGCCACCGGAGAGCTTTGGGCGGGGGACGACGCCGCTGCCGAGGACGACGTCGGCGCCGGTTCGGACGAGCTCGGTGCGGGCGACGAGGTGGGAGCGGACGAGCCGGCGTCCGGCGCGGAGGTGGGAGCCGCACTGTCGCCGGCGCTCTCCGACGGGGCGGCGGAGGGCGTGCTCTCGAGAGGGGCGCTGTCGGTCGGCGTGCCGTCCGCCGGTGCGGTGCCGGTCGCTCCGGCGTCCGTCGGGCTGCTCCCGGCCGGGCTGGTCTCCGCCGGAGCCGCCGGAGCCGTCGTCGCGGGGGCGTTGTCACTCGCCGGGGCCGGGACTCCCCCGGTGCCCGGGACGCGGCCGGCGTCCGTTCGGGGGGAGGTGTCGGTGCCCGGGGCCGGGCGGGTGTCCGGCGCCGGCGTCGGCGGCGCGGCGGCGCCGGTCACCGGGACGTCCACGACCGGGGCGGACGAGCCGTCGGCGAAGAAGACCGTCACGGCGTCCCCCGCGTGCAGGGCACGGCCGGTCGGGTCCAGCTGGGTGACGTGCCCCGGGGCGACGTCGGGCGCCTGCTGCGCCTGCCGGTCCACGGTGAGGCCCAACCCGGTCAGCTGGAGGGCGACGTCGTCGACCGGCCGCCCCAGGTAGTCCTGACCGTCGAGCTCGATGGTCTGCTGCTGCTCGGTCGCGGTGGCTGCGCCGGACGGCGGCGGGTCGTCGTCGCGGAGCAGCCCCAGCCCGAGGACGCCGGCGATGCCGGCGAGCAGCGCGCAGACGACCGGCAGCACCGTCCGCAGCCGCCGCCGGGACCCCGCCGGGCCGGCCGGCGGCCGGCGCCGGGCGAGCGCCGGGCGCTCACCCAGCGGGACCGCCCGGGTGCCGGCCGGGTCGTCCAGCGGGCGCCCGGCCCGGACCCGGTCGATCGCGGCGACGAACGCGTCGCCGTCCGGGATCCGCTCGCCGGGGTCCTTGGCCACGGCCTCGTCGACGAGCGCCCGGAGGGCGGCCGGCAGGTCGTCGGGCAGCGGCTCGGGCTCCTCGGTGACCTGCTTGAGCGCGACCGTCACGGGGTTGTCCCCGGCGAAGGCCGGCTCGCCGGTCAGGCACTCGTAGCCGACCAGGCCGAGGGAGTACACGTCGCTGGCCGGGGAGGGTGGCTCTCCCACCGCGATCTCCGGGGACAGGTACTGCGGCGTGCCCAGCACCTTCCCGGCCTCGGTGAGCGGGACGCTCCCCGCCGACCAGGCGATGCCGAAGTCGGTGATCTTCACCTTCTCGTCCGGCCCGACGAGGATGTTGCCCGGCTTGACGTCGCGGTGGACCAGCCCCGCGTGGTGGGCCTCGGCGAGGGCGACGGCGGTCTGCCGCAGCACCGACAGCGTCGTCTCTGGGCTGAGCGGACCCTCCTCGCGCAGCAGCGTGGACAGCGGCGCGCCCTGCACGAGCTCCATCACGAGGTAGGCCAGGTGCTCGCCGTCCTGCTCGGAGATGACCTCGCCGTAGTCGTAGACGGCGGCGATGTTGGGGTGGCTGAGCGCCGCGGCGTGCGTGGCCTCGGCCCGGAACCGGGCGAGGAAGGCCGGGTCGCCGGTGTACTCGCTGCGCAGCAGCTTGACCGCGACCGGCCGGCCGAGCAGGACGTCCCGGCCCCGCCAGACCTCGCCCATCCCGCCCGAGGCGATCAGCGAGTCCAGCTCGTAGCGGTCGCCCAGCACCCGCCTGCCCAGCTCGTCCACGCTGTCGGCTCTCCCGTCCCCTCCGGCCGGCCGCGGCTGGGTCCAGGACCCCGCCGGTGGCATCCGCCGTCCCTCCTGGGGTCCCCACTCGGACCCCTCGCTACACCTCCCGGCGCGCCCCGGGACGGTTCCGGCCAGCACCCGAGCGCCGCGCCGGGACCGTCCCGGCTCAGCTCGCGTCGAGCGGCCGCAGCCTCGGCGAGGTCGCCCGGACCTGGGCGGCTGCGAGCAGCCCGATCACGGCCAGGGCGTTGCGGACCCTGCCGTCGAAGACCCACTGCACCGCCTCGGCCAGCGGCACCCGCTCGACCGTCATGTCCAGCTCCTCGTGCTCCACCACGAACCCGTCGGGACGGGCGGCCTCGGTCAGCCCCTCGGCCAGGTAGAGGTGGATCAGCTCGTCGCAGAAGCCGGGCGAGGGGTGCTGGCTCACCAGCAGCGACCACCGCTCCGCGGCCAGCTGGGTCTCCTCGGCCAGCTCCCGGCGGGCGGTGTCGACCGGCGGCTCGCCGTCGACGTCCCGGAGGCCGGCGGGCAGCTCCCACAGGTGCTCACCGACGGCGTGCCGGTACTGGCGCACCATCACGACCCGGTCGGCGTCGTCGAGGGCGACGATGCCGACCGCACCCGGGTGGTGGACGACCTCCCGGTCGCTGGTCCCGCCACCGGGCATGGCCACGGTGTCCTTGCGCAGCGAGATGATCCGCCCGGTGTAGATCTGCTCCGAGGCGACCACCTCGTACTCGTGGAGGGTGCTCATCAGATGCCGATCGGCTCGGACACGGGCACCGGCAGCCGGGCGGCGTCCTGGTAGCCGACCGCGGCCTGCACGAAGGCGGCGAACAGCGGGTGCGGCCGGGTCGGCCGGCTCTTCAGCTCCGGGTGCGCCTGGGTGCCGACGAAGAACGGGTGGACGTCGGCCGGCAGCTCGGCGAACTCGACCAGCATCCCGTCCGGCGAGGTGCCGGAGAAGACCATGCCGGCCTGCTCCAGCTTGTCCCGGTAGGCGTTGGCGACCTCGTAGCGGTGCCGGTGCCGCTCGGTGATCTCGGTCTCGCCGTACGAGGCCGCGACCACCGAGCCCTTCTGCAGCTGTGCCGGGTAGCTGCCCAGCCGCATCGTCCCGCCCATGTCCCGGGTGCCGGCGACCACGTCGAGCTGGGTGGCCATGGTGGCGATCACGGGGTGGCTGGTGTCCGGGTCGAACTCGGTGGAGTTGGCGTCCTCGATGCCGGCCAGGTCGCGGGCCACCTCGATGACCATGCACTGCAGGCCCAGGCACAGCCCCAGCGTCGGGATGCCGTTGACCCGGGCGTGCTTGATCGCGCCGAGCTTGCCCTCGATGCCGCGCACCCCGAAGCCGCCGGGGATGCAGACCCCGTCGACGCCGGCCAGCGCGGCCGCGGCGCCCTCGGGGGTCTGGCACTCGTCGGAGGGGACCCAGCGGATCTCCACCCGGGAGCGGTGCGCGAAGCCACCGGCACGCAGCGCCTCGGTGACCGACAGGTAGGCGTCGGGCAGGTCGATGTACTTGCCGACCAGCGCCACGGTGACGGTCTGCTTGGGCGCGTGCACCCGGTCCAGCAGGTCGCCCCACACCGTCCAGTCGACGTCCCGGAAGGGCAGCCCGAGCCGGCGGACGACGAAGGCGTCCAGGCCCTCCCGGTGCAGCACCCGCGGGATGTCGTAGATCGACGGGGCGTCGGGGCAGGAGATGACGCCCTCGGCCTCGGTGTCGCACATCAGGCTGATCTTGCGCTTGAGGCCCTCGTTGATCGCCCGGTCCGACCGGCAGACCAGCGCGTCGGGCTGGATGCCGATGCTGCGCAGCGCGGCCACCGAGTGCTGGGTGGGCTTGGTCTTCAGCTCACCGGAGGGGGCGATGTAGGGGATCAGCGAGATGTGCAGGAAGAAGCAGTTGTCCCGGCCGATCTCGTGCCGGACCTGCCGGGCGGCCTCGAGGAAGGGCAGCGACTCGATGTCGCCGACCGTGCCGCCGATCTCGGTGATGACGACGTCGACCCGCTCGGCGGTCTCGGCCCCGGCCAGGATCCGCGCCTTGATCTCGTTGGTGATGTGCGGGATGACCTGCACGGTGTCACCCAGGTACTCCCCGCGCCGCTCCTTGGCGATCACGTCGGAGTACACCTGGCCGGTGGTCACGTTGGCCCGGCCGGTCAGGTCGGTGTCCAGGAAGCGCTCGTAGTGCCCGATGTCCAGGTCGGTCTCGGCGCCGTCCTCGGTGACGAACACCTCCCCGTGCTGGAAGGGGTTCATGGTCCCCGGGTCCACGTTGAGGTAGGGGTCCAGCTTCTGCATGGTGACCCGGAGGCCCCTGCTGGACAGCAGGGCCCCCAGGGAACTTGCGGTCAGGCCCTTGCCCAGTGACGACACGACGCCGCCGGTGACGAAGACGAACTTCGTCGGCTGGGAGTTGGGGAGAAGAGGTCCGCGGTCACGAGGTTCTGCCAGTCGACCCACGGACGCCCACGTTAACACGGGTGTCCGCCGGCTCGACGGCTGGACCGGCGGCGCCCGGGGGTGCGGGCGGGACCGGGGCGCCGGCCACCAGGTGCACCAGCAGCGGCACCAGCAGGGTGGCGGCGGTGGCCGGCAGCGCCACGCCGCTGTCGTTCACCAGCGCGCCGACGGTGAGGCTGAGCGCGATGGCGGTCAGCCCGGCGCGCAGCACCCGCACGTCCTCGGCCGGCAGGCCGGCCGCTGCCCGGCCGGCCCGGCTGCGGAGCAGCCCGCCCGGTCGCAGCAGCCAGCCGGCGGCCAGCAGCGCGACCAGCAGCATCCACGCCAGCTGGCTGCCGAGCAGGATGGCCAGGTTCGCGGCGGCCTTGCGGCTGACCACCGTCCAGGCCTGGCCGTCGAGCACCTGCGCCACGAACCGGCCCAGGTGGCTGCGCTGGTCGGCCGGGCGGAGCCAGTCGAGCACCGCGACGACCCCGACGACCAGGACGGCGGCGGCGAGCACCGCCACGAGCCGGGTGACGGTGACCCGGATCCGGGCCAGCAGCATGCCCAGGACGGCGAACCCGGGGACGACGGCCAGCACGCCCCCGAAGTCCCGGCCCAGCGGCGGGGCGCCGATCAGCCCGGTGCACAGCACCCCGGCGACCAGCACCGGCAGCAGCCACGTCCGGCGGGACGGCGCCGCCGAGCGGCGCACCAGCGCGGCGGCACCGGCGGCGGTGAGCAGCAGGGCGCTGACCGACAGCAGGCCGAAGGTGAGGTTCCCGTAGCCGGTGAACCGGCCGGCCACGATCGCGTCGTAACCGAGCAGGCCGTCCAGCTCCAGGTGCGAACCGGTGAGCACGTCACCGGCCAGGGTGGCCAGCGTGACGGCCAGCACGACGACCGGCGGGCCCAGCCGCCGGCGGCGCCAGGGCCCGAGCGCGGCCGACGCGGTGACGGCGAGGGCGGCGACGAGCACCGACCCGGCCAGCGCCCAGCGCGGCGCGCCGCTGCGCTCCCACGGCACGAGGTTGGCCAGGTAGGTCGACACCGGCAGCGCGGCGACTGCCAGCGCCAGCAGCCGCACCACGGGAGGCCCGCGGCGGCCCGGGGTGCGGCGGCGCAGCCAGTCCCGCACCCGGCTGCGCCGCCCGGCCCGGCCGGGCAGCCAGCCGCGGTCCCAGCCACCGAGCAGCAGTGCGCCCAGCAGCACCACCGCGCCGTTGACCACGACGAGCAGCCAGTAGGTCAGGCCGGTGCTGCGGTAGTGCACCACCGCCCGGGTGTTGGCCCGGTCCAGCTCGGTCAGGGCGTCGGCCAGCGGCGGCCGATCACCGGTCACCCGGAACGGCTGCCCGTTCATCGAGTCGGGGACGTCCAGGCCGAGTGCGCGCAGCGCGGTGGGCGCGACGTCGATGAGCTGGACGAAGGGCGGGCGGCCGGTGCTGGCCGAGGTGAGCCAGCCCGGGTTCATCCCCGGGCCCTCGGCCATGACCACGTGCAGCTGCGGCCGGCCGCCGTTGACCTCGGAGATCCCCTGCAGCAGCAGCAACGTCTCGCCCGGGAGGCCGGCGGTCGCGGTCCGGAGCCGGCCCACCGCGGCGTCGACGGCCTGCACCGCCGCCTGGCGGGCGGTCGGCAGCGTGCCGTCGTCGCTGGCGTCGGCACCCGGCGCGGCCGCGTCGCTGAGCTGGCCGAGCGAGACCAGCGTCAGCGGGCAGTCGGCCAGCAGCCCGCTCAGCTCGGCGTCGTCGGCGGGCAGCGCGTCCCGCACCGTGAACGCGGCGTCCTCCCCCGCCACGGCCAGGGCCGCCGCGCGGCCGACCACGGTGCTGCAGGGGACGGCCTGCCCGAGGACCCCGGGCTCCGCGCCGAACCGGGTGGTCGCCTCGTCGGCCGCGACCCGGGCCACGGTCCGCTCCGGCTCGGTCAGCCCGACCGCGGCGACCTGCTCCTCCAGGCCGCAGTAGGACAGCCGGGGGTCCACCGCCGCCGGCTGGTCCGCCGGGGCGGGCGTCGTGTCACCGTCGGTCGTCGGGGCATCGGGCGCGGGGACCGCGGGGACAGGCTCGACCGGGCCGGGGTAGCGGGCCCGGTTGCCCGCGCCCAGGCTGGCCCAGCCGTCGAGCAGGCAGGTGGTGGGGCGGCCGGCCCGCACCGACAGCGCGCCGATGGCGGAGTCCTCGGCCAGCGACCACAGCTGCGGGGTGCGGTCGGGGTCCAGGTCGGCCCACACCAGCCCGGGGACGCCGATGGTCAGCACCCGGTCGGCGTGCCACCGGTCGTGTCCCGCGGCAGCCGCCGGTCCGGTCGACCCGGCGAGCAGTGCCAGCAGCACGGCGATCAGCACCCCGGCCAGCGGGCGCACGCGGGTCATCGGGAGCGCCCGGCCGGCCCGAGCAGCTCGGCGTACAGCTCCACCAGCTGCCGGGCGGTGGCGGCCTCGTCCGGCCAGGTGGCCGCCTGCCGCGGGCCTGCGGCGCACAGCCGCCCGGTGAGCCCGGGGTCGCTGAGCACGGCGGTGACCGCCGCCGCCAGCGCCGCGGCGTCGCCGGCCGGCACCAGCGAGGCGGCGTCCCCGACCAGCTCCGGGATGCCCCCGACGGCGGTGGCGACCAGCGGCGTCCCGGCGCGCAGCGCCTCCTGGGCGGTCAGCGAGCGGGCCTCCCACACCGAGGGCAGCACGCAGACGTCGGCCGCGCCGAGCAGGTCCGCCACGTCGCTGCGCCGGCCGAGCAGGGTCACCGGCAGCTGCTCGGCGTCGATCCGCGCGGCCAGCTCGTCGTGCAGCGGCCCGTCCCCGGCGATGACGACCAGCGGGGCCGGCCGCAGCCGCCCGTCGGCCGTCCAGGCGGCGACCGCGTCGAGCAGCAGGTCGTAGCCCTTCTGCGGGTGCAGCCGGCCGACCGCGACGACCAGCGCCCGGCGGTCGTCGTCCAGCCCGAGCGCGCGGCGCACGTCCGGCCGAAGCCGCTGGGCCGGCGGCAGGGGCGGAGCCGCCACCGGCGCGACCCGCACGTCGCGAGCGCCGAGCCGGCGGGCGTTCTCGGCCAGGTCGGAGGACGCCGCCAGGACGACGTCGGCGCCGCGGACGGTGGCTGCCTCGGCGGCCTGCAGCAGCCGGCGCCGCGCCCCGCCCCCGCCCGGCAGCGCGTTGTGCAGGGTGAGCACCAGCGGCCGGTCACGCTCCCCCACCGACCGCCGCGCGGCTGCGGCGACCAGGCCGGCGCGGAGCCCGTGCGCGTGGACCAGGTCCGCACCGGCGGTGGCCCGGCGCAGGGCCAGCACCGCGCGGAGGTCGGCCGCGGGCGCCAGACCCGCGGAGATGCCGACGTCGCGGAAGTCCGCGCCGGTGGCGGTGAAGGCGAACAGCTCCTCGGTGGCCCGCGGCCCGCACACCCGCACCGAGGCACCCGCGCGGCCCAGCGGGACCAGCAGCGAGCGCAGATGGGTGCCGACCCCGCCGGTGCTGGTCGCCAGCACCTCGGCGACCCGGCGGTCGGCGAGCAGACGCCGCTCCGGCTCAGACACCAGCCACCTCCGCCCTCCCCGCGTGCCGAAGCCCGGCCACGGCCGCGAGCAGCGGCCGCCGGGAGGTCACCATCATGACCGCCGCCGCGACCACGAGCACCACGCCGCCGGCCAGCGCGCCGGTGCCGATCGCGGCGAGCACCCCGCCCCGGGGCACCGGGTCCGCGCCCAGCGCCCGGGCGGTCAGCAGCCCGGCCGCCCCGGCCAGCACCGCGGCGAGCAGCGCCGGCAGCCCGGTGCGGGCCACCCCGGCGAGCGCGTCCGAACCGGCCTCTCGGGCGACGACGGCCAGCAGGGCGAGCCCGGCGACGGTGACCCCGACGCTGTGGCCCGCGCCGAGGGCGACCGCCCGGTCGGCGTCGGGCAGGACCTGGGACAGCACGACGTCGGCGGCGACGGCGACCAACCAGCCGCCGGCGACGCAGACCGTGGGGGCACGCCACAGCCCCCGGGCGTAGAGAGCCCGGGACAGCAGCGCGACCAGCCCGTAGCCGACCAGCCCCGGGGCGAAGGCGACGATGGTCGGCCGGAGGGCGAGGGCCGCGTCGGCATCGGCCGCCGACGCCAGGAAGACCCGGGCCATCGGCCCGGAGACCGCGGTCAGCCCCGCGGCGGCGACCGCGCTGGCCACGATGGTCAGGACGGCGGCCGGAGCCAGGGTCGCCGCGTAGCCCACCGGGTCACCGCGGTCCGCGCGCTCGCTCAGCTCCGGGTACACCGAGGTGGCGATGGGCACCGCCAGCGCGGCCCACGGCAGCAGGAACACCGTCATCCCGGCGAAGTAGACGACCTGGGTGCCGTCGGGGGCCCCGGCGTTGGCCAGCCGGATGGCCACGATCGCGACCAGCTGCTGACCGGCCAGCGTCAGCACCCCGGCCAGCGCGAGCCGGCGGACCCGCGGTGCGGCGCCGACCGGGAAGCGCAGCGCCGGCCGCAACCGCAGCCGCAGGCCGTGCAGCGGAGGGAGCAGCGCGAGCGTCAGCGCGACCACCCCCAGCGTCGTCCCGACGCCGAGCACCAGTTCGGCCGACGCGGCCAGGCCGTCGACGTCCCGGTCGCCGCCGATGCCGGCGAACAGCAGGTAGGCCGCCGCGACGACCAGCGAGGACAGCAGCGGCGCCAGCGCCGGGCCGGCGAAGCGCCGGTGCGCCTGCAGCACGCCGGTGAGCACCACGGCGATCCCGTACAGCACCACCTGCGGGGCGAAGACGAGCAGGAAGCGGGCGGCCAGGTCGACCTTGGCCGGGTCGCCCGCGTCCCCGCCGAGGAGCGCGGCCGCGATCGGCCGCGCGAGGACGGCCAGCAGTGCGGCCAGCGGCACGAGCACCAGCAGCGCCCACCCCAGCAGTGCCGAGGCGGTGCGGCGGACCTGCTCCCGGTCGCCGACGGCGATCCCGCCCGCCAGCATCGGCACGACGAGACTGGCCAGCGCCCCGCCGGCGACCACCTCGAAGACGATGTTGGGCACGTTGTTGGCGGCCTGGTAGGTGTCACCGGTGCTGTCGGCGCCCACCGCGTTGGTGAAGACGACGGTGCGGCCGAACCCGGCCAGCCGGGACAGCAGGGTGAGCACCGAGATGAGCAGGGCAGCGCCGGCCGCCCCGTGGACGAGCCGCCGGCCGGTCACCGGCGACCGCCGCAGCTGGGCGTGCTCACGCCGGGCGGCGGCCGAGCCGGTCGAGCTCCCGCAGCCCGGCGGTCGACTCGATGACCCGGGTGAAGCTGACCTTCTCGCTGGCCAGGGTCAGCGCGGTGACCACGCCGAGCAGGCCGGCCCGGCTGCCGCGCCCGGGCAGGGCGGCCAGCCGGAGCCCGAGGAGCGCGCCGACGGCGTTCGCGCCGCAGTCGCCGAGCATCACCCGCTCCCCCAGGTCGTCGGGGAGCACGCCCAGGGTCGACCCGAGCGGGCCGGCGGCCAGGCCGCCGGCGGGCCCGCCGAGCGTCGTCGCGGCCAGCAGCACAGCGGCCTTGCCGGCCCGGCCGGGGCGCAGGTCCAGCAGGTTGAGCAGGTTCGCGGTGCCGGCGACCAGGCCGGTGGTGAGCACACCGTCGACCACCGCCGGCAGCCCGCTGCCCCGGCGGGTGAGGACCGCGGCGACGACGCCGGCGGCGCCGATGCCGGCCACCTTCACCGCACCGGCGGAGACCCGACCCTGGCGGAGCGCCGCCAGGTGACCGGCCAGCCCCTTGTCCCCCGCCTGCTCGGGCCGGGCGCCGGCGAGGTCGTCGTACCCGCCGACGATCCCGGTCACGGTGCCGACGACGGCAGCAGCGGCCCGCTGACCCGGGGGTGCACCGGCCACCGCGGTGGCCGTGGCGGCGGCGGCCAGCACCGGCCCGCCGAGCAGGCTGACCGGACGCCGGGCGTAGTTGGTGCGCTGCCAGGGCGCGCCGGCCCGCTGCGCGGCCAGGAGTCCGGCGCCGGCCAGCCCGGCTCGCGCGGCCAGCACGCCGGCGGCGGCGAGCGCCGTCCGCCCTGCGGCCGTGGGGCGCCGCGGCACGGCCCGGCTCACGAGGCCGGCGGCGGGATCGGCTGGGTGTCCTCGCCCACGCCGTACTCGCCGGACGTCCCGCGCCGCTCGGCCGCGACCGCCAGCACGGTGCTGATCTGGCCGGCCGGGGTGTCCACGTTGTCCACCGTCGAGACGACAGCCGAGGCCGCCTGGTCACTGCGCACCGCCTCGACCAGGCCGCCGTCCCCGGCGGAGGCGAGGTCGCCGGACACGACGGCGCCGGAGCCCTCGGTGTCCAGCGCGGTGGCCAGTTGCACCAGCGCCGTCGCCCGGGCGTCGGCGTCCTCGCCACCGGCGACGGTGCCGGAGGTGAGCACGACGGCCAGGTCGGCCGGGCTGACCGAGGAGGTGTCCTGGCTGAGCACGTCGAGCTCGGCCAGCCCGGCGAGCACGGTGGAGGTGTCGGTGGTGCTCGGCGGGACGCCGACGTCCGGGCTGCCCTCGCCGGGGACCATCAGCACCTGGGCGAGCACGGAGGCGAGCAGCTCACCGACGTCGTCGGTCGTGGGCCGGGTCACCGTGGCGGGCACCCCGGGGCCGGCCAGGTAGCTCTCCACCGTCCCGGCGGAGGAGGGGTCCCCGTAGGCGTCGGTGAGCCGGATCGTCCCGGTGACGGTGGCCCCCGCGCTGCCGAGCAGCGCGGTCACCCCCTCCACCACCTCGGCGTCCAGGTCGGGGCTGGCCACGACCAGCACGACGCTCTGGCCCACGAGGGTGTTCTCCACCAGCACCGGGCCCACGGCCTCGTCGAAGCTGCCCACGTCGTCCAGCTGGGTCTGCAGCAGCTGCGTCTGGTCCTCCAGCGACCGCTTGTCGTCCTGGAGCGCGGTGACCTGACCCTGCAGGTTGTCCGTCAGCGGGCCGTTGAGCTGGGTGGTACCGATGACGATCCCCAGCGCCACCGCGAGGAACACCGCGATCAGCGAGACGAGGTGGTAGCGGAAGTCGATCACGTGAAGAGGTTCTCCAGCCAGAACACGAAGCTGTCCCATTGGTCGACGAGCAGGTCGAAGTAGATGTGGCTGGCCGTGGACACCGCCAGCGCGGCGACGATCGACGCGAGCGCGGCGAGCACCAGCAGGACCAGCGCGAGGGTCGAGATGCGGCTGCGGTAGAGCCGGCTCACGCCCTTGGCGTCGACCAGCTTGCCACCCAGCCGGAGCCGGGTGAGGAAGGTCGAGGCCATCCCGCCCCGGCCCTTGTCCAGGAACTCGACGAGGGTGGCGTGCGTGCCGACGGCGACGATGAGGCTGGCGCCCTTCTCGTCGGCGAGCAGCATCGCGATGTCCTCGCTGGTAGCCGCCGCCGGGAAGGTGATCGCCTCGACGCCCAGGTCGGTGACCCGCTGCAACCCGGGCGCGCGGCCGTCGGCGTAGGCGTGCACCACGACCTCGGCCCCGCAGCGCAGCACCGAGTCGCTGACCGAGTCCATGTCGCCGATGATCATGTCCGGCTGGTAGCCGGCCTCCTTGAGCGCGTCGGCCCCGCCGTCCACGCCGATGAGCACCGGGCGGTAGTCGCGGATGTAGGGCCGCAGCGCCTGCAGGTCCTCCTTGTAGTCGTAGCCCCGGACGACGACCAGCACGTGCCGGCCCTCGATCTGGGTGGCCACGTCGGGCACGCCCACCCCGTCGAGCAGCAGCGCGCGCTCGCGCTTCATGTACTCCATGGTGTTGGCCGCGAAGGCCTCCAGCTGCACCGACAGCCCGGCCCGCGCCTCGGCCATCGCCTCCGCGACGGTCTCCGGGGTCTGCTCGACGCCCTCGGCGACGACCTGGTCGCCGGCGAACACCTGGTTGCCCTCGATGCGGAGCTCCACCCCCTCCTTGACCCGGGTGAAGACCTCCTTGCCGACGCCGTCGACGAGCGGGATGCCGGCGTCGACCAGGATCCCGGGGCCGAGGTTGGGATAGCGGCCCGACGTGCTCGGCGCGGCGTTCACGACCGCCGCGACCTTGCACGCCACCAGCGAGTCGGCACTCACCCGGTCGACGTCGACGTGGTCGATGACCGCGATGTCGCCGGGCCGGAGCCGCTTGGTCAGGTTCTTCGTCCGCCGGTCGAGACGCGCGGTGCCGGCGACGCCGGGGGCCGTCTCGGTCGCTCGTCCGCGCCGCAGGGTGCCGATGCGCATGGTCGCGATGGTCCCATGGGTCCCGGGGCCGCCGGACCCGACGCGCACCAGCGACGGACCGATCACACCCCGTGAACGACACCACAACTGCCGGGAAATCAGTCGTGTCGCGGCGGGTGTCGCTGTCCGGGGACCGGACCGTCCCGTCACTAGCGTGACTGGTGTGACTGCAGGGGCCTCCGCGAGCCGGAGTACAGCGACAGTTCTCGCCGACGACCTGGTGGAGGAGCTCGCCGGTCGCCGCGATCCCGAGGCGGCTGCAGCCGCTGCAGTGGCTGACGCGACGCCGTCCGGCGCCGAGGCCGAGGCGCGGGTCGTCCCGCTCGCCGCGCGCCCCGCGGCGGAGGACGTCGACCTCCTGGCCCCGGAGGTCGACGACCCCGCCGCCCCTGACGCCCCTGCGTCGGTCGCCCAGCCGGCGGACGACCCCGGCCCGGGCCGGCGCCCCCGCCGCCGCGAGCGGCGCGGTCCCAGCCTGCGCGAGCAGCGGCGGCTGCGGACCCGCGAGGCGATCGTCGACGCGGCCGCTGAGCTGTTCGTCGAGCGCGGGTTCGACCACGTGAGCGTCATGGAGATCGCGCAGCGTGCCGGCGTGGTGGAGAAGACGGTGTTCAACCACTTCCCGGTCAAGGAGGGGCTGGTCTTCGAGGCCGACCCGCCGATCCGGGCCGCGCTGCTGGACGCCGTCCGCCGGCGCCCGGCCGGCGAGTCGGTCGCCGCCGCGGCGGGCGGGTTCGTGGTGGCGGCGGTCAGCCAGCTGGGCTCCCCCGCCGCCGCGGAGGGCATGACCGAGATGGCCCGGGTCATCCGCGGCAGCCGCACCCTGCAGGCCCGGGAGCGGGAGATCCTCGGCACGCTGACCGACACCCTGGCCGAGCAGATCACCCTGGAGACCCGGGCCGCGGCCGGCGAGCTCGAGCCGTGGCTGGCGGCCAACGCGGTCATGGGGCTGTACTCGTCGTTGCTGGAGCTGGCCCGCGACCGGGTGCTCGCCGGCGCCTCCGGCCCCGAGCTGGTGGCCATGCTGCGCACCCGCGGGCAGCGCGGGCTGGCCCTGCTCCAGTTCGGCCTCGCCGGCTACGCCAAGCGCCGCTGAACGAAGGGCCCCTCTCCCGTGGGGGGAGGGGCCCTTCGTGCGGTGCTAGGCGGCGTTCTGCAGCTGGCGGCGGACCTTGGGGCCGCCGGTGGTCATCTTGTAGAGCTTGAGGACCTGCGCCGGTGCGTTCGCCGGTGTGGTCTGGGCCAGCCAGCCGTTGGGCAGCGACAGCCGCAGCACCTTGTGCCACGCCGAGCCGACCTGGCGGGGCAGCGACGCCGAGTGGTAGCGCAACCCGTACCGGCGGAACAGGTCCTCCACCTTCGGCGCGATCTCGGCGTACCGGTTGCTCGGCAGGTCGGGGAACAGGTGGTGCTCCACTTGGTGCGACAGGTTGCCGGTCATGATGTGCATGGCCTTGCTGCCGGAGATGTTGGCCGAGCCGAGCATCTGGCGCAGGTACCACTCGCCACGGGTCTCCCCGTCGATCGACTTCTTCTCGAACGTCTCGACGCCCTCGGGGAAGTGCCCGCACATGATCACCGAGTGCGACCACAGGTTGCGCACCACGTTGGCGGTGAAGTTGGCCGCCAGGGTCGGCAGGAACGACGGGCCGGACAGCAGCGGGTGGACGACGTAGTCCTTCGTCATCTGCTTGCGGATCTTCGTGAGCACGGCCTTGCCGGCGGCCCGGAAGGCGGGGTCGGCGCGCCGCTCCTTGGTCGCCAGGTTCTTGCCCAGCTCGAGGTCGTAGGCGGCGATGCCGTACTCGAAGAAGCAGGCGTTCACGAAGTTCCACACCGGCTGCAGCAGGTACAGCGGCACCCACTTCTGGTCCTCGTCGACGCGCATGATGCCGTAGCCGAGGTCGTTGTCCTTGCCGATCACGTTCGTGTACGTGTGGTGCAGCTCGTTGTGCGAGTGCTTCCACTGCTCCGACGGGCTGGCCATGTCCCACTCCCAGGTGGTGGAGTGGATCTTCGGGTCGCGCATCCAGTCCCACTGGCCGTGCAGGATGTTGTGCCCGATCTCCATGTTCTCCAGGATCTTGGCGACCGAGAGCCCCACGGTGCCCAGCACCCAGGCCGGCGGGAACTTGGAGAACAGCAGGACGGCGCGGCTGCCCAGCTCGAGCTTGCGCTGGACGTCGATCACCCGGCGGATGTAGGCGGCGTCGGCGTCCCCGCGGCTGTCCATGACGCTCTGCCGCAGCGCGTCGAGCTCGCGGCCGATGCTGTCGATGTCCTCGGTGCTCAGGTGCGCGATCGGGTTGTCGGACTTCTTCTGCAGGACGGTCACGTGCAGCTCCTCTTCAGGTCAGTGGTCGATGTCGCAGGCGCCGGCAGCGGCGCTGATGCAGGTCTGGACGAGGACGCCGTCACCGGGCGCGGCCGTGGTGACCTCGCCGGTGCGCAGGTCGCGGACGGCCCCCTCGCGGAGCGGGAGCACGCAGCCGTAGCAGATGCCCATCCGGCAGCCGCTGGGCATGAGCAGCCCGGCCTCCTCGGCGGCGTCGAGGATCGGCGTGGCGCCGTCGACCTCGAGCGATCGCTGGGACTTCCCGAAGCTGACCGTGCCGCCCTCACCGGTGACCAGCACCCGCGGGCGGAACCGCTCGGTGTAGAGCTGGTCGGCGATGCCCGCTGCCGCCCAGTGCTCCTCCAGCGCCTCGAGCAGCCCGACCGGACCGCAGGCCCAGGTGGAGCGCTCGGCCAGGTCGGGCACGAGCTCGGCGAGCGCAGCGGCGTCCAGCAGGCCGGCGGTCTCGGTGTGCCGCTCGACCAGCCGGATCTGACCGGTGCGGGCCAGCTCGCGCAGCTCGGCACCGAAGATGACGTCCTCGGCGGTGGGCGCGGAGTGCACCACCACCACGTCGTCGTGCTCGGCGACGTGGTTGCGCAGGATGCCCATCACCGGGGTCACGCCGGACCCGGCGGTGACGAACAGGCACTTCTCCGGCCGCTGGGCCGGCAGCACGAAGTCACCCGTGGCCTGGTCGAGCTGCACGATCGTGCCCGGACGCGCGCGGCGCACCAGGTGGTTGCTCACCTTGCCGCCCGGGATCGCCTTGACGGTGATGGTGAAGCAGCCGTCGGCCCGGCCGAGCACCGAGGTGATCGAGTAGGCGCGCCACTGCCGGACGCCGTCGACGTCGATGCCGATCCGCACGTACTGGCCCGGGGTGTGCGGCAGCCAGTCCCGGCCCGGGCGGATGACGACCGTCGCGGCGTCCCGGGTCTCCGGCCGGACCTCCTCGATCCGGCCACGCAGCGCGGCGCCGGAGCGGAGCGGGTCGACGAGGTCGAGGTAGTCGGCGGGCAGCAACGGCGTGGTGACCAGCTCGGCGACCTTGATCACCCGGTCGCGGAGCTTCCCCAGCACCGGCCGGGCCGCGGAAGGGCGCGGGACGGTTGCGGTCATACCCAGACCTTTCCCGGTTCCCCGACCAATCACCTGCTCCCTGGATGTGAATCGGCCGGTAGGTTCTGTTCTCCCCGAACAAAGGACCGGTGTCGGTGAGCGAGCTGATCACGTTCCCACCCGCGGTGGTGGCGGCGATGCAGGCCGAGCTGCCCGCCGTGGCCCAGCAGACGGTGGCCACCATCGTGGTGGAGGTCCCCAGCTACGCCGACGCGTTCGCCGGTGAGATGGGCCGGGCCATCACCGGCGCCGTGGAGCTGGCCCTCGGTGGCTTCCTCGACCTGGCGACGGCGACCGGCGGCGTCGATCCGAGCCGGCCGATCGCCCCGGCGCTGGAGGGCGCCTACAAGCTCGGCCGGGGTGAGGCGCGCAGCGGCCGGTCCATGGACTCGCTGCTGGCCGCCTACCGGGTCGGCGCCCGGGTGTCCTGGCGGCACATGAGCGACACCGCCGTCGCCGCCGGGCTGACCGCCGGGTCGCTGGCCCGCTTCGCCGAGCTGGTGTTCGCCTACATCGACCAGCTGTCGGCCTCCAGCGTCGCCGGCCACACCGACGAGCTCGAGACGACCGGGCGGGTGCGCCGGCACCACCGGGAACGGCTCGGTGCGGTGCTGCTGGCCGGCCGGCCGCTGCACGAGCTGACCGCGGCGGCCGAGCGGGCCGACTGGCCGGCCCCGCGCACGCTCACCGCGGTGCTGCTGCCGGAGGCGCGGGCCCGCGGCGCCCTGGGGCTGCTGGACACCCGCACCCTGCAGGTCAGCGACGACCCGCCGGGGCTGGACCCCTCCACCGAGCTGACCGTGCTGCTGGTGCCCGACGCCGGCGAGGGAGCCCGGCCGGCGCTGCTGCGCGCCCTGGAGGGCCGGTCCGCGGTGGTCGGCCCCGCCCGGCCGTGGGCGACGGTCGCGGCCTCCTACGGCCGGGCCCTGCGGGCGCTGGAGCTCGGCCTCGCCGCCGAGGCGCCCGCAGCGCTGGACACCGAGCAGCGGCTGCCCGACCTGGTGCTGCGGGCCGACGACGAGGCGCTGGCCGACCTGCGTGCGGCTGCGCTGGCACCGTTGGACGGGCTCAGCGGCGCAGCTCGGGAGAAGCTGGTGGCGACGCTGCGCTCCTGGCTGCTGCACCACGGCCGGCGCGAGCAGGTGGCCGCGGAGCTGTTCGTGCACCCGCAGACCGTGCGCTACCGGATGGGGCAGCTGCGTCAGCTGTTCGGCGACCGGCTCGACGACCCGCAGCGGGTGCTGGAGCTGACCCTCGCCCTCGGCTCGACGAACGGCTGACCCCCCGCCCGCCGAGCGCTCGGTCCGCCGGTCCGGCCCTCAGCTGCGGCCCTCGGCGGCGACCGCGATCAGCTCGCGGGCGTGCGCCTGGCCGGTGTCGCTGTCGGTCAGCCCGGAGAGCATCCGGGCCAGCTCCCGCACCCGGTCCTCGTCCCGGACGGCGCGGATGTCGGTGGCCGTGACCCCCTGGGCGCTGTCCGGGGACTTGTCGACGACGAGGTGGGTGTCGGCGAAGGCGGCGACCTGGGCGAGGTGGGTGACGACGACGACCTGGTGCTCCCGGGCGAGCCGGGCCAGCCGCCGGCCGATCTCCCCGGCCGCCTGACCGCCGACGCCGGCGTCGACCTCGTCGAAGACCATCACCGGCACCGGGTCGGCCCCGGCGAAGACGACCTCGATGGCCAGCATGACCCGGGACAGCTCACCGCCCGAGGCGCCCTTGTGCACCGGGCGCGCCGGGGCGCCGGGGTGCGGGCTGAGCAGCAGCGCCACCTCGTCGGCACCCTCGGGCCCGGGCTGGTCGGGGTCGCTGTCGATGCGGAAGGACACCTGGGCGTTCTTCATCGCCAACCCGGCCAGCTCGGTGCCGACCTCGGCGGCGAACCCGTCGGCCGCGGCCCGGCGCCCCTCGGTGACCCGGGCGGACAGCGTGGCCAGCTGCTCCCGCGCGGCGTCGCGCTGTGCCTGCAGCGCCTCGAGCGCCTCGTCGGAGACGTCCAGCTGGGACAGCCGGGCCTGGGCGTCGGCTGCCCAGCCCAGCACCCCGGCCAGGCCCTCCCCGGGCTCGGCGTACTTGCGCACCAGCGCGGTGATCGCCGCCCTGCGGTCGAGCACCTCAGCCAGCCGGGCCGGGTCGGCGTCGAGGTCGGCGACGTAGCCGGCCAGCTGCACGGCGACGTCGGACACCACGGCGACCGCGTCGGCCAGGTCCTGGGCGAGCAGGACGAGCGTCGGGTCGTCGGAGCCGGCCAGCGCGCGCTCGGCGGTGGCCAGGGCGGTGGAGGCGTCCTGCGGGAGCTCCCCGCCGCCGAGGTCGCCGGTGACGTCCCCGACGAGGGCGAGCCGGGCGGTGTCGGCGACGGTCCGCAGCGCGTCGGCGTCCCCGAGCCGCCGGGCCTGGGTGTCCAGCTCGTCGTCCTCCCCCGGCTCGGGTGCGAGCGCCGCGATCTCCTCGAGGCCGTGCCGCAGCACGTCGGCGGCCTGGGTCAGCTCCCGGACCTGGCTGCGCCGCCGGTCCAGGTCGTCGGCCAGCTGCCGCCAGGTGGCGTGCGCCGCCCGGTGCTCCTCCACGAGCGCCAGGTGCTCCGCCCCGGCGTAGCGGTCCAGGGCGCGGCGCTGCTCCGCCGGGCGGGTGAGCCGCAGCTGGTCGGTCTGGCCGTGCACCGCGAGCAGGTCCTCCGCCAGCTCGGCGACGACGCCGACCGGGACGCTGCGGCCGCCGAGGTGTGCCCTCGACCGGCCCTCGGCGCTGACCGTGCGGGCCAGGATGAGGCTGCCGTCGTCGTCGGGCTCGGCACCGGCGTCGGCGGCCCGGGCCCAGACCGGGGACTCCGGCGGCAGCACCAGCCGGCCCTCGACGCCGGCCCGACCACCGGCGCGCACCCGGCCGGGGTCGGCGCGGCCACCGAAGAGCAGCGTCAGGCCGGTGACGACCATGGTCTTGCCCGCGCCGGTCTCCCCGGTGACGACGGTGAGCCCGGGCCCGAGGTCGAGGGTGACGTCGTCGATCGCGCCGAGCCCGCGGATCCGCAGCTCGGTCAGCGCACCGTTGGCCGCCGTCCCGGCCTCCCGGGGCCGGGACGGTGCCCGCGACCGGGACCGCGGCTCAGGCCGCGCCGTCCTGGTGGCCACGTCTCACCTCCTCCGGGGTCCGGAGCGCCCCGTCGCTGGTGTTCACGTCGCCGGTGAGCACGTTGACCCGGGTGGTCGGCGCCTCGTGCCCGGGACCGTGCGACCGGGCGTCACGGAAACCGCGCACCGGGAGCCCGAACTTGGCGACCAGCCGGTCGCCGAAGGAGGTCGGGTTCACCCGGGCGATCCGCACCGGGCGGTCGGAGCGGCGCACCTCGACCCGGCCACCGTCGGGCACCTCGACGACCCGGCGGCCGTCGGCGGAGACCCGGGCACGGGTGCCGTCCGGCGGCACGGCGACGGTGAGCACCGAGGTCGGCGAGGTGACCAGCGGGCGGGCGAACAGCGCGTGCGCGTTCGTGGGGACCAGCAGGAGTGCCTCCACATCGGGCCAGACCACCGGGCCGCCGGCGGAGAACGCGTAGGCGGTTGAGCCGGTCGGGGTGGCGCAGAGGATGCCGTCGCAGCCGAAGGAGGTCAGCGGGTGGCCGTCGACCTGGAGCACGACGTCGAGCACCCGGCTGCGCTCCACCTTCTCCACCGACACCTCGTTGAGCGCCCAGGTCTCCGCGCCGGTCGGCACACCGTCGGCGTCGAGCACCATGGCGTCCAGGGTCAGCCGCTCCTCGACCTGGTACTCGCAGTTCTCGACCGCGGTCAGCATCTCCTCGACGGCCTCGGGTTCGGTCTCGGCGAGGAAGCCGACCCGGCCGAGGTTGACCCCGGTGATCGCCGCGTCGGTGTTGCGGGCGAGCTCGGCGGCCCGCAGGAAGGTGCCGTCGCCGCCGAAGACCAGCACGATCTCCACCCCCTCGGACGCCTGGGGGCCGAAGGCGCAGACCTCGGCGCCGGGCACCGCCATCGCCTCGGCCTCGTCCTCCAGCAGCCGGACGACGATGCCCGCGGCGGCCAGCCGGGCCGCCGCGGACCGGGCGAGCTGGACGATGTCGGACCGCCCGGTGTGCACGGCCAGCAGGACGCGCCGGGTGGCGGTGCCGGACCCGCTGTCGGACCCGCAGGCGGTGGTGCCGTCGGTCACTGCTCCTCCTCGCTGACGCTCGTCGAACCGGTGCACCCGGGTGCGCTCGCGGGCTCGCTCACGTGGGTCCTTCCTGAACTGCTCGGTCGATGGCGGTGCGGTCCGCCGGCGGCGCGTCCCGGCGCAACCAGAGGAAGAACTCGACGTTGCCGGCGGGACCGGGCAACGGGCTGGCGACCACCCCGGCGGTGCCCCAGCCGAGGTCGGCGGCGGCCTGGGCGACGGTGGCCACGGCGTCGGCCCGGTGGGTCAGGTCCCGGACGACGCCGCCCGAGCCCAGCCGGTCCCGGCCGACCTCGAACTGCGGCTTCACCATCGGCAGCAGGTCGGCGCCGGGGCCGGCGCAGGCGGTGAGCGCCGGCAGCACGAGGCGCAGGGAGATGAAGGACAGGTCGGCGACGACCAGCTCGACCTGGCCGTCGATGGCCTCGGGGGTCAGCTCCCGCACGTTGGTCCGCTCGTGCACCACGACCCGCTCGTCGGTGCGCAAGGACCAGGCGAGCTCGCCGTACCCCACGTCGACGGCGACGACCTGGCGCGCGCCCCGGCTGAGCAGGACCTCGGTGAAGCCGCCGGTGGAGGCGCCCGCGTCGAGCGCCCGGCGGCCGGCCACGGCGACCGGGAAGGCGTCCAGCGCGCCGAGGAGCTTGTGGGCGCCGCGGGAGACCCAGCTGGGCTCGTCGGGATCGGTGCGGACGACGACCGGGGTGCCGGCCTCGACCCCGGTGGCCGGCTTGCTGGCCGCCTGGCCGCTGATCGTGACCCGCCCCTCGGCGATGAGGGTGACTGCGTGCTCGCGCGAGCGGGCCAGTCCGCGGCGGACGAGCTCGGCGTCGAGTCGGCTGCGTCGGGCCATCAGAGCTGGTCGATGGTGGACAGTTCGCGCTGCAGCCGGTCGTGCTCGGCCTCGAAGACCGCGACGTGGTCGGCCACCGGCCGCTCGGCCAGCCCGGCGAAGCGCTCCCCCGAGGGCTGCGGGACGGCCACGGCGGGGTCGGCCGGCGCCGGGACTGCCGGGTCTGCGGCCCGACGCGGCGGGCCCGGGACCGGACGCGGCGGACCGGGGACCGGGCGCGGCTGCTCGGGTGCGGTCACGGTCTCCTCCTCTCCGCCGTCGGGGTCGCGGGCTGGTCGCCGCGTTCCACTCGGAGGTTACCGGCCGGTGCCGACGGACGACGGTGCGCAGCAGGAGCCGGTGGACGCAGCGCGGGGTGCAGCCGGTCCGGGACTGCAGGGTGTCCGGGGGCGGCGGTAGCGTCCCGCTGCGGACCGCACGGCCGGGACGAGCCCGGCCCCCTGGCTGATGGAGGCGACCCGCCCGTGGCGACGCTCGAGCAGTGCATGACCGCCCTGGACGGCTTCGTCGGCAAGCTGGCCGCCTCCGACGGGGCCCGCGACCTGGACCGCAGCGTCTCCTGCCGGCTGACCGACCTGGGCCAGGTGGTGGCCGGCCGGCTGGCCCGCGGCACCATGCACGACATGGCCGCCCAGGCCGACGGCCCGTCGGTGCCCAAGGCGGACATCCGGCTGACCATGAGCAGCGACGACCTGCTGGCGCTCACCTCCGGGCAACTGGCCTTCACGCCGGCCTGGGCCAGCGGCCGGGTCAAGCTGGAGGCCGGTCTGCGCGACATGCTCCGGCTCCGTTCGCTGCTCTGACCGCACTCCCGTCGGCGGCTCAGCCGGCGGACAGCCCCCACCCGGCCAGCACGGCGGCGGCCTCGTCGTCCCCGGCGTGGACGACCGGCGCGCTGCCCTCGTCGGGGTGCCGCGCCCACTGCGCGACCGCCAGCGCGCGGAGGCCGTCGAGCCCGTCACCCGGTTCCCGCCCGGGGCCGGTCGAGCGGAGCACCAGGTCCTCCCCCGTCGCCTCGGCCTGCCAGCCGCCGCACCGCCAGGCTCCCTCGACCGCCGTGACAGCGGGGTGCACGGTGAGCACGCCGGAGACGTCGGGGGCCAGCAGGTCGGGCCGGTGCTCCGGGACGGCGGCCAGCAGGTCGGCCGGCCTGGCCACCCCGGTCAGCACGAGGAGGCTGGCGGCACCGGCGCGGCGGGCGCCCTCGATGTCGGTGTCCAGCCGGTCACCCACGACCAGCGGGCGGCGAGCCCCGGTCCGGCGGACGCACTCGGCGTGCATCGCCGGGTCGGGCTTGCCGGTGACCAGCGGCTGCTGGCCGGTGACGGCGCTCACCACGCCGACCAGGGCGCCGTTGCCGGGGAGCACCCCGCGCGGTGAGGGGATGGTGGCGTCGGTGTTGGTGGCGACGTGCCGGGCGCCGTTCCGGACGGCCACGACGGCCTCGGCCAGCTGCGCCCAGCCCACCCCGGCGCCGTAGCCCTGGACGACCGCGACCGGGGCGTCCTCGGCGCGCTCGACGACGGTGAGCCCGGCTGCGGTCAGCGCCGCCGCCACGCCGGGGCCGCCGACGGGCAGCACTGCCGCGCCGGTCCCGAAGCGCTCGGCCACCACCGAGGACGCGGCCTGCGAGCTGGTGATGACGTCGGTCGGGCCGGCCGGGACACCCAGCTCGGTGAGGTGCTCGGCCACCTGCTCGGGGGTCCGTGCGGCGTTGTTGGTCACGTAGCCCAGCCGCATGCCGGTGGCCACGGCCCGGGCCAGCGCCTCCGGCACGCCGGGCACGGCGTCCGGGCCGACGTAGACCACGCCGTCGAGGTCGAGCAGCGCGACGTCGTAGGTCTCCGCCGGGGGCGCGTCGGCGCCGGCGGAGAGCGGGAGCGGGAGCGGTGCCGGGGTCACGCGGCAGCACCGGCCGATCGGGCGGGCAGGACCGCAGGTGGTGGGACGGCGTTCACGGCAGCTCCTCTGCGAGGCCACGGCGGGCTCGGACGCCGCGCAGCGCTCGTGCGTAGTGACCCAGGTCGGGGCGCATGGCGACCGCCAGCGCGAGGTGCTCGGCGGCGGTCTCCAGGTCCCCGGCCCGGCTGGCGGCCAGACCGAGCCCGAACTGGGCGTAGTCGTCGGTGGGGTTGACGCTGATCAGTTGGGTGAAGCTGTCCATCGCGGCCCGGTACCGGTGGGCGCCGTACTGGGCCCGCGCCAGGGCCTCGAGCACGCTGCGCGACCCGGGCTCGGCGGCGAGCGCCCGCTCCAGCAGGGTCGCCGCGGCGTCGGGGTGGCCCTCGCCCAGCAGCTGGAGTCCGCGCTGGTACCACTCGTAGACCCCGCCGTCCGGCTGTCCTGGCCCGGTCACCGCCGCTCCCCTCCTGGCGCGCCAGCCGACCGGTGGTGCCGGCCGGGCTGCATCGGCAGACGCCGCCCCCGGCTCCCCGCCGGCGCGCTCCTACGATCGACTCGTGCCCTCGACGTCGGCGGACGCCCCGCCCCCTGACGCAACGGGCCTCGACGTCCGACCGTTTCGTGCTCTGACCTACCGGGAGCACTCCCCGGAGCACCTGGCCCGGGTGAGCTCGCCGGCCTACGACCTCGTGACCGCAGCAGGCCGCGACCGTCTGGCCGCGGCTGATCCGCACAACATCGTCCGCCTGATCCTGCCGCACGTCGACCCGGTGCCGGGACAGGACGCCGGCCGGCCGGCGCGCGACCGCCGCTCGGCCGCCGCCGCGGCACGGACGCTGGACCGCTGGCTCGCCGACGGGGTGCTGCGGCAGGACGACGCCCCGGCACTGTGGCGCTACGAGATGGCGGGGCCGGACGGGGCGGTGACCACCGGGTGGCTCGGCGCCGTCACGCTGCCCCCGCCCGGGTCGGCAGCCGTGCTCCCGCACGAGGACACCTTCGCCCCCGCCGTGGCCGGCCGCACCGCCCTGCTGGCCGCCACGCACACCGACCTGGAGCCGATCGTGCTGGCGCACGACCCCGACCCGGCGATGGCCGAGCTGACCCGGCTGAGCGGGACCGGGACGCCGTCCCTCGAGGTCGCCGATCCCGACGGGGTGGTCCACCGGCTGTGGCGGGTCGCCGACCCGGCGGTGGTGGACCGGTTGACCCGGGCGTTCGCCGGGACCCGGTCGGTGATCGCCGACGGCCACCACCGGTTCGCCGCCGCCCGCGAGCACGTCGCCACGGCCCGGCACGTCGGCGCGGAGGACACCGGTCACGGCCGGGTGCTCGCCCTCCTCACCCCGATGGGCCCAGGCGGGCTGCAGGTGCGGGCGATCCACCGCGTCGTCCCCGACCTCTCGCTCACCGATGCCCTGGCCGCCGCCGGGCACGGCTTCCGGGTCCGCGACGTCGCGCCGGTGGGCGGGGACCTCCGGGCCACCGCGCAGGACTGGGCCGGCCGGGCCGGCGGGCCGGCGTTCCTGGTCACCGACGGTGCGCGGCTGGCCGAGCTGTCCGGGCCCTCGCCGGAGATGACCGCCGCCGTGCCCGCCGAGGCGCCCGCCGCCTGGCGCGGGCTGGACGTGGTGCTGGCCCACTCCGCCCTGCTCACCGGCCTCTGGGGCCGGTCGGACGACCCGTCGTCGGTGCTGGTCGCCCACGACGTCGACGAGGCGCTGCGGCTGGCCGACGAGCGGGCCGGGGTGGCCCTGCTGCTGCGGTCGCCCTCGCCGGCGGACGTGGCCGCGGTCGCCCGGGCCGGGGCGCGGATGCCGCGGAAGTCGACGCTGTTCGTGCCCAAGCCCCGGACCGGGCTGGTGCTGCGGCCGCACGGGGACTGAGCTGCGCACCGCGGCTCAGGCCGACCGTGGCGCCGCGCGCTGACCGCCCTTGGCGATCCGCCGGCCGCGGCGGCAGCTGACCTCGTACGCCACGGCCGTGCCGGTCGGGGTGCGCCAGAAGCGCCGCTGCAGCGAGCCCTCGACCTCCAGCACGTCGTCGGGCGCCCAGGCGGTCGCGTGGCGGTGCAGTGCCCGCAGCGTGCTCACGCAGGTGAACACGTCGGACTTCGGGCCGCCGGGACGGGGCTTCTCCCGGCGCACGACGAGCTTGAAGACGAGCAACGTGTCCCCGCTGGGCAGCGGACGGAGTTCGGGAGGTGTCGACAACCGTCCACGCAGGACGACGTCGTTCCGGTCGATGACGGCGAGGCTCATGCAGCCAGCGTCCGCGGCCGCCCCGATGCCGGCCAGGGCCGCCACGGATCTGTGGACGGCCCTGGCAGGTGTGGACGGCGGAGGTCAGTCCGTCGGAGGCTGCTGCTCCTCATCGGTCGCAGCCTCCTGGAACAGCCGGGTGTGGTCCCGCTCGACTGGCGGTGGGACCTCCCCGAGCAGCTCGGCGACCTCGGCCTCGATGTCCTCATCGGTCACGTGACCGCCGACCTCGTCGGCCAGCACCCGCCCCAGCTCGTCGTCGTCCGAGTCGGCCGCGACGTCGTCGGGGGCCTCCGCCGTGTCGCCCTCGTCCTCGTCGTCGCCCTCAACGGCCAGCTCGGTGAGATCGTCGTCGGCGTCTTCGTCCTCGTCCTCGGCGAAGTGCTCGGACACGCCCGTCAGGTCGTCCGGGTCGGCAGCGGCGATGGCCGCGTACCACTGCCGGGCCAGCTCGGAGTCGCCCCGGGCGTCGAGCAGGTCGCCGTACGCGGTGGCCAGCCGGAGCTGCCCGAGGTCGGGGTGCCCCAGACCGGCCGGGGTGGGCCGGCCACCGAGCGCTGCCTCGAGGACCAGTGCTGCCGCGGGCAGCTCGCCGAGGTCCTGCCGGGCACCGGCCTCGACCAGCCGGAGCTCGATCAGCTCCTCCGCATCGGGCTGCGCCTCCAAAGCCTCCTGCACCAGCCGCAGGGCGTTCTCCGGGCGGCCCAGCGCGCGCTCGCAGTCGGCGAGGACGGCGCGGTAGCTCTGGTCCCCGCTCATCCGGGCGTAGGCCCGCAGCTCACGGGCGGCTTCGGCGAAATCGCCGGCGTGGTAGGCCGCGACGCCGACCGCCTCCCGCACGGGAGCCAGCCGGGACGCGCGGTCCCGGGCGGCGCGGGCGTGCTCGAGCGCGAGCTCCGGGTCCTCCTCCAGCAGTCCACCGGCGGCCACGAGGTGCCGGCCGACGGTGTCGGCGTTGCGGGTGTCCAGGCCCCGGAGTGCGGTCCGCACCGACGGGTCCAGCTCCCGGGCGTCGGCCCAGTCCGGCAGCGCGGGACCGGGCGCCCGGCGCGGGGCCGCATCGTCGCGACCAGCCGGGCGACGGTCGGGCGCGGACGGGCGTCCGGCCGCAGAACCGCCTCGCTCGGGCCGGCGCTCCCGCCAGTCGCCACCCCCGCCGGTGTCCCCGGTGGGGCCACCGGTGCGCTGCGGACGGCGGTCCTGCCAGGCCGGACGGTCGGAGGCGGCGCGGTCGGAGGTGGGGCGGTCCCCCGCGGGACGCCGGTCCTGACCTGGCGGGCGACCGCCGGCGGAGCGGTCCCGGTACGGGCGGTCGCCACCACCGTGGCGGTCCTGCCAGGCGCGCTGGGCCACCTCCGGGTTCGCGGCCCGCTCGGTGCGGGGGCGACGCTCGGCTGTCGCGCCGCGGTCGCTGCTCGGGCGGTCCTGCCGAGGACGGTCGGCCTGCGGGCGGCCCCCACCCTGGGGGCGCCCGGCGCCGGGGCTGCGGTCCTGCCACTCACGGCGCGGTCCACCCGAGGACTGCGGACGGTCCCCCGCGGGTCGCCGGTCCTGCCAGCTCGGCCGATCACCCGAAGGTCGACCACCGCCCTGCGGACGGCCACCGCCGTGCGGACGGTCACCGGACGCCCGCCGATCCTGCCAGCCGGGGCGGTCAGCGGAGGGACGGCCTCCGCCCTGGGGGCGCCCGGCGCCGGGGCTGCGGTCCTGCCACTCACGGCGCGGTCCACCCGAGGACTGCGGACGGTCCCCCGAGGGACGCCGGTCCTGCCAGCTCGGCCGGTCACCCGAAGGTCGACCACCGCCCTGCGGACGGTCACCGGACGGCCGGCGGTCCTGCCAGCCGGGGCGGTCAGCGGAGGGACGGCCGCCACTCTGAGGGCGCCCGGCGCCGGGGCTGCGGTCCTGCCACTCACGGCGCGGTCCACCCGAGGACTGCGGACGGTCCCCCGCGGGTCGCCGGTCCTGCCAGCTCGGCCGATCACCCGAAGGTCGACCACCGCCCTGCGGACGGCCACCGCCGTGCGGACGGTCACCGGACGCCCGCCGATCCTGCCAGCCGGGGCGGTCAGCGGAGGGACGGCCTCCGCCCTGGGGGCGCCCGGCGCCGGGGCTGCGGTCCTGCCACTCACGGCGCGGTCCACCCGAGGACTGCGGACGGTCCCCCGAGGGACGCCGGTCCTGCCAGCTCGGCCGGTCACCCGAAGGTCGACCACCGCCCTGCGGACGGCCACCGCTCTGGGAACGGTCACCGGACGCTCGGGAGTCCCGCTGCGGGCGGTCACGCTGCGGACGGTCGCCGGCTGGCCCGCGACCCCACTCGCCGCCGGACGCACCACCCTGGGCGCGGTAGCGATCGTCACGTGACGATCCCTCACGCGGGGCACGGCCGCCCCCACCGTCGGCGGGACGCGAGCCGCGGTGCCCGGCCGGGCGCTGCGGGCGGCCACCGGCGCCGCCCTGCCGCGACCCTCCACTGCTGCCTCGGGAACCGCCGGTTCCCCGACCTCGGTCCGAGCCGGCCGGCCCACGTCGCGGAGAAGTCATGATGCTGTACGTACCTCACTGGTGAACGGCGCACGCCCGACGGGGGCACCTCTACGGCATCGCATCCACCTGGCGCCCCCCGGTCGGAGCGGCGCTGGTCGGTCGACGAAAGTGGGACACACGCACAAAACGGGGGCCGGAGCGAAAGCTCCGACCCCCGTTTCGTTGAGTTATGTCCGGCGGCGTCCTACTCTCCCACCCGGTCCCCCGGGCAGTACCATCGGCGCTGAAAGGCTTAGCTTCCGGGTTCGGAATGAGACCGGGCGTTTCCCTTTCGCCATGACCGCCGTAACACTGTGAAGATGTACCCACCCCCGCCCCACCCCGGTTAAGGGAGGGTGCCGGCGAAGATGAGGGAATCCACCCGCCCACGAATGGGCGGGGGTTCTCCGTACCTTCAGAGCTGCACAGTGGACGCGAGACAAATCGAGCAAGACGGGCAAATGTTGCTGGATGGATGTGTGGTCAAGCCCTCGGCCTATTAGTACCGGTCAGCTCCACGCATTGCTGCGCTTCCACCTCCGGCCTATCAACCCGCTGGTCTGGGCGGGGGCCTTACCCGGTTCACCCGGTGAGAGACCTCATCTTGAAGCGAGCTTCCCGCTTAGATGCTTTCAGCGGTTATCCCTGCCGAACGTAGCCAACCAGCAGTGCTCCTGGCGGAACAACTGGCACACCAGAGGTTCGTCCGTCCCGGTCCTCTCG
>JHVP01000008.1 GCA_000620205.1 Geodermatophilaceae bacterium URHA0031 | reverse complement strand
CTGGCCGGTGCCCTTGCCGTTGATCCGTTCGACGGCCAGGGCGCCCAGGACGCGGAACCCGTCACGCCAGGTGTTGAGGTTGCTGTGGCCGTGGATGCGTTCGTGTTCGTAGCTGGGCACCTCGGTGATGCGCAGGCCGGCCTTGGCGATGCGGGTGTTGATCAGGGTCTCGATCTCGAAGCCGTCGCCCCACAGCTTCACGTCCTGTCCGGGGCCCTCGGCGTCGAGTTCGAGGGCGGGCAGGCAGTGGGTCCAGAAGGCGTTGTAGCCGTAGCACAGGTCGCTGTAGCGGGTGCCGTAGAGCAGGTTGGCGGCGCGGTTGAGCCAGCCGTTGCCCCAGGCGCGGGTGCGGGTGATGTCGGCGCTGCCGCCGCCGTTGGCGAAGCGGGTGCCCTTGGCGAAGTCCGCGCCCTGGACCAGGGCTGCCACGTAGGCCGGGATCTCGCGGGGATCGGCGGAGCCGTCGGCGTCGAGCATGACGATGACATCACCGGTGACGGCGGCGAACCCGCAGGCCATGGCGTTGCCCTTGCCGCGGCGGTTCTGCCGGACGATCCGCACATCGGACCGCAGGGCCTGGGCGACCTCGATGGTGCCGTCGGTGCTGCGCCCGTCGACGACGATGACCTCGTGCAGGTCCTCGGGCAGCAGCCCGAACACGTGCGGCAGGTTCTTGGCCTCGTTGAAGGTCGGGATGACCACACTCACCCGCGGCTGGGTGGCGGTGCTAGCAGGCGAGCGGTGGAGCGGGTGGCGGGGCATGACCGGGTCCTCACGTGGGATGGGGACGGGGTCGGTTTCGCCACTGCTCACCGCCGGGCCCAGGCGACCAGTTCGCCCAGCGGGTCATCGCTCCCCGTGCTCATAGCAGTCGCGCTCCAGCGGAACTGCCGTGAGGCGCCGCTCCGGGAGGTGGACATGCTCAGCACGACAGCGTCGATGCCGCGATCCCCCCGTGCCTGGCTTCAGCCTCGAAGCCAGACGGATCACTGACGGTCACCATTGACCGTGTTGTCGATGATTCTCGCCTGCCGAGGTGACACCCGTCTAGAGGTCGCGCACAACCTAATTCCCGTGCAGGTGTGTGCTGTGCCACCCTGGGTCATGCGTTGATCATGCTGTCACCTGGACGAGGGGCTGTTCAGCGCGTGCAGCCAGGGGGTGCGAGAGCAGTTGCCGTGAGCCGATGAGGGAGGAGCTCACGCTGTCGCTCTCGTGGTCGGTGACTCATGGGGCACCAGATGGGCGGCACAGCCGTTGCGCACAGTGCGGGGGATCCGGACATCCGGGGCGGTCAGGCCTCGGGGGTGGACGAGAGGAAGAGATGGAGAGCAGAAGCGCGCTCGGCAGGGCAGCCGTCTGCCGATGCGGCCACCCTCGCGCGGCGCACGAGCACTACCGTCGAGGCAGCGACTGCTCGGTGGCTCACTGCACCTGTGTGAAGTACCGGCGCCGCTGGTTCGGCGCAGCAACGAGCTCGGACGGCGGCAGCAGTACCGATCAACCCATGGCCGTGGTCGTCGCGCTTCACGCTGGCCCGTCGGTCGTCGCCGAACGGCCGTCGGGTGAGGCCCTCGTGATCCCACTCGCGCGCCCGGCAGGTGGCCGCTGCTGACCCTGTCGGGTGGGTACGCGTCGCCCGACCCCAGGTCCGGCCAGTCCTGACAGCCGACACCGTGGCCTCACCTCCCTCACGTCCGGCGCCGTGGTTGCCGGCTGCGCTGGTGGTGTTGGCCCTCATCTGTGATCTCGCGATCACGAGGGCGCACCGCATCGTCGAGATCGGCATGCTCGATGAGCCGGCCCACTTCGCGACCGCAGGCACCGTTCTCCTCGCCGTCTGCAGCCGGTCGACGCTGCTCCGGCGCCGCCGCGAGGTCCTCGTCGTGCTGCTCAGCGCGGTGGCGATCGACGTCGACCACGTGCCGCTCTACCTCGGTCTCGACTGGACAGCTCCGGCTGGTCGACCGGTGTCCCACTCCCTGGCGACCGTCGTCCTCGTCCTCCTCCTGGCAGCGGTGATCCCCTCCCGTGCGAGGCGTTGGCCATGGGCCGTGGCGTGCGGCCTCTGCCTGCACTTCCTCCGTGACATCGCCACGGGTCCCGGGCTCTCTCTCCTCTGGCCGCTCACCACCGCCCCAGCCGTCGTCCCGTATCCGGTCTACGCCGGCGTCATCATCGGGTTCGGCGCTGTGGCGACGGTCCGGCTGCGCGCTGTCGCCCAGCCTGCCTCCTGAGCGGGATGCGCGGGCCGGCAGCCGTTGCTCCGGTCGAGGCCACGGCATCAGAGGCGCGGTGAGGTCACCCTGGCGCCGCCCGTCACGGAGTGGAAGCCGGGGTCGGCGGCGCCGAGGGTTCGACGACGTCGGTCGGTGGGAGGGCGGTCGGCGCGGGTGCGGTCGTTGCCGAGGTGGCAGCGGTCGAGCCCGTCGGTGCCGATTCCGAGGGCTCCGGGTCGGTCGGCGTCGGTGTGGTCGGCGTCGGTGTGGTCGGCGTCGGTGTGGTCGGCGCGGACGTCGTCGGCGCGGGTGTGGTCGGGGTCGGCTTCGGAGTCGTCGGGGCGGGTGTCGTCGGCGTCGGCGTTGTTGGAGTGGTCGGGGCAGATGTGGTCGGGGCAGGTGTGGTCGGCGCCGGCGAGGTGGGCGTGGGCGTGGTCGGCGCCGGCGTCGTCGGCGTCACGTGGGTGGGAGTGGTCGGCTGGGGCTCGGTCGGCTGCGGGTCGGTCGACCCGGAGGTGGCGGCCGACGGCGTCGGCGTCGGGGCAGCGCTGATGTTCTCGGACCCTGTGGCTCCGCCGGCGGGAGACCCGGTCGCCGGCGGCCACGCGGGGGAGTCCGCCGCAGACGTGCCGCTCGTGGCGCCGGTGCGGGGGGAACCGGCCGCCCCGGAGGGCGGGGTGTCCGTGTCCGGGGTGGCGTCATTCGCTTGACTGCGGTGGCCGGCCTGCTTCGTGCCGACCGGTGGCGTCCCCCAGTCGGGGACGGCGATCGGGGTGCCGAGCCCGGCCAGCTCGGCGCCACGGTTGAGTTCCGCGAGCGTGGAGTCCACCTGGTCGGGGTGGGCCGCGAGCTCTGCGGCGACGGCGTCGCTGAACCCGAGCCCGCTGGCGGACCGCGCCAGGACAGGTGCCAGCGCGATGGCCGCGAGTGCGGTGACGGCGAGGAGACGCCGTGGACGGCGGCCGGGCCGGGCGGCCGCGGTGCGCGTCGGCGGCCGCCGCACGCGACCCCCGACCGTGGCGGCGGGGACGGGTCCGGCGGTGAGTTCCCGCACCGACGTCCCTGGTCCCCGCACGAGCCCGGCCTCGCGAACCGGTGCATGCACCAGGACGGCCGGCCGGTGTCGGGACGCCAGCCGGACAGGTCGGCGGGGCGGGCAGCAGGGTGGCCTGTGCGAGCCGGTGGAGCTCTGGAAGAGGGCGCGGCGGAACACCGACCGCCATCGCTGCGGCCGAGCCGGCGTCTGGACCAGTCCCCGTCCGGGCCGCCCGCGCCGTGCGCCGCCACGCGCGAAGCCGGACACCAGGTGACCGGCTGGGACCGTCCGCGGCCGGTGTCGGCTCGGGGTCCCGCTCGGAGGGTCCGACGGTGGCCGGGACTTGGCGGCGCGGCGGAGGCGCCGGGCGGACACACCGGAGGGCTCGATCAACGGCGAGGGAGTCGGCTGGTCACTGTTCACCTGAGTGGCGCTCCGGACCAGGGCGCCGATGGGCATGCTGGCAACCAGGGCGAGCAGGAGCCAACCGACGAGCAGCCAGCACCACCACGCCACGGGATCCCTCTTTTCGGCCATCGCAGCGTCCCCGGCGCCCAGATTCGCGTGCTGGGACCGTTCACGTCAAACGCAGGTCGCCGGCAGACCGCGCAAACAGCGGAGACACCGATTGCCGGCGGGTGAACCCGTGCGGTCGGACCAAGCTGTTCGGTGAGCAGATGCTCGCCGATGTGGCCGCCGTGACCCAGCTGCGCCATGTCAGCCTCCGGTACTCCAACGTCGTCGGTGCCGGCCGGCAGGAATGGGCCGATCGGGGAGCTGCCTACCTCTGCCCCTCGTCTTCCGACAGCTGAATGCCCGTCAGGCGCCGCAGATCCACGGCGAAGACTGCCCGACGCCGGACGGCACCTGCGTCCGGGACTTCATCCACGTCTCCGACATCGCCTTGGCACACCGGGCCGCTGCACGGGCGCTGGCAGAGCGGTGGAGCCGATCGCTTCCCCTGTGGTCACGGGCGACTGCGCGGCTACTGCGAGGAGCAGCCACCAGGGCACGCAGAGATCGAGAGCACCGTCGTGGTGCTCCATGGAAGCGCCGTAACCAGATCGTTCCCTCCTCTCTGGTGTGGGGACATCCAGAACGGGCCGGTTCGTCAGGGTCGCGGCCGTGGATGCGGGCATCAGGCCGCGGCCGGCACCACCGGGAGCACGTGGACGAGTCGCCGCGGTCCAGCACCGAACCGGCTTGCCCTGGACGCCGTTCGCGCGCCCGCTTGCTCATCGGTACCGCAAGGGGTGGGGACGTCCTGTCCGGCGGCGGCATCCGGAGCAGGTCCACGACCACCTGTAGGTCCTCCCGTCCCTTGCGGCAGTTATCCAGAGTCCTGCCGTCCGGGGAGGGTGTCCGTTCCAGATTGACGCCCAGCCCGTTCGTGGCTGCGCGGCTCAGCCAGGTGACGGGTGCAGAGTGCGGGCCGGCCCGGCGGTGGCCGGCGCAGCCCACCTCATCCGCCCCACTCGCCACAAGCGGAACAGTCGTCGCGCGCTGCCGGGCGCCGGGTGGTTCCCTCGGGGGAGGCCCCACGGGGCGGCTCACGGGTGCATCGATGCCCCGTGGCCGTGACTCCACGCCCGAAGGACTCGGTCGCTGGAGCACCGCACCCGGCCGTGGACTCGGCCCGGATGGCACCTCGCCGCACCCGGCGACCCGCTCCGCGTCACCGCTCCCACCGCATTGAGGAACAACCATGGCTGCACATGCCACTCTGAGAAAACGCCCGGTCAGGGCTACGGCCCGGCGCCTCGTCCAGACCCTCGCCGGGGTCACCGCTGCGGCACTGGTGCCGGTCGCGGCCATGGCCGCGACGCCCTCCGCCCAGGCAGCCGGATCGACCGCGAGCCAGCTGAACCTGTCGCCCAACCCCGTCCTCGCGTCCGACTCGACGGGGTACGCCGTGCAGGAAGGGGGCACCGGGCTCAAGCGGGTGCCCGTCTCTGATCACGTCGCAGCGTCCTGGGCGGCGCAGGTCACCTCGACCGCGACCACCACCCGGATCCGCGAGCCGAATGTGGGTGTGCGAGCCGGGCAGACCTGGAACTTCGCCTCCGACGTGAAGGCCAGGACCGGGGCAACGGCACAGATCACGGTGTCGTGGTTCAGCGGGACCGGGGCGTTCCTCTCGTGGACCGGCGGTACTGCCCAGACGGTGAGTCCCTCGACGTGGACTCGCGTCGCCGCAGCCCTCCCCGTCCCGACCGGGGCCGTCACTGCTCAGACCGTCGTCAACGTGCTCGGATCTGCGACCTCCGCGTCCGTCCAGGTGACCCAGCACGACGTGCGTGCCCCGGTGAACGCCACGGCGACCTCCGCAAGCCCCACCACCGCGGCGACCTCGACGCCCGCTTCGACCACGACCGCAGCCGCCCCGGCGACCACCGGGACGACGTCGAAGCCCGCTGCCATCACCACACCGGCGACGTCGTCGTCCGCCCCGGCGACGACCACGTCGACGACGACCTCCACCCCCGCGACGACCACGAAGACGTCGACGCCAACGGCGACGACGACGTCCGCTCCGCCGTCGACCGGAGTGACCAACCTGCCGGCCCAGGCGGCGGGGCTCTTCTGGGGAGGCGGCTCGGGCGCCGCGGCCTACGCGCATCCCGGTGGTCTCGTGGTCGCCGGCCGGGACAACTACCAGGACCAGGACTTCAAGACCGTCTCCGCCGGGGGCGGCAGCGTCCTCATCTACCTCGACGCGGTCATCGACAACTCGTACGGCCGCTACCACCAACTGCTCGACAGCGCTTCGGCCTGCGGGCCGGCGACGTCGCGGTGGCCCGGCAACTACCAGGCCAACGAGTGGGGCTACCTCAACGACTTCCGGGTCGGGTCGGTGCTGCAGAGCAAGTTCCGCTGCGTGCTGGAGACGATGGTCGCCGAGAACCCGCACATGGCCGGCTTCTTCGCCGACGACCTGGGCTCGCGGTCCTGGTTCCCGGACATCAACTGGGCGAGCTTCCCGGACAAGACCGCCTACCGGGCCGGTGCGATCGCGCTGTCGCAGACGCTGCGCGCGGTTGCCGACGAGCACGGGTTGATCGTCATCGTCAACGGCACGTGGACGGCCAACGACGGCGGTGGCTACCCGAACGCGGCACAGACCGGCAACGCCTTGGCCGACGGCGGGTTCGTCGAGCACCACGACGGCCAGATCGGCTTCTTCGGCCCCTACGGCTGCTCGTCGCAGTGGGCCGCGCAGTCGCAGGTCACTCATGGCAAGGCGATCAACTACGCGGTGACCGACACCGCCGCCGGCAAGACCGAGTACGTGAACTCCGGCTGCTACGCGTACGTCAACCAGCAGCCCACAGCCCAGTACAGCGGGGTGGCCCCGTGGGGCACCTTCCACCCCACAGGACTACCCACACGGGTCGCACGCTGACCTGTTCCTGAAAGTCGGTGACCCGCCGCGCTGCTGCCGCCGGATCCTGGTCCGGCGGCAGCACCGTGGTTGCGTCTGCTCGGAGAACACCGCACCGCTCCCTATCATGCGGTGTATGAGCAGCCGCTAGCGCGTCCGCGACTGCGAGTGGTTGATCGGACTGACCGACAGCCTCCTGCCCGACCAGGCGAGGAGCAACGATGACCGTCGATCACGGACGCCCGACGCGCACCCGGGTGCAGCGACTGGGTGCCGTGCTCGCGGTGGTGGCCGTGGCGTTGCTGATCGATGTCGCCGTCGTGGCCGAGACTCGTCCCGCCGTGCCTCCGTCCATGGTGACCACGACGCCGTCCTCGCCGTCCGCGGGGTCGCCCGACACCGACCTCTCTGCCCAGCCGGCCGGGCTCTTCTACGGATCGTCGTCCGGCGCGCTGGCGTACGCCCACCCCGGTGGGTTGGTCGTCGCCGGCCGGGAGAACTTCCAGGACCGGGCGTTCGAGGACGTCTCGGCCGCCGGTGGCACCGTGCTGATCTACCTCGACGCGGTCATCGACAACCCCCACGGCCGCTACCACGACATGCTCATCAACGCGTCACCCTGCGGCCCGGCGACGGCCCTGTGGCCGGGGGACTACCGGGCGAACACGTTCGGGTACCTCAACGACATCCGGGTCGGCTCGGTGCTCCAGGGGAAGTTCCGTTGCGTGCTGGAGGCGATGGTCGCGGAGAACCCGCACATGGCCGGCTGGTTCGCCGACGACGTGGGCTCCCGGTCGTGGTTCCCGGACATCGACTGGGCGAGCTTCCCGGACAAGGCGGCGTACCGGGCGGGCGCCATCGCGCTCACCCAGACGCTGCGGTCCGTGGCCGACCAGTACGGACTGGTCTTCATCGTCAACGGGACCTGGACGGCCAACGACGGCGGCGGCTACCCGAACACCGCGAAGTCCGGCAACGCCCTGGCCGACGGCGGGTTCGTCGAGCACCACGACGGTGAGATCGACTTCTTCCAGCCGTACGCCTGCTCCCCGCAGTGGGCGGCGCAGTCGCCCGTCACCCGCGGCCGGGCCATCAACTACGCGGTGACCAACACCGCTGCAGGCAGGGCCGAGTACGTCGAGTCCGGCTGCTTCGCGTACGTCAACCAGCAACCCGCGTCGGCTTACGACGGCGGCGTGGCCCCGTGGGGGAGGTTCCACACCACCGGTCTTCCCTCTCGGGTGAGCCCCTGACGGCTTGGCGCAGGTTGCGGAGATCCCCGAGACCGGGTGGGGCCGCGGCGACCTCTTCCTTCCCTAGGATGTGCCCTCGTCCGAGCCTCGCCGTCCGTCGGTTGCTCGGGGCGCGACCGATCCGCTCGACCTCCGCTCGGAAAGAGGTCTGACCGTGGCCCCTCAGAGGGAACGCTGGACACGGCCGGTGGCGCGGCGAGTGGCCGGCGTGTTGGCGCTCGTGGGCGCCGTCGCCGTGCTGCCGGTCGCCGTGCTGGCCGCGACGCCGACCCCCTCTCTCCCGGTGTCAGCTCCTCTGCCGACGGAGCTGCGTGTGACGAACCTGCCGCCGCAGGCGGCCGGGATCTTCTGGAGGGAGTCGACGGGTGCGACGGCGTACGCCCATCCCGGTGGGTTGGTGGTCGCGGGTCGGGACAACTACCAGGACCGGGCGTTCGAGGACGTCTCGGCCGCCGGTGGCACCGTGCTGATCTACCTCGACGCGGTCATCGACAACCCCTACGGCCGCTACCACGACATGCTCATCAACGCGTCACCCTGCGGCCCCGCGACGTCGCTCTGGCCAGGTGATTACCAAGCCAACTCCTGGGGTCATCTCAACGACTTCCGGGTCGGCTCCACGCTGCAGGGCAAGTTCCGTTGCGTGCTGGAGGCGATGGTCGCGGAGAACCCGCACATGGCCGGCTGGTTCGCCGACGACCTGGGCTCCCGGTCGTGGTTCCCCGGAATCGACTGGGCGGGTTTCCCGGACAAGGAGGCGTACCGGCAGGGCGCGATCGCGTTGACGCAGACGCTGCGGTCCGTGGCCGACGAGCACGGCCTCGTGTTCGTCGTCAACGGCACGTGGACGGCCAACGACGGCGGCGGCTACCCCAACACCGCGAAGTCCGGCAACGCCCTGGCCGACGGCGGCTTCGTCGCGAACCACGACGGCCAGATCCGGTTCTTCGGCCCGTACGGTTGCTCGTCGCAGTGGGCCGCGCAGTCGCAGGTCACCCAGGGCAAGGCGTTCAACATCGCGCTGACCGACTCTCCCGCGGGCACGGTGGAGTACGTGAGCTCGAGCTGCTACGCCTACGTCAACCAGCAGCCTGACTCGGCGTACGACGACGGGGTGGCCCCGTGGGGGACGTTCCACGCCACCGGACTGCCCTCGCGGGTCGCCCGCTGACGTCCCCGCCCGTCACCTGCCCGTCGGCACAGCCCCGCCGTGGCTCAGAAGTACCGGCGCAGGGGAGGAACGCGACCGGTCACAACAGCCCATCCCGTCCCTATGCTACGGGCGGCCGCGACCTGACCGCGGCTGCAGGGGCGACCGAGCGGGACTGAATCGTCGGGGATCAGCGGAGTACCGGCAGCGGACTGCGCGGGGGCGCCGACCGAGGAGTGGCAGTGACTCATCGCGCAGCCGAGGACGCCCACCAGGACGACGGGCGTGCCGATGACGGCTCCACCCTGGGAGCCTTCTGGGCGCGAGTACGCCGCTACTGGTTGCTCGTGCTGGCAGTCGTCTGGATAGCCGCGCTCGGGGCCGTCTACTCCACGCACCAGGCGCCCACCGAGTACGTCGGCCGGACATCTCTGATCGTCTCGTCCAACGACAGGTCGCCGGAGCAGGACGCCGTGCTCGTCGCGGGGTACATCTCGTACTTCAACGACGCGTCTTACCAAGGGCAGCTGCTGGATGCCGCGAAGGTGTCCGGCGACGTCTCGCTGTCGGCCGAGTCCGCGGCAGCCAGCCCCATCATGGTCATCACGGCTACGGCGGACGATCCCGTCACCGCCCAGACAGCCGCCGTGGCAACTGCCAACGCCTTCAAGGACGACATCAACGCGGTCCACACCCAGAACACCGCGCAGCGGCTGGTCGCCCTGCAGGACCAGCTGGACACCGCCCTCGCCTCCTCCAGCCCGGACGCCCAGGCGGTCGTCGTCAACCTGCAGAACCAGATGGAACAGGTCAAGGCGGATCAGGTCGACGTGCTGCAGGACCTGCAGGCGCAGGGTGGCGTGACGGTGCAGGCCCCGTCCTTGTTCACCAACCTCCTGCTCGCCGTCATCGGTGGACTGGTGATCGGGGTCCTGGCAGCGCTGGTCGTGGGGATCTTGTCCCCGCAGCTGCGCACTCGGCGGGACGTCGCCGACAAGCTCGGCGTCAACACCCTGGTGGAGCTGCCCAGGCGGCGGGGCAGGGCGGCGAGAACTGCGCAGGACAAGCGGCTCGGCCAGCTGGCCAACATCGTCAGATCCCGGCTCGCCGGTCCGGGCGTGGTGGCGGTGACACAGCCGGAGGGTGGGAGAGCATCGGCGACCGTGGCCCGGGAGTTGGCGCACGAGTGGGCCCGGCAGGGATACCCGACCATCCTGGTGCAGGCCGGCGCGGCGGGGATCCTCGACGGCGCCCGGCCAGCTGCGCCCCAGGTGCGGTCCGGCCGTCTCCGGGGGCTGTCCCTCCTCCAGCTCGTCCCGGTGTCGGACGACGACGCCCCTGTCGTGTCGATCAGCAGGGTGAGCGAATTCCTCGAGCACGAGACCCTCGCCGGGCAGTACGTCGTCATCGAGGCGCCTGCGGTCGCGCAGTCCCCGGCCGCCCAGGCCGTGTGTCAGGGCGCTGACCAGACCGTCCTCGTCATCGACACCAAGGTCACCCGCGTCCCGCTGGCCCGGGAGGCGGTCGCTGTCCTCCGGCAGATGGGCGCGCGTCTCCTCGGAGCCGTCGTGATCTCGGTGCCGGAGGAGCAGGCGGCTGGAGGCTCCGAGATCCCGTCGACCCCGAGCGTGGGCCCGGCGGCCAACCGCCACCGCCCAGCGCACGCGGAACTGGCAGGGCACGACGGTCGTCCTCCGGTCAACGGCACGCCGTCGGCGGTTGCGACCCAGGGCACCCGACCGGGCGGGGAATGAACGGCGTCGCGTCGAACGGGTCGTTGCGGGTGAGCAGCGCTCACCGTGCAGCGCTGCCGCGCGCGCGGGCAGCATGGCCCGAGACGGCCGTGGCGGCAGGGATTCTCGGGGGCGCCGCGATAGCGACGCTCGGCCTTGCCGTGCTCGTTCCCGGCCAAGTGGGTCCCCTGCTGTTCCTCGTCGCCGTCGGCTTGGTGGCGGTGGTGCTCGGCCTGCACGACCCCGTGGTGGCCTGCGTCTACCTGCTCGGCACCACCCTCTTCCGGCTGGCCATCCCGACCGGCACGTTCCCGGTGGACCCGTTCCTCCCGGCCTTCGCCGGGGTGATCGTCTCCACCTGGCTGTGGGGGAGGCCGTGGCAGCGTCGCCCCGGCATGATCCGATTGGACCCGATCGCGTGCGCGATCGGTTCTTACATCGCGTGGAACGTGCTGTCGATGGTCACCGCGCACGCCTACCCGGCAGGCGCGCCGCTGGACCCGGAGCCCTTCTCCGTGGTGCGCTTCGTGCTCATCGGCACCGTCATGCCATTGTCGATGTTCCTGCTGGGTCGCCGGCTGTTCATCACCGAGCGGGCTCTACGGGTCCTGTTGTGGAGCATCCTCGCCGCGACCGCCTACTCGGCGGCGGTGAGCATCTTCCAGTTCGCCGCGCCGCAACTGGTGTGGCCCCGGTACATCGTGGACGACCCCAACTGGCCCGAGCGGGCCGTGGGGGTGTTCAACCAACCCGTGGTCAACGGCCTGGTCCTCACCGTCGGCTTCCTCATCGCGATGCTCATCGCCTTCCACGACCGGGAGCGGCCCGCCCTGCGAGCGCTTGCCGGGGTGATCGCCCTGGCAAGCCTCTACGCGGTGTACCTGACGCACACCCGCGTGGTGTGGCTGTCCTTCGCGACGGTAGTAGTGATCAGCTCGGTGGTCGCCAAGGGGTTCCGCACCGGCTTCGTGCTCACCCTGATCAGCATGGTGGTGGCGGTGGTCGCGGGGTGGTCCACGTTCACCAGCGCTGACCGCGAAGCCGGCGGCGTGGGCTCGCCGAGTGAGATCCAGGACCGGCTGAACACCGCCGCGACGTCCTTCTGGGCCTTTCCGCGTGAGCCGTTCACCGGCTGGGGCATCGGCCGGTTCGCCGCCGTCAACACCTACCACCACCAGCAGTGGTCACCGGCGGTCCCGTGGGAACGGGGGTTCGGCATCGTCTCGCACTTCGACAGCCTGGGCGTTCTCGTGGAGCTCGGCTCCCTGGGACTGGCCCTCTGGTTGGTGATCCTCGTTCTGATCTACCGGCGGCTCGGGCGTGCGGCGCGGCGTCTCCCGATCGGCGACATGTACGGCCGCGCCCTGGGGCTGACCGCCATCCTGTGCCTCATCGCGCAGTCGATCGTCGGGCTGACGGTGGACCTCCGGTACTTCGACTTCCCCAACATCGTCGTGATGCTCCTCGCCGGCGCGACGATCGGTTGGCAGCAAGCGCAAGCCCGGGGGACACCGGCGCCCCAGTCAGGAGCGAGCGCTCGGGCGCCCGAGGTGGCGTGGCGCCCGACCCAGGAGGTGGTCCTGACATGAGGCGGCAGGGTGTGCTCTGGGTGTCGACCAGCATGGAATCGCGCGGGGGGATAGCCACCTACGTCCGGACCATGCAGCGGACCCCGCTCTGGGACACCTGGCAGATCCGCCACATCGCCACCCATCGCAACGGCTCCGTGCTGAACCGTGTCATCGCCTTCCTCGTCGGCGCCGTGGCCTTCTTGCGGGAGCTGGTGCTGCGGCGACCGGCCGTGGTCCACCTGCACACCTCCTCCTACGGGAGCTTCGCCCGGAAGTCCCTCCTCGCCTGGGCCGCGTGGTGTGCCCGGGTGCCGATCGTGGTCCACGTCCACGGCTCCGAGTTCAGCGAGTTCCACCGCCGTCTGCCGCGTCTGCTGCAGCGCTACGTCCGCGCCACCCTGGAGTCCGCGGATCTGGTGATCGCGCTGGGCAAGACGTGGGAGGGCCGGCTGCGGCAGATCGCGCCCGACGCCCGGATCGCTGTCGTCCCCAATGCCGTCGCGCCGCGTTCGCCGGTTCACCAGGCCGGCCCCGGAGAGCCCGTGCACGTGCTCTTCCTGGGCGAGATCGAGGACAACAAGGGCTCCTTCCTGCTGCTCGACGCGTGGCGCAGCCTCTCCGACGGGCCGCAGCCACCCGGTACGGATCTCGTGCTGGCCGGGGGCGGGGACGTGTCCCGGGCCCGAGTCCAGGTGGCCGCTCTCGGCATCGGCCACGAGGTCCGGGTGCCGGGTTGGGTGGCGCCCGCTCAGGTCGAGGAGCTGCTGGAGACCTCGCACGTCCTCGTGCTCCCCTCTCGCTTCGAGGGCCAGCCGATGGCGGTGCTGGAGGCGATGGCGCACGGCCTCTGCGTGGTCGCCAGTGACGTCGGGGGCATCCCGGATCTCGTTGACGACGGGGTGAGCGGCGTCCTGATCCCGCCGGACGACAGGGACGCCCTCGTCGCGGCCCTGCGCACCATCGTCGACGATTCCGAGCGGCGCGCGCGACTCGGCGCCTGCGCGTGGGCTCGGGTGCGGGATGAGTTCGACGTGGACGTGACCTGGCGGCAGCTCGACGCCCTCTACGCGGACCTCACGAGATGACCGCTCCGCGCCGGCTCCGGGTCGCCTTCATCGTCCCCGACCTCCGCTTCGGCGGGGCCGAGCGGCACGTCACCACCTTGGTGAGCCGGCTCGACCGGTCGCAGTTCGACCCTTCGGTCATCTGCCTCGGCCAGGAAGGGGAGCTCTTTCCCTCCCTCGCTGAGCACGGGGTCCCGGGGGTCGCCCTCCACCGCACCAAGCGGGAGGCACTGCAGTGTCTCTGGGACCTCGTGCGCACCCTGCGGAGGACCGTGCCGGACGTGGTCGTCCTCCGCGGGTACAACGCGGAAGGCCTCGGCCGGGTGGCCGCAGTCCTGGCGCGGGTTCCACACGTCGTCGTCTGGGTGCACAACTGCGGCGACCTCGAGCCCCGAGGCCGAGCCAGGCGGTTGGGAGACCTCATGCTCGACCGGGTCACCGATGCCTACTTCGGAGTCGCGCACGCGCAGGTCCCGTACCTGGTGGACGACCTCCGCCTCCCGCGCCACAAGGTGCGGATCATCCACAACGGGGTCGATCCGGCGCTCTTCGACGCCGCAGGGGACCCGTTGACCCGCACGCGCCTGGGACTGCGCGACAACGACCTCGTGGTGGGCATCGTGGCCGCGCTGCGGCCGGAGAAGGACCACGAGACCTTCCTGCAGGCGGCTGCGCTGGTCGCGGCGGCCGACGCCCGGGCGCGATTCCTCGTCGTGGGTGACGGGCCAGGTCGACCGGCGCTGGAGGAGTCGGCGCGCACTCTCGGTATCGCCGACCGGGTGGTCTTCGCGGGCGCACGCAGCGACGTGAGGGCCGTGCTCGCTGCGATGGACGTGTTCGTGCTGAGCTCCTTCACGATCGAGTGCTTCCCGATGGCGCTGCTCGAGGCGATGGCTTCCTCGCGGCCCGCCGTGTGCACCGCGGTCGGGGGCGTCCCGGAGATGCTCCAGGACGGCGTCACCGGCTACCTGGTGCCGCCCCGCGATCCATCGGCCCTGGCGGACGGGCTCATCGCGTTGCTGGGTTCGGAACAGGACCGTCTCGCCTTCGGCGCCGCGGCGCGCGGGCGCGTCGAAGAGGAGTTCACCCTCGAGGTGAGTGTGCAGGAGGCGCAGCAGCGGCTGCTGGAGGTCGGCGGTCCGTCCCGTGCCGTCCGGAGACCTGTCCGGTTGGCGCTGGTCATGGACGAGACCGCCATCGGCGGCGTCGAGGTGCTCATGCGCGACGTCTTCCGTGCGTTCGACCCTGCCGTGGTGGAGCCGTGCCTCGTGAGCCTCCGCACCCCCGGGCCGCTCGCCGAGGAGTACCGGTCCGCGGGAGTCGAGGTGGACGTGCTGGGACGCAGCGGCAAGTTCGACCTGCGGACTGTGCCCCGCCTGGTCCGGACGCTACGTCGGCGGCGCGTGGACGCCGTCCTGGTGACCCACCACCACCGCGCGTCACTGGTCCTGGGCCGGCTGGCCGCCCGCTTGGCGCGCGTGCCGGTGACCCTCGTCGCGGCGCACGACATGGACCTGACGAACGTCGGCGGGCGGGTCCTGCCGCGCTGGGCCGTCTCGACATTGCGGGAGACCGACGCGTTGGTGCTGCTCGCGCCCAGCCAAGGGGAGTACCTGCACCGGGAGGAAGGGGTCGGCCGTCGACCGTGGAGCCGCACGCGGGAGGTCGTGATCCCCAACGGGGTCGAGGTCGCCCCGCTGCCCGACGCGGCGGCCAGAGCCGCGGCGAGAGCGCGGCTCGGCCTCCCCGACGACGTCTTCGTGGCCGGGATCGTGGCCCGGCTCAGCGCCCAGAAAGCTCACCAGGTCCTGCTCGAGGCGTTCGAGATCCTGCGGCAGCAGAAGCCCGGCGCACGGTTGGTGGTGATCGGCGGCGGAGCGCGTGAGCAGGAGCTGCGGGCGCTGGCGGCGGAGCTCGGGCTGGGAGATGGTGTGCTGTTCACCGGCGTCCTGCGCGACGTGCCCGCCGTGCTGCCCGCCTTCGACGTCTCGTGCCTGTCGTCGGTGCACGAGGGCGTGCCGATGGCGGTCATCGAGGCGATGGCCGCGGGGATCCCCATCGTCGCCACCGACTGCGGGGCATTGCGCGACATGATCGTCGACGGGGAGCACGGATACCTCGTGCCGGTCGGGGACGCCGAGGCGCTGGCCGACCGACTGCTCCGGCTGAGCGACGACTCCCTGCTGCGCAGGCGGCTCGGCAGGGCCGCCCGTGCCCGGGTCGAAGACCGATTCCGGCTCGAGCAAACGGCACGCGGGTACGAAGCGTTGCTCGTGGACCTGGTGGGGAGCCGATGAGCAGGCACGTGCTGTTCCTGGTGGAGAACTTGCCCGTCCCGTTCGACCGGCGGGTGTGGCAGGAGAGCCGCGCGCTGGTCGAGGCCGGCTATGCGGTGACGGTGATCTGCCCCATGGGGACCCACGCGGCCGAAGCCGACGTCACGCTGGAGGGGGTCCACGTCCTCCGCTACCCCCTGGAGCCCGCCCGAGGCGGTCCGCTGGGGTTCCTGCGCGAGTACGCCGCGGCGATGTTCCACACCACCCGGCTGGCGCTGCGGGTGCAGCGTTCCCACCCGGTCGACGTCGTGCACGCGTGCAACCCGCCCGATCTCCTCTTCCTGGTCGCCCTTCTGCTGCGGCCGCGCGGTGCCCGGTTCGTCTTCGACCACCACGACCTGGTCCCGGAGCTCTTCCTGTCCCGGTTCCCCGGTGGAGGGCGGGCGCTGTACTGGGTCACCCGGCTGCTGGAGCGGCTGACCTTCGCGTGCGCGGACGGGGTCATCGCCACGAACGAGAGCTACCGGGCCGTGGCCACAGGGCGCGGGGGCGTGGACCCCGAGAAGGTTGTTGTCGTCCGCAGCGGGCCGGACCTGTCGCGGTTCGTGCAGCGGTCGCCGGACCCGGAGCTGCGTCGCGGCAAGCGCTTCCTGCTGGCCTACCTCGGCGTCATGGGCCCACAGGACGGCGTGGACTACGCCCTGCGCGCGCTGCGGTCGCTGCGGGACGACCGCGGGCGGGACGACGTGCACTGCATCTTCATGGGCTCCGGCGACGTGCGGGACGACATGATGGCGTTGAGCAAGGAACTCGGGCTCGACGACGTGGTGGAGTTCCCCGGCCGCGTGCCCGACGAGTTCGTGCAGCGCTGCCTGTCCACCGCTGACGTCTGCCTCTCGCCCGATCCCAAGAACCCCCTCAACGACGTCTCCACGATGAACAAGGTGCTGGAGTACATGGCGATGGGCCGCCCGATGGTGTCCTTCGACCTCGCGGAGGCGCGAGTGTCCGCCGGGGACTCCGCCGTCTACGCACCCGCCAACGACGAGGGCGAGTTCGCCGCGCGCATCGACGAGTTGCTGCGTGACGACCAGCGGCGAGCGGAGATGGGCCAGAAGGGGCGGGAGCGCATCGAGATCGAGCTGTCGTGGGACAACTCCCGCAAGGCGCTGATCGACTTCTACGAGCGGATGTCCGAGCTCCGCCCGTAGCGAGCCCGCCGGGCGGGCGGTCGTCAGGGTGCGGCGTGCCGGCCGTGTTTCCGGGCGGGGACGAACCGCCGCCACAGGCCGGCCACCAGCGAAGCCACGTTCGCGAAGGTGGCCGGGGCGAGGACGCGGAGGGCGGCCCCGTACACGAGGAGGAAGACCAGGCAGTCCAGCGCGATGAGCCCCAGCCCCCACAGACCCTGTTGGTCGGAGTGGAGGACCAGGTGCTCCAGGGGAGCGGCCACCGCGCATCCCAGTAGGGCGCTGCCGATGGTCGGCACCGTCGCGGAGAGCGTCTGGCGCGCCGAGACGCCGACGACGGGCCCAGCGAAGACCGAGACGACGACCCCGAGGACCATCGCCGTCAGCGAGATCGACAGGCCCACGCCCACCAGGCCGAGGGGGCGGATGAGCACGAGGAGCAGCACCACGCTCAGGGTCGTCTCCGTCAGCGTGCACCAGTTGATCAGCCGCGTGCGGCCGGCGCCCTTGATCGCCTCCTCCCCGACGGTCATCGCCGACTTGCCCAGGGCAAGGCCGGCCATGGCGACCAGGGCGTACCCGGCTCCGCGCCACTCCTCGCCCAGCACGAGGACCACGAGCGGGACACCCACGGCCACGACCATGGCCGACACTGCCGCAGCGCCCACGACGGAGAGCCGGAGGGCGTGCAGGTAGCTCGTCTGGAACCGCCGGCGGTCCCGGGAGATGCGCGAGAAGGCGGGGAACAAGGAGATGGAGCTGACCTGGACGAGCCCCATCACCGGGATGCGGGCGATGCGCTCGCCGTACCGCTGCAGGCCTAGGCCCCCGGCGCCCAGCGAAGAGCCGGTGACCACCGCCTGGACCGCCTTCTGGCCCCGGTCGGCGAGCATGCCGAGCACGAGCGGGAAGCCGTAGCCAGCCAACTCGCGCCACAACCTGTACGACGGGCGTCCTCTCCACGGCCGCCAGTCGCAGAGCCACCAGAGGCTGAGCACCCACACGAGCGACGACGCGTAGTTGCCCAGCACCATGCTCCAGACACCGAGGCCCAGCGCGGCGCCGCCGACGGCGACGCTCGCGAACGCCGCCGCCACCGCGGGGCCCACTATGAGGCGCCGTCGCACGCTGAAGTCCCGCTGCAGAAGCGCCTCCGGGACGTTGGTGAGTGCGTTCAACAGCACTCCACCGGACAAGGCGGCGGCGACCAGACCGGCGGTGCGGTCGCCGAACACGTGCCCGATCACCGGCGCCGCGGCCAGGGCGAGCAGCGTCATCAGGGCACCTGTCCCCAGGGTGACCCAGAACGTCGTGGCGGTCGCGTCCTCGAGGTCGTGGTCCCGGTGGACCAGCCCGGACCGCAGACCCCCCTCGGTGAAGTCGCCGATGAATGCGGTCAGGACGCCGCCCGCCACGTAGAGCCCCACCTCAGCCGGCGAGAGCAGCCGGGCCAGCGCGACGGTCTGGACGAGCGTGATGAGCTCTCCGACGACGAGCCCCGCCGCCGAGGCGGCGGCCACCCTGCCGATGCGGGACCGCAGCGAACCGACCGGTCGCGCGGCAGCGGGGGGCTCTCGCAGCGACGGGACGGCGAGCTCGTCGGTTGCCGCGGCTCCCGGCCCCCGGCCGAGCTGCTCTGCCTGCGGACCGGACGGCGCCGGTTCAGACGAGGCCACAGATTCGCTCGAAGGTCGTGCGGCCGGCCGCGATCTGCTCGGCCGCGCTCACCAGCAGTGCCGACCTCTCCTCCGGCGCCCGTGCCCAGGCCGAGCGGACCGCTGCGGGGAGCCGCTCTTCGAGGCCGTCGGCGTCCAGCCGAACCAGCTCCAGGCCGGTGCCGAACATCCCGAGCAGGCCGAGGAACTTGTCGTCGTAGTAGGCCGATGACGTGAGCGCGACCACCTGAACTCCCTGGGAGAGGGCGAACACGGCCGCGTGGTAGGCGCCCGTGACCATGACCCGGCAGCGGCCCACCTGCGCGGCGACGTCCTGAGGACGAGCGAACCGGCCGAGGGGCTTGCGCGCTCGTCCGGAACTCCTGATCAGGGGCAGCGTCGACCGGCGGTCCTCCGACCGGACCTCGCTGATGATCACCGGGGTGAGGCGGGCGCCGAGCTCCTCCGCCACGGACGGCAGGCCTGTGGCGAGGGCCTGCCTGGCAGCGCTGCTGACCGGGGAATAGCCCGCGACGCGCAGGCACACCCCGAGATCGTGCCCGAGTTCCTGCGAGCGCCGAGAGAAGCCCAATTCGATGGCGTCGTCGCCGGTGACGACGAACCGGTTCCGCGGAACTCCCGCCTGCTCCAGCAGTGCTGGGCCGCGCCGACCTTCCCTCAGCGCGATGACGTCGACCCGCGGCAGCACCTCCGCCGCTCGCGACACGAGGTCCGGGTCGCCGAGCGGGCCGAGCCCCTGGCCGAGCATGGCGGTCGGTGTCCCGCTGCTGGACGCGTGCTCCAGCAGGGTGAACACGCGGTTGGTCTGCGCGGGGTCGGCATCCGTGATGTAACCGCCGCCCAGCGCCACGACCAGTGACGACGAGGCGACGGCCGCCGCCCTGTTGGATGTCGCGTCTCGCGTCAGCGAGCCAGCCGCGGCGGGCTGGTCGTGCGCCTCGGTGGCAGGTCCGGCCGAACCCCGCCCAGGCAGGGCCGCGGCCGAGCGCAGGAGGCGTCTGGCCATCCCCCGCGCACTGCGTGCCTGCCGCCGCGTCCATGCACCCACCGTGATCCGGCCGATGGCATACGGGCCCACGATCCTTGGTCCCAGCACCTCGAGCAGCCGGGCCAGGCGTCCGGCGGGGGACCAGGCGGACGTGCCCCACGGCACGATCGGGTCGACTCCCGGGAAGTACGCTCGCAGCAGCCCCGGGGTGTCGGTGAGCACGCCGATGCGGGCCTGCGGCCATCGTTCGCGCAGCCGCCGGATGGTGGTGTCGAGCATGGCGAGATCGCCCATGTTCAGCAGCCAGTGATCGCCGTTCTCGACGAGGATCCGCGGTGCGTCACCGGGCGGCTGCAGCACGGCGGGGTTCGTCACGGCGTCGTCCTCTCCTGGGCCAGGCCGATGAGCGGCTCGGGTTCGCCGCTGCCATCACGGGGGACGTGGTCCAGCACGTGGCAGGTGACGGGTCTGGCCCGGGCTGGAGTACCTGGCCTCGGTCCTTCGGCCTGCTCGTGCACCTCACGAAGCCCGACCAGGTCGTCCATGACCGTGACCGAGCGGAGGTCCTGCCGATCCACGGCGGTGACGGTGCCCTCGGCGCGCTGGAGGCTCGGCAGCTTCAGGGACGGGGCCACCGGCGGAGTGTGGCACGGGCTTCGGCGTTGCAATCCGGAAATTCGCACGTCGATCCGAGAGTGCGTAGCTACTGCGCGGTCTGCGTGCTTTGCTCCCGTCGGTCGGGCTGGTGGGGCGAGGAGCGGAACGCAGTGGACGGTGCTACGGCGGCGCAGAAGGAGCGGCTGCGCTGGTACGCGCGCCGGCTGCGGTCGATGACGGCGGGGGAGGTGGTCTGGCGTGCTGCGCGCTTGGCGGAGCAGCACGTTCCCCGGCCTTCGCTGGCGCTGGCGCCGGACGCACGGCTGCTCCGCTCGGCGAACGGCGGCTGGGAGCACCTCCTGCGCGATTTCCAGGACGGCGCCGGCCGCCCCGTGCTGCTCGACCGCCTCCGCGCCCGGGAGATCGCCTCGCACCACCCCGACCAGGTGGCCGCGCTGATAGAGGCGGCGGACCGGATCTGCGCCGGCATCGTCACCTACTTCGGCTACCCCGAGGCGAGGCTCGGGTCGCCGGTCGACTGGAATCGCGACGCCGTGCGCAACGTGCGGTGGCCCCTCGTCGGCGCGGCGCACATCGATCACCGGACCGTGAAGGCGGACCCGAAGTGGATCTGGGAGCTCAACCGGCTGCAGCACCTGCCCTGGCTCGCCCAGGCATGGCTGTTCACGGACGACGACGGGTACGCCGAACTAGCACTCGCGCACCTGGACTCGTGGCTGGACCAGAACCCCATCGGCCGGGGGATCGCCTGGCGCGGCGCGTTCGAGGGCGGGTTGCGCGCCGTGTCGGTGGCCGTCGCACTGCAGGGGCTGCGGGACTTCGCCGGTCTCACCCCCGCCCGCTTCGAGCGGGTCGTCCGCATGCTCGCGGGCAGTGCGGAGCTCTGCTGGAAGGACCGCTCGCGCTACAGCTCGGCGAACAACCACCTCGTCGGCGAGCTCGGCGGTCTGGCCACGGTGGCAATCATGTTCCCGGAGCTCGCCCCGTCGCCCCGGTGGGAGCGGTGGGCGATCGACGGCCTGGCGGCCGAGGCGGCCCGGCAGATCCTGCCCGACGGCGCCGGCGCCGAGCAGGCCGTGGGTTACCAGCTGTTCACCACCGAGATGCTGCTGGTCGTGGCCGCGCTGCTCGCGGAGAGAGGGCACTTCGTGCCGACCGCGCTGACTGCGGCCGCAGACCGCGGCGCGGACTACCTGGCGGCCGTCGTGGGGACCGCCGACCCCGCTCCCCGGTACGGCGACGACGACCAGGGCTTCGCCCTGCGGCTGGGGCCCGAATCCCGGCGCACGGTCCGGGACCACTTGGGTCTGGTCGCCGCCTTCACCGGCAACCCGCAAGCCCGCGCGGCGGGCACCGAGACCCTGGCGGCGTGCTGGGTCCGCACCGTCCGGGGGACGGCGGAGACGGCCCTCAGTGCTCCGGCTGCCCAGCGGGAGAGCTTCGTCGCGCCCCACGGCGGCCTCGTCGTGCTCCGCTCGGCCGGCCGCCGGGTCACCATGGACGTCGGCCCGCTGGGGTACCTCGCCATCGCGGCGCATGGGCACGCCGACGCGCTGGCGATCACCGTCAGCCTGGACGGTTCTGAGGTGGTCGGGCAGCCGGGGACGGCGAGCTACTACGGGCACCCGGAGTGGCGGGTGGTTCACCGCAGCACGCGCGCTCACCCCACGGTGACGGTGGACGACCAGAGCTCGTCGGTCTCCGGGGGACCGTTCCTCTGGACCCGGCACGCCCGGGTCCACGTCAGGTTCGTCGACGTCGACAGGGGGATCGTCGACGCGGAGCACGACGGGTACCGGCGGCTCGCCGACCCCGTGACGCACCGCCGGTGGCTGTCCGCCCCGCCCGGGGATCCGGTGATCCTGGTCGTCGACGAGATCAGCGGGGCCGGCGTCCATGCGATGCGCACCTCCTGGCCCTTGCACCCGGATCTCGACGTCGAGCGGGTGCCCCAGGGACATCTGGTCACCCGGAACGGCGCTGCGGTGCTGCAGATCCTGACCGACGCTCTGCCCGGCGCGACCCTCGACCAGGTCCGCGGGGACGAGGAGACCTCCCTCGGATGGTGGTCGGACCGGCTCGAGAGCCGCGTGCCGTCCTGGCTCGTCGGTGCGAGGACGCGCGGGGCGACCACGCTGGTGATGGCCACACTGCTCGGCTCGCCGGGAGACGCCGTCGCCGATCTGACACTGCTCCGGGAGGGAAGCCTCCTGACCGTCGGGTGGCGCTCCGGGAGGGAATGCAGGGCAGCCATCATCGATCGGTCGAGTCCGGGAGCGGTGACCTACGGGTCCGGAGACCGGCTTGCCGGGATGTGGGAGGGCGGGCCCGCCGCAGGCGGCTGACCGGGTCCTCGATGAACTGCTCTGCCCCGACCACCGCCGAGTCGCTCGTTGAGCGCGCAGGCGCGTGGTCGGAGCACGGCGAGACGGCACGAGCCGGGGCGGCATGAGTTCTGGTGCGGGACGAGGTGTAGGGCTACCTTCGCCGACCATGCGAGCAGTGCCCAACCGCAGCGCCCTCGACCCGTTCGGGCGAACCGACGAGCGCCTGAGGGCGCACTACGAGCTCGAGCGCGAGCTCGCGGACCGGTTGCGCACCTCGACGCGAGACGAGCGGCGCACGCTCTACACGGACGTCTACGAGGAGCTCTTCACCCGGCTGCCGGACCACCCGCAGAACATGGGCAAACGCGATCCCGTGCAGCGTCGCACGGAGGTGGCTCGTCTGGCGGCGCTCGTCAGGGACCACCTCTGCACGGGGGGCACGTTCATGGAGATCGGCGCAGGTGACTGCGAGCTCTCGTTCGAGATCGCCCGCGACGCCGGGCACGTCTACGCGATCGAGGTGTCCGAGACGATCGCAGCGGCGCTGACCCGGCCGTCGAACTTCGAGCTCCTGATCACGGACGGCTGCACGGTGCCGGTCCCGCCGGAGTCTGTCGACGTCGCCTTCAGCGACCAGCTGATGGAGCACCTGCACCCCGACGACGCCGAGGAACAAGTACGCGGGATATTCAGGGCGCTGGCCCCGGGCGGCGTGTACATCTGCCTGACCCCGAACCGGCTGATCGGACCGGGTGACATCTCCGCCTTTTTCGACGACGACGCCACAGGCTTCCACCTGCGCGAGTACACGACCACCGATCTCGACCAGCTCTTCCGGATGGCCGGATTCGCGCGTGTCCGGGTCGTGGCCCGGCGCCGCAACCTCCGGCTGACGGTGCCCGCCGCGCCGTTCAGAGCCCTCGAGTGGCTGCTCGAGCGGCTGCCCCGCAACCTGCGGTCGAAGAGCGTCGTGCGCAAGCTCGTCTCCCCGGGCGGAGGCGTCATCGCGATCAAGGCGCACTAGGGATGCGGTCGGCGACCTTCGCGCGCTCGGCGCACGAGGGCCGCCGCGCACGCCCTGTGGTGCACCTCAGAGGCCCACGCCGACACCCGCTCGTCACGCGGTGAGAAGGAGGAGCCAGTCCCCGTCGCCGCCGTCGTTGCGGCCCGGCGTGGTGAATGTGCTCGACACCCGTGCTCCGATCCTCCGGCCGGACGTCGGGTCGATCCAGACGGCCGAGGTGCCGGCGGCCAGTGCGCCGGTGTCGATGATGATGGTGCGCGCTGTGGGTACGTACACGACGGCCTGGTGGCCGTCCGGCGTGCACGCGGCCGTCACGTAGTCGTCGTCCAGCACGTCGACCGGGGCATCCTCCACCAGCCGCGTGCCGCGGCCCGCCGTCACCAGCCTCCCCGTGGTGTCGGGCACGAGCTGCCACCACCGCAGACCGGAGAACAGGTCGCGCAGGCGGGCGATCTGGGTGATGGCCGGGCTCGACAGCCGCGTCTGCCAGCCGGCGTGGAAATCCCAGTCGTGGGTGCCCATGAACTCGCCGGCGGCACCGGAGGTCAGGCTCCAGAGCACCTGGCGGCGCAGCGTCTCGTCGGTGGTGGGCGGTGTGTCCGACTGGTTGTTCTCGCCCTCGTAGTTGGCCTCGCCGAGCACGGTTGGCCTCGTCGGGGTGCGCCCGTACGCGTCCAGGACCGCGGCGTAGGTGGGGTGGTACGTGTAGACGAAGTCCCAGTCGATCCGCCGGGCCCAGTACGGGTTGTCGCTCGAGATCGACTCGTCGAAGTTCAGCTGGATGGAGAAGGGCCGGCCGTCGCCGGCCTCCCGTACGCCACGCATCATGGCGTCCCAGCACCGGTCGACGTCGCTGCCCGCGGCGAGGTCGTCCGTGGCCGGTACGTAGTCGCCGCCGGTCATCCACATGAGGTTGGGCAGGTCCGCGAACCGTTCCGCCACCCGGCGGCCGTAGCTGCGGCACTGGTCGATGGAGGCGGGGGTGAACGCCTGCCCCACGGTCCAGCCGTCGACGGGGTAGAGCAACACGGTGATGCCGTGGTCGGCTGCCATCCGTAGGTAGGAGGTCACCCGGTCCCAGTAGGGCTCGTTCCAGCGCAGTACGTCCCCGTCCACGAACGGTGCGATCCCGTCGTAAGTGCTGCCGTCCTCGGCGGGACCGCCGTTCGCCGGGTTCCCGAGCAGGGAGACGATCGCCGTGTTGAATCCCTGGTGCTGCCGTGTGGAGAAGTAGAGCTGGGCCTGGGCCGGGGAGAGGTCGGTGAACAGCGACCAGGGCGCGTCGCCCCGGAGCAGGATCGGCTGCCCGTTCTGGTCGAGGAAGTAGCGGCCGTCGGGGCTGACCGACGTGACGAACGGCGGCCCGGGCGTCCCCGTCTTGGGCATGGCCGATGGCCATGGAGTATCGGAGTACCCGCTCGCACCGTCCATGCGCATGGCCTGTCCCTGTGATGGGTCCCGCCAGACGACGCTGACGAGCCAGAGGCTGGCGGTGACCGTGACCAGGAGCCCCAGCACCCCCCAAGCACGGAGCCGGCGGGAATGCGGCCACATGGCCAGCTTCCGTGGTCTCATCTGCAGCCGCTCCACATGTCGACGAACAGGAGCGCCATCGCGGGCAGGGGAGGTTACGGCACCTTCATGGGGCGCCGCTACGACTGCCGCGCTCGTGCAGCCGTCCGGCTCCGCCTCCCGGCTGCGTGGCCCCCAGACTCAGCGCGACTCCTGCGTCACGTCGGTGAACCGCGTCCTTGAGTGGCGAGGAGCTGGACAGGTCGGTGAGCGGTGGTGCGCGATCCACCGCGGGGCGGACCTCCACGCTGAGCGTGTCCGACGACGTTGAAGAGGCGGGGAAGGGCTCGTGGCCCGTGAGGATGATGGTTTGTCCTGGGTCTCGTTCGGCCGTCAAGCGGCCAAGGCACGAGGAAGGCATCGGGAGAGCCATAGCTCCAACATGAGCAGGGCGATCAGGCCGCGCTGGGCGGACTCGTCACGGGACGCATGTGCAGACCGCAGGGCTTCTTCCACTGCGGAACGGTCCACGAACTCGGTGTAGCGCGCTCCGGGGTCCAGGAGGACCTCGGGGAGTACACCCGCCACCTGTGACTGGAACCAGGCGCCGGTGGCCTGCCGGAAGAAGCCGACCTTCTTCCGGTTGATCACGTCCGCAGGCAGCAACCCCCCGGCAGCCACTTTCAGGGCGTACTTCGTCACCGAGCCATGGACCTTGTACCGAGACGGGATGGTGGCGCAGAACTCGACCACCTTGTGATCCAGGAACGGCACCCGCACTTCCAGGGAATGTGCCATGGACATGCTGTCGAAGTAGTGCAGCATGCTGTCCACAAGCGCCAGTTGTGCATCGAGGTACAGCGTCGCCGGCAATGCGTCCACCATCGGGGGGAGATTGCGGGCGTACGGTTCGACGGCGCGCCGGGCCGCGCCCGGCGGCACCGCACCGAGACCTCCTGTGAGCGACTCCCGCCCGAAAGCCGGGAGCGCGCTCATGGCGAGCACCCGGGCGCCGGGGTCGCCGGCACGCAGGCTCTGCACGATCCGGCCCCAGTTGCCGGGCAGGGCCTCCGCCACACGGTCCCCGACGAGCCCACCGAGGCGCGGCAGCACCAGGCTGCGGTCGATGAACGCTGCCACGCGGTGCTTGCGGTACCCGCCCAGCAGCTCATCGGCCCCCTGCCCTGACAAGGTCATCTTCACCTCCTGTGCGGCGACACCGGACAGGGAGTAGAAGCCCAGTGCGGAGAGGTCGGCCGTCGGCTCGTCCAGATGCCAGGCCAGGCCAGGGAAGTCCGGTACATCGGTGCTCATGGACAGCTCGACCTCGTGGTGCTCGCACCCGAACATCTGGGCTACACGACGAGCGGCGGGCAGTTCGTTGCCGTGCTCGTCCTCCTTGAAGCCCACGGAGAAGGTCTTGACGGGGTTGTCGAGCCGCGGTGCCATCAACGCCAGGACCAGGCTGGAGTCAAGGCCCCCGCTCAGCATCAGCCCGAACGGCACGTCACTCATCAGCCGGAGCCGGACCGCTTCGTCCAGCTGCTCCAGCAACCCCTCGGCGTAGTGCTGGACCCCTGCGCCCACAGGCCCGGGCGCGGGAAGCGGGTAGTCCCACCACTGCTCGACGCGGTGGTCGTTGTTCTCCACGATGAGCCGGCGTCCGGCAGGCAGCTTCGACACGCCGGCGAAGGGGGTCAGGGACCCGGGGAAGAAACCGAGCTCCAAGTAGGCGCTGATCGCTTCGAAATCCAGGTCCAGCGGGGCCAGCCGGCTGGAGACGATGCACTTCAGCTCGGAGGCGAAGACGAGACGTCCTCCGGTGCGTGCGTAGTAGAGGGGCTTGACCCCCATGCGGTCGCGGACGAGCACTGCCCGATCCCGTTCGGCGTCCCACAGCGCGATCGCGAACATCCCCCGCAGCCTGTCCGTGAAGTCCAAGCCGTAGCGCCGGTACAGGTGCGGGATCACCTCCGTGTCGCACCGGCTGGTGAACCGATGACCGACACCCTCGAGCTGACGGCGCAGTTCTTCGTGGTTGTAGATCTCGCCGTTCTGGACCGCGGTCACCTGCCCGGTGTCGTCGCTGAACGGCTGATGGCCTCCCTGGACGTCGATGATGCTCAGCCGTCGGGCCGCCAGCATCACACCGTCCGCGCGGAACAGGCCGTGATCGTCCGGCCCCCGGTGGACCATGGCGGAGCTCATCCGCAGGACGGCTGCCTCGTCGGGCGGCGCTAGCGCCCGATCAGTCGCGATCACGCCACAGATGCCACACACCGGTCCGTCTCCTTCATCCGATGCTCAGTCCCGAGCCGGTACGTGACCGAAGACCGACATCCTGTCGGGTTCTGCTGCTCCGCACGAGGTCCTGACCAATCGAGGACAGCCAGACCTCCGGTGTCCGCGGGGCCCATCCCCACCCCGGGGATGTCCACCTCGTGCTTTGCCACACCTGGAGGTGTCCGCGGCGGTAGTGACCTCGCGTGACCCGTAGAGGGCGCTCCGAGCTGGGGGACGGGCGGACTGACGTGACGTTCCCCCACGTGCCCGGAAACCGGCCTTGCCGGTCGGCGGACATGCCCGCGCCTCATCTGGTGCCGCACAGACCCAGCGCTGCTCACACTCCACGCGGAGCCACGCGCCCAGAGGCTGACACCGACAAGGAGACCTCCTCGGGTCGGTCTGCGAGCGCGCTCACGTCGAACGTGGACGACCTCGTCAACCCGCCAGGCAAGCCGGCCGGGCCGCGCACGAACGGCGATGCCTTCTGCGGCTTCGACCCGTCGCCGTGGGACGTGACGTCTGTGATCCCCCAGCGTCGCCGCAGGTCCGTCGACCCGGCCTTGCGGAGGTACGTCGCCACGCCGCCTCGTGTCGTCCGACTGGTGAAGACCCAGCGGAACTCGCCGGACCCCGGACTCACCACCGGGGCTTCGGGTGCCGGGACAGAGAGTTGGCGGGACAGCATCGACCAGTCATCCCCGTTCTGCCCAGAGGTCCACCGGTCGGCTCGCCATCATGTGCGAGTAGGGCGGCGAGCATAGTCCGCCAGGAGGGCCGGCTGAAGCCTTCTTGACGTGAGGAACGACCTCGGCACCCGTGCACCACCGTCTGTCCGCGTTCGCGATCATGATCGGCATGACCGCCGGTCATGCCGACCCGGTTGAGCGAGGACGTCCGGCCGCGGCCCTTGATGGCCTCGAACCCGACCGGGCCATCACAACGCTTGGGCCTGATCCGGCAAGGGCTACGTACATCGTGCCCGCCTTGCCATCAGGGCCGAGCGGGAAGGCTCAAGAACGGGCGGGAGCACGAGTCCGTGTGAGCGAGGACGCGCATCTGCACGGTGTTCGACGTCTAAGAGCCCCGGTCGGCTCCGCCTGAACTCGTCTCAGCCCTGCGTCCCTCGGGCGGGTGCAGGTCGGACGATCCCAGGCTGCCTCAGCCATGACCACCGTTCGCCGACCGCGACTCTCTGACCGCTCAACGCGACTCCGTGTTCTGCAGACCGTGCGCACAGGAGTTGGCCAGGGTCACCAGACCACCGCCATGAGTGCCGACGCGCCACACGGGCCCTGCGCCAGGAGAACCTCGACTTGCTGTCGGGAGAACCGCCCATAGCCTGCGCCAATGCGTCGGGGGGCAGCTGAGACTGGGGTGGCTCGAATGGTGGCGAGCCGGGCATTGCCCGCGATCAGCGTGTTGGGACTCGGGTACGTCGGCGCGATCTCGGCCGCCTGCTTCGCGTCCCGAGGGCACCGGGTCGTCGGCGTTGACATCGACCCGCGGAAGCTCGACCTGCTCCAGCGGGGGATCGCCCCCGTCATCGAGGCTGGGCTGGGTGAGCTGGTCCACGAGGCGGTGGCGTCGGGGCTGCTCTCGGTCACCGACAGCGCCACGGACGCCGTGCTCGACAGCGACGTGTCCCTGGTCTGTGTCGCCACTCCGTCGTTGGCCGGCGGAGGCCTGTCCACCGCGTTCCTGGAGGCGGTGACGGCGCAGATCGGTGCCGCGCTGCGGGTCAAGGACGGCTGGCACACGGTCGTGTACCGCAGCACGATGCTCCCGGGGACGTGCGAGGGCGTGCTCATCCCGCTGCTGGAGAAGCTGTCCGGGAAGCACGTCGGCGTGGACTTCGGGGTGTGCGTCAACCCCGAGTTCCTCCGCGAGGGGACCAGCGTCCGGGACTTCTTCGAGCCACCGAAGACGGTGGTGGGTCACACCGAGGACAGGTCCGCCGCGCTGGTGATGAGCCTCTACGAGGGAGTCCCCGGACCGCGGTTCCTGGTCCCGCTCGGCGTCGCAGAGATGGCCAAGTACGTGGACAACTGCTTCCACGCCCTCAAGGTGGACTTCGCGAACGAGATCGGGGCGATCTGCACCGCGCTGGGACTGGAGTCGCACGAGGTGATGGACGTTTTCCTGTCCGACACCAAGCTCAACCTCAGCGCCGCGTACCTGCGACCCGGCTTCGCGTTCGGCGGGTCCTGCCTGCCCAAGGACGTCCGTGCCCTGACCCACACCGCCCGTCGGCACGACGTCGAGGTGCCCGTCCTCGCCCACATCCTGGCGTCGAACGAGGCCCACCTTCGCCGGGCGCTGGACACCGTCCTGGCCCTCGGCAAGCGCAAGGTCGGGATGTTCGGCCTCTCCTTCAAGTCGGGGACCGACGACCTGCGTGAGAGCCCGATGGTGGAACTGGCGGAACGGCTCATCGGCAAGGGCTGCGACGTCCTGATCCACGACGAGAACGTCGCGCTGTCCCGCCTGACCGGCACGAACAAGGCCCACATCGACGAACGGCTGCCGCACCTGGCAGAACTCCTCACCGAGGACCGCGCGACCGTCGCCGACCACGGCGAGGTGCTCGTGGTGGCCGCGAAGGACGAGGCCACGCTGTCCGCCGTCGAGCACGCCCCCGTCGGCACGATCGTGCTCGACCTCCTCCACGTCCCCCGGCTGCGGGAAACGCTCGCCGGCGGCCAGTACCTCGGGCTGAGCTGGTGACGGTGAGCCCGACGGGGTTGGGCCCGCGTCTCAGTTTCCTCACTCCCGCCTACCGGACCGAGGCGTACCTGGCCGACACCATCTCCTCGGTCCTGGCGCAGACGAGCCCGGCCTGGGAGCTGGTCGTCGTCGACAACGGGAACTCGGACGAGATCGCGTCAATCGTCACGTCCTTCGCTGCCGAGGACCCGCGGGTCCGGCTGGTGCGGCAGGAGAACCGGGGCTACGCGGGTGGGGTGATGGCCGCGGCCGCCGTCGCCCGTGGCGACTGGTTCTGCGTCCTCGACAGCGATGACGGGGTCATGCCCGAGTTCACCGCCACCCTGCTCGACTTCCTCGACGGCCACCCGACCGTGGACGCGGTCGGGTGCGATGCCTACATGGTGCTCGACGGGGACGCCCAACCCTCCCGTCGCAGCTATCTCCAGTCGTTCGACTGCAGCCCGCCGGCCGCGGACGGAGACGTCCTCACTCTCGAGCAGGTCCTGGCCGGCCGGGTGCCGTACTACACGGGGGCCATCAGGAAACAGGTGTGGCAGGCGGTGGGCGGTTACGAGGACGGCGTCGAGAGCGACGTGCTCATCTGGCTGCGGCTCGCCCGAGACTTCGACGTGCGCCTGCTCCCGGAGAGACTGGGCCGGTGCAGGGTGCGTGAGCAGTCGCTGTCCCGGGACCCCGCGAGGATAGAGGACTTCGAGAGTTCCATGATCCGGACGTTCGAGGCGTTCGCCCAGCAGTCCTGCGATCCGCGCCATCTCGCGATCGCGCAGGCGCGCGTGCGCCGGCTGCGGTACCACCAGGACCTGCGCCGCGCCCGGTGGGCGTTCCTCAGCGGGGACATCCCCGCTGCTCGCCGGTTCGCGCACGACGCACGCGCCCAGCGGGCCACCCTGCGGGTCGCCGCGGTCGTGGTGCTGCTGAAGCTGTCGCCGAGACTGCTCACCCGCGTCCACCCGATCAAACAGCAGTTGGCGTGGGGAGCGCATCGCACGCGGCAGCGCGTCCTCCGCTGGGGCTCAGACGGTCGGCTGCGCGCTGGGCCGCACTCGGGCAGTGATGGACCCCAGCGCCGCCGACAACTGCGCCAGTGGCAGCGCACCGGCGTCGGACTCTGACATGGCGCTCACGGGGAGAGGCCAGGGGACGGCGAGCTCGGGGTCGTCATGGGCGATGGTGAGGTCGTCATGAGGGTCGTGACGCCGGTCGATCCGGTACGCCGTGTCCGCCGGCTCGGTGAGCGCCTGGAAACCGTGGGCGCAGCCGGCCGGCACGTAGACCGAGTTCTGCTGGTCGCCGTCGAGGACCACCGAGATCCACTCACGGTGGGTGGGCGAGCCCGGGCGGAGGTCGACGACCACGTCGAACACCCGGCCGGAGGAACACCGCACCAGCTTGCTCTCGCCCTCACCCAGCCGGACGTGCAGTCCCCGGACCACCGCCTGTCGCGAGCGGGACATGCTGTCCTGGACGAACCCGTCCGGATCGATCCCGGCCTCCCGCGCGACGTCCGCGTCGAAGGTCCGGCTGAAGAAGCCCCGGTCGTCGACGTGCGGCGTCGGCGTGAACTCGAGGACGCCGGGGATGCGGGTCGTGCTCCAACGCATGGTCCTCACTCCTCCGCTCGGGCCGGCCGAGCATGTCATCACCCCTCCGAGACGTCGAGGACACGATCATGAGCGCACCGACGTGCCGGCTGTGCCGCGCCGAACTCGTCGACACCTTCGTCGACCTCGGCATGTCACCGCCGTGCGAGAGCTACCTGACCGCGGACCAGCTCGACAGCGGCGAGGTGTTCTACCCCCTGCACGTCCGGGTCTGCGCCCGGTGCCTGCTCGTCCAGCTCCCGGCCTACATCGACGCCGAGGACATCTTCAGCCACTACGCCTACTTCTCCTCCTACAGCGACTCGTGGGTGGCGCACGCCAAGTCCTTCGTCGAGGACGCCGTCGACAGGCTGTCGCTGGACGCCGGCTCCTTCGTCGTCGAGGTCGCCAGCAACGACGGCTACCTCCTGCAGCACGTCGTCCAGCGGGGCATCCGCGCGCTCGGCATCGAGCCCGCGGCGAACGTGGCCGAGGCCGCGGTCGAGAAGGGGGTCCCCACCGAGGTGACCTTCCTCGGGGAGGCCACCGGTGCCGATGTCGCGGCCCGGCACGGAGCGGCCGACCTCGTCGTCGCGAACAACGTGTTCGCCCACGTGCCCGACATCGTCGACTTCGCCACGGGCCTGCGGAGACTGGTCGCGGACGACGGGATGGTCACGATCGAGATCCCGCACCTCCTCCGGCTCATCGAGGGCAACGAGTACGACACGATCTACCACGAGCACTACTCCTACCTCTCGCTCCTGACGACGCAGCGGGTCCTGGCCGCGGCGGGCCTGACCGTGGTCGACGTCGAGGAACTGCCGACGCACGGCGGGTCGCTGCGGACCTGGTCGATGCCGGCCGAACGAGCGACGCCGCCCAGCGACGCCGTCGCCTCGGTCCTCGCCGCCGAGGCCGCAGCGGGCCTGCACTCCCTCAGCGGACACGCCGGTTTCGCCAGGGCGGTGGCGCGGGTGCGCAACGACCTCGTGGAGTTCCTCGTCGAGCGCTCTCGGCGTGGGGAGACCGTCGTCGCCTACGGAGCGCCGGGCAAGGGGAACACGTTGCTCAACCACTGCGGTGTCCGCGCCGACCAGATCGCGTTCGCCGTCGACCGCAATCCGTTCAAGCAGGGCAAGTTCCTGCCGGGCACCCACATCCCGGTCTTCCCGCCGGAGAGGCTGGCGGAAGCGCGGCCGGACTACGTGCTGATCATGCCCTGGAACCTCAGGGACGAGATCGCCCATCAGCTCCATGACGTCCGCTCGTGGGGCGGGCAGCTCGTCGTGGCGCTGCCTCAGCTGGAGGTCCTCCCGAACATCGAAGGGACACAGCCATGAAGGTCGTGATCTTCTGCGGCGGGCTCGGCATGCGGATCCGGACGGGTCCGGAGTCCCTCCCCAAGCCGATGATGCCCATCGGCAGTCGCCCGGTGCTCTGGCACGTGATGCGCTACTACGCGCACTTCGGTCACACCGAGTTCATCCTGTGCCTGGGCTACGGCGCGGCGGCGGTCAAGGACTACTTCCTGGACTACCGGGAGACGAGCTCGAACGACTTCGTGCTCACCAAGGGTGGCCGGCACGTGGAGATGCTGGCCACCGACATCAGCGGCTGGACGATCACCTTCATCGACACGGGGATCTCCACGGCGATCGGGGAGCGCCTGCGCCGCGTGCGGCCCTACCTCGAGGACGACGAGATGTTCCTCGCCAACTACGGCGACGTGCTGACGGATGCCCCGATGAACGACCTCATCGCCGACTTCGAGTCCAAGGGCGCCGTGGCGAACCTCCTGGCGGTGAAGCCGCAGGACTCCTTCCACGTCGTGGAGCTCTCGGGAGGCGGGCGGGTGACCGGTCTGGTGCCGGTCGCGGACATGTCCATGCGGATCAACGGGGGCTACTTCATCCTGCGCCAGGGCATCTTCGACTACCTCGAGGAGGGCGACGACCTGGTCATGGACGGGTTCGTGCGCGCCGCAGCCGAGGGCAGGCTCTGCGCGACCCCCTATGACGGCTTCTGGGCGCCGATGGACACGCTGAAGGAACGGACGGCGCTCGAGGACCAGTACCGGAGTGGGGCCAGTCCGTGGGCCGTGTGGCGTGACCGGCCGGTGGAACCGGGTCCGCCGATCTTCCCCGTCGTCATGCCGGAGCCCAGTGCTGCCGGTGCGAAGTAACCAGGCCGGGCCGGCCGTCGGCCCGCGGGAGAGGACGGCCCGGCGGTGATCGGTCTGACGGCGCCGGAGGGTCGGCTCGACGTCCTGTGCGTCGGCGCGCATCCGGACGACATCGAGATCGGCTGTGGTGGCACTCTCCTGGGGCTCAACCGCCGGCCCGGGACGACGGTCGCCGGGCTGGTGATGACGGCTGCCCCCGACCGGCGGAAGGAAGCCGAAGCGGCCCTGCCCCAGTTCTTCCCCGGGGCCGCGGTCCAGGTGCTGGACTTCCCGGACGGGCGCCTGCCGGCTCACTGGGACGCCGTCAAGGAGGCCCTCGAGGAGTCGGCGCGTGATCGGCAGCCGAGCGTCGTGCTGGCACCCCGGGCCGACGACGCGCACCAGGACCACCGCCTGCTGGGCCGGCTCGTCAGCACGGTGTGGCGGGACGCGCTGATCCTGCACTACGAGATCCCGAAGTGGGACGGGGACTTCCGCTCGCCCAATCTCTACGTCCGGCTGACCGACGACGATGCGCGTCGCAAGGTCGCGCTCCTGCACGAGTGCTTCCCGTCCCAGGCCGGGCGGGACTGGTGGGACGACGAGTTCTTCTCCGGCGTGCTGCGGCTGCGCGGCGTGGAGAGCAGGGCCCGCTACGCCGAGGGCTTCAGCACCGACAAGCTGGTCCTGGACCTCGAGAGGGGAACCGCCCGATGACGCGTGCCGGTGGAGACCGGACGTTCGCCCGGTCGACCGCGATGCAGGACAGGCTGCACGAGCTGGTGCCGGGCGGTGCTCACACCTACGCCCGCGGGTCCGACCAGTACCCCGAGGGCATGGCACCGGTGATCGCGCGCGGTGAGGGTGCGCACGTGCAGGACGTCGACGGCAACTGGTACGTCGAGTACGGCATGGGGCTGCGGTCGGTGACCCTCGGACACGCCTACCCGCCGGTCGTGGAGGCCGTCGTGGAGGCCGCGCGGGCCGGGGTCAACTTCAGCCGGCCGTCGGTGTGGGAGCTGCGCGCCGCCGAGGAGTTCCTCGAGCAGGTGCCGGGGGCGGACATGGTCAAGTTCGCCAAGAACGGCTCCGACGCCACCACCGCCGCGGTCAAGGTGGCGCGCACCGCCACCGGCCGTGACCTCGTCGCGGTCTGCAGCTCCCACCCCTTCTTCTCCACCGGCGACTGGTTCATCGGCACCACGGAGATGGACGCCGGCATCCCGGCCTCGGAGCGCGCGCTCACCGTCGGCTTCGACTTCAACGACCTCGGCTCGGTCGAGGCGCTGTTCGACCGCCACCCCGGCCGGATCGCCTGCCTGGTCCTCGAGGCCGCCACCGGCACGCTCGCCCCGGAGCCGGGGTTCCTGGCGGGTCTGCGCCGCCTGGTCGACCGCGACGGGTCCGTGCTGGTCTTCGACGAGATCATCACCGGCATGCGCTGGGCCCGGGGTGGGGCCCAGGGCCTGTACGGCGTGACCCCGGACCTGTCCTCGTGGGGCAAGGCGCTCGGCAACGGCTTCGCGGTGTCGGCCCTGGCGGGGAAGCGGGAGCTCATGGAGCTGGGCGGTCTGCGCACGGAGGCCGCCCGGACGTTCCTCCTCTCGACGACGAACGGTCCGGAGACCACCGGCCTCGCGGCGTACCTGGCGGTGGCCGAGGCCTACCGGCAGCTCGACGTGGTGGCCGTCATGGAGGAGCAGGGCCGCAAGCTGGCCGATGGCGCCAACGCAGCGGCGGCGGCCCTCGGCATCGCCGACCACTTCGCCGTCGTCGGGAGACCGTCCTGCGAGGTGTTCGTGACGCGCGACCACCTGGGCCGGCCCTCGCAGGAGTTCCGGACGCTCTTCCTGCAGGAGATGCTGGAGCGCGGCGTCCTCGGGCAGTCGTTCGTCATCTCCGCAGCGCACACCGACGACGACGTCGAGCGCACCGTCGAGGCGGTCGGTGAGGCCCTGATGGTGTACGCGAAGGCGCTGGGGGCCGGCTCCTGCACCGGGCTGCTCCGTGGTCGCCCCGTGGCGCCGGCGCTCCGCAGGTTCGCGGCACCGCGCCGGATCCCGGATCCGTCCGCACTCCAGCCGGTCGAACGGACGACGTCCCTGCAGGAGGAGGCATAGCCATGCGTGTCCTGGTCGACGGCGACCGCGGCTACATCGGGGCGGTCCTCGTGCCGCTGCTTCAGGAGGCCGGGCACGAGGTCGAGGGTCTCGACGCCGGGTGGTACGACGGCTGCGACTTCGGGGAGCAACCGCACGGCCACAGCTCCCGCACCGGCGACATCCGGGACGTCACCCCGGACGACCTGGCCGGCTTCGACGCGGTGGTCCACCTGGCCGCCGTCTCCAACGACCCGGTCGGCCACCTCAACCCGGAGGCGACCTACTCGGTCAACGCCGACGGCGCGGTGCACGTGGCCCGCGCCGCCAAGGCCGCCGGGGTGCCGCGGTTCCTGTTCTCCTCGTCCTGCTCGCTGTACGGCGCGGCCGGTGACGCCCCGGTCACCGAGGACAGCCCCTTCCACCCGGTGACGCCGTACGGCGAGAGCAAGGTGCGGGCCGAGCGCGGCATCGGCCGCCTCGCCGATGACGACTTCAGCCCCACGTACCTGCGGAACGCCACCGCGTACGGCTCCTCTCCCCGGCTCCGGGCCGACATCGTCGTCAACAACCTGACGGGTACGGCGTTCACGAAGGGCGAGGTCCGGTTGCAGAGCGACGGCAGCCCGTGGCGGCCGCTCGTGCACGCGCAGGACATCTCGCGGGCCTTCCTGGCAGTGCTCGAGGCCCCCCGGGACGTCGTCCACGACCAGGCGTTCAACGTCGGCCGCGACGAGGACGTCGTGCAGATCCGCTCGATCGCGACCGCGGTGGCCGAGGTCTTCGACGCGCCCGTGACGTTCGCCGAGGACGCGAGCCCGGACAAGCGTGACTACCGGGTCGACTTCACCAAGATCACCAAGCAGCTGCCGGCGTTCCGGCCCGGGTGGACCGTCCCGGCCGGCATCGAGGAACTCGCCGCGGACATGGAGCGGATCGGCCTGACGGCCGAGGACTTCGAGGGGGAGCGGTACGTCCGCCTCCACCGGGTCAACCGCCTGCGTGCGGACGGTGTCCTGGACGACATGCTCCGAGCGAGGTCCTGACCCGGTGACCGTTGCGCAGCACGTGGACGCCCTGCGGTGCGGTCGCCTGGACCTGGCCGGGCTGGGCGAGACCATGCACGCGGCCATGACCCGGCTGTACCCGATCTGCCGCAGCATCACCGGGAACGGTGTCCGGTCGACCCTGGACGTCCTCGCGGAGTCCCTGGACATCGAGCGGCGCAGCGTCCCATCGGGCGCACGGGCGTTCGACTGGACCGTCGCCGACGAGTGGAACGTCCGGGACGCCTACATCGCCGACCGGCAGGGCCGTCGGGTGGTCGACTTCCAGCGGCACAACCTGCACCTGATGAGCTACAGCGTCCCGGTGCGCGCCACCATGACGCTCAGCGAGCTGCGTCCGCACCTGCACACGCTGCCGGATCGGCCGGACTGGATCCCCTACCGGACGACCTACTACAACCGGGACTGGGGCTTCTGCCTCTCGGAGAACCAGCTGCGCTCGATGGACGAGGGGCCGTACGACGTGGTCGTCGACACGACCATCGAGCCCGGGGAGCTGACCTACGGGGAACTGGTGCTGCCCGGCGACAGCACCGACGAGGTCATGATCAGTGCCCATGTCTGCCACCCATCCCTGGCCAACGACAACCTCTCCGGCATCACCGTCGCGGCGCAGCTGGCTCGCACCCTGAGGGCCATGGGGTCCCGGCGCTACACCTATCGCTTCCTGTTCGCGCCCGGGACGATCGGGTCCATCGCCTGGCTCAGCCGGAACGCCGACGTGTTGCCCCGTCTCCGGCACGGACTGGTCCTGACCGGCCTCGGGGGGCCGGGTGCTCTCGTGTACAAGCGCTCGCGACGCGGCGAACGGACCATCGACCGCGCGGCCGCGCACGTCGTGGGGCGGCGGGGTGGCGAGATCCGCGGCTACTCCCCCTACGGCTACGACGAGCGGCAGTTCAACGCCATCGGCTTCGACCTGCCCTTCGGCCGGCTGTCGCGCACTCCGCACGGGGAGTACCCGGAGTACCACACCTCCGCGGACGACCTGTCCTTCGTCAAGCCCGCCGAGGTGGCGGAGTCCTACCTGGCCGTGCTGGAGATCGTCGACGTCCTGGAGAACGAGGAGCGTTACGAGAACCTCAGCCCCTTCGGCGAACCCCAACTGGGCAAGAGGGGCATCTACCCGACCACGGGCGGCAAGCAGGCCACCGACGCCGTCATGGCGATGCTGTGGGTGCTCGCCTACTCCGATGGTGAGACCTCGGTGCTCGACATAGCCACCGTCGCCGATGTCGACTTCGCCGGTCTGCGCGCGGCTGCCGACACCCTCGAGGGCGCTGGTCTGTTGGCGCCCGCGCAGTGACGCATTCCGGTTCACGACTGTCACGCAATGCCCACTCCGCAGCTTTCCACGACGCCAATTAGTGGCCACTGTGTGACGGGACGTGAGCGAGTTCGCCGCGGCGGGCACGTTCGGTCTGAACTTGACACTGCGTGACTGTCTGCCGACATGTCCGCCAGCGAGTCGGGAGCATCATCGCGCTGGGTTTACTCTCCGTGATCGCACTTTGACCATTCTGGGGTGCACTTCTGTGCATCGATCCGTTACCTTCGTCCCTCTGCCGTTGGCCATTCAGGGGAATCGGGGCCAGCCCGGTCGACTGGTGGAGTGACGCCGTCCAGAAAAGGGCGGTACATGGGGGAAGCAATGGGGTTCATCGGTCAGAGTTCGAGGTTCCCTGTTGTCCTCTCCCGGGTCGCCCGGCCACTGCCTGAGGCACCGGGTCGCCCGGTCCGCGTGCGCGACGAGCCAGGGCCGGTGGACAGCGGTCGGCGGGCATGGCAGTCGACGTACGTGCGCAGGGTCGTGCTCGGCGACTTCGCGTGCGCCCTGGGCGCGGGCCTCATCGGCTACGAGATCCGTTTCGGGTCAGAGGGCACGACGGTGGGCCCTTCCTACGTGTCCCTGGCCATCATCACGGTGCTCCCGGCGCTCTGGGTGACCACCCTGCTCGTCGGCCGGGCCTACGAGAGCCGGTTCCTGTTCACCGGACCCGAGGAGTTCCGTCGGGTGTTCTCTGCCGCAGTCACCGTGGTGGCCGTGGTCGGGACCATCTCCTGGGCCTTCCAACTCGAGGTCGCCCGCGGTCTGGTGGTGGCGACGCTCCCGCTGGCGACGGTGCTGACGCTCGTGCAGCGAGGACTCTGGCGGCGTCGGCTGCACTCCTGCCGGGCGCGGGGTCGTTTCCTCCAGACGGCGCTCATCGTCGGGCACCGCAACGGGGTCGCCGCTCTGCACGAGCAGATGAGCCGCGAGGCGCACCACGGCTATCAGGTGATCGGCTGTTGCCTCCCGGCGGGGTCGGACGGGGTGACCGCTGCCTCGTTCGCCGGGCTCCCGGTGCTGGGCCGCCTCGACGACGTGGTGGCCGTGGTGCGCCGTCATGGGATCGACACGGTCGCCGTGCTGCCCTCACCGGAACTCGAGGGGCCCGCCCTGCGCCGGCTCGGCTGGGACCTGGAGAAGACCTCGGCCGAGCTCCTGCTGGCCCCGGCGATCACCGAGATCGCCGGCCCGCGGGTCCGGATCCGCCCGGTCTGCGGGCTGCCCCTCCTCCATGTCGAGCGCCCCGAGCTGCGCGGCGTGCGGCGGTTGACCAAGGCGACCTTCGACCGCACGGCCGCGGCCCTGGGACTCCTCCTGTTGCTCCCGGCACTGATCGGGGTGGCCCTCGTGGTCGGGCTGACCAGCCGGGGTGGGGTGTTCTACCGGCAGGAGCGCGTGGGCAAGGACGGCCGGCCGTTCCGCATGTTCAAGTTCCGCAGCATGGTGGCCGGCGCGGACCGTCTCGTCCCGGGGCTGGCCGCGCTCAGCGACGGCAACGGCGTCCTGTTCAAGATGAGAGGCGACCCCCGGGTCACCCGGGTGGGCAAGGTGCTGCGCCGGTACTCCATCGACGAGCTGCCGCAGCTGATGAACGTCGTGCGGGGTGAGATGTCGCTGGTGGGTCCTCGGCCCCCGCTGCAGTCGGAGGTGGACCGGTACGGCCTCGACATGCACCGGCGGTTCCTGGTGAAGCCGGGGATCACCGGTCTGTGGCAGGTGTCCGGCCGGTCGGACCTGTCCTGGGACGACTCGGTGCGCATCGACGTCCGCTACGTGGAGAACTGGTCGCTGGCCTTCGACTTCATGATCCTCTGGAAGACGCTCGGGGTGGTCGTCCGCAAGTCGGGCGCCTACTGACGCAGCCCCCGCCCGGCCCGTGGCGACGGCCACGCGCCAGGACGAGTGGCCGGGCCGATGGCGCGGAGCGCCGGCGTCAGCGGCCGGCGCCGCGGTAGCGGATGACCCGGCCACCACCGACGCTGCGGGCGGTGGTGAGGCAGAGGGTGGCGCGGCGGTGCACCTCGGTCGCGGAGGCCTCGGGAGACAGCGCGGCGATGCCGGCGCAGGCGGTCAGGCCGGGCACGCCGGCCGCGACGACCACGTCGATCAGCCGGTGGGCGGCGGTCTCGGCCGCCTCGTCCCGGCTGGTGAACAGGACGGCGAGTTCCGTGGGCCCGGAGCGGGCGAGCCAGTCCTCCCCCCGCACGTTCGCGGACAGGGCGGCGGCCACCGACCCGAGGTGGCTTCCCGGCATCGGCCAGGCGTCCCGGTGCAGCAGGCCGATGAGGACCAGCGCGGCGGGGGACGCGTCGGAGGACGGCGTCCGCTCGGCGATGCGCTCGATCAGGGCAGCGCGGGTGGGCAGGAGCGTGACGGCGTCGGTGGCGGGGGCCAGCGGCGCCGGGACCTCGTGGGCGACCGAGGAGAAGGGGATCGGCATGGGGGAGTTCTCGTCCCGGCGGGGCATCGGGTTGAGCAGCGGAACCGAGCGCGTGCCTCCTGAGAGGGAGCTCGGCCCCGGGATGCACCCGAGGGTCAGTTCGGCGTCTCCTGGAGCGCCTCGTCGGCGAACTCGTCGGCGTTCTGCCCGAGGGAGTCGGTGGTGAGGTAGTCCCACATGCGCGCGCCCGTGGTCATGTCGAGGTAGACGACGCTGGCCGACCCCTCCGTGCCGGTGCCCAGCACCGGCGCGGTGAAGAACTGCACGGTGCCCGGGGTCAGACCGCGCAGCGAGTACACCAGGGACAGCAGGTCCCCGTTGCCGAGGCTGTCGTCGACGGCGACCGCGCTGGTGACGGCCAGCAGGGTCGAGTCCAGCTTGCCGGGGCTGGTGAAGACGTCCTGGCTGAAGAGCTTGCCGAACATCGCGCGCAGGTAGTTCTGCTGGCGCTTCACCCGGTCGAAGTCACCACCGGGCAGGCCGTAGCGCTGCCCGACGTACCAGCGCGCCGCGTCCCCGTCGAGGTGGTTGACCCCGGCGGTGAAGGTGTACGGACCCCACGACGTCGTCGCTGGGACGGTCACGTCGACCCCGCCGAGAGCGTCGGTGACCTGGATGAGGCCGTCGAAGTCGATGGCTGCGTAGTGGTCGATGCGCACGCCGGTGAGCTGCTCGACGGTCTGGACGAGCAGCGACGGCCCGCCGTAGGCGTAGGCCGCATTGATCTTGTTCTTGCCGTGGCCGGGGATGTCGACCCAGGAGTCGCGGGGGATGGAGATGACCTGCGCGTGCGCCCGGTCGGCGGAGAACCGGGCGATCATGATCGCGTCGGAGCGGGCGTCAGGGAGCTGGCCCGGGGCGATGTCGGCGCGGGTGTCCGAGCCGACCAGCAGGAAGGTCACCGGGTCCGCCGTGGCCTCGGCGCCCGCTGCGGTCGGTGACGCGGGGGCAGGGCGGCTGTCGTCCTGGAGCCCGGCGAAGACGTCGCCGACCCGGTCGATGTTCCCGCCGTACCGGTCGGTGAGATACCAGAGCCCGCCGCCGATGACCATGGCGAGCACCAGTCCGAGGCCGGCGACGCTGATCAGCGTCCGCCGCAGCCAGCGCCGCCGCGGAGCCGGCACCTCGTCGATGCCCGGCTGCCCGGAGCCGGTGTGCCCGTCACCACCTCCGGTGCCGACGACGTCCTCGGCAGGGTCCGTCCGCCCGATGGTCATGCGGTCGGTCATGTCGTCCCCCGTGTCCCGAAGATCAAATGGGTCCGAACGTAACGGCGGGACGTCGCGGCAGGCAGGGCTGAGCCGCCCTCCTCACCCGTTCGAGCGGTCCTCGTGGACGCGGCCCCGGACGGCCGTCCGCGGCCCGCGATGGCTGGCCCCGGATGATCACGTCTCCTACCGTTCAGGCGAACGGCGCGTCCGCCCGTCCGCATGCTGGAGAGGGAGAACGTCCATGAGGATCTCGGTCATCGGCTGTGGCTACCTGGGTGCGGTGCACGCAGCGTCGATGGCCGAGCTGGGGCACGAGGTGGTCGGCATCGACGTCGACCGGTCGAAGGTCGAGCTGCTGCAGCGTGCCCAGGCGCCCTTCTACGAGCCCGGCTTCGAGGCCCTGCTGAGCGCCTCGCTCGCCTCCGGGCGGTTGCGCTTCAGCACCGACATCGCCGACGCGCGCGACGCGGTCGTCCACTTCCTCTGCGTCGGGACGCCGCAGAAGCGGGGGGAGTACGCCGCCGACCTCCGCTACGTCGAGGCCGCGGTCGAGTCACTGCTGCAGGCGCTCAAGCCCGGGGACCTGGTGGCCGGCAAGTCGACGGTGCCGGTGGGCACGGCGGCCCGGCTGGCGGAGGTCGTGGCGGGAAAGGTGCCCGGGGCGATGCTGGCCTGGAACCCGGAGTTCCTGCGTGAGGGCTTCGCCGTTCAGGACACCCTGCACCCCGACCGGCTGGTCTACGGGCTGCCTGCCGGCTCGGACGCCGCCGTCGCCCGCGCGCTGCTCGACGAGGTGTACGCGAGCATCGTCGCCGCGGGTACCCCGCAGGTGGTCACCGACCACGCGACCGCGGAGATGGTGAAGACGGCGGCCAACTCCTTCCTCGCCACGAAGATCAGCTTCATCAACGCGATGGCCGAGCTGTGCGAGGCGACCGGTGCCGACGTCATCCAGCTCGCGGACGCCATCGGCCACGACGACCGGATCGGGCGCAAGTTCCTCAACGCCGGGCTGGGCTTCGGCGGCGGCTGCCTGCCCAAGGACATCCGGGCGTTCATGGCCCGCGCCGGTGAGCTGGGTGCCGACCAGGCGCTGACCTTCCTGCGCGAGGTGGACAACATCAACATGCGCCGCCGGATCCGGATGGTGGAGCTGGCGCGCGAGGTGTGTGACGGCTCCCTGCTGGGCAAGCGGGTCGCCGTCCTGGGAGCGTCCTTCAAGCCGGACAGCGACGACATCCGGGACTCGCCCGCGCTCAACGTGGCTGCCCAGCTGGAGCTGCAGGGCGCGATCGTCCGCGTCACCGATCCCGCCGCCATCCCCAACGCCCGACGGGAGTGGCCGCACCTGGACTTCGCCGACACGGCGGAGGAGGCGGCGCGCGACGCCGACGCCGTGCTGTTGCTCACCGAGTGGCGGACGTACCGAGAGCTCGATCCGACCGCCTTCGGTGCGGTGGTCACGCAGAAGCGGGTGCTGGACGGGCGGAACGCGCTGGACCGGGACACCTGGGAGGCGGCCGGCTGGTCCTACCGGGCGCTGGGGCGTCGCGCCGGCTGAGGGGTGCGGGCGCCCGGCTCGCACGCCGGGTAGCGTCGCGACGGGTTGGTCCACCGGGGCGATCGGCCACGACGCCGACGGGAGGCCCAGTGGTGGCGGTGTCCGGCCGGCCTCCGGTGAGCAGCGACCAGGACGTCGCCCGGTCGCTGGCCACCGCCGCAGGGGAGCTGCTGCTGGGCGTCCGCACCCGGGCCTTCACCGACGCCACCGCGCGCAAGAGCGCCGGCGACGCCGAGTCCCACCGCTTCCTCGTCGCCCGGCTCGCCGAGCTCCGCCCGGATGACGCCGTCCTCTCCGAGGAGGGCGCCGACGACCCCCGGCGCCTCGCCGCGAGCCGGGTCTGGATCGTCGACCCGCTCGATGGGACCCGGGAGTTCTCCGAGCTCGACCGCGCCGACTGGGCCGTGCACGTCGCCCTGTGGGACAGCGGCGAGCTGACCGCCGGCGCCGTCGCCCTCCCCGCCGAGGGCACCGCACTGAGCACCGTCGACGTCGCGGTGACGCCCGCGCGCTCCGACGGGCCGATGCGGCTGGCGGTGAGCCGCAGTCGCCCGCCGTCGCTGGTCGCCGACCTCGCACGTGCGCTGAAGGCCGACCTGGTGCCGATGGGCTCGGCCGGGGTCAAGGCGATGTCGGTCGTCCGCGGCGGAACCGATGCCTACGTGCACGGTGGCGGGCAGTACGAGTGGGACTCCGCGGCACCGGTCGCCGTCGCCCGGGCCGCCGGGCTGCACACCAGCCGGCTCGACGGCTCACCGCTGCGCTACAACCAGCCCGACCCCTACCTGCCGGACCTGCTCATCTGCCGACCGGAGCTCGCCGACCGGCTGCTCACCGCGCTCCGGGCGATCAGTCCTCGATGACGTCCAGCCCCTGCTCGCGCAGGCGCGCCAGGCTGTCCAGCATCCCCTGCAGCACCTCGGAGGAGTGACCCTCCCAGTCCTCCAGCTCGCCGACGACGCGCAGCGGGGAGCGGGTGCGGTAGGACCGGGTGGGGTTGCCGGGGAACCGCTTGTCCGTCACGTTCGGGTCGTCCTCGAACGGGCCCAGCGGCTCCACGACGTAGATCCGCCCCCGCTCGCTGCTGCCGGCCAGCGCCGTCGCCAGCTCGGCTCCCCAGACGGCGGTCTCCACGACCGCGGTGAAGTAGACGTGGTTCATCACCCGGCCCGCCTGGAAGTTGGAGCCGCGGCCGGGCACCAGCTCCTCGCCGACCTCGAGTGCCGCCTTCGTCCCGTGGAAGAACGGCCCCTCGACGTGCTGCCAGTGCTCGTAGGTGACAGGCACGCGGGTGCCGCCGTCCTGGTCCTCGGCCGACTCGCCAGACGTCACAGCCCACACCGTATGGGGAGCCGCAGAAGTCGGGCACCGCTGACCGAGCACCCGCCGCTGTCCGTGGCGGCGGCCACAGACAACGGCAACCGTTTCTCGGGGGTGAATTCCTGCTTTCGACATGATCTCGTTCCAATTGCGCCGTGCTTCGCGCAGGTGAACATCTGAGCACGGAAACGGCCGGAATCGGTGACCCGTTGCCACGTGGTCTGGACCACAGGCGCTGAACTGCACCTTCACGTTGGCTCACCCTCCCAAACATCACTTTCCGTGAGTGGAAACGGAAAGCGCTCACTGCATCACTGTGCGCTCATTCCGCTTCTCGTCGACCCTCGTCATCCTTCTGTCGTCACTCGCGAATGGCGGCCTCACCGTCGAACGGTCATTCGCTTCCCGGGTCGCCGTTCACTGTTGGTCCGCACGCGTTCGCCACCTCGGGGGGCCGCGTGTCGATGAATGGCGCCCTCCGTCGCTCATCACGTGGGGGGAAGAATGTCTTCGAGCACGGACAGGGTCGCGCCTGTCGCCCGCGCCGCCGAAGGAACGCACGAGCCGAATGTCGTGGCCCACCTCTTCGGGACCCAGGTCCTCGCCGTCCCGGCCGCGCCGGTGCGTCCCGTCATCGACACCACGATCGTCATCCCGACGTTCAACGAGTCCTCGAACATCGGGCCTCTGGTCACCCGGGTGTCCGAGGCGTTCGCCGGCCGCAGCGCCGAGATCGTCTTCGCCGACGACAGCACCGACGACACCCCGGCCCGGATCACGGCGGCGGCCGGGACGGCCGGCCTGCCGGTCCGCATGGTCCACCGCGAGGGCGACGACCGGGTCGGAGGGCTCGCCGGAGCGGTGACCAGCGGGATCGCCGTCGCGCGAGGCGACTTCGTGCTGGTGATGGACGGCGACCTGCAGCACCCGCCGGAGATGGCGCCGCTGCTGCGGGACGCTGCCCAGGACGCCGATCTGGCCGTTGCCTCCCGCTACCTCGGCGCGGGTGACGCCTCCGGGCTGAGCACACGCCACCGGCGGCTGGTCTCCAGTGGGAGCACGCTGCTCGCGCAGGCCTGCTTCCCCCGCCGGGTCGGCAAGGTCTGCACCGACCCGATGACCGGTTTCTTCTGCTTCCGGCGCTCATCGGTCGACCTGCAACGGTTGCAGCCCCGCGGTTTCAAGATCCTCCTGGAGATCCTGGCCCGGCACCAACTCGTCGTCCGCGAGATCCCCTTCGCGTTCGGCAAACGGCTCGCCGGCGAGAGCAAGGCCTCGTGGCGGAATGGTCTGGCGTTCCTGCACCAGATGCTCAGTCTGCGCATGGGGCGAATGGTCCGGTTCGCCGCGGTCGGTGCGCTGGGAACGGCGCTCAACCTGGCGGTCATGGCACTGCTGGTCCACGGGTTCGGCACTTGGTACGTCGCCGCCGCCGTCGTCGCCGCAGAACTGTCGATCCTGTCCAACTTCCTCCTGCAGGAACGGTTCGTCTTCCGCGACCTGCGCGACGAGGGTCACACCAGGAATCGGCGACTGGCGCACCACCTGCTGTTCAACAACGCGGAGGCCGCCGTCCGGCTGCCGTTCCTGGTGCTGCTGGTCTCGGTGCTGCACGTCCCGTCCGTGCTCGGCCAGGGTCTGCTCCTCGCCCTCGCCTTCGGAGCGCGATTCCTGTTCGCCTCCCGGGTGGTCTACCGGCCGGCCGTCGTCCCCGCCGTCGGCGCCGGTGTGCCCGACCTCGTCCCGGTGGGCGAACTCCGATGAGCATCGCGATCCTGGACGCGCCCTCGGAGGTCCTCACCTCCGACACCGACCTGCCCTCGCCGCCCACCGACCGGGAGCGCGATCTCTACCTGAGCAGCCAGCACCGGTGGCTGGTGCCGGCCACGTTCGTGGGCTACATGCTCATCGTCGTCGGCATCGCCTACTTCGTGTTCGCCAACCCGTGGAGTGCACTGCTGCTCGTGCCGCTGTTCCTGAGCACGCTGTCGACGGTGCTGTCGCTGTGCACGTCGGTGCAGCGGTCGCGCATCTCGGTGGCCGGCCACCGGGCGCTGGTCGAGGGCTGGGAACCCGAGCAGTGCCCCAGCGTGGACATCTTCCTGCCCTCGGCGGGGGAGCCGCTGGAGATCCTGGACAACACGTTCCGCTGGGTGGAGCAGGTCAGCTGGCGCGGTGAGCTCACGGTCTACGTGCTCGACGACTCGGCGCGGCCGGCGGTGGAGGCCATGGCCCACGACCGGGGCTTCGTCTACCTCACCCGCCCCGACCGCGGCCACCTGAAGAAGGCCGGCAACCTGCGCTTCGGGCACGCGCACTCGACCGGTGACCTCATCGCGATCCTGGATGCCGACTTCGTGCCGCGCAGCGACTTCCTCGACGAGCTCGTCCCCTACTTCGACGACCCGACCACCGGCATCGTCCAGTCGCCGCAGTTCTTCGACATCCGGGTCGGGATGAACTGGCTGCAGCGGGCCGCGGGCAGCACCCAGGTGCTGTTCTACCGCTACATCCAGCCGGCCCGGGATGCCAACGACGCAGCGATCTGCGTCGGCACCAGCGCGATCTACCGGCGCTCCGCGCTCGACGAGGGCGGTGGCTTCGCCGCGATCGACCACAGCGAGGACATGTACACCGGGATCAACCTCGCGCAGGTCGGCTACGGCCTCCGGTACGTGGCGACGGTGGTCACCAAGGGCGTCTGCCCGGACTCCTTCGCCGGCTTCATCACCCAGCAGTACCGCTGGTGCGCGGGCTCCATGAGCCTGATGCTCTCCCGCCCGTTCCACGCCATGAAGATGACCGTCGCCCAGCGGGCCTGCTACTGGGCGGGCTTCCTCTACTACGTCACCACGGCCCTCGACGTGCTGACCATCGCCATCCCGTCGCTGCTGATGCTCTGGTTCGTCGCCGACCAGGTGGCGGCCTCGAACTACGTCTACGTCGTGCTGGCGCTGATCGTGCGGCAGGCGCTGATCCCGTTCATCTCCGGCAACAGCGACTCGCTGGTGAACCTGGCGAGGATCCAGATGACGTACTCCTTCGCGCACCTGGTGCAGATCGCCGACCAGCTGCGCGGGCACCACGACGACGGCTGGATCGCCACCGGAGCGGCGACGTCCTCGGCAAAGGCGAAGCGCATCGTCCGGACCGCCCGCACGGTGCTGACCAGCACGCACGTGCTGATGCTCGCCGGACTCCTCTGGCGGGTTCCCGAGTACGGGCTCGGGGCGTACTGGGGGATGATCGTCTTCGCCGTCTTCAACCTGTACGTGACCTACCCGATCATGTTCGCCGACGCGCGGCTGCCGCAGCCGCTGCAGGCGGCGCGCAACATCGCCGAGACCGGGCACCTGGCCGCGGCGGGCGCCCACCACCGGCTGGTCGCGCCGCACGCCGAGGAGGCGGCCGCGTGAGTGCGTTGACGCTGGTCCGCCCCGAGGCGGCGCTGCCCCAGCAGGTACCGGAGGCCCCCAGCAGGACGGTTCCCTGGGCGCGGCTGGCGCTGCTCCTGACCGTCCTCGGGCAGGTCGCCCTCGCCGTGCTCCCGCAGCGCAACGGCAGCCCGTTCGAGGACGAGGGCCTGTACGTCTACATGGGCCACCGGATGATCGACCACCTGCTCCACGGCGCCTCGCTGACGGAGTACCCGGGCGCCTACTTCTCCGGCGCCCCCGGCTTCTACCCGGTGCTCGCCGCGCTCGGCGACAGCGTCGGTGGCCTGCAGGGCGCCCGCGCCGTCAGCCTGCTGTTCGCCGTGGGTGCGACGGTCTGCGTCAACGGCCTCGGCCGGCAGCTCTACGGGGTCCGCGCGGGTCTGCTGGGCGCGGCGGCGTTCGTGCTGTGCGGCCCCGTCGTCTTCCAGTCCGGCCTGGCCACGTTCGACTCGACCACGATGTTCTTCGTCGCGGCGGCCGCCTGGTTGACCGTGCACAGCGTCCGGCACGATGCCTTCCTCTGGGCTCCGGCGGTCGCGGTGCTGCTGGTGTGCGCGTTCACCGCGAAGTACGGCGGGATCGTGTTCCTGCCCGTCGTCGGGTTGCTGGCCCTGGCGGTCAGCGACCGGCGGCGCGTGCTGGTGGTGTCCCGCCGGGCCGTTTTCATGGTCGCCTCGGCCGGCGGGACGGCCTGGTTCCTCTACGTGCTGTGGGGGCAGAGCCTGCGCGAGGGCATCGTCAGCACCACGCTGGCCCGGGCGCCGATGAACCCGGCCGGCGCGTCGGACCTGGCGCGTCAGGTGGCGGTGCTCGTCGGGCCGTGGCTGCTGCTCGCCGTCGTCGGTGCGGTGCTCACCCGCCGGACCTGGTGGACCTCCGCGGCGCTGCTGCTCGGCGCGGTGCTCATGCCGCTGCAGCAGATCCACATGGGCGAGGCCACCTCGCTGTCCAAGCACGTCGCGTTCGGGATGGTCTTCGCCTGCCCGCTGGTCGGGGTTGCCCTGGCGGCGCTGCTCCGCCGGCTGCGGCTGGTGACCGTGCCGCTCGTCGTCGGCACGTTGGTCCTGCTGGGCGCCTCGGGGCTGCACCACTCCGACCGGCTGCTCAACGGCTGGGTGCCGGACGAGGCGCTGATCCCCACCCTCAGCGCGCTGATCGAGGCCTCGCCGGGCAAGACCATCCTGGGTGACCAGCCCTCGCCCGAGCGGTACCTGCTGCGGGAGGAGACCGAGCCGCTGCAGTGGGTGGACACCTACTCCTTCGGCTACGACGGCCGGGTCGGGATGGACGCCTACGAACGGGCCATCGAGCAGACGGCGTTCGGCGTCATCTACCTGGCCGTGGAGTCCAACACCCAGTACGGGCAGGAGCTGCACGCGTACCTGTCCAGCACCGACACCCCCTACAAGCAGGTCGCGGTGGTCGACCGCGAGCTGTACGGCGCGCCGGCCGGCCAGTGGGTCCTGTACATGCCCGAGGTGACGCCCACGCCGGACCTGGGCACACCCTGAGCGCCTTCGGCCGCAGGGCGTTCCTGGCAGGCGGCGGGGTCGCCGCGGCGGCGGCGCTCGCCGCCGTCCTCGTCGACAGGGGGCACGACACGGACCAACTGGTGAGCCGGTGCCGGTTCGGCGCCTGGGCCGGGACCGGCGGCGACGTGGTCCAGGACCACCTGGACCTCGAGGCGCGCGTCGGCGTGCGGCTGCCGGTCTTCTCCTGGTTCCAGCGGGGCGGGTGGGACGGCGACACGGCCGGCCGGATCGCTGCCCTCGCACCCGAGGACCCTGACGTCTGCCTGGTCGCCTGGGAGGCGTGGGACGTGCCGTTCGCCGACGTGGTCAGCGGGGCGCGCGACGACTTCTTCGGCAGCTGGTGCGACGGGGCCGCCGGCTATCCGGGCCGGGTGATCGTCCGGCTCTTCCACGAGCCGAACGGGGACTGGTACCCCTGGGCGGTCGCCAACGGCAGCGGCGCGGTGACCTCGACCGAGCAGTGGCGGCAGGCGTGGCAGCGGGTCGTGGGCATCGCCCGTGAACGTGCGCCGAACGTGGAGTTCCTGTTCTGCCCCAACTCGGAGGACGTCGGTGGCATCCCGGCCGAGGAGTACTGGCCAGGCGAGGAGTGGGTGGACCTGATCGGGGTGGACGGCTACAACTGGGGCTGGCACGCCGACGGGTCGCCGTACACGACGGCGGCGCAGGTGATCGGGCCGATGTACGACCGGCTGACCGCCCTGCACCGGACGGCCGAGTTCATGGTCGGGGAGATCGGTTGCGCCGCGTCCCCGGACAAGTCTGCCTGGTTCGAGCGGCTGTTCGCCGAACCGGGCTTCCCCCGGCTCACCCAGGTCGCCTTCTTCTCCGAGGCCAAGGAGGAGGACTGGCGGCTGGACTCGGACCGGGCCACCCTCGACGTGGTGCGCCGGCAGCTCGCGCGGGCTCCGCTGTCGCCGGCGTGATGCGAGCGACCTCCAGGTATCGGTCAAGCACCGCCGCGGTCTGACCGATGACAGGGACATGGCGTGGTGGGGTTGGGCTCTCGTGGGCTGGGTCGGGTTGTCGGTCGTCGTCGCGCCGTTGATCGGGATGGCGCTGCGCGAGGCCGACCGCCGCGAGGGTTCCACCCTCGGCCCGGGGCCGACGCCCGCTGTCGCGCCCGTCCGCACCCGCCGCATCCCCGTCCCGCCGCTGGCCTTCGCGCTGCTGCTCACGGCCGCCGCACTGGAGACCGCCGGCTTCGTCGTCCGCACCTCCGGCCACGAGACCACCGCCCGGCTCTGGTCGATGGACGCCCCGCTGTCGCTGCCCCGGATGTTCGTCGCCGGGCTGTTCCTCGCCGCCGCCGTGGCCGCTGCCGCCGGGGCCGTCCGCGCACCTGGACGCCGGCCGTGGTGGATCGCCACCGGCGTGGTCGCCGCCCTGATCGGGGAGATCAAGGCCGGCGGGACCGTGCACTCCGGCGCGATCGACGCACTCGGGCTCGGCGACCGGCCGCTCCTCGCCACCCTGCTCAGCGCCGCCGTCGTCGCCGTCGTCCTGGTCGCGCTGTGGTGGCTCAGCCGCACCGAGCGCCGCGACCGGCGCCGGATGCTCATCGCCTTCGGCCTCTACGCCTCCGCTGCCGTGGGCCTCTCCGGGGTCACCTCGCTCATCGGGCACGCCGGCGCCAGCGCCTACTGGACCGCCGCCGCGACCTTCGTCGAGGAGACCGGTGAGGCGTTCGGCGCGGTCGCCGTCCTCACCGCCGTCCTGGTCGGTGTCGCGCCGCGGCTCGTGCTCCCGGCCGACTGGCTGCTCCGCCGCCAGGCCGACGCCGCCACCCTCGACGCCCCCGGGACGCTGGCCCCGCGGCGCAGCCGCCTTCAGTTGCCGCCGAGGTAGGCCAGCACCAGCTGGGCGCTCTGCTCGACGCTCGACGAGCGGGTGTCGATCGTCAGCTCGGCGTCGGTGGGCTCCTCGTAGGGGTCGCTGATGCCGGTGAACTCGGCGATCTCCCCGCGGCGGGCCTTCGCGTACAGGCCCTTGCGGTCGCGGGCCTCGCACTCCTCCAGCGGCGTCGCCACGTGCACCAGGACGAACGAGCCCGGCCCGGCCTGGTCCTCCACCAGCCGGCGGGCGTCGGCGCGGGTCGCGGCGTAGGGCGCGATCGGCGCGCACACCGCCAGGCCCCCGTGCTTGGCGATCTGCGCGGCCACCCAGCCGATCCGGCGGACATTGGTGTCCCGGTCGGCCTTGGAGAACCCGAGCCCGGCGGACAGGTGCGTGCGCACGTCGTCACCGTCCAGCAGCGTGACCGTGTGCCCGCCCTCGAGCAGCAGCTGGACCAGCCGGTTGGCGATCGTCGACTTCCCGGCGCCGGAGAGCCCGGTGAACATCACCGCGCGCCCGCCGGTGTGCGGCGGCGCGGGGTCGACGTGGCTGGCGACCGGCCCCGCGCCGTAGGCGGTGGCCAGCTCCAGCCAGCCGACCTCCGGTTCGGCGGCGGTCACCGGCACCGGGACGACGAGGGTCTCCCGCCCCGCCGCGCGGTCGGCCCAGACGGCGGCGCCCAGGGAGATGACGGCCGAGTCGGGGGCGGTGCCGGCCACCGGGAGCAGCACCAGCAGCCGGTCGGGCAGGCCGGCGTCGCTGTCCGGCGGCGTGCCGACCCAGGCGGCCGGCTCGGTCCAGCCGCGCGCCTGCAGCTCGGCGCGGACGCTGGCCGGCGAGCGCCAGCGCGGGATCTCGTGGACGGTCAGCCCGTCGGGGCCGGTGGTGGCGACCAGGACGCCCTCGGCGTCCTCGAACTCGGTGTCCGGGGCGAGGTCGGGTGCGCCGGGCGTCAGGCCGAAGGCGTGCCGGGCCAGGTCGGCGAGCTGGGCGTGCGACAGCCGGGTCCGGGTGGAGGCCATGGGCTGCAGTGTGGCAATCCGCCGCTCGGCGCGACCGGTGGGGGAGCCGAGGACCTCGGACCGGGCAGCGAGGAGCTGAGAAACCGGGGCCGACCTCCGACGGGGTGCTGGGAGCCGGGGTAGCGACGTCGCCCCGGGACTGCTGCCGCTCGGGGTCGCGTCGCCGGGAGCGGTCGTCGCCGGCGTGGTGGGGGCGGGACCCGTCGGCGCTGGCGTGCTGATCGCACCCGGGCGCGGGTCGGTTCTGGCTACCCCGGACCTGAGCCCGGTCCCGGAGCGGGGCACGATGGCGCGGTGATCGGGTCGGTACGAGCTGTCGTGGTCGGTGTGGTCTCCAGTGCGCTCCTGGTGCTGACCGGGTGGTCGCCCGCGGGGGCGTCCCCGGACGGGGGGCAGGTGGACGGAGCGCCGGCCTGGACGTCGGGCGCCTCCGGCGCCGGCGTCGCCGACGGCTCCTTCGACCAGTGGCGCGGGTCCCCGGTGTCCATCGCGGCAACCTGGGCCGACTCCGCCGCCGGCCAGCTCGAGCTCTGGCCGCTGCAGGGCGAGTTCGCCACCTGGTCGGGTGACCTGGAGATCGCCATCGGCGCCATCGATCACGGCGAGACCTGGGCGCAGGCGGCGCAGGGCGCCTACGACGACCGGTGGGCGGAGTCCCTCCGCCGCGCAGCGGCGCTGTGGTCCAGCCACGAGGGCACCCTCTACATCCGGTTCGCGCACGAGTTCAACGGCAGCTGGTTCCCGTGGTCGGTCACCCCGGACTCGGTCGGCGACTTCATCGCCGCCTGGCACCGTTTCCGGGCGCTGCAGCAGCAGCTCTTCCCGACCTCCCAGCTGGTGTTCTCCCCGAACCGGGAGAGCGCCGGCTCCTTCGGCACGGACTGGCGGCAGGCCTTCCCCGGGCCGGGGCAGGCCGACGTCGTGTCGGTGAGCTACTACAACGGCTGGCCGTTCCTCGACACCGCCGAGTCCTTCCAGGAGACGGCCCTGTCCTACGACCAGTTCGGCGGCCCGCGGGGGATCCAGCGGCACCTCGAGTTCGCCCGGGAGGTCGGGCTGCCCTTCGCCGTCAGCGAGTGGGGGTCCCACGCCGCGTTCGGCGACTCCGCCGTGTGGATGGAGCAGATGCACGCCTTCTTCGCGGCGAACGCCGGGACCGGCCCGGGGCAGCTCCGCTACGAGGTCTACTTCAACGTCGTGCAGGACGGGAACGCGTTCTCGCTGTTCCCGGACACCCGCCTGCCCCGCTCCGCCGAGGTCTACGCCCGGCTCTGGTGAGGCCCGGCTCCGTCACCCGGACGGGTGACTCCGGAGCCGGACGACGGCCGCGGTCCTCGTCGGGACGACAATGTGCGCCGTCCCAGGCGTGGAGGAAGAGGATCACCAGTGCACCCACTGCTCGGCCGGCAGGAACAGGCGGCGCAGGCCGGCCTCGACCCAGCCGTCTACGACTACTACGCGGCCGGCTCGGGTGACGAGGTCACGGCGCTGGAGGCGGAGGCGGCCTGGCGAGCGTTCCGGCTGCGTCCCCGGGTGCTCCGCGACGTCACCGACGTGCAGCTGGGCGTGGACCTGCTCGGCAGCCGGCTGACGTCGCCCTTCGTCGTCGCGCCGATGGCCTTCCACGCCCTCGCCCACCCCGAGGGGGAGTGCGCGACCTTCGCCGGGGCCGGACGGGCCGGCGCCCTGGCGGTGCTCTCCACCCGTTCCTCCAGGAGGATCGAGGACGTCGCCGCGGCCGCGACCGGCCCGTGGTGGTTCCAGGCCTACGGCATGCGTGACCGTGCGCTGACCCATGCCCTCGTGCGGCGGGCGGCCGACGCCGGGGCGGGTGCGGTCGTGCTCACCGTCGACACCCCCTACGTCGGTCGCAAGGGCAGGGTGAGCGGCGTCCGGATCTCGGTGCCCGACGACCAGTACCTGGTCAACCTCGCCCAGCACCTGGTGCCCGGGTCGGTCGCCCGGGAGTCCGCCGAGCAGGACCCGTCGATGACCCCGGCGGTGATCAGCGAGCTCGCCGAGGTCAGCGGCCTGCCGGTCCTCGTCAAGGGCGTCCTCCGTGGTGACGAGGCTGCTCGGTGCCTGGACGCAGGCGCGGCCGGCGTCATCGTGTCCAACCACGGGGGGCGGCAGCTGGACCGGGCACTGCCCAGTGCGCTGGCCCTGGCCGATGTCCTGGCCGGTGTCGCCGGCCGGGTCCCGGTCCTCGTGGACGGGGGGATCCGCAGCGGTCTGGACGCGCTCGTCGCCCTAGCGCTGGGGGCCGACGCCGTGCTGGTCGGCCGTCCGCTGCTGTGGGCTCTGGCGGCGGAGGGGGCCGCCGGGGTGACCGCCGCCCTGGACGCCCTCGCCGAGGACCTGCGTCACGTGCTGGCCGTGGCGGGAGCAGCCCGGATCGCCGACCTGGACGCGACGATGGTGGTCGGACCGCTCCAGCCGACCACCTGATCGGGTGATCGGCGGGCATGCAGCCGAATCGTCACGCAGCGTGGGGACGGCAGGTGAGAGGCCGGTCGCAGGGCTGTTGGACGGTGGCCGGGCACCCAGGGTGGTGACGCAGCGTCACACGGCTGCAGCCCGCCGAGGTACGGTCTCTGTTCTCAGAACGTCGACGAGGTGAGGGCGAACGTGCGCGTACTGGTCACCGGCACCGAGGGATACCTCGGCTGCCTCACCGCCCAGGAGCTGCTCCGGGCCGGACATGACGTCATCGGCGTCGACACCGGCTACTACAAGAACGGGTGGCTGTACCCAGGTCTGGACCGGGTGCCGCTGACCCTGGCGTTGGACATCCGCAACCTCGAGGTGCAGCACCTCGAGGGCGTCGACGCCGTCGTCCACATGGCCGAGTTGTCGAACGACCCCATCGGTGACCTGATCGGTGACGTCACCTACGACATCAACCACCACGGTTCGGTGAAGCTCGCCGAGACCGCCCGGGCGGCCGGCGTCCCGCGGTTCGTCTACATGTCCTCGTGCAGCGTGTACGGGGTGGCCGAGGGCATCGTCGACGAGTCCAGCCCGGTCGACCCGCAGACCGCCTATGCCCGCTGCAAGGCGCTCGTGGAGCGGGACGTCTCGGCGATGGCCTCCGACGACTTCTCGCCGACCTTCCTGCGCAACGCCACCGCGTTCGGTGCCAGCCCACGAATGCGCTTCGACATCGTGCTGAACAACCTCTCGGGTCTTGCCTGGACCACGGGTAAGATCGCCATGACCAGCGACGGCTCGCCGTGGCGGCCGCTGGTCCATGCCCTGGACATCGCCAAGGCGATCCGGATGACGGTGGAGAGCCCCCGCGAGCGGGTCCACAACGAGGTCTTCAACGTCGGCAGCGAGTCGAACAACTACCGCGTCCGGGACATCGCCGAGATCGTGGCCGCCGAGTTCCCGGGGTGCCAGCTGACCTTCGGCGACCCGAGTGCGGACAACCGCAGCTACCGGGTGGCCTTCGACCACATCCGCGAGGTCCTGCCCGGGTACGACACCGACTGGGACGCCAAGGCCGGCGCGGCGCAGCTGCACCAGGTGTTCCAGTCGATCGACATGGACGAGAGCACCTTCACCGGTCGCGGCCACACGCGGCTCAAGCAGATCGAGTACCTGATGCGCACCCACCAGGTCGACCCGAAGCTGTACTGGAGCGCCTCGTGAAGTTCACCCCGCTGGAGGTGGACGGCGTCCACCTCGTGGAGTTGGAGCGCCGGGAGGACGAGCGCGGCTGGTTCGCGCGCGGGTTCGCCGAGGAGGAGTTCGCCGCCCACGGCCTGATCGACGAGATCGCGCACTGCAACATCTCGTTCAACCACCGGGCCGGCACGGTCCGCGGGCTGCACCTGTCGCTGCCCGGTCACCCGGAGTCGAAGTTCATCCGGTGCACCCGCGGGGCCATCGTCGACGTCGCCGTCGACGTCCGGCCGGACTCGCCCACCTACCTGAAGCGCGTGCAGGTGGAGTTGAGCGCCGAGAACGGTGCGGCGCTCTACCTCCCACCGCACCTGGCGCACGCCTACCAGACGCTGACCGACGACACCGAGGTGCTGTACATGGTCAGTGTCCCGTACGCGCCCGGCGCCGAGGTGGGTTACCGGCACGACGACCCGGCCTTCGGCATCACCTGGCCGACCGCGGTGACCGTGGTGTCGGAGAAGGACACGGCCTGGCCGGCGTTCGACCACGAGGCCAACCGGGCGCTGTTCGCCGCGGGGGTGCCCGCGTGATCGTCGACACCCTGCTGGCCCAGCGCCAGACCGAGGGCCGTCCGGTGGGCATGGGGCTGGTCGGCGCAGGTTTCATGGCACGCGGGCTGGTGAACCAGGTCCTCAACAGCACCCCCGGCATGCAGCTGGTCGCCGTCTCCAACCGCACGGCCGGCAAGGCGGCCGCGATCGTCACCGAGGCCGGCGGTACGCCTGCCTCGGCGGAGTCCGGCGCGGCAGTCGACCGGATCGCCGGTGCCGGCGAGGTCGCCATCACCGACGACTTCGCCGTCCTGCTCGCCAGCGACCGGGTGGACGTCGTCGTCGACGCGACCGGCTCGGTGCCCTTCGGTGCCGAGCTCGCCCTCGCCTGCATCGCCGCCGGCAAGCACCTGGTGCTGCTCAATGCCGAGGTCGACGCGACTCTCGGCCCGCTGCTGGTGACCAAGGCCGACGCCGCCGGCATCGTGTACACGGGCGCCGACGGCGACCAGCCGGGCGTGCAGATGAACCTCATCCGGTTCGTCCGCCAGCTCGGCCTCACCCCGAGGGTGGCCGGCAACATCAAGGGCCTGCAGGACCCGTACCGCAACCCCACCACCCAGGAGGGCTTCGCCAAGCGGTGGGGTCAGGACCCGTGGATGGTGACGAGCTTCGCCGACGGCACCAAGGTGTCCGTGGAGCAGGCGCTGGTCGCCAATGCTGCCGGGCTCACGGTGCCCAGGCGCGGGCTGTACGCCATGGACCACACCGGCCACGTGGACGAGCTCACCGGCGTGTACGACGTCGAGGAGCTCCGCGCGCTCGGCGGCGTGGTGGACTACGTCGTGGGCGCGAAGCCCGGCCCGGGCGTCTTCGTCCTGGCCGAGCACGACGACCCGAAGCAGCGGCACTACCTGGAGCTCTACAAGCTCGGCACCGGTCCGCTGTACAGCTTCTACACCCCCTACCACCTCTGCCACTTCGAGGTGCCGATCACCGTGGCCCGGGCGGCGCTGCTCGGGGACGCGACGATCCGGCCGCTGGGTGCACCGCAGGTCGACGTCGTCACGTTGGCCAAGACCGACCTGGCGGCGGGCACCGAGCTCGACCGCCCGGGCGGCTACCACTACTACGGGGAGGCCGAGCGGGCCGACGTCGCCCATCGGGAGGGTCTGCTCCCGGTGGGGCTGGCCGAGGGCGCCCGGTTGCTGCGGTCCGTGCGCAAGGACGAGGTGATCAGCTACGCCGACGTCGAACTGCCCGCCGGCCGGCTGGTCGACCAGTTGCGTGCCGAGCAGGACGAGGTCTTCTTCGGCAGCGCGGCGGCCGCGCCCGTCGGTGCGGTGACCGCGCCGCGCTGACGCCGGTGCCGTGCCTGCGGCCTGTCTTCCTGCGCTCAGGAGGGCAGGCCGCAGTCCTCCGAGGTCGGCGGCGCGGCGGCGACCGCGGTGGACGTCTGCTCCTCCGCGCGGAGCACGGCGATGAACTCGTCGGCCCGGTCGAGTTGGCGCTGCAGCCGGTCCCGTCGTTCCGTCGCAGCGGTGAGGAACTCGCGCAACGTCGTCCGCAGCCTGGCTCGCTCACCGGGAGGCGTGGCCGGCTGGCGCAGCCCCTCGACCACGACGAGCAGGGCCCGCATCTCCTCGACGCTGAAACCCAGCGGCTTCATCCGCCGGATGACCATCAACTTCTCGTAGTCCGCCTCGCTGTAGAGCCGGAACTTCCCCGCCGTGCGGGCCGAGGGGCTGAGCAGCCCGGTCTCGTCGTAGTGCCGGAGTGTCGGTAGCGACAGACCCGTGCGATCGGCGAGCTCGCCGATCCGCATCAACCTGTCGGCCACCTGGTCCCTCTCTCCTCGTCGCTCGGATGGGCGCCCTGGTAGGCGGCGCAGACGACAGGACGGTACCGCTCGACCGGTGGAGGCCGGATGGGTCCTCGCCGCGCACTCTCACCTCACCTGAGGGTAGGTTTGGCCGTGACCAGACGCCCGGCACCCGAGGGCGGAGCGGCAGCGTGCGGGCAGGTCCGCGGAGAGGCTCGGTGAGAGGACCAGTGGACCCAGGCCAGGGTGACGACGTGCCACGGCGGTCGCTGCCGCTGTCGGTCGCTCGACCCCAGTCCCTGGTCGAGGCGTTCGACCCGCGCGCCAACAGCCTGGCGGTGCTGCGGCTGGCGCTCGCTGGAGTGGTCGCCGTGACCCACGCCCTGGCCAACGGCTACGACCACCAGCCGGTGCTCGGCCGCACCGAGGTCTCCGCGCTCGCCGTGGACGCCTTCTTCGTGCTCAGCGGCTTCCTCGTCACCCGCAGCCAGGTACGGCTCCGGTCGACGTCCCGGTTCCTCTGGCATCGTCTCCTCCGGTTGATGCCGGCCTTCTGGGTCTGCCTGGTGGTGACCGCGGTGGTCGTCGCGCCGCTCGCTGCCGTCCTGTCCGGCCGGTCGGCCGTCTCGGTGTTCACCACCCAGGACCCGGCGTGGCGGTACGTGCTGGTGAACGCCGCGCTGCCGATCGTCCAGTTCCCCATCGGCGGCCTCGAGTGGGACGGATCCGGCGACGCCGTCAACGGTGCCCTGTGGACGCTCCAGTACGAGGCTCTCTGCTACGGCGCCGTCGCGGTCCTGGGACTGCTGGGCGTGCTCGCCCGGCGACGCGAGGTCGTGCTCCTGCTCTGCGTCGCTGCCTGGCTCGGCGCGGTGGCCGACGCCACGGGTGTCATCCCCTACGACGTCCCGGTCCTGGACAACCAGAGCCTGTTCAGGTTCCTCCTGATGTTCCTGCTCGGGGTTGCCGGCTGGCTCTGGGCCGACCGCCTGTGGCTGCACTGGTCGCTGGCAGTCGGCAGCGCGGTCGTCGTCCTCGCCTCGGTCGCCCTCCCTGACTACCGCCTCGCCGGGGCCGCGTGCCTGGCCTATCTCTGCCTGTACGCGATGGTCCGGTTGCCCCGACACCTGGCGCCGCGGTGGGACCTGTCGTACGGCCTGTACGTCTACCACTGGCCGGTGCAGTTCCTCCTGGGTCTCGCAGGACTGGCGAGTGCCCTCGCGCCGCTGGGGTTCGTCCTCCTCTCGACCGTGGTGGCGTTGGGGGTGGCGGCGGTGTCGTGGAGGTGGGTGGAGGAGCCTGCGCTGCGGTGGAAGGACGTCCCGTCGCCCCTCCGTGCCACTGCGCGGCCACGGCGAGGCCGGCCGTGAACCGGGCTCAGGCCCCGCGGGTGAGCTCGGCCAGGAGCGGCCGGACGGCCGCTGCCCACGAGTGGTCCTGCGCCACGGCCTGAGCGCCTCGCCGGCCGAGCTCCGCGCTGGCTCCCGCGTCGGCCAGCAGGTCGACGACCGCCTGGGCCATCCGCGCCGGGTCGTCCTCGACCACGACTCCCCGGCCGATCAGGTCCTCGAGCCCCTCCGCGCCGATCGTGGTGGCGACCAGCGGGCGCCCGGCGGCCAGTGACTCGAGGATCTTCAACCGGGATCCACCCCCGGCCAGCAGTGGGGCGAGTGCGACCCGGGTGCGGGCGTACCAGGGCTCGAGGTCCGGCACCGTCCCGGTGACGTGGACGGTGGGCCCGGCAAGAGCTCTGACCTCGTCGGTCGGGTTGCGCCCGACCAGCTGGAGGCGCGCCTCGGGGAGGGCGGCGACGACCCGTGGCCACACCGAGCGGCAGAACCAGGTGGCCGCCTCGACGTTGGGACCCCAGGACAGCAGGGCCACGAAGCTGGCCACCGGTCCGTCCGCCGGCGGCAGCGGCCGGGGTTCGTCCCAGGCGTTGGGGACGACCACGACCCGCGGGTGGTCGAGCACGTCCCGCAACGCCTGACGGTCCACCTCGCTGACCACCGCGACGACGTCGACGTCGACGGCGCGCCGCTCCAGTGACCGCAGGGCCCGTGCCTCGGCGGCGAACACCGGCCGCTTCAGGCCACCGGCCGAGTCCGCCATGCGCCGGGTCAGCGAGGACTCGATGTTGTGCATGTCGAGGATGCGCACCCCGGCGGACAGGTGCCGGGCGTACGGCAGCAACTGCACGTGCTCGACGACCAGGGCGTCGGTGCCCTCGCGCACGGCCTGGGCCACCGTGCGGGCCAGGGCAGCGTCCCAGAACCGGGCGGCGGTCAGCGACCGACCCGCGACCAGTCCGCGGGCCACGTCCGTCGGTCGTCGCCGGAGCGGCACGCTGCGCACGTCGATCCCCTCGGCCTCCAGCGGTGCCGGGTCCTCGTCGGGCCCGCTGAAGGCGCACAAGGTGACCGGCCCCTGCTCGCGCAGGGCGCGGACGATCCCGAGGGTCCGGCGCTTGTCCCCACTGTTCGGCGGCCACGGCACGAACTTGGCGACGACGACGCTGCGCAACTGATTTCCTCCGGAGTGTTGAAAGGGCTGGTCACGAACCTATCCGGGCGCCCATTTCGACAGCCTCACCGGCGTGTCGCAGCGACCCGCCGAATGTGTGACCCACGTCATGGTTTGTCGGCTCAACAACTGTTCCCGCTGGTCGAGGGGCCGTCGCTGACCCGGGGGCGGTCGTGAACAACACGGTTGTCATTCAGGTGCCTTGTGCCGCGCGTGTTCACACGCTGTCATTCCTCCGTCGCTGTTCGCAGCTGCCCGGCGACCTTCCCCACCTGTCTAGACGATGCGGCCAGACGCGCCGCGACCCCGGAGGCTCCCCATCGTGACCAGAGGTCAGACCCACGTCCGCACGACCCCTCAGCCCGTACCCCGGGCAGGCTCCACGCGGCGTCCGTCCGATCGGCAGGTCGAGCACTGATGTCACGTCACGGTCTCGGTGGGCGACGCCGGCAGCGCGCCACCATGCACATCGTCACCGCCGTCTGCGCGGTCAGCACGCTCGGCTTCAGCGTCAGCTCCACCCTCGGTTCGGACTCCGCACCGGCACCGGCATCGGTCCAGCAGGCAGCTGCCGCGCCGGCCGCCGCGAGCCAGCCCGCCGCCGAGGCCGAGGCCGCCGCCCAGAGCGCTGCTCGAGGAGCTCGAGCCCAGGCCGGAGCCGCTGCGCGGTCGTCCGCGGCCGGCGCAGCCCCCACGTCCGCGGCTCCCTCGGCCGCGGCCTCCTCCGGAGCGGCTCCCTCGGGCGCGGCTCCCACGGCCGCGGCCTCCTCGGCTGCGGGTTCCGCCTCGAGCGCCGGGGACGCCGGTGCCGCCTCGACCTCCGGCGGGGCGGCCGCCGGCTCGGCCACCACCGGGTCCACGACCGGGTCCACCAGCGGGTCCACCAGCGGGTCCACCACCTCGACCGCCGCGGCGGCGGGCGCCGGCACCAGCGCGCTGGTCCCGTCCGGCACGTGGCTCTCCGGCGCGTCCGGCACCGGCGTCGCCTCGGGTCAGTTCGCCGCCTGGCGCGGCTCCCCGCTGGGCATCGCCGGGACCTGGGCCGACAGCAACACCGGTCAGGTCCAGCTGTGGCAGCTTCACCCCGGGGGCGAGTTCGGGTCCTGGTCGAAGTCTCTGGACATCGCGATCGGCGCCATCGACAAGGGTGAGACGTGGGCGCAGGCGGCCACGGGCGCCTACGACGCCCGGTGGCGGACGTCACTGACCAACCTGCGCGACGCCTGGGGCTCGCGGCCGGGGACGTTGTACATCCGGTTCGCGCACGAGATGAACGGCAACTGGTACCCGTGGTCGGTGAACGCCTCCAACGCAGGGGACTTCATGACCGCGTGGAAGCGGTTCCGGGCCCTGCAGCAGGAGATCTTTCCCAGCTCGAAGCTGGTGTTCTGCGTCAACCGCGAGTCGGTGGGTGCCGGTGTCGACTGGCGCAAGACCTTCCCGGGGGCCAAGTACGTCGACGTCCTCGGCGTCGACTACTACAACAACTACCCGTACGTGGCGTCCCAGGCCCAGTGGGACAGCTCGATGGACGACACCGACGGCACCGGCGCGCCGAAGGGCCTGCAGCAGCACCTGGACTTCGCGCGGAGCGTCGGGCTCCCGCTGGCCGTGCCGGAGTGGTCGGGCAAGGCGAGTGAGGGCGACTCGCCGGCCTACATCTCCGCCATGCACGACTTCTTCGCCGGGCACGCGGGCGGCGGAGCCGGCCAGTTGCTGTACGAGGTCCAGTTCAACGTGGACATGCACAACAACGACTACCGCCTGTACGGGGGCACCCGGATGCCCTCCTCGGCAGCCCGGTACCAGGAGGCCTTCTGAGAGCCTGCGTGCACGATCGGGGGACACCCGATCGGGTGCCCGGCCGGGTGGGAGCTGACCCCACCCGGCCGGGCACCGGGGTACCGGCTTCCGTTGCCCGGCCACGGGATGGCAACCTGCCCGGGTGCATGCCGCCACGGGACCTGGGCCGACCGCAGACCTCGGTCGTCGACCACGACCCCGCCTCGACTCGCTGACGGGGCTGCGCTTCTTCGCAGCCTTCGCCGTGTTCGCCTTCCACTCGCTGCACTACGGGCAGCAGGGCCTCGGCGACGCCCTGTTCCTGGCCGGGGCCTCCGGCGTCTCGTTCTTCTACGTCGTCAGCGGCTTCGTGATGAGCTGGACGGCGCGGGCCGGTGACACGGCGGGCGCCTTCTACCAGCGCCGGTTCGCCCGCATCTACCCGGCGTACGCGGTGGCCTGGCTGATCTCGCTGGGCATCATGCTGCTCCAGGGACGTCGGCCGTCCCTGGTCGACCTGATCCCGCTCACCCTCACCCAGTCCTGGGTGCCCTCGGAGACCGTCTTCTGGGCCACCAACGCGGTGTTCTGGAGCCTGTCGTGCGAGGCCTTCTTCTACCTGGTGTTCCCCCTCCTGCACCGCCGGGTCGGGGGCTGGACGCCCACGGCGGCGCTGGTGGGCATCGTCGTGCTCGTGCTCGCGGTCGAGGGCGTCGCCCTCGCGGTCCACCTCGCGGGGGACAGCATGACCGCCTACTGGGCCTCAGCGGTCTTCCCGGTCACCCGGCTGGCCGAGTTCGTCATCGGCGTCCTGCTCGGGGTCCTCGCGGTCCGGGGCGCCCGCTGGAGTCCTCCGCTGTGGTCGGCCGTCGGGATCACCGTGGCCGCGTTCGTCGCCGCCAACCACGTGCCGGACGCGTTCCGGGACGTCGCCGTCACCCTGGTGCCGTTCGCGCTGCTCGTCTGGGCTGCTGCCCAGGCCGACCTGGCCGGTCGCCGTTCGATCTTCCGGTCCCGGACCCTCGTGGCGCTGGGGACCTGGTCCTACGCGTTCTACCTGGTGCACACCCAGGCGATGACCGCCTGGTTCGAGGTGCTCGACCGGATCGGCATGGACAAGGACACCCTCACCGGGGTCGTGCTGTTCCTGTCGGTCTGCGGGGCCTTCGTCTGCGCGCTGCTGGCCGCCTGGCTGCTGCACCACCTCGTGGAGGTGCCGATGGAGCGCCGGCTGCGCCCCCGCAGCGCGGCTCGGCGGACGTCGCTGTCGGACGAGGAGCCGGTGCACCCGGTGCCGGTCGACCCCGGCCGGTCGGCCGCCGGCTGAGCCCGGCTCAGCCCGGTGGTCGCGGCGAGCGCCGGCCCGGACGACCCTCGACGCTGGCCAGGCCGGTGAAGATCCAGGCCACGAACGCGGTCTGCGGCTGCAGCAGGGCGCCGGAGAGGAAGAACGTCATGACCACCAGCGCGCCGGGCACGACGCGCCAGGGTGCGCCGTCGAGCATGCTGACGATCAGGAAGATGGCGAAGACGCCGCCGGCGATGAGCCCGTACTCGAAGGCGAGCTTCGGCACGATCGAGTACAGGACGTCGGCTCCGACCCCGTCCCGCCTCGATGTGAGCAGCCGCTCTGCGGTGCCGGGCCCTCCTCCCGTGACGTACCGGGTCGGGTCCTCCGCCAGCCCCTGGAGCACCTGGGTGTACGGGGCCACGAACCGCGCGTAACCACTGCTCTCGGGCTGCGACACCTCCTCGGAGCGGTTCAACAGCACCGACGCCGCGGGGCTGAGCGCCACGAGCGCCAGGACCGTCCCGAAGGCGACCACGTACGCGGGCCGCAACCGGTGCCGGGCGCGGACGACCATGAGCGCGACCCCGACGGCGAGCAGGATGATGCCGGTCCCCGAGACCGCCGAGGCGATGCCACCGACGAGGACCAGCACCTGCCAGGCCGGCCGGCGGAGCATCAGGGCGATCAGCGCGGCCAGCGCGCAGAACTGGGAGAAGGCCGACGGTTCCAGCATCAGGAAGCCGTTGGACTTGAAGAGCTCCGAGCCGTAGGCCAGCGGGATCGTGAAGTTGTAGTTGGGCACCAGGAGGTCCGGCGGGAGCCAGGTCCCGAGCAGGTCCTCGTAGGTCCAGACCCCCAGCAGTTGCCCCACGAACTGGAAGACCCCGAGGGCGGCGACCACCAGCATCACCCGGATGAAGACCAGGCCGGCACGGTGGGCGACGGCTCGCGCGTCCGGGCTCGCTGTGCGCAGCACCCAGGGCAGGTAGATGGCCAGCAGCAGCATGAGGCTGGAGAGCGACGGTGACCCCCCGGTGATGCCCACGAGCGCCGTCGACGCCAGGACGAGGGTCGTCGAGAGGAGCAGCAGCTCCCCTCGCAACCGGCTGACCCGCAGACTGCGCCGGGCGAGCAGCAGCAGGACTGCCACGTAGGACAGCGGCAGCGCGATGCCGATCGACGTGTCGCCGAAGGGGACGCCGATCCGCTGCGTCAGAACGAGCAGGACGACGAGCGCCGAGACGATCCACTGGTCCACGCCGTCCCAGCGGCGCGGCTCCGGCCGGGCGGACGGGGCGCGGGTCTCGCCCGCCCCGACCCCGAGGACCGCGGTCATGTCCGGGCCCGGCCGGCGCAGAGGAGGTCCAGCACGCCCTCCCAGAACCCGACACCCCACCCCACCTGCATCGCGACGAGGGCGGCGGGCACCGCCCGCCGGGACGACCCCGGCGGCAGCTCCCGGGCGATGACGGTGGACGCGCCGCCGACGGCGAGGAGGTAGGGAGCCAGGGCGGCACCGGCCACCCGGGGGCGACGCGCCGATGTCACCAGGGCCGCCGCCAGCCACGGCACGAGCAGGGGTGGCGCCATGTGCCGGAGACGCAGGCTGCCGGGGTGCCGCCGGGCGACCCCGGGCTTGCCGCGGCCGTAACGGCGGTACTGGCGGAACAGGGCTCCCACGGACTCCCGTGCGTTCCAGTCGATCTCGAGTGCGGGATCGAACAGGAGGTCCCCGTGGGCGCGCAGGCGCTGGTCGAACTCGAAGTCCTCGTTGTTGAGGACCTCCTCGTCCCAGCCACCGAGCTCGCGGACGACGGAGGTCCGGTACGCGCCGAAGGGGATGTGGTCGACGACCGTCTCGGTGGTGCCGTAGTGGTAGGTCGACCCACCGACGGCCAGCCGGGAGTTCAGCACGGCGGCGATCGCCTGCCCGGTCGCGGTCCGGCCCACCGCCGTCTTGCGTCCGCCCACGCCGGCCCAGGTGCCCTCCGCCAGCCGGCTCACCGCACGGGCCACGTAACCGGGCGGGATGGTGGAGTGGGCGTCGACCCGCACGAGCCACGTACCGCGGGCGGCCGCGAGCGCGCGGTTGAGCGCCCGGGGGATCGAGGCCACCGGTTCGCTGAGGACGACCAGACGGGGATCGACCGCTGCGCGGGCCCGGAGGGACTCTGCGGTCCCGTCGGTGGAGCCGTTGTCGACGACCACCACCTCGAGGGTGGTGCCGTCCTGCTGCAACACCGAGTCCAGGCAGGCGTCGATCGTCGAGATCTCGTTCCGTGCCGGGATGATCACGCTCACGTGCGGAGCCGGCGAGGGTGGGCGCCCGGTGTCGGCGGCAGGATCGTTGCCAGCGGTGGCCCGCACGTTCGTACTCCCCACGTCACTGTTCGCCGGCTGCCGAGCAGCGGGCGCGGATCACCGTCCAGAGCCCGACGAGCCCTCGGTACGGCAGGAGCGCACGATATCCGAGCAGGCCGACGAGCAGCTGTCACGTGACCAACGGTGCACCCGATCGTGGCAAATGTGGGCGCAGCCGCCCCCCCGAGCGGGAGCATCTGCCAAACTCGCTGCAAGACTCCTCGGTGCATCAGGTGCTGAGGATCGCGCAGAACGGCGCCCGAACCCGGTGCCGTCGTCCAGTGTGCAGGAGACAGTGTGCCCCATCCGACAACGGGTCTGACCGATCCCACCCCGCGCTCGATCGTCCTCTCGGCGATCTGGCGTGCGCGCTGGGTGGTCCTCGCGGCTGCACTGGTGGCCGGTGCCGGCGGTTACCTGGTCAGCGACAGCCGTCCGAGCACCTACCAGTCGTCGAGCCAGGTGGTGATCGCGGCGGGCCAGGCGTTCGATCCGTTGGGCGGGCAGTCGTTCGGCGACGCCTCCCGGTTCATCTCCGACCAGGTCGCCGTCATGACCACCGAGTCGGTGCTCGACCTCGCCATCGACCGGCTGGGCACGAGCGAGAGCGCGGGCGAGCTCTACCAGGCGCTGGACGTCAAGGCGAACGGTGACAACAACGTCATCGACGTCACCGCCTCGGCCCCGGACGCGCAGACCGCCGCCGACCGCGCGAACGCCGTCGTCGCCGGCTACCGGGCGTTCGTGGCCGCCCAGGTGCAGACCGAGGCCAACGCCGCCCTGGGCGCCACGACCGACCCGACCGTGGCCGACCAGGTCCGCACCCAGGCCGCCATCTACGGCGACGGAGTGGGCGCAGTGCAGCGCGCCGTGCCCTCGGCCGAGCCCTCGTCGCCCAAGCCGGTCAGGGACGCCGTCCTGCTCGCCGTCGTGGCCGCCCTCGTGGTGATCGGCCTGGCGCTGTGGCGGCGTGCGCCCGCTGCTGACCCGCGGCGCGGGCTCGACGAGGGGGGCCACCGTCTGCTGGGGACAGTCCCCGTGCGGCCCGCCCGCACCCGGTCGGGTCAGTCGCCCGATCCGCAGGAGTCCGCGCTCGTGCTCGTGGCGCTGGACTACGCACGGGCCGGCGCACCCGGCCCGGTGCTGCTCACCGGTGCCGGTGCAGCCGGCGTGGTCCACGGGTTGGCCGCCAGCGCCGCTCTCCAGGGCCGACGGGTGACGGTGGTCGACGCCGACCCCTCGCAGGCGGACCTGCGCCAGCGTGCCGGTGGCCGTTTCCCGGAGCGGCCGCTGTCCGACCTCGGTCGGGCTCCCGAGCAGGACGTGCTGGTCGGCGTCCCGGTGCCCGCGGGCGCCACGGGCGAGGTGTGGCTGGCCCGGGTCGGGACCGCCGATGCGGCGGCCTGGGAGCCCGAGCGCGTCCATGCCGCCCTCGAGGAGCTCGCCGCCTCCTCCGACCTGGTGCTCATCCAGGCCGGCCCGGTCACCACCAGCCCGTTGGCCTACGCGCTCGTGGGCGAGTCCGGTGGGGTCGTGGCGACGATCGGCCCCAAGGACGACCCGACCGCCCTGGAGGCGCTGGAGGAACGGGTCGCCTCGGCCGGACGCCCGATCCTGGGCGTCGTGGTGGCACAGCCCGTCCGGCACGGCAAGGACCAGCCCGGGGCTGCGCCGCAGCAGCCGACCGCGGCTGCCCGACCGGCCGCCCAGCCGGTCACTGCCCCGGCGCCGGAACCGTCGGGGCCGGAGGCCGGTCCTCGGGCCGGGTTTGGGGACTCGCGCGGCCCCTCGGGTGCCACGGCGGCGTCGGCCGACACCCCGATCGCCCCTCGAGGGTGATCAACTGAGCTGAGCGCAGTGGCCGAGCCCTCCTGACCGGAGCGCTCGGCCGCTGTCGTCCCGTGCGCCGCCCGGCGGCTGGTCCACCGCTCCGGGGAACCGGCGGCGGAGCGAGCCTCGTCGACGTGCGGTGTCCTCGTGCCCGCGCCGGTCAGCCCCCGGTGATCGACTCCACGATCTCCTCCCAGCCCGGGGCGGGGGCCGAGGTGGAGGGTGGCGGCGCCGCCGCCGACCGGTCGTCGAGCCAGGACGCGGTCTGCTCGGACGTGCTCGTCGGCGCTGCCACGGTGCTCGTGCTGGTGGTCACCGACGAGGACGTCGCAGCAGGTCCCGTGGTGCTCGTGCTGGGGCCGGCGCTCGGTGCTGTGGTGGTGGGCGCCGTGGTCGTCGCCGTGGGCGCTGCGGTGGTGGTCGTGGGCTTCGCGGTGCCCGTGCGCGTCGGCACCGGGCCGATCGGCGTCGGGGCGGCGGGCGTGGTCGAGGTCATCGACGCCGAGCTGGCGGTCGACCGGCTCGGTGACGTGGTGGCCGGCGCGCCGGAGGGTGCCGCGGTGCTGGCGGCCGGTCGGCCGACCGGACCCAGCGGTGCCTGTGACGTCGGGCTGCTCGCGGTGCCGGGGCCACCGCCGCCGGCGCTCGCCTCGGCAGCCGGGGTCGAGACCGTCGTCGAGGGTCCCTCTCCGGCGGTCGACGGGAGGCCAGCGGTGGAGTACGGGACCTCGACCGTCGCGGCCGGCGACCGCGGGTCCTCGCCGGGACCGGTGGTGCCGGCGACGTCCAGCGGCGAGCTCGTGGTCGACGCCGGAGCCGCGGTCGTCCCGGACGAGGCCGGGTCACCCGTCCCAGCAGGAGGGGCGGCGTCGCCACCGGGTGCGGAGTCCTGGGCGGCAGCCGTGTCGAGGGTCGACGGTGCGCTGCCGAACGACGAGGCGATGGCGGCGAGCGACGCGAGCGCGAGCGCGCCCAGCACGGCGTGGACGACGCTGGCCGTCCGCAGCTGCCGGTCCGACGAGCGCGACCGCACCAGGACGACGCCCGCTGACGCGAGGGTGGCGGCGCTCATGACCCAGAGGACGGTCGGCAGCCCGAAGGCGAACAGGAGCACCGGCAGCCCCGCCACCGCGCAGCCGAGCAGCAGGTCAGCGCCACGGGACGGGCGCCCCCACCTCGTCACAGCGTGCTGCGGTCGCCGTGTCCGGCCCATGCCTCGTCCTCCCTGCCGCGCCCCGATGACGCGCCTGGGCGTCATTTGAGCGGTCAGTGATCACACAAGGCAACGTCACAGCATCGAGGGACGCGACTCGCGGATCAAGTTCTACGTGCTGTCACCACTCGGCCACCCACGGTCGCGCGGCCGGTCAGCGCGCCCACGGCGTAGGACCAGTGCTCGCGAGCGCGCTGCCGGTCACCACGGACGAGCCGCTCACCGGCGCGCACGGCGTAGCCGACGACGAAGCAGCCGGTGATGAGCGTGGCCCGCGCGACGCCGAGGTGCTTGTGCAGGTAGCGGCTCATCGACGCCCCACGCAGCCGCATCATCTCCAGGGACGGTGCGCCGGACCCACCGCTCGAGCCGTGGATGGTCACGTCGGTGCGCAACCGCTCGTGCAGACCCTGTTCACGGGCGGCGCGCCCGTACGCCACGTCCTCGAGGTAGACGTAGAAGTCCTCGTCGAAGCAGCCGAGTCGCAGGAAGGTCTCCCGGCGGACGGCCATGCACCCGCCGCTCACCCAGTCGACCGACAGGGGCCTGCCGATCACCGGGCGGGCGAAGACCCCACTGCGCGGCAGCAGCTTGTGCAGCCCGGCGGCATGGACGGCTGCCCGGCGGAACGTCGGCTCCCAGCCGCCGGCGCCGATCTGCGCCCTGCCGTCCGGCTCGACCAGGGTGCCGGCGCTGGCAGCGCAGGTCGGGTCCCCGGCGACGTCCGCGACGAGCGTGCGGAGGTCCTCCAGCGACGGCCGGGTGTCGGGATTCACGAACAGCAGGTGGTCCGCCGTCGAGGTGCGCGCACCCAGGTTGGCCGCTCGGGCGAAGCCGACCCCCCCACCGGACAGGTAGCGACTGCCGGGGCGGGCTCGGATCACGTCCGGGAGCCCGTCACTGCCGTCGCTGTTGTCCACCACGACGAGGGGGAGGTCGGAGGGCAGGCCGTCGAGCAGGCCCTCGATCTGCACCCGGCTGCGGTACGCGACCACGACGACCTCCACCGACCCGCCGTCGAACGCCGTCCCCGCTGGCCCTGCCGTCACTCGTGCCTCCCTGCTCCCGTCCCGACACCGCGCTCGCCGGGGTCGGTGATCATGGCCGGTTGTATCGTCGGCGGTCGACCCGCGCGAGATCTTGGTCGAGCGAGGGTACCGAGAGTGATGTCACGAGACGGCTGGACGTGGGCAGCGCCCCCCGAACTCACCCGATCGGACGACGAGGAGGCGACGACCACGAACGGCATGGAAGGCGGCACCTCGCCCGAGACCCTCCTCCCCGGGGAGCCCGGGGCCTCGACCCCTCGGCCGCAGTCGGCGCGCCCGAAGCGGGCCTGGCTCGTCCTGGCGGCCGTGTTCCTGGTGCTGATCGTGTCCGTGGTGGTGGTCGTGGTCTCCACGAGGGGCCAGATGAGTGAACCGGCGCACACCGGGGGGGCGGACAACACCACCTCGCCCAGCGGCGCGTGGACCTCGGGCGCCTCCGGCGATGGCGTCGCGGACGGCAGCCTGGCCACCTGGCGTGGGCGCCCGGTCACGATCGCCGGGACGTGGGCGGACAACAACCAGGGCATGGTGAAGCTGCCGCAGCTGCAGCCCGGTGGGGAGTACGGCTCCTGGGACCAGTCCCTGGACATCGCGATCGGCGCCATCGGCGCTGACGAGACGTGGCAGGCCGCTGCGCAGGGCGCCTATGACGACCGGTGGCGCGAGTCGCTGACCAACCTCCGGGACCTCTGGGGCGATCGACCGGGCACGCTCTACATCCGCTTCGCGCACGAGATGAACGGGAACTGGTACCCCTGGGCGGTCGACCGGAGCGAGACCGACGACTTCATCGCGAGCTGGCGTCGCTTCCGGGCGCTGCAGCAGGAGGTGTTCCCGGCTTCTCAGCTCGTGTTCTGCGTCAACCGGGAGTCCATCGGCAACGGCATGGACTGGCGGGAGGCGTTCCCGGGGCGGGACTACGTGGACGTGGTGGGCGTCGACTACTACAACAACTACCCGGCAGCGGAGACCAAGCAGGAGTTCGACGCCGAGGCGCAGGCGACCGACAAGTACGGTGCGCCGAAGGGGATCCTCCAGTACCTCGACTTCGCCAAGAGCGTCGGTCTCCCCCTCGCGGTCCCGGAGTGGTCCGGCAACGCGACCCAGGCCGACTCACCCGCGTTCATCACCGGGATGTACGACTTCTTCAGCGAGCACGCGGGCAGCGGCTCCGGGCAGGTGCTCTACGACATCCTGTTCAACGTCTCCGACCCCACCTACGACGGGGCCTTCTCCCTCTTCGGGGAGACCAGGCAGCCCGAGGCTGCGGCGACCTACCAGCACCTGTGGTGACCGTTCCCGGGCGTGGCCGCCCGGGAACCGCCGTCACGACGTCGGTGCTGCGGGACCGGTAGAAAGTCCTCGGGCCGCCATCCAGTCCTCGGTCTCGACGGCCAGGGCGTCCCAGTCGTGACCGGGCGCCATGAAGGCGTTCTCCATGTGGGTGGCGAAGTTCGGGTCAGCGGCCACGAGCAGCCGGCGTCGCTGCGCGCGGCGGTGCGACCTCAGGTTCGTCGCGAGCAGGAACGGACTGAGCCAGGCGCCGCGGACACGGTCCCGAGGGGTCGGGCCGGACAGTCCCACAGCCGCGCGGGTCAGGTCGCGATAGCGGTGGGGCTCGAAGCCCTGGTAGACCAGGCAGGTGTCGTGATCGCGCAGCATGTTCCGGTGCGGTGCCATGCACAGCCGGAAGATGCCCAGGTCGTCGGCGAGTGTGCCGACCCGGGCTCCGAAGGTGCTCGCCGTGCTGCGGATCCGCACCCAGTCGTGCCCGTCGACCGGCCACGGGGGCAGCTCCTCCCAGCCGCGGGGCCCGTCGTCCTGGTCCGCGTCGCCCAGGGCGGGGTGGTTCGGTGTCGACCCGTACAGGGCGAAGTAGTCCGCCTCGCGGATCACCGCGGTCGCCCGCTCCAACTGCCGCAGGGCCTCGGGGCGGTAGAGGTAGTCGTCCTCGCTGAACCACACGACGTCGTCCCGGCTCCAGCGACCGTCGGTCGCCAGGCGGAGGGCGGTCAGGTACGACCCGCGCATCCCGAGCCCGGGCAGGTCCACGATCTCCCCGGCACCCTGCATGAGCCGGAGTCGGTCGTCCGGGATCGGCCCGTCGTTGACGAAGACCGGCTCGACACCGGCTTCGGCTGCGGAGCGGAGGAAGGAGGCCAGGCAGCTCAGCTTGCTGTAGTAGGCCGGCCGGTCCTTCATGTTCTCGCCGCCGTAGGAACGGTAGATGGCTCGCAGTTGCACGGACCGTCCTCTCGTACCGATGTGGGCGGGAGTGCGCCGACGCCGCCCGTTCGCCGAGGCCGGGAGCTTACCCACCGCCGCTGCTCAGCGGTGCCTCCCGGTGATCGATCTGCTCACATCCGGTGACGGTGGCGGGTGCTGCCATTACCGTGAGCGCCGTGCGAGTGGATGACGGCGGCGGAGGCCGCGGCGACGACGGTGACCCTGACGTCCCACGGGGCGTCGGTGTGGACCGCCCGGCGCCCGAGGGCTCGCCGACGCCCGGACCCGCGTCGACACCCGATGCCGTGGCCCCGGACGAGGGTCGGAGCTCCGCGGGCCGGCTGGCCCGTCGGGCCGGGTGGAACATCATCGACCAGGCGCTGTCGAGCCTGAGCAACCTGGCGCTGTCGCTCATCGTGGCGCGGGCTGTCGACGCCGATGCCTTCGGCGCCTTCACGCTGTCCTTCACGGTCTACTCCGTGGCGATCCTGGTGACCCGGTCGCTGGCCAGCCAGCCGATGATGATGCGTTTCACGGCGGTCTCGCGACCGGAGTTCCACCGGGCGGCGGGTCAGTCGACCGGCATGGCGACCGCCATCGGACTCGGGCTCGGGCTGCTCGTGCTCGTCTGCGGACTCGTCCTCGGCGGGGACGTCGGCGCGGCGCTGCTGGCCATGGCGGTGCTCCTCCCCGGGCTGCTGCTCCAGGACGCCTGGCGGATGGTCTTCTTCGCCGACCGCCGGCCGGAGCTCGCCGCCCTCGTGGACGCGGTCTGGATGGTGCTGCAGCTCATCGCGGTCACCGCCCTGCTGGTGGGTGGGGTCGGTGACGCGGTGCCGTTCGTGATCGCCTGGGGCCTGTCCGGGACGCTGGCCGCTGTGCTGGGCGCCTGGCGCAGCCGCTGCGCGCCGGCCCTCCGGTCGTCCGGGCAGTGGCTGCGCAGCCACTGGGACCTGACCCGCTTCCTGGTCCTGGAGGCGCTGCTGCTCCAGGGTGCCTACCAGGGCGCGCTGCTCCTGGTGGGCGCGTTCGGGACGCTGACCGACGTCGGCTCCCTGCGCGGCGCCCAGGTCATCCTGGGTCCGGTGACCCTGCTGGCCACGAGTGCCATGGCCTTCGGCGTGCCGGAGCTGTCCCGGCGGACCGGACTGACGGCCCGGGCGCGCCTGCTCGCCGCCACCGGGCTGGGCGCGGTGTTGTCGGTCGCCGGGCTGCTCTGGGGGATCGTCGCCCTGCTCCTGCCCGACGACTGGGGAGTCGCCCTGCTCGGGGACTCGTGGAGCGGCGTCTCGGCGGTCCTGCTCGCCTCGGTGATCGGGCAGGTCGGCAACCTCCTGTCCGTCGGTCCCGCCTGCGTCGTCTACGGCATGGGCCGGGCGGACGCCGTCTTCCGGGTGCACGCTGCCGTGTCGGTGATGCTGGTCGCCTTCGGCGTCCTCGGTCTCTGGCTCGGGGGTGCCGCCGGCGCAGCCCTCGGTTTCGCCGCGGCCTACTGGGCCGTCGTCCCGGTGTGGTTCCTCACGGTCTCCCGACTGGGCAGGGAGGCCGATCGGCTGAGGGAGGAGGCGGTGCCCGACGAGCCGTCGTCCGCCGTCCTGCCCGCCGGCCTCGTCGACGAATGAGCGTCCGGTGCGCGGTGTGCGGAGTCCGTCGTCAGTCCGCGTCCCGGGGGCGTCATGGGCAGGTGAGTTCATGGTCACTGTGCGCTCGGTCCACAACCGACTTCGCAGCGTGATGCGACTGCGGAGTGTCACCCCTTGCCCGGCAGTGTGGGCAAACGATCAGCTGTCGAGCTACCCCGAAGGTGGGGATTCCGCTACCGTCAGCGACGGCCCGCCCCGCAATGGCCTGGTCAGTGCGACGACGCACCCCAGACATACCGGCACTTCGCCGAGGGGGAGCTCGCCAGAAGGACCAATGGGCGGCTCATGGGGCGCACAGGTAGTTACGTTGAGTGACCTCGGGGGGGCTTGATGCTCGACAGTGTCTCGAGCGCGCAAGAAGCGGACATCGCGGTGGCGACGCCCGCCGTGACGCCGTTGCCCGTGAGCGGTGCTCCGCGCCCTCCGGAGCCGGACTCCCGCTGGGCCCGCATGGCCCGGTACGGCATCGCGCCGCTGCTGCTGGCCTCGGACCTGGCGGCCGTCGTCCTCGGCGTGGTGGGGGCGGAGATCTTCGGCTCCGAGGTGGGGCTGGACTCGCCCGCTCGCAAGACCGCTGCCTTCGGCATCGTCCTGCTGGCCCTGATGGCGGGCGCCGGTCTCTACCGCTCCCGGCTGTCGCTGTCCGTCCTGGACGACCTCCCCGTGCTGGCCGGCCGGTGGCTCGCCGCGGCCGCCCTCGCGCTCATCGGTCAGATCCTCTGGTCCAACGCGATCTGGCGTGACTACATCATCAACTGGCGGTTCCTGTGGGGCGCCGTCGCCATGGGCGTCGCCGTGGCGGCATTCCGGGTCGCGGCCTACGCGCTGGTCCGCCGGCTGCGCTCGGACCGCCTGGTCGCCCACCGGACCCTGATCCTCGGTGCGGGCACGGTCGGCCACCAGTTCGCCGACATCCTGGGGGCACACCCCGAGTACGGCCTCCACCCGATCGGCTTCCTGGACGCCAACCCCCACCTGGTCGCCGGTAGCTCCGACGTCCCGGTGCTGGGCGGCCCGGAGTCGCTGGTGCCGGTCCTCCTGCAGCAGGACGTCCGCAACGTCGTCGTGGCCTTCTCCTCCATGAAGGAGTCGCAGATGGTCGCGCTCATCCGCACCTGCGACCGGTACCGCTGCGAGCTGTTCGTGGTGCCCCGGCTCTTCGAGCTGCACCAGGTCGACGCCGACATGGACAACGCCTGGGGACTCCCCCTGGTGCGCCTCCGCCGGGCCACCTACCGGAGTCGCTCCTGGCGGATCAAGCGGTTGTTCGACGTCACCGTCGCCGCAGTGGCCCTGCTGATCCTGGCCCCGGTCCTGTCGTTGATCGCGCTCGCGGTCCGGCTCGACGGGGGGCCGGGTGTGCTCTTCCGTCAGGAGCGGGTGGGTGTCGACGGCCGGTCCTTCGAGGTCCTGAAGTTCCGTTCGCTGCGTCCCGCCAACGAGACGGAGTCGGCGACCACCTGGAACGTCGCCCACGACGCCCGCCTGACCCCTGTCGGCCGCTTCCTGCGGAAGACCTCGCTGGACGAGCTGCCGCAGCTGCTCAACGTCCTGCGCGGCGACATGAGCATCGTGGGGCCCCGGCCCGAGCGGCCGCACTTCGTCGACCAGTTCCGGGGCGCCTACCCCAGCTACGAGGCGCGGCACCGGGTCCCGTCCGGGCTCACCGGGTGGGCGCAGGTCCACGGACTGCGCGGGGACACCTCCATCGGGGACCGTGCCCGGTTCGACAACTACTACATCGAGAACTGGTCGCTCTGGCTGGATGTCAAGATCATCCTGAGGACGGTGTCGGCCGTCTTCCGCGGTGCGGGCGCCTGACTCCACGACCACCGGCTGCACCGCGTGCGGCCTCACCCACGGGCATCCGGCCCGCCATGACAGGAGGACATCCATGGTGCACTCGCAGATCGCCGACCCCGCCGACATCCCCGTCGTCATCCTGTGCGGAGGCATGGGCACGCGCCTCCGCGAGGCCAGCGAGCAGCTGCCCAAGGGGCTGGTCGACATCGGTGGCCGGCCGGTGCTGTGGCACATCATGAAGACCTACAGCCACTACGGCTTCCGCCGCTTCGTGCTCTGCCTGGGCTACAAGGGCGACATGATCAAGGACTACTTCGTCGAGCACCGGGCGCGGATGAACGACTTCACGCTCCGCATGCGAGGTGACCACGAGCTCGAGTTCCACACCAACGTGGCCGACGAGGACTGGGACATCACCTTCGCCGAGACGGGCCTGACGACGGCGACCGGGGCCCGGATCGCCCGCGCGGCCAAGTACCTCGACGCCCCGCGGTTCGCGCTCACCTACGGCGACGGTGTCGGCGCGGTGGACCTGGACGCCGCCCTGAAGACCCACCTGACGGCGCAGAAGCTCGGCACCCTCACCGGTGTGCACCCGAGCGGTCGTTACGGCGAGATCAGCATCGAGGGTGACGACGTCACCGCGTTCAACGAGAAGCAGTCCCAGACGGGCTACGTCAACGGCGGCTTCTTCTTCTTCGAGCGCGAGTTCGTCGACCAGTACCTCGACGCCGACGCGGTCGAGGAGATGCTCGAGCACGCGCCGCTGAAGCGTCTGGCCCGGGACGGACAGCTGGGCATCTACCGCCACGAGGACTTCTGGATGGGCATGGACACCTTCCGCGACTGGAAGGAGCTCAACAGCCTCTGGGACGCCGGTCGCGCGGACTGGAAGGTCTGGGACGACTGATCTGCCGACGCACGGGCGCCCGGGCGCCCGTGCGGACGGATCGTCACGTGCTGGGCCCGCTGACCCCGCTCGGCAGGGTGGCGGCCAGCCACGCGTCGGTACGGCGGGCCCAGGTGCGCTCGCCGGCCCAGTCGACGCGCTCCTTCGCCGCGCTGACCGGCTCGTCGGCGGCGGCCACCATCGCCGCGGCCATCTCCTGCGCGGTCGCGACGACGTAGGTGTGCGGCGGGGTGTCGCCGGAGCGCTCCAGGTGACCGGCGGTCGCGACGACCGGCACCCCGCGCGCGCAGTAGTCGTAGGCCTTCATCGACGACTGGCCCAGCGCGATGCTGGCGACGTCGGGGATCAGCCCGGCCGCCGCACCGTCCAGGACGTCGGCGAGCCGGTCGCGGGTCAGCAGCCCCGCGTACCGGAACCGGCCACCGGTCTCACTCTCCAGGGCGAGGAAGCGGTCGCGCGCGGCCTGCGCGGACAGCGGGAAGACGAGCTGGCCGTACACGGTGAGCGTCCAGTCGGGCAGCTCGCTGAGCACCGCCCGGACCAGGTCGACGTCGAACCGCTCGGCGATGCTGCCGACGTAGACCGCGTGCCGGTCGCGCCGCTCTGCCGTCCGGGGTGCGGTCAGCAGCGCCTCGTCGGTGCCGTTGGGGACGACGACCGGCGTCCGGCCGGGGAAGAGGTCGGTGAGCACCGGGTTCACGACGACGATCTGGTCGGCCTCGTCGGCGATCCGCCGCAGTTGGCCGGGCAGGCCGCGGGCCCGGGGGAGGAGCCGGGCCCAGTCGTCGGTGCAGTCGAAGACCCGCCGGCCGGGGAGTCCGCGGGCCGCGCGCCACTCCCAGGGCAGCATGAAGACCGACAGCGCCGGGTCCCAGCCCGAGCGGCGCAGGAAGGCACCGAGCAGGCCGACGTCCAGGCGCTCGGCGCCCGGGCTGCGGGAGCCCGGCTGGACGGTGGAACGTTCGGTGACGGTGATCCCGGGGGCGACGGTCTGGAACCGGCCCTGCCGCAGGTGCGACCACCAGTTCCCCGGGTCGGCGCGCAGCCGGCGGGCGTCCGCGGGGGCCTGCACGAACCGGACCGGCAGGCCGCGCTGCACCAGCTGTCGGGCGATCATCTGCTCGCGGCGGATGGCGGGGTTCCACGGGTCCTTGGCCAGGAAGCCCACACCCGTGCTGGGGTCGGACGCGTTCAGGGCCGGCTCTCCTCGCTCTTTCCCGGGGTGCCGACCCTCGATCGCTGTTGACGAGGTTGCTCGGACCAGACTGTGCATGACCATGATGCGTGCTGCCGATGCGCAGCCGTGAAGGAGGTGGCCGTGTCGGCGTGGCTCTACCGGCTCCCGCTGCCGTTGAAGCGCGCCGTGCTGTTCCGCCAGGCCCACGGGCGCTGGCCGCTGCGGCAGCCGCGGACGTTCGTCGAGAAGGTGAACTGGCGGGTGGTCCACGACCGCCGTCCGCTGATCGGGCAGCTGGGCGACAAGCTCGCGATGAAGGCGTACGCGGCCGGGCGGTGCCCGGACCTGCGGGTCCCGGCCGTCCTGTGGTCAGGGGCGGACGTCGCCGCGTTCGCGACCGCCGACCTGCCGGAGAGGTGGGTGCTCAAGCCGAACCACGGCACGATGCGGGTGCACATCGGCAGCGGGCGTCCGGACGTCGCCGAGCTGCGCCGGGTCACCGCGGGCTGGCTGGACGAGCCGCTGTGCCGCACCCGCGGTGAGTGGGTCTACAGCCAGGCGCGGCGGGTGCTGCTGGCCGAGGAGTTCCTCGGGTCGGGTGAGCCACCGGTGGACCACAAGTTCCTGGTGTTCGGCGGCCGGGTGGAGCTGGTGCAGGTCGACACCGGGCGGTTCGGCGACCACCGGCGCCGGCTGTACCGACCGGACTGGACGCCGGTCGACGTCTCCGAGGACGTCGCGCCGGGGCCGGTGACGGCTCCGCCGGCGCTGTTGTCCCGGATGCTCGAGGTCGCCGCGCGGCTCGGGGCGGAGTTCGACTTCGTCCGGGTCGACCTGTACGCCGTGGACGGCGAGGTGTGGTTCAGCGAGCTGACGCCGTACCCCGGCGGCGGGCTGGACCGCTTCGACCCGGCGCTCGACGTGCAGTTGGGCGCGCTGTGGCAGCTGCCGCCGCGGTCAGCGGTCCGTGCGCGGAGTTGATCGGTCGCAGGTCCGAGGCGCCTCCCCCGGGGGCTGCCCCGGAGCAGTCTGCCCTGGGTGATGGGCGCGCGAAGTGGCGGCCAGCGGTGACGCTGCCGTGACGTCGACGTCCGACCATGGGGCGTGAGGGAGCCCAGCACCGGGAGCACTCCTGGCAGACATCCGGGAGAGGACATGTCGAGATCCGGCTCGCGGGATGAGGACAACGCTTCTTTCGCGCCTGTGAGCACCGAGCTGCACGAGACCGGACCGGGCGTCGAGTCGCCGGAGGCAGGAACGCAAGAGGCGCCGCGGGGCCGCCACCAGCGCCGAGAGCCGGGTGAGGTGTCCGACGAGGCGCAGCGACCCCTCGCCGAACGCATCCGAGAGTCGGGCGGGAGCTGACCATGGCCGACGTGCGGTTCACGAACTCCCACGGCAGCAGGCTCTACGTCGCGTACATGCGTCTCGACCACAGCTGCGATGAGTGTGGTGATCCCTGGGACGTGCGGGGCTGGGTCAACCTGGACCCGGGCGAGACCGAGACGCGACCGAACGACACCGGCAATCGGTGGTTCTACTACTACGCCGAAGGTGAGGACGGCTCCGTCTGGGCGGGGTCGTTCGTTGCGGAGGTCCGACCGTCCAAGTTCGCGAAGTGCGTGTGCCTGGGCGTCTTGCAGGGTGGAGTCAACCCGTACCACGAGGTGGGCATGCGTGAACTGGACCTGGGCCGATTCGGCGGCGTGACCTTCACCTGAGGGCTGATGGCCCGCCGGACTCTGGCGTGATCAGTGCCGCACGCGACGCCGGTCGCTGTTCTCGGCCACCGAGCTGATGTCGCGGTGCGCACGCTGGGGAATGACCGCCACCGGCTGCGGGTCTGAGCATCCGCTTCACCCCCCCTGCGCTCCTGACAGTGCCGGCTCACGACCATCCAGCGCTGAAACGGCCGGTCAGCCGACGGCGCCGTCGTGCCAGCGGAGCACGCGCAACGCCCGCAGGGTGTTCCAGCGGCTGGGCTGCCCGTCGCCGTCCTCGAGCTCGACGTGCACCGCGCCGGGATGGGTGTCCTCCAGCAGCCACCGGCCGTCCGGCTGCTCCTTGCCCCTCACCACCGAGACCGCCTCGGCCAGCCGTTCGTCCCGGCTGCCGGCCAGCCGGAAGTGCTCCAGCGCCCGCAGGACGTCGTAGTGCCACTGCGGCGGGAAGGAGAACTGCAGGTAGCCGGGCTGGACGGGCTCGCCGGTGCTCTTCCGGCGGAACAGCGACCGTTCCAGCAGGTACTCCTCGCCGCGGCGCCGGGCGGCGGTGGTCTGCCGGGTCCCGTGGCCGGCCTGTTCGTGCGCCAGCAGGCCCTCGAGCACGTTGATCGTCGAGTCGAACGACGACCGGGTGGAGCCGTGCTCGGTGAAGCAGTTCCAGCCGCCGTCGTCGAGTTGGTCCGCGAGCAGCCGCTGGACGACGACCTCGACGTCCTCGCCGAAGTAGGCGCCCAGCGCGACGACGCGGCCGTTGATGCACGCCTCGACCTCACCGTCGAAGAACGGCGCGCCGTCGTACTCCCAACGGCAGTTCTCCCGGACCAGCGCGACCGTCTCCCGGGCGCCGTCCGACGCCGGGTCCAGCCCGAACTCGCGGAGCAGCACCAGGGTGGGCAGCGTCGGCGTCCAGGGCTGGCCGCCCTCGCCGTCCCAGCCGGCCGCCGGGAAGCAGGCACCGCCGACCCACTGGCCGTCCGGGTCGCGGAGTGACAGCAGCCGGGCGCCCCAGCCCTCGGTGGCCACCCGGGCGCGCTCGGCGGCCACGACGCCCGCCGGAGCGTCGGCCAGGTCGCGCAGCGCCTGCCAGCGGAGGGCGGGGTCGGAGTCGAGCAGCCAGTCGAGCACCGTCATGCTCGGGCAACCTAGTGACCCGACGAGGGTCGCGGCACGGTGAGGCGTGGCCTGGCCGTGCGTCGTCGCCCGAGGGACTGACGCCGGTCAGCCGCGGGTGCGGGCCAGCAGGGCGTCGGCCGACGCGGTGTTGATGACCCGGTCGGTCGGGACACCGCACTCCACCGCCCGCACGCAGCCGTTGTCCTGCCAGTCCAGCTGACCGGGGGCGTGCGCGTCGGTGTCGATGGCGAAGTCGCAGCCCATGTCGACGGCCTGGCTGAGCAGCCGGCGCGGCGGGTCCAGCCGCTCCGGGCGGGAGTTGATCTCCACCGCCGTCCGGTGCTCGATGCAGGCCCGGAAGACGGCGTCGGCGTCGAACTCGCTCTCCGGCCGCGGCTTCTGAGTGCCGTTGCGCTGCTGGCGGCCGATCACCAGCCGCCCGGTGCAGTGCCCCAGGACGTCGGTGTACGGGTTGGCGACGGCTGCCAGCATCCGCTCGGTCATCGCCGCCCTCGGCGCCCGCAGCTCGGAGTGCACGCTGGCGACGACGACGTCCAGCCGGCCGAGCAACTCGTCGGTCTGGTCCAGCGACCCGTCGACGTTGATGTCGCACTCGATGCCGGTGAGGATCCGGAAGGGCGCGAGCTCGTCGTTCAGCGCGGCGACGACGTCCAGCTGCTGCTCCAGCCGCTGCGAGGTGAGCCCGTTGGCGACGGTGAGGCGGGGGGAGTGGTCGGTGAGCGCCAGGTACTCGTGGCCGATGGAGATCGCCGCCTCGGCCATCTCGCGGATCGGGCTGCCGCCGTCGGACCAGTCGGAGTGCGCGTGCAGGTCACCCTTGAGCGCCGCGCGCAGGGCAGCGGCGTCGTCGGCGAGCGGGGTCAGCTCGGCGTACTTCTCCTCGAGCTTGGCGAGGTACTCCGGGACCTCGCCGCGGTGCGCCTCGACCACGACGGCGGCGGTCTTGTCACCGACGCCCTTGAGGTCGGTGAGCGTCCTGGTGCGCACCCGGCGGTCGAGCTCGGCGTCGTCCAGGCCGGCGACGACGGTGGCCGCCGTCCGGAAGGCCTTGACCCGGTAGGACGGCTCGCGGGCGCGCTCCAGCAGGAAGGCGATCCTGCGGAGCGCGCCCGCAGGCGTGAGCGGTGCCGTCATGCTGCCCAGGTCAGGACTTGAGCTTCTTGGCCTGCTTGGCGGCCCGCTTCTGCGCCTTCGCGGCCTTCTTGGAGGCCCGCTCGTAGCTGGCCTCGGCCGCGGCAGCTGCCGCGCCGGCGGTCTTCCGGGCCCGCCAGCCGACCGACGGCTTGCCCTCGGTGTCGACGGCGGCGAGCAGCAGCCCGCCGAGCATGCCCGTGTTCTTAAGGAAGTTGCTGGTCTGGCCGAAGCGCTCCTTCGGGTCCTCGTGCTCCCAGAAGCGGTGGCCGGCGAAGGTGGTGGGGACCAGCGAGGTGGCCAGCGCGAGCGCGGAGAAGCGAGGGAACTTGCCGAGGGCGAGCAGGGCGCCGGCGCCCACGTGCACGCCGGCGTTGATCTTCACCCACTGCTCGACGTCGTGCGAGACCTCGATCGGCAGCTGCTTGTCGGCGATCCCGGTGAGCTGCTCGACGATCGGGGCGGCGCCGGGAACGCGGCTCTGCGGGTTCCGGAGGGTCTGGATCCCGCCGTAGATGAACGTGGAAGCGAGCATGGGACGTGCGATCCGGCGGACCAACATTCTGGAGACCTCTTCCCATCGGTGACGTCAGCAGGAACCTGCCCTGGTCAGTGCCAGGACAACCCTGCTTGCGACCGTAGTGAGAAGCGGCCCGTGCCGCTGCACGAACGGGCCTGTGAGGTGGCCCGGGTGACGTCAGCCTCGCGGGACGGCGGACTGGGCTCGGAGGATGTCGGCGACGTACAGCGGAGCGTCCACAGCGGCGTCCTCGACTCCCTCTCGCCGGTCGGCGGTCGCCACACAGCGACCGACGAGGCTGCCCAGGCAGAGGGCGGACAGGAGCCATGCGACGCCGACGACCGCGAAGATCATGGGGTCTTTCTACGGTGCTGGCCTTGCCCACATCCCCGGACATCGCGGGCAGTAGTTGCCAAGGTGATGCTGCCTCGTTGTCGGTCCGGCAGAGCTTTGTGAAACATGTGACTGGGCGAGCTCCGTGGGCCGGACGAGGTGGCGGGCATGATGGCCCGGTGGTGGAAGCAGTCGCGTCTGGACAGCTCAGGAGGGCTCGCAGGCCCTGGAGAGATCGGGGCGGCCCGGTCGCGCTGACCACCGTGGCGCTCGCCGTGCTCGGCGGGCTGATCTTCGCCCTGTCCTCGATCGTCCAGTACCGCTGCGGTCGCCGAGGATGCGACGTCGGGCTCAAGGGACTGCTGGACGTGGAAGCGGTTGGTGGGTTGCCGCGCCTGTTCACGACAGCGGTCTTCGTGGCCGTGGCCGTCGTCGCCGTAAGCATCGCGCGACGGCTGGTCGAGGGCCCGCGGATCTGGTGGGCGGGCGTGGGTGTCGCTGGTGGGCTGCTCGCGGTGGCGAAGGTGGTCAGCGCCCACTCGGCCTTCGAGTCGAGTGACGGTCGGGCGCTCACGCTGCTCGTCAGTCTGCTGTTGAGCGGCGTCGGCATCGGCCTGCTGACCGTGGGAGCTCGGCGGTGGGACGTCCCGGGAGCTCGTGCGGTGATCCTCGCCCTGGCGCTGTACACCGTCGTCAGCCTCGGACTGGACGGTCTGACAGCAGTGGCTCAGGCGGTGCAGGACTACTCCGGCCTGCGGAGCAGGACGGCGCTCGCCTTCGTGGAGGAGTTCGGTGAGGCGTTGGCGGCGCTCACGCTGCTGGCGACGGTGCGGTGGGCGCGGCTCCGCGGGCTCGCAGGGCATCAGTCGTAGGGGTTGGTCAGGACGGTGCGGGCCTGCAGGACGGTAAAGGTGACCGGCGCGCCCTGGGTCGTGGTCGTGCCGGGGACGTTGGCCGACACGCCACCGTCGACGGAGTAGGTGGCGCTCCAGGTGGTGGTGAGCGAGGCGGTGTAGGTCCCCGACGAGTAGTCGTGGGTGATGGTCTCTGCCGGGTAGGGCGCGCCGGGATCGGTCGTGGTGAGCACGGTGCCGTCGCCTGTGTCCCAGGTGTAGGAGCTGGCGGTGGCAGCGATGTCGACCGTGAAGCCGCGGATGTCGACCGTGAACAGCTGAGTCGTCGGGCTGTCGGTGAAGAAGATGACCGGCAGGCCGACGAGTGCCTCGCCGGGTGGCTGCTGGCGGGTGGTCAGCTGGGGGAGCGGCAGCGTCTGGAAGTAGCGGAACACCTCGTCCGGCGACGGTGGCGGGTTGAGGTCCGTGACGTCGACACAGCCTTGGCCGTCGTTGATCCAATTCCCGTAGGGCGTGCCGGCGGCGAGTGGCTCTGGCGGTGCGCTGCCATCGACGGGCGCCTGTACGCCGCCAATCAATGCCTGCGCAAGGCGTTGACGTTGAACGACGTAGAACCCAATCAGCCGGCCCGGGGCGGCTGGGCAGACGTTCCCTGCAACACATCCACCAGTCGCGGGATCGCTGATTTGGCAAGGCGTGCGTAGTTGCCATTGATATGCGGGTATGGCGGCTGGTGCATTACTAGCGTGCCGAACTCCGAAGGCGTCGGCGGACGTGACGTCGGCGGCTTGGAGGGTAACGGTCCCGCCAGTCAACTGGCTGTGGACGGCTCCAATCGACCCGCCCGGTAAGGCCCAGGCAGTCGAGGACCAGATCAACATGAAGAAGGCGGCGGATATGCTAACCGCCGCACGAACTAGTTGACGTCCCATTGGGAAACGGCCCAAGAGGTCTCAGCTGGCCGCCATGTCAGCACGGAACCGCAGTTGTAGGTGGCTGGCGGATCCTCACTGATCGCCGCGCCGCCCTCGTCGCGGATGGTCAAGGCTGTCTGCTCGATCGTAAAGGCGCCTTCCATACCTCCGTCATCATTGGGTGTCAGAGATGTTGCTCTTAACGTGACCGCGCCGCCATCGTATGTGTAACCGCTCGTTGCGTTGTCTTCGAGGCGCTGAGTAAGGGCATCGCAGAAAGAGCAGTCCTGACTGAAATGGTCGAGATATGTGGCGTCCATCTCGGCTTGAGCCTTTGTGTATAGGGCCATGTAATAGCGCAGAAAGGTTTCCGCCCCTGTAGGGGTTTGCTCGCGCGCCTCGTCGGGCATGGGCAGGTCGGGTGGGCCGAGGGGTGAGAGGCTCGGGGTGGTCTCAGCCGCGCTGCTCGAGGTGGACGGCAAGGTCTCGTTGGCGGTCTCCCCGCCCGAGCAACCAGCGAGCACGGCTACCCCCGCAACCGCCGCAGCAGCCACCCGCACGAGCCGCATCCGTCGTCCTCTCGTAGTCCCGGAACGAAAAAGTTCTCAGAGAATACGCAGCTCAGCGGCTCGCCCGCGTCCCCCGGACGCGTACCTGTGGACGGAGTAGTGGTGCTCTGAGTCGTGAGGCGACTCAGAGCACGAGCCTCCGCGAAGAGGCGTTGGCGGCAGCGAGCTCCACCCAGAAGCGGCGGCGGAGCTCGAGCGTCACCGGGAGCAGTAGACGGTCAGCCGCTCGCGCTTGCGGAAGACGAACTCGGTCGCCGTCTCCCCGGTCTCCCCGTCGTACGCCACCTGCTGCGGCCCCGAGAGCACCCGCACCTGCAGCTCCGGCGCCTGGAACTCCGCGTAGGACCGGCTGTGGTCCGAGACCCCGAGCAGCGTCGCCAGCACCGCCCGGGTGCGGCCGAACCGCAGGTCGGCGCGCAGGTACTGCACGTCCAGCAGCCCGTCCTCCAGCCGCGGCCGCCAGGCAGGCGACAGCCCGCGCGGCACGTAGCAGCCGTTGCCGATGAACAGGATCCAGGCCGAGACCCGTCGTCCGTTGAGCTCGAGCTCCACCGGCGACCCGTGCCGCAGCACCTGCGCCGCCGCCACCGTCAGCGCCGCCCACTTGCCCATCCGCCCGCTCAGCCGGTCCCGCCGGCGCACCATCTCCGGGTAGGAGCCGATCGACGCGGTGTTGAGGAAGGGCACCCCGTTCACCTCGGCTACGTCGACCTGCACGCCGTCCCCGGCCACGACCGCGGCCGCGGCCTCCGGCGGTGTCGCCACCCCCAGGTCGCGTGCGAAGTGGTTCAGCGTTCCCGCGGGAACGACTGCCAGCGGCAACCCGAACTCGAGCGCCACGGCCGCGGCCGCCGCCACGCTGCCGTCGCCGCCGGCGACACCGAGAGCCCGGGCACGCCCCGACCGTGCGGCCTCGCCGAGCAGCTCGGCCACGCCCGCGTCCTCGCGCAGCTCCAGCACCTCGGCCCGGGGCAGCAGCTCCGCGATGTCGGCCGCCGGGTCGTAGTCCTCGCGGCCGGACCGCGGGTTCACCGCGATCACCAGCCCCTCGCCGTCCGGTAGCGCCGGCGCGTCCCAGGCCTGCCAGACCCGCGCCGGCTCCACCGGCCGGACCTGCCACCAGCGCTGGGTCGCCAACGCCACCGCGCTCCCGACGGCCATGCCGGCGGCGACGTCCCCCGGGTAGTGCACGCCGACGTGGACCCGTGAGTAGCCCACCCCCAGCGCGACGGGTGCGATCAGCGCGCCCAGCGCCGGGCTCTCCAGGGCGACGCCGGTGGCGAACGCCGCCGCGGACGCCGAGTGACCGCTCGGGAAGGAGTGCGAGTCCAGCGAGCGGCGCAGCGCACGGGTGGGGGAGACGGCGGCCGGATCCGGCCGACCCCGCTGGAAGAGGCGCTTGAGGACGACGTTGACCAGCGCGCTCGACAGGGCCAGGGACCCGACCCCTCGCAGTGCCGCCCGCCGCGGCCGGCCGCGCTGCAGGCCGAGCAGGCCGCCGACCAGCGCCCAGAGCTTGCCGTGGTCGGCCAAGGTGGACAGCACGCGCAGCCACCGGTCGATCCGCGTCGTCGGCAGGCGCCCGACGAGCGCCAGCAGTGCGGCATCCCAGCGGCGCGGTGAGGGCACGGTGCGGACGCTAGTGGAGTGCCAGGGGCGCGGGGGCCGCGCCGTCGCGCTCCACCCACATGGGGCTAGGCGCGCTTGCGGGCCCGGTAGGCGGCGACCGTCGAGCGGCTGGCGCAGGTGTTGGAGCAGTACCGGCGGCTGGCGTTCCGTGAGGTGTCGACGTAGACGTTGCCGCAGCCCTCGGCCGAGCAGACGCCCAGCCGCTGCCAGCCGTGCTGGACGACGACCTGCGACAGGCCCATCGCCACCGTCGTCGTCAGCTGCTCGACGGCGCCGGCGTCCGGGCGGGCGTAGTGCAGGTGCAGCTCCCCGTCGTGGTCGGTCGCGTAGGGCCGGGGTGAGGCCAGCGCCAGCAGGGCGTTGAGGCGGGCCATCACGTCGGGCTCGCTCTCGGCGAGCGCGACGTCCCGAACCAGGGTCGCCGTCTGGGCCACCTCTCCGGCGTCCTGGTCGGGCAGGGACAGCGACGTGCCCTCGGTGAACCACTCGGTGTGGGCGTCGAGGAACGCCCGCACCCAGCCTGGGTCCTCGCGGTCGGCGTTGGCCAGGTCGATCGCCAACTCCACCGCATTCGACCCGTAGGTGTCGTAGTCCATTTGGCTCCCTACGCCCGTGCTAGCCTCTGGAATCTGTAGGGACCCAACCGGCGTTGACCCCCTACAGATTCCCTCGTCGCACAACCTGAAGTGAGCACAGTCATGCGTTCGTACCTCACCGTGTGGCGGTTGCCGTCCGCCCCGGTGCTCCTGCTCTCCGGCTTCGCCGGCCGTCTGCCGTCCTCCATGGTGCCGCTCGCGCTGCTCCTCATGGTGCAGGAGCAGACCGGTTCGTACGCGGTGGCCGGCGGCGTCTCGGCCACCTACGGCATCGCCACCGCCCTCGTCGCCCCGGTGCTCGGGCGGCTGGCCGACCGCCGCAGCCCGCGTGGGGTGCTGCTCGCGCAGTCCGGGCTCTACCCGTTGCTGCTGACGCTGGCGGCGGTCGTCGTCCTGGCCGGGTCGCCGGTGTGGGCGCTGCTCGCCGCGGCCGGCGCCGTCGGCGCGAGCACCCCGCTGGTCTCCGGCACGGTGCGGGCGCTGTGGTCCCGGGTCGACGCCCGCGTGCGCCCGACCGCCTTCGCCCTGGACGCGACCGCCACCGAGCTGGTCTTCGTCGCCGGACCGTCGCTGGTCGCGGTCCTCGCCCTGGTCGCCAGCCCGTCGATCGCCCTGGCGGTCGCCGGTGTGCTCGGCGTCGCCGGCGCGCTGGGCATCGCCACCAGTGCGGCCATGCGCGCCTGGGTCCCGGCGCCGGCCGAGCGACGGCCGCTGTTCGCGACCGTGACCACGCCCGGGATGCCGCGGATCCTGCTGAGCGGCACCGCGCTGATGCTGGGCATCGGTGCCCTCGAGGTCGCCGTCCCGGCGTTCGCGGACGCGGCCGGCACCCCGGGGATGTCCGGCCTGCTGCTCGCCGTCTGGGCGCTCGGCTCGGCCGGGGGTGGCCTGTGGTTCGGCGCCCGGATGATCAGCGCCGCGCTGCCCCGCCAGTACCGCTGGGGACTGCTCGGCGTGACCGTCGGCCTGGCCCCGCTCGCCGCGGTGTCCAGCCCGTGGCTGCTCGGCGTCCTGCTGTTCCTCGGTGGGACGGCGATCGCCCCGACGCTGACCGTGCAGAGCTCGCTGGTCGGCTCGATCGCCCCGGCGTCGGCCACCACCGAGGCGTTCACCTGGCTGTCGACGGTCTCCTTCGGCGCCTCCGCCATCGGCGCCGCCGTGGGTGGCGCGCTCATCGAGACCCAGTTCGGTGTGGCCGGGGCGCTGGTCCTCGCCACCCTGGCCGGTGCCCTCGCCGTGCTGGTCACGCTGCTGCCGGGCCGCCGCCCGACGGCGTCGGCCGCCGCCCGCCGGGACGTCGTCCACGCCTGAACCGACGGCGTCCCCCCACCCGTGTGGGGGGACGCCCGCGGGCGCTGGTAACCTCTCTTCTCGGTGGTTCCGAGGCGACTCGGAGCCCGGGAGGCTTCGCCTAGTCCGGTCTATGGCGCCGCACTGCTAATGCGGTTTGGGTTAATCCCCATCCCGGGTTCAAATCCCGGAGCCTCCGCGCACGACAACTGAACACGCACCCGTAGCTCAACGGATAGAGCATCTGACTACGGATCAGAAGGTTAGGGGTTCGAGTCCCTTCGGGTGCACGTCTGGTTGAGACAGCGCGCGGCCCCGTTCCTCCTCGTGAGGAGCGGGGCCGTCCGTGTTCCCGGGCGTGTGCCGGGTCGCGCGATGCTGACCCGGTCGGCTCACCCCCGGAGGACCGCATGGAACGACCGCGGCGACGCACCCGCATCGGACTCGCCCTGCTGGGTGTCCTCGTCATCGCAGGCGGGGTCGCGCTGGGCCGGGCCCTGCCCGCCCCTGATGGACCCAGCGGACGGACGACGGGCCAGACGAGCAGCACGTCGCCCTAGCCGACGCCGGCTGAGCGGCAGACTGCCGCGCATGAACCGCAGCGACGTCCAGCAGGTCGCCGACGACGTGTTCCGCGTCGACGGCGGCATCGTGAACTGGTACCTGCTGCGCGACGGCCGGGACCTCACGCTGGTCGACGCCGGCTACCCGGGTAACGCCGGGGACGTCGAGTCCTCCATCCGGCTGCTCGGGCACGACCCGGGTGACGTGCGGGCGCTGCTGATCACCCATGCGCACGCCGACCACATCGGCGCGGCCGGTCCGCTGCACGCGCGGTACGGCACGCCGGCGTTGTGCAGCGCCGCGGAGGTCCCGCACGCCCACCGGCAGTTCCTCGAGCAGGTGACGCCGGTGCAGGTGCTGGCGAACGCCTGGCGACCCGGCGTGCTCCGGTGGGCGGTGCGGGCGTTCCGGCTCGGCGGCACGAGGGCGATCGCCGTCCCGCACGCGGAGCCGTTCCCCGGCGCCGGACCGCTGGACCTGCCGGGCCGGCCGCTGCCGGTGCCGACACCAGGGCACACCCGCGGGCACAGCGCCTTCCTGCTGCCTGCGGTCGGGGTGGTGCTCACCGGTGACGGGCTGGTCACCGGGCATCCCACGTCCTGGCGTCAGGGTCCGCAGCTGCTGCCCGGCTTCTTCGACCACGACCGGGCGGCGACGGCGGCCGCCCTGGCACCGCTGGCCCAGCTGGACGCCGAGGTGGTGCTGCCCGGGCACGGGGAGCCCTGGCGCGGACCGGTCGGGGACGCGGTGGCGACCGCTCGGTCGGAGCGGGAGTGACGGAGGTGCCCGCGCTCGGTGGGCGCGAGGACGTTGGGGGCGGGGGGCCGGTCCTGACGGTCTGGCCGCGTTGGTCGGTCCCTCCAGCGGTGGAGGGCCACTCGTACCGGTTGCCCCCGCCCGCGCTCACTGTGACTCCGCTCACAGATCGAAGTCAAGGCCCTGTCGGCGCGCCGTGCGGGACGACAAGGCGCCGGCCCGATCGCCGACGTCGTGCCTCGGGCGGACCAGGGGTCAGGGGCGGCGGCGGAGGACCTCGCGGCTGAGCTGACCGACGGCGGTGTGCCCGGTCAGGCCCAGGGTCAGGTCGAACTCGCCGAGGACGTCCTCGACCACCTGACGCACGCCCTCCTCGCCGGCCACGCCCAGCCCCCAGGCGTAGGGCCGGCCGAGCAGCACCGCCCGGGCGCCCAGCGCGACGGCGACCAGCACGTCGGCGCCGCTGCGCACGCCGCTGTCGAACAGCACCGGCACCCGGTCGGCGACGGCGTCCACCACGTCGGGCAGCGCGTCCAGCGCGGCGATCGAACGGTCGACCTGGCGCCCGCCGTGCGTGCTGACCACCAGGCCGTCGACGCCCTCGTCCACCGCCCGCCGCGCGTCGTCGGGGTGCAGCACGCCCTTGAGCACGACCGGCAGCCGGGTCCGCTGCCGCAGCCAGGCCAGGTCCGCCCAGGTGATCGAGGGCCGGGAGTAGATGCCGAGGAACACCTCCACGGCCGCGCGGGGGAGCGGTGAGCGCAGCGCCTCGCGCAGCGGCATGCCGGTGGCCCGGGACCACGCCCGGGACATGCCCACCAGCGCCCGGACGGCGGACGCGTTCGGCCGCGGCTGCGGGTCCCGCGGTGTGCCGGCCGCAGCCGCCCGCTCCTCGACCAGCCGGCGGAACACCGGGTCGGAGGTGTACTGCGCGATGCCCTTGCCCAGCGCGAACGGCAGGTGCCCCAGGTCGAGGTCGCGCGGCCGCCAACCCAGCATCGTGGTGTCCAGGGTGACCACGACCGCCTCGCAACCGCTGGCCTCCGCCCGGCGCAGCAGGCTCTCCACCAGCTCGTCGGAGGTCGACCAGTACAGCTGCATCCACCGCGGCGCGGCGCCCATCGCCGCCGCGGTGGTCTCCATCGGCACCGACGCCTGGTTGGAGAACACCATGGGGACGCCGGTCGCGGCCGCCGCCCGGGCGACGGCCAGGTCGGCCTCGGGGTGCACCAGCTCCAGCGCGCCCACCGGGCCGAGCAGCAGCGGTGCCGGCAGCCGCCGTCCGAACAGCTCGACGGAGGTGTCCCGCGCGCTGCAGTCCCGCAGCACCCGGGGGACCACCGCCCAGCGGTCGAACGCCGTCCGGTCGGCGCGCTGGGTGTCCTCGTCGCCGGCACCGCCGGCCACGTAGCCGTAGGCGCGGGCGCCCAGCCGCCGGCGCGCCTCGGCCGCCAGGTGCCGGTAGACCGTCGGCACCCGCGGGTGCCGGCCGTACACACCCGCCCGGTAGATCGCGTCCTGCCGCCGCCGTCCCGTCCCCGCCGCTGAACTCACCCGGCCACCGTAGTGACCTGCCTCTCCCTTACCTCCCGCTGCGGGGTCGTCCGCGACACGCCCGGAGCGACACGCCGCTGACACGGATGTGACGGGTGTGGCGTAGGGGACTGACGGTGCGTTGCTCGTACATGGTTGGAGGAGTTGCGGGGCAGGACACGACGACGCCGGACAGCCGTGCGCCGGGCGCGAGATCGGGGGGACGACCGTGCTGACACCCAGCTCCCTCCGTTCCGCCTCCGCTGCTGCCGTGCGGGTGCTGGCGACCACCGGCGTCCTGCTCACCGTGGCGGTCGCGCTGGCCGGCCCGGCCGCCGCGCTCGAGGACCCGCGCCGTCCCTCCGCCGAGATCACCCACGGCCCGAGCTGCGGGCCGGGCGTCGTCCGGGTCGAGGTGACCAACGGCACCCAGGCGCGCCGGGTGGCCCTCGTCTTCGACGGGACCGCCGAGCAGGACGTCGCCCAGCTGGCCGCCGGCGAACCGGCCGAGCTGGCCAGCGGCGACGTCGACTGGGGGCAGACGGTCGACGTGTCGGTGAGCGTCACCCGACCGGACGGCACCACCGACGCCCCGATCGAGTTCGGCACCTACACCCGGCCGAGTGCCGAGGACTGCGCAGCGGTCGCGCCCGTCGCGCTGTCCTCCGGCACCGCGCCGGCGGCCGGGACCAGCGCCACGGTGCCGGCCGCCGCCACCGACCAGCCGACCGGGGGAGACGCCGACGCCGAGGCGGCCAGCGCCTCCTCGGCGTCCGTCGCGCCGGGCGGCGTGGTCACCGTGCGCGCCACCGGGTTCACCCCCGGCGAGCCGGTCCAGGTCACCCTCCTCGGCCGGGACGGCGCGCTGACCACCGTCGAGGCGGCGCCCGACGGCAGCGTCGAGGCGGTCGTGCAGATCCCGCGGGCCGTCGCCCTCGGGACGGCGACGGTGCAGCTCGTCGGCGCGGTCTCCACCGCCACCGCCGGGCTGGACCTGCAGGTCGCCGCCCGGGTCCGGCCGCTGGCCGCGCAGTCCACCTCCGCCCCCGTGCTCGCCGCCGGGGCGTCCCTGATCGGCGCCACCGCCCTGCTGGGCCTGTGCGCAACCCGGCGTCCGCGCGGCACCGCGCTGCCGGCGCCCTGCTGACCGACGAGGACGTGGAACCCCCCATGGACCAGCACCTGGACCGGCGGCACGACGGCGCTCCGCCGCGCGGTGTGCCGCGGGACGTCCGCGGCCTGGCCGGCGCCGGCCCGAGCGCGACCGAGACCTGGCTGCGCATCGTGCAGGTGCACGACCGGATCACCCGCCGGGTCGACTCCGCGCTGCACCGCCAGCACGGGCTCTCCCTCACCGGCTTCGAGGTGCTCCGGCGGATCGCCGAGTCCCCTGACGAGCGGGCCTCGATGGGCGACCTGGCCGAGGCGGTCGGGCTGAGCCGGCCCGGCGTCACCAGCACGGTGAACCGGCTGGTCGACGAGGGGCTGGTCACCCGGGAACGGCACGGCGGAGACCGCCGGCTGCTGCACGCCCGGCTGACCGACTCCGGCCGGGAGCGGGTCCGCGCCGCCGGCACGACGCACGACGACCTGGTCGCGCACCTGCTGACCATGCTCGGGGACGACGCCGCGCTGGTCACCGACGCCCTCGCCCGGGTGTCGTCCGCCGCCCGCCGGCCGCGTTGAGCAGCGGCTTCCCACCAGCTGGACGACTTACGGTGTGCGGTGGATGACGATCACACCAACGGGTATTCCGCAGTCTGGCCCCGGACAACTTCAAGCCCGTAGTGTTTCGGCCGGTGGAGCGCGGGAACCGATCGGGCATGACGGATGTCCTGCGCGACTGCACGGTCGTCGTCCCGACGATCGGCCGTCCGTCGCTGGACGTCCTGCTCGACGCCCTCGCCACCTCCACCGGGCCGCGTCCGGCTGAGCTGGTCCTGGTCGACGACCGCCCGACCGGGCCGCCGCTGTCCCCGGAGCGGCCCGGCCTCCCGCCGGTCCGCGTGGTGCGCACCGGCGGCGGCGGACCGGCTGCCGCCCGGAACCTGGGCTGGCGCACCGCGCGCACCGGCTGGATCGCCTTCCTCGACGACGACGTCGTCCCCGACCCCGACTGGTACGACCGGCTCGCCGAGGACCTCGCCGCGCTGCCGGCCGAGGTGGCCGGCAGCCAGGGCCGGGTCCGCGTGCCGCTGCCCCCGGACCGCCGCCCCACCGACTGGGAGCGCGGCACAGCCGGGCTGGCCACCAGCAGCTGGATCACCGCCGACCTCGCCTACCGCCGGGCCGCGCTCGCCGCGGTCGGCGGCTTCGACGAGCGCTTCCCCCGGGCCTTCCGCGAGGACTCCGACCTGGCGCTGCGGGTGATGGACACCGGCTCGACCCTGACCCGCGGCCGGCGGTGGATCACCCACCCGGTGCGGCCGGTCGACCGCTGGGTGTCCGCCCGCGTGCAGGCCGGCAACGCCGACGACGTGCTGATGCGCCGGCTGCACGGGCCGACCTGGCGGGAGCGCGCCGACGCCGCCGTCGGCCGCCGTCCCCGACACCTCGCGGTGACCACCGCCGCCCTCGGTGCGGTCGGCCTGCTGGTGGCCGGGAGGCCGCGCGGTGCCGCGCTGGCCGCGCTGGGCTGGGCCGCCGGCACCGCCGAGTTCGCCTGGGCCCGGATCGCGCCCGGCCCGCGGGACCGCGCCGAGGTCACCACCATGCTCGCCACCAGCGCGCTCATCCCGCCGCTGGCCACCTGGCACTTCCTGCGCGGCGCCGTGCAGCACCGGCAGGTCACCGCCTGGCGCGGGCTGCCCGACCTGGTGCTCTTCGACCGGGACGGCACCCTCGTGCACGACGTCCCCTACAACGGCGACCCCGAGCTGGTCCGCCCGGTCGACGGCGCCCGCGAGGCGCTGGACGAGCTGCGTGCCCGCGGCGTGCGGATCGGCCTGGTCAGCAACCAGTCCGGCGTCGGCCGCGGGCTGATCACCCGTGCGCAGGTCGACGCGGTCAACGCCCGGCTGGCCGAGCTGCTCGGCCCGTTCGACACCGTCCAGGTGTGCCCGCACACCGCCGAGGACGGCTGCGACTGCCGCAAGCCGGCGCCGGGCATGGTCACGGCCGCCTGCGCCGAGCTCGACGTCGACCCGGCCCGCTGCCTGGTGATCGGCGACATCGGTGCCGACGTCGGCGCGGCCACGGCGGCCGGGGCCGCCTCGATCATCGTGCCGACCCCGGTCACCCGGCCCCAGGAGATCGCCGCAGCGCCGCACCGGGCGGCCACGCTGACCGCGGCGGTGGCCGACGTCCTGGCCGGCCAGTGGTGACCCGGGCGCGTACTTACGCGCGCGAAACCGCGGGTGGTTTCGCGCGCGAAAGCGCGCGGACGGTGCTGGTCGCGCGGCTGGACAATGCCGGGGACGTGCTGCTGCAGGGGCCGCTGGTCCGGGCGGTGGCCGCCGGGGCGGAGCGGGTGGTCCTCCTGGCCAGCCCGCAGGGCACCGCAGCCGCCGAACTGCTCCCGGGCGTGGACGACGTCCTGACCTGGCACTGCCCGTGGATCGACGGCGCCCCGCAGCCCGTCGACGCCGCCGACGTCGCCGCGCTCACCGAGCGGGTGCGGGCGCTGCGCGTCGACGAGGCGGTCATCAGCACCTCCTTCCACCAGTCGCCGCTGCCGCTCGCGCTGCTGCTACGGCTGGCCGGGGTCGGGCGGCTGAGCGCGATCAGCGTCGACTACCCCGGCTCGCTGCTCGACGTCCGGCACCGGGTGGACGACCTGCCCGAGCCCGAGCGCGCGCTCTCCCTGGCCCGGGCAGCCGGCTTCGACCTGCCCGACGGTGACGACGGCCGGCTCGCCGTCCGCCGTCCGCTGCCGCCGACCGACCACGAGCCGGGGTACGTGGTGCTGCACCCGGGCGCCTCGGTGCCGGCCCGCGCCTGGCCCGCCGAGCGCTGCGCGGAGGCCGTCGAGGCGCTCGCCGACGCCGGCTGGCGGGTGCTGGTGACCGGCGGCCCGGGGGAACGGGAGCTCACCGCGGCCGTCGCCGGCACCCGCGGTGTCGACCTCGGCGGGGCCACCACGCTCGCCGAGATGGCTGCGCTGCTCGACGGCGCCGCGGCGGTCGTCGTCGGCAACACGGGCCCGGCGCACCTGGCCGCCGCCGTCGGCACCCCGGTCGTCTCGCTGTTCTCCCCGGTCGTGCCGGCCGTCCGGTGGGCGCCCTACGGCGTCCCGACCGTGCTGCTCGGCGACCAGTCGGCACCCTGCCGGGGCACCCGCGCCCGCGAGTGCCCGGTGCCCGGCCATCCCTGTCTGAACTCGGTGACCGCTGCGGACGTCGTGGCCGCGGTGGGGAAGGTGGTCGCGGCATGAAGGTCCTGCTCTGGCACGTGCACGGGTCCTGGACGACGTCGTTCGTCCAGGGGCCGCACGAGTACCTGCTCCCGGTGACCCCCGATCGCGGCCCCGACGGGCTCGGCCGGGCGCGCACCTGGGACTGGCCGGCGTCGGTCCGCGAGGTGGCCCCCGAGCAGCTGCGCGAGGAGGACGTCGACGTCGTCGTGCTGCAGCGCACCCGGGACCTTGAGCTGGTCCGCGAGTGGCTGGGCCGCGAGCCCGGGCGCGACCTGCCGGCGGTCTTCCTCGAGCACAACGCCCCCGACGGCGCCGTGCCGAACACCCGGCACCCGCTCGCCGACCAGGCCGAGATCCCGATCGCCCACGTCACGTACTTCAACCAGCTGTTCTACGACAACGGGACGGCGCCGACCGTCGTCATCGAGCACGGCATCGTCGACCCCGGCGAGCGGTACACCGGCGAGCTCGCCCGGGCCGCGGTCGTGGTCAACGAGCCGGTCCGCCGGGGCCGGTACACGGGCGGCGACCTGCTGCCGCTCCTCTCCGACGCGGCCCCGCTGGACGTCTTCGGCATGGGCCTGACCGGGCTCCACGAGCGCTACGACCTCGACCCCGCGCGGGTCGGACTGCACGACGACCCGCCGCAGGCGGCGATGCACGCCGAGCTCGCCCGCCGCCGGGTGTACGTGCACCCGGTGCGCTGGACGTCGCTGGGGCTGTCACTGCTGGAGGCGATGCACCTGGGCATGCCGGTGGTCGCGCTGGCCACCACCGAGGCCGTGGAGGCGGTCCCGGCCGAGGCCGGGGTGCTCTCCACCCGGCCGCAGCGGCTGGCCGACGCGGTGCGCACCTTCGTGGACGACCCGGACGCGGCCCGGCTGGCCGGCAAGGCCGCCCGCGCCGCGGCGCTGGAGCGCTACGGGCTGGTGAGGTTCCTCGCCGACTGGGACCGGCTCCTGGAGGAGGTCACCCGATGAGGATCAGTCTCGTCAGCGAGCACGCCTCGCCGCTGGCCGCCATCGGTGGTGTGGACGCCGGCGGGCAGAACGTGCACGTCGCCGCGCTCGCCGCGGGCCTGGCCGGCCGCGGCCACCAGGTCACCGTGCACACCCGCCGCGACGACCCGGACCTGCCCGACCGGGTGCGCACCGCCGACGGCTACGACGTCGCCCACGTGACGGCCGGCCCGGCCACCGTGCTGCCCAAGGACGACCTGCTGCAGCACATGGCCACCTTCGCCGACGTGCTGCACGCCGAGTGGTCGGCCACCCGGCCCGACGTCGTGCACGCGCACTTCTGGATGAGCGGGCTGGCCTCCGTGCAGGCCGCCGCCGGCCTGGGCATCCCGGTGCTGCAGACCTTCCACGCGCTCGGCTCGGTCAAGCGCCGCCACCAGGGCGACGCCGACACCTCGCCCGAGCAGCGCATCCAGCTCGAGCGCGGGCTGTGCGGCGACGTCGACCACGTGGTGGCCACCTGCAGCGACGAGGTGTTCGAGCTGCGCCGGCTGGGGCTGTCGAGCGACCGGGTCTCGATCGTGCCGTGCGGCGTGGACACCGCGGAGTTCACCCCGCACGGCCCGGTCGCCGCCCGTTCGGGCCGGCCGCGGCTCCTCGTGCTCGGCCGGCTGGTCGAGCGCAAGGGCCAGGAGGACGCCGTCCGGGCGCTCGCCGCGGTGCCGGACGCCGAGCTCGTCGTCGTCGGCGGGCCCCCGGTCGACGCGGTCGACGACGACCCCGAGGTGCAGCGGCTGCGGGGCATCGCCGCGGAGCTGGGCGTCGCCGACCGGCTGGTCTTCGCCGGCGCGGTCGCCCGGGCCGACGTGCCGGGCTGGATCCGCTCGGCCGACGTCGTCCTCGCGGTGCCCTGGTACGAGCCGTTCGGCATCACCCCGCTGGAGGCGATGGCCTGCGGCCGCCCCGTCGTCGCCACCGCCGTCGGCGGGCTGGTCGACAGCGTCGCCGACGGTGTCACCGGTGACCTGGTGCCGCCGCGCGACCCGGCCGCCCTCGGTGCGGCGCTGGCCGCGCTGCTCGCCGACGACGAGCGGCGGGCCGCCTACGGCGCCGCCGGCGTCCGGCGGGCCCGCACCCGCTACCGCTGGTCCCGCGTCGTCGCCGACACCGATGCCGTCTACCGCCAGGTGCTCGCTGCGCGCGCGCCCGTCCTGCTGGAGGAGTCCCGATGAGCACCGCCCCGTTCCGCTCCGCCGAGGTGGTCTCACCCGACACCTGCACCCACCTCACCGGGCACGACCACGTCACGTCGCTGACCGTGGCGCTGCGCGGGCTCACCGACCAGGTCGACACCCTCGACCGCTGGGGGCAGCTGCTCGCCGACGTGCTGACCGGCGAGTCCCGGGGCCGGCTGCTGGCCGCGGGCAACGGGGGCAGCGCCGCGCAGGCCCAGCACCTCACCGCCGAGCTGGTCGGCCGCTACCGCGCTGACCGGCCGCCGTTCTCCGCGATCTGCCTGACCGCGGAGACGTCGTCGCTGACCGCGATCGCCAACGACTACCCGGCCGACGAGCTGTTCGCCCGCCAGGTCGAGGCGCACGGCCGGCCCGGCGACGTGCTGGTCATGCTGTCGACCTCCGGCCGCTCGCCGAACGCCGTCGCCGCCGCCCGCCGGGCGCGCGACTGCGGCATCACCGTGCTGGCGATGACCGGCCCGGCACCCAACCCGCTGGCCGCCGTCGCGCACGACACGGTCGCCATCGACTCCCCGTGGACGGCGACCGTTCAGGAGTGCCACCTCGTCGCGCTGCACCTGCTCTGCGCCGCGTTCGACGCCGCGGTGCTCGCCGAGCCGGCGCGGGTGGCGACGTCGAACCACGTGCAGGTCGTCGAGTGAGCGGACAGGGGCGTGAGCATCGCAGCGAGGGACGAGCGAGGAGCGGAGCGCCCCGCGGGAGCGAACAGAGAGCGCTGAGCCCCGCGATCGTCGTGGTGGGGGACGCGCTGCTCGACGTCGACCTGGTCGGGACGGCGACCCGGCTGACGCCGGACGCGCCGGTGCCGGTGGTCGAGGACGTCGAGCGCCGCGAGCGCCCCGGCGGCGCCGCGCTGGCCGCCGTCATCGCCGCCCGGTCCGGAGCCGACGTCGTCCTGGTGACCCCGCTCGGCGACGACGACGGCGCCCGGCGGCTGCGGGAGCTGCTCGCCGGCCGGGTCCGGCTGATCGAGATCCCGGCGACCAGTGCCACCGCTGTCAAGCAACGGATCCGGGTGGGCGACCACTCGGTGGCCCGGCTGGACAGCGGCGGGTCGGCGGCCAGGTTCGGGGCGCTGCCGGCACTCGCCGCGGACGCGATCCGGGATGCCGCCGCCGTGCTGGTCGCCGACTACGGCCGGGGGACGACGTCGGCCGCCGACGTCCGCGCTGCGCTGTCCGCCGCCCGCGGCCCGGTGGTCTGGGACCCGCACCCGCGCGGCGCCGACCCGGTGCCGTCGGTCCGGTTGGTCACCCCCAACGGCGCCGAGGCCGCCCGGGTCGCCGGCAGCGACATCGCCGGTGACGGGCTGGCCGCCGTCGGTGCCCGGGCCCAGGCGCTCATCGCCCGCTGGGGCGTCGGCGCGGTCGCGGTGACGCTCGGCTCCCGCGGCGCGCTGCTGTCCTACGGCGAGGGCGCGCCGATGGTCGTGCCGGCGGTGCCGGTGACCGGCGGCGACCCGTGCGGGGCCGGGGACTCCTTCGCCGCCGCGGTGACCGTCGCGCTGGCCGGCGGCGCGGTCACCGGTGAGGCGGTCACCTCGGCGGTCGCCGCGGCCGGGGCGTTCGTCGCCCGCGGCGGGGCCACCACCTGGGACGCCGTCCCGGCCGACGTCGTCCCCGCTGCCCCCGGGGTCCACGCGCTGCTGGAACGGGTCCGCGCGGCCGGCGGGACGGTGGTGGCCACCGGCGGCTGCTTCGACCTGCTGCACGCCGGGCACGTCGCCACGCTGCGGGCCGCCCGCGGGCTGGGGGACTGCTTGGTCGTCTGCATCAACTCCGACGACTCGGTCCGCCGGCTCAAGGGCCCGTCGCGGCCGCTGGTGACCGCCGCGGACCGGGCCCGGGTGCTGGAGGCGCTGGAGTTCGTCGACGCGGTCGTCGTCTTCGACGAGGACACCCCGTCCGCGGTGCTCGAACAGCTGCGCCCCGACGTCTGGGCCAAGGGCGGCGACTACGCCGGCGCCGACCTCCCCGAGGCCGCCGTGCTGCAGACGTGGGGCGGCCAGGCCGTCGTCCTGCCCTACCTGGACGGCCACTCGACCACCGCCCTGGTCGAGCGCTCCCGCGTCTGATGGCGGTCCCCCTCGAGGGCCATGTTGGCCAACATGGCTCCCCGACGGCGGTGGTGCTGCGGCCGCTCGGGCTGGGGGACCTGCTGACCGGGGTGCCGGCGATCCGGGGGATCCGGGCCGCGGTCCCCGGCCACCGGCTGGTGCTGGCCACCACCCGGGCGCTGGAGCCGCTCGCCGCGCTGATCGACGCCGTCGACGAGGTGCTGCCCGCGGTCGAGCTCGAGCCGCTGGACTGGGCCGCCCCGCCGCCCGAGCTGGCCGTCGACCTGCACGGCAAGGGGCCGCTGTCGCACCTCGTCGTCGCCGACCTGCACCCGGAGCGGCTGCTCACCTTCGACAGCCCCGGCTACCCCGGACCGACCTGGTACCCGGACGAGCACGAGGTCCGGCGCTGGTGCCGGCTGGTCTCCGAGGGGCTGGACGTGGCCTGCGACCCGGACGCGCTGGACCTGGCGGTGCCCGACCTGGTGCCGCCGGCCGCCGGGGTCGCCGTCGTCCACCCGGGCGCGGCCTTCCCGGGCCGGCGCTGGCCGGCGGAGCGGTTTGCCGCCGTCGCGGCGCACCTGGCGGCGTCCGGGCTCGACGTCGTGGTCACCGGCGGGCCGGCCGAGCGGGACCTGGCGCTCGCCGTCGCGGCCGGCGCCGGGCTGGGCGAGGACGCGGTGCTGGCCGGCCGGACGACGTCGCTGGAGCTGGCTGCCGTCATCGCCGCCGCCCGGGTGGTGGTCTGCGGGGACACCGGGGTCGCGCACCTGGCCAGCGCCTACCGCCGTCCCTCGGTGGTGCTGTTCGGGCCGGTGTCGCCGGCGCTGTGGGGGCCACCGCCGCGGGAGCAGCACGTCGTCCTCTGGCACGGCGACGGCACCGGCGACCCCTGGGGGACGACGCTCGACCCCGCGCTGGACCGGATCACCGTCGCCGAGGTCACCACCGCCCTCGACCAGCTCCTGGCCCCGTCCGGAGGCTCGCCCCGAGCTTGCGAGGGGTGAGAGGGACGGGGTCCTTCTGCCACTCAGCCCCTGCGGCGGATGGCGTCGAAGAGCACGCCCTGCAGGTCCTCCGGGTCGAGGGCGGCGTAGGCGGCGCCGCCGGTGGCGTCGGCGATCTGCTGCAGGGCGCCCTGGTCGGCGTCCGGGCCGAGCGCGATCCCGACGACCTTCACCGGCCGTTCCGGGTCGGCCTCGGCCCGCAGCGTGCTGAGCAGCTCGTCGAGGCCGATGCCGGTGTCGTCGTCGTTCTCGCCGTCGGTGATGAGGACGACGCTGTTCACCGAGGAGGGGTCGTAGGCGTCCCGGGCGGCGCGGACCGCGGCCAGCGTGGTGTCGTACAGCCCGGTGCCGCCGGGGGAGAGCAGGCTGGGCAGGCTGTCGAACTGGGCGTCGATCAGCTCGCGCTGGGTCTGGCCGCCGGCGTCCGCGCCGAACTGGCGGAGCGGGGCCAGCTCCACGTAGTCGCGGTCGCCGTCGAGCCGGTAGGCGAACGCCCACACGCCGCCGGAGTAGGAGTCCGGCAGCAGGGTCAGCGCGCTCTTGGCCGCATCCCGGGCCAGGGTCGCCCGGGTGCCGTCGCCGGCCGGGGCGCTCATCGAGGTGGACACGTCGATGACGGTCAGCAGCCGGGACGGCGTGGCCAGGCTGGACAACCGCCCGAGCAGACCCTGCAGCGCGGCCGCGTCCAGCTCCAGCGACGCGGGCGCCGCCTCCTGCACCCCGGTCTCCGGCCCGGCGCCGTCGGGAGCGGCGCCCTGCTGGTCCCGGAAGCCCGCGGCGCGGGCCTGGGTGCCGGCAGCGGTGAGGGTCGCGACGACGGCGTCCACCGCTTCCGGGTCGCCCGTGTCAGCGGCACCGACCTGGAGGACCGGGTAGTCGAGGGACGGCGAGCCGTCGCTGGGGTAGACCGCGACCAGCGAGTCCGAGCCGGCCGCGGTGTTGGCGGCCAGCACCTCCTGCTCGCTCACCGGGACCAGCGGCGCGTCGGCCCCGCCCTCGGTGCCGGCCCTCAGCGCGTCGGCGGGGGAGGGGACCTCACCGCGACCGGCGGCGAGCACGGCGGCGACGACGGCGTTGTCGGCGTCCGCGCCACCACCCAGCGACTGGCGGACGGCGGCCAGCGCGGACAGGCCCTCGGCGCTCGCGGCCAGGTCGGGGACGGCGAGCGGGCGGCCGGTGCCGAGCGCCTGACCCCAGGTGGGCGGGGTGGTGGTCCAGCCCAGCTGGTCGGCGGCGGCGCGGCTGGTGGCCAGCACCAGCGGGGAGGAGGCCAGCGAGCCGGCGGCCTCGAGGTCGGCACCGCCGGCGCGGGCGGCCCACAGCGAGGAGTCGGGCACCCACACCTGCGGCAGCGCGTCGGCGTCCAGCGCCCCGACCGAGGCCAGCGTCTGCAGCGGTTCCTCGGCGGTCACCTCGGCCACGGCGCAGGCGCCGCCGCCGAGCGGCGCCGGCCGGGCCAGGAGCTCCTCCACCAGCGGGCCGACCTCGGGGGCGACGGTGACCCGCACGGTCTGCCGGTCGCCGCAGTCGGCCGCGTCGGCGGTGTCGTCGCCGGTCTGCCACCAGAGCAGGCCGAGCCCGATGGCCGCGACCAGCAGGACGGCCAGGCCGCCGAGCAGCGCCGGCCGGCCGGCGATCCCGGAGCGGGACGGTGTGGAGGCGTGCCGCCCCATCTGGGTTCTCCGTCGTGTTCGAGCCCTGTGCAGTGCCAGGGGCGCGCCGCAGCGCGGCTTCCCGGGCATCGGTCGCCGGAACTCTACCCAGTTCTGGGCAGCTGGGGGTGGGCGATGTCCGGTCAGAGTGTGCGACTGGTCACCGCCTGTGCCGACTGCTGGGCTCAGCTCGCGCGGGGGGCCGCGTCCTCGCGCTGGGCGGCGAACCAGGCGACGGTGCGGCGCAGCCCCTCCTCGGAGGTCACCGTCGGGCGCCAACCCAGCGCCCGCTCGGCGGCGGTGGTGTCGGGGCGGCGCACCTTCGGGTCGTCGACCGGCAGGTCGATGAAGCCGATCTCGGACGACGAAAGGGTCAGCTCGACGATCCAGCGGGCGAGCTCGAGCATGGACAGCTCGTCGGGGTTGCCGATGTTCATCGGGCCGGTCTCGGCGGAGGACGCCAGCGCGAGGATCCCGCGCACCGTGTCGTCGACGTAGCAGATGGAGCGGGTCTGCGAGCCGTCGCCGGCGACGGTCAGCGGCTCGCCGGCCAACGCCTGGCCGACGAAGGCGGGGATGGCCCGGCCGTCGTTGGGGCGCATCCGCGGGCCGTAGGTGTTGAAGATCCGGACGATCGCGGTGTCGGTGCCCTGCGAGGTGCGGTACGCGGTGGTCAGCGCCTCGCTGAACCGCTTGGCCTCGTCGTAGACGCCGCGCGGGCCTACCGGGTTGACGTTGCCCCAGTAGTCCTCGCGCTGCGGGTGCTCCAGCGGGTCGCCGTAGACCTCCGAGGTCGAGGCGAGCAGGTAGCGGGCGCCCTTCTCCTTGGCGAGGCCGAGGGTGTGCAACGTGCCCAGGCTGCCGACCTTGAGGGTCTCGATCGGCATCTTCAGGTAGTCCAGCGGGCTGGCCGGGGAGGCGAAGTGCAGCACCAGGTCGACCGGGCCGGGCACGTGCACGTAGTCGGTGACGTCGCAGCGGACCAGCCGGAAGCCCGGGTGCTCCATCAGGTGCAGCACGTTCGCCGGCGAGCCGGTGAGGAAGTTGTCCAGGCAGACGACCTCGACGCCGCGGTCGAGCAGCTGCTCGCACAGGTGGGAGCCCAGGAAGCCGGCGCCGCCGGTCACCACCGCCCGCCTGATCTCCCGCGCGTTCCGCACCGCACCCTGCACCGCCATCGCCTGCTCCTGTCCCGAGGTCTGAGAGGCCCTACCCGTGAAGATCATCCACCAACCACTTCGGAGGTGAAGTTCTCCCTCAAGCGGCGGACGTCGGGAGGGCCGAGCAGGCGTCGGGCTGCCGCGCTGTCCCTACTGGAGGTAGTTCTCGACCTGCGGCTCGGGGCGAGCCGTGGCCTCGTCCGGGTCCTCGCCGTACTGGCGCTTGGCGTCCCGCTGACGCAGCAGGTCCCACAGCTGGTCGCGGTCCTCCTCGATCTGGTGCAACCGGGCACGCTGCTCCTCGGTGTGCTCGCTGGCGTTGCGGAGCGTGTGCTCCTCCTCGACCAGGGCCTCGATCTGCGCGCGGATGTCCTTGTCGTCCATGTCTCCCTCTCCTCGTGCGTCGGTGTCAGCTTGCCCTGTCCGGGCCGGCTCCGCGCCTGCGGTCGGTCAGGCTCCCTCGGGCACCCAGCCCTCGACGAAGGCGGCCAGCCGCCGGGTCACCGCGCCGCCGGCGCGGCCGAGCGCGAGCAGGGCGGTGCGGTCCAGCGGGACCCGCACCGGCCGGCGACCTCCCGATGCAGCGCGGACGGCGTGCCCGTCGGTGACCAGGTCGGCCCACGGGCGGGCCAGCTGGGCGAGCACCCGGTCCAGAGCCGCGGCCGTCGGGCCGGCGTTGCCCTCGACCAGGGCGGTGACGAACGCCGGGTCGCTGCCGATCACCCGGGTGCCGTCGCGGAAGCTGCCGGCGGCGAGGGAGAGGGCGAGCGGCCCGGCCTGCCCGGCGGCGGCGGCGAGGGCAGCGGCCAGCAGGTGCGGGACTGCGCTGACGGCGGCGACCGCGTCGTCGTGCTCGGCCGCGGTCACCGGCACCACCTCGGCGCCGACCGCCAGCGCGATCTCGGCGACCCGCAGCCACCGCCGCAGGTCGGTGCCCGGTTCCAGGCACAGCGCCCAGCGGGCTCCGGTGAACAGGCCCGGGTCGACGGCGGTGTGGCCGGACCGTTCCGTCCCGCACATCGGGTGACCGCCGACGAAGCGGTCCCCGAGGCCGGCACTGAGCTCGGCGAGCACCGGCACCTTCACCGAGCCGAGGTCGGTGACGGTCGCGCCGGGGTCGATCCGGAGCCCGTCCAGCGCTCTGGCCATCGCCGGCAGCGGCACCGCGAGGACGACGACGCCGGTCAGCTCCTGGCTGATCCGCACGCCCCGGTCCTCGGCCGCGTCCCGGGCCGCCGGGTCGACGTCCCACCCGGAGACCGGCCGGCCGGCGCCGGCGAGGGCGGCGGCCAGCGAGCCGCCGAGCTGGCCGAGACCGACCACCGACACCGGCGGCGCGGGCATCGTGGGGACGGGGAAGTCGCTCACGCGCCGGTCTCCCGCTCCCCGGTCTGCCACGGGGTCCCGAGCCGGAACACCCGGGCCAGGGCGGTGGCCACCCGTCGCCCGTCGGTGGTGCTGGCGTCGATCCGGTAGACCGCCGTCCGGCTGGAGCGGTGCAGCTCCACGCCCTCGGCGACGAGCTGGTCGCCCGCCCGGCCGGCGGACAGGAACTCGGTGTGCACGTCCTGGGCGACGGCGACCGTGCCGTGGCTGTTGCTCACCGCGCTGTGCACGACGTCCAGCAGCGCCATCGTCGCGCCGCCGTGCGCGGTGCCGACGGTGTTGAGCTGCTGCGGGCCGACGGTCATCGTCGCGCGGGCGTAGCCGGGCCGGACCTCGACCAGCTCGATGCCCAGGTGGGCGGCGAGCGGGTCGGCGGCCAGCACCCGGAACAGGGCCGGGTCGACGGGCGTGCGGTCCTCGTCCGGGGCGTCGGCCATGATCAGAGGCTATGACGCCCCCGCCGGATGCCGGCAGCACGTTGCGGCAGAGCTTCGCCGTCCGGGTCGCCCGCCTCGAGGACCGCTGGCAGTGCCAGCTGCTGGCCGCCGACGCCGACGACGAGCTGCCCGCGCTGGAACGCGCCCTGGGCGCGCCCGGGTCGGCCGGCTGGCCGGGCCCCTTCGTGGTCGTGGTCGACAGCCGGCTGTACTTCGTCGTGCTGCGGCACGGACCGGGCGGGATGGTGCGGGCGCTGATCTCCGACGCGACGTTCCAGGAGTGGGTGCTGGCCGCCGAGGTGGTCGAGCGGTACGGCATCGCGGTGGAGACCGGCACGACGATCGACGATGCGTTCGACGAGGACGGGCAGGGCTGGCCGGGCGGCGACCTCGACGTGTTCGCCGACGCCGGGATGCCGGCCGAGGAAGTGGCCCGGCTGCTGGACTCCGACGAGCTGTGGGCCGACGAGATGGTGCTCCGGATCGCCGAGCGGCTGGGCTTCGCCGCCGAGCTGCTCGCGGCGGCGGGCTCGTGACCGTCAGCGCGGTCGTCTTCGACCTGGGCGGCGTCATCACCGAGAGCCCGATGACCGCCTTCGCCGCCTACGAGGCCGAGGCCGGGCTGCCCGACGGGCTGGTGCGCCGGCTCAACAGCGTCGACCCGGACACCAACGCCTGGGCGCGATACGAGCGCCGGGAGCTCGACGAGGCCGGGTTCCGGGCCGCGTTCGAGGCGGAGGCCGCGGCAGCCGGGTTCACCGTGGATGCCGGCCGGGTCCTCGCGGCCCTGCACGGGGACCTCCGCCCGGAGATGATCACCGCCGTCCAGCGCTTGCGGGCCGCCGGGCTGCCGCTGGCCCTGCTGTCCAACAACGTCGCACCGATGGAGCGCGCCGGGCGGCTCGGGGAGGTGCTCGCGCTGTTCGACGCGGTCGTGGAGTCCTCGGTCGAGGGCGTGCGCAAGCCGGAGCCGGCCATCTACGAGCTCGCGCTGCGCCGGCTGTCGGAGGCGGTCGGCCGCCCGGTCGCGGCGGCGGACTGCGCCTACCTCGACGACCTGGGCATCAACCTCAAGCCGGCCCGGGCGCTCGGCATGCACACGATCAAGGTCGTCGACCCTGCCGCGGCCCTCGCCGAGCTGTCCGGGCTGACCGGACTGGACCTGTCATGAGGTGTTCCGCGATGCCTGGTGCTCTGCCTACACCTGTAGGCAGAGCACCAGGTGTCGCAGAGGTACCCCTGTGACCGACGACGAGGCGATGCTGCGGGCCCTGGAGTTGGCAGCTGCGGCGCAGGGGTGGGGCGACACGCCGATCGGCGCCGTCGTCCTCGGGCCCGACGGCGCGGTGCTGGCCGAGGCCGCGAACGAGCGGGAGAAGCGCGGCGACCCCACCGCGCACGCCGAGGTGCTGGCGCTGCGCGAGGCGGCCCGCCGGCACGGCGACGGGTGGCGGCTGACCGGTGCGTCGCTGGTGGTCACCCTCGAGCCGTGCACGATGTGCGCCGGGGCCAGCGTGCTGTCGCGGGTCGCCCGGGTGGTCTACGGCGCCGACGACCCGAAGGCCGGTGCGGCCGGGTCGCTGTGGGACGTCGTCCGGGACCGGCGGCTGAACCACCGGCCGGAGGTCGTGGCCGGGGTCCGGGCCGAGGAGTCCGGCGCGCTGCTACGTGCGTTCTTCCGCGCCAGGCGGGCCCTGTAGTCTCGTCGACGGTGGCGTGTCCGAGCGGCCGAAGGAGCACGCCTCGAAAGCGTGTGAGGTTCACGCCTCCGTGGGTTCAAATCCCACCGCCACCGCAGCACGACGGCGGCGCCCGATCCCCCCGGATCCGGCGCCGCCGTCGTCGTCCCAGCAGGTGGCCGTGCGAGGTCCGTGTTGGCCTGCGGGTCGGCGGCGCTCAGCCCGCGCGGTCCGAGTCCATGAGCAGCTGCCCGTCCTCGCCGCGGACCAGCACGAACGTGTGCTGCTCGGGCAGCGAGCTGCCGTTCTCGACGTAGGTGACCCGTGCGGTGGCGGTGAGCGAGCCGTCGGTGGCCGACACCGGGCCGAGCGTGACCGAGCTGAACCGGTTCCAGAACGCGATGTAGTTGCCGCGGCTCTCGGCGCTGCGCAGCGTCGGCCCGGTCAGGTCGTAGGCGCGCTGCGCGTCCTGGGGCAGCAGGGCGTAGTAGCTGGTGATCGCCTGCCGCACCTCGGCCGCCGACCCCTCGCCCGCGTCGGCGGAGGACGCCGGCGGGGTCGTCGACGGCGGGGTGGACGGCGCGCTCGCCGAGGTCGACGGCGCCCGGGACGCGGTCGTCGGCGACGGCGTGGGGGAGGGCGTCGCCGACGCCGTCGGAGTGGGCTCGGACGCAGGCGCACCGCTGGCGGTCGGACCGGCGGACGGCGCCCGGTCGTCGTTCTGGCCCAGCTGCCAGACGAGCACGGCGCCGACCAGCAGCGCGGCGACCAGCAGGGCGGCGAGGGCGATCAGCCGGCCCCGCCGGCGGGGGTGCGGCGGCGGGGCGGCCGCCGGGGTGCGGTCCGGCGGGGGGTCGGCCGGCGGTCCGGGGTCGTGCTGCGGCTGCCCGGGCGCGGGCGCGGCGGGCTGGACGGCGGTCGCGAGGGGGGCGCCGGCCGGCACGGCCGGGCCGTCGGCGGAGGGGACGGCGGGCAGCACCCGGCCCGCCACCGGCTGGACGTCGGTGAGCGTGGGCACCAGCGGCGTCCGGGCGGTGAGCACCGCGGTGACGTCCCGGTCGCGCCCGGCGGCCAGCGTGGCCAGCTGGTCGCGGACCTCGGTCATCGACGGCCGCCTCGTCGGGTCGGAGTCGAGCATCCGCATCAGCGGCCGGGTCAGCGCACCGGCGTTGCGCGGCCGGCTGAAGTCGCCGCCGGCCACCCGGTAGAGCATCTCGAGCGGGTTCTCGGTCATCCCGAACGGCGGGGTGCCCTCCAGGCAGGCGAACAGCGTGGCGCCCAGGGAGTAGACGTCGCTGGCCTCGTCTGGCTCCTGGCCGCGGGCGACCTCCGGGGCGAGGTAGGCCGGCGTGCCCTTGACGACCCCGGTCTGGGTCAGCGAGACGTCGCCGCGGGCACGGGAGATGCCGAAGTCGGTGATCTTCACCAGGCCCTCGCTGCGCCCGCCCTCGCCGATCAGGATGTTGCCCGGCTTGACGTCGCGGTGCACGACCCCGGCCGCGTGCGTGGCGATCAGGGCGTCGGCCACCTGCGCGCCGATCTGGGCCACCTGCTGGACGGGCAGGGTGCCCCGGTCGGCGAGCACCTGGGCGAGGCTGCGCGAGGGCAGGTACTCCATGACCAGCCACGGCGTGCCGCCGTCGTCGACCATGTCGTACACCGAGACGGCGTGCGGGTGGGTGATCCGCGCCGCGATCCGCCCCTCGCGCATCGCCGCGTCGCGGTGCCCCTCGGTGGCCTGCGGGTCGCTGCCGACCGGGATCAGCACCTGCTTGATCGCCACGTCGCGGCCCAGCAGCTCGTCGCGGGCGAGCCAGACCGCGCCCATCGCCCCGCCACCGAGCCGGGAGCTCAGCAGATAGCGCCCGGCCACCCGGGAACCCGCCGCAGTCACCCCTGTCCCGATCGCCCGTCCGCCCGGCCGGCGCTCAGGCGGAGACCGGGGCGCCGTAACGGCGCGCGTACTCCGTCTGGGCCCCCTCGGGCAGTGCGTCGTACAGGTCGGCCAGCTCCTCGATCGAGCTCTGCGGCAGCTCGTCGAACAGCTGCGACCAGCTCGGCGGCTCGTCGTGGCTGCGGGTCAGCAGCAGCTCCCACGCCCGGGTCTGCCGGTCGCGCTGGACCCGGTCGGCGACCATGCCGGAGAGGTACTGGTCCTTGGCGGCGTCCTTCTCCGCGCGCGTGGCGTCGGCCGGGAGGTTGCTGGGGTCGGTCTCCTGCAGCGCCGTCACGATGGCGGCGACCACCTCGGGGCGCACCTGCTCGGTACCGCTCATGTCCCGTCCTCCCGCTCCAGTGCCCGGCTGTCGTTGCCGGGTCCGACAACTCAACCACTCTCGCAGGGTGCGGGCCGCTCGGCAGGGAGGGGACCGGCTGACTGGCCGGGACCCTCCCGGTAGAGTGGTGCCGCACTGGAGGATTCGCCTAGTGGCCTATGGCGCTCGCTTGGAAAGCGGGTTGGGTGCAAGCCCTCGGGAGTTCGAATCTCCCATCCTCCGCACGTAGAGCGCCGTCACGGCACCGAGCATCAGCGCCCCGCCCGCCAACGCGGTCGGGGCCAGCCGTTCGCCGAGCAGCACGGCTGCCAGCGCGGTCGCGGTCAGCGGCTCGAGCAGGGTCACGATCGACGCGACCGCGGCGGGCACGGCGCGGACGCCGGTGAAGAACAGCCCGTAGGCCAGTGCCGTCGGCACCGCGCCGAGGTAGACCAGCAGCGCGAGCGACAGCGGGTCGGCGGTCAGGTCCAGCCCCGCGGTGAGCGCCACCGGTGTCAGCAGGACGGCGCCCGCCGCGAAGCCGACCGTCGTCGTCGGCACGCCGTCGGGCACCCGGGCCGAGAGCAGCACGACGCCGGCGTAGGCGACCGCGCAGCCCACGGCCGACAGCGCGCCGAGCAGCACGGCGTCCCCGCCGTCGCCGCCGGCCGAGACGCCGACCAGCAGCACCAGCCCGGCCAGCGCGACGACCAGCGCCAGCCCGGTCGGCCGGTCCGGCCTGCCGTGCCCGAGGACGGCGGAGCCGACGGCCACCAGCAGCGGGGCGAGGCCGAGGGAGACGAGCGTGGCGATGCTCACCCCGGCGGTGGCGACGGCGGCGAAGTAGGCGCTCTGGTAGACCGCGAGCCCGGTGCCGACGGCGAGCAGCCGCCACCGCAGCCCGCCGGTGAGCGGCGTCCCGGCGCCGGGGCGGCGGGCCAGGTGCACCGCGCCGAGGACGGCGGCGCCGATGGCCATCCGGTGCCAGGCGATGTCCAGCGGGTCCAGGCCGGTGCGGTCGGCGACGAGGTCGCCGGTGATCCCGGAGGTGCCCCAGCAGAGCGCGGCGAGGACGACGAGCGCGAAGCCGCGGGCAGGGCTGGGGACGGTGGTGGGGGAGGACATGGACGCTCCTGGGTCGGTCCGGTGGGAGGACGCGGTCCGGAGCGCGGGCGGTCAGCCCTGCGGCGCTCCGGTCAGGAGTGCGGCGGGGGCAGGACGAGGGTGAGCCCGGGCATGGCGCCAGACCCTAGCGGCCTGCCGCGCCGATGGCACCGGACTTCCGACGGGGGCGTCCTCTACAGTGGTGCACGACCCCTCGTGCGGCGTCACCCTGTGAACCTCCCCAGGGCCGGAAGGCAGCAAGGATAAGCGGGCTCTGACGGGTGTGCGGGGGGTCCCTTTTCGTCTCCGGCCTCACAGGCTCCTCCCAGGTTCATCCGCTCTGATGCATGAACCTTCAAACAAGGGAGCCGTCATGCCCAGTCGTCGCACCTGGTGGATCACCGGTGGAGCGGTCGCCGTCGTCGCCGCTGCCGCGGTCGGGGGACCGCTGGTCTACGCCGCGCTGGAGGAGGACGCCCCGCCGGCGCCCACCGTCGAGGTCCAGCCCTCGGACGCCGCCCTGGTCAGCGACACCGACGGCACCTGGACCGTGGCCGCGGGCTCGTCGGCCGGCTACCGCGTGCACGAGGTGCTCAACGGCGCCGACGTGACCGTCGCCGGCACGACCGACCAGGTCACCGGCACGGTGGTCATCGCCGCCGGGGACCTGACCGACGCCGACGTGACCGTCGACGTCGCCTCGGTCGCGACCGACAGCGGGCAGCGCGACTCCTACTTCCGCCGCAACGTCATGGACGTCGACTCGAACCCGACCGCGACCTTCGCCGTCACCCAGGTGGCGGACCTGCCCGAGCTCACCGGCACCCCGGTGACCGTGCCGGTGACCGGTGAGCTGACGCTGAAGGGCACGACCCAGCAGGTGGAGGCGGAGCTCTCCGTCGTCCGGACCGGTGCCGGGGTCGACGTCTCCGGCTCGGTGCCGGTGGCCTTCGGTGACTACGGCATCGACGCGCCGAACCTGGGCTTCGTCCGGGTCGACGACCAGGGCGCCGTCGAGTTCTTCCTGCACCTCACCCTCTGACGGGGCGTGCCGGACCGGACCGTCGGTGCGGGCACATAAGCTCGACCCGTGGCTCTGGCGCTCTACCGCAAGTACCGCCCGGCGACCTTCGCCGAGGTGGTCGGCCAGGAGCACGTCACCGCACCCCTGATGAACGCCGTCGACAGCGGGCGGATCAACCACGCCTACCTGTTCAGCGGTCCGCGCGGCTGCGGCAAGACGTCCTCGGCGCGGATCCTGGCCCGCTCGCTGAACTGCGAGCAGGGCCCGACGTCCACGCCGTGCGGGGTGTGCGGCTCGTGCGTCTCCCTCGCCCCCGACGGCCCGGGCTCGATCGACGTCATGGAGATCGACGCGGCCAGCCACGGTGGTGTCGACGACGCCCGGGACCTGCGGGAGAAGGCGTTCTTCGCGCCGGTGCACAGCCGCTACAAGGTCTACATCGTCGACGAGGCGCACATGGTCACCACGCAGGGCTTCAACGCCCTGCTCAAGGTGGTCGAGGAGCCGCCGGAGTTCCTGGTCTTCGTCTTCGCCACGACCGAGCCGGAGAAGGTCCTCCCGACCATCCGCTCGCGGACCCACCACTACCCGTTCCGGCTGGTGCCGCCGAGCACGCTGCGCGGGCTGCTGGAGAAGACCTGCGCCGCCGAGGGCGTCCAGGTCGAGCCGACGGTCTTCCCGCTGGTGGTCCGGGCCGGCGGTGGCTCGGTGCGCGACTCGCTGTCCATCCTCGACCAGCTGCTGGCCGGCGCCGGGCCGGACGGCGTCACCTACCGCACCGCGGTCGGGCTGCTCGGCGTCACCGACGAGGCGCTGCTCGACGAGGCCGTCGACGCGCTCGCCGCCGCCGACGCACCGGGTGTCTTCCAGGCCGTCGACCGGGTCGTGGAGGCCGGGCACGACCCGCGCCGGTTCGCCACCGACCTGCTCGACCGGCTGCGCGACCTCATCGTGCTCAACGCCGTGCCCGAGGCCGGCGGCAACGGGCTGCTGGACTGCCCGCCCGACCGGCTGGACCTGATGTCGCGGCAGGCGCAGGCACTCGGGGCGGCGACGCTCTCCCGGCTGGCCGACACCGTGCACGAGGGCCTCACCGAGATGCGCGGGACGACGGCGCCACGGCTGCTGCTGGAGCTGGTCTGCGCCCGGATGCTGCTCCCCGGCGTCGACGACTCGGCCGCGGCGACCCTCCAGCGGCTGGAGCGGCTCGAGCGGCGGATGTCGATCGCCGGTGAGCACGCCGGCCGTCCGGAGGTCGCGGTCGCCGCTGCGCCCGTGGCGCCCGCCCGCCCCGCCCCCGCGCCGGTGGAGCGGCCCGCGCCCGAGGCGCAGCGTGAGCCGGCTCCCGCCGCTGCCGCGGCTCCGCCGGCCGCCGCCCGCCCGGCGTACGTGCGACCGTCCCAGGCCCGCGCGGCCGCCACGGCCGGCCCGGCGGCCGCACCCGCGCCGGCGGCCGCGGCCCCGGAGGGTGACGACGGCTGGCCGGTCACCGCCCGTCCGGGCGCGATGGCCTCCGCTCCCGCGCCGGCTCCCGCGTCCTCCGGCTCTTCCGGCTCCGCCGTCGACGGGCCGCCGACGGTGCGTCCCCGGCCGTCGGTGGCCGCGGGTGAGCCCGACGTGCCGCTGCCACCGGAGCCGACCGACGACGAGGACTGGCCGCAGCCGGCGCGTGCCGCCGCACCTCCCGCGCCGCCGACCCCGGCACCGCAGGCCGAGCCGCCGGTCCGGGCTGCGGCGCCTGCGCCGGCACCGCGAGCCGCGGCGGAGTCCGCCCCCGCGCCGCGCGGGGGAGAGCCGACGCCGCTGGTCTCGGCGACCCCCGAGGAGCCGGCCGGGGGAGGGGACGGCGAGCTGACCACCGTCGACGTCCGGCGGATCTGGCCGGAGCTGCTCGCGGTGGTGAAGCGGCACAAGCGCACGACCGAGGCACTGCTCAAGAGCGCGCAGGTGCACGACCTGAGCAACGGCACGCTCACCCTGGTGGCCACCTCGCCGGCGCTGGCCAAGATGCTCGGCGACGACCTGAACAAGGACATCGTCCGGCAGGCGCTGCAGGAGCTGCTCGGCGTCCGGTGGAAGGTGCAGGCCGTCGTCGACACCCCCGGGCAGCCGGCGGCCGGCCCGGCGCCGACCCCCGAGGCGGCGCGGGCAGCGGTGCAGGCCGCGGAGAGCGCCGAGGCCGACGAGCTGATGGCCGAGCGCGCCGCGGACGTCACGCCCGACGGTGCGGACACCGCCCCCACGCTGGACCCGGAGGCGGCGGCGCTGCAGCTGCTGCGCACCCAGCTGGGCGCCCGGCCCATCGACAGCTGAACGGCGGGCGCGGACTGCCAGGTCCCGCGCCCACAGGTGGCACTCCGCGCCCACCGTCGGCAGCCGGCCGAGGGCTGAGCGACCGGGACCGGATGCGGTCGGGTGCGGGGAGTCGGCCACGACTGTCGGCAGGAGCACCTACGCTCGGGGTCATGGGACCCGGTGGCCAGCCCGACATGAGCCAGTTGCTGCAGCAGGCGCAGAAGATGCAGCAGGCACTCGCCGACGCGCAGCAGCAGCTGGCCACCAGTGAGGTGACCGGCACGGCCAGCGGTGGTCTGGTGAGCGCCACCATGACCGGCAACGGTGACGTCGTCGCGCTGACCATCTCCCCGACCGTCGTCGACCCCGACGACGTCGAGACCCTGCAGGACCTGGTCGTCGCCGCGCTGCGGGACGCCCAGCGGGCCGTGAACGAGCTCGCCGCCGCCACCATGGGCCCCGTCACCGGCGGCCTCGGCGGCGGGCTGGGTCTGCCCGGCTTCTGACCCACCCGGGGCGGCGCACCGCCGTCCCACTCGAAGGAGAACCGTGTACGAGGGCGCTGTCCAGGACCTCATCGACGAGCTCGGGCGGCTGCCCGGCGTCGGTCCCAAGAGCGCGCAGCGCATCGCCTTCCACCTGCTGGCCGCGGAGTCGGCCGACGTGGGCCGGCTGGTCGCGGCCCTGCAGCGGGTGCAGGCCGAGGTCCGCTTCTGCGTGACCTGCTACAACGTCGCCGAGGGCGAGCAGTGCCGGATCTGCCGCGACCCGCGGCGGGTGCTCGACGTCATCTGCGTCGTCGAGGAGCCCAAGGACGTCGTGGCGATCGAGCGCACCCGCGAGTTCAAGGGCCGCTACCACGTGCTCGGCGGCGCGATCAGCCCGATCGAGGGCATCGGCCCCGACGACCTGCGGGTCAAGGAGCTGATGACCCGGCTGATGGACGGCCAGGTCACCGAGCTGATCATCGCGACCGACCCGAACCTGGAGGGCGAGGCGACCGCGGCCTACCTGGCCCGGCTGGTGGGTCCGCTCGGGTTGGCCGTCTCCCGGCTGGCCAGCGGCCTGCCGGTGGGCGGTGACCTCGAGTACGCCGACGAGGTCACCCTGGGTCGCGCCTTCGAGGGCCGCCGCCGCATCGACGCCTGAATAAGGACCCCGCTGCCCCCCACGCTTCGCAGGCTCAGCGCGGGCCCCTGCAGCGGGGCCGTTCCAGCACGTCACCCGTCCATGACCACGACGTCGTCGCCGCGGCGGACGGCGCGGCGGACGCGGAGCCGCACCAGCTGACCGAGCACCTTCACCAGGCCGGAGTAGCCAGGTGTCGGGCCGTGGTAGCCGAGGAACCCGCGAGGGCCGGACACCATCTCGCCGGTGTGCAGGTCGTAGCGGGCCTGGTGCCACGGGCAGACCAGGCACCCCTCGGCGTCCACGCTGCCCCGGGCCAGGTCGCCCAGCTGGTGCCGGCACCGGCGGGAGACGGCCGCGAGCCGGCCGCCGTCGTTGACCACCGCCCACTGCCCAGCAGGGCGCACGGTGCCCGGCGGCAGGTCGGCGGCGGGGACGCGGTCGGGCTCGGGTGCGGTGTCCATGGCGGGCTCCGGCCTCCTGGTCTCGGTGGGTGCCGACCTCCCTACCCGGCGCAGCGGCGTGCAGACCTCGTACGCCGGGGCGGCAGGACTGTCGGTGCCCGGTGGGACGGTCGACCACCCGACCCGAGGAGGAGTCATGCCGACTCGCGACACCCCCTGGCCGTCCGGCACGCCGTGCTGGGTCGACCTCGGCACCCCCGACCTGGACGGAGCACGGGCGTTCTACACGTCGGTCCTCGGCTGGACGTACACGGGCGGTGAACCCGAGTACGGCGGTTACGCCAGGGCCCAGAAGGACGGCCGCGACGCCGCCGGGATAGGGCCGCAGATGATCCCGGACGACCCGCCACGCTGGACGACGTACTTCGCCACCGAGGACGCCGACGACACGGCCGCCAGGGTCGCCGACGCCGGGGGTACGGTGCTGGGCCCCCCGATGGACGTCGGCCCGTTCGGCCGGATGGCGATCGTCCTCGACCCGCAGGGCAACCCCTTCGGCATCTGGCAGGCCGGCGAGACCACCGGTGTCGAGGTGTTCAACGAGCCCGGCTCGCTGGTCTGGAACGAGGCCGCCGTCGACGACCCCGCCGCGGCGCGTGAGTTCTACGGCGCGGTGTTCGGCTTCAGCTGGCAGGAGATCCCCGGCGCCGAGGACTACACCACCTTCGCCACCGGCGACCGACCGTTGGGCGGGCTCACCGGGATCTCGCCGGGGCTGCCCGCCGGGTGGTCGACCTGCTTCTCGGTGGCGTCCACCGACGAGGCCGTCCGGGCCGTCGAGGCCGGCGGCGGCAAGGTCCTGATGGCCGCCCAGGACACCGAGTTCGGCCGGTTCGCCGTCGTCGCCGACCCGTGGGGCGCCTCCTTCTCGGTGATGGCGGAGCTCGCAGGCTGAGCAGGACCTGACATCTGGCACCTGTCCCGGGGCGCTGCCCCGGGTCAGGCTCGGTGCACGCCCTGCGGCGGCACCTCCGCGGCCCGGGCGCCGGCACCGGGCCGCGGCGGTCCGGCCGAAGGGGGTGGTGGGGATGCGCGACGTCGTCCTGGTCCTGCACGTCGTCCTGGGCAGCGGCGGCCTGCTGATCGGCCCCGCCTGGGCGGCGGCCCGGCTCCGCGGGCATCCGGCGACCGGCCTGGCGGTGGCCTACCAGGTCGTCGTCGCCGGGGTGGCGGTCTCCGCCGGGGTCCTCGCCGTCACCGATCCGCAGCTGGGCTGGCTGCTGCCGGTGGCGGTGGCCACGGAGGCGCTCGTGGTCACCGGGGCGCTGGCCCGGCGCCGGGGCTGGCCGGGATGGCGCAGCTGGCAGCCGCACCTGCTCGGTGGGTCCTACATCGCGCTGGTCACCGGGGTGCTGATCGCCGAGACCGGCAACCCGGTGTTCTGGCTGCTCCCGGCGCTGGTCGGCCAGCTGCCGATCGCGGTGGCCAAGCGCCGGCTGCACGCGGTCGGCGCACCACCCGCCCCGGTTCCGGCTTGATCAGCGACGATGGGGGCATGTCCCGCCTCCCCCGACTGGTCGCCGCCCTCTCCGTGCTGGTCGCGCCGATGCTGGTCACCGGTACCGCGGCCGCCTCCCCACCGGTCTCGGTCACCAGCCAGGTCACCGACGAGGCCGATGTGCTCAGCAGCAGCGAGGAGCAGCAGGTGCAGTCGGCCCTGGAGGACCTCCAGGCCGAGGACGGCACCCAGCTCTACGTCGTCTACGTGGACTCCTTCGACGGCGTGCAGCCGAACACCTGGGCCAACGAGGCCTTCGAGCAGTCGGCCCTGGGCAACAACGACGTCCTCTTCGCCGTCGCCACCGAGGACCAGCGGGACGCGTACCACGTGGGCCCGAACACGGACGTCACCGAGACCGGCATGGCCGACCTGGTCAGCAACGACGTCGAGCCGGAGCTCAGCCAGGGCGACTGGGCCACCGCGGCGGTGACCCTCGCCGACGGGATCCAGTCCGGCGACGCGAGTTCCAGCGGAGGCGGGAACGGCGGCGGGGGCGATGGCGGCGGCGGGGGCGCCCTGGCCGTGCTGCTCGGGATCGCCGTCGTGGGCGGCGGCGGGTACGCCGCGGTGCGCAGCCGGCGCCGCAAGAAGCAGGCGGCCGCCTCCGCCCGGGCGGCGGAGGAGCGCGCGGCCGCCGAGGCCGCGGCCCGCGACCCGCACCACGGCACCAGCACCCAGCAGCTGACCTTCCGGGCCAGCGAGGAGCTGCTGGCGCTCGACGAGGCGGTGAAGACCTCCGAGATCGACCTCGCCTACGCCCGGTCGCAGTACGGCGAGCAGCCGGTCGCCGGCTTCCAGGAGGCGCTGGACGAGTCCAAGGCCGAGCTGTCCCGGGCGTTCAGCATCCGGCAGGAACTCGACGACGACATCCCCGAGGACGAGCCGACCCAGCGCCGCATGCTCACCGAGCTGCTGCAGCTGACCGCCGCCGCGAACGCCCGGCTGTCCGGCCAGGCGGAGGCGTACGCGCGGCTGCGCCACCTGCAGGAGTCCGCGCCGGAGTCCCTCGCGGCCCTCACGCCGGCCATCGAGGCGGCCCGGGCGCAGGTGCCCGCGGCGGAGCGGACCCTGCAGGACCTCGAGCAGCGCTTCGCCCGGTCGGCCTGGGCGGCGGTCGCCCAGAACGCCGCCGAGGCGCGCACCCGGATCGACCTGGCCGAGCAGGCCGTCGCCCACGGCCGGGGGGAGCTCGACGCCGGCCGGCCGGCCGGCGCGGTCCCGGCGATCCGCGCAGCGGAGGACGCGCTGGCCCAGAGCCGGACGCTGATCGACGGCGTGGACCGGCTCGCCGCCGAGCTGGCGGCGATCGGGGCCCGGTTCGACGACGTGCGGGCGGAGACGGAGAAGGACATCGCGGAGGCCCGCGCGATGCTGTCCCGCGGCGTCGACACCCCGGGGCTGCGTGAGCAGCTCGCCCGGGCCGAGAGCGCGCTGGCGGGTTCGCTCACCGAGATGCAGCCGCGCGCCGGTGCGCTCCCGGACCCGCTGGCCGCGGTGCGCCGGCTGGACGAGGCGGACCTGGCGCTCGAGGCGGCCCTCGAGCCGGCCCGCGATGCCCGCCAGCAGCAGGAGCGGGCCGCTGCCCACCTGCAGCAGGCGATCCGGTCCGCGGACTCGTCGGTGACGGTGGCCGGCGACTTCATCGCCACCCGCCGGGGCGCCGTCGGGAGCTCCGCGCGCACCCGGCTGGCCGAGGCCGAGCGCCACCTCGACGAGGCGTCCCGACTGGGTGCCTCGGACCCGATCGCGGCGGTGCGCGCGGCGCAGCGGGCCGACGGGCTCGCCCAGCAGGCGCTGGCCGAGGCGCAGCAGGACGTCGACGACTACATGTCCGGCGGCTACGGCGGGCGGTACGGCGGCCGGCCTGGCTACGGCGGTGGCTACCGGGGTGGCTACGGCGGTGGCGGCTTCGCCGGCGGGGTGGCCGGTGGCGTGGCGGGCGGGGTCCTGGGCAGCATCCTGCTGGGCGGGCTCGGCGGTGGTTACGGCGGTGGCTACGGCGGTGGTGACGGCGGCGGGTTCGGTGGTGGCGGTGACTTCGGCGGGGGTGGCGGCGACTTCGGCGGCAGCGGCAGCTTCTGAGTCGCCGGCGTCGCACCGGCGTCCGGCCGTGGTCACAACACGATCACAGCCTGATCCGCGCTTCTCACACCGTGGGACCGGTGTGTTAGTCATGGACTTCCGATGGCCACAGGCGGCTGCGGTGCTGCGCCTCCGTGCGCCCGCAGGCCGCCTCCCACGAGATCGAGGTAGCGGATGAACTCCGTGTCCAGGAACGGCCGGCGCACGCTGGTCGCGACGGCAGGCATCACGGCGGCAGCGCTCGCGCTGTCCGCGTGCGGCGGCGGCAGCGACGACGGCGACGGCGGCGGCTCCAGCGGGGGTGGCGGCAGCCTGACGATCGGCACCAGCGACAAGATCCTCACGATCGACCCCGCGGGCGCCTACGACAACGGCTCGTTCGCGGTGATGAACCAGGTCTACCCGTTCCTGCTGAACACGACGCCGGGCAACCCCGACGTCGCGCCGGACATCGCCGAGTCCGCCGACTTCACCTCACCGACGGACTTCACGGTCAAGCTCAAGCCCGGCCTGACCTTCGTCAACGGCCACGACCTCACGGCCTCGGACGCGAAGTTCAGCATCGACCGGATCATCGCGATCAACGACCCCAACGGCCCCGCCTCGCTGCTGGCCAACCTGGCCAGCGTCGACGCACCCGACGACACGACCGTCGTGTTCCACCTCAAGGTCGCCAACGACCAGACGTTCCCGCAGATCCTGTCCACCAACGTGGGCCCGGTCGTCGACGAGGAGGTGCTGTCGGCCACCGCGCTGACCCCGGACGCGGACATCGTCGCGGGCAAGGCCTTCGCCGGCCCGTACACGATCACCAACTACGACCAGAACAACCTGGTCTCCTACGAGGCGAACCCGGACTACCAGGGCTCGCTCGGCACGCCGAAGACCGACAAGGTCAACGTGAAGTACTACGCGGACGCCTCCAACCTGAAGCTGGACATCCAGGAGGGCAACATCGACGTCGCCTTCCGCAGCCTGTCGGCCACCGACATCGCCGACCTGCGCGGCAACGACAACGTGCAGGTCGTCGACGGCCCCGGCGGCGAGATCCGCTACATCACCTTCAACTTCAACACCCAGCCCTTCGGCGCCACCACGCCCGAGGCGGACCCGGCCAAGGCGCTGGCCGTTCGCCAGGCGGTCGCCGACCTGATCGACCGCCAGGAGATCGCCGACCAGGTCTACAAGGGCACCTACACCCCGCTGTACTCCTTCGTCCCCGAGGGCCTGACCGGCGCCATCACCCCGCTGAAGGACGCCTACGGCGACGGCAGCGGTGGCCCGGACGCGGACAAGGCCAAGCAGCGGCTGGCCGCAGCCGGTGTGACCACGCCGATCGAGCTGAGCCTGCAGTACTCGAGCGACCACTACGGGCCGTCCTCGGGTGACGAGTACGCGCTGATCAAGGACCAGCTGGAGTCCAGCGGCCTGTTCACCGTGAACCTGCAGACCACCGAGTGGGTGCAGTACTCCAAGGACCGTGTCGCCGACGTCTACCCGGCCTACCAGCTCGGCTGGTTCCCGGACTTCTCCGACGCCGACAACTACCTGACGCCGTTCTTCCTGAACACCGACACCAGCACGGCGTTCCTGCAGAACCACTACAAGAACGACGCGATCAACGCCCTCATCCAGCAGGAGGTGTCGACCACGGACCCGGCCGCCCGCCAGCAGGTGATCGAGCAGGTGCAGACCGAGGAGGCCAAGGACCTGGCCACCGTCCCGTACCTGCAGGGCTCCCAGGTCGCCGTCGTCGGCAAGGACGTCAACGGCACGGAGGACACGCTGGACGCGTCCTTCAAGTTCCGCTACGGCGTGCTCTCCAAGGGCTGACACGTCCTCGGACCGCGCGACACTGCACACGGCCCCGGGGAACTCGCGACGCGGGTTCCCCGGGGCTCCGCACGTCCGGGCCCGCCGCACCGACGAGGGAGCCGTACTGATGGACTGGGAGCGATGACCACCACGACGACGGAGCCCGCCACCGGCTCCACCGAGCCCGCCGCCCCGGCGGCGCGTCGGAAGAACGGCGGTGGGCTGGGCAGCTACCTGCTGATCCGGTTCCTGCTGATCTTCCCCACGATCTTCATCCTGGTCACCACCGTCTTCTTCCTGATGCGGGCCACCGGCGACCCGATCACCGCCGCGCTCGGCGGCCGGCTGCCCGCCGACCAGCTGCAGCAGCGCGTCCACGAGGCGGGTTATGACCGTCCGCTCATCGCGCAGTACTTCTCCTACCTCGGCGACATCGCGCACGGGGACTTCGGGACGACGCTGAGCGACCGCCGGCCCGTCGTCGACGTGCTGAAGACCTTCGGTGCCGCGAGCCTCGAGCTCGCCGTCTACTCGCTGCTGGTGGCCTTCATCGTCGGCATCCCGCTGGGGCTGGTCGCCGCCTACAAACGGGACAAGGGTCCCGACGCCGGGCTGCGGGTCTTCGCGATCCTCTGCTACGCGACCCCGCCGTTCTTCAGCGGTCTGCTGCTCAAGCTGATCTTCTCGGTGGGCCTGGGCTGGTTGCCGGTCGCCGGGCGGGCGTCGACCGGCACGGAGATCGAGCTGTCCACGCTGCCGAACGCCACCAACTTCTACCTGATCGACGCCATCCGGCTCGGTGACAGCGAGGCGATCAAGGACGTCCTCCAGCACGCCGTCCTGCCCTCGGTCACGCTGGGCCTGCTGGTCGCCGGCATCTTCCTGCGGCTGGTGCGCACCAACGTCATCGGCACCTTGGGCTCGGGCTACGTGGAGGCAGCCCGCTCGCGCGGGGTCGCCGAGTCCCGGCTGCTGCGCAAGCACGCCTACCGGCCGGCGCTGATCCCGATCATCACCGTGATCGGCCTGCAGATCGCGGCGCTGCTCGGCGGCGCGGTGCTCACCGAGACGACGTTCGAGTGGAAGGGCCTGGGCTTCCAGCTGGCCCAGTACCTGACCGCCCGTGACTTCGTGGCGGTGCAGGGCATCGTCGCGCTGCTCGCCGTGATCGTCGCCCTCACCAACTTCATCGTCGACATCATCGCCGCGCTGATCGACCCCCGGGTGAGGTACTGAGATGGCCACCGCGACCCCCACCCCGACCCCGGCCGCCGCGCCGGGGGGCCGCCGTACCTGGCGCACCCTGCCGGTGGTGCTGCAGCTGCGGCAGAGCGTCGGCCTGCAGCGCGGCATGCTGGTGGCGGGGTTGGTGCTCACCGGCATCTTCCTGTTCACCGCGATCTTCGCGCCGTTGCTCGCGCCCTACGAGTTCGACCAGCTGCGCGACGCCAACGGCCCGTTCGGAGCCCAGGCGCACCCGTCGTCGAACCACCTGCTGGGCACCACGGTGGGCGGGTACGACGTGCTCTCCCGGGTCATCTGGGGCACTCGGACCGCGCTGGCGGTCATCGTCGTCGCCGTGCTGCTGTCGTTCTTCGCCGGCGTCCTGCTCGGGCTGGTGTCGGGGTACTTCGGCGGCTGGCTGGACCGCGTCCTGGTGGTCGTCTGCGACGCGATCTACGCGTTCCCGGCACTGCTGCTGTCGATCGTGGTGGCGATCGTGATCAGCGGCGGCCAGTCCAGCCTCCTCGGAGGCATCCTCGCCGCGGCGATCTCGATCACGGTCGTCTTCATCCCGCAGTACTTCCGGGTGGTCCGCGCCGAGACGGTCCGGATCAAGTCGGAGGCGTTCGTGGAGTCCGCCCGGGTGATCGGCGCGAGCAACGGGCGGATCATGGCGCGGCACGTGCTGCGCAACGCCACCCGCACGCTGCCGTTGATCCTGACGCTGAACTGCTCGGAGGCGATCCTGACCCTCGCCGGGCTGGGCTTCCTCGGCTTCGGCATCCAGCCGACCGCGGCCGCCGAGTGGGGATACGACCTGAAGCAGTCCCTGGCCGACGTGAGCAGCGGCATCTGGTGGACGTCGATCTTCCCCGGCGTCGCGATCGTGCTGACCGTCCTCGGCATCACACTGGTCGGGGAGAGCCTCAACGACCTGGCCGACCCCCGGCTGCGCGGCCGCCGGGCCGCCGGCGACGGTCCGCCACCGGCCGGGACCGTCGAGCCGGGCGGCGCCGTGGTGGGCTCCGGCCTCGCTACGGGCATGCCGGACGCACCCGGTGCGATCGAGGGGTACTCCGCATGACCACCGCCGAGCCCATGAACACCGTCGTCGACATCTCCGACCTCGAGATCTCCTTCGCCACCGACGCGGGCACCGTCGATGCCGTCACCGGCGTCACGCTGCAGGTGCAGGCCGGTGAGGTGCTGGCCATCGTCGGGGAGAGCGGCAGCGGCAAGACCGTGACCGCGCGCAGCATCCTCGGACTGCTCCCGGAGACCGCGCGGGTCCGCGGCGCCGTCGTCCTCACCAGCAAGGACGGCAGCGACTCGCAGGACGTCGTCCCGCTGCGCGGCTCGGCGCTGCGCGAGGTGCGCGGCCACGACGCGGCCATGGTGTTCCAGGAGCCCTCGACCTCGCTGAACCCGGTCTACCCGGTGGGCTGGCAGATCATCGAGGGGCTACGGGCGCACGGGAAGTACAGCCGCAAGGAGGCGCGGGAGAAGGCGATCGACGTGCTGCGCCGGGTCGGCATCCCCGACCCCGAGGAGCGGATCGACCACTACCCGCACCAGTTCTCCGGCGGGCAGAAGCAGCGCATCGTCATCGCCCAGGCGCTGGTGCTGGACCCCGGCGTGATCATCGCCGACGAGCCGACGACGGCCCTCGACGTCACCGTGCAGGCCGAGATCCTCGAGCTGCTACGCCGCTGCCGGGACGACTTCGGCGCGGCGATCGTGCTGATCACGCACAACATGGGCGTCGTCGCCGACCTCGCCGACCAGGTCGCGGTCATGTACCAGGGCGAGATCGTCGAGCAGGCCGACGTCCGCACGTTGTTCTCCGCGCCGAAGGACCCGTACACCCAGCAGCTGCTGGCCGCCGTGCCCCGGTTGGGCCAGGGCGTCGAGCACACCCGGGCGCGCGCGGCCCGGCGCGCCGAGGGCTGGGCGGAGGCGGCACCGGTCGTGGAGGCCCGTGACCTGCGGATCGTCTACCCGGGGCGGCTGCGCAAGCCGGACTTCGTCGCGGTGGACGGCGTCAGCTTCTCCATCCGGCCGGGCGAGGTGCTCGGCCTGGTCGGCGAGAGCGGCAGCGGCAAGACCACCATCGGCCGCGCGATCGCCGGGCTGACCAAGGTGACGGACGGGTCGCTGCAGGTGCTCGGCGCGGAGATGAACGGGTTCAAGGAGCGCACCTTCCGGCCGGTGCGCGAGCGGATCGGGTTCGTCTTCCAAGACCCGGCGGCCAGCTTCAACCCGCTGCTGACCATCGCCGACGCCGTCGCCGAGCCCCTGGTCGTGCACAAGCGCGCGAAGGACGGCGGTGCGGCCCGGCCGCGGGTGGACGAGCTGCTCGAGGCCGTGCAGCTGCCGCGTGCCTTCGGCGACCGGTACCCGCACGAGCTCTCCGGCGGGCAGCGCCAGCGGGCCAGCCTGGCCCGCGCCCTGGCGCTGCAGCCGGAGCTGCTGATCGCCGACGAGCCCACCTCGGCCCTCGACGTCTCGGTGCAGGCCCGGGTGCTGGAGCTGTTCGACGAGCTGCAGAAGGAGCTGGGGTTCGCGGCGCTGTTCATCAGCCACGACCTCGCCGTCGTCGACCTGCTGGCGGACAAGATCGCCGTGCTGTACCGCGGCCAGTTGGTCGAGGAGGGCACCGGCGCGGAGGTGCTCGGTGCGCCGAAGCACCCGTACACCCAGCGGCTGCTCGCCTCGCTCCCGGTGCCCGACCCCGACGAGCAGGCTCGCCGCCGCACCGAGTGGAACGCCCTCCGCGAGTAGCCGGGGGCAGAAGTGGCCACTTCTGCCCGTCAGCGCTCGCGGCCGCGAGGTCGGAGGGGGAGCGGCGGGAGCGCGGGGGCGGGCAGCCGGTAGCCGTCGAAGCCGGGGACGTCGTCGAACCGGTCGCCCTGGGCCCACGCGCTCGCGTACTCGGCGATCTCCTCGCCGGACCGGCCGACGAAGTTCCACCACATGACGATCCGCTCCTCGAACGGCTCGCCGCCCAGCAGGAGCAGCTGCGCCGGCGCCTCGGTGCGCACCCGCACCGTGCGCCGCCCGGTGCCCAGGTACAGCATCGCGCCCGGGGTCAGCGGCACGCCCTCGACGTCGGCGGCCCCCGACGCCACCAGCACCGCGTGCTCGAAGTCCGGCTCGAGCGGCAGTTCGACGTCGGCACCGGCGGCCAGAGCGAGGTCGACGCCGACGAGCGGGGTGTGCGCGGTCCCCGGTGAGGCCGCGCCGCCGATCGAGCCCATCAGCACCGTCGCCCGCACGCCGTCGGAGTCGAACCCCGGCAGCGCGGTGTGGTGCTCGAAGGCCGGCGTGGTGTCCCGGGCGCCGTCGGGCAGCGCCACCCAGAGCTGGGCGCCGTGCAGCAGCCGCGGGTGCTCGGCGGGGGACTGCTCGGCGTGCGCGATCGCGTGCCCGGCCGTCATCAGCGCGAGCTCCCGCGGCCGGATGACGACGTCGCTGCCGAGCGAGTCGCGGTGGTGCACCTCGCCCTCCAGGAGCCAGGAGACCGTCTGCAGCCCGGTGTGCGGGTGCGGCAGCACCTGCATGCCCGCCGACGTCCCGACGTCGTCCGGGCCGTAGTGGTCCACGAACGCCCAGGCGCCGACCATCCGGCGGCCCAGCGTGGGCAGCAGCCGGCGGACCTGGGTGCCCTCGCCGAGCAGCACGTCCTTGCCCGGCAGCAGGTCCAGCGCCGGGCGGGCGGACGTCGCGGCCAGGCCGCCCGAGGCGTGCGCGGCGGGCCGTGGCTCGAGGTTGCTCATGCCCCGATCCTGCCCGTACCGGCCGGAACCCGGGAGCCTCGATCGTGCGGGTCGCCGTCGACGGGGGAGCGACCTGCCCGCGACGCGCCGGTGTTCCGGAACGATTTCTTGCGATGAGTGAGCGGGACATGCATGGTGTGTAACCGCTCTCACTCACTGAGTGCAGCTACTCCACTGCTCAGCGCAGCGGAAGAGGGCGACCCGCGGCATCGCGGCCGTGGGCACCACCGACGACAGGACGACGATGTTCTCGACAACCCGCCACGGGCGCGCGGCCCTGGTCGCCACCACCGCGACCCTCGCGCTCGGCCCCTTCGCCCTGGCCGGGCCGGCAGCCGCCGCGCCGGCCCCGCCGACCGACGCACCGGCGCTCACCGCCGGCACCCGGTTCTTCACCCCGCTGCCCGACCCGGGGGCGGCCCAGCAGGTCATCGACCTCGGCAGGCAGCACCGGTCCACCGATGCCGCGCTGATCGCGGAGGAGGTGGCCACGCCGCAGGCGGTCTGGTTCACCGACGGCACGCCCCGGGAGGTCCAGCGGGACGTTCGTCGGACGGTGCTGGAGGCCAAGGCGGCCAAGGCGGTGCCCACCCTCGTCGTCTACAACGCCCCGGGCCGTGACTGCGCCCAGTACTCCGCCGGCGGTGCTGCCAGCCAGGCAGACTACGAGGCCTGGGCGGACGGCTTCGCCCGTGGCCTGGTGACCGACACGCAGGTGGTCGTCATCATCGAGCCCGACGGCCTGTCGAACCTGCCGAGCGACTGCGGGGCCGCGTACACCAGCGACCCGCAGAACCCGACGGACGCCGAACGCATCGCGGAGATCCGGTACGCGGGCGAGGCGATCGAGCGGGCGAACCCGAAGGCGCTGGTGTACCTGGACTCCGGGCACAGCGGGTGGCACAGCGTCGCGGACTCGACCGCCCGGCTGGACGCGGCGGGCGTCTCGGAGTTCGCCGGCTTCTCGCTGAACGTGTCGAACTACCAGTGGACGGCGAACCTGTCCCAGTACGGCACCTGGGTCGCCGAGTGCCTGGCGCTGCACCCCGACGCCGAGACCACCACGCCGAGCGACTGCGGCGACCAGTACTACAGCGGCGGCCCGGCCAACGGCTTCGTCGGCGGAGCGCTCGACGCCGCCCGGCAGTGGAGCGACTCGGCTCCCGACGCGGCGGCGAACACGGCGGGCATCAACAGCCGGTACGCCGCTGAACTGACAGCGGCCGGCGTCACCCCGACGGCGCACTTCGTCCTGGACACCAGCCGCAACGGCCGGGGCCCGTGGTCCAGTGCGGCCTACGCCGACGACCAGGACTGGTGCAACCCGCCCGGCCGGGGTCTCGGCCCCCAGCCGCAGGCCCGGCCGAACGCCGCCTTCCCGCAGCTGGACGCCTACCTGTGGATCAAGACGCCGGGTCAGTCCGACGGTCAGTGCAACCGCGGGATCGCCGGCAGCGGCACCGACCCGGAGTGGGGCGGCATCGTCGACCCGGCCGCCGGTGCGTGGTTCCCGGAGCAGGCCCTGCAGCTGGCCCAGCTGGCGGCTCCGCGGGGCTGATCAACGCACGTCCTGGTGCACCGGGGCGCCGCATCAGCCCGATGCGGCGCCCCCGTGCCGTCCGCTCGACCACCGCCGGTGGGCGGAGTCGGCCAGCAGCAGGAACGCCTGGGCCTCGGGGGAGTGGCCGGGCCGGTCGAAGTGCGGTGCGGCGCTCGCCCCGGTGACCCGGCCGAGCGCGTCGAGGCGGCCGACCACCGCGCCGAGCAGGTCCTCCCCGAGCCGGCCGTGGTCCGCCGGCAGCCAGCCCTCCGTGGCGCCGAGCAGCGCGGCCCAGGCCAGCATCGAGGCGACGTTGGTGTCGGCCGGGCCGGTCGGGTCGTCGAGCACGTCGCCGAAGAGCCCGTCGGGACGGCGCAGGCGCAGGCAGGCGGCCAGCAGCTCGCGGACCTCGGCGGCGGCCGCCGTCCCCGCCCCGCCGGGCAGGTCCCGCACCGCCCGGGCCAGCCCGGCGGCCACCCAGCCGTTCCCGGTGCCCCAGGCCCGCGCGTCGGCGAGCGTGCCGGAGCACTCGTCCCAGCGGGCCGACCACAGCCCGGTGCGGGGGTCCCGCAGCCGGGCGCGGTGCCCGTCGAGCTGGGCGATCGCGGCGTCGGTCTCCCCGAGCGCGGCGAGGTAGGGCACGACCATGTGGACGGTGTCGGCCCACACCTCGCGGCTGCCGAGCAGGTGGAACAGCGTGCCGTCGGCAGCGCGCGGCGCACCGCTGAGCACCCAGTCCCGCTGCCGGGCGGCGGCCGCCGCCAGCCCGGGGTCCCCGGCGGCCAGCCGCTCGACCACGACGCCGACCGCGGCGCTGTTCACCGCGCACACCGGGTCGAGCTCGGCGAGCCGGCCGTCGGGGAGCTGGCGGGCGACCGCGTCGTCCACCAGCGCCCGGAGCGCGACCGCCCGGCCCGTCCGCTCGAGCACGGCGGCCGTGACCCCCTGCTCCCACGAGTGGCGCTGACCGACCAGCAGGGCGGTCAGCACCCGCTCGCGGAGGTCGTCGTCCAGCACTAGAAGGGGATCTCGATGCCGTCCTTGAAGAACCGGCCGGTCACCGACGTCGGCTCGGCCAGCAGCGCCATCGCGCCGAAGGCGCTCTCCTCCACCGTGCCCGGAGCCTGGTCGCCGCCCAGACCGGTGCGCACCCAGCCCGGGTCGAGGGCGTTGACCGCGACCTCCCCGCGCAGCTGCGCGGCCTGCATCAGCACGAGCCCGTTGAGCGCGTACTTGCTGACCCGGTAGCTGCCGATGCCGGCCTCGGCCATGCCGGCGACCGTGCCCGCGCCCGAGCTGACGTGCACGACCTGCGGCTCCTTGCCGGCCCGCAGCGCCGGCAGCAGGGCGAGCACCAGCCGGTGCGGGGCGACGAGGTTGACCGCCAGGGTCTCCTCGAGGGTGCCGGCGGGCTCGTCCTCGAACCGCTCGTCGCGGGCGAGCATCACCCCGGCGTTGTTCACCAGGACGTCGAGGGCGCCCCACCGCTGGTCCACCACGTCGGCCAGCCGGCCCGGGGTCGCCGGGTCGGTCAGGTCGGCGACGACCGGGACGAGGGACCCCGGCCCGTCGGTCGCGGCGCGTGCGACCTCGTCGAGCAACCGCTCGTCGCGACCGGTGCCGATGACGTCCGCGCCGGCGCGGACCAGCCGGCGGGCCACGGCCCGGCCCACCCCGCGGGAGGCGCCGGTCAGCAGCACCCGGCGGCCGGTGAGGTCGGCGGCGGTCATGCGCCGTCCCGGTGCTGGCGGAGCACCTCGGCGTAGGCGTGCGCGCTGTCCTTCGGCGTCCGGACCTGGGTGTCGTAGTCCACGTGCACCAGGCCGAAGCGCTGGTCGTAGCCGCGGGCCCACTCGTAGTTGTCCAGCAGCGACCAGGCGAAGTAGCCGCGGACGTCGACCCCGGCGTCGATCGCCTCGGTCATCGCCGCCAGGTGCCTCAGCAGGTAGTCGACCCGCTCGGGGTCGTGGACCGCCCCGTCGGCGGAGACCCGGTCCGGCCAGGCCGACCCGTTCTCGGTGATGAACAGCGGCAGGCCCGGCGCCAGGTCGCGCAGCCGGAGGAGCAGCTCGGTGAACCCCTCGGGGTTGATGCCCCAGCCCATCGTGGTGGTCGGACCCTCGGGCTCGAGGTCCTGCACCCGCTCGGCACCGATGAACGGGCTGGCCTTGCCGGTGGGCTCGGCGACGGCCTGCACGACCGACCGGAAGTAGTAGTTGACGCCCAGCCAGTCCAGCGGCGCCGAGATGACGGCCAGGTCGCCGTCCTCGATCGGGAGCGGCGCACCGGCGTCCGCCAGGTCCGCCACGACGTCGGCCGGGTACTCCCCGGTGACGATCGGCACCAGGAACATCCGGTTCTGCTGGCCGTCCAGGCGGCGGGCGGCGTCGAGGTCGGCGGGGGAGTCGGTGGCCGGCGACATCGGCGTGAAGTTCAGCGTGATGCCCAGGTGGTCCGCGCCCTTGTCGCGGAGCACCTGGGTGGCCAGGCCGTGCCCGAGCAGCAGGTGGTGCACGGCGCGCGAGGCCTCGACGGCGTCCTGGTGGCCGGGCGCGTGCTGGCCGGCCATGTAGCCCAGCAGCGAGCTGCACATCGGCTCGTTGAGCGTCGACCAGTGCGGCACCCGGTCGCCGAGGGCGTCGTGGACGACGCCGGCGTAGTCGGCGAAGCGCAGCGCGGTGTCCCGGTCGGCCCACCCGCCGCGGTCCTGCAGCGCCTGCGGCAGGTCCCAGTGGTACAGGGTCAACCACGGGGCGATGCCGGCCTCGAGCAGCTCGTCGACCAGCCGGCGGTAGAAGTCCAGCCCGCGCTGCTCGACCGCGCCCGCGCCGGTCGGGAGCACCCGCGGCCACGCGACGGAGAACCGGTAGGCGTCCAGCCCGAGGTCCTTCATCAGGGCGACGTCCTGCGGGTAGCGGGTGTAGTGCTCGACGGCGACGTCACCGGTGTGGCCCAGGTGCGTCTTGCCCGGGGTGTGGCTGAAGGTGTCCCAGATGGAGGGTCCGCGGCCGTCGACGTCCACCGCGCCCTCGATCTGGTACGAGGCGGTGGCGGCGCCGAAGGTGAAGCCGGGTGGGAAGGACAGGCCCGTGGCGGCGTCCGGGCGCACGTCGGTGGAGGTCATGAGAGGGGGTGCTCCTTGGTGCTGGGCGTGGGCTGGGCAGGAGGGACCGGCACGGCCCGGTCGGGTCGTGCGGCGGAGGGAGGGGAAGGGCTACTCCACGCGCTGCTGGGTGGCGGCGTCGAAGACGTGCAGGGCGCCCTCGCGGACACCCAGCCAGAGCTTCTCGCCCATGGCCGGGGCGGACCGGGGCTCGGTGCGGATGACGACGTCGGAGGGGTGCAGCACGTCGTCGGTGTCCTCGCCGGCCAGCTTCGTGTAGAGGAAGGCGTCCGAGCCGAGCTGCTCCACGACGTTCACCAGGACCTGCACGCCCTCGCCCGGGCCGACCAGGTGCATGGCCTCGGGCCGGAAACCGACGGTCACCTGCCCGTTGCCGGCCGCGGCGCGGGCGAGCTGCTCGCGCGGCACCGGCAGCACCGCGCCGCCGACCCGCACCCCGCCCTCGACGGCGGGGCCGGTCACCAGGTTCATCGCCGGGGAGCCGATGAAGCCGGCGACGAACACGTTGGCCGGGCGGTCGTAGAGCGCACCGGGGGTGTCGCACTGCTGCAGGACGCCGTCCTTGAGCACGGCCACCCGGTCGCCCATGGTCATCGCCTCGACCTGGTCGTGGGTGACGTACACGGTGGTGGTGCCCAGCCGCTTGACCAGCGCGGCGATCTGGGTGCGGGTCTGCACGCGGAGCTTGGCGTCGAGGTTGGACAGCGGCTCGTCCATCAGGAAGACCTGCGGCGAGCGCACGATCGCCCGGCCCATCGCCACGCGCTGGCGCTGGCCGCCGGACAACGCCTTGGGGCGGCGGTCCAGGTACTCGGACAGGTCGAGGATCTTGGCGGCCTCGGCGACCCGGCGGGCTCGCTCGGCCTTGTCCACCCCGGCCAGCTTCAGCGCGAAGCCCATGTTCTCCCCGACCGTCATGTGCGGGTAGAGGGCGTAGTTCTGGAACACCATGGCGATGTCCCGGTCCTTGGGCGGGCGGTCGGTGACGTCGCGGTCACCGATCAGCACGGAGCCCGCGTCCACCTCCTCCAGCCCGGCGAGCATCCGCAGCGAGGTGGACTTGCCGCAGCCCGAGGGCCCGACGAGGACGAGGAACTCGCCGTCGGCGATCTCCAGGTCCAGGGCGTCGACGGCCGGCTTCTCGGCCTTGGGGTAGATCCGGGTGGCCTGGTCGAAGGTCACGGTGGCCATGGTCAGGCACCTCTCGTAGCGGGGGAGGGGACGGGGCGTGGGCGGCGGGGCGGGCCGAGAGGGCCGCAGCGGGTCATCCCTTCACCGCGCCCTGCATGATGCCGCCGACGATCTGCTTGCCCAGGATCGTGAAGACGATCAGGACGGGCAGGGTGCCCAGCAGGGTGCCGGCCATGATCACCGAGCGCTGCGGGACGTAGCCGGAGCCGAGTCCGGCCAGCGCGACCTGCACGGTCGGGTTGGCGTTGGTCAGCGCGATGAGCGGCCAGAAGAACTCGTTCCAGGCGGTGAGGAAGGTCAGCATGGCCAGCACGGCCATGGCCGGCCGGGCCACCGGGACGACGATCGACCAGAAGATGCGGAAGGTCGACGCGCCGTCGACGCGGCCGGCCTCCAGCAGCTCGTTCGGCAGCGCCGAGATGAGGAACTGCCGCATGAAGAAGACGCCGAAGGCACTGACCAGCGTCGGGAGGACGACCGCCTGCAGCTGGTTCACCCACTGCAGGTCGGCGATCATCATGAACAGCGGGATCACCGACAGCTGGGTGGGCACCATCATCGTGCCGATCACCAGCGCCAGCAGCAGCCCCTTGCCGCGGAACTGCAGCTTGGCGAAGGCGAACCCGGCCAGCGTGCAGAACAGCACCGTGCCGATCGTGATGCTGCTGGAGACCAGCACCGAGTTCAGGATCGCCTTGCCGATCGGGGCCTGGTCCAACGCCGCCTTGAAGTTGTCGAACAGGCTCGCGTTCGGCAGGAACGGCGGCGGGGTGGCCGCGATCTCGGCATTGGTGTGCGAGCCCGCGACGACGGTCCAGTACAGCGGGAAGATCGACACCAGCGCCGTGAGGGTCAGCAGGGTGTAGGTGACCGGACCGGCCTTGCCGGCCCGGGCTCCCTTGCCGCCGCGGCGCTCGGGCTTGTCGACGGTGCGGACCGCAGTGGTCTCGGTGCCGGGGAGTGCGAGGGTCGCCATGTCGGACTCCTACCGGTCGGCTCGGGCGCGGAGGCGGCCGATGAGGGCGTTGAGCCCGACGACCACCAGGATGATCATGAACATCGCCCAGGCGGTCGTGGCCGCCTGACCGATGTGGAAGTTGCTCCAGCCCTGCTGGTACATCAGCAGGCCGAGCGTCTGGTACTGCCCCGAGGCGCCGCCGGACGTCGTCCCGTTGCCGGCGAACAGCAGCGGCTCACCGAACAGCTGCACCGCGCCGATCGTCGAGACGACGATGGTGAACAGGATGGTCGGGCGCAGCGACGGGATCGTGACGTTGAGGAACTGCTTCCACCGGCTGGCGCCGTCGATCTCGGCCGCCTCGTAGAGCTCGCCGGGGATCGACTGCATCGCGGCCAGGTAGATCAGCGCGTTGTAGCCGGTCCAGCGCCAGGTGACGATCACCGCGATGGCGATCTGGCTGCTCCAGGTGCCGCCCTCCCAGTCGATCGGGTTCAGGCCCACGGACTGGAGGACGGTGTTGATCAGGCCGTAGTCCCGACCGAAGAGCTGGGAGAAGACCAGGGTCGCGGCGGCGATGCTGGTCGCGTAGGGCATCAGCATCACGGTGCGGAAGAAGGTCCGGTTCCGGAGCTTGTAGTTCAGCAGGTGGGCCAGGCCCAGGGCCAGGCACAGCTGCGGGACCGTGGACAGGACCCCGATGGTGAGGGTGTTGCGGGCGGCGTTCCAGAAGAACTCGTTGTGCAGCAGGTTGCGGTAGTTCTCCAGGCCGACCCAGGTGCCGCCGTTGATGTCCGACAGGCTCGTCTTGTGCAGCGAGATCCACGCCGTGTACACGAACGGGTAGAGGCTGAAGGCGCCGAAGACCAGGAAGAACGGGGCCACGTAGGCGTAGCCCCAGCGGTTGCGGGTGAGGGTCGTCCGGCGGCGGGCCGGCGTCCGGTCGGGGGTGGCCGGCGCGGCGGCCGGGGGCGAGGCGGTCATCGCCTCGGGGGAGCTCTGGCTCGCGATGGTCATGCGGGGCCTCGAGGAGGTCGGGGGCGGGCGGACCGAGGACGTCCCCGGGGGCCGGAGCGGGCCGGGGCTGGGCGGCCGGTGCAGGTGCCCGGGAGCGGGGGACGCTCCCGGGCACCGCGTCCGGTCGGCGTGCGGGTGAGCCCGGGGCTCAGCCGCCGATCGCCTGGTTGGCGGCCTTCACCGCGTTGTCGAACGCCTCGTCGGGGTCGGTCCCGTTGGCGGCGACGTCGGTCAGCGCCGTGGTGAACGCGTCCTGGATCTGGGTGTCGTACGGGCCGATCGGCGTCCGCTTGATGTTCTCGGCGGCCTGCCCGAAGATCTGCCCGGTCGGCGCCGCGCTGAAGTACGCGTTGGTGGCGTCGACGACCGCGGGGTCCTCGGCGGCCTTCGGGCTGGACGGGAAGTGCGCCGTCTCGGTGAACAGCGTGATCTGCTGCTCAGGGGCGGTCAGCCACTCGGCGAGGTCCTTGGCGGCCTCGACGTTCTTGCCCTCGGCCGGCACACCCAGGAACGAGCCGCCCCAGTTGCTGGCGCTCTCGCTGGCACCCGGGAGCGGGGCGATGTCCCACAGGCCCGTGCCGGCGTCGCCCATCTGGGAGTTGATGTAGCCGAGCATCCAGGCCGGGCAGGCGATGGTGGCGAAGGCGCCGTTGGAGAACGCCGCGTTCCACTCGTCACCGAACTGCTTGAGGTTGGCGGTCAGCCCCTCCGAGGCGGCCTGGCTGGCCAGCCCCCAGGCCGTCTTGACGCCGGAGCTGTCCTCCGGGATCGGGTTGCCGTCCTCGTCGTTGTAGGCCTCGTCGCCCTGGTAGACCGAGGAGGAGAAGACGCTCGCCGGGCTGTCGAGGAACGGCTTGCCGGTGGTCGTCTTGTACTGCCGGGCGACGTCCAGGTACTGGTCCCAGGTGCTCCACAGCTGCCCGACCTGCTCGCGGTCGGTGGGCAGCCCGGCCTGGCCGAAGAGGTCCTTGCGGTAGCACATGGCCTGCGGGCCGGAGTCGGTGCCGAGACCGATGGTCTTGCCGTCGTCGGTGGAGGCCTGGCCCCACTTCCAGTCGTAGAAGTTGCCCTTGAGCTCATCGCCGTTGTCCTCGGCGGCGAAGTCGACGAAGGAGTCGGCGTGGTTCTGCACGACGTCGGCGACGAAGCCGATCTCCAGCGCCTGGATGTCGTCGAGACCGGAGTCGGCCGCCAGGTGGGTCTGCAGCGCCTTGTAGTAGTTGGCGGACTGCGCGATGTTGTTCTCTTTGATCGTGACGTTCGGGTGGAGCTTCATGTACTCGTCGTAGAGCCCGGCGTTGTCGAAGTCCATGGTGCCGAACGTGCCGACGGTCAGGGTGACCGGAGCGTCGGGGTCGTAGCTGGCAGCCGAGTCGTCGCTGCTGTCGTCCGAGCCGCCGCACCCGGCGGTCAGCAGGACGGCGGCCAGGGCCGCGCCGAGCGCCGCCTTGCCCCTCATCGAATGGAACATCAGACCTCCTGGGTCAGGCCCGGGACGGGTGCTCCTGTGCACCGTCCGCCGGGGGCGTGAGAACGCTCTCACGGCCGTGCGGCACAGAGTGGTCTGGACCACAGGAGGCTGTCAAGTAACAGCTGGGTAACGCCTGGGGACTGTTGGAAAGCGCTCTCACGGGGCAGGATGGGGCCGTCCGCCGAGACCCGGGAGAGCCCATGACCGACACGAGCACGCGGCCGGCGTCGCCGACGCTGGACGAGGTGGCCGTGCTCGCCGGCGTGTCCCGGGCGACGGTCTCGCGGGTCATCAACGACTCCCCGCGGGTGAGCCCGGAGGCGCGGGAGGCGGTGCAGGCCGCCGTCGCCGAGCTGCGCTACGTGCCCAACCGGATGGCCCGCAGTCTCGTCACCCGGCGCACCGACACCATCGCGCTGGTGCTCAACGAGCCCAACACCCAGGTCTTCTCCGACCCGTTCTTCGCCAGCATCGTGCGCGGGCTCTCGGCCGCGCTGGCCGACACCGACCTCAACCTGGTGCTGCTCACCGCCCGCGACGAGCGGGAGCAGGAGAAGGTCGGCCGCTACGCCCGGCAGGGCCACGTCGACGGCGTGATCCTCATGTCGGTGCACAGCGAGGACCCGCTGCCCGACATCCTCGCCGTCGCCGGGGTGCCGCTCGTGCTGTGCGGCCGCCCGTTCGACGACCGGGAGGTCGCCTACGTCGACGCGGACAACCGCGGTGGGGCGGTGGTCGCCACCCAGCACCTGCTCGGCACCGGACGGCGGCGGATCGCCACCGTCACCGGCCCGCTGGACATGATCGCCGGCGTCGACCGCCAGGCCGGCTGGCGGCAGGCGCTGATCACCGCCGGCCTCGAGCCGCACCCGGACCTGGTCGCCGAGGGCGACTTCACCGAGGCCGGTGGGCAGCGGGCGATGGCGGAGCTGCTGGCCCGGGTCCCGGACCTGGACGGGGTCTTCGTGGCGTCGGACCCGATGGCCGTCGGTGCACTCCGGGCACTGCGGGCCGCCGGGCGCCGGGTGCCCGAGGACGTCGCGGTGGTCGGCTTCGACGACGCCGCCGTCGCCGAGACCTGCGACCCGCCGCTGACCACGATCGCCCAGCCGCTGGCCGACATGACCCCGCTGCTCACCGAGCTGCTGATGCGCCAGATCGACGGGGTCGCGGGGCCGGCCGAGTCCCGGATCTGCCAGACGCAGCTGGTCCGGCGCGCCTCCGCCTGAACGGAGTGCCAGCGCTCGGCAAGTGATGCGCTGGCACTCCACCCAGCACGTCGAAACGCGCGGGACACACGTCCTGTCTAGGTTCGTCGCCATGGCGGACCTCTTCGACGGCTACCCACTCGGGCAGCAGTGGGACGAGATGTTCGAGACCCCCGGCCGGCCCCGCTCGCCCTACACCGGTCTGTACAGCTCGCTGCAGCCGATGTCGGGGGAGGAGCTGGCCGCCCGGGCCGACGTCCTGTCCCAGACCTACCGCGATGCCGGGGTGACCTTCGCGCACGCCGGTGAGGAGCAGCCGTTCCCGCTGGACATCGTGCCCCGGGTGATCGGGCACGAGGAGTGGTCGCTCATCGAGCGCGGGGTCGCCCAGCGGGTGCACGCCCTCGAGGCGTTCCTCGCCGACGTCTACGGCGCCGGCCAGGTGTTCACCGACCGCGTCGTCCCGCGCAGCGTCGTCACGACCAGCGCGCACTTCCACCGCGCCGCGCACGGCCTGGTCCCGCCCAACGGCGTCCGCGTGCACGTCTCGGGGATCGACCTGGTCCGCGACGAGGCCGGCGACTTCCGGGTGCTGGAGGACAACCTCCGCTCGCCGTCCGGCGTCAGCTACGTCATCACCAACCGGGCCGCGATGAGCCAGGTGCTCCCGGAGCTGTTCGGCGACCACCGGGTGCAGCCGGTGAGCGACTACCCGAGCAGGCTGCTGGCCGCGCTCAAGGCCTCCGCGCCCACCGGCGTGAACGACCCGACCGTCGTGCTGCTGACCCCTGGCGTCTACAACTCCGCCTATTTCGAGCACGCGCTGCTCGCCCGCCAGATGGGCGTCGAGCTGGTCGAGGGGCGCGACCTCGTCTGCTCCGGCGGGCAGGTCAGCATGCGGACGACGGACGGCCAGCAGCGGGTCGACGTCATCTACCGCCGGATCGACGACGAGTTCCTCGACCCGGTGCACTTCCGCTCCGACTCGGTCATCGGCTGCGCCGGGGTGCTCAACGCGGCCCGCGCCGGCCGGGTGACGATCGCCAACGCGGTGGGCAACGGCGTCGCCGACGACAAGCTGCTCTACACCTGGGTGCCCGACCTGATCCGCTACCACCTGGGCGAGGAACCCATCCTGCAGAACGCCGACACCTACCGGCTCGACGAGCGGGACACCGTCGAGTGGGTGCTGGCCTCGCTCGACCAGCTGGTCCTCAAGCCGGTCGACGGGTCGGGCGGCAAGGGGATCGTCATCGGGCCGCGAGCCGACGAGCGGACGCTGGAGGAGCTCGCGGTCAAGGTGCGCGCCGCGCCGCGGGACTGGATCGCGCAGAAGCCGATCGGCCTGTCGACGTCCCCGACGCTGATCAACGGCCGGATCGCCCCCCGGCACGTCGACCTGCGCCCGTTCGCGGTCAACGACGGCTCCGACGTGTGGGTGCTGCCCGGCGGGCTGACCCGGGTCGCGCTGCCCGAGGGGGAGCTCGTGGTCAACTCCAGCCAGGGCGGCGGGTCCAAGGACACCTGGGTGATCACCCCACCGCGGCCGGCCGCCGAACCGGCCGCCGAGCACGACGTGACGCGGATCGAGTTCACCACCGCCGACCTGCCGGCCGAGCCGCCCGCGCAGGACCCCGGCCCGCCCAACGACAACGCGATCGCCCAGTCCCAGCAGCAGCAGCAGTCGAGGGGGGCCATGTTGGCCAACATGGCCCCTTCTGGGGGAGGCGCCGGTCCGTCGTCCGGCCATGTTGGCCAACATGGCCGGGGAGGGGACTCGCCGTGCTGAGCCGGATCGCCGAGTCGCTGTTCTGGATCGGCCGGTACGTGGAGCGGGCCGACGACACCGCCCGCATCCTCGACGTGCACACCCAGCGTCTGGTCGAGGACCCGTGGATCGATGAGCGGCGGGCCTGCGCGAACCTGCTGGCGCTGATGGGTGCGCCGTGCGCCGAGGAGGAGGCCGACACCGAGCGGGTGCTGGCCACGCTGGCCTTCGACCGGTCCAGCCCGAGCTCGATCACCGGGGCGCTGTCCGCGGCGCGGGAGAACGCCCGCGGCGCCCGCGAGGTGCTGTCGGCGGAGATCTGGGAGTCGCTGAACGTCACCCACAACGCACTCCCGCAGCAGCGGACCATGGCCCGCCGTTACGGGCCGCACTCGCTGTTCCGGTTCGTGCGGGAGCGGTCGGCGATGGTGTTCGGGCTGGCCGACGCCACGATGAGCCGCGACGAGAGCTGGCTGTTCCTCATCCTCGGCCGCTCGCTGGAGCGGGTCGACATGACCGCCCGGATGCTGTCCACCCGGGTGCTGGCCGGGGACGCCGCGCCGTCCTGGACGCTGGTGCTGCGCTCGACCGGCGCGTACGAGCCCTACCTGCGCACCTACCGCGGTGCGGTGAACTCCAGCCGGGCCGCGGAGTTCCTGCTGCTGGACCGGCTGTTCCCCCGCTCGGTGTTCGCCGCGCTGGAGCAGGCCGAGGGCTGCCTGGCCGAGCTCGAGCGGGCCAACGTGCGCGAGGGGCACCGGGTCGGCGTCGCCGGCGAGGCGCACCGGATCGTCGGCCGGGCCCGCACGATGCTGGAGTTCATGCAGACCGACGAGATCCTGGCGAAGCTGCCCACCCGGCTCGACGAGCTGCAGCGCACCTGCTCGCTGGCCAGCGAGGCCGTCACCAGCCGGTTCTTCACCGAGCAGGCACCCCAGATCTGGGTGCCGGAGAGCGTCGGGTGACGGGCGTGCCCCAGTCGCAGTCCCAGTCCCAGACCCAGACCCAGAGCCCGGCCCGGGTGCCCAGCGACCGCTGGCGGCTGCAGGTCGTGCACCGCACCCAGTTCCGCTACGGCGGCCCGGTGCGCTCCTCCTACAACGAGGCGCGGATGACCCCGGAGAACAGCAGCCGGCAGACGACGCTGCGCTCGCGGGTGGAGATCGAGCCGACCGCTTCCGTGCACGCCTACCGCGACTACTGGGGCTCGACGGTCACCGCGTTCGACACCCACGGCCCGCACACCGAGCTGGTGGTCAAGGCGACCTCGGTGGTCGAGGCCGGGCCCGAGCCGCACCTGCCCGACCCGGTGGACTGGGCCGCCCTCGCCGGGCCCGACGTCCTGGACCGGTTCGGTGAGTTCCTGCGCCCCTCCCGGCTGACCGCCATGGACCAGCCGGTGGTGGCCCAGGTCCGGGAGGTGGTCGGCGACGCCGGTCCGCGCGAGGCCGGCCAGCTGGTCTGCCGGTTCGTGCACGAGCACATGGAGTACCTGACCGGCTCGACGAACGTGAAGACCAACGCGATGCAGGCCTGGACCTCCGGGAAGGGCGTCTGCCAGGACATCTCGCACGTCTCGGTCGGCCTGCTCCGCGCGCTCGGCCTGCCCGCGCGGTACGTGTCCGGCTACCTGCACCCGCGGCCGTCGGCGCAGATCGGCCAGGCGGTGACGGGGGAGAGCCACGCCTGGGTGGAGTGGTGGGACGGCTTCTGGTCGGGTTACGACCCGACCAACGTGGTGGAGATCGGCACCCGGCACGTCACGCTGGCCCGGGGCCGGGACTACACCGACGTGCCCCCGCTCAAGGGCATCTTCTCCGGGCCGAGGAGCGAGGGCTCGAAGGTCACCGTGGAGGTCACCCGGCTCGCCTGATCAACGACGCGGGGCGCTGCCGGGACGCGCGGTGGCATGGGGGAGGATGGCCGGGATGACCGCTGGACCGCCCCGATGAGCGCACCGCTGAACCTGGTCAACCTGGAGCGGGTGCACAAGGCCCACGGGACGACCGTCATCCTCGACGACGTCTCCCTGGGTGTCGCCGCCGGCGAGCGGATCGGTGTCGTCGGCCGCAACGGCGGCGGCAAGTCCACGCTGCTCGGGGTGCTGACCGGAACCCAGGAGCCCGACTCCGGCCGGGTCACCCGCCGCGGCGACCTGGCCATGGGCGTGCTCGACCAGACCGGCACCCTGCCGCCGGGCGCGACGGTGCGCGACGTCGTCCTGCCCCCCTCCCGGTTCGCCGCCGAGCACGAGTGGGCCGGTGACGCCGCCGTCCGGTCGGTGCTGACCGGGCTGGAGCTCGACCGGCTCGGCCTGGACTCCCCGGTCGCGACGATGTCCGGCGGTGAGCGGCGCCGGGTCGCACTCGCCGCCCAGCTCATCCGGCCGCTGGACCTGCTGGTGCTCGACGAGCCGACCAACCACCTCGACGTCGAGGGCGTCGCCTGGCTGGCCGAGTACGTCAAGGCCCGCACCGGCGGGCTCGTGGTGGTCACCCACGACCGCTGGTTCCTCGACGAGGTCTCGACCACCACGTGGGAGGTCGCCGACGGGAGCGTGCACGCCTACGAGGGCGGCTACTCCGCCTACACGCTGGCCCGCGCGGAGCGGGCCCGGATCGCGTCGGTGACCGAGGAGCGGCGGCTGAACCTGGTCCGCAAGGAGCTGGCCTGGCTGCGCCGTGGCCCACCCGCCCGGACCAGCAAGCCGAAGTTCCGGATCGAGGCGGCCCAGGCGCTCATCGCCGACGAGCCGCCGGCCCGGGACACGATGGCGCTCGCCGGCTTCGCCGCCCGGCGCCTGGGCAAGACCGTCTACGACGTCGAGGACGTGACGTACACCGTCCGCGGCCGCGGGGACGTCGACGACGACCCGGGCGGCCCGGCCGACCCGCGGGGCGCCGAGGCGCGCACGCTGTTCGACCACCTCACCTGGCACGTCGGTCCGGGTGACCGGATCGGCGTCGTGGGGGTGAACGGCGCGGGGAAGACCTCGCTGCTCAAGCTGCTGGTCGGGGAGGCGCAGCCGGACGCCGGTCGGGTCGTCGTCGGCCAGACCGTGGCGCCGGCCTACCTGTCCCAGCACGTCACCGAGCTGCCGCCGCGGTCCCGGGTCCTGGAGGCCGTGCAGGACGTCGCCCGGATCGCCAGGATCGGCAACCAGGAGATCTCGGCGTCCACGCTGGCCGAACGCTTCGGCTTCGCCGCCAACCGGCAGTGGACCCCGGTCGGCGACCTCTCCGGCGGTGAGCGCCGCCGGCTGCAGCTGCTCCGGCTGCTGATGGCCGAGCCGAACGTGCTGCTGCTCGACGAGCCGACGAACGACCTGGACATCGACACGCTGACCGCGCTCGAGGACCTGCTGGACAACTTCCCCGGCACGGTCCTGGTGGTCAGCCACGACCGCTACTTCGTCGACCGGGTCTGCGACTCGGTGGTCGCGCTGATGGGCGACGGGACGGTCGCGGCGCTGCCCGGCGGCGTCGAGGAGTACCTGGCCCGGCGGGCTGCGGGTGAGGCGGCGCTGCCGTCGGCCGGTCCGGTCGCCGCACCGGGCAGCCCCGCCGCGTCACCGACCCGCAGCGCGGCCGACGTGCGCGCGGCCCGCAAGGACGCCGCCCGGCTGGAGCGCCGGATGCTCAAGCTGGACGCGGACGAGAAGGCGCTGCACGGGAAGCTGGCAGCAGCGGCCGCCGACTACGCGAAGGCGGCCGAGCTCGACGCCCAGCTGCGCGCGGTGCAGGCGGAGAAGGAGCAGGTCGAGCTCGACTGGCTGGAGGCCGCCGAGGTCGCCGAGGGGTGATCCCGGACCCCCGCCGGGGCAGAAGTGGCCACTTCTGCCCCGGCGGGGGACGGGTCAGCCGCGCTGCGCCCGGTTGACCGCGGAGACGATCGCGCGCAGGGACGCCGTCACGATGTTCTCGTCGATCCCGACGCCCCAGAGGACCCGATCACCCACCGCGCACTCCACGTAGGACGCGGCCCGGGCGTCCCCGCCGGCGGAGAGGGCGTGCTCGGCGTAGTCGAGCACCCGGACGTCGACGTCCACGCTGCGCAGCGCGTCCACGAAGGCCGCGATGGGGCCGTTGCCGCGGCCGTGCACCGTCGTCGGGACGCCCTCGTCGACCAGCTCTACCTGGATCGCGTCCGGGCCGTTGCCCGAGGCGGTGTGCTCGTGGCCGGCCAGTGCGAAGCGCCCCCACGGCGCCGAGCTGTCGGGCAGGTACTCGTTGCTGAAGGCGGTCCACATCTGCTGGGCGGTGACCTCGCCGCCCTCGTCCTCGGTGTGCCGCTGGACGACGGCGCTGAACTCGATCTGCAGCCGGCGGGGCAGGTCGAGCTGGTTCTCGGTCTTCATGATGTAGGCGACGCCGCCCTTGCCGGACTGGCTGTTCACCCGGATCACGGCCTCGTAGCTCCGGCCGACGTCCTTGGGGTCGATCGGCAGGTAGGGGACCGCCCACGGGATCTCGTCGACGGTCTTCCCGGCGGCCGCGGCGTCGGCCTGCATCGCCGCGAAGCCCTTGTTGATGGCGTCCTGGTGGGAGCCGGAGAAGGCGGTGTAGACCAGGTCGCCGCCGTAGGGGTGCCGCTCGTGCACGCCCAGCTGGTTGCAGTACTCGACGGTGCGGCGGATCTCGTCGATGTCGGAGAAGTCGATCTGCGGGTCGATGCCCTGGCTGAACAGGTTCAGCCCCAGGGTGACCAGGTCGACGTTGCCGGTGCGCTCGCCGTTGCCGAACAGGCAGCCCTCGATCCGGTCGGCGCCGGCGCGGTGGCCCAGCTCGGCGGCGGCGACCGCGGTGCCCCGGTCGTTGTGCGGGTGCAGGCTCAGGACGACCGCGTCGCGGCGGGCCAGGTTGCGGTGCATCCACTCGATCTGGTCGGCGTAGACCGTCGGCTCGGCCATCTCCACCGTGGCCGGCAGGTTCAGGATCGTCGGCCGGTCGACGGTCGGCTCCCACACGTCGGTCACGGCGTTGCAGACCTCGACGGCGTAGTCCAGCTCCGTGCCGGTGAAGGACTCCGGGGAGTACTCGAACCGGATGTCGGTGTCGCCCATCTGCTCGGCCAGCTTGCGCACCAGCTGCGCCCCGTGGACGGCGATGTCGGTGATCCCCGCGCGGTCCTGGCCGAACACGACCCGGCGCTGCAGCGTGGACGTCGAGTTGTACAGGTGCACGATCGCCTGCTTGGCGCCGCGCAGGGACTCGAAGGTCCGCTCGATCAGCTCGTCCCGGGCCTGGGTCAACACCTGGACGGTGACGTCGTCGGGGACCAGGTCCTCCTCCACCAGCTGGCGGATGAAGTCGTAGTCGGTCTGGCTGGCGGCAGGGAAGCCGACCTCGATCTCCTTGTAGCCCATCCGGACGAGCAGCTCGAACATCCGCCGCTTGCGCTCGGGGGTCATCGGGTCGATCAGGGCCTGGTTGCCGTCACGGAGGTCGACCGCGCACCAGCGGGGCGCGACCGTGGTGGTCTTCTCCGGCCACGTGCGGTCGGGCAGCGGTACGGGCGCGAAGGGCGCGTACTTGCCGATCGGCATGGCCGACGGCCGCTGGGGGTTGCGGGCGTGCGGGTGGGACTCGGGCATCGTGGCTCCTCTTGCGGGCTGCGGACAGCTCCGGGATGCGGTCAGCTGGCGCCCGGGGACGCGCGATCACCGCGGCGAGGGGGCCGACCTAGGAGAGGCCCTCGCCGCGGCTGATAAGCAGGAGGCTGCCGCGCACACGGGAACGGTAGCAGCGCGTCAGTCGACATCGCATCCACACGGGCAGTCCGGCACGTGCTGCGGTCGTTCCCCGGTGTCCAGTTCGGCGCACCCCGGCGGGCAGTCGCAGGTCCACTCCACCGGCTCGGGGAGCTCGCCTGCCGCCCTGCGACGGTGGTGCTCCTCGTCCCGCCGGCGTCGGGCGTCGGCCCGCCGACGGGCCGTGCGCTCGGCGGGTGAGTCGCCGGGCTGCGGGAGCTGGTGGTCCTCGGGTGTGCCGCCTCGGCTCCGCCAGTGGTCGCGCGTGTACCGGCTCCGGTCGAACGTGTACCAGGGTTGCTCGCGGCTGTACCGCTCCGTGCCGTGCCACCAGTCCGCGTCGCCGTACCGGGTGTCCAGGTGAGCGGGGAACCGCCGGCCGGACCGGTCCCGGACCGCGCCGTCGTCCATCGGTGTCAGCTCCCGCCCGGCGGCATCGAGCACGGCGAGCCGCCCGCCCACGGTCGAGGCGACCTGTGCCAGGACGGCGACCGGCAGGCCACGGGTGCCGTTCTCAGCCGCCGCCACGATGGCCTTCGAGACACCGATCCGTGCGGCCAGCTCGCGCTGCGAGCAGTCGGCCATCCGGCGGATGCGGCGCAGCAGGCCGGGGAGCGGGAACGGGTCCACGCCCGCAGCCTGGACCACGTCGGTGTGCTCGCCAGCCGGTCGTTGTGGACACGGCGAGGTCGTCCACAGCCGGGCCGGAGAGGGTTCCGCGGAGCTGGTGCTCTGCCTACAGGGGTAGGCAGAGCACCAGCATGCGAGAAGCACCTACAGGGCTCCGAGCGCCGGGCGTCGTCCCGCGGCCCGTCAGAACTCCTTGGCGCGGCGGAGGCGGAGCGGGCGGCCGTCGGGGTCGTTGACCAGCCGGTAGAGGGGGGTCGCCCACAGCCGGGTCAGCGGGGACAGCTTCTCGGGCCGGTGCGGACGCAGCTGGCCGGTGGGGCGGGGGCCGACGCGGCCGCTGTCGTGCCACTCCTGGAGGGCGGTGGCCGACCGCTCCAGAGCGGCCACGAAGTCCTCCGGGTCGAGCAGGTCGGCGTCCTCACCACCGTCCACGGCCCGGCCCAGGTGCTCGCGGGCCAGTCGCAGGCGCAGGTCCCGGGCGAGGACCCGTGCCCCGTACCCCGTCCCCGCCGGGTCGCGTGGTTCCCGCTCGTCGCGGGTGGTGTCCAGCACGCCGCTGGACAGCTCGCTGTCGTGGGTCCAGGACCGACGGTTGAAGTTGTCGCTGCCGACGCTGATCCAGACGTCGTCGACGATGCACACCTTCGCGTGCACGTAGACCGGCGTCCCCTCGACGTTCTCCAGGTCGAAGACGTGCACCCGGTCGGGGCCGGCCGCCCGGCAGGTCTCCAGCGCCTGGTGCCGGCCCACGTACTGCGGTCGCTCGGCGATCGCGCCGTCCTGGTCGGGCACCCGGGGCACGACCACCACCAGGTGCAGCCGGGGGTTGGCGCGCAACGCCTCGGCGAACAGGTGGGCGACCTCGGTCGACCACAGGTACTGGTCCTCCAGGTAGACCAACCGGCGGGCCTGCGTGATCGCCTTGGTGTAGCCGCGGGCCACCGACCGCTCGCCGTGCGGGGCGAACGGGTAGGGCGGCCTGATCGCCGGATAGGTGCGCAACGTCTGCACCAGGTGGGGCCCGCACTCGGCCGGGGGCGGCGGCTGCTCGGGCAGCGGGACCGCGTCCATCCGCGAGCTGGACAGCTTGTCGTGCACCCAGGCCAGCGGGTGGTCGGTGTCCGGGCCGTGCGGGTCCTCCCAGCGCTGGCGGAAGACCGTGTCCAGCACGCCGACGACCGGGCCGCGCAGCTCCAGCTGCACGTCGTGCCAGGGAGGGCGTGGCCCGTAGGCCGCCGCCATCGACTGCGGCTGGGGGTCGCCGAGGTGGTCGGAGGTGTCGCGGCGGGCGTGGCACAGGTCGATCCCGCCGGCGAAGGCCACGTCGCGGTCGGGATCGCCGGGATGCCGCAGGACGACGATCTTCTGGTGGTGGCTGCCCAGCCGGCGCACCCGCTGGTCCAGCACCACCACCCCGCCACCGTCCTCCACCGCCTCGTCGAGGGCGGCGTTCTCCTCCTTGGAAAAGCTCAGGCCGTCCCAGTGCGACCGCCACACCAGCCCGAACACGCACACCCCGCGGCGGGCCGCGGCACCGAACAGCTCGCCGATCGTGGGGCCGTCCTCGCGCAACCGCTCGTCGGGGTCACCCCGCCAGTCGGTGAACATCAGGTGGTCGCCGGCGCCCATCCGCTCCACCGCGGTGACGAGCCGGTCGAAGTAGGTGGCGCCGTCGACGAGCGCCTCGGCACGGTTGCCCGACGTCCAGGCGGGTAGGCCGGCGGCCGGGTTCCCACGCTCGTCGGCGGTGAGCAACCAGTGCTCGGCGTCGTCCATCCGGTGATCACATCCCGCGGCGAACCAGCCCCGCAACCCCCTGCCGTGCGGCACCGTCGGTAGCCTGGACCCGTGGCCCTGGTGGTACAGAAGTACGGCGGCTCCTCCGTCGCGAACGCCGAGCGCGTCAAGCGCGTGGCCGAGCGCATCGTCGAGGCGAAGAAGAACGGCGACGACGTGGTCGTCGTCGTCTCGGCGATGGGCGACACGACCGACGAGCTGCTGGACCAGGCGAGCCAGATCACCGCCGACCCGCCCGGCCGTGAGCTGGACATGCTGCTCACCGCCGGCGAGCGGATCTCCATGGCGCTGCTGGCGATCGCGATCTCCACGCACGGCTACGAGGCGCGGTCGTTCACCGGGTCCCAGGCCGGGGTCATCACGACCTCCAGCCACGGCAGGGCGCGGATCATCGACGTCACCCCCGGCCGGCTCCGCGACGCGCTGGACGAGGGGTCGATCGTCATCGTCGCCGGGTTCCAGGGCGTCAGCCAGGACACCAAGGACGTGACGACGCTGGGCCGCGGCGGCTCGGACACCACCGCCGTCGCCGTCGCCGCCGCCCTGCACGCCGACGTCTGCGAGATCTACACCGACGTGGACGGCGTCTTCACCGCCGACCCGCGGATCGTCCCCAACGCCAGGCGGCTCGAGACCATCACCTACGAGGAGATGCTCGAGCTCGCCGCCTCCGGGGCGAAGGTGCTCATGCTCCGCTGCGTCGAGTACGCCCGCCGCTACGGCATCCCGGTGCACGTCCGCAGCTCCTACTCACAGCTCCCCGGCACGATCGTGACCGGCTCGATGGAGGACCCCAGCGTGGAACAGGCCATCATCACCGGCGTCGCGCACGACCGCAGCGAGGGCAAGATCACCGTCTACGGCGTCCCGGACCGGCCGGGCGAGGCCGCGCAGATCTTCCGCGTCCTGGCCGACGCCGAGATCAACATCGACATGATCGTGCAGAACGTGTCGGCCGAGGGCAGCAAGCTCGCCGACATCTCCTTCACGCTGCCGGTCAGCGACGGGCCCACCGCCCTGGCCGCGCTGGAGGCGGTCAAGCACACCGTCGGCTACACCGACCTGAGCTTCGACCAGCACATCGGCAAGGTCTCGCTGGTCGGCGCGGGGATGCGCTCGCACCCCGGGGTGTCGGCGAAGTTCTTCGGCGCGCTGGCCGACGCCGGGGTCAACCTGGAGCTCATCAGCACCTCGGAGATCCGGATCTCCGTGACGTGCCGGGACACCGACGTGGACGTCGCCGTCCGCGCGGTGCACGACGCCTTCGACCTGGGCTCCGAGGTCGAGGCCGTGGTCTACGGAGGGACCGGACGATGACCCGCCCGCTGCACCTGGGGATCGTCGGCGCCACCGGTCAGGTCGGCGTCGCGATGCGCTCGATCCTGGCGGAGCGGGACTTCCCGCTGGCCTCGATCCGCTTCTTCGCCTCCGCCCGCTCGGCCGGCAGCACGCTGCCCTGGGGCGACGGCGAGATCACCGTCGAGGACGCCGCCACCGCCGACCCGACCGGGCTGGACGTCGCGCTGTTCTCCGCCGGCGCCAGCACCTCGCGGGTCCAGGCCCCCCGCTTCGCCGCGGCCGGTGTCACGGTGATCGACAACAGCTCCGCGTTCCGCAGGGACCCGGCGATCCCGCTGGTCTGCAGCGAGGTCAACCCCGGGGACATCGCCCTGGCGGCCGAGGGCCGGATCATCGCCAACCCGAACTGCACCACGATGGCCGCGATGCCGGTGCTCAAGCCGCTGCACGACGAGGCCGGGCTGACCCGGATCGTTGCCAGCACCTACCAGGCGGTCTCCGGGTCCGGCGTGGCCGGCGTCCGGGAGCTGCACGGGCAGGCGCTCGCCGTCGTGGAGAAGGCCGACGAGCTGGCCTACGACGGGTCGGCCGTGACCTTGCCGACGCCGGCGGTCTACGTCGCGCCGATCGCGTTCAACGTGCTGCCGATGGCCGGTTCGGTCGTCGACGACGGGTCGTTCGAGACCGACGAGGAGCAGAAGCTCCGCAACGAGAGCCGCAAGATCCTCGGCATCCCCGACCTGCGCGTCTCCGGCACGTGCGTGCGCGTCCCGGTCTTCACCGGGCACTCCCTGTCGCTGAACGTCGAGTTCGCCGAGCCGCTCTCGGTCGCGCGGGCCACCGAGCTGCTGTCGAACGCGCCGGGGGTGCAGCTGGTCGACGTCCCGACCCCGCTGCAGGCGGCCGGCCAGGACCCCTCCTACGTCGGCCGGATCCGGCAGGACGGCGAGAACGGCCTCGCGCTGTTCGTCTCCAACGACAACCTGCGCAAGGGCGCCGCCCTCAACACCGTCCAGATCGCGGAGCTCATTGCATCGTCACGCTCCGCGTGACACCGCGGCCAGGAGCCGTGCCCGGTCTGCGCTGAGCCGTTTCCCGTCGCACCTCGGGGAGGACTCCGTCCTCCCGTCGGCGCGACCGCGGCACGCGGTGACCGTCCGTCGGGAGCCTCCGGCCCCGCGCCGGACGGTCACCAGCAGCTGGCGCTGCGGTGCCGCGGTCCGTGTGTCGGGGTCACGGCTCCACGTGGCGGAGCGCGAAGCTGAGGGCGACCTCGACCTGGCGGATGGTCTCCTCGATGACCAGCGAGCCGTGGCCGGCGTCGAAGCGGTAGACCTCGTGCGGCTTGCCCCGCTCGTCCAGCGCGGTCAGGTAGTTGTCGATCTGCCGGATCGGGCAGCGCGGGTCGTTGGCGCCGGCGACGACGAGCACCGGCGCGGCGACCGCGTCGACGTAGGTCAGCGGCGAGGAGCGCACGTACACGTCGTGCACCTCGTCCGGTGAGCCGCCGAACAGAGCCCGGTCGTAGGCGCGCAGGCCCTCCATCTCGTCCTCGTACGCGGCGATGTAGTCCGCCACCGGCACCTCGGCGATCCCGGCCGCCCAGCGCTCGGGCTGGGTGCCCAGGCCGAGCAGCGTGAGGAAGCCGCCCCACGAGCCGCCGGACAGGATCGCCCGGGCCGGGTCGACGACGCCCTCGGCGACCAGCGCGTCGTAGACCGCGGCGACGTCCTCGAGCTCGGTGAGCCCCGGGCGGCCGGTGAGCGCGTCCCGCCACTCGCTGCCGTAGCCGGTGGAGCCGCGGTAGTTGACGTGCACGACCGCGTAGCCGGCGTCGACGTAGGCCGCCCGTCGGGCGCGGTAGGAGTCGTCGTCCTGCGACTCCGGCCCGCCGTGCACCAGGAACGCCGTCGCGTGCGGCCCCGCACCGGCCGGGCGGACCAGCAGCGCGTGCACGTCCCCACCCGGGCCGGGGACCCAGCGGTCCTCCACCGGGTAGGCGGCCGGCGGCTGCTCACCCGGCGCGGCCAGCACCACCGGACCGTCGGCCCGGCGGATCACCGGCGGGGTCGCCGCGTTGGACCAGGCCAGCTCCACGGTGCCGTCCGGGCGGGCGGTCGCGCCGCGGACGACGCCCCGGGGTGTGTCCAGCTGGGCCAGCGTCCCGGTGGCCAGGTCGTAGCGGTACAGCTCGCTGCGGGCGGCGTGGTCGTGGCCGACCAGCAGCGCGGAGCCGTCGGGGTACCAGCCGGCGCTCACGTCGCCGGGCAGGTCCAGCACCAGCTCGGTCTCCGTGTCGGCGGCGACGTCCCAGATCAGCAGCTCCTCGCGACCGCGGCGCTCGTGGCCGACCAGCAGCCGCTGGTCCCCGGCGACGGGGGAGAAGTGCAGCGCGTGCAGGCCGCGGCCCTCGCCGTCCCACTTGTCCGCGACGAGACCGAGGTCGTCGGTGCGCAGCACCCGCAGTGCGGGGTAGCGCGGGTCGCCGTGCTCGGAGTGCGAGTAGACCAGCAGCGACTCGTCCCGGGACAGGGCGTCGACCGAGGCCGGCTCGGCATGGCTGTAGAAGACCGACGCCGGGCCGCCGACCGAGGAGATCCACAGCTCGCTGCCGTCGTCGGTGGACCGGCCGGCCAGCACGACCCGGGAGCCGATCTCCAGCCCCGCCGGGTAGGCCGGCCCGACCTCCGGCAGCGCGACCGTGTCCGGGCCGCCGGTGAACGGCTGGGTCATCCAGACGCCGAACTCGTCGCCGTCGGTGTCGGCGAACCACCAGATCGTCTCGCCGTCGGGGCTCAGCGTGCCGGCCAGCGTGCCGTTGGGCCGGTCGGTGACCTGCCGGTGGGTGTCGGTGTCCCGGTCCCAGGCGTACTGCTCGACCACGCCGCTGACGTCGGAGGAGTAGAGGCTGCGCTGCGGCGCGTCCTCCGCCCAGTTCGGCAGGCTGACCCGCGGCGCGCGGAAGCGGGCCTGCCAGCGGGCGGTCACCTCGGGGGAGAGCGCGGGGACATCGGTCTGCGTCGGCTCGGCAGTCACCCGGTCATCGTCCTCCTGCGCCGGCACCCGCCTGCGCCCCGGTCACCGGACCGCTGACGTCGGCGCCGCGCACGTCACCGATGAGCTGCTCCAGCACGTCCTCCAGCGCCACCAGCCCGAGGACCCGGTCGCCGTCGCGGACCAGTCCCAGGTGCGAGCCGGACCGACGCATCTCCTGCAGCACCTCGGGCAGCGGCTCGGCCGGGGTCAGGTCGACGAAGTCCTTGACCGCCTGGTCGGGCACCGGCTTGTCGCGGGAGGTCGGCCCGGTGCCCAGCACGTCCTTGACGTGGACGTAGCCGGCGAGCGAGCCGTCGTCCCGCCGCATCGGGTAGCGGCTGTAGCCGTGCTCGGCGACGACGCCCTCCAGCTGCCGCGGCGTCGAGCCGCGCGGCACGGTCACCAGCGAGTCGGGGGAGAGCAGCACCGAGCTGACGTCGTGCTGCTCGAAGGTGAGCGCGCCGGTGGCCAGCTCGCTCACCTCGTTGCCCAGCAGCCCCTCCCGCCGGGACTGGGTGATCATCGACTGGATCTCGTCCTGGTCGAAGCTGGCGGAGATCTCGTCGGTCGGGGTGACGCCGAACAGCCGGACGAACCCGTTGGCGACGACGTTGAAGAACCAGATGAACGGCTTGAGCACGCGGACCAGCACGGCCAGCGGGGGGCCGAGGACGATCGCCGCGCGGTCCGGGCCGGCGATGGTGATGTTCTTGGGCACCATCTCGCCGAGCACCATGTGCAGCCCGGTGACGATCGACAGGGCGATCACCAGCGAGATCGGGTGCAGCAGCCCCTCGGGGGCACCGACGGCCTCCAGCGGGGCCTCGATCAGGTGCGCGACAGCGGGTTCGCCGACCGCGCCGAGCCCCAGCGAGCACAGCGTGATGCCGAGCTGGGCGCCGGCCATCATCTGCGACACGTTGCGCATCGCGGCCAGCGTCTTCCGCGCGCGGACCGACCCGGCCTCGGCGCGCGGCTCGATCTGGTCGGCGCGGGCGGACACCAGGGCGAACTCGGCGGCGACGAAGAACGCGTTGCCCAGCAGCAGCGCGACGAGCACCAGCAGGCTCAGCAGATCGCTCATGCGCGGGCCACCATCGAGGGGCCGTGTTGGCCAACATGGCCCTCCGTCGGGTCGGAACGGTGGACGTCAGCGGGGCCATGTTGGCCAACATGGCCGGGGAGCAGCACCGGCGTGGCGCGCAGACGGGACACCCGGCGGCCCTCGACCCCGGCGACGGTCAGCCGCCAGCCCTCGACCTCCACCGACTCGCCCTCCTCGGGCAGGTGCGCCAGCCGCTCCAGCACGAAGCCGGCCACGGTCTCGTAGCGTCCCTCGGGGACCGGGATGCCGGTGCGCTCGCGGATCTCGTCCGGCCGCAGCAGACCCGAGAGGACCCAGTCCTCGCCGTCCCGGCGCAGCTGCCGCAGCGGCCGGTCGGTCTCGTCGGTGATCTCGCCGACCAGCTCCTCGACGATGTCCTCCAGGGTCACGATGCCGTGGGTGGCACCCCACTCGTCGACGACCAGGGCCAGCTGCAGACCCTGCTCGCGCAGCAGGTCCAGCAGCGGATCCAGGTGCAGGGACGACGGGACGGCGAGCACCGGCTCGGCCAGCTCGCCGGCGGTGCGCACCAGCCGCTCCGCCTCGGGGACCGACACCGCGTACTTGACGTGCACCACGCCGGTGACCTCGTCGAGGTCGGAGCCGTAGACCGGGAAGCGGGAGTTGCCCGACCGGATCGCGGCGTCGATGACGTCGGCGGCGGTCGCCTCCGAGCTGAGCGTCCACAGCCGGGTCCGCGGGGTCATCACGTCGGTGGCGAGCTTCTGCCGCAGCCCCAGCGAGCGGCTGAGCAGCCGGGCCGCGATCGGGGACAGGTCGCCCTCCTCGGCGGACCGCCGGGCGACCGCGGCGAGGCCCTCGGCGTCCCGGGTGTCGTCCAGCTCCTCCCTGGGCTCGAATCCCAGCCGGCGGACGATCCCGTTGGCCAGCGACTGCAGGGCGTGCACCACCGGCCCGGTCACCAGGCTGAACGCCCGCATGCCCGGCGCGACCAGTGAGGCGGTGCGCAGCGGCCGGGCGATGGCGAGGTTCTTCGGGCCGAGCTCGCCCAGGATCATCTGCAGGAACGTGGCCAGCGCGATGCCCAGCGCGACGGCGATCGGCGCGGTGGCGCCCTCGGGCAGCCCGATCGCCTCCAGCACCGGCTCGAGCAGCCCGCCCAGCGCCGGTTCGGCGAGGAAGCCGACCACGAGCGTGGTGATCGTGATCCCCAGCTGGGCCGCGGAGAGCTCGGTGGACAGCCCGCGGAGCGCGCGGACGACCCCCTGGGCGCCCTTGTCCCCCGCGTCCGCGGCACGCTCGGCCTGGGCGCGGTCCACGGATGTCAAGGAGAACTCGGCCGCGACCAAGAACCCGGTGAACGCGGTCAACAGCACGGCCGCCAGGAGGAGCAGCCATTCGGTCATCCAGACTGGGGTGCCCGCGGCGCAGCCGCCGGAAACCGCAGTGGTGGAGGGCACAGTGCCCTGGAACGACTCAGGGACCGCCGGTGGCGGTCCCTGAGTGGTGAGTCGGGGTGACAGGATTTGAACCTGCGGCCTCGTCGTCCCGAACGACGCGCGCTACCAAGCTGCGCCACACCCCGAGGTGCGTCGACAACTGTAACCGACGGGCTGGGTCCGTCAGCGGGTGGGTTCGGTGCGCGCGGTGAGGGTCAGCAGCGTCGCCTCCGGCGGGCAGGCGAACCGGGCCGGGGCGTACGGGCTGGTGCCGAGTCCGGCGGAGACGTGCAGCCAGGTGCCGTTGGGGTGCCCGGGGGAGGGCTCCGCCCAGCGGTGCAGCCAGCGGACGTGCTGCCGGTCGATGCCGCAGTTGGTGACCAGGGCGCCGTAGAAGGGCACCCGCAGCTGGCCGCCGTGGGTGTGCCCGCAGAGCAGCAGGTCGTAGCCGTCGGCGGTGAACCGGTCGAGCACGCGCGGCTCGGGGGAGTGCACCAGGCCGATCCGCAGGTCGGCGTCGGGGTCGGCGGGCCCCGCGACGTCGTCGTAGCGGTCCAGCCTCAGGTGCGGGTCGTCGAGGCCGGCGAAAGCGATCCGGGTCCCGGCCACGGTGAGCGTGCCGGTGGCGTTGGTCAGGTCGAGCCAACCGCGCGCGGTCATGCCGTCGCGCAGGTCGCGCCAGGGCAGGTCGTCGCCGTGCACCCGCTTGTGGTCGGTCTTGAAGTACTTCAGCGGGTTCTTCGGCCGGGGCGCGTAGTAGTCGTTGCTGGCCAGCACGAACGCGCCGGGCCGCGCCATCAGCGGGTCCAGCGCGCGCAGCGTCGCCGGGACGGCGTCCATCCCGGCCAGGTTGTCGCCGGTCGTGATCACCAGGGCCGGGCGCAGGTCGGCCAGCCCGGCCACCCACTCCTGCTTGCTCCGCTGCCCCGCGGTCATGTGCAGGTCCGACAGCTGCAGCACGGTCAGCGGGGCCGAGCCGGGCGGCAGGACGGGCACGTCGAACCGGCGCAGCGTCCACGCGGTGCGCTCGACGAGGCTCGCGTAGGCCACCGTGGCGGCACCGGAGGCCACGACAGCGGCAGGGACGGCGGTTCTGGCACGCATCCCGCGAGCCTACGGGCGCGGGAACTGCGTCGTCCCGGTGCGGGCGGAGGTGGCAGGCTCTCCGGCGTGCCTGGACTGAAGGACCGACTCCGTACCGACCTGACCACCGCGATGAAGGGCCGCGACGAGCTGAGCACCGCCACGCTGCGGATGGTGCTCTCCGCCGTCTCCGCCGAGGAGGTGGCCGGCAAGGAGGCCCGCGAGCTCAGCGACGACGACGTGATGGCGGTGCTCCGCCGCGAGGCGAAGAAGCGCCGTGAGGCGGCCGAGGCGTTCGCCGGCGCCGGGCGCGCCGAGCAGGCCGAGCGGGAGCGCGCGGAGGAGGGCGTGATCGCGACCTACCTGCCGGCCCAGCTGGCCGACGCCGACCTGGCCGCGATCGTCGCCGACGTCGTCACCAGCACCGGGGCGTCGGGGATGAAGGACATGGGCAAGGTCATGGGCGCGGTGCAGGGCCGGGTGGCCGGCCGCGCCGAGGGCGGTCGCGTCGCCGCCGAGGTGCGTCGCCAGCTCGGCTGACCGGCCGCGCGGCCCCGCTGCGTGGGGCAGCGGGGTCCTTCGTCAGGCGCCGGGGTCTCCGTCGCCGTTCCAGTCCGGCAGCTCGAACGTCCCCGGAGCGCCGGGCTGCTGCTGCTCCGCCGGCGGTGAGTCCTCGGCCGGGGCCTCGGGGGTGCTGGGCGCCCGCGTCTGGGGTGCGGGGGTGTTCGACCTCGGTGTCCGGTAGCCGGACCCGTTGCTCACCTGGATCGTGACGACCTGGCCGACGCTGGCCTGGGCGCCCGAGCGGGGGCTGGTGCCGAGGAAGCTGCCCGAGGAGCGGGAGCTGTTCACCTGGGAGACGACCGGCCGGAAGCCCGCCTGGGTGAGCGTGTCCTGGCAGGAGCTGACCGAGGAGCAGCTGGGGACGGTCGGCCGGTTGCCCGAGACCACCACCGGGTCGGCGGGCGGGAAGGCCACCGCCGGCTCCTTGGACAGGATCGGCAGCATCGCGTCGTGGTAGATCGTCGCGGGCTTGTTGCCGCCGAAGCCGCCGACGTCCTGCTGCGACTTCGGGTTGAACACCATCACGCTGACCGTGTACTTCGGCGTGGAGCCCACGAAGGTCGCCGACTTGTTGTCCTGGATGGTCCCGGTCTTGCCGGCGATCTGGTGGCCGGGGATGGCCGCCCGGGTCGCGGTGCCGGTGACGGTGTCGCCGATCATCATCTGGTTCAGCGTGGTGGCCACGCCGCCCGGGATGGCGTTCTCCTTGCAGGTGTCGCCGCTGACGTAAGGGGTGCCGTCGTCCTTGGTGACCGGCTCGCCGGTGGAGTCGACGATCGAGATGACCGGCGTCGGCTCGCACTGGGTGCCGTTGGCCGCGAGCGTGGAGTACGCGCTGGCCAGGTACAGCGGGCTGGTCGCGTCGACGCCGAGGGTGAACGAGCCGCGCTTCTCGGCGATGATCTGGTCGGCGGTGGCGTCGATGGAGTGCAGCCCCATGGCCTGCGCGGTGCGCACCGGCGGCTCGACGCTGCCCAGCGCGTCCTCCAGACCCACGAAGTAGGTGTTGGAGGACTTGACCAGCGCCGCGGTCATGTCCATCGTGTCCGGGTAGTTGTCGCCGACGTTGCTGACCGTGTACGGGGCGCCCGTCGTCCCGCCGTTCTTCTTGAACACCTTGGAGCTGTAGGGCTGCGGGGTGGTGATCGTGTAGTGCGAGCCGTAGCCCTGGGCGAGCGCCGCGGCCGCGGTGAAGACCTTGTAGGTCGACCCGGCGCCGGCGCTGGTCGCGGTGTTGAGGTTGACCGACTCGCACTCGTACGCGTCGCAGCCGTACCGGCGGTTGACGCTCATCGCCAGCACGTGCCCGGTGCCGGGCTCGACGGCGGTGAAGACGCCGGCCAGGTCGTTGCCGCCGCCCATCGGGATGGTGTTCAGCACGGCCTGGTCGCCGGAGGTCTGGATGTCCGCGCGCAGCGTCGTCTGGATGGTCCAGCCGCCGGTCTTGATCGCGTCCGCGCTGATCCCCAGGGTGCCGGTCAGGTAGTTGTACATGTAGTCGCAGAAGAACCCGCCGACCCTGGCGTCGATGCAGCCGTTGGGCGGGGTGCCGCCCTCGACGACAGGGACCGGGGTGGCCGAGATGTCGGCCAGCTCCTGGTCGGTGATGTGCCCCAGGTCGTGCATCCGCTGCAGCACCTGGTTACGGCGCTCGGCGCCGGCGTCGGGGTTGACGATCGGGTCGTCGTTGGTCGGGCTCTGCACGAGGCCGGCGAGCACGGAGGCCTGCGGGAGCGTCAGGTCGACGGCGTCGACGCTGAAGTACTTCTGCGCGGCGGCCTGGATGCCGTAGGCGCCCTCACCGAAGTAGGCGATGTTCAGGTAGCGGGTGAGGATCTCGTCCTTGGAGTAGGTCTGCTCCAGGGCCAGCGCGAGCCGGGCCTCCTTGAGCTTGCGGCCCACGGTCTGCGCGGTGGCCGCCTGCTGCTCCTCGGGGGTGGAGGCGGTCTGCAGCAGCGTCTGCTTGACCAGCTGCTGGGTCAGCGTGGAGCCGCCCTCCTCGACACCGCCGGCGGCGACGTTCTTCGCCAGCGCGCGCAGCGTGCCCTGCACGTCCAGGCCGTTGTGCTCGTAGAAGCGCGAGTCCTCGATGTCGACGATCGCCTGCTTCATCACGTCGGAGATCTGGTCCGGCGTCACCGGCGTGCGGTTGTTGGTGAAGAACTCGGTGATCTCCGACCCGTCGGCGGCCAGCACCTTGGTGTTCCCGCTGGGCGTCTTGTCGGTCAGCTCGACCGGCAGCGCGTCGAGCAGGGTCGAGGAGTTCCGGGCCACCAGCCCGGTCCCGCCGACGAAGGGCAGCAGCATGGCGGCGACCAGCAGGCCGGCCACGACGATCGCCCCGGCGAGCTTCAGCAGGGCATTGCGACGGAGGAGCGCAGACTCGGACATCGCAGGCCAAGGTACCTGTTCGGCGGGCCCGGCCGCCCCGGCTCGATGCCCGACGCGCGGTGGCCTGGGCGGGTCGCGCGCCGACGCGCCCGGGCTGCCCCGGGAGGCGGCTCAGCCCGCCTGCTGGCGCAGCGGGAGCACCCGGCTGCGCGGGGTGCCGGTGCCGGTGTCGTCCTCCGCGGCCAGCAGCGCCTCGCCCATCGTCCGCAGGCCCTCGAGGTCGTGCACGTCACCGGCGGCGGCCGGCACGGTGCGCACCTTCACCTCGGGGTGGGCGCTGGTGAACCGGTCGGCCAGCCGCTGCTCCCGGGTGGCCAGCGTCATCCGCTCGGCGTGCACCCGCAGCGCCCCCACGGCCAGCTTCGCGCCCTTGCCGCCGGCCTCGGCGACCGCCTCGGCGGCGGCCTCGGCGCGGGTGGCCGTCAGGGCCGTCGTCGCCGGCGGGTGCGTGCGGTTGACCACCAGGCCGGCGAGCGGCATCCCCTCGGTGGACAGCCGGTCGACGAAGTACGAGGCCTCGCGGAGGGCATCGGGTTCGGGGGCGGCGACCACGACGAACGACGTCCCGGGCTCGCGGAGCAGCTCGTAGGTCGCCGTCGCGCGTTCCCGGAAGCCGCCGAACATGGTGTCCAGGGCCGAGACGAACGCCGAGATGTCGTTCAGCAGCTGGCCGCCCAGGATCTTGCTGATGATCCGGGTGAAGATCGCGAACCCGGCCCCGACGATCCGCACCCCGGCCCGCCCACCGGCCCGGGCCGGCGCGGTGAGCAGCCGGATCATCGTGCCGTCGAGGAACCGGCTCATCCGGTTCGGGGCGTCCAGGAAGTCCAGCGCGGACCGGGACGGTGGGGTGTCGACGATGATCAGGTCCCAGCGGTCGGTGGCCCGCAGCTGCCCGAGCTTCTCCATCGCCATGTACTCCTGCGTCCCGGCGAAGGACGAGGACAGCGCCTGGTAGAAGGGGTTGGCGAAGATCGTCTCGGCCCGCTCGGGCGTCGAGTGCGCGGACACGACGTCGTCGAACGTCCGCTTCATGTCCAGCATCATCGCCGAGAGCTCGCCCGGCGCGCCGGGCGTCTCGACCACCCGCGGCTCGTTGTCCAGCTCCACCAGGCCCAGTGACTGGGCCAGCCGGCGCGCGGGGTCGATGGTGAGGACGACGACCTGCCGGCCGGCCTCGGCCGCGGCCAGGGCCAGCGCCGCGGACGTCGTCGTCTTGCCGACCCCGCCGGAGCCGCAGCACACGATGATCCGGGTCTCCGGGTCCGCCACCAGGGCGGCGAGGTCCAGGGCCGGCGCCGGGCCCGGCCGCCGGGGCGCGGTCACGCGGCGACCTCGGTGGTCAGCACGACCTCGAGCCGGTCGGCCAGCTCGAACAGGGTGCCCAGGTCGATCGGGGTGACCGACAGCGGCAGCTCCACCACCGGCCGGCCCAGGGCCTCGACGTCCCCGCGCAGCGCGTCCTGCGCCACCCAGCGCTGGGCGTGCTCGGTCGCCTCGGCGGCGAGCCCGTCGGCGACCTCCGCGGCGCCGGGGACCGCGGCCGCGGTCAGCGCGGGCAGCAGGTCCGCGCCGGTGAGCCGGCCCTCGGCGGTGCGGCTCAGGCTCGCGGCCGGCAGCAGCGGCTCGGCCGCCATGTTGACGATCACCGAGCCCACCGGCAGCCGCGCGGCGGTCAGCTCGGCGATCGCGTCGGCGGTCTCCTGCACGGGCATGTCCTCCAGCAGGGTCACCAGGTGCACCGCCGTCGTCCCGGACCGGAACACCGCCATCACCCCGTCGCTCTGCGCCTTGATCGGCCCGGAGCGGGCCAGCCCGGCCACCTCACCGGTCACGTTCAGGAAGCGGGTGATCCGCCCGGTCGGCGGGGCGTCGACGACGACGGCGTCGTAGACGAACCGACCGTCGTGGCGACGGGTGACCGCCTCCTTGATCTTGCCGGTCAGCAGCACGTCCCGCAGGCCGGGTGCGATCGCGGTGGCGAAGTCGACGGCGCCCATCTTGCGCAGCGCCCGCCCGGCCCGCTTGAGGTTGTAGAACATGTCCAGGTACTCGAGGAAGGCCGCCTCGACGTCGATGGCCAGCGCCTTCACCTCACCGCCGCCCCGGGCGACGGCGACCCGGCGCTCCTCGTAGGGCAGCGGCGGGGTGTCGAACAGCTGGGCGATGCCCTGCCGGCCCTCGGTCTCGACCAGCAGCACGTGGCGCCCGTCGGCGGCGAGGGACAGCGCCAGCGCGGCGGCGACCGTGGTCTTCCCGGTCCCGCCCTTGCCGGTCACGACGTGGCACCGCACGGGCAGCGGGTCTCCGGGTCCAGGGGTCACCCCTGCGAGCCTACGAGCGCGAGGACACCGCTGCCCCCCGGTGCTCGCAGGCCCGCGCCCGACCCCTTCTTCGGGGCCGTTCCACCATGTCGCCAGGCCGGCTGCGCTAGCGTCGCGCCATGACCGAATCGGCCCGCCGCACGTGGGAGTACGCGACCATCCCGCTGCTCATCCACAACACCAAGGCGATCCTGGACTCCTGGGGCGTCGACGGGTGGGAGCTGGTGACCGTCCTCTCGGGTCCCGGTGGCGGCGACCAGCTGGTGGCCTACCTCAAGCGCCCGACGAGCTGATGACGCAGCCCGCGCAGAGCTGGACCGCCCGGCTCGCCGAGCTCGGCGTCCGGTTGCCCCCGGTCGCCGCTCCGGTGGCGGCCTACGTGCCCGCCATCCGCAGCGGCCAGCTGGTCTTCACCTCCGGTCAGCTGCCCTTCGTCGACGGCGGGCTGCGCCGCACCGGCAAGGTCGGCGGCACCGTCGACATCGAGGACGCCGCCGCCGACGCCAAGGTCTGCGCGCTCAACGCGCTGGCCGCGGTCGACGACCTGGTCGGGCTGGACTCGGTCGCCCGGGTCGTCCGGGTGGTCGGCTACGTCGCCAGCGCCGAGGGCTTCAGCGCCCAGCCGCGGGTGGTCAACGGCGCCAGCGAGTTCCTCGGGCGGGTGTTCGGGGAGGCGGGCAAGCACGCCCGCAGCGCCATCGGCGTCGCCGAGCTGCCGATGAACGCCCCGGTCGAGGTCGAGCTCACCGTCGAACTGAGGTGATGGTGTCGGATCGCCCGCGCAGCGGGCGGCGGACCCGTCGCGGGGGCCGGAGGCTCCCCGGCGGGGACACGGGAAGGGGCTCGTCGCAGCCTGCACCGGCTCCTGGCCGCGGTGCGGCCCGAAGGGTCGCGATGTGACCGTGCCGATCCGGCAGGCGGCGACGGTGCTGCTGCTGCGCGACGGTGCGGTGGGCCTGGAGGTCTACCTGCTGCGCCGCACGAAGGGGATGCCCTTCGCCGGCGGGATGAGCGCCTACCCCGGCGGCGGGGTCGACGACCGCGACGGTGACACCGACCTGGCCTGGGTCGGGCCCCCGCCCGCGGACTGGGCGGCAGCGTTCGGCTGCGACGAGCGGCTGGCCCGCGAGCTGGTCTGCGCCGCCGTCCGGGAGACCTTCGAGGAGGCCGGCGTCCTGCTGGCCGGTCCGGTGGACGGGTCGGGCGTCGTCCCGGACGTCTCCGGCGACGACTGGGAGAGCCAGCGCCAGGCCCTGCTGGCCCGCGAGCTCTCCCTGGCCGAGCTGCTCGCCGGCCGCGGTCTCGCGCTGCGGGCGGACCTGCTGCGTCCCTTCGCGCACTGGATCACCCCGCCACCGGAGCGACGGCGGTACGACACCAAGTTCTTCGCCGCGCTCCTGCCCGTCGGGCAGGAGGCCCGCGACGTCTCCGGCGAGGCCGACGAGGCCGTCTGGACGACGCCCGCCGCGGCGCTGCAGGAGCACGCCGGCGGGAGCCGGCCGATGCTGCCACCGACCATCCACACCCTCGGCCAGCTCGCGCCCTTCCCGGACGCCGCGGCCGCGCTCGCCGGCTCGCCGCCCGCTCCGCTGGAACCGATCAGCCCGACCTTCGAGCAGCTGCCCGACGGCAACTACGCGGTGCTGCCCGACGGCACGAGGATCCGCATGGTCGTGCCGCTCCCAGCGTGATCCTCACGGATCACACCGCGGCCAGGAGGCGTTCCCGGCTGGCGTTGAGCCGTTGGCCGTGTCCCGGCGAGGGACCCTGCGGGCCCCGTCCCCGGGCCACGCTCGCTGCGCTCGCACCCGTACTCCATGAGCGCGAGGGGCCCAGAACCGACCAGGTTCTGGGCCCCTCGCGTTCAGTGCTGATTCAGCGGGCGCGGCGGCGGAGGCGGTCCTCGTCGAGGACGACGACGGACTTCCCCTGCAGCTGGATCCAGCCGCGGTGCACGAAGTCGGCCAGCGCCTTGTTGACGGTCTCGCGGGAGGCACCGACCAGCTGGGCCAGCTCCTCCTGGGTCAGGTCGTGCTTGACCCGCAGGCCGTCGCTCTCCCGGCTGCCGAAGCGGTCGGCCATCTGCAGCAGCGCCTTCGCCACCCGGCCGGGGACGTCGGTGAAGATCAGGTCGGCCACGGAGTCGTTCGTGCGCCGCAGCCTCCGGGCCAGCACCCGCAGCAGCTGCTCGCCGATCTCCGGGTGCGCCGTGATCCACGGCCGCAGCATGTTGTTCGGCATCTTGGCCAGCCGGACGTCGGTGACCGCCGTGGCGGTCGCCGTCCGCGGGCCGGGGTCGAAGACCGACAGCTCGCCGAACTGGTCCGACGGGCCCATCACGGCCAGCACGTTCTCCCGGCCGTCGGGCGCGCGCCGGGACAGCTTGATCTTGCCGGAGAGGACGACGTACAGGCTGTCGCCCGACTCGCCCTCGTTGAAGACGACGCGGCCCCGGGGCAGCGTGACAGTCTCCAGCGAGCTGGCCACCGGCTCGGCGGCCTCTTCCGACAGTCCCTGGAAGAGACCGGACTGGGCAAGGACCTCGTCCACGTGCACCTCTCGCAACGTCCTCACGGGTGCGATGGCGACCCGCGTCCAGGTGAGTCTAGGGCCTGTGGCTGACCTCACCAGTGCACTCAGTCACCAGCCTGCCCACTCTGAGTGGCCCGTGGGGGTCACCCCTCCTGGTGAGCGGGCCGTCGTGCGTGCGCTCAGTCGACGTGCTGGGCCTGCTCGCTGGGCTCGGCGACCCGGTCGGTGAGCACCGGACGGGCCACCCGGCGGCCGCGTCCCCGGCGTCGGGCGCGCCAGCGGGACATCGCCCGGCGGATGCCGGAGTTGGCCAGCGTGCCGACCTCGGCCTCGGTGGCGGTCCCCAGGAAGTCCTCGACCTCGCGCTGCGTGGTGGGACGGCGCAACGGCTCCTCGACGCGCTCCATCACGAGCAGGAAGGCGATGAGCAGCGGCGGGAACAGGATCACGATGAGGGCGACCACGGGCACCTCCTCGGCGACGTCTGCGGGCAGGGCGCCCCGGTGGGGACGACGTCGGCCGTGCGGTCGGTTGGCGGCACGGGCCCGGTCGGCCGCGCACCGTCGTCGAGTATGACGGTCGGCGCCCGGCGGCGTCGGTGCAGCAGGGCCTGGTCAGCGTACGTGCGGCAGGGCGTGTCACCGCCGACGCCTACCCTCACACGCGTGTCCCGGCCCGCCACCGCACCCGACGCCCTCCCGGCCTACACCCGGCCCGCCCCACCCCGGCGACCGGGTCGCGCCGCGCGGCTGGGCGTCTCCCCGTTCGACCCGGAGGAGAGCCCGCTGGCGCGCACCCGGCGGGCCCGGCGGATGGCCCGCGAGCTCACCGCCATCCACCCGGACGCGCACTGCGAGCTGGACTTCACCACCCCGCTCGAGCTGCTCGTCGCCACCGTCCTGTCGGCCCAGACCACGGACAGGACGGTCAACAAGGTCACCCCGACGCTGTTCGCGCGCTACCCCGACGCCTACGCCTACGCCAGCGCCGACCCGGACGAGCTGGAGACGATCCTGAAGCCGACCGGCTTCTTCCGGGCCAAGGCCACCTCGGTGATCGGCCTCGGCCAGGCGCTGGTCGAGCGCTTCGACGGCGAGGTGCCCGGCCGGCTGGTCGACCTCGTCACCCTCCCGGGCGTCGGCCGCAAGACCGCCAACGTGGTGCTGGGCAACGCCTTCGGCGTCCCCGGGCTCACCGTCGACACGCACTTCGGCCGGCTGGTGCGCCGCTTCGGCTGGACGGCGGAGGAGGACCCGGTCAAGGTCGAGACCGAGATCGCGGCGATCGTCCCGAAGAAGGAGTGGACGATGTTCTCCCACCGCGTGATCTTCCACGGCCGGCGGGTGTGCCACGCCAAGAAGCCCGCGTGCGGGGCCTGCGGGCTGGCCGCCTGGTGCCCCTCGTACGGCATCGGTCCGCTGGACCCCGAGGTCGCCGAGAAGCTGGTCAAGACCCCTGCGGCCTCGGACACCGAGTGAGCCGCGCCCTGCGGGCCGCCGGCGCCCTCCTCCTGCTGCTCGGGCTGCTGGCCGGCTGCTCGTCGGCGGACTCCGAGGAGCCCGCGCCGACGCCGGCCAGCAGCGACCTGGACTCCCTCGACACCGGCATGCAGCCCTGCCCCGAGCAGCCCGACCAGCCGGCGGCCGACAGCGACCTGCCCGCCACGGTGTTCGACTGCTTCGGCGGCGGCACCCTGGACCTCAGCCGCGCCCCCGGTGTGCCGACCGTGGTGAACCTGTGGGCGAGCTGGTGCGGACCCTGCCGGGAGGAGATGCCGCTGGTGCAGCAGCTCGCCGACGCCGGTGGCCAGCAGCTGCGGGTGCTCGGCGTGGCCAGCCTGGACGGCGCCTCGCAGACGGCGTCGTTCGCGCAGGACGCCGGGGTGAGCTTCCCGAGCGCGTTCGACGGGGAGGGGGAGGTGATGGCCGCGATCGGGGTGAACACCCTGCCGCACACCGTCTTCCTCGCCGCGGACGGCTCCATCGCCTACGTGCAGGTCGGCCAGGTGCACTCGTTGGCGGAGTTCGAGCAACTGGTCACCGACCACCTGGGCGTGCAGCTGTGACGCCCCCCGCCGACGAGCTCGCCGGGCTGCCCGAGCACGTGCAGCGGCTGGTCGCGCACGCCGGCGACCTGCCGCTGTGGCACCGGCACGGCGCGCCCTCGGCCACCGCCCGCCGCTCCGCCGTCCTCATCCTCTTCGGGCAGGGCCCCGCCGGCCCCGACGTGCTGCTCATCGAGAAGTCCGCGCACCTGCGCAGCCACGCCGGGCAGCCCGCGTTCCCCGGCGGCGGCGCGGACCCGGGGGAGGACTACCCGGTCGGCACCGCGCTGCGCGAGGCGCAGGAGGAGGTCGGCGTCGACCCGGCCAGCGTGCGGGTGCTGGCGACGCTGCCGGCGCTGTTCCTCGGCCCGTCGGACAACGTGGTCGTCCCCGTGGTCGGCTGGTGGGACGACCCGCGGGAGATCGCCACCGCCGATCCCCGCGAGGTGGCGAAGGTCGCCCGGGTGCCGCTGGCCGAGCTGGTCGACCCGGTCAACCGGTTCCGGGTGCGGCACCCCGCCGGGTACGTCGGGCCGGCGTTCGGGGTCGCCGGGATGGTCGTCTGGGGCTTCACCGCCGGCCTGCTGGACGCCGTCCTGCAGGCCGCAGGGCTGAGCCGGCCGTGGGACGCCGACGACGTCCGCCCCCTCTCCGGCCTGGCGGCGGCAGCACCGGCCGACTCCGAGGAGGAGCCGGTGGACTCCGACGTCGCCGACCGCGCCGCGCCGACGGTGGCCGAGGACGCCGACCGGGCAGGTTCGCCGCGTACCGTCCCCGGACCATGAGCCCGGCTCGGTCCCGCGCTGTGCGCGCACGCGGATGCGGCCGGCCGGCCCCGCTCGGCGGGCTGCTGGCCGGGCTGCTGCTGGTCGTCCTGGTCACGCTCAGCGGGTGCGGCAGCTCCGAGCCCACCCTGCCCGAGGCCACCCGGACGGCCGGCGGTGACGTCGGGTCGGTGAGCACCGCGGCGGACGGGTTCCAGGAGATCACCCTGGAGACCGGCGACGACTACGTCTTCACCCCGTCCACCTTCACCGTCGCGCCCGGCCAGGTCCGGCTGACCGTGCGGAACACCGCCGACCAGCTGACCCACAACTTCGTCTTCACCGCGGACACCGGGCCGGCGCCCATCACCGAGAAGATCCCGGTGCTCGCGCCGGGGGAGAGCAAGACCATCGAGTTCACCGTCAGCGCGCCGGGCGACTACCCCTTCGAGTGCAGCTTCCACGCCGCGCTCGGGCAGGTGGGCACCATGACGGTGAGCGGGTGATGTCCCTCGTCGACCTGGCTCTGATCGTCCTCGCCCTGGTCTTCGCGCTGTCCGGCTTCCGGCAGGGGCTGATCGTGTCCGCCGCCTCCTTCGTCGGCTTCTTCGGCGGTGCGGTGCTCGGCGCCCAGCTGTCCGGGCCGCTGGCCGACGACGTCGCCGACTCCTCGGTCACCCGGGTGTTCGTCGCCCTGGTGGTGGTGCTGGCCGGCGCCCTGCTGGGTCAGCTGCTGGCCGGGGTGATCGGCCGCGCGGTGCGCACCCGGGTCACCTGGGAGCCCGCGAAGATGGTCGACGCCGTCGCCGGGGCGGTCGTGTCCGCGGTCGCCGTCCTGCTGGTGGCGTGGATGGTGGCCACCCCCTTGGCGAGCTCGCCGTTCCCCGGCGTGGCCGGGCAGGTGCGGCAGTCGACCCTGGTCCAGGCCGTGGACCGCGCCGTGCCCTCGCAGGTCCGCTCGCTCTACGACTCGCTGCGGACGGCGATCGACCGGCAGGGCCTGCCCGACGTGCTGGACCCGCTCACCCCGACCGAGGCGCGGGACGTCCCCGCGCCGGACCAGGCGCTGCTGGACAGCCCCGTCGTCGGCAACGTGAAGGGCTCGGTGGTGCAGATCCGGGGGATCGCGGCGTCCTGCTCCCGGCAGATCGACGGCTCCGGCTTCGTCTTCGCCGACCAGCGGGTGATGACCAACGCGCACGTGCTCGCCGGGGTCACCGACCCGCAGGTCACCGCCGAGGGCGAGGCCTACGACGCGACGCCGGTGTACGTCGACGAGGAGACCGACATCGCCGTCCTCGCCGTGCCGGGGCTGCCGCAGGTGCCGCTGCGCTTCACCCCGAGCCCGGTGGACACCGGCGCGGACGCCATCGTGATGGGCTATCCCGGCGGTGGCGGCTTCTACGTGGGCCCGGCCCGGGTCCGGGACCGCGGTGAGATCAGCGGACCGGACTTCCGCTCCACCCACACCGTGCAGCGCGACGTCTACGCCCTGTTCGGCCAGGTGCGGGCGGGCAACTCCGGTGGCCCGCTGCTGGCCACCGACGGCACGGTGCTCGGCGTCGTCTTCGCCTCCGCGATCGACGACCCGGACACCGGCTACGCGCTCACCGCGGCCGAGGTCGCCGACGCGGCGACCTCGGGGACCGCCGCGGTCGCCGCCGTCGACACCGGCCCCTGCGAGTAGAAGGACCCCGCTGCCCCCCACGCTTCGCAAGCTCAGCGCGGGGCCCTGCAGCGGGGCCGGGGGCCGTTCCGGCACCTCACGTCGCCCACTCGGCGATGGCGGCGGTGACCTCGGCGGGGCTCTCCTCCTGGGGGAAGTGGCCGACGCGGCTCAGCTCCCGCCACTCGTAGGCCCCGGCGACGTACTGGTCGGAGCCGAGGGCGGTGCGGGGCAGCACGTAGGGGTCGAGGGCGCCGTGGAGCTGCAGGGTGGGCGCGGTGACCGGTGCGGCCATCCGGCGGGTGAAGCGCAGCCCGTCGGGCCGCAGCTGGGAGCGGCCGGCCCAGCGGTAGTACTCCATCGCGCCGTAGGCGGCCTGCGGGATCCGGGAGGCCGCCCGGTAGCGGTCCACCGCCTCGGCGAAGTCCGCGGTCTGCAGCCAGTCGGGACCTGCCCAGCGGCGCATCAGGTCGGCCACCGGGTCGTCGTCGGCCCGGGTCAGCCGACGCTCGGGGAGCCGGGGGAGCTGGTAGTGCAGCGCGTAGGCCAGGGCTCGCCGCTGGCGGGTATCGGCGAGCGAGGCACGCAGCCGCCGTGGGTGCGCGGCGCCGACGACGACGAGCCGGCGGACGCTGCGCGGGTGCAGCGCGGCCATGGTCCAGCCCACCAGCCCGCCCCAGTCCGCGCCGACGACGACCGCGTCGGTCTCGCCGAGCGCGCGGATCACCGCGGCGGCGTCGGCAGCAGCGGTGGGCAGGTCGTACCCGCGCGGGGGCTTGTCGCTCGCGCCGTAGCCGCGCATGTCGGGGGCGACCACGCGCAGCCCGGCCGCCGCCAGGCCGATCAGCTGGTGGCGCCAGGTCCACCAGAACTGGGGGAAGCCGTGCAGCAGCAGGACGAGCGGCCCGTCACCGGCCTCGGCGGCGTGCAGCCGCACCCCGTTGGCCGAGACGTCCCGGTGCGCCCAGGGCCCGGGCAGCAGGACGCTGGTCGCGTCCGGCTGCCCGACCTGGGGTTCGGTCATGCAGGGATCAGCGCAGGCGGGCGTGCGGGTCCTGGCGGACGACCTGGCCGTTGCGGACGACGGGCAGGTCGTGCTGCCGCTGACCGGGGGCCTCGCGGCGGGCCAGGTCGGGCAGGTCCTGCAGCGTCTCGAGGGTCTTCTCCGGCTTCTTGATCTTCTTCACCTGCCGGTAGCCGATGAGCCCGGCGACCGCGGCGATGAGGACCAGGAGGGCGAAGACGATGAGGTAGGAGATCCACCGCGTCAGACCCAGCCAGGTGAGGAACTCGGCCAGCGCGATGAAGAAGAAGATCGCGGCGAAGGCCAGCAGGACCCCGGCCGCGGCGAAGGCAGCCGCGCCGATCCCGCCACGCTTGGCCGAGACGGTCACCTCGGTCTTCGCCAGCTCGATCTCCGAGCGGATCAGCGTGGACATGTCGGCCATGGCGCTCTTGGCGAGCGTGCCGACGGAGGGCTCGGCGGGGCCCGCGGGCCGGCCCGCCAGCGGGGTCGTCGAGACACTGTGGGCCACGGGTGGCTCCTCCCTGATCGGCGCCCGGATCGGCGCGTTCCTCGGGTGATCGTGCCGCATGATCGCCACGCCCGCCGGTCCGGGTCACCCGGGGGAGTGCCGGGTGCGCACCGTCCTCAGGCGATGTCGCACAGGCAGGGGCAGTCCTCGACGTGCGGGACCGCCTGCTGCCGCGGTGTCTGCGGCCCCTCGGCGAAGAGCAGGTCGTCGCACGCCGGCGGACAGGTGCAGGTGGGGTCCGACCACGAGGGCAGGCCGAGCCGGAGCCGTTCCCGCTGGCGCAGCTGGTGCTCCGCGAGGTCCTCCTGCCACCGGGCGCGCCACGCGGCCCGGGCGGCCTCGGCCCGGGCCCGGGCCCGCTCCGCCAGGGAGTCCCCGGGGCCGGGCACCTGGTGGTCAGGAGGGACGCCGATCAGCGCGCGCAGGTCGTCCCGCTCCCGTCGGTCGCGGTCGAAGGTGAACTCCGGACGTTCCCGGCTGTAGCGCTCCGGGCCGTGCCACCACCCCACGTCACCGTGCCTGGGGTCGAGGTGGGCCGGGAACAACCGTCCGGCGCGGTCGCGGACAGCGGCGCCGTCCATGGCCGGGACCTCCGCGCCCGAGGCGTCCACCAGCACCAACCTCAGCCCGGCCAGCCTCGCGGCACGCGCCAGCACCGTCGCCCGCAGATCCCGCGCGCCGCTCTCCGCCTGGGCCACGGCGCCGGTGCTGACGCCGAGGGCCCGGGCCAGTTCACGTTGCGACAGGTCCGCGGTCCGGCGGATGCGCCGGAGGAGGGCGCCCAGTCGCCTCCTGGCCTCGGCATCCTCGTCCACCTGGGCGAGGATGCCGCCGTCCGGCACGACCTGGGCCCCGTGAACGCGGACCTGTGGACAGGCAGCGAGGGCCGGCTCCGTCGCCCGACGGCACACCTGGGCACGCTTGTGCTCTGCTCACCACGGTGAGCAGAGCACAAGCGCCGCCGGGTGACCTGCTGGAACGGCGGCCCCCTGCAGGGTCCCGGCCCGAGCCTGCGGGGGTTGGGGGGCAGGGGGTGTTCTTCAGTCCTCGCTGGCGGAGGTGGGCAGCTTCGAGCTGATCAGCTCCATGACCGAGGAGTCGGTGAGGGTGGTGACGTCGCCGAGGTCCCGGTTCTCCGCCACGTCCCGGAGCAGCCGGCGCATGATCTTGCCCGAGCGGGTCTTGGGCAGCTCCGCGACGACCATGATCTGCCGGGGGCTGGCGATCGGGCCGATCTCCTTGCGCACGTGCTGGCGCAGGGTCTTCACCAGGTCCTCACCGGAGTCGACGGCGTCCCCGCGGAGGATCACGAACGCGACGATGCCCTGACCGGTGGTCGGGTCGGTGGCCCCGACGACGGCCGCCTCGGCGACCGTCGGGTGGCTGACCAGCGCGGACTCCACCTCGGTGGTGGAGATGCGGTGCCCGGAGACGTTCATGACGTCGTCGACCCGGCCGAGCAGCCAGATGTCGCCGTCCTCGTCGAGCTTGGCGCCGTCCCCGGCGAAGTAGACGCCCTCGCCGTACCGGCTCCAGTAGGTGTCCTTGTAGCGGTCGTCGTCACCCCAGATGGTGCGCAGCATCGCCGGCCACGGCTCGGTGAGCACCAGGTAGCCGGTCGCGCCCGGCTCGATCGGCTTGCCCTCCTCGTCGACCACGCTGGCCGCGATGCCGGGCAGCGGGCGCTGGGCCGAGCCGGGCTTGAGGGTGGTGACGGCCGGCAGCGGGGTGATCATGTGCGCACCGGTCTCGGTCTGCCACCAGGTGTCCATGATCGGGCAGCGGCCGCCGCCGATGTGCTCGTGGTACCAGAGCCACGCCTCGGGGTTGATCGGCTCGCCGACGGACCCGAGCAGCCGCAGCGAGGACAGGTCGAACCCGGCCGGGACGTCCTCGCCCCACTTCATAAAGGTGCGGATCGTGGTCGGCGCGGTGTACAGGACCGTGACCCCGTACTCCTGGACGATCTCCCACCAGCGGCCGCGGTGCGGGGTCTCCGGCGTCCCCTCGTACATCACCGAGGTGGTCCGGTTGGCCAGCGGCCCGTAGACGATGTAGCTGTGGCCGGTGACCCAGCCGACGTCGGCCGCCGTCCAGAAGACGTCGGTGTCGGGCTTGATGTCGAAGACCGCCCAGTGGCTGTAGCTGACCTGGGTCAGGTAGCCGCCGGAGGTGTGCAGGATGCCCTTCGGCTTCGCCGTCGTGCCCGAGGTGTACATGATGTAGAGCGGGTGCTCGGCGTCGAAGGCCTCGGCCTCGTGCTCGGCCGACTGGCGCCCGACGAGGTCGTGCCACCAGACGTCGCGGCCCTCAGTCCACTCCACGTCCTGCTCGGTGCGCCGGACGACCAGCACGCTGCGCACGCCCTCGGTCTTCGTCAGCGCTTCGTCCACGTTGGGCTTCAGCGCGCTCGGCGCCCCGCGGCGGTAGCCGCCGTCAGCGGTGATGACCACCTTCGCGTCGGCGTCGGTGATCCGGCTGGCCAGCGCGTCGGGGGAGAAGCCGCCGAAGACCACCATGTGGACGGCGCCGATCCGGGCGCACGCCAGCATCGAGACGACGGCCTCGGGGATCATCGGCAGGTAGATCGCGACCCGGTCCCCGGCCTGGACACCGAGCTCGACCAGGGCGTTGGCCGCCTTGCAGACCTCGTCCTTGAGCTGGGCGTAGGTCAGCGTGCGGGTGTCGCCGGGCTCGCCGACCCAGTGGTAGGCGACCTGGTCACCGTGCCCGGCGTCGACGTGCCGGTCCACGCAGTTCACCGCGACGTTGAGCTTCCCGCCGACGAACCACCTCGCGAAGGGCGGGCTCCAGTCCAGGGCCTGGTCCCAGGGCTGCGCCCAGTCCAGCCGCCGGGCGGCCTCCTCCCAGAAGCCCACCCGGTCGGCGGCGGCACGGTCGTAGACGTCCGGCCCGACGTTCGCGGCGGCGGCGAGCGCCTCCGGCGGCGGGAACCCGCCCTCGGGGTTGTCCAGGCCGTGCGCCTCGGTCGTCTCGCTCATGCCCCACCTCCGGATCAGGGCGCCGCCTCCGCTCACGGCGCCGTCTCTCGGGGACAACCTATGGCCCCGGTCACCTCGCCGTCAGGTCGGTGCGCGACGGGAGGCCGGCGGCTGGGCAGACTGGTCGGGTGACCGACGACGCGGCCCAGGCGCTGGTCGCCGCACGGGTGCCCGGCGCGGCCGCGCTCGGGCTGGTCGCGCCGCCGTCGACGGCTGCCGTGCCGGGCGTGCTGCTGGCCGACCCGGCCTGGACCGCGGAGGTGCTCACCGCCCGCGCCGCGCGGCAGCGCACCGACGACCGCCGGGTGCAGGCCACGGTCTGGTGGTACTCGGTGTCCAGCGTGCTGCTCGGTCCGGTGCTGGCGGGGCTAGTGTCCGGGGTCGGGCTCTCCGCGCGGCTCGCCGACACGACGGTGCACGCGCTCGCCGGCCACGTGCCGATCGCCGCGACCACCACCGGCCGCAGCGCCACCCACCTGGTCGAGGACCTGCGGACGACGCTCGACGCGGTCGTCGCCGCGGTGGCGGAGGCCGGTGGGATGCGTGCGCGACCGCTGTGGGCGATCGCCACCGACTCGCTGGCCAACCGGCTGCTCGCCGTCGGCCGCGCGGTCGGGGACGTGCCGGCGGCGACCGCGCTGGCCGGACCGCTGGCGGCGGCGATCGGCAGCCCGCTGCCGCCGCCGCGGTACGTCGACGTCCGCGGGGTGCGGTTCACCCGGCGGGCGTCGTGCTGCCTGCTGTACCGGGTGCCGCACGAGGCGATGTGCACGTCCTGCCCGCACCGCGACCCGGCGTCGCGGCAGGTGCTCCTCGAGGACACCGCCGAGCGGATGGGCTGAACGCCCGGGTCAGCCGGCGGCGCGGCGGGCCCGGTAGGCGGCCACGTGCTCCCGGTTGGCGCAGCTGCTGTCGCAGAACCGGCGGCTGGCGTTCCGGGTCAGGTCGACCAGCGCGTCGTCGCACCCGTGGGCGGCGCAGCGGCGCAGCCTGTCCAGGGCGCCGGCCCGGACGACGTCGGCCAGGGCCATCGCGGCCTCCACGCCCATCCGGTCGGCCACCGACGCGGTCGGCTCGGTGGCGTGCACGTGGTAGCCCCAGTTGTCGTGCCGGACCAGCTGCGGCAGGGCGTGTCCCTCACGGAGCAGCCGGTTCACCACGGCGACCACGCCGTCCTCATCGGTGTCCCAGACCCCGGCCAGCACGGTGCGCAGCTGGTGGACCTCGGCCAGCTCGGCCTCGTCGCCGGTCCGGCTGCCGGTGTACTCCCAGGTGTCGAGGAAGGTGGACAGGGCTGCCGGGTCGGGCAGTCGCTCCTCGCCGTCGGCCGCGGTGTTCACGAGGGCCGTCGCGGCCGCGAGCGCCACCTCGGTGTCATGGGCAAACAGCATGTGACTCCTGTCTCTGCTAGCGTCCCGTTGTCAGGAGCGTACGTCCGTTGACTCCTGACGGGGAGGTGGCTGCCGTGCTCGACCGCCGGACCGGACTCGTCGGACTGCTGCTGGCGCTGCTCTCCGCTGCCGCCTTCGGCACCTCCGGGGTCTTCGCCACGGGTCTGCTGGACGCCGGCTGGACCGCCGGGTCCGCGGTCACCGCGCGGATGGGCGTCGCGGCGCTCGCGCTGACCGTGCCCGCCGCCATGCAGCTGCGCGGTCGGTGGCGGCTGCTGCGCGGCAACGTCGGCGCCGTCCTGGCCTTCGGGGTGCTCGCCGTCGCGCTGCCCCAGCTCGCCTACTTCCTCGCCGTGTCCCGTCTGTCGGTCGGGGTGGCGCTGCTGCTCGAGTACTGCGGCGTCCTGCTGGTGGTGCTGTGGGTCTGGGCCCGGCTCGGTCAGCGGCCCAGCGCGGTCACCGGCGCCGGGATGGTCGTCGCGCTGGTGGGCCTCGTGCTGGTGCTCGACGTCGTCCGGGGCGCGCAGATCGACCCGGTCGGTGTCGGCTGGGGCCTGCTCGCCGCGCTGGGACTCGCCGCCTACTTCGTGCTGTCCGCCCGGACCGACGACGCGCTGCCACCGCTGGCCAGCGCCTGGGCGGGGCTCACCGTCGGCGCACTGGTGCTGGGTGCGGCGGCTCTGGTCGGCGTCCTGCCGTGGCGGACGACCGCCACCGACGTGGTGTTCGCCGGGCGGTCGACCAGCTGGCTGGTGCCGGTCGCGGGCCTGTCCCTGCTCGCGGCGGCGTTCGCCTACGCCACCGGCATCGCCGCCGTCCGGCGGCTGGGCTCGCGGCTCAGCTCGTTCGTCGGGCTGAGCGAGGTGCTGTTCGCGGTGGCGGCCGCCTGGCTGGCGCTGGGGCAGCGGCCGGGAGCCGTCCAGCTCGTGGGCGGCATCGTCGTCCTGGCCGGGATCGTGCTGGTCCGGCTGGGCGAACGGCCGGCCGGGGAGCCGGCCGTCGGCGTCGACCCGGTGCCGGCGTCGGACGACGCGACGGCCCGGTGAGCGGTGACGGGGCCGGTCGAGGACCGGCCCCGTCACCGCGGGCGGTCAGGCCGCGGCCCGCGGGCCGGCTGCGCCGCCGTCGGTCGTGACGAAGGTGCCCTCGGGGCCGGCGGGGGCCGGCAGGACCACCGGCTTGCCGGGGACCGGCCTGCCCGGGACCCCGTTCACCGTCTCCGTGGAGTACGCGAACGTCAGCATCGCGAACGCGACGAGGTCGCTGTTGACGTCCAGCGCGTGCAGGTCCACGTTCTCCGCCGTGTCGCAGGCGAGGTGGTAGCAGGGGTCGAACTGCTCCCCGGCGGTGCCGCCCCAGATCGCTGCCTGCTGCTCGGTCTTGACCTCCTCGGCCCCCGTGAACAGACCACCGGCGGGGATGTCGGCCTCGATGAAGGCCTGGTAGTCGCTCCGCCCGTCGAAGGCGGTGTCGTCGTAGGGCTCGCCGACGAGGGTGTAGTAGGACTCGTAGACGTCCTCGATCGCGGTCGAGCCGGCCGGGATGGTCAGGCCGTCGGGTGCCGGGAAGCTGGACTCGTCGGCGTCGTAGACCATGAAGACGTAGTTCGGCGAACCGATCATGTCGTAGTTCATGTAGAGCGCGATGCGGTCGCGCTCGGTCTGCGACAGGCCCTCGACGTAGTCGGTCGAGCCGATCAGGCCGAGCTCCTCACCGGCCCAGAAGGCGAACCGCAGGGTGTTCACGGGCTTCGACCGGGCCATCATCTGCGCGGTCTCGAGCAGTGCGGCCGTGCCCGAGCCGTCGTCGTTGATGCCCGGGCCCTCGGGAACGCTGTCCAGGTGGGCACCGGCCATCACGACGTTGTCCGGGTTCCTCCCGGGCAGCTCCGCGATCACGCTGTGGTCGGTGCGCTGCTCGATCCGGGCCTCGACGACCGCGGTGGAGCCCGGGGCCGCGAGGGCGACCCCCTGGTCGAAGCTGGCACCGACGACGGGGATGGTGAGGTCGGTCGGCTGCGTGCCCTCCAGGTCCAGCGACGTGGCGTCGCCGATGAAGAGGTCGAGGCGGTCGGGGGCGTTGCCCTGGTTGAAGACGACGACCGCCTCGAAACCGGCGTCCTGGGCGTTCTGGGCCTTCAACCCGAACGTGCAGGTGCCGCGCTGGACGAGCGCGATGTCGCTGTCCCCGTTGAGGTCGAGGCCGGCGAAGTCCGCGGTCTCGCAGCCGCTGGTCGATGCGCGGTCGCCCTCGAGGTTGATGTCCACCGGCGTCACCGGGCCCTCGACCCGGGCTGACCCGCTGCCGCTGAAGGCGGCGGTCTCGTAGTCCGCCGCCACCGGGGTGAGCTGGGTCAGCACGGCGGGGAACGCGTAGTCGACCTCCACGGGGTCCAGCGTCACCTGGTAGCCGGCCTCGCGGAGCGTCGTGGCGACGTAGTCGACGCTCTGGGTGTAGCCGTCGGTACCGGCGGCCCGCGAGCCGGGGTAGTACGGGTCGGTGCTGTTGTCGGCGATCTTCTGCAGGGCCTCCTGGTGGTCCCGCACGCCCTCGAGCGTCACGCAGTCGAGCAGCTTGTCGTAGGTGTTGTTCACCCGGTGTGCGCACCCCCCGCCCGACCCCGCCTGGGCGGCGGTGGCAGGCAGGAGGGCGGCCAGGATCAGCCCGCCCGTGCCCAGGGCGACGGCTCGTGGCGCCGTCCTCCTCGTGGACCTCGCCCGGTGTCCGTGCATGTGCTCCCCCTCGTCCCGGCCGGCGGACGACGGTGTCCGCCGGAGCGTGAGTGCGATCCTCGGGAGCCTGGCGTGGACGAGGCGTGACGTACAGGCCACGCACAGGGAAGAGTGACGGGGAGCCGAGCCGGTCACAGAAAGTGACCGGTCTGTGACGCAGTCAGCCTCGGTCGGCGGCCCGCCGGGGAGTTCAGCCGCCGAGGGACACCACGTCGCCGACGACCCAGACCGCCGGCGGACGCACCTGCTCCTCGGCGAGGGTCGCCGCCAGCCCGGCCAGGGTGGTGCGGATGCTCCGCTGGGCCGGGGTCGCCCCGTCGCTGACGACGGCGACCGGGGTCTTCGGGTCCCGGCCGTGCTCGATCAGCGCGGCGCTGATCGCCGGGGCGGTGTCGACGCCCATCAGCACCACGACGGTGCCGCGCAGCCGGCCCAGCGCCGCCCAGTCGACCAGCGAGGCCGGGTGCCCGGGAGGGACGTGCCCGGAGACGACGACGAACTCGTGGGTCATGCCGCGGTGGGTGACCGGGATCCCGGCCAGTCCCGGCACGGCGATCGCGCTGGTCACCCCGGGCACGACCTCCACCGGGATGCCGGCCGCGGTGCACGCCTCCAGCTCCTCGTACCCGCGGCCGAACACGAACGGGTCCCCGCCCTTGAGCCGGACCACCCGCTTGCCCCGGCGCGCCCGGTCGATGAGCAGGGTGTTGATCTGCTCCTGCGCCATCGCCCGCCCGCGGGGGAGCTTGGAGGCGTCGATGACCTCGACCTCGGGCGGCAGCGTGGCGAGCAGCCCCTGCGGCGCGAGGTGGTCGGCCAGGACGACGTCGGCACCGGCGACGGCCTGCCGGCCGCGGACGGTGACCAGCCCGGGGTCGCCCGGTCCGCCACCGACCAGCACCACGCTGCCGACGGCGACCGAGGGCGCGCGGGAGGCCCGGTCGGCGATCGAGCCGTCGGTCAGCCCGGCGAGGACCGCGTCGCGGACGCCGACGGCGCGCTGCGGGTCGCCACCGCCGTGCACGCCGACGACCAGGTCGCCCTGGCGGCCGACCGCCGGCGTCCACACCGTCGAGGTCGACCGATCGTCGGCGCGGGCGCAGAACACCCGGTCGCGCTCGGCCTCGGCGGCGACGGTGGCGTTGACCGCCGGGTCGTCGGTGGCGGCGACGGCGTACCAGGCGCCGGCCAGGTCCCCGGCCACGTACCGCCTCGGGTGCCAGGTCACCGACCCGGGGGCGACCAGCGCCTCCAGCGCGGGGGTCAGCTCGGGGCTCACCACGGTCACCAGGGCGTCGGCCTCGAGCAGGCCGGCCACGCGCCGGTGGGCGACCTGGCCGCCGCCGACGACGACCACCCGGCGCCCGGCGAGCCGGAGGCCGACCGGGTAGACGGTGGCGGGATCGGTCGGGGAGCTCACTTCTCGGTGACGCCTGCCGAGTCGAAGGTGGCGACGTCGCGCAGCGCGCGGGCGGCGCTGGCGACCAGCGGGAACGCCAGCAGCGCACCGGTGCCCTCGCCCAGCCGCAGGTCCAGCCCCAGCAGCGGGCGCAGCCGCAGCGCGAGCAGCGCCAGCTCGGCACCCGGCTCGGCGGAGGTGTGCCCGGCCAGCGCGTGCTCCAGCGCCGTCGGGCATAGCGCGGCGGCGACCAGTGCGGCCGAGCCGGCGATGACGCCGTCCAGCAGCACCGGCACCCGGGCTGCGGCGGCGCCGAGCAGGAACCCGGCGAGCGCGGCGTGCTCGAGCCCCCCGACCTCCGCCAGCGCGGCCAGCGCCTGCTCCGGGGTCGTCGGTCGGGCCGGGACCCGGGCCACCGCGCGGGTGACGACGGCGACCTTGCGGGCGAGGGTGGGGTCGTCGACACCGGTGCCGCGACCGGTGGCGGCGGCCGGGCTCGCGCCGGTGAAGGCGCAGACCAGGGCGGCCGAGGCGGTGGTGTTCGTGATCCCCATGTCGCCGGTGACCAGGCAGCCGTGGTCGGCGGCGAGCCCGGTGGCCACCTCGATGCCGACCTCGACGGCGCGACGGGCCTCCTCCAGCGTCATCGCCGGGCCGGTGGCCAGGTCGGCGGTGCCGCGGCGGACGTTGCGCTCCAGCAGCCCCGCGGCCGGGCCGACCGGGGTGGCGACCCCGACGTCCACGACGACGACGTCTGCGCCGAGGCCCGCGGCGAAGGCGTTGACCACCGCACCGCCGGCGGCGAGGTTGGCCACCATCTGGGCGGTCACCTCCTGCGGCCACGGCGTGACGCCCTGGGCGTGCACACCGTGGTCACCGGCGAACACGGCGACGGCGGCGGGCGTGGGCAGCGGAGCGGGGCACTCGCCGGCGGTCCCGGCCAGCTGGGCGGCAACGTCCTCGAGCACGCCGAGGGAGCCCGGCGGCTTGGTCATCCGGTCCAGCCGTTGCCGGGCAGCCCGCTCGGCCGCCGCGTCGCGGGGACGGACGGCAGCGATCGTCTCGCCCAGCAGCGTGCCGGCGAAGTGGCTCAACGGGTCTCCTCGGAGGTGGTGGTCGCGGCAAGGACCTCGGAACGGACCTCGGCAAGGATCTCAGCCAGCACGGCGCCGAACGCACGGGAGGTGTCCGGGTCGCGCACGGCGACCCGCAGGTGGTCCCCGGTCAGCCCGGGGAACGTGTCCCCGCGGCGCACCGCCCAGCCCCGCTCGCGCAGCCGCTCGCGCACCTGCGCTCCGCCGGGGACGCGGAGCAGGACGAAGGACGAGCGTGGAGCGCCGACGACCTCGACCGCAGCCGGCAGCGCGGCCAGCAGGGCGGCGCGGTGCTCGGTGAGCTGGTGCGCGGCCGCCGCCGCCTCGGCCAGCGCGGCCGGGGTGGTGCAGGCGCGCAGCGCCGCCAGCGCGGGGGTGGAGACCGGCCAGTGCGGCTGCTGGGCGGCCAGCGCGGCGACCAGGTCGGCCGGGCCCAGCGCGTAGCCGACCCGCAGCCCGGCCAGCCCCCAGGTCTTGGTGAGGCTGCGCACCACCAGCAGGCCCGGGAGGTCGGCGCGCCCGGCCAGCGACGCGGGTTCGCCGGGCACGGTGTCGGCGAACGCCTCGTCGACGACGAGCACCCGGCCCGGCCGGGCCAGCGCCGCGACCGTCTCGGCGGGGTGCAGCACCGACGTCGGGTTGGTGGGGTTCCCGAGCACCACCAGGTCGGCGTCCTCGGGGACCCCGCCCAGCAGGTGGCCCGGGGGCGCCAGCAGGAGCCGCTCCACCGGGTGCCCGGCCGCGCGCAGCGCGGCCTCCGGCTCGGTGAAGGACGGGTGGACGACGACCGCCCGCCGGGGCCGCAGCGCGCGGGCCAGCAGGGTGAACGTCTCCGCGGCGCCCGCGGTGAGCAGCACCTCCGCCTCGGCCCGACCGTGCGCGGCGGCGACGGCTGTCCGGGCCGTCCGGGCGTCCGGGTAGCCGGCGCTCGAGTCGACGGCCTCGTGCAGGACCGCGCGCAGCCAGTCCGGCGGGGTCCCGGCCCGGACGTTGACGGCCAGGTCGACCAGGCCGGGGGTCGCCTCGACATCGCCGTGGTGCCGGAGGTCGACGTCCTGGCGGGCCACCGCCACGGTCACCCGGCCGTGCACGGTCTTGCCGACGACGAGCTGCCCGCCGTCGAGCAGTGCGGCGGCCTCGGCCACCGACGGGGTGCCGACGGCGGCGGCCACCCGCGCCGAGGGCGCCGGGACGGGGACCGTGGCCAGCGCGGCGGCCGGGTGCCCGGTCAGCGGCCAACCGCGGCGGGCGGCCGCCTCGCGCAGCCCGGGCTCGGTGCTGCGGGCGTCCAGCGTTGCCAGCCGCACCGGACCCTGCACCGCGGGCAATACGGCGTCGACCGCGGCGAGCACCTCCTCGACGGTGACCCCGGTGGCCGCACCGACCCCCACGGTCATCACGCCCGGACACCCGGGTGGTCGGGCAGCGCGGCGATCAGGGCGTCGGCGTCGCGGGGGAGCGCGCCGTCGGGCAGCAGCCCGAGGGCCTGCAGCCGGGCGCCCACGCTGAGTGCCCAGGGCCGGTCCAGCCGGGCGCGGGCGAGCAGCGCGTCGTCGCCGAGGACGACGTCCGGAGGGCCCTGCACGACCCCGCCGTCGACCACGACGGCGACCTCGTCGGCCCAGCGCAGCGCCAGGTCGACGTCGTGGGTGCTCATCACGACCGTGGAGTCGGCCTCCTGCAGCCGGCTCAGCGCGGCCAGCGCCTCACCGACCGCGGTGGGGTCGAGCCCGGCGGTCGGCTCGTCGAGCAGCAGCACGCAGGGGCGCATCGCCACCGCGCCGGCGATCGCCACCCGCTTGCGCTCGCCGTAGGAGAGCTGGTGGGTGGGCCGGCCGGCCAGGCGCGCGACGGACAGCAGGTCCAGCGCCTCGGCGACGCGGGCGCGCACCTCGGCCTCCGGCAGCTCGAGGTTGACCGGCCCGAACGAGACGTCCTGGGCGACCGAGGCGCTGAACAGCTGGTCGTCGGGGTCCTGCAGCACCAGCTGGACCGCCTGCCGGTGGGCGCGCAGTCCCGCGCGGGTGTGCCGCAGCTCCGCGCCGTCCAGGGTCACCCGGCCGCGGGCCGGGGCCAGGGCGCCGGACAGGCAGCGCAGCAGCGTGGTCTTGCCCGAGCCGTTGGCGCCGAGCACCGCGAGCCGCCGGCCCGGGGGCACGGTGAGCGTCGCGCCGTCCAGCACCGGCCGGGCCCGGTCGTAGCCGACCACCAGCCCGGTGGCGGCCAGCACCAGGTGGCTCACGCGACGACCACGCTGACGGCGGCGAGCGCGGCGAGGCCGAGCACGCTGGCGGCCTCGAAGCGGCGGGAGGCGGGCAGCGTCTCCGGCAGGACCCGCAGCCCGGTCTCCAGTCCGCGGCCGGCCAGCCCGTCCTGCAGCCGCCGGGCGCGGTCCCAGGAGCGGGTGAGCACCGCGGCAGCCAGCGCCCCGGAGGAGCGGTAGGAGCCGCGGACGCTGGCGTAGCCCATCCGGGCGGTCTGCGCCTCGCGGATGGTGGTCAGGCTGGTGAGCAGCACGAAGAGCATCCGGTAGGTCACCGACGCCACCTCGATCACCGCCGCCGGCACCCGCAGCCGCTGCAACGCCGGGAGCAGGTCCGACATCGGGGTGGTCGTGGCCAGCAGCAGGACGGCGGCGCTGCCGGCCACCGCGTGCCCGACGAGCGACCCGGCCTGGGCGGCCGCGTCGGGTGCCCAGCCGATGCCGTCGCCGACCTCGACCACCGTGGTCAGCGCGCCGATGCCGATGAACGCCAGCGGCGCCCGCACCGCGCGGCCGAAGGTGCGCGCCGGCACCCGGGCCGGGCCGAGCGCGAGCCCGACCGCGACCAGCCCGACCAGCACGCTCCCCGGCCACACCGGCAGCAGCAGCGCGCTGAGCACCAGGCCCACGCTGATCAGCACCTTGTCCGCCGGGGAGCGCGGGCGCCAGGCGCTGGCCCAGGCGGCGTCGTCGATCGCGAGTCCGGTCACGGGCCGCCGGCCTCCTCCGGCTGGGTGGTCTTCCCTGCGGCCTTCTCGGCGCTGCGCCGGCCACGCAGCCGGCCGAGCACGTAGCCGAGGACGCCGCCGCCCAGGGCCGCCTGGAGCGCGAACAGCCCGGACTCGACCTCGGCGGACCCGGGGGAGAACACCGAGGAGAACCACGGCGTGTAGCCCGGGTCGGACTCCTCGATCAGCTCCGTCGCCTGGCTGTCGGTGCCGGTGTAGTCGCTCCCGCCGTCGATGAGCAGCGGCAGCGCGAACAGCGCGACGACGGCGAGCACGAGCAGCGCCGTCACCAGGTGCCGCCGCCTCACCTCTCGCCTCCGGTGGTCTCGTCGGGTGCTTGCGCGCGCGAAACCCCGTGTACTTCATCGCGCGAAACCTCGGCTGGCCCTGCGGGTTCCGGCGTCAGGACGCCGAGACGCTCGAGCTCGGGGCGGGCGTTGACCGTCAGCACCCGGAACAGCAGGACGCCGAGCAGCCCCTCACCGATCGCCAGCGGGATCTGGGTGACCGCGAAGACGCCGAGGAACTTGACCGCTGCGCCGAGGAAGCCGCTCTCCGCGTCCGGGTGCGCCCAGGCCAGCTGCAGCGCCGTCGTCACGTAGGTGGCCAGGTCCGACAGCGCCATGGCTGCGAAGACCGCCGGCAGCAGCCCGCCGCCGAGCCGCCGGGTCAGCAGGTAGGCGCCGTAGCCGGCCCACGGTCCGACGATCGCCATCGAGAACACGTTGGCGCCGAGTGTGGTGAGCCCGCCGTGGGCCAGCAGCAGCGCCTGGAACAGCAGCACGATCGTGCCGAGCAGCGCCATCACCGGCGGCTTGAACAGGACGGCGCCCAGCCCGGTGCCGGTCGGGTGGGACGACGACCCGGTCACCGAGGGCAGCTTGATCGCGCTGAGCACGAAGGTGAACGCCCCCGCCGCGCCGAGCAGCAGCGTCGACTCCGGGTTCTCCCGGACCTCCTTGACCACCGCCCGGGCGCCGTGGACGACGAAGGGGGCGGCGGCCACGGTCCAGCCGATGGCGTGCGCGGGCGGGAGGAACCCCTCAGCGATGTGCACTCAGCACCTCCGGACGGGCGTGCGCGGCTGCGGCGACGAAGCGCGAGGCCATGGTGGGGGACCCGGCCCAGTTCAGGTGCAGGTACGAGGCGTGCACGTTCCCGGTGACGAAGCCCTCGGGGCCGTCGGCGTTCCACTGCCAGGCCGGGGTGGCGCCGGCGGCGGGGGAGGCGGTGGTGCGGTGGAACTCGTGGCCGCGGACCCGGGTGCCGGCCGGGGCGAGCGCGCTGTCGGTGAGGGCCACGGCCGACCGGTAGCCCAGGGTCAGCCGCGGGTGCATCGCGGTCGTCGTCGGCAGCACGCCGCACATCGGCTCGCCGTCCAGCTCCCGGGACAGGTAGAGCAGCCCGGCGCACTCCGCGGCGATCGATCCGCCGCGGGCGGCGAGGTCGGCGATCGCCGTCCGCAGACCGATGTTCGCGCTCAGCGCGCCGGCGTGCAGCTCCGGGAAACCGCCGCCGACCACCAGCGCCGCGGTGCCCTCGGGCAGGGTGGAGTCGCGGAGCGGGTCGATGGTCACCACCTCGGCGCCCGCGGCGCTGAGCAGCTCGGCGGTCTCGGCGTAGCCGAAGGTGAAGGCGGGGCCGCCGGCGACGGCGACGACCGGGCGGCCGGCCACCGCGGTGACCTCCGCGGCCGGGTCCCAGGCGTCGCCGGTCAGGTCTGGGGCGGTGCGGGCCAGCCGGAGGACGGCGTCCAGGTCCACGCTGGCCTCGACGACCGCCCCCAGCGCGCGCACCGTGCGCAGCGCCTCGGCCGACCGCTCCGCGGCCGGTACCAGGCCGAGGTGGCGCGAGGGGGTGTGCAGGTCCTCGATCCGGCGGACCGCGCCCAGCACCGGCACCCCCGCCGCGCCGAGCGCCTCGCGGAGGATCGCCTCGTGCCGGTCGGTGCCGACCCGGTTGAGCACGACGCCGCCGATCCGCACCGAGGGGTCGAAGGTGGCGAACCCGTGCACCAGTGCGGCGACGCTGCGGGCCTGCGACGCGGCGTCGACGACCAGCACCACCGGCGCCCGCAGGTGGGTGGCCAGCTGGGCGGTGGAGCCGTAGCCGGGCTCGACGCTGACGTGCGCGGCGCCGTCGAACAGGCCCATCACGCCCTCGACGACGGCGACGTCGGCGCCGCGGGACCCGTGCAGGAACAGCGGGGTGATCCGCTCGTCGCCGACCAGCCACGGGTCGAGGTTGCGCCCGGGGCGGCCCGCGGCGAGACCGTGGTAGCCGGGGTCGATGTAGTCCGGGCCGACCTTGTGCGGGCTGACGGTGAGCCCCCGGCTGGTCAGCGCGGCGATCAGCCCGGTGGTGATCGACGTCTTGCCGGCGTTGGACGACGGCGCGGCGACCACGATCCGCGGCATCCGGTGCGTGCTCACGCCGTCCCCCGAGGGGCCATGTTGGCCAACATGGCCGGGTGGGGGGTCACCACTCGATCCCCCGCTGACCCTTCTGGCCGGCGTCCATCGGGTGCTTGACCTTGGTCATCTCCACCACCAGGTCCGCGGCCTCGATCAGCGCCGGGTGTGCCTTCCGGCCGGTGATGACCACGTGCTGGTTGCCGGGCCGCTCGACCAGCGTGCGCACGACGTCGTCGACGTCGACCCAGCCCCAGGTGAGCGGGTAGGTGAACTCGTCGAGCACGTAGAAGCGGTGCGCCTCGGCGGCCAGGTCGCGCTTGATCTGCGCCCAGCCCTCGGCGGCGTCGGCGGCGTGGTCGGTCTCCTCGCCGTGCTTGCGCGACCAGGACCAGCCCGAGCCCATCTTGTGCCAGACGACCGGGCCGCCCTCGCCGGTCTCGGTGTGCAGCCGGCCGAGGGCGGTTAGCGCGTTCTCCTCGCCGACCTTCCACTTGGCGCTCTTGACGAACTGGTAGACCGCGACCGACCAGCCCTGGTTCCACGCCCGCATGGCCATCCCGAAGGCGGCGGTGGACTTGCCCTTCATCTCCCCGGTGTGCACGGCCAGCAGCGGGCGGTTGCGGCGCTGGCGGGTGGTGAGCCCGTCGGCCGGGACCGCGGTCACCTGTCCCTGCGGCATCAGTCCTCCTCGCTGGCGCTCGTCGGCCAGCTGCCGCTGCGCGCTGTGCTCACCGGTGGGCTCGCGGGCTCGCCCACTATGCAGCCCGCCTCTCCCGGACGACGTCCGACAGCGCCTCGGCGCCCAGTTCCTCCAGCCGCAGGGTCTGCCCGCCGAGCTGGGCACCCAGGGACGCCGCCAGCCCGAGCCGCACCGGCCCGGACTCGCAGTCGACGACGATGCTCGCGACCCCGCCGGCCGCCAGCAGCCCGGCGGCGCGCCGGGCGTCGCCGAGGTGGTCGCCGCCGCGGGCGCCGGTGGCCCGGCCGTCGGTGACGACGACGAGCAGCGGCCGCCGCTGCGGATCGCGGACCCGCTCCAGCCGGAGCGTCTCAGCAGCGCGCAGCAGACCGGCGGCCAGCGGCGTCCGGCCGCCGGTGGGCAGGGCGGTGAGCCGGGCCGCGGCCGCCTCCACCGACCAGGTGGGCGGCAGCGCCAGTTCGGCGTCCCCACCGCGGAAGGTGATCAGCCCGACCTTGTCCCGCCGCTGGTAGGCGTCCATCAGCAGCGACAGGACGGCGCCCTTCACCGCGGCCATCCGGGACCGGGCGCCCATCGAGCCGCTGGCGTCGACGACGAAGAGCACCAGGTTGCCCTCGCGGCCCTCCAGCGCGGCCTGGCGCAGGTCCTCCCGCTGCACCCGCAGGCCCGCACCGCTCCGGCCCCGTGCCCGCTGGTGGGGTGCCGCGGCGAGCACGGTGTCGACCAGGTGCAGCCGGGTGACCGGACCCTCGGGACGGCGCGAGCCGACCACCCGGCCGCGCTCGCTGCGCGCCCGGGACCGGCGTCCGGCCGCGCCCGCGCCGATGCCGGGCACCTCGAGGCGCTGCACGCGGAACGGTGAGTCCGGGGCCACGGCGGCCTTCTCCGGCGCGGGCGCGGCCTCGGTGTGCCCGCCCCCCTCACCCCGCGGCGCCGTCGTCGGCCCGCCGTCGTGACCGGCGCCGTCGTCACCCCCCGGGTTCGGCGCCGAAACCTCGCCGGGGTTCGGCGCCGAACCCGGAGGAGGGGAGTCGGCACCGCCGGAGCCCTCGGGGCCGTCGGTCGGGTCCGTGGGGTCGTCGTCGGGCGGAGGGTCCTCAGGCCGGGAGTCCTCGAGCGCCTGCTGCAGGGTGTCCTCGTCCAGGCCCGGGGCGTCGAAGGGGTTGCGCCGGCGGCGGTGCGGGAGGGCGAGCCGGGCGGCGACCCGGACGTCGTCCTCGGTGACCTCCGCCCGGCCGCACCACGCGGCGTGCGCGAGGGCGGCGCGGGCGGTGACCAGGTCGGCGCGCAGCCCGTCGACGTCGAAGGCGGCGCAGACGCTGGTGACCTGGCGCAGTGCCGCGTCGGAGAGGACGACGCGCGGCAGCCGTTCCCGCGCCTCGGCGATCCGGGCGGCGAGCGCTGCCTCGTCGGCGGCCCAGCTGGCGGCGAAGCCGGCCGGGTCGGCGTCGTGGGCGAAGCGGCGGCGCACCACCTCCGCGCGCAGGTCGGCGTCCCGCGGGGCGGCCACCTCGACGGTGAGACCGAAGCGGTCCAGCAGCTGGGGGCGGAGCTCGCCCTCCTCGGGGTTCATCGTCCCGACCAGCAGGAAGCGGGCGGCGTGCTGCACCGAGACGCCCTCCCGCTCGACGTAGGCGCGACCGAGCGCCGCGGCGTCGAGCAGCAGGTCGACCAGGTGGTCGTGCAGCAGGTTGACCTCGTCGACGTAGAGGACGCCACGGTGCGCGGCGGCCAGCAGCCCGGGCTCGAAGGACTTCACGCCCTCGGTGAGCGCGCGCTCCAGGTCCAGCGAGCCGACCAACCGGTCCTCGGACGCGCCGACCGGGAGCTCGACCAACCGCGCCGGGCGGGTCACCGCGCGGTCGTCGGCGGAGTGCGGGCCGTCCGGGCAGCCGGGATCGGGGGCGGCCGGGTCGCAGGCGAAGCGGCAGCCGGCGACGACGGTCACCGGTGGCAGGACGGCGGCCAGCGCCCGCACGGTGGTGGACTTCGCCGTGCCCTTCTCACCGCGCACCAGCACACCACCGACGGCCGGGGAGACGGCGTTGAGCAGGAGGGCGAGCCGCATGTCGTCCATGCCGACGACGGCGCCGAACGGGTAGGTCACGGGTAGACCACTGGTCCTCTCCCCGGGTGTCCACGCCCGGAGGTGGCAGGAGGCGACGGCGGGAGTTCCTGGCTCTCCGGCCGACCCCCGAGGGCGCCGGCCGGATCACAGTGGCGGGACCGCGCCGGGGTTCCACCGGGCTTCCTCCACTGCCGTCGCAGTTCGCGCTCATCAGACCACGAGGACCCGTGTGAGGACAGGGGCGGTGTCTCTTGACGAAGTGGAAAGTCGTGCGTCAGTCTTTCCACCATGGAAAGCAACGAGATCGACCGGGACGTCGCCGCCGCCCAGCTGGCCGCCCTGGACGCCGACCGCGCCGCGCTGGCCGACCGGGTCGTGGCACCGTGGTGGTACGACGTCGCACTGGGGCTGCTGCTCTTCGGCTTCCTGTCCTCCTACGCCTTCGACTCGCTGTGGGTCACGTTCCCCGCGCTGGTCGTCTTCGGTGCCTCGCTGGGTGCGCTGGTGGCGGCCTACAAGCGGATCACCGGCATCTGGGTGAACGTGACCTGGCGGGTGATGCTCGTCTGGAGCGCGCTGGTGCTGGCCGTCCTCGTGCCGGCGTTCGTGCTGGCCGAGGGTCACGGTCAGCACTGGGTGATGGTGCCCGCGGGCGCCGTCCTCGGGCTCGCGGTCATCCTGTTCGGCCGGCACTGGGGGCGGGTCTACGCCGCCGAGCTGCGGGGCGAGCGGTGACCGCCACCGGCGTGCTCGGCCGGCTGCACGGCCGCGCCCGGGTGGCCGAGCTGCGCGGCCGGCGGTGACCGCCGTCGCGCCGCGCTTCGACGCGGTCATCCACCCGCCGCCGCGGCTGCAGATCTGCGGGCTGCTGGCGGCGGTCGACACGATGGAGTTCTCCGTCGTCCGGGACTCGGTCGGGATCAGCGACTCGGTGCTCTCCAAGCACGTCAAGCAGCTGGAGGAGGCCGGGTACGTGGCGGTGCGGAAGGCGACGATCGCCTCGCGGCAGCGCACCAGCCTGGGCCTGACCAAGAGCGGGCGGGCCGCCTTCTCCGCGCACGTCGCCGAGCTCCGCCGCATCGTCGAGGCCCCCCTCGACGCACCCCGGGACGGGGCCCGCACGGACACCTGACGGGACCGGGGCAGAGTGGCGGCGGTGGACGGCGGACGACGGGGGCTCGACTGGGGCGCCGTCCTCGCGGTCGCGGTGGCCGCCGGCGCGCTGCTGGCCCTGCTCGGGGTGCCCTCCGCCCCGCTGTTCGGCGGGCTGGTCGCCGGGCTCGGGCGGGCGCTGCTGGGTCGCACCCGGCTGACGCTGCCCCGCCCGGCCGGGATCGGCGCGCAGGCGGTCATCGGGGTCTCGATCGGCGCCCTGGTGCAGACGGGCACGCTGCGCACGATCGCCGAGCACTGGCTGCCGGTGCTCGCCGTGACCGTCGCGACCCTGCTGGTCAGCCTGCTCGCCGGGCAGCTGATGCGGCTGCAGCGGGGGGTCAGCCCGGTGACCGGCGCGTTCTCGATGATCGCCGGCGGTGCCTCGGGGATCACCGCGATGGCCCGCGACCTCGGCGCCGACGAGCAGGTGGTCGCCGTCCTGCAGTACCTGCGGGTGCTGCTCATCGTGGTGGCCATGCCCATCGTGGCGACGACGGTCTACGGCGCCTCCTCCGGTGGCGGGACCCCGCCGGGCGACGACGGACCCGGCTGGCCGGCCGGACTGCTTTTCACCGGGGTCTGCGTCGCCGTGGGCGTGCTGCTGGGCCGGGTCAGCCGGGTGCCGGTCGGCGCGCTGCTCGGCCCGCTCGCGGTCGCCGCCGCCCTGGACCTGACCGGCCTGTCCCGGGACGCCGGCGTACCGGCGGTCGTCGAGGCGGCCGGGTTCCTGGCGATCGGGCTGCAGGTGGGGCTCGGTTTCACCCGGGACAGCCTGCGGCTGGTCGGCCGCGCGCTCCCGCTGGCCCTGGCGCTCATCGTCGGGGCGGTCGTCGCCTGCGCCGGGCTGGGGGTCGTGCTGTCCCGCGCCGCGGGGGTGACCCTGCTCGACGGCTACCTGGCGACCACACCCGGCGGGCTCTACGCGGTGCTCGCCACCGCCACCGGCAGCGGTGCCGACGCGACGTTCGTGCTGTCGGTGCAGGTGCTGCGGCTGTTCGTGATGCTGTTCTCCGCGCCGCTGCTGGCCCGGGTGCTGCGGCCCCGGTCCCGCTGACCGGTGTCCGCGACACCCCTGTGGACCCGCCGCTGAGGGGCCGGGCACGCGCCTACCCTGGTCCGGGTGCGCCAGTCGATCGAGGGAGAAGCGAGTGCCGACGCCGTGAGCAGCGCGGAGGACACCGATGCCGTGCTGCTCTTCGTCGGCGGCCCGCTCGACGGCCGGGTGGAGATCCGCGAGGCCCGGCACGGGGACCCGTTGCCGACGATCACCCACGTGCACCTGCACGGCGGGCCGAAGGTCGTGCACCGCTACGACCTGCAGTCGCTGACCGACTCGGCCGGGGTCTACCACCTGCGCCCGCGCACCCAGCGCGACGGGGACCTGGACAGCTGATCCCGGGGTCGGTCCGCTAGTCGCGGCGGCGGTGCACCTCGGCCGCGACCTCGTCGAACCGCGCGCGGTCCAGCGCCGCGCCCTCGCGGCGGACGTCGGCCGGGTCGATCCGCAGCACCCGGTCGACCCGCACCTCGCTGGGGCGCCCCTGCCGGTCCCAGGCGCCGGTGCCCACGTCCACCCAGTGCCGGCCGTGCCGGGCCTCGTCGTCGGCGTCGAGGTCGTGGTCCTTGCTGCTCAGCATCAGGGCCAGCAGGGCGTCGCCGTCGCGGCCGACCACCAGCACCGGCCGGTCCTTGCCACGGCCGTCCTCCTCCTCGAAGGGCACCCAGGCCCAGACCACCTCGCCCGGGTCCGGCCGGTCGTCGTCGTGCGGGCGGTACTCCAACCGCAGCGGACCGGTGTACTCGGTGACCAGGCCGCGGCGCCGGGGTGGCCCGGCCGGCGGCAGGGTGGCCCGCGGCTGGTCGGCGGGGGTGGGCCGGGACGGGGCGGAGCGGCGGGGTGCGGACGGGCGCGGCGCCGTCGGGGAGCGGTCGCCCCGGGTGCGCCGGGACAACTCCTCGCTGCCCTGCCGGACGGCGACGTCCACCAGCCGACCCAGGACCCTGCGCCACGCACTGCTCGCCATCCACCGGACGGTAGGGGATGGCGGCTGCGGCGTGGCAACCGGCGACACGCCGCCGGGGCCTGCGCGCCTCCGCGCGGCGTCCGGCTGCGGACCCACCCCGCGTGTGATGGTCCGTGCGCGGAACGGGACTGACAGGTCACATCGCGGTTGAGATGCGATCCGGCGGGCCACACTTGCACTGGCGGTCGAACACCGGCCACCACGGGGGAAAGAGCAGCCTGATGAGCACTGCCGAGCCGGTCCACCCGGTCGAGGTCCCACTCCAGACGGCCGTGCGGGCCAGTGCGCTGGCTGCCTTCCAGCTGGTCGAGGACGCCCGCTACCGATCGGGCCGCCGGCCGCACAAGGAGCGCCGGCGACTGCTCGCCCAGCGCGCGGTCGCCGAGCGGAAGGCCGAGCGCGAGGTCGAGCGCGAACTGCGGCTGGGCTGAGCGGGAACCCGGCCGGTCAGGTGAGGCAGAGCTCGTTGCCCTCCGGATCGGCGATCGTGACCCAGCGGTAGGGGCCCTGCCGGCCGTGGTGCAGCACCGTCGCACCCCGCGCCGTCAGCCGGGCGACCTCGCTGTCGACGGCGTCCGGGCCGACCCGGACGTCGAGGTGCACCCGGTTCTTGACCGTCTTGGGCTCGGGCACCTGCTGGAAGAGCACCCGCGGTGCGGCGTCGGTGGGGTGCCGGATCGCGGCGCCCACCGCCCAGACCAGCCGGCCGTCGTGCAGCATCGTCTCGGACTCCGTGGCGTGGCCCTCGGCGACCATCCGGCGGATGAACGCCTCGTCGGTCGGCTCGCGCTCCCAGCCCAGGGCCTCCGCCCACCAGTCGGCGAGCGGGTGCGGCGCGGTGGCGTCGATCGTCACCTGGAAGAGGTAGGCCATGCCGGGACGCTACGGCCGGCCACCGACAAGAAGTGGCTTCCGTCGGTCCTCGGCCCCCTTCAGGGCACCGCCCCGAGCCTGCGAGGGGTGGGGAGGAGGGGGTCCTCTCACAGCTCGAGCGCCAGGTCCGCGCGGATCGTGGCGTCGTCGGGCAGCGGGGTCTCGAGCTGGCAGTGGTCCCTGAGCACCTGGCCGAACGGGGTCATCGTCGACCGGTCGACCTGCCGCTCCGGGTCCCACAACCCCGAGCGCATCACCGCCTTGCCGCAGTGGAAGTAGGCCCGCTGCACGGTCAGCACGACCACCGACCGGGGCGCCCGGCCGAACTCGACCAGGTCGATGCCCAGGGCGTCGGCCTCGACGATCGACGTCGTCCCGAAGACCTTGAGCGTCTCCTCGGCCCCGGGCACGAAGAAGAGCAGAGCGGCGCGCGGGTTGACGGTGAGGTTGCGCAGGCTGTCGACCCGGTTGTTGCCCTGCCGGTCGGGCAGTGCCAGCCGGTGCTCGTCGAGGACGTGCACGAAGCCCGGGTCGCCGCCGCGGGGTGAGATCTCGGGGAAGCCGTCGGCGTCGGCGGTGGCCAGCGTGGCGAAGGGGGAGAGGGCGATGAACGCCCGGCAGTGCTCGTCGACGCGGTCGATCACCTTGTCCCGGACGAGCTGGGAGGGCGCGCGGTAGCCGGCCAGGACCTCCGCGTCGGTGGGCTGGGTCTCCAGGGCGGGCTGCACGGGTCGACGGTAGCGGCCGTCCGGAGGAGGCGTCCGTAGCCTGCGTCCCGTGCCCGAGGTGTGGAGTGCTCCGGTCCGGTTCGTCGAGTGCGACCAGCAGGGGGTGGTCTTCAACGCGCACTACCTGACCTGGGCCGACGAGGCGGTGAACGCCTGGTGGGCGGCGCGCGGGCTGCCCTGGCAGGCGCTGGTCGAGCGCGGGCTGGAGTACTTCGTCAAGGCCAGCGCGCTGGACTGGGTCTCCTCCGCCCGGTACGGCGACACGGTGGCGGTCGACGTCGAGCTGGCGGGGTTGGGCCGCACCAGCCTCACCCTGGTCTTCACCGTGCGGGTGGGCGACCGGCCCTGCTGCACGGTCCGCACCACCTACGTGGCCACCGCAGACGGCCGCCCGACCCCCTGGCCGGACGACGTGCGCGCGCTGCTCAGCGCGGGCTGACCCCGCTCGCGAGCACCGGCAGGCCGGTGGGTGGCCCGGACTCGATCAGCCGCCAGAGCGCGTCGGTGTCCGCGTGCTCGGCGACCAGGTCGCCGAGGGCGTCCAGCCGGGCCTCGCGGACCGCGGCGAAGTCGGTGTCCGGTGCGACGGCGAAGCGGCGGCCGGCGACCCGCGCGACCTCGGTGAGGAAGGCGCGGCGGAACCCGTCGTCCTCCAGCGCCCCGTGCCACGTCGTGCCGAAGACCGAGCCGGCCCGGGCGCCGTCCAGGAAGGGTTCGGCGGAGTCGTCGACGGTGACCACGCCGTGGTGGATCTCGTAGCCGCGGACGGTGTGGCCGAGCGCGGTGCCGGTCGGGCGGGCCAGCACCTTCTCCGGGCCGAACCGGACGTCGGCCGGGAGGAGCCCCAGCCCGGGGACGATGCCGGCCCGGGACTCGACGTCGTCGGTGATGGTGCGCGCCAGCATCTGGTGGCCGCCGCAGATGCCGAGCACCGGGCGGCTCTCGGCGGCCCGGCGGCGGACCGCGTCGGCGAGCCCGGTGGACCGCAGCCACCGCAGGTCGGCGACGGTCGACCGGGTGCCGGGCAGCACCACCAGGTCGGCGTCGGCGAGCTCCTCGGGACGCTCGGCGTAGCGCAGCAGCACGCCGGGCTCGGCGGCGAGCGCGTCCAGGTCGGTGAAGTTGGACAGCCGGGGCAGCCGGGCGACCGACACCCGGAGCACGTCCTCCCCGTGCGGCGGCAGTGCCGGGCCGCGGGGCGCGTCGACGCCGAGGGAGTCCTCGACGTCGAGGTGCAGGCCGCGCTGCCAGGGCAGCACGCCCAGCGTCGGCCGTCCGGTCAGCGCGGCGAGCTGCTCCAGCCCCGGGGTGAGCAGCCGGACGTCGCCGCGGAACTTGTTGACCAGGAAGCCGGCGACCAGCCGCTGGTCGGCCGGGGGCATCAGCGCGACCGTGCCGTACAGGGCGGCGAACACCCCGCCGCGGTCGATGTCGCCGACCACGACGACCGGCAGCTGCGCAGCGGTGGCCAGCCCCATGTTGGCGATGTCGTCGGCCCGCAGGTTGATCTCGGTGGGGGAGCCGGCCCCCTCGCAGACCACGACGTCGAACCGCGAGCGGAGGTCTGCCAGGCAGGCCAGCGCCTGCTCCAGCAGCGCGGCCTTCATCGGCCGGTAGGACAGCGCGGTGACGTCGGCGACCGGCCTGCCGAGGACGACGACCTGGCTGGCGTCCTCTCCGCCCGGCTTGAGCAGCACCGGGTTCATCGCCGCCTCGGGCTCGACCCGGGCCGCCGCGGCCTGCATGACCTGCGCCCGGCCGATCTCCGCGCCGTCCGCGGTGACCATCGAGTTGTTGCTCATGTTCTGCGCCTTGAACGGCGCCACCCGCACGCCCTGGCGGGCCAGCCAGCGGCAGATCCCGGCGGTGACCACCGACTTGCCGGCGTCGGAGGTGGTGCCGGCGACCAGCAGCGCGCCACCCGTGCGGTCGCTGCGCGACCAGCCGTCCCGGCCGACGCTCATGCCGCCGTGGAGGGCTTGCCCCAGCCTGCCTTCTCCTGGCCGGACAGCTCGGCGATCGCCTCCATCACCTGGTCGGTGACCTCGCGGCGGGCCTTCCCCTTGCCGGCCTGGCCGCGGTGTTCCGGGAAGGTCAGCGGCTCGCCGAACGTCACGTACACCCGGTGCGGTCGCGGCCAGCGCGCCCCGATCGGCTGGATCCTGTCGGTGCCGCGGACGGCGACCGGGACGACCGGGCAGTCGGCGTTGAGCGCCAGCCAGGCGACGCCGGTCTTGCCGCGGGCGAGCCGGCCGTCACGGGACCGGGTGCCCTCGGGGTAGATGCCGAACGCGCCCCCGGCCCGGAGCACGCCCATCGCGGTGTCCAGTGCCGCCTGCGCCGCCCGCGAGGCCTCCCGCTCCACCGGCAGCGCGCCGAGCGCGGTGAACAGGGTGCGGGAGACCCAGCCGCTGAAACCGGAGCCGCGGAAGTACTCGGCCTTGGCCAGGTAGGCGACCTTGCGCGGCGCCATCAGCGGGATGGCGATGCTGTCGATGAAGGAGAGGTGGTTGCTGGCCAGGATCACCGGCCCGGTGAGCGGCACGTTCTCGCGGCCGGTGACCGCCGGCCGGAAGACCACCCACACCAGCGGACGCAGCACGAACCGCGCAAACAGGTAGAACACGCGGCGGCTCCCCTCCCTCGTCCCGGACCCTCGTCGGTCCCGGACCGTTCCGGGCATCCTCTCCGATCGGTGCCCAGGAGGAACGGGCGGGTGCGCCGCGGGTCGGGCGGGCGGTCAGCCGACCGCGCGCCCCGGCGGGCAGGCGTCGTGCAGGATCTCGCGGACGTCGTCGGGCAGTGAGCTGCGACCGCTCGCCGACTCGATGATCGTGACCGCCACGTCGCGGACCTTGCGGTGGGTGTGGCTGGAGATGTGCGCCAGCAGGTCGAACGCCACCTGGTCGCCGCAGGACATGAGCAGCATCAGGATCCCCTTGGCCTGCTCGATGGCGGCCCGGCTCGCCATCGCGCTGCGCAGCTGCTCCACCTCGGTCTCCAGGTGCCGCAGCTGCTCGTCGGCGGGCGCGGGGGCCCGTCCCGCCGTCACGTCCACCAGGAGACCGGTCAGTGCGGTGACCGAGCCGGCCGCATCGGTCTCCGGCTCGCAGACCAGCAGCACGGTGAGCGGCCGGCCGTCCGCCCGCAGCACCCGGTACTCGCGGGTGAACGAGACGGCCGTGGTCGCGGCCTCCCGCAGTGCCTCCCGGAGGCCGGGCCGGTCGTCGTCGTGGACGTGGGCCAGCAGCAGCCCGACCGTGGGTTGGACCGAGCCGTCCGGGATCCCGTGCAGCTCGAAGAGCTCGGGGGACCACCACCACTGCTCGGTGCTGAGTTCTCCGCGGAACCGGGCGGTCAGCGGGGTCGGCCGGGCCGGGGCAGCTGCAGCCCGGGGAGCGGCGGAGGCGCGAGCGGACCGGACCGGCGCGGCGGCGCGCACCTGCGTCGGGCGGGGGAGCTCGGAGGTTGAGGACATGTCATCGACCGATCGTGCCGGGCGCAACGGAGTACTCCGATGGGTGCCGTCCAGCCGTTGACTCGACCGAGGACGACCCGCCGGCCCACTGGGGGCCCGACCGCTCCAGTGGAGGCAAGTTACCGCGCTGAGGAGCGACACGCACGCCACCCCCGCCGCACTCACGCTGCGCTGACCCGACCCTCACGCCACGTCACCGCCGGCGGGCCAGCCGGGCGACGGCGGCCAGCACGGCCGCGGCGGTCCACACCGCCCGGGAGAGCCGGACCGCGCGGCCGATGTCGCCGCGCACCGGCGGCCGACCCTCACCGAGGACCGGTCGTTCCTCGACCCGCTCGCCGTAGACGTTGCGCCCGCCGAGCCGCACCCCGAGCGCACCGGCCAGTGCGGCCTCGCAGCGCCCCGCGTTCGGGCTGGGATGGGCGGCGCCGTCGCGCTGCCAGGTGCGCCACCCCCCGGCCGGGGAGGCCCCGACCAGCGGCGCGGTGAGCACGGTGAGGGCGGCGGTGACCCGGGCGGGCAGCCAGTTCAGGACGTCGTCGAGGTGGGCGGCGGCCCAGCCGAAATGGAGATGGCGGGGCGACCGGTACCCGACCATCGCGTCCAGCGTGTTGGCCGCCCGGTAGCCGAGCAGGCCCGGCAGCCCGGCGACGGCGCCCCAGAACAACGGGGCGACGGCGGCGTCGGAGGTGTTCTCCGCCACGGACTCGACGGTGGCCCGCACCAGGTCCGCCTCCGCCAGCCCGCTGGGGTCGCGCCCGGCGAGGGTGGGCAGGTGCGCCCGGGCGGCGGTCAGGTCGCCGTCGGCCAGGTGGCGTTCCATGGTGGTGGCCGCCCGGCCCAGCGAGGTGCCGCCCAGCACCGCCCAGGTGGCCACCGCGGTCAGCGCGGCGCGGGCCAGCGGGCGACCGGCGGTCAGCCGGTGGGCCAGGACCCCGGCGGCGGTCGCCGTCCCGGTGCAGACGGCGGCGTACCCGGCCCCCGCGGCCCGCGAGTCCCGCCAGGTGCGGCGTTCCAGCGCCGCGGCGGCCTGGCCGAAACCGGCGACCGGGTGGCGGCGCCGCGGGTCGGCCAGCAGCAGGTCGGCGAGCGCCCCGAGGGCCAGTCCGGCCGCCGTCGCGGCACCTGGCCGGCCGAGGCTCGTGCTCTGCTCACGGGCAGGCAGCAGAGCACGAGCGTCGGCGGAGGACATCGCCGGTGACTGTAGAGAGCCGGGACGTCCCTAGGATCGACGGTCATGCGCCTGCCCGGCCGTTACGACGGCGTCGCCCGGCCGATCGTCACCTACGGCAGCGACCCGGTGCTGCACCGCCCGTGCACCCCGGTCACCGAGTTCGACCGGGCGCTGCGGCACCTGCTGCTGGACATGTTCGCGAGCATGCACGCGGCCGACGGGGTGGGGCTGGCGGCGAACCAGATCGGCGTCGACGCGCGGGTCTTCGTGATGGACTGCCCGGACGCCGACGGCGAGGACGTCATCGGGTACGTGGTCAACCCGGTGCTCACGGTGCTCGACCCGGTCGGCGACGAGCCGGCCGTCGAGGTCACCGAGGAGGGCTGCCTGTCGGTGCCCGGGCCCTACGCCGAGCTGGAGCGCGCCTTCCGGGCCCGGGTCGACGGGGTCGACGCGCACGGTGAGCCCACCTCGATCGAGGCGACCGGCATGGCCGCCCGCTGCCTGCAGCACGAGGTCGACCACCTCGACGGCACGGTCTACGTCGACCGGTTGCCCGAGGAGCTGCGCGAGCGGCTGCTGGCCGAGGCCGCCGGCCCCGAGGGGGAGCTGCCGGCGTGAGTGCTCCCGAGGGGTGGACCGTCACCGTCGTCGGCATCGGTGCCGACGGCTGGGACGGGCTGTCCCCGGCCGCGCGGCGGGCCGTCGCCGGCGCCGACGTGCTGCGCGGCAGCTCCCGCCAGCTCGGCCTGGTGCCGGCCGACGTCGGCGCCGAGCGGGTGCCGTGGCCCTCGCCGATGGCGCTGGCCGTCCGGGAGCTGCCGACCGCCCACCCCGGCCGCCGGGTGGTGGTGCTGGCCAGCGGCGACCCGATGTTCTCCGGGATCGGCACCACGCTGGTCCGCTGGTTCGGGGCCGCCGCGGTCGACGTCGTCCCGCACCCGTCGTCGGTGACGCTGGCCTGCTCGCGGATGGGCTGGTCGGTGGAGGAGACCACGGTCGTGTCGGTGGTCTGGCGCCCGCTGGAACTGCTGGTGCCGCACGTGACCCCCGGACGGCGGCTGGTCGTGCTGGGCGCGGACACGACCACGCCCGGTCAGGTGGCCGACCGGCTGCGGAAGTGGGGCTACGGGGCCAGCCGGCTGACCGCGCTCGCCCAGCTCGGCGGCGACTCCGAGCGCCGGTTCACCGGTACCGCCGCCGAGTGGGTGCACGCGGAGACCGACCCGCTGGTGGTCACCGCGGTCGAGGTCGTCGCCGACCCCGGGACCGTGCCGCTGCCGACCGTCCCGGGTCTGCCCGACGAGGCCTACGCCAGCGACGGGCAGCTGACCAAGCGCGACGTCCGGGCGGTGACGCTGTCCCGGCTCGCCCCGTTGCCCGGCCAGCTGCTCTGGGACGTCGGCGGGGGCGCCGGCTCGGTCGGCATCGAGTGGATGCGGGTGCACCCCTCCTGCCGCGCGGTCGCCGTCGAGTCCCGCCCGGACCGCGCCCACCGGATCGGGCAGAACGCCGCGCGGCTCGGCGTCCCCGGGTTGCAGGTCGTGGAGGGCAGGGCGCCGGAGGCGCTGGCCGGGCTGCCCGTGCCGGACGCCGTCTTCGTCGGCGGCGGGGCGACGGTGCCCGGCGTGCTGGAGGACTGCTGGGACGCCCTCGGCCCCGGCGGCCGGCTCGTCGTCAACGCCGTGACGGTGGAGAGCGAGGCGGTGCTGGCGCAGTGGCAGGCGCGGGTCGGTGGCCAGCTGACCCGGCTGCTGGTCGCGCACGCCCAGCCGGTCGGCGGCTTCACCGGCTGGAAGCCCGCGATGCCGGTGACCATCTGGAGCGTGACCCGATGAGCTACGGACCTCCGCCCGCAGGGCGTCGGGGTCCGCGGCGCGGGGCCGGAGGCTCCCGCCGTGGACGCCGGCAGGGGCTCCCCGAGGCAGGGACACGGCACCTGGCCGCGGTGCGATCCGAGAGGATCGCGGTGTGACAGTTCACTTCATCGGGGCGGGGCCGGGGGCGGCGGACCTGGTGACCGTGCGGGCCGCGCGGCTGATCGCGTCAGCCCCGGTCTGCCTCTACGCCGGTGCGCTCGTCCCGCGCGAGCTGCTGGACACCGCGCCGGCGGGCGCCCGGCTGGTCGACACCGCCGACCTGGACCTCGACCAGATCACGCACCTGCTGGTCGCCGCGCACCAGGCAGGCCAGGACGTCGCCCGGCTGCACTCCGGCGACCCGTCGGTCTACAGCGCGATGGCCGAGCAGATGCGCCGGCTGGATGCCGTGGGGGTGCCCTACGACGTCGTCCCGGGGGTGCCGGCGTTCGCCGCCGCCGCGGCCTCGCTCAAGCGGGAGCTGACCGTGCCGGGGGTGGCGCAGACCGTCGTCCTCACCCGGACGTCGGCCCGGTCGACGCCGATGCCGCCGGGGGAGGAGCTCGCCGCGTACGCCGCCACCGGCGCCACCCTGGTGCTGCACCTGGCGGTGCAGCGGCTGGACGAGCTCGCTCCGGAACTGGCCGCGCACTACGGCGAGGACTGCCCGGTCGCGGTGGTCGCCCGGGCCAGCCGGGACGACGAGCTGGTGCTGCGCGGCACGCTCGCCGACATCGCCGGCCAGGTGACCGCGGCCGGCGTCCGGCGGACCGCGGTGGTGGTCGTCGGCCGGGTCCTGGCCGCCGAGCAGTTCCTCGACAGCCACCTCTACTCGACCACTCGCCAGCGCTAGTGGAGTGCCAGCGCATCACTTTCCGAGCGGTGGCACTCCGCTCAGGCGCGGCCGACGATGGTGCCGGCGCGGTCGATGACCACGACGTCCACCTGGACCGGGGCCCCGATCAGCACGCCCTCCGCCGTCCGGCGCGCACCGGCGGCGACGAGGTCGCCCAGCGGCAGCCCGGCGGCCTGGGACCGCTGCAGCGCGTCGAGCGCGGTGTTCGCCTCGCGCACAGCCGCCGTCAACTCCGCGGAGCCGCCGGCGTCCGCGACGAGCTGGGCCAGCGCCGCGAAGGAGACCTGCGACCGACCCGAGTGCAGGTCCAGGTGACCCTCGGCGAGCTTGGCCAGCTTCCCGATGCCGCCGGCGACGGTCAGCCGGGGCACCGGGTGCCGGCGCAGGTACTTCAGCACCGCACCGGCGAAGTCGCCCATGTCGAGCAGCGCGTCCTCGGGGAGGCCGTAGAGCTGCTGGACGGTCCGCTCGCTGGTCGAGCCGGTGCAGCCGGCCACGTGGGTGTGCCCGGCGGCGCGGGCCACGTCGATGCCCCGGCGGATCGAGTCGATCCAGGACGAGCAGGAGTACGGGACGACGACGCCCGTGGTGCCCAGGATCGACAGCCCGCCGAGGATCCCGAGCCGCGGGTTCCAGGTCTTCCGCGCCAGCTCGGCCCCGTGCTCGACCGACACCTCGACGACGACGTCGCCGGCACCGCCGAACCGGCCGGCCACCGCGGCGACGTGCTCGGTCATGAACCGCCGTGGCATCGGGTTGATCGCCGGCTCGCCGACGGCCAGCGGCAGGCCGGGCTTGGTCACGGTGCCCACGCCCTCGCCGGCCCGGAAGACCACGCCGCTGCCGGGCTCGCCGAGCGTGACCGCCGCGGAGACCAGCGCGCCGTGGGTGACGTCGGGGTCGTCGCCGGCGTCCTTGACGATGCCGACCGTGGCGCGGGCGCCCTCCAGCGACTCGCGGGCCAGCGCGAACGACGGGTGCCGGTCGCCCGGCAGGTCGATCGTCACCGGGTCGGGGAACTCCGCGGTGAGCAGCGCGGTGTAGGCGGCGGTGGTCGCGGCGGTGGCGCACGCGCCAGTCGTCCAGCCGTGCCGCAGCCCCGTGCCGTCCCTGCCCACGGCACCATCGTGCCTGGAGGGGATCGATGAGCGGACAGGGGCGTGAGCATCGCAGCGAGGAACGAGCGAGGAGCGGAGCGGCCCGCGGGAGCGAGGTGACGGCGCAGACGGGTGAGGTGCTGGTGCTCGGCGGGACCGGGGAGGCGCGGCGGCTGGCCGGCGCGCTCGTCAACGACGGGGTCGACGTGCTCTCCTCGCTCGCCGGCCGGGTCGCCGAGCCGGTGCTGCCGCCCGGCGAGGTCCGGATCGGCGGGTTCGGCGGCGCCGCGGGGCTGGCCGCCTGGCTGGCCGAGCACCGTCCGCGCGCCGTCGTCGATGCCACCCACCCGTTCGCCGCGGAGATCACCGCGTCGGCGGCCGCCGCGGCGGTCGCACAGGGCACGCCGCTGCTGCGGCTGCAGCGGCCGGGGTGGACGCCGCAGGCCGGGGACGACTGGCGGTTCGTCGACTCGCTGGCCGAGGCCGCGGCGGCCGTCGCCGACCGCTCCAGCGTCTTCCTCACCACCGGCCGGCAGGGCGTGCGCGCCTTCGCCGACCTGCCCGGCCGGGTGCTGGTGCGCTCGGTCGACCCGCCGGACGAGCCGCTGCCGGCCGGCGCGACCCTGCTGCTGGACCGCGGCCCGTTCAGCGTCGCCGACGAGCTGGCGCTGATGCGTGAGCACGCGGTGGACGTCGTCGTCAGCAAGGACTCCGGTGGGCACCTGACCGAGGCCAAGCTGACCGCCGCCCGCGAGCTGGGCATCCCCGTCGTGCTGGTCCGCCGGCCGCCGCTGCCGGCCGGCGTCGAGACCGTGGCGACGGTCGACGAGGTGCTGGCCTGGTTGCGCGGCCGATGAGCCGGCTGGTGCTCTTCGACATGGACGGCACGCTCGTCGACTCGACACCGGGGATCTGGGCCTCGGTCCGGGCCGCCGCGGCCGCGCTCGGCCTCCCTGAACCGACGCCGGGTCAGCTGCGGGCGATGGTCGGCCCACCGCTGCAGGACGGCTTCGCCGGCGTCCTCGGTCTGGCCGGGGACGACGTCGACCGGGCGGTGGCCGCCTACCGCGCGCACTACACGGCCGGCGCGATGTTCGACGCCGACGTCCACCCCGGCATCCCCGAGCTGCTGGCCGCGCTCCGCGCCGACGGGGCGACCCTCGCCGTGGCGACCAGCAAGCCCGAGCCGTTCGCGGTGCGGATCCTCGAGCACGCCGGCCTGCTGACGGCGTTCGCCGGCGTGCACGGCGCGACGCTGGACGGCGCCGTGCGGCACAAGCACGAGGTGGTGGCCGCCGCGCTGGCCGCCCACCCGGACGGCGAGCGGCCGGTCCTCGTCGGCGACCGGTCGCACGACGTCCTGGGCGCCGCCGCGCACGGGCTGCCCTGCGTGGGTGCCGGCTGGGGCCCGGCGCCACCCGGCGAGCTGACCGCGGCCGGCGCAGCGGCCCTCGCCGCCACCCCGGCCGACGTGGTCGCGGCGTTGGCCTCCCTCTAGACGTGCACCGCCGCGTCGTTCGAGCCCGCTGGCCCGGGCGATGTCCGCCTCCGAGGCACCCTCGCCCCGGGCCATCGCCAGCAGCCCGGCCTCCAGCGCGTCGATCTCGGCGCGGAGCAGCGGCACCAGGCTCAGCGCGGCGACCAGGTCGGCCGCCTGCACCTGCGGCTCGGCGTCGTCGGTGTACGCGAGGCTGCCGGCGGCCAGGCCGGCCACCAGGCGCACCGCCTCGGCGGGGCTGACCAGGTGCGGGTCGACCAGCCGGCTCCTAGCTGCGGCCGTGGCTGCGTAGCGCTCGTGGATCCGGAACAGCGCGGCGTACCCCTGCGCGGACATGCCGGCAGTATCCCGCGACAGGCGGGACCGTGACGAGCGGTCCCCGGCAATGCCGTGGACACCGCGACCTGCCGACGGCGACGCTGCCGCCCATGACGGCACGCATCTCGCACACCACGTTCGACTGCTCCGACGCGTACGCGCTCTCGCTGTTCTGGTCGGCGGTGCTGGGGTTCGCCGAGGACCCGGACGACCCGAACGAGCCGGGTCACGAGGAGTGCATGATCGCCGCGCCGGACGGCGGGCAGCGGTTGCTGTTCATCGAGGTGCCGGAGCCCCGGAGGGTCAAGAACCGGCTGCACCTGGACCTGGTGCCGGCGGTGGGGACCCGCGACGAGGAGCTGCAGCGGCTGCGGCAGCTGGGCGCGCGCGAGGTCGACGACCGCCGCCGCCCCGACGGCAGCGGCTGGGTGGTGCTCGCGGACCCGGAGGGCAACGAGTTCTGCATCCTGCGCAGCGACGCCGAGCGCGCGGCCGGCGCCCCGGCCGCTCCGTGACCCGTGGCCGGTCGCGGCGGTGGGTCGCGCGGTTCTGTCGGACCCGGCGGGCAGAGTGGGGTCGGGTGCACCGCCGGTGCCCCGCCGCCGAGGTGCCCGGCCCCGGCGGAGCTCAGCCGTGGAGGTGCACTGCCGTGATCGGTGAACCGCGGGCGATCGACCTGGACCTGCTGGACGTGGAGAGCGCGCTGCTCCGGGCGGCGGTGGGCGACTACGCCGTCGAGGCCGCCGTGCTGCTGCTGGCCAACTCCGGCCACTGGCTGCCCCGGTTGCAGGCCGCGGGGCTGATCGCCATCGCGCTGGACGGCGACGCCGACGGCGGCCCGTGGGCAGCGGTCCAGTGGGCGGACCTCGACGGTGCGCTGCGCAGCGGCGCGATCTCCGGCAGCGGCGGCCAGCTCCGGCTGCTGCGGGCGGCGGCCGGCCTCGCCGACGGCCAGCCGGTCGACCTCGCCGACCTCACCGCGGGGGTGGACCGGTCGGAGCTGACCCTGCTGCTGGCCGCCCTCGCGCACGCCGCGGGCAGCCACGAGCACGCCGAGGTCGTCCGTCCCGAGGACGGGGTGGCCGACGCCCGCGTCGCGCTGGGCCCGGTCGTCGCCTGGCCGGTGCGCGAGTGACCGCGGGAGCCGCCGGATGACACCGCGCCGGGTCACCGTCGTCGGCGCGGGGGTCATCGGGCTGAGCGTCGCCCACGAGCTGGCCCGCGCCGGGGACCGGGTGACCGTGGTCGCCGACCGGACGGCCGCGGACAGCGTGTCCGCCGTCGCGGCCGCGGTGTGGTTCCCGTACCGGGCCGGGGCGTCGCCGTCGATGCCGCGGTGGCTGGCCCGGTCGTTGGCCCGGTTCGCCGAGCTCGCGGACGACCCGGCGAGCGGCGTGGACCTGCGGGAGGGGACGGTCGTGGAGCGGGCGCCGGGAGCCGACCGGTCCTGGACGGCAGCGGTCCCCGCCGCCCGCGAGGCACGGCCCGCCGAGCTGCCGGCCGGTGCGCTGAGCGGGGTCCGGGCGACCGTGCCGGTGATCACCGGGTCGCAGTACCTGCCCTGGCTGGCGGCCCGGTGCGCGGCGCTGGGCGTCGACTTCTCCCCGCGCACGGTCCGCGCGGTCGACGAGCTGGCCGGCACGGTGGACCTGGTCGTGGTCGCCGCCGGGCTGCGGTCGGGGGAGCTGCTGGACGACGACTCGCTGTTCCCCATCCGCGGGCAGGTCGTGCGGGTGGCCAACCCGGGGATCACCGAGTGGCTCACCGACGACGAGCACCCGGCGGGCCTCACCTACGTGGTGGCCCGGCGCGCGGACGTGGTCTGCGGCGGGGTGGCAGAGGTCGGGTCCTGGGAGCTCGCGGTCGACCCCGCCGTCGAGGCGTCGATCCTGGCGCGCACCGCGGCCCTGGTCCCGGCCCTGGCCGGGCAGCCGGTCCTCTCCCGAGCCGTCGGGCTGCGGCCGGGGCGCGACGGGATCCGGCTCGAGCACGTCCCGGGCCACGCCGTGCCGGTCATCGCCTGCTACGGCCACGGCGGTGCCGGGGTCACGCTGTCGTGGGGGTGCGCCGAGGCCGTCGCCGACCTCGCCGGAACGGGCGCCGCCGGAGCCGACCGGACCGTCGAGGGGTGAAGATCCACCGCGGCGGGCACGTAGCCGACCATGACCACCCCGACCGGGCTGCCGGACGCCCTGCAGCGGCTGCGCGACTGCGTGGCCGCAGCGCCGCTGGGCCTGGCCACCACCGGCCGCGATGCCGCCGCCCGAACCGCCCGCGCCGTCGTCGACCAGGTCGACGACTACCTCCTTCCCCGCCTGCGTGACCTGGACGCCCCGCTGCTGACCGTGGTCGGCGGTTCGACCGGCGCCGGCAAGTCCACGCTGGTCAACAGCGTGCTCGGCGCTCGCGTCACCACCCCCGGCGTGCTCCGACCGACGACCCGCTCACCGGTGCTGGTCTGCTCGACCGCCGACGTGGGCGCCTTCTCCGGCGACCGGGTGCTCCCGGGCCTGGCCCGCACCACGGGCGAGGGCGACACCATGAGCGGCATCACGCTGGTGCCCACCGACGCCCTCCCACCCGGCCTGGCCCTGGTCGACGCCCCCGACGTGGACTCGGTCGTGGAGGCCAACCGCGAGCTCGCCGGGCAGCTGCTGGGGGCCGCCGACCTGTGGGTCTTCGTGACGACGGCGTCCCGCTACGCCGACGCCGTCCCGTGGGACCTGCTCCGGACGGCGCAGGAGCGCGGGACCGCCCTGGCCGTGGTGCTGGACCGGGTGCCCCCCGAGGCGGTCGGCGAGGTGGCCGAGGACCTCGCGGCGATGCTGCGCCGCGGCGGGCTGGGCGGGGCCCGGCTGTTCGTCGTGGAGGAACGGCCGCTGGTCGACGGGTTCCTGCCCGCCGACCAGGTGGCGCCGCTGCGGGACTGGCTGCACGCGCTCGCCGCGGACCAGGAGCAGCGGGCCGCCGTCGTCCGGCAGACGTTGGACGGCGCGCTGGAGAGCCTCGGCGGCCGGGTCGACCTGGTCGTCGCCGGCGTCGAGGAGCAGGCAACCTCCGCCGAGGCGCTCCGGGCTGCCGTGGACGCCGCCTACGCCCGGGCCCGCGCCGCCATCGACGAGGGCGTGGGCAACGGCAGCCTGCTGCGCGGGGAGGTGCTCGCCCGCTGGCAGGAGTTCGTCGGCACCGGCGAGTGGATGCGCAGCCTGCAGGGGCAGGTCGGCCGGCTGCGCGACCGGGTGGCCGCGGCGTTCAGCGGCCGGCCCAACCCGGCCGCGGACCTGCAGGGCGCGCTCGAGTCCGGCGTCGAGCTGTTGCTGCGTGCCGAAGCCGACCGGGCCGCGGAGAAGACCGTCACCGCCTGGCGCACGCTGCCCGGCGGCATCGCGCTGATCGGCGGCCGGGAGACCGAGCTGGACGGCGTGTCCCCGGCGTTCACCGGGGTGGCCGCCGACGAGGTGCGGGACTGGCAGGGCTTCGTGCTGGAGTTGGTCCGCCGGGAGGGCGCGGGCAAGCGCTCGCAGGCCCGGCTGCTGTCCTGGGGGGTCAACGGCGCCGGCGCGGCGCTGATGATCGCCGTCTTCGCCTCCACCGCGGGGCTCTCCGGCGCCGAGGTCGTCATCGCCGGGGGCACCACCGCCGTCGGCCAGCGGCTGCTGGAGGCGGTGTTCGGCGACAACGCCGTCCGTGAGCTGGCGGTGGCGGCCCGGGGCGACCTGGACGCCCGTGTGGACCGGGTGCTGCGCATGGAGCAGAACCGGTTCATCGAGCTGCTGGACGACGTCGCGCCCACCCCGGACGCTTCGGCCGAGCTGCGCGCCGCAGTCGCCGGGCTCGCCACCGCCCGCGGGGCCCGCGCGTGAGGCTGGGCGGCGGGCGCCGGGCCGAGCTCTCCCTCACCGACCGGCTGGCTGCGCTGCGCGAGGCGGTCGAGGTCGCCGAGGACCGGCTCGAGGTGCCCGAGGTGGCCCGGGCCCGCACCCTGCTGGCCAAGGCCGGTGCCCGGGAGGCGCTCGGCGACGCCACCGTCGTCGCCCTCGCCGGCGCGACCGGCAGCGGCAAGTCCACCCTGTTCAACGCGCTCAGCGGCAGTGAGGTGAGCACCCCGGGGGTGCGGCGGCCGACCACCGGCGTCGCGCACGCCAGCGTGTGGGGTGAGCACGGCGCCGACCGGCTGCTGGACTGGCTGCAGGTGCCGCGCCGGCACCGGGTGCAGCCGGCCGATCCGGCGCTGGACGGGCTGGTGCTGCTCGACCTGCCCGACCACGACAGCATCCGGCTGGAGAACCGGCTGGAGGTCGACCGGTTGGTGGAGCTGGTCGACGTGCTGGTCTGGGTCCTCGACCCGCAGAAGTACGCCGACGCGGCGGTGCACTCGCGGTACCTGGCACCGCTGGCCGGGCACGCGGGGGTGCTGGTCGTCGTCCTCAACCAGGTCGACCGGCTGGACGACGCCTCGGTGCGGGCTTGCCTGGCGGACCTGCGCGGGCTGCTCGACCGGGAGGGGCTGGCCGCGACGCCCGTCGTGCCGACCGCGGCCCGCACCGGGGCCGGGCTGCCCGAGCTGCGCCGTGAGCTCGCCTCCCGGGTGGCCGCCCGGCGGGCCGCCACCGACCGGCTGACCGCCGACGCCCGGTCGGCCGCGGCCGCGCTGGCCGAGCACTGCGCGCCGGACGCCGGCGAGGACCGCAGCCGGGACCGGGACGAGCGGGAGGGGCTGGCGGACGCCCTGGCGAACGCCGCCGGGGTGCCCGCCGTCGTCGGCGCGGTCGAGCGCTCGGCCCGTCGCCGGGGGAACCAGCACACCGGCTGGCCGGTGCTGCGCTGGACGTCGAAGCTGCGGGCCGACCCGCTGAGCCGGCTGCACCTCGGGGACGAGGCGGCCCGGACCTCGCTGCCCGAGGCCGGTGCGGTGCAGACCGCGGGCATGGACGCCGCGCTGCGCCGGGCCCGGGACGCCGCCGGTCAGGGGCTGCCGCAGGCCTGGCGGGACGAGCTGCGGCGCACCTCCGAGCTGTCGGAGGAGCGGCTGGCCGACCGGCTGGACCGGGCCGTCGCCGGGACCGACCTGGGGCCGGACCGCACGCCGATCTGGCAGCGGGCGGTCGGCGGGCTGCAGTGGCTGCTCGCGCTGGTGGCGCTGGTCGGGGCGCTGTGGCTGCTCGGCCTGGTCGGGCTGGGCCTGCTGCAGCTGGAGGACGTCGTCCCGCTGCCCCGGGTGGAGGGCATCCCGGTGCCCACCCTGCTGTTGGTCGGCGGGTTGCTCGCCGGGCTGCTGCTCGCGCTGGTGAGCAGACCCCTGGTGCACGCCGGGGCGCGCCGACGGGCTCGACAGGTCCGCCGGCGGCTGACCGACCGGGTGGCCGAGGTGGCCGACACCGAGGTGCTCGAACCGCTGACCGAGGCCCGCGCCGACCACGACCGGTTCTGCGCCGCAGTCACCCGCGCCGGCAGCTGACCTGACCTCGGGACGCTTGTGCTCTGCTCACCGTGGTGAGCAGAGCACAAGCGCTCGGATCACGGAACCGCGGCGGGGTCCGGAGCCGGGACCGGACGGGTGGCCGGGCGGCGGGACTGCAGGGCCAGCCCGGCGACGGCGAGCAGGGCCAGCACGATGACGCCGATGCCGTAGACCTGTGCGGTCCGCTCCAGGCCGATGTGGCCGGCCGCGATGCCCGCGGCGATGGCCGGCAGGCTGAACCCGAGGTAGCTGACGGTGAACACCGCGGAGAGCAGCGCGGCGCGCTCACCGGGCGCGACACCGCGGGTGACGGTGGCCATCGCGCCGAGGAAGGCCGACCCGAAGCCGAACCCGGAGACGATCGCTGCGACGAAGAAGAACGCCAGCGACCCCGTCGCCAGGGCAGCCACGGTGCTGCTGACGCCCACGGCGAAGACGAGTGCACCGATCACCATGAGGCGGGCGGGAGCGACGCCCCGCATGCTCAGCGAGCCCACCAGGCCGGTGCCGTTGAGCGCGAGGATCAACAGGCTGCCGACGACGTGGTCCTGCACCCCGAAGACGCCCGCGACCAGCGAGGGGCCGAGGGAGGCGTAGAGACCGCCGAGCGCCCAGGTGGCGATCAGACAGGGCAGGACGACCAGGAACGCCCGGCGCTGGGAGGTGGGCACGCGGACGCTGGGCACCAGCGAGGCGGCCGTGCCGGGCAGCCGCGGCGAGGACTCGGGCAGGAAGACCCAGACGCCGACGGCGGCGACGAGGCACAGCGCAGTGAGCACCCCGAACACCCAGTCGGTGGGGGAGGGCAGGAACTCCACGGCCAGCCCGGCGCCGACGGCACCGAGGGAGAGGCCGAAGCCGGGGGCGGCGGAGTTGACCAGCGGGCCGAGCGGACGGTCCGGGCGCTGCAGGTCCAGCAGCGCGGCCCCGAACGCGCCGGTCATCGCCCCGGTGGCGAAGCCCTGCACGATCCGGGCGGTGAGCAGCCAGCCGACGCCGTCCGCGGTCAGGAACAGCACCATCGACGCCGCCTCGAGGACCAGCGCCGCGGCCAGCACCGGGCGTCGGCCGACGTGGTCGCTGAGCCCGCCCACCACGAGCAGCGAGACCAGCAGCGCGAAGGTGTAGACGGCGAAGACGACGGTGATCACGCCCGGACCGAACCCGAACTGCTCGGCGTAGACCCGGTACAGCGGCGAGGGCACCCCGGACGCGGCGAGCACGAGCACCAGCAGGACGGCGACGGTCCAGAAGGCAGCGGGCCGGGCGAGCACTCGACGGGGCACGCTCCGGTGCAAGCCGCAACGGACCCGCGGTGTTCCCGGCCGGCAGCCGTCCTTGACAGGGCGATGTGATGCCCACCACAGTGCGCTGCCGGTCACATGCGGGGCCTGTCGACGGAGGACTCATGAGCAAGCTGACGCACGAGCGCCCCACGGTCGAGGCCCGGCGGGAAGGCCGCCTCCACGACCCCGCCGTCGAGCTGCGCACCGACCCGCGGTTGCACCCGGGGCTCCGGGAGGGCCTGACCGCGTTCGGCCTCGACGGGCACGCGGCGCCGCCGCCGTTCGACCGATCGGCCTCTCCGGAGGAGGTCGCCGAGTTCGTCGGCCAGTCGCACGCAGGGTTCGAAGGCCTCTACGCCGCCGTCCCCAGCGACTGGCCCGGGGAGCTGCGCGCCGAGGTCACCCGCCGGGTCGAGACGATCCAGGGGGTCGACGGCAACGACATCCCGCTGCACGTCGTGCGCCCGGCCGGCGTCGAGGGCCCGCTGCCGTGCACCGTGTACATCCACGGCGGTGGGATGACGATCCTCGAGGCGCACAACGCGGTGCACCAGCGGTGGAGCGAGGACCTCGCCGCCAGCGGCATGGTCGTGGTGACCGTCGGCTTCCGGAACGCGTGGACCGCCGAGGGCGCCAACCCGTTCCCGGCCGGGCTGGACGACTGCAGCTCCGCGCTGGACTGGGTCCACGCCCACCGCGCGGACCTCGGGGCGACGACGGTGACGCTGCAGGGCGAGTCGGGTGGGGCCAACCTGGTCCTCGCCACCGTGCTCAAGGCCAAGCGCGAGGGCCGGCTCGACGCCGTCGACGGCGTCTACGCGATGGTCCCCTACATCAGCGGTGGCTACGGCTGGGACCGCGAGCGCAAGCTGCGCGAGCTGCCCTCGATGGTCGAGAACGACGGGCACTACCTCAACTGCGCGATGATGGACATGCTCGTCGCGGTCTACGACCCGACCGGCGAGAACGCCGAGAACCCGCTGGCCTGGCCGTACTTCGCGACCGAGGAGGACGTGCGCGGGCTGCCGCCGCACGTCATCTCGGTCAACGAGCTCGACCCGCTGCGCGACGAGGGCATCGCATACCACCGGTTGCTGCAGCGCGCCGGCGTGCCGGTCGTGGGCCGGGTGAACCTCGGGCTCACCCACGCCGCAGAGATGTCGTTCCGGGCTGCCGTCCCCGAGGTCTACCGGGCCACGGTGCGCGACATCCGCGGCTTCGCGGGCAGCCTCTGACGCCCGCCGGACGGTCCCGGGAGGCTCAGGAGGCGGGGTAGCGCCGGCTGGTGAAGACCCTTCCGGCCGGGGTGACCCGGGTCTGGGTGGAGCCGATCAGCACCAGGCAGCGCATGTCCACCGTCTCGGGGTCGAAGGAGTCCAACGTCGTCACGGTGACCGACTCCTCCGGCCCGCCGACGTCCCGGCCGACCACCACCACCGTCTCGGGCTTCCGGACCTCCAGGAGCAGGTCGCGGGCCTCGGCGAGCTGGTGCGGGCGGGCCCTGGAGCGGGGGTTGTACAGCGCGATCACCAGGTCGGCGGCGGCCGCGTGCCGGAGCCGGTCCAGGACGACGTCCCAGGGCTTGAGGACGTCGGACAGGCTCAGCACGGCGAAGTCGTGGCCCAGCGGCGCCCCGACCCGCGAGGCCACCGCCTGGGCCGCGGTGAGCCCGGGCAGCACGCGCACCTCGACGTCGGCGAACTCCGGCTGCGCGGCCACCTCGAGCACCGCCGCGGCCATCGCGAACACGCCGGGGTCGCCGCTGGAGACGACGGCCACCCGGCGGCCGTCCTTGGCCAGCTGCAGCGCGGCGGCCGCCCGCTCGGCCTCGACCCGGTTGTCGCTGGGGTGCCGGACCTGCCGCGGGTTGGCCGGCACGCGGTCGAGGTAGGGGCCGTAGCCGACCAGGTCGTCGGCGCGGGACAGCGCCTCGGCGGTCTCCGGCGTCGTCCAGCTGCGCTGCCCGGGGCCGAGACCGACGACGACGACCTCACCGGTGTGCGGCTCGTCGTCCGCCCGCTCGGGCAGGTTCCCCGGCCCGGTGAGCGGCGAGGGCAGCAGGGCGAGGGAGAAGTAGGGGACGGTGTCCGGGTCGACCTCGGCCAGTGGGGCCACCCGCTGCTGCGCCGTTGTGGCCCGCTCCACGTAGCAGGCCCGGTCGAGGACGCCGGCCTCCTCGAAGGCGTCCCGGACGTTGCGGAACGTCCGGCCGAGCTTCATCACCGCGGCCGAGTCGGTGGTCGCCAGCCACTCCGCCAGCTCCTCGGTGGGCAGCGTGCCGGGCAGCACGGTGAGCACCTCGTCCCGCTCGACCAGCGGCCGGCCGAGCACCGCGGCCGCACCGCTGACGCTGGTCACGCCCGGCACCACCTCGGTCGGGTACCGGTGCGCCAGCCGCTTGTGCATGTGCATGTAGGAGCCGTAGAAGAACGGGTCGCCCTCGGCGAGGACGACGACGTCCCGGCCGGCGTCCAGGTGTGCGGCCAGCCGGGCGGCGGCGGCCTCGTAGAACTCGTCGATCGCCCCCTGGTAGCCGCCGGGGTGGTCGGTGGTCCCGGTGGTGACCGGGTAGACCAGCAGCTCCTCGACCTGCCCGTCGCGCAGGTACGGGGCGGCCAGCGCGCGGGCGACCGAGCGACCGTGCTGGGCGGCGTGGAAGGCGACGACGTCGGCCGCGCCGATCAGCCGGGCGGCCTTGACGGTGACCAGTTCCGGGTCACCGGGCCCGAGCCCGACCCCGTACAACCGCCCGGTCACGCGGCACCCCCGAGGGCCATGTTGGCCAACATGGCCCTCATTCGACGTCGCTCGCGATCGCGTTGACGGCGGCCGCGGTGATCGCGCTGCCCCCACGCCGGCCGCGGACCACCAGGTGTTCCAGGTCCGAGGCGGCCAGCGCCTCCTTGGACTCCACGGCACCGATGAAGCCGACCGGGATGCCGATGACGGCGGCCGGCCGGGGCGCGCCGTCGGCGACCATCTCGAGCAGGTGGAACAGCGCGGTCGGCGCGTTGCCGATGGCGACCACGGCGCCGTCGAGCCGGTCGCCCCACAGGTGCATCGCCGCCGCGGTGCGGGTGGTGCCCAGCTCCCGGGCCAGCTCGGGGGTGCGCGGGTCGTTCAGGGTGCAGACCACGTCGTTGTCCTTGGGCAACCGGCGGCGGGTGACCCCGGAGGCCACCATCTGCGCGTCGCAGAGCACCGGGGCGCCGGCGTCCAGCGCCTCGCGGGCCCGCTCGACGACGCCGCGGGACCACCCGACGTCGTCGACCAGGTCGACCTGCCCGCAGGCGTGGACCATCCGGACCGCCACCCGGGCGACGTCGGCGGGCAACCGGGACAGGTCGGCCTCGGCGCGGATGGTCGCGAAGGACTGCCGGTAGATCTCGGCGCCGTCGTGCTCGTAGTCGTACATCAGTCCTCTTCGACTCGGTAACCGGCAGGGGTGGCGACGACGTCCACCACGCCGCCCTGGGGGCGGCCGCAGCGCCGCTCGCAGCCGGCCCAGTGCTGCCGGGCGCCGCCGGCGGGCAGCGTCCCGGCGCGGACGGCGGCGGTGGCGTCGGCGCGGACGTCGGCCAGGGACTTCGCGCACCCCGGCCGGCCGGCGCAGGTGGTGACCTGCAGCCAGGGGCTGGCCTCGTCGAACACCATGCCGGTGCGGAACAGGTCGACCGCGGCGTCGTCGACGGCGTCCTCGGCGAGGTCGGGCACGACGACGCTCCGCCACGGGGTCAGCTGGACCTCGGCGGCCAGCCGGGCGAGCAGGTCGGCCTGGTCGGCGGTGAGCCGGCCGAGCGGGACGACGCCGATCAGCGCCGTCCGGCCGTCGAGCTGCCCGGCTGCCCCCACCGGCCCGGTCAGCGGCGCGGAGGGCACCGGCACCAGAGGGCCATGGTGGCCGACACGGCCCTCCCCGAGGCGGGCGGCGACCCGGGCCGGGCCGTCGGTCAGCTCGGCCAGCCGCCAGGCCGAGGAGCCCTGGGCGGCGCGCTCGGCGAGGAAGGCCCGCGCGGCGGCGAGCGCCAGGGCGACGGCGTCCCCGGGCCGGGGACGCAGCCCGGAGTCGGTGCCGGCGAGGGTGAGCGCCACGCTGCCGGGGGAGAGGGCGAGCAGGCCGACGTCCCCGCCGAGGCCGGCGACGTCGCCCCGGCCGTCGTCCAGGGTGGCGAGGAACCGGCCGGGCAGCCCGGCGAGGACCGGGTCGGCGCGCAGCCCGGCATCCAGGTCGCGCACCCACGGGCGGACGTCGAGGTGCCCGTCCCCGGTCCGGCCGGACAGCGTGCTGGCCAGCACGTTCCGGACCCGCTCGTGGGTGTCGCTGGGCAGCAGCCCGGCGTCGGCCAGCCGGGCGCCCAGGGAGGTCTCCGCGCCGGGTGCCAGGCCGCGCAGCTGCAGGTTGCCCCGGCTGGTCAGCTCCAGGTACCCGTCGCCGAGCTCGCGGGCGGCGGCCGCCAGCGTCCGCAGCTGGCCGGCGGAGAGCGTGCCGCCGGGCACCCGCACCCGGGCCAGGCCCCCGTCGGCGGCGGCGTGGGTCTGCAACGCACCGGGGCAGGCGTCCACCCGGTCCCGGGACGGCGCGGCGGCGGGGAGCGCGGGAGATGACATGGCGCCCGCGAGGCTACTTCCCACCCGGCCCCGGGGTCCCGCCGTCCCGGAGCGCCCCGGGCCGACGCCCGGCTCAGCGCGGCTGCCCGCCCCCGACGGGCGGCCCGTCAGCCCAGCGTCGCGCGGTCGAAGGACATCCACACCGCGCGGCGGTCGGCGCGGGTGCGCACCTCGGCCATGGCCTCGACCCGGCGCTGCTGGTCCGGGGTGGCGCGGTGCTCGACCACGGCCAGCTCGGCGTTGCGCATGGCGCGCTCCGCCGCCCGCTCGGCCGGGGTCTCGGGCAGCTGCTGACTCGTGTCGTCGTCGTCCGGGACCGCGTCGCCCTCGGCCCGGTAGGGGCTGTCGGCCGGGAGGTTCCCGCTCACCCGGCCGTAGGCGCCCAACGTCAGCAGGACGAGCCCGGCGACGATCGAGAAGATCACGTTCGCCATCGAGAAGGCCAGGACGTTCAGGTCGGTCTCCAGGACGGCGAGGTTCGCCAGCGCGGAGACGAGGAACAGCACGCCGATCACCAGCATCGTCGTCGAGGCCACCCGCGAGCCGCGGAACGCGGCGGCGACCAGGACGGCCGCGGTGAGCAGCGAGATGGTGGACAGCAGCCCGTTCGAGGACAGGCCGGCGACGCGCTGGCCGTCGGTGGAGAAGTAGGCCAGCCCGTTGACGAGGCCGAGGACACCGAAGGCGGCGATCACCGCGGCGACGACCACGGCGCCGATCCGGTGGACGGCGGGGACGAGCCCCTCCTCCTTCGCGGCCGAGGAGGACCAGTGCGGCAGGTGCAGGGCGTGGGTCATCTCAGGAACTCCGGGAGGGAGTCGGGTACCGGGCCGGGCGGCGTCCGGCGACGGTGAGGTACCCCACTCTATGCACATCAACTCGGTTGCACACTACTTTTCCGATTCCGCTGGTCGCCCCGGTGGGGAACGTCCGCCGGCCCGGCTGTGTTGGCCGGCCGTGGAAGGAGCGTCATGACCCAGCCGAACGCCCGTCAGCCGCACGACATCGACCTGCACTCCGAGTACCTCCGCGCCGACCTGTTCCTCGCCATGGGCCAGCCCATCGAGGCGGCCAAGGTGCTGGAGGTGGTCCTGGAGGCCGAGCCGGACAACCAGGCAGCCCTCGAGCTGCTCGCCCGCAGCTACTTCGGTTCCGCCCAGCTCAACCGGGCCGAGACGTCGCTGGCCCGCCTGGTGGAGCTGGCCCCGGCCAACGGCTGGGCCCGCCGGGCGCTGGCCCGCACGCTGGAGCGGCAGAGCCGCGCGGCGGACGCCGCCGTGCACCACCGCGTGGCCGACGCCCTCGGCGCCGCCTGACCGCGGCCCCCTCGCCACCGCGTGCGGCGAGGGGGTCCCGCTTAGCGGCCGTCGCCCGCCGGGCTCCCGCGGGCACCTCCGCGAGGTCCGCCCTCAGACCACGATGCTGAGCAGCAGGACCCCGATCAGGCCGACCACCGAGATCAGCGTCTCCATGACCGACCAGCTCTTGATGGTCTGCCCGACGGTCATCCCGAAGTACTCCTTGACCAGCCAGAACCCCGCGTCGTTGACGTGCGAGAAGAACAGCGAGCCCGCGCCGACGGCCAGGGCCAGCAGCGCGACCGTCGGCTGGTCCAGCCCCGCGGCGAGCGGGGCGACGATGCCGGCGGCGGTGATGGTCGCGACCGTCGCCGAGCCGGTCGCCAGCCGGATGCCGACGGCGACCAGCCAGCCCAGCACCAGCGGGGAGAGGTCGGCGCCCTCGGCGGCGTCGGCGATCAGGCCGCTGATCCCCGAGTCGACGAGCAGCTGCTTGAACCCGCCGCCGGCGGCGACGATCAGCAGGATGCCGGCGATGGCCGGCAGCGAGCCGCCGATGGTGTCCGAGATCTTCTGCCGGCCGAAGCCGACCGCCGTCCCGAGGGTGAACATGGCGACGAGGACGCCGATCAGCAGCGCGATGACCGGGGTGCCCAGGGTGTTGGAGACCGTCCGCAGCGCGGTGCCCTCGTCCAGGGTGAGCTCGCCGATCGCGCCGAGGCCCATCAGCACCACCGGCAGCAGCACCGTGGCGACCGTGGCACCGAACCCGGGCTGACGGCGCGCACCCTCCGCGGGCCGGGAGCGGTCGCCGGTGTCGAGCAGGTCGCGGTCCTCGGCATCCGTCGTCCCGGCGCCGGCCGTGCCGGTCTCCCGGCCGCCCACCGCCGCGCCGACCAGTGCGGTCGGCGTGACCACCCGGAGCCGGTTGCTGATGAAGCCGCCGAACAGCGGCCCGGCGACGATGACCGCGGGGACCGCCAGGATCAGCCCGAACAGCAGCACCAGGCCGAGGCTGGCGCCGAGCGCGTCGATGGCGACGAGCGGCCCCGGGTGCGGCGGGACGAACCCGTGCAGCACCGACAGCCCGGCCAGGGCCGGGATCCCGACCCGGAGCACCGGCTGGTCGCTGCGGTGGGCGACCAGCAGCACGATCGGGATGAGCAGCACCACGCCGATCTCGAAGAACAGCGGGATGCCGATCAGCGCCGCCACGCCGCCCATCGCCCAGGGGAGCGCCCGGGGGCTGACCCGGTCGACGATCCGGTTGACCACCCGGTCCGCACCGCCGGAGGCGGTGAGCAGGCCACCGATCATCGCGCCGAGCGCGATGAGGAGCCCGACGTTGCCGACGGTGGAGCCGACCCCGGCGGTGAAGCTGGCGACGATGTCGCTGACCCCCACGCCGGCCACCACGCCGAGCACCGCCGACCCGAGGATCAGCGCGAGGAACGGGTGCACCTTGAACACCGTGATCAGCACGACGACGACGGCGATGCCCAGCAGGGCGGCGACCACGAGCAGGGGCTGGCTGCTGGTGTGGTCGACCTCGGCGGCCAGGACGGTCATCACTGCTCGGGACCTGCGGACGGCGTCATGACCGAAGTCTCGAACGGTGGAAACCGGGCGGCAACCGCACTCCCGGGCGTGACGAGGGGCGACCGGTCGGCCGGCGGCTGCACCCCCGGGCTGTGATGTGCTGGGTGCTGCCGTCCACCGGCCGCCGCGCCCCGCGCCCGACTCGAGCACCCGTGCTCGTCCAGGAGAACCCCCCATGAACCGCCGCACCGCCCCGCGCCTGCTGCTCACCCTCGCCGTCGCCGCCTCGCTGACCGCCTGCGGCGGGGACGACCCGTCCGCCGAGCCGGGCGCGACCTCCTCGTCGTGCGAGAGCCGGCCGCCGACGTCGACGGCGCCGGCCGGGGTCTCGGCCGACCTCGCCGTCAAGCCCGAGGCGCCCTGCTTCGACGCCGCGCCACCGGCCGACCTGGTGGTCAGCGACGTGGTGGTCGGCACCGGCGCGGAGGCCGTCGCCGGCAGCACCGCGACCCTGAAGTACGTCGGCGCCTTCTACGAGACCGGCGAGGAGTTCGACTCCTCGTGGAGCCGCGGGGCGGACGAGACCTTCCCGGTGACCGTCGGTGCCGGCCAGGTCATCGCCGGCTTCGACCAGGCCGTCGAGGGCATGCACGCGGGCGGACGCCGGATGGTGGTCATCCCCAGCGACCTCGGCTACGGCCCGAACGGCTCCGGGCCCATCCCCGGCGATGCCACGCTCATCTTCATCATCGACTGCGTCGACGTCGCCTGAGCCGCCGTCAGAGCAGCCGGGCGCGGCCGGCCTGCACCCCCGCGACGGCCTGGACGACCAGCACGCCGAGCAGCACGAACAGCGGCGCGGTCCAGCTGCCGGTCGCGTCGTGCAGGGCACCGAGCAGGATCGGCCCCGCGGCGGCCAGGGCGTAGCCGACCGACTGGGCCATCCCGGACAGTGCCGCGGCCTGGTGGTGGTCGCGGGTGCGCAGCCCGAACAGCGACAGGGCGAGGACGATGCACGCCCCGCCACCGGCGCCGGCGACCACGATCCACAGCAGCGAGGCCCCGGGCAGGGCCAGCTGGCCGGCGATCGCGGTGGCGAACAACGCGGTCGCACCCAGCAGGAGCAACCGCTGGTCGGGACGGCGCGGGATCAGCCGCGCCGTCGCCAGGTTGCTGAGCAGCCCGGCGACCTGCATCGCGAACAGGTGCCAGCCCGCCGCGGCGGCGGAGACGCCGTGGGCGCGTTCCACCGAGGGCCACCAGGTGATCAGCGTGTAGTAGATCGTCGACTGCATGCCCATGAAGACGGTGACCTGCCAGCCCAGGGCGCTGCCCCAGGGTGACCGGTACCCGCGCGGGGTGCCGACGGCCGACGTCGTCTCCGGCGGGACGGTGCGGCGCCGGAGCTGAGGGAGGAAGACCGCCAGCGCGATCAGCCCCAGCCCGGCCCAGATGCCGAGTGCCAGGCGCCAGCCGTGCTGGGTCGTGCCGGCCAGCGGGACCGCGAAGCCGGATGCCAGCGCCGCGGCGGCGCCCTGGACCGAGGAGTAGAGACCCGTGACCTGGCCGATCCTGTCCGGGTACTCCCGCTTCACCAGGGACGGCAGCAGCACGTTGATCACCGCGATGGCGATGCCGAGGAAGGCGGTGCCCACCCACAGTGCGCGGATGGAGGGCAGCGAGCGGACCACCGTCGCCACGGCCAGGACGGCGAGCGCCGCGCCCAGCGCCCGTTCGGTGCCCATCCGGCGGGCGAGGGCCGGTGCGACGGGGGAGACGATCGCGAAGGCGACGAGTGGGAGGCTGATCAGCACCGACGCCGTCGCGCCGCCGATGTCCAGGTCCGTCCGGATGTCCTCGACCACCGGGCCGACCGAGGTGATCGCCGCCCGGAGGTTGGCCGCGATGAGCAGGATGCCGGCCAGCAGCAGCGCGGACCGGGGGGCCGCACCGACCCGGACGCCGGTCGCCGTACCGCTCGCCATGGGGGGACTCCTCGTCGTCGACGGCGGGCTGCCGCCGGTTTCGCTGTGCAACTCCAACCGCGCGCCACGGTAACCGGACGTCGGCCGAGGGGCCGAGGGCACTCCGGGTGGACCGGCCGGCCGGGTAGCGTCTGCGCCAACCACGGCAGTGCAGCAGGGAAGCCGGTGCGAGACCGGCGCGGTCCCGCCACTGTGACCCCTCTCCGGGGGGAGCCAGACACCTCGGCTGCCGTGCCCGACGACCCGGGGCGCGGACCCCGAGGGAGGCACGGCCGTGAGCGCTCGCACCTACACCCTGCTGTCGACGTCGGACACCGACCTGCTGTCCGCCCGGTCCTGCCCGGCGCAGTGGCGGCTGGGCAACCCGACCCGGCTCGGCGCGGCCGGGATGGTGGAGCTCGCCGCCGGCAGCGACCTCGTCGTCGTCCGGATCCTCGGCGTGCGCCGCCAGTACGAGGAGATGCTGGCCCCGCTGCTGGCCGGCCCGGCGCCGGTCGTCGTCCTCGGCGGGGAGAACGTGCCCGACGCCGAGCTGATGGAGCTGTCGACCGTCGCGATGGGCGTGGCCACCGAGGCGCACGGCTACCTCGCCCAGGGCGGCCCGGACAACCTGGCGCAGCTGCACCGCTTCCTCGGCGACACCGTGCTGCTCGAGGGCGAGGGCTTCGAGCCGCCGTCGGTGGCCCCGGAGTGGGGCGTCCTCGACCGCGACTCCACCGGCACCGGCCCGACCGTCGCCGTCCTGTACTACCGGGCGCACCACCTGTCCGGGAACACCGGCTTCGTCGAGGCGCTGTGCAGCGCCATCGAGGACGCCGGCGGCCGCGCGCTGCCGGTGTTCACCGCCTCGCTGCGGACGGTCGAGCCGGGCCTGGTCGAGGTGCTGCGCACCGCCGACGCCCTCGTCGTCACCGTGCTCGCCGCCGGTGGCTCGAAGCCGGCGACCGCCCAGGCCGGCGGGGACGACGGCGCGTGGGACGTCGGTGAGCTGGCGGCGCTCGACGTCCCCGTGGTCCAGGGGCTGTGCCTGACGTCGAGCCGCGCCGACTGGGCGGCCAGCGACGACGGGCTGTCCCCGCTCGACGTCGGCAACCAGGTCGCCATCCCCGAGTTCGACGGCCGGCTGATCAGCGTGCCGTTCAGCTTCAAGGAGACCGACGCCGACGGCCTGACCTCCTACGTCGCCGACCCCGAGCGGGCCGCCCGGGTCGCCGGGACGGCCGTCGCGCACGCCCGCCTCCGGCACACCCCGCCCGGCGAACGCCGGATCGTGGTCATGCTGAGCGCCTACCCGACCAAGCACGCCCGGATCGGCAACGCGGTCGGGCTGGACACCCCGGCGTCGGTCGTCCGGCTGCTGGCCGCGATGCAGGGCCAGGGCTACGACATCGGCCCCTTCGACGGCCCCGAGGCGCTGCCCGGCGTCGCCGACCTGGACGGCGACGCCCTGGTGCACGCCCTCATCGCGGCCGGCGGGCAGGACGAGAACTGGCTCACCGAGGAGCAGCTGTCCGGCAACCCGGTGCGCATCCCGGCGGCGGAGTACCAGCGCTTCTTCGACACCCTGCCCGCGGAGCTGCGCGCGGCGATGACCGAGCACTGGGGCGAGGCACCGGGCTCGCTGTTCGTCGACGGCGGGGACATCGTGTTCGCGGCGCTGCGGGCCGGCAACGTCGTGGTGATGGTCCAGCCGCCGCGCGGCTTCGGGGAGAACCCGATCGCGATCTACCACGACCCCGACCTGCCGCCCTCCCACCACTACCTGGCCGCCTACTGGTGGCTGCGGTCGGTCTTCGGCGCGCACGCGATGGTGCACGTCGGCAAGCACGGCAACCTCGAGTGGCTGCCCGGCAAGACGGTCGGGATGTCGGCGGCGTGCGGGCCGGACGCGGCGATCGGCGACCTGCCGCTGGTCTACCCGTTCCTGGTCAACGACCCCGGCGAGGGCACCCAGGCCAAGCGCCGCGCGCACGCCACGTTGGTCGACCACATGGTGCCTCCGATGGCCCGCGCCGACTCCTACGGCGACATCGCCCGGCTGGAGCAGTTGCTCGACGAGCACGCCAACATCGCCGCGATGGACCCCGGCAAGCTGCCCGCCGTCCGGCAGCAGATCTGGACGCTGCTGCAGGCCGCCAAGCTCGACCACGACCTGGGGTTGGCCGAGCGGCCCGAGGACGACCACTTCGACGAGATGATCCTGCACGTCGACGGCTGGCTGTGCGAGATCAAGGACTCGCAGATCCGCGACGGGCTGCACGTGCTGGGCGCCCCGCCGGCCGGGCAGAACCGGGTCGACCTGGTCCTGGCGATGCTGCGGGCCCGGCAGATCTGGGGCGGCTCGGTGGCGCTGCCCGGCCTGCGCGAGGCGCTCGGGCTGACCGAGGACGGCAGCGCCGGCCTGCACGAGACCGACCGGATCGAGGCGCAGGCACTCGCCCTCGTCGAGGGCATGGAGGCCGCCGGCTGGACGCTCGACGCGGTCCCCGCCGTGGTGCGCGAGGTGCTCGGCGGGCCCTCCGACGAGGTCGAGGCCGTGCTGCGGTTCGCCGTCGACGAGGTGGTGCCGCGGCTGGAGCGCACCACCGACGAGCTGGACATGACGCTGCACGCCCTCGAGGGCGGCTACGTGCCGGCCGGGCCTTCGGGCTCACCGCTGCGCGGGCTGGTGAACGTGCTGCCGACCGGCCGGAACTTCTACTCCGTCGACCCACGGGCGATCCCCTCGCGGCTGGCCTGGGAGACCGGGGCGGCGATGGCCGAGTCGCTGGTCGAGCGCTACCGGGCCGACCACGACGGGCAGTTCCCGCGCTCGGTCGGGCTGTCGGTGTGGGGCACGTCGGCGATGCGGACGTCGGGCGACGACGTGGCCGAGGTGCTGGCGCTGCTGGGCGTCCGGCCGGTCTGGGACGACGCCTCCCGGCGGGTCACCGGGCTGGAGCCGATCCCGACCGACGAGCTGGGCCGGCCGCGGATCGACGTCACGGTGCGCATCTCGGGCTTCTTCCGGGACGCCTTCCCACACGTGGTCACCATGCTGGACGACGCGGTGACCCTGGTGGCCGGGCTCGCCGAGGCCCCGGAGCAGAACTACGTGCGCGACCACGTGGAGGCCGACGTCGCCACCCACGGCGACCGGCGGCGGGCCACCACCAGGGTGTTCGGCTCCAAGCCGGGCGCCTACGGGGCCGGGCTGCTGTCGCTCATCGACTCCCGGGACTGGCGCGGGGACGCCGACCTGGCCGAGGTCTACGCGGTGTGGGGCGGCTACGCCTACGGCCGCGACCTGGAGGGCGTGAACGCCCGGCCGGACATGGAGGCCGCCTACAAGCGGATCGCCGTGGCCGCCAAGAACGTCGACACCCGCGAGCACGACATCGCCGACTCCGACGACTACTTCCAGTACCACGGCGGGATGGTCGCCACCGTCCGGGCGCTGACCGGCTCCTCACCGGAGGCCTACATCGGCGACTCGACCCGGCCCGAGCAGGTCAGGACCCGGTCGCTGGTCGAGGAGACCTCCCGGGTGTTCCGCGCCCGGGTGGTCAACCCCAAGTGGTTGGCCGCCATGCGCCGGCACGGCTACAAGGGGGCCTTCGAGCTCGCCGCGACCGTCGACTACCTGTTCGGCTACGACGCCACGACCGGCGTGGTCGCCGACTGGATGTACGAGAAGCTCGCGCAGACCTACGTGCTCGACCCGGAGAACCGGGAGTTCATGGAGAAGTCGAACCCCTGGGCGCTGCACGGCATCGCCGAGCGACTGCTCGAGGCCGTCGACCGGCAGATGTGGGCCGAGCCCGACCCCGCGCTGCTCGCCGAGCTGCAGCAGGCCTACCTGGACACCGAGGGCGACCTGGAGGGCGGCGACACCCCCGCGCAGCAGAAGGACCCCGTTCCCCCCACGCCTCGCTAGCTCGGTGCGGGCCCTGAACGGGGCCGATGAGATCCGATGCCGTCGACGGTCTCTGCTCGTATGGCGACGACTCTGCTGGCGATCGGCACGCGCAAGGGGCTGTGGTTCGCGACGAGTGAGGACCGGCGCAGCTGGTCGCTGTCCTCGCCGCACTTCCTGATGACCGAGGTGCCGAGCATCGGCATCGACACCCGCGGTGGGCGCACCCGGCTGATGGTCGGCGTCCGCTCGGAGCACTTCGGGCCGACGGTGGTGCACTCCGACGACCTCGGCGTCACCTGGGACGAGCCCGAGCACGGCGCCATCCGGTTCCCGGCCGACACCGGCGCAGCGGTGGAGCGCGTCTGGCAGCTGCACCCGGACTCCGCCGACCGGCCGGGCGTCGTCTGGGCCGGCTGCGAGCCGATCTCGGTGTGGCGCTCGGACGACGGCGGGAACTCCTTCGCGCTGTGCCAGGGGCTGTGGGACCACCCGCACCGGCCGGAGTGGGGCGCGGGCTACGGCGGGGCGGCGGCGCACTCCGTCGTCCCGGGGCCCGACGGCACGGTGCACGTCGCGATGAGCACCGGCGGGGTCTACCGGACGACGGACGGCGGGGGTTCCTGGCAGCCGCGCAACTCCGGGATCGGTGCCTACTTCATGCCCGGGCCGGCGCCGGAGTTCGGGCAGTGCGTGCACAAGATCGCCCGGGACGCCGTCGACCCGCGGCGGCTGTACGCGCAGAACCACCACGGCGTGTACCGCTCCGACGACGACGGCGACTCGTGGACCTCGATCGCCGACGGGCTGCCCTCGGACTTCGGCTTCGTGATGCTCGCGCACCCGCGCCGGGCCGGGACGGTCTGGGTGGTGCCGCTGGTCGCCGACGGCGAGCGGATCCCGCCCGGCGGTGAGCTCGCGGTGCACCGCAGCGACGACGCCGGGTCGAGTTGGCGCCGGCTGACCGACGGGCTGCCGGCGCACGAGTACAACGCGGTGCTGCGCGACGCGGCCTGCGTCGACGCCGGTGACCCGGTCGGCGTGTACGTCGGCACCCGCGGTGGGGAGGTCTACGCCAGCGCCGACGAAGGGGAGTCCTTCAGCACCGTCGCGTCCCACCTGCCCGACGTGCTCTGCGTGCGGGCAGCGGTGCTGCCGTGACGGTGCAGGTGCTGCTCCCGAGGCTGCTGGCCGAGTGCACCGGCGGCCGGACGTCGATGGCGCTGGACGTGCCGGCACCGACGACCGTCGGCACCCTCCTGGACGTGCTCGCCGCCGAGCACCCGGTGTTCGGCCGCCGGGTCCGCGACGAGACCGGGGCGCTGCGCCGGCACGTCAACGTCTACGTCGACGGCGAGGAGGTCCGGCGGCTCGCCGGGCTGGCCACGCCGGTGCCCGCCGACGCCGAGGTGATGGTGGTCCAGTCCGTCGCCGGTGGCTGAGGGCGACGGCACGCCGTGCTCGCGGGCCCTGGGGTCGTCGGGCGCGCAGCCGGTCGCGACGGGGAGGACGGTGACGGGATGGGCATCCTCAGCAGGCTGACCGGCTCGGCGACGAGCACCGGCGCGCGCAGCACCGGAGGCCGCGCCGCCGGAGGACGCACCACCGGGGTGGGCACCCCGGGGAGCCGCAGCACCACCGGCAAGGGCATGGGTGGCGGACGGGGCGGCCGGGACACCGACCGGGGCAGGACCGGGCGATCGTTCCGGGGCTTCGGGTCCCGCGGTCAGGCCGGGACCGGCCGCTCGGGCACGGGTGGGCAGAGCTGGAGCGGGCGCACGTTCCGGGGCTTCGGCACGCGCGGGAAGGCGGGCGCGGGACGCGGCAAGGCCGCTGCCAAGCCCTCCGGTGGGCTGGGCAAGCTGTTCGGCTCGCGCACCGGGAAGCGCTGACTCAGCGGACCAGCACGGCGGCAGCCAGCAGGGCGACCGTCGCGGTCACCTCGCCCATCGCGCCCATCACGTCGCCGTTGACCCCGCCGAGGCGGGCCCGGGCACGGTGCTGCAGGGCCGCGGCGGCGAGCCACCCCAGCGCCGTGGCACCGATCAGTGCCAGCGCCCGGCCCCACCCGTGCCCGGTGGCGAGGACGACGGCGGCGACGGCTGCCAGGGACAGGACGGCGCTGGCGGCCAGCCACCCCCGGGACACGGTGCCGGCGACGGCGGCGCCCAGCGTCGAGCCCGCCGCGATCGGGGTGCCGGGCAGCCCGGTGCCGGCCATCGCCACCCGGGCCGCGACCGTCGCCGCGGGCAGGGCGAGCCAGCCCCCGTCGACGGTCAGCAGCTGCGCCGTGCAGGCGACCTGCAGCAGCAGGGTCAGCACGAGCGTGGTCACGCCGAAGGGGCCGACGTCACCGGCCCGCATCACCTGCAGGGCCCGCTCCCGGCCGCGCAGCGGGCCGAGGCCGTCGGCGGTGTCGGCCAGGCCGTCCAGGTGCAGGCCGCGGGTGAGCGCGGCGAGCACGACCACCGCGAGGACGGCACCGACCAGGGGGTCGGCGTACCGGTCGCCGAGCCACCCCACCGCGGTGGCCAGCGCGCCGAGGACCAGCCCGACCAGCGGCGCCCAGGGCAGCACACCGCGCGCCGACGACGCCGCCGGCACCCGGGCGATGCTCAGCACGGCGAAGGCCTCTGCGGGACCGGACCAAGGCCGGCGGGTCACCGGAGGCGCTGGGGGAGGCCGGCGACGACGAACCACACCTGGTCGGCGGTGGCGGCCAGCCGCTGGTTGACCGACCCGAGGGTGTCCCGGAACAGCCGGCCGGCGCGGGTCTCGGGGACCACGCCCAGGCCGACCTCGTCGCTGACGGCCACCACGTGCGCGGGCGTCATCACCCAGTTGTCGACCAGCGCGTCGCAGCGCCGGGCGAGCCGGTCCAACGCGGCCCGGCCGTCGCCGGACCGGTCGGCGGCGTGGGCACCACCGGGGTCGAGCGCGTCCCAGACCCCGGTCTCGTCCATCAGCGCGGCCACCCAGGTGGTGATGCTGTCGACCAGCACGGCACCGCCCCGCACGAGCTCCGAGGGCGCGGTGCTCTCCACCGTCGTCCAGCTGACGGGGCGACGTGACCGGTGGGCGGCGATCCGGTCGGTCCACTCGGCGTCGGCGTCGTCCCGGCGGGAGGTGGCCAGGTAGGTGACCTCGAGCTCGCTGTCGAGCAGCTGCTCGGCATGGGCGGACTTCCCCGACCGTGCGCCGCCCAGGACCAGGACCTTGCTCATGACTGGGCTCCCGGGTTGTCCCGCGCCACCAGCTCCAGCCGGGTGACCGACCCGTTGTGCGGCGTGATCGCGGGCAGCTGGTCCGGGCCCAGCCCGGCCGCCACCGCCTGGGCCGCCCGGATGGTGTCGCCGTGCGTCACCAGGGCGAGCACCGGGGCAGGGGGGTCGGCCAGCAGCTGGTCGAACAACCCGGCGACCCGGCCGTGCAGCTGGGCCAGGCTCTCCCCGCCCTCGGCGGACCAGTGCGGATCGGTCCAGTCGACGACGTCCCAGAGCTCGCGGGACGGCCTGCCCTCGAGCACGCCGTAGCCCTGCTCGCGCAGCGCCGGCGTGGTCGTGACGGTGAGCCCGGTGGCCGCCGCGCACCGCTCGGCCGTCTGCACCGCGCGGAGCAGGTCGCTGGACAGCAGCGCGCCCGGTCCGGTGCCGTTCCGGGAGAGCGCGGCGAGCTCTGCAGCAGCCCGGGCGGCCTGCTGCTGGCCGAGCTCGGTCAACGGCACGTGCGGTGTCTGGCCCTGCATCAGGCCAGCGGCGTTCCACGCGCTCTGGCCGTGCCGGACGAGGAGCAGGGTGAGCGAGGCGGCCATCGTCGGGGGAGCCTATGCGGCGGATGGGCTGCGGGGTGCCGGTGGTCCGGTGCCGCCCGGCTCGTACCGTCGCAGCCGTGACCATCCCGCTCCGCCCCGGCGCCGGCCGGGTCTCCCGGCCCGCCCCCCGCTCGACCGGCCCCGACCCGCTGGCCGGCCTGATGAGCCTGCCCGGGGTCCCCGAGGCCGCCGAGGCCGCCCGCACGGCGGTCGACCGGCTGCTCGGCCACAAGGTGCTGCGCCGGGAGTCCGCCGGGGTCAGCGCGGAGTCGGCGCTGCGCGGTGCACGGGCCTCTGCTGCGCTCGAGGGCGTGGACCTGCCCCTGGCGGCGCTCCGGGCCGGCGAGGTCGACGACCCGGTGGTGCAGGGCGCGCTGCGGGTGTCGGGCGGGCTGGGCTCGATGGTGGAGACCTGGGACCGCGCGCCGGGCCAGGTCCTCGCCCGGCTGCACGTGCTGGCCGCCACCGGTCTCGCCGGCCCGGCCGACCTCGGCCGGCCCTCGGGCAACGCCGGGCCGCGGCTGGCCGGGCTGTTCAGCGTCATCACCGGCGCGACCAGCGTCCCCGCGGTGGTCGTCGCCGGGGTCGTGCACGGCGAGCTCGCGGCGCTGGCGCCGTTCGACACGCAAGACGGCGTGGTCGCCCGGGCCGCCGGCCGGCTGGTGGGCATCACCCGCGGCCTGGACCCGAAGGCGGTCTCCGTCCCCGAGGTGGGCCTCGCCGAGCTGGGGCGGGGCGCCTACGCGGAGGCGCTCGCCGGGTACCGCTCGGGTGAGCCCGCCGGCGTGGCGGGCTGGCTGGTGCACTGCGCCCGGGGCACCGAGCTCGGCGCGACCGAGGGCCTGGCGATCTGCGAGGCGCTGCTGCGCGGCTGAGCTCAGGCTCCGTGCCGCCGCCGGCGGTGGGGGGAGGAGGCCAGCGGCACGACGTCGGGCAGTGCGGGCAGGGCCCGGAGTGCCCGACGCCGGGCGTACCAGGCCAGCCCGGCCACGGCGGCACCGACGCCGACGGCCGCACTGGTCACCGCGGGCGCGCGACCACCGGAGAACCGGGACCGCAGCCGCACCGGCCGGCTGAACTGCAGCACCGGCCAGCCGCGCTCGGCGGCCGCCCTGCGCAGGCCACGGTCGGGGTTGACCGCCGTCGGGTGACCGACCGCCTCGAGCATCGGCAGGTCGGTGACCGAGTCGCTGTAGGCCCAGCAGTCCGCGAGGTCCCAGCCCTCCTCGGCGGCGACCTCGCGCATCGCCGCGGCCTTGTTCGCCCCGTAGGCGTAGAAGTCGATCTCGCCGGTGTAGCGGCCCTCGACGGTGACCATCCGGGTGGCGACCACCCGGTCGACGCCGAGCATCTCCCCGATCGGCCCGACCATCTCGGCCCCGCTGCTGGAGACGATGACGACCTCCCGGCCGGCCGCTCGGTGCTCCTCGATCAGGTCGGCGGCTTCGGCGTAGACGAGCGGGTCGACGATCTCGTGCAGGGTCTCCCGCACGATGTCGTGCACCACCGCGACGTCCCAGCCCGTCGTCATGGCGGTGATCTGGCTGCGCATCCGCTCCATCTGGTCGGCGTCCGCGCCGGCCAGGGAGAACACGAACTGCGCGTAGGCGCCCTTGAGGACGGCGCGGCGGTTGATCAGCCCACCCTGGAAGAACGGTCGGCCGAAGGCCAGCGTGCTGGACTTCGCGATGACCGTCTTGTCGAGGTCGAAGAACGCTGCGGCGCAGGTCACATTCCACACGGTAAGTGGAGCGGCGGTCCTGGTGGTCGTGTGCACCGCCGTCCACACCCGGACGGGTCGTCCACAGATCCGAGCCGGCCCTGTTCCCGGCTGCCGGACCGCGCTGCGCTGGACCCGTGCCTGCCGCGTCCGCCGCCCCTCCCGCCGCCCACCCGCTCGTCGTGAGCGCCGACCCCGTCCTGCTCGACGAGCTCCTCCGGCTGCTGGCCGCCGCCGGCACGACCGGTGAGCTCACCACCGGCGGGGGTGCCCTGCGGCGCGCCCACCGGGACGCCCCGCTGGTGCTCGTGGGGGCGGACGCGCTGGCCAGCGCCCCGGTGCGCGCCCTGCCGCGTCGGCCGGGGGTGCTCGTCGTGGTCGGCAGCGCACCGGACGCCGAGGTCTGGCCGGCTGCCGTCGCGGTCGGTGCCGAGCGCGTCGTCGTCCTGCCCCAGGACGAGACGTGGCTGGTCGAGCGGGTCGTCGCCGCCGTCCGGGCGCCGGTGCGCCCCGGCTGGCTGGTCGCCGTCGGCGGCGCCTGCGGTGGCGCCGGGGCGAGCACGCTGGCCACGGCGCTCGCCCTGGCTGCGCGCGCGGCGCGCGGTCCCGACGTCCTGCTCGTCGACGGGGACGGCTGGTCGGCCGGGCTGGACCTGCTGCTGGGCGCCGAGTGGGTGCCGGGGCTGCGCTGGCCGGAGCTGGCCGGGATCAGTGGTCGGGTGGCCGGTCCCGCGCTGGTCGCCGCGCTACCCGAGGCCTGCGGCGTCCCGGTCCTCGCGGCATCCCGCGACCAGCCGCAGGAGGTGCCGGACGAGGCGCTGCTGGCCGTCGCCACCGGCGCCCGGGAGAGCGGCTGCGGTGTCGTCGTCGACCTGCCCGTCCGCGGTACCGGCACCGACGGCGTGCTCGCCGAGGCCGACCTGGCCGTGCTGCTCGTGCCCGCCCGGCTGCGGGCCGCTGCGGCCGCCCGGGCCCTGCTGGCCGGCGAGCGCAGCCCCTGGGCGTCGGCCCTGGTGGTCATCCGGCCGGTGCCGGGCGGGCTGACCCGCGCCGAGGTCGCCGACCTGCTGGGGCGCCCGGCGTTCGCCGAGCTCGCCGCCGACCGGTCGGCGGTGGCCCGGAGCGAGCGCGGTGAACCCCCGTCGGTGGCCGCTCGGTCACCGTTCGGGCTGCTCAGCCGGCAGCTGCTCGCCCAGCTCCCCGGGCGCGCGGCATGACCGAGTCGGCGGCGCCGCTGGTGGAGCGGGTCCGCGCCCGGCTGGCCGGCGGAGCGGGCGCTCCCACCGCGGTCACCGTCGCCGCGCTGGTGCGGGAGGAGGCCGGTGGGCTGCTGGGCGACCGCGGCGTGCTCTCCGCCGTGCGGGCCGCCACCGACGAGCTGTCCGGCGCCGGGGTGCTCGAACCCCTGTTGCGGCTGCCCGGGGTGACCGACGTGCTGGTCAACGGGCCGGACGCCGTCTGGATCGACCGGGGTGCCGGCCTCGAGCCGGTCGACGTCCGGTTCCCCGACGAGGCGGCGGTCCGCCGGCTCGCCGCGCGGCTGGCCGCCTCGGCCGGGCGACGGCTGGACGACGCCGCGCCGTGGGTGGACGCCGGGCTGCCCGACGGCACCCGGCTGCACGCCGTCCTCCCGCCGGTCTCGGGGTCGGGCACCTGCCTGTCGCTGCGGGTGCTCCGCCGGGCGGCTCTCCCGTTCACCGACCTCGCCGGCCGCGGTGCCTTCTCCGGCGCCTCGGCCGAGCTGCTGACGGCGGTGGTGCGGACCCGGCTGGCGTTCCTGGTCACCGGCGGCACCGGCACGGGCAAGACCACGGTGCTGTCCGCGCTGCTCGGGCTGGCCGACCCCGGCGAGCGGGTGGTGCTGTGCGAGGACGCCCCCGAGCTCGCGCCGCCGCACCCGCACGTGGTCCGCCTGCTCACCCGACCGCCCAACGTGGAGGCCGCTGGAGCGGTCACCCTGCGCGACCTGGTCCGCCAGGCACTACGGATGCGGCCGGACCGGCTGGTGGTCGGTGAGGTGCGTGGCGCGGAGGTCGTCGACCTGCTGGCCGCGCTCAACACCGGTCACGACGGCGGGTGCGGCACCGTGCACGTCAACCGGGCGGCCGACCTGCCGGCCCGGCTCGAGGCGCTGGGGGAGGCCGCCGGGCTGGGCCGGGCGGCGGTGCACAGCCAGGCGGCGGCCGCCCTCGCCGTCATCGTCCACCTGCGCCGCGGGCCGTCCGGACGGCACGTCGCCGAGCTCGGTGTCGTCCGCCGGCGAGCGGAGCTCATCGAGGTGGCGTCGGGGTGGCGAGCCGACGGCGGCGCCTGCCCCGCCCGCGAGGAGCTCGCCGCCCTGCTGCAGTGCCCGGTGCCGGGATGACCCCGGCGCTGCTCTGCCTGTCAGCGGCCCTGCTCGGCTGGCCCACCGCCCGGCCCGCCACCCGGTTGGCGGTGCGCCCCGGCGGCCCGCTGCCCCGGCCGGGCGTCGCCGCCCTGGTCGCCGGCCGGGCCGGCGCCCTGGTCCCGGCGCTGGCGGCCGGCACCACAGGGGCGGTGCTGTCCACGCCCGTCGTCGCCGCGCTGGCCGCGGCCTGCGGGCTATCGGCCGGGCACGCGCTCCGGCGGCGGGCGGTCGCCTCCGCTGCGGAGCGGCGCAGCCGCGCGCTGATCGAGGGGTTGGGCGCGCTCGCCGCCGAGCTGCGGGCCGGCCGCCCGCTGGCCGAGGGGACCGCGACGGCGCTGGACTGCTGCCCGGACCCGGCCACCGCCGCCGTCCTCGGGCCGGTGCTGCGGCTCGGTGCGGCGCCGCCGGGCCGGGCCGGCGACGAGCCCGCCCGGGCGCTGCTGCGGATCGCCGCGGCGGTGCGGCTCAGCGCGCACACCGGCTGCTCGCTGGCCGGTGTGGTGGGCGCCGTCGAGGACGACCTGCGGGCCCGGCTGGAGGCGGAGCAGGAGCTGCGCTCTGCGGTCGCCGGCCCGCGCGCGAGCGCGACCGTGCTGGCCGGGCTGCCGGTGCTCGGCCTGCTGATGGGCAGCGGGGTCGGGGCCGACCCGTGGCGGGTGCTCACCACGACCGGCTCCGGGACGGTGCTGCTCGTGCTCGGGGTGGCGTTGGAGTTGGCCGGGACGACGTGGTCGGCCCGGCTGGTGCGCCGCGCCGTCCGCCGGTGAGCGCGGCCGCGGCGGCCGCGCTGGCGGCGGCGTTGCTCGTCTGGGTGCCGCCGGGGGCGACCCGCCGGGAGCGGCTGCGGGCGGTGCTGCCCGCGCCGGTCCACCGGAGGCGGTGGCGACCGCAGGCACCGGACGGGCCGCCGGGTACCGGCCGCCGCTGGGTGGAGGCGGGCGCTGCCGCGGCCGCGGTGTTCCTGCTCCTCGGCGGGGGCGTGGGCGCCGCACTCGCCGGCGTCTGCGCCGGAGCGGGGTTGGAGCGGCTGCTGAGGCGGTCGGGCGCGCCATCGGACGCCGGCACCCGGCTGGCCCGCGACCTGCCGGTGGCGTGCGACCTGCTCGCCGTCTGCCTGACCGCCGGCACCCCGGTCGGCTCGGCGCTGGCCGCGGTCGGCGACGCGGTGTCCGGGCCGCTGGGGGAGCGGCTGGCCGAGGTCGGTGCCCTGTACCGGCTGGGGGCCGCGCCGCGGCGCGCGTGGTCGGGATCGCCGCCGCCGCTGGACGTGCTGGGCCGGACGCTGGTGCGCGCGGGGGAGTCCGGGTCGGCGGTCGTCCCGGCGCTGCAGCGGCTGGCCGCCGACCTGCGCAGCGCCGCCCGCAGCGAGACCGAGGCGGCGGTGCGCCGGGCAGGGGTGTGGGTGCTCGCCCCGCTGGGGCTGTGCTTCCTCCCCGCGTTCCTCTGCCTGGGCGTCGTCCCGCTGGTGCTCGGCATCGCCACGGACGTCTTCGGCTGAGCCACGGCGCCGTCCCGTGCACGCCTCGACCGCGTGCGGGCGCCGTCGTCCACAACGCGGGGCGCCCTCCACAACCCGGCTCCGGAGCTGGGCCGCCGGTCCGCCGCACCGGAGGCTCGCTGGTGACGGGCCGGCTGGCGGCCCGGTGGAGGTGGGGACATGGCGATCGGGTCGCAGCAGGAGTCGGCAGCGCAGGGGCGGACCGCGCTGGCCCGCCGGCTGGCGCAGGTCCGGACGGGTGAGGAGGGCATGAGCACCGCCGAGTACGCCGTGGGCACCGTGGCGGCCTGCGCCTTCGCCGCCGTGCTCTACCAGGTGGTCACCGGCGGCTCGGTGGTGACCGCGCTCGGTGACCTGGTGCAGTCCGCCCTGGCCACGCTCTCCTGAGCCGTCGTGCGTACCCGCCGCCCCGCCGGTCGGCCCGAGGCCGGGATGGTGACCGCCGAGACGGCCGTCGTGCTGCCGGTGCTGGTGTTCGTCCTGGCCGGAGCGGTCGCCGCGGTCGTGGTCGTCGGGGCCCAGCTGCGCTGCGTGGACGCCGCCCGGGAGGCGACCCGAGCGGCGTCGCGCGGCGAGCCCGGCGCGGTCGTGGCTGCGGTCGCCGCCGACGCTGCTCCCCGGGGCGCGGTCACCGCGTTCGGCGGCGACGGCGAGACGGTCACGGTGACCGTCTCGGCGACGGTCTCACCGCTGGGGCCGCTGCCCTGGCACGTCGAGGTCTCGGCCACGGCCACCGCCCTGCGGGAGCCGGCGGTGGACCCGGCGGTGGACCCGGCGGTGGACCCAGCCGGGGCTGGGGGTGGGGTCCCGTGACGTCGTCGGTTCGGGCCGCCGAGCGGGGCTCGGCCACCGTGTGGACCGTCGCGCTGTCCGCGGTCCTCGCGGTGGTGGGCGCAGCGGTGCTGCTGGTCGGCGCCGCGGTGGTCGGCCGGCACCGGGCGGGCGCGGCCGCGGACCTGGCCGCGCTGGCAGCGGCGGGCCGGGCGGTCCAGGGCGACGCCGACCCGTGCGCGGCCGCCTCCGAGGTGGCCGCGGCCAACGGTGCCACCGTCGACTCGTGCGCGGTCAGCGCGGCGGCGGTGGTGGAGCTGCGGGTGCACGTCCCGGTCCGGCTGGGCCCGCTCGGAGTCCTGGACGCGCGTGCCCGGGCCCGTGCGGGGCCGGCGCCGCCCGGTGCCGGCCCGACCGCAGCGCCGTCAGAAGACCAGGTCGTCGGGGTCGCGGTCGGGCTCGGGTGGCACCTCGTCGGTCGCCGGGGCCACCTCGGCCGCCGGGCCGCTGGTGCCGAACAGGCCCGGCCGCGGGGCCGGCCGGCGGGTCAGCTCCGCCTGCTCCGGCGTCAGGTCGGGAGCGGTGGTGAGCTCGTCCAGGACGACGTCGAGCACCCGCACCGCGCCGGCCTTGTCCAGCGGGTCGTTGCCGTTGCCGCACTTGGGCGACTGCACACACGACGGGCAGCCGGACTCGCACTCGCAACTGGCCACCGTGGCCCGGGTCGCCTGCAGCCAGTCGCGCAGCACCGCGTACCCGCGCTCGGCGAAGCCGGCGCCGCCGGGATGGCCGTCGTAGACCACGATCGTCGCCGCGCCGGTGTCCGGGTGCAGGGCCGTGGAGACGCCGCCGAGGTCCCAGCGGTCGCAGGTGGCCAGCAGCGGCAGGATCCCGATCGACGCGTGCTCCGCGGCGTGCAGCGAGCCGGGCAGCGCGGTCTCGTCCACGTCGGCCCGTTTGACGGCCCGGTCGCTGAACGTCAGCCACACCGCCCGGGTGCGCAGCTGCCGGGCGGGGAGGTCGAGCGGGAACTCCGCCAGCACCTCGCCGGTGCCGATCCGCCGGCGCTGGTAGGCCACGACCTGGTTGGTGACGTCGACGACGCCGGTGTGCGCGGTGACCGCCCCGAGCCGCCGGGTGCGGTCGGTCGACACGATCGACAGGTCCACGACGTCGCGGGCGACCGTCGTCCACTCCGGGCTCTCCGGGTGCACGACGGCGCAGGCGTCCTCGACGTCGAGCTCGTCGACGACGTAGGTCTCGCCGCGGTGCACGTAGAGCGCCCCGGTGTGCACGGTGGCATGGGAGGCATCGCCGTCCACCGTGCCGAGCAGGCGCCCGGTCGCGCCCTCGATGATCGACACCGGAGCGGTGCCGCTGCCCCGGATGTCGACGTCCGGCCGGCCCCGGCCCGCCCAGTACCAGCCGGTGGGGCGGGCGCGGAGCAACCCGTCCGCCACGAGCTCGGTCAGCTGGGCCTCGGCCACGTCGCCGCCGAAGTCGGCGAGGTCCTCACGGCGCAGCGGCAGCTCGGCGGCCGCGCAGCACAGCTGGGGGCCGAGCACGTAGGGGTTCGCCGGGTCGGTCACCGTCGCCTCGACGGGCCGGCCGAACACCGCCTGCGGGTGGTGGGCCAGGTAGTGGTCCAGCGGGTCGTCGCGGGCGACGAACACCACCAGGGACTCGTTCTGCGCCCGGCCGGCCCGGCCGGCCTGCTGCCACATCGAGGCCAGCGTGCCGGGGTAGCCGGCGAGCACCACGGCGTCCAGGCCGGCGATGTCGATGCCCAGCTCCAGGGCGTTGGTGGTGGCCACGCCCAGCAGCGCGCCGGTGGACAGCGACCGCTCCAGCTCCCGGCGCTCCTCGGGCAGGTAGCCGCCGCGGTAGGAGTCGACCCGCGCCACCAGGTCCGCCCGCCCCCGCGAGCGCAGCACCGCGCGGGCCTGCTCGGCCACCGACTCCGCGCCGCGGCGGGACCGGACGAAGGCCAGGGTGCGGGCGTTCTGCTCGACCAGGTCGGCCAGCAGACCGGCGGCGTCCGCGGCGGCCGAGCGCCGCAGCGGGGCGCCGTGCTCGCCGGTCTGCTCCGTCAGCGGCGGCTCCCACAGGGCGAAGGTGGCTCCCGGCCGCGGCGACCCGTCGTCGGTCACGGCGGTCACCGGGGCCCCGACCAGCCGGCTGGCGGCCGCGGCCGGGTCCGCCACGGTCGCCGAGGCCAGCACGAACACCGGTTCGGCGCCGTAACGGCGGCAGATCCGCCGCAGCCGGCGCAGCACGTGCCCGACGTGGGAGCCGAAGACGCCCCGGTAGGCGTGGCACTCGTCGATCACCACGTAGGCCACCCGGCGCAGCGTGCTGGACCACTTCTGGTGGGCGGGGAGGATCCCGCGGTGCAGCATGTCGGGGTTGGTGACGATCCAGCGCGAGTGCCGGCGGACCCAGTCCCGCTCCTCCATCGGGGTGTCCCCGTCGTAGGCGGCCGGGCGCACCGAGGCGTCGGCCAGGGCCTCGACGGAGGCCAGCTGGTCGCGGGCGAGGGCCTTGGTGGGGGCCAGGTACAGCACGCACGCCCGCGGGTCCTCGGCCAGCGCGGTCAGCGCCGGCAGCTGGTAGGCCAGCGACTTCCCCGAGGCGGTGCCGGTGGCGACGACGACGTGTGCGCCGGCCCGGGCCAGCTCGGCGGCGGCCACCTGGTGCACGAAGGGCTCCCGCACGCCGCGCTCGGCCAGCCGGGTGCGCAGCGGCTCGCCGACCCACGCCGGCCACGGGGCGTTCCGGCTGGGCCGGACCGGCAGCCGGTGGACGTGGGTGACCGGGTCGTCCTCGGGCTCCGTGCCCGCCAGCAGGGCAGCGAGCAGCTCCGCGCCGGGGAGCGCGGCGACGGCGGGCTCGGGTCCGTCGGCCGGCTGCCCGACGGAGCGCAGGGACGTCACGACTCCACTGTCACACCGTCGCGCAACCCTGCGTGAGGGCGGTGGGCGCAGCTGACGCTGGGTGTGAACTGGATCACCAACAGGTCTGGTCTTGACGCTGTTCCTGCGGCACAGTGCGTGCCACGCCGGGCCCTCCCCGAGCTGAGGTGGGGGCGCCGGGCCGATGCGCGCCCCCACCTCGCTGCGGAGGAACACATGCCCGACACCGAACTGTCCGGAGGCGACCTGACCCTCGTGGCGGTCGTCCTCGTCATCTCCCTCGCCGCCCTGGGCTTCGCCTTCTACCTGTCACGGGCCGTCATGGCCGCCGACCAGGGGACGCCGAAGATGCAGGAGATCGCCAAGGCGATCCAGGAGGGAGCGGGCGCGTTCCTGCGACGGCAGTTCCGCACGCTGGGCGTCTTCGCCATCATCGTGTTCATCCTGCTGCTGCTGCTCCCGGTCTCCGACGGAGGAGTGGGCACCCGGATCGGCCGGGCGGTCTTCTTCCTGGTGGGCGCCACCTTCTCGGCGTCCGTCGGCTTCATCGGGATGACCCTGGCGACCCGGGGCAACGTGCGGGTGGCCGCCGCAGCGGCCGCCGGTGGCCACCGGCCGGCCTTCCGGATCGCGTTCCGCACCGGTGGGGTCTGCGGGATGATCACCGTGGGCCTGGGGTTGTTCGGCGCCTCCCTGGCCCTGCTGCTGTTCCGGGACACCGGCCCGATCGTGCTGGAGGGCTTCGGCTTCGGCGGTGCGCTGCTCGCGATGTTCATGCGCGTGGGCGGCGGCATCTTCACCAAGGCCGCCGACGTCGGAGCGGACCTGGTCGGCAAGGTGGAGGCCGGCATCCCCGAGGACGACCCCCGCAACGCCGCGACCATCGCCGACAACGTGGGCGACAACGTGGGCGACTGCGCGGGCATGGCCGCCGACCTCTTCGAGTCCTACGCCGTCACCCTGGTCGCGGCACTGATCCTCGGGCAGGTCTTCTTCGGCGCCGTGGGCATGGTCTTCCCGCTGGTCGTGGCGGCGATCGGGATCATCGCCTCGATCGTCGGCATCCTGGCCAGCAACCCGACCGCCGGCGACAACTCCTGGATGGCGCCGATCAACCGCGGGTTCTTCACCTCCGCCGTGGTCGCCCTGGTCCTCGTGGCCGCCGCGTCCTTCACCGTGCTGCCCTCGATCTCCGACGGCCTGGACGTCGCGGTCAGCCCGCAGGTCCTCGGCCTGGTCTCCGTGCTCATCGGCATCGTGCTGGCCGCCACCATCCAGCAGCTGACCGGCTACTTCACCGAGACGTCACGGCGCCCGGTCAAGGACGTCGGCCGCAGCTCGCTGACCGGGCCGGCCACGGTCATCCTCTCCGGCATCTCGCTGGGACTGGAGTCCGCGGTCTACGCGGCGCTGCTCATCGGTGCCGCCGTCTACGGGGCCTTCCTCATCGGCGGCGCGGCCGCGCTCTACGCCGTCGCGCTGGCCGGCTGCGGGCTGCTCACCACCGCCGGCGTGATCGTCTCCATGGACACCTTCGGTCCGGTGAGCGACAACGCGCAGGGCATCGCCGAGATGTCGGGGGAGATCGACGAGGAGGGCGCCCAGGTGCTCACCGACCTCGACGCGGTCGGCAACACGACCAAGGCGATCACCAAGGGCATCGCGATCGCCACCGCCGTCCTGGCCGCCACCGCCCTCTTCGGGTCCTACAACGCCCTCATCGGCGAGGCCCTCGACGACGCCGGTGCCCGCCTCGGCGACGCCTTCACCCTGGTGTCCCCGAACAACGTCGTCGGCGCCGTCATCGGCGCGGCGGTCGTGTTCTTCTTCTCCGGCCTGGCCATCAGCGCCGTCTCCCGGGCAGCCGGCCGGGTGGTGTTCGAGGTGCGCGAGCAGTTCCGCACCCGGCCCGGGATCATGGACTACAGCGAGCGGCCGGACTACGGCGCCGTCGTCGACATCTGCACCAAGGACTCGCTGCGTGAGCTGGCCACCCCTGGCCTGCTGGCCGTGCTAGCACCGGTGGCCATCGGCTTCGGGCTCGGCTTCGGGCCGCTGGCCGCCTACCTGGTCGGCGCGATCGCGACCGGCACGCTGATGGCCGTCTTCCTGTCCAACTCCGGCGGTGCCTGGGACAACGCCAAGAAGATGGTGGAGGACGGTGCCTACGGCGGGAAGGGCAGCGAGGCGCACGCCGCCACCGTCATCGGCGACACCGTCGGCGACCCGTTCAAGGACACCGCCGGCCCGGCGATCAACCCGCTGATCAAGGTGATGAACCTGGTGGCCCTGCTGATCGCGCCGGCGGTCGTGGGGATGACGGTGGGCGAGGACCAGAACACCACGCTGCGGGTGCTCATCGCGCTCGCCGCAACGGCGGTCATCGTGGTGGCCGTCGTCATCAGCAAGCGCCGGTCCGTCGTGGTCGGCGGGGAGAGCGACACCCCGGCGGACGCGCTGACGACGAGCGCGACCTGACCACGGCCCCGCCCCCCGCGGCGGTCCTCGCGCCCTGGTTGTGGATCGTGCCACCGGGTGTGGACGACGGTTCACGGGCCGGGCCGCCGGCTTCCTAGCGTCGTGGTGTCGGTCCCGTCGGGGCCCGTGCACCGGGAGGCGCCGTGTCCCACCTGATCTCCGTCCAGCTCGACGTGCTGGGCGGGCTGCTGGCGGAGCTGCGGGCGCTGGGGCTCGAGCTCGGCGGGGAACAGCAGCTCACCGCGGCGTCCGGGCAGGCACTGGCCAGGTCGCTGGCGGGCCCGGTCGGGGAGGAGGCCGCCCTCGCCGGCGCCGAGTGGGCCGCGGCGCTCGGCGCGCTGGCCGCCCGCACGCTGGCCGTGGCCGCCACCCTCGACGCGGCGCTGGCCGCCTACCGGACCGCGGACCTCCAGCTGGCCGGCCGGATCGCCCCGGCACGGCCCGGCATGCCGGCGGTGCCCCGGTGAGCGGGCCGGCGACGCTGCAGCAGGTGGCCGGCTGGGACGTCGCGGAGCTGCGCGGGGGCGTCGGGCGGCTGGACCAGGTGGCCGACCGGCTGCTGCCCTGGCGCACCCGGCTGGACGCGCTCGGCCGCCGGCTCGGCCGGGCGGAGTGCTGGTCGGGGCCGGCCGGCACGGCGGCTGCGGCCGCGGTCGTGGAGCTGTCCACGGTGGCGTCCGGGGTGTCCGGCGCGCTGGGGGAGTCGCTCACCGACCTGCAGGGCCTGACCGCCGCGGCGGCGGAGGCGCAGGAGTGGGCCGCCGGAGCACTCGCGACGGCGGAGGCCGGGCGGATCTCGCTGGACGGGACCGGCTCGCCGGTCGGCCTGCCGTCGCCGAGCGCGGCGATGGCCGCCGACCAGCTGGCCGAGGTGCTGGCGGACCGGGAGACCGGCAGGCTCGCCGCGGCGCGGGCGGACGAGGCGCTGCTCGCCGCGGCCCGGGCGCTGGCCTGCGCCCGCGCGGCCCGGCAGCCGCTGGCCGGGTCGGCGGCTGCGGGGCCCGGCGTCGTCGGGTTCGCCGACCTGGTCGTCCGGCTGCCGGCCGCGCGGCCGCTGCCGGCACCGCCGGACGCGGGCCCGCGGCGCGTGGCCGCCTGGTGGGCGGGGCTCTCGGCCGCCGAGCAGCTGGCCGAGATCGCAGCGCGGCCCGCCGCGGTCGGTGCGCTCGACGGGCTGCCTGCCTGGGCCCGCGACCGTGCGAACCGGGACCTGCTGGCGGCCGCCCTGACATCGCTGCCCGCCGGCGGGCAGCGCCGGACGGCCGAGGTGCTGTCCGGTCGGCTCACCGCGCTGGACCGCGCCGGTGCCACCGCCCAGCTGGTGCAGTTCGACCCGGCCGCGGACCTGGTCGCGGTGTCCCTGGGCGACCTGGACACCGCGGCGGCGGTGGGGGTGCTGGTCCCCGGGATCAACACGACGCCGGCGGACGACCTGCCCGCTCTCCTCGAGGACGCGGCCACCGTCGGGTCGGCCGCTGCGGCAGCCGCGCCGGGGCTGGCAGTCGCGACCGTGGCCTGGCTGGGCTACCGCACGCCGGGCCTGGGCACGATGGCGCTGCCCACGGCCGCCCGGCGCGGCGGCCCGGCCCTCGACCGGGCGCTGGACGGTCTCGCCGCCGCCCGCGCCGTCCCCGGCGGGACGGGCAGGACGGGCAGGAGCGGGACGGGCGGGGTGGTCCCCCCGCCGCGCACCACCGTGGTCGCGCACAGCTACGGGACCGTGGTGACCGGCCAGGCCGCCCGGGCCCCGGGGCGGCTCGCCGCCGACGCGGTCGTGCTGCTGGGCAGTCCGGGGTTGGCCGGTGGGGAGGCCGAGGACCTCGAGGCCGGTGAGGTGTACGGCGCCTGGTCGGCGGCCGACCCGGTGTCCTGGCTGCAGTGGTTCGGGGACACCCCGTCCGACCCGTCCTTCGGCGACTCCCCGCTGCCGACCGAGCTGACCGAGGGCCACACCGACTACCTCGACCCCGACCGCCCGACGCTGGCCGCCGTCGGCGAGGTCGTGGCCGGGATCCGGGTGCCCGGATGAGCAGGCGGCCGGGCAGGTCGGCACTGCGGGAACACGCCCGTCGGCAGACCGTTGGAGGGGGAACGGCGCGCCCGGATCTCCTCGCCGCCCGGACTCCTCCCGCCGGCGTGGCCTACCGTGGCCTCGCCGAACGGGTGCAGCTCGCGCTGTGCCCGTGTGGGTCCGGGTCCTCCCGGCGCCCGCGTCAGCACCCCCGACAGGAGCACCGTGCCGCCCACCAAGACCACGTCAGCCACCAGCACCGGCAACCGCGCACCGCGCAAGCGCACGGCCGCGGCCGGGGGCAAGCCACTGGTGATCGTGGAGTCCCCGGCCAAGGCGAAGACGATCGCCGGCTACCTGGGCAGCGACTACGTCGTCGAGGCGAGCATCGGGCACATCCGCGACCTGCCGCGCAATGCCGCCGACGTCCCGGCGGCGCACAAGGGGGAGTCCTGGGCCCGGCTCGGGGTCGACGTGGACCACGGCTTCGAGCCGCTCTACGTGGTCAGCCCGGACCGCCGCCAGCAGGTCGCCCGGCTGAAGCAGCTGGTGAAGGAAGCCAGCGAGATCTACCTCGCCACCGATGAGGACCGCGAGGGCGAGGCCATCGCCTGGCACCTGATCGACACGCTGAAGCCGGCCGTGCCGGTGCGCCGGATGGTCTTCCACGAGATCACCCGCGAGGCGATCGCCCGGGCCGTCGCCAGCCCGCGCGAGCTGGACACCGCGCTGGTCGACGCCCAGGAGACCCGCCGCATCCTCGACCGGCTCTACGGCTACGAGGTCAGCCCGGTGCTGTGGAAGAAGGTCCTCCCCAAGCTCTCCGCCGGCCGGGTGCAGTCGGTCGCCACCCGCATCGTCGTCGAGCGGGAGCGCGCCCGGATGCGCTTCCGGGCCGCCGACTACTGGAGCGTCGAGGGCACCTTCGACGTGGTCGGCCAGACCAGCGCCGCCGACGCCGGTGAGCCCCGGCAGCTGTCGGCCAACCTGGTCACCGTGGACGACCGGCGGGTCGCCACCGGCCGCGACTTCGACCCGGACACCGGACGGGTCACCAGCGACGTCGTGCACCTGGACGAGGCCGGCGCCCGCGGCCTGGCCGCCCGCCTCGAGGGCACCCGGATGACGGTCAGCCGCGTCGACGAGCGCCCCTACCGGCGCCGTCCCTACGCGCCGTTCATGACCTCGACGCTGCAGCAGGAGGCCGGCCGCAAGCTCGGCTGGTCCTCCCAGCAGACGATGCGCACCGCGCAGCGGCTGTACGAGAACGGCTTCATCACCTACATGCGCACCGACTCGACGAACCTGTCCGAGACGGCGCTGTCCGCGGCCCGCAGCCAGGCCCGCGAGCTGTACGGCGACGCCTACGTGCCGGCCGAGCCGCGCCGCTACTCCAAGAAGGCCAAGGGCGCCCAGGAGGCGCACGAGGCGATCCGCCCGGCCGGTGACTCCTTCCGCACCCCCGGGCAGCTCGCCGGTCAGCTGGCCCGCGACGAGTTCCGGCTCTACGAGCTGATCTGGCAGCGCACCGTCGCTTCGCAGATGGCCGACGCGGTCGGGCAAACCGTGAGCGTGCGGCTGGCCGGCCGCTCCACCACCGACGAGGCGGTCGAGTTCTCCACCAGCGGCCGCACGATCACCTTCTCGGGCTTCCTGCGGGCCTACGTCGAGGGCAAGGACGAGGGCGCGACCACCGACGAGGAGGCCGACGACGCCGAGCGCCGGCTGCCCCGCCTCGAGCGCGGCCAGCCGCTGGACACCGCCGCGCTGGACCCCAAGGGCCACACCACCTCGCCGCCGGCGCGGTACACCGAGCCCAGCCTGGTCAAGGCGCTGGAGGAGCTGGGCATCGGCCGGCCGTCCACGTACGCCTCGATCATGCAGACGATCCAGGACCGCGGGTACGTGTGGAAGAAGGGCGCGGCGCTGGTGCCGACCTTCATCGCCTTCGCCGTGGTCAACCTGCTCGAGCAGCACTTCGCCGCGCTCGTCGACTACGACTTCACCGCGTCGCTGGAGGCCGAGCTCGACGAGATCGCCGCCGGTGACCTGCGCCGGGTCGACTGGCTGACCGAGTTCTACTTCGGCGGCGGGGGCGGGCACGCCGGCGGCATCGCCGCCTCCGGCGGGCTGAAGTCGGTCATCGGCCAGCGGCTGGAGGAGATCGACGCCCGCGGGGTCAACTCGATCCCGCTGCAGGCCACCGCGCCCAACGGCGACCCGGTCGTCGTCCGGGTCGGTCGCTACGGGCCCTACCTGCAGGCCGGCGGCGAGGAGGGTGCCCGGATCAGCATCCCGGACGAGATCGCCCCCGACGAGCTGACCAGCGAGCGGGTCGCCGAGCTGCTCGACGCGCCGTCCTCGGACCGCGAGCTGGGCACCGACCCGGAGTCCGGGTTCCCGGTGGCGGTCAAGGCCGGGCGGTACGGCCCCTACGTCACCACGCTGGTCCCCGAGGGCAGCAAGGAGACCCCGCGCACCGCCAGCCTGTTCAAGTCGATGACGCCGGAGACGGTGACCCTCGAGCAGGCGCTGCAGCTGCTGACCCTGCCCCGCACCGTCGGCACCGACGCCGACGGCGAGGAGATACAGGCGCTCAACGGCCGCTACGGGCCCTACCTGAAGAAGGGCACCGACTCGCGCTCGCTGGAGAGCGAGGACCGGCTGTTCACCGTCACCCTCGACGAGGCGCTCGCGATCTTCGCCCAGCCCAAGCAGCGGGGCCGGGCGGCGGCCAAGCCGCCGCTCAAGGAACTCGGCGCCGACCCGGTCAGCCAGGGGCAGGTCACCGTGCGCGAGGGCCGGTTCGGCCCCTACGTCACCGACGGCGAGGTCAACGCCAGCCTCCGCAAGGGCGACGACATCGAGACGCTCACCCTGGAGCGGGCCGCCGAGCTGCTCGCCGACCGTCGTGAGCGGGCGCCGGTCAAGAAGAAGGCCGTGAAGAAGACCGCGGCCAAGAAGGCGCCGGCGAAGAAGGCGACGGCGGCCAAGAAGACCGCAGCGAAGTCGACGACCACCAAGAAGGCGGCGAAGAAGGCCGCGGTCCGGGTGTCCGACGTCGCCGAGACGGTCCCCGCCGGCAGCTGAGGCGGGCACCCCGGTGGAGGGCTGGCAGCAGCGGCGCACGTCCTTCGGCGCGGTGGCCGCCGACTACGCACTGCTGCGGCCGGGCTACCCGGCCGATGCGGTGGCGTTCCTGCTGGGGAGCCGGCCGCTCCGGGTGCTCGACGTGGGGGCCGGCACCGGGCTGCTCACCGACGTCCTGCTGGCGGCCGGGCACGAGGTCGTCGCCGTCGACCTGAGCGAGCCGATGCTCGCGCAGCTGCGCGTCCGGCTGCCGCAGGTCACCGCGGTGAGCGGGGGAGCGGAGGCGCTGCCCCTCCCGGACGCCGACGTCGACGCGGTCGTCGCCGGTCAGGCGGCGCACTGGTTCGACCCGGCACCGGCGGCCGCGGAGCTGCGCCGGGTGCTGCGCCCCGGCGGGGTCGTCGGCTTCGTCTGGAACACCCGGGACGAGCGGGTGCCCTGGGTGCGGGCGCTGGGTGGACTGCTCGCCGCGGAGGCCCGGGACCACGAGGCCGACCAGGGGGTCGTGAACCGGTTCGCCGTCGAGCTGCCGGCGACGGTGGAGGTGTTCGACTCGGGCACCGTCCAGCACGTCACGCCCGAGCAGGTCGTCCGCGGCATCGGCACCCGCAGCTACGTCGCGACCATGGACGACGCCGGCCGCGACCGGTTCCTCGACGCGGTGCGCCAGCTGGTCGCCACCCACCCGGACACCCGCGGCCGCGACCTGCTGGAGCTGCCGTACACGACCCGGGCCCACCGCCTCACCCTCCGCTGACGGTCACCCGGCCCGGTGGCCGACGGCGAACAGCCGGCGGAAGGGCAGCACCGTCGTCCCGTCCCTCCGGGCCGGGTAGGCAGCGCGCAGCGCGGCGGCGTACTCAGCGGTCAGCTCCTCCGCGTCGGGCGGGGACAACCGGCCCAGGACCGGGCGGAGCACGGTGCCCGAGACCCAGCCGAGCACCGGGTCGGCCCCGGTGAGCACGTGCAGGTAGGTCGTCTCCCACACGTCGGCGGACAGCCCGGCCGCGGCGAGCACGTCCAGGTAGCCGGCCGGGTCGAGGACGGCGGCCGGGTCGAGCACCGTCGCGTCACCGGCGGCCAGCCGTGAGCGCCAGCGCCGGCTGCCGACCAGGTCGGCCAGCAGGGCGTGGGTGGGTGCGGTCTGGTTGCCGGGCACCTGCACCGCCAGCCAGCCACCCGGGGCCAGGGCACCGGCCCAGCGGGTGAGCAGCTCCCCGTGCCCGGGCACCCAGTGCAGCGCCGCGTTGCTGACCAGCACGTCCACCGGCCCGGCCGGGCGCCAGTCCCGCAGGTCGCCGGCGACGAAGTCCAGCCGCCCGCGGACGGCGTGCGCCGCCGCGGCCGTGAGCATCGACGGTGAGCTGTCCACCCCGGTGACCCGCGCCTCCGGCCAGCGCTGGGCCAGCCCTGCGGTCGCCGACCCGTCCCCGCAGCCCAGGTCCACCACGACCCGGGGGGCGCGGGCGTCGACCCGGGCCAGCAGCTCGGCGAAGGGGCGGGCGCGTTCCCCGGCGAAGCGCAGGTACGTGGTCGGGTCCCAGGCGCCGGGGCTCTGCACCGGGCGAGGCTAGCGCCGGCCGGGGCGGCGGCAGTTGCTCCCCACGGGCCGGACACGGGCAGTTCCGTCGCCCCCGCCCGGTACCGTTGCCGAGCCGAGCCACCGGCGAGACAGCACACCACCCCGGGGGGTCTCGATCAGCTCCGACCCGACGGACCGCCCGCCCCGCAGCGGTCCGTCCGCCGACGGCGTCCCTGCCGTACCCGGTCCGGGATCGGGCGGGGTCGCCGACGCGGCGGCCCAGCCGCCGGGTGCCGCGGTGCCCGCGGACGGCCTGCCGCCGGCCGGCACGCCGACCGCGGACGGCGCGGGGGTCCCGCTGGCCGGGCTGCACGTCGACGAGACCCCGCCCGTGGACCGCTCCGGCGCCGAGCCGGCCGAGGACCACGACGAGCACCCCGACGACGGCCACCACGACGGTGGCGGCGTCAGCCTGCTGGCCAAGGTGCGCGCGGTGCTGCGGATCCGGGACTTCCGCAAGCTGTGGCTGTCGATGTCGCTGTCCAGCTTCGGGGACTGGCTGGGCCTGCTGGCGATCACCGCCACCGCGACCTCGCTGGTCGACAACTTCGCCGGTCAGAACTACGCCCTCGGGGCCGTCCTGCTCTTCCGGCTCCTGCCGGCCATCCTGCTCGGCCCGCTGGCCGGTGCGTTCGCCGACCGCTTCGACCGGCGGAAGACCATGGTCGTCTCCGACGTGCTGCGCTTCGCGCTGTTCGCCTCCATCCCGCTCGTCGGTGAGCTGGTGTGGCTGTTCATCGCGCAGTTCCTGATCGAGGCGATCAGCCTGTTCTGGATCCCGGCCAAGGAGGCCGCCGTCCCGAACATGCTCCGCAAGGACCAGTTGGAGCCGGCCAACCAGCTCTCGCTGGTGACCACCTACGGCCTCACGCCGGTGCTGGCCGCGCTGGTCTTCGCGGTGCTGACCACCGTCGGCGACCGGCTCGGGGCGACGGTGCCCTCGCTGGACGAGGCCGCGCTGGCCCTGTACCTCAACGCGCTGACCTTCCTGGTGGCCGCGGTCGTCATCTGGAGCCTGCCCTCGATCAGCGGCCGCCGGGCCGCCGGGACGCAGGTCACCGGGGAGACCTTCCTGCACTCGCTGCGCACCGGCTTCAGCTTCGCCGGCCACACGCCGCTGGTTCGTGGCCTGGTCGTCGGCATCACCGGCGCCTTCGTCGCCGCCGGCGTGGTCATCGCCACCGGTCAGGCCTTCGCCAGTTCGGTCGGCGGCGGCGAGGCCGCCTACGGCCTGCTGTTCGGCGCGGTCTTCATCGGGCTGGGGCTGGGCATCGCGCTGGGCCCCAGCATCGCCCGGGACCTGTCCCGGGAGCGGCTGTTCGGCATCGCCATCGTCGGCGCCGGTGTCGGCGTCGGTCTGCTGGCCTGGACCTTCACGCTGTGGATCGCCCTGCTGCTGGTCGTGGTGATGGGCTTCTTCGCCGGGATCGCCTACCTGGCCGGCTTCACGCTGCTGGGCACCGAGGTCGACGACGCGCTGCGCGGTCGCACCTTCGCCCTGGTCCAGTCGCTGGTCCGGGCCTCGCTGATCGTCTCCCTGGCCGTCGTGCCGTTCGGGGTCGGGCTGCTCGGCCGCACGTCGGTCGACCTCGGCTCGGTGACGCTGGCGGTGACCGGCGAGCGGGTGATGCTCTTCGTCGCCGGGCTCCTCGCCGCCGCGGTCGGCGTGCTGGCCTACCGGCAGATGGACGACGGCAGCCCGGTCCCGCTGGTCGCCGACGTGGTCACCGCGCTGCGCCGGGACACCACCGCCCGCCGCCGGCTCGCCGGCGGTGGGGCGTTCATCGCCTTCGAGGGCGGTGAGGGTGCGGGGAAGTCGACGCAGACCCGCCGGTTGCAGGAGTGGCTCACCGAGGAGGGGCTGGTCGCCCGCACCACCCGGGAACCGGGCGGGACGCCGCTGGGGGCGAAGATCCGGTCGATCGTGCTGGACCCCGCGAGCGCCGGGCTGTCGCCGCGCTCCGAGGCGCTGCTCTACGCCGCCGACCGCGCCCAGCACGTGCACGACGTGCTCCGGCCCGCGCTGGACGCCGGGGAGGTGGTGATCACCGACCGGTTCGTCGACAGCTCGCTGGCCTACCAGGGGGCGGGCCGCACGATCCCGATGGACGACGTCCGGTCGATCTCCCGGTGGGCGACCCAGGGGCTGCAGCCCGACCTCACCGTGCTGCTGGACCTGCCGCCGGAGGTGGGGCTGGCCCGGGCCCGCGGCCGGGCCGCCGCCGACCGGCTCGAGTCGGAGTCGCTGGACTTCCACCAGCGGGTCCGCAGCACCTTCCGCGCGCTCGCCGAGGCGCAGCCCGACCGGTACCTGGTGCTCGATGCGCGCCGCAGCCCCGACGAGCTCGCCGCAGCGATCCGGACCCGGGTCCGGGACCTGCTGCAGGGCCTGCCCTTGCAGCAGCTGCCACCGCACGCCCGGGTGCCGCGCACCCGCCGGCACGGCGACCACGTGGTGCAGACCGGGTCGACGCCGCAGCTGCACCCATGAAGGACCCCCTCCTCCTCACCGCTCGCAGGCTCGCGGCGAGCCTCTGGAGGGGGCCGAGGAGCGGGTGCGGGAGGATGGTCAGGTGAGCGTGGGTGGGGTGTGGGCCGACGTCGTCGGGCAGCCGGCGGTCGTGGCCGAGCTGCAGGCGGCGGTGGCCCAGCCGGCCGCGATGACCCACGCCTGGCTCTTCACCGGCCCGCCCGGGTCCGGCCGTTCGGTCGCCGCCCGGGCGTTCGCCGCGGCCCTGCAGTGCGAGGCGGGCGGGGACGGCACCTGCCACGAGTGCCGCACCGTGCTGGCCGGCAGCCACGCCGACGTCCACCGGGTGGTGCCCGAGGGGCTGTCGATCGGCGTCGCCGAGGTGCGCCAGATCGTGCGCACCGCCGGGCGGGCGCCCTCCCGGGGTCGCTGGCAGATCGTGGTCGTCGAGGACGCCGACCGGATGACCGAGCAGGCCGGCAACACGGTGCTGAAGATGCTCGAGGAGCCGCCGCCGCGCACGGTGTTCCTGCTCTGCGCGCCCTCGCTGCACCCCGACGACGTGCCGGTCACCATCCGGTCCCGCTGCCGCGTGGTGGCGCTGCGCACCCCGACCGTCGAGGCCGTCGCGGAGGTGCTGGCCCGCCGGGACGGCATCGACCCGGCGCTGGCCGCCTGGTCGGCGGCGGCCGCCGGAGGTCACGTCGGCCGCGCCCGGCACCTGGCCCGCGACGAGGCGGCCCGGTTGGCCCGCAAGGCCGTGCTGGACATCCCGCTGTCACTGGTCTCGCTCGCCGCCTGCCTCAACGCCGCCGACGACCTGGTGGGCTCGGCCAAGGACGAGTCGGACAAGACCGTCGCCGAGGTGGACGCCGCCGAGACCGAGGCGGTCAAGGCGAGCCTCGGCGTCGGCGCCCGCGGGCCGGGGGTGGCCGCGGCCAGCCGCGGTGCCGGTCAGCTCAAGGAGCTGGAGAAGCGGCAGAAGTCCCGGGCCACCCGGCTGGGCCGGGACTCCCTCGACCGCGCCCTGGTGGACCTCGCAGCGCTGTACCGGGACGCCCTGGTGGTCAGCGCGGTGGGCGCCGGATCAGGAGAGCTCAGCCTGCCGCTGGCCCATCCCGACCGCCGGGCCGACGCCGTCGAGCTGGCCCGCCGGATCGGAGCGGAGGGGGCGCTGCGCCGGATCGACGCCGTGCTGGCCGCGCGCACCGCACTGGAGCAGAACGTGAAACCGCAGATCGCGGTCGAGGCGCTCACCGTGGCGCTGCGGCTGCCGGCCTGAACCGGCCGACCCGCAGCGGGGGGTCGCCGGGCCGACGGCGGTGGTGCCGTAAGCTCACCCGCGCAGTCCGCCGCCTTAGCTCAGTCGGTAGAGCATCTCACTCGTAATGAGAAGGTCGTCGGTTCGATTCCGACAGGCGGCTCGCATCCCACCAGGTTATTCGTACCGGATCGACCGGCTCAAGGCCCGTTTCTGGGGCTGACTGGGCACGAGTTGGGAACGGGACTGCATCCGGTCACTTCCGGCTTTCGGTGTCGCTCGGTGGCCGTGGCGCTCGAAACGGACGGCCAGCAGGCGGCTCGGCCCGCTGCGTCGCAACCCAGCGCCCGGCCCTCGAACGCGCGCCGGTCGTTGTGGGCGGTCTCACTGGAAGTCGGGTGCTTGCTGCCGCTAGCACTGGGCATGGTGCGGGTGGTTGGTCGTCGGGCAAGTCCCGTCCGATGCCGGCTGGACCGCATCAGCCCGACCTCCGCGGGGGCCGGACGGATTCCGAAGCCTGGGTGGCTGATCCAGCGACGCCGCCCGCCACATGACCGTCTACATGAAAGGCCCGCCACCATGGCGCAATCGAAGAGCACCACGTCCACCGAGACTGTCGCGGTTCCCGTCGACGTCACCGTCGAGGAAGGTGACCGCGGCGTGAAGGGTCCGACCGGCCCGGTCGGGCCGGCCGGGGAGCCCGGCGACAAGGGTCCCAAGGGACCGGTCGGCCCCGCCGGTGAGCGAGGCGACAAGGGTGCGAAGGGTCCCGCCGGTCCTGTCGGTGAGCAGGGCGACAAGGGTGCCAAGGGTCCCGCCGGTCCTGTCGGTGAGCAGGGCGACGAGGGCGACAAGGGCGAGCAGGGCCTGACCGGCCCTGTCGGTCCGATCGGTGAGCGCGGCCTCAAGGGACCGATCGGCCCGCTCGGCGAGCAGGGCCCGCAGGGTGAGCAGGGGCCCGAGGGTGAGACCGGTCCGCAGGGTGAGCAGGGTCTGCCCGGCTCCACCGGCCGCCCCGGCGAGCAGGGCCCGCAGGGCCTGCCTGGGCTGCAGGGCGAGACTGGCCCGCAGGGTGTGGCCGGTGAGCGGGGCGAGCACGGTCCGCAGGGTGAGCAGGGTCTGCCCGGCGCTCGAGGTCAGCGCGGTGTGATCGGCGAGACCGGCGAGCAGGGCGAGAGGGGCCTGCCCGGTGTGCAGGGCCTGCCCGGTCTGCAGGGCGAGCAGGGCGCACCCGGTGTCCGCGGCCTGCAGGGCCCGCAGGGCGTGCAGGGCCCGGCTGGTCCGGTCGGCCCGGCTGGTTTGCCCGGCGTCCAGGGTTCTCAGGGCCCGTCTGGTCCGGCCTGGCTCTACCAGCCCAGCACCGCTGAGCTGGCGTCCAAGGTCAAGCAGGCGGCGCTGGACGTCACGCCCCGCACCGTGCTCGACCCGCGGGTGAGCGCCCGGTACCTGGCGACGCTCGCCTCACGGCTGGTCAAGCTGCAGGGCGGGTTGTTCCTGCGCGCCATCGTCGACACCGACGCCGCAGCGAACAAGCAGTCGAGCCCCGACCTGTCCAACGTGCGCTCCATCGCCTGACCAACGCCGCACCTCTGAAGGGCGCCTCGTTCCGCCACCGCGGAACGAGGCGCCCAGGCGTGGCCGACTGTTCGTGAAGCCGCCCCCGGGGCTGTCCCCAAGCGGCCGGCGCATTCAGGCGGTCGTCGCAACACCCCTGTGAGCGCGAGGTGTTGTGGTGGTTTCGGAGTGGCGGCGGGTTCGCGATGAGCGGCAGCAGCGGTTCTGGGAGCTGGTGACGGCGGGGGCTGCCTTCTCGCAGGCCTGTGAGGCTGTCGGCGTGGATCGGCGGCAGGGATATCGGTGGCGACGTACCTCGGGCGGTCGACCGCCGGCGGCACCGCGGGCGGTGTCGGCGCGGTACCTGTCGCTGGAGGAACGGCTGCAGATCGCCGACCTGCATCTGGCCGGGGCGTCGATGCGCGCGATCGCGGCTCAGCTCGGCCGCGCGCCATCGACGATCAGTCGCGAGCTGCGCCGCAACGGGCCCACGCCGGCGGCCGGGCGGGCGAGGCAGGTCAGGTACGCCCCGTACGCGGCACACAAACGCGCCGGACTGCGGGCACGGCGGCCCAAGCCGTTCAAACTCGAGAACGCACGGCTGGCATCGGCAGTGCAAGCCAAGCTGTGCCGGAAGTGGAGTCCGGCCCAGATCAGCGCGCATTTGGCCGGCGAGCATGGCGATGAGGCGGCGATGCGAGTGAGTCACGAGACCATCTACCAGGCGCTGTTCGTGCAGGGCCGCGGCCAGCTGCGCACCGAGCTGCACCGGCATCTGCGCACCGGCCGGGCCTGGCGCCGGCCCCACGGGTTCTCCAGCCCGACCACGGCCAAGATCGCCGGCATGGTCTCGATCAGCGAACGACCGGCCGAAGCCGCCGACCGCGCGGTGCCCGGCCACTGGGAAGGCGACCTGATCCTGGGCCAGCACTGCCGCTCGGCGATCGGCACCCTGGTCGAACGCCAGACCCGGTTCTGCCTCCTGGTCCACTTGCCCGACGGGCACGGCGCCCAGACCGTCCGCGACCGGCTGGTCGAGGCGATCACGACGCTGCCCGAGCAGCTGCGCCGCTCACTGACCTGGGACCAGGGCACCGAGCTGGCCCAGCACCAGGCCATCACGCTGGCCACCGATATGGCGATCTATTTCTGCGATCCGCACTCGCCCTGGCAGCGCGGCAGCAACGAGAACACCAACGGCCTGCTGCGCCAATATTTCCCCAAGGGCACCGACCTCTCGGTCCACAGCGCTGAGCACCTCGAGGCCGTCGCCGCCGAACTCAACGGCAGGCCCCGCCAGACCCTCGGCTTCATCACCCCAGCGCAAGCCATGCAGCGGCTACTGTCCGACCCCGACAAGCCAGTCGTTGCGACGACAGCTTGAAACCGCCGCCCACCACGGGACACCCAGCCGCTCTCGCGCGGCGTGCTCCAGGGACCGCTGTCACTAGACCTGTCGGCGGGCGGTGGCAATGTGACGGCTGTGACGGACTACCTGCGCGCGGACTTGAGCCACAGCCGCTTCGAGGAGGTCGACTTCAGCCGATCGCGCTTCCACAACGTCTACTTCCAGGACACCGTGATCCGGGGCGCTTGGTTCGAGCGGGTGGAGATCGACGGCTACATCAACAATGTGACGATCAACGGGGTGGACGTCGGCCCGCTGGTCGAGGCCGAACTCGACCGACGCGACCCCGACCGCACCCTTCTGCGGCCCACTGATGCCGACGGTTTCCGACGGGCGTGGAACGTCGTCGTGCGCCGGTGGGGCGCCGCCCTTCAGCGCGCCCGATCGCTTCCCGAGGATTTGCTGCACGAGCGAGTCGACGGCGAGTGGTCGTTCATCGAGACACTGCGGCATCTGGTCATGGCCACCGACGCCTGGGTGCTGCGAGTCATCTTGGGCGACCCGCGGCCCTACCACCCGCTGGGGCTGGCCCACAGCGAAATGCCCGCCGACACCCCGGCGGTACCTCACCAAACGGACGCGAGACCCTCCCTCGACGAGATCGTGGCCGTTCGCACCGAGCGGATGGCGACAGTGGCGCGAGTGCTCCAGGAGCTGACCGACGAGCGGCTCGACGAGATGACCCAGCCGGTGCTGGAGCCGGGGTACCCCAAGTCCGAGTCGTTCCTGGTACGCCGCTGCCTCAGCACGGTGCTCAACGAGGAGTGGCTGCACCGCGAGTACGCCGAGCGCGACCTTGCACACCTCGAGGGGCGGCCGACGTGGGCTGATCCGGCAGCTCGAGAGCACAGGTAGTGCTGGGCTGCCAACCTTTTGCCCTTTGGTCGGGTTGGCCTGGGGTCGAGGTTGAGCGGTGGCTTGGCGTTGCCGCAAACGGTCTGCTGTTGGCAGCGTCCGGGTTCAACCTCTGGCGTGCACTACATCGACGCGCGACGCCGTAGGCGGCGCACCGCGCACCGCTGAAGGGGGCTGGGCCAGGTGTCTCTGAAGCCGCCTTCTGGGACACCTGCCGCTGTCGCGACCGGCTGTCGCTGGCGATCGGCATCGGGCCGCAGTAGCTCGGCGGTCACACCACCGCCCACCTCGCTTATGACTGCGCTCAGCAGGCGTCCCGCTGCAAGGCAACGCGCGAGACGATGCACGCGTGGTCAAGCGCCGAGGTGAGGATCCAGGGGTCCTGCACCGCAACGCCCAGGTCCGGATCTTGTCCGGCCTAGCGGCCGGGGACGATGACGTGCTCGTGCTCCTGGGCGCGGTCGCGCCCTGCGACGTTCCCGGTCTCTTCACGCCCGACGTCGCCATGCTCGAGGTGGCGGCCACCGCACTCGGCCTCGCCTGCCCGCCAGGGAGCGATCCGCTGAACTACGAGGGGCTGACAGACCGCTATCTCTCCGATCAGGTGCTGGACGGGCGCACGCTGCGCTACCGCACCCAGTACGCCCTCTACGCCGCGGCGTGCCTGGGTGGCGGACTGCTACCCGATCTCCTGCGAGACGCCGGGGCCTGGGAGCCGCGGCTGTGGACCTACGCCGTCTCGGCGGTCGTCCTCTACACACGGGCCGCTGCCGACCGCCGCGAGCAAACCGTCCCCGACATCGCCGTCCGGATCGCCGAGCAACGCGGGCTAACTCTCACCGCCCGCCCACAGTCGATCGGCTGACCCCTACGGGTCCGGAGCACGCCGCACGGCCCCAATCGCCGATCCCCACCAGGCGGCCGACCAGCACGACGCGCTCCACTGTCACCTTTCCCAAGAACAAGATCACGATCCGACACACCTCATGCACTGATGGGATGGGGCTACCGCGGTCGGTCTCTCCGGGGGCAGGCTGCGGGCCAAGGACACCGGGGTCGCGGCGGTCTGACTCCCACATTTGCTGACGCCCTCGGGCTGTCTGGAAGGTGACCCGTCGGCTGCTCCGGCCCCGGTGTCTGCGGCACGACCGGTCGGGCGGGGTGACTTCAGAGGAGCTTGTGCGACCAGGCCCACTCAGTGTCCTGTCCGCCGTCCCGGCCGTGCGTGCCGCACCTCTCATCCGCCCTGCAGCAGAAGAGGAACGGCGATGTCCAGGTTGGCAGAACGCCACGTCCGCGACCACCTCCGCGACCACCTCGAGCGCCCCGAATGGCCACCCGGTGCGGTGATCGGCGGAGTCGACACCCACAAGCACATCCACGTCGCGGCGGTCTGCGACCCCCTCGGCCGGGTCCTGGCCAGCGCCACCTTCCCCACCACCACCGCCGGGTTCAAGGCGCTGCTGCGGTTCCTTCGCTCCCACGGGCAGCTGGCCGCGGTCGGCATCGAGGGCACCGGCTGCTGGGGCGGTGGCCTGGCCCGCTGGCTGGCCGCCCGCGACGTGCACGTCGTCGAGGTCGACCGGCCCAACCGCCAAGCCCGCCGCCGACGCGGCAAGTCCGACACCATCGACGCCGAGGAAGCCGCCCGCGCCGTCGTGGCCGGCCGGGCCCGCACCGTGCCTAAGACCGGCACCGGGCCGGTGGAGATGGCCCGCCAGCTCCGGGTGGCCCGCCGCTCGGCGATCAAACAGCGCACCCAGGCCCTGCTGCAGCTCCAGGCCCTGGCCGACACCGCCCCCGACGACCTGCGCGACACCGTCAAGAAGCTGCGCTACGCCCAACTCATCGCCACCGCCGCCCGCTTCCGCCCCGGCGAGCTCACCACCCCGGCCGCGGCAGCCAAGTACGCGATGAGCGCCCTGGCCCGCCGCATCCAGCACCTCGACGCCGAGATCGAGGGCCTCGACGCCCACCTCAAGACGATCCTCACCGCCGCCCACCCCGGCCTGCTGGCCGCCCACGGAGTCGGCCCCGACACCGCCGGCGCGCTCCTGGTCGCTGCCGGGGACAACCCCGAACGACTGGTCACCGAACAGGCCTTCGCCGCGCTCTGCGGCGCCTCCCCCGTGCAGGCCTCCTCCGGCAACACCCACCGCCACCGACTCAACCGCGGCGGGGACCGCCAGGCCAACAGCGCGCTCTGGCGGATCGTCCTGGTCCGGATGAAGACCCACCCACCGACCCGGGACTACGTCACCCGCCGCACCGCCGAAGGCCTCGCGAAGCGCGACATCATGCGCTGCCTCAAGCGCTACGTCGCCCGCGAGATCTACCACCACATCAACCCGACGCCACCCGCGGTCACTCCCCTGCGACTGGTCTCGCCGATACCGGTGACCGCCGGGGAAACCGCCCTCAGCACCGCTTGACACAAGAGGAGCGTCAC
>JHVP01000007.1 GCA_000620205.1 Geodermatophilaceae bacterium URHA0031 | reverse complement strand
CCGCTGCCATCGGCGTGCCGGGTGACCGACAACCGTCTGCCTTCGGTCGGATCAGGCTCGGTGCCGTCGGGGTCGAGGGCCTGGCGGTAGTGGTGCACCACCTGCGGCAGCTGGGCGTGCGCCTCGCCGTGCGCGACGGCGACCAGCGCCGCGTCGATCACCCGGAGGTCGACGTTCTGCTCGTCGGCGGCGGCCCGCTTGTCGTCGTCGGCGATCGGGGTGATCACCGCGACCTGGGCGGCGGTCAGGGTGCCCTCGGCGAACGCCGCCGCAGTCGCGGGCAGGTGCTCCAGCGCCCGCCCCGACCGCACCAGCCGCCCGGCATCCCCGGCGGTCAGGTGCCCGTGCCCGCGCAGCCACGACTGCGCCGTCTTCTTCCCATCGTGCTCGGCCGCGCCGGTGACATCGGCATGCCGCACGGTGCGGGTCAGCTCGGCGTTGGCGCGGTTGACCACTTTCAACAACAGAACCACCCGGTCCAGCACCGCACCCGGCGGGAGAGCGAACAGGTCCTCGACGGCCAGGGCGTCCAAAGCGGACTGCAACTCGCCCACCGGCCACCTCCTCCACCGTTTCGAACAAGTGTACGAAGAATACCCGTGCCCGAGTCGTAGAACAAGCCGAACCTGCAGGTCAGCGCGTTGTCCACAGATCGTCGATGGGTCTTGACAGCACCTTGATCCGGGGCGTCAGTCGCTGGAGAAGCGGTCCGGTCGGAAAGCTGCGAGCAGCGGGCTGGGGCTCCCGGTGACGATCTCCTCGGCGAGCAGCTCACCGGCGATCAGCCCGATCGTCGCGCCACTGTGCGAGAAGGCGACGTGCAGGCCGTCGACCCCGGGGACGGCGCCGAGCACCGGGTGCCCGTCGCCGGGGATGGGCTTCCGCCCGACGCCGCAGGACCCAGCGGTCAGCTCCGGATTGCCCGCGAGCACCGCCGACGCCTCCCGCAGCAACCCCTCGACCGTGGAGTCGCGGACCTCGAAGGTGCCGTCGTCCCGGGCGACGACCTCCTTCTCCGCCCAGCCCGCGTCGAGGACCACTCCTCCACCGGGTGCCGGGCGGACCGCGACGCGCGGGGTGTTGAGCACGGCGCGCAGCCGGTGGTCGAACGGCGGGGTGCGTACCAGCAGCGCATTCGTCGTGCCGTCCGGGACGTGCACGCCGAGCTCGGCGAGGCTGCCGGGGACGGCGGCGCCGGTGGCGAGGAGGACGACGTCGGCCCCGAGCACCGAACCGTCACGGGTGCGCACGCCGGTCACCCGCCCCCCGGAGACGACCAGCGCACACCGGCCGGCATCGGCGCGCAGCTCTCCCCCGCCGTCCACCAGGTCGTGCACGAGCTCGTCGACCAGCGACGGCAGGTCCACCCAGCCCTCGGCCGGGTTGAGCAGCGCGCCCTCGGGGGCGACGGCGGCCGGGTCGACGCCGGGCACCCGGCCGGCCACCTCCTCGCGGGCGAGCCACTCGGCCGGGTAGCCGATCGCGCGCTGGTGCTCGAAGGACTCCCGGACGCCCTCGCCCCAGCGCAGCCCGCCGTCGAACGCGATGGCGGCGACCCGGTCCTCGCGCGCGGCGACGGTGCGGTACCGGTCGAGGCCGAGCATCCGCAGCCGGTGGTAGGCGGGCGGGTACGAGCCGGCGGAGTTCAGCCAGGACAGCGAGCGTCCCGACGCCCCGCTGGCCGGCCGGTCCTCGGTGACCAGGGTGACGTCGGCCCCACGGAGCGCCAGCTGCGCCGCGGTCGACGTCCCGAGCACTCCCCCACCGACGACGACGACCCGTCGACCGTTGCCCTCCATGCCGTCCCGGTAGCCAGCCGCGGCGCCGGCGGAACGCGACACGGCGCCGGGCTCAGCGCGGCGGGCCGCCGACCTCGGTCATCCCCACCGTCCGGATCAGGTCGAACCGGGACGCGTCCTCGGTGCCCGGTTCCGCGGTGTAGGCGACGATGCGCAGGTCGGTGCCGATGGCGGTGAGGACGTCGCAGTCGAGCGTCACCTCACCGACGAGCGGGTGCACGAAGGTCTTGGACTGGAACCGGTGCTCGACGACGGTGCCCTCGGCCCACAGCTGCCGGAAGCGCTCGTAGGCCTGCAGCTCGGCGAGCACCGCCCGCACGGACGGGTCGTCGGGGTAGCGGATCAGCGCGGTCCGCAGGTCGGACACGAGCGCGCGTTCGTGCCGTTCGTGGTCCCCGGCGTCCCAGACGACCTGGGGGGCGACGCCGGCGAACTGTGCGAGGACCAGGTTGAGGCCGGGGCGCATCGGCCCGAGCAGCGCCTCCCACGCCGGATTGGCGGTGAGCAGCGTCCAGTGCGCGGTCCAGACGCCGATCGCGACGTCCGGGAGACGGGCCAGGAGCCGCTGCACGCTGCCGGGGATGTGCGTCGGGACGGCTGTCGGCAGCGGGGCCGGCAGGCCGGCGGCGAGGTGGAGCTGGTCGCGTTCGAGGTCCGACAGCTGCAGCACCCTGGCCAGCGAAGCGACGACCTGCGCGGAGGGACGCTCCGCGCGCCCCTGCTCCAGCCGGACGAGGTAGTCGACCGAGACACCGGCCAGCAGGGCGACCTCCTCCCGGCGGAGACCGCTGGTGCGCCGGTTGCCCGCGGGGAAGCCGACGGCCGACGGCTGCAACCGTTCCCGCCAGGCGCGCAGCAGTGCGGCGAAGTCCCCACGATCGACCATGCGCCCATCGTCGTCCCTCGGACGGCGGCTGGGTGGTACTGCCGGTCCTGGGGTCGAACGGGCCGACCGGCATCTCCCCGGACGGCGGCATCGTCGAGGGCATGACGACGACACTGATCACCGGCGGAAACAAGAGCCTCGGCTTCGAGACGGCCCGGCGACTGAGGGACGGCGGCCACCGGGTGGTCATCGGTGCCCGCGACCCGGAGCGCGGCCGGCGGGCGGCCGAGGAGCTGGGCGTGGAGTGGGTGGAGATCGACGTGACCTCCGACGAGTCGGTGGCCGCGGCGGCGAAGGAGGTGCGCGAGCGCCTCGGCGGGCTGGACGTGCTGGTCAACAACGCCGGCATCTCCGGCCCCTCCGCCGCCGTCGACGAGTTGGACGGGCCCGCGGTGCTCGCGGTCCTGGACACGAACACGGTCGGGATCGTCCGGACGACGCACGCCTTCCTGCCGCTGCTGCGCGAGTCGGCGGCGCCGGTCGTGGTGAACGTGACCAGCGGGCTGGGCTCCTTCGCCGTCCGGGAGGACGAGTCCCGGATCGAGCACTCGCTGCCGACGCTCGGCTACTCGGCCAGCAAGGCGGCGGTCAACATGCTCACCTCGGTCTACGCCCAGTTCCTCCCGGAACTGCGGGTCAACACGGTCGACCCCGGCTACACGGCCACCGACTTCAACGGCCACTCCGGTCCGCAGACCGTCACCGAGGGCACCGACGCCATCGTCGCGATGGCGTCCATCGGCCCGGACGGCCCGACCGGCACCTTCACCGACCGGCACGGCGCCGTCGGCTGGTGACCGTAGGACGTCGTCCCCGGGCACGACTGCCTGGGGACGACGTCCACTCCAGTTTCTGCCGCACCGGCGGGCTTGCGGCAAGCCCCGGGGCATGCAGCAGAGTCCTCTGCCGGAGCAACGACCCGGGGGGACGCAGCTGTGGACTTCGACGTGACCGTCGTCGGTGCTGGACCGACGGGCGTGATGCTGGCCGGGGAGTTGCGGTTGCACGGCGTCCGCGTGGTCGTGCTCGAGCGGGAGGCGGCGCCGACCCCGGTCGTCCGCGCCCTCGGCCTGCACGCGCGGAGCATCGAGGTGCTCGACCAGCGGGGCCTGCTGGCGCCCTTCCTCGCGCTCGGCACGCAGTACCCGGTCGGTGGCTTCGCCGGCATCAGCAAGCCGGCGCCCGACCCGCTGGACACCGCCCATCCGTACCTGCTGGGCATCCCGCAGACCACCACCGAGCGGCTGCTGACCGAGCACGCCACCGACCTCGGCGTCGAGATCCGGCGCGGCAGCGAGCTGGTCGGACTCAGCCAGGACGACGGCGGGGTGACCGCCGAGCTGGCCGACGGCACCCTGGTGCGCTCCCGCTACCTCGTCGGCTGCGACGGCGGCCGCAGCACGGTGCGCACGCTGCTCGGCGTCGGCTTCCCCGGCGAGCCCGCCCGACGGGAGTGGCTGTCGGCCGAGGTGGAGCTCACTGCGCCGGCGGAGCAGGTGGCGGCCGTGGTCACCGAGGTCCGCGAGACCCAGAAGGGGTTCGGGGTCGGGCCCTCCGGCGAGGGGCTGTACCGGGTCGTCGTCCCCGCCGAGGGGGTGACCGAGGACCGCGCTGTCCCGCCGACCCTCGCGGAGGTCCAGCAACGGCTGCGGGTCGTCGCGGGCACCGACTTCGGCGTGCACGCGGCGCGCTGGCTCTCCCGCTTCGGCGACGCCACCCGGCAGGCCGAGCGCTACCGGACCGGCCGGGTGCTGCTCGCCGGCGACGCCGCGCACGTCCACCCGCCGACCGGGGGCCAGGGGCTGAACCTCGGCCTCCAGGACGCGTTCAACCTCGGCTGGAAGCTGGCCGCCGAGGTGGACGGCTGGGCCCCGGACGGGCTGCTGGACAGCTACCACACCGAACGGCACCCGGTCGCCGCCGACGTGCTGACCACCAGCCGCGCGGTGGCCGAGCTGCTGTCCACCGAGCCGGGCCCCCGGGCGGTGCGCCGGCTGGTGTCGGAACTGATGGACCTCGAGGAGGTCAACCGGTTCCTGGTCGAGAAGGTCACCGCGATCGGGATCCGCTACGACTTCGGCGCGGCCCATCGGCTCGTCGGGCGGCGCCTGCGGGACGTGGCACTGCGGAGCGGACGCCTCTACGCGCTGATGCACGCCGGCCGGGGACTCCTGCTGGACCAGACCGGCCGGCTCTCGGTCGCCGGCTGGGCCGACCGGGTGGACCACGTCGTCGACGTCAGCGACGAGGTGGGCGCGCCCGCGGCGCTGTTGCGGCCGGATGGTCACGTGGCGTGGGTCGGGGACGACCAGCAGGAGCTGCTCAGCCACCTGCCCCGGTGGTTCGGCGCGGCCGCGGGTTGACCGGGCCTCCGGATCCTGATCACGAGCAGTTTGCCCAGGGCGCACGACCATGCGCGTGATGCACCGGTCACCCCTGATGTCACATCTGATGAGGGCTGTCTCGTCATGAGGATGCGGCGCTCGCCTCACAGCGCCTGTTGCTCGGTCCGTGAGCGCTCGATGCTCGCCGCGGGGACGGACACCCGTCATGCAGCGAGGGGTGTCGCCTGCCGAGAGTGTCCGCGAACAGAGAGGAGTCCACGATGGCTCAGGTCGCAGTGGTCGGGGGAACGGGAACGGTCGGGAGCCGACTCGTGCAGATGCTGCGTGACCGCGGCAACGACGTGCACGTGATCGCACGGTCCCACGGCGTCGATGTGATGTCCGGGGATGGTCTCGACGCCGCGCTGCGCGGCATCCCTGTCGTGATCGACGTGATCAACGCGCCGGTCACGAGCAAGCGTCGATCTGTGGCGTTCTTCCAGACAGCGACGGCGAACCTGCTCGATGCCGAGCGTCGTGCCGGGGTCGGCCACCACGTGGCCCTGTCCATCGTCGGGATCGACCGCGTCCCCCTCGGCTACTACCTGGGCAAACGGCGGCAGGAGCAGCTGATCCGCGAGAGCGACGTGCCGTGGACGATCCTCCGCGCGACGCAGTTGCACGAGTTCGCGGCGCAGCTCGTCGACCGCTCTCGCGGCCCCGTGCAGGTCGTGCCCGTGATGAGGCTCCAACCGGTGGCAGCCGCGGAGGTGGCCGCCCTGCTGTGCGACCTGGCGCTGTCGGAACCGTCGGGCATGGCGGAGGAGCTCGCTGGACCCGAGGTGCACGAACTGCCCGATCTGGTGCGGAGACTGCTGCGAGCGCGCGGTTCGTCTCGTCGCACACTGCCCATCCGGCTGCCTGGCGAGACCGGACGCACGATGGCATCGGGAGCGCTACTCCCCACGGCTGCGGGCATCCGGGGGCACCAGACCTGGGACGAGTGGCTCACGACCGCCGTGCCTCCGACGCTGATGCCGGAGTCGACGTGACCCGTGACGAGGAACTGGCCGCCGGCTTCACCGCGGCCCGGCCCCGGCTGACCGCCATCGCCTACGCGATCGTCGGCAGCCACGCCGACGCCGAGGACATCGTGTCGGACACCTGGCTGCGGTTGCAGGCGACAGAGACCAGGTCCGCGGTGCGGGACGTGGACGGATGGGCCACGGTCGTCGTCGGACGCGCTGCCCTCGACCACTACCGGTCCGCGCGGGTGCGGCGGGAGCGGTACGTGGGGCCGTGGCTCCCCGAACCACGGGTCGCCTCCGACGCCCCGGTCGACCCCGCCGACCGGGTCACGCTCGACGACCAGGTCAGCTTCGCGCTGCTGGTGGTGCTCGAGTCGCTCACGCCGGCCGAACGCACGGCCTGGGTCCTCCACGACCTGTTCGGGCTCCCGTTCACCGAGGTCGCGGACGCGGTCGGCCGCAGCCCGGACGCCGTGCGGCAACTCGCCGCGCGGGCGCGGAAACACCTGCGCGGCAGTGCACCACGGGTCGACGTCGACGCGACCGAGCACGCCCGGGTGGTCACCACGTTCCTCGCCGCCACGGGCGGGGGCGACATCGCGGCCCTCGTCGCCGTGCTGGACCCAGAGGTCACGCTGACCGCCGACGGCGGTGGACAGGTCACCGCGGCGCGCCGGCCGGTGCACGGGGCCGATCGCGTGGCCCGGTTCGTCCTCGGCCTGGCCGCGAAGAACACCGACGAGCAGGTCCGCGTCGTCACCGTCAACGGTCTCACCGGGATCGCGATGTTCCGCGGGGACGCGCTCTCCGGCGTGATCTCCCTGACCGTGGTCCAGGGACGGATCACCCGGATCGACTACGTGCGCGCGCCGGACAAGCTGCGCACGTCCTCACGAACGGACACACCATGAGCACGGGAACCGACCTCGCGATACACCGGACGGGCACGGGCCCGCCCCTCGTGCTGCTGCACGCACTCGGTTCCTCCAGTCACTCCTGGGAGCCGGTCCTCCCCCACCTCGTCGACGGGTTCGAGGTGCTCGCGGTCGACCTCCCCGGGTTCGGCGCATCCCCCGCGCTCGCTGGATCCGATCAGGCGACACCCGCCGCCCTCGCCGCCGCCGTTGACGTCGCCCTCAGCGAGGCCGGCATCCACGACCCGCACGTCGTGGGCAACTCACTGGGCGGCTGGGTGGCACTCGAGCTCGCGCAGCTCCGCCCCGTCGCGACGCTCACCCTGCTCTCACCGGCGGGCATGTGGGCAGGAGACACCCCCTGGTACTGCCGGCTGAGCCTGCGCGGGACCCGATGGCTGACGCAGCATGCCCAGCGCCTCCTGGACCGACTCGTCGAACACCGCCTCGGCCGCGTCCTCGCCCTGGGGCAGACACACGGGCACCCCACACGGGTCAGTCCGGACCAGGCCCGCGCCGCCATCCACGAGATGGCCGGCTGCACCGGGTTCGACGCCGCGCTCGAGGCGACGACACACCTGCACTACCGGCGCCCCGACGACGGTCGAGCGCAGCCACCGACCACGGTCGCCTTCGGAAGCCGTGACCGGCTCCTGCTGCTGCGGCAGTGGCGTGGAACGGGTGAGCTCCCCGGCGACGCGGTGGTGGCGCGACTGCCGGGCTGCGGCCACATCCCGATGTACGACGACCCGGCAGCGGTGGCGCAGCTCATCACCGAGACGGTGACGCGCTCGACGATCTCGACACTCGGCCGAGCCGCGGGCACCCCTGAGCAGAGGCAGATCCGCGGGACCTGACCACCGCCGCGGGTTGACCGACGCCTGGGCCACGCTGTCCTCGTCGTGGCTCTGGCAGTGTTCACGACGTCGTTGGTGTGGGCCGCGAACCAGGAGCGGCTGAAGTACAGGGCGTCCGCCAGCCGGTCCGGCGTCGGGTCCTGCCCCTCCCACGGCGCCTCCCGCAGGAGGGCCCTGACCTGGTCGTGGAACAGCTCGCCCCACTGGGCGTAGCCGTCGTAGCCGGACCGGTTCAGGTCTGTCTCGTTCGGCAGGTTCTCCGCTCCCGCAGCCGGTCGGCAGTTCACGGTGAGCCGGACAGGCCACGGGGTCCAGCGGGGCGTCGGTAGCTGGCGGTCCACGTGATCGTCGGGAGATGCCGCCCGAACCGCACGCGGGCCGGCGCGTCATGGACGACGCGCGCGCCGACCTCCGCCAGATCGATCATGGGCTCAGCGGGGCAGCGGCACGACGTCGGCGAGGACGGTCCGGCCGTCGTCCCGCTGGCGGGCGTCGGCCGGTGTGTCGTAGACGACCAGCACCGAGGACTCTGCCGCGTTCGGGAGCAGGGTGATGCCCTCCGCCTTGTCGCGGCCCTCCTCCGGTTCGGTCCCGGGCGGGCGCAGCGGCAGCGGCACGTCCAGGCGGGTGAGGTGCTCGCCGCGGATCACGGGCATTTTCCGCTCCTGGACCGCGCCGTGCCAGCGGTAGAGCCGGGTCGGCCCGTCGAGGTCCATGGTCGCGCCGGCGAGCACCAGGAGGTCATCGCCGTCCCGGCAGAGGTCCCGCACTCCGAGGCCGTCGAGCCGCAGGAAGTACTTCTTGCAGTCCCGGAGGGCCAGGCGATCTGGTCGCTCGGGGACATCGTCGAGCCTCAGCTCGAGGATGACAGCCCAGCCGCGCAGCACCGGCCCCCGCAGCCCGACGAGCACCGTGCCGTCGTCGATGACGGCGAGGCCCTCGACGTCGAGGCCGTTGTCCTTGCTCGGGACGGTGAGGAACGGGGCGAGGTGTTCGTCTGTGGAGAGCATGTCGGACAGTCCTCCCACGCTGCCCAGCAGCGAGCCCCGCCCCGGCTCCCCGTTGTCGATCGGGAGGCGGATCAGCACGTGCCGGTTCGGACGGGACCGCACCGTCCGCAGGTTCGCCACCGCCTCGGCGTCGTCGTCCTTGTCATCGACCTTCTTGCGCGTCCGGCTGTGCGAGCCGACCAGCCACAGGTGGTCCCGCGTGCGGTCCAGACCCTCCACGTCTATTTCTTCGTCTCGGCCTTCCGGCAGGTCGACCAGGTCCCCCAGCATGTACGACTGGTGATCGTCGTACCCGCCGTCCTTCGATGCGGCCAGCCGCTCGACCCGCGGCGCCTCGTCCCCGGCGATCCACAGCCAGGATCCGTCGCTGCAGATCGCCGACAGGTCCTCCAGGGCGTTGTCGGGTCCTCCGCCCGCCCCGAATCGCAGCTCCACCTGGCGTCCAGCAGTCATCGTGCCCTCCCGCGCGTCGACTTCCGCTCATCCGGCGCCGACCCTTCTCCGCGCTCGTCACCGAGGCGTCACCCGGGCGAGGGAGGGCTTCAGCTGCCAAGATCTCGCGCCTTGATGAGGTCGCAGAGAAGTGCGCGCGGACCCTTGCGTTGGTCGCCAACGGCGGCGGCCGGGGAACACGATGGGATCGTCATCCGGTGACGCCTCCGTGACGACGCCGGAGCACCGTCGGGTGCGGCGGTCGCCCTACCGACGGCCCGGGAGGACGAGATGACGACCTTCGAGGTGTGCGGCGGCTCCCCGGCGGAGCTCCTGGCGTCGACCCTGTGCCTGGACGAGGTCTCCAAGGACCTGCGCGGCGAGCTGATCCCGGTCGACGCGGAGGTGCGCGAGTGCCGGGACCGTGGGTGCCGCAGCCTGACGGCCGAGCACGCACTCAGCGTGGAACTGTCGTCCCACCCCTGCGACTCCGAGCTCGGTCGGCTGCTGGATGGGCGGCTGGTCAGCAAGGACCTGGTCACCGTCTTCGTCGACGGGACCGGGGAGCGGCGCGGCATGCACGGCGCGACCTTCCGGTGGCGGACGGCGTCGGCCCTGATCGACGGCCGCCTGTCGGGAATGACCAACGAGGGCACGCATCGCGAGCCGGCCTTCGAGCCGTGCCAGCCCTGCGACGCCCGTGGCGTCCTCGAGGGCCGGCTGTGCGGCCGGGTCGTCCGGACGGCCGACCCCGCGCTCGCCCGAGCGCAGGTGTTCGGCGCCTATCGCCTGCGGTTCGACGCCGACGAGCGGGGCGGCAGCGGAGGTGTGGCGGGCACCCTCGAGGGCGTCGTCGTCCACACCTGCCGCAGCGACCCCGACTGCGTGGACTTCGACCTCGCCGGCGAGGACGTCAATCCGCGGACCGTCGGCGGGCTGACCCTCGAGACCCGCGACCTGAACGGTCCGACGCCCGTTACGTCGGTGGTCACCTGGGGGGCGTGGACCGGCCTGCACCTCTGGCACGAGACCGAGATCTTGCTCCCGCAGCCGGTGGGCCGCGTCGAGGTCACCGTCGTGCAGTTCGCCGTGCCGCCGACGGTGCGCGCCTTCGACGCGGGCGGCGCGACGATCGCCACGGCGCCGGCGACGGCGCCGCAGCAGGTCCCCGAGACGCTCGTCCTGGTCGCCCCCGGCATCACCCGGGTGATCATCTCCTCTCCGCAGGACGAGGTGCTGCTCCTCCGGCTGTGCCGGTTCGATCGGTAGCGGTCAGACGGGAGCAGCGGTCAGAGGGCCCGCAGGTTCTGGGACCCCCGGGGGCTCAGCCCTGGCTCGGGTCCTGCCAGGCGATGTGGGCGCCCGCGGCGGATGCCGTGGCCGGCGGTACGAAGAGCAGGTGCGTTGACCTGATCACTGCCTGAGCGGCCGATTCTCGGCAGCTGCGCCGCGCAGCCCACCGCCAGGGTCCAGGCACTCCTGCGGTCAGTCGCCGTAGTGCACGAGGAACCACTGACCGACCACCAGCCAGTCGGCCGAGGAGACCGGGTCGATCCGCAGGCGGTGCGTTCCGGTGTAGGGGTACGGCTGCGTGAGCCCCAGGGCCCCGAGACCGAAGATGAGGTGCTGGGGGATCAGGTTGTTGTACTGGCTGAGCGGGCGGGGTTCGATCTTGCCCACTTCCTGGCCGTTGACCTTCACGCTTGCCGACTTGTCGTAGGTCTCGTAGCCGGTCAGCACCTCCACGGTGAGCACTCCGTACCAGTAGGCGTGCTGGATGTAGAACGGCTCGTCGAACGAGGTGAACGGGCCTCCGTCCACCCAGCGGCTCCGGGGGACCGGCCTGGCGCTGATGCCCGCACCCATCGTCACGCCTCTCGGTCGGGGGTCGGGATCGCGACGCCGTGCTCGGCGGCCAGCCGCTGTGCTTCCTCGACGGCGGCGCTTCGGGCGTCGCGGTCGTCCACGAGGGTGTCCAGGGGCACGTCGCCCCTCATGGCGGCCAGGGCGTCCAGCTCCAGCACCGTCGCCAGCGCGGCAGCGCGCAGGCCCGGGTCCCGGGGTGTCGCCGCGAGCACGTCGTCGGCCGAGGAGTGCTCTCGCCGCACCAGCTCCTCCAGCCGGGAGACACGCTCTTCGGCGCTCTCGTCAGCCACGGTCGCACCCCTCCCCCCAACAGCTCCGTGCGCGGAGTCTCGTCGCGGCCCGGTCCTCGACCTCGGTGCATCCGTCCCTACTCGAGGAGCGTCACCGCGCCGTCACCGCTCGGGCGTACGGGCTCGCCCGCCGCACCACCCCCGTCCGAGCCGGTCGGCCGCGCAGCCCAGCGGATCGAGCAGCTGCGCCTGAGCGCCCGCTCACCACGTCGTCGGTCCAGCGGTCCCAGGGCCCAACGAGCCCCCGCACGGAGCCTTCGCCCTGGCAGCCGCCGTTGTGGGTGACCACCCGACGGGCGGTGACCCCGCGCGGCACCGCACCATCGCCGCCCGGATCCGCACCACCCAGCGCAGCGTCTCCCGACGACGCTCATCCCTCGGCGCGGCAAGGACCCGGTCGATCCACCAGCCCAACCCTGTCCCCGAGCCGCGGACGACGCCGGACAGCCGCTGGCGTCCGGCCTGGCGCAAGCATCCTCCAGGCCCTGCCTGGGACTCGCCGGCGCTGTCACAGGTACGGCCGCGCCTCGACGTCCGCGCAGGAGCCCGCGCACGTGTGGACCGTCGCGGCCGGGCCTGCGATACCGCGGTGACGGCCCGGTGACGCGCGCTCGGCAGGGTCGGGGTGGCCGCCTCGGCGTGGACCCACAGCCGGTCGGGCGGCACCCGGCACGAAAGGGAACCCAGTGGCCGTCTACTCCGTGACGATCCTGGCGGACACGCTGGAGCAGGTGACGGCCCTGGCGGACCGGGACCTCGATCTGCACAGGCGGGCGGCACGCCGCCGACCGACCACCGATGACTACGCGGTGCCGGCGCTGCTGACCGACGAGCAGATCGACCGGCTCCGCGAGGACGGGTACCGCGTCGAGGTCCACGAGAACGCCGATCAGGTGGCGATGGAGCGGTCGGCCGACGTGTCTCCCGACGTCGACCGGTTCTCCCCGGACCCTCCCGAGGAAACCGCTGACCGGGACCGGGAGACGCCGCCGCAAGCCACGATGGATGGGCCGCGCTCGGCCACCACCGCCCTGGAACAGCTCATGGACCTCTCCGATGCCGACGAGCGCCCCGACGGTCCGGCGCGGTCGGCGGACGGGAGTGATCGCGCTGTCTTCGGCGGATACCTCACACCGGGCGAGGTCGAGTCCGCGGTGTCCGTGCTGGCGGCGAACCATCCCGAGCTCGCGTCCGCCTCGCCGCTGCCCGAACCATCGTGGGAGGGCAGGACCTCCCACGTCCTTCGGCTCCGCGCCGGAACCGGGGAGCCCCGACCGGGTGTGCTCATCACCGGCGGGGTGCACGCCCGCGAGTGGGGCGGCTCGGACATCTGCGTCGCCTTCGCCACCAACCTGCTGCGGGCCTACAGCACCGGCAGCTCCCTGCAGTACGGCAGCAAGACCTTCTCCGCGGCCGACGTGCACGCCGTCCTGGACCATCTCGACGTCTTCGTCGTCGCGGACGTGAATCCAGACGGCAAGGCGTACTCCCAGTCGATCGACCCCGGCAGCCCCCAGCGCTTCTGGTGGCGGAAGAACCGCCGTCGGGAGGGTCTACCCGGCTCGGCCGTCGGTGTGGACGTCAACCGCAATTTCGACTTCTTGTGGGCCAGTGGCATCGGGACGTCCGCGGACCCGGCTCAGCTCGTCTACAAGGGCCCGGCGGCCTTCTCGGAACCCGAATCACGCAACGTGCGGTGGCTGCTCGACACCTACGAGGACATTGGCTACTTCGTCGACGTGCACAGCTACGGCGAGCTCCTCCTGTACTCCTGGGGGGACGACGAGAACCAGATCGCCACGCCCGACCAGAACTTCCTGAACCCGGCCTTCGACGGCAAGCGCGGCGTCGTCGGCGACTCCGTCTACCGCGAGTACATCCCGGCCGCCGATCGGGACGCTGTGGTCCAACTCGCGGACGAGATGAATGCTGCTCTCGGGCAGGTCCGTGGCACCCAGTACACCGTCGAGCAAGCCGTGGGCCTCTATCCCACCTCCGCGACGTCCGACGATTACGCCTACAGCCGCCACCGGGGGGATCCGAACCGCCGCAAGGTCCTCGGATTCACCATCGAGTTCGGCCAGCAGTTCGTCCCGCCCTACGGAGAGATGCGCGGGGTCATGGCGGACGTCGCCGCCGCCCTCACCGCGCTGTGCCGCCGTGCGGCCACCACCTGACGCTCGTCGAGCCCCTCATCAACCCCACTTGTCCGGCAGGAGCGCGAGATGACCAACCCTCCGACCTCTCCCGAGATCGTCCTCCGGACGGCGATGCCAGGTCCGCGAAGGGGGTGCGCGAACTGCGCCCCGGCGCAGCAGGAGGACCTGCACACGGTGGTCGAGAACCTGGCTCGCAAGTACACCGAGCTCGCCGACGTGCTGGCCGGCTACATGTCCCAGGCCGGCCTCGAGCGATCGGCCAGGACCGCCAACGCCGTCGAGTTGACCGCGGAGCTGGCCCGCATCACCGGCGGACACCCGACGTCCGCGGGCACGTACCCGGACTGCGTCCTGGTCGGACGGCAGGCGGCCAACGGGACGCAGCGCTGGTTCTGCTCGGGTGCCCTCGTGCACCCTCGCGTAGTGCTGACCGCCGGCCACTGCCAGACCCCGGCTGCCGGGATCAACCTCGTCGCCCTCAATGCTCTGGACATCGGGCAACTCGAGAACGCCGAGGTGATCGGCGTGCGCCGGGTCCGGGTGAACCCCAGCTATCCGCAGGTCATCGGCAACGACATCACCGTTCTCGTGCTGCGCGAGGAGTCGACGGTCCCGCCGGTGCCCATCGTCACCGCCGAAGAGCTCGCGGCGGTCACGCAGACCACCCTGGTCGGCTTCGGGAACAGCGACCTGCTCAGCACGAAGGGCTTCGGGACCCAGCGCGAGGTCACCGTCGACATCACGAACCTGCGGCGGTCGGCCACCGATGATCTCGACCTGGCGGAGCAGAGCCTCGGGTTCGAGTCCGACCGGGAGTTCACCGCCGGGGGTGGTGGTTTCGACTCCTGCAACGGGGACAGCGGCGGACCGGCGTACGTCGCCGTCGACGGCGTGCGCAAGCTGGCCGGTCTGACCTCGCGGGCCACGGAGGGGTTCACGCACCCGTGCGGTGATGGCGGCATCTACACCCGAGTGGACACCCAGCGGTCGTTCATCGACGAGGTGCTCAGCGAGGTCGGCATCGCCCTCTGAGGCAGGAGCTGAGCGCCATGGCTGCCGGGGTCTCGGAGGCGTTGGGGGTGCGTCTGCTCGACCAGCTGGTCGACGACTCCCAAGGCGTGCTCTTCTCGCCGTGCTCGGTCGCCACCTGTCTGGCCCTAGCGCTCAACGGTGCAGCCGGGCGAACGGGGACAGAGCTCGCCCATGTCCTCCGTGTGGAGGACCTGACGGAATCCGACATGAACCGGGCCTTCCACGGGCTGCGAACTCGTCTCCAGCAACCCGGGCCGGGGATCGAGGTCGATCTGGCCGACGCGGTCTGGGGTCTGCCGGGGACGACCTTCGATCCCGGATTCCTGGACCGGGCCCGGACGTTCTACGCCGCAGACGTGCGCGTCCTGGCCGAGACCGGCGCCGCCGGCGCAACGGCCGTCAACGACTGGGTGAGCCGGCGGACGCGAGGCCGCATCTCCCGGGTGCTGCGGCCCGACGACCTGACCGCCGTCTCCGGCTGCATCCTGACCGATGCGGTCTCCTTCAAGGGACCGTGGGCCGTTCCGTTCCCGCCGGACCGTACTGAGGACGGAACGTTCCGACTGCCCGACGGCCGACGCACCGACGTTCCGATGATGCACGGGTCGGGCACCTGGGCCTACCTGGAGGATGACGAGTTCCAGGCAGCGGCCCTCGACTACGCCGGAGGCGGCGCCACCATGCACGTCGTCCTGCCCCACCCCGGGACGACGCCGGATGTGACCCGCTGGTGGAGGTCCCTGCCGCGCTATCGCCCCACACTGGTCAACCTGTCCCTGCCGCGCTTCTCCATGACCTGCGAGTTGGACCTGGTGCCCCCGCTGAGCGCCCTCGGGGTGCGCACGCCCTTCGAGCCGGAAGCGGACTTCGGGCGCATGGGGCAGCCCACCTCGTTCATCTCCGCCCTTCCGCACACCGCACGCATCGATGTCAGCGAGGAAGGAACTGAGGCCGCCGCGAGCAGTGCCGTCGTCATGAGCCGCAGCCTGGCGCCGGCCACGCCGATGATCGTGGACCGGCCGTTCCTCGTCGCAGTGGTCGACCGCCGCAGCAGGCTCCCCCTCTTCCTCGGCCGGGTCACCGACCCTCAGCCGATCCCGCACGACCTGTGACAGGTCCACGCACGCGGTCACCGGATCGACGGTGTGGCGGTCGGCGCGGTCAGAGCCTGCGCGCGGAGACAATCGCGGCCCTCTCCGACGACCGCCCACGCAACGACCAGGTGATGGGAACACCCGCGAACCCGGAGGGGTCTCCCCGGTTCGGAGCCGACGGAGAACGATCGACCACGGGCAGGCCGGTCGCCTCGGCCACCTCGGTGAGGACGTCCCGACCGGCGCCTTGGATGCTCCCGGCGCTCCGAGCGATGTGGACGATCGGCGCGTCACCCTCGCAGGCCACATCGATCACGTCACGACGAGACTCCACCGAAACGCCTGGGCACGACGCTGATCCCCAGCGAGGCGAAGCCCACAGGCAGGGCGTCGACTCAACAGGGTGCAGTCCCCCGGTCGAACCAGGGACGCTGGCACCTCTGCCGGTCGCCAACCGGCCAATTGCGTGCCGCCCTCCACGAGCGCACGAGCCGTGACGACTCGGTGACGTGGAGTGCGAAGGCTCTCGACCGAGCGTCACCGAACTGCCCATCGGAGAGCCATGTCAACTCCAAGTCAGGCACCCCAGAACACCGACTCGGCCCCCTCCTTGGTCCTTCACCACCCGGCTGGACGCGGCGGAGGCGCCGGCCGCCGCGGTTGCGGCCGAGGTGGAAGCGGCGCTGCCGTCGCCGAGTTCGCCGACTTCCCCGACCCGCCGGCCCGGCCGCTGCCCCGGGTGGTGCCCATTGAGTGCGGTAAGAGCGAGGCCGACGGCTTCGAACCGGCCCACGGCAAGGGCCCGGCCGCGCGGGCGGTCTTCAACCTTCCTGCTGCGCTACCCCGGCCGGATCCAGCCCGAGGAGATGCCCCCGCAACGCCGGCAGGTCCAGCTGGGTTGGCACTCGCAGCACCCGGTCGGCGACTGGGAGCGGCACCGCAACGCCGCCATCTTCGGCCGCCAGGGCACCGTGGTCCCTTCATCGACGACCTCGATCTGGCCTCCGCTCTGCTGCCGGCGCTGGTTCCGCCCGACAGCCGGTTCCTCGTGAGATGAGCTCACGTGGATGGACTTCGTCACAAGCGGTCAGGATGAAGAAAAGGAGAGGTCGACCGATACGTCGCAGCTGTCAACGCGACCTGTGCAGTCGGCCGCCGGGTCGAGGAAACACAACAGCGGACTGCGTTGAGTTGAACCGTGCCGCCCATTCGACGCCGCGACCAGGCGATCGGATTGCGCCCCGACACCACAACGGCCAGTCGGCCGTCCGATGCCCAGGAGAACGCCGTGAGCAATCTTCTCACCCGCCGCAGGACGCGCTTCGTGCTGTGGTGCCCGTCGGCCCCGGCGAACCCGCCGGAGCTGGTCATCGGCCAGATCCAGAACGGGAACCCGCCGACGTTCAACCAGCTCGCCCAGAGGCCGCTGCAGAAGGCCCTGGACGCCGGTACGCCCATCGACGGGCTGTGGGAGCTGGACCCGACCAGCCTGGGCCTGGCCGACGGCCGGACCTATCACTACTGGTTCGAGGTTGACGACACGTCGCCCGGTGGCTCCGGCCGGATCCAGGTGACCGACCCGCTGGCCTCGACGGTGGACTACCGGCTGTTCGCCCCCGCCAACCGGTCGCTCTCGTTCCCGGCATCGGTGATCGGCTTCTCGGGCGGCAAGCTGGTCACCCGCGACCCGAACGGCGAGCAGGGCAACCCCACCGTGGCACCCTTCACTCGCCTGACGGCGAACAGCCAGACCGTCATCTACGAGCTGCCGACGGCCTGGTCGAGCTCCACCGGCAGCGACGGGTTCGAGCGGGCGGTCGGCACCTTCCGCGACGTGCGCGCGTTGACAGAACCCGGTGTCCTGGACCTGAACTTCTCAGAACTCGGCGTCACGAAGCTCGACCCGCCATATCTCGTCCAGCTGGGCGTGAACGCCCTCGAGATGCTGCCGCCCGCGGACAGCATCTATTCGCGCCAGTGGGGCTATGGCACCTCCCACTACTTCGCGCCCGACTATGAGCTGGGCTACCCCGAGGGCTTCTTGTCCCCGACCGCCGACAGCGACCTGGTCGACCTGATCAATTCGCTGCACAGCCGGGGCATCCGCGTCCTGCTCGACGTCGTGCTGGGCTTCATGAAGGAGGAGCCCTACCGGTACATCGACTTCGACGACTTCTATCTCGAAGACCCGCCGACGCACGCCGGCGACCCCGACGCCGCGTCGTCGCGGTTCGACAGGGACGGCAACAAGGAGTTGCGCAACCCATTCGGCGCGTCATGCCCCCGCTACGTGAAGACGCGGACGACCTACGACCCGATCACCGGAGTGGTGAAGCAGATCTCGCCCGCCCGGCAGCACATGCTGACGTTCCTCACCCGCTGGATGCAGGACTTCATGATCGACGGCATCCGCATGGACAGCGTCGAGAACGTCGCCAACTGGGACTTCGTCGAGGAGTTCAAGAGCACCGGGCATGACCTGTTCGCGGCGCGGTACCCAGGTGAAGCTGCCGACGACTCATACATCGTCGTGGGGGAAGAGCTGCAACTCCCCCTGGCACTGCTCAGCCAGCACCGGCTGGACAGCCTGTGGAACGAGCAGTTCCAGACCTTCATCCGTGCCGCGCTCGCGGGGCAGAACGCCGCGAACGAACAATCCTTCGAGCGGACGGTACGCCGCGCCATCGACTGCAAGATGGACCACCTGAACGGCACGCAGGCGGTCAATTACCTGACCAGCCACGACGTCGAAGGCTTCCGCAAGGAGCGGCTCTACACCCAGATGGCGAGCGACGTTCTCCTCACGCCCAGCGAAGCCCTGTTCGATCGCGGCCAGATCGAGGCCGAGGTGCTCGCCTCCATCAAGGCGGAGGGCCGCGATCCGGGGTCCGACGAGGTGCGTGACCGGGCCAGCGAATTGATCCTGCACAAGGGGCGGCTGCGGCGGATCAGGCTCGGGTTCGTCTGCCTGCTCACGGCTGTCGGCATCCCCATGATCCTGGCCGGTGAGGAGTTCGGCGACGACCACGACCTGTTCGACCGGCACGGCAGGGTGACTCACCACGGCGGCAAGCAGGTCGACCCGGTCAACTACAGCCGTTTCGACGAACCCGACCGGAACGAGCTCTTCATCTACGTGGCCAAGCTCATCAGGCTGCGTACCTCACACCCATCGCTAGCGGCCGACGAGGTCTTCTTCTTCCACACCGACTTCGAAGACGGCAAACGAGTCGTGGTCTGGCGGCGAGGGCCCGCCAGCGACCCCGTCGTCGTGGTCGCCAACTTCTCGGACTACACCACGCCGAACGCACTGTCACCGGGAGCAGAATACGTCGTGCCCCACTGGCCCGATACTCCCTCGGGAGAGCACTGGTTCGAGATGACGCAAGACCGACACATCCGAACGGGGCAGCACGACAGGGAGTCCATCTTCGCCTGGGAGGCCAAGGTCTACCACCTCGCGCCTGGCGACAACTTCTGACGGCAGCTCGACTCCATGTCCGGCTTCTCGCCGACGGTCGAGCTCCACGTAACGGCTGCCTAATGGCATCGTCGCTTCACACCACTCCACTACCCCACTTCTCCTCCGGTTCATCGGCTGCGTGCTGGCCATCGCCGGCACCACGACGGCCGGTCGATGTTGCCGCCGCGCGTACCGCCCCGCGACTCGCCACCGAACCGCCGGGGCGGCCTGGCAGATCGGTCCGCCGGGAGCCTGCGCGCACGGACCCCGCCGGTATGCCTGAGCCTGGGTCGCGGGTACCCGCGCACCACCGGTCGGCCGGGACAACGTCCGGCACGACACTGACCTCGCCTCGAAGTGGTGACGCGCTCCCTTGGAGTGGTGACGCCGCGGTGATGGCGCCGTGACACCACCTGAGATCCACTCATCCAGGTCGAAACACCGCCGAGCTCGGAGTCCCGGCGCATTCAGCATGGTCATGGATGCGCGGCCGGATCCCACGTGCCAGCGCGGATGGGCAACACTGGGAGGCGGAATGGTGGCAACCGATGAGGTCGCTGTCCGTCACAGCCGACTCGACACACCAAGCGCGCCAGGTGGATGACTTGGCTGAGGTGTTGGAACAGCCAGAACTGCCAATGTGGTGCATGGGTCAACTCGACGCGGCCCAGGACCAGGCACGGTCCATCGCGCTGAGGCTCTCTGGCCAGGGCGATCGCCCTGTGAGCGCCGCCGACGCCAGCACGGCGCGCGCCAGAAGCAGAACTGGTGGTAACGGCGTGACTCGCGCAGCCGGGTCTCGGTCGAGGCGATGTCGGTGGCGCCCAGGACGACTGCCGGGCGCACGTCCAAAGCCCTCCGCCCCGGGCGGGGCCAAGGATGGGCGAAACACCGCTGGAAACCGTTGTCCGGAAACCGTCGCACGTGCCGGCCAAGGGGCCGAGGACACTGAGGAGGACGCATGACCGAGCTCTTTCCCATCGTGGCAGGACTGTTGTGCGGCTTGCTGCTCGGTACGCTCACCGCCCGACGGAGGGTGCTCGTCGGCCTGGCCTTCTCCGTCATGGCGGGCGCACTGGCGACCGTGGTGTCCGGTGAGTGGCGGATCAGTTGGGCCTTTCTGCTCATCGACATCCCGCTGGTCGCTGTCTCCGCGGTGGTCGGCGACCTGCTGTCCCGCAGCGTCGCTCTGCGGCGGGCCAACAGATGACCGGGGCTTGGACGAGGCAGGGACCGCGGCCGACCACGGGTGGCCAGGTCGAAGGCATGGTGGACAAGGAGGTGGTCGGCGCCATCAAGGCGGTAGCCCCCCATCCGTCGAACCCCCAGATCGTCTACGCGGGCTCGGTCAACGGAGGCGTCTGGCGGACCGGGGACGCAGGGAGCGCGAGGCCGACGTGGCAACAGCTCACCGATCAACTGCCCTCCCTGTCGATCGGTGCCCTGCAGTTCGATCCGACCGATGGGACGCAAGCCACCCTGGTCGCCGGGAGCGGCCGCTTCAGCAGCCTCAACCGCATCGGCGGAGCCCTCGTCGGTGTGCTCCGATCCACCGACGGCGGCAACACCTGGACCGTGCTCGACGCGGCCGGTCAGTTCAAGGCCTTCCACATCTGCGACGTCGTCCCTCGCGGCCAGACCATCGTCGTGGCGGCCAACAACGCCGGGATCTTCCGCACGACTGATGCCGGCATCACCTGGGCTCCGGTCACCGGCGCGGCCGGTACGGGACTGCCGGTCGGTGTCTCGTTCGCAGTCACCAGTGACCCGACCAGGCCCACCGATCTCTACGCCCATGTCGGTACGGCAGGCATCTTCAAGAGCACCAACACGGGGAGCACGTGGACGAAGGTCAGCACCGCAGCGATGGACGCCCTGCTCAGTCAGGCCGTCAACGTGAAGATCGCGACGGGGGCCACCGACAACGTGTACGTCGCGATCGCCTCCGGGCCCGCCGGGCTCACCGGGCTGTTCCGCTCGGGCAACGGCGGCGGCACCTGGACGCCACTCGACCTGCCCTCGACAGTCGAGGCCACCGTCGGGCCCGACCAGATCCGCATCGGCCTGCACCCGGGCCGGCAGGCCGGCATCCACCTGTCCCTGGCCGCCGATCGGGTCGACCACAACGTGGTCTACATCGGGGGCGACCGGCAGCCGGATCGCACGGAAGCCCTTCCCACGGCCACCTCCCGCTTCCCCAACGCCGTCGGCGCACGCGACTACTCCGGCCGGATCTTCCGGGTCGACGCGGCACGCCCCACCGGCAGCCAGGCCTCGCACATCACCCACTCGCACACCGCATCCGGCACCGCGCCGCACGCCGATTCACGCAGCATGGCGATCGACGCCCAGGGCGACCTGCTCGAGGGCGACGACGGCGGCGTCTACCGACGGAGGAACCCGCGCAGCGACACCGCCGACTGGGTGTCGATCATCGGTGATCTGCAGGCGACCGAGCTCCACTCCGGCGCCTGGGACGCCAACACCGGGACCGCCATCGGCGGTGCGCAGGACACCGGGACCCCGCAGCAGCCGGGTCCAGCAGCCGGCCGGTGGCCGAGCGTCTCCACGGGGGACGGCGCGGTGGTCGTGGTCGACGACACCACCACGCCGACCCTGTCGGTCCGCTACTCGAGCTTCCAGAACCTCAACGGCTTCCGCCGGGAGGTCTACGACGCCAGTGGCGTCCTGCAGAGCCGCGTGCCCATACCGATGCAGGTGCTCGGACCCGGCGCGGGGGTCGCCGCGCAGTTCTACACCCCTCTCGAGCTGAACCAGGTGGTGGCCACGCGCCTGGTCATCGGCGCGACCAACGGGGTCTATGAGTCCGACGACCAGGGCGACACCGTCACCGCGATCGCACCCGGCATCCAGGTCAACAGCGTCAACGCCGGGCTGGCAGCGCCGATCGCCTACGGCGCCCAAGGCAACGCCGACGTCCTGTACATCGGATCGGGCACGAGCGTCTTCGTCCGCACCGCAGCCCCACCGGCACCCCTCGCGGTGTCCGCCGGCTATCCCGGCACCAGCCCGGTGCGGGGGATCGCGGTCGTGCCGACGGACCCGAGTACCGCGTTCGCCATCGACGCCGGCGCCGTCCATCGGACGACGAACGCCGGGATCACCTGGACCAACGTGACGAGCAACCTCCTCGCCCTCGGCGGCGTCGTGCTCCGGTCAGTGGCCTACTGCGCAGACCTCAACGGCGGCAGCGTCGTCGTCGGCACGAACGCGGGTGTGTTCGCCGCCGCCGGTCCTGGCTTCACCTGGACCATGCTCGGGTCTGGGCTGCCGAGGGTCCCGGTGCCCCGCCTCCGCTACAGCCCGGCCAGCCGACTTCTTCTCGCCGCGACCTTGGGCCGCGGTGCATGGACGCTGGACATCCCGTGAAAGAGGGTCAGAGCCGTGCCAAGTTTCCAACTCAGCCCCGGTGTCATCGTCGATCCCGACCGCCGGGAGGCGTACGTGATGAACCCGGAGGGTGGGATCGACGCGGTGGACCTCGCCGAGGGCACGTCGGTCTGGCACAGCGGTGACGCGGACAAGCCGCTGACCGTCGCGGAGACGTTGCTCATCGGCCAGGCCGAGGCACCCGGTCCCGCCAACGCGTTGAGGGTCGTGACCCTGGACACGAGTAGAGAGGGTGCGCTGGTCAGCGAGGCCCTGGTGGACCTGCCCACCGGCGTCCAGCCGATGATCGCTCCGTCGTCGAACCGGTCGTTCACCGCCTCCGCACGGGCCGAACCCGACGGAGCCGTCGTCTCGTGGGAGTTCGTCGAGCAGCCCGCGCGCGGCGTCGCTGAGGGGCCCATGGAGGTCCTCCCCGGCGAGGCACCTCCCGCCGTCTCGGCCGCGACGCCCCCCGTCATCGGTCCGGGCGGGGTCGCGGCCGGGGCAATGGACGCGCAGGAACCCGGTGGCGAGGCGACCGTCGTCCGCGGGGCGGTGCGTGTCGACCCGCTCTCCGGGACCGTGCTGGCCGCCGAGGCGCCGGACGTGCCGGCTCCCGGTCCCCCGCTCGTGTCCGCCGGCGACTCGGCTCCCGCGTCGGACCTCGAGCCGGATGCCGCTCTACCTGGCGTGCCGCAACCGCAGTTCCTGTCCGCGGACGGACGTCACGTGCTCAGCAGCACCCGCATCGCGAACGACCCCGACTGGGAGAAGTACCTGTGGACCGTCTTCGAACGTGACAGCGGGCGTCGAGTCGGCGAACTGCGCATGCACCTCCGCTACGTGCCGTTCCTCGTCGACGGCACACGCGTCGTCTTCCAGACGCCGCCCAACGTCCGGCTGCAGGGCGACAGACTCCAGGAGGAACCGGTGCTCCTCCGGGCGGTCGACCTGAGCAACGGCACTCCGGTCTGGAGCCAACCTGTGCGCGACACAGTGGATCGCCAGCCGCCACCTCCCTGACCCCGTGTCGAGAGGTCCATCGCAGGCGGGGCTCGCGCTGATCCGAGAACAGGGAAGGGGCTCGCAATGCCCGAACCCGAATGGCCGTCGGTCGACGAGCAGCTCACCCGGTCAGCGGTCACCGCTGGTAGCGCGCTCGAGCGTCTGATACGCGACAACCAGGACTTCCACCTGCTCGGACCGGAGGAGGCGACGAGCGACCACGTCGATCTGCCGCCGTGGCTGAGGGTCTATTGGCGAAAGCAGCACCCGGAGTCGGAGTACAGCGTGGACGACCCCACCGGTGGCTACCCGCGCGCCCTGAGGAATCTCTACACCTGGATGGTGAACCACCAGGACCTCGAGCCCGAGGACGAATGACCGCGGATCGTCCCGAGATGCGGGACACCGGGATCGATGGGGAGGGATCTCGCAATGTCTGAGCCTGAATGGCCGTCGGTTGACGAGCAGCTCGTCCAGTCCAGGGTCGTCCACGGTAGTGCGCTCGAGCGTCTGATCCGTGAGAACCAGGAACCGGCGCGACTGCAACCGGAGGAGGCGACGAGCGACCGCGTCGATCTGCCAGCGTGGCTGAGAGTCTATTGGCGAAGGCAGCATCCGGAGTCGGAGTACAGCGCGGACGACCCCACCGGTGGCTACCCGCACGCCCTGGAGAATCTCTACACCTGGATGGTGACGCACCAGGACCTCCAGCCCGAGCCGGACGTCGAACCCGAGCAGGCCGCCGGCCCGACGTCGACGACCGCTCTGCCGAAGGCCCTGGCGGAGGCCATTGTGCCGAGCAGGACGGTAGGAGCGGATCTTCGGATCTCTGGTGCGCAGACCACGTCGCGGAGCGAGTCGGACATCCGAGTCGACGTCTGGAACACCGACAGGATCATCGGGGCCTCCAATGCGCCCGGCGCATCCCGCCAGGCGCAGTTCTTCTCGTCCGACGGGGGTGCGACATGGGGACAGACGACCCTGCCCCTCGCCCTCGGGGACACCCTCCACTCCGACCCCACCGTGGACTGGACGTCCGATGGGACGGCCTGGGCGACCACGCTCGGCATCCAGGGCGCCAACCTCCGTGGACGCGCCTACCGATCCGCCGACGGCGGGACGACCTGGACGTTCGACGGGACGTTCTCGGGCAACCAGACGGCCGTGGACAAGCAGCTGATGTGGGTGGACCACAGCCCGACCTCACCGTTCCGGGACAACGTCTATGTGATCTGGCACAACAACAGGCCGGTCTTCGTCAACCGGAGGACGGGGCCCACGGGGACCTGGCAGACCCCCGTCCAGGTGAGCGGCGCGGAGACGACGGGGACCGGGATCGGCGGGGACATCACCACCAACAGCGCTGGTGATGTGTTCGCGATGTGGCCGGACACCACCAGCCGCCGGCTGTTGGTCGCCAGGTCCACCGATGGCGGCGTCAACTTCGCTTCGCCGGTCACCGTTGCCACCACGTTCGACGGGTTCGACATCGGCATACCGGCGATGGCCGACCGGAGGGCGCTGATCTATCTCTCGGCGGGTGCGTTCCGCACCGCTACGAAGAACCTCGTCTACGCCCTGTGGACCGACCTGTCGGGCGCCGCCAATTGCACCAGCGCAGCGAACGAGCCGGGCAGCAACGTCGCCTCGCCGTGCAAGACCCGCATCTGGTTCTCGCGCTCGACCGACGGGGGCACGACCTGGTCGGCCGCCAGCACGATCAACAACCAGGCGTCGCTGAACGACCAGTTCAACCCACGGCTCGCCGTGGACGAGGTCGACGGGACGCTGGTGGTCACCTACTACGACACGGTCGGTGACGCAGCACGCCTCAAGACGGACCTGTGGTACCAGACGTCCTCCGACAGCGGCGTCACCTGGAGTGCTGCAGCCAAGGTGACCTCGGCCCCGACCGACGAGACCGTCGCCGGCGCCGACTCCGGCAACCAGTACGGCGACTACAACGGTCTGTCAGGACATGCCGGCGAGTTCTTCCCTACATGGACGGACCGCCGCAACGGCAAGAAGGAAGAGATCTGGACGGCACCCATCTCCGTCTACGACGAAGCGGCCTGGGTCACCTCGCTCTACGCAGACCTGCTCGCTCGAGCGCCCGACAAGGACGGTCTGGACTTCTGGGTGGCCCTGAGGGCAGGGGGGTCTTCGCTCCAGGACGTCGTCTCGGGGTTCCTGAACTCGACCGAGTACTGCAACAGCGTGGTCTTCTCCCTCTACACAGGTCTCCTGGGGCGGCAGCCTGATCCCGCGGGCCTCCAGTTCTGGATCAGCAGACTGCAGGGCGGCACACCGCGTCAGGAAGTCCAGACCGGGTTCCTGGACAGTGAGGAGTACAGGACCAACAACCCGCCGCCGGAGCAATTCGTCGAGTCGCTCTACAGCAATGTGCTGGGCCGCGGTTCGGACCCGGTCGGGAAGCAGTTCTGGATCGACGCGCTGTCCGGGGGCGCCAGCACGGCAGACGTGATCCGCGGCTTCCTGTCCTCGCAGGAGTACTGCACCCAGAGAGTGACCGAGCTCTACGACACCCTGTTGGGGCGCGCGCCGGACTCTGTCGGACTCGCATTCTGGGTCACTGTCATGTCGACCGGCACGGCGTTCCAAGAGCTCCAGTACGGCTTTCTCGCGTCCAAGGAGTACCGGATACGTTCCTTGCGGCGCTTCTGATGCGTCGGCTTGGCCTCGGGGACCGGAAGACCGCTACGGCGGCATGGGGCGCAACGGCGCCCAGCACACCCCCGAGGTGGGCCCCTCGGTGGCCGAGCCCTGCCCCATGACGATGCGCGCTGCAGCCTCGCCCCTGTGAGCGTTCGAGCTTCCCTGGAGCACTGCCGCGCACCGGTGCGTACGACCACGGACGAATCGGGCTGCGGTGGTACCGGAAGGATGCAGTGGCTACCACAGTGGCACCGCCAACGACGAAGGCCGCTCTCCCAATGGGAGAACGGCCTGGTCGGAAGGGTGGAGCTGAGGGGACTCGAACCCCTGACCCCCACACTGCCAGTGTGGTGCGCTACCAGCTGCGCCACAGCCCCTTGCCGACCCGGTCTGGTGTGCCCGAGCCGTGGACAACCATACAGACCCCGATGGCGGCGCCCGGCGAGGGGTCCCCCTCCCGGGGCGCCGCGTGTCGGGGAGCCGTCAGCCCTCCGCGCCGAACTCCCTGTCCAGGGCGAGGTTCAGCTCCAGCACGTTCACGTACGGCCCCCCGATGACGCCCAGGTCCCGGCCGTGCGTCGCCGTCGCGACCAGGGCCGCGACCTCCGCGGCGGGCACCCCGCGGTCGGCAGCCACCCGGGCGACCTGGATCGCCGCGTACGCCGGCGAGATGCCCGGGTCCAGCCCGGACGCCGACGCCGTCACCGCATCAGCCGGCACCTCGGACGGCGCGACCCCGTTGAACGACGCCACCTCGGCGCGGCGGGTGGTCACCAGGTCGACCAGCTCGGGCGAGTTCGGGCCCAGGTTGGAGCCACCCGACGCGGCGCCGTCGTAGTCCGACGCCGAGGGCCGTGACTGGAAGTACTGCGGCAGCGGATCGCCGGCGGCGTCCACGAACGCCTGCCCCACCAGCGACGACCCGACGACCTCGCCGTCCCGGGAGACCAGCGACCCGTCGGCACGACCGGGCGCCACGAGCTGGGCGAACCCGGTCACCAGCAGCGGGTAGACCAGCCCCAGCACCACGGTGGCCAGGAGCAGGGCACGGACGGCGGCCACCAGCTGGCGGCCCGAGCGGAGGGTGGACATCACGCGATCCCGGGGATCAGGGAGACGAGCAGGTCGATGAGCTTGATCCCGACGAACGGCAGCACCACGCCGCCGCCGCCGTAGACCAGGAGGTTGCGGCGCAACATCGCCGACGCCGAGGACGGCCGGTACCTCACCCCTCGGAGCGCCAGCGGCACCAGCGCCACGATGATCAGCGCGTTGAAGACGACCGCCGACAGGATCGCCGACTCCGGCGAGTGCAGCCGCATCACGTTCAGCGCGTCCAGTCCCGGGAACACCCCGGCGAACATGGCGGGCAGGATCGCGAAGTACTTCGCCAGGTCGTTGGCGATGGAGAACGTGGTCAGCGACCCGCGGGTGATCAGCAGCTGCTTGCCGATCTCGACGATCTCGATCAGCTTCGTCGGGTCGGAGTCGAGGTCGACCATGTTGCCGGCCTCCTTCGCCGCCGACGTCCCGGTGTTCATCGCGACGCCGACGTCGGCCTGGGCGAGCGCCGGTGCGTCGTTGGTGCCGTCCCCGGTCATCGCGACCAGCCGGCCGCCCTCCTGCTCCCGCTGGATCAGCGCGAGCTTGTCCTCCGGCGTCGCCTCGGCCAGCACGTCGTCGATCCCGGCCTCCGCCGCGATCGCCCGGGCGGTCCGCTCGTTGTCCCCCGTGATCATCACCGTGCGGATCCCCATCCGGCGCAGCTCGTCGAACCGCTCGCGCATGCCGGCCTTGACGACGTCCTTGAGGTGGATGGCGCCCAGCACCCGGGTCCGCTCCCCCACGGACTCGGCGAGCAGCAGCGGCGTCCCGCCGGACGCCGAGACGTCGTCGACGACCGACCCCACCTCCGGCGGGACCGGGCCGTCCAGCGAGCGCACCCAGGCCAGCACCGCCCCCGCGGCGCCCTTGCGCAGCTGCCGGCCGTCGGGCAGGTCCACCCCGCTCATCCGGGTCTGCGCGGTGAACGGCACGAACACCGCGCCGGCCACGCTCCGCTCGCGCAGCCCGTACGCCGTCTTGGCCAGGACGACGATGCTGCGGCCCTCCGGCGTCTCGTCGGCCAGCGAGGCGAGCTGCGCGGCGTCGCCGACCTCCGCTTCCGGCACCCCGCCGACGGGGAGGAACTCCGCGGCCTGCCGGTTGCCCAGCGTGACGGTGCCGGTCTTGTCCAGCAGCAGGGTGGTGACGTCGCCGGCCGCCTCGACCGCGCGGCCGCTCATCGCCAGCACGTTGCGCTGCATCAGCCGGTCCATGCCGGCGATCCCGATCGCCGACAGCAGCGCCCCGATGGTGGTCGGGATCAGGCAGACGACCAGCGCGATGAGCACGGTGGTCGACTGCTCCGCGCCCGAGTAGACCGCCAGCGGCTGCAGCGTCACGACGGCCAGCAGGAACACGATCGTCAGCGAGCTGAGCAGGATGTTCAGCGCGATCTCGTTCGGCGTGCGCTGCCGGGAGGCACCCTCGACCAGGGCGATCATCCGGTCGACGAACGTCTCCCCCGGCTTGCTGGTGATCTCCACGACGATCCGGTCCGACAGCACCGTCGTCCCGCCGGTGACCGCGGACCGGTCGCCGCCGGACTCGCGGATCACCGGCGCGGACTCCCCGGTGATCGCGGACTCGTCGACGCTGGCGATGCCCTCGACGACGTCGCCGTCGCCCGGCACCACCTGGCCCGCGACGACGACCACCCGCATGCCCGGGCGCAGGTCGGCTGCGGGCAGCTCGGCGCCGTCGAGCAGGTGCGCGACGGTGGTCTGCCGAGCGCTGCGCAGCGTGTCCGCCTGCGCCTTCCCGCGCCCCTCGGCCACCGCCTCGGCCACGTTGGCGAACAGCACGGTCAGCCACAGCCAGGCGGCGATCAGCCAGCCGAACACCGACGGGTCGAGCACGGCCAGCACGGTGGAGAACACCGAGCCGACCCACACGACGAAGACGACGGGCTGGCGCACCAGGCCGCGCGGGTCGAGCTTGCGCACCGCGCCGAGGAGCGCTGGGCCCCAGTCGATGCCGGCGCGCTGCTGCGGGCGGGGTTCGACGGCACGGTCGGGACGACGATCGAGCGCCGCGGTCATGACAGTCCTTCTGCGAGCGGTCCGAGGGAGAGGACGGGGAAGTAGGTGAGGCCGACGACCACCAGGACGACGGCGGTGAGCAGCCCGACGAACAGCGGGCGGTGGGTGGGCAGCGTCCCGGCGGTGACGGGGGTGCGCCCCTGCGCCGCGAGCCGGCCGGCCAGCGCGACCACCAGCACGATCGGCACGAACCGGCCGAACGCCATCGCCAGCCCGAGCGCCACGTCGTAGAAGGGCGTGTTCGCGCTCAGCCCGGCGAACGCCGAGCCGTTGTTGTTGCCGGCGGAGGTGAACGCGTAGAGCACCTCGGACAGGCCGTGCGGACCGCTGTTGAGCATCGAGCTGCGCCCCGCGTCGACCGACATCGCCACCGCCGTGCCGACGAGCACGATCGCCGGGGTGGTCAGCACGTACAGCGAGGCGAGCGTCATCTCGCGCCGGCCGAGCTTCTTGCCCAGGTACTCCGGCGTCCGGCCGACCATCAGGCCGGCGACGAAGACGGCGATGACGGCGAGCACGAGCATCCCGTAGAGGCCCGAGCCGACCCCACCGGGCGCGACCTCGCCGAGCATCATGTTCGCCATCGTCAGCAGTCCGCCGGACGGCGTGAAGCTGTCGTGCTGGGCGTTGACCGCCCCGGTCGAGGTGAGCGTGGTCGCCGTCCCGAACAGCGCGGACAGCGGGCCGCCGAAGCGGACCTCCTGCCCCTCGGTCGCCGCGCCGGCGAGCTGCAGCGCCGCTCCCCCGGCTCGGGCCTGCGCCCAGCTGGTGAGCGCCAGCGAGACGGCGGCCAGGCTGACCATCACGCCCAGGATCGCGAAGCCCTGCCGCTTGTCGCCGACCAGCCGGCCGAAGGTCCGCGGCAGCGAGAACGGGATGACCAGCAGCAGGAAGACCTCGAACAGCGAGATCCAGGCGCTGGGACCCTCGAACGGGTGCGCGGAGTTGGCGTTGAAGAAGCCGCCGCCGTTGGTGCCGAGCTCCTTGATCGCCTCCTGGGAGGCGACCGGCCCGCCGGGCAGGAACTGGGTCGCGCCGGACAGCGTGGTCGCGTCCGTGCCGGCCGACAGGTTCTGCACCACCCCGCCGAGCACCAGGACGACGGCGGCCAGCACCGACAGCGGCAGCAGGATGCGGGTGACCGCCCGGGTGATGTCGACCCAGGCGTTGCCCAGCCGGTCGGTGCGGGTGCGGGCGAACCCGCGCACCAGGGCGATCGCCACCGCCAGGCCGACCGCGGCCGAGAGGAAGTTCTGCACCGCCAGCCCGGCCATCTGCACGAGGTGGCCCATCGTCGACTCACCCGCGTAGCCCTGCCAGTTCGTGTTGGTCACGAAGCTGACCGCCGTGTTCCACGCCGAGCCCTGCCCCACGGCCGGCATGCCGTCGTCCAGCGGCAGCCACTGCTGCACCCGCTGGAGCAGGTAGAGGAACAGCACGGACACCAGCGAGAACGCCAGCACGCTGCGCAGGTAGGTCGGCCAGCGCTGCTCGCCGTCGGCGTCCACCCCGACCGCCCGGTACACCAGCCGCTCGACCCGCCAGTGCCCACCGTCCCTCCGCCAGGAGCGCGCTCGTGGCGACGTGTCAGAGACGGTGGCGGGGGTGCGGAACACCCGGGCCATCCAGTCGCCCAGCGGGCGGTGCACCAGGGCCAGCGCCAGCACGAGCAGGCCCACCTGCAGCCAGCCGGCCGCCGCGGCGCTCATCGGAACCGCTCCGGGAACAGCAGCGACGCCAGCAGGTACAGCACCAGCCCCACCGCGACGGCCAGGCCGATCCAGGACTCGGCGTTCACAGCCGCTCCACCCCGCGCACGGCGAGAGCCAGCAGTCCGAAGACCACCAGCGTCAGGAGCACGTAGACCACGTCGGTCACGTCAGGAACACCTTCATCCGGTCCGGGTGGACGACTGGTCGTCGTCCACGTCCGAGCGGCGACGCTAGGCGCGCGCCGGGTGCCCGCGGCCGTTCTTGACGGGTTCCTGACGGGTGCTGCCGCGTACCTTGACGGCGTCCTGACACCGCCGTCCGGCCGGGACGGCCGTCCGGGGAGGGGACCGTGCTGACGACGCTGCTCGACACCGTCGGCAGCTGGCCGGCCGCGGCGGTGCTCGCCGTCGGCGCGGTGGTGCTGTTCCTGGAGACCGGGCTGGTCCTCGGCGTCCTGCTGCCCGGCACGACCACGGTGGTGGTGCTGGGCCTGTGGTCCGGCGCAGCCGGCACCGCAGCCGTGCTGCCGATCGCCGTGGCGGCGCCGGCGAGCGCCGCGGGCGCGCTGCTGGGCTGGTCACGCGGCCACCGCCGGCAGGGGGTCGCCCCCGCGGGGCACGGGCGGCTGCGGGCCCGGGTCGACCCGGTCGTCCGGCAGGCCCGCCGGTGGCTGGCAGCCCAGGGGCCGCTCGGCGCCGGCCTGCTCGTCGCGGGGTCGCACTGGGTGGCGGGCACCCGCACGCTCACCCCGCGGGTGGCCGGCGGTGCGGGGGTGCCGCTGCGGCTGGCCGGTCCGGTGATCGTCGTCAGTGCCACCGCATGGGCCAGCACCGTCGTGCTGCTGTCCCGGGCGGTGGGGATCCGGGTGGTCGGTGACGTCGGCCGGGCGAGCGCCGTCGTCCTGGCCGTCCTGGTCGTCGTGGCGGCGGTGCGGTCCTGGCTGCACCACCGCGGGACCGCCTGAGGGGGCCGGGCCGGGCCGGGCCGGCCCGGCCCCCTCAGGGCGTCAGGCGGACGGAGGGGGCGTCATCTGCGCGATCCGGAGGTGGTTGCCGAAGGGGTCGCGGAAGCCGAAGTCGATGCCGTAGGGCTGGGTGATCGGCTCTTCGGGCAGGTCCACACCGCGCTCCTTCAGCTCGGCGTGGGTCTTGTGCGCGTCGTCGGTCTGGAAGAAGAGGTGACCGCCGGTCGCCCCCTTGGTCAGCAGCTCGCGGACCTGGGCGGCGGTGTCCTCGCTCATGGACGGAGGGCCCGGCTTCTCCAGCAGGATCGACCTGGTCGGGTCGCTGGGCAGGTGGACCTGCAGCCAGCGCATGCCACCGAAGTCCAGGTCGGTCATGACCTCGAAGCCGAGCTTGCCGACGTAGAAGTCGAGCGCGGCGTCCTGGTCCAGCACGTAGATCGAGGAGATGGTCAGTGCGTTGATCATGTGGACGACCGTAGGGCCACCGCGCGCCCCGACCTTCTCCGAAACTGCTCAGTTGCTCCCCGGCCGCAGCCACGCCATCACGAAGCAGCTGGGCGCGAGCGGCACCGGCCCGCGCCGGCGGTAGACGCTCGGCGGCTCCCCCACGACCTCGGCGAACACCCGGCTGAAGGTGCCGAGGCTGCTGAAGCCGACGGCCATGCAAATGTCGGTGACGGTCCGGTCGGTGCTGCGCAGCAGGAACATCGCCCGCTCGACCCGCCGCCGCTGCAGGTACCGGTTGGGCGTCTCGCCGAACGTCGTCTTGAAGGTGCGGATGAAGTGCGCCTCGGAGACGTGCGCGATCCGGGCCAGCGCCGGGACGTCGAGCGGCTCGGCGTAGGCCCGGTCCATCGCGTCCCGGGCACGCAGCATCCGCCGGTTGGAGTCCTCGCTCGCCCGGCTCACGGCGCCATCATCGCAAGGCCAGAGCCCTGTCCCCGGCAGGCTTGTGCTCTGCTCACCCTGGTGAGCAGAGCACAAGCGGCACGACGGGGTGCCTTGACGCGATCCTGACGTCCGGCTGGCCCACGGACCGGCCGCACGGGACGATCATGGGCGGCATGCCCCGCGGCTCGTTGCGCATCTACCTGGGCGCCGCCCCCGGCGTCGGGAAGACCTTCGCCGTCCTCGGCGAGGCGCACCGTCGGCGCTCCCGTGGCCAGGACGTCGTCGTCGGCCTGGTCGAGACGCACGGCCGGCGCCGCACCCTCGAGCAGCTCGAGGGGTTGGAGGTGCTCCCCCGGCTCGAGGTCAACCACCGCGGCGTCGTCCTCAGCGAGCTGGACGTCGACGCGGTGCTCGCCCGGCGTCCCGACCTGGTGGTCGTCGACGAGCTGGCGCACACCAACGCACCGGGCTCCCGCCACGCCCGGCGGTGGCAGGACGTCGAGGAGCTGCTCGCCGCCGGCATCAGCGTGCTCAGCACGGTCAACGTGCAGCACCTGGAGAGCCTCACCGACGTCGTGCAGCAGATCACCGGCGTCACCCAGCAGGAGACCGTGCCGGACGACGTGGTGCGCCGGGCCGACCAGGTCGAGCTGGTGGACATGTCGCCGGAGGCGCTGCGCCGACGGATGGCGCACGGCAACGTCTACCCCGCCGAGCGGGTCGACGCGGCGATGGGCAACTACTTCCGGGTCGGCAACCTGACCGCGCTGCGCGAGCTGGCCCTGCTGTGGCTGGCCGACCGGGTCGACGAGGGGCTGCGGCGCTACCGGACAGAGCACGACATCGACTCGGTCTGGGAGGCACGCGAGCGGGTCGTCGTCGCGCTCACCGGTGGCCGCGAGGGCGAGACCCTGGTCCGCCGGGCCGCCCGGGTGGCGCGTCGGGCGGGCACCGGCGCGCTGCTGGCCGTGCACGTGCTCAGCTCCGACGGCCTGGCCGGCGCCTCGCCGGCGGCGCTGCGCGCGCAGCGGGTCCTGGTCGAGAGCCTCGGCGGCAGCTACCACGAGGTCGTGGGGGACGACGTCGGCGCCGCGCTGCTGGACTTCGCCCGCGGGGTGGACGCCACCCAGCTGGTGATCGGCACCAGCCGGCGGTCCCGCTGGGCCCGGGCGCTGCGCGGCGGCATCGGCGGGGAGGTGATCGCCGGCTCCGGCGAGATCGACGTGCACATCGTCACGCATGCCTCGGCCGGCTCCCGCGGCTGGCGTCTGCCCCCGCTCACCGGTGCGCTGACCGCCCGCCGCCGGTGGTGGGGCCTCGTGCTGGCGCTGGCCGGCGTCCCGCTGGTCACCGCCTGCTGCCTCACCGCCGACGCAGCGCTGTCGCTGGCCAGCGTGCTGCTGGCGTTCCTGCTGCTGGTGATCGCCGTCGCGCTGGTCGGCGGGCTGCTGCCCGCCGTCGTCGCCGCAGTGGCCAGCGGGCTGGCGGAGAACTGGTTCTTCACCCCGCCCACCCACCAGCTCACCGTCGACCGGGTGGACGACGTCGTGGCGTTGAGCGGCTACCTGGTGGTCGCGGTCGCCGTGGCCACCGTCGTCGACCGCTCGGCCCGGCGGGCCACCGCGGCGGCCCGGGCCGGCGCGGAGACCGCGATGCTTGCCTCGCTGTCCCGCTCGGTGCTGGCCGGCGACCGCGCGCTGCCGGCGCTGCTGGAGCAGATCCGCGAGGCCTTCGGGCTGCGCTCGGTGACCATGGTCGAGACCACGGCGGACGGCGAGCGCACGGTCGGGACCTGCGGCGCCCCGCCCGGCGAGGCGCCGGACGAGATCGCGGTGACCGACACCCTGACCCTGCGGCTGTGCGGGCGCACGTTGCCCGCCGGTGACCGCACGGTGCTGGTCGCCTTCGCCGAGCAGGCGGCGGTCGCGTTGCAGCAGGGTCGGCTGACCGCGCAGGCCGCGGAGGCCGACCGGCTGGCGGCGGGCAACAGCATGCGCACCGCCCTGCTGGCCGCGGTCAGCCATGACCTGCGCACCCCGCTGGCCGGGATCAAGGCGGCCTCCTCGGCGCTGCGGTCGACCGACCTCGCGCTCACCGACGACGACCGCACCGAGCTGGTCGCCACGGTGGACGAGTCCGCCGACCGGCTGACCGCCCTGGTCGACAACCTGCTGGACATGAGCCGGCTGCAGTCCGGGGCGATCACCGCCGTCCCCGGGCCGGCCGACCTGACCGCCGTCGTCACCGCCGCGCTGAGCTGGCTGGACGAGCCGCAGCGGGCCCGGGTGCAGGTGCAGACGCCCGACGACCTCCCGCTGGTGCTCGCCGACGCCGGGCTGCTGGAGCGGGTGGTCGCCAACCTCGCGGACAACGCCACCCGGCACGCGCCGCACGGCCCCGTGGTGGTGCGCTCCGGTGCCGTCGCCGGCCGGGTCGAGCTGCGGGTGGTCGACCGTGGTCCCGGGGTGGCGATGGCCGACCGGGAGCGGGTGTTCGCGCCGTTCCAGCGCCTCGGGGACGCGCCGGCCGGTCAGGGCGTGGGGCTGGGGCTCGCCGTCGCCCGCGGCCTGACCGAGGCGATGGGCGGCACGCTGACCGCAGAGGACACCCCCGGTGGCGGGCTCACCATGGTGGTCTCGCTCGCTGCCGCCGAGGTGCCGGCGGCCCAGGCGTGAGCCGGGTCCTGGTCGTCGACGACGACGTGCAGCTGCTGCGGGCGCTGCGGATCAGCCTGCGCGCGGCCGGGCACGACGTGGTCACCGCGCCCGACGGCACGACCGCCGTGCGCGAGGCGGCGGCCGCCCATCCCGATGTCGTCGTCCTGGACCTCGGGCTGCCCGACCTGGACGGCACCGAGGTGCTCGCCGGGCTGCGGCCGTGGTTCACCGGCCCGGTGCTGGTGCTGTCGGCCCGGGCCGACAGCCGGGACAAGGTGGCCGCGCTGGACGCCGGCGCCGACGACTACGTCACCAAGCCCTTCGACATGGCCGAGCTGCTCGCCCGGCTGCGCGCCGCGGTCCGCCGGGGCAGCGCCGAGCCCGGTCAGGCCGTCGTCGTCACCGACTCCTTCACCGTCGACCTGGCGGCCAAGCAGGTCACCGTGGACGGCGTCGCCGTCCGGCTGACCCCGACCGAGTGGGCGCTGCTGTCGGAGCTGGTGCGCAACCCCGGCCGGCTCGTCGGCCAGCGGCAGCTGCTGCAGTCGGTGTGGGGGCCGGCCTACGAGCGCGAGACCAACTACCTGCGCGTCTACCTCGCCCAGCTGCGGCGCAAGCTGGAGCCGGACCCCGCGCACCCGCGGTACCTGCACACCGAACCCGGCATGGGCTACCGCTTCACGCCGTGAACCATGGTTTCGGCGCCGAACCCCGCCGAGGTTTCGGCGCCGAAACCTCGGTCTTCGTCAGACGTCGACGCCGCGGGCGCGGAGCCAGGCCACCGGGTCGATGCGCTTGCCGTCCATGCCGCCGGAGTGCACCTCGAAGTGCAGGTGCGGGCCGGTGGACTGGCCGCGGCTGCCCTCCAGCGCGATCGTGTCACCGGCCTCCACGACGTCGCCCGCGTCGACCAGGATCTTCTCCATGTGGCCGTAGACGGTGACGTCGCCGCTCACCCCGAGGATGTAGACGGCGTAGCCGAACCCGGTCGCGGCGCCGGCGCGCAGCACGACCCCGTCCTCGGCGGCGTACTCGGGTGTCAGCTTGGGGGCGGCCAGGTCGATGCCCCAGTGCATGGTGCCCCAGCGCATGCAGAAGCAGGTGGTCATCCGGGCGCCGTCGATCGGCATCACGGCCTTGGGGCGGGCGGCCTCGGCGGCGGCCTGCGCCGCGGCCTCGGCGGCCTCGGCCTCGGCGGCGCGCTGGGCCCTGCTGGCGGCGACCTCGTCCAGCCGGGCCTTCGCCTCGACCTCGGTGATCGCCTCCTGCGGGCTCATCTCCGGCTCGAGCATGCCCTCGGCGTCGGAGCCCAGCAGCTCGGTGACCGAGAGCGGCTCCTCTGCGTCGGCCGAGGGCAGCGCCTGGGTGCCGACCAGGGCGGCCATGCCACCGACCACCAGGGCCGCGAGCAGGGCGGCCGGACGGCGCCGGGCGACGGCGCTGCGCCGGGCGCGGGGGGCGGGGGGAGCCTCCGGGGTGACCGTGCCCGAGGACAGGGGCTCGACCTGCGCTCCGCGGCTGCGGACGGTCGTGCCGGTGTGCCTCGGACCCACGGTGCCTGCCCCTCGCTCCCCGTCCGGCGCCCGGGTGGGCGGGATCGGGTCTGCGAGCCATCCAAACATCGAAAGACAGAGTTGTAATTCGTCGCCCCGCGTGTTCCCGCGAACACGCCGCGCAACCACCGGCCCTGTGGACGATCCGGCTCCGGAACGTCGACCTGTCGACTCCTCGACTCCTCGACCGGTCAGCCCGCGACCGCGGCCCGCCCCGCCTGCCGGCTCACTCGGCGGCGACGGCGGCCAGGTCGTGGGCGATGTCGGCGCCGGTGTTCCCGGCGTCGAAGGCGACGTCGGCCTCGCCGTCGGTGCCGTAGAGCAGCAGCAGCGCCGAGTGCGTCTGGCCCATGTCCTCGGCCAGCGGCACCCCGGCGGCCAGCTGCGCCTGGTCGATCTGGTCCTGGTCGCCGGTGAGCCCGATGAACTGCGTCGGCAGGTCGGCGTCGAACTGGTCGAGGTAGGCGCCGAGCACGTCCGGGGTGTCCCGGGCCGGGTCGGTGGTCACGAAGACCACCGAGGTCTCCGCGGCGACGGTCGGGTCGACCTTGCGCATCGCCAGCGCGATGTCGGCCATCGTCGTCGGGCAGACGTCGGGGCAGTGCGTGTACCCGAAGAACAGCAGCGTCGGCCCGGCGCCGGTGCGGTCGGCGAAGTCGAACGGGGCACCGGCGCTGTCGGTGAGGGTGAACTCCGGCTTCTGGTACGGGTCGGCCAGGTGCAGGCCGTCGTAGGCGCTGTCGTCGCCGCCCTCGACCGTCGCCGGTGCCGAGGCGGCCGCGTGGTCGTGGCCCCCGGCCGCGGCGTCGGCATCGGCGTCGCCGCCGCAACCGGCCAGCAGCAGACCGGCGGCGAGCCCGAGGGTGGTCAGCGCGGGCCGGGTCGCAGAGCTCACGAGGACACGGTACGTCGGCGTGCGCTCAGCCCGAGGCCGAGACCGGCCAGCCCGGCCAGCAGCCCCAGGACGGCGAGCACCAGGGCCACCGTGGCGGTCGAGTCCCCACCGTCGTCCGCAGCCCCGCTCGCCGAGCTGGTCGACGGGGCGGCGCCGTGCGCGTCGGTGCCGGCCGCGGCGGCGGTGAGCGACAGCACGGGCGCCGGGTGCTCCGGCTCGGGCTGACCGGCGACGGTGGGTTCGATCCAGGCGGCCTCGCTGCCGTCGCTGTAGGTCTGCACCACGTTGAACGCCAGCTGCTCCACGTCCGGGAACGGGCCGCCGGACAGCGCGAACTCCTGGAACTGGCCCGGTGCGATGCCGTTCCCGGGGTCGGCCTGGAAGTCCACCACCGAGACCGCCGAGTCGATCGTGTCGCCGTCGTCGGAGGTGACCGGCGGGTCGAGCGCGACCGTGGTGAGGGTGACCGTCCAGCCGGGCACCGGCTGGACCCGCACCGAGGTCAGCGGCGTGTCGGTGGGCAGCTGGATGCGCAGCCCGACGGTGCTCGCGGCGTCGCCCTCGTTCGGCACGCTGAAGGTGACCTTGCCGTAGCCACCGGGGGCGGCGTCCGCCGAGGAGACCGTCACGTGCGCGGAGGCGATCCCGGTGCCGGCGAGGAGGAGGGCGCCGGCGGCCAGGAGCACGACGGGCAGCCGACGGAGGGGGCGGAGCAGGGACAACGGTTCTCCTCGTTGACAGGGGGTGGGTCAGCGGACCGGGAAGACAGTGCTGGCGGTGACGGCGGTGAACTCGTCCAGCCGGACGGTCACGGTGAGGGTCCAGCTGCCGGCGGAGGGCAGGACGGGCTCCCCGGTGTACTGGCCGGGCCCGGCCGCGGCGAGTTCGACGTCCAGCGGGCCGATCTGCTGCGACACCTCGGTGAGCGAGACGGCGATCTGCTGCGGCTGGGTGAGCTGACCGTCGGCGTCGTAGAGGTGCACGTGCACGGTCGTCGGTCCAGGGGTCGCCGGGTCCACCGACACCTGGACGCTGCCGTTCCCGTCGGTGCCGCCGGCCGACTGCAACGGGAGGGTGACCTCGACCGGCACCGCGACCGACGCCTTGGCCGGGTACTGGCTGACCAGCACGGCCGACAGCGCGAGGACGACGACCGCACCGACGACCTCAAGGAGCACCGAGCGGCGCAGCACCCCCAGCGTGGCCGGTGGCGGCTCCGGCTCCTCGGTCGCGGAGAACGCCTGGGCGACCACCCGGTGACCGGAACCGGGACGGCGGCCCCGCCCCGCCCGCTGCTGCACCCAGTCCCGGCTGACCAGGGCGGCGACCAGCACGAGCAGCACCACCGCGAGCTTGGCCAGCAGCACCCAGCCGTAGCTGGTGGAGACCAGCGCGGAGAAGGAGCCGACCTCGCGGACCGACTGCAGCACCCCGGTGACGACCAGCGCGCCGATGTAGCCCGCGGCCAGCCGCGACCAGCGGCCCAGCGCGGCGTCCAGCTCGCGGGTCGGGGTGCCCTCGTGCAGCAGGCCGGCGAACAGCACGACCAGGCCGCCCAGCCAGCCGCTCATCGCGGCCACGTGCACCGCCGACACGGCGACGGCCAGGCCCGGGAGCGGGCCCGCGACCGGGTGCCCGACCCCGGCGACCGCCACCACCAGCCCGGTGGCCAGCAGGCCGGCGACGGCGAGCACCGGGACACCCGGCCGCCGGCCGCGCCGCCAGCTCCCCGCCAGGACCGCGCCGAGCAGCACCGCCAGCGCCATCCGGGCCAGCAGCGTCCGCCCGTAGCCGGAGTCGACGGTCGTCCCGATCAGGTCCCCGTCGAGCAGCGACCCGAGCCCGGCGGCCGCGGCGTAGGGCCCCTGCACGAGGAGGGACAGGGCGCCGCCCACCACGACCGCGGCCAGCCCGCCCAGCGCGCCCCGGCGCAACCGCCCCGACGACCAGCCGGCCGGCCAGACGGTGGCCAGCGCGAGCGGGATGCCCACGCCCAGCGCCATCCCGGCGTACCCGAGCCAGCGCGCCAGCGGCAGCACCACGGACACCCCGGGGTCGATCGCGTCTCCGGTGCCCACCGACCCGGCCGGCACGAGCTCCCCGTTCCCGACCGCGAAGGAGAAGGCCCCCGAGACCGGGTGGGAGTCCGCCGACACCACCCGGTAGGTGACGACGTACCCGGCGTCGGGGAGGTCCGCGCGCAGCGGCACGGTCACGACGTCGTCGCGCACCGCGGCCGCGCCGGTGTCCACGCGGTCCCCGTCGCCGTCGAGCACGCGGGCGTACCCGGCGCCGAGCGAGACGTGCTCGTCGAACTCGATCGTCACCTGCGCCGGGGCGGTGTCCACCCGCTCGCCGTCCGCAGGGGTGGTCGTCACCACCACCGCGTGCGCCGCGGCGGGCGGCGCGGTGGCGACGTCGACCAGCAGACCGGCGCCCAGCAGCGCGGACAGCAGGAGGAGGGCGGGGAGCAACCGCCGTCCGCCGGCGGCTGCCCGGGTGGTCGGACGGTGCACGGGAGAACAGTCGTCGCCCGGGCCCGTCCAGTTCCCGGAGGCGGCGACAACCCGGTGAACGGAGGATGAACCGGAGGGGACCTATGCTCCCCGAGGTCGCCATGCCCCGCGGGGAGACGGCCACCCCGTCACCGTCACCCCCGGAGCACTGCGTGGCCTTCCGTCTGACCCCCAAGGACTCGAGCTTCTACGACATGTTCACCGTCTCGGCGGAGAACCTGGTCGATGCCACGGACGTGCTGAGCACGTTCGTGCACGAGCACACCCGCCGCGAGGAGCTCGGCCGCACCCTGCGCGACCTGGAGCACCGGGGGGACCAGGCGACGCACGCGATCTTCCGGCAGGTGAACTCCAGCTTCGTCACGCCGTTCGACCGCGAGGACATCTACAACCTGGCCAGCGACCTCGACGACGTCATGGACTGCATCGAGGCCGCCGCGGACCTGGTGGTGCTCACCAAGCTGGGGACGCTGCCGGCCGAGATGGGCCAGCAGGTGGCCCTGCTGCAGCGCTGCGCCCACGTGACGGCGGAGTCGATGCCGCGGCTGCGGTCGATGAAGGACCTCTCCGACTACTGGATCGAGGTCAACCGGTTGGAGAACGAGGCGGACAAGCTGTACCGCCGGCTGCTCTCCCGGCTCTACTCCGGTGAGTTCGACGCGCTGGAGATCCTCAAGCTCAAGGAGGTCGCCGACCAGCTCGAGGAGGCCGCCGACGCCTTCGAGCACGTCGCGAACGTCGTCGAGACGATCGCCGTCAAGGAGTCCTGAGCAGCGCATGGACGCGGCCTTCCTGGCGCTCATCGCCATCGTCGTCGTCGCCCTGGCGTTCGACTACACCAACGGGTTCCACGACGCGGCCAACGCGATCGCCGTCGCGGTCTCCACCAAGGCGCTGACCCCGCGCGCCGCCCTGGGGCTGGCGGCGGTGATGAACCTGGTCGGCGCGCTCATCTCGACCAAGGTGGCGGCCACCGTCGGCGCGGGGATCATCGACCCGCCCACCGGTGGCGGGGGGCTCCAGGTGGTCTTCGCCGCGCTGATCGGCGCGATCGCCTGGAACCTGATCACCTGGTACTTCGGGCTGCCCTCGTCCTCCTCGCACGCCCTGATCGGCGGCCTGGTGGGCGCGGCGCTGGCCGCTCAGGAGTCGGTGAAGTGGCTGGGCATCGTGGACAAGGTCGTCGTCCCGATGGTGCTCTCACCGCTGCTCGGGTTCGGCCTGGGCTACCTGTTCATGCTGTTCATCCTGTGGTCGTTCCGACGCGCCAACGCGCACAAGGCGCACCGCGGCTTCCGGTACGCGCAGATCGCCAGCTCGGCGACGATGGCGTTCGGCCACGGCACCCAGGACGCCCAGAAGACGATGGGCATCATCACCCTGGCCCTGGTGACCTCCGGCGAGCTGGACACCTTCGACGTGCCGCTGTGGGTGATCCTGGCCTCGGCCCTGGCGATCAGCGCCGGCACCTACGCCGGCGGCTTCCGGATCATGCGCACGCTGGGCCGGCGCATCATCCAGCTCACCCCGGCCGGTGGGTTCGCCGCCCAGTCGGTCGCCTCGGGGATCCTCATCGCCACGGCGACGGTGTTCGCGGTGCCGGTCTCCACGACGCACGTCACGACCGCGTCGATCATGGGCGTCGGCGCCACCCGGCGGCTGTCGGCGGTGCGCTGGGGCGTGGCGGGCAACATCGTCGTCGCCTGGGTGGTCACCCTCCCGGCCGCCGGCGCGGTCGCCGCGCTCGCCTACGTCATCACCCACGCGCTCGTGGGCTAGGAAGGACGGATGACGTCGTCCTCTGCTCCCGAGGGGACGACGCCCGACCCGGTCGAGCCGGTCGGTCCGGTCGCCGCCAACCCCGTCCGGCTGGGCACGGCTCCCGGCCGCTGGGTGCTTCTGGCCACCGTGCTGGCCTCGGGCATGGCGTTCCTGGACTCCAGCGCGGTCAACGTGGCGCTGCCGGTGATGGGCGAGGACCTCGGCGCCGGGCTGGCCGGGCTGCAGTGGACCCTCAGCGGGTACACGCTGGCGCTGGCCTCGCTGATCCTGCTGGGCGGCGCGCTGGGTGACCGGTACGGACGGCGGCGGGTCTTCCTGGTCGGTGTCGTCTGGTTCGCCGTCACCTCGCTGGGCTGCGGCCTCGCCCAGACCACCGGCCAGCTGGTCGCGATGCGGGTGCTGCAGGGCGTCGGCGGCGCGTTGCTCACCCCGGGCAGCCTGGCGATCATCCAGTCCTCGTTCCCGCACGCCGACCGGCCGCGGGCCATCGGGCTGTGGTCGGCGCTCGCCGGGGTCGCCGGGCTGGTCGGGCCGTTCTTCGGCGGGTTCCTGGTCGACGCGGCCAGCTGGCGCTGGGTGTTCCTGGTCAACGCGCCGCTGGCGGTCGTGGTGGTGCTGGTCGCCGTCCGGCACGTGCCGGAGAGCCGCGACCCCGAGCGCACCGGGAGGTTCGACACGGTCGGCGCGGTGTGGGGGGCGCTGGCCCTCGCGGGGGTCACCTACGCGCTGATCGCCGCCGGCGACGGCCCCGGCCGGCCCCAGGTCTGGGTCGCCGCCGCGGTCGGCGTGCTGGCGGGGGTGGCGTTCGTCCGCCGGGAACGCCGGGCGCACGAGCCCATGCTGCCGCCCGCGGTGTTCGCCGACCGGGAGTTCACCGGTGCCAACCTCAGCACCTTCTGCGTCTACGCGGCGCTGGGTGGCTGGGGGTTCTTCCTGGTCGTCGAGCTGCAGACCGTGCTCGGCTACAGCGCCACCCAGGCGGGGGCGGCGATGATCCCGTCGACCGTCGTGCTCACCCTGCTGTCCTCCCGGGCCGGGGCGCTGGCGCAGCGCACCGGCGCCCGGCTGCCGATGACCGTCGGCCCGCTGATCACCGCGGCCGGCGTGCTCTGGTTGTCCCGGGTGGAGCCGGGCAGCTCGTTCCTGACTGCCGTGCTGCCCCCCTCGCTGCTGAGCGGGCTCGGGCTCGCCCTGCTGGTGGCCCCGCTGACCGCAACCGTGCTCGATGCCGCACCGGCCCACCTCGCCGGCGTCGCCAGCGGCGTCAACAACGCGGTGGCCCGGGCGGCGCAGCTGCTGGCGGTGGCCGCGCTGCCGGTCGCGGTGGGCCTGTCCGGCGACGACTACGCCGATCCGGCCAGCTTCAGCGCCGGCTTCCGCACCGCGATGGTGGTCTGCGCGGCGCTGCTCGTGGTCGGCGGTGCGATCGCCTGGGCCACCGTCAGGACCGACACGCTGAAGGGGTGACGCAGGCCTCCCGACCCGGGACTCGACAAAGCCGACCAGGATGGTAGGAATGTCGACGTGTCGACGTCCGCTGCCCTTCCCGGCGACCTGCTGGTGAGCCGACTGCACGTCGACCTGCTCCGCGTGACCACCACCGCCTGTCGCAGCTGCTGATCCTCCGAGCGCCCCGCGCGCCGCCCCTCAGCCCTGCGTCTCGCGCCTGCGTGCGCGACCGCGCCCTCACCCCGGAGCCCACCCGTGAAGACCCTCATCGTGCTCGCCCTGGCCGGGCTCGGCGCCCAGCTCGTCGACGGCAGCCTCGGCATGGGCTACGGCGTCACCTCGACGACGCTGCTGCTCGCCCTCGGCACCAACCCCGCCGCGGCTTCGGCCACCGTCCACCTCGCCGAGATCGGCACCAACCTCGCCTCCGGTGTCTCGCACTGGCGGTTCGGCAACGTCGACTGGAAGGTCGTCGCCAAGATCGGCGTCCCCGGGGCGGTCGGCGCCTTCGCCGGGGCGACGGTGCTGTCCAACCTCTCCACCGAGGTCGCCGCCCCGGTCATGCAGCTGATCCTGCTGGGCCTCGGCATCTACCTTCTGGTGCGCTTCACCCTGCGCGGGATCGACAAGCGGCACCTGGGCAAGCCGATGCGCAAGCGCTTCCTGGCCCCGCTGGGGCTGGCCGCCGGCTTCGTCGACGCCACCGGCGGCGGCGGCTGGGGCCCGGTCAGCACCCCGGCGATCCTGGCCAGCGGCCGGCTGGAGCCGCGCAAGACGATCGGCAGCATCGACACCTCGGAGTTCCTCGTCTCGGTCTCGGCGAGCCTGGGCTTCCTCTTCGCCCTCGGCGACCAGGGCATCGACTTCGGCTGGGTCGCCGCCCTGCTGGTCGGTGGCCTGGTCGCGGCGCCGATCGCTGCCTGGCTGGTGCGCTACGTGCCGCCGCGGCTGCTCGGGGCCGGCGTGGGCGGGATCATCGTGCTGACCAATGCCAAGAGCCTGCTGAACAGCGACTGGATCGACGCCGGCGCCCCTGTCCGGTACTCCGTCTACGCCGTCATCTACCTGGTCTGGGCCGCCGCCGTGGCGTGGTCGTACCACGAGTACCGCAAGGACCGCGCCCAGGAGTCGGCCGACGCGCTGTCCGCTGAGGCGGCCCGGCTGGCCGAGGCCGAGCGGGCGGCCTCGCCGAACCAGGTCGCGCCGGTCGACGGCGACGCCGTGCGGGCCGGCCGGCCGAGCGCTCCGCGCGACTGAGGAAGGACCCCAGCCGTTGATCATGGGCGTCTGGCCGGGGACACGCCGCTGACCGGCGTGTCCCCGAGCGGGACGCCCATGATCATGTCGCCGCGTTATCTCCGCGGGCGGGCGCGCACGTGCATCCGCTCGCCCTGCGGCCCGAAGAGCATGAGGACCTCGACCGGCTGATCGGTGACGTTGCCGAACCAGTGCGGGGTGTGGGTGTCGAACTCGGCGACCTCCCCGGGGCCGAGCACCAGGTCGTGCTCCCCGAGCAGCAGCCGCAGCCGCCCGGACAGCACGTACATCCACTCGTAGCCCTCGTGCGACTGCTGCTCCGGCTCGCGCCGCCCGTGCGGGGGGATCAGCGCCCGGTAGGCCTGCACCCCGCCGGGCCGCCGGGTCAGCGGCCACATGGTCATGCCGTTGCGCTGGACCGGCTGCGGGTGGACCCGGGGATCGGCCGCCGACGGCGCCCCGACCAGCTCGTCCAGCGGGACCTGGTGGACCCGGGCGAGCGGGAGCAGCAGCTCCAGCGTGGGCCGGCGCTGCCCGGACTCCAGCCGCGACAGCGTGCTGACCGAGATCCCCGTGCCGGCCGAGAGCTCGGCCAGCGTCGCTCCCTGCTGCTGGCGCAGCGACCGCAGCCGCGGTCCCACCCCGTCCAGCACGCCGTCCAGGTCGTCGTCCATGGCGTTCATTTGCTGCTCCGGCAACGGAGTTTGTCAAGCGCTCCTCCCTGGGTGCACCGTCGTCCTGCCGGGTCCACCCGGCGGTCGAGGGGAGCGGACGATGGACGAGCGGTACGACGTGGTGGTGGTCGGTGGCGGCGCCGCCGGCCTGAGCGGGGCGCTGGCGCTGGGCCGCGCCCGCCGGTCGGTGCTGGTGGTGGACGGCGGGCAGCCGCGGAACGCCCCGGCCGACGCCATGCACAACTACCTGGGCCGCGACGGCACCCCGCCGGGCGAGCTGCTGGCCGCCGGGCGGGCGGAGGTCGCCGGGTACGGCGGGCAGGTCGTGACCGGCGAGGCCGTGAGCGCCCGGGCCGAGGACGGCGGGTTCGTCGTCCGGCTGGCCGGCGGCCGGCAGGTGCGGAGCCGGCGGCTGCTGGTCACCACCGGGCTGGTCGACGAGCTGCCCGACCTGCCCGGCCTCCGCGAGCGGTGGGGCGCCGACGTGCTGCACTGCCCGTACTGCCACGGCTGGGAGGTCCGGGACCGGGCCGTCGGGGTGCTGTCGACCGGTCCGGCGGGCGTGCTCAAGGCCCTGCTCTGGCGGCAGTGGACGGCGGACCTGACGCTCTTCCTGCACACCGGGCCCGAGCCCACCGCCGAGGAGGAGGAGCAGCTGGCCGCCCGCGGCATCGCCGTGGTGACCGGGGAGGTGACCGCGGTGGAGTCCTCCGGCGACCGGCTGACCGGCATCCGGCTCGCCTCGGGCCGGGTGGTCGCGCGGGACGCGCTGGTGGTCTCCCCGGTCTTCACCGCCCGCTCGGCGGTGCTGGCCTCGCTCGGCCTGGCCGCGGCCGACGTGGCCATGCCCGACGGCCACGTCGTCGGCCGCGCCGTCCCGGCCGGGCCGTCCGGCGCGTCCGCCGTCCCCGGGGTCTGGCTGGCCGGGAACGTCACCGACCTGATGAGCCAGGTCGTCACCGCCGCCGCGGCGGGGCTGCAGGCCGGTGCCGCGATCAACGCGGACCTGCTGTCCGAGGACCTCCGGCGGGCGGTGCAGGAGCGGCGGGCACCGTTCTCCCCGTCGGCCGAACGCGAGTTGTGCGAGACGGTGCTGGGCGACCGGCGCCACGGGATCTGAGGAGGACCTGTGCACGGACAAGAACAGGGACACGAGCACGGGCCGGTGTCGACCGGCCACGACCACACCTCCTGGGAGGAGCGCTACCGGGACGCCCCGGCGCTGTGGAGCGGACGGGTGAACCCGCCGCTGGTCGCCGAGGCCACCGGACTGGCCCCGGGTCGCGCGCTGGACGTGGGCTGCGGCGAGGGCGGCGACGTCCTGTGGCTGGCGGGCCGCGGCTGGCAGGTGACCGGCCTGGACTGGTCGGAGGTCGCACTGGCCCGCGCCGCGGAGCACGCGGCGGCGGCCGGGGTCACCGAGCGGGTGACGTGGGTCCGTGGGGACGTCGACAGCTGGCAGCCACCGGCCGCCGCGTACGACCTGGTCACCGCGCACTTCCTGCACCCGACGGCTGAGCAGCGGCACGCCCTGGTGCCCCGGCTGGCGGCCGCGGTGGTGCCGGGCGGGACGCTGCTGTGGGTCGGCCACCCCTACGACGAGGAGCGCGCCGCCCTGTGGGGGGCCGACCGGTTCGCCACCGCCGCCGAGGTCGTCGCCGACCTGGACCCCGGCGGGTGGGAGGTGCTGGTGGCCGCCCAGCGGCCGCGGTCGGGCGACGGGGACGGGCACCGCCACGCCGACGAGGTCGTGCGGGCCCGCCGGCGCAGCTGATCAGGTGCCGCCGAGCAGTTCGGCCTCCAGCTCCGGGGGCAGGCCGGGCAGCTCGCGCCCGGCGGGCGGCTGCGGCCGGCCGGCGGTCTGCATCCAGGCCCAGGTGTCGGCCACCGACTCCCGCACCGGGCGGGAGGGCAGGCCGAGCTCGCGGGCGCGGGTGGTGTCGACCTCCCACGCGGTGCGGGCCGTCTCCGGCGCCAGCCACAGCGGCAGGTGCACCCACTTGTCGACGCCGGCGGCCAGCAGGTCGGCGTCGGGGACGGGCACCCACTCCGCGTCGCTGCCGGTGACCTCGCGGCAGGTGTCCAGCAGCCCGCCGAGCGTCGTCATCCCGGCCGGACCGGTGGTGTTGACCGCGCCGGACAGCCCGCGCTCGGCCACCTCGACCAGCCAGCCCGCCAGGTCCCGGGCATCGACCAGCGCGATCGGCTGGTCGGCGCTCTCCGGGACGACGACCCGGCCGCCGGCGGCGATCCGGTCCAGCCACCAGCCCAGCCGGTACAGCGGGTCGAACGGGCCGACGATCAGCCCAGCGCGGGCGGTGAGGAACCGCTCCCCCAGCGCCGCACCCAGCACCCGTTCGGCGTGCGCCTTGTCCTGGCCGTAGCCGCGCTCCTCCGTCTGCCAGGTCGGCTCGTCGTCCTCGTCGCCGATCGGCCCGGGCGGCCAGTTCCGGTAGGCGTTGAGGCTGCTGACGAACGCGTAACCGGCGACGTCGGCCAGCGCCGCCGCGGCGTTCTCGGCGGCTGCGCGGGTCTGGCAGGAGGTGTCGACGACGAGCTCGGGCGCCCAGCCGTCGAGCGCCGCGGGCAGTGCGGCCGGGTCGTCGCGGTCCCCGTGCAGGGCGCGGACCCCGTCCGGTGGGGCGCCGGACACCCCGCGGGTGAAGGTGGCGACCTCGTGCCCGCGCTCGAGCGCGGCGGTGACCACGTGCCGGCCCAGGAAGTGCGTGCCGCCGAGGACGAGGAGTCGCATGGGCCGACCTCAGCTCACACGCCGTCCGCCGTCCACCCGGTTCGCTCCCGGCGTACCTGGCGACGTGCTGGCGCGGCCCTCCTGCAGGGTCCCGCCCCGAGCGTGCGAGGGGTGGGGGGCAGGAGGGTCCTTCATCAGCCGGCGCGGACGCCGCGGAGGGGGACGACCTCGGGACGCGGACGCGAACCGGCGGCGGCGAGCACCCGCTGCGGGCTGCCGGAGTCCTCGCGCAGGCCGGCCATCCGCAGGGCACGGACGCCGGTCAGCGCGTCGGCCTCCGGCGGCACGACGAGCAGGTCGAGCCGCCGGTCGCCGTCCACGGTCAGCGAGACCAGCTGCGGGTCCATGCTGCGGAAGGCGCCGGTGCGCACGGTCCGCCCGGACACGGTGACCTTGCGCTGCACCGGGTGCTCCCAGGCCCCGACCGGGTAGGTGAACCGCTCGACCCGGACGTCGAGCATGGACAGCGCGGCGATCAGCTCGGGGAGCTCGGCCCCGAGGTCCCGGCTGCGCGGCCACCAGGCACCGTCGACGGCGACGTCCCCCGCCGGCCCCTCCGGGCGCAGCCGCACCCGCACGTCGATCCCGTTCCGGAAACCCGCTGCCCGCTGGACCGTCATCGACCGCCCGACCACCTCTCGCACTGATCCCCCAGGTGTCGTGCGGCCTCCCCAGCCGCCCACACCTCTCGCGACGGGAACGTACGACCGGCACCGCGACTCCCCGGCGCGCCACGAGGAACGCCGGAGCAGGTGTCCGCGCGGTGCGGCCTGTCATCACCGGAGGTGATCATCCGGCGACTGTCGCCACAGCCGCACCACCCGTCTCGTCAGGTGCGGCCCGCGCGCCGTCGTCGACACCCGGGAACGACGAACGCCGCCGTCCCCGAGAGGACGACGGCGTTCCCGTCAGTTGCTGGAACGGCCCCGCTGCAGGGGCCCGCCGCGAACTCGCGGGCGGTGGGGGCAGCGGGGTCCTCCATCAGGGCTTGGGCTTGCGGTTCTTGGTGCGGCCGCGGACGGTCTGGTCGAGCTCGACCTTGCGCACCCGGATCGCTCCCGGGGTCACCTCGACGCACTCGTCCTCGGCACAGAACTCCAGCGCCTGCTCCAGGTTCAGGATCTTCGGCGGCACCAGCCGCTCCAGCTCCTCGGAGGTGGACTTGCGCATGTTGGTGAGCTTCTTCTCCTTGGTGATGTTCACGTCCATGTCGTCCGGACGGGAGTTCTCACCGACGATCATGCCCTCGTACACCTCGGTGCCGGGCTCGACCATCATCTGGCCGCGCTCCTGCAGCGAGAACATCGAGTACGTCGTCGCCACACCGGAACGGTCGGCGACCAGCGAGCCGGTCGGCCGGGCACGCATGTCGCCCAGCCACGGCTCGTAGCCCTCGAGGTTGTGGTTGAGGATGCCGGTGCCCCGGGTCTCGGTGAGGAACTCGGTGCGGAACCCGATCAGGCCGCGCGAGGGGACGATGTACTCCATCCGCGCCCAGCCGGTGTCGTGGTGCACCAGGTTCTCCAGCCGCCCGCGCCGGGTGGCCAGCGCCTGGGTCAGGGTGCCGACGTACTCGCCCGGGGTGTCGATCGTGACCCGCTCGACCGGCTCGTGCAGCTTGCCGTCGATCTCCTTGGTGACGACCTGCGGGCGCCCGACGGTCAGCTCGAACTCCTCGCGGCGCAGCTGCTCGACGAGGATGGCCAGCGCCAGCTCGCCGCGGCCCTGCATCTCCCAGGTGTCGGGGCGCTCGGTGGGCAGCATGCGCACCGAGACGTTGCCGACCAGCTCCTGGTCGAGCCGGTTCTTGATCAGCCGGGCGGTGAGCTTCTTGCCCGACTTGCCCGAGATCGGCGAGGTGTTGATCCCGATGGTGATCGAGATCGACGGCTCGTCGACGGTCAGCGGCGGCAGCGGACGCGGGTCGTTGGGGTCGGCGAGGGTGTCGCCGATCATGATGTCCTCGATACCGGCGATGGCGACCAGGTCACCGGGGCCGGCGTGGTCGGCCGGGGTGCGGTCCAGGCCCTCGGTCATCAGCAGCTCGGTGATCTTGACCCGCTGGATGGTGCCGTCGGTCTTGCACCAGGCGACCTGCTGGCCGCGCTTCATCTCACCGGAGTGGATGCGCAGCAGCGCGAGCCGGCCGAGGAACGGCGAGGCGTCGAGGTTGGTGACCTGCGCGCGCAGCGGCTCCTCGGCGTCGTACTCCGGCGCCGGGATGGTGTCCAGCAGGGTCTGGACCAGCGGCTGCAGGTCGGGGCTGTCCGGGCTGGTGCCGTCGGCGGGCCGGTTCAGCGAGGCCTGGCCGGTCTTGCCCTGGACGTAGACGATCGGGAACTCCAGCGCGTCGACGTCCATGCCGGAGTCCTCCAGCAGCTCCATGAACAGCTCGTAGGTCTCGTCGACGACCTCGGCGATGCGGGCGTCGGAGCGGTCGGTCTTGTTGACCGCGAGGATGACCGGCATCCCCTTGCCCAGCGCCTTGCGCAGCACGAAGCGGGTCTGCGGCAGCGGGCCCTCGGAGGCGTCGACGAGCAGGACGACGCCGTCGACCATGGACAGGCCGCGCTCGACCTCGCCACCGAAGTCGGCGTGCCCGGGGGTGTCGACGATGTTCACGATGACCGGGTTGCCATCGGAGTCGGCGAGCCGGATGGCAGTGTTCTTGGCCAGGATGGTGATGCCGCGCTCGCGCTCGAGGTCCATCGAGTCCATGACCCGGTCCTGCGTCGAGTCGTTGTCGGTGCCCTCGCCCTTGGCCCGGTGCAGCGCACCCGACTGACGGAGCAGCGCGTCGACCAGGGTGGTCTTGCCGTGGTCGACGTGGGCGATGATCGCGACGTTGCGCAGGTCGTTGCGGGTGGGCATGCGGAGAGGCACCTCAGGAGATCGCGTGGGGGTCTGCGCGCTGCGGCGCGCGACACTGGGTCAACGACCTCGCGGGCCGAGACCTTCCCACCCAGGGTACGGGACGTCGGCCCGTCCTCAGCCCGGTTGTGACCGGTCCCCCACTCAGGCGGCGGGCACCGGCCGGTCCGCAACCGCCCAGGACAGCGCCGCGGCGGCCGCGGTGACCACCCCGACGGCGAGCCAGGCCGGCCAGCCGACGCCGAGGGCGAGCACGTGCGCGAGGACGAACGCGACCACGTAGGCCACACCCAGCGCGGCGGCCACCGCTGCACCGCGACGGCGGTACCAGAGCCAGCCGGCCGCGAGGCCGCCGGCGGCGAAGACGACGCCACCGAGCGCCCGGACGCCGGTGCCCTGCGCGATGCCGAAGCCGGCGGCCAGCCCGACCGCGACCGCTGCGGCCGACGGGAAACGGGTCTGCACGCGGGCCAGGGTGGAGGTCGACATGTCCCCATTGTCCAGCACCCGCCCGACCACCCTCACTGCTGCGCGGCGGAGACGGCGGCGGTCAGGCCGGCCGGGGACAGGTCGGTGAGCTTCTCGCCGTCCACGAGGACCGTCGGGGTGCCGGTGACGCCGTCCTTGCTGGCCTGGTCCTCGGCGCCCGTGACCCACTCCCCGAACACGAGGTCGTCGATGTCGGTCGTGACGGTCTGCCCGCTGGCACCGGCCTGCGCGGCGTAGTCGACCAGCTGGTCGTCCGTGAGCCCGGACCCGCCCTCGGCCGGCTGGTTGGCGAACAGCAGGTCGTGGAAGCGCTGGTAGGCCTCGGTGCCGGCGGTGTCGGCGACGACCGCAGCGGCGTTCAGCGCGCGGGTCGAGTAGTCGTCGTTCGCGTCCGTGTCCAGGAACGCCATGCCGTGGTAGCGCACCTGCGCGGTGCCGGCGGTCACCAGGTCGTCGATGGTGCTGCCGGTGGAGTCCTCGAGCGCCTTGCAGTTCGGGCACTGGAAGTCCTCGTAGAGGTCCACGGTGACCGGGGCGTCGGCCCGGCCGACGGTGAACACGTAGCCGTTGCCGCTGGTGCCGGCCGGTGCTGCTGCGTCGGCCGACGTCGACGTCCGGTGGGTCTGCACGGCGACCACGACCACCAGGACGACGACCAGCAGGACAGCGGCGACCACGCCACCGACGACGGTGCGCCGGCGGCGGGCGGCAGCGGCCGCCGCAGCCGCCTCAGCGGCCCGCTTGGCGGCGATCCGCTGCCGGGCCGCCTCGCGCTTGGTCTCACCGGACATCTGCGAGCTCCGTCTCTGCACGGCCGCCGAGGGCCAGCCGGGACGCCGGCCACCGGGCCAGCGCGAGGGAGACGAGGAGCAGCCCGACGTCACGGGCCACCTCGCCGGGATAGGCGGTCTGCCCGGGGGCGACCTGTCCGCCGCCCCCGAAGCAGCCGCAGTCGATCTGCAGCCCACGGGCCCAGGCCGAGCCGACGGCCGTGACGAAGACGGCCATCAGCGCCGCCGACGCCAGCGCAGCTCCGCGCACGGCCACACCGGCCAGCAGGGCCAGCCCGACGGCGATCTCCACGACCGGCAGGCCGAAGGCCACCGGGCCGACCAGCGCCTCGGGCAGCAGCCGGTAGGCCCGGACGGCGCGCTCCGCGGCGGCCGGGTCGGGCAGCTTCACCGCACCGGCGGCGACGAGGACCCCGCCGAGCAGCAGCCGTGCGGTCGTCGCCGCCCAGGGACCGAGGGTGCTCACGCCGACACGGTCGTCCGTCGAGCTGGCACGGTCCCCGGACACCTGCTGGGAACTGGCTGGGAACCCCCTCGGTGCGTCGGTCCTCCACGGAGCCGGCTGCCGGGCGGTACGGTTCCCGGACTCCTGCACTGCAGAGAGCGGAGGCCGATGACCCAGCCCGACGACCGGCCACCCCGGGTGGTCGACGGGGCGTGGCGTGCGCGGGTGACCGACGCGCTCGGCTCGATCAGCGAGGCGGTGTACGTCCTCGACGCCGACGACCGGTTCACCTGGGTCAACGCCGCCGCCGAGCGGCTCCTCGAGCGATCGGTCGCCGACCTCCTGGGCCGGTCGGTCTGGGCGGAGTTCCCCGACCTGCTCGGGGGTCCGCTGCAGCGGTCCCTCGGCACGGCCCGCTCCACCCGGGAGACCCAGCACCTGGAGTTCTTCTACGACGTCCTGGACCGGTGGTTCGAGGTCCGGACCTACCCGGTCCTCGGCGACCTCGTCGTCTTCTTCCGGGACGTGCACGAGCGCCGCACGATGGACGACGAGCGGGCCGCGGAGTTCTCGCTCATCCGCGCCGTGCTCGACGCCCTGCCCGCCCGCACCGCGATCCTCGACGGTGACGGCACGATCCTCACCACCAACGCGGCGTGGGCGGCCGGCACGGCGGTCGCCGGGCGACCGGTGGCCAGCCGGGCCGGCGCCAACTACCTCGACGCCTGCCGGGCGGCCGCCGCCAACGGCGACCCGTGGTTCCGGGCGACGGTCGAGGGGCTGGAGTCGGTCTTCGCCGGGCGCGCACCGTCGTTCTCGCTGGACTACGCCGCGACGCCGGCCGGCGACCGCGCCCGGGAGACGACCTGGTGGCACCTGCAGGTCTTCCCGGTCGACGGCGGGCCGCGGGTCGTCGTCACCCACACCGACATCACCGACCGGGTGACCGCCGAGCAGCGCGCGGCCTGGCAGGCCCGGCACGACCACCTGACCGCGCTGCCCAACCGCGCCGCCCTGGACGAGGCGATCACCGGCGCCCTCGCCGACGACGAGGGCGGCCGGGTCACCGTGCTCTACATGGACGTCGACGGCTTCAAGGCGGTCAACGACTCCCTCGGGCACGCCGCCGGCGACGTGCTGCTGCGCGAGCTCGCCGCCCGGCTGTCGCACCGCACCCGCCCCACCGACGTGGTCGGCCGGCTGGGCGGCGACGAGTTCGTCGTGGTCGCCCGGGACTGCGACGCCTCGGGCGGCGAGGCGCTGGCCCGGCGGTTCCGATCGGTCTTCGACGACCCGTTCGAGGTGGCCGGCACCCGGCTCCCGCTGACCGTCAGCATCGGCATCGCCACCTCCGACCCGTCGCCGACCCACCCCGACGAGCTGCTCCGGGACGCCGACGCCGCGATGTACGCGGCGAAGGCCATGGGGCGCAACCAGCACCTGGTCTTCACGCCCGCCCTCCGCGCGACGCTGGAGGACCGGTGGCAGATCGCCAGCCGGTTGCGCGACGCGGCCGCGCTCGGCCAGCTGGTCGTGCACTGGCAGCCGGTGGTCCACCTGGCCACCGGGGACGTCCGCGGGTGCGAGGCCCTGCTGCGCTGGCAGCACCCGCAGCGGGGGCTGGTCGGGCCGGAGGAGTTCATCCCGGTCGCCGAGGAGGACGGGCTGATCGTGCCGGTCACCCGGTGGCTGCTGGCGACCGCGCTCACCCAGGCGGCCTCCTGGGCCGAGGCCGGGCTCGACCTGGTCGTCGCGGTCAACATCAGCGCGGTGCACCTGTCGACCGGCACGCTGGTGGACGACGTCCTCGGGGCGCTCGCGCGCACCGGCGTCCCGCCCCGGCGGCTGGTGCTGGAGCTGACCGAGACCGCGCTGGCCCGCGACTCCGACCGGGCCACGGAGCAGTTCACGGCGCTCCGCTCGCAGGGCGTGCGGCTGGCCATCGACGACTTCGGCAGCGGGTACAGCTCGCTGTCCGCGGTGGCCTCGCTGCCCGCCGACGTGCTGAAGGTCGACCGCAGCCTGGTCGCCGGGCCGCGTCCGGCGCGTCCCGCCGCGCCGGACGCGGTGCTCGCCGCGGTCACCGCGCTCGGGACCGCCCTGGACATGCGGGTCCTGGCGGAGGGCATCGAGACCCCGGAACAGCTGGCGCGGGTGTGCGCCGTGGGCTGCGACTACGGGCAGGGGCACCACCTCTCACCTCCCCTGCCGGCCGACCGCTTCGCCGCCCTGCTCGCCGAGGGCCGGCGGCAGACCGGTCACCAGCGGCTCCCCCCGCGCTGAGGGAGGCCCCCCCGGACGCAGCAGAGCCCCCACCCGGGACGGGCGGGGGCTCTGTTGGCGAGCGAGACGGACTACGCGGCGCGGAGCACGGCCTCGATCTCGAGCTCGACGGAGATCTTGTCGCCTACGACGACGCCGCCGCCGTCCATCGGCATGTCGATGTCCACGCCGAACTCCTTGCGGGAGATCTCGGTCTTGCCGGAGAAGCCGGCGCGCGTGCCGCCGTAGGCGTCCGGGCCGAAGCCGTTGAGCTCCAGGGCCAGGGTGACCGGCTTGGTGATGCCCTTGATGGTCAGGTCGCCCTCGACGACCCAGTCCTCGCCGTGGGCGCGCACGGCGGTCGAGCGGAACTCCATGACCGTGTGGTTGCCGACGTCGAAGAAGTCAGCGGACTTGATGTGCGCGTCCCGCTGCTCCTGCCGGGTGTCGATCGAGTCCATGTCGACGGTGGCGTGCACGGTGGACAGCGCCGGGTCGGTGGCGGTGACGATCTCGCCGGAGAACTCGCGGAAGTAACCGCGGACCTTGCTGACCATCATGTGGCGGACCGAGAAGCCGACGGTCGAGTGCGAGGCGTCGATGTCCCACGTTCCGACGACGTAGCCGGGGATCTGGGTGGTGGTGCTGGTCATGGTGACCCTCCATCTGGTTGAGCGTTTGACTGCTTCGCTGGGTCGTAGCGTAGTTGAAGGCTTGAGTATTCCGCTAGTACCCTCGCCGACATGAGCAGTGATGCGTGTCCCGGACCCCTGGGTGGCGCGGCCCCGCGGTCGTCCTCGGGAGCGCACGGGACGACCCGGTGGCTGGACGCCGACGAGCAGCGCGCCTGGCGGGCCGCCATGTACAGCTGGATGCTCCTGGAGGACCGGCTGGACCGCGAGCTGACCCGGGAGACCGGCATCTCGCACGCCTACTACGAGATCCTGGTCCAGCTGTCGGAGACCGAGGGCCGGTCGCTGCGGATGAGCGAGCTCGCCGACCGGTGCCTGTCCTCCCGCAGCCGGCTCTCCCACGCGGTGTCCCGGCTGGAGGAGCGGGGCTGGGTGCGCCGCCAGGTCTGCGCCGAGGACGGCCGCGGGCAGCTCGCCGTCCTCACCGACGCGGGCTTCGCCGCACTCGAGGCGGCCGCGCCGGTCCACGTGGAGAGCGTGCGCACGCACCTGTTCGACCAGCTGAGCCCGGCGCAGGTCGAGGCGCTGCGGGACATCGGCGAGACCCTGCTCCACCACCTCGCCGACCCCGCCTGACCCTCCGCGCACCCCGGCGCGGAGGGCCGGTGCAGGTCAGGCGGCGACGTCCGCGTCGCCGGTCAGGAACAGGTCGCGGGTGAGCACCCCGGTGTCCGGGTTGTCGGTGAACAGCCCGTCGACACCGGCCTCCCAGAAGCGCAGCTGCTCGGTGATCGCGTCGCCGTAGTCGGCCGGGTTGGTCCCCACCTGCAGCGCCGGCGGCAGGAAGGTGTTCTCGTTGCGGAACGTGTAGGGGTGCACCAGCAGCCCGACCGCGTGTGCGTCCGCGACGAAGGACGTCGGCTGCCCGAGCGTCCCGTCGGGGGCGACGGGGATCACCTGGGCCTTGTCCGGGCCGACGCCGTCGGCGTAGCCGGCCACCCAGGCCAGGCCGGCCGCGGTGGACAGGTCGGCGTAGGTGCGCGGGTCGCCGGCGGCGACCAGGTCGGCCGGCGCGCCGGTGGCGGCGAGCAGCTGGACCAGCGGCAGCTGCACCCCGGCGGCGTCCAGCACGCGCAGGTTCGTCGTCTCGAACGACTCCAGGAAGACCGGGTCGCCGCGGTGGGTCAGGCCCGCCTCGCGCAGGTCGGTCAGCAGCGGGCCCTCGAGGGGCAGCCCCACCGAGGCGAAGTAGGTGGGGTGCTTGGTCTCGATGTAGGCGCCGACCTCATGACCGAGCTCCTCGCTCAGCTGCGCCCGCAGCTCCAGGTACTCGTCCACGGTGGGGACCCGGAACAGCCCGTCGTAGAGGGTGTTCTCCTGCCGCACCTCGGGCAGCCGCTCGACGGCACGCAGGGTCTCCAGCTCCGCCAGCGTGAAGTCCTCGGTGAACCAGCCGGTCAGCTCGACGCCGTCCACGGTCTTCGTCGTGCGCCGGTCGGCGAACTCCGGGTGGTCGGCGACGTCGGTCGTCCCCGAGATCTCGTTCTCGTGCCGGCACACCAGCTCGCCGTCGGCGGTGCTCACCACGTCGCACTCGATGTAGTCCGCCCCCATCCGCGCGGCGAGCGCGTAGGAGGCGAGGGTGTGCTCGGGGCGGTAGCCCGGGGCCCCCCGGTGGCCGATCACCAGCAGCCGGTCCTCGTCGTGCCCGGAGGACGCGGAGGCGGTCGCGACCAGCGACCCCGGCACGAGCAACGACAGCAGCAGGACCAGGACGGTGGCGGCCGCGCGCGGCCGGACGACGGTGTGCACGGGTTCCCCCATGGGCCCCGACGGCGACCCTCGCCGACGGCCCGAGCAGATCTCAACCCCAGGAGGCGCCCCAGAGGACCGCCGACGGCCGAACACCTCGTGAACGGCGACCCGTCCTCGCGGGTCGGTGACCGTGCGCAGTCGCCTGGGCGACAGCTGGGCGCGAGCTGTGCAGTGCTGTTCAACGCAGGTCGTCCGGCCTGCCCGGCCAGGGCGGGACGCCGGGGACCTCGGTCACCGGCGCCCGGAACCGCGGGGGCCGCTTCTCCAGGAACGACCGGATCCCCTCCGCGGCGTCCTCCCCCGCACCCAGGGCGGCCAGCGCGGCGGTCTCGGCGCGGTGCGCGTCCCACGGCGACGCCGCGCCGAGCATCGACCACATCAGCTGCCGGGCGGCGGCGACGGCCGGCCCGGAGGTGGAGTCGGCGATCTCCCGCGCCAGCGCGTGGGCCGTCGGCAGCAGCTCGGCGTCCGGCACCACGCGGGACACCAGCCGCCCGCGGAGCGCCTCCGCCGCGTCGAAGACCCGCCCGGTGGCGACCCACTCCATCGCCTGACTGATCCCGACCACCCGCGGCAGGAACCAGCTCGACGCCGCCTCCTGGACGATCCCGCGCCGGGTGAACACGAACCCGAACCGCGCCGACCCGGCGGCGATCCGGATGTCCATCGGTAGCGTCAGCGTCGCGCCGATGCCGACCGCCGGGCCGTTGACGGCGGCGATCACCGGCTTCCGCAGCGCGGCGAAGGGCAGTGCGGCCACCCCGCCCCAGTCCCGCGGCAGCCCACCGATCGTCTCCCGCGCCGCCGGGCGGTCGGGCCGCTGCGGGTCGAAGGTGGCAGCCCCCCGGTCCCCCAGGTCCGCGCCGGCGCAGAACGCCCGGCCGGCGCCGGTCACCACCAGCACCCGGACGGCGTCGTCGGCGTCCACCTGCGCGCAGACCGCGCCGAGCTCCCCGGCCATCTCCACGGTGAACGCGTTCAGCCGGTCGGGCCGGTGCAGGGTCAGCGTGCCGACCCCGTCGGCGACCTCGTAGCGGACCTGGGTCCAGCTCACCGGCCCAGCGCCCCGGCGAGCACGAGCCCCGCCACGGTGTCCAGGTGCTCGGCCTCGTCGCCGAGCACGAACCGGTCGACCTTCGCCCGCCGCCAGTACAGGTGCGCGTCGTGCTCCCAGGTGAACCCGATCCCGCCGTGCACCTGGATGCAGGTGCCGGCGGCCCGCTCCAGCGTCTCCGCCGCGAAGGCCTTGGCCGCAGCGGCGGCCAGCGGCAGCTCGTCCGGTGCGGAGTCCGCGGCCCACGCCGCCCACCAGACCAGCGAGCGCAGCTGCTCGACCCCGACCCAGGCGTCGACGAGGGCGTGCTTGACCGCCTGGTAGGAGCCGATCTGCCGGCCGAACGCGGTGCGCACCTTGGCGTACTCGACACCCAGCTGCACCGCCCGGCCGGCGGCGCCGAGGTCCTCGGCGGCGAGCACCACCAGCGCGACGTCGCGGGCCCGGGCCCACCTCGCCCCGGCGTTCTCGGCGAGCACCCGGCGGTCCGTGAGACGCACCGAGCCCAGGCCGCGAGTGGCGTCCATCGGCCTGCCGGTGGTGACCTCCCCGGCACCGAGCACCAGGGCGCCATCCTCGAGGGCGAGGAACGCGTCGGCGCCGAGCGCGTCGATCGCCGGGGCCGAGCCGTCGAGCACGGCATACCCGGTGGACCCGTCGGCCAGCGCCGCGAGCAGGTCGGGGTGGTCGGCGAGCAGGACGGCGGCGCGGGCGGCGGTCACCAGCGACGGGCCGGCGAGCACCGCCCCGGCCTGCTCGGCGACGACGGCGAGGTCCAGCACGCTGCTGCCAGCACCCCCGGCGTCCTCGGGCACCGTGATGCCGAGGAAGCCGATGCCGGCCAGCGCGCTGCGGCCCGGGGCGACCGGGCCGTCCTCCAGCGCCCGCCGGGCGTCGGCCGCCGACGCCGAGCCGGTGAAGAAGTCGCGGGCGCCGGCGGCGGCGGCCCGCTGGTCGTCGTCCAGCTCGAAGTTCACCTCCGGCCCCCGTTGAACGGCGCGGTCTTGTCCTCGCGCGGTTCCGGCGGCAGTCCGAGCACCCGCTCGCCGATGATGTTGCGCAGCACCTCGTTGGTGCCGCCGGCGATCGCGATGCCGGGCAGCCACGCCTGGTTGCGCTGCCAGCGACCGTCGTCCCCGTCTGGTCCGCGGCCGTAGACGGCGTCGTCGCCGAGCAGCCGCACCCCGGCGTCGGCCACCAGCTCCGCGGCGGTGGTGCCGGCCAGCTTGCCGGCGCTGGCCTCGGGTCCGGGCAGGCCGCCCCTGCTGATCGCGGTGTAGCGCCGGTAGCCGGTGTACCGGTTGGCCAGCGCCGCGACCGCTGCCCTCCCGAGGGCCTGCCGGGCGAGCACCTGCCGCTCGGGGGGCAGCTGCGGCACCCGCTCGACGGCCAGCGCGGCCAGCGACTCGACCGACAGCCCCAGGTCGTTGCCGCCGCCCCCGACGGCGACCCGCTCGTTGAGCAGCGTGGTCAGCGCGACCCGCCAGCCCTCCCCCGGTTCGCCGAGCCGGTCGCTGTCCGGCACATGCACGTCGTCGAAGAAGACCTCGTTGAAGTCCGACTGGCCCCCGAGCTGCCGGAGCGGCCGGACGGTCACCCCGGGGGCGTGCATGTCGACGATGAACATGGTCAGCCCGGCGTGCTTGGGCCGGTCGCCGTCGGTGCGGGCGAGCAGGATGCCGTGGTCGGCGACGTGCGCCAGCGTCGTCCAGACCTTCTGGCCGTTGACCACCCACTCGTCGCCGTGCCGGACGGCGGTGGTGCGCAGCGCGGCGAGGTCGGAGCCGGACGCCGGCTCGCTGAACAGCTGGCACCACACGTCCTCCGCGCGCAGCAGCCGGGCGAGGTACCGCTCGTGCTGCTCCGGCGTGCCGTGCGCGACCACCGTCGGCCCGCACATGCCCAGCCCGATGTGGTTGATCAGGGTGGGCACCCGCGCGCGGGCCAGCTCCTGGTTGACGATCGCCTGCTGCGCCAGCGTGCCGGCCTGCCCGCCGTGCTCCCGGGCCCAGCTGACCCCGACCAGCCCGGCGTCGGCGAGCACCCGCTGGGTGCGGCGCAGCGCCTGCTGCTGCTCAGCGGCGTCGGCGGCCTCCTCGCCGGCGTCGAGGTGCACCAGCTCGGCCGCGTGCTCCTCGAGCAGCGAACGGACCCGGGCGCGGTAGGCCGCCTCGTCGGGGGTGTCGTCGAAGTCCATGCGTGCGCCTCTCCTCGGCGGGAGCCCGTTGACCGGCCGGGCCGTCACGGACAGCATGACGCAGGTCACAGCGGCGACGGCGAGGAGAGCCCCGTGAGCGAGCACCGCAGCGAGCGCCGGCGAGCGAGGAGCGGGACGAACGGGCCGCGGAGCGGCGCGGTGCTGCCGTGAGCGACCAGCGCACGGCCCGGTGGCGGGGCATGACCATCGCCGACCAGCTCGCCCGGCACGCCCGCCGGACACCCACCGCGACCGCGCTGCGGTTCGCCGGTTCCGGCCGGACGTACGCCGAGCTGGACGAGCGGGTGACCCGGCTGACCGCGGCGCTCGCCGACCGCGGGGTGCGGCGCGGTGACCGGGTGGCGGTGCTGACCCTCAACGGGCTCGAGGGCGTGGAGACCTTCCTCGCCGCCGCCCGGCTCGGCGCGATCGCCGTCCCGGTGAACTTCCGCCTCGTCGCCGACGAGGTGGCCTACACCCTCACCGACAGCGGCGCGGCCGCCCTCGTCGTCGACCCCGCCCTGGCCGACACCGCGGCGAAGGCCCGGGCCGCGGCCCCGGCACTGCACACGGTGCTGACCGTCGGCCCGGACTACGAGGCGGCGCTGGCCGCCGCCTCCCCGGAACCGGTCGACCACCCGGTCGACGAGGCCGACCCGGCGTTCCTGATGTACACGTCCGGGACGACCGGCAGGCCGAAGGGCGCGGTGCTCTCCCACCGCAACCTGCTGCTGCACGCCTTCAGCCACCTCACGCACCTGGGCTGGTCACCCGACGACCGGGTCGGGCTGAGCGGCGCCCCGCTGTTCCACATCGCGGCGGTGTCCGGGATGCTGCCGCTGCTGCTGACCGGCGGGACGTTCGTGCTGACCCGGTCCGGCGCCTTCGACCCGGTGGCCACGGTGGACGAGCTCGAGAGCGAGCGGGTGTCCAGCGCGTTCTTCGTGCCGGCGCAGTGGCAGGCGATCTGCGCGGTCCCCGGGCTCGCCGACCGCGACCTCTCCGCGCTGCGCCGGATCTCCTGGGGTGCGGCGCCGGCGTCGACCACGCTGCTGCGCACGATGATGGCCGCCTTCCCGCAGGCGGAGCTGGTCACCGCGTTCGGTCAGACCGAGTGCTCGCCGGTCACCTGCTTCCTCCGCGGGGAGGACGCGGTGCGCAAGATCGGCTCGATCGGCACCCCGATGCTCAACGTCGAGGTGCGGGTGGTCGACGACGCGATGGTCGACGTCCCGCGGGGCGAGGTCGGCGAGATCGTCTACCGCTCGCCGATGGTGATGACCGAGTACTGGGGCAAGCCGGCGGAGACCGCTCTCGCCTTCGAGGGCGGTTGGTTCCACTCCGGTGACCTGGTGCGCGAGGACGACGAGGGCTACCTCTACGTCGTCGACCGCAAGAAGGACATGATCATCACCGGCGGGGAGAACGTGTACTGCGCGGAGGTCGAGAACGTGCTCGCCGCGCACCCCGCCGTCGCGGAGGTGGCGCTGATCGGCGTCCCGGACAGCCGGTACGGCGAGGCTCCGCTGGCCGTGGTCGCCCCCCGCGATCCCGCGTCCCCGCCCACCGCCGCCGAGCTGACCGCCTGGTGCCGGGAACGGCTGGCGCACTACAAGTGCCCGCGCGAGTGGTCGATCGGCGGCGCGCTGCCGCGCAACCCGAGCGGCAAGGTGCTCAAGACGGAGCTGCGCACGCTGCACTCGGCCGGCGCTCTGGTCTCCGACCCCGCGGTGTGAGCGCTCCGCCTCTCATCGAGAGGCAGCTCAGCGGGCATGCGGGCCCGGACGGTGCCCGCTGAGCTGCCACTCGACGGCCCTGTGGACGACGACGGCGCGGAGCGCCGCCGATCGGCCAGGGTGTCGCGGTGCCTCCTGCGCGCTCCCGCCCGGACTCGTTGAGCCGGCGCGTCTTCCGCGGTACCACGGCCGTGCGTCGCGGCCTGCTCACCGTGGACGACCTGCGCGGCCCGAACTGGCAGCGGCTCTTCCCGGACGTCTACGCGGACGCGACGCTCGAGGTCACCCACCTCGTGCGGGCCCGCGCCGCGGCGCGGGTGCTGCTGCCGCACGCCGTCGTCTCGGGCGCCAGCGCCGCCGTCCTGTGGGGCCTGACCGACCTCGCCGACGCCGGGGACGACGTGGAGCTCACCGTGCCGCCCGGCACCGCCCGCGGCGGGGCGCCGGGCGTGGTGGTCCGTCGCCGCCTGCTGGCCGAGGGGCACGTCCGCCCGGTGGACGGCGTACGGGCGACCGCGCCCGAGCTCACCGCACTGGAGCTCGCCGCCCGGTTGCCCCCGGACGACGGCGTCGTCCTGCTGGACCGGTTCGTCGCGGCGAGGCTGAGCACCCTGACGACACTGCGCATCGAGGCCGGCGAGCTCACCGGCCGCGGCTGCCGCCGGGCGAGGCAGGCGGCAGCCCTCGCCGACGGGCTTGCCGGCTCGCCGCAGGAGACCCGGCTGCGGCTGCTGCTGCACCGGTCACCGCTGCCGGCGCCGGTCGCCCAGCACGTCGTCCGGCACCGGGACCGGTTCGTGGCCCGGCTGGACTTCGCCTGGCCGGCGCACCGGGTGGCGCTGGAGTACGAGGGCGCCTGGCACACCACCCGGGTCGCCGCCGACCGGCGCCGGATCGAGGCGCTGCAGGCCGCGGGCTGGCGCGTGCTCTTCGTGACCGCGGCCGACCTGCACTCACCCGGCCCGCTCCTGGCCCGCGTCGCCGCCGCCCTCGCCGAGTGACAGCTGAGCGGGCACGCGCGCATGGCCGGTGCCCGCTGAGCTGTCACTCGACGCGCCTCAGACGCCGCGCCTCAGGCGCCGCGCCTCAGGCGCCGCGCCAGACGGGGGCGCGCTTCTCGGCGAACGCCCGGGCACCCTCGAGGGCGTCGGCGGAGGCGAAGACGCGGTCGGCGAGCTCCTGCTGCGCGGCCAGCGCGGCACGGTCGGTCCAGCCGACGGACCCGGCGACGAGCTGCTTGCTGGCCCGCACCGCCAGCGGGCCGTTGGCGGCGATCCGGGCGGCCAGCTCGCGCGCGCCGGCCAGTGCACCGCCGGGCTCGGTGAGCACGTTGACCAGCCCGAACCGGTGCGCCTCCTCCGCCGGCAGCGGGTCGCCGGTGAGCGCCATCTCCATCGCCCGCTGGTAGGGCAGCGCCTTGGCCAGCCGCAGCACCCCGCCGCCGGCGGCGAACAGCCCGCGCTTGACCTCCGGGATGCCGAACCGGGCGTCGCGGGCGGCGACGATCAGGTCCGCGCTCAGCGCCAGCTCGCAGCCCCCGGCCAGCGCCCAGCCCTCGACGGCGGCGATCAGCGGCTTGGCCGGCGGCGCCTCGGTGAGCCCGGCGAACCCGCGGCCCTCGATCCGCGGCCGCTCGCCGCGGGCGAAGGCCTTGAGGTCCATCCCGGCGCAGAACGTGCCCCCGGCGCCGGTGAGCACCAGGACGGCGACATCATCCCGGGCCTCGAGGTCGTCCAGCGCGGCGGCCAGCGCCTCGGTGGTCGCCAGGTCGACGGCGTTCTTCGCCGCCGGCCGGTTCAGGGTGAGCACGCCGACCCCGTCGGCCACCTCGCTCAGCACCGGTCCTGTCATCTCGTGTCCTCTCCTCGTCGGGTGGTCGTGGAGCCGAGCCAGACCTCGCGGACCCGGTCGACGACCGAGGCCGCCTGCGCCCGGCCGGCCCGGGCGGAGGGCGCACGGGCGGCCGGGTCGAGCACGTTCTTCCCGATCGCGGTCAGGCTCGCCTGGTCCGGGCTGACCACGGCCACCCGGCTGACCAGGCCGGTCACCTGCGCGTCGACGCTGGCCATCGGCCCGACGCCCCGCGGCAGCGGAGCGATCACGACGATCCGGTCGCAGGCGGCGGCCAGGTCGGCGTTGGCCCCCGACCGCATCCCGCCGTCCATGTAGCGGCGCCCGGCGATGGTGACCGGCGGGTAGACGCCCGGGACGGCGCAGCTGGCACCGACCGCGGCCACCAGCTCCACCCCGGACTCCCGGGTGAAGGTGGTGAACTCCCCGCTCTCGGCGTCGACCGCGGTGACCACCAGCGGCCGGTCGGACCACGCCGGGTCCGGCAGCCGGGAGGCGATCGCGGTCCGGCGCTCGGCCTCGGTCGGGGTTCGCCCGCTGTCGGCGGCGGCGCGCGCGACCGCACCGACCCGGCGGCGGAAGGCGGCGTCGTCGCGGCGGGCGAGCAGCATCGCGACGCCGTACCGGGCGAGGGTGCGCCGCCCGAGCCGGGCGACCCGCTCGGCGCCGGCCGGCTCGAGCTGCCGCTCGTACAGCGTGTCCAGGTCGACCCCGCTGCGCAGCTGGGCGCCCACGACCGACCCGGCCGACGTGCCGACCACCAGGTCGGCGGTACCGAGGTCGACCCCGGCGTCGGCCAGCCCGGCGAGCACGCCGATCTCCCAGGCGATGCCGGTGATGCCCCCGCCGCCCAGGACCAGGGCCGTGCGCTGCTCGCTCATCGGGCCATCCTGACGCACGGGGTCGGTGTCGACCCGGCGGGTGACGTAGGCCACTCTGGGCGGCGGCAACGACGCCGACCGGAAGGACCCCGGATGACCGCGACGCACGTCCCCAGCACCCAGCCGACGACCTGGCCGCCGGGGCTGCCGCGCTCGCTGGACTACCCGCTGCTGCCGGTCGGCTCGGTGCTGCGGGCCGCCGTGCGCCGCTGGGGCGACCGGACCGCGTTCGTGCACCACGACGAGGAGCTGTCCTTCACCGAGCTCGGCCGCCGCGCGCACGCGGTCGCCGCCGGGCTGGCCGAGCGGGGCATCGGCCGGGGGGACGTCGTCGCGGTCCACCTGCCCAACTGCCTGCAGTACCCGGCGGTCTACTACGGCGTCCTGCTGGCCGGCGCGGTCTTCTCCCCCACCAACCCGCTGCTGCCGCCGGCCGCGCTGGCCGCCCAGCTCGCCGACGCCGGCGCCCGCGCGCTGGTCACCTGGGAGCCGGTGCTGCCCGTCGTCCGCGCCGCCCTGGAGGGCACCGGCGTGCGGACCGTCGTCGTCACCGGGCCGCAGCAGATCGCCGACCCGCAGGCACCGGTGGACCTCGACGGGCTGCCCGGCGCGGCCTCGCTGGGCGACCTGCTCACCGCCGACCCGACCGACGCGCACCGCGACGCCGCCCTCGACCCGGTGAGCGACCTGGCGCACCTGGCCTACACCGGCGGGACGACCGGGGTCAGCAAGGGCGTGGAGCTGCCGCACCGGGCCGTGGTCACGAACGTGCTGCAGTCCGCGTGCTTCAGCACCGGCTCGGTGCCGGTGCTCGACGACGAGGGCGACGTGACGCTGGACCAGTTCGGCGACGAGGCCGAGCACCCGACCCGGCTGGGGACGGCGAGGCTGATCAACCTCACCCCGTGGTTCCACGCCATGGGCGTGATCGGCTACCTCAACGGCCAGGTGATGGGCGGCTCCACCGTCGTGATCCACGACCGGTTCGACCCGGTGCGCTACGTCGAGGACGCCGTCCGGTACCGGGTGACCGGCATCGGCGGCGCCCCGCCGGTGTTCGTCGCGCTGCTGCAGGTACCGGGCATCGCCGACGCCGACCTGTCCAGCGTGCGCGGCTTCTCCAGCGGCGCGGCGCCCCTGCCGGTGCCGCTGATCGAGCGGATGAAGGCGCTGGTGCCGGGAGCGGTGATCGGTGAGGGCTACGGCCTGACCGAGGTCACCATGCAGGCCACCGGCAACCCCTCGCACACCAGCGGCGTGCGCAAGGCCGGCACGGTCGGCGTCCCGCTGCCGGACACCGAGATCAGCATCCGCCCGCTCGGCGGCGGCGACCCGCTGCCTGTGGGGGAACGCGGCGAGGTGTGCATCCGCGGGCCGCAGGTGATGCGCGGCTACGCCGGGCGCGCGGACGCGACCGCGGAGGCGATCGACGCCGACGGCTGGTTCCACAGCGGCGACGTCGGGGTGCTGGACGCCGACGGCTACCTGTCCATCGTGGACCGGACCAAGGACATGCTGCTCTACAAGGGCTACAACGTGTTCCCCCGCGAGCTGGAGGAGCTGCTCTTCGCGCTGCCGGGCGTCGCCGCCGCGGCGGTGGTCGGCCGTCCCGACCCGGAGGCCGGGGAGCTGCCGGTGGCCTACGTCGTGCCCCGCGGCGACGACGCCGGGGCGGCGCTGACCGTCGACGGCGTGCAGGCCGCGGTCAACGAGCAGGTGACGCCCTACAAGCGGCTGCGCGACGTCGTCTTCGTCGACGCGCTGCCGGTGTCCCCGGCCGGCAAGGTGCTCAAGCGCGAGCTCAGCGCCCGCGAGAGAGCCGCGCAGGCCACCACGGGCTGACCCGGCCAGGGAGGCGACGGGGCCGGGCGCCGAGCGGGCTGCGAGGCTGCACCCGCTGCTCGGACGCGTCCCGGCGCGCCGCCGACCCCGACGAGGAGACACCCGTGAGCGAGACCGCCGAGGCCTTCTACCTGCCCCTGGGCGAGGGGCGGTTCGCCCCGACCAAGGCCACCGAGAGCCCGTGGGACAGCGGCTCCCAGCACGGCGGACCGCCCTCGGCGCTGCTCGCGCACCTGGCCGGGGCCGGCGCCGACCCCGGGCAGCGGACCGCGCGCGTGTCGGTGGACTTCCTCGGCGCCATCCCGCGCCGGGAGCTCACCGTGGAGGTATCCGCCGTCCGGCCCGGGCGCCGGATCTCGCTGACCGAGGCGCGGATGAGCGTGGACGGTCGCGCGGTCGCCGTCGCCCGGGTGTGGCACCTGGCCACCGGCCCGACGCCGCCGGCCAGCACCCCCGCCGTCCTCCCGCCCCCGCTGCCCGCGGCGACCGACGCACCGGCGGTGCCGCTGCCGGACATGGGCGACTGGGGCTACGGCAGGGCGCTGGACTGGCGGTACACCGCCGGGTCCCCCGACCGGCGCGGACCGGCGGCGGTGTGGACCCGGGTGCGCGTGCCGCTGGTCGCCGGTCAGCCGACCACCCCGCTGGCCCGGGTGCTGGTCGCCGCCGACGCCGCCAACGGCATCTCCGCCGAGCTGGACCTGACCGGCTGGCTGTCCATCCCGCCGGGGATGACCACCCACCTGCTGCGCGACCCGGTCGGCGAGTGGGTGCACCTGGACTGCCGCACGCAGCTGGCCACCGACGGACTCGGCCTGTGCTCCGGCGTGCTCTCCGACGAGCAGGGCGTGGTCGGCGAGGTGGCCCAGCCGCTGCTCGTGCAGCAGCGCTGAGCGCTCTCGCTATCGTCGCGCGGTGAGCCAGGACCGGCCGACGTGCTGAGCGACGACCACAGCGGCGTGCACCTCGCCCACACCGAGGAGTCCCCGGCCCGCCAGGTCTGGCGGCGGGTGGTCATCGCCACGATCGTGCTGGTGCTCACCGTGCTGATCGTCTACCTGGACCGCGACGGCTACCGGGACAACAGCGGCGGCGACATCAGCGTCCTGGACGCCACGTACTACGCCACGGTCACCCTCTCCACCACCGGCTACGGCGACATCACCCCGGTGACACCCGGCGCCCGGCTGGTCAACATCCTCGTGATCACGCCCATGCGGATCGCGTTCCTGCTCATCCTCATCGGCACCACCCTCGAGGCGCTCACCGCGCGCTCGCGGGAGGAGTTCCGGGTCCGACGCTGGAGGTCTCGCGTGCGCCAGCACGTCGTCGTGTGCGGTTACGGCACCAAGGGCCGCAGCGCCATCCGGGCACTGCTCAGCACCGGGACCGACGCCACGCACATCGTGGTCGTCGACCCCGACCCCCGGGCCATCGAGGAGGCGACCTCGGCCGGGCTCACCGGGGTGCTCGGCGATGCCGGCCGGACGGAGGTGCTGCGCCGGACGTCGGTGGAGAAGGCGCGGGCCGTCGTGGTCGCGGCCAACCGGGACGACGCCGCGGTGCTCATCGTGCTCACCGTGCGGCAGCTGAACCCCAGCGTGCCGATCACCGCCAGCGTGCGCGAGGAGGAGAACGCCAGCCTGCTGCGCCAGTCCGGCGCGGACTCGGTGATCACCACCTCGGCCACCTCCGGCCGGCTGCTGGGGCTCTCCCCCGACCAGCCCGGCGTCGTCCACGTCGTGGAGGACCTGCTCACCGCCGGCCGCGGACTGGACCTGCAGCAGCGCTCGGTCACCCCCTCCGAGGTCGGCCTGGGTGCCCGGCAGCTGCGGGACGTCGTGCTGTCGGTCGAGCGCGGCGGCCGCCACCTGCGGTTCGACGACCCGCTGATCGGCACCCTGCAGAGCGGTGACGTCCTCGTCGTGGTGAAGGCCCACCGGTCCCCCGAGCTGAACTGACCCGGCGGCCCCTCCGGTTTGCCGCGGCCCGGCCACCCACCGAGACTCGGCCGGTGCACCAGGACTCCCCTCCCCACCCCGCTCCGGCCGACTCCGAGGACACCGCGCTGCGCCGGGCGGTCAGCGGGAAGCTGCTGTACGTCTTCGTCCTGGGCGACGTCCTGGGGGCCGGCATCTACGCCCTGGTCGGTGAGATCGCCGGCGAGGTGGGCGGTGCGATCTGGGTGCCGATGCTCGTCGCGCTGCTGCTGGCCCTGCTGACCGCCGCCTCCTACGCCGAGCTGGTCACCAAGTACCCCCGGGCCGGCGGTTCGGCGGTCTTCGCCGAACGGGCCTTCGGCCGACCGGTGGTGTCCTTCCTGGTCGGCTACTGCATGCTCGCCGCCGGCGTCACCAGCGCCGCCGGCCTGGCCCTGGCGTTCGCCGGCGACTACCTGTCGGTCTTCCTCGACGTGCCCGCCGTCCCGGCCGCCCTGGTCTTCCTGCTCGTGGTCGCACTGGTCAACGCCCGCGGCATCCAGGAGTCCGTGCGGGCCAACGTGGTGATGACCGTGATCGAGGTGTCCGGGCTGCTGCTGGTCATCGTGCTCGGTGCGATCGTGCTCGGCCGGGGCGACGGGGACGCCGGCCGGGTGGTCCAGTTCCCGGAGGGCGTCCCGGCCGGGTCGGCGGTGCTGGCCGCGGCGATCCTCGCCTACTACTCCTTCGTCGGGTTCGAGACCTCGGCGAACGTGGCCGAGGAGGTCCGGGACGTGCGCCGGGTCTACCCGCGGGCGCTGTTCGGTGCGCTGCTCACCGCGGGGGCGGTGTACGTGCTGATCGGGCTGGTCGCCTCGATCGTCGTACCGGCCGACGAGCTGTCCTCCTCGACCGGTCCGCTGCTCACCGTCGTGCAGGCCACCGGCATCGGCGTGCCGGACCGGTTGTTCAGCGCGATCGCGCTGATCGCGGTGGCCAACGGCGCGCTGCTGACGATGATCATGGCCAGCCGGATGGTGTTCGGGCTGGCCGAGCAGCGGCTGCTGCCCCCGGCGCTGGGCGCGGTGCTCCCGGGCCGGCGCACCCCGTGGGTCGCGATCGTGGCGACCACGGCCGTCGCCATGGCGCTCACCACGCTCGGCGACCTCGGCGAGCTGGCGAACATCGTCGTCCTGCTGCTCCTGCTGGTCTTCCTGAGCACCAACGTCTCCGTGCTGGTGCTGCGCCGGGACCGGGTGGAGGCCGACCACTTCACCGCGCCCGTCGTCGTCCCGGTGCTGGCCATCGCGTCCTGCCTCCTCCTGCTGGCGCAGCAGGAGGGCGCGACCTGGCTGCGCGCGGGGGTGATGCTCCTGGTCGGCGTCGGGCTGTACCTGCTCGCCCAGGCGCCGTGGTGGCGGGGCTCCCGGCCGCGGACCGGGGCGGCGTCAACGACCGGTCCGTGACGATTGGGTGAACAGGCGCCCAGAGCAGGGGCGGCCGGGTGAGGATGCAGGGACGGCGAGAGGAGCTGACCCCGCAGATGACCGTGTCCCAACCCAGCGCCGTGGAGATCGGGCTGATGTCCGGCCGGGCCGGCTACGTGCTCCGGGCCAACGACCGGGGCGCGTTCACCGTGGCCTCGCCGACTCTCTACCCGCACATGTGGAGCTGGGACGCCGGCTTCGTGGCGCTCGGCATCGCGACCGTGTCGGTGCCCCGCGCGCTCGCCGAGCTGCGCAGCCTGCTGTCGGGCCAGTGGGCGACCGGGATGATCCCGCACATCCTGTTCCACGAGCCCAGCGACTACTTCCCCGGGCCCGACCGCTGGCGCACCCAGGTCGCCGCCGCGCGCCCGGCCGGGGTGCTCACCTCGGGCATCTGCCAGCCGCCGATCCACGTCATCGCGCTGTCCCGGATCCTGCACGACGCCCGCCGCCGGGGTGGTGCCGACCAGGACCTGGCCGAGGACTTCGTCCGGGAGACCTTCGACCAGTGGCTGGCCTGGCACTCCTACCTCGCCACGGCCCGCGACCCGTACTCCTACGGCCTGGTGGAGATCCACCACGGCTGGGAGTCCGGCATGGACGACTCGCCGCGCTGGGACGAGCCCTACTCCAACGTGCACCCGCAGCCGGACATGCCGCCGTTCGTCCGTGCGGACCTGGCGCACGTCTCCGACCCCTCGCAGCGGCCCACCGACGCGGAGTACGCCCGCTACCTGTGGCTGCTGGAGCAGAAGGTCCGCTCCCGCTACGACGACGCCGTCTACCGGTCGACCGGGGACTTCGTCATGGGCGACGTCCTGGTGTCGGCGCTGCTCGCGGCGGCCAGCGACCTGCTCGCCGACATGGGCGAGGAGCTCGGCATCGGCGGCGGCGCGGCCGGTGGGGTCGAGCGGTCCCGGGCGATCGCCCGCCGGTTCCGCACCGGGGTGCTGCGCTCGGTGGACCCGGGCACCGGGCTGGCCCGCGACCTGGACCTGCGCACCGGGAGGTGGCTGGACGTGGAGAGCGCCGCGGGCTTCGCGCCGCTGGTGTGCGGTGGCGACGACGCCCTCACCCGGCGGCAGCGGGACCTGCTGCTGGGTCCGCGGTGGTGCGGCCACTCGCGGCTGCGCTGGCCGGTGGTGCCGTCGGTCTCCCCCGCCTCACCTGCCTTCCGCCCGCAGACCTACTGGCGGGGGCCGCAGTGGCCGGTCCTCAACTGGCTGATGGCCTGGGCGCTGAACCGGTCCGGGGAGCAGGAGGCGGCCAACCAGCTGCGGCTGGCCGGCCTCTCGCAGCTCGTCGACTGCGACTTCGCCGAGTACTACCAGCCGATCACCGGGCAGACGCTGGGCAGCCGTGACCAGTCCTGGACGGCCGCGATCGCGCTGGACTTCCTGGCCGCGCGGCGGCCGGCGCAGCGTCGTCCGGTGCGCTGGCTGACCAGCGAGCTGCCGCGGATCACCCCCGCCCAGCGTCATCGCGGACAGGCGCAGTGACCGGGTCAGTCGCAGACCAGTCCGGCGGCGGACAGCGCCGCCTGCAGCCGCAGTCGCTCGGCGTCGCGAGACCGTCCGTCCGGCGGGGCGGTGAGGGTCTGCGGCACCCCGAGCTGCAGGGCGGCTTCGACCAGGACGTCGTCGTAGGCTGCCTGCAGGCCACGGCGCCGGGCCATCGGCGCACCGGCCGGCACCCGCTCCAGCTGACGGGCGAGCCTGCGCAGGTCTGCGGCGACGACCTCGATCGGCCGGTGCTGCGGCGTCACCGGGTCGGTTCGTCGACGGCGGAGTGCCGGCAACCGCGCGGAGCCGAAGACGAGGCGGGCCGACCAGCCGATCGCCGCCACGGCCGCGACCACGCCACCGATGATCGACCCGAGGTACACGAGCGAGGCAGCCATGTCGCCTCCACGGACGACTCGACGAGCGAGGCCGCCACGGTACGTCCGCGGGCCGTCTCCGCGCGCCCCGGTGCGCGCGTCCTCGCGGGCCGCCCGGGTCAGAGCCGCGTCACGGCCTCCGATCGCCGGTCTCCGCGGGCCGGTCCTCCTCGGCCTGCCGCGGGGCCGGGACCACGTCGGCCACCCGGGCCAGGTGCGCGCTGCCCTCGATGTCGACGTCGGGCACCACCCGGTCCAGCCAGCGCGGCAGCCACCACGCCCGGGCGCCCAGCAGCGACATCACCGCCGGCACCAGCACCATCCGGATCACGCTGGCGTCGATGAGGACCGCGGCGGCCATCCCGACGGCCAGCATCTTCACGGTGGGGTCTGGGTCGAGAACGAAGCTGCTGAACACCACCACCATCACCGCGGCCGCGGTGGTGATCACCCGGGCGGTGCCGCCGATGCCGATGGCCACGCTGCGGTGCGCGTCCCGGGTGGCCGACCACGCCTCGTGCACCCGGGAGAGCAGGAAGACCTCGTAGTCCATCGACAGCCCGAACACGATGGCGAACATCAGCATCGGCACGAAGGCGGGGATGGGCAGGTCCTCCTCGATCCCGATCAACGACGAGCCCCAGCCCCACTGGAAGACGGCGACGACGACGCCGTAGGCCGCGCCCACCGACAGCAGGTTGAGCACCGCGGCCTTGGTGGCGATCACCACGGACCGGAACGCCACCGTCAGCAGCACGAACGACAGCGCGACCACGGTGAGGATCAGCCACGGCATCCGGGCGGCGATCTTGTCGGTGAAGTCGACGTAGCCGGCCGTCGTCCCGACCACGTAGGTGTCCGCCGGCACCCCCGGCAGCACGTCGGACCGCAGCCGGTCCACCAGCTCGGTGGTCGCCTGGTCCTGCGGCGACGTCGTCGGGACGACGGTGAGGACGGCGGTGTCGCCGGCCTGGTCCACGTTCGGCGCGCCGACCGACGCCACCCCCGGGGTCTGCCCGAGCGTGGTCGCGGTGTTCGTCAGCAGGGTCGTGGTGTCGTCGGGCGAGGTGCCGTCGGGCACCACCACGACGACGGAGAGCGGTCCGTTGATGCCCGGTCCGAAGCCCTCGGCGAGCAGGTCGTACGCCCGCCGGTCGGTCTCGCTCGTCGGGTCGGTGCCGGCGTCGACCTGGCCGAGCTGCAGCGAGAGCACCGGGATCGCCAGCACCACCAGGACGGCGGTCGACAGCAGCGCCCAGGGCAGCGGCCGGTCGCTCACCCGCCGGCCCCAGCGGGCGAAGGCGCTGCGCTCGTGGGCCTCGTCGCTGCGCGCGGCGAGCGCGGCCAGCCGGGCGGTGGTGCCCGCCGGGTCGTCGTCGGCGGCGGCCGCGACCTGCCGGGCCCGCCGGTCGCGGCGCGCCAGCACCCGGGGTCCGGCCAGCCCGAGCAGCGCGGGCACCAGGGTGAGCGCGGCGACCATCGCGACGGCCACGACGACCGCGGCGGCCAGCCCCATCGCGCCGACGAAGGGCACCCCCGCGACGTAGAGGCCGAGGATGGCGACCACCACGGTGCCGCCGGCGATGACGATGGCCGCCCCGGAGGTCGCCGTGGCCCGGCCCGCGGCCGTGACCACGTCGGCGCCGTGGTCGAGCTGGTCACGGTGCCGGGCGACCAGGAAGAGCCCGTAGTCGACCGCGACGCCCAGGCCCAGCAGCGTGGCCACGGTCGGCGCGCTGTCCGGGAAGGTCAGCAGGGCCGCCAGCAGGCCGACGACCGACAGCCCGGACAGCACGCTCACCACCGCGGAGAACAGCGGCAGCAGGGCGGCCACGACCGAGCCGAACATGACCAGCAGCAGCACCAGTGCGATGCCCAGGCCGATGACCTCGGAGTCCCGGTCGTCGGTGACGTGGCCGATCTTCCCGGCCCCGCCGCCGTACTCGACCTGCAGCCCGGCGTCGCGGGCCGGCGCGACGGCGGCGTCCAGCTGGTCGAGGTAGGCCTCGTCCAGCGAGCCGGGGACGACGCTCCAGGACACCGGGCCGTAGGCCACCGTGCCGTCGGCGGAGACCAGCGGCGAGCTCGGGACGCCGAACGGGTCGGTCGCCGTGAGCACGTCGGGCAGGCTGCCGACCGCGGTCATCGCAGCGGAGACGGCAGCCTGCTGGTCGGCGACCGTCCCGTCCCCGGAGGCGGCGAACACGATCTGCCCGGCATAGCCGCCGGCCTGGGGGAACTGCTCCTCCAGCACCGCCAGGCCGTCGGCGGACTCGCTGCCGGGCACCGAGTAGTCGTTGGCGTACTCCCCCGCCCAGGCCCGGGCGGACAGCACCACCGCGGCCAGCACCAGCACCCAGACCGCCAGCACCACCCAGTGCCGGTGCGCGCACCACCGGCCCAGCCGGTCCAGCGCGGCGTTCACCGCGGGTCTCCCGAGCGGTGCGGGCACGGGAACGACAGGGGCATGGTCGGCCGTCCGTCCGATCGGGTCGTCCGGTCCGCGCGGAGCACGGGCCGGCCCCTGCGGCGACCTGTCCGCCGAACGCTAGGGACGCGCCCCGCCGGTGTCCAGGGGGTCCGGTGTGCCGACGACCCTGGTGGCCCGGGCCCCGCGCTCGTACGCTCGCCGGCGTGTGGGCCGCGACTGCCCGACGACCGGGCCGGTGGGCGTGAGCACGCCTGTGCTCGTCGCGGTCGACGACCACCCGGACCTGCTCCGGGACGTCGAGCGCGAGCTGCGCAACCGGTACACGGCGGACTACCGCATCTGCTGCCTGACCTCGGCGGACGACGCGCTGGCGACCCTCGACCAGCTGGCCGCGGCCGGCGACGAGGTCGCCCTGGTGCTCGCCGGGGAGCAGCTCGGCGGCCGGCCGGGCACCGCGCTGCTGGCGGAGGTGCCCCGCACGTTCCCGCAGGCCGAGCGGGTGCTGCTGGTGGCGTGGGGCCGGGTCGGGGACTCCGCCAGCGGCGACGCCATCTTCGAGGCGATCTCCCGCGGGCGGATGGACCACTACGTCGTCCGGCCCGGCGAGCCGCCGGACGAGTACTTCCACCAGGCGGTGACCAGCTTCCTGATGCGCTGGGCCGAGTCCGGTCACCGCGCGCCGCACGCCGTCCACGTGGTCGGTGAGAGCTGGTCGGGCCGGGCCTACGAGCTGCGCGCGGTGCTCGAGCGGTGCGCACTCCCGCACCGCTTCCTGCTCGCCGACTCCGCCGAGGGCCGCGCCCTGCTGGGTGGGGCGCGGCTGCGGTTCCCGCTGATGGTGATGCCGAACGGCCACGTGCTGGAGGACCCCAGCGACGTCGACATCGCGCGGGCCTCGGGCACCGCGGTCGCCCCCGACCGCGACGAGTACGACCTCGTCGTCGTCGGCGGCGGGCCGGCCGGGCTGTCGGCGTCGGTCTACGGCGCGTCCGAGGGCCTGCGCACCCTGATGATCGACTCCGGTGGCATCGGCGGGCAGGCCACGACGAGCTCCTCGATCCGCAACTACCTGGGCTTCCCCCGGGGCGTCAGCGGCGGTGAGCTGGCCCGGCGCGCCTACGAGCAGGCCTGGGTGTTCGGCACGCGCTTCGCCCTCATGCAGCAGGTGACCTCCCTGGCGCGGGAGCCGGACGGCGTCGTCGTGTCCCTGGCCACCGGCGGGGTCGTGGTCGCCGGCGCCGTGGTGCTGGCCATGGGGGCGAGCTACCGCCGGCTCGACGTCCCCTCCCTCGAGGCGCTGACCGGCGCCGGGGTGGTGTACGGCGCCGCCGCCTCGGAGGCCCCGCTGGTGGCCGACGAGGACGTCTACGTCGTCGGCGGCGCGAACTCCGCCGGCCAGGCCGTGCTGCACCTGGCCCGGTACGCCCGGCGGGCCACGCTCGTCGTCCGGGGCACGAGCCTGGAGGCCGGGATGTCGCACTACCTCGTGCAGCAGATCCGGGCGACCCCCAACGTCGAGGTGCGCACCGGCACGGAGGTCGTCGGCGGCGGGGGTGACTGCCGGCTCGACCACCTGGTGCTGCGCTCGCGGACCACCGGCGAGGAGGAGACGGTGGGCGCGGCCGCGCTGTTCCTGATGATCGGCGCGCAGCCGCACACCGACTGGCTGCCCCCGACGGTGGAGCGCGACCCGGGCGGTTTCGTCCTCACCGGTGCCGACCTGAGCGCGCGGAGCCTCGACGCGCTGGGGCGGCCACCGCTGGCGCTGGAGACCAGCCTGGCCGGGGTGCTCGCGGTCGGCGACGTCCGGCACGGGTCGGTCAAGCGGGTCGCGTCCGCCGTCGGGGAGGGCTCCATCGCGATCCGGCTCGTCCACCGGCTGCTCGCCGACTGACCCCGGCACCGGCGGGCACTGCGCGTGGAGCCCGCGTCGGCGCGGTCGGCGGCCGGGTGGAGGATCGGGGCCCGCGCCCCCAGGAGGAACCGATGGCCCGCCCGCTCCCCCCGCTGCCGACGACCGTCGTCGGCAGCCTGCCGCAGCCGGACTGGCTCATCGACCGCGACCGGCTCGGGCACCAGTTCCCGCCGCGGGTCCGCGCGCGCGAGCTGTGGCGGGTCCCGCCGGAGTTCCTGCAGGAGGCCCAGGACGACGCCACCCTGGCCGCCGTCCGGGCGCAGGAGCTGGCCGGGCTGGACATCGTCGGGGACGGCGAGATCCGCCGGGAGTCCTACTCCAACCACTTCGCCACCGCTCTGGAGGGCCTCGACCTCGACTCCCCGGGCACCGTGCGCAACCGCTCGGGGATCGACATCCCGGTGCCGCGGGTGACCGGCGAGATCCGGCGCCCGGCGCCGGTGCAGGTCCAGGACGTGCGGTTCCTGCGGGCGCACACCGACCGCGCGGTCAAGATGACCGTCCCGGGGCCGTTCACGATGACCCAGCAGGCGCAGGACGACCACTACGGCGACGACCGCGCCCTGGCACTGGCCTACGCCGACGTCGTCCGGGCGGAGATCGCGGACCTGTTCGCGGCCGGCGCGGACATCGTGCAGCTCGACGAGCCCTGGCTGCAGGCCCGGCCGGAGGTGGCCCGCCGCTACGGCGTCGAGGTGCTGACCCGCGCCCTGGCCGACGCCCCCGGCCCGGTGCACGTGCACGTCTGCTTCGGCTACGCGGCGATGGTCGCCGAGCGGCCCGAGGGCTACTCGGTGCTGCCCGAGCTGGCCGACATCCCGGCCGCGGCGATCTCGGTGGAGACCGCGCAGTCGCGGCTGGACCCGGCCACCCTGCGGCCGCTGCGCGGGACGGGCATCGCGCTGGGCGTGCTGGACCTCTCGACGCCGGAGGTGGAGACGCCCCAGGTGGTCGCCGACCGGGTGCGGCGGGCACTGGACCACGTCGACGTCGACCGGCTGGTGCTGTCCAGCGACTGCGGGCTGAAGTACCTGCCGCGGGCGTCGGCCGCGGGCAAGATGCGCGCCCTCGCCGAGGCGGCGGCGGTGCTCCGGACGGAGCTGTAGAGCGGGAGGCTCGCGACGCCCTCCCGGGCGGCTGCGGGTCTAGCGTCAGGACCCCGAGGCGCGGGAGAGGTAGGACGACGATGTTCACGGTCACCTTCGTGGTCAACGAGAAGCCGGGCATGGACCGCACCGAGGCGCTGCGGTACTGGCGGGACACGCACGGCCCGATCATCAGGAAGGTCCCCGGCGTCCGCCGCTACGTGCAGCAGCACGCCGTGGGCGCTCCCGAGGGAGAGCCACCGTTCCTCGGTGTGGCCAGCATGTACTTCGACGACCAGGAGGCGTTCGGTGCCGCGGCCGCCAGCCCGGAGTTCGCGGCCGCCCTCGAGGACCTGGCGAACTTCGGCCACACCCAGTTGGCCACCGCCTTCACCGAGGACGTGGTGATCGTCGGCTGAGCCGACGGCCCGGTGCCCGGCGGGAATGCCGCCGCCGGGGCAGGACTTGCCGCTGGCATGACGACGATCGGACTCATCGGCAGCGGGAACATCGGCAGCACGGTCGCTCGGCTGGCGGTCGCCGCCGGCCACGACGTGGTGCTCAGCAACAGCCGCGGGCCGGAGACCCTCGCCGACCTCGTGGCCGAGCTCGGGCCACGGGCCCGGGCGGCCACCGCGGCCGAGGCCGCCGCGGCCGGCGACCTCGTCGTCGTGACCGTCCCGCTGAAGAACTACCGCGAGGTGCCGGTCGAGCCGCTGCGCGGCAAGGTCGTCATCGACACGAACAACTACTACCCCGACCGGGACGGGCACATCGCCGAGCTCGACGACGAGTCGACGACGACCAGCGAGCTGCTCCAGGCCCACCTCCCGGAGTCAGCGGTCGTGAAGGCCTTCAACAGCATCTACGTCGCCCAGCTCGGCACCCTGCAGCGGCCCGCGGGTGACCCCGAGCGCTCCGCGCTCCCGATCGCCGGGGACGACGAGGCGGCCAAGCGGACGGTGACCGAGTTCCTCGACTCGATCGGCTACGACGCCCACGACGTCGGCCCGCTCGCGGAGGGCTGGCGCTTCCAGCGCGACACGGCGGCCTACGTGATGATCTACGCGGCTCCCGGCCCCGACGCCCCGAACGGGCCCGGGCGCCCGGTCACCCGGCAGACGCTGACCGAGAAGCTGGCCGCGGCGGTGCGCTACCGCGACATGTGACCCGTGGAGCGCACGGAGGGCCCGGTCCGCGGACCGGGCCCTACGTGTCGGTCCGGGCCACCAGCCGTCCGGAGGCGACGGCGGCGGCGAACGCGGCGTGGTCGCGTTCGTTCTGGTCGGCGTAGACCGTGGCGAACCGTGCGATCGCCCGGTCGAACGCCGAGCCCCCGCCGAGGTAGGCGGCGACGGCGACGCGGTCCCCCCAGCGGGCATGGGCGCGACCGAGGGTGGCGCCGCAGATCCGGGCGTAGAGGGTGGCCCCGGGCACCTTCATGGTGTCGACGTCGGCGCTGCCCTTCCAGTCGTGGAACTGGCGCACGTAGTAGTCGCGGGTCACCCCGTCGAGGCCCGGGATCCGCTGCCAGCCGAGGAAGATGTCGGTCGCCGCCTGCATCAGCCGCTGACCGACGACGACCCGCTGCCCGTGGTTGCGGTACGCGCTGGGTCCGAGGCCGCGCTCGAGCACGGACGGCTGGGCCTCCTTGACCTGGAGGAACAGCGGGTCGTCGTGGTCGCGGCCGACGAGCAGCAGGATCCAGCAGCGGGTGCCGACGCTGCCGACGCCGACGACCTTGCGGGCCGCGTGCACGTAGCGGTACTCCTCGAGGGGGTGGTGCTGGGAGCTGAGCGTGCGCCGGTAGGACGCCAGCAGCCGCTTGATGGCCGGCGTGGGGTCCTCCCAGGCGGTGCCGGGACGGGCGAGGTCCTCGATCGGGACGATGATCGGCGGGTCCGCGACGATCCGGAGCTCGCCGTCGACCACGCCGGCGCGTCGGGCCAGCACGCGGGCGCTGTCCCGGGAACGGGCCTTCGCGACCATGTCCTCCTGGGCACGGGCGTCGCGCTTGCCGACGCGGTCGGCGGCGACCTCCCGACGGACCAGCTCCAGCAGCTCGCCGGCCTCCAGGTGCTCGTACCACGCCTGCAGGCCGCTCATCCCCGCAGCGCGTCGCATCCGGTCCCGGTACTCGCGCACGCCGGCGACGACGATCGCGTGCCGGTCCGCGGGGCTGAACCCGCGGTCCCGGCCGAGGACCTCGAAGCTGGTCGCGAGCCGTTTGACGTCCCACTCCCAGGGACCGGGCAGCGTCTCGTCGAAGTCGTTGATGTCGAACAGCAGCCGCCGCTCGGGAGAACCGAACAGGCCGAAGTTCGACAGATGGGCATCGCCGCACAACTGCACGGTGACGCCGGACCGGGGGGTGCCGAGCAGGTCGGCGGACATGATCGACGCCGCGCCCCGGAAGAAGGTGAAGGGCGACACGAGCATCCGGCCGTACCGGATCGGGACCAGTTCGGGCACCCGTGTCCGGGCCTGCTGCTCGAGCAGCGCGACCGGGTCCGGCCGGTCCGGTGCCGGTTCCCACCGACCGTGACCGGACCGCGGGGCGTCCCGGCGGGCCGTACGGCCGCGTGCGAGCCGCTCGTCGACGGTCAACCGCCGCCGCCGCCAGGCCGACGCGAACGCCGGGTCACCGGCGGGCGCGCCGTCCACGAGGGAGACGGGATCCGGGCGCGAACGGACGGTCTCCACGTCTCGGCTCCTGCTCATCGGCACCCCGGCAGCCGGCTCGGCGCCGGCCGGGCTCCATGGTCAGGGCCGGGCCGGGCGCCGTGGTCACCCGGACCGGGTGAAGGTCGCGGCCCGGTCCGCGGCGCCCGCGAGTCGCAGTGCCGCCGGTCGCGGTCCCGGGCTCAGCAGCCTCGCGGCGGGGCGACCGGGATCAGCGCTGGGCTGGCCCCCGCCGGCAGGAAGTAGGTCAGGTAGACGACGACGGGCGCCGCACCGTCGTTGACGACGTCGTGCACGTCCGCCGGGTGCACGAATGCCTCGCCCGCCGTGACGGTCTCCTGCGTGCAGCCCTTGTGCTGCCGGGGCTCGACGAGCCGCACCGTTCCGCTTCCCACGACCGCCATGGACGGCCCGGCGTGCCGATGCCAGCCGGTGGAGCTGTGCGGCGCCACGGTGGCCTTGACCATGACCACGTCCGTCGACTCGGTCGCCTGCAGGTGGACGCCGGTGGCCTCGTCGTCGATGTCGAACTCCCCCGCGGATCCCCGTGCGAGCACGACGGCCTCGATCGGGGCGACCGGGGGGATCGGTGCGATGCCGTTCCCCGGGTGGTTGCCGGGATCCGCGGTGGCGGCCCCCGACAGCAGCACGGGGGCGAGCAGCGCGCCCAGCCCGATCGCCAGCACCTTCGTCGTCCGCAGCCCGTCTGACATCGCTGTCTCCCTGGCGCTCGAGGTCCGCCTCGTGACGGCCGTTCCCGACGCTAGGGCGGTGGCGGGCAGCGCGGATGAGGCGTCGATGAGACATCGATGAGCCGCGAGGGAGGCCGGTCAGCTGAGCTGGTCGCGCCAGTCCGCCCGCAGCCGGTACCCGGCCCCGCGCACGGTCTCGACGACGTCGGCCCGCATGCCGAGCTTGACCCGGAGGGTCCGCACCACGGCGTCGACCACGTTGCTCCCCCCGGTGAACTCCGTGCCCCACACCTCGCGCAGCAGCTCGGGCCTGCTGACGATCCGGCCCGCGCGATCGTCCAGGTGCCGGACCAGCCCGGACTCCAGGGGCGTCAGGACGCGGAGGTGGCCCTGGACGTTCAGCTCGTGGGTGTCGTCGGGCACGTGTCCCGGGCCCAGCCCCAGCTGCGTCGCGAGGAGCGAGCCCAGCCAGCCGTCCGCCGAGTCCGGCCCGAAGTCCAGGACGACGCTGCTGTACCGCGCGCCGTCCAGCTCCACGACACCGTGCGGCAGCCGGTGGAAGCCCAGTTCCCGGACCACCGGCCAGTACGTCCCGACGTCGCGGACCACGGCGTAGCAGCGCCGCAGCGCGGGGCCCAGCGCCAGGCAGGTCCGCGTGACGTCGAGCCACGAGGCGGCCTGGGAGGCGCACGGCGACTCGCCCTGCTCGCCGTCGAGCCAGCGCCGGAACCCCAGCGACCGCTCTCCGCGGAGCAGCGGGTGGTCCCGCAGGTGCCGCACCCAGCTGGCCGTGACGACGTCGCCCGGGACCGTGCCCGCACGTCCGCCGTCCAGCAGGCAGGAGAAGCCGGCCAGGTCGCCGTGCCGGTCGCGGACCACCGAGAAGGAGGTCGGCGCGACCTCCCACCACCGCGTGACCAGGGCAGCGGCGTCGACGCCGTCGTGCCGGCAGGAGATCGAGTGGATGGCTGCGGCGTCGCCGGGGGCGGCGGGCTCGACGGTCATCGCGAGCGCACCGCCGGGGAAGAACGCCTCCCGGACGATCGGCGCGTCGATGAGGTAGAGCACGTCCGCCGTGTAGCGCCGCAACTCGTGCGGCGGCGCCTCCCTCGCCTCGGCCCGGAGTTCTCGCCAGGCCGCCCGCCGGTAGTCGAGGTACCGCCGCGGGTTCGCACCGCGCAGGAACTCCTCGATGGCGTTCTTCACCACCTCGTGGACGACGAGCCCGTCACGGCAGGGAGCGACCAACGGCTGTTCGAGCAGCCGGTCGACGGCCGCGTCCCCGTCCACCCCGGGGAGCATGGCCGACAGGACGGGGCCGGTCGCCCGTCGGACGACCGATGCCGCCTCGAGCGCGTGCCGGGTCAGCGGGTCGTCGGCAGCGTCCAGGTACGACCGCGCCAGCTCGTCGACGACGCGGGCCATGGCCGCGTCCTCGAGGGCCATCTGGGGGTGCTCGACCATCCCTGCGGAGGCCAGGGTCAGCGCGAACGGGTGTCCCCGCGCGACCCGGTTCAGCCGGACGGCGTCACCCGCGGGCACGCCGAGACGGCCCAGCAGCCGGAGCGCGTCCGCCTCGTCCAACGGCCCGATCGGCAGGTTGTGGAACCCCTCCACCGTGAACCAGCCGGCGGGCGGAGCGGTGCGCCCGGCCAGGAGGAGCGTCACGCCACCGGGCAGTGCCGCGGCGAGCTCCTCACGCAGCCAGTCGTCCGTCAGCTCGAGCGACTCGCAGTGGTCCAGTGCCAGCACCGTCGGGGAGGGCAGCGACGCCAGGTGGGCGCCCAGCGCGACGACGTCCCGGAAGCCCCCGGCCGCCTGCAGCACGCCCCGCTCCGTCGGCTCCACGGTCCGGCAGTCCAGCGCGAGGACGCCGGCCCCGGCGTTCCTCGCGAGACGGAGGGAACGGTGCAGCAGGACCGACTTGCCGATCCCCGCGATGCCGTGCAGGTAACCCACGCAGCCGTCACCGCCGTCCACCAGGTCGGCCAGGACCTGCAGTTCTCCCTGGCGACCGACGAACGCTCGGTCCTGCCGCACGGCTGGGCGGCCCACAGGGTCAGTATGGGAGGACCGTCGCCGACCGACCAGAGCCTCGCGCCGCGCGGCCAGGCGAACGGTCGAGCCCGTCACACCGCGGTCAGAGGTTCTCGACCGGCAGGTCCTCGGTCGTCGAGACGGTCTGGGAGAACCCGCTCGTCGTCAGGACGCGGAAGCGCACCCGGTCGGCGTCCGAGAACTGCTCGGTGTCGAGTGGGAGCTGGCGGTCAGTGGCGCCCACGGCCAGGGTCGTCCAGGTCCGCCCCTGGTCGGTGCTGGCCTGGACGCCGTAGGTGACGCCGCCCGGTCCGGCATCCGTGGTGGCGGCGGCGGGGTCGTCCCAGGTGAGCACCGGCTCTCCGGGAGCCGGACCCTCGGCACCGTTGCCCGCGGCCCCCGTCAGCCGCTCCACCTGCAGGTTCGCAGCCGTGCTCGGCGTCCCCCCGGCGCTGTACTCGGCGACGGGCTCCCCGTCGAGCAGGAGGTCCATGCCGACGGCTCCCGGGTCCACCGCGACCACCGTGTCGACGAGACCCGTGTCGTCGTCGTCGGCCACCTGGCAGACGTCGGGTTTGAAGACCACCGGCAAGGTGCGCGTGGTCCCGTCGGCGAGGCGGACCCGGAGCGCGAACCGGTCGTCGATCGGCGCCGACTGCGCGGCCGTGGGGCCGACCAGCGGCGTGACGTAGGAGAAGTCCGCCGTGCGCCTCGTGAGGTTCACGACCGCGCTGACGTGGACGGGCGTGCCGTTCACCGGGGGCTCCGCAGCCCCTGCGGACGCGTCGCCGCGCCCGCCCCTGCTGCTGTCGTCGTCATCCTCGTCATCGTCGTCGTAAGGGACCGGGAAGAGCATCCCCTCGGCGACCAGGCGGTCGCGGATGCCCCTGTAGGTGTACGGGCTGAGCCATTGGAAGTCGCAGTACGTCATCACGTCGTGCCACACGACCCCGGGGAGAGCCGCCGGGGCGACCGGGATGTCCGGATCCCCCACGTCCACCCCGGTGAACGCCCCGTCGGCACCGGAGACCTGGCCGTTCGGGAACGGGTAGGCGGGATCGTCCGCGGAGTTGCCGTTGCAGAAGCCGGGGTGGAAGCGGCCGAACGTGTGCCCGAGCTCATGGCCGCCGTACCAGTCACCGTAGGAGCCGTCCGTGTCCCAGCTGAACCCCGGGGAGCTGTTGTTCGGTCCCGTCGGCCCCGAGGCCACCGCGGAGGGGTCGGGGGCCCCTGGGATCGCCGAGGCCCTGCCCCGCATGAACCCGCCGCCGTCGGAGACCATCCCGTAATAGTGGGTGCCGGGGTCCTGGCCGCCGGCGACGTCGAGCGCCCGGAGCGCTGCCAGCTGGGCGTTGGCCTGCGTCGCCTGGAAGGGCCAGGTCGCCGTGGCGTCAACGGTCACGGTCGAGAACCTCACGCGGGCCACGGGGTAGGCCCGCGTGAGCCAGGACTCCATGTGCTCGAGGTCGCTCTTGGTGGCGGCGAACTGCACCGGCGGCGCCCCGGTCGTGTACCGCAGGTTGATGACCCGGAGGCGCAGCAGCGGGCTCGGCACGAACGTCACCGTCCGCGCGTTCCCCGTGCCCCCGATCTGCACCTTGCGCCCGGTGGTCGCGTCCCGGACGGCCCCCAGCTTGAACCACAGCGTCCCCTGCTTCGTGAACCGTCGCGGGAGACGGAAGTCCAGGCTGAATGCCAGGTCCTCGCGACGACCCCGGAGTTGCGCCGGTGACGAGCCGCTGCGTGCCGGGTCCAGCGCCGCGGTGCCGAACGAGCTGACGGTGGTCCAGGGGCCGTTGGCGGCGCGCGACACGCGGAGCTCGCCCCGCACGCTCATCGGTGCCGACGGCGACCCCAGGTAGGCCCGGACCAACGTCATCTTCCTCGCCACGAGCGGGATCGACCCACCGATGTCCTGGACAGCCTGCGTCACCTCCACGCCGTCCAGCACAGCCGTGGGCTGGGGGCCTGCTGCTGCTTCGCGTGGCCGCTCGATCGCCGGTGCACCCATGTGCCCTCCCCGGTTCAGGACGGCCCGCCAACGCCGGGACGTCGTCCGACAGCTTGCGGGACGAGCTTCCGGGTGCGGCATCACCGTCGCGTCACCGTTCCGCTGAGGAGACTCGTCTGCTGCCGTTCCACCGGGACCACGACCACCGGCCGACGGACGCGGCTCCGGACGGGTGCGGCACGGCGCGGGGGACCGTCCTCGTCGGTCGGCAGCGCCCACGAGCAGAACGTCGACCGGACGGCGTCGAAGGGGCCGTCCGGGCGCTCGGTCAGCGTGCCGCCGTCCTGCCAGGTCCGGCTCTGGGCTCACCAGCCCGAGTCGGACCGCCCCGGTTCACGACGAAGAGCCCGTTGCCACCGCTCTCCGCGGTGGCAACGGGCTCTTCGCCGACAGTGGGCCTGGCATCTCGCCAGGACCCGGGGGGTGGAGGCGGCGGGAATCGAACCCGCGTCCTGCGACGCATCACCAGGGCTTCTCCGAGCGCAGTCCGCTCTGTCTCTGCTCGACCCCACCGATCCCACGAACGAGTCGGTGTGACGGGCCCAGTCGCTGTTTGGTGTCCCGCACGCACCCGCGACCGGTGCGTGCAGTGAGTCATCTAGCTGATGCCAGGATCCGGGCCGATGACGAACCCGGGCTGACAGACTCGCCTAGCTGCTGTTAGGCAGCGAGAGCGAAGTCGCGCTGACTGGAGTCGGCGCTTGTGTTTTTTGCAACGCGTGGTTAACGAGCTCATCGTTGCCTTCCTCGGCTCGCTTCCCCTGGTCACCCGACCGCAGTCGAGACCAATCGCCCCCCTGTGTAGTTGTGCACCCAGCTTAACGGCACGCGCCACCGGGATGTTCCACCGGAGCACGTGCCGGCTGGGCGGTCAGCCGGCCGAGGAGCGAGCGGTCAGCTCCGCCCGTCGAGCCCGTGACCGGCGCACACGTCGTCGAGCGACGAGGGCGACCGCACCCCACCGCGACACGGCCAGCTCGCCGTTGGTCCTGGCGACCACCTGGTTGCGGCTCCACATGGTCTTGTACGGCTCCGCCCCACCTCCGAGGTCGCAGTCCAGCCGTTGCTCCCACGCCCACCTGACCACGGCCTCCTGCATCCTCGCTCCCGGGGAGTGCCTCCTGTGCGCGGCGTCGAAGCCCGCGATGACCGCCTCGAAGCAGTCCTTCCCGATGGCGCCGATCTGCGTGGCCAGCGGCCGCCCCTCGAGCCGTACGACCATCAGGACGTTGGTCGCCGTGTGCCCGGGCTCGTTCAGCTGGTCCACGAGGAACTGCCGGTACCGGTCGGAGTACAGCCACTCGCCCTTCTTGCCGGTGTGCTCAGCCCACTCCCGCTTCTGCGCCAGCGTCCACTCGACGAGCGCGGGTATCCGGGGATCGCCGGCCTCGACCACCTCGAACTCGACCGCGCCCAGCTCGGCGAGTCGGCGAGCCGACTTGGCGAGGTCCTTCCGGTGGCTCGCGCTCAGCGACCGGTAGTACCCGTCCCAGTCGGCTTGCTCGCGCAGCGCGACGCGCACCGAGACCGCCGCCTCGAACTCGGACACGCGGCCGGGGAGCGAGCGAAGGGCCCGGGCCCCAGGACGGTCGTCGGAGAAGGACAACCGCACCACGTCTGCTCCGGACTGCCCGGTGAGCACGTCCCAGGCCTGGCGCACCCACGTCTCACGGTCGAGCGCGTCGTCGACCAGGAGGTCGTGCAGCTCAGCGCCGCTGGCGCCCAGTTGCTCGGCCCACGTCCAGGCGCGGTGGCGGACGGTGACGAAGGGCCAGACAGCGACCAGCTGATCGCCCTGCCAGCCGGCCAGGCAGACGAGGGAGCAGCCCTGCGGTCGCTGGACGAGTTCCCAGGCGTCCCGGCAGTACTCGAACGTCTGGTACAGACCTGCGTCGGCGCAGCGTCCCCACAGGTCACGCCACGCGTCACCCAGCTGCCGCAGACGGGTGGTGCCGGTGACGACCTCGACGGAGACCGTCGTTTCCCCTGTCAACCATCTTCCGGCCATGACCGTGGGATGCTACGGGCGCCCGCATGCCGTCGCGACCGTTCCGGAACTGCCCCGCGCCCCTGGGATCCCCGGGACGGCCACCGTCGGAGCACCCGGTCCTGGCTCGTCCGCCACGCACACCGGCGTCCTCAGATCCAGTCGCGGCGCTTGAACACCAGGTACAGCACGACGCTGACCATCAGCATCAGCACCAGCGCGAGCGGGTAGCCCAGCCGCCAGTCGAGCTCGGGCATGTGCGTGAAGTTCATCCCGTAGACGGTGCCGACCAGGGTCGGGGCGAAGAGGATGGCGGCCCAGGCGGAGATCTTCTTGACCTCCTCGCCCTGCGCGAGCGAGGTCTCGGTGAGCTCCCGGATCTCCTCGTTCTGCCGCTGCGCCACCAGGGTGGCGTTGACGGTGAGGATGTCCCGCAGCTGCAGCCGGAAGCCCTCCACCCGCTCGGTCACCGATGTCACGTGGTCGGCGACGTCCCGCAGGTAGCTGCGCAGCTCCTCGTCGACGCCGTACTTCTCGAACCCGGCGGTGATCGCCGCCAGGATGCCGGTCAGCGGCTGGGCGGCCCGCTGGAAGTCCACGACCTCCTGGGACAGCTCGTAGATGCGCCGGGACACCTGCGGGTCACCGCGGAAGACCTCGACCTCGATCTCGTCGATGTCGTTCTCCAGGCCCGCGACGACCGGTGCGTACCCGTCGACGACGGCGTCCAGGATCGCGTAGAGGACCGCCTCGCTGCCCCGCGCCAGCAGCTCCGGGTCGCTCTCCAGCCGGCGGCGCACCCGGGAGAGGTCGGGCGACTCGCTGTGCCGGACGGTGATCACGAAGTCCCGGCCGAGGAACAGGTGCAGCTCGCCGAAGTCGACCTCCTCGGCGGCGTCCAGGTACCGGGCGGCCTTGAGGACGACGAAGAGCGTGTCGCCGTAGCGCTCGAACTTCGGCCGTTGGTGGGCCTTGATCGCGTCCTCGACCGCCAGCTCGGGCAGGTCGTACTGCTCGGCCAGCTCACCGAGGGCAGCGGGGTCCGGGCGGTAGAGGCCCAGCCACACCATCCGGTCCTCGTAGCCCTCGGTCAGCCACTCGTGGCTCTCGGCGGGTGAGCCGGGGGTGGCGATCCGGCGGCCGCCGGCGTAGACGGCGTTGTCGACCATCCGCGCGGGGCGGTCGACCGGGGTCGGGTGCTGCGCCGTCCGGTCGGGCAGCCGCGAGACGGCGGTGGCCGGACGGGGGCGGCGGGTGAGGGTGGAGAGGGCGGCGCGGGGGGTGCTGCGACGACGGTCGGACACGACGGACTCCCGGAGGACGCGGGGACGGGGACGCCGGAAGCGGTCCCCGCACGCCGCACCGCCGCGGGTCAGGTGTCGACCGGGCGCGTCAGCAGGAGGGGACCTCGGGACTGTGACTGGGGGGCTCGGCACGCATCTGCCCGGTCACCTCCCGACGTCCCTGGATGCCCGGCGGAGCGCCGCGGGGCCGTCGACCATCGTGACACGCCGGTGACGGACGGGGCACCTCGACCACCCGACCGGGGCAGGACCCCGGTGCCGTCGTCCCGGGGCGACGTCCGCCGACGAGGAGGGACGTGCCGTGCCGGGGGTCCGGTCCGGCCGGCCGGGGTCATCGCGGTCAGCGGGCGGCGAAGACCCCGGCCGGGTAGGCACCGTTGGCGACCAGCCGCGCGGAGAGCCGGCCCCCGAGGTCGGCCACCCGCTCGGTGCGCTCGGCCCCCAGGTGCACGAAGGGCGCGGCGGACAGCTCGTCGGTCTCCTGCTCGACCGCCGCGCGCAGGGCGACGCCGTCCGCGGTGAGTGCCCCGTCGGCGACCAGGCCGCGGTCGGTCAGCCCGGCGACCGCCGCAGCCCACTCCTCGGCCGACCAGCCACGGGTGGCCTGCGCCGCCTCCTCGGTGAAGCCGCGGCCGGTGAGCGTGTGGGTGACCAGCGCCTCCAGCCCGCTGAGCCCGTGCCGCACCAGGCTCAGCACGTGGCCGTCGCCGCGGTGCTCGCGGAGCAGGGTGACCCCGTGCCACACCTGCAGCAGCGGGTCCTCCGGCCACGGCTGGTCGGCGTGCCCGGCGTAGAGCGGCCGACCCTCGGGGGTCAGCACGGTGCACGCCGCACGCAGCAGCCCGGCGAGCTCGGCGACGTCCTCGGCCGGCGGGTCGGCGAGCAGCCGGGTGAGCGACGCGCGTGCCGCCGCCGACCGGGCGGCGAGGACCTGCTCGGGGGTCGCCAGGGTCCAGGCCCGCGGGATGTGCCGGGCCACGATGGCCGGCGCGAAGTTGCCGAACGTCGCCGTCACCACGCCCGGGCCGACCGCGCCCATCGCCGCCGCACGGCCGGCGAAGTAGACCATCCGGCCGGGCCGGATGCCGAGGGCCGTGAGGTGCTCGTCGGTCTCCGGGGCGAAGTACACGTGGGAGTGCAGCGGCTCCAGCCGCCGATGGGTTCGAGCCACGGTCCGGAGGGCAGGAGTGGGCTGATCGACACTGACCATGGGCAGACCGTAGCCGGGGAGTGAACGGTGCAAGAACTTGACGCAGTAAGAACTTGTACTCAGTTCAGGTTTCGGTCTACGGTGATCACGTGATGGGGAAGTCGATGAAGGCAGCGAGCAGTCCGCGCTGCCCGGTCAACGCCGTCATGGGGCTCCGAGAGCGCAAGAAGCTCGAGGCCTGGCGCACCATCCGCTCCACCGCGCTGCGCCTGATCAGCGAGCGCGGCTTCGACGCCGTCAGTGTCGAGGACATCGCCGCCGAGGCCGGTGTCTCCCGAACCACCTTCTTCAGCTACTTCCCCAGCAAGGAAGCCGTCGCCTTCGAGTTCGACCCGCAGGAGCTCGCCCAGTGGCGAGCCCTCCTCGAGGTCGAGGACGACAAGCCGCTGTGGGAGGCGCTGACCGACCTGTTCGTCGACATGGCGAGGCTGCTGCCCGAGTGGCTGCCCGTGCAGAAGCGGGTGCTCGAGCAGTGTCCGGGGCTGATCCACACGGCCCGGGGCACCTGTGACAGCTTCGCCCCCGACCTGAGGGCGTGGATCGCCCGCCGTCAGCCCGACGGCGACGACCTGAGGACGACCCTGGTCCTCAACACCGCCATGGCCGCGTTCACCACCGCGATCGAGGCCTGGGACCCGCACGACACCTTCGACCAGCTCCTGGAGAACGTGCGCGACTGCCTGCGCTGGGCCGGCGCAGGACTCGCACAGCCCGTGGGCTGACCCGCACCACCCACGACCGGCGCTGATCCGCCGGCCTCCCGCTCCTCCGCCCGATGACCGCGCAGTGCCGCCGGTCGTCCGCGCCCGTACGCCCTCACCCCTCTCCACTGCGCTGCGCGCAGGAAGGACAGCTCTGCCATGCCCGCAGACAGCCTCACCACCCCACCGGGGACGACGTCGTCCGACGCCACCCCGGCCCTCGACACCGGTCCCGACCCCCGCCGCTGGCTGGCGCTGGCGGTCATCGCGATCGCCCAGCTGATGATCGTGCTGGACGTCTCGGTCGTGAACATCGCCCTCCCCGACGCCGGGATCGACCTCGGCATCAGCGCGGCGAACATCCAGTGGGTCGTCACCGCCTACACCCTCGCCTTCGGCGGGCTGCTGCTGCTCGGCGGCCGGATCGCCGACTTCATCGGCCGCAAGCGGACCTTCCTCATCGGCCTGGCCGGCTTCGCCGGTGCGTCCGCGCTCGGCGGCATCGCCGTCAACCAGGAGATGCTGTTCGGGGCCCGCGCCCTGCAGGGTGCCTTCGCTGCACTGCTGGCGCCCGCCGCGCTGTCGCTGCTGGCGGTCACCTTCACCGACGCCAAGGAGCGGGCCCGCGCCTTCGCCGTCTTCGGGGCCATCTCCGGCGGTGGCGCCGCCATCGGGCTGATCCTCGGCGGGGTGCTCACCGAGTACGCCTCGTGGCGGTGGACGCTGGGCATCAACGTGCCGATCGCCATCGTGACCGCGGGCTTCGCCGTCGCCCTGATCACCGAGAGCCGGGCGACCGGTGACCGGCGCTACGACGTCCCGGGCGTGCTGCTGTCCTCCCTCGGGCTGGTCAGCCTGGTGTACGGGTTCAGCAAGGCCGCCGAGGAGGGCGTGGGCTGGCGCGACCCGGTCACGCTGACCCTGCTGGCCGCGGCCGCCGTCCTGCTGGTGTCCTTCGTGCTCTACGAGCGTCGGGCCAGCCACCCGCTGCTGCCGCTGCGCGTGGTGCTCGACCGCAACCGCGGCGGTTCCTACCTGGTGTTCCTGCTGGTCGGTGCCGGGCTGTTCGCGATCTTCCTGTTCCTGACCTTCTACTTCCAGCAGACCCTGGGCTACACCCCGCTGGAGTCCGGGTTCGCGTTCCTGCCCTTCAGCGGCGGCATCATCCTGGGCGCCGGGATCGTCTCCCAGCTCCTCCCGCGGATCGGCCCGCGTCCGCTGATCATCGTGGGCCTCGGCCTGGCCGTCCTGGGCATGCTCTGGCTGACCCAGATCGAGGCGACCAGCTCCTACGTCACCGACGTGCTGCCGGCCGAGATCGCGATCAGCTTCGGCATGGCGGCGGTCTTCGTGCCGGCGTCCAGCACCGCGCTGGTCGGCGTGGCGGAGCACGACGCCGGCATCGCCTCAGCGGTGCTGAACACCTCGCAGCAGGTGGGCGGCTCGCTCGGCCTGGCCCTGCTGAGCACCTTCTACGCCTCCGCGGTGACCGGCCACCTGGCCGACAACCCGGGCGAGGCTCCCGGTGAGGCCTTCGTGCACGGGTACCACGTGGCCTTCGTGTGGGCCGCGGTGTTCCTGACCACCGCGCTGGTCATCGCCGTGGTGCTGATCTCGGCGAAGAAGGACGACCTGCCGGCCGAGCCCGCGCTGGCCGGCTGACCGACCGGGTCACCCGGGAGGGCCATGTTGGCCAACATGGCCCTCCCGGCGTCAGGTCAGCGGCGCCAGGTGCCGGGACCAGCTGACCTGGGTGCGGTGCGTGTGGAAGCCCAGGCTCTCGTACAGGCCCAGCGCCCCGGTGACGTTCTCGCTGTCCACCTCGAGCCCGGCGGTCTGGCAGTCACCGGCCGCCGCGGCGTGCAGCGCCTCGATGATCACGGCCTTGGACAACCCGCGCCCCCGGGCCGCCGGGACGACGCCGATCTGGCCGAAGTAGCTCTCCCGGGACCCGGTGGCCGCGGCGGTCGCCTCGGAGACGTAGGACAGCGCGTAGCCCACCACCGCACCGTCGGAGACGGCCAGCACCGACAGGTCGGGGCGGAACGACGGCTGGCCGGTGAACATGACCTCCCACGAGGCGACGTCCCGCTCGCTGGAGCCGTAGTGCTCGGTGAAGGCGGCGTTGTGGGCGCGGCGGACCTCGTCGTCCAGGTCCCAGCTGAACGGGACCAGCTCCACCCCCTCGGGACGGCGGTGCGGCGGCAGGTCGGTGAGCGGGCGGTCCATGTGGAAGAACCAGCGGACCGGCTGCAGCCCCGCCCGCCGGACCAGCGCCTCCAGCGAGGGCATCGTCGTGTACACCGTGGCCGTCAGCCGGGCCGGCGCCTCGGGGTGCCGCTCGGCGTGCAGCTCCTCGCCCCGCCCGAGCTGCCAGGCCAGCAGCGAGCGGCCGATGCCGCGCCCGCGCCAGTCCGGGTGGACGCGGCCCTCCAGGTGCACGCCGTAGGCGTCCCGGAAGGTGGGCGGCGCGATCGCGCTGGCCCAGGCGACCAGCTCGTCGCCGGAGACGACCACCCGGGTGTCGCGCTCCAGGTCGACCAGGTCGTTGACGAACCAGGCGGTGAGGTCCTCGGGGCTGTCGAGCTGACCGGTGTCGTCCATGCCCTCCGCGGCGGCCTCCAGGTCGACGACGGCGACCATGTCGTCCGGGCGCATCGGGCGGGCGGTCAGCCCCTCGGGGATGGCGAGCCGGGTGGATTCCACGGGCTCGACCGTAGGCGAACGACATCCGCCCCGTGGTCACCGGCCGCCGCCGTGCGGTGGCCGCCGCGCGGGCACCGGCCGAGGGCAGGACCGGACCCCCTGCCGCACCGCGTCGGCGGAGCAGCATCGGCCCGGCACGGGGACCACAGAGGAGGACCACCTTGCCTCGCTACCTGTTCATCGCCAAGTACACAGCCGAGGGCGCCCGAGCGCTGATGCAGACGGGCGGCTCCGCACGGCGGAGCTCCATCGAGAAGGCTGCGGCCAGCGTCGACGGCCGGCTCGAGAGCTTCGACTTCGCCCTCGGGGAGGACGACGTCTACGCGATCCTCGAGCTGCCCGACCAGCGCGCCGCCGCCGCGCTGGCGCTGACCATCAGTGGCGCCGGCATCGCCCGCGTGCGCACCGTCGTGCTGATGAGCCCGGAAGAGCTGGACGCGACGTCGCAGCTGGGGGCCGACTACACCCCCGCCAGCACCAGCTGACCCGGGACGGTCGGCGGCCTACCGCGGCCCGCCGGCCGGCTCGGCGGTGATCCCGAACAGGCGGGCACCGTTCTCCCACAGGACGGCGCGCAGCCAGTCCTCCCCCAGCTCCAGCCGGTGCAGCGCAGCCAGCTGGTGGGCGTAGGGGTACGGGATGGCCGGGAAGTCGCTGCCGAGCACGACCTTGTCCCGCAGCGCGGCCAGCCGGGGCAGCAGCGCGCGGTCGAAGGGCATCAGCCGCTCGGTGAAGTCGGTGGCGAACATGGTGGTGTCCAGGTGCACCCGCTCGTGGGTCTCGGCCAGCTCGAGGAACGCCCCGTACTCCGGCATCCCGAGGTGGGCGATGACCAGCTGCAGCCGCGGGAACCGCTCGAGCAGGCCGGCCATCGGCGACGGGCCGGTGTGCTCGCCGCGCAGCGGACCCGAGCCGCAGTGGATGACCACCGGCGTCCCGGTCTGCTCCAGCCGCGCCCACACCGGCAGCAGCAGCTCGTCCCGCGGGTCGAAGTCGCCGACCTGGACGTGCACCTTGAACACCCGGGCGCCGGCGTCCAGCGCCTCGGAGACGTAGACCGGCGCCTCCGGCTCGGGGTAGAAGGTGGCGGAGTGCAGCACCTGCGGGTGCGCCCTCGCGAAGGCCGCGGCCTGGTCGTTGAGCCAGGCCCCCATGCCCGCCTTGTGCGGGTAGGGCAGGGTCGGGAAGGCGCGCACCCCGAGATCGGCCAGGACGGCGAGCCGCTCGTCGACCGGCAGCGCGTAGGTGACCGGCCACGGTGCCCCGTAGTGGGCCTCGGCGTCGGCGAAGTACTGCCAGACCTTGGCCTGCACCCGCTCGGGCAGGAAGTGCACGTGCACGTCGACCAGCCCGGGCAACCCCAGCTCCCGCCAGTACCGCGGGACGTCGGCGTCGTCGACGGGAGCGGCAACGGCCATCAGAGCGTGACGACGACCTTGCCGCGGACGTGGCCCTCGGCGACCAGCCGGTGCGCGTCCGCGGCCTGGGCCAGCGGGAACGCCTTGGCGATCGCCACCCGCAGCTGGCCGGCGTCGGCCATCCGGCCGAGCTCCTCCAGGTCGTGCTGGTCGGGCCGCACGAAGACGTAGCGGCCACCCAGGTCGCGCACCACCGGGTCGACGATGCTGGCGATCCGGGCCGGGTCGCGCACCTGGTCGGGGGCGTCGCCCAGCGCCGGCCCGCCGACCAGGTCCAGGACCGCGTCGACCTTCTCGGTCAGCTGCCCGCTGATCGGGCCGGCGGAGTAGTCGAGCACCTCGGCAGCGCCGGCGTCCGTGACGAAGCCGTGGTTGCGCGGGCTGGCGGTGCCGATGACGTGCGCGCCCAGCGCGGCGGCGATCTGCACGGCGAAGAACCCGACCCCGCCGGACGCCCGGTGCACCAGCACCCGGTCGCCCTCGCCGACGTCGAGGGCCTCGGTGAGCGCCTGGTAGGCGGTCAACCCGGCCAGCGGGAGCGCGCCGGCCTCGGTGAACCCCAGCGACCCGGGCTTGTGCGCGAGGCAGCGCTGCGGTGCGGGCACCAGCTCGGCCGTCGTCCCCCACTGGACGTCGTCCCGGCGGAGGTAGCCGAACACCTCGTCACCGGGCGCGAAGTCGACGACCGCCGGGCCGACCTGCTCCACGACCCCGGCGAGGTCCCAGCCGGGGACGATCGGGAAGTGGTGCGGGAAGGCACCGGCCAGGTGACCCTCGCGGATGCCGACGTCGACCGGGTTCACGCCGGCGGCGTGGGTGCGCACCAGCACGGTGTCCGGGCCGACCGGCGGCTCGGGCAGGTCGTCGCGGAGCTGCAGGACCTCCGGTCCGCCGAACCGGTCGTAGGCGACACCTCTCATCGGGGCCACCTCACCGGCGGCCCTTGACGTAGCGGCCGAAGGCCCGCTCCATCTCCCGCCGGGAGTCACGCTCCGCGAGGTCCTGCCGCTTGTCGTAGGTCTTCTTGCCCTTGGCCAGCGCCAGGGTGGCCTTGACCTTGCCGTCCTTGAAGTACAGGTCGAGCGGGACCAGGGTCAGCCCGCCCTCCTTGGTCTTCCCGATCAGCTTCTCGATCTCACTGCGGTGCATGAGGATCTTCCGCTTGCGCCGGGGGGTGTGGTTGTTCCACGTGCCCTCGGTGTACTCGGGGATGTGCACGTGCTGCAGCCAGACCTCGCCGTCGTCGACGGTGGCGAACCCGTCGACGAGCGAGGCGCGACCGGCACGCAGGCTCTTCACCTCGGTGCCGGTGAGCACCAGGCCCACCTCGTAGGTGTCCAGGATCGAGTAGTCGTGCCGCGCCTTCTTGTTCTGGGCGATGAACTTGCGCCCCTGTTCCCGCGGCATGCCCCCAGATTACCCAGCACCCGCAACCGATCATGGCGGCTGACCCCGGCTGGGTCAGCCGCCACGGGCGGGACGACCTGCGCTACAGGCGGACGTAGAGCCGCAGCGTCACGTAGGCGGCCACGGCGGCCAGCCCGACCCCGGCGGCGGCGATGATCGGTGAGATCGCCGCGATCGCCGACCAGTCGACCGGCGGGATGATCCCCGCCTTGATCGGCCCGGCCAGCGTCTTGTCGACGAAGAGGATCTTGGTGAGCACCAGACCGCCGACCGCGAGCAGCGCACCGATCAACCCGGCGAGCGCGGCCTCCAGGATGAACGGCAGCTGCGTGTACCAGCGCGAGGCGCCGACCAACCGCATGATGTTGGTCTCGTTGCGTCTGTTGAAGGCCGCGAGCTGGATCGTGTTGGAGATCAGCAGCAGCGCGGCCAGGGCTTGCACGACGGCCACCGCGATGGTCGCGTTCCGTGCGCCGTTGAGCAGGCTGAAGAGCCGGTCGAGGAAGTCGCCCTCGTCGCGCACCTCGTCGACGCCGTTCTGCCCGTTGGGGAACTGCTCGGCGATCACCGGGTAGCGCTGCGGGTTCACCAGCTCCACCCGGAAGCTCTCCGGGAGCGCGTCCTCCGGGGTGTTGGCGATGAGCGCCGGCTGCTCCTGGAACTGCTGGGTGAAGCGGGCGTACGCGTCGGCCTTGGACTCGTAGATGTAGTCCTTGACCTCCGGCGAGGCCTCCAGCTGCGCGGCGATGGCGTCCCGCTGCGGGTCGGTGATGCCGTCGGCGAGGTAGATCGAGACCTGGATCTTGTCGTAGTAGATCTCGCGCATGTCGCCGATCATGTTGGCGATCAGCAGGCCGGTGCCCATGAGGCCCAGCGAGATCCCGGTGGTCAGGATCATCGCGACCGTCATGGTCAGGTTCCGGCGCAGCCCGGCGGCCACCTCGGAGAGGACGAAGTTGACGCGCATCAGTTCCCTGTCATGTCGTTCGGTGGCTCAGCGTTCAGCGGTCGGCCGGACGGCGTCTCAGCGACCGAGGCCGTAGACGCCACGGCTCTGGTCGCGGCTGAGGATGCCGTCGTTCAGCTCGATCACGCGCCGCCGCATCGAGTCGACGATGTGGTAGTCGTGCGTGGCCATCACGACGGTGGTGCCGGTGCGGTTGATCCGCTCCAGCAGAAGCATGATGTCCTGGCTCGTCTCCGGGTCCAGGTTGCCGGTGGGCTCGTCGGCGAGCAGCACCAGCGGCCGGTTGACGAACGCCCGGGCGATCGCCACCCGCTGCTGCTCGCCACCGGAGAGCTCGCCGGGCAGCCGGTTCTCCTTGCCGTCGAGCCCGACCATCTCCAGCACCTCGGGGACGACGCGCTTGATGGTCCGTTGCGGCTTGTTGATCACCTCGAGGGCGAAGGCCACGTTCTCGGCCACCGTCTTGTTGGTCAGCAGCCGGAAGTCCTGGAAGACGCAGCCCATGGTGCGGCGGAGCTTGGGCACCTGCCACTTGCTCATCGTGTTCAGGGTCTTGTCGTTGACCTTGATGACGCCCTTGGTGGGGCTGTCCTCCTTCAGCAGCAGCCGGAGGAAGGTCGACTTGCCCGAACCCGAGGAGCCGATGAGGAAGACGAACTCCCCCTTGTCGATCTGCATCGAGACGTCATCCAACGCCGGCCGGGGGCTGGTGGGATAGATCTTGGTGACGTGTTGCAATTCGATCACGAGGGACGACGGTACCTGGACCGGGGCTCGTCCTGGCCCGTCTACCGGGCGCGCCACGCGGCCAGTGTTCGCGGAGTGTCACGACCCGCGGCCACGGCCGGGGGCCTCGGTGACGCAACGTGCCCCCGGACGGCCACTGTGGCGTGTCTCTCCCCGGCCCTCCGGGGGCAGAAGTGGCCACTTCTGCCCCGGGGGCGTCAGTTCAGCTCGGCGTTCTCCTGCTGCCGGCGCCAGCGGATCCCGGCCTCGATGAAGGCGTCGATGTCGCCGTCGAGGACGTTCGACGGGTTGCCGCTCTCGGTCTCGGTCCGCAGGTCCTTGACCATCTGGTAGGGGTGCAGCACGTAGGAGCGCATCTGGTTGCCCCAGCTGCTCCCCTCCCCCTTCAGCGCGTCCATCTCGGCCCGCTGCTCCGCCTGCCGGACGACGAGCAGCCGCGCCTGCAGCACCCGCAGCGCTGCGGCCCGGTTCTGGATCTGCGACTTCTCGTTCTGGCAGGAGACGACGATGCCCGTCGGGATGTGGGTCATCCGGACGGCGGAGTCGGTGGTGTTGACGCTCTGCCCACCCGGGCCCGACGAGCGGAAGACGTCGACCCGGATCTCGTTCTCCGGGATGTCGACGTGGTCGGTCTGCTCCACCACGGGCAGCACCTCGACCCCGGCGAAGGAGGTCTGCCGGCGGCCCTGGTTGTCGAACGGCGAGATCCGCACCAGCCGGTGGGTGCCCTGCTCGACCGACAGGGTGCCGTAGGCGTAGGGCTGCTTGACGGCGAACGTGGCCGACTTGATCCCGGCCTCCTCGGCGTAGGAGACGTCGTAGACCTCGGTCGGGTACTTGTGCCGCTCGGCCCAGCGCAGGTACATCCGCATGAGCATCTCGGCGAAGTCCGCGGCGTCCACCCCGCCGGCCTCCGAGCGGATGGTCACCAGCGCCTCGCGGGCGTCGTACTCACCGGACAGCAGGGTGCGGACCTCGAGCTCGTCCAGGACCGTGCGGATGCTCTGCAGCTCGCGCTCGGTCTCGGCGGTGGTGGCCTCGTCGCCCTCCTCCGCAGCCATCTCGTGCAGCAGCCCGACGTCGTCGAGCCGGCTGCGCAGCTCCTCGACGCGGCGCAGGTCGCCCTGCAGGTAGGAGAGCCGGGAGGTGAGGGCCTGGGCGGCCTCGACGTCGTTCCAGAGGTCGGGCGCGGCGGCCTTCTGCTCCAGTTCGGCGACCTCGCGGCGCAGGTCGTCGACCCGCATCACGGCCTCGATGGACTTCAGGGTCGTGTCGAGCTCGTCCAGGACGACGGAGAAGTCAGCAGCCACAGCAGTCCAGGGTAGTGCGCCCTCCGCCGGGGTACCTCACCGCAGCATGAGCACGCCACCGCCGGACGACGGACCTCCGCCGGACGACCTCACCGAGTACGAGCGCGACGACTTCCCCCGCGGCATCCCCGACTCGGCGCGCACGCTGGGCGAGGGCGGTGCCGCCGGCGCCCGCAGCGCGCTGACCCTGCGGCTGGTGCTGGCCGTCTTCGGGCTGGTCCTGTGCACCGTGCTGGGGGTGCTCGCCCTGGGCGCGGACGTCCCGCTGGTGCTCCCGGTCGTGCTGTTCGTGCTGGCCGCGGTCGCGCTGGTGGACCTGGTCGTCGTCGCCCGGAGGAAGCTGCGCGGCGAGCCGGGCTGACTCACTCGTAGAGCACGTACTCCGGCTGCGGGACGAGCGCGAGGACCTCCTCCGGGGTCATCAGCGTCCCGGACCGGGTGTCCTCCTCGTAGAACAGCTTGAAGCCGGCGTGCACGAACGGCGGCGTGCCGACCATCACCCGCTGGTAGGTGCCGATCTTGTCGGCGGCGGCCCCGATGCCGTCGACGCTCTTGACCACGGCCACCCCGGGCCGGTCGACCAGGGCCTCCTGGCCGGTGACGATGTCGGCGTGCAGCTGGTGGTAGAGCATCACCTTCTGCGGCAGGTGGCCGGCGGTGACCAGCCCGTCGAGGTAGGCCGAGACGCCGTCGAGCTCGGCGCCGGTGGTGGAACCGAACACCTCCCCGGGCACCTCGCCGGCCTCGATGGCCCACTCCGGGTCCAGGGCGACCCCGACGTCGGGCTGGGTCAGCCACTTCTCGTAGTACTGGACGGCGGGCAGGAAGTCCCCGCTGCCGGGCTGGATGCCCAGCAGCAGGATGCCTCCGGCGGCCCGGGCGGCGTCCAGGTACTGCTGCACGGTGGCGTCGTCCGCGGCGACCGAGTAGTCCCCGTTCGGTCCCGGCACGGACTGCACGACGGTGGCGATGAGCTCGACGATCGGCAGCACCGGGCGGTCGGTGCCGTAGGCGGCGGACTGCTGGCGCAGCCGCTCGGTGGCCGCGGCCAGGTCGCCGGTCATCGGGCCGAGCGCGGGTGAGCTGGGGGCGCCCGAGAAGCCGGCCAGCCGGTGGCCGGGGAAGACCTGGGTGCCACCGCCGGGCAGCTGCTGCTGGGTCGGGGTGGGCGGCGCGGTCGTCGTCTGCTCCGCTGTCGTGGTCGGCTCGGACGACGGGGCGCTGCTGGCGGGCGCCGCCGCGGACTCCGCACCGCAGCCGGTGGCCAGCAGGACGGCGGCGGTCACGGACAGCAGCAGAGGACGTCGGGGGCGCACGACCGCTGACCCTCGTCCGACCGGCCGTCGACAGCAAACCGGGAGGGTGCTCAGCCGATCCGCGCGCGCACCGGTCGTCGTCCGGTGAGCCGCCGGCCCTCGAGGAAGGTCATCAGGTCGCCGGCCGCCATCGGCCGGGCGATGTGGTGCCCCTGGGCGAAGGTGCAGCCCAGCTCCCGGACCAGGGTCAGCTGGTCGGCGGTCTCCACCCCCTCGGCGAGGCTGCGCATCCCGCACGCGGTGGCCAGGCCGACGACCGCGGCGATCGCGGCGGCGGACTCGCTGCGCCGCGTCTCGGTGCCGGCGACCAGGCTGCGGTCGAGCTTGAGGATCCCGGCGGGGATGGAGACGAGCTGGCTGAGCGAGGAGAACCCGCTGCCGAAGTCGTCGATGGAGACCTCGACCCCGGAGACCCGCAGCTGGGCGAACTGGGCAGCGGCGCGCACCGGGTCCTCCGCGACGCTGGTCTCGGTGAGCTCCAGGACCAGCCGCTCGGCGTCCAGGCCGCTCGCAGCCAGGGCGTCGTGCACGTCGGCGACGAGGGTGCCGGTGCCGAAGTGGGCGGCGCTGATGTTGACCGCGGTCACCATCGGGATGCCGTCCCGCTCCCAGGCGGCGGTCTGCCGGGTGGCCTCCTGCAGCACCCACCGGGTGAGCGGGACGACCAGGCCGTTCTGCTCGGCGATGGGGATGAAGTCACCGGGCATGAGCAGCCCCCGCTCGGGGTGCTGCCAGCGGACCAGGGCCTCGACGCCGGAGACCTCGCCGGTGAGCAGCTGCTGGATCGGCTGGTAGTGCAGCACCAGCTGACCGGTGTCGATGGCCTCGCGCAGCTCACCGGCGACGAGCACCTTCTGCTCGACGGCCCAGCGCAGGTCGGGGTGGAAGACCCGGACCCGGTTCCGGCCGGCCGCCTTGGCCGCGTACATGGCCAGGTCGGCGTCCCGGACCAGGTCGGTGGAGCGGGTCTCGTCGTCGTCGGCGGCCGCGGTGGCGACCCCGATGCTCACCGTCAGCTGGGTGCGGCGGTCGCCGAGGGCGAAGGGCTCGTCGAAGGTCCGCTGGAAGCGCTCGGCCAGCCGCAGGGCACCGTCGACGTCGCAGTTGCGGCACAGCACGACGAACTCGTCGCCGCCGAGCCGGCCGACGGTGTCCGCGTCCCGGGTGCAGCTGCTCAACCGGGAGGCGAGCTCCCGCAGCAGCGCGTCCCCGACGTCGTGCCCGAGGGTGTCGTTGACGTCCTTGAACCCGTCGGCGTCGAGGAAGAGCACGCTCATCGCGCCGCGGTCCGGGCGGCGCAGCTCGGCGTCGATCAGCTCGTGCAGGTGCACCCGGTTGGGCAGGTCGGTGAGGTGGTCGTGCCGGGCCTGCCAGGCGGAGGCCTGCTCGGCCTGGACCCGGGAGGTCACGTCGGTGTGCATGACGACGACCCGCCCCGACCGGTCCGCCCGGGAGGCCTGCAGGTGGAACCACCGCAGCCCGAGGCGGGTGGTCAGCGCGTAGTCGACGGCGACGGTGTCCCGCCGGCCCTGGGCGAGCTCCCGCAGGGCGGCGATGCGCTCGTGGTTCGCCGCCCCGGCGGAGAGGCTGAGGATGACGGCGTAGTAGTTCGCGCCGACGCCGACCCGGAGCCGGTCGTCGCCGAGCAGGTCGGCGGCGGCCGCCCACGCCGAGTTGACCAGCAGCATCGTGCCGTCGGCGTCGATCAGCACCGTGGGCGAGGGCAGGGCGTCGAGCACCCCGGCGACGAGGTCGGCGTTCTCCCGGTCACCGCCGTCCCGGTGGCTGACGTCGAGAGGGAGCTGGGGCCCCACCGCCGTCCGTGACACGCATGCCCTCCCTCTCGACGCTGACCCTGGTGATGCCGGCCGCGCCTGGTGTCCTGTGACCATCGGCACCGGTCGTGCTCCTGGTAGGTCCGCCACGCCGGGAGGACCGGGATGAGGCTCGCGGTGGCCGACCGGGTCGGCTTCCCGGCGTGTGAACGGGCCAGCACTGAGGGTAGGGCACCGCTCATGGGCGAATCGACGACGATCGGGCTCGGTGGCGAGGAGTACCTGCTGCAGCGGGAGGGGGACGCGCTGCGGCTGGGCCGGCGGGTCGGTGGGGACACCGTCTGGCTGGACGACATCGAGGTGAGCCAGCTGCCCGGCCCGGCCCGCGAGGCGCTGGAGCGCGGCGATCACTCCGACCAGACGCTGCAGACCAGCCTGCTCGGCGTGGTCCAGGCCGAGGCCGACCGCGGCGCCTGACGCTGCTGCGGGACGGCCGCCGAGGGAGGACCCTGGGGTGCCGAGGACCGACGACGTTCCTCATGCCGGGAGGCCGTGCGATGAGCGTGCTCTACCGCTGCGACGAGTGTGCCGAGGTGGCCGACCCAGGCTCCGCCGTGGGCTGGGTGGAGGTGCGCGAGCTGGGCGGCCGGCCGCTCCTGCCGCCCGAGGTGCACCACCTGTGCCGGCTCTGCTGGGCCCGGACCACCGCGGCGGTGCACGCGACCCGGGTGGAGGTGCTGGAGTTCCCGCAGCTCAGCGAGCACGCGCAGAACCGCGACACGGTGCAGTGAGGCCGGCGGCCTACCAGCTGACCGGCTTCTCCGGCGTGTAGACCCAGGTCTGGAAGAAGGCGTCCAGCTGCTGACCGCTGACCTCTTCGGCCAGCGCGATGAAGTCGGCGGTGCTGATGTTCGACTTCGCGTTCCGGGTCGTCCACTCGCGCAGCAGGCGGGAGAACGCCGCGTCCCCGATCTTCCCGCGCAGGGCCTGCAGCGTCGCGGCACCGCGGTCGTAGGTCGCGGCGGCGAAGAGGTCCGCAGCGCCCGGGTCACCGGGCGGCGTGGCCCAGAACTCGTCGTCCGCCGGGGTCGCCAGGACCTCGTCGAAGCGCTGCTGCACGCTGGCTCCCGAGCGGGACGCGGTCCAGAGCCACTCCGAGTACGTGGCGAACCCCTCGTTGAGCCAGATGTCCCGCCAGGTCTCCGGGGTCACGCTGTCGCCGACCCACTGGTGCGCCAGTTCGTGGGCGACGGTGGCCTCGTCGGGCGCGCCCGCGTAGATCGGCTTGGTCTGGGTCTCCAGCGCGTAGCCGGCCTCCTCGTCGTCGTCGACGATCGCGCCGGAGGAGGTGAACGGGTAGGGGCCGTAGACGCCCTCGAAGAACGCGATCATCTCCGGCTCGAGGGCGAGCCCGGCCGAGGCCTCCGGGCCGAGGTCGGCGTCGACGTAGTCGGTGATCGGCAGGCCGTGCGGGCCGGTCCGGGTGCTCAGCGTGTAGTTGCCGATGGACGCCGTGCTCAGGTAGCTGGCCATCGGGTCGGTGGCCCGCCAGACGAAGACGGTGCGGCCCCACCGGGTGACCGGCGTGCCCACGAGCTCGCCGTTGGCCACCGCGGTCAGCCCCTGCGGCACCGAGATGACGAAGTCGTAGGTGGCCTTGTCGGTCAGCACGTCGTTCACCGGGTACCAGGTCGAGGCGCCCTCGGGCTCGTTGGCGACGAAGGCGCCGTCCGGGAAGCTGACGAATCCGTAGAGGTCACCGCCGATGTCGGTCGGCTGCCCGGGCACCCCGCTGTAGACGACGGTGACCACGTGCTCGGTGCCGGCCCGCAGCCGGTGCTTCGGCACGATGACGAGCTCGCCGCCGCGGCCGTCGGCCGGCGGCGGCTGCTGGGTGGAGGCGGCGTCCTGGTGGTCGACCCGGACCGCGGACGCGGTGAGCCCGCGCAGGTCCAGGCTGAAGCTGTCCAGGTCGGTGAGCGCGGTCAGCGTGATGACCGCCCGCCCCTGGAGCCGGCCGGTGGACGGGTCGTAGTCCAGGCCCAGGCGGTAGTGCTGGACGTCGTAGCCACCGTTCCCCGCCTGCGGGAAGTACGGGTCACCGCTGGTGGTGGAGCCCGGCGCGGCCGAGGCCACCGTCGTCCCCAGCAGCGGGACGGTCAGCGCGAGGGCGATGGCGGTCGCGGCCAGGGGGCGTCTCATGAGCGCAGGCTAGGGGCCTGCTGTGACACCCGCATCCCGGCTCAGTCGTTGAACGGCGTGAGGCCGCCGGCCGCCCAGGTGAGCACGATCATCGCGACGAAGAGGGCCACGGTGCAGGCGATCCCGGCCGCCGGGGTCAGCCAGAGGTACCTGCCGAACAGGCCGACCGGTTCGTCCGGCTCCGGCCCGGCCGCAGGCGGTCGCTCGGCCGTCGCCGGGAGCGGTGGGTCCGACGGGCGCCGCGGCTGCGGGACGACCGCCGTCCCGACGCGGTCGGTGTCGCGGGCGGAGGTGGGGGTGCTCATCGCATGCCTCCCGAGGAGACGGCCGGGCCAGGCCTGGGCTCAGCTCTGGCGCGGACGCTACTCGCGGGCGGCAGCCGTGGCGGCCGTCCGGACACGGCTTCTCCGGCAGGTCAGCTGCCGAAGACCTCCCCGCCGCCGGCGCCCCAGGTGAGCGCGAACATCGCCGCGAACAGCACGACGATGGACACGATGACGACGACCGGGGTCAGCCAGCCGTGCGACTGGAAGAGCCCGGGCTTCTCGCCGTCCTCCTGCTCCGTGGTCGCCGACGGCGAGGAGGACCGGGCGGCGGGTGGGGGGACGTTGCTGGGTGTGCTCACGGGTGTGCCTCCTCGGGAGGACGGCAGGACCTGGGCTCGGCCCCGCGCCCGTCCTACCCGGGTGTCGCCCGGTCAGTCGGGCTCCGCTCCGATCGGCGCCTCCGCCACGTCCCGGGCGCGGCCGTCCACCGGACCAGAGCTGCCCCGCCGCCGATGAGTTGCGGTGACCGCCGGGGTCCCAGGCAGCGGTGCAGCAGCCCGGTCCGGGCGCCACCCACCGGAGGAGGAGCCGATGACCGGTCCCGGCAGCGAAGGACTGGCTTCCGCGGAGCTCGCGGCCACCCTCTGGGCAACCGTCCCGCGGCTGCTCGCGCACCACCACTACCTCGTGCTCGGCACTGCCGACCCGGGCGGCACCCCGTGGGTCACCCCGGTCTTCCACGCGCCCGACGGCACGCACCGGGTGGTGTGGGTGTCCGGGCCGGACAGCCGGCACTCGCGCAACATCGCGGCACGTCCGCAGGTGGCGATCACGGTCTTCGACACGGCCGCGCCGATCGGGCGGGCGGAGGCCCTGTACCTGGAGGCGACCGCCGGGCTGGTCCCCGACGCGGAGCAACCCGCCGCCCTCGACCTCCTCAACTCCCGTCTCCCGGCCCGCCAGCACCTCGGCCCGGACGACGTCGGACCGGCCGGTCCGCTGCGGGCCTACCAGGCCACCGTCGATCAGCACTTCGTGCTGATCCGCGGCGGCGACCCCCGGTTCGACAACGTCGTCGACACCAGGCTGCCCGTCGGACCCCGGTGAGCGGCCGTCGGCTCGGCCTCGGGGTGGGTCACCATCCTCGGACGGCGGCCGCGGCATCGACGATGCCCTCGCCGTAGAGGCCGTTGACGTCGGTCGTGCCCTGGCAGACCGCGTTGAACAGCGCCGGGTCCCGCCCCTCGTCGGTGTAGTCCTCGACCCCGCCCGCGGGGCAGGGGTGGTCGGCCGCCGACCGGGCGAGCACCCGGGCCACGACCGCCGGGTCCAGGGCACGCCCACCGTGCCCGGTCGGGCGGCCGAACTCGTCGATGACCAGGGCGGCGACCCCGGCGACGTGCGGTGAGGCCATCGACGTCCCCTGCAGGTAGGTGTAGAAGCCGCACACGCCCGCCGCGTCGCAGTACCGCACCGACATGTCGTCGACCGGCTGCCCGCCGGGATCGGCCAGACCCTGGTCGATCGCCGCCTGCAGCGGGTAGGAGGACAGGATCAGGTTGCCCGCCGTCATGTAGGCCGGGGTGCCGACGAGGTCGCGGTACCACCCGCCCGGGGCGGCGATCTCGACGTCCCCCAGCCCGTAGTTCGAGTAGTCGGCCTTCGTGGTCGAGGGGCCGACCGCGGACACCGAGATCACGTTCGGCGCCTCGCTGGGCAGGTTCAGGCAGGTGTTCGCGACCACCCGGGGGGAGGCTGCGTCCGGCGGGTAGTCCGGGCTCATCTCGTCGACCCGGGTCGGTGCCGCCAGGTCGGTGTGCTCGTTGCCGGCGGCGGAGACCAGGGTGACCCCGCGTCCGCTCGCGTAGTCCAGCGCTCCGGTGAGCAGCTCGCGGACGAGCCGCTGCTCGGCGAGCTCCTCGTCGGTGACGGTGCCCTCCAGGTACTCGTCCCGGGAGGTGCAGTTGTAGAGCCACGGGTCGGTGTAGAAGCTCATGTTCACGACGTCGAGCCGGATCTCGGCGGAGTACACCAGCGCCGCGACCGTCTCGTAGAGGAAGAAGTAGCCGGAGTCCTGACCGGCCCGCACGTTGACCAGGGTGGCGTCCGGGGCGACCCCGCCGATGCCGAAGCCGTTGTCGTCGGCGGCCACGATGCCCGCGACGTGCGTGCCGTGCCCGTCGCCGTCCACGTCCGCCGGGTCGACGCAGCTCGGCACCTCGCACGGGCCGTCGATGTCGGGCATGTCGGTGGTGAAGTTCCGCGACCGCGCCGCGTCGAAGTTCCTGGCCAGGTCGGGGTGCGTGGCGTCGATGCCGGTGTCCATGATCCCGACGTCGACGCCCTTGCCGGTGGCCCGGCGCTGCGCCGCGTCCGGCGTCGCCCCGATCATCTCCATGTCCCACTGCAGGTCCGCCAGGGGCTCTTCGCCGGGCCCGTGCCCGGACGGGCCGCCGCCGGAGCCCGGACCGCCACCGCCGGGATGCGCCCCGGGCGGTCGCTCGTCGGCGAAACGGTGCGGCATGCCGGGGTGGCTGGTGCCGACGGCGTGGTTGCGCGCCGCCCCGGCGATCCCGCCGCTGGCCCGCACGTCACCCAGGAACCGGGCGTTGTCCGACGTCACCAGCGCGACGCCGACCTCCTCGGTGACGTCGGCGACCGAGCCGCCCGCGGCCTGGACGGCGGCCGTCGCGGCCTCCGGGCTGCCGGTGAAGGCGACGACGTACTCGGCGGTCGGCCCCTGCTCGGCGGCCGGTGCCGCGGTCGCGGCGGGCGCGGCGGATGCGGCGGGCGCGGTGGCGACCACCGTCGTCACCGCGGCGGCGAGGACCGCGATGGTCCTCGGTGAGCTGATGCGTCCTGCACGGCGAGACCACATGGCGCTTCCCGTCCCCGGGACGCGCCCGGTGGGGTGCGGGCGGCCTGGTCACGGCCGCGGTCAGGGCAGTAAAGCGAGCTGTGCGCAGCCTGTGAAGACCTCCCCGGCGCGCCACCTGCCGGCTCCCGCGTGTCGCGGCGTCCGAGTACGTTCCGCCGGGCTCACCGCGGAGGCATGGTTACCGGCATGACCTGGGCCACACGCGCTGCTGCAGCCGGACTCTCCGCCCTGGCCGGGGTCGCCGCCCGGGACCTGCTGCAGCGCGAGCACACCCTGCTGCGGAACTTCCCGGTGATCGGCCACGCCCGCTACCTGCTGGAGTCCGTCGGACCCGAGCTGCGGCAGTACCTGGTGGCCGGCAACAACGAGGAGCGGCCGTTCACCCGGGACCAGCGCCGCTGGGTGTACGCCTCGGCGAAGAAGGAGAACAACTACTTCGGCTTCGGCACCGACAACGACCTCGAGTACACCGCCGGCTACCCGGTGATCAAGCACCGCACGTTCGGCCGGGCGGTGCCGGCCACACACGTGGAGGCCGGGCACGAGATGCCGCTACCCGGCGCCAAGGTGCTCGGCGGTCCCCGCGGCCGGGCGCGGGCGTTCCGCCCCGGGTCGGTGGTCAACATCTCGGCGATGAGCTTCGGCTCGCTGTCCGGCCGGGCGGTCGAGTCGCTCAACCGCGGGGCCGCGCTGGCCGGCTGCCTGCAGAACACCGGCGAGGGCGGGCTGTCGGCGCACCACCGGCACGGCGGCGAGCTGGTGTTCCAGATCGGGACGGCGTACTTCGGCTGCCGCGACGAGGACGGCCGCTTCGACCTGGCCCGGCTCAAGGACCTGGTCGCCTCCGCCCCGGTCCGGGCACTGGAGGTCAAGCTCAGCCAGGGCGCCAAGCCGGGTCTGGGCGGTGTGCTCCCGGCGGCCAAGGTGTCCGCGGAGATCGCCGCGGCCCGCGGCGTCCCGGAGGGGGTGGACTGCATCAGCCCGTCCCGGCACGCCGAGTTCTCCGACGCGGACAGCCTGCTGGACTGGGTGGAGCTGCTGGCCACCGAGACCGGGCTGCCGGTCGGCATCAAGTCCGCGGTCGGCGACATGGCGTTCTGGGGCGAGCTCACCGACCTCATGGCGACCACCGGCCGCGGCGTGGACTTCGTGACCATCGACGGCGGCGAGGGCGGCACCGGTGCCGCCCCGCTGATCTTCACCGACTCGGTGTCACTGCCCTTCCAGCTCGGCTTCGCACGGGTCTACTCGACCTTCGCCCGGGCCGGACTGCACGAGCAGGTCACGTTCATCGGCGGCGGCAAGCTCGGGCTGCCGGACAACGCGATCGTCGCCTTCGCGCTGGGCTGCGACCTGGTCAACGTCGCCCGCGAGGCGATGCTGGCGATCGGCTGCATCCAGGCGCAGAAGTGCCACACCGACACCTGCCCGACCGGGGTGGCCACGCAGAACCCGTGGCTGTCGCACGGCCTGGACCCGGAGCTGAAGTCGGTCCGGGCGGCGACCTACATCGCGACGCTGCGCCGAGACCTGCGCAAGGTCGCCGAGGCGTGCGGGGTCGAGCACCCGGGGCTCATCGACAGCTCGGCGGTGGAGATCCTCACCGGGCGGACGGCGTCCCGACCGCTCGCCGAGGTCTACGAGTACGAGCCGGGCTGGGGGCTGCCGTCGGTGGCCGACCGGGAGGAGGTCATCCGGCTGATGACCGAGGCACCGCAGGGCGGCAGCGCCCCGCCGTCCCCCACCGCCGTCGGCTGACGAACGCACCGGAGCTCGCGCTCGTCAGGGGACGTAGGTGAACTCCTGCTCGGCCACCGCCTCCCGACCGTCCTTGCTCAGCACGATCGAGACACTCCCCGGTTCGGTGACCGCCGGGGTCTCCACCTCCACCGTCTCGTACGGGTCACCGTCGTTCTCCTCGGGCGGGTCGCCCTCCACGACGTCCACCGGCTCGCCGCCAACAGTGACCTCCGCACCGCCCTGGATGGCGAGTCCCTGGATCCTCAGCCGGGTACCACCAGCGATGGGCCCCTCCAGCTCGGCCTCAGGGTCGGCGCCCACCACGCTCACGGTCTCGATCGTCATGCACGCCGTCGTGGCGCCGTCGCTGGGGACCGTCACCTGAGGTGTCGCGCCCGCGTTCGCCCGGTGCCAGGTGAGCGCGTCGCCCAGCAGCTCCAGTGCAGCGTCGTCCAGGCAGTCCCGCACGGTGGCCCCCTCGGCGAGGTCCTCCGCGACGACCCACTGTGACTGGTCCCCCTCGATCGCCGCGGCACAGACAGCGGTGAGGGCCTGCCAGAGACTGGGTGCCTCCCCCTGGTCGTCCCCCTCGTCCACGCGCCGTTGAAGGTCGTCACACGTACCGCTCCGGGCTGCGTTCCGCAGGTTGCCGTACCAACCGAACGGCGGCGGGTCGTTCGGGTCCGCAGGGCCTGGCGGGAGCCAGGTGACGCTGCCGGACGGAGGCGGAGGCGGAGGCGGAGGCGGGGGCGGAGGCGGAGGCGGAGGCGGAGGCGGAGGCGGGGGCGGGGGCGGAGGCGGAGGCGGAGGCGGAGGCGGAGGTAGAGGCGGAGGTGGAGGGCCGGGCGAGTTCGGGCCCGGCGAGTTCGGGCCCGGCGAGTTCGGGCCCGGCGAACCCGGAGCCGGCGAACCCGGAGCCGGCGAACCCGGAGCCGGCGAACCCGGAGCCGGCGAGCCCGGAGCCGAGGACTTCGAACCTGGCGAGCCCGGAGCGGGGGAGCCCGGAGCCGGGGACTCCGGGCCTGGCGAGCCCGGAGCCGGGGAGCCCGGAGCCGAGGGCTCCACGCCTGGCGACTTGGACCCCGGCGGATTCGGCTCCTGCGAGCTCGTACCGGGGGATCTCGGGCCCGGCGAGAGCGGACCCGGCGAACCTGGACCCCGCTGCCCGGTCGGGTCACCCGCGCCCGGCGACCCGCCACTCCTGGGACCGGGCTCCTGCGAACCCGGGTCGTCCTGCCCCGACGGCTCGCCCGCACCTGGCGGATCCGAGCTACGCGGATCTGCTCGATCGCCCGTCTCCGGATCGGCCTGCTGCGGAGCCGGTGCCGAGGTGTACCCGGGATCGGCTGGACCGGCCTCGGTTGCCGGATCCGACCCGCCGCAGGCGGTCATCAGGAGCGGCGCCACCAGGAAGCAGGAGAGCGCTCGCCGTGCGTGGAGCATGACATCCACCCCTTCGGTTGCACGGCCTCCGTCGTGATCGAGGAAGGCCACCGCTCAGGTGCAGTTGCACCCAGGAGCATCAGCGCTCGGCGGACGGCCGGTACCGTCCGCGGGCTCGCGATCGCAGATGACGCCGGGCCGCAGTCCGGGGTCTGCTCAGGATCACCGGGAGAACTGCCACCGGGTGCCTCCGTCGTCGGGGATCACGATCACGGTGCCGCTCTGCGGGCTCCAGCCGTCGTGCACGAAGAAGAAGCGCCCACCGGATCGGACGAGGAGGCGCAGCCCGGTCGTGCGGTACCGAGCGGCATCGGGAGCGGCGTCCGCCGGGACGTCCAGTACGTCCTCCTGCACGCCGGGGGCCTGGATGGCGAGCTGAACGCTGCTGTAGGCCGTGGCACGGGGCATCGCCGGTACAGACGCCGCCAGCTGCTGCGCGGAGGCGCGCCCCACCACACCGGCGAAGTCCGACAGCTCCCAGAACAGGGCGAGCGTGATGACCGCTCCGATCAGCAGAGTCCGCAGTGCCCGCTGCCAGGGCACCAGCTCCGGCACCGGCGAGCGGTCGTCGTCCGCGGCGGTCGCGAGCCAGCGCCCGTAGGCCGCGACCGCCGTGGCTGCGGCCAACACCAGCGGGATGAGCAGCGGCAGTGACCTGGGTCTGGCCAGCGCCCAGGCGACCGACCCACCGACAGCGACGAGACCGACCGTCAGGAGCACCTGGCCCACCACGCGCAGGTGTGGCCGATGCTTTTCGACCGGGAGGACGCGGAGCACGGCGGCGTGCGCAGCCAGGCACGCGGTCATCGCCCCAGCGAGCACCAGCAGCGGCACGTACAGCGCACGGATGCTGCGCAGCACGTAGTCCTGGGTCGAGTAGCCGAAGAGGGTGACGTCGAGACCCATGGCCCGGGCCTGCTGGTCGCTGCGCGCCCAGCCGAAGTAGAACAGCAGCGCGGTGAGGATGGTCAGCGGCGGCCCGAGCGTGGCCAGGACGGACAACCCCGACCGGAGCGTGGACGTCGCGTCCTGCTGCGGCGCGGTCGCTCGCGCGGGTGTCGCCCGAGTTCGCCGGGGAGGGGTCACTCCGCCGGCCGATGGCCGCCCGGCCCGGCGGGACGGCTGCGCCGACCGACCCCGTGGCTGCGGAGGCACCGACTACCCGCCCGATCCCGTAGCGGAGCTGCTCGGCGCGCCGCTGGTGCTCGACTGGCTGGTCGTGCTGGGTTCACCATGCCCGCTGGGCGTGCTGCTGCTGGAAGCGCTGCCGCTGCTGCCCGCGGCGGCGGTGTAGGTGAAGGTCTGCGGGGCGGTCGCCTCCCGGCCGCCCTTCCGGACGACGATCGTCGCCTCGCCCGGTGCGGCGGCCGCCGGGATGACGACCTCGAGGTCGATGACGCTCGCACCGTCCGGTCCGCTCGACTCGACGACCGCCGGACGACCACCGATGAGGACCGCATCCGGGTCCTCGATGCCGCGTCCGCTGATCGTGAGCTGGTCACCACCACCGACCGGCCCGCTCAGCCCGGCATCCCTCCCGAGGTCGTCGGTGACCGAGGTGATCTCGAAGCAGGCCGTCGTGCCTCCCTGCCCCGGAACGGTCACCTGGGGCGTGTGTCCGGGGTGCTCGCGGTGCCACTGCAGAGCTCGCTGCAGCAGGTCCAGCGCGCCTTGCTCCAGGCAGCCGGACGCGCGCAGACCGGTCACCTGCTGTTCCGCCGTCGCCCACTGCGATTCGTCCCCCTCCATGGTCGCAGCGCACACGGCGGCGAGCGCGCGCCACAGAGCCGGCGGTGGGCCGCCGCTCCCCTGACCCGGGACCTCACTCCGTAGTCGTGAGCAGTCCCCGGTCCCCGCGTCCCGCAGCACGCCGTACCAGGAGCTGTCCGGTGGGTCGTCCGGGTCTGCCGGACCCGGCGGGACCCACGAGAACCCGGGGTCCGAGTTCGACGTCGCGTGCGAGGTCGAGGTCGACGGCGAGGTCGAGGTCGACGGCGAAGTCGAGGTCGACGGCGAAGTCGAGGTCGACGGCGAAGTCGAGGTCGACGGCGAAGTCGAGGTCGACGGCAAAGTCGTCACGTCCGTGGTGGGTTGGGAGCTACCGCCGAGTCCGGTGCCCGACCCACCGTCAGCTGTGCCGCACGCGCTCCCGGTGGCCAGCACGAGCAGCAGGCACCACAGCACCCGCACCGTCCGCACCATGACAGCAGCTCTCGTCCATCCGTCGCGCGCTCTCGGCGACGCCGCTCGAGTCGCTGACCCAACCCGGCCGCGCCGGTGTCCCCTCACCTGGAGGGTGCCCAGCGACCGTCACCACCGCATCACCTTGCCGTCACGGCGGGGAGACAGCCGCCGGCCGCGGGCCGCGGGCGCATTGTCACCGGGGTGCCTGGCGCGGTTGGCTTGCGGACATGCAGGTCCGAGCGGGCCAGGTGACTGTCCACTGCACGGAGCACGGGTCCGGGCGCCCCGTGCTAGTGCTGCACGGTGCCGGGGTCGACCACCGGGAGACCGAGGCCTGCTTCGAGCCTGCTCTGTCCGGCGTCGCCGGGTTGCGGCGGGTCTACCCCGACCTGCCCGGCATGGGCGCGACGGTCGCCCCGGAGACGCTGCGCAGCGCCGACGACGTCCTCGATGTGCTGCTCGACGTCGCCGACCAGGTCACCGGCGGGGCGGCGTACCTGCTCATCGGGCACTCGGCGGGCGCCTACTACGCGCAGGCGATGGCCGCGCGGCACCCGGACCAGGTCGCCGGGCTGGCGCTGGTCTGCCCGTTGCTCCCGGGCGCGCGCGACGTCCCGGCGCACCGCGTCGTCGCCGGACCGGGCGACCTCGGGGACGACGAGTTCCGCAGCTACTTCGTGGTCCAGATCCCGGCGATGCTGGAGCGGTACGACCGGTACGTGGCTCCCGCGGCCGCGCTGGTCGACTGGGCGGCGCTCGAGCGGATCGGTGCGCGGTGGGAGCTCACCGCCGACGGCGCGCCCTACGCTGGGCCGACGCTGGTCGTGGCGGGCCGGCTGGACGCCACGGTCGGGTACGCGGCCGCGGTCGACCTCCTCGACTCCCACCCGCACGCCTCGGTGGCGGTGCTCGACGACGCGGGGCACGCCCTGCCCCACGAACAGCCGGACCTGCTGCGCGCCCTGCTCGCCGAGTGGCTCACGCGCGTCGACCGGTCGAGCTGATACGTGGGTCGCGACGGGCGCTCCATGACTGCCGCGGAGTGGGCTCTCGTACCGCTCGGACCGACGATCGCCTTCGTCACGGCTTCCGGTAGAACTCGATCTCCGCCAGCGCGATGTTGTCCGTCGCCTCGGACCATCGTTGGATCTCGGGGTCGACGACATCGATACCGGGATACCAATCAACCACCTCCATGTGCACATGCGTGGTCATGCCCTCGTTGAAGTTCACTTCTTGTCGCTGTTGCATGACGTCCACGGCCTGTATGCGAAGGGGCGATATCCGCGCCCGGCCCCCGTGATCGGTCTCGATTCTGAGGGACCGCACCTTGCCGGCGTTCTGGTAACCGGCCTCATCCGAGGGTTTGCCGTTCACCACGCACAGGAGAGCCAGATCGACCGATCCCTCTGTGAAGGTGAAGTCGAGCGTCGATCCCTCGTTCTGCTCTGGAACCCAGGCTGTTGCTGTGTTCCGATCCGTCAAACTGTCCTTGGACCAGTCAGTGTTCACCTCGGTCCCGCCCGGAGGGGTCTTCGTCGGAGAGGAAGCCACCTCGAGGTCAGCTGGCGCCACAGGCACCAGGTCTTTGGGGTCGGCACAACTCGGCGACTGCAGCCAACTCGTCCACTCGGGGGTGACCTTGATGGTCACGAAGAGCCCGAGGAAGACCCCGACGACTGTCACAACCAAGGGCATCAGCACGTGCTCCAGAATCCAGGACACAGACGTGTGCCCAGGTCCGGTCGCCTTCTCCTGCCCGTCGTGGACCACGCGAGCGAAGCCCTCCCCTCGCATTTCCCCGCAGCACCCAGGAGGTCGGAATCGCGACGTTGAGTCCCCAGCGGCTCTCCACGCGGCGCGCTCGTCACGATGCTGATACTGCGTTCCGGTCGACGCAAGGGTCAGTCAATGGCACCCACACCGCCGCGGCACTCGACGACCATCTGCAGATACCGAGCACGCCGGGTCTGCCCCGTCGCAATCCATCCTTCAGAGCAGCTCCAGTCCATCCCCTCCCCGCCTCTGGAACTCCCGGAGAACCGGTCCGTCGTTGATCAACCGCGACCAGGCACCAGTGCGCTCGGGCGCCGAGTTGCCGGGGTGCGCGTCCGACCGGCGGTGGCCAGGTGCCCCGCAGCCGTGAGCCGGATGGCCACCCTCGGCTCCTGGCAGTTGGCTGTGAAAGACGTAACGACACGCCATCCCGACTGGTGGGTGACCTGACTCACAGGCCATTCTCGCCGACGAGGCGACGTCGGGGAGGCCAGTGATGGACCAGTCCGGGCAGCACACAGGACCGCAGGACGAGCCGCCGATCTACCGGCGCCGGGGGTGGATCACCTCCGGCGCACTCGTCGGTACCGGGCTCCTGGCCGGGGCGATCCTGGCCGGCACGTTGAGCGCCAACGCGGCCGGAGGAGGCGGCGGGTCATCGGTGCTGGCTGTGCCGGCCGCGGCGACGTCCACGGAGACCGCGCCGGACGATCCCGACTCCGACGGTCCGGGATTCGACTGGGGGGGCTGGCGGCACGGCTACGACGAGGCCCAGGTCTCCGACGACACCGCCACCAAGGTCAAGGACGCGGTGCTGGCCCAGTACCCCGGTGCCAGCATCTGGTGGGTCAGGTCGGATGACGACGGCGGCTACGACGCCTACATCGACACCGCCGACGGCAAGGACCTCGCCGTCCACCTCGACGACGCCTTCGCCATCACCGGCACCGACGACCTCCCCGACGCCGAGGGACATGACGGGGACGGTCACGGCTGGGCGGGTCACGACTGGATCGGTCACGGCTGGGACGGCACGTGGGGGGGCGACTCCGGGTCGTCGGTCCCCGACGACGCCGCAGCCAAGGTCAAGGACGCGGTGCTGGCCCAGTACCCCGGTGCCAGCATCTGGTGGGTCAGGTCGGATGACGACGGCGGCTACGACGCCTACATCGACACCGCCGACGGCAAGGACCTCGCCGTCCACCTCGACGACGCCTTCGCCATCACCGGCACCGATGACCTCCCCGACGCCGACGGCCACGGTCACGGTCACGGTGGGAACGCCGTCTCCGATGAGACGGCGGGGCAGGTGAAGGACGCGGTCCTGGCCCAGTACCCGGGTGCCACGGTCCCGTGGATCTGGGCCGACACCGATGACGGCGGCTACCACGCGCTCGTGCTGACCGCCGAGGGCGACGGGGTCGTCGTGCACCTGGACGACTCGTTCGCGATCACCGAGACCGAGAAGGTGCCCGGCTGCTGAGCGAGTGCGTCCGCGGGCCTCATCGCCACGCAGCCTCTGGACGGCCAGCGACGGTCTTCGGGGTGACGATCCGGTGACGCGGGACCGTCACCCTGATCTCCCCAGGGCGACACGGGCCATCACAGGACACGGGTCGCCTGGGCCAGCAGGGCACGGCCGACGAGTACCTGGTCGATGTGAGCGTGGGAGGCAGTCATGACTGCGTTCGGTATTCAGCTTCGTCAGCCTCTGCCGAAGGACCTCATCGGCCTCAAGGTGACCGTGGCCGCAGTGGGGACCGCGTTCGAGGCTTCCTATGGTTGGCGTCTGATGCAGGGCGACAACGAGCTCGACGGAGGCTTCTTCCAGGCTGGCTCCATGGGTCTGCTGGAGTCCTTCGTCTACGAGAGCGACGTGCACACCGACTACATCGGACCGGCAGTGTTCCAACTGTTCGGCGACGACCCGTCGGGACAGCGGCCGCCCGGCCTGGACACCCAGTCGGTGCCGGTCATCGTCATCGCCGGCATGCAGGGCTACCTGCTCCACCAGGTCGTCCGGGGAGACACGTTGCACGCGATCGCCCAGCACTACGGCTCCGACGTGCGACGCCTGACCGTTGCGAACGAACTCCGCGATCCGAACGTGATCCTGGTGGGGCAAGTCCTCCGCATCCCACAGGAGCCCGGCCAATGACCGCGCCGTCCGGGTCGTCGATCAGACACGGCGATGACCACGTGCAGCCGGGACCGGTCGGGCAGCAGGGCGTCGGCGAACGGCGTGCCCATGTCGGTCCTGCGGCCCGACGTGCGCAGCATCCACTCGACCAGGTCGGCCGCTGCCCTGCACCGAGCGACCTTCATGGGCAGTTCAGGAAGAACGTCTCCACGGTTCGCGACGTTTGGGCCAGCCGCTTTCCCGAGCCTCGTCGCGCATCCCGAACAGGTCGGCGCCTGCCAGTAGCCCCGCCATGCGTGCTGACGGCAAGTTTGAGTCGGTTGATCAGTCCGACGTCCGCCGCAGATCTTCCGGTGGGTGCCACCCCAATTCGGCACCTCTGAAGGACCAGCCGACCAGCACTGAGCCCCGCCGTCTCAAGGACGGCGGGGCTCAGCGCTGTTCAGCGTCCGTCGCGTTCACAGCGCCGCCGACTGCTGGGTTCGGAAGGTTCCGCCTTACGGTGTGGAACAGCCGCCCGGTCGTGCGTGGACAGCGACGTCGCTGGGTCCACCGGGATGCGGCGCCGTCGCGAACTCAGCGATGGATCCGGGGAAGTTGCTCGCCGAGTAGCCAGTGCAGTTCGCCGGCCCGCCGGGGCCCGCTGCCGCTGACGCGGCGGGAGCGAGAGCGAGCCCTAGGGCGGCCGTGGCGCCCATTGACATGAGGATGGCAATCACACGCTTCATGTGGACTTCTCTCTGGGGAGTCGGGACACCAGTGCACTGGTCGCCGATTGGCGCGTCAATAAGCCCATGGCCACACGGCTGCATCAATGAGTAGCCGCCGCGCGCCGACCCATCCAGCCTGGCGACGGCTCGTTGACCCTGATCTCCTCGACCTCCAGGGTCGTCCAGCCAGCGCTGCATCGGTCCGTAGGCGGCGACCCGGTCCAGCACGTCTCGGGCCACGCCGTAGACCTCGCCTCGGCGGTCCAGATGCGTGGCCGCGTCGCCGACCTGGAGCGACGCGATCAGCTCGGCCACCGGGTACCGATCCCGCAGCGCCCGCACCGGCGAGCACGGGCGGTGCGCGCTGCCCCGTCGTCGGTCAGGTCCCCGACGGCAGCCCGTCGTCGATGAGCTTGTCCCATCCGGCGAGGAAGTCCTCGGCGAGCCTCTCGTTGCCGTCCAGCGCGCCGGAGACGACGGCCCCGGTCCTGATCATCATCAGCTGGTCCGCAGTGGCCGCCGGGCTCCGGTGATCCACCCGGCGCAGCAGCGCTTCCAGCTCGCCGGTGATCCAGCGACGGATCTCGCGAGCGTGCCACCGGGCGGTGTGGCCACCGGTGAACTCGGCCGAGGCGTTGATGAACGGACACCCGCGGCTCACCGCCGCGAAGTCGTCGGCCGTGAGCACGGTGGCCAGTTCGGTCAGCACCCGGCGCGGGTCGTCGGGGTACCGCGCGATCAGCCCCCCGACCTGGTCGCGGTCGTACTGGGCGCGGCGTTGCAGGTAGGCCGCGATCAGGTCGTCCTTGGACGGGAAGTGCCGGTAGAGGGTCACCCGGGTGACCGCCGCCTCCTCCACCACCCGGTTGATACCGACGGCGTGGATCCCCTCGTTGTAGAAGAGCCTGTCCGCGGTGCTGAGGATGCGCTCCCTCGCCGGCGACGGCCGCTGTGGCCGCGGAGGCGCACTCGTGTCCCGGTCGGTCATGCGTTCTGCGGATCCCTCGCGATCGGTGGCCGCACCTCTTGTCCGGGCTGCCGCGGTCCCCCTACGGTACCGCCAGGTAGGTAGATCGATCGGTACACCTACCACGGTGATGACCAGGCCAGCCCCGTCATCCACTCCCGGAGGAGCCGCTCATGAGCGCCAACCCCGTCCTGTTCATCCACGGGCTGTGGCTGCACGCACGGTCGTGGGACGCCTGGATCGATCTCTTCGACGCCGCCGGGTACGACGCGGCGGCGCCGGGCTGGCCCGGCGACCCGGACACGGTGGAGAAGGCCCGAGAGCTGCCCGAGGCGATCGCCGACCACGGGATCGACGACGTCGTGCAGCACTACGCCGAGATCATCCACGCGCTCCCGACCAAGCCGATCCTGATCGGTCACTCCTTCGGCGGGATGATCGCCCAGCGGCTGCTCGGCGAGGACCTGGCCGCAGCTGCGGTGGCCATCGACGCCGCGCAGATCAAGGGGGTGCTCCCGCTGCCGCTGTCGGCGCTGCGGGCCACGCTCCCGGTGTTCAGGAACCCCGCGAACAGGCACCGCGCGGTCTCTCTCACCGCCGAGCAGTTCCGCTTCGCCTTCGGCAACGCCATCCCCGCTGAGGAGTCCGACGCCCTCTTCAAGCGCTGGGCGATCCCGGCGCCGGGCAAGCCGCTCTTCGAGGCCGCCGCAGCGAACTTCAATCCGCACTCCTCCGCCGAGGTGGACACCAGGAACTCCGGCCGGGGTCCGCTGCTGCTGGTCATGGGCGGCCGGGACCACACCGTGCCCGAGGCGGTGACCCGCGCGACGCTGAAGCAGTACCGGCACAGCGAGGCGACCACCGACATCCTCGAGTTCGAGGACCGCGCGCACTCGCTGACGATCGACCACGGCTGGCGTGACGTCGCCGACGCGTCCCTGTCCTGGCTTCGGACCCGGGGGTTCTGACCGTGGACCTGGGCCTGGCCGGGAAGGTCGCCGTGGTGACCGGGGCCAGCAGGGGCATCGGCCTGGCCATCACCCGTGGACTGGTCGACGAGGGCGTGCGCGTCGTGGCAGGTGCGCTCAAGGGCAGCGCGGAGCTCGACGAGCTCGCCACGACGGGCGCGGTCCGACCGGTGCTGGTCGACCTCATGGACCCGGAGGGACCGAACAGCCTGGTCGAGCAGGCCGTGGACCTGCACGGCGGGATCGACGTGCTGGTCAACAACGTCGGCGCCGTGAAGCCACGACTGGACGGCTTCCTGGCCCTCACCGACGATGACTGGAGCTGGGGGCTCACCATCAACTTCCTGGCGGCCGTGCGCACGATGCGCGCCGCCATTCCCGCCATGCTCGACCGGCCGGGCGCCACCATCGTCACGATCAGCTCGGTCAACGCCTTCCTGCCCGACCCCGGGGTCATCGACTACAGCGCGGCCAAGGGCGCGTTGACCAACGTGTGCAAGTCGCTGTCCCAGGAGTTCGGCCCGCGGCTGCGGGTGAACACCATCAGCCCCGGCCCCGTACAGACGGACCTGTGGCTCGGCGGCAGCGGGGTCGCGGCCACGGTGGGTCCGGCGAACGGCCTCGAGCCCGACGAGGTGGTCCGCCAGCAGGCGGCCCAGGCATCGACCGGCCGGTTCACCTCCCCGCACGAGATCGCCGACCTCGTGCTCCTGCTCGCCAGTGACCGGGCCGGCAACATCACCGGCAGCGACGTCCGCATCGACGGAGGACTCGTCAAGACCCTCTGAGGCGCGGTCCTCGACCAGCGTCTCCACCGCCAGGTGCGGCAGGGTGCGGTCCAGCCGGCGCGGTAGCCACCAGTTGGTCTTCCCGAGCAACTCCATGGTCGCCGGCATCAGCACCAGGCCGAGCAGGGCCACAATTCCCCACTGGAAGACGGCGACCACCGTGCCGAAGGCCGCGGGCAGCGACAGCAGGTTCACCACCACCGCCTCGAGCGCGACCAGCAGCCCGCAGAAGACCAGCACGAGCAGCAGGAACGACAGCCCGAGCGACGACCACCCGCTGATGCGGGCCGGCATCCGGGCGGTGCTCGACCGGGCCCAGGACGTCGAGGTGGTCGGCGAAGCGGGCGAGGGGCGGGCCGCGCTGGACCGGTTGCGGGTGGTGCGGGACGTCGACGTCGTGCTGATGGACCTGCGGATGCCGGTGCTGGACGGCATCGAAACGGCGGATCGACGACGTGCCGAGCCTGCCTGACGGTCGGATCTCGGTCATCCAACCCGGAGGCGACTACATCGCGCTGTTGGTGGGCGGGAGTGAGAGAAGGACCGCCGGCGCGCCGTCGTCGCGGCCGCGGTCGCTCGCCCAGCAGCACAGGAGCAGTAGCCCGCAAGGCACAACAGGTCCCCGCCGTCATCTCGACGACGGGGACCAGTTGCTTGCTCATCGACCGTGACGCGGAAGCCCCTACGACCATTCCGGGGTCTGAGGTGCGGGTCAGGTGGCCCCCACCTGGAAACACATCAACCCCGAGTCGTCACGCCCGCCCCGTCAGCAGCAGGAAATCGGAGCAGAAGGTCGGACCCGTCTCGTTGAGGCCGGTGCTGTCGGTGACCGGTCCGAGGTCCTCCAGGAACACGTCGTCGTCCGGATCCTGTGGTGTTCCATTGGGGTCGATGACAACCTGGAATCGGATCATCCCCGGGTCGCGCAGCGTCCCGTTGGGCCCGATGACGAGGAAGCCACCGGCACTCTGGGACGTGATCGTCCACGTCCCATCCGGGTTCTCGACGATGCGCTGATCCTTGGTCACGGTGTTGGCCTTGATGGTCACCGTCGTACCGTCGGGCTCAGTGAAGGTGCTCACGCCGTGGAAAGTCCCGGTGAAGTACGGGATCGAGTCCGCGCCTCGGAAGGTGTAGGACTCGCGACCGTGGAAGACGTCGTGCACCTGGACAGTCAGACCGGTGATGCCGCAGAAGTCCTCCTGCGTCGTGGTCTCGTCGATGTCGATCACCTCGACGAGGACGTGCCCTGAAGCGGCCGGTGCCGCTGCCGCGGGCAAGGCTGGAAGAGCGAGCGCGAGCCCCGCGGCAGCTGCGCCGGTGGCCAGTATTCGTTTTCCGACGACCATGAGGTCTCCCTTGGCGGCGCCCGATGCGGCCGCGCTGTTGCGGTCGTCGACATGGGCGGTGGAGCCCGGACTGTCCTCGGGCCCTTTCCGCTGGTCAACGCTGTTCGGCATGCTGCCCGGCGGTCACTACGGTTGGAGACGCTGCCCGCACAGAAGGCCCGCCTGCAGCCAGCTAGCGCTCTCAGCGGGCAGTCGGTCCGTGACCCTGTGAAGCGAGCATGCCGAGTCAGCCGTCGACGTAGCGGTCGCGTTCGACGACGAATTCGCCGGTGGCGGTGTTGGCGTCGATGAAGTCCGGCAGCAGCGGCACCCTCACGGTCACCGTCACGCACACGATGAACTCCTCCCCCGGTGTCAGCGCCGGGGTGTAGCCACCCGCCCCGCCACAGCCCGCACCCACCGGCGCATAGCCGAGGACCACATCGGTCGCCTCCACCGACTGGTCCTCCACCGCGATGGCCACCGCGGCCTCCGCCCGCGCCTGACCGCTGACCGGGTCCGGAGCGGTGCCCAGCGCCCGGCCGGCCTCCCGCGCCGCCTCGGTCGCGGCGAACACCCCGCGCTGCACCGAAGAGAACCCGGCCACCAGGTAGACCAGCGGCAAGAACACCACCAGCGCGATGAAGACGAACTCCACGATCGCCGACCCGCCCTCCCCGCCCAGCCGGTCGCGCCACCGGTTCACGGCGCCTCCTCCACCGCACGGCCGGTGGCCACCAGCGGCAGCAGGTCCCCCAACGGGGCGAACAGGCTCGGCACCGCACCGGTGCAGCGGACGACGACCAGCGCCAGACCGCTGCCGTCGACCTCCTGCACCGACGTGCAGCTCAGCCCGGCCGCCGTCCGCGCGGAGGTCGCCCGCCCGACCACCTCCAGCGTCCGGCCCGCGCCGGCATCGGTGGGCACGTCGGCGTCCGCCGCGTACCGGGCGCCCTCCTGGGCACTGGCCACCACGACGTTGCGCAGGTGCACGTAGACCGCGATCTGCAGCACCGCCAGCAACAACGCGACGACCAGCACACCGACCAGCACGAAGTCGACGACCGCGCTGCCCCGCTCCCGGTCGCCAGTCGACCCCTGCGCGGGGGCCCGCCGCGAGCCCGCCAGCGGTGCGGAGCGGAGAGGCCCTTCCTCAGCCCGCACTCGTGACGGACTCCAGCGCCGCGGACACCGCGTCCACGATCGCCGTCCGGAACGGCACCAGGATGGCCAGCACCAGCGCCGCCGTCATCACCGTGATCATGACCCAGCCCGGGACGTCGCCCCGCTCGGGATCGTCCTCCCGCAGCCGGTCGGTCAGGGCCGCCAGCGCAGCCAGCAGGAACGCGTAACCGCGCATCCGTCGTCCTCCTCTGTCGGTCACCGGCGTCACTGCGCCAGCGAGACGATGCTGATCAACCCCGGGAACAGGGCGAACATGACGGTGACCGGCAACACCAGAAACACGACCGGCACCATCATGGCGATCTCCTTGCGGCCACCGGCCTCGAGCAGTTGCCGCTTGCCGGCCTCCCGGACGTCGGCGGCCTGGGCCCGGAGCACCTCGGCCAGCGGTGTGCCGCGCTCGATGGCGACGACCAGGCCGTCGACGAAGCGGGCGAGCGCGTCCAGCGAGGTGCGGTCGGCCAGTTGCTGCAGCGACTCCACCAGCGGCACCCCGGCCCGGGCCCGCCCCAGGGTGGCGCTGAGCTCACGAGCCAGTTCGCCGCCGGACAGCCGCGTCACCCGGGCGATCGCCGCCGTCGGGCTCTCCCCCGCCGTCACCGCCAGGGCGAGCAGCTCCGCGACGACCGGGAACTCCGCGAGCAGCAGCTCCTCGCGGCGCTGGACCTGCTGGGTGAGCCACCAGTCGCGACCGAGCACGCCGCCGACCAGGCCTCCGACGCCCAACAGCACGACCGAGAGGACGTTCACCGACCCCGCCACCGCCGACCCGGCCGCGGCGATCAGGGCGGCACCCAGCAGGCCGAGCCCGCCCCAGACCACCTGCTCGACCCGGAAGTCCTCGACCGTGGTGTCCGCGCCGAGCGCGTCCAGCCGGCGGCGCACCGCCGCACGGCCGCCGAGCAGCCGGTCGACGTGCCGGGCGCCGTCGGCCAGCACCGGGCCGAACACCCGCCGCGCAGCGGTGAGCAGGCCGGGCTGGGTGGCGGTGCCGAGCAACCGGGACGGCGCAGGGCTGTCGTGCACGTACGGCGCCAGCCGGTCGACCAGCCGGACCTGCCGGACGGGCGGGGAGAAGGCCACGACGAGCAGCACGCCGGTCGCCGCGGCCAGGCCCAGCAGCATCCCGGTCAGCCCGGCGCTCATGCCTGCAGCACCCGGACGTCCTCGGGCAGCCGCCCGATGCGCAGCATCAGCCGGTACGCCGCCAGGCACACCACGCCGCCACCGATCAGCAGCGCCGTCCCGATCGGGCTGTCGTAGGCGGTCAGCGTCTGCTGCTGGGTGGCCAGCAGCAGCAGGACGACCCAGGGCGCGCCGACGGCGAGCCGGGCGGCCTGGACCACCCAGCCCTGCCGGGTCCCCAGCTCGGCGCGGGCCCGGGCGTCCTCACGGAGGAAGGCGGCCAGCGTGCGGAGCACCCGGCCCAGGTCGCTGCCACCGACCTCACGGGCGACCCGCAGCGTCTCGACGATGCGATCGCCCACGGGGTCGGCGAGGTCGTCCTTGAGCCGGTCCAGTGCGTCGCTGAACCGGCCGCTGCTCCGGTGGTCGGCGGCGAACCGGCCGAACGCCGGGCGGAGCACCTCGGGTCCGCGGACCGCGAGGGCGGACAGCGCCTCGGGGAGGGACAGGCCGGCGCGCACCGCCGACGCCAGGTTGTCCACGACCTCGGGCCACACCTCGCGCAGGTCGGCCCGGCGCTTGGCGGCCAGCCGGCGCACCAGCAGGTACGGCACCGCGGCCCCGAACACTCCGAAGACCAGGCTGATGGTGACCGTCCGGGTGGTCAGCAGCACGAGGACGGTGGCGACCAGGCCGAGCGCGACCTGCAGGGCGAGCAGCTGAGCGGAGTTGATGCCGGTCAGGCCGGCGGCGGCGAGCAACTGCTGACGGCGGCCAGGTCGGGCGACACCGGACCGTCGCACCGGCGCCCGGGAGCCGCTGCGCCAGATCAGCAGCAACCCGATGCCCAGGCCGAGTCCGAGGAGTCCGCCGGAGGAGGTCACGGCCGGTCCCCGAGCAGGGCGGCGAGGTCGAAGCCGTGCGCGGCGAAGCGGTCGGCGTGCGGCGGGTACCCGTCGGCACGCACCAGCCGGCCCTCGCGGGTGGTGAAGACGTCGGCGGTCTCGACCACGCTGCCCTCGGTGCGACCGGACAGCGCCACGACCTCGCGCAGCCGGCGCTGCCCGCTCGGGTCGGTGCCGACGTGCACCACGAGGTCGACGCTGGACGCCACGGTGGGGACGACGAACGCGTGGCCGATGTTCTCCCCCGCCAGCAGCGGCAAGGTGCACATCTTGACCACGGCCTCGCGGGCGCTGTTGGCGTGCAGGGTGCACATGCCGGGCAGGCCGCTGTTCAACGCGATCAGCAGGTCCAGGCACTCCTCCTGCCGGACCTCGCCCACCACCAGCCGGGAGGGCCGCATCCGCAGCGCCTCCTTCACCAGCCGGCGCAGCGGGATCTCCCCGGCGCCCTCCAGGTTGGGCTGGCGGGTCTGCATGGCGACCACGTCGGGCAACGGCACCCGCAGCTCGAAGACCTCCTCGCAGGTGACCACCCGCTCGCGGGCGGGGATCGCCGCGCACAGGCAGTTCAGCAGCGTGGTCTTGCCTGCCTGCGTGCCGCCGGACACCAGGACGTTGAGCCCCGCGGCGACCGCGGCCTCGAGGAACCGGGCGGCCTGGGTCGTCAGCGTCCCGAGCGCCACCAGCTCGTCCAGGCTGTGCGCCTGCAGCACGAACTTCCTGATGTTGACCGCCATGTGCCGGCGCGTGACGTCCGGGATGACGACGTGCAACCGGGAGCCGTCGGGGAGCATCGCGTCGACGAACGGCGTGCTCATGTCGATCCGGCGACCCGACGTGCGCAGCATCCGCTCGACCAGGTCGGCCAGCTGCCCCGAACCCAGGATCGTCGTGGTCAGCTCGCTGCGGCCGCGGCGGGCCACGAAGACCCGACCCGGCTCGTTGACCCAGATCTCCTCGACCTCCGGGTCGTCCAGCCAGCGCTGCAGCGGCCCGTAGCCGGCCACCCGGTCCAGCACGTCCCGGGCCACGCCGTCCGGGTCGCCGATCGGCGGCAGCGCCGAGGACAGCGACCGCTCCGAGTAGTCGGCGACCACGTCCCGGACCAGCACGCGCACCGGGCCGGGATCGGTGAACGGGTCGAGCCCCCGCCGACGGATCAGCTCCCGGACCTCGCCGTCGACGACGTCGACAGCAGAGCTCACAGCCGGCACGACACCCCCGTTGAACAGCCACTTGGTCGCTTTGAGTGCGGTGACTGTAAGGGAACTGAACCGTCTCTTGCCGAGCCCCTGTGGACAGACTGTGACGACGGACGGCCAGGTTCACCCGATCAGGTGAAGGTCCGTCGGGTCAGGCGCACGGAACCGTCGTAGCCGGCCTCTAGCGTCCGCGACGTGAACCGCACCGACCGGCTCTACGCGCTCGTGGAGGAGCTGCGGGCCATCGCCCCCCGGCCGCGCAGCGCCCGCTGGCTGGCCGGGAGGTTCGAGGTGAGCGCCCGCACCGTCGAGCGCGACATCAGCGCACTGCAGCAGAGCGGCGTCCCCATCTGGGCCGAGCCCGGCCGCACCGGCGGCTACTGCCTGGACCGGGCGCGGACCCTGCCGCCACTCAACCTGACCCCGAGCGAGGCCGTCGCCATGGCCCTGGCGTTGCAGCGGCTGGACGGCACACCCTTCGTCGCGGCCGCACGTTCGGCGCTGCGCAAGCTGGTGTCGGCCATGCAGACCGACGACGCCACGGCCGCCGCCGACCTGGCCGGCCGCGTCCACCTGGTCGGCGACGAGGGTGCCACCTCCCCTGTCCCGCGCGAGGTGGCGTCCGCCGTCGCCGACCGCCGGGTGCTGCGTCTCCGCTACCGGGACCGCACCGGTGCGACGACGCAGCGCGACGTCGAGCCGCTGGGGTACGTCGCCAAGCAGGCCGACTGGTACCTGGTCGCCTGGTGCCGGCTACGGGACGAGCTGCGCGCCTTCCGCACCGACCGGATCCTCTCGGTCTCGGTCACCGCCGAGGTGAGCCCGCCCCGCCCCCTCGACACCGGGGACCTCGACATCCCCCGTGGGCCGGTGCGCCGCCTCACCCTGCACTGACGGGTACCTGCCGGCTCACGGTCGAGTCGGCGGGGCGAAGACGGCGAAGTGGTTGCCGCCCGGGTCGAGCAGGTGGGCGAACTCCACCCCGACCGGGTTGAGCTCCGGGCCACGCTGCACCTGCCCGCCGGCCTCTTCCACCCGCCGGCAGGCACCCGCGACATCGTCGACCAGCACGGTGAAGACGGCGTAGCCGGGCAGCTGCCCTCGGGTGGCGAAGAGCCCGCCCCGCAGGCCCTGGCCGTCGCCGGTGGTCACCACCTGGTACGCCGGGTCGGTGCTCGCCGAGTCGTCGTGGCTGACCGTCCAGCCGAACACCTCGCCGTAGAAGCGCGCGGCGGTGGCCGGGTCGTCGGTGCCGATCTCGAACCAGCCGATGCTGTTCAGTGCGGGCATGTCGTCGCCTCCTGTCGTGCCGGGCCTGTCCCGGCTCGACCCACCGTCGTCCGCGGCGACGACAGCCCCCTGTCGGTGATTCAGCGGACGAGTGCGTCCTCCAGCGCACGGTCCTCGACCGGTGTCTCGACGGTGAGGTGCGGCAGGGCGCGGTCCAGCCGGCGCGGCAGCCACCAGTTCGCCTTCCCGAGCAGCTCCATGGTCGCCGGCACCAGCACCAGCCGGACCAGCGTGGCGTCGATCAGCACCGCGACGGCGAGCCCGAAGCCGAACAGCTGCAGCTCCCGGGTCGCGCCGAACACGAAGCTGCCGAAGACGCACACCATGATCGCCGCGGCTGCGGTGATCACCCGCGCCGTCCGGGCCAGGCCGAGCGTCACCGCGCTCGCGTTGTCCCCGCTCCGGTCGTACTCCTCGCGGATCCGGGAGATCAGGAAGACCTCGTAGTCCATCGAGAGCCCGAAGACGATGGCGATCAGCATCATCGGCACCCAGGCCTCCACTGGCGCCTCTCCCTCGACGCCGATCAGGTCCGCACCCCACCCCCACTGGAAGACGGCGACCACCGCGCCGAACGCCGCGGCCAGCGACAGCAGGTTCACCACCACCGCCTTGAGCGCGACCAGCAGCCCGCGGAAGACCAGCACGAGCAGCAGGAACGACAGCCCGAGCACCACGGCGAGGAACACCGGCAGCCGCTGGGCGGTGTAGTCGGCGAAGTCGATCGCGGCCGCCTGAGCACCCCCGATCGCCACCTCGGCATCGCCCGCAGCCGCCGGGACGACGTCCTCGCGCAGCCGGTGCACCAGGTCGGTGGTGGCCTCGTCACGCGGCGCGGACGACGGCAGCACCTGCAGCAGCGCCGTCCCGCCGTCCGCGGACACGACCGGTGGGCTGACCGAGGCGACGCCGGGGTCGGCGCCGACGGCACCCGCCAGATCGGCCGCGACCGCCCCGGCGTCCGGAGCCGAGACGGCGACCACCATCGGGCCGTTGACGCCCGGGCCGAACCCCTCGCCGAGCAGGTCGTAGGCCCGGCGGGCGGTGCTGTCGGTGCTGAGCGTGCCGGCGTCACTGAAGCCGAGCCGCAGGTCCAGCACCGGGACGGCGAGGAGCACCAGCGCAGCCAGCGAGCCCACCGCCCACACCGCCGGGCGTCGCTGCACCGCCCGCGCCCAGCGCGCCGCGGCCGCACCCTCCGAAGCACCCCGCCGCACCCTGCCCAGCCGCGCGCCGGCGAACCCGAGCAGCGCCGGCAGCAGGGTGACCGCAGCCAGCATGGTGACCAACACCGCGACGGCGATGCCGATGGCGACGCCGGTGATCAGCGCCAGGCCCATGAACACCAGCCCCAGCGAGGCGATCACCACGGTCGTCCCGGCGAAGAGAACCGAGCGGCCGGCCGTGCGCTGGGCCAGCACGACCGCATCGACGACCGGCAACCCGTCGCGCAGTGCCTCGCGGTACCGGGTCACCTGCAGCAGCGAGTAGTCGATGCCGACGCCGATGGCGATCATCCCGGCGGCGGCGCCGGCGAAGCTCGGCACGTCGATGACGTGCGCGGCGAGCTCGATCGCGGCGATGCCGCAGAACGCGCCCAGCACCCCGACCACCAGCGGCAGGGCCATCGCCAGCAGCGAGCCGAACGCCATGAAGAGGATCAGCGCGGCGGCGATCACGCCGATCACCTCGGCGGGCGGCCCGCCGGCGGCGTCCTCGTCGAGCACCAGCCCGCCGACCTCGACCTGCAGCCCGGGGACGTCGACGTCCGCACGCAGCCCGCCGATCGTGTCGCTGACCGCGGTGAGCTCCTCGACCGTGCGCTGCGGGAGGTCGACCTGCAGGTAGCCGATGGTGCCGTCGGGCGAGAGCTGCTGCCCTCCGGCCGGGTCGAACGGGGACACGACCTCGGCGCCGGGCACCTGGCCGGCGATGCCGGCCGCGAGGTCGGCTGCCGCCGCGCGGACCGCCGGGTCGTCGAGGCCGGCGGTCCGGTGCAGCACCACCTGGGCCTGGTAGCCCGAGCGGGCCTCGAAGCCGGCGTCGGCGAGCAGGCCGGCGGCGCGGGTGCTCTCCGAGCCGGGCAGGGTGAAGTCGTCGCTGGTCGGGCCGGCGAAGGCACCGGCGAGGACGGAGAGCCCGACGACGGCGACCAGCCACAGCGCGACGACGAGCCGCCGCGAGCGGACGCACCAACGGGCGAGGGAGTCGAGCACGGGAACTCCTGAGGCAGACGGGGCAGGACCCGCCGAACGCTAGGAAGGACCGGCCCGGACGTCGTCCGCCCCGGAACCCGCTCCCGCTGCGGATCTGGACGTACGCGCGACCGGCGGGATACGTCGCAGCACGGACGCCGGAGCCCCCCTCCGAGTCCTAGCCTGCGGTGCATGACCTGGCGCCCGGGGCGGACCGACGTCGTACTGGTGCTCGCCTCGGTGCTGCCGGCCTGGGCCGCGCTGGCCGGTCACCTCGAGCCGGAGGCACGCCCCAGCGACGCGTGGGGCTACGCCCTGGTGGCCGTCGTCGGGCTGCCGATGCTGGTCGCCCGGCGGGCTCCGGTGCCGGCGCTGTTCCTGAGCATCGCGCTGCTCTACGGCTACTACTGGACCGGCTACTCCGCCGTCGGCCTGGTCCTCCCGCTCGCACCGGCGTTCTTCGTCGTCGCGCAGGCCGGACGGCTGCGGCTGGGTGCGGTGGTGGGGTGCACCGGCCTGGCCCTGTCGGTCGCGTTCCGGCTGATGAGCGACGGCGAGAACGAGAAGGCCGGGCTGATCCTCGGCTACGACGGTGCGATCTCGCTGGCGTTGCTGGCCGCGGTGCTCGCGCTCGGTGACGCGGTCCGGTCCCGTCGCGGCTGGCAGGCCGAGCTCGACCAGCGGCTGCTGCTGGCGGCGCACGAGCGGGAGGCCGAGGCTCAGCGCCGGGTCGCCGACGAGCGGCTGCGGATCGCCCGCGACGTGCACGACCTGCTGGGCCACGCGGTCGCCGTCGTCACGCTGCACGCCGCAGTCGCCGCCGAGTCGCTGGACGACGACCCGGAGGCCGCCCGTCGGTCGCTGCACACCATCCGCGCGGTCAGCCGGGACGTGCTGCACGACCTGGGTGACACCGTCGGCCTGCTGCGCGGCGACGTCGCCACCGTCGAGCCGGCGGCCGGGCTCACCGACGTCGCCGACCTCGTCGCGGCGACCGCGTCCACCGGTCTCGACGTGTCCCTGGAGGTCCGCGGTGAACCGCGCCCGCTGCCGGCCGCCGTCGGGGCGACGGTGCACCGGCTGGTCCAGGAGTCGCTGACCAACGTGCTCCGCCACTCAGGCGCCCGCTCCGCGACCGTGACCCTCGAACACCGGCCCGGTGAGCTCACCGTGTCGGTGACCGACGACGGCAGCGGTGCGGCCGGCCCGGACGCGGCCGGCCATGGGCTGCAGGGCATGCGCGAGCGGGTGGCGCTGCTGGGTGGCCGGCTGTCGGCGGGCAACCGGGCCGGCGGCGGGTTCGCGGTCACCGCGGTCGTCCCGCTGGCCGCCGAACGGGTGGCGGCGCCGGCGTGATCCGGGTGCTCGTCGTCGATGACCAGCCGCTGGTGCGGGCCGGCATCCGCGCGGTGCTCGACCGGGCCGAGGACGTCGAGGTCGTCGGCGAGGCCGGCGACGGACGGGCCGCGCTGGACCGGCTGCGGGTGGTGCGCGACGTCGACGTCGTGCTGATGGACCTGCGGATGCCGGTGCTGGACGGCATCGAGGCGACCCGCCGGATCGGGGCTGATCCGGCTCTGGCGGCGGTGGCGGTGGTCGCGCTGACCACCTTCGACGACGAGGAGCTGGTGCTCGGCGCGTTGCAGGCCGGGGCCAGCGGCTTCCTGCTCAAGGACGCCGAGCCCGACGAGCTGCGGCGCGGGGTGCGCGCCGCAGCGGCTGGCGAGGCGGTGCTGTCCCCCGCCGTCACCCGGGGTGTGGTGCGGGCCGCCGTCACCGCGGCCGACAGGCGAGCGCCGGTGAGCGAGGCGGCACTGCAGCCGCTGACCGCCCGGGAGCGCGAGGTGCTGGCCGCGGTCGGTGACGGGCTGTCCAACGACGAGATCGCCGCAGAGCTGGGGATGAGCCCGGCGACGGCGCGCACCCACGTCGGGCGGGTGCTCGGCAAGCTGGGGGCCCGGGACCGTGCGCAGCTCGCCGCCCTCGCCTGGCGTACCGGACTGCTCCCCCGCTCCTGACCGAGAGCACCACCAGGAGCGCGCCTTCGGCGGCGGCGCGAGCGACCACCGAAAGCGCGCTTCTGGCGGGGTGGTGTCACATCTGCGGGCCGGTGGGCGTCTTGATGCCAGGACACCACCCGAGGAGGAGTCATGGGCAGCACCACCAGGATCCCCAAGGCCGAGCTGACCGGCGTCTACGGCGCCATCGTGAAGCGGATGTCGCGCCGGATGTTCGGTGAGGTCGCCGAGCCGGTCGAGGTCGCCTGGCACAACCGGAAGATCGTCGACTTCAGCTTCGCCATCGGCCGCAGGTCGCAGAAGTGGGACCGCTGCGACGCCGACCTGAAGTCCTACGCGCACATGGCGGTGGCCAGCCTGGTCGGTTGCAGCTGGTGCCTGGACCTCGGCTACTTCCTGGCCGCCAACGAGGGGCTGGACCTGGTCAAGGCACGGGAGGTGCCGCGCTGGCGGGAGTCCGACGTGTTCACCCCGCTGGAGCGCGACGTGCTGGCGTACGCCGAGGCCATGACAACGACCCCGCCGACGGTGACCGACGAGCTGTCCGCCCGGCTGCTCGACCGGCTCGGGGCGCCGGCGATGGTGGAGCTGACCGCGTGCATCGCGCTGGCCAACCTCTACACCCGCAGCAACACCGCGCTGGGCATCGAGTCGCAGGGATTCGCCGCCGCCTGCCACCTGCAGCCGCTGGCCGAGCCCTCGGCGCGGTGACGACGCGCCGACAGGCCGCCTCCCCGGAGGGAGACGGCCCGTCGGTGCAGCGGATCAGGAGCGGGTGGCGCCGCCGCCGTTGCTCTCACGCTGGATGTCCTCACGGCGGATCTGCTGGGTGACGTCGGCGGGCTGCGAGCCCCCGACGTGACCGCCACCGTGCGACGACATCCCCGGAGCGAGCTTCTCGGCCTTGGCCTTGAGCTGCTCGGCGGTCGACCGCTCCTCCTGGGCGTGCGCGGAGCGCTCGCGGGCCTCGCGCTCGGTCTCGGCGGCGCGCAGCTCGACCTCCGCCCGCTCGCGGCGGGCGCGGGCGGCCTGCTCGTCGGCGCGCGCCTGCTCCTGCTCGGCCTTCGCGCCGCGGAGCTCGGCCTCGCGCAGGTGCTCGCGGGCCTGCGCCGCCTTGCGCTCCTTGCCGGCCCGGCCGCGCTTGGCCGCCGCCAGGGCGATCAGCGCCAACACGACCAGCACGGCGATGACGATGACCACGATCAGCCAGGTGTCCACGGGGTCCTCCTCGGTCTGGAGTCCTGATCATGCCCCGGATTGATCATGCGGAAACGCCCGGCGTCGTCAACCACGGGTTGACGACCCTCATCCGTCAACCTAACGTTGACGACATGAGCAACCCGGTGCAGATGCCCCCGACCGTCCGCCTCGACGACCTCATCTCCGCCATCCAGAAGGTGCACGACGAGCCGCTGGAGCAGCTGACCGACGCCGTCCTCGCGGCCGACCACCTGGGCGAGGTGGCCGACCACCTGATCGGCCACTTCGTCGACCAGGCCCGCCGCTCGGGCGCCTCCTGGACGGACATCGGCCGCAGCATGGGCGTGACCAAGCAGGCCGCGCAGAAGCGCTTCGTGCCCAGGGACCTGCCGCTGGACCCCGAGCAGGGCTTCACCCGGTTCACCGTCCGGGCGCGGGCCGTGGTGGTCGCCGCGCAGGAGGAGGCGCGCACCGCCGGCAACACCGAGATCAGCACGGCGCACCTCGTGCTCGGCCTGCTGACCCAGCCCGATGCCCTGGCCGCGAAGGCGCTCACCGCCCAGGGTCTCGACCTGGACGCCGTCCGGCAGACCGTCACCGCCACGCTGCCGGCCCGCACCGAGGACCTGCCCGCGCTCATCCCGTTCGACGGGAACGCCAAGAAGGCGATCGAGCTGACCTTCCGCGAGGCGCTCCGGCTGGGCCACAACTACGTCGGCACCGAGCACCTGCTCCTCGCCCTGCTCGAGCTGGAAGACGGGGCCGGTCTGCTCACCGGCCTGGGCGTCGACAAGGCGCGGGCGGAAGAGAACATCACGGCCAACCTCGCCGAGCTGGGCTGAGGTCGATCAGCGGACGCCGTGCGCGCTATCGCCGGAGGACGGCGTCGATCAGGTGCGGCCCGGGCTCGGCGAGCGCGGCGCGGAACTGCGCGGCCAGCTCCTCGGCGGTGGTGGCCCGGGTGGCCGGCACACCCATCCCGGTGGCCAGCGCGACGAAGTCCAGTGCCGGCCCGCCCAGGTCCAGCAGCTTCCCGGCCCGGTCTCCCCCGCTCGCGGCGCCGACGTTCTCCAGCTCGGCGGCGAGGATGGCGTACGCGCCGTTGTCGCAGACGACGGTGGTGACGTCGAGCTGCTCACGGGCCTGGGTCCACAGCGCCTGGATCGTGTACATCGCGCTGCCGTCGGCCTGCAGCGCGACGACCGGCCGGTCGGGGGCGGCCACCGCGGCGCCGGTCGCCACCGGCAGGCCCTGGCCGATCGCGCCGCCGGTGAGCGTCAGCCAGTCGTGCGCCGGTGCGCCGACGGTGGCCCCGGGCAGGAAGTACCCGCTGGTCACCGCCTCGTCGACGACGACGGCCCGCTCGGGGAGCAGTGCCCCGACCACCTCGGCGAGGGCCCGGGCGTCCAGCGGGCCGGTGGGCAGATCCGGGCGCCGGGCCCCGGCGACCTCCGGCGTCGCGTCGGGTGCGGCCCGGTCGGCCAGCGCGAGCAGCGCGCTGACGACGTCCTCCCCCGGCGTGGCCAGCACGTGGACCGTGCAGCCCTCGGGCACCAGCCGCCCGCTCGTCCCCGGGTAGCCGAAGAAGGCGACCGGCTCCACCGCGCCGGCCAGCACCAGGTGCTCGACGCCGTCCAGCTGCTTGCGGGCGCCGTCGGGCGGATAGGGCAGCTTGAGCACGTCGGGGAGCCCGGCGCCGCGCCGCATCCGGGCCGGGAAGGTCTCGGCGAGCAGCCGGGTGCCGGTGCCGGCGGCCACCTTCGCCGCCGCCACCAGACCGGGCTCCTGCAGCGCCGTCCCGCCCAGGAAGAGGACGGTCGAGGGGCCGAGCACGTCGGCCAGCCCCTCGATCTCGACGTCCGGCACCCGGGGCGCCGCCCGCGGCCCCCGGATGGGTCCGACGGCGGCTCCCTCGCTCCAGGACACGTCGGCCGGCAGCACCAGCGTGGCCACCTGGCCGGGCCACCCGCGCGCGGCGGTGATCGCATCGGCGGTGTCGGCGCCGACGTCGCCGGTGGTCAGCGACCGGCGCACCCACCCCGACACGCTGCCGGCGACCGCGTCGATGTCGGACTCCAGCGGGGCGTCCAGCCGCTTGTGCCCGAGGGCGTGGTCGCCGACGACGTCGACCAGCGGGGTGCGGGCGCGCCGGGCGTTGTGCAGGTTCGCCAGCCCGTTGCCCAGGCCCGGGCCCAGGTGCAGCAGGGTGGCCGCCGGACGGCCGGTCATCCGCGCCCAGCCGTCGGCCGCGCCGGTCGCGACCCCCTCGAACAGGGTCAGCACCGCCCGCATCTCCGGCACGTCGTCCAGCGCGGCGACGAAGTGCATCTCCGAGGTGCCGGGGTTGGCGAAGCACACCTCCACCCCGCCGGCCACGAGGGTGCGGATGACTGCCTGCGCGCCGTTCACGTCGCCTCCCGGTGCGGCCGCCCGCCCGTGAGCGGCCCCGTCCGGCAGCCTCGCACGCGCTCCGGCGGCTGGCAGGATCAGGCCATGGTCACCAGCGGGACGACGTCCCTGAAGCCGCACCCCGTCTGGTCCGCGCTGATCGGGCTCACCTCGCTCGGGATCCTGCTGCAGGCGCTGTGGGCCGGGCTGTTCCTGCGCCCCGACACCGACGGCAGCACCTGGTACTCGGTGCACCAGCACGGCGCCGAGGCCACCGTGACCCTCGCCGCGATCGCCACCGTCGCGGCCGTCGTCTGGCTCCGGCCCCGCCGCGACCTGCTGGTCGGGACGGCGCTGCTGCTGGTGCTGCTGGTGGTCGAGTACGCCCTCGGCCGCGCGGGTGGCGGCAGCGTCGCGGTGCACGTGCCGCTGGCGATGCTGCTGATGGGCCTGACCGTCTGGCTGCCGGTGGCCGCCCGGCGCCGCTGAGGCAGGCCGCGGTGGAGGCGCTGGTCGCCGCGGTCCGCGCCGCGCTGCGGGCGGTCCCCGACCCGGAGCGGGCCCGCGGGATGCAGGCCTACCTGAAGACGGCGGAGCCCTGCCTCGGCGTGCGGCTGCCCGAGGTGCGCCGGCTGACCCGGGCCGCGGCCACGGCGGACCCGCCCGCGACCGCGGCGGAGGTTGGGCAGGCGGCGGGCGCCCTGTGGCGCGGTGCCGCCTACCGGGAGGAGCGGTACGCCGCGATCGCGCTCACCGGGCTGCCGGTGGCCCGCGGCGCCCTGCAGCTGCTCCCGCTGCACGAGGAGATGATCACCAGCGGGGCGTGGTGGGACCTGGTGGACGGCGTCGCCGACCGGATCCGCGACCTCCTGCTCACCTCCCCGGCGGACGTCGCACCGGTGCTGCGCGACTGGGCGCGTTCCGCGGACCGGTGGCTGCGGCGCAGCGCCGTCATCGCCCAGCTGGGCGCGAGGGACCGCACCGACCGAGCGCTGCTGGCCGAGGTGATCGAGGTCAACGCCGCCGACCCGGACTTCTTCGTGCGTAAAGCGATCGGCTGGGCGCTGCGCGACCTGGCCAAGACCGACCCCGCGTGGGTGCGCGACTTCCTCGCGGGGCACGAGCTCAGCCCGCTGTCCCGGCGAGAAGCCGCCAGGCATCTCTAGAAGGTCAGCACCAGGCGGCCGCGGACGCCGCCGGCCTCCAGCCGGCGGTGGACCTCGGCGGCCTCTGCCGCGGGGTGGGTGGCCGCCACCCGCAGGGTCAGCTCCCCCCGCTCCACCTGCTCGCGGAGCCGGTCGAGCGCCTCGGCCTCCTCGGCATAGCGCCGGACGAGCACCGGCAGCACCCGCAGGTCGCGCTCGCCGTTGCCCCGGTAGCCCCGCACCGTGGTCACCACCCCGCCGTCCTTGACCGCGGGCAGCACCGCGGCGTCCTGCACCGACCCGTCGGCCAGGCCGTCCACGCCGTCGGGGAACCGCTCGCGGATCCGCGCCGCGACGTCCTCCCCCCGCCGGACGACGACGTCGGCCCCCAGCCCGCGCACCAGGTCCTCGTCGGCCTCCGCGGCGTCGGCGACGACGGTGAGCCCCTCGGTCTTCGCGAGCTGGACGACGTACCCGCCGAAGGCGCCGGCGGCGCCGGTCACCGCCAGGACCTGGCCCGGCTGCAGCGCCATCAGGTCCAGCGCGAGCCGTGCGGTCAGTCCGTTCATCGGCAGCGTCGACGCGGCGGCGTCACTGGCCCCCGCCGGCACCCGGGCGATCGAGCGCGCCGGCAGCACGATGTCCTCGCGGTACCCGCCGTGCGCGCCGGAGGGGACCACGATGCCCATCACGTGCGTGCCGACCTCCAGGTCGGTCTCCACGCCCTCACCGACCTCCGCGAGCACCCCGGCGACGTCCATGCCCGGGACGTAGGGGAACTCCTTGACCGGGTCCCGCCCGGCGTAGGTGCCGTTGCGCGCGTAGGTGTCCGTCGGGTTCACCGTCGCCGCGGTCACCTGCAGCCGGACCTGGCCCGGGCCCAGCGGCTCGGCCGGGACGTCGATCAGGTGCAGGGCCTCGGGCCCGCCGAACTCCGTCACTCCGACTGCTCTCATGCCCCGCCGCTACCCCCGCCGCGCCGTCGGCCACACCCGGCTCGCCGGTGACGGGAGCCACGACCTGCGCGCACCCCTCACAGGGGACGCGTAGCCAGGGCAGGGACGCGCACCAGCCGTGGACCCGACGGTCGTGCCATGCCCTCGCACCACCCCAGCACCGCCGAGCCGACCGGCGGCGCCGACCTCCGCACGCCGGTCGTCGACGTCGTCGTCCCCGTGCACGACGAGGAGGCCGACCTCGAGCCGTGCCTGCGCCGGCTGCACGCCCACCTGTCCAGCCAGCTCCCCTACCCGTTCCGGATCACCGTCGCGGAGAACGCCAGCACCGACGGCACGGTCGCCGTGGCCCGGCGGGTCGCCGCGGAGCTGCCCGGCATCGAGGTGCTGGTGCTGCCGGAGGCGGGACGTGGCCGGGCGCTGCGGACCGCGTGGCTGGCCTCGCCGGCGCCGGTCCTGGTCTACATGGACGTCGACCTGTCCACCGACCTCGCCGCGCTGCTGCCCCTGGTCGCCCCGCTGATCAGCGGCCACTCCGACCTGGCGATCGGCACCCGGCTCGCACCGTCGTCGCGGGTGGTACGCGGCACCAAGCGCGAGGTCATCTCCCGCGGCTACAACCTGCTGCTGCGCGGGGCGCTGGCCACCCGGCTGTCGGACGCGCAGTGCGGGTTCAAGGCGATCCGCGCCGACGTCGCCGCCCGGCTGCTGCCGCTGGTCGAGGACACCGGCTGGTTCTTCGACACCGAGCTGCTGGTGCTCGCCGAGCGCAGCGGGCTGCGGATCCACGAGGTCCCGGTCGACTGGGTCGACGACGCCGACAGCCGGGTCGACATCGTGGCCACCGCCCGGGCCGACCTGGCCGGGGTCGCCCGGATGCTGCGCGCCCTGGCCACCGGCCGGCTGCCGGTCGCCGAGCTCCGTGCCTCCCTCGGCCGCGGACCGCTGGCCGACCCGGTCCCCGGGGTCCCGGCCGGGCTGGTCGGGCAGCTGCTCCGCTTCGCCACCATCGGCGTGCTGTCCACGCTGGCCTACCTCGCGCTGTTCGTGGCGCTGCGGGGCGTCCTCGCCGCCCAGCCGGCGAACCTGGTCGCGCTGCTGCTGACCGCGGTCGCGAACACCGCGGCCAACCGGCGGATCACCTTCGGCATCCGCGGCGGCCCCGGTGCCGGCCGCGCCCAGCTGCAGGGGCTCGTCGTCCTGGGCCTCGGCCTGGCGCTGACCAGCGGCACCCTCGCCGTCCTGCACGCCGCCACCGCCGCACCGGCCCGCAGCACCGAGGTCATCGCGCTGGTGGTCGCGAACGCGCTGGCGACCCTGCTCCGCTTCGTCCTCCTCCGCGGCTGGGTGTTCCGCCGCGCGAACCCGCCCGCCCCGATCCCCGACCCCGCCGTCCCGGCGATGGAGACCATCCGATGAGCACCGTCCTCGACTCCCCCGGCCAGCCCTCGGCGCCGACCCTCGAGCCGCCCGCCCCGCGGACCTCGCGCGCCCGCCGGTTCGTACGCGGCCGGGACGACGATCCCGGCTGGGTGCGCCCGGCCCTGCTCGGGCTGCTCGCCGCCACCGGCCTGCTGTACCTGTGGGACCTGGCCGCCTCCGGGTGGGCCAACGCCTTCTACGCAGCGGCCGTGCAGGCCGGGTCGCAGAGCTGGGAGGCGTTCTTCTACGGCTCCTCCGACGCGGCCAACTCGATCACCGTCGACAAGCCCCCGGCGTCCCTCTGGGTCATGGAGATCGCCGTCCGGTTGTTCGGGCTGAACTCCTGGTCGCTGCTGGTGCCGCAGGCGCTGATGGGCGTCGCGTCCGTAGCTATCGTCTACCTGTCGGTGCGCCGCGTGGTCGGCGCCGGCGCGGGTCTGCTGGCCGGCGCGGCGATGGCGCTGACCCCGGTCGCGGTGCTGATGTTCCGCTTCGACAACCCGGACGCGCTGCTGGTGCTGCTGATGAGCCTGGCCGGCTACGCCACGGTCCGGGCGGTGGAGCAGGCCGGCCTGCGCTGGATGGTCGCCGTCGGCGTGCTGATCGGCGTCGCGTTCCTGACCAAGACGCTGCAGGCGGTGCTCGTCGTCCCCGGGTTCGCCCTGGTCTACCTGGTCGCGGCGCCCACCACGCTCGGCCGGCGCGTCCTGCACGTGCTCGCCGCGGGCGGCGCGCTGCTGGTCTCGGCCGGCTGGTGGGTGGCGATCGTCGAGCTGGTGCCGGCGTCCTGGCGGCCCTACATCGGCGGCTCGCAGACCAACTCGGTGTGGGAGCTGATCTGGGGCTACAACGGCCTGGGCCGTCTCACCGGTGACGAGACCGGCAGCGTGGGTGGTGGCGGCGGCAACGGCGGCGGGAACTGGGGCTCGACCGGCATCACCCGGCTGTTCGGCGCGGAGATCGGCGGTCAGGTCGCCTGGCTGCTCCCCGCCGCGCTGGCACTGCTGGTCGCCGGGCTGGTCGCCGTGGGCCGCGCGCCGCGCACCGACCTCCGCCGCGCCGCGCTGCTCACCTGGGGCAGCTGGCTGCTGGTCACCGGGCTGACCTTCAGCTTCATGGCCGGCATCTTCCACGCGTACTACACGGTGGCGCTGGCCCCGGCGATCGCCGCGCTGGTCGGCATCGGCGGCGGGCTGCTGTGGCAGCGACGCGGGCAGGTGTGGGCGCGGATCGTGCTGGCGCTGACCCTGGCCGGCACCGCGGTGTGGTCGTTCGTGCTGCTGGACCGGTCGGCGGACTTCCTGCCCTGGCTGCGCTGGCTCGTGCTGGGCGCCGGCCTGCTCGCCGGGCTCGGCCTGCTGGTGGCCGACCGGGTCGGCCGGACCGTGACCGCGACGGTGGTGGCCGTCGGCGTCCTCGCCGCGCTCGGTGGGCCGGCTGCCTACGCGGTGCAGACGGCGGGGACGCCGCACACCGGGTCCATCCCCTCGGCCGGGCCCGCGGTCAGCGGCGGCACCGGCTTCGGTGGCGGGCGGGGCGGACTCGGCGGCGGCACCCCGCCCACGGGCGGCCTCGGCGGCCGGGCCGGTGCCCCTCCCGGCGGCGGGACGGGCGGGACCGCCGCCGGTCGGCCCACCGGCGGCATGGGCGGGCTGCTCACCGCCGCCGACGCCAGCGACGAGGTGGTCGCCGTCCTCGAGGAGCACGCCGACTCCTACACCTGGGTGGCCGCTGCCGTCGGGTCCAACAACGCCGCGGGCTACCAGCTGGCGACCGGCGAGCCGGTGATGGCCCTCGGTGGCTTCAACGGGAGCGACCCCTCGCCCACGCTCGCGCAGTTCCAGGCCCAGGTCGCCGACGGGGAGGTCCACTGGTTCATCGGCGGCAGCCTCGGGATGGCCAGCGACGGCGGCAGCAGCGCGTCGGCGGAAATCGCGGCCTGGGTGGCGCAGAGCTTCACCGCCCAGACGGTCGACGGGGTCACGCTGTACGACCTCAGCGGCGCCACCGACTGAGGTCCGCGGACAGTTGTGCTCTGCCTACAGGTGTGAGCAGAGCACAACTGTCCCGTCACCTGCTCGGTGGCGCCGGCGACCAGGCCGTGAAGAGCCGACCCAGCGTCCGGTCCGGCGAGCGGTAGACGACCGGCTTCCCCCGGCGGAGCGCGACCGTGACGACCTCCTCGGCGCCGTCGCGCTGCACGGCCACGGCCCGGACCGCGTCCAGGGCGACCCGGGTGGTCCCGGGGACGCCGGCGGCGTGCTCTGCGGCCGAGCCGAAGACCGGCGGCCGGCGCTCGGCCCGCCGCCGGGCCGCCCGGAGCGCGGTGACCGCGAGGGCGCCCAGGCTCGCGGCGAGCAGCACCCACGGCAGCCAGGTCACCCCGGGCAGCAGGAAGCCGCTCCCCACTGCGGCGGCGAACAGGCCCACGACGGCCGCTGTCCAGGCCAGGAACGCGCGCAGCCGCCGCCGGGTGTCGGCGCCGGTGGGGACGTCGACCGGCGCGGTGCACCACCCGTCGTCGTAGACCGTCAGCAGCGCCCACCGGTCTGCGCCGTCCCGCACCGAGACCCAGCCCCGGCCGCTCACCGCGGGAGCGCGTACTCCCGGAGGAGCCCCCGGCTGATGATGGTCTTCTGGATCTCGCTGGTGCCCTCGCCGATGAGCAGGAACGGCGCCTCGCGCATCAGCCGCTCGATCTCGTACTCCGTCGAGTAGCCGTAGCCGCCGTGGATCCGGAAGGACTCCTGGGTGACCTCGGCGGCGAACTCGCTGGCGATCAGCTTGGCCATGCCGGCCTCGACGTCGTTGCGCTGGCCGGCGTCCTTCAGCCGTGCCGCCCGCACCATCATCGCGTGCGCGGCCTCGACCTTGGTGGCCATCTCGGCCAGCTTGAACGCGATCGCCTGGTGCTGCGCGATCGGCTTGCCGAAGGTCTCCCGCTGCTGGGCGTAGTCGATGGCCAGCTCGAAGGCGCGCAGCGCGATGCCGCAGCCGCGGGCGGCCACGTTCACCCGGCCGACCTCGACGCCGTCCATCATCTGGGCGAACCCGCGCCCGGGGACCCCGCCCAGCACGTCGGCGGCGGCGACGGCGAAGCCGTCGAACACCAGCTCGGTGGTGTCCACGCCCTTGTAGCCCATCTTGTCGATCTTGCCCGGGACGGTCAGGCCCGGGAGCACCTCGCCGAAGCCGGCCGGCTTCTCCACCAGGAAGGTGGTCAGGTTCCGGTGCGGCTGGTCGGCCCCTTCGTCGGTGCGGACCAGGACCGCGACCAGCGTGGAGGACCCGCCGTTGGTGAGCCACGTCTTCTGCCCGTCGATGACGTAGTCGCCGTCCGGCTGCCGGGTGGCCGCGGTGCGGATCGCCGCGACGTCGGAGCCCAGACCCGGCTCGGACATCGAGAACGCGCCGCGCACCTCACCGGTGGCCATCCGCGGCAGGAACCGCTGCTTCTGCTCCTCGGTGCCGTGCTGGGCGATCAGGTGGGCGACGATGAAGTGGGTGTTGATGACGCCGGAGACGCTCATCCACCCGCGGGCGATCTCCTCGACGACCAGGGCGTAGGTCAGCAGCGACTCCCCCAGCCCGCCGTGCTCCGCACCGATCACCAACCCGAAGACGCCCATCTCCCGGAGGCCCTCGACGATCTTGGTCGGGTAGACGTCGCCGTGCTCGAGCGCCTGCGCGGTGGGGATGATCTCCTCGTCCACGAAGCGGCGGACGGTCGCCAGGATCTCGGTCTGCACGTCGGTCAGGTCCGCGGTCTGCGCCAGGCGGGTCATCGCTCGCTCCTCAGGACGCCGGTGCCTCGGTTCCCGGCGAGTATGGACGACCCGGGAGCCCGGCCACGGTGGCCTGCTCCACGTCCCGGGCGCACAGCCCCGGCGGTTACCGTCGCCGGGGTGTGGTCCCGCGGCGTCCTCCTCGGCACGGTGACGGCCGCCGTCCTGACCCTTGCCGGCTGCTCCGGCAGCGCCTCGACGGGGACCACCGCGACCGCCGCCGGCTCGGCCGAACCACCGGCGGCGTCGGCCGCGGCCGCGGCCGAGGCGGCCGCCGACCCGGCGCTCGCCACCTCCCCGGCGGACGCGGCCCTGGCGCTGGCGCTGCGTGCCGCCGACCTGCCGGTCGGCTGGTCGGTGCAGGCCAACCCGCTGTCGGCGGGCGCCGCGCTGGCCGACAACCCGAGCCTCGCCGGCATCTGCGGCGCCACCGCCAGCTCCGAGGTGCACCGGACGGCGAAGCACCCGGTGGTCGGGCTGGACGGCAGCCGCACCCCGCAGGTCTCGGCCGAGGCGATCGCCTACGACTCGGCCGGCGCCGCGGCCACGGCCGTGCAGGAGCTGGTGCAGGCCTTCAGCGGCTGCCCGGCCGACGAGTACACCTTCGAGCCGGGCCCACCCGCCGACGGCCTGGCCGAGGACAGCGTCGTCCTCCAGTACCGGCTCTCCGACGGGAGCAGGCAGGTCGTCGTGGCGCAGGCCCGCGGGCAGGTGCTGTCGGTGCTGATCGGCGAGGACCCGGCCACCACCGCGGCCGCCGCCCGGTCGATCGCCGTCCGGATGGCGGCCCTGCCTGCCGCGGCCATCGGCGGCTGACCCGCACACTGACCCGGTGAGCCAGGACGACCTGTACCGCGGTGACCCGCCGCCCGCGTACGGCCCGCCGCCCGGGTGGCCGCCGCCGGCGTACGGCCCCCCGGGGTATGGCCCGCCGCCCGGCTACGGCTGGCGGCCGCCCACCAACCAGCTCGCGGTGATCGCGCTGGTGCTCACCTTCGTCCTCCCCCCGGCCGGGCTGGTCTGCGGCATCCTGGCCCGCCGGCAGCTGCGCCGGACCGGGGAGAACGGAGTCGGGCTGACCCTCGTCGCGATCATCATCGGCGGCATCTCGACCACGCTGGTCCTCGTCGGGCTGCTGCTGTGGATCTCGGTGCTCGCCTCGATCGGGAACGGGTCCTTCGGCTAGCCCTGCGGCGGGGTGAACGACGACGTACGGGTCAGGCCCGCGGCCCGGCCCTTGCCGGCGATGACGAGCGCCATCTTGCGGCTGGCCTCGTCGATCATCTCGTCCCCGAGCATGGCCGACCCCTTCGCGCCGCCGGCCTCCGACGTCGCCCAGTCGTAGGCGTCCAGGATCAGCTCGGCGTGGTCGTAGTCCTCCTGCGAGGGGGCGTAGACCTCGTTGGCGGCGTCGATCTGACCCGGGTGCAGCACCCACTTGCCGTCGAAGCCGAGCATCGCCGACCGCTTGGCGACCTCGGTGAACCCCGGCACGTCGCGCACCTGCAGGAACGGACCGTCGATCGCCTGCACCCCGCGGGCCCGGGCGGCCATCAGGATCTGCATGAGGACGTAGTGGAACGGGTCGCCCGGGTAGTCCGGGTGCAGCGCCCCCACGGCCAGCGACTTCATGTTGGTGCTGGCCATGAAGTCGGCCGGGCCGAAGATGATCGTCTCGATCCGCGGGCTGGCGAACGCGATGTCGTTGACGTTCACCAGGCCCTGCGCGGTCTCGATCTGCGCCTCGATGCCGATCCGGCCCACCGGCAGCCCGTTCGCCTTCTCCAGCTGGGTGAGCAGCAGGTCCAGCGCCTGTACCTGCACGGCGTCGGCGACCTTGGGCAGCATGATGCAGTCCAGCTGCGCGCCCGCCCCGCCGACCACCTCGATCACGTCGGTGAAGGTCCACTCCGTCGTCCAGTCGTTGACCCGGACGGTGCGGACCTTGTCGCCCCAGCCGCCCTCGTTCAGCGCCGCGACGATGTTCTTCCGCGCCCCGGGCTTGGCCAGCGGCGCGCAGGCGTCCTCCAGGTCCAGGAACACCTGGTCGGCGGGCAACCCCTTGGCCTTCTCCAGGAACCGGGGGTTGCTGCCCGGGACGGCGAGGTTGGAACGACGGGATCGGAGCTCGGCCACGGTGCCTCTCCTCATCGACGGTGGGTTCCCGGAGCGTAGCCACGGGCGACCGCCACCCTGCTCAGAGCGGCTCGGCCTCCGGGGCGGGACGCCCGGCCCGGACGACCAGGGCCACCCCGAGGACGACGGCGACCATGCCCGGCACCGCCAGCGGCGGCGGCACCTGCTGCAGCAGCACCAGGGCGACGACCAGTGCCCCGGGCACCTCGAGCAGGACGGCCAGCCCCACGACCGTCGGGCCGACCGAGGAGAGCACCAGGTTGAGCAGCGTGTGCCCGAGCAGCTGCGCGCAGAAGGTGATCGCCGCGATCAGCCACCAGTCCCGGGCGCTGAACCCGGCCAGCGGCACGTCGGCGAGCAGTGCCGCGATCGCCAGCGCGACCGCGCAGGTCGAGTAGCAGACGACCGCGTAGACCGACGTGCTCAGCCGCTCCCGGGCCCGCGCGCCGGCGAGCATGTAGCCACCGGCACAGATCGCGCCGAGCAGCGCGAGCCCGTCACCGGCGAGCGCCTCCCAGGAGACGGTGACGTCGACCCCGGCGATCAGCGCGGCGCCGAGCACCGCGATCGCCAGCCCCCACCAGACCTGCGCGGGCAGCCGCACCCCGGCGGCCCGGGCGGCCAGCGACGTCCAGATCGGCGTCGTCGTCACCAGGGCGGTGGAGGCCGCGACCGTCGTCATCGACAGGCTGGGCAGCCAGGTGGCGAAGTGCGCGGCGAGGAAGAGCCCGGCGACGACCGAGCTGCTCAGCTGCCGCGGCCGCAGGGCGCGCACGGCCGACCGCTCGCCGACGAGCAGCACCGGCAGCAGCACGGCCGCGCCGGCCGCGTTGCGCCAGAACGCGATGGCCAGGAACGAGGCGGCCACCAGCGTGGTGAGCGGACCGGAGAAGGAGACGCCGACGACCGCGACGGCCATCAGCCCGACGTCCCGGCCGCCGGGCCGGTGCAGGGCCCAGGCCGGCGCCGCGGACGTGTCCGTGCTCACCCGGGCAGGCGGACGGTGCCCGACGCGATCGGGCGCACCGCCCCGGTCACGCTGACCTCCACGACGGCGCCGCCTGAGACGGTGACCCGGCCGGCCAGCTCCGAGGGCCGGCCGACCGCCGCGCCCTGGGCGAGCCGGTAGTCGGTGACGCCCTCGCCGGCCAGCCCCTCGGCCGCCAGCCAGATGCCGGTGCCCAGCGCCGCGGAGCCGGTGGCCGGGTCCTCCTCGTAGTCCAGCCCGTCGGCGAAGACCCGGACGGTGCCGGTGCGGCCGCCGGCGTCCCACTCGAGCACCGAGACGCCGCCCTGCACGCCGGGGAGCAGGTCGGCCAGCGCCGCCGGGTCGGGCACGGCCCGCTCGGCCGCCCCGGGACGCACCTCCAGCTGGGCGAAGTCGATGCCGCAGCCGACCAGGTGCGCGGGCCGGCCGGTCAGGTCGGCGGGCTCGAGGCCCAGCGCGGCGGCCAGCGCGGCGGCGTCCGGGCCGGGCCGCAGGGAGGCGGTACCGCCGGTGAGCCGGGCGCCGTCGCCGTCCACCTCGACCGTGACCACCCCGGCGCCGCACTCCTGGTGGAGCACGCCGGCGGGCAGCCGGCCGAGCCGGACCAGGGTGTGCGCGGTGCCGACGCTGGGGTGTCCGGCGAAGGGCAGCTCGGTGCGCGGGGTGAAGATCCGCACCCGGTAGTCCGCCCCGTCGGCGGTGGGCGCGCTGACGAAGGTGGACTCCGAGTAGCCGAACTCCGCGGCCAGCGTCTGGCACTGCGCGGTGGTCAGGTCACCGGCGTCCAGCACCACCGCGAGCTGGTTGCCGCTGAAGGGACGGGGCGCGAAGACGTCCACGATCTCGTAGCTGAGCTGGTCGGTTCCCGGGGCCACCACGACGGCGACGGTAGCCTCAGCCCCCGTGGCGACGGTGACGAGGGCGTACGTGAGTCGGGTGGCCGGCCTGACCGTCTTCGACCCCAACGGGGACCGGGTCGGCAAGGTGCGCGACGTGCTGGTCGCGCTGCGGGTCGACACCGCCCCGCCGCGGGCGCTCGGCCTGATCGTCGAGGTCGTCGCGCGGCGCCGGATCTTCGTGCCGATGGGCCGGGTGACCGGCGTGGACGCCAACTCGGTGATGCTGTCCTCGGGCACGCTGAACCTCAAGCGCTTCCAGCAGCGGGCCGGCGAGACCCTGGTGCTGGGCGAGCTGCTGGACCGGTCGGTCACCATCAACGAGTCCGGCCGCCCCGCCACGGTGGTCGACGCGGCCATCGAGCAGACCCGCACCGGCGAGTGGGTGCTCTCCCGGCTCGCCGTCTCCGAGCCCGGTCGGCTCGGCCGCCGCGGCCAGCTCCGCCAGCTGGCCTGGGACGAGGTGAGCGGGCTCGCGCTGCCGCAGACCGGGCAGAGCGCCGAGACGCTGATCGCGACCTACCGCGAGCTGAACGCCGCCGACGTGGCCCACGCGCTGCAGGAGCTGCCGATCAAGCGGCGGCACGAGGTCGCCGAGGCGATGGGCGACGAGCGGCTCGCCGACGTGCTCGGCGAGCTCCCCGAGGCCGAGCAGATCGTCATCCTGGGCACCCTCGAGGAGGGCCGGGCCGCCGACGTCCTGGAGGAGATGGACCCCGACGACGCCGCGGACCTGCTGGCCGAGCTGTCCAACGTCGACCGCGACCGGCTGCTGGAGCTGATGGAGCCCGACGAGGCCGAGCCGGTCCGCCAGCTGTTGAAGTACTCCGAGGACACCGCCGGCGGGATCATGACCAGCGAGCCGGTGATCCTCACCCACGACGCCACCATCGCCGAGGCCCTGGCCCGGGTCCGCGCCCCGGAGATCACCCCGGCACTGGCCAGCCAGGTGTACGTCTGCCGGCCGCCCTCGGCCACCCCGACCGGCCGCTACCTGGGGCTCGCGCACATCCAGCGGCTGCTCCGCGAACCACCCTCGACGCTGGTCAGCGGCGCGCTCGACGACCTCGAGCCGCTGCGCCCGGAGGCCCCGCTGGCCGAGGTCACCCGCTACTTCGCCACCTACAACCTGGTGGCCGCCCCGGTCGTGGACGCGCAGGGCCGGCTCGTCGGGGCGGTCAGCGTCGACGACGTGCTGGACCACCTGCTGCCCGAGGACTGGCGCGAGCGGGCCCGACGTGGCTGACGAGCGGCGCCCCGAGCAGCGGCTCGACCAGCCCCGGGGCAGCCGCGGGCTGGGCGACTTCCTGCGGCTGGACCCCGACGCGGTCGGCCGGTTCGCCGAGGGGATCGCCCGGTTCCTGGGCACCGGCCGGTTCCTCGCCGTCCAGACGATCATCGTCATCGTCTGGATCGTGCTCAACGTCGCCGCGGTCAACCTGCGGTGGGACCCCTACCCGTTCATCCTGCTCAACCTGGCGTTCTCCACCCAGGCCGCGTACGCCGCGCCGCTGATCCTGCTGGCCCAGAACCGGCAGGCCGACCGGGACCGGGTGCAGGCCGAGGAGGACCGGAGCCGGGCCGCGCAGACCCGGGCGGACACCGAGTACCTGGCCCGCGAGCTCGCGTCGCTGCGGGTGGCGGTCGGTGAGCTGGCCACCCGCGACTTCATCCGCGGCGAGCTGAACCGGCTGCTGCCCGACGACCGCGCGGACGACGGTGGGGAGCGCAAGAAGAAGAGCAAGAAGCGCCGCGAGTCGCCGGTGACCGACCAGGTCAGCTGACCCCGCGGCCGTCACCCCACCCGGACGGCGATGCTGGGGTACTCGAGCGCCAGACCGGCCTCGTCGTACCGGATCACGCAGGACACGTCGAACTGCGGCGCGGCGTAGTCGTAGGCCTGCTCCCCGCCCGGCCCGGTCAGCCGCCGGTAGTGCTGCTCGAGTCGTTCGACCGCGAGGGAACCGGCGCGCACGAAGGCGGCCGGAGCCGCTGCGTGATCACCGGGCGCGAGGTCCAGACGGCGGACCGGCAGGGCGTTGGTCATCGCCGAGGACTCCAGGTCCACGTCCAGGCAGCCGTCCAGGTGCGCGGCCGGTCGCCCGTCGACCTGCCAGTGCCCCTGGGCGTCGGTCGTGAGCACCACGAGCGCGGGCGCCCCGGCCGACGAGCGTCCGGCCAGGGAGGCGCGGCGGGTCCGCCCGGAGGGGTCGAGGTGGATCTCGTAGTCCACCGACCAGGGCTGCCCGTCCTCGACGGCCGCGGTGCACCCGGTGAGCACCGAGCCCCCGTCCCCGGAACGGAACCAGGCGACCTCGAACCCTGCCCGCGCTCCCCGGTGCTCCCAGGCCGCGCTCGACGGGAGCGGGACCCAGGTCATGCACGCACCCTGCCGCTCCTGCGCGCAGCCGTCCACCGAGTGGCAGCTCAGCATGGTCGGAGCCGGCCGGCGTCCACCCTCAGCTGCCGCTCGACGAGCGCCCGGAGACAGAGCTCAGCCGCCGACGACGTGCACCAGCGCCCCGGCCGCGCCGGCCAGCACCAGGACGACGATGAACGGCGCCCGCAGCGCCAGGGCCAGCGCCGCGACCGCCAGCCCGACCAGCCGGCCGTCGACCACCAGCGCGCCGTCCGAGGTCGCCGCCTGCACCGCGACCAGCGCGCCCAGCAGGGCCGCGGGCACGAAGTCGACCACCCGGACCACCGCGGGGTGCTGCACCCAGGCCGCCGGCACCGACAGCCCGGCGTACTTCAGCAGGTAGCAGCCGGCGGCCCCGACGAGCACGACCGTCCACAGCGTCCCGGTGCTCACCCGGCCACCTCCCGCGTCCGCGGCCGGCCGGCGAGCGCGACCGCCACGACGGCCAGCACGACCTGCACCCCGGCCGGGACGAACGGCGTCAGGGCCAGCGCCACGACCGCCCCGCCCAGGGCGACCCGTCGCTGCACGCCGGCCTCGGGGGCACCCCGCCGCAGCCGCGGCCAGAGCAGCGCCAGGAACGCCGCCGGGACGACGGAGTCCAGCGCGGCCTGCGCCATCGCCCCCAGCGCGCCGGCCCCGAGCGCGCCGACCAGCGTGGTGGCGTTCCAGCCCAGGTAGATGGTGGCGCCGGTGACCCAGAAGGCGAGCCGGCCCAGCTCGCGGTCGGGGGCGGCGACCGCCATCGCGGTCGTCTCGTCGATCACCCAGTGCGCCGCCCCCGCCCGGCGCAGCCGCCCGCGCGGGGCCAGCATCGGGGCGAGCCGGACGCCGTAGACGGTGTTGCGGGTGCCCAGCAGCAGGGCGCTGCCGATCGCGGCGAGCGCTCCGCCGCCGGCGCCGAGCACGCCGACCAGCGCGAACTGGGAGGCGCCGGTGAACATCAGCAGCGACATCGCCAGTGCCTGCCACGGGTCCAGCCCGGCGCCCACCGCGGCCGCCCCGAAGGCGACCCCGTACAGGCCGACGGCCACGCCCAGCCCGACGGCGTCCCGGAGCGTGGCGGAACGGGCGGACCGGGGCACCCCGGGGACCCTAGTGATCCGCCGACCCGGGTCGCCGCCGACCCCGACCACCGACCCCGACCGCCGGGGCCCGGGCAGTTCCGGGCGTCACACCCATGGCCGGGCAGGCACCCCGCCCAGCCGCCGTACAGTGGCAGCACGCCCGCGCGCTGGTCACGAGCAGGTGCGCGCAGGCTCCCCGTCGAAGGAGACACATCCGCCCATGACCGACACGTTGACCGGTTCGCCGGCCCTCGACGCCGTGAACGCGGCGCTGGCGACCGTCCAGGACCCGGAGATCAACCGCCCGCTGCCCGAGCTGGGCATGGTCAAGGACGTGCAGATCGGCGTCGGCGGCGACCCGGGCGCGGTGCGCATCGAGGTCTACCTGACCGTCGCCGGCTGCCCCATGCGCGAGACGATCACCAACCGCGTCACCCAGGCCGTGGGCGCCGTCCCCGGCGTGACCAGCGTCCAGGTCGGCCTGGACGTGATGAGCGACGAGCAGCGCACCGAGCTGCGCAAGACCGTCCGCGGCACGGACGCGGCCGAGCCGGTCATCCCGTTCGCCCAGCCCGGCTCGCTGACCCGCGTGTACGCGGTCGCCTCCGGCAAGGGCGGCGTCGGCAAGTCCAGCGTCACGGTCAACCTGGCCGCCGCGATGGCCCGCAAGGGCCTGTCGGTCGGCGTCGTGGACGCCGACATCTACGGCCACTCGGTGCCCCGGATGCTCGGTGTCGACGACAAGCCGACCCAGGTCGACAACATGATCATGCCGCCGCAGTCCTACGGCGTGAAGGTCATCTCGATCGGCATGTTCACCCCGGGCAACACGCCGGTGGTCTGGCGTGGCCCGATGCTGCACCGCGCGCTGCAGCAGTTCCTCGCCGACGTCTGGTGGGGCGACCTCGACGTCCTGCTGATGGACCTCCCGCCGGGCACCGGTGACGTCGCGATCTCGGTGGCCCAGCTGGTGCCCAACGCCGAGATCCTGGTGGTGACGACGCCGCAGCTCGCCGCCGCCGAGGTGGCCGAGCGGGCCGGCGCGATCGCCACGCAGACCCACCAGCAGGTCGTCGGGGTCGTGGAGAACATGTCCTGGCTGGAGCTGCCCGACGGCCAGCGGATGGAGGTCTTCGGCTCCGGTGGCGGCCAGGCCGTCTCCGACGCGCTGACCAAGACCCTGGGTGCCCGGGTGCCGCTGCTCGGTCAGATCCCGCTGGACACCCGGCTGCGCGAGGCCGGCGACGCGGGTGCGCCGATCGTGCTGGCGGAGCCCGAGGCGCCGGCCGCCCAGGCGCTGGCCGCGATCGCGGACTCCCTCGCCGTCCGCCAGCGCGGGCTGTCGGGCATGTCGCTGGGGCTCACCCCGGTCCGCCGGTAGTCCCCGAACGCACGACGGCCGGTCACCCCGCGGGGTGACCGGCCGTCGTCGTCTGCGCCTGGTCACGTGGAGCCGCGCCCGGACGGGTTGAGCCGCGGGCGCACGCGGCTCCACCCCTCCCCGTCCGGCTCGAGCCGCGGGTGGGCGGGCCGGCTGTCGTCCTCAGGTGGCGTCGGCGTCGAAGGGCGGGGGTGTCGCGGAGTCCCGGGCCCGGGTCCGCTCGGACGGGCGGACCCGACCGGCGGCGGTGGCCGCCGTCGCACCGGTCGTCCCGGACGCACTGCCCCGCCGGACCGGGGCGTCGTCGTCGGCCAGCAGCTGCTGCCGGATGAACGTCTTCGGGTGGTACTGCCGCAGGTCCACGTCGCGCAGGTGGTCGAAGTCGTCACCCAGGGAGTCGTGCAGCTGGCCGCGCACGCCGGTGATCGCCGCGCGGACCTTCTTCAGCCCGGCGGCCGCGTCCTTGGCCAGGGTGGGCAGCCGCTCGGGGCCGAAGATGAACAGCGCGGCCAGCGCGAGGACGACGATCTCGCCCCAGCCGATCGAGTCGAACACCGTTCCTCCCTTCCCCGTTGCTGCTGCCACGTCGAGCGTAGGTGCCCCGGCCCCGTCCAGGGCACCGCCCCGAGCCTGCGAGGGGTGGGGAGGACGGGGTCCTCCCTCAGGCGGTGGCGAGGGTGGCCGTGACCTCGCGGGAGGCGCCGTTGCGGACGAGCTCCAGCGTGATGGTGTCGCCCGGTTCGTGGGCGTCGACCGCGACCACGAGCTCCTCGGAGCTGGCGACCGGCGCACCGTCGACGGCGATGACCACGTCCTGCTCCTGCACGCCGGCGTCCGCGGCCGGACTGTCGGGCTCGACGTTGAGCACCAGCGCGCCGTCCCGGGTGCCGTCGGTGACGGTCCGGGCGTTGACGCCCAGCGAGGCGTGCACCGCGGTGCCGGTCGAGATGAGCTGCTCGGCGATGTCGCGGACCGTGTCGATCGGGATGGCGAAGCCGAGCCCGATCGAGCCGCCGGTCGTGCTGCTGCCGCCGACCGAGGCGATGGCGGTGTTGATGCCGATCACCGCGCCGGTGCCGTCGACCAGCGCGCCGCCGGAGTTGCCCGGGTTGATCGGGGCGTCGGTCTGCACCGCGCTGATCACCGCGTTGGTGTCGCTGCCCTCACCGGAGAGCCGCACCGGCCGGTCCAGCGCGCTGACGATGCCGCTGGTGACCGTGCCGGCCAGGCCCAGCGGCGAGCCGATGGCCACGACCGGGTCGCCGACCACCAGGTCCTCGGACTCCCCCAGCGTCGCCTCGGCGAGCCCCGGCTTGTCGACCTTGAGGACGGCGATGTCGCTGGCCGGGTCGCGGCCGACGATCTCCGCCGCGGAGCCGCTGCCGTCGCTGAACACCGCGCGGATCGAGGCGTCCTCGGCGTCCGCGGCCCCGGAGACGACGTGGTTGTTGGTGACGATGTAGCCGCCCTCGGCGTCCACCACGACCCCGGAGCCGGTGGCGCCCGCGTTGGTCAGGGTGACCTCGATCGAGACCACCGCGGGGGTGACCCGGCCGGCGATGTCGGCGACCGAGCCGGGCTCGCGGCTGACCCCCGGCGACACCGAGGACAGCTGGGTGCCCGGGGCGAGCAACGGCTCCTCGTCGGCGGTCCGCCCGAGCCACCAGGCGGTGGTGCCACCGACGACACCCACCAGCAGCAGGCTCAGCAGGGCCAGGACCACGAGGCGCACCGAGACGTCGCGCAGCCGGAGCTTCTTCCGCCCCTGCGCGTCCACGACGACCGGGCCGTCGCCGGTCTCCGGCTCCGCCGGGTACTCGGCGGGTGCACCGAGGCCGGCCGGCGCGTAGGGGTCGCGCCAGGGATCGCTGGTCGCGTCGGCCTTCCAGAACGGGGCGGCCGCCGTCCGGCGGGCGGTCTGCCGTCCGCCGGGCGGCTCACCGAGCCCGCGGGCACCGTCCCGCGGGGCGAAGGCACGCAGCACGGCCTCCGGCGGTGGCGGGGGCACCGGACGGGGCGGTGCGCTGGGCCGGTCGGCGCCGAAGGAGCCGGCCACGTCCCGGGGCCGGCCGAAGGCAGCCTGCTGCGCCGGGGGTGTCGGCGGCGGTGTCGGCGCGCTGGGCTGCAGCCGTCCCTCGGCCGGTGCGAACGCCCCGGTGGTGCCCGCCGGGCGGGCGAAGGCGGTCGCGTCGTCGACCGCGTCCCGGCGGTCGTCGACCGGCTCGACCGGCGGACCGGTCGAGGACGGCCCGGTGCCGGGGGTCTCGCTCAGGGCGTCCCGCCGTTGGGCAGCGGGGTGGTCGAACCCACGGTGAGGGTCCGGGCCACGGGCGGGACGATGTCGGTGCGCTCGGCGGAGTCGGTGCTGCGGACCGCGCCGGCCACGGCCCCACCGGCCGGGCCGTCGTCGGTCGGGACGTCGGCAGCGGGCAGCGTCACGGCCAGGACGGCGACGCCCAGGCCGATCCCGGCCAGCGCGCCGGTCATGCCCCGGCGCAGCCAGCGGCTGCCGGTGTCCGTGGGGCGCTGCGGCCGGGCCGGCGCGAGCGGGATCGCCCAGGCACCGCCCGCGCCGTCCAGCGTCAGACCCTCGGCGCCGGCGCTGAGCCCGCCGAGCCCTCCGCCGCCGGGGACGTCAGCGGTGAACGGGATGGCCTTCAGCCGGGACAGCAGGTCACCGGGGACGGCGACGTCCTCGTCCTGCTGCAGGGCGGCCTTGGCCTCGCGCTGCGCGGCGACCGCCATCCGGCACTGCGCGCAGCCACCGAGGTGCCGGGCGGCCCGGCCCGCGGCGCCGCCGGAGAGCTCGCCGTCGACGAGCGCGGCGATCGCCTCCTGGGCGAGGTGGCTCTCCGGGATGCTCATGAGGTCGCGCCCGCCTCGGTCAGCGGCGGGCGGCCGGGGGCGAGGTGGGCCAGCGCCTCGCGCAGCTGCACCCGGCCACGGTGGATCCGGCTGCGCACCGTGCCCAGCTTGATCCCCAACGTCGCCGAGATCTCCTCGTACGTCAGCCCCTCGATGTCGCACAACACCACCGCCACCCGGAACTCCGGCGACAACGCGTCCAACGCCGCCTGCACCTGCGGGTCCAGGTGCGTGTCGGCGTACACCTGCTCCGGGGACGGCGCGGCCCCCGGCAACCGCTCGGTGTCCTCGGGCAGCGCGTCGAACCGGATCCGCTGCCGGCGCCGCACCATGTCCAGGAACAGGTTCGTGGTGATCCGGTGCAGCCAGCCCTCGAACGTGCCCGGCGAGAAGTCCGCCAGCGACCGGAACACCCGCACGAACGTCTCCTGGGTGAGGTCCTCGGCGTCCTGCTGGTTGCCCGAGAGCCGGTACGCCAGCCGGTACACCCGCGCCGAGTGGTCCCGCACGACCTGCTCCCAGGTCGGGGCCACCCAGCCCTCCACCGCAGCCGCGACCGGCTCGGGACCGGCGGGTGCGGTCGCACGGGGTCCGGTCACCGTCCCAGGATCGCAGACGGCCGCCGGGGACGACACCTCCCCGTCGGGGGTGGTCCGCTGGGCAGGACGCTGGCTGGTGGTACGCGACAGACGCACGTCCGGTCCAACGGGTGGGGACGGCGGCGGTGTTCCCGCCGACGAGGACCCACAGGGAGTTCCCAGGCGGAGCCGCCGACCGGGCACCCGCTCGGGCGGCGGCCTCCCTCCCGCCACTACCCTCGCCCGGTGACCAGCCCCGCCGGACCGCCCTCCTCAGGGTCCCCGACCGGCGCAGCCGCCTACGCCGACAGCTTCGCGGCCGAGACCCCCGAGCAGTTGGCGGCCCGGCACCGTGCGCTCGCCTCGGCCACCGCCTTCGGCACGCCCCCACCGGTGGAGCCGGCGGTCGGTGCGACGCTGGCCGTGCTGGCCGCGAGCGGCAGCGCCCGCTCGGTGGTGTCCATCGGCAGCGGTGGTGGCGTGGCCGGGCTGTGGCTGCTGCAGGGCATGCGCAGCGACGGCGTCCTCACCGCCCTGGACGGTGACCCGGCGGAGCTGCGTGCCGCCCGGCGGGCGTTCGGCGAGGCCGGCATCGCGTCCGGCCGCACCCGGTTGATCTTCGGCACCCCGGGCGAGGTGCTGCCGCGGCTGTCCCCCACCGCCTACGACCTGGTCTTCTGCGACGGCCCGCCGCTGGAGTACTCGGCCCACCTGGCCGGGCTGCTCGACCTGATCCGCCCCGGCGGCTCCCTGGTCTGCCACGGCCTGCTGGCCGACGGCGGGGTCGCCGACCGGTCGTCCCGGGACCCGCAGAGCGTGGCCTGGCGGGAGGTCGCCCGCACCGTCCGCGAGGACGAGGGGCTCACCTGCGCCGTGCTGCCGATCGGCGCGGGCCTGCTGGTCGCCACCAGGCGCGCGTGACGGCGGACCCGGCTCCCGCGGCGGTGGTGCGGGCCGCCGACGGCGAGCTGGTCGACGTCGCGGGGGTCCGGCACCTTTTCAAGCTGACCGGCGGGCGGCTGGGGCTGGAGCGCTTCCAGCTCGCACCGGGCACGGTCGGCGCGCGCCCGCACGTCCACCACGGCCACGACGAGTACTTCTACGTGCTCGGCGGCCGGCTGACCGTGGACACCGACCACGGCCCGGTGCAGCTCGACCCGGACGACCTCGTGGCCGCGCCCCGGGGGTCGGTGCACGGCTACCGCAACGAGAGTCCCGACGTCCCGGTGACCGCGCTGTGCCTCTACACGCCGCCCGGCTACGAGCAGTACTTCCGCGACGTCCACGCGGCGGTGGCGGCAGGCTCGGAGCCGACTGCGGAGCTGCTCGCGGAACTGCGCAGCCGGTACGCCACCGAGAGCCGCTGAACCCCGGCGGCCCAGAACCGACACCGTTCCGGGCCGTAGGCGTTCAACGGTCCGCAGCCGGGTGGGTCGAACCGACCACCAGGCAGGCTGCGGCACGGCGCTCGCCCGCCCACGTCAGCGGAAGGGGAACTCCGCGTCGGGGTCCCAGGGCCCGCCCCGGTAGTGCCACAGTCCGAGCCCCCGGGCGGTGACCGTCTCCGCGACGAACGCCGCGGAGAGGTCGGCGTGCAGTGCCCGGGCGACGGTCGGCTCGACCTTGTTCTGCACGGTGACGTGGGGCCTCGACCACTGCCGGTCCTGCGCCGTGAGGTGGGGCGCGAAGACCGCGGCCACCGACGCCCGCAGCGCCGTGAGCTCCGGGGCGGTCAGGTCCAGCGCCACCCCGCGGCCGAGGAAGCGCACCCCGGTGACGGTCACCGGGAACGCCGGCCGGTCGGCCGCCGCCCGCAGCGCGTCCCGGACCTCGGCCAACAGCTCGCCGGGGAGCGCGTGGAACAGCGTCACGTGCGCGGCCAGGTGGTTGCGGGCCGGCGGGAAGTGCGCCGCGCGCAACCGGTCGAACCGCTCCTGCGCCGCCTCGTCGAGCAGCAGCGTGACGATCAAGGGTGCGGCGACGCCGCCGCTCACATCGCGCGGGCGCCCTTGCCGAGGACCGTCACGCCGCCGGCGCTGACCTGGTACCGCTCCCGGTCGCGCTCGAGGTCGACGCCGATGTGCGCACCCGGCGGGACGACGACGTTCTTGTCCAGGATCGCCCGGCGCACGATCGCGCCCTCGCCGATGTGGACGCCGTCCATCAGGACGCTGCCCTCGACCCGGGAACCGCGCTCCAGGCGCACGTTCGGCGAGACCACCGAGCCGTGCACCGAGCCGCCGTCGATGATCACCCCGGCGCTGACCATCGACTCCTCGGCCCGGCCACCGAGCACGAACTTCGCCGGCGGCAGCATGGGCGGCAGGGTGTAGATGGGCCAGCGGTCGTTGTAGAGGTTGAAGATCGGGCTGACCGAGACCAGGTCCATGTGCGCGTCGTAGTAGGCGTCGAGGGTCCCCACGTCGCGCCAGTAGCCGTGGTCGCGCTCGGTCTCGCCGGGCACCTGGTTGTTGCTGAAGTCGTAGACGTAGGCGTCACCGGTCCCGGCCATCATCGGCATGATCGAACCGCCCATGTCGTGCACCGAGGACTCGTCGGCCGCGTCGACCCGCAGCGCCTCGAGCAGCGCCTCGGTCGTGAACACGTAGTTGCCCATCGAGGCGAAGGTCTCGTCGGGGTTGTCCGGCAGGCCCGGCGGGTCGGCCGGCTTCTCCAGGAACTGGAGGACCTTGCCGTTCTCGTCCGAGTCGATGACGCCGAACTCGGAGGCGTCCTTGCGGGGCACCCGCAGGCCGGCGACGGTGACGCCGGCGCCGGTGGCCAGGTGCTGCTCGATCATCTGCGCCGGGTCCATCCGGTACACGTGGTCGGCACCGAAGACGACGACGATCTCCGGCCGGTCGTCGTAGATGAGGTTGAGGCTCTGGTAGATCGCGTCGGCGCTGCCGGTGTACCAGCGCGGGCCGAGGCGCTGCTGCGCCGGCACCGGGGTGATGTAGCTGCCCAGCAGGGTCGACATCCGCCACACCGTGGTGATGTGCCGGTCCAGCGAGTGGCTCTTGTACTGGGTGAGCACCGCGATCCGGCGGATGTCGGCGTTCACCAGGTTGGACAGCACGAAGTCGATGAGCCGGTAGTTGCCGCCGAAGGGCACTGCGGGCTTCGCCCGGTCCTCGCTGAGCGGGGCGAGCCGTTTGCCCGCTCCACCTGCCAACACGATGCCGAGAACTCGGGGGCCGCCACGCATGGGGGCAACGTATCGGCTGCGGTGCCCGTTCGCCCCCTCTGCGGCCCCGTTCACCACCTAGGGTGACGCTGTGCGCGTCGGAGTGATCACCAGGGAATGGCCGCCGGACGTCTACGGAGGGGCGGGGGTGCACGTCGAGCACCTCGTCGCCGCGCTGCGCGGACTGGAACGTGGACCGGACATCGAGGTCCACGCCTTCGGTGGCCCGCGCCCCGACGCAACCGGGTACGGCGTGCCCCCAGGGCTGCAGGCGGCCAACGGGGCGCTGCAGGCGGTCGGGGTGGACGTGGAGATCGCCGCGGCGCTCGGTGGCGTCGACCTGGCGCACTCGCACACCTGGTACGCCAACCACGCCGGGCAGCTCGCGAAGCTGGTGCACGGCGTGCCGCACGTGGTCACCGCGCACTCGCTGGAGCCGCGCCGGCCCTGGAAGGCCGACCAGCTCGGCGGCGGCTACCGGCTGTCGTCGTGGATCGAGCGGACCGCCTACCTGCACGCCGACGCCGTGATCGCGGTCAGCCGCGGCATGCGGGCCGACGTGCTGGAGGTCTACCCCGATCTGGACCCGGAGAAGGTGCTCGTGGTGGGCAACGGCGTGGACGCCGAGGCCTACCGCCCGGTCGAGGCACCCGAGGTCGTCCGCTCGCTGGGGGTCGACCCGGACCGCCCCTACGCCCTCTTCGTCGGCCGGATCACCCGGCAGAAGGGCCTGATGCACCTGCTGGCCGCGGCCGAGCAGCTGCCCGCTGACGCCGGCCTGGTGCTGTGCGCCGGCGCCGCGGACACCCCGGAGGAGCGCGCGCAGGTCGCCGACGCGGTGGCCGAGCTGCAGACCCGGCGGTCCGGGATCGTGTGGATCGAGCAGATGGTGCCCCGGGAGCAGCTGGTCCCGCTGATCACCGGCGCCACGGTCTTCGTCGTCCCGTCGGTCTACGAGCCGCTCGGCATCGTGAACCTGGAGGCGGCGGCCTGCGGCACGGCCGTGGTGGCCAGCGACGTCGGTGGCATCCCGGAGGTCGTCGACGACGGCCGGACCGGGCTGCTGGTGCACTACGACGCCGACCGGCCGGCCGACTTCGCCGCCGGCCTGGCCGCGCGGATGGCCGAGCTGCTGGCCGACCCCGCCCGGGCGGCCGCGATGGGCGTGGCCGGGCGGGAGCGGGTGCTCGCCGAGTTCGGCTGGCCGGCGATCGCCCAGGCCACCGTGCAGGTCTACGAGCAGGTCCTCGCCGCCCACGGCTGACCGTCCCGGCTGCCGGGCCGATCGGACCCCGCCGCGCGAACCGCCGACCACGCCCGGTCACGGCGCTCGATGGGGGTCCGGCCGGGCACCGGTTCCCGCATCCCGGAAACGCTACGCGCGCCGGTGGCCGGGGACGCGGAGGAGCACACTCTGTGCACCGAAAGACCAGGGGTCCCGGAAGGCCCCGTGCAGGGGGCTCCCGTGTGGCACGCGCTCGTCGATCACCCGTCCACCGCTCCGGACGCGCGCCGGGGCCTCGCCCGCCCCGGTCCTCCCGGCAGTTGCGCCCTGGTCCCCCGCCGGCCCGCCACCTGACGCGTTCGGATGGACACCCCCGCCCTCAGCCGACGTGACCTGCTCAAGGTGTCGCTGCTCGGTGCCGCCGCGGTGGCCCTCCCCCGGCACCGTGACCCCGCCCCGGGGAGCGGCTCGCGCCTGGCCGCCAGCTCGCTGCCCCCGCCCTACACCGTCCCGTTCGCCGCCCCACCGGTGCTGCGGCCGACCGTGAGCGACGCGACCACCGACTACTACCGGATCACCCAGACGCCCTTCGTCGGGGAGGTCCTGCCCGGCGTCCCCACACCGCTGTGGGGCTACAACGGGATGGTCCCCGGTCCGACGATCACGGCCCGCCAGGGCCGGCGGACGGTGGTCCGCCAGGTCAACCAGCTGCCCGCCACCCACCCCACGCTGGGCTACGTGCCGTGGACGTCGACCCACCTGCACGGCATGCCGGCCAGGCCGCAGTTCGACGGCTACGCCAGCGACGTCTCGCAGCCCGGGGAGTGGAAGGACTACGAGTACCCGAACAGCGGCGCCGCCCGGACGCTCTGGTACCACGACCACGGCGTGCACCACACCGCGGAGAACGTGTACATGGGCCTGGCCGCCCAGTACCAGCTGTCCGATCCGCAGGAGGAGTCGCTGCCGATCCCCAGGGGCCGCTACGACCTGCCGCTGATCCTCAGCGACGTCTCGTTCGCCGCGGACGGCTCCCTGCTCTGGGACGACCACGGCCACAGCGGGGTGTTCGGCGACGTCGTGCTGGTCAACGGCCGCCCGTGGCCGACCCTGCCGGTCGAGCAGCGCAGGTACCGGTTCCGGGTGCTGAACGCCTCGGTGTCCCGGGCGTACACGCTCGAGCTCAGCACCGGGCAGCCGATGCAGGTCATCGCGACCGACGGCGGGCTGATGGCCGCGCCGCAGTCGGTGGTCCGGCTGCGGGTCGGCATGGCGGAGCGGTACGAGGTCGTCGTGGACTTCACCTCGCTCAGCGCCGGCGCGACGGTCCAGCTGCGGAACTCCGGGGTGCCCGGCATACCCGGCGGTGCGGGCACCGACCAGGTGATGCAGTTCGAGGTGACCGGTCCGGCGACGAGCACGGAGGGCAACGAGGTGCCGGCCGTCCTGGGGAGCCCCGCTGCGATGGCGGTGGACCCGGCCGCGGCCCGGGTCACCCGGACCCTCCGGCTGGACCGGACCCGGGGGCTGTGGACCATCAACGGCGAGACGTGGGACGACGTCGTGGCGAGCGGGTTCACCCGGGTCTTCGCCGACCCGGCGGTGGGTGACGTGGAGATCTGGGAGGTGGAGAACCGCTCCCGGGGCTGGTCGCACCCGCTGCACACCCACCTGGTCGACTTCCAGGTGCTCAGCCGCAACGGCGCTCCGCCAACGGCCCAGGAGCTGGGCCCCAAGGACACCGTGTACGTCGGTCAGGGCGAGGTGGTCCGGCTGCTCGTCCAGTTCGGCCCCGAGCACGGGCGGTACATGATCCACTGCCACAACGTGGCCCACGAGGACCACGACATGATGATCCAGTACCAGGTGGGGCAGCAGGACGCCGAGTGCGACCCCATCCACGCCGCCCCGCCCCGCTCCGGACCGGAGACACCGCTCGGCGGCCCCGGGTGAACGCCGTCGCCGCGTCCGCCGTCCCCGACCGGACGTCCGCGCCGTGGCGGTGGGTGGCCGTCGCCGGGTTGCTGGGCGCCGGGGGGCTGCACGTCGCCGTGACCGCCGAGCACCTGGTGGCGAACGACCTCGTGGTCGGCCTCTCGCTGGCCGGCGCGTACGCGCAGCTCGGCCTCGGCCTGTGGCTGCTCGTGGGCCCGTGGCTCGGCAACGCCCCGGGGACGGCGCCCCTGGTGGCCGCGCTGGCCGGGAGCGTGCTGGTCGTCTGCCTCTACCTGGTCCTGCACACGACCGACCTGCTGGCCGGGATCACCGCCGCCCCGGCACCGACCGGTGGGCACGACCACTCCGCCGGTGCGGCGGTCGACGTCAGCGGGCCGGTCGCGCTGGGCGTGCCGACACCGGTGCGGCTGGAGCCGACCGACCTGCTCGGCACCGTGCTGGTCAGCGCGGAGCTCGTGTCGGTGGTCGGGCTGACCGCGCTGCTCCCCCGGTCCTGGCGCGGCCGGACGCTGGACGCGCTGCTCGGGCTCGGCGCGCTGGCCTGGCTCGGGTGGCTGACCGGGGCACTGCGCTGAGCTGCCGGGGGTCCGCGCTCAGACGGCGGCGGTGCCGATCAGGCCCTTGCGGGTGACCCGTGCGGCCAGCTCGTCCTCGGCCAGCCCCTCGGTGCCGTCGGGACGGCGGGGCAGCACCATGTACCGCGACTCCGCGCTGGCGTCCCACACCGCGATCGAGGTGCCGGCGGGCAGCTCGAGCCCGAACTCGGCGAGCACGCCGCGCGGGTCCCGGACCACCCGGGAGCGGTAGGCCTCGCTCTTGTACCAGCTGGGCGAGGGCCCGAGCAGCGCGATCGGGTAGCACGAGCACAACGTGCAGACGACGACGTTGTGCTCGCCCTCGGTGTTGGCCACGACCTTGAGCCGCTGTTCCTGCAGCCCTCCGGCCATCGACAGCCCGACCTCGCGGATGGCGCTGTTCGCATCGGCCAGCAGCCGCTCGGCGAAGCCGGGGTCGACCCACGCCCGGGCGACGATCCGTGCGCCGTTGGCCGGGCTGCCCCCGGCCAGGAACTCGTCGATCCGGGTGTCGATCTCGCCGGCGTCCAGCAGGCCGCGGGACTCCAGCAGCGACTCGACGTGCCGGACCTGCGCGGAGATCACGGAACTGCCGTGGTCGTCGCTCATGGCGCCTCCTCGATCGGGGTGAGGTACTCCTGCCACAGCTCGACGGTCACCGTGTGGTCGCCGGCGCCGAACAGGTCCGCGGCAGCGAACCGCACGTGCCAGACCGGCTGCGGGTCGGCCGGCACGCCGCGGGCGCGGTCGTCGGCCAGCGGGTGCCGCCCGGCCTGCTCGACCAGCACGCCGACCGCGCCGCGGGCGTACCGGGGCAGCCGGGTGTGCCCGGCCGGGTCGGTGGTCCGGGTGCGCACCCGCACCCCGGGCGCGAAGCGGTCAGTGCTCATCGGGGAGCTCGAGCTCCTCCCCCGCGACCACGCCCTTCTCCCGGAGCAGTGTGGTGATCGCGGCGAACCAGCGTTCGTAGTAGGAAGCCGCCAGGTACTCCTGCACCGGCAGGCGCTCCTGGGCGTCCCGGAACTCGTCCAGGTTGTAGACCCCCCGCCTGATCAGCGCGCCGTTGAGCGCGAAGACGTGCGCCTCCCAGTCGGAGTGGAACGGCGGCTCGTCCGGCTCCTCGATGACCGCCGGGAAGCCGGACATCCCGCCCACGTCGTTGACCCGGCTCATCGTCAGGGCCAGATCGAGGCGACGATGATCGCCGAGACGGCCAGCGTCGAGGCGGCGGTCACCAGGCTGGCCGGGTGGAAGGGCACCTGCATGAGCGTGTCGCCGAGCTTGCCCGGGGTGAGCAGGTCCAGCACCACGAACGCGACGACCTGCAGGCCCACGCCCAGCACCCCGAAGGCGACGGTGTAGCTCAGCGCCGTCCCGAAGCCGCTGGTGGCATTGGTCCAGATGCTGGTGAAGGCGATCGCTCCCTGCCCGAGGAACCCGGCCGCGAGGGCGATCGCGGCGTTGACCGACCGCTCCTCGTAGATGTGCCGGGCCAGGTGGCCGGGGGTGAGCAGGTCGAGCGCGAAGGCGCCCGCCATGAGGAGCAGGATGCCGACGCCGGTGTAGGCGACGGCGTATCCGATGCTGGCCAGCACGAGAGGACCTCCGGGGTCGGGACGGCGGAGCGCTGCGAGCCTAGGGGGCCAGGTGACGTGCGGGAACGGCGCCGTCCCGAGGTCCGCCCCGAGCCTGCGGGGTCCTCGATCAGGCGCGCGCCCCGGCGAGCACGGCGACCCCCGGGCCGGACAGCTGCGGCAGCACCTGACGACGACCGGTCACCAGGAGCAGCAGGTCGCCGGTGGTGCCGCACACCAGCGGCCCGGAACCCACCCGCCAGCCCGAGTCGGTGGCCGCGAGCGAGGTGCCGCGCAGCCGGCGCCGGGCCCAGAACGGCCACCCCATCCGCCAGGCCCGGGTGGCCGCGGTCGCCGCGGCTCGCGGCGGCACCGGCCGGTCGAGGCCCAGCGGGCGGGCGATGTCCTGACCGTGCACGAGCACGTCCAGCAGTGGCTCCACCTCCGTCACCACGGCCACGTGGCGCCGCGACCCGACCATGGCCCGGATCGCCGCCACCAGGTCCTCCGGCGGTGCCGCAGCGCGGGCGACGGCGGTGTCGTGCACCATCCGGTCGAAGCTGCCCCGCGCCCGGAGCAGCGCCGGGAGCGCGACGGCCAGCGGCACCTGGGCCAGGGCGAGGTGGGCCGCCACGTCCCGCACCCGCCAGCCGGCGCACCAGGAGGGGGTCGCCCACTCCTCCGGCGTCAGCCCGGCGAGCAGGTCGGCCAGGCTCGCCCGCTGCGCGTCGACCGTCGCCCACAGTTCGTCGGAGTCCATGGCGGCCTCCCGCCCGAGGAATAGTAAGGTTCCCTGACCATCCTCGCCGCACCGCTGCTCCGCAAGGGGGTCCGATGGACGAACCCGCGCAGAACACCGGGCTGCTGCTCTTCTACCCGTACCGGGCCATGGAGACCCGGGTGCTCGCCGTCCTGGCCGAGGCCGGCCACGAGGTCACCCTCGCCCAGGCCCGGTTGCTGCAGCGGGTCGCCCCCGGGGGCAGCCGGCTGACCGACCTGGCCGCCCAGGCGCAGGTGACCAAGCAGAGCGCCGGGTCCCTGGTCGACCAGCTCGAGGCGCGCGGCTACGTCGAGCGCGTGCCCGACCCCCGCGACGGCCGGGCGCGGCTCATCCGGCCGGCCCGCCGCGGGCTGGAGGCGGCCGCCCTGGCGGCGCCGGTCGTCGCCGCGGTCGAGGCGGAGTGGACCGCCCACCTGGGCGAGGAGACGATGGCCACCCTGCGTGCGGCGCTGACCCGGCTGCGCGAGATCACCGACCCGTGGGCGTGAGGCCCCCGCCACGCCGCCGCGGTGGAACAGTGCAGGTCCGGGCGGCGCTGCACCCGTCGTGACGGACGCGCTGACCCTCTTCGACGACGTCGTGCCCGCCGAGACCCCGGTGGCGAGCCGGCTGCTGCAGGTGCGCACCGTCTACGCCGAGCCGGCCGCCGCCGACTCGCCGCGCGGCCGGCAGGTGCTGGCCCGGTTCCCGGGGGCCGAGCTGGTCGAGGTGCCCTCGCACTGGCAGATCCCCGACCTGCACGGCAACGAGGGCAACGTCGACCGCTGGGTGCGGATCAAGACCGAGACCCTCGTGCTGGGGGTCAAGAAGTCGCTGTCGGCCCGCCCCAACGACCGGTCGGCCAACTGGATCGCGCCCTCGACCGCCAACGGGTGCGCCATGGCCTGCGCCTACTGCTACGTGCCGCGGCGCAAGGGCTACGCCAACCCGATCACCGTCTTCACCAACATCGACCAGATCACCGGCTACCTGCGCCGGCACGTGGCCCGGCAGGGCGTCAAGGCCGCCGCCGACGAGTCCGACCCGGTCAGCTGGGTCTACGACATCGGCGAGAACAGCGACTGCTCGGTCGACGCGCTGGTCAGCGACAACGTCGCCGACCTGGTCGCCACCTTCCGGGAGCTGCCGACGGCGAAGGCCTCGTTCGCGACGAAGTACGTCAACCGCGACCTGCTGGACCTGGACCCCGAGGGCCGCACCCGGGTCCGGTTCTCGCTGATGCCCGACGCCGACGCCCGGGTGCTGGACGTGCGCACCAGCCGGGTGGCCGAGCGGATCGCCGCGGTCGACGACTTCGTCGGAGCCGGGTACGAGGTGCACCTCAACCTCTCCCCCGTCGTGCTGCGCGACGGGTGGGAGGCCGACTGGACGGCGTTGCTGCAGCAGCTGGACGACGAGCTCGACGACGTCTCCAAGGCCCAGGCCGCGGCAGAGGTGATCATGCTGACCCACAACGAGCAGCTGCACGAGGTCAACCTGGGCTGGCACCCCCAGGCCGAGGAGCTGCTCTGGCGGCCGGAGCTGCAGCAGCGCAAGGTCAGCCAGAACGGCCAGCTCAACGTCCGGTACCGCAACGACGTCAAGCGGGCCGGGGTGACCCGGCTGCAGGAGCTGATCGGTCGGCACGCGCCCTGGCTGCGGGTCCGGTACGCGTTCTGATGCAGCTCTCCCTCCTGGACCGCGCGCGGACCCGGGTCGGTGAGTCCGACACCGGGGCGCTGACCGGCACCCTGCAGCGCGCGGTCGACGCCGAGCGGCTCGGCTTCAGCCGGTTCTGGGTCGCCGAGCACCACGGGGTGCCCGGCATCGCCGGGTCGGCGCCGGCGGTGCTGCTCGCCGCGGTCGCCGGGCGGACGACGACGATCCGGCTGGGCTCGGCCGGCGTGATGCTGCCGCACCACCAGCCGCTGGTGGTCGCCGAGCAGTTCGCCACCGTGAGCGCCTTCGCCCCCGGCCGGGTCGACCTGGGGCTGGGCCGCTCCCCCGGCTTCACGCCGCCGGTGCGCCGGGCGCTGCGCGAGACCGAGCGGGACTTCGCCGCCGACCTCGCCGAGCTGCGCGGGTACCTCACCGGGACGGCGGAGATCACCCTGCACCCGCAGCCCGCCGGCGCCGTCCCGCTGTTCGTGCTGGCCACCGGCCGCGGCCTGCAGGTCGCGGCCGAGCTGGGCCTGCCGGTGGTGGTCGGCGGTCCGCTGCTCGGGGTGGCCGGCGACCCCGAGCCGGGGCTGGCCGCGCTCGCCGGGTACCGCCGGGCGTTCCGGCCCTCGGCGCAGCAGCCGGAGCCGCGGGTGGCGATCAGCCTCGACGTGCTGGTCGCCGACACCGCCGCCGAGGCCGCCGACCTCCTCCTGCCGGAGGCCTGGGCGATGGCGCGGGCGCGCACGGAGGGTGCCTTCCCGGCGCTGGAGCCGGTCTCCGCGGTCCGCGCGCAGCCCATGACGTCCCGGCAGCGGCAGTACGTCGAGCGGACCGCCGCCGGGGCTGTCGCCGGCACCGCCGCCCAGGTGGAGAGCCGGCTCGCCGAGCTGGTCGAGCGCACCGGGGCGGCCGAGCTGGTCGCCTCCAGCAGCACCTCCGACCGGACGGGGCTGGCCGCCTCCGACGCGGCGTTGGCCGGGCTGTTCGCTCAGGACCCGGTCGGCAGCGCGGCGGCGATGGCGTCGCCGTCCGCCCCGTAGACCACGGGCACGTCCCCGAACCGGTCCTGCCGGGGCGCTCCTCCGGTCGTGTCCCGCAGCAGCACCGCCTGCACCCGGTCCGGCTGGGCGCGGGCGAACTCCTCGTACAGCGCGGGGTCGTGCTCGCCGGTGTCCCCGACCAGCGTCCAGCGCACCCCCGGCAGGTCCGCCGCCAGCCGCTGCAGCGAGCTGCGCTTGTGCGAGCGGCCGTCGCGGAACCAGCGGGTGGGGGTCGGGCCCCAGTCGGTGAGCAGCATCGCGCCGGGCGGGAAGCCGCTGCGGGTCAGGAACCGGCCGAGGGGTCCGGCGAGGTTCCACGGCCCGTTGCTGAGGTAGACGACCGGCACGTGCGGTGCGCCCGAGGTCAGCTGGCGCAGCAGCCGGGCCATGCCGGGCACCGCCTGCCGACGGGTCATCGGCTGCACGAAGGTGCGCCAGGCGGCGCGCAGCGGGGTGGCGATGCCGGTGACCAGCACGGTGTCGTCGATGTCGCAGACGACGCCGCGCGCGGCGTCCGGCGAGGCGAGGTGGACCACGGCCTCGGCGGTGCGCTCCCCGGCGGTCAGCCGCACCGGCAGCGCCCCGACGTCGGGCAGGCCGAGCGTCAGGGTGGCGTCGATCAGCCCGTCGTCGTCGCTGCGCACCACCGTGCGGGTGCCGGCGACCTCGACGACCACGTCCGCGGCGGCGCTCTCCAGGGTGAGGAACCGCTGCCAGCCGGGCACCGCCCGGCAGTCCTCCGGATGGGCCCCGGCCGGGGCGAGCAGCACCCGGCCCAGCACCCGCACCCGGCCGCCGCTGCCGTAGCCGGGGTGGGCGAGCACCGTCGGCGTCCAGCCGGCGCGGCGGGCCACCCGGGAGAGCAGCTCGCGGGTCGCGGCGTCCCCGCGACGGGCCAGGGCGGGCAGCGAGACCATCCCGGCAGCCTGCCACCGGCCGGACACGCGTGCCGATGCGGTTCCACCTGGGCGCCGGCTGTGCCACCGTGCAGCGTCCGCTGACCCCCGAGGAGGCCCTGGTGCCGGCCGTCGAGCTGCACGCGGTGAGCAAGAGCTACGCCCGGCGGGGGAAGCCGCCGCAGAAGGCGCTGGACGACCTGCACCTGGTGGTCGGGTCCGGTGGCGTGCACGGCTTCCTCGGTCCCAACGGCTCGGGCAAGACGACGACGATCCGGGTGCTGCTCGGGCTGGTCCGGGCCGACGCCGGCGAGGTGCGTCTGCTGGACCGGCCGGTGCCCGCCGGGCTGCCCGAGGTGATCGGCAGCGTCGGCGCGCTGGTGGAGACGCCGCTGTTCTTCCCCGGCTTCTCCGGGCGGCGCAACCTGCGGCTGCTCGCCGAGACCGCCGGCGTGCCCCGCGGCCGGGTGGACGAGGTGCTCGACGTCGTCGCCCTGCGCGACCGCGCCGACGACCGGTTCAAGGGCTACTCCCTCGGCATGAAGCAGCGGCTGGGCATCGCCGCCGCGCTGCTCAAGCACCCGCGGCTGCTGGTCCTCGACGAGCCGAGCAACGGGCTGGACCCGGCCGGCATCAAGGACGTGCGCGAGCTCATCCGGCGGCTGGGCTCCGACGGCTCGACGACCGTCCTGCTCAGCTCGCACCTGCTGGCCGAGATCGAGCAGGTCGCCGACTCCGTGTCGATCATGGCCCGTGGCCGGTGCATCGCCTCCGGGCCGGTGCGCGAGGTGCTCGCCGGGCGCTCGTCCGGCGACGTGCGGGTGCGGGTGCCCGACCGCGCCGCGGCGGCCGCGGTGCTCACCGCCGCCGGGTACCGGGTCACCGCCGCCGACGACGCGCTGCTCGTCTCCGCGGTCCGCGCGCCCGGCGAGGTCACCCGGCTGCTCGCCGAGCACGGTCACTACCTGGAGGAGCTGACACCGGTGGCCGCGGACCTGGAGAGCGCGTTCCTGGCGCTGACGGCGGACCCGGCGTGAGCGCCGTCCTGACCCCGCCCCCGGCTGCGCCGGCCGGCCCCTTCGGCGGGCTGGTCCGCGCCGAGACGCACCGCTTCCTGGCCCGCCGCTTCATCCGCGTCCTGCTGGTCGTCGCGCTGGTGGGCTGGGTGGTCGTCACGGTGCTCTGCCTGCTGAACTACCGGTCCGCCGGCCCCGAGCAGCTCGCCCAGGCCCGGCAGGACCAGCAGGAGCAGGTGCAGCTCAGCAACCAGGGCCGCGAGCAGTGCCTCGCCGACCCCACCCGGCCGAGCGACGTCGACCCCGAGCAGTGGTGCGGGCCGCCGGTCACCGCCGACCAGTTCCCGCTGAGGCAGTTCCTGCAGCCGCCGCCCTTCTCGCTCACCGAGGACGCGCCGGACGGCGCGGTGTCGGTGGCCGCGGTCTCCGCCGCCCTGGCGTTCCTGGTGGGCGCGACGTTCGTGGGGGCCGAGTGGTCCACCCGGTCGATGGTGGCGCTGCTGTTCTGGGAGACCCGCCGTCCGCGGGTGATGGCCGCCAAGGTGCTGGTCACGGCGGTGGCCGCGGCCCTGCTGGGCCTGGTGATGCAGGCCCTGTGGCTGGGGCTCGCCGGCCTGCTGCAGTCGGTGGCCGGTGACGACGCCACCCTGCCCGACGCCTTCTGGTCGCAGCTGCTGGGCACCCAGGGTCGCGGGGTGCTGCTGGCGCTGTTCGCCGGGCTGCTCGGGTTCGGGCTGACGAACCTGCTGCGGAACACCGGGGCGGCGACCGGGGTCGCGTTCGTCTACGTCGCCATCGTGGAGAACGCCGTCCGCGCCCTCCGGCCGGCCTGGCAGCCGTGGCTGCTGACCAACAACGCCGCGGCGCTGGTGCTCCCCGACGGTCTGACGCTGTACCTCGACGACCGCATGGACGCCCAGGGCGCCTACCAGCCCGTCGAGTACCTGCTGACCAGCGGTCAGGCCACGGCCTTCCTGGGCCTGGTCACCGCGGCGGTCGTCGGCGCCGGCGTCGTCCTGTTCAGCCGCCGCGACCTGCACTGAGCTGCTGCGCGCACCGGTCGGCGGTCGGTGGCTACCGTGGGCGGCATGGCCCGGGTCGTCGTCGTCGGGGCGGGTCTGGGCGGGCTGGCGGCCGCCGCCCGGCTGGCCGCCGCCGGCCACGGGGTCACCGTGGTCGAGGCGGCGCAGCAGGTCGGGGGCAAGCTCGGCTGGTACGCCCGCGACGGCCACGGGTTCGACACCGGCCCGAGCCTGATCACCCTCCCCCAGGTCCTCGAGGACCTCTTCACCGCGACCGGGGCACCGCTGGCCGACGTGCTGGACCTGCAGCGGCTCGACCCGGCCGTCGCCTACCGGTTCGCCGACGGGACGACGACCTCGGTGCCGGGCCACCTCGACCGGGTCCCGGGTGCGCTGGACGACGACCTCGGGGCCGGCCGCGGCGCCCAGTGGGCGGCGCTGCTGACCCGGGCCGAGGCGATGTGGCAGGCGACCGAGCAGCCGTTCCTCCGCTCGCCGCTGGCCGGCGCGGCGACGCTGGCCCGGCTGGCCCGGCGGACCGCCGACCTGCGCACCATCGCGCCCGGGCGGACGCTGCGCGGGGTCGGCCGCGGGTACCTGGCCGATCCGCGGCTGCGCGTGCTGCTGGACCGCTACGCCACCTACTCCGGCTCGGACCCGCGGCGGGCGCCCGCCGCGCTGCTGACCGTGCCGTGGGTCGAGCAGGCCTTCGGCTCCTGGTACGTCCGCGGCGGGCTGCGCCGGCTCCCCGAGGCGGTGGCCGACCGGGCGGTGGAGTGCGGCGCCGTCGTCCGCACCGGTGCCGCGGTGACCGAGGTGCTGGTGAGCGGCGGTCGCGCCGCCGGCGTGCGGCTGGCCGACGGTGCCCGGCTGCCGGCCGACGTCGTCGTCTGCAACGCCGACGCCGCCGCCCTCTACGGCCGGCTGCTGCCGCGCGGCGCGCCGGTGCGCCGGGCGCGGGCCGCGCTGCGCCGGGTGGACCCGTCCTTCTCCGGCTTCGTCCTGCTGCTGGCGCTCCGCGGCCGGACACCGGGCCTGGCCCACCACACGGTCCTGTTCCCCGACCGCTACGACGCCGAGTTCGACGCGCTGTTCGGCCGGGGCGGCCCCAAGCGACCGGTCGAGGACCCGACCGTCTACGTCAGCGCCCCCGACGACCCGGCGACCCGGCCCGATGCGGCGAGCGAGTCGTGGTTCGTGCTGGTCAACGCGCCGCGGCACGAGCCCGGCGGCGGCGTCGACTGGAACGCTCCCGGGGTCGCCGACGGCTACGCGGACCGGGTGCTGGCGACGATGGCGCGGCGGGGGCTGGACGTCCGGGACCGGGTCCGCTGGCGGGTGGTGCGCACCCCGGCCGACCTGGAGCGGGAGACGGCCAGCCCGGGGGGCTCGATCTACGGCACCTCGAGCAACGGCGCCCGGGCGGCCTTCCTCCGGCCGGCGAACGCCTCCCCCCTGCCCGGCCTCTTCCTGGTCGGCGGTTCGGCCCACCCCGGCGGCGGGCTGCCGCTGGTCGCCCTGTCGGCCGAGATCGTCGCCGGGCTGGTCGGCCCCGCGAGGTGACGTGCTGGAACGGCCCCGGTGCGGGGGGCAGCGGGGTCCTCCATCAGGCGTCGCGGTGGCGGAAGACCAGGTAGCCGGCGCCGAGCACGACGACCGTCTCGGCCGCGAACACCGCGAACCCGGTCCAGGGGCTGAGTGCGGCGCCCTCGAAGGGCACTGCCTGGGCCACCGTCCCGCCGGCGTTGCCCGGCATCAGCTTGGCCACCCACTCCCCCCACGTGCCGGGCAGCACGTAGGCCAGGTTCCCGAGCACCAGGACCAGCGCCATGCCGATGGTGAGGGCCGCGGCAGTGTGCCGGATGAGCAGTCCGAGGCCGAGGGCGAAGAGGCCGAGACCGGCCAGGTACAGCCCGTTGCCCAGCAGCGCCCGGAGCATCCCGTCGTCCGAGAGCGCCACCCCGACGCCCTCGGCGTCGAGGAACACGTTGCCACCGAGGTAGCCCAGCACCGCGGTGACCAGGCCGGCGACGAAGAGCACACCGCTGAGGACGACGGCCTTGGCCAGCACCACGCTCCCGCGGCGGGGCACCGCGGCGACGGTGGCCCGGATCATGCCGGTGCCGTACTCGCTGGTGACGACGAGCGTGCCGAGCGCGAGCGCGGTCAGCTGCGAGAACAGCAACCCCCAGGTCAGGAAGGAGGCGGGTGACTCGCCGGTCACCCCGGCAGCGATGTCCCCGGCGGCAGCCCAGCAGATGAGGGTGGTCAGACCCGCGCCGAGCAGGAGCAGCAACGCCAGCGACCACCGGCTGGAGCGGACCGACCAGAACTTGATCCACTCGGCGCGCACCGTGCCGGCGAAGCCCGGGTACGCCCGGACGCCGGGCACGTGCCGATCGGGGTCGAGGGCGACGGTGTCGATCATCGGACGGCCTGCGCTTCCTGGGCGGCCGGGTGCGCGGCGTACTCCACGCTGTCGGCGGTGAGGGTCATGAAGGCGTCCTCCAGCGAGGACCGGACGAGGGTCAGCTCGTGCAGGTGCAGCCCGGCGCGGCCGACGAGCTCGCCGATGCCGGCGGCGTCCATGCCCTGCACCTGCAGCTCGTCGCCGTGCCGGTCGACGTCCAGCCCGCGGCCGCGGAGCAGCGCCTCGACGTCGCCGGGGCGCGGGCTGCGCACCCGCACGTAGGAGGCGGCGTGGTCGGCGATGAACCGGGCCATCGAGCAGTCGGCGAGCATCCGGCCGCGCCCGACCACGAGCAGGTGGTCGGCGGTGAGCGCCATCTCCGACATCAGGTGGCTGGAGATCAGCACCGTGCGGCCCTGCCCGGCGAGCTCCCGGGCGAGGGTGCGGACCCAGCGGATCCCCTCGGGGTCCAGGCCGTTGACCGGCTCGTCCAGGACGACGACCGGCGGCTCGCCGAGCAGCGCCACCGCGATGCCCAGCCGCTGGCCCATGCCGAGGGAGAAGCGGCCGACCCGCTGGTCGGCGACGGCGTCGAGGCCGACGAGGTCGAGCACCTCGTCGATGCGGGTGCGCGGGATGCCGTTGCTGGCCGCCAGCCAGCGCAGGTGGTTGCGGGCGGTGCGGCCGGGGTGCAGCGCCCGGGCCTCGAGCAGTGCACCGACCTCGCGCAGCGGCGCCGGGGAGGAGGCGTAGGAGTGGCCGTTCACGGTGACGCTTCCGGCGGTCGGCCGGTCCAGGCCGATCACCATGCGCATCGTCGTCGACTTGCCGGCACCGTTCGGGCCGAGGAAGCCGGTGACCCGGCCGGGCTCGACGGTGAAGCTGAGGTCGTCGACGGCGGTCGTGGGGCCGAAGGTCTTGGTGAGCCCGCGGGCGACGATCATCGGGTCCCCCGGGGCGGCCGGGGAGGTGTGGTGTCCATGGCCAGGAGCCTGTCGACGGGCGGGGGCCCGGACCATCGGGGAGCGCCCTGACCCGACCCTGAACCGTCCCCGAGCCCCGACCCCGAGGAGTCGGGTCAGCCGGTCGGGGTGCCCCGCCGGAGGGCGAGCGCCAGGACGGCCGGGACGTCGAGCGCCTGGCCGGCGGCGAGCGCGTCCTCGACGGCGGGGTCCCCCAGCGCGGCGCGCGCCTGGGCCTCGACCTGGGCGCGCAGCGCCGGGTCGGGGAGGTAGTAGCCGTACACCTGCGAGCCGACCTGCTCCCGCAACCCGTGCGCGGCACCCAGCAGCACCGCCGCGCGGTCGTGCGCACCGCCCGCTCCCTCGACCACCGCCAGGCTCTCCACGAAGAACGCCAGGTTGGCCAGGTCACCGGTCTGCTCGGACAGCTCGATCCCCTCGACGAGGTGGTCCCGCGCCGCCGCCGGCCGGCCCTCGGCGAGCTCGGCCTGGACCAGCCCGAACAGCGCGACGTAGGTGGCCAGCCGGTCACCGCGGCGCCGTGCCGAGGCCAGTCCCCGCGCGATGTGCGGCACCGCGCCGCGCGGGTCACCGGAGACCTGCCGGACCGTGCCGAGCCACACGTGGGTGAGCGCCGAGACCCAGTCGGTCGCCGGGCCGACCCGCTCGGAGACCGCCAGGGCCGCGGCGAAGAAGGGCTCGGCCCGGTCCGGGGCACCGCCGCCCAGGGCGGCGAGCCCCTGGCCGGCGAAGGCGTAGGCCTGGCCCTCCAGGTCCCCGAGCGCCACCGCCAGCTGCGCCGCCTCGGCCCACCGCGATCCGCTGTGCGGCAGGTCGCCCTGGGCGAACGCCATCGACGCGGCGGTGAGCACCGTCCGCACCCGCACCTCGGGCGGCTGGTCCTGCTCCAGCGCGGCCTCGGCCAGCCGACGGCCCTGCCGGAGGCGGCCGCGCAGCCACCAGAACAGCCACAGCGCCCACGCCATCCGGCCGGCCCGGGCGCCGTCGCCGGCCTGCAGCCACCACTCCACCGCGGCGGCCAGGTTGGCGGCGTCCCGCTCGGCCCGGTCCAGCCAGCCGACCTGCTCGGCGCCCTGGTAGCCCGGCGCCGCCTGCTCGGCGAGGTCGAGGTAGAAGGCCGCGTGCGCGGTCCGGGCCCGGCGGGCCTCCTGCTCGTCGAGCAGCGACCGGGCGAACTGCAGGACCGGCTCGAGCATCCCGTACCGGCGCGCGCCGCCCTCCCCGGACACCTCGACCAGCGAGTGCTCGACCAGCCGCTCCAGCGATCCGAGCGGGTCCTCCAGGTCGGCGGCGACCGCCTCCACGGCCTCCAGCGTGCAGCCGCCGGTGAACACCGCCAGGCGCTGCAGCAGCACCCGGCCGGGCGGGTCGAGCAGCCGGTGGCTCCAGTCCAGGGTGGCGCGCATGGTGCGCTGTCGCGGCGGCAGGTCCGCGGCGCCGTCCCGGCTCATCGCGTCGTCCAGCCGCTCCAGCAGCGCAGCGGCGTCGAGAAGCCGGGCGCGGGCGGCGGCGAGCTCCAGGGCCAGCGGGATCCCGGCCAGCCGGCGGCAGAGGGCGGCCACCGCGGCCGCGCCCCCCGGTCCGCTGCCGAAGTCCGGCGACACCGCGCGGGCCCGGTCCAGCAGCAGCGCACCCGCCGGGGCCGACGCGACCTGGTCGAGGTCCGAGGGCGCCGTCGGTGGCAGCGCGAGCGGGTGCACCGCGTGCTCCCACTCGCCGCGCAGCCGCAGCGACGCGCGGCTGGTCGCCAGGACCACCAGCCGGGGGCACTGCTCCAGCAGCCGGGCGACGACCGGCACCGCGCCGGGCAGGTGCTCCAGGTTGTCCAGCACCAGCAGCAGGTGGGCGTCCCGGAGCTGGTCGACCACCCGGCCGTCGAGGTCGCCGTCCTCCACCGTGGGCAGGCCGGTGACCCGCCCGACCGCGGGCAGGACGAGTGCCGGGTCGTCCACGGCGGCCAGCGGCACGAAGGCGACGCCGTCGGCGTACTGCCGCCCGGTCCGCTCCGCGACGGCCAGGGCGAGCCTGGTCTTGCCCACGCCCCCGGTGCCGGTGAGGGTCACCAGGCGGGCGTCCGACCGGTGCAGGGCCTGCGCGACGGCGACCACGTCGTCCTCCCGGCCCAGCAGCGCGGTCACCGGCGCGGGGAGACCCCGCGACACGGCCGTGCCGCCGTCGGAGCCGGGCGGGTGGGCCGGCACCGCGGACTGCAGCGCCGCACGTTCGGTCGCGGAGCTCTCGAGGGCATCGGCCAGGGACCGCACGGTGTGCGGGTAGGGGCGCCTGCGGATCCCCCGCTCCAGCGCGCTGACGCCGTGCACGGTCAGGCCCGCCCGGGCGGCGAGCTCCTCCTGGGTGAGCCCCCGGGACTCGCGCAGGCGCCGGAGCAGCGCGGCGAACGACTCCGGCGGCCCGGAGCCGGCGCGGAGGTCCGGCGGCGGCACGCCGCGGAGCCTACGACCCGTACAGCGCCCGTACAGGGCGGTTGTGCGTCCGCTGGTCGTGGTGTGCCGCGGCGCGACCGGCCAGGGTCGTCCCCGGCGACGCACGTCGGGAGCGCCCCTCCCGACGGCCCGATCGCCACCGGTGCGCCGCGCCCCCCTGCCCCCGGGCCCGCAGCCGCCCGTTCAACAGCGAGCGGGCGACCGCCCGGCGCGGCCCGCAGCCAGCTCAGCTGCGGGCCGCGCCCAGGCCGAGCACCGCGGCCAGGCCGAGGGCGCTGCGCGGCGCATACGGGCTCCGCCACAACCCGCCGTGCGCCGCCGCGTACGCCTCGTCCTGCCAGGGGTGCGGGTGCGCGGGACCGCCGCCGGTGTTCAGGTCGTGCACCAGCAGCGCGGCCATCAGCACGTTCGACGTCGCCGGCTCGAAGACCTCGACGCCGAAGCGGTGCGCGCCGGCGTAGGCCGCGGCCAGGGCCCGGTTCTTCAGCACCGACCGGGTGCGCGTCGGCGGCGCGACGTTCATCGACACCGTGCTGCCCGCCGCCCGGGCGACCGAGGCGCGCCACCGCTGCAGCCGCTTGGCCAGGGCGTAGTTGGGGCCCTGCTGCGGCACCAGGCTGTCGTTGATCCCCGGGTCCGAGCCCGGCAGGTAGTTGCGGCGGAGCAACCGCCCGGCGGACAGCGTGCGCAGCGGCCGGCCCAGCAGCTTCCCGACCGCCGAGCGCTGGGCGTAGGCGGCGACGGAGGCCTCGACGGCCTCGCCCGGGACGGCGAACACGTCGGTCGGGGTGGCCAGGAAGGCCAGCGCCAGCTCGGGGCGCGCCTCGGCCAGCCGGAGCGTGAGGGCGTCGACGGCGACGGAGACCCGCACGTTGGTCGCACCGTCGGCGTAGACGTAGTCCCCGAGCACCATGCTGCCCGGCTGCCCGGACAGCCAGTCGGCCACCGCCGGCACCTCGGCGATCAGGTCCGCACCCGCGTGCTCGGCGGTCTCCCCGGGACCGCCGACCGGGACCAGCAGCGTGCCGGCGCCCCGCCGGCCGGTGTCCAGCACCCGCTGCCACAGGGCCGGCCTGGGCAGGTCGACCGCGGCCACCCGGGCACCCCAGCGCAACAGCGCGGTGAGCGGGCCCATCTCCGCACCCGCCCCCAGCACCGCGACCGTGCGGTCGGGCAGCGCGAGCCACTCCGGGTGGTCGGCGACCGTGCGCACCGCCTCGGCGCAACTGGGCTCGACCACGCCGGCGTCGACCCAGGCGGCCAGCCGGCGGTGCAGCGCGTCGCCGCGCAGCCGTTGCCCGGCGTAGGGCAGCGACAGCTCCCGCTCGGGGTCGGCCTCGCCGCGCACCTCGACCGTGGCCAGCTCCCGCGGCGCCGCTGCGCTGCGCAGGGCTTCGAGGTCGGTCTCGCCGTCGGGACCGGCCACCCGCATCCGGGTGTGCAGCGAGTCGAGGCCGGCGGCGGCGATCTGCAGCGCCGCCTCGCCGGAGGCCAGCCCGGCCTCCACGGTCCGCCGGACGTGCGTCAGGTAGCCGGCCCGCCAGTTGGTCTCCTGCTCGGCGGCGAGTGCGCCGGGGTGGTCCGCCGGCCGCAGCGCGTCGGCGACGACCGCCCGGCCGAGCGTGGCGGTGCTGCGCCGACCGTCGGGTCCGGCGGGGAAGACGACACCTCGGAGGTCCTGCTCTGCTGGGCCGGTCACCCGGCCGATCCTGCCCGACCGACCGGGGGACGGCGCCCGCTGGCGCCGTCCCGCGGTCGCCGGTCGGTTACTCGGTGCCCAGCTTGCCGTCGGCCAGGTCGCGGCCCTTGTCGATCTGCGCGTCGTGCGTGCCGCCGGTCTTCTGGTCGGCGAGCTGCTCGCCCTTGTCCAGGACCTTGTCGCTGGTCTGCTCGTTGCCCATGGCTTCCTTGGCCTTGTCCATGAGACCCATGACGTTCCTCCTCGCAGCGTTCGCGTCGGGGTGACGCGGCTGAGCACAGCCCTGCCCACGACGCGCCGGGCCCAACCGGGACCGACGACCTCAGTCGCGGACGACGGGCTGCTCGGTCGGCGCCCCCGCCTCCAGCCAGCGCAGCAGCGTGCGGGCGGCGAAGCCGGTGCCGCCGCGGACCAGCTCCCCGTCGTCGGTGCCCGACCGCGCCGGACCCGCGATGTCCAGGTGCGCCCAGGGCAGGCCGCCGGTGAAGGGCTGCAGGAACAGCGCGGCGGTCGTCGAGCCGGGGTTGCCGGGGGCGTTGTTCGCATCGGCGACCGCGGAGTCCAGCTGCGTCCGCAGGTGCCCGACGTGCTCCTCGGTCAGCGGCATCCGCCAGAACGGCTCCCCGGCGTGGCCGGCCGCGGTGAGCAGCGCGTCGGCCAGACCGTCGGTGCTCGCGTACAGCCCGGCGGTGCGCGTGCCCAGCGCCGTCCGCATCGCACCGGTGAGCGTCGCGACGTCGACCAGCACGGTCGCGCCCAGCGCCAGGCGGGCGTGCGCGAGGGCATCGGCGAGCACCAGCCGGCCCTCGGCGTCGGTGTTCAGCACCTCGGTGGTGCGCCCGTCGACGTGCCGGACGACGTCGGCCGGCCGGTACGCGGCGCCGGAGACCGAGTTCTCGCACAGCGCCACGACGGCGCTCACCGCGACCGGCAGCTGCAGGCGCGCCGCGGCGTCGACGGCGGCCAGCACGGCGGCGGCCCCGGCCATGTCGGTCTTCATGTCCCGCATGCCGGCGTTGGGCTTGATCGAGATGCCGCCGGTGTCGAAGGTGATGCCCTTGCCGACCAGCACCGCGTGCCCCGTGCCGGCCGGGGCCGGCCGGGAGGTCGCGACCACCACCCGCGGTGGCGACGCCGCACCGCCCCCGACGGCGAGGACCCCGCCGAAGCCGCCGGCGGCGAGCTCGGCGGGCCCGAGCACGGTGACGGTGACGTCGGGGAGCCCGCGCAGCCGCTCGACGGCCTGCTCGGTGAGCCAGCCGGGGTCCGCGGTGTCCGGCGGGGTGTTGACCAGGTCGCGCGCCCACGCCACGGACCCGGCGGTCAGCTGCCCGGCGCGCGCGGCCCGGGCCACGGCGGGATCCCCGGCGTCGGCGCAGACGATGGCCACCTCGGCGAGCCGGACCGGGTGCGGGCCGGAGGTCTCCCGGAACCGGTACCCGGCCAGCAGCGCCGTCTCCACGGCGGCGCGGACCTCGTCGGCGCCGGCCGGAGCGACCCCGGTGTCCAGCGGCAGGACCAGCCGGCGGGCACCGTGCTCGGCCAGGGTCTGGCTGCGCCGCACGGCGACCGACACGTAGGAGCGCAGCTCCGGCACGGTCGCGTCGCCGACCCCGACGGCGACCACGCTGCGCGGCCGCCGGCCGGGCACCGGCACGTTGGTGATCCCGCCCGGCTTGCCGCCGTTGCCGGTGTCGGCGAGCGCGCCGGACAGGAACCCCGGGTCCACCGGCGGTTCGGCGGCCCCGGTCAGCCACCCCGGCAGCGCCCCTCGTGCACCGACCGGAACGGCCAGGACGTCGTCCTCGCCGAGCGCCGGCAGCGCGGCGAGGACCTCGACCCGCGGGAACGGCGCGGCCCCGGTCGCCGGCAGGGTGCCGGCGGCCGGGGCCGTGACGTCGTCCGCGGGGCTGCCGGGCGGCAGGCTCGCGGCGGTGTTCAGCTGGTTGCGCCCTTCAGGGCCTCGGAGAGGGCGGTCGCCTCGTCGGGGGACAGTTCGACGACCAGCCGGCCGCCACCCTCCAGCGGGACGCGCATGACCAGGCCGCGGCCCTCCTTGGTGACCTCGAGGGGACCTTCACCCGTGCGCGGCTTCATGGCCGCCATGCGTGCCTCCTTCACCGGCCACCCACGAACCTGCTGGCCGTGGTGTGGCGACTGATCGTGCAGAGCTCCGCAGACATGATCCCGTATCCACGTCCAACGACCAACCTCGACCCCTCACCGCGGGTCGGCGGACCCCACCCGGAAACACGTCGCGACGTGGTCGTCGACCATCCCGGTGGCCTGCATGAGCGCGTAGGAGGTGGTCGGCCCGACGAAGGCGAACCCCCGCCGCTTCAGCTCCTTCGCCATCGCCACCGACTCGGGGCTGCTCGCCGGGACGTCGGCGAGCGTCTGCGGCCGGGGACGTGCTGCGGTCGGCGCGAAGGACCACAGCAGGGCCGACAACCCCTCGGGGAGCTCCCGGGCGGCGCGGGCGTTGCGGACCGCGGCGGTCACCTTGGCCCGGTTGCGAACGATGCGGGCGTCGGCCATCAGCCGCTCGACGTCGTCGTCCCCGAACTCGGCGACCACCGGGATCCGGAAGCCGGCGAAGGCCTCCCGGAAGGCCGGCCGCTTGCGCAGGATGGTGATCCAGGACAGCCCGGACTGGAACGCCTCCAGGCTCATCCGCTCGAACAGGGCGTCGTCGCCGTGCAGCGGCCGACCCCACTCCTGGTCGTGGTACTCGAGGTACTCCGGGGCGCTCGTCGCCCAGCCACAACGGTCCACGGCACCCGAAGCTAGCGTCTCCACGTGCACATCCTGATCACCGGAGGAGCGGGCTTCATCGGCTCGCACGTCGTCGCCGGCTGCCGCGCGGCCGGGCACGAGGTGCGGGTGCTCGACGCCCTGCTGCCCGCCGTCCACCCGCGCTACCCCGACGGGGTGCCCGGGCTGGACGGGGTGGAGCTGGTGACCGGGGACGTGCGGGACGCCGGCACCGTCGACCGGGCCCTCGACGGCGTCGACGCGGTCTGCCACCAGGCGGCGATGGTCGGCCTGGGCGTGGACGTGCAGGACATGCCCGCCTACGCCGGGATCAACGACCTCGGGACGGCGGTGCTGCTGGCCGCGATGGCCCGCGCGGACGTCGGCCGGCTGGTGCTGGCCAGCTCGATGGTGGTCTACGGCGAGGGGCGGTACGAGTGCCCGGAGCACGGCGCCGTCCCGGCCGCACCGCGCCGGCGGGCGGACCTGGACGCCGGCCGCTTCGAGCCGCCCTGCCCGGTCTGCGGCCGGCAGCTGAGCTGGGGCGAGGTCGGCGAGGAGACCCCCGCCGACCCGCGGAACACCTACGCCGCGACCAAGCTGGCCCAGGAGCACCTGGCCGCGGCGTGGGCCCGCTCGACCGGCGGCGGCGCGATCGCGCTGAGGTACCACAACGTCTACGGCCCGCACATGCCGCGGGACACCCCCTACGCCGGGGTGGCGTCGATCTTCCGCAGCGCGCTGGAGTCCGGGCGCGCACCGCAGGTGTTCGAGGACGGCGGCCAGCAGCGGGACTTCGTGCACGTCACCGACGTCGCGCAGGCCAACCTGGCGTCGTTGGAGGCCACCCCTCCGGAGGGTGCGCTGCGTGCCCACAACGTCGCCTCCGGGGTGCCGCACACCGTCGGGGACATGGCCGCCGCGCTTGCCGAGGCGTTCGGCGGGCCGGCGCCGGAGGTCACCGGCGCCTACCGGATCGGCGACGTCCGGCACGTGGTCGCCTCCCCGGCGCGGGCCGCGGCGGAGCTGGGCTTCCGGGCCCGGGTGGCCTTCGCCGACGGCATGCGCGAGTTCGCCACCGCTCCCCTGCGCCCCGCCCCTTGAGGGCCATGGTGGCCAACATGGCCCTCAAGGGACGCCGGCGTCGACGTCGGCCATCTCCGAGGGTCGGCTGCGGGCCGGGCTGCGGCGGGTGGCGAGCACGCAGCCGAGCAGGACCAGCGGCAGCCCGACGGCCAGACCGAGGGTGAACGGCTCGTCCAGCAGCAGGACGCCGAGCAGGACGGCGACCGCCGGGTTCACGAAGGTGATGATCAGCGCGCGCTGCGGCCCGGCCTCCCGGATCAGCGCGAAGAACAGCGCGAGCGCCAGCGCGGTGCAGACGACGCCGAGCGCGGCGACCGACAGCCACGCCTCCGGCGGCGCGCCGCCGGCATCGCCGAGCCGCGGGACCGCGAACGGCGCGTACACCAGTGCGGTGACCACCAGGGCGACGGCGCTGGCGGTCACGCCCGGGACGTCGGGCAGCTTGCGGCTGATGATCATCGGCGCCGTGGCGTAGCCGATCACCACCAGGACGACCGCGCCGATCGCCGTCCACTGGCCGCCGCCGATGTCCAGGCCCAGCAGCACCGCGATGCCGACCACCCCGAGCACCATGCCGGCGACCCGCACCCGGGAGAGCCGGTCCTCCTCCCCCGCCAGCCGGGCGGTGAGCGCTGCGACGAAGGGCACGCCGGCCACCAGCAGGCCGGTGAGGGAGGACGACAGCTCGGTCTCGGCCCAGGACAGCAGCAGCCACGGCATGGTCATCTCCAGCACGGTGAAGACCAGCAGCGCCCGCCAGTGCTGCCGCAGCGCGGTGCCCAGCGAGCCGCGGGCGAGCGTCCACGGGAGCAGCAGCGCCGCCCCGATCACGCAGCGCAGGAACACGACGACCACCGGGGAGAACTCGCCGACCGCCACCTTGATCAGCAGGTAGGGCACACCCCAGATCACCGACATCGCCACGAACAGCGCCCACCCGCGCCGGCTCACCCTCGTCCCCCCGACGTCGTCGTCACCGGGCCATCATGGCCGCTGGGTCCGACGGCACGGTCGGTCACCACTCGGTGCGGACGACGACCTCGATCCCGATCGCCAGCACCGCCGACAGCAGCAGCCACGCCCGGCGCCCGCGGCGCGGCAGGAACGCGGGAACGGCGAGCACCCACACGTAGTACGGCAGCCAGATCCGCTCGGTCTCCCCCCGGACCAGCCCCGAGACGTCGCTGACCAGCACCCCGGCCAGCGCCGCCAGCGGCACCAGCGCCAGCCGGGAGCGGCGCAGCGACGCGAGGCCGGCGACGGCGGCCGGGCCCAGGGCGAGCGCGGCGGCGGCCAGGTTGGCGACCAGGAAGAACGACAGCGGCCGATCGGCGTAGGAGGGCCCCGAGCGCACCCGGTCGCCGGCGGCGGAGAAGCCGTCGACCCACCAGTAGCCGCCGACGGCGAACGCCGCGACCACGACCAGGACGCCGACCGCGCCGACCGCGAGCACCCGGACGACCCCGCCCCAGCCCAGCCGGCCGCGGTGCACCCCCACGACGACCAGCACGACCAGCCCCAGCGCGGTCAGCCCGAAGGACAGGAACAGCGCCAGCCCGAGCAGCAGCCCCCCGGCCAGGGCACGGAGGTCGGCCGCTCGACCCGGTGCCCGGGCGGCCGCCGTCGCCAGCAGCGCGACCCCCCACGCGGCGACCCCGGCGAACAGCGCGTCGGCACTGGTGGCCACCCACAGCGCGACGGGCGCGAGCACCAGGAACGGCGCCGCCGTCCGGGCCGGGTCCTCCCCCGCCACGGCGCGCACCCCGACCAGCACGGCCGGGACCGCCAGCGCGCCGCCGGCGATGCACATCGCCGCCGCCCAGCCCAGCCCGCCCAGGCCGACGCGGTCCAGCAGCACGAACGCGAGCAGCGCCCCGGGCGGGTGGCCGGCGACGTGCGTGGTCCAGGGGTCCGCAGAGCCGGCCGGCACCGAGTCGACGAACCCGGACAGGTAGGCGCTGAGCGACCCGACCCGGGGCACGTCGTGCGGGTACTCGTAGCGCACCGCCAGCGGCGCGGTGAGGCGGCCCGGCCCCGACGTCCGGGCCAGCGCGACCGCCCAGCCGGCCGCCGCCAGCGCGGAGGCCGGCAGCAACGCCCGCCACGGCAGTCGTGTGGCGAGCACCGGACCGGCGAGCACCCCGACGAGGGCGAGCACGACCGGCAGCCACACCCGCCCGGACCAGACGACGTCGAACTCGCCGCGCAGGACCCAGCCCCCGAGCAGGTGCAGCACCGTCCCGTCGAGCGCCAGCCGGCGCCCGACCCGGCCCACGACCAGCACGAACGCGACCACGACCAGCACCGCGAGCACCGGCAGCCACCCGCGCGAGCGGCGACCCGGGACCGCCTGCGCCGGCGGGTCGGACAGCACGGCGCTCACGGGGAGCGAGCGTAGGTCGGCGCCCCGCTGCCGGCCATCGAGGTCCGGCGCTGCCCGGGAAGCCGTGCTCCGCAGATGGTTGCCAGGCACAAGAGGGGCGCGACCAGCCACCATCCAGGGGCGACAGCACACCGGTGCTGACCGATCGGGAGGACTCGCGTGGCTGGTGGACTGGTGGCCCTGCTGGACGACGTGGCGGTGCTGGCCCGCGCGGCCGCCGCCTCGATCGACGACATCGGGGCCGCGGCCGGGCGCGCGAGCGTCAAGGCGGCCGGCGTCGTCGTCGACGACACGGCGGTCACGCCCCAGTACGTGCACGGGCTCAACGCCGACCGGGAGCTGCCGATCATCCGGCGGATCGCCCTGGGCTCGCTGCGCAACAAGCTGCTGATCATCCTGCCCGCGATCCTGCTGCTCAGCGAGTTCCTGCCGTGGCTGCTGACGCCGATCCTCATGCTCGGCGGCACGTACCTCTGCTACGAGGGCGCGGAGAAGATCTGGCACCGGGTGGCGCACCGCGAGGACACCCACGCCGCGGTGGAGGAGGCGCTGCCGGACGAGAAGACCATCGTCACCGGGGCCGTGCGCACCGACTTCATCCTGTCCGCCGAGATCATGGTCATCTCGCTGAACGAGGTCGTCGACCAGGGCTTCTGGTCCCGGGCGGTGATCCTGGCGATCGTCGCGGTGGGCATCACCGTGCTCGTCTACGGCGTCGTCGGCGTCATCGTGAAGATGGACGACGTCGGGCTGCACCTGTCCCAGCGGTCCAGCGGCGGCATCGCCCGGCTCGGCCGCGGGCTGGTCCGGGGCATGCCGAAGCTGCTCACCGCGCTCACCGTGGTCGGCACCGCCGCGATGCTGTGGGTCGGCGGCCACATCCTGCTGGTGGGCACCGACGACCTGGGCTGGCACGGGCTCTACGGCGTCGTCCACCACCTGGAGGAGGCGGCGCACGACGCCACCGGCGCCGTCGGCTCGGTGGTCGGCTGGCTGGTGAACACGGTTGCCAGCGCGCTGCTCGGGTTCGTCGTCGGCGCGCTGGTCGTCCTGGTCGTGACCCTCACCGTCCACCGGCGGCGTCGGTCGCCGGTTGACGCAGGGCACTGACCGGGCGGCTCTCGGGCGCGACAGGCGGGCGGGGGCATCCGGAGCCGTGGCTCCGCACGAACACCGGTCGATGAACACCGACCACGGCTACCGTCCGTCCGTGCCGGACGTCGTCTTCCCCTGCCTGGACGAGGCCGGGGCGCTCCCCCAGGTCCTGCCCCGACTGCCCGCGGGCTACCGCGCGATCGTCGCCGACAACGGCTCCACCGACGGGTCCGCCCAGATCGCGCTCGACCTGGGCGCCACCGTGGTGACCGTGCCGCAGCGCGGGTTCGGGGCCGCGGCGCACGCCGGGCTGGAGGCCGCCACCGCCGACGTCGTCTGCTTCTGCGACGCCGACGCCTCGATGGACCCCGCCCAGCTGCCCCGCGTCGCCGGTCCGGTGCTCGCCGGCGAGGCCGACCTGGTGCTCGGCCGGCGCCGGCCCACGCACCGCAGCGCCTGGCCGCTGCACGCCCGGGTGGCCAACACCGCGCTGGGGCTGATGCTGCGCCGCCGCACCGGCCGGTCGCTGCACGACCTGGGCCCGATGCGCGCCGGCCGCCGGGAGGCGCTGCTCGCCCTCGGCATCACCGACCGCCGCTTCGGCTACCCGCTGGAGATGGTCACCCGCGCCGCTGACGCGGGCTGGCGGATCGTCGAGGTGGACGTCGACTACGCCCCGCGCGCCGAGGGCACGACGTCGAAGGTGACGGGCACCGTGCTCGGCACGCTCCGGACGATCCGCGACATGCGCGCGGTGCTGGCGCGATGAGCGGACAGCACCGTGAGCATCGCAGCGAGCGCCAGCGAGCGAGGAGCGGAGCGCTGCGCGGGAGCGAGGGTGCCATGACGCAGCTGCTGGTCATCACCAAGGCACCGGTCCCGGGCCGGAGCAAGACCCGGCTGACCCCGCCCTGCACGCCCGAGCAGGCCGCGCAGATCGCCGCGGCCGCCGTCGGGGACACCCTCGACGCGGTCCGTGGCACCCCGGTGCGGCGCCGGGTGGTCGCGCTGGACGGCGCGCCGGGCGACCTGGACCTGTCCGGCTGCGTCGTCGTCGCCCAGTCCGAGGGCGGCCTGGGCACCCGGCTGGCGCACGCCTTCACCGCTGCCATGCGGACGCCGGACGGCGACCTGCCCACCCTGCTCATCGGGATGGACACCCCGCAGGTCACCCCCGGGCTGCTCACCGCCGCGCTGGACCGGCTGGTCGCCGCCGGACCGGGGACGGCGGTCCTCGGCACCGCCCCGGACGGCGGCTGGTGGGCGCTCGGGCTGCACTCCCCGGCGGACGCCCAGGTCCTCCCGGACGTCCCGATGTCGCGGGGGGACACCGCCGAGCTGACCCGGGACGCCCTCGAGCGGGCCGGGCTGACCGTGCTGGACCTGCCCTCGCTGACCGACATCGACCACTTCGCCGACGCGGTGTCGGTGGCGGCCCTGTGCGCGCCGGCCAGCCGCACCCGGCGGGTCGTCGACGGCGTCCGGGCCGCGATCCCGGCATGACCTCCGCCCTGGACCGGGTGCTCGGCGCCCGGCTGCCCGCGCCGCCGGAGCAGCTGCGCCGCGGCCCGTTCCGGCACGGCGCGTTCCCCAGCCCGCTGCACTCCGAGCGCCGCGCGGCCCGCACCGGGGCCTTCCTCGGCCTCGCCTTCACCGTCTGCTTCCTCACCGGGCTGGTCAGCCACTGGGTGCAGCACCCGCCGGGCTGGTTCAGCTGGCCGGCGTCGCCGTCCTGGCTGTACCGGGTCACCCAGGGCCTGCACGTGGCCACCGGGCTGGCCTCGATCCCGCTGCTGCTGGTGAAGCTGTGGACGGTGTACCCGAAGCTTTTCGAGTGGCCGCCGGCCGGGTCGCCGTCCCGTGCGATCAGCCGGCTCTCGGTCCTGGTGCTGGTCGGCGCCAGCACGATGCAGCTGCTGACCGGCCTGGTCAACATCGCCGAGTGGTACCCGTTCGGCTTCTTCTTCACCACCACGCACTATTGGACCGGCTGGCTGGCGATCGGCGCCGTAGGCGTGCACGTCGGGGCCAAGGCCTCGGAGATCCGCCGCGGCCTGGCCCGGCGCGGTTCCGCGGGCGCCACCGCCGGGCTGACCGGGGAGCAGGCCGCCGAGCGCGCCGCCATCGACGACGCCGCGGAGACCAACGGCGTCCCCCGGCGGGCGTTCGTGGTCGCCGCCGGGCTCAGCGTCGGCGCGGTCACCCTGGCCACCGTCGGGCAGACGCTGTCGCCGCTCGCGCAGGTGTCGGTGCTCAGCCCGCGCATCCCCGGGGTCGGGCCGCAGGGGCTGCCGGTGCGGCAGACGGCGGCCCGGGCCGGCACCACCGCGGTCGGCGGGGAGTACCGACTGGTGGTGGAGGGGCCGAGCCGGCTCGAGCTGTCGCTGGCCGACCTGCGGGGGTTCCCGCAGCGCACCGAGCGGCTGCCGATCACCTGCGTGGAAGGGTGGAGCTCGAACGCCACCTGGTCCGGCGTCCGGCTCGGTGACCTGCTCGAGGCGGCCGGGCTGCCCCGGGACACCGAGGTGACCGTCGAGTCGCTGCAGACCGGCGGGCTGTACCGCGTCTCCACCGTGTCGGCGCCGCACGCCCGCAACCCGCGCACGCTCCTCGCGCTGCGGCTCGACGGCGAGCAGCTCGCACCCGACCACGGGTACCCGGTGCGGCTGATCGCACCGAACCGGCCCGGCGTGATGCAGACCAAGTGGGTCACCCGGGTGGCCCCGGGCCGCGGCGGGATCGGCGGATGAGCCTCGCCGACGAGGCCGGCCGGACCACCGACGACCGGGCCGCCGGGCTCGACGACCCCTACGCCTCCGACCCGCGGCGGCCGGCGACCAGTGCGCTGACGCCGTGGTGGCGCTGGCTGTTCGTGCTGCCCGGCCTGGCCGCGGTGGGTTACGGCGCGCACGGGCTGCTGACGGCGGGCCGGCGGGTGCCGCTGGACTCCTGGCTGACCTGGTTCGTCGGCAGCGCGCTGCTCCACGACCTGGTGCTCGCGCCGGTCTGGGTCGGCCTGGGCTGGCTGGCGGCCCGGCTGCTCCCCCGCGCGGCCCGACCGGCGGCCGTGGTCGGCGCCGCGGTCACCGGGGTGCTGACCCTGGTGGCGCTGCCGTTCGTGCTCGGCTTCGGCGCCGACCCGGCCAACGACTCGTTCCTGCCCCGCGCCTACGGCCGGGACCTGCTGCTCGTCGTGCTGGCGGTGTGGGTCGTCGCCGCGGTCTGGGCCGTCGTCGCCGTGCGGCGGTCCCGGGTTCCCTGACCACCGGCCCCGGGTAGCCAGCTGCGCGTGACCGCGCCGCAGGCAGTCCCGGGCAGCTCCCGGCGGCTGGTGGTCTCCGGGCTGCTGCTGGGTGCGGGGGCGATGGGCGCGGTCGACGAGATCGTCTTCCACCAGCTGCTGCACTGGCACCACTTCTACGACCGGGCCAGCGGCACCGCCGGGCTGGTCTCCGACGGCCTGCTGCACGCCGCCACCTGGTCGGCGACCGTCGCCGGGCTGGCCCTGCTCGCCGACGTCCGGCGTCGCCGGTCGTTCGCGCCGGTGCGGTGGTGGGGCGCCGTGCTGCTGGGCGCCGGCGGCTTCCAGCTGTGGGACGGCGTGGTGGACCACAAGGTGCTGCGGGTGCACCAGGTGCGCTACGGCGTCGACCTCACCGGCTACGACCTGGCCTGGGTCAGCGGCGGGGTGCTCCTGCTCGTCGCCGGCGCTCTGCTGCTGGCCCGCGGCCGCTCCGCTGCGCCGTGACCGCCGTCGGGCTCACCGCGGCGGCGATCAGCTACCTGTACGCGACCAGCCGGACGACGTGGCCGGTGACCCGCACGGGGAGCTGGCTCGCCGGGCTGGCCCTCGTCGCGTTCGTCCTGGCCGGCCCACCCGCGCACGGCCACGGCGACCTGCGCGCGCACATGGCCGGCCACCTGCTGATCGGCATGGTGGCGCCGGTCCTGCTGGTCCTCGGCGCGCCGGTGACCCTGGCGCTGCGCGCCCTGCCGCGGCGGCACGCGCGGCGGCTGGCCCGGCTGCTGCGGACTCCACCGGTGCGGGTGCTCACCGACCCCTTCGTCGCCACGGCGCTGGACGTGGGCGGGCTCTGGGTGCTGTACCGGACCGGTCTGGTCGGCTCGATGCTGCACGACCCCGGCCTGCACCAGCTGGTGTCGGTGCACGTGCTGCTCACCGGGTGGCTGGCGACCGCCGCCGTCCTCGCGGTCGACCCGACGCCGCACCGCCGGAGAGTGGCCGCCCGGGCCGCCGCCCTCGCGGCCGGGATGGCAGCCCACGACGTGCTGGCGAAGCTGCTCTACGCCGATCCACCGGCCGGCGTGCACGAGGCCGCCGCCGGCGCCCGGCTGATGTACGACGGCGGCACCGTGGTGCACGTGGTCGTCGCCGCCCTGCTGTGGCGGCAGTGGTACGTCTCCCGGGACGCCGTGCGGGCCGCCACCGTGCCGGCCTGACCCGCGCCCCCGCTCAGGCGCGGTGGTCGCGGGCGAACCGGGCGAACCGGCGCAGCGAATAGCGCACCCCGGCCGACATCACCGGGCGGACCAGCGGCCAGCCCGCCCGGCCGAGCGCCCCGAGCGGCAGGTCCAGCCCCTCGGTCCAGACGAACGTCGAGCCGCCGGCCCGGGGCCGCACCTCGAAGGTGCCCGTACCGCGGACGACCCGCCCGGTGTGCCGGACGTCGACCCGGCGCGGGAACTCCCAGGCGGTGATCAGCATGGTGTCCAGCACGCCGATCCGCCGGCGGCCGGGCAGCTTGACCCCGGTCACCGCGGCCAGCCGGCCGCCGACGCCCTGCCCGTCGCCGTCCACCGCGCGGACGTCGGTCAGCGCCATCCACTCGCCCTGCCGGTCCCAGTCGACCAGCGCCGCCCAGACCTGCTCGGGTGGGGCGTCCACGTCGACCTGCTCGATCAGCTCAGGCACCGGTCCGGCCCTCCTCGTCGACGGCGGGCACGGGAACGCCCTCGGGATCGGTGTCCGCGGCGTCCGCCCGGGCCGGGTCCCGTGACCCGGTCGCCGCGCGCAGCTGCGCGATCTCGGCGTCCCGCTCGTCCAGGACCTGGGCCAGCTGGTCCACCAGCCAGTCGACCTCGCTCATCCGGTAGCCGCGGAGGGCCACCGAGATGCGCAGCACCCGGACGTCGTCACCGACGACCGGCCGGTCGTCGGGCAGCTCCACCGGCGAGCGGCCGGTCTCGGCCGGCGGCTGGGTCTCCCCCCGGCCGAGCAGCAGCGACCCACCCAGGAAGAGCAGCCCGCCGACCACCAGCAGGCCGAGGACGAAGACGATGCCGGCCACGGTCAGTCGTCGACGGTCAGCGGGTCGGGGACCGCGTCGCCCGGCGGCGGCTCGTCCGCGTGCTGCGCCCGCGCGGCGTCCGCGGCCTGGATGACCGCGACGACCTCGGCCACGTCGTCGGTGACGTGCAGCAGGTCCAGGTCGGCCTCGCTGACCGTGCCCTGGGCCAGCATCGACGTCCGGATCCAGTCCACCAGCCCCGACCAGTACGCGGAGCCGAACAGGATGACCGGGAACCGGGTGACCTTGCGGGTCTGGACGAGAGTCAAGGCCTCGAAGAGCTCGTCGAGGGTGCCGAAACCACCGGGCAGGATGACGAAGGCCTGCGCGTACTTCACGAACATCGTCTTCCGCACGAAGAAGTAGCGGAACAGGATGCCGACGTCGACCCACTCGTTGAGCTCCTGCTCGAACGGCAGCTCGATGCCCAGCCCCACCGACATGCCCCCGGCGTCGCCGGCGCCCTTGTTCGCCGCCTCCATCGCGCCGGGGCCGCCGCCGGTGATCACCGCGTAACCCGCGCCGGCCAGCGCCGCGCCGAGCCGGACGCCGACCTCGTAGTACTCCGAGCCCCGCGGGGTGCGGGCGCTGCCGAAGACGCTCACCGCACGGGGCAGCTCGGCGAGCAGGCCGAACCCCTCGACGAACTCGGCCTGGATCCGCAGCACGCGCCACGGGTCGGTGTGCACCCAGTCGCTCCCGCTGCGCCGGTCCAGCAGCCGCTGGTCGGTCGTCGTCCCGTCCGCGGCGGGGTCCGTCCCGCCTCCCCGCGTGGTGATCCCCCCGCGGTGCCGGATCGGCCGGCGGCGCTGACCGTCGTCGCTCGTCATGCGTCACTCCCGCTGAGGTAGGCGATCAGGGCGTCCTCGGCCGGCTGCAGCCGGTCGGTGCGGACGTGCTCGTCGACGGTGTGTGCCAGGTTCGGGTCGCCCGGGCCGTAGTTGAGCGCGGGGATGCCGAAGGCAGCGAACCGGGCGACGTCGGTCCAGCCGAGCTTGGCCCGCGGCGGCTGCCCGACCGCGGCGACGAAGTCCGCCGCCGCCGGCTCGGACAGCCCGGGCAGGGCTCCCCCGGAGGAGTCGGTGAGCTCGAGGGTGACCCCGGCGGCCAGCGCGTCGGCGAAGACCGCGCGGACGTGCGCCAGGGCCTGGTCCTCGTCCCGGTCGGGGGCGAAGCGGAAGTTCACGGTGACCCGGCACTCGCCGGGGACGACGTTGCCGGCGACCCCGCCCTCGATCCGCACCGCGTTGAGCCCCTCCCGGTAGGTGAGGCCGTCGATCTCCACCTCGCGGGCCGGGTACCCGGCGAGGGTGGCGAGCACGCCCGCCGCGCCGTGCACCGCGTTGACGCCCAGCCAGGAGCGGGCGCTGTGCGCGCGCTTCCCCGGCACGGTCAGCACCACCCGCAGGGTGCCCTGGCAGCCGCCCTCGATGACCCCGTCGGTCGGCTCGAGCAGGATGGCGAGGTCGCCGTACAGCCAGCCGCGGCGCTCCCGGGCGACCCGCCCCAGCCCGTTGCGGACCGCCTCGACCTCCTCGTTGTCGTAGAAGACGAAGGTGAGGTCCCGGGCCGGCTGCGCACCGGGGACGCCGAAGCGCGCCGCCAGCCGGAGCATCACCGCGTCGCCGGCCTTCATGTCGCTGGTGCCGCAGCCGTAGAGCCGCTCCTGGCCGTCGACGGTGTCGACCCGGCTGGGCAGGTTGCCGGCGACGGGCACGGTGTCCAGGTGCCCGGCGAGCACGATCCGGGTGTCCCGGTCCAGGTTGGTCCGGGCCAGCACCGCGTCGCCGACCCGCTCGACCTCCAGGGCCCCGAGCCCGCGCAGCGCCGCCTCGACGGCGTCGGCGAGGGCGCGCTCCGAGCCGGAGACCGACGGCGCGTCGACCAGCTGGCGGGTGAGGGTGAGGACGTCGGCGGTCAGGTCGAGCTCGGGCAGCGGGTCGCTCACGACTCCCGAGCGTAGTGAAGAGCCACGACGGCCCCTCGGTAGCGTGGCCGACGTGACGAGCGCAGAGCAGACCACCGGTGCCAACGGCGTCGGGCTGGCCACCCTCACCGCCGACGGGACGGTGCTGGACACCTGGTACCCCGCCTCCGCGCTGAGCGGGGCCGACCAGGGCGAGACCGGCACCCAGCAGATCGGGGTCCTGGAACTGGAGGGCCTGCTCGGCCCGGACTTCTCCGGCCTGGTCCGCAGCGACGAGGCCCGGAACGTGCAGGTCGTCGCCGTCGCCACCACGATCGCCGACCTCGCCGCGCCGCCGGTCGACGCGCACGACGTCTACCTGCGGCTGCACCTGCTGTCCGCCCGGCTGGTCCGGCCGCGCAGCGTCAACCTGGACGGCGTGTTCGGCCTGCTCGCCAACGTCGCGTGGACCAGCGCCGGCCCGGTGCTGGCCACCGAGCTGGACGCGGTCCGCGCCCGGACGAGGGTCGCCGCCGGCGGTCACCTCACCGTCTTCGGGGTGGACAAGTTCCCGCGGATGGTGGACTACGTCGTCCCCGCCGGGGTCCGGATCGCCGACGCCGACCGGGTCCGGCTGGGCGCCCACCTGGCCGAGGGCACCACCGTCATGCACGAGGGCTTCGTCAACTACAACGCCGGCACGCTGGGCCCGTCGATGGTCGAGGGCCGGATCAGCGCCGGGGTCGTCGTCGACGCCGACTCCGACATCGGTGGCGGCGCCTCGATCATGGGCACGCTGTCCGGCGGCGGGAAGGAGGTCGTCTCGATCGGCAAGGGCTGCCTGCTGGGCGCCAACGCCGGCATCGGCATCTCCCTCGGCGACGGCTGCGTCGTGGAGGCCGGGTGCTACGTCACCGCCGGGTCCAAGGTCGTCCTGCCCGACGGGTCGACGGTCAAGGCCGGCGAGCTCTCCGGCCGCGACGGCCTGCTCTTCCGCCGCAACTCGGTCAGCGGCGCGCTCGAGGCCCTTCCCCGCAACGGCGACTGGGGCTCCCTCAACGCCGCCCTGCACGCGAACTGAGCAGACGCCCCACTCGGTTTCGGCGCCGAACCCCGACGAGGTTTCGGCGCCGAAACCCGGCGAGGATTCGGCGCCGAAACCCCGGGGATCGGCTCAGACCAGGTCGTCGGGGCCGGGGGACTCGGGGGTGTTCGACGGGGCGAGGGCCGGGTGGGTGAGGTGCTCGAGCAGCGCGACGGCGAACTCCTGCGGGCGCTCGACGTGCGGTGAGTGCCCCACCCCGGGCAGCAGCACCTCTCGGTAGCTCCCGCCGCTGGCGGCGTACCGGTCGAGCACCGAGCGGGTCTGGGTGACCATCGGCTGGGCGGGGAAGACGGCGTCCCCCGGCCAGCCCGGGACGGCCCCGAGCGACCCCAGGTGCGCCAGGTCGAACACCGAGGTGTCCGAGACGATCGCGTCGGCGTCGCCGCGGACCCACAGCACCGGCGGCCGCACCGGCAGCTCGGTGATGCCTGACAGGTCCAGCACGGTCGGCGCCATCGTGTTCAGCACGCCGCGCTCCCCCGGCGCCGTCCCGGGCCAGTCGGCCGTGGGCACCGCGTCCCCCGGGTAGTGATCCGCGCCGGTGCGGGTGGTGAGCATGGAGCCGACGAAGACGTCCTCCAGCCGCGGGTCCAGTGGCAGCGAGCCCGGCGCGACGTAGAACGAGCGGAGCACGGAACGCGGGCTGGCCGGGCTGTCGGCGGAGGTGTCCCCCGCCGCCAGCGCGGCGACGAAGTCCGGGTTGGCGGTGCCCGCGCCGGAGCCGGTGCCCTCGGGGTGCACCCGCTGCCCGTCGTGACCGACGGTGCCACCGAAGCCGTACGGCGACACCGGCGCCACCAGGGCGACGGAGGCGACGCGGGCCGGGTCGTCGAGCAGGTGCTGGAGGACGACGCCCGCGCCCATGCTCCAGCCCACCAGGTGCACGCGGTCCAGGCCGAGCGCGTCGACGAGGGCGGCGAGGTCGTCGGCCCAGTCCCGCACCCCGCGCCGGGCGTCGACCGGCAGCGGGTCGGTGCCCCCGAAGCCCCGCAGGTCGACCGCGAGCGGGCGCCAGCTCGGGTCCAGGGTGAGCAGCTGGGGCTGCCAGAAGGCCGCGGAGCTGACGTTGCCGTGCACGAAGAGGACCGCGTCGCCGCCGCCGGAGGGGTTCACGCCCTCGGCGTGCAGCACCTGCTGGGTCAGCCGGGCGGTGGGCACCGCGGTGGCGACGATCCCGGGGAGCAGCAGGTCACTGGGCATGGGTGGTCTCCCCGAGGTCGTGCCGGGTCCGCTCCCGGCGTCCGGGGCAGGGTAGTGCGGGCCGCCGCGCGGGGACAGCGACTCCCCGGTCTCCCCCGCTCCCCCACCTACCATCGACCACGATGGCGAGCACCCGGGCCGGCAGTCGCCCGCCCGTGGGCCGGGCTCCGCGTCCGGCTCCCCGCCGGCGGCGAGGACCGCGCCGCGGCATCGGGCCCTTCGTGTTCATCGCGCTGATGGTCGCCGTGGTGGGCCTGAGCCTGCAGGTCCGCCACGACGAGGAGGCACCCGCCGCGGTGGCCAGCCGGTGCTCGGTCCCCGGTCAGGACCTGGAGCTCACCACAGAGCAGGCCGCCAACGCCGCGACCATCGCCGCCGTGGCCCGCTCCCGTGGGCTCCCGCTGCGGGCCACGGTGATCGCCCTGGCCACGGCCCAGCAGGAGTCCCGGCTGCGGAACCTCGACCACGGCGACCGGGACTCCCTCGGCCTCTTCCAGCAGCGGCCGTCCCAGGGCTGGGGGTCCGCCGAGCAGGTCCAGGACCCGGTCTACGCCGCCGGGAAGTTCTTCGACCACCTGGTCGAGGTGCCCGGCTGGGAGACGGGCCGGCTCACCGACATCGCCCAGCTGGTGCAGCGCAGCGGCTTCCCGGAGGCCTACCAGCAGTGGTCCGGGATGGCCGAGAGCCTGGCTCCGGTGCTGCTGTCCGACCAGCCCGGGCAGTTCTCCTGCAGCTTTCCCCCGGCGGCCGACGTCGCTCCGGTGGCCCAACGGACCCCAGGGATCACCGACGCCGTGCGGCGGGAGGCCGGTACCCCGACGCTCGAAGGCGGCGTCATCTCGGTCGCCGGGGCCGGCTGGCCCGAGGCGAGCTGGGCGGTGGCGCACGCCGAGCGGTTCCAGCTCACCCAGGTGATGATGGACGGCTGGCGGTGGACGCCGGCCTCGGGCTGGGAGACCACCCCGAGCGCCTTCGCCCTGCCGCTGCAGCTGCACCTCGGCTGAGCTCACTCCGCCCCCACGAGGACGACGACCAGCAGCGCACCGGCGGCCAGGGAGGCCAGCGCCCGCACGGTGTTCCACGCCGTCCACTGGCGCAGGTAGTCCGCCCACTGGTCCACCGCCGTCCCGTCGGCCCGGGCCAGCGCGTCGTTGAGGGGCACGTTGGCCAGCACGGTCACCCCGACGACACCGACCAGGTACAGCCCGACCGCGATCAGCACCGCCGGCCGCCGCCCACCGGCGAGCTCCCAGCCGCCGACGACGAGGCAGAGCAGCGCCGTCCCGAACAGCAGGGTCATGAACACCGGTCGCACCGCGGTCCGGTTCACCGACTGCATGGCGGCGATCCCCCCGGCGTCGGGCAGCGCACCCAGCGCCGGCATCACCATCACGCTGAAGACGACGAAGGCCCCGGCCACCAGGACCGCGCCGAGCCCGGTCACCAGCAGCGCGATGCCGCGGGCGGTCATGCCCAGCACCCCGCCGCCGCGCTGCGCCGCACCGCGTCGGCCAGGTCCGCGGGCGGACGCCCCAGCACCTGCTGCACCCCGTCGGTCGGCCGGGAGTTGCGCCCGTCGAGCACCTCGGTGAACAGGTGGGTCAGCAGGTCCAGGACGTCGTCGGGCACCCCGTCGGAGGCCAGCGCCGCGCGGAACCCGGCGGTCGACACCGGCCGGAAGGTGACCGGCCGGCCCAGCGCCGCGGCGCACTCGCGCACCGCCTCGGCGAAGTCGAGCGCGCGGGGCCCGGTCAGCTCGTACGTCCGCCCCGCGTGCCCGTCGTCCAGCAGGGCGACGACCGCCGCGTCGGCGACGTCGTCGGCGTCCAGGAACGGCTCGGCGACGTCGCCCACCGGCAACGCCAGCTCCCCGGCCTGCACGGCCGGGGCGAACTGCCCCTCGGTGAAGTTCTGCACGAACCAGCTGCAGCGCAGCACCGTGAGGTCCACCCCGGCGGCGTCGGCGACCGCCCGCACCGCGCGCTCGGCCGCCTGCGCGCCCGGCTCGCCGCGGCCGGAGAGCAGCACGACCCGCTGCACCCCGGCGGTCGCCGCGCACCGGGTGAAGGCAGCGAGCGTCTCCGGCGCCCCGGGCACGGCCAGGTCCGGCGCGTAGGCCAGGTACAGCCTGCTCACCCCGGCCAGTGCCGGTTCCCAGGTGCCCGGCTGCTCCCAGTCCAGCGCGCAGGCGCTGTGCCGCGAGGCGACCCGCACCTGCTCACCACGCGCCGTCAGGCGCTGCACCACGCGGCTCCCGGTCGTACCGGTGCCGCCTGTCACCAACGTCAGCTCTCGTGTCATGGGACCAGTCCAGCGGCGGACGGCGGGACGGGGAATCGTCGAGGCACCCGAGGACATGCGCGAGCGTCTAGCGTCGCGTCCGTGGACGCCGTCTCCGCCCTCCTCAACGGGCCACGGGCAAGCGGCGCCTTCCTGCTGCGCTCGGTGCTCCGCGCGCCCTGGTCGATGCGGATCGCCGACGAGGCGCCGCTGACGGTGCTGGCGGTGCTGCGCGGGTCGGCGTGGGTGCTCAGCGGCGGACGGGCGGAGCAGCTGGGCACCGGTGCCGTCGCCCTGCTGCGCGGGCCGGAGCCGTACACGGTGGCCGACGACCCGGCGACGGCTCCGCAGGTGGCGATCGGACCCGGGCAGGTGTGCACCCCGCTGGGCGCGGCGGTGATGGCCGGCCTGGGCACCCGCTCCTGGGGCAACGACGCCGACGGCGAGACCACCCTGCTCACCGGCACCTACACCGTGCCCGGCGCCGTCGGCGAGCGGCTGGTGCGGGCGCTGCCCGCGCTGGTCGTCGTCCGGCCCGACGAGGCCACTGGTGCCGTCACCGCGCTGCTGGCCACGGAGATGGCCCGGGACGCCCCCGGCCAGGAAGCGGTGCTGGACCGGCTGCTCGACGTCGCCCTGGTCAGCGCGTTGCGCGCCTGGGCGGCCCAGCCCGGCACCGGCGCGCCCGGCTGGTACCTGGCCCACGGCGACCCGGTGGTGGGTCCGGCGCTCCGCCTCGTCCACGACCGCCCGGCCGAGCCGTGGACCGTCGCCTCGATGGCCGCCACGGTCGGTGTCTCCCGGGCAACGCTGGCCCGGCGGTTCACCGACCTCGTCGGCGAGCCCCCGATGAGCTACCTCACCGGCTGGCGGATCGCGCTCGCCGCCGACCTGCTCGCCGACCCCGCGCTCACCGTCGCCGGGATCGCCCGGCGGGTCGGGTACGCCACCCCGTTCGCGCTCAGCACCGCGTTCCGGCGGGTGACCGGGACCAGCCCGGCCGGTCACCGGGCGGCCCTCAGGGGGTGAGTCGCCCCACGGCGGCGTCGATCCGCTCGTCGGTCGCGGTCAGCGCCATCCGCACGTGCCGGCTGCCGGCCGGTCCGTAGAAGCTGCCGGGCGCGGCGACGATCCCCAGGCCGGCGAGCCAGTCGATCGTCGTCCAGCAGTCCTCGTCGCGGCTGACCCACAGGTAGAGCCCGGCCTCGGAGTGGTCGATCCGGGCGCCGGTCCCGCGCACCGCCGCCGCCAGCCGGTCCCGGCGCCGCCGGTAGCGCTCCCGCTGGGCCGCGACGTGCTCGTCGTCGGCCAGCGCCGCGGCCATCGCGGCCTGGACCGGGGTGGGCACGAGCAGGCCGAGGTGGCGGCGCACCTCCCACGCCCGGCGGACCAGTGCGGGGTCGCCGGAGAGCAGCCCCGCGCGGTAGCCGGCCGCGGTCGACTGCTTGGACAGCGAGTGCACGGCGAGGAGGCCGGTGTGGTCGGCGCCCGCGATGTCGGGGTGCAGCACCGACCGCGGGACGACGTCCCAGCCCAGCTCGATGTAGCACTCGTCGGCCACGACCGGCACCCCGTGCGCCCGACCCCAGGTGACCCAGGCCCGCAGCTCGTCGTCGGTCAGCACCCGGCCGTGCGGGTTGCCCGGCGAGTTCAGCCAGACCAGGACGACGTCGCCCGGCCCGGCCGGCGGGGTGTCGGTGCGCAGCACCTGCAGGCCCGCGACGACCGCGCCCACCTCGTAGGTCGGGTAGGCGACCTCCGGGATGACCACCGTGCCACCGCCCTGCAGGCCCAGCAGGGTGGGCAGCAGCGCCACCAGCTCCTTGGAGCCGACGGTCGGGATCACCGACGGGTCGGCGCCGAACGGGTCCGCGACCTCGACCCCGAGCCGGCGGGAGAGCCAGCCCGCCGCGGCCCGCCGGACGTCGGCGGTGCCCAGCGCCGTCGGGTACCCCGGTGCGTCGCCGGCCGCGGCCAGCGCCGCGCCCAGCAGCGGCGGGGTCGGGTCGACCGGCGTCCCGATCGAGAGGTCGACGACGCCGTCGGGGTGCTCGGCCGCGCGGGCGCGGGCAGCCGTCAGCGCGTCCCAGGGGAAGTCCGGCAGCCGGACAGTGCTCACTCGCCCTGAGGGGGCAGCGCGGCCACGAGCGGGTGGTCCTTGTTGATCTTCCCGGTCTTGGCCGCGCCACCCGGGCTGCCCAGGTCGGAGAAGAACTCCACGTTGGCGTTGTAGAAGTCCTTCCACTTGTCCGGGACGTCGTCCTCGTAGTAGATGGCCTCCACCGGGCACACCGGCTCGCAGGCGCCGCAGTCGACGCACTCGTCGGGGTGGATGTAGAGCATCCGGTCGCCCTCGTAGATGCAGTCCACCGGACACTCGTCGATGCACGCCTTGTCGAGGACGTCGACGCAGGCCTGGGTGATGACGTAGGTCACGGGTTCCTCCGGGGCGAGTTCCCTGGCTGGCCAGGGGCGTGTTCGATCACCGCAAGTATCACCCGTGCGCCCCCGGGTCGGCGCGACGGGTGGCCCCGGACACGACCCGGACCGGGCCGGTGGTCGGCGGCGCCGGGGAGAGCCGGAGGATCGCGGCATGGGACAACGCCGCTCACCGCTCGGCGTCGAGGACCTCGAGCGGGTGGCCGCCCGTGGCTGGCGTGCGCTCGAGGAGGACTCCCTCGGCGGGTGGCTGCTGCGCGCCGGCGGCGGGTTCACCGGGCGGGCCAACTCCGCGCTGGTGGTCGGCGACCCGGGCGTGCCGCTGCCGGCCGCGGTGGACGCCGTCGCCCGCTGGTACGACGAGCGCGGGTTGCGGCCGGCCGCGCAGCTGCCGGGCACCCGGTCCCGCGCCGCCGACGCGGCGTTCGCGGCGGCCGGCTGGGAGCGGGACGAGGACACCCTCGTCCTGACCGCGCCGGTCGGGCCGCCGCAGCCGGTCGACGTCCCGGTCGAGCTGGCGGCGTCCCCGGACGACGCCTGGCTGGCCGGCTACCGCTACCGGGGGTCAGCGCTCCCCCCGGCCGCCGTCGACGTGCTGACCAGCGCCGCGGACGTCGTCTTCGCGTCCGTGCGGCTGGCGCCGGCTCCGGCGCCGCTGGCCGCGGTGGCCCGCGGTGTGCTGACCGACGGCTGGCTGGGGGTCACCGCGGTCACCGTCGCCGAGGAGCACCGGCGGCAGGGGCTGGCCACGGCGGTGATGGCCGCCCTGCAGGGCTGGGCCGCCGGCCGCGGGGCCTCCTCCGTGTACCTGCAGGTGGTGGGGAGCAACGCCCCTGCGCGGGCGCTCTACCGGCGGACGGGCTTCATCGAGCACCACCGCTACCACTACCGACGCCGGATGGGCTGACCGGAGCGCCCAGCACCCTGCCGACGGCGAACGCCGCGGCGAGGACGCCCAGCAGCAGGAACCCCAGGTTCAGCGTCGAGGTCACGGCGTCCCCACCGGGCAGCAGCAGGTCACCCTCGGGACGCCGCATCGTCGCGCCGAGGGCGATCACCAGCCAGACCACGGCGGGCAGGACGGCGACCAGCCGGGAGCCCGACAGCCGCCGGGCCGCCCCGACCAGCAGCAGGTTGCCGGCGACGGCAGCCGCCAGCGAGACCGGCACCGGGACGCCACCGAGGCGCCACGGCAGCCAGAGCACCTCGACCAGGGCGAGCCAGGCCGCGACGAGGACGGCGAGGGCCGCCCAGCCGACCAGGCGCAGCGCCCTCATCCGGGCAGGCCGGCGAACAGGTCGTCCTCCCAGCCCTGCTCCCCCGGCCCGGCCGGGCCGCGGGTGCCGCGGACGAGGCGGTAGAACTCCGTGCCCAGCACCTCCTGACCGAGGTTGTTCGACAGCGCGAAGAAGGGCCCGTCGACGGTCATCTGCGTGGGGTGCGCGCGCATGGCCGCGTGCTTGCGGTCGGCGTGGGCGCGACCGTCGACCGCGGTGGTGACGACGTCGTCGGCCACCGCGAACGGGACGTCGTCCAGGTCCCCGAGGCCCTCGAACGGCGACGCCTCGCCCAGCGCGGCCATGGCGTCGATGCCGGCCTGCACGACCGAGCGCGGCATGGCGTTCCAGTAGACCTTGGCCACCTCCCAGGCCGGGCCGAGGTCGGGGCGGTAACCGGGGTCGGCGGCGGCCTCGACGGCACCCATCGCGACGCGGTGCGCCTGGATGTGGTCGGGGTGGCCGTAGCCGCCGACCTCGTCGTAGGTCACCAGGACCTGCGGCCGGACCTCCCGGACGACGGCCACCGCGGCGGCGACGGCCTCGTCGAGGTCGGCCCGCCAGAAGGCACGCGGCTTGTCGTTGGCCGAGGTGTCCATCATCCCGGAGTCGCGGTAGCGGCCCGCGCCGCCGAGGAAGCGCCAGTCGGTGACCCCGAGGGCGGCCATCGCGGCGGCGAGCTCGCTGATCCGGTACCCGCCGAGCTGGTCGGCCTGGTCCGCGGCGAGCTGGGCGAGGGCCGGCACGAGCACCTCACCCTCCTCGCCCAGGGTGCAGGTGAGCAGGGTGACCGAGGCGCCCTCGGCGACGTAGCGGGCCATGGTGGCCCCGTTGTTGATCGTCTCGTCGTCGGGGTGGGCGTGCACGAACAGCACTCGTCGGGTCACATGGCGATCCTGCCGGATCGCACCGCGGCCAATTGCCGTACCCCTGATCCGGTGAGCCGCTTCGTCGATCGCCGGCGGAGACCCTCCGGGCCTCTCACCGACGCCCGACAGTCCTCCGGACGCGCGTGGTCACCCGCGCCCGTCGGCCTCCGTGGTCCTACAACACACTTTGGACCTCCGCGTAGTGGCAGGCGTTCAGGTGCCCGGCACCGCGGTCGGCCAGGGCCGGGTCGTCGGTCACGCACTTCTCCCGCTGCGCGTCCGTGAGGACGTTGGCGAACTTCTGGCAGCGGGTGCGGAACCGGCAGCCCGAGGGCGGGTTCGCCGGGCTGGGCACGTCGCCGGAGATGATGATCCGCTGGCGGGCGCGCTCGCGGCGCGGGTCGGGCAGCGGGATCGCCGACAGCAGCGCCTGGGTGTACGGGTGCGCCGGCCGGTCGAACAGCTCGTCGCGCTCGGCGATCTCGATGATCCGGCCGAGGTACATGACCGCGACCCGGTCGGAGATGTGCCGGACGACGGACAGGTCGTGGGCGATGAACAGGTAGCTCAGGCCGAGGCGGTTCTTCAGGTCCTCGAGCAGGTTGATGACACCGGCCTGGATGGAGACGTCCAGCGCGGACACCGGCTCGTCGAGCACCAGCACCTTGGGCTGCAGCGCCAGGGCGCGGGCGATGCCGATGCGCTGGCGCTGGCCGCCGGAGAACTCCGCGGGGTAGCGGTTGGTGTGCTCGGGGTTGAGGCCGACCGTCTCGACCAGCTCGCGCACCCGGCTGCGCAGCTCCTCGTTGTTCTTGGTCAGACCGTGGATCACCAGCGGCTCGGCGACGATGTCGAAGACCGGCAGCCGCGGGTTGAGCGAGGCGTACGGGTCCTGGAACACCAGCTGGATGTCCCGGCGCAGCGGGCGCATCTGCTTGCGGTTGAGCCCGACGATCTCGCGGCCCTGGAAGACCACGGAGCCGCCGGTGGCCGGCTGCAGGTTGAGGATGGCCCGGCCGGTGGTCGACTTGCCGCAGCCGGACTCCCCGACCAGGCCGAGGACCTCACCCGGGTACAGGTCGAGGTCGATCCCGTCGACGGCCTGCACCGCCCCGACGGTGCGCTTGATCAGCCCGCCGCCCTTGATGGGGAAGTGCTTCTGCAGGCCGCGCACCTGCAGGATCGGCTCACCGCGACCCGTCGCACCGCTGCCGGCGCGCTCGGTGGTGGGAGCGCTCATGCCCGGTCTCCGTCCTTCGTGCCGCGGTGGGTGCTGATGACGGTGCCGCTGTCGGGGACACCGGCGGCCGGTTCGGTCTGGTCCGGCGGCGGGGCGTCGCCGGCGGTCGTCTCACCGCCGCCCGCTCCGAGGGCCAGGTCGGCGGGCAGGGCATCGCCGGCCAGGGCGGCGTCCGTCGCCGTGTCGCTGAACACCTCGGTGGCGTGGCCGTGCGCCCGCGCCACCTGCTCGGTGCGGATGCACGCGGCGTCGTGCCCGGCCCCGACCTGGAACAGCGGTGGCTCCGCTGCGTCGCACTCGTCGATGTGCAGCGGGCAGCGCGGCGCAAAGGGGCACCCCGGCGGCATGTTCACCAGCGAGGGAGGCGCACCGAGGATCGGGGTCAGCCGCTCCCGGGTGGGTGCGTCGACGCGCGGCAGGGACCCGAGCAGGCCGAGCGTGTAGGGCATCCGCGGCTCGTAGTAGATGTCCTCGACGCTGCCGATCTCGACCGGCCGGCCGGCGTACATGACCAGCACCCGGTCGGCGATCCCGGCGACGACGCCGAGGTCGTGGGTGATCATGACCATCGCCGCACCGGTCTCCTGCAGCGCCGTCTGCAGCACCTCGAGGATCTGGGCCTGCACGGTGACGTCCAGCGCCGTCGTCGGCTCGTCGGCGATGATCACCTCCGGCTGGTTGGCCATGGCGATGGCGATGACCACGCGCTGGCGCATGCCGCCGGAGAACTCGTGCGGGTAGGAGTCGACCCGCTCGCCGGCGTTGGGGATGCCGACCAGCTCGAGCAGCTCGACCGCGCGGGTCTCCGCGGCCTTCGACGACAGCGACTTGTCATGGGTCCGCAGCGTCTCCTCGATCTGGGCCCCGACCTTGTAGACCGGGTCCAGCGAGGTCATCGGGTCCTGGAAGATCATCGAGACGCCCTTGCCGCGGACCCGCGACATGCTCCGGTCGTTCTGGCCGAGCAGCTCCTGGCCGCGGTACAGGACCGAGCCGGTGACCCGGGCGTTGCTGGGCAGCAGGCCCATCACGGCCAGCGAGGTGACGGACTTGCCGGAGCCGGACTCGCCGACGATGCCGAGCACCTCACCGGAGCGCAGCGTGTAGTCGACGCCGCGGACGGCGTGGACCATGCCGTCCTCGGTGGGGAACCGGACGTTGAGGTCGGTGACCTGCAGCAGCGGCGCGGCGGCGTCGAAGCCCGCCAGGCTCTGGGTGCGGCCCCGGTTGAGCGTCCCGGTGGACGAGACCGCGGTGGCGCCGTTCGTGGACATGGAGCTCCTTGTCACGCCCGCACGCGGCGGTTGCTCGGGTCGAAGGCATCCCGGATCCCGTCGCCGATCAGGTTGATCGACAGCACGATGAGGAGCAGGAGGATGCCGGGGAAGTAGAAGAGCCACGGGCGGGTCGAGGCCGCCTGGACGCCGTCGGAGACCAACCGGCCCAGCGACGTGGCGTTCGGGTCGTTGACGCCGAAGCCCAGGTAGGTCAGGGACGCCTCGAGGATGATCGCCGTGGCTGCGGCCAGCGTCGTCCAGACGATGAGCGAACCCAGCGCGTTGGGGATCAGGTGCTTGAAGATGATCCGGCTGTTCGACGCGCCGAGGGAGTGCGCGGCCTCGACGTACTCCTTCTCGCGCAACGAGAGGAACTGGCTGCGCACGATGCGCGCCAGGTCCAGCCAGCCGAACAGGCCCAGGATGATGCCGACGCCCAGCGGCGTGCGGGAGCCGGGGAAGTTGCTGGCCACGACGATCAGCACGACCAGCAGCGGCACGGTGAGGACCAGGTCGACGATCCGCATGAGCACGCTGTCGACCGCGCCGCCGAAGTACCCGGCCAGAGCGCCGACCAGCAGGCCCGTGGGCAGGGCGATGACGATGAACAGCAGCACGATGAACAGCGAGCGCTGCACACCCGACATCAGCCCGGCGAGCAGGTCACGGCCGATGGCGTCGCTGCCCAGCACGTACCCCTGCGTGCCCGGCGGCACCGACTGCGCGCTGGAGTTGAGGTCGGAGTAGGACTTGCCGTCGACCAGCGGGCCGATGAAGCCGAACACCAGCAGCAGGCAGAACACGACGAGGCCGGTCATGCCGACCTTGTTGTGCAGGAAGCGGCGGACGATCTGCTGGCGCTGGCTGCGCGCCTTGACCGTGAACTCCCGGTCGACCTCACCGCTGCCCTGCGGGGTCCCGGGCACGGCCGGCTGCACGCCGCCGGCGGTGGTGCTCGCCTGGGTGGTGGCCATGGTGGTCTCTCTCTCTGCCTGGGCGGCGGTCAGGCCAGCCGGATCCGTGGGTCGAGGACCGCGTACAGGATGTCGGCGACGAGGTTGAACACGACGACGAAGATGGCGCTGACCAGCAGCCAGCCGAGCACGACGTTGATGTCGTTCTGCCCGATGCCGTCCTGGATCAGGTACTCCCCCATGCCGTGCCAGACGAACACCTGCTCGGTGATGATCGCGCCACCGAAGAGGGTGCCGATGCCCAGCGCGACGACGGTGGTCAGGGGGATCAGCGCGTTGCGCAGCCCGTGCTTGAACACGGTGCGGCGGTAGGTGAGGCCCTTGGCACGGGCCAGGCGCATGTAGTCCGAGCCCAGCACGTCCAGCATCGAGGCGCGCTGGAAGCGGCTCCACGCGGCGAAGGTCAGCAGCGCCAGGCTCACCGTGGGGAGCACCAGGTGGCCCAGCCGGTCCTGCCAGACCTCCCAGCCGCTGGCGTACAGCGACAGCCCCGGTGTCTCCTCGCCGAGCGTGTAGACCACCTGGCTGCCGAACAGGTCGTTGATCCCGCCGGCCACGAACTCCTTCAGCAGCGCGGCGAACCAGAAGGTGGGCAGCGCGATGAGGATGTAGGCGATGAAGGTGAAGGTGTAGTCCGAGGGCTTGTACTGCCGGACGGCGCCGATGACGCCGACGATGATCGCCAGGATGACGGCGATGACCACCGCGCCGATGATCATCCGGCCGGTCACCAGCAGCCGGGGGAAGAGCTGCTCGGTGACCGGGGTGCCGTTGATGGTCTCGCCGAAGTCGCCGTGGAGCACACCGCTGAGCCAGTGCCAGTACCGCACGAAGAAGTTGTCGTTCAGCCCGAGCTGCTCGCGCAGGTTGTCGAAGAACGCCGGCGGCGGCGGGGGGTTGCGGTTGTAGTACTTGCTGAGCGGATCGAAGCTGGTCGCGCAGAGTGCGAAGACCAGGAACGAGCTCACCAGCAACACGAGGACCGACGCCAGGATGCGCCGGATCGTGAAGAAGAACATGTGGTGACCTTACGCCGACAGCGGAAGTCGTCCGGGCGGAACGACCAGTGCAGCGAACTCTCCTGAGCGGCTCCCCGCAGCTCGGGCGGAGCCCCGGTCCGGGAGAGGTCCGGGGGCGGGCGCGCCGACGCACGGAACGGTCATCGGCGCGACACAGCGGTGTCACATGGTGCCCGGACAGACCTCGGCCCCCGGGGGGTGCCCGGGGGCCGAGGTCAGTCCGGATCCGGCTCCGCCGGAGCGGGGTCGGGCCGTACGGGAGGTGGTGCTCCCGCCGTGCCGGGCAGGTGCCCGGCACGGCGGGTGGTGCGGCTCAGTGCCGTCGGCGGAGCCGACGGGTCACTGCACCGACCAGGTGGACGCGTTCCAGAGCGGGCCGGCCTGCGTCGGGTTGTCCTCGACGCCGGAGACGTTGCTGCTGTAGGCGATGTAGGTCGGCTTCTGGTACAGCGGCAGGGTCGCCATCTGGTCCCAGAGGGCCTTGTCGATCTCGTTGCCGGTCGCCGCGACGTCCGACTCCTCGGTCTCGGTCAGCCACTGGCCGAGCAGGGTGTCGATCTGCGGCGTGCCGGTCCGGGAGTAGTTCTGCTGGACGGCACCCCCAGCACCCTCGGGGGACTGGTAGATCGGCGGGGTCGAGGAGATGAACGGGCTGCCGACCCAGGCGAACAGGGCGACCTGGAAGCCACCGGCGACGAGGCTGGTGGGCTTGTCCGGGCCGGCGAAGATGTCCGGGTTGGCGTTGAAGACGCCCTCGATGCCGGCGGCCTTCAGCTGCGGGATCATGACGTTGATCGTCTGCTCGCGCAGCGGGTTGTTGGCCGTGGTGTCGATCTTGAACGACAGCCGCTGGGAGCCCTTGGCGTAGATGCCGTCGGCGCCCAGGGTGTAGCCGGCCTGCTCCAGCAGCGCCTTGGCACCCGCGACGTCGACCGACTTGTACTGGTCGGGCGCGTTGTCCTGGTACTGCTCCTGGGTGTTGAGCCAGATGCGGTTGTTCAGGACCTGGGCGTCGGAGGAGAACTGGCCGACGGTCTGGTCGACGATCTCCTGCCGGTCCAGCGCCATCGCGAAGGCCTGGCGCACCCGGACGTCGCTCAGCTGCGGGTCGGTGGTGTTGAAGTCCAGGTGCTCGAAGGTGATGCCGAAGTTGACGTCGCTCTTGACGTTCGGCGCCAGGTCGTCGACCTGACCGACCAGGTCGAGCTGCGGCTGCGGGTAGATGACGTTCAGCTCGCCGCTCTTCAGGCCCTGGACCTGGGTCGTCGGGTCGTTGCCGACGCCCTGGATGACCAGCTGCTCGAGCTTCGGCTTGTCGCCCCAGTAGTTCTCGTTCGGGGTGAGGACGGCGATCTGCTGGCCGTTGTTGATGTTGGACTTCTTCAGCTGCCACGGGCCGCCGGAGATGTCCTGCGGCAGGCCGTCGGCGATCGGCCAACCGGTGCTGAGGTACGCGCAGTTGGCCTCGGGGCTGCCCTGGTCCATCACGTGCTTGGGGAAGACCGGGTTGTTCGACCCCGAGAACAGGGCCTTCCAGTCCGCGAAGGGCGAGAGCGTGACCGTGACGGTCTTGCCCTCGTCGGAACCCTCGACCGCAGTGATCTTGTCGTAGCCGGTGGTGCTCAGCAGCGTCTCGCAGCCACCCTGGGCGGGGTCGGAGGACTTCTGCAGCTGCCAGCTGAACTCGAAGTCGTCGGCCGTGATCGGCTCGCCGTCGCTCCAGTTGGCGTCCGGGTTGATCTTGTACGTGACCGTCTGGGTGTCGCCGGTGACCTCGGAGGTGGGCTCCTCGGTCAGCAACTGGTCGTCGTACTTCAGGGAGAAGTCCGGCTGGACCAGGTACGCCTGGGGAAGCAGCTGCGCCTCGATGTTCGCCACCGAGAGCGCGTTGCCGGCCGAGATCAGCGGCATCAGGTTCTCCGGCCAGTCGGTCGACTCGCCGTAGACCACGCGCCCGGAACCGGAACCGCTGTCGCCCCCGCCGCTGTCGTCGCTGCCGCCACCGCACGCCGACAGGGCCATCGCACCGGCGACGCCGGTGGCGATGAGCACTGCGCTGCGCTTGCTCAACTTCACGTTCGAATGCCTCCTCGACCCGCATGCGCGGGGGGAACGTCCATGTCTGACCGACCCGGGATCGCCGGGCGGAACGGCTGCTTGCCTGACCACACCCTCACCGAGAACCGTCGGGAGACCGTCCTACAGGGAGCGACGGGCCGACATTAGGCAGGTGCCGGAGACCCGTCGAGGACCGTCACCAACTTGTGACCTCGACTCAGGAATGCCGCCGCGAGGCCGCAACAACATCGCAACAACGAACGTCCCGCAGGAGGGTTTCCGGTCCGCCGATGAGCGTCCGGGAAGAGGTGGCCAGGACGCCGCCGTCTCACAGGTGGCATCGCGTGTGCGTCGGCCGCCCGCTGGGTACACCCGGACAGATCGCAACGGACCAGAGGAGGCCCACATGAGCGCCATGGACAAGATGCAGAACAAGGCCCAGGAGCTGGCAGGACAGGGCAAGGAGGCCGCCGGCAAGGCGACCGACGACAAGGACCTGCAGGCCGAGGGCCACAAGGACCAGGCCGCCGGGAACGCGAAGCAGGCCGGCGAGAAGGTCAAGGACATCTTCAAGTGACCTGAGGTCACTGACCCGCACCGTCGGGAGCGCCGCCACCGGTCCGCCGGGGGTGGCGCTCTCGCTTGTGCACCCCCTCCCCGGGGCGCACGATGGCCCCGATGATGAGCCTCGCTAAGAGAACTGGCCGGATCCGTGGCTGACGTCCCCCGCACCGTGGAGGCCGCTGCCTTCGACGCCGCGGCGGCGGCCGTCGAGGCCGCCCTGGCCGCCGGCGCCCGCTACGCCGACGCCCGCCTGGTCGACCGGCGGTACGAGTCGATGACCGCGCGGGACGGCGACGTGCGCGCCCTGACCCAGACCACGTCTGCCGGGCTCGGCGTCCGCGCACTCGTCGGCTCGTCCTGGGGCTTCGCTGCGCTGGGCGACCCCGCCGGCGACGCCGACGCCCGCCGGACCGGCGCCCGCGCCACCGAGATCGCCGAGGCGTCGGCCGCCGTCCCCGGCCCGCCGGTGGACCTCGTCGGCGTCCCGGCCGTCCACGGGGGCTGGGCCAGCGAGTGCCTCGAGGACCCGTTCGACGTCCCGCTGGCGGAGAAGGGCGACCTGCTCACCGGCGTCACCGCGACGATGCGGGCCGCCGGGGTGGCCGTCGCCGAGGCGTCGTCGCAGGCGTGGGACACCCGCACCGCGTTCGTGTCCAGCGAGGGCGCCCGGATCGGCCAGCACGTGCGCGAGTGCGGCGCAGGCATGCACTGCCTCACCGTCGGGGACGGCGAGACCCAGCGCCGCTCGTACCCCGCCTTCCGTGGCCAGTTCGGCACCCGCGGTTGGGAGCTGGTCCGCGAGATCGACCTCCCCGGGCACGCCGACCGGATCGCCGCCGAGTGCCAGGAGCTGCTCACCGCGCCGTCCTGCCCCAGCGGGGACACGACGCTGCTGCTCGGTGGCGAGCAGATGTCGCTGCAGATCCACGAGTCGGTGGGGCACGCCATCGAGCTGGACCGCATCCTCGGCTGGGAGGCGGCGTTCGCCGGGACCTCGTGGCTGGACCTCGACCAGCTCGGCTCGCTGCGCTTCGGCTCCGAGCTGATGAACATCACCATCGACCCGACGATCCCCGGGGCCCTGGGCTCCTTCGGCTTCGACGACGAGGGCACGCCCGCCGCGGCCCGGGACGCCGTCCGCAACGGGGTCTGGGTGGGTGTCCTCGCCGGCCGGGACTCCGCCGCGGTCGCCGGTCTGGACTACGCCGGCTCGGTCCGCGCCGACGGGTTCGCCCGGCTGCCGATGGTGCGGATGACCAACGTCGGGCTGGAGCCCGGTCCGCACACGCTGGAGGAGATGATCGCGGCGACCGACGACGGCGTGCTGATGGAGCACAACCGGTCGTGGTCCATCGACGACCGCCGGCTGAACTTCCAGTTCGGCTGCGAGATCGGCTGGGAGGTCCGCAACGGCCGGAAGGGCCGGATGCTGAAGAACCCCTCCTACACCGGCATCGGCCCGCGGTTCTGGTCCTCGCTGGACATGCTCGGCGGCCGCGCCCCCGGGGAGTGGCGCGCGTGGGGCACACCGAACTGCGGCAAGGGCCAGCCCGGCCAGGTCGGGCACACCGGCCACGGCGCGGCGCCGGCCCGGTTCTCCGGCGTCCGGGTGGGGGTGCGCGGGTGACCGCCCTCGACTCCCTGGTCGCCGCGGTCCTGGACGAGGTGCGCCGGCAGGCCGGCGCGGACGCCGCCGCGGTCGTGCGGGCCGAGTCCAGCGCGCTGGCGCTGACCCGGTTCGCCGCCTCGGCCGTCCACCAGAACGCGGCCGACGAGCGGACCACGCTCCACCTCCAGCTCACCGTGGACGGCGGCCGGACGGCGACCGCGTCGACCACCCGGACCTCGTCGGCGGCCGACCTGGTGACCGCGACCCTCGCCGCCGCCCGGCTGCGCCCGCGCGACGCCGACTGGCCGGGGCTCGCCGGGCCCGCCCCGCTGGTGTCGACGGGCAACCCGGACGAGGCGACCGCCCAGGCCTCCCCCGCCGAGCGGGCCGCCGCCGTGGCCGCCTTCGTCGGGGCCGCCGGCGGGCTGAGCACCGCCGGCTACGTGCAGACCTCCTCGAGCACCGTCGTGCTGGCCGACACCGCCGGCCAGCACGTCCGCGGTGCGGCGACCTCGGCGGCCTGCGACGGCATCGCCCGGCTCAGCGGCGCCGACGGCGTGGCCCGCTCGGCGTCCCGGCGGTTCGCCGACCTGGACCCCGCCGCACTCGGTGCCCGGGCCGCGGCCAAGGCCCGGGCCGGGGTGGACGCCGTCCCGGTCGACCCCGGCCGCTACGCCGTGGTGCTGGAGCCGGCCGCGGTCGGTGACGTCGTCGCCGGCCTGACCTCGGGCCAGTTCAACGGCAAGGCCGTGGTCGACGGCACCTCCGGGCTCCGACTGGACGAGCAGCAGTTCGACGAGGCGGTCTCGCTGGTCGACGACGCGGCCGGCCCGGAGGCGACCGGCCTGCCCTTCGACACCGAGGGCACCCCCGCCCGGCGGACCGACCTGGTGCGCGACGGCGTGCCGGTCGGCCTGACCACCGATCGGCGGGTGGCTGCCGCGCTCGGGAGCTCCTCGACCGGGCACGCGTCGGACACCTCGGCGACCGCCGGGCCGATCGCCGGTGACCCCGCGCTGGCCCCCGGCGATGGCGGCTCGGTCGACGACCTGGTGGCCGGGCTGGAGCGCGGGCTCCTGGTGAGCGACCTCTGGTACACCCGGGTCGTGGACCCCAAGCGGTCGGTGTGGACCGGGCTCACCCGCAACGGCGTCTGGCTCGTCGAGGACGGCCGGGTGGTGGCACCGGTGAGCACGCTGCGGTTCACCCAGTCCTACCTGGAGGCGCTGGCCCCCGGGGCGGTCACCGTCGGGTCGGTGGTCGACCCGCAGCCCGGCCGGCTGACGATGACCTACGCCGGCACGAACCGCTTCGCCGTCCCGCCGCTCCGCCTCGCGTCCTGGAACATCACCGGCAACACCACCGGCTGACCCCTTCCCAGGTTTCGGCGCCGAATCCTTCCGAGGTTTCGGCGCCGAAACCTGGCTCAGCTCCCACCGCGGCGGAGCGCGGCGCGGATCCGTTCGACGACGACGTCCAGGTCACGGAGATCGGCGTTGGCCAGGCGGATCACGCGCCAACCGGCGGCCCGCAGTGCCGCGTACCGGGCGTCGTCCTCCTCGATCCGTGCGGCATCGAAGTGGTGCGGCCCCTCGTACTCGACGATCAGCCTCGCCTCCGGCCAGGCGAGGTCGACCTTGCCGAGGAAGGCCCCGCCCTCGATGACGACGAACTGAGGCACCGGCGCGGGGAGTCCAGCCACATGGCAGGCGACCCGCACCCAGGACTCCGGTGGGCTCTGCGCCCGTCCATCGACCAGGGACAGTGCCCGGCGGACGCGCCGCGACCCCCATCTCCCCGTCGCGGACCCGGCGACGCGTCGGAGGGCCTGGTCGGTGAGCTCACCGGCGAAGGCCATGGCGTCGAGGCAGGCCACGGCGTCCTTGACCTTCTCCAGGGCAGCGACGTCCCACGCGGTCCGTTCCATCGTCGTGACGCGGATGCCCTCTTCCTTCTCGACCACGTCGCCGGGACGCAGGTCGGTCCGGTGGACCATGACCCCGCGCGGTCCACGCCACGCGGACGCGGAAGGCACCACCACGCGTACCGGGTCCCGGGCGCCCGCGGTCCGGCCGCCCCACCACAGAGCAGCCGAGCGGCCGGCCAGCGCCGCGTCGGGCGGCATGACCAGGGCTGCAGCTCGGGCGACCAGCTCATGGTCGACGTGCAGGGCAGGGTCGGCGTAGACCCCACGCAGCACGCGGCGGAAGGTCCCACGGTCCAGCTGGCCGGGCGTCACCAGACCCTCCGCGACGGCATGGGCACCGATGAAGAGGCCGTGCGGCGGACGACGGAGGGGTGTCACGCCGCGGAGCGTGTCGGATCTCGGCCGGGGCTCGCTGCCGCCGTCCACAGCCCCACGGTTTCGGCGCCGAAACCTCGTCAGGGTTCGGCGCCGAAACCTCGTCGGGGTTCGGCGCCGAAACCTCGGGTCAGAGGTGGGCGAGGAGGGTGCGGACGGCGGGGAGCAGGGGGCGGTCGGCGGCGATCCAGGCCAGGTCCTCGAGCTCGTCGGCGCCCAGCCAGCGCAGCTCGGTGTGCTCGTGGGCGACCAGTTCCCCGCCCACGATGCGTCCCGACCACACCCGCAGCGTCGAGGCACCCGGCGGGCCGCCCGCGACGACGCCGTCCAGCGGCACCTCACCGAGGAACTCCTGCGGCTGCACCGCGATGCCGAGCTCCTCGGTGCACTCCCGGACCAGCGCGGTGAGGTCGGACTCCCCCGGCTCGACCTTGCCGCCCGGGAACTCCCAGAGCCCGGCGAGCGGACCGGACCCGCGCTGCGCGACGAGCACCCGGCGCCGGTCGTCGACGAGCGCCGCGCCGACCACCTGGGTCACGTCGAGGGCCCGGCGTGCGGCGGCGGCGGCGTACGCGTCCAGGTGCGCCTGCATGGCCCGCTCGACCCGGCCGCGCAGCAGGACCCGGTCGGCCGGCCGCCCGAGCGCGGGGTCCCAGTCGACCTGCTCGTCGACGACCGTGCCTGCGCCCGTGGCGGAGAACTGCCGGGTGTGCACCAGCGTCGGCCGGCCGTCGCCGGGCGCGGCCCGGTAGACGTCGCGCCACGGCCGCTCGGAGACGACCTCCTCCAGCGAGTGCCCCCACGGGCGGCCGAGGGACCTCGCGACGTCGAAGGCCACGGTGAGCGGGGCCTCCACCAACGTGGTGAACCTCAGCTGGAACACGGGTCCAGCCTGGCAGACACGGCAGGATGACCTCCGTGCGCATCTCAGCCCGGGTCGACTACGCAGTACGGGCAGCCGTCGAGCTCGCCGCCGTCGCCCCCGAGTCCCTCACCTCCGACCGGATCGCCCAGGCGCAGGGGATCCCGGCGCGCTTCCTGCAGGCGATCCTCGGCGACCTGCAGCACGCCCGGCTGGTCACCAGCCAGCGCGGCCGGGAGGGCGGCTACCGGCTGGCCCTCCCCGCGTCGGAGGTGTCGATCGCCCGGGTCATGCGGATCGAGCAGGGCTTCCTCGCCGAGGTGCACGGCCAACGACCCGAGGACGTCGAGTACCCCGGCGCCGCCGCGCCGCTGGCGCACGTGTGGGTCGCCGCCCGGGAGGCCTACCGGCGGGTGCTGGAGAACGTCACGCTCGCCGACGTCGTGGCGGGCGAGATGCCCCCGCAGGTGGCGGAGATGATCGAGCTGGAGAGCGCCTGGCGCTCCTTCGGCCTCGCCGAGGGCGATTGAACCGGCACCGGCACGGCAGTCGTCCGCAGTGTGGGACCATCGAGTCGTGACGAACTGCGGCGCTCTCCTCGTGGCGCGCCTGCACGTCGACCTGGCGCGCGTCTCCAGCGCCGCGTGTCGCGCCCAGCGCTGACCCCGGCCCCGCTCGCGCAGCCTCGCAGAGCTGCTCCCCCGCACCCGGCCGCGTCGCGCACGCTCGGCGTGCCGGCGCAGATGGAGATTCCCTGACGTGTCCACCCCCACCCGCACCAGCAACCGGCCGCAGCGCGGTCAGGGCCAGTGGGCGCTCGGCTACCGCGAGCCGCTGAACCCGAACGAGCGGATGAAGAAGGACTCCGACGGCCTGGACGTGCGCCAGCGGATCATCGACATCTACGCGCACACCGGCTTCGACGGCATCGACCCCGGCGACCTGCGCGGCCGGATGCGCTGGATGGGCCTCTACACCCAGCGGGCTCAGGGCATCCCCGGCGGCCGGACCGCCGTGCTGGAGCCCGAGGAGCTCGAGGACTCCTACTTCATGATGCGGGTCCGCACCGACGGTGGGCAGCTGTCCAGCGAGCAGCTGCGGGTGCTCGGGAGGATCAGCACCGAGTACGGCCGGGACGTCGCCGACGTCACCGACCGGCAGAACGTCCAGTACCACTGGATCCGCATCGAGGACGTGCCGCAGATCTGGGAGCAGCTGGCGGCGGTCGGCCTGCAGACGACGGAGGCCTGCGGCGACACCCCGCGCGGCATGCTGAACTGCCCGCTGGCCGGTGTGCTCGCCGACGAGGTCCTCGACGCCAGCGAGGTGATGGCCGCGACGGTCGCGCGGTACATCGGCGACCCGGCGTTCAGCAACCTGCCGCGCAAGTGGAAGACGTCGATGAGCGGCTGCGTCGACCACTGCACCGAGCCGGAGATCGACGACATCTCCTTCGTGGGGGTCCGCAACGCCGACGGCGAGGCCGGCTACGACCTCTGGGTCGGCGGCGGGCTGTCGACCAACCCGATGTTCGCCAAGCGGATCGGCGTGTTCGTCCGCCCGGAGCAGGTCACCGACGTCTGGGTGGCCGCGACCTCGATCTTCCGCGACTACGGCTACCGCCGGTCGCGGACCCACGCGCGGATCAAGTTCCTGATGGCCGACTGGGGCCCGGAGAAGTTCCGCCAGGTGCTGCAGGACGAGTACCTGCACGCAGAGCTGCCCGACGGGCCGGCCGCCGCGCCGCCGGTGCACGACCAGCGCGACCACGTCGGGGTCAGCAAGCAGAAGGACGGCGCCAACGCCGTCGGCTTCGCGCTGCGCACCGGCCGGATCAGCGGCTCGCTGCTGACCCGGATCGCCGACCTCGCCGCCGAGTACGGCACCCGGGGCGGCCGGGTCCGGACGACGACCCAGCAGAAGCTGGTGATCCTCGACGTCCCCGACGAGCGGGTCGAGGAGCTCGTCGACGCGCTGGCCGAGCACGACCTGCTGGTGCGGCCGAGCGCCTTCCGCCGCGGCACGATGGCCTGCACCGGGCTGGAGTTCTGCAAGCTGGCGATCGTGGAGACCAAGCAGCACGCCCAGGACCTCTACGCCGAGCTGGAGAAGCGCCTGCCGGACTTCGACGAGCCGATCGGGATCAACGTCAACGGCTGCCCGAACAGCTGCGCCCGGTTCCAGACCGCGGACATCGGCTTCAAGGGCATGATCGTCCGCAACGCCGAGGGCGAGAGCGTCGAGGGCTTCCAGGTGCACCTGGGCGGCCACCTGGGCGTGGACGCCGCACTGGGGCGCAAGCTCCGCGGCCACAAGATCACCAAGGACGAGACGGCGGACTACTGCGAGCGGGTGCTGCGCGGCTACCTCGACCGGCGGACCCAGGGCGAGACCTTCGCGGCCTACGTGGCCCGGGCCGAGGACGACTGGCTGCTGTGAGCGAAGCGACAGCCGGAAGGCACCGGCCGGCTCCCGTGTTCCACTGCCCGTACTGCGCGGAGGAGGACCTGACGCCGCACGGGGACGACCCGGACGGCTGGCACTGCGGTGCCTGCCTGCGGACCTTCACCGTGCACCTGACCGGAACGGGGGTGCAGCGCCCATGACGACCGCCGTCGGAACGCCCACACCAGAGCTCGCCGCCGAGGCCGAGGCACGCTTCGCCGGCATCGCCGACCCGGTCGAGCAGGCGCTGGCCGTGCTCACCTGGGCCGGGGACACCTTCGGCGAGGCGTTCGCGATCACCTCGAGCATGGCCGACGGGCTGCTGGCGCACCTGGCCAGCCGAGCGGTCCCCGGCGTCAACGTGGTTTTCCTCGACACCGGTTACCACTTCGCCGAGACGATCGGCACCCGTGACTGGATCACCGGGGTCCTGCCGATCACCCTGCACAACGTCACGCCGGCGCGCACCGTCGCCGAGCAGGACGCCGAGCACGGACCGGCGCTCTACGAGCGGGACCCCGACCTGTGCTGCGGGCTGCGCAAGGTGCAGCCGCTGGCCGCCGCGCTGGCCGGTTTCAGCGCGTGGGGTTCCGGCGTCCGCCGGGACGAAGCGGTCACCCGGGCGGGCACGAAGCTGGTCGACTGGGACGCCAAGCGCGGCATGGTGAAGGTCAACCCGCTGGCCGCGTGGACCCAGGACGACGTCGACAGCTACATCGCCGAGCACCAGGTGCCGGTCAACCCGCTGCAGGAGATCGGCTACGCCTCCATCGGCTGCCAGCCCTGCACCCGCCCGGTCGCCCCGGGCGAGGACCCCCGTGCCGGGCGCTGGGCGGGCAGGAACAAGGTGGAGTGCGGCCTGCACGTATGACGGGGGCCGCGGGACCCCGGGACGAGGCCGTAGCGGCCAGGATGGGCGGATGGCCCGTCCACCGCTGCTCTCCCCCGACGACGTCACCGCCGCCCTGCGCGAGCTCCCGCTGTGGTCCGGCGGGGCCGACGGGATCGAACGCACCCTCGAGCTGCCCAGCTTCCGGGCCGCCGTCGAGGCGATCAGCGTGATCGCCGACGCCGCCGAGCTGATGGACCACCACCCGGACATGGACCTGCGGTGGACGAAGGTGCGGGTCGCCACCGTCACCCACTCCGCGGGTGGCCTGACCGAGCTGGACGTCGAGCTCGCCCGTCGCGTGGACGCCCTCTGCCCCGGGTCCTGACCACCCTGCGTCACGGCGCGCGCCGACGTCCGGCCGGCGGTCCGGCACCCCTCCTGCCGCACCGCCTCGCGAGTAGCTTCCGCCGGGTGACCACCACGGCCGGCGACACCGTCGTCGACACCTACACCCGGGCCTGGGCGGAGCCGGACCGGGCGGCCCGCCGCGCGCTGCTGGAGCGGTGCTGGGCGGTGGACGGCGTCTACTGCGACCCGCTGGGGCAGGTGACCGGGCGGGACGGGCTCGACGAGCACATCACCGGCTTCCAGGCCGCCCAGCCGGGCGCCCGCATCGAGGTGGTCAGCGGGATCGACGAGCACGACGGCTACCTGCGCTTCGCCTGGCAGATGCGGGCGGCGGACGGCTCGGTGGCCGTCGTGGGCACGGACTTCGGGGAACTGGACGGCGACGGAGTGCTGCGCCGGATCATCGGCTTCTTCGGCCCCCTGCCCCCGGGTGGGTCGACCGGCTGACCCCGACGCCGACTCCACGGACGGAGGACGGCATGGCTGCGATCGTGGTGCTCGGCGGCGGTGTGTGCGGGCTCGCGACCGCCCTGGTGCTGGCCCGGGACGGGCACGAGGTGCGGGTGCTCGAGCGGGACGCCGCACCGGTCCCGGACTCCCCCGCCGACGCGTGGGAGGGCTGGCGCCGGCCCGGGGTGGCGCAGTTCCACCAGGCGCACTTCCTGCTCGCCCGGTCCGCCCGGCTCCTCGACGCGGAGCTGCCGGACGTCCGGGACGCCCTGCTCGCCGCCGGGGCGCTGCGCTACGACCCGCTGCGCCACGCGCCGCCGACCGCCGGCATCGAGGAGCAGCGCCCGGACGACGACCGGTTCGTCTCGGTGACCGCCCGCCGGTCGACGCTCGAGCAGGTGGTCGCGCGGGCCGCCGCCGAGGAACCGCGGCTGCAGGTGCAGCGGGGCGTCGAGGTGGACGGCCTGGTGACCCGGCGGGTGGACGGCGCCGGGCTGGTGACCGCCGTGCACACCACCACCGGCCGGCGGGTGGACGCCGACCTCGTCGTCGACGCGACCGGCCGCCGGTCCCCGCTGCCGGCGTGGCTGCACGCGTCCGGTGACCGGTCGCCGTACCAGGAGGCGACGGACTCGGGCTTCAGCTACTACACCCGGTTCTTCCGGTCCCGGGACGGCGAGCTGCCGCAGGTGCGGGCGAGCCTGCAGTTCCCCGTCGGGACGTTCTCCCTGCTCACGCTCCCGGGCGACGGCGGCACCTGGGCGGTCACGGTGGTCACCGACTCGCACGACCGGCCGCTGAAGGAGCTGCGGCACGAGGACGTGTGGACGGCGGTGGTGGGCGCCTGCCCGCGGCAGGCCCACTGGCTGGACGGCGAGCCGCTCACCGGGGTGCTGCCGATGTCCGGGGTGCTCGACCGGTACACCCGGGCGGTGGTCGACGGCGTGCCGGTCGTCACCGGGCTGGCCGCCGTGGCCGACTCCTGGGCCTGCACCAACCCCTCGCTCGGGCGCGGCATCAGCATGGGCCTGATGCAGGCGGTCTGCCTGCGGGACGCCCTCCGGGACGGGGTGGACGACGACCCGCGGACCTTCGCCGCACGGTGGGACGACCGTGTGCAGGAGGTGATGACCCCCTGGTACCGGGCGACCCTGGCCGTCGACCGGGCGCGGCTGGCCGAGATGCGGGCGCTCCGGGAGGGCCGGGTGCCCGAACTCCCCCAGGGACCGGCGGCGCTCGGGCCGGCGCTGGGCCGTGCCGCCGTCCACGACCCGGAGCTGTTCCGCGCCCTGCTGGAGGTCGTCGGCTGCCTCGCGCTGCCCTCCGAGGTCTTCTCCCGGCCGGGCGTGGCCGAGAGGGTGACCCGGGTGGCCGAGGACCACCCACCGGCACCGGCGCCGGGCCCCGACCGTGAGCAGCTGCTCCGCCTCGTGGCCGGCGTCCCGGTGAGCTGACCGGCTCACCCCGGCAGCAGGGCGTAGAGGTCGACGCGGTAGCCGTCGGGGTCGGCGACCGTCGCGTAGCGCTGCCCCCAGGGGGCGTCGAAGGCGGCGGTGACGACGCTGTGCCCGGCCGCCGCCACCCGTTTCACCAGCCCGTCGACCTGCCCGGGCGCCGGCAACCGGACGGCGAAGGCCGCGGTGTTGGCCGGCCGCGGGGCCTCGCCGAGCAGGCCGGTGATCAGCTCCACGGAGTCGATCATGAGCCGGGCACCGGCGTTCGACGACTCGACGTGGTCCTCCCCGTCGTCGAACGGCGGGAACGAGAAGCCGAGCAGGGAATAGAACGCGACGGCCCGGGTGAGGTCGGTGGCGGTCACGCCCACCGCGGAGATCTCCATGCCCGAGGTCTACACCGGGGTTCCGACACGTGAGGTGGTCAGGCATCCGGGTCGCGCAGCCCGACCGCGTCGTGCCGCCAGAAGGCCTCGGCGTAGACGTGCGTACCGGTCATCCACGGCTCGTACGCCGGCAGCAGCACCGCCTGGAACGCCGGCTCGGGGATGCGCAGCGACGGGCGCCGGAAGCCGTGGTCGGCACCGGCGACGAAGCCCAGCCGCCGGTAGTACGCCGGGTCCCCCTCGAGGAAGACGACGGGCACGTCCCGGGCGGTCATCTCCTGCAGGCCGGCGCGCACCAGGGCCGATCCGGTCCCCCGCCGCTGGTGGCCGGGCAGCACCGCCAACGGGCTCAGCGTGTACACCGGCACCAGCCGGCGCGGGGCGTCGAGCAGCCCCGGGACGAGGAGCACGTGCCCCAGCACCTCGTCGTCGTCCTCGGCGACCAGGCCGACCGCCCGGTCCAGTGACCGCAGGTCGTCGACGAGGCGGGCGACCACGTCGCCGTGGTCGCCGAACGCGACCCGGTGCAGCTCGCGGACGGCGGCCGCGTCGGTCGGCAGCTCGGGGCGCAGGAGGACCATCGCCCACCAGCCTGCCGACGGCGCCGCCGCCGGACCACCGGTTCTCAGTCGGTGACGGGGAGGACCAGCACGCGGAGCAGGCGGTCGGCCTCGGCCGCCGGGTCCGCGGTGAGGCCGGTGTGCACCGGGCCGGGCTGGACGACGGTGCTCCGCGGGGCCGTCAGCCAGCGGAACCGCGAACCGAGCGCCTCGCGCCCGGCCGCACCCGCCACCACGGCCGCCGAGCAGACGTCGGCCGCGGCCTGCAGCGCCTGGGTGATCGCCACCGGGTCGGCGGTCGGGTCCAGCACCCGCAACCGATCGGCGTCCAGGTGCACCCGCGACCCGAGGTAGTCGCGCTGCCGGCAGTAGACCAGCACGCCGGCGTTGAGGAACTCCCCGCGCTCCACCCGGGGCACGACCCGCAGCACCGCGTACTCGAAGACGTCCCTCGATGTCGTCGTCCTCACCGCTGGGTGACCCCCTCGGGCGGCGGCGGCCCCAGCCACGAGGGCCGGTTCTGCCCCCGCGGCGCACTCCGCCGTCCGGCCCCACCGGCGGCCGCCGCGGCGACCACGCCGGGCAGCCACGCGTCCCGGGCCGCGAGCCGGGCCAGCAGCTGGGCGACGTACCGCTCCCGGACGTCGTCCGGTGCCTCGTCGGGCGAGGGACCCTCGAGCCACGCGTCGGGCACCTGGGAGAGGACCTCGGTGAGCAGCGGCCGGGTGACCAGCGGGGTGAGGGCCGTGTCGGCTGCGCGCACGTCGGGGTCGCACTCGACGAGCGCGTGCTGCGACGCGTCGTAGGGGCGGGCGACCGCGGCTGCCGCCCCCGGCCAGTTGTGGTGGAACGTCAGCGCGGCCCCGTGGTCGATCAGCTGCAGCCGACCGTGCCAGAAGAGCATGTTGGGGTTGCGCCAGGAGCGGTCGACGTTGCCGGTCAGCGCGTCGAACCACAGCACCCGGCCGGCCAGCTCCGGGCCCACCCGCGCCGCGCCCGCCTCGAAGTCCAGCGCGCCGGGCAGGTAGTCCATGCCCAGGTTCACCCCGGCGGAGTTGCGCAGCAGCTCCTGGACCTCCTGGTCCGGCTCGCCGACCGCGAGCGCGGGGGCGACGTCGACGGTGACCAGCGCCGGCACCGGCAGGGCCAGCCGGCGGGCCAGCTCGCCGCAGACCACCTCGGCGGCCAGCACCTTGACGCCCTGCCCGGCGGCCCGCCACTTCACCACGTAGGTGCCGAGGTCGTCGGCCTCCATGAGCCCCGGCAGCGAGCCACCCTCGCGCAGCGGGGTGACGTAGCGGGTGGCGGTGACGGCGGGCAGCACAGTGCCCAGACCCTATGCGGTCCGCTGCAGCTGCACCTGCACCTCCACCGGGCAGACGTGCGGCGGCGTGCGCGGCCCAGCCGAGGAGCACCACCCGGCGGCACCTGCCCAGGCCCACGCACACTGACCCGGTGGGAATCCTCCGCCGCGCGACCCTCGGGCAGTACGCCGACGCACCGTTCACCTACCCCGAGGTCGGCGGCACCCGGGAGACCGAGCTGCCGCCCGGCTACGACCACGTCGAGCGCGACCACGTCATCGGCTCCGGCCGCGGTGACTTCGAGCGCGCGGCCGCGGCGGTGTTCCGCTGGACGGCGCAACGCGGCGCGGGGCTGCGGATCCAGGCCAGCGGTCCGGCGAGCAGCCCGGGCACCGTCGTCCTGATGACCGCCGGGCTGCGGCGGGCCGGCCTGGACATCCCCTGCCGGGTGGTCTGGGTCGTCGACGAGCCGGACCGGCGGGGGTTCGGCTACGGCACGCTGCCCGGCCACCCGGAGAGCGGGGAGGAGTCCTTCGTCGTCTCGCTGCGGCCGGACGGCTCCGTCGGATACGAGCTGCGCGCCTTCTCCCGGCTGGCGACACCGTTCCCCCGGCTGGCCGCGCCGGTCGGCCACCGGGTGCAGACCCTCGCCCTGGACCGCTACGTCGCCGCGATGCGCCGGGCAGCCACCGGCCGCTGATCAGGCGGCCTCGGCCCGTTCCTGCTGGATCATGTCCTTGCTGCGCACCAGCCGGAGCAGGGTGACCACCAGCAGCCCGCCGGCCATGTTGAGCAGGGTCGTGTACCAGAACCAGGCCAGCCAGTCGCCGTAGCCGAACGGTGCACCGGCGTGCAGCGCCGCGAAGACGATCAGCGAGTCCAGGATCGAGTGGTAGAGCTGCAAGCCGGCCAGCACCAGGGCGCCGGCCACCGCCGCGGCGATCTTGGCCTGGTCCGACGTCGTGCCGTGCTGCATCCGGGTCATCAGCGTGATCGCGATGCCGGCCAGGAACGCCAGCGAGGCCGACTGCAGGTCCAGCGGGGAGTCCACGAAGTGGGTGGCGCTGGTGATCGCGGTGGCCCGGAGCTCGGGGAAGGCCTGGACCACCAGCCACATGAACAGCCACCCACCGACCAGGTTGCCGACCAGCGTGCCGGTCCAGAGCTTGCCCAGCTGGGCTCCCCGCGCCCGGCCGGCGACGACGGCGGTGACCGGGACCAGGAACCCCTCGGTGAACAGCTCGCTGCGGGCCAGCACCAGGGCGATGAAGCCGACCGAGAAGGCCAGCCCGGCCACCAGGTGGCTCTGCGTCTCGGCGTAGACGGCGAAGAGCAGCAGCACTCCCGTCGCGACCTCGATGCCACCGGCCAGGCCCGTGGTCACGACCTCACGCCAGGTCCGGTGCAGCCGCTGGGCGCCCTCGCTGACGATGGTGTCGAAGGCCTCCTGCAGCTGGTCCTCGGTCTGGCCCTCGCTGTCCCCGAGGTCCTCGCGTGCGGTCTCCTGCCCCTGTGCCATGGCCCCCGCGTACCCGGGTGGGCACGCGGGAACCCGGCGCGTCAGACGGTCGGCTGCTCCACCGTGGTGGCCGGGTCGCCGTCGGCGGCGGCGGCGAGCGCGGGCACGACCTCGTCGAGCAGGAAGGGCAGCGACAGCGGGCTGCCGAAGCCGAGCGCGGCGGACACGGCGCCGGAGTAGCTGCCCAGCAGCACCGTCCGGCCCCCGGTGACGACGTCGAGGCCGGAGAACAGCGGGTCCGCGGCGGCGTCGGCCGCGGTGTACCCGTTCACCGCCAGGACGTCGGCCTCCAGCAGGTCCAGCCGCTCCTGGCTGACGTCGGTGCTGGTGTCGGGGACGGCGAAGCCCAGGTCGGTGAAGAACTGGGTGCGCAGGTCGTCCCGGCCCAGCGCGTAGTGGCCCGACCCGACGCCGGTCAGGTCGAGGGCGAGGGAGGTGCCGGCGAAGGCCGGGTTCTCGCTGGTGACCTGGTCGAACCGACCCTCGACGTCGTCGACGACCTGCTGGGCCTGGTCCTCCCTGCCCAGGGCCTGGCCGGTGAGCAGGGTCTGCTCCTGCCAGGGCGTGGCGCCGTCGGCGTACCGGTCGGTCTGCGCGAGCGTGGGCGCGATGCCGGACAGCTGGTCGTAGACGGCCTGGTCCATGTAGGAGTAGACGCCGACGATCAGGTCCGGCCGCAGTGCGGCGACGGCCTCGACGTCGATCTCCGCGCCACCGACGGTCGGGATCTCCCCCGCCCCGGCCAGCTGCTCCTGCGCCCACGGCCGCTGGGTGACGTCGTAGTCCCCCAGGTTCTCCCGGACCCCGACCGGCGTCACGCCCAGGGCCAGCACGAAGTCCGCGTCGTTGAACCCGACGGTGACCACCCGCTGCGGCTCCTCGGCGACCTCGGTGGTGCCGAACTTGTTCTCGATGCTCACCGGGAAGGCCCCGCCGGCCGCCGGGCCGGCCGCGGCCGCCGGCTCCTCGTCGGAGCTGCCACAGGCGGCGAGGCCGGTGAGGAGGGCGGCCGCAGCCAGCAGGGCGGCGGTGCGGCGGACGGGACGGCGGGGCACGGCGACTCCTCGGGACGTGATCACGGTGAGGTGAGGTTAGCCTCACCTCACCGGGCCACGTCCGGGGAGGTCCCCGGTCAGCGCCCCGGCGAGTCCAGCGCAGAGGGCCCGAACTTCTCCACCCGCACCGACGTCGGCGGGATGCCCAGCCCGACCAGCAGCTGGCTGGCCGCCTCGGCGAAGCCGGCCGAGCCGCAGACGAACGCGGTCTGGCCCTCCTCCCAGAGCGGCAGCAGGTCCATCGCGGTGAGCCGGGCCGCCGGGCGGATGCCGTTCGCCTCCCGCGTGGTGACCACCAGCGCGCCGGCCGCGACCAGCTCGTCGGCGTAGGGCAGCTCGGCGAGCGTGCGCGCGGAGACCGCGACCCGCAGCAGGTCCAGCCGCCCCAGGTCGCGGGCGTGCCGGACCATCGCCACCAGGGGGACGACGCCGGTCCCGCCGCCCACCAGCAGCGCCGGGCTGACGCCGTCCCAGACGAACCAGCCACCGATCGGGCCACGGACCTCGAGCTCGTCACCGGGCTCCACGACGTCGACCAGGTAGGGCGAGACCTCGCCGTCGTCGAGCCGTTCGACGAAGAGCTCGACCAGCGGGTCGCCCGGCGCGGAGGCCACCGAGTAGGACCGCTGGGCGGTGTACCCGTCCTCGGCGGTGAGCCGGACGACGTAGTGCTGACCGGCCATGTGCTGGACCCGGTCGTGGACGTCGAACCGCAACTCCACCGAGCGGGCGATGGGCCGGCGAAGGCCCGCCACGGTCGCCGTCCGCCACCCACCGGCCGGCGCGCGCCCGGCGGGCATCACCGGTACGGCCCCGTCCAGAGGCTCGCCCCGAGCTTGCGAGGGGTGAGGAGGACGGGGTCCTTCATCAGTCACCCTGGTACCGCTGCTGCTTCCACGGGTCGCCGCGGTCGTGGTAGCCGTTCTGCTCCCAGAAGCCGGGCTGGTCGCGCTTCATCACGGTGATCCGGCTGATCCACTTGGCGCTCTTCCAGAAGTACAGGTGCGGCACCAGCATCCGCACCGGCCCGCCGTGCTCGGCGGTCAGCGGCTTGCCGTCGAACTCCCACACCACCCACGCCTTGCCGCCGGTGACGTCCTCGATCGGCAGGTTGGTCGTGTACCCGGTCTTCGAGGTCGCCATCACGAACCGCCCCTCGGGGTTCGGCTGGGCCACGTCGAGCAGCGAGTCGACGCTGATGCCACCGAAGACGGTGTCGAACTTCGACCAGGTGGTCACGCAGTGGATGTCGCCGCGGTACTCCGCACCGGGCAGCGCGTGCGCCTCGCCCCAGCTCCAGGTGGTCGGGTTCGCCACCTCGCCGTCGACGGTGATGCTCCAGGTCTCCGGGGTGATCCGGGGCGTCGGCTCGGCCGTGAGCACCGGCCAGTCACCCCCGACGTCGTACTGGCCGGGTGGCAGCCGCGGATCGCTGGCGGTACGGCGGCGTCCGAGGAAGCCGCGGGTGGGTCCAGGCACGTCTCTGGTCCTGTCTGCAGGGCCCGTTCGGGGCTCGACTCGGTCAGGGACGATCTTCTCGCACACCCGGCACCGTTGTCTGCAGGGGCGGGGAGGGAACACCCCGGGACGGCCCCTCGTTGGCGCTGGTGGGGAACCCGCAGGTGAGGGTGGCCTTACATGAGGTGTGTCACCACCGGTTCACCTGGGTGTCACGTGTGTCCTGGGCTTACCGTGGCGCTGTGGCGACAGTGACGACGCAGCAGGCCCCACAGAAGGCCCGGAAGCCGGGGAAGTTCAGCAACTCGGTGGTCAAGAAGGCCGTCATGGCGGTCACCGGGATCATCATGATCCTCTACTTGATCGCGCACATGATCGGCAACCTGCACGCGTTCCAGGGCGCCGACTCGTTCAACGGGTACTCGCACTGGATCCGCACGATCGGTGAGCCGGCCGTGCCCGAGCAGACGACGCTGTGGATCATCCGGGTCGTGCTGCTGGTGTCCGTGGTGGCGCACTTCTGGGCGGCGATCTCGCTGTGGCGCCAGGCCCGGCGGGCCCGGCCGGTGCCCTACGTGACCAAGAAGCGCGTGCAGCAGAGCTTCGCCTCGCGCACGGTGCGCTGGGGTGGCCTGATCCTGGCGCTGTTCATCATCTGGCACATCCTCGACCTCACCTTCGGTGTGGTGAACCCGGCCGGCACGGGCACGACGCCCTACGACCGGCTGATCGCCAGCTTCTCGAACATCCCGATCACGCTGTTCTACGTGGTCTCGATGATCCTGCTGGGCCTGCACCTGCGGCACGGCATCTTCGCCGCCACCCAGACGCTGGGGCAGACCAACAAGCGCCGCGAGCGCGCGGTCAACGGGATCGCCTACGTGGTGTCCACGCTGATCACCGTGGGCTTCATCCTCGTGCCGCTGTCCATCGCGTTCGGCCTCATCGACTGACGGAGATCCCAGCCATGCCACTCGAGCTCTTCACCGTCGGCGAGCCGATCGCCGACACCAAGGCGCCCACCGACGTCCCCGTCCCGCAGATGTGGGAGGAGCGCAAGTTCCGGGCCCGGCTGGTCAACCCGGCCAACCGCCGCCGGCTGTCCGTGATCGTCGTCGGCACCGGCCTGGCCGGCGGCTCGGCCGCCGCCACGCTGGCCGAGGCCGGCTACCGGGTCAAGAACTTCTGGTTCCAGGACAGCCCCCGGCGCGCCCACAGCGTCGCCGCCCAGGGCGGGATCAACGCGGCGAAGAACTACCGCAACGACGGCGACAGCGTGCACCGGCTGTTCTACGACACGGTCAAGGGCGGCGACTTCCGCTCCCGCGAGGCCAACTCCTACCGGCTGGCCGAGGTCAGCGCGGCGATCATCGACCAGGCGGTCGCCCAGGGCGTGCCCTTCGCCCGCGAGTACGGCGGCCTGCTGGACAACCGGTCCTTCGGTGGCGCGCAGGTCTCCCGGACCTTCTACGCCCGGGGCCAGACGGGCCAGCAGCTGCTCTACGGCGCCTACCAGGCCCTGGAGCGGCAGATCGGCCTGGGCAACGTGGAGACCCACGGCCGCACCGAGATGCTCGACCTGGTCGTCGTCGACGGCAGGGCCCGGGGCATCGTCGTCCGGGACCTGATCACCGGGCAGATCAGCACCCACCTGGCCGACGCCGTCGTGCTGGCCTCCGGCGGTTACAGCAACGTCTTCTACCTGTCCACGAACGCCAAGGGCTCCAACGTCACGGCGGCGTGGCGGGCGCACAAGCGCGGCGCGCTGTTCGCCAACCCCTGCTACACGCAGATCCACCCGACCTGCATCCCGGTCAGCGGCGACTACCAGTCGAAGCTGACCCTGATGAGCGAGTCGCTGCGCAACGACGGCCGGGTCTGGGTGCCCAAGGAGCGCGGCGACGACCGCGACCCGCGGCAGATCCCCGAGGACGAGCGCGACTACTTCCTGGAGCGCAAGTACCCGGCGTTCGGCAACCTGGTGCCCCGCGACATCGCCTCGCGCCAGGCGAAGAACGTCTGCGACGAGGGGCGCGGTGTCGGTCCGAACGGCCTGGGCGTCTACCTCGACTTCACCGACGCGATCCAGCGGCTGGGCCGGAGCACCATCGAGGCCAAGTACGGCAACCTCTTCGACATGTACAACCGGATCACCGGTGAGGACGCCTACGAGACCGGGATGCGGATCTACCCGGCGGTCCACTACACGATGGGCGGGCTGTGGGTCGACTACGACCTGGAGTCGAACATCCCGGGCCTGTTCGTCATCGGCGAGGCCAACTTCTCCGACCAGGGTGCCAACCGGCTCGGCGCGAGCGCGCTGATGCAGGGCCTGGCCGACGGCTACTTCGTGCTGCCGAACACGCTGGCCAACTACCTCGCCGACGGGCCGTTCCCGAAGGTGGCGGCCGACCACCCGGCCGTGGTGGAGGCCGAGACGGCGGTCCGCACGCAGACCGAGCGGCTCTTGTCGATCAACGGCACCCGCACCGTCGCCTCGTTCCACCGCGAGCTCGGCCGGCTCATGTGGGACCTGTGCGGCATGGAGCGCTCCGAGGAGGGCCTGCGCAAGGCGCTGGACCGCATCCCGGAGATCAAGCACGAGTTCTGGACCAACGTGAAGGTCTCCGGCGAGCAGGGCGTGTTCAACCAGAACCTGGAGCACGCCGGCCGGGTCGCCGACTTCATCGAGCTCGCCGAGCTGATGTGCGTCGACGCGCTGCACCGCAACGAGAGCTGCGGTGGGCACTTCCGGGCCGAGAGCCAGACCCCCGAGGGTGAGGCCCTGCGGGACGACGAGAACTTCGCCTACGTCGCCGCCTGGGAGTACACCCCGGACGGGACCCCGCCGGTGCTGCACCGCGAGGCCCTCGAGTACGAGTACATCCACCTCGCACAGCGGAGCTACAAGTGAACCTGACCCTGAAGATCTGGCGGCAGGTCGGCCCTGCCACCAAGGGCAAGATGGTGAGCTACCACGTCACCGACGTCTCGCCGGACATGTCCTTCCTCGAGATGCTGGACGTGCTCAACGAGAAGCTGATCCTCGACGGCGACGACCCCGTCGCCTTCGACCACGACTGCCGCGAGGGCATCTGCGGCTCCTGCGGTCTGATGATCGACGGCGTCGCGCACGGCCCGGAGCAGGCGACGGTGTGCCAGCTGCACATGCGGTCGTTCTCCGACGGCGACGTCATCGACATCGAGCCGTGGCGCTCGGGTGGCTTCCCGGTGGTCAAGGACCTGGTCGTCGACCGCTCCGCCTTCGACCGGATCATCTCCGCGGGCGGCTTCATCAGCGCCCCGACCGGCACGGCACCGGAGGCGCACGCCACCCCGGTGCCGAAGAAGGACTCCGACGCCGCCTTCGACGCTGCCACCTGCATCGGTTGCGGTGCGTGCGTCGCCGCCTGCCCCAACGGCTCGGCGATGCTGTTCACCGCGGCGAAGGTCTCCCACCTCGGGCTGCTGCCGCAGGGCCAGCCGGAGCGGGATGCCCGGGTGCTGCGGATGGTCGGCCAGCAGGACGCCGAGGACTTCGGTGGCTGCACGAACATCGGCGAGTGCTCCGCGGTCTGCCCCAAGGGCATCTCGATGGAGACCATCTCCCGGCTGAACCACGACCTGCTCGGCGCCCTGCGGGCCGGAGCGGTCCCCGCCAGCTGACGGACGCACCTCCACGACAGAACGGGCCGGTACCTCCTCGGGGGAACGGCCCGTTCTGCCGTCTCAGCTGGAGATGCCGAGCCGGTCGGTGAGGAACAGGAAGGCGACGGCGAAGTCGTTGCCCTCCACCTCGCTGCGCAGCCGGTCCCAGTCCAGTTGCTCGCGGACGGCGCGGACGTGCGGCAGCAGCCGGCCGAAGTCGCAGTAGTGCTCGGTCATCGACCGGAGCTTGCTGGACAGCAGGTCGGTGGCCGGCAGCACCGGCAGCCGGATGCCCAGCAGGTCCATGTCCGTCGACCGCTCGATCAGCGCCGGGCCGACCGGCTCGCCGACGACCCGGTGCAGCACGTCCACCTCGGCACCGTCGCACCCGACCTTGAACAGCCAGTCCTCCGGTGGGCGGGTCACCTGGAACCCGGCCTCCTCCAGCACGTGCACCGCCCGCTCGGCGTCCTCCTCGGCGACGACGAAGTCGACGTCGTTCTCCGACTCCGGCGCACCGTGGGCCCACAGCGCGTAGCCCCCGGCCAGCGCGAAGGGCACCTCGCCGGCCTTCAGCGCGGACGCGGTCCGCTTCAGGGCCCCGCGCAGGGCATCGCGGTCGGCGGGCACGCACCACTCCTCACGGTCGGGGATCGGACCGGGTGGAGCACTACCCGGGCGGGTAGCGGTCACGCGTGCGCCTCGCGACCTTCAACATCCTGCACGGACGCTCCCTGGCCGACGACCGGGTGGACGTCGACCGCTTCGCTGCCGCGGTGGAGACGCTGGACGCCGACGTCCTGGCGCTGCAGGAGGTCGACCGGGAGCAGCCGCGTTCGCACCACGCCGACCTGACCGCGGTGGCCGCCCAGGCGATGGGCGCCGGCGCCCACCGGTTCGTCGCCGCGATCGCCGGCACCCCGGGGGCCACCTGGATGGCAGCGACCGGGCGCGAGCAGCCGGGGACGGCGGAGTACGGCATCGCGCTGCTGTCCCGGTACCCGGTGCGCTCCTGGCAGGTGATCCGGCTGCCCGCCATCCCGTTCCGGTTCCCCATGTGGCTGCCCGGTCCGCGCAAGGTGATCGTGGTCGACGAGGAGCCGAGGGCCGCCGTCGTCGCGGTGGTCGAGACCCCGCACGGCGAGCTGACCGTGGTGAACGCCCACCTGTCGTTCGTGCCGGGGTGGAACCGGCGGCAGCTGCGCCGGCTGCGGCGCGACCTGACCGCGTTCCCCGGTCCGCTGGTGCTGATGGGCGACCTGAACATGACCCCGCCGACCCCGACGTCGGTCACCGGCTGGCAGTCCCTGGCGAGCAGGCCGACCTTCCCGCGCGACGAGCCGGACCGGCAGCTGGACCACGTGCTGCTGCGCGGGTCGTTCGCCCCGGTGACCACGGTGTCCGCGCCCGCGCTGCCGCTGTCGGACCACCGCGCACTCCTCGTCGACGTCGGCTGACGGGGGCACCATGGGCCCGTGCCCGCCCCCACGCTCGTCTTCGACGGCGACTGCGCTTTCTGCACCCGGTCGGCCGAGGTAGCCCGGCGGCTGCTGCCGGCCGACGTCCGGGTCGAGCCCTGGCAGTTCCTGGACCTCGCTGCGCTGGGCACGACCGCGGCACGCGCCCAGCACGAGGTGCTCTGGATCGGCCGGGACGGCGCGGTGACCGGTGGCGCCGCGGCGGTGGCCGGCGCGCTGCGGGCCGCCGGGCTGCCCTGGTCACCGATCGGCGTGCTGCTGTCGCTGCCGCCGCTGCGGTGGGTCGCCCCGGTCGTCTACCGGCTCATCGCCGACAACCGGTACCGCCTGCCCGGCGGGACGGCGGCCTGCCGTGTCCCGCCGGGGGATGCTGCCTGATCAGGCGGCGTCGTCCTGCCGGCGTGCGGCCAGCTCGAGCAGCCGCGGCGCGATCGCGTCGGCGACCAGCGCGTAGCCCGCCGACGAGGGGTGGAACCGGTCGGCGGAGAACAGCGCCGGGTCGCCGGCGAACCGGGCGGTGAGCTCGGGCGCGACCGGGGCGACGACGCCGCCGGCGGCCTCCGCGGCGGCGCTCTGCTGGACCCGCAGCTGGTCGCAGATGCCGGCCACCACAGCGCGGAACGCCGGCGGCACCCAGGCGACCGACGACAGGTCGGGCGTCGGCACGACCAGCACCTCGGTGCCGCGTGCGCGCAGCTCCCGCACCGCCGCCCCGAGGGCGGTCGCGGCCCGCGCGGGCGGCACCTGGCGGGTCACGTCGTTGGCGCCGACGACCAGCAGGGCCAGGTCGGCGTCGACGGCGGCGGCCCGCTGGACCTGCGCCGCCAGGTCGAGGGAGGTGGCACCGGGGACCGCGACGATGTGCAGCTCGACGTCGGAGCCGGCATCGGTCAGCGTGCGGGTCAGCCGGGCGCCGAGGGTGTCCTGCGGGCGGGCGGCACCGGTGCCGAAGGCGAGGGAGTCACCGAGGACGAGGAAGCGGAGCGTCACGGTCCGTACAACACCGGTGCCCACCGGGGCTCATCCCGAGCGTGCTCCCTCAGCCGCCCTGGGCGAAGAGGGCGGCGGCCTGGTCGTCGTCCACGAAGGGGTACTTGACCTTGAACTGGGCCAGCGCGTCGGGCACCGACAGCACGTGCGTCTCCCGCCTCCCTTTCGCGTCGACGGTCTGGACGGTGACCATCTCCCCGTTGATCGGCACCCAGTGCGTCTCGGCGTAGTCGGTGAAGACGTTCATGCACCCATCCTGACCGCCGGTGCGATGAGTCCGGCCGGCCGGGGCGGTCTGCACTGGCACCACCGCTCCCCGGGAGGACGTCATGACCGGCACCACCCGCCGCACCCACCTCACCGCCGTGCACACCGTGGCCGTCCCGGTCACCGACCAGGACCGCGCGCTGGCCTTCTACGTCGACGTCCTCGGCTGCGAGGTGCGTCTGGACGGCTCCTACGGTCCCGGGGCCCGGTGGCTGGAGGTCGCGCCGCCCGGTGCGCCGACCACGCTGGCGCTGGTCCGCCGGGACGACGGGCCGGCGGGCGTGGACACCGGCATCCGGCTGGCGACGACGGACGCCGCCGCCGACCACGCGGCCCTGCGCGCCGCCGGGACCGACGTCGACGCCGAGCTGATCGACATGGGCCCGCAGGTCCCGCCGATGTTCACCTTCCGCGACCCGGACGGGAACACGCTGGTCGTCGTGCAGACGCCGTAGCGTCGCGGCATGGCCACCTGGGACGACGTCGCACGGCTCGCCCTCGCCCTGCCGGAGGCGACCGAGGGGCCGACCCACGGCGGCAACCGGAGCTGGCGGGTGCGGGACAAGCAGTTCGCCTGGCAGCGACCGTTGCGTCCCCGGGACCTCGCCGAGCTGGGGGACGCCGCACCGGCCGGGCCGGTGCTGGGCGCGTACGTCCCGGACGTCGGTGCGCGCGCCGCGCTGATCGCCGACTCCCCCGGCGTCTACTTCACCACCTCGCACTTCGCCGGCCACCCCTCGGTGCTCGTCCGGCTCCCCGAGATCGACGCCGCCGAGCTGACCGAGCTGCTCGAGGAGGCGTGGGCGTGCCGGGCTCCCCGCCGGCTGGTCGCCCAGCACCGCCCGCCGGCCTGAGGTCAGCCGGCGGCCGCGGCCACCTCCGCCAGGAGCCGCTGCTTGTCCACCTCGGGCAGGAAGCTCGCCCGGACGCTGTTCTCCGCCAGCAGCCGACGGTCCGCGGCTCCGAGGCCGAGCGCCCGGGAGGCGGCGACGGTGTTGTCGTGCAGGTAGCCACCGAAGTAGGCCGGGTCGTCGGAGTTGACGGTGACCCGCAGGCCGGCGTCCAGCATCGCGCGCAGCGGGTGCGCGGCCAGGTCGGGCACCGCCCGCAGGGCGACGTTGGACAGCGGGCAGACCGTCAGCGGCACCTGTTCCTCGCGCAGCCGGGCGATCAGCGAGGGGTCCTCCATGCTGCGGATGCCGTGGTCGACCCGTTCCACACCGAGGGCGTCCAGGGCGCCGCGCACGTAGGCCGGCGGCCCCTCCTCCCCCGCGTGCGCGACCCGGTGCAAGCCCTCGTCGGCGGCCAGCGCGTAGGCGCGCCGGAACAGCTCGGGCGGGAAGCCGACCTCGGCGCTGTCCAGCCCGACGCCGATGACGAGGTCGTGCCACGGGCGCAGCCGCGGCACCAGGGCCTCGGCCTCCGCCGGGTCCCGGTCCCGCAGGAAGCAGGCGATCAGCCGTGCGCTGAGCCCGTGCCGCTGCTCCGCCGTCCGGAAGGCCTCGGCCAGCCCGTCGAGGACGACCTCCAGCGGCACGCCGCGGCTGGTGTGCGCCTGCGGGTCGACGAACACCTCCGCGTACCGGACGCCCTGCGCCGCGGCCCGGGTCAGGTAGGCCTCGGCCAGGTCGGTGAAGTCCTGCGGCTGCTGCAGCACCTCGTTGAGCTCGTAGTAGAGGTCCAGGAAGGAGGGCAGGTCGCTGAACGAGTACGCCCGGCGCAGCGACGCCAGGTCTGGGTGGCGCAGCCGGACCCGGTTGCGCCGGGCCAGCTCGACCGCCAGCTCCGGCTCGAGGGTCCCCTCGATGTGCAGGTGCAGCTCGGCGGTGGGCAGCGCCGCGGGGTCGGGGACGGGCGAGGACATGCGCGGACGGTAGCCGCCCGGCTCAGGAGCCGCCGAGGCCCGCGGCCGGCCGGCGGCGCACGTCACGGACGGCGAGCGCCAGGGCCGCGACGGCGAAGCCCACGCTCACCGTGAGGCTGAGCGCGTACGCCCGCCCGTAGTCGCCCTGCCGCCCGGCGCCGCCGGCCGCTGCGCCGGAGACCGCGGCGTAGAAGACCGCGGTGATGACCGCGGCACCGACGGCGTTGCCGAAGCGCTGGGCGGTCTGCAGCACCCCACCGGCGGTCGACCCGCCGCGGACGTCGACCTCGGCCAGGGACAGCGCCTGGTTCGGCGTGATCACCGAGCCGCCGCCGAGCCCGGCCACCAGCAGCGCCGGGGCCATCGCCAGCGCCACCAGCCCGGGGTCGACGTCGCCGGCCAGCGCGACGGCCACCAACGCGGCCGCCGCCACGCCGACCAGGAAGAGCCCGAGCGCGACGACGAGGACCCGCTGCCCCAGCCGGGACACCAGCCGGCCGCCGATCGGCGCGGACAGGGCCGCGCCGACCGCGTAGGACGACGCGGTGAGCCCGGACTGCAGCGGGCTGTAGCCCAGGCCCTCCTGCAGGAACAGCGCGAGGACCAGCGGGGTGCCGGTGTAGGCGCAGAAGAACAGCACGGCCAGCACGGTGCCGTCGGCGAAGGACCGGATGCGGAACAGCGCCAGGTCCACCAGGGGGTAGCCGCGGCGCCGTCCCGGCCCGCGCTCCCAGCCGACGAAGCCGGCGAGCACCGCGAGCGCCGGCAGGACCAGCAGCGCCAGCCGCAGGTCGTGGCCGGCGTCGTACTGGACGGCGGGGAAGAGCAGCCCGAAGACGCCGACCGCCAGCAGCGCCGCGCCGGGCAGGTCGAGCGGCCGGTGGGTGTCCCGGGGCGGCGGCGAGGGCAGCAGCCGGGCGCACAGCACCAGCGCGAGCAGCCCCACCGGCACGTTGACCAGGAAGCACAGCCGCCAGCCGAACTCCGGCCCGCCCAGGGCGATGAGCGCCCCACCGACGACCGGGCCGGCCGCGGTCGCGATCCCCACGGCGGCGCCGATCGTGCCGAACGCCCGACCGCGCTCGTGCTGCGGGAACAGCTGCTGCACCAGGCCGGAGACCTGCGGGTTGACCAGCCCACCGGCCAGTCCCTGCAGCACCCGGCCGGCGATCAGCACCCCCGGCGTCGGGGCCAGCCCCACCAGCGCGCTGCAGACCACGAAGGCGGCGATCCCGATCAGCAGCATCCGCCGGCGGCCCCGGTCGTCACCCAGCCGGCCACCGATGATCGGCACCATCCCGAAGGCGAGCGCGTAGCCGGAGACGACCCACTGCAGCTCCGACGGACCGGCGCCGGTGCTGGCGCCGATCGAGGGCAGCGCGACGGTGACGATGCTGACGTCCAGCAGCGTCATGAACAGCGCGGAGACGCACACGCCGAGGGCCACCCACCGCCGCGGGTCGAGCCGTGCGGTCTCGCGGGCGGCGGTGCTGGTCACGGTCGGCATCCTCCAACGGCCGCCACCGGGCCGCCCGCTGTGCGGCGACCGGAGGAGCACCGGCCGCCAGTTGTTTTCGTCAACTCATTGTCGGCCCACGCTCAAGCAGTCCGGCACGACGGCCGATCTGGTCCTGGGTCACCCGATCAGGTGACCATCACCGGAAGGGACGCAGCGGACATGGGCACGCAGGCAACCACCCCGGCACGGGCGGGCAACCGGCTGGCCCGTGCGGCCGCCACCGTCGCCGTCGCCGTCGCCCTGGGCGTCGGAGTCGCTCCCGGCACCGCCACGGCGGCCCCGACCAACCCCAGCGACGCCCAGCTGAGCCAGGCGCAGCAGGCGAAGGCCGACGCCGCGCAGCAGGTCGGCGCGCTGTCCGCCGCCCTCGCCGCCGCGCAGGAGCAGGTGGACGACGCCCGCGCCCGGTCGGCCATCGCGCTGGACGCCTTCCAGGGCAAGCAGGCCGAGTACGAGGCCGCCCAGTCCGCCGCCGACGAGGCTGCGGCCGCCGCCCGGCGCGCCCGGGACGAGCTGGCCGCCGCCCGGGCCGACCTCGCCGACTTCGCCCGGCAGAGCTACCTGCAGGGCAGCACCTCCCCGACGCTCGAGGCGCTGATGACCGCCGAGGGACCCGCGCAGATGGTCGAGCGGGCCGCGCTGCTGGAGGCCGCGGGAGCGCACCAGCGCAGCGTCGTCGTCCAGGTGACCGCTGCCGAGCAGCAGGCCACCACCGCCGAGGCCGCCGCGCAGACCGCCCTGGCGCAGGCCGCGACGCTGGAGCAGCAGGCCGCCGACGCGCTCGCCGCCGCCGAGGCCCTCGAGGTCAGCGCACGGCAGCAGGCCGCGGACCTGGCCGGCCGGCAGGCCGCCGTCCAGCAGCAGCTGGAGCAGGCCCAGCAGACCCTGCTCGGCCTGGAGGGTGCCCGTGCCGCGGCCGAGCAGTACGCCGCCCAGCAGACCGCCGCCGCGGCCCGCGCGGCCGCCGACCAGCGGGCCACCAGCCACGCCGTCTCCTCCGGCGCCGTCACCACCGCCGGCCCCGGCTCGTCCGACGCGGTCGAGACCGCGATCTCCGCGGCCCGCCGCTGGCTGGGCACGATCTACGCCTGGGGCGGTGGGTCGCTCACCGGGCCGAGCGCGGGCTGGGGCATCGACGCCGGCGTGGTCGGCTTCGACTGCTCGGGCCTCACCCGGTACGCCTACGCCCAGGCCGGCATCAGCATCCCGCGCAACAGCAGCGCGCAGTACTCGGCGTTGCCGCGGGTCTCCCGCAGCGACCTGCAGCGGGGTGACCTGGTCTTCTGGGCCACGGACACCAGCAGCCCCGAGACGATCCACCACGTCGCCCTCTACCTGGGCGACGGTCAGATCCTGGAGGCACCCGAGAGCGGGTCCCGGGTCCGGGTCACCGCGATGCGCTGGGGCGGCTTCATCGGCGGGGCCCGCCCCAGCGCCTAGGCGACGGCCTCCGCGGTGAGGGTGACCGAGCGCAGCCGGCCCTCCGTCGTCGGGGACTGGTGGGCGACGATCAGCTCGTCCGCGTCGGCGTGCTTGGCGAACCCCTCGAGGTACTCACCCACGTCGTGCGGCGTGCCCACCGCGGCATGGGTGAACATCGAGCTGACGTGCTGCCCGGCACCCTGCTCGAGGAGCAGGTCGGCCTCCTCGTCGGTGAAGCTGCGCCCCCGGCCGAACAGCCCGACCGCCATGGTCCGGCGCACCGCCTGCAGGTTCTCCTCCGCCTGGCTGCGGGTGTCGGCGGCGATGACGTTGACCCCGGCGATGACGTACGGGGCCTCGAGCTCGGCGGAGGGCTGGAACTCCCGCCGGTAGGTGGCGACGGCGGCCTCGAGCGCCTGCGGGGCGAAGTGGCTGGCGAACGCGTAGGGCAGACCCAGTGCCGCAGCCAGGTGGGCGCCGAACAGCGACGAGCCGAGCACGTACAGCGGCACGCGGGAGCCCTTGCCCGGGATGGCGTCGACCCCGGGCACCCGGGTCTGGCCGGCCAGGTACGCCTGCAGCTCCAGCACGTCCTGCGGGAAGGTGTCGGCCGAGTTCGGGTCGCGACGCAGCGCGTACATCGTGTTCTGGTCCGAGCCGGGCGCACGGCCGAGCCCCAGGTCGATCCGCCCGGGGTACATCGCGTCCAGGGTGCCGAACTGCTCGGCGATGGTCAGCGGCGAGTGGTTCGGCAGCATGACCCCGCCGGCCCCGAGCCGGATCGTCGACGTCCGGGCGCCCACGTGCGCGATGAGCACGCTGGTCGCCGACGAGGCGATCGTCGGCATGTTGTGGTGCTCGGCGTACCAGACGCGGCGGTAGCCGTGCTCCTCCGCGCGCTGGGCGAGCGCCACGCTGGCCGCGATGCTGCTGCTGACGGTCTCCCCGCGGGCGATCGGGGCGAGGTCGAGGACGGACAGCGGGATGCGCATGGGGTGCCTTCCGGGTCGGTTGTCCGGACCAACGCGGTGGCCCCCGCTCCCCTTCCCCACCGCAGGCGAACGCACGTCCCGACCGCCCTCGCGGCGGGGCTGCGGGTTCCGGTGCGCCCCTTCCGGAACCGCGCCGCACGTGTCAGGCTGGGGGATCCACCGTGGACGCAACGCCTTCTCCTCAGGAGCAGCCGTGTTGACCCGGAGCACGTACGCACCGGACTACGTCGATCAGCGCCGGGCCGCCGTCGAGGCGCAACTGGCCGCCTACCGGAGGCTGGTGGCCGCGGCCGACTGCGCCCCCGAGGCCCTGCACGACTTCGAGCCGGTCTTCTTCAACAACATGGTCATCGCGCTGGAGCACAGCTTCGTGCACCGCGGCCGGGGCCTGGAGGGCAGTGAGGGGACGGCCCTCGACGAGGTGCGGCTGATCAGCGAGTCGCTGCACCGCGGCAACACGCTGATCTGCGACCGGCAGATCCGGCTCGACCCGGACCGGACGGTGCTGCGCTACCGGCACGGCGACGTGATCGCGGTCCGCGAGGCTGACTTCGTCGTGCTGGCCAAGGCCTTCTTCGCCGAGCTGGAGAACGCCTACCTGTAGCCCCGCACGACGTCCACCACCAGCTCGGGGACGACGTAGGGCTCCCCCGGCACCGCGCGCTCCGGGAAGTCGAAGACCGCCAGCATGGACTGCATCGGGTAGCCCGGGGTGACCGCCACCGAGCGCACCGGGTCCCCGTCCACGGAGAAGACGGCGCCGTCGGGCCGCCAGTCCACCGCGTAGGTGTGGAAGTCGGCGACGTCGATCGCCAGCCGCGGGGCCGCGAAGTCCTCGACGACCCGCGGGTCCCGGAAGGGGTGCGCACCCATCCCCACGGCGGCGCCGGCCCGGCCATCGTCCCCGACCCGGACCGCGTCCCCGAAGACCTCGACCACGCAGAGCTCCGCCGAGCGCTCCGGCCGGTCCTCGAAGCCGACCAACCACCAGGCCGCCATCGACCGGGCGGTCACGGTCATCCGCGCCCGAACCTCCAGCCGGCCGTAGGTCGGCGTCCAGCCCGCCTGCGCCGGCTGCTCCTCCCGGACGACCGCGCCCGGTCGCACCGGCTGCTGCCCGACCGTGCTGCCGACCGGGCCGGAGAACACCCCGGACTGGACGGCGGAGACCCGCAGCGGCGGGTGGTCCTCGGGGCACCAGAGCGGGTGCTCCGCGGGCAGGAACAGCCGCAGGCAGGAGTCGCGGACCTCGTAGGCGGCAGCGGTGGCCGCACGGGAGCTCCACTGCGGGAGGTAGTGCGGCACCCAGACGGCGGTGTCGAGGTCCGGTCCGTCGAAGTCGTCGGCGAAGGTCGGCACGGTGCGCACGGTCGACCATCCTGGAGCCCGCGGCCGCCCGCGGGGAAGACCTCCCGCCGCGCACCGTTCCGGCCCGGTCCCGTCCGTCGGTCACTACGGTGTGCCCGTGCGCGACGGGGAGGACAGGACGACCGGTACGAGCCGGTCCCCCCGGGGCAACCCCGGGGATTCGTGAGAAGCCCAGGCACGGCGTCATGAGCCGGACGGCGCGCTCCGCGCACGCAACGGCCCATCGTCCAGGGACAGGCTGGTCTCCCCGTCGCGCACCCTCCCGATCGGCGTGACGGCCGAGCGGCAGGCCGCCGCCACCGCCTCGGGGCTGGCCACCGCGCTGCTGGCCGGGCCGTGGCGCCGGCGGGACATGGTGCGCCGGGTGGCGGTCGCCCTGGGCCAGGCCCGTGCCGCGACGTGGGTGGGCACCATGGTCGGCGAGGTGCAGACCGGCCACCCGCGGGCACCGGTCGACCGGCCGCGCGAGCTCGCCCGCTTCCTGCAGACGACGCATGGCTGGGCCCGCGGGCAGGACACGACGCCGCCGCCCCGGGTGCTGCGCTGGGAACCGCGGCCGACCGAGCTCGCCTGGTCGCGCGCCCCGGTCGCCGACCTGCCGGACCAGGCTGCGGTGGCCCGGCTGCTGGACCTCGACCCGGGTGAGCTGGCCTGGTTCGCCGACGTCCGCGGGCTGGAGCGCACCGTGGGCGAGCCGCTCCGGCACTACCGGTGGCACGTCGTCCCCCGCCCGCACGGCGTCCGGCTGCTCGCCGCCCCGAAGCCGCGGCTGAAGGAGGCACAACGGCGGCTGCTGCGACACGTGCTCGCCCGGGTGCCGGTGCACGACGCGGCGCACGGGTGCGTGCCGGGCCGGTCGGTGCGCACCGCGGTCGCCCCGCACGCCGGGTCGCCGGTGGTGCTGCGGATGGACCTGGAGGCGTTCTTCGCCTCGATCGCGGCCGAGCGGGTGCACGGGCTGCTCCTCGGCCCGGCCGGGCTGCCGGAGCCGGTCGCGCACGTCCTCACCTCGCTGGTGACGACGGTGGTGCCCGCGCAGGTGTGGCGGCAGGTCCCGCTGCCCGCGGGTGCCGAGGACCGGGACCGGCACCGCCGGCTGGGCCGGCAGCTCGCCGTCGCCCACCTGCCGCAAGGGGCGCCGACGTCCCCGCCGCTGGCGAACCTGGTGTGCTTCCGGCTGGACCGGCGGCTCGCCGGGCTGGCCGCCTCGTGCGGGGCGCGCTACACCCGCTACGTCGACGACCTGACCTTCAGCGGGGGTCCGGCGCTCGGCCGGGACCGGTTCGCCGACCTGGTCGCGCGGGTCGTCCGCGACGAGGGCTTCCGGGTCAACCCCGCCAAGACGGCGGCGACCAGCGCCGCACGTCGGCAGTCGGTGCTCGGCACGGTCGTGAACACCCGGCCCACGCTGCCGCGCCGCGAACGCGACGCGCTGCGGGCGCTGCTGCACAACTGCGCCACCTCGGGCTGGGCCGGCCAGACCCGCGGCCGCGATCCGGCCACCTTCCGCGACCACGTGCTCGGCCGGGTGGCGTGGGCGGCCTCGCTCGACCCGGCCTTCGGCGCCCGGCTGCACGCCCTCGCCGAGCGGATCGACTGGTCGGCGGAGCCGGCCGGCTAACGGCTCTGCAGCGCGTCCAGCGCGACGGCCATCGAGGCCGCGACGCGGAAGTCCAGCCGGGGGTCGGGCACGGTCACGGTGTACCGGTCGCGGATCGCCTTCTGCCGCTCGCTGACCATCACCGGCTGCCCGGTGGCGGTGTCGGTGAAGTCGAAGTGGAAGACGAAGGGCACCCAGACGTCGCCGACGTAGGGCAGCACGTCCCACACCCGGCGGAGCACGGCGACCGACACGCGGCGCTCCTGCCCGACCGCCTGCAGCCCGGGCACCGACAGGTTCCAGGTCGAGCGCAGCAGGCTGGCGCCGAACCGCTTGCTGAAGCTCCCCAGCGGCACGCCGTTCTCGTCGAGGACGTCGTGCTCGGCGTGCACGTCCAGGCGCTGCCGGGCCTTGAACGAGAACACCCGACGGGTCCGCGACTCGTCGGCGAAGAACTGGACCTCCTCCTTGAGCTTCATCCGCTTCTGCTCGGCGAAGGCCAGCAGGTGGCCCTCGCCGCCGTCCGGCCCGACCGCCAGGACCTGGTACCGGTTCACCATGGCCGTGATGCGCTGCTTGACGAGGAAGGCCGGGACGACCATCGGGGCGGACGGACCTGTCACGGCTGCTCCTGGAGCTCGGCGGGCCTGGGGAGCCCATCCTGGCGCATCCGCCCGTCGGCGCAGACCGCTCCGGCGCTACCGGGTCTGGTCGGTGTCCAGGCCGAGGTCCGCCATCGACACCTGCCGGTCGACCACCCGGGAGGCGAGGTCGTCCAGGCTGGTCCCGGTGCCGTACGCGTGGGCCCGGAGCACGGCGAGCGCGTCGGCGCTGGACAACCGGAGGGCCGCGTTCACCATGCCGAGGGCCTGCCAGACGGTGGCCCGCCGTGCGGCCCCCGGGGCGTCCAGCCACGCCGGCCCGTCGGGCTGCCCGCCCCGCCCGTTCGCCACCCCGAACGCGGCCCCGACCTCCCGGGTGACGGCCTCGACATCGGCCAGGCACAGCGCCCCCGGATCGTGGGGCGGGACGAGGTACAGATCGAGCGCGCCGATGTCCTGGAGGTGGTCCGCGAGCGGGAGCGAGAGGGTCGCCCGGATCCGGGTGGTGCCCACCAGGCAGTCGTAGAAGGCCGGCCACCGGGACCGGAGGGTCGCCTCGTCGGCCAGAAGCGGCCGACCCTCCGCGTGCGCGGCGAGGCACGGGCCCTCACCGACGGTGAACTGCAGCCGTTCGGCCTCGGCCGACGACGGGTCGCTCGCCCCCAGCGGCAGCCGCCGGTCGTCGGCGAAGAAGAGGCTGATGCCCGCCCCGTCGATCGGCAGCGCCCGGGCGCAGGCCCGGGCGAGCCGTTCGGGGAGGAGCTCGGGGCCGGGCAGCTGCGCCGCCGACGCGGCCAGCGCGGTGCGGAACTGCTCGATGACGGTCACGCGGCTCCCGTCGGCAGGCGCCGCCCGGGGGGCAGCGCAGGGGGCCGGCTCAGCTCACCAGCTCTCAGGGGTTGTCCCGATCACCCGGCCGGGAAACCCGCGGGCGCGGCGAACCGGTCCAGCAGGTCGTCGAGCAGGTCCTCCAGCAGGGCGAACGTCCGCCGGGCCATCAGGTCGGCGCCCATCTCCCGGACCGCCCGGACGCGTGCCCGCGCGCCCAGGTCGGCGCGGAGCACGGGGTCGGCCAGCAGCACGGCCAGCGCACCGGCCAGCGGCTCCGGGTCCCCGGCCGGGACGACGACGGCGTCCTCCCCCACGGCCACGGCGACGTCGCCGACGTCGGTCGCCACGCACGGCAGGCCGGCGGCCATCGCCTCCAGCAGCGCGAGCGGCAGGGCCTCGTGGCGGGAGGGCAGGCAGAACAGGTCCAGGCCGGCGAGGAGGGCCGGGACGTCGTCGACGTGGCCGGTGAAGGTCACCGGGAGGCCGGCCGCCGCCGCGCGCAGCCGGTCCTCGTCGCGGCCGCGCCCGGCGATGACCAGGTCCAGCTCCACGCCGCCGGCCAGCAGACCCGCGACGGCCTGCAGCAGGACGTCGAAGCCCTTCTGCGCGGTCAGCCGGCCGACCGCGCCCACCCGCGGCGGGGTCCGCCCGGCCGGTCCGCCGGCTGCCGCCGGCAGGTCCACGCCGTTGGGCACGACGTGCACCCGCTCGGCGGGCACCCCCAGCTCGGTCACCAGCTGGTCCCGCCCGTCGGCCGAGGGGCTGAGCACCAGCGCCAGGCGACCGTGGAGCTCCGCCAGCCGGGTGCGCCGCTCCGGGCCCCCGACGTCCCCGGCCAGGTGCAGGACGCCGACCGTCGGGGCGACGGTGAGCGCGGCCCCGACGGCGGCGGCGTTGGACCCCGGGTCGACCAGGTTGACCACGACGACGTCCGGACGCTGGGCCGCGATCGCCGCCGCCAGTCCCGGCGCCGCACAGCGGTGCCGGGCGAGGGGCACGACCGTGCGCCGCTGCGCCGGCAGCGCGGCCGCGAACCCCGCGGCGACCGGCTCCGCGCAGACCAGCGAGGCGGTCCACCTGCAGCCGGCGGCGCGGCGGAGCAGGTGGGTGAGGTAGACCTCCGCGCCACCCCAGGCGTCGGAGTCGGCGACGACGGTGACCCGGCGGCTCACCCGGCGTGCTCCGCGAGGAGCTGCCGGGCAGCGGCGAGGACGTCGCCGGGGCGGACCGAGGCGGCACAGCGGAAGTCGATCGGGCAGGTCAGGTGCGGGCAGGGCGCGCAGGCGACGTCGGCGACCACCGCACGGTGCCGCGGCCCCCGGTGCGCCCAGCGCACGGGGTCGCCGGACAGGAACACGGTGACGCTGGCCGCGCCGACCGCCGCGGCGAGGTGCGCCGAGCCGGTGTCGTTGCCCAGCAGCAGGGCGCTGTCGCGCAGCAGGGCGGCCAGCTCGCCGAGCCCGGTGGCCCCGGTGAGGTCGGTGACCGGCGCGCGCATCCGGTCCCGGACCGCGGCGCTGATCGCCCGCTCGCCCGCCACCCCGGTCAGCACCACGTCCCAGCCGTCCGCGGCCAGCGCGTCGCCGACCGCGGCGTACCGCTCGGCCGGCCAGCGCCGGGTGGGCGAGGAGGCACCGGCGTGCAGCACGACGTACCGACCCGGCCGCAGGCCCGCCCCGGCCATCGTCCCGGCGTGCGCTGCCTCGTCCTCCGCCGTGATCGGGAAGTGCATCGCCGGCGGCGGCCCGGGCGGGAGCCCGAGGTGCTCGAACAGCCGCAGGTGCCGGTCGGCCTCGTGCAGCCGCACCGGGTAGCGCAGGTGCAGCGACGCGCCGGCCGGCGGCGGCTCCCACCCCGTCGGCGCGAACCCGCCGACCAGCCGCGCGCCCAGGGCACCGGTCACCGCGTTGGCCGCCGGACGGTCCCCGTACACCTGCAGGGCGAGGTCGAACCGCCGCTCCGCCGCCGCGGTGAGGAACCCCGGCCAGCCGGCCGGGTCGGGAGTCCGCTCGGGGATGCCGTCCGCGCCCGGGAAGGGCAGCAGCTCGTCGACGCCGTCGGCGAGGCGCGCGACGACCGGGGCCATGTCCGGCCAGGTGACCAGCGCGACGTGCAGGTCCGGCCGGAAGTCCCGCAGCCGGCGCAGTGCGGGCGCCGAGCAGAGCAGATCGCCCAGTCCGACCCGCAACCGGACGAGCGCCACCCGGGACACCGAGGGGTCGGCCAGCGGGGCGGTCACGACGGCCATCCTGCCGGGCCTCGCGGCAGGTCGCACCGCGTGTTGTACTGCGGGCCCGCACTCCCGGAGGTGGTCGTGGGCAGCCTCACCGACAACGGCGTCGGCCTGCACGTGCTGCGGTTGTGCAGCGTCTTCGAGCCCGCTCCGACCCCGGGCGACTCCACCGTCGAGGGCCGCGCGGCCCGGTTCGACCCGATCGGCGGGATGCAGAACCACACCGCGGCGCTGACCCGCTGCCTGGACGCGCAGGGGCACCGGCAGACGGTGCTCACCTCCCGGCTGGCCGGCCCCCGGCGGACCGACCGCCTCGGCCGCGCCGCCGTGGTGCACCGGACCGGCATCCGGACGACCTGGCTGCGGCAGCTGTGGGCGCCGGCCGCGCTCCCCCGCGCGCTGGCCCGCCGGCCGGCCGCCGGCCCCCCCGCGGTCGACGTCGTGCACGCCCACCAGGGCGAGGACCTCGCGACGCTCGTGCTGGCCCGCGCCGCCGCCCGGCGGCACCGCTGCCCGCTGGTGGTGACCGTGCACTGCAGCGTGGGGCACACCCTCGCCGGCCGCACCCTGCACGTACGGCTGCTCCGCTCGGTGGGCGGCTGGATCGAGCGGACGACGCTGCGCCGGGCGGACGCCGTCGTGGTGCTCACCGAGCGGACCGCGGCGGCGCTGCGGGCCGACGGTGTGCCGGCGGAGCGGATCGCCGTGGTCCCCTCCGGCTTCGAGCCCGCGCTGTTCGCCGCGCCCGACGAGCGGGGCGCCGCCGACCGGACCCGGCTGCGCATCGGCTACGTCGGCCGGCTCGCCGCCCAGAAGCGGGTCGACCTGCTGGTCACCGCGTTCGGCCGGATGACCCGGCCGGCCGAGCTGGTCCTCGTCGGCGACGGCCCGGAGCGGGCGCGGGTGCACCGGCTGGTCCGGCAGAGCCCGGCGGCCGACCGGATCCGCGCGACCGGGTTCGTCGAGCACTCCGCCGTCCCGGGCGTGCTGGCGTCGCTGGACGTCCTGGTGCTGCCCTCTGCCTACGAGGAGATGGGCTCGGTGCTGACCGAGGCGATGGCGGCCGGTCTCCCCGTGGTCGCCAGCGACGTCGGCGGCATCCCGGAGGTCGTGCGGCACGGGGAGACCGGGCTGCTGGTCCCGCCGGGGGACGTGGCGGCACTCGCCGCCGCGCTGGACCGGCTGGCAGCCGAGCCCGGGCTGCGCGACCGCCTCGCGGCCGGGGCCCGCCACAGGGCGGCCGACTACTCGTGGCCGTTCCTGGCCGGTCGGGTCGCGGACCTGTACCGGCGGGTGCGGACCGGGGACGTGCCGCAGCCGACCGCTGCATGAGCCCTCCGCGGGTCGCCGTCCTGGTCCCGGTGCACGACCAGTCCGCGTTCCTGACCCGGGCGCTGGACGGGCTGCTGGCCCAGCGCCTGACGGACTGGGAGGCCGTCGTCCTGGACGACGGCTCCCCCGATCCCGAGGTCGTCAGGGAGGTCGTGGCCGCACTGCCCGACCCGCGGCTGCGGCTGCTCCACTGGCCGGTCAACCGCGGCCTCGGCGCCACCCTCAACGCCGGGCTGGACGCCACCGCCGCCCCGCTGGTCGCCTACCTGCCCGCCGACGACGTCTGGTCGCCCGACCACCTCAGCACGCTGGTGAGGTCGCTGGCGGACCCGGGGGTCGCGCTGGCCTGCGCCGGCCTCACCGAACCGGCCGGCACGCCCTACGCCCAGCTGGTGCAGGTCGCGCACCGCCGCACCCCGGACCGCTGGACCGAGCGGGCCGAGCTGGAGAGCGACGACCTGGACCGGCTGTTCTGGCGGCGGGTCCGCGACCGGGGCCGGACGGCGGGGACCGGCTCGGTCAGCTGCACGTGGACCCGCCACCCCGGGCAGCGGTCGCGGGCGATCCGGGAGTCCACCGACGGCGGGCTGAACGTCTTCCGGAGCCGGTACCGGGTGGCCGCCCCGCTGCGGTTCGCCTCCACCGACAGCGGGGAGGTCGACGAGGTCGCCCGCTACGCCCGCTTCCGGGCGCAGCAGCACCCGCCCGCCGACGGGCTGAGCGTGCTGCTGGTCGGGGAGCTCGCGCTGAACCCGGAGCGGGTGCTGGCGCTGCGGGAACGCGGGCACCGGCTCACCGGGCTCTGGACGACCGACGGGCTGGGCGACGCGACCGTCGGCCCGCTCCCGTTCGGGCACGTTCCCGACCTGGACCGGGACCGCTGGCCGGATGCCGTCCGGGAGCTGCGGCCGGACCTCGTGTGGGCCCAGCTGAACTGGCGCGCCGTCCCCTTCGCGCACGCGGTGCAGTCCGCCTTCCCCGACCTGCCCTTCGTCTGGCACTTCAAGGAGGCGCCCCAGCGCAGCCTGGCGCGCGGCGAGTGGCCGCTGCTCGCCGACCTCGTCCGGCGGGCCGACGCCTGCCTGTTCGCCACCGACGAGGAACGGGACTGGTTCGCCGCCGCCCTGCGCGGGCGGGTGGACCCCCACCGGCTCGGGGTGCTCGACGGCGACCTGCCCAAGCGGGACTGGCTGGACGCCCCGCTCAGCCGCACGCTCTCCGCCGACGACGGCGAGCCGCACACCGCCGTCGTCGGCCGGCCCTCCGGCCTGGACGCGGCCTGGGTGCTCGAGCTGGCCCGCCGCGGGGTGCACACCCACCTGTACGGCCAGGTGCGGGCACCCGGTCCCAAGGGCGCGTGGACCGGGTGGCTCGCGGAGGCGCTGGCCACCGCCCCGGAGCACGTCCACCTGCACCCGGCCGTGGGCCCGGAGGACTGGGTGGCCGAGCTCTCCCGGTACGACGCCGGCTGGCTGCACCGGTTCGCCAGCGACAACGGCGGGGACCTCCGCCGGGCGAGCTGGGACGACCTCAACTCCCCGGCCCGGCTGCCCGTCCTGCTCGCCGCCGGGCTGCCGCTGCTGCAGCAGGCCAACCCGGGGTCGACGGTCGCGGTGGAGCGGGTGCTGCGCCGGGACGGCACCGGGCTGTTCTACCGCTCCGCCGACGAGGTGGCCGCCGTGCTCGCCGAGGAGCTGGCCACCGGTCGCGGAGCCGCCGCCGCGCTCGCGGTGCGCGAGGAGCACACCTTCGACGCGCACGCCGACCGGCTGGTCGAGCTGTTCGCCTCGGTGGCCCGGTGAGGGCTCAGCCGCACACCGCGGCGTAGAGGTCCAGCAGCGCGCGCACGTGGGTGGCCGGGTCGTGCCGGTCCCGCATCCGAGCCCAGGCCGCCCGGCCCATCCGGGCGACGACGTCGGGGCGGCCGAGGAGCTCGGTCAGGGCCGCCGCCAGCGCGGCGGCGTTGCCCGGCGGGACGAGCAGGCCGGTGCTGCCGTCCTCGACCAGCTCGGGGATGCCGCCGACCGACGACGCCACCACCGGGACCCCCTGGGCGCCGGCCTCGAGCACCGCCATCGGGCAGTTCTCCCACCACAGCGCCGGCAGCACCGCCGCGACCGCACCCCGCAGGTGGGCGCGCACCACGTCCGGCGGCTGCGCGCCGACGACGTCGACCGGCAGGCCCTCGGCGGCCACCCGCGACCGCACCTGCCGCTCGACGCGGCCGGAGCCGAGCAGTCGCACCCGGACGCCCGGTGGCAGCAGGGCCGCGGCGTCCAGCAGCGTCTGCACGCCCTTCTCGGCGACCAGCCGGCTGGCGTACAGCACGTACGGCGGCTCGTCCGGTGCCCGGCGTGGCTGGTCCGCGGCCACCACCGGGTTGGTGAGGACGTGCACCCGTGAGGCGGGCAGCCCGCCGTCGACGACCCGGTCGCGGAGGAACGCGCTGGGGGCGACGAAGGCGTCGACGCGGTCGTAGAGCCCGCGGGCCCGAGCGGCGTACGCGTCCGCGGCAGCCGCGACCGAGCGCCAGCGGGAGCCCTCCAGGCAGCGGTGCCGCACCACCTCCAGGTGCCGGCCGGGCAGGCACCGGGTGGACGGTGCACCGTCGGCGTACAGCCGGTAGCCCGGGCAGACCGGCTTGTAGTCGTGCAGCGTCATGACCGTCGGGACGCCGCGCCGGCGCAGCGCGTCCAGCACCGACGTGGTCAGCCGCTCGAACACGTGGTGCACGTGTGCCACGTCCGGGCGGACCTCGTCGACGACCCCGGCCAGCGCCCGGTAGGAGCGGGGCGACCAGGTGCCCGCCCAGGCCTCGCCGAACCTGGTCCGGGAGCGGCTGCCGGCTGCGGCGGGCAGCCGCGCCCGGACCGGGGTGGGCAGGGTGCGCTCCTCGGCCACGGCGAAGGGCACCACCTCGTGCCCGGCCCGGCGCAGCAGGTCGGCGGTGAGCACCAGCACCGTCTCGGCGCCGCCCGGCCCGTCGGTCCAGTGGTTGCCCACCAGCAGGACGCGCACCTCAGCCCGGCTCGGCGAACCGCAGCACGGCCTGCAGCGGCGGGCCGGGCAGCCGGCGGGCGGCCAGGTCGGCGAGCAGCGCCGGCCCCTCGTCGAACGGGACGACGTCGGTCACCAGGTGCCGGCGGACGTCGTCCCCCCGGTCGCGGAGCAGGTCGAGGGTGGCCGCGGTCAGCGCCGTCCGCGGCCAGGCGCCGGCCATCCCCCGCGGCACGCGGGAGATCTGCGCGCACACGACGGACAGGCCGTTGTGGTGGAACTCCTCGCCGAGCCGGACCGCGCCGGCGCCACCCTGGTGGAAGCCGAGGTCGACCACGACGCCCTGCGGGCGCAGCGCCTTGAGCGCGGTGGCCAGCGCGGTGTCGTGCCCCTGGCACTGCAGCACGACGTCCGCCCCGGCGTCGCCCGTCCCGTGCCGCCACCGCTGCTTGACCGCCCACCACGCCTCGCCGCCGGCGTCGTCCAGCACTGCCAGGCCGAGCGCCTCGGCGACCTCGCGACGTTGCGCGGACGGCTCGGCGACGACCACCTCGGCTGCACCGTGCCGCTCGGCGAGCAGGGCGCTGACCAGCCCGATCACCCCGCCGCCGGTCACCAGGACGTGCCGCCCACGGACCCCGTCGGCCAGCCCGGCGGCCGGGCCGGCGAGCGCGGCGGCGGCGTGCAGCAGCCCGTTGACGCAGATGGGGCCCATCTGGGCGAGGTACACGCCCAGCAGCGGGTCCAGGTCCTCGGGCACCGGGACGACGAGGCTGGCCGCGGGGTCGGCGCAGCGGCCGGTGCGGTGGCCGTACGCCATCGCGACCAGGCTGCCCTCGGCGAGGTCCGCGGCGCGGCTGTCCACGACCCGCCCGACCTCCATGTAGCCCAGGCCCGGGACCGGGTAGCCGGCCACCGGCGCCCCGGGCGGCCCGAACGACCGCAGCTCGCGGTCCCAGCCCACCTGGTGGTGCGGGTCGGTGCCCCGGACCAGCGCCGCCTCGGTGCCGGCGCTGATGCCGCTCCACAGCGTGTGCACCCAGGCCTGACCGTCCTGCGGCTCGGGTTCGACGTCGTCCAGCAGCACCGGGCGTCCCGGTTCCGCGACGCCGATGGCCCGGACCGGCCGGCCGGTCACGACCGCGCCCCGGCGAGCTCGGGAAGGGCGACCACGCCGTCCCCGGTGGCGGCCGCGGCCACCGCGGTGACCAGCCGGTGGGTGCGCAGCGCCTCGGCGTAGGGAGCCCGGACGTCGTCGCCCTCGCCGCGGACCGCGGCCACGAAGGCCCGGTCCTCGTCCTCGATGGGGTCGACCTGCCGGTCGACGGTGCGCTCGCCGTCGGCGTCGGAGACCACGAGCCGGTGCTCGGTGAGCCAGAGCCCGAGCCCGGGGGCGACCAGCTCGACGCCGATGCGCTGCCCGCGCGGCAGCAGGCAGCTGTTGGAGAACGACCCCACCGCGCCGGTGTCGAACGTCAGCGCCGCGGTGCAGACGTCCAGGATGTCCCCCGGGCCAGCCAGTGACCGGGACCCTACCGCTGCGCCGCCGACGACCTCGCCGACCAGCACCCGGGCCACGTCGAACAGGTGGGTGGCCTGCTCGACGGTCTGCCCGCCGGACTGGTCCTGACGGGACCACCAGGGCACCCGCGGGGCCTTGTCCAGCCAGGCCGCCAGCACCATCCGGGCCGGGTTGTCGGCCAGGAGCTCGCGAGCGGAGGCGAGGGTGTCCAGGTAGCGCCAGTGGTAGCCGACCGCGGTGAGCAGCCCGGCCGCCTCGATGCGCGCGGCCAGCCGCTCGGCGGTGGCCAGGTCGGTGGCCAGCGGCTTCTCCACGAACAGCGGCAGGCCCCGGTCGATCGCTGCCTCCTCGATCGCGCCGTGGCCGTGCGGGGGGACGCAGACGTAGAGCGCGTCGAGCTCCTCGTCGAGCAGCTGCTGCCAGCCGGGGTGGGCGCGGGCCCCGGCGCGCGCGGCCAGCTGCTCGGCCCGCTCGACCTGGGGGTCGGCCACCGCGACGACCCGGACGTCGTCCAGCGCGCTCAGTGAGTCCAGGTGCCGGCCGCCGATGAAACCGGCGCCGACCAGCCCGATGCGTGTGGTCACGACCGCCGGGTTCCCGGGTCGTCCTCCGCTCAACCCCGGCCGGCGCGGGGTGGGGACGGCCGCTCACCGGCCTGACGGGCAGCGCCGGCGGGCTGCCGGTCGTTCACCGGGCAGCGCCCGGAGCGGCTCGTGGCAGCAGCACGAGGGCCAGGATCGCCGCGGCGGCGTAGGCGCCGGCCTGGACCTCCATGAGGGGCAGCGTGCCGACGATCTCCTGGAGCAGGCCTCCGGCGAGGATGCCGACCGCCTGGCCGACGGCCTGCCCGAGACCCAGTGCTGCGAAGACGCTGCCGCGCTGGCCGTCGGGTGACGACTGCTGCAGCACGCTGGTCAGGCCGGCTCCCATGAGGACGGCCGGCGCGCCGATCACACCGAAGAGCACCAGGTACAGGGGCATGGCGTGCGTCAGGAACGAGGAGTTCCAGGTGACCGCGGTGATCGCGGCGAAGGAGACGGCGCCGACGAGGGTGAGCCGCAGGACGTCGAGTCGCGCACCGAGCACTCCGAGAGCCGCACCAGCGGCGATGGCACCGACCGCCTGCACGCCTCGCAGCACGCCGACGCTGGCTTCGTCCCCGCCGAGCACATCGGTGACGAAGAAGACGAACAGCACCAGGAACAGCCCCTGCGCCACGGCCGCGAGAGCCACGATCGCGATCGGGACGCCCGTGGCCGGGTCGCGCAGCGCGCGCAGCACACCGCCACCCCGCCGGACCGGGACCTCCATCGAAGGCTCCCTGCCGTGCGCCGCTCGATGCCTCGGCAGGGAGGCAACGAGGGCGGCGGCCACGAGGTAGGTCGCGATGTCGGCCACGACCACACCGCCCAGGCCGCCGAAGGCGAGCAGGACGCCGCCGAGCGGACCGCCGATGATGCGCCCCAGGTCGTTGTTGAGCCCGACGAGGGCGTTGGCGGACACGATCCGCTCCGGCCCCACGAGCGTCGGCAGCACGGCGTTCTTCGCCGGTTCGAAGACCGTCGCGAAGGTCGCCTGCGCGACGATCACCCCGAAGACCACCGGCAGGTCGGAGTGGTCGTGCACGGCGAGCAGCGGCAGGAGGCACCCAGCCTGGGCGAGCATCGCCGCGACCATGACCACCCGGCCCGGGAGGCGGTCGACCAGGCGTCCCGCCAGCGGCGCGAGCAGGACCGGGGGTGCGAGCTCGAGCAGGAAGGCGATCGAGGTGCCGAAGGCCGACCCGGTGAGCTGCAGCACCACCAGCGGCAGCGCGATGAACATCAGCCAGTCACCGGCGTCGGAGACGATGCCGGCGATCCACAACCGGCGGAACGCCGGCACGGCCATCGCCGACTCGCCCCGCAGGCGGTGGTCGGTCGCCTGCCCGGTCGCAGTGCTGGGTCCGGCGTTCACGACCGCGAGCCGAACGGCGGCCGCGGGAACGCCGTGAACCCCAGGTGCACGTGCTCGGCATCGGCCGGGGCGTCGGTGCGGGTGGCCTGGATGTAGGGCCGCACGAGATCGTCGATGCGCTGGACCACCTCGGCGAGCTCGGCGGGTGTCAGGGCGAGGCCGTAGCTCGCGTGCGAGTCCACCTCGCGCCAGCGCTCCGGGACGTCGTCGCGAGCGCGCAGGTACTCGCGCACGAGGTGGTGGTCCAGTTCCACCGACGCCGCGAGCATCCGGGCGGCCCCGGCCTCCGCGTCCGGGTCGTCGGCGCCGACAGAGAACCCGGTGAGGGTGGCCCGCCACGGCCGGGACCTGCCGTCACCGGACTCGTCCGGCTCGACGAGACCGTGGGCGGCGAGCACGCGCAGGTGGTAGCTGCAGTTCGAGGGGGTGTCACCGACGGCCCGCGCGCACTGGGAGGCCGTGGCCGGGCCGGCCGACATGAGATAGCCGAGCACGTCCAGCCGCACGGGATGCGCCAGCGCGTCGAGCACAGCGGGATCGGTGAGCCTGCGACGACGTTCGGGCACGGGAACTCCCTAGATCTGAAATGGTCTTTCAGAACATAGGGCAGCTCGACCGGACCTGCAACTCTCTTTCAGGTTTCGGGCGTGCCGCCGCATCGCGGCCTTGTGCCGGATCACCTGCCGCCGCACGGGCGGGTCCGCAGGTCCTCGAGGTCGGGGAAGTCGCCTTACGAACTGCGCACGGAGGTGGATGCAGGCCGCGCCGTCCGGGTCCCAGGGTGGTCGTGGTGCGGTTCCGCGAGCCGCTCACCGAACGCGGCTACAGCAGCCTCACCCGCCGGCCGACCACCCTCGGTCACCTGACCAGTCCGAGGAGCCGGCGGGCGGTGGTGGCCTTCGACAGCGGCGGACGGGCGACGTCACGCAGGGGCGGCGAGCGGCGGGTGCTCGAGCACGCATGGCTTGTACTCGACCATCTGGATGCGGCCGTCGAAGGTCCGGTGCTCGATCATCTCGAGGGCGACGTCCGGGTAGCCGTCGTAGATGCGTTCTTCGCCCGTGGCCCCGGTGATCACCGGGAACATCCCGACCCGGAAGCGGTCGACGAGTCCGGCCTTCAGCAGGGACCGGCACAGGCTGAGGCTGCCGATGGTGCTGAGGAGCCCCGAGCTGTTCTCCTTCATGGCGCGGACCGCCTCGACGGCGTCGTCGCGGACGAGCGTGCAGTTGGCCCACGCCAGTGGCTCTTCGAGCGAGGAGGAGAACACCACCTTGGACGCTTGCGTGAGCTCGTCGACGGACGCCTCTTCCTCGGCCGTGAACCCGTCTTGACCGCTCGGGACCTGGCCCGCGGCGAAGCCCGACATCAGGCGGTAGGTGTTCGCTCCCATCAGGTAGGTGACCTCGGGCTGCTCGCCGAGCCAAGCGAGGTACTCCGGGCCCTCCAGACCCCAGAACCCGGGCCAGCCCTCTCCCGATGCGTAGCCGTCGAGCGAGGTGATGAAGTCGACGAGAAGCTCTGACATGGCGGTGTCCTTCCCCAGGGGTCTCAGGACCTGGGACCGGCCGGGAGCCACGAACTCATCGGCCGCGCGGTGGGAGTGACGAGGAGACCCACCGGGCTCTCTGACAATTGGACGACGCTGACAACCGCCTGGCGTGGGCTACAACCTGTCAGACGTTGAAGCGGAACGTTGGCGGGCTGTTTGACCTTGATGTGCTGACATAGGAGCAGCGCGATGAGCAGCACTTATGCCGTTGGTGCGCGCTGATCACGCATGACGGGAACCAACGTCTTGCGGACTTTTGCGGACTTTCTGCGGACTGAGCGCCGGCCCGCGGCGGGCTACGACGTCGGCTTCGCCCGCCAGCGCCCGACCTCGACAGCGCCTCCCCGCGAGGCCACATCACTCACGGGTCACCACGGCTTCCCGAGAGACTCCCCCTCGGGCATGGACTCCGCGCCTCTGCCCCAGGCCTTGGGCGGGACACCGCCTGCGGCACGCACAGGAGAAAGCGCGGCACCAACTCCCCTGACCACCGTTTGGCTGGCCGCTGGTCGGGTTGTGCACCGGCTGACGCTGCAGCCCTGTGCGACGTCGGGCAGCGAGATACGCGGGCGTCAGGTAGCGGCATCTAGAGCCAGGTGCTGACGGCACTGCACAAGTCGGGCCAGGGGCGGCCCGCCTCAGCAGGAGCTGAAGCCGCCTTCCTGTAAGGACCGGTCGACGCCGCCAACCAATGTCCGCATCGGGACGACCTCGCTGGCGTGACCTCCTGGCATGTACGAACGTGAGCGGCGATGCTGCCTACAGACGCAAACCGTGCGCGCACGAAGAGTGCAGGGCTGGCCGCTGGGCGGCGTGAGGGCTTCAGTCCAGGCCGAGCCCGCTTTACCTCCCGGATCCCGCCCGTCACGGTGAGACCCAATGGAAAGACAAAGGCCGCGAGTCGCTGGCCACGGAAGCAGACGGCCGAACGGCTCAAGGATTCCTGCGCGTAGCCGCCGGCGTGCGTTGAGCGGCCGAACCCGCGGGCTTGGGCTTGATGCGGCGATTATCGGCATAGTAGCCGGGGTTGTCACCACGATACTGAGTTCGGTGATGCTCTTAGTGATCACTCCGAAGCTGCAGGAGCGAATGCAGCCCGCGTCGTGCGAGAACCCAAGAGGCCTCGATCTTCTATCCATTGGTGCCGATGACATAGAGACCGATATTCAAAGCCATGAGAGGGAGGGTTCACAGTCTTACGACAAGAGCAACCTCGTAGACCACAACTCGAGTACCGCCTGGATTGAAGGGCACGACGGGGCGGGAGGAGCGGAGTTTGCCCACGGGAAGGCCATCAGGTTTTCGTTCGGGCAGAGCGTCAATCTTCGCCTAATCTGCGTAGTCAATGGCTGGGCGGCGTCTTGGGATCTGTATGACAAGAACGCTCGCCTCCGTCTTGTTGACGTTATAACACAGCAGGGTGACTCTGAAGAATCGCCACTTCCAGATAAGAATAAAGAGAATTATGGCGCATATCAGTCACTCAGCTTCCCATCGGGCTCGACCACCTTCGTCGAGATGAGGATTCATACCGCAATACCAGGACGGGGTCCCGAAAGCGCCGCCGACCTGGCGATCAGTGAGATTGAGTTTTGGGTGGCCGACTGACTAAGTTCTCGCCGTAACGCTGCGCCAGGGCGGCACAAGCATCTAGTTGTGGGTGGAACCGAGCGAAGAGACCACGTTGAGAGCGGTATCCGCAGCTCGAAGCCAGTCCCAGTACGCAGGTTCAGCGCCAGCGACGCGCGCCCGTACCGGTGGGCCAGACACTGCGCGCGGGCCAGCCCCCAGGGTCACAAGGCCGGCCAGCGCCGCACCCGATGACCAGCCCTTGGACTCGTAGTCCATCAACCATGAGCGCATCAGCAGGGCACCCAGACCAAACCGGTCACATGGCCACGCTGCAGCGTGCCGCGCGACACAGCGCCCACCCCTGCAGCGCAGCCTCCGGCCGCCCTCCGCCCGTCCAGGGTTCACGTCGTACGCAACCCGGTCGGCGTCGCCGATCGGCGGCAGCGCGGAGCAAGGGCCGCTCGGGTCGTCGGCAGGGACGTCGACGGCGAGCGGCCACAGCCTCTGGACCGTCCGTTTTGCACCGGGCGTGAGTGCCTCTACATTGTGACCCACGCCACAGAAGAAACACAGCGCGTCCGCCTCACGACAGTGGGCAACCGCCCTGTGGCGATCATGTGCGCCCATGTGACGATCTGAGGGGACCCTATGAAATTGACGACCAGCCTGCGGGCCGTGCTCGTCGCCATCCTGTCGGCGCTGCTCTTTGTCGGCGTCGCCGGCACGGCGAGCGCCGCGCCTTACCCGAAGGACTCAGCGGCCTCGGACTGCGTCGGCCGCAGCATTCCGCTCAGCAAGATCTCGATCCAGCTCTACACGTTCGCCGAGTACATCGGCAGCGGCACCGGCGAGCAGACACGCCTCGAGGAGGTCCTGCGCCGCCTCGCCGAGATGGGCTACCGCAACGTCGAGCCGTACAGCCTCAGCGGTTTGACCGCCGAGGAGTACGCCGCCCTGCTCGACAAGTACGGCCTCAAGGCATCGGCCCGGCACGTCGACGTCGGCACGCCCGCCAACCCCGCGGACATCGAGCAGATCCTGCAGGAGAACCGCATCCTCGGGATCAAGTACTTCGGCTCCGGCAGCAGCGCGGGGGCGCCGTGGGTGGGGGCGCTCCACACCGAGGCCGACTGGATCGCTTACGCGAAGTACCTGGACGCTGTCGGCGAGCAGGCGCGGAAGGCCGGCCAGAGGCTCATGATCCACAACCACGACTTCGAATTCACCACCGTCTTCGGCAGCCGGACCGGCTTCGACATCTTGATGCAGTACACCCAGGCGAAGAACGTCGTCTCGCAGCTCGACCTGTACTGGGTCTCCTACGCCGGCCTCGACCCGGTCGACGTGATCGAGAAGTACGGCAACCGAATCCAGCTGTTCCACGTCAAGGACCTCAACCCGGCTCTGGACCGGCGGATCGAGATGGTGGGCCGCGGCAGCATCGACTTCCCGTCGATCTTCGCGGCCGCAGGCGGCAGCATCCGCTACTTCGTCGTCGAGCACGACCCGCGCTTCGGCGACCCGACGTTCGACCCCTTCGAGGCCGCCCAGGTCGGCTTCAACTACCTCACCTGCACGACTCCCTGAGGTAGCAGCAGTGCGCAGGGGGGCGGTTCCTGGTTCGCCGGGGCCGCCCCCTCACGCCTGCCCAGGGCGTCCGGCCCGGGTACGACCACCGCAAGGGCTCGGCGCGCGCACGACGCCCCCTGACCGTCACGACCGTCGTCGCCGACGAGAGCCAGATCGCGCCGTCCTGCAGGGTCGTCTGTACGGCGCGACATGCGTTGCCGGCGCACAGGGCGGCGTGGAACCCAGCGCGTGGCGCGGGTGTTCAGGTGGGTGGCGGCCACCGCGGTGGCGTGGGCAACCTGGGTCGGGTCGGTAAAGGTCTGCCCGGCCGGAGAGGGCGACGAACCGGACCTGGCGACCCCAGGAGTGCAAACGCCTCACCGGCGGCGCGCGGGCACGTCAGCGGATGGCCCACTCGTGGTGTGGGCCGCGATGGACGGCCGCGTAGACCTGGTCGCGCAGTTGATTGGCGCGCTGGTCGGTCAGCGTGCCTGACAGGGGTCGCAGGACCAGCCGCAGCAACACGTTGACCTGGTCCAGGCACAGGCCAAGTCGCCGGCGGGCGGTATCGGGGAGGTCGGCGTAGCAGGTGCTGGCCAGGACGGGCACCGATTCGAGGGCCTCGGCAGCCGGGCCGAGCGCGGCGCGGATGGTGTCGCCGATCAGCTCGGCGTCGACCGGGGCGTCGGCGACGACGGACAGGTCGCGGCGCACCGGCGGTTGGAACGACACCGGCCGCCACGGGGCCAGATCGAGCAGCTGGCCGGCGATGCGCGGCTCGGTCGCGCGCAGCAAGCGGATGTCATCGCTGCCCTTGCGCAGCATGAGCGCCCGGTCCAGGCCCATGCTGTGCCGAACTGTCTTGGCCGTGACAGCGACGTCGAGGGCGACCCTCACTCCGTGCCCCGCTCTACGTGAGGGTCGGCCACCGACGCCCAACGCGCTCGACCAAGACCAGGCGAGGCGGGTCGACCCCGCGGACGTCCTCAGGCAGGGGCGAGGAAGGCGAGGGGGCGTTCCACGCTCCACCAGTTGGCGGCTCCGGCTGCCGATAGGTGGGGGGCGGGAAGTGCATCGCCTGCGATGAAGGGCCGACCGGACCGACGCCGAGGCGCTCCCTGCGCGACACAAGGCCGAGGAACAACCGACCGATGGAGATCCGATGACGGAGACGTTCGACAAGCAGGATCAGTACGACAAGATTGCCGCTGGGCTACTAAGTGGCGAACAGCTGATAGCAGTGTACGACTGCACGGGCGTTGGTACTGGGTTCGTCGGCGTGACGAACAAGCGGGTCGTGCTGCAAGACAACTCGTTCGTCGGCAAGAAAGCGGCGGTGACGTCGCTGCCTTACAAGAACATTCAATCCGTCTCCTTTGTTTCTGACAAGAGTGTCTTCGGCAAGTTCAACTCGTCAAGCTCCATCGCGATCACGGCCGGGGGAAACGTCCGTGAGGCAACATTCCGTGGCGACGAAAAGGCCAAGCACATTCACGACACGATTCTCTGGCACATTCTGTAGTGAATCGACCTCGCTCCAGTAGGTGAGACGGACGCCAGGGGTCCACCGGGCCGGGCTTTCCCCGGCGTCCGTCTCTCACGCGATGCAGGCGACCGGATGGGCGACCGTCAGCCATGCCCCACGCGGTCACCCGCCGCCTGCGCCGTTCGGGTCGCGGTCATCAAGGCGCTGATTCGTTGTGACGGCGCCGAGGACCGACGGCCGGTCTGGCCCCGGGGAGGGTCCACACCCGCGTGCAGAACGTGCGCGCCGTCCTGCGCGGCGCCGTCCGGGACCGGGTGATCGCCACCGACCCCAGCGACGGGGTGACACTGCCCCGCCGTCGACGTCGTGGGCACGCCATGAGCGTCCCCACGCCGCCCCAGGTCGGCGCCCTGCTCGCGGCCGCCGACGACCGGTTCACCGCCTTCATCGCCCTCTGCGCGTTCGGCGGCCTTCGGCTCGGTGAGGCAGCCGCACTGCAGGTCGGCGACGTCGACTTCCTCCGACGCCGGGTTGTGATCAGCCGACAGGTACAGCGCGGGCCCGGCGGCACCGCCGAGCTGAGGGCGCCCAAGCACGGCTCGGAGCGGACGATCGTCGTCCCCGACCGGCTGCTCACCATGACCACCGGGCACGTGGAGCGGCACCTGGCCGCCGGCGGCTCGGAGCGGTGGTTGTTCCCCACGCCGGCCGGCACACCACCGCATCAGAACACCGTCGGCCACCAGTGGCGCAAGGCGACGTCAGCAGCCGGACTGGCCGGACTCCGGTTGCACGACCTCCGGCACTTCTTCGCCTCCGGGCTGATCGCCTCCGGCTGCGACGTGGTGACCGTGCAGCGGGCCCTCGGGCACGCCTCGGCGACCACGACGCTGAACACCTACGGACACCTGTGGCCCGACGCGGACGACCGCACACGGGCAGCCACGGACGCCCTGATGTCTGCAGCACTCGACGATCCTGCGGACTCTGTGCGGACTGGACGCCGCTAACAGGCTTCTGACCAGCAGGTTTACTCTACGTCAGACGTTGAAGCGGAACTCCACGACGTCGCCGTCGGCCATGACGTAGTCCTTGCCCTCGATCCGCACCCAGCCGCGGGACTTGGCCTCGGCCATCGACCCGGCCTCCATCAGCTGGTCGAAGCTGACGACCTCGGCCTTGATGAAGCCGCGCTGGAAGTCGGTGTGGATGACGCCGGCCGCCTGCGGGGCGGTGGCGCCGACCGGGATGGTCCAGGCCCGCGACTCCTTGGGCCCGGCGGTCAGGTAGGTCTGCAGCCCCAGCGTGCGGAACCCGACCCGGGCGAGCTGGTCCAGGCCCGGCTCGTCCTGCCCGATGGAGGCCAGCAGCTCGGCCGCCTCGTCGGCGGGCAGCTCGATCAGCTCGGACTCGGTCTGCGCGTCGAGGAAGATCGCCTCGGCCGGGGCGACCAGGGCCCGCAGCTCGTCGAGCACCTCGGTGTTGGCCAGCTCGTCGGCGTCGACGTTGAACACGTACAGGAACGGCTTGGTGGTCAGCAGCGTCAGCTCGCGCAGCGGCTCGGGGTCGACGCCGGCGGCGAAGAGCGTCGTCCCCTTGTCGAGCACCTCCTGCGCGGCGACGGCGGCGTCGTGCAGCGCCTTGCGCTCCTTGTCCTTCCGCGACTCCTTCTCCAGCCGCGGGATGGCCTTCTCCAGCGTCTGCAGGTCGGCCAGCACCAGCTCGGTGTTGATCGTCTCGATGTCGTCGGCCGGGTCGACCTTGCCCTCGACGTGGACCACGTCGGGGTCGGTGAAGACCCGGATCACCTGGCAGATGGCGTCGCTCTCGCGGATGTTGGCGAGGAACTTGTTGCCAAGCCCCTGACCCTCGCTGGCGCCGCGCACGATGCCGGCGATGTCGACGAAGGACACCGTCGCCGGGATGATCTTCTGCGAGCTGAACACCTCGGCCAGCTTGGCCAGCCGCGGGTCGGGGACGCCGACGACGCCGACGTTGGGCTCGATCGTGGCGAACGGGTAGTTCGCGGCGAGCACGTCGTTCTTGGTCAGCGCGTTGAAGAGCGTCGACTTGCCGACGTTGGGCAGGCCGACGATCCCGATGGTGAGACTCACGGGAGACCAGCTTACGGGCGGCTCAGCAGAGCAGTGGCGTGCCGATGAGGATCTCGGTGCCGTCGGGGCGCCAGGTGCGCCATCGGCCGCCGGGATCTCGTTCGATCCGGAAGCCGTGGTGGACCCTGGTGTGGTGCCGTTCGCACAGCAGCCCGGAGTTGGCCAGGCTGGTCTCCCCGCCGTGGATCCAGTGGATCAGGTGATGAACGTCACACCAGTGCGTGGGCGCATCACACCCGGTGAACACGCACTGCCCGTCCCGGGCCTCGACGGCCTTGCGCAGCCCGGGGGTCACGACCCGGTGGTCCCGGCCGAGATCGAGCGGGACCCCGTCGGGGCCCATGACGATCCGGGAGATGCTGCCGTCGCAGGCCAGCCAGCGCGCCCGGGCCGCGGAGAGCTGCGCCCCGAAGCCGGTGCGCGCAGTCCCCGGCCCGGTCGCAGGATCCATCAGGTCGTCGGTGTCGATGTTCAGCACCACGTGCGGCTTCACCGTGCGCAGCGTCGGCAGCGCACCGGAGGCCAGCTGGTTGTCGCACAGCTGGACGAGGGCGTCGGCCTGCTGCTGGGCGCGGGTGCGGTCATCCCCCTTCGGCCTGGAGGCCTGCACGATGGCCTCGATGCCGGCCAGCACCTTCTCAATGCCGACCGCGTCCAGGTCGAACCGACCCGTCCCGCTGCCATCGGCGTGCCGGGTGACCGACAACCGTCTGCCTTCGGTCGGATCAGGCTCGGTGCCGTCGGGGTCGAGGGCCTGGCGGTAGTGGTGCACCACCTGCGGCAGCTGGGCGTGCGCCTCGCCGTGCGCGACGGCGACCAGCGCCGCGTCGATCACCC
>JHVP01000006.1 GCA_000620205.1 Geodermatophilaceae bacterium URHA0031 | reverse complement strand
GCCGGGCGGCTGGTGCGGTCGGGGCGGGCGCTGGAGCACCTGCCCGCGACTGCGGCGGCGTTCGCCGAGGGCACCCTGACCGCCGCCCAGGTCGCGGTGATCACCCCGATCGCCGACGACGACAAGCGGGCCGCCGCCGACGAGCAGGACGTGGACCTGCGGGTGATCGACGCGGCGCTGGTCGCCGTCGCGCACGGCGAGGCGCACGCCCAGCTGCCGCAGGTGGTGCACCACTACCGCCAGGCCCTCGACCCCGACGGCACCGAGCCTGATCCGACCGAAGGCAGACGGTTGTCGGTCACCCGGCACGCCGATGGCAGCGGCACGGGTCGCTTCGACCTGGACGCGGTCGGCTTCGAGAAGGTGCTGGCCGCGATCGAAGCCATCGTGCAGGCCTCCCGGCCGAAGGGTGATGACCGCAGCCGGGCGCAGCAGCAGGCCGACGCCCTCGTCCAGCTGTGCGACAACCAGTTGGCCTCCGGCACCCTGCCGACGCTGCGGACGGTGAAGCCGCACGTGGTGCTGAACATCGACAGCGACGACCTGATCGATCCCGCGACCGGGCCAGGTGCTGCCCGCACCGGGTTCGGGGCGCAGCTCTCCGCGGCCCGGGCCCGCTGGCTGGCCTGCGACGGCAGTATCTCCCGGATCGTCATGGGCCCCGACGGGGTGCTGCTCGATCTCGGCCGCGATCACCGGGTGGTCACCCCGGGCCTGCGCAAGGCCGTGGAGGCCCGGGACGGGCACTGCGTGTTCACCGGCTGTGGTGCGCCCACGCACTGGTGTGACGTCCATCACTTGATCCACTGGATCAACGGTGGGGAGACCAGCCTGGCCAACTCCGGGCTGCTCTGCGAACGGCACCACACCAAGGTCCACCACGGCTTCCGGATCGAGCGCGATCCCGGCGGGCGATGGCGCACCTGGCGCCCCGACGGCACCGAGATCCTCATCGGACCAGTCCTCCGGGTGTGATCGCCCCGGCCGCGTGGGCCGGCAGGGCATACGCTCCGCCGGCTGGTGGTGTGGAACCCAACGGGAGGAGCTCGCCGTGTCCGAGCTGTCGGTGGTCGCGGTGCTCGTCGCACAGACCGGTCAGGAGGACGTGCTGCGTCAGGCGCTCAGCGCGCTGGTCGCCCCCACGCTGGACGAGGAGGGCTGCCTCGGCTACGAGCTCTTCGAGTCCGCTGCCGCGCCGGGCACCTTCCTCACGCAGGAGCGCTGGCGCGGGCAGAGCGACCTCGATGCGCACCTGCAGACGGCGCACGTCCAGGCGGCGCTGGGCGCAGCCGGGGAGGCGCTCGCCGCGGCCCCCGCCATCCACCCCCTGGTTCCGGTCCCCTGAGGCACGTCCTGCCGGCGGCGTGAATCGCGGGGTGATCTGGGGGAGCACTGCACAGCCGGGGGGACGACACTGGTTCGTCGACCAACCGAGGAGTGACTCGTGACCGAGTCCGTCGCCACGCCGGACGCCGCGGAGGGCGCACAGCCGCCGCACCGGACGCCGGCTGCCCACGCCGGCCGAGGGCTGGTCCTCGCCGCGCTCGGGATCGTCTTCGGCGACATCGGCACCAGCCCGCTCTACGCCCTGCAGACCGTCTTCTCCATCGACAACGGCGCCGTCCTGCCGACGCCGGGTGATGTCTACGGCGTCATCTCGCTGATGTTCTGGTCGATCACGTTGATCGTGTCGGTGAAGTACGTCGGTGTGCTGATGCGCGCCGACAACGACGGCGAGGGTGGCGTCATGGCCCTGGCCGCACTCGCCCGGCGGCTCTACGCCGACCGCGGCCGGCCGACGAAGTGGCTGCTCCTGATCGGCGTCGTCGGCGTCTCGCTCTTCTACGGCGACTCGGTCATCACCCCGGCGATCAGCGTGCTCTCGGCGGTCGAGGGCCTCGAGGTCGCCGCGCCGAGCCTGAGCCACGTCGTCCTGCCCATCGCGGCCGTCATCCTGACCGTGCTCTTCGCCGCCCAGCGGTTCGGCACCGGCCGGGTCGGTCGGCTGTTCGGCCCGGTCACCGCGCTGTGGCTCGCCGCCCTCGCGGTGGGCGGGCTGAGCGAGGTGCTGCCACACCCCGAGGTGCTCAAGGGTCTCTCGCCGTCCTACGCCGTGCTCTTCGTCGTCGACCACCCGGGCGTCGCGTTCGTGGCCTTCGGCGCCGTCGTCCTGGTGATCACCGGTGCCGAGGCGCTCTACGCCGACATGGGGCACTTCGGTCGGCCACCGATCCTGCGTGCCTGGTTCTTCCTGGTCTTTCCCGCGCTGGTGCTCAACTACCTGGGCCAGGCGGCGCTGATCCTGCACCACCCCGGTGCCGCCACCAACCCGTTCTTCCTGCTCTTCCCGCACTGGGCGCGCCTCCCGATGGTCGTGCTGGCCACCGCGGCCACGGTGATCGCCAGCCAGGCCGTCATCTCCGGCGCCTTCTCGCTGTCCCGCCAGGCGATGCAGCTCGGGCTGCTCCCGCCGCTGACGGTGCGGCAGACCTCGGAGGAGGAGAGCGGTCAGATCTACCTACCGGGCATCAACGCGATCCTCTTCGTCGGCGTGCTCGTGCTGATGCTTAGCTTCCGGTCCTCCGAGCGGCTCGCCACCGCCTACGGGATCTCGGTCACCGGCGCGCTCGTCATCGACACCCTGCTGCTCCTCATCGTCGCCCGGGTGCTGTGGCACTGGCGGCCGTGGAAGCTCGCGCTCGCTGCGGTCGCGTTCGGCGGCGTGGAGCTGACCTTCCTGGCCGGCAACCTGTCGAAGGTGGTGCACGGCGGCTGGCTCCCGCTGCTCATCGCCGTCCTGGTCTTCACCGTGATGACCACCTGGCGGCGCGGCCGGGAGATCGTCAGCGCCAACCGGCGCACCATGGAGGGGTCGCTCGCCGACTTCGTGGAGGAGGCCCGGCACCGCGGCAAGCCCCGGGTCCGCGGCGTCGCGGTGTTCCCGCACCCCAGCAAGGAGACCGTGCCGCTCGCGCTCCGGGCCAACACCCAGCACAACCACGTGCTGCACGAGACGGTGGTCATCGTGTCGATGGGCGCGGCCAACGTGCCGCACGTGCCGTTGGAGGAGCGGCTCACCGTCGACGACCTGGGCTACGAGGACGACGGCATCCAGCACCTCTCGGTCTCGTTGGGGTTCGCCGACCCGCCGGACCTGCCGGCGGCCCTCCACCAGGCGCACGCGGCCGGGATGATCGAGACGCCCGACGCCGACCTGGACGACGCCTCCTACTTCCTGTCCCGCGGGTCGATCCGCCGGACGTCGGCGCCGGGCATGGCGCGCTGGCGGAAGGCGCTGTTCGTCGGGCTCGCGCACACCGCGGCCAACCCGGCCGCCTACTTCGGGCTGCCGCCGGACTCGACGGTGACCATGGGCAGCGACGTCGAGGTCTGACCGGAGGTCGTGGCACAAACTGCCACGAGGGTGACAGAGTCGGGGCAGGCAGTCGCCGCACCGACCCTGGAGGAGATCCCGCATGACCACCCCCGTCCCCGAAGCGCCCGTCCCGCACGACCCGATCGCCCGCCGGTTCGAGGGCAAGGTCGCCTTCATCACCGGCGCCGCCCGGGGCCAGGGGCGGGCCGAGGCCGTGCGTCTGGCGGCCGAGGGCGCGGACATCATCGCCGTCGACATCGCCGCGCAGGTGCCCGAGACGCAGTACGCGGGGGCGACGCCGGAGGACCTCGCCGAGACCGTCCGGCTGGTCGAGGCGCTCGACCGCCGGATCGTCGCCTCGCAGACCGACATCCGCGACTACGACGCACTCAAGACGGCGCTCGACGCCGGCGTCGCCGAGCTGGGACGCCTGGACGTCGTCATCGCCAACGCCGGGACGACGACCGCGGCGAAGGCCTGGGAGATGGACGCCGCGCACTGGAAGGAGCAGATCGACACCAACCTGAACGGGCCGTTCCACACCGCCAAGGCGGCCATCCCGATCATGATCGAGCAGGGCACCGGCGGCGCGATCGTGTTCACCAGCTCGGTCGCCGGCCTGCGCGGGCTACCCTACCTCGCCGGCTACGTGGCCGCCAAGCACGGGGTGACCGGGCTGGCCAAGACGCTGGCCAACGAGCTCGCCGAGTACCGGATCCGGGTGAACACGGTGCACCCGCACGGCGTGCAGACCGGCCTGGCGGTGCCGGAGCTGTTCCCGATGATCCAGGACGCGAGCCCCATGCTCAGCACCCTGTACATGGGCCAGCTCCCGGACCCGATCAGCCAGGCCGACGACATCGCCGCCGCCGTCGCCTGGCTCGCCTCCAACGAGGCGCGGCACGTGACCGGCATCCAGCTGCCGGTGGACCTCGGTCGCACCAACCGCTGAGCCCCGGGTGCGCGGCCGGCTCCCGGGTCGGCCGCGCACCTCCCCGGCGGCGATCGGCAGACTGCCGCGGTGACGTTCTCCGCGCTGTCCCACCTCGAGTGCTCCCGCGACGGGTCCCGGCACGACGCCGACGTCGTCCAGGGCACCTCGCCCCTCGGCGCGCCGTTGCTGGCCCGCTACGACCTCGCGCAGGTGGCCGGCACCGTCACCCGGGAGGAGATCGCCGCCCGCCCGCCGACGCTGTGGCGGTACCACGAGCTGCTGCCGGTGCGCAGCGAGCAGCACGTCGTCAGCCTGGGGGAGGGCATGACGCCGCTGCTCGACCTCCCGCGGCACGGCGCCCGGCTGGGCGTCCCGAGGCTGCGGATGAAGGACGAGGGCCTGGTGCCCACCGGCGCGTTCAAGGCCCGTGGGGCGGCGGTCGGCGTGTCCCGGGCGGCCGAGCTGGGGGTGCGGGGCATCGCCATGCCCACCAACGGCAACGCCGGCGCGGCCTGGGCCGCCTACGCCGCGCGGGCCGGCCTGGACGCGCTCATCGCGATGCCGGTCGACGCCCCCGAGATCACCCGGCGGGAGTGCGTGGTCACCGGCGCGGAGCTGTACCTCGTCGACGGGCTCATCGGCGACGCCGGCGCGCTGGTGAAGCGGGCGGTCGCCGGCCGCACCGGCTACCAGGACACCTCGACCCTGCGGGAGCCGTACCGCATCGAGGGCAAGAAGACGATGGGCTACGAGATCGCCGAGCAGCTCGGCTGGCGCTGCCCGGACGTCATCCTGTACCCGACCGGCGGCGGGGTCGGGATCATCGCGATCCACAAAGCACTTCTCGAGCTGCGGGAGCTGGGCTGGATCAGCGGTGACCTGCCGCGGCTCGTCGCCGTCCAGGCGGCCGGCTGCGCGCCGATCGTCGAGGCGTTCGAGGCGGGCCTCGACGAGAGCACCGCGCCGGCCGACCCGCGCACCGTCGCCTTCGGCATCACCGTCCCCAAGGCGCTCGGTGACTTCCTGGTGCTGGACGCCGTCCGGTCCACGGGCGGTATCGCCGTCGCCGTCACCGACGACGAGCTCCTGGCCGCGCAGCGGCAGCTGGCCAGGGACGAGGGCACGTGGATCTGCCCGGAGGGTGCGGCCTGCGTCGCCGCCGTCGGGCAGCTGCGGGAGCAGGGCTGGCTGGGCGGCGGAGAGGACGTCGTGGTGCTCAACACCGGCGCCGGCCTGCTGTACCCGGACACGGTGCCCGTCGACGTCCCGACGCTGGCGAAGGACGGTGTCATCCCGGCACGCTGACGATCAGCCGAGCGCAGGGCGTCGTGAGGTCGAGCGGAGCCGCGACCGACCCCTTCGGGGGAGACGGTGCGCTCTGCCGTCCAGTGCCCGACCCGTCGTCCCGACCATCCAGGCGTGTACACCTATCGCGCGACGGTCACGTTGGCCTTCTCCCACCGGGAACGAGCCATCGCCGCGCTCCGCCAGGAGGTGGTCCGCCTCTCCACCGCCGAGCGCGGGCTGGAGGAGCCGGACTGGGCCACGCTGAGCATGACCGGACCCGAGGAGATGTACGGCCCGCGCGGTGAGGTGCTCTACGAGTACCGCGGCACCGTGAAGGGTCGCAACCTGGCCGAGCGGCGGGCCGGCCGGGTCTGAACCCCTGACGACCTCCGGCCCCCCCGGGCTGCATCGGCCCCTGATCACGCAGGACCCCCGTCGGCTCACGGCCCTGCGAGCCGGGTGTCGGTCGCTGTCCGGCCGCGGCGCTCGGGCACGGCAGGGCAGGTGGTCGTCGCCGCGTCGCCACGGGACCGTCATCTGCGGCCGTTACGCTCCCCGCACCTCGGGACGCCACCAGGACGGGAACCCACATGGACGCCGGTGCTGACACGCTGCAGAAGGCCCTGCAGGTCAACCTCGACCCCCGCTGGTACGGGACGATCGCGGAGATCGGGGCGGGGCAGGAGGTCGCCCGGTGGTTCTTCCGCGCCGGTGGTGCGGCCGGCACGGTCGCCAAGTCGATGTCCGCCTACGACATGGCGGTCAGCGACGCGGTGTACGGCAAGTCCGACCGCTACGTCTCCAAGGGCCGCCTGCAGGCGATGCTCGACCACGAGTTCGAGCTGAACCTCGACCGGCTGGGCGAGGCGCGCGGGGACGAGACGGCGTTCTTCGCCTTCGCCGACACCGTGGTGGCCCGCAGCTACCGGGGCGGGAACGAGTGCCACGGCTGGATGGGCGTCAAGTTCCAGTCCCATCCCCGGGACGAGGCCAGCCAGGTGATCGTGCACGTCCGGATGCTCGACGACGAGGCCGCGCTGCAGCAGGAGGCGCTGGGCGTGGTCGGGGTCAACCTGCTGCACGCCGCGTTCTTCCAGCACCACGAGCCCGAGCGGCTGGTGGAGAGCCTGCTCGACCGGCTCACCACCGGTCGGATCGAGATCGACATGATCGAGCTGCGGGGCATCGAGTTCCGCTCGGTCGACAACCGGCTCATCGCGTTGAAGCTGGTCCAGCTCGGGCTCAGCGGCGCGGCCATGTTCGGTCCCGACCGGCAGGTGCTGCAGCCCAGCGAGGTGCTGCGCAAGCGGGCGATCCTGGTCGAGCGCGGCAGCTTCCGGCCGCCCACGGTGGTCAACATGGACATGCTCGAGGCGGCCGGGGAGAAGTTCGCCCAGGACCCGGCGGTCGCCGGGCGGGACGTCCTGGTGCTGACCGAGCTGACCATGGCCAACCTGCGCGCCGGCGGGGACGCCGTCGACCGCCGGGACTTCCTCGCCCGCGCGGACCTGCTGGCCGCCTGCGGGATGACCGTGCTGATCTCGGACTTCGCCGCCTACCACCGGTTGGCCGCCTACCTGAGCTGGCGCACCGACGGCCGGATCGGCATGGTCATGGGCGTCCCGAGCCTCATCGACCTGTTCGACGAGGCCAGCCACGCGCACCTGCCGGGCGGCATCCTGGAGAGCTTCGGCCGGCTGCTGAAGAACGACCTGCGGCTCTTCGTCTACCCGATGCTGCGGGACGGCGAGGTGGTCACCGTCGACAGCGTGCACGTCGCCGACGAGCTGCAGCCGCTCTACGACTACCTGGCCCGGCGCGGCAGCTTCGTGGCGCTGGACAACTACAAGCCCGACTACCTGCCGATCCTCAGCCGGGACGTGCTCAAGCGGATCCCCACCGACGACGAGTCCTGGGAGGCGATGGTCCCGCCGGCGGTGAGCGGTCTGATCCGCAAGCGCGGCTTCTTCGGGTTCCCGCGCGAACGCTGACCCGGTGGCTCAGCCGCCGGCGAAGAGCCGGACGACGGCCTCGTTGAACGCGGGGATGTCGTCGGGGTCGCGGCTGGTCACCAGGTTCCCGTCGACGCACACCTCCTGGTCGACCACCGTGGCACCGCCGCGGCGCAGGTCGCCGCGGATGCTGGGGTAGGCGGTCAGCGTGCGGCCGGTCAGCGTGCCGGCCTCCAGCAGGGTCCACGGGGCGTGGCAGATCGCGGCGACCGGCTTGCCGGCGTCCATGAACGCCCGGACGAAGGCCAGCGCGTCGTCGTCCTGCCGCAGCGTGTCGGGGTTGACCGCGCCACCGGGTAGCAGCAGCCCGTCGTAGTCGTCGGGGGAGACCTCGCCGACCAGCGCGTCGACCGGGAACGTCGTCGACGGGTGGATGTCCCCCTCGACCGCCTGGACCGCGCCGTCCTCGACGCCGTCGGGGACGGACAGGAGGTGCGTCGTCGCGCCCGCCGCCTCGACGGCCTTGCGCGGCTCCTCCAGCTCGACCTGCTCGACGCCCTTGGCGGCGAGCACCGCGATCCGCTTGCCGGTGAGTTCAGCCATGAGCCGGTCCTGCCCGGGGACGGCGGGGTGGCAAACGCCGTCCCAGCTGTCCAGCCTCCACCGGCCCGCTCGTGGTCGCGACGTCAGGCGTCCCCGCCGTCCTGGGCCCGTTCGACCTCGGCCGCCCACGCCGGGTGCTCGAGCTCGGCCCAGCGCCGCGGCACCGTGCCGCTGCGCAGGCTGCGCAGCGCGACCGGGTCGCGCAGCGCGAAGGTGAGGTGCCCGAGCACCAGCAACCCGACGGCGAGGGCCGCCCAGTCGTGCACCAGCGTGGCGCCGGTGCGCCAGCCCAACGGAGCCAGGTCGGTGGACAGCATGACGACGCCGGTCATCAGCAGGACGCCGATGGCTCCGGTGCTCAGCGACCCGTTCAGCTTCTGCCCGGCGTTGAACTTGCCGACCGGGATCCGCCCGTCCCGCCGGGTGCGCGAGCGCAGCCACCGCCAGTCCGCGGGGGTGAACCGGTTGAGCCGGCGCAGCTCTGCCCGGTAGCCGGGGGAGAGGAGCCCGGCCAGCAGCGGCACCGGCAGCCCGAACCCGCACCAGACGTGCACCAGCTCGACCGCGCGACGGTGCCCGACCAGGATCTGCAGCGAGCTGTTGTAGAGGACCGCCGCGGTGAGGATGCACACCACCATCAGCGCCCCGACGAGCCCGTGCACCCACCGCGCCGACCGGCCGAAGCGCGGCAGCTCGGGCCCGGCCGGGGGAGCGTCAGCCGGTCGGGTCATCGCGGCGGCCGTTGGAGGAGCCGACCCAGCCGTCGACGGAGTAGCCGCGGTCCTCCCAGTAGCCGGGGACCACCTCGTCGGTGAGCTCGATCTCGGACAGCCACTTGAGGCTCTTGTAGCCGTACATCGGCGCGACGTAGAGCCGCACCGGGCCGCCGTGGTCGTGGGTCACCGGCGCGTCGAGCATCCGCAGCGCGACCAGGACGTCGGGACGGCGGGCCTGCTCGAGCGTGAGGCTCTCGGTGTACGTGCCGTCGAAGGAGGTCAGCCGCACCGCCGTCGCCGCCGGTGCCGGGGAGGCCAGGTCCAGCAGGTGCCCGAGCCGCACCCCGGCCCAGGGCACGTCCGGCACCCGCCAGCCGGTGACGCACTGGAAGTCGCGGACCAGCTCGGTCTGCGGCATCGCCTGCAGGTCGGCCAGGGTGTGCCGGCCCGGCTGCGCCACCAGTCCGGACACCGCGAGCCGGTAGTCCCCGGCGTCCTGCTCGTCGACCCCGCCGGTCACGGAGTAGTAGCGGAAGGTGTTGCCGAGCGGGAGCAGGCCGACCAGGCCCGTCGGGTCGCGGGTCTCGATGGGTGCCAGCGCGGTGCTCAGGGCGTCCTGCAGCCGCGCGCCGCCCACGATGCCGAGCGCACCGAGGCCCAGCAGGCCGAGCACCACTCGACGGCCGACCGGAGCGCCGCCCCCGTCGACGTCGGGCTGCTCGGTGGCCATGCCGCCACGGTAGGCCGCTGCCCCGCCCGCACGCGGTCGTGCGGCCTCCCATGGCGCACGACCGGGGGTCGGGCCTACGGTCGGCCGGGTCCGCGGTGGGCGGCGTGCAGTCGGCGCCGGCCACCGTCGCCCGCCAGCGTCGTGGCCACGGGGAGCGCCGATGCCCGAGTTCGCAGTGCAGAACGCAGCGCCGGTGTGACCGCGGACCCGGGGCGTCGTCGCCGGCGCGGACTGGTCGCGGGTCTGACCGCGGGTCCGGTCGCCGTCCTGCTCGCGCTGCTGCCCACGGCGACCGCCGGTCCGGCCAGCGCCCGGGCTGCGGCGTCGCTGCCGTCGGACCCCCTCGTCCAGGTGGCCTGGCCGGAGCTGCCGGCCCAGCCCCGGACGTCCACCCCCGCGGCGCGCAAGCAGCCCGCCGCCCCGCCGCCGGTCGCGGCTGCGGTCCCGGCTCCGCCGGCCCCGACCACCCCTCCGCCCGCCGAGCCCGCGGCACTGCCCGACCTGCCGCGGTCGACCGCGGCGGCGTCGGCGCTGGCCGCCAGCGGCATCCCGACCACCGCGCTGGAGGCCTACCGGCGCGCCGCCGACGGGGTGCACTGCGGCCTGGACTGGACGCTGCTGGCCGCGATCGGCCGGGTCGAGTCCAACCACGGCCGGTTCGCCGGCGCCGTCCTGCACACCGACGGCCTGTCGACCCCGCCGGTGGTCGGCATCGCGCTCACCGGCGCCGGGACGGCGCTCGTCCTGGACACCGACGGCGGCCGGTTCGACCGCGACACGGTGCACGACCGCGCCGTCGGTCCGATGCAGTTCATCCCCGGGACGTGGGCGCGGTACGGCCGCGACGGCGACGGTGACGGGCGGGAGGACCCGTTCGACCTCTTCGACGCCGCGGCCGCGGCCGGGCGTTACCTGTGCGCCGCCGGCGGCGACCTGTCCGGCGTCGCCGCCCAGGCGCGGGCGGTGCTCGCCTACAACCACTCCGACGAGTACGTCGCCTCGGTGCTCCGGCTCGCCGCGACCTACGCCGGGACGCCGCCGCCGCAGATCCCGACGCCGGCACCCTCGGCTCGGCCGACCGTCCCACCGGTGGACCCGGCCGGGCCGCCGGCCCTCGACCCGCCGCCGCCGGCCGAGCCCTCGACCGTCCCGCCGGTGGTGGCGGCCGCCGACCCCCCGGCAGCGGCGGCACCAGCCCCGGTCCCCGCCGCCGAGCCAGCCCCGGCTCCCGAGCCCAGCGCCACCGCCGACCCGAGCACGACACCCGGTCCCACGACGACCCCGGACCCGAGCGCGACGGCCGACCCGAGCGCGACGGCCGACCCGAGCGCGGCACCGGACACCAGCGCGACGCCGGACCCGAGCGCGACGGCCGACCCGAGCGCGACGGCCGACCCGAGCGCGGCACCGGATCCGACCGCGGCACCGGACCCGACCGCGGCACCGGACCCGAGTGCGGCACCGGACCCGAGCGTGACGCCGGATGCCAGCGCGACGCCCAGCCCCACGGCGACGTCCGAGCCGAGCACCACGGCGTCGCCCGAGCCGAGCGCCACACCCACGGCCGAGGTGGCGCAGACGTCGACGCCCGCTGCACCCTCGGAACCGACGCCCACCCCGACTCCCGAGCCATCGCCGACGGCCGAGCCGTCGCCGACTTCCGAGCCGTCGCCGACTCCCGAGCCGTCGCCGACTCCCGAGCCGTCGCCGACTCCCGAGCCGTCGCCGACTTCCGAGCCGACCCCGACGCCCGAGCCGACCCCGACGCCTGAACCGTCACCGACTCCCACACCCGACGCCTGTCCGGCCGTGGGAGCGCCGGACGTGGTGGACATCGTGAACGGCACCGGCGACCAGACCGTCGCCGACGACGTGGCGGCCCACCTCGCGGCGGCAGGGCTCACGGTCGGCGCGGTCACCGCCGCGGAGCCCCCCGCGTCGGGCATCGAGTACCCCGCCGGCCTGGAGCCGCAGGCACAGTGGCTGGCCGGTGCGCTCGGCGTGGCGGACCGGCTGCGCGCGGTCGACGTCCCGCACGTGACCGTCGTCCTGGCCGCGGCCGACGCGGCCGTGATCCCGGACGCGGTCGACGCGCTGCAGGCCTGCCGCTGACCGGTGGCCGGGGCGACCATCGGGGTCGGGGCAGCGCTCGCCCCGGGCTGCGGCCACCGGCAAGGACGCGCTGGCCGACGAGCTGGTCCGCTCCCTGCAGGACGTGGCGGTCGGCCGGCCCGGCGGAGGCCTCCGATGCGCTGGTCCGGCGGACCAGGTGGTGGAGCTCGAGAGGTCCGTCCACGCGATCTGCCAGGGCCGACCACCCGGCATCGCCATCGCCGACGTGCTGCGGTTGCGGGAGGCGGACATGCGCGTGCGGCGCCGGACCCGCCCGGATCCGGCCCCGACGTCGGGTCAGCCCTGCGGGGAGCTGACCTTCTCCGCCTCGATGGTGACCAGCAGCCGCTGCTGGTCGCGGCCGCCGAACCACGGGTAGGGCCCGCCCAGGTACTTGTGGGCCAGCCGGTCGATGTGCTCGGCCGCGCCGTCGGCGGTGATGCCGACGACCCGCCCGCGCACCGCGTAGTAGCGCGACACGTCCGTCGGGTCAGCCACGTTGAGCGCCACCCGGGCGTCCCGCTCCATGTTCCGCACCTTCTGGAACCCGGCGACGGTGTTGATCTGGATGTGCGTGCCGTCGGTGTCGACCCAGGTCTGGGTCATCTGCGGCGAGCCGTCGGGCATCACGGTGGCCACGAAGCAGGGGCTGGGCTGGCGCAGCAGGTCGAGCAGTCCGGCGGGCAGGGCCACGGGGGTTCCTCTCGGGGGAGTCGGGTCGCCCCCGACCCTGTCACGCGCGACCGGTTCGCGCCCACCCTGCACCGAGCTACCACCGACAGCGCGCTCTCGGGGGTCCCAGGCGGCCCGGTGGGGTCAGCGCAGGGCGGTCGCCAGCCGGACCGTCAGACCGGTGCCGGCGTCGATGACGTCGACGTTGTCGCACAGCTGCCGGGCCAGCCACAGCCCCATGCCGCCGCGGGAGAGGTCCGTGCCGTGGGCCGGACCGTAGCCGGCGAACGGGTCGTCCATGCCGGCGCCGTGGTCGCTGATCCGGCAGACCACGCGGTCCGCGGAGGCCCACAGCCGCAGCCGCACCGGCGGTCCACCGTGCCGCACCGCGTTGGAGCTCATCTCGTCGATCGCCAGGTGCAGGTCCTCGACCCGGTCGGGGTCGCCGCCCAGCCGGGCCAGCCGCTCGCCGACCGCGTGCCGCAGGCCGATGAAGTCCGAGACGTCGTCCACCTGCAGCAGCGGCTCGGTCGCCTCCAGCGGCTCGACCGGCACCGGGAGCGAGCGCAGGTAGTCGGCGGGGTCGACGTAGTCGGGGTTGGGTCGGCGCCCGTGCTCGTCGACGAGGTGCGGATGGGTGTGCAGCCCCGCCTCGAGCACCTGGTCGGGCAGCCGGCGGGCGTCGTACACGCACAGCCCCCAGAGCGGCTGGGTGCCCAGGGCCTGGTTGATCACGGCCTCGTACCGCTGCCACTCCAGCCACTCACGGGCGGTCGGGCCGAAGTCGGTGTCCCCGACCACGCGGACCCGCGAGTGCCCGGAGGAGGTGCGCTCCTGCGCGAGCTTGCGGAAGGCGGTGATCGCCGCCGGCGGGCGGCTGCCGTACACGCCGCTCCGCTCCGCGACGACGATGCCGTCGTCGTCGCCGAGGGCGTCGAGGAGCAACCGTGCGCAGGACTCCTCGATGGCGATGACCGCGGCGTCACCGACTGCCAGCCCGGCGCGCAGGAACGGGGCGGCGACCGCGACGAGCTGCTCCGGGGAGTCGTAGACCGCGAGGTCGTGCTCGTAGACGTTCGCGGGCCCGGGCGTCACCGCGGGGCGGGCGGGGGTCATCGGGCCTTCCTCTCGGTCGTCGCTGGGAACGTCCGCCGGCTCCCCACGGTAGGCCACCCGGTCACCGGGACCTGTGGTACGGGATCGAACGGCGCCCCTGGTCGTCGTCGGCTCAGCCAAGGGTCGGGTCCTCCGGCACCAGATCGGGCACCCGGTTCGGTCCGGCCTCCACCGGCCGCGGCCGGTCCTGCCGGTGCAGCCGGACGGCGACCAGGGCCACGTCGTCCTCGGGCTTGCCGTCGACGAGCCGGGCGATCAGCTCGTCGCACAGCTGCTGCAGCGGCAGGTCGGCCAGCTCCGCCAGGTGCGTGCGCAGCCGGTGGAGGCCGGTGTCCAGATCGGCGTCCCGGCGCTCGATCAGCCCGTCGGTGTAGAGCAGCATGGTGGAGCCACGGTCCAGCGTCACCTCCAGCTCGCTGCGGTGGGTGCTGGAGTCCACGCCGAGCAGGAGGTCGGCCTTCCAGTCGGCCAGGACGACGACGCTGCCGTCGGGGTGCAGCGCCAGCGGCGGCAGGTGACCGGCGTTGGCCCACACCATCCGGGTGACCCCGCGCCGCCGGTCCTCCTCGTCCTGCTCGAACCGGGCCACCGCCGCGGTGGCCAGCGTGTCGATCTGCAGCACGGCCATGGCCGAGTCCAGGCCGCGCAGCACCTCGGCGGGGCCGGCGTCGCTGTAGGCGGCGATGCCGCGCAGCAGGCTGCGCACCTGCCCCATCGCGGCGGCCGCCGCGGTGTCGTGCCCGACGACGTCGCCGATGACCAGCGTGGTGGCCCCGCTGGGCTGCAGGAAGGCGTCGTACCAGTCCCCGCCGACCCGGGCGGCCTCGGCGGCCGGCAGGTACCGCACGACGATCTCCGCGTGGTCGGGCTCCGGTGGCTCGGTGAGCAGGCTGCGCTGCAGCGCCTCGGCCATCTGCTGCTGCTGGCTGAACAACCGGGCGTTGTCCAGCGCGAGCCCGGCCCGGTCCGCGACGTCCTGGGCGATCGTGACGTCGGCGTCGGTGGGCTGGTGCCCGTCGGCGTAGAAGAGCGTCAGCAGACCCAGCGTGCGGCCGCGGGCGCGCAGCGGGAGCGCCACCTCGGTCCGGGGGGCCAGCACGGTCAGCAGGTCGCGCGCCCGGCCCGCCGGCAGCAGGTCCAGCACCTCGTCCCCGGCGAAGGTCACCGCCTCGTTGGAGTGCAGGGCGATGCCCACCGGCGAGGTCAGCGGCATCGCGTCCAGCCGCACCTCGGCGTAGCGCTCCAGCACCGACCGCTGCGCCGGGTCCACGTGCCAGCTGCCGACGTCTCTCGGGTGCCCGTCGTCGTCGATGACGGTGAGCACGCAGTAGTCGGCCAGCGCCGGGACGACGATCCGGGGCAACCGGGCGGTGGCCGCCTCGACGTCCAGGGTGCCGGCCAGCTCGGCGCTGACCTGGGCCAGCAGGGTGAGCCGGCGGGTGGCCCGCTCGGCCTGCGCCTCGGCGCGACGACGCTCGGTCACCTCGATGAAGTAGACCGACAGGCCGTCGGGGGTGGGCCAGGCGCGCAGCTCGTACCAGCCGTTGAGCGGCTCGGGGTAGTGCGCGTCGAAGGCGACCGGCTGCCCGGTCTCCACCGCCCGCCGGTAGCTCACCTCGAACACGCCGTTGACCGTGGCCGGGAACGCATCCCAGATGACCTGGCCCAGCAGCTCGTCTCGGGTGCGCCCGAGCAGCTTCTCCGCCTGGGCGTTGACGTGGGCGAAACGCCACTCGGCGTCCAGCGAGTAGAAGCCGGCCGGCATCGCCTCCAGCACCCGGCTGACCCGGGCCTCGCTCGCCACCTCGGCGGTGACGTCGTAGGCCACGCCGATGACCCGGGCCGCCGGCCCCGTGGCGGCACCGAAGCCCTTGCCCCGGGCGCTGACCCACCGGGTGTCACCGTCGGGCAGCAGGATCCGGTAGTCGGTGTCCAGCTCACCCTGGGTGGCGATCACGTGCTTGAGCGCCTCGGTCACCCGGGGCAGGTCGTCGGGGTGCAGCCGGGCGTTGAAGGCCTCGATGGTCTGCTCGAACGTCCCCGCGTCGTAGCCGAACATCTCGATCAGCCGGTCGTCCCAGCTCAGCCGACCGGTGGTGAGGTCCCAGTCGAAGGTCCCGATGCCGGCCGCGTCGATCGCCAACTGCGCCCGCAGCCGGGTCGCCTGCTGGTCTGCCTCCGGCAGGTCGCCGACACACGTCGGCTCCACGCGTCCACCCACCCCACGTCGCTGCCCCGGCGGTCCGGGGGCTCACCGGGCCCGGTGCTGGGCCCCGACGTCTGTTGTGTCACGGACGACCGGTCCGGGGCAAGCGCCACGACGCACATCACGTCGGGCTGTGCCCGGTGGTGCGCGTGGTGCACCGGGCCGCCTGCACGTCTCGGCGACCCGGCGCAGCCGGCTCAGGTGCCCAGCGCGCCCGCCGGCACCGGGACGTCGTCACCGACCGGGGTGTCCGCGGCGAGGTCCGCCTCGAAGGCGGCAACGTCGTCCGCCTCGAAGGCGGCAACGTCGTCGGCCTCGAGGGCGGCAACGTCGTCGGCCTCGGAGCCTGCGACCTCGGGCCAGCCGATGCTCGGCGCGTGACCCCGGAAGTTCTTCAGCCACCAGCCCCAGTCCTCGGGCACCAGGTCGAACGGGCTCTCCTGACCGAGCTCCCGGGCCGCCCAGACCGGCCAGTGCGGGTTGGCCAGCGCCGGGCGACCGAGCAGGACGACGTCGACGTCCCCGTTGCGCACGGCGGCGTCGGCGTTCTGCGGCATGCCCAGGTTCCAGCTGGTGGCCACGGGGATGCCGATCTCCCGCTTGATCCGGCCGGCCTTGGCGACCCAGGCGCTGGCGTCGTTCCAGAACGGGTCGACCATGTCGTCGGTGTTCCCGCCGAAGCTGACGTCGGCGAGGTCCAGCCCGTGCTCGGCCATCCAGCCGATCGCGACGACCGAGTCCTCGAACTGGGTCCCCTGCGGGTGGAAGTCGTCCGAGCCGAGCCGCATCGTCAGCGGCAGGTGCTCCGGCCACACCGCGCGGACGGCGCCCAGCGCCTCCAGGTGGAAGCGGGCCCGGTTCTCCAGGCTGCCCCCGTACTCGTCGTCGCGCCGGTTGGCCAACGGCGAGAAGAAGCTGGCACCCAGGTAGCCGTGCGCGTAGTGCATCTCCAGCCACTCGTACCCGGCGTCGGCCGCGCGGCGGGCCGCGTCGGCGTACTGCTGGTGCACCTGCTTGATCTCCGCGACGGTGAGCGCGTGCACCGGGTAGGGCCGCTTGGGGGCGCCGTACGGGATCGCCGACGGGCCGACGACCTGCCAGCCGTCGGGGTGGTCCGGCGGGAGCTGGGTGCCGCCCTCCCAGGGCTTCAGCTCGCTGCCGTTGCGGCCGGTGTGGCCGAGCTGGATGCCGGCGACGCCGCCCACCTGCTTGATCATCGAGGTGACCCGGGCGTGGCCCTCGATCTGGTCGTCGTCCCAGATGCCGGCGCAGTGCACGCCGGTGCGCCCCTCGGGGGCGATCGCCACCTGCTCGGGGAACACCAGGCCGAAACCGCCGGCGGCTCGGGCGCCCAGGTACATGAGTGGAAGTCGTCGAGCTGGCCGTTGCGGGAGCGGTACATCGTCATCGGGCTCATGCCGATGCGGTTGCGGAGGGTGACGCCCTTGAGGGTGAAGGGGCTGAACAGGTCCGGCATGGGTCCTCCGTTGCGGTGGGTGCGTCCCTGCAGTCCACGACCCGGGTGAGGACGCCCGGTGACGGCCAGGCTGTTTCTGCGTTCCGTTTCCCGCACACCGGCTCGCGCGGGGTGTGCGGACGCACGACGGCGCCGCCCCCGGGCTCGAGGACGGCGCCGTCGTGCGGCGTGCGGGGGCTCAGTGACCGGCGGGCACCTGCGCGCCGCGCTGCGACACCGGGTTCGGGCCGCTGGGGAACACCAGCAGGCTCACCACCGCGCCGAGCGCGAAGACCCCGGCCGAGACCAGGAACGCGCGGGTCTCCCCGGCGACGGCGGCGTCCGCGAGCACCGAGGCCGACTGCTGGTGGGCCGTCACGTACGAGGCGGTGACCGTGGCCGCGATGGTGTTCAGCAGCGCCGTGCCGAGCGCCCCGCCGACCTGCTGGCCGGTGTTGACCAGCGCAGAGGCGACCCCGGCGTCCGCGGGCCGGGTGCCCGAGGTCGCGGTGTTGAAGCACGAGGCGAAGATCAGGCCCATCCCCAGCCCCATCACGAACAGCGCCGGCAGCACGTGGCCCAGGTAGCCGCTGGTGGCCTCCAGCCGCCACAGGTAGAGCAGCCCGGCCATGCCCAGCAGCTGGCCGGTGGCGATGATGAACCGCGGGCCGATCCTCGGCAGCAGCCGGGGGACGACGACCGTCGAGCTGGTCAGGATGCCCGCCACGAACGGCAGGAACGCGACGCCGCTCTTCAGCGGGCTGAAGCCCTTGGTCTGCTGCAGGTAGTAGGTGAGGAACAGGAAGACGGCGAACATGCCGATGGCGGCCAGCGTGATGGCCACGTAGGCGCCACCGCGACGCCGGTCCAGGACCACCCGCAGCGGCAGCAGCGGATGGGCGACCCTGGCCTGCAGCAGGACGAACCCGACCAGCAGCAGCGCCGAGACGACGATCAGGGTCACCGTGACCGGGTCGCCCCAGCCGTCGGTCTCGGCCCGGGCGAAGGCGTAGACCAGCCCGCCGAGGCCCAGCACCGCGGTGACCACCCCGGGGATGTCGAGGTGGACGCCGGTGGCCGGGGCGACCTTGCGGACGAACAGCACCGCGCCCGCGCCGGCGAGCAGCGCGATCGGGATGTTGACGTAGAGGCACCAGCGCCAGCTGGCGTACTCGGTGAGCACGCCGCCGAGGAGCAGGCCGATGGCCGCACCGGCACCGGCGATCGCGCCGAAGATGCCGAAGGCCTTGCCGCGCTCCTTGGGGTCGCTGAACGTGATGGTCAGCAACGACAGCGCCGAGGGGGCGAGCACCGCGCCGAACACCCCCTGGACGGCGCGGGCGGCGACCAGCGTGCCGAAGCCGGTGGCCGCGCCGCCGAGGGCGGAGGCCAGGGCGAACCCGACCAGGCCGACGAGCAGGGTGCGGCGGCGGCCGAACATGTCGGCCAGCCGGCCGCCGAGCAGCAGCAGCCCGCCGAAGGCCAGGGCGTAGGCGGTGACCACCCACTGCCGGTCGGCGTCGTCGAAGCCGAGGTCGGCCTGGGCGCTGGGCAGTGCGATGTTCACGATCGTCGCGTCGAGCACGACCATCAACTGGGCCAGGCCGAGCGCGGCAAGGGTCCACCAACGGCGACCGTGGTCGCGTTCGTCCTGGGCGGCCGCGGCGGCCTTGGCGTCAGCGGTCCCGGGAACGGCCGCGGCGGAGGGGGGAGCGGGTTGGGACACGGGTTGCTCCTGGGCGAGATGTGCAGGTCAGAGGCGCACCGTCGCGCCGGCGCGGGAACGCCTGAGGTCATTGCTCGCTGCACGCAACCATCCGTGGTGTCGACCTGTTCCCGGCTGGGGAAGGTGCGGCCATGCCCTCCTCCTGCTCGTTCGACTTCACCGGCTCCGTCGTCCTGGTCACCGGGGGTGGCAGCGGCATCGGTCTCGCGATCACCCGCGCCTTCCTCGACGCGGGGGCGACCGTCGCCGTCACCGGCCGCCGTCCCGACCGGCTCGAGCAGGCGCTGGCCGGGCACCCGGCCGAGCGCACCGCGGCGCTGCCTGCGGACGTCTCCGACGGGGCGCAGGTCACCCGGCTGGTGGCCGAGGTCGTCGAGCGCTTCGGCCGGCTCGACGTCGTGGTGAGCAATGCCGCCGGCTACGAGTCCGGCCCGCTCACCGAGCTGGCCGACGACGCGTGGGAGCGGCTGCGGGCCACCAACGTCGACGCCTTCTTCCACCTGGCCAAGGCCGCGCTGCCGCACCTGGCCACCTCCGGCGGCAACCTGGTGGCGGTGTCCTCGGTCTCCGGGGAGCGCGGTGACTGGGGGCAGGCGGCCTACAACGCCACGAAGGCCGCGATCAGCAACTTCGTCCGGTCCCTCGCGCTGGACTGGGGCGCCGACGGGGTCCGGCTGAACGCGGTGGCCCCGGCGTTCACCCTCACCGAGCTCACCGAGGGGATGGGCCGGGACGAGGAGTCGCTGGCACCCTTCGTCAACCGGATCCCGCTCGGCCGGCCGGGACAGCCGGAGGACGTCGCGCCGGTGGTGCTGTTCCTGGCCAGCGAGGCGGCGGGCTACGTCACCGGGGCGGTCGTCCCGGTCGACGGCGGGACCAGCGCGTCGACCGGCCAGCCGCACGTCTGACCCGGATCCGCCGTGCGGCCGCCTGATGTGCGATAAACCGTGTCATGACTGCGCGCACCGCTCCGGCATGACGGGGTCCCCCGCACCGGCGGCGCCCCCCCGGGTCGAGGGCGCCGCCGTCGACAAGGGCCTCAAGAGCGGGGCCCTGGGGCTGGTCTCCTCCATCGTGCTGGGTGTCTCCTCCACCGCGCCGGCCTACGCCCTGGCCGCCACGCTGGGCTTCGTCGTCATCGCCGTCGGGGTCAAGGCGCCGGCGATCATGCTGCTCGCGTTCGTGCCGATGTGGCTGATCGCCATCGCCTACTCGGAGCTGAACAAGCGCGAGCCGGACTGCGGGACGACCTTCACCTGGGCGGCCCGGGCCTTCGGTCCGCGCACCGGCTGGATGGGCGGCTGGGGGATCATCGCCGCCGACGTCATCGTGATGGCGAACCTCGCCCAGATCGCCGGCTCCTACGGGTACCGGCTGGTCGGGCTGGACTCCCTCGCCGACAGCACGCTCTGGACGACGGTCGCCGGCGTCGGCTGGATCGCCGTGATGACCTGGATCTGCTACCGGGGCATCGAGCCGACCGCGCGGGTGCAGATCGTGCTGCTGGCCGTGGAGGTCGTCGTCCTGGTGGCGTTCGCCGCCTACGCGCTGGTCAAGGTCTACGCCGGCACCGCGCCTGCGGGTTCCCTCACGCCCTCGCTGTCCTGGCTGTGGCCCTCGGGGCTCAGCTGGTCCTCGCTCACCGAGGCCGTGCTGCTGGCCATCTTCATCTACTGGGGCTGGGACTCCGCGGTCGCGGTGAACGAGGAGACCGCCGACCCCACCCGGTCGCCGGGGCGGGCGGCGATCATCTCGACGGTCCTGCTGGTCGGCATCTACACGGTCGTGTCGGTGGCGACCGTCGCCTTCGCCGGTGTCGGCACCGCGGGGATCGGGCTGGGCAACGAGGCCAACGCCGAGGACGTCTTCAACGCCCTCGGGACGACGGTGTTCGGCGACGACGTCTTCGGGCGGGTGTTCGAGGCGCTGCTCATCATCTCGGTGCTCACCTCCTCGGCGGCGTGCACCCAGACCACGATCCTGCCCACCGCCCGCGGGTCGCTGTCGATGGCCGCCTACGGCGCGCTGCCGCGGTCCTTCGCCCGGATCCACCCGCGGTACCTGACGCCGACGGTCTCCACCGTCTGGATGGGCGCGGTCTCGATCGCCTTCTACGTGGGCCTGACCCTGGTCAGCCAGAACGTGCTGGTGGACTCGATCACGGCCACCGGCATGCTGATCGCCTTCTACTACGGGCTCACCGGCTTCGCCTGCGCCTGGGAGTTCCGCCGGTCGCTGCACGGCCCGCGGGACGTGGCGATGCGCTTCCTGCTGCCGCTGCTGGGCGGGCTGTTCATGCTCGCCGTCTTCGTGCTCGCCTGCGTCGAGTACGCCGACCCCGGGTACGGCGAGACGGTCTTCCACGGCGTCGGCGGGGTGTTCGTCATCGGCGTCGGTGCGCTGCTGCTCGGGGTGCTGCTGATGGTCGTCTACGCCCGCGTCGCGCCGGCCTTCTTCCGGGGGCAGACCATGCTGCGCGGCACCGACGACCTGCTGGACTCCGTGACGGGCACCGACGCCCGCGGCTGACGGCCCCTCAGCCCCCACCGGGCCCTGCCGAGGGGCCGTTCCGGTCGCGGCCGCTCAGGCGCTCACCAGTTGTGCCTCCGGGTCGGGGACGCGGTGCTGGGCGGGCAGGAAGGCCAGCACGACGGCGGCTCCAGCCGCGCTCGCCGCCGCGGCCACCCAGGACCCGGCGGAGACGCCGTCCAGGAACGCCTGCTGGACGGCGACGGCAGCGCCGTCCGGCAGCTGACCGGCCACCGCGAGCCCGGCGAACACCGAGTCCGCGGCACCCTCCGCCACGGGCGCCGGGGCGCCGGCGCCGGTGAGCGCGTCGACCACCGAGGGCCCGTAGACGGTGCTCATCACCGAGCCGACGACCGCGACCCCGAGCGTGCCGCCCACCTCCCGGACGGTGTCGTTGACCGCCGAGCCGGCACCGGCCTGCTCGGTGCGCAGCGCGCCCATGACCGCGTCGGTCGCCGGGCTGGTCACCAGCCCGAGCCCGCCGGCCATCAGCACCATGGCGACCACGATGCGCCCCCAGTACGCCGACTCCAGCGTGCTGCCGGCGGCGACGGCGAACCCGGCGGCCATGGTCAGCAGCCCGGCGGCGACCACCAGCTTCGTGCCCAGCGCCCGCATGGCCAGGATCGCCAGCGGGCTGACCGCCCCGATGACCAGGGCGAAGGGCAGGGTGGCCAGCCCGGCGGTGAGGGTGTCGTAGCCGCGGACCGCCTGGAAGTACTGGGTGATGAGGAAGATGAAGCCGAAGAGGCTGAAGAAGGCCAGCGCGATCGCCCCGCTGCCGACCGACACCCGCCGGTCGGTGAAGAGGCGGACGTCGAGCATCGGCTCGGGCCGGCGCAGCTCCCACCCGATGAAGCCGGCCAGGGCCACGGCGGCGCCGAGGTAGCCGGCGACGGTGGTGGGGGAGGACCAGCCGTTCCCCGGCGCCTCGATGGTGGTGACGACGAGCAGCCCGACCGCGGTGACGGACAGGCCGGCGCCGACCAGGTCGAACCGGCGCGGGCGGGGGTCCGCGGACTCGGTGAGCAGCAGCCGCCCGGCGGTGAGGGCGACCGCGGCCAGCGGGAGGTTCACCAGGAACACCGAGCCCCAGGAGAAGTGCTCGAGGAGCAGCCCACCGGTGACCGGCCCGATCGCGACCGACAGCCCGGTGACCGCCGACCACAGCCCGATCGCGGTGGCCCGCTCCCGCCGGTCGGGGAAGGTGGTCACCAGGAGGGCCAGGGTGGCCGGGTAGATCGCCGCCGCGGCCACGCCCATGGCCACCCGGGCGGCGATCAGCTCGCCGGTGCTGTCGGCCAGCGCCGCCAGCGCGGAGGTCGCGGCGAAGAGCACCAGGCCGGTCTCCAGCAACCGGCGGCGGCCGAACCGGTCACCGAGGGCGCCGCCGAGCAGCAGCAGGGCGGCGAAGGCGAGCGTGTACCCGTCCACCACCCACTGCAGGTCGCTGGTGCTCGCCCCGAGCTCCCGGCCGATCGTGGGGAGGGCGACGTTGACGATGGTGTTGTCCACGCTGACCAGCAGCACCGACAGGCACAGGACGAGCAGGACCCACCACCGACGGGTGGCAGGCGGGGCGGGGGGAGCGGTCACGACGACCTCCTGGTGTAGAACGTTGTTCCAGTAAAGTAGAACGATGTTCTACGGAGGTCAACGGGCAGGATGGGGTCGTGACAGATGTCAGCGCCAGCGGCGGCCGGACGCCGAGCCGCGCGCTCGAGCAGGCCCTGGTCGACGCCGCGGAGCGGGTGCTGGTGCGCGACGGGCTCGGCGGCCTCACCGTGCGGGCCGTCGCGGCCGAGGCGGCGGTGGCACCGATGGGCGTCTACAACCGGTTCGGCAACAAGGACGGGCTGGTCGCGGCGGTGCTGGCCCGCGGCTTCGAGGGGCTGCGGGCGGCGACGGCCGCAGCCGAGGACGCCGACCCGGTCGACCGGCTGCTCACCTGCGGCCGCAACTACCGCAGGTTCGCGCTGGACCACCCGCAGCACTACGGCGCGATGTTCGGTGCCGGCTGGGCGGCGGCGGTCCCGACCGAGGAGCTGGTCGACCGCGCCGGCGCCGCGTTCCAGGCACTCGTCGACCGGGTCGGCTACGCCGTGGACCGGGGGGCGCTGCGACCCGCTGACCCGGTCGACACCGCCCAGCTGATCTGGAGCTCGGTGCACGGCGCCGTCTCGCTCGAGCTGGCCGGTCTCGTCAAGACCGCGGACCCGGCCGCCACGTACGAGGCGCTGCTGCAGATGCTCCTCGACGGGCTCCGCTGACCCGAACGGGTGAGCCCGGGGGCGCCGCGGCGGCGTGGACCTCCAGCGGCCCCCGGGACGTGCCGACCCCTGCAGAGACGAAAGGGGCCGGTCATGTTGACCTTGGCGTGCGGTGCAGTGGCTCAGGCGGGATCGGCAGCAGCGACGGCGTCGCTGGACGACACCTCCGCCGACGCGTTGCTGTTCGTGGCCGGCTGGCTGACCACGGCCGCCGACCTGACCTCCCACGGGATGCTCATCCGCGACCTGGGGTCCAGCTTCGACGTCCTGCTCTAGCTCTAGCCCCGGGCGAGCCGTTCGTGCGGACTGCCGAGGTCGGCGGCGTCGGCGGCCTGCCGACCGGCGTGCCAGCCGGCGGGGTCCACGCTGCGGCCGCTGCGGCGGCGCACCGAGGGGAACAGCTCCTCCACCGCCCGGTCCACGGCCGCCTGCCGACCGGCCAGCACCGGGGCGAGATCGCTGCCGTAGGTGGCGGTGGCCTCGCGCCGCGCGGAGTCCCGCGCCGCGGTCAGCCGTTCCTCGATCCGCTGGGCGTAGGAGTAGAGGAAGCCGCGCCGGTAGGCCGTCGACCGGCCGCGCGCCCCGGCCAGCCGCGCCGCGTCGGCCAGTGACCGACCGGACTGCAGCAGCAACGAGGTGACCAGCAGGTCCACGACGTCGAGGTCGCCGGGCATCCCGACCAGGGTGGCGATGCCGAACGCCGGAAGGAGGACCACCCGTACGCCGTTCGCCGACCCGGCCGCCTGGACGATCGCCGCCTTGGCCTCCGCGTGCGGGTCGTCGAGGTGCAACCGGCGGGCCTGCACCTGCCCCGCGGTCGCCGGCGCACCCGCGCGCTCACCGAGCATCGCGGTGTCGATGGCGTGCCGGGCCATCAGCTCCTGGGCCTTGGCGGTCAGCGCCTCGGCCTCCGCCTCGAACTCGGTGGACTCGGCCTTCGCCAGCAGCCCGCGGATCCGGCTGAGCGCCCGCGCGTCCACGGCCTCCTCCCAGCCGCTGTCGGCCAGCTGCGCGGCCGACCAGCCCGAGGGTGGGGGCACCAGCTGCTCCAGCCGCGGCAGACCCCGCAGCAGCGCGACGACCCGCAGCACGTCCCGCCAGGCTGCCGCCGGGGCGACCTGCTCGGCCCGCCACCAGTCGGCCACCGTCCGCGCCGGGCCGTCCAGCTCGGCCAGCTGCGCCGTCCAGGCGCGGGGTGCCCGCCCGGCCACGTCGGCCACGACGGCCTCCCCGGTGATCACCGCCCCGATCAGCCGGCCCGCCCGGGCGCTGACCTTCCGGCGGACCACGTGGGTGAGGTCCGCCGGTTGCCAGCCGCCCTCCCAGAGCCCCGGGAGCAGCTCGAGGAGCACCTGCTGGGCGTGGCCGTGCGAGTCGACCGCCGGGTCGCGGAGCAGCAACCGGTCGACCACCCGGTCGAGCTCCTGCCCGGTCACGCCGGGCTGGGCGGCCAGTCGGGCGCCGGCCAGCAGCAGGCGCAGCACGTCGTCCACGGTCGGAGCACTCCTCGGGGTCACCAGGTCAGGGTGCCGCGCGCCGGAGGGCGCCGGCCCGCCCGGCGGGCGGTTGGGGACGGCGCCGTCCGCTGTGGACGGCGCCGCGCACGGTCGGGCGTTCGGCCGTATTGTCGCCGCCCTCCCCGCGCTGGGCCGGGCGGGCGGTCGGGGGCCACCGGAAACCGCGGGACAGGCACCGGCACCCGGCTCTACGGTTCCGGCATGGGCGGTCGGTGGGGAGCCGGAGGACCGCCTCCGGAGGCCTACAGCCGGGTCACCGACCCGCAGCGGTACGCCGCCCTGGACGACGTGGCCGCCGAGCTGGTGGCCGACCTGGCCCGCCGGTTCGACGTCGAGGTCACCGACGAGCCGGTCGCCGAGGCCTGGGAGCGTGCGGCGGTCCGCCTCTCCCCGCGCGCGGGGAGCGGCGCCGACCTGGTGGTCGTCCGGGCGCGGTCCGGCGTGCGGCTGCGCGCCGGCCGCTGGGCGGGGCAGACGTTCCCGAGCTGCGGGTGCGACGCCTGCGACGAGGAGGTGCAGGACGTCGAGGACGAGCTGCGGGAGTACGTCGCGGACGTGGTCGCCGGCCGGCTGGAGGAGGAGCTGCGCGGCCGGGTGCTCAGCGTGCGCCGGCCGGCCTCGAGCGGCAGCGAGTCGCTGACCCGGGCCCGGGCGAGGGAGCTGGGGCCGCCGGGCCGGGTGGCCTGGGCCCCGTGGCCGGAGCGACCCGGTGGCTGAGCGGTCGACGGTCGGGCGCAGGGAGCGGCGGTTGCCGGCACCTCCGCACGTCGTCTGGCGGTCGCTGGTCGAGCCGCGCCAGGCCGGTGCCCGCCCGTGGCTCCGACTGCTCGACGACGAGGTCGAGCCGCGGGTGCTCAGGGCCGAGGAACCGGGCGTGGTGGTCTGGTCCTCGCTGTGGCCGCGGCGGCCGGACGACGTCCTCGATCTCGACCTGCGGCCGGCCGGCGGCGGGACAGCGCTGCGCTGGACGCTGACCACGACCGGTGAGCTGCCCGACGACAGCACGACCGGGCACCTGCGGTACCGGGTCAACCACCTCCTCTGGTCCGACCTCCGGCGGTCCTACGGCCAGTGACGCGGTCGACCGGTCGCTACGTTGACCGGCATGGCTGACCTCGCTGCCCGCGCCCGGACCCTCCTCGACCTGCACACCGCGCCGGAGATCCTGACCCTGACCAACGTCTGGGACGTCATCTCCGCCACCGTCGTCGCCGGCACGCCGGGGGTGCGGGCGCTGGCCACGGCGAGCCACTCGATCGCGGCGACGTTCGGCTACGAGGACGGCGAGAACATCCCGCTCGAGCTGCACCTGGACATGGTCGGCCGGATCGTCGCGGCGGTCGACGTCCCGGTGAGCATGGACCTGGAGGCCGGGTACGGCGACGCGGGGGAGACCGTCCGGCGGGCCATCGAGGTGGGCGTCGTCGGTGGCAACCTGGAGGACCAGATGAAGCCGCTGGACGACGCCGTGGCCGCGGTCGAGGCCGTCGTGCGCGCCGGGCGGGACGCCGGGATCGACTTCGTGCTGAACGCCCGCACCGACGCGTTCGTCCGGGCAGCTCCCGACGCGGACCGGGGCGAGCTGGTCGCCGAGGCCGTCCGTCGCGGGCAGGCCTTCCTCGAGGCCGGCGCACCGGTGGTGTTCGTGCCGCGGTTGGTCGACCGCGAGGAGATCGCCGCCGTCGTCGAGGGCCTGGGCCGCGGCAAGCTGACCCTGATCAGCGTCCCCGGCGCGTCCCTGCCGGCCCGCGAGCTGCAGGAGCTCGGCGTCGCCCGGGTGTCGACCGGGCCCTTCACCCAGCGGGTGGCGCTGACCGCGCTGCAGGACGCGGTCACCGGGATGGTCGCCGGGGGCACGCTCCCCGAGGGCACCCGCCCCCTCAACTAGGTGGCCGCCGGGGTCTCCACCCGGCTGGCCTGGGCAGCGGTGCTCGCCGCGCCGCGGCCGGGTGACCGCGTGCTGGAGATCGGTTGCGGGCACGGCGTGCTCCTCTCGCTGCTCGCCGACCGGCTGACCACCGGTTCGGTCCTGGGGCTGGACCGCTCCGCCACCATGACGACCGCGGCGACGCAGCGGAACGCCGCCGCTGTCGCCCGGGGACCGTGGTCGTGCGCACGGCGGAGCTGCTGGACGCGGGACTGGACGCGGGTTGGGCCGACCTGGTGATCGCGGTGCACGTCGGGGCGTTCTGGCGCCCGCCGGCGGGTGAGTACGGCGTCGTCCGGCGGGTGCTCGCCGACGGTGGCCGCTTCCTGCTCGTCGACCAGCCGCTCCGGCCCGGGCAGGTCGAGGACCGCGTCGCGCGCGTCGCCGCGCTCGCCGGTCCGCACGGGCTCAGGGTCACCGCGCGCCACGTCGGTGACACCCCTCCGCGGCCCTCCATCGCCGTCGAGTTCCGTCGGTGAGCCGCACCGCCCGGGACCACGGCGCCTGGTACCACCGGCCGCTGCCGGGGAAGGTGCCAGCGGCAGGGTGCTGCCCGGCGTGCGCGTCCGCCGGTCGCGCTGCTGGCGGTACGCGCTCAGCCGGACCGCACCGGCGCGTGACCGCCTAGCCTGCGCGGGTGCACAGCGAGCGCGGCCTCGACCGCCTGGTCACCTTCCTCGACGCCGTGGTCGCCATCGCGATCACCTTGCTGGTGCTGCCGCTGATCGAGGTGCTGGCGGAGGACCGCGGTGCGGACCTCGGCGTCGTGCTGTCCGACAACCTCGGGCAGTTCGGCGCCTTCGCGCTGAGCTTCGTGGTCATCGCGCGGCTGTGGCTGGCCCACCACGCGATCGTCGAGTCCGTCGGCGGCTACGACGTCCTCTTCCTCTGGCTGAACCTGTTCTGGACCTTCACCATCGTGCTGCTGCCGTTCGCCACCCAGGTCATCGCCGAGTTCGGCACCGACCGGCTGTCGGTCGGCCTGTACATCGGCACGATCCTGGCCAGTTCCTCGGCGACGACGGCGCTCGTGCTGCTCCTCCGCCGGCGCGCCCCGCTGCGCCGGCACGGCGTCTCGGCCGCGGACGTCGACGTCGCGCCGTCCGGCGTGGTGACCGGGTTGCTGGCGCTCGCGCTGGTGCTCGGCGTGGTGTTCCGGCCGGTCAACTTCTTCGCGATGTTCCTGCTGTTCCTCAGCGGGCCGGCCGAACGGCTCGTCCACCGCGTCCGCGCGCGGGGGTGACCAGCACCACTCTCGGTGGCTGACCCGGCGGATGGGGCGGAGCATCAGGGCAGCACGTCGACGTCGACGAGAGAGAAGGCACCGCTGCCATGACCGATCTGCTCCTGCCCGCCGACTTCTTCGCTTTCCAGTCCCTGCTGCCCGAGGACGAGCAGAAGGAACTGGTCGCCCTCCGGGAGTTCCTGGAGTCGGAGGTCAAGCCCCGGGTCAACGACGCCTGGGCGGCCGCCGAGTTCCCGCACGACCTCATCCCGAGGTTCGCCGAGGCGGACATCGTCGGCCGCTCCTACGACTGGGACGGCCGCCCGCGGGCGTCCCGGTTGTTCACCGGATTCCAGGCCCTGGAGCTGTCCCGGGTCGACCCGTCGATGGCGACCTTCATCGGCGTGCACAACGGCCTGGCGATGGGCTCGATCATGATCCTGGGCTCGGAGGAGCAGCGCCAGCGCTGGATCCCCTCGATGATGCGGATGGAGACCATCGGCGCCTTCGGGCTGACCGAGCCCGAGGGCGGCTCGGACGTGGCCCGCGGCATGCGCACCACCGCCCGCCGGGACGGCGACTCCTGGGTGCTCAACGGCGCCAAGCGCTGGATCGGCAACGGCACCTTCGCCGACGTCGTCGTGGTCTTCGCCCGCGACGTGGACGACGACCAGGTCAAGACCTTCGTCGTGGAGAAGGGCACCCCCGGCTTCGTCGCGACGAAGATCGAGGACAAGTTCTCGCTCCGCACGGTGCAGAACGCGGACCTGACGTTCACCGACTGCCGGATCCCGGCCGGGAACAAGCTCGAGGACGGCAACACCTTCAAGGACGTCAACAAGGTGCTCAAGGTGACCCGCGGAGGGGTCGCCTGGAGCGGCGTCGGCTGCCAGCTCGGTGCCTACGAGGTGGCCCTGGCCTACGCCAAGGAGCGCAAGCAGTTCGGCAAGCCGATCGGCAGCTTCCAGCTGATCCAGGACCTGCTGGCCCGGATGCTGGGCAACGTCACCGCCAGCCTCGGCATGACGGTGCGGATCTCCCAACTGCAGGAGGTCGACGCGCTGCGCGACGACCAGGCGTCGCTGGCCAAGAGCTACGTGACCGCCCGCGGGCGGGAGACGGTCGCCTGGGCTCGGGAGCTGTTCGGCGGCAACGGCATCGTGCTGGAGAACGACGTGGTCCGCTTCTTCGCCGACGCCGAGGCGCTGTACTCCTACGAGGGCACCCGGCAGATGAACACCCTGATCGTCGGCCGCTCCATCACCGGCCTCAGCGCCTTCGTCTGACGGAGGACCCCCTCTCGGGGCCCCGGCCCTGAGAGGGGCCGGAGGGCCGGTCGCCCGCCGCGCCGAACTGAGAACGCACGACGGCCCCCGGTGCAGGTGCACCGGGGGCCGTCGTGCGTGTGCCGGGTCAGGAGGTGGCGTGCCCCTGGACCGTCTGCTTGGCGTCCTGGGCGGTGCCCTGGACGTCGGAGGCCGCGGACTGGCCCTCGGCCTTGACCGTCTGCACACCGTCCTGCGCGGTCTCCTTGACCGACTGGACGGCGTCCTGGGCGGCCGGCTTCAGGTTGTCGCCGATCTCCTGGGCGACGTTCTTGGCCTGGTCGACGAGCGGCTGCGAGTGGTCCCTGACCGCGGACTCGGCCTGGGCGGCGAGCTGCTTCTCCTTCTCGCTGGTGGGCAGCAGCGAGGAGACCAGCCAGCCGACGCCGAAGGCGATGAGGCCCGCGGCGAGCGGGTTGCCCTGCGCCTGGCGCTGGATCGTGTCCGGAGCGGACTGCACGGCACCCACCGCGGAGTGGGCGGCGTCCTGCACGGTGCCGGCCGCGGAGGAGGCGGCACCCTGGGCGGAGCCGGCGACGTCGTGCGCCCTCCCGCCGACCTGCGAGCCGCCCTGGTGCGCGACCCCGAAGACCCTGTCCTTCAGGCCGGTGACGCTGCTCTTGGCCTTGCCGACGCGGCGGTCGACGACGCGGGTCGGGTTGACCTTCTCGTTCAGCGCGTCGACCTCGTAGCTGAGGTTGGCGCGGGTGTCCTCGATCTGGCGGCGGATCACGTCCGGGTCACTGCTGGTCATCGTCAGTCTCCGTTCCGGGTCAGTGGGGCTTGAGAGCGCCGGGGACCTGCTGGAGGGTCTCCACGGTCTGCTCCGGCTTGGGGTTGATCTGCTTGAGCCTGGTGAAGTCGATCGTCTTCAGCGTCTTGCGGCCCACGGAGTACAGGACGGCGGCGATGATGCCCCAGAGGACGGCCACGATCAGGGCCGCGAGGCCCGCGTCCATGACGTTCTCCAGTGCCCACCACAGGGCGCAGCTGAGGAAGACGGCCAGCATCAGCCCGGCCACGCCGGCACCGGCGAGCATGCCCGCGCCCTTGCCCGCCTTGCCGGCCTGGGCCTTGACCTCGTCGGTCGCCCGGTTGGCGTCGGCGCGGAGCTCGGCCTTGGCCAGCTCCAGCTCCTGGCGCATGAGCGTGGACAGGTCACGGGTCACCTCGCCGATGAGCTGACCGACCGAGGTGCCCTCGACGTTCGGGTGCCCCTCCTCGGTCATCGGCTGGGCCGTGTTGCCGTAGTCGTAGCCGTTCGCGGCGGGCGCGGCGTAGGCCGAGGCGCCGGCGGTGCCGGTCTCGCCGTAGCCGAGGTCCTGCTGCGGTGCGCCGCCCTGGTACGGGGTGCTCACAGCTGGCCCGACCCGGGGGTGCGCAGCGCCGGGTCGTCCCAGCCAGCCGTGGTGGTCGAGGGCTGCGTGGTTGTCTCCGGCGTGCCGTACGGCGGCGGCGGGACCGAGCCGGCGGTGCCGGTGGTGGCGTAGCCGGTGGTGCCGGCCTCGTACCCGGTGCTGGCGTACCCGGTCGCCGGGGTGTCGGCGATGTAGTTCGTTTCGGTCACGTAGCTCTCGGTGGCGTAGGGCGAACCCGTGCCGGTGAGCTGCTGCGTGCCGCTGCCCGAGGAGCCGTTGTCCTTGTGCGCGGCGACCACGCCGGTGGTCAGCCGACCGGCGAGCACGCCGGCCACGGCGGCACCGAGCAGGAAGACGCCGGGCTTGCGACGGGCGAAGGCGCGGACCTCGTCGACCAGCTCGCCGGGCTCGCGGGCCTGGACCCAGTCGGCGATCTCCTCGATCTTGTCCCCGGCCTGGCGGACCAGGTCGGCGGCGGGACCGGACGGCGTCCCGCCGCCACCCTCCACCATGGTGCGCAGCTGCTGGGCGATGCCGGACAGGCCCTCGCCGGCCTTCTGCTGGCCGGTGCGGGCCTGCTGCTGGAGCTGCGAGCGGCCCTGCTGGATGAGGTCCTGGGCCTGCCGCTTGGTCTCCTGGGTGACCTGCTTCGCCTGGTCGGCGGCGGTCGAGGCGACCTGGCCGCCGGCCTGTGCGGCGGTGGAGGCCACGTTGCCGGCCTGGTCCTTGGCGACGTCCTTGGTGCTGGGGGTGCCGGACACGGGCGTCGCGCCGCTCTGGGGTGACTGCGGCGGGGTGTCGATGGAGTGGGTCATCGTTCCTCCTCGTCGTGCGTGGGCTGTACCTGGTCAGTGCTCGTGCAACTGGGCGTCCCTGCCCTGGCCGACCACGCCCGCTCGAGGGCACACGCCGTCGCCGGCAGGTGAGTGCCGGTGCCGGTGGTGCCGGGACGCGGGACGGCGTGCGGGCGCCTCACGGTGCCCAGTCGTGACACTCGGGGGATCCCACCTGGCCTCGGTGGGACGCCGTTCCGTTGAGCTGGCTGGTACCCGCGGGCAGCTACGGCGTAAACCGACTAGATCCACTTTTCCTGACCTTGATTCGCGGGAGGGGTCCCCCTGCGGGCCGGGTAGCCTCGACCAAGGCAAGGCAAGGCTTGCCTGACTGACGAGGAGGACCCGTGAGCGGACCGACCAGGGGCGGGGGCGCCCGGCGCCCACGGGTGGCACGCGTCGGAGAGGTGCTGCGCACCTCGCGGGTGACGCCGCACATGATCCGCGTCGTCCTCGGCGGCGAGGGCCTGGCCGGTTTCCCGGCAGGTGAGTTCACCGACCACTACGTGAAGCTCCTCTTCCCACCGCCGGGAGCCCCCTACACGGCACCGTTCGACGTGGAGCAGCTGCGCGCCGAGCTCCCGGCGGAGCTCTGGCCGGTCACCCGCACCTACACCGTGCGCTCCTGGGACCCGGTCGCCGGCGAGCTCACCATCGACTTCGTGCACCACGGGGACGAGGGGCTCGCCGGCCCGTGGGCGGCGGCGGCCGCACCCGGCGACCGGATCCAGTTCTTCGGGCCCGGTGGCGGCTACGCGCCGAGCCCGGACGCGGACTGGCACCTGCTGGTCGGCGACGAGAGCGCCCTGCCGGCCATCGGCGCGGCGCTGACCCGGCTTCCGGCGGGTGTGCCGGCCCTGGTGTTCGTGGAGGTCGCGGACCCGGCGGAGCAGCAGTCCGACCTCGTCCTGGCCGACGGCGTCCCGGTCGTGTGGGTGCACCGCGGCGACGGCGTCCCGGGGGAGGCGGTGGCCACCGCCGTCAAGGCCGTGGAGCTGCCGGCGGGCACCGGCCACGTGTTCGTGCACGGCGAGGCCGGTCTGGTGAAGGACCTCCGGCTGCACCTGCGCGCCGAGCGGGGCCTCGACGCGGCGTTCACCTCGATCTCCGGCTACTGGCGCCGCGGGGACGACGAGGACCGCTGGCAGGCGGGCAAGCGGGCGTGGACCGCGGAGGTCGAGGCGGCCGAGCAGACGCTCGCCGCCGGCTGAGCGGCGGCGAGCGCCCGGCGGTCACATGTCGCGGTAGCGCTTCGCCGCTGCCGTGGCGGCGCGGAGCCCCTCGGCGTCCAGGCGCGCGCCGTACCCGGGGGTGTCCCGCTGGATCCGCCAGCCCTCGGCCAGCGGACCGAGGTCGACGACGTCGAAGCCGATGGCGTCGATGAACGCGGCCACCTGCTGCTTGGCCGCGGCGTCGTCGCCGGCCACGGCCAGCGCACGGCGGTGCGGGGTGCCCGCGGGAGAGCCGCCGCCGGTGATGTCCGCCGCGCCGAGGTGGTTGAACGCCTTCACCACCCGGGAGGTCGGCAGGTGGGCCTGCAGCAGCTCGGCCGTCGTCGTGGACTCGTCGTCGAGCGCGGAGATCTGCCCGTCGCGCTGCGGGTAGTAGTTGTTCGTGTCGATCACGACCTTGCCGGCCAACGGCTCGACCGGGACGGCGGGCACGGCCTTGAGCGGGATGGTGACCACGGCCAGGTCGGCGGCGGCTGCGGCGCCCGCGGCGGTGTCCGCGCGGACCTGACCCCGGCGCCCCGGCCGCTGCTCGAGAGCGGACACCAGGTCGGTGAGCGTCTCCGGACCGCGGGAGTTGCTGATCACGACGTCGTGGCCGGCGTCGAGTGCTGCCTGGGCGAGGGCCGTGCCGATGTGTCCGGCGCCGATGATCCCGAGAGTCGTCATGGTCGCGGCAACCCGGGCCGGTGGCCGTTCCTTCCGCGGGCGGGTCAGCCCAGGTCGTCGGTGGCGAAGGTGTCGCACCGGGCGGGGTCGCCGGTGGTGTAGCCGGTGCTGAACCAGCGCTGCCGCTGCTCCGACGAGCCGTGCGTGAAGGAACCCTGGTCGACGGTCCCGCTGCCCAGGTTCTCCTGGATGAAGTCGTCGCCGATCCGGCCGGCGGTGTCCAGCGCCCGGGCGATGTCGTCGTCGGTGATGTCGACGATGAGCGGCTGGCCCGTCTCGTCCGGCACCGTCTCGGCGTGGTTGGCCCAGGTGCCGGCGTAGCAGTCGGCCTGCAGCTCCAGCCGCACGCTGCCGCTGTCCGGTCCGGTCAGCCGCGAGTCCACCTGCTGGTTGGTGCCCATCAGGTCCTGCACGTGGTGGCCGTACTCGTGGGCGATCACGTAGGCGTTGACGAACGCTCCGCCCTCGGCGCCGAACCGGGTCTGCAGGTCGTCGAAGAAGGACAGGTCGATGTAGACCAGCCCGTCGGCGGGGCAGTAGAACGGCCCGGAACCGCTGGTCGCGCCGCCGCAGCCGGTCTGCACCGAGCCGGAGAAGAACACCGTCTGGGCGGGCTGGTAGCCGCTGCCGAGGGTCTGCCCCCAGTAGTCCTGGATCGAGTCGATGTCGGCGGCCACGGCGCAGTCGACGGAGTCGTTGGCGTCGGCGACCTCGTCGCAGGACTGCTCGAGCGCGCTGTTGTCGGCGGTCTGACCGGAGCCCAGCCCCTGCAGCACGCTGGTGGCGGCCGACGTGCCGCCGCTCCCGCCACCGCCGAGGACCTGGAAGAGCACGACGACGACCAGCCCCACGAGCCCCAGCCCGCCACCGCCGACGGCCAGCCCCCGCCCGCCGCCTCCGCCGCGGCGGTCCTGCACGCCCGAGGTGTCCAGCCTGCCGCTCTCCCGGAACCTCATCGCGCGTGGACCTCCTGGTCGGGTGGGGACATCGTGAAGGTCATCTCGACCGAGCCGTGCACCTCGTGCGGGCCCGGCTGCAGCTCCAGCGCCGGTGCTGCCGCTGCGAGGGAGGCCCGCGCGACCCGGCCGGCGCCACCACCGGTGCCGGCGTCGCGGATCTCGACCAGCCCGGTGATCCGGGCGCCCAGCGCGGCAGCGTAGCCGCGGGCCCGGGCCAGCGCGTCGGCGACCGCGGCGGCGACGTCGCTGACCTGGACCCGGGTGGTCACGGTGGCCACCGAACCGCCGCCCCGGGTCCCGTCGGGGGCGTCGGGCAGCGCCTCGGCGACGGCCTCGCCCCGCACGACGACGTGCGGGCTCTCGGTCATCGCTCCCCTCCGCGCCGGGACGCCTGCCCGGACCGCTCGGAGCACTCTGCCGGTCCGCACCCAGCGGCGCACCCGGACGGCGGCCCGCCGGGGTCCGTCCTAGGGTCAGCGCATGCCCCTGGAAGGTGAGTACGAGCCGAGTCCGGAGAAGTGGGTCCGCGACCAGGTGGAGCTGTACGAGCGCACCGGCGGCCGGGAGGGCAACACGCTGCCCGGCCGGACCGAGCCGGTCGTCGTCTTCACCACCCGCGGTGCCAGGAGCGGCAAGGTCCGCAAGAACCCGCTGATGCGGGTCGAGCACGACGGCGTCTACGCGATGGTCGCCTCGCAGGGCGGTGCCCCCAAGCACCCGACCTGGTACTTCAACCTCAAGGCCCACCCCGACCAGGTCACCGTGCAGGACGGTGAGCAGGTCCGCGACGGCGTGGCCCGCGAGGTCGAGGGCGACGAGTACGACCAGTGGTGGGAGCGTGCCGTCGCCGCCTACCGCGACTACGCCGACTACCAGCAGAAGACCGACCGGAAGATCCCGATCGTCCTCGTCGAGCCGACCAGCTGACGCCGGGCAGCGCGCCGGTCGTCGTCGTCACTGGTGCCAGCGACGGCCTCGGGGCCGCGGCGGCCCGGCGGCTGCACCGCGGCGGTGCGCAGGTGGTCGTCGTCGGCCGCTCCGCGGGCAAGACCGCCGCCGTCGCCGGGGAGCTGCCCGGTGCGGTCGCGCTGACCGCCGACTTCGCCCGGCTGGACGACGTCCGCCGGCCGGCCGCCGACCTGCGAGACCGGTTCCCGCGGATCGACGTGCTGGCCGGCAACGCCGGCGCGCCGGACGGCTGGCGCAACGGGCGGCTGCACGCTGACCGGTCGCCCACGGCGGCCCTGCCCTCGGCCCTGGACGACGTCCGGGCCCGCGAGCTGTGGGAGCTCTCCGCAGGGCTGGTCGGGTTGCCCGGCTGAGCTCAGCGTGGCGCGAGGTCGGCGGTGATCCGGGCGCCCACCCAGGCGCTCAGCGCGTCCTCGCCGCGGGCGCGGGCACCGAGCAGTGCCCAGCCGAGGTCGGCCACCTGCCGTGACCGGTGCAGCTCGAGGTCGGCGCCGGGCGCGGCGAACAGCTCCGCGCGGGTCGCCGTCGCCACCTCGTGCTGGGCCACCAGGGCGTCCCGCAGCGCCGCGTCCGCCGGTCCGCCGGGTGGCGCCGCGGCCGCCGCCAGCGCCCGCTCGACGGTGGCCCCGACCGCGGCCGGCAGCCGACGGCTGCCGGGGCGGGGGAGGAGCAGCAGCCCGGCGGCGAGCCCGACCGCGATGCCGACGAGCGTCTCGCCCAGCCGCACGGCGATCAGGACCGCGCCGGGCGGGCTGTCCGCGCCCAGGTGCACCAGCGACAGCGACACCGGTGTGATCAGCGCGACGGCCAGCACGTACTGGCTGACCACCAGCAGCTCGACGCCGACGAGCATGACCCCGATCAGGGCGACGCTGACGGCGACGGGCAGGTCGAGCCAGAACAGCAGCGCTGTCACCCCGGTGCCCAGCAGCGTGCCGGTCACCCGGTGCAGCGCCCGGGCCCGGGTGTGCCGGGCGTCGGTGCCCAGCAGGACGGCGACGGCCGCGGTCGACGCCCAGTACGGGCTGTGCAGGCCGAGCCCGGCGGCGAGCGACCCTGCCGCCCAGGCGCCCACGCCGATGCGCACGGCGGTGGGCACCCACAGCGGGGTGTGCCCCCGGGCCGGGGCGGCCGGCACGCGGGGACCGGTCGCGGTCGTGGGAGCGGTCGTCGGCAGCGTCCGCAGGAACCGGGTCTCGACCTCCTCCAGCCGCGGCCGCAGGGACCGGCGTCGCCGGCTGCCACCGGCCACCGCCACGTGGGCGATGCGGACCGCCCGGGCGACGGCGTCCGGTCGGGTGTCCGGCAGCCCGCCCCGCTCGGCGGCGGCGACCGCGCTCTCCGCGGCGGCGACGGCGCGCCGCTCCGGGCCGGCCGGGTCCCAGGACCACGCCGCCATGACCACCAGCCAGGAGAGCGCGGCCGACCCGGCGGCGGCCGCCACGTGCTGGCCGATCAGGTCGGGTGCGGAGCCCAGCGCACTCGCGCTGCCGCCGACCAGCACCGCCATCAGCGGGCCGGGCGGGCCGATCTGCCAGACCGCGGTGGCCGCCGTCGCGGCTGCCCCGAGCAGGCCGAGGACGGCGGCGAGCAGGAAGGGGTGCGGACCGGCGAGGCCGCCCAGGGCGACCGACGTGGCGAGCGCGGCACCCACGCCGGCGGAGACCACCGACCGCCGTCGGTAGGGGAGCGCGTGCCCGTAGACGGCGGTGAAGCCGCCCAGCGCCGCGGCCGCGCCGAGGTCGGCGCGGCCCAGCAGCACGAAGAAGGCCAGCGGTGCGGTGACGCAGAACGCCGCGGACAGCGCCCGGCGGCGGTGGGCCGCCCACAGTGCGCCCGGTGTGGGCGGCCGCGGTCCGAGGACGTGCGGCGCCACCCGGCGCAGCGGGGAGGGGATGCCGGACACGGCCCTCATCGTCTCCCGGCGTCGGGCAGCGCGTCGTCGACGGAGATCACTGCCGAGGGGCGAGATGGGTCACCCGTACCTCCCGCTCAGGAGAAGCCGACCACCGCGTGCGGCGTGTAGGGCTCCTCGAGCCGGGCGATCTCCGCAGGCGTCAGCTCGAGGTCGACGGCGGCCACGGCGTCGTCCAGGTGCCGGTCCTTGGTCACCCCGACGATCGGCGCGGTGACCACCGGCTTGCTCAGCAGCCAGGCCAGGGCCACCTGTGCCCGGGGCACCCCGCGGGCCTCGGCGACCTCGGCGACCCGCTCGACGATCACCTGGTCGGCGTCGTTGTAGAGCTTGCTGCCGAACTCGTCGGTCTCCGACCGGGTGGTGCTCGCCTCCCAGTCCCGGGTCAGCCGGCCGCGGGCGAGCGGGCTCCACGGGATGACGCCGATGCCCTCGTCGGCGCAGAGCGGCAGCATCTCCCGCTCCTCCTCACGGTTGAGCAGGTTGTAGTGGTCCTGCATGGAGACGAACCGGTGCCAGCCGTGCTCGCCGGCCAGGTGCAGCGCCTTGCTGAACTGCCAGGCCCACATGCTCGAGGCGCCGAGGTAGCGCACCTTCCCCGACCGGACGGCGGAGTCCAGTGCTTCCAGGGTCTCCTCGATCGGCGTGTGCGGGTCCCACCGGTGGATCTGGTAGAGGTCGACGTAGTCGGTGCCCAGCCGTTCCAGGCTGGCCTCGAGCTCGGCCAGGACGGCCTTCCGGGACAGCCCCGCGCCGTTGGGGCCGGGCCGCATCCGGCCGTGCACCTTGGTGGCGAGGACGACGTCCTCGCGGTCGGCGAAGTCCTTCAGGGCGCGGCCGGTGATCTCCTCGCTGGACCCGGCGGAGTAGACGTTCGCGGTGTCGAAGAAGGTGATCCCGGCGGCCAGCGCCTTCTCGATGACCGCGCGGCTCTCCTGCTCCGGGAGGCTCCACGGGTGACCGCCGCGGGCGGGGTCCCCGAAGCTCATCATGCCGAGGCAGATGCGGGAGACCTGCAGACCGGTGGTGCCGAGACGGGTGTACTCCATGGCAGAGCCCGTTCCCCGCCGTCAGCCGGCGCAACCTCAGGGCAGCGCGGCGTAGCGCTCCTCGATCCGGCTGCGCAGGTCGGCGGTCAGCTCGGCGAAGGGCTCCAGGTCGATCGGCCGGGTCTTCCCCCGGCCGGTGCGCCAGACCGCGACCGCGGTGCCCGCGGACACCGCGGTGGCCCGGAACATGCCGTTGCCGCCGGGCACGATCCGGTCGGCGAACGCGGTCGGCACCGTGCAGCTGCGGTCGGCGTAGCCGAGCACCAGCTCGTCGAAGCCGGGCAGCAGCAGCACGCCCTCGGCCTCGGCGCGGGCGGCGGTCAGCCGGTCCGGGGTGGACGGGTCCATCCAGTGCTCGGTGCCCTCGACCTCCAGCCGCTCGAGCTGCGGCGCAGCGACGGCCAGGCCGGCCTTGACGTCGCGGACGAGCACGCCGGCCCAGCGCACCAGGTCCTTGACGGTGGCCGGGCCGTGCGAGGCGAAGAACCGCAGCGTCAGTTCGCCCAGCGCCTCGTCGCGCTCCAGCTGCCTCGGTGCCGGCACCCACTCGTCGAGCAGGACGAACTGCTGGTCGCCGTCCACGGTCGGACCCAGGCAGGTCAGCCCGGACTGGGCCAGCCACCACAGCAGGTGGTAGCCGCGCTGCCCCTCGGTCGGCACGCCACCCGCCGCCAGTGCGGCGACCAGCTCGGCGCGGCCGAGCCGGCGGCCGCCGCCGAGCGCCTCCAGCGCGAGGTCCCGGGCCCGCGCGACGTCGTCCTCGGTCAGCCCCACCGTGGCCCGCCGGCCGGCGGCCCCGGCCAGCACCCTGGGGCCGAGCAGCGCCAGCATCCAGGGGAGGTCGCCGGCGGCGGTGAGGTGCAGCGTGCCGCGCATCGGCCACGAGCGGACGACCTCGCCGGCGTCCAGCGCGGCGGTGACGGCGGCCCGGGTGCCGCCGTCGGTCCGCAGGGCGACCGAGGTGAGCGCGCCGGGCAGGTCCTGCGCCTGGACGGCGGCCAGCCACCGGACCGCCTCGGCCGGGCTCGCCGCCCGCGGCCCGACCAGCCGCTGGGCAGCCATCCGCAGCAGCGAGAGCTCCTCCACGTGCCCACCTTGGCAGCAGGCGCCGACAGCCGGCGACGGAACAGGATCCGCAGCACCGTCACCGCGGCGTCATCCGCCGGCAACGCCGGCTCCCTACGGTTCCGGCATCCGACTCGGGAGGAAGCCGATGTCCGCTGCTCCGCTGGTCGACCTGGCTCCCTGGTACGCGGGCGGCCCGGCCGGCCGGCGACAGGTGGCGACCGACGTCGACCGCGCGCTGTGCGAGGCCGGCTTCCTGCTCGTCACCGGTCACCGGGTGGACGGCGGTCCGGCCGATCGGCTGCGCCGGGAGGTCCGGCGGCTCTTCGCGCTGCCGCCGGCGGCCAGGGCGGCGGTCGCGTGCTTCCCCGGCGGCCGTGGCTGGGTGCCCCCGGGTGTCCCGGCGGCGGCCGGGCCGGACGGCCGGGACACACCGCCGGACCTGCGGGAGTCCTTCTGCTTCGGCGCCGAGGAGCCGCCGCCGGTGGCGGGTACGGCGGAGGAGGAGTGGTACGGCCTCAACAGCTGGCCGGCGGAGGTGCCCGGCCTGCGACCGGCGGCGACGGCCTTCTCCGCTGCCTGCGCCGTGCTGGCCGAGGACCTGCTGCGGATCTGCGCCCTCGCGCTGGACCTGGCGGAGGACTTCTTCGTGGCCCGCTGCACCGGGGACACCTGGACCGTGGACCTCGACCGGTTCCCCGCCCGGCAGGAGGTGGGCACGGTGCTGCCCGGGCAGCTGGCGGTCTCCCCGCACACCGACGTCGGCACCCTGACGCTGTCCGATCGCGGGCCCGGCCCCGACGGCCTGCAGGTGCGCGCGCTGGACGGCGGCTGGGTCGACGTGCCGTCCGTGCCGGGAGCGCTGACGGTCAACGCCGGCGACCTGCTCGCCCGGTGGACCGGCGACCGGTGGCGCTCCACGTCGCACCGGGTGCTCGCGCCGCCGGTGGAGACCCCCACCGAGGAGCGGCTGTCGCTGGCCTTCCGCGCTGAGGCGGACCCGTGGTCCGTGGTGGAGCGGTTGCCCTCGGCGGCCGCCGGCCCGACCCGCTACGAGCCGGTGACCGCCGGCCGGTTCCGGCACAGCCGGACGGCAGCCCTCACCGTCGGCTGACGCCGTACCGTGCCCCCATGATGGGGATGGGCAACCTCGGGCCGGACGGACGACGGCGGCAGCGGATGGTCGCCGGCGTCATCGTGGTCGCGATGCTGCTCGCCGCCGGGGCGGTGCTGCTGGGCCTGCTCCTCTGAGGGAAGGCGCCTGGACGTGGACGTCGACGAGTGGTTCGCGGCTGCCGGTGACCGGGCCGGTGAGCTCCGCCGGGTCGACGCGCTCGTGCAAGCCGCGGCGCCGGGGATCGACCGCCAGCTGGTGCCGGTCGGGTCCGGGCAGATGCTCGGCTACGGGCTGATGCCCTACCGGCCGAGGTCGGCGAAGGAGACCACGACGTGGCCGCTGATCGCCCTGGCCGCGCAGAAGCGGCACCTCTCCCTCTACGTGTGCGCCGTGGTCGACGGGCAGTACCTGGCCGAGTCCCGGGCCGACGCGCTCGGGAAGGTGTCCTGCGGCAAGAGCTGCATCCGGTTCACCTCGCTGGACCGGGTCGACACCGTGGCGCTGGACCAGCTGATCCGGGACGCCGTTGCCAGCACCGCCGACGGGCGCAACGCCTACAGCGGCTGAGAACCGGGTTGTCCGTTCCGGGACACTGGCGCCATGGGCTACGTCGACGTCACCGGTGTCCGGCTGACCCTGCCGGACGGCCGGGTGCTGCTCGACGACGTCAACTTCCGGGTGGGGGAGGGCGCCTGCGCGGCGCTGGTCGGGGAGAACGGCGCCGGCAAGACCACGCTGCTGCGGATCATCAGCGGTGACCTGGTGCCGGAAGCCGGCTCGGTCGCGCGCACCGGCGGGCTCGGGGTGATGCGGCAGTTCATCGGGTCGGTGCGCGACGACACGACCGTCCAGCGGTTCCTCGTCGACCTCGCGCCCCGCGCGGTCCGCGAGGCATGGGACGCCGTCGAGGCCGCCGAGCTCGCGCTGATGGAGACCGACGACGAGCCGGCCCAGATGGCGTACGCGAACGCGCTCGGCCACTGGGGTGACGTGGGCGGCTACGACGTCGAGGTCACCTGGGACACCGTGACCGTCGCCGCGCTCGGCGTCCCCTACGACGGCTGCAAGTACCGCGCGCTGGAGTCCCTGTCCGGTGGCGAGCAGAAGCGGCTGGCCCTGGAGTGCCTGCTCCGCGGCCCGGACCAGGTGCTGCTGCTCGACGAGCCGGACAACTACCTCGACGTGCCGGGCAAGCGGTGGCTGGAGGAGCGGCTCCGCGAGACCCGCAAGACGGTGCTGTTCGTCAGCCACGACCGGGAGCTGCTGTCCCGCGTCGCCGACCGGGTGGTCACCGTCGAGGGCGGGACGGCGTGGGTGCACGGCGGCGACTGGGCCGGCTACCCCGCCGCGCGCGCTGCCCGGCACGACCGGATGGCCGAGCTGCGCAGGCGCTGGGACGAGGAGCACGAGCGGCTGGTCGAGCTGGTGCGCACCCTGCAGCAGCAGGCGAAGAACTCCCCGGACATGGCCGCCCGGTACCACGCCATGCAGACCCGGCTGGGCAGGTACGAGGCGGCTGGTCCGCCGCCGGAGCGGCCGCCGGACCAGTCGGTGACGATGCGGCTGCGCGGTGGTCGCACCGGCGTGCGGGTGGTCGTCGCCGAGCAGCTGGAGCTCGCCGGCCTCATGCGCCCCTTCGACCTGGAGGTCGAGTACGGCGACCGGGTGGCGGTGCTCGGCTCCAACGGTGCCGGCAAGTCGCACTTCCTGCGGCTGCTGGCCGGCCAGGACGTCGCGCACACCGGCGGCTGGCGGCTGGGCGCCCGCGTCGTCCCCGGCTTCTTCGCCCAGACCCACGCCCACCCGGAGTGGCTGGAGCGCACGCTGGTCGACCTGCTGTGGCACGGCGAGCCCGGTCGCCCCGGCGTCGACCGGGGCCGGGCGATGGCCACGCTCCGCCGGTACGGCCTGGCGGCGCAGGGCGACCAGCTGTTCCGGTCGCTGTCCGGCGGCCAGCAGGCCCGGTTCCAGGTGCTGCTGCTGGAGCTCTCCGGCTCGACGCTGCTGCTGCTCGACGAGCCGACGGACAACCTGGACGTGCTCAGCGCCGAGTCGCTGGAGGCGGCGCTCGACGCGTTCGACGGCACGGTGATCACGGTGACCCACGACCGCTGGTTCGCCCGCACCTTCGACCGGTTCCTGGTGTTCGGCTCGGACGGGCGGGTCTACGAGGCGCCCGAGCCGGTCTTCGACGAGGGCCGGGTGCAGCGCGCCCGCTGAGGGAGGCCCCCTTGCTGGGGCAGGGGCCGCTAACCGAAGGCGTGGCCCTCGCCGCGGTAGGTGGGCCACGTGTCCACGACCCGGTCGCCGTCCACTGCGTGCAGCACGTCGACCCGCTCGCACAGCTCACCGGCCTTGGCGTGCCGGAACCAGACCCGGTCACCGGTCCGCAACCCGGCCGCCCCCCGGCCGCGCAGCGGCGTCTGCACCTCACCGGCCCCCTCGGCGGGGACCAGCCGCAACCCGGCCGGGTAGGTCGGCGTCGGCACCCGGTCGGCGCCGGGCGGCCCCGAGGCGATCCAGCCGCCGCCGGCCACGGTGACCGTCCCCGGCGCGGGACGGCGGGTGACCGGCAGCGCGAACAGCGCCGCCGGTCGGCCCCGGAACGAGCGGTAGGCGTCGAAGAGCGTGGGGGAGTAGAGGCCCGAGCCGGCCGCGAGCTCGGTGACGGCGGGGTCGGTCGCCGTCCGTTCCAGGCTCCCGGTGCCGCCGCCGTTGACGAACTCCAGCGCCGCCACCTCCCGGACCGCGGCCACCGCCGCGGCCCGGCGGGCCGCCAGCTCCCGGCCCGAGGCCCGCTGCACCCGCCGCACGGCGAGCCCGCGCAGCGGCCGCCCCGCCGGGGCGTCGCCGACGCCGGCGATCTGCGCCTCGTAGGCCATCACCCCGACCAGCACGATCCCCGGGCGGGCGACCAGCGCGCGGGCCAGCGCCGCTGCCTCCGCGGCGGTGTGCACCGGGGAGCGGCGGACGCCGACGTGCGCCGGGCCCAGCCGCCAGGAGGCGTCCAGGTCCAGGCAGACCCGCACCGGCGGGCGCGCGCCCGGCGGGGCGACGGCGTCCAGGACGTCGACCTGGTCGGGAGAGTCGACCATGAGCGTCACCCGGGCCGCGGCCTGCTCGTCGGCGGCCAGCCGGCGCAGCGCCGCCCGGTCGACGGTGGGGTAGCCGACCACGACGTCGCTGCTGACCGGGTCGTCCCCGCCGGCCAGCCAGAGCGCCTCGGCCAGGCTGTAGCCGAGCACGCCGGCGAACCCCGGCCGGGCGAGCACCCGGCGCAGCACGGCCCGGTTGCGCACCGACTTGCTGGCCACCCGGATCGGGCGGCCGGCAGCGCGCCGGACCAGGTGGTCGGCGTTGGCGTCGAGCGCGTCGAGGTCCAGCACGGCCAGCGGCGGGTCCAGGTGGGCCGTGGCGGCGTCCAGCCGGGCCCGCTCCGCCGGTGCGTCGCTGACGGGCGGGAGGGTCATGGTGCGGCAGCATCCAGGTCGGACAGCGAGTGGGTCAAGCGTCCCAGTCGCTTGACCGACGTGCCGCCGAGCGGCACGCTGCCGCGACGACGACCGAGGGAGGCCCGCGTGCCGCAGGAGCAGCACTGGCGCAACTGGGCGGGGAACCAGGGAGCGACCGGGTTCTCCGCGGTCCACCCCCGGGGTACCGCGGAGATCGCCGCCGCCGTGCGCGCGGCCGCCGCGGCCGGGGAGCGCGTCAGGCCGATCGGGAACGGGCACTCCTTCAGCGCCATCGGCCGGCCCGAGGACGTCCAGCTCGTCCTCGACCGGCACACCGGCCTGGTCGAGGTGACCGCCACCGGGCTGGTCACCGTGCAGGCCGGGATGCCGCTGCACCGGCTGACCGCGGAGCTGGCGGCCCGCGGCTGGGCGCTGACCAACCTGGGCGACATCGACCGGCAGACGGTCGCCGGCGCGCTCTCGACCGGGACCCACGGCACCGGCGCCGCGTTCGGCGGCCTGGCCACCCAGGTGCGGGGGTGCGAGCTGGTGCTCGCCGACGGTGCGGTGCTGCGGTGCTCGGCCACCGAGAACGCCGACGTCTTCTCCGCCGCCCGGGTCGGGCTCGGGGCCCTCGGCGTGCTGAGCGAGGTGACCCTGCAGGCCGTGCCCGCCTTCGCGCTGCGTGCCGAGGAGGGGTCGGCGTCGCTGACCGGCTTGCTCCCCGACCTGGACGCCTTCCTGACCTCGACCGACCACGTCGAGTTCTACTGGTTCCCGCACACCGACCGGTGCCTGACCAAGCGGAACACCCGGGTGCCGCTGGACGAGCGGGACCCGCTCCCGGGCTGGCGCCTGGTCTGGGACGACGAGGTGATGGCCAACGGGGCACTCGCCGCGGTCGTCGCCGCCGGCCGGGTCGCCCCGCCGCTGGTGCGCCCGCTGGCCCGCGTCTCGGCCCGCGCGCTCTCGCCCCGCACGCACACCGACGCCGCGCACCGGGTGTTCGTCTCCCGGCGACGGGTGCGGTTCCGCGAGATGGAGTACGCCGTCCCGCGGGCCGCGGCGGCCGAGGTGCTCGGCGAGCTTCGCCGGGCCGTCGACCGCAGCGACTGGCGGGTCCCGTTCCCCGTGGAGGTGCGGCTGGCCGCGGCCGACGACGTCCCGCTGTCGACCGCCTCGGGCCGGGACACCGCCTACGTCGCGGTGCACGTGCCCGCGCGCACCGAGCCGGGCCGCTACTTCGCGGCCTTCGAGGCGATCGCCGGTGCGGTCGGCGGTCGCCCGCACTGGGGCAAGCTGCACGGTCTGGACGCCGCGGTGCTGGCCGAGCGGTACCCCCGCTGGGCCGAGTTCACCGCGCTGCGGGACCGGCTGGACCCCACCGGCGTGTTCGGCAACGCGCACCTGGACCGGGTGCTCGGCCCGGCCCGGGCGCGCACCGGTGGTCGCTGAGGTGGCCCGGCTGCCGGCGGACGCCCGACGTGCCGCGCTGGTGGAGGCCGCGCTGCGGGTGATGACCCGGGACGGGCTCGCCGCCGGCACGACCCGGGCGATCGTCGCCGAGGCGGGGATGTCGCTGGCGAGCTTCCACTACGCCTTCGGCTCCCGCGACGAGCTGCTGCGCGAGCTGGTGCACCGGGTGGTCGGCCACGAGCTGTCGGCCGCGACCGCCGAGGTGCCCGAGGGCGCCGGCCTGGCCGACCACCTGCGCGCGGCGGCGGCGGGCTACCTGCAGCACCTCGAGGCCGAGCCGGGTGCCGAGCAGCTGATGTTCGAGCTGGCGTTGCACTCGCTGCGCGACCCCGCCCTCCGACCGCTGGCCCGGCAGCAGTACCGCGCCTACACCGCGGCGGCGACCCGGCTGCTGGAGCAGGCGGCCGCGGCGACCGGGGCGACGTGGCGCCGGCCGGTGCCCGAGCTCGCCCGGCTGCTGGTCGCCCTCGTCGACGGGGCCACCACCACCTGGCTGGTCGACCGGGACACCCCCGCCACCCGGGCGGTGCTGGACGCCGCCGTCGGTCTGTTCGTCGCCGAGCACGCCGAGCTCGCCCGGTGAGGCCGGTCGCCGCGCCGCTCGCGCCGTCCATGGGGGTGGCCTGGACCGCCCGGTTCGGGCTGGTCTGGCTCGGGCTGTGGGCGGCGCAGCTCGCACCGGTGCAGCTGCTGCTGCCGCTCCAGCTGGCGGACGTCGACCCGGCGCACAAGATCCGCAACTTCGGGCTGGTCAACGGGGTGGCCGGGATCGCCGCCCTGGTCGCGCTGCCGGTGTTCGGTGCGCTGTGCGACAGCACCCGGAGCCGGTTCGGCCGGCGCCGGGTCTGGGTCGCCGCGGGGGTCGTGGTCTACGTCGCGGGGCTGCTGCTGACCGGCACCGCCGACGACTGGCGTGGCGTGGCCGGCGGCTGGCTGGTCGCCCAGCTGGGGATGTACGCGGCGATGGCCGGGCTGACCGCCACCATCGCCGACCAGGTGCCGGCCGAGCACCGGGGGGCGGTGTCGGCGGCCGTCTACGGCCCGCAGGCGCTGGGCATCGTGGTCGGCCTCGGGCTGGTCACCGGGCTGGGGGAGGACGCCGGCTACCCGGCGCTCGCCGCCCTGCTGGTCCTGGCTGCGCTGCCGTGGCTGCTGCGGGCCCGCGACACCCCGGCGGTCCAGCGCCCGCAGTCGCTCGGCGCCGCCCTGCGCGCGGGCTGGGCCGCACCCACCCGGCACCCCGACTACGCCTGGGCCTTCGGCGGGCGGTTGCTGGTCAACCTGGGCAACGCCCTCGGGACGACGTACCTGCTGTACTTCCTCACCGACGGGCTGCGGGTCGCCGACCCCGAGGGCTCGCTGCTGGTGCTGACCGTGGTGTACCTGCTGGCCACGGTGACGGCGACCTGGGGCGGTGGCGTGCTGTCGGACCGCACCGGGCGCCGCCGGGTGTTCGTCGCCGGCGCCGCGGTGCTGCAGGCGCTGGCCTGCGCGGTGCTGGTGGCCGTGCCGAGCTGGCCGAGCGCCCTGGTCGCCGGGCTGCTGCTCGGTGGCGGGTACGGGGCCTACACCTCGGTCGACCAGGCGCTGGTCACCCAGGTGCTGCCCGATGCCCGCACCGTGGCCGGCGACCTCGGGGTGATGAACGTGGCGGTGGTGGTGCCGCAGGCGCTCGCCCCGCTGCTGGCCAGCCTGGTGATCGCCGAGCTCGGGGGCTACGACGTCCTGTTCACGCTGGCCGGCGTCGTCACCGTGCTCGGCGCGCTGAGCGTCGCCCGCATCCGCACCGTCCGCTGAAGCCCACGGTTTCGGCGCCGAACCCCAGCCGGGTTTCGGCGCCGAAACCTCGTCGGGGTTCGGCGCCGAAACCGCGGACGTGGGTCAGAGGTCGGGGTCGAGGGTGCCGTCGCCGCCGATGCGGTCGAGCTCGGCGAGCTCCACCGGACCCAGCACCCGGGCCGCCGCCTCGAGGTTGGACTCCAGGTGGTCGATCGAGCGCGTGCCCGGGATCAGCAGGATGTTCGGCGAGCGGGCCAGCAGCCAGGCCAGCGCGACCTCCATCGGCGTGGTCTCCAGCGTCCGGGCCACCGACTCCAGGGCCGCGGACTGGATCGGGCTGAACCCGCCGAGCGGGAAGAACGGCACGTAGGCGATGCCCTCCCGGGCCAGCGCGTCGACCAGCGGGTCGTCGGCCCGGTGCACCAGGTTGTAGTGGTTCTGCACGCACACCACCGGGGCGATGCCCTGCGCCTCGGCCAGCATCTGCGGGGTCACGTTGCTGACGCCGATGTGCTTGACCAGGCCCTCCTGCTGCAGCGCGGCCAGGGTCTCCATCGGCTCGGCCAGGGAGCGCTGCACCGGCTCGGCGAAGCCGGGCATCCGCAGGTTGACCACGTCGATCGCGTCCAGGCCGAGGTGGTCGAGGTTGTCGTGCACGGCCTGGCGCAGCTCGTCGGCACCCAGCGCCTCCGGCCACTCGCCCTCCGGGGTCCGGCGGGCGCCGATCTTGGTGACGATGGTCAGCTGCTCGGGGTAGGGGTGCAGCGCCTCGCGGATGATCTCGTTCGTGACGTGGGGGCCGTAGTAGTCGCTGGTGTCGATGTGGTCCACGCCCAGCTCGACCGCGCGGCGCAGCACCGCGATGGCGCCGTCCCTGTCGGCTGGGGGACCCATCACGTGGGGGCCGGCGAGCTGCATGGCGCCGTAGCCGATGCGGTGCACCGTGCGGTCGCCGAGGGGGAACTGGCCGGACTTCTCCGCCGTCGTCGTCATGACCCCGGCTTACCCCCGCCCCCGGGGGTGGTCAAACGGTCAACGGACGGCGGCGGGTGTGGCGTCGGCCAGGGGGGCCAGCGTGCGCCGCCAGGTGTCGACGTCAGCCCGGGCGGCGACGGCCAGCGCGGTGCGCTCGCGGCGCTCGGAGCGGATGGTCACCACGGCGATGCCCGTGCCGACCAGGGCGAGGGAGGCGCCGACCCAGATGGGCGCGGTGTACCCGAACCCCGCCGAGAGGGCGGCGGCACCCAGTGCGGCCCCGAGGGCGTTGGCCAGGTTGAACGCGGCCTGGTTGGCCGCGGACACCAGGCTGCCGCCGGGCACGCGGGCCGCCTCGATGACCCGGTTCTGCACGACCGGGCCGAGGGCGAAGGCGAGCATGCCGAAGAAGACCAGCACGCTGACCGCGGCGACCGGGGTGCGCGCCACCAGCGCCAGGACGGCGAGCGCGCCGGCCGTGCCCAGCAGCCCGACCGCCACGAACGACATGCCCCAGCGGTCACCCAGCCGGCCGCCGACCAGCGTGCCGACCGTGGTGCCGGCGCCGAACAGCCCCAGCACCGGGGTGACCCAGCCCTCGGGGATGCCGCCGAGCTCGGTGAGGATCGGGCTGACGTAGCTGTAGACCGAGAACAGGGCCGCGAAGCCGATCATGGTGGTGCCGAGCACCAGCCACACGCCGCGCCGGCGGAAGGCGCCCAGCTCGCTGCGCAGGTCGGTGGGCTCGCCGGTGACCGTCGGCATCCAGGCCACCAACCCGGCGATGGTGACCAGGCCGATGGCCGCCACCGCGGCGAAGACCAGCCGCCAGCTGAGCTGCTGGGCGACGAAGGTGCCCAGCGGGACCCCGACCACGTTCGCCAGCGTGAGCCCGGTGATCATCAGCGAGATCGCCTGGGTGGCCTTCTCCTTGGGCACCAGGCGGCGGGCGGCGACCGCACCGACGCCGAAGAACGACCCGTGCGCCAGGGCGGCGAACACCCGGGCCGCGACGAGCCAGCCGTAGCTGGGCGCCACTGCCGACAGCAGGTTGCCCAGGGTGAACAGCACCATCAGCGCGACCAGCGTCTGCCGCGGGGTGAACCGCACGCCCAGCGCGGTCAGCGTGGGGGCGCCGATGACGACGCCGATGGCGTACGCGGAGATGAGCAGCCCGACCGCGGAGACCGAGACGTCCAGACCGTCGGCGATCTGGGGCAGCATGCCCATCACCACGAACTCGGTGGTGCCGATGCCGAAGGCACCGATGGCGAGCGCGAGCAGGGCGCGGGGCAAGGCAGAGCTCCTCGAGGTGGGGCACGGGGGTGGACGCGGACGTCGGCGTCCTCTACAGCCAAGAGGAGCGGGCCCCGGATCCTTGCACCTGACGGGTGAGAACCTCGTCACGTCGCGGGCCGTGCCCCTCCGGGTCGGCCCGCGACGTACGGGGGTCAGGGCTGCAGCAGCACCTTGACCGCGCCGTCCTGCTTCTGCCGGAAGGTCTCGTAGGCCTGCGGCGCCTGCTCGAGCGGGACGTGGTGCGTGGCGAAGGTGTCCACGCCCAGCGGGTCGGCGTCGGTGAGCAGCGGCAGGATGTCCGGCACCCAGCGCCAGACGTTGGCCTGGCCCATGCGCAGCTCGATCTGCTTGTCGAACATCCGCATCAGCGGCATCGGGTCGGTGGCCCCGCCGTAGACGCCGGACAGCGAGATGGTCCCGCCGCGGCGGACGGCCTCGATGGCGGTGTTCAGCGCCGCCATCCGGTCGACGCCGACGACCTGCATGACCTTCTCCATGACGGCGTCCGGCACGATCGCGGTGGCCTTCTGGGCGAGCTTGGCGCCCGGTGAGCCGTGCGCCTCCATGCCGACGGCGTCGATGACGGCGTCCGGCCCGCGACCGTCGGTCTTGTCCCGCACCCAGGCGACGACATCGGCCTGGGTGGTCGAGTCCAGGACGTCGATCCCGTTCGCCCGGGCCCGGGCCAGCCGCTCGGGCACGGTGTCGGCGGCGAGCACCTGCGCCGCGCCCAGGTGCTTGGCGATCCGGGTGGCCATGTCGCCGATCGGGCCGAGGCCCAGCACCAGCACCGTGCTGCCCGGCGTCACGTTGGCGTACTGCACGGCCTGCCAGGCGGTCGGCAGCACGTCGGAGAGGTAGACGAACCGGTCGTCGGCCGGGCCCTCGGGCACCTTGATCGGCAGCGTGTTGCCGAAGGGGACCCGCAGGTACTGTGCCTGCCCGCCGGGCACCTGCCCGTAGAGCTTGGTGTAGCCGAACAGCGAGGCGCCGAAGCCCTGCTCGCGGTTCTGCGTCGTCTCGCACTGGCTCTGCAGACCCTGGTTGCACATCCAGCAGGTGCCGCACGAGATGTTGAACGGCACGACGACGCGGTCGCCGGCCTTCAGCGCGGTCACCCCGGGGCCGACCTCGCGCACGATCCCCATCGGCTCGTGACCCATGACGTCGCCGACGGTCATGAACGGCGCCATGACCTCGATCAGGTGGAGGTCCGAGCCGCAGATGCCGCTCGAGGTGATCTCGACGATCACGTCCGTGGGGTCGGTGATGGAGGGGTCCGGGACGGTGTCCACACGGACGTCGTCGCGGCCGTGCCAGGTCACTGCGCGCATGGGGGTGCTCCTCGTTCTCGGGGGCTCGAGACGGCCGCGACTGCGGTCAGCAGGCCGTTCTCCGGGCGTGACGTTCCTCGCTCCTACCCGTGACGGCGCGTCGCAGTCATGACCTGCCAGGAACTGTGCCGTCACAGAGAGTGCTCATTTGGCAGGAAGTGTGGTGACCTCGCCCACTTGACGCCATGTGCGTGCCTCTCCGCGCAGATCACGAACTGGTCACGGCGTGTTTACATGGGCCCCGCTCGACCCGGACCGATCGACGGAAGACAGGTGCATGGACCCGCAACATCTCGCCCGGCCCGACGACGACGGACCGGTGGGTGCCATCCACACCGGTCCGGCAGGTGGCTCCACCACCGCCGTGTCGCCCGAGGGTCCCGAGGTGCCGGTCCCGGCGCCCGCACTCGACGCCTGGCCGCTGCCGGTGGGCGGTGACGGGCCGGCGCTCCCGACCGACTGGCCGCTGCCGGCCGCCGGTTCCGCACCGGTCGCCGGCGAGGGGGCGCGGCACCGCCGCCCCTCCATCCGCACCCGCCGCCCCGCGCTCTACCTGGCTGCGGCGTTCATCGGCGCCGCCGGCCTCGCCGGCACGGCCCTGGCGACCCACTCCACGCCGGACGTCGCGCAGGCGGACGAGCCGGTCAGCGTCGCCGAGGAGCTCGGCATGGTGCAGGCCGGGCAGACCGCCTCCGGTGAGGACGCCACCTCGCGGCTGCAGCAGATGGTGGCCAGCCGGGCCGAGCGCGAGGACGCCGAGGCCGCCGCCGCGCAGGTCCAGGCCGACGCCGACGCGGCCGCGGTGGCCGCCGCCGCCCAGGCCGCCGAGGCCGCCCGGCCCAAGGCGGTGCTGCCGGTGCAGGGCGCGCGGCTGTCCAGCGGGTTCGGCCCCCGGTGGGGCACGCTGCACGCCGGGATCGACTTCGCCGCCCCGCTCGGCACGCCGGAGTACGCGGCCGTGGACGGCGTCGTCGTCCGGGCCGGTGCGGCCAGCGGCTTCGGCCTGGCCGTGTACATCCGGCACGACAACGGCGACGTGACGGTCTACGGCCACATGCAGCAGATCCTCGTCGCGGAGGGTCAGGTCGTCCGGGCCGGCGACACGATCGCCCTGCTGGGCAACCAGGGGCAGTCCACCGGCCCGCACCTGCACTTCGAGGTGCACCTGGGCGGGATCGACGGGCAGAAGGTCGACCCGGTCCCGTGGCTGCGCGACCGGGGCGTCCAGGTCTGAGGAAGGACCCCGCTGCCCCCCGCCACTCGCAAGCTCGCGGCAGGACCCAGCAGCGGGGCCGTTCCAGCACGTCACCTGCTCAGGGCGGCCTCCGGGAAGGGGGCCGTTCCAGCACGTCACCTGCTCGGGTGAGCCTCGGGACGGGGGCGGCTGGCCCGGTTCCTGGCATCCCGGTCTGACATGCGGCATCCTGCATGTAAGGACCGGTGGGAGGAGGGGGCGTCGATGGGGCACGACCACGGGACGGCGCACGGCACCGCCGCGGCCGCACACCGGGGCCGGCTCGCCGTCGTCCTGGCGCTCACCTGCGGCGTCCTGGTCGTCGAGGTGGTCGGCGCGCTGCTGTCCGGGTCGCTGGCGCTGCTGGCCGACGCCGCGCACATGGCCACCGACGCCCTCGGCATCGGGATGGCCCTCGGCGCGGTCAGCCTCGCCCAGCGGCCCGCCCGCGGCCGCCGCACCTTCGGCTGGCAGCGGATCGAGGTGCTGGCGGCGGTGGCCAACGGCCTGCTGCTGATCGGGGTCGGCGCCTACGTCGTCGTCGAGGCGGTGCGCCGGATCGGTGACCCGCCGGACATCCACGCCGGGTGGATGCTCGGGGTCGCCGTCCTGGGGCTGGCCGTCAACGTCGGGTCGCTGTCCCTGCTGCACGCCGGCCAGGGGGAGTCGCTGAACACCCGCGGCGCCTACCTGGAGGTCGTCGGTGACGCGCTGGGCTCGCTGGCGGTCATCGTCGCCGCCGTCGTCATCGCCACCACCGGCTGGACCGCTGCCGACGTCGTCGCCTCCTTCGCCGTCGGTGCGCTGGTGCTCCCGCGCGCCTGGACGTTGCTGCGGGAGGCGTTCGACGTCCTGCTCGAGGCGGCTCCCAAGGGCGTGGACCTCGACGACGTGCGCGCCCACGTGCTCGGTGTCGCCGGTGTGGTCGACGTCCACGACCTGCACGCCTGGACCATCACCTCGGGTCAGCCGGTGCTCTCCGCGCACGTCGTGGTGAGCGAGGAGGTGCTGGCCGAGGGGCACGGGGGCCGGGTGCTCGACGCCCTGTGCAGCTGCCTGGGTGCGCACTTCGACCTCGAGCACTGCACCTTCCAGCTCGAGTCGGCGAGCCACCGCGGCCACGAGTCGCCCGTCCACGAGTGAACGGCGATCCTCCGGATCGCACCGCGGCCAGGTGCCGTCCCCGGCAGCGCTGAGCCGCTGCCCGAGGACCCGTCGGAAGGCCTCCGGCCCCCGCGACCGGTCCCCGGAGCCGGGCATGCCCGGCGCGGCCAGGTGCCGTCCCCGGCGGCGCTGAGCCGCTGCCCGAGGACCCGTCGGGAGGCCTCCGGCCCCTGCGACGGGTCCCCGGAACCGGGCATGCCCGGCGCTCCCGAAGGGGTCAGCCGGCGTGGACGACGGCGCCGTCGGCGGGCAGGTCCTCCTTCGAGGCCTTGATGAGCAGGCCAGCGACCACGGCACCGACCACCAGCAGGGCGGCAGCCCAGGTGAAGGCGGTGGTGTAGCCCTCGACCTGCGCGGCCAGGCCGACCGCCGGGTCGTTCGGGTCGGCGCCGGCGGCCACCTGCGAGGTGATGGACGCGGTGATCGCACCGACCGAGATGGTGGCCAGCAGGGCCGTGCCGACCGAGGCGCCGACCTGCTGGGTGGCGTTCAGCATCGCGCTGGCCGCGCCGGCGTCGCGTTCGCCCGCGCCGATCAGGGCCAGGTTGGACAGCGGCACGAACGTGAAGCCGAGACCGAGGCCGAGGATCAGCTGGCCGGGGAAGGCCAGCGCCCAGAAGGAGGTGTCGACTCCCAGGAAGGACAGCAGGAACAGCCCCGCCGCGGCCAGCAGCGCACCGACCACCATCAGCGGCCGCGGCCCGAGCTTCGGTACCAGGGCGCTGGCCGCCCCCGCCGAGACGAGCACGCCCAGGGTGGTCGGCAGCGAGGCGAAGCCGGCCTCGACCGGCTTGTAGCCCAGCACCTGCTGGAAGTACAGGCTGAGGAAGAAGAACGCCCCGATCAGCCCGGCGCCCACCAGGGTGGAGGTCAGGTACGCGCCCCCGCGGTTGCGGTCGAGCACCAGCCGCATGGGCAGCAGCGGGTTCCTGACCCGGAGCTCCACCACGACGAAGGCCGCCACCAGCAGCAGGCCGACGGCGATGAAGGCCAGCGCCGCACCGTTGGCCCAGGCGTTGGCCTGCGGGTCCTCCTGCGAGGCCTGCGCCACCTTGGTGAAGCCGTACACCAGCGACGCCAGGCCGAGGGTGACCAGCACCGCCCCGGGGATGTCGTACCTCGCGTCCCCGGGGGCCTTGCTCTCCGGAACGATCGGGATGGCCGCCGCGACCGCGACGATCGCCACCGGCACGTTCACCCAGAAGCACCAGCGCCAGTCGGCGTACTCGGTCAGCACGCCGCCCAGCAGCAGGCCGACGGCCGAGCCGCCGCCGGCGATGGCGCCGTAGACGGCGAACGCCTTCGCCCGCTCCTTGGCGTCGGTGAAGAGCACGGTCAGCAGCGCCAGCGAGGCCGGGGCCAGCAGGGCGCCGAAGACGCCCTGCAGCGCGCGGGCGCCGAACAGCATCGCCTCGTTCTGCGCCAGGCCGCCCAGGGCCGAGGCGACGGCGAAGCCCACGGCGCCGACCAGGTAGGTGCGCTTGCGCCCCCAGAAGTCCGCGATCCGCCCGCCGAGCAGCAGGAAGCCGCCGAAGGTCAGGGTGTAGGCGGTGACGATCCACTGCTGGGTCGCCGCGGAGATCGCCAGGTCCGCCGACACGGCCGGCAGCGCGATGTTCACGATGGTCGCGTCCAGGATGACCATCAGCACGGTGACGGCGATGACCGCCAGGGCCAGCCAGCGCTTGGGGTACGGCTCGGCGGCGGGGGTGGTGTCCCCAGCCGCGGAGGTGGGGGCGACGTCGCTCACGTGGGTCCTCGATCGTTCGTTCCGGTCGGCCGGGTCGTCGGCCAAGAGGGCAACGTAGCGGGCTGCGACGATGTCGTCGTGCCCGTTTCCGTGGTGTTCATCTCCGACACCCACGTGCCCAAGCGGGCGCATGATCTACCGGATTCCCTCTGGGACCGGATCGTGACCTGCGACGTCGTGGTGCACGCCGGTGACTGGGTGGACGTCGCGCTGCTCGACGAGCTGGAGCGGCGGGCCCGCCGGCTGGTCGGGGTGCACGGCAACAACGACCACGGAGCGCTGCGCGAGCGGCTGCCGGAGGTCGCCCGGGTCGAGCTCGAGGGGCTCCGGTTCGCCGTCGTCCACGAGACCGGCGAGGCCAGGGGCCGGGAGGAGCGGTGCGCCGCCCGTTTCCCCGACGTCGACGTCCTGGTGTTCGGGCACAGCCACATCCCCTGGGACACGACGGCGGCGACCGGGCTGCGGCTGCTGAACCCCGGTTCGCCCACCGACCGCCGGCGCCAGCCGCACGCCACCTACCTCACCGGCACCGTGGACGCCGGCGCGCTCACCCATCTGACGCTGCACCGGCTGCCGGTGCGACCACCCCGCCGGTGAGCCCGCCCCCGCTCCCGGAGGCGGCGGTCGCCGTCCTCGCCTGCCCGGTGTGCGGCGCGGCGGTCGGCGCCGACGTCGCCGGGCTGCGGTGCGCCGCGGGGCACGGGTTCGACCGGGCGCGGCAGGGTCACGTGACGCTGCTGCCGCCGGGTGGGTCCCCGCACCAGGGTGACTCCGCGGCCATGGTCGCCGACCGCGCCGGGTTCCTGGCGGCCGGGCACTATGCCGGCATCACCGCCGCGCTGGCCGATGCCGTCCTCGCCGACGGGTCGCCGCGCACGCTGCTGGACGCGGGCGGGGGAACGGGAGCCCACCTCGCCGGCGTGCTGGACCGGACGCCGGACGCGGTCGGGGTGGTGCTGGACGCCTCCCGGTACGCGGCGCGGCGGGCGGCCCGGGCGCACCCGCGCGCGATGGCCGTCGTCGCCGACACGTGGGCCCGCTGGCCGGTGCGGGACGCGGCGCTGGACCGGGTGCTGGTGGTGTTCGCCCCGCGCAACGGGGGCGAGACCGCCCGGGTGCTGCGACCGGGCGGGCGGCTGGTCGTCGTCACCCCGGCCGCCGACCACCTCGCCGAGCTGGTCGGGCCGCTCGGGCTGCTCAGCGTGGACCCCGCGAAGGCCGACCGGCTCGCGGCGAGCCTCGGTCCCCACCTGCGCCCGGTCGGGACGTCGGCCCACCGGGAACGGCTCGTCCTCGACCACGCCGCGGTGGGCACGCTGGTCGGGATGGGACCGCACGCGCGGCACCTCGACGAGCCCGAGCTGGCCGCGCGGGTCGCGGCACTCCCTCCGCGGGTCGAGGTGACGGTGGCCGTCGACGTCGGTACGTGGGAGACGGCCGGAGGACGGGGTCGGTGACGCCGGAAGGGCCCGGCCGCAGTGGCCGGGCCCTTCCTGGGAGTGCTGCCCGCAGCGGCGCGGGCGGTGGGTCAGCGGGTGACGCGGCGCTTGTTCGTGGCCATCACGTAGATGCCGAGCACGATGATCGCGCCGATGATCGACCCGATGATGCCGGAGGTGCCGAGCTCGAACCGGTGGGGCTCGAAGATCAGGCTGCCCAGCAGGTTGCCCACCACGGACCCGACGATGCCGAGCACGATGGTCAGGCCGATGCCGATGTCCTGCTTGCCCGGGATGACCGCCCGGGCGATGAAGCCCGCGATCGCACCGATGACGATCAGGATGATGATGTTCCAGAGAACGTCCACGTGAGCCTCCTACGCATGACGGCAGCTGCCGTCGTGCGCTGGGCCGTCCAGCGCAAGATCAAAGATGCCCGGTCATGATCGTCGCCAAACTCCAGGAACCGGCGGGTTTCATGGACTGCACCCGATCGGGTGACGCGCGACAGGTCGCCCACCTGCGGTTCCCTCGGCCGGCAGGACCCGCCGCCAGCGCGGTCGGTGTGGCGGGAGGCACGTCCGCCGAGGCCGCCCCGACCGCGCGGCGCACCGGCTGCCTCTCCCGCCGCGTGGGGCAGCTGAGCACGGTCTAAGCTCCCGGGCGTGACGATCGCACCCGCCCCGATCGTGAGCCGGCCGAGTCCGGCGCACGAAGCCGAGAAGGGGTCGCGGCTCCTCGGTCTGCTGCGCACCACCGACCACAAGACCATCGGCCTCATGTACACCACGGTGGCCTTCATCTGGTTCTTCGTCGGTGGTTTCATGGCGCTGCTGATGCGTGGTGAGCTGGCCCGCCCGGAGCTGCAGTTCCTCTCGCCCGAGCAGTACAACCAGCTGGTCACGATGCACGGCACGATCATGCTGCTGTTCTTCGCGACGCCGATGTTCTTCGCGTTCTCGAACCTGATCATGCCGCTGCAGATCGGTTCGCCCGACGTCGCCTTCCCGCGGCTGAACGCGTTCTCGTTCTGGCTGTTCTTCTTCGGGTCCGCGATCGCGGTCTCCGGTTTCCTGACCCCGGGCGGTGCGGCCGACTTCGGCTGGTACGCCTACACCCCGCTGAGCACCGGTGCGCACAGCCCCGGCGCCGGCGGTGACCTGTGGATCGCCGGTCTGGCCGTCAGCGGTCTGGGCACCATCCTCGGTGGCGTCAACTTCGTCGCGACCATCGTCTGCCTGCGGGCACCCGGCATGACGATGTTCCGGATGTCGATCTTCACCTGGGCGACGCTGGTCACCAGCGTCCTCGTGCTGCTGGCCTTCCCCATCCTGACCGCGGCCCTGATGGCGCTGCTGGCCGATCGTCACCTCGGCGCGCAGGTCTACACGGCCGCGAACGGCGGGCCGATGCTGTGGCAGCACCTGTTCTGGTTCTTCGGCCATCCCGAGGTCTACATCATCGCGTTGCCGTTCTTCGGCATCATCTCCGAGGTCATCCCGGTGTTCAGCCGGAAGCCGCTGTTCGGCTACAAGGGCATGGTGTTCGCGCTGATCGCGATCACCGCGCTGTCGCTGGCGGTGTGGGCGCACCACATGTTCGCCACCGGCGCGGTGCTGCTGCCGTTCTTCGCCTTCCTGACCTACCTGATCGCCGTCCCGACCGGCATCAAGTTCTTCAACTGGATCGGCACCATGTGGCGCGGTCAGTTGACGTTCGAGACCCCGATGCTGTTCGCGATCGGCTTCCTCATCACCTTCCTGCTCGGTGGTCTGACCGGTGTGCTGCTGGCCAGCCCGCCGCTGGACTGGCACGTCAACGACAGCTACTTCGTCGTCGCGCACTTCCACTACGTCGTCTTCGGCACCGTGGTGTTCGCCGCCTACGCGGGGCTCTACTTCTGGTTCCCCAAGCTGTGCGGCCGGATGATGGACGAGAAGATCGGCAAGCTGCACTTCTGGCTGACCTTCATCGGCTTCCACGCCACGTTCCTCATCCAGCACTGGCTGGGCAACGAGGGCATGCCGCGCCGGTACGCCGACTACCTGGCCACCGACGGTTTCACCACGATGCACACGATCTCCACGATCGGGTCGTTCATCCTCGGCGCCTCGGTCATCCCGTTCGTCTACAACGTGGTGAAGTCCTGGAAGCACGGTCGGCTCGCCCTGCGTGACGACCCCTGGGGCCACGGCAACTCGCTGGAGTGGGCGACCTCGTCGCCGCCGCCGCGGCACAACTTCCTCGAGATCCCCAGGATCCGGTCCGAGCGCCCGGCGTTCGAGCTGCACTACCCGCACCTGAAGGACCGGCTGCAGGTCGAGGCGCACGCCGGCAAGCGCCACGAGCCCTACGCCCAGGAGGCCGGTCTCACCGGCGGTGGCCGGGCCGGGGCCAACGACCCCGACCCGACCTGATCAAGGACCCCGCCGCCCCCACCGCTCGCAGGCTCGCAGCGGGCCCCTGCAGCGGGGCCGCTCCAGCACCTCACGGGACGCCCCGTCGGCCACCGGCCGGCGGGGCGTCCGCGTGCCCGGCTCCGGACGGGGCTGCTGAGGACGGCGGACGGCGGTCCGGCACGATGACGTCGTGACCGACGCTGCCCGCCCCGCGCCGATCGACCCGCTCCTGACACCCGCGCCGGCCGGTGCCCTGCTGACGGTCACCGGAGCCGACCGGCCCGGGGTCACCGCCACGCTCTTCGCCGCACTGGGAGCCGCGGCCGGTGAACCGGTCGAGGTGGTCGACGTCGAGCAGGTGATCGTGCACGGGCAGCTCGTGCTCGGCGTCGTGGTGCGGAGTGCTCCGCCCACCGGTGCCGGGACGCTCGCCGACCGGCTGGAGCCGGTCGCGGCCGACGTCGCCGAGCGCACCGGCATGCAGGTCACCGTCCAGCCCACCGCCGAGGCGGCGGTCGCGGTCGACACGCCTCCGCAGCGCACCGTCCGGCACCAGGTGATCGTGCTGGGCCGGCCGGTGCCCCCCGCCGCGGTCGCCGGTGCTGCCCAGGCCATCGCCGGTGTCGGCGGCAACATCGACGCGATCCGCCGGCTGTCGGACTACCCGGTCACCAGCTTCGAGCTCACCGTCTCCGGGGCCGGTTCGACCGAGCTGCGCACCGCGCTGGCCACCGTCGCGGCGAGGACCGGCACGGACGTCGCGGTCGAGCAGGCCGGGCTGGCCCGGCGCAGCAAGCGGCTCATCGTGCTGGACGTCGACTCGACGCTCGTCCGCGGGGAGGTCATCGACGAGCTGGCCGCCCGGGCCGGCCGGGCCGCGGAGGTCGCCCGGATCACCGCGGCGGCGATGAACGGTGAGCTGGACTTCGAGCAGTCGCTGCGGGCGCGGGTGGCGGTGCTCGCCGGGCTGCCGGTCAGCGTGCTCGACGAGGTGCGCGAGCACCTGGTGCTGACCCCGGGGGCGCGCACGCTGATCCGCACGTTGCAGCGGCTGGGTTTCCGCTGCGGCATCGTCAGCGGGGGGTTCACCCAGATCACCGATCCGCTGGCCGCCGCGCTCGGGCTGGACTTCGCCGCCGCCAACACCCTCGAGGTCACCGACGGCCGGCTCACCGGAGGGCTGGTGGGCGAGGTCGTCGACCGGGCCGGCAAGGCGCGCGCGCTCGCCCGCTTCGCTGCCGAGCACGGCATCCCGCTGGAGCAGACGGTCGCGGTCGGGGACGGCGCCAACGACCTGGACATGCTGAACGCCGCCGGGCTGGGCATCGCCTTCAACGCCAAGCCGTTCGTCCGGGAGCAGGCGCACGCGGCGCTCAACCAGCCCTACCTCGACGCCGTCCTGCAGGTGCTCGGGTTCACCCGCGACGACGTCCTGGACGCCACGCCCTAGGCAGCCTGCGCGACCTCACCCACCAGCTCGACGCCGGCGGTGCGGAGCTGGTCGAGGGCGGCGTCGGTGGAGGCCTGGGCCACCCCGGCCGTCAGGTGCAGCAGCACCCGGGTCGAGAACCCGGCGCCGACCGCGTCCAGGGCCGTGGCCCGGACGCAGTGGTCGGTGGCGATGCCGACGACGTCCACCGCGTCGACGTCCCGGGCCCGCAACCAGTCCGCCAGGGCCTGCCCGTCGAACGAGCCCTCGAACCCGGAGTAGGCCGCGGCGTACTCGCCCTTGTCGAAGACCGCCTCGATCGGACGGCGGTCCAGCTCGGCGTGCAGCTCCACCCCGGAGGTGCCGACGACGCAGTGCGCGGGCCAGGTGTCGAGGAAGTCCGGCTGCTCCGCGAAGTGCCCGCCCGGGTCGACGTGGTGGTCACGGGTGGCGACCACGTGGGCGTACCCGGAGGCGCCGACGTGCGCGCTGATCGCCCGCGCGACCGCCGTCCCCCCGGAGACGGCGAGGCTGCCGCCCTCGCAGAAGTCGTTCTGCACGTCCACGATCACCAGCGCGCGGGTCATGGCCCCATCCTGCCCGGCCCCGTCCAGAGGCTCGTCCCGAGCCTGCGAGGGGTGAGGAGGACGGGGTCCTTCGACCATCATGCCGGGACCGTGTCGATCGCCGGCTCGCCGCGAGACAGCGACCAGGCCTCCTGGGGCAGCGCGCCGCGCACCCGCTCGTGCAGCTCACGGGCGGCGGTGAGCGCGGCCGCGGGGCTGCGCGGCTCCACCAGCTGCCCGTCGCGCACCAGCGGGACGACGAGCTCCCGGTCGTGCTCCCCGGCGGCGACGGGCGCGGGGCTGACGACCTCGGCGGTCGCCGTCCCGGCGGCGTCGTGCCGGCGCAGCGCGTGCTTGCGGCCGCCGACCGAGCGCTTGCCCTCGGAGTTCTTGGCGACCGGCACGCCGTCCCGCTCCACCAGCTTGTAGACCATGCCCACCGTCGGCGCCCCCGACCCGGTGACCAGGGAGGTGCCCACGCCGTACCCGTCGACGGGGGCGGCCGCGAGCGCGGCGATCGCGTACTCGTCGAGGTCGCTGGTGACGATCACCCTGGTCTTCGTCGCGCCGAGGGAGTCCAGCAGCTGCCGGGCGGAGGTGGCCTGGATGGCGAGGTCCCCGGAGTCCAGCCGGACGGCGCCCAGCTCGGGGCCGGCCACCTCCACCGCCGTCCGGATGCCCTGCTCGGTGTCGTAGGTGTCGACCAGCAACGTCGTCCCGACGCCGAGGGTGTCCAGCTGGGCGCGGAACGCGGCGGCCTCGTCGTCGTGCAGCAGCGTGAACGCGTGCGCGCTGGTGCCGGTCGTCGGGATGCCGTAGCGGGCGCCCGCAGCGAGGTTGGACGTCGCGGCGAAGCCGACCAGCGCCGCGGCCCGGGCGGCGGCCACGGCGGCCTCCTCGTGCGTGCGGCGGGACCCCATCTCGATGCACGGCCGGCCGCAGGCGGCGCCCACCATCCGGGCGCCGGCGGCGGCGATCGCGCTGTCGTGGTTGAGGATCGACAGCGCCAGCGTCTCCAGCAGCACGGCCTGGCCGAACGGTGCGCGCACGGTGAGCACGGGGGAGCCGGGGAAGTAGAGGTCGCCCTCGGCGTAGCCGTCGACGTCGCCGGTGAACCGGAACCCGGCCAGGTGGTCCAGCAGGGACGGGTCGTCGATGCCCTGCGCCCGCAGCGCGGCCAGCTCCGCGTCGCCGAACCGGAAGTCGGCCAGCGCCTCCAGGAAGCGCCCGGTGCCGGCCAGCACGCCGTAGCGGCGCCCGTGCGGCAGCCGGCGGGCGAAGACCTCGAAGACGCAGTCACGATCGGCGGTGCCGTCGGCCAGCGCGGCTGCCAGCATCGTCAGCTCGTAGCGGTCGGTGAGCAGCGCGGGGCTCAGCGGGGACGGGCTCGGCATGGACCAGCACGATAGGTGGCCGCCGCCTGCACCGCCCGCGGGGCCGTCCTAGAGTGATCACGTGGCCGGACCGCTCGCGCCCGAACGGACGCCCGACACGACGCCGGGGGAGGACTACGACCTCGACCGCCCGTGGGTGACCGTCGTCTGGGACGACCCCGTCAACCTGATGACCTACGTGACCTTCGTGCTGCAGGAGCTGTTCGGCTACGACGAGCAGACCGCGACCGAGCTGATGCTGCAGGTGCACCACGAGGGCAAGGCGATCGTCAGCTCGGGCCCGCGCGAGCGGATGGAGCACGACACCAGCCGGCTGCACGCCTACGGCCTCTGGGCCAGCTACCAGAGGGATGCATGAGGCCGTTCCGCCGTCGTGGTGACGAGCTCGTCGCCCGGCTCGTCGACGCCGAGGCCAGCATCGTCGGCCTGCTGCTGGACCAGCTCGAGCAGCTGCTGGCGGCCGACCCGGAGGACTCCGGTGGCGACCCGGTGGTGGAGCGGCTGCTGCCCCCCGGGCACGCCAGCGACCCGGAGATCGCGGCGGACTACCGGGACCTGACCGAGGCGGCGCTGCGCAGCGGCAAGGCCGACGACCTGGCGATCGTCCGGGCGACGCTGCCACCCGAGGGTGGCGAGGTCCGGCTGGACGACGACCAGGCCCGGGCCTGGCTGCGCACCACCAACGACCTGCGCCTGGCGCTGGGCACCCGGCTCGGGGTGACCGCGGAGACCGAACCGCCGGAGGACCCGACCGAGGAGGAGGGCTCCCAGCTGGCGGTCTACTACTGGCTCACCGCCGTGCAGGGGTCGCTCGTCGACGCGCTCGTGGCGGGCCGAGGCGGCCGGCGGTGAGGAACACCAGGGTGGCCACCAGCAGGTCGGCGACGAAGAACACGTAGACCAGGCTGGGCACCGACAGGCCCTTGACGAGCCCGCCGACGCAGGACACCAGGGTGACGGCCGAGAGCGCGAAGAGCAGCAACAGGCCGATCAGCCTCCCGGTGACCAGCAGCACCAGCTCCACCCGGTCGGTGCGCTCGTCGGTGCTGGCCCGGCCGGTCCGGTGCAGCAGCCGCCGGGAGCCGAGGACGAGCGCCGGCAGCGGCAGCGCCACCACACCGACGATCATGAGCACCTCGATCACCACGGTCCTCGACGCTATCGGTAGGACACCCGATCGACACAGCACGTTCCGGTCGGCGTCGCCCCTCGGGTGCACCCGAGGGGGAGGCGGACCGGTGCGCGCGGCGGCGCCTAGACTGGTCCCGTGCTGCGCATCGACCGCGCGACCTACGACGCCATCGTGGCCCACGCCCGGGAGGACCACCCGGACGAGGCCTGCGGCGTCGTCGCCGGTCCCGAGGGCAGCGACCGCCCGGAGCGCTTCATCCCGATGCTCAACGCGGCCCGGTCACCCACGTTCTACGAGTTCGACAGCGCCGACCTGCTGCGGCTCTACCGGGACATGGACGCCCGCGACGAGGTGCCGGTGGTCGTCTACCACTCGCACACCGCGACCGAGGCCCGTCCCTCGCGCACCGACATCAGCTACGCCTCCGAGCCCGAGGCGCACTACGTGCTCGTCTCCACCCGTGAGCACGGCGCGCAGACCGGCCTGGCCGGGGACACCGTGGAGTTCCGCAGCTTCCGGATCGTCGACGGCGAGGTGACCGAGGAGGACGTCGAGGTCGTCGAGTCCTACCTGTTCGGCCACACGCCGACCACCGTCGTCTACGACTGAGGAAGGACCCTCCTGCCCCCCACCGCTCGCGAGCTCGCGGCGGGCCCCTGCAGGAGGGCCGGACGTCACACCTCCGGCGGAACAGCCGGTCACACCGTGACGTTCCCAGCAGCAGTCGCACCTCCCGCGTGCCCGCACGCGGTCCCCATCACCCCGGCACGAGGAGTTCTCCCGCAATGGCCATCGAGGTCCGCATCCCGACCATCCTGCGCACCCACACCGGCGGCAACAAGACCGTCGAGGGCAGCGGCGCCACCCTGGGGGCCCTGGTCGACGACATCGACAGCCAGCACCCCGGCATCAAGAACCGCCTCGTCACCGACGAGGGCAAGCTGCACCGCTTCGTCAACGTCTACGTCAACGACGAGGACGTGCGCTTCACCGGTGCGCTGGACACCGCCGTCAAGGACGGCGACTCGGTCACCATCCTCCCGGCCGTCGCCGGCGGCTGCTGACCGGAGCCTCCCCGCCCGGCACCGCAGCACCTCCAGGAGACCGTCATGGCCCGCTTCGCCTCGCTCGTCGACTCGCTCGGCAACACCCCGCTCGTGGGGCTCCCGTCGCTGTCACCCACCCCGGACGTCCGGCTGTGGGCAAAGCTCGAGGACCACAACCCCACCGGTTCGATCAAGGACCGGGCCGCCATCGCGATGATCGAGGCGGCCGAGAAGGAGGGCACGCTCCAGCCGGGCAGCACCATCCTGGAGCCCACCAGCGGCAACACCGGCATCTCGCTGGCGATGGTCGCGCGGCAGCGGGGCTACCGGCTGATCTGCGTGATGCCGGAGAACACCTCCGTCGAGCGCCGTCAGCTGCTGGAGATGTACGGCGCGCAGATCATCAGCTCCCCGGCGGCGGGCGGCAGCAACCAGGCCGTCGCCGTCGCGAAGGGGCTCGCCGCCGAGCACGAGGACTGGGTGATGCTGTACCAGTACGGCAACCCGGCCAACGCCGACGCGCACTACACCGGCACCGGTCCGGAGATCCTCGCCGACATGCCCTCCATCACCCACTTCGTGGCCGGGCTGGGCACCACCGGCACGCTGATGGGCGTCTCGCGGTACCTGCGGGAGCACAAGCCCGGCGTCCAGGTGATCGCCGCGGAGCCGCGCTACGGCGAGCTCGTCTACGGGCTGCGCAACATCGACGAGGGCTTCATCCCCGAGCTGTACGACCCCGAGCTGCTCGACTCCCGCTTCTCGGTCGGCCCCGACGACGCCATCCACCGCACCCGCCAGCTGGTGGAGCGCGAGGGAATCTTCGCCGGCATCTCGACCGGGGCGATCCTGCACGCGGCGCTGGGCATCGCGGACAAGGAGGTGGCGGCCGGTCGAAGGGCCGACATCGTCTTCATCGTCTGCGACGGCGGGTGGAAGTACCTGTCCACCGGCGCCTACGGGGGCACGCTCGAGGAGGCGTCCAGCGCGCTGGAAGGCCAGCTCTGGGCTTGATGGAGGACGCCTTCCTGCCGGCGCGAGGGGTCCTGTTCGACAACGACGGGGTGCTGGTGGACTCCGAGGCGAGCGTCGTGGCCTCGTGGAGCCGCTGGGCCGTCGACCACGACCTGGACCCCGCCGAGGTCATGGCCGCGGTGCCCGGACGCCGGGCCGCGGACACCGTCGCGCTCTTCGTCCCGCCGGCCGAGGTGGCGGCGTCGACCGAGAAGATCACCCGCTACGAGCTCGAGAGCGTCGCCGGCACCACCGCCGTCCCCGGGGTTCTGGAGCTGGTCCCGCAGTTGACCGGTGTGCCGTGGGCCGTCGTCACCTCCGGCGTCCGGGAGCTGGCCACCGCCCGGCTGCGCGCCGCCGGCGTCCCGCTGCCCGAGATCCTGGTCACCGCCGAGGACGTCACCGCCGGCAAGCCGGACCCGGAGGGCTACGCGTCCGGCGCCCACCGGCTGGGGCTCGCCCCCGCGGACGTGCTGGTCCTGGAGGACAGTGCCAGCGGCATCGCCGCCGGTCAGGCCGCCGGCTGCCGGGTCGTCGGGGTCGGGCGGGACGCGCTGCGGACGGCGGCCGACGTCGTGGTGCGCGACCTCACCGGCGCCCGGTGGACCGGCGCAGGGCTGCTGCTGCCGGCCGCGGCGCTGCTCCGAGGTGTCGGTACCGCCGGATAACCTGGCCGGCGAGATGACGACAGCAGCTGGGGCCGGTGCGCCCATCGGGATCTTCGACTCCGGCGTCGGCGGGTTGACGGTGGCCCGGGCGGTCCTCGACCAGCTGCCGAACGAGTCGGTCCGCTACGTCGGTGACACCGCCCACGGGCCCTACGGCCCGCTCCCGATCGCCGAGGTCCGCCGGCACTCCCTGGCGGTGATGGACGACCTGGTCGCGGCCGGCGTGAAGATGCTCGTCGTCGCCTGCAACTCCGCCAGCGCAGCGTGCCTGCGGGACGCCCGGGAGCGCTACGACGTCCCCGTGGTCGAGGTCGTGCTGCCCGCCGTGCGCCGGGCGACCGCCGCCACGCGCAACGGCCGGGTCGGGGTGATCGGCACCCAGGCGACGATCACCAGCGGGGCCTACGAGGACGCGTTCGCCGCCGCCCCGCAGATCACCGTCACCAGCGCCGCCTGCCCCAGCTTCGTGGACTTCGTCGAGCGCGGGACCACCAGCGGCCGTCAGCTGGTCGGGCTCGCGCAGTCCTACCTCGACCCGCTGCTCGCCGCCGGGGTCGACACGGTCGTGCTCGGTTGCACGCACTACCCGCTGCTCACCGGCGTGCTCTCGCTGGTGCTGGGCGAGGAGGTGACGCTGGTGTCCAGCGCGGAGGAGACGGCCAAGGACGTGTACCGCGTGCTCACCCGTGCCGACCTGCTGCGCGACCCCGAGGGGCCCCCGCCCGTGCACCGCTTCCTGGCCACCGGCGACCCCGAGCCGTTCGCCCGGCTCGGCCGCCGCTTCCTCGGCCCCGAGGTCGACGTCGTGACCCAGGTTGGGGCCGCGGCATGAGGCTGACCGTCATCGGCTGCGCGGGCAGTGCGCCCGGGCCGTCGTCCCCGGCGTCGTGCTACCTGGTGCAGCACGAGGAGTTCTGCCTCGTGCTCGACCTGGGGAACGGCTCCTTCGGTGCCCTGCAGGGGTTGATCGACCCCGCTGACGTCGACGCGGTCTACCTCAGCCACCTGCACGCCGACCACTGCCTGGACGCCGCACCGTTCATCGTCTGGCACCGCTACTCCGGGCGTTCCGACGGCCGGGCGGTGCCGCTGTACGCCCCGGTCGGCGCGGACCGCCGGCTGGCGACCGCCTACGACCCCGCGGGCGGGCCGATCGACGACGTGTTCGACGTGACCCCGATCGGGCCGGGCAGCTGGAGGCTCGGCCCGTTCGCGGTGACGACCGCGCGCACCGCGCACCCCGTCGAGTGCTACGCCGTGCGGCTGACCGTGGGCGGGCGGTCGCTGGTCTACACCGGTGACACCGGACCGAGCGATGCGGTGGTGGAGCTGGCCCGCGGTGCCGACGTGCTGCTCGCCGAGGCCGCCTACCCGGAGGGCCCGGACCTCCCGCCCGGGCTGCACCTCACCGGCCGGCAGGCCGGGGAGCTGGCCGCCAAGGCGGGGGTGGGGCGGCTGCTGGTCACCCACGTGCCGGCCTGGGTCGACGCCGGGGCCCAGCTGGCGGCGGCGCGCGAGGTCTTCGCCGACGCCGAGCTCGCCCAGTACGCGGCGGTCCACGACATCTGACGAAGGACCCTCTCGCCCCCCACCGCTCGCGAGCTCGCGGCGGGCCCCTGCGAGAGGGCCGAGGCACGTGGCTGCAGGTTGCTCCGAGCACTGCTGCACGGCACGGTGGGCGGGTGGCCGCTGAGGAGGAACGGGACGGTGTCCGGCTGACCAGCCTGGACTCGCCGCTGGGCGACGGGCTGGAGGTGACCAAGCGGGACCTGGTCGACCACGTGGACGCCTTCGCCGACCGGCTGGTGCCCTTGCTGGCCGACCGGCCGCTCACGGTCAAGCGCGTGCGGCCGGGCGCCGCGCCGTTCATCCAGCGCGACGTCCCGAAGGGCGCCCCGGACTGGGTGCGGACCGTGGCCACCTGGTCCGACCGGGCCCGGCGCGAGGTGCACCAGGTGCTCGCCGACGACCGGCGCACGCTGCTGTGGCTGGCCAACCAGCGCGCCGTGGAGTTCCACGTGCCGTTCAGCCGGGTGGGGGAGGAGCAGCCCACCGGCCTGGTGCTCGACCTCGACCCACCCGACGGCGCCGCCTTCGACGTGGTGGTCCGCACCGCCCTGCTGTGCCGGCAGGCGCTGGCCGACGCCGGTCTCACGGCGGCGGTGAAGACCAGCGGGTCGACCGGGGTGCACGTCGTCGTCCCGGTGCACGGTTCCTCGGCCGAGGACGTCGCGGCCGCCACCCGCGCCCTGGCCGCGCGCACCGAGCGGCTGGACCCCGAGCTCGCGACCACGGCGTACGTCGTCGCCGAGCGGGGGGAGCGGGTGTTCGTCGACTCGACCCGCTCGGGCCGGGGCACGATCGCCGCTGCCTACAGCCCGCGGGTGCGACCGGGGCTGCCGGTGTCCGCGCCGGTCAGCTGGGCGGACCTCGCCGACGTCCGCCCCGGCGACGTGACCGTGCGGACGGCGGCCGCTCGGTTCGCCGGCGACGACCCGTGGGCTGCGGCGCTGCCCGAGCCGCAGCGGCTGCCCGCCGACCTGGTCGCCGAGGGCCACACCATCCCCATCGCCCGCGTCCAGGCGATGCACGAGGGCAAGCGCCGCGCCCGCGCGCGGGCGGCGGAGGACGCCGGCTGAGCACGGGCGGCCACCGGCGTCCTGCGCGGCAGGTCAGCCGCCGCGGACGGCGGCGTGGAGCAGCACGTCCCGTCGCCGTCCGGCGATCTCGGTGTGCTGGCGGAGCAGGCCCTCGCGCCGGTAGCCGGCGCCCTCGGCCGTGCGCACCGAGGCGGCGTTCCACGGCTCGACGCGCAGCTGACGGGCGATCCGGTCCGCCGCCTCGGCCCCGTCAGAGCGCGTGCAGGACCGAGCGCAGCTCGGGGCGGCCCGGGCCGCGGAGCCAGCCGGGGAGGTCCGCGGGGGGCATCGCCCGGCTGACGTACCAGCCCTGGATCAGGTGGCAGCCGGTCTCCGCGATGAGGTCCCAGGTCCGCCGGTCCTCGACACCCTCGGCGACCACCTCCAGCCCCAGGTGCCGGCCGAGACCGACGATGGCCCCGACGATGGCGATGTCCTCCCCGGTCTCCCGGACGCCGGCCACGAAGCTCCGGTCGATCTTCACCTCCTGCACCGGCAGCCGCTTGAGGTAGGACAGCGAGGAGTACCCCGTCCCGAAGTCGTCGACGGAGAGCCGGCACCCGAGGTCGCGCAGCAGGTGCAGGACCGCGATGGCCCGCGCCGGGTCGGCCATGACCGATCCCTCGGTCACCTCCAGCGTCAGGCGCGAGGCGGGCACGCCGTGCCGGCGCAGCAGCCGGGCGACCTCGTCGACCAGGTCGGCGTCGTGCAGGCTGCGGGCGGAGAGGTTCACCGCGATGCCCAGCTGCAGGCCCTGCCGCTCCCAGGCCGCCACCGCGGCCAGCGACTGGTCGAGCACCTGGGTGGTCAGCTGGCCGATGAGGCCGCTCCGCTCGGCGATCGGGATGAACTCCTCGGGGGAGATCCAGCCCAGCTCTGCGTGCTCCCACCGGACGAGGGCCTCGACGCTCACGGTGGCGCCGGTGTCCGTCCGTGCCTGGGGCTGGACGTGCACCCGGACGTCGCCGCGGATGAGGGCCGCCCGGAGCTCGGCGACCAGGGCCAGCCGGCGGGGGTCGGAGGAGTCCAGGTCGGCTTCGTAGACCCGCAGCCCCCGACCGGAGGCCTTGGCGTCGTACATGGCCAGGTCGGCCATCTTGAGCAGGGCGGCCGGGTCGGTGCCGTGCGCGGGGGCCATCGCCATGCCCAGCGAGCCGCCGATCTCCACCTCCAGCCCGTCGAGGACCACCGGGTGCTCCAGGCAGCGCAGGGCGCGTCGGGCGATCCGGACGACGTGGTCCTCGTCCGAGGTCCCGTCGACGAGGAGGGCGAACTCGTCGCCGCCCAGCCGGGCGACGAGGCCGTCGCCGCCGACCGCCGCCGTCAGCCGGGCGCCGACCTCGACCAGCAGCAGGTCGCCCTGCTGGTGGCCGAGGGTGTCGTTGACGTCCTTGAACCCGTCCAGGTCGAGGATCATGACGGTCGCACCGGTCGACACCCCGTCGGCCACCTCGGCGAGGGCGGTGGCCAGCCGGCGGACGACGAGCGTGCGGTTGGGCAGGCCGGTCAGCGCGTCGTGCAGCGCCTCGTGCCGGAGCTGGTCGACCAGCTCACCGTTCTGCAGCGCCACGCTGGCGTGGTTGGCCACCGTCTCCATGAGCAGCACGTCGTCCTGGTCGTAGCTGCGCACGTCACCGAGCCGGTCGGCCACGATGAGCGCGCCGAGGACGCCGGCACCGCCGCGCAGCGGCACCGCGACGGCCTCCCGGGCGGCGTGCGCCTCCAGCCAGCGGCGCATGTCCGGGTCGCGGGTCGTCCGGGGGAGCAGCAGGGAGGTGCCCTCGGCGACGACCTGGGAGAGCAGCCACTCGTCCGTGGGGCTCTGCGGCGCCTCCGCGCGGGTCAGCCGGTCGCTCGCGCCGAGCCGGACGGTGGCCACCCCGCCCTGGGCGGAGGCGAGGAAGGCGACCTCGGCGCGCTCGGAGTGCAGCAGCTCCTTGGCCTCGCCCAGGACGCTGCCGAGGACCTCGTCCACCTCGGGCGAGCTGCTGACCGCCTGGGTGAAGCGGAACAGCCGTTCCAGGTTGAGGTGGCGGTCGGAGAGGGCGGCGTAGGCCCGGTAGCCGAGCAGCAGCCCGGCGCCGGTCAGCAGCAGCAGCCAGGCCGAGCTCGGGGCGGCCGACAGGCTGGTGACCGCCACGAGTCCCAGCGTCACGACGGCCGGGGCGGCCGGGTCGCCGGTGACCATGTCGCGGAGCACCTCGCGCGGTCGGAAGCCACCGTCGTAGACGGCGACCACGCCGGCGAGTGCCACGATGGCCAGGCAGTTGGCGGCGATCGGCCCGGCGTACGCGCCGAGCCAGGTCATCGGGTCGCTCTCGTGGTGACCGGTGCCCACCAGCCGGAACACCGCGACGGCGACCGCGGTCTGCAGACCGACCGAGGCCAGGTTCCAGGCCGTCTTCAGCACTGACGAACGGCGGTGGAAGACGAGGATGGCAGCCGAGCCGACCAGCCGCCCGACCAGCAGCTGCGCCGGGGAGGCGAAGAACAGGCCGAGGACGAGGGGCAGCTCGCTGATCGAGACGGTCTGCGCCTCGCGCTTGACCTGGATGTGCAGGACGCAGGCCTCGGTCGCGGCGAAGCCGGCGGCCAGCAGCCACCAGGGCAACCGGACGGCGTCGTGGAGGGCCGGCGTCCCCAGGAAGGGCCAGCCGGCGAGCACGGCCGACGCGGCCAGGGCCGTGCTCATCGCCAGGACCCAACCGGCCTCCCGGTCCAGCCGGGGCAGGACCCGGCGCCGCGGTGCCGGGGTGCTGTTCGTGGTCGTCATCTGCGCACCTCCTTCCTGCCTCAACGGCAGAGCGGGGTGTGACCCTGAGGTCACACCCCGCTCTGTCTCACCCGTCCTGGGCAGTCGGTCGCCCGGTCACCGGCCGGGCGCTCGCCCACATCCTCGCCATCGGCTCAGAACCAGCCGGCGCTGGTGAAGCCGCCGCGCCACATCCGGGCCGACCACATGCTGTCCCGCCACATCCGGGCCGACCAGCTGCCGTCGCGCCACATCCGGGCCGACCAGTCGCCGTCCGCGGCCACGGTGCCGGTCGCGTTCCAGGTGGCGGTGACCCAGGCCTTGCGGCCCCCACCGACGTCCTTCCAGCCCTTGGAGGTCAGGGTCGCCCCGCGCCAGTCGCCGTCGTGCCAGGCCTTCCGGTCCTTGGACTGCTTGGCCCAGGTGGCGGCGTCCCAGGTCTGACCGAACACGTCGACCTCACCGGCGAGCGTGGTCTCACCCGTCGTGCCATCGCCCACGACGACGTGGAAGTTGCCGCGCGCTGCCTCCAGGGAGCCGGTGCCGGTGCCCCACGGCGCGGGGTCCACGACCGTCTTCGGCACCGCCTTGAGCGCCTTGCGCAGGTCGGTCGTGCCGGCACCCTCCAGCAACGTCGAGACGTTGTTGAGGCCGTTCGCCGACCCGGTGAGGATCTGCTTGACCTGGTCGGGCGTGAGGTCCGGCTTGGCCTGGAACAGCAGGGCTGCCTCGCCGCTGACCACGGCCGCGGCCATCGAGGTGCCCGAGGCGCGGGCGAAGCGGTCGCCGACCCGCGCCTGCGGGTTCTCCGTGTCCGCCGTCCCGCCCGGCACCCGCAGCCCCAGCACGGAGACGCCCGGGGCGGTCAGGTCGACGTGCCGCCGCTCGGTGCCGTCGGTCGACCACGAGGGAACGGTGTCGTCGGTCGTGGCGACCGTGCCGGCCGAGTCCATCGCACCGACCGCGAGCACGTGCGGGTCGGACGCCGGGTTGGCCAGGTTCGTGGTGGTGTCACCCTCGTTGCCACCGGCGGCGACGACGACGATGCCGTTCTTCCAGGCGTTCTCCACCGCGTAGGCGAGCGGGTCGACCATGCTGTCCTGCACCGAGTCGGTGCCGTAGGACAGGTTGATCACCCGGATGTTGAGCGCCTCGTCCTTGCGGTGCTGCACGACCCAGTCGATCGCGGCGATCACCTGGCTGACGTCGACGTCGCCGTTGCTCGCGCCGACCTTGACGTTGACCAGGTTGGCGTCGGGCGCGACCCCGGTGAACCGGCTCGGGTCGAGGTAGGACGCCGGCGTCCCGGCCACGTCGCGCCCGGCGATGATCGACGCGAGGTGGGTGCCGTGGCCGAACCCGTCGAGGTGGGCGGTGCTCGGGTCCTGGCTGTCGAAGGACAGGTCCGGCCCGTTGACCACGTTGCCGCTGGTCAGTCCGGCGACGGGTGACACGCCGGTGTCGATCAGGGCGACCCCGACGCCCTTGCCGGTGTACCCGGCTGCGTAGGCGGCCTGCGCGCCGATCACCTGCGCGATGTTGTTCAGCGAGCCTTTGTCCCCGACGGCGTCGTACCCCAGGCCGCCGGCGGCGTTGGCCGGGACGGCGGTGAGGACGACGCCGGCGATCGCCGTCGTCGTCACCGCCGCAGCGGTCAGCCGACGCCTCGTGGAGGGGCCGGTACGCCCGCTCACTGCGCTCGTCCGTGAAGGCAGAAGAGTGACACTGTGTGCACCTGTCTGTTCGTGGTGTCAGGGCCGACCGGGAGAGTCGAGCCCTTGATGCACGATCAGTAGCGCACTCGTGACGCGCTGTGTCAGCGCACAGTGCGGCACAGTCACCCCAGGGGGTGACCGCCCGGGCGCCGTCCCTCGCCCACCGGAGGGGCGGCGACCGGCGGCACGGTCAGGCGGTGACCTCCCGGCCGTCCTCGCCCCACATCGTGTGGAACGAGCCCTCCTTGTCGGTGCGCAGGTAGGTGTGCGCGCCGAACAGGTCGCGCAGCCCCTGGATGAGCGCGGCCGGCAGCCGCTCGGCCCGCAGCCCGTCGTAGTAGGCCAGCGCGCTGGCGAAGCCCGGGGCCGGGACACCGTGCCGGGCCGCGCCGGCGACCACCTGCCGCCAGCCCTCCTGGCCCTCGCTCACCGCCCCGCGGAAGTAGTCGTTGGTCAGCAGCGTGGTGACGTCGGGCTCGTCGGTGAACACCTGGGCGATCCGGTCCAGGAACTTGGCCCGGATGATGCAGCCCCCGCGCCAGATCCTCGCCAGCGCGGCCCGGTCGATGTCCCAGCCGTACTGGTCGGCGCCCTGGGTGATCTGGTCGAACCCCTGGGCGTAGGCCACGACCTTGGAGGCGTAGAGCGCCTGGCGCACCGACTCGATGAACGCGTCACGGTCGGTCACCTGCTCGTCCCACTCGCGGCCCGGGCCCGGCAGCACCGCCTGGGCTGCGCGGCGCTGCTCGCGGTGGCCGGACAGCGCCCGGGCGAAGACGGCCTCGGCGATGCCGCTCACCGGCACGCCCAGGTCGAGCGCGGACTGCACGGTCCACCGGCCGGTGCCCTTCTGCTCCGCCTCGTCCACCACCACGTCGACGAACGGCTTGCCCGTCGCGGCGTCGGTGTGCCGGAGCACCTGGGCGGTGATCTCGATGAGGTAGCTGTCCAGGTCGCCCTCGTTCCAGCTCGCGAAAACGTCACCGATCTCGGCGGGGGTGAGCTCCAGCCCCTGGCGCAGCAGGTCGTAGGCCTCGGCGATGAGCTGCATGTCGGCGTACTCGATGCCGTTGTGCACCATCTTCACGAAGTGCCCCGCCCCACCGGTGCCGACGTGGGTGCAGCACGGTTCGCCGTCGACGACCGCGGCGATCGACTCGAGCAGCGGTCCGACCAGCTCGTAGGCCTCGGCCGAGCCGCCGGGCATGATGCTCGGCCCGTTCAGCGCGCCCTCCTCGCCACCGCTGATCCCGGTGCCGACGAAGTGCAGGCCCTGGGCGGTGAGCGCCTCGGTCCGCCGGATGGTGTCGGTGAAGCGCGCGTTGCCGCCGTCCATCAGCACGTCGCCCTCCTCCAGGAGCGGGGCGATCTCGTCGATGACGGCGTCCGTGGCCGGGCCGGCCTGCACCATGATGATGATCTTGCGAGGTCGCTGCAGCGCGCCGACGAACTCCTCCACCGAGCCGGTCGGCACGAAGTCACCCTCGCTGCCGTGCTGCTCGACGAGGGTGTCCGTGCGTCCCCTGCTGCGGTTGTGCAGCACCACCTGGTGGCCGTGCCGGGCCAGGTTGCGGGCGAGGTTGGCGCCCATGACAGCGAGCCCGGTGACGCCGATCTGATCACTCATGGGCGGAACCCTGCCGCATCGACCCCAGCCTGTGCCAGGCCCCCTCCAGGGGCCCGCCCCGAGCGTGCGAGGGGTGGGGAGGAGGGGGTCCTTCTTCAGCCGAGGCCGAGGTCCCGGCGGAGCTTGGCGACGTGCCCGGTGGCCTTGACGTTGTAGGCGGCCTTCTCCACGCGCCCCTCGGCGTCGATGACGAAGGTCGACCGGATCACCCCGACGACCTCCTTGCCGTACAGCTTCTTCGGCCCGTAGGCGCCGTAGGCGGTGAGCACCTGCTTGTCCTCGTCGGACACGAGGGTGATGGACAGCTGCTCCTGCTCCCGGAAGCGGTGCAGCTTCTCCGGGGCGTCGGGGGAGATGCCGATGATGTCCAGCCCGGCCTCGGCGAGGTCGCCGGCCGCGGCGGTGAAGTCGACCGCCTGGGTGGTGCAGCCCGGGGTCAGCGCCGCCGGGTAGCAGTAGACGATGACCCGCCGGCCCCGGTGGTCGGCGAGGGACACCTGCCTGCCCTCGGCATCGGGCAGGGTGAACGCGGGGGCGGGGTCACCGGGGGCGAGGCGGACGGGCGCCGTGTTGATGCCGCTGTCGGTCTCGGTCATGGCCGCATCGTCCTACACCGCGGCGACGGTTCCCAACCCGGGCGGGCTCACCCGTGCAGGAAGCTGAACCGCACGTGCCGGGACGGGTTGTCGATGTTGGTGTCGACGAAGCAGATCCGCTGCCAGGTGCCCAGGGTCAGCCGCCCCTCCAGCACCGGCACGCTGGCGTGCGGCGGGACGAAGGCCGGCAGCACGTGGTCGCGCCCGTGGCCGGCCGCCCCGTGCCGGTGCCGCCAGCGGCCGTCGCGGGGGAGCAGCACGTCGAGCTGGGCGAGCAGGTCGTCGTCGCTGCCCGCACCGGTCTCGATGACGGCGATGCCGGCGGTCGCGTGCGGCACGAACACCTGGAACAGGCCGTCGCCCTCGCCGCGGACGAAGTCCGCGCACTCGTCGGTGAGGTCGACGATCGAGGGGACTCCTCCGGTGCGGACCGCACGCAGCTCCGAACGCATGGGGAAGAGCCTCGCAGAGCCGCACTACTGTCGGCATCCGTGACCCGCCCCGACGGCCGTGCGGCCGACCACCTCCGCCCGGTGACCATCACCCGCAACTGGCTCGACCACGCCGAGGGCTCGGTGCTCGTCGAGTTCGGCCGGACCCGCGTGCTGTGCGCGGCCAGCGTCACCGAGGGCGTGCCCCGCTGGCGTCGCGGCTCGGGGCTGGGCTGGGTCACCGCCGAGTACTCGATGCTGCCGCGGGCCACCCACACCCGCAGCGACCGCGAGTCGGTCAAGGGCAGGATCGGCGGCCGCACCCACGAGATCAGCCGGCTCATCGGCCGCTCGCTGCGCGCGTCGATCGACCTGGCCGCGCTGGGGGAGAACAGCATCGCCCTGGACTGCGACGTCCTGCAGGCCGACGGCGGCACCCGCACCGCGGCGATCACCGGCTCCTACGTCGCCCTGGCCGACGCGGTGGGCTGGCTCGACGGTCGCGGGAAGCTCGCCAAGCCCGCCGCGATCGCCCAGTCGGTCGCCGCGGTCAGCGTGGGGGTCGTCGACGGCGAGCCCCGGCTGGACCTCGCCTACGAGGAGGACGTGGCGGCCGGCACCGACATGAACGTCGTCTGCACCGGTGCGGGCGACTTCGTCGAGGTGCAGGGGACGGCGGAGGGCGCCGTCTTCGACCGGGCGACCCTGGACCAGCTCCTGGACCTCGCCGTCACCGGCTGCGCCGAGCTGACCCGGCTCCAGCAGCAGGCGCTGTCGGCATGACCCGGCTGCTGCTGGCCACCCGCAACGCCGGCAAGCTCGCCGAGCTGCAGCGGTTGCTGGCCACCGCCGTCCCGGGCGTCGAGGTGATCGGCCTGCGCGACGTGCCCGAGTACCCCGAGGCGCCGGAGACCGGGGCGACCTTCGAGGAGAACGCGCTGCTCAAGGCTCGCGAGGCGGTGCGGTACACCGGCCTGCCGGCCGTCGCCGACGACTCCGGGCTGACCATCGACGCGCTGAACGGCATGCCCGGGATCTTCTCGGCCCGCTGGTCCGGCCGGCACGGGGACGACGCAGCGAACACCGCCCTGCTGCTGGGCCAGCTCGCTGACGTCCCGGACGAGCGCCGGGGTGGTGCGTTCGTCTGCGCTGCGGCGCTGGTGACACCCGAGGGCGTGGAGCACGTGCTCCGGGCGGAGTGGCGCGGTGCCGTGCTGCGGGAGGAGCGGGGCAGCCACGGCTTCGGCTACGACCCGGTGTTCCTGCCCGCCGGGTCGGCGCGCACCGCGGCGGAGCTGGAGCCCGCCGAGAAGGACGCGGTCAGCCACCGGGGTCAGGCGTTCACCGCGCTGCTGCCGGTGGTCGCCGAGGTCCTCGGCGGGACGGCGGGTGCGGGTGGCTGACCTGGAGGCGCTGCGCCGGTTCGGCCTGGTGCTGGAGATGGCCGAGGCGGCCGGGGACGGCGACTGGCGCGCCTGGACGACCGTGTTCGCCGGCCTGGACCAGGACACCCGCGCCGACGTCGTCCGGCACGCGTCCCTGGTGATCGCCATGCTCTGCGAGCGCGAGGCGGAGCGACGGGGGATCACCCGCGACCAGTTCATGGCCCAGTTCCGCGCCGAGGCGATGCAGGGCTGGGCGGACGACGACCTGGAGTGAGCTCACGCCGTCGCGTGGCCGGCGATGAGATAGCCGGTGCTCCGCGGTGCACCGGGCAGGTACCAGCCGGTCAGCTCGGTCACGGTCAGCGGGGAGACGGCGAGCAGCCCGGCGACGTCGACGTCCAGCTCGCACCCGGACAGCGCGCGGCTGAGCGGGTTGGCCCGCCGCTGCCACCGGACGACCTGCGGGTCCGGGGCCAGCCCGTGCTCGACGAAGTGCAGGCGGCCGCCGGGGCGGAGGACGCGGGCCACCTCGGCCAGCGCCCGCCGGCGGTCGGGGATGCTGCACAGCACCCAGGTGCAGAGGGCGGCGTCGAACCGGTGGTCGGGGAACGGCAACGTCTGGGCGTCGTCACCGGCCAGCTCCACCGGGACCGGCGAGGCCTCCCGGCGGGCAGCGGAGAGCCGCACCGCGGTGGCCGAGGGCTCGACGGCCCACACCCCGGTGACCGCCGGCGGCAGGTGGGCGAGGTTGAGCCCCGAACCGAAGCCGATCTCCAGCACGTCCCCGACCAGCCCGGCGCAGACCGCTTCCCGCACGTCCGACGTCGTCCTGTCGGCGAGGAGCCGGTCGTGCAGCCGCGGCCGCAGGTGCCGGCTGTAGACGCCCATGCCCAGGCAGGTTCCTCCGCGACGCCCGCAGCGGGCAAGACCGAGTGTGCGGGAGAGGGGAGTCGAACCCCTACGCCCGAAGGCACCAGATCCTAAGTCTGGCGTGGCTGCCGTTACACCACTCCCGCGTGGCCGGGAGTCTAGGAGGCCGGCGCGGGAAACCGGTTGACCGTCTCCGCAGGCTCGGGACGTGCGCCTGACCTTCCGGCGGCTGGCCGACCGCCGTCCCGTCGAGACCCTGGTGGAGCGGGACGACGGCGTGGTGTTCGAGATGCGCGGGGCCGGCGGGGGTGCCGAGCTGCCGCACGACCTGGTCCATGCGCTGGTCGAGATCGAGCTGCAGGTGGCCGACGGCATCTGGGGCTGCGTCGCCGACGGCGTGGTGTGGCGCAGCATGCGGCACGTGTCCGGCCGTCAGCCGCCGCACGCGGCCGAGCGGTCCGCCGCGCTCAAGCGGGAGCGGGCGGCACGGGTCCAGCACGCGGAGGGGCTGGCGGACGTCGTCGCCCGGCTGGCCCGCGGTGCCGAGGTGCTGCCGGCCGGGACCACCGGGACCGGCCACCGGCCCGACCGGCTGGCCGCGGCAGCCGTGGTGCTGCGCGAGGCGGGCCGGTCGTGGGCTGCGGTGCGGCCGGGCGAGGTGTGGGTGGTCGAGTGGCCGGCGGCCGGGCGGCGGCGGCGCCGCTGAGCGTGCCGGCCCCGGATCGGCCCGCCCCCGGGCACCCCATCGGGCGCTCGCGGACCGCTGACCGGGCCGTCCGGGATGGGATCTGGCAGGCTGTCGCGCGTGCCGCGCAGCCCTGAGCAGATCCAGAACGAGATCGACGCCGCCCGCGAGTCGCTGGCGGCCACCTTGGACGAGCTGGCGTTCCGAACCAGCCCCCAGCGCCTGAGGGACCAGGCCAAGCAGAAGGCGCAGGCGTTCCTGCAGAGCCCGCCCGGCATGGCGGTCGTGGGCGCGGTCGGCCTCACCGTCACCTTCGTCGTCACCCGGAGGATCGTCCGCCGCGTCCGGCGCTGACCCGATCGTCCCCGGGTGGCGCACACTCGGGGAGTGCGCCACCCACAGCCCGACCCGGTCGGCCCCGGCCAGGAGTCCGTCTGGGACTACCCGCGCCCGCCGTCGGCCGAGGTGACCGGGCGGCGGATCGAGGTCGTCCTCGGCAGCCGCGTCGTCGCCGCCACCGGCCGCGCCGTCCGGGTCTGCGAGACCAGTCACCCCCCGGTCTTCTACGTGCCCCGCGACGACGTCGCCTCCGGGGTCCTCGAGCGCGCGGCGGGCTCGTCGTGGTGTGAGTTCAAGGGGACGGCGACCTACTGGGACGCCGTCGTCGACGGGGTCCGGCACTCCTCGGTCGCCTGGTCCTACGAGCGGCCCACCGCCGGATACGAGCAGCTGCGCGGCGCACTGGCCTTCTACCCCAGCCGGGTCGACCGCGCGACCGTCGACGGTGAGACCGTGCGCGCCCAGGCCGGGGACTTCTACGGCGGCTGGATCACCGCCGAGGTGGTCGGCCCGTTCAAGGGGGAGCCCGGCACCCGCGGGTGGTGAACCCCTACCCCCCAGGGGTACCTTGGTGGGCATGACGGGTTACGCGGGCAACAAGGACCAGGTCCTCGCGCGGCTGAAGCGGGTGGAGGGCCAGGTCCGGGGCATCGCGCGGATGGTCGAGGACGACACCTACTGCATCGACGTCCTCACCCAGGTGTCCGCGGCGACCAAGGCCCTGCAGGCGGTCGCCCTCGGCCTGCTCGACGACCACCTCGGCCACTGCGTCCGGGACGCGGTCGCCAGCAGCGCCGACGACGACGGCGCGTCCGCCGAGGCGAAGATCGCCGAGGCCTCGGCCGCCATCGCCCGGCTCGTCCGTTCCTGATCCCGCACCGAAGAGGAGCACTCCCGTGTCCACCCTGGACTTCACCGTCAGCGGCATGACCTGCCAGCACTGCGTCGCCTCGGTCACCGAGGAGGTCAACGAGCTGCCCGGGGTGAGCGGTGTCGACGTCGACCTGGCCACCGGACGCCTGCAGGTCGTGGGCGACGTGACCGCCGAGCAGGTGCAGGCCGCCGTCGCCGAGGCCGGCAGCTACACCGCCCAGCTCGCGTGACCGCCGGGCCCGAGGCGGCTCGGCCCCAGGTGCAGAGCCCACCCGCCGAGGTGCGGCTCGACATCACCGGGATGACCTGCGCCAGCTGCGCGAACCGGATCGAGCGCAAGCTGAACAAGCTCGACGGCGTCCAGGCCAGCGTCAACTACGCGACCGAGGCGGCCACCGTCCGGTTCGACCCTGCGCGCGTGGACACCGACCGGTTGCTGGCGACCGTGGCGGCCGCGGGTTACGCCGCCGCCCTCCCGGCACCGCCGGCGGCCGAGGACGAGCCGGTCGCCGCGGACCCGGAGGCGGCGCTGCGGCAGCGGCTGCTGGTCAGCGCGGCGCTGGCGCTGCCGGTGCTGCTGCTGTCGATGGTGCCCGCGCTGCAGTTCGACGACTGGCAGTGGCTCGCGCTGACGCTGGCCAGCCCGGTCGCGGTGTGGGGCGCCTGGCCCTTCCACCGCGCCGCCGTGGTGAACGCCCGGCACGGCGCCAGCACGATGGACACGCTGGTCTCGATCGGGATCACCGCCGCGTACCTGTGGTCGCTGTGGGCGCTGTTCCTCGGCGACGCCGGCACGACCGGCATGACGATGTCCTTCCAGCTGCTGCCCGAACGCGGCACGGGTGGCGACGAGTTGTACCTCGAGGTCGCCTCCGCCGTCACCGTCTTCCTGCTCGCCGGCCGGTACGCCGAGGCGCGGGCCAGGCGCCGCTCCGGCGCGGCGCTGACCGCCCTGCTGGAGCTGGGCGCCCGGGACGCCGCGGTGCTGCGGGACGGCACCGAGGTGCGGGTCCCGATCGGCCAGCTCGCCGTGGGGGACAGGTTCGTCGTCCGGCCGGGGGAGAAGGTGGCCACCGACGGCGTCGTGGTCAGCGGCACGTCCGCCGTCGACCTGTCGATGCTGACCGGCGAGAGCGTCCCGGTGGAGGTCGCCCCCGGTGACCGGGTCACCGGTGCCACGGTCAACGTCGGCGGCCGGCTCGTCGTCGAGGCGACCCGGGTGGGCGAGGCCACCACGCTGGCCCAGCTGGGCCGGCTGGTCACCGCCGCGCAGAGCGGCAAGGCGCCGGTGCAGCGGCTCGCCGACCGGGTCTCCGCGGTCTTCGTCCCGGTCGTCCTGGTCATCGCCGTCGGCACGCTGCTCGGCTGGCTGCTCACCACCGGTGACGTGACCGCGGCGTTCACCGCGGCCGTCGCCGTCCTGGTCATCGCCTGCCCGTGCGCCCTCGGCCTGGCCACACCCACGGCACTGCTGGTGGGCACCGGCCGCGGGGCCCAGCTCGGCGTGCTGATCAAGGGGCCGGAGGTGCTGGAGAGCACCCGCCGGGTCGACACCGTGCTGCTGGACAAGACCGGCACGGTCACCACCGGGCAGATGAGCCTGGTCGACGTCGCCGGGCACCCCGACACGCTCCGCCTGGCCGCCGCCGTCGAGGCCGGGTCCGAGCACCCGATCGCGCGCGCGATCGTCGCCGCGGCCGGTGGTCCGCTCCCGCCGGTCACCGGGTTCGCCAGCCAGGCGGGCATCGGCGTCAGCGGCACGGTCGAGGGTCGTCGGGTCGTGGTCGGCGGCCGGGACGAGCTGCCCGCCGAGCTGGCTGCCGTCGCCGATGCCGCCGAAGCCGCCGGCCGGACCGCCGTGCGGGTGGCCTGGGACGGCGAGGTGCGCGGCGTGCTCGTCGTCGCCGACACCGTGAAGCCGAGCAGCGCCGCGGCGATCGGCCGGCTGCGCGGGCTCGGCCTGGCGCCGGTGCTCGTCACCGGCGACAACGCCGGCGCCGCCGTGGCGGTCGCCCGGTCGGTCGGTCTGGCGGCCGACGAGGTGGTGGCCGGCGTGCTGCCGGCGGGCAAGGTGGACGTCGTCCGCCGGCTGCAGGCCGAGGGCCGGGTCGTCGCGATGGTCGGGGACGGCGTGAACGACGCGCCGGCGCTCGCCCAGGCCGACCTCGGGCTGGCGATGGGGTCGGGCACCGACGTGGCGATCGAGGCGAGCGACCTGACCCTGGTGCGGGCCGACCTCGACGCCGCGGTCGACGCCGTCCGGCTGTCCCGCCGGACGCTCGCGGTGATCCGCGGCAACCTGTTCTGGGCCTTCGCCTACAACGTCGCCCTGGTGCCGCTGGCCGCGCTCGGCTTCCTCAACCCGGTGCTGGCCGGGCTGGCGATGGCGGCGTCCTCGGTGCTCGTGGTCGCCAACAGCCTGCGGCTGCGCGGCTTCCGGTCGGCGGTCGACGCCGGCTGAGAGCCTCAGGCCGCGTTGCGCACGCTGATCAACGGCATGACGACGTCGGCCAGCAGCTCGTCGGCGAACGTCTCCGGCACCGGCTCCCCGCTGAACAACCAGCGCTGCAGGATCGGCGCGCTCGCGATGTCGGAGACCGCCGTCCCGGCGATGGGCTGCTGCACCTCACCGCGCGACTCGGCCTGTTCCCACACCTCCCGGAACATGGAGGTCCAGACGCCCATCGGGCCGCCGTAGAAGGCCTCGCGCAGCCCCGGCTCGTGCGGCATGGCCGACAGCAGCGACAGGGTGGCCGCCCCGAGCGGGCCGTTGACGGCCCGGACCAACCAGCGCAGCAGGATCCGCAGGTCCCCCTCCAGCGACCCGGTGTCCGGGGTGTCGATCGACATCGAGCTCAGCTCGGCGACCGCGTCGGCGACCAGGTCGGACTTGGTGCGCCAGCGCCGGTAGATCGTCGCCTTGCCCACGCCGGCCGCAGCGGCCACGGCGTCCATGGTCAGGCCCGCGTAGCCGGACTCGGCGAGCACCTGCAGGATCGCCCCCCGGATGGCGCCGTCCCGGGACGGGTCGCGGGGGCGGCCGCCACGACTCGGTCGTCCACCGTCGGAGCCGTTCTGGTTGGGCACAGCTGAACTGTAACCTTGTTGATCTTCACGTCTCATCGCAGGTCCCAGCCAGTGGACCCAGTGCTGTGCGGTCCCGCCCGCGCGCCTGCCGGGCAGCGGCCCGCCGGTCGGTCATCCTGCTGCCGTGACCGGTCCCGTCGACGTCGTGCGTCCCTCCTGGGAGACCCCCCAGCGTGCCCGCCGGCTGCTGCTGGCCAGCACCCTCAGCCACGTGCTGCCCAGCATCTCCCGGGTCGCCGGGGCGATGGGCCTGCGGATCGGCACCGCACCGGGGCTGCTCGACATCGTCGACGACGAGGGCGGCCGACGGGTCGACCGGCTGCTGCAGCGGCTGGCGCGCGAGCTCACCACCGCCGAGACCGAGGCCGTCCGGGTGACCACCGACCCGCCCGCCGACGGCGTCGCCCTCGCCACCCGGCTGCTCACCGCGCCGACCCTGGCGGTGGAGCTGGCCCGCCGGGGCGTCACCGTGGAGATGTCGCTCCTCACCGACGCCGTGCTGTGGCCGGTGTACCAGCCGATCATGTCGCTGGCCAGCGGCGGGATGGTCGGCCACGAGGCGCTGCTCCGCGGCCGGGTCGACGGCCGCGAGGTGGGCGGGGGAGACCTGTTCTTCCTGGCCGAGCGGGCCGGCTGGCTGCGCCGGCTGGACCGGCTCGCCCGGGAGGCCGCGATCACCGGCGCCGCCGGTTGGCTGGGCGGCGCGGACCTGTACGTGAACTCCAACCCGGCCGCCGTCCACCGGCCGTCGGTCTGCCTGGCCAGCACCGAGGCGGTGGTGCACGACAGCGGCATCGACCCGCGGCAGCTCGTCTTCGAGGTCGTCGCCTCGCACGCCGTCACCGACCGGGAGCACCTGCTGTCGGTGCTGGAGCACCACCGGTCGCTGGGCTGGCGGATCGCGCTGGACGACGTGCACGTCGGCTGGTCGAGCCTCGCGCTGGTGTCGGTCGTCCGGCCCGACGTGCTGAAGCTGAGCAAGACCCTGGTCGCCCGGCTGCACGAGCCGGGCCCCAACGCGATCGCCCGGGCGCTCATCGAGCTCACCCACGTGCAGGGCGGCCTGGTCGTCGCCGAGGGGATCGAGAGCGAGCAGACGGCGGACCGGGCGCGGGCCGTGGGCGCCGACCTGGGCCAGGGGTGGCTGTTCGGCCGGCCGGTGCGGCCCGAGCCGGAGTCCGAACCGGAGCTCGTCCTCGCCTGACAGCACGGTGGGCCGGCCGCAGCGATGAGTTCGCCGGCCCCCACCGGTCCTCCCCCCGACGGACACGACCGACCCCCAGGGAGCAGGACATGGGCCTCGTCCACCTCGAGATCTTCGCGACCCTCGACCTCGTCGGGCAGGCGCCCGGCGGCCCCGACGAGGACCCCGAGGGGTTCTCCTTCGGCGGCTGGCAGGCCCCGCTGATGGACGAGGTCTCCGGCGCGCAGGTGCTGGCCGCCTACGAGGGCACCGACGCCCTCCTGCTCGGCCGGCGGACGTACGACATCTTCGCCGCCTTCTGGCCGCACCAGGAGGGCGGCGAGGACGGCTCGTTCGCCGCCCTCTTCAACCGCATCCCGAAGTACGTGGCCTCCCGCGGCACGCCCGACCTGTCGTGGGCCCCGTCCAGCCAGCTCGGCCCGGACCTGCCTGCGGCGGTGCGCGAGATCCGGGACCGGCACGAGCACGTGACCGTCGTCGGGAGCCTGGACCTGGTGCAGACCCTGCTCCGGGAGAAGCTCGTCGACCGGCTCGACCTCTGGCTGCACCCGGTCGTGCTGGGCGTCGGGAAGAAGGTGTTCGACCGCGGCGCGGTGCCCGCGAACCTCACCCTGCTCGAACCGCCCGTGGCCGGGGGGAAGGGCACCGTGTACCTGCGCTACGCACTCGCCGAGGGCGTGCCCGGGACGGGGGACATGACCGCACCCGATCGCGGCGTCCAGCGCGAGGGGTGACCGCCCCGGTCAGGGGCAGCCGGTGTTCCAGCCGGTGAGCGCGGGCCAGTCGTGCTCGGCGCCGAGGACGCCGTAGCGCCCGGTGGCCAGCGGGAACAGCGCCCCCTTCTCCGGGCCTAACCCCAGGTAGCGGGCGGTGAGGATGCGCAGCACGTGGCCGTGCGCGACGAGCGCGACGTCACCGTCGGCCAGCAGCGGGCGGGCCCGCTCCAGCACCCGGTCGACCCGCTCGGCCACCTGGTCCAGGCTCTCCCCGGGGGTCTCGCCGGGCTCGGTGCCGTCCTCCCACAGCGTCCACGGTTGACCCAGCTCGGCACGGATCTCCGGGGTCGTCCGGCCCTCCCAGCGGCCGTAGTCGACCTCGACCAGGTCCGGGTCGACCGCGGTCTCGATGCCGTCGCCGAACAGCCCGGCGAGCTCCGCGGTGCGCCGGGCCCGGGTCAGCGGGCTGACGAAGGCGTGCGTGATCTGCCGCTGGGCCAGGACCGGGCGCAGCCGGCGGGCGTCCTCCTCACCCCCGGGGAGCAACGGCAGGTCGGTCAGGCCGGTGTGCTGCCCGCTCGTGCTCCACTCGGTCTGCCCGTGCCGGACGACCACCAGCTCACCCACGTCGATCCTCTCGTCTGCGTCGTCCCGGCCGGGCCGACGCCCCTCCACATGTCCAGCGGCCGGCCGGCTCAACCACCCCACCCTGCACCACGCCCGACCCGGCCGCGGACGTGCCGCCGGTCACATCGGGCCGATGCGGGAAGCCGCAGCACCCGCACCTCCTTGTGCGCAACGGGACCCCGGTGGCACCGACCCGGGGCGACGACGACACAGGAGGACCCGCATGACCACGTCCACCACGCAGCTCACCTTCGACCTCGGCGGCGACCTCACCGTCCACCGCCTCGGCTACGGCGCCATGCAGCTCACCGGCCCCGGCGTCTGGGGCGAGCCGGCCGACCGGCCCGGCGCGCTGGCCGTCGTCAAGGCCGCGCTCGAGCAGGGCGTCGACTTCATCGACACCGCGGACTCCTACGGCCCGCAGGTCAGCGAGCAGATCATCGCCGAGGCGGCCTTCCCGTACCCCGACGGGCTGGTCATCGCCACCAAGGCCGGCCTCACCCGCACCGGCCCGGGTGTGTGGCCGCCGTGCGGTCGCCCCGAGTACCTGACCCAGCAGGTCGAGCTCTCGCTGCGGAACCTGAAGGTCGACCGGATCGACCTCATCCAGCTGCACCGCATCGACCCGCAGGTCCCCCTGGCCGACCAGCTCGGCGCGTTCGCCGACCTGAAGGAGCAGGGCAAGGTCCGGCACATCGGCGTCTCGGAGGTCTCGGTCGAGGAGCTGCAGGCGGCGCAGGAGATCACCGAGATCGCCAGCGTGCAGAACCTGTACAACCTGACCAACCGGCAGTCCCAGGACGTGCTCGAGTACGCCGAGGCGCAGGGCATCGCGTTCATCCCGTGGTTCCCGATCGCCACCGGTGACCTGGCCAAGCCCGACAGCCCGGTCGCGGCGGTGGCGCAGGAGCTCGACGCCACGCCGTCCCAGGTCGCGCTGGCCTGGCTGCTGCAGAAGTCGCCGGTCATCCTGCCCATCCCGGGCACCAAGTCCGTCGAGCACCTCACGGAGAACCTGGGCGCCGCCCAGCTGACCTTGTCCGCCGACGACATGGCCAAGCTGGACGCCCTCGCCTGATCCCCTGAGGGCAGAAGTGGCCACTCCTGCCCTCCTGGACCCCCGGTCGCGATCGTCGCGACCGGGGGTCCAGCATGTCCGGCATGGACGCTGATGTCTTCGCTCAGGTCAAGGACGCCGTTCGCCAGCTGGTCCGCGAGGTCGTGGTGCCCCGCGAGGAGGAGATCGACCTCGACGACCGGATCCCCGACGAGCTGCGCAGCGCCGCCGCCGAGATGGGCCTGTTCGGCTACGCACTGCCCGAGGAGCACGGCGGCCTCGGCGTCTCGATGAGCGAGGACGTGCAGCTGGCCTTCGAGTTCGGCTACACCACGCCGGCCTTCCGCTCGCTGTTCGGCACCAACAACGGCATCGCCGGGCAGGTCATCGCCCGGTTCGGCAGCGAGGAGCAGAAGAAGGCCTACCTGCCGCGGTTGGCCGCCGGCGAGCTGATCGGGTCCTTCGCGCTCACCGAGGCCGAGGCCGGCTCGGACCCCGCCGGCCTGCGCACCACCGCCCGCCGGGACGGCGACGGGTGGGTGATCACCGGCGGCAAGCGCTACATCACCAACGCGCCGATCGCCGACCTCTTCGTGGTCTTCGCCCGCAGCGACCCCGCGGAGAAGGGCGGTCGCGGCATCTCCAGCTTCGTCGTCGACGCCACCGCCCCGGGGGTGACGGTCGGCCCGCACGACAAGAAGATGGGCCAGTCCGGCGCCTGGACCGCGGAGGTCTTCTTCGACGACGTCCGGGTGCCGGCCGACGCGCTGATCGGCGAGGAGGGCCGCGGCTACGCCAAGGCGCTCACCGTGCTCTCCCGCGGCCGGCTGCACATCGCCGCGCTCTGCGTGGGGATGGCGCAGCGGGTGCTCGACGAGTCCGTCGCCTACGCCGCCACCGCCAAGCAGGGCGGCGCCCCGATCGGCCGGTTCCAGCTGGTGCAGGCGATGATCGCCGAGACGCACGCCGAGCTGCTCGCCGCCCGCAGCATGGTCATCGACGTCGCCGCCCGCTACGACTCCGGCGAGGACACCTCCGTCGGTCCGTCCTCGGCCAAGCTGTTCTGCAGCGAGATGGTCGGCCGGGCCACCGACCGCGCCGTCCAGGTGCATGGCGGGCTCGGTTACCTGCGGACCACCCCGGTCGAGCGCTTCTACCGCGACGCCCGGCTGTACCGGCTCTACGAGGGGACGAGCGAGGTGCAGAAGGTGATCATCGGCGGCGCGCTGCTGCGCGCCGCCGGCATGCCCCGGACCTGACGACCCCCTCACGTGCGGGGGGTCCTGCTCCTACGCGGGGGCGTGCTCGGGGCCGGTGCCCGGGTGCAGCAGCGGACCGGTGTGGCCGGAGCCGCTGCCCAGTGCGGCGACGAACTCCCGCAGCAGGTCACCGCCGCTGTGCGTGGCCCGCCAGCCGAGCAGCGAGCGCGCCCGGGTGGTGTCCAGCGGCGGCACCCCGATGCCCAGGTCCAGCCAGCCGGGCTCGATCTGCAGCACGTGGGCCAGGAAGGCGGCCTGCATCCCGGTGCGCAGCACGGCCGTGGGCACCGGGACCCGGCGGACCCCCAGCGCGTGCGCGATCCCGTCGGCGTCCAGGTCCGGCGGAGCGGACAGGTTGAACGGCCCCGGCGCCTGCCGGTCGAGGATCCGGGCGATCCCGTCGGCGACGTCGTCGCTGTGCACGAAGCCCAGGTGCAGCGAGCCCGGCAGCGGCAGGGGGAGCAGCCTGGCCACCGCCCCCGGCACCGCCCGGGCCGCGGGGAACAGCAGAGGCCCGAGGAAGTACCGGCCGATCTCGCTGGCCGCGTCGGGCTGCAGCACCAGGGTGGGCCGGGTCACCGAGACGGTCGTGGTCGGGTGCTCGGCGTCGAACGCGGCGACCATCTGCTCGCACTCGACCTTCTGCCGGCTGTACTGCGAGCTGGGCACGCCGGTGGCGGGCCAGTCCTCGCGGACCGGGTGCACCTGCGGCCCGGCGGCGTAGGTGCCGATCGAGGACATGTGCACCACGTGCGGCACCCCGGCGGCCCCGGCCGCGGCGAGGACCCGCCGGGTGCCCTCGATGTTCACCGCCTGCAGCACGTCGGGCCGCCGGTCGGGGACCAGGGCCCAGGCCAGGTGGACGACGGCGTCGGCCCCGGCCAGGAACTCGGCCAGCACCGGTTCGCTGTCCGGGGAACCCAGGTCGGCGGTGGACCAGCGCACGCCCGCGTAGGGCTCGGTCTCCGGCGGGCGGCGGCGGGCCAGCCCGCGCACCTCGCCCGCGCCGGCGTCGGCCAGGGCGCGCAGCAGCGCGGTGCCCACGTTGCCGCTGGCGCCGGTGACGGCCACGGTCATGCCCGGGAGGAGTCCGCTGGTCAGCTCAGCCATGCAGACCCGCTACCCGGACACGCACACCGCTCAACCGCTGACCTCCACGCCGGCCAGCCGGCTCCCCCGGACGGCGGCCAGCCGGGCGGCCTGCTCCTCCAGCGCGGCGCGGGGGACGGCGGACCACGCCTCGACCTGCACGGTCAGCTGCGCACCGCGCTTGCGCGGCCGCCAGGTGCCGGTGACCTCCCCGTCGACGAGCACAGCTCCGGGGCGGCCGAGGGTGCGCCACAGGTCCTTGGCCCGCGCCTCGTCGGGCACCAGCAGCGACCGGTCGCGGGTCTGCAGGTAGGGGTCGAACGGGCCGAGCAGCCGGGTGGTGCGTGCCGGGCCGGCCGTCAGCCGGTCCACGTCACCGGTCAGCGCCCACCGGAGCTCGCCCTCCACCCGCACCTCGACGACGTCCTCCGGCCAGTGCGCCCGTACGTCGGCAACCGGGGCGTCCAGGTAGCCGGCGACCTGCTGAGGCGTGGCCGGGCCGTGCATCCGCAGGTACCCGTGGACGACGTCCAGGTGCGGCGGCACCTCGTCGGGAGGGGCGAAGCCGGGGATCGGCTGCAGCACCGGCGGCGAGGTGCCGGGCTGCAGCTCGAGCCCGGCGCGCAACGCGGCGAGCCGGAACGGCTGCTCGTACAGGTGCGTGGCGCCGCACGGCCGGCAGTACCGGAGGTAGGGCGCGGGCATCCGTTCGGTGAGCTGCCGGGACATCTCGCCCTTGACCGTCGGGGCGGTGACCACCTCCCGCATCGCCGCCGCGACGGTGTCCAGCGCGGCCAGGTTCGGGATGCCGGCGACCTTGAGGGGCCGGGCCGCGTCGAAGATCCGCTTCCCCGCATCGGCGTCGGAGAACGGCGCCGTCGCCGCGGCCACCCCCGGGAGGTCGGCCCGCCGGTAGAAGTGCGGCGCGCCCCGGATCGTCCACACCAGCGCGAGGTCGGCGGGGTCGGCGTCCTCGACGCCCCGGACCGCCAGCGCCCACCGGCCGGCGTCCGCGCCGGTGTCCTGCACCCCCAGGTCGAGGACGGCGGTGTCGGCGAGCGTGCCCGCCGTCCGGTCCAGCTGCTGGGCGCGCACGCGGGCGGCGAGCACGTCCGCTCGGGTCAGCTCCAGGGCCACCCGGTCACCGTAGGGCCGCCCACCGACGATCAGGAGCTGCGGACGTGGGCGGTGATCAGCTCCCCGGTGCGCTCGGCGGCCAGCTCGGGGATCCAGTGGTCGACGTCCTCGAGGACCTCCAGGGCGTAGGGCGCGTCGACGAACTCGGCGGTCGCCTCGGTCGCCGCGCGGCCCAGGAAGACGTCGCCGGCGCCCCACACGTGCAGCGTCGGCACCCGGACCCGGCCCAGCGGAGTCCGAGCCCCGTAGGGGAGCGCGCGGTACCAGTTCAGCGCGGCGGTCAGCGCACCCGGCTGCTGCATCCGGGCGACGTAGGAGTCGACGAGGTCCGGCGGCAGCCCGCCCGAGCGCAGCATCCGCCGCAGCGCGGCGCCGCCGCCGGCCAGCAGCACGGCCTCGGGGACGACCGGCAGCTGGAAGAACCCGATGTAGGACGAGCGCAGCGCCTGGTCGCTGTGCACCAGCGCCTGGCTCATCGCGGCCGGGTGCGGCACGGACAGCGCGGTCAGCGTGCGCACCCGCCACGGGTGCCAGCCCGCCAGCGCCCAGGCCGCGATGCCACCCCAGTCGTGCCCGACGACGTGCGCGCTCTGCAGGCCGGCGGCGTCCAGCAGGGCCAGGACGTCGTCCACCACCTCGCGCAGGGCGTAGGCCGAGCGGCCCTCCGGCCGGGCCCGGGGGCAGTAGCCGCGCTGGTCGGGGGCCAGGGTGCGCAGCCCGGCCGAGTGCAGCACCGGGCTCAGCCGGTCGAACGCCGAGGAGTCCTGCGGGAAGCCGTGCAGCAGGACGACGGGGTCTCCGTCGGCCGGGCCGGAGTCACGGACGTCGAAGACGAGGTCGCCGCGGGAGAAGCTGTCCATGCACCCCACACTGCCCGGTGCGTCGGCCCCCCGCACCCGGCGGTCGGGCCCGTCCGCGCACGTCGCGCGTGCGTCGGGGACGATGGAGGGCGTGGTGGCATCTCCGACGGCAGAGCTGATCGTCCTGGTCGACGAGCAGGGGACGGCGATCGGCGCGATGCCCAAGCCCCTGGTCCACCACGGCGAGACGCCGCTGCACCGGGCCTTCTCCGCCTACCTGTTCGACGAGGGTGGCCGGCTGCTGGTCACCCGCCGGGCGGCGGACAAGGCGACGTTCCCGGGCATGTGGACCAACACGGTGTGCGGGCACCCCGCCCCCGGGGAGGACGACGCCGCGGCGATCGCCCGGCGGGCCGACTACGAGCTGGGGCTCGGCGTGGCCGACCTGCGGCCCGCGATCCCCTCCTACCGGTACCGCGCGGAGTTCCGCGGCGTGGTGGAGAACGAGATCTGCCCGGTCTACCTGGGCCGGTTCACCGGCACGCCGGACCCCGACCCGACCGAGGTCGGGGAGTGGGAGCTGCTGGACTGGGCCACCTTCCGCGACCGGCAGGAGACCCAGCAGCACGACGACTGGTCCCCGTGGTGCCGCGAGCAGGCCCGCCTCATCGAGGCGGCCGGCTTGCTGAAGGACCTCGCTGCCCCCCACCACTCGCAGGCTCGCGGCGGGCCCCTGCAGCGAGGCCGTTAGGCGTTGACGACCAGGCGGACGGTGCAGCCGTCGCCGGACCCGTCGGCCGGGGACGCGGTCAGGCTGTCGACCGAGCGGCGGGCGAGCCACAGCCCCATCCCGCCGACGGCCATGTCCCCGTGGGCGGGGCCGTAGCCGACCAGCGGGTCGTCGAAGCACGTGCCGTGGTCGGTGATCGCGCACAGCAGCCGCTCCGGGGTGCACCACAGCCGCACGTCGACCGGCGGGATCCCGTGCTCGGCGGCGTTGGCGGTCACCTCGTCGATGGCCAGCACGAAGTCCTGCGCGGCGTCGGGGGACAGCGCGCTCTCGGCCAGCACGCGGTTCAGCGCCCGGCGCAGCACCCGCATGTCCTCGAGGTCGACCAGGGCCAGCGTGGGCTCGGTGGCCTCGAGCGGGTCGGGCACCCCGGCCTGCTGCACCTCCCGGACCAGGTCCGCGGGTGCGCGGTAACCCGGGCTGGGCACCAGGCCCTCGGCGGTCAGCAGCCACGGGTGGGTCGCCCGGGCGGCCGCGGCGGTGTCCGCGGCCGTGCCGGCGGACATCAGGCAGAGGTGGTCGACCGGTCGCGCCGCGAGCACGTGGTTGAGCAGCGCCTCGGTCTGCAGCCACGACGAGACGTCGTCCTGGCGACCGGGACCGGTGACCAGGTGCAGACGACGACCATCGCCGGGCAGGTCGCGGTCGACCAGCTCGGCCAGCTCGGCGAGCGCGTACGGCGGACGGTGGTCCCGCGGTTCGGCCGGGACGACGTGGACGTGCCGGTCGCTGCTCAGCGCGGCGGCGAGGGCGGCGGCCAGCTGGTCGGGGCAGGCGATCACCACCGGTTCCCCCGCGGCGAGCGCGCCCTGCAGGAACGGCCCCACCAGGGTGGTGACGTCCTCGTGGTCGTCCATCACGTAGCCGACGTGCCGGTACTCCTGTTGGTCCTGGCTCGGCTGCACCACGGACCTCCCCGTCTGTGTCGGTTGCTTCGACACCTGGAACTGTGCCCGCACAGCACGGTTGGGACACATGAGTCACCCACGTCACATCCGCACCCGGCGCGCCGCCCGGCGTTTCGCGGGTCCGGAGCCGGGACAGCGACAGCAGGTGACCGCGCCCGCGCCCGATGCGACGACCCCGGAGGGCGTGCGCGGGGGCTGCCCGAAGCGGATGGTGTTCGGGCCCTGCGGCGGCGTCCGGGACGACGGCCGGTGCGAGGTCGCCGAGCACGCCTGCGTCTTCCTGGCCCCACCGCTGCCCCGCTGGAGCGGTCCCACCCCCGCGGCACCCGCGCCCCGGCCCGGTGGGCTGCTGGAGCGCGCCCGGACCCGTCCCGTCGTGCTCACCGACCTCACCGTGGCGCCCTTCGACCCGGCGTCGGTGCGCTCGGTGGTGCGCACCCTGGCCCCGGTCAGCGACGGCCTGCTCGTCGGGGAGCACCAGGGCCGGCCCGACCTGCCGCCCACCCTGATGGCGCAGCAGGTGCTCGCCGCCGGCGGCCGGCCGTGGACGACGCTGGCCTGCCGGGACCGCAACCGCCTGGTCCTCGAGCAGGAGCTCGCCGGGCTCGCCGGGCTCGGCGTCGACGGCGTGCTGTGCGTGACCGGCGACGGCCGGCGGCCCGGGGTGCGCCCGGAGGTGACGTCGGTGTTCGACCTGGACGGCACCCGGCTGACCGCGCTGGCGACCGCGGCCGGGCTGTCCGCGGCGGTGCCGGAGTCACCGGATGCACCACCAGTGCCGCAGCGGCCGGACCGGGTCGCCGAGAAGCAGCGCGCCGGCGCCCAGCTCTGCGTGCTCAACCACGTCGGCAGCGCGGCCCGGCTGGCGGAGTTCCTCGCCGCGGCGCGTGTCGCCGGGGCGACGCTGCCGTTCGTCGCGGCGGTCGCCGTGTACACCGACGAGCGGTCCGCGCGGGTGCTGCAGCGCTTCCCGGGCCTGCACCTGGACGACGACCAGGTCGAGCGGGTGCTCGGCGCCCCGGACACGGTCGAGGCCGGCATCGACGCGGCGGTCGCCGAGGCACGGGCGCTGCTCGCGGTGCCGGGGGTGGTCGGGGTGAACCTGTCGGGCCTGGCGTCCGCGCACGGCGAGGAGACGGCGGCAGCGGTCAAGGCCGAGGTGGCCACGAGGATCCGGGAGGGCGTCGGGTGAGCGAGCTCGCGAGCGAGGCGATGGAGTCCGAGTTCGGCACGGTCGCCGGCTGGACGGAGGAGGCGGTGCTCGCGCTGGGCCCCGAGCACGCCGTCCCGGCCGGCTGCCGGGGCAGCGGGAGCGAGGGGGCGCTGCGCTGGCTGGCCGACGCCCTCGCCGTCCGGCCGGGGGACAGGGTGCTCGACTCCGGTGCCGGGGTGGGTGGCCCCGCCGGGTGGCTGGCCGCCGAGCGCGGGGTGCGGCCGGTCTGCGCCGAGCCGATGGCCCCGGCGGTGCACGCCGGCCGGACGCTGTTCGGGCTGCCGTCGGTGGTCGCGCTGAGCCAGGGCCTGCCCTTCCCCGACGACGTGTTCGACGCCGCGTGGTGCCTCGGCGTGCTGTGCACCACCGAGGAGAAGGCGGCCCTGGTCGGTGAGCTGCGCCGGGTGCTCGTCGACGGCGGCCGGCTGGGCCTGCTGGTCTTCGTCGCCGACGAGCCGCTCCCACCGCCGCTGCCGGAGGGCAACAGCTTCCCGACGTCGGCCGAGGTGGACCGCCTGCTGGCCGAGGCCGGGTTCCGGGTCACCGACGCCGCTGACGCCGACCTGGCCGACAGCCCGGAGGAGTGGAAGGCGCGGGCCGACGCCGTCGACGCGGAGGTCGAGCGCCGGCACGGCGGCGACCCGGCCTGGGCCGAGGCCGAGGAGCAGTCGCGCCGGGTCGGCCGGCTGCTGGGCTCCGGAGCGCTGCGCCCCCGGCTGATCGCCGCCGTCGCCACCTGAGCCCCCCGGGGGCCATGTTGGCCAACATGGCCCCCGGGGCATGGCCCGGGACGACGCGGCGTTGGACCGCCTGTGCAGGCAGACGTCGTGGTGATCGGGGCTGGTCAGGCCGGGCTGTCGGCGGCGTACGCGCTGCACCGGGCCGGTGCCGACTTCGTGGTGCTCGACGGGAACGCCGGCCCCGGCGGGGCCTGGCAGCACCGCTGGCCCTCGCTGCGGCTGGACGCTGCGCACCGGGTCCACCCGCTGCCCGGCCTGCCGCTGCCCGACGCCGACCCGGCCGACCCGGCCAGCGAGGTCGTCGCCGGGTACTTCGCCGAGTACGAGCGGCGCTTCGACCTGCCGGTGCACCGCCCGGTCGCCGTCCGGTCGGTGCACACCACCGACGACGGCTTCCGGGTGGACACCAGCGACGGCGGGTGGACGGCCCGCGGCCTGGTCAACGCCACGGGCACCTGGACCCGACCGTTCTGGCCGGCCTACCCCGGCCGCGGGTCGTTCGCCGGGCGCCAGCTGCACGCTGCCGACTACCGCGGCGCCGAGGAGTTCCGCGGCCGGCACGTGGTCGTCGTCGGCGGCGGGACCTCGGCGGTGCAGCAGCTGATCGAGATCAGCGAGGTCACCACGACCACGTGGGTGACCCGGCGGCCACCGGTGTGGCGCACCAGCGGCTTCGGGGAGGACGCCGGCCGGGCCGCGGTCGCCCTCGTCGACCAGCGGGTCCGCGCCGGGCTGCCGCCGGGCAGCGTGGTGGGGGTGACCGGGCTGGTGGAGACCGACGCGGTCCTCGCCGCCCGGGCCCGCGGGGTGCTGGACCGGCTGCCGGTGTTCGACCGGCTCACCGCCGACGGGGTTGCCTGGGACGACGGGCGGTCGGTCGCCGCCGACGTCGTCCTCTGGGCCACCGGATTCCGTGCCGCGCTGGACCACCTGGCGCCGCTGCACCTGCGCGGCCCCGGTGGCGGGATCGCGGTGGACGGCACCCGGGTCGTCGCCGAGCCCCGGCTGCACCTGGTCGGCTACGGCCCGTCGGCGAGCACCATCGGAGCCAACCGGGCCGGCCCGCGCGCCGTCCACGAGCTGCTGCGGACGCTCGGCGACGCCGCGGCCGCGGCCTGACGGTTCAGCGCCGCACCCCGCAGGTAGGACAGGGGCATGAGCGAGAGCAGCGAGATCCCCGACACCGCGATGGCCACCGGCAACGACGAGGGCGAGCCCGGCCACCCGGACACCCGGCCGCTGGCGAAGGACGAGCGCAAGCTGCTCAAGGAGCTGAGGAAGTCCGCCGACGGGTCCGGCGAGCCGGCCGTCGAGGACGGCCCGGAGATGGCCGCGGCCGCCGGGGACGACGCACCGCTGCCGGCCGCCACCGGCGGTGACGGGCAGGCCGGGGACGGGCTGGACCCGGAGTTCACCGACCGCTGAGTCAGGCGGGACGGTCCTGGGGCTTGAGCCGCACGGCCACCACGGCGACGTCGTCGTCGGCGCCGCCGGGCACCAGCCGGGCGAGGAGCTGATCGACCAACCGGGCGACCGGCTCCTGCCAGAGCTCGCCGAAGTCCGCGCGCAGCTGCTCGATCCCGTCGTCGAAGAGCTGGTCGCGGCGCTCGACGAGCCCGTCGGTGTAGAGCAGCACCGTCGAGCCGCGCGGGACGGTGAGCACGTGGTCCTGACGCGGTGCTGCGGCGTCGACGCCCAGCAGCAGGTCCGGTCGGGCACCGCCGAGCACGGAGATGGTGCCGTCGGGGCTGGCGACCACCGGCGGCAGGTGCCCGGCGTTGGACCAGCGGAGCCGGGTGACCCCGGCGGCCCGCTCCTCGTCGGTCTGCTCCAGGCGGGCGACCAGCACCGACGCCATCGTGGTCAGCTGCAGCCCCGCGATCGCCCGGTCCAGCCGGGTGAGCACCCCGCCCGGGCTGTCCGCGCTGTCGTAGGTGATCCCGCGCAGCAGACCGCGCAGCTGCCCCATGCAGGCCGCCGCCTCGGTGTCGTGCCCGACGACGTCGCCGATCACCAGCACGGTCGCACCGTCGGGCTGCTGGAAGACGTCGTACCAGTCACCGCCGACCTGCGAGTCCCGGGCTGCCGGCACGTACCGAACAGCGAAGTCCAGGTGGTCGGGGTCCGGCGGCTCCGACAGCAGGCTGCGCTGCAGGGTGAGCGCCGTCCGGGCGACCCGCCGCGACCGGGCGTACAGCGCCTCCAGCAGGTGGGTGCGCAGCTCACCGGCCTCGCCGAGCTCGGCCGCCGTCCACGGCTCGGCCTGGTTGCGGACCGTCTCCCGCCAGCGGTCGAAGGACTTCCGCGGCGACAACCGGATCGAGTCGCCCTCGCGCTCGGCGATCGCCTTGTTGTGCGGGTCGCCGCCCCAGTCGACCGCGTGGACCCTCTCCACGCGGGTCCAGATGACGTACTGGCCCTCGGGCAGCGGCAGTGCCAGCACACCGCAGGCGACCTCCCCGGGGACACCGAGGGCCGGCGCGACCAGCGGCAGCCGGTCGGTGCTCACCACGTCCCCGCCCTGGTGCCCGGCCCAGGAGGCGAGCGCGCTGGTGACCTCCGCCGTCAGCGGCACCCCGGCGCCACCGGTCGAGCCCTGCAGGCTGACCACCACGGAGTCCGCCGGCACCACGTCCAGCAGCCCGGGCCGGCCCAGCACCGTCTCGGCCAGCGGCCGGTCCTCGTCCAGCGCGGCGGCGGTCAGCCAGGCCATCGTGGAGCGGACCCGCAGTGCGCGGCGGTGCTCCTCGTCCTCGGTCCGGTCCACCAGCCGCAGCGACAGCGTCGAGCCGAGGAACTCCGCGGCTGTCCGGGTCGCGTACGGCGGGGCGTGCGGCCCGGAGTAGTGGTGGCAGGCGATGAGGCCCCACAGCTTGTCCTCGCGCAGCAGCGAGATCGACATCGACGCGCCCACGCCCATGTTCTGCAGGTACTCGCAGTGGATGGGGGAGACGCTGCGCAGGGTCGAGTAGGTCAGGTCCAGCGGTTGCCCGGTGGTGGGCAGGTCGACCGGTTCCAGCCGCGAGGGCGTGTAGCGAACGTCGGAGATGAGCCGGATCCAGTTCTTCTCGTACAGCGCCCGGGCCTGTGCCGGGATGTCCGAGGCCGGGTAGTGCAGCCCGAGGAAGGAGTTCAGCTCCGGCAGCTTGGCCTCGGCGACGACCTCCCCGTTGTAGTCGGCGTCGTAGCGGTAGACCATCACCCGGTCGAACCCGGTGAGCGTGCGCACCGCCTCGGCGGTGATGTCGTAGAGCTCCTGCAGCGAGCCGGCCCGGTTCAGCTCGGCGATCGTCCCGCGCACCGCCTGGTAGGTGTTCGGGAACGAGAACGGCCGCGGGCCGAACGCCGACTCCAGCTCGACCACCAGGGTGCTGACGACCGGCTGGTCGCCGACCGGGGCCGCGCCCTGCGCGACCCGGTGCAGGATCGCGTCCACCGGGCACGGGCTGCCGTCGCAGTCGAGGATCAGCTCGATGGGGTTGCGCTCGCGCAGGTCGCCGAACGCGCTGGCCGACCGGGCGATCGCCTGGGCGGGCACGGTGCCGACCACCTCGCCCAGCGGCCGGCCCAGGGCGTCGTCCCAGGCCGTGCCGACCACGTCGGCGAGGTTGCGGGAGACCTGACGGACGACCATGTCCGGTTCGCTGACCGCGAGCAGCACCCCCCGGGGCTGGATGCTGCCGGGGACGTGGATCGGCTCCCGCTCGCAGTTGGTCAGGTCGACCGGCTCGCCGGGTGCCAGCCAGGCGCCGGTCTGCAGTTGGTCGGTCATGCCTGGGCCCCGATCGCGGAGGAGGGCCGCCGGTGCTCGACGGGGAGCGGCGCACCGCACCACGAGGCGAGCGCACCGAAGGTCTGCCGGGCGGCACGGATGAGCCGGCCGGCGTCCCCACCGGCGGCGACCCGGGCGCGGGTCACCGTGCGGAAGGCGTGCCACATGGCGCCGGTCCGCTCACCGTAGGGCGAGAAGCTGGTCAGCCGCCCGGCGACGGCCAGCTGGGGGAGCGTGGCCAGGTGCCGGTCGATGAACACGCCCCCGAGCGAGGAGCCCTCCAGCACGTACAGCCGGCCCAGCGCCGCGTCGGTGCCGGTCACCTCGGGCAGCTCGGGTGCGACGTCGGCCGGGCCGGCGCCGAGCGCGGTCAGGTCGGCGGCGAACAGGTGGGACCGGCGACGGCCCTCCCACCCGACCGCGAGGGCATCGGCCGGTTCGGCGGTGGCCCAGTCGTCCAGCCCGGACTCGGCGGCCCGCCAGAAGCCGTGCATCCGGGTGAGCACGTCGACCAGGCGGTCCCGGGTCAGGTCGGCCGAGAGCAGGTCCAGGGTGTCCTCGACCGCCTGGTGCTCGGTCGCGGTCTCCGTGCGCAGGCGGCGCAGGACGTCGTCTTCTGGCACCCCGGTCCCGTCATCGGTGGCGCGGTCCCCCGACCGGGACGCACGTGCAGCTGTGGTCATGAGCTTAGGTCACGGTCGGGGTCGGAGCCCTCGCCCCGGCGGGGCGCGGACGTGAGCCGCGCCGCACGCACCCCCAGGTGGAGCAGCAGCCGGTCGCCGCCGTCGGCGAGGTCCAGGCCGGTGAGCTCCTGGATGCGGCCCAGCCGGTAGTACAGCGTCTGCCGGTGGATGCACAGCGCGGTCGCGGCGCGCTGCGGGCTGCCGGCGCAGTCCAGCCACACCTCCGCCGTCCGGCTGAGCACGGGGTCGGCGAGCAGGGCGGTCAGCGAGGGGTCCGGGCCGCCGACCGCGGCGACCTGCCGCCAGGCGCCGAGCTCCGGCCAGGACGCCGCCGGCGCCAGCCGTGGGTCGATCCCCGCCACCCGGGCCGCGGTGCGGGCCTCGTGCCACTGCGCCGGGAGGTCCCCGCAGCCGACCCGGGCCGCAGCCACCCCGGCGGTGCTCCCCGGCGGCAGGCCGCCGAGCGCAGCGCTGCTGAGCGCACCGGCCGGCCGTGGGTCGCCGTCGCCGGGCAGCGGCAGCAGCACCGCCACCTCCGCGCCGCCGGCGAGCACCGCGGAGACCGCACCCGCACCGGGCGGGGTCCAGCCGGCAGGCAGCCCGGGAGCGGCGGGGAGCAGCGCCACCAGGGTCACCGCGCTGGCCGGGCCCAGCGCATCGGCCAGCGACCGGGCCGCGCGCTGGGGGGCGGGGCCGGTGAGCACGGCGCGCAGCGCGGCGGACAGGTCGTCGGCACCGGGGCGCCCCTCGGCCAGCAGCCGGCCCGCCTCGTCGGCGAGGAGGACGGCCTCGGACAGCCCCGGGGCCGTCGGGTCGCCGACGTCGGTGCGGCCCTCGTCGAGCAGCCACAGCCAGCCGTGCAGGCGGCCGTCGGCGCGCACCGGGACGCAGAGCCGGGTGAGGATGCCGGCGGCGGGGTCGGCCGGCACCCGCACCGGGGCGGTGGCGGTGGTGATGCCGTGGCTCTCGAACCAGGCCCGCACCTCCGGGGTGGAGCTGCGGCCGAGGATCGAGCGGGCGCGGACGGCGTCCATCGTCGCGCCCGGGGTGGCCGGGCCGGTGCCGTCGTGGGCGCAGAAGGCGAGCAGGGTGAACTCGCGGTCCTCCAGCGTCGCCGGGGCGGCCAGCACCCGGGAGACCTCGTCCACCAGGTCCTGCAGGTCGTCGCGCACCGGGTCCCCTCCGCCGTTCAGACGATCGTACGAGGCTGCCACGGCGAGTCCGGACATCTGTCCCTGGTGCGGCGGAGGTCGTCGTCCGTAGCGTTCGAGGTCCAGGAAGCCCCGCCCCGGAGGTGCCCGTGCTCACCCAGAAGGCTCTGCTCGCCGCCTCCCGCCGCCCCGCCCTCCGCCGGGTGGTCACCGGGACGCCGGTCACCCGGCGGGTGGTCGACCGCTTCGTCGCGGGGGAGACCCTGCCCGAGGCGATGACCGCGGTCCGCGCGCTGGCCGCGGACGGCCTCGCCGTGACGCTGGACCACCTGGGCGAGGACGTCACCGACCGCAGCGAGGCCCAGCGGAGCCGCGACGCCTACCTGGCGCTGCTCGACGGCCTCGCGCCGCTGCAGCTGGGTCGGCGCGCCGAGGTGTCGGTGAAGCTGTCGGCGTTCGGCCAGGCGCTGCCGGTCGGCGGCCACGACATCGCGCTGGAGCTGGTGCGCCCGGTGGTCGAGGCGGCGACGGCGATGGGCACCACGGTCACCCTCGACATGGAGGACTCCGCGACGGTCGACTCGACCCTCGCCGTCCTCGCCGAGCTGCGCCGGGACCACCCGGGCACCGGCGCGGTGCTGCAGGCGATGCTGCACCGCACCGAGGACGACGCCCGGGCCCTCGCCGTCCCGGGATCGCGGGTGCGGCTGGTCAAGGGCGCCTACCGCGAGCCGGCCGGCGTGGCGCACCAGGACAAGGCCGACGTCGACGCCGCCTACGCCCGCTGCCTGGAGCTCCTCGTCCGGGGTGGGGGCTACCCGATGGCCGGCACCCACGACCCGGCGATGATCGAGCGGCTGCTGTCCCTGGTCGCCGAGACCGGCCGCACCCCGGACAGCTACGAGTTCCAGCTGCTCTACGGGATCCGCCCCGACGAGCAGGTCCGGCTGGCGCGCGCCGGCCACACCGTCCGCGCCTACGTGCCCTACGGCGCCGACTGGTACGGCTACTTCATGCGCCGGCTGGCCGAGCGCCCCGCCAACCTGCAGTTCTTCCTGCGCTCCCTCGCCACCAAGTCCTGAGTCCCTCCCCGCCAAAAGCGTGCTTTTGGCGGCCTCCACCTTCGCCAAGAGCGTGCTCTTGGCGGACCGTTCACCGCTGAGGAGCACCCATGCTGGACGCCGTCACCCAGGTCCCCGCGCCGCGCAACGAGACCGTCAAGGACTACGCCCCCGGCTCACCGGAGCGGGCGGAGCTGCAGCAGCGGCTCACCGAGCTCGCCGGCGACCCGGTCGAGCTCACCGCCACGATCGGCGGGCAGCAGCGGATGGCCCGCGGCGCGGCGTTCGACGTCGTCGCCCCGCACCGGCACGCCCAGGTGCTCGGCACCTCGGCCGCGGCCACCGCGGCCGACGCCGAGGAGGCCGTCCGGTGCGCCAAGCAGGCCGCCCCCGGCTGGTCCGAGCTCACCTTCGACGACCGGGCCGCGGTGTTCCTCAAGGCCGCCGACCTGCTGGCCGGCCCGTGGCGGCAGACGCTGAACGCCGCCACGATGCTCGGCCAGAGCAAGACCGCCTACCAGGCCGAGATCGACGCTGCCTGCGAGCTGATCGACTTCTGGCGCTACAACGTCCACTTCGCCCGCGGCATCCTCGCCGAGCAGCCGGTGTCCGGCCCCGGGGTGTGGAACCGGGTGGACCACCGCCCGCTCGAGGGCTTCGTCTACGCGGTCACGCCCTTCAACTTCACCGCAATCGCCGGCAACCTGCCCAGCGCGCCGGCGCTGATGGGCAACACCGTCGTCTGGAAGCCCGCGCCGACCCAGCAGCTGGCCGCGCACCTGACGATGCGGCTGCTCGAGGCCGCCGGGCTCCCGCCGGGCGTGATCAACATGCTGCCCGGCGACGGGATCGCCGTCTCCGACGTGGTGCTCGCCGACCGGGACCTCGCCGGCATCCACTTCACCGGCTCGACGCCGGTCTTCCAGCACCTGTGGCGCACCGTGGGGGAGAACATCGCCAACTACCGCGGCTACCCGCGGATCGTCGGCGAGACCGGTGGCAAGGACTTCATCGTCGCCCACCCCTCGGCCGACCCGGACGTGCTGCGCACCGCGATGATCCGCGGCGCCTTCGAGTACCAGGGGCAGAAGTGCTCGGCGGCCTCCCGGGCCTACGTCCCGCGCAGCGTGTGGGGCAAGGTCCGCGACGACCTGATCGGCACCGTCGAGGAGCTGCCGATGGGCGACGTCTCGGACTTCTCGAACTTCATGGGCGCGGTCATCGACGGCCGGTCGTTCAGCAAGCTGTCCAAGGTGCTGGACGCCGCGCAGGGCGACGACGCGCTGACCGTCGTCGCCGGAGGCACCGCCGACGACAGCGAGGGCTTCTTCGTCCGGCCGACCGTCATCGAGGGCACCGACCCGGAGCACGAGGTGTTCACCACCGAGTACTTCGGCCCGGTCCTCGCCGTGCACGTCTACGACGACGCCGACTACGACACCGTGCTGGCGCAGATGGAGTCGGTGGCGCCCTACGCCCTCACCGGCTCCGTCATCGCCCAGGACCGGACGGCGATCGCGCACGCCCAGCGCTTTCTCCGCCACGCCGCCGGCAACTTCTACGTCAACGACAAGCCGACCGGCGCCGTCGTCGGCCAGCAGCCCTTCGGCGGCGGCCGCGCGTCGGGCACGAACGACAAGGCGGGTGCGCCGCAGAACCTGCAGCGCTGGACCAGCACCCGGTCGATCAAGGAGACCTTCGCCCCGGCGACCGACCACCGCTACCCGTACATGGGGTGAGTGGAGTGCCAGCGCATCACTTTCCGAGCGCTGGCACTCCACTCAGAGCTGGCGTTCTTTCCTGAGGTCGCGGAGGACCTCGGCGACGGTCTGGTCGAGGGGGGCGTCACCGGCGATCACGCCGCCCGGCTCGTCCTCGCCCAGCCGCTCCAGGGTGGCCAGCTGGCTGTCCAGCAGGGACGGCGGCATGAAGTGCCCCTGCCGCTTCGCCAGCCGCTCGGCCAGCACCTCCCGGGTCACGTCCACGTGGGCGAACCAGACCGAGGGGTGCCCGTCGCGGAGCAGGTCGCGGTAGCTGCGCTTGAGCGCGGAGCAGGTGATGACCAGCGAGATCCCGGCCGCCTCGTGCTCGCCGACCACCTCGGCGATCCGGCGCAGCCACGGCCAGCGGTCCTCGTCGTCCAGCGGGGTGCCGCCGGCCATCTTCGCGACGTTGGCCTCCGGGTGCAGGTCGTCGCCCTCGATGTACTCCCAGCCCAGCTGCCGGGTGAGCTCCTGCGCGGCGCTCGTCTTGCCGGATCCGGTGACCCCCATGACGACGATGGAGGTGGTCGCCGGGATGCTGGGCGGAGAGTCCATGGGCTGACCGTAGGGGTCGCCGCTGGCGGATCGGAGGACCAGGCCCCGTGACGACGGTGCAGCGTCGGGAGTCGCTGTGGCGGCTGCCCGCCGTCCGCTCGCTGTTCGCGCTGAACGTGCTGGGCTTCCTCAGCTACTCGCTGCTGCTGTCGGCGCTGCCCGCGTACGCCGCCGAGCTCGGTAGCGGGCTCACCGCCGCCGGCTCGGTGACGACGGTCTTCCTCGTCGCGACGGTGCTGGCCCAGGCGGCGGTGCCCGCGCTGGTCGCCCGGCTGGGCACCGGTCCGGTGCTGGTGGTCGGGCTGGTGGCGATGGGGGTGCCCTCGCCGCTGTACCTGCTCGCCGACGACGTCCGCTGGTTCGCCGTCGTCTCGGTCCTGCGCGGGATCGGCTTCGCGGTGCTGACCGTGCTCGGCTCGACGATCGCCGCGCAGGCCGTGCCCGCCGAGCGGCGGGGTGAGTCGATCGGCATCTACGGCCTGGCCATCTCGCTGCCCACGCTCGCCGCGGTCCCGGGCGGGACGGCGCTGACCCTGGCCGGGCACTTCCCGCTGGTCGCCGGACTGGCGGCGGCGCCGGTGCTGGCGCTGGTGTTCGTCCCGGGGCTGATGCGGGCGATCGGCCCGCCGGCGGCACCGGAGCCGGGGCAGGCAGGGAGCTCCCGCGCCGCCGTCCGGGCCGCCGCGCTGCCCTCGCTGGTGCTGCTGGTGGTCACCCTCGCCGGCGGCGGGCTGCTGACGTTCCTGCCGATCGAGCGCCCGGACGGCGCACTGGCCGCCGGGGCGCTGCTGGTGTTCGGGGTGAGCACCGCGCTGTGCCGCTGGGGCGCCGGGGTGCTCGCCGACCGGATGGGTGCCCGGCTGCTGCTGCCGGGCACGCTGACCGTCGGCATCGTCGGCATGCTGCTGGTGGCCCTGGGGCTGCGCACCGACGGCGCCGGCGGCGCGACCGCGGTGCTCACCGGCGCGCTCACCGTGGGCATCGCCTACGGAGCGGTGCAGAACCTGACCCTGGTGCTCGCCCTCGCCCGTGCCGGTGAGGCGCAGACCGCGACCGCGAGCGCCGTCTGGAACGCCTGCTACGACAGCGGGACGGCGATCGGCGCGCTGGCCGTCGGCGCGGTCGCCGCCCAGCTGGGGCTGCCGGTCACCTACGTGCTCGTCGCCGTCCTGCTGGTCGCCGTCCTGCCGCTGGCGGTCAGCCTGCCCCGGGCGCTCCCGCGGACGACGGGGAACCCAGCCGCAGCCGTGCCGCCTCCGCCAGCCGGGTCACCGTGACCAGCTCCTCGGCGGCCTCGCGCAGCCAGGTGCGCAGGCCCTCGACGTCCCGCCGGTTGGCGTCCCGCAGCTGAGCGAGCCGGATCTGCCGGGTACTCGCCTGGGCGCGCATCGCGGTGGGCAGGGTGCGGCCGGTGCGGCGGGCCAGCACGGTGAACCCGGCCCCGGCGAAGACCAGCTCACGGGGGTCGGTCAGCCCGGCGAGCAGCGCCGCGGCGTCGTCGGGGCGGCCGGCCTCGACCAACCGCAGGTGCTCCTGGGCCAGCCGGACGCCGGCGTCGGCGGGGGACTCGGAGGGTGCGCTCACCTCCTCACTCTCCCTCACCGGCCCGACCAGCGGGGCGGTCGCTTCTCCAGGCGTGCGGCGATGCCCTCCTTGCGGTCCTCGCTCAGGTAGGGGTTGGGCCCGACGTCGAGCCGGAGCGCGGTGGCCAGCGGCAGCTCCAGCCCCTTGAGGGCGGTCTCCTTCATCCGGCGCACCGACAGCGGGGCGTTCGCGGCGATCCGCTGCGCCAGCGCCAGCGCCTCGGGCAGCACCTCCTCGGCCGGGACGACGCGGTTCACCAGTCCCCAGCGGGCGGCGTCCTCGCTGCTCAGCGGGTCGCCGGTGAAGAGCATCTCCAGGGCGATGCCGGTCGGGAGCCGCTTGGGCAGCACCACGGAGCCGTAGTTGGCGCCCATGCCGATGGTCGCCTCGGGCAGACCGAGCATGATCCCGGGTGCGGCGATGCGGATGTCGCAGGCGAGCGCCAGCTCGAAGCCGCCGGCCACGGCGTGCCCGGTGAGCGCGGCGATCACCGGCACGTAGGTCTCGGTGAGCACCTCGAAGAGGTTGCGCCCGGGCCGGTTCATCGGTGGCCGGAACGCCTCGCCGCGCTGGTCGAGCTCGCGGATCTCCTTGAGGTCGAAGCCGGCGCAGAAGGCCGGCCCGTTCCCGGTGAGCACGACGGCACGGACCCCGCCGTCGGCGGCGCAGTCCAGCAGCTCGGCCACCAGGTCGGCCTGCAGCGCACCGGACAGCGCGTTGCGGCGCTCGGGCCGGTCCAGGGTGAGCACGCGCACGTGCCCCCGGGTCTCGGTGACCAGACCGGACTCGCTGCGCTGCGCCATGCCGCGATCCTGCCGCGCCGCGCGCGGACCGGTCACCCGGGGCGCAGCTCGCCGGTCTCGACGAAACGGGCGGCGATGTCGCGCACCTTGGTGTTGCGCTCCATCGAGACCTGCGCCAGGACGGAGAAGGCCTGGTCGGCGCTGAGCTTGAAGCGCTCCATCAGGATGCCCTTGGCCTGGTCGATCACGGCCCGGGAGTCCAGTGCGGCCCGCAGGTGCTCGGCCCGTTCGACGGCGCTGGTGTAGAGGTACATGTTCGACACCGGGACGACGGCGTAGGCGGCGAAGCGGGCCGCCAGGTCCCGGGTCCGCTCGTCGAGGGGCTGGGCGGTACGGGCGTAGACGTTGAGCCCGCCGGTGATCAGCTCCTGCGGGGGGAGCGGGAACGACAGGACGGCGCGGCAGCCGCGCTCGGCGGCCGTCCGGGGGAAGTCCCCCCAGCGCCGGTCGGCGGCGGTGTCCAGCAGCTCCACGACCCGGCCGGTGGTCGCGGCCTCGAGGCACGGCCCGTCGTCCTGGGCGTACTGCACCCGGTCGAGCTCGAGCGCCAGCGGGCCGCTGGAGGCCACGGTGGAGGAGTGGCCGTCGCTGACGATCGTCACCGAGGTGACCGCCTCGCCGGGCAGCACCCGGGCGGCCAGGTCGGTGACCTTCTGCAGCACCGACTCCAGCGAGTGCTCGGCGAAGGACATCCGGCCCAGCTCGTCGAAGGCGAGCTGGACCAGCGGGTCGACGTCGGGGTGGGGGCGTGTCACGGTCGTTCTCCGGCATCAGGTGGCACCGGACAGTTCCTGTGCCGGCGGAGTCCGAGGGAACCCCGGCTTCTCGAGGGCTCGGCGCGAGGTGGGGTCGGTGGACCCCGGTACCGCACGCCGGCTGTGTGACGCGCTGGTGCCGGAGAGCATAGTCGGCCGACCCCGTCCGTCGGCGCCACCGGTCCCGGTCGGGCGACGGCGTGCGCTTGCCGCTGCCCGGGCAGCAGTAAGCTGCGGGGAGGTGCAGTTCGCGCTGCGCCAGCGTGCGTCATAAATCGGCGTGCATGCGAGCGGGGCCCCAGGGTGGGGCCCTCTCCGGGGGTTGCGACCTCCGGTGTTCGTGTGACCGGAGTTGACGCCGTGCCCGACAGTGGCAGCCCCCTTCCCGCCCAGGCCCTCGCGGCGCTGGAGCGGCTGGGCGCCATGAACCTGCGCGACCAGTCCATGCAGGCGGTGCTGCAGACCGTGTCGGACCTGGCCAAGTCGGTACTCCCGGGTGACCCGGAGACGTCGATCTGCCTGCTGGCCAACGACCGGGCGCTGACGCCGGTGTTCACCGGGGAGATGGCCCTGCAGCTGGACGAGACGCAGTTCGACAAGGGCTACGGCCCCTGCCTGCACGCGGCGCGCACGGGGGAGCTGACCGAGATCCCGGACACCCGGACCGAGACGCGGTGGCCGGAGTACAGCCGGGTCGCGGCCGAGCGGGGCAACCTCAGCTCGCTGTCGGTGCCGCTGCCGATCGCGGAGAACGTGGCCGGCGCGCTCAACATCTACGCCCGGGAGGCGCGCGCCTTCGACGAGGAGTCGCGCTGGGTCGCCACCCGCTTCGCCCCCTACGCCGGCGCGGCGCTGGGGAACGCGCACGCCTACCAGAGCGCGCGGGAGATGGCCGACAACCTGCAGATCGCGCTGGAGTCGCGCGCGGTCATCGACCAGGCCAAGGGCATCCTCATGGAGCGCTACAAGCTGAGTGCCGACCAGGCTTTCCAGGCGCTGGCCTCGGCTTCGATGCGCACCAACACCAAGGTCCGCGAGGTCGCCGACCAGCTCGTCCGCACCGGTGTCTTCGACCTGCGCAACTCGGGGTTGCGCTGACGGATCGGCCCGATCCGGGTTCGGCGGCGCACGCCGAGGGCAGAACGCCGGACAGGGGCAGCCGGGTGCCGGCGGTCGGCTTCCCCAGGCCCGGTGGTCGAGAACACGGCCACCGGGCCGCCTCAGCTGCCGTACTGGCAGGCCGGGCAGAGCCCCGCGTCGTCGGGCACGTCCTCGACCGGCACCACCTGCACCCACTCCCCGCACAGCGCCTGGACGTCGGTGTGCTGCTCGGCGGCCACGCGGCCGGCCGCGCCCTCGACCGCGTGCAGCGGGCCGGTCAGCCGGTCCTGCGCGCCGCCGTCGTCGTCACTGCCCGGTCGTCGCGGCCGGAGGCCGATCAGGTTCGCCACCACCCCAGCCTGCGCCGCGCCGGCGGGCGAGGTCCCACCGGGGTGCAGCCGCCGGCGGACAGGCGAGCCGTGGCCCAGGGTGAGCCGGAGGTCGGAGCCCGGAGATGACGAAGCGGCTCCGTCCCGGAGGACGGAGCCGCTTCGCGGACCTGGTGCGCCATCAGGGACTTGAACCCCGAACCCGCTGAGTTCGAGCGCCGGGATCAGAGCCGATCACTCGGCATCATCGGCTGCCCCCTGCCTCGGAGGTCTCGGCTGGCGCGTCATCGAGGGTCACCCCTGTTGGCAACAAGACCGGGGAGCAAGTGGGGACACTCGAGGTTGGCCTCAGAGGGGCAACCCCTGCTCCAGGAGGATCTTGGTGACGGCTCCAAGGGTCGTTGTCGCGACGACCCCTCCAGCCTTGCCTGACCAACGACGAAGCCAACCCATCGTCTTGGGTCCGGGGAGGCGGTGTCTCCTGCGCCAGAGCCAAGGAACGCGATTGACCGGGGGTGTCAGATGTCGCAGGTGAGCCGGGCCTGGACCACGTCGGTGCGGAATTCGCCGTTGGCAAAGGTGAAGTGCTCCACGACCCGGAACGAAATGACGCCGACAGGCACTCCGTTCTGGTCACGCACGTGCGTCGTGTCCTGGTGGACGTTGGTCTGGACCTGATTCCCGCCGGCGACAGTGTTGAGCGCGAAGTGCTCCTTGGTCGTGAAGACGCCCGTCCAGCCGTTGGAGAACTCGACCGTCAGGTCGTCCGTCAGGTTGCCGACGAAGCTGGAGCTGCCATCCGGGTGCTCCACCACCTGCCCAAACACCCGTTCAGGACCGACGAGATGTTCGGTTCCCCCGACGCAGTCAGCGGGCTGCACGACGTCAAGCTGCACCGTGATGTCGACCTGCGAGATCACCACCGGGGCGGCTTGAGCTGGTGTCACCGGTGCGAGCAGTGTCACGGTCGCCCCGAGAAGCGCCGACATCGTTCGGATGCGCACGGCTCCGTCCTACACCTCCATGGAGATGCTCCGGAAGACGCTTGTTCCCGCGTTTGCACGAAGCGCGCCTCCAGCGCCGCGACCACGACCACGACTCGCCAGGACGGCGACGTGACCCCTGGCTAGCTGGCGATCGGTCGTCGATACGCGCAGGTTGGGGGTCTGGCGACGCGACGAAGAGGGCCATCTAGGGCTTGAGTCGCGCAAGTCGCCCTGAATGGGCCGCTCGAGGACACCGACCTCTGTGCCGGGCAAGCCTCCAGCGACGAGCCCGCAGGTTGATGGGGTCCCGCAGGTAACTGGGGGGTAGGTGGGTGACGCGCGGGCCGGAAACGACGCAGCGGCGATGCCCACGAGGGATCGCCGCTGGTCAGTGCAGAGCGTGGTGCGCCATCAGGGACTCGAACCCCGAACCCGCTGATTAAGAGTCAGCTGCTCTGCCAATTGAGCTAATGGCGCGTGCTGCCCGGCGCACCGGGCAACGGTGGAGAACTGTACACGCCGGCCGGACGCGGCCGTCCGTGGGGGTCCGGGTGGGATGCCGCTCACCCGTCCGGGAGGACCACCGACCTGCCGATGAGTGGACACTGGGACGTGCACGTCGCCTCCGGGAAGGTCCCGGCCCGGGCGCGCGCGGGTGCAGGGGGCAGGTCGTCGTGGGTCGGCAGCAGGCGAGACGGATCGCCGCAGTGTTCATCGCCGCGTCGCTGGCGCTGCTTGCGGGGTGCCAGGACTCGTCGTCGTCCGGCGCCGCGGACGGCACCCGGGCACCGCAGCCGTCGGCGGCCCCGGCTCAGCTCGCGCTGAGCCTGGCCGACGGCGCCGTCGACGTGTCCCCGACCACCCCCGTGGAGGTCCGGGTCACCGATGGCGACCTGGGCGACGTCACGGTCACCGACGGCGCCGGCGCCGCGGTGCCCGGCAGCGTGGGCCCGGCTCCCGAGGACCCGGCCACGACGCTGTGGACGCCGGAGCAGCCGCTGGGCTACGGCACCAGCTACACACTGACGGCGACCGCCGCGAACAGCGACGACGACGAGACGACGTCGACCTCCACGTTCACCACCGTGACCCCCGCGACGCTGTCCACCCCCGGCATCGGCCCGCTGGACGGCACCACGGTCGGCGTCGGGATGCCCATCCGGGTGTACTTCGACCAGCCGGTGGCCGACGAGGCCGCGGTCGAGAGCCACCTGCGGGTCACCAGCTCCACGCCCACCGACGGCGTCTGGAACTGGGTCAGCGACAGCGAGGTGCACTTCCGCCCGTCGACGTACTGGCCGGCCGACACCGAGGTGACGCTGGACGCGGAGCTGTACGGCGTGGACTTCGGTGACGGTGTCTGGGGCGAGAAGGACCGCACGGTCTCCTTCTCCATCGGGGCCAAGCACGTCTCGGTGGCCGACGCCGGCACCCACACGCTCACCGTCTACGACGGCGACCAGGTCGTGCAGACCTACCCGATGAGCGCCGGCAGCACCGCCAACCCGACGCACAACGGGGCCCACGTCGTCCTGGAGAAGTTCGACACCATCACGATGGACTCCTCGACCTTCGGCCTGGCCGTCGACGCACCCGGCGGCTACCGCGCCGAGGGCGTGCGGTACGCCACCCGGATCTCCAACAACGGCGAGTTCGTGCACGGGGCCCCCTGGTCGGTGGCGTCCCAGGGGTCGGCCAACGTCTCGCACGGGTGCATCAACCTCACCGACGAGCGGGCGCACTGGTTCTACGACTTCTCCATCCCGGGTGACGTGGTCGAGGTCGTCGGCTCCAGCGGCGGCATGCTGAGCGCCGCCGACGGCGACATCTACGACTGGGCCGTCTCCTGGGAGGACTGGAAGGCCGGCAGCGCGCTCAGCTGACGCTCCGGCTCAGAGCCGCATGCCGCGGTCACCGCGGCGGTCGGCGCCGGGCACGACGGCGGTGACGGCGGTCTCCACGACCGCGTAGACCGCCAGGGCGCCGGCGATCACCGCGGCCGGCGGGACGACGAGCGGCGCGGCCAGCACGGACAGCGCCACCACCCGCGGCGCGTCCGGCCACCAGCCCGGCCGCCGCAGCGGGGAGACCAGCGCGCCCCACCGGACGCCGCACCACATCAGCCAGCGGCGCACCGGGGGGACGCCCAGCTCGCGCAGCACCCGGCGGAACAGCCCGTCGGCGTCCCGCGAGGAGACCACCCCGGTGGTGAGCCCGGTGGTGACGAGCCAGTCGTGCAGCACCGCGGCGGGGGTGTAGCGGCCGAAGCGGGGGATCAGCCACACCACCACCCGGGGCACGGAGGCGAAGTCGGTGAGGAAGCCGGCCGGGACGACGAAGGTGTCCCGCCTGCCCTGGTAGACGAACGGCTCCAGGACCTCCCACCACTGGTCGGAGGCCCGGCGGACGACGAGGGGCGAGTCGAACGGCACGGGGCCGGGGTGCCCCGGTCGGGAAGCCCGCACACCCGCGCCCCGGTACGAGGACGAGAGAGGCCCTGGTCAGTTGCCTGACCAGGGCCTCCTACCGGGGTGAGTGACGGGACTTGAACCCGCGACATCCAGGATCACAACCTGGCGCTCTACCAGCTGAGCTACACCCACCATGCACACCGGACGGCTGGCGAGAGCCGGCCCGGTGGACGCGTCCACGATACCGGAGGGCCTCAGCCCTCTGCGGAGGCCGGGGTCTCCTCCGACGCCGCGTCGGCCGCGCCGGCGGCCAGCAGGGGGGCGAAGGCCGTCACCACCTCGCCGGATGCGGCCTGCGCCTGCGCGCTGTCCGGGCCCGGTGCGGGCACGAACAGCGTCTGCCGGTAGTAGGCCAGCTCGCGGATCGACTCGAGGATGTCGGCCAGCGCGCGGTGGGCCAGGCCCTTGGGCGGCTGGGCGAAGTACACCCGCGGGAACCAGCGCCGGGCCAGCTCCTTGATCGAGGAGACGTCGATCATGCGGTAGTGCAGGTGGTCGTCCAGCTCGGGCATGTCCCGGGCGAGGAAGCCACGGTCGGTGCCGATCGAGTTGCCGCACAGCGGGGCCGTGCGCCGCTCGGGCACGAACCGCTTCACGTAGGCCAGCACCTCGGCGGTGGCCTCCTCCAGGGTGACCGTCGAGGCGCGCACCTCCTCGGTGAGCCCGGACTTCGCGTGCATCTCGGTGACCACCTCGGCCATGCCGGCCAGGTCGGCGTCCTCGGCGTGGATGATCACGTCCAGCCCGGGGTCCAGGACGTTGAGCTGGGAGTCGGTGACCACCACGGCGACCTCGATGAGCTTGTCGCGGACCAGGTCGAGCCCGGTCATCTCGCAGTCGATCCAGACCAGGTTGTTCGTTGCACTGTCCGCCACGGGGGCGACCCTACGCAGGTCGGGCGGGCTCAGCCGCCGGACCCGCACCGATCCGCTCGATCCCGGTCCGCCACGGCTCCGGCGCCCCTGCGCCGCCGGCTCTGCGCCGCGCCCGGGGGTCGCCCGCCGCCGGGCAGCCCGACACGCCGGTGCTGGTGGGAGACGGCGGCGCGTCCGCCCGGTGAGCCCGGAGTGGGCAGGTCGATGACGTAACGTCGGGCCGGTCCGTCGCTGCGCCGTCGCCGCCGCCGACCGCCGCCGGGCCATCGCCCGCCCCCCGCCGCCCGTCCCTCCCTGGAGAGCCCGTGCTGATCCTCACGCCGACGCCGCTGCAGACGGCGGCCGAGCGTGCGTTCTTCGGCGAGCTGGCGGGCTGGGACACCGGCAGCGGCGTGCGCGGTGCCGTCGTGGCCTCGCTGCCGGTGGTCGAGGGGCCGATGGAGCGCCGGCAGGCCGACGCCGTGCTGTTCGTCCCCGAGGGCGTGGCCGTCATCCGGGTGGTCGAGGTGCAGCGGAACTCCGGGGTCGTCACCGCGAACGCCGACGGCGCCTGGACGATCGGCCCCGGGGACGGGCCGGGCGACGTCCTCCACCTCGAGGGCGGCGGCTCCACCCCGCTCGAGGGCCTGATGAGCGCCGGCATGCACGCGGCCGTGACGCTGCGGAAGGCGGGCCTGGAGCCCGGTCGGATCGCCCGGCTCACCGTGCTCACCGGGCCGGTCGCCGGTCTGGTGCCCGCCGACGGTGACCTGGGCGAGGGTGACCAGGTCGCGCTGGTCGACCCGCGCTCGCTGCTGCTGGGCGTGGCCCGGGCCGCCCGCTACGCCGGCACCGACAACCCCCGGCTCTGGACGACGGCCGACGTGCGCGCCGCCGTCGAGTCCCTCGGGGTGGCCGGCCGCACCCCGACCGTCGAGGAGCTCAACGGCGAGGGCTTCCCGTACTCGCCCTACGTCCTCCGCCGCCCCGACCTGCTGACCCCGGCCGCGCTCAACGCCTCCCCGAGCCGGGTCGCCGCCGCCCCGCTGACCGGCGCCGAGGTCCCCCGCGTGGTCCCGGCCGGGCCGCTGGTCGACCCGGCCGCCGCGGCCCGGGTCGCGGCTGCGGCCGTCCAGGCGCAGGAGGAGGCCGAGCGGGCCGCACCGCAGCCTGCGCCTGCACCGCCCACTGCTGCGGAGCCGGTGCCCGCTGCGGCCGCCCGCTCCGCAGCCCCGGCGCCGTACCAGCCCACCGTGCCGGTGGAGCTGCGGTCGGCCCGGTCCGGGGACACCCTGGCGCTGACCGGTGAACCCGCGACCGCCGTGGCCGGCGGGCCGGGCGTCCTGGAGCCGCGTCCGGCAGCCGAGGACACCGGGGGGATCGGTGGGCTGTTCGGCGACGGTGGGACCGTCGCGGTCGCCCCGTCCCGTCCCCGCGAGCTCCCGGCGGAGCTGCGGCCCCGGCCGCTGGTCGGCGCTCCGCCGCCGGGCGGCGGCAGCTCCGCCGCGGACGCCGGGGCGCCGGACCGCCGTCGCACCCTCGTGGTCGTGGCCGCCGCGCTCGCGCTGCTGCTCGTCGTGGCCGGCATCGGGGTCTGGGCGCTGGGCAGCGGCGGCGACGCCGGCGCCGAGCAGCCCTCGGCGACGACCAGCGCGGCCGCCCCGACGACCACCCCGGCCGGCCCGGTCGTGGGAGCGACCGAGGTGGTCAACGGCACCACGTTCACGCTGCGCGCGGTCCAGGTCGACGACACCTGCCAGGGGCACGCCTACGACGCCGTCGCCGCGTTCTTCGCCAGCTCCGACTGCACCGCCCTCGGCCGGTCGTTGTGGTCGGCCGACGCCGGTGGGCAGCCCGCCGTCGTCTCGCTGTCCCGGGTGACCATGCCCGACGTCGCCAACGCGCAGGCGCTGCGCTCGCTCGCCGACACCGACGGCAGCGGCAACGTCAACGACCTGCTGCGCGAGGGGGTCCGCTACGACGGCGGGCCGGAGAAGCTGTCCGGGGCGCAGTACGCCAGCGCCCAGCAGGACACGAGGGTGACGATCGTGGAGACCTCCTGGACCGGCGGCCCGGGAGCGTCCTCCGCGCTGGACGCGCTGGCCAGCTCGGCGCTGTCACTGCCCGACGTCGACGGCTCCGACTGACGCGGCGGCCACGGCCATCTCGGCCAGCAGCGCGGCCATCGCCGGGCGGGCCAGCCGGCCGGCGCTGTGCGGCGTGGAGTTGATCAGACCGAACACCGCGTGCGCGCGCGCCCGGCAGGCCGCCGTCGACGCCTCCGGGTGGACCCGGGCGAGGACGGCCACCCACTCCTCGACGTAGCTGCGCTGCAACTGGCGCACCCGGCGGGCGTCGGGGTCGCTCAACGCGCCCAGGTCCCGGTCCTGCACGGTGATCAGCGCGGGGTTGTCCAGCGCGAAGTCGACGTGGAAGTCGACCAGCGCGCGCAGCTGGGCGGCGGGGGAGCCACCTGCCCGGGCGATCCGCTCGGTGCCGCCGGCCAGCAGCCGCTCGCTGATCCGCAGCAGCATCTCGGCGAGCATCGCGTCCTTGCTCGCGAAGTGCCGGTAGATCGCCGGGCCGGTGACACCGACGGCCGCGCCGACGTCGTCCACCCCCACCGCCCGGGAGCCGCGCTCGGCGAACAACTGCGCCGCCGCGCGCAGGATCTGCTCCCGCCGCGAGGGGTTCGCCGCGTCGCTGTGCAGCGCGCTGTCCGGCTGGGACCTCATCCCGCGAGGTTAATCGCGATTAACCCTGGACCGACAGAGTGAACGGTGGTTAACCTCAGCCCGTGGACGCACCGGTGCTCTCCAGTGCCCCGCCGGTGGACCCGGCGGCGGCCGCGCGCAATGCCGCGCACCACGCTGCGCTGGCCGCCGGGCTGGCCGACGAGCTCGCCCGGGTGGCGCTCGGCGGTGGGGAGCGGGCCCGCGAGCGGCACGTCTCCCGCGGCAAGCTGCTGCCCCGCGAGCGGGTCGACGCCCTGCTCGACCCGGGGAGCCCCTTCCTCGAGCTGTCGCCGCTGGCCGCGCACGGTCTCTACGACGGCGACGCGCCGGCCGCCGGGATCATCACCGGCATCGGCCGGGTGAGTGGCCGGGAGGTCGTCGTCGTCGCCAACGACGCCACCGTCAAGGGCGGCACCTACTACCCGATGACGGTCAAGAAGCACCTGCGCGCCCAGGAGGTGGCGCTGCAGAACAGGCTGCCCTGCGTCTACCTGGTCGACTCCGGCGGGGCCTTCCTGCCGCTGCAGGACGAGGTCTTCCCCGACCGCGACCACTTCGGCCGGATCTTCTTCAACCAGGCCACCCTGTCCAAGGCCGGGATCGCGCAGATCGCCGCCGTCCTGGGCTCCTGCACCGCCGGCGGCGCCTACGTGCCGGCGATGAGCGACGAGGCGGTCATCGTCCGCGGCCAGGGCACCATCTTCCTGGGTGGCCCGCCGCTGGTGAAGGCCGCGACGGGGGAGGAGGTCACCGCCGAGGACCTCGGCGGCGGCGAGCTGCACTCCCGGGTCAGCGGGGTCACCGACCACCTGGCCGAGGACGACGCGCACGCGCTGCAGATCGTCCGGCAGATCGTCGGCACCCTCGGCCCGCGCGAGCCCCGGCCGTGGGTGGTCGAGCCGGTCGAGGAGCCGAAGTACCCGGCGGAGAGCCTGTACGACGTCGTCCCGGTCGACACCCGCACGCCCTACGACGTCCGCGAGGTCATCGCGCGGCTGGTCGACGGCAGCCGGTTCGCCGAGTTCAAGCCGCTCTACGGGCAGACGCTGGTCACCGGCTTCGCCCGGCTGCACGGCCACCCGGTCGGGATCATCGCCAACAACGGGGTGCTGTTCAGCGAGTCCGCGCTCAAGGGCGCGCACTTCATCGAGCTGTGCGACCGGCGGAAGATCCCGCTGCTGTTCCTGCAGAACATCTCCGGGTTCATGGTCGGCCGGGACTACGAGGCCGGCGGCATCGCCAAGCACGGCGCCAAGATGGTCACCGCCGTCGCCACCGCCCGGGTGCCCAAGCTGACCGTCGTCATCGGTGGCTCGTTCGGCGCGGGCAACTACTCGATGTGCGGCCGGGCGTACTCGCCCCGCTTCCTCTTCACCTGGCCGAACTCGCGCATCTCGGTGATGGGCGGCGAGCAGGCGGCCAGCGTGCTGGCCACCGTCCGCCGCGACGGGTTCGAGGCCCGTGGGCAGGAGTGGTCGGCCGAGGACGAGGAGGCGTTCAAGGCGCCCATCCGCGACCAGTACGAGGACCAGGGGCACCCCTTCCACGCCACCGCCCGGCTCTGGGACGACGGCGTCATCGACCCCGCCCAGACCCGCACCGTGCTCGGGCTCGCGCTCTCCGCGTGCGCCAACGCCCCGCTCGAGGAGGTCGGCTATGGCGTCTTCCGGATGTGACGTCGTCCCTGAGGGCCATGTTGGCCAACATGGCCCCCGAGGGCGGTCAGACGCCGGCGATGCGCGGGGCGGTGGGGTCCACGCCCTCGGGCAGGGTCTCCCGCTTGACGTAGTCCTCGATCTGCTCGACGTCGTGGGCGGAGCGGCGGACGACGGTCAGCAGGTCGCTCATCTTGCTGACCTCCTCGACCTGCTCCTTGATGAACCACTGCATGAACTGGTCGGAGGAGAAGTCGTTCTCGCGCCGCGCGATGCCGATGAGCTCGTTGATCTGCTGGGTGACCCGCTTCTCCTGCTCCAGCGCGAGCGAGACCGGCCCCACGACGTCCTCGAACGAGGTGACCGGGCCGACGACGCCGGGGATGGCCACCGGCGCGTCGGCGTCGAGCAGGTAGCGGACCATCATCATCGCGTGGTTGCGCTCCTCGACCGCCTGGTCGAAGAACAGCTGCGCCGTCTGCGGCATGGTCAGCTCGTCGAAGTACACCGCGATGGCGATGTACTGGTGGTGCGCGGCGAACTCGTGGCCGATCTGCTCGTTCAGCTTCTCGACGAAGGCGTCGGCGGCCATGGTTGCTCCTCGGTGCGGTGGGACGACGTGCTGCTGACCGTAGCGGGCGACACGCCCGACGCCTCGACGGGTGGGGAAGGCATGGCTAACCTCACCTCGTGGGGAAGTCGGCCAAGATGCCCAAGAAGAAGTGCTGCGAGGACAGGCCGCGGTGCGGCCGGTGCCCGCTGCGCGCGCTCGCCGAGGGCAACGTGCCGCCCGGGTACACCGTCAAGAAGCGCCGGCTGGTCAAGGTCGGCAAGGCCGACGCCGTCCTCGCGAAGAGCACGCGCAAGGCAGCCTGAGCTGCGCGCCTCCCGCGGGGGGTGCTGAGGTGTTCGACACCGTCCTGGTCGCCAACCGCGGCGAGATCGCCGTCCGGGTCATCCGCACCCTCCGCACGATGGGCATCCGCTCGGTCGCCGTCCACAGCGACGCCGACGCCGGCGCGCTGCACACCCGGCTGGCCGACGTCGCCGTGCCGATCGGCCCGGCGCCGGCCGCGCAGAGCTACCTGTCCATCGAGCGGGTGCTGGACGCCGCCCGGCGCACCGGCGCTCAGGCCGTCCACCCCGGCTACGGCTTCCTCTCCGAGAACGTCGACTTCGCCCGGGCCTGCGCCGCCGCCGGCATCGTGTTCATCGGCCCGCCGGTCGACGCGATCGAGGCGATGGGCGACAAGATCCGGGCCAAGCAGACGGTGGCGGCGGCGGGCGTCCCGGTGGTCCCGGGCCGCACCGAGCCGGGCATGGACGACGACGCGGTCGCGAAGGCCGCGATCGAGGTCGGCTTCCCGGTGCTGCTCAAGCCCAGCGCGGGCGGCGGCGGCAAGGGCATGCGGGTCGTCCGTGGTCCGGACGAGCTCGCCGAGCAGATCGCCGGCGCCCGCCGCGAGGCCCGCGGCTCGTTCGGGGACGACACGCTGCTGGTCGAGCGGTACCTCGGGAACTCCCGGCACATCGAGGTGCAGGTGTTCGGCGACGCGCACGGCACCGTCGTCCACCTCGGCGAGCGCGAGTGCAGCCTGCAGCGCCGGCACCAGAAGGTCATCGAGGAGGCGCCCTCGCCGCTGCTGACCCCCGGCATGCGGGCCCGGATGGGGAGCGCGGCGGTCGAGGCGGCCCGCGCGGTCGGCTACACCGGCGCGGGCACGGTCGAGTTCATCGTCGACGCCGACGCCCCGGACGACTTCTTCTTCCTGGAGATGAACACCCGGCTGCAGGTGGAGCACCCGGTCACCGAGTGCGTCACCGGGCTGGACCTGGTGGAGCTGCAGGTCCGGGTCGCGGCGGGGGAGCGGCTGCCGATCGTCCAGGACGACGTCGTCCTGGACGGGCACGCGATCGAGGCCCGGGTCTACGCCGAGGACCCGGTCCGCGGGTTCCTGCCGCAGGCCGGGGACGTCGTCGGGCTGCTCGAGCCGGCCGGCCCGGGAATCCGGGTCGACAGCTCGCTGCGGGTGGGCGGGGTCGTCGGCACCGACTACGACCCGATGCTGGCCAAGGTCATCGCCTGGGGGCCGGACCGGGAGACCGCCCGGGCTCGGTTGGTCACCGCGCTGGGCGGCACCGCCGTCCTCGGCGTGGCCACCAACACCACCTTCCTGCGCGACCTGCTCGAGGACCCCGACGTGGTCGCCGGCCGGCTGGACACCGGGCTGATCGAGCGGCGGGGTGAGGCGCTGACCCGTGCCGAGCCGACCCCGCCGCAGGTCTACGCGGCCGCGGCGCTGGCCCTGCTGCTCGAGGCCGAGCAGGCCCGGTCGGGCGACCCGTGGGACGACACCTCCGGCTGGCGGCTGGGGGAGCCGGCCTGGACGGTCCGGCGGCTGCAGGCCACCGGCGGGGCGCCGGTGACCGTCCGGGTGCGCGGGCGGGCCGCGGCGGCCGAGGTGCAGGTCGGGGACGCCGCCCTGATGGCCGCCCGGGTGCGCCGGGACGACGACCAGCTCGCCGTGACCCTGGACGACGTGACCACCCACGTCACCGTGGTGCACGCCGCGGGCACCGTCTGGCTCGCCGTCGACGGCCACGTCGCGGCGCTGCGCGAGCACGAGCGGCTGGCGCCCCCGGACGCCGCCGCCGGGTCCGACGGCACGGTGACCGCCCCCATGCCGGGGACGGTGACCGTGGTGCGGGTGTCCCTCGGCGACGAGGTCGCAGCGGGGACCCCGCTGCTCGTCGTCGAGGCGATGAAGATGGAGCACGTGCTGGCCGCCCCGGTCGCGGGGACGGTCACCGAGCTCCCGGTGACGGCCGGCCACCAGGTCCGGCTGGACGAGCGGGTGGCCGTGGTGACCCCACCGGCGCCCGGCGGGGAGGAGTAGACGTGCTGGACTACCGGCTCGACGAGGAGACCGAGGCGCTGCGGAAGGTCGTCCGCGAGTTCGCCCTGGAGGTCGTGGCCCCGCAGATCGGCGGGTTTTACGAGCGCGACGAGTTCCCGACCGACATCGTGCGGCAGATGGGGGAGCTCGGGCTGTTCGGCCTGCCCTTCCCCGAGGAGTACGGCGGCTCCGGTGGGGACTACTTCACCCTGTGCGTCGCCCTGGAGGAGCTGGCCCGGGTGGACAGCTCGGTGGCGATCACCCTGGAAGCCGGCGTCTCCCTCGGCGCCATGCCGATCTTCCGGTTCGGCACCGAGGAGCAGAAGCAGCGGTGGCTGCCCCGGCTGTGCGCCGGTGAGGCGCTGGGGGCCTTCGGGCTCACCGAGCCCGGCGGCGGCTCGGACGCCGGCGCCACCCGGACCACCGCCCGGCTCGAGGACGGCGAGTGGGTGATCAACGGCTCGAAGGCGTTCATCACCAACGCCGGCACCGACATCACCGACCTGGTCACGGTCACCGCGGTCACCGGCACCAAGCCCGACGGCGGCAAGGAGATCTCGACGATCATCGTGCCGTCGGGCACCCCGGGCTTCGCCGTCGGCCAGCGGTACGCCAAGGTCGGCTGGAACGCCTCGGACACCCGGGAGCTGTCGTTCTCCGACGTCCGGGTGCCCGCGGAGAACCTGGTGGGGGAGCAGGGCCGCGGGTACGCGCAGTTCCTGTCGATCCTGGACGAGGGCCGGATCGCGATCTCCGCGCTGGCCGTCGGGCTGGCGCAGGGGTGCGTGGACGAGTCGGTGAAGTACGCCGGGGAGCGCGAGGCGTTCGGCCAGCCGATCGGCCGCAACCAGGCCGTGCAGTTCATGATCGCCGACATGGAGGTGCGTGCCTCCACCGCACGGCTGGCCTACTACCGGGCCGCGGAGAAGATGCTGCGCGGCGAGCCGTTCAAGCGCGAGGCGTCGATCGCCAAGCTGTACAGCTCGGAGATGGCGATGGAGAACGCCCGCTACGCCGCGCAGGTGCACGGCGGGTACGGCTTCATGACCGAGTTCCCGGTCGGCCGGTTCTACCGGGACGCGAAGATCCTGGAGATCGGCGAGGGCACCAGCGAGGTGCAGCGCATGCTCATCGCCCGCTCCCTCGGCCTCGGCTGAGCCGGGCGGGCACGCCGGAGCCCCGCCCGGGGGCCCGCGCTGCCAAGGTGTCCGACACGCCCCGCGCAGTGCAGCGCGGGGAGTGCCGCGGGCACGGAGGCTGTCATGAGCGATGCGGAGGCCCGGACGCGGGCCCGGTCCGGGGTGCTCGCCGGCGCCCGCCCCAGCACGGTGCCCGCGCTGGTCGGTGCGGTGGTCGGCGCCTTCGTGCTGGTGGAGGCGCTCCTGCTCGGACTCGGACTGCTGATCACCCGGGTCCTCGACCACGGCGCGGTGCACCGCGACGAGCTGGACTTCGAAGACGCCGTCCTGACCCGGCGCACCCCCACCTGGGACACGGTGACGCACTACGGCACGCTGCTCGGCGCGACCACCACCGTCGCGGCGCTCACCGCCGCCGGCTGCCTGGTCCTGGCCCTGCGGCGGCACGGCCCGCGGCTGCCGATCTTCCTGGCGCTCGCCGTCATCGGGGAGACGCTGCTGTTCCTGCTGGCTGAGACCCTGCTGGACCGGGTCCGCCCGCCGATCCCGCACCTGGACGCCGCGCCGCCCACCTCCAGCTTCCCGAGTGGCCACACGGCCGCCAGCATCGCGCTGTGGGTCGGCCTGGCACTCGGGCTCGCGCGCACTCGGCCCGGGCACCCGCTGCGGTTCCTGAGCTGGTCGCTGGCCGTGGCCGTGCCGCTGTTCGTGCTGCTCAGCCGGCTCTACCGCGGGATGCACTGGCCCACGGACGTCGTCGCCAGCGTCCTGTTCACCCTGGTCTGGCTGCTGCTGCTACGGGCCGTCCTCCTCCCGTCCGCCCGCGCCGGGCCGAGCGGAGTGCCAGCGCTCGGAGAGTGATGCGCTGGCACTCCGTCGTCCCTCAGGCGGTGACGTCGATGAGCACCTTGCCGACGGCGCCGTCCTGCACGGCCTGGTGGGCGGCGGCGGTCTCGGCCAGCGGGAAGACGTGCAGCGGCAGCCCGGCGTCCTCACCGACCCGGACGGCGCCGTCGAGCACCGCGGCGTTGACGTCCTCGACGCCCAGCTCTTTGGCCCGCCGGGGCTCGGTGTAGACGAGCACGAACTGCCAGCGGGCGTTGGGGTTCATCTGGAAGCGGATGGGGATGGTCACGCTCTCGTCGCCGGACGCGGCGTAGATCCCGACGGCGCCGTGCGCCCCGATGACCTGGGCGTCGACCGCGGCGTTCTGCGCGGCCGCCACCTCGACGATCGCGTCGACGCCGTGCGGGGCGATCTTCCTGACCTCGGCGACGACGTCCTGGGCCTTGTAGTTGACGACGTGGTCGGCGCCGGCCTTGGCGGCGAGCTGCGCCTTGTCCGGCCCGCTGACGGTCGTGATGACGGTCGCGTCGGCCCAGCGGGCGAGCTGGATGGCGGCGTTGCCGACGGCGCCGGCCCCGCCCTGGACCAGCACGGTGCGGCCGGTGAGGGTGCCGGGGCCGATCCGGTCGGGGAGGTGCTCGGCAACGGTCAGGCAGCGGTGCGCGGTCAGGAACGGGATGCCGAGGCTGGCGCCGAGCTCGAACGAGGGGTCCGGGCCCAGCAGCACCGTCTGGCGGGCCGGGACGACGGTGCACTCCGCCGCCGTGCCGTGCGGCCGCTGGTAGGCCGCCTCCCAGATCCACACCCGCTCACCGACGAGCACCGGGTCGACACCCTCGCCGACGGCCTCGACGGTGCCGGCGCCGTCCTGGTTCGGGACCTGCCCGCCGGGCCCGGGCTGCGCGTTGCTGCGGGACTTCCAGTCGGTCGGGTTCACGCCGGAGAAGGCCAGGCGCACCCGGACCTCCCCGGGGGCGGGTTCGGGGGTGGGGCGGTCACCGAGCTGCAGGACGTCGGGACCACCGGGCTGGCTGTAGGAGATGGCTCGCACGGAGCCCTTCCTACCCCCTCGTCAGCTGGCGCGGCGGCGGAGCCGGCGACGCTCGCGCTCGGACAGGCCGCCCCAGATGCCGAAGCGCTCGTCGTTGGCCAGCGCGTACTCCAGGCACTCGGTGCGGACCTGGCAGCCGGTGCAGATCTTCTTGGCCTCGCGGGTCGAGCCGCCCTTCTCGGGGAAGAACGCCTCGGGGTCGGTCTCGGCGCACAGCGCCTGCTCCTGCCAGCCCTGCTCCTCGGCGTCGATGCCCGCGAAGCCGGCGTCGAACACCGTGGCCAAGCCCAGCACGTCGGTCCCGTAGGTGACCGGCGTGGCCTCCACGGCGGCGGCACGGTAGTCGTCCATCCACGTCACGTCGGCGATGCTCACGATGCGTCCCCCTGCGTCTCGGTTCGGCCTTCGTCACTCGACGATTGCCGCGGGTCACCGTCGGTGACCTGTTGGGGTGAATTACACGGGTGTCGTCGCGGCCGGTCAAATGTCGTCCGCGTTACGCCGCGCCCCATCCGCCACACCGACCGCAGACACCTCACTGGTGCTCCCGAGGAGGCTCGACGCGCCGCGTCAGGCGTCAGGTTCTGCCGACGGTGACGGGTCGGTTCGTCCACTTCGACGTCCGCCCGACGGGCCCTTCGGCACCTTTCGCCCGGCGGTGTCATCGATCCCGCACCGGCCCGGCGGCCGGACGGTCACATCCGGGCGAGCTCCGCGGCGAGCGGGGCGAGGCCCAGCGGGCCGAGGTCGAGGACAGCGCGGTGCCAGGCCTTGAGGTCGAAGTCGGCCCCGCCGCGCAGCTGGGCCTGCTCCCGGCAGGTCAGGAAGACCCGCTCGCCCACCTTGTAGACCGGCGCCTGGCCCGGCCAGCCCAGGTAGCGGTGCAGCTCGTCGACCCGCATCGCGTCCTCCATGTCCACGTGGGCGCGGAGGAAGGCCAGGGCGACGTCGTAGGTCCACCGGTCACCGGTCGCCCGCCCGGCCGGGATCGGCAGGTCCAGGTGCACGCCGATGTCCAGCACCACCCGGGCCGCGCGCAGCTCCTGGGCGTCGAGCATGCCCAGCCGGTCACCGGGGTCGTCGAGGAACCCGAGCTCGGCCATCAGCCGCTCGGAGTACAGCGCCCAGCCCTCGGCGTGCCCCGAGCAGGCGCAGAGCAGCCGCTGCCAGCGGTTGAGCAGCGCAGCGTTGTGCACCGTCTCAGCGATCTGCAGGTGGTGGCCGGGGACGCCCTCGTGGAAGACCGTCGTCGTCTCCCGCCAGGTGGTCATGTCGGTGACGCCCTCGGGCAACGACCACCACATCCGACCGGGCCGGCTGAAGTCCTCGCTGGGGGCCGTGTAGTAGACGCCCTCACCGGAGGTCGGCGTCAGCCGGCCCTCGATCCGCCGGACCGGCCCGGGGATGTCGAAGTGGACGCCGTCCAGTTCCGCGATCGCCCGGTCGGCGGTCTCCTGCAGCCAGGACTGCAGCGCCTCGCGGCCGCGGACCTGGCGGGCCGGGTCGGCGTCCAGCGCGGCGACGGCGCCGGCGATGCCCTGGCCGGGGGCGATCGACTCGGCGACGGCCTCCTTCTCGGCGACGATCCGGGCCAGCTCCTCCCACCCCCAGGCGTAGGTCTCCTCGAGGTCCAGGTCGATCCCGGCGTGGTACCGCGACTCCAGGGCGTAGCGCTCGCGGCCGACCCCGTCGGCCTGGGGCGCGGCGGGCAGCAGGCTCTGCTCGATCCGGTCGGCGAAGCCGAGCAGCGCGCCGGAGGTCTGCTGCGCGGCCCGCTCCAGGTCCCGGGTCAGACCCGCGGACCCGGCGGGCGCGCCCGCCACCAGGTGGCTGAAGAAGCCGGGCCGGTCAGGTGCGCCGGCCCAGCGGCGGGCGATCTGCGCGCCGAGCCGCACCTGCCGGGCGGCGGCGGTGCGGCCGTAGCCGGCCGCGGACTCCAGGCCGACCGCGTAACCGTCCAGCGCGGCCGGCAGGGCGGCCAGCCGGCGGGCGATCGTCGCCCAGTCCTGCTCGGTGGCGGAGGGCATCAGGTCGAACGTCGAGCGGAAGCCCTGCAAGGGGCTGTCGATGGTGTTCAGGTCGGCCTGGGCCCAGCCGGCCTGGTAGCGGGCCAGCTCGGCCCCCAGCCGCTCCAGCAGTGCGCTCCGGGCGACCTCGTCGCGGCGGTCGACCGGCTCGATCCGCCCTGCCATGCCGATGGCCGCCGTCAGCAGCTGGGCGTGCGCGCCGTGCCCGTCGGGCGTCAGGTCCGGCCAGCGGTCGTCGTGCCCGCGCACGCCGATGTAGGTGGCCACGGTCGGCTGGGAGGCGGCGTAGTCCTCGACGAACCGGTCGGCGAGCTGGTCGAGTTCGGACGGCGGGCGCACGGGGTCACTCACGCCGGTCACGCTAGCCCCGGGGTCCGACCGCCGCTGCCGGGTCAGTCGTCGGCGCCGGGACCCTCGGGGAGCAGGCCCGGGAGGTTGACCACGATCGCCTCCTGGCTGCTGCGGGCGATCACCACCACCGCCTCCTCGTCGTGCGGGTTCTCCTCCCGGTGCGGCGCGAACGGCGGCACGAACACGTAGTCACCGGGCCCGGTGGTCAGCCGGACCTCCTCCCCACCCTCGGCGAACACGAACACCGGGTGGCCGCGCAGCACGTGGATGGCGGTCTCGGAGTCACCGTGGTGGTGGTCACCGGAGCCGGTGTGCGGTGCCACGTGGGTCTGGCCCATCCAGAGCCGCTGGGCGCCGACGGTCTGCGCGGAGACCGCCTCCCGGCGGGTCATCCCGGCGGTCTGGCCGGTGTCCGCCGACAGCTGGTCGGCGCGCACGTGCCGCAGCGGCTGGTGCCAGTCGTCGGGGAGGTGCTGCTGCGGTCCGGCCACGGTGGTCCTCCAGGTCGTGGGTGCCTGCCGGTGCCTGCATACACCTCCACGACCAGCAGGGGCGGTCGACGCCGCGTGCATCAGCGGGAGCCGGCGGGGTAGGGGCAGGTCAGCGAGTGTCCTGCGACGGAGGAGGAACAGCGATGACCACGAAGGTCGAGGAGTCGATCCAGGTCGACGTACCGGTCAGCACCGCCTACAACCAGTGGACCCAGTTCGAGGACTTCCCGCACTTCATGGGAGGCGTCAAGGAGGTCCACCAGCTCGGCGACCAGCGGCTGCACTGGGTGGCCGAGATCGCCGGCGTGCGGCGCGAGTGGGACGCCGCCGTCCTCGAGCAGGTGCCCGACCAGAAGATCGCCTGGGCGGCCACGAGCGGGGCCACCAACGCCGGCGCCGTCCGGTTCACCCCGGCCGGCCCGGCGGCCACGATCGTGCACCTGACGCTGGAGTACGAGCCCGAGGGGCTGGTCGAGCAGGCCGGGGACAAGCTGGGCATCGTGGGCCGGCAGGCCCGGTCGGACCTGGAGCGGTTCAAGTCCCTCATCGAGGACGCCGGGTACGAGAGCGGTGCCTGGCGGGGCACGGTCCAGCACGGCGTCAGCGTCGGTACGCCCGGCGTCGAGGACGCCGCGCTGTCGCGCGGGGACAGCGGCAAGGCGGGGGTGTCCACGACGACCGTCGTCGCCGGTGCCGCGGCGGTCGCAGCGGCCGCCGGTGCCGCGGTGGCCGCGGCGAAGAGCGGCTCGGGGAGCGAGCAGCCGCCGCAGACCGAGGCCGTCCCGGCGCAGCCGGCCACCACCCAGCCGGTGACCGTGGTGGACCAGCCCCCGCCGGACGAGGTGCGGGACGGCGTGCTGATCGAGGAGCACGAGGCCGGGGGGTACACCGCGCCGTCCTCCACCGAGGGCGTCGAGTCGACGCCGCGCCGCGATGGGGACGACCCGATGATCGGCGGCGGCAGCCGCTGAGCACCACGGCCGGTGGAGGCGGCTCCGCGCCGTCTCCACCGGCCGGTCAGGGTTCGGCGTACCAGGCGAAGCCGAGGCCCGGGACGACGAGGCCGCGGCCGCGCACCTCCATCGGGCCGTCGCTGCTCAGCACCAGCTGGTAGGTGCCGAAGCCGGTGACCGTGTCGGCGTCGACGACCGCCGGCATGGAGGAGAAGTTCGCCAGGCCCACGAAGCTCCCGCTGCGCGGGTGCCGGCGCCGCCACACGAGCACCCGGTCGCTGCCCGCGCTCAGCACGGCGGGCTCCGCCCCGCCCCTCAGCGCCGGCAGCGAGCGCCGCACCTCGCCCATCTCCCGCAGCCCGGTGAACACCCGGCCCTCCAGCGTCCCCGGCTGGTGCCGGCGGCCGACCGCCGTCCAGTCCATCGGCGGGCGGTGCATCCACCGGTTGTCCGGCGCGCGCTCGGGATCGGCCAGGTAGCCCGCGTCGTTGCGCATGGCGATCTCGTCGCCCATGTAGAGCAGCGGGATGCCGCCGAAGGAGAAGGCGACCGAGTACATCAGCAGCAGCCGGCGGACTCCCCGGTCCAGGGCTGCGCCGTCCTCCTTCTCCAGGGCCGACTCGATGCCGCACAGCGACGCCGCCGTCCCCGAGATCCGGGCGTCGCCGGTCAGCGGGTTCTCCTGGAACAACGCGCCCCGGGCCGGGGAGTGCGGGAAGCGCCCGGAGAAGAAGTCGTTGAGGAAGCGCCGGTGCGCATCCCCGTCGGCACCGATGGCGGCGGCGTCGGTGTCGCTGACCGCCCAGCCGATGTCGTCGTGGCCACGCACGTAGGTCACCCAGCTCGCGCCGGTGGGGATCGGCCGCATCCGGCGCAGTGCGGCGATCGCCAGCCGGGCGTCCTGCGCGGCCACGCTGCTCCACAGCAGCACCATCAACTGGTTGTGGTAGGCCAGCTCGCACTCGGGCCGCTCGCGGGCGTGCGCGCCCAGGTAGGGGACCAGGTCCTCCGGTGCGACGATCGCCTCGGCCTTGAACACGACCGCCGGGGCGGCGATCCTCGCCAGCGCGTGCAGCAGCTGCACCAGGTCGTGGACCTCGGGCTGGTTCTGGCAGTTGGTGCCCAGCCGCTTCCACATGAACGGGATGGCGTCCATCCGGAACACCTCGACGCCGCGGTTGGCCAGCCAGGTGATCTCACCGAGCATCGCCAGGGTGACCTCGGGGTTGGCGTAGTCCAGGTCCCACTGGTAGCTCCAGAACGTGGTCCACACCCAGCCGCCGGCCCCGCCGCAGGCCTCGGGCACCCAGCTGAACGAGCCGGGGGCCCGGTCGGGGAAGACCTCCGGGATGGTCGCCTCGTAGGCGTCGGGCTGCCGGCGGTCGGGGAAGGCGGTGTAGAAGTCGGCGTACGCCGGGTCACCGGCCAGCCAGGCCCGGGCCCACGGGTGCTCGGCGGCGGTGTGGTTGAGCACCAGGTCGATGCACAGGCTCATGTCGTGCCGGCGCAGCGCCGCGGCGACCGCCTCCAGCTCGGCCATCGTGCCCAGCTGCGGGTCGACCTGCCGGTAGTCCACGACCGCGTAGCCACCGTCGTTCTCGCCCTCGCGCGGCCGCAGCAGCGGCATCAGGTGCAGGTAGGTGGTGCCCAGCTCGGCGAGGTGGCCCAGCCGCGCGGGCAGCTGGCCGAGCGTGCCGCAGAACCGGTCGACGTAGCAGACGTAGCCCTGCATGCGCTCGCGCTGGAACCAGTGCGGGTCGATCTCCCGGCGCCGGTCCAGCACCCGCAGCTCCGCCGGCCGCTCCGCGGCGGCCGCGAGGACCAGCCGCAGGGCGCGCGCCAGCAGCTCGTCCGGGTCGGCCCGCTGCCCGTAGAGCGCGACCAGCGGGGCGTGCACGTCGACCAGCGCGACCTCGACCCGGGTCAGGAACGCGTCGGCCTCGGCGTGCCCGAGCGCGGCCACCGCCTCCTCGGCCAGCAGGGGCCGCAACCGCCGCCAGGCCGACTCTGCGGCCCGGGGGCTGCCGGGTTCCGGCGCCGTCACCGACGCGGTCCCGGCCGTCCCCGGCTCCCCGGTGCGCCCTTCGTCGGGCATCGGACGGTCAGGCCGGCGAGGCCATCGGCCGGGCGTCGTCGGCCCTGGCGATGAAGTCGCGGACCACGGGGTGGACCTCGGCCTCCCAGCGGGAGCCGCTGAACACGCCGTAGTGCCCCACCCCGGGCTGCAGGTGGTGGTGTTTGCGGTCGGCCGGGATGCCGGTGCACAGGTCGTGCGCGGCCTCGGTCTGCCCGGGGGAGCAGATGTCGTCGTTGGCGCCCTCGACGGTGAGCAGGTCGGTGCCGGAGATGGCGCCGGGATCGACCGGGGTGCCGCGCCAGGTGAAGTTCCCGCTGGCGAGGTCGTTGTCCTGGAAGATGCGGCCGACCGTCTCGAGGTAGAACTCGGCCGGGACGTCCATCACGGCGCCGTACTCGTCGTAGAAGGCGCGGGTGCTGGCGGCGCGCGCGGTCTCGCCGGCGACGAGGTCCCGGTAGAGACGCGCGTGGGCGCTCAGGTGCCGCTTGGGGTTCATCGACATGAACGCGGTCAGCTGGACGACGCCGGGGTAGACCCGGCGCCCGGCGCCGGGGTACCGGGCGGGCACCGTGTCGATGACCCGGCGTTCGAAGGACGCCAGCGGCCTGGTCGCGGCCATCGTGTTGATCCGGTTCGGGTTCACCCGGGTGTCGACCGGTCCGGCCATCAGGGTCAGGCTGCGGGGCTGGGCCTCGTCGCCGGCGGCGGCCAGCAGTGCGACGGCCGCGAGCACCGGGACGGCGGGCTGGCAGACGGCGACGACGTGGCAGCCGGGGCCGAGGTGGCGGAGCGCGTCCATGACGTGCTCGATGTACTCGTCCAGCCCGAAGCGGCCGTCCTCGACGGGGACGTCCCGGGCGTTGTGCCAGTCTAGGACGTACACGTCGTGGTCGGACAGCAGGGTCCGGATGGCGGGCCGGATCAGCGTCGTGAAGTGCCCGGACATGGGCCCGACGACGAGCACCCGGGGCTGCCCGGTGACCGACGGCTTCCGGAAGTGCAGCAGGGTGGCGAAGGGCGTGCTCGTCTCCGCGTCCTCGGACACCGCGGCCGGCCGGCCGCCGACCGGCACGGAGTCGATGCCGAACGCCGGCCGGTCGTGCGTCGGGCGGGCGTGGGCGACGATGTCGCAGGCTGCCCGGAGGTGGCGGACGCCGGGTGCGGCGAGCGGCGCAGGCACCGCGCTCAGCACCCGGGCGGTCCTCGCGGAGACCGCCACCGCCGGTGCGGTCAAGCGGCGGTGCACTTCGTACGCGGCGTAGAGCATGCGGACCTGCCTGTTGCGTCGGAGGAGGTGCAGTGGCGCACCTCACATCGCCGCACTGTATCGATGCACCCGCGGAGTTCGCGCGGGCACACCGGCGACGCGCGGGACGCGCACCAGGCAAGGCGGCCCGATCGGGCGCGTGCTGGTCAGGCCGGTGTGGTCGAGAGGGTGAGCGAGCGCCGGCCCGCGTCGGAGCGGGTGGTGGCCATCCGCTCGGCGCCGGCACGCCAGCGAGGCGATGTGGCCGGTCACCGAGCGTCAGGACTGCCGGTGGTCCGGCGATCGGCCAGCCGTTCGTCGACGGAGGCCGTCGACGGACCCTCACCGGGTCCTACCGTCGAGTCCCCACACGGGGCCAGGAGGCGTCCATGACGCGAGCAGCCACCGACAACGTCACCGTCATGCACGGCGCGTACGAGGCCTTCGGCCGCGGCGACATGCCTGCCGTGGTCGCCCTGATGGACGATCGGATCGAGTGGAACGCGGCCGAGGGGCACCCCTGGTACCCGGGCCGGCCGCTGGTCGGGCCGCAGCAGGTCGTCGACGAGGTCTTCGTCCCGCTGGCCCAGGCCTACGAGGGATTCCACATCCAACTCGACCGGTGGCTCACCGACGGGGACACCGTGGTCGTGCAGTGCCGCTACCGCGCGACGAGGGCGCACGCGACCGGCCGGCCCCTCGACGCCCAGGCGTTGCACGTGTGGGACCTGCGGGACGGCAAGGTCGTCAGGTTCCAGCAGTACGTCGACACCCGCCAGCTCGCGGCGGTGCTGGGGGCCTGACGACGGCGGGTCAGACCAGCTTGAGCGTGAGTGCGGCTCGGCCGGCGTCGCTGCGGGCGGTGGCCATCCGCTCGGCGCTGGGCGTCCCGTACTCCGTCGTCCGCTGCCGGGCGGGCCGGCCGATGCCGGCGGCCATCGCCTCGAGCTCGGCGATGGTCTTCAGCGACCCGTTGCCCGAGCCGGCCATCCGGCTGATCGTCTCCTCCATCAGCGTGCCGCCCAGGTCGTTGGCGCCGCCGTTCAGCATCGTCCGGGTGCCGGCGTCGCCGAGCTTCACCCAGGACGTCTGGACGTTGTCGATCCGGCCGTGCAGCAGCAGCCGGGCGACCGCGTGCACCGCCCGGTTCTCCCGGTTGGTGGGCCCCGGGCGGGCCACCCCGGCCAGGTAGATCGGCGCGTTGTGGTGCACGAACGGCAGCAGCACGAACTCGCGGAAGCCGCCGGTCTCGTCCTGCAGGGCGGCCAGCGTGCGCAGGTGCGCGACCCAGTGGGCCGGGGTGTCGACGTGCCCGTACATCATCGTCGACGTCGTCGGCAGGCCGACGGTGTGCGCCGTCCGGACGATCTCCAGCCAGGTCGCGGCCGGCAGCTTGCCCTTGGTGAGCACCCAGCGGACGTCGTCGTCGAGGATCTCCGCGGCGGTGCCGGGCAGCGAGTCGACGCCGGCCTCCTTGGCCGCGGTGAGGAAGTCGGTGAAGGACAGCCCGGTGCGCGCGGCGCCGTTGACGACCTCCATCGGGGAGAAGGCGTGCAGGTGGATGTCGGGACGGCGGGCCTTCACCTCGCGGGCCAGGTCGAGGTAGGCGGTGCCGGGCAGGTCGGGGTGGATGCCGCCCTGCATGCAGATCTCGGTCGCCCCACCGGCCCAGGCCTCGTCGACCCGGTCGCCGACCTGCTGCATCGACAACGTGTAGGCGTCGGCGTCGGTGCGCCGCTGGGCGAACGCGCAGAACCGGCAGCCGGTGTAGCAGACGTTGGTGAAGTTGATGTTCCGGTTCACCACGTAGGTGACGTCGTCGCCGTTGACGTCCCGGCGCACGGCGTCGGCCAGCGCCGCGAGCGCCTCCAGGTCGCTGCCGTCGGCGCCCAGCAGCGCCAGGTACTCGGCGTCGCTCAGCCCGGCGGGGTCGGCCTCGGCGTGCCGGAGCGCGGCGTGCACCGCCGGGTCGCCGGCGGCGATCGCGGTGGAGTGCCCGTCCCGGGCCGAGGTCGTGGCCTCCCGGAGTTCGGCCCAGTCGCCGTAGACGGCGTCGAAGTCGCTGCGCCGGTCACCGGTGCGTCCGACCGTGTCCACCTCGACGTGCAGGTCGACCCGGCCGGACGCCGTCCACGCCTCGTCCGGCTCCTGCCAGGGCAGCCCGACCGGCAGCCGGCCCTCCACCGCGAGCCCGTCGGGACCGGCGAGGGCGGACACGTGCGGGCGGACCCGCGGGTCCAGCCACGGCTCGGGTTGCAGCACGTAGCCGGGCTGGGCGGCCAGCCGCTCGCGCAGGGTGAACCCGGCCTCGGCGGTCAGCGCGGCGAGCACGTCGATGTTCGGCCACGGCCGCTCGGGGTTGACGTGGTCGGGGGTGAGCGGGCTGACCCCGCCCCAGTCGTCCACCCCGGCGCGCAGCAGGAGGCCCAGCTCGGTGGAGTCGCTCAGGTTCGGCGGTGCCTGCACCCGGGCGGCCGGGCCCAGCATCAGCCGGCTGACGGCGACCGCGGCCACGTACTCCTGCAGGCCGAGGTCGGCGGCGGCGGCCATCGCGGTGCGCGGCTTGGCCCGGAAGTTCTGCACGATGACCTCTTGCACGTGCTGGTGCCGGCGGGCCGAGGCGCGGATCGCGGCGATCGCCTCGACCCGTTCGGCGTAGTCCTCGCCGATGCCCAGCAGCACCCCGGTGGTGAACGGGACGGCGGAGCGGCCGGCGTCCTCGAGCACCCGCAGCCGGACGGCGGGCTCCTTGTCGGGGCTGCCGAAGTGCGGGCCGCCCTTCTCCGACCAGAGCCGGGTGGACGTCGTCTCCAGCATCATGCCCATCGACGCGGCGACCGGCTTGAGCCGCTGCACCTCCTCCCAGCTCAGCACGCCGGGGTTGAGGTGGGGCAGCAGCCCGGTCTCCTCCAGCACCCGGATGGCCATCGCCCGCAGGTAGCCCAGCGTGGAGTCGAAGCCGTGCGCCGCCAGCCACTCCGCCGCGACCGGCCAGCGGTCCTCCGGGCGGTCGCCGAGGGTGAACAGCGCCTCCTTGCAGCCCAGCGCCGCACCCTGGCGGGCGATCTCCAGCACCTCGTCGGGGGAGAGGAACGGGGCCCTGCCCTCGGCGCGCAGCCGGCCCGGGGTGGTGACGAACGTGCAGTAGTGGCAGCGGTCGCGGCACAGGTGGGTGAGCGGGATGAACACCTTGCGGCTGTAGGTCACCACCCCCGGCCGTCCGGCCGAGGCCAGCCCGGCGTCGCGCACCCGGGAGGCGGCGGTGAGCAGCCGGTCCAGCGGGTCGCCCTCGGCCAGCCCGCGGGCGTGCAGCAGGGTCTCGGCCTCGGTGGCGTCCAGCGTCACCCCGCGTTCGGCGCGGACCAGGGCGCGGCGCAGGGCGGACTCGGACGGAGCGGGCATGGCGGGCATCGGTCACGACGCTAACCCCGGGACGTGACGCCCGTGTCCGGCGCCCCCGGGGCCATGTTGGCCAACATGGCCCCGGCTGCGGCGCGCAACCCGGGTGAGTGCAGGGGCCATGTTGGCCAACATGGCCTCTCCGAGGATCAGGGACGGCGGAGGGGCTGGCCGGCCCCGTAGGTGAACCGGCCGCGCAGCCGCAGCAGCGGTTCCCCCTCGGGGGCGAGCACCGGCACCGCCTCGACCGACAGCAGCACCAGCACGTGGCTGCCGGCCTCGACCACCGAGGAGACCCGGCAGTCCAGGGCAGCGAGCGCCCCCTCGAGAGCGATCGCGTCGCTCACCGGCGCCCGCCGCCAGGGCACCGACTCCAGCAGGTGCCGGGCCGAGGGGCGCCCGGCGGAGGAGAACCGGCTGGCCAGGATCGCCTGACCGGCGGTCAGCACGTTGAGCACACCGGCCCCGACGGACTGCAGCACCTCGGCCGGGTAGCCGTCGGCGGCCAGCCCGACCGCGACCAGCGGCGGGTCGGCGGAGACGCTCATCAGCGAGGTCACCGTCGTCCCGACGTCGTCGATGTCGTCGCGCACGGTCAGCAGCACGACGCCGGCGGCGTACTGGCGCAGGGCGGCGGCGTACTCGCCCGGGTCGACCGGCATGGCGGTCAGTGGAGCACAACAGACAGGATGGCCGGGTGACAGACGCGGAGCAGACGTACGACGTCATCGTCCTGGGCGCCGGTTCGACCGGGGAGAACGTCGCCGACATCGCCGTCCGGGGCGGCCTGAGCGCCGTCCTCGTGGAGAGCGAACTGGTCGGCGGCGAGTGCTCCTACTGGGCGTGCATGCCCAGCAAGACGCTGCTGCGGGGCAGCGAGGCGATCGCCGCGGCGCGTGCCGTGCGCGGTGCGGCGGCGGCCGTGACCGGCGAGCAGGACGTCGCCGCGACGCTGGCCCGCCGCGACGACTTCACCCACCACTGGGACGACGCCGGCCAGGTCCGCTGGGTCGACGGGGCCGGCATCGCGCTGGTCCGCGGGCACGGCCGGCTGGCGGGGGAGAAGCGGGTCGTGGTCGCCCAGCCCGACGGCACGCAGCGGGTGCTGGTGGCGCGGCACGCGGTCGCGGTCTGCACCGGCTCCCGGGCCGCCGTCCCCCCGGTCGACGGTCTGGCCGAGGTGCAGGCCTGGACGCCGCGGGAGGCGACCAGCGCCAAGGAGGCGCCGGGCCGGCTGCTGGTGCTCGGCGGCGGCTACGTCGGCTGCGAGATGGCCACCGCCTGGCAGCAGCTGGGCTCCTCGGTGACCCTGCTCCAGCACGGCGGCCGGCTGCTGCCCGACCTCGAGCCCGCGGCCGGGCAGGCGGTGGAGGAGTCGCTGCGGGCCCTCGGCGTCGAGGTGCAGCTGGACACCATGGTCCGCTCCGCCCGGCGGGACGGCGACGAGGTCGTGCTCGCCTGCTCGCACGCCGAGGTGCGCGGCGAGGAGGTGCTGGTCGCCACCGGCCGGACGCCGAACTCCGACGCCATCGGCCTGGACACCGTCGGCCTGGAGCCGGGCGGTTTCCTGGACGTCGACGAGTCGCTGCAGGTGACCGGCGTCCCGTGGCTCTACGGCGTCGGCGACGTCAACGGCCGGGCGCTGCTCACCCACATGGGCAAGTACCAGGCGCGGCAGGCCGGCCACGCCATCGTGGCGCGCGCCCGCGGCGAGCAGGTGGACCTCACCGACTGGTCGCCGTCGGTCGCCACCGCCGACCGCCGGGCCACGCCCAGCGTCGTCTTCACCGACCCGCAGATCGCCGCGGTGGGGCTGACCGCCGCGCAGGCGGAGCAGCAGGGGCTGCCGCACCGGGTGGTCGAGTACCCGATCGGCAGCGTGGCCGGCGCGAGCGTCGTCGCCGACGGCTACACCGGGACGGCGATCGCGGTGGTCGACACCGACCGGGAGGTGCTGCTCGGGGTCACCTTCATCGGCCCGGGGGTGGCCGAGCTGCTGCACTCGGCGACGATCGCGGTGGTCGGCGAGGTGCCGATCAGCCGGCTCTGGCACGCCGTCCCCTCCTACCCGACGATCAGCGAGGTGTGGCTGCGCCTGCTCGAGACCTGGCGGGGCTGAGGCGTGCACGAGAGCAGCCGGATCGGGTTGGTGCTGCACCCGGTCCGCAACTGCGGCATGGCCGTCCGGCAGGTGGCGGCGTGGACGTCGACGCACGACGTCGAGCTGGTCGCCGGCGCCGCGGACGTCGAGCGGCTGGGCCTGGAGGGGGTGACCCCGGTCAGCGTCGAGGAGCTCGCCACCAGCGTCGACGGGCTGATCGCGCTCGGCGGTGACGGCACCCTGCTCGGCGCGATGCGGCTGGTGGCGGCCAAGCCGGTGCCGGTGCTCGGCGTCAACTTCGGCCGGCTGGGCTTCCTCACCGAGGTGGAGGCGCGTGAGCTGGACGGGGCGCTGACCGCGATGGCCGAGGGCCGCTCGACCATCGAGCCGCGCAGCTGCCTCGTGGTGCGCGGGCCGGGCTGGGAGGCCGTCGCGTTCAACGACGTCGTCCTCGCCCGGGTGCCGGGCCAGGGGCAGGTGGAGGGCGTGCTGTCGGTGTCCGGACGGCGCTACGGGCGGTACCGCTGCGACAGCCTGATCGCGGCCACGCCGATGGGGTCCACCGCGTACAACTACGCCGCCGGCGGGCCGGTGATGAGCCCCGGTGCCGCCGGCGTGCTGGTCACCCCGTCGGCGCCGATCAGCGGGATCAGCCGCACGGTCCTCGTCGGCCCGGCCGAGCCACTGTCGCTGGAGATCACCGGGGGGCGCCCGGCGATGGAGATCGACGGGGTCTACTCCGGCCAGTGCGCGGTGGGCGACGTCGTGGAGGTGACCACCCGCCCCGACGCCGGCCTGCTGGTGCGCATCGACGACTCCCGGGCCGCCGACCGCAGCCGGGTCAAGCTCTCCCTGCTGGACCTGCCGCTGCTGCCCGACGAGCTTGTCGAGCTGGTGCCCGACGAGCTCCGCCCGCCGCATGCACCGCAGCCCACGGCGGCGGACTGAGCCGGGCTGTCGATCCGGGGCGGGTTCATTCGTACAGAGGGTGAGAGCCGGCGACGGGCCGGCTCCGTCAGGGAGGAGCACCCCATGACCCAGTACCTGCTCAGCGTCGTCGAGCCCAGCGGCGACGGCACGCTGCCCCCGGACCTGGACCAGATCATGGCCGACGTCACCGAGGTCGACCGGCAGATGCGCGAGGCCGGTGTGTGGGTGTTCGCCGGCGGCCTGCACTCCCCGAAGACGGCGACCGTCGTCCGGGTGAGCGAGGGCGAGGTGCTCACCACCGACGGGCCCTACGTCGAGGGCAAGGAGCACCTGGGCGGCTTCTCGATCATCGAGGCGCCGGACCTGGACGCGGCTCTCGACTGGGGCACCCGGCTGGCCCGGGCGACGCGGCTGCCGATCGAGGTGCGCCCCTTCCAGGGCGGGGAGTGACCCCGGGCGTGCCGGTCGAGCAGCCGGTCGAGCAGGTGTTCCGCGAGCAGTACGCGCGGGCCGTCGCCGTCCTGGTGCGGGTGTTCGGGGACGTCGACGTCGCCGAGGAGGCGGTCGCCGACGCGTTCACCACGGCGGTGCAGCGCTGGCCGGAGGACGGCGTCCCGCCCAGCCCGGCGGGCTGGATCATCACCACCGCCCGCAACCGCGCCATCGACCGACTGCGGCGGGAGGCCTCCCGCGACGACCGGCACGCCCAGGCCGCGCTGCTGCACGCCCGCGACGAGCCGGTGGACGTCGGGCCGGTCTCCGACGACCGGCTGCGGCTGGTGTTCACCTGCTGCCACCCGGCCCTGGCGCCGGCGGCCCAGGTGGCGCTCACGCTGCGGCTGATCGGCGGGCTGTCCACCGCCGAGATCGCCCGCGCCTTCCTGGTGCCCGAGCCGACCATGGCGCAGCGGCTGGTGCGGGCCAAGGCGAAGATCCGGCACGCCCGGATCCCGTACCGGGTGCCCGGCGAGGAGGACCTGCCGGCGCGGCTCGGCCCGGTGCTGGCGGTGGTGTACCTGGTCTTCACCGAGGGCCACACCGCCAGCGCCGGGGACGACCTGGGCCGCCCCGACCTGTGCGCCGAGGGCATCCGGCTCGGCCGGCTGCTGCACGAGCTGCTCCCGGACGAGCCGGAGGTGACCGGGCTGCTGGCGCTGATGCTGCTCACCGAGTCCCGCCGGCCGGCCCGCACGACCGCCGACGGCGACCTGGTGCTGCTGGCCGACCAGGACCGGCGGCGCTGGGACCACGCGCTGGTCGCCGAGGGCCAGGCGCTGGTCCGGGGGTGCCTGCGCCGGGGGGAGCCCGGGCCGTACCAGGTGCAGGCGGCGGTCAACGCGGTGCACAGCGACGCACCGACGGCGGCGGACACGGACTGGCGGCAGGTCCTCGCGCTCTACGACCTGCTGCTCGCGCTGACCCCCACCCCGGTGGTGGCGCTGCACCGGGCCGTGGCGGTCGCGGAGGTCGAGGGGCCGGCGGCCGGGCTGGCCCTCGTCGACCAGCTCGACCTGCCCGGGCACCTCGTGCACGCCGTCCGCGCCGACCTGCTGCGCCGGCTGGACCGGCGGGCCGAGGCGGCGCAGGCCTACGCCGCGGCGCTCGAGCGGGTCGGGAACGGGGCCGAACGCGCGTTCCTGGAACGACGGCTCACGGAGTCGGGAGGGACTCCGCCTCGCTGTCCGGCCCCGGACAGAGGCTCGCCGCGAGCGTGCGAGCGGTGAGGAGGTCGGGTCCTTCGTCAGGGGAGGGGGAACGGCTCGTCGCCCGGTGCGGGGAGCTCGCCGTCGACCGTGGCGGTGACGGTCATCGCGCCCAGCGTGGCCCGGCCACCGAAGAGCGAGAGGAACGCGGTGTCGGCGGCGTCCCGGCCGGAGCAGATCCGGACCAGGGACGACGTCGGCGCCAGCCGGGTCGCGTCGACGGTCTGCCACACGCCGTCCACGTCGGCCTCGACGACGGCGTGGAAGTCCATCGGGGACAGCCCGGGCGCGTAGACGGCGACCAGCCGGGCCGGCACCTCCAGCGCCCGCAGGAGCGTGATCGTCAGGTGCGCGTAGTCGCGGCAGACCCCCTGGCCGAGCAGCAGGGTGTCGACGGCGGTGTCCACCGGCCGGCTGGAGCCCGACGTGTAGACCAGCCGCCGGCCCACCCAGGCAGCGACGTCGGCGACCAGCCGGGACCTCGGGGTCGTCCGGTCGAACTCGGTGCTCGCGTACCCCTCGAGCTGGTCGGAGGGGCAGTACCGGCTGGGGCGCAGGTGCTCGGCCCACTCCGCCGCGGTCACCTCCCGAGGGCTCCCGCCGGACTCGACGTGCGCGGTGTAGGCGATGGTCGACTCGCCGGCGCCAAGCTGCAGCCGGTGCACCCGGGCGCCGGGGACGGCGACCTCCTCGACGGGCACCGGCCGGCCCTCGGTCAGCACGGTCAGCTGCTCGCCGGCCGGGGCGGCGACGGCGACCTGCAGCAGCGCGGTCGCCGGTACGGGCGAGGAGACGGTCAGGGAACAGGCGACGTCGGTGCGCATGACCGCCCATCCTGGCCGCCCCTCGTGTCGGGCGCGTGACCGGCGGATGTGCGGTCCGCCACGGTCGTGCTCTGCTGCCTGCCAGGTAGCAGAGCACGACCCTGCCGGGACCCCCGGTCGGCGCCGCTCCGCGGGCGTGGTGCCATGGGCGGCGTGCAACCGGGCAGCGACCGTCGGACGTGGCAGCGCTACATCGCGCTGGGGGACTCGTTCACCGAGGGGCTGAGCGACCCGGACCCCGCCGGCCCCGATGCGTTCCGGGGCTGGGCGGACCGGCTGGCCGAGCACCTCGCCGCTGCCGCCCCGGCCGGCGGGATCGAGTACGCCAACCTGGCCATCCGCGGTCGGCTGCTGCCGCAGGTGCTCGCCGAGCAGGTGCCGGCGGCGCTGGCCGCCGGGCCGGACCTGGTGAGCCTGGTGGCCGGTGGCAACGACCTGCTGCGCCCGGGCGCCGACCCGGACCGGCTGGCCGCGGACCTCGAGACGGCGGTCGTCTCCTTCCGGCGGGCCGGCGCCGACGTGCTGCTGGCGACCGGCGTCGACCCCCGGCAGACCCCGATCATCCGACGCACCCGGGGCCGGGTCGCGGTGTTCAACGCCCACCTCTGGTCGATCGCCGCGCGGCAGGGCGCCGTCGTGCTGGACCAGTGGGGAGCCGCCTGGCTCCAGGACGCCCGGCTGTGGGACCCGGGCGACCGGATCCACCTCACCGCCGAGGGGCACCGGCGCACGGCGCTGGCCGCGGCCGCCGCGCTCGGGGTCCCGGTCGCCGGGGACGACACCGACTGGCGGACACCGCTCGAGCCCGCTCCGCTCCGTCCTCCGCGCGAGGTGCTGGCGCAGGAGCTGGCGTGGGTGCGCGGCTTCGTGGTGCCGTGGGTGGGGCGCCGGCTGCGCGGCCGGTCCTCGGGTGACGGGCGCGCCGCGAAGCGACCGCAGCTGGAACGGTCGGACGCCACTGTCTCGCCCGTGATCGATTTGTGACCTGAGGACCCATCCGGTCCCGGGGTCGACCCCGAACTCCTGTCGTTGCGTCACTCGCTCACGACTTGGAGTCAGACATGAACCGCAAGAGCGCCACTCGTCAGGGCTTCGTCGCCGCCGCCGCGCTCAGCGCCGTCATCGGGCTGTCCGCCTGTGGGACCAACGACGTCGACACCGCCCAGGCCGCCGACTCGTCGAGCAGCTCGGTCTCGGTGCCCAAGCCCGCCGCGGTCGTCCGCGCCATCCCGGGCGGCGACACCGCCGTCACCCTCGACTCCGGCTTCGTCAGCGCGCTCGGCACGCTGGGCCTGACCCCGGGCGTCACCGGCACGGCCACCCTCGACGGCACGACCGGCGTCGTGGACTTCCCGATCACCGGCGGCACCGTGACCCTCTACGACCGCGAGACCGGCTACCGCCCCTGGGTCCAGGGTGTCGTCTTCCACGACGGCAGCGGCCTGACCCTGGCCGCCGGTGGCACCACCGTCGAGCTGAGCAACTTCGTCATCGATCCGGGCAAGCCGGCCCGGCTCTTCGGCGACGTGGCCGTCAACGGCGAGTTGGCTGCCGGCAACGCGCCGCTGTTCAACCTCGACGGCAGCACGCTGTCGGCGCCGACGACGGACGCCGAGGGCAACGCCGTGCTCGACGGCACCACCGTCAAGCTCTCCGACGAGGCGGCCGCGCTGCTGAACTCCACGTTCAAGACCGACGCCCTCGCCGGTGGCCTGGTCATCGGCACCTCGACGATCACCGTCCAGACCTCCTGAGGAAGCCCCCCTGCTCGAGCCGACCGGCGTTCCTGCCGGCCGGCTCGAGCCGCGTTCAGGCCCGGTCGCCGACCTGCGGCACGTCGCCGGTGCGCGGGCCGAGCCGCTGCTGGAAGGACTCCAGCCAGGGCCGGAGCCCGGAGAAGTCGGTCGGGTCGTCGGTCAGCGACCGCAGGTCGCCGAACGCGACGGGCTCGCGCGGCTCCGGGACGCTGGCGATGTCCGCGGCACCGTTGGCCATCAGCAGCGCACGCAGCTCGAGGAACGCGCGGGAGGGCCGGAAGACCCCGGGGTCGAAGCCGGGCTCCGGCGCCACCTCGGCCGACCCGTCCGCCGCCAGCTCGACGGCCGCCGGCTCGACGGCCGCGGGGCCGGGCTCGACCCCGGCCTCGACTTCGACCTCGGGCTCGACCTCGGGCAGCTCGTCGGTGTCCGCCGACGGCGCGGGGAGCACGCCGGTGGCCGGCAGGACGAAGGCGTCGAGCTGGGGGACGGCGGCCGAGCGGAGGCTCGGGCCGGTGTCCGCCTCGGGACCCCACTCGTCCTCGCTCGGGTCGTGCAGCTCGGTCGGCGGGACCAGCTGCGTGCCGGCCCCCGCGACGGACCCGGCCGGCGGGCGGTCGTCGTCGAGGTCGGGCAGCTCTTCCAGCTCGCGCGCCGGCAGAGGGGCCGGGCGGCCGAAGGCGTAGCCCTGGGCCATCGAGCAGCCGTGCTCGCGCAGCCACTGGGCCTGCTCGCCGTCCTCGATGCCCTCCGCGATGACCTGCAGGCCCATGCCCTGCCCCAGCTGCAGCAGGCCCTGGACCAGGGCGGCGGTGGCCGGCTCGGCGACGACGTCGGCGACGAACGACCGGTCGATCTTGAGCGTGTGGATGGGCAGCCGGTGCAGCGCGGTGATCGCCGAGTAGCCGGTGCCGAAGTCGTCCAGGGCGAGCGTCACGCCGGTCTCGGTGACCGTGTCCACGGCGTGCAGCGTCGCGTCGGCGGCGAACAGCGCCGTCGACTCGGTGATCTCCAGCTCCAGCCGCTCCGGGGCCAGCCCGGACTCGGCCAGCGCGTCGGCGACGAGCTCGCTGAAGCCGGGCTCGGCCAGGTGCCGGGCGGAGATGTTGACGTGCACGCGCAGGTCGGCGTCCCAGCCGGCGGCGTCCCAGCAGGCCTGGTGCAGCACCCAGGCACCCAGCCGGGAGGTGAGCCGGTTGTCCTCGGCCGCGGACAGGAAGGCACCGGGCGGCAGGAGCCCCCGGGTGGGGTGCTGCCAGCGGATGAGGGCCTCGTAGCCGAGCAGGTGCTCGTCGGCCAGCGCCACGATCGGTTGGTAGAACAGCCGCAGCTCGCCGGCCTCCAGCGCGTGCCGCAGGTCGGTCTCCAGCTGGAGCTGGTCGACGTAGCCCTCGCCGACCGCGCCGTCGTGCACCTCGACGCGGCCACGACCCCCGCTGGCCTTGGCCCGGGCGAGAGCGCTGTGCGCCTGGCGGAGCAGCGCCTCCGGGGCGATGTCCGAGCCGAGCGTCATGCCGACGCTGGCGGACAGGACGATCTCCCGGTCGAGCACGTGGAACGGCTCGTCCAGGACGCTGAGCAGCCGGTCCGCCAGCGTGCGCAGCGCCTCGACGTCCTCGACCTCCTCGGCCAGCACCAGGAACTCGTCGGCCCCGAAGCGGACCGCGGTGTCCTCGACCCGGGTGCTCCAGCGCAGCCGGTCGGCGACCTGGCACAGCAGCTGGTCGCCGCCCTCGTGGCCGAGGGAGTCGTTGACCGCGGTGAAGCGGTCCAGGTCCAGGTGCAGCAGGCCGACCGAGGTGCCCCGGCGGCGGGAGACGGCGAGGGCGCGCTGCAGCCGCTCGGTCAGCGCGCGCCGGTTGGGCAGCCCGGTCAGGGCATCGGTGTACGCGCGGCGGACCAGGTCCTCCTCGACGCGCCGGCGGTCGGTGACGTCGACCATCGTGACCACCACGAACTGCGGCTGGCCGTTGCTGCGGTGGACCAGCTCCTGGGACTGGTGCACCCAGATGCTCTCGCCGTCGGCGCGCCGCAGCCTGCGCTCACCGACGATCTCGAGCTGGGGGTCGAGCAGCGGGGTGCCGGGCACGTGCTCGGTCGCGCGGTCGCCCACGGGCACGTCGTCCGGGTGGGTCAGCAGGTCGAGGTGCCGACCGACCAGCGCGCCCGAGGTGCGGCCGGTGAGCTCGCACATGGCCCGGTTCGCCACGAGCAGGTGACCGTCGGGGGACACGACGGCCTTGGCGATCGGCGAGGCGAGGAACAGTGCGCGGAAGAGCTGACCGCGGTCGGCGAGCAGCACGTCGGCTGCGCGCAGCCGCTGCCCGGCAGCGCCGGTGGGCCCGGAGGCGCCGGACGACTCGGGGGCGGAGATGGTCACGGGGACAGGGTGGCTCATCCGGTGCCGTCAACCCGGGAACCCGAGCCCGAGATGGGTGTTCGTGCCGTCACTGCGAGTGACGGGAAATCCCTCCGGTCACGGAGTGCGCGTCGCGCCACACAGGACGCGCGCCGCGCGGGGCCGCGACGTCGACGCGGGCGGGAAGACCTCGTCCTCGCCGAGGAGGGAGACGAGCCGGGCCACCGGGCGGCTGCGGCGCACCAACCGCAGGCTGCGGCCGTGGGAGACGGCGATCTCGTGCGCACTGGTCAGCGCGCGGAGGCCGCCGGCGTCGCAGAACGTGACGTCGGCCGCGTCCAGCTGCCACCGCCGGCTCGGGCGGGTGGCGAGGATCTCCACCGCCTCGAGCAGGTGGTGGGCGGAGTCCCGGTCCAGCTCGCCGGCCACCCGCACCCGGGCCTGGGGCAGGTCGACCGAGACGGCGATGGAGGACGGGGTGACCGGCTGCGGGCCGGTCGAGGGGGACGGGTTGACCACGGTTCTCCCGGTGGCAGGGGGCGGCGCGCCGATGAGGTGCGGGGGCTCGCGGCACGGGCGGACGTGCGGGGAAGCGTTGCTGAGCTCCGGAACCGACCGTATTCGGAACCGGGAGCGACACGCCAGACCCGCACCACGCGTACCGCGGGTCGGCGTGTCGCGCGCTCATGCCCAGGTGTCCGCCATCAGCTGGTCCAGCCCGCTGAGCCGGACCAGCCGGTCGACGCACCGGCTGGCGTGCACCAGCCGGAGCCGGCGGCCGCGTGCGACGGCCAGCGCGTGCGCCGCCGCCAGCGCCTGGAGGCCGCCGGCGTCGCACCAGGTGACGGCCGCGGCATCGACCACCCAGCACGGCTGGTCGGTGCAGGCCAGGGCGGCGAGGGCGTCGACGAGGTGGTGGGCGCACTCGCGGTCGAGCTCGCCGGCGAGGACCACGGTCGCGCAGGACCACTGGACGGAGACGGTCAGGAACGGTGTCTCGTCCGGCGGGCACCGGGTGTCGGACAGTGCGAGCACGGTGGTCTCCCCACGGTGCGGCGCAGGGACGGCGACCCGGGAGCTCCGGGACGCGGACGCCTCCGCGGGCGTGCGTACGGCCGGAGCTTCGACCAGCACCGACCGTACGCCCCCGGGGGCCTCCGGTACAGCTACGCGCGCTCGGGTGCTCAGTCCGCGCTGACCGCCACCCCCGGGGAGAAGGCGACGTAACCGGCGAAGTCGGTGCCCACCCGCTCGACGGCGGAGGGCTTCAGGTCGGGGTAGCTCCAGGCGCCGTCCTTCGTGGTGCCGTTCGGCGTGACGACGTGCCAGTACTGGGCCGGGCCCTTCCACGGGCAGGTGTACGGGGTCGGGCTCTCGGTCAGGGCACCCGGCACCACCGCGGACGGGGGGAAGTACCAGTTGCCCTCGATCCGGACGAGCTCGGACTCCGGGGCCTCGGCGATGACGGTGCCGTCGACGGTGGCGCGCATGTGCTGCTCCTCGGTTCGCTGTGTCGCTGGTCACCGGCGGCAACGCGACGGGCTGCCCGTCTCATCCCGGGGGAACACCGCGGCTCCTCGCGACGCTGCGGGTGGCAGACCAACGAGAGGTGAGTGCGGTGGGCAAGAGGATCGGTTTCCTGTCCTTCGGGCACTGGCAGCCCATCCCGGGCTCGCAGGTGCGGACCGGCCGGGACGCGCTGGTGCAGAGCGTCGAGCTGGCGGTGGCAGCCGAGGAGCTCGGCCTGGACGGGGCCTACGTGCGGGTGCACCACTTCGCGCGGCAGCTGGCCTCGCCCTTCCCGCTGCTGACCGCGATGGCCATGCGCACCTCCCGGATCGAGCTGGGCACCGGCGTGATCGACATGCGCTACGAGAACCCGCTGTACATGGCCGAGGAGGCGGCGGCCGCCGACCTGCTCAGCGCCGGACGGCTGCAGCTGGGGATCAGCCGGGGGTCACCGGAGACCGCGCTGCGCGGCTCCGAGGCGTTCGGCTACGTGCCCGCGGAGGGCAGCGACGACGCCGGCCTGGCCCGGGAGAAGACCGGCCTGTTCCTGGCCGCGATCAGCGGCGCGACCGTGGTGGACGCCGATCCGCGGATGACCGGTGGGGCCTCCGGCCGGCTCGCCGTGCAACCGCAGTCGCCGGGTCTGCGGGAGCGCATCTGGTGGGGATCGGGCACCCGGGGCACCGCGGTGTGGACGGCGCAGCAGGGGATGAACCTGATGAGCTCCACGCTGCTGAGCGAGGACACCGGGGTGCCCTTCGACGAGCTGCAGGCCGAGCAGATCGCGCTCTACCGCGCGGCCTGGGCGGAGACCGGCTGGGAGCACGAGCCCCGGGTGTCGGTGAGCCGCAGCGTCATGCCGATCACCAGCGACCTGGACCGGCAGTACTTCGGCTCCGAGCGCGGCGGCGGGGACCAGGTCGGCATCCTCGAGGGGGTGCGGGCCCGGTTCGGGAAGAGCTACGTCGGCGAGCCCGACCAGCTGGCCGAGGAGCTGGCCAAGGACGCCGCCGTCCGGGACGCCGACACCCTGCTGCTGACCGTGCCGAACATGCTGGGCGTGGAGTACAACGCCCGGCTCCTGGAGACGGTCACCCGGCACGTCGCCCCGGCCATCGGCTGGGTCCCGCCGGGGGAGCGCGCCGCCGGCTGAGCCCTCAGTGGTGCGCGGCCGCCTTCTCCAGCACCCAGCCGGTGCCGCTGCACCCGTGCGGCAGCGGCGGGAAGCGGTGGCCCTTCACGTCGGTGGACTCGTAGGTGTGGTCGCACGCGTCGTCGCAGCGGTAGATGCCGCTCGCCGGGACGACCTGGCCGGGGTGGAAGACAACCGTGTCGTTCGCCATGCGCGGCGCCGTACCCGCCGCCGCCCCCGCCATGCCGTCGCCGGTGGCGTCGCGCTCAGTCGGCGGGGCCGGTGCCGAGCACGACCGTGGCGGTCTGCTGCCCGCCGGTGACGTCGGTCCAGGTCACGGCCACCGTGTCGCCCGGGTCGAGGTCGGCCAGCGCGGCGCTGACGTCGTCCGGGGTGGTGACCACTGTCCCGCCGACAGCGGTGACGACGTCGCCGGCGACCAGGCCCGCGCGGTCGGCCGGACCGTCGGCGACGACCCCGGCGACCGTCGCGCCGCCGGTGCCGGTGGCCTGCACCGAGATGCCCAGGAACGCCGGCTGGCCCTGGTGGACGGTGCCGTCGTCGACGCCGTCGACGATCTGCTGCGCGATGGACAGCGCGGTGCCGATCGGGATCGCGTACGCCTGGCCGCCGGTGCTCGACGCCGCGGTGTCCATCCCGGCGACCTCACCCTCCCCGTCGTACAGCGGACCGCCGGAGTCGCCGGCCTCCACGTCGGCCGCGATGCCGATGAGCCCGGTGAGCTGCTCGGCGTCCTGGCCGCTCTCGTCGGTCGCGGTGATCGACTGGTCCAGCGCGGTGACCGTGCCGGCGGCGGCCGCCGTGCCCGCCTCGTCGCCGGCGTTGCCGACGGCCGTCACTGCGTCGCCGACCGCCACGGGGTCGTCGTCGGCCTGCACAGTGTCCAGGGCCGAGGCACCGGCGAGCTGGAGGACGGCGACGTCGTCGGTCGGGTCGGTGCCGACGACGGCCGCGGTGTAGCTCTGCCCCGTGCTGACGACGGTGACGGTGATGCTGGTGGCGCCCTCGACCACGTGGTTGTTGGTCAGCACCTCGCCGTCGGAGGTGAGCACCATGCCGGTGCCGGCCGCCTCGCCGTTCTGGTAGCCGAGCACCGTGGTGATGTCGACGACGCCGACCAGCTGGCCCGCGGTGGCCTGGGTGGCCGCCGCCACCGTGCCCGCCGCGCTGCCCGCCGTCCCGGGCGTCGACGTCCCACCGCGGAGCGCGCCGGGATCCCAGCCGTACCGGCCGCCGAGGACGACGGTCGGGTCGGTCACCGGCGCGGCGAGCGACCGGGCGGCGGTGGTGCTGCCGCCGGCCGCGTGCACGCCGTAGAACCCGCCGGCGGCGATGCCCAGCGCGCCGAGCGTGCTGATCGCCACCGTGCGGGTCCGCCGGTGCTTCGTCGGGGGGAGCGGGGGCTGCGCTGTCTCGTCCACGCCTCCAGATAAGGCCGGCCGGCGATGCACCACCTGTGAGCACGCTGCGATGTCGCTGCACGCCGGACCGCCCTTCCGGATGAGCACGGCGTGACGACCGCTCCGGAGGGCTCGGCCGCGAGCCGATGGGAGGGCTCAGTCACCGGGCAGATCGGGGGAGCCGTGCAGGAGTGGCAGGGGCCGTTCACCGGCCTGGAGGGGTTGCTGGCGGGGTGGGCCGGGTCAGCGGTCGTGGTCGCGTGCCTCCTGGCGGTCGCCGCAGCGTGGGTGGTCCGCCGCCGCTCGGCCGAGCGGCACGACAGCCGGTAGCGCCCGGGCCTCCGCCCAGCCGAGCCCCGTTCCGGCACCGAGCCGGGCCGCGGCCGCGTGGAGCACGCCGGGCACCAGCCGCCGGTGCACGGCCGACGCCGGGGCCCACACGGCACGGCCCAGGAGGTGGTCGAACTGCAGGCAGGTCGTCCACGCCACCGCGCCACCGCCCGTCTGCACCAGCATGTCCGCGCCCAGGGACCAGGACGCGGTCTCCAGCCGGATCCAGTCGGTGCCGCGTGCGCCGATCCGCCAGCCGCCGACCGTGGTCGGTGACGGCCCCCGGCTGAGCCGGAATCCGAGGACGCCGCGCCAGATCAGTTGCTCCACCGGGCTGGGGACGTCGCCGAACATCGCCCGGGCCCACTGCTCCGGCGTCGCGGCCACCTCGGTGCGCAGCGAGAACCGGTCGGCGTAGTCGATGCGGGACAGGGAGCTGAGCGCGCGGACGGCGTCGGGCACGTCGCGGGTCACCCGGGCGGGAGGGACGGGAGTACGGGTCATGGTGCTGCCTCCTGGCTGTACGGTGCCGTATACACGGAGACTAGCCGCTTTGTACGGTGCCGTATGCAGATGAGGTGACCGATCGTGCCCGCCACTCGGACGTCCCGCGAGCAGTGGGTGGAGCAGGGGCTGCAGGCGCTGGCGGCCGGCGGTCCGGACGCCGTCCGGGTGGAGGTGCTGGCCAAGGCCCTCGGCGTCACCAAGGGCGGGTTCTACGGGGCGTTCGCGGACCGGGACGCGCTGCTCGGGGCGATGCTCGACGCCTGGGAGAGGGAGAGCACCGACGAGGTGCTCGAGCGGGTCGAGCGGGCGGGCGGGGACGCGCCGGCCCGGATCCGCCGTGCCGGTGCACTCACCTTCTCCAGCGAGCGGCTGCTGCCGATCGACCTGGCGGTCCGCGCCTGGGCCCGGCGTGACCCGGCGGTCGCCGAGCGGTTGCGGCGGGTCGACGACCGGCGGATGCAATTGCTCCGCCAGCTGATCGGCTCGTTCTGCGCCGACCCCGACGAGGTGGAGGCGCGCAGCCTGCTCGCGTTCTGCCTGGCGATCGGCGAGCACTTCCTCGCCGCCGGCCACGGCGACCGGACCCGGGCCGACGTCCTCGCCCGCGCCGGCGACCTGCTGTTCGACGGGCCGTAGCGCCCGACCGGTGCCGCCGGGTGATCGTGTCAGCTGGTCACACGATCACCATCGATCTAGCCTGGCTCCGTGCCCGATTCGCGACCGGTCACCTCGGCCGATGCCACCAGGATCCGTGCTGCCGTCGGCGGCCTGCTCGCGGCGCAGCAGAAGCTGGAACGAGCGGTGGCGCAGGCGCTGCTCAACGGCGCCTCGGTGCGGTCGGTCGCCGACCTCGGCCTGTCGCCGAACACCGTGCAGAAGTACGGCCGGGCGCACGGCTGGCCGACCGACACGAACCGCGAACGGTTCTACGAGTCCACCTACGACCGCGAGCAGCGGGAGGAACACGAGCAGTTCTGCCCGCGGCGCTGAGGTCAGGAGTGCTGGTCCGGGGCGAGGCGGCCCCACCAGCCGCACATGCTGGACCGGTGAGGCCTGACCGCGCGAGGCTCGCTGGTGAACGTCGTCGGCTGAGCAGGACGCTACGTGTCTTCGCCGCTGCCGGGGATGATCTCAGCAGTCGGTGACACGTTCACCCCGCCCCTCCTCCGGAGCGCGTAACGTCCCAGCACAGACGACCAGGAAGGCGCTGGCCGACGACGGCGTGTCACACAGCGGCGCGCCCCTCACGGAGCGCTGACCAGCGCCCGTGGCCGCGGGCACCCGCCCCGGTGGACTCAGACCGGGGGCCCCAGGTGGCGCACGACGCCCACTCACGTCCTGCCGATGCGCGGGAAGCGCTGGAGCAGCTGGGCCGACTGTCGCTGCGCGAGCAGTCGATGGACGGTCTGCTGCAGACGGTGACCGAGCTGGCCACACGGGTGCTGCCCGGCAACCCGGAGGCGTCGGTGTGCCTGCTGGTCCGCGGCCGGCCCAGTACGGTGGTCAGCAGCGGCCCGCTGGCCACCGACCTCGACGAGGTCCAGTACAGCGAAGGGAACGGCCCGTGCCTGCACGCCGCCCGCACCGGTGAGCTGATCGAGATCACCGACACCCGCACCGAGACCCGGTGGGCCGACTACGCCCGACGCGCCGCCGGGCGCGGCAACCTGAGCTCGGTGTCCGTCCCCCTGGACATCGACAGGGACGCCGAGGTCGCCGGTGCCCTGAACGTCTACGCGCGCCGGCCCGACGCCTTCGACGCCGAGAGCCGATCTGTGGCCACCCAGTTCGGGCCCTACGCCGCCGTCGCCACGGGGAACCTGCTCGCCTACCAGAGCGCCCGCGACCTCGCCGACAACCTGCAGATCGCGTTGGAGTCGCGCGCGGCCATCGACCAGGCCAAGGGCATCCTCATGGAGCGGCACCGTCTCACCGCGGACGGCGCCTTCCAGATGCTGGCGCAGGCGTCGATGCGCACCAACAGGAAGGTGCGCGACGTCGCCGAGCACCTGGTCACCACCGGCGAGCTCCGCCTCCCCTAGAACACCTGCGGGTGCAGCTGCTGACCCCTCGGACCGAGCAGCGCTCCCCGACCGCACGAGAACGCCGCCAGCAGCCGCCGCAGCGCCCCGGGACGCCGCGTCGGTCAGGTCCCGCCGCTCCAGTCCACGTGGCGGCGGGACCGCCCCCACGCAGCACCGGCCGCTCGCGAGGTGTCGCCGACCTGCTCTCGCGCGGCACAGCACGAGGCCGGCGAGCCCGACTGGCATGATGCTCCGGTCGGTGGCGCGCAACAGAAGGTGGACGGACGTGTCGACGTCGGGCTCCGGGTCAGCAGGTGGCGAGGGTCAGGACATCGTCGAGCTGCTCGACCAGTTCGAGGACCTCACCGGGTTCCTCGACCACCTGGTCCGCCGGGCGGTGGACCAGACGCCAGGCGCAGAGGCCTGCGGGCTCACCCTCGAGCTGCTCGGCCGCCCGCAGACCGTCACCTACAGCGGTGAGATGGCACTGCGCGGTGACGAACGTCAGTACGAGCTCGACGACGGACCGTGCCTGCAGTCCCTGCGCTCCGGGGACGTCGTCCGGGTGACCGACATGGCCGCCGAGTGCCGCTGGGGGGACTATCCGAAGCTGGCGCTCGAGGCCGGCGTCCAGTCGACCCTCTCCTTCCCGTTGACCGTCGGGGACCAGGGGCGCGGGGCGCTCAACCTCTATGCCAGCCGCGCCGATGCCTTCGCCGACACCGATGAGCGCGTCGGCCGGTCCTGGGCGGGACAGGCCAGCGGGGCGCTCTCGGTCGCCTGGCGGCTCTCCGCCCGCGACGAGGCCGTCGACAACCTCACCCGGGGACTGGCCACCCGGCAGATCATCGGGCAGGCAGTCGGACTGCTGATGGCCCAGCGCCGGTGCACCGCCGACGAGGGGTTCGCGGTGCTGCGGGAGGCGAGCCAGCGCAGCAACGAGAAGCTGCGGGACGTGGCCCAGCGGATGGTCACGGACCACGAGACGCGAGTGCTCTCATCCCGGTGAGGACGGCCACGGCCGGCGGTCACCGGTGCGTCGGTCGGCTCCTCGACGAGCGCGGGCCTGACGGCGACGACGCCCGCCAGCGGCTGCACCGAACGGTGGAACAGCCGGATGCGGTCGATCACCGCGCGGCGCAGCGTGCTCTGGGGCAACCCGCATCGGCTGTGTGACCTCGTTCCGGTCCTGGCTGAGCTCGCTCATCTGACCCATGGGGGCCGGGCCCGCGCCTCCCTTGCCGCCGGTCACCCGCTGGGGATGAGGGAACCGTGTCGACGTCATCGCAAGGTCATCAGCGACCCGTTCCGAGTCGAGGAGTGGACATGGCAGGCGCAACGCTGGCGGTGTGGCGGCTCCCCAGGGTGGAGGGCGCCGGCATGGCGATCGACACCCTCCAGGACCTGGCCGAGCAGCAGCTCATCAGCGTGCACGACGCGGCGACGGGCCGGTGGGAGCCCGGCACGACGAAGCCGAAGGCGCACCAGCTCACCAACCCGGCCGGGGGAGGGGCGCTGGGCGGCAGCTGCTGGGGCCAGCTGCTCGGGCTCGTCTCCTTCGTCCCGCTGCTGGGGATGGCCGTCGGTGCCGCTGACCTGTCCGAGGCCGAGGAGGCCACGCTCCGCGAGGTGTTCCCCGACTGACCGTGCCCGTCGCCGGCGCGATGAGCAGGAGTCGCCGGGGTCGGCCCGGGTCCCGACGTCCCGCTGCTCGACAGCACGTCCCCTGTATGACGGCAGCGGCTGGAGGCCCCTGTGGGAGAGGTCATCGGGCAGCTGTTGCCCTTCGCGGTGGGTGTGGCGATCAGCCCGCTGCCCATCATCGCCGTCGTCCTGATGCTGTTGTCCCCGCACGCCAGGGCCGCCAGCGCCGGGTTCCTGCTCGGCTGGCTGGTCGGCATCATCGCCGTGACGACGCTGTTCGTGTTCCTCGCCGGGGTCATCACCCCGTCCGACGACGGCCCGTCGACCACGGTGTCCTGGGTGAAGCTGGTCCTCGGCGTCGTGCTCGTGCTCGCCGCGGGGAAGCAGTGGAGGGCTCGCCCCCGGGCAGGCGACGAGCCCGCGCTGCCCGGCTGGATGTCGGCGATCGACCAGCTCAGCCCGGTCAAGGCGACCGGTCTGGCGGCGGTGCTGGCCGGCGTCAACCCCAAGAACCTGGCCATGTGCCTGGCCGCCGGGTCGACCATCGGCGGCGCTGACCTGTCCACCGGCGAGGACGTGGTCGCGGTTGCTGTGTTCACCGTGCTCGCCGCCTCGACCGTGGCGGTGCCGGTCCTCGCCTACGCGGTCGCCGCCGACCGGATGCGCTCGCCGCTGGACTCGCTGCGCGAGTGGCTGCTGCGCGAGAACACCGTGGTGATGGCCGTCCTGCTGCTGGTCATCGGGGTCGTCCTGGTCGGCAACGGGATCAGTGGTGTCAGCTGACCGGACGACGAGGACGGGGGAGAGGCCGGCACCCACCCGGCTGGTCCCCCGGGGGCTGCGCGGGTACCGGGGCAGCTGGCTGCGACCGGACCTGCTCGCCGGCCTCACGGTGTGGGCGGTGCTCGTCCCGGAGTCCTTCGCCTACGCGACCATCGCGGGCGTCCCACCGGTCGTCGGCCTCTACGCCGCGGTCCCTGCCCTGCTGCTCTACGCGCTGCTGGGCAGCAGCAGGCACCTCGTCGTCGGCCCGATGTCGGCCACCGCCGCGCTGTCGCTGGGGGTCGTGGGGGTGTTCGCCGATGGCGGTCCGGCCGAGTGCGTGGCGCCCACAGCCGCGCTGGCCCTGACCATCGGGGCTCCGCGAGATGTCCGAGCAGCGACGAGCTCCGGCATCACGCTCGGGTGATGGCGGGGAACTCGTAGGTCCGGTCGAGCACCGAGGACTCCGGCTCGTACATCCGCAGCACGGGCCGGAAGTCCCCGGCCGGGCTGGGCAGCCAGTTGGCCACCTGCTTCTCACCCGTCGGCCGCTCGTGGCTGATGGTGATGGTCAGGGCGCCGTCGTCGTCGAGGACGACACCGTGGGTGCGGTCGCCGATCGAGTAGCGGTGGATCGGGTTCTCGACCAGGTAGAAGTCGGGGACCGAGTACATGGTGAGTGACCAGAAGGCCTTGACCGGCGGTGTCGGGTGCAGCCGCAGGGTGTAGGCGTGCTGCCCGTTCAGCTGCTCGCCGCGGTCGTCGAGGTAGGTCATGATGTACGCCGCCTCGTACGGGTGGTTGCCCCACAGCCCGCCGATCGCCGCGGCGGCGCGTTCGACGATGCGGAGCTCCGGGTCCGAGATCTTGAACCGGGAGTCGTCGAGGGCGCCGACCTCGAAGAAGTCCAGGTTGTAGTCGAACGCGTGGAAGGTCAGCTTCCAGCCGTTCACCTCGGGGCTGTGGCCGGAGACGAGGGCGTGGTGCAGGGCGGTCTTCCCGGCCTCCAGGCCGGCGGCGAGGGACGCCTGCTCGCCGGTCGGGAGACCCGGGTAGGGCGAGGAGCCGGCCTGGGCGATGCCGAGATCGGCGAAGCTCTCCTGCAGCGCCTTGTCCCGCTCGGCCGGCGGGAACTGCTGGGACCACACGCGAAGTTGCTCCAGGAACGCCAGCTCCGGCGGCGCGGCGGGGTCGGGCCTGGCGAGACCGGCCGCTGTCCCGTCGGTGTCGAGCGGGGTCAGGGTGGTCGCGTCCTGCAGCGCGTGGACAGCGGGCAGGTCCTCGTCGTCGGCGACCGACCAGCGGCCGACGATCGACGCGACGGTGGTCGGGAACCGGATGAGGGTGTGACCGGCCGGCAGGTCGCCCGCCCAGCCGGGCGGGACGAGGAGGAAGTCGCCTTCTGCTGTTCCGGTGGCACGGTGGCCGACATAGGCGAAGTTGTCGGTCCATGCGTCGACGAACTGCAGCACGTAGTAGCGCCCCGCGGTGTCCGGGACGTGCAGCGCCACCGGCCCGACGGAGAGGTCCAGCTGCGCCATCGAGTAGACCGTGTCGTTGTTGATGGTCACGAAGGTGTCCTGCGGCCCGGCCAGTTCCCGCGCGTGGCTGAAGGTGTTGAACGGAGCGGCCGGGTTGGCTCCTACTCCTTCGGTGACGTAGCGGGTCACCTGCTCGAGGTTGAACACCAGCGGGAAGCCGTAGATGTACGCCTGCGCGACGTGCGGGGACCCATTGGTCGATTCCACGGAACCATCACCTCGTTGCTCGGGCACGGCGCCAGCACGCTGACGCCTCGGGTGGTCAGACTCGCGGAGACGTCACACCGGTCGGGTCGCCCGAAACAGGTGACCGAGGCGAGCGACCTCGGTCCATCCCCTGCTGCCGCTCCGGCCGCCTCGTGCGGCCGGGCGGCCCCAGTGCCAGGGACCAGGAACTGGCATCCACCGTCCCGGGGGGACGCTGGGGACCTGACCGCTCCCGAGGTCACACCCCCTCGACTGCTTGCAGCCGCCCGGAGCGCACGGCCTTCACGAAGGCCTGGAAGTCCTGCTCGTTCTGGTCGGCGTAGCGGGCGGAGAAGTCGGTGATGGAGCGGTCGAACGCGTCGCCGTCGCCCAGGTACTGCGCGAGCGCCACCGGATCTCCGGAGCGGGCATGCGCGCGGGCGAGCGTCCAGCCGCAGATGCGGGCGTAGAAGGTGAGCCCGGTGGGGACCATCGCCTCGACCTCGGCCGAGCCCTTCATGTCACGCAGCTGACGCCAGTACAGGTGACGGCCGGCCTGGGCACCGGCGGTCCAGCCGAGGAAGATGTCACTGGCCGCCTGCATCATCCGCTGTCCCTGCACCACCCGTTCGCCGGGCTCCTTGAAGCGGCTCTTCGGCAGGTACTTCTCGAGCACCGATGCGGTGGCCTCCTTGATCTGCAGGAACAGGGGGTCCTGCATGTCGCGTCCCTGCAGCAGGACGATGAAGGCCCGGGTGCCGACGCTGCCGACGCCGACGACCTTGCGCGCCGCGTCGATGATCTCGAAGCGCTCCAGCAGCTGTCGCCGGTCGGCCTGGAGTGTGGCGCGGTAGGCGCGGAACTGGTCCCGGATGATCTGGTCGGTCTCCTCCGCGGAGAAGCCGTAGGTCGCGGTGATCTCCCGCAACGGCACCACGATCGGTGGATCGTTGACGATCCGGTAGCTGCCGTCGACCTGTTCGGCGAGCTTGCCCAGCGCCTGCAGGCTGTCCCGGGAGTGCGCCTTGTGCAAGGTCTTCTGCGCGGTCTTCGCCGCCTTGTCCAGCGCGTGGTCGGCCTTCCCGGCCTTGTCCTTCGCCCCCTTCTTGCCTGCCTTCCCGTGATGCCCGGCGGCGGCGAGGGAGTCCCGCAGCGTGGCCATGAGTTCGTCCTCGTCCAGATGGGCGTACCAGACGTCCATCGTGCCCATCTGCCCGAACGTGGCCATCGCCTCGCGGTAGGCGGTGACCGAGGCCATCGTGATGTCGCGGGTGTCGGCCTTGGAGAAGCCGTTGTTGCGGGCCGCGATCGTGAAGCTGGCCGCCATGCGCTTCACGTCGTACTCGACGGGCCCGGGCAGCGTCTCGTCGAAGTCGTTGAGGTCGAAGAGCAGCTTGCGCTCGGGCGAGGCGAACGCACCGAAGTTCGACAGGTGCGCATCACCGCACAGCTGGGCATCGAGCCCGGCCGACGGCGTGTCCTTGAGATCGGCCGCCATGACGGCGGCCGAGCCCCGGTAGAAGGTGAACGGCGACGCCATCATCCGGCCGTGCCGGACCGGCACCAGGTCCGGCTCCCGTGTCCGGTTCTGCTCGTCCAGCAGGGCGACCGGATCGGGCCGGTCCGCTGCCGGCCGCCAGCCGGTGTGGCTGTCCAGCGGGGTGTGCTCCCGCGCCTCCCTGCCGTGCTCGGCCCGCTCGTCCAGGCTCGGATGTGCGATGTGCAGAACGGTCATCGTGCCTGCGCCTTTCCGGGGCCCCGTCGTGTCGAGCACGCCATCACTTCCGCGTACCGGGCGGCAGCGGAGCTCGTGCTCGAAGCTCACGACCACGCGAGTGCCCGAGACGCAGGTCGAACGCTGACGCCTCACCGAGCCGGGCGCATCACCCCATCGGTAGTACGCCGGCATCCGACCGTGACCCCGGCGCGCCGGTCACGGCGACGGCCGGGGCAATCGCCCGAGGCAGGTGAGGCGGCCCTGCCGCCACGCACGCCACGCTGCGGACCTCGGACGGAGGGGGGCGGCAGCGATGTTGCGAGGCAGGCGAGCCGAACGCCGCGAGGAGCGGCGCGAACAGCGTGGGGACGGCGACCAGCGGGTGCACTACCGGATGCGCCAGCGGCTGGTCTCCATCGGCGATGACTACTGGATCGAGACCGACACCGGCCAGCGGGTCTACAAGGTCGACGGCAAGGCGCTGCGACTGCGCAAGACGCTGATCTTCGAGGACCCCGACGGGCACAAGCTGGCCAAGATCCAGGAACGCGTCGCCCGGATCAAGCACTCGATGGAGATCGAGGACGACGACGGCCACCGGGTCGCGATGGTGAAGAAGGCATTGATCACGCCGCTGCGCGACCGGTGGACGGTGAAGATCGGCGACGGGCCGGACCTGGAGATCCAGGGCAACGTCCTCGACCACGAGTACACCGTCACCGACGGGCGCACCCCGGTCGCCACCGTGTCGAAGAAGTGGTTCCGGGTCGCCGACACCTACGGCGTGGAGATCGACCCGGACCAGGATCCGGTGGTCGTGCTGGCCGCCACGGTCGCGATCGACATGATGGCCCACGAAGGCCGGTGACGGTCACCGCGACGTCCGGCAGCTGGCGCACGAGGTCTCGGTGACCTGACGAGGCCCGCCTCCGCAGGGGCACCCGCTGCCCTCCTGGAATGACATCCACGCGCGGCGATGCTGCCCGTCGCCGCGCCGATCCGGGGCGCCGACGGCGCTGTCTCCCGGGCCGCCTGACCACGCCTGGTCCTGGACCTCTCCTCTGCGCGATGCTGGCTGCGCGCCGTCCATCCACCCGCGCATCACGACTGAGGGGTCACCCCATGTCCCGCATCCTCCCTCCGGAGCTCTCCGACTCCGACTTCGACGCGGCGATCGCCCGCTTCCGGGACGTGGTCGGCGAGAAGCACGTCCTCACCGAGGACGGCGACCTCTCCCGCTACCGCGACCCCTACCCGGTGGGCGGCCAGCCCTCAGGGGGCGCGTCGGCAGCGGTGGCTCCGGAGACCTCCGAGCAGGTCCAGGAGATCGTGCGGATCGCCAACGAGTACGGCGTGCCGCTCTCACCGATCTCGACAGGGAAGAACAACGGCTACGGCGGTGGCCAGCCGCGGCTGTCCGGGGCGGTCGTCGTCGACACCGGCCTGCGGATGAACCGCATCCTCGAGGTGAACGAGAAGTTCGGCTACGCGCTGCTCGAACCGGGCGTCTCGTACTTCGACCTCTACGAACACCTCCAGGCCAACGCGCCGTCGCTGATGCTGGACTGCCCGGACCTCGGGTGGGGCTCGGTCGTCGGCAACACCCTCGATCGCGGCGTCGGCTACACCCCTTACGGCGACCACCTGATGTGGCAGACCGGTCTGGAGGTGGTGCTCCCCACCGGCGACGTGATGCGCACCGGCATGGGTGCGGTGCCTGGCAGCAATGCCTGGCAGCTGTTCCCGTACGGCTTCGGCCCGTTCCCCGACGGCCTGTTCACCCAGTCCAACCTGGGCATCGTCACCAAGATGGGCATCGCGCTCATGCAGCGTCCCCCCGCCTCGGAGACGTTCGTCATCAGCTTCGACCGCGAGGAGGACCTCGAGCAGGTCGTGGACATCATGCTGCCGTTGCGCATCAACATGGCGCCGCTGCAGAACGTGCCGGTGCTCCGGAACATCATCCTGGACGCCGGCGTCGTCTCCAAGCGCACCGAGTGGCACGACGGCGACGGCCCCCTGCCCCCCGAGGCGATCAGCCGGATGAAGGCCGAACTCGGCCTGGGGTACTGGAACCTGTACGGCACGGTGTACGGCCCACCACCGGTCCTCGAGGCCCATCTCGGGATAATCAAGGACGCCTTCCTCCAGGTGCCGGGTTCGCGCTTTGCCACCACCCAGGACCGCGACGAGGCCACCGACCGCGGCGCGCACGTCCTGCACGACCGGCACCGGATCAACAACGGCATTCCCAGCCTCGACGAGATGAAGCTGATGGAGTTCGTCCCCAACGGCGGGCACATCGGCTTCTCCCCGGTGTCGGCCCCCGACGGCGCCGACGCACTCAGGCAGTCCCAGATGGTGCGCCGGCGGGCGGATGAGTACCGCAAGGACTACGCCGCCCAGTTCATCGTCGGCCTGCGGGAGATGCACCACATCGGGCTGTTCCTCTTCGACACCACGGATGCTGTCGCACGGCAGGAGACGCTCGACCTGGCGCGGGTGCTGATCGACGAGGCCGCCGCTGCGGGCTACGGCGAGTACCGCACCCACAACGCCCTCATGGACCAGGTCATGGGCACCTACAACTGGGGTGGGGACGCGCTGCTGAAGTTCCACGAGACCATCAAGGACGCCCTCGACCCGAACTCGGTCATGGCGCCGGGCAAGTCCGGCATCTGGGGACGGAAGTACCGCGACCGCGCTCTCTGACTCCATCCCCATCGATCGAGGGGTCCATGCTCACGCCTGACGGTGCAGTGGCCGACTCCCGTCGGCGGTGGCCGGGGTAGGCCAGCGGGTGCCAGTCGCCGCACCTCGGATCGTTCGCCGATGTTCCTGGATGACCGCGCAGAGCTTTGGGCTGCGGAGGTGTACTCCAGTCGACGCCCACGCACCTCATGGTGTGGGGCGGAAAGCCGGTCTCGGCCAAGCCGGCGGTCGAGGAGCACGAGCAGGTGCAGATCCGGGCCACCGTGGCGCCGTGCCCCCACGACGCCCGCGAGAACTACCGCTCCCGCTGACTCCGCAGGAGGCGGGTCCTAGCGTTCGGGTGACAGTGCCTGCCGACACCACAGCGAGGAAGTCGATGGACCATTCAGTCAGCAGCATGCGCCGGGCTCCGGAGGGATACGCCTGGACCCGATTCGGTCAGCCGGAGTACACCGACTGGCTGGACGAGAGCCTGTCGTGGAAGGAGACCTGCTACATCGGGGACTGGTCGTTTCTCTGGCAGCACCGCTTCACCGGGCCGGACGTCCTGGCGATGCTGAGCGAGATCACGGTCAACAGTTTCGCGAAGTTCGACGTCGGACAGTCGAAGCACGCGATCCACACCAACCGGAACGGCAAGGTCATCCACGAGGGCGTCCTCACCCGGTTCGGGCCCGAGGAGTTCATGCTGCACGGGCGCGGGGGGTTCTGGGCCAGTCACCACCTGGCTTCCACCGACTACGACGTTCAGGTGGAGAGGGACGACTGGTTCATCCTGCAGGTGTCCGGTCCGCAATCAGTCAACGTGCTGGAGAAGCTCGCCGGCAGTGCTCTGCGGGACACCGGCTTCATGTACGTCAACACCATCACCGTCGCCGGCCACGAGGTCCACGCCCTGCGTCAGGGGATGGCGGGCGAGATCGGGTTCGAGCTCCAAGGGCCGGTCGCGCACAAGCAGGAGGTCTACGACGCCGTCCTCGAGGCCGGGCAGGAGTTCGGGATCCGCAAGCTCGGCGGTCGGACGGCGCCGATCAACCACCTGGAGGCGTGCTTCCCGACCATCGCGACGGACTACATCCCGGCGATCTTCGAGCCGGAGACCGCGGACTACCTGGAGGTGTTCACCGCATCGATGCCGGCGTTCGCCCAGCCTGCGTACATCGCCGGCTCCTTCGACGGACGGCACATCTCCGACTACTACCGCAGCCCCGTGGAGCTCGGCTGGGGCCGCAACGTCAGGTTCGACCACGACTTCCTCGGTCGGGAGGCGCTCGAGGAGGAGAAGGCGAACCCCCGCCGGACCATCCGCACCCTGGTGTGGAACGCCGAGGACGTGCTCGACGTGCAGGCATCGCTGTTCCGGCCCGGGGAGAACTACCCGTTCATGGACATGCCGCGTGACCAGCGCGGGTTCATGTGGGCGGACAGGGTCACGCGGGACGGCGAGCTCGTCGGGGTGGCGACCTCCCGCGGCTACAGCTACTACTTCCGCGAGATGCTCTCGCTCTGCACCCTCGGCGTCGCGCACGCTGAGATAGGGACGCCGGTGGTGGTCCACTGGGGCAACCCCGGAGGCCCGCAGAAGGAGATCCGGGCGACCGTCGCCCCTGCGCCGTACAAGACCGACCGCAGACGAGAAGACCTGCACAGCACCTGAGTCGCCGTGGAACGGCGGGCTCCGGTCGGAAGCGCAGGAGTTGCGAAGCCGGTGGGCGAGCCCCTTGGCTGCGGGGCACGACGTCCAGCCTGGTGGCGCGCCCGGCAGGGATCGAACCTGCGACCAAGTGCTTAAAGCTGTCTGGGCCGCAACGCTGTGCTGACCTGCGATCATGCACTCGGACGCGAGCGTGGAAGGCACAGTTGTCTGGTCACCGAAGGCCCTCGCGAGGGGGCGAGAGAGTAATCAGATACCTGGATGTCAGGCACTGTCTTCCGTGGCCGACAGACGCGCCGACGCGTTCGCGGGTCGACAACATGTGGGACGACGTCACCCCGGTGTCACCTCGACACTCTGTGGCGTTCGGGGTGTGTCACCCCCTGCGCGTGCGACGTTCGAACGACGCGAGGACCTCTCGCAGTGCGCCGGCCACCATCGCGAGGTCGCGGTCCTTGAGGGCGCCGCGCACAGCTGCTGACTGGAGCCGCGTCCGGCCGGCTGTGACATGGGGAGGGAGCGGTCGGGCCAACCGGCGCTCTCGCTCTGCCCACGCCTGAGTGGACCGCCCGGGATCGCGGGGCGCTCGCATGCAGGCATCGAAGGCGCTCGGACACCAGCGCGAACCTGGCCCGGATCAACCCTCGATCCGGCGGTGGGAGTCTCCTGTCGCTCGTCCCGCTGGCGACTACCGGCCGACGCTTCCCTCCAGGACCCGAACCGTTCCATCGTCGAAGTTGGTGACGAACAGCCGGCCCCCGTCCGGGGTGACCGCGACGCTGGTCGGGCTGCTGCCGGCGGCGATCCGCGCGGTCACCGCGCCGGTGTTCGCATCGACGACCGCCATCGTGCCGTCGTCCACGTTCGCCGTGTAGAAGTGCCGGCCATCCGGTGCGTAGCTGACGTCCTGAGGTCCCGCGCCGACCGCCGGCACGGTCGCGATCACGGCGTTGCGCGTGGTGTCGATGAGGGAGACGTCGCCGCCGATGTAGTTCACCACCGCGACGCGCGTCCCGTCCGGAGAGACCTCGAGGCTGTGCGGGCCGTCCCCGACGGGGATCGTGGCGACGACGGCGTACGTCTGGACGTCCAGCACAGTGACGACGTTGGAGAAGTGGTCGGTGATGTAGGCAAGCCGCCCGTCGCGGGAGAACGAGACCCAGTGCGGGGACGGCGGGAGCGGGATCCGGGTCACCAGTGCGCCGGAACTGGTGTCGAGCACGTCCAGGTGGTCCTCGTCGTAGTAAGGCAGGAAGAGCCGCCGCCCGTCGGGAGTCACGGCTGCCGCGTAGGGGCCGCGGCCCACCGGTGTGACTGAGGTCTTCGTGTCGCTGCCGGTGTCGAGGACCGCGACGACGTCGGCGGAGAAGTCCTCCGTGAAGGCGGAGACGTAGGCGCGGCTCCCGTCCGGGGAGAACGTCACCATCTGCGGTGGTGCCTCCGGGACGGGGATGCTCGCTGTCACCCTGTTGCCGGCCGTGTCGAACCGGATGACCGCACCAGCGCCGGGATCGGCGATGTAGGCGAAGCTCCCGTCGGGTGACACCGCCACCTCGTGCGGTGTCTTGCCGACGGCGACCACGGAACCCGTCCCGAGGGTCGCCGCGCTCTGCGGCGGCGGTGCTGCGGAGGCCGAACCGGTGGGTTGGGGGTGGGTGTGGCCGGCGTGTCCCGCAGCGGCCGAGGACGTCGACCCGGCCCCCTGTACCGCGTTCGAGGACGCCGGTCCACTGCCCCAGGTCAGCGCAGCCACGATGCCGCCTGCGAGGAGCAGGAGGGAGAGTCCGACGACGAGGATCCGCCGATGGTGCTCCTGCCGGCGGTGCTTCCCGTGCTGGATCGGGTGGTGAACGTCCATGGGAGCTCTTCATCCGTTGACTGTCCGGACGTTGAATCGTGGGGTGAGCGGCCGTCTGCTACAAGACCCCGCTGCGCGAGGAAGCGCAACGTCGCCGTCATCCGGCGAACCGGCGCGACGGCGGTCTGCCTGGAGCCGCTCGTCCGCGAGACCGACCGTCGTCCGCTAGGTGGCCGAGTGACCGTTCACTGCCGTGAGGAAGGCCGGCCGGTCGAGCGCCAGCACCGTGCTGGGGACGGCGGCTTGCACCGTCGCCGTGCGCGGCATGCTCGTGAGCAGCGCGATCTCGCCGAAGGCGTCGCCGCGCTCCGTCCGGGGGCCGCCTAGCCGCGCACGGTGACGTCCAGACCGCCGTAGCGGCGTAGGACGCCCCATGGCAGGACATGGCTCGTCGGGGAGCCAGCGGGCGATGCGGGCACGGATGGCGGCCCATCACTTGCATGCCGGCATCTCCGACGCCCCGGCTCACACAGCTCCCGCGCGGGCCGCCTTCTTGTCCCGGTTCGAGCGTGAAGTCAACCCTGACGGATTGCTCGATCCTCGCGTACGTGCCCGTCGCGCTGAGCATGCCCGGAAGGCGTACTTCACCCGACTGGCGCTCGCCTCCGCCCACGCCCGAGGCCTCCGTCGCGGCGCCGCCGGTCGGTTCCGTCGGCGGCTGCTCAGCCGACCCACAACAAGAAGTAGGCGTTCAATCCCCAGGTCCGGTCGCTGCGTCCAGGTGTCGACGCTTCGGACCTCCACCTCTACAGGCGGTCGCCAAGGCCGAGGCGGCGGTGTGCTTCCCGCGCGCGCTCGTCGGCCATGGAGGCGCCGTAACGACTGAGCATCTGGGGTGACTTCCAGCCCATCAGCCGCATGAGGTCGGTTTCGCTGCCGCTGGCCGACAGCCACTCGTGCGCGGCGGTGTGCCGGAACTGGTGCGCGTGCAGGCCGGGGATCCCCGCTGCGTCATCCCGGCGGCCGAGCATCTGACCCACTCCGCCGGACGACCAGGGTCCGCGGTTCTTCTCCGCCAGCCACAGCTCGGACCGGTCGGCCTGCGGCTCGCGAGCGCGCACTCGGAGATACCGGCCCAGCGCGAGACCCGTTTGCTGCCCGAACGGCAGGGCGCGTGGACGCCGCCCCTTGCCGAGCACGTGGACGACGTCGCTGTCGAAGTCGACGTCGGCCACCGCTAGACCGGCCACCTCGGACAGCCGCCCGCCGGTGTCCAGCAGCAAGCGCAGGATCGCGGTGTCCCGCCGGTCGACGAAGGAGTTGCTCCTGGCGTTGGCCAGCAGGGCGCGCAGCTGCGCTTCGGTGAGGACCGGCACCGGCTTCTCCGGGACGATCGGCGGCTTCGTCCGCTCCATGGGGAGCGGTCGATCTCCTCCTCGTCCAGCAGCCACTTCATGAACTGCTGCAGCGCGCGGTAGGTGACGTTCGCCGTCGAGGCCGAACGCGTTTCGACCAGGTGGCCGATGTAGCCCTCCACGTGCCGCCGGGTCAGCTGCCGCGGCGCCGGTAGCGAGCCCTCTCGCTCGAGGTGGTCGACGAGTCCGGCCGCTGCGCGGCGGTAGATCGTCTGCGTGCTGAGCGCGCGGTTGGTGCCCTTGAGGTGGCGCACGAAGTCGCGGATCAGCGACTCCCACACCTCGCCCATCGCCGCAAGTCGTCTGCTGTCTGCGCGCTGTGCCAGACCTTTGTGCACCGACTCGTTGCCGTTTTCGCTGGTCAGAGCCAGATGGTGCGCCCGGCAGGGATCGAACCTGCGACCAAGTGCTTAGAAGGCACCTGCTCTATCCACTGAGCTACGGGCGCTCGCGGCGCCGATCATCGCACCACGGCCACCGTCCCCGATGCACCATCGCTGAGGGCGAGCCCACCCGGACGGCTGGGAGGTGCACGGTGACGACGTCCGGCACGTGGTCCGACGGCGACCGCTACGAGTGCTACGTCGGGCGGTGGAGCCGTCCGGTGGCGCGCCGGTTCGTCGCGGAGCTGCCGGTGCCGCCGGGCCGCCGCTGGTTGGACGTCGGCTGCGGGACCGGTGCGCTGACGGCCGCGCTGCTCGAGGTCGCCGCCCCTGCGGCCGTGCTGGGGCTCGATGCCTCGCCTGCCTTCGTCCGGCACGCCACCGCGCACGTCCGCGACGACCGCGCCGCCTTCAGGACCGGGGACGCCCAGGCGCTGCCCGTGGCGGACGCCGGGGTCGACGCCGTCGTCTCCGGCCTGGTGCTCAACTTCCTCTCCGACCAGCCCGGTGCGGTCGCGGAGATGCGCCGTGCCGCCGTGCCCGGTGGCCTCGTGGCGGCCTACGTCTGGGACTACGCCGGGGGCATGCAGCTCATCCATCGCTTCTGGGACGCCGCGGTCCAGCTCGATCCCGCCGCGCGTGCACTGGACGAGGGCGTCCGGTTCCCGGTCTGCGCGCCGGACCGGTTGCGCAGGCTGTGGGCCGCGACCGGGCTGACGGAGGTCGACACCGGCGAGGTCGTCGTCCCGACGCTGTTCGCCGGACTCGATGACCTCTGGGCGCCGTTCCTGGGCGGTACCGGGCCCGCGCCGGCCTACGTGGCGGCACTGGGGGACCGTGCGCGGGCGGCGCTGCGAGAGCTGCTGCGCGACCGGCTGCCTACCCGGCCCGACGGCTCCATCCCGCTGTCGGCGCGGGCCTGGACCGTCCGGGGCCGGGTGCCCTGGGCTGCCCGGTAGCGCATGCGGCCGTCGACCGGGCGCCGTCCTCCACAACCGGGCCCGGTCTCCACAGCGGCAGCGCGGGCCTGTCCCGCAGCGGTCTCGCGCTGCACGGTGGTCGCACCCCGGCAGCCCGCCCGGGTGACCACCTCCACCGAGGAGCACCGTGAAGGAAACCGATCTGACCGTCGTCGGGAATGTCGTCACCTCCCCGCAGCGCAGCAGGCTGCCGAGCGGGGCCGGCGTCACCAACTTCCGCGTGGCGTCCACCTCCCGCCGGTTCGACCGCGAGACGCAGACCTGGTCGGACGACCGCACCCTCTTCGTCGACGTCGAGTGCTGGGGTGAGCTGGGCGGCAACGTGTCGCACACCCTCAGCAAGGGCGACCCGGTCATCGTGTTCGGCCAGCTGTACACCCACGAGTGGGAAGGCGAGCAGGGCCGGCGCAGCCGCCCCCAGCTCCGGGCCGAGGCCGTCGGCCCGGACCTGACCCGGGGCGTCGCCGACTTCCGCCGGACGGTGCGCACCGCAGCGGCGGCCGAGCCACCCGCCGAACCGCCTGCCGATCCTTACGCCGACCGGCCCACGGACTACGAAGGGGGTGTCGCGGCGTTGCAGGATGTGGACGCCGATGAGCTCACCGAGGCACGCAGCCTGGAGCCGTCGCCGACGTGAGCCTCCCCGACTGGGAGGATCGGCGCTGAGAACGCAGGGGGCGGGGCCGGAGCCGCGCTACGGCCGCCCCGCCCCGCCCCCGCTCGCGACCTGACGGAAGGCTCGAACCCCCAGTGGCCCAGTACATCTACTCGATGGTCCGTGCGCGCAAGGCGCACGGCGACAAGGTGATCCTCGACGACGTCACCCTGGCGTTCCTGCCAGGCGCCAAGATCGGCGTGGTCGGCCCGAACGGTGCCGGCAAGTCCACGGTCCTCAAGATCATGGCCGGTCTGGAGACCGCCTCCAACGGCGACACCGTGCTGGCCCCCGACGCCACCGTCGGCATGCTCCAGCAGGAGCCGCCGCTCAACGAGGACCTCGACGTGCGCGGCAACGTCGAAGAGGCCGTCGCCGACCTCCGTGCGGCGCTGACCCGCTTCGAGGAGGTCAGCGCGGCGATGGGGGAGCCCGACGCCGACTTCGACTCGCTGCTGGCCGAGCAGGGCGAGCTCATGGAGGTCATCGAGAACGCCGATGGCTGGGAGCTCGACGCCCGCATCGAGCAGGCGATGGACGCGCTGCGCTGCCCGCCGGGCGACGCCGACGTCCGGGTGCTCTCCGGTGGTGAGCGGCGCCGCGTGGCGCTGTGCAAGCTGCTGCTCGAGGCGCCGGACCTGCTGCTGCTCGACGAGCCCACCAACCACCTCGACGCGGAGAGCGTCGCGTGGCTGGAGCAGCACCTGGAGAAGTACGCCGGCACCGTCGTCGCCGTCACCCACGACCGGTACTTCCTGGACAACGTCGCCGAGTGGATCCTCGAGCTCGACCGCGGCCGCGCGTACCCCTACGAGGGCAACTACTCCACCTACCTGGAGACCAAGGCGACCCGGCTCAAGGTCGAGGGTGCCAAGGACGCCAAGCGCGCCAAGCGGCTGCGCGAGGAGCTGGAGTGGGTGCGTTCGGGCGCCAAGGCCCGCCAGGCCAAGAGCAAGGCCCGGCTGGCCCGCTACGAGGAGATGGCCGCGGAGGCCGACAAATTCCGGAAGCTGGACTTCGAGGAGATCCAGATCCCGCCGGGCCCGCGGCTGGGCAGCATCGTCATCGAGACCCAGCACCTCACCAAGGGCTTCGGTGACCGGGTGCTGATCGACGACCTGTCATTCACCCTGCCCCGCAACGGGATCGTCGGCGTGGTCGGCCCCAACGGCGCCGGCAAGACGACGCTGTTCAAGATGCTCGTCGACCAGGACAAGCCCGACGACGGCGAGGTCAAGGTCGGCGAGACGGTCAAGATCAGCTACGTCGAGCAGAACCGCAGCGGCATCGACCCGGCCAAGAGCCTGTGGGAGGTCGTCTCCGACGGGCTGGACCACATCAAGGTCGGCAACGTCGAGATGCCCTCGCGCGCCTACGTCTCCGCGTTCGGGTTCAAGGGCCCTGACCAGCAGAAGAAGGCCGGCGTCCTCTCCGGCGGCGAGCGCAACCGGCTGAACCTGGCGCTCACCCTCAAGCAGGGCGGCAACCTGCTGCTGCTCGACGAGCCGACCAACGACCTGGACGTCGAGACGCTCACCAGCCTGGAGAGCGCGCTGCTGGAGTTCCCCGGCTGCGCCGTGGTCGTCAGCCACGACCGGTGGTTCCTCGACCGGGTGGCGACGCACATCCTGGCCTACGAGGGTGACTCGAAGTGGTTCTGGTTCGAGGGCAACTTCGCCGACTACGAGAAGAACAAGGTCGAGCGGCTCGGCATCGACGCCACCCGCCCGCACCGCGCCACGTACCGCAAGCTGTCCCGCGACTGAGGAAGGACCCCGTCGCCCCCCACCCTTCGCAGGCTCAGGGCGGGGCCCTGCGACGGGGCCGTTCCATCCCCTGCGGTGGCCGGTCGGAGCTCAGCTCCGGCCGGCCGTCGACGTCTCAGCGAGGCGCGAACGCCGCGACGAAGCGGCGCTGCCCCGGGGTCTCCACCGCGCGCGGCCGGTACTGCTCCCGCACGAAGGCCACCGCCTCGACCGGCGGCACCCCGTCCAGCACCGCCAGGCAGGCCAGCGCCGTGCCGGTGCGGCCCGTGCCACCGTGGCAGGCCAGCTCGACCCGCTCGTCCGCCGAGCGCTCCCACACCTCCAGCAGGGCAGCGCGCAGCTCGGCCGGGTCGGCCGGCAGCCGGAAGTCCGGCCAGCGCACCCAGCGCTCCTCCCACGGCACCGGCTCGGGTCGCCGGCCCAGCAGGTAGACCCCGAGGTCCGGCACCGGGCCCTCCGGCAGCGGCGCACCCCGTCCGCGCCCCCGCACCCGGCGCCCCGACGGCAGGGTCAGCACCCCGGGCGCGTTCGGCTCCCACCCTCCACTCATGCCGGCGAGGGTAGGGCCGCGTGCAGCCGGGGGGCAGTGCGTAGGGCAGGGTGGCCGCCGTGAGGCACACCGTCGCCGTCCCGATGCGCTGGTCGGACATGGACGCCTACCAGCACATCAACAACGTGGCCTTCCTCGGCTACTTCGAGATGGCGCGGGTCGACCTGTTCTTCGACCACCCCACGCACGACGAGAAGACCGGCCTGCGCCGCGGCATCGTCGTCGCCTCCCACGAGGTCACCTACAAGCGCTCCGTCGTCTACGACGCCGAGCCGCTGCAGGTGCAGATCTGGGTCTCCGGCATCCGGGCCGCGGCCTTCACCTGCCACTACGAGCTGTTCGACCAGGGCCGGCTGGCGGTCACCGGCAGCACCCTGCTGGTGCCGGTCGACTTCGCGCTGAACCGCCCCCGCCGGCTCACCCCGGAGGAGAAGGCCTTCCTCGACAAGTACCTCGACGACTGACCCCCGGCCCGGTTTCGGCGCCGAACCCTGCCGAGGTTTCGGCGCCGAAACCTGCCGAGGTTTCGGCGCCGAAACCTGGGCGTGTCAGTCGGGGAGGGCGACGATCCGGGGGACCGGGCGGTCGGCGCCCACCGGGGCGCCTCGGCCGGCGGCCTCCTCGTCGGACACCAGCCGGACGACGTCGCCCTCGGCCACCCTCCCGCCGACGAACACCGCGGCGTTCACCCCGCCGCGGGCGGCCAGCGCCTTGACCAGCTTCCAGCCGGTCAGTCGCTCCAGGTGCGTGCACGGCGGGCAGCGCTTGGTGCCGAACGCCAGCACCTCGCCGACCGCGAAGTACCGGCCGACCAGCATGGGCAGCGCGACGCCGTCGGTCACCAGGTTCCGCCGGGTCGCGCCGGGGGTCAGCGGCACGCCCACCTCCCGCGCCACGGCCGCCACCTCGTCGGCGTCGATCAGCGTCAGCTGCTTCTCCTGCAGCGGGTAGCCGGCCCACGTCCCCCCGCCCAGCGCATAGCGGTCGCCGGCCAGCCCGACCCCGGCCAGCGCCTGGACCGAGGCCGAGCGCACCATCGGGGCCGCGGCCGCCGGTGCCGTCCAGATCTCGAGCACCCGACCGGTCACGACCGCCGCCACGCCGCTCGCGGTGGCTCGACGTCGGCGCCGCGGGCGTCGAGGGCCTCGCTGACGTCGTGCGCCATCTGCAGCGCCTGCACCAGCAGCGGGGCGACCGTCGTCCGCAGTGCCCGCACACCCCGCGGCGAGCCGCCGCGGGCGGCCTGCGCGTCCCGGATCCGCTCGGCGCGCTCGGTCAGCACGGGGATGAACCGCAGCGCCAGGGTGACCGCCAGGCCGACCCGCGCCGGCCGCACGCCGACGAGCCGCAGCGGTGCGCACACCCGCTCGACCACCGCCACCATCTCGCTCACCCGCGTCGTCGTGGTCACCACCGCGGCGGCCAGCACCAGGGTCAGCAGCCGGAGCGCGACGTGCACGCCGGTCAGCAGGTCCGTGGTCAGCGCGTGGACGACGAGCAGCGCGAGCAGCCACCACCGCACCGCGCGCGCCTGCCGGGCCAGGACCGCGACGGGCAGCCGGGCGACGACCAGCCCCACGACCAGCACCCCGGCCAGCGCCGCGCCGGCTGCCGCGATCGTCGGCAGGGCGAAGAGCACGACGGCGAGGACGGCGAGGCACAGCAGCTTGAGCCCGGCCGGCAGTCGGTGGACGGCACTGGCCCGCGGGACGTACAGCGCGAGGGTCACCGGTCGGCCATGAGGGTGCGGTAGGCGGCCACGGCAGCGCCCGGGCCGGCGTCCTCGACGACCCTGCCGCCGTCGACCACGAGCACCCGGTCGAAGTCGTGCAGCAGGTCGAGCTGGTGGGTCACCACGACCACCTGCTGGTCGAGCCCGGCGATCAGGTCGCCGACGCGGCGGGCGTTGACCAGGTCCAGGAGCGTCGTCGGCTCGTCGAAGACGATCCGGGCCGGGCGCATGACCAGCACGCCGGCGATGGCCAGCAGCTGCTTCTGCCCGCCGGAGAGCAGGTGGGCGGGGTGGTCGGCGTGCCCGGCCAGTCCGTACCGCGCGAGCACCTCGGCGACCCGCGCGGCGCGTTCGTCGGCCGGCACCCCCTGGTTCTCCAGCCCGTAGCCGACGTCCTCGGCGACCGTGGGGTGGACGATCTGCGCGTCGGGGTCCTGGAACACGAAGCCGACGCGACGGCGCACGGCGCGCACCTGGGTGCGGGTGTCCAGGCCGTCGACGAGGACCTGCCCCTCGTCGGGCACCACCAGCCCGTTGAGCAGCCGGGCGAAGGTGCTCTTGCCCGATCCGTTGGCGCCGATGACCCCCACCCGCGGCTCGGTCAGCGTGACGTCGATGCCCGCCAGCACCACCCGGTCGCCGTAGCGGTGCCCCACCCCGCGCAGCTCGATGCCGCGGCCGGGGTCGGCGGTGTCGGTGCCTGCCGCGGCGGCACCGGGGCGGCGGAGCCTCACCGAGCGCCGACGGCCCGTCGGGGACGCTCGATCACCGGGTAGCTGCGCCGCACGACGTCCGCGATGGCCGCCGCGACGACCGCCTTCACCAGGTCCCCGGGGATGAAGACGGCGGCGCCGGACCACAGGGCGGTGCTCCACGACAGCCCGGCCACGGCCTTCAGCACCGGCACGCCGACCGCGTAGATGACAACGATGCCGCCCAGGACGTTGATCAGCGTGCCGAGGACGACGTTGTACCGGGTCCAGGTGCGCTCGGTCAGCCAACCGATGACGGCGGCGGCGACGGGCCAGCTGTAGAGGTACCCCGCCGAGGCACCGGCGAAGGGGGCCAGGCCGCCCGCGCCGCTGGCGAGCAGCGGCAGCCCGACCGCCACCAGGACCAGGAACAGCAGCACGGCGAGGAAGCCCCGGCGGGCACCCAGCACGCTGCCGGCGAGCATCACGCCGAGCGTCTGCGCCGTGATGGGCACCGGGCCGACGTTGATCGCGGGCAGGGTCCCGAGCACCGCGATGATGGCGGCGAAGAGGGCGATGTAGGCGAGGTCGCGGGTCTTCACGGCGTCTCCTCTGCAGGCAGCGGGTGCGAGTCCGCGCGGTCTCGGCGGAAGGTACCGGAGTCGGGCGGGGAGCCGACCGGCCGGGCGCAACGCGTGCGCCTCGACGGCGTCCCGGACGGCCGCAGGGGCATCGGCGACCGTCGAGCTGCTCGCGGTGAGTGCCGGCGCGCTCACCTGCAGATACGTCTGCCGGTTTGCCCGGCCCGGCGGAGCCGTGTTGTCTGGGGTCCTGAGCCCCTCGGCGAAGGCGGAACAACGGCATGGCATCCGGGTGGTGGGCGTCGCTGTGGACGCGGGGGCACCCCGCACCGCAGCAGCCCGCGGCGGAGGTCCCGCGGCACCCGGACCGGGTGCCCGACGACGGTCCCCGGCGCGCCCGGTCCGACGCCCCACCCGCCCCCGCCGAGACGGCTCCGCACCGCGCTGCGGCCGGTGCGACGCACCCCGAGGCGGCACCGCCGCCGCGGGAGCTCGTGCACCCCCGGACGTCCGGTCCGCCCGGTCGACCCGGGTCCCATCCCGACCCGGAGCGCAGCGACCTGCTGCGTCCCCCAGCCACAACGACAGGAGCCCCATCCGTGGCACAGCTCGACAACGTCATCGCGGACCTGCTCGCCATCGAGGGCGCCACCGGCGCCGCGATCGTCGACATCGACAGCGGCATGGCCCTCGCGGCCGGCGGCAGCCCCGGCTTCGACCTGAACGTCGCGGCCGCCGGGAACTCCAACGTGGTCCGCGCCAAGCTGCGCACGATCAGCGATCTCGAGCTGAAGGACGAGATCGAGGACATCCTGATCACGCTGCAGAGCCAGTACCACCTGATCAACGTGCTGACCGGCGAGGGCAACGCCGGGTTGTTCATCTACCTGGTGCTCAACCGCGTGGGCGGCAATCTGGCCCTGGCCCGGCACAAGCTGCGGGCCGTCGCCGGCCACGTCGCGGTGTGACGCCCCGGCGGTGCCGCCCGTCATGGCGGCACCGCCGGAGTCCACACCGGATGCGCACGGTCTCAGGCCGCGGTCGAGGCCTCGATGATCCGGGCGCGGAGCGAGCCGTCGGCCGGTCCGCCGGTGTCGATCCAGCGGGCCACCCGGCCACCGGAGACGATGCCGACCCGGTCGCAGCACTCGGCCAGCTCGTCGGGGTCGACCGAGACGACGACGACCGAGGCGCCGTTCCCGGTCGCGTCGTCCAGCAGCTGACGCACCTGCCGGCGGGCCCGGACGTCCAGGCCGCGGGTGGGCTCGTGCAACACGAGGACGTCGTGCGCGGAGGCGGCCATCCACCGGGCCAGGGCGAGCTTGTGCTGGTCGCCGCCGGACAGCGCGCCCACCCGGGTGCGGATGCTCAGCGTCTTCACGTCCATCTGGTGGACCGTGCGGATGACGCCGCGCAGGGTGGCGATCTCCTGGCGCAGGTCGGTGAGGGTGCCCCACTCCTCCTGGCTGAGCGTCCGGGCGATCGTCTCGCCGGGATCCACCCCGTAGGCGTCCTCGTCCGGGCGGTAGGCGGGCAGCCGCAGCGCACCGCCGTCGGCTCCGGAGTCCAGCTCCCGCGGCTGACCGTGCAGCAGCAGCTCGTCGGTGACGGCGGGCAGTTCGCCGGTCAGCGCACCGGCGATCTCCCGGACGCCGGACGAGCGCCGCCCGGTCAGCCCGATCACCTCGCCGCGGCGCAGCAGCAGGTCCACGCCGGCCACCGCGCCGGGCACCCGCAGGTTGCGGACGCGCAGGGCGACCTCCTCGGTGGGCAGCGGCCGCGGCGCGCTGGGCACCGGGACGGCCTCGCGGTCCGGGCGCGGCACGACCGACGTCACCCGCGCGGCGGGCACCGGCTCGCCCACGGTCTCCGCGGCCAGCCGGACCGGGTCCAGGGCCGCCGCCGGGCTGTCCAGCGCGATCCGGCCCTCACGGAGCACCAGCACCCGGTCGACGACCTCGAGCATCTCGGGCAGCCGGTGGCTGATGTAGAGCACCCCGCGGCCCTGGCGGCTGAGCCGGCCGGCGACGGCGTGCAGACCGGTGACCTCCATGGGCAGCAGCGCCGCCGACACCTCGTCCAGCACCACCAGTCGGGTGTCCTCCGCGAGCACCCGGGCGATCTCGACCAGGCCGTGCACGAAGTGCGGCAGCTCCCCGACGAGGGTGTCCGGGTCGACGTCCAGGGTGACCGCGGACAGCAGCACCTGGGCCTGCCGGCGCAGCTCCGCCGGTGGCCGCCCGGCCTGCGGTGTCCCGCGGAAGACCGCCTGGGCGATGGTGAGCTCCGGGTCGATGCGGACGAGCTGCTCGACCACGCCGACGCCGAGGTGACGCGCGTCGTCCGCCGAGAGCGGGGCGTACGGCGTGCCCTGCAGCGTCATGACGCCCGAGTCGGCTGCGGTGATGCCGGCGAGGATGTCGCCGAGGGTGGACTTGCCCGCTCCGTTGGTCCCGACCAGCCCGACGATCTCGCCCGCGTCGACACGGAAGGAGACGTCGCGCAGCACGCGACGGGCGCCGAAGGACTTCGTCAGGCCCTGGACCTGGAGCAGCGACATGAGCGGGCGGGCTCCTGAGAGGGTCGTCGACACAGGTCGATGGAGGGGGTCCCAGCGTTGGCGGCGACGCTGAGTGACCAGACGCATGCTACCCGGGGGCGGGTCGCGCGCCTCCCGGGACGGCGGTCCCGGGAGGGGGTCCGGGCGGGTCGTCCCCACGGGTCAGGCGCGGAGCCACACCGCCCCGTCAGCGGGCAGTCGGCCGCCCTCGACCGGCTCGCTGGCCAGCAGGAGCTGCCCCTCGGGCGGCGGCACCGGGCCACCGGAGAGGTTGACCAGGCACACCAGCCCACCCGGACGGCGGAACGCCAGCACCCCCTCCGGCGCGGGCAGCCAGTCCAGCGCGTCGCCGTCGACGGCGGGGGAGCTGCGCCGGAGGGCCAGCGCGGCGCGGTACAGCGACAGCACCGAGCCGGGGTCGGCGGCCTGGGCCTCGACGGTCAGCGGCCCCCAGCCCTCGGGCATCGGCAGCCAGGTGTCGGTGCTGGCCGAGAAGCCGTAGGGCGGCTGATCGCCCGACCACGGCATCGGCACCCGGCAGGCGTCGCGGCCGCGCTCGGCGTGCCCGGACCGCTCCCAGATCGGGTCCTGGAGCACCTCGTCGGGGAGGTCGACGTCGGGCATGCCGAGCTCGTCGCCGTTGTAGACGTAGGCCGCGCCCGGCAGCGCCAGCTGGAGCAGCGCCGCCGCGCGGGCCCGGCGGGTGCCCAGCTCCCCGTCGCCGTAGCGGGTGACGTGCCGCGGCCGGTCGTGGTTGGACAGCACCCAGCAGGCCGGCGCCGGGGTGCCCGCCACCGTGGCCAGCGAGTGCTCGATCGCCGTCCGCAGCGCGGCGGGGTCCCAGGCGGAGGTGAGCAGCTTGAAGTTGAACGCCAGGTGCAGCTCGTCGGCGCGCAGGTACTCGGCGAGCCGGTCGTCGTCGGCCACCCAGACCTCGCCGACGGCCATGGTGCCCGGGTATCCGTCCAGCACGGCGCGCACCCGGCGGTGCACCAGGTGGACGCCGTCCTGGTCGAACCGGTGGTCGCCGGGGCCGTGGTCGGCGAGCAGGCCGGTGTCCTCCATCGGCACCATGTCCGGCAGCCCCTCGGGCTTGGCCATGCCGTGGGCGACGTCGATCCGGAAGCCGTCGACGCCGCGGTCCAGCCAGAACCGCATCGTCGTCTCGAGGTCCTCGACGACCTCGGGGTTGGTGAAGTCCAGGTCGGGCTGCTCGGGGGCGAACAGGTGCAGGTACCACTGGCCGTCGGGCACCCGGGTCCACGCCGGCCCGCCGAAGACCGAGGGCCAGTTGTTCGGCGGCTCGCTGCCGTCCGGGCCGCGGCCGTCGCGGAAGAGGTACCGGGCACGCGCCGCCGACCCCGGCGGGGACGCCAGCGCCTCCTGGAACCACTCGTGGTCGTGCGAGCTGTGGTTGGGGACCAGGTCGATGGTCACCCGGATGCCCCGGGCGTGGGCGTCGGCGAGCAGGGCGTCGAAGCCGGCCAGGTCTCCGAACACCGGCTCGACGTCCCGCGGGTCGGCGACGTCGTAGCCGTGGTCGGCCATCGGGGAGGGGTAGAACGGCGTGATCCACAGCGCGTCGACGCCGAGCTCGGCCAGGTACGGCAGCCGCGAGCGGATGCCGGCCAGGTCGCCGACACCGTCACCGGTCTCGTCGGCGAAGCTGCGCACGTACACCTGGTAGAAGACGGCGGTCCGCCACCAGTCGACGTCGGCGGTGGGGAGGGACGGCATGTGCTGGGTCAGCGGGTGCTCCAGGGCGGTGCGAGGCGTGCGGGGGTGGGCGCCTCAGCGGTTCTGCATGCTGTGCGCGGCCATCTCCAGGTAACCCCACAACGTCGCGTCCTGCTCGGCGGGCAGCTCGAGGGAGTCGACCGCGGCCCGCATGTGGGTCAGCCACGCGTCCCGGGCCGTCGCGTCGACGGCGAAGGGCGCGTGCCGCATCCGCAGCCGTGGGTGGCCGCGGTTCTCCGAGTAGGTGGTCGGCCCGCCCCAGTACTGCTCGAGGAACATCCGCAGCCGGGTCTCGGCGCCCTCCCAGTCGTCGGCGGGGTACATCGGCCGCAGGACGGGGTCCTCCCGCACGCCGGCGTAGAAGTGCGCGACGAGGGCGCGGAAGGTCTCGGCGCCGCCGACCTCGGCGTAGAAGGTGCGCGCCGAGGGCAGCGACCGGCTGGTCTCGCTCATGACGTCGATCGTCCCTCAGCGCCGCGGGCCGGGGCCACGTGGGCCAGGTCTCCCGCAGCGTCCGGCGCCGGGGAGCGGCGCAGTGCCAGCAGCGGGAGGACGACCGCCACCAGCCCGACGCCCCCGGCCAGCGCCACCACCGTCGTCGGCCGGAGCACCTCGGCGCCCGCCCCGGCCAGGACGATGCCCAGCCCCTGCGCGCCGGACAGCCCGGCCACCGCGACGCCGAACGCCCGGCCCCGGTAGGCGCTGGGGACGGCCTGCACGAAGGCGACGTTGAGCGGGATGTTGCACGCCCCGCCGACGCCGGCGACGAAGAACAACGCGACCACGAGGCCGTAGGCGGGCAGGCCGGGGTCCAGCACGAGGGGCACCAGGCCGGCCAGCAGCACGCCACCGAGGGACAGCGCCAGCAGCGGGGTGAGCAGCCGCTCGCGCATCTGCGGCGGGCACAGCCGGCCCAGCAGCAGACCGCCGATCGCCGTCCCGGCCGGGTTGGCCGCCAGCAGCAGCCCGGCGGCCGCGGTGGTCCCGTCGAGCTGCAGGGCGAGCGGGGTGGCGACCCCCTCCGGCGCGTTGACGAAGCAGGCGCTGACCCACAGCAGCCCGATGATCGCGCGCAACCGGGGGACGGAGGCGACCAGCCGCAGCCCGCTGCCGGTGTCCTGCCAGATCGACCGGGCCGCCTCGTCGGGGGTGTCCGGCACCGGCGCAGGCCGGTGCTCCAGGCCGAGGGTCAGCCAGACGGCGGAGACGGCGAAGGTCGCGGCGTCCACCAGCAGGGCGACAGCGGGGGAGGAGGCGACCAGCAGCGCGCCGCCGAGCAGGTAGCCGACGAGTTGCGACACCTGCGCGGTGACCCCGGTCAACGACGTGGCGACGGCGTACCGGTCGCCGTGCAGCACGTCGGCCATCAGCGCCGAGCGGGCCGCCTCGAAGGGCGGGGAGCACAGCGACACCGCCAGCAGCAGCGCCAGCAGGAGGGCCAGCGGTGCGTGCGGGACGGCCATCAGCGCGACCAGCACGGCCCGGGCCACGTCGCTGCTGACCAGAACGCGGTGGCGGGGGAAGCGGTCGGCCAGTGCGGCCAGCACCGGACCGCCGAGCAGCCAGGGCAGGTAGCTGATGGCGAAGGTCACCGCGGACAGCAGGGCGGAGTCGGTGCGCTGGTAGACCAGCACGGTGAGCGCCACCCGCGCCAGCTCGTCGCCGATCGTGGACAGCAGGTAGGAGCCGAACAGCGGCCGGAACTCGGCCACGGCGAACACCTGCCGGTACGTCGCCGGACGACTGGTCTCGGCCGTCCGCCCGGGACTGTGGCGGCTCAGCGGAGGCCTCCACCGCGGCCCGGCAGCGGGCACAGCCGGCCCGGATCAGCGCCGCAGTCCTCCATCGGGGTCACCGATCGTGCGCGCTCCATGGCGGTGAGTGTTGCAGGTCGGCGCGACGTGGTCGACCACCTCCGGTCCTCGGCGAGTATCGGACGGTTCTGTTCCGACAATTCGCGGCCGTCGGGGAACCCGCCGGTCAGCGCGGTGCCGCCGCGCCGGGCCGGCCGGCGGGGGGCAGTCCGGTGAAGGTGGCCAGGAAGGCCAGCTGGTCGGCGGCCAGGCCCACGGTACGGCTCACCGCGCGGGCGCCGTGACCCACCGACAGCTCCCGGCGGAGCACGATCGGTGCCTCCGCGCTGGTGGCGTGCTGCAACGCCGCGGCGAGCTTCCGGGCGTGCAGCGGGTGGACCCGGGTGTCGGACTCGAAGGTCGTGAACAGCACCGCGGGGTAGGCGGTGCCCTCGACCACCCGGTGGTACGGCGAGTAGCCCAGCAGCCAGCCCAGCTCTCCCGGGTCGGAGGCGGTGCCGTACTCGTCGTTCCAGGTGCGGCCCAGCCCGAACAGCTCGTACCGCACCATGTCCAGCAGCGGGGCGCTGCACACGACGGCGGCGACCAGGTCGGGGTGCTGGGTGGTCATCGCGCCCACCAGCAGCCCCCCGTTGGACCCGCCCATCACCGCCAGCTGCGCCGGCGTCGTCCAGCCGGTGGCGACGAGGTGCTCGGCCACGGCGGTGAAGTCGTCGAACACGTTCTGCTTGCGTTCCCGCATGCCGGCCCGGTGCCACTCCTCGCCGTGCTCGGAGCCGCCGCGCAGGTTGGCCACCACCCACACGCCGCCCGCGGCCACCCAGGCCAGCGCCTGCGCGCTGTAGGCCGGGGTGAGGGAGACGTTGAAGCCGCCGTAGCCGTAGAGGACGGTCGGCCGCGGGGTGTCCGCGTCTCCGGCCGCGGACAGCACGAACAGGTGCACCGGCGTCCCGTCCGCCGAGGTCGCGTGGTCCTCGACGACCTGCACGTCGGGGACCGCGCCGGCGACCGGCGCCTGCTCGTACGAGCAGAGCCCGGTCGGCTCGCCGGCGTCCCAGCGGAGCACCGAGGGGGGCGTCGAGTAGTCGGTGAACCCGACCCAGGCCGTCGTCCCGCCCTCGGGGGGAGCGCTCACCCCGGAGACGCTGCCCGGGCGTAGGTCGCTGACCTCGGCCAGCCTGCCGCCCCCGTCGGCCGACCACAGCGAGAGCCGGTCGGTGGCGTCGACGGCGTGCACGGCCAGCACCTGGAGGTCGCCGTCCGGGGAGTCGACCAGCGCCAGGTCGGACAGCACGCCGTCGGGTTGCTGGGGGACCACCTCGCGCCAGGCCGTCGGCGCCCAGCTGGCCGGGTCGGCCGGATCGGCCACCACCAGGCGGTTGCGCGGCGCGTCGCGGTCGGTGTGCAGCCAGAGCCGGCCGTCGCGGGCGACCCAGGCGGTGGTCTGCGCGTCGACCCCGACCTGCAGCTCGCGCAGCGCGCCGTCAGCGGCGAGGTCGGCCAGCCAGACGTCGTCCCGGGGAGCGGTGCCGATCGAGGCGGAGACGACCAGCCAGCGGCCGTCGGCGCTGGTCCGGGCACCGAAGTAGGTGGCCGGGTCGGCGCCCTCGCCGTGGACCAGGACGTCGGAGTCCGGGTCGCTGCCCACCCGGTGCCGCCACACCCGCCGGTGGAACTGCTCCTCACCGGCGGGGACCAGCTCGGGGGCCAGTCGGCGGACGTAGAACAGCTCCTCGCCGCCGGGCAGCCAGGCGACGGGGGAGTAGCGGCAGCGGTCGATCGGGCCCTCGAGCACCTCGCCGGTGCCGACGTCGAGCACGAAGAGCTGGGACTCCTCGTCGCCGCCCACCGAGAGCTGGTAGGCCAGCCGGTCTCCCTCCCAGCTCGGCGACCAGGCGTCGAGCGTGGTGGTGCCGGCCGGGTCGAGCGCGGTCGGGTCGACCAGCACCCGGACGGTCCCGTCGGGCTCGGTGACCCGCAGGACCGCGTGCTCCTGACCGGGGTCGCGCCGGGTGGAGAAGGCCCGGCCCCGCCGCCAGACCGGGATGCCGACCGCACCGGCGTGCACCAGCTCGGCGAGGCGGTCGGCGAAGCCCGCGCGGGCGGGCAACCCGGCCAGCAGGCCGGTGGCCAGCTCGTCCTGGCCGGCCGCCCACGCGGTGGTGCGCGGGTCGTCGTCGTCCTCCAGCCAGCGGTAGGGATCGGCGACCTGGTGGCCGTGCAGGTCCTCGACCAGGTCCAGGCGGGGGGCATCGGGGTAGCGCACGCGCCGACCGTAGCCGGGCCCCCTGACGGCCCCGCGTCCCATAGCACAGTGGGACAGTGCAGGATGAGGGTGCCCGTGGGCTGTCGAAGCCGTCGGTGGCCGGGGGCACTCGGAGGTGTCCCGTGTCGATCACCGCACTCGGGTCGTCGTCCGCGCCGGGTCACCCCGGCGCCCGCCACGACCGCTCCCCCGCTCCGCGCGCGCCTGCCCCGGCTCCGTCCATGACCGGTGCGACGCTCCTGCTCAACGCCACCTACGAGCCGTTGTGCGTGGTCTCCAGCCGCCGCGCGGTCGTGCTCGTCCTGGCCGCCAAGGCAGAGGCCGTCGACATCACCGACGACGAGGTGCACGCCGAGCGGATCACCCTGGCCGTGCCGATCGTCGTGCGGCTGACCCGTTACGTGCGGGTGCCGTACCCGGTCCAGGTGCCGCTGTCCCGCCGCGCCGTGTTCACCCGTGACGGGTCGACCTGCGTCTACTGCGGCGGCTCGGCGACCAGCATCGACCACGTCGTGCCGCGCAGCCGAGGGGGCACGCACACCTGGGACAACGTCGTCGCGGCCTGCCGGCGCTGCAACCACACCAAGGCCGACCGGTCACTGGCGGACATGGGCTGGTCGCTGCCGCACCCGCCGCGGGCACCCAGCGGCGCGGCCTGGCGGCTGCTCGGGCACCGTGCCGTCGACCCCCGCTGGCACGCCTGGCTCGGCATGAGCGAGCCGGTCAGCGCCTGAGCGGAATTCGTCCACCGCACGTCGCCCTGCGCCGCGGCCGCGGCACGCTCAGGTGTCGGCGGGGTCGGGGGTCCGGGCCGGCTCGGGCTCGGCGGCCCGGCCGTCCAGGGCTTCCAGCTCGCGGCGCAACGCCTCCGCGACGGCCGCGACGTTGGGCTCGTGCAGCATCCCGACGTGGTCGCCGGGCACGTCCGAGGCCGTCCACGGGCCGGTCAGGTGCGGCGCCCACCGCGCGCGGACCTCAGCGTGCTCGTCGTCCCGGGCGATGACCACCAGCGTCCGACCCGGCCAGGGCGCGCTGCGGTGGCGGCGGGCCAGGGCCATCCCCTGGCGGTGGAAGCGCAGGTAGTGCCCGAGCCCGCGGTCGGGCAGCAGGCCGGTGGTCACCAGGGACACCAGCTGCTTCAGCCGCCGGTACGGGCCACCGGCGAAGAAGCGAGGGGACAGCGTCGGGTCCGGGGGGAAGGAGTCGAGGACGGCGAGCAGCTCGACCTCCTCGCCGACGGCGCGCAGCTGGTGCGCCATCTCCAGGGCGACCACCGCGCCCAGCGAGTGTCCCGCCAGGCGGTAGGGGCCGTGGGGCAGCACGGTCCGCAGCGTGCGCAGGTGGCGACGGGCCGCCGCGGCCACGGACCAGTCGGGCAGGCCCCGGTTCTCCAGGCCGTGTGCCTGCAGCGCCAGCACCGGCTGGTCCGGCCCGAGCCGCTGGGCGAGGGCGCGGAAGCCCAGCGCCACGCCACCGGCCCCGGCCACGCAGATCAGCGGGGTGCGCGTGCCCGCGGGCTGCAGCGGGACCAGGGTCGGGTGCTCCGGCCGGCGCCGGCGGCGCACGGCCTCGGCGAAGGCACCGACCGTCGGAGCCTGGGTGAGCAGGGCGGTGGACAGGACGTCCTGGTCGACGCCCAGTTCGCCGCCCACCGCCGCCAGCAGCGCCTCGGCGGCCAGGGAGTCCCCGCCCAGGGCGAAGAAGTCGTCGTCCATGCCGACCTCGTCCAGCTCCAGCACCCGGGCGAACAGGCCGGCGACCACCCGCTCCCAGTCGGTGCGGGCGGGGCTGCCGCCGGTCGCCCGCTCCGGCACCGGGGGCAGGGCGGCGCGGTCCAGCTTGCCGCGTTCGGTGCGGGGGAGGGCGGGGAGGAAGACGACCTCCTGCGGGACCATGAAGCCGGGCAGCACGTCCCGGACGGCGCGGCGCACGGTCGAGGCGTCGAGCCGGGGGACGTCGGGGACGACGTGGGCCACCAGCCGCATGTGCCCGGTCCGCGGGCTCGGGACGCCCGTCACGACGGCCTCGCGGATCTCCGGCCGGGCGAACAGGACCGCCTCCACCTCACCCGGTTCGACGAGGTTGCCGCGGATCTTCACGCTGTGGTCGGTCCGGCCGAGCAGGCGCACGCACCCGTCGTCGTCGATGTCGGCCACGTCGCTGGTCAGGTACGTGCGGAGCCCGTCCTCCCCGTGCCCGAACACCGCGGCGTCCAGCTCGGGTTCCTGCCAGTACCCGGAGCTCAGCCACGCGGAGGAGACCACCAGTGGTCCCTTGCCGTGGTCGTGCAGCGTGCCGTCCTCCGCCCGGACCTGGAACCGCTTGCCCGGCATCGGCCACCCGACGGGGGTGGCGCCCGGCGGTGCGGTGTCATCGGGTCGCAGCACGAACTCGGCGAGCAGTCCCGTCTCGCTGGACCCGTAGCGGTTGCGCAGCTCGCACCGCTCGCCCACCACCCGGCGGATCGCGGCGAGCTCGGTGCCGTGCACCGTCTCACCCGCGAAGATCACGACGCGCAGCCCGTCGAGACGCTCGCCCGGCGGCATGGTCGACGCCAGGCCCCGCAGGATCGCCGGGCTGGCCAGCAGCACCGTGGCGCCCACGTCCCGCAGCCAGCCGGGGAGCTCGGTGATCGGGCGGCTCCGCGGGTCGAACAACTGCTGGGTGGCACCGACCTGCAGACCGCACAGCGCGTTGGTCAGTCCGGCGCTGAACGCGGCGGGCAGGAGGTTGGCGACGACGTCGTCGACGTCGTACGCCCCGGTGCCGACCGCCGTCGCCCAGGCGTCCCCCATGAGCATCTCGGAGTCGTAGGACAGGCCCTTGGGCTTGCCGGTGGAGCCCGAGGTGTACGCGACCGCGACCGGGTCGGCCGGTGTGCTCGGTGCCCCGCGCAGCAGCGCGGCCGCCTCCTGGAGGGTGCGCACCGGCTGCTCGACGCTGCCGGTGGCGACCACCGTGGTGCACACCTGGGCGGCGTCTGCGGCGAACGCCGGTTCGGAGACGCAGACCGACGTCCCGGCCGCCTGCACGTAGTGCCGGAGCCGTGCCGCGGGCGTGGTGGGGTCGAGCACGAGCACCGGTGCGCCCGAGCCGATCACGCCCAGGACAGCGACCATCGTGCCGACGCCAGGGCCGCGCAGCACCCCGACCGGGTCACGCCCGGTCGCCGCGGCGGACAGGGCGGCCGTGACCTCGGCAGCAGCGCGGAGGAGCTCGCCGTACGTGACCGTGCCGGTGGCGTCACCGAGGGCCGTGGCGTCGGGCTGGGCCAGCGCGACGTCGACCAGCCGGTCGATGACCCGGGTCCCGGTCATGGCGGCGGACAGCGGCGCGGCCCGCCGGACGGGGGTGCCGTCGACCGGGTCTGAGGTGCTCGTCTGCATGGCGCGGTGACGCTAACGCTCCTTGCGGCTTCATGTAACCGTCTCCCACTCAGGTGACCCGAGTTCGCTCTTCCGGGTAGGACTCGTGGGCGCCGGCGGTGAGGACGCCGCGCAGCCGGTCCATCGCGTCCCAGACGTCGACGAACCGGGTGTAGAGCGGCGCCGGGCCCAGCCGCAGCCGGCGCGGGGTGCGGAAGTCCGGGACGACGCCGCGGTCGACCAGCGCCTGGGTCAGCTGCCACGCCTGCGGGTGCGCCAGGCTGACGTGCGACCCTCGGCGGGCCGCCTCCCGGGGGGAGGCGACGGTGACGCCGTGCCCGGTCAGCCACTCGTCGGCGAGCGCGATCACCAGCTCGGTGAGCGCGCCGCCCTTGGCCGCCAGGCGCTCGATGCCGGCCTCGGCGGAGATCCGGGCGCCGACCTCGACCGCGGCCATGGCCAGCACCGGGGGCGTGCCGACGCCGAACCGGTCGACGCCGTCCGCCGGGTCGTAGGCCGGCCCCATGGCGAACTGGTCACGGGCGCCGAACCAGCCCCAGATGGGTTGGCGCAGCTGCTCCTGCAGCTCCCGGCGGACGTAGAGGAAGGCCGGGGCCCCCGGGCCACCGTTGAGGTACTTGTAGGTGCAGCCGACGGCGAGGTCCGCGCCGGCGGCGGTCAGCTCGGCCGGCACCGCTCCGGCGCCGTGGCTGAGGTCCCACAGGACGAGAGCGCCGGCGTCCCGGGCCAGCCGGGTGACCTCGGCGATGTCGACGAGCGCCCCGGAGCGGTAGGCCACCTGGGAGAGGACCAGGACGGCGACCCGGTCGTCCAGCGCGGCGGCCAGCACGTCGAGGTCCAGCCCGGTGTCGATGTGCGCGTCGACCTCGCGGACGGTCAGGCCGCGGGCGGCGGCCACCCCGGCCACGACGTACCGGTCGGTGGGGAAGTCGTCGGCGCAGCAGACCAGCACGTCGCGCCCCGGCCGGGCGTCGGCGCCGGCGACCAGCAGCTTGTAGAGGTCGACGCTGGTCGTGTCCGAGACCAGCACCTCCCCGGGCCGGGCGCCCAGCACCCCCTCGGCCAGCACGTCACCGATCCGGCGGGACTGCTCGACCCAGCTGCTCCAGGACCCGACCAGACCGCGGCCCCACTCCTGCTCGACGACCCGGGCGACGGCTGCGGGCGTCTCCACGGGCAGCCGGCCCAGCGAGTTGCCGTCCAGGTAGAGACCGTCGTCGACGCCGGTGAACCGGGCGCGGAAGGCGGCGAGCGGATCGGCGTCGTCCAGGGCGGCGGCCGCGGCGCGGGAGAGGTCCACCTGCCCATCGTGGCCCAGCCCCCGCTAGCGTCCGGCCGTGACCTCGTCGACCGGTACCCGGCTGCACGACCTGACCGCGCTGGAGCAGGCGGCCGCCGTCCGGGCGCGGCAGGTGAGCCCGACCGAGCTGGTCGAGCACGCCCTCGCCCGGATCGAGGCCCTCGACCCGCAGATCGGTGCCTTCCTCACCGTCACCGCCGACCGGGCCCGCGCGGCGGCCGCCCGCGCCGACCAGGCCGTCGTCGAGGGCGCGGAGCTGCCGCCGCTGCACGGCGTGCCGACCGCGATCAAGGACCTGAACAACACCGCCGGGGTGCGGACGACGATGGGCTCGCGGGTGCTCGCCGAGTTCGTGCCCGACGTCGACGACGCCGTGGTCACCGCGCTGGCCGCCGCCGGCACCATCAGCCTCGGCAAGACGAACACACCCGAGTTCGGGTTCCCCTGCTACACCGACAACGACCTGGCCGGCCCCGCCCGCTGCCCCTGGGACCCCGCCCTGCTGGCCGGCGGCTCCAGCGGGGGCGCGGCCGCCGCGGTCGCAGCCGGCCTGCTGCCGTTCGCGCAGGGGTCCGACGGCGGCGGCTCGATCCGCATCCCGGCCGGCATCAACGGGCTGTTCGGCATCAAGCCCAGCCGCGGCCGGGTGAGCAACGCGCCGTACAACTCCGAGGTCACCGCCCTCGGCGTGCAGGGGCCGCTGGCCCGGACCGTGCGGGACGCCGCGGCGATGCTGGACGCGATGGCCGGCCCGGTGCCCGGCGACCCGTTCTGGGCGGCGCCCCCGCCGCCCGGGGAGAGCTTCCTGGGCTACGCCGACCGGGCACCGGGCCGGCTGCGGATCGGCCGGTACCTGGACTCCGGGCTGCCCGGCGCCGAGCCGGACCCGGAGGTGCGCGCCGCGTTCGAGGACGCCTCGACGCTGCTGAGCGGGCTCGGCCACGACGTCGAGGACATCGCCGGGCCGCCCACCGAGGCGATCTTCCCGGCGTTCGAGGTCGTCTGGGCGCTGTCGGCCACCACCCTGCCGGTGCCCGAGGCCGGGGTGCCGCACCTGCGGCCGCTCACCCGGTTCCTGCGCGAGCGCGGGCTGGCCCTGTCGGCCAAGGACGCCATGGAGGCGCTGTTCACGCTGCGGCTGTTCGCCCGCCGGTTCATCGAGGCGACCAGCCGCTACGACGTCCTGCTCTCGCCGGTCTGCACCATGCCGCCGCGGCCGGTGGGCTGGTTCGGCGACGACGGACCCGAGGACTTCGAGCGGCAGAAGCGCTACGCCGCCTTCCCGGCCGTCTACAACGTCACCGGTCAGCCCGCGGTCAGCGTGCCGCTGTGGTGGACGGCGGCCGGGCTGCCGGTCGGGACCATGCTGGTGGGCCGCCCCGCCGACGAGGCGACGCTCATCTCGCTCGCCGCCCAGCTGGAGCAGGCCCGGCCGTGGGCGCACCGCCACCCCGCTCTGTGGTGACCTGGCAGGCCGAGGTGCGGGCGTCCCGGTAGATTGCGGCCATGCCCGTGATCGAGACCGTGCTCATCTACGGCGTCATCCCGCTGGCGGTCTTCCTGCTGCTCGCGGCGGTGACGCTCCTGCCCGGGCGGGGCAAGGGCCGGACGAAGTACCGCCCCGGCCAGCCCTGGGACGTCGCGCCGATCTGGTACGAGCCGCACCCCGGTGCCAGCGGCGTCGCCGGTGACCACGGTGAGGACGCGCACGCCGACGGCCACGAGGCCCCGAGCCTGGGTGCCACCGCCGCCGCGCTGACGATCGGCGAGCACCCGCACGCGCCGCAGGAGCCCGACACCCACCGGCGCACCGCCGCCGGCGGCGCCCGCGGGACCTGGTGAGCGCGCCATGAGCACCGCCTTCTCCGCCGCCCCGTCACCCTCCTCCGGAGACCCCGCCCCGATGTCCCAGCAGCTCGCCGTCCGCGACACCTCGGCCGCGGACACCCGCGGCACCTCGACCTCGGACACCAGCGGTTCGGTGGTCGACGAGTCCGGCGGCACCACCCCGTTCTCCTACCAGGACCTGTCCCGCCTCGACGAGGCGCTGACCATGTCCTCGAAGGAGACCGGGCTGCGCTTCACCCTCTACATCGGGGAGCTGGGCACCGACACCCGGACGACCGCCGAAGGCCTGCACGCCCGCTCCGGCGGTGACACCTCGAACAGCGTCCTGGTGGCGATCTCGCCCGGGCAGCGGGTGCTGGAGATCGTCACCGGCACCGGCGCCGCCCGCCGGCTGCCGGACCGGGCCTGCGCCCTGGCGGTGCTGTCGATGACCAACCGGCTGAGCTCGGGCGACCTCGTCGGCGCGATCGTGAACGGCCTGCGCCAGCTGTCCGACGCCGCCGGTCACCCCTCCCGCCGCTCCCACTGACAGCAGGACCCGCTGCGGCAGGTCGAACGCCCACGGCCCAGAGCTCGGTGAGTTCTGGGCCGTGGGCGTTCAGGTCCGGGCTACGCGGCGGCATCCCGCTTGCGCGCCCAGAGGGCTCGGGCGACGCCGTCGCGGCCCTCGCTCACCAGCCGGCGCAGCGGTGCCGGGACGTCGTCGCCGGCCAGGAAGGCGTCGGCCCCGGCCAGCGTCCGCTCCTCGATCACCTTCGGGAACAGGTACTCGACGGCGTTCTTCGCGATCTCGCCGGGCCGGCGGTCCCACACGCCGCGGATGTCGGCGAAGTAGCGCTCGACGTAGGGCGCGGTGAGCTCCTGCTGGGCCGGGTGCCAGAACCCGGCGACCATCGCCTCGTGCACGGCGTTCGGGATCGACTCGTCGGTGAACGCGCGGTCCCAGGTCTCCGCCTTGGACTCGGCCGTCGGCCGCAGCGCCCGGGCGGTCGCGGCCCGGCGGACCCCGGTCGCCGTCGCGTCGCGCTCGGCCTCGGCGTCGATCTCCGCGTCGCCGGCCGCCCCGACGGCGACCAGCCCGTGCAGGAACGCCCAACGCGCGTCGGCGTCGACGGCCAGCCCCTCGAGCTGCCGCGACCCGTCGAGCAGCCCGCGCAGCTCGGCGACGTGCTCCTCGCTGCGGGCGGCCGCGGCGAGCGTGCGCGACCACTGCAGCTGCGCGTCGCTGCCCGGCTCGGCGCTGTGCAGCGCGGCCAGCGCCTTGTCACCCAGCAGCTCCCAGCCGGTCGGCGCCCACCCCGGGTCCGCGTAGGCCGACAACGCCGACTGCACCCGGGCCAGCAGGGACTGGACGACGCTGATCTCGGACTCGGCGTCCACGCCGGCGAGCACCAGCTGCACCCACTCGCGGGCCGGCAGCTCGCCGTCCCGGGTCATGTCCCACGCCGCTGACCAGCACAGCGCCCGGGGGAGGGACTCCGGGAGCGCGCCGATCTGGCCGCGCAGCGTGGCCAGCGACCGCTCGTCGAGCCGCAGCTTGGCGTAGGTGAGGTCGTCGTCGTTGACCAGGACCAGGTCGGCGGCCGGGTGGCCGACCAGCTCGGCCACCTCGGTGCGCGCCCCGTCGACGTCCAGCTCGACGCGGTGCGAGCGGGTCAGGCCCTCGGGGCCGGAGCCGTACAGGCCGACCGCCAGCCGGTGCCGGCGCAGCACCGGGTGCGCCGGGACGGCGGTCTGCTCGATGGCGAAGGAGCTGTACCGGCCGTCGGCGTCGAGGGAGTACACCGGGCGCAGGGTGTTGACCTGGCTGGTCTGCAGCCACTGCGCCGACCAGCCGGACAGGTCGCGGCCCGAGGCCTCGGACAGCTCGCTGAGCAGGTCGTCGAGGGTGGTGTTGCCGTACTCGTGCTTGCGGAAGTACCGGCGCACGCCGGCCAGGAACTCCTCGCGGCCGACGTAGGCCACCAGCTGCTTGAGCACCGAGGCGCCCTTGGCGTAGGTGATCCCGTCGAAGTTCACCTCGACCGCCGCGACGTCGACCATGTCGGCCGCGATGGGGTGGGTCGAGGGCAGCTGGTCCTGCGCGTAGGCCCAGGACTTCTCGGTGTTGGCGAACGTCGTCCAGGCCGTCGTGTACTCGGTGGCCTCGGACTGGCAGAGCGTGGAGATGTAGGTGGCGAAGGACTCGTTGAGCCACAGGTCGTCCCACCAGCGCATGGTCACCAGGTCGCCGAACCACATGTGCGCCAGCTCGTGCAGGATCGTCTCGGCCCGCCGCTCGTACCGCGCCCGGCTGGTCTTGGACCGGAAGACGTAGTCCTCCAGGAAGGTGACCGCGCCGGCGTTCTCCATCGCACCGGCGTTGAACTCGGGCACGAAGAGCTGGTCGTACTTGTCGAACGGGTACGGGTAGTCGAACACCCGGTGGTAGAAGTCGAACCCGGCCTTGGTGACGGCGAAGATCTCGTCCGGGTCGAGGTGCTGGGCCAGCGACGCCCGGCAGTAGATGCCCAGCGGGATGCCGTCGTGCAGGTCGGTGACCCGGGCGTAGGGGCCGGCCACCAGCGCCACCAGGTAGGTCGAGATGCGCTTGGTGGGGGTGAAGTGCACCAGCTGGGAGCCGGCGTCACCGGCCTCGATGGTCCGGTCTCCGGTGTTGCTCACGACCTGCCAGTCGAACGGCGCGGTGACGTGGACGGTGAACGTGGCCTTGAGGTCGGGCTGGTCGAAGCAGGCGAACACCCGCTTGGCCTCGGCCGGCTCGAAGTGCGTGTACAGGTAGACCTGCGAGTCCTCGGGGTCGACGAAGCGGTGCAGCCCCTCGCCGGTGCGCGAGTAGCGGCAGTCGGCGTCCACCACCAGCTCGTTCTCCTCGGCCAGCCCCGGGAGGACCAGGCCGCCCTCCTCGGTGTAGCCGCTGACGTCCAACTCGACGCCGTTGAGCGTGGCGGAGCGGACGCGCTCGGCGACCAGGTCGACGAAGGTCTCGGCGCCGGGCGTGCGCGCGGAGAAGGTGAGGGTGGTGACCGAGCGGAACGTCTCCTCGCCGGGATGGCCCTGGCCGTCGGTCACGTCCAGGAAGAGGTCGTAGCTGGAGACGGTCAGCAGCGCGGCGCGGGCCGCGGCGTCGTCACGAGTCAGGTTGGGGACTGCCACGCCGGGCAGCTTCCCATGCGCCGACGACGATCCTCTCGCCGTGTGCCGTGCCGACGGGTCGGGAACAACGGGACGGCGACCGGACTTGCTGGCCGCAGACCACCCGGGCGCGGCCCGGCCGGACGACCGAGACCTTGAGGAGCACCCATGACCGAGGCAGTGCAGAGCGCGCCGACGAAGGCCCGCGTCGACTTCTGGTTCGACCCGCTCTGCCCGTGGGCCTGGCTCACCAGCCGCTGGGTGCTGGAGGCCGCCAAGGTGCGCGACATCGACCTGCACTGGCACGTCATGTCGCTGTCGGTGCTCAACCGCGGGCGTGACCTGCCCGAGGAGTACCAGCAGATGATGGAGCAGGCCATCGGCCCGGTGCGGGTCGCGATCGCCGCCGCGCAGCAGCACGGCGAGGGGGTGCTGGGCGACCTGTACACCGCGATGGGGACCCTCCGGCACCACGAGAAGGTGGAGCTGCCCGACCTGATCGCCCCCGCGCTCGAGCGGGTGGGCCTGCCCGCCGAGCTGGCCGAGGCCGCGAGCTCGACGGAGTACGACGAGGCGCTGGAGAAGAGCCACCACGAGGGCATGGACCCGGTCGGTGACGACGTCGGCACCCCGGTCATGCACATCGACGGGGTCGCCTTCTTCGGGCCGGTCATCAGCAAGGTGCCCACCGGTGAGGACGCCGGCAAGGCCTTCGATGGCGCCGTCCTGCTGGCCAACCTGCCGGACTTCTGGGAGCTCAAGCGCACCCGGACCGCCGGGCCGGACATGTCCTCCGTCCCCGCCGACGCCGTGGAGCTCACCGCCACCCGGTGACGCCTGGGGCCATGTTGGCCAACATGGCCGTCCTCGGGCGGCGACCCGTCGGCTGACGGGGCCATGTTGGCCAACATGGCCCTGGGGCATGCTGTCGCGGTGCCGCGCCCCCTCCGTCAGCGGATCTTCATCACCGGTGCGAGCGCCGGGCTCGGCGCGGGCATGGCCCGCGAGTTCGCCGCCCGCGGCCGCGACCTCGTGCTGGTGGCCCGGCGGCTGGACCGCCTGGAGGAGCTGCGCGAGGAGCTGGTCGCGCGCCGTCCCGGGAGCCGGGTCGTGGTCGGTGAGCTGGACGTCGACGACCACGATGCGGTCGCCGAGGTCGTCCCGCGGCTGGCCGCCGAGCTCGGTGGCGTCGACCGGTTCATCGCGAACGCGGGGATCGGGGAGAGCGCCTCGGTCGGCACCGGGCACGCCGCCCGCAACCGCGCCGTGCTGGCCACCAACGTGCTGGGCACCCACGCCACCTGCGAGGCGGCGATGCAGCTGTTCCGCGCCCAGGACGCCGGCCACCTGGTGGTGATCTCGTCGGTGGCCTCGGTCCGCGGCATGCAGGGCACCCGCTCGGCCTACGGGGCGAGCAAGGCCGCGCTGAACTCGCTGGCCGAGAGCATCCGCGCCGACGTTCTCGGGAGCCCGATCGCGGTCACCACCGTGCTGCCCGGGTTCATCGCCACCGACCTCAACGCCGGCCGCCGTGGCCCGTTCACGGTCGACCTGGCGACCGGCGTCAGCGCGCTCACCGCCGCGATCGAGCGCGAGCCGGTGCGGGCCTACGTGCCCGAGTGGCCGTGGCGCCCGGTCTCCGCGCTGCTGCGTGCCCTGCCGCTCCCGGTCGTCCGACTGCTCACCTGATGGAGGACCCGGGTCCCCCCACCCTTCGCACGCTCAGGGTGGGACCCTGACCCGGGCCAGGGCCACCGACCGGGTCTGCTCGTCGAACGCGGGCGCTGCGCCCGGTTCGGTCAGCCAGCGGGCCAGCCGGGCCAGCTCGTCGCGCTGGGCGGCGACGAACGCCGCGTCCACCACCGCGCCGTGCCCGGGGACGACGGGGCCGCGCGTCTGCGCCAGCAGCCCGGTCAGCGTGGCCGGCCACTCCAGCGGGAAGGCGTCGTCCATCGCCGGCGGCGCACCCTCCTCGACCAGGTCGCCGGCGAAGACGACGTCGTCCACCGCGACCACCAGGTCGGCCCCGGTGTGCCCGCGGCCGAGGTGCCGCAGCGACACCGACCGGCCGCCGACGTCCAGCACCGCCGCGTGGCCCACGAGGTGGTCGGGCGGGTCCACCGGTGCCGCGGCGACCAGCTCGGCGGCCGGGTCGCCCTCGGCGCGCAGCGCGGCGACGACCGCGGCGCGCTGCTGCTCGGCGGTGCTCAGCAGCTCGGTCACGCAGTCGCGGTGGGCCCAGATGGCGGCCGGCCGGAACGCGGCGTTGCCGAAGCAGTGGTCGTGGTGGGCGTGGGTGTTGACCACCGTCCACGGGTGCGGCGTGACCGCGCGCACCGCCTCGGCGAGCGCGCGGCCCTCGCCCAGGTGCGAGCGGGTGTCGACGACCAGGCAGCCGTCCTCGCCCACGACCAGCCCGCAGTTGAGGTCCAGCGCCTGGTGACGGCGGACGAACACCCGGTCACCGACCTCGACCCAGCCGGCGGTCACCAGCAGATCCGCATCGGTCGGCCGCGGGAGTCCGTCGTCCCGTCGCCCACGCACCGCGCGGTGGCCCCGGCCAGCCGCCGCGCCGACCAGGCGGCGGCGCAGGCGTCCAGCGCGTCGACCACCGGGACGCCGACCGGGGCGCCGGCCAGCGCCTGCTCGACGTCCATCACCGCGCGCAGCGCGGCGAGCCGCTGGACGGTCCCGCGGGCGGTCCCCTTGCGGTCGGTGACGCCGCCCAGGCCGCAGCGGAACGCCAGCTCGGGGTGCACCTCGACGACCCGGTCGGTGGGTGGCGTGCCCAGCGCCTCGTCGAGCTCGCGGATCGCCTTCACCAGCATGTAGGTCTGCGCAGACGGTGCTCGGGCCCCGCCGGTCGCCGCTCGGCTGAGCTCCCGGGCGTGCGCGTAGTCGCGGGCGCCGAGCACGGCACGCACCGGGGAGGGAAAGACCGAGCTCGCTGCGCCGGTCGGGCGGAGCAGTTCCCGAGCCAGGACGTCGCAGGCCCGGACGCCGTCCTCGGACAGCCCGATCGGCATGTCGATCGCGACCACCGGGACGTCGGGGACCGCGAGCACCGCCGCGACGTCGCGCAGCGCCAGCAGCCGGACCGTCCGCCCGTCCAGCAGCGCGCCCACCCAGGCACCCCGCCAGCCGTCCACCCCGAGCACCGCCACGGGGGCAGCCTGCCAGTCGCCCGGCGTCCGGGGGGCCTGCGAGGATCGGTCCATGCGCGTCTTCCTCGGCACCGACCACGCCGGCCTCGAACTGAAGTCCCACCTCCTGCAGGTGCTCGCCGACGAGGGCTTCGAGCCCGTGGACTGCGGTGCGTACGACTACGACGCGGAGGACGACTACCCGCCGTTCTGCTTCGCGGTGGGCGAGGGCGTGGTGACCGAGCCCGGCACCCTGGGCGTCGTCATCGGCGGCTCGGGCAACGGCGAGCAGATCGCCGCGAACAAGGTCCCCGGCGTGCGGGCCGCCCTGGTGTGGAACACCGACACCGCCACGCTCGCCCGCCAGCACAACGACGCCAACGTCGTGTCGGTCGGCGGCCGGCAGCACAGCGTCGAGGAGGCCACCGAGCTGGTGCTCACCTTCCTGCGAGAGCCGTTCAGCGGCGAGGCCCGGCACGTCCGGCGCATCGGGCTGGTGTCGGAGTACGAGCGCGACCGGCACCGTCCGGCCGGCGGGCTGCCCACCGACACCCCGTGAGGCCGGCGCGGTGACCGGGGACGAGCTGCGCGCGGCCGGGGCGAGCGTGCAGGAGCTGCTGGCCCGGGTGCCGGACGGCTCGGCGGCGGTACCGCTGCTGGCCACCGACGTCACCGGCGTCGCCCACCACGTCACCTCGTGCCTGACCTGGTACGCCCAGGACCTGGTCGCCGGGCCGGTCGAGGTGAGCGCCTTCGACCTGGTCCGCCGGCCCGACGCGGAGCTGGGGGAGATGCGCCGGCAGCTCGCCGCGGCCACCGAGGTGCTGGCCCGGGTCGTCGACGCCGCGGACCCGGCCGAGCGCGGCGCGCACAGCTGGGGGCTGGCCGACCCCTCGGGCTTCGCCGGCATGGGCTGCGCCGAGCTGCTGCTGCACGGCTGGGACGTCGCCGACGCCCGCGGCCTGGACTGGGCGCCGACCGCGACGCTGGCCGACGCGACGGTCACCCGGCTGTTCCCGTGGGTCCCGCCGGAGCCGGACCCGTGGGCGGCGATGCTGTGGGCCACCGGCCGCGGCGAGCTGCCCGGCCGCGAGCCGGTGACCACCTGGCGCTGGCACTGCGCCCCCCTCTCCGAGTGGGACGGCACCCAGCCGACGTGACGTGCTGGAGCGGCCTCCCCGCAGGGGCCCGCGCCGAGCGGAGCGAGGCGTGGGGGGCGGGGAGGTCCTTTCAGAAGAGGTCCGGGCACCACGGGGCGACCGGCCAGCTGAACGCGGTGGAGGCGGCCACCACGGCGCCCGGGCTGATCTCGGTCACCCGCCCGGCGGCCTGCAGCGAGGCCAGCGAGACCCCGCCCAGGTAGGCCGCGCTGAGCGCCTCGATGTCGAGCACCAGGTCCGGGTCCCGGTCGGTGCGGTCGCAGAACGCCCCTGCCGGGTGGCCCCAGACGTGCCAGCGACCGTCGTTCCAGTCGCAGAACCGATCGCGCACCTCGAACACGAGGTCGAGCCGTGCCGGGTAGCGGCGGGCGGACAGCGCCCGGCCGACGTCCACCAGCCGCACCCACAACGCGTCGACCGGGCGGGCGTGCCAGGCACGGGGGTCGGCGAGCAGGTGCCGCAGCGGGTCGTCGGCCGACAGCGACGGCGCCTCCACGGTGCGCACCAGGTCGATGCCCAGCAGGAACCGCCAGAGCGCGGCGTAGGCGGCCGGGGTGGCGGCGCGGACCTCGGTGACGGTGAGCGTGCCGGTGGGTTCCCCCTCGTCGGTCCAGCTGCCCCGGACGCGGTAGATCGCGTACCCGGTGGCCTCGCCGTCGGCCTCGGTGTGCAGCACGTGCTGCCGGGGGGTGCCGCCGCGGCGGTCCTCCGGCCGGTCCAGCAGCACCCGGTCCCACCAGCGGTCGTCGCGGGCGAGGTTGCCGGGCACGTGCCGGCGGAGCCGGTCGTAGAGCCGGGCGGCGGCCGGCCGGAACTCCCCGATGTCGACCAGCGAGACCCGTCCGGTGCCGCAGTCGGCGTCCGGCCGCAGCCGCAGCCGCTCGGCGTTCCCGGTCCAGCCACCCCGCCAGCTCGCCGGGGCGTAGCCGAACCGGCCGTAGATGCCGGCCTCGGCTGCCCACAGCGCCGCCACCGGCTCACGCTCCGCGGCCTGCACCTCGGCGAGCTGGCGGCGCATGATCGCCGTCAGCACCCCCTGCCGGCGGTGGGTGGGTGCGACGGTGATCCAGGTGACCCCGGCGGTCGGCACGGTGGCGCCGGGGACGGCCATGTCCAAGCTGTAGATGCCGGAGGTGGCCGCGACCCGGTCGCTGTCGAACAGGGCCAGGGAGCGGTCCAGCTCGGCGATCGGCGACGGCGTCTCGGAGTAGGGCCCGTCGGGCGCCTCCCCGAAGGTGGTCGACATCGTGGCGGAGAACTGCGGCCACTCCGCGGCGGTGATCGGGCGGAGCTGGTCGGCGAGATCGGTCACGGTGGCTGTCTACCGGTCCGGTACGACGATCCGCCAACCAGTTCCGGCCGACCTCAGTGGCTGCCGGCCGGCAGCCGGTGCAGCCAGCGCGGCAGCCACCAGGTGCGCTCGCCCAGCAGCGCCATCGTCGCCGGCAGCAGCACCCCGCGGACCAGGGTGGCGTCGATCAGCACGGCCACCGCCAACCCGACGCCCAGCTGCTTGAACTGCACCAGCGACAGCGTCGCGAAGATGCTGAACACGGCGACCATCACCACCGCGGCGCTGGTGACCACGCCGGCCGAGCGGGTGACCCCGCGGGTGATCGCGAGCGGCATCGGCAGGCCGGCTCGGGCGGCCTCGCGGACCCGGGAGACGACGAACACGTGGTAGTCCATCGACAGCCCGAACAGCACCACGAAGAGGAACAGCGGAAGCCAGGACACGATCGCCCCGGTCGAGGTGAACCCGAGCAGCCCCTCGGCCCAGCTCGACTGGAACACGATCACCAGCACGCCGTAGGCGGCGCCCACCGACAGCAGGGTGAGCCCGGCGGCGATCAGCGCCACGGCCAGGGACCGGAACGCGACCGTGAGCACGATGATGGTCAGCGCCAGGACGAAGCCGATCACGACCGGCAGCCGCTGGGACATGGTGTCCCCGAAGTCCAGGCTGCCCGCAGTGTCGCCGGTGACGGCGGCGGTGACGCCGGGCAGCGACCCGACCGTGCCGGGCACCAGGTCCTGCCGCAGGTGGGCCAGTGCCGCGACGGCGTCGGCGCTGTCGGCGTCGGCGGTGCCGGCGACGCTGAGCCGGGCGACGGTGCCGGCCGGGTTGAACTCGACGACGCCGGCGGCCGCCGGGTCGGGCAGCTGCCCGGTCAGCTCGGTGGCGGCGGCGGTGACGGCGGGGACGTCGAGCGGCTCGCCGTCGGTGCGCCACAGCACCACCTGGTCCGTGGTGCCCTCCTGCGGGTAGGCCGCGGCGATCGCGTCGTAGGTGCGCAGGACCTCGCTGTCCCGGCTCAGCGACTCGAGACCGGGCATCGCGGTGTGCATGCCGACCGCCGGCGCGGCGACCGCGAGGAGCACGCCGGTGCCCAGGGCCAGCGACAGGCCGGGACGGGCGACGACCCGGCGGACGACGGCACCCCACACCCGGCTGTCGTCGGTGCGCCCGACGAGCCGGCCGAGCAGGGGCAGCCGCGGCCGCTCGATCCCCCGGCCGAGCAGGGCCAGCGTGGCCGGCAGGACGGTGAGCGACCCGACGACCGAGACGGCGACGACCAGGATCGTGCCGGTCGCGAACGAGGTGAAGACGGCGTTGCCGGCCAGGTACATGCCGGCCATGGCGACGGCGACGGCGATGCCGGAGGTGAGCACCGCGCGGCCGGAGGTGGCGGCGGCCAGTTCGACCGCCCGCTGGGTGGACGCACCGTGGCGGCGCTCCTCGCGCGCCCGGCGGACGTAGAACAGCGCGTAGTCCACCCCGACGGCCATGCCGATCAGCAGGACGACGCTGGAGGTGCTCTCGTCGACCGGGTGCAGCTGGGAGACCAGCGAGACCAGGCCCAGGGCGCCGCCGACCGCGGTGATCCCCAGCAGGACGGGCACGCCGGCGGCCAGCAGCGCGCCGAAGGCGACCAGCAGCACCACCAGCGTCACCGGCAGGCTGAGCAGCTCGGCCCGCTGGAAGTCCTCGTCGAGCTGGCCGCCGACGACCGAGTCGATCGAGCTGCCACCGGACTCGGCGACCAGCACCGCCGGGTGGTCGGCCTGCACCCCGGCGACCGCGTCGAGCACCGGTCCGACGGCGTCGTCCGCGGCGTCGTCGGCCGCGGCACCGGTGCGGTCGCCCACCTGCAGGGTGACCGGCACCAGCAGCGACGTCCCGTCCGCCGAGGGCACCGGGTCACCGACGGAGGCGACCTCGTCGAGGCTGCGGACCGCGGCGGCGACGGCGTTGGCCGCCGAGGTGCCCTCCGGTCCGATCGGTGACCCGTCGCGGGTCTGCACCAGCACCTGCTCGACCGGCGGGTCGGGGAAGCCGGCGTCGTCCAGGACGACGTCGGCGCGGCCGGACTCGCCGCTGCCGCTCTGCGCCCCGGTCAGCGTCCGGGTGCCGGTGACGCTGCCGAGGACGACGGCCAGCACCACCCCGACCAGCCACAGGGCGACGACGGTCCAGCGGTGGGTGGCGCTCCAGCGGGCGATGGAGACCACCGCCCCGGCCCGCTGCCGGCGCGGTGTCTCGGGCAGGGCGGTCAGAACGGGAGTGCTCACGGCGGGCCTCTCGGGGGTCGGGCGCCGCGGCTGCGGCGGCTCGGTCCCGACGTTGGCCGACGCCGGACCCCGGGTCATTGCCGCTGGCACCCCGGTGGGGGTCGGGCTGGCCCCACCCCCGCCCGCCGGTCAGCCCGACGTCACGGTCCGCTGATCACCCCGTCCTCAGCCGTGGTCAGGTCGCGGCAGGTGACCTGGTGCGCGAGCTCGAGCTGCCCGGCGGATGCCCCGGCGGTCGTGGTGCTCGGCCCGTTGGTCGCCCGCGGCTCGTCGAGCTCGACGACCGTGCTGGTGACCGTCGTGCCGTCGGCCAGCAGCCCGAGCAGGTCGCGGACGCCGTCGCGTCGGCGTCCCGCGCACCCGACGCCGGTCCCGTGGCCGGTGGAGCCCAGCACGAAGTGGCCGAGCGCGCCACCGTCACCCGGACCGGCTGGTTGAGCTGTGCAACCCCCGTGGGTCAGCTGCGGAGGTAGGCCAGCGTCGCGAGCACCCGCCGGTGCTGGTCCTCGTCCGGGGAGAGGCCGAGCTTGGCGAAGATGTGCTGGGTGTGCTTCTCCACCGCGCCCGGGGTGACCACGAGCCGGCGGGCGATCGCGGTGTTGGAGGAGCCCTCGGCGATCAGCTCGAGCACCTCCCGCTCCCGAGGTGACAGCGACCGCACCGGGTCGTCGCGGCGGCGGCGGGCGAACAGCTGGGCGACCACCTGCGGGTCGAGCACGGTGCCCCCGGCCACGACGTCGTCCAGGGCGGTGAGGAACTGGTCGACCTGGGCGACCCGGTCCTTGAGCAGGTAGCCCACGCCGCCGGCGCCGTCGGCGAGCAGTTCGTCGGCGTAGGCGACCTCGACGTACTGGGACAGCACGAGCACCGCCGTGGCCGGGACGGCGCGGCGGGCCTCGACCGCTGCGCGCAGCCCCTCGTCGGTGTGGGTGGGGGGCATCCGGACGTCGACGACCGCGACGTCCGGCCGGTGCTCGACCACCGCGCGGACCAGGCTCGGCCCGTCGGCGACGGCGGCCACCACCTCGGCACCGGCCTCGCCGAGCAGCCGGATGAGCCCCTCGCGCAGCAGCACCGAGTCCTCGGCGAGCACGACCCGGCGGCGGGGCAGGGCGTCGGCGGTCACGGACACGGGAGCTCTCCGACCAGGCGGGTGGGCCCACCGCGGGGGCTGTCGAGCAGGAGCACCCCGTCGACGGCGAACAACCGGTCGGCGAGCCCGGCCAGGCCGTGGCCGGGGGCCAGCACGGCGCCGCCCTGCCCGTCGTCCTCGACCTCCACCCGGAGCCTGCCGTCCTCCCGGGCGACGGACACCCGGGCGACGGTGGCGTCGCTGTGCTTGGCGATGTTGGCCAGCGCCTCGCTCACCAGGAAGTAGGCGCTGTTCTCCACCGCCGGCGCCAGCCGCTGGCCCTCCGGCAGCCCGACGGTCAGCTCGACCGGGACGGGGGAGCGCGCGGCGACGGCGGCCAGCGCGGCGGCCAGCCCGCGGTCGGCGAGCACCGGCGGGGCGATGCCGCGGGACAGCGCCCGCAGCTCCTCCAACGTCTCGCGGGTCATCGTGGCCGCCTCGGCGAGCGTGCTCCGGGCGCCGTCGGGGTCGCTGTCGATCATCCGCTGGGCGCGGTGCAGGTCCATGCTCAGCCGCACCAGCCGCTGCTGCGGGCCGTCGTGGATGTCGCGCTCCAGCCGGCGCAGCGCCACCGCCTCCGCGGCGACCGCGGCGTCCCGGCCCTCGGACAGCCGGCCGATCTGCGCCTGGGTGCCTGCCCGCAGGGTGAGCAGCGCGCGAGCGAACTGGGCCTCCAGCAGGGCGCTGGCCCGGACGACAGCAGGCAGGAGGAGGGCGAAGAGCACGCCGATCGCGGTGTACACCAGGACCCGGTTGGTGGCGGTGTCGTCCAGGTTCAGCGCCTCGGGCAGCGTGAAGTTCTGACGGTCGCTGCCGTAGGGGATCGACCAGTCCCAGGCCACCGACGTCAGGCCGCCGAGCGCGACCGCCCACCAGGTGACCACCACGACGAACGCCGGGATCGACACGACCATCCGCAGCAGCCCGTGCACCACGTCCAGCCAGCACTGCGGGTCGCGGAGCGGCTCGACCAGCCGGCGCACCAGGGACGCCTCGGGGGCCGCGCTCCGGTAGACCGGGGTGGGTACCTCGCGCTGCAGGACGCCGGGCAGCCGCATCCGCTCGACGGCGGCAAGACCACGGGCGACCAGGAGCGTGAGCGTCAGGAGCGGCAGCCCGACCCAGATGACCAGCGTGCCGATCCCGACCGCGAGGCCGGTGACGACGAGGACGAAGGCGGCGATCGAGAGCGGGAAGCCGACCAGCACGTAGGCGGTGTCGACGCCGAGCTGCCGCCACCAGCGGCGGTGCGCGCGGGCGGTCCCGGCGGAGGCTGCCGGCAGCGGCAGTTCGGCGGTGGAGGTGGTCACGCCGACCAGCCTGCTGGCGCGGAGCGGCCGGTCCCAGCCCGCTGGCTGGCCACTGCCGATTCGGGCTGTCCCGACCCTGCGCCGTCCCGCTCGCCGTCCATGTCGAGGGCGATGCTCCCGGCGTCCGCGGTCGGTGTCCAGGGCCGTGCACCCGGTCGGGATGCCGGGGGTGCGGGGGTGCCCCCTAGGGTCGGCGGTCATGCGCCGCCTCGGGACCGTGGGGTCCGCCGTCGTCACCCTGGTCCTGCTCGCCGGGTGCACCGGCACCAGTTCCGCCGACGGCGACCCGGCCGGGAGCGCGTCGGCCGACGGGCCGGGCAGCCGGGCCGTGACGGCGGCGCCCGGGGCGCCGCGCACGCTCGTCGCCGACACCGACCCGGTCGCGGCTGCGGTGTCCACCAGCCGGGCGCTGTTCGCCGGCTCCCCGGTCGCCGTGCTGGCCGGGCCCGACGACCCGTCGGCGCAGCTGCTCGGGGCGGTGTCCGCCGTCGGGCTCGGGGTGCCGCTGCTGCTCGGTGGGGACGGGGCGGCCGACGCCCTGGCCCCCGAGCTCGACCGGCTCGGGGTGCGGACGGTCCTGGCGGTCGGGGACGGGGCCGCGGCCGCGCTGCCCGGCGACGGCGTCGACGTGGTCACCGTCCCCGCCGAGGCCGACGCCGTGGCGGAGGTGACCGGGCTGGACCTCGACGCCGACCAGCCGGTCGCCGAGGCCGACCGGGCTGCGGCCGTGGCGGCGCTCGCGCCCGACGCGCTGCCCGCCCTGCGGGCCGACGGCGCTGCCGACCCGACCGGTGCCGCGGAGCCGTCCGGGGAGCTGCCCTCCGTGGACCGCCCCGAACCGCTCGACGACGTCGTGGTGCTGGCCAGCGGCAGCGGCGACGCGCTCGCCGGGATCGCCACCGCCCGGGCCGCCGGCGCCGAGGTGCTGCTGACCGGTGGCGCCGACCCGCGGGGCTCGGCCCCGGTGGTCGAGCGGCTGGCCCAGCAGCCGACGGTCGTGGTGCTGGGCGCCGACCTCGCCGGCGCCCCGGGGATCGACTGGAAGCTGGACACCGCGGCCGAGGGCACCCAGCTGCCCGGGGGCGGCCAGCTGCTGTTCCCGCAGCACATGCTGGTCGCCCTGTACGGGATCCCGGGCAGCGGCGCGCTCGGCGTGCTGGGGGAGCAGGACCTGCCGAGCTCGATCCAGCGGGCCCAGCAGACCGCGGAGCCCTACCGCTCGCTGGTCGGCACGACCGTCGTCCCGGCGTTCGAGATCATCGCGACCGTCGCCTCGGAGTTCCCCGGCCCGGACGGCAACTACTCCGCCGAGGGCGACGTGGCGGAGCTGCGGCCGTGGGTCGAGGCAGCCGGCGCGGCCGGCCTGTACGTCGTGCTCGACCTGCAGCCGGGCCGCACCGACTTCCTCACCCAGGCGAAGGAGTACCAGTCGCTGCTGGAGCTGCCCTACGTCGGGCTCGCGCTGGACCCGGAGTGGCGGCTGGCGCCGGGTCAGGTGCACCTCACCCAGATCGGCCAGGTCGGCATCGACGAGATCAACACCGTGGTCACCTGGCTGGCCGACCTCACCCGCGAGAAGGCGCTGCCGCAGAAGCTGCTGCTGCTGCACCAGTTCCAGGTGCGGATGATCATCGACCGCGAGCGGCTGGACACCTCCCGGGACGAGCTGGCGATCATGGTTCACGCCGACGGGCAGGGCGGGCAGGCCGCCAAGCAGGACACCTGGCGGGTGCTGCACCAGGACGCTCCCGCGCCGCTGTGGTGGGGGTGGAAGAACTTCGTCGACGAGGACTCCCCGATGCTCACCCCCGAGCAGACGATCGAGCAGGTGCTGCCCACCCCGCAGCTCGTCACGTACCAGTAGCGGACTCCTTGGTTCTGTCGGTGGCCTCCGGCAGGATCGGCGGGGACGTCGACGAGGAGGTCCTGCGATGACCGGACTGATCACCGAACGACCCGGAGCGGTGTCGGCCAGCGAGCTGGAGCCGCGGCTCGCCGAGCACCGCCGCGAGCTGACCGGTTACTGCTACCGCATGCTCGGGTCGTCGTTCGACGCCGAGGACGCGGTGCAGGAGACGATGGTCCGCGCCTGGCGGTCGCTGGACCGGCTGCAGGGCGCCGGCGCCCTGCGCTCCTGGATGTACCGGATCGCCACCAACGTCTGCCTGGACGCCCTCGACGGGCGCAAGCGCCGGGCGTTGCCGGTCGACATGTCCGAGGAGGCCTCCGCCCCGGTCGAGGCCTCGCTGGACGGCGTGCTGCCCGACGGCGCCTGGGTCGAGCCCGCGCTGGACCGGCAGGTGCTGCCCGTGGGCGGCGACCCGGCCGACCTCGCGGTGCAGAAGGAGTCGGTGCGGCTGGCGTTCGTCGCCGCGCTGCAGTTCCTCCCGCCGCGGCAGCGGGCGGTGCTCATCCTCCGCGACGTGCTCCGCTGGAAGGCCGACGAGGTCGCCGGGCTGCTGGAGACCACGGTCGCCGCGGCCAACAGCGCGCTGCAGCGGGCCCGGGCCACCCTCGCCGCCCAGCAGGCCGCGGAGCAGCCGGCCCGGCCGGAGGTCGCCGCCGACCAGGCCGAGCTGCTGGACCGCTACCTGGACGCCTTCGGGCGCTACGACATCGAGGCGCTGGTGGCGCTGCTGCACGAGGACGCGGTGATGGACATGCCGCCCTACGCGATGTGGCTGCGCAGCTCCGCCGACATCGGCACCTGGCTGGGCGGGCCGGGCGCCGAGTGCCGCGGGTCCCACGTCGTGCCGTTGGAGCTCAACGGCAACCCGGCGTACGCCCAGTGGCGGCCGAGCGGGCCGGGCGGGCAGTTCGAGCCGTGGTCGGTCACCGCGCTGGAGTTCGGGGCCGACGGCCGCGTCACCCGGATGACCGCCTTCCTCGACACCCGGCTGTTCGACCTGTTCGACCTGCCGCGGAACCCGTCGCCGTCGCCGCGATGAGTTCCGCCGGTGGCGGCGGTCTGGAGGGCATGACCGAGACCAGGACCGGACTGCTCCGCGACAGCGCCGCCTTCAGCGGCTTCTCCGTCGACGACCTCGACGCGGCACGCACCTTCTACGAGGACGTCCTCGGGCTGCGGACCAGCGGTGAGCCGGAGATGGGCGGGATCATGCACCTGCACCTCGCCGGAGGGCGGGACGTGCTCGTCTACGCCAAGGGGCCGGGGCACAGCCCGGCCACGTACACGGTGCTCAACTTCCCGGTGCCCGACGTCGACGCCGCCGTGGCCGAGCTGACCGCCCGGGGCGTGCAGTTCCTCCACTACGACCAGCCACCGACCGACGAGAACGGGGTGATGCGGGCCGGTGGCCCGTTGATCGCCTGGTTCACCGACCCGGCGGGCAACGTCTTCTCCGTCATCGAGGAAGGCTGATGGCCCGGCTCGTCTACACGGCGATCTGCTCCCTCGACGGCTACACGGTGGACGCCGACGGGAAGTTCGACTGGGCGACACCCGACGAGGAGGTGCACGCCTTCGTCAACGACCTCGAGCGCCCGCTCGGCACCCAGCTGCTCGGACGCCGGATGTACGAGACGCTCGCGGTCTGGCAGACCATCGGCGGCCCGGAGCACCACGCCATCGAGAACGACTACGCCGAGATCTGGCGGGCCGCGGAGAAGGTCGTCTACTCGACGACGCTCGAGTCGGTGTCCACGCCGCGCACCCGGCTGGAGCGGGACTTCGACCCGGCCGCGGTCCGGCAGCTCGTCGCCGGCGCGGAGCGGGACGTCGGCATCGGCGGCCCCGGACTGGCGGCGCACGCCTTCCGCGCCGGGCTGGTCGACGAGGTGCACCACCTGGTGCACCCGGTCGTGGTCGGCGGGGGCACGCGGGCGCTGCCCGACGGGGTGCGGCTGGACCTGGAGCTGGTGAGCGAGCGCCGCTTCGCCGGCGGCGTCGTCCACCTGCACCACAGCCGCCGCAGCTGAGCCTGCGGGGACGCGCCGTCGAGCTCATCCGCACCGGATGAGGCGCGCCGTGCCGGTCCGGTCCAGCTTCGGTCCATGCACCAGCCTGCCCAGGACCGGCTCCGCAGCGTCACCGGCGAGGGTGCCGGTGCGGGCGAGGGAGGTCCCGGCGGGTGGTCCCCGTCCGACGAGGGTGGCGACGATCCGGCCGGACCTCCCGGCGGACCGGTGCCGACCGCAGCCGTCGTACCGCCGCTCCGCCGCGGGCTGGTGCTCGGCGCGGGCGGTGCGGTGGGCGGCGCCTGGGCACTGGGCGTGCTCCGCTCGCTGGCCGACGTCGGGAGCTGGGACGCCGCTGCCTCGGAGGTGATCGTCGGTACGTCGGCGGGGTCGGTGCTGGCCGCCCTGATCGGCTCCCGGGTCGACCCCGAGGTCATGGTGCAGACGCTGATCGGCGTGGCCCGGGCCCCGGGTGCCGTCGAGGTCGGACCCGCCGACGTGCCGGACGGCGTCCAGCGCGTGCTCAGCCACCTGCCGCGGCCGGTCCCGCTGCCGGGGAACCTGCGGCTGGCGGCGCGTGCTCTCGCGCAACCCTGCCGCGGTTCGGTCCGGACCGCCGCCGCGGCGCTGTCCCCGCGCGGTCGGGGAGACCTGACCCCGGTCGGGACGCTGGTCGCGGAGCTGTGCGGGGACCCGGGCTGGCCGACCTCCCCGCGGACGTGGCTGGTGGCGCTGGACTTCGACTCCGGTCGACGGGTCGCCTTCGGGGCTGCGGGGCAGCCGGGGGCGTCCGTCGCCCAGGCGGTGATGGCCTCGTGCTCGGTCCCCGGGCTGTTCTCCCCGGTGACCATCGGGAACCGCCGGTACGTCGACGGGGCCGTCGTCTCGGTGACCAACGCCGACCTGCTGGTGGCCGAGCAGCTCGACGAGGTGGTCGTCGTGGCCCCGATGGCGATGCAGGGCGACGACCCCCGCAGGTCCGCGGTCGCCCGGTTCGACCGCCGCCTGCGGCAGCGCATGACCCAGCGGTGCCGGTGGGAGGCGGCTCGGCTCGCGGCGTCCGGGACGAGCGTGCGGGTGTTCGCCCCGACCGGCGAGGACCTCGCCGCCATGGGCACCAACCCCTTCGACGCCTCGCGACTGGGCCCGGTGTTCGAGACGGCGGTGCGCACCACCACGTCGTTGCTCACGTCCGAGGACGACCGCGGAGCCCGGCGCGACGTCACCGGTGCGGCCTGACCGAGCAGGCGCCTGAACTGCAGGGAGCATCGGAGAGCGGGTGACCGGGATCGAACCGGCATGGCCAGCTTGGAAGGCTGGGGCTCTACCATTGAGCTACACCCGCGGTGGGACGCACGCGTCCCGGTGAGCACGTCTGCTCCCGCGCAGCCTAACCGGTCGCCTCCCGCGGCTGCCGACGCCGGGGTCGCAACCCCCTCGTCGCCGGGAGCAGCCGGTGCCAGGCTGCGCCCCATGGGTGCTGAGGCCGACGCGTACGACGAGGCACTGCGCGCCGCGGCGTCGCACGCCCGGGACTGGCTGCACCAGCTGCCCGGCCGGCGCGTCCCGCCGGACGTGACCGCGGACGACGTCCGTGCCCGCGCCCTCGACCTGCTGACCGGGCCGCCCGTCGGCGCCGGGCAGGTGGTCGACGAGCTGGCCGCGCTGGCCGGACCGGGGCTGATGGCCATCAACTCCGGCCGGTTCTTCGGCTGGGTGATGGGCGGCGTCCTCCCGGCGTCGCTGGGTGCGGACTGGCTGGTCAGCAGCTGGGACCAGAACACCGGCATGCGCGCGGCCACCCCGGGTGTCGCGGGCGTCGAGGAGGCGGCAGGGGAGTGGTTGCTGCACCTGCTCGACCTGCCGGCCGGCAGTGCGGTGGGCTTCTCCACCGGTGCCACGACGGCCAACGTGTCCTGCCTGGCCGCCGGCCGGAATGCGGTGCTGGCCCGGGTCGGGTGGGACGTGGAGGAGGACGGGCTGGCCGGGGGCCCGCGGGTCCGGGTGCTCGTCGGCGAGGACAGCCACGCCTCGGTGCACCTGGCGCTGCGCTACCTGGGGCTGGGCCGGCCGGAGCGGGTCGCCGTCGACGACCAGGGCCGGCTGCGCACCGATGCCCTGGCCCGGGCCCTCGGCGGGTCCCCGACGGACACCCCCACGCTGGTCTGCCTGCAGGCCGGCAACCTGCACTCGGGCGGGTTCGACCCGCTGGGGGAGGCCGCCGACGTCGCGCACCGGCACGGCGCCTGGGTGCACGTGGACGGGGCGTTCGGGCTGTGGGCCGCCGCCGCGCCCGCGCTGCGGCACCTGGTCGCCGGGGTGGACCGCGCCGACTCGTGGGCCACCGACGCGCACAAGACGCTCAACGTGCCCTACGACTGCGGCGTCGCCGTCGTGCGCGACCCCGCGCCGATGCGCGCGGCGCTGGGCGTGCGGACCAGCTACCTGCTCACCAGCGACGCCGCGGACCCGCTGGACGTGACCGTGGAGATGTCCCGGCGGGCGCGGGGCGTGCCGGTGTGGGCGGCCCTGCGGTCGCTGGGCGAGGCCGGTGTCGCGGCGCTCGTCGAGCGGCTGGTCGACAACGCCCGGGCTCTCGCCGGGGGCCTGGCCTCCCTCGACGGCGCGACGGTCCTCAACGACGTCGTCTACACCCAGGTCTGCGTCGGCTTCGGCAGCGACGAGCGCACCGCGGCCGTCACCGCTGCGGTGATCGCCGACGGGACCGCGTGGATGTCGGGCTCCCGCTGGGCCGGCCGGACCGTGCTGCGGGTGTCGGTGAGCAACTGGTCGACCGATCGGGCCGACGTCGAGGCCTCCGTCGACGCGGTGCGCCGGGCCGTGGCCGCGGTGGACGGCCGACGCCTCGGCACGGGCGCGCCGACCTCCCCCTAGACTCGCACCCGCCACGGGGTGTGGCGCAGCTTGGTAGCGCACCCGCTTTGGGAGCGGGGGGCCGTGGGTTCAAATCCCGCCACCCCGACCGGATCGGCGCTGCTGTCGGCTCACATCCCGCCACCGCGGCCGGATCGGCGCTGCTGTCGGCTCACATCCCGCCACCCCGACGCCTGCACCACGTCTCTAGACTCGTGGCGTGCTGCGACGCCGCGAGCGTCGCGCCCGTCGTCCGTCCCCCTTCCAGAGGAGCGCTGCACAGTGAAGAGCACCATCGAGAACCTGGGCCCGACCCGGGTCCGGCTCGCGATCGAGGTGCCGTGGAGCGACCTGGACCACGCCTTCGGTGAGGTCTACAAGGAGCTGGGCAAGCAGGTCCGCGTTCCCGGCTTCCGCCCCGGCAAGGTCCCGAACCGCGTCCTCGACCAGCGGATCGGCCGCCCCGTCGTCCTGGAGCAGGTCGTCCAGCACGCCGTCCCCGAGGTCTACTCCGAGGCGATCCGGGAGAACCAGGTCCGGGTGATCAGCCAGCCCGAGGTCGAGGTGACCCGGATTGACGACGGCGAGGCCCTCGCGTTCACCGCCGAGGTCGACGTCGCCCCGACCCTCGAGCTGCCCCCGCTGGACTCCCTCGCGGTCACCGTCGACGACGTCGAGGTCACCGACGAGGAGATCGACGCGCAGGTGTCGGTCATGCGCGAGCGGTTCGCCACCCTCTCCGGGGTCGAGCGCGCCGCCGCCGAGGGCGACTACGTCTCCATCGACCTGGAGGCCACGCTCAACGGCGAGGTGCTGGAGGACGGCAGCACCACCGGCATGTCCTACGAGGTGGGCTCGGGCGGTCTGATGGCCGGCCTGGACGAGGCCGTCACCGGGCTGTCCGCCGACGAGAGCGCCACCTTCCAGACCGCGCTGCTCTCCGGTGACGACGCCGGCGAGCTGGCCGACGTCACCGTGACGGTCCGCTCGGTCAAGGCCAAGGAGCTCCCGGAGCTCGACGACGAGTTCGCCTCGATCGCCAGCGAGTTCGACACGCTCGCCGAGCTGCGCGAGGACGTCCGCACCCGGCTGTCCCGCACCAAGGTCCTGCAGCAGGGCGCCGAGGCCCGCGACAAGCTGGTCGAGCACCTCATCGAGGTCATCGAGGTGCCGGTGCCGGAGAACATGGTCGAGCAGGAGCTCGCCTGGCGCGCCCAGGCCATGGAGCGCGAGCTGCAGCAGGCCGGCATGGACTGGGACGCCTACTTCACCGCGGCGGGCATCGAGGGTGGCCGCGAGGCCTACGACGCCGAGCTGCGGGAGAACGTCGAGAAGGCGGTCAAGACCCAGTTCATCCTCGACTCCATCGCCGACGCCCGTGAGGTGACGGTCGACAACGAGGACCTCTCTGCGCAGATCATGGCGCAGGCCCAGCGCAACCGGGTCAGCCCCGAGCAGTACGCGCAGCAGCTGCAGCAGGGCAACAACATCGCCGACTTCGTCGCCGACGTCCGGCGCACCAAGGCGCTGGCCCAACTGCTCGAGGAGACGACGATCACCGACGCGTCGGGCAACGTCGTCGACCTCGAGGCGCTGCGCCCGCGCACCGTCGCCGCGCCGGCCGAGGACGGGGAGCCGACCGAGGAGGTCGCCGGTGGCGACGTCGCCGACGACGACGCCGACAACGAGGCCGAGGCCACCGGTGCGGTCGTGACCGACGCCGAGGCCGCCGTCGACGACGCCGAGGGCAGCACCGCCAAGGCCTGACAGCACGAGGACACCACCGCGCCGCCCGTACCCCGCCCCGGGGTGCGGGCGGCGCTGTCGTCCCCGGGCCCGCCCCCCCCCCGGCGCCCTCCCGGTGGCCGCTGCGCCCACGGCGAACACCGGCCCCGACGGGGAGGAAGCCGTCGGGGGTGCGCGTTAGGGTCGACGTGACACCGAGGCGATCCCCGGAGCCGCACTGACGACCAGCACGCCGAGGCCGTCCGCGGCCCCGGCGGTCTCCCCCCGACCACCGGCCAACCCGTTCCACGAGACCGACTGCACCGCAGTCCTACGGAGGTCACCGCACCCGTGAGCACCCCACTGATCACCCCCGGCGCGCCGCTGATGCGCGCCGGTGGCTCGATGATGAACCTCAACGACTCGGTCTACGAGCGACTCCTGCGCGAGCGGATCATCTTCCTCGGCAGCCAGGTCGACGACGTGATCGCCAACCAGCTGGCCGCGCAGATGCTGCTGCTGTCCGCCGAGGACCCCAAGCGCGACATCCACCTGTACATCAACTCGCCCGGTGGCTCGGTCACCGCGGGCATGGCCATCTACGACACGATGCAGTTCATCGACTGCGACGTCGCCACCTACGCGATGGGCCTGGCCGCCTCGATGGGCCAGTTCCTGCTCACCGCCGGCACCAAGGGCAAGCGCTACTCGCTGCCGCACACGCGGATCCTGATGCACCAGCCCTCGGCCGGCGTCGGCGGCACCGCCTCGGACATCGCGATCCAGGCCGAGCTGTTCCGCAGCACCAAGCAGGAGCTCAACCGGCTGCAGGCACTGCACACCGGGCAGACCCCGGAGCGGATCAACGAGGACTCCGACCGCGACCGCTGGTTCACCGCGCAGGAGGCCCTCGAGTACGGCTTCGTCGACCACGTGGTGACCCGTGCCGACACCATGACCCAGACCGACAACCCGGTCACCGACGGACCGGAGAAGTGACCATGAGCGACTTCCAGATGCCCTCCAGCCGCTACATCCTGCCCTCCTTCGTGGAGCGCACGAGCTACGGCATGAAGGAGTCCAACCCGTACAACAAGCTCTTCGAGGAGCGCATCATCTTCCTCGGGGTGCAGGTCGACGACGCGTCGGCCAACGACGTGATGGCGCAGCTCATCACGCTGGAGTCCAACGACCCCGACCGCGACATCACGATGTACATCAACTCGCCCGGTGGCTCGTTCACCGCGCTCACGGCGATCTACGACACGATGATGTTCGTCCGCCCCGACATCCAGACCGTCTGCATGGGCCAGGCCGCCTCTGCGGCCGCCGTCCTGCTGGCGGCCGGGACGCCGGGCAAGCGGCTGGCGCTGCCGTACTCCCGGGTCCTGATCCACCAGCCGTCCGGTGAGGCGGGTGGCCAGGTCACCGACCTGGAGATCCACGCCCGGGAGATCGAGCGGGTGCGCACGCTGATGGAGGCCATCCTGGCCCGGCACACCGGCCAGACCCAGGAGCAGGTCCGCAAGGACATCGACCGGGACAAGATCCTCACGGCCCAGGAGGCCAAGGAGTACGGGATCGTCGACCAGGTCATCGCCAGCCGGAAGCTCAACGCGCTGCCGGCTGCCTGATGCAGTGACGGTGCGGACCGGGGGCGCATTCCGGGCTCCCGGCCCGTACCGTTCTCCCATCCCGTCCGGCGGTCGGCGCGAGCACCCGCCGGGTCACGGGGGAGGTGGGAGACAGGTGGTGCGGGCCGGGCGAACCGGGTGCGTCAGTTCCCGGGAACGTCGGTCCGGCCGGGTAGGTTCGGTGAACGCCCGATTCCCCGGTCAGGACCGCAGGGACGCAGGACGCCAGGTCTCAGGGCGTCGACGAGGGCAACGACAAGGCACGTACCAGGGGCAACGGCGCAGCCGTCCCACTCGAGGTGGAGGTCAGCCAGGTGGCACGTATCGGTGAGAGCGGCGACCTGCTCAAGTGCTCGTTCTGCGGCAAGAGCCAGAAGCAGGTCAAGAAGCTCATCGCGGGCCCTGGGGTGTACATCTGCGATGAGTGCATCGACCTCTGCAACGAGATCATCGAGGAGGAGCTGTCGGAGTCGTCGGACCTCAAGTTCGACGAGCTGCCGAAGCCCAAGGAGATCCACGACTTCCTCGAGCAGTACGTCATCGGCCAGGACCAGGCCAAGCGCACTCTCGCGGTCGCGGTCTACAACCACTACAAGCGGATCCAGGCCGGCGGCGACCGCGGCAGCCGGGACGAGGGCGTCGAGCTCGCCAAGTCCAACATCCTGCTGATGGGGCCGACCGGGTGCGGCAAGACGCACCTGGCCCAGACCCTCGCCCGGATGCTGAACGTCCCCTTCGCGATCGCCGACGCCACCGCGCTCACCGAGGCCGGGTACGTCGGTGAGGACGTCGAGAACATCCTCCTCAAGCTGATCCAGGCCGCGGACTACGACGTCAAGCGGGCCGAGACCGGGATCATCTACATCGACGAGGTCGACAAGATCGCCCGCAAGAGCGAGAACCCGTCGATCACCCGCGACGTCTCCGGTGAGGGCGTGCAGCAGGCGCTGCTGAAGATCCTCGAGGGGACGACGGCGTCGGTGCCGCCGCAGGGCGGTCGCAAGCACCCGCACCAGGAGTTCATCCAGATCGACACGACGAACGTGCTGTTCATCGTGGGTGGCGCGTTCGCCGGCCTGGACCAGGTGATCGAGGCGCGCACCGGGAAGCAGGGGATCGGCTTCGGCGCCGAGGTCCGCGGCAAGGCAGAGATCGAGGAGGCCAACGCCTTCGCCCAGGTCATGCCCGAGGACCTGCTGAAGTTCGGCATGATCCCCGAGTTCATCGGCCGCCTGCCGGTGATCACCAGCGTGCAGAAGCTGGACCGCGAGGCGCTGATCAACATCCTGACCGAGCCCAAGAACGCCCTGGTCCGCCAGTACCGCCGGCTGTTCGAGCTCGACGGGGTGGAGCTCGAGTTCACCGACGACGCGCTCGAGTCGATCGCCGACCAGGCCATCCTGCGGGGCACCGGTGCCCGTGGGCTGCGGGCCATCATGGAGGAGGTCCTGCAGTCGGTGATGTACGACATCCCCAGCCGCGAGGACGTCGCCACCGTCGTCATCACCCAGGACGTCGTCCTGCAGCACGTGAACCCGACGATCGTCCCGCGCAAGCCCGCCCGCGCCCCCCGCGAGAAGAGCGCCTGACGCCCGAGCTCTGAACGTCAGTGGCCCAGAACCGAGCCGGTTCTGGGCCACTGGCGTTCAACGGCCCAGGCGACTCCGCACCACGGCCTCGATCTCCCGCTGGCACTCGGCCGGCTCCCCGGTGAGCCGGCGGTAGCTGTAGCGCAGCGCGACCCATCCCAGTGTGGCCAGGGCGGTGTCCTTCCGCATGTCCCGCTCCCGGTCCTCGCGGCGGCTGTGGTACCGGTGGCCGTCCAGCTCGACACCGACCTTCGCCTGTACGTAGGCGGCGTCCAGGTCGACGTACCGGCCGCTGGGCAGCACCACCCGGTGCTGCTGCACCGGCACCGGCAGGCCGAGGATCCGGAGCACGTGGGTCACGCCGAAGACCTCTAGCTCGCTCTGGCAACCCCCCTCGACCAGGTCGAGCAGCTGGGCGAGCGCGGCCCGGCCCGCGTGCAACGGTTGACGAGCCGACTGCTCCCGCACCCGCGGCACGGACACGTCGCGGCGGCGGACCGCGTCGATCACCAGCTGCCGGACCAGCGGTCGCTCGTGTCCGGCGTGGGGGTTCGTCCGCGGGACGTGAGCCCAGCTCCAGGCGTCCACCAGGCTGCGGGCCGCGGGCAGTCGCGGGGTGCTCGACCCCTCAGTGGGCCCGATCGGCTGGGTCGTGCGGTGCACGATGACGCCGGTGGCCCCACGCGGCCAGCGGTCGGCCGGCACGGTCACGTGGAGCGGGCCGCGTGGCGGGGGCGTCAGGAGGCCCGCCGCCGCGAGCGCGGTCAGGTGGCTCAGCGGCGCTCGGGTCCACAGGGTGGCCGCCCTGGTCCGCACCTGCCAGTCGCCGAGCCGGTCGGGCAGGGCTACCACGCCTGGGTGCACCAGCACGAGGTCACCGGAGTGCAGCCAGCGGCTGACGCTGGTGGAGCTGGTCGCCAGGGTCAGGTCGTCCCTGCGGCCGACGCCGGCCGGCAGCAGGGCAGTGAGAGCGTGCACGACGGGCAGGCTGCCGGAGCGGCGCCCCGCCGCGCGGACGCCCTGTGGACGGCCGACGACCCTCGAACGCCAGCGGCCCGGAACCGGGCTGGTTCCGGGCCGCTGGGGTTCAACGGTCGCGGGAGCGGGTCAGGGGAGCGGGTCAGGGGGTCTCGGCCAGGACGACGTCGACGGTCAGCGGGCCGTCGCCGGCGACGACGGTGAGCGACTCGATCCGCCCGGCGGCCGTGAGGTCCCGCCGGGCCGCCTCGACCAGCGCCACCTGCGCCTCGGGGGCGGTCACGACAGCCGAGGCGACGTCGGCCCGCATCGACTGCTTGGCCTCCGACTTCGCCTTGCGCACCGCGGCCAGCGCCTCCGCGGCGACGGTGGGCACCGCCCGGTCGCCGCCGGTGGGCAGCTCGGTCGCGGTCGGCCACAGCGCCCGGTGCACCGAGCCGCTCTGCCACCACGACCAGACCTCCTCGGTCACGAACGGCAGCACCGGCGCCAGCAGCCGCAGCTGCACCGACAGCGCGAGCGCCAGCGTGGCCTGGGCCGAGCGGGCCCCCTCGTCGGAGGCGTAGGCGCGGGTCTTCACCAGCTCGACGTAGTCGTCGCAGAAGGACCAGAAGAACGCCTCGGTGACCTCCAGGGCCCGGGTGTAGTTGTAGGCGTCCATCGCGGCGGTGGCCTCGTCGACGACGGCCGCCAGCGAGGCCAGCAGCCCGGCGTCGATCGGCTCGGTGACCGCGTCCGCCGTCAGCGCGGCCGACGCGCCGAGGCCCAGCACGAACTTGCCCACGTTCAGCAGCTTGATGGCCAGCCGGCGGCCGACCTTCATCTGCGCCTCGTCGAAGGGGGAGTCCGCTCCCGGCCGCGCCCCGGCCGCCCGCCAGCGAACGGCGTCGGTACCGAACCGGTCGAGCACGTCGATCGGCGTCACCACGTTGCCCTTGGACTTCGACATCTTCTTGCGGTCGGGGTCGACCACGAACCCGGAGATCGCCGCGTGCGACCACGGCACCGTGCCGAACTCGTAGTGCGAGCGGACCACCGTGGAGAACAGCCAGGTGCGGATGATGTCGTGCGCCTGCGGGCGCAAGTCCATCGGGAAGACGTGCGCGAACAGCTCCGGGTCGGTGTCCCAGCCCGAGGCCACCTGCGGCGACAGCGAGGACGTCGCCCAGGTGTCCATCACGTCGGGGTCGGCCATGAAGCCATGGGGCACGCCGCGCTGCTCCTCGGTGAACCCGTCCGGGACGTCGGAGGACGGGTCGACCGGCAACGACGACTCGGGCGCCAGGACAGGCGAGGAGTAGTCCGGCTCGCCCTCGGCGTCCAGGCGGTACCAGACCGGGAAGGGGACGCCGAAGAACCGCTGGCGGCTGACCAGCCAGTCACCGTTCAGGCCCTCGACCCAGTTCTCGTAGCGGTGCCGCATGTGCTCGGGCACCCACTGGATCTCGCGGCCACGCGCGACCAGCGCCTCGCGCAGGTCGGCGTCCCGCCCGCCGTTGCGGATGTACCACTGGCGAGTCGTGACGATCTCCAGCGGGCGCTCGCCCTTCTCGAAGAACTTCACCGGGTGGGTGATCGGCTTCGGGTCGCCGACCAGGTCGCCGGACTCCTTCAGCAGCTCGACGGTGCGGGCCTGCGCGCTGAAGGAGGTCTTCCCGGCCAGCTCGGCGTAGACGTCGGCGGGCACCCCGGGCGGCGGGTCGGCGACGAACCGGCCGTCCCAGCCGATGACGGCGCGGGTCGGCAGCTGCAGCTCGCGCCACCAGGTGACGTCGTTGAGGTCGCCGAAGGTGCAGATCATCGCGATGCCCGAGCCCTTGTCCGGCTCGGCCAGCCGGTGTGCGACCACCGGGACCTCGACGCCGAACAGCGGCGTGCGCACGGTCTTCCCGAACAGCGGCTGGTACCGCTCGTCGTCCGGGTGCGCGACCAGTGCGACGCAGGCGGGCAGCAGCTCGGGCCGGGTGGTCTCGATGAACACCGGGCCCTCGGGTCCCGCGAAGCCGATCCGGTGGTAGGCGCCGGGGCGCTCCCGGTCCTCGAGCTCGGCCTGGGCGACCGCCGTCCGGAAGGTGACGTCCCAGAGGGTCGGCGCCTCCTGGGCGTAGGCCTCGCCGCGGGCGAGGTTGTGCAGGAACATCCGCTGCGCGGTGGCCCGGGAGGTCTCCGAGATCGTCCGGTAGACGTTCGACCAGTCCACCGACAGGCCGACCCGGCGCCACAGCTCCTCGAACGCCGCCTCGTCGACGGCGGTCAGCCGCTCGCACAGCTCCACGAAGTTCCGCCGGGAGATCGGCTGCTGCTCCTTGCCCGGCTTCTCCGGCGGCTCGAAGGAGGCGTCGTAGGGCAGCGAGGGGTCGCAGCGGACGCCGTAGAAGTTCTGCACCCGGCGCTCGGTCGGCAGGCCGTTGTCGTCCCAGCCCATCGGGTAGAAGACGTGCTTGCCGCGCATCCGCTGGTAGCGGGCGACGATGTCGGTGTGGGTGTAGCTGAACACGTGCCCGACGTGCAGCGACCCGCTCGCCGTGGGCGGCGGGGTGTCGATCGCGTAGGTCTCCGACCGCGGGGCGGCGAGTGCGCCGGCCCGGTCGAAGGCGTAGGTGTCGCTCTCGGCCCAGCGGGCGACCCACTTCTCCTCGAGACCGTCCAGGGTGGGCTTCTCGGGTACGACGGCCCCGACTCCCGGGGCCGTGCTCTCCAGGGCTGAGGTGTCGGCTGCCATGACTGGCATCCTAGGAGCGGTGAGCACCTCCCTTTCCCGTGACCTCGACCGGGTCGAGCAGGCGCTCCTGGCACGGTGGCCGGAGAGCCGGCTCGACCCGTCCCTGGCGCGCATCTCGGCGCTGGTCGACCTGCTGGGTTCGCCGCAGCGCGCGTTCCCCGTCGTCCAGGTCACCGGCACCAACGGCAAGACGACGACGGCGCGGATGATCGACGAGCTGCTGCGCGGCTTCGGCCTGCGCGTCGGCCGCTTCACCAGCCCGCACCTGGAGGAGCTGCGGGAGCGGATCGTGCTCGACGGCGAGCCGCTGCCCGCCCAGCGGTTCGTCGAGGTCTTCGACGACATCGCGCCCTACGTGCAGCTGGTCGACGCCGGCAGCGACGTCCCGATGTCCTTCTTCGAGGTGATGGTGGCGATGGCCTACGCCGCCTTCGCCGACGCACCGGTCGACGTCGCCGTCATCGAGGTCGGCATGGGCGGCACCTGGGACGCCACCAACGTCGCCGATGCCCGGGTCGCGGTCGTCACGCCGGTCTCGCTGGACCACGCCGAGTACCTCGGCCCCGACGTCGCGACCATCGCCACCGAGAAGGCCGGGATCATCAAGCCCAGCCCCGGTGACGAGGTGCCGCCCGACGGGCGCCCGGACGGGGGCGTGGTGGCCGTGCTGGCCCACCAGCCACCCGGCGCGCTCGAGGCGCTGGTGCGGCGGGCCATCGAGGTCGACGCCACCGTGGCCCGCGAGGGCACCGAGTTCGGCGTGCTGGAGCGGCGGGTCGCCGTCGGCGGTCAGCAGGTCCGGCTGCAGGGCCTGGGCGGGGAGTACGACGAGGTCTACCTGCCGCTGTTCGGCGCGCACCAGGCGCAGAACGCCGCCGTCGCGCTGGCCGCCGTGGAGGCGTTCCTCGGTGCGGGGGCGGCCACCGGGGTGGTCGCGCAGGACGTCGTCCGGGAGTCGTTCGCGGCGGTCCGCTCGCCGGGCCGGCTGGAGCGGGTGCGCAGCTCGCCCACGGTGCTGGTGGACGCCGCGCACAACCCGGGCGGCATGGCCGCGACGGTGGCAGCGGTGCGCGAGTGCTTCGACTTCACCCGGCTCGTCGGCGTGGTGGGCTGCGTGCACGGCAAGGACGTCAGCGGGATGCTCGCCGAGCTCGAGGGGTTGTGCGCCGAGCTGGTCGTCACCCAGAACAGCTCACCGCGGGCCATCCCCGCCGACGAGCTGGGGGCCCTCGCCGTCGACGTCTTCGGCGCCGACCGGGTCAGCGTGCACACGCGGCTCGCCGACGCCATCGAGTCGGCCATCGAGCTGGCCGAGGCCGGTGCGGACGACGCCCTGGGCGGCTCCGGCGTGCTGGTCACCGGCAGCGTGGTCACCGCGGGGGAGGCCCGGACCCTGCTGTCCGGCAACCGGTCGTGACCGCGCCCGACCCGGTCCGGGCCGGCCGGGCGCTGGGCGGTGCGGGGGCGGCGATCCTGCTGCTCGAGGGGATCGCCGTCCTGTTCGTGCCGCGCGGCATCGCGCAGAGCGGCGACGGGCTGACCGGGTTCCGGCTGACCGTGCTCATCGTGCTGGCTGCAGCTCTCGTCCTGGCCAGCGGACTGCAGCGCCGCCCGCAGGGGCTGGTGATCGGCACGGTGCTGCAGGTGCCGCTGCTGCTCACCGGCTTCTTCGGCGCGGCGATGTGGCTGGTCGGCGGTGTGTTCGTGCTGATCTGGGCCTACCTGCTGCAGATCCGCAAGGAACTGCTGGGCAGCGCGTTCGGCCCGGTCCGGTCCGCACCGCCGGCTCCTCCCGTCGACTGACCGCAGGTTCACCCGCACGGGGGGCGCGGGAACCGCGCGGCCGGGGCACCCTGACGAACACGTTGCGTGACTCGGGGATGACCTCTGGTCACCGGAGGTAGGGGGAGCACCATGGCCGACCACAGTCGTTGCTGCGCGAAGCGGCACGAGCCGACCCGGCGCGCGACGGGCGTGGTCGCCACGGCGCCGGACGAGCCGGTGGGGTCGATCAGCTACACGATCGCCGAGTACGCGCACCGCGTCCGCTACCAGCTGCACGACGACCTGGTCGAGCGGCACGCGCGCGAGCTGCACTCGCGCAACAGCTACGACTGCTGGAACGGGCTGGGCGACCGCGACCAGGAGCTGTGGCGGCACATGGCGCGGCTGGACCTGACCAACCGCTAGGCGACCTCGGGCTCGCCGCCGGCCCGTTCCTGCAGCGAGCCGGTGTCGGTCCCCAGCTGGGCGAGGACGCGACCGACGGTCGGGTCACCCACCGCCAGGACGCCGAGCAGCACGTGCCCGCTGTCCAGCCGGCGCTCCTTGCGTGCCAGAGCCGCCCGGAGGGCCTGCTCGAGGACACGCTTGCTGCCGTCGGCGAACGGGATGTGCCCGCTGGTGGGCCGGCGCCCCCGGTCCAGGGCACCGGCGCCGAAGGTCGCCTCCGCGGTGGCGCGCACCTGGGCCAGGTCGACGCCGAGGACGGCGAGGGCGTCGGGGTCCAGCGGGTTCCCCGCCGCGGCCACCACGGGTGCCAGCCGGTCGTGGTCGACCCCTACCGCGCGCAGCGCGGTCCCGCCGCGGCTGGGGTCGCGGGTCAGGGCCAGCAGCAGGTGGACCGGCTCGATCCGCTCGGCCCGCAGCTCCCGGGCCTCCTCCTGGGCGGCGACGACGGCCCGCCGGGCCTCGTCGGTGAAGCGCTCGAACACGTCAGCGGTCCCTTCTCGAGGTGGCGTGCTTCTTGTGGACGGCCTGCTTGCTCACGCCGAGCGCGTCGGCGATCTGCTGCCAGGACCAGCCGCGGTCCCGGGCCTGGGACACCTGGAGCACCTCGAGCCGGTCGGCCAGGTCGCGCAGCGCGCGGACGGCGCGCAGCCCGGTGTCCGGGTCGTCGGCCGCGGCGGCGGTGGTGACGTCGGTGGGGGAGGCCATGACGTCAACATAGGTTGACGGGCTCTTCATGTCAACCAGAGTTGACGAGTGGTGTCCCGTACGCTCCCGGCCGTGTCTGCACCCACCGCTGAACGCTCCCTCGTCCTGGTCAAGCCCGACGGTGTCGCCCGTGGCCTGGTCGGCCAGGTCGTCGCCCGCCTTGAGGCCAAGGGCCTCCGCCTCGTCGCGGCCGAGCTGCGCACCCTGACCGTCGAGGTCGCCGAGGAGCACTACGCCGAGCACCGCGAGCGCCCGTTCTTCGGCTCGCTCGTCGAGTTCATCACCGGCGGCCCGCTGCTCGCCCTGGTCGTCGAGGGCCCGCGGGCCATCGAGGCGTTCCGGGCGCTGGCCGGCGCGACCGACCCGGTCAAGGCCGCTCCCGGCACCATCCGCGGCGATTACGCCCTCGAGGTGCAGGCCAACATCGTGCACGGCTCGGATTCGCCCGAGTCCGCCGCCCGGGAGATCGCGCTCTTCTTCCCCGGTCTCTGAACACCCCCGGGGGCCACATTGGCCAACATGGCCCCCGAGGGTGGCGGCTACCCTGGACGGGTCATGACTGTGGACTCGCTCTACCCCCAGCTCGAGCCGTTGCTCGCCCAGGTGCAGAAGCCCATCCAGTACGTCGGCGGTGAGCTCAACGCACAGGTGAAGCCGTGGGACGACGTCGCCGTCCACTGGGCGCTGATGTACCCCGACGCCTACGAGGTCGGCCTGCCCAACCAGGGCCTCATGATCCTCTACGAGGTGCTCAACGAGCGGCCGGACGCCCTGGCCGAGCGCACCTACGCCGTCTGGCCGGACCTCGCCGGGCTGATGCGCGAGCACGGCGTCGGCCAGTTCACCGTCGACGCGCACCGCCCGGTGCGCGCGTTCGAACTGCTGGGCGTCAGCTTCGCCACCGAGCTCGGCTACACCAACCTGCTCGAGGCGCTCGACCTCGCCGGCGTCCCGCTGCACGCGGTCGACCGCGACGAGACCCACCCGGTCGTGGTGGCCGGTGGCCACGCCGCCTTCAACCCCGAGCCGGTCGCCGACTTCGTCGACTGCGCCGTGCTCGGTGACGGCGAGCAGGTCGTGGGCGACATCACCGACGTCGTCGCCGCGTGGAAGGCCGAGGGCCGTCCCGGCGGGCGGGTCGAGCTGCTGGCCCGGCTGGCCCGGGTCGACGGCGTCTACGTTCCGCGCTTCTACGCCGTCAGCTACGCCGCCGACGGGACGATCGCCGAGGTGCTGCGGACCCGGGACGACGTCCCGGCGCGGGTCGGCAAGCGCACGGTGATGGACCTGGACGAGTGGCCCTACCCGAAGCAGCCGCTGGTCCCGCTCGCGGAGAGCGTGCACGAGCGGATGAGCGTGGAGATCTTCCGCGGCTGCACCCGCGGCTGCCGGTTCTGCCAGGCCGGGATGATCACCCGGCCGGTGCGCGAGCGGACCATCACCGGGATCGGCTCGATGGTCGACGCCGGCCTCAAGGCGACCGGCTACGAGGAGGTCGGGCTGCTGTCGCTGTCCAGCGCCGACCACTCCGAGATCGGCCAGCTGGCCAAGGAGCTGGCCGACCGGTACGAGGGCACCAACACCGGCCTGAGCCTGCCCAGCACCCGGGTGGACGCGTTCAACGTCACCCTGGCCAACGAGCTGTCCCGCAACGGCCGGCGCAGCGGGCTGACCTTCGCCCCCGAGGGCGGCAGCGAGCGCATCCGCCGGGTGATCAACAAGACCGTGTCCAAGGAGGACCTGGTCCGCACGGTCACCACCGCGTACGCCAACGGCTGGCGGCAGGTGAAGCTGTACTTCATGTGCGGTCTGCCGACTGAGACCGACGAGGACGTGCTGGAGATCGCCGAGCTCGCGGTCGAGGTCATCCGGGCCGGCCGGGAGGCCAGCGGCACCAAGGACATCCGCTGCACCGTCTCCATCGGTGGGTTCGTGCCCAAGCCGCACACCCCGTTCCAGTGGGCCGCCCAGGCCAGCGCGGAGACCATCGACCACCGGCTGCGGATCCTCCGCCAGGCGATCAACGCCGACCGGCGGATCGGGCGGTCCATCGGGCTGCGCTACCACGACGGCAAGCCCGGGGTGATCGAGGGGCTGCTGTCCCGCGGCGACCGGCGGGTCGGCCGGGTGATCGAGCGGGTCTGGCGCGACGGCGGGCACTTCGACGGCTGGAGCGAGCACTTCTCCTTCGAGCGCTGGACGGCGGCCGCGACCGAGGAGCTCGGCCGGTTCGGGCTGGACCTGGACTGGTACACGACCCGGGAGCGCACCGAGCACGAAGTGCTGCCCTGGGACCACCTGGACTCCGGGCTGGACAAGGAGTGGCTCTGGGAGGACTGGCAGGACGCGATCTCGGAGGACGAGGTGGGCGACTGCCGGTGGACCGGCTGCTACGACTGCGGGGTCTGCCCGACCATGGGCACCGAGATCCAGATCGGTCCCACCGGCCGGAGCCTGCTCCCGCTCACCGTGGTGCGCTGATGGCCCGCCAGCCCGACGGGCCCCCGCCGCCGCCCACCGTGCAGAAGCTGCGGCTGCGCTACACCAAGCGCGGCCCGCTGCGGTTCGCCTCGCACCGCGACCTGGCCCGGGCGCTGGAGCGCGCGCTGCGCCGGGCGCAGGTGCCGATGGCGTTCTCCGCCGGTTTCAGCCCGCACCCGAAGATCTCCTACATGGGGGCGGCGCCGACCGGCGCGGCCTCGGAGGCGGAGTACTTCGAGATCGGGCTGTCCGCGCGCCGGGACCCCGAGCAGGTCCGCGTCGCGCTGGACGCCTCGCTGCCGCCGGGGATCGACGTCCTGGAGTGCGTCGAGGCGCGCGACGGCAGCGGCTCGCTGGCCGACCGGCTGGACGCCACCCGCTGGCGGATCGACTTGCCCGGGGTGGACGCCGACGAGCTCTCCGCCGCCGTCCAGGAGCTGCTGGCCAGGGAGGAGGTCCTGGTCGCCAAGCGCACGAAGAACGGCACCCGGGACGTCGATGCTCGTGCCGCCGTCGTCCGCGCGGCGGTGGCCGTGGAGGCAGGTTGTGCCATACTGCACGTGGTCGTACGGCAGCTCACGCCGACCGTCCGACCGGACGACGTGATGGCCGCTCTGGCTGCCGTCGCCGACCTGCGCCCGCCGTTGCCCATCCGGGCCGTGCGTGAGGCGCAGGGCCGGCTCGACGACAGCGGTGAGGTCGCCGATCCGCTGGGCCCCGACCGTGCGGTGCGCTCCTGCTGCCAGGAGGAGCGCGCGCAGGTCTGAACCGGCGGAGCCGGACGCCGGGCGTCGTCCGCGACACGTCTGCCAGCCGTGACGCGCCCGCTCCACCCTGATCTTGCTCGGCCAGCACCACCCGCGTTCGCACGCTGCACCACCGGGCCCCAGCCGCACCGGCCGGGGCGCGGACCCAGACTTCGCGAGAAGGGCGTCGCCGCACCTCGCGGCCCGCCCGACCCGCCCAACCCGCGTCCCTGCGCGGCCGCCTGTCGGAGACGACCGGCGCCCGGGGACGCACAGGAGGCGAGCCCTCAGTGGCCGACCGCATCGACCCAGACACCACCGCAGACACCGCGGCGACCGGCAGTTCCCCCGACGAGGCCCCGGCTTCCGCCGACGGCTCCGACGAGTCGCCCGCCGTCGAGCCCGCTGCGGCCGACCCCGCCGCCGGGCCGCTGACCGGCGCCGCGGACGACACCGCAGAGGACGCCGGGGACGAGACCGCGGACGACGAGGAGGCCGACGGCGAGACCGAGGCCTCCGCCGCGGCCGCGGCCCTCCCGCCCGCCGCACCGGAGCCCGAGCCGGTCGCCGAGCCCGAGGCGGAGCTCGACCCGGAGGCAGACCTGCCCCGCTTCGGTGCCCAGTTCAGCTCCCCGGAGCCCACCACGGTGACCGCCCGGCCGCGCCGCCGCGCCACCCGTCCGGCCCTGGCGGCCGACCCGGACTCGGTCCCGGCCGCGCCGCCGGCGGCTCCGCCGGTCCCCGCCTTCGTCACCTTCGTGGCGCCCGAGCCCGACACCGCACCGCCCCGCCGCCGCAGCCGGCGTCCCGCGGAGTCCCCGGCCGAGCCGGAGGAGCCTGCGCAGCCCGCCGCGGAGGCCGACGACCGGGAGACCGAGCCGGCCCGGCCGCGCGGCCGCGGTCGTGGTCGGCGCCGGGCCGCCGAGGAGTCCGCACCCGAGCCGGTCGAGGCTGAGGACGTCGATGTCCCCGGGGTCGAGGCCGACGTCGAGGACCGTGACCTCGACGACGCCGACGACCGTGACGACGAGGACGGCGGCAGCTCCGGCAGCCGTCGCCGCCGCCGGGGACGCCGGGGTCGTGGCCGTGGCCGCACCGAGGACTCCGGCGACGCCGAGAACGACGCCGACGAGGACACCGAGGCGCCCGCCGCCGACACCGCGGACACCGACGAGGAGTCCGAGGACACCTCCGACGCCGAGGGCGACGACGAGACCGACGACGACGGCGCCGAGGCCGGGCAGGGCTCGAGCACGCGCCGCCGGCGGCGTCGGCGTCGTCGGGGCAGCAGCGCCGAGGGCGCTGCCGAGGACACCTCCGACGACGACGACCGCCCGGAGCGCGCGGGCCGCAACGGCCGCACCTCCAGCGACGACGACGTCCGTGGCGTCGCCGGGTCGACCCGGCTCGAGGCCAAGCGCCAGCGTCGCCGCGAGGGTCGCGACGGTGGCCGCCGCCGCGCCCCGATCCTGTCCGAGTCGGAGTTCCTGGCCCGTCGCGAGGCCGTCGACCGCGCCATGGTGATCCGCCAGCAGGGCGAGCGCACCCAGATCGCCGTCCTCGAGGACGACGTCCTGGTCGAGCACTACGTGACCCAGACCCAGGCCACCTCGTTCGCCGGCAACGTCTACCTCGGCCGGGTGCAGAACGTCCTGCCCAGCATGGAGGCGGCCTTCGTCGACATCGGCAAGGGCCGCAACGCCGTCCTCTACGCCGGCGAGGTCAACTGGGACGCCGCCGGCCTGTCCGGCAAGCAGCGCTCGATCGAGCAGGCCCTCAAGAGCGGGGACAAGGTCCTGGTCCAGGTGACCAAGGACCCGATCGGGCACAAGGGCGCCCGGCTCACCCAGCAGATCAACCTGCCCGGTCGCTTCCTGGTCTACGTGCCCGGCGGCTCGATGACCGGCATCAGCCGCAAGCTGCCGGACAAGGAGCGCACCCGGCTCAAGGACATCCTCAAGAAGATCGTCCCGGACGACGCCGGCGTGATCATCCGGACCGCCGCGGAGGGGGCCTCGGAGGAGGAGCTCACCCGCGACGTGGCCCGGCTGCAGGCGCAGTGGGAGGTCATCCAGACCAAGTCGGCGTCCACCAGCAACGCCCCGACGCTGCTCTACGGCGAGCCCGACCTGGCGATCCGGGTGATCCGCGACGTCTTCAACGAGGACTTCAAGCGGCTGGTCGTCCAGGGCGACGACGCCTGGGACACCGTCGAGGCCTACGTCGCGCACGTCTCCCCGGAGCTGTCCGAGCGGCTGCAGCGCTACGCCGGCACCGGCGACGTCTTCCGCGACCTGCGCATCGACGAGCAGCTGATGAAGGCCCTGGACCGCAAGGTCTGGCTGCCCTCCGGTGGCTCGCTGGTCATCGACCGCACCGAGGCGATGACCGTCGTCGACGTCAACACCGGCAAGTTCGTCGGCTCCGGGGGCAACCTCGAGCAGACCGTCACCCGCAACAACATCGAGGCCGCCGAGGAGATCGTCCGCCAGCTCCGGCTGCGCGACATCGGCGGGATCATCGTCATCGACTTCATCGACATGGTCCTGGAGAGCAACCGCGACCTCGTGCTGCGGCGGCTCACCGAGTGCCTGGGCCGGGACCGGACCAAGCACCAGGTCGCCGAGGTCACCTCGCTGGGCCTGGTGCAGATGACTCGCAAGCGGGTCGGCCAGGGCCTGCTCGAGGTCTTCTCCGAGCCGTGCGAGCACTGCCGCGGTCGCGGCGTGCTGGTGCACCTGGACCCGGTGGAGGACAAGAAGCGGTCCGGCGGGAACGGCAACGCCAACGGCGGCGGGCACCCCGGCGGCGGGCGCAACCGCGACCAGCGCGGGGGCGACCAGGCGCCGGCCAAGGACAGCGGGCGCGGTGACCAGCCGCGCCCCGACGCAGCGGAGACCGTGGAGACCCCGGCCGGGCAGCCGGTGGAGGTCGAGGTCGCCGAGCCGGCCGAGCAGGGCAGCGGTGAATCTCGCGGTGGCCGGCGCAGCCGGGGGCGTCGCGGTCGCGGCCAGTCCGGTGAGGCCCGCGCGGCCGAGGACGCGGCCGTGCTCGCCGGCCTGAGCGGGGACCAGGACGGCGAGCAGGCCCCCGAGCAGGCCCCCGAGCAGGAGACGCCCGCCGACGAGGTCGTCCAGGACGCGCCCGTCGAGCAGCCGGACGCCGAGCAGCCGGACGCCGAGCAGCCCGAGGCCGAGCAGCCCGAGGCCGAGCAGCAGGACGTCGAGGTGCCGGCGGCTGCGGAGCAGCCGACGCCGGACACCGTGCTGGCTGCGGCACTCACCGGCGCCCCGGAGGCGCCCGTCTCCGCTCCGGTCGAGGAGGCCGCCGCGGAGCCGGTGGCCGAGGTCGCGCCGGCCGTGGTCGTCGCACCGCAGGCGGTCGCCGAGCCGGCGAGCGAGGACGCGCCGCCGGTGGCACGGCCGCGTCGCCGCCGGGCGGCGTCCCGGCCGGCCGGGCCCCCGGCCTGAGGAAGGACCCCCGTGCCCCCCACTACTCGTCCGCTCGCGGCGGGGCCCTGCACGGGGGCCGTGTTCGACCCGGGCTCGCCGGCTCGGGTACGCTGGTCGGGTTGCCGCGGGACGACAGGCCGCCTCAGGCGGATCCGGTCGGCCGGCAGCCCGTCCAGCACTCGGCCCGCCCAGGTGCGCGCAGGACACAGTGCTGGACCTGTTGAGAACCGATCGAGGAGTCAGTGGTGTACGCAGTCGTCAAGGCCGGTGGAACGCAGCACAAGGTGGGTGTCGGTGACACGTTCACCGTCAACCGCCTGAGCGGGGTGGCCGGTGACACCGTCACCCTCCCTGCCATCCTGCTGGTCGACGGCGACACCGTCACCACCGATGTGCAGGCGCTCGCGGGCGTGACCGTGACCGGCGAGATCGTCGAGCACGGCAAGGGCCCGAAGATCCACATCCACAAGTTCAAGAACAAGACGGGCTACCACAAGCGGCAGGGGCACCGTCAGCCCCTGACCAGCGTCGTGGTCCGCGACATCACGAAGGGCTGACGACGACATGGCACACAAGAAGGGCGCATCGTCGTCCCGCAACGGCCGCGACTCCAACGCCCAGCGCCTCGGCGTGAAGCGGTTCGGTGGCCAGGTCGTCAAGGCCGGCGAGATCATCGTCCGCCAGCGCGGCACCCACTTCCACCCCGGCCTGGGTGTCGGCCGCGGCAAGGACGACACGCTGTTCGCCCTCGTCCCGGGCGCGGTGACCTTCGGGTTCCGCCGCGGGCGCCGCGAGGTCACCATCGCCGCCGTCCCGGCCCGCGAGACCGTCTCCGCGTAGCAGCACCAGCAGTCCTCGCGGGGTGGTGGCGCCGATCCGGCGCCGCCACCCCGTTCCCATTCCACGAGTCCGGCCGTAGTGCAGAGAGGCGGCGACCATGGCCGCTTTCGTCGACCGTGTGACGGTCCACGTGGCCGCAGGCAACGGGGCCCACGGGGTCAGTTCCGTCCACCGCGAGAAGTTCAAGCCGCTCGGCGGCCCCGACGGGGGCAACGGCGGTGACGGCGGGGACGTCGTGCTCGAGGTCGACCCGAACGTGCACACGCTGCTGGACTTCCACCACGCGCCGCACCAGAAGGCCGCGAACGGCAAGCAGGCGGCCGGGGACTACAAGAACGGCGGACGCGGTGAGGACCGCGTGCTGCGGGTCCCCCCGGGCACCGTCGTCACGATCGACGGCGAGCAGGTCGCCGACCTGATGGGCGCCGGCACCCGCGTGGTCATCGCGCACGGCGGCAAGGGCGGGCTCGGCAACGCCGCGCTGGCCAACTCCCGCCGCAAGGCCCCCGGCTTCGCCCTGCTCGGCGAGCCCGGCGAGACGGTCGACGCCGTCCTGGAGCTCAAGAGCATCGCTGACGTCGGCCTGGTCGGGTACCCGTCGGCCGGCAAGTCCTCGCTGGTCGCGGCGATGTCCGCGGCCCGGCCGAAGATCGCCGACTACCCGTTCACCACCCTGGTGCCGCAGCTGGGCGTGGTGCGCGCCGGCGACGTCACCTACACGATGGCCGACGTCCCCGGGCTGATCCCGGGCGCCTCCACCGGCAAGGGCCTGGGCCTGCAGTTCCTCCGGCACGTCGAGCGCTGCGCCGTCCTGGTGCACGTGGTCGACATGGCCACGATGGAGCCCGGGCGCGACCCGGAGAGCGACATCGAGGCCCTCGAGCACGAGCTGCGCGAGTACGGCGGCGAGGAGCTCGATCTGGTCGGCCGCCTGCGGATCGCCGTGCTGAACAAGATCGACGTCCCGGACGCCCGCGAGCTCGTCGACCTGGTCCGCACCTCGCTGGAGGAGCGCGGCCTGCAGGTCTTCCCGATCAGCGTGGCCACCCATGAGGGCCTGGACGAGCTGGGCTTCGCGCTGGCCCGCGAGGTCGAGGCCTACCGGGCCGCGCTGCCCGAGGTGGAGCCGGTGCGGATCACCCTGACGCCGCGCGCCGTCGACGACGGCGGTTTCACCATCGAGCCCGACCCGCGCACCGACGGCTGGCTGGTCCGCGGCAAGCGGCCGGAGCGCTGGATCCGGCAGACCGACTTCAGCAACGACGAGGCCGTGGGCTACCTCGCCGACCGGCTCAACCGGTTGGGCGTGGAGGAGGGGCTGGCCAAGGCCGGCGCCGTCCCCGGCGACGCGATCACCGTCGGCGACGTCACCTTCGACTGGGAGCCGACGCTGCCGGCCGGCACGCTCACCGTCGAGGAGACCGCGGGCCTGGGCGGCCGCGGCACCGACGTCCGGCTGGAGAGCAGCACCCGGCCGCGCGCCGAGGACCGGCTGGCGGCGAAGAAGGCCCGCCGGCTGCCCCACGAGCTGGCCGACGACGACGGCTGGATCGACACCCGGCTGCTCGAGGACGACGCCGACCGGTGAGCACGCGGGCAGACGTCGCCGCCGCCTCCCGGGTGGTGGTCAAGGTGGGCTCCTCGTCGTTGACGACCCTGCCCGGCGGGCTGGACGTCGACCGGCTGCGTGCGCTGGTCGACGTCCTCGGCGCGCTGCGGGCGGCCGGGCGGCAGGTCGTGCTGGTCTCCTCGGGTGCGATCGCCGCGGGCCTCGCTCCGCTGTCGCTGACCGGGCGGCCCCGGGACCTGGCCACCGCCCAGGCCGCGGCCAGCGTCGGACAGCTGCGGCTGGTGCAGACCTACGCCGATGCCTTCGCCGTCCACGGGGTCACCGTCGGCCAGGTGCTGCTGACCGCCGACGACCTGACCCGGCGCAGCCACTACCGCAACGCCTCGCAGACCATCGAGCGGCTGCTGGCGCTGGGCGTGCTGCCGATCGTCAACGAGAACGACACGGTTGCCACCGAGGAGATCCGGTTCGGCGACAACGACCGGCTGGCCGCGCTGGTCGCCCACGTGGCGGTGGCCGACGCGCTGGTGCTGCTGTCGGACGTCGACGGCGTCTACGACGGTGACCCGCGCACCGCCCCGGCGCAGCTGATCGACACCGTCCGCGGCCCGGACGACCTGGCCGCGGTCGCGCTCGGCTCGGCCAGCCGCAACGGCGTGGGCACCGGCGGCATGGCGACCAAGGTCGAGGCGGCGCTGATCGCCTCCGGCGCCGGCGTGCCGGTGGTCGTCACCTCCACCCCGCAGGCGGCGGCCGCGCTGGCCGGTGAGCGGGTGGGCACGCTGTTCGCATCGCGCGGGCGCCGTCCCTCCGCCCGGCAGTTCTGGCTGCGCTACGCCAGCCGCCCGCGGGGCCGGGTGCTGCTCGACGAGGGGGCGGTCCGGGCGGTGCGGGAGCGGCACGCCTCGCTGCTGGCCGCCGGCGTCACCGGATCGACCGGTGACTTCCTCGCCGACGACCCGGTGGAGCTGGTCGGCCCGGACGGCGTGGTCGTCGCCCGCGGCCTGGTCGCCTACGACGCCCGCGAGCTGCCGGACCTGCTCGGGCGCAAGACCGGTGACCTGGACCCCGAGCACCGGCGCGAGGTCGTGCACCGGGACGAGATGGTGCTGGTCAGCCACCGTCTCGTCGGCTGACACCGCCGGGAGCATCGCAGCGAGCGCCAGCGAGCGAGGAGCGGACCGGGGGTGGAGGCCGACCAGGGCAATCGTGGGCTGAGAGACTGCTCGGGTGAGCGAGCTTGCGAGCGAACGAGAAGGCAGGGCACCTGGTGGCACGCGGCTGACGAGCGCCAGCGAGGAGGACGCGTGACAGTCCGTCCCATCCGTGAACTCGGTGACCCCGTCCTGCGCACCCCGGCCGACCCGGTGCGGGCGTTCGACAAGGACCTGGCCGCGCTGGTGCGCGACCTGGAGGAGACCGTCGACCACCCCGGCCGGGCCGGGCTCGCCGCGACGCAGATCGGGGTGGGCCTGCGGGTCTTCTCCTACAACGTCGACGGCGTCATCGGGCACCTGGTGAACCCGGTGATCGCCGAGCGCTCCGAGGAGACCCAGGACGACGACGAGGGCTGCCTGTCCATCCCGGGCCTGTACGCCCCGACCGTGCGGGCGATGCACTGCGCCGCCGAGGGCTTCGACGTCCACGGCGAGCCGCTGCGGATCGAGGGCAGCGGGCTGCTGGCGCGTTGCCTGCAGCACGAGGTCGACCACCTGGACGGGAAGCTCTTCGTCGACCGGCTGACCGGCGAGACCCGCAAGCGGGTGCTCCGCGCCCTGCGCAGCTGATGGCGCAGCTGCTTCAGCCGGTCACGCTGGCCGGCGACGTCGTCACCCTGGAGCCGCTGCGCCGGGAGCACGTCAGCGCCCTCGCCGCGGCCGCCGCCGACGGCCGGCTCTGGGAGCTCTGGTACACCTCCGTGCCCACCCGCGAGGGCATGGCCGCGGACGTCGAGAGCCGGCTCGCCCAGCAGGACGCCGGTCGGATGCTGCCCTTCGTCGTCCGGCGCAACGACACCGGCGCCGTGGTGGGGGCCACCACCTTCTGCAACGTCGAGGCCGAGGTGCCGCGCGTGGAGGTCGGCCACACCTGGACGGCGGCGTCCGCCCAGCGGTCCGGGGTGAACACCGAAAGCAAGCTGCTGCTGCTCGGGCACGCGTTCGACGTGCTCGGCTGCCTCGCGGTGGAGTTCCGCACCCACTGGCACAACACCCAGTCGCGGACGGCGATCGCCGCGCTCGGCGCCAAGCAGGACGGCGTGCTGCGCAACCACCGGCGCCAGCCCGACGGCTCGCTGCGGGACACGGTGGTCTTCTCGATCACCGACGCCGAGTGGCCGGCGGTCCGCAACCGGCTGCGGCACCGCCTCGCCCGCCACCGGTAGGAGCCCCGTGCAGCGGGCCGCTGCGCGGGGGCCACGCGTAACCTCGGTGCGTGTCCGCCGACGACTTCCCGCTGATCGGAGCCGCTGCCGCGCGCGCCCGTGAGGCCGCCCGCGTGCTGCGCACCCTGCCCACCGAGACCAAGGACGCCGCGCTCGTCGCGATGGCCGGGGCGCTGCTGGAGCGGGCCGACGAGGTGCTGGCCGCCAACGCCGCCGACGTCGAGGCCGCCGGAGCCGACGGGACGCCGGAGTCGGTGCTCGACCGGCTGCGGCTGACCCCGGCCCGGGTGTCCGGGGTCGCCGACGCGCTGCGCCAGCTGGTCGCGCTGCCGGACCCGGTGGGGGACGTCGTCCGCGGGTCGACGCTGGCCAACGGCCTGCAGCTGCGCCAGGTCCGGGTGCCGCTGGGCGTGGTCGGCATCGTCTACGAGGCCCGGCCGAACGTGACCGTGGACGCCGCCGGGCTGTGCCTCAAGAGCGGCAACGCGGCGTTGCTGCGCGGGTCGGCCTCCGCGCACCGCACGAACACCGCCCTCGTCGCCGTCCTCACCGAGGCCGCGGAGAAGGCCGGTCTGCCGGCCGGGTCGGTCGCGCTGCTGCCGGCCGACCGGGCGTCGGTGGGGGAGCTGCTGAACGCCCGCGGCCTGGTCGACGTGGTCATCCCGCGCGGCGGTGCCTCGCTGATCCAGCGGGTGGTCACCGAGTCGCGGGTGCCGGTGATCGAGACCGGCGTCGGCAACTGCCACGTGTACGTCGACGCCTCCGCCGACGCCGCGATGGCCGAGGCCATCGTCCTGAACTCCAAGACCCACCGGGTGAGCGTCTGCAACTCCGCCGAGACGCTGCTGGTGCACCGCGACGTCGCGTTCCTGCCGCGGCTGCTCACGGCGCTGGCCGACGCCGGCGTGACGCTGCACGGCGACGACGCCGCCCGGGCCGCGCACGACGGCGTGCAGCCGGCGACCGACGAGGACTGGGCGACCGAGTACCTGTCGCTGGACATGGCGGTGCGCGTGGTCGACGACCTGCCGCAGGCGCTGGACCACATCAGCCGGTGGGGGAGCGGGCACTCGGAGGCGATCGTCGCCGACTCCGCGCGCGCGATCGCCGACTTCACCGCCGGGGTCGACGCCGCCGCCGTCCTGGTCAACGCCTCCACCCGGTTCACCGACGGCGGTGAGTTCGGCTTCGGTGCCGAGATCGGCATCTCCACCCAGAAGCTGCACGCCCGGGGGCCGCTGGGGCTGCCGGAGCTCACCTCCACCACCTACGTCGTCACCGGCAGCGGCCACACCCGCTGACGCCGGCCGTCGTCCCCCCGAAGGAGCCGCATGTCCCGCACGCCGACCCACGCCGCCCAGTTCGCCGACGTGGCGGACGTGACGACGCGGCTGTCGGCCGCCGGGTACCTGCCCGACCACCAGATCGCGACGACGGTCTTCCTCGCCGACCGGCTGGGCAAGCCGCTGCTCGTCGAGGGCCCGGCCGGGGTCGGCAAGACCGAGCTGGCGAAGGCGATGGCCGCGGCCACCGGGGCGGACCTGATCCGGTTGCAGTGCTACGAGGGGCTGGACGAGGCCCGGGCGCTGTACGAGTGGAACTACAAGAAGCAGCTGCTGCGGATCTCCGCGGCCGGCTCGGGCGGCGCCGACTGGGACACCGTCCACGACGACGTCTTCGGGGAGGAGTTCCTGCTCGCCCGGCCGCTGCTGACCGCGATCCGGCGCACCGAGCCGACCGTGCTGCTGATCGACGAGACCGACAAGGCCGACGTCGAGGTCGAGGGACTGCTGCTGGAGGTGCTCAGCGACTTCCAGGTGACCATCCCGGAGCTCGGGACGATCACCGCCACCCGGCGGCCGATGGTGGTGCTGACCTCCAACGCGACCCGCGAGCTGTCCGAGGCGCTCAAGCGGCGCTGCCTGTACCTGGCGCTGGACTACCCGAGCGCCGAGCGGGAACGGGAGATCGTGCTGTCCCGGGTGCCGCAGCTGGCGCCGGCGCTGGCCGACCAGCTGGTGCGCACCGTCCGGGCGCTGCGGGCGCTGGAGCTGAAGAAGGCGCCGTCGATCTCCGAGACGCTGGACTGGGCCCAGACCCTGCTGGCGCTCGGGCTGGACACCCTGGACGAGTCGGCGATGCGCTCGACGCTCGGCGTGGTGCTCAAGCACGCCAGCGACCAGGTGCGCGCCGCCGCCGAGCTCCGGCTGAACTGATGGTCGCGCCGGTCCCATCCGCCGCGGTGGAGCCCGGGGGGCTCGTCGGTCACCTGGACGGCTTCGTCCGCGCGGTCCGCGAGGCCGGGGTCCCGGTCGGGATCAGCCAGGCGGTGGACGCCGCCGAGGTGCTCACCGTCGTGGACCTGCTCGACCGGGAGCAGCTGCGGCACGGCCTGGCCGCGGTCCTCCTCCGGCGGGCCGCGCAGCGTCCTGCCTTCGACGTGCTGTTCGACCTGTGGTGGCCGCTGACCGACCGGCCGGTGCCCGCCGGCGACGGGGCGTCCGACGACCCGGCCGAAAGCGGGGACGCCGCGGACGGCCCGCTGCCGGTCGGTGACCCGGGAGCGTTCACCGAGGCCATGCGCGCCGAGCTGCTGCGGCTGCTCACCGAGGGCGACGAGGAGGCGCTGCGCCGGTTCGCCCGGCTCGCCGTGGACCAGCTCGGCGCCGGGGCCCCCTCGCCGTCGGGGCAGTCGTTCTTCAGCTACCGCGTGCTGCGGGCGCTGTCGCCGGACACCCTCGTCGCCCAACTCCTGGCCGGCCTGCTCGGCGACGCCGACCGGGGCGGGCTGGCCGAGCAGGTGGCGCGGCAGACGGCCAAGGAGCGGATCGCCGCGTTCCGGACGGCGGTGGAGGCCGAGGTGCGCCGCCGGACCGCCGCGGAGAAGGGCCGGGACAAGGTCGCCCGCAACGCCGTCCGGCCGCTGGCCGACCAGGTCGACTTCCTGCGTGCCCAGCAGTCCGACCTCGCCGAGCTGCGCCGGACCGTGGCGCCGCTGGCCCGCCGGCTGGCCGCCAAGCTCTCCGCCCGGCGCCGGCTGGGACGGGAGGGCCGGCTGGACTTCCGGCGGACGGTGCGGGCCTCGCTGGCCACCGGTGGCATGCCGCTGGTCACCCACCACCGGCCACGGGCGGTGCACAAGCCGGAGCTGGTCGTGCTCTGCGACGTCAGCGGGTCCGTCGCCGGGTTCAGCCACTTCACGCTGATGCTGACCCAGGCGCTGCGGGAGCACTTCAGCGGTGTGCGGGCCTTCGCCTTCGTCGACTCGACCGACGAGGTCACCCGGTTCTTCACCCCGGGGGCCGACGTCGTCGACGCGATCGCCCGGATCGGCAGGGAGGCCGACGTCGTCAGCTTCGACGGCCACAGCGACTACGGCAACGCGCTGGAGGTGTTCGCCGAGAGGTGGCCGGGGGCGGTCGGGCCGAAGACGTCGCTGCTGGTGCTCGGCGACGGGCGGACCAACTACCGCCAGCCCGGCCTGCCCACCCTGGCCGACCTGGTCCGGCGGTCGAGGTCGGCGCACTGGCTCAACCCCGAGCCGCGTCGGCTGTGGGGGAGCGGTGACTCCGCGGCCGACCGCTACCGCGAGGTCATCCCGATGGTCGAGGTGCGGACCGCCGCCCAGCTCGCGGACTTCGTCACCACGCTCTGATCCCCGCAGAGCCCGGCGTGCCGGAGGCGACACGCCGATGGGAACGATGACATCGAGGTTCCTCCCCGCGGACCCGTAACCGAAACGGCATCGTTCCGTTGTCCAGCGCGGGACGGCAGCGCGCCGACTCACGGTGACGACCCCCGGGTCGCTCCGCGGGCGCTGCCAGCGACCGGCCGCACGGGGGGGCCGGTCGCCGGGTGGACGCCGTCGCAGCCACCCAGCACCCTGCCCGAGGGAGCGCCCGCTGGAGCCGATCGGTCCGCCGACCGGCTCCAGCGGCATCCGGGCTAGGCTCGACCGGTGGCGGGACGTCGGCTCGGGGTGATGGGTGGCACGTTCGACCCCGTCCACCACGGGCACCTCGTGGCCGCGAGCGAGGTCGCCGGGCTGTTCGGGCTCGACGAGGTCGTGTTCGTCCCGACCGGCGCACCCTGGCAGAAGTCCGACCGCGGGGTGAGCCCGGCCGAGGACCGCTACCTGATGACCGTGATCGCCACCGCCTCGAACCCGCGGTTCTCGGTGAGCCGGGTCGACGTCGACCGGGGCGGCCCGACGTACACCATCGACACGCTCACCGACCTGAAGCGCGAGCACCCGGACGCGGAGCTGTTCTTCATCACCGGCGCCGACGCGCTCGCCCAGATCGTGAGCTGGCGGGAGACCGACAAGCTGTTCCAGCTCGCGCACTTCGTCGGCGTGACCCGGCCGGGCTACCAGCTGGCCGACGCCGACCTGCCGGCCGGTGCGGTCAGCCTCGTCGAGGTGCCAGCGCTCGCAATCAGCTCCACCGACTGCCGGGACAGGGTCGGCCGCGGGATGCCCGTCTGGTACCTGGTCCCCGACGGCGTCGTGCAGTACATCGAGAAGCGCGGGCTCTACCGCGGCGGGCCCTCCCGTCCCGGTGAGGTGCTCCCGGGGACCGGCCTCCGGCTCCTCGGCGCTTCCGGTGCCGCCGGTGCCTCCGGGGTCCAAGCCCCCGAGGCCGCCCCCGGTCCGACCCGGCCCTCGTTGCCCGACGACCCAGCCCCTGGGGACACCACGTCCCCCGACCTGCAGGAGATGCCCCGATGACCGCCTCGGCCGAGGCCCGTGAGACCGCGCTGATCGCAGCGCAGGCCGCAGCCGACAAGCTCGCCACCGACGTGTCCATCGTCGACGTCAGCGACCGGCTGGCGATCACCGACGCCTTCGTCCTGACCTCGGCGCCCAACGAGCGCCAGGTCCAGTCCATCGTCGACGCCGTCGAGGAGCGCCTGCGGGAGCACGGCGTGAAGCCGGTGCGCCGTGAGGGGCTCGCCGAGGGCCGCTGGGTGCTGCTGGACTTCGTCGACGTCGTGGTGCACGTCCAGCACGCCGAGGAGCGCGCCTACTACGCCCTGGAGCGGTTGTGGAAGGACTGCCCGGTCATCCCGTTCACCGACCGGGACGCACCGCCCGCCAGCTCCGACGGCTCCGCGCCTGACGAGACCCGTGCCGAGGACCCTGCAGAGGACGCTGCCGGGGGCACCGCTGCCGACGCCGTGGTGGACCCGGGGCCGGGCGAGACCGACCGGTGACCGCGGGCCCCCTGGCCCCGCCGGTCCGCCGGCTCCTCGTCTGGCGGCACGGGCGCACCGAGTGGAACGCCCACGGGCGCTTCCAGGGCCAGCTCGACCCGCCGTTGGACGACGAGGGGCGGGCCCAGGCGGCCCGGACCGCCCCGCACCTGGCTGCCGTCCTGCACGGCCAGGACGTCGTCCTGGTCTCCAGCGACCTGCAGCGGGCGGTCGACACCGCCGGCCCCCTCGCGGCGCTGCTGGGCGTGCCGGTGCAGGTCGACGAGCGGCTGCGGGAGCACGGGCTGGGCAGCTGGGAGGGCCTGACCCGCGACGAGGTCGCCGAACGCCACCCCGCGCAGTACGCGGACTGGCTGGCCGGGCGCCCGGTGCCCGGGCGCGGCGGGGAGGCGCAGGCCGACGTCGCGGCGCGGGCGCTGGCCGCCGTCGCCGCGCTGCCGCCGGCGGCCACGGCGGTGCTGGTGACCCACGGTGGCACGGCAGGCCGGCTGGTGGAGGCGCTGCTCGGACTCGGGCTGGAGCACAAGCGCATCTTCGGGCCGCTGGGGAACTGCCACTGGAGCGAGCTGGCCTTCCAGCCCTCCGGGTGGCGGCTGATGCGGCACAACCTGTACGTCCCCGCCCCGGGGCAGCTGGAGGGCAGCCGACGCCCGGCCGGCGACCGGGGCTCGTTCCCGGGACCGTCGGCCACCGACGTGCCCGACGCTCCCCGGTCCGGGGCCACGCCCGAGGAGGCGCCGCCGGCTCCGCTCGAGGACGCCGATGCCGCCGGCTGACCTCGGCTCGCCCGACCGGACCGGCAGGTCGGCCTCCCCGGCCGTCGCCGTGGTCACCGACTCGACCGCGTACCTCCCGCCGGACGTCGTGGACCGCTACGGCATCGAGGTGGTGCCGCTGTACGTCGTGCTCGCCGGCCGGTCCGGTCGGGAGGGCAGCGAGGTCAGCTCCGCGGAGGTGGCGCGGTCGCTGGGCGTCCGTGGCGGGCACGTCTCGACCTCCCGGCCCACGCCGGGTGACTTCGTCGCCGTCTACCGCCGGTTGCTCGACCGCGGCGCCACCCGGATCGTCTCGGTGCACCTGTCCCGGGAGCTCTCCGGCACCTGGGACGCCGCTCGGGTGGCGGCCGGCCAGGTGGGTGAGCACCTGGTCACCGTGCTGGACTCGCGCTCGGCGGCGATGGGCACGGGCTTCGCGGTGCTCGCCGCGGCCCGCGCAGCCGCCGGCGGCGGCAGCGCGGCAGAAGCCGCCGACGCCGCCCGGGACACCGCCGCCGCGACCCGCACCTTCTTCGTCGTCGACACCCTCGAGCACCTGCGCCGGGGCGGCCGGATCGGCGCGGCTGCCGCACTCCTGGGCAGCGCCCTGGCCGTGAAGCCGGTGCTGCACGTCGCGGAGGGCCAGGTCGTGCCGCTGGAGCGGGTGCGCACGTCCGGGCGGGCGCTGAACCGGCTCGTGCAGCGGGCCGTCGACGTGGCCGGGGACCGGCCGGTCTCGGCGGCGGTGCACCACCTCGCCGCCGCGGAGCGCGCGCACCGGCTCGCCGAGCAGCTCACCGCCAGGCTGCCCGGGCTGCAGGAGCTCCACGTGAGCGAGCTCGGCGCGGCCGTGGGTGCCCACGTCGGGCCGGGAGCGGTCGGGGTGGTCATCGACCCGACGCCCCGGCCGCAGCCGGCTCCGCAGCCACCTGACGACGGCGGACGCGGTCCCGGCGAGGACTGAGGGGGTGGGGGCAGCCATGCCGCCACCCTGGACCGGGACGACCGGCGGTGGCCGGCGGCTGTCCACAGCCGGTGGCGTCGTCCACAACCCGACCGGGAGCATGGCCGGGAGGTGCGGTCCGCTCCTAACGTCCGCCGGGTGCTGAACCCGGCCCGCAGTCGTGACGACGGTGACGTGATCCGCGCTCGGCTGCGTGCGCTGCTGGCCGAGCGGGAGCGGGCCCGCGGCTGGGTGCCCGACGACGACCTGACCGAGCCCCCGCCGGACGTCGACCGGTGGGACGAGGACGAGCGGGGCCGGGCCGACCAGCCGGCGGAGGCGCCGGACGTCGCGTTGCCCGCCTCGCTGGGCCGGCACCGTGCTCCGGGGCCGACGGCCCGGCTGGACCCGGGCCGGCCGGGTGCGTGGTCGCTGTGGGCCGCCGCCGTGCTCGCCGCCCTCGCCGTGCTCGGCTGGACCTGGCTCGACCGACCGGAGGTGGAACGGGTGCCCGCCGCCTCGACGGCGGCGTCGTCCGCGACGGCGTCGTCCTCCGCCCCGCCACCGGCGTCCAGCACCTCGGGCCCGGCGGGGACGCAGGTCGGCACCGTCGTGGTCTCGGTGGTCGGGCAGGTCGGCACGCCCGGGCTGGTGACGCTGCCGGCCGGGGCACGCGTGGCCGACGCCCTGGCCGCTGCCGGCGGGCTGCTGTCCGAGGCCGATCCCGCCGCGGTCAACGGGGCGGCCGTGCTCGGTGACGGTCAGCAGATCGCGGTCGGGGTCCCCGGAGCGGCGGCGCCGGCTGTCGGGGCACCGGGCGCCGCCGTGCCGGGTGCGGCTGCGGGGGCCGGGCCGGTGGACCTCAACACCGCGACCGCCGCCGACCTCGACGCCCTCCCCGGCATCGGGCCGGTGCTCGCCCAGCGGATCGTCGACCACCGCACCGCCAACGGCCCGTTCACCAGCGTCGACCAGCTGGAAGACGTGAGCGGCATCGGGCCGGCGGTCTTCGCCGACCTGGTCGACCGGGTACGGGTCTGAGGTGCCCGACGGGCGGGCCGGGTCCCGGGCGCAGGGGATCAGCACGCGGCAGCGGTGGTCCTGGGTCGACCTGCGGCTGGTGCCGCCGGCGGGAACAGTGTGGCTGGGCACGCTCGCCGCGCGCGGGCTGCCGCCCGGGCCGGTGCTCGCGGTGGCCGGCGGTGCCGCGGCGGCGGCCGTCCTCCTGCTCCGGGCGTCCCGGGGCCGGTCCGGAGCTGCCGGCGCGGTCGTGGTCGGCTGCCTGGCGGCGCTCACCGTGGTCGGCGCCGTCTCGGCCGTGCGGGCGCAGGAGCGGACCGCCTCACCGCTGCCGGGGCTCGCGGCCCGGGCGGCGGTCGTGCCGGTCGTGGCCGAGCTCGACGACGACCCGCGGCCCCTCACCGGCGCCGGTGAGCCCCGGGTGCTGGTTCCGGCCACCGTCACCGAGGTCGACGGCCGCCGGACCCGGGGTGACCCGGTGCTCGTCTTCGGGCCGGCGGACCAGTGGACCGGGCTGCTGCCCGGTCAGTCGGTGCGGCTGCGGGTCGCCGTCCGCGCCGCCGAGCCGGGGGACGACGTGGTGGCCGTCCTGTCGGCACGGTCGGCACCGACCCGCCTCGCCGGCCCCGGCCCGGTGCAGACGGCCGCCGGTGCACTGCGGACCGGCCTCGTGCGGTCGGCCGCCCGCACTTTGCCCGACCGGCCGGCCGGGCTGCTGCCCGGCCTGGTGGTCGGGGACACCACCGCCATGGACCCGGCATCGACCGCCGAGTTCCGGCGGGCCGGCCTGTCCCACCTCACCGCGGTCTCCGGGGCCAACGTCGCGATCGTCGTCGCCCTGGTGCTCTGGCCGCTGCGGGCGCGCGGGGCGGACCGGCGGGTCCAGGCCGCTGTGGCCGTGCTCGCCATCGTCGGTTTCGTCGTGCTGGCCCGCCCCGGTGCGAGCGTGCTGCGCGCCGCGGTGATGGGCGGGGTGGCGGCGCTCGCCCTGGCCTCGGGACGCTCGCGAGCAGCGGTGCCGGCGCTCGCCGCCTCGGTCGTGCTGTTGCTCCTGACGGCACCAGAGCTCGCCTCCGATGCCGGCTTCGCGCTGTCCGTGGCCGCCACCGCCGGCATCGTGCTGGTGTCGCCGTCCTGGTCGCGGGCCCTGCGCGAGCGGCGGCTCCCCCGGCCGGTCACCGACGCCCTGGCGGTCAGCGCTGCCGCCGGGCTGGTCACCGCGCCGCTTGTCGCGGCGCTGTCCGGCGTCGTCAGCGTCGTCTCGCTGCCGGCCAACCTGCTGGCCGCCCCGGCGGTGGCACCGGCGACCGTGCTCGGGCTGCTGGCCGCGCTGGTGTCGCCGGTGCTCCCGGCGGGCGCGGACGCCCTCTGCTGGCTCGCCGGCTGGCCGGTGCGCTGGCTGGTGCTGGTCGCCGAGCGGGCCGCCGCGGTGCCCGACGGGGCCACCGGCTGGCCGGCCGGTGCCCCCGGGGCGGTCCTGCTCGCGCTGCTGATCGGCGGCGCCGCGTGGGCGCTGCTGCGCTGGCCGCGGCTGCGGGTGCTGGCGCTGGCCGCCCTGGTCGGTGTGCTGCTGCTGGGCTGGCCGCTGCGCCAGGTGGACCGGGGATGGCCGCTCGCGGACACCGTGGCCGTCGCCTGCGACGTCGGGCAGGGGGACGCGCTGGTCCTGCCGACCGGACCCGGGGAGGCGGTGCTCGTCGACGCCGGACCGGACGGCGTCCTCGTGGCCGGTTGCCTCGACCGGCTCGGCGTGCGCCGGCTGCCGCTGGTGCTGCTGTCGCACCTGGACGCCGACCACGTCGCCGGGCTGGCCGGCGCGCTGGCCGGGCGGCTGGTGGACGAGGTGGCCACCGGTGCGCTCTCGCCGACCGACGACCGGGTGCCGCGGCTCGAGCAGGTGGTCGCGGCGGCCGGCGCCGGGCACGTGGTGCTGGCCCCCGGGGAGCGGCGGGCCGTGGGCGCCGCCGAGGTCGAGGTGCTGGCCCCGGACCCGGCCCGCGCGGTCGCCGGTGCCGAGCCCAACGACCTGAGCATGGTGGCGCGGGTGACCGTGCGGGGCGTCCGGCTGCTGCTCACCGGCGACCTGGGGGCCGAGGCGGAGGCGCGCCTGGTGGCCGACGGCACCGACCTGTCGGCCGACGTGCTCAAGGTGCCGCACCACGGCAGCGCCGACGCCGATCCCGGCTTCCTCGCCGCCAGCGGGGCGGTCGTCGCGCTGGTGTCGGTCGGTGCGGACAACAGCTACGGCCACCCTGCCGACCGGCTGCTGGACTGGCTCGCCGCGGACGGGATGCGCACCTACCGCACCGACTCCGACGGCGACCTGGCTGTGGTGGGCCGGGCCGGGGAGTGGGGTGTCGCGGTGCGCGGTCCGGACGTCGTCCAGCGGGCGACCGCCGACGGGCTGCCCGGCGTTCCCGTGGGAACGCCGGGCAACCCCGCGGCAGCCCGGTCCCGTCGGCACCGCGTGGCAGCATGGCGTCGTGGCAGCCAGCGCAGCAGCACCGCCCGCACCGACGTCGCGGCTGCGCGTCGTGGTCGGCGAGGAGGAACTGCTGCGCGCCCGCGCCGTCTCGGCCGTGCGAGCGGCGGTGCGCGATCGCCACCCCGACAGCGAGGAGCACGAGCTGGCCGCGGCCGGCCTCCCGATCGGTGACCTGGCCGAGGTACTGGCGCCCTCGCTGTTCGGTGGCCACCGGCTGGTCGTCGTCACCGGGGTGCACGAGGCAGCGGGCGCCCTGGCCGACCAGCTGGTCAGCTACACCAAGGACCCCGACCCGGAGCTCACACTGGTCGTCGTGCACAACGGCGGCAAGCGCAACGAAGCGCTGCTCAAGACCTTCAAGGCGGCCGGGGCCGCGGTCGACGACTGCCCGAGGATCAGCTCGGCGGGCGATCGGATCGCCTTCCTCCGCAACGAGGTCCGGCACGCCGGCGGGAGGATCACCCCCGACGCGGCCACCGCGCTGCTCGAGGCGGTCGGCAACGACCTGCGCAACCTCTCGGCCGCGGCCAGCCAGCTGGTGTCGGACTTCGGCGGGGTCGTCGACGCCGACGCGGTCGCCCGGTTCCACCGCGGGCAGGCCGAGGTCACCGGCTTCACCGTCGCCGAACGTGTGCTGGTCGGGGACTCGGCCGGCTCGATCGAGATGCTGCGCTGGGCGCTGGACCGCGGGGTGGCGCACGTGCTCATCGCCGACGCGCTCGCCGACGGGGTCCGCACCGCGGCCCGGGTCGCGTCGCTGAACACCACGAACACCGGCGAGCTCGCCCGCCAGCTGAAGCTGCCGCCGTGGAAGGTGAAGAAGGCGCAGAGCCAGGCGCGCGGCTGGACCATCGACGCCCTGCAGCAGGCGATCGGGGTGGCTGCCGAGCTCAACGCCGACGTGAAGGGAGCAGCCGCCAGCGCGGACTACGCGTTGGAGCGGGCCGTCCGCCGGATCGTGGCGGTCCGCGCGGCCGGCGTCGCCGGCCGGGGGGAACGGCTGCGTCCCGGCCGCTGACCGGCCGGCTCAGCTCCTCGGCGGTGCCGGACCGCGGACCCCCGTCCGCAGGCCTGGCGGCGGCCCCCAACAGCGACGAGCCCCTCTCCCGGAGGGGGAGAGGGGCTCGTGGTCGAGCGGGGGGCTCAGCCTCAGAGGCTGGCGACCTTCTTGGCCAGCGCCGACTTGCGGTTCGCCGCCTGGTTCTTGTGGATGACGCCCTTGCTGGCGGCCTTGTCCAGCGCCTTGCTGGCGACCTGGAGAGCGGTCGCGGCCGCCTCCTTGTCCCCGGCGTCGGCGGCCGTGCGGAAACGCCGGACCGACGTCTTCAGGGCGGACTTGACCGCGACGTTGCGCTGGCGCGCGATCTCGTTGGTCTTGATCCGCTTGATCTGGGACTTGATGTTCGCCACGCGTGAGCCTCGAGTGTTCGGAGGAGGATGTCTGACAGTGCGTCCACGGCACAGCGAGGCGCCTGCGGACCGGTCTCACAAGATACCAGCACCGCGCCGACGGCCCAACCCGCGCCGGGAGGACCGCCGCGCGGGCGCACCGTGCCGGGCGATCGCTGGACGCAGGCCCCCGGCGTGGGACGATGGCGGCACTGTGACGACACCTGCATCCACCGATCCCGCCCGGATCCGGAACTTCTGCATCATCGCCCACATCGACCACGGCAAGTCGACGCTGGCCGACCGGATGCTCGAGGTGACCGGGATCGTCGAGGGCCGCCAGATGCGCGCCCAGTACCTCGACCGGATGGACATCGAGCGCGAGCGCGGCATCACCATCAAGGCGCAGAACGTCCGCCTGCCCTGGACGCCGAAGACCGGTCCGCTGGCCGGCGACGAGTACGTCCTGGACATGATCGACACCCCCGGTCACGTCGACTTCACCTACGAGGTGTCCCGGTCGCTGGCCGCCTGCGAGGGCGCGGTGCTGCTGGTCGACGCCGCGCAGGGCATCGAGGCGCAGACGCTGGCCAACCTCTACCTGGCCATCGAGAACGACCTCACGATCATCCCGGTGCTGAACAAGATCGACCTGCCGGCCGCGCAGCCGGAGAAGTACGCCGCGGAGATCGCCAACATCATCGGCTGCGACCCCGGCGACGTGCTGCGGGTCAGCGGCAAGACCGGCGAGGGCGTCGCCGAGCTGCTCGACACGATCGTGGCCAAGATCCCCGCGCCGGTCGGCGACGCCGACGGCCCCGCCCGGGCGATGATCTTCGACTCCGTCTACGACATCTACCGCGGCGTCATCACCTACGTCCGGGTGGTCGACGGCCGGATCAGCGGCCGTGAGCGGATCAAGATGATGTCCACCGGTGCGGTCCACGAGCTGCTGGAGATCGGCGTCATCTCCCCGGAGCCCAAGCCGGTCGAGGGGCTCGGGGTCGGCGAGGTCGGCTACTTCATCACCGGCGTGAAGGACGTCCGCCAGTCCCGGGTCGGCGACACCGTCACGCTGCAGCACAAGCCGGCCAGCGAGCCGATCGGCGGCTACAGCGACCCCAAGCCGATGGTGTACTCCGGCCTCTACCCGATCGACGGCAGCGAGTACCAGCTGCTGCGCGAGTCGCTGGACAAGCTGCTGCTCAACGACGCGGCGCTGGTCTACGAGCCCGAGACGAGTGCCGCGCTCGGCTTCGGCTTCCGGGTCGGCTTCCTGGGCCTGCTGCACCTGGAGATCGTCCGGGAGCGGCTGGAGCGGGAGAGCGGGCTCAGCCTGATCTCCACCGCCCCGAACGTCGTCTACCGGGTGGTGATGGAGGACCGGTCCGAGGTCGTCGTCACCAACCCCAGCGACTGGCCGGCCGGGAAGATCGACAAGGTCTTCGAACCGATCGTGAACGCCACGATCATCGCGCCGAGCGACTACACCGGCGCGATCATGGAGCTCTGCCAGAGCCGCCGCGGCTCGCTGACCGGCATGGACTACCTGTCCGAGACCCGGGTGGAACTGCGCTACACGCTGCCGCTCGGCGAGATCATCTTCGACTTCTTCGACGCGCTGAAGTCCCGCACCCGCGGGTACGCCAGCCTGGACTACGCCGAGGCCGGTGAGCAGGAGTCGAAGCTGGTGAAGGTCGACATCCTGCTGCAGGGCGAGGCGGTCGACGCCTTCTCCGCGATCGTGCACACCGACAAGGCCTACAGCTACGGCGTCCTCATGGCGGGCAAGCTGCGCGAGCTCATCCCGCGCCAGCAGTTCGAGGTGCCGATCCAGGCAGCCGTCGGCTCCCGGGTGATCGCCCGCGAGACGGTCCGCGCCATCCGCAAGGACGTGCTCGCCAAGTGCTACGGCGGTGACATCACCCGCAAGCGGAAGCTGCTGGAGAAGCAGAAGGAGGGCAAGAAGCGGATGAAGATGGTCGGCCGCGTCGAGGTCCCCCAGGAGGCGTTCGTCGCCGCCCTCTCCACCAACGAGTCGACTGCCGCCAAGAAGTGACCGGCCGGCTCGAGGCGGTCTGCGTCTCCGGGGCGGACCTGCTCCCGTTGCCGGACAAGCGGCCGAACCGGTCGGGCATCGACAAGAAGCCGGTCACCGGCCGGGTCGCCGTCGAGCCGCTCGGCCTGGACGGCGACGTCCAGGTCAACCGGAAGCACCACGGCGGCGAGGGCCAGGCGGTCTACGCCTACGCCCAGGAGGACGCCGACTGGTGGGTCGCCGAGCTGGACCGGGAGCTGCCGCCGGGCCGGTTCGGGGAGAACCTCCGCACCAGCGGGCTGGACCTGCGCAATTCCGTCCTCGGTGATCGCTGGCTGGTCGGCTCGGCGCTGTTCGAGGTCACCGCCTGGCGCACCCCGTGCGCGAACTTCGCCCGGTTCTGGGGCGTCCCCGACCTGGTCAAGCGGTTCGCCGCGCACGGCGCCACCGGCGCCTACCTCCGGGTGCTGGAGACCGGGGACGTCGGTGCCGGCGACGACGTCGAGGTCGTCTCCCGCCCGGACCACGGGATCACCGTCGAGACGGCGTTCCGGATCGCCATGACCGAGCGGTCCCGGCTGCCCGAGCTCGCCCCGGTGCTGCACCACCTGCCGGTCAAGGACCAGCCGAAGCTCGCCGCGAAGATCGAGCGGCGGCTCGCGGCGCGGGCCTGGACTCAGGCCGGGTCGTACACCTCGTAGTGCGACACCGTCTCCTCGCGCTGGACGAGGTAGCGGTCGTCCTCGGGGTAGAAGACCGCCGCGCTGACGTCGTCCCCGGCGAACCCGCGGACGGCCTCGAGGGACGTCCAGAAGCTGATCGTCACGATCTCGGTGCGGCCGTCCTCGAGGTCGCGGCTGAGCATGCTGGCGCTCAGGTTCCCCGGGGTCTGCCGGTAGTGCGCCATCCCGGTCCGCTCGATGTAGTCCAGGTAGGCGTCCCGGTCCGCGGTGCGCACCCAACCGCGCCAGGTGCGGGCGACCTGCGGCATGCCGGCTCCTCTCAGAGGGTGAAGACGATCTTCCCCGCGGTGCGGCCCTCGAGCATCCGCGCGAAGCCCTCCCGGGCCTCGGTCAGCGGCAGCTCGACGTCGATCTGCGGGCGGACGCCGGTGATCCGGCACATCTGGATCAGGTCGTCGAGCTCCTCGCGGGTGCCCATCGTCGACCCGATCACCGACAGCTGGGTGAAGAACACCCGGTTGAGCTCCGCGCCGGGGTTGAAGCCGGTCGTCGCGCCGCAGGTGACGACGACCCCACCGGGCTTGAGCGACTTGATGCTGTGGCTCCAGGTGGCCTCCCCGACGGTCTCCATGACACCGTCCACCCGCTCGGGCAGCCGCGCGCCGGTCTCGAAGGCCTGGTCGGCGCCGAGCGCCAGCGCCGCGGTCCGCTTCTCCTCGCTGCGCCCGGTCACCCAGACCCGGTAGCCGGCGGCGCTGCCCAGCCGGATCAGCGCGGTCGCCACCCCGCCGCTGGCGCCCTGGACCAGGATCGTCGAGCCGGGTCGCAGCCCGGACCGGACGAAGAGCATCCGGTAGGCGGTCAGCCACGCGGTGGGCAGGCAGGCGGCCTCGGCGAAGGAGAGCTCGGCCGGCTTGGGCACCAGGTTCCGGCGCGGGACGGCGACCTGCTCGGCCATCGTGCCCTGGTGCAGCTCGGAGAACAGCGAGCGCTTCGGGTCCAGCGTCTCGTCACCGGTCCACCCCGGGGTGGAGACGACGCCGTGCACCACGACCTCGTTGCCGTCCTCGTCCAGCCCGGCGGCGTCGGTGCCCAGCACCATCGGCATCCGCTCCGCCGGCAGCCCGATGCCCTGCAGGCTGAACAGGTCGTGGTGGTTCAGCGAGACCGCCTTGACCTGCACCGTCGTCCAGCCCTCGGGCACCTCGGGCGCGGGCCGGTCGCCCACCTCCAGGACGGAGAGCGGGTCCTTCGGGGCGGGGGCGGAGACGAAGGCAGCGAGCATCCCCGCAACGTAGACAGCGGGGGCAGAAATGGCCATTTCTGCCCGCGGGGCCCTACCGGACGACGACGGCGAACTCCTGCTCGGCGACGAACTCACCGATCACCGGGGCGCCCGGGACCTCGCCGCCGAGCAGCAGCCCGCCGGAGGTCTGCGCGTCGGCCAGCAGCAGCGCCTCTGCCTCGTCGACGGCGGACAGGTCGGTGAACGGCGTCACCCAGGCCAGGTTCCGGCGGGTGCCGCCGGAGACGTAGCCGTCCGCGACGGACTGCCGGGCGCCGGCCAGGTAGGGGACCGCGGCGGCCTCGACGACCGCGGTGACCCCGCTGGCCCGGGCCATCTTGTAGAGGTGCCCGAGCAGGCCGAACCCGGTGACGTCGGTCCCGGCCCGCACGCCCGCGGCCACGGCGGCGACCGAGGCCGCCGCGTTGAGCCGGCTCATCGAGTCGACCGCCTCCGCCGACACCTCCCCGGTGGCCTTCATCCGGTTGTTCAGCGTCCCGACACCGAGCGCCTTGGTCAGCGAGATCGGGGTTCCGGCGGTCGCCGCGTCGTTGCGGATCAACCGCTCGGGGTCGACCAGCCCGGTGACGGCCATCCCGTACGTGGGCTCCGGGGAGTCGATCGAGTGCCCGCCGCCGACATGGCAGCCGGCGGCCTGCGCCACCTCGAGCCCGCCGCGGAGCACCTCGGCGGCCAGCTCCATCGGCAGCACGTCCCGCGGCCAGCCCAGCAGGTTCACCGCCACGACGGGGGTGCCGCCCATCGCGTAGACGTCGGACAGGGCGTTGGCCGCGGCGATCCGCCCGAAGGTGAACGGGTCGTCGACCACGGGGGTGAAGAAGTCGGTGGTGAGCACCAGGCCCTGGCCGCCGGCGATGCGGACCACCGCGGCGTCGTCCCCGTCGTCCAGCCCGACGACGAGCTCGGCTGCCGGGTCCACCGGGCCGGTGTGCGTCAGGCCGGCGACGACGGCCTCCAGCTCGCCGGGCGGGATCTTGCAGGCGCAGCCACCCCCGTGGGCGAACTGGGTGAGCCGGACGGGCGGGGCGAGAGCGGTCACGCAGTGAATCTAGGCCCGCCCGCGGGCAGTCGCCGGGCACGGCCCTAGGCTCGGCGGCGGAGGCGTCAGGGTGTCTGGTGGCCCCCGCGGCCTCTAAAGCCGACGTGACCGAGCAGCTCGGTCAGGCGGGTTCGATTCCCGTCCGCCTCCGCCACCGCCCGTGCGGGGCCGGCCCCCGGGCCGGCTCCGCACCGGCGACCTACGCTGGCCCGGTCATGACCGGAGACCCCCGCCGCTCGGTTCCGCGCACCGACGCCGTGCTGGCCGAGCCGCCGGTGGCGGCCGCGGTCGACCGGCTGGGCCGCGCCCTGGTGAAGACGGCCGTGCAGGCCGCCCAGCAGCGTGTCCGCGACGGCGAGCTGCGCGCCGGCGACGTCGTCCCGGCGGTGCTGGCCGCCCTGCCGGGCACGGCGAGCAGCCTGCGGCCGGTGCTCAACGCCACCGGTGTGCTGGTGCACACCAACCTCGGTCGTGCGCCGCTCTCCGCTGCCGCGGTCGAGGCCGTGGTCGCCGCCAGCGGCACCACCGACGTCGAGCTGGACCTGGGCACCGGACGCCGGGGCCCGCGGGGGGAGGGCGCGCTGACCGCGCTGCTCGAGGCCGTCCCCGCGGCCGAGGCTGCCCTGGTGGTCAACAACTGCGCCGCCGCGCTGGCGCTGGTCGCCACCGCGCTCGGGCAGGGCCGCGAGCTCGTCCTGGCCCGCGGGGAGCTGGTCGAGATCGGCGACGGGTTCCGGATCCCCGACCTGCTGGCCAGCACCGGGGCGCGGCTGCGCGAGGTGGGGACGACGAACCGGGTCTCCCTCGCCGACTACACCGCCGCCCTCGGCCCGGACACCGGCGCGGTGCTCAAGGTGCACCCGTCCAACTTCGTCGTCCGCGGCTTCACCCGGGCCGTCGAGGTCGCCGAGCTCGCCCCGGCGCTGGCCGGGACCGGGGTGCCGCTGGTCGCCGACGTGGGCAGCGGCCTGCTGCGACCGCACCCCCTGCTGCCCGACGAGCCGGACCTGCAGACCACCCTCGCCGCCGGGGCCGACCTCGCGCTGTGCAGCGGGGACAAGCTGCTGGGCGGACCGCAGGCCGGCATCGTGCTGGGCCGGGCCGACCTCGTCCAGCGGCTCCGCCGGCATCCGCTGTACCGGGCGCTGCGGGTCGACAAGACGACCCTGGCCGCTCTCGAGGCGACGCTGCGCGGACCGCGGCCACCGGTCCGGCAGATGCTCGACGCCGATCCGGCGGAGCTGCGTGCCCGCGCCGCGTCGGTCGCCGCTGCGCTGCAGGAGGCCGGCGTGCCCGCGCAGGTGGTCGACGCGACCGCACGGGTCGGTGGCGGTGGGGCGCCGGAGTTCGAGCTGCCCAGCGTCGCGGTGGCCCTCGACGCCCGCTTCGCCGAGCCGCTGCGGCTGGGGGCCCGGCCGGTGGTCGGGTACGTCGACGGGGACCGCACCCTGCTCGACCTGCGCAGCCTCGCGCCCGCGGACGACGGCGACCTGGTGCACGCCGTCGCGGAGGTGGCCCGCCGGTGGACGTGATCGCGACCGCCGGGCATGTCGACCACGGCAAGTCCACGCTGGTCAAGGCGCTGACCGGGATGGAGCCCGACCGGTGGGAGGAGGAGCGGCGCCGCGGCCTCACCATCGACCTCGGCTTCGCCTGGACGACGCTGCCCTCGGGCCGGCGGGTCGCCGTCGTGGACGTCCCCGGCCACGAGCGCTTCATCGGCAACATGCTGGCCGGCGTGGGCTCGGTGCCGACCGCACTGGTGGTCGTCGCCGCCGACGACGGCTGGTCGGCGCAGACCGCCGAGCACGTCGCGGTGCTGGACGCCCTCGGCGTGCGGGCCGGGCTGCTCGCGGTCACCAAGGCCGACCTGGCCGACGCCGGCCCGGTGCTCGCCGACGCGCGGGAGCGGCTGGCCGGCACCTCGCTGGGGCGGGTCCCCGCCGTCGCGGTGAGCGCCCGGACCGGCGTCGGGCTGCCGGAGCTCTCGGCGGCGCTGGAGCAGGTGCTGGCGGGGCTGCCGGCACCCGACCCCGCTGCGCCGGTCCGGCTGTGGGTCGACCGGGCGTTCACCATCCGCGGCGCCGGGACGGTGGTCACCGGCACGCTCGCGGCCGGCACCGTGACGGCGGAGGACCGGCTGGACCTCGGCGGCCGGCTGGTGACCGTCCGCGGCCTGCAGTCGCTGGGCGTGCCGGTGGAGTCCGCCGTGGCGACCGCCCGGGTGGCGCTGAACCTGCGCGGCATCGCGGTGGAGGAGATCTCCCGCGGCGACGCGCTGCTGACCCCCGACGCGTTCCGCCGCACCGCCGACCTCGACGTCACCCTGGTCGCGCCGGCCGACGGCACGCTGCCGGCGGAGGCCGTCGTGCACATCGGTTCGGCCACGGTGGGAGCACGGCTGCGGCCGCTGGACGGGACGGCGGTGCGGCTCCGGCTGGCGCACGAGCTGCCGCTGCGGGTCGGTGACCGGCTGCTGCTGCGCGACCCCGGGGCCCGCCGGGTGCTGGGCGCGGACGTGCGGGACGTCGACCCCCCGGAGCTGCGCCGGCGGGGAGCGGCCCGGTCACGTGCCGCCGAGCTCGCCGAACAGCTCCCCGGTGCCGAGGGCGCGGCAGCCGACCTGGCCCGGCGCCGCTGGGTCCGGCGCGCCGACTTCGTCGCCATGGGCTGGCCGGTGCCTGCCGGTGCCACGGCGGTGGGGCCCTGGCTCATCGCGCCAGGCCTCCTCGACGAGCTCGCGGCCCGGGTGCCGCAGGTGGTGGCCCGGTACCGGCAGCTGCGGCCGCTGGAGGCCGGTCCACCGGTGGCGGTGCTGCGCTCGGCGCTCGAGCTGCCCGACGTCGAGCTGGTGCCCGCCGTCGTCCGGGCGCCGCTGGCGCTGCGTGGGGGCCGGGTGGTGGCCGCGGACTCCGGGCTGCCGCCGGCGGTGCAGCGGGCGGTGGACGGGATCCGCGCCCGGCTGGCCGACGAGCCGTTCGCCGCGCCGGAGTCCGGCGACCTCGTCGCCGCCGGGCTCGGGACGCGCGAGCTGGCCGCCGCGGTGCGCGCCGAGCAGCTGGTGCGGATCGCCGACGGCGTCTACCTCGCACCCGGCGTCGCCGAGGTCGCGCGCGCCCGGCTGACCACGGTGCCGCAGCCGTTCACGCTCAGCCAGGCCCGGCAGGCGTGGGGGACCAGCCGCCGGGTCGCCGTCCCGCTGGCCGAGTGGCTCGACGCCCGTGGCATCACCGTCCGGCTGCCGGACAACACCCGCCGGCTCCGCTGAGCGTCAGACCGGGCCACCGCCGGACGCGAGCTGACGTCGCTCGGCGTCTGCCGGCGTCTCGACCTGCAACGGTGGGTCAGCGGGCTGGCTCTCCACCAGCTCCTCGGGCCGCACCGGCTCGGGCAGCTGCCGGAACCGGGCCCGCGGGTCCTGCTCGACCTCGCTCATGCGCCGAGGATGACCGCCGGTACCGGAGACCGACAAGTACCCCGGCGATGCTCGTGCTCTGCTCACCACGGTGAGCAGAGCACAACTGCGCTCAGCCGGTGGTCGGGACCCAGCGGGCCGGGCGCTTCTCGCGGAACGCCGCGATCCCCTCCTGGCCCTCCTCGCTGGCGAAGAACCGGGCCGACAGCTCGAGCAGCGCAGGGAACTGACCGGCCAGGTCGGTGCCCGAGCGCAGCAGCCGCTTGGTCTCGGCGAGTGCGGCCGGGGCCCCGGCCGCGAGCGCGGTCACCTGGGCGGTGACGGCGGCGTCGACCTCGTCGTCGGCGACGGCCAGGTCGACCAGCCCGCCGGCGGCCGCGGTGCCGGCGTCGAAGACCTCCCCGGTGAGCATCAGCCGGTGCGCGACGTGCGGCAGCATCCGCGGCCGGCACACCGCCGAGATCACGGCCGGGACGACGCCGATCCGCACCTCGGTGAACGCGAAGGTGGCGCTTGCGCCGGCCACCACGACGTCGCACGCGGCGGCGAGGCCGACGCCGCCGGCGCGGGCCGGTCCGCGCACCGCGGCCAGCACCGGCTTCGGCGCGGACCACACCAGCTGCAGCAGCTCGGGGAGCTCGTTGACGCCCTGGTCGGCGGCTCCTCCGCCGGTGGCCTCGGAGAGGTCCATGCCGGAGCAGAAGACCCGGCCGGTGTGGTCGAGCACCACGACCCGGACGGCGTCGTCGGCGAACGCCTCGGTCAGCGCCTGCCGGAGCTGCGCCCGCATCGCCCGGGAGAGCGCGTTGCGGTTCGCGGGGGAGTCCAGGGTCAGCCGGGCGACGCCCGAGGACACCTCGACGTGCAGGACGCGGTCACCGGTGGTCGCGGAGGTCACCCCGACATCGTGCCGGTCGGTTGCCGGGGGCGGTCACACTGGGAGCAGCGATGACAGCCACGACGCCTCAGACCCTGCCCCTCCTCGGCCAGACCCCAGCGCTCCCGGCCGACCCCTCGATGCTGCCGGCGGTGGCCCGGGACGGCCTGCGGACGACGCCCTTCGGCCTCTACGTGCACGTGCCCTTCTGCGCCACCCGCTGCGGCTACTGCGACTTCAACACCTACACCTCCGACGAGCTGGGCCCGGGCGCCAACCGCAGCGAGTACGCCGGCACCGCGATCGCCGAGCTGCGGCTGGCCGCCGACGTGCTCGGGCCGGACCGGCCCGAGGTGCAGACCGTGTTCGTCGGCGGCGGCACCCCCACCCTGCTGCCCGCGCACGACCTGGTCGCTGTCATGGACGCCGTCAGGGAGCTGTTCCCCGTGGCCGCCGACGTGGAGGTGACCACCGAGGCCAACCCGGAGTCGGTGACGCCGGAGTCGCTGGCCGTGCTGCGGGCCGGCGGGTTCACCCGGATCAGCCTGGGCATGCAGTCCGCCGCCGAGCACGTGCTCGCCGTGCTGGACCGTCGGCACACCCCCGGCCGGGCCGTCCAGGCCGCCGAGGAGGCGCGGGCCGCGGGCTTCGAGCACGTCAACCTGGACCTCATCTACGGCGCCCCCGGCGAGACCGACGCCGACTGGCAGGCCTCGCTGGACGCCGTCCTGGCCGCACCGGTCGATCACGTCAGCGCCTACGCGCTGATCGTCGAGCACGGCACCAGGCTGGCCCGCCGGGTCGCCCGCGGTGAGCTGCCGATGCCGGACGACGACGTGCTGGCAGACCGGTACGAGGCCGCCGACCGGGCCTTCGGTGCCGCCGGGCTGGGCTGGTACGAGGTGTCCAACTGGGCGCGGGACCGGGCGGCCCGCTGCCGGCACAACGAGCTGTACTGGGCGAACGAGAACTGGTGGGGGATCGGTCCGGGCGCGCACTCGCACGTCGGCGGTCTGCGCTGGTGGAACGTCAAGCACCCCGCCGCCTACGCCGACCGCCTCGCCGCCCGGGTGCACCCGGCCGCCGACAGCGAGCTGCTCACCCCGGCCGACCAGGCCCTGGAGCGGGTGATGCTGGGGCTGCGGCTGCGGGACGGTCTGCCGCTGGCCGCGCTCAGCGATGCCGGACGGGCGCGGGCCGCCGAGTCCGTCGTGCGGGGTCTGCTGGAGGCCGGGCCGCACGCCGCCGGCCGGGCCGTCCTCACCGACCGCGGCCGGCTGCTGGCCGACGCCGTCATCCGCGACCTCACGGACTGACGAAGGACCCCGCTGCCCCCACCGCTCGCAGGCTCGCGGCGGGCCCCTGCAGCGGGGCCGGAGTACTTAGGCGTGCAGGGCCGCCAGCAGTGACTCGCCGTAGCGCTCGAGCTTGGCGGCGCCGACGCCGCTGACGGTGCCCAGGGCCCCCAGGGTGGCTGGCTCCTCGGTGGCGATCTGCCGCAGCGTCGCGTCGTGGAAGACCACGTAGGCCGGGACGCCCTGCTCCTTGGCGGTCGCGGCACGCCAGGCCCGCAGCCGCTCGAAGGCGCCGGCGGCCGAGGCGGGCAGCTCGGGTGCCGCGGTCGCCCGGTCCTTGCGTGCCGACCGCCCCGAGCGCGCCGGGCGGTCGGGGTCACGGCGCATCAGCACGGTCTGCTCCCGGCGCAGCACCGGGCCGCTGGCCTCGCTGAGCGTCAGCGTGGCGTACTCGCCCTGCACCGCGAGCAGCCCCTGGGCCAGCAGCTGCCGGGCGACGCCGCGCCACTGCCCCTCGGTCAGGTCGGTGCCGATGCCGAAGACGGTCAGCTCGTCGTGGGCGTGCTGGGTGACCTTCTCGGTGCGCCGGCCCAGCAGGATGTCGATCGACTGGCCGGCCCCGAAGGACTGGCCGCGCTCCCGCTGCAGCCGCAGCACGGTCGACAGCAGCTTCTGCGCCGGGATGGTCGCGTCCCAGGACTCCGGCGGGGTCAGGCAGGTGTCGCAGTTGCCGCAGGGGGAGCTCTCCTGCCCGAAGTGGGCCAGCAGCCGCACCCGCCGGCAGTCGACGGTCTCGCAGAGCGCCAGCATCGCGTCGAGCTGCGCCGACAGGACCCGGCGGTGCGCGGCGTCGCCGTCGGAGGTCTGGATCATCTTGCGCTGCTGGACGACGTCGGCGAGCCCGTAGGCCAGCCACGCGGTGGCGGGCTGGCCGTCGCGACCAGCGCGGCCGGTCTCCTGGTAGTAGCCCTCCACCGACTTCGGCAGGTCCAGGTGGGCCACGAAGCGGACGTCGGGCTTGTCGATGCCCATGCCGAACGCGATGGTCGCCACCATCACCAGGCCGTCCTCGCGCAGGAACCGGGACTGGTTCCGCGCGCGGACCTGCTGGTCCAGCCCCGCGTGGTACGGCAGCGCGGTGATGCCGTTGGCCACCAGGAACTCCGCGGTCTTCTCCACCGAGGCGCGGGAGAGGCAGTAGACGATGCCGGCGTCGCCGGGGTGCTCGGTGCGCAGCAGGTCCAGCAGCTGCTTGTTCGGGGATTCCTTCGGCGCGATCCGGTACTGGATGTTCGGCCGGTCGAAGCCGGCCACCACGTGCAGGGCGTCGTCGAGCTGCAGCCGGGTGCTGATCTCGGTGTGCGTGGCCCGGGTGGCCGTCGCCGTCAGCGCGATCCGCGGCACGTCGGGCCAGCGCTCGTGCAGCATCGACAGCGCCAGGTAGTCGGGCCGGAAGTCGTGGCCCCACTGCGCGACGCAGTGCGCCTCGTCGATGGCGAACAGCGCGATCCGGCCGCGCTCCAGCAGCCGCGCGGTGGGCGAGGAGCCCCCGCCCAGGGACTCCGGGGCGACGTAGAGCAGGTCGAGCTCCTGCGCCAGGAACGCCTCCTCCACGGCCCGGCGCTCGTCGCGGTCCTGGCTCGAGTTGAGGAACCCGGCCCGCACGCCCAGCGCCCGCAGCGCGTCGACCTGGTCCTGCATCAGCGCGATCAGCGGGGAGATGACGACTCCCACGCCCTCACGCAGCAGCGCCGGCACCTGGTAGCACAGCGACTTGCCCCCACCGGTGGGCATCAGCACCAGGGCGTCCCCGCCGGCGACGACGTGGTCGACCACCTCGCGCTGGGGTCCGCGGAAGGCGCCGTAGCCGAACACCCGCTCCAGCACCTCGAGGGCGGGGTCGGCCGGCACCGGGGCCTCGGTCACGTCCACGCCTGCCGAGGGTAGGCGGGCAGGGAGCGTCCGTCTGACATCCGTCAGGTGGTGTGGACGACGTCCCGCACTACCCACGGCCGGCCCGGCTCGCCAGGCTCTTCCCATGCCCGTCACCCCCGCCCTGGACATCGCGGAGCTCACCGTCCGCTACGGCGACACGGTCGCCGTCGACGCACTGGACCTGCAGATCAGCCCCGGTGAGACCGTCGCGCTGCTCGGCGCCAACGGAGCCGGCAAGTCCTCGACGGTCAACGCGGCCCTGGGTCTGTTCCGGCCGTCGGCGGGCCGGGTGCTGCTGCACGGCCGCTCCCCGGCGGAGGCGGTCCGGGCCGGCGGGGTGGGCGCGATGCTGCAGCACGGCGGGCTGCCGAGCGAGAGCCGGGTCGGTGAGGTGCTGGCCCTGGTCCGCCGCCGCTACGACCAGCCCTGGCCGCTGGCGGACCTGCTCGCCACCACCGGCATCGACGGACTGCTGGACCGCGGGGTCGACGCCCTCTCCGGCGGTCAGCGGCAGCGCGTGCTGCTCGCCCTCGCCCTGGCGGGCGCCCCGCCCCTGCTGCTGCTCGACGAGCCGACCTCGGCCATGGACGTCGAGGCCCGCCAGGCGTTCTGGACGACGATGCGGGGGCTGGCAGGGCGCGGGCACACGGTCGTCTTCGCCACCCACCACCTCGAGGAGGCCGACGCGGTCGCCGACCGGGTGGTCGTCATCGCCGGCGGCCGGGTCGTCGCCGACGGGTCCGCCGCCTCGATCAAGTCCCGGGTCGCCGGCCGCACCATCCGGTTCCGCTGCGCGGGGCCGCGCGGCGACCTCGCCGGGCTGCCCGGCGTCACCGACGTGGGCGGGGACGCCGACCGGGTCGAGCTGACCACGTCCGACGCGGAGGCGACGCTGCGCGCGCTGCTCGCCGGCCCCCGCTCGCTGCCGGACCTCGAGGTCCGCGGCGCCACCCTCGAACAGGCCTTCCTGCACCTCATCGACGCGAGCGGAGCCCTCCGATGACCGACCTGCTGCTCTTCCAACTGCGCCGGGTGGGCCGCAACCGGCAGTACCTGTTCTTCACCGTGCTGCTGCCCGCGCTGTTCACGATCTTCTTCACCAAGGTCATCGGTGGGCAGCTGCAGCCCGGTGACTACCAGGACGTCGCCGGCGCCACGATGATCTCGATGATGGCCTACGGCGCGATCGGCGCCGCCCTGGGCGCCACGATCCGGCTGGCGTTCGACCGGTCCTCGGGGTGGCTGCGGCAGCTGCGGGTGCTGCCGGTGCCGCCGGCGGCGACCCTCGCCGTCGACGTGCTGGTCGGTGCGCTGCTGGTGCTGCCCAGCCTGGTCGTCGTCGCGCTGGTCGGCCGCTTCGTCAACGGTGTCGAGTTCCCGCTGGGCACCTGGCTGGTGCTGCTGGCCGTCATGTGGGCCGGCGCGGTGGTGTTCGTGGCGCTCGGCGTGGCCGTCGGGCTGGCGCTGGACGCGCAGGCCGCCGGCGCGGCGATCGGCATCCTCGGCGCCATCCTGGCCGCGCTGGGCGGCCTGTGGTTCCCGGTCGAGGCCTTCCCCGCGGGCATGGTGCCGCTGGCGCACGCGATGCCGTCGTACTGGTACGCCGAGCTGGGCCGCGACCTGGCCGGCGGCACCTTCTCGGTCACCCCGGTGCTGGCGCTGGCCGGCTTCGGGCTGGTGTTCGCGGCGGCGGCCCGGCTGGTCGCCGTCCGCCGCCCCCTGCACGCGGTCGCCGGCTGAGCCGCGACCGGGCTGCCGAGCGATAGCGTCCGACCGTGGACAGGCCGAGCCGCTGGGGACAGGTGGCGTGGGCGTTGCCCTGGCTGCTCTTCCAGGTCTTCCCGGTCTCCGACATCGTGACCACCGACCGCCCGGTGCCGGTCCGGGTGCTCGCGGTGGCCGGGCTGGTCGCGTTCACGGTGGTGTACCTGCAGGTGGTGCGCGACCTGGGCGCCCCGCGCCGCGTTCGGCCGGAGTACCTGGTGATGGTGGTGCTCGCCGTGGCGCTGGCGGTCGGGTTCGGCTCGAGCTGGGCCGGGCTGATGATCTACGTGTCCGCGGCGACCGCCGGCACGCTGCCCCGGCGCTGGGTGTGGCCGGCGGTGCTGGCCGCCGCCGCCGTGTGCGCCGCGGTGGTGGTGGTCCTCGACTACTCGCCGGGGCTGCTGTTCCTGCCGCCGGTCTGCCTGCTCACCGGCTTCGCCATGCAGGGCACCGGTCACCTCATCTCGCTCAACCGGGAGCTGCAGGAGGCCCGCGAGGAGCTGGCCCGCAGCGCGGTCGCCGAGGAGCGGATGCGCTTCGCCCGCGACCTGCACGACCTGCTGGGGCACTCGCTCTCGCTGATCGCCCTGAAGAGCGAGCTGGCCCGCCGGCTGGCCGAGGTCGACCCGCCGCGCGCGCGGCAGGAGATGGCCGACGTCGAGGAGGCGGCCCGCCGGGCGCTGGCCGAGGTGCGGGACGCCGTGAGCGGCTACCGCCAGGTCAGCTGCGCCCAGGCACTCGCCGAGGCCCGCGCCGCGCTCAGCGGGGCCGGCGTCGCCGTCCGGCTGCCCGATGCGGTGCCGGCCCTCCCCGGCGGGGTGGACGCCGCGCTGGGCTGGGTGGTGCGGGAGGCGACGACGAACGTGCTGCGGCACAGCGGCGCCGCGCGGGTGACCGTCGAGCTGACCGAGGACGGCGTCCGGGCGGTGCTCACGGTCACCGACGACGGCGCCGGCACGGGGCAGCGGCTGACCGTGCTGGGCTCCGGGGCGGGGCTCGCCGGGCTGCGGGAGCGGGTGGCCGCGCTGGGCGGGGACCTCGCGGCCGGACCGGTGGACGGCGGCGGCTACCGGGTGCGCGCCGAGGTGCCCCTGCTGCCCGCGTCGGTGACCGCATGACGATCCGGGTGCTGCTGGCCGAGGACCAGACCCTGGTGCGCGGGGCGCTGCGGGCGCTGCTGGACCTCGAGGAGGACATCGAGGTGGTGGCCGAGGTGGGCCGGGGCGACCTGGTGCTGGCGGCCGCCCGCGAGCACCGGCCGGACGTCGCGCTGCTGGACATCGAGATGCCCGGCAAGGACGGGCTGGAGGCGGCCCGGGAGCTCGCGGCCGAGCTGCCCGGCGTCCGGGCCGTCGTGCTGACCACCTTCGGCCGTCCGGGCTTCCTCCGCCGGGCGATGGAGGTGGGCGCGGCGGGCTTCCTGGTCAAGGACTCGCCGGTGGCCGAGCTGGCCCGGGCCATCCGGGCGGTGGTGGCGGGGGAGCGGGTGATCGACCGGGACCTGGCGGTCGCGGCCCTGGCGCTGGGCGCGACACCGCTGTCGGCGCGGGAGGCGGACGTGCTGCGCGCGGCGGCGGACGGGGCGACCGTCGCCGACATCGCCGGCCGGTTGTTCCTCTCCGAGGGGACGGTGCGGAACTACCTGTCCTCGGCGATCGGCAAGACGGGGGCGCGCACCCGGGTCGAGGCGGCGCGGGTGGCCCAGGACAAGGGCTGGCTCTAGCGGGGCCCGTCCAGGTCGAGTGCCTGCAGGTCCCCGCGCTCCGCCGCTCCCCACGGGCCGCTGCCCCAGGGGGCTGCGGTGTCGGCGATCCCACCGGCACCGTCGGCACGCTCGGCGGACGGCTCGTCGATGAGCGCATCGAGGTCGAGCACCCGCACGTGGATGACGTTGCGCTGCTGCAGGGCCGCGCGCAGCGCGCGGTGCAGGCCGTCCTCCAGGTACATCTCACCGTGCCACTGCACCGCGTGCGGGAAGAGGTCGCCGTAGAACGTCGAGTCGTCGGCCAGCAGCGCGTCCAGGGCCAGCTCGCGCCTGGTGGTCGTGAGGGTGTCCAGCCGGATCTGCCGGGGCGGGATCATCGCCCAGTCGCGGGTGGAGAAGCCGTGGTCGGGGTACGGCCGACCGTCCCGCACCGCCTTGAAGATCAGGGCTGGTCCTCCCGGCTCACCGGCCCCCGGCTGCCCGGGGTCCATCGACTCGAACCACCCTAGTGTCATTCCCCGGCGGCCTGCGACAGCTGAGGACCCGGGATCGATCCCATCTGCACACCCGGTCCAGCGAGCCGGAGGACGGCACCGGTCGCCGGTCGTATGCTGGCACTCGGTCCACCTGAGTGCCAGGGACGGGCTCGTCGAACCGGTACGGGAGGTGTCAGCCGTGGCGCACGACGACCGGCGCCTGCAGGTGCTGCGGGCGATCGTCCAGGACTACGTCTCCACCAACGACCCGGTGGGCAGCAAGGCGCTGGCCGCCCGGTACGACCTGGGCGTCTCACCGGCGACGATCCGCAACGACATGGCGGTGCTGGAGGAGGAGGGGTACATCACCCAGCCGCACACCAGCGCCGGCCGGGTGCCCACCGACAAGGGCTACCGCTTCTTCGTCGACCGGCTGTCGGCGGTCAAGCCGCTCTCGGTCGCCGAGCGACGGGCCATCGAGCGCTTCCTGGACGGCGCGGTCGACCTGCACGACGTGCTGGGCCGCAGCGTCCGGCTGCTCGCCCAGCTGACCCGCCAGGTCGCCGTCGTCCAGTACCCGACGCTGTCGCGCAGCGCCGTCCGGCACCTGGAGCTGGTGCCGCTGACCGCGCACCGGCTGCTGATGGTGCTCATCACCGACACCGGCCGGGTCGAGCAGCGGGTGGTCGAGGTCCCGGTCGAGACCGACGCCGAGACCGTCGCCGAGCTGCGGTCGCTGCTCAACGCAGCCTTCGCCGGCGCGAAGCTCGCCGAGGCCAGCGACAAGGTCGGCGACCTGGTCGACAACGCGCCGCCGCAGCTGCGCGCACTGGTCGCCGGGGTCAGTGCCACGCTGCTGGAGACCCTCGTCGAGCCCTCGGAGGACCGGCTGGTGATCGGCGGGACGGCGAACCTCGCCCGGGGCAGCGCGCTGGACTTCCCGCACACCGTCCGGCCGTTGCTGGAGGCGTTGGAAGAACAGGTCGTGGTCCTGCGGTTGATGGCCGAGGTGGGACCGAGCACCGTGACGGTGAGCATCGGCGAGGAGAACGAGCACGAGGCGCTCACGGGTGCCTCCTTCGTCTCCGTCGGGTACGGGTCGGGTGACCAGGCCCTCGGCGGCCTCGGTGTCGTCGGCCCCACCCGGATGGACTACGCAGGCAACATCGCCGCGGTACGAGCCGTGGCGCGCTACGTCGGCCAGTTGCTGGCCGAGAGCTGAGGACGAGAACGCTTGATGGCAACCGACTACTACGGCGTGCTGGGCCTCCAGCCCGGAGCCAGTGACGCCGACATCAAGCGCGCCTACCGCAAGATGGCGCGCGACCTGCACCCCGACGTCAACCCCGATCCCGGGGCGAAGGACAGGTTCCAGGAGGTCAGCCGTGCCTACGAGGCGCTGACCGACCCGGAGAAGCGCCGGATCATCGACCTCGGCGGCGACCCGTACGAGACCGGGCGCGGTGCCGCCGGCAGCCCCTTCGGCGCCGGCGCGGGCTTCGGTGGTCTCGGCGACATCATGGACGCCTTCTTCGGCGGCGCCGCCGGGGCGCGGGGGCCCCGCAGCCGCACCCGGGAGGGCGAGGACGCCCTCATCCGGGTCGACCTCGACCTCGACGAGACGGTCTTCGGGACGACGACCGAGATCACCGTGGACACCGCGGTGCTCTGCGACGTCTGCACCGGGGCGGGCACCGCGCCCGGCACCCACCCCACCACCTGCACCACCTGCAACGGCCGCGGCGAGGTGCAGAGCGTCCAGCGGTCCTTCCTCGGTCAGGTCATCGCCAGCCGGCCCTGCCCGACCTGCCAGGCCACCGGTCAGGTCATCCCCAACCCCTGCCCGCAGTGCGCCGGTGACGGCCGGGTGCGCGCCCGGCGCACCATCCCGGTCAAGATCCCGGCCGGCGTCGAGGACGGCATGCGGATCCGGCTGGCCGGCTACGGCGAGGTCGGCCCCGGTGGCGGGCCGGCCGGCGACCTGTACGTCGAGGTGCACGAGCGGCCGCACGACGTCTTCACCCGGGACGGCGAGGACCTGCACTGCCGGGTCACCCTGCCGATGACCGCCGCCGCGCTGGGCACCACGCTCAAGCTCGAGACGCTCGAGGGCCACGAGGACCTGACGATCAAGCCGGGCACCCAGTCGGGCCACGTGCTCACGCTGCGCGCGCACGGCGCCCCGCGGCTGCGCGGGACGGGCCGGGGCAACCTGCTCGTCCACCTCGACGTGACCACCCCGACCCGGCTCGACGAGCGCCAGCAGGAGCTGCTCCGCGAGCTCGCCGGCCTCCGCGGGGAGGACCTCACCGAGGGCAGCGGCGCCAACGCTGGGGGGCTGTTCTCCCGCGTCCGCGACGCGTTCAACGGCCGATGAGCGAGGCCCCCGACGCCGACGGCGCACCGCTGTTCCTGCTCGACGAGCTGCCGGACGGCGACGTCGTGACCGTCGGGGGCGCCGAGGGACGGCACGCCGTCGACGTGCTGCGGCTGGCGGCCGGCGAGCGGGTGCGGGTGAGCGACGGGCGGGGGCTGCTGGTCCTGGGGTCGGTGCTCAGCGCGGAGGCATCGACGCTGCAGGTGCAGGTGCTCTCCCGGCACGACGTCCCGGCCCCCGACCCGACGTTCGTGCTGGTGCAGGCCCTGCCCAAGGGCGACCGCGGGCCGCTCGCCGTCGACCTGGCCACCGAGCTCGGCGTCGACCGGGTCGTCCCGTGGACCGCCGCCCGGTGTGTCACGCGGTGGCGCGAGGACCGGGTCGACAAGGGGCTGGCGAAGTGGCGCTCCGCCGCCCGGGCGGCCAGCAAGCAGGCCCGCCGTCCGCGGGTTCCCGAGGTCACCGACCCGATGAGCACCCGCCAGGTGTGCGGGATGCTCGCCGACGTCGACCTGGCGCTGGTCCTGCACGAGCAGGCGCGCCGGCCGTTCGCCGCCGTCGACGTCCCGACGGCCGGCACGATCGCGGTGATCGTCGGGCCCGAGGGCGGGCTCACCGACGGCGAGGTCGTGGCCTTCCGTGCCGCCGGCGCGCAGTCGGTCCGGCTGGGCGCCGAGGTGCTCCGCACGTCCACCGCCGGCGCCGCCGTCCTCGCCGCGCTGAGCGCCCGCACCCGCTGGGCGTAGCACACCGCGATCCTCACGGATCGCACCGCGGCCAGGTGCCGTGCCCCCGTTCGGCTGAGCCGCTTCGTCGCTCGCTCGCGGGACCCTCCCGGCCCCACTCCTCACGACAGGACACTCACCCGATCGCGGTCAACACCACCGCCGCGACGAGGCCGCCGGCGGCGGCGACGCCCGCGGTCGCCCAGGTGGCTCGCCAACCGAACGTGCGCCCGACCATCGCCATGCCCGGGATGCTCACCGCCGGCAGGGTGAGCAGCAGCGCCCCGATGCCGCCCAGCGACATCCCGGCCAGCGCCAGCCCCTGCAGGACGGGGATCTCCCCACCGGTCGGGATCACCAGCAGCGTGCCGACGACCGCCGCCACGAGCACGACCAGCACGCCGGTGTGCAGGGTGTCGCCGCCGAGCGGGAACAGCCAGCCGCGGAGGCCCCCGACCAGCAGCACCACGACCAGGTACTCGGGCACCAGCGTGACCAGCAGCCGGCCGAGGGTGCGGGCGAAGCGCTCCGGCGCGGTGCCGAACCAGTCGGCAGGCGGGGTCGCGACCGCGCCGGTGACCTGCTCGACCGGGAAGTCGCGGGGCGCGGCGAACCGGGCGACCAGCGCGCTGCCGCCGACCACCACGAGCACGCCGACGGCGACCCGGGTGACCGTCCACTCCCAGGGCGCGACGAGGGCGAGGAACACGATGACCGCCGGGTTGAGCAGCGGGTTGCCCAGCCAGTAGGCGAGCGCGGCGGCCGGGCTGACGCCGTCGCGGCGGAGCGTGGCGGCGACCGGGGCGGTGCAGCAGGTGCACATCATCGACGGGGTGCTGACCAGCCCGCCGACGGCGGCGGAGCGCAGCCGGCCGGGGCGGTTGAGCAGCCGGAGCAGCCAGGCGCGGGGCACGAACGCCTGGACGGCGGCGCTGATCAGCAGCGCGGCGACCAACGCCTTCCAGATCGCCTGGACGTAGGTGCTGAAGAAGGTGGTGGCGGCGTGCCAGCTGGGTGCGTCGCCGGGGGAGACGTCGCCGACGGTGAGGATGTTGCCGCCCGGCCAGGCGTGGGTGTCGCTGAGGCTGGCGACCTTGGCCTCGTAGGGCAGCCACTTCGCCCAGAGCAGGGCGGCGACGGCGATGACGAGGGCCAGCAGCGTGCCGGCCGCGGCGGTGCGCCGGGTCGGCGGCCGGGTCGGCCGCTCGGCCGTCGAGAAGGGGTCCTGCACTCGCACGGAGCCGCCCGACCGGACGGCGGAACGCTCGCTCACTACGTCCTCGCGCGGGGCTGGGGAACGGACACGGGACACCTCCGGGGGGGTGACGGGTGGGGAGCCCATCGTGACCCACCGGCGGGTATCCGGCTGGCCTAGGGTCGGCACCGTGAGCGAGCCGACGAGCGACTGCCTGTTCTGCCGCATGGTGGCCGGCGAGATCCCCCCGGACGTCGTCCGGGAGACCGACCGGACCCTCGCCTTCCGGGACATCAACCCGCAGGCGCCGACGCACGTGCTGGTGGTCCCGAAGCAGCACCACGCCACCCTCGGCGCGCTGGCCGCGGCAGACCCCGGGCTGGCCGCGGAGCTGGTCGCCGCCGCGCACGCCGTCGCGGTGCAGGAGGAGCTCGTCACCGCCGACGGTGCGGAGCCGGGCTACCGGCTCGTGGCCAACACCGGCCCGCAGGCCGGTCAGACCGTGCACCACGTCCACCTGCACGTGCTCGGTGGCCGCGGGCTGGGCTGGCCGCCCGGCTGACACCCTCCTCCGGGGGAGGGACCCGGCCCGCGCCCTCCACCCGGCGCGGAGTCACGCCGATGGGCACCGGGTGAGAGACCAGACGCGCCCGGCAGCCGCCGGGACCGACGCCGCCCGAGCCCGGCAGGCCGAGGTGGTCGCGACCCTCGACCTGGCCGCGCTGGCCGCCGAGGCCGAGCTGCACACGATCGTGCGGCTGACCGCGGCGCTGCTCGCCGCCCCGTGCGCCACCGTCAACGTGCTCGACACCGAGGACCAGTGCCAGCTGGCCACCCACGGCTTCCCCGGCGGCCCCTCGCCGCGGGCCGAGTCGCTGTGCGAGCAGACCCGGCGGCTGACCGAGGACGTGTTCGCCAGCGCCGACCTGCGCGCCGACCCCCGGTTCGCGGCCAACCCGTGGGTCGACGGCCGGTACGGCCGGGTTCGCGGCTACGTGAGCGCCCCGCTGCGGGTCGAGGGGGTCGTCATCGGCACGCTGTGCGCCTTCGACCCCGAGCCGCACACCTTCAGCCCGGCGGATCTGCAACGGCTCGCCGACCTCGCCGACGTCGTCGCGGCGCTCATGGAGCGCGACCGGCAGGCCCGGCGGGCGCAGGAGCTGGCCGGTCAGCTGGAACGCGCCCGCGCGTTCGACCGGGCGCTGCTGGACGCCCTGCCGGTGGGCGTGCTCGCCGTGGACGACGCCGGCCGGCTGCAGCAGTTCAACCAGGTCTGTCGCGACTGGCACGGCGACGTGCGGCTCGGTGACCCCGTCGCGCCGTCCGGTGGGACGTTCGGCAGCCTGTTCGCCGCGGACGGGCTGACGCCGCTGGGACCGGAGGACATGCCCTCGGCGCGGGCGCTGCGGGAGGGGCTGGTGCAGGACCTGGAGATCGTCGCCGCACCGGGCACGGGCTCGGCGCGGCGCCTGTCGGTGACCGGCGCGGCGATCCGCGACACCGACGGCGTGCTGCTCGGCGCCGTGCTGGCGCTCGCCGACGTGACCCGGCAGCGGGAGCTGGAGCAGCGGCTGCGGTCCGAGGCGCTGCACGACCCGCTGACCGGCCTGCCCAACCGCGGGCTGGTGGTGGACCGGGTCGAGCACGGGCTCCTCGCGACCTGCCGCTCCGGTGTGCCGCTGGCCGTGCTGTTCTGCGACCTGGACGGGTTCAAGGCGGTCAACGACCGCCACGGGCACCCGGCCGGTGACGCCGTGCTGCGGGAGACCGCCCGGCGGCTGCAGACGGTCCTCCGGCCTGGGGACACCGTGGGCCGGCTGGGCGGGGACGAGTTCGTCGTGGTCTGCCCGGGTGTGCCGGGGGAGGCGGCAGCAGCGCTGGCGGAGCGCGTCGTCGAGGCGGTCGGCGCGCCGATCGTCATCGCGGGCCATCCGGCCGGGCCGGTCCAGGTCAGGGTCGGGGTCAGCGTCGGGGTGACGCTGTCCGGCGGCGGCGAGCCGGCGGACACGGTGCTCTCCCGGGCCGACGAGGCGATGTACCGGGTGAAGCGGGAGCGGCACGCCGCACTGCGGTGACCGCATCCGGTCGACCAGGGCGCACCGCGGCCCCACGCGGGTAGACTCGACCCGGTCACAGCCCCGTCGCAGGAAGGCAGGGTCGAGCGTACTTGCCCGACACCGCACCAGACGCCGTACCCGCCGCCCCCGGGGCGGCCACCCAACGTGAGCTCTCCGCGCGCGCAGCGGGAGCCGGCGTCCCGGACGCGCAGGTCGCATCGGCCGCCGTCCGCACCTCCCTCACCGTCCCCGACAGCATCTCCATGGTCGCACTCCTGGGTCACGCCGACGAGCTGCTCCGGCTGGTCGAGAGCGAGCTCGCCGCCGACGTGCACGTCCGCGGCAACGAGATCTCGATCACCGGTCAGCCGGCCGACAACGCCTTCGCCGTCCGGGTCTTCGACGAGCTGATCGCCCTGCTGGCCACCGGCCAGGCGCTGCGCCCGGACTCGGTGCGCCGCGTGGTCGCCATGCTCCGGGCCGGCGGCGCCGAGCGCCCGGCCGACGTCCTCAGCCTGGACATCATCAGCCGGCGTGGCCGCACCATCCGGCCCAAGACGCTGAACCAGAAGCGCTACGTCGACGCGATCGACCACAACAGCGTCGTGTTCGGCATCGGTCCGGCCGGCACCGGCAAGACCTACCTGGCGATGGCCAAGGCCGTGCAGGCGCTGCAGACCAAGCAGGTCAACCGGATCATCCTCACCCGGCCGGCGGTCGAGGCCGGCGAGCGGCTGGGCTTCCTGCCCGGCTCGCTGTCGGACAAGATCGACCCGTACCTGCGGCCGCTGTACGACGCGCTGCACGACATGGTCGACCCCGAGTCGATCCCGCGGCTGATGGCGGCGGGCACCATCGAGGTCGCGCCGCTGGCCTACATGCGCGGCCGCACCCTCAACGACGCGTTCGTCATCCTGGACGAGGCGCAGAACACCACCGCCGAGCAGATGAAGATGTTCCTCACCCGGCTCGGCTTCGGCTCGAAGATGGTCGTCACCGGCGACATCACCCAGGTCGACCTGCCCGGTGGTGCGCAGAGCGGGCTGCGGATCGTGCGGGAGATCCTCGACGGCATCGACGACGTGCACTTCAGCACGCTGACCAGCACCGACGTCGTCCGGCACCGGCTCGTCGGGGACATCGTCGACGCCTACGAGCGCTTCGACGCCACCCGGCAGCCCGCCACCACCGGCCCGGCGCGGGCCACCCGGGCCACCCGGACCACCCGGCAGCAGGGGAGCTGAGCGGCGTGCCCGTCGAGGTCGCCAACGAGTCCGAGATCGCCGTCGACGAGCAGGCGCTGGCCGGTGTCTGCCGGTACGTGCTGGACTCCCTGGACGTCAGCCCGCTGGCCGAGCTGTCGGTGCTGTGCGTCGACGTCGACTACATGGCCAGCCTGCACGAGCGGTGGATGGGCGAGAAGGGCCCGACCGACGTGCTCGCCTTCCCGATGGACGAGCTGGACACCGCCCGGCCCGACGACCCGGACCCCGGTCCGGCGCTGCTCGGTGACGTGGTGCTCTGCCCGGCCGTCGCGGTCCGCCAGGCCCGTGCTGCCGGCCACTCGATGGCCGACGAGCTGCTCCTGCTCGCCACCCACGGCGTGCTCCACCTGCTCGGTTACGACCACATGGAGCCCGACGAGGAGAAGGAGATGTTCGGCCTGCAGTCCAGGCTGCTCGAGGGCTTCCGCTCCACGCCTCGGGAGGCGGTCACCGGCGAGCCGGTGACCAGCGGGCCGGCGGCCGGTGAACCGGTGGAGCCGGGGACGCGATGAGCGCGACCGCGATCGTCCTGCTGGTGATCGCCGTCGCCCTGGTGCTGGTCGCCGGTGTCTTCGCCGCGCTCGACGCCGCGCTGCAGCGGCTGTCCAAGGCGCGCGTCGACGAGCTCCGCCGCGACGGGGCCAAGCGCGCCGGGGCGCTGTCGGTGGTGATGGAGGAGCGGGCGCGGCACGTCGCGCTGCTGCTGCTGCTCCGGATCGCCTGCGAGACCGCGGCGACCGTGCTGGTCGCGCTGGTCGTCTACCGCCTCGTCGACGGGTTGGCCGTCGCCTCGCTCACCGCGATCGCGGTGATGACGGTGGTCAGCTACGTGCTGATCGGCGTCGGCCCCCGCACCGTGGGGCGGCAGCACGCCTACGCGGTGGCGATGGCGGCGGCGCCGCTGATCCGGCTGCTGGGCCGCGTGCTCGGGCCGATCGCGACGCTGCTCATCCTGGTCGGCAACGCCATCACCCCCGGCCGCGGCTACCGCGACGGTCCGTTCAGCAGCGAGGTCGAGCTGCGTGAGCTGGTCGACATGGCCGAGGAGCGCGGCGTCGTCGAGGCCGGCGAGCGCAACATGATCCACGGCGTCTTCGAGCTCGGTGACACCATCGCCCGCGAGGTCATGGTCCCCCGGCCCGACGTGGTGTGGATCGAGCGCGGCAAGTCGCTGCGCCAGGCGCTGGCGCTGTGCCTGCGCAGCGGGTTCAGCCGGCTGCCGGTGATCGGCGAGAACGTCGACGACATCATCGGCGTGGTCTTCATGAAGGACCTGGTGCGGCGCTCGCAGGGGTCCTCGGACTCCCGGGCCGGCGAGCCCCGGGTCGAGGACCTGATGCGCCCGGCGACGTTCGTGCCGGAGTCCAAGCCGGTCGACGAGCTGCTCCGCGAGATGCAGGCCTCCCGCACCCACATGGCCGTCGTCGTCGACGAGTACGGCGGCTTCGCCGGCCTGGTGACGATCGAGGACATCCTCGAGGAGATCGTCGGCGAGATCGACGACGAGCACGACGCCGTGCAGCGGCCCCCGGTCGAGGAGCTGCCCGACGGGTCGGTGCGGATCACCGCTCGGCTGCCGGTCGAGGACCTCGCCGACCTGTTCAAGGTCGAGCTGCCCGAGGACGACGGCGTCGAGACCGTCGGCGGGCTGCTCGCCCGCGAGCTGGGCGTGGTGCCGATCGAGGGGTCCGAGGCCGTGGTCGGCGGGCTCCGGCTGGTCGCCGAGAGCACCGGCGGCCGGCGCAACCAGATCGACACGATCCTGGTCTGCCGGGTGCCCGAGGCGGGCACCGACGACGAGGCCGCCGCCGAGCAGCCCGCCCAGGAGCGTGAGCACGCCGCCGTGGAAGGCTGACCCCTCGTGACCGCCGCAGAGCTGGACCCCGAGGACGCGAAGCTGATCACCCTGGCCCGCTCGGCCCGCGGCCGGACCGGCGCGGCCGAGGGCGCCGCGGTGCGGGACACCGACGGCCGCACCTACCTGGCGGCGACGGTCTCCCTCGCGTCGCTGCAGCTCTCGGCGCTGCAGGCCGCTGTCGCGGCTGCGGTGTCCAGCGGGGTGCAGGGCCTGGAGGCCGCCGCGGTGGTGAGCAGCGCCGGGTCGGTGGAGCCGGCCGGGCTGGCCGCCGTGCACGACCTGACGCCCTCGGCGCCGGTCCTGCTCGCCGGCCCCGACGGCGCCGTCCGCGCCACCGCCTGACCGGGCACCGCGGCCCGCCGGGGCAACAGCACGCCGGCGTCCCCCTTATCGTGCGCGCATGCGGACGTGCGCTGCGGTGCTGCCCGGCGTGCCGGGATGACTGCCGACGACCCGGACGCCGTGGTCGACGCCGCCGTGGTCGCGGCGTTCGTGGCGCGGGTCGCCGAGGTCGCCCCCCGGCTCGCCGCCGACGGCGCCGTCCGGGCCGAGCTCGGGGAGCGGGCGGCCGCCGTCCTCCGGGTGGCGCACGCCCGGCTGCGGGGGATGCCGCCGCCCACCACCCCGGCCGGCCCGGACGTCGGGGGGACCCGGGCGCGCACCGGCGTGCACCCGGCCGAGTCCCTGCGCGCAGCCGGCCTGCTGTTCCGCGAGGCGTTGCCGCCGCTGGCCGCCGCCCACCCGGAGCTGCCCGCCGAGCGGGTCGCCATCGTGCTGCACGAGGTCATCGACACCCTCGTGCTGCCGGCGGCGGTGTCCTACGTCGACGTCCTGCTGGCCCGGCTCAGCGACGCCAACCGGGACGAGCGCCGGCGGGTGGCCCGCGACCTGCACGACTCCACCAGCCACGGCATCGGCGCCGCGGTGCAGGGCGTCGACCTGGCGCTGCACCTGCTGGCCACCGGCCAGACCCCCGACGCCGGCCGGCTGCGCACCACCCGGCAGGTGCTGCTGGACACCCTCGACGAGGTGCGCGGCATGGCCACCCGGCTGCGCGACGTGGTCGGGCCGCGCAGCCTGGGTCAGGCACTGCAGGAGTACCTGGACTTCGCCGTCCCGGCCGGCCGCGAGGTCACGTTCACCGACGCCGGCGAGCACGCGCAGCCGCTGCCCGCCCACGTGAAGGAGGAGAGCTACCTGATCATCCGGGAAGCGGTCCGCAACTCGTTGCTGCACGCCGCCGACGCCACCCGGCTCGACGTGCACGTCGAGGTCGGCGAGGGCCGGCTGCGGGCGACCGTGGCCGACGACGGCTCGGGGTTCGACCCGTCCGCGGTCGACGCCAGCCGCACCGTCGGACTCGCGTCGATGCGGGAGCGCGCGGAGGGGCTGGGCGGGAGCGTGCTGCTGCAGGCCGGGCCGGGCGGGGTGCGGCTGGCGCTGACCGTGCCGCTGCCGGTGGCGGCATGACCGGCACGCCGCCGACAGTGCGGGTGGTCCTCGTCGACGACCACCGGCTGTTCCGGGAGAGTCTGGGCGCCCTGCTCGCGGTGCACGAGGGCATCGAGGTGGTCGCCGAGGGCGCCGACGGGGAGGACGCCGTCCGGCTGACCCGCGAGCACCGCCCCGACGTCGTCCTGCTCGACGTCGAGATGCCCGGGCAGTCGGTGCTCACCTCGCTGGTGGAGATCCGCAGCGCCTCGCCGTCGACGCGGATCGTGGTGCTGACCATGCACGAGAACACGACGCTGGCCCGTCAGCTGCTGCTGCGTGGCGCATCGGCCTACCTGATCAAGACGATCGGGCACCACGAGCTGGTCTCGGCGATCCGGGCCAGCACCGAGGCTGCCCCGGACATGGTGACCCTGTCGGTCTCCCGCGGCGGGCTGGCCGGGCTGGCGGCCCCGGGTGCCTCGGTGTTGTCGGCCCGCGAGCTCGAGGTGCTCACGCTGGTCTCCCGGGCGCGGTCGAACCAGGCCATCGCGAGCGAGCTGCGGATCAGCGAGGGCACCGTGAAGCGGCACCTGAGCAACATCAACACCAAGCTGGGGTCGACGTCCCGGCTGGACGCCGTCCGCCGGGCCACCCGCGCCCGGCTGCTGACCCCGGGGCTGGGGGAGGACTAGCGGGGCAGCGGCCGGCCGAGGGCGTCGGCCACGGCGGCCGGGTCGCGCACCCAGACGGTGAAGGCCTTCTCGGTGAGCCCGTCGGCGTCCAGGTGCCGCACGCTGACCCGGCGGCGCCCGGGCCACCAGCCACCGCGCCCCTTCGGCGCCGGCCAGCCCTGCGGGGCACGGCCCTCGACCACCTCGGACACCAGCACGAGCGGGACGACGCCGAAGGACGACACCTGACGCAGCCCGGCGATGTCGGTGGAGACGGCGTGGTCGCCGATGGTGAACCGCCCGGTCGCGCCGACCAGGACGACGACCGCCAGCCCGATCGCGAGGGGCACCTCGTCGGCGACGGCGGTCCCGCCGTCGCGCCAGCCCAGGAACGCCAGCCAGACCACGACGGCGAGCACGGTCACCGCCACCACCCAGGGGCGCGCCGGGTCGTACTGCCAGTACCGCAGCGGGCGCGGGGTGACCGTGACGTGCCGCTTGGGGCCGCGCCGGGCGAGGTAGCCGTAGCTGGTCACCTGGCTGACGTGCTGCTCCCGCTCGAGCGCCGCCCGGACGACCAGCGGCTCACCGTTCTCACGTCGGGACCGGGCAGGCATGCGCCCATGGTCCCAGGTGGTCCGCCGGGTGCGGCCGCGGTGTCGGTACCGGGTGGGAGACTGGACGGCGTGACCCTCCCCGATCAGCCGCCGTACCGCAGCGGCTTCGCCTGCCTGGTCGGCCGGCCCAACGCCGGCAAGACCACGCTGACGAACGCCCTGGTGGGGGAGAAGGTCGGCATCGTCAGCAACCGCCCGCAGACCACCCGGCACGCCATCCGCGGCGTGGTGCACCGTCCCGCCGGCCAGCTGGTGCTGGTCGACACCCCGGGGCTGCACAAGCCCAGGAGCCTGCTCGGGCAGCGGCTCAACGACGTGGTCCGCGACACCCTGGCCGACGTCGACGTCATCGTGTTCTGCGTCCCCGCCGACCAGCCGGTCGGGTCCGGTGACGCGTTCATCGCCCGGCAGCTCAAGGCGGTCTCCACGCCGATCGTCGTCGTCGTCACCAAGACCGACGCGGCGAGCAAGAAGGCGATCACCGAGCAGCTCGTGGCGGCCAGCCAGCTGGTCGACGCCCGGGAGGTCGTGCCGGTCAGCGCGGTCTCCGGTGACCAGGTCGGCCTGCTGGAGGACCTGCTGATCGGGCTGCTGCCCGAGGGCCCGCCGCTGTACCCCGAGGAGCAGACCACCGACGAGGACGTCGAGCGGCAGCTCGCCGAGCTGGTGCGGGAGGCGGCGCTGGAGAAGGTCCGACAGGAGGTCCCGCACTCCCTCGCCGTCAGCATCGAGGAGATCGTCCGCAAGCCCGACCCGCGCGACCCCGACGCCGTCTTCACCGAGGTCCACGCGCTGCTGCACGTCGAGCGCGCCAGCCAGAAGCCGATGCTGCTGGGCAAGGGCGGGCAGACGATCAAGGCGATCGGCAGCGAGGCGCGGGTGGGCATGGAGACGCTGCTGGGCGGCCGGGTGCACCTGGACCTGCACGTGACGGTGCTGGGCGAGTGGCAGGACGACCCCAAGAAACTGAACAGGCTCGGGTATTGAGCACCACACCGCAGGCGCTCTACCGCGACGAGGGCGTCGTCCTGCGCACCCAGAAGCTCGGCGAGGCCGACCGGATCGTCACCGTGCTGACCCGGCGCACCGGCAAGGTCCGCGCGGTGGCCAAGGGCGTGCGCCGGACCAAGAGCAAGTTCGGTGCCCGGCTGGAGCCGTTCAGCCACGTCGACCTGCAGCTCTACACCGGGCGCAACCTCGACATCGTCAGCCAGGCCGAGTCGATCCGCGCCTACGGGCCGGCCGTGGTGGGCGACTACCGCGCCTACACCGCCGGCACCGCGGTGCTGGAGACCGCCGACCGGCTGACGGCGGAGGAGAAGGAGCCGTCGCTGCGGATGTTCCTGCTCGTCATCGGGGCGCTCCGCACGCTGGCCGAGGGCCAGAAGCCGGCGCCGCTGGTGCTGGACGCGTTCCTGCTGCGGGCGATGTCGGTGGCCGGTTGGGAACCGGCGCTGGGCGACTGCGCGCGCTGCGGCGAGGCCGGCCCGCACCGGCACTTCTCCGTCCCGGCGGGGGGCACGGTGTGCCCGTCCTGCCGGCCCACCGGCTCGGCCATGCCCAGCCCGGTCACCATCGAACTGCTGGAGGCGCTGTTGTCCGGCGACTGGGGGCGGGCCGAGGCCAGCCTCGCCATCAACCGCCGGGAGGGCAGCGGCCTGGTCGCGGCCCTGCTGCAGTGGCACCTGGAGCGCGGCCTCCGGTCGCTGCCGCTGGTGGACCGCGCATGAGGCGCGAGGTGAAGGCGCCCAACCCGCACCCGTCCGGGGCCACCCCGCCGCCGATCCCGGCCGACAAGGTGCCGCACCACGTCGCGATCGTGATGGACGGCAACGGCCGCTGGGCGAAGCAGCGGGGGCTGCCGCGCACCGCCGGGCACGAGGCGGGCGAGGCGTCCCTGTTCGACTGCGTCGAGGGCGCGATCGAGCTGGGCATCGGGGCGATCAGCGCCTACGCGTTCTCCACCGAGAACTGGCGGCGCAGCCCCGAGGAGGTCCGCTTCCTGATGGGCTTCAACCGCGACGTCATCCGCCGGCGCCGCGACGAGATGCACGAGCTCGGGGTGCGGGTGCGCTGGGCCGGTCGCCGTCCCCGGCTCTGGCGCAGCGTGATCAAGGAGCTCGAGGTCGCCGAGGAGCTGACCCGGGACAACGACGTCCTGACCCTCACCATGTGCGTGAACTACGGCGGCCGGGCCGAGATCGCCGACGCGGCCGCGGCGATCGCCCGCGAGGTGGCGGCCGGGCGGATCAAGCCGGACAAGGTCGACGAGGCGACCGTCGCCCGGTTCCTCGACGAGCCGGACATGCCCGACGTCGACCTCTTCGTGCGCAGCTCCGGGGAGAACCGGACCAGCAACTTCCTGCTCTGGCAGTCCGCCTACGCCGAGCTGGTCTTCCTGGACACCCTCTGGCCGGACTTCGACCGCCGGCAGCTGTGGCAGGCCTGCGAGGAGTACGCCAGCCGGCAGAGACGTTTCGGCAGCGCCTGAGGGTGGCCGCTCAGGCCGTCGCGGCCCGGCACTGCGAGCAGGTGCCGACGATCTCCAGGGTGTGGCTGACGTCGGCGAAGCCGTGCTCACCGGCGACCCGGTCGGCCCACGCCTCGACCGTCGGCCCGGCGACCTCGACGGTGCGACCGCACACCCGGCAGACCAGGTGGTGGTGGTGCTGGGTGCTGCAGCGGCGGTAGAGCGCCTCGCCGGAGTCGGTGCGGATCGAGTCCAGCTCACCGTCGTCGGCCAGCGCCTGCACGGCGCGGTAGACCGTCGACAACCCCACCCCGTCGCCGGCGGTGCGCAGCCGGGCGTGCACCTCCTGGGCGCTGTGGAAGCCCTCGAGGTCGTCGAACACCGCAGCGACGGCGGCGCGCTGGCGCGTGGTCCGGGCCATCAGGCCGTCGCCTCTTCCGGCCCACCGTGGCCGGCGTGGTCGATCGCGTCCCGCACGATGTGCGCCACGTGCGCGTCGACCAGCCGGTAGTCGACCTGCCGGTGCCGGCGCTCCCCGGTGACCAGCCCGGCCGCCCGCAGCACCCGCAGGTGCTGGGAGACCAACGGCTGCGGCACCCCCAGGGCGTCGACCAGCTGGTGCACGCAGCGCGAGCCGTGCTCGTCGAGCAGCGTCACGATCGACAGCCGCAGCGGTGAGGCGAGCGCGGTGAGCAGCTCGCTGGCCGCCTGCACGTCGCTCGGGACGGTCCGCGACGAGGAGGTCGCGGACGCCGGCATGGCACCATCGTCCGAGCGCATGAGAACCATTGTCAACCTCGCCGGGAGCCGGCGGAGAGGGGCCTGCCGGTGTTCGCCGTCACCCGCCTGCGCGTCCCGGCCGCCGACGTCCCGGCCCTGACCGCTGTCTGCGGGGAGCTGCTCGCCGCGCTCCGGGCGCGGCCGGGCTTCCGGGACGGCGAGCTGGGCCGGTCCGCCGACGACCCGGAGCTGTTCGCGCTGTACACCCGCTGGGACGGCGTCGGGGCCTACCGCCGTGCGCTGTCGGCGTTCGAGGTGAAGCTCGCCGGGGGACCGGTGTGGGCGTACGCCGTCGACGAGCCCGGCGTGTACCTCATCGAGTGACCGCGCTGCAGCTGGTCGCCGGCGGGGTCGTCGTCCTCGGTGCCGGCCTGCTCGGCGGCGTCACCGGCTTCGGCTTCTCGCTGGTGTGCACGCCGCTGTTGCTGCTGCTCGGGCTGGGGCTCACCGACATCGTCGTGGTGAACCTGACGATCGGCCTGCTGACCCGGCTGGCGTCGGTGGCCCGGCTGCACCGGTCGGTGCACCGGCGCCGCGCGGGGGACCTGGTGGCCGGGTCGGTCCCGGGACTGCTGGTCGGCTACCTGGTCCGGGACTGGGTGAGCGGGGACGTCCTGAAGGTGGCCGCCGGTGGCGTGGCCGTCGTGGTGGCCGCCCAGCTCCTGCTGCGGCCTGCCGACCCGCGCCGGGCCGGCCGCGTCCGGGCGCCGCGGCTGGCCGCGGGGACCGCCGGCCTGCTCGGCGGCTTCCTCGGCATCACGACCTCGCTCAACGGCCCGCCGCCCGTCGTCCTGCTGTCGCGGGAGAACGTGGCCCCGCGGCAGTTCGTCGCCGACCTGGCGGTGTACTTCGTCGTCTGCAACGGGCTGGCGCTGGTGCTGATCGGGCTGGCCGGCGACGTCGACGTCGGCCGGGTGGGGCTGTTGCTCGCGTGCTGGCTGCCCGGCGGCCTGGTGGGCAACGCGCTGGGCAACAGCTGGGCCGAACGGGTGCCGCACGGCCCCTTCCGGCTGATGACGCTCGGGCTGGTCGTGGTGACCGGGCTGGCGACGGTCGTCTCCACGCTCGTCGGATGACGCACTGAGGGCCACCATGGACCACAGGCGCGCAGACCAGCCGGAGGTCCCGATGACAGATGTCGACCCGGCCGACCGGGTGCCGACCCGGCCCGCCGACGTCGACGTGCTCGTCTGGGGCACGGTCGGCGCTTGCGCGCTCGCCGCCGTCACCATGCTGACCCTGCTGGTGTCCGGGCACGAGTCCAGCCGCGGCTTCCTGGCCGTGTTCGGCCTGCCGCTGCTGGCCCTGGTGGTCGTCGCGGCCGGCCATCGGCTCGCCGCCGACCACGGGCCGGCCGACGAGGCGGCCGCCGACGGGCAGGGAGCGGACGACGGCGCTGCGGGACCCGGCCCTGCGGGCGACTAACGTCAAGGGGTCACCCGCCGACCGCCAGCCGGATGGAGCCTCCGTGCCCAGCGAGACCCCCGCCCCCACCCGTACCGCCGACCCGGCCCGCCTGGACAAGGTGGTCAACCTCTGCAAGCGCCGGGGGTTCGTCTTCCCGTCCGGTGAAATCTACGGCGGCACCCGTTCGGCCTGGGACTACGGCCCGCTGGGCGTCGAGCTCAAGGAGAACATCAAGAAGCAGTGGTGGCGCACGGTCGTGCAGAGCCGGGACGACGTCGTCGGCCTGGACTCCTCGGTCATCCTGCCGCGGCAGGTGTGGGTCGCCTCCGGTCACGTCGGGGTGTTCACCGACCCGCTGACCGAGTGCCAGAACTGCCACAAGCGGTTCCGCGCCGACCACCTGGAAGAGGCCTACGAGGAGAAGAAGGGCCGGGCGCCGGCGAACGGCCTGGCCGACATCACCTGCCCGAACTGCGGCGTCACCGGGTCCTGGACCGAGCCGCGGGACTTCAACATGATGCTGAAGACCTACCTCGGCCCGGTCGAGGACGAGTCCGGGCTGCACTACCTGCGCCCGGAGACCGCCCAGGGCATCTTCGTCAGCTTCGCCAACGTGATGGGTGCCTCCCGGAAGAAGCCGCCGTTCGGCATCGGCCAGATCGGCAAGTCCTTCCGCAACGAGATCACCCCCGGCAACTTCATCTTCCGGACGCGCGAGTTCGAGCAGATGGAGATGGAGTTCTTCGTCCAGCCCGGCACGGACGAGGAGTGGCACCAGTACTGGATCGACGAGCGCACCCGCTGGTACACCGACCTGGGCATCGACCCGTCGAACCTGCGGCACTTCGAGCACCCGAAGGAGAAGCTGTCCCACTACTCGACTCGAACCGTCGACATCGAGTACCGGTTCGGCTTCCAGGGGTCTGAGTGGGGGGAGCTCGAGGGCATCGCCAACCGCACCGACTTCGACCTGAAGACGCACTCGGAGCACTCCGGCACCGACCTGTCCTACTTCGACCAGGCCTCCGGTGAGCGCTGGACGCCGTACGTCATCGAGCCGGCGGCCGGGCTGACCCGCTCGCTGATGGCCTTCCTCGTCGAGGCCTACACCGAGGACGAGGCCCCCAACGCCAAGGGCGGCGTCGACACCCGCACGGTGCTCAAGCTCGACCCGCGGCTGGCGCCGGTGAAGGCCGCCGTCCTGCCGCTGTCCCGCAACGCCGACCTCTCGCCCAAGGCCCGCGACCTGGCCGCGGAGCTGCGGAAGAGCTGGAACGTCGACTTCGACGACGCCGGTGCCATCGGTCGCCGCTACCGCCGGCAGGACGAGGTCGGCACGCCGTTCTGCCTGACCGTCGACTTCGACACCCTCACCGACGACGCGGTGACCGTGCGGGAGCGGGACTCGATGTCCCAGGAGCGCATCGGGCTCGGCCAGGTCGTCTCCTACCTCGCCGCCCGCCTCCCCGGCTGCTGAGGCCCCCTTCCGCGCCCGGGTCGACCCGGGCGCGGAGGGGTTGAGCCGCCTGCGCACCCGGCTCGACCCTGCCCCACGCGGGTCGACCCGCGCAGGGCGGCGGCCGTCCCCATGACCGATGTCATGGCCGGGCCGTGATGCTCGGCCGAGGACGTCGGGTGCCCGGCTCGCCAGGCTCGGGGCATGACGCAGACGCAGCAACCGATCCGGACGGCGGGCACCACCCCACCGGCCGTCGCGCTGTCCGGCCTGACCAAGCGGTTCGGCCCGGTGACCGCGGTCGACGGCCTGGACCTCACCGTGCAGCCGGGCGAGGTGGTGGCCTTCCTCGGCCCCAACGGCGCCGGCAAGACCTCGACCATCGACATGATGCTCGGGCTCTCCCAGCCCGACGCCGGGACGGCGGAGGTGTTCGGCCGCGCCCCCCGCACCGCGGTCGCGCAGGGCCTGGTCACCGCGGTGATGCAGTCCGGCGGGCTGCTCAAGGACCTCACGGTGGGGGAGACCGTCGAGCTCACCGCCGCGCTGTTCGCGCACACCCGTCCGGTCGCCGAGGTGCTGGACCGGGCCGGCCTGGCCGACATCGCCGGCCGGCGGGTGGGCAAGTGCTCCGGCGGGCAGCAGCAGCGGCTCCGGTTCGCCATGGCGCTGCTGCCCGAGCCCGAGCTGATCGTCCTGGACGAGCCGACCACCGGCATGGACGTCGAAGGACGACGGGAGTTCTGGGGGGCCATCCGGGCCGACGCTGAGCAGGGCCGCACGGTGCTGTTCGCCACCCACTACCTCGACGAGGCCGACGCCTACGCCGACCGGATCGTCCTGGTCAGCGGTGGGCGGGTGGTCGCCGACGGCACCGCCGCGGAGATCAAGGCGATGTCGGCCGGCCGGCTGGTCAGCGCCACCTGGACCGACGTCGCCCCCGCGCAGGCCGCCGAGCTGTACGGGCTGGACGGCGTGGAGGACGTCGAGCTGCGCGGGGACACCGTGCTGGTGCGCACCCGTGACTCCGACGTCGTCGCCCGGTACCTGCTCACCGCCACCACGGCGCACGACCTGCAGGTCACCTCCCGCGGCCTGGAGGACGCCTTCCTCGCCCTGACCACCCCGCCCACCACCCTCGGAGCCTCGCGATGACCACCGCCGTCCTGCCCGCCACCGAGCGCCGCGTCCCGCCGCTGGGCGGCTTCAGCCTCACCTTCCTGCGGCTGGAGGTGCGCCGGCTGCTCCGCAACCGCCGGACGATGGTCTTCACGCTGGTCATGCCGCCGGCCTTCTACCTGCTCTTCGGCGGTCTGAGCGACGCCTACCGCACCGACAGCGTCGGCCGCGGCAACGTCTCGGCCTACCTGGTGATCAGCTTCGCCGTCTACGGGTCGATGCTGGCCAACACCAGCGCCGGCGCCTCGGTGGCCGTCGAGCGGGCGCTGGGCTGGTCGCGGCAGCTGCGGCTCACCCCGCTGAACCCGGTCGCCTACATGCTCACCAAGGTGCTCACCGCGATGGTGGTGGGCGCGATGTCGGTGGCGGTCGTCTTCGCCGTCGGGCTGCTGACCGGCGCCGCCGACATGCCCGGCTGGGTGTGGGTGGTGAGCGGCCTGGTGGCGTGGCTGGGCGCCGTCGTCTTCGCCGCGTTCGGGTTGTTCATCGGCTACCTGGTGCCGTCGGAGAACGTGATGCAGCTGCTCGGCCCGGCACTGGCCCTGCTCGCCCTGATGGGCGGGATCTTCGTGCCGCTGGACCAGCTCAGCCAGACCCTGCAGGACCTCGCCTCCTACACGCCGGCCTACGGCGTGGGGGTGCTGGCCCGGTCGGCGCTGCTGGGCACCGGGGTGGACGCCGGGGCGATCGCCAACGTCGTCGTCTGGACGGCGCTGTTCGCGGCCGGCGCGGTCTGGCGGTTCCGCCGGGACACCGCCCGGGTGTGACGGTGCTGGGCACCACGCGGCCGCGGACGCACACTGGCGCACCGGAGGTGACGGGCGTGACCACGACAGAGCACCACGGACCCGGGGCGCGGTCGGTGCTGACCGCCGCGCTCGACGCGACGCTGCCGGACGACGGGGGCCCCGTCGTCCGGCAGCCGGGGAGGTTCGGCTGGGTCTTCTCCTGCATCTGGCTGGTGTACCTCTGGTACCCGCTGGTGGCGGTCTGGGACGACCCGTACCCGTTCTGGCGGGTGCTGGGCGTGGTCAGCACGCTGGCCTTCGCCGGGGTGTTCGCCTGGTTCTTCATCACCTGGCGGGCGATGCGGCTGGCCGGTGGGCCGCTGTCCTACGGCCGGGTGTTCCGGGCGCTCAGCGCGGGGGTGGTGCTGCTGGCCCTCGCCGCGCCGGCCGCCCACGAGGACGTCCTGGCCGGCACCGTCTACCTGGCGGTCATCGCGATGATGTCGCTGCCGGTGCAGCGGGCGCTGGTCGTGGTCGGCCTGCTCGCCGCCGCGATCCTGGTGCTGCCGCGGGTGCTGCCGCACTGGGTCCACCAGGACGAGCTGGTCTTCTCCATGCTGCTCGGCTCGTTCGCCGCCTTCGGCGTCGGGCAGGTGATCGCCCGCAACAGCGAGCTGCTGCGCGCCCGCGAACAACTCGTCGAACTGGCGGTGGCCAAGGAGCGGGCGCGGCTGGCCCGGGACGTGCACGACATCCTCGGCCACTCGCTCACCGTCATCACGGTGAAGACCGAGCTGGCCGGCCGGCTGCTGGAGGCCCTCGGCCCTGATCCGCGGCTGGACCGGGTGCGGGCCGAGGTCGGTGACGTCGAGGCGCTGGCGCGGGTGGCGCTGGCCGACGTCCGGGCCACCGCGGCCGGCACCCGGACCGTCTCGCTGCCGGGTGAGCTGGCCGAGGCCCGGCAGGCGCTGGAGTCGGCCGGCATCACCGCCGACCTGCCGATCGCCACCGACGAGGTGCCGGCGGCCGCCCGCGAGCTGTTCGCCTGGGTGGTGCGGGAGGGGGTCACGAACGTCGTCCGGCACTCCGGCGCCCGCTGGTGCGGCGTCCGGCTGAGCGCCACCTGTGTCGAGGTGTGCGACGACGGCCGGGGACCGGGGCCCTCGACCGGCGGCTCCGGGCTCGCCGGGCTGGGCGAGCGCGCAGAGTCGGCCGGGTACCGGCTGGAGACCGGGACCTCCCCCGAGGGCGGCTTCCTGCTGAGGGTGCGCGTCGCGTGATCCGGTTGCTGCTGGCCGACGACCAGGCGCTGGTCCGCGGTGCGCTCGCCGCCCTGCTGGACCTGGAGCCCGACCTGCAGGTGGTGGCCGAGGTCGGCCGGGGTGACGAGGTGGTCCCGGCGGCGACCGAGCACCGGGCCGACGTCGCGCTGCTCGACGTCGAGATGCCCGGCCTGGACGGCATCGCCGCGACCGCTGCGCTGCGCCGGGCGCTGCCCAGCTGCCGGGTGCTGATCGTGACCACCTTCGGCCGGCCGGGGTACCTGCGGCGCGCGCTCGAGGTGGGGGCCAGCGGCTTCGTCGTCAAGGACACCCCCGCCCGGCAGCTCGCCGACGCCGTCCGCCGGGTGCACTCCGGGCTGCGTGCCGTGGACCCGGCGCTGGCCGAGGAGAGCCTGGTCAGCGGGGCCAGCCCGCTGTCCGCGCGGGAGGCCGAGGTGCTCCGCGCGGCCCGGGACGGCGGCACCGTCGCGGACCTCGCCCGGGTGCTGCACCTGGCCGAGGGCACCGTGCGCAACCACCTGTCCGCGGCGATCGGCAAGACCGGGGCCCGCACCCGCGCCGAGGCCGTGCGGCTGGCCGAGGAGAGCGGCTGGCTGCTGGGCCGCTGAGGTCCGTGCCTCGGCTCACCCGGGTCGACCCCCGCCCGGACGGGTTGAGCCGCCTGCGCCGGCGGCTCGACCCGTCCGCGTCCGGCTCAACCCGGACGGGACGAGCCGCCGGCGGACACGCCCACCCGGTCGTCGGTCCGCGCCAACCAGCCGTCGTCGCCGGTGTCTTCGGTCCGCACCCGACCTGCCGGCCGGGGTACCTCGGTGAACTCCCGGACGACGGGTGCCGGGCGCGCGAGCGAGCGCCGCACCTGCCGGTCGAGCGCCTGACGACCACCTGCCAGGTCCGCGGCGGCGACCCGGACGAACTGCACCCCCAGCGACCGCAGCAGGTCCTCGTCCCGCTTCTCCCGCCAGAGCTCCTCCTCGGGAGTCCGTCCGAAGGCAGGTCTCCGGTACTTGACCTGGCCGTCGAACTCGACGGCCAGTGCGGCGTCGGGGTACCAGCCGTCGACGACCTTGACCAGGCGACCGTCGACCCGGATCTCCACCTGCGGGACGAACGGCGGTAGTCCGAGGGCGGCGAAGACGAGCCGACCGTGGGTCTCCAGCCACGACTCCGCCCGGCCGTCGGCCAGCGCGACCGCGCGCACCGCCCGGGGTACGCCGGGGACGCACCACTGCCGGTCCAGGACATCCTCGAGTTCCCGGCGGGTGACCACACCGCGCAGCAGTGCTGCATCGACCGCCGCGACGGCGGGCACCTCCGACCAGGACCGGGCGACGTCGACGAGCGTCCGCGCCGCAGTCGTCACCGGATAGGCGCCGCGTCGGGTCACCTCGTCGTCCGGCAGGGGCGCCCGGGTCATCGACCACCCCTGACCGCGACGCCAGCGGTGCGGATCGGTCAGCTGCACCGTGCTGGCAGCTGACCGTGGCCTCGGCAGCCCCCAGACCCAGGCCGCCGACGCCCCGCTGAGCACCGCCGACGGGCGGGCTAGGCTCGTGGTGACGGCGAGGGCGTCGAGCCCCGGCCGCCGTCCCGTCCGGGTGACCTCCTGCAGGTCCGCTGCGGTGATGAGGACGCCGGGCCGCAGCCGGACCCACGCGCCCGTGCGCACCGAGCTCGCCACCTCGGCCTTGGTGACCCCCGCGGCGGTGAGGTCCGCCGTCGTGAAAAGGCCGAGCCGACGTCGCCCCGGTTCGTCGACGGCCAGGGGTACCGGGGCGGTTCGGGTCATGCTGCGAGCGTGTGGTCGCAGCGCCCGCCGGCGGAGGCCTGCTGCGCACCTGTGGACCCGCCGGCCGGGTGGGGATCAGCAGCGTCGCGCCGGGGTCCCGCCTGCTACCGGGTCAACCCGCGTCCGCAGGGGTTGAGCCTCGTGCGCACCCGGCTCCAGCTCGCCTCACCCGGGTGGAGCCGGGCCGGACGGCGGGGGTGGCGCGCGACGACCGGGTCAGCGACGTGAGCCCGGTCGCACGGCGGGGCCACCTACTCTGGACGGGTGACCAGCACACTCGAGCGCGCGACGGCGCTGCCGCCGCTGCAGCTCGGCGGGCTGACCGTCGACCCGGCCGTCGTCCTCGCGCCGATGGCCGGCATCACCAACCCGGCGTTCCGGACGCTGTGCCGGGAGTTCGGTGCCGGCCTGTACGTCTGCGAGATGATCACGACCCGGGCGCTGGTCGAGCGCAACGTCAAGACGCTGCAGATGGTCCAGGCCGCCCCCGGTGAGGTCGACGCGTTCAGCGTGCAGCTCTACGGCGTCGACCCGGCCACCGTCGGTCGCGCGGTGCAGATGCTGGTCGAGGAGAACGTGGCCGGCACCCGCCCGGCGCACATCGACCTGAACTTCGGCTGCCCGGTGCCCAAGGTGACCCGCAAGGGCGGCGGCTCGGCTCTCCCCTGGCGGAGGATCCTCTTCCGCGACATCGTGCGGGCCGCGGTCCGGGCCGCCGGCGACGTCCCGGTGACGGTGAAGACCCGGATCGGCATCGATCCCGAGCACGTCACCTACCTCGACGCCGGCCGGATCGCCCAGGACGAGGGCGCCGCCGCGATCACGCTGCACGGCCGCACCGCCGACCAGCTGTACAGCGGCACCGCCGACTGGGCACCCATCGCCCGGTTGGTGGACACCGTCGACATCCCGGTCCTCGGCAACGGCGACCTGTGGGAGGCCGACGACGCGCTGCGGATGGTGGCCGAGACCGGCTGCGCGGGCGTCGTCGTCGGCCGGGGCTGCCTGGGCCGGCCGTGGCTGTTCGGCGACCTCGCCGCCGCCTTCGCCGGGTCCCCGCGCCGCACGCTGCCCGGCTTCCGCGAGGTGGCCGCGGTGATGCACCGGCACGCCACGCTGCTGGCCGCCGACCAGGGCGAGCTGCACGGCTGCACCGACTTCCGCAAACACGTGGCCTGGTACCTCAAGGGCTTCTCGGTCGGGTCGGACGTGCGGCGCGCGCTGGCGATGGTGTCCGGGCTCGACGAGCTCGCCGAGCTGCTGGACCGGATCCCCGACCAGCCCTACCCCGAGGCCGTGCTCGGTGCCCCGCGCGGGCGCACCAGCCCGCCGCGGCCCGTCGCGCTGCCCGAGGGCTGGCTGGCCGACCGGGACGACCCCCGCCCGCCCGCCGGGGCCGAGATGCTGGTGGGTGGCGGATGACGCCGGCGACGGCGACGGTCGAGGGAGCATCGCAGGGAGCGCCAGCGACCGAGGAGCGGAGCGGGACCGGAGTCGAGCCATGACGCAGGGCCCGTTCCTCTACGACGACGACCCGATGCCGCTGCACACCGGCACCCCGCGGAACCGCAACGGCACGCTCATCGCGCTGCTCAGCGCCACGGTGCTCATCGCGGTGCTGATGGTCGGCGGCATGGTCCTGTTCAAGGGCACCGCCGCCGACCAGGCCGAGGAGGTGGCCGGGGTGTTCACCAAGGCGCTGGCCGCGGACGACATCGAGACCGCCTACGGGCTGATCTGCGACTCCGAGCGCGGCCGGATCACCCCCGACCAGCTCGCCGGTGACTACCTGCACCCCGGCACCCCGACGATCACCGGCTCCCGCGGTGAGCGCATCGACGACGAGCCGGTCCGCTACGTCCAGGTCCGCTGGGACGACGGCGGGAGCACCACGACGACCGAGCTGACCGTCGTCCCCGAGGGCGGCACCAAGGTCTGTGGCACCACTGCCGGGGGCTGACGGCTCGCCGTCCCCAGGCGTCGCACCGGCGTCGGTGCCGCGTGGTACCCATGACGCGTGGGAGTGGGGGCGGGGCGGCTGGTCGTCCGGGTGATCGGCGCAGCGGTGGCCGCGGTCCTGCTGCTCGTCGCGGCCACGGCCCTCGGCATCTGGTGGACGGCGCGCAAGGACGCCCGGCCCAGCTCCGACGCGATCGTGGTGCTCGGGTCCGCGCAGTACAACGGCGTCCCGTCGTCGATCTTCGAGGCCCGGCTCGAGCACGCACTGGACCTCTACGAGGACGGCGTCGCGCCGGTGATCGTCACCGTCGGCGGCAAGGCGACCGGTGACCAGTTCTCCGAGGCCGAGGCGGGCCGGGAGTACCTGGCCGACGCCGGCGTCCCCGACGACGCGCTGCTGGCGGTGCAGGAGGGCGCGGACACCTTGGAGAGCATGCGGGCGGTGGCGGCGCAGTTCGACGACCGGGGCTGGGACACCGCCGTCCTGGTCACCGACCCCTGGCACGCGATGCGCGCGGAGCGGATGGCCGAGGACGCCGGCATCGACGCCAGCAGCTCGCCGACCCGGCAGGGCCCCGCGGTGCAGACGCGCACCACGCAGTTCAGGTACATCCTGCGGGAGACGGCTGCATACCTGCTCTACCGCGTGACCGGCGAGAGCGTCGCCGGCGCCCCGGGCATCGGCTGAGGCTGAGGAAGGACATCGTGCTGGAGCTGGGCAAGAGCGGGTCGTACGGCACCGGGAAGGGCACCATCCCGGTGCTCTCGGACGGTGCCGTGGTGGCCACGTTGCACGCCTCGAACTGGAAGGAGGCGGCCACGGCCGAGGTGGGGGAGCGGTCGTGGGTGTTCCGTCGCCAGGGCGGGCGTGAGCTGGTCGGCCGGTGGGCGGCCGACCCGGAGGACGCCGTCCGGCTGCGGGCCCACCAGGTCTCGTACTGGAAGGGGAGCTGGACGCTGGAGCTCGACGGGACGGCGGTGGACGCCGCGACCGCCTCCCGGTGGAAGGGCACCCACCGCTACACCGCGGGGGGCCGGCCGCTGGCCGAGAGCGGGAGCAATGGGTGGGCGCAACGGCCGACGCTGACGGTGCAGGGCGACCTGCCGTTGGACCACGCGGTCTTCCTGCTCTGGTTCGAGCTCGTGCTCGGCCGGCGTTCCGCCGCAACGGCGGCCGCCTGATGGCCGGCCGGGGGCGGATCCGCGCCGCGGACATCGCGCTGGTCCGCGAGCGGTCCAAGATCGACGAGATCATCGGCGAGCACCTGCAGCTCAAGCGCGCCGGCGGCGGCAGCCTCAAGGGGCTGTGCCCGTTCCACGACGAGAAGTCCCCGTCGTTCAACGTCACCCCGTCGCGAAACCTGTTCCATTGCCTCGCGGGCGAGACCGGCGTGCTCACCGAGGACGGGACCATCCCGATCCGGGAGCTGGCAGGCAGGACGGTGCGCGTCCTCAACGGGGACGGCGGCTGGGTCGAGGCGCCGTTCAAGAGCTACGGCGTCCAGCGGCTGATGCGCATGACGCTCACCCGCAACGGCCGGACCAAGGTCGTCCACGCGACGGACGAGCACCGCTGGTTCGTCCCGTCCGGGGCGCTGCGGCAGCACCGCCGCGAGAAGCTGACCAAGGACCTCCAGCCCGGCGACCGGCTGTCGCACTCGTTCCCCGCGACGCGAGTGCTGAACCCGGCGACCCGACCCTCGCCGTTCGGCATCGCCCGCGGGCTCGTCTACGGCGACGGGACCCGGGCCGGTGCCGGGTCCATCGCCGTCCTGTACGGGGAGAAGGACGCCCAGCTGGCGCGGTACTTCGAGGGCTGCCGCAGCTGGACCGAGGAGCGCGGAACGCGCTACTACGGGCTCCCCGCCTACTTCAAGGACGAGCGCCCGTCACTCGACGAGGACACCTCGTACCTGCTCGGTTGGCTCGCCGGGTACTTCGCGGCGGACGGCTGCGTCGCTGAGGACGGCGACGCGATCCTCAACTCCGCGGACGTCGACAACCTGGAGTACGTGCGCCGGCTCTGCACGCGGTTGGGGATCGGCACCTTCGGCATCGCCAAGCAGAACCGCGTGGGCATCGACGGCGTCCCGAGCGACATCTACAACGTGCGCTTCATGACCAAGGGGCTTCCCGAGTCGTTCTTCCTGATCGACCGGCACCGTGAGCGGTACCTCGCGAACGACAAGAAGTACGAGCGCAAGAACTGGGTCGTGCAGTCGGTGGAGTGGAGCGACCGGGTGGAGGAGGTCTTCTGCGCGGAGGTCCCGGGGACCCACGCCTTCACGCTCGAGGACAACCTCCTCACCGGGAACTGCTTCGGTTGCGGGGAAGGCGGCGACGTCATCGCCTTCATCCAGAAGATCGACCACCTGTCCTTCACCGAGGCGGTCGAGCTGCTCGCCGGCCGCACCGGGGTGCAGCTGCAGTACGAGGACGACGGCGGCCGGGCCACCGCCGGGCCGAGCCGCGCGCAGGCCGGCCAGCGGGCCCGGCTGGTCGCGGCGAACACCGCGGCCGCGGAGTTCTACGCCGCCCAGCTGATGACCCCGGATGCCGCGCCGGCGCGCACGTTCCTCGCCGAGCGCGGCTTCGACCGGCAGGTCGCACTGGACTTCGGCTGCGGCTACGCCCCTGGCGGCTGGGACGCGCTGACCCGGCACCTGCGCGGCCTGGGCTACACCCAGGAGGAACTGGTCACCGGCGGGTTGGCAAAGGAGTCCTCCCGGGGCACGCTGATCGACCGGTTCCACCGCCGGCTCATCTGGCCGATCCGCGACCTGACCGGCGACGTCATCGGATTCGGCGCCCGCAGGCTGATGGACGACGACCAGGGCCCCAAGTACCTGAACACCCCCGAGACGCCGCTGTACAAGAAGAGCACCGTCCTCTACGGCGTGGAGCGGGCGAAGCGGGACATCGCCCGCAGCCACCAGGCGGTCGTCGTCGAGGGCTACACCGACGTGATGGCCTGCCACGTGGCCGGCGTGACCACCGCCGTCGCCTCCTGCGGCACCGCGTTCGGCGCCGAGCACATCAACGTGCTCCGCCGGCTGCTGATGGACCAGGACGAGTTCCGCGGTGAGGTGATCTACACCTTCGACGGTGACGCGGCCGGTCAGGCGGCGGCGATGAAGTCCTTCAAGGAGGACCAGCGCTTCGTCGCGCAGACCTTCGTCGCAGTCGAGCAGGACGGGCGCGACCCCTGCGAGCTACGCCAGGCGCACGGGGACGCCGCCGTGCGCGACCTGATCGCCCGGCGGACCCCGCTGATCGAGTTCGTGTTGCGGACGACGCTGGACGGCTACGACCTGGACACCGTCGAGGGCCGGGTGGCCGCCCTGGACAAGACCGCCCCGCTGCTGGCCCAGATCAAGGACCACGCGCTCCGCCCCGCCTACGCCCGCCGCTTGGCCGGCCTGCTCGGCCTGCCCGACGAGACCGACGTCGTCGCCCGGGTCCGCCAGCTCTCCGGCGAGAGCGGGCAGGAACGGCCCCGGTCCCGACCGCGGACACCGCAGCGCTCACCGGAGGACGCCGCGCTCGAGGTCGAGCGAGAGGCCGTCAAGGCGGCGCTGCAGTGCCCTGAGATCGCCGGACCGGACTTCGACGCCGTGGCGCCGAGCTCCTACACCGACCCGGACTACGCCGCGGTGGCGGCCGCGGTCGCCGGAGCCGGGGGAGCGGCCGGCGCGACGACGTCCGGGCCGGCCTGGCTGGAGGAGGTCTCGGCGCACGTCGACCGGGACTCGGCGAAGGCGATGCTGACCGCCTTGGCGGTGGAGCCGATGCACAGCGTCGGGGAGAACGACCCCGGCTACGTCAACGCGTTGATGGCCCGGCTGCAGCTGATGGCGACCGACCGCGAGGTGGTGGCCGTGAAGGGCAAGCTTCAGCGCACCAACCCGGTCGAGGCCCAGGACGAGTACATGAAGGCGTTCAAGAAGCTCATCGACCTGGAGCAGCTGGCCCGGTCGCTGCGGGCGCGGGCGGCCGGTGGGCTGTGAGCCTCGTCGAGCGGGTCCGCGCCCGGTTCACCCGGCCACCGGAGCAGGTCCGGGCGGTCGTGGCAGCCGACGCTGACGAGCGGGTGCTGGCCTGGGGGGAGCGGGTGGACGGCGGCTGGACCGTGGCGACGTCCCGGGGGCTGCGCGTCGTCCCGGCCGAGCTGGACCTGAGCGCAGCCGCCGAGGTGCCGGTGCTGCCGTGGCATCAGATCGGCACCGCCCGCTGGAACGCCGCCGGCATCGGTGGCACGTTTACCGTGACGCCGCTGACCGAGGTCGAGCCGGGTGTCCAGGCACGGCTGGCGCCTCAGCGGCACGTGCTCCGCGAGGCCGGGGACCTGCCGGCGGTGCTGAAGAAGCGGGTGGACCTCACGGTGGTCACCAGCCAACGGCACCCGCTGCCCACCGGGGGAGCGGTGCTGCTGGTGGCCCGGCGGGTGCCCGGCCAGGCGGCCCGGGAGTGGACCGTCGTGTTCGACGACGATGCGGACCGGGACGATCCGGTTGCCCGAGAGGTCGCGCGGGAGCGGCTGGCCGCGGCGGTCGCCGCCGACGACCCCACCCGCTGAACGGGTGGGGCCGGGCCTCAGCGGCTGCCGGTCTCGTTCCCGATGCGGTTCTTCACGGAGCTGACGGCGGCATCGGCGCGGGCCTGGGCCATGCCCGCGGCGCTCTGCAGGCGCGGGTCGTCCTTGGCGTGCTGGTAAGCGCGGCGGATCTGCTCGTAGCGCTCGCGGCCCGCCCGGGCGCCGAGCACGTAACCGGCGCCGAAGCCGGCGATGAAGGACAGCTTGGCCACGAGGGACCTCCTGGGTTCGGGGGAATGATCACGCTACCGGCCGGGGCCCGATCCGACTCGCCGAGTGCCCCCCGCCGAGAGCTCTCCGGTGGTGGGGTAACCTCTATGAGCGCGCGGGCCACGGCCCGCCGATCCCCCGTAGCTCAATTGGCAGAGCATGCGACTGTTAATCGCAGGGTTATAGGTTCAAGTCCTATCGGGGGAGCAAGCCAAGGCCCTGACCAGCGGAGACGCCGGTCGGGGCCTTCTCTCTTCCCACGGTACGGGCACCCTGGCACTCTTTAGGCACTCAGTATCGAGGGCCGGGGGTGCCCGTGGGCCGTCCACCGCTGCCGCTGGGCACCAGCGGCACGATCTTGTTCGCGACCATGCCCAACGGCCGGGTCAAGGCCCGGGTGAAGTTCCGCGACTGGGACGGCGAGGTGCGGCTGGTCTCCAAGACCGCCGCCTCCCGGGCCGCCGCCGAGCGGGCGTTGAAGACGGAGCTGACCGTCCGCCGCGCGCCCGGTGGGACCGGCGCACTGACCGCCGGCACCCGGGTGTCGGCGTTGGCGGACGCTTGGCTGGCCGCGGACCACGGCTGGTCGACCGGCACCGAACGGACCTACCGATCGACCGTGCGCGCCCAGGTCATCCCGACCCTGGGGCGGCTGTACCTGCGCGAGGTGACGCCCGGCACCGTCAGCCGGGCGCTGGCCACGATCGCCTCGACCAGTGGCCCCGGTGCGGCCAAGACGGCTCGGGCGTGCCTGTCCGGGATGTTCGCCATGGCCATCGCTGCCGGCGCCGTGATGGCCAACCCGGTGCGCGACGCAGCCACCCGGCTCAACTCCAGTGCGCGGAAGGCGCCACGCGCACTCACCGTGGCGGAGACCGGGCGGCTGGTCGAGCTGTTCCATTCCAGCCCGCGCGCCGCCGAGCTCGACCTCGCCGACGTCGTCGATTGGATGCTCGCCACTGGCGCCCGGATCGGCGAGGCGCTGGCGGTGAACGCCGGGCCGGCTGGCGGCCGGTCGCTGGTGGACCTGGACGCCGGCACCTGGGAGGTCAACGGCACTGTGGTTCGCGTGCCCCAGCGGGGGATGGTCGTGCAGCCGCGGACCAAGACCGCCGCCGGCTGGCGGATCATCGCGGTGCCAGCGTTCGCGGTAGACATGGTGCGCCGTCGGCTTACGTCACCCCATCGGCCGGACACCGAGCTGGTGTTCCCGGCACCGTTCGCCGGCACGCTGCGCGACCCGAACAGTGTCTCCGGGGACCTGCGTCAGCTGCTGGACTCCTTCGACTGCGAGGCCTGCGACGGGACCGGCTTCCAGCCGGTGACGAGCAGGACGTCGGCCGGTCGTCCGGTCCGCTGCACCGAGGGCCCGTGGTCGTGGGTCACGTCGCACACCTTCCGCAAGACCGTCGCGACCCGGCTCGACGAGGCTGGCTTCACCCCGAGGCAGGTGGCCGACCAGCTCGGCCACGCCAACCCCTCGATGACCCTGGACGTCTACTTCGGCCGCCAGGTGGTCAGCGCCGAGGCCGCCCGCGTGCTCGGCCGATGATCGGCTCGCCTACCGGTGGGCAGGCGACCCGATCGAGGCTGACGAGTACCGACCTCCAACGTTCGCCCCGCTGCCTCAGGTCGGGCAGGTCAGGGGGCACCCTAAGCGGCCCACTCAGGGCGATTGAGGGGAGAAGGTCCTGGCGCGTTGGGTCGTGCTTCCCTTCTCGGCGGGATCGGCGACTCCCAGCGTCGGCGCGTGACTCGGAAGCCACTGCGATGCCGGTTTGGGCTCCACTCCTACGTCCAGCGACACCCGGACGGCGAGCGGCCCTCAGGTCCGGACGACAAGATCTGCCGGCGGTGCGGGAAGCGCACGGGCGCCCCGTTCGGGAGCGCGCCGTGGGTCTTCCCCGGGTGACGTCCCCGGCGGTGGTGGAGCAGGCGTCAGTGGCTTCGGATGCCACCTCCCACGCCGACGGACTCATCCCGCTCGACGCCAGAGCACCCTGCCCTCCGGGTCCGCGGCGCTCATGGTGCTGGGACAATCTCCGGACGATCTCCGGACAATGAGCCTTTCCCGGTAACGGCGCCGCTGGCCCGTTGATCATGTGGTGCGGTCGTGTGCGTGGTGGAGCAGGACGAGGGTGGCGGAGGTGATCGCGCCGATGCGCCAGGGGCACAGGCTGACCCGGCGCAGCGCCTTGAAGGTGGTCTTGAGCAGCGAGTTGCCGCGTTCGGCCGGGCCGCGGGTGGCCGCGTGCAGCAGGTTGATGGTGCGCTCATCGTCGGTCAGCCGGCGCCCGGCGGTGGTCTTGATCGGGGTGGTCAGCGCGGCACGTTCGCCGTCGTAGCCCAGGTCGGCCAGCACGGCGTGCGTGTCGTCGGTCCACTCGGCCAGCAGCGGCAGCGCCTCGGTGTGGGCGCGCAGTGCGGTGGTGTCGTGCTCGCGGCCGGGCCGCACGCTCGAGGTCCAGATCGGCCAGCCGTCGGGAGCGGCGATGACCTGCACGTTGCCGCCGTGGGCGGCGTGTTTGCCCGACCACCACAGATCTACCCGGCGCGCGGGCCGGTCGGTGCGGGGGGTTGGTCCGGCGACCTGGCAGCGGTCGGTGCGGATCAGCGTGCCGTCCACCGTCACGTGCGGATGGCCCGCGGCGCGGGCGGCCAGCAGTGCTCCGCGTAGCCCGGGCGCGGCTGCGGCGAGCACGTCGATGGCTTCGTGCAGGTAACGGTAGGCAGTGGAGCGGCCGATCCGGTTGTCCGCGGCCAACTGAGCCAGCCGGGTGCCGTCGAGAAACCAACGCAAGACCAGCACGGCCTGGCGATAGCAGCCCAGCGCCCGCCGATTGGAGCGGGTAGCGCGGCGGCGCCGTTCGGTGGCCAGCAGCGCCGACACGAACTGCACGGTCTCCTCGGGGACCGGGAGGACAGCGGTGTAGGTGACAGGATCAGACATGCAGGACCTCGGTGGGCAGACATCCGTGAGAAGACGTCTCTCCTACCGAGGTCCTGCCCTCGTTGCGGTCATCTCCCGGCCCTCGGCGTGTCGCCCCTGACCGGCCGATCAACCGCTACCGGGAAAGGCTCACTGTCTAAGCTGGAGTCGCCGCCACACCGAACACGGAGCCACGCGTCCCATTCCGTAGTTCCCGGCGCCGGCTCCAGGGTCAGCGGTGGAACCAGAGAGCCCACCCCGACGGCTCGTGGTATTTCTTCTGAGGTTTCCGTGGCAGTCTTAGGAACGAGGCATACCCCCCCTCGGTCCAGAACGACGAGCGCGGCTGCCCGCAATTTTTGGTTTCGCTTTTCGAGCGGCTCGGCGAGGTGCGGGCAATCTTCTCGCCAAGGGGCGGCTCGCGGGGCTGCCGTTGTCGCCGTAACGTCCAACGTCACCGGAGACGCCCGTAGAGGGGATGTCCGAAGCCCCATCTGGATGAACAACACCAGCGGTCGACGTAGGGCTAGCCGAAGAGAGCCCGCCGGGGTCTCGAAGTAGGACGGTGCACCACAGAACGACCAGGAAAAGCATGACGACCTCGAACCCAAAGATCACGTCTATAGCAGTTAGGCTGCGTATTGCACTCGGAACGAGCACCTGCCTGAGGGGAGAATCGAAAGCGTGATGGCGGAAACGCCGAACGTTACTTCATGCAGACGTAGGCCGCCACTTACTCCAGTGGCGCGTATCAACTGTGCGACCAAAAGTGCCATTAGACCTGCGGGGATGAATGCCAATACATAGCTGTACATCTCGATTCGCGTTGTTCTTTGCACGCGCATCCACAGGGGGAGGAAGGAGTCCTCCGGAGACCTCGACAGTTCAACCCGCAAGTCCTCGTTGAGCGATCCGACTCGAAGGTCTAAAGGGCAGCAATCTTCCAGGCTCTGCGGACTGTCTTCTGGACTGTGTATCTCAACGCTCGTTAGGAGCTCATAATCGTCAGCTGGGTAGCGTCGAGGCTGACCCAATATTGGGAGATCTGCGCGCCCGCTCCATGTTCTCCCAACCGCGTATCCAGAGCACTGGTCGTATTGGGCAGAATCCCTAAGCATGTCTTGCACGGGGATTTGTAGCGAAACGTCGCTTGCACCTAGGTTGTTGCCGAAGTTGAGTTCAAATGCGTCACTGATGGAGTATGCCCCACTGGCTACCTTGGCTTGTATTGCTTCCTGCATGGATCGACCGGGGCTCACGAACACGACGGTCGAGAGCAGCGAATCACTGGGCTTGATGTCTTGCACGTGCAATATCATGCAAAAAAGGGAATCTGATGCGACGGGACGCTGAAGAACGTTGACGGCCTCGCGAGCGAGGCCAGAGTACGGCCCGCGCAATTGCTCAACCTTCCAGCCGAGAGATGTGCCAGGTGGGTTATCTCTTCCGGTTCCCGCTATGGACAACCACACGAGGTAGATGGGAGCCAGCGCAATCATAGTCAGCGCGACTGCGCCAGTCACAGTTACGGCACGTCGGCGAGAGTATGGCCGCTGGGACGGCATCTGACCAGAGTATCGACTCGAAGAGGCTGTGAGTAGATCGCTAGCGGGCCAGGGCCGCGTCAAAGTCGTTCAGTTGGCGGTCTGAGCTGGGCGAATGAGGGCGGGCATGGGCCGTGTGGTGGTCTGAGGTTCTCTACGCCGTCGACCACCAGCGAGATGACCCATGCCCGCGTCTGCATCCCTTCTGTCTGCACTGCTGCCGGCCTCGCAGACCGCCCTGGGGCCGCTGTCGGCCGGCGACTCGATCCGTCTGGTCCAGGCGCTGGCGACGATCCCGGACCCGCGTCGGCGTCGGGGTCGCCGTCACGGCCTGCAGTCGGTGCTGCTGCTCGCGCTGCAGGCGGTGATGGCCGGTGCGTCCTCATGGGTCGCCATCGCGCAGTGGGCCGCGTCCGCCCCGCAGGCGCTGGGCGTGTGTGGCCCAGCGCCGTCGGCGGCGACGTTCCGTCGGGTCCCGGCCGCGGTCGACATCACCTTGGTGGAGGCGGCACTGACTGTCTGGGTGACCGGCGGGCAGGCGCGCGCCCGTGCTCAGCGGCCGGCGAGGACGCCGGCGGCCGAGCGCCGAACGGTACTGGCCGTGGACGGCAAGACGCTGCGCGGATCGAGGGACGCCGACGGTCAGCGGGCCAAGCTGGTGTGCGTCTTCGACCACGCCCACCGGTTGGTCCTCACCCAGGCCGCGGTCGTGGCCGGGGACGAGATCGCCGCGTTCACAGCCGCTCTGGCCACCCTGCCGAGCCTGACCGACGTGCTGGTCACCGCCGATGCGCTGCACTGCCAGCGGGGTCCACACCAAGCTTTTGGCCGTGCGCAGCGGACACTATTTGTTCACGGTCAAGAGCAACCGGCCGCTGCTGCGCCGGGCGCTGCGACGGCTGCCGTGGGGCCAGGCGCCCGGCAACCCGGCGTCGCGGACGAGGCCACGGCCGCACCGAGTCTCGCTCGGTCAAGGTGATCGGTCTGGACGGCACCGACATCCAGCATCTGTTTCCGCACGCCCGCCGGGCGATCAAGGTCGTCCGCCGGCGGCGCGTCGGCGCCGGCAAACCGTCGGTCGAGATCGTCTACGCGGTCACCTCCCTGGACTACCGCGCCGCCGACGCCCGACTGCTGGCCGCCTGGCTGCAGGGTCACTGGGCCATCGAGAACAGCGTCCATCACGTCCGTGACGTCACCCAGCGTGAAGACGCCTCCCGCATCCGGCTCGGCGCTGGACCCCAACTCATGGCCGCGCTACGCAACACCGCCACCAACATCGCCCGCCTGGCCGGACACTCCAACATCGCCGCCGCTCAACGCCAAGCAGCCTGGAGCCCCACCACGATCACCGACGCACTCCGCACGGCATGAACCTGGACAACCGCGCAGGCCGAAGGCCCAATGCACGACTTTGACGCGGCCCTGGCGCCCTTAGGGACAGACGTTGCTGGCGGCGCAGTTGTGGCCGAGGAGACCAGGACCTGGACGGTGTCGGTCGATTCGGTTGGGTCACCGATTCGGAGGACCGCCGGGTCGAGCTATGGCAGCCCAGCTGACAGTGCCTTCCGCAGGCAGTAGTGGTCCGGTGCCGGCTCGATCGGCTCAGCGGGTGCCATGCATCGACGCCGCGACCTTGGTCTCCCACCACCGGTCGCACTCCGCCTCGTCGTAGAGCACCCGACGGCCGACCTTGATGCCGGTGGGGCCGATGCCGACGTGACGCCAGTAGCGGACGGTGGCCGGGCTGGTGCGGAAGCGGCCGGCGACCTCCTCGGTGGTCAGCAGACGAACGGTCATGGCATCTCCTCAGACGACGACGGGTGGAGCCGGTCATCGCGTAAGAGGCGCTGGTGTCGTTCGATTGCTGCCAGCGGCGTTGGGGTGACATTGCTTTGGGCGCTCCCGGGGGGCGGACTGCTGAGATGTCACCCCGTTGTCACCCCGAGCGGTGCGGCCACTGCCATCGGCCAACGGGCGGATGAGCTGCCCGGCTGCGCCGCTGGGCGGCGCGGAGGACGTCCTGCGGGGCGACCGCGATGGCCAACAGGTGCCGGTCGTAGACCGCGCTGCTGTCCAACTGCTGGGTGAGCACGCGGAGCAGATCCACCCAGGCGAGCTGGCGGGGGAGCGGGGGAGGCTGCTGGGTCGGCACTGTGACTACTCGCTCGACGATTTCAACTGCGGATCGCCAGAGGCTGCAGCGCGCTTCTGCTCCCAGGCACGCTTCCGGCAAGTGTTCGAGCACCACTTCGGGACCGGTCCACTCGCCCGCGGTGTGATCGGACCGCTGCACCAGCCGCAGGCCGTGGCGGCGGCTCGCCGCGTGCTGCCGCTCGCGGGAGTGGTTACCGGCTCCTGGACCCGTGCGCGGCCCTGGGGAGCCACGCCGCACTGCTGCGGTTGACGACGCTGACGCTCCCGCTCTCGTCGGCGAGCACGGTAGTCGTCGGTTCGTCGGGTACCCATGCAGGCCAGGGTCCGCATCAAGGTGCGTGGACTCGTCACCACGAATCGGGCAAACCCCAAGTGACGCTCCTCTTGTGTCAAGCGGTGCTGAGGGCGGTTTCCCCGGCGGTCACCGGTATCGGCGAGACCAGTCGCAGGGGAGTGACCGCGGGTGGCGTCGGGTTGATGTGGTGGTAGATCTCGCGGGCGACGTAGCGCTTGAGGCAGCGCATGATGTCGCGCTTCGCGAGGCCTTCGGCGGTGCGGCGGGTGACGTAGTCCCGGGTCGGTGGGTGGGTCTTCATCCGGACCAGGACGATCCGCCAGAGCGCGCTGTTGGCCTGGCGGTCCCCGCCGCGGTTGAGTCGGTGGCGGTGGGTGTTGCCGGAGGAGGCCTGCACGGGGGAGGCGCCGCAGAGCGCGGCGAAGGCCTGTTCGGTGACCAGTCGTTCGGGGTTGTCCCCGGCAGCGACCAGGAGCGCGCCGGCGGTGTCGGGGCCGACTCCGTGGGCGGCCAGCAGGCCGGGGTGGGCGGCGGTGAGGATCGTCTTGAGGTGGGCGTCGAGGCCCTCGATCTCGGCGTCGAGGTGCTGGATGCGGCGGGCCAGGGCGCTCATCGCGTACTTGGCTGCCGCGGCCGGGGTGGTGAGCTCGCCGGGGCGGAAGCGGGCGGCGGTGGCGATGAGTTGGGCGTAGCGCAGCTTCTTGACGGTGTCGCGCAGGTCGTCGGGGGCGGTGTCGGCCAGGGCCTGGAGCTGCAGCAGGGCCTGGGTGCGCTGTTTGATCGCCGAGCGGCGGGCCACCCGGAGCTGGCGGGCCATCTCCACCGGCCCGGTGCCGGTCTTAGGCACGGTGCGGGCCCGGCCGGCCACGACGGCGCGGGCGGCTTCCTCGGCGTCGATGGTGTCGGACTTGCCGCGTCGGCGGCGGGCTTGGCGGTTGGGCCGGTCGACCTCGACGACGTGCACGTCGCGGGCGGCCAGCCAGCGGGCCAGGCCACCGCCCCAGCAGCCGGTGCCCTCGATGCCGACCGCGGCCAGCTGCCCGTGGGAGCGAAGGAACCGCAGCAGCGCCTTGAACCCGGCGGTGGTGGTGGGGAAGGTGGCGCTGGCCAGGACCCGGCCGAGGGGGTCGCAGACCGCCGCGACGTGGATGTGCTTGTGGGTGTCGACTCCGCCGATCACCGCACCGGGTGGCCATTCGGGGCGCTCGAGGTGGTCGCGGAGGTGGTCGCGGACGTGGCGTTCTGCCAACCTGGACATCGCCGTTCCTCTTCTGCTGCAGGGCGGATGAGAGGTGCGGCACGCACGGCCGGGACGGCGGACAGGACACTGAGTGGGCCTGGTCGCACAAGCTCCTCTGAAGTCACCCCGCCCGACCGGTCGTGCCGCAGACACCGGGGCCGGAGCAGCCGACGGGTCACCTTCCAGACAGCCCGAGGGCGTCAGCAAATGTGGGAGTCAGACCGCCGCGACCCCGGTGTCCTTGGCCCGCAGCCTGCCCCCGGAGAGACCGACCGCGGTAGCCCCATCCCATCAGTGCATGAGGTGTGTCGG
>JHVP01000005.1 GCA_000620205.1 Geodermatophilaceae bacterium URHA0031 | reverse complement strand
CACCGGCACCCCGACCACCGGCACCCCGACCACCGGCACCCCGACCACCGGCACCCCGACCACCGGCACCCCGACCACCGGCACCCCGACCACCGACCCGGCCGACGTCGTCCCTGCTGCTCGCCCCGCCCCCGACCTCGGACGCGACCCCGTCCCCGACCCGGCCGAGGTGGCGCTGTTCGTGGCGACCGAGGAGGCGCTGCGGGAGGCGGAGGAGCGCTGGTGGGCGGATTTCGAGGCCGGGCTGATCACCGACCCGGATCCGCCTGAGGACCGCTGGCCGGGTGGGTCCACACCGCCCGGACCACCACCGGGCGATCCGCGGCCGGCCGACCTCCCGGCGAGCAGTCGTGCGCTGCCCGGTGCGGGCTGGTGGGCGGCGGCCGACCGGGCCGTGGACGACGCCTCGGCGGCCGGGTTGCGGGCGCAGCAGGCGCTGGCGCACGCCCAGCGGATGGTGCGCACCGCCGAGCGGGCCGACGCCGCCGACGAGGCTGCCTGGCGCGCCGGTCCGGCCGGTCGGGTGGACGGCGCCGAGGACGCGCTGCAGGCGCTCGCCGTCTCAGCCCGGGCCGACCGCGAGACGCTGGCCGGGCTGCTGTCCCGGACCGCGGGTGGCGGGCTGGCCGACCGGCCGCGGATCGCGCTGGTCGACGAACTCACCGGAGCGCTGGTGGCGCTGACCGACCTTCCCGAGCTGCGCCGCACCGGGCAATGCGGCCGGCCCGGCTGCCGCCGCGACCCGGCGGCCTGCACCCACGACCTCACCGGCCGGCCCGGGCTGGGCGCACCCGGTCCGACCGACGGGTACCGGCCGGGGGCGGCGCTGGACCGGTTCGTCCGCGCCCGGGACCGGCGTTGCCGGTTCCCCGGCTGCCGCCGTCTGGTCGCCGCCGGCGAGCTCGACCACCGGATCCGCTACCCGGAGGGGCCCACCTCGGTCACCAACCTGGCCGGGTTCTGCGTCAGCCACCACCGTGGCAAGCACCAGGCACCCGACTGGTCCTGCCACCTGGCCGACGACGCCACCCTCACCGTCACCACACCCACCGGCCTGACCGCGGTCACCACCCCGCCGCCCTTCTGACCGGCACGGGGCACCGGCGGGCAGCTGTCAGTTCACGACGTGCAGCTGGTCGATCCACCGGATCTCCCAGACGTGGCCGTCCGGGTCGGTGAAGCTGCCGGTGTGGTCCGAGGCGGTGTCCCGCGCCGGCAGCCACGGTCGGCCCCCGGCGCTGAGGGCCCGGGCGACGAGGTCGTCGACCTCGTCCCGGCTGTCGGCCGTGAGGCTCAGCAGCACCGTGGGGCCGGAGCTCGGATCGCCGACCTCGCCGGTGACCAGCTCGGCGAATCGGTCCCGCGCGAGCAGGCGGACGACGATGCTCTCGTCGACCACCATCGACGCCGAGCTCTCGTCGGAGTCGAGCCGGTGGAAGGTGAACCCGAGCGCCTCGTAGAACGACCGCGCTCCCGCGACGTCCTGGACCGGCAGGTTGACGAACAGCATCGGCACGGTCAGCCCTTCGCCAGCTCGCCGAAGGTGTCGGCCACCCAGTCGGCGATGAAGGTGCTCACGTGCGGCAGGTGGTCCAGCCCGATGTGCTCGGTCGCGCCCTCCTCGGGGGTGAACACGCGCAGCTGCCGCTTCGGGCTGTTGACCGCCTGGTCGTAGGAGCGGTGCGCGTACTCCAGCGGGATCTGCCGGTCGTTGGCGCCGTGCGCGATCAGGAACGGCACGGTGATCTCCTCGACCACGCCGTCCAGGTGCACGCCGTCGGCGAAGTCGAGGAAGCCGTCGAGGTCGTTCTCGTCGCCGTCGTGACCCCACACCCACAGCACGTGCTCCCAGTAGTGCGGGACTGGGCGCTCGCCCTCACGCTCCTTGCGGCGGCGCTGCACCGCGCCCCAGTTGTGGTTGGCCCCCCACGCCACGACCAGCGCGAAGCGCTTCTCGAACGCCGCGGCGCGCGGGGCGTAGTAGCCACCCAGCGACCAGCCGACGATCCCGATCCGCGCGGCATCGACGTCGTCGCGCTGCTCGAGCCAGTCCACGCAGGCGCCCGCCCAGGCCTCGGTGTCGATCCGCGCGGTGAGCCCCTGCAGCCGCAGCGCCTCGCCGGTGCCGGGCTGGTCCAGCATCAGGCAGGAGATGCCGCGGGCGGCCAGCTCCTCCCAGTGGTTGGAGGCGTACATGTGCTCCTTGGTGGAGTCCAGTCCGTTGACCAGCACGATCACCGGCGCAGGCCCCTCGTCGGTCGCCGGCGCCTGGCTGAAGTAGGCCGGCAGCGTGGTGCCCTCGTAGGGGACGGCGACCCGGGAGACCCGCGGGCTGTGCAGGTCGAACGCCTTCTGCGCCAGTTCCAGCAACCGCCGGTAGGTCGGCACCCGGTTCGGGTCGGAGTGCGCCAGCATCCGTTCGGCCTGGGCCAGGTAGTTGCTCGCCCGGAAGTACAGCTGACCGGCGGTGCGGACGTGCCCGGCCTTCTCGGCCTCCTCGGCCTGACCGACCAGCTGGTCGGTGAGCGCGGTCCAGGCCCGCAGGAAGTCCGGCGTCCCGGCGTCCTCCCCGGCGTTGGCCGCCTCCTTGATCGGCCGGCAGGCCCGGTCGACCTCGTCGATCAGACCGCCGGAGTTCAGCGTGGCGACGACGCTGAGGTTCCAGGTGTAGGGCCCGGTGGGGAAGTACTCGAACACGGGTGGTTCCTCTCGCAGGGGGTTGGATCAGGAAGCGGCGCGGACGGCGTCGCTGATCGACTTCACGCCACCGTGGGCGGTCATGCCGCCGTCGACGGGGATCTCCGCGCCGGTGATGAACGAGGCGTCGTCGCTGAGCAGGAAGGCGACCAGCGGGGCGACCTCGTCGACGGTGCCGGTGCGGCCGAGCGGGGTCTCGGCGACGTTCGCGTCCCGGAACGCCGGGGCGGCGGAGGCGGTCATCGGTGTCTCGATGTAGCCGGGGTGCACGGTGTTGACCCGGATGCCGAGCCGGCCGAGCTCGAGGCAGGCCGCCTTGGCCAGCCCGCGCAGCGCCCACTTGGACGCGGTGTAGGCGACCGGGAAGTGGCCGGTCAGCGCAGCCACCGACCCGACGACGACGACCGAGCCGCCGACGGGCATCAGCGGGGTGAGCGCCTGGATGCCCAGCAGCGTCCCGGTGACGTTGACCTCGGACACCCGGGCCAGGTCGGCCGGGTCCAGGTCGGCCAGCCGGGCCCGCCAGGTGACCCCGGCGTTGGCGACCAGGCCGTGGACCCGGCCGTGCTGCGCGCGGAGGTCGCCAGCGAGTGCCGACCAGCCGGCCGGGTCGGTGACGTCGAGCTGCCGGTAGGTCGCGTCGCCGAGGTCCTCGGTCGGGCCGGGCGCGAGGTCGCAGCCGACCACGGTCGCGCCGGCCGCGGCGAGCAGCCGGGCCTCGGCGGCGCCCTGCCCCTGGCCGGCACCGGTGACGACGACGACCTTCCCGGCCACCGTCACGACGGGCGGGTGCGGTTCCGCGGCCGCGTGCGGGCGCTTGGGACCGGTGGCAGGTCCACGCCCTCGACCACGCGGTTGCGGATGGTGCCGATGCCCTCGACGGTCATCTCCACGACGTCGCCGGGCCGCAGCGGCGGGGGAGCGGCCTCGCCGCGGGTGCCCCACAGCTCGGCCAGGCAGCCGCCGTTGCCCGAGGTCCCCGAGCCGAGCACGTCGCCGGCGCGCACCTCGGTGCCCCGGGAGGCGTAGCTGATCAGCTCCTCGAACGGCCAGCCCATGTTCGACAGCAGGTCCTGGCCGATCTGGGTGCCGTTGACCGACACCCGCATGTCCAGGGCCAGGAAGCCCTCGTCGTCCCGGTACGGCTCGAGCTCGTCGGCGGTCACCAGCCACGGGCCCAGCGTCGTCGCGGAGTCCTTGCCCTTGGCCGGGCCGAGGCTGACCCGCATCTCCCGGGCCTGCAGGTCGCGGGCCGACCAGTCGTTGAGCACGGTGTAGCCGAAGACGTGCTCGCGCGCCTGGTCCGGGGTCAGCGAGGCGCCGTCGCGCCCGACGACGACCGCGACCTCGAGCTCGAAGTCGAACCGCCGCGAGTTCGGCGGGACGGCGACGTCGTCGTGCGCGCCGACCAGCGCGTAGGGGTTGGTGAAGTAGAACGTCGGCGCCTGGTACCACTCCGGCGGCACGCCGGCGACCCCGTCGATCGCCTTCCGGACACCCTCGACGTGCTCCTCGAACGCGACGAAGTCCCGCACGGTCGGTGCCTGCAGCGGCGGGAGCAGCCGGACGTCGGCCAGGGCGACCGCCGGCTCCGCCAGGGCACCGGCACCGGCCTCGAGCGCGGCCGGCAGCCCGGCGCGGACCAGGTCCAGCACCGTCGTCCCGGCGGGCAGGGGGTGCAGGCCGGCGTCACTGACGACGCCGGACCGCACCGAGCCGCCGGACTCCCAGGTGGCGAACCGCATCAGACCGGCGGGGCCACGAACAGGCCCTTGTCCGGGTCGTTGAAGGACCGCTGCGCGACGAACTCGTTCATCGCGTTCGCCGTGCCCCACTGGTCGGAGACCTCGGGGTTGCTGAAGTCGTACATGTGCGGGTGCCAGGTGTCCTCGTCGAGCAGCTCGAGCTCGGTCGTGTACTCGATGGTGTTGCCGTGCGGGTCGAGGAAGTAGCTGAAGGTGTTGTTGCCGGCCAGGTGCCGACCCGGGCCCCAGATCTTCTCCACGCCGGCCCGCAGCAGCCGCCCGGTGCCGCGCATGTACTCGTCGATGCCGCGCATCTCGAAGGACGCGTGGTGCAGCGAGGGGTGCGGGCCGCGGGCGATCGCCATGCTGTGGTGCCAGGCGTTGATCCGCATGAACCACATCATCTCGCCCATCCGCGGGTGCATGAGCGTGTCGGACAGGGCGAAGGCCAGGTGCTTCTCGTAGAAGGCGCGGGTGGCCTCCGGGTCCGCCGAGTTGATCACGACGTGGGACAGCCGGACCGGGATCGACTCGCCCTCCTCGATCGCCCGGTGCTCGCGCACGGCGACGTCGGAGCTGATCTCGACGGTGCGGCCCTCGTTGTCGAAGAACCGGAAGCCGTAGCCGCCACCCGGGGTCTGCAGCGTGTCCGGCTCGCCGATCAGCCGCACGCCGTCGGCGGCCAGCTGCCCGGCCAGGGTGTCCACGTCGGCGGGGGTGGCGGCACCGAAGGAGATCAGGTCGATCCGCTTGTCGGCCGCCTCGCGCAGCCGGACGACGTACTGCTCGGGGGAGCCCTCGGCGGCCAGGAAGGCGAGCCCGGAGTCGCTGTGCTCGGCCTTCAAGCCCCAGGTGCCGGAGTAGAAGTCCAGCTGCTTGGCGAAGTCGGGCACGGCGAGGTCGACGTGCCGCAGGTGGGTGATCAGGCGCTGCTGGGGCTGGGTCATGGGGAGGTCTCTTCTCTGCTACGCGGGCTGGCTGGTGAGGGCGGCGATCGAGCGCATGAGGCCCGGGATGTCGCCCTGGACGTGGTCGATCTGCCACTGGGCGAGCTGGTTGGACGCCGCGACGACGGTCGAGGCGCGCTGGTACCGGCGGGCGGTGAAGGCGTTCCACAGCTCCTGGTCGAGCGTCTGCCGGTCGGTCAGCAGCTCGGCCAGGACGACGGCGTCCTCGAGGGCCATGGCCCCGCCCTGGGCGATGGTCGGCGGGCAGGTGTGCGCGGCGTCGCCGATGAGCACGACCCGGCCGCGGTTCCAGGGCTCCTCGAGCACGTGGGTCTCGAACCAGGTGTAGTTGACCCGCGACGGGTCGGTGAGCGTCGCGCGGATCTCGTCCCACGGGCCGTGGTAGGCCTCCGACAGCTGCGTCATGGTGGCCAGCTGCTCCTCCGGGGACAACGCGCTGCGGTCCTGCGCCGGCTCGACGATGTAGGCGTAGAGCGAGTCCTCCCCGGTGGGGCAGTAGCCGGCGATGAACGACGGACCGCCGTAGTACAGGTCGGTGCGGGTGACGCTGGCCGGGCGGGGGCCGAAGGCGCGCCAGATGCCCATGCCGACCGAGCGGGTCTCCAGGTTGATGCCCAGCGCCCGGCGGGTCCAGGAGCGGATGCCGTCGGCGCCGACCACGACGTCGTAGCGCCCGGTCGCGCCGTCGGAGAAGGTGACGTCGACGCCGTCGGCGTCCTGGGTGAGCTCGGTGAACGTCGTCCCGAACCGGACCTTGACGCCGACCTCGGTGGCCCGGTCCAGGAGGATCCGCGCCAGTTCCGGGCGGGGCATGCCCATGGCGGCGGGCAGGTCGGGGCCGCCGGTCTTCGCGTCCGGGACCTCGGCCACCACGGTGCCGAACGGGTCCGGGGCGCGGATGCCGGTGACGTCGAAGGGGTAGCCGGCCGCCTGCACCTGCTCCCAGACGCCGAGCGAGCGCAGCTCGCGCAGGGCGTTGCCCTGCAGGGTGATCCCCGAGCCGAGCGCCGCGACGTCCGGCTTGATCTCGATGAGCTCGACGGCCACCCCGCGGGCGGCCAGGTGGACGGCGGTGGCGGCACCGGCCAGGCCACCGCCCACGACCAGGACGTTGTCGACTGCGGACATCTGGAACTCCTACTTGACGGCGATCGGGTTGACCGGGGCGCCGACGGCGCCGGTCACGGGCAGGGGGGCGGCGGTGAGGAAGAAGTCGCAGACGCCGTCGGCCGCGCAGTCCGCGGCGAGCGCGTCGAGGTCCCACATCTCGCCGAGGAACAGGCCCATGTTCGGGATGGCGACCTGGTGCAGCGGCTGGAAGGCGACGTCGAACTCGTTGGGTCGCACCTCGAAGCCCCAGGTGTCGGTGGCGATGCCGGCGATCTCGCTGCCGTGCAGCCAGTCGGCGGTGGTGAACGACAGCCCGGGGGAGTCCCCGCCCGCGTAGTCGCCCCAGCCGCGGCCCTCGGCGATGTCGCGGCGGGCCCGGGCGAGCCGGCCGGTGCGCACCAGCAGCAGGTCACCGCGACCGACCCGGGCCGAGGCGCCCTGGGCGGCGATGGTGGCCTCGAGGTGCTCGGTGGTGATGGCGAACCCGTCGGGCAGCTCGCCGTCGGTGCCGATCGCGCGACCGACGTCGAGCAGCACCCCGCGGCCGGCGATGTGCGCGGCGGCGGTCTCGATGCCGGTGACCTTGTCCCCGTCGCTGGTGACCACGTCGCCCGCGCGCCGGCCGTTCCAGGCGTTGCCGTGGTCGAAGATGTGGCCCAGGCCGTCCCACTGGGTGGAGGCCTGCAGCGGCATCGCGATCACGTCGTCGGCACCGCCGATCCCGTGCGGGAAGCCCTGCACGCCGCGCTCGGCGTCGGTGCCGGTGTCCAGCATCGTGTGGACGGGGTTGGTGCGCCGCCGCCAGCCCTTCTGCGGGCCGTCCATGTCGAAGCTCTGCGACAGCGAGAAGCTCACCCCGCGGCGGACCAGCCCGGCGCCCTGCACGCGCTTGTCCGCGGTGAGGAAGTTCAGCGTGCCCAGCACGTCCTCGGCACCCCAGCGGCCCCAGTTGGAGCAGCGCTTGGCGGCGGCCGCGATGGCCCCCTCGGGGTCGGTGCGGTCGAGCTGGTCGGGCAGTGGCACGTCAGTTCCTCCTCGAAGCGACGTGCACCACACTCGGCCACTCCGGACGAGGGGGGAAGGGCAGATCTCTGATGACCGGCATCACCGCCGTCGATACGGTGGGCCGGTGAACCTGGCCAGCCTGGACCTGAACCTGCTGGTCTCGCTGGACGCCCTGCTGGAGCAGCGCAGCGTCACCCGGGCCGCCGCGCAGGTGGGGCTGTCCCAGCCGGCCCTCTCGGCGTCGCTGGCCCGGCTCCGCCGGCACTTCGACGACGAGCTGCTCACCCGGGTGGGCAACGAGTACCGCTTGACCCCGCTCGCGGTCCAGCTCAAGGAGCTGACCCGGATCGCGGTGACCGGCGTGGAGCGGGTCTTCACCGCCCAGCCGGAGTTCGACCCGGGGTCCTCCACCCGCGAGTTCACCCTGCTGGTCAGCGACTACGTCGTGGCCATCCTCGGTGACACCATCGCCGAGCTGCTCGCCGAGGAGGCACCGCACACCCGGCTGCGCTTCACCTCGCACTCACCGGCGATGGTCGAGCGCGCCGACCAGGTGCTGCTGACCACGGACGTGATGATGCTGCCGCACGGTTTCCTCAGCGACCTCTCCCACCGCGACCTCTACCGCGACGAGTGGGTCTGCGTGCTCGCCGCGGACAACCCGGTGGCCGACGAGGGCCTGACCATCGAGCACCTGCAGACCCTGCCGTGGGTGGTGACCTACCACGGTCCGACCGCGTCGACCCCGGCCGCGCGGCAGATGCGGATGCTCGGCATCGAGCCGCGCGTGCAGGTGGTCAACGAGGCCTTCCTCACCGTGCCCGCGCTCATCGCCGGCAGCGACCGGATCGCGCTGCTGCAGCGGCGGCTGATCGACCTGCTGCCCCTCGACAGCGGCGTCCGGGCGCTGCCGTGCCCGTTCGAGGTCAGCCCGCTGATCGAGGCGATGTGGTGGCACCCGGTCTTCGACGACGACCCCGAGCACACCTGGCTGCGGGACCTCGTCGTGCGGGCGGCCGAGCGGGCGGTCGGCGCCCCCGCCGAGACCGGTATCGACCCGGCTGATGGACCCCCTCAGGACAAGTGATTTCCGCTCGGCCCGGCCGCTGCTGACACTTCCGCTCCAGTGATGCCGGTCACCGGGGCCGGCCCCCTCGTCAACGGAGACGCCCGTGTCGGAAGTCGTGAGTCCCCAGTCGCTCGCCGAGGAGCCGCTGGTCGGTGAGGTGGCCGTCGACCCGGCGACCGGTCGCCCGGCCGGGCGCGCCCAGGCCGTGGTGCTGATCCTGGCCAGCTGCCTGGGGGTGCTGGGAGCGGTGCTGCTGGCACCGGTCCTCCCCGCGATCGAGGACGCCTTCGCCGGCACCGCCGGCGTGCAGGCCCTGACGCCGGTGGTGCTCACCGCGCCGGCGCTGGTCATCGGCCTCACCGCACCGTTCGTCGGCCGGGTCGTCGACCGCATCGGTCGCAAGCGGCTGCTGGTGGGCGCGCTGGTCGTGTACGCCGTCGTCGGCACCGCCCCGCTCTGGCTGCCGACGCTCCCGCTGATCGTGGCCAGCCGGGTGCTGGTCGGCCTCACCGAGGCCGTGATCATGACCTGCTGCACCACGCTGCTGGCCGACTACTTCCACGGCTCCCAGCGCGAGCGGTACTTCGGCCTGCAGGTCGTCTGCACCACGGTCGCGGCGACGCTGTTCTTCGGCATCGGCGGGGCGCTGGGGTCGCACAGCTGGCGGACGCCGTTCTGGCTCTACCTGGTCAGCCTGCCGCTGGCCGTCGCCGCCGCACGCCTCATCTGGCAGCCCGCGCCGCACCGCGCCGGCCCGGTCCGGGATCTCCCGGCGCTGCCCTGGCGGCAGCTGGCCGCCCCGGTGGTCACCTCGCTCGTCGGTGGCCTGGTGTTCTACGCCCTCATCGTCGAGCTCTCCTTCAAGCTCGACGACGTCGGCGTGGACTCGACCGGCGCCATCGGTGCCGTCAGCGCGATCGGCTCGCTGGGCACCGCGATCGGCGCCCTCTCCTTCAGCCGGCTGGCGGCCCGCGGGCCAGCGGTGACCGTCCCGCTGGCCTTCGCGGTGTCCGGCATCGGGCTGGTCGGCCTGGGCCTGGCGCCGAACGTGCCGGTGATCGTGTTCTTCGCCGTCGTCACCGGCCTGGGCAACGGCCTGCTGCTGCCCTCCCTGCTGACCTGGGCGCTCGGGTCGCTCACCTTCGAGCAGCGCGGCCGCGGCACCGGCTGGTGGACCGCCGCCGTGTTCCTCGGCCAGTTCGTCTGCCCGCTGGTGGTGCTCGCGCTCTCCGGTGCCATCGGCGGGCTCGGAGCGGCGCTCGTGGTGCTCGGCGTGCTGGCGGTGGTGACCGCGGTCGTCGTCCGGTCCTCGCGTCAGGCCCGGGCCGTGGCGCCCGCGACCGGCGGCTGAGCCGCCCGGGCGGTCCCGAGCAGCCGCTCGACCAGTGGCGAGCGGAGCACCGGGACCGCCCGGCCGGCCAGCTCGGCGGCGTGCAGGTGGTCCAGCACCAGGTCCAGGGCCGGCGCGGACAGCGAGGTCACCGAACCGGCCTCGATGCGGTCGACCCGCGCCGGCTCGCGGCCGTAGCGCTGCAGGAAGGCGGCGACGACGGTCTCGTCGACCTGGCCGGCCAGGCAGAGCACCCGCCCGCCGGAGGTGTTGAGCAGCCGGACGACGCCCCGCGCTGCGGAGCCGGCGGACGAGGGCGAGGTCACCCGCCCAGTCTGCCGCCCGCACGCGCGGGGCGCCGACGTCAGCCGACCGGGACCGGGTCCTCCGTCGACCGGGTGGGCGTGCGCTGCTCCAGGGCGGCGCCCTCGACGTCGAGCCTGGGGAGCCAGCTCAGCCAGCGGGGCAGCCACCAGGCCCGCTCGCCGAGCAGGGCCAGCGCCGCCGGGACGAGCACCATCCGGACGACGAAGGCGTCGAACAGGATGCCGCTGGCCAGGGCGAACGCGATCGACTTGATGGTCGCCTCGTCGCCGGTGAAGAAGCCGGCGAAGACGGCGAACATGATCAGCGCGGCCGCGACGACCACCGGGGCGGCCTGTCGGAAGCCGGTGCGGATCGCGTCCATCGCGGCGGCGCCGGAGCTGTGCGCCTCGTGCATCCGGGACACCAGGAAGATCTGGTAGTCCATCGCCAGCCCGAACAGGATGCCGATCACCAGGATCGGCGTGAGGCTGATCAGCGGCCCGGTGCTCGGGATGCCGAGGAGGTCGGACAGCCAGCCCCACTGGAACACCGCGACGGTGGCGCCCAGCGAGGCGCCGATGGTGAGCAGGAAGCCCAGCACGCCGACCAGCGGGACCAGCAGCGACCGGAAGACCAGCACCAGCAGCACGAGCGCCAGCCCGACGACCAGCACCAGGTAGACCGGCAGCGCCGCATCGAGGGACTCGGAGACGTCGACGCTGACCGCGGTGGAGCCGGTGACGTAGGCGTCCACGCCGTCGAGGTCGGCCAGCTGGTCGCGCAGGTCGGCCACCAGCTGCTCGGTGGCCTCGCTGGTCGGCCCGGACCGCGGGATGACGGTGAGCAGCGCCGCGCTGCCGTCGGCGTTCGGGATGGCCGGCGCGACGGCGGCGACGTCGGCGAGGTCGCCGATCGGGCCGCCGGCCGCGGTGGCGGCCTCGACGGCGCCGGTGCCCTGGAACAGCACGGTGAGCGGACCGTTGAAGCCCTCGCCGAAGCCGTCGGCGAGCAGCTGCTCGGCCCGGGCCTGGGTGCTGCCCTCGGGCTGGGTCTGCACGAGCGTGGTGCGCATCGAGAAGAAAGGGACCGCGATCGCGCCGAGGGCCACGACGGCCAGCAGCAGCGACAGCACCCGGCGCCGGGTGACCGTCGCGACCCAGCCGGCGAGGAAGCCGTCGCGGGCGGCCGCGTGGTGGGTCACCTTCGGCGCCGTGCGGTCCCGGCGGGGCAGGACGCGGCGGCCCAGCAGGCCGAGCACGGCCGGCACCAGCGTGAGGGCGACCAGGACGGCGACGACGATGGTCCCGGCCGCGGCGATGCCCATCTGGGTGAGGAAGGGGATGCCGACGACGGCCAGCCCGACCAGCGCGATGACCACGGTGAGCCCCGCGGTGACCACGGCCGAGCCGGCGGTGCCGACGGCGGTGGCGACCGCGGTGCCGACGTCCGAGCCGCGGCGCAGCTCCTGCCGGAAGCGGCTGACGATGAACAGCCCGTAGTCGATGCCGACGGCCAGGCCGAGCATCCCGGCCAGCGCCGAGGTGGTCGAGGAGAGGTCCATGAACCCGGTGGCGATGGTGATGCCCAGGACGCCGGTGCCCACCCCGATGACCGCGGTCAGCAGGTTCATGCCCGCCGTCACCAGCGTGCCGTAGGTGAGGGCCAGCACCAGCAGCGCGACGACGACGCCGGCCAGCTCACCGATGCCGGCGACCGACGGGGTCTCGTTGAGCGCGTCCCCGCCGATCTCGACGGTGAGCCCGCTGGTGCTGCGGGCGTCGTCGACCGCGGCGACGAGCGCGTCCTGCTCGGCGACGGTGACCCCACCGACCGGCGCGTCGTAGGTGACCGTGCTGTAGGCCGTCGTCTGGTCGGCGTTGACCGCCGGGGCGGCCGGGTCGAGCGGGTTGCTCGCCGACACCACCCCGGGCAGCCGGCCCAGCTCGGTGACCAGGCCCTGGACGGCGGCGGCGTCCGGGCCGCCGGTCAGGGCAGAGCCGTCGGGGGACTGCACGACCACCCGGGCGGTGGCCCCGTCACCGCCGGCGCCGAAGTCCTGCTCGATCAGCCGCAGCGCGGTGGTCGACTCCTGGCCGGGGATGGAGAAGGTGCTGGAGGTCTCGCCGGCCAGGGTGGCCGCGCCGATCCCGCCGCCGACCAGCACGGCCAGCCAGACGAGCACGACGGCCCAGCTGTGCCGGGCCGAGAACGCCCCGAGTCGGGACAGCAACAGAGCCATGGATCAGGCCTCCACCTGGTCGGATCGGGTCATGGGTGCGCCGGGACCCCGGTGGCCGAGCGCGTCGAAGCTGGTGGCGATGATGTGCGGCCGCAGGAGGGCGGCCTCGCCGTCGCGCTGGGCGCCGAGGGCGAGGACGGCCAGCGCGACCAGGGCGCCGGCGACCCGGACGCAGCGCTCGCGCTCCGCCGTCCGGGGGTCGACACCGAAGGCCGCGAACGCCCAGAGGCCCGCCGGGTCCGTCTCCGCCCCGCCTCCCGGGTCGCCCTGGGTCACCGGGGTGAGCAGCAGCGAGACCAGCCCGGGGTGCGCCAGTGCGGTGTCGACCAGCACCTCGATCGCGCGGTGGTCGCGGGCAGCGCCCGGCGGGAGGTCGCGCACCTCCTCGAGCGCGCCGCGCCCGAGGGTGTCGACCTGCGCGCGCACGGCCGCGTGCAGGGCGTCCTTGCTCGGGAAGTGGTGCAGCAGTCCAGCCTTGGACAGCCCGACCGCGTCGGCGACCGCCTGGACGGAGGTCTGCTCGAAGCCGTGCCGGGCGAACAGCGCTGCGGCCCGGTCGAGGATGCCCGCGTCGATCTGCTGACGGAAGGGGCGGGCCACGAGGACGACGGTAACCCGCGGACCGACCGATCCGGTCGGTGAGCCGACCAGATCGGTCGGTGCGGTTCCTCACAGCCGGTCGGTGCACGTCCGCTCGCAGGCCACCGGCAGACTGGGGCGGTGACCGAGCCAGCGGACCGGGTGCCGTCAGCCGTACGCATCGAGGGGACGCTGCCCTCGGGCCAGTTCTGGGCCGGGTGGACCGTCGACGACCCGGTCGGGGTGGTCGTGCTGGTCCACGGCCTGCACGAGCACGGCGGCCGGTACGGCCACGTGGCGCAGCGGCTCGCCCGCGCCGGCTACGTGAGCTACGCCGTCGACCACCCCGGCCACGGCCGCTCGCCCGGCGTCCGCGGCAACATCGGCAGCATGGCCGGCACCGTCGCGGGGGTCGGCCGGCTGGTCACGCTGGCAGCCGACCGGCACCCCGGCGCACCGCTGTTCGTCTACGGCCACAGCCTGGGAGGGCTCATCGCGCTGCAGTACCTCACCGGCACCCCCGACGAGCGGATCCGCGGCGCGGTGCTCTCCGCCCCGGCGCTGGACACCGGCGCGGCCACCCGGGTGCAGCAGGCCGTGGCGCCGGTGCTGTCCCGGGTGCTGCCCGACCTCGGCGTGCTCACCCTGGACGCCGAGACGATCAGCCGCGACCCCGCGGTGGTGGCCGCCTACCGCGCCGACCCGCTCAACCACACCGGCAAGGTCCGGGCCCGCACCGGCGCGGAGATGATGACCACCGCCGCGGCGATGCCGGCCCGGCTCCGCTCGCTGACCATGCCGCTGCTCGTCCTGCACGGCGGCGCGGACCGGCTGGTGCCGACCGCCAGCAGCGAGCTGGTCCCCGCCTCCGCCGGCTCCGCCGACGTCACCCGCACCGTCTACCCCGAGTTGTTCCACGAGCCGCACAACGAGCCCGAGCAGGAGCAGGTGCTCGACGACGTCGTCGCCTGGCTGGACGCCCACCGGGGCTGAGCCTCACCCCGGGACGCGCGGGTCGCGCCGCCGGCGCCGGGACTTGGCGCCGTACATGGCGTGGTCCGCCCGGGCCACCAGCCGGTCCGGTGCCTCCCCGGGCTCGCCGACGGCGTGACCGATGCTCACGCCGATGGTGAGCTCGCCCGCCGGGTTGGCGAACGGGCGCCGGAACGCGGTGGTGACCTCCGCGGCCAGCATGCCCAGCCGTGCGCTCGCCCCGCCGGGGCACACGACGACGAACTCGTCACCGCCCAGCCGGGCCACCAGGTCCGACGGCCCGGCCAGCGACTGCAGGCGGGCGGCCGCATCGGCCAGCACCCGGTCACCGACGGCGTGCCCGTGCCGGTCGTTGACCTCCTTGAAGCCGTCGAGGTCGCAGAACAGCAGCCCGCAGCCGCTCCCGTGCTGGGCGTCGAGGTGCTGGTTGAGCGCGTCGAACAGCGCGCTGCGGTTGGGCAGGCCGGTCAGCACGTCGGTGTGCGCCCGCCGGCGCAGCGCCGCCTCGCGCTCGCGCTCCTCGGTGACGTCGAGCCCCAGGCAGGCCACCGCCCAGGGGGCGCCGGCGTCGTCCCGGAGCACGTCGATGGTCATCGAGACGCGACGGCGCACCCCACCGGCGGCCAGCCAGTCGCCCTCCTGCGGGAACGCCGTGCCGGTGGCGAGGGAGCGGGCGACCGCGTCCTGGGCCAGCACGCGGTGCTCGGGCGCCACGTACACGTCGTGGAAGAGGCGGCCGACCAGGTCCGCGGCCGGCCTGCCGGAGAACGCCTCCATCGCCGGGTTGACCAGCAGCAGCCGGTTGGCCCCGTCGACGACGCACAGCAGCGCGCGCGTGGAGTGCACCACCTCCACGGCCAGCTCGTGCTCGGCCCGGCCTGCCCGGATCACCGCCCGACCCTAACCGGACGGCCCGGACGCCATCACCCGTGCTCGGCTGCCACCTGGAGTGACTCCCCGCTGGCTCTCTGTGCGCAGCCCGTGAAGTAGCTGTGCGCCACCATTGACAGCGCTTCCACAGCCTCCCTACGGTCGGGTCCGTTCTAGGACTGCACGGGGGGCACACCCTGCTGGTCCTGCTGGCGCCCGGATCGGCCGTGCCCCCGACCACCGCGCGACGACGCCGGTGGACCGCTTCGGACACGGAGTCCCCATGCCTGGACATCTGGCACCACCTCCTGCCCTCCCGGCCGCCGCCGGGCCGACGCCCCGCCGGCGACGGCGCCGCTGGCCGCTGGTCGCCACGCTCAGCGCCGGCCTGCTCGCCGGCACCGCCGCCACCCCGGCCGGTGCCACCGACGGCGACGGGGGCGGCGGCCACCACGGTCACGCGAGCACGACGGTGGAGCCCTTCGGCACCACGCCCGACGGCACCGCGGTGGAGCGCTGGACGCTGGCGAACGGTGACATGACCGTCCGCGTCCTCACCTACGGCGGCATCGTGCAGTCACTGGAGGTACCGGACGCGCACGGCCAGGTGGACAACGTCGTCCTCGGGTTCCCCGACCTCGCCGGCTACGTCGAGAACAACAACCCCGGCCCCTACTTCGGCGCCCTCATCGGCCGCTACGGCAACCGGATCGCCGGTGGCACGTTCCAGCTGGACGGGCAGACCTACCACCTGCCGCAGAACAACAACGGCAACACCCTGCACGGCGGGACGCAGGGCTTCGACACCAAGGTCTGGTCGGCCACCCCGGTCGGCGACCGGGACGTGGCCGCCCTGGAGCTCACCCTGGTCAGCCCGGACGGCGACCAGGGCTTCCCCGGCACGCTGACCACCACCGTCACCTACTCCCTCGACGACGACGAGCGGCTGTCGGTGCACTACGAGGCGACGACGGACGCCCCGACCGTGGTGAACCTGACCAACCACACCTACTGGAACCTGTCGGGCGAGGGGTCGGGCACCATCTACGACCACGAGCTGCAGCTCAACGCGAGCGGCTACACGCCGGTCGACGAGCTGCTGATCCCGACCGGTGAGATCGCGCCGGTCGCCGGCACGCCCTTCGACTTCCGCGAGCCCACCCCCATCGGGGCGCGCATCCGGGAGGACGACCAGCAGCTGCTCTACGGCCAGGGCTACGACCACAACTGGGCGCTGGACCGGGTGGACAACGGGACGCGGGAGGGCTCGGACAGCGAGGACGCCCTGGAGCCCGCGGCCCGGCTGCACGACCCGGACAGCGGCCGGACGCTGGCGATCGAGACCACCGAGCCGGGCATCCAGTTCTACTCGGGCAACTTCCTCGACGGCACGCTGGTCGGGACCAGCGGTCACATCTACCGGCAGAGCGACGGGCTGGCCCTGGAGACCCAGCACTTCCCGGACTCCCCGAACCAGCCGCAGTTCCCCTCGACGGTGCTGCGCCCGGGGGAGACCTACGACAGCACCACGGTGTTCGACCTGTCCTCCTGATCCACCCGGGAGCCAGCTGACGAGGGGCCCCGACCGTCGCCCGACGGTCGGGGCCCTTCGCGCGTGCACCAGACTCACCCCGTGCCCCCCACCCTCGCCGCGCTGGTGCTGCCCGACCGGCACCCGGTGTCGCTCTTCCTCGCCGAGGTGCAGGAGGCCGAGCAGGCCGGCGTCCGGCTGGTCGCCACCTACGACCACCTCACCTGGCCGCTGCTCGCCGACGGCCCCTGGTACGGCGCCGTCCCGCTGCTGGCCGCGGCGTCGGTCGTGACCGACCGGGTGCGGCTGGGCACCCAGGTCGCCTCACCGAACTTCCGGCACCCGGTCCCGTTCGCCAAGGAGCTGATGACCCTCGACCAGCTCACCGGCGGCCGGCTGGAGCTGGGCGTCGGCGTCGGCACCGAGGGCCCGGACGCCCGTGTCCTGGGCGAGCCGCCGCTCTCCCGCCGGGAACGCGCCGACCGCTTCGCCGAGTGGCTCGGGCTGCTCGACCAGCTGCTCCGCGAGCCGGTGACGACGGTGCACGGCAAGCGGTTCAGCGCGGTCGACGCCCACCAGCTCCCCGGGTGCGTGCAGCAGCCGCGGCTGCCGTTCACGGTCGCCGCCACCGGGCCGCGGGCGCTGCGGCTGGCCGCCCGGTACGGCCAGCGCTGGGTCACCTACGGCCCCTTCGGTGCCGAGGTCGGGCCCGAGGAGTGGTTCGCTGCCGTGGCCGAGCAGTCCGCGCGGCTGACCGACGCGCTGGTCGAGGAGGGCCGCGAGCCCGCCACGCTGCGGCGCAGCGCCCAGTTCGGGCTGGAGACGTCCTGGCCCTTCGAGAGTGCCGACCGCTACGCGGACACCCTGGGCCGGCTGGCCGAGGCCGGCATCGACGAGGTCGGCGTGCACTGGCCGCGGCCCGACGGCCGCGGGGTGCCGCGTGCGGCGCTGCCCGTGCTGGCGCAGGCCCACGGCGGCTGAGCTCCCCGCCGGGCACGATGGAGCCGTGCGGCAGGTGGCCCGGGTGGCGGTGGTCCTCCTCGTCCTGTCGGGTGTCCTCGTGGGACTGCTCTGGGCGGTGCAGCGACGCCTGGTCTACTTCCCGGACGGCGGTCCGGTGCCGGCGGCCGCGGACGCGCTCCCCGGCGGCCGCGACGTCACGCTGACCACCGCCGACGGGCTCCGGCTCGGCGCCTGGTGGGTGCCGGCCCCCACGGCCGACGCGGCGACGGTCCTGGTGGCCGCCGGCAACGGCGGCTCCCGCACCCTGCGGGCGCCGCTGGCCCGGGCGCTGTCGGCGGCCGGGCTGGGCGTGCTGCTGTTCGACTACCGGGGCTACGGCGGCAACCCGGGCAGCCCGAGCGAGGAGGGCCTCGCCCTGGACGTGCGGGCCGCCCGCAGCTCCCTGGTGGAGGCCGGCGTGCGCCCCGACCGGTTGCTCTACCACGGCGAGAGCCTGGGCTGCGCCGTCGTCACCGAGCTGGCCGTCGAGCACCCACCGGCCGGCCTGGTGCTGCGCTCGCCGTTCGTGGACCTCGCGGCCGTGGGCAGCGCCCACCACCCGTACCTGCCGGTCCGGGCGCTGCTGCGGGACCGGTACCCGGTGGCCGAGCAGGTCGCCCGGGTCGCCGCCCCACGACCGTCGTCTACGGCAGCGGCGACACGATCGTGCCCCCGGCGCAGAGCCGGCACGTCGCCGAGGCCGCCGCGCGGTTGCAGCGGCTGGTCGAGGTGCCCGGCGCCGACCACAACGACGCCGTGCTCGCCGACGGCGACCCGCTCGTGGCCGCGGTCGTCGAGCTGGCGGACCTCACCGACCCCTGACCCTCAGGTGCCGCAGAAGGTCCGGTAGGCGCCGAAGTCGACCGGTGCGGGTGCGGCGTACCGCGCCAGGCCGGGGCGCTCGGTGAACGGGGAGGTCACCGCGTCCAGCAGCCGGTGCAGCGGGTCGAGGTCGCCGGCCGTCGCGGCGGTGAGTGCCTCCTCGACCAGCTGGTTGCGCGGGACGTAGACGGGGTTGACCCGGTCCATCGCCGCGGCGTCCGGGCCCACGGCACGCCAGCGGGCCAGCCAGCCGTCGATGCCGGCGAGGTCGAGGAACAGCACCCGTGCGGGCTCGGCGTCGCCGCGGGCCGCCGTGCCGAGGGCGCGGAAGAACGAGGTGAGGTCGACGTGGTCGGCCTGCAGCAGGGTGAGCAGGTCGTCGACCAGCGGGCCGACGACGCCGTCGTCCAGCCCGGCGGGCAGGCCGAGCTTGGCCCGCATGCCCGCCGTCCACGCCGCGCCGTACTGCGGGCGGAACCCGTCGAGGGCCGCCACCGCGAGCTCGACGGCCTCCTCCTGGTCGTCGGCGAGCAGCGGCAGCAGCGCCTCGGCCAGCCGGGCGAGGTCCCACTCGGCCACCACCGGCTGGTTGCCGTAGGCGTAGCGGCCGCCGTGGTCGATGGAGCTGTAGACCGTCGCCGGGTCGTAGGCCTCCATGAAGGCGCACGGGCCGTAGTCGATCGTCTCGCCGGAGATGGTCATGTTGTCCGTGTTCATCACGCCGTGCACGAACCCGACGAGCATCCACCGGGCGACCAGCTCGGCCTGGGCGGTGACCACCGCCTCGAACAGCGCCAGGGCGGGGCGCTCGGCGTCGGCGGCGGCCGGGTGGTGCCGCGAGACGGCGTGGTCGGCCAGCCGGCGCAGCAGGTCGACGTCCCCGGTGGCCCGGGCGTACTGGAAGCTGCCGACCCGCAGGTGGCTGCTGGCCACACGGGTGAGGACCGCGCCGGGCAGCAGGGTCTCCCGCCGGACCTGGCGCCCGGTCGCGACGACGGCCAGCGAGCGGGTGGTGGGAATGCCGAGGGCGTGCATCGCCTCGCTGACCACGTACTCGCGCAGCATCGGCCCGACCGCGGCCAGCCCGTCACCGCCGCGGGCGAACGGGGTCCGACCAGAACCCTTGAGGTGCAGGTCGCGGAGCCGTCCGTCCGCGTCGGTGAGCTCGCCGAGCAGGAGGGCCCGGCCGTCGCCGAGGCGGGGGACGAACCCGCCGAACTGGTGCCCCGCGTAGGCCTGCGCCACCGGTGTCGCACCGGCCGGGACGTCGTTGCCGAGCAGCAGCCGCACCCCGTCGGCGCTGCGCAGCTGCACCGGGTCGAGGCCGAGCTCACCGGCGAGCGGCTCGTTCAGCGCCAGCAGCCGGGGATCGGGGGCCACGTCCGCCTGCCACGGGACGGCCATCTCCGGGAGCTCGCGGGCGAACCGGTTGCCGAGGCGGACGCTCAGGTGCGGGGCGACGGTCACCCTTCGAGGGTAGGAGCAGCCTCGCGCGGCCGCGCCCGCTCGCGGGCCCGCCGGGCGGCGCGGCGGCGGACCGCCCGCTGCGCACGGCGCACGTACAGGCCGACCAGCTCGCGGCCGGCCGGCACCCGGGCCGCGCGGACCGCCCACGGCGACACCCGGTCCTGGACGCGGAAGCCGTTGGCCGTGATCCAGTACCGGTCCGCGGCGAGCACGTCGGCCGAGGGTGCCCGCATCACCCGTTTCTGCAGGTGCACCAGCAGCGCCGTGCGCCGGACGAGCTGCCCGCCGTCGAGCCGGTACTCGCAGACCTCGCCGTCCTCCCAGGCGTAGCGGCGGGGATCGCGCCCGGGCGGGTGCTCCGCCCGCGTGCGGTAGCGGGCGAAGGAGAGGTCGAAGATCGTCTCCTCCTGCCAGATCGGCACGTCGAGGTCGCGCAGCAGGTGGAAGATGCCCGCCCACTCGTCGAAGTGCCGGGCCGCCGGGTCGGTGAGCACGTCGCGGTAGCTGACGGCGTCGATCTCGTGGCGGAACCAGCCGGCGGCCTCGGGGGTGTTGCGGTAGAGCGCGAAGTTGCCCTGCACCAGCACCTTGTCCGCGGCGAACGCCTCGGGCGGGAGGTGGTCGCGGACCCGGCCGAACAGCACGTCCAGGTCGCAGTGCCCCCAGAAGTCGCACCCGGCCAGCTCGTCGGCGAAGACCTCCCCGAAGGCCGGCCGCAGGTCGCACAGCTTGTACGGGCTCTCGATGGCGAGCGGGAAGTCGAAGGAGCGCTGGACGCGGGTCACCAGGTCCGGGAAGTCGCACCGCTGCACGGTCAGGTTGGGCGGTGCCCCGGGCACCGGTGCGTCGGTGAGCAGCAGCCACTCGACGTCGGGGTTGGCGGCCATGCTGCGGACGACGAGCGGGAAGTACGACGGCCGCGCGCCGAAGTAGGGGACGACCAGTCGGATCGAGGGTCCGGCCACCCGCCGGACCGTAGCGACTACGGGCCGGTCACGGGACCCGTGCGGCGGCGCCGCGGTTTGCCGGCCCGCGGAGGGGGGACCACCGGGTCGTGCCCCCCACCTCCCTGCGCCCGACCACCGTGCCGCCGACCTACGTGGACGCCAACCGGCTGTGGGTGGACTCCCGTCCCCGCGCCCTGGTGCAGCAGCGGTTCGAGGCCCCGGTGCTGCTGCGGCTGGGCGGCCCGGTGACCGGGGGCCGGACCCTGGAGCTGGGCAGCGGCCGCCGGGGCACCGGCCTCCGGCTCGCGCTCGACCTGTTCGGCGCTGCCCGGGCCGACGGTGTCGAGCTGCACCCGCCGAGCGCGGCGGCCTGCCGGGACGCGGTGCGCGACCTCGGCGACCGGGTCGAGGTGCAGATCGGCGACGCGACCGCGCTGACCGCGGCGGCCGGGTCCTACGACGCCGTGTTCGGCTACCACGTGCTGCATCACGCCGTCGCCTGGCGGGACGTCGTGCGGGAGGCGGCGCGCGTGCTCCGACCGGGCGGGCGGTTGTTCTCCTGCGAGATGACCGCCCGGATCGTCGACAGCCGGCCGCTGCGGGCCGTCTCGCGCCACCCCTCCGACGGTGACCGGCCCACCCCGGCCGGGCTCGCCGCCGCCTGCTCGGCCGCCGGGCTCACCGTCACCGGGCAGGAGACCCGGTTCGCCGGTTGCTGGACCGCCCTGGTCGCGACCAAGCAGTGAGCGCCGCCGGGCGGCCGACCCCCGGCGTGCTGCGCGCGGCGGTGCAGCTGCTGGGCAGGCACTGGCGGGCGGCCTACCTGACCTCGCTGGCGGCCACGCTGGTCAACACCGTGCCCGACGTGCTGCGCCAGGTGCTGGTGTGGGACGACCCGCGGGTGGCGGCCGCCGTCGCGGTCGACGTGGTGGGGTTCGCGACGGCGCTGATCGCCCAGCTGTGGGTGACCGGTGCCCTGGCCGAGCTCCCCGGCACCGGGCGGCCGGCGCCGGCCGGAGCGCTGCGGCGGGGGACCGGCCTGGCCTGGCGCGCGGTGCGCACCGCACCGGGGACGGTGCTCGCCGGCGTGGTCTGCGGTGGGGCCGTCTCCGCGCTGCTGACCCTGCCGGCCTCGGTAGCCGCGCTCGGGCTCGACCGGGTGCTCGGCCCGCTGGACGCCCCCGCTGTCGGGGCGTTCACCGTCGCGACGGTCAGCGACCTGGTGGCCAGCGCGGTGACGCTGCCGTTCCTGGCCCTGGTCCTGGTCCTCACCGCCACCGGCGGCCGGTTGGAGGCGACTCCCGCCGGGCAGTGACCGGCCATGGCCGGCGAATGGGACCTCACCCGCAGGAGCATCGGGACGCTGTCGATCTGGTTGGGCACCGGGGCGCTGTTCGCGCCCCGGGCGATCACCGGCGTGCTCGGGGTGGACGGCGCCGCGGCGCGGACCGACCGGGCGCTGCCGCTGCTGGTCCGGCTGATCGCCGCCCGCAACATCGCGATGGGTGCTGCGCTGCTGGTGACCCCGCCGCCGCAGGCGCGCCGCACCACCGAGGTGACGCTGCTGCTCACCCTGCTGGACGCCGCGGCGGTGCTGGTGGCCCGCCGCGGCGGGGACGTCGCACCGCGCAGCGCCGGCCTCTCGCTGGCCGTGCTGGGCACGACGGCGGCCGGCACGCTGCGCTGGCACCGGCGCTGACCGCTCACCGACCGTCGAAGGTGGCCTTCCCCGGACCCTCGCGGAGGAAGCCGGCGACCGCCGCGCTCAGGTCGGCGCTGCCGAACAGCGCCCCCGACAGCGCCGGGGTGAGGTCGTCGGCGGCCCGCACGCCGTCCCGGACGGCGGTGGTCACCAGCCGCTTGGTCACCGCGTGGGCCAGCGTCGGGCCGGCGGCCAGGTCGCGGACGTAGTCGCGCACGGCCGCGGCGAAACCGTCGTCCGGCAGCACCTCGGTGACCACGTCCCACCGCTCCAGCGTGGCGGCCGGGTACCGCTTGCCGGTGTAGACCAGCTCCTTGGCCCGGGCCGGCCCGGCGCGCTCGGCCAGCCGCTGCGGGCCGCCCATCGACGGGGACAGGCCGACGACCCGCTCCACCAGGCCGAAGGAGGCCCGCTCGGAGGCCAGCAGCAGGTCGCAGGCCAGCGCCAGCTCGAACGCCGCCGTCAGGGTGAGGCCGTGCGCGGCGAACACGGTCGGCACCGGCAGGTCCTCGACCGCGTGGGTGATCCGCAACAGCCGTCGCCAGAGCGCCGCGCCGTGCTGGGCGGCGTCCTCGCCCTCGGCGATCGCGGAGAAGAGCGCGACGTCGACCCCACCGGAGACCACCTTCCCGCGGGCCTCGACGAGCACCGCGCGGGCCCGGTCGGGCGCACCCGGGCCGGTGAGGTCGCGCAGCTGGGCCACCACGTCCTCGAGCCCGGCGAACACCGCCTCGTCGAAGAGGTTGAGCGGCGGGTGGTCCAGCACCACCACGGCGACGTCCCCGTCGCGCTCGAGCCGGACGGGGGAGTGGTCACTGGTCATCTGGGCATCCTGCTCCTCCGGTTCGACGGGGCGACGTCTCAGCTGTCCGCCTGCTGGTCGGCCGCCCGCTGCCGCTCGATCTGCTCCAGCACGGTCTTCCGCCCCTTCCCGAGTTCCCGCTCGGCCCGCTCGGCGCGGTCCAGCTGCGTCCCGCCGTGCATCGACCGCACCCGGTCGCGGGCCTCCGGGGCGGCGGTGTCGACCAGCTCGGCAGCCGCGCGAGCCTCCTGGGCGGCCGCGGTGTCGGGCACGTGCTGGGTGTCGCCCTGCTGCTTGGCGCGGTCGGTGGCCTGCCGCTCCTCCTCGCTGAGCAGCTGCCACGCCGCGTCCGGCAGGTAGCGCGAGGTGCCGTCCTCGCCCCGGGCGCCGGTGCTGCCGTCGGCGGTGTGCCAGTCCTGTCGGGTCCACTCGGTGAGGTGCTGCTGGGCCGCCGTGCGCTCACCCTCGTGCCGGTAGCCGCCGCCGGCCGCCTCGTACTCGTGGGTCAGCAGCTGGCTCTTCCGCGCGCTCCACTGGCCCGGCCGGCCGCCCCGGTCCCCGGCCTGGATCTCGTCCTTGAGCCGGGCCCGCAGCTCCGGGTCGGTGTAGTCGTCCGCGTAGTCCGCCGCCGTCTTCCCGCTCATCGCCGTGCGCTACCCGGACCCGCAGGCGCCCACGCACCGCCCGCCGGGCGCCCGGTCCTCAGAGGTCGCGACGGACGAAGGACACCGCGGCCAGGCCCCAGACCATCGCCACCCACAGCGCGGCCCACCCCAGGTAGGCCGGCGTCAGCGGCGCCTCGCTCAGGAAGGGGAAGCCGTCGAAGGCCGGGCCCAGCTGGGTCAGCACCGACGGGTCCTGGAAGGCGTGCATGGCCCCGCGCCACAGCCCGTCGGTGGGCAGCAGGACCCGGGAGATCGTGCCCACCCGCGCCACGCCGTCGTTGCCCAGCGCCTCGCCGATGCCACCCACCACGCCGGCGATCCAGGTGGCCCCGAACAGCCCCACCGCGATCACCCCGGAGGCCATCGGGGAGATGACCGTCGACAGCAGCAGCCCCAGCGTGAGCAGCACGACGGTCTGGGCGGCGAGCAACGCCAGCGCCCCCACCGGCTGGGGCGGCCAGTAGTCGACGGTCAGCTGGACGACCAGGCACAGCGACAGCCCGGAGACCACGACGAACCCGGCGCCGAACGCGACCAGCCCCAGCCACTTGCCCAGCAGCACCGTCGACCGGCGGACCGGCCGGGCGAGCACGGACAGCGCGATGCCGGACTCGACCTCACCGGACAGCGTCGGGCCGGCCAGGAAGGCGGTGCCCAGGGCGGCGATCAGGCTGAGGCCGAACATCACCAGGTTGAGCAGCTGCGAGGCCACCAGCCGCGCCTCACCGCTGGTCAGCGTGCCGAAGTCGCTGGTCGCGGTCAGCCGGGAGAAGCCCCAGGCGCTGAGCCCGAGGAGCGCGAGGGTGAGCACCGCCAGCGCCCGCAGCACCCGACGGCGGGCGGCCTCCCGCAGGGTGAGCCCGGCGACGGCCAGCACCACGCGGGCGGTCACCGGTGCTCCTCGGCGCCGGTGCGCAGGATGCCGAGCAGCCGTTCCTCCAGGCTGATCCGCCCGGGCTCGACCGCGTGCACCCGGACCCCGAGCGCGACCAGGTCGGCGACCAGGTCCGGCACCGCCGTCCCGTCGTCGTCGGCGGGGAGCGCCACGGTCACCCAGTTGCCCGCGGCGTCGACGACGCCGGCGGCCGCCAACCGTGCCTGCGCGGCCGGCGGCACCGCGGTCAGCTCCAGCCGCACCTCGCGCTGGCCGAGCAGCTCGGCCAGGGTGCCGGCGGCCGCGACCCGGCCGCGGTCCAGGATCACCACCCGGTCGCAGACCCGCTCGACCTCCCCGATCAGGTGCGAGTTGAGCAGCACCGCCACCCCGCGGGCCTTCAGCGCGAGCACCAGGTCCCGGACGTCGACCCGGCCCAGCGGGTCCAGCGCGCTGGTCGGCTCGTCGAGGACGACGAACTCCGGCCGGGCCACGAGCGCCACCGCGAGCCCCAGCCGCTGCTGCATGCCCTTGGAGAAGCCGCCCACCCGGTCCGCGGCGCGGCCGGCAGCGTGGTCGGCGAGGCCGACCAGCGCCAGGCACTCCCGCTGCTCGGCCGCCGGCACCCGGACGCCGGCCAGCCGGACGTGCAGCGCCAGCACCTCGGTGGCGGTCAGCCACGGCTGGTAGCGGAACAGCTCGGGCAGGTAGCCGACCCGGACCCGCGCGCGGGGGTCGCCGGCCGGGCGACCGAGGAGCATCACCTCGCCGGCGTCGGGGCGGACCAGGCCCAGCAGCATCTTGATCACCGTCGTCTTGCCCGCGCCGTTCGGGCCGAGCAGCCCGAGCACCTCGCCGCGGGCGACCTGGAAGGACACCCCGTCGACGGCCTGGTGCCGCCCGTACCGCTTGCGCAGCCCGGTGCACCAGACCGCCGCCGTGGGCGGCAGCCCGGCCACCAGGTCGGCCGCGGCGCGGACGGCGCCGTCCCCGAGGGTCGTGGAGTCGGCGGCCACGGTCAGTCCAGGTCCTCGGCGACCGTGAGCACCTCGTCCGGGCCCAGGGACCCGGCGACGACGGTGACGACGCCGTCCTCGACCCACAGCACGGCGGCGAGCGCCTGGTCCCGGGTCTCCAGCACGGTGGCCGGCACCCCGTCCACCTCGGCGGACCGCGTGGTCACCTGGTCCGAGGGCACCGGCAGCGGCAGCGTCGACCCGTCGGCGGCGAAGGTGCGCAGCTGCGCCGCGACGTCGTCGGGCAGCCCGGGCAGGGACAGCAGGTAGTCCCGCATCGTCTCGAACGGGACGCCGGAGGAGCTGTAGGCGGTGGGCGCGACCGCCCGGCCGACGACGAGGGCCGGCACGCCGGCGGACTGGCCCCAGATCGCGGCGACCCCGGGGCCGGCCACCAGTCGGACCTGGCTGCCGTCGAGCCCGGCCGGCACCGGGGGCGCCGGCTCCCCGCTCGCGGCGGCGGCCCGGGCGGCCCGGTCGGCCGAGAAGGTGAAGGTGGCACCCAGCTCGCCGACCACCTGGTACTCGGGCTCGCCGGTGACCCCGCGGGGCAACGCGGCCACCGCCGGGACGTCGAGCCCGCTCTGCGCCGCCGCGGCGGCCGCGTCGGGCACCTGCTGCGGGCCCTCGCCGCCGGTGACCTCCACGTCGCCGTAGGCGCTCAGGTCCGGGAGGGCGACCAGGTCCGCGGTGTCCAGGCTGACCGGCTGCAGCTGCTCGGTGCGGAACACCGGCAGCCAGTCGTTGGCGGCGGCCGTGCCGGCACCGGCGAGGACGACGGCGAAGGCGACCGCGGCGACGACCGGACGGCGCAGCACCGCCCGGGCCCGCCGGGCGCGGGCCGGGGCGGGCGCGCGGTCGGCACCGCCCGCCGGGAGCGCGCTGGACAGCCGCTGCCAGGCGGCGGGGAGGTCCACGGTCCCGACGTCGGCCGGCTGCAGCGCGGTGCCGACGGCAGCGGCGTCCTGCCGGGCGGCGGCCAGGCCGGTCAGGCAGACCGGGCACCCGGCCACGTGGGCCCGGTCGGGCTCGGAGACACCGGCCGGCTCGTCGAGCAGCCGGCGCAGCACGCCCTCAGTCGGATGACGCATGACGGATCAGCTCCTTGCGCAGGGCGGCCTCGGCACGACGGACGGTCGTGCCCACGCTGCCGGGGGACATGTCGAGTGCCGCGGCCACCTCGGCGTAGCTCAGGCCGCTGTGCCGCAGCACCAGGGCCACGGCCTGCTTGCGGGGCAGCCCGGCGAGCGCGGCGCGCACCCGGCTGCGGTCCTCACGGGTCAGCACGGTCTCCGCGACGTCGGGTGCCGCCACCTCGGCGGTGGCGGCGACCGTCTCCTCCCGGGACGCCCGGCGGCGGCCCGAGCGGATCAGGTTCAGCGCGGTGTGGGCAGCGGCGACCGACAGCCAGCCGGGCGCCTCACCGGCCGGGACGGCCGACCGGCCGAAGGCCAGGAAGACCTCCTGGGCGACGTCCTCGGCCTCGTCCCGGGAGCCGAGCACCCGGGCGGCGACGCCGACGACCCGCTGGTAGTCGCGGCGGAAGACCTCGGCGAGGTCGGACCGCACGGCGTCCCGCGTCGCCCGACCCGACACCGCCACGTCCTTCCTCCCGGCGCGCGCCGACGCCCGTCCGATGACCGGAGCGGACAGCGGCAGGTCCACCGTGGCCGCCGGCCGCCCGTGCTGCAGGTCCATGCCAGGAGAGCACCGCCGGGCCTCCCCATGTGACACCCGCGTGCACGGTGCAGCCGGGACGACCTTGAACTGCCCGCCGGGAAGGCGCACAGTCGGGGACCACACCCCGACCCCGTGGAGCGCCGGATGCTCGAGTTCCTGATCGTCGTCGCGCTCGTCGGCCTCGTCCTCGCCGGGCTGCTGGTGGGCACCGCCGTGTTCCTGCTGCGCCGGATCCTGCGCAGCAGGCTGGTCGTCGCCGCCACCGACCTCGTCACCGACGGCGTCCTCGCCGTCAGCGCGTGCCGCCCCCGGGCCACGCCGAACCGGGCTGCTGCGCTCCGGGCGCTGCGGGTGTCCCGGGCGCACCGGCTGCTCCGCGAGCGCGTCGCCGTGGCGCAGCGGGCCGGCGCGCACCTCGGTGACGTGCCGGCCGTGCTGCCGCGGCTGGAGGCGGAGGGGCGCCGGTTGCGCACCGCCCTCGGCCGGCTGGTCGGCTCCACGGCGGCCGGCCAGCAGCTCCTCGACCGGGCCGACCGGCACCTGGCCGTGCTCGCCGACCTGACCGAGGTCGTCGACACGGCGGCCGACGCACCTGTGGCCGACGACTTGCTCGCCCGGGACGCCGAGGAGGCCGCCCTCGGTCTGCGGCTGCACACCGCCGCCTACACCGAGCTGATGGGCCGGGACCAGCAGGACCCGGTGCGGGCGGACCGCCGGCCGCGGGGGGCCGCCTCCTAGCGGTACCCCGGCCACGTCCTCAGCTCGGGGACGCGGTGGTCGGCGTCGAGCCCGTGGTCGTCGTCGTGGTCGCCGGCGCGCTCGACGTCGCGGGCGGTGCGCTGGACGTCGTGACAGGCGCACTGGACGTCGTGACAGGCGCACTGGACGTCGTGACAGGCGCACTGGACGTCGCCGGTGGTGCGCTGGTCGTGGTGACCGGCGCGGTGGACGTCGTGCTCGTCGTCGCACTGGACGTCGCCGGTGGCGCGCTGGTCGTCGCGGGGGGTGCGCTGGACGTTGCGGGTGGTTCGCTGCTGCTGGGCGGCGGGGGTGCGCTGGTCGTCTCGGGCGGTGCGCTGGACGTCGGGGGTGGTTCGCTGGTGCTCGGGGCGGCGCTGGTCGTCGCGGGGGTGCTGGTCGCCGGGGGAGTACTCGTGCTCGGCGTCGTGCTGGCTGCCGTGCTCGGTGCCGCGTCGGTGCTGGGGCCTGCGCTGGTCGTCTCGGGGGGCACCGGCGCCGGCGGCGGCAGGGCCTCCTCCTGCGGTCCGGCGGGGCTGGGCGCGACCGGGCTCGCGTCGTCGGGGCTCGCTGAGGTGGGCAGCGGGGACGGCAGTTCGGGCGCCTCCACGGGGAGCACCGGGGCGAGGGCCGGCGCACTCGTGCGCGCGGTGTCCCCGTCCTGCGCCAGGGCGGTCGGGGGAGCGTCGTCGTCGGTTCGGTCGTGCAGGAACGCCGGCGGCAGCAGCCACACCCCGGCCAGGACCCCGAGCACCAGGACCCCGGTCACGGCGGCGTGCACGGTCCACGGCAACGCGCGCGGGGCACCCGACGCCGAGGTCCGCAGCCGCTCCAGCAGGCGCCGGCGCCCCGCGGCCGCCCGGGAGCTGAGCACCCCGCACAGCACGGCGCCGGCGAGCAGGACGGCGGCGCCGACGGACAGCGCCGTCGCGTAGCCGGTCGCGAACGCGTCGCGCGCGCCGGCCGCCACGGCCGCGCCCTCGGGGCCCAGCCGGGCGGAGAGACCCAGGGCCTGGGCGATGCCGGTCTCCGCCTGGGCGGCGTCCGGGGCGGACAGGCCGGACACCGCGCCGAGCACCCGGTCGCCGTAGCCGGTCAGCAGGACGCTCGCCGCCACCGCGCCACCGAGCGCTCCGCCGACCTCCCGGGTCACGTCGTTCACCGCCGCGGCGAGCGTGCGGCGGTCCGCCGGCAAGCCGTCGATGATGAGCGTGGTGCCCGGGGTCAGCGCCAGCCCGAACCCGATGCCGAAGACGAACAGCGACGCCCCGAACTGCCACAGCGGCGCCCCGCCGTCCGCCTGCCAGGCCAGCAGCCCCAGCCCGACCGCCATCTGGGCCATGCCCCAGGCGGCCACGGGCCGGGGACCGAAGCGGCGCAGCAGCGCCGGGGCGGCCTGGGCCGTGGGGCCGATCCCCAGGGCCATCGGCGCCAGCCACAACGCCGCCTGCAGCGGGGAGAGCCCGTGCACGTACTGCAGCCACTGAGGCGCCAGGAAGAACAACCCGAACGCGGCGAAGAACTGCAGGAAGACCACGACGCTGCCCGCCGAGAGGCCCGCGGAGCGGAACAGGCGGACGTCCAGCATCGGGTGCGGGCTGCGCAGCTCGGCCAGCACGAACGCCGCCAGCACCAGCACGCCCCCGGCCAGGGCGGTGACGGTGAGCCCGTCGGTCCAGCCGCGCTCGGGACCCTCGATGACCCCGTAGACCACGCCGGCGAGGCCGACCAGCGCGAGCAGCCCGCCGACCGGGTCCAGCGACAGGTGCGGGTCGGCCGACGGCGGGACGACCGCCACGCACAGTGCCAGGACGAACGCCGACAGCACCCCGAAGGCGATCTGGACGCTGCCCCACCAGGCGAACTCGAGCAGGACGCCGGCGATCAGCAGCCCGAGCAGCGCGCCGGCGCCCGAGACCGCGGCCCACACCCCGATCGCCGAGGACCGGCGCTCCGGCGGGTAGGCGTCGACCAGCACCGACAGGGTCGCCGGCATGACCGCCGCCGCCCCGGCGCCGGCCAGCGCCCGCAGCACGACCAGCTGGGTGGGGTCGGCGACCAGCCCGGAGGCGAGGCTGCACACCGCGAAGACACCCAGCCCGAGCAGCAGGGCGGTGCGGCGGCCGTACTTGTCCGCGGCGATGCCGAACGGCAGCAGCAGCGCGGCGAAGACGAGGGCGTAGACGTTCACCACCCAGGTCAGCTCGGTCTGGGAGGCCCCGGTCGACCGGGCGATCTCGGGCATGGCGAGGGCCAGCGACGAGCCGGCCCCGATGACGAGCGCCAGAGCTGCGCACATGACGGCCAGCAGCGCGCCGAGCCTCCCGTGCGTCGTCCGCTGGGGCATGCTGACTCCAGACGTTCGCCTGATACGCCCGTCTCAGGGCGGGGCACCAGCATGGAGGTCGGATGACGCAGACCGCTACCCCCTCGCGGCTGTTGGACGCCGCGGAGGAGCTGCTGGCGCAGCACGGCCCGGCGGGCACCTCGGTGCGGGACGTGCTGCGGCTGGCCGGCGTCGCCAACGCCGCCGCGGTGGGCTACTACTTCGGCGGCAAGGCCGCCCTCGTCGCCGCGGTGGAGCGCCGGGTGGTCGACCAGGTGGTCGCCGACCGGGAGCGGTCCCTGCAGCCGCTCGTCGCGGCCCCCGCCGTCGAGGGGCTGGTGGACGGCTGGGTGCGGCCGATCGTGACGCTGCGCTGCGCGGGGCGGGGCCGGTACGCCGCACGGGTGTTCACCCGCATCTTCGACCAGCCCCCCGCCCGGTGGGAGGCCAACGGCGCGGCCGCGATCCGCGCCATGGCCGACCGGTACTGCGCCGTGCTGGCGCCGCTGCTGCCGCACCTGGACCCGCGCGAGCTGACCTGGCGCTGGCAGTCGGTCACCGCGAGCACCGACTTCTACGCCATCGGCGCACTCGACTTCGGCGAGCCGGACCCCGGTCCCGACGACGTCGACCGGCACGTCCGCCGGCTCGTCGTCCCCGGCAGCGCCCTGCTCCGGGCCGCGGCGAGCTGACCGACCGACCCGGTCACGGACCAGCTGCGCCGGCGACCGCGCCGGCGACCGCGCCGGTGACCGCGCCGCCGGCCAGGGCACCAGGATGGCGTCGTGACCATGCCAGGAGCCCGATGTAGCCGGCGTCGAGGGCGAGGCAGAGCAGACCGAGCGTCAGGATGAACGCCGAGTGCTCGTCGACGCCGAAGACGATCGTGGGGGCGGCGGTACCGATGCACTTCGCCACCGCGATGGTCATGGACTGTCCCCGTGGCCCTCGCCGCGCGACGAACATGGCGATGAACAGCCCGGACATCAGCAGGTTCTGCAGGAAGGCGGAGTACCGGGCGGCCTGGGCGTAGTCGAACTCGACGACGAAGGCCCACTGCACCGCGTAGGCGGCGGCGAAGAGCCCCACGGACCCGGCGACGAACCAGCTCCGGGGGACGGGCGCGGGGAACTCGCTGCGGCCGTACCGGACGAACGTGGCGACGATCACGAGGTCGGCCAGCAACCAGACCAGGTTGACGCACGCCTGCAGGCCCGGCTCGGTGATCAGACCCCAGACCGCGTAGACGGACTCCCAGGCGAGGTTCAGCGCGAGGGCGGCCACGGGCAGTGCGTACGTGCGCTGCGTGAACCCGATGCGGATGGCGTCGACGTACACGACGGTCCAGGCGATGCCGCCCAGTGCGGTGAGGAACGTGGTCATCGGTCCTCCGGGGCGCGGGTGCGCGGCTGCACGACACCGCCCAGGGTGGCAGCCGTTCGCCCGCATCCGCACCCGTCGGGCCCGGACCGGCCGGTCGGCGCGGAGCACCTTCCCACCGGCTGGGCGGGCCGCGACAATCCAGCGGCGCCGACCGCGCGAGCACCTCAGTCCGACGGGAGGGCCGGGTGGACGACGTCGTGTCGCTCGACACCCTGGCCGCCGTGGCGGCGGTGTCGCTGCTGTCCGCCCTGGTCGTCGGCCTGTTCCCGCGGCTGCCCGCGCCCCAGGTGGTGCTGCTGCTGGCCGGCGGGATCATCATCGGCCCGGACGTGCTCGGCATCGGTGCGGCGCGGGACGTGCGGGTGCTGGCCGACGTCGGCCTGGGCTTCGTGTTCCTGCTCGCCGGCTACGAGGTCGACCTGCGGCTGGTGCGCGAGGACGCCGGCCGGCGCGCGGTGGTCTCCTGGGGGGTGTCCCTGCTGCTGGCCGGCGGCGTGGTCGGCGCGCTGGACGCCGCCGGGGTCGTCGAGGCGTACCTGCCGGTGTCGCTCGGCCTGACCACCACGGCGCTGGGCACGCTGCTGCCGGTCCTGCGGGACAAGGGGCTGCTGCGCGGTCCGCTGGGCCGCCACCTGCTGGCCACCGGAGCGGTCGGCGAGCTGTTCCCGGTGCTGGCCATCGCGGTGTTCCTGGGGACCCAGGGCCGGCTCGCCGCCCTGGCCTCGCTGACCGCGGTGGGGCTGCTCGCCGTCGTCCTCGCCCTGCTCCGGCGCGGGGTCAGCGGGGGTGGCCGACTGGCCGGCGTCCTCCGGACCGGGCAGAACGAGACCGCCCAGATCACCCTGCGCGGCACGATCCTGCTGCTCCTCACCCTCGTCGCGGTGACCGACCGCTTCCACCTCGACGCCGTGCTCGGCGCCTTCCTCGCCGGCATGGTGCTGCGGCGCTGGGTGGGGGACGCCGCCCCGGTGCTCGAGTCGAAGCTCGACGCCATCGGGTACGGGTTCTTCGTCCCGCTGTTCTTCGTGTACTCAGGGATGGGTCTGGACCTGCACTCCATCGCCGAGGCCCCGTTGCGGCTGCTGCTGTTCCTCGTGCTCATGCTGGTGGTCCGGGGCGGTCCGGTCCTGCTGGTCTACCGCGGGGTGCTGCCCGCGCGCCAGCGGGGCCAGGTGGCGCTCGTGAGCGCGACGGCGCTGCCCGTCCTGGTCGCGCTGGCCGAGATCGGTCTGCGCAGCGGCACGATGCTGCCGGAGAACGCCGCGGCCCTGGTCGGTGCCGGCGCGGTCACGGTGCTGCTGTTCCCCGCGCTGACCGTCGCCCTGGACCGGCGGCCGGAGGGTTCGGCGCCCAGCCGGGCGGCGCAGGGCCCGGCCTGACCCGGCCCGGTTGCTCAGCGCCTCACTCGGTCGCCGGGCCGGTGGGCACCCCGCCGCCGACCACGTAGGTCCGCGCGTTGGTGAACTCCAGCGCGCCGGCCTCACCGAGCTCACGGCCGTAGCCGCTGCGCTTGGTCCCGCCGAAGGGCAGCCGGGGGTCGGAGGCGACCACGGCGTTGACGAACAGCGCCCCGGAGGTGATCCGCCGGCCGACGGCCAGCGCGTGCCCGGGGTCGGCGCTCCACACGCTGGCCCCCAGCCCGTACCGGGTGGCGTTGGCCAGCCGCACCGCCTCGTCGTCGTCGGCCACCACGACCACCGCCGCGACCGGCCCGAAGGTCTCCTCGGCGAGCACCGGCATGTCCGGGGTGACGTCGGTGACCACGGTGGGGGCGAAGAACGCGCCCGGCCCCTCCAGCGGCGCCCCGCCGGCGAGCACCCGGGCGCCGCCGGCGACCGACTCGCGGACCTGGCGCTCGAGGCCGTCGCGCAGGTCGGCGCGCGCCAACGGGCCGACCGACGTCGCCTCGTCGCGCGGGTCCCCGACCCGCAGCTCCCGCACGGCCCCGGCGAAGCGGGCGGTGAACTCCTCGGCGACGTCCCGGTGCACGACGAAGCGCTTGGCCGCCAGGCAGCTCTGCCCGGAGTTGAGGAACCGGCTCCGCACCGCACCGGCCACCGCCAGCTCCACGTCGGCGTCGGCGAGGACGACGAACGGGTCGGAGCCACCCAGCTCGAGCAGGCTCTTCTTGACGGCCCGGCCGGCCGCGGCCGCGACGGCGGCCCCGGCCCGCTCGCTGCCGGTCAGGCTCACCGCGGCGACCCGGTCGTCCTCGATCAGCGCCCGGCTCACCTCCGGCACGTCGTCCTCGGCCACCACGACGCTGCGGAACACGTCCGCGGGGAGACCGGCGTCGCGGAGCACCCGCTCGATCCGGAGCGCGCAGCCGGTGACGTTGGGGGAGTGCTTGAGGACGGCGGTGTTGCCGGCGAGCAGGGTCGGGGCGGCGAACCGCAGCACCTGCCAGAACGGGAAGTTCCACGGCATGACGGCGAGGACGACGCCGATCGGCTCCTGCGCCACCCAGCTGCGCTGGTGCCCGCCGGTGTCGACCGGCCGCGGGCCGAGGAAGGCCGGGCCGTGCTCGGCGTAGAAGTCGCAGGCGGTCGCGGACTTCTCCACCTCGGCGCGGGCCTCCGCGATCGGCTTGCCCATCTCCGCGGTCATCAGCGCGGCGAGCTCGTCGGACTCCTTGCGCAGCTGCGCGCCGATCGCCCGGACCAGCTCGGCGCGTTCCTCGACCGGCCGCGCGGCCCAGGCCGGCTGGGCGTCGTGCACGTCGGCGAGGACCTGCAGCACCTGGTCGACCCCGGCCGCCGGGTAGGTGGCCAGCACCTGCCCGGTGGCCGGGTCGACGGTGGTGACCTCAGGCATCGATCGTTTCGTAGGTCTTCACGCTGCGCTCGGCCAGGTACTCCAGGATGTAGCCGAACACGTTCTCCTGGAAGTGCGGTGTGGCCTTGTGGTCCTCGTAGGCCTGCGCGTCGGCGTACTGCTCGTAGAGGAAGAAGGTCTCCGGGTCCTCGGGGTTGACCTGGGCCTGGTAGAAGACGTTGCCCGGCTCGGCCCGGGACAGCGGCGTCATCTTCTTGATCACCTCGGTGACCCGCTCGGCCTCCCCGGGCTTGGCCTTCCAGGTGGCTGCGACGACGAACGCCATGTCAGTGGTCCTTCCGTTGGGTGGATGGGGTGGAGCGTGTTCCGACGGTGTTGCGGAGGACGCCGATCGGGCCGGCCTCCATCTCGATGACGTCCCCGGGCTGTATCCAGCGGTCCAGCTCCAGTCCCGAGCCACCGGTGGCGGTGCCCGAGCCGAGCACCTCGCCGGGGAGCAGGGTCTGGTCCTGCGCCGCGTAGGCGATCAGGTCGCCGAAGGTGTGGTGCATGGCGGAGATCCGGTCACCGCCCCACCGCTCGCCGTTGACCCGGACCTCGAGCTCGAGGGTGGCCAGGTCGACCTCGTCGGAGGTGACGATGCAGGGGCCCAGCGCGTTGGAGCCGTCCCACTCCTTGGCCTTGGCCGGGCCCATGCCGATCGGCAGCTCGCGGCGCTGCACGTCCCGGGCGGACACGTCGTTCCAGATCGTGAAGCCGAAGACGCAGTCCAGGGCGTCCTCGGCGCGGACGTCCCGGCACGGCCGGCCGACCACCGCGGCCAGCTCCAGCTCGTGGTCGAGCTGCGCGCTGTACGAGGGCCACGGCAGCACGGTGTCCGGGCCGATCACCGTCGTCCCCGTGCTGCGGTAGAAGACCGGCACGTCGTACCACTCGGCCGGGACCTCGCGGCCCAGGTTGCGGTAGGCGTTGAGCAGGTGGCCCTCGAAGGCCAGGAAGTCGCGGAAGGAGCGCGGGACCAGCGGGGCCAGCAGCCGGGCACCCGGGACCGCCCGCTCCGCCGCGATCGGCGCCCCGGCCTCGATGAAGGCCACCATGTCGCCGTCGAACCCGACGTCGAGCACCGTGTCGCCGTCCAGCCGGCCCACGCGGGGGCCGGCCGGCGACTCGTAGGTCACGTAGCGCACCGGTCAGATCGTGGTGATCGGTCGCGACTGCAGCAGGTAGAGCTCGTCGGCGGCGTCGAAGGCCCACTCGATGTCCTGCGGGGCGCCGTGCAGCGAGGCCAGCTTCTGCCCCATCCGCGCCAGCGCCGCGCACTCCTCGTCGGTGAGCACCCGCTCGGCGTCCACCACCTTGGACTTCTTGACCACGCCGTCGCGGGAGAGCGTGTAGTTGTCCGGGGTGGTCTCGCCGGAGACGACGGCCTCGCCGAGCCCGCGGGCCGCCTCGACGACCATCCGGTCCTTGCGGCCGTGCACCGGGTCGACGGTGAACATCACGCCGGACTTCTGGCTGTCGATCATCTGCTGGACGACGACGGCCATCGCGACGTCCTCCAGCGACCCCTTCTCCTGCCGGTAGAAGACGGCCCGGTCGGTGAAGAAGGACAGCCAGCACTCGACCACGTGGTGCAGCACGGCCTCGAGGCCCTCGGTGTTGAGGAAGGTCTCCTGCTGGCCGGCGTAGCTGGCGCCCGCGGAGTCCTCGGCGCAGGCCGAGGAGCGGACGGCGACCGGTCCGGTCAGCTCGGCGAACTGCTCCTCGATCAGCTCCCGGGGCGGCTGGGCGTCCGCGACCAGCGCGCGGGCGGCCTCGACGTCCTCGGCCCGCATCGCCTCCCGCAGGGCCTCGGCGTCGACCGCGGCCTCGAAGGCCGCCGAGGTGATGACGAAGCCGGGCGGCACGGGCAGCCCCTCGGCGGTCATGGTGGCGAGGCTCGCGCCCTTGCCGCCGGTCAGCTCGACCTGCCGACAGCGGGGGTCGGCGAAGGGCAGCACCAGCGGGGCGTCCGTCGGCACGGTGGTCTCCTCGGTGGAGGTGGGGAGGGTGGCGGTCATCAGAGGGCACCGACCGGGGCCGACGCCGGGACGTCGCTGACGATCTCCACGCGGCCGGTGGAGCCGTTGACCCGGATCCGGTCACCGGTCCTGATCCGCCGGGTGGCGTCGGAGGTGCCGACGACGGCGGGGATCCCGAACTCGCGGGAGACGACGGCGGGGTGCGAGGCCATGCCGCCGGCATCGGTGACCAGGCCGGAGATCTTGGTGAACAGCACGACCCAGGACGGGCTGGTCATCCGGCAGACGATGATCTCGTCGCGCTGCACCTCGCCGAACTGCTCGGCGGAGAGGACGACGCGGGCGGTGCCCTCCACGACACCGGCCGAGGCCGGCAGGCCGGGGATCTCGGCGTCGTGCGAGGGCGCCGGCCGGTTCAGCTTCTCCGGGAAGGCCCACAGCGACCAGTAGGGGAAGCCCACCTGGTCGGCGGTGGCGGTGCCGATCCAGTCCCGCGGCCGGACCTCGTAGGCGTCCTCCCGCGCGTCCCGGCGGTCGCCGACCAGCTCCTGGGCGTCGAAGGAGTTGCTGCCGGCCATCAGCCGGCGCAGCTCGTTGTAGCGGAGGTACATGACGTCCTCGGCGTCGTCCAGCCGGCCCTCGGCGACCAGCTTGCGGCCGATCGCCACGAGCACCAGCCGGACCCGGGCGTTGGTGCCCTGGTCGATGTAGAAGTGGTGGTCCGGCGTCAGCGGGTTCATCCGCAGGCTGAGCTCGAGGGCCCGCTCCAGCTCCTCGCGCGCCGGTCCGGGCTCGACGCCCTCGAACACCTCGGCCTTGGCCTTCTCCAGGTCGTCGGCGACGGCCTGCAGCTCGGCCGGGTAGTCGTAGTCGCTCTCCAGGTAGCCGCGGATCGCCTCGAGGATCGGCGCCGGGTCCTCCCGCCACGTCCGGAACGAGAACTCGTGGGCGTACATCGACTTGTAGCCGAAGGTCTGCTGGTAGGGCGTGATGTGCTCGGCGATGAAGGCCCGGCCGGCCTCGGTGCCCTCCAGGGCCCGCAGCACGTCGCCGGCGGTGGCCTTCTGGAAGGCCTGGGCGACCTCGCCCTGCTCCTTCGCCACCAGCTCCTTGATCTTCCAGAGCTCCTCGATGGAGTCCCAGTTGCGGTTCACCGTCGAGCTCTGCAGCCGGCCCATCAGCGCGGAGTGGTCGCCCTCGCCCTTCCCGGCGGCGACCGCGGCGTTCAGCGCCAGGGTCGAGGAGAACTGGGCGAAGTTGAGCACCCAGTGGATCTGCCAGTGCCGGTCGTGCATGTCGATCGCGTCCTCGAGCAGGATCGCGAGCTCGACCAGGCTGGCGGCGTCGTGGTCGTAGGAGTCGAAGCGGACGAAGTTGCGCTCCATCTCCGGGCGCAGCCGGTCCCGCCACCAGACGAGGAAGTGCTCGGCGTAGTAGGGCAGCGTCCAGCCCATGTAGGCGCCGAGCTCGGCCGGGTCCTCGGCGTCCAGCGGCACCCGCGGGGTGTACCGCGCGCCGTACTCGGAGGCCTCGGCGGTCAACCCCGGGGTGGCCGGGATGGCCGCGGTGTACACGTAGCCGTTGACGACCTTGGAGATCCAGTCGGAGGCGAACGGCGTGCCGAAGCGGCGGAACATGTAGTCGCACTTGAGCCACCAGCCGCCGATGTCGGCGTACATGGGCGAGATCGGGTTGGGGATGTGCAGGTCGTCGTGCACCCAGAAGAGCGCCTGCTGGCCCTCCTCCCACTGCACCGGGAACTCGTCGTCCCCGAAGAAGGTCGCCAGGACCGTGTCGTCGCTCATGCCCACTCCGTCGTGAGTCGTGGTCGGGTGCCGTGCCGGCGCGCACGTCCACCGGGGGCGTCGAGCGGCCCGCGCGGCGAACAATCGATAATCAAGCAGATGGTGTGACGCGCGTCAACCCTCTGCGGTGATGCAGGTCGCACGAGGAGCCTCGACGTGCGCTCGCGCAGTGTCCTGGCTTGACAGCGCCGGGATCCGCGGGGCTCACTATCGATAACCGCGCCGCCGCAGCGGAGGCGATCGATGGAGAGGGGCCCGCATGGCACCGGCGCCGCAGCGTCCCGTCCTGCTCCGGGAGGCGATCAAGGAGCGCATCGTCGAGCGCATCCTCGACGGGACGTACGGGCCGGGGGAGCGCATCGTGGAGAGCGCCGTCGCCGCGGAGTTCGGCGTGAGCCAGGCCCCGGTCCGGGAGGCGCTGCGCGACCTCGAGGCGATGCGCTTCGTGGAGTCCCAGCCGCACCGCGGCGCGCGGGTGCGCGAGGTGAGCACCGAGGAGCTCGTCCAGATCTACCCCGTGCGAGCCGCCCTGGAGGAGGTCGCCGGCCGGGAGGCGGCGCCGCGGATCACCGAGCAGGAGCTGGCGCTGCTGGGCGAGGAGCTGGCCGGCATGCGCCGGGCCGCCGACGCCGGCGACCTGCACGCGCTGATGGTCCACGACACCCGCTTCCACGAGGTGATCGTCGAGGCCGCCGGCAACCAGGTGCTGCTCGACGTCTGGCGCTCGCTGCGGGTGGAGGCCCGCAGTCTGGTCAGCGCGCTCAAGAGCCACTCCGACCTGCACTCGATCGCGGAGCTGCACCGGCCGGTGCTGCAGGCCGTGCAGTTCCGCGACCCCGACTTCCTGGGCCGGGAGATGCGCGCCCACATCGAGTTCTTCGGCGCCTCGGTGATCAGCCACCTGCGCAGGGGCGCCCCGCAGGAGCCTCAGGCGGCGGTCGGCTCGACCCCCAGGTAGCGGCGCTGGGCGTCGGTGTCGGCGAGCAGCTCGGCCGACGTGGTCTCCAGCGCGACCTCGCCGTGCACCATGACCAGCAGCCGGTCCGCCACGGCGGTGGCCATGCCGAGGTTCTGCTCCACCAGCAGCAGGGTGAGACCCTCGGCGACCAAGGTGCGGCAGGTGTCGGTCAGCTGCTCCACGATCGCCGGCGCCAGGCCCTCGGACGGCTCGTCCATGAGCAGCAGCTTCGGGTTGGTCAGCAGCGCCCGGCCGATGGCCAGCATCTGCTGCTCGCCGCCGGAGAGCATCGCCGCGCTCACCTTCCGCCGCTCGGCCAGCCGCGGGTACAGGTCGTAGACGGCGTCGACCGTCCACTGCCCGCGGCCGGCCAGCGACCGGCTGAGCATGCGCAGGTGCTCGTCGGTGGTCAGCGAGGGGAAGATCCGCCGGCCCTGCGGCACGTAGGCGATGCCCCGGCGGCAGATGTCGTAGGACGGCCGGCCCAGGATCTCCTCGCCGTCCAGCCGGATCGACCCGCGCGCCGAGGGCGGGCTGATGCCCATGATCGCCTTGCACAGGGTGGACTTCCCCATGCCGTTGCGGCCGACGATGCCGGTCGAGCGCTGCCCGACCGAGGCCGACAGCGCGTTGAGCACGTGTGCGCTGCCGTAGTGCGCGTCGAGGCCGGAGATCTCCAGCACCTGCTCAGACATGGGCCTTCCCCAGGTAGAGGTCGTGGACGCGCTGGTCACCCCGGATCTCGGCCGGCGTGCCCTCGACGATCACGACGCCGTCGTGCATCATCGTCACCCGCTCGGCCACGGTCAGGGCCACGTCCATGTCGTGCTCGATCAGGAGCAGGGTCACGTCCCGGTCCAGGGACAGCAGCAGCGCGGTGAGCAGCTGCCGCTCCGACCGGGAGAGCCCGGCCGCCGGCTCGTCCAGCAGCAGCATCCGCGGCTCGGCCACCAGCGCCAGGCCGATCTCGAGCTGCCGCTGCTCCCCGTGCGACAGGTCGCCAGCGAGGGTGGCCAGCCGGTCGGTCATGCCGACGCTCTCCGCGGTCGCCCGGGCCTGCTCGCGGGCCGTGCGGTCGCGCGCGGTGCGGAGCAGCCGCAGGCGGCCGCCGGACACCCCGACCGCGGCCAGGTACAGGTTGTCCTCGACGGTCAGGCCGGTGAGCAGCCGGGAGGTCTGGAAGGTCCGGGACAACCCCAGCCGGGCCCGCTGCCGGGCGCCCAGGCGGGTGACGTCGGCGCCGAACAGCTCGATGCTGCCCGAGGTGGGGGTGTCCGCCCCGGCGATCAGGTTGAACAGGGTGGACTTGCCGGCGCCGTTGGGGCCGAGCACGGCCCGGCGCTCGCCGGGGGCGATGTCGAGGTCGACGTCGGCGACCGCGACCACCCCGCCGAAGCGCCGGGTCAGCCCGCGGACCCGCAGCACGGGAGCGGTCGCAGCGCCGGTCACCGGGCACCTCCGGAGGACACCGGGACGGGGGGCGCGGGGGTGCTCGGCGCGGCCGGTGGCGGGGCCCCGCCCCGCAGGCGGGAGTGCAGCCAGGAGGTGGCGCTGCCGAGCAGGCCGACCACCCCGCCGGGGGAGACCAGCACGATGACCAGGAACACCACGCCCAGCCAGGTGGTGAAGCGGTCGGTCCAGCCGCGCAGGTAGGTGTCGCAGAGGGTGTAGATGAGCGCGCCGACCCAGGCGCCCTCGAGCCGGTTCAGCCCGCCGATGACGGCGGTGGTCAGCACCAGGATGGCGATCGCCAGCGAGATGGAGCCGGCCGACATGCGCGTGTTCGACCAGGCCGAGAGGACGCCGGCCGCGCCGGCGACCGGTGCGGCGAGGGTGAACCCCAGGGTGCGGTGCAGCCGCACGTTGTAGCCCAGCGCCGCCATCCGCACCGGGTCGTCGCGCACCCCCTGCAGGGCCAGCCCGAACGCCGTCCGGGAGACGTGCCGGAGGCCCAGGAAGGCGAGGACGGAGACGACGAGCAGGAACCAGTACATCCGGGCCGGGTCCTGGACCGGGTCCCCGAGCACGGCGGGTGGCCGGACGCCGTTGATGCCCTCGTGCGCGCCGAACGTGGGCACCGCGGCGAAGTAGAAGTAGGTCACCTGGGCGAACGCCAGCGTGATGATGAGGAAGTAGATGCCCTGGCTGCCGCTGGCCACCGCGCCGAACAGCAGGCCCACGGCGGTGGCGGCGAGGATCCCGGCCAGCGCCGCGGCCCAGGGGTCCCAGCCCGACTCGACGGACAGCCGCGCGGCGATCAGCCCGGCGACGCCGAACAGCGCCGTCTGGGCCAGCGACACCATGCCGCCATAGCCGGACAGGAAGGTCAGGCTCACCGCCACCAGGCCCAGCCACAACGAGGTCAGCCCCACCTGACTGGTGAAGAACGTGGTGCACAGCACCGGCATGAGGGCGACGACGACGAGCACCACCGCGAGCGCGCCGCGGGTGCCCAGCGTCAGCATCCGGTCCATCGTCATCGTGCCTTCCCGAAGAGTCCGGTCGGCCGCACCGCGAGGATCACGGCGAGCAGCACGAAGGTGAGCAGGGCGGAGAGGTTGGAGTACTCGGCCGGCAGGTACGCCCCGGCGTACTGGTCGACCAGGCCCAGCAGCAGCGCGCCGAGCGCCGCCCCGCCGAGGCTGCCCATGCCGCCCACGATCACCACGACCAGCGCGCTGACCAGGAACGCCTGGTCCTGACCCGGGGCCAGCGACAGCGCCGTGCCGGCGAAGACGCCGCCCAGGCCGGCCAGCGCCGAGCCGACGAAGAAGGCGGCGGCGAACACCAGCTGGACGTTGACGCCCAGGGCCGAGGTCATCTGGGTGTCGTCGACCCCGGCCCGGACCACCATGCCGACCCGGGTGCGGGTGTAGACCAGCCAGAAGAGCAGGCCGACCACCAGGGCGGCGACCAGCATCGCGATGCGGAACCGCGGGTAGGCGAGGTCGTAGACGCCCAGGGACAGCGGCTGGGCGAGCCACTCGGGTGGCGCGATCGCCGTCGGGGTGGCGCCGAAGTGGGCCAGCATCTGGTCGGCCAGGATCAGCGAGACGGCGATCGTGATCAGCGCCTGCCGGAGGTCCTGGCCCTGGTTCCAGCGCAGGAACAGCTGGTGCACGACCAGGCCGACCAGACCGCTTGCGCCCATCGCCAGCACCGCGGCCAGCCACCACGACATGCCGGCGTCCTGCACCAGCTCGAGCGCCACGTAGCCGCCGAGCAGGAACAGCGCACCGTGGGCGAGGTTGGTGACCCGGAGCAGGCCGAAGATCAGCGTCAGCCCGCTGGCGCTGATGAAGTACAGCCCGGCGAGAGTGAGGCCGTTGAGCGTGATGAGGAGGAACGTCGGGACGTTGCCCTCGGTGCCCAGGCCCTTCTCGAAGGCCTGCAGCAGCACTCCCAGGAGCCCGAGGACGCCGACCACGACGGCCGCCGTGGCGGCCACCGGGAGCCGGGGACGGGGTCGGGGGGTGGAGCGGCTGGCCGCAGCCGTCTGTGTCGCCATCAACGCACCGAGCCCTTCGCGCCCTTGCGGGGGAACCGATAATCGATTAGGCATGTGACCACATGACCTGAGTCACGTCAAGGAGCTGCCGTGGGTACGCCGACCGTCGTCCTCGTGGGCACCCTGGACACCAAGGGGGAGGAGTACGCCTTCCTCCGGGACCGGCTGCGCGCCGCCGGCGTGGGCACCCTGTTGGTGGACGTCGGTACCCAGGGGTCGCCGCGCACCGCGGCCGACGTGCCGCGCGAGGAGGTGGCCGCCGCGGGCGGGTTCGACCTCGCCGACCTGACCGACCGGGGCGCGGCGGTGCAGGCCATGTGCGCGGCGGCGCCGGTGGTGGTCCGCCGGCTGTTCGACCAGGGCCGTTGCCAGGGGGTCCTCGCCGCCGGCGGGTCGGGGAACACCGCGATCGCGACCGCCGCCATGCGCGCGCTGCCCGTCGGCGTGCCGAAGCTGGTGGTCTCCACCATGGCCTCCGGCGACACCGCGGCCTACGTCGACGTCAGCGACGTGACCCTGATGCCGGCGGTCACCGACGTGGCCGGCCTGAACTCCGTCTCCGCGCGCATCCTGGCCAACGCCGCGGCGGCGATGGCCGGCATGGTCAGCGCGCCGCCGGTCGACCTGGACTCGTCCCGCCCGGTCGTCGCGGCGACGATGTTCGGCGTCACGACGCCGGCGGTCACCACCGCGCGCGAGGAGCTGGAGCGCCGTGGCTACGAGGTGCTCGTCTTCCACGCCACCGGCACCGGCGGGCGCAGCATGGAGAGCCTGGTCGAGTCCGGGTTCGTCACCGGCGTCCTGGACCTGACGACGACCGAGCTCGCCGACGACCTGGTCGGCGGGGTGCTGTCGGCCGGGCCGCACCGGCTGGAGGCCGCCGGTCGGGCGGGTGTGCCGCAGGTGGTCTCGGTGGGCGCGCTGGACATGGTCAACTTCGGCCCGCGCGCGTCGGTCCCGGCCCGGTTCGCCGACCGCACGCTGTACGTGCACAACCCGAGCATCACGCTGATGCGCACCACGCCGGAGGAGTGCGCCGAGCTCGGCCGCCGGCTGGGCACCAAGCTCTCGGCGGCCACCGGGCCGGTCGCGCTCTTCGTGCCACTGCGTGGCATCTCGGCGATCTCCGGCGAGGACGGCCCGTTCGCCGACCCGGACGCCGACGCGGCGCTGCTGGCCGGGCTGCGCGAGACGCTCGCGCCGTCGGTCGAGCTGCACGAGGTCGACGCGCACGTGAACGACCCTGAGTTCGCCGTCGCCATGGCGGCGCGGCTCGACGACTTCCTGGGAGGCGCATGATGAACGGCGTTGAGGCGCGGAAGCGGCTGGGGGACACCCGGTCGGCCGGCGGCACCATCGTCGGCGCCGGGGCGGGCACCGGCCTGTCCGCGAAGTGCGCGGAGGCCGGTGGTGCCGACCTGATCATCATCTACAACTCCGGCCGGTACCGGATGGCCGGCCGCGGGTCCCTCGCCGGGCTGATGCCCTACGGCGACGCCAACGCCATCGTGCTGGAGATGAGCGCGGAGGTGCTGCCGGTCGTCCGGGACACCCCCGTGCTCGCCGGGGTCTGCGGCACCGACCCCTTCCGGCTGATGGACCGGTTCCTCCGGCAGATCGAGGACGCGGGGTTCGCCGGGGTGCAGAACTTCCCGACCGTCGGGCTCATCGACGGCACCTTCCGGGCCAACCTCGAGGAGACCGGGATGAGCTACGCGCAGGAGGTGGAGATGATCGGCCTGGCCGCCGAGCGGGGGCTGCTCACTGCTCCCTACGTGTTCGACGTCGCCTCCGCCGAGGCGATGGCCCGGGTCGGCGCGGACGTGCTGGTCCCGCACATGGGGCTCACCACGAAGGGCAGCATCGGGGCGCAGACCGCCCGCACGCTCGACGACTGCGTCACCCTCGTCCAGGAGATGCACGACGCGGCGGTGGCGGTGAACCCCGACGTCATCGTGCTGTGCCACGGCGGGCCGATCGCCGAGCCGGAGGACGCCCAGTACGTGCTCGAGCGCACCCGCGGCGTGGTCGGCTTCTTCGGCGCCTCCAGCATGGAACGCCTGCCGACCGAGGTGGCGATCACCGAGAACATGCGGCGGTTCAAGGCCGTGCGCACCGCTCCTTGACGGGCGCGGGCCGCCGTCGTAGCTTGCTCATCGATCATCGATGATGCGGCGGTGACGTGGACCTCCTGGCGTCCGGCGGGCCGACCGCGGGACGACCGGGATCATGGGCGGGGGCGCGCGGCAGGCGCTCCCCTCGACCAGCCAGAACTGGAGGTGGCCATGTCCGGCCCCGACGCCCTCACCCGCAGCGTCCTCGCCGACCAGGTGAAGGAACGACTGCTGGAGGCGATCCTGGACGGGTCGTACCCACCCGACTCCCGCATCGTCGAGACGGCCGTCGCCAAGGAGCTCGGCACCAGCCAGGCACCGGTCCGTGAGGCCCTGCGGGGGCTGGAGGCGCTCGGCATCGTCGAGATCACCCCGTTCCGCGGGGCCCGGGTCCGCCGCCTGGACATCGCCGAGCTGCTCGAGGCCTACGTCGTCCGGTCGGCGATCGAGGTGCTCGGTGCCCGGCTGGCGGTGGCCCGGCTGACCGACGACGACGTCGCGGCGCTCGCCCGGATCGGGGAGGACATGCGCCGCGTCGCCGACGCGGCCGACGGCCGCGCGCTGGCGATCGTGGACGCCAGCTTCCACGAGAAGATCATGCAGCTGTCGGGCAACAGCACCCTGCTGCGCGTGTGGCGCTCGCTGGAGCCGATGTCGCGCACCTACATCACGCTGGTCGGCCCCAACTCCGACCCGCAGTGGACCTGCGGCCTGCACGACCCGATCCTCGAGGGCATCCACCGCCGGGACGCCGACGCGGTCGTGGCGGCCATCGAGCACCACTTCGACGAGGTGCGCGAGCGGCTGGCCGGTTCACTGGCCGGGGTCGCCGAGCAGCAGGACTCCGCGGCGCAGCAGCCGGCTACCGGGACCTCCTGACCCGCACCGCGCCAGCACCTGGGCAGAGATCCCTGCCCGACCCACCCCCGATGACGAGGGAGACCACGTGAGGACCATCCAGCACTGGATCGACGGCGCGGCGACGAGGGGGGACTCGACCCGGGCGGGCGCCGTGTTCGACCCCGCGACCGGCGAGCAGCAGGCCGAGGTCCTCCTCGCCGAGCAGTCCGACGTGGACCGGGTGGTCGCCGCCGCGGCGGCCGCGTTCGAGGACTGGTCGCAGTCCTCGCTGTCCCGGCGGACCGGGATCCTCTTCGCCTTCCGGGAGATCGTGAACCGGCGCAAGGACGAGATCGCCGCCGCGATCACCGACGAGCACGGCAAGGTGCTCTCCGACGCGGCCGGCGAGGTCCAGCGCGGCCTCGAGGTCGTCGAGTTCGCCTGCGGCATCCCGCAGCTGCTCAAGGGCGAGTACTCCGACCAGGTGTCCAGCGGGGTGGACAGCTACAGCTTCCGCCAGCCGCTGGGCGTGGTCGCCGGGATCACCCCGTTCAACTTCCCGGCGATGGTGCCGATGTGGATGTTCCCGGTGGCGATCGCCTGCGGGAACACCTTCGTGCTCAAGCCCAGCGAGCGGGACCCCTCCGCCTCGGTGCTGCTGGCGGAGATGTGGGCCGAGGCCGGCCTGCCGCCGGGCGTCTTCAACGTCCTGCACGGGGACAAGGTGGCCGTCGACGGGCTGCTGGACCACCCCGACGTCGCCGCCGTGTCCTTCGTCGGCTCTACGCCGATCGCGCAGTACGTGCACGAGCGCGGCACCCGCAACGGCAAGCGCGTGCAGGCGCTGGGCGGGGCCAAGAACCACGCCGTCGTGCTGCCCGACGCCGACCTCGAGTTCGCCGCCGACCACCTGGCCGCCGCGGCGTACGGCTCGGCGGGGGAGCGGTGCATGGCCATCTCGGCGACCATCGCGGTCGGCTCGGTCGGCGACCAGCTCATCGACGTCCTGGACCGGCGCAGCCGCGCCGTGCGGGTCGGTCCCGGCCGGGAGCCCGGCAGCGACATGGGACCGATCGTCACGCAGGCCTCGCGGGACCGGATCGTCTCGCTGATCACCTCGGGGGAGGAGAGCGGGGCCAAGGTCGTCGTCGACGGCCGTGACCTCGTCGTCCCCGGGCACGAGAACGGCTTCTTCGTCGGCCCCACCCTGGTCGACCAGGTGAGCGCAGACATGGAGGTCTACCGCGAGGAGGTCTTCGGGCCGGTGCTGGCGGTGCTGCGCGCCGGCACGGTCGACGAGGCCATCGACCTGATCAACGCCAACCCCTACGGCAACGGGACGGCGATCTTCACCTCGCACGGCGGAGCGGCGCGGAAGTTCGCCCGCGGCGTGAAGGTGGGGATGATCGGGATCAACGTGCCGGTCCCGGTCCCGATGGCCTACCACTCCTTCGGCGGCTGGAAGAACTCGCTCTTCGGCGAGCACCATGTGCACGGCCCCGACGGCGTGCGGTTCTACACCCGGGCCAAGGTGGTCACCCAGCGCTGGCCCGAGCTCGAGCGGGATGCCTCCTTCGACATGCCGACGGCGCGCTAGCACCGCGTCGCCCGGCAGCACCCCGGCCGCCGACCGGCGGCGGGCCGCACTGGCCCGTCGCCGGCCCGTGCGCGCCCACGGAACCGCAGGTCAGCGGTGTGCCAGCAGCGCCGACGGGCCGTCGGAGACGTTTCGGCAACGGGTCCAGGTCGACCTCTTGACGGCGTCAAAACGTGATCTCTACCATCCGCGTCATCGTCAATCGATTATCGGTTGATCAGCCCGGGAGCGGTCCGCCGTTCCCCAGCCAGGGAGCAGGAGAGTCAATGAGGACACCCAGGAGCCGGCTGAGTGGTGCGGGGAGGCTCGCGGCCGTCACGACCGTCGCGGTCCTCGGCCTCGTCGCGTGCGGCGGTGGCAGCGGCGGTGGCGACGACGCGGCGAGCACGGGGTCGGAGTCGGCGGCCGCACCGGCGGACGCTCCCGAGGGAGCCATCAAGATCGGCGTGCTGACGACCTGCGGTGGCCCGTTCGCCACGTTCGAGGGCCAGTCGCTGTCCGGTGCCAAGTACGCGCTGATCGACCAGGCCGGCGGCAAGGCCGACGGCACCGAGCCGCAGGACCAGGTGACCGGCGCGACCGTGGCCGGCACGCCGGTCGCGGTCAGCTACGGCTGCTCGGACGCCACGCCGGACAAGGCGGTCGCCGAGGCGCGCCGGCTGGTGGAGAACGTGGGCGTGCAGATCCTGCTCGGTCCGCTCTCCGGCGACGAGGGCGTCGCCGTCGCGGAGTACGCCAAGAGCCAGCCCGACGTCACCTTCGTCAACGGCACGTCCGGCGCGCAGTCCACGACCCTGTCGGTCAAGGCACCGAACTTCTTCCGGTTCGGCGGCGACGGCGCGCAGTGGATGGCCGGGTTGGGCACCTACGCCTACAAGGAGAAGGGCTGGCGCAAGGTCGCCATCCTCGGCGAGGACTACTCCTACCCCTACACCCAGGCCGCCGGCTTCGTCAGCGAGTTCACCTCGCTCGGCGGTGAGGTCACCGCCCGCAGCTGGGTGCCGCTGACGCAGACCGACTGGTCGTCCCCGGTGGCCCAGCTGCCGCGCGACGTCGACGGCGTGCTGCTGCTGACCGGTGGTACCAACACCGTGGCGGCGGAGAAGGCGTTCATCCAGGTCGGCAAGGACCCGGGCGACTTCCTGCTCGGTGGCTCGTCGGTCATGGACCCGACCTCCTTCACCGTCGGCGATCAGCTCGACGGTCTGGTCGGCGGTTCGCCGGTGCCGCTGGGCAGCGACGAGCAGGCGTGGCAGACCTACGCCGACGGGTTCAGCAAGGAGTTCCCGGACGTCGACCCGCAGAGCCTGTTCACCGCGCTGTACTTCAACGGCATGCAGGTGATCCTGGACGCCCTCGACCAGGTCGGTGGCAAGCTCGACGACCCGGCAGCGTTCCAGCAGGCGCTGGGGGCGGAGGCCCCGACCTTCCCCAGCGGCGCGGTCACCCTGGACGACAACCGCAACTCGATCCAGCCGAACTACGTCGTGCAGATCGTCAAGGACGGCGACCAGCTGGGCTTCAAGCTCCTCTCGACCGTCGACGACGTCGACCAGACCTTTGGCGGTCTGTTCGGTCCGGACTCGCCGGACCCGAGCCGGGACGAGCCCGCGGAGGCCACCGGCAACCCGCCGCCGTGGTCGAACGACTGATCGGCTGACCCATCCCCGTCGGCACGGTGCGCGCCGCGCACCGTGCCGACGGGCACGTGCACCCAGGAGGAACGATGACCGAGCTGGCTGACCTGCACACGACGGACGGGACCGGGGCCTCCGTCCCGCCCCTCCTGCGGATGGCCCGGGAGACCCCGACCCGGCTGTGGAACGACTCGGCGACCCCGGCCGAGCTGTCGGCCGCCATCGGCTGGGGGGCGGTGGGCGCCACCTGCAACCCGGTCATCGCCCTGGCGGCCCTGCGCAGCGACCTGCCCCGCTGGCAGCAGCGCATCCGCGCGTACGCCGCCGAGCACCCCACGGCGTCGGAGTCCGACATCGGCTGGGCGATGGTGCAGGAGCTCTCGGTCGAGGCGGCCGCGTTGCTGGCCGACGCCTTCGCCGAGCACCGTGGCCGCAACGGCCGGCTGTCGGTGCAGACGGATCCGCGGCTGTACCGCGACGCCGACGCGCTCGTCGCGCAGGCGGTCGCCTTCGACGCGCTCGCGCCGAACGTGATCGTGAAGATCCCGGCCACCGAGACCGGCATCCGGGCGATGGAGGAGGCCACCTACCGCGGCGTCAGCATCAACGCGACCGTCTCCTTCACCGTCCCGCAGGCGGTCGCCGTGGCCGAGGCGATCGAGCGCGGGCTGCAGCGGCGGGAGGCCGACGGCCAGGACGTCAGCTCGATGGGCCCGGTCTGCACGATCATGGTCGGGCGGCTGGACGACTGGCTGAAGGCGGTCGCCAAGCGGGACGTCGTCACGGTCGACCCCGGCGTGCTGGAGTGGGCCGGCGTCGCGGTGTTCAAGCGGGCGCACCAGGTGTTCGGTGAGCGGGGGTTCCGCACCCGGCTGCTGTCGGCGGCCTTCCGCAACCACATGCACTGGAGCCAGCTCGTCGGCGGTGACGTCGTCATCTCCCCGCCGTTCGAGTGGCAGGTCCGGCTGAACGCCAGCGGGATCGAGCCGGTCTCCCGGATCGACGACCCGGTCGCGCCCGCCGTGCTGGAGGCGCTGTACACCCGGTTCCCGGAGTTCCGGCGGGCCTACGACACCGACGGCATGACGCCGGCCGAGTTCCAGGACTTCGGCGCCACCCGCAAGACGCTGCGCCAGTTCCTGGCTGCGGACGCCGAGCTGGAGGCGCTGGTCCGCGACGTGCTGCTGCCGGACCCGGAGAAGTAGCGGTCCCGTCGCCCGTGGGGAGGTCGGCCTCAGGCGTCGAGGCGCTCGTAGGTCAGCTGCAGGTCGTCCTCCCAGGGGCCGCCGTCGCGCGACATGGTTCCCCGGGCGTCGAGGCGGGTGCCGTCGCCCGCGATGGTGAGGACCATGCGCTGGGCGAACCCCGACCCGTCGCGGTGCCACGACACCTCGCCGTCGCCCACCTCGATGGTGTAGTGGCGGGAGACGTCCCGCTCGTCGAAGTAGATCATCGTGAAGGTGCCGGCGGCGTCGTCCGAGCCGATCACCGCCACCGCGCTGGGGATCCCCGGCTCGTCGATCTCCGAGCGCATCAGCACGAAGGCGCCGCCCTCGTGCCAGGCGAACGACGTGCGGCCGTGGAAGGTCGTCCCCGGCACCAGCGGATGCGTCCCGGTCGTGCGCCACTCGCCCAGCAGCGGCGCCAGCGGTGCGAGTGCGGGGTTGGGTCGCCGCGCCTCCGGGCCGATCGGTGTCGTCATCCCCGGGATGGTCGCAGGCTCGGCGCGTCCGGGGTCAGCTGCCGGCCGTCATCGACTGCGGGGGAAGAACGGTCGGAGTCCGATGGGGCGTCGGAACGGTGCCCAGGCACCCTCGGCCGAGCCCAGCCGGTCGGCCAGCACCCACAGGACCGCCGGGTTGCAGGCGAGGCCGAGGTGGCTGCCCCGGACCTCGACGTTCTCCCGCTGGGGGCGGAGCTCGTACCGGCACGACGCCCAGTCCACGATGCCGTCGGCCCGCGTGTAGACCGACGTAGCCGGTACGCGGAGCGAGCCGCGCTCGGCCCAGGGGCGGGGGAGTGCTGACGCCGGGCGGAACGAGCGGGTGCCGCCGTCGACGATCCTCGAGGCAGTGCGCACCCACGGAGCCCATCTGACCACCGGGGTCCCCAGGGTGACGATGCCGCGGACGCTGCCCGGCGCGGCCCTGGCCAGCTCCTGCGCGTACATCCCGCCGAGGCTCCAGCCGACCAGACTGACCCGCCGTCCCGAGGTCTGGTGCAACCGGTCGAGGTGTGCGCGCAGTTCGTGCACGACACGGCCGGTGGGGCCCCGGTTGGTGCCCAGGTCCCACCCGGTGACGTTGTGGCCCAGGGCGCGCAGCGCGGTCCTGAGCCACAGCGTGGCGGGGTTGCCGGTCATCAGGCCCGGCAGCACGAGGACGGGGTGGCCGTCACCGCGGCGCGCTGTAGCCAGGAGCGGCCAGGTGGCGGCGAGGGCGGCGGCGTCCAGTCCGGCCCGTGCCGGCTCGGTGAGGAGCGCGGCCCCCGAGGCGACGCGCTTGACAGCAGACACCCGGACAGCATCCCCCGCGCTCGGGACGCGCCCATGGACGGGCCTTCCCGAGCGTCTCGAGGTGACCGCGGTGTCCCCGGCGCGGCCGGCCGGGGACACCGGGTGGAGCGGGCTACCAGTGGTGCGCGACGTCGACGACCACGCGCACCCCGTTGGACGGGGAGCCCGGGAGGACGAACACCCGGAACGGCAGGCGGGCGCGGACTCCCAGGCCGACGAGGCTCTGGCCCTCGAACGTGCCTCCCCAGGCCACCTGCCGGAAGGTGTCGAACCCGGCGACGTCGACGGCCTCGGCGACGTCGGCCGGCTCGTAGGTCGGCCGGCCCAGTTCGTTGTGGCCAGGAGCGAGGACGACGATCTGCAGGGCCGCTGCTCCGCGGAGCGGGAGGTAGGCCCCCGACCCGTCGTGCGTGACCCGGTCCACGTACTCGACCCGGTAGCCGACGGCCGTGCTGGCCGGGCCGCCGATGTCGACGACGAGTCGATCGAAGCACGCGTTGCGCCCCGCCCGCAGGTCGGTGATGGGCCCCTGGATGCCCTGGCCTGCTTGCTTCTGCTGGGAGCCCCAGGTGATCCCGCAGTACGGACTCGTGGCCGCCGAAGCGGGAGAGACCACCCCCAACACGGCGAGCGCCGCGACGGTGAGGATGAAGAGCCGGGAGAGGATCCGGTTCATGGCGGCCTCCTTGGGTTGTGCCGCTGTCAGAATCCGCCGACACGCCGGACTGTGACAGCAGTCCATAGCACGACATGTCGACGAACTGACTCGTCGACAGGCCCAACATCCGCCGAAGAGGGCGGCACGGATGGCACGTTGATCGACAAGCCCCACGGAACCGGGTCCCCGTGCGCACGGTGCGTGCGGACTGCGGCACCGTCCGCTCGGCCGACGGGCAGGGGGTCGGGCCCGGCGACAGCGTTTGGAAGCCGATCGTCGGGCTACGGTTCGTCCACCTCGCCGTCGGGCAGCCTGCACACGGGAGAACGAGACGATGGACGCAAGCGAGCGGGTCAGCTGGGCGGAATGCCCGAACTGCGGCGGCCTCGTGGCCGTCAGCTGGCTCGACGGGGACGCCATCGCGGTCGAGTGCGTCGGCGGCTGCCTGCTGCGCGTGGAAGAAGGCCAGATGTCGGCCGTCGGTGTAGACCCGGCGGGCATGCTCGGTGATGTCGAGCAGATGGCTGCCATCCTCGAAGACGCGGTGGTCGAGGCGTCGGAGGCCTACGGTCTGGGCGATTTTCGGGTGGCCGCCGGCCTCGTGGCCGACGCGTGGGCGGAGATCCTGCGTGAGGAGGAACGGTCGCCCCGGCTTGCCGCGCTGGCCACCGCGGCTGTCCGAGAGGTCGGCGCCCGACTGCATCGTCAAGAGCTCTCGGTCAGGCCGCAGAACGCCCGCAACGCCTCGACGGACATCCGCGTACTCGTCGTCGATGACCATCCGTTGGCCCGGGTGAGGCTGACCGAGATGCTTGCCGGGGAGGCCGACCTCAGCGTCGTCGGCGCGTGCGGACTCGGCCCGCAGGTCGTCGAGGCCGCTGCACGCCTGCGTCCGCACATCGTGTGCCTGGACCGGTACATGCCGGCCCGGGATGCCCTCGCCGCGACGCGAGCTCTGCGGGCGGCCGATCCTGGGGTTCGGATCGTCCTGGTGACCAGCGGCTCTGGGGCACGGCTCGAGGGTGCGCTCGCCGGCGCTGACGCACTCGTGCCGACGGAGGCCAGTCGGCACGCGCTGCTCCGCTGCCTGCGCACGGTCGCCAGTAGGGGCACGGAGTGCCCCTACTGCCTGTGATCAACGATTCGACGCGGTGCGCAGCTCCCCACGGAGAGCGCTCCCGAGGCCGCCCTGTGTCCCAGAGCGGCCCACTCAGGGACAGTGCCCCGGGTCCCTAACAGCAGGGTCAATCCGAATCGAGACCCCAGCGATGCGCCAGGTAGACCCCGACCCTCCCGGCTGGCGGTGCAACCAGCCCTGTGGCGAGTCCGACGAAGCCTGCCTCGGTGTAACCCAAGGCGAAGCACACGACGACAAACGAAGCTAGAACAATCGCCCAGACCAGCCAAGCAAGGCGGCGGGTCCGTCCGTTCATCCTGCTCACGTCCGAGAGGCTCTCATGTGGCGGGACGAGCCAAGCGCTCACGCCACCTGACGCGGAAGACATCCGTGCCTTCATCGCCTTTCCGAGAGCGAACCGGTTCTGGTGTCCCTGAGCGGCCGACGCGGGGACAGGTCAACGCCCGACGACTCGGGCAACCGCCCCATGCGAAGCCAGAGGATCGCCCCTGCACCGAAGCCCGACATGGCGCCGCCGGCCAACACCTGGATGCCGCTGGACCAGTCCGTGAACGCGAGGACGAGTAGCGCGACGACAACGGCCCAACCGGCGATCAGCGCTGCTGTGATGACCATCCAGGTGGTTCGCTTGCCCATACCGCCAGAATGATGGCTTCCCGCGTCGACCCTGGCGGCTTGGCCCAGCGACATCCCCGCAAAGGGGTGAATATTCGTCGCGGGGTGTCCGTAGGCCGCCCGGTGCCTGAGCGGCCCACTCGAGGACACCCGTTGGACTCTTCGACCCGCGCGAGCCGCATGTCCTACGCCACCGTGGTGCCTTCCCGCGGAAATCCGTCATTTGCGGATGCACACCCCCTACCGCCGCGCTGCCGATGAGAGAGTGCACCCGAGGCCAGTCCCGCTCGGCCTGCTGCTGAGGGACCCGATCACCGGGCTCCAGCGTGACGCCGAGGTGACAATCTCGTGACGGCGACTACGGTGAAATGGACGTCGCCCTGGTCTCGCATCAAGTGCTTCAGCCCAGTTGAGCAGAGCTGTGCGGCACATCGGGCAGCCAGAAAGTTGCCAATCCGTTCCAGCGAGCAGGGAGGTTGCAATCCCGCCGATCCGGGACAAGCACTGGCAGAGCCTGCTCGTGAGCTTATCGGGCAACCGGCCAGTACGGACGGTGAGCGCAGATGCTTAGGGCCCCGTCGATGGAGTGTCCCTTCAATGTCGACTCCGGAAAATCAGCTATTCGAGCTGGACACTCCTCCTCGAATAGTCCTCAGGGCAGTTTCCGTCGGCGTCTTCGAGTTGACGCCGACCGGATGGCGTTCCGCATCCCGACTTTCTGCACGGATCCAGCAACACGCTTGCAGAGTGACAGAAGAGGAGGTGCGCCGACGCTGCCGCCAGCTCCTCTACGTCCATGATATGCCGAGTACGAGGCAGTTGCCGAAATTCAACCGCATGCGATTCGGTTGGCGGGAACTCGCTTACAGGATTTGGGACTGGATTGAACCGCCACTTCCATACCGCACCCCCTTCACCTTCCAGGCCGGCGCATCGGACACCGCCAAGGTTGCCTTTCTGGAAGCGGTGAGCACTCATCTGGACCTGAAGACGCCCTCAGGATTGGTCGAGCAAGCGCGCATTGGATACGAGCGACAAGAGGCGCGGGTTCAGGCCATCGAAGCGCGATCGGGGGCATTTGAAGGTTATGCGACGGCAGTGGCAGGTCTCGTCGCCGTCGGCGCCGCACTGCTCACTGGCCGGGGAAGCCCGCGCCCCTCAGAGGGATGGAGCGGTCTTTTTCTTCTATCGCTTCTCCTGACTGCGGTGTGGTGTCTCGTACTGTCGGGCTTCCGCGGCTACCAGGCAGCAGTGAAGCGCATAGATTGGCCGCGGCCATTCGAATCATCGGAAATCATCGGCCGGGCGAGAGTCGGCGGTGGCGACGCTGCGGTCACACGAGACGAACTCGCGGCGTTACTCCTCGCGGAACGGCGGGGCGGCTTCCTCGCAGACTGGAAGCTTGAACGCCTCAAACAGGCATCGCGCTGGTTCGCGCTAGCTCTCATCGCGCTGCTCCTCGCTGCGCTGTTCCTTCTAGCGACCACGCCGGTGCAGGTGCCCCCGGACGTTTCACCGTGACGACTCCTCGTGATCACCGACTGCTCGGTCGCGACCCCGTTGCGCCAGCCCCTGATCATCCGGTCACTGTCCGAATCCCGAACGGAAGGGGCGTTGTCCGTGAAGGCGCCGCCACTACGGGACACCTGCGTTCTCCCGTCCGTTCAGACAGTCGGCTAGTCAGCGTGCAGGCTTTGCGTCAGCCAATCCGTGGCGGGCCTCGAATTCTCGGGCAAGCGAGGGTCCCGTGAGCAGGATAAGGCACAGCCCTATCGCCGGGACTGTATCTCTTTCGACCGCCACGGACGCGTCAGCACTGCGGCGGCGCCCGTGGCTGCGACCTTGTGACCGAAGTGCGTTCGGGGTTGAGGCCCGTTTTTTACGGATTCGTGAACCGCACGCATACCAGCCTACGCTGGCCACGTCACCGTAGGGAGTCCGGCGTCACCGCTCCGTTATACCGCTCAATGTCGCGCTCTCTATAGAGGCGGAAAACACCTGCGCAACCATGGTCCTGCGAGTAGTAGGGGCGGCAAGGATGGCGTGGCAGTCTTCCCGCATCACCCGCGGTCAAGCAGGGTGCGGAATGAGGAGGAGTTTCTCGCTCAAGCCGATGCTCGTGCTGATGGAGACGTCCGAAGCCGTCTCGAACGTCTCCGCAGCGCTCGGTGACCTGGTGGCACGGCATGACCCGAGGGTGGTCCGAAATCGCCTTGAAGCCGCCTTCTGGGCGAGCCGGCGCTGGAGTCCCTGAGCGGTCTACTCAGGGACCGTCAGCCGCGGTGACGTCCCCGCAGGAGCGTTCGCACGGCGAGGCTCGTCGCTCGGCGACGTTTCCGCGGGAACGTCGGCCGGGCCGGTGCAGCGGGACGCGCTAAAGAACCGGGCCCAGCCCCCACCCCGGAGCGTCCGACTCAGGGGCAACCCCGACCTCGCACCAGACCCTTTTCCACGTTGACGTCGACACTGGGTCACCGCAATCCCTGGCCCCGGCCCATTCGGGTGGCCTGGTCCCTTCCGAGGCGGCCGTCAAGGCGGCCCCGATTCTCAGCGTGACGGCTGCTCGCCCTGCTGTCCCCCAGCAGGGCGACTGTGGGAGGCGGAGGCGATTCCTAACCTCTCGTGTATGCGCCGGCGGCCGATCCGATGAGCCAGACGACACCCCTGGCGGTGCAGTTGTCCGACGAGTGGGGCACCTCCAGCGACCAGCTCGTGCACGCTGTCTGGCACGTTTTGTGGGCACACCCGTGGTTCGTCGTGCTCGCGACGCTGCTGGTGGTCCGGGCCGGCGTCCGCATGGTCCGCGACGTGGTTCATCCCGGGCACGCACGCGATGCCGTGCGCACGTTCACGCGTGCCGACAAGATCACGATCTTGACCCGGGCCGGCGGCCGATGCGAGCACCACGGGTGGTTGGGCGGTCGCTGCCAGCAGACGGGCGCGCTGGAGGCCGATCACGTCCATCCTCACAGCCGCGGCGGCTGGACCGACCTGGCCAACGGTCAGGCGTTGTGCCGGCGCCACAACAAGGCGAAGGCTGCACGCGTGCCCTGGGGCTGGGAGCTGAACCGACTCAGCCGCCGCCGCGCGACCTACTTCGCTCCCGGGACACCCACGGAGGTGGTGCGCCACCGCCCCCGCTGGACCGCGCCTGGGTGAAGTGCCAAGGCCCCCGGCGGCAGGGCCGCTGACTGACCCACAGCGCCCATTCAGGGGCAGCGGACGAGAGGGCCTACGGCCCTGCTGATGGGCCGCTGACGTCTCTAGCGTCGTGTTCACCGTCCCGAAGACGGGAGCTGAACGGAGGTCAGCGATGACTCAGACCACCCCAGTCGCCATCCGAGAGTTGGCGCGCGCCTACTTCGACCGAGTCCGCGCGGGCTGGGAACGCGGGGACGTGTCCAGCGTGGACGAGGTGTACAGCGACGACCTCGTCTACCACATCCCGCCCTTCCCGGACCTGGACAAGGGAGGTCTGCGGGACTTCGTGACGGGCTTCCATCAGGCCTTTCCCGATTTCTCTGTCGAGCAGGACCAGTTGATCGTCGACGGGAACACCACGGTCCACAGATGGCATTGCACGGGGACCTACAGCGGCGAGAACCCGTTGCTCCCGACGCCTCCCACTGGTCGATCGACCCAGGCCACCGGCGTGCTCATCGCCCAGTGGCATGAGCGTCGGATCGTGGAGCTGTGGCACTTCGGCGACTGGATGGGCTGGTTGACGGGCGCGGGTGTCCTGCCGCCGCTCGGTGCCGCGGACGCCGGCTGAGCGGCTTCGGGCAAGGACCCCATGGGGCGGCCGGCATGTGGCGGAGCACTCTCAGCCGACCGCCACGATGTGCGTCCAGTTCGGAGCTGCGCCGCTGCTGTGCCTCTCGACAAGGTGCCCGGACGTGTCGATGTGCCCGACCAGGAACGTCCCGTCGTCGCTCCGGTAGAGGAGGACGTTGGAGCCGACCGCCACGATGTGCGTCCAGTTCGGAGCTACGCGCTTGGTGTGCGTTTCGGCCAGATGCCCCGAACTGTCGATGTGCGCGACGAGGACGTTCCCGTTGTCGCTCCGGTAGAACAGGACGTTGGAGCCGATCGTCACGATGTGCGTCCAGTTCGGGCCGGTGCTGCCGCTCTGGCTGCCGATGAGGTGCCCGGAACTGTCGATGTGCGCGAGGAAGAAGGTCCCGTCGTCGCTGCGGTAGAACAGGACGTCGGAGCCGATCCTCACCACATGCGTCCGATCGGGGGCCGCGCCGCCGCTCTGGTCCTCGACGAGGAGCACCGAACCGTTGATGTGCCCGACGGACAAGGCTCCGTCGGTACTGCGGTAGAACGTGACGTTGGGGCCCATCTCGATTCCCTCGTGCCGTGTGGCGGACGATGCCCATCCCTGGAGCCAGCGGCGCGATGCCGGATCCGTTGCCCCCAGCGCCCTTCGTCTCGGAAATCGGCCTGAAGTCAAACGCCTCGGCCGTCACCACGTCGTCACGCCAGGATGTCAGCACTCGTGGGGAACTCGTGCTGTCCCGGTCGCCGCCTCTTGAGACAGATCCGCGCACGGACCGGCCTTTCAGCGCGCGAGGCCGATCTTCCTTCTGGCGGGGTCTTGCTCGAGGAGCAAGGGAGAGGGCAGGAGACCGCGGTGCGGTACCCGGCCTTCCGGCCGCGCTCAGGCCCCCGGCATGAGGAGGACCGGCTTGACGACGTCGCCTGCCTCGGTGTCCGCGGCCGCCTGGTTGACCTCGTCGAGCCGGTAGTGGGTGATCAGCCGGTCGAAGGGCAGCAGGCCGCGCCGGTGCAGGTCCAGCAGTCGCGGGATGGTGCGCGCCGGGGTGCTGTCGCCCTGCAGGACCCCGCGCACGGTGAGCCCCTTCGTCATCGCCTCCAGCATCGGGATGCCGCCCAGCTCACCCGGTGCGGCCGTCCCGACGTAGGCGCAGGTGCCCAGAGAGTCCAGCGACCGCACGGCCTGGGTGAGCACCTCCGGGACGCCGGTCGTCTCGAACGCGAACTCCACGCCCCGGCCACCGGTGGCCGCGCGGATCGCCTCGACCGGGTCGGCGTCGGTGGGGGAGACCAGGTGGGTCGCGCCGAACTCGGCGGCCAGCGCCAGCCGGGAGGCACGGCGGTTGACCGCGACGATCGTGGTGGCGCCGCACAGCCGGGCGGCCATGATCGCGCAGAGCCCCACCGAGCCGGCGCCGAAGACCGCGATGGACGAGCCCGGGGAGACCCGCAGGACGTCCAGCACGGTGCCCGCGCCGGTCTGCACGCCGCACGCCAGCGGCCCCGCGGTGCGCAGGTCGACGTCGTCGGGCACCGGGACCACGCTGCGGGCGTTCACGACCGCGAGGCTGCTGAACGACGACTGACCGAAGAACTGGTCGCCGACCGGCTCGCCGTCGGCGTCGGTGGTGGCCACGGTGCCGTCCGGACGGCGGCAGCCGAACTTGAGGGTCGCGATGGAGTCGCAGTAGGCCGAATGGCCGGTGCGGCACCGCACGCACGCACCGCACGACGGGAAGCTCAGGACGACGTGCGCGCCGGGGACGACGCCGCGGACCTCGCTGCCCACCTCCCGCACCACGCCGGCGCCCTCGTGGCCGACGATCGCCGGCAGCACCCCGGGTCGCTGGTCGCGTACCAGCAGGTCGGTGTGGCACATGCCGGCGGCCGCGACCTCGACCAGGACCTCGTCCGGGCGCGGCCCGCTGACCTGCACCTGCTCGAGCAGGAACGGGCCGCCCTGCCCCCGGACGACCGCCGCGGTCGCGCGGTGCGCCGTCGTCACTGGGTCGCCGTCAGGCCGCCGTCCAGCGTGAGGACCTGGCCCGTGACGAACGAGGACGCGTCGGAGCAGAAGAACAGCAGGGCGCCGACCAGGTCGTCGGGGTCGGCGATCCGGCGCAGTGGGATGCGGCTCACCAGGTTGTCGTAGAACCCGGGCTGGGCCAGCAGCGAGGCCGCCTGCGGGGTCTGGACGAAGGTGGGAGAGATGGCGTTGACCCGGATGCCGTGCTTGGCCCACTCGGTGGCGTGCTGGCGGGTCAGGGCGTCCATCGCGCCCTTGGCGGCGACGTAGGCGGAGTAGCCGGCGTCGATGCCGAGCTGGCCGCGCACCGAGCTGACGTTGAGGACCGAGCCGCCGCGGCCGCCGGCGATCATCGCCCGGGCCGCGGCCTGGGAGACCAGCAGGGCCGTCGTGAGGTTCAGGTCGAGGATCCGGTCCCACTCGGCCTGCGGGTACTCCTCGGCGGGGTACAGGGCGGTGCCCGCACCGCCACCGATGCCGTTCACCAGGACGTCGACCCGCCCGAAGGCGTCCACGGTCTGCTGCACCGCGTCGTCGGCGGCGCCCTTGTCGGCCATGTCGCCGGCGATGACCAGGGCCTCGCCACCGGCGTTCTCCACCGCCTTCCGGGCTTCGGCCAGCCGCTCCTCGGAGCGGCCGATGACGGCCACCTTGGCGCCGACGGCGGCCAGCGCGCCGCAGGCGCGGACGCCGACACCGCCGGAGCCGCCGGCGACGACGGCCACCCGGTCGCGGAGGGTGAAGCGCTGCAGTTCCTCGGTGGTGGAGCTGGTCATGGCGTGCAGGACCTCCGGCGTCGGGGGAGTGGGGGCGTCAGCGGACGGGGGCGCGCTTGGCGGTGAACTTGTCCCACAGCGACGCGGCGTTCAGCGTCTGGATGTGGTCCATCATGTAGCCCTGCCCGACGTCGACCGGGCCGAACCTGTCGCGGAAGTCGACCCGCGCGACCGTCTCCTCGCGCGACCAGCCCTTGGCCACCGCCTCGGCGACAGCGCTGGTCCAGGCCAGCAGCACCGACCGCTGGGTGGCCAGGTAGGCCGGGGTCGTCACCGGGCCGTGGCCGGGGACGACGGTGTCGACGTCCAGGCTGCCGATCACGTCCAGGGCGCCGACCCACTGGTCGATGTCGCTGGTCATGAGCCAGGTCTGGCACTCGGAGAAGACGGTGTCCCCGGTGAAGACGACCCGCTGCTCCGGCACGTAGACGGCGACCTGCCCGGGGGTGTGGCCCGGGGTGTGGATCAGGTAGAAGGTCGTGTCGCCGACCCGCATCTCCAGGTCCCCGGTGAACACCAGGTCGCCGGCGTTCGGGTCCTCGTAGTAGGTGTCCCGGTCCGGGACGATCCCCGCGGCGTCGGGGTCGTCGGTGGGGATGGCCTCGAGCGCGTAGGCGAAGGGGTCCAGGTCCGGCGTCGGCACCATGAAGTTGTCCGCGACGCCCCGGTGGTGGACCACCTCGCCGGCGCCCTTGAACCAGTAGTTGCCGAAGATGTGGTCGACGTGGTGCTCGGTGTTGACCACGTACCGGATCGGGCCGTGCTCCTCGGCCTCGCGGCGCATCGCGACGGCCTTCGTCGGCAGCTGCGGCGTGTCGATGACGACCACCCCTGCCGACGTCACGACGTAGCTGGGGTTGCAGCCACGGATCTCGGTGGACGTGAAGACATGGGGCGTCACGCGCTGCACGACGGAACCTCCCTGGAGCGTCGGCGGCCGGGCCGTCCCCGGCGCCACAGTCCCGGCGCGACGAGAGCGGCTGGTCGGCGCTGACCGGTCCTCACATAATCGATTCTCGATCCCTCGCCTGTCAACCACTCCGGCGGGTCGCCGCGGCTCGGCGCGGCAGCGGGGTCAGGGCGCCTCGGGCAGCACCTGCATCCGCACCGAGCGGTCGGCCGAGACCTCCGCCTCCAGACCGGCCAGCCAGCGCGGCTCGCCGATGTCGCCACCGGTGACCTCCACGCCACAGGCCCGCAGCACGGGGGAGTGGGTGACCGCGACGGTGAAGGCGGTGTCGTCCGCCCGGTCGGCGAGGCTGGCGGCGAAGGTGCGGATGCGGTCGGCCACGGCGGCGGCGTCGTCGCCCGGCGGCTCGGGGTGCCGGACCCACCAGCCCACCCGGTCCGGAGCGGTCAGCCACTCGCTGAAGAAGGACACCTTCGCGACGTCGGCCTCGGTGAAGCCGGGCACCTGGGCGGCGAAGGCGGCCTCGCTGCTCACCATGTCGACGCGCACGCCGGCGAGGTAGAGGTCGGGGTTGCGCAGCGCGAACGCGACGCCGTCCTCGAGGACCTCGGCGCCGGCCTCGCGGGCCCCCCGGGCGACCGCGGCGGCGGTGTCCCGGGTGCGGCGGGTCTCGCCGCTGAGGACCCGGATCGGGCCACCGGCCCGGCCGGCGAGGCGGCGGCCCACCTCGACGGCGGTCTGCAGGCCCTCCTCGGTCACCGGGACGTCGCCGCGGTGCGAGGTGACCTCACCGTGGCGGAGCAGGAACAGGCGCTGGGTCATGCGGGACCTCCGGGTCGGGGAGAGCGCGCCGGGACGCCACCGCGGGGTGGCGTCCCGGCGTCGGGGATGGACGAGGTGAGCGTCAGCCGGCGGTCGTCACGGTGGCGGCCGGGATCCCGGCCCCCTCGCGCTGCTCCCACTGCTCGACGAAGAGCTGGTAGACGGCGTCGGCGAACGCCGTGTCGTTGATGTTGGCGTCCATCTCGACCACCCGGACGGCCGGGTCCAGGGCGCTCCGCAGGGTGTCCAGCAGCGGCGACACGTCCACGCCGTGCCACTGGCTGCCCTCCTTGAAGTAGTTGTCCAGCCCGTCCAGGGGCAGGGCGACCGCCTTCGGGCCGGGGGCGCGGTTGACGTGGTCGGCGATGTACTCGCCCAGCCGGCGCATCTCGTCCGGGGTGGCCAACAGCGAGGTGATGTTCGGGTTGTGGATGATGATGTTGCGCTCGTCGGTGTCGAACTCCGCGGGGATGGTGTCGCGGGCACCGAAGTTGAAGCACTCGGCCGCGCCGGGGACGACGACCAGCGGGATCCCGGTGCGGATCGCGGCCTCCATCCGCTCGACACCCGGGTCGAAGATGCCCTTGTTCCAGTGGTTGATGATCTCCGGCAGCGTGTAGTCGATCAGCCCGTCGATCGCACCGGTGTCGATCAGGTGCTCCATGCCCGCGCCCTCGCCGACGGCGTGGAAGGTGACGACCTCGAACCCGTTGGCCTCCAGCTGCTCGCGGATGCGCATGACGCCCGGCGTGGTGACCCCGAACATCGAGATCGCGATGAGCGGCTTGCTGGCCTCGGCTTGCGACCTGGTGGTCTCGTAGCCGCGGGCCAGGCCGGCGGCCGCGTGCGCGGCGTTGCTCAGCACCTGCTTGGAGATGCGGTTGAGCCCGGCGATGTCGGTGACGGCGTTCATCATCATCATGTCCGAGTGCCCGACGTAGGGCCGGGTGTTGTTCGAGGCCATGGTGCTGACGATCAGCTTGGGCACACCGATGCCCAGGTTCTGCAGCGCGCCGCCGAGCAGGTCGGTGCCGCCGGTACCGCCGAGCCCCAGCACCGCGTCGATCCGGCCCTGCTCGCACAGCTCGGCCAGCAGCGAGCGCAGCCCCTCGCTCATCTTCGTGATGGCCACGTTCCGGCCGCCCGCGCCGCCCTCCACGCCCGCCGCGAAGTCGGTGAGCTTCACGCCCGCCCGTTCCGCCACCTCGCCGGCCGCGATGTCCGGCGGGAAGTACGGCTCGCCGAGGACACCGCAGTCGACCACCAGGACGTCGACGTCCTGGGCGAGCAGGGCGTCGCGGACGTAGGCGTACTCGGTGCCCTTGGTGTCCAGGGTGCCGGCGAGACAGACGACGGGCTTGCGGGACATGGTCACTCCTCTGTGACGGGGGAACGGGGGTGGTGCCGTCGCCGGGCCCTGGCGGGCCCGGCGTCCTACTGCGCGTCCTGCTCCTCGGGGCAGGCCGCCTGGATCGCCGTCCAGACCCGTTCGGGGGTCAGCGGCAGGTCGCGGATCACCACGCCGGCGGCGTCGGCCACCGCGGCGCCCAGCGCGCCGGCGGTGCACAGCAGCGCACCCTCGCTGATCCCCTTCGAGCCGTAGGGGCCCGGGCCGTCGTGGTTCTCCACGGCAGCGCTGACCAGCTCGACGGGGACGTCCTTGAAGGTCGGGATCCGGTAGTCCAGCGCGCCGAGGTTCCGGATCCGGCCGTGCTCGTCGAGCAGCAGCTGCTCCATCTGGCTGTGGCCCAGCCCCATGATCGCCGCGCCCTCGTCCTGCGAGACGACCTGCAGCGGGTTGAGCTCGGTGCCCACGTCGCTGACCGTCACGTGCCGGGTGAGCAGCAGCTCGCCGGTCTCCCGGTCCACCTCGACCTCGATCGCGGTGGCGTTGAACTCGTAGAACGCCGCGTCGCCGCCGAGCGGGTGCTTGCCTTTGCCGCGCAGCCGCCGGGTGCCCTGGCCGATGAACTCGCCCCGCAGCGACCCGAGGGCCACCCGCGCGGCCTCCGGCAGAGCGAGCTCGCCGTCGGGGGTCACCAGCACGCCGGGTCGCTCGCCCAGCTGCTCGGGCGGGACGCCGGTCGACTCGGCGTAGAGGTCCAGCACCCGCCGGCGCACGTCCTTGCATGCCTCCAGCACCGCCGAGCCCATGAACACCGTCGAGCGGCTGGCGGAGGTCTGCAGGTCGAACGGGACGGTGCCGGTGTCCCCGCTGACCACGCTGACCTGCTCCAGCGGCGCGCCCAGCTCGTCGGCGACGATCTGCTGCCACAGCGTCCGCGCGCCCTGGCCCATGTCCGACGTGCCGGCGTAGACGATCGCGCTGCCGTCGGCCAGCAGCCGGACCAGGCTCTGCGACAGCCCCGAGGTCGCCCCGGGCTTGATGCCCACGGCGATGCCGCGGCCGCGGCCGGGGGGCAGCGGCGTCCCCCAGCCGATCAGCTCGGCGGCCTTGTCCAGGCTCTGCTGCCACTCGCCGTCGGCCGTCGCGGCCGACTCGCCGCGGACGAACGCCTCGCCCTTCGCGACCAGGTTGCGGCGGCGGATCTCCAGCCCGTCCAGGCCGAGCCGTCGCGCCCCGGCGTCCAGCTGGGACTCCAGCGCCCAGGACACCTGCGGGCTGCCGAAGCCGCGGAACGCCGTGCTGGGGGTCGTGTTCGTCATGACCGCGCGGGCGTCGATCCGCACCCCGGGGATGCGGTACGGCCCGGCCGCCACGTAGCTGCCCTTGCCCATGACGCGCGGGGCGACGTCGGCGTACGCGCCGATGAGGAAGTCGGCCTCGACGGAGTGGAAGGTGAGCGCACCGTCGGCGGTGAACCCGGTGCGCGCGGCGATCCGGCAGCCGGCCCGGCGCATGCTCTGGAAGGTCTCCTCCAGGGAGAGGACCAGCCGGCAGGTCCGCCGGGTGCGCAGCGCCAGGAAGGCCAGCAGCGGCTCGAGCTTCGGGTTCTGCTTGCCCCCGAACCCGCCGCCGGGGTCCGGGGCGAAGACCCGCACCTGGTTCAGCGGAAGTCCCAGCACCGAGGCGAGCGTGCGCTGCAGCAGGTAGGGGTGCTGGACCGGGGAGTAGACGTCCAGCCCGCCGGAGTCGGTCGGGACGGCGACGGTGCCGCCCGGCTCGATCGGGAAGTGGGTGACCATCGGGAAGGTGTAGGTCTCCTCGACCACGACCTCGGTGCGCGCCTCCTCGGCCTCGACGTCACCCCAGGCGTAGTGCGCCTCCTCCAGCACGTTGGAGTCGGCCAGCGCGTGACCGGGGCGCAGCGAGGGCTCCTGCACCCGGTGCGCACCCGGGGCCAGGGCGTCGTCCAGCGTGTAGACGCCCGGCAGCTCCCGGAAGTCGACGTGCACCGCGCGGGCGGCGGCCTGGGCGGCGTCGAGGGTCTCGGCGACGACGGCGGCGACCGGCTCCCCGTGGTAGTTGACCCGGCCGTCGGCGAGCACCGGCCGGTCCGTGTGGGACACCCCGAACCGCGGCATCGGTGACGGCAGGTCCGCCGCGGTGACCACGTCGACGACGCCCGGGACGGCCCGGGCGGCGGTGACGTCGATGCCCAGCACGTCGGCGCAGCCGACCGGCACCGTCACCAGGGCGACCTGCAGCGAGCCGGGGAAGCGGAGGTCGGCGACGAACCGCTGGGCGCCGGAGGTCCGGTCGCCGCCGCCGTAGCGGAGCACCGGCCGGCCGACCTGGCCCTGCGGGTAGGGGTCCGACGGCTCGCCGAGCGCGTCGCGCTGGTCGATCGCGCGTTCCGGGGCCGTGGTCACCGCTCGCTCCGCCGGGCCGCCGTGGCCTGCACGGCACGGACGATCCGCTGGTAGCCGGCGCAGCGGCACAGGTTGCCGGACAGGGCCTCGCGGATCTGCACCTCGTCGGGGTCCGGGTTGGTCCGCAGCAGGTACTCCGCGGACACCACCTGGCCGGGGATGCAGAACCCGCACTGCACGGCCCCGGCGTTGAGGAACTCCTCCTGCAGGTCGGTCAGCCCGTCGGCGGACAGCCCTTCGACGGTGGTCACCTCGTGCCCCTCGGCCTCGACGCACAGCACCAGGCAGGAGTTCACCGCCCGGCCGTCGAGCAGCACGGTGCACGCCCCGCACTCACCCTCCGCGCAGCAGCTCTTCGTGCCCGGCAGCCCGACCTCCTCGCGCAGGCCGTCGAGGAGGGTGCGGTGGGTGGGGACGGCGACGGTGCGCTCGCTGCCGTTGACGGTCAGCGTGACCGTCTGCAGCTCGTCGGCGTCGAGGTGGTCGGGTACGCGGGCGGTGCTGGTCACGAGGCCATCTCCCTGGGGTCCCGGCGGTCCGCGGCAGCGAGGACCGCGCGCCTGGTCAGTACGCGGAGCGTCGCGAGCCGGTACTCGCGGCTGCCCCGCACGTCGGTGATCGGGGTGGCGGGCGCCAGCAGCTCGTCCAGCGCCCGGTCGAGCGACGCGTCGTCGGTGAGGTCGACCGGGCCGGCGGACGCGGTGCGCAGCGGCCGCGGGCCGACCGCGCCCATCCCGACCACCAGGGCGCCGTCCGGGCCGACACCGGCGGCGACGCTGACCGTCGCCAGGTCGACCCCGCGGCGCCGGGTGAGCCGGCGGAAGGCCGAGGCGGAGCCGGGGGCGGGCCGCGGCAGGTCGAGCCGGGTCACCAGCTCGCCGGGCCCGCACAGCGTGCGGCGCGGGCCGAGGAAGAACTCGTCCAGCGACGCCGTCCGGTCGCCGTCCAGGGAGGTGATCGTCACCCGGGCGCCGTGCACGAGCAGCGGGGGAGCGGTGTCTGCGGCCGGGGAGGCGTTGCACGAGTTGCCGACCAGGCTGGCCCGGTTGCGGATCGCCACGGACCCGACGGTGAGCGCCGCCTCGACCAGCGCCGGGTACCACGCGCCGATGACGGGATGGCTGACCAGCTCGCCCATGGTGTAGGTGGGACCGATCTGCACGCCGTCGTCGGTGACGACGATCGGCTCGGGCAGGTCGGTCACGCCCTTGAGGTCGACGAGCACGTCGGCGACGTCGTGGTGGTGCCGCAGGCCGACCAACAGGTCGGTGCCGCCCACGAGCGCGCGTGCTCGCGCGCCTCCCTCGGCCAGCGCGGCGAGCGCGTCGGCACGGCTGGTCGGCCGGTGGTACTTCGGCATCGTTGCCCGTCCTTCCGGGGGACGACCGGTCAGGGATGGATGATGATCTTGACGGCGCCGCTGGAGCGGTCGTCGAAGGTGGCGAGCGCCTCGGCGTACTCCGACAGCGGGAAGTGGTGCGTGATCAGCTCGCCCACCCGCATCCGGCCGTCGGCGACGAACGGCATGACCCGGCGCATCTCACCGGCCGAGGCGCGGGAGCCGACCAGCTCGAGCTCGTCGAGCACCAGCGACTGCAGGCGCAGGGCGACGTCCTCGGTGGGGATGCCGACCATGGCGCAGCGACCGCCGCGGCGCAGCATCGCCATCGCCCAGGTCAGCGTCTCGGGGACCCCGGCGCACTCGAGGACGACGTCGGCGCCCAGCCCCCCGGTGAGCTCGCGGACCGCCGCGACCGGGTCGCCGGCGGCGGTGTCCACGGTCAGGAACCCCATGGCGGCGGCCTTCTGCAGCCGGTGCCCCCGGCCGACGACGACCACCCGGGCGGCGCCGCAGATGGTGGCCGCGTCACCGGCGAGCAGGCCGATCGCGCCCGCACCGGTCACCGCCACGGTGTCGCCGGGCTTGATGTTGCCCCGGCGGGCGACGTGCAGCGCGATGCTGGCCGGGTCGACCACGGCGCCCTCCTCGAAGGACACCTCGTCGGGGAGCCGGAAGACGCACTTCACGTCGTGCACCACGTAGGTGGCGTCGCAGCCGGCCACGTTGTGCCCGTACTGGGCGTGCAGCCCGGGCTTGCCGTAGTTCTCGCACAGGTTGTACTGCCCCTCGACGCACTTCTGGCAGGCTCCGCAGGCGTTGTGGCTGGTGCCGGCGACCCGGTCGCCCACCGACCAGCCGAAGGCCTCCGCACCCTCCCCGAGGGCGACGATCTCGCCGGCCCACTCGTGACCGGGGGTGAACGGGAAGGCCGGGGGCCAGAAGCCGGGGTAGTGGCCGTGGATCAGGTGTGCGTCGGTGCCGCAGATGGACGTCGCCCGCACCCGGGCGAGCACCTCGTGGCGCCCCGGCCGGGGGACCGGCTTCTCCTGGATCTCCAGCTTGTCCGGCTCCAGGACCACCAGGGCCTGCATCGTCTCGGTCACGTTCGGGTCTCCCGGTGGGGTCGCGGTGCGGCGGGTCTGGGACCGGTCGCACCGATCAGCGAAAAATAGGGTCCGTCGATGGTGCAGTCAAGACTGATCGATGATCGACGATCCTCGCTCAGTCGTCGGCGAGGTCGGCCGACGGCGGCGGGTAGTGGGCCTGCAGCAGGTCGCTGACCGAGAGCTGGTGGGCCCGGGCGGCCGCCGCGGCGCGCTCGGCGTCCCGGGCGCGCAGCGCCGCCAGGATCGGGACGTGCTCGGCCACGATCCCGCGCACGTCCACGCCGGGCAGGGTGAGCGTGATGAAGGTGCGGGCGAACGGGGCGAGCTGGTCGAACGCGCGCAGCAGGGCGTGGTTCTCCGAGGCCTCGGCGATCAGGTGGTGGAAGCGGACGTCGGCGGCGGTGACGCCGGCGAAGTCCCCGTCGTCCAGCCGCGCCGACATGTCCGCGACCAGCGCCTCGAGCGCGTCGAGGGCGGCGTCGGTGATGCGCTCGGCCGCCAGGCGCGCGGCGAGGGCGTCGACCTCCGCCCGCACCAGGCTGACGTCGGCCAGCTCCTTGGCGCTGGGCAGCCGGACCCGGGCCCCGCGGCGGGGGCTGAGGGTGACGATCCCGACCGCGGCCAGCTCGCGCAGGCCCTCGCGCACGGGGGACTGGCTCAGCCCGAGCTCCTTGGCGAGCTGGAACTCGACGATCCGCTCACCGGGCCGGTAGTGGCCGCCGATGATCCGGTCCAGCACCAGCCGCTTGACGGTCGCCGAGAGCAGCTCGCCGCCGAAGTCGGCGCCCGGCTGGGTCTCGCTCATCGGATGCGCCTCGGTCACCGGGCGCCGGAGTCCCGCAGGTCCAGGCGGCGCCGCGCCTCCGCCGGGGTGGCGATCTGCCGGTGCAGCAGCTCGGCGATGGCGGTGATCCGCTCCACCTGGGCAGCGTTGGACTCGGCGAGCTTCCCCGGCCCGTCCCACAGCGAGTCCTCCAGCCCGACGCGGGCGTTGCCGCCGAGGGACAGCGCGATCGTCCCCAGCCGGATCTGCGCGGAGCCGGCGCCGAGCACCGACCACTCGAAGTCCTCGCCGAACAGCCGGTGCGCCGTCCGGTGCATGTGCGCGAGGTCCTCGAAGTCCGCGCCGGTGCCGCCGAGCAGGCCGAAGACGGTCTGCACGAACAGCGGCGGGCGCACCAGGCCGCGGTCGAGCATGTTGGCCAGGTTGTACAGGTGTGCGGTGTCGTAGCACTCGAACTCGAAGCGGGTGCCCTGGTCGCCGCAGACCTTGAGGATCCGCTCGATGTCGGCGTAGGTGTTCTTGAAGACGACGTCCTTGTCGGCCAGCCGCTCCCGCTCCCACTCGTGCTGGAAGCTCGGGTACCGGTCGAGCATCGGGAACAGCCCGAAGTTCATCGAGCCCATGTTCAGCGAGGCGAGCTCGGGGGCGAGCTGCACCGCGGGGGCGATCCGCTCGTCGACGGTCATGTGCGGGCTGCCACCGGTGGTCAGGTTGATGACCACGTCGGAGCGGTCCTTGACGACCGCCAGGACCTCCTTGAACAGCCCTGGGTCCTGCACCGGGTGACCGTCCTGCGGGTCGCGCACGTGCAGGTGGACGATCGCCGCGCCGGCCGCCGCAGCGCCGAGGGCTGCCTCGGCGATCTCCTCGGGGGTCACCGGCAGGGCCGGGGACATCGTCGGGGTGTGGATCGCCCCGGTGGGCGCGCAGGTGATGATCGCCGACTTCGCGGACCTGGCCATGAGTACCTCCCTGGATGTGTCCTCTCGATAATCGAGGGTAGCGTGCCGATGTGGCGCCGGCCACTGGGAGGTCGCCCGGCGCCGGCCCCGACCGGAACGACCGAGGAGAGCCCGCATGAGCCCCGAGACAGCACCCACCGCAGCGCCCGCGGACCCGGAGCGGGGGCCGGCCGCCCGGCAGCGACCCGAGGACCTGCTGGCCGCGCTGTCGCTGCCGACGCGCGGCACCGCCTACTCGCTGTCGGTGCCGCGGTACACCGGGATGCCGCTGTTCGGCGCGCACCCGCCGTTCCAGGTCTCGATGTCCCGGACGCCGAACGGCCTGCGCGGGGACGGCGTGCAGCCGTGGGGTCCGCGCAACGAGGTCAACCTGGGTTACATGGCGGAGGTGGTCAGCGGCACCTCGCACAGCGGGGCGCACGTCGACGCGCTCGCGCACATGACGATCGGCGAGGACGACCACTGGTACGGCGGCGGCAACGCCCGTGAGCACCTCGGCGACCGGGGGCCCAAGCGCGGCGACGGTGCCAAGCTGCCGCACTTCGTCACCCGCGGTGTGCTGCTGGACGTGCCGGCCCACCGCGGGATCGAGGCCCTGCCGGCCCACGAGCCGGTCGGCGCCGAGGAGCTGCAGGCGGTGGCCGAGGCGCAGGGGACCGAGGTGCGCCCCGGCGACGTGGTGCTCATCCGGTCCGGGTACCTCAGCCAGTGGCCCGACCCGGAGGGGCTCGCCCGGCACGTCACCGCCGGCCCCGACATCTCCGCCGCCCGGTGGCTGCTGGAGCAGGGGGTGGTCGCGGTGGGCAGCGACACCGAGACCTTCGAGGTGCAGCCGGCCCCGGACCCCGGCAGCCCGGCCAACCCGCAGCCGGTGCACACGCTGCTGCTGATCGAGAACGGCATCTACCTGTTCGAGTCGATCTACCTGGAGGAGATCTCCCGCGCGCGGGCGTTCGAGTTCCTGTTCATCGCCCTCCCGCTGAAGATCGAGGGCACCACCGGCTCGATGCTCGACCCGCTCGCCGTCGTGTGACCGCTCGGGACGGGGCCGGCACCGGTGAGCGGACGGGTGCGGCGGGGCCGCCGGGCGGCGTAGTGTCCGGCAGCACAGTCGTCGCGGGAGAGCCGATGGCCACGCTCCGCCGGATGGGCCTCGCGCGCCGCGCGGCCGGCACCGTGGTGAGCCTGGCCGTCGTCGGTGCCGGCGCCGTCGTCGCGCCCGTGGCCCTGACCGCCGGGCTGCTCGGCGAGCCGGCCCGCCGGGCGACGGACCTCGCCCGGGCCGCCGCGGGCGGTGCCGCAGCGGTCGCCGGCGGCTCGCTCTCGCTGGCCCGGCAGGCGGCGGTCGCCGGGACCCGTGCCGTCGGCACGGTGGTCACCGGGGCCGACCCGATCCCCGACGGCCACGTCCGGCACCTCGCCGACGTCGCCCGGGGCATGTTTGAACCCCCGATGGCCCGGCACACCCGGCGGGTGTGGGCCGAGCACGGCCACGTGCACGTCGAGGTCGCCGCGCCGCCCGCCGAGGACCAGCCGGAGGTCCGCCGGGCGCTGCGCCGTCACCTGGAGCGGCTGGAAGGCGTCCAGTGGGCGACGGTCAACGACATCGTCGGCCGGGTGCTGGTCGCGATCGACGAACGGCAGGTCTCGGTCGAGCAGGTCGTCGGCGTCGTCACCGCGATCGAGCAGTCCCGTGGCGGCACGCAGGTGTTCCCCCAGCGCCTGGACCACCCGGCCGACCTGGAGCCGCTGCTGGCGGCGCTGCTGGACGCCGCCGTCGACGTCGCGGCAGTCGGGGTGGCCGTCGCCGGCAGGGTGCTGCCGATCCCGCCGTTGACCCGGCACGCGACGCTGGTCATCGCGCTGCTGGACACCCAGCAGTGGCTGAGGTCCGCGCTGGAGGCCCGGCTCGGGGCGGTCGGCACCGGTCTGGCCTTCGCCGGGACGAGCGCGCTGCTGCACGCCTGCACGCAGAGCCCCTCGGTCCCGGCGATCAACGCGGCCGCCGCGCTCCAGCGGGCCCTGGAGGTGCGCGCCCGGCGACAGGTCTGGCGGCGGCGCGAGTCCGAGCTCTGCCGGGCCGAGCCGGAGGAGGACAGCTCCACCCCGCTCGAACCACCGGGCGAGCGCCCCGGGCCGCTGCCGCAGGGGCCGGTCGAGGCCTACCGCGCGCGGCTCGCTCCGGCGGCCCTGGGCGGCGCGGTCGGACTGCTCCCGCTGACCCGTCGTCCCGGCCGGTCCGCGGACCTGCTCAAGGCGCTGACGCCGAAGGCCGCGGTCCTCGGCCGGGAGTCCTTCGCCGCCGTCACCGACTTCCTGCTGTGCCGCCGGGGCGTGCTGCCGATGGACGGCTCGGCGTACCGCCGGCTGGACCGGGTCGACGCGGTGGTGGTCGACGGCGCGGCGCTGTGCACCGGGCCGCCGGCCGTCCTCGACGCCCGGGCGGCGGCCGAGGGATGGGACGCCGCCGCGGTGTGGAGCGCGGCCACCCGGCTGCTCGGCGACGGTGCGCGCCCCGGCGACGGCGCGGCCCTGCGCCTCGGGCCGCCGCGCGAGTCGCCGGACGCGCCCGGCGGCGCTGTGCGGACCCTGCTGCTGGGCCGGCGTCGGCTGGGTGAGGTCACGGTCGCCGCCGAGCTCGACCCGCACGCGGAGGCCCTGCTGGGAGCAGTCGTGGACGCCGGGCACCGGCTCGTCCTGTCCCGCCACGTCGGGACCCGGGAGATCGCCGGCGCGGCCGACGAGGTGTCACCGGCGGACGAGGCGCTCGTCGACACCGTGCGCCGCCTCCAGGCCGACGGCCGCGGCGTGCTCGTCGTCTCGGCCACCGATGGGCCGGCGCTGCTGGCCGGTGACGTGGCCGTGGCCCCGGTCCTGGCCGGGCGCTCCCCGGCGTGGGGGGCGGACCTCGTCACCCCGCCCGGCCTGACCGAGGCCTGGCGGCTCGTCACGGCGACGACCGCCGCGCGCGCGGTCAGCCGGCGCTCGGTCGGCACCGCGCTCACCGGCAACGTCCTCGGCGGCCTGCTCGCCGCGGTGGGGAGCCCCCGCAGCGGCCAGCGCCGGGCCACCACCCCGGGGAAGACGGCGTGCACCTGGAGCATGCTCGACGGCGCCTGGACGGCGTTCCGGGTGGCCCGGCGTCCGGCACCTCCGCCGTCCGTGCACACGCCGTGGCACGCCCTCGACCCCGACGACGTGCTGCGGCGGGTGTCGGAGCTTCCCTCCGGACCGGCGCGAGGGCGGGCCGCGCCGGCCCCGGTCCGGGTGGTGACCGGGCTCCCGGTGGTCCGGGTCCCGCTCCGCTTCGCCCGGACGGTCGCCGCCGAGCTCGCCGATCCGCTCACCCCGGTGCTCGCCACCGGCGCGGCGGCGACCGCGGTGCTGGGGCAGTCGACGGACGCCGTGCTGGTCGGCAGCGTGACCGTCGGCAACGCGCTCATCAGCGGCCTCCAGCGGCTGCGGGCCGAGACGGTGCTGGAGTCGCTGCTGCTCGAGCAGGACGTGCCCGTGCACCGGGAGACCGACGGCGGCCGGGAGGACGTGCCGGGGACCGCGCTGCGGATCGGCGACGTGGTCCAGGTCGAGGCCGGTGACGTGCTCGCCGCGGACGCCCGGCTGCTGGAGGCGGCCGACCTCGAGGTGGACGAGTCCGACCTGACCGGTGAGTCCCTCGCGGTGGGCAAGTCGGTGGGGGCCACGCCCGGGGCCGAGGTGGCCGACCGCACCTGCATGCTCTTCGACGGCACCACGGTCGTCGCCGGCCGAGGTCGGGCCGTCGTCGTCGCGGTCGGGTCCGCGACGCAGGCCGGCCGTGCGGCGCGGGCCGCGGGCGGTGCGGCGCCGCCGGCCGGCGTGCAGGCGCGGCTGGGCGAGCTGACCCGGGCGGTGCTGCCGCTGACCCTCGCCGGCGGTGCGGTCGTCACCGCTCTCGGCGTGCTGTGGGGGCGTCCGCTGCGCGAGGCCGTCGGCTCCGGGTTGGCCATCGCGGTGGCCGCGGTGCCGGAGGGGCTGCCGCTGGTGGCGACCGTGGCACAGCAGGCGGCGGCCCGGCGGCTGTCCGAGCACGGTGCGGTGGTGCGGAGCGCTCGGGTGCTGGAGGCGCTCGGGCGGGTGGACACGGTCTGCTTCGACAAGACCGGGACGCTGACCGAGAACCGGCTGAGCGTGGTCCGGCTCGTCCCGCTCGGGGAGTCGCGGGAGGACGACGTCCTCCGGCTGGCCGCTGCCGCGGTCGCCGACGGCGACGACCGGGTCCACGAGACCGACCGGGCGGTGGTCGGCGCGGCGACCGAGCGGGAGCTCGCCGCCGACGGCGACCCGCAGGCGTGCCTGCCCTTCGCCGCCGATCGCGGGTTCTCCGCCGTCGTCCGGAACGGCCGTCTGGTGGTCAAGGGCGCGCCCGAGGTGGTCCTCCGCCGGTGTGCCGACCCCCGTGGCGCACCGGAGGGGGTGCAGGAGCTGGCGTCCGACGGGTTGCGGGTCCTGGCGGTCGCCGACCGTGCGGCGGACGGTGCGCCGGAGGACCTCGACGACGCGGCGCACGACCTCACCCTGCGCGGGCTGGTCGGCCTCGCCGACACCCTGCGCGCGTCCTCCGTCGCGGCTGTCGAGCAACTGCGCGCCGCGGGTGTCCGGGTGGTCATCGCGACCGGCGACCACCCGGAGACGGCCGCCGCGATCGCCGCGCAGGCCGGCCTCCCGGACGCCGACCGGGTGGTGACCGGTTCCCAGCTGGCCCGGGCCTCGGAGGCCGAGCGCGCCGAGCTGGTGCGGACCGCCGCCGTCTTCGCGCGGCTCTCCCCGGAGCAGAAGGTCACCCTGGTCGCCGCCCTGCGCAGGGCCGGGGCCACCCTGGCGATGACCGGCGACGGCGTCAACGACGCCGCCGCGATCCGGCTGGCCGATGTCGGGGTCGGGGTCTCCGGCGCGGAGTCCCCGGCCGCCCGCACCGCCGCGGACCTGGTGCTGACCGACCAGGACCTGACCCGGCTGGTCGATGCCATCGCCGAGGGCCGGGCGATGTGGTCGCGGGTCCGGGACGCGGTGTCGGTGCTGGTGGGCGGCAACGCCGGCGAGGTCACGTTCACGGTGCTCGGCACGGTCCTCGGTGGCCGGTCGCCGCTCGGGACCCGGCAGCTGCTGCTGGTCAACCTGCTCACCGACATGTTCCCGGCACTCGCCGTGGCGGTCTCGACGCCGCGGACGGTCACCCCGGAGGTGGCGGAGGGGCCGCTCGCCGGGCACCCGCTGGCGGCGGTCCTGCTGGCCGGCCCGCAGCGGGGCTTCACCGACGCCGTCCGGCGCAGCGTGCTGGTGCGAGGGGCGGCGACCACCGTCGGGGCGACCGGGGCATGGGCGACCGGTCGGCTCACCGGCCCGTACCGGCGGGCCAGCACGATGGGCCTGGCCGCGCTCATCGGCACCCAGCTGGGCCAGACCGCGTGGTCCGGGCGGCGCAGCCCGCTCGTGCTGGCGACCGCCGCCGGCTCGGTGGCCGTGCTGGTCGCCGTCGTCCAGGTCCCCGGGATGAGCCAGTTCTTCGGCTGCACGCCGCTGGACCCACTGGCCTGGCTGACCGTGCTCGGCTGGGCCGCCGCCGGCACGGTGACCGCGGAGGTCGGCCCGGCGCTCGTCGCCCGGCTGGGCCCGGCCCGCTGATCCTCCGCCCCGCAGAAGTGGACGTTCCGGCCCGTAGATGACCAGTGTGCGGTTGACGCCGGTCGGGGCCCGACCGAGGTCGGACGTGCGCGCACGACCCCGGCATGGACTCTCCGCCGTCCCTGGCGTGTCACTGGACCGGTCCGTCACATCCTCCCCATCGTTGCCATGCGTCCCGGTCCCTGAGGACCAGCAGTGCACGGGCCAGGACGCCAACGGCGGGTTCCCGAGCACGCCTCGACGAGGGAGGACGAATGCACCAGCCCAGTACGAACAGAGCGACGCGGCACCGCAGGGGAGGGCGACGGCTGGCGGTGACGACGTCCGCCGCCGTGCTCTTCACCGCGTTGCCGGCCACGGCCGCGTGGGCCGGTGGAGGCGGTGCCCAGACCTGGGTGGTGCACCCCGGTGAGTCCATCCAGGAGGCCGTGGACTCGGCGGCGTCCGGCGACACGATCACGATCGAGGCGGGCACCTACGAGGAGGCCGTCTGCGTCGACCACAAGGGCCTGACGATCAAGGGCGCGGGACGGGACGCGACGAAGATCGTCTGGCCGGAGTGGACGACCGCCGCGGACCTGCCCGAGGTCGACGCGACGCCGTGCTGGGAGGCGCAGAACGCCGCCGACCCGGAGGGCGACCCGGACACCTTCGCTGACGACGTCTCCGGTCTGTTCTTCCTCGACCCCGACGGCCCGGTCAAGGTGACCGCGGTGTCGACCTGGAACCACCCGGCCAACGGGATCGCCGCCTGGGGGGCCAACGGCTTCCACGTGGAGAAGACGAAGGGCCACGGCCACGACCGCTACGGCATCCTCGCGGCGGATTCCACGCACAGCCGGATCCTGCGCAACATCGAGGAGGGCGTCGACCGCGGCACCGCGGACCAGCCGAACAGCGGCACGGCGGGCATCGGGTCGACGGACTCGTCGAAGGCGTACACGGACGTCGTGGCCAACGACGTCCAGGGCTACAACATCGGCATCTTCGCCCGGGAGTCCCGCTCCGGGATCATGCGGCACAACTACGTGTCCGGGAACTGCGTCGGCGTCCTGGTCTTCGACGACGCCGCCACGGAGATCCCGGACGCCTCGCGCAACGTCAAGGGCGGGGACTGGCAGATCCGGGCCAACGAGTCCTCGGGCAACGACCGCTTCTGCCTCGCCGGGATCGGTGAGGTGGAGGCCGCGCTGCGGGTCTCCGGGACCGGGATGGCCGTGGTGAACGCCGACCACGTGGGCATCTACGACAACAGGATCCGGGACAACAACTCGGCCGTGGACCCGGCGACCCTCCAGTTCCCGAGCGCGGGGGTCGCGCTGCTGACGCTGCCGCCGTTCAACAACCCGTTGGGCGTCGACCCGGGTCCGGTCACGGCGGTGCGGGTGTGGAAGAACGGCATCACCGGCAACACGCTCGACGTCCTGCGGGGCTGGCCGCCGCCGCTGGACGCCCAGTTCCCGCCGGTGGGCAGGGACATCTCGATCCGCGGGAACACCTGCGCCACGAGCATCCCGGCGTCGATCTGCGGCAGCTGACCCGCTGCGCCGGAGGCCCGTCCCGCACCGCGGGGCGGGCCTCCGGTCCGTGCGGTCAGCGGCCGGCGCGGTCCCGGTAGCGGGCCGCACGCCTGGCCGCGGCGGCCCGCTTGCGCTCGCTCTCCGCCCGCTGCCGGGCCGAGGAGCCCCGGTCCCGGACCGCCTGCGCCGTCCCGGCGGGGTACCCGGCCTTGACCACCCGGTGCTCGACGGTCTCGTTCATGTAGGCCAGCGAGTAGATCATCGCCAGGAAGACGCCGCCGCCGGCGCAGGCGGCGCGCAGCCCCCAGCCCGCCGGGATCAGCGTCATCACCGCCACGATCGGGACGGCCATCTGGACGAGGCTGCGCGCCACGTGCCGGGCCCACCAGGTGTCGGTCGTGGTGTCGAAGAGCACCCAGCTGCGGTGCCGGGCCGGGAGCCGGCCGCCGAAGGCGTACCAGAGCCACCGGTGCGGTGCGGGGCGGATGACGGGCTCAGCCGGGGGCTCAGCCGTCCGGTCGGTCGTCACCGGTCCAGCGTAGGACGGCGGGACGTCGGTACGGTCACGGCGGCACGGCAGCGCCGCTGTGCCGGAGCTGGGGGGTGACCCGGTGGACGGTCCGCACGCCGGTGCCCCGGCACCTCCGGCTGGGTCGTCCTCCCGCCGCCCGCGCCGGTGGGTGACGACGGGGCTCTCCCTGGCGCTCGCCGGGCTGGTCGCCGTCGTGGTCGTCCAGCTCGGGACCGACGGCGGGCGGGATGCCGGTCCCTCGCCCCGGGTCACCCCGCTGGCCGGCAGCCTGGTGCCGCCGGCGGAGGTCGCGGGGACGTGGTCGGGCGAGGGGTCGCTGGCCCGCTGCGCAGGGTTCGACGGGGGGTGCGCCGCTGTCCGGTCGGTGACGCTCACCATCGACTGCTCCCGGCAGCCCTGCGCCGTGACGCCCTTCGACAGCAGCTACGGCGCGCCTCCGCTCGACGTGCATGACGGCCGCTTCCGGGCTGCCGGACCGCTCCCGGCAGCGGTGGCGCCGACCTGCGACGGGGATCCCACCAGCAGCGCCCTGTGGCGGCTGGAGCTCAGCGTCCGGGACGGCCGGCTGGTGGGCAGCTACGCCGAGTCGACCCTGCAGGGCTTCGCGTGCGGCGCCACCGGGGTGGCGTGGGACCTGGTGCTCGACCGCAGCTGACGCCCCGTCAGCCGGCGGTCACCTCGTCGGGCACCGCGGCCGCCGCGGCCGGGGTCCGGCCCCGGTCGCGCGGCATCAGCAGCACGGCGGCGAGCAGCGCCACGGCCAGCGCCACGGTGCCCTCGAAGACGTGGTGCACCGCGGTGGTGAGGGCGGCCGGGGAGACCGCGTCGGTGCCCACCTCCTGCCCCCGCAGCGTCGCGTTGACCACCGCCCCGAACACGGCGATGCCGATGGCGCTGCCGGCCGAGCGCGCGAACATGTTCAGCCCGGTGACCACGCCGCGCTCCTGCCAGCGGACGGCCGACTGGGCCGCGATCAGCGTGGGAGCGGCGGTGAAGCCCATGCCCAGGCCGATGACGAACGCCGTCGCGCCGACCAGCAGGACGCTGGAGGACTGGTCGAGCAGGAGCAGGAGCAGCGAGCCGATCAGCACGACCGCGACCCCGACGAGCGCGGTGGACCGGATGCCGATCCGCAGGTAGAGCCGGCCCGACTGCGACGCGGACAGCGGCCAGCCCAGGGTCAGCGCGGCGAGCGCGAATCCGGCGACCAGCGGGCCGGTGCCGAGCACGTCCTGCACGAACGTCGGCACGTAGGAGGTGAGCCCCAGCAGGACCGCGCCGACGCAGGCCGAGACCAGGCTGGTCGCCACCAGCAGCCGCTGCCGCAGCAGCCGCAGCGGGACGACGGGGTCGGCCGCCCGGCGCTCGACGGCCACGAACACCCCCAGCAGGACGACGCCGCCGCCCAGGACGGCGATGCTCTGCGGCGACCCCCACGCCCAGGCCTGCCCGCCCTCGAGCAGGCCGAGGACCAGCAGCGTCAGGGCGACGGTGAGCACCCCGGCCCCGGCGTAGTCGATCTGCGGGCGCCGCCGTTCGACCCGCTCGGCGAAGCGCAGGCCGATCATCGCCGCGGCCACCAGGCACAACGGGATGTTGACGAAGAAGATCCACCGCCAGCTGACGTACTCGGAGAAGACGCCGCCCAGGGTGGGGCCGACGACCGAGGAGATCCCCCAGACGCTGGCGATGTAGCCCTGGACCTTCGCCCGCTCCTGCAGCGAGTACAGGTCACCCACGATCGTCATCGACATCGGCTGGACCGCACCGGCACCGAGGCCCTGCACCGCGCGGAAGGCGATCAGCGCGCCCATGTCCCAGGCCACGCCGCAGAGCACCGACCCGAGCAGGAACAGCCCGATGCCGAAGAGCATCACCGGCTTGCGGCCGAAGACGTCGGCCAGCTTGCCGTAGACCGGCACGGTCACCGCTTGGGCGAGCAGGTAGACCGAGAACAGCCAGGGGAACTCGGCGAAGCCGCCCAGGTCGGCCACCACGGACGGGACGGCGGTCGCGATGACCGTCGCGTCGATCGCCACCAGGGCGGTGGACAGCATCACCCCGATGAGCACCGGCCCCCGCTCGGACCGGAACCCGACACCTGACGACCGTGCGACCTGTTCCCCGTCCACCGCGCCGAGGTTAGTTGTGCTCAGCGACGGCCGCCGCCCCCGGCCGGGTCGTCCCGCTGCCCTGACCGGGGTCCAGCAGGCGCAGCAGGACGCCCTCACCGGGCTGCAGGACGACCGAGGACACCGGCACGGCCGCCGGGGACGCGGCCCGCCCGGGGTCCGTCGACAGGAGGAGGGTGCACCGCTCGTCGGTCAGCCCGTCCGCCGACAGGGGACGGGGCTCGGCGGCGAAGTCGACGGCCGCGAGCAGCCGCTCGGACCCGCGGGTGCGCAGCCAGGCCAGGACGCCGGGACCCGCGTCCAGCAGCTGCTGGCTCCCGAGCTGCAGGGTCTCCGACCCGGCGCGCAGCGCGCCGAGCCGGCGGACGAGGGACAGCGTCGAGCGGGGGTCGGCGGCCTGGCGCTCCACGCACAGCTCCTCGGCGTCCCGGACCAGCGGCAGCCACGGCGTCCCGGTGCTGAAGCCGGCACCCGGGCCGGTCACCGACGGGGGGCGCCAGGGGAGGGGGGCGCGCTCGGGGTCCCGGCCGTCGACGTCGACGACCCGGTCCGGCGGGACCTCGGCGTCCGGCAGGCCCAGCTCGTCCCCCTGGTAGAGGAAGGGCGTCCCGCGCAGGGCGGTGAGCAGCAGGGCGACCGCCCGCGCCCGCGCCCGCCCCGACCCGGTGCCGTCGTCGTAGCGGGTGGCGATCCGCGAGTGGTCGTGGTTGCCCAGGAACCACGCCGGCCACGCGTCGGGCTCCGCGAGGGCCTCGAACTCCTCGATCACCGACCGGAACGCGGCCGCCTCCCAGGGCAGGTGCAGGAAGACGAAGTTGTGGGCCAGGTGGAGCTGGTCGCCGCCGCTGAGGTAGTCGACGACGCGCCGCAGGTCGAGCAGGTACACCTCGCCGACGATCATCCGGTCCGGGTACTCGTCCACCACCCGCCGGATGCCGCGCAGCCGCTGCTGGGCGACCGGCTGCCAGTCCTGGTCGTGCCGCCGGTCGGAGCCGGCGTTGCTCGCCAGCTCCGGGTCCTTGCCCAGCCGCTGCAGCGCGTCGATGCGCAGGCCGTCGACCCCCCGGTCCAGCCAGAACCGGACGACGTCGTGCATCGCGGCCTCGACCTCCGGGTTGTCCCAGTTCAGGTCGGGCTGCTGCGGCGTGTAGGAGTGCAGGTACCACTGGCCCGTCCCGTCGTCCCGGGTCCAGGCCGGCCCGACGGCGTTGAACTCCGACCGCCAGTCGTTGGGCGGGCCGCCGTCCGGAGCGCCGTCCCGCCAGACGTACCAGTCGCGTCTCGGGTCGTCCCGGCTCGACCGCGAGGCACGAAACCACGGGTGCTGGTCGGAGCTGTGGTTGGGCACCCAGTCCAGCACCACGCGGATGCCGCGGGCGTGGCAGTCGGCGATCACCTGGTCCAGCTCGGCGAGGGTGCCGAACAGCGGGTCGACGTCGCAGAAGTCCGCGACGTCGTAGCCGGCGTCGGCCATCGGCGAGGTGAAGACCGGAGAGAGCCACACCGCCTGCACGTGCAGGTCGCTGAGGTGGTCCAGGTGCGCCCGCAGGCCGCGGAGGTCGCCGACGCCGTCCCCGTCGCCGTCGGCGAAGGACCGCGGGTAGACCTGGTAGACGACGCCGCGCTGCCACCACGGGGGCGAGCTCATGCGGCCCACCCTAGGGACGACGCCGCCCGCCCGCGCTGTCGAGCCGAGAGGTCACCGGAGGTCTCCCCGGGGTGCCGGTGCGGGGCGGACCGGGGTGGGCCGGTGGCTGCCTCCTACGGTGTCGGGGTGCAGTCGGGCGTGCGGGCGCGGGGGCCGCGGTGACCTCCTCCATGGCCGTCCTGCCCGAGGGGCTGACCCCGACCGCGCTGCTGCTGGTCGTGCTCGCCGGGTCGATCGCCGGCTTCGTCGACGCCGTCGTGGGGGGCGGTGGTCTGGTGCAGCTGCCCGCACTGCTGCTCGTGCCAGGGCTCAGCCCGGTGCAGGCCCTGGCCACCAACAAGCTCGGGTCGGTCCTCGGGACGACCACCAGCGCCGTCACGTACCAGCGGAGGGTCCGCCCGGACCTGTGGACCGCTGTCCCGATGGCCGTCCTGGCGCTGGTCACGAGCTTCCTCGGTGCCTCCATCGCGGCTCTCCTGCCGGCCGACGTCGTCAAGCCGGTGATCGTGGTGGCGCTGGTGGCCATCGGTGCGTTCACCCTGCTACGCCCGTCGATCGGGGAGGTGACGGTCCTCCGGCACACGGGTCGCCGGCACCACGGCGTCGCGGCCGTCGTCGGCGCCGTCATCGGCTTCTACGACGGCGTCCTCGGACCCGGGACCGGCTCGTTCCTCGTCTTCGCGATGGTCTCGCTGCTGGGCTACGACTTCCTCGCGGCCAGCGCGAAGGCGAAGATCGTCAACTGCGCCACCAACCTCGGCGCGCTGTTGTTCTTCGTCCCGCACGGCCTCGTCTTCTGGGGCCTCGGGCTGCTGCTCGGTGCGGCGAACACGGTCGGCGCCTACCTGGGCGCCCGGCTCGCGACCACCCGGGGCAGCCGGTTCGTCCGGATCGCCTTCCTGGTGGTCGTCACCGCCCTGCTGCTGCGGCTGGGGTGGGACGTCTGGGTGGAGGACGTCCGCCCGCACGCCTGAGGACACGCGGGGAGCCCTCCGCACCGAGGTGCACAGCCGACTCCCAGGGTGTCCACTGGGCTGGCCCGCCGACCACCCGAGGAGCAGCCATGCCGCGTCGTCGGTCCACCCTCCTGGCCCTCGGCGGTCTCGCGGCCGGCCTGCTGGTGAGCAGCCCGGCCGCGCCGGCCGCCGCCGACCCGGTCCCGGACCGGCAGCCGCTGGCCGTCGGCACGGGAGGCGCGGTGGCGACCGTCGACCCCGATGCGACCCGGGTCGGCCTGGAGGTGCTGGCGCAGGGGGGCAACGCCGCGGACGCCGCCGTGGCGGCGGCCGCCGCGCTGGGCGTCAGCGAGCCCTACTCCGCGGGGGTCGGCGGCGGGGGCTTCTTCGTGTACTACGACGCGGCCAGCCGCACGGTCTCCACGATCGACGGCCGGGAGACCGCACCGCTGGCGATGGGCGCCGACGCGTTCCTGGACGCAGCCGGGGACCCGCTGCCCTTCCAGGAGGCGGTCCAGAGCGGCCTGTCCGTCGGGACGCCGGGCACCCCGCTGACCTGGGCGCGCGCCCTGGAGGAGTTCGGCACCCTGTCCCTGGCGGAGGCGCTGGAAGGCGGTACCCGGCTCGCCGAGGAGGGCTTCGTCGTCGACCGGACGTTCCAGCAGCAGACCGCAGACAACGCGGCGAAGTTCGCCCGCTTCGCCTCCTCCGCCGAGCTGTTCCTGCCCGGTGGAGCGCCCCCGGAGGTCGGCTCGGTGTTCCGGAACCCCGACCTGGCGCGCACCTACGACCTGCTCGCGGAGCACGGCGTCGGAGCGCTGTACACCGGTGAGCTCGGCGCGGACGTCGTGCGGACCGCGCAGGACCCGCCGATGGCCGCCGGAGCCGACCCGGTGCGGCCGGGTCTGCTGGCGGCGGAGGACCTCGCCCGGTACGACGCGCCGCTGCGCGAGCCGACCAGGGTGGACTACCGGGGCCTGGAGGTCTACGGGATGGCCCCGCCCTCCAGCGGCGGGTCGACCGTGGGGGAGGCCCTCGGCATCCTGGAGCAGTTCGGGCTGAGCTCGCTCCCCGCCGGCCCGGCTCTGCACCGCTACCTGGCGGCCAGCGCGCTCGCGTTCGCCGACCGGAACGCCTACGTCGGCGACCCGGAGTACGTGCAGGTGCCGCTGGCCGAGCTGCTGTCCCCGGCGTTCGCCGCCGAGCGTGCCTGCGTCATCGACCCCGACCGGGCCCTGGTCACGCCGGTCGCCGCCGGTGACCCGGACGGCGAGTACGGCCCGTGCCCCGCGGAGGACGCCGCGACCCCGGACGGTGGCACCGAGGGGCCGAACACGACCCACCTGACCGTCGCCGACGCGGCCGGCGACATCGCCAGCTACACGTTGACCATCGAGCAGACCGGCGGCAGCGGGATCACCGTCCCCGGCCGCGGGTTCCTGCTCAACAACGAGCTCACCGACTTCACCTTCGCGCCGAGCGACGTGACGGTCCCCGAGCCGAACCTGCCGGCCCCCGGCAAGCGCCCGCGGAGCAGCATGGCGCCGACGATCGTGCTGCGCGACGGCGAACCCGTGCTCGCCCTGGGGTCCCCGGGCGGCAGCACGATCATCACCACGGTGCTGCAGACGCTGCTCAACCGGGTCGACGGGCACCTGGACCTCGCCGAGGCCATCGCCGCCCCGCGCGCTTCGCAGCGCAACACCGCCGCGGTGGAAGCAGAGCCCGCCTTCATCGAGGCCCACGGCGCGGAGCTGACGGCGCTGGGGTACTCCTTCACCACGACCGCGGAGATCGGGGCAGCGACCGGGATCGAGTTCCTGCCCGGTGGGCTGCTGCTGGCCGCCGCGGAGTCCGAGCGTCGGGGCGGTGGCAGCGCCGGCGTGGTGGACGAGGTGGCGGGTGGCGGACCCGGCGGCGACGCGCTGGCCCCCCGGCTGGGCACCGGCGGCTAGCCGCCCGCCGTCGCGCGTGCGCCGCCAGCTCCGCCGGTGGACCGGGACGGTGCACGGGAGCGCCCTCGCGGTCGCTGTGCCGGCGGCACATACGACCCGGCGCCGTCCGGTGCTCCGGCCACGTTGTCGCACCGGGAGCCGGGGACGACGGTGGGGGAGCCCGCCGGTGGGCGACCCCCGGGCGGGCTTCCTACCCGAGGCTGCCCGGACAAAGGAGTCCCCATGCGGTTGCGCAGGTCCCTCACCACCCTGTTCGTCACCCTGACCGCGGCGACGGTCGCTTTGCAGGCGGCACCGGCGCAGGCCGGGCCCGGTGGGAGGGGGCCGGCGCCGGGGCCGCGGGCCTGCACCGCGTCGGACACCGTGCGGGTGCCCGGCGCCGAGCACGCGGAGACCTCCTGCCTGCCCGACATCACCACCGCCGGGCTGCTCACCGCGGCACCGGGCCGGTACACCGACCAGCCGGACTGGGTGTCCCTGCACGCACCCGGGACGACCAACCCGACCGGCGTCCCGGGGCTGCAGGTCGACGGGTACTTCCCGGACACCTCGACGTTCAACACCACCCACGGCTGGGACCACGACAGCCAGTTCGTGCTGCGCATCCCGGACAACTGGAACGGCGGGCTCGTCGTGGCCGGCGCGCCGGGCACGCGCAAGCAGTACTCCTCGGACTTCCTCATCTCCGACTTCGTCGTGGCCCAGGGCTTCGCCTACGCCGCCACCGACAAGGGCAACAACAGCAACGACTTCTACCTCGACGGCCAGCAGCCGGGTGACGCCGTCGCCGAGTGGCACCAGCGGGTGACCCAGCTCGCCGTCGCGGCCAAGGGCGCCCTCCGGGAGCGGTTCGGCCACCGGCCGGCGCACACCTACATGGCCGGCATCAGCAACGGCGGCTACCTGGTCCGCTGGCAGCTGGAGAACCGGCCCGACCTCTACGACGGCGGCGTCGACTGGGAGGGCACGCTGTTCACGCCGGACGGGCCCGACCTGTTCAGCTACCTGCCCACCGCGGTGCGGTACACCCTCAACCAGGCCGACGCCGAGGACATGTACGCCGCCGGGTTCGCGCCCGGGTCCGAGGCGCTGTGGCCCTACCACCAGAACGTCTACTGGGGGCTGACCCAGAAGGTCTACCGGGCGGAGTTCGACCCCGGCTACGACCCGACCTGCCCCGGGGCCAGCGCCGGCGCGACGCTGGCGCAGCTGGTCGCGCCGTGCCCGAGCGACGCCGCCTACGACAGCGCGTTCGCCGACCCCGCCCGCCCGGTGCACGACGCGCTGGCGCGGATCAGCCTCACCGGCGCGATCAAGCGGCCGCTGCTGACCCTGCACGGGACGCTGGACACCCTGCTGCCGATCAGCACCGACAGCGACGTCTACGCGCAGATGATCGCCGAGCGGCACCGCGACCGGCTGCACCGCTACTACCGCATCGAGGGCGGCAACCACGTGGACAGCCTGATGGCCGTCGACCCCACGCACCTGCGGCCGATGCTGCCCTGCTTCCGGACGGCTTTCGACGCCCTCGTCGGCTGGGTGGAGACCGGTCAGCAGCCGCCGGCGAGCACGACCGTGCTGAGGCCGGCCGGCGACGGGGCGACCGACCCGGCGCTGCTGCAGTCCTGCGCGTTGGCGTGACACCGCCGGGCCGTCCTCCCGCCGCCTCGACCGGCGGGAGGACGGTCCGGGCCGTGCTGCCGACCGTGTCGCGGCTCACTATGGTCGGGAGGTCCGCCCGTCCCTGCCACGACCGGAGAGTGCGCTCATGAGGCTGATCATGCTGTCGCCGCCCGGCGCGGGGAAGGGCACGCACTGCGCGTGGCTGACCGAGGAGACCGGGGTCGCGCACATCTCCTCCGGTGACCTGCTGCGCGCCGAGATCGCCCGGGGGAGCGACCTGGGCCGGCGGCTGGCGGAGTACACCAGCCGCGGGGCGCTCGTCCCCGACGACGTCATGTTCGACCTGCTCGTCCCGGTGGTGGTCGCCGCCGCCCGGGACACCGGCGGCTACCTGCTCGACGGGTTCCCCCGCACCCTGCCGCAGGCGCTGCGCGCGCAGCAGATCGGCCAGGACCAGTCTCTCGCCGCCGACGCCGTCGTCCACCTCACCGCTCCCGAGCCGGTGCTGGTCAGCCGGCTGCTGGCCCGGGCGGCGGAGCAGGGGCGGGCCGACGACACCCCGGAGGTGGTCAGCCACCGGCTGGCCGTCTACGCCGAGGCGACCGCGCCGCTCATCGACCACTACCGCGAGCGCGGGCTGCTGATGGAGGTCGACGCCGACCGGCCGGTGGCCACCATCCGGGACGACCTGCGGGCCCGGCTCGACGAACGCGGCCTGCTCAGGACCGGACCCGCCGCACGCTGACCGCCGGGGTCAGCGCGCCTCCGTCAGGGCGCCACGTCGGGGACGACGTGCTGGGACTCCTTCGGCGGGCGGACGTAGTCGTCCTCGACCGGCGGCCGCGGCGGGATCTCGGGTGCCTCCGGGGTGAGGTCCTCGTAGGGCACCTGGCCCAGCAGGTGGGAGATCACGTTGATCCGGGCGCGCTTTTTGGAGTCGGCCTCGACCACCCACCACGGCGCCTCGGGGATGTCGGTGGCGGCGAACATGGCGTCCTTGGCCCGGGAGAAGTCCACCCAGCGGTTGCGCGCCTCGAGGTCCATCGGGCTGAGCTTCCAGCGCTTCGTCGGGTCCTGCAGGCGGCCCTGGAAGCGCTTCTCCTGCTCGGTGTCGCTGACCGAGAACCAGTACTTGAGCAGGACGATCCCGCTGCGCACCAGCATTCGCTCGAACTCCGGGCAGGAGCGGAGGAACTCCGCGTACTCCTCGTCGGTGCAGAAGCCCATCACCCGCTCGACGCCGGCGCGGTTGTACCAGGACCGGTCGAGCAGGACCATCTCGCCGCTGGTCGGCAGGTTGGCGACGTAGCGCTGGAAGTACCACTGGCCCCGCTCCCGCTCCGACGGCGCGGGCAGCGCGACCACCCGCGCCGCCCGGGGGTTCAGCGACTCGGTGATGCGCTTGATCGCCCCGCCCTTGCCGGCGGCGTCGCGGCCCTCGAAGACGACGACCACGCGGAGCCCGCGGGCGCGGATGAACTCCTGCTGCTTGACCAGCTCGACCTGCAGCCGGGCCATCTCCTTCTCGTAGGCCTTCTTGTCCACCTTGCCGGTCGTCCTCGGGGCCTCTTCGACCGAGGGGGAACCGGTGCTGGCTGCCGTCATGCGGTCAGGGTGATCCGGTGGTGCTCCGGTGACAACCCCTCACCGGCCCGGCTCCGGTGCCCGCGCGCGGCGGTGCCCGCGGGCCTAGCGTGCTGACGGTGGGCAGGCGTGTGGTGGTCATCGGCGGGGACGCCGCAGGGGGCAGTGCGGCGTCGCAGGCCAAGAAGCGGCGACCCGACCTGGACGTGGTCGTGTTCGAGCGCGGCCGGGCGACGTCCTACTCGGCCTGCGGCATCCCGTACTGGATCAGCGGGGCGGTCGAGGACGAGGCGTCGCTGATCGCCCGGACACCGGACCAGCACCGCGCCGCGGGGATCGACGTCCGGATGCGCACCGAGGTGGTCGGCATCGACCTGGACCGCCGGGTCGTGGCCTGGCGCGAGCTGGACGGCGGGGGAGAGGGCAGCGAGCCCTTCGACGACCTGGTCTACGCGACCGGCAGCGTCCCGATGCGCCCGCCGGTGCCGGGGATGGACGCCGCCGGGGTGTACGGCGTCCAGGTCCTCGACGACGGCGTCGCGCTGCGCGCCGAGCTGGACTCGGGCTCGGTGCGGCGGGTCGTCGTGGTGGGCGGGGGCTACATCGGCCTGGAGATCGCCGAGGCGTGCCGCGTCCGCGGCCTGGAGGTCACCGTCGTCGACCGCTCCGCCACCCCGGTCGGCACCTTCGACCCCGACATCGGGACGTTCATCGCCGACGCGGTCCGCGCGGAGGGGATCGAACTGGTGCTCTCCGACGGCGTGACGGCCATCGACGTCGGGGACGACGGACGCGCCCGCGCCGTGCTGACGGCGAGCGGCCGGGAACTGCCCGCGGACCTGGTGGTCCTCGGGCTGGGGGTGCGACCCGACGTGCGGCTGGCCCGGGAGGCCGGGATCCCGCTGGGGACCTCCGGTGGCATCGCGGTGGACGCGAGCATGCGCACCCAGGTCGACGGGGTCTGGGCCGCGGGGGACTGCGTGGAGTCCTGGCACCGGCTCTCCGGTCAGCCGATGGTGGTGGCCCTGGGCACCCACGCCAACAAGCAGGGCCGGGTCGCCGGCATCAACATCGGCGGGGGGTACGCGACCTTCCCCGGCGTCATCGGCACCGCCGTCACCAAGATCTGCGACGTGGAGGTCGCCCGCACCGGCCTGTCCAGCGCCGAGGCCGCGGCGGCGGGCTACCAGTTCGTCAGCGCCTCGGTCGACTCGACCACCAAGGCCGGCTACTTCCCGGGCGCCCAGCCGATCCGGGTGAAGATGATCGCCGAGCGGCGCAGCGGACGGCTGCTGGGTGCGCAGGTCGTCGGCAAGGAGGCGGCGGCCAAGCGGATCGACGCGCTGGCGGTCTGCGTCTGGAACGAGATGGGCGTCGACGAGGTGCTCTCCCTCGACCTGTCCTACGCGCCCCCGTTCGCCCCGGTGTGGGACCCGGTGCTGATCACCGCGCGCAAGGCGCTGGAGGCCGTGGAGGCCGACGCCCGGCAGCTGTGAGCAGCGGCCGGCGATGAGTTCCGGCCCGGTCGCGGGTCCCTCCTGGTGTCGCAGGACGCAGACCCTCCGGAGGACCCCATGACGACCGCCTCGAGCACCCCGTCCACCGCGCTGCCCGGTCGCCCGCCCGTCGTCGACCGTGCCACCTGGCAGGCCGCCCGGGACGAGCTGCTGGTCCGGGAGAAGGCGCACACCCGCGAGGGCGACGCGCTGGCCGCGGCGCGCCGCCGGCTGCCCATGGTCGAGGTGGACGGTTCGGCCGAGGTCGTCGGGCCCGACGGCCCTGTCCCGTTCCGGGACCTCTTCCAGAGCCGGGACGAGGTCGTGGTCTACCACTCCATGTGGTACGACGACACGCCGCACCAGGGCCAGTGCGAGGGCTGCACGTTCAACGTCTGGCACATGCGGGACGCCGTGTACCTGCACGCCCGCGGCGTCTCCTTCGCCGTCCTGACCTCGGGCCGGTGGGCGGAGGTGGCGCCCTACCGGGAGTTCATGGGCTACACCCAGCCCTGGTACTCGGTGCGCGGCGTCGAGGCCGCGATCGCCACGGAGGAGGGGCACATCGAGGTCTACCTGCGCGACGGTGACCGGGTGTTCCTCACCTACGCCACCACGGGCCGGGGCAATGAGCCGGCCGACGGGTCCCTCGGGCTGCTCGACATGACCCCGTACGGCCGCCGGGAGGGATGGCAGGACGACCCCGAGGGCTGGCCCGAGGCGCCGCAGGTGGGCGCTCCCGTCGGCGGGCACGGCGCGCCGATCTGCTGGTACTGGCGCTCGGGCCCCGACGGCGTCGGCAGCTGGGGGCCGACGACCCGGCCGGTGCCGCAGTGGACCCGCCCCGGCGCGACGCCCGTGCAGACCCTCGGTCGGCACGCGCAGCACCACTGACCGGCCGCCGACGGCGGGCGGCGCCCTCGTCCGCGTGCCAGGCTCGGGGCACGACGACGGGGAGGCGACGTGCAGGCAGTGGTCTACGAGCGCACCGGTGGCCCGGAGGTGCTCACGTTCGGCGAGGTGCCCGACCCCGAGCCCGCCGACGGCGCGGTGCTGGTCGACGTCGCGGCCGTGGGCGTCAACTTCCGGGACGTCTACGAGCGGGAGGGGCGACCGCCGTACACGGCCGACCCGCCGGCGGTGATCGGCGTCGAGGGCGCGGGCACGGTCGCGGGCACCGGTGAGCGGGTGGCCTGGCTGGACGTCCGCGGCAGCTACGCGCAGCGGCTGGCCGCGCCGCGGGAGAAGCTGGTGCCGGTGCCCGACGGCGTCGGCCTCGACGTCGCCGCCGCCGTGATGCTGCAGGGTTGCACCGCCCAGTACCTGGTCACCGACTCGTACCCGGTCGCCGAGGGTGACTGGGCGGTGGTGCACAGCGCGGCCGGTGGGGTCGGGCTGCTGCTCACCCAGCTGGTGCGGGCCCGCGGCGGCCACGTCCTGGCCACCACCTCCACCGAGGACAAGGCCGAGCTGGCCCGCGCCGCCGGGGCCGACGAGGTGGTGGTCGGCTACACGGGGTTCGCCGAGCGGGTCCGCGAGCTCTCCGGCGGGGAGGGCGCCGCCGTCGTCTACGACGGCGTCGGCCGGACGACGTTCGACGCGGGCCTGACCGCCCTGCGACCGGGCGGCCGGATGATTCTCTACGGCGCCGCGAGCGGCCAGCCCGAACCGCTGGAGCTGCACCGGCTCGCCGGCGCCGGGTCGTTGTTCGTGCAGCGGCCGACGCTGGCCACCTACACCCGGACGCCCGAGCTGCTGCGCCGGCTGGCCGGTGCGGTGCTGGAGTCGGTCGCCGCCGGCCGGCTCGACGTCCGGATCGGGGCCCGCCTCCCGCTCGCCGAGGCGCGCCGGGGCCACGAGGACCTCGAGGCCCGGCGCACCACCGGCAAGCTGCTCCTGCTGCCCTGACGCGCGGCGCCGCGCCGGGCTGACCGGCTCAGCGGGCGTCGAGCAGGACCCCGGACAGGAAGTCCGCCAGTGCCCGGTGCTCCTCCAGCGGCAGCACGGCCGCCACGTGCTGGTCGGGCCGGACCAGCACCATGCAGCCGGCGTCCCGGTCGATCCCCCGCAGGTCGAAGACGTCGGCCGCCCTCGGGTCCGGGCAGAAGGCCTTCTCGTGGTCGACCAGCCCGAACCGGCCCTTCCGCGGCACCAGCACCGCGGGCAGCGTCTCGACGGCGAGGTCGCGGTGGCCCTGCTGGAAGACCGCCCGGACGTCGATGACCGAGTCCGGATCGGCACCCGGCGGGGTGTACCGCGCCAGGGTCGGCCCCAGCTCGTCGCACAGCTGCCGCGCCCGCGACCCCGGGCTCGCCGGGTCGGCCCGGTCGGCGAAGACGTAGAGCCGCCACGCGCCGTCCGCCCGGGCGACGTGGCCCAGCTGCAGCGGCAGGGCGTCGGCCAGCCGCACCACCGGCGCGGAGTGGAAGCGCATCCCGACCGGGAACCCCTCGGCGAGGTGCTGGTGCGTCGGCTCCGCGGTGATCATCGAGGGCCCGTACCGGGTCGCCACGCCGGCGGTGAACCGGCCCTGCCGCTGGAAGTAGCGCTGGAACTCCGCCGGGTCGACCCCGTCGCCGTCCTCGCCGTCCTGCGGTGCGGCGCTGAACATCGCCGCGAACTCGCGGTCGAAGTCGATGAGCTCCTGGGCGACGACCTGGCGCTCGGCGGAGTAGGTGTGCAGCAGCTCCGGCCGTGCGGTGCCGCGCAGGACGGCGGCGAGCTTCCACCCCAGGTTCCAGGCGTCGGCCATCGAGACGTTCATCCCCTGGCCGGCCTTGGCGCTGTGCGTGTGGCAGGCGTCGCCGGCGATGAACACCGACGGCAGCCGGGTGCCGGTCTCCTCGGCCGGGACGTCGTCGAACCCGTCGCACAGCCGCTGGCCGATCTCGTAGACCGACCACCAGCCGACGTCCTTGACGTCCAGGGTGTAGGGGTGCAGCACCCGGTTGGCCACCGCGGCCAGCTTCTCCGGGGTCACGCTGCGGCCCTCGAGCATCTCCCGGTCGGTGACCCGGTCCAGCTCGATGTAGAGCCGGACCAGGTAGCCGCCCTCGCGGGGGATGATCAGCAGGTTGCCCTGGTTGGCCGACAGGATCGCCGACTTGAGCCGGATGTCGGGGAAGTCGGTGACCGCCAGGACGTCCATGACCCCCCAGCTCTGGTTCATCGGGTCGCCCACCAGCTCACGGCCGATCGCCGTCCGCACGCTGCTGCGCGAGCCGTCGGCGCCGACGACGTAGCGGGCCCGGATGGTGGAGGTCTCGCCCGTCTCCCGGCCGTCGCGCAGGTGCTGCAGGGTGACCGTCACCGGGTGGTCGGCGGTGCCGCCGGCACCGACGGTGAGGTCACGGGCGTGCAGCCCGTAGAACGGCTCGAGCCGGCTGGGCGAGCGCTGCATCGAGTCGCGGAGGTGGGCCAGCATCCGGGCCTGGTTGACGATGACGTGCGGGAACTCCGAGAGCCCCTCCTCGACGTCGTCGATGCGGCCGGTCCGGATGATCTCCGACGGCCTGTCCGGGTCCGGCCGCCAGAAGGAGACCTCGTTGACCCAGTAGCCCTCGGCGACCAGCCGGTCGGCCAGCCCGAACGCCTCGAACACCTCCACCGTGCGGCAGGCGACCCCGTCGGCCTGCCCCACCTCCAGCGCGCCCTCCCGGCGGTCGATGACCACGGTGCGGATGTCGGGGAACGCGGCCAGCTGCGCCGCCAGCACCAGGCCGGCCGGGCCGCACCCGACGACGAGGACGTCGGTCTCGGCCGGGAGCTCCGCGGAACGGTCCGCGACGGAGGGGTGCGGCTGCTCGACGAGCGGGTCACCGGGGTGGTAGCCGTTGAGGTAGAACTGCACGCTGGTCATCTCCCTGGTTCCGGCCGGTGTGGTCCGACCGTGCCGTCCTCCCGGCCTGCGGGATAGGGTTTTCTGCAGTGAAGAACAAACCGGCGTATGCGATCGGCTCCGTCGACTCCGCCCTGCTGCTGGCGACCCTGCTGCAGCACGAGGAGCCGATGCGGGTGACCGACGCCGCCGCCCGGCTGGGGGTGTCGGTCTCCACCGCCCACCGGCTGCTCGGCATGCTGGTCTACCGCGACTTCGCCGAGCAGCTCCCCGACCGGCGGTACGGCGCCGGGCCTGTGCTGCGGCGCGGGCCGGTGCAGCCGGCCTCGGTCGCCCGGCTCCGCGAGGTCGCCCTGCCGCACCTGCGCCGGCTGGTCGACGCCGTGGGGGAGACAGCCAACGTGATGGTGCTGGCCGGCGCCGACGTCCGGTTCGTGGCCACGGTCGAGTGCTCGCACGTGCTGCGGGTGGGCGACCGCACCGGGCGGGCGCTGCCGGCGCACCGCGTCTCCGGCGGCAAGGCGGTGCTGGCCGGGCTGGCGGAGGAGCAGCTGGCCGCCGTCCTCCGGGCACTGGCCGAGCCCGACGCCGCGGCGCTGACCCGGGAGCTGCGCGCCGTCCGGCGCCGTGGGTTCGCGGTCAACGACCAGGCGACCGAGGCAGGGCTGACCGCCGTGGGCGTGGCCGTCCCGGCCGCCGGGGGGTTCACCGGGGCCGCCCTGTCGCTGGCCGCGCCGACCGCCCGGGTGTCCCGGGACCAGGTGGCGGTCTGGGCCTCGGCCCTGACCGAGACGGCCCACGCCGTCTCCCGCGACCTCGGGACCAGCTGACCGGACGCGGGACCCGGGAAGACCAGGGTGTTCCACGGGCGCGACCACCGCCGGGGAGGACGAGCCTCGGGGCCTCACCCGCCGACGGCGGGGACCGCTGCACGTCCGTGGAGGTGCGCCCGTGACCACGCTGTTCCGGCGTCTGCACATGCCCCCGCTCGACGGGGCGACCGCCTGGCTCAACTCCGAGCCGCTGGACCCCGACGGGCTGCGCGGCAGGGTCGTCCTGGTCGACTTCTGGACGCTGACCTGCATCAACTGGCTCCGGACCGAACCCTGGGTCCGCGCCTGGTCGCGGGCCTACCGGGACGACGGCCTGGTCGTGATCGGGGTGCACACCCCGGAGTTCGACTTCGAGCACGACCTCGACCTCGTCCGCCGGGCCACGCAGGAGCGCGGGATCGACCACCCGGTCGCCGTCGACAACTCGTACCGGGTCTGGCGGGCCTTCGACAACCACTACTGGCCGGCGCTCTACTTCGTCGACCGGGACGGGGTCATCCGGGACTCCCACTTCGGTGAGGGCCGGTACGAGCAGTCCGAGCGCCGGCTCCAGCGCCTGCTCGGCATCGACCGCCCGATCGTCGCGGTCGAGGGCGAGGGGGTGGAGGCGGCGGCCGACTGGGACCAGCTGCGCACGCCCGAGACCTACCTGGGTGCCGAGCGCGGCGGTCGGCCCGACGCACCGGGTGAGCTGCCGCTGGGCCACTGGGCCCTGACCGGGCGCTGGACGACCGAGCCGGAGGACGTCCGGCTCGACGAGCCCGGCGGCAGCGTCGGCTTCCGCTTCTCCGCCCGCGACGCGCACCTGGTGCTGTCCTCGGCCGATCCGGCGCCGATCCCCTTCCAGGTGCGCCTCGACGGCGAGGTGCCGGGCAGCTCGCATGGCGTCGACGTCGACGACCAGGGCAACGGCGTCCTGGACGGCGGTCGGCTCTACCAGCTGGTCCGGCAGGCCGGCGAGGTGCGCGAGCGCACGCTGACCGTCACCTTCGCCGACGCCGGCGCCCGGGCCCACGTCTTCACGTTCGGCTGAGCTCGCCCGGGCGCCCGGACGGGCCCGGCTGCTGTCCCGCCCGCACGACCCACACCGCCAGGAGGACGAGGATGTCCACACCCACCCGACCCACCGCGACCGGCACCGGCGCCGTGCCGACCCCCCGCACGGAGGCCGACCCCACCGCGGTCCGGCCCTTCCGGTTCGACGTCCCGGAGCAGGAGCTCGCCGAGCTCCGCCGCCGCATCGCCGCGACGCGCTGGCCGACCCGGGAGCTGGTCGCGGACCGCTCGCAGGGGGTGCAGCTGGCGACGATGCAGGCGCTGGCGCGCTACTGGGCGACCGACTACGACCTCGGCAGGTGCCAGGCGCGGCTCAACGCCCTGCCGCAGTTCGTGACCGAGATCGGCGGCGTGGACGTGCACTTCCTGCACGTGCGGTCCCGGCACGAGGACGCGATGCCGTTGATCATGACGCACGGCTGGCCCGGCTCGGTCATCGAGCTGCTCGCCAGCGTGGGTCCGCTGACCGACCCGACCGCGCACGGTGGGCGCGCCGAGGACGCCTTCCACCTGGTGCTGCCCTCATTGCCCGGTTACGGGCTCTCCGCCGAGCCGACCGAGCTCGGCTGGGACGCCAGCCGGTTCGCGCAGGCGTGGGCGGAGCTGATGCGTCGCCTGGGCTACACCCGCTACGTCGCCCAGGGTGGTGACGTCGGCGCCGGCGTCACCGACCTGATGGGCCGGCAGGCACCCGAGGGGCTGATCGGCATCCACATCAACCTGCTGGTCACGGCCCTGGCCGGGGCCCCGATGCCGACGGACACCGAGCAGGAACGGGCGGCGGTCGCCGCGATCAGCACGTTCCAGGCGAGCGGCTTCGGCTACTTCCTGGAGATGGCCACCCGGCCGCAGACCACCGGCTACGCCCAGCTGGACTCACCGATCGCGCTGGCGGCCTGGTTGCTCGACCACGACACCGACAGCTACCAGAAGATCGCCCGCGCCTTCGTCGACGGTGAGCCCTCGGGCAACCTGACCCGGGACGAGGTCCTCGACAACATCACGCTGTACTGGCTGACCGGCACGGGGGCCTCGGCGGCCCGGTCGTACTGGGAGAACTACGGGGTCGACGCTGCCGCGGCCAGGGCGGGCCAGACCCCGCCGCAGGTCGCGGTCCCGATCGGCTTCACCAGCTTCCCCGGCGAGATCTGGCGGACCCCCCGTAGCTGGGCCGAGCTGTCCTACCCCACCCTGAGCTACTTCGGCGAGGCGGAGCGGGGCGGCCACTTCGCCGCCTGGGAGGAACCCGAGCTGTTCGCGGCCGAGCTGCGGGCGGCGTTCGGTCCGCTGCGCGGCTGAGGGGTTCCTGACCACGAGACCGGTGGCTCCCGGGCCTGGCCCGGGAGCCACCGGCGGTCAGCGCAGCGAGCGGAAGGCCGCGCGGAGCTCCTCGGCGAAGAGCTGGGGCTGTTCCCACGCCGCGAAGTGGCCGCCCCGGTCGACCTGGTGGTAGTAGACGAGGCCGGGGTAGGCCTGTTCGGCCCAGCTCCGTGGCGCCTGGTACTGCTCACCGGGGAACACGGTGATGGCCACGGGGATGGTCACGCCCTTGGCGTCGAAGAAGCCGCCCCGGTACTCCCAGTACAGGCGGGAGGCGGAGACCCCGGTGTTGGTCAGCCAGTAGAGGGTGATGTTGTCCAGGACCTCGTCCCGGGTCAGCTCGCCGGTGGTGCTGGTGGTCCGGTCCAGCGCGGCGACGACGGCGGCGGCCGGCTGGTCGTCGGCGTCGTTGTGGTCCAGCAGCCAGGCGGCCAGGCCGACGGGTGAGTCGGCGATGCCGTACAGCGTCTGCGGCCGCGCCGCCATGTACTTCGCGTACTCCACCTGGGCGAACGTCCGCACCAGCTGGTCGTAGGCCCGGCGCTCCTCGGCCGAGAGACCAGCGGGCGGCGGGTCGCCGGCCGCCAGCGCCGCGTCGACGTCCGCGGGGACCGTGGCCGGCATGTTGGTGTGCACGGCGAGCAGCCCCGCGGGGGCCTGCAGGCCCATCTGGTCCATGACGAAGGCACCCCAGTCGCCGCCCTGGGCGACGTACCGCTCGTAGCCCAGCCGCTGCATCAGCTCCGCCCAGGCCCGGCCCATCCGCTCAGGCCCCCACCCGGTGCTGGTCGGCTTGCCCGAGAACCCGTAGCCGGGCATCGACGGGACCACCACGTGGAAGGCGTCCGCGGCCGTCCCCCCGTGCGCCGTGGGGTCGGTCAGCCGGTCGATGATCTTCAGCTGCTCGATGACCGACCCCGGCCAGCCGTGGTTGACCACCAGCGGCAGCGCGTCCTCGTGGCGGGACCGGACGTGCAGGAAGTGGATGTCCAGCCCGTCGATGGACGTGACGAACTGCGGCAGCGCGTTGAGCCTGGACTCGCACGCGCGCCAGTCGTAGTCGGTCGCCCAGTGCCGGGCGAGCCGCTGCACCATGTCCAGCGGCACACCCTGGGAGTGGTCGCGGACGGTCTCCCGGTCGGGCCAGTGCGTGGCGGCGATGCGTCGGCGGAGGTCCTGCAGGGCCTCGTCCGGCACGTCGACGTGGAAGGGGCGGATCCCGACTCCGGACTCCACGGTGGTGGTCATGACGACCTCCTTCTCCTCGGTGGACTGCGGTCGACCTGCGCACGTCTCCGGTCACCTTCCCGCGGTCCACCCGTGATCGGACCCGGGAGATCCCCTGGTCCGCGCCGTCCCGCCAGAGGAGTGCGGGCCGCCGGGTCAGCGGCCGATCGGGTGGTGGTCGTGGGCGGGCAGCGACCTGCGCAGCTCCCGCCGGGTGCGGACGCCGAGCTTGCTGAAGGTCTTGCGCAGGTGCCACTCGACGGTCCGCGGGCTGACGTACAGCGCGGCACCGATCTCGGGGTTGGTGAGCCCTTGCGCTGCCAGCCGGGCGATGTGCGCCTCCTGGGCGGTGAGCGCCCCCGGGGCGTCCACGGTCCGCCGGCGGACGGTCTCGCCGGTGGCCAGCAGCTCGTGCCGGGCGCGGTCCGCGAACGCCTCCAGGCCCATCGCCGACAGCGCCTGGTGCGCGGTCCGCAGCTGGGCGCGCGCCTCGACCCGCCGCCCCTCCCGCCGCAGCCACTCGCCGTGGAGCAGCTGGGCGCGCGCCAGCTCGACGCGGACCCCGGTGCGGCCGAGGCGCTCGACCGCCTCGCGGTGCAGCTCCTCGGCAGTCGTCCCATCGCGCAGCAGGGCGGCCCGGCTCGCGGCCACGCCGAGCGCCCAGTCGCTGCCGCTGGCGCCGGCCAGCGCGGAGAGCTGCTCGAGCGCGGCCGCCGCTGCCGCCCGCTCCCCGCTGCGCACCCCGGCCTCCACGAGCTCGGCCAGCGCCCACTTCGGCGGACCGAGCTCCAGCGGGTCCGCGGCGGCCTCCTGCGCGGCCTCGCGCGCCTCCGCGTAGCGGCCCAGCCCGTTGCACAGGACGGCGCGGGCCCACTGCGCCATGCCCACCCCGACGCCCTCGCCGCGGGACACGACGTCGTCCAGGCACCGGCGAATGACCGGTTCGGCCTCGTCCGCCCGGCCCCGGACGGCGAGCAGGCCCACCTCCCCGTAGCGGACGAGACCGCTGCCGGTCACGTCCGTGGTCCACCGGCACTCCTGGACCAGCGACGTCGCTGCGACCAGGTCCCCGGTGAACAGGTGCACGACGGTGCGGGTGTCCAGGGCCAGCGGGAGGGCGGCGAGAGCACCGGCCTCCCGGGCGAGCTGCAGGTGCCGGCGGGTCAGCAGGTCCCAGTCCCGGTCGTCCCAGAGCGAGGCGGCCGTGGCCGCCGCCAGCCACGCGGAGCCGAGCGCCTCGTCCCGGGTCAGGTCCCCGCCGGCGAACGCGGCCACGGCCCGGCGCAACGGTGCGACCGCGGCGGCGTACCCGTCGGTGGACAGGACGGCGAGCCCGGCGAGCAGGGCGTCGCGCCTGCGCGGGGTGGACGGTGGCGGCGCCGCCCGCACCCCTGCGGCGACCTGCCGGGCGCCCGGGCCGGCGGCCAGCCGGCCGGCGAACAGCGCGGCGGTCAGCGCGTCGAGCCAGGTGTCCCGGGCGAGGTCGGCGTCGATCGGCTCCAGCCGCCGGGCGGCGGCCATCAGCAGCGGGAGCGCCTCGTTGCCCCGGTCCTCGGCGAAGGACAGCTGCGCGCAGAGCAGCTCCAGCCGGGCCAGGTCCGCCTCGGCGAGCGGTCCGACCCGGGCCGTGGCCAGGGCGTCGGTGGCGGCGTCGAACGCGCCGGCGGCGATGTCGGCACCGGCGGCGTCGAGCGAGCGCCGTGCCCGGGTGGCCGGGTCCGGGGTGAGCGCGGCGGACCAGCCCAGCAGGGCGGCCGCCGCGGTCAGCCCACCGGAGGACAGTGCCCGGCCGGCCGAGTGCTCGAGCTCGGCGGCCACCGCCTCGTCCGGCCCGACCGCGGCGTGGGCGCGGTGCCAGGCGCGCCGGTCGGGGTCCAGGGCGGCGTCGGTGGCATCGGCCAGGGCCCGGTGGACGGCCCGCCGGTCGTCGGGCGCGGCCGACCGGTAGACCGTGGACCGGACGAGCGGGTGGCGGAACCGGACCCGGTCCCGCAGCTCGACCAGTCCGGCGGTCTCGGCGGCGGCCACCGCGTCGGCGCCGAGGCCGAGCCGCTCGACCCCCCGCCACAGCAGCGGGACGTCGCCGACCGGTTCGGCCGCGGCGAGGAGCAGCAGCAGCCGGGACGGCGCCGGCAGCTGCTGCACCCGCCGCAGGAACCCCTGCTCGAGACGGTGCAGCAGCGGGGTCGCGGCCGCATCGCCGTCACCGCCGTCGCCGCCGAAGGTCAGCTCCGCCGCGGTGAGGCCGCGGGGCAGCTCGAGGAGGGCCAGCGGGTTGCCCTGGCTCTCGGCCACGATCCGGTCGCGGACCCGGAGGTCGAGGGAGCCGGTCACCGCCGCGTCCAGCAGCACCGCCGCATCCGCGCTCCGCAGCCCGGGCAGCGTGCGGCTCGGCAGGCCGGGGAACGGCGGTGCCGCCACGCCGTCCCGCGCGGCGACCACCATCGCCACGGGGTCGGCCTGCAGCCGCCGGGCGACGAACCCCAGCGCCTGCGCCGACGCCTGGTCCAGCCACTGGGCGTCGTCCACCACGCAGAGCAGCGGTCGGTCGCCCGCCGCCTCCGACAGCAGGGTCAGCACCGCCAGCCCGACCAGGAAGTGGTCCGGTGCCGGCCCCGGCCGCAGCCCGAACGCCGTGCCGAGCGCCTGCTGCTGCGGGCCGGGCAGCGCGCCCAGCCGGTCCTGGAACGGGGCGCAGAGCTGGTGCACCCCCGCGAAGGCCAGCTCCATCTCCGACTCGACACCGGCCGCCCGGGTCACCCGGCACCCCGTCGCCCGGTCCACCAGGAAGTCCAGCAGGGCCGTCTTGCCGATCCCCGGCTCGCCGCGCAGCACCAGGACCCGGCTGGAGCCGGCCCGGGCCGCCGCGACCAGCTCGAGCAGGGCGTCGCACTCGCTGCGCCGGCCCACCAGGCCGAGCCACGAGCCGGGAGAGGGCATCTGCGCACCGCCTGAGGAGTCGGAGCCTCGCTCACCCGACGAGCGGTCGCCGCCCGCAGGGCCCCCATCGCACACCCGGGGGCGCTCCCGGGGAAGGGGCTGGACGACGGTCGCGCGGTGGATCCGGTTCCGGCCGGCGGAGCCCAGCGGTCAGGTCGTGCTGGCGTCCAGCGGTGTCCCCGCCCGGGTCCCGCTGCGCCGCCGGCGCCGGGCGGCGACCGTGAGGTAGCCGCTGACCGCGAGGTAGTAGCCGAGGTAGGCCAGTGACACGGCCACGACCAGCGGGTTCACCGACGGGTACTCGACCAGCAGCAGCGCGTACGTGCCGATCCACACGGCGGTGAGGACCAGGCTGAGCGAGCGGAACGCCTGCGTGCGGGAGGGGTAGAGGTAGCGCACCGGCACGAACACGAGCACCGAGCAGACGACCAGGATGATCGCGACGGTGACGCGCTCGAGGTCCAGCACGATGGCGTAGAAGGCGACGACGTTCCAGTAGCTGGGGAAGCCGAGGAACGTGTGGTCGTCGGTCTTGGCGTCCACCCGGCAGAACTGGTAGCTGGAGGCCAGCAGCGGCAGGGCCGCCAGCACCCACCCGGGTGCGCCGTCCGGCAGCGCCCCCGTCGTCCAGAGCAGGACCACGGGCGCGAAGACGTAGGTCAGGTAGTCGACGATGTCGTCGAGCCGGGCGCCGTCGAACCAGGGGATCGTCTCCTTCACCCGCGCGGTACGGGCGAGCATCCCGTCCGTGCCGTCGACGACGAGGGCCGCCAGGCCGATCCAGAGCGCCGTGACCGCGTCCCCGTCGAACGCGGCCAGCACGATGATCAGCGCCAGCACCGAACCGCTCGCGGTGTAGAGGTGCACGGCCATGCCGGCCAGGCGCCGGCTCAAGGGGAACACCTGCGGCCAACCGCCTCTTGTGGTCGGGGATCGTGGGCAGCCAACGGTCCCGGGCCGGGTGCCGTGTCCTGCACCGCAGACCTTTCCACGTCCCCGTCCCGTCGGCCCGGTGGCGGGGCCGGTCGCGCCGGCCGGGGGCGGGCCCGGCGGTCGCGAGTGGCAGGGACCCGAACGCCGGAGCAGAGTGACCCGACTCTTCTCCTCTCGGACGTGGGCGGCCCGTGGACACATCGATCGAGCAGGACGGCGATCAGCACCTGACGGACTTCGGCTACAAGCAGCAACTCGACCGCCGGATCGGCCGGTTCGCCAGCTTCGCGGCCGGGGTCAGCTACATCTCCATCCTCACCGGCACGTTCCAGCTGTTCTACTTCGGCTTCGGCGCGGGCGGCCCGGCCTACGTGTGGTCCTGGCCGATGGTGTTCGTCGGCCAGCTGATGGTCGCGCTGTGCTTCGCCGAGCTGGCCGCGCGGTACCCGATCGCCGGCTCGCTCTACAACTGGACCAAGCGGCTGGGCAGCCGGACCACGGCCTGGATGGCCGGCTGGATGATGCTCACGGCGTCGATCGTCACGCTGTCGGCGACCGTCCTCGCCTACCAGATCACGCTGCCGCAGCTGTGGTCGGGCTTCCAGGTCGTCGGGGACGGCACGGGCACCTACGACGTGGCCGTCAACGCGGTCGTGCTGGGCAGCGCGCTGATCCTCTTCACCACGCTGGTCAACGCCTTCGGCGTCCGGCTGATGGCCCGGATCAACAGCGCCGGGGTCTTCATCGAGCTGGTCGCGGCCGTGCTGATCATCGTCATCCTCGCCGTGCACGCCACCCGGGGTCCGGTGGAGGTCCTCACCGACACCGCCGGCCGGGGGGAGGGGCAGCAGCTCGGCTACCTCGGGGCCTTCCTGGTCGCCTCGCTGGCCTCCGGCTACGTGATGTACGGCTTCGACACCGCCAGCTCGATGGGGGAGGAGACGGTCGACGCGCGGCGCACGGCGCCCCGCGCGGTCCTCCGGGCGGTCACGGCGTCCTTCGTGCTGGGCGGGCTGATCCTGCTGTTCGGCCTCATGTCGGTGGACGACCTCGGGGACCCGCAGCTGTCCTCGGCGACCGGTGGGCTGCAGTACGTGCTGCTCCAGGCCGCCGGGAACGGGCTGGGGAAGGCGTTCCTGGTGTGCATCGTGGTGGCGATCACGGTGTGCTGCCTGGCGGTGCACACGGCGACCATCCGGATGATGTTCGCGATGGCCCGGGACAACAACCTGCCCTTCGCGGCGCGGCTGGCCCGGGTGGACCCGCGGCGGAAGACGCCGGTCGTCCCCGCCGTCCTCATCGGCCTGCTGTCGATCGGCATCCTGCTGGTCAACATCCGCCAGCCGCAGATCTTCACCACCATCACCAGCATCGCGGTCGTGATGATCTACCTCGCGTACCTGCTGGTCACCGTCCCGATGCTGGTCAGCCGGCTGCGCGGTCGCTGGCCGCTGCCGGCCGGACGGGAGGGCGCGCGGTACTTCTCGCTGGGCCGCTGGGGGCTGCCGGTGAACGTGCTGGCCGTGCTGTGGGGCGCCGGCATGGCGCTCAACCTCGCCTGGCCCCGGCGCGAGGTCTACAACGCGACCCCGCCGTACCACTGGTACCTGCAGTGGGGTGCGTTCGTCTTCATCGGCGCGATCGCGCTGGCCGGGCTGGCGTACTACCTGCTCCGCCAGCGTCACCGCTCCGGCGTGCTGCCCGAGCACGCCGCCTGAGGACCGCCGGGCGCGACGTCGTCGAACAGGAGGGCCATCCGGTCGATGAACCAGGTCTTGCCTGCCGTCTCGACCGCCAGTCCGAACAGGACCATCCAGCCGTCCCGCACGAGGAGACCCCGCGCGATGAACGGCAGCCCCAGGGCACTGAGGCCGGCGAGCACGTTCGGCGCGACCCGGTGCCTCGGCGGGATGGGCACCTCGTCCCGTCGCGCCCACCGGGTCTCGCCCAGCACACCCCGGGACGCCCAGTGGTCCAGCGAGCGCGGCGGAGGGAAGGCCCGGGGGTTGACCACGGTCCACGCGCCCACCAGCCCGACCGGGACGACCGACCACCAGCCGAGCCGGTGGCGGGACCAGATCGCCCCGGCGAGCAGCGTCGGGATGGGGATCCGCGTGTAGACGCTCCACGGGTTGGCATGGCGCTGCCAGGTGTCCCCCTCGAGCCCGAAGGCCTGGGCCAGCCGGGTGTCCACGGTCATGGCGGTGTCCCCTCTCCCGGGTGTCGGGCAGAAGTGGCCACTTCTGCCCTCTCCACGCGCCGTCCGGGTGGCCGATCACCGCCGCGCCCCCCGTGGGGCACCGACGCTACGGCCGTCGGTGGACGCCGTCGACGGGTCCGTGCGCGCCGGGTCAGCGGGCGGGTTGCCGGACCGGCGGGGGCACCCGCGGTGGTTGCTGCCGCGGATCGGCCCCGCCGGCGATGCGCACCAGGGCCCGCAGCGCCGGGACGGCGCCGACCGGCTCGACCGCCGACGGGGAGGCGCCGGGGTGCTGCGCCGCGATCCGCACCCGCAGCGCTGCCGGCCGGGTCCGGAAGACGACCGGGGGAGTGAGCAGGACGGCCTCGCCGTCGATGCCGGCCGGCACCGGGCGGGTCGCCTCGACCCGGAGGTCGGGGGTCACCCACTGACGCCACGGCCGGCGCCGGCGCCGGCTCCCGCGGACCGGCGGGTCGAGCACGGTCACCCCGAGGAGGCCCTGGTCGAGGGCCGGTCGGGTGCCCGCTCCGGCGGCACCGGCCAGCCGGTACTGGTTGTTGCTGATCATGACGACCGTCGCCCCCCGAAGCGTGCGACCGCCCGGGGTGGTCCAGCGCAGGTCCTGCGAGGCGCCGGCCCGGACCTGAGAGGCCGCCACCGTGTCCAGCAGCGTCCGCAGCTTCGCGGCCCGGTAGCCCTCGTGCTGCACCGCCTCCGCGTACACGCCCAGCGACACGTTGTTCACGAAGACCCGGTCGTTGACCTCGGCCAGGTCCACCAGCCGCTCCCCGCCGTCGACGAATGCGTCGAGCGCGCCGACCACGTCGTCCCGGTCCACGCCGAGGTCGACGGCGAAGTGGTTCCGCGTGCCGGCGGGGATGCACGCGTAGGGCAGGCCGGCCTCGGCCGCGACGGCGGCCACCACGGCCTGCGAGCCGTCGCCGCCGGCCATGCCCAGGGCGTCCGCGCCGGCGTCGACCGCCCCCCGCACCAGTGCCTCGAGGTCGGCCCCGGGGCGCAGCTCCAGCACGTCGATGCCGCGCTCCCGGGCGGCGGCGGCGAGCCCGACCCGGTCCGCCCGGCCCCCGCCGGACCGCGGGTTCACCACGACCACCGGCCGCCGCGGTCGTGGCGCGGCGGGGAGGACGACGTCCGGCCGGAAGGCCGCCCGCGCGGCCGCGTGCCAGACCAGCGCGCCGAGGCCGAGCAGCAGCAGGCTGCGCCGGTACCCCTCGTCGCCCAGCACCAGGACCCCGCCCGCCAGGGCCGCTGCGCCGACGGCGAGGCCGGCCAGGCGCCCCCAGCCCCGGCGCAGGACCCCCTCCCACGTGCCGGCCGCGACCAGGGCGGCGCACAGCAGCAGGAGCAGGCCCCGTGGGAAGTCGTCGATCGCCACGGTGGCCCCCAGCGTGAGCACCCACGCCGCGGCGGCGAGCGCGACGGCGGCGGTCGTGCGGCGCCAGCGCACCGGGGACCGGCGGCGCGGAGCGGACATCGACGGCCTCCTCGGTCGGCTCCCTGGCGCAGGCCGGCTCAGTTGCAGCCGCACCCGGCGCGTAGCTGGTCGGCAGCTGCGGACAGGTCGTCCTGGGCGCCCGCGCGGCCGGCGGGCCGGTTCCCGTGCACCGAGCCGGACATGGCTGCCCCCAGGGCCGGATGAGCGGACGGTCCCGAGTGTCCACCCGGCCCACGCGTCCCGACAGGGGTTCGGCCCGGGCCGCGGGAGCCGGGCCGGGGCGGAGCGGCGGCGCGGGCGGTGGACAGCGCCCTGGTCGTCGGGCATGATCGTTGCCGTAGGGGAGTACCCCTCCGCGGATCGTCGTCAGTACGGCCTGTCCTCAGGCCCGGCGCATCCGGTCCGGCACCGCGCCGGGCGGGGGAGACCTGCCGACTTCGTGTTGGAGGCCTCTGCCATGCCCACCATCGACCGTGCCGTCGAGCCCACCACCGGTCTCGCTGCCGACCTCGCCGGCGAGGGCTGGGTGGCCCCGACCTGGGAGCAGGTCGTGCGGGACCACTCGGCGCGGGTGTACCGGCTGGCGTACCGGCTCTCGGGCAACCGGCAGGACGCCGAGGACCTCACCCAGGAGACGTTCGTGCGGGTGTTCCGGTCGTTGGCGGACTTCTCGCCGGGCACGTTCGAGGGCTGGCTGCACCGGATCACCACGAACCTGTTCCTGGACATGGTGCGGCGCCGGCAGCGGATCCGGTTCGACGCGCTGCCCGAGGACACCGAGCGGTTGCCGGGTTCGTCGCCGTCCCCGGAGCAGGTGTACGCCGACACGCACCTGGACCCGCAGGTGCAGGCGGCGTTGGACGCGTTGTCCCCGGAGTTCCGGGTGGCGGTGGTGTTGTGCGACATCGAGGGCCTGACGTACGAGGAGATCTCGGCGACGTTGGGGATCAAGCTGGGCACGGTGCGCAGCCGGATCCACCGTGGCCGGGTGCAGCTGCGCGAGGCGCTGGCCCACCTAGCCCCCGGCCGGGGGGCTCAGGTGCCGCAGGAGGTCGGGTAGGGATCTGCCTAGGGCTCGATGCCGCACTCGTCGCGCAGGTACGTCTCGACGTGGTCGCTCGCGCTGGACAGGTCGCCCTCGGCGGAGTCGAGGGCGTCCAGGGTCGACAGGTCGGTGATGTCGACGTCGGCGACCGCGTCGGCCATCCGGTCCAGGCCGCCGGCCATCGTCTCCCAGTCGCCGGCGAGCGAGGGCGGTGCATCGATGGCACGCAGTTCCACGGCCAGCCGGCGGAACGCCTCCGGAACCGACGCGGCGCCACCGTCGAGGTCGGACACCGCAGCGTCGACCCGGTCGTCGATCCCGGCTGCCTGCGTGCAGAACCCGGTGTCAGCGGCCGGGGCCGACGTGTCCGCCGCGTCGGTGGCGACGTCGCTGGAGGCGGCCGAGTCGGAGGAGGAGTCCCCGCCGCCGCAGGCGGCCAGCAGGACGACCGCACCGGCGCCGGCCAGCCCGGTCCGGCAGGCGGTCAGGGTCAGGTGCGCCGTGCTGGACATGGCGGCCCCCGGGGGCTGAGGAGCGGGTGCTGCCGAGTCTCCACCCGGTCGGTGCCCCCTCGACAGGGGTTCGGCCACCGTCCGGGTCCGGGGTCGGTCAGTTCCCGGCGAGCAGGTCGCTGAGGCGTGCCACGTCGGCGTCGGACCAGCCGGGCGGCTGGAGCACCTGGGCCCACGCGTCGACGTACTCGGCCGTGTAGACGTGGCCGTGCCCGTCGGGCACGTTGGTGGCGAAGGGCAGGTCGGCCGTCACCTGCCAGAAGGTGACGAACGGGATCCACCGCACGGCGTCGACGACGTCGTCACCCCGCGCCTCCTCGAGCCAGTCCGGACGGGCGTACAGCAGTTGCGGGCTCCACCAGACGATCGGGTCCGAGGCGTGCAGCAGGTAGAGCACCCGCGAGCCGTCCCAGGGGGCGGCGGTCGGGGCGACGTCCGCGGCCGGGTGGTCGGTGAAGCGCACGGTCCGCCCGTCGCGGTAGGCCGGCTCGACCTCCCGGCTGCCGGGGTCCCGGTCGTCGACGAACTCGCGGTAGAGGGTGTTGAAGTTGGGCGGCCCGGCGAACACCGCCCCACCGGTCCGGTTGCGCAGGTCGTACTCGCCGCTGAACGCCGTCTCCCCGCCGTAGGACCCCAGGCTCTCGCCGACGACGACCAGCCGGGGGCGGGCGTCGAGCGGCAGCTTGGACCACCGGTCGTACACCGCGTCGAACAGCTCCCGGCCGGACTCGCGCGCCCGGTCCTTGTCGACCAGGTAGGAGATCCAGGACGGCAGGTAGGAGTACTGCACGGCCACCGTGGCGCTGTCGCCACCGGCCAGGTGCTCGACGGAGTCCACCGAGCCGGGATCGACCCAGCCCGAGCCGGTCGTCGTGACCACGACGAGCACGCCGCGGTCGAAGCCGCCGGCCCGGCTGAGGTCGTCCACGGCCAGCGCGGCCCGGGCCTCGGTGGTGCCGGCGGAGTCCAGCCCCGCGTAGGCGCGCACCGGCTCCAGGGCGGGGGCACCGCTGAAGGCGGTGATGTCCGCCGCCGACGGGCCGCTGCCCACGAACTTCCTGCCCTCCCGGCCCAGCGTCGCCCAGGGGACCAGCGAGCCCGGCCCCCCAGACCGCGCGGAGTCCGTCGGCTGCTCGACACCGGCAGGCGTCTCGTCGTTGCGGACGGCGAAGGCCCGGTCCGCGGCGGCCACCAGCTGGTCGACCACCACGCCGCTGAGCAGCAACGCGGCCCCACCGACGACGGCGACCCAGCCGACGACGCGCGCCGCGCGTGCCCCGATCCACCGGTTGAGCAGGACCACCAGCCACCGGTAGCCCCGGTGGACCGCGCGGGACAGGGCGATCAACGCGACGAACACGACGGCGGCGACCGCCGGCACCACGACGAGGGACAGCGCACTGTCCGCCGGGGCGTCCATCAGGTCCCGGATCCGGGCCTGCCAGTGGCGGCCGAAGACCGCGGTCGCGGCGTAGGCGACGGCGGCGACGGCGGCGAACACCAGCCACGAGCGGCGCCCGGCCGGTCGCGCCTCGCGGCCGGCGAAGGCGTTCCACACGTTGGCCGCGACGACGCCGACCGCGTAGCCGAACGCGGCGGTGATGCCGCTGATCAGTCCCTGGGTCAGGCCGGTACGGGGGAGCAGTGAGGGGAACAGCGACCAGCACAGGAAGAGCACCGCGCCGGCCAGCCCGGAGAGGGTGTAGCGGAACCGGCGCCGGCGGGGTCGCCCCACGATCGTCCGCCGCCCGCCCCGCGGCGGGTGGGTGTCGGTGCCGGTCCGGTCTCGGTCCTCGGGGACCGCGTCCTGGTCCACCCCGGCGATCGTCCTCCGGCCCGCGGACGCCGGACACCCCTCCGGGCGCGCGATCGAACCACCTCGACCGGTGCCCGGGACGTGGTACCACAGCCGGACGCGGACATCGGTGCGACAGGTGCTGTCGATCCGGGCCGGTCGTGCGTGTCGAGAGGACACAGGCCCGAACAGCGGGCCGGACCCGAGGAGACAAGATGAGCCAGTACCTGATCCTGATCTACGAGGACGAGACCCAGTACGCGTCCGCCACGCCCGAGCTGTTCGGCGAGATCCTGCAGGAGCACAACCAGTTCGCCGCCCAGGTGGAGCAGCGGGGGGTGAAGCTGCTGGGTGGGGCGGCTCTGCAGCCCACCGGCACGGCGACCAGCGTGCGCGGGTCGGAGGTGACCGACGGGCCGTTCGCCGAGACCAAGGAGGCGCTCGGGGGCTACTACCTCATCGACGCCCCGGACCTGGACGCGGCGCTGGCCGTCGGGAAGCTCTGCCCGGCCCGCTTCGGCGGGGTGGAGGTCCGCCCGGTCATGACGTTCGACTGAGCGCAGCGGCCGCCGGACATGACCGTCGCGGACCCCTCGGCGGTGGCGGCGGCGGTCGCGGACGCGCACCGTCGCGAGTGGGCCTTCGTGCTCGCCGCGACGGTGCGCGTCACCCGCGACCTCGACGCCGCGGAGGAGTGTGCCCAGGACGCGTTCGCCGCGGCGCTGACCGACTGGCCGGTGCACGGCATCCCGGCCCGGCCGGGTGCGTGGCTGACCACGGCAGCCCGGCGGCGGGCGCTCAACGTGGTCCGCCACCGGGGCGTCGAGCGCCGCTGGCTGCCGTTGCTGGTCGAGGAGGACAGCGTGCCGGGGCCCGGCGAGCTGGCCGGGGACGACGGCGCGCTGCCCGACGACCGGTTGCGGCTGATCGTGACGTGCTGCCACCCCGCGCTGGACCGGTCGGCGCAGGTGGCCCTCACGCTGCGGCTGATGTGCGGCCTGTCCACGGCCGAGGTGGCCCGCGCCTTCCTGGTCGGTGAGAGCACCATGGCCGCGCGCATCACCCGGGCGAAGAAGAAGATCGCGCTGGCCCGCATCCCGTACCGGGTGCCCTCGGCCGCGGAGCTGCCGGAGCGGGTGGACGCCGTCCTGTCCGTGGTGCACCTGCTGTTCACCACCGGGCACACCACCCCGGCCGGGGAGGAGCTGGTCCGGCGGGACCTGGTGGAGCGGTCGGTGGAGCTGAGCCGGATGCTCCGCCGGCTGCTGCCGGGCGACCCGGCGGTGGCCGGGCTGCTGGCGCTGGTGCTGCTCACCGACGCGCGCCGGACCACCCGCACGGCGCCGGACGGCAGGCTGCTGCTGCTGGCGGAGCAGGACCGGGCCCAGTGGGACCGGCCGGCCATCGCCGAGGGCGTCGCCCTCGTGCGGGAGGCGTTGCGCAGCCGGCCGCCGCCGCGGTACGCGCTCCAGGCCGCGATCGCCGCCGTCCACGCCGAGTCACCCAGCTGGGACGACACCGACTGGCACGAGATCGTGGCGCTGTACGGGGTGCTCGGCCAGCTCTGGCCCTCGCCGGTGGTCGCGCTCAACCGTGCCGTCGCGGTCGGGTTCGCCAGCGGTGCGGATGCAGGACTCGCCGCGGTCGACGCGCTGGCCGGGGACCGGCAGCTGGCCGGCTACGGCTACCTCCCCGCCGCCCGGGCGGACTTCCTCCGCAGGCTGGGCCGGGTCGCCGAGGCCCGGGCCGCCTACGCCGAGGCGCTGTCCCTGACCGGGAACGCCGTGGAGCGGGAGTTCCTCGCGGGCCGGCTCCGCCAGCTGGGCGGCACACCCCGGTGACCCTGCCGACGACGGCCCTTCCCCGCGGCGGCCGGCGGGTGCAGGCTCGGCCGGGCAGCCGCGCCCCACGAGTCGACCAGGAGCCGCGATGACCCTGCGCACGGAGACCTCCGAACGGTGGGTGCGCGCCTTCGTCGGCGACGTCGCCGTCGTCGACAGCCGCGCCCCGGTGCTGTGCTGGGAGGAGCACTTCCCGGTCCCGACGTACGCCTTCGCCCTCGACGACGTACGGAGCGACCTGGTGCGGCCCTCGAAGACCGAGCCACCGCACGGCCCGGCCTTCTTCCTGCCGAAGGGCCCGGTCGCCGAGTGGTTCGACCTCCAGGTCGGGGACCGGCTCCTGGAGCACGTCGCCTGGAGCCGGGACGACCCGGCGGTGGCCGACCTGCTCGTCCTCAGCTGGCAGCCCGGGCTGCTCGACCGCTGGCAGGAGGAGGACGAGGTGGTGCGCGGGCACCCGCGCGACCCGCACAGCCGGGTCGATGCGCTGCCCAGCAGCCGGCACGTCGAGATCTCGCTGGACGGGGTCGCCCTGGCCGGCACGACCAGCCCGGTGCTGCTCTTCGAGACGGGGCTGCCCGTGCGCTTCTACCTCCCGGCCGACGACGTCGACCTCGGCGCGCTCACCGCCACCGCGACCACGAGCCACTGCCCCTACAAGGGGGACGCCGACCGGTACTGGAGCCGGCCGGGCGGCGAGGACGTCGCCTGGTCCTACTCCGCGCCGTTCCCGGCGGTGGGCGCGGTCGCCGGCCGGATCGCCTTCTACGACGAACTGGTGGACGTGCGGGTCGACGGGGTGCTGCGCGAGCGCCCGGTGTCGCCGTTCAGCAGCGCCGCCAACCGGCCCGGCCCGGACCGGTAGCTCAGGACCGGGGGCGCCGGCCGATCTTCGAGCCGAGCCAGGTGAGCGGGTCGTACCGGCGGTCGGCCACCCGCTCCTTGAGCGGGATGATCCCGTTGTCGGTGAGGTGGATGCCCTCCGGGCACACCTCGCTGCAGCACTTGGTGATGTTGCAGTAGCCCAGGCCGAACTCCTCCTGCGCGGCGTCCCGGCGGTCGGCGACGTCCAGCGGGTGCATGTCGAGCTCGGCCAGCCGGATGAGGAAGCGGGGCCCCGCGAAGCTCCGCTTGTTCTCCTCGTGGTCCCGGATGACGTGGCAGGTGTCCTGGCAGAGCCAGCACTCGATGCACTTGCGGAACTCCTGCGAGCGCTCGACGTCCACCTGCTGCATGCGGTGGCTGCCGTCGGCCTCCCGCGGCCGAGGGACCAGGGCGGGGATCTGCGCGGCCTTCTCGTAGTTGTACGACACGTCGGTGACCAGGTCGCGGATGACCGGGAAGGTCCGCAGCGGGGTGAGGGTGACCGGCTCGTCCTCGGCGAAGGTGCTCATCCGGGTCAGGCACATCAGCCGGGGCCTGCCGTTCACCTCCGCGCTGCAGGACCCGCACTTGCCGGCCTTGCAGTTCCAGCGGACGGCGAGGTCACCGGCCTGGGTCGCCTGCAGCCGGTGGACGATGTCCAGCACCACCTCGCCCTCGTTGACCTCCACGGTGAAGGTCTGCAGGTCCCCACCGGAGGCGTCGCCGCGCCAGACCCGGAACGTCGCGTCGTAGCCCATGTACGTGCCCCCGTCAGGACTCGAGGAGCTCGGCGAGGTCGCCGGGCATCTGCGGTAGCGGCTGCCGGGTCACCCGCACCGAGTCGGCGCCCGGCGGCAGGTCCAGGACGAGGTTGAGGTGCGCCCAGGCGTCGTCCGCGGCCGGGAAGTCGTCGCGGGTGTGCCCGCCCCGGCTCTCCTCGCGCTCGAGCGCCGCGCGGGCGATGCACTCGCTGACCACCAGCAGGTGCGGGAGGTCCAGGGCCAGGTGCCAGCCGGGGTTGTACTGCCGGTGGCCCTCGACCGACAGGTTCGCCACCCGCTCCTTCAGGACGGCGATCCGGTCCAGCGCCTGCTCCATCTCCGCGCGGGTGCGGATGATGCCGACCAGGTCGTGCATCGTCGACTGCAGGTCCTGCTGCACGGCGTAGGGGTTCTCCCCGCCGTCCCGGTCGAACGGCGCGAGCGCCGCGGCCGCCGCGTCGGCCAGCGCGCCCTCCGCGACCTCGGTGCGGGCGCCGGCCAGCTTCGCCGCGTGCTCCGCGGCGGCGAGCCCGGCACGCCGGCCGAAGACCAGCAGGTCCGACAGCGAGTTGCCGCCGAGCCGGTTGGAGCCGTGCATGCCGCCGGCCACCTCCCCGGCGGCGAACAGGCCGGGCAGCCGGGACTCCTGGGTGTCCGGGTCGACCTCGACCCCGCCCATCACGTAGTGGCAGGTGGGCCCGATCTCCATCGCCTCGCGGGTGATGTCGACGTCGGCCAGCTCCTTGAACTGGTGGTACATCGAGGGCAGCCGCTTCCGGATGTACTCGGCCGGTCGTCGGGAGGCGATGTCCAGCCACACCCCGCCGTGCTCGGTCCCGCGGCCGGCCTTCACCTCGCTGTTGATGGCCCGGGCGACCTCGTCACGGGGAAGCAGCTCAGGCGGGCGCCGGTTGTTCGTCTTGTCGGTGTACCAGCGGTCGGCCTCCTCCTCGGACTCCGCGGTCTCCTTGCGGAAGTAGTCCGGGATGTAGTCGAACATGAACCGGTTGCCCGCCGAGTTCTTCAGGATCCCGCCGTCACCGCGGACGCTCTCGGTGACCAGCAGCCCGCGCACCGACGGCGGCCACACCATGCCGGTCGGGTGGAACTGGACGAACTCCATGTTCACCAGCGAGGCGCCGGCCTGCAGCGCCAGGGAGTGCCCGTCGCCGGTGTACTCCCAGGAGTTGGAGGTGACCTTGTAGGCCTTGCCGATGCCGCCGGTGGCCAGCACGACCGACGGCGCCTGCCAGACGACGAAGCGTCCGGACTCCCGCCAGTACCCGAACGCCCCCGTCACGCCGTCCTCGTCGTGCATGAGTCGGGTGACCGTGCACTCCATGTACACGTCGATGCCGAGCGCGACGGTGCGCTGCTGCAGCGTGCGGATCAGCTCGAGCCCGGTCCGGTCGCCGACGTGGGCGAGGCGGGCGTAGCGGTGCCCGCCGAAGTCCCGCTGGCTGATCAGGCCGTCCGGGGTCCGGTCGAACAGCGCCCCCCAGTCCTCCAGCTCGAGGACCCGGTCCGGCGCCTCCTGCGCGTGCAGCTGCGCCATCCGCCAGTGGTTGAGCATCTTCCCGCCGCGCATGGTGTCCCGGAAGTGCACCCGCCAGTTGTCCTCGGGCCAGGTGTTGCCCATGGCCGCGGCGATGCCGCCCTCGGCCATCACCGTGTGCGCCTTTCCCAGCAGCGACTTGCAGACGACGGCGGTCCGCGCGCCGGTCTCGGAGGCCTCGATGGCCGCCCGCAGGCCGGCACCCCCCGCGCCGACGACGACGACGTCGTACTCGTGTCTCTCGAGTTCCATCAGAAGAACCTCAGGTCGGAGATCGTGCCGGTGGCCAGCAGGAACACGTAGAAGTCGGCGAAGGCGACGGTGAACAGCGACGCCCAGGCGAACTGCATGTGCCGGGCGTTGAGCCGGGAGACCAGCGTCCAGGCCCGGTAGCGCAGCGGGTGCCGGGAGAAGGAGTTGATCCGGCCCCCGACGATGTGCCGGCAGGAGTGGCAGGACAGCGAGTACAGCGCCAGCAGGACGGCGTTGACCAGCAGGACCACCGTGCCCAGGCCCATGTGGCCCCAGGCGCCGGTCTCGTCCCGGAACGCCAGCACGGCGTCGTAGAAGAGGATCACGTTGATGACCAGCGCGGCGTAGAGCGCGTACCGGTGGACGTTCTGGCCGAGCAGCGGCAGCCGGGTCTCCCCGGTGTAGCGGCGGTGCGGCTCGGCGACCGCGCAGGCCGGCGGCGACAACCAGAACGACCGGTAGTAGGCCTTGCGGTAGTAGTAGCAGGTCAGCCGGATCCCGAGCGGGAAGACGAGGACGTACAGGGCCGGGGAGATCCAGGTGGGTCCGGTGAACAGCTGCGGGAAGGTGTCGCCCTCGCACCTGGTCGACAGGCACGGCGAGTAGAACGGCGAGATGTAGGGCTCGGCGAAGTAGTGCGCGTTCTGGAAGGCCCGGAACGTGGCGTAGACGATGAACAGCAGCAACGCCACGGCGGTGGCCAGCGGCTGCAGCCACCACCGGTCGGTGCGCAGCGTGCGTGCCGCGATGGTCGCCCGGCGGGGCGCGGCCATCCCGTTCCCCGCTCCCGGGGAGACCGCCCCGGTGCCGCGTGGGGCGGTGGCGGTCACCGCACCGTGCGGCCGGCCCCGCCCCAGCCCTCGTCGTCCCCGTCGCCGTAGACGCCGGCGAACGGCTCCCGTGCCGTGTACGGCTGGGCGCCGCACAGCAGGGTCAGGTCCTCGCGCACCCGGGTGACATCACTCCTCAGCCGCCGGGCGTCCACGGTGTCGCCGAAGTGCCTGCTGACCGGTGCGCAGGCCTGCTCGAAGGCGTCGAGCGCCTGCCGAGCCGCTGCCACGTCCTGCTCCAGGGACATCGCTGCCTCCACGTCGCTGCCGACGCCGCCGAGATGGTGGGAGGCAGTCGACCACGGACGCCGGGCCGGGGAAAGGGGCTCCGGCGCGCCACTTGTGACCTGCGCCACCTACATCCGGACGCCGGGGTTGGTGTGCTCGAACCAGGCGTCCTCCACCTCGGCCCGGTCGATCGGGTTCCCCGGGTCCACCGAACGGTGGTGTTCCCACGCACCGCAGCTGCACGACGCGAGGTAGGCGTCGGTGCCCTGCGCGTCGCTGCCCTCGCTCCGCTCGTAGCGGGGCGAGTGCTTCCTGAGGTGGATCACGGCGGCCTCCTGGGGACGTCGACGACGGGGGTGGGTGCGCCGCCACGGCGGTGCCGGTGTGCGTGTCCGGCGGCTCCCGGTCAGGCAGCTCGGGAGCGGTCAGGACACCGACCGGGTCCAGATGGGCCCGACCTGGGCCCACTCGGCCGCCCAGCGCCGGGACCGGCTCCGGTCGAGCAGCGAGCGGGCCCCGACCTGGGCACCGCACGCGAGCACGGCCAGCCCGATGAAGACCCCGAGCCCCTGGCTGACCGCCCGGCGGCCGACGTCCTCCGCGCGCAGCGGTGGGCGAGCGCGGTCGCCGTCCCGGCCGACCCAGATGGGGACGGTGGAGCCGGCCTGCGCGCCGGGACGCACCGACACGCTGCCCTGGTGGTCCGTGCCGTCGGGGCCGGTCCACTCGGCGGTCCACTGCTCGCGCAGCCTGCCGTCCCCGATCTCACCGACCGGAGCCGCCGCCTCGCCCACGAGCGTGGCGGCGACGCGGTGCCGGTCGACCGCGTCCGCCGCGACCTGGCTGCGCGCCTGGGCGTCGGCTGCCCTGCCGGCGGCGACGCTGATCGGGACCGCCGCGAGCAGGCAGCACAGCAGCAGGACGCGGGTGAGCCGCTCGAGGCGGTCGGAGCCCCGCATCTGCGGGCCGGAGCCCAGGCTCGACCAGCGGAGGCGGCCGGTGGTGGGTCGTCCCTGGCGCACGACGACCTCCTCTCCCGCCTCACCTGCCCCCGGGGGTCACATCGAGGAGCTGCGCAGCTCCCGGCCGTGGACGACGAGGGCGTAGATCACCAGGACGTCGATGGTGATGATGATCACGGCCCAGATCGGGTAGGCCTCGATGAACGCCAGGTTCACCAGGGCACTGAGCCCGGCGAGCGCGATGGCGACCAGGCGGGCCAGGGTGTTGCCGGCGAGGACGCCCACCCCGGCGACGATCAGCAGCGCGCCCAGCAGCAGGTGGGTCCAGCCCCAGGCGGTGTAGTCGGCCTGGACGAGCAGGCCGTTCTGGGTGACGTGGTACCAGCCGTCGTCGAACAGGGCGACCAGCCCCTCGATGGCCTGGAAGGACCCCACCATGATCATCATGAAGGCGGCGAAGACGACCCAGCCCGTCCACGCGGTCGGGTCGGGGTCGTCGCCGTAGGCGGGGCGGGTCGTGTCCACCTGGGGTCGCGACGGGCCAAGGTCGGTCATGGGGTGCTCCTCGGAGGGATCGAGCCGGGTGCCCGGACTGCTCCACCGTCCCGCTGTCGGGATGCGATGGGGTCACTCGCAGAGGGTGAAGATCGGCGGTGGCAGGGCTGTGGACGGACGGCGCTCAGGGCAGGCGGGCGCGGTCCTCCCCGGCCGGATCGGGCACGTGGGCGCGGCGCGCCACCGCCGTCTGCACGGCCCCGACGAGGAACTTCGCGACCAGGCCGACGACGATCAGGCCGACCAGCATCTGGACCGTCACCAGCACCCGGGCCAGCTCGCTCACCGGCGTGATGTCGCCGAAGCCGACCGTCGTGAAGACCGTCACGGTGAAGTAGATGCCGTCGGTGCGGTCCAGCGGCTCGGAGAACGCGCCGGGCTCCTGGCCGGCGACGGTGCAGTAGGTCGAGGCGAAGACGATGAGCAGCAACGGCAGGCCGAGGCTGAGCACGCGGACCGCCTGCAGCCGCGGCTGGTCCGATCGCAGGATGTTCCGCACCCCGGCGGCCATGACGGCCCCGAACAGCAGCAGCGACAGCAGGAACAGCCAGCCGGTGGCCCGGTCCAGGGGCCGGTCGAGCGGCGCCTTGTAGTAGGCGAGCAGCAGCAGACCAGTCGCGGCCACCGAGTGCAGCAGCGTCGCGGCGATCGCCCGCCCCTGGTGGGTCCTGCCGTACCCGTCTCCGACCACTGGCCACCTCCGACCTGTCGGGCAGACCGTCGGCCCACGACGCCCCGTCCGCATCCCCCGGGAGAGGTGGGGTCGCCGGTGCGGGACCCGCCGTCGTCCCCGGCGCTGCGCCGGCAGTGCGCCGGTCGTCGGCGGAGGCCGGGCACGGGGGCCACGCGACGATCGCCCACATCGGGTGATGGCCGGCGTGGCACCGCTGACCAGACTCCGGCGTGGTCGCTGCTGACCGTCCGTGCCGTCCCGGCGGTCGGGAGGCGGCGCTACCGGTCCACCGACGAGCTGAGGAGCTGGGCATGGCGACCCTGACGGTCTGGAAGTTCGACACGGCAGGAGGAGCGCAGAACGCTCTCACCCTGCTCGAGCGGATGCAGAAGGAAGAACTGCTGCAGGTCAACGACGGTGCCTACGTCACCTGGCCGGAGGGCAAGAAGAAGCCGAAGACGCAGCAGATGCACAGCCTGGCCGGCGCGGGCGCGCTCGGGGGCAGCTTCTGGGGCTTCCTGTTCGGGCTCATCTTCTTCGTCCCGCTGCTCGGCATGGCAGTGGGCGCCGCGGTGGGCGCCATGTCCGCGTCGATGGCCGACGTCGGGATCGACGACGACTTCATCCGCGGCGTCCGGGAGCACGTCACCCCCGGGACGTCCGCGCTGTTCGTCCTGACGTCGAACGTCGTCGTCGACAAGGTGGCGCAGGAGTTCAAGGACACCGGGGCCACCCTGCTGCAGACCAACCTCTCCGCCGAGCAGGAGGCGCGGGTGCGCGAGGCGTTCTCCGACGCCGAGTAGCCCGACGCCGGGTCCGCAGCGCGGGCGGAGCGGGACCGCACCGGTCCCGCTCCGCCCGCGCTGCGGACGGGGCACTCCCGGCGGGGTGCTGCCCGCTCACCCTTGGTGGGGGATGCCGGCCACCGGCCGGATCGCCAGGGTCGCAGCACACGGCAGCGACGGCCTCGGCACGGCTCTCCCGCCCGCCGTCCCGGCCACCTCCCGACAGGGGACATCCGATGACGCAGACCACCACGGCACGGCGGAGGCGCGCTCCGCGCCTGGCTCCGGAGGTGACCCGGGAGGAGCGTGTTGCGCGCGGCAAGGCGGCGCGGGTGGCGGTGCCGCGGGCGAGCCACGCGGAGTTCACCGCCGGACCGGACCGGGCCGACCCGCTGGCGCTGCTGGAGGGCCAGGGGGTCACGCGGGTCCCGGAGCTGCTGCCGATCCGGTACGGGCGCATGGCCTCCTCGCCCTTCGCGTTCTTCCGCGGTGCGGCGTTGCCGATGGCCAGCGACCTGGCCCGGACGCCGCGGTCCGGGTTGACCGTGCAGGTGTGCGGGGACGCGCACCTGGCCAACTTCGGCGTCTTCGCCTCGCCCGAGCGCAACCTGGTGTTCGACATCAACGACTTCGACGAGACCCTCCCCGGCCCGTGGGAGTGGGACGTCAAGCGGCTGGCCACCAGCCTGGAGATCGCCGGGCGGGCCAACGAGTACCCGGCGAAGGCGCGTCGGCGCATCGTGCTGGCGGCGGTGGCGGCGTACCGGCAGGCGATGCGGTCCTTCGCCGGCATGGACGGACTCGGGGTCTGGTACGCCCACGCGGACGTGGCCGACCTGCAGGCGCTCACCTCCGGCCCGCTGCACGGGCGTGAGCGCAAGACCCTGGCCCGCAGCGTCTCCAAGGCACGGACGAAGGACAACCTGGGCGCGATGGCCCGGTTCGCCACCGTGGACGACGGCGTGCCGCGGCTGAACGCCGAACCGCCGCTCGTCGTCCCGGTCCGGGACCTGCTGAGCGATCCCGGCGAGGAGAAGGCGACGGAGGACGCCCTCCGTCAGATGCTGGCCTCCTACCGGGAGACGCTGGAGCCGGAGCGGCGGGTGCTGCTGGACCGCTACCGCCTGGCGGACATGGCCCGCAAGGTCGTCGGGGTCGGCAGCGTCGGGACCCGGTCGTGGATGCTCCTGCTGCTCGAGGACGGGCGGTACCCGCTCTTCCTCCAGGCCAAGGAGGCCGGCCCGTCGGTGTTGGAGGCCTTCGTGGGGGCCAGCGAGTTCCGCAACGGCGGCGAGCGCGTCGTGGTCGGGCAGCGGCTCATGCAGGCCGTCAGTGACATCTTCCTGGGCTGGATCCAGGCGGAGGGCTTCGACGGGCAGCAGCGGGACTTCTACATCCGGCAGCTGCGCGACTGGAAGGGGTCGGCGGAGGTCGAGACCATGCTCCCCGAGGGGATGGTCGCCTACGGCGAGATCTGCGGGTGGACCCTGGCGCGCGCCCACGCCCGGTCCGGGGACCGCATCGCGATGGCGGCCTACCTGGGCGGCAGCTCGGCCTTCGAGGTGGCCGTCCACGAGTTCGCCGGGTCCTACGCGGACCAGAACGAGCGCGACCACCGGTCGCTGGTGGAGGCGATCGACGCCGGTCGGATCGCCGCCGAACCGGGGATCTGACCCGGCGGGGTCCGAGCCGGCTCCTCGGCGGCCGTCGCCGGACAGGGAGGAGCAGGACGTGACCACCCGGGGACCTGCTGCGATCGCGCGGCGGCTGGAGACGACCTTCCCCGGTCGCTGCGCGTCCTCGTTCGTCGCGCTGCAGGGCATCGACCGCTCCCTGGTGCTGGCCTCCCAGGCGTTCACCGCGCTCATCCCGCTGCTGCTCCTGGTCGCCGCCCTGGCGCCCGACGACCACCGGGACGTCGTCTCCTCCGCCGTGATCGGCCGGTTCCGGCTCACCGGGGACGCCGCCTCCGCGGTGGACCAGCTGTTCGTGAGCCCGGGAGGCGGCTCCATCGGCCTGCTGAGCGGCTTCCTGCTCGTGTTCTCCGGGGTCTCGCTCACCCGGCGGATGCAGCGGATGTACCAGCAGGCCTGGCGGCGGGAGCCGCCACCCGGGGTGGGGCACGCGCTGCACGCCGTCCTCGGGCTGACCGCGCTGCTGCTCGGGCTCAGCCTGCTCTACCTCGCGCGGGCGCTGGTCGGCTCGCTGCCGTGGAGCGACCTGCTCCTGGTGGTCGTCTCCGCGAGCGCCGGCCTCGTGGTGTTCACGACCGTCCCGTGGCTCCTGCTGGACCGGCGCGTCGGCTGGCGGCGGCTGCTGCCGACCGGGGTGCTGACGGCGGGCTTCTCGAGCGTCTACGGGATCGCGTCGACGATCTACATGCCTCGCCTGATGGAGACCTACAGCCGGCGGTACGGGCTGTTCGGGGTGACCCTGGCGCTCGTCGGGTGGCTGCTGGCCATCGCCGTCATCCTGGTCGCCTCCGCCGTCGTGGCCGCCGAGTTCGACCGAGCGCCGGAACCCTGGGCGCGCCGGCTCCGGGGGCGGTTCGGGATCGAGACGGCGACGCCGGGACCGGCCGCGACGTCCCCGGTCACCGGGAGTTCCGCGCGGCCCAGCGGTGTGGCCCCCGACCGGTCGGCCTGACCAGGCCGTCCTTCCACCGCCCCGCCGGCGCATGCACGTGCGCGGGTCCGGGTAGGGGGCTGCGCATCGTGGACGACGTGCGGTCGAGCCCCCGGCCCGCCGATCCGCCACGACGGACACCCAGGAGTGCTCAGGTGGCTCGACGGCCCACCGACGGGCGGATCCCGGCGGTCACCGCCGCGCTGGCTCCCTACGCCTGGCGGGGCCTCACCGACCGGATGCTCGCCCGGCGCGTGGTCGGCGCGCTGGACCGGCACGCCGTCCTCGGCTTCCTGACCGGCCTGCCCGGCACGGACGTCGGGGCGGCCGACCCGGTCGAGCCGGCCGGCTCCGGCGATGAACGCGTCGACGTCCTCGTCCGTGCGCTGCAGGACCGGCACTGGCGCGGGCTGGTGCTGGACCAGCTGTCCGCGGACCTGGTCGCGGTCCTGGACGCGTGGGGGACCCGACGCGCGCAGTTCGACCGCGACCTCCTGAGGTTGCTGGGAGAGCACTAGCCGCCGTTACGGGGTCCCGCGGGCGGCGTTCATCCGTCCGGGGTGAGGACGGGTCGGAGTGGTCCATCCCAGGCTGGGCGCACCCCGACCCGAAGGAAGTCCGTCATGTCCGAACCGTTCCGTGGCGTGGTCAACCTCGACATCCGCGACTCGACGCCGGACTGGTCACCGTTCTCCCAGCCGCTCGCCCCGCCGGGCACGCCGAACGTCGTGTACGTGGTGCTCGACGACGTCGGCTTCGGCGCGCTGGGCTGCTATGGCGGACTCATCGACACCCCCAACATCGACCGGATAGCCGACGCCGGCCTGCGCTACACCCAGTGGCACACCACCGCGCTCTGCTCACCGACGCGGTCCTGCCTGCTGACCGGGCGGAACCACACGACCAACGGGATGGCCTGCATCACCGAAGGTGCGACCGGCTTCCCCAACGGCAACGCGCACGTGCCGCCGGAGTGCGCCACCCTCCCCGAGGTGCTCGTCGAGCGGGGGATCAGCACGGCCATGGTCGGCAAGTGGCACCTCTGCGCCCAGGACGAGATGAACCTGGCCGCGTCGAAGCGCAACTGGCCGCTGGGTCGTGGGTTCGAGCGCTTCTACGGCTTCCTGGGCGCGGAGACCAACCAGTGGTATCCCGACCTGGTCCACGACAACCACCCGGTGGACCCGCCGGCCAGCCCGGCCGAGGGCTACCACCTCAGCGTGGACCTCACCGACAAGGCGATCGAGCTCATCGACGACGTCAAGACGATCGCCCCCGAACGGCCGGTGTTCCTGTACTACGCGCTGGGCGCCGCGCACGCGCCGCACCACGTGCCGCAGGAGTGGGCGGACCGGTACCGGGGCCGGTTCGACATGGGCTACGAGGCGGCCCGGGAGCAGATCCTGGCCCGCCAGAAGCAGCTGGGCATCGTGCCGCCGAACACCGAGCTGCCCGAGATCAACCCCATCGGGACACCGGAGGACCGCACCGGCGCCGCTGGGGAGCCCTTCCCGCCGTTGGACTACACGAGACCGTGGGAGACGCTGTCCGCCGACGAGCGCCGGCTGTTCGCCCGGATGGCCGAGGTCTACGCCGGGTTCCTCACGCACGCCGACCACCAGATCGGCCGGCTGATGGACCACCTGGAGGAGATCGGCCAGCTGGAGAACACGATCGTCGTCGTCGTCTCGGACAACGGGGCGAGCGGCGAGGGCGGCCCGAACGGCTCGGTCAACGAGATGAAGTTCGCCAACGGCATCCCGGACGACATCGCCTCCAACCTGGCCATGCTCGACGAGCTCGGCAGCCCGTCGACGTACAACCACTACCCGACCGGGTGGGCGATGGCGTTCAACACGCCGTTCAAGATGTGGAAGCGCTACTCGTTCAACGGCGGCACCAGCGACCCGTGCATCGTCTCCTGGCCGGCCGGCATCCCGGCGCGGGGGGAGCTCCGCCACCAGTACCACCACGCCATCGACGTCGTGCCCACCGTGCTGGACTGCCTCGGCCTCGCCGAGCCCGACATGGTCCGCGGCGTGACCCAGGTGCCCGTCCAGGGTGTCAGCATGGTCCCCAGCTTCACCGCCACCGCCGACGCGCCGTCGACGCGGAAGACGCAGTTCTTCTCGATGCTGGGCACCCGCGGGATCTGGCACGACGGCTGGAAGGCGGTGACGAACCATCCCGCGATCAGCGGCTGGGGCCACTACGCGCAGGACACCTGGGAGCTCTACCACGTCGACACCGACCGCTCGGAGGTGCACGACCTGGCTGCCCAGGAGCCCGAGCGGCTCGCCGAGCTGGTCGGGCTGTGGTCCTACGAGGCGGGGGCCAACCACGCCTTCCCCCTGGACGACCGGTCGGCCCTGGAGATCTTCCTGACCCCGCGGCCGCAGATGATCCCGGCGCGGGAGCGGTACGTCTACCGCCCCGGCGCCGAGATCCCGGAGCACATCGCGGTGAACATCCGCAACCGGTCCTTCACCATCGGCGCCGAGGTGGACCTGCCCGACGACGCCGCCGCCGAGGGGGTGCTCCTCGCTCACGGCAGCCGGTTCGGTGGGCACGCGCTGTACGTCAAGGACCGCCGGTTGCACTACGTCAACAACTTCGTCGGCCTCGCCGAGCAGAAGGTCGACGGCACCGAGGACCTGCCCGCAGGGGAGCGGCTCCTCCTGTCGGCCAGCTTCGACAAGACCGGGGAAGAGCCACCCGGGGTCGCCCAGGGCGTCCTGTCGCTCTTCCATGGTGACCGCAAGGTGGGGGAGGGGAAGATCCGCACCCAGCCCGGCATGTTCTCGATCGCCGGCGAGGGCCTCACCGTGGGACGCGACAGCGGCGAGGCCGTGACCGAGGACTACCCCGGCGTTGCGCCCTACCGGTTCACCGGGGGGACCCTGCGCCGGGTCGCGGTCGACGTCTCGGGTGCGCCGTACCTGGACCTCGAGCGCGAGGCCGCGGCGATGCTCTCGCGCGAGTGACGCCCGCGGCTCCCCGCACCACCAGTTCCGGCCGGGTCCGGTCGCCGAACCGTCGACGCACGTAGAACGGAGCCAGCCATGGCAGATGTGAAGATCGAGCAGAAGGTGGCCCTGACCCGCGCCGAGGTGGCGCAGTGGGTCTCCGACCTGGGGAAGGCCCTGAGCGGGGACGGGACCGTCTCGCTCCGGGTCGCCGACAGCACCGTGGAGCTGAAGGTCCCGGACCGGGTGAGGTTCGAGGCCGAGGTCGAGGTGGACGGCGACGAGGTCGAACTGGAGCTCGAGCTGAAGTGGTCCACCGCGCGCACGGCCGCGAAGGCCGGCCACCCGAAGGGCACCACGGGCACCTGACCGGGTCCCCCCGCCCAGCACACGTCCCGCCCACCGGCCCGGGAGCCGGTCGGCGGGACGTGTCGTGTGTCCCTGGCCGACGGATCAGTGACGGCGGTCGACCCGCTTTGCCGTCCGCCGCGCGGTACGCCGCGCAACCCTGCGTGAAGCGAACATGCTGTCCTCCTCTCGGGTGCCGGATCCGGTGTCTGCCGTGCTCAGGTGGTCACGGACGACGTCTCGACGCTGTGCAGCTCGGCCGCCTCCTCGGCGGTCACCAGGCCGATCCCGATCAGGTCCAGGGGGCTGATGAACCCGTCGCTCACCCGGAAGCCACCGGCGCGGGCGATGGCGTCGCGCAGCCCGACCGCCCAGTGGTGCTCGAGCAGGATCAGTGCGGCGGCCGAGCCGTTCGGGATGTCCCCGAGCACGTCCCAGGCGTCCGCGTCGGAGAAGGGCGAGATGCCGTCGGCGGCCGCCTCGGCGCCGGCCTCGGCCCCCGCCTCTGCGCCGGCCTCGCCGTCGAAGCCCAGCCCGACGAGGGCGCCGACCGCGCTGCCGAGCTCGACCGCCTCGTCCTCGGAGAGGTTGCTCAGGTGCATCGCCTCGAGCTCGCCGTCGGCGTCCTTGTAGACCGCCAGCGCGTCGATCACCCGGACGGTGTCGCTCTGCCGCAGACGCTCGAGCTCGTCGATGATCTCGCCGTGGAAGTCGGGTTGCGGGAACCCGAGCACGATCAGCTGTACAGGACCTATGGCCATTCTCTTCTCCAATCCGCGCGACCGGGCACACTCGGCGCCGCTCGCTCGACGTGCCGGAAGGCCGGCGTCCGCAGCGTCGCGCGCCCGGCCCGACGACGCCTCGCCCGCGAGGGATGACCCCGGATCCGGCCGACGCCTCAGAAGACGGTGGTCCAGTCGTCCCGCATGCTGACCACCGTCCAGCCGTCCCGCGGAGCCCGGGCCAGGGTCTTCTCGGCCCCGCTGGTGTACGCGAACTCCCGCTCCGGGTCGTCGTGGCGGACGAGCAGCTGCAGGAACGGCGTGTCGGCATGCCAGGTGTAGTCCAGCATCGGCCCGTCACCGTCGCTGTTGCCGGCCGCGAGCAGCGGCCGGCGGCCCACGCGGCTCCAGATCCGGACCGGCTTCTCCGGACCGTCGTCGAGGTACTCGGGCACGGGCGTGTGCGTGAGGGTGCCGCCGGGCCCGTCGTCGGCGAAGGCCAGGGTCGCGGTGCTGCCGATCACCCGTTCCCGCGGGATGCGGTACACCTCGTCGCTGATGGGTCGCATGAAGTCGCGGCCGCCGCCGGAGACGATGTAGGTCGCGAAGCCGTTGGCGGCGAGGTGGTCGAGCAGCTCGACCATCGGCCGGTAGGCGCACTCGAGGTAGCCGCGTCCCAGCACGGGGTTCGACGCCGTCCGCAGGAAGTCCCCGGAGCGCTGCTCGAACTCCTCGACGCTCATCCCCGCGTAGGCCGCCAGGATCCCGGCCAGCATGGCCTTCACCTTGCGGTCGTCGCCGGCGTAGTGGTCGGTGATCACGCTGCTCAGCCACTCGGCGTCCTGCTCGCAGGCGGCCTTCCACGGCTGCTGCTCCCGCAGCGCCGGATCCGCGTCGGCCATCTCCACCAGCCGGCGCAGGATGAAGTCGAGCTGGATGGGCATCGGCTTCTCGCACCAGAGCGTCCCGTCGTTGTCGAACACGGCCACCCGCTGCTCCACCGGCACCGGCGGGGAGCCGTCGGCGCCGGTGACCCGGGCGACGAAGTCGACGACGGCCTGCCGGGCGGGGCCGGCACGCCAGCTCGTGAGCGCAGGCGGTGTGCTGGGACGCGGGAGGGTGGTCATGACCCCGACCCTGCGCCCGCGGCCGCATCCGGGGATCACCCGGGACGGGGGAAGGTCCGGGGTCGCAGCCGCCCGATCAGGCCTCGACCAGGCCCAGTTCCCGGGCGCGGACGACCACCTGCTCGCGGTTGTGGACGTCGAGCTTCTGGTACATCGACCAGATCTGGGACTTCACGGTGTGCCGGGAGAGGAAGAGGCGATCGGCGATGCCGGCCAGGGTGAGGTGGGTCAGCAGCAGCGGCAGGACGCGCAGCTCGGCCGACGTCAGGGTGGCGGTGTCGCCGGCCGCGGCGGGCAGCGACCCGAGGCGGCGCCGGAGCTCGTCGGTCCGCTCGCCCAGCGCGCCGAGGTCGGGGCGTCGGCGCAGCACCGCCTCGGCGTCCCGGACGAGCACGCGCGCCCCCGCGGGGTCCGCCAGGCCGAGGGAGACCTCCGCCAGCTCGAGCAGGGCCTCGACCGCCAGGAAGGGGATCGCGTGCGTCAGCAGGGGACGCAGCCGCTGGGCGTCAGCGAGGTGGGCGCGGGTCAGCGTGGGATCCCCGCGGTGCAGGGCGACCCGAGCGGCCAGCGCGAAGACCAGCGCGCTGGTCACGTGCGCCTCGCAGTGACCGCGGCGGGTGACCGAGAGCGCCCGGTCCACGAGCGCGGCCGTGGTGTCCCAGTCCCCGCGGCTCCGGTACAGCAAGGCGTGGTGGGCGAGTGCGGACGACAGCAGCGGTGCACGGCCGGTCCCGTCGAGGAGCTCGGTCGCGTCCCGGAAGCGGTCCTCCGCGGTCTCGTCGTCCCCCAGGTGCAGGTTCGCGATGCCGCTGAGCAGGAGCCGCGCCGGGTACTCGGAGTCGGCCGCGGACCCGCCCCCGGCGAACGCGTCGACGTCGCGCCGCATCTGCTCGACCCCGTTGCGGCACATGGTCCCGCGGAGGTTCGTGAGCCACATCGCGAGGTGCCGGTCTCCTCCCGCCGCCTCCGGCCCGCCGGCCCAGTGCTCGGCGAGGTCGGCCCAGCGGTCGGCAGCCGCAGGGCGCCCGGTGAGCGCACAGACGTAGGCCGCCAGCGCGGCGATGACGGGCCGCGCCTGCACCCCTCCCCGTTCATCCACCCAGTCGAGCCAGGTCATGAGGGTCTCCGAGCGCCCCGCCGCGTACATCGGCTGGGCGAGGACGCTGGCGATCCGGGCCACCCCGTCGACGTCCTCGGCGTCCCGGGCGTACAGCAGTGCCGGCTCGAGCTGGCCGTCGGCCTGGCACCAGTCGGCCGCCCGGCGGAGCAGTTCCCGGACGTGGTCCCGATCGAGTCGCGCGCGGAGGAAGTCCTGGAAGAGCGCGTGGTAGCGGTACCAGCGGCCCTGACCGTCCAGCGGCACGAGGAAGAGGTTGTCCCGCTGCAGGCGCTCGAGCACCGCGGTCGAGCCAGGTTGCCCGATCACCGCATCGCACAAGGGGCCACTCAGCCGCTCGAGCACCGCCGTCCGGGTCAGGAAGGTCACGTCGCGCGGCGGGAGACGGGCGAGCAGTTCGGACTGCAGGTAGTCCGTGACCAGCCGGTCGTCGCGGCCCATGAACCCGCCGCCGGCCCCGGTCGGCATGTCGCCGTGGGCGAGCGCGGCCAGGTACAGACCCGCGGCCCAGCCCTCCGTGCGACCGACGAGGGCGACGACCTCCTCGTCCGTCGGGTCGGCTCCCGCGGCCCGCAGCAGCGCGCGTGCACCGTCCGCGGGGAATGCCAGTCCGTCCGCGCTGATGTCGAGGACCCGGCCCTGCGCGCGCTGGCGAGCCAACGGCACCGGCACCCCACGGCCGGCCAGAGCGATCTGGGACGTCGTCCGGGGGTGGCCGACCAGGGCGATCAGGGCATCCAGGGAAGGCCCGTCCCGAAGGTGGTGCACGTCGTCGAGGACGAGCACCACCTCGCGCGGGAACCCGGCCAGCGCCGAGCTGATCCGGGGCACCGCGGTCCCGGGGACCGAGATCCCGTTCGTGCGCAGCGCGTCGAAGACCGCGTCAGGGAGGGGGCTGATGCGGTGGAGCGCCACGGCGAGGTGGGTCAGCAGGACGATCGGGTCGTTGTCGTGCGGGTCCACAGACAGCCACGCGAAGGGGCGGTCGTCCGCCGCCGCCCACAGCGCGAGGAGCGTGGTCTTGCCGTACCCGGCCGGGGCGACGACGGCGACCGTCGGCACCTGCCGTGCGGCGCGCAGCCGGGCGACGAGCTGCGGCCGGGGGACGACGCCGGGCCGGACGGTGGGCGCGTAGAGCTTGGACTCGAGGACCTCGACCGGCAGCTCGTCGGAGGTACGGCGCCGGGGACCTCCGGCCGGGACGGGTGGAGCAGCAGGTCGGACGACCATGGGCACCCCCGGTCCGGTGAACGCGCCGCGCTGACCTTAACGAGTCCGGCTCACGGGCACAGCTGCCCGATCTCCGCCGGTTCATGCACATCGGGCGAGGTCGCGCGGCCATCGTGCCCGGACGATCTCCGCATGCCCCTCACCTCGCTGGTCGCGCTGGAGTCACCGTGGTCCGACCACTTCGACGCCCCGCTGGTCGAGTGGCGCCGGCTGTTCAGCGAGTTCCTCGGCACCTTCTTCCTGGTGCTGGTCGGCGCCGGTGGTGCGGTCGTCGACGCGGCCAGCGGGGGCCAGATCGGCCGGGCGGCGGGGGTCTCGGCGCCCGGCCTGGTGGTCATGGGCGTCATCCTGTACATGGGCGCGGTGTCCGGCGCGCACCTCAACCCGGCCGTCACGCTCGCCTTCTCACTGCGCGGGGACTTCCCGTGGCGCCGGGTGCCCGGCTACATCGTCGTCCAGCTGGTCGCCGCCGTGTCGGCCGTCCTGGTGCTGCGGCTCCTCTTCGGCGACATCGGCGGGCTGGGTGCGACGCTGCCCGGGTCGGGGTTCACCGACCTGGAGGCGGTCGTCGTGGAGTTCCTGCTGACGCTGGGCCTGGTGAGCACGATCCTGGGCACGGCGTCGACCGCGCAGAACGTCGGCCCGCTGTCGGCGATAGCGGTCGGCGGCTACATCGTCCTCGCCGGGCTGTGGTCGAGCCCGGTCAGCGGCGCGTCGATGAACCCGGCGCGCTCCTTCGGGCCGGCGGTGGTCAGCGGGGACTTCACCTCCTACTGGGTCTACCTGGTCGGCCCGCTGCTGGGCGCGGCCGCCGCGGTCGGCGTGGCCGTGCTGCTGCGCGGCGCGGGCGGCGACGCAGGGGGTCTGGCCGCGGCGCGCGGGGGCCTGGCGGACCTGGGAGCCGTCGCTCCCGGTACCGAGGCGGTCCCGGCTCCCCGTCAGCCCAGCGGTGACCCCCGCAGCGGTGACCCAGCCGTGCGTCCCCCCACCGCCGGGTGACCCGGTCGCGTGACCCGGGGCGGCGGGCAGCCGGTTCGGTCAGGGACCGCCGACGGGGTCGGGGACCGGCTCGGCCATCTGCCGGCTGAGGTCCACCAGCGGGGTCGGGGGGATGCGGATGAGCCCGCGGGTCGGCCGGTCGAGGTCGAAGGTGACCAGCAGCAGGACCGTGACCAGCAGGGACGCCACGAGGACGGTCGGGACGCCGCGGCCGAACGTGGCCAGGTGCAGCGCCAGGGCACCGATCGCGGCGGCGGCACCCACCATCTCGACCAGCAGGACGGTGGTGGGCACCCGGTTCCCGAGCCCGTACACCCGGTCGGACTGGCGGTCGAACATCTCGTTGAGCGTCTCCACGTACAGCCGTGGGGCGCTGTCCACCGGGGCATCGGCGAGCGCCTGCCCGGCGAGCGCCCACAGCTGGGCCTGGAGACGCCCGCTGTCGGCGATGGCCTCGTCGCTGCGGGGGCTCCCCGGCACGGCGGCGGAGAGGTCGATGCTGACGTCGGTCCACTGCCGGATCAGGTCCAGCGACTCCGTCCGGACCGGCTCGGCCAGGGTCTGCGCCCGGAGGTACGTCGTCCCGATGGCGTCGGCCTCGGCCACGACGTCGGCCCGGCGGGCTTCGTAGCGCCCGACCGCCAGGCTGAGCCCGAACGCGAGCACCAGCCCCATGAAGCCGACCAGCGCGCCCTGGAGGATGCCGACAGGCTCGCGGAGGTGGTCCGGCCGCGCGGCCAGCGACCGCCCGACGAGGAGGCCCGCGGTGGTCGCGCCGAGCATGATGGCGGCCAGGAGGGCGGTCAGCGCCCACGTGCTCAGCCCGAAGAACACCGCGGCCCGCTCGCCGAGGCCGTCCCGCGGCTACGCCGACATCGGGCTGCGGGGCACCGGGAGGGTGGGCGCCGGGCCCGGGACGTCGACGATCAGGGACCGGGTGGGCGTGTGGGCGGCGGCGATCGCGGCGGCCAGCGCGGAACGGAGGGCCGGGTCACGCTGCGGCTTGGGGAGGTCCCGCAGCGCCAGGACCGACAGCTCCAGCCGGCGGCGGCCCGTCCCGTACCGGTGCAGCGTGTCCAGCCGACGGGCCAGGCCGGCCAGCCTCCCGTCGCTGGTGACCAGGTCGTACCGCTGCTCGGCACCGCGCAGGAGCCGGCGCAGTCTGCGGCTGTCCCCGGCCGCCGCCGTGGCGGCGAGCACGGTGGCGCGCACGACGGCGGCGGTCCGGCGGGCGTCGGGGGCGGACCCGGTCTCCGCCAGTTGCGGCGCGAAGGTGGCCAGCAGTGGCCGGCCGGCGTCGGTGGAGGCGTCGTTGACCAGCCGTGCGACGGTGGCCAGCGTGGGGTCGGTGCAGGCCGGGTGGTCGTTGAACGGCTTCCCGGCCAGGACGGAGACGTACTCCATCAGGCAGGCGCCGTCCTCCGGCGTGAGGTGAGCGCCGGCGCGGAGCAGGGGGAGGCCCTCGGGAGCGGAACGGGCATCGGGTGTCGGCATGGGAGCGCTCCGTTCAGATCGGCGGACGACGGAGACCTGCCCGTCCCGCACCGCCACGTGGGGCGTGCGGGCCGGCTCCCCGACTGTCACCCGTTCCGACCGGCGGCACCTCGCCCGAGCAGGGTGAGAAGGTCCCGGGACCGCTCGCTGGCCCGCCAGCGGCACCCCGATCGAGTCGTGCCGCGCAGGGCGGGGCGGGTCATCCCCGCGGGGTGATGCCGGTCCCCGACGGCGGCTCCTACGGTCGCGCCGGGGTGGCGTGCCGGGGCCTCGGCCGGGTGGAGGGACACGGTGGGCTCGATGGACCGTGCGGGAGCACGTGGACGACGACCCCGCCCCGAGAGCTACACCTGGCCCCTGCTCGTCGTGGTGGTCGCGGTCCTGCCGCAGGCGCTGGTCCCCGCCCAGTACCGGGTGGGCCCGCCCTTGTTCGTGCCGGTCGTCGAGACCGTCGCGCTGCTGGTGCTGCTGGCCATCGCGGCCCGGCCCGGCCCGGTTCCGCGCAGCGCCCGCTCGGTCCTGCTCGGCCTGTTCGGACTGCTGGTGGTGGCCAACACGGTCGCCGCGGCCCGGCTGGTGACGCTGGTGCTGGACGACGGCAAGGTCGACGGCGTCACGCTCACGGCCGGGCGGCTGCTGGTCGCGGCCCTGCTCGTGCTGGAGGTCAACGTGGTGACCTTCGCGCTGCTCTACTGGGAGCTGGACGGCGGTGGGCCGGCCGGGCGCACCGCCGAGCCGGCGCCCTACCCCGACTTCCAGTTCCCGCAGACGCTCACCGAGGGTCTGGCCGAACCGGGGTGGCGGCCGCGGTTCGGCGACCACCTGTACGTCGCGTTCACCAACCTCGTGGCGTTCAGCCCGACCGACACCCTGCCGTTGACCCGCCGGGCCAAGGGCCTGATGGCACTGCAGTCGATGATCTCCCTGGGCGTCCTGGCGGTGGTCCTCGCCCGGGTGATCAACATCCTCCCCGGCTGACCGCCGTCGCCGGCGACGGGCCTGGCCGGGCTCAGGAGATGATCAGGAACAGGCCGTAGCAGACGATGAGACCCGCGGCGAGCAGGCAGAGCACGGCCACGGCCGTGCCTGCGGCGGGCGGCAGCCCGGACGTCCCGCCACCGGTCCGGCCCGCCGCCCGCCGCCCGGCGGGGGCGGACAGCGCGAGGAGCGCGAACGAGACGAGCAGGACGACGGTCACCGTGGCGGCCGACGCGACGACCGCGATCTCGGCCAGCGTGCCCCAGTCGATGTGCACGGACGGCCCCTCCCTGGTCAGACGTTGGCGTCGACGGCCGCGGGCAGCGGCCGGTCGTTGACGTTGTCCGCGGTGACCGCGGTGCGGCGGGACGCGACGTAGATGCCCGAGGCGAGGGCGATGCCGGTCACCGCGACGACGACCACGCCGGCCGTGCCGGTCGCGGCCAGCCACGACGCCGCGGCGCCCACGACCGCCGCCGCCGGCAGGGTGAAGGTCCAGGCCAGCACGATCCGCCCGGCCACGCCCCAGTGCACCGACGCCAGCCGGCGGCCCGCCCCTGCGCCGAAGATGGAACCGGTGCACACCTGCGTGGTCGACAGCGGCAGCCCGAGGTGGGTGGAGGCCAGGATCACCGCGGTGCTGGTCGTCTCGGCCGTGAAGCCCTGCACCGTGTGGATGTCGCTCACCCGGCTGCCGAGGGTGCGGATGATCCGCCAGCCGCCCATGTAGGTCCCCAGCCCGATCGCCAGCCCGGCCGCGAGCACGACCCAGGACGGCGGTGGCGACCCCGGGGCCAGCATCCCCGCGGTGATCAGGGCCAACGTGATCACGCCCATGGTCTTCTGGGCGTCGTTGGTGCCGTGGGCGAGGGCGACCATCGACGCCGAGACGCGCTGGGCGGCCTTGAACCCGCGCTCCGCCGTCCCCGCGTCGGCCCGCGCGGTGACTCGGAACGCCAGGTAGGTCGCGGTCACGGCGATCAGCGCGGCGATCACGGGAGCCAGCGCCGCGGGCAGGACGATCTTGTTCAGCACCGTGTTGAAGTTGATCGCGTCGGCGCCGCCGGCCACCCAGGTCGCGCCGATCAGGCCGCCGAAGAGCGCGTGCGACGAGCTCGAGGGGAGCCCCAGGAACCAGGTCACCAGGTTCCACAGGATGGCCCCGACCAGGCCCGCGAAGATCACGACCGGGTTGATCAGCGTCTCGTCGACCAGCCCGCCGGAGATGGTGTTGGCCACCTCGACCGACAGGAAGGCACCGGTCACGTTCAGGCAGGCGGCGATCGCCACGGCGGTCCGGGGCCGGAAGGCGCCGGTCGCGATGGACGTCGCCATGGCGTTGGCCGTGTCGTGGAACCCGTTCGTGAAGTCGAAGGCCAGTGCGGTCACGACGACGACGATGATCAGCGGTGCGTCCATGGACCGCGCCTCTCTGTCCTCCGGCACCCGTGCCGTGAGCGGTGCCGTCGGGTGCAGGATGGCGGTCCTCCCGTCGGCCGCGCCTCACCCAAGGAGGAGGAAGGCACGCCCCACCCGGGTGGCGGTCCACCGGGAGCCGCGGCCGGCGGCGGTACCCGGGCGGGCCGCGGGTCACCGGGGGAGCGCAGATCCTCCTCCGCAGGGGGTGACGGGACGGCGGGACGGCGCGGAGGATCGGCTGCCGTGCGCGCCTCCCTCGAAGCCCACCTCGGCTCCCGGCAGGTCGGCCGGGTCGTCTACGGCTCGATCCTCGGCCTGACGCTGGTGGTGGCGCTGGAGGACCACCCGCCGTCCGCCCTGGTCATGGCGGCCTGGCTGCTGCTGTCCGCGCTCACGGTGGCGCTGGCCGAGGTCTACAGCGACGTGGTCGGGGTCGAGACCAGCCAGCGCCACCGGGTCGACCGCCGGCAACTGGCGCACATGGTCGAGGAGGCCGGCGCCGTCGCCTTCGGCGTGGGGCTTCCCGCGGTCTACTTCCTGGTGGCCTCGACGGGGTGGGTGCAGCTCGCGACCGCGTTCGCCCTGGCGAAGTGGAGCGGGCTGGGGCTGATCGGCGGGTACGGCTACTGGGCTGCCCGGTCGGCCGGCGCGCCGGTGTCCCGGGCGCTGGTGCAGGCCACGGTGGTGGCCGCGATCGGTGCCGCGATCATCCTGGTGAAGGCGCTGCTGCACTGACCACCGCCGCCCGCGCGACCAGCACTCACGCGCCGCTCGGCGGTCGCGCCGGGTCCGCGCCCACCGCCGGTCGTCGAGGGTGCGGCAGCGGCTCGGACGTCCCCTCGTCGTCCGTGCCCTCGCCCTGCGCCAGGGCCGACCGCGGCGTCAGCCGGGCCGACGTGACGTAGGAGACGGTGACGGCGACGATGACCAGCGGCATGACGGTGAGGCCGTCGGCGCCGAGCATCAGGGTCGCCAGCAGCACCGACGTCAGGGGCAGTTGCAGCATCGCCGTGCAGCTGGCGGCCAGTCCCATCGCGACGGCCGGGGCCAGCGGCAGGCCGGGCAGGTGGGACAGCAGGATCCCGACGGTCGCGCCGAGGAAGATCGCCGGGAACGTGGGGCCACCGCGGAAGGCGACGAGGGAGCCGGCGTAGGCCAGCGACTTGCACAGCAGCAGCAGGAGCAGGGCACCCACCGTGTGGTCCGCGGCTGAGCTCACCAGCTCCGGCAGCCCGTCCTCCCCGGAGAACAGCACCTCGGACACGCTGTGGCCGGTGGTCTCCGCGTAGCCGATGGCCAGCCCGGCGACCACCAGCCCGATCAGCGGGCCGGCGAGGATGATCCGCCGCTCCACCGGGGCCCGCAGCGGCACCGCGACCCGTCGGATCACCGCCACCAGGACGGCGGCCGCGATCCCGATGACCAGCGCCCAGCCGAACTGCGCGAGGTCGGGCCGGGAGAACGGCGGCAGGTCGGGCAGGACGAAGGAGAAGACGCCGTGCCCGGTCCAGGCGTCCAGCCCGATGAACACCAGCGAGCCGATGCCGGAGGCCAGCAGCCCCGGGAGCAGGATCGGCCGCAGCATCGGGCCGCCGATGCCGGCGGCCTCCATCAGCAGGAACGCGCCGGCCAGCGGAGAGCCGAACAGCGCGCTGATGGCCGCGAAGCTGCCGGTCGCGGCGACGACAGCGAGGGTCTGGGCCGGCACCTCCCGGCGGGCGAGCCGCACGGTCGCGGCGGCCAGGCCACCGCCGATCGCGATCAGCGGTGCCTCCGGACCGACCACCGCACCGAGTCCGATGCTGACCACGGCGGCGAGCGTGATGCCGAGCAGCGGCAGGGGTGCGGGCGGGCCACCCCCGGGGTGGAACCCGTCCAGCGGGGACTCCCCGCCGCGGCCCGGGACGTACCGGATGACCAACGCCACCAGCAGCCCGGCCACGCCGAGCAGCGGCAGCGGCCACCACGCCGGGACCGGGTCCAACCCCAGGGACTTCGGCAGGTCGCCGTACGACCAGTCCCCGAGTTCCTCCGTGAGTACGAGGAACCAGTAGGCGACGGCGGAGATCGGCACCCCGAGCGCGGCGGCGATCACCAGCAGCCGCAGGTACTGGCGGCTGCGCAGCAGGGTCACCGGGTCGGCGGGCGCCGCCTGCGCGGCAGGTCCAGGGGTCGTGGGCGTCGTCATGGCGCCGTCCTCTCGTCCGTGGCGGACAGCACCGGCGCGGCCTGCCGGCGGGGTACCGGGGTGGGTGGCTCGAACGGCGGGAGCCGGAGCTGGCGGAACGCGGGGAACGCCTCGGGCCGGTGGCTGGTGAGGATCGTCGTCCGCCCTGTGGTGGTGGCGAGGACGTCGGCGCAGACGCGCTCGGCGGTCGCCGCGTCCAGATGGGCGGTCGGCTCGTCCAGGACCAGCAGCGGCCGGCCCGAGAGAACCGCCCGGGCCAGCCCGATCCGTTGCCGTTCCCCGCCGGAGACGACGCCGCCGTGCTGACCGACCCGGGTGTCCAGGCCCTCCGGCAGGGTCGCCAGCCAGTCGCCGAGGCCGGCCCGGTGCAGCGCAGCGGCGATCCGGTCGTCCCCGGCGTCGGGGCGGGCCAGCCGCAGGTTCTCCCGCAGCGTGCTGTCGAACAGGTGCGGCACCGGGCCGCACCAGGCGATCCGGCTCCGCACGTCGTCGCCCAGCAGCCGGCGGGTGTCCACGCCGTCCACGGTCACGCTGCCGGCGCGCGGGTCCAGCGTGCGCAGCAGTGCGGCGAGCACCGTGCTCTTCCCCGACCCCGTGGGGCCGGTGAGCACCAGACCACCGCCGGCTGGGACGGCCAGGTCGACGCCGCTGACCGCGTCGCGGTCGGCCCCGGGCCAGCGCACGGCCAGGCCCTGCACGGCCATCCTGCGGCCCGGTGGCGCGGGCTCCGGGGCCGCGGGCTCGGCGATCGGCGCCTCGGCTCCCTCCAGCTCGGCGAGCCGGTCGGCCGCGGGCACGGCGGTCGACCAGCGGCGCGCAGCGTCCGGGAGCCCGGCGACCAGCTCGGCGGTGGCCAGGGGGGTCAGCGCCAGGACGGCCAGCGCCGGGCCGGGGAGGGAACCGGCTCCCAGCGCGGCCACCCCCACCGCGGTGCAGGCCACGGTCGCCCCGCCGATGCCCAGGACCGTCGTCGCCACCCCGAGACCCGTGGCACCGGCCACCCGACGTCGCAGTGCGACCAGCTCGGCCTCGACCGTCGCCAGCGCGCTCCGCCGGCGTGCCGCGGCCCCGAAGGCGAGCAGGTCCGGAGCGGCGTCCAGCAGTTCCACGATGCCGGCCGCCAGGACGGCGGAGACCTGCGGGGCGCGGCGGCCGGGCTCGCGGACGAGCCGGCGGGTGAGCACCGGGGCGAGCACCCCGGCGCAGAGCAGGCCACCGGCCAGCGCCAGGCCCGCGGCGGGCGCCAGCAGCGCGAGGCCCGCGACGACGCCGGTCCCCACGACGGCGGCCGAGGTCGCCGGGACGAGCACCCGCACCACCACGTCCTGCTGGGCGTCGACGTCGCCCACCAGCCGGGCCAGCAGGTCCCCCGAGCGGAGCCGCGCGGTCGCCGCCGGACCGAGCCGGACCAGCGCCTCCCACAACCGCACCCGGAGGGTGGCGAGGACGCGCAGCGCCACGTCGTGCGCGGCCAGCCGCTCCCCGTAGCGCAGCCCCGCCTTGGCCAGCGCGAACGTCCGCACCCCGACGATCGCCACCATGAGGGAGAGCACCGGGGGCTGCAGCGCGGCGGCCGAGATCAGCCAGGCGGAGGTGGCGGCGAGGGCCAGGCTGCACGCCGACGCGCCGCTGGCCGTCGCCACGGCCACGGCGATCCGCCGCCGGTGCGGCTGCAGCGCGAGCAGCACGTGGCGGAGCCCGGGGGACGCCGTGCCGACCGCCTCGACGGGTGGGGGCCGTTCGTCGAGCGGCGGGGCGGCGGTGACCCCCGGGTCGGCGTCCTCCGGGTCCACGGGCTCCAGGCGCCCGCCGACCGGCCCGGGCAGCGCGACCACCCGGTCGCAGAGGCCGAGGACGGCGGGCCGGTGGCTGACCACCACGGCCGTGCGCCCGGCCAGCGCTGCCGGGAGGGATGCGAGCAGCCCGGCCTCGGTGTCCGCGTCGAGCCCCTCCGTCGGCTCGTCGAGGAGCAGCATCGGCCGGTCGGCGAGCAGCGCCCGCGCGAGCGCGACCCGGCGCTGCTGACCGGTGGACAGCCCGGAGCCGTGCTCGTCCACGCACGTGGTCAGCGGCACGTCCAGCGCGGCTGCCCCGGCCGCCGCGGTGAGCCGGGCCGGTGCCGCGTCCGGGGCGGCCAGGCGCAGGTTGTCCGCGACCGTGCCACGCACCAGCACCGGTCGCTGCGGCACCCACGCCACCCGGGACAGCCAGGCGTCCCGGTCCACGTCGGCCAGGTCGACCCCGTCGACGGTCACCCGGCCGCGGTCGGGTGACCGCCAGCCGAGCAGCAGGTCCAGCACGGTGGACTTGCCGGCGCCGCTCCCGCCGGTGAGCCCGAGGACCTGTCCGGGCTCGACCGCGAGCGACACCGAGTCGAGCACCGGGCCGCCCCGTCCGGCCACGGTGACGTCCTCGAGCCGCACCGCTCCGGCGGCGGGGTCGGGGACCGGTCCGGGCGCCGGAGCAGGGGCGGGGATGTCCAGCACGCCGAGGACCTGCTCGGCGGCTGCCACGCCCTCGGCGCTGTCGTGGTAGGCGGCGGACACCGCGCGCAGCGGCAGGAACACCTCCGGCGCCAGCATGATGACCAGCAACCCGGTCGCCAGGTCCAGGTCGCCGGCGACCAGCCGCAGGCCCACGGACACGGCCACCAGGGCGACCGACAGGCTGGCCAGCAGCTCCAGGGTGAGGGCGGACAGGAACGCCACGCGCAACGAGCGCATCGTCTCGGCCCGGTGCCGCTCCGACACCGCGGCGATCCGCCGTGACTGGCCGCGGGCGCGGCCGAAGGCGGTCAGCACGTCCAGACCGGCGACGACGTCGAGGAAGGAGCCGGCGAGGTCGCTCAGGGTCCGCCACTGCCGGGCGACCCGCTCGCGCGTGTGCAGGCCGATCAGCACCATGAACACCGGGACCAGGGGGACGGTCACCGCGAGCAGCAGGCCGGAGATCCAGTCCGCGGCGAAGATCCGGATGCCCACGACGAGCGGGACGACGGTCGCCACGACCCGCTGGGGCAGGTACCGGCCGGCGTAGCCGCCCAGCGCGTCGACGCCCCGGCCGGCGAGCGCGGCCAGCCGGCCCGTCGGCGGCAGCCCCGGGTGTCGGGGCCCGAGCAGCAGGACGTGGTCGAGCAGCCGGCCGCGGGCCTGCGTCCCGACCCGCGCCGCCCCCCGCTCGGCGGCTGCCTCGGCCGCCCAGCCGAGCGCGGCGCGGGCTCCGACGACGCCGGTGAGGGCGAGCAGGGCCGGCGTCAGCTGCGCGAGCCCGGCGCCCCCGAGGAACGCGCGGGCGACCAGGTCGGCCAGCAGCCCGGCCTGCACGACCACCAGCAGGCCCGCGGCGACCGAGAGCGCCGCGGTCCCGGCGACCGACCGCCGGGCCCCCGGGGTGAGGCGCACGAGCCGCTGCGCCGGACCGGTCATCGTTCGACCTGCGGTCAGGACGCGATCGTCCGGTGACCCGGGGCGTCCGGGGCCGCGTACAGGTCGTGCAGGGAGCTGATCTGGCGGGTGGTGAAGGTCCGCTCCCGCCGCGCGTCGCGGGTGAAGGTCACCGCCCAGGTGAGGACGGCACCCACCCGGTTCCGGTAGCCGGTGAGGAAGGCGATGTGGATGAACAGCCAGACCAGCCAGCCGGGGAGGCCGGCGAGGTGCAGCGGACCGGCCGAGACGACGGCCCGCCCACGGGCGAGGTAGGCCGCCGAGCCGAGGTCGTGGTACCGGAACGGCCGGGCGGGGCCACCGCCCTGCAGACGCCGCCGGATCCGTCGCCCGACGTAGAGCCCGGACTGCATGGCCACCTCGGCGACGCCGGGCAGCCCGTCCCGGTCCATCAGGTCACCGATGACCGAGATCTCGGGGTGCCCGGGAACGGTCAACCGCGGGCCCACGCCGATCCGTCCGGCGCGGTCGGTCGTCGCGCCGGTGGCGGCGGCGAGGGTCGCCGCGATCGGCGGTGCGGTGACGCCCGCGGCCCACAGCACGGTGCCGGCCGGGTGGCGGACCGTGGCGCCCGCACGGTCGCGCACGGTCAGGCCCTCCTCGTCGACCCCGGTGACGCGGGTGCCCAGGTGGAGCTCGACACCCAGGTCCCGGAGCGTGTCCGCGGCCCGGGCCGAGAGCGCCGGCCCGAAGGAGGCCAGCGGCGCGTCGCCGCCGTCGAACAGCAGGACCCGCGCCTGCTCGGGGTGGATGTGCCGGAACTCCGCGTGCAACGTGCGGGTGGCCAGCTCGCGGAGCTGCCCGGCGAGCTCCACCCCGGTGGGGCCGCCGCCGACCACGGCGAACGTGAGCCGGCGGCGCTGCGCCTCGGGGTCGGTCTCGGTCTCGGCCAGCTCGAACGCCCCGAACACCCGCTGGCGGATCGTCAGCGCGTCGGAGATCGACTTCATCCCCGGCGCCCACCGCGCGAACTCGTCGTGCCCGAAGTAGGACTGCTGCACCCCGGCGGCGATGACGAGGTCGTCGTAGGGCAGCGTGATCCGCTCGCCGTCGGGCCGGTCGGCGTGCACGGTCCGGCGGGCGGCGTCGACGTCGACCACGTCGGCCAGCAGGCACGTCACCTCGCGGTGCCGCTTGAGGACGTCCCGCAACGGCACGGTGATCTGCCCCTCGGACAGCATCCCGGTGGCCACCTGGTACAGCAGCGGCTGGAACAGGTGGTGCTGGGTGCGGTCGACCAGGGTGACGTCGGCCGTCCCGCGCAGCGCGCGGGCGGCGAACAGCCCGCCGAACCCCCCGCCGACGATGACGACGCGGTGACGCGGTGACGGTGCCATCGTTCCTCCTCGGGTCACGCGACCGGGTCGTGCCAGGTGATCCCGTCCGGCAGCAGCTGCTCGGCCTCCTTGGGCCCCCAGCTGCCGCGCGGGTAGCTGTGCAGCGGCACGCCGCCCCCCAGGATCGGGTCGACGACCCGCCAGGCCGCCTCGACGGTGTCCTGCCGGGCGAACAGCAGGCGCCGCCCGTCGAGTGCGGCACCGATGAGCCGGTCGTAGGGGCGCATGTCCGCGGCTCCGTGCTGCGCGAACGCGAGCTCCTGGACCTCGGTCCGGAGCCCCGCGCCCGGGGCCTTGCCGGCCAGGCTCAGGCCCAACCCGGACTCCGGCCAGATCCGGAAGCGCAGCTGGTTGTCGATCCCGCTCGGCCCCTGCCCGAGCACGTCGAACGGGGTGGGCCGGAAGCGGACGGTGATCTCGGTGGCCGTGACCGGCATGGTCTTGCCGGCCCGGATGAGCAACGGGACCCCGGCCCAGCGCCACGAGTCCAGCGCCAACCGGACCGCCACGAAGCTCTCCGTGGTGGAGGCCGCGTCGACACCGTCGACGTCGAGGTAGCCCTCGTACTGGCCGAAGACCGTGTCCCCGGGGGTCAGCGGCCGCAGCGCGGCGATGACCCGCGCCTTGGCGTCCAGCCACGAGTCCGTGCCCGAGCCGTCGGGCGGGTCGGCGAGCACGCTGGCCAGCACCTGCAGCATGTGGTTCTGCACGACGTCGCGGGTGGCGCCGGTCCGGTCGTAGAAGCGGCCGCGGTCGGCGACGTCGAAGGCCTCGGCCATGGTGATCTGCACGCTCGCCACGTGGTCACGGTTGAGCAGCGGCTCGAACATCGAGTTGGCGAAGCGGGCGACGAGCACGTCCTCGAGCGGGTCGAGGCCCAGCCAGTGGTCGACGCGGTAGATCGCGTCCTCGGGGAAGTACCGCTGCATGGTCGCGTTGAGCGCCTGGGCGCTGGCCAGGTCGTTGCCGAACGGCTTCTCCACCATCACCCGGGCACCGTCGGCGGCGCCGGCGGTCGAGATGCCCTGCGCGATCCGGCCGAACAGGAACGGCGGCACCTCCAGGTAGAACAGCGCCCTCTTCCCGTCGCCGATCTCGTGTGCCATCGCCGTGTAGGTGGCGTCGTCGTCCAGGTCGCCGTCCACGTAGCGCAGCAGCCCGAGCATCTTCGCGCCCGGGCCGGCGTCCGGGTCCAGGCCGTTGGCGCGCAGCGACGCCGCCGCGTAGGACCGGAACTGGTCCAGCCCCCACCCGCTCTTCGCGACCCCGACCACCGGTACGTCGAGGACCCCGCGGTCGACCAGCCCCACGAGGGCCGGGAAGGTCTCCAGCTTGGCGAGGTCCCCGGTCGCCCCGAAGATCACCAGTGCGTCCACCCGATCGGTCGTCATGTCCGTTCCCTTCGTCCGTCTAGGTGCTCAGCCGAGTCGTTCGATCAGGTGGTCGCCGACCCGCAGCGCGTTGGCGATGGCGGTCAGCGACGGGTTCACCGCGCCGATGCTGGGGAAGAAGCTCGTGTCGACCACGTAGAGGTTGTCCACCTCGTGCGCGCGGCAGTTGACGTCCAGCGCGGAGGAGGCGGGGTCGGTGCCGAACCGCACCGTGCCGGCCTGGTGCGCGGTGGCCCCGATCGGCATGCCCTTGTGCATGTAGATGCTGTGGTGCAGCAGGTGGTGCTCCTGCATGCCGAGGTCGCCGAGCCGCCGCTCCAGCTCGTGGCGCAGCCGCTTGAGCCCCTCGACGTTGTTCTTCTCGTCGATGGCCAGGTGGATGCCGTCGTCGGCGTCCAGGGTGACCCGGTTGTGGGGTTCGGGGAGGTCCTCACCGCAGAGCCAGAAGTCGACGGCGTGGTGGGCCAGCTCCGCGAACGGCATCTCCGGGGACACCCGGCCGGCCCAGTGCGGTGCGTTGGCCCGGATCTGCTCCGCGTCGGACTTCCCCAGCATCTGGATGCCACCCAGGGGGAAGTCCCAGTCCGGTGAGCCGAGGTACCAGTCGTTGAGCGCGAGCGTCTTCTGGAAGCGCGTCTCGTTCGGCTCGATCGACAGGCCCATCATCGCCAGGTTGTTGTGCCGCATGTAGTGCCGGCCGACGACGTCCGAGCCGTTCGCCAGGCCGTTGGGGTGGGCGTCGCTGGCCGAGCGGAGCAGCAGGACGGCCGAGTTCACCGCACCGCAGGCGACCACGACGACGTCGGCGGTGAACCGCGCGGTCGTCCCGTCGCCCAGCTCGGTGACCACGGCGGTGACGGTGCGGCCGGACGCGTCTGTCTCCAGCCGCGTCACGTGGGCGCCGGTCACCATCGAGACGTTGTCGTGCCGCAGCGCCGGGTCCACGCACATCACCTGGGCGTCGGCCTTGGCGTCCAGCACGCACGGGAAGCCGTCGACCCGGTCGCAGCGGATGCAGATGCTGTCCCGGGTGGGACGGCCGTGCTCGTCCTGGGTGAGCTGCACGCCGATCGGCAGGTGGAACGGGTGCAGCCCCTGCTTCTCCAGGTCGGCGCTCAGCTGCTCGATCCGGGCTTCGTGCTCGACCGGCGGGTGCGCGTACTGCGCGCTCACCGGCCCCTCGCTGGGGTCCTCCCCGTGCCGGCCGTGCACGGCGTAGAGGTCTCGGCCTCGGTGTACCAGGGTTCGAGGTCGGCGTAGTCGATCGGCCAGGCGGGGGAGATCCCGCCGTGGTGCCGGATCTCGCCGAAGTCCTCCGGCCGCAGCCGGAAGAGCGCGGCGCCGTAGAACTTGGTGTTGCCGCCGACGTAGTAGTTCACCTCCGGGGGGAACTCGTCGCCGTTCGCGTCGTACCAGAACTCCGGCGCCCGGTACTTGCCGTGCACGAAGACCGCGGTGGAGCTCCAGTTGTCCCGCTCCCGGGGCAGGTAGTCACCGCGCTCGAGCAGCAGCACCTGCTTCCCCGAGGGCGCCAGCCGGTGCGCGAGCGTCCCCCCGCCGGCTCCGGTCCCGATGATGATCACGTCGTAGTGGCGGTCGTCCGGCACAGGGCCCTCCTCGGTTCGACGTCGCGGCCTCGGCGGGGGAGTGGAGCGCGGACCCCCGACGGCGGCCACGTTCCTGCTGCCGGCGGACGACGCGCATCACCAGGAACTGGTGAGCTGCCGGGCCCCGGCCGTCCGCGGGAGGGCACAGGCGGGCCGGGTCCGGAGCCGGTCCCGGGCGCTGCTGCCGGTCCCCTCGCCCGCCACGGGTGATGTGCCGGTGCGGGGCCGCGGGGAGCGTCGCCACGCAGGACGGCGCGAGGACGGGAGGACGACGTGTCCACAGTGGACCTGGCGCGGATGCAGTTCGCCGGCACCTCGATCTACCACTTCCTGTTCGTGCCGCTGACCATCGGGCTGGCGTTCATCACCGCTCTGCTGCAGACCCGCTGGCACCGCACGGACGCGCCGGAGTACCTCCGGCTGACCAAGTTCTTCGGCACCCTGCTGGTCATCAACGTCGCGGTCGGTGTGGTGACCGGGCTGGTGCAGGAGTTCCAGTTCGGCATGAACTGGTCGGGCTACTCGCGCTTCGTGGGCGACGTGTTCGGCGCGCCCCTGGCCATGGAGGGGCTGGCCGCCTTCTTCCTCGAGTCCACGTTCCTGGCGCTGTGGGTGTTCGGCTGGAACCGGCTGTCCCGGCGGGTGCACCTGGCGACGATCTGGGCGGTCGCGGCCGGCGGCGTGCTCTCCGCGGCGTTCATCATGGCCGCGAACTCGTGGATGCAGAACCCGGTCGGCTACACGATCAACAGCGCCGGCCGGGCGCAGCTGACCAGCATCGGGGCGGTGCTCACCAACCCGGTCTTCCTGCGCAGCTTCGTGCACGTCCTGCTGGCCTCGCTGATCACCGCCGCCGTCGTCATGCTGGGCATCTCCGCGTGGCACCTGCGCCGCGGCTCCCACGCCGCGGCGTTCGACCGCTCGGCCCGGATCGCGCTGGCGATCATCGTCCCCGCCACCATGCTCAACCTGCTGGTGGGCAGCGAGCTCGGGGTGACCGAGGGCAAGTTCCAGCCGATGAAGATCGCCGCGGCCGAGGCGCAGTGGCAGTCCTGCCAGCCCTGCTCCTTCTCGCTGTTCCAGATCGGCGGCGGCGCGGACGACCACGACCCGACGAAGATCCTCCAGGTCCCGCACCTGCTGTCGCTGCTGGCGACCAACCACTGGGACGGCCCGGTCGCGGGCATGGACGAGCTGCAGGCGCAGTACGAGCAGCAGTACGGGCCCGGCGACTACGTGCCCAACGTCTTCGTCCAGTACTGGTCCATGCGGGTGATGGCCTACCTCGGCAGCCTGGTCCTGATGATCGGGCTCTGGGGCCTGTGGCGGCGCAAGAAGCTGGCGGACTCCCGGCTGTTCCTGCGCGTCGCCGTGTGGATGATCCCGGTGCCGTTCGTGATCAACACGGCCGGCTGGGTGCTCACCGAGAACGGCCGTCAGCCGTGGATCGTGCAGGGCCTGCAGAAGACCCAGGACGCCGTCTCGGCGTCGGTGGGCACCACCGCGGTCGTGGTCAGCCTGATCGTCTTCTTCGTGCTCTACGGCGTGCTCGCGCTCGTCGACTGGGGCCTGATGGCGCGCTTCGCGCGCCGCGAGCTCGCCGAGGCACCCCCGGCCGAGGACCGCGCCGAGGAACCCGACCTGGCACCGAGCTACTGACCCGTCCCGCCCCCCCGTCCCGAACCCCGCCCAGGAAGGCCCGCCATGACCCTCGTCGCCTTCTGGTTCCTCGTGCTGACCGTGCTGTGGGTCGGTTTCCTCGTCCTGGACGGGTTCGACTTCGGCGTCGGGATGCTGCACGGTGTCGTGGGCCGCGACGAGCGGGGCCGCAGTGCCGTCATCTCGACGATCGGCCCGCTGTGGGACGCCAACGAGGTCTGGCTCATCGTGGCCACCGCCGGGACCTTCGCCGCGTTCCCCGGCTGGTACGCGACGATGTTCTCCGGGTTCTACCCGGTCGTCCTGCTGGTGCTGGCGGCGCTGATCCTGCGTGGCGTGGCCTTCGAGTTCCGCAGCCACTCCGAGTCCGACCGCGGGCGCCGGCTCTGGGGTGCCGCGCTGACCGGCGGCAGCCTGCTCGTCCCGTTCGGTCTGGGCATCGTCCTGGGCGGGCTGCTCGGCGGCGTCCCGATCGACTCCGACCAGGAGTTCGTGGGCGATCTCGGGGACCTCCTGGCGCCCTACGCGCTGGCGACCGGGGTGACGCTGGTGCTGCTGTGCCTGGTGCAGGGCGCCACCTTCCTCACGCTCCGGACCGGAGGGGCGGCGCTGCACGCGCGGGCCCGGCGGGCGGCCCGGGTGCTCGCCCCGGTCGTCGCGCTGGTGGTCCTCGGCTTCTGCACCTGGACCCGGGTGGAGTCGGGCAACGGGTTCCTGCTGTCGTTCATCGAGCTGGCCGCAGTGCTGGCGGCGATCGCGGCGGCCGTGCTCGTGCACGGCGGACGGGAGGGCGCCGCTTTCGCCGCCACTTCGGTCACCATCACCGCCGTCGTGCTGTCGCTGTTCACCGAGCTGTACCCGCGGGTGATGGTGTCCAGCCTGGGCGCCGCGAACGACCTCACCGCGCAGAACACCGCGGCTGCCTCCTACTCGCTGACGGTCATGACCGTCGTGCTGGCGGTGCTGCTGCCCGTCGTCCTGCTGTACCAGGCGTGGACCTACGTCGTCTTCCGCGGTCGGGTGCGCGGACCCCGGGTCGACGACGGTGGGCCCGGCCCCGACATCCCCGCCCCGCGTCGGGAGCAGGTCGCCGCAGGGGGAGCGCCGTCGGGTGACGAGCCGGCGGAGCCCACGAGCCCGGCGACGACGGCGAGGGCGGTCGACCGCCGCCGCAGCCCGGGGCCGCTCCCGGTGCGGCGGCTGGCCACCGGTGCCCTCACCCTGCTGTGGGCGTGGCTGCTCTCCCAGGACGTCCCCGCCGGGCGACCACCGAGGTCCCGCTGACTCAGGGTTGCCGGTGACCGGCAACCCGGGGCAGCGGCGGTTGGCCGACCGCTGCCCTGTCCCGGCCACCCGGACCCGGGGAAGCTGGGGCCACGCCCGTCGAGGCGCAGGACGACCCCGACCGCGGCAGCTCCGGCTGCCGCCCCTGCGTGCTGAGCGACGGCACGCTCGCTGCTCTCCCAGGAGGACCCCGTGACCACCACCACCGCCGTGCCGACCCCGTGGGCACCGTTCCGGGCCGAGTTGGAGGCCCAGCGCACCGACTGCGTCGGCCGGCGCGAGCTGGCCCTGGCCGAGGCGGTCACCTCCCTGCCGGACGCGGTCGCCCTCGGCCGGGCCGCGACGCTGCTGCGCACCATCGAGGAGATCGACGCGGCGCTGGCCCGGATGGACGCCGGCACTTACGGCTCCTGCGTGCGCTGCGGATCGGTCATCCCGCCCGAGCGGCTGGAGTCCCGCCCGTTCCCGGCCGGCTGCGTCTCCTGCCAGCAGACCCTGTCGGAGGGATGAGCGTGCTGCCCACCCGCGTCCTGCCTGCCGCGCCCGGGACGGGGGAGCTGTCGGTGACCCTCGTCCCCGGGGAGCGTCCCGGCCGGGTCGTCGTCGAGGTCGTCGGCGAGGTCAGCGCCTCGACCGTGCCGCTGCTCCAGCTGTGCCTGGACTCCCGCACCGACCAGCCCGACCTGCGTGAGCTGGTCGTCGACCTGGCACAGGCCACCGGGCTGGAGCCCGACGGCACGGCTGCGCTCGCGCGGGCCCGCCGGCGGTGCGCCCGGCGCGGCGCCCGGCTGGTGCTGCGCCCCGCAGGAGCGGTCCGGCTGCCACCTCGTCGGTGAGCGGCGGGCGCCGGTCGCTCAGCCGCGGCGCGCCGCCCAGCACCGCCACACCAGCGCGAGCACCGTCGTGACGGCCCCGACGACGAGGCCGGCGAGCACGAGGCCGACCAGGACCAGCACAATGCTGGTCCAGGTGCCGGCCACGACGGCGACCGGCAGGTCGTCCACGCCGTGCGCCTGCGTCCGGGGGCGGGGCGGCGCGAGGCCCTCGGTCCCGGCGGTGGTGCGCCGTTCGACCTCCTGCCAGATGCGCCGTTCCTGACTGCTGAGCACCGTCGACCTCCTCCCGCTCCACGATGCCCGCGGGACGGCACCGGGACGAGGGCCGCGGCCGGTCATCCGGGACGTGCTGGTCCTGCCGACCGTCGGCAACGAACCGCGGAGCACCCACGGACCAGGGGAGGGCGGATGGCCGGCGACGGGCGACCCGCGCAGGCGGCACCGAGGACGGGCGAGGCCTGGCTCGCCGGGGTGGCGACGGCGGCCGCAGCGGCCTGCTCTGCGCCGGTCGAGCTGCTCGGGGACCACCTGCCGATGCTCGCCGACGCTGCCGTCCACGGGCGCCGTCCCGAGCCGTGGCAGCTCGACGCGGTCCGTGAGCTGGGGCGGGCCGCGGCCGCCGAGGGGGTCGGCGCCCGCAGCGCGGTCGACCTGTACCTGTCCGCGTCCTGGCGGCTGTGGCGGCAGCTGCCCGCCGTCGCGCGCTCGAGCGACCCCGAGCAGGTCCGCTACCGGCTGGCCCGGGTCGCCGAGCTGACCGGGTACCGCGTCTCGCGGCCCGACGAGCGGTTCTCGCTGCACGCAGGCGTGCTCGGCGCGCGGCTGCTCGACTGGCCGGCCCGCCCCCTGCCTGCCGACCCCTGACCCGGACCGGTGTCGAGGACCTGCGGGATCCTCGCCCCGCACGGTGACGTCGCCGCGCACCGAGCCGTGCTCAGCGAGGTCCGGTCGGGCGCCCGCCGGCCGGGGGAGCGGGGCGCTCCTGCTCCACGGTCTGCGCCGAGCGGGTCGCCGCCGCCAGTTCCTCCCGTTCCGCCGTCAGTTCCGCCCGCACCGCCGCAAGCTCGGCTCGGGCCGCCGCCGCCTCGGCCAGCGCCCGGTCGCGGCCCTCCTCGGCCCGCAGGCGGTCGCGCCGGCCCTCCTCGGCCTGGCGCTCGGCACGCTCGGCGCGGGCCTCCTGCACCCGCGCCCGCTCGGCCGCGTCCTCGGCCCGCGCGTCCGCCGCCTGGACCCGGCCCGCCGCGGCCGTGGTCTCCAGCCGGACCGCCGCCTCCGCCTGCTCGGCACGGACCACCGCCCGCGCCGCGTCGACCCGGGCGCCCTCGCTCTCCGCGCGGGCCGCGCGTTCGGCCTCCACGGCCCGGTCCCGTGCTCCCTCGGCGGCCGTCGCCCGCTCCTGGGCCGAGCGGGCGTCGGCGAGTGCGCGGTCCCGCGCCTCCTCCGCCCGGGCTGCGTCGCTGCGGGCGGACCCGGCGTCCCGCACCGCCGCGGCCCGACGTCGTTCGGCCTCCTGCCGTGCCGCCTCGGCCTGGCGCGCGGCCGCTCCCGCCGCGTCCGCGGTGACCCGCGCCTGCTCCGCTGCCCGCTCCGCGGCCTCGGCTCCCTCCTGCGCGGCCTCGGCCCGCTCCTGCGCGGCCGCTGCCTCCTCCCGGGCGCCAGCCGCGTCGGCGTCGGCCCGTGCCGCGGCCTCGAGCGCCTCCCGCGTCGCGGTCTCGGCGACCGCCCGGATCCGGTCTGCCAGGGACGCCCGCTGCTCGGCCTCCGCGATCTCACGCCGGGCGTCGGTGCGGATCGCCGCCCGTTCGACCTCCAGCAGCTCGGCGTCCGCGGCCCGGGTCAGCACCTCCCGGGCGCGGTCCACCTGCTCCTCGATCGCGATCAGGGTGTGACGGAACCGGTCGGCGGCCGCGGTGAGGGTCTCGGCGGGGGGCGTGCGGGTCCCCTGAGCAGCGGGGCGCTCTGGTGCGGCCGGAGCGCGGGCGGCGGCCTCCGCCCGGCGGGCGGCGAAGGCGGTCGTGCGGTTGTGGTCGGGGCGCGCGCAGTACGAGGACCGCCCTCCGGTCGGCGGGGGCGGGGCCACCGGCCGGTCACAGCGCGGGTAGGCGCACGTCGCCGAGCCAGCGGTCATGGGGGCAGTCTGCGCTCGTTCGTGCGTTGTTGCGCGTTTGGCGCTACGAACGAACGACCGCGTGCCGCAGCAGGAATGAGCGGAATCAGGCAAACACGCTCCATAATCAACTGTTATGGAGTCCTCACTCCCGGCGTCCGGTCCCCCCGCAACAGGGGCCGTAGAGGTGGTTCGTCCGAATGCGAACGGCGACGGCGGCCTGGTGCTGCCCGGCGACGTCGAGTCGGTGGGGCGCTACCTCACCGCCGCCAGGGCGGAGTCGACGCGCAAGGCCTACGACGCGGACTTCCGCGCCTGGTCGGCCTGGGCCGGGGAGCGCGGGTTCAGCCCGCTGCCCGCCGCCGACGCCGCGGTGGCGGCCTACCTCGCCGCGCTGAGCGACGCCGGGGCCAGCCCCCGCACGGTCGCCCGGCGGCTGTCCGGCATCGGGCACGCGCACCGGGAGGCCGGGCACCCCAGCCCGACCGAGCACCCCGGCACCCGGGAGGTCCTCCGGGGCATCCGCCGCACGGCGGCCCGCGACGGCCGCCGTCCGAAGAAGGCCCGGGCGGTCGACACCGCGACGATCCGGGCGCTCGTTGAGGACCTCCCGGCCGGGGTGGCCGGGATGCGCGACCGGGCGCTGATCCTCACCTCCTTCGCGCTCGGGCTGCGGGCCTCGGACGCCTGCGGGCTCGACGTGGCCGATCTGGCGCCGGCCGGGCACGGCGGCCTCGACGTCACCGTCCGCTGGTCCAAGACCGACCAGGAGGGCGCCGGTGAGGTGCTGGCACTGGCGCCGGGCACGCGGGCGCAGACCTGCCCGGTGCGTGCGCTGCAGGCGTGGGTGGACGCGGCGGGTCTCGCGGGGGCGCCCGGACCGCTGTTCCGCAGCGTGGGCCGGGGAGCGCAGCCCCGGATCGGCCGGACGCGGATGGCCAGGTCGTCGGTCCGGCTGGTGCTCCGCCGGGCCGCCGAGAACGCCGGCGTCCCGCTCGACGGGTTGAGCCCGCACAGCCTGCGCCGGTCGTTCGCGACCGAGGGCTACAAGGCCGGGGTCAGCGAGCGCGAGCTGGCCCGGACCGGCCGGTGGGCGTCGGTGACCACCCTGCGGGGGTACGACGCCAGCAGCCGCTGGGCGGCTCCGGCGTCCGCCCGGCTCGGTCTCTAGGTCCAGGATCCCCGGGGCCAGCGCAGAGGGGCTTCACAGCTGCCCCGTCCCGGCGGACCATCAACCGCCCAGTGCGGTCCGGTGTCGACGAGGACAGGCGCCCGGCGGGGACCGGCTGGGTGCCTGCGGCCCGAGAGGCGGGTCGGGCGAGCGTCACCGGAGGTCGTGATGCGGATGTCCGCGCAGTCCCTCGTGCCGTCCCGTCGTCCCGTCCTGGCCCTGGTGGCCGCGGTGACCGGCGGCCTGCTGCTCGCACCGTCACCTGCCGCGGCCGACCCGCCCGCGGGTGCTGGGCACGGGCTCATCGTCTTCGGCGGGGAGACCGAGGACGGGACGCAGCTGTGGACCGTGGAGCCCGACGGCTCGCACGCGCAGCAGATCACCCACGTCGACGGGGATGCCGTCAACCCCGACTGGGCCCCCGACGGGCGCAGCATCGTGTTCGAGTGGGCCCTGCCCGACGACGCCGGCGCGCAGGTCGCCCTCGTCGACCCCGACGGCGGGGACCTGCGCGTCCTGCCGCTCACCCGGCCGGACTGCGTCGACGCCAACCCGGCCTTCACCGCCGACGGGCGACGGGTCGTCTACCTCACCGACTGCCCGACCGAGTCCGCGCTGTACTCGCGCGCCGTCGACGGGAGCGGTGAACCGCAGCGCATCACCGCACCCGGGCCCGACGGCTACGACGAGCCCAACCCCTCCCCGGACGGCCGTCTGCTCTCCTACATCCGGGTGGAGGACCGCGTCGAGTTCCAGCAGGCGCTGACCGTCAGCAGGATCGACGGTTCGCGGCCGCACGACCTGCTCCCCCCGGCCGAGGACGTGGCGGTCAAGACCGGCTGGTCTCCCGACAGCTCGCACATCGTGCTCACCACCGACGCCAACCAGATCGGTGACTCCCCCCTGGAGGCGAACCTCGCGACCATCGCGGTCGACGGCAGCGACCTGCGGTACCTGACCCACTACTCCGGTGGCCAGTTGAGCGCCTTCGCAGGGTCCTACTCCCCGGACGGGCGCTGGATCGTCTACCGGCTGCAGGACAACACCACGGGGGAGTCCGGGCTCTGGCGGATCCACCCGGACGGGACCGAGCCCAGCCTGGTGTTCAGCCAGCCCGGGCTGCGTGCCCGGTTCATCGACTGGGGGGCACCCCCGTGCCGGTGATCGGGGCAGGTGCCCGACCCGAGGTCAGCCTTCCCCCGGGTACGGCGGCGCGCTGTCCGCGACGACCGCGCCGCGCTCGCCCAGCGGCTGCTCGGGACCGACCGTCGAGTCACGGATCGTCTCGCGCTCGGCCTCGGCGTTGACCGCCGCGCCCACGATGACCAGGAAGACGCTGGCCCACAGCCAGATCATGCTGATCGCGACCCCGGCGAGGCCCCCGTACGTCGCCTGGTAGCTGCCCAGGCGCTCGACGTAGGTGAAGAAGCCGATCGTCGTGGCCAGCCACAGCAGCGTCGCGACGACCGAGCCGCCGGTGACCCACCGCCAGCGGGCCTGCGTGCGGTCGGGACCCCACCGGTAGAGCAAGGCGAGCATCGTGGTCATCAGTCCGGCGAGGAAGACCCAGCCGAGGACCGGGGCGACCGCACGGACCGGGCCGGGGGCCCCGGCCAGCACACCCGACAGCGCGCCGGTCCCGGTGACCAGGGCGCCCAGGACCACGGCGCCACCGAGGACGAACAGCAGGGCGAGACCGCTGCGGTGGAGGAAGCCCCGGGTCTCGGTCTCGTGGTAGGCGAGGGTCAGCCCGTCGACCAGGTAGGTCATGGCGGTCGTCGCCGTCCAGAGTGCGACGACCAGCCCGGTGAGACCGCTCCAGGTGTGCACCTGGCCGGAGGCGGTGGTGATCGTGGTGAGCTGCTCGGCCACCATCGGCCGGAGCTCGGTGGGCAGCATCCCGGTCACCCGGGACAGCTGCTGCAGTGCCTGCTCGGGGGTGTTGACCGCGCCGTAGACCGAGATCGCCGTCACCAGCACCGGGGCGATCGACAGGAGGGCGAAGAAGGCCACCGCCGCGCTCTGCACCATCAGCCGATCGCTGGCCACGTGCACCAGGACCCGGCGGGCGACGTGCCGCCAGCCGGCCGCGGAGATCCTCTGCGGCGAGTCGGCGTCACTCGCCGGCGGACGTCGTCGCGCCTTCGCTGTCCGCGTCGCGCGCCCGCCGTCCCGAGCCCACGCCATGGCTCATCCCATACGCGGCCGGGCGGAGCCGCAACACCCGGGGCGCCCGGCAGGCTCACCACCGGCAGAGGGTCGGTGACCAGCCAGGCGTCGCAGGCGTCGTCCTGACGTCGCGTTCGGCGACGGCCGCGCCGGGTCGGATGCGAGCAGCCGGCCGCATCTTCCGTCGCCGGCGGGTCGGGACGACCCTGCGACGCATGGTCGAGGACAGCGGGTGCGGAGTCCGTCGGGCCACCGCCGCTGACCGCGCGCAGGTCGCGCGCGTCCTGGCAGCGGCTTTCGCCGACGATCCCGTCTTCACGTTCCTGTTCCCGCCGGCGATGTCCCGCCGGCAGGCCCGGCTGCAGGGGATGTTCGACCTGGAGACCGCACGGAGCGAGCAGCGCGGCGGGACCTGGGTCGCCGCAGACGGTGCCGGAGCTGCGGTGTGGTTCCCGCCGGCTCGGTGGACGTCCACGACCTGGGAGAACGTGCGTGACGCGGCCGGCTGGGTCCGTGTCTTCGGCGGGCGGATGCGGCTGGCGCAGCAGGCGCGGTCGGACATGGAGGCGCACCACCGGCAGCTGCCCGATCACTGGTACCTGCTGTACGCGGGCGTCCAGCCCGGGCGGCAGGGGCACGGCATCGGAGGTGCCCTGCTGCGGCCGGTGCTCGATGAGTGCGATCGCACGGGACAGCCCGCCTACCTGGAGGCCTCCTGCCAGCGCAATCGGGCCCTCTACGCACGGCACGGGTTCATCGACCGAGACCCTCTGCCGCTGCCCGCGGGCGGCCCGACCGTGTTCCCGATGTGGCGGGACCCGGCGTGACCTGGTGCCTCGTCTCTGCCGCCCGGAGCCCGAGGATCATCCATCCTGGACGACGCCGCGCCCGGGTCTTCCTGCCACGCTGAGGACCCCAGGTCAGCCACCCGGCTGGTCCCCGCCGGGCACACCCGACCGGTGCCGGCGGGGAGCGACCCCCTGTGAGGTGTCCGCATGGCACTCCTACCGCCGGGCTTCCAGGTCGCCGCGGGCTACCGCCGGTCCTGGCTCGTCAAGGACGTCGTCGCCGGGGTGGTCCTGACCACGCTGCTGGTGCCGCAGGGCATGGCCTACGCCGAGCTCGCCGGGCTGCCGCCCATCACCGGGCTCTACACGTCGATCATGTGCCTGCTGGGCTACGCGGTCTTCGGTCCGTCCCGGATCCTGGTGCTCGGGCCGGACTCCTCGCTCGGGCCGATGATCGCGGCGACGATCGCGCCCCTGATCGCCGCCGACGGCGACCCGGAGCGCGCGGTGGCGCTGGCCTCGCTGCTGGCCATCATGGTCGCGGTGATCATGACCGTGGCCGGCCTGGGCCGGTTGGGCTTCATCGCCGAGCTGCTCTCCAAACCGACCATGATCGGCTACATGAACGGCCTGGCCGTGACGATCCTGGTCAGCCAGTTGCCCAAGCTCTTCGGGTTCTCGGTCGACGCGGACGGCGTGGTGGGGGAGCTCGCCGCCTTCGTGCGGGGAGTGGCGGACGGCGACGTCGTCCCTGCCGCGGCGGCGGTCGGCCTGAGCGGCATCGTCCTCGTCCTCGTGCTGCAGCGGTGGCTCCCCAAGGTCCCCGCCGTGCTGCTGATGGTGGTGCTGGCGATCGCGGCCACCAGCGTCTTCGGGCTCGCCGAGCACGGGGTGAAGCTGGTGGGAGAGCTGCCGAAGGGCTTCCCGCCGCTGACCCTCCCCACCGTCGAGTGGTCCGACCTCGGGCCCCTGGCCGCTGGAGCGCTGGCCATCGCCGTGGTGTCCCTCGCCGACACCATCTCCACCGCGACCGCCTTCGCCGAGCGCACCGGCCAGGAGGTGCGCGGTGACCAGGAGATGCTGGGTCTGGGTGCGGCCAACCTGGCCGCCGGCCTCTTCCAGGGCTTCCCGGTCAGCACGAGCGCCTCACGCACCGCCGTCGCCGAGCGGGCCGGCGCCCGCACACAGCTGACCGGCGTGATCGGGGCGCTGCTCATCGTGGCGATGATCGTGCTGGTCCCGGGGCTGTTCCGGGACCTGCCGCAGGCCGCGCTCGCCGCGGTCGTGATCACCGCGTCCCTGTCGCTGGCCGACGTACCGGGCACCGTGCGGCTCTGGCACCAGCGCAAGGTGGAGTTCACCCTGTCGATCGTCGCCTTCGCCGGCGTCGCGCTGCTCGGCGTGCTGCCCGGCATCGGCATCGCCGTGGGACTGTCCATCCTCAACGTCTTCCGCCGCGCCTGGCGGCCGTACCAGACCGTCCTGGGCCGGGTCGACGGGATGCCCGGGTACCACGACGTCCGCTCCTACCCGGCGGCCCGGCGACTGCCCGGCCTCGTGATCTACCGGTTCGACGCGCCGCTGTTCTTCGCCAACGCGAAGACCTTCCGGGACGAGGTCGTCCACCTGTCCCGTGCCGAGCCGGCGCCCCGGTGGCTGGTGATCGCCGCTGAGCCGATCACCGACGTGGACACCACCGCCGCCGACGTCCTCTTCGAGCTCGACCGGCTGCTCGACGAGCGGGGCCAGCTGCTGGTCTTCGCCGAGCTCAAGGACCCGGTGCGCCGCAAGATCGAGGGGTACGGGCTGACCAGCGAGATCCCGCCCGGCCAGTTCTTCCCCACCGTGGGGGCTGCGGTCGATGCGTTCCGCGCCCAGGACGGGCAGGAGTGGACCGCGCCTGCCGCGGCGGAGCTCCCGGAGGCCGCGTCGCCGCCGGGCCGCGACGTCTCCTCCGGGCCCGGCTGAGGACGCGGACCCCGCCGTCCTCCTGCTCATCCTCCGAGGAGGAGGTGGATCGGGACCCCGGGCCGGGACACTGGTCGTGACGTCCCGGAGCACCACTCCCTCGGAGCAGTCGAGGTGGGGATCAGCATGACGACGACCAGCCCGGCCTGTGCGGGTCCCCAGGTCTACCTCCACGAAGCCCCGGCGCGGTGCGCGACGGCGATCGGCCCGTCGGTGTTCGTGGCCGTGCGTGGGCTGGGCGGCCGGCTCCTCCTGGTGCACCGCTGCGCGAGCGACGCCTGGGAGTTCCCGGGTGGTCCGATGGACGTCGGGGAGACGGCCACCGAGTCCGCGGTCCGCCAGACCGCCGCGGACGCCGGGCTGCCCGTGCTGCTCACCGGCATCGTCGGGATCTTCAGCGACCCCCGCATCGTGGTGTCCGGACCCGAGCACCAGCTCCAGCAGCAGTTCGCCGTGCTCTTCCGCGCCCGCTCCCTCGGCGGGGTCCCGCACGGCGACCTGCGGCGCACCAGCGAGGCCGCCTGGGTGGCCCAGCGCGACCAGCCCCAGCTGGCGGTCCTCCCGGCGGTCCGGGACTGGATCGTCGAGGCACTGGCGAACGAGAGCGCCCCCTGCATCAGGTGACCGGGTCCGCGAGATCCGGCGGCTCATCGCCGTCTGCACCGACCTGTTCCACCGGCCGGACGTCCATCGGCGGGGCGGCGGTGACCGGTCCCGGTCACCGCCGCCCCCGGTGCGTCGACGGGCTCAGAGCGTCCCGGTGGCCTCCTCCATCATCTCCGCCAGGCCGAAGGCCCGCAGCACGTTGCCGGCCGCCGCGGCGACCCGGGCGCTGCCGACGACCGGCGCGATGGCGATCAGCGCGCCCTGGGCGTCCTCCAGGGTCACCCCCACCTCGGCGGCGAGACCGAGGTTGACGACGTAGGAGACGGGGGCCGCGTCCATCGCGACGAGCGCTGCTATCCGCACCAGGAAGTAGGTCCGCGGATCCAGCTGGGAGTTCTCCATGGAGTCGAGGTTCATCGCGATGAGGCGTTCCAGCACCGGCGCGTCACCCCTGGCGACGTCGCTCAGGGCCGACTGGGACGTCGACTCGTTCCTCGGCTGCGGCACGGTCATGGCTTCCTCCTGCGGTGGGCGTGGAACTCGTGGGCGCGCCGGGGACGGCGGCCCTGCCCCACGGTCGCGGTAGCACCCCGTCCCCGACCTCATCCCCGCCGGGTGATCGGCGGGCGGCGGCGCGGCACGGCGCCCGGTGGGCTGATCCGGCCGGTGTCACCCCCTGCGGATGAGGACGCGCGAGGGGGCGGCGCGGCACCCTCCCGGTGTCGACGCCAGGCACTGCTGAGGAGGGACCATGTCCACCGTCGTGCCGCCGGGCAGTGCCGCGGGACCGGCCCGGTGGGCCGTGCGACCGAGACGGCTGCGGCTCGACGTCTCGGTGCTCAGCAGCACCAGCCGATCGGGGCCGGCACGGTGACCGGGGCCGGCACCGCGGGGCGGCCGTCGAAGGCGCTCCGCCGGGTCCTGGTGCCGCTCGCCCTCGCCCAGTTCATCTGCAGCTTCGCCGGCTCGAACATGAACGTGATGATCACCGACATGAGCGAGGACCTGGACACGACCGTCCAGGGCATCCAGGTGGCCATCACCATCTTCCTGCTGGTCATGGCCGCGCTGATGATCCCCGGCGGCAAGCTGACCGACAAGTACGGCCGCAAGCGGATGCTCCTCGGCGGACTGATCGTGTACGGAGTGGGTGCCCTGATCAGCGCGGTCGCCCCCGGCCTCGGCGTCCTGATCCTCGGCAACTCGATCCTCGAGGGCGTCGGCACCGCGATGCTGATCCCGCCGGTCTACATCCTCACGACGCTGCTGTTCACCACGACGACGTCCCGGGCCCGGGCCTTCGGCGCGATCAGCGCGTCGGCCGGCCTCGGCGCCGCCGCGGGACCGCTGATCGGTGGCCTGATCGCCTCGGCGATCAGCTGGCGGGCGGCGTTCGTCTTCCAGGCGCTGGTCATCGTGGCCATCGTCGTGCTCAGCCGGGACCTGGAGGACCCGCTGCCGCCGGAACCGACCCGCCACTTCGACGTCCTCGGCGCGGTGCTGTCCGCCGCCGGACTGGTCCTGATCGTGTCGGGCATCCTCGCGGCGGACGACAACGCGTGGCTGCTGCTGGCGCTGGTCGTCGCCGGGGCGCTGGTGCTGACCTGGTTCTTCCTGCACGTGCGCGCCGAGGAGCGGGCGGGGGTGGAGCCGCTGCTGTCGACGTCGCTGTTCCGCAACCGCACGTCCAACCTGGGCATGGTCACCCAGAACATCCAGTGGCTGATGCTCCTGGGGACGTCGTTCACGGTCGCGGCCTACCTGCAGGTGGTGCGCGGGTACAACCCGATCCAGACCGGCGTGATCTTCACCGCCGCCACGGTCGGCGTGCTGCTCTCCTCGCTGGCCGCGCAGCGCCTCGCCGAGCGGTGGGCGCAGCGGACGCTGATCATGGCCGGGTTCGTCGTCACGATCGCCGGCATCGGGGTCTTCCTGGCCATGGTGGGGCGCAATCCCGCGGTCTGGGCCTTCGCGCCCGGGCTGTTCCTCATCGGCCTGGGGATCGGGCTGATGCTGACCCCGTCGGTCAACGTCGTGCAGTCCAGCTTCGGGGAGGAGCAGCAGGGCGAGATCTCCGGGCTGTCCCGCAGCGTGTCCAACCTCGGCTCGTCGCTGGGCACAGCCATCGCCGGCACCATCCTCGTCGCCGGCCTGTCCTCCCACGCGTACGGGCTGGCCATGGCGGTGCTGGCCGGGATCGGCGTCCTCGGTCTGGTGGCCTCGGCCCTGCTGCCGCGGGGGCACGCCGGGACCCCGCCTGCGGCGCCGGCCCCGGGAGGAGGCGACCCGGCGCACGCACCGGGGACGGCGGACGGGAGCGCGGGGTCGCCGCTGCTGCCGGCCCCCCGGGCGAGCGCTCCCGGGAAGGCGCCGGTCCCCTCGTCGCCGGACAGCCGGCTGAGGTCGGCGGACCAGCGGCCCCCGGCAGGGGGCCAGGAGACCGCCGGCGGCGGGACCTGACCACCCCGCCGGCCCGGGGTCAGCGGGCGAGCGCCGCCGGGTACCGCTGCAGGAAGAGTGCCTCGGTCAGGGCCATGGCCGCGATCTCCCGGGGGTCGACGCTCTCGTTGGGCGCGTGGATGCGGGTGAGCGGCTCCTCGACGCCCATCAGCACCAGCTCGGCGCCGGGGAGGACCTCCGCCAGGACCGTGCACAGCGGGATGGAGCCACCCTGCCCGAGCGTGGTCGCGGGCGCGTCGTAGGCCTCCCGCATGGCCGCGGCCATCGTCGCGGTGGCCGGGCCGTCGACGGCGGTCCGGAAGGGCGCACCGGTGGACCGGACGTCCACGGCGACCCCCACCCCCCACGGCGCGACCGCCCGGAGGTGGGCGGACAGAGCGGCAGCGGCAGCGTCCGGCGCCGTGCCGGGCGGGATCCGGAGGCTCACCCGTGCCGCCGCCCGCGGCACGATGGCTGCCGTCGAGCCCTGGACCGACGGGCAGTCGATCCCCAGCACGGTGACCGCCGGGCGGGCCCAGAGCATCTCCGGGACGCTGCCGTCACCGAGCAGCGGGGCACCGGCAGGCAGTCCGGCATCGCGGCGGAACTGCTCCGCCGGGTACGCGGCGCCCGTCCACCCCTGGTCGGCCGCCAGCCCGGTGACCGTGGTGTTGCCGCGGGCGTCGCGCAGGGTGGCCAGCACAGCGATGAGCGCGGCCAGCGCGTCGGGGGCGGCGCCACCGAACACGCCGGAGTGCAGCGCGGAGTCCAGTGCGGTCACGGTCACCACGGCGTCGACCAGCCCGCGCAGGGAGACCGTCAGGGCCGGCTGCCCGACGGCCGCGTTGCCGGTGTCGCACACCAGGACCGCGTCCGCCCGCAGCTCGTCGGCGTGGTCGGCGACGTAGGCCTCCAGCCCGCCGGTGCCCTGCTCCTCCGAGCCCTCCACGACGACCCGGAGGTGCACCGGCACGTCGTCCCCGAGGGCCCGGAGGGCGGTCAGGTGCACCAGGACGTTCCCCTTGCAGTCCGCCGTCCCGCGGCCGTACCAGCGGCCGCCGGACTCGGTGAGCCGGAACGGGGGAGTGCGCCAGGCCGCCTCGCCGAGCGGGGGTTGCACGTCGTAGTGGGCGTAGAGCAGGACGGTGGGCGCCCGCGGATCGGCGCAGGGGCGCGACCCGAGGACGGCGAGGCTGCCGTCCGCGGTCTCGGCCAGGTGCGCGTCGGCGAAGCCGACGCCGGCGAACCGGCCGCGCACCCACTCCGCCGCCCGGGCGCACTCCGCCGGTGGGTACTGGCGGGCATCGGCCACCGAGGGGATCGCGACGATCTCGGCGAGCTCGTCGCGCACCCCGGCCATCAGCCCGGTGATGCGGTCGCGCAGTTCCACGGCGGCCGGCTCATGCCGGGGCGAGCGGGGCGAACGGCCGGCTGTCCTGGTCACGGCCGTGGATGAGCGCCCAGGAGGCCTCCGGCACCTCGTCCCACGCGCCCGGGAGGTCCCGCAGCGGCTCCGAGACGATGAAGCGGGTGTCCTCGCCCAGCCGGTCCAGGACGTCGAGGTCCGGGTACAGCCGGCGGACCTGGTCGACGTCGTGGGACAAGTAGAGCGAGCTGGTGGCCTTCTCGCTGGAGTACCGGAACACCCAGATCGACTCGCCGTCGGTGGTGGCCACCGTCATGTGCACCGGGTACTCCACCCCGTGCCGCCGGCCGACGTCCTCGACGTACCCGACCGCACGGGCGACGGCGGTGGGCGGGTCGTCCTCGAGGCCGAAGGTGAGAGCCAGGTGGAACAGCGCCTCGGTGTCGGTGTTCCCCTCGATCGCGGGGTACAGCTCGGGGTCGACGGCCATCAGCAGGTCGCGCTTCACCCTGGGGAAGTCGGCCAGTGACCCGTTGTGCATCCACAGCCAGCGCCCGTGCCGGAACGGGTGGCAGTTGCTGCGCTGCACCGGCGTCCCGCTCGAGGCCCGGACGTGCGCGAAGAGCAGCGGTGTGCGGATCCGGCCGGCGACCTCCCGGAGGTTCTCGTCGTTCCAGGCCGGGTGGGTGCCCTTGTACACGGTCGGCGCCGCGTCGTCGTCGATGCCGTACCAGCCGATCCCGAAGCCGTCGCCGTTCGTGGTGAACCCGCCCATCTTGGCGTGCAGGCTCTGGTCGATGATCGAGTGCTCGGGCCGGAACAGCACGTCCTCGGCGAGGACCGGCTCTCCGGAGTACGCCATCCACCTGCACATAGTGAGCACCCTCTCGGTCCACGGACTCGTCCGAGGCCATCGGACCCCGCGGGGCCGGTGGTGACGTCATCCCCCGGGGGTGAGCCCGCTGCCTGCGCCCAGCACGGCGACGGCGGTCATCCCACGGGTCGGCGGCCGTACCTGCGGCGCAGATCGGCGAGGACCTCCAGGTCGAGCAGCGTGCCGTCGTTGATCCGGTTGTCGTAGTTCTCGCTGCCCAGGAAGAGCTCCCACCGCCGGCGCGCGACGGCGTCCCACGTCCCGTCCGGTGTCCCGTCGTACGCCCCGTGCGCCGCCATCAGGCCCTTGAGCTCGACGGCCAGCTCGGGCCCGATCGGCACCAGCTCGGACGGCTCGCTGGGGAAGTAGGCCAGCCGGTGCAGGGCGTAGCAGCGCACCAGCTCGTCGATCGGGTGCTCGTGGTCGTACACGGAGATGACCACGTGCCGGTCGTCCAGCGACCCGTACCCGCCGTCGCGGCGCACGACCAGCAGGGCGGCGGACTGCTGGCCGCGGATGTCACCGCCGGCGCGCTGCCCGGCCGCGAGAGCCGCCATCAGGCGCTCGGCGAGTGACAGGTCGAGTCCCTCGAAGGTCGCCACCATGTCCTCGACCACGCCGGGACCGGCGAGCCCGTTGCCGAGCGCGACGCAGCCGCGGCCCACGTGGCTCCCGGCCCAGCCGTCCCAGCCGTGCAGGTCGGTCCCGGTGTGGGCGGCCACCCCGCCCCGGCGGTCGACGAGCGCGAACTGGCGCCGGGAGGCCTGCGGGTCACCGCCGACCAGGACGTCCACCGCCTGCTGCGGCGTGGCGCCACAGCCGAGCAGGGTCATGCCGTCGGTCCCGTGCCGCGGGTTCCCGAAGCCCTGGGTCGCGACGACGCCGACCTCCGCGCGGCCGTACGGGACCAGGCTGCCGACACCGGGGAACCGGGACTGCACGGCCACGCCCAGGTCACCGTTGTCCGCCCAGCCGAGGATCGAGTACGTCATGGTGGTCCTCCTCGCCCGCCCCGGGGGTCGGCGGGCCGAGCCCGGACCGGCGGTCGGCCCTGGTCCGGCGACCCGGGAGTCCCATCCCAGCCCGTCCCGGCCCGCCGCGGGACCACCCCACCGGGGTGAGCCGGCTCCACGCCGCCGACCGGGGACGGCGCCGTGCACCCGGCCGTTCCCGTGCGATCGCGCCGGGGGGCCCTGATCCGAGGCCGGGCTGGTCACGTCACCCGCTGGGGAGGAGGTGGCCCCCGCTGGTCCGGGCCATCCTCGGGCTGCCCGGGGTGCGCGACCGGCTGCCCCGTCCGAGACGTCGAGCAGGAGGTGGTCGAGGTGGTCGAGGTGTCGGCCGAGCGCAGGCAGAACATCGCGACGCTGATCGAGCCGCTGCGGGTTCCGCCCGGCCGCCAGGTGGACCTCGCCCGCGACTTCGACCCCGGCTACCGGTCGGACCTCGTCCGGAAGAAGCAGGGCCGAGAGCTGCTCCGCACGGGCATCGACCTGCTGGCGGAGTACCAGCGGCGACTGGCCGCGCAGGGCACCCACGGCGTGCTGCTGTGCCTGCAGTCCCTGGACGCAGGGGGCAAGGACGGGACGATCCGGCACGTCATGAGCGGGGTGAACCCCCAGGGCGTGCACGTGAGCAGCTTCAAGGTCCCCTCCGCCACGGAGCTCGGTCACGACTACCTGTGGCGGTACGCCCGCGCCCTGCCCGCTCGGGGCGACATCGGGATCTTCAACCGGTCGCACTACGAGGAGGTGCTCGTCGTCCGCGTGCACCCCGAGGTCCTGGCCCGCCAGGGACTCCCACCGGCGGTCGACGACACCGCCGGGGACGACATCTGGGACCGCCGGTACCGGGAGATCAACGACTGGGAGCGCTACCTGACCGACAACGGGTTCGCCGTGGTCAAGCTCTTCCTGAACCTGTCGAAGGACGAGCAGCGCGAGCGCTTCCTGAAGCGGGTCCGCGTACCCGAGCGCAACTGGAAGTTCTCGCCGGCCGACGTCCGGGAACGGGCGCGGTGGGACGACTACCAGCGGGCGTTCTCGCAGATGCTGTCGGCGACCAGCACCTCGTACGCGCCGTGGTACGTGGTCCCGGCCGACCACAAGTGGTTCGCCCGGCTGTGCGCGGGGGCCGTGCTCGCCCACACGCTCATCGGGATCGACCCGCAGTACCCGACCGTGAGCGAGGACGTGCGGCGGGAGCTGCAGTCGGTGGGGCGCGAGCTGGAGGCGGAGGCGCCGGACGGGTCGGCGACCGATCAGCACAAGGGGCACCACAAGGGGCACCCCAAGCGGCACCCCAAGGGGCACCACGACGGTCACCACGGTGGTCACCACGACGGCCACCACGACGCAGAAGCGGCCACCACGGCGAACGGCAGGGCCGGCACGGCGAACAGCAGGGGCAAGCGAACCAGGACCACGGCGGCGCGAGCCGGCGGGTAGCCGGCCCGCGCGCCAGATCGGAGGCCGACCGTGCAGACCGAGCCCGCTCCGCTGCGGACCAGGACCCCTGACGTGACCTGGTACGCGCTCACGCCCGCCGACGTCGCCCGGGCCCTCGCCGTCGACCCGGCGGTGGGTCTGACCGCCGCGACGGCGGCGGAGCGGCTGCGCACCCAGGGGCCGAACGAGCTGCCCGAGGAGCGTCCGGTGCCCGGCTGGCGCCGGTTCCTGGACGAGTACCGCAGCTACATGCAGATCATCCTGCTGGCCGCCGTGGTCGTCTCCCTGGTGATCGCCGAGTGGGGCACCGCCGCCCTCCTCCTCGTGCTGACGGTGTTGAACGCGGTGATCGGGCTGCGTCAGGAGGGCAAGGCCGAGAGCGCGATGAACGCGCTCAAGTCGCTGATGAAGACGACGGCGCGCGTCCGCCGGAGCGGGGAGGACGCCGAGATCGGCGCCGAGGACCTCGTCGTCGGTGACGTCGTGCTGCTGGCCGCCGGGGACCAGGTGCCCGCCGACGGCCGCATCGTGGCCGCCAGCGCCTTGCAGATCGACGAGTCCGCGCTCACCGGCGAGAGCTCGCCCGCGGCCAAGGACACCCGGCCGCTGGACGGCGACGGGCTCGGCCCGGGTGACCAGACGGACATGGCGTTCATGGACACGCCGGTGACGCACGGCAGCGGCACCATGATCGTCACCGCGACCGGCGCGGACACCGAGCTCGGGAAGATCTCGGCGATGCTGTCGGGGACCAGCAAGGAGAAGACCCCGCTCACCGCGCAACTCGACCGGCTCACCCTGTGGATCGCGGGCGCGGCCGGTCTGACCATGGTCGTGATGTTCCTGCTGGGCCGTTCCCGCGGCGAGGCCTGGGACACGCTGTTCATCAGCGCCGTGGCCCTCGCGATCGCGGCGATCCCCGAGGCGCTGCCCACCGTGACGCAGATGATCCTGTCCCTCGGCGGGGTGGACCTGGCCAAGCGCAACGCCATCGTCAAGGAGCTCCCGTCGGTCGAGACGCTCGGCTTCACCTCGGCGATCAACTCCGACAAGACCGGCACGCTGACGCTGAACCAGATGACGGCGGTCGAGGTGGTGGACCCCTTCGACCGCTGGACCGTCTCGGGCACCGGGTACGGGCTGGACGGGCGGGTGCACCACGCGGCGGGGCGTTCCCGCTCGATCGAGGCGGCGATCCTGCCCTACGTCGTCGCCAGCGACGCGCAGCTGGTCGACGGCCGCGTCGTCGGCGACCCGACCGAGGGTGCGCTGCTGGTGCTCGGGCACAAGGCCGGGCTGGACATCGACGCCACCCGGCAGGCGCTCCCGCGACTGGCCACGCTGCCCTTCGACCCCACGGCCAAGCTCATGGCGACGTTCCACCCCGCGACGGGTGCCGACGGTCGGCCCGTCGTGCGGTGCTTCGTGAAGGGCGCAGCGCCGGCCGTGATGGCCCGTGCCGGCGGCGCGCTGTCCGAGGACGGTGTCCTCCCGTGGGACGGGCGGATGCAGCAGCGGGCGCACGACCACCTGGTGCGGATGGAGCGGGCCGGTCTGCGGGTCATGGCCGCCGCCACGCGGGACCTCGACCCGGCCGGGTTCGACCCGCACGGCGACCTGCTCGCCCAGGTGCGGGACCTGCAGATGACCAGCCTGGTCGGCATGGTCGACCCACCGCGCGCCGAGTCGAAGGCCGCGGTGGCCAGCGCCCACGCCGCGCACATCCGGGTTCGGATGGTGACCGGCGACGACGTCATCACCGGGGCGGCCATCGCCGCGCAGCTCGGCATCCCGGGCGAGTCGATCCTGGGTGCCGAGTTCGCCGCCCTGCCCGAGGAGGAGCGGCTGGCCCGCATCGACCGGATCGGTGTGGTCGGCCGGGTGGCGCCGGAGCACAAGGTGCTGCTGGTGGACACGCTGAAGAAGAAGGGCGACGTCGTCGCGATGACCGGTGACGGCGTCAACGACGCGCCGGCGATCAAGGCCGCGGACATCGGGATCGCGATGGGCAGCGGCACCGACGTCGCCAAGAACGCGGGGCGGATGATCCTGTCCGACGACGACTTCGCCACCATCGTGTTCGCGGTCGGGCAGGGCCGGAAGATCTTCGACAACCTGACGAAGTACATCCGCTTCGTGCTGGTCCTCCTCGTCGTGTTCGTGCTGACCTTCCTCGGCGCGAGCGTGCTGAACATCGCCGCCGGTGAGCCGTTCACGCCCGCGCAGATCCTGTGGATCCACTTCTTCGTCAACGCCGCGTTCGGGCTGGCGCTCGGCTTCGACCAGGAGACCCCCGGACTGATGCGGGTCCGCCCGCGACCGCGTGGCCAGTCGGTGCTGACCCCGGGCCTGCTGGTCACCGTCGGCCTGGTCGGCCTGGTCATCACCGTCGGGCTGCTCCTGCTCATCTCGCTGGGCACGAGCGGGTTCGGCGGGTTGGAGGTGGCCAGGTCCGTGGCGTTCACGTCCTTCGCGCTGAGCCTGGTCGTGGCCGCCCTCCAGTGCCGCAGCGAGACCGGGACCGTGCTGACGACGTCCACCTTCGCCAACAAGCAGATGAACTGGACGCTGCTCGGCGAGTTCGTCCTCGCGGTGCTGGTCACCCAGATGGACGTCTTCAACCGGCTGCTGGACACCACCCCGATCGACCTGGCCCAGTTCGGCTGGGCGCTCGTCCCCGCGCTGGCGTTGTTCGTCCTCTGGGAGCTGGGCAAGCTCGTCGCGCGGCGCCTGGGCGGGCGTGGGACGGTGGCGGCCGGTCCGCCGCCGGCCGGCGCAGCACCGGCGATACCGGCACCGAGGACGGCGGCGGAGGGGACGCCGGTGACCCGGGCCCGGTCGTGAACCGCCCCGTCGGGAGACCGGGCGCCAGGTGACGTCGGTCCGGTCACTCCGGCGCGGGCGGCCGTGGCACGGGCGCCGTCGGCCGCGGGAGAGGGTCGACCTCGGCCGGGACCGGAGTGCCGGTCGGGATGGGCGGGTCACCGCCGGCGTCGTCCCGGTCCGGCTGCCCAGCAGGGCTCCGGCCGTCGACCGGGGAAGGCTCCTGGTGGTGGCGCCGGGACGGTGCGCGGCTGTCCGCAGCCGGGCCGGAGACCAGCGCCAGGGCCCACCGGTTGTCCGGGTCGTGGTCGAGGAACACGGCCTTGGCCAGCAGGCTCAGCGGGATGGCCAGGAGCGCGCCCAGCGCGCCGAGGACGGCCGCCCAGGCCACCAGCGACAGGAAGGTCGCGGTGATCGACAGGCCGACGGCGTCACCGACGAACTTCGGCTGGATGATCGACTGGATGACGAAGTTGACGACGCAGTAGACGAGGACCACCAGCAGCGCCTGCCGCGGGCCGCCGTCCAGCAGGGCGAGCAGCGCCGGGGGCACCAGGCCGATGACGAAGCCGATGTTCGGGATGTAGTTGGTGATGAACGCCAACAGGGCCCAGGTCCAGGGGAGGGGCACGCCCAGCAGGAGGAGGGCGCCGGCGTCCACCACGGCGACAATCAGGCCGAAGACCGTGGAGACGACCAGGTAGCTGCGGGTGCTGCGCACGCAGCCCGCCAGCGAGCTGCCCAGTCCCGGGGAGATCCCCGGCACGCTGTCGAGCCGGCGGGTGAGGCTCGTCGCGTCGACGCACATGAACGCCACCGTGGCCAGCACGAACAGCAGCCCCCCGAACACGCCGAGCAGCCCACCGAACAGCTGACCGAGGAAGCCGACGACCGACTGGAGCTGGACGCCGTCCAGCGCCTGCTGCGTCTCGTCGGCATCGATGCCCAGGTGCTGCAGGCCCGCGCGGACGTTGTCGAGCAGCTCCGTCCACTGCTCGGAGTACTCGGGGAGCACGCTGGTCAGCCGGCCTAGGGAGGCGGCCAGAGCCAGGACCAGACCGATCACGACGACGTAGACGACCAGCAGCGTCACGACCACGGCCAGCCACTGCGGCAGCCCACGGCGACGGCACCAGCCGAGCACCGGGTGCGCGGTCACGGTCAGCACCAGGGCGAGCAGGATCGGCGCGATGGTGTCCGCGGCGCCCCGCAGCCCGGTCACGGTGATGACCGTGGCCGCCAGGCCCAGCAGGACGACCAGCCACCGCGGCATGCCGCGCGCCGTCGTCGCCGGAGTCATGGGTCCACGGTCCCGCACGGGCAGCCGGCCGACGTCCTCCCTGCTGGGTGACCTCAGGACCGGGCGCCCACCGCCGCGGACCGGCGGCGGGCGGCGACCGCGAGCGCGGTCGTGGGCAGCAGGGTGAGCGCGGCGACGGCGGTGCCGACGACGACCGGCCCGACCGCACCGAGGCCGGTGCCCAGCGTCGCGCCGGCCATCCCGGACCCGACCGCGGTGCCGAGGTTGTACGCCGAGACCGACATCGCGACCGCCAGGGTGGGGGCCACGCCGCCGAAGCGGACGGCCAGCGCGGACAGCACCGGGTTGGCGCTGAGCCCGACCAGCCCAAGCAGGCAGACGAGCAGCACCGTGGGTGCGGCGTGCGCCGACAGCAGGGAGATCGCCAGCAGCACCAGCGTGCTCACCGACGCCACGACGAGGGTCGTCGCGTGCGGGCGGGCGTCGCCGAGCCGCCCGCCGATGACCGTGCCGACCAGGGACCCGACGCCGAACCCGACCAGCACCAGCGGGACCAGGCCGGCCGCGATGCCGGCACGGTCGGTCAGCAGCGGGGAGACGTAGGAGTAGGCCGCCAGCACGCCGCCCGTGGTGGTGGCGCAGGCGGCGAGCACCAGCCACAGCCGGCCGGAGCGCATCGCCGCCAGCTCGGAGCGCAGCGGCACCGGCTGACGGTCCTCCTCCTCGGGCCGGACGTGCCGGGCGATGAGCGGCACGGCGACGAGCGCCAGGGCGGCCAGCGCCCAGAACGGCCCCCGCCAGCCCGTCAGCTGGCCGGCGAACGCCCCGAGCGGCACGCCGACGACGTTGGCGAGCATCCCCCCGGCGCCGACCAGGCCCAGCGCCCGGGCGCTGGCAGCGGGTCCGGCGGCGCGGGTGGCGACCACCGACGCCACCGACCAGAACGCCCCGGTCGCCCAGGCCGTGACGAACCGGGCAGCCAGCAGCAGCGGGAAGCTGGAGCCCAGCGCCACCACGACGTGCCCGACCGCGAACACCGCGAGGGCGAGCACCAGCGTCACCCGCCGCGGCACCCGACGGGTCAGCAGCGCCATCGAGGGCGCGCCGACGATCATCCCGACCGCGAACACCGTGATCAGCAGTCCGGCCCGGGCGACGCTCACCTCGAGGTCACCGGCGATCTCCGGCAGCAGCCCGGCGACGACGAACTCGGTGGTCAGCATCAGGAAGGTGCCGACGGCCAGCACGTACACGACGAACGGCAGCCGTGCGGCCGGGGCGGCGGGGGACGCCGCCGCCCCGGCCGGGCGGGTCAGCTGATCAGCGGTCACCGCAGGGTCGCGGCGTCGATCACGAACCGGTAGCGGACGTCGGAGGCCAGCACCCGCTCGTAGGCCTCGTTGACCCGGTCGGCGGGGATGACCTCGACCTCGGCGCCGATGCCGTGCTCGGCGCAGAAGTCGAGCATCTCCTGGGTCTCGGCGATGCCGCCGATCATCGAGCCGGCGTAGCTGCGGCGCCCGCCGATGAGGGAGAAGACGTTGAGGCTCAGCGGCTCGGCCGGGGCGCCGACGTTGACGAGCGCGCCGCCCACGGCCAGCAGCGACAGGTACGCGTCGACGTCGATGGGTGCGCTGACGGTGTTCACGATCAGGTCGAACCGGCCGGCCAGCTCGGTGAACGTGTCCGGGTCGCTGGTGGCGAAGTAGGCGTCGGCGCCCAGGCGCAGACCGTCCTCCTGCTTCTTCAGCGACTGGGACAGCACCGTCACCTCGGCGCCCATCGCGTGCGCCAGCTTGACGCCCATGTGGCCCAGGCCGCCGAGGCCGACGACCGCGACCCGCTTGCCGGGGCCCGCGCCCCAGTGGCGCAGCGGGCTGTAGGTGGTGATGCCGGCGCACAGCAGCGGCGCGGCGGCGGCTGAGTCGATGCCCTCGGGCACCCGGAGGACGAAACCGGCGTCGACGACGACGTGGGTGGAGTAGCCGCCCTGGGTGGTGCTGCCGTCCCGGTCGGTGGCGGCGTAGGTGCCGACCATCCCGTTGAGGCAGTACTGCTCGTCGCCGTTGCGGCAGTTGGCGCAGTGCCCGCAGGAGTTGACCATGCAGCCCACGCCGACGCGGTCGCCGACCCGGTGGGTGCCGACCTCAGTGCCGACCTCGGTGCCGACCGCGGTGACGACGCCGACGATCTCGTGGCCGGGGACCACGGGGAAGGGCTGCGGGCCCCAGTCGCCGTTGACGGTGTGGATGTCGGAGTGGCAGATGCCGGCGTGGGTGATCTCGATGAGGACGTCGTTCGGGCCGACGTCCCGGCGCTCGATCGTGGTGGGCGCCAGGGGCTGGCCGGCGGCGGGAGCGGCGTAGGCGTGGACGCGCATGGGGAGGTGCCTCTCGTTCAGGTGGGGTGGGGAGGGGGTCAGTCGGTCGCCGGGGCGACGCCGTACTCCTCGTCGGTGACCGGGGTGAGCCAGTGGACGACGGCGTGGTCGTCGTCGCCCTCGTTGATGGCCAGGTGGACCATGAGCCGGTTCGGCGCGGCGCCGTGCCAGTGCTCCTCGTCGGCCTCGAACAGCACGCGGTCGCCGGGCCGGATGACCTCGACCGGGCCGCCGCGGCGCTGGCACAACCCGACGCCCTCGGTGACGAAGACGGTCTGGCTCAGCGGGTGGCGGTGCCAGTGGGTGCGGGCGCCGGGCATGAAGTGCACCAGGTTGGCGCTGACCCGGGACGGCGCCGGCGCGGCGGCGACGGCGTCGATGTAGACGTCGCCGGTGAACCAGTCGGCCGGGCCTGTCACGGTGTCGAGGGAGCTGCGGGTGATCTGCACGGTGCCTCTCCTGGGGTGCTCTGCTGACCTCTCCACAGAACCTCGCTCCTCGCGGGCGTGGGAGGTCGGGCTTGTGGGGGGTAGGAGCTCGACCCCCCTCGACCGGCGCGCCGACGTAGCGTCGACGGCGTGGACAACCGCTCCGACATCCGCGACTTCCTCAGCACCCGGCGGGCACGGATCACCCCCGAGCAGGCGGGTCTGCTGCCCGGGAGCGGCCGGCGGCGGGTGCCCGGGCTGCGCCGGGAGGAGGTCGCCGTCCTGGCCGGGGTGAGCACCGACTGGTACACCCGGCTGGAGAAGGGCCACATCACCGGCGTGTCCGAGGACGTCCTGGAGGCCGTCGCCCGGGCGTTGCAGCTGGACGAGGCCGAGCGGACCTACCTGTTCGACCTGGCCCGCGCCGCGGCGACCAAGCCCGCCCGCACGCCGCAGCGGCGCGGCAGCGCGCCGGTCCCGCCGCGGGTGCAGTGGATGCTGAACTCGATGACGGGGTCCGCCGCCTTCGTCGCCAACGGCCGGCTGGACATCCTGGCGACCAACACCCTCGGGTGGGCGCTGCACTCGCCGATGTTCGAGGCCCCCCGGCGGCCGGCGAACTTCGCCCGGTTCCAGTTCCTCGACGTCCGGGCGCACGACTACTACCAGGACTGGGCGAGCGCGGCGAACATCACCGTCGCCCTGCTCCGCACCGAGGCGGGCCGCCGCCCGCACGACGCCTCGCTGCGCGAGCTCGTCGGTGAGCTCTCGACGGTCAGCGAGGAGTTCCGGACCCGCTGGGCGGCGCACGACGTGCGCATCCACCACAACGGGGTCAAGCACTTCCACCACCCCGTCGTCGGCGGTCTCGACCTCACCTACTGCACGCTGGACCTACCCGCCGAGGGCTCGGCGGACCTGCGGCTGACCATCTACACCGCGGAGCCCGGCACCCCGTCCGAGGACGGCCTGAAGCTGCTGGCCAGCTGGGCGGCCACGGCCCCCGAGGCCAGCCCGGCCGCGACGGACCGCCCCGTGAGCTAGCGGTCCGAGCCGGCCGACAGCTGGACGGCCACCCGGAGTCCGCCCTCGGGTCGCGGGACGATGCTGAGCGACCCGTCGTGCACCCGGGTGATGCTCGCGACGATCGCCAGACCGAGTCCGACGCCGGCAGCGTCGGTGCGGACGCGCTCGGTCCCGCGCTGGAACGGCTCGGTGAGCGTCGGGACCAGCCGCGGGCTGACCGGGTCGCCGGTGTTCTCGACGGTGAGCACGGCGGTCCCGGGACCGGCGCTGGTCCTGACCCGGACGGTGCCGTGCTTGGGGAGGTTGTGGACGACGGCGTTGTGCAGCAGGTTCGTCGCCAGCTGGAGCAGCAGCGCGGGTGAGCCCACGGCAGGGGTGACGTCGCCGGCGGTGTCCAGGGCGACCCCGCGCGCCTCCGCCAGCGGGAGGAGGGTCTCGGCGGCCTCCTCGACCAGCAGGGACAGGTCGACCGGTTCCGGGGTGAAGGCCCCCTGGTCGGCGCGGCTGAGCACCAGCAGCGCCTCGGTGAGGTCGATGGCGCGCGCGTTGACGGCGTGCAGCCGGTCGAGGAGCTCGCCGGGGTCCGGTGGCGGGTCCCTGCGGGCCACCTCGAGGAGCGTCTGGGTGATCGCCAGCGGGGTGCGCAGCTCGTGGGAGGCGTTGGCGGCGAACCTGCGCTGCTCGGCGACCTGCCCCTCCAGCCGGGCCAGCATGGCGTCGAAGCTGTCGGCGAGCTCGCGGAACTCGTCGCTGCGGCCCGGCAGCCGGACCCGGTGGGACAGCGACCCGCCGGCGGCCAGCCGGGTGGCCTGGGTGATGCGGGTCAGCGGCGCCAGCATGCGGCCGGCGAGCACCCACCCGCCCAGCAGGCCGAGGACCAGCACGACGGCCAGCATCCCGGCTGCCTTCGGGGCGAAGGCGCGCTGCAGGTCGGAGCGGTTGGGGACGAACTCCGCCGGCCCACCGACCCCGAGGTCCGGTCCCGGGGCGCCCTGGCCGGACCGGATCACCTCGGGCACGTAGCGCAGCAGGAACACCCAGACCACGGCGAGCAGCAGGGTGCCGGCGACCACGAGGAACCCGGCGTAGCTGAGGGTGAGCCGGAGACGGACGCTCGGCCCCGGCGCCCGCGCCACCGCCTCCTCAGCCACGTCCCGGTCCGGTGGCGGGTGCCTCGATCCGGTAGCCGACGCCGGCGACGGTCGCGATCACCCAGGGCTCGCCGAGCCGCTTGCGCAGCGCCGAGACGGTGATGCGGACGGCGTTGGTGAAGGGGTCGGCGTTCTCGTCCCACGCCCGTGCCAGCAGCTCCTCGGCGCTCACGACCCCGCCCTCGGCCGCCACCAGGACGTCGAGCACGGCGAACTGCTTCCTGGTCAGCGCGACGTACCGGCCGTCGCGGTACACCTCGCGGCGGAACGGGTCCAGGCGCAGACCGGCGATCTCCCGCACGGGCGGCCGGCTGTACGCGCGCCGGCGGTCGAGTGCCCGGAGCCGGAGGACCAGCTCGCGCAGCTCGAAGGGCTTGGTGAGGTAGTCGTCGGCCCCGAGCTCGAACCCGGAGGCCTTGTCGTCGAGCCGGTCGGCGGCGGTGAGCATCAGGATCGGCGTGCCGCTGCCGGAGCTGACGATGCTCCGGGCGATCTCGTCACCGGAGGGTCCGGGGACGTCCCGGTCGAGGACGGCGATGTCGTAGGCGTTGGTGCCCAGCAGCTCCAGCGCGGTGTCACCGTCCCCGGCGAGGTCGGCCGCGATCGCGGCCAGACGCAACCCGTCGCGGATGGCCTCCGCCAGGTAGGGCTCGTCCTCGACGACCAGCACACGCACGGCGCGATGCTACGAGCGGGCGCCTATCGCCAGGGTATGGACGAGCACGAACGCGGGGGCAACACCCGCGTCCCTTGACTCCCGGCATGAGCTCGCGTGGATCAGCACGACCGGCCACCCGCCGGAGCCGCCGGCACCTCGCCACCGCCGCCCTGCTGGTGGCCGGCGCAGCGGTCGCCGCGGCGCTCGGCCCGCGGTCGCCGGTGGCCGGATCGGTGGCCGACCTCCTGCACCGCGGGGACGGTGCTGCGATCGGGGAGGCGGACGGGGTCCTCCCCGACGGCGCCACGGTCTCCGACGTCCGGTTCCCCGGGGTGGCCGACCTGGACCCGGCGCTGCTCGGCGCGCTGCGCCGGGCCGCAGCCTCGGCCGCGGACCGCGGCGTCCAGCTCTCCGTCACCAGCGGCTGGCGGTCCCCGGAGTACCAGGACCAGCTGCTCCGCGAGGCGGTGTCCCGGTACGGCTCCGCGGAGGAGGCCGCGCGGTGGGTGGCCACCCCGGCGACCTCGGCGCACGTGTCGGGGGACGCGGTGGACATCGGGCCCGCCGCTGCGCGAGCCTGGCTGTCCGAGCACGGCGCCGACCTCGGGTTGTGCCAGGTCTACCGCAACGAGCCCTGGCACTACGAGCTGCGCCCGGCGGCGGTCTCCGCCGGCTGCCCGCGCATGTACCGCGATCCCACCGAGGACCCGCGGATGCGCCGGTGACCGCCGGCGCGGCGCTCACGGTGGGATGGGTGCCGGAAGACGGTACTCGGGGAGGTCGTCGAACGGGGCCCGACCGTGGGAGGGCACCTAGACGTACTGCGACCTGCGCAGCCAGCCGAAGGCGACCCAGCCGGGCAGCGTCGGCAGCCAGAACGTCGCGATGCGGAAGAGGAAGACGGCCGGGACGGCGACGGTGTGCTCCATCCCCGCGGCCACCAGCCCCGCGATGACGGCGACCTCCAGCGCGCCGAGGCCCCCGGGGGTGGGCGCCGCCGCCGCGACCGCCGCGCCGGCGAGGTAGACGGCGCCCACGGTGGCGAAGCCGAGCGTCCCGCCGAAGGCCAGGGTCGACAGGTACAGGCAGACGATGTAGCTGAGGGAGACCACGGCGGAGCCGCCGAGCAGCAGCGCCAGCTTGCCGGGGCTGCGCAGGGCGTGGCCGGCCGCACCGATCGACCGGCGCAGCAGCGGGAACAGCCGCCCGGTGACGAGCCGGCGGACGGCCGGGACGGCGAACATGACGGCGGCCAGGACGGCCACCGCCGCGGCGCCCCAGAGGAGGACCTCGGGGTGCGGGAGCCGGACGGCCCCGACGACCTGACGCCCGGCCCAGACGGCGAAGGTGAGCAGCAGGAACACGTGCACGACGACCCCGGCCACGGCGTCCAGGCCGACCCCCGAGGTGGCCACCGCTCCGTCGATGCCGCTCCGCTGCAGGTACCGCACGTTCAGTGCCATCCCGCCGAGGCCGGCCGGCGCGAGCTTGCCGGTGAACGCGGAGGCGAGCTGGGTGACGAGCGTCGGTCCCAGGCGCAGCCGGCCGGGGACCGCTCCGAGGATGCTCACCGCGGCCCCGGCGTAGCTCAGCGCGGACATCCCCAGGATGAGCGGTGCCCAGGACCAGTCCGCCCCGTGCACCCGGTCGACGATGCCGGGGACGTCGCCGACCTGGGGGGCGAGGACGTACGTGACCGCGAGCAGCACCGCGAGCGTCGCGATGGTCCGGGGGCTGATCCTGTCCAGGTGCTCGAGCTCCGGCTCCGGCACCCCGGACCGGACCGACACCGCTGAGCGGACCTGCCCGACCAGGTCCTTCCGCGGCTTGAGCGCCGTCCTCGTGGCACCGCTGAAGGTGTCCGGTTGCAACCGCGGCAGGCAGCCGGCCACTGCCTCCGCTCCGAGCTCGGCCACCGCGGTGTCGACGGCGGGGTCGACCCCGACGTCGAGCGCCAGCGCGACGAGGAGCTGGGCGACGTCGGCATCGAGGAGCGCCTGGTCGGCGGCGACCTCGCTGAAGCCGAAGTCGATGAGCCAGGGATCCCCCGCAGCGTCGAGGAGGACGTTGGCCCGCCGCAGGTCGCGGTGGGCGATGCGGTGCCGGCGCAGGACGGACACCTGGTGCCAGATCCCCCGCAGGACCTGCGTGGTGACCGCCTCGTCCGGCACCCGGTCCAGGGTCGCGCCGTCGATCCGGTCGTAGGACAGCACGATGGACCCGCGTCCCACCGCAGCGACGGCGCGCAGCCGCGGGGTACGGGCACCGACGTCGCGGGCCATCAGCGACACCAGCGCCTCGTGCTCCACGGTGCGACGCAACGAGGAGAACGGGCGCTCGTCCCCGACGTTCCTCAGCCGGATGAACCGGTAGGCGCGGAACAGCAGGTCCGCGGCCCGTTGCTCCGCGTCGAGGACCTTGGCGAAGACCCGGCTCCCGTCGTCCAGGGTCGCGAAGTAGGGAACGGAGCCGCGGGCGTCGACCGCGGCCGGTTCCAGCTCGACCAGCGGCAGGCCGCTGCTGGTCAGGGCCGCTGCGATGGCGGCCCGCGTCGGCCGGGCGCTGGGACGGCCGAACAGCAGCAGGGTCGCGGAGCCCACGGCTCCGCCCACGACGAGCGCGACGGCCAGGGTGGCCGGGAGGGCCAGGGGGATCGACAGCCGCAGCAGCACGAGCACGGTGAGCACCAGGGCTCCTGCCCGGCGCCACCGCCGGGACACGAACGGCGCCAGGACCACGAACGAGGCAGCGATCACCGCCACCGCGTGCACGGCCAGCCGGCCGCCGGCGCCGTCCCAGGCGCCCTCGCGGGTCAGGCCGTCCGCGGTCCCGCGGTCGAGCAACCAGTCGATCCCCTGCACGGCCGACGCCGCGAGGACCCCGCTCAGGGCCAGGTAGCCGAACAGCCGGGGGCGGCGGAGCACGATCGGGGCGACCCACGCCGCGACGACCGACGCGAGGACCACGAGGGTCAGGGCGCCCACCAGGATGCGTGTCGCCGTCGACGTCCGGACGGCGGACCGCTGGGCGAAGTCGTCCTCCAGCGACAGCAGCCCGTCCCGCGACCAGGCCGCCAGGGCGACGACGAGCAGGGTGGTGAGGAGGAACACGACGGTGCGCAGCACGTCGCTGGGGGAGCGGACGTAGCCGGTGACCTCCTCCTCGAAGCGGTCCCCGGGGTCGGGGACGAGGGCGCGCCGGGTCGCCGGGGTCGTTCCGACGTCCACCGGTGAGGCGGCGGGGGCGTCCGGCCGCGGGGACCCGGCTGGTCGTCCCATGGGTCCCACTCCCTCCGCGGACGCATCGGTCCTCGTGCGTCCAGAGGCGGGTCGACGCCGGACGATGGCGCCGATCGAAGCAGGTGCTCGTCCCTTCCAGGGCCCTCCGAGCCATGCCGGGTCCGGCACCCGGTGCCGCACGACCCGGCATCTCGCCGTGGCGCCCGACATCGGCGGTCCGGTCGCCCGCCGCCGACCCTGACGACGGGTCGGGCCCTCACCGTCGGCAGTGCCCCGGCATGGGTAGGCCGCAGCCGCCGGCATCGCGCACGACCGCGCCGGACCGGGCATCGCCCGGGGGGATGATGTGCCGGTGACCGACGGGGGACCGACCGGCGCCAGGGCCCTGCTGAGCGTGGGGGCGGTGGCAGCCCGTCTCGGGGTGGCCCCGGAGACGCTGCGCAGCTGGGGTCGCCGCTACGGGCTGGTGCCCAGCGGGCGCACCGACGGCGGCCACCGGCGGTACGACGAGGACGACCTGGACCTGCTGGTGCGCATGCAGCGCCTGGTCGCCGCCGGCGCGGCCCCCGCCGAGGCCGCGCGGAGGGTCCTCGCCGGCGACGACGCGGCGAGCGGTGACGAGCCCCCCGCGACCGCGGCCGGCGGCCGCCGCACCGGTCCCGGAGGGACCGTGCTGGCCCTCCCCGACGCACCTCCGGAGGCCCGCGGGCTGGCCCGGGCCGCAGCACGGCTGGACGCCGGAGCCGTGCACTCGATCCTGGGCGACCTGCTCGCGGAGCGCGGCACGATCGCCACGTGGGACACGGTGCTACGGCCGGTGCTGGTGTCGGCCGGCCTGCGCTGGGAGCAGACCGGGGCCGGCATCGACGTGGAACACCTGCTCAGCGAGGCGGTCACGGAGACCCTGCGCGCACACCGGGCGTGCCAGCCGAAGCCCGACCCCGGCCGCGGCGTGCTGCTGACCTCACCGCCGGGGGACTGGCACGTGCTGCCGCTGCACGTGCTGGCCGCCGCGCTGGCGGAGCGCCGTGTCCCGGCGCAGGTCCTCGGCCAGCTCCCGGTGTCCGCCCTGGTGTCCGCGGTCCGCCGCACCGGCGCCTCCGGGATCTTCGTCTGGAGCCAGCGGCGGCCGGAGGGCGCGGACCACCCCGGCCCCACGTTCCCGGTCGGCGCGCTGCCGCCGTCCCGGGGTGCACGCGCCCTGGTCGCCGGGGGCCCCGGCTGGGCGGGCACCGAGGTCGACGACCGGGTCGTGGTGTCGACCAGCCTGGCCGAGGCGGTCCGGCTGCTGGCTGCCACACCACGCTGAAACCTGTGCAACTGGACTGATTGAGACGTTGGGCGTAGACCTCCGCCAACCGGAAACGGTTGCGCCCCACCGGTCGGCGGGGCGTCGTCCTCCTCGGAAGGGCCTCCGATGGTCCAGGCAGCCGCCGTCAACATCCCCTCCCTCTCCGCGACCGACTACGCCACGGTCTACAACGTCTTCTCCCTCGCCATCGCCTGTCTGCTGTTCACCGCGCTGTACCTGGTGGTCTCCCAGCGCCAGGTCGTCCGCGCGTACCGCACCGCGGTCGTGGTCTCCGCGACCGTCTGCGGCATCGCCGCGTACCACTACTTCCGGATCTTCAACAACTTCCAGGAGAGCTACCCGGCCGGCGCCACGATCGACGCGCCGCACGCCCTGTCGAACGTCGAGTTCAACGAGGGCTACCGCTACGTCGACTGGCTGCTCACCGTGCCGCTGCTGCTGCTGGAGACGGTCGCGGTGATGGCCCTGGGGCGGGCGGCGTCGAAGACGCTGCTGGTCAAGCTGATCCCGGCGTCGGCGCTGATGATCGCCCTGGGGTACCCGGGGGAGCTGTCCAACGAGGTGGGGCCCCGGCTGCTCTGGGGCACGCTGTCGACGATCCCCTTCCTGTACCTGCTCTACGTGCTGTTCGTGGAGCTCTCCCGCTCGCTGGACCGCCAGCCCCCCGAGGTCGTCCACACGATCAAGATGTTGCGCATCGCCGTGGTCGGACTGTGGGGCGTGTACCCGATCGCGTACCTGTTCCCGGTCCTGGGCGGTGACTTCTTCGGCGGCGAGGGCGGCTTCGTGCTCAAGCAGGTCGGCTACTCCGTCGCGGACATCCTGGCCAAGGCCGCGTACGGCCTGGCCATCTACAAGGTGGCCCGGGTGCAGAGCCGGCTGGCCGATGCCCGCTACGACGACGACCACCAGGTGGAGCCGCAGACCCGGACCGCAGCCCTGTCCGGGGCCGGGACCGGGGGCGTGGCGGGGACCGTGGTCACCAACGGGCACCCGGCACCCACCCGCCGGCCCAGCTGATGCACGGCTCCTCCGTGGTGCGCCGGCCCCTGCCCCCGGCCGGCGCGCCACCCCGGGGGCACTCCCGGCTGGTGATGGCGGTGGGGCCGGCTCTCGTCGCCGGCGCCCTCGCCGGCCGGCTGCTGGCGCCGGAGCTGCTCGACGAGGCGGCGCCCACGGTCGCCCTCACCGGCATCGTGCTCGGCGTCCCGCACGGCGCGGTCGACCACGTCCTGCCCTTCTGGACCGGCGGACGACGCCCCGGCGCCGCGGCTCTGGGGCGGGTGCTCGCCGGGTACGTCGCGGTGGCAGCGCTGGCCGCGGTGGTGCTGCTCACCGCCCCGACGGTCACCGTCGCGGTGTTCCTCCTCGTGTCGGCCGTGCACTTCGGCCGGGCCGAGGTGGTGGTGTCCGCGGAGGACGCCGGACGGCGGGTCCCGGGGCCGGCGCAGGAGTGGCCGGTCACGCTCGCGCACGGTCTCGCGGTCGTCGGGCTCCCGCTGCTGCTGTGGCCGGCGGCGTCCGCCGACGTCCTGGGACGCCTCGCGCCGGGCTGGCAGGCGCCGCTGACACCCGTCCTGCGGGCCGTCCTCGGCGTGGGTCTCGTCGTCCTGCTCGGGCTGGCCCTGCGGGCGCAGCTGTCGGCCGGCAGACGACGGGAGGCGGCTGAGCTGGTCGGCGTCGCCACGCTCTTCGCCGTGGTCCCCCCGCTCGTCGCGTTCGGGCTGTGGTTCGCGGGCTGGCACGCCCTCCGGCACACGGGGCGGCTGATCGCGGTGCTGAGGTCGTCGTCCTCGGCGCAGGGACCCTGGCCGGCGGTGCGGCGGTTCGCGGTCCACGCGGCCGTGCCGACCGCGGTCACGCTGCTCGCCGTCCTGGCCCTCGCCCGCGAGGACGACTCCGCGGTCGCGGTGGGCGCTGCGCTCGCCGTCCTGGTGGCGCTCACCTTCCCGCACGTCCTCACCGTCGCGGCGTTCGACAGCTGGGCGGCCGGACGGCGGTCCAGCGGCGCACGATGAGTCGCGCGCGCCCGACAGGGCCTCCGGTCCGCTCCGGGTCGCACGTCGTTGCGGTCAGCCCGTCACCGTGCGGAGTCGCCCGTCCCGGCGGCTGCACCGGCTCGCCCGGCGGGCCGTCCGGTGGGTGCACGGCCCGCCGGGCCGGTGGGACTCTCGGCTCAGGACGGGAACCCTTCCGTCCGGTTCGTCGCGGGCGAAGGTGGTCGCCGATGTCCCTGTCGCGGAGCCGCGCGGTCGTCGTCCTGGCCGGGGTCCTGCTGTCCGGGTGCGCTGCTGCGCCACCGACCGGTGGGGCGGCCGCCCCGACGGCCGCAGCGGTCGACTGGCGGAACACGACGTACCAGGTGACGTGCGACGGGATCGTCCCCGAGGGCTTCGCCGCGACGGTGGTGGACGGCAGGGCGAGGGTCCCCGCCGACGCCAGCCTGCCCCCGCACTACGACCACTACGACGTGAGCGTCACGGCCACGGCGAGCGGTGACGTCGACGGCGACGGTGCGCCGGACGCCGTGGTGGCGCTGGACTGCTCGCCGCAGCCGTCCAACGGCATCGTCCAGGAGGTCCAGGTCCTCTCCTCGACCGGTCGCCTGCTGGGCACCCTGCCCAGCCCGCGCAGCATGCCCGAGAGCGTCCTGCTGCCGCCGGTGTACGACCGGGCCGGGCTGTCGGTCCAGGACGGCGAGATCGTCGCGGCGATGATGGCCTACGGGCCGGACGACAACCACGCCAGTGGTCCCTCGGTGCCCCTGACCGTGCGCTGGCGGTTCGACGGGCAGGGGTTCGTCCGGGTCTCGCCGTGACCGGCCCTCCGGTCAGGGCGGTCCCGGACCGGCGTCCGGGTCGGCCTGCGGCGCGCCCGCGTGCCGCTGCTCGTCGTCCGAGAGGTAGTTCCTGACCAGCTGCTCGGCGGCCGAGGAGGTCGTCGAGGAGCCGGTGACCGCCGAGACGAACTGGGGCCCGCTCAGCGTGGCGAGCTCGGTGTCCTCGACGGCACGGACGGTCGCCGTGCGCGGCACCGACCGGAGCAGCGCGATCTCGCCGAAGGCCTCACCGGGACCCATCCGGCGGATCTCCCGCCCGTCGGCGAGGACGGCCACCCGGCCCGTCTCGATGACGTAGAACCCGTCGCCGGGGTCGCCCTGGCAGAACACGTCGGCCCGGGCCGGGACACGTGCCCTGCCCAGCCGTTGCGCCAGGCTCTCGATGACCGGGACGGGCAGGAGCCGGAACATGGCGACCCGGCGCAGCAGCACGATCCGGTCCTTCCGCACGCCGATGTCCGCGTCGATCGCCCGGAGTGCCGCCCAGCGGGCCGCGACCGCCACCGGCAGGATGCCGCCGGTCACGACGAGCGCCACCGTGTCGCCGAGCGCGGAGAGGACGAACGGGATCGCCAGCGAGCCGAGCGCCACCGCGAGCGAGAACACCGCCTCGGTCAGGGCCAGCACGCGCGCCAGCGTCCGGTCGGGGACGAGCCGTTGCAGCAGCGTGAACCCGGTGACGTCGACCAGCGCGTTGGCGGCGCCGATGACCACGAACGCGCCGACCGCCACGGGGCTGCCCGACAGCAGGCCGATCAGCACGACGGGGAGACCCCACAGCGCGATCCCGGCGCCGAACAGCGTGCCGAGCCGGGCACTCCCGGCCGCACCGATCGACGCCATCGCCGCGACGAACCCGCCGACCCCGAACGCCGCCCAGAGGATCCCGACCCCCGGGCGGCCCAGGTCGGTGACCTCCACGGCCACCACCACGGCCAGCACGGTGAGCGCGCCGCGGACCACGCACTGCGCGCCGCCGAGCACGACCACCTCCAGCGCCCGACGGCGTCCGCGGAGCTCGCGCAGGCCCTCGACCACGTCGGCGACCACCCCGACCCGGGCGGCCGGCCCGTCGACCGCGGGCAGGCGGGGCGACTCGTACCGCAGCCCGGCGGCGAGCACGCCGGCGGCACCGGCGAGCAGGGCCACCGCGGCGAACGCGACGGCCGGGTCGTAGGCCGCGAGCAGCGCGGCCGCGGCCAGCGGGCCGGCCAGCCCGGCCGCCCCGTCGAGGACGGCCCGGACCGCGTTCACCCCGGTCAGCTCCTCCGGTGTGGTGCACAGCGTGGGGAACAGGGCGGCGAGGACCGGCCGGTAGGCGGCATGGCAGACCGTCGACAGGGTCAGCAGCGTGTACACCGCCGCCGGCTGGTCGACCGCGGCCGCTGCCCCCGCCGCGGTGACCGCCCGCAGCGTGCACGCGACCACGAGCAGCCGGCGGCGCGAGACCCGGTCGGCGAGCGCGCCCAGCCAGGGCAGCGCGACCGTCGCCGGCAGCACGCGCAGGAACCCGACCAGGCCCACGCCCGCCGCGCCGTCCTGGTCGAAAGCGTAGACCGTCATCGCGGAGAGGAACAGGAACTCGCCGGTCCAGGCCAGCAGCGACGACGACTGCGCGAGCCGGAGGTTGCCGTTGCTGGTCACCGACGCCCACGCCGCGCGGTAGGAACCGCCCACGGCGCGCACGCTAACAGCGGGACCGGGCGGCGGACGGCGCGTCGGACGCGGCCCTCAGCCGGCCGGGGTGAGCGGGCGTGGGCGTCGGTGCGGGAGGACGTGCGGCAGGCCCCGGCCGACCATGTCGAGGGTGGCGCCGATGCGCAGCAGCAACGAGGGCTCGGGCAGGCCCGCCAGCGGTGCGGTCATGTCCTGGACGTCGACGTAGAAGGTCTGCACCGGTCCGATGTCCTCGAGGTCCTGCGCGATCTGGTGGACCGCCAGCTCGGTGGAGGCGGTGCCGCCGTTCCGGAAGAGGTCGTCGGAGACCAGGAGGTACTCCGGCACCGTGACGGTGTTCTTGAGCAGCCGGTGGACGTAGATCACGTCCATGCCGACCAGCTTCTTCCGGCGCCTGATCGTCTGGGTCGCGACGTCCCCGACGTGCGCGACGAACTTCAGCGTCAGCGCGCTGGTCTGCGTGCAGCTCCGGCAGGGGCACATGTTGAGCTCGACGAGCCGGCGCTGGGTGTGAAAGGCACGGTGCATGGCCACCGCCGCCCGGGTGGCGGCGGCGAGCGTGGCCGCTCCGTCCAGCCCGTCGGCGTCCCGGGAGAGGAAGGCCGCGTCGCCCTCGATCTCGATCAGGTCGAAGCCGCGCGCCGCACCGACGATCGTGTCCAGCAGGCGCCGGGTGGCCGCCTCCGCGTGCCCGAGCATGCTGCGGTGGAACTGCATGTACTCGGTGTAGCCGCCGATGTCGGCGATCAGGAGCAGCGCGCGCCGGGTCGCCATGGGCGGACACTAACGCGGCGCGGCGGGCCGTGGAGGCGGAGCCGGGGGCGCACCGGTCCGGCGCCGGACGGGGGACCGGCGGCTAACCTCCGCCCGTGCGCTCCGTCCGTGTCCGCAGGCCGGGGGACAGCCCGCCGACCGGATCACGGGTGCTCATCCCGATCCTGGTGCTGGCCGCCGGGGTGGCCCAGGGCTTCGGGCGCTTCGGGTACGCGCTGCTGCTGCCGGCCGTCAACGCCGACCTCGTGCACTCCTACACCCTCGCCGGGCTGCTCGGCACGCTGAACCTGACGGCGTACCTCGCCGGAGCCCTGCTGGTCAGCCTCACCGCCGGCCGCACCGCACCGGCCGCGTCGGTGCGCCGGGGCCTGCTGCTGACCACGGCCGGGGTGTCGGTCCTCGCGCTGGCGCCGTCGGTGCCGGTGCTGGTCGTGGGGATGGTGCTGGCCGGGTTCGGCGGGGCGTTGATCTGGGTGCCGGCCCCCGGGATCGCCGGATCGGCCGTCCGGGTCTCCCGCCGCGGGCTCGCCATCGGCCTGACCGGCAGCGGGGTGGGCCTGGGGGTGGTCGCGTGCAGCGGCCTGACGGCCCTCGTGCACGCCGTCGCGGGCCCCGGGGCCTGGCGTCCGGTGTGGGGGATCGAGGCGGTGATCGCCGCGTTCGTCGCGGCGGCAGCGGCGCGCTGGCTGCACCCGGGGGTGCACCCGGTCTCCGGCCCGGTGAACGTCTCCGCACTGCGGGCGGTGCCCGGCTGGATCGGCTCGACGCTCTCCTACGGCGGCTACGGGCTGGCGATCGCCATCTACATGACCTTCCTGGTCGCCGCGTACGAGGACGACGCCGGTTTCGGGTCCGCGCACGCCTCGGCGGTGTTCGCGCTCACCGGGGCGTCCATCATGGCCGGCGGGATCCTGCTCGGACGCTGGTCGGACACCGTGGGCAGGCGGGCGGCCATGGTGTCGGCCTACGCGGGCATGACCGTGGCGATCCTGCTCGTCCCGGTCGGCGCCGAGCCGTGGGCGGTGGTCTCCGCCGTCCTGTTCGGCCTGGCGATGTCGGGGGCGCCGGCGGTGCTCGCCGCCCACCTCGCCGACTCGCTCGACCCCCGCCGGTTCGCCGCGGCGTTCGGGGCGGTCACCCTCGTGTTCGGGCTCGCCCAGCTGGTGGGGCCGCAGCTCGGCGGGTGGATCGCCGACCGCACCGGCAGCTTCACGACGGCGTTCCTGGTCGCCGGCGCGGCCGCGCTCGGGGCCGCCGTCGCGTCCGCCACGCTGCCCCGGCGCCGCACCGCCGCCCGATCACCTGGAGCTGGGCGGCACGACAGCTGACGAGCGGCCGTAGCCGCGCGCGTCCGCTCAGTGGTGGAAGCCGCTGGCCTGTTGCTCGGAGGGCATGGTCCCCTCCAGGTGGTCGAGCCAGTCGACCGCGGTGCGCAGGTCCCGGAGGAAGAGCTCGGCCATGTCGTGGCTGAAGCCGTTCCGCACGACGACGCGCAGCACGGCGAGGTCGTCGCGCTTCGGCGGCATCGTGTACGCGGGCACCAGCCAGCCGTGTTCGCGCAGCTTCCGGGACAGGGCGAAGACGTCGTACTTGGTCACGCTCGGGCTCAGTGTGAACGCCACGACCGGGAGGTCCGTGCCGTCGGCGATCACGGTGAACTCCGGCATGGCGGCCAGCGCTCGCGAGAGGTGGACGGCGACGTCCTGGCACGACTGCTGGACCAGGCGGTACCCCTCCCTGCCCAGCCGCAGGAACTGGAAGTACTGCAGGACGACCTGGGCACCGGGCCGGGAGAAGTTGAGCGCGAAGGTCGGCATGTCCCCGCCCAGGTAGTTGACGTGGAAGACCAGCTCCTCGGGGAGGAACTCCGCCGCCCGCCACAGCACCCAGCCGACGCCTGGGTAGACCAGGCCGAACTTGTGCCCCGAGGACTGGATGGAGACCACCCGCTCGAGCCGGAAGTCCCAGACCAGGTCCGGCTGGATGAACGGGGCGATGAAGCCGCCGGAGGCGGCGTCGACGTGCACCGGCACGGACACACCGCTGTCCGCCTCGAAGCGGTCGAGTGCCGCGCAGATCTCCTGCACCGGCTCGTACGTGCCGTCCATGGTCGAGCCCAGCACCGCCACCACGCCGATGGTGTTCTCGTCCACGTGGTCCAGCAGCCGGTCGGCCGTCAGGTGGAAGACGTCGCCCTCCAGCGGCACGTACCGCGGCTCCACCTCCCAGTAGTTGGCGAACTTCTCCCACACCACCTGCACGTTGCCGCCCATGACGATGTTCGGGCGGTCCACCGGCTTGCCCGCCGCCCGCCGCGCCTGCTGCCAGCGCCGCTTGAGCGCGAGGCCGGCCAGCATGCAGCCCTCGGAGCTGCCGGTCGTCGAGGTGCCCACGCTGTCCGCGGCGTCCGGCACGTGCCACAGGTCGCCCAGCATCCGCACGCACCGGGCCTCGATCTCGGCGGTCTGCGGGTACTCGTCCTTGTCGACCATGTTCTTGTCGACCGTGGCCGCGTACAGCTTGTCGGCCTCCTCGTCCATCCAGGTGGTCACGAAGGTCGCCAGGTTGAAGCGTGCGTTGCCGTCGAGCATCACCTCGTCCAGCACGATCTGGTACGCGGTCTGCGGCAGCATCGCCTGGTCCGGCAGGCGGTCCTTGGGGACGTCGACCATCCCGCTCCGGGTGAAGCGTGGGAGCACCGTGGTGTCGGCTGCTCGGGGGCGGCTGGGGGAGACGGCCATGGGGACGAGCCCTTTCATCCGGTACCGGGACAGGCATCCGGGGGCCAGACTCACGGCGGCACGGCCGGCACACGTCATCCGCGCCGGGTGAACCGGCGGACGCAGCCGTGGGGTCCTCCCCGGGGGGTGAGGACAACGCTCCCCCCGTCGGGCGGGATCAGGGCATGTCGCGGAACCGGTGGATGGCGCTCGCGTTCTCCGCCGGGTCCGCGTGCTTCCTCATCGGCCCGTTCCCCGGCTACCTCGGCCTGGTCGGGCCGGCGGCCGACGCGGTCACCTTCTTCGTCGGCTCGGTGCTCTTCACGGTGGGCGGGGTCCTGCAGGTCCGGGCGGCCGCGCCGGGTCGGGACGACCTCCCGGCGGGTCGCGCGGCCTGGACCGCCGCGGTCGTCCAGTCGGCCGGCACCCTCTTCTTCAACGTCAGCACCTTCCAGGCGATGCAGACGTCGCTGTCGGACCCGGCCTACGACCGGCTGGTCTGGCGGCCGGACGCGTTCGGATCGGTCTGCTTCCTGGTCTCCGGGCTGATCGCCTACCGAGCCTCGGCCCGGCACGGCTGGCGGCCCGCACGGGGGCCGGCGGGCTGGTGGCAGCCCGGCATCAACCTGCTGGGCTGCATCCTCTTCGGCGCAGCCGCGGTCGCGGGCCACCTCGTCCCGTCCACGGGCACCCTGCTGGACCTGGCGGCCGCCAACTGGACGACGTCGCTCGGTGCCGCCTGCTTCCTGGCCTGCGCTCTCCCGGGCCTGCGCCCAGGGGCACGGGACGTCCGGGGTCGCTCCGGCCGCGCGGGACCCGAGCCCCCGGCGGGTGAGCGGGGAGGTCGGCCTCCCCGCCGCGGCGGGTCGGCACTGCGGGGGGACGTCACCCCTACCGGGTGGTGCGCCGGCATCGCCGCTGGCAGGAGGGTGGTTCCGTTGCGGAGCAGCCAGGGGGCGTCATGTCGATGATCGGCATCAGGACGTGATCGCCATCGCGGCAGGTGGCGGCACCCCCGCCCAGCGCCGGTCCGGGGACGCCACGGCCGGGTCCGCCCCGCCGTCCTCCCGCGCAGGGGAGGACGTGCCATGAGCGCCGACGGCGTCGACGCGCTGGTCGTCTTCGGGGCGACGGGGGACCTCGCCAAGCTGGAGACCTTCCCGGCGCTGGTCGGCCTGGTGGAGCGGGGCGTCATCGACGTCCCCATCGTCGGTGTGGCCAAGAGCGGGTGGGACCTCGACCAGTTCCGTGCCTACGCGGCCCGGTCCCTGCGGGACAACGGCATGGACCCGGACCTGGCGCCGGCGCGCCGGATGCTCGGACTGCTGCGGTACGTCGACGGCGATCTCGACGACCCGGCGACCTACACCGCGATGTCCGAGGAGATGGGCAGCGGTCGGCGCGCCCTCTTCTACCTGGAGGTCCCACCGGCCCTGTTCGGCCGCATCGCCGAGGGGATCGCGGCGGCCGGCCGGGCCGAGGGCGCCAGGGTCATGGTGGAGAAGCCCTTCGGGAACGACCTGGCGGGCGCCAGGGCACTGAACGCGACGATGCTGGAGTTCTTCCCGGAGGACGCGATCTACCGGGTCGACCACTGGCTGGGTCTGGACCCGCTCAACAACGTCCTGGTGGCGCGGTTCGCCAACACGATGATCGAGCCGCTGCTCAGCAACAGGTACGTCGCGAGCGTGCAGATCACGATGGCCGAGGCGTTCGACGTGGCCGATCGGGGTCGGTTCTACGACCGGACCGGTGCCATCCGCGACGTCGTGCAGAACCACATGCTCCAGGTGCTGGCCACCGTGCTCGCCGACCCACCGGCGTCCGGCGGGCACGGCGAGTGGCGCAACGAGAAGGCGAAGCTGCTGCGTGCGCTGCGGCCGCTGACCCCCGAGGACACCGTGCGGGGCCAGTACGAGGGCTACCTCGACGTGGCCGGCGTGGCCGCCGGGTCCACCACCGAGTCCTTCGTGGCGGTGCGTCTCGCGATCGACTCGCCACGCTGGGACGGCGTCCACGTGGCCATCCGGGCCGGCAAGTGCATGCCGGTCACCGCCACCGAGGTGGTGGTGCGCTTCCACCGGCCAGCGCACGGCTTCTTCGATCTCGACACCTCGACGGAGGCCAACATGCTCCGCTTCCGCATCTGGCCCGAGACCCAGATCGGCCTCACCCTCAACGCCAAGAAGCCGGGCGCAGGGTGGGTCCCCGAGGCCGAGGACCTGGCCTTCGCGCAGCAGCCGGGATCCGACATACGCCCCTACGACCGGCTGATCGGCGCCGCGCTGACCGGGGAGCGCTGGCTGTTCGCCCAGCAGCAGACGGTCGAGGCCGCCTGGCGGGTCGTCGATCCGGTGCTCGGCGACGTGGTCCCGGTGCAGTCGTACCCGCGGGGCAGCTGGGGCCCGGAGGACGCCGACCGGCTGCTGCCCCAGGGCGACGTGTGGCACGAGCCCACCGGTTGAGCTGACACCGGTGTCCGCGGAGGATCTCACCCAGGCACTCAGCAGCCTCTTCGTGGTCGCGCTGGTCTCCGCGCTGGCGCCTCTCGTCGTCGGCCTGCTGGCCCGGCTGCGGGTGCCCCAGGTCGTCGTCCTGATCATCGGCGGTGTCGTCATCGGGCCGCAGGTCCTCGACTGGGCGCAGCCGGCGAGCATCGGGCTGCTGGCCGACGTGGGGCTCGGTTTCCTGTTCCTGCTGGCGGGCTACGAGCTGGACCTGACCCTGTTCCGGCAGAAGGCCGGTCGGCTCGCCCTGGTCGGTTGGGCCGTCACGGTCGCCATCGCCCTGGTCGTCGTCGGGTTGCTCGAAGCCGCCGGTCTGGTGCGGGCGTTCGTGCCGGTGGCGCTCGCCCTGACCACCACGGCCCTGGGCACCCTGCTCCCGATCCTGCGCGACAACGACATGCTCGGTGGCCCGTTCGGTCGCTACGTGCTCGCTGCAGGTGCGGTCGGCGAGTTCCTGCCCGTCGTCGCGATCGCGATCTTCCTCGGTGCGCACGGCAGGTTCCTCGGGCTGATCTCGTTGTGCTCCGTCGGGGTCCTCGCTCTGCTGCTCACCTGGGCGCCCCGAGTCGTGCCCGGCCGGGTCGCCCGGATCATCCGGGAGAGCGAGAACGCCACCGCGCAGGCCACGCTGCGCTGGACGCTCGCCCTGCTGCTGCTCCTGCTCGTCGTCGCCGACGACCTCGGCCTCGACGTCGTCCTCGGCGCGTTCCTCGCCGGGGTCGTGCTCCGCCGCTGGGCGCCCGGTGACGTCCACGCGCTGGAGGAGAAGCTGGACGCCGTCGGCTACGGCTTCTTCATCCCGCTGTTCTTCGTGACGTCCGGGATGGGGCTGGACCTGCGCTCGATCCTCGAGGCGCCGGGGCGGCTCCTGCTGTTCTTCGTCCTGCTGCTCGCCGTCCGTGGGTTGCCCACGCTGCTGGTGTACCGCACGACGCTGCCGCTCCTGCAGCGGGTGGAGCTGGTGTTCCTGGCCGCGACCGCGCTGCCGCTGCTGGTGGCGCTCAGCGCGATCGGCCTGGCGACCGGGGTCATGCTGCCGGAGAACGCCGCCGCCCTGGTCGGCGCGGGCGTGCTCTCGGTGCTGGTGTTCCCGGCCTCGGCGGTGGCGATCCACCGCCGGAACGCGCGGTCACCGCGCGGGCTCAGCGCCGTCCAGCCGGAGCGTCTCCCGGAGTGAGCTGGACCCCCTCGGTCAGAAGAGCTCGTCGCGCTGCTCGGCGATGACGATCCGCGCCGCCGCCTCGATCAGCGCGAGGTGCGAGAACGCCTGGGGGAAGTTGCCCAGGTGGCGGCCGGTCTCGACGTCGAACTCCTCCGCGTAGAGCCCGAGCGGTGAGGCGACCCGGAGCAGCCGCTCCATGAGGTCGCGCGCACGGTCCTCCTCACCGACGATCGCCAGCGCGGAGACCAGCCAGAAGGAGCAGATGAGGAAGGACCCCTCCTTGCCGGACAGGCCGTCGTCGGTCTCGTCCGTCCGGTACCGCAGGACGAAGCCGTCCTCGGTCAGCTCGTCGGCGATGGCGAGCACGCTGCTGTGCAGGCGCTCGTCGTCGTGCGGCAGGAACCCGAACAGCGCGGCCAGCAGCGTCGAGGCGTCCAGCGAGTCGGTGTCGTAGTGCTGCCGCAGCACACCGTCGGCGGTCAGGCCGTGGGCGAGGATGTCCTGCTTGATCTCCTCCGCCCCGCCGCGCCACCGGGTGGCGAGGTCGGGGTCGCTGCGGATCTCGGCGAGTCTCGCGGCACGGTCCAGGGCCACCCAGCACAGCAGCTTGGAGGACACGTAGTGCTGCGGCTTGCCGCGGGCCTCCCAGATCCCCTGGTCCGGCTCCCGCCACACCCGCTCGGCGCAACCCGCCTGGGTGCGGACGATGTCCCACAGCCGACGGGGCAGCCGCTGGCTGCGCCGGGTGTGCAGCAGGATGGAGTCCAGCACCGCGCCGAACACGTCGTTCTGGCGTTGGTCGAACGCCCCGTTGCCGATCCGCACCGGCCGGGCGCCGGCGTACCCGGACAGGTCGTCGCGCGTGGACTCGGTGAGGTCCCGCCGCCCGTCGATCCCGTACATGATCTGCAGGGCCCCGTCGTCGTTGGGCTCGAGGTCCGCGACGAACTGCATGAACTCGTCGGCCTCCCAGTCCAGCCGGAGGTAGTGCAGCGCCTGCAGGGTGAAGGTGGTGTCCCGCATCCACGTGTAGCGGTAGTCCCAGTTCCGCTCGCCGCCGGGCGTCTCGGGCAGCGACGTGGTCAGGGCGGCGACCGTTGCGCCGGTCGGCATGTAGGTCAGGCCCTTGATGACCAGCGCCGAGCGCTGGATCTGCTCCCGCCAGCGGTGGTCGGGCAGCCGGGCGCCGCCCAGCCAGGAGCGCCAGTAGCGGGTGGTGGCCTCCAGTCGCGCGGTGGCCTCCTCGACGTCCTGCACCGAGGCCAGGCCCTCCGCCCAGGACAGCGAGCAGTACACCTGCTCGCCCTCGTGGAGCACGTGCCTGGCCCGGACCCGGTTCCCCTCGATCCCGACGGACAGGTCGGTCTGCAGCCGCATCGTCTGGTCCGCCCCGGTCGCGTCCGCGGCGTGCCGACCGTCGCCCACCAGCGTCCACCGTGCCGGGGTGCGGCCGTAGTCGAAGGCCGGCTCGCAGATCAGCTCGACCTCGACGGTTCCCTCCAGGCAGCGGACCGTGCGCAAGAGCATGTGATCGGCGTCGTCGTCCGCCGGAGGCCGGGTGTGCGGGGTGACCGCGTCCGCCTCCTCGCGGGGGCCCATGGTCAGCGCGTCCCGGACCACGATCCAGCCGGTCGGCGTCTGCCAGGTGGTGGCCACGATGTTCGTGCCCGGTTCGAACGTCCGCGCGGTCGGGTGGCTCATCCCGAACGGGGCGAGCCGGAAGTAGCCGGACTGCCGGTCCAGGAGCGTGCCGAAGACGCTGGGTGAGTCGAACCGCGGGATGCAGAGCCAGCCGATGCCCCCGTCCGGGGCGACGAGCGCGCCGGTGTGGCAGTTGGACAGGAAGGCGTAGTCCGCGATCGGCGGGAACGGCGACGGCGCGGCAGCGCTCTGCGCCTCGTGCGTCGAGGCCCGGCGTTCGTCCTGACCGACCTGCTCCGTGCTCTCGACCGTCACGTCCATGGTCTGCTCCCATCCGCTGACGTCGCGGTGCCCCGCCCGTGACGCTAGGGGCCGCCAGGACTGCGTCACTCACCCGGCGCGGATGGTCGGGCCCGGCTCGTCCCCCGGGGGTGAGGCCCGGGTCGCGGTGTCCCGGGCATCGTGGTGGTCGGCGCCGCGGGAGGAACCGACATGACGAGCCGAGAGGCGGTCCGCGAGTACTCGGCGGGGTCGCTGTGGGTGCTGCCCGGTGTGAGCTCCGTGGTCGCGTTGGTGGTCGGGTTCGTCCTGTCCCGCATCCAGGTCCGCCCCGACTCGGCCTTGGCGTTCCAGGGCACTGCCGATGACGCGCGCAACCTGTTGAGCATGGTGACCGGCACGGTGGTCACGGTGATCGCCCTGGTGCTCGGCCTGACGGTGGTCGCGCTGCAACTGGCCTCGACGCAGTTCTCGCCACGACTGCTGCAGAGCTTCCTGCGGGATCGGCCGACCCAGGTCGTGCTCAGCACCTTCGTCGCGACCTTCGCGTACTCGGTCGCAGGTCTCTACGCAGTGGGGGAGTCGGCCGGGGCGCGGGGCGCGGAGTTCCCGAGGTTGGCGGTCAACGGGTCGATCGCGCTGCTGTTCGCCAGCCTGGGCATGGTGGTGTACTTCGCGGACCACCTCGCCCACTCCATCCAGGTGGACGCGATCGGCGAACGGGTCGAACGGGAGACCCTGGCCGTGGTGGACGGTCGGCTGGGTGCTGTCGAGGACCTGGGGCCCACCCCACCCGGGTGGGCGGTGCCGCTGCCCGCCCCGTCGTCCGGGTACGTGCAGTCCGCGCGTCCGGAGCTGCTGCTGCCGTTGGCCAGCCGGCACGGGGTGCACGTCCGGCTCACGCGGTGGGTCGGGGACCACGTCGTGGCCGGGACCGCGCTCGCCTGGATGTGGACCCCGGCCCCGGACGAGCTGGGACCCGACCCGGTCGTGTTCCAGCGTTGCCTGACCCACGCGGTGCAGGTCGGTGCCGAGCGCACCCCGCACCAGGACGCGGCGCTCGGCATGCGGCAACTCGTCGACATGGCGTGCAAGGCACTGTCCCCGGCGGTGAACGACCCCTACACGGCGGTCCAGGCGATCGACCACCTCTCGGTGGTCTTCCGAGCCCTCGCGGTCCGTCCGCTCGGCGACGAGGTGGCCGCAGATCCAGCCGGCAGGGGGCTGGTCGTCCTCCCCGGGCGGCGGTTCGGCGACTACCTGGCGACCATGTGCGGACTCATCCGCCGCTACGGCTGTGCCGAGCCGACCGTCTCCCTGGCGCTGCTCGGGTTGCTCGACGACTGCGCCGCCGTGCTGGCCGACGACCCGGCCCGGTGGGCCGCAGTCGGTGAGCAGGCGGAGCTCATCCTGGCGGACGCCACCCGGGAGACCGCGCAGTCCGCCGACCTGACGCCCGTCGCCGCGGCCGGCGCGGAACTGATGCGGAAGGTGGCACAGCGCCGCCCCGCGCTCCAGCCGGGACGGCGAGCGCCGTGACCGGGACCCCGGCGGGCCGCCGGGTGTGCCCGGCGCCGACCGGTCCCGCACGCTGCCGGTTTGCAGCCGGGCCGCATCCGCAGGATGCTTCCCCGCACCTGATGCCGGAGCCGGCGTCCCCGAGAGGGGCAGCGGCTCCGGTCCCGGACCGAGGCGTGCGCGCCCCTCTACAGAGGAGGACCCGGTGACACAGACGCAGGAGAGAACGGCCAGGACCGGCGACAAGCTGCTCGGTCGGGTGGCCTTCGTGACGGGGGGAACCCGGGGGATCGGTGCGGCCATCTGCCGCAGCCTCGCCGCGCAGGGCGCCGAGGTCGCGGCCGGCTACAGCGGGAACCAGGAGGCGGCCGAGAAGTTCGCGCAGGACACCACGGCCACCTACCCGGACAGCAAGGTGTCGCTGCACCGTGGCGACATCGGCTCGGCGGACGACTGCCGCCGGTGCATCGCCGAGGTCATCGACCAGCACGGCCGGTTGGACATCCTGGTCAACAACGCCGGGATCACCGTCGACCGGACGGTGGCGAAGATGGTCGACGACGACTGGCGCCGGGTGATCGACGTCAACCTGTCCGGGGCCTTCTACCTGTCGCAGGCCGCGCTGGTGCACATGCTGGAGCGGGGCAGCGGGCGGATCGTGATGATCTCCTCGGTGATCGGCGAGACCGGTGGGATCGGGCAGGTCAACTACGCCTCGGCCAAGTCCGGGCTGTTCGGGCTCACCAAGACCCTCGCCCGGGAAGCGGCCATGCAGCTGCAGCGCTCGGGCGTCGCCGACGGGATCGGCATCACCGTTAACGCCGTCACCCCGGGCTACACCGCCACCGAGATGCTGGACGCCGTACCGGACAAGGTGCTCGCCGGGTTGCGGGCGAAGATCCCGCTCGGCCGGCTCGGGCAGCCCGACGAGGTCGCCCGGGTCGTGCACTTCCTGGCCGCCGACGCCTCGTCCTACATCACCGGCCAGGTGTGGGGGGTCAACGGCGGCCTGGACATGTAGGGCCCGGTCGTCCGCCCCCGTCGACGACCGGGGGACCAGCGAGAGGGAGAGGTGCCGGGTGTTCGACCGTATTGCCGTGATCAACCGGGGCGAGCCGGCCATGCGCCTGACCCGTGCCGTCCGCGAGCTCAACGCCGAGCACGGCACGCGCACCCGGGTCATCGCCCTGCACACCGACGCCGAACGCCGGGCGACGTTCGTCCGCGCCGCCGACGAGGGCGTGCTGCTGCGCGAGACCGGGGCCGGCAACCCCTACCTGGACCACGACGAGCTCGCCCGGGCGCTGCGCGCCAGCCGCGCCGACGCCGCCTGGGTGGGCTGGGGCTTCGTCGCCGAGGACCCGGCGTTCGCCGAGCTGTGCGCCTCGCTCGGCGTCGTCTTCATCGGGCCGCCGCCCGAGGCCATGCGGCTCCTCGGCGCCAAGATCGAGGCCAAGGTGCTCGCGGAGCAGGCCGGGGTGCCGGTCGCGCCGTGGAGCGGCGGTCCGGTGGCCGGGGTCGAGGACGGCCGGCGGCACGCGGCGGCGATCGGCTACCCGCTCATCGTCAAGTCCCGGAGCGGCGGCGGTGGCCGGGGGATCCGGGTCGTCCGGTCCGAGGCCGAGCTGGAGGAGGCGCTCACCCGCACGCAGGCGGAGGCCGGGCGCACCTTCGGCGACCCGACCGTCTTCATGGAGCGGCTGGTGGAGGGCGGCCGGCACGTCGAGGTGCAGGTCATCGCCGACCAGCACGGCGCGGTCTGGGCGCCCGGCGTCCGCGACTGCTCGGTGCAGCGGCGCAACCAGAAGGTCCTGGAGGAGTCCAGCTCACCGGCGCTGAGCCCGGAGCAGGACCGGTCGCTGCGCGAGTCCTCCATCGCGCTGGTGAAGGCGGCCGGCTACGTCGGCGCGGGCACCGTCGAGTTCCTCTACCAGCCGGAGGAGGAGCTGTTCACCTTCCTGGAGGTGAACACCCGGCTGCAGGTGGAGCACCCCGTCACCGAGGAGACCACCGGCCTGGACATCGTGAAGCTCCAGCTGCACGTGGCGGCCGGCGGGCGGCTCGAGGGCGACCCACCCGCCCGGTCCGGCCACGCGATCGAGGCCCGGCTGAACGCGGAGGACGCCGAGCAGGGCTTCGCCCCCGCCCCCGGCCAGGTCGTGCTCATGCGGCTGCCGACCGGCCCGGGGGTCCGCGTGGACACCGGGATCGGCGTCGGCGACGTCATCCCGCCGCTCTACGACTCGATGATCGCCAAGGTCATCGCCTGGGGCCGGGACCGCCCGGAGGCGCTCGCCCGGCTGCGGTGCGCGCTGCGGGAGACCACCGTCGTGCTGCGCGGGGGCACCACCACGAAGTCCTTCCTGCTCGACCTGCTGGACCGGCCCGAGGTGGTGGGCGGGACCGCCGACACCGGCTGGCTGGACCGCGCGGGCACCGGGAGCCGCGCCGAGACCGCCGGCAACGCCTGGGTGGCCCTGGTCCGGGTGGCCATCGACGTCGCGGACGCGGAAGAGGCCCGGGAGCGGACCGCGTTCCTCGCCTCCGCGCGGGGCGGGCGGCCGCGGGCCCCGCACGAGGTGGGGCGGGTCGTGGAGCTGGGGTACCGGGGGCAGGCCTACCGGCTGGGCGTGGCGAGGGTGGGGCCGGACCGCTACCGGGTCGAGCTCGACGGCCGGTCCGCCGACGTCGACGTGGACCGGCTTAGCGCGCTGGAGAGCCGGCTGGCGGTGGGGGAGGACCGGTTCGCGGTCGTCGCGGTCGAGGGCACCGGGTCCCACCTCGTCGAGGTCGACGGCGTCACCCACCGGATCGCGACCGACGTAGGGGGCGTGGTGCGCGCGCCGGCACCCGCGGTGGTCGTGGCGGTGCGGGCCACCGCCGGGCAGGAGGTCCAGGCCGGTCAGACGCTGCTGGTCCTGGAGAGCATGAAGATGGAGACGGCGGTCCGGGCGCCGTTCGCCGGCCGGGTGCGGGAGGTGCGCGCCGCCGCCAACGCCCAGGTCGACGCCGGTGCGCCGCTGCTCACCGTCGACCGGGCCGGCGGCGACGTCGAGGAGGCGTCCGGCGAGCGTGTCGCGCTCCCCGCGGACGCCGGCACGGCCGCGGGCGAGCCGCGCGAGGTGGCGCTGTCGCTGCTGGCGGAGCTCCGGTCGCTGATCACCGGGTACGACATCGGCGCGGGCCACGCCGGGGACCTGGTGGCGGGCTACCGCAGCGCACGGGCCGAGCTCCCGGGCGACGACCCGGAGCTGCTGCAGGCCGAGCTCGCGGTGCTCACCACCTTCGCCGACCTGTGCGAGCTGTCCCGCAACCGCCCCGCCAGCGAGGAGGAGGAGGCCGACCAGCAGGTCCACAGCCCGCGGGAGTACTTCCACGCCTACCTGCACTCGCTCGACGTCGACCGGGAGGGCCTGCCGGACAGCTTCCGGGTGCGGCTCTGCCGGGCGCTCGCGCACTACGGTGTCGCCGACGACCTGGAGCCGGGCCCGGCCCTCGAGGACGCGGTGTACCGGGTCTTCCTGGCCCAGCAGCGCACCGGTGACCAGCTGCCCGCCGTGCTGGCCCTGCTGGACCGCTGGCTGACCACCGGCCTCCCGACGTCGGACGCCGCGCGGTCGGAGGTGGCCGAGGTCCTCGACCGGCTCGTCGTGGCGACGCAGCTGCGCTACCCGTCGGCCGGTGACCTCGCCCGCGCCGTGCGGTACCGCCACTTCGAGGAGCCGGTGGTCCAGCAGGCCCGGCAGGAGGTGCTCGACCAGGCGGAGCGGCTGCTGACCGAACTCGACACCGCCGACGCGCACGGGGGCACCAGCGACGACGTGGCCCGGATCGAGGCCCTGGTCGCCAGCCCCGAACCGCTGGTCCGGCTGCTGGCGCAGCGCTTCGACCGTCCGACCAGCACGCCGGACCCGATCGTGGAGGTCCTCACCCGCCGCTACTACCGCAGCCGCAGCCTGCAGGACGTGCGGCCGTCGGTGCTGGGCGGCAACTCCGCGGTCACCGCCGACTACGACCTGCGGGGCACCGGGCTGCACCTGCTCGCCCTGATGGTGCGGATGCCCGACCTCCCCGCCGCGCTGGCCGAGGTGCGCCGGCTCGCCGCCGACGTGGCCGACCCGCAGACCCTGCTCGTGGACCTCTACCTGTCCTGGCCGGACCGCCCGGCCGACCCCGACGAGATGGCCGCGCAGCTGCAGCGGCTGGTCGCCGAGCTGGCGCCGGTGCCGGCGCTCCGCCGGGTGACGGCCACCGTGACCACGCCGGACGGCGACGTCGACACGGTCACCTTCCGGCCGGCCCCCGACGGCCTGGCCGAGGAGCGGATCATCCGCGGGCTGCACCCGCTGACCGCGCAGCGGCTCGACCTCTGGCGGCTCAAGGACTTCGACGGGCGGCGGCTGCCCTCGGCGGAGGACACCTACCTCCTGCACGTCGTCGCCAAGGACAACCCGAACGACGAGCGCCTCATCGCCATGGCCGAGGTGCGGGACCTGACCCCGCTCCGCGACGAGGCCGGGGAGATCGTCGGCTTCCCGACCATCGAGCGGCTGCTGACCTCCTGCCTCGACGGGCTCCGGCGCGGGCAGGCGCAGCGACGCGCGCGGCGCCCGCTGGAGCACAACCGGATCCACCTGTACGCGTGGCCGTCGATCGAGGTGCCGCTGTCGGAGGTGGCCACCTTCGCCCGGATGGCCGCGCCGCTGACGGTCGGCTCCGGTGTCGACCAGATCGTGCTGCTTGCCCGGCTGCAGGACGAGGCGGGCGGACCGCCGCGCGAGGTGGCGCTGCGCTTCTCCTACCGGCCGGGGACCGGGGTCCGGATGGAGGTGACCGACCGGCCGACCGAGCCCCTGCGCACCCTGGACGACTACGCCGAGAAGGTGCTCAGCTCGCGCGCCCGCGGCGCGATCTACCCCTACGAGCTCGCCCCGCTGCTGGCCGGTCCCGGTGGCACGTTCGTGGAGCACGACCTCGACGAGCAGGGCCGGCTGGCACCCGTCGACCGGCCGGCCGGGCGCAACACGGCCGGGATCATCGCCGGCGTCGTCAGCACGCCCACCGAGCGCCATCCGGAGGGGATGACCCGGGTGGTGCTGTTCGGTGACCCGACCAAGGCGCTGGGCACCGTCGCCGAGCCGGAGTGCGCGCGGGTCGTCGCCGCCCTCGACCTCGCCGAGCAGCGTGGCATCCCGGTCGAGTGGTTCGCGCTGTCCTCCGGGGCGCGCATCTCGATGGACAGCGGCACCGAGAACATGGACTGGGTCTCCCGGGCGCTGCGCCGCATCATCACGTTCACCCAGGCCGGCGGGGAGGTCAACGTCGTCGTCGCGGGCATCAACGTGGGGGCGCAGCCGTACTGGAACGCCGAGGCCACGATGCTCATGCACACCAGGGGCATCCTGGTCATGACCCCGGACAGCGCGATGGTGCTCACCGGCAAGCACTCCCTGGACTACTCCGGCGGGGTGTCGGCGGAGGACAACTTCGGCATCGGCGGCTACGACCGGGTGATGGGCCCCAACGGGCAGGCCCAGTACTGGGCGCCCAACCTCACCGCCGCCTGCGAGCTGCTCTTCCAGCACTACGAGCACACCTACGTGGCTCCGGGGGAGCGCTGGGCCCGGCCGGCGGGGACCGGCGACCCGCGGGACCGGGACGTGCGGTCCTTCCCGCACGAGCACCCGGCCAGCGACTTCACCACCGTCGGTGACATCTTCTCGGCGACCGCGAACCCCGAGCGGAAGAAGCCGTTCGACATCCGCACCCTGATGCGCGCGGTCACCGACCAGGACCACGCCGTCCTGGAGCGGTGGGCCGGCATGGCCGACGCCGACACGTCGGTCGTCGTCGACGCGCACCTGGGTGGGCACCCGGTCGCGCTGATCGGGATCGAGTCCCGGCCGGTCCCGCGTCGCGGCAGCCACCCGGCCGACGGCCCGGACCAGTGGACGGCGGGCACGCTGTTCCCGCGCTCGTCGAAGAAGACCGCGCGGGCGATCAACGCGGCCAGCGGGAACCGGCCGCTGGTCGTGCTGGCCAACCTCTCCGGCTTCGACGGGTCACCGGAGTCGCTGCGCGCACTGCAGCTGGAGTACGGCGCGGAGATCGGCCGGGCGATCACCAACTTCGACGGCCCGATCGTGTTCTGCGTCGTCTCCCGCTACCACGGCGGTGCGTTCGTGGTGTTCTCCGGCGTGCTCAACGAGGGCATGGAGGTCCTGGCCGTCGAGGGCTCCTACGCCTCGGTGCTGGGCGGGGCGCCCGCCGCCGCCGTCGTCTTCACCCGCGAGGTCGACAAGCGCACCGCCGCCGATCCGCGGGTGCGCGAGCTGGAGGCCGCGGTCGCCGCGGCCGACGGCACCGAGGCGGCCCACCTGCGGGTCGAGCTGGCGACCCTCCGCAGCAGCGTCCGGTCGGAGAAGCTGGGCGAGGTGGCCGCGGAGTTCGAGGCCGTGCACGACATCGGACGGGCCCGCCGGATGGGCTCGGTCCACGACATCGTCCCCGCCGCCGAGCTGCGCCCGCGGCTCATCGCGGCCGTCGAGCGGGGCATGCAGCGCGCAGGCTGACCCGGGTCTGCAGCGACGACAGGAACGTCAGAGAGGAACCCCGTGAACGCCTTCGTGCTGAACCGACACGGTCGGCTGGTCTTCCCCTCGAGCATCATGCCGCAGCTGGACTTCTCGACGATGGAGTCGCTGGACCAGCTGGACACCGTGATCCGCCGCGACTTCGAGACCAAGGCGCCGAGCGGGACCGACATCCTGGAGCGGATCCGGACCTCCGGCTACGACGACCGGTACGCCCTGATGCGGGACATCGCGCTCAACCTGTTCTGGGCCAACCGCTTCTCGATCACCATGTACGACAAGCGGCCGACCCGGTGGGCGGACCTGCCGCGGACCCGCTCCGACGTGTTCCTGCCCGTGCTGGAGCCGTGGGAGGACGGGGAGACCAAGGTCGCCGCGGTCGAGCAGGCCTACCCGACGCTGCCCGCCCGGTGGGACGCCGAGGTCGAGGACCGGGTCTTCGACGTCCTGTTCGACGTGTTCGGCAACCGCCGGAACCACGCGACGACCCTGCCGGCCGTCAAGCCGACGGTGGCGGAGTTCCTCGCGGAGCCGGGCAACCTCACCTTCCGGCTGCCGCGCTACGACCCGGACTACCCGGTGTACGAGTACGACGACATCCTCGACTGCCGGGAGGACGTGCCCGAGCTGGAGGCGCTGCACCGCTGGGCGATGGTCCTGCACAACCAGTACCCGTGGGACCGGGCCGTGGTGGAGCTGGCCCGGGCCGACCAGCTCTCCGACGACGACTACGTGGTCGCCTTCCACCCCCGTGACCGCGAGGTGCGGGACTTCCTGCGCCGGTTGGCCGCCGGCGCCACGCCCCGGCAGGCGCCGGCCCCGCGCGAGTCGCGGCAGCCGGTCCGGCCGTTCCCGGCGGTGGACGTGCGCCGCGCGTTCACCGTGATGCCGCGGCTGGAGTGCCTGGTCGCCGTGCACGGCGACCAGGTGTGCACCAACGACGACGTGGTGCGCAACTCCGCCTACAACTGGTCACCGATGAGCGCTGCGGAGATCCAGGAGAAGACCGGTGTGGAGGAGCGCCGGTACACCTCGCTGAGCCTGGAGGAGCTGGCGCTGCAGGCGGCGGAGGCCGCGCTGGATAAGGCCGGGCGCGGGCCGGAGGAGATCGGCGGCGTGGTGGTGTGCACCTGCACCAGCTCCCGGCTGATCCCGTCGCTGGCCACCTACATCTGCGGCCAGCTCGGCATCCACCAGACCCACGCCGCCTACGACCTGGTCGCCGCCTGCGCCGGGATGCCCTACGGGCTGGCCGAGGCGGTCCGGCTGCTGCAGGAGGTGGAGCGGCCGGTGCTGGTGGTCTGCGCCGAGAAGTTCTCGGACAAGATCGGCAACGTCCGCCCGTCGCGGATGCTGTTCGCCGACGGCGCGGCCGCGATGATCGTGGGCGTGGCCGGCGAGGGGCAGGGCAGCGACTTCGACTACCTGCAGACCTACGCCAGCGGCCCGGCGAGCGAGGTGAACTCGATCATCTGGCCCAACCCCGAGTTCGACAACAACATCACCGTGTTCGGCCCGCAGGTGAAGGCGCTGGCCGGCCGCTACCTCGCGCAGATGATCGAGGAGATCGGGGCGTTGCCCGCCCCCGACGGCGCGGCCGGTTCCGTGCTGGACAGCATCGACCTGATCGTCCCGCACCAGGCCAACAAGACGATGGTGCTGCAGCTGGCCGAGCGGGCCGGCCTCAGTGCCGACCAGCTGTACTTCAACATCGAGACGACGGGCAACGCGTCGTCGGCGAGCATCCCGCTGGCGATCCACGACGCGGTCCGGGACGGCGTGATCACCGCCCCGGTCCGGGTCTTCGCGCCGGGCTTCGGTGCCGGCGCGGTGGCGGGCTACGCGGTGATGCGGGTCGACCCGGCGGTCGTCGACGTCCAGGACGCCCACGCCGCCGGCGTCGCGGCGGAGGCGCCGGCCCTGCCGGACACCGAGCCCCAGCCGGCGTCGGAGCAGCTGCGCGAGGCGTTCACCTGAGCACCCGGACGGTGCGCGGCGCGGACGGCACCGCCCTGCGCGCCTGGTGCAACGACGGGACCGGGCCACCGGTGCTGCTGTGCAACGGGCTGGGCGCCCCCGAGGCGGCCTGGCCGGGGCTGGCGGCCCGGTCCAGCGACTGGCGGGTGCTCAGCTGGTCCTACCGCGGGCTGACCGGGTCGGCGCGGCCGGCCGACCCGGCGCGGGTCCGCGTCGAGGACCACGCCGACGACGCCCGCGCGGTGCTCGACGCCTTCGACGTCCCGGCCGCGACCGTGGTCGGCTGGTCGCTGGGGGTCAACGTGGCCTTCGAGCTCGCCCTGCAGGACCCGGAGCGGGTGCTGGGCGTGCTCGCGGTCGCCGGCGTGCCGGGCGGCTCCTTCTCCTCGCTGTTCGCCCCCTACGGGGTGCCCCGCCGGCTGCGTGCCCCGGTCGGCCGGTGGAGCAGTGCCCTGCTGCTCGCCATCGGGCCGATGCTGCCGCCGATCGCGGCGAGCCTGCCGCCGTGGCCCGAGCTGCTGTCGCCCGGCGCCCTGCGGGGGCCCGCCAGCGAGATGGCGCACCCGGGCGCGCTGCGTGCGGTGCTGCAGGAGTTCTCCCGCCACGACTGGCGCTGGTTCCGGCACCTGGCGCTGGCGATCGCCGAGCACGCACCGCTGGACATCTCGCGGGTGCGCGGCCCGGTCACCTTCGTGGCGGGCCGCTACGACTCGCTGGTCGACGTCGCCGACGTCCGCCGCGCGGCGGGCAGCCGGCCGAGCGCCCGGCTGCGCGAGCTGCCGGGCACCCACTTCCTGCCGCTGCAGTACCCGGCGGTGCTGCTCGCGGAGCTGCGGCGGATGCTGCCCGCCTCCTGACCGGTCAGGCCGGCCGGCGCTCGCGGACGTACGAGCCGGGAGCCGGCTCCAGCGGTGGGTGGTCCGCGCTGCCCCGTGCCGCCGGTGCGGGGACCTCGTCGCCGGACCGCTCGAGCATCCACTCCGCCCAGGGCTCCCACCAGCTGCCGGTGTGCCGCTCGGCCGACGCGCGCCACGCATGAGGGTCCGGGCCAGGCTCCCCGCCGGTCCAGTAGTGGGCCTTCGGGTTGCCCGGCGGGTTGACCAGGCTCTGGATGTGGCCGCTGTAGCTGAGCACGAAGGTGCTCGGCCCGGACAGCAGCTGGGTCGTCCGGTAGCAGCCGTCCCAGGGGGTGAGGTGGTCGGTCAGTGCGCCGGTCACGAAGGTGGGCACGGTGATCCGGCTCAGGTGCACCGGGCTGCCGAGCACGCGCATCGCCCCGGCCCGGACCAGCGCGTTGTTGCCGAAGATCTCCAGGAACTGCTCGTGCAGACGGGCCGGCAGGTTGGTGCCGTCGGCGTTCCAGGCGAGGATGTCGAACGCCGGCGGGTCCTCGCCCATCAGCCACTGGTTGACCAGGTAGTTGAAGATCAGGTCGTCAGGGCGCATCCAGCTGAACACGGCGCCCATCTCGCGGGCGCTGATGACCCCGCGCCGGCGCGAGTTCCGGCGGGCGAGCTCCAGCAGCCGGGGGCCGGAGAAGGCGCCGAGCGGCGCCCGGTTGGCGAAGTCCAGCAGGGTGACCGCGTAGCCGGCGGCCTGCACCCGGTCGTCGCCGGTCGCGGCCATGTGGTTCAGCGCCGTCGTCATCACCTGACCACCGGCGCAGAGGCCGAGGGTCGTCACGTCCGGGGAGCCGGTGATCTCCGACGCCACGCCGACCGCGTCGACGACGCGCTGGGCGTAGGTGTCCAGGTCCCAGTCCGACTCCTCCTTGGTCGGGTTGCGCCAGCTGATCATGAACACCTGCAGGCCGCGGCTCACGGCGTACTCGACGAGGCTGCGCCCGGGGCGCAGGTCCAGGAAGTAGAAGCGGCCGATCGGGGGCGGGACGATCAGCACCGGTCGCTGCCGGACGTGCGGCGTGCTCGGCGTGTACTGGATGAGCTCGATGACCTCGTCGCGGTGGACGACCGCGCCGGGGGAGATCCCGAGGTCGGTGCCGACGGTGAAGGCGCTGCGGTCGGTCTGGGTGGGCAGGCCGCCGTTGTGCCGGAGGTCGGAGAGCAGGTGGCCCATGCCGCGCAGGACGCTGCGCCCGCCGGTGTCGAAGGCGCGCTTCACGGCGGCCGGGTTGCCGAGCAGGGTGTTGGTCGGTGCCAGGGCACTGGTGAACGCGTTGATGACGAAGCGCGCCTGCTCCACCTCGCGCCAGTCCGCCCCCCGGGCCTCGTAGGCCTCGACGAGGGCGTTCACCGACCCGGTCACCGCGAGGTAGGACTGGGCCAGCCGGCGGTAGGCGGGGTTGGTCGACCACGCCGGATCGGCGAAGCGCTTGTCCCGGGGGGAGGGCACGATCTCGTCGGTGCCGCGCAGGATGCGCACCGTGTTCCGCCCGAGGCGGCCGGCCTCCCTGGCGAGGGGTCCCGGCTGGGCGAGGGTGGAGAGGACGGCCCGGGCCATGCCCCGCGAGGAGGGGACGCCGACCGGTTCGGCGCTCTCGACCGAGGCCAGCGCCTCGTGCTCGTCCGCGGGCAGCGGCGGCCCGGCCGCGGGCCGCGGTGCCCCGGACCGGCTGTCGCGCGGTGTCGACGTCGTACTCGTCACGGCGGCCTCCTTGTGACACGCGTCACTCGATGGCACGACGGTAGCCGCTCCGGTGGCCGAGGTCACGGCCTCCCACCGGCCGCCCGTGGGTAGTCGTCGGCAGTGACCGCACCGCTGTCCCTGACCCGCTCCGGCTCCGGCGAGCCGCTCCTGCTCCTGCACGGCATGGGCACGTCCGGCCGGGACTTCACCGCCGTCCTCCCCGAGCTGCGCGCGCGCTTCGACGTGCTCATCGTCGACCTGCCCGGCGTCCGCTCGTCGGCGCACCTCGAGCAGCGCCCCACCGTCGCCGCCCTCACCGACGCGGTCGAGCGCACCCTCGACGCGGAGCGGATCGGCCGGGTGCACGTGCTCGGCAACTCCCTCGGCGCCCGGATCGCGCTGGAACTGGCCCGCCGCGGCCGGGCCCGCTCGGTGGTCGCGATCGCGCCGTCCGGGCTCAACCTGCCGCCGGAGCGGATCGTCCAGGGGCTGGGCATGGCCGCCGCCCGGGTGTTCCTGCGGACGGCGCAACCGCTGATCGCGCCGCTGTCCCGGTCGGCGGTCGGCCGGGCCGCGCTGCTCGGGCCGCTGAAGGCTCGCCCGTGGAGCACCTCGGCGGAGGAGGCCATCGGCGCGCGCGAGGGGTTCGCCGACTCCCGGGACTTCTGGCGCGTCCTCGTGTGGGCGCTGCTGCTCGACGTCCCGCGCGGCCTGGACCGCATCGACTGCCCCGTCACGCTGGTCCAGGGCGTGGCGGACTGGATCGCCTCCGGCCAGACCGTGCGGTACCTGCCGTGGATCCCGGCGTCCCGGTTCGTCCCGCTGCTGTGGGCCGGGCACGCGCCGCAGTCCGACCGGCCGGCGACGATCGTGCGGCTGGTCGAGGAGACGGCAGCCGGCCCGGCCGTGGGAGCACCCGCACGGCCGCAACCCCGGCCCGTCGCCGCCTGACAGTGAGGATGTGGGCGAGCCCCGCAGCGGTCGTTCCTGACTCACCACCTGACTGACCCAGGGTCTTCAAAGGGATCTGTCGGTTCAGTCCGCTGCGGGGCTCGCTGCATTCACCGGTCGAGGGTCCGTGACCTCATAGGAGCTTGTGCCAGCAAGCACCCGTCACTGTCTTGTCCGCTCGCTCGGCGGTGCGTGCCGCCCTGACCGATCGAGTGAAGAGGACGGCGATGACCACGATCGCAGACCCGTCGACTGCTGCCCAGCCGGTGTTCGGCGGGGTGGACACCCATGCCGACACCCACACCGCCGCGGTCATCGACGCCGCCGGGCGGCTGCTGGCCCACCGGCAGTTCCCCGCCACCCCGGCCGGCTACGGCCAGTTGGCCGACTGGCTGGCCGCGCACGGCCGGGTCCAGCGGGTCGGCGTGGAGGGCACCGGCGTCTACGGCGCCGGCCTCGCCCGCTCCCTGACCGCCGCAGACATCGAGCTGGTCGAGGTCGACCGCCCCGATCGCAAGACCCGCCGCTTCGCCGGCAAGTCCGACCCGATCGACGCCGAGGCCGCCGCCCGCGCCGCGTTGACCGGTCGAGCGACCGGCACCCCCAAGACCCGCACCGGCCCGGTCGAGGCCCTCCGCGCGCTGCGGGTGGCCCGGCGCAGCGCGATTGCCGCTCGTGCCGAGGCCCAGACCCAGCTGCGATCGCTGGTGATCACCGCACCCGAGCCGCTGCGCGGCCAGCTGCGGACGCTCACCACCCGTCGACTGCTGACCACCTGCGCGGCGCTGCGCCCGGACCTGACAGCGATCACCGATCCCCTTCAGGCCACCAAGACCGCCCTGCGCGCCCTTGCCCACCGCCATGCGCAGCTCAGCACCGAGATCGACGAGCTCGACACGCTGCTCGCACCGCTGGTCGCACAGATCAACCCCGCCCTCACCGCAGCGAACGGGGTCGGCACCGACGTCGCCGGTCAACTGCTGGCCACCGCCGGGGACAACCCGGACCGGCTGCGCTCGGAGGCGGCCTTCGCCGCCCTCTGCGGCGTCTCCCCGATCCCGGCCTCCTCCGGACGCACCCACCGCCACCGGCTCAACCGAGGCGGTGACCGGCAGGCCAACGCCGCCATCTACCGCGTCGTGCTCTGCCGGATGCGCTGGGACCCCCGGACCCAGGCCTACGTCCAGCGACGCACCACCGAAGGCCTTTCCAAGAAGGACATCATCCGCTGCCTCAAGCGCCTGATCGCCCGCGAGCTCTACTACCTGCTCACCTCACCAGCACCGGCCCGGACCACTTGACGATCCATAGGAGCATCCCGGCAGAGCCGGACCGCACCCACCCGTTACCGCAGGCCGGCGGCGACCTTCTCGGCAGCGGAGGTCACGGCCTGCCCGATGTGGTCGACGTCGGCGTGCTGGTCGACGAAGACCACGGCCAGGGCGGCGCGGGCACCGCCGTCCGGGCCGGTCACCGGCGCGGCGATCGACCGGATTCCGGGGATGACCTCGCCGTGCGAGCTGGCCCAGCCGGTCCGCCGGGCCTCGCGGAGGGCCGGGCGGTCCTCCGCGGTCGGGGGCTCGGGCATCAGCAGGGCCAGTCCGGGTGCCCCGCGGCCGACCGGGTGCCGGGTGCCGGGCCGGTAGGTGACGTGCGCCGGGGTGTCCTGCGGCTCGACGCTGGTGATCGTCACGGCCTCGTCGCCGGCGCGCACCACGAGGAAGGCAGTCATGCCCAGCTCGGTCGCCAGTCCGGTCAGCCGCGGCAGGGCCGCGGCGTTGAGGTCGGTGCGCACGCCCCGGGACAGCGCCGCGATGCCGAGCCCCAGGCCGTAGTGGCCCAGCCGGTCGCGCTCGACCAGCTGGTGGTCCTCCAGCGTGCGGAGCAGCCGGTAGGTGATGGAGCGGTGCAGCCCCAGCGCCCTGCCGATCTCGGCCACCGGCTGCGGCCCGCCCGCCGACGCGAGGTGCTCGAGGACGCGGATCCCGCGGTCCAGCGTCTGCGACTGCGGAGGACCCGCGCCGTCCTCCGCCGCCGTGGCCGTCCCTCCCCGTCCTCCTCGGTCAGCCGCCGCGGCCGCCCGGGACCCTCCGCCGTCACCGCGCGGGCTCGACACGGCCGGTCACCTCGCCGAAGTCGATGCGGGTGCCGTCCGGGCCGGGCGCGCTGGCGGTGAGGGTCACGACGTCGCCGTCCTCGAGGAAGGTGCGGGTGCTGCCGTCGGCGAGGCGGACCGGCTCGCGACCGCCCCAGGACAGCTCGATGAAGGAGCCGCGCTGGTCCCTGCCCGGTCCGGAGACGGTGCCGGAGGCGAACAGGTCGCCGGTGCGCAGCGAGGCCCCGTTGACCGTCAGGTGCGCCAGCTGCTGGGCCGCCGTCCAGTACATCTCCCGGAACGGCGGGGAGCTGAGCAGCTCGCCGTTGAGCCGGACCTCGAGCGCGATGTCCAGGCCCCACGGGTGGTCGGTGTCGTCGAGGTAGGGCAGCACGGGGACGTCGCGGGCCGGTGGGTGGACCCGGGCGTGCTCCAGCGCGGCGAGCGGCACCACCCAGGGGGAGACCGAGGTGAGGAACGACTTGCCGAGGAAGGGGCCCAGCGGGACGTACTCCCAGGACTGCAGGTCGCGGGCGGACCAGTCGTTGACCAGGCACACGCCGAACACGTGCTCGGTGAGGTCCGCCAGCGGGACCGGGGTGCCGAGCTCCGACCCGACCCCGACCACGAAGCCGACCTCCGCCTCGATGTCCAGCCGCAGGGACGGGCCGAAGGTCGGGGCGTCGTCGGCCGGGGCCTTGCGCTGCCCGCACGGGCGGACGACCGGGGTGCCGGAGACGGCCACGGTGCCGGACCGGCCGTGGTAGCCGATCGGCAGGTGCTGCCAGTTCGGCGTCAGCGGCGGCGAGTCCGGCCGGAACATCCGGCCGAGGTTCTCCGCGTGGTGCCGGGAGCTGTAGAAGTCCACGTAGTCGGCGACCTGCACCGGCAGGTGGAGCGAGACGTCGCGGCGGGGGAGGAGGTGCGGCTCGACCCTGCTGCGGTGCGCCTCGTCGGTGAACCACTCCTGCAGGCGCTGCCGGAGCGCCGCCCAGGCCGCCGGGCCCTGGGCCAGGAACCCGTTGAGTGACCCGGTGGCGTGCACCGGGTCCCCGGACGCGGCGGCCAGGTCGAGCACGGCGTCGCCGACTGCGACCCCGGTGCGGGGTGCCGTCCCGGGCGTGGAGAAGACGCCGTAAGGGAGGTTGGCCAGCCCGAAGCCGGTGCCGGCGGGGAGGTCGGGCCAGCTCACGCGGGGACCCGCTCTGGGGCGGGGAGCAGGCCGAGCGCGACCAGGTCGTCGACCGGCTCGAGGACGCTGCACGTGCCGAAGGAGGTGTACGCCGACCGGACCCGGGCGACGCGTTCGGGGGACCAGTGGCGGACGATCGCGGCGAGTTCCGCGCCGTCCTCCTCCTGGAGCGCGGCGAGGGCCGGCGTGTCCGAGGTGAGCGCGTCGACGGCGACCAGCAGGTTGAGGAAGCCGTGGTGAGGGAAGCCGGTGGCCGGGTCGGTGTGCCGGACGGCGGCGTGCAGCCCGGCGGTGCACTTGACCGGCACTCCCCGCGTGGTGCAGGCGGACAAGGTCTCGGCCAGCTCCTCGACGGAGGGGAACAGCTCGGCGCGCAGCCCGCCGGTGCGCAGCTTGGCCCGGAGCCCGGCGGCCGCGAGCACGTCCAGGACGTCGTCCCGGGTGCCGGTCCGGGGCAGCTCCACGGCCGCCGGGACGCCGGCGGGGAGGACGGCGGCCAGCACCCGGGTCAGCTGCCGGGCGGCCGCGGCGTCGGCCACGACCGGCACCTCCACCGCGGCGAGGGTCAGGCGCGGGTCGGCGGTCACCCGGTCGACCACCGCGGGCAGCTCGGCGGCGCCGGCGATCACCGAGATCCCGATCGGGGCGCCGTCGGGCAGGTGCCCGGCCAGCTCCGCCAGCCGGGCTGCCGGGACGACGAACGGGCCGACCAGCCCGCCCAGCCGCGAGCACAGCTCCCGGTGGGCGGGCACCGCGGCCGCCATCGGCGCGTCGCCGGGTGGGAACAGCGCGGCGTCGTCGAACAACCCTCGAACAGCGCGCTCATACCGACGGTCCCCGGCCCGACCAGGACCAGGCGTACCTGCCGTCGTCGACCGCGACGCCGCCCTCACCGAGGTCGAGGGGGCGGAAGGTGTCGACCATGACGGCCAGCTCGTCGAAGGACTCGGCCCCCAGCGACCGCTCCACCGCGCCGGGCTGCGGGCCGTGGGAGTGCCCGCCGGGGTGGACGGAGATGGAGCCCTTGCCGATTCCGGAGCCCTTCCGGGCCTCGTAGTCCCCGTCGACGTAGAACATGATCTCGTCGGAGTCGACGTTGGAGTGGTAGTAGGGCACCGGGACCGCCAGCGGGTGGTAGTCGACCTTGCGCGGGACGAAGTTGCAGATGACGAAGTTGCTGCCCTCGAACACCTGGTGCACCGGCGGCGGCTGGTGGACCCGGCCGGTGATCGGCTCGTAGTCGGCGACGTTGAAGGCGTAGGGGTACAGGCAGCCGTCCCAGCCGACGACGTCGAAGGGGTGCTCAGGGGTCACGTGCACGGTGCCGGTCAGCCCGCCGGGGCCGGTGCCGCGGTGCTTGACGTAGACCTCCACGTCGGTGCCCTCGACGGTCAGCGGCTCCGCCGGGGCGCGCAGGTCCCGCTCGCAGTAGGGCGCGTGCTCGAGGAACTGCCCGTACTTCGACAGGTACCGCTTGGGCGGGGCGATGTGGGAGTTGGCCTCGATGGCGTAGGTGCGCAGCGGCTCGCCACCGGTGGGCACCCAGCGGTGGGTGGTGGCCCGCGGGATGATCACGTAGTCGCCCTGGCCGACCTCCAGCGCGCCGAAGGTGGTCTCCACTCTTGCGGCGCCGCGCTCGACGTAGACGCACTCGTCCCCGGTGGCGTTGCGGTAGTAGGGGCTGGTCAGCGACGACACCGCGTAGGAGATCCGGACGTCGGCGTTGCCCAGCACCAGCCGGCGTCCGGTGACCGCGTCGACGGCCTTGTGCTCCTCACCCGGGAACAGGTCGTGCAGCTTCAGGTGCCGCGGGACCAGCGGGGCGTTGGGCGTGAGCGCCTGGTCGGGGAGCTCCCAGGGCCGGGCGTCGACCAGCGCCGAGGGGATGCCGGCGTGGTAGAGCAGCGCGGAGTCCGACGTGAAGCCCTCCTCGCCCATCAGCTCCTCGGCGTAGAGCCCGCCGTCGGGACGGCGGTGCTGGGTGTGCCGCTTGGGCGGGACGCTGCCCACCTGCCGGTAGAACGCCATCGGAGTTCCTTCCTCTCGTGGTCTTGAGGTCTCGGCGCCGAAACCTCGAGAAGGGGTGCGGCTAGGCGGGGACGGGTGCGGGGACGGGTGCGGGGACGGGCTGGGCGAGCAGGCGTGACAGCGCCGGGGCGACGTCGGCGGGGCGGGTGAGCACGGCGGCGACGTGCGCGTCGGGGCGGAGCACCCAGATCTCGTCGGGGCGGGCGCCGAGCGCCTCCCGCAGGGTCGGCGACGGGTCCAGGTCGCTGATCCGGTGGACCGCGATCGGCAGGTCGCCGGGCAGCGGCTCCGGGGGTGCGGCGTCGTCGCCGACGAGGACGGTCACGCCCTGGCGGGCGAGCTGGCGGAGCCGGACGACGTCCGGCCGGCCGGGCACGGTGACCGGCACGTCCGGGACCAGCACGCCGGGTGCGGGCACCGGGACGTCGCCGCGCGCCGGCCGGCCGGGGAAGGGCCGCCGCTCGTCCGGGGTGGTGAGCGGGGAGTCGACGTACCAGAAGGGCTCGGCCAGCCGGCCGGAGTCGACCTGCGCCCGGGCGGCCGGATCGGTCGCCGCGCGCTCGAGCACCTCGCGGCGGTGCCGTGCCTCCTCCGGCGTGCCGGGGACCAGGAAGCGCATGGTGGCGCCGGTGACGTCGAGGTTCTCCACGGCGGCGGCGTGCCGCTCGTCGGAGTAGCTGTCCAGCAGCGCCTCCGGTGCCCAGCCGCGGAGCACGAAGGCGATCTTCCAGGCGGCGTTCTCCGCGTCCAGCACCCCGGAGTTCAGCCCGCGGGCACCGAACGGCGCGACCAGGTGGGCGGCGTCGCCGGCGACCAGCACCCGGCCGACCCGCATCCGGTCCACGACCCGGGAGTGGAACCGGTACACGGACTTCCACACGATGTCGTAGCGGCGCTCGCCGATCACCTGGCGGATCCGCCGGTCCAGCCCGCCGGAGGCCTCCTCGGCGGCCAGGTCGAAGTCCGGCGGCACCTGCCAGTCGATCCGGAAGGTGGAGTCGGGGCAGGGGTGGATGAGCACCTGCCGGCCGGGGTTCCACACCGGGTCGAAGTAGAACCGCCGCTCCGTCTCCCAGCCGGGCAGGTCGGTGCGGATGTCGCAGATCAGGAACTGGTCGCCGAAGGTCTGCCCGCCGAAGGTCAGCCCCAGCGCCGTCCGGATGACATCGGCGCGCGGACCGGGGCAGGCCACGGCGTAGCTGCCGGTGACCGTCGTCCCGTTCGCGCAGGACACCGACACCCCGGAGTCGTCCTGGTCGATGCCGGTGACCGCGTGGCCCCAGCGGACCTCGATCAGCGGTTGTGCGGCGATCGCCTCGTCCAGCAGCTCCTCGGTCAGGCACTGGGAGACGTTGACGAAGGGCGGGAAGGGGGACCGGCCGCGGTCGGCGAACCGGAAGCTGAACAGCTCGTGGTCGCGGTGGAAGGTGCGGGCGGTCGTCCAGGTGACGCCGCGGCGGGCGACCTCGGCGCCGACGCCGACGGAGTCCCAGACGTCGAGGACGTCGCGCTGCTGGCAGATCGCCCTGCTGCCGACCAGGTCGCGCTCGGGCCGGCCGTCCAGGACGACGACCCGCAGACCCCAGCGGGCCAGCAGCAGGGCGGTGGTCTGCCCGACCGGGCCGCAGCCGATGACGACGACCGGCGGCGGCCCCGCGGAGTTCTCGTTCGTGGTCATCGCGGGGTCAGCCCTGCAGCTCGTCCCAGACCTGGCGGTCCCGCTCCGCCGTCCAGATCACCGGGCGCTCGATGCCGTCGATCTCGTCCCAGATGCGCTGGACGTCGAAGGGCAGGCAGTGCTCGAAGATCGGCCACGAGCCGTACTGCGGGGCGAGCGCCTCGTGGGTGGCGGTGAAGGCGTCCTTCAGCGTGCCGCCAGAGCGATGGGCCTCGCCGACCATGCGTTGCATGGTGAGCAGGAAGTCGCGGGTCTGCTCGACCGCGGCGTCCACCTCCGCGCGCCCTCGGGCGATCTTCCCCCGACCACCGACGAGCTGCTGCGCGCCGAGGGCCTTGACCCGGTCGAGGGTGCCGGCGGCCCAGTCGAAGTGGAACGCGTCGCCGGTGTAGAGGGCGGCCTGGGACTCCACCAGGTCGCCGGCGAACAGGATCTCCGGCTTGGGCAGCCAGGCCACGATGTCGCCCTCGGTGTGCCCGCGACCCAGGAACTGCAGCACCAGCTCGCCCCGGTCACCGCCCAGCTCGATGGTCAGCTTGTCGCGGAAGGTCATGGTCGGCCAGGTCAGCCCGGGGATGGACTCCGGCTCCTCGAAGAGCCGCGGCATGCGGCCGAACTCGCTCTCCCAGTCCTGCTGACCGCGCTCGGCGATGAGGTGCTTGGTCTGCTCGGAGCTGACGATGATCTGGGCGTCGAAGGCGCTGGCGCCGAGCACGCGGACGGCGTGGTAGTGGCTGAGCACCAGGTAGCGGACCGGCTTGTCGGTGTGCTCGCGCAGCTTCGAGAGCCATCGCCGCGCGGCGACCGGGGTGGCCAACGCCTCGAAGCAGACGAGGAAGTCCTCGCCCTCGATGGCGCCGAGGTTCGGGTCGCCCTCCGCGGTCAGTGCGTACACCCCGTCGGCGAGCACCTCGAGCGTCTGTTCCTTGACGCCGAGGTCGGCGGAGGAGGCGAAGGGCTTGGTTGCCATGGGGGCTCCCGGCTCGGTGGCTCGCTCGGATATCGAACGCCGCGCTCACTTACCGATGCAGCGTACGGCTGGCGTGGCCCGCATCACAAGCGCCCGAGCGGCGGAGCTCATGCCGCGGTCCAGCGCAGCGGCAGCCGCTTCACCCCCCGCTGGAAGGTGGACCGGAGCAGGGCCGGCGGGCCGTCGAGCTCGAGGGTGCCGGTGCGGCGGAGCAGTGCGCCGAACAGCGCCCGCATCTGCACCCGGGCCAGCTGGGCGCCGAGGCAGAAGTGCGGGCCGTGCCCGAAGGAGAGCTGCGGGTTGGGCGCCCGGCGCACGTCGAAGCGGTCCGGGTCGGGGAACACCCGCTCGTCCCGGTTCGCCGAGGTGAAGGAGACGACCACCTTGTCCCCGGCCCGCACCGGGGCCCCGGCCAGCTCGACGTCCCGGGTCGCCGTCCGGCGGAACACCATGACCGGCGTCCACCAGCGCAGCATCTCCTCGACCGCGCCGGGCAGCAGGTCGGGGTCGGCCCGGACCGCGGCCAGCTCCGCCGGGTGGGTGAGCAGGGCGATCAGCCCGCCGGGCAGGCCGTTGCGCAGCGTCTCGTTGCCGGCGACCGCGAACAGCCAGAACATGTTCTCGAACTCCGCGTCGCTGACCCGGCCGCCGTCCTCGTCGGTCTGGGCCAGCAGCACCGACATGACGTCCCGGCCCGGCGCCCGGCGCTTCTCCTCGGCCAGCAGCCGCGCGTAGCCGTAGAGGTCGGGCATCCCGGCGCGGGTGCGCGGGTCGGGCATCCGGCCGTCGCCGTCCGGCACCGGGCGCAACGCGACCGCCTGCCGGGCCAGCGCCGTGCCGCCGGCGCCGTCGAAGGCGGCGGACGACGCGTAGTCGGGGTCCTGCCAGCCGATCACCCGGTTGGACCAGTCGAACATCAGCCAGCGGTCCTCCGCGGGCACGCCGAGGACGTCGGCGAGGGTGATCAGCGGCAGGTCCGCGGCGACGTCCTTGGCGAAGTCGCACCTCCCCTCGGCGTCCCCGCCGACCATCCGGTCCACCAGGTCGGCCGCCGTCGTCTCGATCGCGACGGTCAGGGCGGCCACCGCGCGGGGGGTGAAGGACCGGGACAGCAGCCGGCGCAGCCGGGAGTGGTCCGGCGGGTCCATGTTGAGCATCATCCGGCGCACCCAGTCCAGGTCGGCCGCGTCGCGGACCTGGGTGGCGCCCAGCCAGGAGGAGAAGGTGGCCGGGTCGCGCAGCACGTGCCCGACCTCCGCGTGCCGCAGCACCAGCCAGAAGCCGGGGCCGGCCGGGAAGCCGTGCAGTGCGGGCTCGTCGACCCAGACGACGGGACCCTCGGCGCGCAGCCGGCGCAACGCCGCCAGCGGAGGGCCGCTCTCGTAGGTGGCCGGGTCGACCACGGCGAGGGTGTCGGCGGCGCGGACCCGGGTGGCGGTCACAGCTGGTCGAGGAAGGCCTCGACGGTGGTGAGCAGCGCGACCGGGGTCTCGTACATGGCGTAGTGCCCGGCGTTGTGCAGCACCTCCAGCGAGGCGTTCGGGTACTGCGCCAGGAACGTCTGCTCCATCACCGCGGCGCCCAGCGCCGGGTCGTGCTCGCCCACGACCACCCGCACCGGGACGGGGTGGCCCTGCACCTCGGCGGAGAAGTCCGTCCCCGCCCAGGCGTCCAGGTAGGCGCCGAAGGCCGTCTCGTCGGACTGGTCGAGGGAGAACTGCACCATCCGGTCCACCCACGTGCGGCTGAGCCGGTTGCCGGTGGTGAGGTCGATGATCGCGTACCGGTTGTCGCGGCTGGCCGCGGCGCCGCCGAACAGCTGCCCCGCCTGCTCGTCGAAGGGGACGCCGGTGGACGGCACCGGGCTGACCCCGATCAGCCCGCTGACCCGGTCCCCGCCGTCGAGCAGCACCCGCTGCATCGCGCTGCCGCCCATCGAGTGCCCGAGCACGGCGAAGCTCGACCAGCCGAGGGAGTCCACGGCAGCCAGGGCATCGGCGGAGATCTCGGCGAGGGTGAACTCGCCGGTCTCACCGCGCCGTGCGCCGTAGCCCCGGTAGTCCAGGAACAGGTAGCTGTAGCGGTCCTCGTGCACGAGCTCGGGCAACGACCCCCACCCCGTGGCGGAGCCGAACCAGCCGTGCAGGGCGAGGACCTTGACCGGGCCGGAACCGACCACCACGGGAGCGCTGACCATGCCGCAGTCTGGCGCGGCCCAGAGGAGCCGACAAGGTCGTCACCACCAGCCTTTCCGTCTGGACCAGAACAACAGCGCCGCCGACATGGCCGCCATGACCGCCAGCAGGACCACCACGGCGACCACGTGGGTGCTGGTGCTCACGATGACGTTCATCCCGAGGACGGAGGAGAGGGCGGTGATCGGCAGGGTGACCGCGGCGATCACGGCCAGGCGCTCGGCCGCGATGGTCATCTTGGTGTTCGTGCGCGCCTGGAAGAACTCGATGACCCCCTGCAGGTACTCGCGCTGTCCCTCGGCCATCCTGCTGAGGCGGCGGAACTGGTCCTCCGCGTCCAGCAGCAGTCCACCGCCGTCCTGCCACAGGCCGAGGGTCGCCATCCGGCCGACGACCTCGCAGCTGAGGGTGGCCATCGTCCAGATGGCCAGGAGCCCGTGCCGGACGGCGAACATCTGCTCGAGGAAGTGCTCGGGGTCGCCCTCGTCCCCACCGGTGACCCGGCGTTCCAGCTGCCACACCTCCTCGGTCATCGTGGAGAGCTGGTCGCGCAGCCGCCCGCCCAGAGCGCTGATGATCGCGAACGACAGCTCGGCCGCCGAGGTGGGGTGCAGGCGACCGCTCTCCAGCCGCCGGGCGACGGCCCGGGTCTCGGCGAGCGCGGCGTCCAGGGGCACGGCCGGGTTGAGCGGGCCGTGCACGGTCACCACCCAGTCGGCCCCGACGAACTGGTCGAGCTCCAGGTAGTGGATGTGCCCGTGCGGTCCCTTCTCGGGCCCGTGCAGCACGATGAAGACGTGGCCGGGGTACACGTGCACCTTGGGCACTGGGTTGCGGCGGGCGCAGTCCTCCGCGGCGCGGGGGTGGATGCCGAAGCGTTCGGTCAGCACCGCGGCCGCGGCGGCATCCCACTGCGGCACGTCGACCCACAGGACGCCGCCGTCGGGCGGCAGGGACGTCAGCTGGTCGGCGCTGTACAGCTGGGCGCCGTCCGCAGTGACACGGCGGATCTCCATGCGCCACCCTGCCACGAGTCCGGCTGCCGGGAGCGCGATCCCGCGCGCCTGCCCCGGATGGAACAGCTCCCCGCGACGGCGTCGTCGAGGGGAGCTGGCGGTGGTGGTGCTCGGCCCGGTGAGCAGGCCGGTGGATCAGGCTCCGACGCGCTCCGAGGCGGTACGGCCGGGAGCGAAGGCCGGGTGCTGCGCGGCCAGTTCGCTGGCCTGGCCGAGCCCGGTGAGGGGACTGATGGGCAGGAACGCGTCGAGGTTCCGGCGGGCGACCTCGACGAGGTGAGTGGTCAAGCGGGACATCATGCTGGCACCTCTTCTCCGTGTGTTCGAGCAGTGACATCCAGGGCAGCGACGGACGCGCGAGGACTGTTCCGGTCGCCGCCGTGAGGTCGCGCACGCCGTCGGGCGGCGTGCTCCGCAGAGCCGGGGGAGGAGCTGGGGCCGTGGACTGGTGCGGGCTCAGACGTCCCGGGCGAGCACGTGGGTGACCGGCAGGTGGAACTCGTGCTCCAGGCGACCGGGCAGGTCGTGGTGCAGCCAGCGGGACACCCGTGCCGGGAGCGTCGACACGATGATCTCGTCGAACTCGCCGCCGGCCACGGCCTCCCCGGCGGCCCGCAGCGGATCGGGGTCGCCCACCGCGCCGTCGGCCCGCACCCCCGCAGCGGTCAGCTTCGCCAGGGCGCTGTCCAGCTTGGCCTGGGCCAGCCGCCGCGCCTCCTTCGGCGGGCCCGGCAGGGTGGGGGACCCACCCATGACCGGCATCGGGATCGGCATGGCGTTCGACACGAGGTCCTTCACCGGCGTCGCCGGCACGACCAGCCGGAACTCGGCGGGGCCGGCGGCCACGCGCTCACGGACGAGGTCCATGAGCTCGTCGCTGTCGAGCGACTGGTTCGCCACCACGAGGTACCGGTGCATGGTGTCCTCCGGACCGACGGTCGGACGTGCGCGGCGGAACCGTACCGCTGATCCGGGTCCGTGGGCACGGCTGCGGCGCCGGGCCGATGGACGTCGGGTCAGGCCGGTCCCGACGACGTCCGGCACCCCGCCGCAGGCCCCGGCGCGGGTGTAGGAACGCGCACATGACCGAACCGGAGCGCGGCCTCTTCCTCGTCGTCACCATCAAGCCGCGCAAGGACCGGCTCGCCGAGGCCGAGGCGCAGCTGCAGTCCATGCGTCGGCAGACGCTCACCGAGCCCGGGTGCGTCTTCATGCACCTCGTGCAGCCGCAGGACGACCCGGACAACTGGGTCATGCTGGAGATGTTCCGTTCCCGGGCCGCGTGGGACGAGCACATGGAGCAGCCCTACAACACCGAGGGCAACCGCATCCTCGAGGACCTGCTCCGCGAACCGTCGGACCTGCGGCTGATGGACGAGAAGTAGCGGCTCCCGGATCCGCACGGCGCGGTGCGGGTGGAACGAGGCCGGGCAGACCGCTAGTCTCCCCGTACCGACTGTGACGCACGTCACGAGCCGCGTCCCGACCGCCTCGGTGAGGGGTGGACCATGGCCCGACCGTCCCAGCTCCAGGAGCAACCGAACGTCGGAGGGCCGGCCAAGGCGGGCCTGGTCTACCCGGGCTTCGCCGTCCCGTTCGTCCTGCTGGTGGCCTGCTTCGCCGCCTGGGGTTCCGCCGCGAACCTCACCGACGTCCTCGTGGGCGTGTTCCGGCACATCTTCACCATGTCGAACTTCCAGTCAGCGCTGGTGCAGTTCGCCTACTACGGGGCCTACTTCACGCTGGCCATCCCCGCGGCCCTGATCAACCGGCGGTTCGGGTACAAGACCGGTGTGCTCACCGGCCTGGGGCTGGCCACGCTCGGTGGGCTCCTCTTCATCCCCGCGAGCAAGCTCCTCGTCTACGGGTTCTTCCTCGTCGCGCTGTTCGTGCTGGCGGCCGGGCTGTCCATCCTGGAGACCTCGGCCAACCCCTTCGTGATCGCGATGGGGCCCGAGATCAGCGCGACCCAACGGCTGAACCTGGCGCAGGCGTTCAACCCGGTCGGGGCGAACATCGGGGTCCTGCTCGGAGCCGTCGTCATCCTGCCCAACATCACCACGGAGGCCGAGAAGGCCTCCATGACGGCGCAACAGCTGGAGAACGCCCAGGAGCAGGACCTGTCCCTGGTGCTCGGCCCCTACCTCGGCATCGCCTGCGCGCTGGCGCTCATCTGGCTGCTCATCGCCTTCCGGAAGATCTCCACGCCCGACGAGCACGCCCACTTCGGGCTGGAGCAGTCCTCGGGCGGGGCGTTGAGCCGCCTCTGGCACAACCGGCACTACCGCTTCGGGGTGCTCGCGCAGTTCGCCAACGTCGGTGCCCAGGTCTGCGCGTGGTCGTTCACCATCCAGTACGCCCAGGACGTCGCAGGGGTGTCCACCGACAACTCGGGGTGGTACCTGCAGGCCAGCCTGATCCTCTTCCTGGTCTCACGGTTCGTCATGACCTACCTGCTCGGGATCTTCCGGCCGACCAAGCTGCTCCTGGCCATGGCGGGGCTCGGGGTGGCGCTCTGCCTGGTGGCCGTGTTCTCGCCCAACATGCTCGGTCTCATCGCGGTCGTCGGCATCTCGCTGAGCCTGTCGCTGATGTTCCCGACGATCTACGGGGTGGCGCTGCAGGGGCTGGGTCCGGACACCAAGTTCGGCGCCGCAGGTCTGGTCATGGCGATCCTGGGAGGCGCGCTCGTGACCCCGGTCATGGGGCTGGTCATGGACCACGCCGACACGAACGTCGGCTTCCTGGTTCCGGCGGTCTGCCTCGCGGTCGTGGCGTCGTACGCGCTGTTCGACCTCGGGTCCGAACGCCACGGCGGTCCGCTGGTCGCCGAGGGGGCGCACTGACCGGCTCACCTGCCGGCCCCGGGTACCGGCGACACCCTTCTCGAGAGGAGCAGGCGGATGTTCGTGGTGGTCGGGGAAGCGCTCGTCGACCTCGTGGGGCAGCGCGGCAGCCGGACGCTGGTCGCGCACCCGGGCGGGAGTCCGGCCAACGTCGCGCTCGGTCTCGCCCGGCTCGGGGACCCGGTCTCGCTGCTCACGAGCCTCGGGCGGGACTCCTTCGGGGAGATGGTCGCCGGGCACCTGGCGGCGAGTGGCGTCCGGGTCGACCGGGGGCCCGACGCCGGCGCGAAGACCAGCCTGGCCGTGGCCAGCCTGGCCGCCGGGGTCGCCGCCTACGACTTCCGCATCGAGTGGGACATCGGGGACCTCGCGCCCCTCCCGGTCGAGACCCGGTGCATCCACACCGGCTCGCTGGCGACCGCCCTGGCGCCCGGCGCGGCCCAGGTGAGAGACCTGCTCGAGCGGGAGCGCGAGCGGGGCAGGGTCACCATCTCCTACGACCCCAACGTGCGGCCCGGGCTGCTGGGGCAGCCGGAGGACGCCAGGCCCGGGATCGAGCACCTGGTGTCCCTGTCCGACGTGGTCAAGGTGAGCGACGAGGACCTGCGCTGGCTGTACCCCGACCGCCGGGACGTCGACGTGGCCAGGGACTGGTTGGCACTGGGTGCCCCGCTCGTCGTCGTGACCCGCGGTGGCGAGGGTGTCTTCGCGGTCACCGCCCAGCTGGAGCTGGACCTCCCCGCCACGCCGATCGACCTCGTCGACACCGTGGGTGCGGGCGACTCCTTCAGCGCGGGACTGCTGGACGGGCTGGGGCGGGCCGACCTGATCGGCGGCGCCCGCCGGGACGCCCTCGCGGCCATCGACGAGGCGAGCCTGACCAGCGTCCTGGACGACGCCAGCCTGATCGCGTCGATCACCTGCTCGCGTCCGGGTGCCGACCCGCCGACCCGGGCGGAGGTGGAGACCGCCCGATCAGCCCGGCCGTCCCCGCGGCAGTCCACCCCGGGCTGACCGCGCAGCGTCGGCCGGTGGGTACCCCCGGGTCGGCCGTACACAGGAGGATGAGGTCCCGCGCGTGGCAACTGACGTGCTCGCGATGGTGCTGGCCGGTGGCGAGGGCAAGCGGCTGATGCCGCTGACCGCGGACCGGGCCAAGCCGGCCGTCCCGTTCGGCGGCATGTACCGCATGATCGACTTCGTCCTGTCCAACCTGGTCAACGGCGGCTACCGCAAGCTGGTGGTGCTGACCCAGTACAAGAGCCACTCGCTGGACCGGCACATCAGCAAGACGTGGCGGCTCTCGACGCTGCTGGGCGGCTACGTGGCCCCGGTACCCGCGCAGCAGCGGCTCGGCCCCCGGTGGTTCGCCGGGTCCGCCGACGCCATCCACCAGAGCATGAACCTCATCAACGACGAGCAGCCCGGGTACGTCGTGGTGTTCGGGGCGGACAACATCTACCGGATGGACCCGCAGCAGATGCTCGACCAGCACATCGAGTCCGGCGCGGGGGTGACCGTCGCGGCCATCCGCCAGCCGCTGGCCATGGCGGACCAGTTCGGGGTGATCGACGTCGACGCGGGCAGCCGGCGGATCGCGGCGTTCCGCGAGAAGCCGACCGACGCGCAGGGCCTGCCGGACGCGCCGCACGAGGTGTTCGCCTCGATGGGCAACTACGTGTTCACCACCAGCGTCCTCGTCGACGCGGTGACCCGGGACGCCCAGGACCCCGACAGCAAGCACGACATGGGCGGCAGCATCGTCCCCATGCTGGTCGGACGCGGCGAGGCGGCCGTGTACGACTTCCGGGACAACGACGTCCCGGGTCAGCGCGAGTCCGAGCGCGGCTACTGGCGCGACGTCGGGACGCTGGACAGCTTCTACGACGCCCACATGGACCTGATCTCCGTCGACCCCGAGTTCAGCCTGGCCAACCCGGAGTGGCCGATCTTCACCGACCCCCAGACCTTCCCCCCGGCCCGTACCGTGCACGGCTCGCACGGCCGCGTGGGCACCGCGATGGAGTGCCTGCTGGCCCCCGGCTCCGTCGTGTCGGGCTCCACCGTGAGCCGGTCCGTCCTGTCCCCGGGCGCGCACGTGCACTCCTGGGCGCAGGTGGACGGCTCGGTGCTCATGCACGACGTCCAGATCGGGCGGAACGCCATCGTGCGCAACGCGATCCTGGACAAGAACGTCGTGGTGCACGAGGGCGCGAAGGTCGGGGTCGACCTGGACCGGGACCGGGAGCGGTACACCGTCACCGACAACGGGGTCGTGGTCATCGGCAAGGGCCACCAGGTCCTGCCCTGAGGTCAGGCCACCTCACACACCGGGTTCACAGGGGACGGCGCCGCGCGCCACCGCATCGACCAGCCGCTGGTGGTCCCGCTCCGTCTGGTCGGCGTACACCCGGGCGAAGGCGCAGAGCGCCCGGTCCACCTTGTCCGACCTGCCCAGGTAGCCGGCGATCATCGAGGCGCCGCTGGTGCGCGCGTGGCCCTTGGCCAGCAACTGGCCGCAGATCCCCGCGTAGTCGGCGAGCGCGCGGGGGTCGATGGCGTCCAGCGCGACGCTGCCCTTCATGTTGCGGAACTGGCGCACGTAGTACTGCCGCTCGCCCACGCTGGCCCAGCCGAGCAGCGGGTCGCTCACGGTCTGCAGCGCCTGCTGGTACTCCACCACCCGTTCGCCCTGGTGGGCGTGCCAGGCGGAGTCGCCGTGGACGAACGGGGCGATGACGGACCGCCGGGCCTGCTTGAGCTGGAGGAACAGCACGTCCTCGGGGTCGGACCCCTCGCACAGGACGACGTAGGCCCGCAGCCCCACGCTGCCCACGCCGACCACCTTGTGGGCGATGTCGATGATCGTGTAACCGCCGAGGATCCGGCGCCAGTGCGGGGCCAGCGTGGCCAGGTAGCCGTCGAGGGCCTCCGCCAGCTCGTCCGCCTCGGCGGCGCCCACCCTGGTGATCAGCGGTGGCTCCTCGACGATGCGCCGGCGTCCCTCGCGCTGCTCGGTGAAGCGGGGGAGCGCCCGGTCGCTCGTCCGGGAGCGTGCCTTCTTCGCCGCCCGGTCCAGCTCCTGGCGCAGCGCGTCGTCGGACGCCGTCGTGTGCAGCCGGTCGAGGTCCAGCCGCTGGAACGAGCGCCAGAGCAGCGGTTGGTCCGACAGCTGCCACAGCTGCTCGCGGTAGGAGGCCACGCAGGAGGTGACCGCGTCGGCGCAGGAGCCCTCGCTCATGGAGTTCTGCCGCCCGGCGACCCAGACGCTCGCGACGAGGCGGCGCAGGTCCCACTCCCAGCTGCCGGGGTGGGCCTCGTCGAAGTCGTTGAGGTCGAGCACGAGCTCCCGCTCCGGGGAGCCGTAGAAGCCGATGTTGCCCACGTGGGCGTCGCCGCAGATCACCGGGGTGATGCCGGTGGCCGGCAACCGGGCGAAGTCCTCCGCCATCACCACGGCGGCGCCGCGCAGGAACCCGTACGGCGAGGCCGTCATCCGCCCGATCCGCACCGGCACGAGCCAGCTGATCCGGCCCTCGTGCGACTCCGCCAGCAGGTCCAGCACGTCCCGCCGGTCCTCCGGTGGGCGCCAGTCGGCCAGCGACGACCGCGGCACCTGCTTCCGCAGGCCGCGGCCGAGGGCGTACCGCTCTGCGCGCGGGGTGCCCGGTGCGCGCAGGGAGCCGTAGGCCTGGCCGTCGACGGTGGCCAGCACCGTCGGGGCGGGGCCGTGCTGGCGGACGCCTGTCATCGTGACCTCCCGGCAGCCCGGTGTGCTCGCGTCGATCCTGGCACGGTCGGCCCGGAGCCGGGAAAGGACTGGACCGGGTGCCGCGCGGGCTCCTAGCCTGCCGGTGATCGTGGCACGGCCCGAGGAGGTGGGACCCATGAACGCTGCAGCGATGTGGGCGCTCCCGCCGGCCGTTCCGGTCGGGCGATCGACGTAGGTTTCGCCGGGAGCGCCTCCCACCGAGGTTCTCCCGAGAGGAACACCGATGCTCTCCCTGCCGTCCACCGCCGATCCCGACGTCGTCATCGCCGGGTGCGGCCCGACCGGTGCGGTGCTGGCCGCCGAGCTGCGGCTGCACGACGTGCGGGTGCTCGTCCTGGAGAAGGAGACCCGGCCCGCGCCGTTCGTCCGCATCGTCGGTCTGCACATCCGCAGCATCGAGCTGATGGCGATGCGCGGGCTGCTGGAGCGCGTGCTCGAGCACGGGCGACGGCGTCCGGCCGGCGGCTTCTTCGCCGCCATCCCCGCACCCGCGCCCGCGGATCTGGACTCCGCGCACGCCTACCTGGTGGGCATCCCGCAGCCGGTCCTCGTCCAGCTGCTCGAGGACCATGCGATCGGCCTGGGCGCGCAGGTGCGGCGCGGGTCCGCGGTGGCCGGCATCGAGCAGGACGAGGACGGGGTGACCGTCGAGCTGGCCGACGGGGAACGGCTGCGCGCGAGCCACCTGGTCGGCTGTGACGGCGGGCGCAGCACCGTGCGCACGGCGCTCGGCGTCGGCTTCCCCGGCGAGGCCACGCGGACCGAGACGCTGATGGGCGAGATGGAGGCAGCCGCGCCGCCGGCGGAGATCGCCGCCACCGTGAGGGACCTCGGCGACAAGCGGTTGTGGCTCAGGCCCTTCGGCGAGGGGGTCTACCAGGTCGTGGTCCCTGCCGCGGGGGTCAGCGACCGTGCACAGGCGCCGACCCTCGAGGACGTCAGACACCAGCTGCGCGCCCTCACCGGGACCGACTTCGGCGTGCACTCCCCGCGCTGGCTGTCCCGCTTCGGGGACGCCACCCGGCTGGCCGACCACTACCGGGTCGGGCGGGTGCTGCTGGCCGGCGACGCGGCGCACGTCCATCCGCCCACCGGCGGGCAGGGCCTCAACCTGGGCATCCAGGACGCGGTCAACCTCGGCTGGAAGCTGGCCGCCCAGGTCCGCGGCTGGGCGCCGGGAAGCCTGCTGGACACCTACCAGGACGAGCGTCGTCCGGTGGCCGCGGAGGTGCTGGACAACACCCGCGCGCAGATGGAGCTGCTGTCTCCCGAACCGGGCCCGCGGGCCGTGCGCAGGCTGCTCACCGAACTGATGGACGTCGACGAGGTGAACCGACGCCTGATCGAGAAGATCACCGCGATCGGCATCCGCTACGACCTCGGTGAGGGGCCCGACCTGGTCGGCCGGCGTCTGCGGGACATCGACGTGGCGCAGGGTCGCCTCTACGGGCTGCTGCACCGCGGCCGCGGCCTGCTGCTGGACCGCACCGAGCGGCTGACCACCGGCGGCTGGTGCGACCGGGTCGACCACCTCGCGGACCCGACGGCCGCGCTGGACGTCCCGGGCCTGCTGCTCCGCCCCGACGGGCACGTCGCCTGGATCGGTGACGACCAGCAGGACCTGGACGACCACCTCACCCGCTGGTTCGGCGAGCCCGCTCACTGATCTCGGCTGGACGTGGAACTGGGTCGGGACACGCCTCGACCGGCGAAGCGGAACGAACACGGTGACGAAGTGGTGACATCACCGTGCCGCGGACTCCGGACGATGGTCGCCACACCGGTACTGCCCTTGCACCTCCCGTCGGACGATCCGTCTGCAGAGCGGAGTCGGCGGGAGAGGCGAGTGCGTGGCGGTACCGGATGTGGCCACCCGAAGAGAGGAGAGCCTCGATGGACCCGGCGATCACCTTCTATCAAGCGCTGGCCGGAATCAGCTTCACTCTCCTCGGCCTGTGGTTCGGGGTGGTCCAGTTCGCCCACGGCGGCTGGCGCACCGATCCCCGACAGCACCGTGCGGGCCTGCACGTCGCGCTGCACTTCTTCCTCCCGGGCATGGCAAGCCTGGCGTCGATGCTCGCTGGGGGAGTCGGGGGCGGGATCATCTGGAGGATCACCTTCGTGATCGCCGGGCTGATCGGTGTCGCGGAGGCGGTGTCGTTCCTGCGGCTCAAGGGTGGTGTCGACTCGCTGCCGAGCAAGGTCCTGCGGAGCGTGGATCCGCTGCTCTACGCGGCCATGGTGGTGGTGGCGTTCGTGCCACGGGGCACGTTTGCGCTCACTCCCCTGCAGCTCGCAGGCATGGCGACCGGGGGCGTGTTCCTCGTCGGCCTCTGCTTCGTCTGGCTGGCTTTCGCCGAGCCCGAGGATGACGACAGCTCGACGGCCGAGCCAGTCGCCGCCGATCCCGATCCCGCCCCTGTCACGCCTGGGCCTGATCCCACGCGACCATGACGACGGCTGCGGCCGGCCGCCGGCGGGCCGCACAGGTCCACAGCTGGGTGCCGGCGACACTGCCGGCATCCACCAGCGGGCGAGCCCGCCCGGGTTCAGCGCTGATCGCGGCGGAGCGGGTGGTCCTCGGGGACCTGCACCACGGCGATCCGCACGCCGTCGGGGTCCTCGATCCACATCTCGACCAGTCCCCAGGGCTCCCGTCGAGGCGGTCGGGTCACGGTGACCCCGGCGCCGGCCAGCCGCTCGTGCTCCCGGGCGACGTCCCGCACCTGGAGCCAGAGTGCGAGGCCTCCCGGTGGCCGCTCGGCTCGACCGGAGACCTCGAGCAGGCCGTTGCCCAGGAAGTAGACGACGCCGCGGTGCTCCGGTGGGCCGAACTCCCGGGAGACGGCCAGGCCGAGGACGTCGCGGTAGAAGGCGTGCGACCGTGCCGGGTCTGTCGGGCGCAGCAGGATGCGGCTGCTCAACACGTCCATCGCGGCATCGTCCACCCGCCGGCAGGGAACTCGACGGACCCACCGCTGTCGCCGCGTGCGGTGGGCGGCAGCGGGCTACGGTCGGGGATCGTGACGAGCCCCGAGCGCGAGTTCGTGACCGCGCACCTCGACGACCTGCGCGCCGATCTCGACGCCTGGCTGCGGATCCCGTCGGTCTCCGCCGATCCCGCGCACGCCTCCGACGTCGCCCGCAGCGCCGAGTGGCTGGCCGGGGCACTGCGCGAGGTCGGCTTCCCGACGGTGGAGGTCTGGCCGACGCCCGGCGCGCCCGCGGTCTACGCCGAGTGGCCGTCGGGGGACGCGGGGGCCCCGGTCGCGCTGGTGTACGGGCACCACGACGTGCAGCCGGTGGACCCGCTGGAGCTGTGGGTGCACCCGCCCTTCGAGCCGACGGTCGTCGACGGACCGGACGGCCCGGAGCTGCACGCCCGCGGGGCGATCGACGACAAGGGCAACGTCGCCATGCACCTGCTGGGCATGCGCGCCCACCTCGCCGCGACGGGTCGGGACACCCCTGCCGTGACCGTGAGACTGCTCGTCGAGGGCGAGGAGGAGTCCGGGTCGCCGCACCTCGCCGCACTGCTGAGGGAACGGCGGGCCCGGCTGGACTGCGACGTCGTCGTCGTCAGCGACACCGGCATGGCCGCGCCGGACCTGCCCGGCGCCGTCGTCTCGATGCGCGGGCTGGCCGGTGCGGAGATCACCCTGCACGGGCCGCGGGTCGACCTGCACTCCGGGTCCTTCGGTGGCGCCGTCCCCAACCCGCTGCACGCCCTGGCCGGCCTGCTGGCGAGCCTGCACGACGAGAACGGCCGGGTCACGCTGCCCGGCTTCTACGACAAGGTGCGGCCCCTCGGCGACCGGGAACGTGAGCTGATGACCCGGGTGCCGTTCGACGAGGCGGCGTGGCTCGCCGGCCCGGCGGCGGGCTCCGCGGCGTACGGAGAGGCCGGGTTCAGCACCCTGGAACGGACCGGCGCCCGGCCCACCGCGGAGGTCAACGGGATGTGGGGCGGCTACCAGGGCCCCGGCCACAAGACGATCATCCCGGCCGAGGCGCACGCGAAGATCAGCTTCCGGCTGGTGGCCGACCAGGCACCGGCGGACATCGCCGACCAGGTCCGCGCCTGGGTCGAGCAGCGGCTGCCCGAGGGGATCACCGCGGACGTGCGGACCGGGAAGGCCGGCGTCGCCCCGTGCGCCAGCGACCTCGACTCGCCCGGCATGGCCGCCCTGCGCCGGGCGATCGCCCAGGCCTGGGACGGCGATCCCGACGAGGTGCTCCACCTGCGCGAGGGCGGCAGCGGACCGGAGGCCGCCCTGGCCGGGGAACTCGGCGCCCCGCTGCTGTTCCTGGGTGCGGGGCTGCCCACCGACCGGATCCACTCGCCGAACGAGCGGGTGCTGCTGCCCATGCTGCACCGCGGGGCCGAGGCGGCTGCGCACCTGTGGCGGGAACTCGCCGCGATCCCGGGTCGGCCATAGGATCCGTCCCGCCACCGTTGGAGGAGCGTCGATGTCCGACCACCACCACCTCATCGGGCTCCTGCTCGGCACCGAGGAGGACTGGCCCACCGCCTTCGAGTCGATCGTGCGCCGCCTCGGCACCGTGCACGACGGGACCGGCGCCGCACACCACTACGACGTCGAGCGGATCACCGTCGAGCCGTTCGACCTGTGCGCCAAGCCGCGCTACGACCTGGTCATCGACCGCCTGGCCTACTGGTACTACCACCCCCGTGAGTGGCTGAAGAAGGCCGCGCTCATGGACGACGTCTACCTGCTCAACAGCCCCTTCACCTTCCAGAGCATGGAGAAGCACGCGGCGTACTGCGCCATGCTGCGGCTGGGGCTGCACGTGCCGGACACGGTGCTCGTGCCGTACAAGAACCCACCCGAGCACGCCAAGTACGCCTACACGGCAGAGAGGTACAACCAGCCGTTCGACCTGCAGGCGATCGCCGAGCGCATGGGCTACCCGCTGTTCATGAAGCCGTACGACGGGGGCGCGTGGGTCGGCGTCACCATGATCCGCAACGCCGAGGAACTGCAGGCGGCCTACGACGCCTCCGGGCAGCGGCTGATGCACCTGCAGAAGGCGGTGGCGGGATACGAGGTCTTCGCCCGCAGCCTGTCCATCGGCGCCGAGACGATGGTCATGAACTTCGACCCCGACCAGCCGATGCACGGCCGGTACTCGGTCAGCCACGGCTTCCTGGACGCGGCCACCGGCGCGGAGACGGTCACCATCGGCAAGCTGGTCAACGCGTTCTTCCGCTGGGAGTTCAACTCCTGCGAGACCTTGATCAGGGACGGCGTCGTCTACCCGATCGACTACGCCAACGCCTGCCCCGACATCGCGCTGACGAGCCTGCACTACTACTTCCCGTGGGCCATCAAGGCGCTCGTCCGGTGGTCGGTGTTCTGCACCGCCACCGGCCGCCGGCCGCGGCTGGACCTCGAGACCCGGCGGTTCTTCGAGATCGCCGACCGCAGCGACCTGGGCTACGAGGAGAAGCTGCAGGCCTACCGCGGGCTGGCGAACGAGTACTTCCAGACCGAGGCCTACGCCGACTTCTGCGCCAGCCGGCTCCCGCACCTCGACGAGGTCGTGCTCGACTGGGTCCGCGGTCCCGACTTCGACCGGCTCCTCGTCGACACGGTGCGGTCCACGTTCCCGTCGCACGAGCACGATCACTTCATCGCGCACTACCGGGGCCTGCTCGACATGTGGAAGCGCGACGAGGAGAACCGGCTCAATCGCCTCTGAGGCTCAACCGACCGGCCAGTCGGCGACGGGCAGGTTGGCGTGCATGTGCTCGCTGTAGCGGCGCAGCATCTCCCGCAGCGCGTCGCGGCGGTCCAGCGGCTGCCGTTGCTCCTCGATCCGGTGCACCGTCTCGACCTGCCACTCTGCGCCGTTGCGGTGGGCGGTGCAGCGACGCTCGATGGCGCCGAGCAGCCGGTCGCTGACCGCGGTGTCCACCCCCCACTCGGCCAGACCCTGCTGGGCCATCGGCAGCAGCCGCCGCAGCACCAGCTCGGTGACCGGCACGATGCCGAGGCCCGGCCAGTACAGCTGGGCGTGGATGCCGTGCCGGGCGCCCACCGTGAAGTTGTCCTCCGCGGTGGCGAAGGACATCTGCGACCACACCGGCCGGTCCTGGACGGCCAGGGTGCGCAGCAGCCCGTAGTAGAAGGCGCCGTTGGCGAACACGTCGACGATGCTCGGCCCCGCGGGCAGCACCCGGTTCTCGATCCGCAGGTGCGGCCTGCCCTCGTGGATGTCGTACACGGGGCGGTTCCAGCGGTAGACGGTCCCGTTGTGCATCCGCAGCTCGGCCAGCCGGGGGACGTCGCCGCGGTCGAGAGCGGCGGCGGGGTCCTCCTCGTCGCAGACCGGCAGCAGGGCGGGGAAGTAGCGGACGTTCTCCTCGAAGTGGTCGAACACCGAGGTGATGAACCGCTCGCCGAACCAGACCCGGGGCCGGACGCCCTGTTCCTTGAGCTCCTGCGGGCGGGTGTCGGTGGCCTGCTCGAACAGCGGGATGCGGGTCTCCCGCCACAGCTCCTTGCCGAAGAGGAACGGTGAGTTGGCGCCCAGCGCCACCTGGACGCCGGCGATGCACTGGGCGGCGTTCCAGTGGGCCGCGTAGTCCTGCGGGCTGACCTGGAGGTGGAACTGGGTGCTGGTGCAGGCCGCTTCCGGCGCGATCGTGTCGGCGTGCAGGTCCAGCCGTTCGGGGCCGTCGATGGCGATGTGCAGGTCCTCGCCGCGTGCGGCGAAGATCTGCTCGTTGATCAGCGCGTAGCGCGGGTGGGTGGTGATCGACTCGGCGGTCACGTGCTCGGGGTCGAGCGTCGGCAGAGTGCCGATCATGACGATGTGCGCCCCGATTCCTCGGGCGCGCTCCTCCGCGTCGTTGAGGCTGTCGCGCAGCTCCTCCTCGAGCTCCGGGGCCGCGGTGCCGGCCAACGACGTCGGCCGCACGTTCATCTCGATGTTGAACTGGCCCATCTCGGCCTGGAAGACCTCGTCGGCGATCGCCGCGAGGACCTCCTCGTTGCGCATCGCCGGCTCCTGGTCGGCGTCGACCAGGTTGAACTCGATCTCGATGCCGGTCAGCGGCCGCTCGAAGTCGAACTTCGACTCGTTGAGCATCCGGCCGAACACGTCCAGGCAGCGCCGCAGCTTCTCCCGGTAGCGCAGCCGGTCCGTTCGGGAGAACGTCCGGTCCTCGACCTCTTCGCCCACGCCGGCCGCCTCCCGTCGCTCACCACCCGTGCCGTCAGGTTGGCACGGAACCGGCTGCTCGGCAGCCCCGTCGCGCTGCCGCGTCGCGGCGACCGTGCCAGGGTGGACGGCGTGAAGGTGACCGACCGCTGGTACTCCGAGCGTCTGGAGCAGCCGATCGGTCTCGCACGGTGGGGCCACTACGGCACGCCCGTGCTGGTCTTCCCCACGGCGGGCGGGGACGCCGAGGAGATCGAGCGCAACGGCGTGGTCGGCGCCTGCTGGCCGCTGATCGAGGCAGGCCGGGTCAAGCTCTACTCCTGCGACAGCGTGCCGGGCCAGGCGATGGTGGCGAAGGCCGGCTCGCCGGAGTACCGGATGTGGCTGTTCAACCAGTACCACCAGGCCATCCGGCACGAGGTCGTCCCGGCGGTCCGGGCCGACACGGGGGGCGACGAGACGCCGATCGTCGTGGCCGGCGCCTCCATCGGGGCGTTCAACTCACTCGCGGTGCTCTGCCGCTTCCCGGACGTCTTCCGCGCCGCCGTGGGGATGAGCGGCACCTACCGGATCCAGCGGTTCCTCGACCACCAGCACTCGCCGGACCTGTACTTCGCCTCGCCGCTGGACTTCCTGCCGGGGATGGAGGGCGAGCAGCTCGACGTGCTGCGCACCCGGTTCGCGATCCTCGCCTGCGGCCGGGGGGCCTGGGAGGACGAGGACTCGTCGTGGGACGCCGGCAACGTCCTCGGGAGCAAGGGCGTCCCGAACCGGGTCGACATCTGGGGCGAGGAGTGGGAGCACGACTGGCCCACCTGGCAGCGGATGCTCCCGCAGTACCTCGACGAGCTCTGCTAGTCGTCCGGATGCCAGCACGCCGCTGCGACGTTCCCGCGCGGACGTGTCCTCACGGACGAACGTTGATGATCGTCTTGCCCTGTCGTCGCTCGGTCGGGTTGAGGGCGGCGACGGCATCGTCGAGGGTCACGACGGTGCCGATGTTCGTCCGCAGTCGTCCGTCCCGTACCCGCTGCACGACCTCGCCCAGTTGGGCACGATCGGACTCGACCACGAAGTCGACCGCCCGGCCGTCGGCGGGACGCGTCTCGGTCGGTCCGACGACGGACACCAGCGTTCCGCCGGCTCGGACCACACCGGCGGACCGCTGCTGGACGTCGCCCCCTATGAGATCGAAGACCAGGTCGACGCCGTGGACGTCTTCCAGCGCGTCGTGGTCGAGGTCGACGAACTCCTGCGCGCCGAAGTCGAGCGCCTTCTGACGGTCGGCAGCGCGTCCGGTGCCGACGACGTACGCACCGAACTCACGCGCGAGCTGGGTCACCATCGTCCCGACTGCGCCGGCCGCGCCGTGCACGAGCACGCTCTGGCCCGCCTGGAGGCGGCCGTGCTCGAACAGTCCCTGCCACGCGGTCAGCCCCGAGATCGGCAGGCTCGCGCCGACCGTGAAGTCGACGTCGCCCGGCAGCGGCGCGAGGTTGCGTGCCTCGACGGCCACGTACTCCGCCAGGGTGCCGTCGCGGTGCCAGTCCGCGAGGCCGAACACCCGTTGTCCCACCGAGAGCCCCGTCGTGCCATAGCCGAGGGTGGTGACCACCCCGGCCAGCTCGTGCCCAGGGATCGACGGTGTCCGGTCACGGTTGCGGCGATCGGTCCAGGTCGAGGGCCACGCCAACTCAGTCGGGACGAACCCCGACGCGTGGACCTCGACGACGACGTCGTTGATGGCTGCCGGCGGCTGGGGCCGCTCCACCAGCGTCATCCCGGCCGTTCCCGCAGACTGGTCCGTCACGACGATCGCCTTCATCCGGCGCCTCCCTGCATCCAGTCCTCGTCACTGCACCATCAGGTCTGCCCGGCCTTCGCGAGCGTCATCAGGGTGGCGTGGCGCGCCTCGACACCGTGCCTCATCGTCTCGTGCGGTCAATGGGTGTCACCGAGGCAACTGATGGCCGGACCGGACCTCGGCAGGAGCGGGACGTGGGGCGCCCTCGCGTGTGGGGCGACCACGTCCTCACCGGAGGATCACGACGCGAACATCTGGAAGTCGGCGGCGAACGCCTCGGTCATCTCGATGACCTGCTGCAGCTCGGGATGCCGGACGACGATCATGCCGTCGCCGGTGACCGTCGAGCGCCAGTCGCGGCGCGGCGCACCGACCGGCAGCAGGTCCACCAGCGCGACGTGCTCGCCGTACCGGCCCAGCAGCGCGTCGAGGCCCTCGGAGTGGGTGATCCGGCCCTCGCCACGGGCGCGCTTGAAGATGGCGCCCGCGTTGTACCGGCGCTCCAGCGGCGGCATGGACCCGTGGACGACGGCCTGCGCCCAGCCGGCGTAGGCGTCGCCGTCCGTGGCCATGTTCATCAGGTCCACGACGCGGGCCCCGGGCGGGCGGGCGCCGATCTCGCCGAACACGGCCTCGCCGTCGTGCGTGAGGTACCACTCCATGTGCGTGAAGCCGGTGCGGAAGCCGAGCGCGGCGAGCACCGCCTCGCCCATCTGCCGCCCGCCGGCCAGCTGGGGTACGGACAGGTCGCGCAGCGAGATCGACACCGGGCTCACCCACTCGTGCATGCGCATCTGCAGCGGCCGCGGCCGGTACCACAGCACGTGCTCGAACAGGATCTGCCCGTCGGCGCAGATGGTGTCGAAGGTGAACTCCTCCCCGTCGACGAACTCCTCGACGCTGACCTCGGGGACGTGCCGCAGCTGGGGGAGCACGGAGGCGAGCTCCTCGGCGGTGTCGGCCCGGAAGGTGTCGGCCGAGCCGGCGCCCGCGACCGGCTTGACGATGAGCGGGTAGCCGACCCGCTCGGCGGCCGCCCAGACCTCGGCGGCGGTGCGGGCGCTGACGTGCCAGGGCGTCCGGATGCCGGCGGCGTCGAGCACCCGCTTCATCGTCTCCTTGTCGCGGAACGGCACGGTCTGCTCGACGGAGAGGCCGGGCAGCCCGAACGTCTCCCGGATCCGGGCCGCCAGGAGCATGTACGGCTCCCAGAGGCACTCCACCTGGTCGATCGAGGCGTGCCGGGACAGCCCGCGCAGCGCGTCGAGCACCGCGCCCTCGTGGGCGAGGTCCACGTGCTCGTAGTGCGCCAGTGACGAGCGGGCGGCCTCGGGCAGCGCGTGCGGCGGCTGGTCGCCGACCCCGATCACCCGGGCGCCGGTCCCGGCCAACGCCCGGGTGAAGTACGCCATCTCGGCCGGGTAGCCGGGGGAGAGCAGGACGATGTTCACCGGACCTCCCGTCAGGCCTCGGCCAGCTCGATGCGGACGCCGTCGACGATCCGGCGCAACGCGTCCTCGACCACCGCGGTGTCGGGGTCGCGCACCATCACGTACCCCTCGCCCAGGTAGTCGGTGGCGGCAGGCTGTCCTGGCTGCGGCAGCCGCGCCTCCACCACCAGGTGCCCGATCTGCTGCTGGACCGCCTCGATGCCGTGCACCGCGCGCACCCGCCCGTGCCCCATGCCGCGCAGGTAGGCGGTGCCGGCCGCGAACCTCCGTTCGGGCACCTCGAACCGGCCGAGGACAGCCAGCTCGGCCCAGGCGCGGTACAGGTCGAAGTCGTGCGTGTAGCCGTGCATCGAGGTCAGCTGCGCGCCGGGCGGCCGGGCGGCCACCTCCGAGACGGCGACCGAGCCGTCGGGCCGGGCGAACCACTCCATGTGCGTCAACGCGTCGGTGACGCCCAGTGCCTCGAGCGCCGCCGGTCCCCAGTGGTGGATGCCCTCGTACCGCGGGCCGCTGACGTCGCGGGGCAGCACGACCGTCCACTGGATCCACGGGTTGCGGAGCACGTCCAGCGGCGGCGGGCGGTAGTCCGCGATCGACGACCACACGGTCGACCCGCCCATCGTGACGCTGTCGAAGGTGTGCTCCTCCCCGGTGAGGAACTCCTCGAGGAGGGCGGGGGAGTCCTCGCCCAGCGGCACCGCTGCCAGCCAGCCCCGGAGCATGCCACCGTCGTCCAGCCGGAACGTGGACTGCGCGCCCGCACCCGCCGGCGGCTTGGCGACCAGCGGGAAGCCGACCTGGTCGGCGAAGGCCGCGGCCTGCCCGGCGCTGCGCACGAGGGCGTGCCGGGCGCAGGGGATGCCCGCGGCCTGCAGCGTCTCCTTCATCTGCGACTTGTCCCGCACGTTGATCGCGGTCCGCACGTCCATGCCCTCGATGCCGTGTGACTCGCGGACCTGCGCCAGGGGCACCTGCAGCTGCTCGAGGGCGCCGACCAGGCGCTCGACCCGGCCCAACTGCCCGGCGAGGCCGTCCACCGCCCAGGCCAGCTGACGCGGGTCGAGCGGGTCGTCGATGCGCCAGTGGCCCGCCAGCCGGTCGCCGAGTTCCGGGGAGATCCGCTCCACGGGCTCGCAGGTGACCAGGCCGATCCGGACACCGGGCAGCTCAGCGGCGACGGAGACGAAGCGCGCCGTGGCCTCCAGCAGGTACGGCGCGACGAACGCGGCGACGACCATGCGCGGACGCTACGCCGGAGGTCGGCCCCCTGCAGGGTCCCGCCGCGAGCCTGCGAGGGGCGGGGGGTCCTTCTAGAGTCCCCCGCATGAACGTGGTCTTCGTCGATCCGGCCTTCCCGTCGACGCAACGCCACTTCGTGCGCGCCCTCGCCGAGGTGGGGGCGTCGGTCTACGGCGTCGGCGACCGCCCGGGGGAGTGGCTGGACGATGAGCTGCGGTCGTGGATGGTCCACTACCACCACGTCCCGGACGTGACCGACGTCGGCGCGCTGACCGACGCTGTCCGGTGGATCCAGGACGAGGTGTGGGTCGATCGCCTCGAGGCCACCATCGAGTCCCACACCCTGGCCGCCGCGCAGGTCCGGGAGAACACCTCGATCCCCGGGACGTCGGTGCGGACGGCATGGCTGTGCCGCGACAAGCCGTCGATGAAGGAGGTGCTCCGGGCGGCCGGGGTGCCGACCGCCGCGTCGACCGCGGCGTCCACCGCCGAGGAGGTCCGGTCCTTCGCGCGGGAGGTCGGTTACCCGCTGATCCTCAAGCCGCGCACCGGCGCCGGCGCGCTGGACACCACCCGGGTCGACGACGACGGCGGGCTGGACGCGGCGCTGGGCCTGTTCGGTGCCCAACAGGTCGACTCCATCGCCGTCGAGGAGTTCGTCGAGGGGCACGAGGGCTTCTACGACACGCTCTCCGTCGACGGCGTCCCGGCGCTGGACTTCGTGTCCCACTACTTCCCGAACGTGCTCGAGGCGATGCGCACCCGCTGGATCTCACCGCAGTTCGTGGCGACCAACCGGATCGACTCGGTGGCCGACTACCAGGAGCTGCGGGACCTGGGGCGGCGGGTCAACGAGGCCCTCGGGATCGGCACCAGCGCCACGCACATGGAGTGGTTCTTCGGGCCGAAGGGGCTGAGGTTCAGCGAGATCGGCTGCCGGCCACCGGGCGTCGGCGCCTGGGACCTCTACTCGGCCGCCAACGACCTCGACATCTACCGTCAGTGGGCCGACTCGATCGTCCACGGGCAGGTCTGGGGGCAGCCGTCCCGGCAGTACTCGGCCGGCATCGTGGCGCTGCGGCCGGAGCGGGACGGCACCATCTCCGGCTACTCGGGCGTCGAGGAGATCCAGGCCCGCCACGGGCAGTGGGTGCTGGACGCGCACCTGCCGCCGCCCGGGACGCCGACCCAGCCCGAGACGGCCGGGTACATGGCCAACGCCTACGTCCGCATGCGGCACCCCGACTTCGACACGCTGCGCGGGATGCTCGACGACGTCGGGCGCACCGTGCACGTCCACGCGAACTGACGTCCGCGCGGTGACCCCCTCGATCACGCTGCTCGGGCCCCAGCGCCGTCCGACCCTGGACCGGGTCCTGTCGTCGCTGGCCGTCGACGGGCCGGTGGCCGTCGTCAACGCCGGGTGGCAGGAGCGGGAGTCCGACGACGCCGAGATCCTCGCCCTGGCCGGCCGGCAGGCGGTGAACCTGCGGTTGTACTCCCGGTGGATGGACGTGCTGCGGGCCGATCCCGAGTACGCCGCGGCCGAGCGCGAGCACCGGCAGGTGCTCGACGAGCTCCGGCAGCTCTACCTGATCCGGCTGGACCACGCGCTGCGGGCGGAGTCCGCGGTGACCGCACGCACCGACGCGCACGCGCACACGCTGGCCATGGCCTCCGCCGACGCGCTCGAGGCGGTGCAGCTGCTCGACGCGACGCACCTGGCCAGGGTGGCGCAGCTGCACGACGACTTCTACGGGACCTGGCGCCTGGAGGAGCGGGGCTCGATCGCTGGGCACCGCGCGGAGGTGGGCGAGCTGCTGTCGACCGCGCAGTGCCTGGTCGTCGCAGGCGGGCACGTCGGCGACCTGATCAGGGTCCTGCACCTGTTCCACCTGTCGCCGCACGTGCCCCCGCGGCTGGTGGCGTGGTCGGCAGGCGCGATGGCGTTGACGCCACGGGTCGTGCTCTTCCACGACCGGGCGGCGCAGGGCGCCTCGCTGACCGAGGTCTTCGACGCGGGGATCGGGGTGGTCCCCGGCCTCGTCCTGCTGCCGCACGCGCGGCGGCGGCTGTTGACCGATGACGTCCTCCGGATGTCGGCGTTGGCCCGCCGGTTCGCGCCGGACCCCTGCCTGGTCCTGGACGACGGTGTCCGGGTCGACCTCGGTCCCGACGGTGCGCTGCCACCGGATGCCCGGGTGGTCGGCACCAACGGGCTGATCAGCGAGGGGACGGCGGCATGACAACGGCGCGGACGACGTCCGGGGAGCTCGCCGTCCACCGGCTCACGTCGGCCACACCCCTGGACGCCGCGACGGTCGACCGGTTCCTCGGCGAGCACGAGATCCCGGTGGTCGAGGGGGACCGGTGCACCTTCCTGTGGCGCGGCGAAGCGGACGAGGCGTGGGTCTGCCAGCGGATCGTCGGGCTGCCCGACCGGATCGCGATGCACCGGGTGCACGACTCGGACCTGTGGTACCTGGTGCTGGAGCTGCCGGAGGGGTCGCGGGTCGAGTACCAGATCGAGATCAGGCGCGGCGAGCACTACGAGCGCTTCAACGACCCGCTCAACGAGAAGCGGTCGCACAGCCCCATGGGCTCGTCGTCGGTGTGCTTCGCCGTGGGCTACCGGACGCCGGACTGGGTGCTCCCGGACCCCGACGCCCGCCCGGGCGAGCTGCGGGAGCTCGTGATCCGCAGCGAGGCGCTCGGCCGCGACGCGCACGTCACGCTGTACCTGCCCGCCCGCTTCCGGCCCTCGGCGTCCTACCCGCTGCTCGTCGTGCACGACGGCGGGGACTTCCTGCAGTACGCCTCGATGAAGACCGTCCTGGACAACCTGGTCCACCGGCTCGACGTAGCGGAGACCGTGGTCGCCTTCACCCACCCCGGTGAGCGCTTGCACGAGTACGCGAACTCCGCGGCCCACTCGCGGTTCCTCACCGCCGAGCTGCTGCCGGAGCTGGAGTCGTCGCTCCCGCTGGTCGGTCAGCGTGCGGGCCGGTGCCTGCTCGGCTCGTCGTTCGGCGGGGTGGCCGCGCTGTCGGCCGCCTACCGCTCGCCGGACACGTACGGGTCGCTGGTGCTGATGTCGGGGTCGTTCGTGTTCACCGACATCGGCAACGACCACGGCGGCGGCCCGGTCTTCGACCCGGTCGTGGAGTTCGTGAACGGCTACCGGGCCAAACCGCGGGCCGTTGCCGACCGAATCTTCCAGTCCTGCGGCGTCTACGAGGAGCTCATCGTGCCGAACCGGTCGATGGTGCACGTGTTCGAGAACGCCGGCATGCAGGTCCGCTACACGGAGGCCCGGGACGGCCACTCGTGGGAGAACTGGCGGGACCGGCTGCGCGACGCGCTGTCCTGGGTGTACCCGGGACCCCAGAAGCTCTACTACGAGTGAGCACGTGCGCCGGTCCTCCGCCGGCGGGGGCCACCACGTTCTGCGCCGTGGCAGGCGGCGTACGGACACGGCGGCACACGGCGACGCGGTCGTGCGACAGGATGGCGTGAGTTCCGGCCCGGGATCTGGTGGCGTGGTGCACGTGAGGGGTGCAGCGCGCGGTCCAGGTCGCCAGGCTCATGACGAAGGGAGCGACCCGTGCCGGTCGTCGAGCGTCCTGACACCGCCCGCATCGCCTGGGAGTCCGACGGACCGGAGGACGCTCCCGCCGTCCTGCTGGTCATGGGGCTCGCCTACCCGGCCGCGATGTGGTTCCGGCTGGTGCCGGCGCTGGCCGAGGGCCACCGGGTCATCCGCGTCGACAACCGGGGGGCCGGCCGCACCGGTGACGTCCCCGGGGCGCCGTACACGGTCGAGACGATGGCGGCGGACTGCCTGGCCGTGCTGGACGCGGCGGGCGTGGAGACCGCCCACGTCGTCGGCATCTCGATGGGCGGCCTGATGGCCCAGGAGATCGCGCTCACCGCCCCGGAGCGGGTCCGCTCGCTGTGCCTGATCGCCACCCACCCGGGCATCGCGCACGCCGTGATGAACCCCCAGGCCACGGCCATGCTCATGCAGCGCGGGCAGATGACGCCCCAGGAGGCGGCGGAGGCCTCCATCCCCTACAACTACGCGCCCGGGACACCGCGCGAGCGCATCGAGGAGGACTGGGCGGTGCGGTTCCCGCTCGCCACCACGAACGCCGGTTACCTGGCGCAGGCGGTCGGGTCGTCGCAGTGGGACGGCCATGACCGCATCGCGGGCATCACCGCGCCGACGCTGGTCGTGCACGGGGAGCTGGATGCGCTCGTCCCGCCGGAGAACGGCCGCATCATCGCCAGCCGCATCCCCGGCGCCGGGCTCGTGGTGGTCCCGAACGCGAACCACCTGCTGATGACCGACCAGCCCGGGCACGTGTCGGAGCTGCTCGTCGAATGGCTGGACCGGAACCGCTGACGGTCCCCATGGACGTCGGTCAGCCCGTGGCTCGCGGCATCCGCTGCTCCACACGGTCCAGCAGGGTCAGGAAGGCGCTGTCGACGACCTCGGCTCGGGTGAGGTTGACGCTGTGCCCCGCGCCGGGCACGACGATCAGATCGGCGCCGGACCCGAGGACCTCGGCGATCCGCCGGCTGTGCACGGCGGGGGTCAGCCGGTCGTGGGTGCCGACGACCACCGTGACCGGCACGCGCCGCAGCACCTCGAGCGCGGCAGTCTCGTCCTGGTCGAGGATGGTGGCGTAGAAGGCCGTCGTGACCGTCAGCGGGGTCTCCTCGAGCATGTCCTGGACCTCGCGCACCAGGGCCGGGGCGGCGTCGTCACGGCCGAAGAGGTAGCGCCGGGTGTACCACCGGCCCAGTGCGGTGCCCCGCCGGCGGAACCGCTCCAGGAGCGGGGCGATCAGCTGCAGCCACCGCAGGTAGACGGCCACGAGCCCGAGCCGCCGCGCCAGCGCGAACAGCCGGCCGAACACGCCGTCCGGGACCACGCCGTCGGCGGAGGTGGCGAGGAGGAAGACGCCGACGACCCGGGTGCCGAACAGCTCCGGGCGCTGCCGGGCCAGCGCCAGCACGGTCATGCCGCCCAGGGAGTGCCCGGCCAGGACGACCGGGCCCGACGGCGTGGTGGCGTCCAGGACCTCGCCGAGATCCCGGCCGGTCCGGTCGATCGTCGCTGTCCACCGGTCGCCCCAGGCCGACCGCCCGTGGCCGCGGTGGTCCCACAGGACGAGCCGCGCCCGCCCGCGCAGCGCCGCCCGTTGGCCGTCCCACTCGCCCAGGCGCGCGGTGAAGCCGTGGGTCAGCAGCACGGTGAGCGGTGCGTCAGGGGTGCCGTCGACCTCGACGTGCAGGTCCACGCCGTCGTCGGTGCGGACCTGCCGCGCTCCGGGCGCGGGTGACCTGGCGGGTGCGGACGGAGCAGAGCGACGAGGGATGCGCACCTCTCCATCTCAGGGGCCGTCGACCCTGGCCGCCACTTCGCGGCTTCCACCGAGTAGGGCGACAGCTGGCCCGGGGCGCGGTGGCACGGACGGCCACACGGCACTCAGCCCGCGGCGTTCACGGTCGTGGGGAAAAGGAGCCCAGCACCTCGCAGACCCGGCATCGAGCGACGGCGATGACCTCGGCCCAGGTCAGGGGCAGCCGTTCGAGCTGCTGCTGCGTGAACGCCTCGCACATCGAGGCGCCGTCCCCGTCGACGAGGTGGAGGAAACGGTCGCGGGTCCCCCTGTCGAGCGACCGGGCGACCGGGAAGGGGGAGGAGGGGCAGTCGACTCGTGCGGTGACCCGCACGTCGATGACCGCGGTCGGGACGAGGGTGGAGCTCGGCATGGGTATCCACTTCGCGTGCGCTGCGTGGCGTCGCCGTGGACCGGAGCGACCGGGTTCCGCCAGGGACCGGAGCGGAGGGCCGCGGGGCGGCCGAACACAAGGCTAGTCGCCCCGCCGGCACCGAGCCAGTCCGCCGGGTGGGTTCGAGATCAGGGAGACAGCCCGAGTGTGACCACCGCGGTCGCCACGTCCTGCAGGGATGCGTTGTGGTCTCGTGCGTGCTTGCGGAGCGACCGGAACGCCTCCTCGAGGGAGGTCCCGCGGCGTTCGGCCAGCATGCCCTTGGCCTGCTCGATGACGACTCGCGAGGTGAGGGCCGTCTCCAGCTGCTCGTTCAGCTCGGCCAGCCGCTCCTGCGCGCTCCGTCGCTCGGTGACGTCCCGGATGTTGCAGATCCGGCCCCGCACCGCGGGGTCGTCGAGCAGGTCGGAGACGATCATCTCGACCCAACGCCACGAGTCGTCCGAGCAGCGGAGGCGGCACTCCAGCGCGGGGGGCTCGTGGGGTTGCTCCCGGGCGGCCGGCGGCACGACGACCGACCGGTCGTCGGGGTGCACGAGGTCGCGCAGGTACATCCCGAGGACTCGTTCCTCGGGCCAGTCGAACAGTCGGGTGAAGGCGGGGCTGGCGTAGGTGACGGTGCCGCTGCGCGAGGTGACCAGGACCGCGTCCGACGAGCGGGCGAGCAGTGGGCGGAGCGCGTGGCCGAGGTCCGTGGAGACCCCCACGATGCCGGCCAGGCGACCGTCGTCGGTCTGCACACCGACGTCGGTCACGAGCGCGGAGAAGGTCGAGCCGTCCTTGCGGACGACGCTGAAGCTGCCGGACCACTGCCTGCCCTCCCGCAGCGTCCGCATGATCTCGTCGCCCTGTTCCTTCCCGACCTCGGGGACGGTCACGTCCGCGATGTTGCGGCCGAGGATCTCCTCGGCGGTCCAGCCGTACAGTCGCTCGGCCGCGGCGTTCCACCGGACGATGGAGCCGCCCAGGTCCGTGGCGATGACCGCGTGGCCCAGGAAGTCGAGCAGTCGGTCGGCGTCCGCCCAGTCGTCGGGGAGCGGGCCGGAGGTGAGGTCCTCGTCCGGAGCCACGCGTCACCACCCGAGCGGATCGGTGAGCCGGGGATCCTCCCCGAGAGGATCGTGACGCCGCCGTCCGTGAGCAGCAACCGCAGCCGCGACGGTCCCTGGGCCCCGGCCCGACCGGGACGGTCGCTCGCTCGGCCGGATGACGCCGTGGTGACGACCGACCCAGCCGACACCCACCTCTGCGTGGGGCGCTGGGGAGCAGCCTGGTGGTCCGGGTCGGATCCACAGCCGGAGTCAGTGCCCCGTGTCGGCTCCGTCCGGGCCACGTCCCTCGTCATCGGGCCGCCGGTCCGCGGCCTGCGCGTCCACGCGCTCGAGGCGCTGACGGATGGCCGCGACGTTGAGCGCCAGGTCCTCGAGCGCCTCGACGGCCCGTGTCGCCAGCGCGAACGTGAGGTTCTCCCGTTGCTCACCGGCGCTGGGCTCCCGGTGGCCCTGGGAGCGGTCGCCCAGCCGACGCGTCACCTCCCCCCACGGGTCGTCACTGCTCCGCAGATCGCCGAACAGCTCGCGCAGCATCCGCTGCGCTCTCTCCAGGAACTCGGCCGGATCAGGACCGTTGGTCGCCATCGGCTTCCCCTCTCAGCTCGTGCCCAGCACACGTGCCGATCACGATGACACCCGCGCCGGCCAGCTGCTCGTGTTCCCGGGCGACGTCCTGCACCTGCCGCCAGACCTGAGGCCCTACCCAGGCGGTGGACGCCTCGGGTCATCGTCCACCCGCCGGCCGAGCTCGGAGCTGGGGACGGCTGCGACCGGCGAGGTCGTCACTGCTTCCTGCCGGCCGTTCCCTCGTCAGCCGGCGCAACGGGCGAGTGGCCGCCCGTGGGCAACGGGAGACCCCGCCGTCCCGTCCGCCCGTTCGACCGGTCATCAGGCGCGGGGGGTGCCGCGAGGATGCCCGCGTCACGAGCTCGCTGGACCGCCATCAGCCTGTCGCGCACGCCGAGCTTGCGGTACAGGTGTTCCAGGTGCTTGTGCACCGTCCGGGGAGAGGTGCGCAACCGGCGCGCCATCGCGTCAGCGGTGAGACCGTCCCCGAGCAACGTCAGCACGACCAGCTCACGCTCGGTCAGGCCCAGGCTGCGCGCGGGGTCGTAGCGCGCCGCGGACACCGCCTCGAGCACGGCTCGCTGGCGGAAGAGGGCACTGAGCGCTGGGAGGACCAGGCCGGCCAGGTCCAGGTCGTCGTCGTCGAAGTCGTCGTCGGGTCGACCGAGGACGTAGGCCTCGACCCCACCGTTCATCACCAGCGGCATCGCCAGCTGGTGCGTGATCCCGAAGGGGCGGGCGAAGGCCGTCCACTCCTCGACCATCTCCGGATGGGCGATGGCGCGGGGGACCCGGCCGAGGACCTGCGGTGCGGAGCTCCGGGTGACCGAGTACCAGCGCAGGAGCGGTTGCGTCGTCGCGTCGACGAGGCGCCCGGACGGCGGTGCCGGCGGCAGGTAGTCGACGGGCCAGCAGCCGGAGATGTGGTCCACCCACGTGCGGTCGACGACGTTGTAGGAGCAGCAGGCGGCGTGGAAGGACTCACGCAGGAGGTCGGCCACCCGCTCGTGGGGGAAGGGCCGCGCGCTCGCCGACCTCGTCAGGACGTCCCCGACGAGGTCCAGCCACGATGCGGAGCAGGTGCCGGCGCCGGCCACACGCCTCACGGTAACCAGCGGGCGCTGCACCGTGAAGGTGTTCGTGGCCGAGAGCGCTGGCTTCCTGGCGAGACGCCTGCTCCGACCCCCGCCCCGGCACACGTCGGCCCCCGACGGGCCGTCGCCGAGTTCCCGGAGGACCCGCTACCAGTACGTACTCCTGCGTATTCCCTCGGCAGGCCGGATCTGCTTACGGTTGTCGTTCTCGCAGCTCACGCACACATTGGGGGGGATCATGCGGGGCTCCTGCGTACATCGACGGTGACGCGCCACCGGGCCGATCAGCCACGGAGGCGCTGTCGGGGTCCTGTGCATCGCCCTCCGACTGCTCCGGCCGGGACGTGCAGCCGGTGCCGGTCGTGCGGCCGGCCGCTCTGACCGCTCGTCTCTGACCTCGGGGGCGGGGCCGGAGGAGCACGCTCCGCGAACGCCTGGCAGTTCCGACGCGCCCGCGCCCCTGGGGACGCCAGGGGAGTCGGTCATCGCCGACCACATCAGACCGGTCGTCCAGGGTCGTCGACGGTCGATCCGGGTGGCAGGTCCGCTCAGGCGCCGTCCCACCGCTCGTCGCTCCTTCGAGGGAAGGACAAGTCACGTGAGTGCTGCACTGCAGACCCGGGTCACGCTGCTGGACGGCTTCCATCTCGACGTCCATGGCGCGGACCCGTGTCCAGCCACGACCGACCTCCCACCCGGCGTGCAGCGGCTCGTCGCCCATCTGTGCCTCTCCAGCAGGGTCACCCGGACGGCGGCTGCCGGCCGGCTGTGGCCCGACGTCTCGGAGGGGCATGCGCACGGGAGTCTGCGCTCGGCCCTGTGGCGGCTGCATCGAGCTGTGCCGGGCGTCATCGAGGTGTCGGGCGACGTCCTCCGTCTGTCGCACGACGTGCGAGTCGACGTACGGGAACTGAGCGTCTGGGCGCGGCGGGCGATCGCTTCACCTGGCACCCTCGCCGAGACAGCAGTGCCGGACGCCGCACTCAGGGGTGATCTGCTCCCCGGCTGGTACGACGACTGGGTGCTCTTCGAGCGTGAGCGGCTGCACCAGCTCAGGCTGCACGCGCTGGAGGCGACAGCTGCCCGATTGGCCGTCCACGGCCGCCACTGGGAGGCACTCCAGGCGGCTTATGCGGCAGTTCGGGCCGAGCCGCTCCGGGAGAGCGCTCACCGCACCATCGTGCGGGTCCACCTGGCCGAGGGAAACCTGGCCGAGGCAAGTGGGGCGTACGACCTCTTCCGGACGATGCTGATGGACGAGCTCGGCGTCTTCCCCACCGAGCAGATGAGCCGCCTGGTCCGCGGCATCCCTCCGCGTCGCTGCACCACGGCCACGGAAGTGGCCCCCACCGCCGTCCGGCACCAGTCCGACGTGCCTGCAGAGCGCGCTCAGCTCCAGGTGGCGGGGAGGGCCACCCCCGTGCGGTGATCGAGCAGGGGCTGGACGACTGCGGCTGATCCGGCCACGTCGAACGCCGTGCGGCGAGGGGAAGCGCGAGGAGGTCGAGCTTCATCCGGACGAGGGAGTGCGCTCACGCACTGTGACGGGGACCATGAACTCCACGATCGAGGGCCAGCTTGCGGCCGTCGACCCATGCGCAGCCCCTACGCTGCGTGATGACGGGAGTGAAGGGTGGCCGTGGCCGACGACCGAAGCGCAGCACTTCTCCTCCGCGTGTGGATCGAAGAGGGGTCCGACCAGTTCCGTGCCCGCTTGATGGCGGTCGGCTCGGGCGGGAGGAGCGACCGGACAGTTGCGCTGGCTTCATCTCCGGACGAAGTGCTCGAAGCGGTCAGCCACTGGCTCGACGAGTACCTCCGGGGAGGGACCTCGACGAACTGACGCCGAACGCCGGGGAGGTCTCCTCGGTGGCCCGCGGGCATCCCCGCGGTCAGCCACCGCCCGGAGCAGCGTCGGCTGATCGTGCCCGAGACGGACGGACACCGGGAACGACGGCCGCGATGCTGTCCGGTCCCTGTCGTTGCGAAGTGATCCATGTGCGGTGAGTGAGGACGGCGCCGAACTGTCCGAGCGGCGTACCGAGTGATTGACAGAGATCATCGAGACTCGCAAGTATCGGAACTGGCGTCACCCCAGCCGCTCCACGTCGCCGACCGGCCCGACGCCCCTCGAGGGGGACATCCCGTGGACGCTTCCGCTGAATCCCGCGTCGGACTGCTCGATGGGTTTGCTCTCGAGCGAAGTCGTGGCGGCGTCCACACGGTCGTCGAAGGTCTCCCTCGATGTGCGCAGCGCCTGATCGCCCACCTGAGTCTGTGCGGCCGCCCCACCCGCGCGGCGGTGGCGGGAGAGCTGTGGCCGGACGTGCCGGAGGACCACGCACACGGCAGCCTCAGGTCGGCGCTGTGGCGTGTGCAGAAGATCGTCCCGGGGCTGGTGGACGTCTCCGGCGGCGCTCTCGGGCTCGCCACCGGCGTTCGGGTCGACGTCTGGGAGTTCAGGGAGTGGGCTCAGCGGACCCTGGACCCGACCGCCGACGTCGATGGCGCGATGGCACCGGAGTCGGCTCTCGCCGGCGAACTGCTGCCCGGTTGGTACGACGACTGGGTGCTGCTGGAACGCGAGCGGCTCCGCCAGTTGCGGTTGCACGCCCTCGAGATGCTGGCGGACAAACTGGCAGGCGCGGGACGCCACAGCGAAGCGGTCCAGGCGGCCTGCGCCGCGGTGCGCGCCGAGCCGCTGCGGGAGAGCGCCCATCGCGCCCTCGTCCGGGTGCACCTCGCCGAGGGCAACGTCGCCGAGGCGGTACGCGCATACCGGGGTTTCAGGGACCTGCTCGGCTACGAGCTGGGAGTCGCGCCGACCGAGCACATGGAAGCACTCATGTCCCGCGCGCACCTCGGCGTCCTCGAGCCGAGACCCCCTGTGCCCAGTTGACCGCGCTCCTTCCCGGCCGGAGACGATGGGCGGAGCTGTGCGACGCCGGCGTCTGATCCGACACGGAACACCCGGGGCCGGCCCGCCGTCAGCGGGTCGACGGGCACCGTGGGAGGTCGGGGTGACGATCCCGTGACGGGCGAGTGCAAGGCTGCCGTCGTCGGGAAGAACGCGTCCGTGAGCACGGCGGTTGTGGCAGCACGCCTGAGCCCGGCGGACGAGCAGCAACTGGCTCGCCGGGTCCTGGTGTTCCTCCGACCGGCGCGGAGGACGGCGGGACGTTGGACCGCACGCGACGGCCGAGTCCTCCCCCGACGGATGAGCCCCGTCAGGTGAGTACCTCACGCAGTGTCAGGAGCGAGGATGTGGCCTCACGGAGATGACCGCTCGTGGACGAAGAACCGCCTGCCCGGAGGGTGGTGGGGTGGACCTGCTTGGGCGGTGACCGTGGACGGTGACCGCAGTGCCGTGCTGCTCCTCCGGGTCTGGCGTGAGGACAGCACCCGGTCCTTCCGCGGTCGGTTGACCAGCATGGAGACCTCCCCCGACAGTCCCGCTGGGGGGCTGGCCACCGTCGGCCTGGCCGCCTCACCGCGGGACGTCGTCGAGGCGGTTCGTGCCTGGCTGGACGAGTTCGTGCGGGACACCCCCCAGTCGATCGACGGCGACGACTGACATCGCTGTCCGATCACCTCTGCCGCATGTGCACCCCCGTTGCGGCGTCGTGGCGCTGCTCAGGCCCCTGCGTCGGCACGCTGCCACGGCGTGAACGCGTTGGGGGCGGTGCGCAGCGCCGGCCGCAGCTCCGGGTGGTGACGCACGATCACCGACGCCATCGTGTTGTCGGCCAGCCACTGCATCCCGGGCGCCGTGTACACCGCCGGAGTGAAGTCCTGCGACAGGAACCGGTCGCTGTTGAGCCGGCGCGACGCCATCACGATGAAGATGCGGAACGCGGTGTCGCTGAACGCGAAGCCCGCGGGCCGACGCTCGGCGTACAGGCCCACCATGAGGTCGACCTGCTCGACGTCGCCGCCGTAGAGCCGCGACATCTGCCCGGCCACGTCGGGGTCGTCGGTCAGCTCCTCGAAGGTCGCCGGGGCGCGGAGCCGCAGACGGCGCCGGAACTCGCAGTACCGCGGCACACCGAGCTCGCGGTGCCGCAGGACGTCGACGGCGGCGAGGTCCATCAGCTTCCCGTCCGGGCGCACGAACTCCTGCAGGGACGCCGGGAAGTTGTTCAGGGTGACCAGACCGGGGTGTTCGGTGCCGAGGGAGTAGAGGAAGTCGGCGATCGGCACGGTATCGAGGAGGGCCAGGGACTTCGGGCCGGACAGCTCGCGCAGGGTGTAGGGCTCCGCCCGGTACCGCCCGTCGTCGACGTGCGAGCGCAGGTCGAACAGGTCCGGCACCAGCGGGTGCATCCGGTAGACGGCCGCGAACTCCTCGGTCAGGGAGTACGGGACCCCGTAGTCCTGGGTCGGTGACCCCGGGATGCCGCTGACCAGCTCACTGTCGCTCAACCGGCCGAACGCTCTGCCCAGACGCTCACCGGCCAGCCCCCACCAGTTCGCCCGCAGCGCGGTGACCGTCACCGGGTGGCTGATGACCGCGGGGGTCCACTCCACCGTGTGGATCTTGGCGGTGAGCGCGGCGACGACGAGCCGGGCGCGCTGGAAGAGCTCCTCGTCCCCCCACCTGGGGAACTCTGCGGCGAGCATGTCGCAGACGGCGTTGTGCTCGCGGGTGAAGAGGGTCTGCAGCGGGACCAGCCCGAGCCAGAACCCCGGTTCCTGCAGCGTGGGGTGGTCGCTCCGGGGCGTGGGCAGCATCCGGTCGGCCTCGACGCGCAGCTTCCCGCCCTCGAAGGCCCGGGACTCCCGCTGCTGCTGGGCCGTGCTGCCGTAGATCTGCGAGGCGTCCCACCAGTGGGTGCAGGTGTTGATGGAGGTCCGTGGGGAGGCGGTGTCCGGCCGGGTCGGGTCCTCGCGGGTGCGCATGATCGTCATCGGCCGCCCCGGCCACGGGTCGTCGCCGGCCAGGTCGACCTGCCACGGGGAGTCGGTGGGGCTCGTCCCGTGGCTGAACCAGTCCCGGATCATCCACTGCAGCCACGGGGCCACGAGCGCGTTCACCGAGGTCGCGGGGATGAACTCCCTGCGGGTCATCAACTGCCGGCTGACCTCACGGGGACTGGGTTCGAGGACCTGGGCCGACGTCGGCCGGGTGGCCGCCGAGAGCGGGATGTTCCGCCCGAAGCGGGAGCCGGCCATGCCCGTGGCGGGCGCCCGGAGGTCGTTGTGGGTCCCGTCGACGGTGCGCTCGGTCAGCATCCGCGGTTCGCGGGGAGGGACGGCGGGCAGCTGCGTCGTCGGCAGCGCGGAGGTGTCGACGAGGTTGTGCCGGCGCAGCGAGTCCCGCAGCCCGGCGAGGACTGCCAGCGCCAGGGGCAGGGACAGGCGGTCCCAGCCGCGACTGCGGTCCAGGGCCTGGGCGGCGGCGCGGTGGGCCCGGCCCCACAGGCCGGACCAGTGGCCGTTCGAGGTCGCGGCCCGGTCGATGCGCTTGGAGGTGATCATGGTGTTGTCTCCTCGGGGAGAGCGGCGTTCTGGTCCGTTGTCCCGGCGCCCTCGGTCGTCCAGACGCCCGTGGGCCAGGCGTGCCAGTTCGTCATCGGGACCGCACCGGACACCCTGGGAGGTGGTCAGCGGGACCGGGGGGAACGGCGGGGGAGTCCTGCGATGAGCCTGTTGCGCGGTGGCTCGGGGCGGTGCGACCGCAGGTTCACGATCGAGAGCACGAGGTTGACGGCCGAGATGGCGGTGGCCATGCCACCCGCACGCCGGGGCAGGTCACCGAGCTGCCAGGCGAGCAACGCCGCCACCGCGTCGCTGCCGTGGACGACCGGGGCCAGCTGTTCCGCGTGCCACCGCCGGCGCGTGTCCGGCGACAGCAGCTCCGCGCCGATGAGGACGGTCCTGATCCCGAACATCCGCAGCGGGTACCGCATGCCCGGCTGCGTCTTCGGGTCGATGTCCAGCCGGCGGATGACCAGACCTGGCGCGAGCAGACCCGCCGTCCCCATCGTCAGGCGGACGGCGGCGAGCAGCACGCGGGCCAGGTCGGTGCGCGAGGTCATGGGAGGTCCTTCCCGTCGCGCACGGAGGACTGGTGGGCGGGGTCGGCGGCGAGGTGGTGGAGGGCGCGGACGCCGGGCAGGAAGAAGTAGCCCCCACCCCGGAGCCGCACGAAGCGCGGCAGGTCCAGCAGCCGGTGGCGGACGGGATCGGCCGGGACGGGGAACACCCCGTCGCCGTCCGGCGGGTGGTGGCCGGCGATCGGGTCCGGGCTGCCCTGCAGGCCCGCGAACGCCGGGTTGTTGAGCCAGGTGTGCTGGACGAACTCGAACTGGCGGCTGAGGTTGGCGTTCAGGCAGAGGAAGTGCAGTCCGCGGTCACCCTCGGGTCCCGTCCCGTCGGAGGTCCCCGGCGCGGGGCCGTACTCCCGACCGCGGCGGATCAGCCGGTGCCCGTCGTTGACCTGCACGGAGGCGTCCGAGCCAGGACGAGGATCGAGCGAGTCCCGCGGGTTGGCCCGGCGCACGTGCGCGGCGATCGGGCACCCCAGGCCGGCCGCGTCGCCGTCGCGGTGGTACCGGAAGGCGTTGTCGACCGGCTCGTCCCCGAGAGGCTGGTCCGGGCTGACCGTCAGAGACGTGCCGTCGGGCCAACGTCCGATCATCTTGGCCGCCACCTGCTCGGCCGGCAGCCCGGTCCGGGCCGCCCACCGGTGCACGTGGCCCCAGAAGGCCTCGACGTCGACGGCCAGGGTCCGGACGACGAGGTAGCTGCCGTTGCGGCCGAGGTCGACGCTGTCCGGCGCGTCCGCGCGGGGCGCGGGTGGCAGGACCCGGCCCGGGTCGTCCGCGGCGGGGAGCAGCGGGCGCCTGGTGCGTCGGCCGTAGGCGTTGGGGTACCCCAGCAGGAACTCACCGAGCGCGACGCCCCGCTCGCTCCGCCCGTGCAGGCCGGTCACCTCCGGCTGGGAGATCCCGTCGGCGAACCCGAGGTGGTCGCGGGGGGACACCGGCGTCGTGGGCAGCGCGACGACCTCCCGGACGCCGGCGGCCGGGAACCGCTGCCGGACCGAGTCGCGGTGCGCGGTCAGCTCCTCGGCCGACCGGGCGTACAGGAAGAGGAGCAGGTCGACCCGCGCGTTGTCCGGTCCGCCCCACGCCCAGGTGGCCGGCGCCTGCTCGCCGACGTCCCCGAGGAAGGCGCTCCGGGTGGGGGCGGCCATCCCGCCGGCGAACTCCAGGGAGAACCCGGCCAATGCCGTCTGCGGCATCCCCAGCCGGGCCAGCCCCGGGTGGCTGAGCGCGACGTTGAGCGCCCTGTCGGTGCGGTCGTCGGCCATGCTCGTCACGAGCGGCAGCAGGTCGGCGAGCAGCGTGCGGCCCGCGGCGCCGTCGTCGACCTGCAGACCCAGGAACACCGCCTCCGGCAGGCGGCCGTAACCGCTCCCCACGAGCCCCTGGACGTCGGCGCGGTCCAGGCCCCGCCGACGGCCCGTGACCGGAGGAGGGGCGCCCGTTCCCGCGGCGGCCGGACCGGCGCGGTGGGGGGCCGCGCCGGGGGTCGGCGCGGGCCCTGTTCCGCGCATGCGGCGGCGGTCGGTCGTCAGAGCAGAGCGAGCCATGCGCGGGCCTCCGGGTCGGACAGGGAGCGTCGGGCCAGCCCGGTGCGGATGGCCGCGTTCGAGCCGGCGTTGAGTGCGGTGAGCTCGTCGTAGGCCGACCACCAGACGTGGTTGAGCGCCTGGTGGTTGCGCAGGTGGTCCTTGAAGAGGTCCTCCTGGCGGGCGCCACGCCAGAGCAGCAGGACCGTCGGGGGATAGCCGATCCCGTTGCCGAAGATGGCGTTGAGACCCCAGGCCACCTTGTCGATGAAGTCGTTCATGTAGCTCTCGAGGCTGCCGTCGTAGGCGCTGAGGAAGACCATCCGTTCCGGGGTGAGGTAGACCCAGCGCGCGAAGTGGATCGTCTTGACCCCGGCGAGGTCGCCGCGGTTGAGCACGTGGCGGACGGCGTAGCTGATCGTGGCGAGGACGACCCGGGCGAGGACGGCCCGGAAGGGCCCCGGCTTGAGGAAGCCGACGGCAGCGAACGGGTTCGGGGCCACCCGGTCCTCGGCGGCCCGGAGACGGTCCACGGCGGCCGGATCGGGCCGCTCCCGGTCGGGCACGTCCCGGAGCTCGTGCAGACGGAGGGCGACGGCCACGAACGGCAGCGCCAGGAGGACGAGGGGAGCCACGGGCAGGAGGACCAGGGGGACGGCGATCAGGTGGGCGCGCTCGCGCGTCCGCCACCAGATCGGCGGCCGGCGCGCCGACACGGTCCCGAACCGCAGCTGCGGGTCGGTGAGCGCATGCTCCCGGAGGACGGCGTGGATCCGCGCGGGGGACAGGTCGGCGACGTCCGCCCGGTGCTCGTCGAGGTAGGTCTCCAGTCCCCGGCGCAGCCCCTCCTCGGCGAGGACCTGGGAGACGCCCCGTCCGACCGTGTTGACGTAGAAGGCAGCTTCCGGGATGCGGTGGGCCTGCAGCCACGCCGTCCGGCCGACCGGGTCCGGCTGCTCGGGGTAGCCGGTGCAGGAGCCGAACGCGCGGTCCAGACCCTCTGCCGAGACGTCGGCCAGCGCCCGGAGGTGCGCATCGGCCGAGCCGTCCAGGTCGGCTGCGTAGAGCAGGCTCGGGCCGATCTCCGCGCCGGTCGGGCTCCGACCTCCCTCCACGAGGAGGAGCCGGGCGAAGTGCAGGCCGGGGTGCTGGTCGAACGCCAGCGCCGACCGCCCGGGCCCGGCCAGATCGGCCAGGGTCTCGAGCACTCGGTCCCTGTTCCCGGGCGGTAGCGGCGCGAGGACCGTGACCGCGGACTGGTGGGGCATGTCGGCCCTCCTCAGCCCTCGGACGCGACGCGCGGGTGGCCGCTGCCGGACCGGCGCCGTGGCTCCGGAGCCCGGTCCCGCTCCGGGAAGACCTCGGTGCCGTCGGGCTCGACGTGCGGGGAGGCGTTCATCGACTGGCGGAGCTCGGCCAGCTCCTCGTACATCCGGCGCCGTGCGCGGTTGGAGTTACCGAGGGGCCGGTGCTCCGGGAGGCTGTGCCACGGGTTGTAGCGGAGCACGTCGGCGAAGGCCAGCTGCGCGTCGCTGTCGAAGCGCTGGGCCGGGAGCCGCAGCCGGGCCACCGGGAGGTACGGCGAGAGGCGTTCGGGCCACTTCACGGTGGCGTCCTCGACCGGCATCCGGTGCGGGTCGGTCTGCACCTGCACCATGAAGTCCATCTCCCAGTCGCCGTCGGCCAGCGTGCGGACCATGGCGTCGCGCAGGTAGTTCTCGCCGGGGTGGGCGGGGATCCTCGTCCGGGGCTGCTGCCTCGGCTTGAGGGAGTACTGGACGGCCCGTCCCTCGCCGAGGAGGAACGGCACGTTGCTGTAGTACTGCACCTCCAGCGGGTTGCTGTGCATCGGGCTGTAGAGCAGCTGCATCGCCAGGTGGAGCAGGTGGCGCCCCGGCGGGTCGAGCAGGTAGCCCAGCGGGGCCTTGGCCCGCACCCACCGCTGCATCCTGGCGTTCTCCCGGACATTGGGCGTCACGAAGCTCGCGGGCGAGACCAGGATCAGGTCCTGGGTGCGCTGCTCGTCGGACATCAGCTTCCGGCCGTCCACGTCCATGACCTTGATCGCCACCGAGCACTGGCCCAGGTCCTCGAGGTCAGGGGGCGAGAAGGGGCCGGGACCGGAGAACCGGACCCACGCGGGATGGGTCCGGGGCTCGCGGAGGAGCCCGTGCCGCAGGTCCTCGGGCAGGTCGGGGAGGACGGTGAACTCCCCGCGCAGGACCCCGAACGTCTTGGTGTTCCCGAACCGCTGCGCTCCGCCGGGCAGCCAGTTCTCGCGGGTGAACGCGCTGATCGTGTCGATGATCCCCTGGTTGCAGCGCTCCTCGTCGGGCAGCTCCCGCTCCTCGGCCGCACCCAGGCGCTCGTCCTTGCGCCGCAGCAGGTTCTGCAGCCCCTGCAGCAGGGCGAACAGCGGCGGGCGCAACCACCGGTCGAACGGCCGGCGGTACAGGAACTCGAGCCGGCGCTCCAGGCGCCACGTCCACAGGAACAGGTCGCTCAACGGGCGCAGCACGGCGTAGGTGACGGGGCCCTCCGGGTTCACGGCGCGGCCCTCGCAGCGGGAGGTCGGGGCGGGCGCGCGGCTACCGCTGGCGCAAGGTGAACCACCCGACCCGGCGCTTCCACAACCAGATGACGCCGAGGTACAGGCCGGGGGTCACGAGACGGATCTCGTCCCGGACCATCCGGGCCACGACCGACGTCCGGGAGTAGTCGATGAGGACGCACTTCCGGCCGTCGACCCAGCTGCGGTCGTGGGACAGGAGGGCCCGGATGGTCCGGGTGCCCAGCGGTCCCACCAGGTTCTCCAGCGACCGGCCGGAGGGCTCGGTCTCCTTGCCCTGCCAGGCCACGAGGTGGACGAGCCGAGCCAGCGGTCCGCAGGCACGGGTCCCGGGGAACAGCAGCGTGGTGCCGGGCAGGCGTCCGCGCGGGAGGTCCCCAGCGCGGCTGGACCGGAAGACGGTGTCCAGTTCCCGGTTGTCCAGCCTGCGGAGGGAGCGCTCGTCCAGGGCGTCCTCCCGGAGGACGGTCGCGGCTCGGAACATCGCTGGAGCCTCCTGCGGCATCGGTGACGACGTGCGGGATGCAGACCGCCCCGGGACCGGGGCCCCTCCGCGGGACCACCCTCGTGGGAACGGTCGGGGCGTCGGGCCTCGGGGCTGGGCGACCCCAGGAGCAGGAACAGCGGTCCATGACACCCCCTGTCGCGTCCACCCGACGTCGGGACCGAGGTTCCTGCTCCGGCGTCACCACGGCGTCACCACATCCGTGGCGCCGCGTCCACCGTCGTGCGGCCGCTGCTGTCAGCCAGGCGCTGCCGGGAGGGCGGGCACGCGGAGCCGACCGCGCAGCGCACGGAGCGTCAGCGCGGCCGCTGCACCGGTCTCCAGTTCGTGGACCGACACGTCCTCCCCGACCGCCAGGTGCTGAGCGAGCTGGAGGACACCGTCGAGCGCCACCCACTCGCGGTACAGCGCGGCCGCGTCGAACCTGGTCGACGGCAGGACCTTGCGGATCGCCGGCGCCGGGCCCCTGTCCGGATCGGTGTCGACGCCGAGCAGCCCCCGCAACGTCCGACCGGTGAACACCGTCGACGCCAGCCTGAACTGCCTGCGCCACAGCGCCACGTCGACGAGGACCCCTCCGGTGAGCGCCGTGCGGAAGGAGCCGGCCAGCTGCATCGCGACGCCGGCGGCCACCGTGCGCACCCAGTTGGCGGCGTACTTCTCCCGGTCGGTGATCAACCCGGTGAGCGCGTCGACCAGCTGGTCCGCGGCCACGGCGAACCCGGTGTTCAGCGTCGCGGTCGCGGCGGGGTCGCGGATGCCGATCGTCGCGGCGACATCGGCCCGCCGGCGGAGGGTCAGCGGGTCGAACTCGTGGTTCCAGCTGTAGCTCGACAGGCGCAGTCGGCACAGCTGCTCGTCCACGCCGCCCTCGACGCCCTCCGTGCCGACCGCGACGTCGAGCGGGTTGAACAGGTCGCCGTCCAGAGCCTGGCTGCGCAACCTGTCCATCGCCGGGAACAGCGGCTGCCGCTCGGTGAACTGGTACAGGGAGGCGATCGTGCGCGCCACCTGGAGCAGGTCGCCCCGGGCAGGGGGCGCCACCTCCACCACGGGGACGTCGAGGTCGCAGTCGACACCCCAGAGGTCGGGTGGCTCGGGGCCCCGCACGCGCCCCGGAGCCGCCCGCTCGCCGCGACCCGGCGTGCTCTCCTCCTCCCGGCCGGACGCCCCTGGCGTGCCGGCGGCTGCCCTCGGCGCACCCTCTCGTCGGCCCCGGTCACCTGCGCGCTCGTCCCTCACCGCCCGGAGGGCGTCCTTGAGCGACTCGGTGAACCGTCCCTCGTGGATGTCCACGCCGTCGGAACGGAGTCTCTCGACGAGGGCGTCCCGCGGGACGTCGCCGGGCTCCAGGCCGAGCTCCTCCGCCAGCGGGGTCAGCACCTCGGGCCGGGTGGCGACGTCGGCCACGGCATCGGCGAAGTCCCGCAGAGCGGTCCCGCCGAGGAAGTCCAGGACGCTGCGTGCCGGGTCGTCGGCGTCGAGGGTGCCCGCGGACTGCGCCTGCCGCAGGGCGTGCAGGACGATGCCGGGCTGGCGGCACAGCAGCCGGGTGATGGCGGGCGGATCGGCCTCGTCGATCCCGTTGACGGCGTCGGCCAGCACCCTGGGACGCAGCCGTTCCGACGTGGCCGCCTCCCGGTACCGGCGGCCGAGGTCACCGGCCGCCTCCTCGGCCAGCGGGTCCACCGCGAAGGGGACCGGGGTGATGTGCTCGTGGACGGTCTCCTGCGACTGCTGGCTGCGCAGGTCGTCAGGGGTGACCCTGGGATCGGACATGGTGCTCCCTCGGGGAGGACGAGGGCGGTCGCTCGTGCGCCGTCCTCGCGGGATCGGGGCAGGGACTCGGCAACGGCCGCCGCGGTCGTCTGGGACGCGCGACGCGGCCGGCGGTGGGTCGGAGGCGAGCACCGTTGCACCTGCGGTCGCCTGTGCCTCGCCGTAGGTGTACGCCCGCGGGGTCCGTTGCGCAACGGTGCGCACGATGCCCGCCACGGTTTGTGTCGCACGCCCCCTTGACCGTCCTCTCCCGCGCTGAGGATCCTCGCCGACACCGGATGGACATGACCGTGGGGGAACGGCATGGGCCGCACGAGAGTCACGCTCGACCTCACGCTGACGCGGTCAGCGGGGTTCGTGCGGACTCTGCGGCAGCACGTCGAGTCCTGCGGCATCGTCGTGCTGCCGGACGGGGTACCAGCGGACGGCGCGTCGCTGGTGCTCGCCCTGGACCAGGTCACGCCGGCTGCGCTCGCGCACGTCGCCTCGGTCGCCGGCGATCGGGGTCGGCGGGTGCTCGCCGTGCTGACCGACCGGACGGGCATGGGTCGGGGTGACGGATGGCGGCTCCTCGCGCAGGGCGCCGACGACGTCCTCGTGTCCGGTCCGGAGCTGGGGGACCAGCTCGGCGGCCGCCTGCACAGGTGGGCGGCGCTGGCCGAGCTGCTGACCAGTGACACCGTCCGGAACGAGCTGGTCGGTACGTCGGCCAGATGGCTGGGAGCGCTGACCACGCTGGTCGAGGCCGCCCGCTTCGCCAGCTCGCCGCTGCTCATCACCGGTGAGTCGGGCACCGGCAAGGAGCTGGCCGCACGGCTGGTCCACCACCTCGACCCGCGGGTGGTCCGGGGCCGGCTCGTCGTGGTCGACTGCACCACCGTGGTCCCGGGGTTGTCGGGCAGCGAGTTCTTCGGTCACGAGAAGGGCGCGTTCACCGGCGCCCACGCCGCACGGGAGGGCGCGTTCTCCGCCGCCCACGGCGGCACGCTCTTCCTCGACGAGGTGGGTGAGCTGCCGCTGCCGCTGCAGGCCGAGCTGCTCCGCGTCGTCCAGGAGGGCACCTTCAAGCGGGTGGGCGGGAACGACTGGCTGCACACCTCGTTCCGGCTCGTCTGCGCCACCAACCGGGACCTGCTGCGGGAGGTCGGGGAGGGGCGCTTCCGTGCGGACCTCTACTACCGCATCGCGGTGTCCACCGTGGCGTTGCCGCCGCTGCGGGACCGGCCGGACGACATCCTCCCGCTGTTCCGCCACTTCGCGCGGGTGGTGCACGGCACGGACCTCGGCGTCGACGCGGACGTGGCCGACCTGCTGCGGTGCCGGAGCTACCCCGGGAACGTCCGTGACCTGCGCCAGCTCACGCTCCGGGTGCTGACCCGCCACGTCGGCAGCGGTCCGATCACCGTCGGGGACGTGCCGGAGGAGGAGCGGCCACTGGTCCACCCCGCCCCGGCGCCGCCGCTCGATGGTGAGGACGACGCCGAGCGGCCGTCACCGCGGCCGGCCCCGGGTTGGGGCGAGCCGGACCTCGACGCCGTGATCGGGTCGGCCCTGGACTGCGGCGTCCGTTACGACGACATCCACACGGCCGTGACCTCCAGTGCCCGACGGGTCGCGCTCCGACGGGCCGGGGGCAACCAGCGGCGCGCGGCGGAGCTGCTCGGCCTCACCCCCCGGGCCCTGCAGAAGCAGCAGCAGCGCGCCGCTTCGCTGCCCGGGAAGGACGGCGCGCCGTGACCGGCCTGCGGCAGGAGCTGAGCCACGCCCTCACGGTGACCCCCGCGCTCGTGCAGGCGGCCCACCTGCTCGCTCTACCCGACGTCGAGCTGGAACTGCACGTCCGGGACGTGCTGGCCGGCAACCCGGCCCTGGACGACCCGGGCGAGTGCCCCGTCTGCGGCACCGTGGCGGCCTCGGGCGCCTGCGGGTGCGTCGCCGTCCGGGCCGTTCCTCGGCCCGGTGGGCTCGTCCTCGACGGGGACCCGGCAGCGGAGTCGCCAGGAGAGCTCGCCGACGTCGTCACCGCGGCCGCCGCGCTGCTGCCGAGCGCCGACCGGCTGCTGCTCGACCACGTCGTCGCCGACCTCGACGACCGCGGCTACCTCGACCGGCCACCCGAGTGCCTCGCCGCCGACCTGCGCGTCCCCGTGGCGCGCATCCGACGCGTGGTGGCGGCTGTCCGCCAGGTGGCCCCAGCCGGCTTCTGCGCGGTCGACCTCGTCGACTGCCTCCTGCTGCAGCTCGACGCGCTCCCCGACACCCCGGCGGTCCTGCGCTCCGTCGTCCGGGACCACCTGCCTGCACTCGCGCGTGGGCGCCTGCCCTCCGTCGCCCGGGCGCTCGGCGTGCCGGTGGAGGAGGTGACGGCCGCCTGGGACTACCTCCGCACCCGGCTGCGGCCGTGCGTGCCCCTGGACCGGGGAACCGCCCGGCCACCCCGCCTCCGCCCCGACCTGGTGGCGACCGTCGCGGACGGAGAGGTGCGGGTCTCCCTGGCGCGGCAGCCGCAGCTCCGGTTGCACCCGGACTTCGTCGACCTCGCTGGCGATCCGGGGCGGCTCACCCGGCTCTCGGACGCGGAGCGCCAGGTGCTCACCCGGTCCCTGGCCGAGGCCGCCGCCTTCCTCGACCGCTTGGCCCAGCGGGCGCAGACGTTGCAGCGGGTCGGCGTCGAGGTGGCGGAACGGCAGCGCGCCTTCCTGCTGTCCCGCAGGCCGGCCCCGGCGCCGATGACCCGCGCGGACGTCGCCGCCGCCCTCGGGCTGCACGAGTCGACCGTGAGCCGGGCCGTGCAGGGCAAGTGGGTCGAGCTGCCGGGCGGGCGGATCGTCCCGCTGGGCGACCTCTTCGGGCGGGCCCGCGGCGTGCACGAGTGCCTGCGCGGCCTGGTGGCCGGGGAGCGCGCGCCGATGTCGGACGCGGACCTCGCGGGGGAACTGGCCGAGCGCGGCCACGCCGTCAGCCGCAGCGCCGTCCGCAAGTACCGGCAGCAGCTCGGCATCCCGGCGCGGCACCTGCGCTGAGCCCGACGGCGAACCGGGGTTCGCAACCGGGTGCCGGTCCGGCCGGCGCGGCGAACAGCCGGTCGCCGGCACGCTCCCGGACCCGCGTCCCGCCCGTGCCGCGGGTGCGCACGCTTCTTGCAGGAGGGGATGACGTCGGACCCGCGGAGCGGAGGAGGACGTCATGCACGACTTGGACCGCACGATGCTCGAGGCGGCCACGGAGGGGGAGCGCGAGGACGGGCAGGGGGCGCTCGGCGCCGAGCGCGAGGAGTTCCTCGAGGTGCTCGGCGAGATCATCCCCGCAGGCGGCTACGAGCGGGAGTGGTCGTCGAGGGCCCCGCTGCAGGGTGAGGTCCCGGAGACCGAGTACGCCCTCGAGCTGCTCGGCGTCAGCAGCGAGGAGGAGCTCGACCAGTTCCTCGGCAGCCTGGTCGACCGCGCGGCGGGGGCCGTTCGCAGCTTCGCCAGGACGCCGACCGGCCGGACGCTCACGGGCATCGCGAAGTCGGCCATCGGCCAGGCGCTGCCCGTCGTCCGCCGGGCCGTGGGTGGGTGGGCACGGTCCGGCAACGGCGATCGCGGAGGCGACGGGGCGTCCGGTGACCTGCTCGGCCTCGAGCTGGAGGGGCTCAGCCAGGAGGACCGGGAGTTCGAGACCGCCCAGGCGCTCGTCCGGTGGACCGCCGACGCCGCGCGGCGGGCGGCCGCCACTCCTGCGCAGGGACCGCCGGCCCGCGCCGCCAAGGCCGCGGCGGTGGCCGCTGCTCAGCACCTCGCCCCCGGGCTGGCTCCGGTGGTGAGCCGGCTGCCGGTCCGCGGTGCCGGGGCCGATGACCCAGCCCCTCCGGCGCGGCAGGGCTCGCAGGCGCAGTCGGGCCGTTGGGTCCGGCACGGCAACACCGTCGTGCTGCACGGCTTCTGACCGGCGCACGACGTCCACCAGCACGTCCCGCAGACACGAGAGGACACGGACCGTGACGAGCTACGAGACCGAGTACGGGTACGGCAACGAGTACGAGAACCCGGCCGGCGAGTGGGAGACCGAGCAGGGCGAGCAGGAGCTGTTCGCCGAACTGGTGACCGGGGAGACCGGCGGGGGTCTCGGCGCGACGCAGGAGATGGAGCTCGCGAGCGAGCTGCTGGAGGTCACCTCCGAGGCAGAGCTCGAGGAGTTCCTCGGCAAGCTGGTCAGCCGGGCGGCCAAGGGCGTCCGGGACTTCGCCCGGTCCGGTGCGGGCAAGGCCCTCGTCGGTGGGCTGAAGAACGTGGCCAGGTCCGCTCTGCCGATCGTGGGCGGCGCCCTCGGGTCCGTCGTGCCGGGGGTGGGGACGGCCCTCGGCTCGACCCTCGGCTCGATGGCGAGCAACCTGTTCGAGCTCGAACTCGAGTCGATGAACGAGGAGGAGGCCGAGTTCGCCGTCGCCCAGGAGGTCGTCCGGATGGGCGCGCGGGCCGCCCGCACCGCGGCGTCCGCCCCGCGCAACGCGCCGCCGCGGGCGGTGGCGCAGGCGGCGATCGTGGCCGCGACCCCGGGGCTGCGCCGGTCGTCCCGCCGTCGCCGGCCGGGGCGTCCGTCCGGCCCCGGCCGCCCGCGGCCCCGGCCCGGACTCGCCTACCCCGTGCCCTACCCGACCCGTTCCGACGGCAGCGACGAGCCCGACGACGGCAGCTACGAGCCCGACGACGGCGGCTACGAGCCCGGCGGCGCCGGGTCCGACGAGACGGACGGCCTGGAGCTGGAGACGTCGAACGCCGGTCGCCCACGAGCCGGCCGGTGGGAGCGCCGCGGCGGCACGATCGTGCTGCACGGGGTCTGACCATGCCGCGCGATCCGCTCCCGATGCGCTTCCTCGAGGAGGAGGCGCGGGCGCTGCTGACCCGGTTGGACCAGGTCAGGCCGTTCGCCGTGCACGAGACGATGGTGCCGGCCGCGGCCCTGTTCCCGACCGCGCAGGCGGCCATCGACGGGTTGCTCATCGAGGGGCGGCGAGCCCTCTACGGCGTGGTCCTCGACTACCTCGGCTGGCTGCGCGGGCCGGGCCGCGAGGCGCCCCCGGCCGAACAGCAGCGGCGGTTCACGCTCATCCGGCTGCGCTTCAACGACGTGCTGTCGCAGTTCGACCTGTTCACCGAGGTCATCACCCAGCGCAGCGAGCACGCCACCGGTGTCTGGCTGTCCGGCCTGGACGTGCTGGCTGCCGACGCGCTCAGCCTGCCGCGGTCGGTCCTGGACGTGCCACCGGTGGTCTGCTACCTGGCGCGCGGCCCGGGAGCCGCCATCCGCCGCGCGCGGACCCGACTCCCGGGGAACTCCGCGAACCCGGTCGCGATCATCCGGGTCCCGCGCGAGCGGATGATCGGGCACGGCATCGCCAGCTCCCTCGTGCACGAGGTCGGGCACCAGGCCGCCGCCCTGCTGGACCTCGTCCCAGGGATCCGGGACGACGTCCGTCGGGCGCAGCGGTACCTGCCACCGCGGGCGCGCCGGACGTGGGCCTGCTTCGACCAGTGGGCCTCGGAGATCGTCGCCGACCTGTGGTCGGTGGCCCGTCTCGGCATCTCCTCGACCCTGGGGCTCATGGGCGTGGTCAGCCTGCCCCGCTGGTTCGTCTTCCGCCCCAGCGGAGCCGACCCGCACCCCGTTCCCTACGTCCGGGTCCGCCTCAGCTGCGCGATCGGCGAGGAGCTCTACCCCCACCCGCAGTGGGCCGCCACGTGGCGGCTGTGGCGTTCGCTCTACCCCCTGGCGGGGCTGCCCCCCGGCCACCGGCAGTCGATCGCCGGGCTCGTCGCGGCCGCGCCGGGGTTCGTCCGGTTGCTGCTCGACCACCGGCCGTCCAGCCTGCACGGACGGTCGCTGCGCGAGGAGCTGTTCCTGCCCGACCGCCGGGCCGGCCCCCTGCTGGCGCGGTTCGACGAGTGCCGGCGACGTCCGGGCCTGCTCCCGTCCGTCCCGCCCACGCTGGCGTTCGCGGTCGTCGGGCAGGCCCGGGCCGCGGGCCGGCTGGCCCCTGAACCGGAGAGCCGGCTGCTCGGCGACCTGCTGACCCGGTGGGCCGTCCGCAGCTCCCTGGACGTCTCAGCGCTCTGCGCCGCGGCCGCGCAGGGGAGACCCCAGCACTTCTCCGCCGCGTGACCTGCACGTCCCCTTCGTCTCCAGGAGTGACTCGCGATGAGCAATCTCAAGATCTCCGCCAGCTTCACCGAGACCGTGCCGGCCGGGACCGCCGTGTGGTTCCGCGTCCAGGACGCCGACCTCGGCGGCGCCCTGGCGGAGCGCTACGCCCTCCGCTGGGAGGTCACCGGCCCGTTCCCGACCGATTCGGTGACCCAGGCCGGTCGGCAGGACCCCGGCGACCCGGCCCTGTTCACGATGGACACCGACGGTTTCCGCCCGGGCGCCTACGACGTCAGCTGCCGCCGCACCCGCAAGCCGACGCAGCCGCCGGGGGACCACCCGCAGCCCGAGGACCCGGACGGCACCGACGACGTGGACGCCCCGGCGGACCTCCTGGCCGCCGCGGACCGGTCGACCCTCACCCGGGCCGTCCGCGCCGAGGCGGTCAGCGGCAAGGGCGACGATCCGGGAGGCACCGCTGACCTGGCGGTGTTCCGGCTCCGGGTCGTCCCGGCGACCGGCAGCAGGAACCAGGACGGCGTCGTCCCGGTGAGCCTGCAGCGCACCTCCACCGTCCCGACCTCGGACCAGGTCCTCTGGATGATCATCCGCAACCGGACCGAGGCGATCTCCTTCGCTCGGTACAAAGAGTTCATCGACTCGGTGATGTGCGGGGAGACCGCCCCGGTTCGCGGCGCCCGGCAGGCCCTGCAGTTCCGCGGGACCGGGGCCTACGAGCTGCTGTGCCGGGCGACGGACGCCTTCCTCATGCAGGAGATGGGGGTCATCACCGACGAGGTGGTGACCGGCCGGGCCCGCATGGGAGCCACCGACGAGAGCCCCGGGTGGCGGGAGATCGAGGGGCTGACGCCGGAGCAGCTGGCGCTGCGGGAGACCACCCGGCTGGGCTTCCGGCCGAGCAAGCAGCAGATCGCCGACATGCGTGCGGACTACTTCGAGCAGCTGCGCCAGGAGTTCGGGCCGGTGCTGCCCTACCTCAACACCATCCAGGCACGGCTCGGGGACATCCCGCTCAAAGGACCCATGGAGGTGCCGGCCACCTGCTACGGCATCCTCCGATCCCGGATCAGCGACCCGCTGTCCATCGAGCTGATCTGGTCGTACTGGCACGAGGAGGCGATGCTCGTGCAGGCCATGTACGCGATCCTGGCCCGCTTCCAGAACCGCACGCCGCGGCACGGGCCCGACCCGCTCGCCCGGCTGGACATCGACCCCCTCCGGCCGCTCGGCAACCTCATCTGGGGGTGGGCTCAAGAGGAGTACTCCCGGCTCACCGTGGTCCGCCGCTCGGCGGAGTACGAGCACGAGTACGGCTTGCGGCTCACCGGCCAGGCCCTGCACCCGCCGGTGCAGACGGTCGACCGACGGCACAAGTTCCTCGCGTCCTTCCACAACTTGCTGTTCCTGGCGCACGTCTTCTTCAAGGAGGACGACGACACCACCGTCATCGCCGACGGGTTCCCGGTGCTCAACGCGCTGCGGGAGACCCACCTGCTCCTCGCCGAGGGCGCGCACAACCAGTACGGGGATTTGCCCTCCACCGCGCGGGCCGAGATGCTCGTGATGGAGTGGCTGCTGTCCCGCCCCGAGATGCGGGAGTTCCTCGGCGGGCGGGTCATGGTGCCCTACCCGGAGCCGTGGATGGACCGGGTGGACTCGCTCAAGGCGATGCAGCGCTGGACCGACGTCAGCGTCACCCACTTCCGGGACCTGGGGGTGTACGGGGAGCAGATCCTGCTGTCCATCCGGTTCGGCGACTGGAGCGACGTCAACGACCCCCAGCAGGCGGCCAACTGGGCGCGCTACTGGCGCCCGGAGATGCAGCGCTACACGCACGCCTACCGGGCGGCGACCGGGGTCGACCTCACGTCCCGGGTCGACGCCACCGTCCCGACCGTGCTGCTGCAGCGCCGGCTGCTGGCCCAGCGTCGCGGCTGAGGACGCACCGGTGGTGCTCGACCTGACCGGCTCGCTGTACCTGGGCCTGCGGCACACGTCCGCCGAGCTCGGCGGCTGGGACGCCCTCACCGCGGGCGTCCCGGCCGCGCTCGACCGCGCCGGACCCGCCCGGTCCGTGGCGGCGCGGCTGGCCGGACTGGTGGGCGCGGAGGCCGGCCTGCTGTTCCGCTCGACGCTGCACGCCTTCCTCGACCTCTTCAGCAGCTGCCCGGACGACGCCGTCCTGGTGGACGCGGCCAGCTATCCGGTCGGCCGGTGGCCGCTGGCCGGCCGGCGCTGCGCGGGGGTGCCGGTGCGGACCTTCCCCCACCAGGACCCAGCCGGGCTGGACCGATGCCTCCGGGCGCTGGGCGGCGGGGGCCGGCGTCCCCTCGTCCTCGCCGACGGGTACTGCACCGGCTGCGGGCAGGCCGCGCCGGTCGCCGGCTACCTCGAGACGCTGCGACCGCACGGCGGGGTGCTCGTGCTCGACGACACCCAGGCGCTGGGCATCCTCGGTCGGCACCCCGGCCCCGGGGCGCCCTACGGCCACGGCGGCGGGGGAACGGTGCGGTGGGCCGGTGCCGGCGGCCCCGTCCTGCTGGTGGACTCCCTGGCCAAGGGCTTCGGTGCGCCGCTGGCGGTCGTGGCCGGACCGGCCCGGCTGGTCGAGGAGATCCGGACGCGTGGGCCGACGCGCGTGCACAGCAGCGCCCCGACGGCCGCCGATCTCCGCGCCGCCGACCGGGCGCTCACCGTCAACGAGCAGTCGGGGGACCGGCTCCGGGCCCGCCTGCTCTGGCTGGTCCGCCGGTTCCGGCGACGGCTGACCGACCGGGGCGTCCGGCTGGGCAGCGGGGAGTTCCCGGTCCAGCGGCTGGACCCGACCGATCGGCGGCGGGCGGCCGCGATGTGCAGCTGGCTGGGCGCCGCGGGGCTGCGCAGCCTGGTGACCGTCCCGCCGTGCTCGCCGGGGGCCGCGGTCACCGTCGTCCTCACCGCCACGCTGTCGGCTCCGCAGGTGGACTGGGCGGCCGACCTGCTGGCGGAGGCGGCACACCGCACCGTCGGCACGAGAGCCCCGCTGTGACCGCAACTCCCGAGGAGGAGCCATGACCCGTCCGTCCGCCACCGGAGCGGCCCCCGCGACGCTGGACACCGTCTGGGTGGAGATCACCGACATGCCCGGGCGGCACACCTACTGGTGTCCCACGGCGCGGCAGGCCCGGGCGATGGCCAGGGAGCACGCCCGCGGCCTCGGTCCCGGCTGGACCCTCGACCACGACGCCCGGCCCCGTCCGCACTTCCGCGTCCAGCTGGTCCGCCGACCGGACGGCCAGCCGCACCCGCGGGTCAGCGGCACCTTCTTCTACGGGGGGCGGCGTCCGTACCGCATCCGGCGTCGGGCCTCCGGGCGAGGGCTGCTCGGCGAGCTGCGGACGGGGCAGGGCAGCGGCCGGCGGGGCAGCGCCTCGGTCCGCGCCTCCCGCTCGGCTCCCGCGCCCGTCGCAGCGGAGCTCTCCTACGGGCCGAGCTCCGCGGGCACGTCCTCGTCCGTCGAGAGCGCGGTCATCCGGGCAGAGATCGCCCGAGGCGTCACCGACGAGAACGCGCTCACCGATCTGGTGTTCAACCGCCGGTACCCGGCACGGGGTGGCCGGTCCCTCTCCCCGTCGGAACCGGGCTTCCGCGGCCTCAGTCAGGAGTGGCTGCGCATCCGCGACACGCAGGTGCGGCCTCTGCTGGATGCCCGGACTCCTCGGGGAGGTGCCGCTCCGGGCGGGCCGGCGACGGGTCAGCCGACGTCGGGCGCGCCGGTCATCCGGTGGGCGGGGAGAGCGAAGCGGGAAGTGGTGGCCCCGTACGCGCTCGGCGTGTTGACCGACATCGTGCGCGCCGCCGGACTGCGCGAGGTGCTGGTGTCGAGCACCCAGCGGACGCCGGCCGACCAGGCCCGGATCATGTTCGACAACTGTCGCCGGCTCGGCCCGCAGAGCCAACTGGACCTGTACGGCTCGTACGGCGACCGGGTCATCGAGGTGTACGTCACGTCGAGCAAGGCAGGTCGGAGCGACGCCCAGATCAAGGCCGACATGGAACGGAAGATCAACGAGCTGGGACCCACCAATGTCTCGCACCACACCGGCGACCCGCGGGTGCTCGCGGTCATCGACGTCGCCCCCAGCTCCGTCACGGACAAGGCGGCGTTCGAACGGGCCTGCCGATCGGACCGGCGGGTCAGCTACTTCCTCGGGCCGTCGAACTCCGATCCTGCCTACCACCTGGAGATCCCGATCCCGCAGCCGCCGCTCCGGGAGCTGGGCGGCCTCCGTTCCGAGGTGTGGGCGGGGTCGCTCGGCGGGGGACGCGAGAGCAGGCTGCGGGAGACGCCGTGGACACCGGAGTTCGAGTCGCCCACCACCGACGTCAGGTGGGTGCAGACCACCCTGAACCGGGTCATCGGTGCGGGACTGGCCGTCGACGGGGTGTCAGGCCCCCGGACACGGGCGGCGGTCATGACCTTCCAGCGACGCGAGGGGTTGGTTGCCGACGGCGTGGTCGGCCCGGCGACGACGGCCGCCCTGCAGCGTGCGGCCGGCGGCGCACCGTCGGCGCCCGCGCCGTCCCCGGCAGGGGGCAGCTACGGCCCTGGCCGGACAGTCACCGTGACCAGCAAGGGGAGGCAGTGGGTGGTCCGCATACCGGACACCCCGGGGGGCAGGGCGGTGAGCGCGGCCCTCGCCCACCTCGGGACGCCCTACAGCTTCGGTGGCGGCGACATGGCCGGCCCGACCACGGGGGTGGAACAAGGTGCGAACACCGTGGGCTTCGACTGCAGCGGCCTGACCGAGTACGCGTGGGGGAGGGCACTGGGCGGGAGGAGCATCGGCATGTGGACCGGGGCCCAGTGGGAGGGGAACCCGCCGGCCACCGGGAACCCGCAACCGGGAGACCTGGTCTTCTACGGACCCGGGAAGATCCACCACGTCTCCATGTACATCGGTGACGGCAACGTCGTCGAAGCCCCGCACACGGGTGACGTGGTGAAGATCCGGCGCCTCGCCGAGTTCTCCGAGTCCCCCGCAGGGTGGCGGCGACCGGCGTGACCCACCGCGGTGACCGCCGCCTCGACGGGGAGGAGCTGCCACCCGTCGGCACGCCGGGCAGCTGCGCGCGCCGCGGCACGGAAGAGGTCGGACACATCCTGCGACCGAAGTGGTTCCGGTGTCCCGTCCCCGGCCGCTACCGTGCGTCGGACCACACGACAGCCGGTCCCGAGCACAGGGGCCGGGGGACGGGGGACGCGTGGCCGCCACCGGTGAGAACTCGTGCGGGAGCTGAGCCGACGGGCACTGCTCGGCTGGGCGGGGGCGTCCGCGCTCGCCGCCGGCGCCGCTGCCGTCCGGTCGTCCTCGGCGCCGGCGCCCAGGACGTCCGCGGCGGCTACGCCATCGGCCGTACCACCCCCCGCCCCGACGCCGGTCCCGACACCCGAGGTGCGGCTGATCGGTGATGGGTCGACGGCCGACACCGGCCCGCAGCCCCATCAGCCGGTGCCGCGCAGGCTGATGCCCGGCGAGCGTCCGCCCCAGTTCGTGGTCTTCTCCTGGGACGGCGCGGCCAACCTGTCGACCGGCCTGTTCCCCCGGTTCCGGACGCTCGCGCAGGAGATCGGCGCGTCGATGACCTTCTTCCTGAGCGGCCTGTACGCGCTGCCGGCCGACCAGCGGATGCGGTACGCCCCACCGCGGCATCCGGTCGGGTCTTCCGACATCGGCTTCCTGTCGACCCAGGAGGTGCTCGACACCATGGCGGAGGTCCGCTCGGCCTGGTTGGACGGGCACGAGATCGGCACCCACTTCAACGGTCACTTCTGCGGCGAGGACGGTGTCCGGCTCTGGTCCCCGGAGGACTGGACCAGCGAGATCGCCCAGGCGAAGCTGTTCGTGCAGACCTGGAAGACGACCACCGGCCGCAGCGACCTGCCACCGCTGCCGTTCGACTACGACGTCGAGCTGATCGGGGGCCGCACCCCGTGCCTGGAGGGTCAGGACGGGCTGCTCCCGGCGGCTGCAGCGCTGGGCTGGCAGTACGACGCGAGCGGACCGGGCGGTCAGCAGGTGTGGCCGGGCAAGACCCTCGGGCTGTGGGACTTCCCCCTGCCGGCGGTGCCCTTCGAGACGACGGATCCCGGCAAGAGCGATCACGCCTTGGCGATGGACTACAACTTCATGTACAAGCAGACCGACGGCGACCAGAACGCCGACCCGGCCCAGTACGCCACCTGGCGCGAACAGGCCCGCAACGCCTACATGGCCGGCTTCCAGCGTGCGTACACCACCAATCGAGCGCCCTACTTCGTCGGCAACCACTTCGAGCAGTGGAACGGCGGGATCTACATGGACGCCGTGGAGGACTCACTCCGGGCCATCGCCGGCCAGCCCGAGGTGCAGCTGGTGTCCTTCCGTCAGCTGGTGGCGTGGTTGGACGTGCAGGACCCCACCGTCCTGGACCGGCTCCGCACCCTGCCGGTGGGCACGCCCCCGGCCACTGGCTGGGAGTCCTTCCTCGCTTGACCCCGTCCGGGCCGAAGTGGCTGCGGTCGTCCTCCTGGGGACAGCGGCAGTCCTCGAAGCCTGACGGGGTCGGTCCCGGTCGTCATCCCTGGTGCGGGTCTGCCTATTCTGCAACTCCGGTAGCCACGTCGGGTGAAAGAAGCCCGAGCAGTAGTTCTCATGTGGGTGATCGAGGACGGTCGCCTCGACGTCGTCGCCGTCCTCCTCGAAGCCAGTTGAATGGGCGTAGCGGTGGAAGGCGACGGTCCTGGCGGAGCTCGGCGGCATGTCCTGGGCTGGGCCGTCAGTCGTTACTGCCGAGGACAGGTCGCGTGCGCGCCAGCCACCAGACCAGGGACAGCACGAGGACCACGGCGGCGGGCAGTAGGACCCACAGCTTGATCCTCAGTGCGGCATAACCGACCAGGGATGTCGCAATGCCGACCAGAACCACTGCCGCGGTAAAACGCAACGACCAGATACGCATCATGTTCTGGTACAAGACCCAGGCGCTACTACTTGGCGGTCGCTCGACGAGCCAACGTCTGCGTCGCTGACTAGCACCTTTCCCTGCGGGGGTTTCTCCCCAGAAGCGCTGTGGCATCAGCAGCGAGTCGTAGGCGTACATCGCACTCAGGAACAGGATCGCGGCGATGAGGTAGATTGCTCCGCTGATCTGAACGGCCCATTGCCGGTCACCGAGGTCGCGGAATTTCGCGACGTCGAACAGCACGCCGAGGATCACAGTCAGCGAGAGTGTCAGCAGGCCACCGAAAGTCCTTGCGGTGTCCATCTTCCGGCTGATCTTCTCTCTAACGGCGTCGGCTGCCGCCGCGTCGTCGAAGCTGATGGCCCAAGCGATCCAAGTCGCGCATCGCCTCTTTTCTTCAATCGCGATGCAGACGATCCCGGAATGGTCGATCGGTGTCGCGATGAGCGGCGGCCACCGACGCTTTCCGCGTCGGAGCAGTTCATCGGCCAGGCGGCTGAGCTGAGGTTGATGCCCTACGAGGAGGACAGCGGTGTCGTCCTTCGCGAGCTCCGCCAGCCCCTTCGCCAGCGTCTTCACCTCGTGGGGCGTCTGGTCAGGGGCCGAAGTCAACGCCTGTGCGATGTCCACGGAGTCGCCGTTGACGTTCACTGGAGTGCGGTTCGACCCCACGGGCAGGGCGATCTTCGCCGCGGCAAGTAGTCGTCCCAGGGTCTCTCTTGCCTCGGGACTCTCAGCGCAGTGAGCGCTTGTGAGATTGATGGGGCCCCGACCGGGCGGACTCGAGCGCCCCAACTCCTCAGCCAACCGGCTGCCGACCGCCGCGATCTGATATGGCCCACCTGTTCTCGTCGGGGTGAGGGTGCCGTTCTCATGCTGACCATGTCTGCAGAGCATCACGTAGCCGGTCATGTCGCTCCCTCGCGCGCAGTCGCCCATGGTTGGCCTGCCCAGGATGGACTTGATCGCGCCGTAGATCGCTTCGATGGCGTTGCTCTCGTGGCCGAGCCGGTTCCAGGGCACGGAGACGTCACCCCGGGGGGATGAGGTGGCGGCCGGGTCGCCGCGGGTGAATGGGTCCGCACGGCCTCGGCGCGGGTCGCCGGCCGAGTCACTGCGCGGGGCGCGGAGCCTCCGCGCGCGGAAGGGGTCGGGATGCTCAAGCGGATGAGGGACATGCCCGCGGGCACGGTCGGGTTCGAGGCGATCGGGAAGGTCGAGGACGACGACTTCGAGCACGCCGTCGAACCGGTGCTGCGCGGCGAGATCGCGGCGGGCCGCAAGATCCGGTTGCTCTACCTGCTCGGTACGCAGATGGGGGAGTACGAGGCGGACACGCTGAGCGAGGAGATGCAGTTCGCCGTCCGCCACCCCTCCGCCTACGAGCGGGTCGCGGTGGTCAGTGACGAGGACTGGCTCCGCCCGGCGCTGCGCGTGCTGTCCGTGCTGGTCCCCGGGCAGCTCCGGGGCTACCCGGTCGCCCAGCTGCCCCGGGCGAGGGAGTGGCTGGCCGCAGCCGACGGCGCCGAGGCATAGCCGGTGGTCAGCCGAGCGTCGTCCCCTCGAGCGGGGCCGCCGGGGTGATGTCCGGCAGCCGGCTCATCCGGAAGGAGTTGAGCACCCCGATCAGGCTGGCGAGGACGGGCACGAGCAACGCGACCCGGAGGGAGACGTCCCGCGCCTCGCTGTTGATCCGGAGAACCTCCGCCCGGACGTCGTCCGGTTGGCCCTCGAGCACCGCGTCCAGCTGGGTGTTGCTCAGCACCTGGGCGTCGGTCTCCAGGACGTCGGCGATCTGCTCCTGCTGACCGGGGGAGAGCACGGTGCTCGCATCGGTCCTGGTGGTGAAGCCCAGGGAGAGGGCGGCCAGCATGATGCCGCCCGCCACCGCCAGGCCGAACGACAGGCCGAACGACCCGGCGGCCGAGTTGACCCCGGCGGCCTCGCTGACCCGCTCCTCCTGGATGGGTGCCAGCGTGTAGTTGTTCAGCTGGGACACCAGCAGGCCCAGCCCGGACCCCGCCAGCAGCAGCGGGCCGACGAGCCACCAGCCGAAGTCCGCCCGGGGGACGATCGGGATGACGAGCAGGAACCCCACCAGGGTGAGGGTGAACCCGGCACCGACGATGGTGCTCGCGCGCCGCTTCCCGGCCTTGCGGCCGGCGACCATCGCCACCGCGAACATGCTCAGCGACAGCGGGGCGAGGGACAGCCCGGCCTGCATCGCGTTGTACTCGAGGGTCATCTGCAAGAAGATCGGGAGCACGATCATCGCGCCGCCCAGGGTGATCTGCTGGAGCATCTGCTGGACGAACCCGAGCCGGAAGTGCGGGAAGCCGAACAGCTCCGGGTCGATCAGCGTCGGCTTCCCCGAGCGCTTGCGGTGCACCAGCCAGTACGCCAGCGCGGCGAGCCCGACGACGCCGACCACGATGAGCGCCGCGACCGCCTCGCCGCCCTCCTGCCAGACCAGGATCCCCAGGACGACGCCGCCCATGCCCACGACGGACAGCACCGCGCCGACCAGGTCGATGTGGCGCGGCCCCGGGTAGGGCACATCGCGCACCAGACCGATGTTGGCGAGCACCACCGCGATGATGACGACCTCGAGGCCGAACCCCACCCGCCACGACAGGTACGTCGTGACGAACCCGCCGAGCAGCGGCCCGACCGCGGCGGCGATCGCGGCAGCGGCCCCGACCAGGGCGTACGCCTTCTTCCGGGCGGCGCCGTCGAAGTTGCCGTGGATCAGGGACTGCATGGCGGGCAGCAGCAACGACGCGCCCAGCCCGCCCACGATCGCCCAGAAGACGATGATCGCCGTCAGGCCCTGGGCCACGGTCATGGCCGCTGCCCCGACCGCGTAGGCCAGCAGGCCCAGCACGTAGGCACGCTTGCGGCCGATGAGGTCGGCGACCTTGCTGTTGATCAGGATGAAGGCGGCGGAGACCAGCGCCTCGAGCGCGATCGCGGACTGGACGCCGCTGACCGTGGTGTCCAGATCGTCGACCACGGCCGAGATCGAGACGTTCATCAGCGACGTGTCGACGACGAGGACGAACATCGCTGCCGCCAGCAGCAGGGCCAACCGCGAACTGGGCGGTGCCTGCTCAGGAACGGGGATGCTCGCCTCGTCGGTCACCGGACCTCCCACAGCAGCGTTGCGGCAGGTGCTCGCACTGCCCTCACACCCTCCCCGGTGCGGCACCACCGTGCCTCACCCCGCGGTGATGGGCAGCGGGCCCTCCGCCGCGGTGGCGGCTCCTCGGCGTGGCCGGCTCCGGGGCCGGGGGTCATCACCGCCGGATGAGGCGCACGCCGCACGGAGCGCCAGGCTGGAGACCGGCCGAACCCCGGGGACCAGGACATCGTGATTGCGACACGGAGGACTCCGGCCACGCTGCGCGGCGCTGTTCCGGACGGCCGGCGCTGAGATGAGGGGGCGGCGGCTCGGTGTCGTGGCGCTCGTCCTGGCCGGGTACCTCGCCTCGTCCGCCCCGGCGGCAGGCGCCTTCGGGACCATCGACAGCGCCGGCCAGCACCGCGAGCACGAACGGATCACGCGCGCGTCCCTGTCCTGCTCGGCTGCCGTTGGCTCGGGCCCCGCGTGCCTCGAAGCGGCGTCCATCGACGTCCTCGCGGGGCACAACCGCGAGTTCGGCGGTGTCGGAGCGCCGGACAGCGACGAGGTCTTCGATCCTGCCGCGCACTGCGACGGTGCCGACTTCCTCGAGGGCGGCTACCCGCGGACCCGGGCAGAGGCCACCGCCGCGCTGCTGGACTGCGTCGGGCACCTGCGGATGCGCCTCGGCGAGGCAGTGGTCGATGCAGCGGCTCTCCTCGACGATGACGGTCAGGTCGTCGAGGACGAGGTGGACCTCGAGTCGGACTGCCGGGGCACGGAGGCCACGGAGACCCGCGCCAAGTGCGCCACCCTGGTCGCCTTCGGGCGGGTCCTGCACGGGGTGCAGGACTTCTACTCGCACAGCAACTGGGCCGATGAGGCGGATCCGACCCGCCCGATCGGGGCGGACAACCCGCCGGGGCTGGGCCTCCCCGCACCCAGCCCGGTGCTCGACCTGCGCAGCGACACACCTCCGGACGTGCCGCCCGCACTCTCGACCGGGTGCTTCGTCCTCAGGGACGAGGTCCCCGGCGTCGGTGAGTGCGAGGGACGGGTCACCCATGCCGCGCTCAACAAGGACAACGGCCTGATCGACCCGGACACGGGCGGGGCCACCGATCCGACCACGCCGCGCGGCATGGTCGGGGACGACTTCGCGCGAGCTGTGGCGGGAGCGATCGAGGAGACCCGTCGCCAGTGGCGGGACCTCCGGGCGGAGCTGGCTGTTCGCTACGGCGAGGACGACGCCTCGGTCATGACCTGCGCCCTGACGCACGACGACCCGGTGGACGACTGCCGGGACCGCGGATGGAGCCGGGTCCTCATCGGCGGTCTGTCGGGAGCAGCGGTCCTCGCGGTGCTGTTGGTCGTCCACGCCCGCCGCCGACGCCCCGCCTGAGTGGGTCTGCACTGCCCGCGACGCTGCCGTGCTCGAGGTGCGCTGCGCCGGTGTCGATCAGCTGCCGGCGTGCAGGACCCGCTCGGTGCGGTCCACGGCCGCGCGGATGGCCGGCGCCCGTTGGTCGTGCACCCGGGCGTTCGGGCTGTCGGGGCCGTGCCGGCGCAACATCCCGGCGAGCCGGTCCTCCACGTCCATCCGCTCGCCGGTGGGGCCGGTGGTCTGGTCGGCGTAGGTGAGCGCGTCCGCCACCGGCCCGCTGGCGTAGCGGTCGGCCGGAAAGGCCTCCAGGTCGGCGGCCAGCCCGCGCACCGCGGCCACGAACCGGGCGGCGGAGTGGTGGGCCACCAGCCCGGCCAGCGGCTCGGGCCAGGAGTGGTCCCGCAGGTAGCAGGCGCCGTCGAGCGGGTGGAACCCCGACCGCTGCAGCGGTGCGGCGTAGCCGATGTCGTGCAGCCAGGCCGCGGCCAGGAGCACCGGTCTGTCGGCCTCGGGGACCGCGGGGGACGCCTCGGCGGCTCGGCGCGCAACGCCCTCGGTGTGCTGCCAGCGGCCGTCCGAGCCGCGGAGCACGTCGTGGGCGAGTCGTCGGGCGGCGGCGACGAGAGGATCGGCGGTGGCGTCGGTGTGCAGCCCCCGCTGTTGGAGGTCGGTCACGGCCGCACGCTACGCCGCGGCGCAGCTGCCGGTCCACCTGTTGGTCACCTCGTGAGGCGCGGCCGCGGATGTGCGTCCAGGACGTCGCTGGGATCGATCGAGCCGCTGGCGGTGTGCCGGTCAGGGTGGGGCGCGGCCGGGGCGGCGGCGACCGGAGCGGTCCGCTGCCGATGAACCTCAGGTGAACGACGAGGCGGTCCGTCGGTAGAGGCCGGCCTGGCTGCCACCATGGCGACCTCCCGGGCGAGCCGCCCGTCCACCGGCACCACAGTCGGAATCGAGGAAGCATGCGCTTCATGGCCAGTTCCCGTGTCGCGGAGGGCGCCACGCCGGCGGAGGTCGCCACGTTCTTCGACGAGAGCGCCTTCTCGACGAGCGGATGGGAGCTCGTGCGGCACCGGGTCGTGACCGAGTACGCGCTCAAGGTCGGCGACGTCCCCGGGGTCGTGCTGTTCCTGGAGGCCGCCTCGCCGGACGAGGCCGCGGACATCGTGAACGGGCTGCCGGCCGTGCAGCGGGGCCTCATCGCCTTCGACCTGGAGCCGATCGGGAAGTGGATGCGTCTGTAGGCCTGCACGGGGCGGCTGCGGCCGACGGGCGGCCCCGATGTCGCAGGGGCGACAGCGGTGCAGCCGGGCGTTCAGCGCCTGGTCCCGCAGTGTTCATCAGCACCGTCCTCGCTCACCTCGCTCGGATGACGACCCGCCGTCGGTCCCTCCCTAGCGTCGGCCGCCGTCGACAGTTCGAGGCTGACCAGACGGAGGCGACCGTGGGGGCGGAGCGGGAACGGGTGCAGGCGTTCGGCAGGTTGGAGGACGGGCTGCGCCAGGCGGACGACTGGTACCTCTGGGGGCCCTACGTCAGCGAGCGGCAATGGGGCACCGTGCGCGAGGACTACAGCGCCGACGGCGAGGCCTGGGGGTACCTGCCCCACGACCACGCCCGGTCCCGCGCCTACCGGTGGGGGGAGGACGGGCTCGCCGGGTTCTGCGACATCGAGCAACGGCTCTGCCTGGGTCTGGCGCTGTGGAACGGGCGGGACGCGATCCTCAAGGAGCGCCTGTTCGGCCTGACCGGCGCGGAGGGGAACCACGGCGAGGACGTCAAGGAGTACTGGTGGTACCTCGACGGCGTCCCCAGCCACGCCTGGAACAGCTGGCGGTACCACTATCCCCAGACGGCGTTCCCGTACGACGCACTGCGCACGGAGAACGGTCGCCGGGGCAAGCTCGACCCGGAGTACGAGCTGCTGGACACCGGCGCGTTCGACGAGGACCGGTACTGGATCGTCGACGTGCGCTACGTCAAGGCCGACCCGACGGACGTGCTGATGTCGGTCCACGTGACCAACGCCGGTCCGGACGCCGAGACCCTGCACGTGCTGCCCACCGCCTGGTTCCGCAACACCTGGTCCTGGGACGTCGACAGCCCGCGGCCGGGACTGGAGGCGACCGGGGACGACTCCGTCGCGGTCCACCACCCCTTCCTGGGTGAGCTCGAGCTGCTGGCCGCCCCCGGCCCGGACGGCGTCCGGCCCGAGGCGCTGTTCTGCGAGAACGAGACGAACCTCGAGCGCCTGTACGGTGCCGACCCCACCACGCCCTACCCGAAGGACGGCATCGACGACCACGTCCGGTCGGGCCTGCCCACCGTGAACCCGGACCGGCGCGGGACCAAGTGCGCCCTCTGGTACCGGGTGACCGTCCCGGCGGGCGCAACCGTCGAGCTGCGGGTGCGGCTGCGTCCCGCAGGCTCGCGGGGCAGACCGGCCTCTGCCCTGGGACATGCATTCGACCGGGTCGTCGCCCGTCGCCGGGCCGAGGCCGACGAGTTCTACAGCGAACTGACGCCGGCGACGGCCTCGCCCGACGAGGCACTGGTGATGCGGCAGGCCTTCGCCGGGATGCTGTGGAGCAAGCAGTTCTACCACTACGACGTGGCGCGCTGGCTGGACGGCGACCCGACCCAACCCCGGCCGCCGGAGAGCCGGCGCACCGGCCGCAACGCCCGCTGGCGGGGCTTCAGCTCCTTCGACGTCATGTCGATGCCGGACAAGTGGGAGTACCCCTGGTTCGCCGCATGGGACCTGGCCTTCCACTGCGTGGCGCTGGCGCATGTCGACCCCGCGTTCGCCAAGTACCAGTTGAGCCTGCTCTGCCGGGAGTGGTTCCAGCACCCGAACGGGGCGCTGCCCGCCTACGAGTGGGACTTCAACGACGTGAACCCGCCCGTCCAGGCCTGGGCTGCGCTCGAGGTGTTCGTGATCGACGGCGGCACCGACGTCGACTTCCTCAGCCGGATCTTCGACAAGCTGCTGGTGAACTTCACGTGGTGGGTCAACCTGCAGGACGCGACCGGGTCGAACCTGTTCGAAGGCGGGTTCCTCGGGCTGGACAACATCGGGCCGCTGGACCGTTCCCACCTGCCCGCTGGCAGCACGCTGCAGCAGGCCGACGCGACCGGTTGGATGGCGTCGTACGCCTTGGCCATGGGCACCATCGCGATCTTCCTCAACCGCAGTGGCCGCCCGACCGCCGACCTCGTGCTGAAGTTCCTCGAGCACTTCGCGGCGATCCGCACCGCGCTCCGCGACCAAGGACTGTGGGACGACGCCGACGGGCTCTTCTACGACCGGCTCGTCACCGGTGACGGGACAGCAGTACCGGTCGAGGTCCGGTCGATGGTGGGCATCATCCCGATGCTGGCCGCCGCCGTCATCGACGAGTCGATGCTCGACCGGGTCCTGCAGGTCGGCAAGAGCTTCCCGAGGTTCCTCGAGCGGGAGGGGCTCGACGACAGGGACAAGCTCGCCGACGCCGGGCTCCTCCGAGGCGCCCCCGGAGAACGAGGCCTGCTCCTCGGCGTTGTCGGCATCGACCGGCTCGAGCGGCTGTTCGCGAAGCTCTTCGACGAGGACGAGTTCCTCTCTCCTCACGGACTCCGGGCGATCTCGGCCTACCACCGTGAGCATCCCTACGAGCTGGACGTGGCAGGCATGCGTGCGGGGATCGACTACGAGCCCGCCGAGTCGACCACCGACATGTTCGGCGGCAACTCCAACTGGCGCGGCCCGGTGTGGTTCCCGCTCAACCACCTGGTCATCAGCGCGCTGGAGCGCTACGACCGGTTCTTCGGCGACGAGTACACCGTCGAGTACCCGACCGGATCCGGCCGGCAGCTGCCCCTGAGCGCGATCATCGCCGACCTGCGCGGGCGGCTCGTGTCGCTCTTCACGGCCGGACCCGACGGGCGACGTCCCTGCTTCGGCGGGGTCGAGCGGATGCAGGGCGACCCGGCCTGGAAGGACAACCTGACGTTCAACGAGTACTTCCACGGCGACAACGGGGCCGGGCTCGGTGCTGCCCACCAGACCGGCTGGACCGGGCTGGTGGCCGACCTCGTCCGACGACAGCACGGGGCCGTGCCCTCCATCGGCGACGCGCTGCGGGCCCCCGGGCCGGACGGGCCGCGGACGTGACCGGCCGACCGGCGCCCCGGGACCTGCGGCCGGGTCTCTGGTTCCCGCTCGGCGCCACCATCGGCGACGGGGGCACGAACTTCGCGGTGGCCTCGGGGACGGCCGACGGCATGCTGCTGTGCCTGTTCGACGAGCAGGGTGCGGAGACCCGGATCCCGCTGCCGGATCGGGACGGCGCCGTCTGGCACGGGTTCGTGCCGGGTGTCGGCGCCGGGCAGGCATACGGCTACCGCGCGACCGGCCCGTACGAGCCGGCCCGCGGAGCCCGGAGCAACCCGGCCAAGTTGCTGCTCGACCCGTACGCCAGGGCGATCACCGGCGAGGTCCGCTTCGGGCCGGAGGTGCTCGACTACGTGCCCGGCGACCCGGACCGGCCGAGCGCGCTCGACTCGGCCGCCCACGTGCCGCGCAGCCTCGTCGTGGACCCCGCCTACGAGTGGAGCACCGAGCCCGCCCCGCCCCGCCGGTACGCCGACACGGTCGTCTACGAGGTGCACGTGAAGGGGTTCACCGCGACGCACCCGGACATCCCGGCGGAGCTCCGCGGCACGTACGCCGGACTCGGCCACGAGGCGGCCATCGCCCACCTGCTCGACCTGGGTGTCACGGCCGTCGAACTGCTCCCGGTGCACCAGAGCGTGCCCGAGGCGTTCCTCCCGGACCGGGGCCTGACCAACTACTGGGGCTACAACACGATCGGCTACTTCGCGCCGCACGCCGGCTACTCGGCCGCGGTGCGGGCCGGCCGGCCGGGTGGCCAGGTCGCGGAGTTCAAGGGGATGGTCGACGCCCTGCACGCCGCCGGTCTGGAGGTGCTGCTGGACGTGGTGTTCAACCACACGGCCGAGGGCGACCACACCGGCCCGACCCTGTGCCACCGCGGACTGGACAACCTGGCCTACTACCGGCAGGACCCGGACGATCCGCGCCGCTACGTGGACACGACCGGCTGCGGGAACTCGATCGACGCCGCCGATCCGCTCGCCCTGCAGCTCATCATGGACTCGCTGCGCTACTGGCTCACGGAGATGCGCGTCGACGGGTTCCGCTTCGACCTCGCGCCCACCCTGGCTCGCCAGTCCGGCAGCGTCGACCGGGTGTCGGCGTTCCTGGACCTGGTGTCCCAGGACCCCGTGGTGTCGCGCCGCAAGCTCATCGCCGAGCCGTGGGACGTCGGCCAGGCCGACAGCTACGCCGTCGGCACCTTCCCGATGTTGTGGCGGGAGTGGAACGGCAAGTACCGGGACACGATGCGCGACTTCTGGCGGAGCCACGGGGGACTGCTCGGGGAGTTCGCCACCCGCCTCACCGGGTCCTCGGACCTGTACGGCGACGCGGGGCAGCGGCCGACCGCATCGGTCAACCTGATCACGGCGCACGACGGGTTCACCCTGGCCGACCTGGTGTCCTACGACACCAAGCACAACGAGGCCAACGGCGAGGCCAACCGGGACGGCACCGACGACAACCGCTCGTGGAACTGTGGCGTCGAGGGGCCCACCGCTGATCCCGGGATCCGCGACCTGCGCGCTCGGCAGAGCCGGGCCATGCTCACCACGCTGCTGTTGTCCTTCGGCATCCCGATGATCGTCGGCGGTGACGAGTTCGGCCGCACCCAGCAGGGCAACAACAACGCCTACTGCCAGGACAACCGGACCACCTGGTTCGACTGGTCGGCGACCGACCCTAAGCTGCTGGAGTTCACCCGGCGGCTGATCAGCCTGCGGCGGTCCCATCCGGTGTTCCGGCGGCGCAGGTTCCTGGTCGCGGAGGACGCCGCGGAACTGCTGTGGTTCACCCCGGCCGGAACGCCGATGACGGAGATCGAATGGCGAGACCCCGAGGCGCGTAGCGTTGCCCTCTACCTGGACGGAGCCGATGCGCCCGACCTGGCCGACGACGGCAGCCCGCTGGTCGACGACGACTTCCTGATGCTGGTCAATGCCTGGTGGGAGCCGCTGGACTTCACCATCCCGCCCTCGCGTCCCGGCCAGATCTGGCACCCGGAGATCGACACGTTCGATCCAGCGGCGACCGAGCTGGCGGGGAAGGTCAGCGCCGGCGACGTGGTCGCGGTCGGGCCCCGGTCGGTACGCCTGCTGCGAGCCTCGGCGACGCATCGGTGACGGGCGGCTCGGCAGGAGCCGGCGCGCTCCCCACCGGACCGCCGGGCCGCGCGAACTCCGCGTGGCACGCGGTCCTCGTCCTTTCCGGGTGACGCCGCGCGCGGAGGTCCAGCGCAACCTGACGGTCACGAACAGGTGCGTCGGAGGCGTCGTCGTTCTCCTGACCGACCGAGAGAGGCGGCCCATGAACGGCTGGCTGATGTGGGGCTTGATTCTTCCGTTGCTGCTGGTCGTCGCCGGGATCATCACCATCCGACGCCGCAACGACCGGCACTGAACCCCGACCTGTGTCAGTCGGTGCTCCGGGAAGGCCGGCGGGCACCGCCGAGCGAGGAGCTGGACAGCGTCGTGACCGCCGCCCACGTCCTGGCCGGCCAGCTCCAGGACCTGGGCGACGCGCAGCACCGACGAGGGCTGAACAGCGGCCCGACCCCACGGATGCTGGTGTCGGGCCGCTCGCGCGTGCTCGGGCCGAGCGTGGGGCGTCGGGGTGGTCACGGGTCCGTGGCTTCCACCAAGAGCGCGCTCTTGGCGGGCCCTTCGCCACCACGAGCGTGCTCTTTGGTCGAGGGACGTGGGCACAGGGGAGTGGGAGCCGCCCCCAGCACCCCCTGGTCGGGGATCGGGTGGACGACGTGGTCATGCACCCCGCCGTCCCGATCACTCGCTGGGCGGTGATCAGCGGTCGAGCAGTTCCCCGGCGGCAGCCGTGTCCACCGTGATGGTCGCGCCTGGCATGTCGTCCCTCGCTTCCGCGAGCAGGGCCCGCCAGTCCTCGGGTCGGCTGCGCTCCGGGAGGCGGGCGAGGTCGACTGCCGCCCGGAGGCGGGACACCCTGGCACCCCGCTCGGTCGCGAGGCGCACCGCCTCGATCAGGTCCGGCACCACCTGGTCGGCGTGTCCTCCCCGGGCCAGTGCGAAGCGAGCCCGCTGGCGGAGCAGCTCAGGCAGGTCGAGTTCCTCGCCGGTCCGGCGGACCATCTCGAACGCCTCGGCGAGACGCTCATCTGCCCGGTGCTGGTCGCCGGCCGCCGCGTCGAGTTCGGCCAGGCGGCCCAGGAGACCGGCGAAGAAGCCCTGCTGACCCATGCTCGCGAGGCTCTCGAGCGACTGCTCGAGCACCTGCCGGTCCGGTGCCTGGTCGGGCTGGGTGTTGCCGGCCCACGCGGCGCCGAACATGGCCAGCAGGGAGTAGCCGTGTTGCCGACTCAGGGCGACGGCCTCCGCCGCGGCCCGTCGCATCTCGTCGTCGTCGCCGAGGAGGTGGTGCATCCAGGTGCTGAACGTCGACCTGATGTGGGCGACCGTGTACGTACCGCGTGGCGGACCGATCTTCTGGCACCGGCGCATGGCCTCCCGGTCCCACCGCGTGACTTCCTCCAGCTCGCCGCGAGCGGCGTTGACGGCCGCCAGCGCTCCCGCCCCGGTCGCCAGCGGGTCGTTGGGCAGCGGCCACAACGGGGACACGCGATGCCCGGGCGGCCTCGCGGTCATGCCGGCCATCGACCGCTCCAGCCGCTCCTGGGCCGAGCGGAGATCCCCCCGCTTGAAGTCCTGGTAGCCCACGCACCCCAGCACCTCCGGCTGGAACGAGGCGAAGGCGGCCTCGCCCACCATCGCGGTGAGCTGGTCGAGCACCGCCTCGGCCTCGCTCAACCGTGCGCTCGAGAGCCAGTAGGCCCAGATCGCGATCAGGGCGGGGAGCACCTCTGGTCGCCCGAGCCGGGCGGCGAGCGCCTGGGCCCGCCGGAAGTCCGCCTCGACGTCGGGGGAGAAGTAGCCGTGCATCGAGCTGAGACTCGGTCCGCGCGACATGCGGGCGGAGAGCTCGGCGAGGGCGCGGTCGTCCGACTCCGGCAGGTCCTCCAGCAGCTCCAGGGCACGCGAGACCAGCATGACGGTCTCCGGGTGTGCTCCGCGACGCTGTTCTGAACGGGCGGCTTCCAGATAGCGGGCCACCGCACGCTCGGCCGCTCCGGCGACGGCCAGGTGCGCAGCGATCAGCGCCGGTTCCGCGCCCTGCGCGGCGAGGGCGTCGGCCACGGCGGCGTGGGTCGCGCGGCGGACGTCGAGGACCTGCGTCTCGTAGGCGGCGTCGCGCATCAGCGAGTGGCGGAAGCGGTGAGCTCCGGCCGTGGACTCGAGCGGCTCGACGATGCCGGCATCGACCAGCACCTCGAGTCCGTGGGCGACGGCGTCCTCGTCACCGAGCACGGCGGCCACGATGGACGGGGCGAAGGTCGGGCCGATGGTGGCGGCCACCTGCACCAGGCGGAGGTCGACCCCTGGCGCCTTGAGCCGCCAGGTGAGCAGTTCCTGCAGTCGCATGGGCATCGGCTCGGCCTGCCGATCGTCGAGGCCGGAGCGGGCCAGCTCCTCGATGAACAGCGGGATGCCCTCGGCGTGCCGGAGGATCACGGCGCGCCGATCGTCGGAGAGGGGCTGGCCGGCCGTGAGGTTGTCGATCAGCCGGTTGGCGGTCGACCGGTCGAGTGGGGGGAGCCGCAGGACGGACGCGTCGCTCCGCCACGCGACGACGGAGTCCTCCCGGGTCGTGGTCAGGGTCAGGATGCCCGCCGGCTGACGCTGGACGACACGACCGAGCAGGGCGAGGGTGGAGGGGTCCGCCCAGTGCAGGTCCTCGACGACGAACAGGTGTGGCGTCTCCCGAGCCACCGCGGCCAGCCAGTCCACCAGTCGTTCGAGGGTCTCCTCGAGGAAGGCGCTCGGGTCCAGCTCGGGCGCCGGGTGGTCGGCCGTCGCGGGTATCCCGAGGACCGGGCCGACGAACGGGACCAGACGTCCGGGGTCCAGCCCCACCGAGCGGAGCTCGTCGATGAGCCACCGGAGCCGTCCGGCGGGGTCGGGCACGTGCTTCAGCATCCGGTCGAACATCTGGGCGATCGGCCACAGCGAGACATCGGCGTAGTAGGGCAGGCAGGCAGCGCCGAGCACTCGACCGCCGCTGGCCTCCACCCGGTCGAGGATCTCGGCGGACAGCCGCGACTTGCCTATCCCTGGCTCGCCGACCACCAGGAAGGCGGCCGAGGTCCCGGCCCCGCGCTGCACCGCCTGCCACGCGCCGAGCAGCCGCGCCCGGGGCTCGTCGCGCCCGACCAGCCCTGCCTTGCGGTACCGGTCCGCCAGGAAGCGGGCCGCCGCGTAGCGCGGACGTTCCACAGCGAAGACCTCGACCGGCCTGCTGATGCCCTTCAACCGCCGTTCGGCGAGCGACCGCAGGTAGAAGTCGGCGTCCACGAGTTGCTGGGTGACATCACTGATCACGACACTGCCGGGCTCGGCCTCCTGCTGGATCCGGGCGGCGAGGTTGGGCACCAGGCCGACGATCGAGTCCCGATCGGCGACGGAGTCGTCGCCGCTGAGGTCGGTGACCACCACCCGACCGGTGTGGATGCCGACCCGGACCTCGGGGGTGACGCCCAAGCGGCGGCCCAGGTCGGTACGGGCGTCCCGCATCGCCGTCGCCAGGTCGAGACCGGCGAGCACCGCCCGTCGTGCGTCGTCCTCGTGCGCTTCGGGATAGCCGAAGCCCGCGAGGATGCCGTCCCCGGAGTAGTGGATCAGGGAGCCCCGGTACCGCTGCACCGCGTCCCGCGCCGCTGCGCGGTAGAAGGCGAACAGGTCGCGGAGCTGCTCGGGTTCCACCTGTTCGGACAGCATGGTGGAACCGACCAGGTCCGCGAACAACAGCGTCACCAGCGCCCGCTCCCCGGACGGCCCGAGCTGCCGTGCCGACACGGCGCGCAGGATCTCGGCGGCTCGCCGGTTGTCCGGGTCGACGGCACGAACCTCCTCGGCGGTGGAGCGGGCCGGCTCCAGATCCCCAGCGGCCAGCGAGCTCGCTGCAGCGTCCAGGAGTCGTTGGAGGAGCCGGGCGAGCCTCGTCTCGGCCGACACCGTCGGAACGGCCACGGGCCCGCCCGGGTCGGTCGGGGCGACTGACCTCATGGTGAGCCGCCTCGCTGTCCTGGCACAGCAGCACCTCTCCCCTTCGGGGATGTCGCTCACGGAGATCGTCACTCTGCTCGGCGGGCACGCCACCGGCAAGGGCCGGCCTCCCGGGCACCTGCCCACCCGGCGTGGTCAGCGCTCAAGGAGTGGCGCGGAGGAGCGTCCGGTGGGGGACTCGGGCACCGCGACGTACGAGCCGCCCCACCAGGGACATCCCCGACGGGGGAGGGACGCGGTCCGCGCGGCTACGTCGCGGCGACGGCTCGGCCGAGCCCGCTGAGGGCTTCGGCGAGCAGTGCGGATCTATCCGCGTCAGCGGCGTAGGCGGCGAGGAAGGCGCTCAAGCGGATGCCCAGGGCCCGTGCCCGCAGCGCACCCTCGGCGTCGATCCCGCCGTAGGCGTCCAGGAAGGCAGCCCGCGCCGGTCCCCTGAAGCCGGTGTAGGCGAGCGCGAGATCGACTGCCGGGTCGGCCAGGCAGACGTCCCCCCAGTCGATGACCCCGGTCGCGGCGCCTTCGACGTCGAGCAGGACGTGCCGGATGTGCAGGTCACCGTGGACCAGGACCGGCTCGCCGGACGGGCGGTCGAGCTCCTCCGCGTCGAGGAGCACCATCCCGACCGCCGGGTCACCGGCCCAGATGCCGTCGGCCACCAGCTGGGCCAGCAGGTCCCGGGTGTCGTCGATCCGCGCGCGTGGCCATCCTCGCCGCATCGGGTCGACGGGGAGTTCGATGGCCACCGCATCGCGGGTCCGCGGATCGTGCAGCACACGCAGGAACCTGCCCAGTGCGGCCGCGGCCGCCGTCCGCCGGCCGTCGGGCAGGGCCGCCTCGGCCAGCTCCCGGCCCGGTAGCAGCCGCGCCCCGGTGAACGGCCACGGGTCGTCGTACTCGTCGGCCGCGATCAGTTCGGGAACGGGCACGGGCAGGGGCACGAGAGGGGCGAGCCGGGGGAGGACGGTCAGCTCGCGCCGGAAGCCGGGCAGTGCCACTGCTCGCCGTGGGAACCGGAACACCCAGGTGTCGCCGACGCGGTGGACGGCGTTGTCCCACCCCTCGGCGAGGGGCACCACGGGCAGTCCGGCCAGCTTCGGGAAGGCGGCCGCGACCAGCGCGGCAGCCCGGTCGGCCGGGCACGGCCGCTCGCCCGCCCAGCGCGGCCCGCTCACCCGAGATCGGCGACTTCGAGGAGGAGCCCGGCGCCGACGCTGGTGGCGTGGCCGAGACGAGTGAGGTCGAGGGTGATCGGTCGGTGGTCGGCCAGTTCGGCATCCTCCTCGGCGGCTACCCGCGCCGGTACAGCACCGCTCGATGGTTCGGGTGCGCGCTCTGCCGCCACTCGTCGACCCCTTGCCGGGCGACCCCGCGGACGGTAGAGGCGAGTTCCCGGCCGGCGGCGTCGCGGTCTGCTGTGACGAGCCTGGTGGAGGGGCGTCACGCGCCCCTAGACTTCGGTCGCGGTCAGCAGTGGTCGTGCCGAGCGGCACCGTGCGCCGCCCGACCTCGTGGGTCGGCTGCGCCGGTGTGGGGTGCTTCGACGGATGGCGCCGTGGGAATGCCCTGGGCTCAGCGGCCCAAACCCGAGCCGCTGGGTCGCCGTTCAGGCGCTGCCGCCCGCTGACGAAGGCACCGGCACCACGCCGGGGTCGGTCCACCGCTGGCGCTGTCACGTTGCCCGGCCCGCGACGATCATCTCGTCGGGGCGGGTCCCGGCATCCTCATCGCCTCGAACCGGCGGGGCGTCCCATCGAGTCCGGGGAGGCGTGGTGAACAGATCCACCGCCATCCGGCTCGGGCCCGACGCGCTGGCCGCAGTCCTGGAGACGCTGGCCGAGGGAGTCCTGGTCCTCGACGCCGACTGGACGATCGGCTACGTCAACCCGGCCGGCGCGGCTCTGGTCGGGCGACACGCGGCGGAGCTGACCGGCCGCAGCCTCCCCGGCGCACTCCCCGAGATGTCCGGGACGAGCCTGTACACGTACCTGCGGCATGCCCGCGACACGGACCTGCCGGTGCCCTGGCAGGGCTTCTACGCCCCGGCCGGGCGGTGGTTGACCGCCACCGCCGTCCTCGTCGGTGGCCTGTTGCAGGTCTCGTTGCGGGAGACCACGGACCGGCCGGACGAACCGATGCGTCAGGCCGGACGGACGGAGGACCCCCCGGCCGACGACGCCGCTGACCGGGATCGGCTGCACTACCTGGCCGAGGTCAGCGAGACCATGATCGCCACCCTGGACACCGGCGAGTCAGCCGCTCAGCTGGCCGAGTTGGCGGTGCGCCGGCTGTGCGACTGGGCGGTCGTCGCGCTCGCCGGCGAGGACGGTGGGCCTGGGGAGCGGGCGGCGGCCCACCGCGACCCTGCGTACCGGGCCGACCTGGACACCTACCTGCGCGGTCGGCTACCCGACGCCGGCGACGACGTCGCGCTGATCGGTGCCCTGCGTTCCGGGGAGCCGGTGCAGATAGAGCGCATTCGCGAGCATCTCGTCGCGCCGTCGTTGCCCACCGAGGAGGTCCGGGCGGCGTGGCGGCGGCTGCAGTCCACATCGACCCTGATCGTGCCCTTGCGGGCCCGCGGGGAGACCTTCGGTGCACTCGCGATGGTCAACTCCGGCGCCCGCCCGCCGCACACCGAGGCCGAGATCACCACCGCCGTCGAGGTGGCCCGCCGCGGTGCGCTGGCGCTGGACAACGCCCGGCTCTACGGCCGGCAACTGAGGGTCGCCGAGACCCTCCAGCACAGCCTGCTCACCCCGCCGCGGCAGCCCGACGGCCTGGACATCGCCGTCCGGTACCGGCCGGCCGCCCCCCACCAGCAGGTCGGTGGGGACTGGTACGACGCCTTCTGCCAGCCCGACGGTGCCACGATGCTGGTCATCGGTGACGTGGTCGGGCACGACGTCGACGCCGCCGCAGCGATGGGACAGATCCGCAGCATCCTGCGCGGCATCGCCTACGACCGCCCCGAGACCCCGGCCGATGTCCTGGCGCGGGTCGACGCGGTCCTCACCGGGCTGCGCATCGGCAGCCTGGCGACTGCGCTCGTCGCTCGCCTCGAACCGATGGGCAACTCCGGGGCGTGCACGCTGCGGTGGTCCTCGGCGGGGCACCTGCCGCCGCTGCGGGTGCGGCCCGACGGCTCGGTGCACGTGCTGGACACCCCACCCGAGCGGCTGCTCGGCACAGATCTTCCCCGACCCCGCACCGATCACGAGGTCGCGCTGCAGCCCGGGGACACCGTGGTCCTGTACACCGACGGGCTGATCGAGCACGGGCGCACCGGCATCGACGAGGGCATGGCCCGGCTCTGCGGCGCGCTGCCCGAGCTGGCCGACCTCCCCCTGGAGAAGCTCTGCGACCAGCTGCTCGACCACATCGTGGCGGGTCGCGCCGACGACGACATCGCCCTGCTCAGCGTGCGCTGCCACGCCGGCGACGCCGAGCCGGCGGGCTGAGCACCGGGGCGCTCCCGCCACGCGACGGCCCGACCTGACTGGTGCGGCTGCGGGGAGCGGGGCTGGCCCGACAGCGTCCCGGGTCCCTGCCCTGCGGCACGCCGGGTGGGCAGGTCATCGGGCCGGGCCCTCGTCCTGGCCGCTCCGACCGGGCAGCGGTCCCGGCGGTGGACATCCGAGTGGGGCCGGCGGCACACGTGGCTGAGTGGCGCGGGACGGAAGGCAGCGCTCGGACCTGCACTCATCGAGGGGCGGCCGCATCGAGGTGCAACCGCCCGTGCGAACGCTGGGCCAACGTCCGCTCGAGCCGCTGGCGCGTCGTGAAGTCGAGCAGTTCTGGGATCTCGGCGGCCAGCCGCGCCTGCTGTTCCGGCGGTGCCACGAGGCGCGTCGTGAGACAGCCCCGTGGCAGGACGTCGAAGCGGGTGATCGCAACCCGCTCGGCCGACGTCTCCACGCGCTGGTAGCTCCTCATCCCCGTCGCGTCGGTGCCGACAGGGACAGCTGCGCCCGGATCACATCGGGCGGTGAATGCCGCCACCATCGCGCCGGGGCCTGCGCGGTCGTGGTCGAACGTGAGAGTTGACCGACCGCTCATGACCGTCACGTGGCCGAGAGCCCACCCGGGTGGCAGGGACCGCACGCACGGCACGCTCGAGGCGGCGGGCACCGACTGGGCGAGGAGCCACAGCGGCTCCGGCACCGAGCAGGACAGTGCGCCGACGTAGACGTCGCCGGGGCGGCGCAGCGGATCCGCCCGGCCTCCTATGACCACCTCGTAGGCGAGCACGAGCACCGCGACGGAGGCCGCGAGCAGGACCAGCCGACGTCCGGTCCAGCGTTGGACGGACACGGGGCGCGGTGGCCGGGGGAGCAGCTTCACGAACTCGGCGTGCAGGTCGCGTCCCTGGGCGCGCATCATCCGGCGCAGCTGGGACGGCAGTGCCAGGCCGCGTGCGGCCGCAAGTCCCTCGGTGATCTCCTCGACACTGAACTCCCGCTGCGCCCGACGGAACACCTGGTCGGGATCGCTGCGCAGCGCGAGGCACAGCATCATGTTCGCCAGGTCCACGGCCTGCCGCCACGGGCTCGGCCGTGCCTCCACGAAGGCCACGTCGATCAGCAGGAGGTGGCCGTCGCGGACCAGCAGGTTGGCCGGTTTGATGTCGCGGTGGGCAAGACCGGCGTCCCACAGCTTGCGGACGATCCGTAGGCCGTCGTCGATGACCTGCTGGTCGACCGCGGCGTCGCCGAGCTCGACCGCGCCGTCGAAGAACTCGGTGACGAGCAGGTACTCGCGCTCCGGCGTGATCTCCACGAACCCGTACGGGGTCGGGCTCGGTAGACCGGCCCGCTGCACCAGGGAGAGGGCGTAGTCCTCCTGCTGGACCAGCCGGCGCACGGTGTTGAACGGTTTCTCGTCTTCCAACTGCCCGTAGAGGAGCTCGCGCCCGAGCTTGTACCAGCGGTCCGCCTGCAGATGGCTCTTGGCGTACAACTTGCCGAACAGGACTCGTGGCGGGTCGCCCTCGGTGCTGATCCGCAGCGGGGTCGATCCGGCCGAGCCGGACAGGCCGAAGGGCTCGACCTCGTCCACGATCACGCCCAACTGGTCATGCAGCGCCCGCCGGATCGCCTCGCCGCGAGGACCGCCCACGTCGAGATGTGCCGCCCGGCCGCGCCGGTAGCTCACCGGGAAGACCTCGTCGGGCGTGAACCAGCGAAACGCGACCAGCGGTACCGTCACGCCGAGCACGATCCCCACGAGCACGTCGGACGGCGCATCCACCCCGAGGGCGACCCGGCTCAGTCCGACCAGCGCGATCACCACGGTTGCGGCCCACTTGCCGCGATTGCGCCACCGGCCTGCGGGGACCAGCGAGTACAGGATGGCCACGAACCCCGCCGTGAGCAGCGTCATCTGCAGGGAGGGCATCGCCCAGCCGCCCCAGTCCGCTCGAAGCCGCACTCCGAACGGCCTGGGCCGGTGCATCCACGTGGCGAGCAGGATCCCGGCCACGACCTGCAACACCGTGAAGGCCATCAACGCGACGACCAGATGCCGGAAGCGGCGCAACACGAGCAGGGTGACCAGCAGCGCCGGTCCGACGGCGTTCAGGAACGCCCACGAACTGGGCCAGGCCAGGACTCGGAAGATGCGCACCGACCCCGGAGCGCCCAGACCCTGCAACCAGCTCACCACGGCGTCGTCAGCGATCGTCACGCCCACTGCCACGCCGTGCAAGCCTCCGGCGAACACCAGCAGGGCCGACCCGACCAGGACCGCGGTGGCCAGCAGCCATCCGACACCGCTGACCTGGAGGTGGCGGGGGAGCGCCGGTGGCTCCCCGGACGGCCGGCGAGTGCGACGGGGCGTCCCGCTCGGGATCTCCGGGACCCGCGCGTGGTCCACATGGTCGGTGGGCAGGTTCATGGCCGCTCCCAACCGGGACCGCTGACCCGGTGGTCAAGACCATCCTGTGCACGTCAGCGACGTGTCAAGGAGGGCGACCCTGGGAGACGGCGGTGACGCTGGTTCGGCGATCGCCCAGCCATGACTTCCGTGCCCGGCCGAGCACGCTCGGACCGTGGTGGGAACGGGAGTGCGGGAAGGTGGTGACCGTCGCCGTGGCTCCCTCGCCGGCCGCCGTGCACGCGTGGCTGAGGTCCGTCGTCCGTCCCGCCAGACCCCGGTGAGGGATGCCCGGCACAGGGCATCGTTCGCCCGCACGTCAGCGGGCACGTTCATCGGCGGGAGCGGAGCCTCGTCATCTCTCGACCGAGGGTCAGGTCCACCTCGTCCTGTGCGGCGTCCCCGAAGCGCCACAGCCGCAGCTTGGAGCCGCTCTTGGCCGGGACCATGAGGGCCACCGAGCCCAACGGCGTCGGCTCACCGTCGGCGTGCACCTCCAGCCCGGCCGTGTAATGGATGCCGAGGTCGTGGTCGGCGAGCCGCGGCGTGCCCTTGGCGGCAGTCGGCTGCAGCGCCTCCCGTAGGGCCTCCGTGGCCAGGGCGTGCGGGAAGCCGTACTTCCCGCCGCCACCCACCGAGGAGATGAGCGCGACCTGGGGGGCCATGCGCTCGACGAGTTCCAGGTTGATGCCGTGCTTGGACGCGTGGTGGGACACCTTGAGGACGTGTGCCCGCAGGTAGTCCTGCCCACGGGCAGCCGCGAGCTCCTTGTACAGCGCCGACCCCGGCCGCGACTGCAACTCCGGAAAGTCGACCGCTGCCTGCGCCCACGCCGTCGTCTGGGCGTCGGCGCCCAGCACCAGGGCCCAGGGGTCGTCGACCTTCAGCAGGAGCCGGTTGGTGTTCGCCTCGTCCGCAGCATCCGCTGCCTCGGTGATCCGCGCTGCGGGGTACTCCACCTTCAGGCTGATGGAGGAGTCGTTGATCTCCACACCGTAGGAGTCGAAGCGGTTGCGCAGTCCGATCCCGGGGGTCAGCACGGTGAAGCGGACGGCGTCGAGCGTGCGTGTCGTACCGCTGGTCGGCTGGGTGTGCAGGATGTCCGAGTCCTCCAGCGCCACCATCGTCTCGACGAAGGCCGCGCTCGGGTGGTGGTACCCGGGCTCCCAGTACTCGTCGACCTGTCCGCCGAACCGCTCGAGGAACTCAGGCATCCCGCTGATGTGGTCCGCGTGCGGGTGCGTGCCCACCACGAGGGGGAACAATCGTCGGGCGTCGGCCAACGGCGGCAGGACGCCAGCGCCGGCGAGAGCCTCGAGCAGGCCCACCAGCTTGCCGGTGGTCGCCACGTCGACGACGACTGCGCGGCGGCGGCCGGCGCGCTCGGGGAGCAGCACCAGTTGGGTGTCGCCGTCGCCGACGTTGAGCAGGAAGTACAGCAGCGAGTCCGGTGCGGCAGCACACTCCGCGGCGAAGCCGCCGGCACTGTCGGCGCGGAAAAGGCCCTCCGGGATGGCCCACGACGGCTCAGGCATCCCGCGCCTCCGCCCTGACCGCATCTCGCCGGGGGACGGGCTTGGTCTGGGCGGCCCGCCTGGCCGGGAGGTCGAGACGTTCGGCGAGCCCCGTCGGCAGCAGGCCGGCGACGACGGCGTCTGTGGCGAGCTTCGCGACCGTGCGGGCCTCTTGCGTCAGGTCGTACACGGGGCCGTCGAACAGCTCGGCCACCGGTCGGGTCCACAGCGGGGCCTCGCTCGGCTCCTGCAGCTCGTGGACGCGTTCGGGGACGCGGGCTCCGAAGACGTCGCCGACGCGCGGCGACCGGCGCAACCAGCCTCGGTACAGGGCCCGCTCCAGGGCAGCGAGGTCCACGGCGACGCCGCGGGTCGTGTCGTCGATGGCGAACCGCAGTCGGCCACGGGCGTCGGCCCACGGCCACGAGGAGAGCGCCAAGGTCACGGAGGAGCCGACGATCTCGTCGATGAGGACGTAGGTGAGCGTGGCGACGTCGTCCTGGGTCAGGCCGTGAGCGCGCAACCCGGCCGGCAGCCACGGGCGCCGGACATCGGTCGCCCCGGTCACCGGAGGCCCCTCATCGGCAGGCGCCACCAGCGCCTGCCCGACGTCCACCTTGCTCCGACCCGTGCCATGCGTTCCTCCCTGGGGTGAGTTCCGTCGGGCCACCGCGCTCAGAACACGATGGTCCGGCCCTCCTCGCCGGCCTGGACGTCGGTGTAGGCGACACCGTCGACCTTCAGTCCGGCCGGGTCCAGCAGGGTGAGCAGACCGCCGCGGTTGCCCAGCCGGCACGGGTCCTCGACCTGGATCCGGGTCGCGTCGCCCGCCGGAAGTGGAGTGGGGGCCAAGGTCATCCGTCGTTCGAGCGCGTCGACCAGCGCCCACCCGTCGAGGTCGAGGGCCTCCACGCCGGTGTTGAGCAGGGTGACTGTCTCCCGCTCTGGTGCCGGACCGGTGGCGTTGACCAGCGCCGCGACGATGCGCACGACGTGATCGGGTTCCCCCGGCCCGGGCGTGGGCCCGGGGATCTCGACGTCGGGGAGTGTGTGCCCGGTCTCGTCGTCGGTGTGCCAGGCCTGGCTCTGGAAGGCGAGGAAGACCGCCACCCACTGTTCGTGGTCGGGGAAGTACAGGAGCAGGCCGCCGTCCTGCCAGACCCCGTCGTCGCGCTTAAACCGACCCGAGTTGCCCTGGTTCATGTGCACGTCGTGCACGCCGTTGCCCGGGGAGAAGCCGAACACCTTGTCAGGGGTGCCGTCCTCCGGGCCCCACCGCTGCCCGAAGGCGTACAGCCGCGCCGAGGGGTCCACAGCGGCGCGGTCGACGTAGTGGTGCAGTGCGTCGGCCAGGTCGTTGTCCGGCCCCGGCGCGGTCGCCGGCAGCGGGCGCATCGCCGCCCGGTCGAACAGGTTGCCGCGGATGAAGTCGAGGGCCCCGGAGCCTGGTTCGCTCTGCAGGGCGGAGAAGCCGTCGGGCAGGTCGGACAAGCCCTGCAACACGGGGTGCTGGAAGTGGTCGTCAGCGACGTACAGCAGCTCGCTCGGGGACTGTTGGGACAGGACGTTGACGGCCACCCGGAAGTCGGTGTCGCCGCCGTGAACTCGGATCTGGAAGTGCGGGCTGTCGGTCCCGCCCTCGGCACGGGCCTCCACGACCTGTCCGACCACGACGCCGTAGTCCCTCAGGGGCATGACCGCTCCACTCGCTCGAGGTCCGTCCGGTCAGTCACTGCCCGGGAGCTCATCCTCGGCACCGGCCGTCACCGATCCGTCATCCCGGCGTGTGGCCCGGCGTCACGCAGCCGGGCTGTCGGACCGGTCACCGGACGACGGCCGAGGGATCGAGCAGCAGGGCGCCGGGGTCCGGTCTGTCGCTGATCTGCCAGTGTTCCCGCCGGAGCTGTACCAGGCCGTCGTCAGATACCGGAACACCGCACGCCGCGTGGTCGCGAACTCGGCGGGGTCGCGCTGCCCCCACCAGAAGCAGTCCCCGTTGCTCTCGTGCAGTGGCCGGAAGAGCACCACGGTGTCCGCCGTGCCAGTTGCTGGACGATCTGTCGCGCGGCCCGGGGGTGACGGAGGGCTGACGTTCCCGTGACGGTGAGCGCCGACACTGGGCGGGCACCCGCGGCCCGTGGGTGCCGGACGTGGACGAGGTCGCGGGCGCCGTGACCGGCGCGGCACAGGAGCACCCCATGCGCGATGACACCTCCGACACACTGGCCGAGTACCTGAGCGTGGTGGCCCGGTCCCAGAGGTGCTCGAACACCGCCACGTGCGGGATGCCGCCGTCGTAGTAGATGCGCCAGTCCGCACCGCCCTCCTCCAGCACCTCGAACACCGTCCGGTCGGGGTACAGGCCCAGTTCCATCGCCACCGTGCCCCGGGCGTGCCGGGGTGCAGGAAGTCCCGGTTGGGCCATGTCTCACCCGGCACGGACGCGTGCCAGCGTGTGCACCGGGTGAACCCCCGCGCCAGCGCGGCGAGCGCCGGGATCTGTTCCGGCGCCATGCAGTGCATGACGTCGGCGGCGGCCTCCGCACCCGTCCCCGCGGGCACCCGGTTGACACCGTTGCGCACCCGGACCAGCAGCCCGGTGACGGCGGCTGCGGCCACCGCGGTCCACGCCACGACCCGGCGCGGCCTGGTCCCGGCGCCCGGCGCGCCACCCGCGAGGACGGCGCCACCCGCGGCGAGCACCCTGGAGATCCGGGTCCAGTGCACGTGTGGCCGCGGCTCGCCACCCCGGAGCTCGCGCGCAGCCGCGGACACGAAACCGGTCATCCTCGGCGTGCCCAGGGGACTGCTGGCCAGGGACTCCATGATCGCGAGGTGCGAGTGCGGGGGATCGGCCCGGGCGAGCTGCCGGCCGGTCGGCTCCGCCACGTGGACGGTGGTCGATGTTCGTCACGCGAGTTCTGTGTCTGAGGGGGACGTGAACTCACCGACGGTTGTGTCTCCTCGGTGGGACGCGGTGCGGGATGCGATCTAGCGTCGGGCCAGCGCCGCGAGCGCGGCCTCGATCCGCAGCCGGGTGTCGTCGGCGGCCCAGCCAGCGAGGACTGCTGCGTCGTCGCCGGCGTGGGCCTCGATCGCTGCGTTCGCGGGGCGGTGGAGTTGGACCTTGGCCAGCCGGTAGGCCTCCGGTGGCCGGGCGGCCAGCTCAGCGGCCAGCGCGACCGCACGCGGCAGCAGCCCGTCGGGCTCGGTGAGTTCGTCGACCATCCCCAGCGCCAGCGCCCGCTCACGGTCCTCGGCCTGCGCACCGAGCACCACCTGACCGGCTCGGGGGCCGAGCGCGTGCCGGACGATCTCCAGGGCGGCGGTCGGGAACGGGACGCCGACCGCGAGTTCGGCCAACCCGATCCGTCCGCCCGACATCAGCCGCAGGTCGCAGGCGAGGGCCAGCACGCAACCACCGGCGATCGCGTGGCCGTTGACCGCCGCCACCGTCGGCCGCGGGTGGTCGAACACGGCCAGGAACGTGCGGGACAGCGCGACCAGGAGCTCCTCGGTGTACGACCGGCCGCCGTCCAGCACCTGACGCAGGTCCACCCCCGCGGAGAAGGACGAGCCGCTGCCGGTGATGACCACCGCCCGGTCGGCTGCCGTCACGGCCTCGGTGAGGGCGTCCAACAGCTCCACGTCCAGGGCGCCGACCCGGCCGTGCTCGATGCGCAGGACGGCGACGTCATCCCGGTCCTCGGTGCTCAGCATCGGGTCATCATCCACGCAGTGGGGCGCCGTGACCGACCACGGACGGCGAGCGCAGCGACCTGCGCCGGCCCGCGCGCCCGTGGCAGGCTCCTCGCGTGGCCGAGCCGTCCCGTACCGCCGTCGTCACCGGCGCCGGATCCGGGCTCGGCCGTGCCATCGCCGGGGCCCTGGCCGACGACGGGTGGTCGGTCGCGCTGCTCGGCCGCACCCGCACCGCGCTGGAGGGGACGGCGGCCGCCGGCGACTCCATGCTCGTCCTGCCCACCGACGTCACCGACGAGCGGCAGGTGGACGAGGCCTTCGCCGCGGTGCGCGACGCCTGGGGCCGGCTCGACCTGCTGGTCAACAACGCCGGCTCGTTCGGTCCGTCGGGAGAGATCGACGAGATAGCGTTCGAGGACTGGCGGGCCACCGTCGAGGTCAACCTCACCGGGATGTTCCTCTGCACCCGCGCCGCCGTCCGGCTGATGAAGGCGCAGGACCCGCCCGGCGGGCGGGTCATCAACAACGGCTCCATCTCGGCACACGTGCCGCGGCCGGGCAGCGTCGCCTACACCGCCACGAAGCACGCGGTCACCGGGCTGACCCGCGCCGTGGCTCTCGACGGCCGCGCGCACTCGATCGCCGTCGGGCAGATCGACATCGGCAACGCGGCCACCGAGATGACGGCGGGCATCGCCACCGGCGCCCGGCAGGCCGACGGCTCGGTCCGGCCGGAGGCCACCTTCGACCCCGCGCACGTCGCCGCCACCGTGGTGCACATCGCGCGGCTGCCACTCGACGTCAGCGTGCCCTTCACGACGGTCCTGGCCACCGGCATGCCCTACCTGGGCCGCGGCTGAGGGCATCGGAGCAGGCGTCGGGGAGGTTGACCCGCGCAACAGCACCACCGTGGACCCGGGCGAACGCCTCGAGTCCGCCTGGGGTGAAGGCGGCGGCGCGCCGGGTCACCCGGAGGGAGGGGCTGTGCCGGCATCGACCCGGAGCGCGCGGGCATGCCGTCTCCGCACGAGCCACCACGCGCAGGTGTAGCCGACTGCGGCCACGCCTGCGGCGGGTGCCCACAACCAGCGTGAGGTGGCGTCACCGATGCAGTCGCCCATCACGGTGCGGCGCTCGTCCTGAGCGGCGCGGGAAAGAGCGTCCGTCGCGGTCGGTACACCGGCATCTCCCCGGGAGACGGCCAGATCGGCGCCGCGCTGCTGGGTCCCATCGCTCTCCAGAGCACCGGCCGCCACCGCCGCACTGGCGCGGCAGGTGCGCCCGTCGTCGGTCGTCGCGGCCAGGAAGGCCTGGAGAACGGGTGCGATGACGAGTGTCGCCGCGAGCGCGGCCACCGCTGAGACGGCCGCGAGCTCGCCCCACAGGCCCGGGGTGGGACCCTGCCGGCTCGGGGGCAGGCGGAAGAACGCCCCCAGCACCACGAGCAGTGCGATTCCAGCGGCTGCGCCCAGCCAGTCCCACTGGCCCTGACCGCTGAAGCTGAGCGCCACCACCGCCGCCAGGGCGGTGCCCAGGAGCGCCGCGCGATCGACGTCCCGGGTGCCGCGAGGGAGGTCCGCTCCACCGAGGGGGCCCGGGGTCTTCCCTCGACCGCTCACCGGACGGCGCCAGGGACTGCTTCGGCGAGAGGGTGCGAGGACCGAGCATCGTGCGAGCTGCTCGCCGTCCATCCTCCGTTCAGCAGGACGGGGACCATGTCCCTACCTCCGTCCCCTCGCGGCGGCCGCAACCGCGTCCGGATGCTCGGCCAGGATCGCGGCGAACCCGTCCACCCAGGACATCCCAGCGCAGGGGGGCCTGGACGGGAAGCAGGTACGCGATCGCTGCCACCATCGCGGCGGCGACGGTCTCCGGACGCTGCGATGAGTCGACCGTGGGGTGTCCGGGCCGAGAGGCCCGATGTCCGCGGTCACGGCCTGGCCTCCGCAGGTGGTCCCGGGGTGTGACCACAGCGGCCGAGCACCTGCGCCGGGGTTTCGGCCACGACCGATCCGCAGGGCGTAGAACAAGCCCATGGTCATCGTGGACAGGGAAGTGCTGCGGACCTACATCGCCGACGACGGCTTCCAGGTACCGCCGCTGACCGAGCTGTTGGCCGGGACCGACGTCCTGCCGGACCCGGCGATCTCCCCGGTCGTCGAGGGCGAACCCGTGCGACACCGACTGGTGGCGACGTACTTCGACACCGTCGACCTCCGCCTGACCTCGGCCGGACTCACCCTGCGCCGGCGGACAGGCGGGGAGGACGCCGGCTGGCACCTGAAGGCCCCTGCAGGTCCTGGTGCATGTTCGGAGGTCCGTCTCCCGAGAGGGCGCGGCACACGGACGGTTCCCGTGCCGCTGCAGAAGATGGTGTGGGCACAGAGCCTCGGCTCCGCGCTCCGCCCGGTCGCCGAGATCGTGACGGACCGGACGGTGCGCCGGTTGGTGGACGTGACCGGACGCGTGCTGGCCGAGGTGGCAGATGACCGGGTGACGGCCCGCCGGCTGCTGCCCACGGACGGCCAGGGGGACGCGGCAGGTGCTGCGACCTCCTGGCGCGGGATCGAGGTCGAGCTCGGCACGAGCGGCGACGACGTCCTGTCCGAGCTCGATGCCCGCCTGCGGGGACGCGGGCTGTCGCAGGCACCCAGCGCGTCCGAGCTGGCGCAGGTGCTCGACCTCACGCCTGGCAACGAGGAGGGGCGTGCGACGAGGCGGACGCTGACGGTCGACAGTCCGGCGGGCGACGTGCTGCTCGCCCACCTCCGGGACCAGGTGCAGCAGGTCCGGGCGTACGACCTGCCGGTGCGCGTGGATGCTCCGGACGCCGTGCACAAGATGCGGGTGGCGACCCGCAGGCTGCGCAGCGCCCTCACCACGTTCCGGCCGCTGGTCGACGCCGACGTGGCCGGGCGGCTGCGGGACGAGCTGAAGTGGCTGGCCGGTGAGCTGGGTGCCGCGCGCGACGCGGAGGTCATGCGCGACCGCGTCCGCACGGCCGTCGAGACGGAGGCGGACGTCGTGGACAGCCGTCCCGTCGCCGCGGTCGCCGATGCCGAGCTGGGTCAGGCCTACCGCACAGCCCATGACCGGGTGCTCGCGGAGCTGGACGGGGAGCGCTACCACGACCTCCTGATCGCACTCGACAGGCTGGTCACGGCGCCGCCGTGGACGGAGCGGGCGGCCCGTCGGGCGGGTAGGACCCTGCCTCGGCAGGTGGCGCGCAGCCATGCCAAGGTGCGGAAGATCGTGGCGAAGGCCGAGTCGACCCCGGCCGGTGCCGAGCGGGAGGAGCTGCTGCACGACGCCCGCAAGGCCGCCAAGCGTTCGCGTTACGCCGGTGAGTCGGTGAGCGGGGTGTTCGGCGAGGACGCCATCCGCTTCGCCGCCGCGATGGAGGACGTGCAGGAGGCGTTGGGGGAGCACCAGGACTCGGTGCTCACCCGGGAACGCCTGCGGGCCCTCGCCCGGCACACGTCCAGTACCGAGGCAGCATTCCTGTACGGGCGCCTGCACGCCCTGGAGGAGGCCGGCGCCGGCGAGTCGCAACGACACTTCGACGCGGCGTGGAAGGCGGCCGGCCGGAAGCGGCTCCACCGCTGGCTCCGCTGACGGACGCCTGGACGGCGATCTCGCGGGCGTCCCACCACGACCATGGTCCGTCCGCGTTCGTGGGGCTGCGGGGAGTAGCGTCGCCGGGGTGACAGCCTTGCGGCAGCTGGCATCGCCGACAGGCCTGAGGCACGGCGACCACGTCTTCTGGACGTTCGACGATGCCTCGGACTTCTCGGCCGCAGTCCTGCCCTATCTCGACGAGGGACGGTGGCTCGGCGAGCAACTGCTCCTGACCGGAACGTCACGGGCGGCCCTGCTGGACGGACTCGCCGGCCTGCCGGAGCGAGACCAGATGCTGGCCAGTGGGCAGCTCGAGGTGCGCCTCATGACCGACATCGTCGACCCGGCGCGTGGACTGGTGCCGGTGGAGCAGATGGAGTCGTACCGCAGTGAGGTGGCGGCCGCGCTGGGGCGTGGTCGAACCGGCCTGCGGGTGGCCGCAGACGTCACCACGCTGGCCCAACGCGGTTCCGTCGACCGTCGGCAGTTGCACGTCTACGAGCGACTGGCCGACCGGATGGCGGCGTCTGCCGCGCTGACGGCGTTGTGCTTGTACGACTCGTCGCTGGATGACGACGTCCTGCGGCCGCTTGCCGTCCTGCATCCCGATCAGCACCACGGGGAACGGGAGACGCTGGGATGCCTCTGCGAGCGAGGACCGTGGCTGTCCCTGCGCGGGGAGGTGGACCTGAGCCTCGCCGACGCTGTGCTGCGCGCCCTCGTCGACGTGACACGGGATGCGCCCGGCGAGGTGGTGCTGGATCTGGCGGACCTCGAGTTCCTCGATGTGGCTGGTGCGCGCATGCTGGCCACGGCTGTCCGCCTGCTCGGGGAGGTGGGCGTCCACCTGCGGATGGTCCGAGCTCAGCGGCCCGTCGGACGATGCCTGGAGCTGTTCGACCTGGCCGATGGGCAGGCGATCTGCACATGACCTCGATGCGTCCGACCGGCGAGTGGAACGGCACCGACTTCGCGCACGAGGCGTTCCTCTTCGCCACCGATCAGGAGGTCCTCGACCGGATCGTGCCCTTCGCGATGGAAGGGCTGTCCCGTGGGGAACCGGTCCTCGTCGTCGCCGGCAAGCGGGTCCGCAGGCTCCTGGCCGAGGAGCTGGGGCAGGACGTCCGCCGGCTGGCGACCTTCGCCGCCGCGGAGACCTGGTGGCGTGGTGGCCACGAGACGCTGCACGCCTACGACCGCGACCTACGGACCCTGCGGTCCGCTGCGCCGACCTGGCGGCTGGTCGCGGAGCCGGTGTGGCTGGCACGCGAAGACGGTCGGGAGTGGAGTCGCTTCGAGGCTGTCGCAAACCGGTGCTATGCCGCCATGCCGTACTACAGCCTCTGCCTGCACGACCGGCGGCGGCTCCCGGCGGCGGTGCTCGACGCGGTGGTCCGCACCCACCCGCTCACCTGGAGCGGGCACGCACCGGTGGAGACGGCCGCGTACGAGGACCCGACGCGGTTCCTCCGATCAGTGCAGCCGGAGTGGGACGCGAGGCCCGGGCATTCGGCCGTGTGGACCATCACCGCACCGCGGGAGGCACGCCGGGCGCTGGCCGCGGCGGTGATCGACGGCTGGCGGGAGCGAGCCGACGACGTCGTCCTGGCGACGCACGAACTGCTCACCAACGCGCTGCGGGTCGCCCCGTTCGCCGAGGTGGCGTTCTGGACCGACCACGAGACCCTCGTCGTCGAGGTCGCCGACAGCGGACCGGGGCTGCCCGATGAGACGCGCGGCTACGTCCCTCCCGCCGACGATCAAGAAGGAGGCCGTGGGATGTGGCTCGCGTGGAGTCTCGCCGATGACGCCTCCGTCGCCTCCAGCCCCACGGGAACGGCCATCCGCCTGTACTTCCGTCGTTGAGCCGCTGAGCACGTTCGCCTCCGTGGCGTTCCGGAGGTCGTGGCCGACGGGAGCTGCGCCTGTGCCACTCGCCTCACCGCTGAGGCTGACCTCGAGCGGCCTCATCTCCCGACGCGGTGGGCGTGATCTCGTCAGCCGTCGTTCGACGTCGGCCGGGTGATGAGAGACGGCTGGTGGGTGATGCCGCCGTTCCCGAGTGCCTCAGCGGGCTCCGGGAGAGCCGGCATCGGTGGGCGACGGCACAGGGGGAACCGTGCGACAGGGATCCGCCGAGCAAGCGCGGAACGTCGCTGCACGGACGTCGCCCGAACTCGCCGGGCGGGTGGTGACACCAGCGACTCGGCCTCCCTCGGGGAGCTGCGTGCGCGTGGGCACACGGTCCCGACCGCGGGGCCCCTCTGCTGTGTCCCGGGGTGACACGGTCCATCGCGCCGGCCTGGGCCGCCGCCCCGGGGTCCGGCGTGTTCTCGCTCGAGCGGTCGGTCAGCTCTTGGCCCTCGGAGGGTGCATCAGCCGCTCCATCTCCGTGGCGGCCCGCTGCTTCTCCTTGCGTTCGCTGCGCTTGGTCTTGACGGACTTGCCCGACTTCTTCGTGGAGTGATCGTCGTGGGGCGACTTGTCGGCCATGGGAGTGCTCCCTCGTCGACGGCCGGAAAGCTCCTCTCTACATCTGGTTGCTCGACCGCGCCAGGGTGTCCGCCGCGGCACCTCCACGTGAGTCTGAACTCCGAGCGCGGCGGGGGAGTGCTCGGCAGAGGCCGACCCTCCGCGACCGTGCTGGATGCCGGTCGAGGCCAGCACGCGGCCCGGGTCGGACCGCTTCGCGCCCCTGCTCGAGGGCTGGGGCAGCCCGGCCGGAGCATCCACCGGAGCTGCTCAGGCTGTGCGGGGCGGCCCCCGATGGCGCTCCAGCCCCACGTCGCGGGGCAGCAGCCCTAGGCTCGGTGCCATGCCGCATTTCGACGTCGTCGTCCTCGGTGCCGGTCCTGGTGGGTACGTCGCGGCCATCCGCGCGGCACAGCTCGGTAAGAGCGTCGCGGTGGTCGAGTCCAAGTACTGGGGCGGCGTGTGCCTCAATGTCGGCTGCATCCCGTCCAAGGCGCTGCTGCGCAACGCCGAGCTCGCCCATCTGGTGCGAGACGAGGCCAAGACCTTCGGCATCTCCGGGGACGTCTCCTTCGACTTCGGTGCCGCCTTCGACCGGAGCCGCGTCGTCGCCGACGGCCGGGTCAAGGGCGTGCACTTCCTGATGAAGAAGAACAAGATCACCGAGTTCGACGGATGGGGTGAGTTCACCGACCCGCACGCCCTGCACGTGACGTTGAACGGCGGCGGCCACGAGAACGTCACCTTCGACCACGTGATCATCGCGACCGGTGCCGCCACGCGGCTGCTCCCCGGCACGTCGCTGTCAGAGCGGGTGGTCACCTACGAGGAGCAGATAACGACCCGGGAGCTGCCCGGCAGCATCATCATCGCCGGCGCCGGTGCCATCGGCGTCGAGTTCGCCTTCGTCCTGCGCAACTACGGGGTGCAGGTGACCATCGTCGAGTTCCTCGACCGGTTGCTGCCGTTGGAGGACGAGGCGGTCTCCAAGGAACTGGCCAAGGCCTACCGGAAGCTCGGCGTCGACGTCCTGACCTCGACCAAGGTCGAGAAGATCGAGGACTCCGGCGAGCAGGTGACGGTCACCGTCTCGGACGCGAAGGGAACTCAGGAGCTGTCCGCCGACAAGGTGATGCAGGCCATCGGCTTCCGGCCGCGGGTGGAGGGCTACGGGCTGGAGAGGCTCGGTGTGGAGCTCACCGACCGCGGCGCCATAGCGATCGACGACCGCATGCGCACGAACCTGCCGCACGTGTACGCGATCGGCGACGTGACGGCCAAGCTGATGCTGGCCCACGTCGCCGAGGCCCAGGGGGTCGTGGCCGCCGAGACCCTCGCCGGCGCCGAGACCATGGAGCTGGACTACGTGATGATGCCGCGCGCCACGTTCTGCGCGCCGCAGGTGGCCAGCTTCGGCTACACCGAGAGCCAGGCCCGCGAGCTCGCCGACAGCAACGGGTGGGAGGTCACGGTCTCCCAGTTCCCGTTCACCGCCAACGGCAAGGCGCAGGGCCTGGCAGAGCCCACCGGTTTCGTGAAGCTGATCGCCGACGACACGCACGGCGAGCTGCTCGGCGGCCACCTGATCGGCCCCGAGGTCACCGAGCTGCTGCCGGAGCTCACCCTCGCGCAGAAGTGGGACCTGACCGCCCTCGAGCTGGCGCGGAACGTGCACGCCCACCCGACCCTGAGCGAGGGCTTGCAGGAGGCGATCCACGGCCTGGCCGGCCACATGATCAACCTCTGACGCACCAGCTGCCCACGGTCACGAGACCGGAGCCGACACCAGCCATGGGGAAGAAGTCGGTGTGCACCACCTGGTGTCCGAGGGGCCAGGTCTGCCCCTCATCCAGGTCCTCGACGCACTCAAGCAGCCGACGTTGACAACCGGATCTGGTCGGCGCCCATCACTCCCACGACAGGCGTTTCCGGAGTGCGCGGCTGACTCGGCGCAGCTCCTCCGGAATGCCGGCTTCCGGGACCACCGGCTTCCGGGACCACTTCTTGGGAGGTCACCAGTCACAGGTCGCTGCGACGTCATGCGCGCCTTCGGAGGGCGATGGCCGAGGTGACATGGCGGTGACGCCACCGTGACGGGCGCTGCCGACGATCCTCCCAGCACGGGGGTGAGCAATTGGACGTCCTGTCGGACGACCCGTATGCCAGAGCGCGGTCGTCCGGCCCACGTGGCGCGTGATCGTCATCAGCCACTGCCGAGGAGTCAACGCCAAGGGGCGGACTCAAAGGATCCCGCACAAGAGAGGTGACCCATGAGGCAGGACACGACCCGCCAGTGCATCATCCCCCCGCACGTCCTCGAGCGGCTGTTGGAGAGCGACGACGCCGCGATCCGCTCCGCCGCCATGACCACGCTGCTCACGACGGCACGGTTGCGGGGGGAGCGGGAAGTGCGCGCGTCCCTCGTGAGGCTGGCGGCTACAGGGCAGGGGAGGCGGACGGTCTTCGACTGCCGGAAGTCCACATCCCTGCCGATGTGCTCGCTGGCGCGGTCGGAGGACGGCCCGCCGTCCGCCGACCTGTCCGTGAATCAGGCGTTCGACGGGCTGGGCTCGACGAGGCAGTTCTACCAAGACGTGCTCGAGCGCAACTCGATCGACGATCGGGGCATGCGGCTGGACGGATACGTCCACCGGGGCGTGAAGTACAACAACGCCTTCTGGAACGGTCAGGTGATGGTGTTCGGCGACGGGGACGGGATCATCTTCACCGACTTCACGGCCTCCCTGGACGTCATCGCGCACGAGCTGACCCACGGGGTCACCGAGCACACGGCCGGGCTGGACTACCACAACCAGTCCGGTGCGCTGAACGAATCGATGTCAGACGTGATGGGCGTGCTCGTCAAGCAGTGGTCGCTCCAGCAGACCGCGGACCAAGCGGACTGGCTCATCGGTGCCGACATCTTCACCCCGGGCATCGGGGCCGACGCGCTGCGCTCGCTGAAGGCGCCGGGGCAGGCCTACGACAACAAGCTGCTCGGCAAGGACCCCCAGCCGGCGCACATGCGCGACTACGTCCAACTCCCGGACACCGACGATGGTGACAACGGGGGTGTGCACATCAACTCCGGCATCCCCAGCAAGGCCTTCTACCTCACCGCCGTTGAGATCGGCGGCTACGCCTGGGAGGCCGCCGGCCGCATCTGGTATGAGTCGCTGCGGGCCTCCACTGCAACGACGGAGTTCCAGGCGTTCGCCGACACCACCTTCTCCAAGGCCGGTGAGCTGTACGGCATCGACTCCGCGGAACAGCAGGCGGTCCAGGCCGGCTGGGACGGCGTGGGCATCACGGTCACCGCCGAGCCCACCACGATGCGCGGGAGCGCCGCTCCGACCGGGACCGACTCGGTCGGCGACGTGCTGCGGCACCTCGCCGAGATGTCCGCGTCCATCGACGCTCTGCGCCGCGACCTGCAGGGGCAGGCCGTCGGAGGGGGACGCCCGGCGCCGCCCGCATGAGGGTGTCCCTGTCGACGCACGGCGGGCTGGCGGCCGGGCTGCGGCTCGGCCGTCCGCCGTCGACGGTGGACACGTCAGCGCTGACCGGGGCCGAGGCCGGAGAGCTGACGCGCCTGGTTGAGGCCGCCCGCACGGCGTCCGCGCGGGAGGGCACGGCAGAAGGCGTCGGCGACACGATGAGCGGGGACGCGATGAGCTACGAGGTCACCGTCGACACCGGGATCGACCGCGGCGGACCGGTGGTCCTCCGGCAAACCGACACGTCGATGACCGCGGAGTTCGCGGCGCTGCTCCGCTGGGTGCAGCAGCACCTTCCTCAGGCGGGCGCCTGACACCGCGACGCTCACCGGCGTCATCGCGTGGCGGTGAACCACGCGACGACTGGCCTGACACCGAACTGGCCGGGCTTGTGTACGGCTTCTCCCGGGCGGCGACCGACGGCTGGAGCGACCCCTGGACGTTGGGCGTGCTCGCGGCCTCCGTCGTGCTCCTGGTCGCGTTCGTGCTCGTCGAGCGGCGAGCGTCGCACCCACTCCTGCCGATGCGCGTGGTGCTCGATCGTCGACGGGGCGGCGCCTACCTGGCGATCGCCGTGTCGGCGACCGGCATGTTCGCGATCTTCCTGTTCCTGACGTACCACCTGCAGCAGACTCTCGAGTTCTCCTCGATGGTCACCGGGGTGGCCTTCCTGCCGTTCGTGGCGGGCATCGTCACCACCTCGACCATCCTGGTGCCCCGCCTCCTGCCCCGGATCGGTCCCCGGCCGCTGATCGTCACCAGCCAGCTGCTTGCCGTGCTGCCGGGCGGGCGCGCTGCTGGCGGGCGGCGCACGTGGTCGCGGTGGGACGAGATCCACGGTGATACCGCCTCGGTCGCCGTCATCCGCAGGACCACGCAACAGCGGGTGAACGGCTTGCCGCGGACGATGGCGTATCGCCACGAACGCGATCACGACAGCTCGGCGATGTGGTGTGGTGAGTCTGCCGCGGCCACGACTGTTCACTGCCTGGCGAAGAAGAAGTGGGCGAGGAGGCCGGCGTCTCCGCGGACGGCTGAAATGGCCCGAGTCAGCCTTGCGACCACGTCGCCGCCACACATCTTGCCGACCTCCGGGCCCCAGGGTTGGAAGTCTCCACGTTCACGTGTGGGACAGCGCCTTGTCCGGAAGGGACGGGGCCGGGTGGCGGGGCGTTCGTGGGCGTCAGCGCGCCTGCCTGGACTTCGCCGAGCGCTGCGCCCGGTGCCGCTGGTGGGTGGAGACGCCCCCACCCCTGCCTGGGGCACGAGCTTCGCTCTTCGGCCAGCAGGGCCGGTCCATGGCGTTGACGATGGCCCCTTGTCGCCATCGCCAGACAACGTCAAGCCCAGGTTCCGCCCTGAGCGTGCTCACGAGCTTTTCAACAGTGTAGGAGTCCAGCCCGCCGGTCCCGTCCAGCCAGACTCTGTCGGCGGCTGTCAGCGGCAACGGCATGACCGTCAGCAGGTCGGTCGCCGTGCGGACACCGAGCCTCCGCAGCGTGTGCCGGGCCCTGGTTCCGTACCGGACCGCCTCGCTGTCCTCCAGCGCCGAGCCGCTCGACGCCCCGGCGGAGTCGCTCTCCTGGCCCGAGCCCCGTTCCGGCGTCACCCTCGACGCTGGCTCCATCTCGCTAGCCTCGGCGGCCCTGCGGCGCTCCTTCCGGTTCAGCTCGGTGCGGTCGAGGTGCTGGTACAGGTGAGCTTGGTCGATCCAGTCCACCAGGCGTCCCACGGGCACATGGGTGTGAAGGATGACATCGACGAGGTTGGTTGTCGTGAGGTTCTGCATGTCTTCGATGCCCTCTTCGAGCAGCCGCGCCTCGTACCAGACGTTCAGCCCGTCGATCTGGTCCAGCGGATAGGGCGAGTTCAAGCTCGGGACCGCCGCTCGGAGGACAGTCGCGGCCATGCGCTGCAGGGCCTGCATGCCGACGATGGGGAAGAACCCGATGACGAAGGCCACGACGGCTTCCGCCCGCGGATTGCTCTGTACCGGGGCGATCTGGTGCACCACCGCGACCAGGATGGCCACGACGAAGATCCGGACCACCGCAGAGGCGTACGCGCTCGCCCGGAGGTCGCTCTGGAAGAACCGGCGAATCAGCATCTGGATGATGAAGGCATAGGCCCCGAGGAATCCGAACTTCAGCATGTCCAAGGCGCTGGACGGGGAGCTCACGAAGCTGGTGTCCCACAGCACGGCGGTCCATGCCCCGGCCAGTACGGCGGTCAGGAGCCCGACGGGGAACAGCGTCTCCGACCAGATCCTGGTCGTTTGGTCCTCCGATCCTATGCGGGAGACCTTCTTGCCGTAGTAGGCGTCGAACTTGTCCTGGTAGATGGAGTCGTTCTTCTTCAAGGGGCTCCCGCCCGCCTCCACCCACAGCCGGTGGTAATGCGAGTTGACCGGCGGTTCGGGGAGGTGCTGCCGATCGTCCACGCCAAGCCGGTGGAGGGAGAGCACGAAGTCCCACCACAGGGCGCGTGCCCGCTGCCCCAGGAAACGGACGAACAGCCATCCCGGAAGAAACGACATGGCCCAGACGGCGAACACCTTGAGCAGTCCGAAGTGCAGCCACTCGTCCAGGGTCGTCCATTTCCCAGGATCGACGCCGAAGCGGTACAGCAGCGCCACGCCCATCACGGCGACGACGATCCCGTTGAGCAGGAGCCCGACGAACCAACGACTCAGCCAGGCCGCGGCCGGGCGAGGAGGACGTACGCGGCGCTCGTCCTTCTCGCTCAGGAGGCGTTTCACCGCCGCCTCAATTCTCCTGCGCACCCTTCTCCGAGGGCGCTCGTCCTCGTCCTGCGTTGGCACCTCGGCGGCGGAGCCGGTGGCCTCGGGCAGGGGCCGGGCATGCCCTCCTTGCGGGGACACCCCCTTACCGCTCAGGACGGTTTGGCCACGGCGCAGCATGGCCTTGAATGCGTGCCGATCGGCGGTGAGCAAAGACCACAGGAAGGGCCGGGACGAGCATGTGGGCTCGGCAAGCTCAGACCTCAGTTGTTGTTGCCAGGTCCGCATCTGAGAAAGCGATGGACGCCCTCGGTTCCCGATTGCCTGATTCTGTGCCTCCAGCGGCAGCACCCTCCGCGCGAGACGACGCACCTCGTGCAATACGGGGATCACGATCAACTCGTCGTTGAGTGGCAGCACCTGCCGCCACTGCGCGTCCGGAGGTTCTTGCAACTGCACTGCGTCGCAGAGGAGGGGGGCGAGGACTTCCGCCAATTGGGAAGCCATCTGGTGGTCATCCATGATCAGACCCCCTTGGGGCCCCGGGAAACGGTGACGGCCCGCGTGTGGCGGCCTCGTGGGCGCGGAGAACGGGAGGTCCGAGGGGTGGTGAGGCGTGAATCGCTCCGAGGGGCGTGGTTCGAGATGCGGGCCGCCGCCACCGGGTCACCTGATGGAATGCGCGCACGCTGGCCGTGACCGGTCCGTACCGAACGACGGGCCTCGGGGCAGCACGTGACGCCGTCGTCCCCGACGCGGCATCGCTAGCCATGCGCCGGAGCGACGGACAGAGAGATCGCGTTCGTCTCACGGTCGCCGGCCCTCACCTTGATCGACACGGTGCGGGTCGTGCCGAGATCCGTGAGCGGAGGGACGACGAACACCACGCTGCCCTCACTGTGGCGGCGAACGTCACCCAGCACGCCGCCGTCGAGGATCACGAGCGGGACTGCGGTGGGAACGTCCGGCCATGTGCCCCGCAGGGTCACTGACTGCGCGACCGTGGCCGTCCCGGTGTCGGCTCCGTAGAGCTCGATCGCCAGATCGATCACAGTCAGCGCATTGTCCAGGTAGGCGGTTGGGCCAGCCGCCGTCTGCAGGACGACGCCGAGCGGACGTCCTGCGTCCGGCCCGACCTCCGGCGCCGACGCCGACACGCTGGTTGGCGTCACGCTGATGACGCCTGCCCTGTGGCCGCCGACGGTGACCGTGACTTCTCCCGCGGTCGCTGCCGGCGTAGCGAGCACGAGGTTTTGTCCCGTGACTGTGAACAGCTGCCCGGCGCGCACGCTGCTCGGCACGACGGCGAGGACGATCGGAGCATCCGAGCCGAAGAACTTGTTGGAGGTGTACACGGCCGCCGGACCGGCGGTCAGGATCACCAGACCGCTGGGAATCTCGGGAAAGCCGGCGGCGCTGGCTCGAGCGAACGTGCTGAGCACGAAGACGATCGCGATGACGTTGAAGATGACGTACTGGACGTCAAAGAGGTCCGGCTCTCCGTCGTCGTCGTTGAACAGATCGGCCAGTCGAACGGAGCGGTCCCGCGCGCGCGTCTTGATCAGTGTGCCGTTCGAGACACGGGTGGTGACCGTGGCCTTGGCAACCACCAACGCCGCGAATGGGCCGGCCAGCAACAGGAGATAGTTCGGGGACAAATGCTTCAGGGCTACGTTCCAATCGGGGCCGTTGAAGATCAGGACCAGCAATATGTAGGCGACTACAAGTGTCCAGGCCAGAGCAACTGTCTTCGACGTCGAGAGCCTCCCGTCCTTGCCTAGGAGGACCGCGTACCACCGGGGCGCCACGACGCCGCGTGGTCGCCCAGCGTAAGTCAGCGCTATTGCGAGGACCAAGAGAGCTGCGGTGATGAGCGCGGCCTGGGTCTGGTGACCGTAATCCGTGGGGTTCGATGGCATGTACTCTCTCCGTCTGGCCTGAGAGCAGCGGGGCTACTTCACGCAGGCGCCGACCGGTTCAAGGACTCTGACCCCGGCAGCATTCGGCCGGAATTCAGGCGGAGCGGTCCCGGACCTGTCGCCGAGTCACCAAGGTCTCGGCCCGGCCGAGTCTCACGCAGGGGCGTCACGACAGTGTCATCGTGGCGTCATCCCGGCTCCCGGGGCCACAAGGGAGCTGGCCCCGTGCGGCTGATCGGATCGGCCGAGCAGGCTGATCACCGAAGGCGCGGTCGGTGTGCGGGCGTCATGGTGCAGAAGCCTCGCGATGACCTTCGCGATTGCCGTTGGGTGGCCGCCAGGAAGAGAACGTACGTTTCCCTGAGGACTCCCGGGTCTGGTACGCGACCTGCTGCTCCTGCCGTCGTCTCGCAGCGTCGCTTCCGCCTCCTGACCCTGTTCGACGGCAGCGGTGTCGACATCTTTGAGGCCGTACGGCCGCTTCAGCCTGGCTCGCTGACGCTTCTCCGCGCCTTGCTCACGGTGGGGTACCCGGAGCCCAGAACCGCGAGCGGCCTGAGCGGGGCAAGCAGGTAGACAAGAACGAGGTTCTTCGCCCAGCCACGGCCGATTTCGCGCGCGACATCCCCCAGATGATGTACCGGCTGGTTCAGGACCCCGCCGCCGAGATGATCCTTGTCGCGGTGACCTGCCGGGTGCTCGCTCACTCCCGCACGGGCCCCTCCGGCGCGGGCCGCCAACCCCGCGACCAATGGGGCTTACCGGGCCTTGCGCGTTCCGGCAGGTTCGGTGCCGGTAGCGGCCGGGTGAGCACTGAGCGGAACCGGAGCGACGCGCACCTGATCAACACCCAGCCCTCGACATCCACCACGAGAGCCACAGCTCGGCCGCCCGCTGGGAGCACGCTCTCTTCCACGCTGTCCGGCATGCACGCACGGCGACCACGGTCGAGCTGGCGCCATCATGGGTCACCGGACACGTTGTTCACTCAGCGAGCCGGCTGATCGGTGGTCGTCCTCCCGGTCTGCCCTCAGGGTAGGTGGAGCGGGCGTCCCCGTTCGACAGACTCCACGTCCGGGTCGGCCGCGGCGGCGACCAGGTCCGCTTCGCCTGCGTCGGCGGTGAACAGGAGGTTGTCCACCCGGGTCCGCAACAGGAAGCCCTCCGGGACGTATCCCGGTTGTCTCACTTTGACGATGACCCGGCTCCGACCTAGTTCGCGGGCCTGTGGTCGTTCAGCCGAGATCTCATCGAACTGAAGAGGTTCGGACACGGAACGAGACTACGCCGACGTCGCCGTCGACAGGGTCAGAGCCGGGCGATCATCCCCGCCGCGGTGACCCGACCGGCGCCGTACCGGTCGTCCCAAACGCCTGCCTGCGGTGGCGCGGAGCGGGCGGTGTCCACGACGATGCCGCGGATCTCGTCGATGTCCAGCGAACGCTTCTCTGCCGCCGCCTCGGCCAGCAGGAGCGCGACGCAACCGGTCACGGCCGGGCTCGCCATGCTGGTACCGGACTTCCGGGTTGTTCCCGTCTTCGAGAGCGCAGCGGCCGCGACGACGTCGTGTCCTGGGGCCGAGACCTCCGGCTTTTGGCGCCCGTCCCGGGTCGGGCCGGCGCTGGAGAACCAGGAGAGCGGGGTGGCCGGCTTGTGCGCGTCGTAGGAGCCGACAACGATCGATTTCTGGCCGCAGGAGATCGAGCCGATCGTGTGTGTGTTGTCCAGCGGCTGCTCGAAGGTGGACTGGCCGGCGTCGTCCCGTTCCACCCAGGCGTGAAAGGGGACCTGTGCCCCGCTCGTGCTGGTGAGCCGGAGCACCCACCGCCCGGGTGGAACCACGGGGGCGAGGAAGACCCCGATGGTGTTGTCCCCGTTGTTGGGGTCCCCTAGGCGGTTGGCCGCGAACAGCACCACCTGGCCACCCTGCGAGGCCGTGCCGCTCTCGCCGGGCGCCAGAATGCCCACGCTCTTGCCACCCGGGGCGACGAGTTCCACGGTGAGCCGTCCATCCCCGGGGTACCAGAGCTCCAGTTCGTTCTCCGTGTTGTCGCCCGGTGCGATCAGCCAGGCGAGGTCGTGGGCACCATTGGCCGGCACCGTGGCGGCGGCATGGATCCCGTCCTCGAACGAGTTGGACGCCGCGATGCAGACCGCTCTGTCGGGGGCTTGCGTGAGCAGCCGGTCGATACCCTGCTCGACCAGGGTGCTCCCATCGTGCGGGCCTCCGTTGGTGCCCAGGCTGACGTTGACCACGCAGGGCGTGGTCGCGGCGTCCTGGAAGATGTAGACGAGTGCTTCAAGCAGCTGAACCGAGTCCCCGAAGCTGCTGCCGACGACCTCCGCGCCCTCCCACGGGATGTCGGTGTTCGCCACGTCGACGAAGATCAGATCGGCGAGGGGCGCCACACCGGCGATGCCAGTTCCTTGCCCGTTGCCCGCGGCGATGTCCATGACGTGGGTGCCGTGAACGTTCGGTGCGGGGCGGTAGTCCAGCGAGGCGTACGGGTCAGCGGTGCCGACAGCCGTGTTCATGTCGGCCGGCAGGTGCACGTCACCGTAGGCGAACCCCGGCTCGCCAGAACCGGTTCCGTTCTGATTCCAGAGCTTGCGCAAGCGAGTTCGACCACTTCCGTCAAGAAAGTTGCGGTGTGCGAAATCGCAACCGATGTCGACGATGCCGACCACGGCCCCCGCACCGCCGGAGGAGCCGGCCGGCAGGTCCTGCGGTCGCGCACCGATCTCCCTGACAGTGGCCTCAAGTTGTCTCGACAGCCGCTGGGCCGCCTTGAGGCTGACTACGAACGGCTGCTTGCGGACGTGGTCCAGGCGTGCCACGGGTATCCGCGCCGTGACGATGGTCGTCCCGTCCTCGGCGGTGTCGCCCACCTGCACTCCGGGCGTCACCTCGGACATCGCCTCGAAGTCGGTGATCGCCGTGATCTTCGCGACGACGGCGACCTCGTCGGCTGCCGTGCTGGAGGTCGGGGGCTTCGACCGGCCGTGCTGGCGCCATGCCAGCAGCCGCTGCAGCCGGACGTCCATGGTCACGGGTTCCGTGCCTCCCGGACCGGTCAGCGGCGTGAAAGTGAGGGTGTCAGCGGCCCCGCCGTCGGTGAGGATCAACGGATTTCTGGTCATCGCGCGGCATCTCCCTGGGTCACGGTGCACCTGCTCCGGCGGGCGCGTCGCCCGTTCAGCGGCCGACCGCGCACCTTCCCTGGAAGGAGCGCGCCCGTCGTCCCGTCACGTTATGCAGCCGAGCGTCACGCGGGCGTCATCCCCTCGTCACAGCGGCTGCGGTGGATGAGAAGGCCCATCGACACCTTGTCCATGCGCGTTGGGCTCGTGGCTAGTACGTGCGGCCGAGAAAGGCACGGGCTGGCTGGGGGAGTGGTCGCTGGGGCAGCGCCCCGCGCGGCGACCTGCCGCTACGGGTACCGATGCCTGGGTCCGCCGGCGTGCCGAACCTGCTGCTGAACTGCGGGGGGCGCTGTCGCTCGCGTTCCCGTCGTCGAAACCCGGCGACCTGCCACCTTCGCACCCGCGCGGGCTGAGAACCCGGCAACGGTCGAGATGATCATGGCCCTCGAGATTCGGGTCAGAGCCACCCGAAACGGCCGGTGTCGGCGAAGCTGACGATGAGGATCGCGCGGACCGGAACGGGTCCTGCGGGCGGCAGGTTGCTGAAGATGAGTTGCTGGCTCGGAGCGTCGATCTGTGTTGTTGTCGCGGTGAAAGTCGAGTTCCACGTGACGAGGCGAACTTCCACCTGAACCGCGTCGCCTACGATCGTGAACGTCAGCACCTCCTTGTCGCTCGCGTTGCTCTTGAACTGTGAGCCGGAGTTGGGTGGCGCGTGCCCCAGGTCGAGGCCGCGGTCGCTGAACCAGACGTCGACAGCGAATCTCAAGCCGACGTCATGCCCGTTGCCGTCTTTGACGAGACTCCCGTTGATTCCCCAGCCGTAGCTAGTGATCCCGGGCTTGAAGTTCGGTGGCGTGCCGATGGTCGGCCAACGCTGAGTAGTCGTTCGGGTGATGCTGGGCGCTCGTACGTGTGCCTTGACAATCCATGCTTGCAGGAAGTCTGTTGCCTGGGACATCGGTGCATCCCTTCGCTTGTCGGAGTGAACTTCCAAGGGAGCTCCGTCGACCCGGAATTGGTCGGCACCCACCATTGAGACCAGCGCAGGACTGCAGTGACAGCGCACGCCTGATCCACCGGCAAGTAGTCGCCGCCGAGGACAGAATCCGCTCCGGTCGTCACCGCCGCGTCACTCTCGTGTCACCTCATCCGAAGCCGAGGACCAACTGTCGAGCATCGGATCAACAGTTCAGGGGGCGATCGACGACGGCCACTGACGCTTGCCCCGTTCCCCGGCCAACAGAGTCACCGGAACTGGGCCAGTCCAGCGCCCGGTCGTCGAAGGTTGCAGTTGGGCCACGACGATGGAGGATGCGCGCGGCGACGCGGCGGCGGAGGTGGACTACGGCGAGTCCCTGGCGTCTCATCCGTCTCACGATCGGCGGATTGGCACGCTGCATCGCGCCCTTCGTGCCGGACCCCAACGAGCCGGACCGGCTTCTGGCCGGCGGACTGCAGCTCTGGCGGACCGATGAGGCGAAGCGGCGCAACCCCCGACCTCGGGCCCCCGGTGGACCGGGATCAAGCCGAGCACGGGAACGCCGATCAGCGCCATCGCGGTGGCGCAGGCGGACTCGGACGTCGCGTGGGTGGGGCACCGCGACGGCATGGTCTTCCGGACCACGAACGGCACCGCGGCGGTCCCGACCTGGGCGCGAATGGGGGCGGCGGGCCCGACGGCGCTGAAGCCGCAGAGGTACCGCACAGCCATCACCGTGCATCCCACCGACCCGGACACGGTCTACGTCGCCTTCGGCGGGTACCTGACCGACGACCTGTGGGTCACGCGCAACAGAGGTGCCGACTGGGCTCCGCCGGCGACCGCCTTGCCGCCCGCTCCGGTGCGCGCGGTCGCCGTCCACCCCCGACGGTCGGACCACGTCTACCTGAGCACCGACGTGGGGGTCCTCGCGAGCGAGGACGCCGGCGTGCGGTGGTCCCCGACGAACGAGGGACCGGCGAACTGCTCGGTCGACGACCTGATCTGGATGGGCGACACCCTGATTGCGATCACCCACGGTCGCGGCATGGTCTGGATCGACCTGTCGGGTGTCCGGATGCCCGGGGAATGCCATCTTCGCCGGCCGGCCGGGGGGTGCCCCCGGTGAGGTGACGAGACGGTGACGACGGCGTGACAGCGCCTTCGTAGCGTTCCCACACCGGATCTGATCGCGGCAGAGGGAGCAGCAGGCATGCCTCTTGTTGCTCCGGCGCCCGGACTCCGACGTGGACGGGGGGTGAGCCGCCCGGATGTTCTCGGACCTGGATGCGAGCCTGCGGGCCCTGTTCACCGACCCGACAGCACCACCCGACCTCCGGACGGCGGACGTCAGCTTCGACACCCCGGACGCCGGATTCCGGCCGGCACAGGCGACGGTGGACCTCTTCCTGTACGAGGTGACCGAGAACCGCGAGTTGCGCGACGAGTCCCGGGTCATGACCCGGACGGCGTCCGGGTACGCCAGCCGCTTGCCGTCGCTGCGCGTCGACTGCACCTACCTGGCGACCACGTGGTCGTCGCATTCCGGTGGCTTCAAGGCGGAGGAGGAGCACCGGCTGCTCGGTCTGCTCCTGATCTGGCTGAGCCGGTTCCCGGTGATCGACGGAGTGCACTTGCAGGGCGGTCTGAAGAACCCCCCTCAGCCCTTTCCGGTGTCCACGGTCGTTGCTCGGACAAGGGACGGCCAGGGGATGGCGCACTTCTGGAGCGCGCTGGGCATCCCGCCGCGGCCAGCCGTGTCGATCACCGTGACGATCAGCGTGGACCCCTTCGACGAGGTCGAGGAGTTCCCGGAGGTGCGCGACGTGCATCTGCTGCCGACCGCGCTGGACCACCCCGCCCTGGCCGGCCGGGTGCGGGACCAGGACCTGACTCCGCTGCGGGACGCGACGGTGACCCTGCTGGACGACGGCGGACGCGAGGTGGGCACGCGGACGACCGACGAGGAGGGGGCGTTCGCGTTCCCCGACGTCGCGTTCGCCGTCTACCTGCTCCGGGCGCAGGCGGCCGGTCACGAGGACGCGGAGAGAGCCGTTCGGTACGCGCGCGACAGCCAGGTGCACGACGTCGTACTGCCCAGGCCGTGAGGCGGCCTCGAGTGCGCAGGAGGAGCCGATGAGCGCCAGCTACGAGGCGAGTTCACCCGGGGTCTACATCGAGGAGGTGACCCCGGCGGGGCCGATCGCGGGTGAAGGGACCAGCGTCGCTGCCTTCATCGGAGTGGTGTCCCAGCTGGCTCCGAAGGACGCCGGTGCCGCGACCCCCGTGACCAACTGGACGGCGTACGCCAGCAGGTTCGGCGAACTCCTGGGAGCAACGAGCATGCTGCCTTTCGCGGTCCGGGGCTTCTTCGAGAACGGGGGGACGCTCGCCTACGTGGTACCGGTGACCGACGTCGACAAGGCCGAGGACATCGACGCCGCGCTGCTCCTGCTCAGCCGAAGGTCCGATGTCAGCATCGTGTGCCTGCCCGGGGTCGTGGCAGCGGGCCTGCAGAGCAAGGTGCTGGAACACTGCGAGGCAATGGGGGACCGGTTCGCGGTCCTGGACGGGGCGCGGGACGACGACCCGCTGCTCGCGTCCGGCCCCCTCCAGCAGCAGCGCGACCACCTGCTCTCGAAGAACGGCTTCGGGGCGCTCTACTGGCCGTGGATCAAGGTCCTCAACCCGGATCCGGCGAAGACCGACCCTGTCCCCGTGCCGCCGTCCGGCCACGTGGCCGGGGTGATGGCCCGCATTGACAGTGCGGTCGGCGTGCACAAGGCGCCGGCCAACGAGGTTCTTCGCGGCGCCCTCGACGTCGGGGCACCGCTGAACGACGAGGAGCAGGGGCAGCTGAACAAGCGGAACATCAATGTGATCCGCCAGTTCCCGGGCGGGCCGCCGTTGGTCTGGGGCGCCCGCACCCTGACCGATGGGACTCAGTGGCGGTACGTGAACGTGCGCCGGCTGGTGTCCTACATCGAGGACTCACTGAGGGTGGGGCTCCGCTGGGCGGTCTTCGCGCCGAACAACACGGCTCTGTGGAAGGGCCTGGAACGCACGATCACGGAGTTCCTGACCCGCGTGTGGGAGGCGGGGGCGCTCTTCGGCGCCACCTCCAAGGACGCCTTCTACGTGCTGGTCAACGACGAGCTCAACCCACCGGCGGTACGGGCGCTGGGGCTGGTGGTCGTCGAGGTGGGTCTGGCCCCCACGCGGCCGGCGGAATGGGTCGTCCTGCGGATCGGCCTGTGGGACGGCGGGGCACGGATCACCGAGGGATGAGGGACAGACCATGGCTCAGACAGGACAGCGGGTCGATCCGTTCCGGGGGTTCAACTTCCTGATCGAGTTGGACGGCATCGCCCAGGCCAGTTTCACCGAGTGCACCGGGCTCGGCTCGACCACCGAGGTGATCGAGAACCGCGAGGGCGGGGACAACGTCACGGTGCGGAAGTTGCCCGGCAAGACCAGTTACTCCGACATCTCCCTGAAGTGGGGGATGACCACCTCCACGGAGTTGTGGGAATGGCGGCAGCAGATCACCGACGGAGTGGTCCTGCGCAAGAACGGCTCGATCGTGTTGTTCGACCTCGCCAACACCACAGAGGTGGCGCGGTGGAACTTCCTGCGCGCCTGGCCCACCCGGTTCGAGGGGCCGGCGCTCAACGCCCGGGGCAACGACATCGCGATCAACACGCTGGTCCTCGTGCACGAGGGACTGACCCGGGCATGACCGCGCTGGTCACCGAGATCGAGTTCGAGCTGCCCAGGGGCTACGTCGATCACGAGGGCGATCTGCACCGCACCGGCGTCATGCGGCTGGCGACGGCCGCCGACGAGATCTATCCCTTGAAGGACCCCCGCGTGCGCAGCTGGCCCGCGTACCTGGTCGTCATCCTCCTCTCCCGGGTGGTCCTCCGGATCGGGCGCGTGACGGACATCAACCCGGGTGTGATCGAGGGTCTGTTCGCCACTGACCTCGCCTATCTGCAGGACCTCTACAACCGCCTGAACGGGCTGGCGCCTCGCACGGTCACCGTCAGCTGCCCGCACTGCGAGCGGACGCACGAGGCGGAGGTGGCGCTGCTGGGGGGATGACGGGCTACCCCCTGGACCGGGTCCACCAGGAGGCAGCCTTCCTCGGTCGCCATGCCCACTGGACCCTCACGGAGGTCCTGCAGCTCGACCACGGCGAGCGGCAGCGGTGGGTGCAGGAGATCGCCGACCTGCTGGAACAGGAAGGCATCAGCCCATGAGGTCGACAGGAAAGGGGCGGTCAGTGGACGAGCCCTCCCGGGCTGTGCTCGAGGACGAGAGCCGGCCGCCGACCGTGGGCGAGCGACTCGACGGCATCGCCCGCCGGGTCGCCGCACGTCACCGGTTGACGACGGGCGTCGCCGAGTCCGTGGTTCCGGCGATGCGGCGGGCCACGCAGCTCTCCGGTCTGTTCGCAGGCCGCTTCGAGCGCGAGGAACCCGGTGGCGCGGTCCCGGTGCTGCTCCGGGTGGACGGCCCGGCCAGCTGGTCCGGGTCCGCGGAGCTGGAGCGGTCCCGGTCGCCTGAGGTAGGGGGGCCGGTGCCCCCGCAGGCGCCGATGGACGGTCGCCCGGTACCGCAGGACATCCGTGCGCGGCTCCGAGAGCTGGCAGGAGCGGGAGCGGACGCGCTGCGCGTGCACGACGACGCAGCGGCCGACCGGGCGGCCCGGGCGTATTCGGCCGACGCCGTCGCACTCGGCCCCGATGTCCACTTCCGGGACGGCCGCTACCGCCCCGACGAGCCCTCCGGCTTCGGGTTGCTGGCCCACGAGGCGACCCACGTCTCGGCCTCACTGGACGCGGCTCGGGCCGACCGCGCTTCCCCCGCCGACAGGGCTGCCGAGGAGGACCGGGCGCAGGCGCAGGAACGGTGGGCAGTCGGCCGGCTCACCCGGGACGCCGGGGCTGCCGGGACCCCGCGTCGGTCCGGGGACCGGGTGGCGCCGTCCGTCGCGGCCGGTGCACCGGCGGGCTGGAGGGTGGCGGGGATGCGCCCGACGCTCGGCCCGGAGGCCGGCGGGGACGGCGCCAGTGGCCGGTCGACGGGCGGCCCGCAGGCGGGTGCGGTTGTCCCGGGCGCCGTCCCGACCGCCCTTGCCGCGCACGCCCTCCCGATGGCGGCGACGGTGGACCGGCCGGCCGGTCCCACGCAGCCGACGGGCGACCTCGAGGCGCTGCGTCGCGACCTCGTGGCCGAGCTCCTGAGCCGGCTCCGCAGCGAGTTCGAGCGAGGTGCCTGACGTGCCTCCACTGACTCCCATCGCCCGCCTGGGCGCCGGACGCCCGTCGCCCATGCCGCTCCCGAGCGGTGGACTGGCCAAGGCCCTGCTCATCGACACCTCGACCGGTGCGGTGCACCGGGTGATGTACAACCCGCAGGAGCTGCGGATCGAGCAGGGCAACAACTTCGCCGAGGTCGGCATACCGGGTCTCGACGCCCCGCCCCTGCAGTACGTACGGGGCAAGTCCCGGGTGCTGACCATGGAACTGTTCTTCGACACCTACGAGACGCGTGAGGACGTCCGGGAGTACACGACCCCGATCGTCGGCCTGCTCGACCGCAGGCCACAGACGCAGGCGCCGCCGGTGCTGCTGTTCTCGTTCGGCCGGATGCAGTTCCGCTGCGTGCTCGTCGACGCGACCCAGCGGTACACCATGTTCGGCCGCGACGGCACCCCGGTGCGCTCGACCATGTCGGTGCGACTGCAGGAGTACGTCGAGGTCCAGGTGCAGGTTCGGCAGGGCGTCTTCTTCGGCTCGCCGACGCTGTCCGCGGTGGCGAACGACGCGCTGAGCGGCACCCTGCGGGCGGCGGACGCCGTCCTCAGCGGGTCGGCCAGGGTGCATGTCACGGTCCGCGGCGACACGCTGAGCGGCATCGCCGCGGCTTATCTGGGTGATCCGTCCCTGTGGCGGCGGATCGCCGAAGCCAACCGGATCGACGACCCCCTCGCCGTCCTCCCCGGAGTGTCGCTGGTCATCCCCTCAGCGGGGGCGGACGGGCGGGGGAACCGATGACCGTCACCGCGCCGCCGTTCGCACCCCGCTTCGAGGTCCGCATCTCCGGGCTCACCATGGCCGCGGAGTTGACCGACCAGATCCTGAGCCTGGAGGTGGAGACGGACCTCGACCTCGCCGGGTCCTTCCGGATCACGCTGCTCAACGGGGACAACGGGCTGCTGGACTCGGCGCTCCTCGATCTCGGCAAGACGGTCGAGATCCACCTCGGGTACGGCAACGACCTGGTGCCCGCCTTCCTCGGCGAGACCGCCGCGATCGAGCCGTCCTTCCCCCGGGACGGACCGCCGACGATCCAGGTCACGGGCTACGACAAGTCCTACCGCATGCGGCACGCGCAGCCGAAGCCGACGAACTACAGCTTCGTCAACGACAGCGTCATCGCCGCGCAGATCGCGCTGGCGAACGGGCTGATCCCCATCGTCGACCCGACCCCGAGCCTGCCGCGGGACAGCATCAAGGTCGAGAGCGACATGGCCTTCCTCAAGTCCCGGGCCGAGCGGTACTCCTTCGACGTCTACGTCGAGTGGGACCGGCTGCACTTTCAGTTCCCCCGTCCGCAGCTGGCCGCACACGTGCTGGAATGGGGCCGCAACCTGAGCAGCTTCAGTCCCCGCATCTCCGCCGCCCGGCTGGCCGGCCTGCAGGCGATCCGCAGCTACAGCCAGGAACTCGAGCAGGCCATCGCGGTGACCGCGCTGGCGGTCGACTTCGACGTCGACGACCTCGTGGAGCGGCTGGGCAGCTCGGCGATGACCCTGCTCGGCTCGCTCGCCCGCCAGGGGATCCTCCACCAGCCGGTGGACACCCCGCTGGAGGCGGCGCAACTGGCCAAGGCCGTGCTGGCCGACCTGCTGGAGGGGATGTACGAGGGCAACGGGGCGTGCATCGGCGTTCCCGGGTTGGCCGCCGGGCAGTACGTCACCATCGCCGGCATCGGACGCCGTTTCAGCGGTACCTACCGCGCGCGGAAGGTGACCCACCGGATCGACGGCAGCGGGTTCAGCACCGACTTCTCGATCACTCAGCGGGCGCACACCAGCCTGCTGGGCGTCCTGCGGGAGCAGACCACCGAGCAGCCCTCGCCGAGCCGACCCGAACGCTTCAACGGCGTGGTGGTCGGCATCGTCCGCAAGAACGACGAGCTGCACGACGTCCCGCCGCAGCTCCCGCTGGGACGGGTCAAGGTGTCCTTTCCTCGCATCTCGGGGGACGTGACCAGCGGGTGGGCCCCGTGCGTGCGGCCCATGGCCGGGGCGGGCACGGGTTTCTACGCCCTCCCTGAAGAGGGTGACCAGGTCCTGGTCGCATTCGAGGACGGCGACCTCGACAAGCCCTACGTGCTCGGTGGCCTGTGGAACGCCAAGCAGCGGCCGCCGGCGACGAACACCGACGGCACGAACAGCACCCGGGTGATCAAGAGCCGAGCCGGCCACACGATCACCTTCGACGACAGCGCGCAGGCCCCGAAGGTGGTCATCGCCGACCGCGCCGGCAGCACCGTCACGATGGACTCCATCGACGGGTCGATGCAGATAAGCGCGGCCGGCAACCTCACGATCAGCGCCAAGGGCAGCCTCACCCTCCAGGCGGCAGGTGGCCAGACGAAGATCGGCACCGGCTCCGCCGGTCCGCCGGCGGAGCCGGAGGTCCCATGAACGAGGGCTTCTACGGGCGAGGGCTCGGCTACCCGCTCCACCTCGGCCCGGCCACGCGCGACGACGACCGGGGACTCGGGGAGTCGGCCGGAGTCGCCAAGGTGGCCGAGTCGATCCGGATCCTCCTCGGCACGCAGTACGGCGAGCGGCTGATGCGCCCCTCGTTCGGCTGCAACCTCAAGAGCCTGGTGTTCTCGCCCAACGACGCCGGAACGGCCAACCTGGCGCGGTACTACGTCACCGAGGGGCTGGGCCGCTGGGAGCCGCGCATCGAGGTCCTGGAGGTGACGGTGTCCAACGACGTGGCTCGGGGCCATCTCTTGATCGAGGTCAACTACCGCCTGCGCGCGACGGGGGACGTGCAGTCCCTGGTCCTTCCCTTCCCGCTGGAGCGACCGCGATGACTTCTCCCTCGGGGCGTGGCCGGATCGAGATACCGAACCTCGACGACCGGACGTGGCAGGACCTGGTGGACGAGATGACCGCACTGATCCCGAGCTACGCCCCGCAGTGGACCGATCGCACGCCGAGCGACCTCGGCATGACGCTGATCGAACTGTTCGCAGCGTTGGGCGAGAACGTGATCTACCGGCTGAACCGGGTCCCGGACAAGAGCTACCTCGCCCTGCTCGACCTGCTGGGCGTCACGCGCGAGCCGGCGATCCCGGCGCAGACCTACCTGACCTTCACCACTGGCGCGGGCGTGGTGAAGGTCCCTGCCGGCACTCAGGCGCAGACGACGACGACCGAGGACGAGACGCCGGTCATCTTCGAGACGGACGAGGCGGTCTCCGTCCTCCCCACGGTGCTGAAGGCCGCCCTGGTCGTCGGCCCGTACGCAGCCGGGGCGACGGCCAGCACGTACGTCAACCTGTCGGCGGTCCTGATCGGCCCGCCGACCTCCGACTACCTGCTGGTGGTCCCCCCCGGTCAGACGATCCGACTCCTGCTCGGCTTCGACGCGGCGGTCACCCAGGAGATGTCCATCGGTCTGCAGCTCTTCCACCCGGTGACCGAGGAGGCGCAGGTCGACACCGGCTTCAGCTGCTCGGTGGGCTCCGCCGAACCGTTCGCGTGGGCGGAGCTCACGGGCGTCGTGGACGGCACCGACGGTCTGCGCCGGGACGGCACCGTGCGCCTCACCCCGCCGGGTACCTGGGCGGCGCAGCGCGCGGCCGGCCCGGAGAACACCAGGCCGTGGAAGACGGTGACCCCGAGAAGCGCCGAAGAGGGTGTGCGGGACCCGCTGTTCTGGGTCGGCCTGCGGATCACCAATCCGACGTCCACCGGATCACCACTCGCGGCGCGCATCGACCGGCTGCTGTTCAACGCGGCGTCGGCGCGAACCGCGCTGAGCATTCCCGTCCCCGAGGTGCTCGGCCGAAGCACGGGGGAGCCCTTCCAGACCTTCGAGCTCGCCCACCGGCCGCTGTTCCGCCGTCCGGGCGCGGCGGCGCCGTTCGACCACCTGGTCGTGCAGGTCGACTCCGAGGAGTGGTCGCTGGTCGAGGACATACCGCCCGGTCCTGGCAAGGTCTACCGGGTCGACCCTGTCCTCGGCCAGATCCGGTTCGGTGGCGACCGCCCCGGGGTCAGGGTCGGCGAGGAGGCGCACGGCAGCGTGCCGCCGGCCGGCTCGGAGGTCCGGGCGGCGCGGTACCGCTACGTCGACCGCGGTGAGGCGGGCAACCTCCGGCCGTCTCAGGTGACGGTGTCCGGCAGCACCCGTTCGGGTGCCTTCCCCGCCGGGGTGACCGTGACCAACCTCGGACCCGGGCGGAACGGCGTCGACGAGCAGTCGGTCGAGGAGACGGTCCGCCGCGCCCCCGAGAAGTTGGCGACCCGTGACCGAGCGGTGACGGTCGACGACTACGAACTGCTGGTCCACAACTGCGACCCTGCCATCCGGATCCGACGGTGCCTGAGCCCCCGTGGGCAGACGGCGGACCTGGCGGGGACCTGGAAGAGGGGCGATCCGTGGACCTTCGCAGGCATCCTGCGCGTCCCAGGGTCAGTGAACGTCATCGTCGTCCCGGGTGAGGACCCGGACATCGCCCGGCCCGAGCCGACGCGGGAGCAGCTCCGCGCGGTGCGGGCGTACCTGGAGTCCCGCCGTGACCTGACCGCCCAACTCGCCGTGTACGGGCCGCGCTACCTGCCCGTCGTCGTCAAGTGCGACATCGCCCTGTGGCCGGAGGCGAGGGACCTGGGGGTCGTCCCGGCTGACGTGGAGGCCGAGACGCTCGCCGCGGTGCGGCGGTTCCTGCACCCCACCTGCGGCGGACCCACGGGCACGGGCTGGCAGATCGGGCAGCCGGTCCTCACCTCGGACGTGTTCGCGGCGCTCTCGCCGCCGGAGGACGTGGGCTACGTCGCGCTGCTCCAGGTCAAGCCGGACACACCGCTCTACCACTTCCCGCCGTTGAACCCCACCGGAACCGCCGGGAACTACGAACCCGAAAGGGAGCGACCGATCCGGCTCGACCCATTCGGACCGTCGGTCCGACTGGCCGACTACGAACTCGTCTGCGCCGCCGACCGGCACGAGATCTCGGCGAAGGCGACATGAGCGGCCCCAGCACGGGTCACGGGAAGACCGGGACCAGCAGCTACCTGGACTACCTCCCCCCGGTGCTGTGGGACCTCCCCCGGGACGCCGGGACGGTCCCGCTCGGCGACCTGCTGCTTGTCTTCGAGAAGGTGCTGACGGGGGTGGCCGATTCGACCAGCCTCGTGCATGGCGACCACGTCCACCCAGCGATCACCACCGAGATCGACCTGGTCTACCGGGTCTTCGACCCCTGGGTCGCGCCGGAGAGCGCTCTGGACTGGCTGGCCGCCGGCCTGGCGCTGGAGGCGCCCACGCTGCGGGGACGCCCCTCGTGGAACGAGTACCAGCGACGGGCGATGATCGCGGCGATCTCCCGCATCTACGCGCTCCGCGGCACCAAGGCGGGCCTCAGCAGGTTCCTGGAGACGTTCAGCGCGCGACGGGCGCGGATCGCGATCGACGACGGCGCACGGCTCCTCGCCCTCACGCCGGGAGCGGCCGCGGTCGCCCGCGTGGTCCCGCTGGTCACCCAGGGACCGGTGCTGTCGGGTGAGCGGATCGTGACCCAGGGGCTGCTCCGGCCATGGAGCGTGGCGGCGACCTCGGACGGTGGACTGGTCGTCGGGGACATCGCCATGCCGGACGCGCTCGGCCTGCCCTTCAAGAGCCGCGTCTGGCTCCTGGACACGGCCGGAGGCCTCCGGATGACCGGCACGCCGCCGAGCCCTCAGCCGCTGGCGGCCGACACCCTGCCGCTGAACCGCGTCGTCGCGGTGGCCGTGCGACCGGCACAGGCCGCGACTGCGGGGAAGCCTGCGACGCCGGAGACGGTCTACGCACTGGACCGCGACGGGCGGCTCTACTCGATCCCGCGGCCGTTCGAGCGGGCGACGCAGCTCACCCTCGCGAGCGGGGGCATCACCGACGCGCCTGCGGCGATGGCCTTCGATCCGCGGTCGGGCCAACTGATCGTGCTCGGTCGCGGCACAGGTCCGGGCACGGCCAACCCGCACAAGGTCATCGCCGTCGGACTGGACCCGTTCACCGTGAACACGGCCATCCCCCTGAAAGTGGTGCGCGAGCCGCTTTCGCTGGCGGTCGACCGCGACGGCGCGCTGCTCGTCGGGGACGGTCGCGAGCAGGCCCCGACGGCGCCGGACCAGCGGGCCGGGAACGTGGTCCGGGTCGACCGGACGACGACGCCCTGGACGGAGACCGTGCTGCTACCCGCCGACAACCCCTTGGTGGCGCCGACCGGCATCGCACGCACCAGGGACGGCGAGCTGTACGTCCTGGACGCGGGGTTGAAGCCGTTCGCCCCGCCGACCACCTTCCCGTTCATCAGCGCCGTGGCTCAGGCGGCGGGCGTGTTCCGGGTCGCGCTCGGCGCCGCCCCCGCTGCGGTTCGGGTCACCGAGCCGGGGCAGTTGGTGTACCCGACCGGCATGGTGGCCACCGGTGGCCGCCTGGTGGTGGCCGATCCGGGCCAGCCGCTCAACGGCTGGTCCCTCGGGAGCGTCGAACTCAAGCGCTCGCGCGCCCTGCCGTTCCAGTTCGACGTCGTCGTCCACTTCGCGGGGGACCGGCTGCCCACGGACGAGGCAGGCCGGCAGGCGACGGTGCGCCGGGTCGTCAGCATCGTGCGGGCGATCGCCGAGCGGCAGCGTCCTGCGCACGCGCGCTGCAACGTCATCAGTGGTTGATCAGAGAGGACGGACGCCGTGGTCGACAGAGCGATCGAGAGAACGCAGTACTGGGTTGACCCGAAGGACCAGATCGCCGTCCGCGACGGGCCTCCCGCGCTGGCGGAGACCTTCGCCGATCTCGAGCAGTACCTGCTGCCCCTGCAGCAGTTGCGCACGGCCGCGCTGCACGGCTGGGGCGTGGGGGACGGTCTCCGCGTGGCCGCGACCCCCGGCGCGGCCGGGATCACCGTCGGCCAGGGCACCGCGCTGGATGCGCGCGGCCGGCAGATCGTGCTCGCCCCGGGGGGCGTGGCGGTGACCGACCAGGGAGTGGACGCGGGCGAGATCCAGAACGTCCCCACCGTCCCCATCGGAGCGGACGGGAAGTCGACCGTCCCCACGACCGGGATCCCCCAGGGCGAGTACCTGTTGACGGTCACGTGGCGGGAAGTGCTGGGGGACAACGACTTCGTCAACGCCAACACCTGGCTGCACGCGCCGTGGCTACGTCTGATCCCACCGTCCGGGTTCTCCGACGTCGGCACCCAGGTCGTGCTGGCGCGGGTGTCGCTGGGTGCCGATGGCAAGGTCGCCGACGGCGGGCTGACCGCCGGACCGCGGCGGACCGTCGGCGTCCAGGCCGGTCGGCTGCTGCTCCGGGCGCCCCGTGGGTCCGGTGGTGGCGCCGACCCGCTCGCGGTCGACCACCTGCCCGTGGCCGAGGTGCGAGCGGAGCCGGAGGGCGACGTCGTCCTGGCCCTGCTCGGCGACGGCCAGGCGCGGACCGCTCTCACCGTCGAGCAGGCCACGGGCCGAACACGCGTGGCCGGGGGATTGACGGTGACTGGGGTGGCGGACTTCGCCGGGGACACGCGGTTCACCGGCACGCTGACGGCGGAGGACGTAGTCGCTGCGGACATCTCGGCCGGCACCCTCTCCGTGTGGGGATCGGTGAAGGCGGGGGACGTCAGGGCGGCGGCCTTCTCCGGCGAGACCTTGTCGGTCACGGGCGCGGTACAGGCAGGGGACATCGCGACAGCAGACCTCACGATCGCCGGGCGGCTGCGGATGGGCAACACCGGGCCGTCGCAGGCGGCCTTCGTGGTCGTCGACGAGCGGCCGGACAACAACTGGAACACCGCCGCGTTTCAGAAGCCCACTGTCGGACCGAACTGGAGTCACCTCCACTGGGGGGCGACGGGGGACTGGTACATCCGCTCAGCCGCGAGCAGTGGTCGGGTGATCCTGCAGGACACCGGCGGGCGGGTGGGAGTCGGTACCGGCGCGCCGCAGGCCAACCTGGACGTCGCGGGTTCGATGGCCCTGAACGGACGGCTGGCCTTCTCCAGCGACAGTTGGTTGCGGCTCAACCAGGGCCTCAAGTTCGAGAGCGGAGTGCACACCCCCGGGCTGTTCACCGCGGGCAGCGTCAACGTGGGCGGAGTCGGCGGCTGGGGCAACCCGGGATTCGGCAACCTCACGGTCGCCGGCGGCCTTACCACGGCGGGGATCATCCAGGCGTTCCAGTACCGCACCGATGGGCAGGCGTGGCTGAACGGTCAGGTGTTCACCGGCGAAGTCTTCGGCCACTGGAGCAGCAAGGCCACCTTGAAGCTCTTCAACTCCAACATCTGGGACGGCGACGGGGTGCTGTCGCTGCGGAGCGGTGGAGGGGGCATCGTTCTACGCGACGAGGTCTGGGTGGAGAAGGTCCTGCACAAGTCCGGCGGCGGGTTCAAGATCGACCACCCCGGCGAGCCGGGGGACAAGTACCTGTCGCACTCCTTCGTCGAGTCGCCCGAGATGGTCAACCTGTACGCCGGGGTGGTCGTCACCGGCGACGACAGTTCGGCCAGGGTCCAGCTGCCCGACTACTTCCAGACACTCAATCGTGACGTGCGCTTCCAGCTCACTGCGCTGGGCCGCTTGGCCCTGGCCACTGTCGAGGGGGATGTGGAGGGCAACGCGTTCAGGATCCGCACCGACCAACCCGGAGTCACGGTGTCCTGGCAGGTGACCGGCGTCCGTCAGGACCCGTGGGCGGAAGCCAACCGGATCGCCGTGGTGGAGGACAAGCCGGACGCGGAGCGCGGTCGGTTCCTGCACCCGCAGCTGTACGGACAAGCGGACGAGCGCGCCACGTCCGGCGCCTCCGCGCGCTCGGAGCCGGCGGTGGCCGTGGGGCAGGCACCCGGCCCGTCGTCCAGTCCCCTCCTGCACACCCCGCCGTACGTGCCACCGGACACGGTCCCGTCAGCGACCGCTGCACCCACACCGGCACCCCGTCCACGTGGAGGGATCCGGTGAGCGAGCACATCGCGACCCGGCTGGCCGGGTTGAGGCGGGAGTACCAGGCGGGGGAGGAGCAGCTGCGCGAACTGGTGCACCGGGAAGATGCGCTCCGGACGACCCTGCTGAGGATCAGCGGCGCCATCCAAGTGCTCGAGGAGCTCAGCGAGCCCGCCAGGGAGGACGGGAGCCCCCCGCCGCCGACCGGGGGCGACGATGCCGAGACGATGACCCTGGGATGAGGCCCGTGGCACCGGTGCTCGGGCAGGCGGTACCCCGTGCGGCGGCCGATGAGCCTCCGACGACAGCCGACGAATGGGTGCAGGCCAACCACCGCTATCTCGCGGCCGCGCTCGACGTCGTCCGGCACCGGGTCGTCCTGGAGGACCCCTCGGCCGCTGAGCGTCGCCGCGACCACCTGCGGTCGGTCATGCCGGATCCGCCGGCACTGGAGCGGATCGCGGACTCCTTCGACCTGTCCGGTTTCGAGCGGGAGGTGCTGCTGCTGTGCGCCGGTGTCGAGCTGGACAGCGCGGTCGCCCGGGCGTGCGCTGAGGCCCATGGGGAGGCCACGCGCCCCTACGCGACCTTCGGCCTGGCGATGGCCACCGTGCCGGACGCGCACTGGAGTGCGACGACGCCCGCTGCGCCGCTGCGCCGCTGGCACCTGGTCGAGGTGGACCGGCCGGAGACGCCCATCGCCGGCCCGCTGCGCATCGACGAGCGGGTGCTGCACGCGCTCACCGGGATCTCCTATCTCGACCCGCGGGTGGGCATCCTGGCGCAACCCCTCGGGGAACTGCCCGGGCTGCAGGAGCTGCCGCGGACCCTGAGGGTCGCCGCCGGCCAGCTGGCCAGCTGCTGGGCGTCCGCGGGGAGCAGGAAGGTCCGGCTGTCCGGTCGGTCACCCGCCGACCTGCGGGCGGTCGTCGCGGAGGCAGCTCTGGACCTCGGCCTGATCCCAATGTGCCTCCGTGCCGCCGACCTGCCGGGCACACCGGCGGACCGGGACCTGCTCGCGCGGCTGTGCGAGCGTGAGACTGTGCTCAGCGGCAGGTCCTGGCTCGTGGAGAGCGACGACCGGACGGGTGACGAGGGCCGGGCGGCGGCCGACTTCGCGCTCCGGTTGCAAACGCCGCTGGCCGTACTCGGGCCCCTGCCGGTCGGCGAGCCGGACGCGGGCCTCGCCCGGATCGAGGTGGCGCCCTCGGACGTCGCGGAGCGCCGGGCCGTCTGGCGCGCGACGCTCGGGCCCGCTGCAGAGCCCCTCGCGGACTGGGTGGAGCGACTCGCGGGGCAGTTCGACGTCGGCGCGGTAGGGATCGCGGCAGCCGTCGAGGAGGCCCGGGAGCAACTCGGACGGGGCGACGCAGGACCGCGGCTGTGGGAGGCCTGTCGCCGGCAGGCCCGGCCACGGCTGGACGACCTCGCGGAGCGGCTGGAGCCGCGGGCGGGCTGGGCGGACCTCGTCGTGCCGGCCGACCAACGGGCACTGCTCCGGCAGATCGCGGTGCACGTGCGGCACCGGCTCACCGTGTTCGATGACTGGGGGTTCGCCGCGCGGACGGCGCGGGGGACGGGCGTGGCCGCCCTCTTCGCCGGTCCCAGCGGCACCGGCAAGACCCTCGCCGCCGAGGTGCTGGCGACCGAGCTGGCACTGGACCTCTACCGCGTGGACCTCAGCCAGGTGGTCAGCAAGTACATCGGTGAGACGGAGAAGAACCTGCGCCGCATCTTCGACGCCGCCGAGACCGGCGGCGTGATCCTCCTCTTCGACGAGGCCGACGCCCTGTTCGGTAAGCGCAGCGAGGTCAAGGACAGCCACGACCGGTACGCCAACATCGAGGTGAGCTACCTCCTGCAGCGGATGGAGACCTACCGCGGACTCGCCGTCCTCACCACCAACCTGCAGGGCGCGCTGGACTCCGCGTTCCTCCGCCGTCTGCAGTTCATCGTCCAGTTCCCCTTCCCCGACGCGGACGCCCGCGCGGACATCTGGCGCCGGGCGTTCCCGCCGGAACTACCCACTGAGGGCCTCGAACCGCGCAGGCTCGCTCAGCTTGCGGCGACTGGCGGCACCATCCGCAACATCGCCCTGTCAGCTGCGTTCCTTGCGGCCGACAGCGGCGACTCAGTGCGGATGTGCCACCTGCTGGCCGCCGTCCGCACGGAGTACGGCAAGCTCGAGAAGCCGCTGAGCGACGCCGACGTCGCCGGCTGGGGCGGGGGAGACCCCGGCGGTGACGACACGGTGACGCCGCGGACGTAGGTTGCCGGCGTACCCAATGCCTCGGCCGGTCGTCGGACTGGTCGACCACAACAGGGGTTCTGGCTGTGGCCATGGCGTGCACCGAGCCGCTGCAGCGGCTGCTAGAGAACGGCCGCGGGAACGCGGACCCGGCGTCTCCGTACCGGGGCGTGAGCGCACCGCACCTGGAGCACGAGGCGAACCGGGTCGCCGGCGAGGTCTGGACCCGGCCGGCGTTTCGTGGGGCCTTCGGTATTGGGAGGCAGCGGACCGGCCGGGGGCCGGCCCTGCCGCCGCCCGTACGACGGGTGGTGGCCGAGCGCGGTCGGCCACTGGAGCCATCGGTGCGTCGGGACGTGATGGCCGTGGTTGCCCTGGCGGGGGTGCGGGCCCGCATCCGCGGCGGCATCATCCCGCCGGGAGCGGCTGCGGCGGAGGGGGCCGGATCGGCAGGCAGGGGTGCAGGCGCCGCAGAGGAGGGCGCGCTCGCTTCCCGGCCGGCGGCACCGGTGCCAGGAGCCGGCGGACCGGCCGGCTCCAGCGGCGGCGCTCGGGCGGGATCGGTCACCCCCCTGTCCAGTCACCGTGCGTACCGTCCCCGATTCCCCTCCCGGTCCGCGCCGCCGGCCGCTTCGGCTCGGTCAGCTCGCCCGCCGGCGTACGGACCCGGAGGGACAGCACGCCAGCTCCTGCCCGCGGAACAGCCCGTCCCCGAGCCGATCGCCCCGGTCCCCGCCCCGGCATCGGCGGTGGGTTCCCAGGCCCTGGAGGGTCCCGGTGTCCAGCCGGTTCTTGCCGGGGCAACGGGGTTGGGGTCCGGTGTGAAGGCGGTCAGAGACGAGGAGGAGAAGGAAAAGCGATCACTCTTCGTGTTGCGGCTGCCGCAGGAGAAGGCCCCCCGCTTCCGGAGGTTCCGGAACTGGATCGCGCCCGACATTGCCAGCAACCTGCGCTCCGATCCCGACGACGAGCGGGGTGCGCCGGCTCAGTTGGGGAGATGGCACAGAGAGCACCGCGTCGGGGGCGCGCACGGGATCCCGGCGGGGGTGTACGAGCGAGGTCACCGGCTGGGTATGACCGGAGCGACGGGGGAAGAACGGATCCGGGTCCCTGACTGGTCGCCCACCGGGCGGAGGGTGCTGATGCAGGTCGACCACGTCGTGGAGCTGCAGCTGACTCCGTCGGCCTTCCGGGCGGACTACTTCGACACCATGGACGACGACGAGCTGCTCGACCAGGGAGCGAACGCGTCGGCCGGCCCCACCTCGCGAGCCAACGTCGCCGCCGAACGCAAGAAGCAGGAGGCCTTCGACTCGTCCCTGAAAGGTCAGATCCTGCGGTTCGACGCCGTCCAGATGGACGGGGGCAGCCCCGGTGAGCGCTGGTCGTCCGACGACGTCCGAACGGGCCGACTGCTCGACGCTTGTCCCGGGTGAGGAGCGGCATGGCCATGTTCTCCACGGCGGAGACCGACGAGGCGCGTCGACTCGCCATCCCACCCCTTGCTCGCGCCGTCGTCGCGACCGAGGGACGGCCGCTGGACGGGAGGCTGCCCGCGGCTCGAGCGGCGGTCATCGGACAGGACTTCAGCCGAGTGCGAATCCACGACGACACCGAGGCAGCGCTGGCGGCGGCGACCGTCGGCGCACGCGCCTTCACCTGCGGTCAGCACATCGTGTTCGGCCGGGGCGAGTACCGCCCTGAGACCGCTGCAGGCCGGATCCTCCTCACCCACGAGCTGGTCCACGTCTCACAGCAGAGCAGCGCATCGGACGGGGAGCCGGCCACTGGCGCGGTCGTTGACCGTGCAGCCCTGGAGCGCGAGGCTCGGACGATCACGGCGGGGGGGCCGGCCGTCCCGGTCACCCGCGGCGCCGGCGCGGCACTCCTGCGGTGGGACAGCCCTGAACACGTCCGTCTGGGCGAGCGATCGACGGGCGGTCCGGCTCGGCCGATCACGCTCGACTGCCATGACCGGGACTTCCCCGAGCGGGGTGACCCGAAGCGCTGGCCGGCAGCGTGGCGTGCATTGATCGCCCTCGGGACGCCGGAGCAGCAACGGGCGGTCACGGTCGGCCTCACCTACGGCGAGGTGGTCGCGCTCGCCGGCGACTTCTATGCGGACTTCGACGCGCTGTCCAAGGCGCCGCTCAAGGAGGTCTATCGCCTCATCCCGCTGGTCCGCTCTGGCGGGCGGACGGAGCAGTTGCAGGCGGCGACCGGCGGCCGCTACCTCGACCTGGCGGCCCGCAATGTCAGCCACTTCTCCAACGCGCCGGCCGGTAAGGGGAATCTCGACACCTGGCGCCGGATGCACGCCGAGGCGGTGAACCTGGCTCGCCGTGCGGGATCGGATGGCAGGCTCGCCGGTCAGGCCTGGGGTGTCAACGCGGCGGCCGACCACTTCCTCACCGACGCCTTCTCCGGCGGCCACATCCGCCAGCCGCGGGCGGCGTTGCTCGCCCAAGGGCTGCTGGGGCAACTGGACTCGAAGGTCCAGCACGACCTGGACAACGAGCACGGCGTGGACGTCACCAACGCCCGCGGAGACCGGCCCCTGGAGAGCCTATGGCGACCTGGCACTGGACACCGAGGGCAACCGGGAGAACCGCGCGAAGGCTCTGGAGGCGGTGGCGCTCTCGAAGCAGGACGTCGACGACGCCCTCTCGCGCGGCGCTGCCGGACCGGCGGTCACCTCGGCCACGATCTTCCCTGCTGAGCGACTCGTGCCCCGCCCCGTCGACCCCAGCCGCGACCGTTGGTCGGGGCGGACGCCCTCGTCCGCCCCCGGGATGGACGGGCCGGTCCGGGTGCAGGACGACTACGCCCGGATGCAGGGCCGCGTCATCCGGACCGAGGCGCCTGGGCTCGTCCGCGGTCGGGTCGTGACCGACGACGACGACGTCCGCGCCTGGGTGCAGGACAACGACGTGGCCGCGATCGGACGCCAACCCGTTGCCGAGAAGCTCCGCATGATCGGCACACTGCTGGGTTCCACCTGGGTCTCCGATGACGATGTCGCCGCGGTGGAGCGGATTTGTGCCGGCGCGGTGATCGCCGGAGACCTCCCCGCCCTCCATGACCGGTTCTATGACGACCTGCCGCGACTCGTGTCGAACATCGGCCAGCGGACCCGCCTGCGCATCGCCCTGACCCGACGGTGACGCCTCCCGGCGCGGGGCCGCCGACGTGACGGGCCGGTGACGTGGGCCCCCTAGCGTGCGTCGTGCACGGTGCCGACCCCCTGGCGGTCGGCGTGAGCAGGCAGGTGAGGACATGAACGATCGGGTGGACGAGCTGCCGCTGCGTGTGGGCCGCAGGTCCGACGCGGACCGGTGGCCGTCGTCGCAGCTGGAGACCGGGGTGCTGTCCGAGCACAGCACGCGGACCCGGCTTCGCGTCACCGAGGACGGCAGCGTCCACCTGCAGCGGGACGTCCCCGAGCGGGACGGCGGCGAGCCCGGGACCGATCTCCTCATCGACGGGGGGCGTGGAGACATCCGGATCCGGGCCGGCGACGCCGTTGTGGTCGACGTGACCACCAACGGCGACATACGGATCAACTGTGCCGGCACGCCGATCGTCGTTGCGGGCGGCCGCCTGGAGGTGTCCTGTGCGGGTGGGATGACCGTCGAGGGCGACGTGGACATCAAGGGTGCCCTGAAGGTCTCCGGCGCCTCGGGCAGCACGACCATCCGCGGCCACGAGATCACGGGGGCGTGATGGCCGATCTGTTGCTCTCCGGGGTCCTGGACTTCCAGGGCACCGTCGACCTGATCGCCGACGCGGGCGGGCACGTGAAGGCCAACGGCCTCGAGGTGCTCGTGGAGGTCCCGCGGGGTGCGGCAGAGAAGTCGCACGGTGTCGCACCGGCTCCTGTGCCGATCCCGCCACCGCCGGCGAACCCGTCCGACGCCGGTCTGGAGGTGTGGGTCTTCACGTCCTTCAACTCGACGGTGAAGGCCGGCGGCAAGGCGATCGTGACGCAGGGGATGTGCGCGCAGGGCGATGTGGGCAGGGCGACCTGGCCGGGCATGGTGCAGCCGAGCACCGGCAACCCCGGGATCACGGTCAGCTCCGTTGCGATGAACGTCGTGGGCGACCTCGGCACCATCCTGCCGACGGGGGCGCCCGTCCCGTTCACCCAGCACCAGCAGTGATGGACGCGGGAACGAGGCGGGGGAGCGGGGCGACGTGACCGCTGTGCCGATCACCATCATCCGACCTGCTGACGGCGCGACCATCGTCGGCGTGGAGGCCGTGAAGGCCGTGGAGCTCACCGGCCGGCTCGGAACGCTGCCCCCGGAGCTCGCGGGCGTGGCCTTGTTCTCCCGCTGGTACTCGAGCGAGTTCCAGGCGACTGAAGGGCACTACAGCCTGAACGAGAACGCCGTGTCGGACCCGGGGGTGCCCCTTTCCGTGACTCTGACGGTCGGCAGCCAGGCCATCACGCTCGGCGTCAGCGATCAAGCCGGACAGGACACTGCAGCCCAGAACGGAACCCGCCACGGCGGCGTCGCCGGTGGGATGGAGGGTCCGAAGCGCTGCACCGTCCACGTGTTCCGTGCCGTCCCTCGCCGGCTGGTCGCCGGTGCGACGCTCAGCAAGGCGGGCAGCACCCTCGAGGCCGATGGGCCGCTGCACTGGCCGGAGAAGAAGTACCAGGCCGTGAACCGGCTGCGCTACCGCTGGCGTTTCGAGCCGACCCCCGCAGACGGCCGAAGGTCGGCCGACCTGGTACCTGCCCCGGGTGCACTCATGGCAGCCGTCGCCGACGGCCGGTCGATCGTGCGCTACGCCGGACCGTTGCCAGACCTGGACCTCGGCGGATACGCGATCAGGCTCAGCGTCGAAGACCTCGAGAACCCGGCAGTCCGCGACCTCGGGCCCGCTGTGCCCGTCGTGATCGTGGCCTGACGAGATTCCCCGTGGCTCAGGCGTGACTCACGACGTCGTGACCGCGCCGTTGTGGACCGTCTTGTCGACCAGCTCGGCGGACACCGCTGCGATTGAGCGAAGTTCACAGCGGGGGGCATGGAAACCTCACCGGTGCCTCGACCGGGGATACGGTGAGAAAGGCTATGCAAGGGGGAGTGGTGTCCGAGCTGACGCTGGTGACCTTTCCGCCGAGTTTGGACAGCGAGCTGAGCCGGTTCTTGTTGGACCACTACGGAGTTGCGCACCGCGAGCAGCGGCACACTCTCGTCTTTTGCTCGGTCGTCACCCTGGTGCGTGCCCGGACCCCCCTGTTCCCGGTGCTGTATGGCAAGGGTGTGCGGATGGACCGGGTTCTGGACATGATGGGCCACTTCGAAAAGCACGCTCCGCCGGAGCTGCGACTGCTGCCGGCACAGGTCGACCGGCAGCGCGCCCGTGAGGACTGGAAACTGTTCCACCACACTCTGGGGAGCGGCACTACCGTGTTCGCCTACTACCACCTGCTCCCGCACCGCGAGATCATGGTCGGCCCGCTCAGCGACGGGACGCCGTCCCGGGAGAGGGCGGCGGTGCGGAAGGCTTATCCCTTCTTCTCGGGGCTGCTGCGACTGCTCCTTCGCCTGACCCCGGCCCGCGAGCTTGCCGCGAGGGCGAAGATCCAGGACGTCATGACAGCCGTGGACGCCCGTTTGGCCGATGGACGGCGCTACCTGCACGGTGACGTCTTCAGCCTTTCCGACATGGCCTTCGCGGTGGCGGCCGCACCGGTGGTGTGGCCGGACGAGTACGGGGGAGCGGTTCCCCGGTTCGAGGAGATTCCGCCAGCGCTCCGGGAGATGGTCCTTCGGATGCGACAGCGGCCTTCCGGCGCCCACGCATTGCGCGTCTTCCGGGAGCACCGTGCAGGTCGGGTGCCCCCACGCGCAGACGCGGCACCCTGACCGACCGCCTCGGCACGTCGCCGGGCGACCGGCCGATCAGGTGGCTGTGGTCAGGGTGAGCAGGGCGCGGACGCCGGGAAGGAAGAAGTAGGCGCCGCCGCGCACGGTGACGAAGTTGGTCAGTCCGCGCACGCGGGTCGCGATCGGCGAGCCCTGCACTGTGAACAGGCCACCTTCGGGCGGGGGAGTGCCCAGGAGCGGGTCCTGCTCCTCGTAGAGGTTGCTGAACTTCGGGTTGTTGCACCAGGTCTGCTGGACGAACTCGAACTGCCGCTCGAGGTTGGCGCTGATGCACATGAAGATGAGTCCGCGCTCGACTAGGTCGTCATCGGTGGCGTCGTCGGGAAGCTCCGGGCCGTAGACCCGGCCGCGGCGCAGGATGCGGTGCAGGTTGGTCAACTCCAGGGCTCGGGCGCGTTCCGGGGCGATCGAATCGCGCGGGTTCGCGCGCCGGATGTGCGCACCGATCGGGCACCGCTCGCCGTACGGGTCCACCTCGGCGTAACCGAAGGCGTTGTCGGTAGCCAGGTCGGCGTCGTCCCGGTGGGGTGTCCGGGCGAGTGGCGCGCCGCTGTACCAGCGTCCGACGAGCTTGGCCGCGAGCCGGGCCTCGGCGTCGGGGTCGCTGCCTGCGGCGCCGGCATGAGCACGTACCAGTTCGCGGAATCCGTGCACGTCCTGCTTCAGTTGACGCACGACCAGATACGTGCCGTTCCGGCCGACGTCGATCTTGGTGCCGTCCGGGCCGGGCAGCCAAGGTGACGGCGTCAGCTCGCCGTACCCGTTGGGATAGCCGAGGACGAATTCGCCGGTGGCAGCGACGTGTCGGCGAGCCTCCTCGCCCGCCAGCTTCCCGTCCTGCCCACTACCCCGGATCACCGGTTGCGACATCCCGTCGGCAAAGCCGAAGTGCTCCACGCCGAACTTGCCCACGCTCAGTCTCCCGGGCAGCGGCTCAGGTCGAAGGGTGTGCACGTGTCGGAACGCACCGTCCGCGGTGGCGAGCGACAGCTCGGCCTCCAGAAGTGGCTCCATCGCGTCGAGGTCTCGGGCGAACAGCAGAAGCAGCACGTGCACCCGGTCCTCAGGCACCCGGTCCTCAGGCACCCGGTCCTCAGGCACCCGGTCCTCAGGCACAGTGCCACCGGAGGCAGAGGGACCGCCCCACGCCCAGGTGTCCGGCGCGCTGGGTCCGACGTCGCCAAGGACCCTTCGGCGGTACGGCGTCGTCATGCCTTCCTGGAACGGCGGTGCGAACGTGCTCAGCTGCGCTTCTCCCAGCCCCAGGGCTGCGAGACCACGACAAGTCAGTGCGACGTTGATGCAACGGACACGCTCCGGTGCGATGGCCGTGGTGACCCGGGAGGCCAACTCCCCGAGCCAGCGACGGGCCCCCGCGGGATCGGCCACCTCGAGGAAGACGTAGCGAGCCTCGTGCATCGCGGCGTAGCCGCTGAGCACGAAACCCTGGATGTCCGCCCGCTCGATCGTGCTCATGTCCGTCGCTCCCCGCTCCTCGCTCAGAGTCGCCGCAGCCAGAACTCGGGTCCTCCTACGGACTCCGGTAGGCGCAGGCCCTCTCGGATGGCCCGGTTGTTGGAGATGTTCGCCACGCTGAGCTGGGGATACGCGCTGTACCAAAGCAGCGTCGGCACCATGCCGTAGCGCGCGAACGCCTTGAACCGCGCCTCATCCCGCGCGCCCTGCTCGATCAGCCAGGTGGTGTGCGGAAATCCCACGTCGTTGTGGGTGTTGGTCCACACCGCAGTCAGCCCCCGAGCGGCGAGGTCGACGAAGTCACCCAGGTAGTTCTCCCAGCTACCGTCGAAGTTGCTGAGAAAGATGAGCCGGCGGTCGGGGGTGATGACCCACCGGGCGAAGTGGATCGACGTGATGCCACCGAGTTGGCCCCGAACCGTGCTGAGGGTCGCCACAGCCCGAATGGCGGCCAACACGCTGCGTAACGTGAGAAGACGGAACAGCCCTGGCTTGACATCGGCGATGCTGCTCAGGTGGTTCTGCCCCTTGGTGTCCTCGCGGTGGCGGAACTGGCCCAGGTTCTTGCTCCACGCCGCGTAGACGGTCTCCCAGTCGGTGGGTCGGGACGCCTCGTGCTGGTCGTCCGCGCGCTCGGCGGCACGCAGGCGCACGACCGCGCCAGCCGCCGCCACACCCAGGGCCCCGAGGACCAGCCGGACCGGCCGTCGCGCGGGGCCAGGTCGCACAGCCGCGACGACGACGGAGACGAGACCGGCGAGCGCGGGCACCGCCAGCAGTGCGAGGACCGTCCGCGGACGCCGGACGTGGAAGGGCAGGGGCTCAGCCTCGAGTGCCCAGCGCACCGAGGGGTCGTCCCGAACAGCCTTCACGACGGCCCGATGGACCTCCACCGGGTCCTCCTGGCGCAGTGCTGCCTGCTCCGGTCTGTCGAGGAAGTCCTGGATCCACCGTCGAAGCAACTCCTCCCGTCTGATCATGTCCAGGCTCTGGCCGGGCCAGGCCACGAAGAACGTGTCGGCCCCGATGTCGCTGCTGAGCAGGTAAGACAGGGTGGCGTCGCGGTCACCGTCGGCCAGCGCCGGGTAGTCGGCGCAGTGCCGGTAGACCGCATCGACTCCGTCCGGCGACGTGCCGAGCAGGTGCTCGAGGAATGCCGCGGTCGAGCCGTCGATGTTCCCCTCGAAGACCAGCAGTGGCCCGTCATCTCCTCGGACGATCGAGAAACTGGCGTAGTGCAGACGGTCAAGGGTCGAGAGTCCGAGTTCCCGGTCCTCCATGACCTTGTCGCCGATCCCGCGCAGCAGTTCGGTGAGTGCGGCCTCGTGCTCCTCCAGGACGGGCGTCAGGATCGTGAACGGGGACTGCGGCATTCAGACCCGCCCCCTTGCCACTACCGGACCGTCGACGACTTCCACGAGCAGCCGATCGGGAAACGGGCCCTCGAACTCGAGGCGGCCCTGGCGACCGGGCGCCCGGCGCAGGCCATCACAGCGCAGCAGCGCCGCGACGAGCTCGGGGATCTGGATGTGGTTGACGTATCGGCCGAAGCACGAGTGCATGCCGTGACCGAAGTTGAGGTCGGCGGCCGGCTGGCGATCGTGCCGGAACGTGTTGGGATCGCCGAATACCGCACCGTCGAACATCGCAGGGAGCACCGCTGCGTACACCGTGCCGCCGGATGAGACGGATCGCCGGTGCCGAGTGCCGTCGGCGATGACGGTGTCACGGGCCACGTGACGTACCAGGACCGGGTTGAGCGGTTGGAAGCGCAGGGCCTCGAAGGAGTACTGCGCGACGGCCTGCATGTCGCCGTCACGTGCGGCCCGCTGGGCGCCCCGCAGCGCACCTTCGTCGCGCAGCAGCTGGTCGATGATCTGCGCCGTCGCCTTGTTGGTCGTGTCGACGGCACCGACGATGACGCCGCAGATGTTTCGGCGCACGGCCTCATCGCTCAGGCGCGTCGCGGGGTCATCCTGCGCCTTGATCAGGCGCATCAGCACCGTGTCAGGAACCTGCTGTCCGCGATCGAGTTCGGCCCGCCCCGCGGTGATCAGATCGTCGACGTGGGCATGCAGCTCGTCGGCGGCCTGCGCGCCGGCTCGGCGGACCGTGAGGTCCCCGCCGCTGTTCATGAACGCCTCCCAGAAGAGGATGCGCATCCAGCGCATCATGGTGGCCTCGTCGGGTCCTGGGACGCCGAAGTAGGAGGCGACCAACCGGGTCGCTGCCGGGCGGACGAGGTCTTGGACGACGTCGATGCGCCCTCGGGCCGCTGTCGCGCGTACGAGTTCGCGGGCCGTCGCTGTCACGAACTCCCGGATCCGCTCCCCATCGGAGGGGTGCACGCAGGTCTGCAGGATCGCCCGCTCCCGGGTGTACCGCTCCGAGCGATCCATCCCCAGGATGAAGGGCCCGTCGATCCGGTCCATCGTCGCGGCGTTCACCTCTGCGATCGTGAAGTCCTCGTCGCGCTCGAGCACGTCCACGACGTCGGCGTGACGGGTGACGACGACGACGCGGCCGATCGAGAGCACGGGCGCGAACCGGCGCAACGGTCGGGCGAGGAACCGCAACAGCGCGGCATTGTTCGCGACGCGGGTTGCCAGCGATGTCGGGCGACGGCGGGTGGACGGGACCTTGGTGAGGCGAACCGCGGGAATCGTCCGCCCGACCCCGCTGACGCCCGGGGACGGTCGCACTCTGTTGGCTGGCATCAGCGCCCCCTATAGGCGGGCGGTTTCTCGGCGGGCGGCTTTCGCGGCGGCTGTGGCCGTCCGTCATGGTGGCAGCGCCGCACAAAGGTGGTCAATGGGATGTCGGCGTGGCGCGCCTTTCTTTCATCGCCGGCCACAAAGGCCTTGCGGCGTTCCGGCGCCAGTGGTACTACTGCCCCAGCGTGACCGTCCATGGATTGACGTAACTGAGCGGCTTTGCTGAACGGCAAGGTTGCTCGAGTGTGTCCCATGTTCCTCGCCCCCACCCATCCCTGCCTCGCGACTGTCGCCGAGTCGGACGGGGAAGAGAGCCGCAATTCATGACTCTGACACAACGGTGCGACATCTTCGCCGCCGTTCAGGATGCCGGAATCGACCGACTCGTCCGCCATGTCTTTCGGCAACGTCCCTCGTTGGTGAACTACGCCAGCGCGGGTATCGCACGACAGCCGAGAAGACTCTGCCGGCCCGTCGATGCCCACCCGATCGTTGCCCTCCGCGGCAACCCGCTCGTCACCGTGCTGCCGCCGCTCCCCGTCGCACTGACGAGCGGCGCCTACGCGGTCGACTACTCCTTGCAGGTGACCGCTGTGGAGCTGGACGTGCACCCGGGGGACGTCTTCACGCTGCCGGCCGAGTTGTCGCCGCCCCTGGGGGAGCAGCGTCTCGCCGTCCACGCGGGAGTGTGCTTCGGCTTCGGCTGCCCACCGGGGGAGATCGTCGACCAGCTGCCGCCACCCGATGTCAAGGGCCGCCCACCCCGTGAGCCTGCGGTGATCCCCGCCGGGGACCTGCTGTGCACGTGCATCGACGTCTTCACGGTCCTGGGCGCCGACCTCTTCGGGCCGCGAGGCGCCCAGCACGTGGCCGGCCGCTTCGACGGCTTGGAGATCGTCGACCTCGGCCCGACGGCGCTCGAGGACAGCATCGAGTGCTACGTCGGCTTGGTCGTGAAGCTGGGTGTCCTGCCACAGCTGCAGGTGCCGGTGATCGCGATCCCGCCACTGCCCGTCGGTGAGCTGTTCACGATCGACGTGGAGCCGACGCCGTCGGCCACCGTGCCGAACAACCCCGCTCTGGAGGAGAACCAACTCAAGATCTTCCTCGACGTCACGACCGGTCCGGGTCAGCCGCCGGCCCCGCCGTCTCCGCCCGGCCCGCCCGGGCCCAAGCCACCCCCTCGGGGCAATCCCCGGGCGCGTACCCGGACCGGCCCCTTCGACGCGACCGCGGCAGTCTCGGAGAAGGCGGTCCAGAAGGTGTTCGACGCGGTGAGGACGAATTTCCGACTGCAGTCCTCCGGCGCCAAGGACTTCGGCGCATTCTCCGTGAGTTATGCGGTGGACGCCCACCTCGAGAACGGCAGTCTCGACCTCCGCAACAACGGCACGATTCAGCTGTCCGAGCTGGACCTGGCGTTCGACACACTCCGGGCATGCCTCGGCATCAACATTCCCGAGATATGCGTGGGCGGGTTCTGCATCATCCCGAATCCCTTTGGGGGTTGCCTGGTCCGTGCACCCAAGATTTGTCTCTTCAGCAAGGATCCCGACATCAATCTGTGCCTTGACATCGGCCCCTTCGTGCGGGCCGAACTGTCGGCGACACTCCGTCCGGTCGTCGTGTACAGCCCGAATCCCGGCCGGACGCCGGGCATGAACGACTGGGACGCCTTCGATGCAGACGTGCAGAACGCCTGGCAGGTGTACGTCGACCCGAGCGCGGTGGACTTCGACCTCTTCGACTTCGCCGACATCATCGGGGATCTGCTGGAGGACGCACTCGACGCGGCGATCGACATCCTGCTGGGGCCGTTGCCGGGCTGGGTCAAGGACCTGGTGAAGGCGGTCCTGGGCCCGTTGATCGACGTGGTGCGGAACATCCTCGACTTCGGCGACGACTTCTCGGAGTGGCTGGCCAACATCCTCGGGTTCAACCTCAACCTGTTCGACACGATCATCAACGCCATCGTCGACTTCCTGGCGAAGGGCACACCGTTGGTGAACCTCTTCGAGCCCGTGGGGATCGAGGACACGTCGGGCCTGGTGCCGATACTCATCCCCGTCGAATCCCTGTCCATCGAGGTGACCGGTGACGAACTGGTCCTTGGTGCGGACATAGGAGCGTGATCATGGAACCGCTCGTCAACCGTCGACTGTTCGAGCTGGTCACCTTCGACAGCGCCACGCCTGGCGGTCATGCCACGGTGGTCCACCGGTTCCGCACCGAGGGGCAGTACGTCCTGTCGGTCGTCCGGGAGGACCGCGAGGTCGAGTCGCGCTCGTTGACCCTGCTGCCCGGGGTCCAGGCCGCCGGCGCGGACGCAGCTGCCGCACCCCGCGCGGGGTCGCATCCACCGGAATCCGTCACCATCGATCTCCGCGACAGTCAGACGGGACCGGGCGTTCCCCGCCCGGCGGCCAGGCCACCCTCCCGGATCACGCTCCCGGCCGGCGGCTACGCCGCGTTCACGGCACCCCCGGGTGTTGCAAACCGGGCGGTCGTGCGCCGTGTGGGCACCGCGGGTGAGCAACAGGACGTCGAGTTCGACACCGCCGAACTCGGGCCCGAGGATGTCTTCGCCCTCACGCTGCTGCGGCCGGGAACCTATGCGGTCCGCAACGCCGTGAGCAACCAGACCGGTCGGATCGTCGTGACCTATCCCGTCGTGGGTGACGTCCCGTATCGACCGGCTGATGCCGTCGACGTGCGCGTCGAGGGCGCCGGCTTCGACCCCGCGGACGTGACGGTGGGTCCAGGGCAGGGCGTGGTGTTCCGGGTCGGCACGCGCTCGAGGATCACGATCGACCTCACCGAGCCCGACGACGGGCCGGGGGATGCCGAGCGTCCTCGTCGTCCGCTGGCCCGGTGGCGGGCCGGTTCCCGACCGGACGGTGACCGGGAGGGTGACGACGTGGCAGAAGGATCTCCATGAGTTGGGCCAGGCTGGAACGAATCTCCCTGGCTGTCTCCGTGGTGTTCGCCGTCGCCTCCGCGGTCATCGGGTTCCGCTGGGTCGCCTCCCCGTACTTCAAGGGGTATTCCTCCGCCGCCGGCGTGTTCTTCCTGGTGAGCCGCTGGGCCGCTGCCAATCGGAAGTCGTGAGCTCTCCGCGAGGGAGGCGGAATGGAACCCGGACCCGATGGCCCGCCGTGGCGGTACGCGTCACTGAAACTCGTGCAGCCGGGCTGGCCCGGGACCACCACTGCCTTGTGGGTGGCCGCCACGTCCGACGGAGAGCTGTTCAGGAGTGCGGACGCGTTGTCCGCCATGGATCGGCTCGGCTCCGACGGCTGGACGTTGGTCCTGTTCGCACCGGAGATGGGCGATCGGGCCAGTTGCTTCTACTTCCAGGCCCCGAGGCGTGCGAGTCCCTAGCGCTGCCCTCATCGTCGAGGGCCGGGAACAGCTGCGGTGGGCCATGCCTGCCCCTGTGGCACCCGACGCTCGTCCATCGGAGCGACGCGTCGGGTACCAAGGGGCCACGAAGCGCTCATGGCTGGGATCCCTGCGCCACGCAGACCCCTGAGATCACTGACCCATGGCGGTGGCCTGAGCGAGTCGTACAGGATGGTTCGCCGCTGTCCCTGGGCGACTGGTCGAGCTGCTGGCCTGCGCAGATGCACTGCAGCGAACTGCCCTCCACCCCCACCAGCCGCTCTGGCAGTGTGCGGGTTGGGCGGCGCTGTCGCGGCCGGACCACCCCACCCGGGGCCGGGAACGTGGATACGGCGTGGTGCGCGGAGAACAGCTCACCTGCCTCCTCGACCTGCCCGTGGGTTCGCGCGAGAGCGCGGGGGCTGGACCACCCGGAGGGGATCACCCTCCTCCCGGACGCCGTCGATCGCGCCTGCTTCTCGACGGTGACGTGGCGGTGACGGCGAGCCCCGACACTAGCCGGATGCCTGCGACACAGGAGCATCCGATGGGCGATGGCATCTCTGGCACGCTCGCCGAGTACCTGGGCGCGGTCCTCCCCACCCTCGACCTGCGCAGCGGTCCCGACGGTGACGCCCCCGCCGGGCACCTGGGGGAGCGGGAACCGGACCTCCACCTCGCGCTGCTGAGCGAGCTCCGGCACGTGGTCGCGGGCAGCCCGAGGCTGCGGGCCGCGCTGGCGGACGGCGCCGGCCGGGTCGAGGCAGACGAGCTGGTCCAGCTCGTGCAGGAGGCGGTGACCGCGGACGACGGCCACTCCGGCGAGGTGCTGCAGCTGCTGCTCGGCGGCGGCTCCACGACGGCGCGACCGACGGACCACCCCGACCGCGGACGTCTCGCCCGCTGGTCCAGGACCATGGTCTCCAACGGCTGGCTGGCTCGCAGCGTGGCGGCCGTGTGGATGAACGTCCTCGTCCTGGTCGCCGTGGCGCTGGGCTTCTTCACGCTGTGGGGCGGGTTCACCCGGCAGGCCACCGCCGAGGACATCGCCCTGGCGGCGCTGAAGATCTTCGCGCTCTGGTGCCTGTCCTTCCTCCCGGGCTGGCTGTACATCCGGTTCCTCGGCCAGCGCGCCGGTGCCCTGTGGCACGAGTTCGTCCTGCACCTGCACCGCCTGGGCGTGGACGACCCGCCGTTCCTGCCCCGCCCCCCGACCAGCTCGGAGTACTTCGGCCCGTGGCTGCGTAACGGCGGCCCGCTCTACAGCCAGCAGCAGAACCTGTACCGCCAGAAGTTCAACGCCTACTACGGGCGGGCCGTCGTCGAGGGGGTGGAGCGGACCAACTTCGCCGTCCGGGTCGACACCATGTTCCCGGTCTTCCTGTGCACCGCCGTCCTGACGGCGGGCTGGTCCACGGTGTTGTGGGACACCGACTTCCTCACCGCGCCGAGCTCCCTGTGGGACGTCCTGCGGTTCGCCTTCCTCGGGGCCTACGCCTTCGTCGCGCAGAGCCTCATCCGGCGGTACTTCCAGAGCGACTTGCGGCCCAGCGCCTACACCGCTGCGGTCCTCCGCATCGTCTTCGTGCTGCTGGTGGTCACGGCCCTGCACCAGGTGCTGCCGGCCGACGAGGGGCGCATGGAGGCGGCGACGGCCTTCATCGTCGGGTTCTTCCCGATCGTGGCGCTGCAGGCGCTGCAGCGCGTGGCCGCGAGCGTGCTCCGCGTCGTCGTGCCGCAGTTGACCCCGAACTACCCGCTCAACCAGTTGGACGGGCTCGACATCTGGGTCGAGTCACGGCTGCTGGAAGAGGGCATCGAGGACATGCAGAACCTGGCGACGGCGAACCTCGTGGACGTCGTCCTGCACACCCGGGTGCCGGTGGGGCGGCTGGTCGACTGGGTGGACCAGGCCGTGCTGTACGTCCACCTGGACCGGGTGGAGCGCGGCTGGGGTGAACTCCGGCTGGTCCGCAAGGAGCGCCGGCTGATGCACAAGGAGCGCGAGCTCGCGATGGCAGCGGCCAGGAGCCCCGCTCCGGCGGACCCGGACGACCCGCCCGCCCGGGACGCAGCGGGCCGGCCGGTGCCGGCCGACCTGGCCGGGGGGAGCCCGGCCGAGCACCAGCGCGTGCGCGGGTCGGTGAACCCCGCCCTCCGCGCCGGTACGCAAACGAGGGTGGCGCTCCGGCAACTCGGCATCCGCACCGCCACCGACGTGCTCAAGGCCTTCCCACCGGACCAGATGGACCCGACCGAGGACCCGGGCGTTCCGACCGGGGGACGTCCCCCGTTCCGCCGCCTCTGGCCTCAGGGACTGGACGAGGACCAGATCAGGACCCTGGTCCGGGTGCTCGACGAGGACGTGCAGCTGGCCCAGGTGTGGAACTGGCAGTACGGCGGGGTCACCGCTCGCCACGAGGGCCGGCGGCCCCGGACGGTCCGCCTGCCAGCGCCCCGGCCGGGGCCGGCCGAACCGATGGCGACGCCGGCGCCACAGGGCACCAGCAGCGGGGCTGGGTGACGGAGCTCAGCTGCTCCGGCGTCCCCGGGCGGCGGCCGCACCCAACCGCCGGAGCACGGCGTCGTCGGCACGGGTCCGGGACCCACGGCCTTGAGTGCCCTCGGCGTCGTCCCGGCTCCGCGGGCGCCGGGCGTTGACCTCGCGGCGCGCGCAGCTGCAGGGCGAAGTCGTCCGGTGGGACGTCCCACCGATCCGCCGCATCGTGGCCTGCGCGTTGTGTCACCGACCCAGGAGCGGCGCACCGACAACTTGTCGTCAGCTCGTTTGGTTGAGCCTCCGCAAGATTGTCTGGGGGTAGGAAAGGTGAGGGGAAGAAGTCGCCGGGTGGGCGACATTCAGTACGCCTCGATCGCTGCTACCAGTGATCACTGCGTGATCCTCTGTGGGCAGCAGTGCGACCGTCGTCAGCGGTCCCAGATCTGTGTCATCCGAGAGAGAGGTCAACACACAGGGACTCGACCCGTTTGAAGAGGCGGCGGGCGTTGGTGCGTTCGACACGGGCGGAGCATCAACGTGTTCCGAGAGTTCCCGGGTGGGGCCGCCGATTCGCCGTAACGAACGAAAGTCCTCGGCGATCGTCATGACACCAAGGGCGTCGTGGCTGTCGCCACGCCCCCAGCCTGGCCACGGGGCCAGTTGCGGGGCGACGTCTCCCTTCGGGTCATCCCTTCGGCGAGACGGACTCCGCGCCCGGCCGCAACACGGGATCCGGCAGCCGCACCATCGTGGCCCGGGCAAGCCGCGGACCGAGGGCGTGGAGGTTCTCCTCGATCCATGCCGTGTTCAGCTGCATAGTCGCGAAGTCACTCCAGATGCGCTCGTCCTCCGCACAGCTGTACCTGCGGCACACGCTGGGCCGGTCCGCGTACACGGTGCAGCCGTGGGTTTCCGGATCGTTGTGTACGCAGGTTCCCGTGTCGTCATGCCGGATCTGATACGGCTGGCCCAGATCCCACTTCACGATCCCGGATTCCACATCAGCTGCGCTGAGGGCAAAGTGCAGCCGGCAACAGACGGCGTGGCAGAGATGCATCCGTTCGGAGCAGTTGACCGGCTCGAAGTCGTCGGCGGGCAGTTCGGTGTCGATCCGCAGGGCGACGTGGGGAGACGTGGTTTCCCCACGTCCGTCGAGCTCGCGGCGGATGGCCGTGGCAGCTCGCCCCAGGGCGTCCTGGTCGATCGCCCGATCGGCCACCAGGACATCGACGAGGCCGTACAGAAACGTCTCGACCTCCGTGACCCGTTCCGCCATCTCGCTGAGTGCGCTGTGCGTGAACAGTCCACCACGTTCGACCTGCCGCTCCACCGCATCGATGGCAGCGCGCCACGATTGCTCGGCGGTGGATTCCGGGCCAGTTCCCACAGCTGCTCCTAGCGGATGTCTACGGCAGTCGCTGCCGCAGCCGTTCGATCTCGGCGTCACGGTCGCGAGGATCGAGGTGGATCTGGTAGGGCACCCCGATCGACTCCGCGATCAGTTCCGCCGCCTCGTCCTTGACGCGGTAGTCGTAGCTGTTGCCGTAGGTGGCCTCCTTGCTGCCGCCGTATCGAAGGGGTGTGCCATCGTCGAGCAGGGCCGCGAAGGCCGGCACTGCCACATCGCCCAGTGCACGGACGTGCCTGGCGACCGGGGCATCGAGGTCGCCCGGCAGCCCCCACGGGTTCGCCATGCCGACCAGGTTCCCCCGCAGGGCCTCGCCGTAGAGCCTGGCCAGCGCAGCTCGCTCGGCGGGTGCCGGGTAGACGGGATCGCGGGTGAAGAGGACCTCGGCCGCGAGGAATCGCGAGAGGGGAGGGGCGTTCGAGGCCAGCGCCAGCCGTCGCAGCGCTTCCGGCGCACCGGGCCGCCGCCAGATCTGATCCACCGTGGTCTCGTCCAGGCGGAGGAAGAGATCTGGGTATCCGAGCCCGCTGAGCTCCTGACCGAGGACGCGGTCGGACTCCTCCGGGTCATCCGGACGGCCCATGTGGTCGGTCACTTCGACACCGTGTCCGAGAGGTAGGAACTGATCACCCAGCCGACCCGGCCGATGGAGGCGCCACCGACGACGGTGACCTTCCACCACGGGGCCTTCGCAGCCGCGTTGAACGCCGCCGCGGTGCCCTGGTCGGTGACCTCGAGCCGGGTGTTCTTCTCGAGCTTGCTGATCAGACCCGCGGGGTACTTGGACGGGTCTTGTACGAGGTGCACGCCCGCCGTGTCGGTGTACTTGCCCATGATCATGGGCAGCGGGATGGTGGCGGAACCGGTCGATGTCGGTTTCGCGGCCCACAGGCCCGTGGCGGTAGAGAACGTGCCGGTCGGGACGTCCTTGCTGACCAGACTCAGGGGCAGTTTGGTGAACTTGTTCGCGGCGTCGCTCTGCCATCCCCATTGAACCGATCCGTACCAGGTGCCTTGCTGAACGCCCTTGGCGGCCACGGCCGTCGTCTCGAAGATCTGGCTCGCGTCGGGCCCATGGGGCAACTGGGGAGTGTCCTTGAGCAACGCGTCGTGCACTTGCAGCTTGCCTGCCTTGTCCGTGAACCGCCAACCGTGCTCTCCCCATGTCTTCTGGGTGGGCGTCCCCCCCAACGTGTCCTTGGCCTTCCCTGCTCCGGTGGCGTACAGGGGATTGGCGAACTGCTCTAGCTGATCGATGTGAGCCCCCTCGCCGGCCTTGCCGGCGGCTATGGAGCGCGCCCCGACCGTCTTGTTGACAGCCACGACCTTCCCAGCATCTCTGCTCGTGACCATCTGGACCATGCCGATGAGTTCCGCGTCGACGTGCTTCCCGGGCTTGAAGCGCAGCGCGATGTCGACTCCGACCTCGTTCTTCTTGGCTGCATCGAGCACCGTGTCGTACTTGTCGGTGTCGAAGTCACCGGCCCAGGTCGCCACCGCACGCTGGACGACCGGGCGGTGGGTGCGACTGGCGCGCAGGGTTTCCCGTACCCCGAGGGCCAGCGAGCGATCGGGCAACGCCGGCTCGCCGAAGACGTGCGCAGCCGCATCCGCCGCTCGTTCGGCAGCGTCGCCCGGCGCGCTCAGACCCTCGGGTTGCACATTCGATGGCGCCCCAGCCTGCTGGACCACATGCGCCAGCTCGTGTGCCAACAGTCGCCGGCCGGTCGCCGTGCCAGGCTGGTACCTGCCGGGACCGAAGACGATGTCCGCCCCGGTCGTGTAGGCGAGCGCACCCATGGCTCGTGGCGCGCCGACCCCCTCCTCGTCGGTGTGCACCCGCACCCGGCTGAAGTCGTATCCGAACCGGCCTTCCATGCCAGTCCTGAGGCCTGGTTCCAGCGGATGGCCGGGCGAGGACGGCGCGGAGGATCGCTGCGGGGGTGTCACGTTCTGGCGGTCGCGACCCTCAGGTGCAGGGCGCTGCGGGTCGGCGAACTCATCCATGCCCGTCCTCCCACCCCGACGATGCCAGGACAAAGCTCCCTGCACGGCGTCACCGAACTGTCACCGGGTCGTCATCGCAGGGGCGAGCCCGGAAGCGAGGCCACCCCGAGCTCCTGACCTGCAGGAACACCGGGGGTGAGAGTGTGTCCGAGGGGGGACTTGGGCACCGGGAAGTGGGAGCCGTCCCACCGGTCTCTCCCGCTGGGGGAGTCGAGCACGATGTGCGCGTTTTCGTGGACGTGGTCGAAACATAACGCGCCGCTCGGACAGCGGGAGATCATGCGCCCAGCCTCTGCCGCGTCAGTCCGCCGGCTTGGACACCGCCGCTGTGTGGTCTGGCTCGATCGGTGAGATCGAGGATGGGGACCCGCCTCGTCGGCGGGGGAGCATTCCGGCTCGAGAGCTGACACTGGGTCGCGACGAGGCTCAGCCTGCGCTGAGTTGATCCACACGCTCGCGGACCCGTGGCGGATCTGGGAACCGTAGGGGTCGCAGGTTCCAATCCTGTAGCCCGATAGCGAAACCGCAGGTAAGGGGCGGGTGGACCGAGAAGGTCGGCCCGCCTCACGCGTGGGTACAGCAACGAGTACACCGGCACGGGTGCGAAGGACCGCAGCGGTCACCAGCGGAGCGCCCCGTCGAACCGGTCGGCCGCCTCATGCTGCTGGGGAAACCGACGTTGACATGGCGAACCGAGCGACCGGCCGCCTCGGCGGAGCTTCCGGTCGCGAAGTAGGCCGGTCAAACGAGCTGTGCCGCGAGGGCCTGCCAGTCCGGGTCGGTGTCCAACAGGTATGCGACGTCCATGGTCGACCGGTCGAGCATGCGCACGCGGAACAACCATTCCTCGAAGGAGACCGAGGTCTCGTCGATGATCCCTTTCGGGCCACTGCCCTGCTCGATGCTCTTCCGAACGAAGGGGCTCATGAGAAATTGTTGAGCCGCCTCGAAGGTCGTGAACACCGGTACGAAACTGCCCACGTTGGTTTCGATGCTGAACATTCCCTGGGGTTGGTACCGATCGTCTAAGTTCAACACGAAGTACAGATGAACCTTCGTCATAGCATTGCCTTTCACGATATGAGATCGATAATGGTGTTGACGACGTCTGCTGCATCCGGGTCGAGGCCGGGGACGAGCACGTCCGGGTCCCGTTCGCCGTGCAGCACCAGACGAAAGCGGGCGGTCAGTGGCAGTTGGGAAAGGCGGGGGTCGTCGACGACGGCGAGGGCTCGGCTCCGGCCCGCGCTGTCGCCGAGCGCGCCGAGCACCACGTCGGCCAGGAGCTCGCGGATTCGAATCGCCCTCCAGAGGTTGGGCCGCACCACGGGTTCGCCTGCCCACGCTGCCTGCGCGCGCTCACGCAGCGCTTTGTCGACCTCGTCTCCGCCGGTGGAGCGAACCGACGTCCTGTCCAGAAGCGCCCTGATGTCACCGACGATGAGCCGCCAGTCGGGATTCGTTCCCTGGACGGCGAGCGCCTCCACCAGCTCCACCCGCGCCTCGGCGTCCCCCCGGGCGGCGGCACCGAGGGCGGAGAGAAGCGGATCCCAAATGGCGAGCAGATGGGCCGGCAGCGCTCCACCCCGGCGTCGGGCCATGGCGCAGGCGTCCGCCAAACCGTCCCGCGCCAGGCCCACCTGTTCGGCGAGTGCGCGGAACCCGGCGCCGACGGTCTGTTCGATCGTTGTCGCGGCGGCCTGGTCGCCGGCGAACCGTCCACCTGCCCGGATGGCCACATCGAGGATGCCGAGATCCCCCGTGGCGCGGCTGTCGCCCATGCGGAGCTGGAGCGCGGCGGCGGCCGCAAGGTGCGACACCGCGACGTCGAGCCGTCCGACGTTGTACGCGGCGGCACCGTAGATGCCGTGCATGATGGCGATCGTGCTGGCATCCGGCTGACGGTAGCTGTGTCGGAGTCCCTCGCCCACGAGCTCCAGAGCCAGCTCCTGATTTCCGCGCTTGAGCTCTATCTCCCCCTGCGCACCCAGAGCGCGGCCCAGGTCGGCCTGCGCGCCCGCGCGCTCGAAGTACGCCCGTGCGGTAGCGATCGCGGCCGCGGCCTCCTCCAGGCGTCCGAGCCGCATCAGCGGGATGTAGGCGTTGTAGGTCGTGATGGCCAGGTCCATCGGGGAGGCGCCCGACCGGCGCTCCTCCGCGAGCAGCGCGCGGTTGTAGTCGAGGGCGGCCTCCCACCGGCCCAGCCCGTCGGCGGCCGACGACAGGGCGCTCAGGACTCGTCGGCGTTGGAGGCCGACGTGCACCGCGGCTCCGACGTAGGTGTTCCCGTCGTCCTTCTCGAAATCGTCGATGGTCTTCAGGACTGCCGTCCCCGCGGCCAGGGCCTCTGCGTGGCAGCCACGCCGGTTGAGTACGTCGACGAGGAACCGTTCTGCGACCACCCGACCCAGTCGCCCCGGCGGGGAGCCGTCCCGCTCCGACAGTTCGATCATCGTCTGGGCCTGGGCCTGGGCCTGGGCCTGGGCCTCATCGAGATCGCCGAGCCGATACAGGCGCTCGAAGAGCTCGGCGCTCATCGCTCCGGCCGTGTCCCAGTCGTGGGCGGCGAGCGCGTCGGCGATCACCGCTCGCATGGCCTCCGTGGAGTCCGGCGCAATGTCGCGCCCTGCCTTCGCGAGGAGGTAGCGGGCGGTCAGGGCCGTCGACGGGGGGCTCTCCCACGTCACGGCCTGCGTCAGTGTCGAGCGCAGGACGATCGACGTGGCACGGCTGTGATCCTCCCGCAGGATGTGGTCAACGAACGCCTGTAGCCGGAACGCGTCGTTCAGCCGCATGGCATAGGGCAGTCCGCGCCACGCCGCGCGTCGAGGAAGGCCCGTGTCGTCACGGTCCGAGAGGCTGTAGGCGAACAGCAGGCCCCACCTGCCGGCCACGGCCTCCGTCACATCGGCGACGAACTCGGCGTGCTCCGCGCGGACGTGGGCGACCACCGCGGGGTGCACGGCCGCAGTTCCGTGGCCACGAGTGACCAGGGCCGAGGCCAGGAGCGGGGGCAGCAACTCACCGATCGGCGCGACCCCGCCCGTGGCCTCCCAGGGGCGGGACCAGTCGAGCGGACCGACGCCCGCCAAGAGGTCCTGCCGGTCCGGCTCCTCGAGACAGCAGAGAAACTGGAAGAGACGGCGCTGCTCGGCCAGGAGCGGCGCCAGGGCCTGCTCGGTCCAGTCGACCAGGACCTGCGGGTAGTCACCTGTGCCCCTGTCCAGTCCGTCCAGGACGACGCGGAGGGAGTCGGGCTCGTCGTCCCGGACCTGGGCATCGGCGAGCTCGAGCACAGCAGGATGCCCCTGAGCCAGATCGAGAACTCGTCCGATCAGCCGTGACCAGGTGGCTGACCGCTGCTGGATCAGCTCACCGAGCCTGGGGAGCTCACGGACCAAGAGGAGGCTCTCGTCACGGGACAGCGGATCGACGACGCACGTCTCGTACGCGCCTTCAACGCTCCGCCGGCTCGTGACGACCAGGCGGGAACGGCTGCCGTCCGGGGTCAGTGCCCTGACCAGGCGCTCCCAGTCGCCCGCGTACCAGCGGCCCTGCGCGTCGAGCAGCGACTCGGCATTGTCGAGGACCGTCAGCACGGGGGAGCGCCGGCAGCGCTTCGCCAGCGCCGACGCGACTGCGTCGACACCGCCGCTTCCGATCGCCTCGCGCAGTCCAAGGCCCGGGTGGTGCCCGTCCAGGACCTCGGCGAAGGCGACGAGCGCGGCGGTGAAATCTGGTGCCGTCGCGGGCACTGAGTGCCACACCACGCTGTCGAATCTGCCCGTGCTCACATCCACGAGTTCGCGCGCACACGCAGTCTTGCCCACGCCGGTCATCCCCTGAAAGACGACGCCCGGGCTGCCACTGTCCGCCGCGAGTGCTCGCCCGGCCCGGGAGAGCAGGGCCACCCGTCCGACGAACCGTGCCGGTACCGGGAAATCGGCGTGTGGACGCTCGCCCGGCGGTGCGGGCCGGACCGTGAACGTGGTGGCAGAGACGGCCCGACAGCCGAAGAGCGTGGGTGTGCTGAAGGACAGCCGCGGCTCCCCGGTGAGCTGTTCGTCCAGTCGTTGCAGGGTCGCCCCGAGCGCGACGGGCAGCTCCCGCCGGCCCCGGACCGCCTCGTCGTAGACCCCCAGCACGAGCTCCGCTGCGAACCTGTCGCCGACAGGGAACCGCATGGCCAGGACGGAGCAGTCGAGGCTTCGGGCCAGATCCCCAGCCAGCCCCGCGTCACCCGCAACCGCGGCGGACTGGCAGGAGGAGAGTGTGATGAGGCTGACGCTTTCCCGCAGCGGCGACATGAGGTCCACGAGATCTGATGCGGACATCGGGTCCGGCGTGGAGTCCGGCATCTCGAGGATGATGCTCGCGGCCTCGCCGTGCCCGGACACGTGCACAATGTCCCACCCGGACGGGTCGGCACAGGCCTGGCGCAGCGTCTTCCGGGTTGTGCCGTACTGCAGGACGCGTAACTCGATGTCGCCGTCCACGCGGTCGAGGAGGCGGGTCAGCGCCACCCGTTCGCGCCGCAGAGCCAGGGCCGTGGTGCCGCTGGGCAGGCTGAACACGGCGAGGATCCGGAGTCGGTCCGTGGGCGAGCGCTTGGCCGGTGGCGGTGCGTGTCGCCCGTCGGGGCAGACGTGGAAGGCGAAGGTCACGCGGCGCAGCGCCAGCGTGCGCCCGGCGACGACCATGGCCTCGAGCGGCAGGAGCGCGAGGGTGGCGGCGGGGCCGGGCAAGACGACCTCGACGGTCGCCGGGGCCTCCAAGTAGGCGGCCAGGTCCCCGAGTAGCCGCTCGGCCGCCCACTCGCCGACCTGCCGTCCAACTGCAGGCTCGAGCCGCCGTCGGCTCGCGGCTGTCGTGCGCCAGCCGACATGGGCGAACAGGTCGGCGAAAGCCGAGCACTGCCACTCGGCTGAATCGAGCCGCACCACGTGACGGCCCAGCTCGCGGCCGGCTTCCGTCAGCGACCACTCCCAGTCCCGGGGGCCGGTGAACTGCGCGACGGTGAGAACCAACTGCCGCACTACGTCGTCACCTCCGATCCCACGATCACGAGGCAGATGGTCGTGCCGAGCAAGGCGACGCCGAGAACCTCGGCCACCATGGCGGCGAGGAACAGCTTCGCCTTGAGGTCGTTGCCCTGGCGGGTGGACGCGAGGAGGCCGAGCCGCGTCGAGGTCACACGGATCAGTGCCGTGCCCTCGACGTCGGTTGCGTGTCGACGCAGGCTGGCCTTCAGCTCCGAGGGGTTCACGGCTCTATGGCGGAGTGGCGCGTTTGTCGCCAAGGCAAGGACCGCGGCGATCAGGAACGCTGTGGCACCGGCGACGAGCAAATAGGTGCTGGACCCGGGCAACGGGATGCGTTCGCCCTGCTTGACGAGCGCCAAGGATCCGAACCCCAACGTGGCGAGCACCCCGCTGGACGTGATCACCGCTAATCCGCGCTGTTCCAGTGAAGTCTTCCTCACCTCCTCCGCGGTCAGCTGCTCCTGGAGGAAGTCGGCATACACTTCGAAGCCGCTCCCCGCCACCGCCGAGCTCATTCTTCCTCGTAGTCGCCGCCCGAGCGGAATATGGAAGCGTCGAGAGTGAATCCCTCCCAGGCATCGTCCTCGTCCACGCTTTCGTCCACGTCGGGATTCGTGTGAGTCGGCGCGGGGGTTCCAGGCTGTGTCGCCTTATCGTTGGTGTTCTTCTGGTCTGTGACCATGACCCTTCCTGTTCTGCTGTGTTCCGTGGCATCCGGATGGGGAGCGGTGCTCATTCCCAAGAACGGTGTGCTCGTGACCTGTCGTCGTGCCGAACTCCTGGCCCGCGGTCCCCCCGGGCATCCGGACGAGGGCATGGACTGCTGTGCCGGCAGTGGGCTCGACGGCCCGGGTGAACGTGCGTGGCGCCGACGCGGGCACGAGCGCCAGGACTAGGACGGTCGGACCAGTGAAGGCGCGGGCGGTCGATCATGGCCACCTCCCGGGTCCTCCAGCCGTGGTACAGCCTCCCGGGGCGCCGTCACTGCGGTGTCACCGAGCACGGGTGCGGGCCCATCGGAAGGGGGCGTGGTCGGGCAGTGGTGGAGGACCAACGCCCCCGACGTTGCCGGTGGGCGGGCCGCGCTGTTGCCGCTGGACGGACCGGCCGGGCGGTGGCAGACGGCGCGTGAGGTGGCCGAGCGTCCGGCTGGGGCAGGTCGAGGGTGAGCGTTGGTCGGGGCTGGTGGAGTTTCGTGTTCGTCGCGCTGCTGGTGCTCGTGCCGCTGGTCCACGTGCTGGCCCGCGGTGCGGGCAATCGCAAGCCTCCAGTCAAGGGCGGGTAAGGCCTCGGACCGTGAGCCGGGCAGTCGGGCACCGAGGGGCCGACCGCTGGTCGGTACTAGGCGAAGTCCCCGTGGGGGAAGGCGTACTTGCCGGAGTTCAGCACCGGTCCGACATCAACCGCCCAATGCCTGGCCATCGGCATCCGGAGCGGTTCACCCGCCCGATTCTCCGGCCAGGTCGTCCAGGCGCGGAAGGCGCTGGGGGAGGAGCGGCCGCCGGTGATTCGACTGCACGACCTCCGGCACACGCACGCCACTCTGCTGATGGCCAACGGCGTGCCGGTGAAGGTTGTTTCCGAGCGACTCGGCCACGCCAGCGCGACCATCACGCTCACCGTCTACCAGCACGCGCACCCCGGCATGGGCCGCGAGGCGGCCGACCGCTTCGCTGCGTTGCTCGACGGCTGATCCGAGGCACGAAGTATCACTCGGGTATCGCGAGGCCCTTGGAGGCCGTTACAGCAGAACGCCCCAGGCTCCTGAACTGCAGGAACGCCGACGCGATGCTGTGTCCGAGGGGCGACACGCTACATACGCACACGGCTCACGTCATCCGATTGATCAGCCGGGACGGCAGGAGGTCCCGTCTCGTCCGTGCCTCATCGGACCTGTCGCCGTCAGTGCGGAACGTCCGAACACGGGTCACGGGTTGCCAGCGGACCGGCTACCGGACCCTGGCGGGCGATGGGACGCCTGACTGTCCCGCCCCGGGTCTGATGGAGGCTCTCACGTACGTCGCCGTGCGCTACACCCGGCGCCTGGCCGAGGCCGGCGCAGCGGCCTCCGTCGGCTCGACCGGCGACGGCTAAGACAACGCGCTGGCCGAGGCCGTCAACTCGCGGTTCACGGCCGAGCTGGTCCGCAACAACGGCCCGTGGATGGGCATCGATGACCTGGAGATGGCCGTCGCCGAGTACATCGACTGGTTGAACCGCCGACGCCTGCACGGCGAGATCGGGCTGATCCCGCCGGCCGAGCACGACGGGGACTCTGACCGGCACAACCCCGCGGCGTCTACCGTCGCCGCGTCAGTTTCGAGCCTCCACTGAATCCGGGGCGGGACACCGCCGCCCTTGAGACGGTGGATCCAGGCTCAAGGAGTTGCTGACCAGCTCGACCGGGGTGACAGCTCCACGGCGGTGGCCAGCACTCGGTGACCGAACGGTGTGGGGTGCACGTCCGGCGCCGGTCGCACCAGCCCGGCCTTGCGGCTGTCTCCGCCGCCCTTGACCCAGGCGATGGAGCGGAAGGCGTTGAAGCCGCTGACCACGGTGTCGTGGTTGGCCAGCGCGGTGGTGTCGATCGCCCGGTCGAGCGCTTCGATGGGGGCCGTTTGCACCGGGTCGGCGTAGTTGACGGAGTAGTAGTCGACGACGTCCACCTGCCCTCGGTACCCGGTGGCGCGCAGAGCCTTCAGGATCTGGTCGAGGTTGCGCGCGGCCTTGGCGACGGTGGCCTGCACCTCCGCCGAGGAGGCGCACTGATCAGCGGTGGTCACCTGGCAGAGGAACAGGTCGTTGGCGCCGATCTGCACGGTGACCAGCTGCACGTTCGGGGTCGTCTTGAGGAACTGCTCGGCGTACGCCAGTTGGGAGCCGGGGTACTGCACGTGCAGTGGGAAGTTGGTGCGGTAGCCGTTGGGGCCCTCACACCTGAAGACATCGGTGGTTGTGTTGATGAAGCTGCCGGTCGTCTCCCCCGGGCAGCTGGCGTTGACCAGCTTCAGGTGCTGGTCGGCGGCGACGTCGTCGGCGTAGCTGCGGAACCGGCTGGGGTCACTGTAGAAGTTCGCGTACAGCTGCGGCTGGGTGACCTGGTCGTACGGCGCGTTGTAGTAGCCGAAGGGGACCGAGTCGCCCAGCGCCAGGTAGATCGGGGCACCGTGGCTGTGGGCGTCGTCGGCCAGGCCCGGGCCGGCTGACAGCGTGAGGATGCCAGCCGCGGCCAGCAGTGCGACGGCCAGCCGCCGGACACGAGCAAGGGTACGCATGCCTCCTCCTCCGGCCGCAGCACGTCGATGTGCGCCCCGGCGGGGCCCGGTTGCGGCCCGCACCACGCTAGGCCGACACAACCCTCCCGCCCAGGGGCTCACGCGCGGTCGCCGATCGCTGCGAATGTCGGCGCCGGGCCCCTATGGTCCGGACCGTCACCGCGCGCGACCATCACCCTCAACGTGTACCAGCACGTGCACCCGGCATGGGCCGGGAAGCAGCCCCACTGAAGTCGGGGCAGTCCCGACCGACGAAAACTGGCCAGGCGCGCGTCGTGGACATCGACGGGGACACGGTTGACGCCCTGCGCGCCTACCGGCGACGCGCGGTTCGCTGGTCCTCGAGCTGATACGTAATGACGCCTCGTGTTCGGCATCCTCGACGGCGCGCCACCACGACATCCGCAGCGGTACTCGCGCCGGTTCGTCGAGCAGGTTCTACAAGCAATCAAGGCGCTGGGGGAGCGCCAGCTGGCCACGAATCCGGCTGCACGACCTCCGTCACACCCACGCGACGCTTCTGCTGGCCGCTGGCGAGCCGGTGAAGGTGGTCTCGGAGCGCCTGAGCCACGCCAACGCGATGATCACGCTGACCGTCTACCAGCACGTCCACCCCGGCATGGGTCGACAGGCCGCCGACCGGTTCGCGGCGCTGCTCAAGGGCTGATCAGCGCCGCCAAGTATCACGGCGGTATAACGAGGGCCCTCGGGCGCCTTAACGCCAATTCGCCGATCCCCTGACCTGCAGAGACCCTGCGCGTCGCTGTGTCCGAGGGGCGACACGCTACATACGCACACGGCTGGAGGGACTCCGATGAGCCATCGATCGTCGTTCGAGAGCGGCTTGATCGGGCCCGGCCGTGAACGTGCCTGAGTCAAGCAAGGTCGGCCGGGAGGATCCGGGCGATGGGCCATCAGGGCACGGTGACGACGACCTTTGCCCGGGCGTGCTCGGACTCCAGGTAGCGGACCGCGGCGGGCACATCGGCGAGCGCGTAGGTGCGGTCGATGACCGGGCGAACCTGCCCGGACTCGGCCAGCCGGGCCAGCGCGGTCAGCCGCTCTGTGGTGGGGGTGGCGCTGAACGGCCGGATCCTCTGCCGCACGATGCGGCCGACCAGCCCGCCGCTGATCATCAGGGCCATCGGCCCGACCAGGCTGCCGCCGTCGAAAACCCCTCCGCCGGACAGCACCAGCGTCCCCCGCTCTGTCAGGGCTCGGCGCAGCTCACGGAGCCTGCGATTGCCCACCAGATCGAGGATGACGTCGAAGCGTTGGCGGGCCGGGACGACGTCCTCGGCCGTGGAGTCGACGACGTCGTCCGCACCGAGGGAGCGCACGAGTTCCGCGTTGCGGGTGCTGCACACGGCGGTGACGTGGGCGCCGAGGGCCTTGCCTATCTGAACGGCGAACGTGCCGACCCCGCCCGAGGCGCCGTTGACCAGCAGCCGCTGGCCGGGCTGCACGCGCGCGACGTCGCGGAGCGCCTGCAGGGCGGTGCAGCCGGCGAGGGGCACTGCGGCGGCCTGCTCGAAGGTCAGCTCAGCGGGTTTCGAGGCCACCTGGCCGGCCGGCGCGCGGACGTACTCGGCGAACGCGCCATCCGCCATGCCCGTCTCACCGAAGACCTCGTCCCCGGGCCCGACGTGGGTGACCCCGGCGCCGACCTCGGCGACCTCGCCGGCGAAGTCGCGACCACGGACGAGGGCCTTCGGGCGGCGCACACCGAGTTGCAGCCGGGCGACTTTGGGGTCACCGCGCATGATGTGCCAGTCAGCCGCGTTGACCGAGGCGGCGCACACCCGAACCAACACCTGCCCCGGGCCGGCGTCCGGCCGGTCGACGTCCTCGAGCCGCAGGGTGTCGGGGGAGCCGTACTCGTGCTGGACGATCGCCTTCATCGCTGCCCCTCGGGTGCCCACCGGTGCCTGATGGGGACGCTAGGGGAGAAAGCAGAACCCCTACAGCCCAGAGGCCATGGGGGTTCAACTCGGTGTCCGAGGGGGGAATCGGACACCCTTCCTGGGGCGATTGCCCCGTAGACGGTGTCCGAGCGATTCCTTGAGCACCTGTCGAAGTGGTCATGATCCATTTCCTTTCCGCGGTGGGCAGGTGTCCTTGATCGAAAACGGAGCGGCGGGCAGCCTCGGTACCGAGCGCGTCCGCCGGATCGGCGGCGGGCGGCCCGGACGCCGGTCCTCGGCCGGTGCTCCGGTCACGGCGGGTCGTCGCCGGGAGCGAGGAACAGCGGCGCGAGGACGGCGGGGCCCGGGCTGAGCGGCCGGGCCGGTGGCGGATGCGCCGGGATCGGTGCCGGAGAGACGCGGCCGGAGCGCGGCGGCCCGGAGCGCGGTGGCTCGGAGCGCGGTGGCCCGGAGCGCGGCGGCCCGGACGGGAAGGCGACGGCCCACTGCGGTGCAGCAACGGCCGCCGCGGCCAGGGGCCCGCCGCCGCCCCTCGGGTCGGGCTGGTCATCGACACCGGTCGGCGGGCCCCCGTAGGGCACCGCGAAGACCGCGGCCCGGGACGGAGCAAGGGGCACGGGAGCGTCCAACGGGCCGAACACGGACGCGGCGATCCGCTGCTTCTCCTGCCAGGTGGGCTCGGCCAGATAGCGCAGCAGCGGCGGCCCGGAGCGCCGGCTGTGGTTGGCCCAAGCCAGGCCGGCGCTCACGCCGTGCCGGGCGGTGACCTCGGTGAGGCTGTGCCGGCGGATCGCGTGCGGGCCGATCCGCAGCGGCGCGGCCCACGGCTTATGCCGCTTGAGGCGCTGGCTGAGGTTCGTGAAGTGCTTGACGGTGATCGGTCGGCCGGTGCGGCCGCGGAACACGGCATCCCACGGCTGACGGGCGCCCCGGGCGACGGCCAGTGCGCGGATCTGCGCCAGCAGCTGGCTGTTGACCGGCGACTGCTGGGCCTTGCCATTCTTCATCGACGTGCGGGCGGAACCGGCGAGCACATCGACTCCGTCCAGGGTGCAGTTGAGGACGCCTTCGCGGCGCCATCCGGTCTCCCAGAGGAACTCGACCAGCAGTCCGTCCAGGACCCGGTCACGGCCGGTGGAGGTAGCGACCTCGCGGATGTCCTCAAACTGAGCGTGCGTGAGGTGCACGGCGAGATCCACGGTTCCGCGGCGCACCGTCAACTTCAGGGTCGGATCACCGTGGGTCCACCGGCGCACCTCCGCGCGGGCGAACAGGTTCCGCACTGCGGTGCGGAAGCGTGCCGCGGCGCCACGCCCGTAGGCGTTGCGCGTGTAGGTGGGCAGCTGACCCTTCCGCTTGGCTGCCGCGGTGAGCGTCGTGGACGCGGAAAACTCATCGATCGCATCGCACAGGTCCTGCAGCCCGGTGTCGGTGACCGCACTGGGACCGCCGTCGCCGAAGCCCGGTCGCACCGGTACCGGTCGGCCGTCGGCATCCACGTACGCGGGGAGCCCGTTGACGAGCAAACGCAACTCCCGCCGGTAGTGCCGGTGCAGGATCGCACTCCGCTGCGGCCCGTCCAGGGCTTCCGCCACCAGCACCCGCAGCGTCGGCTCCCGACGGAGGTCCGGCGGCCGCGCCGCGACGGCCGCGAGGTGGGCCGGGGTGATGTCGAGGAGCTGGGCGAGGGCCTCGATGACGGGCGCGGTGTCTTCGGTGGGCATGGTCGTCTCCGTGCAGGCGCGTTTGTACTAGGGGAGCAGCGGGGCCAGCCAGCCGAGGGTGAGCAGCCACACGTGCTGGCCGTCGAAGACGGTCAGCAGTCGTCGCTGCACGTCTAACTGGAGGAGGGCGGAGAACTCATCGGGCAGCCGCAGCCGGGCCCGGTCGTCCAGCAGTGGCGTAGGGGGTGGATCCGGCGTGCGCGGCGGCAGGATGACCCGGTCTGGGCCCAGGACCAGCCAACCGTCGGGATGCCAGCGATGGGGCCACCAGACGGCGTCTTGACCGGCGCCGCGCGAGCCGATCGTGAGGCCGAGCCGTCCCACCGGCAGGCGGTTGCTGGCGTCGGTGACGGCGACGGCCAGGCGCAGGGTCATGGCTGAGTCAGCGGCCGGCGTCGGCCGATGGCGTGCCCGGGTCCGGGGTGCGCACCCGGCGGCGGGGCAGTTGCGGACATGGGGGCAGGTGCGGACATGGTCGGGCCATCTCTCCACGCGTCAAAACGGTGCCGTCTCGCGTGTGCGAGACGTCAGTGGGGTGGCCAACCCGGTAACGCCCCAGCATTCAGCGCCGTTTGCGCATGGTCGGTCAAGACCTGCGCGGGCAGCGGGCGCGGGGCAGAGGGTGCGGGGCCGGCTTCACGGACTGACCAGCGACGGCCTGGCGTCCGCCTGACAGGCGGATCGCCGCGCGGACCTTCGGCGCCCCGGTCGGGCGCCAGCTCGAGCCGCAGAGTCTGCGGCGGCGGGGGACGCTCCCGAGGCGGCAGGTGACGGCTCATTCAGCATTGTGCTAGATCGGCAGGTTGCGGTGACGGTTGTCAGCTGTGCCGTCAGATCACCGCCGGCTCCACGGTCCCAATCCGCCCGACAGGCGGAGGCCGTTGGCCCAGGCACCGGGACACGCCCGGACGACCGCCGCGACACAGGGTCCGGGGGCGGTCACCAAAATGTAGGCGCCGACGTCGACACCGGACCGCCGCCGCGGCACGGTCGTCGAGGTCCGTCGCCGGCGGTCTGACGATGGTTACTCCGCGCGCGTCGACCGGTGGATTGTCGGCTTGCTAGTGCGGCTGTGCTTCCGGCTCGCCGCGCTCGATCACCCGTGTTTTCCGCTCAGAGGGCGCCACGGCCCGGCGCGGACCGGGCCGCGTGCTGTTCAGCGGGCGGGCACTCGGCCGTCGGGCCAGCGGCCGGGGCAGCGAGCAGGACACGGAAGCCGGATCGCCGGGCGGGTCGCCGGGCCGTGGCACGCTCGCCGGCATGACTGCACGGGGGCGTTCGACCGGGATGGTGGCGTGACGGCGCGGCGATGGGCGGGGGCGCTGACGGTCGTGGTCGCGGCCGGGCTGTTCCAGCTGACCGTCGACCACCCGCCGGAACCGGAGGACCGGGTGTCGGATGCGGTTGCGGTGACGGTGCCGGATCTGGCCGGGACGCCGGTCCGGGCCGCGACGTCAGAGCTGCGCGACCTCGGGCGACGCGAGGACGCCGGTGACGGGCTGCCGGTGCCGCAGGACCTGTCGTCGCTGGAGCGCGACGTGGAGCCGAACGGCTGGGTGGTGGCGGCGACGACGCCGGCCGCCGGAGAGCGGTGGGGGCCCGGTGGGCTGCTGCGTGTCTATGCGCTACGGGCGGACGAGTGGGCGTGGTTCACCAGCCATCCGGTGATGCCGGCGGTGCCCGGTGGGATCGACGGGGCCAGCGTGCTCTCCGCCGGTGAGCCGCTGCACGATGTCGCCGGGCTGGTCGTGTCCCGATACGCGGCGGGGGGAGAGCCGGAGTGGGAGCCGCCGCGCACGTCGGTGGGCGCGCCGGTGGTGCGGGTCGGCTCCACCGTGCAGGCGCAGACCGACTTGGACCTGCTCAGCGGCCGGCCCGTCGTGACGTCGCCGGAGACTGCGGTGACCGTGGCGACGGTGCCTGCGGCGGGAAGCCCGCTGCAGGTCGGTCAGGTGCTCGGGGTGCTGGTCGCCGACAGGTCGCAGCCCGCAACGGGCGGCTCGGGCACCGGCGACGGGTCCGGGTACAGCGGCGGGTACAGCGGCGGCTCCAGCGGCGGGGATGACGACTTCAACGTACCGGGCTGGGCGTGCCCCACGCGCTGGTGCTGAGGGCTCGCGCCAGCACCGCACTGCCGTGGTGCAGCTCGGCCGAGTGGTGGCCGGCCAAGCGCTGCGGCCGGGGAACCGGGGGGCCGGGGCGTCGCCGGTTCGCAGTCTTCCGCTCGGGGAACCCAGATTTCACAAACTGGCATGCGCCCGGCCATCTTCGAACCACCGCCGGACGTCATCCGTAGCGTCGGAGGGTCAGCTTGAGAAGGCCCTGGTGGTACTGCTCGGTCTCTGGGTGGCCGGGTACTACACCGAGCACCGCTAGCTACCCGTCGGAGCGGCGCCGCCCGTCCTGGGGTGGCTTGATCTGGGCCCGCCGCGGGCGGCTCTTCACGCCGAACGGGTAGACCTGGAGCAGTTCGGTCAACAGCAGCTGGTAATGATCGGCCAGGGCCAGCAGCGTGGGAACCGACGGCAGCTTGGTGCCGCGCTCGACATCGGACAGGTATCCCGCCGTCAAGCCCACAGCCGAGGAGACGTCCGTGAGCGCCTCCGCGCGTTCCTTTCGGATCTCGCGCAGCCGGACGCCGAGCAGCACCATGCCATCGCTCAGCCGCTTGTCGGACGGCGTCGTGGGCATGGCCGCAGGCTAGCGGCCATTGGATCGGCGACGGGTGAGCCCACGGGGCGGCACGCGGACGCCGCCCCGTGGGCTCGCTCCGGTCCGTGTGTGGCACCGCCGACCTCCCGCAGCAGCACGACGGTGCGCCACGACTCGGTCATGATCGCGGTCACCACGGCAAGCCGGATGTCGTCTCGTGGGCCGGCCCGGACCACGATCCCGGGCTGGAGACGTTCGGGCTCATCGCTGTCCCCGGCGAAGGTCCACACCCGGCCGGCGGCGTCGCGCTGGGCCCAGTCCGCCCAGATCCGCGGCGGCGCCCCGGTCGGCGGCCCGCCGCCGGTCACCGCGGGCCGAACACCCGCTCGTAGGCGGCGACCAGGTCCTCGAACTCCACCTGCGTGTAGAGCTCGATGGCAGACCGCCGCGACGGGGTGTGGCCGGCATAGGCCTGCGCCACCCGGAGACCACTGACCGCGGCGATGTCGCTGAGCGTGGTGTGCCGCAGCCAGTGCGCGCCGACGTCGAGTTGTTCCGACCAGTCGCAGTGCCGGTCCAGCCGATCGAACAACGTGTTGAAGTGTCGACGGGTCAGTGCTGCGCCGCTCCGGTAGCGGAAGACCTGGTCGTGAGGACGATCGCCCCCGCGATCGCGGGACAGGGCGTCGAGCCGGCGGAGCATCACGCTGCTCAGCGGCACGGTGCGGACCGCGCCGCGCTTCTCCGACAGGGTGACCGCCTGTTCGGCATGGTGCAGATGTGCTCGCCGCAGGTTGAGCACGCCGCCGCGGCGAGCAGCGGTATGCCGCAGGAAGTCCAGCAACAACACGTCGAGGGTGGGGTCGTTGCCTGTGTCGGCGGCGATCCGGCGCAGCTCGGTCAGTTCGCGCTCGGTCAGCGGGCGCTCCGGCGCCGGTGGACGCGCCGGTGTCGTGAGCTCAACTGCGGGGGAGGCGTCCAGCCGACCGTCTTTGACCGCCGCGCGGAAGAAGAAGCGCGCTGCACGAACGTAGTTCTCCGCTGCCCCGTGGCCGTGCGCGGCCGGGTCATAGCTCCGCAGCTCGCGGCCGCTCAACTCGGCCCGATGCACTTGCGCCCGGCCGACCTCCCGGCGCACGGTGTCCCTCTGCTGCTCCAGGTCGAGCAGCCGGACGGAGGCCAGCGGTGCGCGCCCGAACCGCTCGACCAGCCGATTGAAGCCCGCCGCGTAGGTGTCCAGTGACCTGGGCGGGCACAGTTCCCGAGCCCGCGGTGCATAGTCCGCCACCGATGTCGCGGCCTGTTCCTGATGCGGCGTCGGAGCAAGTACATGCGGCACGCTCATGTGATCGTTTGTACTCCGCTGACAGCGAAATACTCAAGCCTGTCGCGCTTGCGTTCCCAACCCCAGTCGGGCACGCCGGCTCCCGCGTTCGGTGGTCGTGGACCACGCGTCACTCCGGAGGGCGACGCCTGCGAACCAGTGTCTGGCTACCTTTTCCCCGTGCCGTACCCGCCGCGCCGGACGCACGCCCCGCTGCCGGAGTTCGCCGGGACGGCATCGCCGCGCCCCGAGCCGGCACTTCAGGCGCAGGTCGTGGCGTTCATCGTCCAGCAGTACGCCGCCGGTCGCTCCTTGAGCGAGTTGGCCGAGCTGACGGATCGCTCGCACTCGGCGGTACGGAACATCCTCAGCAAGCAGGGACAGCTGCGGCGGGGTGTCGGTGCCGGCCGGGTGAGCGAGGAACCGCCGGCCGTCAGACCGTGAGCGTGCCCCAGCCGTCACAGCGAAGCGGCGCCCAACGACGGACCGGATGACGCGTCGCACGGCGAACGACAGCCAGTGTCGCGGCAACACCTTCGTGGGAGACCGCGCGGCAAACAGCTGACAGACGAGTCATTGACCTGCACCGTCAGAGTTGTGCCGCAGGCTGATCCGCGCGACTTCCTTTCGCTGGTCGGTGCGGAACTGTCCGACCCAGCCCCTACCCTGCGCGAAGTGCGATCGGTGGGCGTCGAACGTCCAACCGGCGACGGCGAGCGGGCGGGGGCGATGGCGCAGATCGAGAACAGCAGCGGTAGCAGTCGGCAGCCGCTGGTATCCCCGGCTGCCGATGCCACCGCCCGTGGCCGGTGGCGGGCACTGGTACTCACCGACCCGATCCACAAGCTGGTCCGCAACGCCGCTCACGCCGGGGTCGACGACGAGGAGTACGACCTGCGGCAGCTCGCGATGGCCGCCGTCGACCTGACGGTGGCGTCGATGGGCTTCGCCCGCGAGGCGACCCTGGAGGAGGTCGTCGACACCCTCGCCGACCTCGCCGGTCGGATGCAGCCAGGTGAGGAACACGCGCCCCAAGCCCGCGACGTCGCCCAGATTGTGGTCAAGGGACTGCTCAACGACGCCCACGACCAACGCCGCTTCTCCTACACCTACGCCGACCTCGCCGATCCCGGCGCGGTCCGCTTCGACAACTACAGCTTCCGGCTGCTGTCGCTGCGCGACACCGAGTACGGCCCGGTGCTCGTCGCCAGCGACCAGGCGGTGATGCTCTTCCTCGACGGACTCGACGTCGACATCGAAGACGCCGAGGCTGCGTTGGCCCACGTGCTGCAACGACAGCTCGACGACGAGCGCTTCGACGCCGCAGTGCGCACCGCCGGGCTGGCGGAACGGACCAGCCTGGCGATGTCGGCGACGCTGACCGACCTGCTGGACTCGACCAGCCGCGACGTCCGCTCCCACGACTGGCTCGTCGACGTGCCCGAACGGCTCGGCCGCGCCCGCAAGCACGTCGCCGGCCGGATCGCCGAGGACGACAAGACCCTCGACCACGTCCAAAGCGGCCTGGACGGCGACGTGTCCGCCGCGGTCCGCGCCGCATCCGGGGAGATCGTCGACCTGCTCCGCCGGGCCAAGCGCATCCACCTGGACCTGCACGACCGGCTCGTCGGCGCCCGAGAGGTGTTCCTGACCGCTCAGGTCCGGCAGCGACTGGCCCGCCGACGCCGGCTGCGGCTGCTCGCGATCGGCGAGGAGCTGTTCACCCCGGCCCTCACCTTGCCGGCCGATGCCGCGACCGCGGTGGTGGAGACCTTCGCCGACCGGGCACTGGGCGTGCACGTGCCACGGCTGGCCCGCCTGGACGACATGGTTGACCTGCTGTGGGCGCCACCGCGCCAACGGGAGGCACCCGAGCCGGATGTCGAAGATCCCGGAGCCGACGACCTCACCGAGGACGTGCAGCGCTACCCGGAGGCAGTCCTGCGTGCGGCCCGCACCGTTCTAGACGTCACCCGAACGGCACCGGCGCGGCTCTCGGCGCTGCTACACGCCGCCGCCGCGGTCGACCCCGGCACCGTGGACGGCGCCGTCGACGACGTCGTGGAGCTGGTGCTGCTGTCGGCGCTGTGGGCCTTCGCCCCCGACCTCCCCACCGATGACGACGAGCAGACCGGTGAAGTCGACCTCCTCGCCGCCGGCCTGAGCGCCGCCGACGACGGCACGGTGCTGACCCACCGGCTCGCCCGCGGCGCCGACCTGCTGGTGACCGCCCACATCCCCGGCCAGCCGGCCACGCAGACCCCCGCACAGACCCCCGCACAGTCCTCCACTCATTCGACGGCGGAGCTCGCCGCCGCCGTCCCCGCGGAAGGAGGCCGGCGATGACGCTGGCCCAACTCGACCTGACCGACGCCGGCTCGGCCAGTCAGCTCATCGGCTTCGGGCTGACCCGCGGTGCCCGACCCGTCGACGGCAGCGACTACCGCGCCCTGCTCGACCGGTACCGCACCGACCTCCGGTTCAAAGACACCGTGGACACCATCGCCGAGGGGCTCGGCCTGGAGGTGCTCGGCACACCTCGCACCGGGCTGGTGCTGGCCCCGGACCCGACCGGGCCGTTCGCCACCCGGCTGGCCGACCTGAAGACGATGGACGCCGAGGAGAAGCTGGTGTTCGGCCTGATCCTGGTCGCGCTGGCCGCCTACGCCTATCCCAACGAGGGTGACCTGGACGACCCGGAGACCAAGCTGATCGACGTGGTGAAGGTCGATGACTTCATCCGCGGCGCGATCGGCGGGCTGGCCGCGATCGACGCCCCGGACGGCTCCACCGGTGAGCGGGCCCGCACCGCCGCCGACGTGTACGCCGACATGCCCTCCCTCATCCCCACCCAGCAGGGCCGCCGCAAGCTGGGCTGCACCCTGCGGGCGATCGAGCTGGTCTGCGGCTGGCTGGTCGAGCAGGGCGCGGCCCGAGAGGCGAAGAGCCTCGGCCCCGACACCTTCCAGCTCACCGACCGGTTCCGGCTGCTGGTCGGGGACAGCGCCGGCAGTGAAGCCCTCGAGGTGCTCCGCGACGCGCGCCAGGCGGAGGTGTCGGCGTGAGCGGCGTGATGTGGCAGATGCGCCGGGTCCGGCTGGACCGAATCGGTGCACCGGCGGCCCGGTTCCTGGGAGTGGAACTCGACCTCACCAACGACGCCGGGCATCCGCTGGACAGCATCCTGTGGCTGCGCAACGGCGGCGGGAAGTCCACGGTGCTGTCCCTGATCTGCGCGCTGATCCGGCCCAACCGCCGCGACTTCCTGGCCACCTCGGCCACCGACAAGCACCTGGAGGACTACGTCTTGGGCGCCGACACCGCCCACGTCACCATCGAGTGGTCAGGCCCCGATGGCCGCCGGCTGGTCACCGGCGCCGTGTACGAGTGGACCGACCGGGTGCAGCCGGCCGACCCGAACCGCGACCACGACAAGCTGGAGTCCCGCTGGTACGCCTTCACCCCGGTTCCCGGGCGCGCCGAGCTGGACCTGCTGCCGTTCACCGCCGACGGCGGTGAACCGACGCCGCTGAAGGAGTTCGCCGCCGCGATCCGCGGCTGGGACACCATCCCCGGCTGCCGCCCCACCGTCACCGACGTCCAGGAGAAGTGGGCGACGGCCCTCGATGACCAGGGACTGGATCCGGAACTGTTCACCGCGATTCTGCAGATGAACGCCACCGAAGGCGGCATCGAGAGCCAGTTCCAGTTCCGCAACGCCGACCAGTTCGTCCGGTACCTGCTGGAACTCATCATCGACCCGGACACCCCGGGGAAGGTGGCGAAGATCCTCAAGCAGGTGCGCGCCGGCCTGGCCGAACGGCCCGCGCTCATCGCCGACCTGACCTTCGCCGACGAGGCCGTGCCGCTGCTGCACCGGCTGGACGAGGCCCGCACCGGGCACGCCACCGCCGCCGCGACGCACACCGCGGCCCGCGCCGAGGCGAACACACTGCGGGGGCAGCTGGTCGCCGGCGCCGCCCACGCCGACACCCTCGCCGAGCAGTCCAGCCAGCTCGCCGCCGCTGAAGGCGAGCGGGCGCTGGCCGAACGGCGGGCCGGGGACGCCGCCTACAGCCGCAGCGCCGAGTTCCGGCGGATCGCCGCCGTCTACGCCCACGACGACGCCGAGCACCGGCGCGACGACCGGGCCGCTGCGCTGCTGGAGGCCGAGCTCACCCGCGACGCCTGGCAGGCCGTGCCCCGGCTGGCCGCACTCGATGCTGCCCAACAGCGGATCCGGACCCTGCAGGCGCAGCTGGACGCCGCGACCACCGACGCCGAACCACTGCGGATCGCCCGCGACGGGGCCACCGCCACGTTCGCCGCTGCCCTCGACGAGGTCATCGCTACCCTCACCGACCAGCTCGCCACCGCCGAGCAGCGCCGCAGCGAGCAGGCCGCCGCGGCGCAGCAGGCGAAGAGCCGGCATGCGCAGCTCACCGACGAGCGCGGCCGCAACCGGGCCCGGCTCGAGTCGCTCACCGAGGCCCTCGCCGCTCTCGACCGCGACGTCGCCACCGCGACCACCACCGGCCACCTGGCACCGGGTGAAGACCTGGGCGCCGCGCAGCAGCGGCATGCCGCCGCCGACACCGCCGCCAAAGCCGTGCAGGCCACGGTCGTCGAGGACAAGGCCGGTCTGCGGCTGCGGCGCGGCGAGCTGACCACGCACGCTGGGCAGCTGCGGGAGACCCGTCAGCGGCTGCAGCACGAGCGCGACACCACCGGTCGCCGCCGCACCGATCTGGCCGAGCGCATCAGCGAGCTGGCTGATGACGAGCGGCTGCGGCTGCTGGCTGCCGCCGACGACGTCGACGTCCTCGGCGAGGGCACCGACCTGATGACGCAGCTGGCCGAGCAGATCATCCGCGCCGACAAGCGCCGCGTCGAGCTCGGCGTCGAAGGCGCGGAGGACAACCGTGCGGTTGCAGCTCTCGACGCGACCGGCCTGCTCCCGCCGGTGCTCGACGTCGTCCGCGCCCTCGACGAGCTCGACGCCGAGCAGATCGCGGCCACCAGCGGCTGGGCGTACCTCGCCGACTCCGTGCCCGGCCCGCTGCGCGCCAGGGTGCTGGCCGCCGCGCCCGCGCTGGCCGCCGGTGTGCTCGTCCACAACCCCGACGACCTCGACGATGCCCAGCGGCTGCTGTCCACCGCCGGGCTGCGGCCCACCTCGGCGGTCGCCGTGGCCGCCACCGCCGACCTGCACGCCGTGGTCGAGGCGGTGCAGGCCGGGATGGCGGGCACCGCGTTCCTCATCCCACCGGCACCGGCGCTGCTGGACAAGGCCGCGGCAGGGGAGGAGCTGCGGCTACGGGAGCTGGCCCGGGACGACCGCGCCGAGCACGAGGACAACCTCACCCGGCAGCGGGCCGCCGACGACGACCTGCGCCGCCGCCTGGGCGTCCTGCTCACCGACTGCCCCCCGGGCACGCTGGAGTCTCTCGAGAGCCAGCTGGCCGTCCTCGATGAGCAGCTGCGCGAGCTGGCCGAGCAGCTGGACGAGGTCCCCGCCCGACTCACCGCCCTCGATGACGAGGACAAGGAGCTGGACCGGCGCAACACCGCCGCGCAGCAGATCCGGCAGCAGTCGGCCACCTCGCTCGGCGCGCTCGGCGGTCTGGCGACCCGCACCACGGTCGCGGAGCCGCACCGGGCCGAGGTCTCCGCGCTGCCCGGCGACATCGAGCAGCTGACTGGTCAGCTGCTCGCCGCCGAAGCCGACGAGCATCGGGCCCGGACCGCGGTCGAGGAGGCGCGCGAGGAGATCACCGCCCGGTCGGCCACCCTCACGGCCCGCCGCGGGGAACGCACCGCACTCGGCGACACGGTCCCCACCGCCGCCTCGGTCAGCGTGGACGACGCCCGGCAGCAGTGGGAGGCCGCCGACGCCGCCTACCGGAAGGAGACCTCGGGTAGTGAGCTCGCCGCTCAGCTGACCGAGGCACGACTGGCCGTCGCGAGTCCGTCGGCTGAGGTCGCCGCCTTGCCGGTCGCCCGGCGGGACGCCGCGCAGGCGCTGTTCGGCACCGCCGACGGCCGGGACCCTGGGCTGCGGGTGGCTGCGATCCGCCGCGCCGAGGCGGCCGAAGGCCGGCTGCGGGAGGAGACCTCGGCCGCCGAGGTCGCCCTCCGGCTCGCCCAGGCCGAGGTCGACCAGTACACCCCGCCCGACCGGCCGCGGCACGTGGTCCTCGACGACGCCGACGTGCCGCCGACCCGCGAAGCGGCGCTCGTGGCCGCCCGGGCCGCGGAGACCGAGCAGCAGCTGCGGCTGCGGGCGGAGAACGACGCCCGGGCGAAGGCCGCCGAGGCCGCCAGCGCCGCGGCCGAGGCCGGCTCACGCGCCGGCTCCCTGGGAACCCTGGTGTTGCTGGTCGGCGAACCTGACGACCCGGCACCGGCGCAGGCCGAGCCCTTCGCCGGCACCCTGAGTGAGGCGCAGGACGCCGCCGACGGCATGCGCGCGCGGCTGCGCGACGCCGGTGAGGAGGAGACCCGCCGCGCCCGAACGCTGCAGGACATCTCCACCGAGCTGGTCGTGTGGGCCAACGACGACCGGTTCCTCGCCGTGAAGCCCGACGTCCGCGGCCGGTTCCGCGTGGCCGATGCCGCCGCCGAGCTCGGCCCGGGGGCAGCCACTCTCGCCGAGGATCTCCGGGTGTACGCCGCGAACTTGCGGGGTCGCCTGACCGACCTCGAGGAGGACAAGAAGGTCGTCGTCACCGCGATGACCGGCATGGTCCGGCAGGCGCTGAAGACGCTGACCCGCGCCCAGTCGATGTCCCAACTCCCGGACACGATCGAGCAGTGGAAGGGGCAGCGGTTCCTTGAGGTGGGGCCGCGGTCCAGTGTCGACACCTCCGATCCGGTGGTCACCGACCGCTGCGCCCGGCTGGTCGATGTGATCACCTCCCGCGGCGCCGAGGTGCCCGGCGGACTGGAGCTGCTGTGGCAGGCCACCAGCGCCGTCGTCGGTGATGGCAACTGGAAGGCCCGCGTGCTCAAGCCGTCCACCACGTTCGCCGCCGACCGGGTGTCGGTGGAGAAGATGCGCAAGTGGTCCGGTGGGGAGAAGGTCACCATCTCGCTGCTGCTGTTCTGCATGGTGGTCAAGCTGCGTGCCGCGAACCGCGGCCGGGACCTGCCCGGGCTGGGCACCCTCCCGCTGGACAACCCGCTGGGCAAGGCCAACTACGTCGTCTTCCTCGACCTGCAGCGCAAGGTCGCCACCGCCAACGGGGTGCAGCTGCTGTTCCTCACCGGCGTCGGGGACATGAAGGCCGTCGGCCGGTACCCCAACATCATCCGGCTGCGGAACACCCCCAACGGCGGCCGCGAGTACGTCCGTGTCGCCGAGCGCCGCCTGGCCGACGATGACCCGGCCGGCGTGGTGGACACCACCCGCATCTGGCGCGAGGACCCGGTGATGAAGCTGCTGTGACCGCGCCACTGTCACCGCTGGCCACGGCGCTTGCGGCCGTCGTCGCCACCGCCGACCGGGTCCGCGTGCCCGTCGAGGCGCTGCGGCAGGCCGCGTTGGCCGCGGACCTGTCCCTGCACGGTGCACCCGACGCCCGCCGGCGGCTGCTCGCCGCGATCACCGAGCTCGTCGACGCCGGCCAGGTCACCCTGCCGGCTGCCGGTGGCACCGGGTGGGAGACCGCACCCCGGCCGGCGTTGCCACGGTGGGTCAACCGCCCGGCACCGCAGAGGCCGACCGAGCCGGCACGAGCGCCCGTGAGCTGGCACGCGGCACTGTCCTGGGTGCCGGCCTTCCTGGCCGCCGACCGACCCAGCGCCGGAGAGGTGGGCCTGCTGCGCGCGGTCAACGCGTTCCTCGGCCACGGCGGCTCGCGCCTCGTCGTCCCACTGCGAGAACGGTCGCTGCAGCTGACCGGCGAGGAGAAGGCCCTGGACGCGCTCAGCCGCGGGCGGCTGTTCATCGCCGGACGGCTGTCGCTGGACCTGCTGTCCGCGCGGCGCACCAGCCCTCCGCTGGCCCGGCAGCGCATCGGGGAAGGCCCGGTGATGCTTCTGGTGGAGAACTGGTCGACCTACGAATCCCTCGGCGCGACGCTGCCCACCGCCGGCGAGGTTGGAGCCGTGGTCTACAGCGCCGGCAACACCCTCAGCACGGTGCTGTCCGCTGTCGCCGACAGCCCGCCGACCGCGCTGGCGTACTTCGGTGACCTCGACGTCCGTGGCCTGGAGATGCCAGCCGCCGCCAACCGACTCACCGCCGAGCTCGGCCTCCCGCCGTTGACTCCAGCCGGAGTGCTGTACGGGCTGCTGCTACGGCACGGGCAGCGCGACCTGGTTGGCACTCCGCCGGAACCGGACCGGGTGCGCCGGGCCGTCGAATGGCTCCCGGCGCATCTGCAGACGGACGTTCGGGAGCTGCTGGCAGCCGGCCACCGGATGGCGCAAGAAGCCGTCGGCCTGGAGGTCCTCACCTGCACCCCGACTGGCGTCCTGCAGACGGTCATCGGCGACGCCTGACCAGCGAGGCCCAACCTGCGCGACGGCGCCGCCCCGCCATCGTCTGGGCGTCTGCGATCGGCACGAGCGTTGACGTAGCAGTGCCACATCGCAGTACTCACTCTCGCACTAATGGACAGTAACCTTCATTCTTGTGAGGACCGCGCCGCCGCTGACGGCACCCCTGTTCCGCTCGGACGGGCAGGCCCGGCTGCTGGCCGAGCTGTTCTTGTCCGGCGCGGACGAGCTGAACCTCAACGAGCTCGCCGGCCGGACGGGCCTGGCGTACGGCACGGTGCACCGGGAGGTCGGCCGGCTGCTGAAGGCGGGCCTGCTGTCCGAGCGCAGGCTCGGGCAGGCCCGCTACGTGCGACCAAACCCCGACTCGCCGCTGACCGCACCGGTACGGAAGCTGCTGCTGGTCTCCGCGGGCCCGGTGCCGCTGCTTGCCGGTGAACTCTGCGACATCACCGGTGTCCAGGCCGCCTTCCTGTACGGGTCCTTCGCCGCCCGACTGTGCGGTGAGCTGGGCGAGGCGCCTCGTGACATCGACGTCATGGTGGTCGGCGCACCTGATCCGGTGGCCGTCTACGCCGCCTGCCGGCGGGTCGGCGACCTGGTTGGCCGCGAGGTCAACCCGACGATCATGACCCCCGACGAGCTCAACGAGGACAGCAGCTTCCTGACTCAGCTCCGGCGCAGCCCGGTCGTGCCGGTGACCGGCGAGGTTCCGTTGGCCGACGACCACTCGGAACTGCCCTGAGCTACTCGCGCGAGCACGGGCGCGACGACGCTGCCGCAGGGATCCGCGCCTGCTCGCGGGCCGCATCTGGGACGCGGGCGCTCTTCGTCGCCTGCGGCGCGCTGCTGGCCCTAACCGTGTTGGTCCTCGTGCTGGGCCTGCGCACACCGATGACCTCTGCCTGGCCGTACGAACGCAGCACCGTCACGTCCGCAGCGCCGTCCGGTGACCGTACGGGCGCACCGCTCGCGGTCGGCGCGTACTCACATCTCGCCGGGCGCAGGCCATCATCAGCGATACGCGGTTTCTCGCTGGATGATGGCGCAGGATTGGCTGTATCCCCGCTGTCGGAACCCCGGCCGCCGGCTCAACGCTTTCGCGGCAACGAGTCGCCGACGTCGTGCTTCCCGGGCTCGGAGCCGCCGCCCTTCGGCGCTCGGCTGCCGCGCGGCGTGGCGGAGCCGACGCTGCTCACCGGCTGACCGAGGTCGGCCAACCAGTCTGTTGACCAGGTGGCGGACGCCTCACGGCTACGGTGCCTCCGTGGACGCCGAGTGGCAGGGCGGAGTGCTGGCTGAGCTGCGAGACGCGGCGTCAGCGCGGCGGTCCGCACGCCGGCACATCGCCGACCTCACCGCGGAGCACGGACGCCAGTCCGCCGGCCACCTGCCGGCGTGGGAGACCTACCGCGCCGCAACCGACCGCTGGTCAGCGCTGATCCGCGAGGCCGCCGGTGGGCACACGCTCGGCGACGTCGCTAGGGCGGCGGGCTGCGCTCGCCCCTCGCTGTACCGCCATCTTCGTGGCTTACCGCGTTGCCCGGCTGCTGTGGTTGGCCACCGTTGTCTGGGTTGCCACGCACCCGACCGTCCCCGGCGTCGCGTTGGTGATCGCGGCGACCACGTTCGTCCTGTGGGCCGATCGCGCCCGCCACCCCGCGACGTCGACAGGCGACGACCGACCCGGGGCGATGGTGACCAGCGCTAGCTGATCGAACAAGCGTTCGAGTGCATGCGATGATCGTCAGGTGGCAGGAGGCATGAGCCGGGCACGGCACGGGGACTCGCTCGCCGAGCGTGCCGCCCGGTCGGGCGTGACCTCACCGCAGGAGGCGGCCTCGGAGGCTCCGGCGGCCGGTACCAGATCCGTCGGTCGGGGGTTGGCTGCTGAAGGCCGCGCCCGCCACTGCTGGGTGCGCGATCCGCCTGACGCTCCAGGCAGGTGGCCGGGCCTGCTCGTGGAGTGGCGCCACCGGGAGGGCGGTTGGCAGGGGCGCGTGGCGTACACCGTCACCGGTGACAACGGGCCGGTGCTGTTGGAGGCTTGGCTGCCGGCTGCCCAACTCGAGCAGAGCTGAGTACGGCAGACAAGGGTGATGGATGGGTCCATCTGGTCCGCGCCGAACGCCTGCCTCGGCAAGGCGTGGCCGGGCCCCGACCGCGCTGAACTACGCGTGTCGGTAGTTCGTCACCCACAGGCCGGGGATGACCTCCACCTCATTGACCCGCTGGAAGCTCAGCCGTTCGTAGAGGGCTCGGGCAGGCCGGTTGTCGCGACCCGTGGAGACGACCGTCGGCCGCGCCCCGGCGTGTGCGAGAACCTGACGGACCAGTGCGGAGCCGACCCCGCGACGGTGCACCGCCGGCGACACCACCAGGCGCCCGACGTCGAGGGCTTCCCCCTCCCACGACCAGCCCACGGCACCGACCAGGCGCTCATCCCAGAACGCGCCGACCCACACCAGGGGTGCATGCCGCAGCTCTTCCAAGCTCTCCCACAGCGGCGGGATGCGGTCGTCGGCCACCAGCTCCGCCTCCACGGCATAGGCCGTGCGCTGAACGGCAAGCAGCGCGCGGGCCACGCCGTCATCAGCGCTCGGGTCTATGACGCGGAGGTTCACGCTGCGAGTATGTGGGGCGGTCCTGCGGCTTCATTCACCGTCGAAGATGGACCCATCCCGTCACCCTTGTTAGCCGTACTCAAGCAGAGCTGAGTTCGGCAGCAAGCGTTGTTCTGGGTGGGAAAGTAGGGGCACCGGCCCCGCCCGATCCCGGGCAGGTTGAGCTAGGCGTCGAAGCCGGTCGTGCGGATGAGCCTGGCCGGGACGCCCCCGACGATCGCGTTGGCAGGTACGTCTTTGGTCACGACGGCTCCGGCGCCCACGATGGCACCGTCGCCGATGGTCACGCCGGGCACGACCGTGACGGAGGCACCAAGCCACACCTGGCGTCCGATCAGCACGGGCGCGGGGGTCATGTCCGCTCGTCGGCGCGGGTCGACTGCGTGGTTGAGCGTGGTCAGTGTGCTTCCGTGGCCGATGAGGGTGCCGTCCCCGATGGTGATGCCGCCGGTGTCCTGGAAGCGGCAACCCTGGTTGATGAACACGCCTTCACCCAGCGCCAGGTTCTTGCCGAACTCGGAGTAGAACGGCGGGAACACCGTCACCGACTCGGCGACGTCCCTGCCGGTCAGCCGGGACAGCAGCGCGCGCACCTCCTCGGGTTCGCGGTACTCGGCGTTGAGCTCGGCGATCACGCACAGGGCCTCCTGCGCCGCTCGGTGCATGAAGGCGTGATGCTCTGAGCCACCCTCGATGAGCGCTCCGCGCTTCACATGGTCGAGGAAAGCGGCCAGTTCCATCGGTTGATCCTCTCATCGGGCGGCGATGTTCACTCCCCGGTCAGGCAGCAGCCCGGGCGGCGCGGCGTGACCGGCGTGGCCCGGTCCGAGGGTGATCAGTCCAGGTTCAGCGCGACCTTGCCCGCGGCCTGGCCGGAGGCGAGCCGCTCCAGGGCCGTGTGCGCGTCGTCGAAGGCGTAGGCGCTGTCGATGACCGCGCGAATCCGCCTGTCGGCGATTGCAGGCAGGACTGCCGGGGTCAGGCCGTCGAACAGGTCGCCGAGGACCGAGGGCGGGGTCAGTCCGTAGGACACCGACCGCAGCGTGACATGGCGGCGGGCGAGGGTGAACAGATCGAGGCTGCCCCGGGCTCCGCCGAGGCGCCCGACGCTGATCACGTTCCCGCCGTCGGATGCGGCACCGACCGCGTCGGCCAGGGCGTCTCCACCGATGTGGTCGAGCACCACGCGGGCTCCGTCGCCGCCCGTGGCAGCCCTCACCTCGGCCGCCAGGTCGCCGTCGCCGGTGGTGACCACGACGGCGTTGGCGCCGAGCTGCTCGAGCAGGGAGCGCTTCTGCGGCGACCGCGTGGTCGCCACGATGGTCGACGCGCCGAGGAGCGCGGCCAGCTGGACCCCGACGACGCCGATGCCCGAGCTGGCGGCGGTGATCAAGACCGATGTGGCCGGGCCGACTTCGCCCAGGGTGAGCGCGCCGTGTTCGGTGGCCAGCGCGGTGGGGAGGGTGGCTGCCTCCTCGTAGGACACGGTCTCGGGCACGACGACGACGTGGCGGTGGTGGGCGACCACGATCTCGGCGAGGGCGCCGGAGGCGATACCCATGACGCGTGCGCCGCGCAGCTGTGCCGGTGCGTCGGCGCCGACCTCGATGATGTCGCCGGCGAACTCGAAGCCCGCGACGTGATCGTCGCCCGAGGGGGTGAGGTCGCTGTTGTTGAGAGCAGCCGCCCGGGTACGGATGAGGACCTCGTCGTGGCCCGGGGTGGGGACCGGCCGGTCTGTCAGGGTCAGCGGTGTGTTCTCGCCGCTGACGTAGGCGCGCATGGTGCTGCTCACTGAGTCCTCCAGGAATCGGCGGTGAGAGGTCGGTCGTGCCGTCGCAGAGCCCGGGCCCAGCGGATGCGCTCCCGACCTGGGGCTGTGGCCGTCGTGGGCACCCTGGTAAGGGCCGACGGCGTGCGGCGGGCGTCCTGGTCAGGCGCGGTCGTTCACCGGTGTCGTCTCGGCCTGGTCGACCGTGGCCGACCAGCTGGCCAGCAGACGCAGCTTCTCCTCCGCGGGCGTGCCCGGCTCGGCGCTGTAGGCAGTGAGTGTCAGGCCGCGTTCGGCCGGCAGTTCCATCGCGTCGAAGGCCAGCGCCAGCTCACCGACGACCGGGTGGGTGAACCGCTTGACCCCGGTGCTGTGCAACCGCACGTCATGCCGGGCCCAGCGGGTGGCGAACTCGCGGCTACGGGTGCTCAGTTCTCCGACGAGCGCGGACAGCGCCTTGTTGTGCGGGTCGCGGCCGGCCTCGGTGCGCAGCAGCGCGACAGAGGTGTCGGCGGCGTCGTCCCAGTTGGGGTACAGCTCGCCGGCCCGAGGGCTGAGGAAGCAGAACCGGGCCAGGTTCGCCGGCCGCACCGGGTCGTCGAACGCCGGCGCGTACAGGGCCCGACCCAGCGGGTTGATGGCCACCAGGTCCAGGCGACCGTTGCGGACGAACGCGGGCGTGGTGCCCATCGAGTCCAGGATGCGCTGGATGCTGGGCCGCACCTGTGACTGGACGCGGCGACGCGGCTCCCGGGTGCCACTGCGGGTGGCGCGGGCCAGGTCGGACAGGTGCGAGGTCTCGGCCTCGTCCAGCTGCAGCGCCCGGGACAGCGCGTCCAGCACGCTGTCGGAGACCCCGTCGGCACTGCCCCGTTCGACCCGGGTCAGGTACTCCACGGAGACGCCGGCCAGCAGTGCCAGTTCCTCCCGGCGCAGGCCGGGCACCCGCCGGTTGCCGCCGAACGTGGGCAGCCCCGCCTGCTGCGGGGTGATCTTCGCCCGCCGGCTCGCCAGGAATGCGCCGAGCTCCTTGCCAGGGATGTCCATGTCTCCACGCTAGGTCCGGTCATCGGCGGTTGGGGTGCCTCTGTCAGTACCCCCTCTTGCCAGGCACTCCCATCACCGGCCTCCCGCGCGTTCGCTGGAGGTCGGCGCGGTCCCCGTCCCGGGCGCCGCGACCTGAGAGGAGCAGACATGACCACCTGGTCGCAGGAAGACCTGCACCGCATCGGCGAGGCCGACGACTTCCACATCGCGCCCTTCCGCACCGATGGCACGACACCGGGCACTCTCACGTGGATCTGGTCGGTCGTCGTCGACGGCGACGTCTACGTGCGCGCCTACAACGGCACCTCCTCCCGCTGGCACCAGGCGGCACTGAGCCAGCGCGCCGGGCGCGTCCGGGTCGCCGGCCTCGACCAGGAGGTCGGCTTCGAGCCGGTCGACGATGGCGTTCAGGACGGCATAGACGCCGCCTACCGCGCCAAGTACGCCGACAGCCCGTACCTGGCGCCGATGGTCGCCTCCGGCGCCCGCGCCGCGACCGTGCGGGTCGTTCCACGGTGACCGTCGACCCTGGGCCGGCACCGGACGGTCAGCGCCAGCAGCCCGAGTCTGGGGATCTGCACATCTCCCTGACGGTCGGGAGCACCGCGCACCGCGCCACCCTGCGCGACACGCCCGCCGGCCGGGACTTCGCCGCCCTCCTGCCGCTGAACCTGACGCTGAAGGACTTCGCAGGCACGGAGAAGATCAGCGACCTGCCCTCGCGGCTGTCGACGGCGAATGCCCCGACGGCAGCCGCTGCGGACGCCGGCGACATCGCCTTCTACGCCCCCTGGGGCAACCTGGCGATCTTCTACCGCGCGTCGGGCTACGCACAGGGGCTCATCGTCTTCGGCCGGCTGCAGACCGGGACCGACCATCTCGCCGCCGCCACCGGCGACGTCCCGGTAACCATCGCCGTCGCTTCCTAGCCGGCATCGCCGGGAAGCCCGACCGCACGTGGCCGACGGCCGTCGGCCGGGCTCTGGGGGTCCTTGCCAGTACCCCCTCTGCACAGGCTCTCCCAGGTCACCGTGAACCGGCGTTCTCTGGACTGCGAAGGCGGTCACCGACCGCCCGTAGATCGAGAGGAACTCGGACATGGCAGACGAGCTGGAGCCCTCGGGCGCCGAGAAGATGTTCGGCGACTTCGCCCCGGGGCTGGTGCACTTCACCGACGACGTGCTGTTCGGCGAGGTGTGGAAGCGCCCGCAGCTGTCGCCGCGCGACCGCAGCCTGGTCACGGTCGCCGCGCTGCTCACCGGCGGCAACGCCGAGCAGCTCACCTTCCACCTGCAGTACGCGAAGGACAACGGCGCGACTGAGGAAGAGCTCACCGAGGTGATCACCCACCTGGCGTTCTACGCCGGCTGGCCGAAGGCCTTCTCCGCGATGGCCGTGGCGAAGCAGGTCTTCCGCGGCGCCTGACCCCCGCCCACCACCACACGTCTACGCGGCCCGGACCTCGGGCCGGACACATCAGTTGAGGAGCACCACCATGCGAGGAGCAGTCCTCCACGCGCCCGGCGACATCCGCGTCGAGCAGCGACCCGACCCGACGATCGAGCAGCCGACCGACGCGATCATCAGGCTGGCCGCCACCTGCGTCTGCGGGTCGGACCTGTGGCCCTACCGCGGCATCGAGACCGTCGACGGCCCGGCCCCGATGGGCCACGAGTACGTCGGCATCGTCGAAGAGGTCGGCAGCGACGTCTCCACCCTCAAGGCCGGCCAGTTCGTCGTCGGCTCCTTCTTCGCCTCGGACAACACCTGCGAGATCTGCCGCGCCGGGCACCAGTCCCGCTGCGTGCACGCCGAGCTGATGGGCACCATCGGCACCCAGGCCGAGTACGCCCGCGTCCCGCTGGCCGACGGCACCCTGGTGGCCACCCCCGAGCTGCCGTCGGACGACCTCGTCCCGTCGCTGCTGGCCGCCTCCGACGTGCTGGGCACCGGCTGGTTCGCCGCCGTCGCCGCCGACGTGCAGCCGGGCAAGACCGTCGCCGTCGTCGGTGACGGCGCCGTCGGCCTGCTCGGCGTGCTCGCCGCCACGCAGCTGGGTGCCGAGCGGATCATCGCCTTCAGCCGGCACGAGTCCCGCCAGGCCCTGGCCCGCGAGTTCGGCGCCACCGACATCGTCACCACCCGCGGCGACGAGGGCGTGGCCGAGGTCAAGGAGCTCACCAACGGCCTGGGTGCGCACTCGGTGATCGAGGCCGTGGGCACCCAGGAGTCGATGATGCAGGCGATCCGGGCCACACGGCCCGGTGGGCACGTCGGCTACGTCGGGGTCTCCCACGACGTGGCCCTGCCCGGTGACGAGCTCTTCTTCTCCGCTGTGCACCTGCACGGCGGCCCCGCCCCGGTGCGCCGCTTCCTGCCCGAGCTGATCGGGCTGATCACCAGCCGGGCCATCGACCCGGGCAAGGTCTTCGACCTCAGCCTCCCGCTCAACCAGGCCGCTGAGGGCTACCGGGCGATGGACGAGCGCCGCGCCATCAAGACCCTGCTGACCGTCTGACCACCCCACACCACATTCGAGGAGCCCAACATGGAACTCAAGCCCGTCGGACCCACCGCCCAAGCGCCCGCGCAACGCTTCACCGGCGACGTCTACCTCACGATGATCTACGACGGCCAGGACCCGTCCCGGATGAACGTCTCCCTCGTCCGGTTCACCCCCGGCGCGCGCTCCAACTGGCACCGACACGCTGTCGGTCAGACCCTGCACGTCACCGAGGGCGTCGGCCTGGTCGGCACCCGTGACGGCCAGGTCGTCCGAGTGCGCGCCGGCGACACCCTCATCTGCCCCCCGGACGAGGAGCACTGGCACGGCGCGGCCGCCAACACCTTCATGAGCCACTTCTCCATCCTCGAGAAGCGCTCGGACGGCGGCGACCCCACCACCTGGCTCGAGCCGGTGGACGACGAGGCATACGACACCGCGAACCAGAAGTAGCCCACCGCTCGGCGGTCGCCGGCACCGGTGACCGCCGAGCCCCCGCTCCCGTCCACGTCCCGTCGCAGGAAGTCCCGCATGCCATTCCCACCGTCGCGCACACTCGGCTTCGTCGGGGCGTCGACGTCCCTGGTGGCGGTGTTCGCCGCCTCGGGTAGCCCGATCCCGCTGTACGAGAGCTACCGCCGTGTCGACGGGCTCACCGCCGCGGACCTCTCACTGACCGCGGTCGCCTACTTCGCCGGTGCAGTGCTGGCCTTGCTCGTGCTCGGCCGGCTGTCCAACCACCTCGGTCGGCGCCCGGTCACCCTGGCCGCCCTCGTCCTGGCCGCCGCCGGCTGCCTGGTCCTCATCGAGGTGCACGGCACCGGCACCCTGATCACCGGGCGGGTCCTGCAGGGCCTGGCTTGCGGGCTGGCCTCCAGCGCCGTGGCCGCCTACGTCGTCGACACCGCACCGGCCTCACCTCGGTGGCTGGCCGCCACGGTCACCGCCGGCGCGCCCATGATCGGCCTGACCCTGGGCGCACTCGGTTCCGGCGCGCTCGCTGAGTACGAACCCGCACCCCGCACACTGATCTACCTACTGGTCGTCGTCCTGCTCGCGCTCTGCGCCGTCGTGGTGCTGGCCGGCGCGGAGACCGTCGTCCGCGCCCCGGGGGCTGTTTCCTCGCTGCGCCCGCAGGTGCGCATCCCGGCCGGAGCCCGCCGATTCCTTCCCGTCGCCAGCGCCACCTTCGTGGCGACCTGGGCGTTGGCCGGCTTCTACCAGGCGTTCGGGCCCACCGTCGCCGCCGATCAACTGGGCACGACCAACGCCCTGGTCGCCGCCGGGGTCTTCGCCTCCCTGATGGCGCCCAGCGCCATCGGCGGTCCGCTGGCCGGCCGGTTCGCTCCCGCCACCGCGCAGCGCGCCGGCATGGTGCTCTACGTGCTCGCGGTGGCCGTCATCCTCGTCTCGCTGCGGCTGGGCACCGTTCCACTGCTCCTGGTGGCCAGCGCGGTGGCTGGCCTCGCGCAGGGCGCCACCATGACCGGCAGCATGCGCGCGCTGCTGGCCCACGCCGGACCGGCCGATCGGGCCGGCCTGCTCGCCGCCGTCTACCTCATCTCCTACAGCGGCGCGGCGGTCCCCGGCCTGATCGCCGGCCAGCTCTCGCACACACTGAGCCTGTTCACCATCGCCATCGGGTACGGCGTCCTCGCCGCACTGGCCTGCGCCATCACCCTGACCGCAGCCCGCAACCCCGCACCCCAGTCCCAGTCCCAGCCCGGAGCAGCAGCCCGGCCGGTGGCCGTCGACCACTGATCCGTCGCTGGGAACGGCCGGGGAGGAGTGACCATGCACGACCTGCTGGGCCTGGAACTGGTCGTCGTTCTCGGCGTCGTCATCCTGGCCTGCGGCGTACTCGCACGCCGCCTCCGGATCGCTCCGCCTGTGCTGCTCCTGACCAGCGGCGTACTGCTGGGGTTCATCCCCGCGCTGCGGGAGGTCCACCTGCCGCCGGAGACGATGCTGCTGCTGTTCCTCCCGGCGCTGCTGTACTGGGAGAGCCTCACCACGTCGCTGCGGGAGATCCGCAGCAACCTGCGTCCGATCGCGCTGCTGAGCACTGTGCTGGTCGTCGCCACCGCAGGCGCGGTGGCCGGGGTCGCGCACGGTCTGGGGATGCCGTGGGGGCCGGCCTGGGTGCTCGGGGCCGCGGTGGCGCCGACCGACGCGACCGCAGTCGGCGTGCTGGCCCGTGCGCTGCCGCGCCGCATGGTCACCATGCTGCGGGCCGAGAGCCTGATCAACGACGGCACCGCCCTGGTCGTCTACGGCCTGGCCGTCGGCTTCACCGTCGGCGACGAGGAGCTCAGCCTGCCGCACGTGTCCGGGCTGTTCGTGCTCTCCTACGGCGGTGGGATCCTCGCCGGGCTGGTGGCTGCCTGGCTGGCGGTTCAGGTGCGCCGCCGGCTCGAGGACCCGCTGCAGGAGAACGTGGCCGTTCTGGTCACCCCGTTCCTCGCCTACCTGCTCGCCGAGCTGGGGCACGCCTCCGGGGTGCTCGCCGTGGTGGTGTGCGGTCTCGTCATGAGCCAGATTGCGCCACGGGAGGGGCGACCGGACACCCGCCAGCAGACCGCCGCGTTCTGGTCACTGGCCACCTTCGCGCTCAACGGAGCCCTGTTCATCCTGGTCGGACTGGAGGTACAGGCTGCCGCGCGGAACCTGACCAGCGTCGACCTCCTCCGCGGCGTGATCGCCGTCGTAGCGGTCTCCGCGGTGGTCATCGCATCCAGGTTCGCCTGGCTGTTCACCACCCCGTACCTGATCCGGGCGCTGGACCGGCGACCTCAGCAGCGAGCGCGCCGGGTCGGGTCCCGACCGCGCGTGGTCATGGCCGTGGCCGGGTTCCGCGGTGCGGTTTCCCTCGCCCTGGCGCTGGCGGTCCCACCGACGCAGAACTCGGGGGAGCCGTTCCCCGGCCGGGACCTGATCGTGTTCGTCACCGCCGGGGTCATCGTCGTCACTCTCGTCCAGGCGCTCCTCCTGCCCGAGATCGTGCGCTGGGCGCGGCTGGCCCCCGACACCTCCGTCGAGCAGGAACGGCACCTCGCCCAGACCCACGCCACCGAAGCTGCCCTCGCCGCCATCCCCCAGCTGGGCGCCGACCTCGGCGTCGATCCGGAAGTCGCGCAGCGCATGCAGCAGGAGTACGACCAGCACCTGCGTGTGCTGCGCGCCGACGGTCAGGACGGCGGAGAAGGGGAGGCAGTACGTCACGACCAGCAGGAGATGGCGCTGCGCCTGGCAGTCCTCGCCCACAAGCGCGCCACCGTGGTCGCCCTCCGCGACGAGGGCCGCATCGACGACATCGTGCTCCGGCAGGTCCAGACGCGCCTCGACGATGAGGAAGTACGCCTCGACCGCCGCGAAGTGACCGACTGACGGTCCTCTCGCGCAGGCCTGCCCACCCGGGACCTACTCGCCGCCGTGCTCGGCATGGCGAAGCGCGCCCGCCCGGCCACCTCCGCCGCACCCTGTGGCGACTCGGCGCCATCGTGCCCTACGCGCTGTTCGTCGGCCTCGGTATCGCGATCATCGTGGGGCCGTCCTCGGCGCGCTCACTGGCCACTTCGCCGCCATCTTCGGACTCGCCACCCTGCTGGTGCTCACCGCGGCGACGGTGACGATGGCGTTCCAGATCCTGTTCGGCATCTTCGGGATCGCAGCGACCATCCTGCTCTTCGTCATCCTCGGCAACCCCTCCCGCCGGCGGCGCGTACCCCTACCCGCTCCTGCCGCCGTTCTGGCGCACCATCGGGCCCTGGCTGCCCAACGGCGCCGGCGTCGACGCGCTGCGCAGCACCGTCTACTTCGACGCCACCGACATCGCGCTGCGCATCTGGGTCATCATCGCCTGTGCCCTCGCCGGCACAGCGCTGGCCGCCCTGGCGGCACGAAGGCGGCACCGCCTCAGCGCCGCACGTTGAGGCAGCGTCACCGCCTCGCCGGCCTCGTTGACACGGAGCGCGCTCCCAAAGGATTCCCCAGCCAGAGCAACGCTCGCTGCCGAAGTCAAGCAGAGCTGACCACGCCGGCGAGGTGCCCGAGGCCCCAGGCCGTTTCGCTCCCGGGCTGTGGCCCAGGTCGGGCCGCAAGCGATGATTTCCCTGCGCCACCAGCCGCCGCGGTCCCGAGGTCGCGCAACGGCCCGTTGCGCAATCTGACAGGCGTAGGCGCGGTGCCGCGAGCGACGTCGACCGCCATCGAGCGCAGCCACGCCTTTGAACCGGGCGCCCCCTCGGGAGAGTGATGCCGATCCGGCGACGGGGGCAGTCGCACGACGTCGGCCTTACGGTGATCTCGATCGGACGTCGGACGGCGTTCCGACCCTTGACTGCGGTGGGCTTCGGCCGATCGCCGCGCCCGTCAGGGCGTCGCACCCCCGGGTGCACCGGGGACCCCGGGCTCGGCTTCGTGCCGGACCCGGGGTCTTCGGCGTTGTTCACCCGGACGCGCGGGTCAGTCCCGCAGGAGGCCGCCCCGCAGGCGGCCATGCCTCGGCGTCGGCTCCGGCGGACGAGGCAGCGGCTCGCAGGTCAGCGGATGGCCCGAACTCCCATCCGGGCCACAGCGCACACGGAGGTCGCGAAGTCTGAGGTGAGGAGGTCGCGGCGCTTGCGCACGCAGACGGCCCCGCCACCCCGGGGTAGTTCGCCGCCGCCGCACGCAGCCACGGGCGTAGGAACTCGGTTCAGGCCCGAGTCCTGGAGTCGTCGAGCGCTACGCCGCTGAATGGTCAGCGCGCTGGCTCGCCGCGGACGCCGTCCGGCCAACTCGACAGGCTCTGGTAGTACTGCTCCGCCTCGGGTGTGGCCGCGTACTCCAGCAGGTTGCCGACCTTCTCGGCGAGCACGTCGCGAACCTCATCGGGGGTGGCGAAGAAGAACTCCCGCCGCGGATTGGCATGGTTGAGCCGCCGGGCCCCGAACGCGTTGTGCAACTCGTTCTCCAACGTGACCGCGTCGTCGGAGAAGTACAGCGCGTGGACGTCGAACGGGAAGGGCACCGACGCGTCGCCAAGCTCGCGAACCCGGTCCATCGGTTCCAGCCGCCGGGTCATGCCGATCTTCACGACCGACTTGCCGAACGCCCCGACGTTGCTGATGACGTACACGTAGCCGGCACGGATGTTCGCGGCGCGAAAGTCGTTCTCGGCGATGGCCACGTCGATCTCGGCCAGGCGGCCCTCCAGCTCGGCGACCTCGGCCGTCGCCCCTTGCGCACGCAGCGCGGCCAGGGTGTTCGTGTAGTGCGTGCGTTCCTTATCCAGCTTCTCCCGCTGGGCCGCGAGCTCGGCCTCGGCCTTGCGCTCCTCGCGTAGCCGCTCCCGTTCCTCGCGGGCGGCCTCGCGCTCCTCCTGCTGCTTGAACAGGTAGTCGGCGGTCAGCTCCAGTTCGGTGATGCGCACCGCGTGGTACTCCGGAGAGACGCGCATCTCCATCATCTTGCCCAGTCGGGCAATGGTGCCCGCCGCGGTCTCCAGGCGCTTGGTCGCTGCAGTGAGTGCGCCGGCGCGGAGGGCGCGGATGCAGTTGTCGGCCTCGGCGTTGTACGCCCGCAGCATCAGCTTGGAAAAGTCGGCGGTCATCCGTCGGCCGGCCGCGAGGGAGTTGTTGAAGGAGAACCGGTCGGAGGCCTCGATCGCCCTGCCTTCCTTGACCATCTCCTTGACTTGCTCGCGCAGCGCCGCCAGCCGGTCGCGATAGGCGTCGGCGTTTTCCAGCGGGTGGTGGTAGTGGTAGATGCCGACCTGCTGCAGTAGGCGTGCGTCGTCGAGCTCGACGAAGTCGTCGTCACCGGGTGGCCGCTGCCGTGAGGCGCGCTGTGCGGCTTCGTCCAGCTGCGACCGCAGCGTGCCGACCTCCGCTTCCAGCTCGCGGATCCGCGCGGTCAGCCCGGGCGGAGGCGGCTGCGAGCCGGTGGAGCGGATGAGGACGGTTTCGTCGGCCTGGTCGGAGGCGGCGTGCCGGGCTGCGCCCATCGGCGTGGGCCCGGCAGTCGCGGCGGGAGGCGCCGCTGGAGCCGGCACCTCCGGAGCCGCGGCCACGGGCGTCGGGGCCGCGGGGGTCGGGGCGGGCGGCTGCGGCGCGGCGGGGGTCTCATCAGGCACCCAGAACGCCCACCCGGACGGGGCTGACGGCCAGCTGGGGTCGGGAACCCAGCCCTCCGGCGGCATCCAGCCGGCCGGAGGAGTCGGCCAGCCGGGTGGGGTGTTGAAGCGGAAGCCGTTCACGGGGATGCCTTGCTGCGCGGGGGCGGTCAGTGGGCGCGGACGCCGGCGGTGAGCTTGATCGGGGTCAGCGCGTGCGGGTTCTTCGACACGACCGCGCCCAGGTGGCGCAGCGTCTCGGCTGGCGCGACGCGGCGCAGGTCGAGTTCTTCAAAGGTGGCCCGGTCGACGGCGACGGCGATCAGCGGCGTCGCGGTGTCCTTGCCGGTGGCTGGGTCGACGTGGGCGACCGCTCCGACCAGGGAGATGCTCGCGACCTTGCCGCCGCGGTCGGCCTCCCACACCTCGTGCAGGGTCCGCAGCGTCATGTTGTTGACCAGGGCGGCGTACCGCTCCTTCTGCTCCTTCTGCGTCTGCGTGGTCGAGGTGATCTCGTCGCTGGCGCGCACGTACTTGTACGCCCGCTCCGTCGGCAGGTCGCCCGGCGCGGGGAACTCCAGCTCGATGGTCAGCTCGCGGGTGTCGGCGTCGTAGGTGTACGCCGGCGGCCACGGCCACTCAGCCGGGTAGACGGAGTTGCCGAACACGATGCCCAGGTACTCCTCGATGGCCTCGGGTGTGCCGCGCTGGAGGTCGCGGATGAGCTCGTCGAGGGAGGCGTTGGACTCCTCGGCTTCCCGCTGCCGCAGCGCGCACTCCGCGTCGTACCGGGCCCGGTCGGCGGCCAGTGCCGCCTGACGAGCGTCCTCGGCCTGCTTGTGCTGCGACAGCTGTGCCAGCTGCTGCATCGGCACCGCCGCCGCGGCCCGCTGCCAGGCCGCGTGCACCTGCGCGAACTCGGCGTGCGCGGCGGCGACGGCCTCGGCGTGCTTCTTCTTGCCACCGAACACTGCACCCACGCCGCGGGGCGCCTCGGGCTCGACGAACACCGGCTCCTCCGGCACCGGGATCGGCGCCGACGGCGGAACCGGGGAGCTGTGCTGCGAGGCGAAGGGCGGATGGTCGGCGACCGAGCGGAGCCGCTCAAGGTCGACGTAGTCGTCGACGTCGAGGGTGGCGGTCAGCACGTTGTCGATGTCGGCCAGCTGCAGCGCGAGCTCGCCGTTGAGGCGCTCGACCTCGGCCTCCTGGGCCTCCCGGTGGAACCGCTGCCGCTCGGCCTCAGCCATCTTCGCCTCGTGTGCCGACTGGCGGTCGGCTGCGCGCACGGCCTGCTCGTACTGCCGCTGCGCCCGCTCGGCCTCCCGCTGCCGCTGCGCCTGAGCCCGCACCGCTGCGGCCTGAGCGCGCTGACGGTTCTTGTCGGCGACCGCCGCCTGATGGGCCATCTCGGCGAAGAAGCCGCGCCTGCGTGCCATGTCATGCCTCCGGTGTGCTGCAGTCGTCGGCCTCGTCCTCCGGCGCGCGCCGCGCGCCGCCCGGAGTGGCCACCTCGTCGGCGCGAGCGTAAGCGACCAACGAGACAGGTCCGTGCACGAACTGGGCGAGGACGGCCCTCTTGTCCCAACTGCCCCACCGAGGTGCCCGAGACCCGTAAGCCTCGGCCCTGTCGACCCCGACGGACTGATAGCTCAGCCCACAGTCCGCACGGTGACGCCTCCGACGGGACCAGCCAGAATGAGGACGTGCGCGGGCCGTGGCCGGCGGTGCGCTCCGGCCGACCGGCGCGCCCGCCAGGGCACCGCATCCGCGCGGTATCCCCGGGACTCGGGCTCGGGCAAGTGCTGGACCCAGGTCCTTCGAGGGGTACGCCGGTGACGCGGGTCAGTTCTGCCGAAGCCCTCGCCTGAGCATCCACGCTTCGACGTCAGCCGCGGGCTGTGGGGCGCTGGTCATCAGGTCGGCGTAGGCAGCGACGCCCATGCGGGCCACGCCGACCGCGAAGGTGGCGAAGTCGGGGGTGAAGATGTCGCGCCGCCTGCGCAGGCAGAACCGCCAGGCCTGGGGGATGGGCATGTGCGCCAGCACGGCGAGATGTTCTGCGCTCAGCTTGAACTGCTTCGGGTCAGCGTCGACGCGGACGGAGTCGCAGGTGGCTGGGGTGATGGTGGGCATGGTGGCGGTTGTGGTTCTCACACCGACGACCGTGAGTCCCGGTCGAGGTGGCCGCTGTCGGACTGCGCGGACAGTTGGTGTGCGCTACCGCGGACCACGCTTCTCGGGATCGTACCGGTCGGCGGGCGGGCCGCGGGTCCGCTCGCCGGGGCGGACCTAGCGTCGTCAGGGCTGGTGCGTGCAGTTCACGGCGCCATTGCCGCGGCGGTAATTGGACGTATCAACGGCTGAGCGCGGGGAAGGTCAGCCGGGGTGAACAGCCCGAGGTCGCCGGGGTTCTTGCGGTCTCGCACGAGCAGCACCGGTACGACCCCGGAGGCGTGGTCACCGAGGGCCTCGACGAGCAGGTCGACGGCGGCCTGCGTCGAGGTGGTCGGCTTGACCTCTCCGGCGGGTGCGGCCGGCCCGAACTCGGCCAGGTCGGCGACGGTCGTACCGGTGAAGGTCACCGGGCCGTCGTCGTGCAACGCCAGCCAGCGCGCCACCTGCTCGGCGGTGAACAGCTGCCAGTCGCCGTCGGGCGTCTTGTAGGGCGCCTGGCTGAAGTCGCGGGCGATGAGGTCCTGCAGTGCGGCCTGGACCGGCATGTCCGCTGTGACCTGGTGCGCCGGAACGGCGAGCTCACCGATCCTGGGCGGCTGGTGGCTCAGGCGGCTGCTGACGATGCGCAGCAGCTCGACCAGCGCGCCGGTGGGCACCGCGAGCGGCACGTTGCCGGGCAGAGAGGTGCTGTGGGCTAGCGCGTTGCGGATCTTGCGTGCACCGTCGAGCTGGCTGTGCTCCCGGTCGCTGATCTCGCCACGGCGACGCAGTTCCGCAAAGGCGGCGTCGGTGTCCCGCGCCCCGGTGCCCTCCCGGGCGAGGGTCTCCAGGTAGCGCCAAGCGGCGTCGAAGGCGTCGAGGTCGCTGCTGGCCATGCTCGGACTGTAGGTCGATGGATGCGACCCCCGTGCGGTCAACCGGGTCGAACTGTCAGTCCCGGCCAGTATGGAGAGGCACATGGGAGTAGCAGAGCGCCGACACGGCCGGAAGGCCCCGCTGACCGGCCGGCGCGGCTGGAAGCACGGCACCGTCGCCGACCACCCGGAACTGGCCGCGCAGTTCGACGTCGCGGCCAACGGCGGCCGCACCCCCGACCAGATCAACGCCGGCACCCCGGAGAAGCTGTCGTGGGCATGTTCGGTGGCGCCCGACCACCGCTGGCGGGCCTCGGGCGCCAACCGCGTTCGTGGCACCGGCTGCCCGGCCTGCAAGGGTCAGCAGCTGTCGGTCACCAACAGCCTGGCCCGCCACCCGGAGGTGGCCGCCGAGTTCGACGCCGCGGCCAACGGTGGCATCACCCCCGCCCAGGTGCTCGCCGGCACGTACAAGAGGTTCTGGTGGGCCTGCCCGGCCGCCGAAGACCACCGGTGGCAGGCGCCGGTCGCCGAGCGGGTCGCCGGCGCGGGCTGCCCCGCCTGCATCGGCCGGCAGGTGACGCTGAGCAACAGCCTGGCCGCCTATCCGGAGGTGGCCGCGCAGTACGACGTCGAGGCCAACGGCGGCCGCCCCACGACCGCGGTGCTGGCCACGACGCAAGTGAAGCTGTGGTGGGCATGCCCCCAGGGCGACGACCACCGCTGGCAGGCCACCGGCCTCAACCGTGTCCGCGGCGGCACCGGCTGCCCCGCATGCGCCGGCCTGCAGCCGTCGATCACCAACAACCTGGCCCGGCACCCGAAGGTCGCCGCGCAGTTCGACGCCGCGGCCAACGGCGGCCGCACCCCCGAGGAGATCGTCGCCACCACCGACGAGAAGCTGTGGTGGACCTGCCCGGTCGCCGACGACCACCGCTGGCAGGCGAAGGGCTACGACCGCGTGCGGAAGAACAGCGGCTGCCCGGCCTGCGCCGGACGTCAGCCGTCGATCACCAACAGCCTGGCTGCCCGCTTCCCTGAGCTGGCTGAGGAGTTCGACGTCACCGCCAACGGCATGACGCCCGACCAGGTCGTTGCCACGACGAGCGCGCTCCTGTGTTGGGCGTGCCCCGTCGCGCCCGACCACCGTTGGCGGGCCCGGGGCGCGGCACGGGTCGCAGGCACGGGGTGTCCGGCCTGCTTCGGACGGCAGGTGTCGACCACCAACAGCCTGGCCAACCACCCCCACCTCGCCGCCCAGTTCGACGTCGCCGCGAACGGCGGCCGCACCCCCGACCAGATCGTGGCCGGCACCCCCGAGAAGCTGCGATGGATCTGCCCGGTCGCCCCCGACCACCGCTGGGCCGCATCCGGCGACAGCCGGGTGCGCATGCGGTCCGGCTGCCCGGCCTGCGCCGGCCTGCAGGTCTCGACCACCAACAGCCTGGCCAACCACCCCGAGCTCGCCGCCCAACTCGACGTCGCCGCGAACGGCCTGACCCCCGAGCAGATCGTCGCCGGTACGAACCGCAAGTTGTGGTGGATCTGCCGGGACAACCCCGACCACCGGTGGGAGGCCACCGGCGTCAACCGGGTCAAGGGCCGCGGCTGCCCGTCGTGCGCGGTGGTCGCGGTGTCGATCCGGGAGGTCCGCCTCGCCGCGGAGCTCGCCGCGGTCTTCCCCGATCTCGACGTCGAGGACCGCCGCGTCGCACTCCCCGGACGGCGGGCCCTGGAAGCGGACATCCTCGACCGGCAGCGCCGCCTGATCCTGGAGTACGACGGCGAGTACTGGCATGCCGGCGAGGACAAGGAGCAGCGGGACCGCGAGAAGACCGCCCTGCTGACCGAGGCCGGCTACACGGTGATCCGGGTCCGAGAGGCGGCGCTGCGCCCGCTGACCGCCGCCGACATCGTCATCAGCGAGGACGCCCCCATCCACATCGTCACCGCCGCCGTCCTCGACCGGGTCGCCGAGCTCCGCCCCGACCTGCTGACCGTCGAGCAAGCCGACGCCTATCGGCGCCGCGGCCGCCCAGTGGCGAGCACGGAGGCGGAGGCCCGGCTGGCGCAGCTGCGCTCACGATGACCGGAGTACGACTACTGAAGGTGATGGATGGGTCCGTCTGACACCGGCCGACTGCTCATCACGTGACAGGAGCCAGGAAGAGCCGGATTGCGTCGGCCACAAGTTGTGGCGCCAGCTGCAAGGCGGTGTGGCCCTGACCGGGCAGGTCGGTCACGGTCGAGGTGGGCAGGGCTGCGGCGATCGCAGCGGTCGCTCGGCGATGGTGCGCGGGGCTGGCTTCGCCGTCGAGGAGGAGCGCCGGGGCGACGATCCGCCGCATCGGTGAGAGGTCGGGTGAGAGCAGGGCGACCTCGCGGATCTCCCGGGGCCAGGTGTGGACGAGGGCGACCCGTTCGGCCCATCCGGGGCCGCCCCGCATCGCCTGGATGGCCGCCGGGGTCAGCCCGACCATGAGCAGTCCACGCTCCAGAGCGCGTTCGGCGTGGCCCGCGGTGATGAGCTCGTCCATCTCATCGGCGTGTGCGGTGGGCGGGTGCCAGCCCTCGTGCGGCCAGGGCGGTTCGTACAGGATAAGGCCGCTCAACTGGGCGCCGCGGGCCGCGGCGCCCAGGGCGCAGACCGCCCCGGTGGAGTGACCGGCGACGGCGACCGGCGCATCGAAGGAGTTCGCCGCAGCCACGACGTCTTCATACTCGCGCTCCAGGCTGTAGGGAGCGGTGTCGCCGGAGTCGCCCTTGCCGCGCCGGTCCATCAGCCAGCAGGCATGCGTTCCCTCCAGCAGCGCCGCAACGGCCATCCACGCCCGCCGGCCGTTGGGTCCGCCCGGGACCGTGACGAGCACCGCCGGCCCGTCGGTGACCCGCTCTAGGGCGATGGATGTGCCATCGGCCGATGTGACGCGGCGGAGTTCGGTCGAAGTGGTCTTGTGGTTCTGTACGGCGCTCATCCGTCGTCCTGTCGTCGGCGGCTGACCTGGTCCGAATGGCCAGGTCGGCCGAGCAGCGCGTGTTCTAGGACCAACTCCTGGCGAGCCCCGCCGGCGAGCAGACGGCGGGATGTAGGTCATGCTCCCGGAACGGACCCATCCCGTCACCCTCATTCGCCCTACTCAGCAGAGCGCGAGGCCGGCCTCGATGAGGTCCCCGATGCCGACCTTCAGCCCGAGCCCACTGCCGTCGTCGGCCCAGATCGGGTCGATTGCCGGCCACTCGCCGGCGGACAAGGCAGTGCCGTTCGCCGCGTACGTCGTACCACCAGCGGTGAAGGTGACCTGCTTGGCCGGCTCGCAGGCCAACGTGCCCCGGTCGACGGTCAGCGGCCATGTACGCCCCACGGCCTCGAACTCCTCACGCGACACCTGACCCACGCCAGCGTCGGCCTCCGGCGAGCTGGCCGAGGAACTGGAGTCCGCCCCGCCGGCGTCGGACGCGTTCGATCCCGACCGGCTGCAGCCGTAGACGATGCCGCCCACGATCAGCAGCAGCACGATGAAGCCGCCGACCGGACTCCCTCCGGACTTCGGTGCGGTCGGCGGCCGCACCGATCCGGAGTAGATCGAGTCCTGGATCGACGCGTGTCGGACACTCCCCGCCGCGGAGGCTCCGGCGGCCGCAGTCGTCCTCCCCGTCATCTGCTCGATGCGCTCGCCGACCCGGCGACGGGCCTCGAGCACGTCGGTCTTCTTGCCGCGACTGTGCCGGTCGAGCGTGATGCGGGCGCGCTGCAACTCCTCCAGAGTCATCGGCTGGTCGCTGTTGACCCGGCGGATGGTGTCGAGTGGTTCTGACATGGTGGTGCCCCCCGTGGCGTACTCCGGCCGGCACCGTATCGGATCCCTCGGCTCCCACTCGGCGGCCGAGCCGAACGGGTCGCGTGGCCGCCGCCTGTCCGGACAGCGCGGAGTCCCCGCCTCGCCAGCGGGGCTACGCGAGCAGCTGCGCGGCGTCCAGGCGTACGGAAGCGACGCCGAAGTCGACGTCGACCGGGCTGCCGGCGACGACCAGGCGTCGGACCAACCGGAAGCCGCGCCCTGCGCGCCCGAGGATGTCCAGGGTTCCGGCGGTCGGGTCGGCTATCCAGAGGTGCGTCAGCCCGGCGTCGGCGTACTTGACCTGATGGAGCGTCAGATCTTCACCGGGGTCGCCGGAGAGCACCTCCGCGACCAGGGTCGGGACGCCGGTGAACCGCGCGTCCTCCTCGGTGGCCCGGTGAACCATGACGTCAGGGATGAACTCGTCGTTCCCGGCTTTCCACGCCCATGCCAGCGTCACGTCGTAGCCGGGAGGAGGCGCATCGCCCACTGCCGTCGCCAGCGAGAGGGTGACCTTCTGGTGCCGGCGGGATGCGTGCGGGCGCACCCGCAGTCGACCGTCGATGAACTCGACGCGGGAGTCCTCGGGCAGCGCCAGGTACTCCGCCCACGTCGCGGGCTGACCGTTGACGATGGCACTCACCGACGACACCGGCAACCACCTCCCGCTGAGCAAGAGGCTACCGACTGCGCTGGCTGTCGCGCCTGGTTGCAGGTGAACCGTCGTTGGCCACGCGCGCCAGGACGCGCCGAACCCGGCCAGCTGTCCGTCCTACCGTGATGACATGTGGACGCCGATGCAGGCGGCCCACGATGGCAAGCAGGGTGACGGCGCGCCCCCGTGGAGATGAGGGGCGCTGGAGCAGACGTGCGCGACCGGGGCGGTGAAGCTCAACTGTCCTGTTGGCGTGCGGGTTCTTCGCTCTGAGTGCTGTGCAGGGACGGTGCCGACCAGCTGGCCAGCAGGTTGAGCGCGTCGGCGGAGGCAGAAGCGGGCTCGGCGGTGAAGGCGTTGAGGACCAGGCCTTCGTCCGCGGTCAGGGCCATCACCTCGTAAGCCAGCGTCATCTCGCCGACGACTGGGTGGTACAGGCGCTTGGCCCCGGTGCGGTGCAGGCGTACGTCGTGGGCGGCCCACAGGGTGCGGAAGACGTCGCTATGGGTGGCGAGCTCCCCGATCAGGTCGGTGAGGCCCTTGTCGGGGTTGCGGCCGGCCTCGGTGCGCAGGCCGGCGACTATCCCATGCGCGCCCTCTTCCCAGTCGGGGTAGAAGTCGACCGCGCAGGGGTCGAGGAAGGTGAACCGGGCGGCGTTGCCGCCGGCGGGGCCGTCGAACATCGGCGCGAACAGGGCGCGGCCGAGGTTGTTGGCGGCCAGGTAGTCCCGCCGTCCGTTGCTCACCACCGCGGCGACCCCGGTCATCGCGTCGAGCAGCTGCTGCACGCCGGGTCGGATCCGCTGCTGCGCCGGCCGCCGCAGTCGGGTGCGGGGCGAGGTGTTGGCCGCCCGGGCCAGGTCGAACAGGTGCTGGGTCTCCGCCTCGTCCAGCTGCAGGGCGCGGGCGACCGCGTGCAGGACGCTGTCGGAGACCCCGGACAGGTTGCCGCGCTCGAGGCGGGCGAAGTACTCGGCGCTGACGCCGCTGAGGGTGGCCACTTCTTCGCGGCGCAGCCCGGGGACGCGGCGGTGCCCGTAGCTGGTCAGTCCTGCCTGCTCGGGGGTTACTCGGGCGCGCCGCGAGGTGAGGAAGTCGCGGACCTCGGGCCGATTGCGGTCGCTCACGCATTCGAGGCTAGGTCGCCCGCAACCGGTGAGGGGTGGTCTGTCAGTACATGCAACAGCAAGTTCTGCCACGAATGCCTGGACAAGGGTTGTCTGGTTGTTGTCCAGCACGGGGCCTCGTCCTCCGATGGCCGACCGCATCGAGGCGGGGGGCATCTCCGGCCGCGCCCGGACTCACACCCGCATCTGTGAAGAAGAGCGATCCAGCCAACATGTCCGACACCCTGACCCACCCGGCCGTCACCGGCGCGCCCAGCGCCCCGGCTGACCGCACTGCCCATCCGAAGGCCGCGCTCGGCGCGGCGATGCTCGGCTTCTTCGTCGTCGCCCTGGACTCCCAGGTCGTCAACGTCGCGCTGCCGAGCATCCGCGCCGACCTGGGTGGCGGGCTGTCCGGGCTGCAGTGGGTGGTCACCGGCTACACGCTGATGTTCTCGGCGCTGATCCTGTTCGCCGGTACCTTCTCCGAGCGCGTCGGTGCCAAGCGCGCCTACGGCGCCGGCATGGTCCTGTTCGTCCTCGCCTCTGCCGCCTGCGGCCTGGCACCGAGGCTCGGCCTGCTGGTCGGCGCCCGGTTCGTGCAGGGCCTGGGCGCGGCGCTGATCACCCCGACCGCGCTGGCGCTCATCCGCGAGGCCTACTCCGACACCGGGCAGCGGGCCCGGGCGATCGCCTACTGGGCGATGGGCGGGTCCGTGGCCGCGGCGGCCGGCCCGATCGTCGGCGGCGCGCTCACCCAGATCGACTGGCGGATCATCTTCTACCTCAACCTGCCCGTCGGCGTCGTGGCTGTGCTGGTGCTCACCCGGGTGGGCAGCTCACCCCGCCAGGTCGTGCCCTTCGACTGGACCGGTCAACTGACCGCGGTGACCGGCCTGGCCGCGCTGACCTACGCCATCATCGAGGGCGGCAACGGCGGCTACGGCCGCCCGCTGATCCTCATCGCCTTTGCGCTGTTCGTCGTGGCGATCATGCTGTTCCTGCTCGCGCAGTCCCGCGGTGCGCACCCGATGGTGCCGCTGGACCTGTTCCGCTCCAGCCCCGTCGTCGTGGCCCTGGTCGCGGCGGCCATCGGCATGGTCGGCTTCTACGGCGTGGTGTTCGTCCAGAGCCTGTACTTCCAGCAGGTGCGCGGTGAGTCCCCATTCGTCACCGGCATGCTGTTCCTGCCGATGACGGCGCTGGTGGCAGGGCTGAGCCCGGTCGTCCCCCGGATCGCCGTCCGGTTCGGGCGCCGGGTGCCGATCGTCGGCGGGCAGGCGCTGATGGCCGCCGGGCTGGTCGCCCTGGCCTGCGTACCGGCCACCGCGCCGACCTGGGCGGTCGCGCTGCTGATGGTGCCGGTCGGTGTCGGCGGCTCGTTCACCGTGCCGCCGCTGACCTCGCTGCTGCTCGACAGTGTGCCCGCGCACCGGGCAGGCACAGCCAGCGGTGTCCTGAACATGTTCCGCCAGATGGGGGGCTCTCTCGGCGTGGCCGCTGTCGGCACGGTGCTGGCTGTCGCGCCCAGCTTCCTGACCGGCCTGCGCAGCAGCCTGCTGGTGGTGGCGGCCCTCGTCGCCGCCACCGCTATCGCGAGTCTCACCGTCCGCGGCACGGCAGCCGCCGGCTGACGGATGCACCCCGGCCGCGGCCGGGCGCCTCGACGGTGCCCGACCGGCCCACGACCCCGCCGGTGGCGCAGCCACCGGCGCCCACCCAGCCGGCCCGAGATCACCGGACCGGCCGCACGTCACCACGGAAGGAACTCATCACGATGACCGCGCAGACCCCCCAGGTCACCCTGAACAACGGCGTGCAGATGCCGATCCTCGGCTTTGGCGTCTATCAGATCCCGCCCGAGCAGACCGAGCAGACCGTCACCGACGCCCTCGCCGCCGGGTACCGGCACATCGACACCGCCGCCGCCTACGCCAACGAGGACGCCGTCGGCCGTGCCATCGCCGCCAGCGGCATCCCCCGCGACGAGCTGTTCGTCACCACCAAGCTGTGGATCCAGGCCAACGGGGACAACACCAAGCGGGCGTTCGACGCCTCGCTGCAGCGCCTCGGGCTGGACTACGTCGACCTGTACCTGATCCACCAGCCACTCGGTGACTACTACAGCGAGTGGCGCGCGATGCAGGAGCTCAACCGGCAGGGCGTCGCCCGGGCCATCGGGGTCTCCAACTTCTACCCCGACCGGCTCGTCGACTTGATCGCGAACAACGAGATCACGCCGGCCGTGAACCAGGTGGAGACCCACCCGTTCTTCCAGCGCACCGCCGACCAGGAGCTCATGCGCGAGCACGGCGTGCAGATCGAGTCCTGGGGCGGGTTCGCCGAGGGCAAGAACGACCTGTTCACCCACTCGACCTTGAGCGAAATCGGGGCCGCGCACGGCAAGTCCGTTGCCCAGGTCGTGCTGCGCTGGCTCACCCAGCGCGGCGTGATCGCCATCCCGAAGTCGGTCCGGCCCGAGCGGATGGCCGAGAACATCGACATCTTCGACTTCCAGCTCACCGACGCGGAGATGGCGCACATCGCCGCGCTAGACACCGGCGCCAGCCTGTTCTTCGACCACCGCGACCCCGCGATGGTCACCTGGCTCAACGGCCGTCGCGACAACTGACCTTCACGGGCGGTACGGACCCGCAGGTGCACAGCCTGCGGGTCCGCAGTCTGGCATCCGCCCGCTCCAGCACCCTGATCCAGCACCCTGGTCCGCTGACCTGGCCCGTTGCGGCCACAGTTCGACGGCTGCGCCGGGCGCTGCGCGGCCGCTCCGGCCGGCCGGATGTCGGGTGTCCGGCGCGGTCGCTTCGTCGCCGGCCGGCGGGTCACTCGTTGACGTCGGCGATGCCGTTGCCGTTGAGGTCCGAGCCCGGTCCGAAGCACTCCTCGACGGTCGCAGTGCCGTCGGAGCAGCGGACTTCGAGATCGGAGGACTCGTAGCCGTCGTCCCCCTCGGCGTAGGAGCCACCGCCCCCGGCGTTGTCGGGGTTGAAGCACCCCTGCGCTTCGTCGAATGACCACCCAGGAGGACAGCCGCCCTCGGCGTCGATGACCGCCTGCGCCGCAGCTGCTTCGTCGGCCGCCTGCCGTGCCGCAGCCGCCTCGGCCGCCTGCTGCGCTGCAGCCTCCGCAGCAGACTGCGCGGCGACCCGCTCAGCTTCGACCCGTTCAGCTTCGACCCGCTCGGCTTCGGCGCGCTGGGCCACGAGGGCGGCGCGGGCAGCCTCCTCGGACTCGATCGCCAACCCCGACGGGCCGACGAAGGCGACGGTCTCCGACGGTGTGGCCGCCGCTGGCGGTGCCGACCCGGTTTCGGTGCCGCAGCCGGCGAGCAGCCAGACGACGAGCACAGCGACGACAGCAGGCAGGCGCGAACGCATCAGATGAGACCCCCGTGAGCGCGCCTCGCTCCCGATGGACGACGGCGCGACGTGGAGCGTGACACGAGGCTGAGACAGAAGACGCGACGCCGCAGGGATGTCGGAGAACCGGTTCCCTCACCCGACCACCTGGGTGATCGCAGTGAGGCGCCCCCGGACTGCTTCAGCCGCCCAGGGCCCCATCCGCTGAACGGAGGCGGACCACTCCGTGACCGCGTCGCTGAGCGCGCGCACCCCGGCGTACTGGGCGACCTGCGTCTCGTGCAGCAGCAGGCCGCTGTCGGCGAGGTACAGCAGGCCGCGGTGGAACCGCTGGACGGCGTCGTCGTCGGCGTCGGAGCCGTACTCGTCGACGGTCTCGTAGTTGGTCCTGCGCCGCAGCTCGTACAGGAAGTCCATCATGGTGGTCCGGCGCATCCGGCCGAGGATCTCCTCGCGGCCTCGCGTCGGCAGGACCTTGTACCCCGCACCGTTGGGCCGCTTGTTCTTCTTCAGCCAGTCCTCCCGGGCCGCCTCGATCTTCCACCTGCGGGTCATCCGAAGTGCCGCAGCCACGTACTCGGCCGGCTCACGGGAGAGCTCCATCGGGTTGAACTTCGTCATGGTGCACACCGCCGGGGTGAGCCGGCAGCTGCTTATGTCGTCCGGGTCGCCGGCGAGGGCGACCCTCCAGGGCCCTGCGGCGCGGCGGACCCGTTGGCTCTCGAAGTCGTCGTGCACCTTGCGGTGGGTATCGGTCGGTGAGCCCCCCACGAGGCTCAGCGCCCGGGCGGCGCTGAATACGGCGTAGTAGGCCTGCACCGGCAGGACCTGGGCGGCGGCTCGGCGCAGCGTGGGGTCGTCGAAGGCGTCCCCAACGCGCGCGGTGAGCTCGGTCTGCCACGCGATGCGCAGTAGGGAGGCCGCGTCGCGGGTCAGCTCCCGACGGGGGCCACGCGGCGGGAAGCCGGCGATGTGGGCGACCTCCGCGTTGACAGTCGCGGTGCCGGGCCCGGCGGCCACCCGCGCATAGCGGCGGATGCCGTTGAGCACGTTCGCGATCGCGATGAACTTCGCCGTCCCGGCGGTCAGCGGCGCCGGGGTTTCGAAGGAGATCGACACGACCGCAGTCTGCCCAGGGACCCCGACCGCCGCCGCGTGACACGTGCAACCTCTGGCACACGCAAGAGTTGGCACGGCGCAATCTGTGTCAGCGGCGCAAGTGTTGTCACCGGTGCAAGACGTGGCACATGCAAGATGCCTTGCCAACTACGTGCAAGTTCTCATCACCGCCCGGGAGGTTGGGGGAGCGGTTGGGTTGACGTAGGCGTCGTCCCGACGCAGCTCCCACTGTGAGCACGCCTGATCCCGGCAGCCTTCGCTCGAGCCCGCTGACGCACGGATGTCGAGTTTCGGGGCTGGTCGAGTCGTCACCCGCTTGGCAGCAGCAGGGTGACGACTCCACCGGCGCCCGCTTTCTCCACATTCGGCGGCGGGGGAGTGGTTCTACGTGCGGACAGCCGCTCTCCACAGCAACTGCACCCGCTCGCGCATCCATTTGGGGTCCAACGTGTCGGCGGTCACTCTTCAAACGACAGACAGCAGAACATGACACGCCGTTGTGTAAACCGGCAGGTGCGTCGGGCTGGGCACCTCGGCCATGCGACGGCGCTATGCCCTCGACCGCAATGCCGACCGACGGCGAGGGCGGCCGCGATTGCTGGCCCGGCGCTTGAACCCACCGCTGCACTGGAACTCGACGCTTGTGGTGTGCGTGACCGCGGCATGCCCGGGCGATGCGTACCGGGTGTCGGCGGTCGTGATGAGGTAGGTCTAGGTCCGGGCCAGCAGCAGCTGTGGGCGGTGGGGGAGCGGGGGATCCGACGCATGGCTGAGTCCTTGCCAGCACGCGATGGGGCGCTGCGGGCACTCGACCCGCTGGTGATGCTGGCGACAGGCATGCACGGCCAGCCGGGCGTGTATGCCCTGCTGCTCGGCTCGGGCGTCTCAACTGGTGCTGGTATCCCGACTGGCTGGGGTGTCGTTACTGAACTCGTGCGCCGAGCGGCCGCAGCTGGTGCTCCGAACGACCCGGAAGCTGCCGATCGCGCTGCGGCGGATCCCGAGGCATGGTGGAACGAGCACGGCGATGGTGAGGAGCTCGGCTACTCCAACCTGCTCGCTGCGCTCGCGCCCACGCAAGCAGCGCGGCGCGACCTGCTCGCCGATTTCTTCGAACCGACCGAGGAGGACGTGGAGCAGGGGCTAAAGAGCCCGAGCCCCGCGCACCGTGCGGTCGCACAGCTGGTGAAGCGCGGCCTGGTCAAGGTCGTGCTGACCACGAACTTCGACCGGCTCCTAGAGCGAGCCCTCGAAGAAGCCGGCGTGCCGCCGCTGGTCATCTCAAGGCCCGAGGCCGTCGCCGGCATGACGCCCCTGCCGCACGCGCGGGCGACCGTCGTGAAGCTCCACGGTGACTACGCAGACCTGCAGTCGCGCAACACCATCGAAGAGCTCAGCGAGTACCCGCCCGAATGGAGGACGCTGCTCACCCGGGTCGCAGACGAGTACGGCCTAGTGATCAGCGGGTGGTCCGCCGACTGGGACGTCGCCCTCGTGCGAGCGCTGGAGGAGGTGCGGTCCCGGCGGTACCCGCTGTACTGGGACTCGCGTAGCAGCAGAGGGGAGGCGGCTCGGCGGCTGCTGGCTCAGCACCGCGGGCAGATTCTCGCCGTCCAGTCGGCCGACGAGCTGTTCACCGGACTGGTAGCACGCATCGACGCGCTCGACCGCCTGACTGAGCCGCCGTTGACCACCGCGATGGCGCTCGCTCGCCTGAAGCGGTACCTACCTGACCCAGTGCGGCGCATCGACCTGCACGATCTGGTGATGGACCGCGCCGGCGGGGTCGCCGACCTCGCGGCGGCACAGACGCTCAGCATCCCCGGGCTGGGCCTCGAGCGGATACAGGAGATCCTCACCGACCGGCTGAACGACACCGAGCCGCTGATCCGGCTGTTGACCACCGGAGTCGGGCACGACCGGGCCGGCGACCACGCCGACCTGTGGGTGGCCGCCCTGCAGCGGCTGCTGCAAGCGCGCACGGAGCCCACGGGCTCCTACATGGACCACCTCGACACGGCCCGGCACTACCCGGCGCTCCTCGCGTTACGCGGCATGGGCGCCGTCGCCGTGCACACCGGCAACGAGAAGCTACTGCTGCGGCTGTTCACCGAACCGCGGTACCGCAACTGGCTGCGGACCGATGTCCGCCTTCCCGCGGTGCACGCCCTGCACGACTGGATGGTCCTGGAACCCAACGTCGTCAACGGCCTGCCGCGGTGGAACGGGCGGCAGTGGCAGCGCCTCTACCCGATCAGTCACCTGCTCCGTCAGGACCTGCGCGAGCCGCTGCGCGACTGGATCCCCGACGATGACGACTACCGCCGCACCCTCGACGCCTACGAGTACCGCGCCGCGCTGGCCGTCCACACCAGCCAACACGTGCCGGGCGCCTACCAGCCCGCGCCGGGCTTGTACATCAGCGAGCTCAGCTGGACCGACGGCAAGCCCAGTGCCGAGCGCGACTTCGTCGCCGCGCTCGAGCGCGCGGACGACGACTGGCCCTGGTGGCCCGTCCTCGGCGGGCGCGATGGCTACCAGCAGGTGCTCGACAGCCTGCGTGAGGTGCTGCTGGAGATGTACCGCCACCGCCACGGCTGACGTGGGGAAGCCCGGCCGATGAGGACCGCACGACGCCGTCGAGGTGCCCGCCGCGGCCCCGACCGTCTAGGGCGACGACCCCTTCGTCCGGCGCCGCTGCGCGGTGCGTAGGGAGCCGGTCGCCTTCGTCCGCGCCGCGGCGGACACCGGCTCACCGTCCGGCTGGGGCCTCCAGCACCGCCCGGTGCTGGCTCTCGGTGCCCAGCGACCAGACGAGGTTGCCGATTAGCCGCTCGGTCACCGCCCAGGGCTGGCCTACGAGCTCCTGCAGCGTCGCTGTCGTGACGCTCTCGTACGCCGGTGCCGAGAACCGCGGCGGCGTCGAGTAATCCAACTGGTTGGCGAAGAGCGCCGAGGACAGACCGGCGAGCCCGTCGATGTGCACACCGAGGACCCAGCTGCCGCGGTAGCCGATCGCGTCGGCGTACTTGGTCGTCCACTGCAGCAGGCGGCGGGTGTACGCGACGATGAGCTGGTCGAGGATGAAGGCCTCGCCGCTGTGCTTGTGGCGTCGTGTGGCCCGCCCGACGATTCCCCGGATGCCGCCGTTGTGCAGGAACTCCACGTCCAGCAGGTTGTCGTCCGCGCCGTCCCCGGCGTCCGCTGCCTCGGCCTTGCGCTGGCGGCCCGTGCTGGCCAGAACGGTGCTCGTGTTGGCCATGCCGTCGGCGCGCCACTCCACGTGCGTCATGTACTGAGGCAACGGCGGGATGTCGCTGTGCTGCCGCGGCAGCTCCACCACGTCCTCGCGCGCCGACACCCGCCACACCCAGTCGCGGGCGTCCTGGTCCCGGAGGAATCGGGTCGCGGCGTCCGGCGCGGCGGTCAACGGGTCCGCTACCAGGTAGATGTGTCCGCCGGCCCGCTCGTCGATGGGGAACGGGTCCCGGGCGACCTCCGCCGCCAGCAGTGCGCGCCCCCTGCCGGTGAGTGACTCCCGCAGCACGTGCTGCCGGTGCACGTCGGCGTCGGTCAGGCGGACGTTCTGCTTGTCGCCTCGGCCCCAGTACACGTGGTCGACCTGATGTGGTGCCGAGGCGCTGGGTGGTACCTCGATGAGCAGGTACCCGCGCGGGCTTCCGTCGTCCGCGGGCGTCTCGGCCGGGATGGGTGTGACGATGACGTACAGCGGCGGGTCCACCGCGGTCGCGGCGACGTTGGCGATCCGCTCCGCCATCCCGGCCGTTGGGCCTGGCGCCAGGGAGAACGTGCCGGACTCCTTGTCCTCCGCCAGCCCGACGAGCAGCGAGCCACCGTCGATGGCGAACGCGGCCATGTCTGCAGCGAGGCGCCGGTTCGCGCTCTTGCCGAGCGAGACCTCCCGCTTGGCGTCCCACCAGTGGGACTCCTCGAGGATGCCGTCGGCGATCGCCTGGCGGATGTTGGCTTCTGTCCGGGGCGTCCAGCGCGGCACGTTGGAGGTCAGGAACACCACCACCGCACCGTATCTGGAACCGGCGTGCCCGCCGGGGGTCGCCGACGGGGTGGCACGTCTCTGCGTCGTCGCCGGCGTCTCCAGCTGACACGGTGAATCCGGACTGCTGCCCGAAGCTCGGGCGGCGCTGATGTCACTGAGACACCTAGAGCGGCGCCCCCCTTTCAGGGGCTAACCGACACGTCGGCGACCGAAACTGTCGGCGATGTCGTTACTGTCAGCTGCGACACACCAGGGAACGGGGACCCGTTAGTGAGTACTGCCAACGCGGATGCCGGCGCGCAGCTGTCTGCGGCCGCCCGACGCCTGGTCGAACTGGTCGCCGACCGGGCCGACGGCATGACCCTGGCCGAGCTGACAACAGTGGCCCAAGCCCGGTTCACCGGGCTGCACCACCGGCGCGTTGCCGACCTGGTGGCCCGCGCTGTCGCCGCTGGCGCGCTCACCGAGTCGGCCGGACTGCTTCATGCCCACAGCGCGGGCGGTCGGCCGCCGACGCAGGCTGCTGTGACCACCCCGGCCGCGAGTCGTCCGGTGCGCGCGGTTGCACTTGACCTCGAGTCGGTGGTCAAGACGACCGCGGTCGAGCCGTTCACCGACAAGCGGATCTTTCAGATCGGCACCGTGCGGTTCGGCACCGACGCAGCCTGGGTCGCCGCCGAGCCACGCCGGGACTGGTTCGTCGAGCTGCCCGACCCCACATGGCAGATCCGCTCAGAGTCACTGCGCGCCCGGCACGCCGCCGCGGCCGTTACCCCGGCCACCGCGCTGCTGGCGCTGCACGCCTACACCGCCGACGCCGACATGGTCGTCACCTACAACGGCACCGAGGCCGACTTCCCGCTGCTGGCCGACGCCTACGAACGCGAGGATCTACCGACCCTGGCGCCGGCCCAGGTCGACGCGTACTACCTCGCGCTGGCGCTGTGGCCGACCGCGGACAGCCACCGGCTGGCTGAGCTCGCCGACGCCCTCGGCGTCGACCGCACCGGGCTGGGGTGGCACGACGCCGGCGACGACGCCGAACTGCTGGCTAGGCTGCTGATTCACGGCGGTGCGGAGGTCGCCAGCCTCCCGGCCGACCTGACCGACATCATCGCCTCCGTGTGCGCGGACTCTCCGGCCTGGACGCTCGCCCGGCACCTGGCGGCGGCCGCGCGCAGAGCAGCTCCTGGAGAGCTGCACGCATCGGTCCGCACCCACACCCTCGGGGACGTCGCCACGGTCCTCGGCGGGATGCTTGCCGGGCACACGCCCCGCCGCGTCCCGGCCGGCACGTCGCCGGCTGCAGCCGTCGGCCGCAACCAGCTGACCGTCGAGGAAGCACTTCGCGGCCCCGACGGTCGGGTGGACCCGGTGCTGCTGGCGGCGGTGTCCCACGGATCGGCCGCCAAGCGGCGCCCGGCGCAGGAGCAGATGACCACCGCGCTGCACGGCTGGGCTGACGCCGGCGTGCCGGCGCTGGTGGAGGCCCCCACTGGCACCGGCAAGAGCTTCGCCGTGCTGGCCGCTGCTCTGGACTGGCTGGCCGGCGCGCCCGAGCGCACCGCGATCATCACCACCTTTACCAAGCAGCTGCAGGCGCAGCTGGCAGATGACGTCGCACGCCTGGACGGAGTCGTGCCTGGCCTGCTCGAGGCCAGCGACGTGGTCAAGGGACAGAGCAACCGGCTGTCGCTGCGCGCGCTGACCGTGGTGCTCGCCGACGCAACCGCCCTCGAGGTCCGCCGCGCGTCCCGGCCAGGGGCGCGCAACCGGTTCCTGGCCCGCCCAGCGTTCCGTGAACTGCTGGTGTACCTCACCCTCCGGCTGCGTGCCTCGACCGACGTCGTGCGCGCCTGGGCGGCGCACTCGGTCGACGCAGTGGACGTGCCGGCGTTCTTCACCGGGTACGCCGGCCGCGCGCTGCCGGTGTGGCTGGAGTCGCTCAGCCAGGCGAGCAACGGGGAATACCCAGCCGACGCCGGCCCGCAGGTCGCCGCGCACACCGACGCCGTCCGGGAGGCACTGGCTACGCACCGCCTGCTGTTGGCCAACCACGCGCTGCTGCTGGCGCATCTCGATGACCTGGCAGGGCTGGGCCCCGACACGCTGCTCATCGTCGACGAGGCCCACCAGCTGGAAGACGCGGCGACCTCCGCGCTTACCACGACGGTGGACTACCGCACGGTCGAGGACCTTTTCAGCGAGCTGGCCGCATGGATTGACACCGCTCGGCGGAGCGCAGAACTTCACGCGGTCGGCGAGGCGGTGGACAACCTCGGGCTGCTGCTCGATCACGAGCAGCTCCCACGGGTTGCGGGGCAGGCGTTCGACGCACGTGGCACCGGCGCCGGAGTCGTCGTCGGATCCCGCACCGTCACCCTGGCCAGCGCGTACGCCGGCACTTCTGGCGTGGGCCAGGTCCGCACCCTCACCGGCCTGCTGTTGCGGCTGGCCGGGCAGTGCGACGCACTGGTTGGGACGCTGTCGGTCTACCTGGACGTGCACGGTCCGGCGCTGGACTTCTTCGAAGCCGAGCGCATTCGCGGCTTGTTGACCCGGTGCGCGCAGGTCCGGGAGGCCGGCCGCGTCATCGTCGACGACGTCGGGGGCATTCTCGGCCCACCACCGGCCCCTGCCGGTGGTGCGGGCGCGGGGGCTCCGGGGGGGACGGGTGGGTCTGGCGGCGGCGCCAGTCCAGCAGCTGCGTACGGGGGGAGCCCGGCGCAGGCTGCCACCGGCGGGACCGGCGCGGACCCGGGTTCTCAAGCCGGCGGTCCCGATGACGATGACCCAGATTCCGACGCGGACTCGGACGGCGACGGCGACACCGAGGACGACGACGCTCAGGACACCGGTGACGACGGCGGGAACGGCGCCCAGGCCGTGCCCATCCAGCTCGGGCCGCTGCCGCCGGGAACTTCGAACCGGGTCGTGTACGCAGAAGAGCTCGAGGCGCTGCGCGCTGGGCTGCGTACCTACCGGTTCCGGGTGGCGACCAGCCCCGTGGAGCTCGCCGCCGACACTGTCTGGCAGCAGTTCCTGACCACCTTCGCCCGCACCTACTACGTGTCGGCGACGCTGCGGGTGGCTGGCACCTGGCAGTTCATCCGCGACCGGTTGGGGCTTACCGCGAGCGTCCCCACGCTGCATCTGCCTACGCCCTTCGACTACGCGCACCAGGCCGAGCTCGTCTGCTTCGCAGACTTCCCCTCCTGGGCCGAGCAGGCCGAAGGCGCGATGCGCACCGTCGCCCACCAGCTCGCCGGCTACGCCACCGAGATGATCACCCCGGTCGACGTGGCCGACGACGCGCCGCTGGGCACCCGCGGCGGCCACGAGGGCGGGGCGCTGGTGCTTACCACCGCCCGGTCCACTGCCGGCGGGATCGCCGACTTTCTCGCTACCGAACTGCGTGCCCGCGCCGATGAGACCCCGGTGCTGTCGGCACTGGTCCTCGGCAACCCGCGTGGCGTGCGGCAGTTCACCGACATCGAGCACGGAGGCGGGATGCTGGTCGGCACGAAGGGCCTGTGGCAGGGCGTCGACGTCTCCGACGAGGCCCGGCTGCGGCTGGTGTGGATCAACAAGCTGCCGTTCGCGCCCTTCGCTGCCCCGGTCATCGAGGCCCGCCGCGCCGCGATCACCCTGCGCGCCGAGGCCGCGAACGCCGACGACCCCGACGCAATCGCCACCGAGCACTACTACCTACCGCTGGCCGCGCTGCAGCTGCGGCAGGCCGTCGGCCGGTTGATCCGCTCAGAACGTCACCGCGGTGTCGTCGTCATCAGCGACCGCAAGCTGGCCGGCCACACCGCGCTGCGGCGGGCATACCGGCAGACATTCCTCGGATCGCTGGATGACGGGTTGCTGCGCGATGACCCGGTCACCGGCGAGCGCGGCGGCGGCAATGTCGTTCCGATGACCGACGGCTGGGAACGCATCTGGTCGTTCTTCGCCGCCCACGGCCTCATCACCCCAGAGCGAGCCGGGCAGCTGTCCACCCCAGAGGCGCTGGAGGAGCACACGCTGCTTCCACAGACCCGGCGCATCCGTCAGCTGGCGCTCAGCAGCGAGCAGGTCGCCGCCCTCCGCGCCGCCGGCACCCTCGCCGAGGAGGTGCTGGCCCGGGCGGCCACCATCGGCGGGCTGCTGCACCTGTCGGACGAGCCCGCCACCCTCAAGCCGTCCCAGCAGGCGGTCATCGGCGCCGTCGCCGACGAGCAGAACGTGCTGGGCCTGATGCCCACCGGGTTCGGTAAGAGCTTCTGCTTCCAACTGCCCGCCCTGGTGCTGCCCGGGGTGACGCTGGTCGTCTCCCCGTTGGTCGCGCTGATGCACGACCAGGCGCTGGAACTGAACCGCAGCATCGGCGGCGCCGTCCGCGCGCTGGTCGCACCGCTGCGGGAGTCCAGCAGCCGGGCCGGCAAGACCGAGGTAGCCGACCAGCTGCTCGGCCGCGCCGACCACGGCATCCGAATGGTGTACGTCTCACCGGAGCGGCTGTGCCAACGCCGGTTCCGGGAGGTCGTCCGCGCCGCCGTCGCGGCCGGGACCGTCACCCGAATCGCCCTGGACGAGGCACACACCTTCGTCCAGTGGGACGACTTCCGCCCGTCGATGAGCCGGGTCGAGCAGTTCCTCGCCGAACTGCGCCGCGAGTTCGGGCTGCCGGTCACCGCGCTGACCGCCACCGCCAACCACACCGTCCACGCCGGGCTGCGGGAAGGTGTTTTCGGCCTCCCCGACGAGGCGCCGGGTGGCCCGGCCGGCGAGGCCGCGGAGGCGATCGCCGGAACCCTGCTGACCGTGCGGGAGAACCCGATCCGGCCCGAGCTGGCGATCTTCCGACGCACGATCAACGCCGCCGGGCCAGCGATCAGCGCCGGACTGGCCGAGGAGGTCATCGACGTCGTCGAGGACCACGCGATCTTCTACTGCCTCACCGTCCGCGAGGTCGTCGCGCTGCACGCGCATCTGCGGGACTACCTCGGCGAGGCCGGCGTGCGGGTGCGGCGGTTCCACGGCCGGCTCACCGAGGCGGAGAAGTCAGCGGTGATGACTGAGTTCCGCGAGGCCCCACGCAAGGGTGAGGAGGGGTTCGCGCCGCTGGTCATCGTCGCCACATCCGCCTTCGGCCTCGGGGTCAACCGGCCCGACGTGCGCACCGTCTACTGCGCCAGCGCGCCGACCGACCTCGCCGCGCTCTACCAACAGATCGGCCGCGCGGGCCGTGACGCCGCCGGCAAGGCGATCACCGGTGCCGACCCGGCCGACCCCGCCGGCACCGGTGAAGTTCCGGCCGGTTTGATCGGCGCCGAAGGCGTCGGCGATGACGCCGGCGTCCGGGTGGCCCCGCAGCTCGGCCAGAACACGCAGCGAGACGCGGATCGGTCGGCCAACGTCGGCCTGGCGCTGCTGACCAGCCGCGGGCTGCGCACCGTCCGCTTCATGACCGGCAACGACCTCTCTCGCGGCCTGCTGGAGCGGATGGGCCGAGCCGTGCTGGCCTCCGGCGGGGTGCTCGTCCCCGCCACCGTCGCCGACACGCTCATCGGTGAGGACCTCGCCAACGGCCACCTCACCCCCGACGAGGCGCGCAAGGCCCGCACCCACGACGCATACACGTCCGGAGTGGTGCGAGCGTTCGCCGCGCTCGCCGGGCTGCGGGCGGTGAGCGACCTGGGTGACTTCCCGCCCTACTGCGCGGTCAAGCCCGGCGAACTGCTCGGCGCCCCCACCCCCCGCACCGCCAGCGCAGACATCGCGGACGATCTGGACACCCGGGTGGTCACCGCAGTGCTCGCCCTGCCGGTCCGCGCCCAGATCCCCGGCGCGCTGCGGCGGAACAACCTCGACGTCGCCCGCCTCGACACCCATCTGACCGCCAGCGTGCCGGACTACCGGGCAGTCGCCGACGACCCCGCCGGCACGTGGCAGCTGCTCGCGGACCTGCACGACCGCGGGCTTCTCGACGTCTCCGCTGCCCCGAGCCGCCGGCTAGTCACCGGCCTGGCCGTCCACACCGCCAGACTGCCGGGTCAGTTCCTCACCGAGGTGACCGGCAAGGCCGCCCGCGCAGCCCAAGAGATCGCCCTGCTGCGGGATTTCTTCACCGACCTCAACACCTGCGCCAATCGGAAGTTCGCCGACTACTTCGGCGTCGCCGACCTGCCCGAGGGATGCTGCACCACCGCAGCCAACCGATGCTCGGCGTGCTGGAACACCCCGACCTGGCCGGCGGGGGAGACCAAGCCCGCCGTCGCAGTGGCGCTGGAAACGCCGAGGCCGCGACCGGCAGGCGCCCGCACCGACGCCGCCCACCGCCGCCAGCGGCTGGACGAGCAGGTCTACCGCCTGGTGTGGGAGGTGTATCCGGGGGTGTACGCCCGCGACGTGCTGCGCGCACTCCGCGGGGAGGACACCTACTTCTCGCCGACCACCCGCCGCCGGGTGCGGCTGCGCACAGGCCTGGTCAACAGCCGGTACTTCGGCGCGAACCCGGCGGTGCGGCTGGCCGACATCGAGGACTCTCTGGCCCGGCTGCAAGTCGACGGGCGCGTCTTGCCGGCCGGGCCGAAGTGGCGGGAAGCCGGGCACGTGCGCCGCGAGGCCCGCAACCAGGCCCGCGCCGCCGCGGCTGCCGCGACGGCCACAGCGACCACGACCGGCCCAGTGCCGGTGACCACCGGCGTGGCGCCGTGACCCATCTGGACGACCGGCTCGAAACCGAGGGCAGCAGGAGCGGCCTGGGCCGGCCGCTGTGGCGCCCATTCGCCCAGGAGCCCGTGCTCACCCCAGCAATGGCGCTGGGCTGGGAGGCCACCGCCCCGGCCGATCAGGAACGGCTGGCCCGCTACCTGTCGGCACTGGTAGCCGCCCGCCGCGGGCCGGTGCACGTCAACGTGGCGTTCAACGCTGCCTATTTCGGCTATGACCTCACCGACGGCGGGTACGTCGGCGGGCCGCTGGACCTCGCCGCGTTCCCGCAAGTTCACTTCGGGCAGACCACCGACGCGCTGCCGGTCGGCGCGATGGTGAACATCGCCGCCGGCGAGCAGCCGCTGTTTGCCGAGGTGGTCTACAAGGAGGGTGCGCATCCGGCGCTGTCCGACGACGGCGCCGTGCCCGCCTGGCTGTCCGGCGCCCCTGCCGGCGCAACAGGCCCGGGCGCCGCCGACGCAGCGCCGGGTGGCCCGGTCCTCACCGAGCGGCTCGTAGCCGACGTCGACGCGTTCGGCCAGGACTTCTCCACCACCAGCACGCGGCTGCAGAGGTTGCGTCAGCGCGGGCAGTGGCTGGACGCTGCCGGGCACCTGCTGCTCGACGCCCGCTACGCCACCCGGCGCGACGCCGACCTCGACGAGTCGTCCTTCTACGCGCAGTACCTGCTCACCCGCGGCCGCGACCAACTGCTGTCGGCCGCCGCGCCCTTGCCGCTGTCCACGGTGCTCTCCGACGATGCCGGTGAAGACCAGCTCGCCGCCGCGCTGACCGGGATGTTCGGCACGATCGCCGACGCGCTGGCCAGCCTTCCGGAGCTGCGAATGTGGCACGGGTATGCGTTCACCCGCGCCTCTCTGGCAGCGCGCCTGTCCGATCCCGGCCCGCTCGGCGGTAACGACCTGTCCAGCCTGGCCACCGGGTTGGCCCGCGCAGCCGTGCCGCTGCGCCCTGGCCGATGGGCACCGCAGCGCACCATCACCTACACCGCGGTCGGCCCGCGGCTGCGCACCGTGCGAGATGCCACCGCCGGACTGATCGACGTCGGCTACGCCGTCGCGGTCTGCCACGCCAACGCCGTGATCGGCGACTACGCCCGCCGCGAGACCGACGAGAACACCGGCCTGCTGCCTGACGACGTGCACCTGCGTCTGGACGACTCGTGGCAGGGGGGTGGAGTGTGGCGGGCCGAGCGGCCCGGAAGCATCTACAGCGACGTCGACGTCCTCGAGCCACTCGGCCTGGGCTGGGCGGCAACTATGCCCGACGCCGCGCCGTCAGCCGAGAGCCAGCAACGTCCGGGGCCCGGACCGGAGTCCGCAGAGCAGCAGGCCCCAGCCGACGAAGCCCCAGAAGCCGAAACCGAACCTGAGCCGGAATCCGAGCCGGAAGTGCTTCAGGAGCCGGAACTGGCACCGCTGGCGGAGCCGGGGCCGCTGCCGGAACCCGAGGGCGACGACCCCGACGAGCTGACCGTCACCGACAGCCAGATCTCCTGGACCCACGCGATGCGGCTGACCCACCTGCTCGACGGCCGGCTGCCGCTGCCCGACATCATCGGCACACAGATGCGCGACGCGGGTCTGGCCGGCATCCGGCTGCGGCTGATGCTCACCCACGACGGCTTTGGCCTCGACCCGGCTGAAGAAACCCAAGCCGTCGCCGCCGACCTGTTCGGCAGCCCGCAACTGTCCGGGGTCGAGTGGCCGATCGACTTCTTCCCGGGGATCGTGCTCACCTGCACCTGGGGCCGCGGTGCCGGTGTCGTCCGTGCGACCACGACCCTGCTGGAGTGCCCAGTCACCGTCGACGGGCGGGTGATCGAGCACCGCTACGACCCCCGGATCCTCACCCGTGACGACGCCCCCGGACAGCCCCGCCGCGGCGGCGCACCTGGAACTGGCACGGCCACCGGAACGCTGTCGCTCGCGCAGCGCATCTTGCGATCCGTGCGCCGCATGGGCCTGCTCGACCCGGACGGCCGCGCGGTACTGGCCCGCGCGCATCTGCCCGCGGCGGTGTACGGCGCCACCGACGGCGCTAGCGCAGCCGAGCTCGACGTCGCCGTCGACGAGCTGCTGACCGCGGACCGGCTGCGGCTCGACGTCGGCAGCGTCGACCCACGTCGGCGGCTGCGGTACCCCGCCGAGCCGGGAGCCTCCACCGTGCCAGTCGTCGTCTACGAGCCCCGACCGGTCGCAGGGCCGCCGCGGGCCGTCGCTGCACGCCAGCCCGCCGGGGCACTCGACGTCCGGTTCCTGCGCACCCACGCCGTCGCCGGGCACCTGCGCCGGATCGGCGACCTCGGTTGGGAGGCCGGGGACGAGGCGCGGGCGGCGTACCGCGAGGACCGGATCCGATTCGGCTTGATCGGCCCGGCCGACCTGCCCGACGGCTATACCTACGTCCGGCCCTTCTCCCGCGGCGGGTCGTGAGCCGCCACCCAGATCTGTCCGATCCCGACGCGATACTCCCTGCAACACCTCATCCCGGCCAGCCCGGCCGGCTCCCTTCGGAGGCCTCATGGCTGCTCGACGCCCCGCTACCGCCTGTCCGCACGGTGACGAGTCCATCCCGTACCCGGTCTGGCCCAGCGCCGGCTGGCCGCTCGGGCAGGACGCCGACCAGGACGCCGCCCTGCGTGAGCTGTCCGCGGCCCTGATCGGAGCCCCTGCACCGCTGCAGGCGGCACTGCTTCAGCTGACCGCCGCCGACATCAGCAAGGCTCTGGCGGCGATCCCCGTGCCGAGCCGCCCGAAGGTGCTCCGGCCACTCGGCCTCATGATCAATCCGCGCACGATCGGGCAGCACCTGTGCTACGACGTGCTCACCCGGCTCACCCGCGCGGACGACCACGACGCACGGCACGCCGCCTCGGCGCTGACCAACTCCGTAATGGCCGACGTCACCATCCACGTCTTCCCCGACGAGTTCGCCTTCCCGGCCGCCGTGCGGAATGTCACCGAGCACTGGTCGCCGTCGCTGGTTCGGGTGGCGGTGTGGTCCAACGGGCTCGCCTCGGTCCAAGACGCCCGGATGTGGCTGTGGGCCAGCGAGCAGCCCTGGTTCCGCCCCGACTCGTCAGTCGCCGAGGAGCACATCGCCGCCATCGCCGCGGCCGCCAAGACGGTCATCGCCGCATCGCCGGGCTTCCGGCTCTTCGGCGACCCCGACCAGCCGGTCGCAGCGCTGGAGACGGGAACCGACATCGAGGACACAGAACACGCGGATGCGACATCCCCGGCCCCGATCGGCACGCAGGATGCCCCCGGTACGAAACAACCTGACTCCCCGCCGAGGCCAGCCGCGGATGAGGACGCCAACTTCGGCGCGACGGCGGCCTCCGGGCCGGCGCTCGCCCCCCACAAACGGCCAGGAAGCGACACGGACGTGCCCGCCGTGCTGCGTAGGGCGGGGGAGGACCTGCAGCAGGCGCTGATCGCCGCCGTGCCGGCCGCTCACCGGGTGCTCGACAGCGTCCTCGCCGACCGACCGCCGGCAGCTGAGGACCTCGCGGTGCTCACCGCCGCGCGGACCGCTTTCGACCATGCGGTGGCGGCGTTGCAGGGAGCCGGCGGGGGTACCTCCGTCGACACCGGAGCAGAGGTCCAGGCAGCGCTTGACGGGCTCATCGCATCCACCGATGACGCACCCATCCGCGACCAGCTCATCTGCCTGCGCGCCCTGGCCGCGCCCGCGGACAACGCGATGCTGGTGGACGCGCTGACCCTCGCTCAGCAGCGCGCCGACGCGCTGGTCGCCTCGCCGGCCTGGACCGCGGCGGACCGGGCGGCAGCCGTCACTCTCGCCACGCTCATCGACCTAGCCGACCCGGCCACCGAAGCGACTCAAGCAATGGCGCTGCAGCAGCAACTGGTCCAGACCCACCCCGACCTGGCCCTGCTCGCCGTCACCGCCGCCCAGCTGACCACCACAGCACCTCGCCCCGAGGCGGCGCCGGCGGCGCTACCCAGCGCGGAGGCTCAGCCCGCGGCGGAGGCCGGACCCAGCACCGAGGCGGCGGTTGACTCCCCACCTCCCGCCGAGTCGGCAACCACCAGCACCGTCACGGCTGAGGACGACACGGCCGCCTCCAACGGCGCCGCGACCGCAGCCGTCGGCGCAGCATCGACCCGACCGGCAGCTAGGGAGCAGGCAGCCGCGGCCCGCGCTGCCGACAACGGCTCCGCGCCGGCGGCGGCCCGGTCGCTGAGTTCGACACCCGTCACCCGCCCGACACCGGCCACTAGCCCGGCAACCGCGGCCGAGCCGGCCGACCCGGCTGGTGCGGTCGTCAGCGGCCAGGTCACCGCCCACGCCCGCCTCATTGACGGAGTCGCCGACCTCATCGGCGAGCAGAGGTTCGGGCTGGCCGCGGCCGTCGCGGAGGCCGCACAGTGGACCTCCGGGCAGCAGTCGACGTTGCGGATCGCCGCGCTCGCCGACGCCGTGCGCAGCGAGACCGGCGCGGTCGACGCGGCGCTGCGCGGTGAGCTCATCGAGCTCGACACGGCAGCCGTCGCCGACGACTCGCCTAGCGCGTTGTTGGCCGTCGCCTCACTGCTCCGCGCGGCGCTGGTCACCGGCGAGCCGACCACCGGTGCTGTCCTCACTGAGCTAGCGGCCCGCGTCGAGCCGAACCTGGCTGACGTCGCCGAGCAGGTCGGCCGTCGTGCCTTGCAGGGGGCCCTCGTCGTCGCGCCGCCGCTGACCGTGCTCGCCGACGTCACCGAGGTGGAACGGTCCCTGCGAACCGTGTCCGACGCCGCCCGCGCGATGCTGCGCCCCCGCACCATGCGGTTCAAGCGTGCCACCGACATCGCGAAGACCTGGATGGCCGCCGACGGGCTGCTCGGCCGGCCGCTGACCATCGCCGCCAACGACGACCGCGACGGCGTCAACGAGGTCGCCACCGCCATCCGGCGGCTCGGGGACACCGCGCACGTGCGGGCGGAGATCGACGACCTTGACCGCCGCTACAAGGGGATGAGCGGCAAGCCGATCGAAGGCTCCGGTCGGCAGGACCTGGTCAACCTTGTGCAAGAAGCCATCCAGACCCTCGCCGCCTGGACCGAGGCGGTCCTCTCCCTGCAGCGGTCCAGCACCGCGCAGACCTGGAGCACCGGCGAGATCTCTGACATGCGGGCCACCGTCCTCTCCCGCCGCGACGACGTCCTTGCCGCCCTCACCGCGCAGGCCGAGCGCCCCGACCCGCTGCTGGCCGCCGCGTCCCGCGCCGCGGTCGCGTCGCTGACCCGGACGTTCGCCGTGCTGGAGGGAGCGGCGACCCTGCCCTCCCGGGAGCCGATGCCGGCATTCGCGCTCACCGCCGAGCTGCTGAAGGTGCCTGGCGCCGTCGCCGACACCACCCTCGGCCGGGTCACTGTGCCCGCGGGCACCACCGTGGAGCAGCTGCTGGACGCCGCGCAGCGCACGTGGGCCGACGCAATCGACGCGCAGGTCACCGCGGAGAACTTCGACGCTGCGGACTACCTGCTGAACTCCGCCGCCGGCCATCAGCTGCCCGGCCTCTCCGCGCACGGCATCGGCACCGGCACAGCGGCGGCCGTCGCCGCCGCCGAGCACGCGGTGCGGGCCGAACTAACGCAGCAGCACGATCAACTGTCGGCGGCGTTGCGGCGGGCGCGCACCAACAACGAGGTGTCTGAGGAGCAGGCTGGGGAGCTGACCGGTCTGCTGCGGGACGCCGACACCACCGCCACGCGCAACCTCGCGTCGGTGCGCGCCACCCTGGACCGGGTCGCCGACCTGCTGCCGCTCTACCGCGCCGAGTCCGCCCGTCGGCTGTCGGAGAGACTGGCGAAACTGCCCGGCGTGGAGGCAGCCACCGTCGACCGCGTCACCCGGCTCATCGGAACAGGGGAGCTGTCGACCGCCGAGGAGCTCATCTACTTCCTTGAGATCGGCGAGGACGTTCCGGAGGTCGCCGAGCGCCGCGACCTGCAGGCGTTCTTCCCCTCCGTTCCCGACGCGCTTCCGCGCGGCCTCACCGACGAGCTCGTCGCGGCGGTGCGCAGCCGGAGCAAGGTCCCCGGCTGTGACGTGCTCGACTTCGGCAGGCTCAGCCCCGACCTCGCCGAGCTGGCGGCGGTCGCGCTGAACAACTGGCGCCGGCTGGCCAACACCGCGCCAGAGGGCCGACTCCACATCACCGAGCGCGATCTGCTGCTGCCGGCCCTTCGGCTCGTGGGCGTCGAGAGCACCCGCATCCGCCGCCTGGACGATCTGCCCCGCGGCCGCGACCGGCGCTTCATCGACGTGGTCGACCTGACCATCAACGGCAAGGCACTCGTCCCGGCGTTCGGCAGCAAGCTCGGCGGTCGCCTGCGGGTCCTGCTTGCCTGGGGCCAGCCCAGCGCCGAGCTTCTGCTCAGCCACGCCGACCAGGACAACTCCGACGACAGCTTGCTGATCGCCTACTTCGGCACCATGAGCCCGCAGAACCGCCGCGAGCTCGCCCAGCAAGCCGGCGCCAGCAGTCGCACCGCCCCGGTCGTCGTCCTCGACGACGCCGCCCTGGCGTACCTGGCGGCGCACGGGAACCGGCAGATGGACGCGACGATGAGCGTGCTGCTGCCGTTCAGCAACATCAACCCCTACGTCAGCAAGAAGCGCGGGCTGGTGGCCGAGGAGATGTTCTACGGCCGCGACGCCGAGCGAAAGAGCGTCTTGAACCCCGACGGCACTCAGCTGCTCTACGGCGGCCGCGGGCTGGGCAAGTCCGCGCTGCTGCGCAGCGCCGGGCAGATGTTCGAGTCCCAGGGAGCGCCCGGCGAGCGGATCAGCCTGTACCTGAGCTTGGACACCTTGAGCATCCGCGCCGGGTCAGCGATCGGTCCGGAGGCGATCTGGGACGCGCTACTGCGGGACCTGGTCGCCCGCGGCCTGATCACCCTGCCGCGGCGGCAGTCCAGCCGCATCAAACCGCATGAGCAGGTCCGCGCCGGGGTGCTGGCCTGGCTGGAGGTGGACCCGCGGCGCCGGCTGCTCATCCTGCTGGATGAGTCCGACCGGTTCTTCGAATCCGACGCGCCGGAGTTCTTCGAGACCAACCGGCTCAAGGAGCTCGGCCTGAGCACCGACAGCCGGATAAAGGTGGTGTTCGCCGGGCTGCACTCGGTGCAGCGCTACGCCAAGAGCGCCCGCAACGGCCCCTTCAGTCACCTCGCACAGCGCCCGACCGTCATCGGACCGCTGCGCCCGCAGTTCGCCACCAACCTGCTCACCCGGCCGCTGCAAGCCCTCGGGTACCGGTTCTCCGACGATGACCTGGTCAACCGGGTGCTGGCCTACTGCTCCTACCAGCCGTTCCTGCTGCAGATGTTCGGCTCACGGCTGGTCGCCACGATGCACGCCCAACGTGGCCCCGGCATCCCCGATGCCGCACCGCCGTACGTCATCACCCGCGCCGACGTCGTCGCCGTGGAGAGCCACGCTGACCTCAAGGCGGACATCAGCGCCGCATTCCACGACACCCTGCACCTGGACCCCCGGTACAACGTGATCGCCAACGTGCTGGCCCACCACGCCCACGAGTCTGGCCTCGACGCCCGGCTCTCGGACGTGGAACTGCGTGAGGAGTGCCTGGCGTGGTGGCAGGCAGGGTTCGCGTCGCTGGACGTGGAGGGCTTCCGCGCCTACCTGCAGGAGATGGTGGGTCTAGGCGTGCTCGCCCCGAACAACGATGGCCGCGGCTGGCACCTGCGCAGCCCCAACGTGTTGCAGATGATCGGGTCGAAGGACGACGTCGTCACCCAGCTGGTCGGCGCGGAGACGGTGTCGGTGCCCGACGAGTTCATCGCCCTGGAGACCCGCGCGGAGCTGCCCGACGGGCGCCGCTCGCCGCTGACGGCCGGACAGAGCGACGACGTGCTTGGTGACCACGCCAACCAGGTGCGGGTGGTCCTCGGCTCCCCGGCGACAGGTATCACCGACGCCGCGCAGGCCGTGCGGCTGGCCGCCGACCTGGGCAATCGGTTCACCGTGCCGATGATCGTCAGCCGACGGCAGTTCGAGGATGAGCTGTCCGGCGGCCGTCCGGGAGAGCGGCGGGTTGTGCTGACCGACCTGGTCACCCTCGCCCTGCGCGACGAGGCGTGCGACGAGGCACTGACCGCAGCGTTGGAGCGACGCCCCGAGCAGCCGGGGGTCACCCGCTCGGCGGTCATCGTGGCCGGGCCTGAGCAGATGTCGCTGTGGCAGCGGGTCCTCAGCGACGGTGGCCGCACCCCGGCGCTGGGCACCGTGACGCTGCGCCGCTACGACCGGCAGACGTTGCGCGTGTGGGCGCTAGACAGCCAGAAGTTCAGCGTCACCGAACGACTCGAGCGGCTGCTGGAGGTGACTGGCGGCTGGCCGATGCTCGTCGAGAAGGCGGCCCGGCTGGTCGCCGCGGGCGTCGAGGAGGGCGAGGCGCTGCGCCGCGTCGCCGAGGAGCTGGCATCTCCAGACGGTGCCGCGGCGTTCGTCGACGCCGTCGGCATCACCGCCGACGAGGAGCTGGTCAAGGCGTTCACCGCCGTGCTCAGCCTCGTGGACGCGGACGGCGTCGCCCTGGCCGACCTGGTCGCGGCCGCCTCGATGGGTGTCGACGACGGCGACACGGCGGTCGCCTGCCTGCAGGCGCTCGGCGCGTTCGACGTCGACGGAGACGGCGTGTACCGGCCAGAACCGCTGCTGGTGCGGTCCTGGATCTACCGCGCCTAACCGCTGCACCGAGCGCCGGCCGCTGCCTGATGTGTGGCGGCCGGCGCTACCGGTGGAACTGCGGTCGGTCTGAGCGAGGGGCGGCCGTCGCGCCCCGTGTCAGCCTCCGCTGTCGCGGAAGCGGTCGTAGCTCGCGTCCCAGGGAACGCCGGCCCGGTCGGTGCGGCAGTCCAGGCACAGGGATCCGGGCACCTCCCGCAGCCTCATCACCGCCCGCCGGATGCCGCCGCACAGCCGGCAGGCCCGCAGGACCGCGACCGTGTCATTGGGAGACGTCCACTCCCCGGCGAGACGGTGCCTTCCGCCGGCCCGCACCCCCGGTCGCAGCACCGCGGGCAGTTCCGCGCGAGGCAGCACACCCCGGCTGGTGGCCGCCGCGGTGTAGGTGGCGGCCACCGCGGGGGAGGGGTTGAGCACCGAGCGCACCTGCCGGTCGGGGGCGGTGAAGATGCTGCAGTAGGTCCCGTGGATGGCCCGCAGCAGCTCGACCGGTTCCCCGACCTCCGCGGCCAGCGCCGACAGTTCGGCGGGGTCGACCGGCGGGTCGGCGCACCGGACGCGCGTGCCGCAGGCCCACGTGGAGAACGGCTACCGGCTGGGTCAGAAGGTCGCCAACCTGCGCCTCCTGCACCGGCGCGGCGAGCTGAGCCGCGAGCGTACCGAGCAGCTCGAGCAGCTGCTCGGCTGGACCTGGATGGTCCGCAGCAGCCCAAGAACGCGCACCCGGTGAGGGCTCGGTTCGCAATCGGGTAGTGCGGTGCGCGCCGGCTTCGTACGGTCCGGCGGGTGACCACCGTGGCGGTCTTCGTCGACGACTCCCTCGTCGGCCGCGACCCACGCCGCTTCCGTACCCGTGTCGCGGCGGTCCGCCGGCAGCTGCGTGCCGGCGACACCGTCGTCGTTTTCGGCGACGACGTGGTTCCTGTGCACCGGCCCGCGTGCTTGCCGTGGACGACCACGAGGTGGAGCTCGAGCTGCTCGACGACCCGGGCCTGGACCGAACCCTCCGTGGCGCTCACGCCGGTCCGGGACCCTCCTCGGAGGAGGCCCGCGCGGCGCAACGAGTTGGAGACGAGGAGGCGACCGCCCGCCGGCTGGCCGCGCTCGACGAGTTCCTCGCGGCGTACGAGTCCGCTTACGGCCCGATCGGCGCGGAGGAGATGGACGCGGCGGCGCAGCGCCTCCGTGCCCGCCGACCCGGCGGGGGATGACCCGTGAGCCAGCCCCCGGCCACGCCTCGGCGGACAACGACGCTCTGCCCGCCAACGAGCAGGCGGCCGCCCGTCGCGGTCACCGTCGCGTCGTAGCAGCCCCCCTACCGGAGGTCGCATCCTCTGCGATGTGGCGGTGATCTGTTCTACGGTTCGCCCCAGGATCAGACCCGACGGTCATCCGAGTTCGCGCCGAGCAGGTGCAGGCCGCGCGAACAGCGGTCCGAGCCCTCCGCTCCGCTTTCCTGAAACCCGACCCGATGGTCGTGAAGCTCGCGAACGCGAAGCCACGTCAACCGGGCGACTGACGAGGAGACCGCGGCCGACGGCGAGGACCGGCCGTGACCTGCCTTCGCTACGGACCGCGGCCCCAGTTGACGTCCGCTGCGAGCACTGGAAAGGAACGTCCGAACCCTCCAGCCGGGCGCGGCTAAGCGTCGAAGGGCGGTGGCTCCTCCACCGCCGCCAGGTCCAGTGCCAGTGGAACCGTCCCCATCAGCTCGGCTACGACCTGGTCCAGGCGCACGTCGGGGGCGAGTTGGAACCGCGCACCGAACATGCACTCACCGAACCGTCGCGCCTGGGCCTCCCCGAAGCCGATGCCGAGGAAGCGCGGTCCGCCGGCCGCGCGCAACCGCTGCTGGCCTTCCCGATCGTGTGGCGCGCGCGGCCGCGGCGCAGTGGTCACCCAGCCGGTGCGGGCCGCGGCCATCAGCGGCCACAGCGCCAGCAGGTAGTTCCAGTTGAAGTTCTTCGATGTGCGCACGTCGGTCTGCACCAGGCAGACCTTCACCGACGGGCCGAGCGGTTTCTGTGCTGTGGGCGACGCGTAGTTCGGGTACTTGCGGACCGGAAGCCGCTCCTCGGCCTCCACGCGGATCAGGTAGCCCGCACCTTTCGCCGGCGTGTTCAGTCGCGCCACCCAGCTGACTCCAGCGCTAGAAATGACCAGGTCGTGCTCGATCGGTGGGGGTGGATCCAGCGCGCCGTACACCCACGACATGCGGGTGCGCAGGCTGCGGACGAAGTGCTCCCCGTCGTGTAGGCCGTTCCACCGCGTGGCGCCGTTCACCGGCGGGATCTGCTCCTCCAGGTATGCCCGCCAGGCCGCCGCCGTCCGGGCCACCCACGGATCCTCACTTCCGGCGAAGGCGTCGAGCACCTGCTCCCAGCCCAGCTGCGTCCACCCGGCGTCGGCGGCTGCGTACACCGGTAACCGCTGTGGGGAGATCAGCACGTACACCTCGGCGCCCGGCCAGTTCTGCCGGTACCGCGCCAGCTGACCGCGGCCGAGACCGGCCAGCACCTTCACCTCGATCACCGCGCGCAGCAGGTTGTCGTCGTAGATGAGCAGGTCGCCGCGGTCGCGGCCCGACCCGGTGGCCTCCCGCCGGACCAACGGCTGCCGCAGCGGGGGGCGCAGCCCAAGCGCTGTCGACGCCGTCACGCGGTCGGCCTCGATGAGCACCGCGAGTAGGTCGCTCCACCGGGTCTCCTTCTCCAGCGGCACCACGAACCTGATTGGGACGGTCACGTCCGCATCGTCGCAGTAGGCAGGCGCCCGGCGCTCCCCCGGACATGGGCCGCCAGGGGACCGCCGTAGGTCCGCAGGACGGCCAGTGTGCCGTCTGGGCTCATCCACTCGTTCGCGAGGCGGTGGCGGCCAGCGGCGTTCCGGCCGCACCTGAGCACGGCAGGCAGCTGCCGAGCGGGGCCGCCCGGCGTCGTGCCGCGGGCTTAGCAGGGTGGGCAGGGGGCGTCGCGGAAGCGGTCGTAGCTGGCGTCCCAGTGCACGCCCGCCCGGTCGTTGCCGCAGGTCAGGCACACCGAACCGGTCACCTCGCGCAACCGCATCACCGCCCGCCCGGTGCCGCCGCAGCTGCCGCACGCCCGGAGCACCGCCTGCGTCTGGTCTTCGCCAGCCAGCGTCCACTCGTCGGCGAGGCGGTGCCGGTCGGGCTGGTCCCGGCCGGCCCGCAGCACCGCGGGCAGTCGGCAGCGGGGGAGGACCCCGTGGCTGTCGGCGGCCGCGGCGTAGGCCGCGGCCACGCCCTTCGACGGGTTGTGGGTCCACCGCAGCTGCCGATCGGGGTGGGTGAAGATGACGCCGAACCTGTCGTGGATGGCGCGGAGCAGTGCCACCGGCTCGACCAGCGCGTCGGCGAGGCCGGGCAGCGCGGCGGGGTCGACCGGCGGGTCGGCGTAGCGGACGACGTCCTCGGGGTCACCGGGCACGGCGACGACCGGCCGGCGCGGGTGGATGACCGCCATCCCGAGGCGGATCAGGCGCGCATCGTCGGCCCAGGCGAACGGGACCGACCCGGGGCAGCCCAGCGCCGCGCGGATCGCCGGTAGCCAGCGTGCCCAGTCCGCGCCGAGGGTCTTCTTCAACCGGATGCCGTCGTAGAGGCCGTCGATCGCCTCGGCGAGGCGGCCCGGAACCCGATGGACGGCGCCGCCGGTCCACCGGTGCTGGCTGACCGAGCGCCAGGCGTCGGTGCCGTCGTGCACCCCGAGCACCAGTTCGCCGCTCAGGTCCTGTGCCGGGCGACGGCCGAGGGACCGGCGAACGGCGGTGGTGACGTAGAGCCGCAGGGTCACGTTGCGCACCAGCAGGCGGTGCTCCTCCTCGGCGCGGGGGCGGGTCAGCGCGGCGCCGAGCCCGACCAGCTTCGACAGCGGCGCGCCCGGAAGCACCGGGGCGACGCGCTGCTGCCGCCGGGCCGCCGACAACTCGTCTCGCTTGCCGGACAGCGCGTTGGACGCCTCGTCGACGCACCGCCGCATGAACTGAAGGCTGTGTGACGGGGTCGCCGTCTCCATCGCCTCCTTCAGGTGCGCCTCCTGGTGGCGGAGCCTCTGCTCACGGTCGGCGACCTCGGCCTCCAGGATCTGCTGCTTCGTGTCGGCGGGATCGGCCACCGCCGGCTGGGCGGCCAGATGCAAGCTGACCGGTAGGGCGAGCGCTGCCGCGGCCTCGGCCCACCACTGGACCAGCACGGTGGCGGGTAGCGGCGGGACCGGCCGGGCCCGCGGGCTGTTCACCGGCCGGCGGTAGTCGCTAGCGCGGCGGAAGAAGTACACGAGCACGCCGTTGGAGCGATAGCGGGGGTAGAGCACGGCGGCCTGGCCGTCCAGGGTCACCGGCAGACCGGCGAACAGGTGCTTGTTGCGGGGGCCGGTGTGCCGGTGTGCGTCGGCGTCGCGGATCCGGGCCGCCTGGGCGGGGGTGATCCACGGTTGCCCGTCCAGGGGGAGGACGCCGGTCAGGTGGATCGGCTGGCCGCCGT
>JHVP01000004.1 GCA_000620205.1 Geodermatophilaceae bacterium URHA0031 | reverse complement strand
AAGAACGACCCGGCGCGCAGCTTCGGGATCCGCAGCTCCAGATCCCCGGCCGTGGTGGTCAGCACCCGTGGCCGGGAGCCGTTGCGCTGGGCGGTCCGGGTGTCGGTGCGCTCGTGCGGGCCGGCGCCGATCACCGCCGTGAGCTCGGCCTCGATCAACGCCTGATAGATCGTGGTGGCCGCCGAGCGGATCCGGTCATCGACGTCGGCGGCCTTCAGTGCCTGGAGCACCTCGAGCAGGGCAGACTGGTCCAGGGCCATCGTGTGCTGTGTCCTTCCGCGAGAACCATTGGCGTGGTCTCGCTGACCATCACACGATGGCCCCCTCGCGTGATCACCCACGCAAGCGGTGACCTGGACTTACACCACCAGCTGGGACGTCACCCCGCGACCCGTCGTCCAGCAGCTGCCTGAAGTGGCTCGGTTGACCACCACGTGGACCATCATTCGGGGTCCGTTCGCCGCAGTCCGCGGTCGTCCGCGGCGGTTCCACGCAGGCGCTGACCTGCGAATACGCACATCGGCGAATTACTGCGGACCCTCGGTCGACGGCTGGGGGTCAAGGGGTCGCAGGTTCAATCCCGTCAGCCCGACAGTGAAACCGCAGGTCAGAGGCGGGTCGTCCGGATTCGGGCGGCCCGTCTTCTGCGCCCTTGAGACTGGTCAAGGGGTTCACGTCGGCTCGACCGGTCCTTCTTGAGAAAACCGCAAGTCAGCGGCTCGTGCTGGCCGACCACGAAGCCGGCGTTACGAGTGGAACGGCGGTCTGTACTACAAATCCATCGGCAGCCGGTCTCCGCGATGCGGGCTGCGTCTCGGGCTCGCTGGGCAGAACCGCAGGTGACGGGTCGATGGAGGCCATGGTGTTGGAGTCGCTGATGCCGAGTCGTCTACAGCAACCGCTACAGCAACGCGGCAAGGGACGCCCGTCGCGCTCTCCGGTGTAGAGCCGGAAGATCTGATCCGAGAGACGTCCGGGAAGCGCCGGGCAGAGGGCTCGCCCGCAGCGCTTGGCTTGGCATCGTCGGAAGCCCGTGCCCGTCTCCCCTGGCAAGGCTCCACACCGTAGTGCTCGAGGGGGGGACTTGGATGCGGCGAAGTGGTAGCCGTCCCACCAGCGGCTTCCCCAGTGGGGGAGGGGCGCGGTGTGCCTAGTTCCGTCGACATGATCGCCGTAGCGCGACTCTCGGACAAGATCACAGATGGGCCGTGGCGTGGGTCTTCTCCCAGGACGAGACGCATGGGTTCCCTTCGCACCCGCGCAGGACGGCGCGTGCCAGGGCTGTGATGGGCCTGGGCCTGGGCTGCGCGCGGTCCGAGGTTCACCGGGGGACTGATGTGGTCGCGAGCAGCTCCCGAGCGGCGGCGGCGGCGTGCGCGGCGGCCTGGCGGACGTCGAGCCGACGGTGCTCCGTGGAGAGGATCTCGACGCCCCACGGGCCGGCCCAGCCGGTGGCGCGCAGCGCGGTGATGATGCCGGCCAGGTCGAACGAACCCTCACCGCAGTAGCGGCGCCGGTCGACGGTGTCCTCGAACAGCGTGCCCACGACCTCGACGTCGGCGTCGTTCAGCTCCACGCCGACGAGCCGGTTCGCGGGGAGCTCGGCGAGCTCGGTCGCCGGTGTGCCGGCACGCTCGACGTGCCAGACGTCGACGACGACCCCGCCGGCGGGGTGACCGGCGTCCTCGACCAGCCGCAGCGCTTCTCGAGCGGTCGGGATGTTCGACCAGGGCAGGAACTCGATGCCGAGCCGCGCTCCGGCGGCGGCGGCCTGTCCGGCGAGCAGCGCGAACTCGGAGGCCCAGTGCCCGGCCTCCCACGGCGCCCCGCTGGTATCGGGCGTGACCTTGAGGTGACGAGCGCCGAGGGCCTCGGCTGCGGTCAGCATGAACCGCCGGAGCTCATCCGATCGCGCCCGCGCGGGGCCGGTACCCCACCAGTCGGGCAGTCCCTCCAGCTCCAGGTGGACGAGGCCGTTGTCCGCCAGCATCGCCTGGATGCCGGACAGGCCGTGCTCCCGTTCGGCGACAGCCAGGTCGACGGCGAGCACTCCGAAGCCGGTGAACCCCGCGGCGGCCGCTGCCTCGATCCGCTCCTTCAGCGGAACGGGGCTGCGCCAGTCCTCCCGTGACGGGGCGGCGTCTCCGGCCGTGGTCCAGCACGTGGCCAGCAGTTCATCGCCACCGGCGTGGTCGACCGGGGGCTGCGGTGCTCGGGCGCTCTCCATCGCTGCTCCTGGATGCCGGGACTGGGCCGTCAGCGGACGGTGGCGTGGTCGGTCCACGTCGTGGTGCTGTCACCGACAGCGCCGACGGCGTCCACGCAGCAGTCATCCGCCGTGAACCAGCTGGTGGTCCGGGGGTGGTGGGCCCTCATGAAGTGGCTCCCTTCTCCGGCAGGTGGGTCCATCGAGCCTGCCGGAGTCCGCGGCGGGGCCACAACCTCGCCAAGCCATCATTTGCCCCTCAGACTCAGCGGCGTGTCTCACCCGTATCCCATCCGCGAGATCGCCCGTCAGGCAGGCGTCTCCGAGGCGACTGTCGACCGAGTGCTCAACGCCCGCGGCGGGGTCCGGCAGAGCACCATCGACGAGGTCCAGCGTGCCATCGCAGATCTGCACCGGCAGCGCTCCCAGTTGCGGCTGACCGGACGGACGTTCTTCCTCGACCTGGTGGTCGACGCGCCCGCCCGGTTCTCCGCGTCGGTGAGGGCGGCGTTGGAATCCCAGCTCCCCCTGGTGCGCCCGGCCACGTTCCGGGCCCGGTTCCACCTCGCAGAGTCCCCGCCGGTCGCCGAACTGGTGGCCACGATGGACGGGATCGCGCGGCGCGGCTCGCAGGGCGTCGTCCTCAAGGCCCCGGACCACCCTGTCATCGTGGCCGCGGTCGACCGGCTGGCGGTGGCCGGCATCCCGGTCGTCACGCTCGTCACCGACCTGCCGACCAGCCGCCGCTCGGCCTACGTCGGACTGGACAACCGGGCCGCCGGGGCGACGGCGGCCTACCTGCTCGACCAGTGGCTCGGCGACGACGGTGGCGCGGTGCTGGTCACCAGGGGGACCGGGTCCTTCCGCGGCGAGGACGACCGGGAGATGGGCTTCCGCGCGACCCTGCGCTCGCTGCGCCCGGAACGGCGGCAGGTCGACCTGGTCGACCGCAGCGGAGACCCCGAGGCGTTGAGGGCCCTGGTCTGCGATGCGCTCGCCGGCGATCCGGAGATCACCGCCGTCTACTCGCTGTACGCCACCGGTGGCAACGCCGCGATCGTCGCCGCCTTCGCCGACGGGGGGCGCCGGAGCCGGGCCTTCGTGGCGCACGACCTGGATGCCGAGAACCTCGCGCTGCTGCAATCCGGGCGGTTGTCGGCGGTGCTGCACCATGACCTCGCGCTCGACCTGCGCCGCGCCTGCCACGTGGTCATGCAGACCCACGGCGCACTGCCCGGCGCGCCGCACTCCTGGCACTCCGCGGTCCAGGTCGTCACCCCGCACAACATTCCCGTCGAGGCTCTCCTGGCGTCTTCATGATGGGCTTTTGAGGGATGTGCGACGTTGACCGTCTTGTGGCGCAGCCCACAACCTTGGTGCGGCAGGGTCCGCGCCGGCGGCCCGCCAGCGAGTCAAGGAGGCCGTCGTGCAGATCTCCCCACCGCAAGGAAGCGGATTCGCGGAACAAGATGCCGAACGTGACCGGAGCGTCTCGGGGGCGCCATCCCCCGGTGCGCGGAAGCGCAGGCGCTTCCTCGTCAAGCTGACGGTCATCTCGTCGCTGGGCGGCCTGCTCTTCGGCTACGACACGGGTGTCATCTCGGGTGCGTTGCTCTACATGAGGAGCGACCTACACCTGACCCCGATCACCGAGGCGACGGTGGTCAGCGTGCTCCTCTTCCCGGGAGCCGCGGTCGGCGCGCTGCTGGGAGGGAGGATCGCCGACGCGCTGGGTCGAAAGCAGAGCCTGCTCGTGTGTGCCGGCCTGTTCCTCCTCGGTGCCATCGGCTGCGCCACCGCGCCGAACGTCCCGGTCATGGTGATCGCCAGGATCGTCCTCGGCCTGGGCGTCGGTGCCGCATCGGTCGTCGTGCCCGTCTTCCTGGCGGAGATGGCGCCCGCGCACAGCCGCGGCCGCATGGTCACCATCAACGAGCTGATGATCGTGACGGGGCAGTTCCTGGCCTTCGCCATCAACGCCCTCCTCGACAACCTGATCCAGGACCCGCACGTCTGGCGGTGGATGCTGGCTGTCTCCGCCGTGCCGGCCGTCGCCCTCCTCGTGGGCATGCTGGCGCTGCCGGACTCGCCCCGCTGGTACGCCGTCCGGGGACGCCTGGACGAGGCCCGGCGGGTGCTGCAGCAAGGCCGGGAGCCGGCCGAGGCTGCAGAGGAGTTCACGATCATCGCCGAGCACGCGAAGCGGGATGTCGCCGAGGACAGAGGTGCCGCGCTACGGGATCTGCGGGCCTATCCCTGGATGCGCAGGATCCTCTGGGTCGGGTGCGGCCTGGGTGTCGTCCAGCAGGCCACCGGCATCAACACGGTGAACTACTACGCGCCGACGATCCTCGAAGCGACCGGGCTCGGCACCAGTGCGGCGCTGGTCGCGACGATCGGCGTCGGCGCCACGTCAGTGGTCATGACGATCGTCGGAATCGTGCTGCTCGGGCACTTCAACCGGCGCCCGCTGCTGATCACCGGCCTCAGTGGAGTCGCCGGGGCGCACCTGGTCCTGGCCGCGTCGTTCCTGCTGCCGGCGTCGAGCGCGCGGAGCTATCTCATCCTCGCAGCGATGATGCTGTTCGTCGCGTTCGTCCAGTGCTTCATCGGGATCCTCGTCTGGCTGCTGCTGTCCGAGATCTTCCCCATGACGATCCGAGGGTTCGCGATGGGGATCTCGGTCTTCGTCGTCTGGACGGTGAACGCCCTGATCTCCTTCGTCTTCCCACCCCTGGTCGCGGCGGTCGGGCCGACGGTCACCTTCGGTATGTTCGTGCTCATCAACCTGGGCTCGCTCGCCTTCGTGGTGAAGTTCTGCCCCGAGACCCGGGACCGCACGCTGGAGGAGATCGAGGACGACTTCCGCGAGCACGACGCACCGCATGTGGCGTACGAGCTGCCGGCGCCGCCTTCAGCTACTGAGCCGGCGCTTCCCGTCACGGTCACACGCTGACGGGAGCCGGTCGAGCGGATCGGCACAGGACCTCGGTGCAAGCGACGTCTGCGCGCAGACTGCCGCTTCCACCGAGGTCCTGCTGTGTCGTCCGCTCCTGGCGGAGCGGTCAGGGGTGCCTCCGCTCCCGGACGAGGCCGTGCTGGCGCTCTGACGTGGCCGCCGGCTGCATCCGGCGTGGCGCGATCCCCGGCTGGAGGCGCTGCGCTGCCTCAGCGGGCCGTGCCGGGCCACGGTCCCCATCGACCGCGCGCGGCCGGTCCAGCTGGGCCGCTGCCGAACGCGATCGGGCGGTTGAGCACCCGCCAGCGCCACCTCGAGTGCTCGCCGCGACCCGGCCGGAGATGCACACCGCGCAACTTCCGGTCGTGCTCCCGGCCCGACGGGGTTCCGGAGATCCGGTAGATGGACGTCGTCCCGCGACGGGCGTCGGGACCGAGGCTCCGTCTGCGGCCGGTGATGAGGGGATTTTGAGGGTTCGCCGACGTTGACCGCACGGTGGCGGAGGCCACAGCCTTGAGTTCATCGCGGCCGTACGGGCGGACCGGACGAGGAGTCGAGGAGGGCGTTGTGACGCTGGACGTCGGAGTCATCGGGGTCGGCATGATCGGCCAGGAGCACATCCGCCGGCTCGACGGCGGCACCGGTGGCAGTCGGGTGGTCGCAGTCGCTGATGCCGACACAGACCGTGCGGCGGCCGTGGCCGGAGGACTACCGACGGCGAAGGCGCTGCCCTCTGGTGAGGACCTGATCGCCTGGGACGCGGTCGACGCCGTGGTCGTCACCTCCTGGGGGCCCACGCACGAGCCGTATGTGTTGGCCGCCGTCGCCGCCGGCAAGCCGGTGTTCTGCGAGAAGCCACTGGCGATCACGCAGGAAGCCTGCGGGCGCATCGTGGACGCAGAGGTCGCCGCCGGCCGCCGGCTGGTCCAGGTCGGCTTCAACCGCCGCTACGACCCGGCGCACCGGGCGCTCAAGCAGGCGCTGGACGGGGGCGCGATCGGGGCCCCGCTGCTGGTCCACTGCGCGCATCGCAACGCCTCGTCGCCGCCGCACTACACCCGGGACATGTCCATCGCCGACACCGCCATCCACGAGATCGACGAGCTGCGCTGGTTGCTCGGCCAGGAGATCGCTGCCGTCCAGGTCCTCACCCCGCGGAGGAGCAGCCGCGGCGGCAAGCTGCAGGACCCGCTGCTGGTGCTGTTCGAGATGGCCGACGGGGTGCTCGTCGACGTCGAGGTGTCGGTCAACATCCACTACGGCTACGAGATCCGCTGCGAGATCTCCGGCGAGACCGGCACCGTCGAGCTGGCCGACCCCGCACCGGTCACCATCCGCCGCGACGGCGCCGCCGCCGGGCTCGTCCCGGCCGACTGGCGGGAACGCTTCGCACTCTCCTACGACATCGAGCTGCGCGAGTGGGCCGACACCGCCGCCGCCGGGCGGCAGCCGCTGGGCCCCGGCGCCTGGGACGGCTTCATCGCGCAGGTCGTCTCGGACGCAGCACTGCAGTCGCTCCACGCGGGCGGTCGGGTCGCCATCGCGCTGCCGGACCGGCCCGATCTGTACGCCGGCCCCGCGGGCCCGTGACACCGCCATCCACAGCCACCGCCCGCCACGCCTTGAGGAAGATGCCATGACGCCCGGCCCGACCACCACCAACCGCGAGCTGCTGGCCACCTGCTGGACCTCGGCCGGGGACGCGGCCCCCGACCGCGGCGACGAGGTCAGCCCCGTCGACCTGCGGACCCGGATCGAGATCGCGGCCGAGGTCGGCTGGGAGGGGTTCGGCCTGCTGCACGCCGACCTGGCGATCGCTCGGGACACCATCGGTCTGACGGAGCTGCGCCGGATCTTCGACGGCGCCGGCATCCGGCACGTCGAGCTGGAGGTCCTGCCTTGGTGGTGGACCACCGACGAGCGGCGACGCATCTCCGACCAGCGGCGCACTCTCCTGCTCCAGGCCGCTGAGGTCCTCGGCGCCCGGACCATCAAGATCGCCGCCGAGGGCGGTGACCGGCCGGTCGATCCTGCGCGGTTCCACGACGACTTCGACCATCTCGCCAACCAGGCGGGCGATGCCGGCACGCGGGTCGCGTTGGAGCCCATGCCGATGACCAACCTGACGACCATCCAGGCCGGCGTCGAGTTCGTCACCGCCGTGGGCAACCGGTACGGCGGGCTGACCGTCGACACCTGGCACGTTCACCGCGGCGGAACCAGCTACGCCGAGCTGGAGCGGATCCTGCCGGTCGAGCACCTGTTCATCGTCGAGCTCGATGACGCCGACGAACACGTCGTCGGCACGTTGTGGGAGGACACGGTCAACACCCGCCGCCTCCCCGGGGACGGCGTCTTCGACGTCCCCGCCTTCATCGCCGCCGTCCACCGCGCGGGCTACCGCGGCCACTGGGGCGTGGAGATCATCTCCACCGAACACCGGCAGCTGCCCATCCGCGAGGGACTCACCCGCGCCCGCGAAGCCACGCTCCGGGCGCTCGACGCCGCGGAGGCCCTCGTGGCCTCGGCCAGCTGACCCGACCCATCGCCGACTCGCGCCCGGAGGCCCGTCATGACCGCTGCGCCCAGCCACACCGTGTCCCCCGCCCCGCAGGCACCCTCCCGGGCCGGCGGCGAGCTGTTCACCGAGGAGCGGTCGGCCGAGGTGGTCGCCGCCAGCTTCGCCCACACTCCGAATGCGCGGCTGCAGGAGGTCCTGACCTCGCTGGTGCACCACCTGCACGCCTTCGTCAAGGAGGTCGAGCTGACCGAGGAGGAGTGGGGCGCGGCGATCGACTTCCTCACCCGCACCGGGCAGATGTGCAGCGACGTGCGGCAGGAGTTCATCCTGCTCTCGGATGTCCTCGGTGTCTCGATGCTGGTGGAGACGATCAACCACCGCACCGGCGGCACATCGACCGAGTCCACCGTGCTGGGCCCGTTCCACATGACGGAGTCCCCGGAGCGGCAGCCGGGTGACGACATCAACCTCGACGGCAAGGGCACGCCATGCCTGGTGTCGGGGCAGGTGACCGGTCCCTACGGCGAACCGCTGGCGGGCGCGACCGTCGACGTCTGGCAGACAAACGAGGACGGCTTCTACGACGTCCAACAGCCCGGCATCCAACCGCCCGGGAACCTGCGCGGGCTGTTCACCGCCGACGCCGAGGGCCGGTTCTGGTTCCGCTCGGTGGTACCGCGCTACTACCCGATCCCGGACGACGGCCCGGTCGGGCAGCTGCTGGCGGCCACCGGGCGGCATCCCAACCGCCCGGCGCACCTGCACTTCATCGTCTCCGCACCGGGCTATCGGCCGGTGACCACGCACGTGTTCGTGGCCGACAGCCCCTACCTGGACTCCGACGCGGTCTTCGGGGTCAAGGACAGCCTGATCCGCGACGTGCCCGAGGTCGACGACCCTGCCCGGGCGGCCGAGGTGGGCCTGCCCAACCCGTTCCACACGCTGACCTTCGACCTGACCCTGCTGCGTGCCGACAGCCCTCCTGTCGCCGCGCCACCGGCACCCCGGGAGGCGGACGCGCAGCCGACCCTCGCCGAGGGAGCCTTCGAAGGGGGTGCGTCATGATCCGACCGTTCGTCCACCAGGCGCTGCCCATGCGGGTGGTGTTCGGCGCCGGCTCGCTGACCAAGCTGCCCGACGAGGTGGCGGCCCTGGGGCTGACCCGCGTGCTGGTCCTGTGCTCCCCCGAGCAGGAGGACACCGGCCGAATGGTGGCGGCCGCGCTGGGCGAGCGGGCGGCCGGGGTGCTTCCCGAGGCACGGATGCACGTGCCGATCGAGGTCGCCACCCGGGCCCGGGACCTCGCCCGCGAGCTCGGCGCCGATGGCTGCGTCGCGGTCGGCGGGGGCTCGGCCGTCGGGCTGGGAAAGGCGATCGCCCTGGAGCACGGCCTGCCGGTGATCGCCGTCCCGACCACGTACGCCGGCTCGGAGATGACCCCGGTGTGGGGGCTGACCGAGGGCGGCCAGAAGCGCACCGGCCGTGACGTCCGGGTGCTCCCGCGCAGCGTCGTCTACGACCCCGAGGTGACGGTTACGCTTCCCGCGCAGATGTCAGCGACCAGCGGGATGAACGCCGTCGCCCATGCAGTCGAGGGTCTGTACGCCCCCGACGCGACGCCGATCGTCTCCCTCATGGCCGAGGAGGGCGTCCGGGCGCTGGCCGTCGCGCTGCCACGCGTGGTCGCCGACGGGTCTGACCTCGACGCCCGCGGCGAGGCGCAGTACGGCGCCTGGCTGTGCGGGGCGGTGCTCGCCGCGACGACGATGTCGCTGCACCACAAGCTGTGCCACACCTTGGGCGGCACCCTCGATCTTCCGCACGCCCAGACGCACACCGTCGTCCTGCCGCACGCGCTGGCCTACAACGCCCCCGCCGCTCCCGAAGCGGTCGCTGCGCTCTCCCGCGCGCTAGGTGGCGTGCCCGACCCCGCTGGCGAACTGTGGGAGCTGGCCGGTCGGCTCGGCGCCCCGCGCTCGCTGCGCGAGCTCGGCATGGCCGAGGACGACATCCCACGCGTGGCCGAACTCGCCGCTGCCAATCCCTACGCCAACCCCCGGCCGGTCACCCGGGGGGGCATCGAGGCCCTGCTCCGGACCGCCTGGACCGGCGCTCCGCCGCCCAGCTCTGCTCCGATCGACCAGACCCGCCCCACCACGGAAAGGAGCAGGACATGACCGAGGCCGTAGTCGTTGGACTGCTGGGCGTCACCCATCCGCACGCCTCGGCGCGGGTCCGCGCGCTGCGGGAGATCGACGGCGTGCAGGTCGTGGCCGCCGCCGACGAGGATCCCCGGCTGAAGTACTTCACCGACAAGTACGACCTGGCGCCGGTCACCACCGACGAATTGCTCGCCGACGAGCGCATCACTGCAGTCATGGTGCACTCGAAGAGCCAGGACATGGTCCCGCTGGCCCTTCGCGTCCTCGACGCCGGCAAGGCCGTGCTGGTCGAGAAGCCCGGCGGCGCAGCGTTGGCCGATCTCCGGCAGCTGGCCGGGGCGGCGAGCGCCCCGGGGGCGATCGCGCAGGTCGGCTACAACGTGCGGTTCGCCGACTCGGTGACCCGCGCGCGGGTGCTGCTCGACGAGGGGCTGATCGGCGACGTCGTCACGGTCAGCGCTCACGGTGCCCCGCTCATCGGCGAGCACCTGACCCAGCACCTCAACCAGCCGGCCGACATGGGCGGGGCGCTGTGGATCATCGGCTGCCATATGCTCGACGTCCTGCTGTCCATCTACGGCCGACCGGACAGCGTCAATGCACGGGTGCGGAAGTACGCCAGGCTGTCCGACTCCTCCAGCCGCGAGGACGCCGCCGCCGTGATCCTGACCTATCCCGAGCGGCAGGTGGTCTTCGACTTCGACGTCCACGACCGCCTGGAGTGGTTCGAGAGCTCGCGAGTCACCTTCCACGGCACCAGCGGTCTGCTCGAGGTCGGCATCCTCCCGCAGTCGGTCCGCGTCTACCTGCCCGACGCCCGCGACGGCTGGGGGCGGGGCTGGACCACATGGGAGGCCAGCCGCTTCACCACCCCGTTCGCGCGCACCGAGGAAAACACGTTCTCCGAGCTGCCGGAGTTGGACAACATCGACTTCTTCCGGCCCGAGATGCGCCGGTTCGTCGAGAGCATCCGCACGGGTGCGCCGGTCGCCGTTCCGGTCCCCGACGCCCTAGGGGTCGCCCTGGTGGTGGACGCCTGCTACCGCTCGGAGCAGGCTCGCGGCGCGGACACGCCGCTGGCCGAGTCCGCCTGACCGACGGCTCATCCATCCTCGCGAGAAGGGGCCCAGCATGCGGATCGGACTCATCGGGCTCGGCAGGATCGGCGCGTTCCACGCGCGCACGCTGGTCGGCATCCCGGCGATCAAGTCGCTGGTGGTGACCGACCCGGTCCCCGACAGGACGACACAGGTCGTCGACCGTCATCGGTTGGACGGCGTCGAGGGCGTCGACTCACTGGAGGCGTTGCTCGGCTCCGGCGTGGACGGCGTCGTCGTCGCGGCGGGGACCGACGCGCACCCCGAGCTCGTCCTCGCCTGCGTCGAGGCCGGGCTGCCGACGCTGTGCGAGAAGCCGGTGGCGCAGTCCGGGGCGGCTGGGGCCGAGCTGCTCCGCCGGCTCGCCGGCTCGACCGTGCCGGTCCAGATGGGGTTCCAGCGCCGCTACGACGCCGCCATCGCCGCGGCACGAGCTGCCGTCGTCAGCGGTGAGCTCGGCTGGATCACCACGGTCCGCTCCACCACGCTCGACCCGGCGCCCCCGCCGCCCGAGTACGTGGCGGTGTCCGGAGGGATGTTCCGCGACTGCGGCGTGCACGACTTCGACGCCATCCGCTGGGTCACCGGCCAGGAGGCCGTCGAGGTCTACGCCACCGGCAGCAACCGAGGCGCGGACTTCTTCCGCCGCTACGGCGACGTCGACACGTCCGCCGCCATCGTCACCTTCGCCGACGGTGCCCTGGGCATCGTGTCGAACACCCGCTACAACGGCCGCGGCTACGACGTGCGGCTGGAGGTCCACGGCTCGGAGGACAGCGTCGGCGCGGGGATCGACGACGGGTGGCCGATCCGCGCCACCGAACCTGGGGTGAAGTTCCCGGCCGGCCCGCCGCACCGGTTCTTCATGGACCGGTTCCAGCCGGCCTTCCGGGCGCAGTTCGAGGCCTTCCTCGAGGTCGTCGCCGGAGACCGGCCCTCGCCGTGCACGGTCGCCGACGGGCTGGAGGCGGACTGGATCGCCGAGGCCTGCGCCCGGTCGGCGCGAGAACACCGGCCGGTGCGCATCGAGGAGGTGCGCACCGCATGACCGGCATGGCGCGCCCCGGCGTCCGTCGACGAGCCCGTCGGCGGACTCGTCGTCGAGCGCACCAGCAGCCGCCTCACGCTGGACGGTCCGGGGGGAGACCCCCTGGCTCACTGACAGCAGCCGCTGAGCCGTTGCGACTGGCCGAGGGCCGGCACGACCTCACTGCGGTCGCTCGCCGGCGGCCTCTTCGAAGAGCCCGGCCATCGCCGTGCGGAGCTTGTACTTGCGCACCTTGCCGCCGACCGTCTCGGGCAGCGCGTCAGCGAACACGACTGCCTTGGGCGTCTCGAAGCCGGCGAGCCGCTCCCGGCACCAGTCGACGAGCTCCCGTTCAGAGATGGTGGCCGCCGGTGCACGGACCACGACTGCCGTGACGGCCTCTCCCCATCGGTCGTGCCGCAGCCCGACGACGGCGGCTCTGCTGACCTCGGGGTGTTCGTGCAGCAGCGCCTCCACCCGCAGGCTGGACACGTTCTCCCCGCCGCTCTTAATGATGTCCTTGTACCGGTCGACCATGATCCGCAAGCCGTCCTCGTCGACGACGCAGCTGTCGCCGGAGTGGAACCAGCCGTACCGGAACGCCTCCTCGGTCGCGGCGCGGTCCTTGTAGTAGCCGGCCGTCACGGCCGGCGAGCGGTAGACCGCCTCGCCGGGGACTCCCGGGGAGTCCATCAGCGAGCTGCCGTCGACGTCCATCACGATCGAGGCCAGCAGCGGGTTGGGGATGCCCACGTAGTTCAGCGAGGTGCCGGCCGCAGCCACCTTGGCCTCCTCGGTCGCCGGCCAGAACCGGTGGCAGCTGATCGCCTCGGTCTGCCCGAAGATGCCCATCAACGACGGCTGGTCACCACAGCTGTCGTGCAGCGAAGCCCGGACGCCGGCTTCGAGGGCGCCCCAGCCGTAGACCACCACGCGCAGCGAGCTCCGCGGACCGGTGCCGACCAGGGCGGCCAGCTCGGCGGCGAACGCCTTGACCAGCTGGGGTGAACCGCCCCAGATCGAGGTGGCCTGCTCGCGCTGGACGGCCGCAGCCATCTCCGCGGGCACCGGGCGGCGACCGATCACCAGCCGACCACCGGACAGGAACGCCGACAGGCTCAGGCACTGGTCGGCCACGTGGTAGACGACCGGCAGGAAGGCCACCTGCACCAGGTCGGCCTCCACGATCGGCGGCGGCCCGGTCGAGGACAGCCTCGCGTTCGCCGACTTCGTGGCCGCCCAGCCGACGTCCGACGCCGCGGCCACGGTCCACGGCGACGACATCTGGGAGATCCTCTTCACCTCGGGGACCACGGCGCTGCCCAAGGGCGTCATGCTTACCCGCTCCACGACGGTGGCGGCCTCCCGGTAGGTCAGCCGCTCGAAGGCCGGGTCGCCGAAGGCGCCGCGCCAGCCGGTGATCGCCACCCGGTCCGGGCGGCTGTACGTCAGCCGTTCCAGCACGTCGCCGACGCTCGTCCGGTTCCACCGGTCGTCGGCCCGGCGGTCGTACAGGCTGTCCACGTCGATGACCACGCGTGCTCCTCGTCCCCGCACCGGCGTCGTCGCTCGGCGTCGTTGGGAGTGAACCGTCGACCACTGAAGGCCTGCCTGAAGCGGACCGGCGCCGGCTGCGCCGTCTGCAGCGCCATTACGTCGAGGAGTGGGTGCACGTGCTGGCCGAGCTGCGCCCCGAGCTGACCGACGGAGTCGCGCGGGCGTCCGTGCACGCCGCCATCGCAGCAGTCCAGTCGGTTGCCACCTATGACAGCGGCCTGCCCAGGGACGACGTCGTCGTCGTGCTGACCCGGTCGGCCTTCGCCTGTCTCGGTGTCGAGAAGCCATGAGTCGGCCCGAAGGTCAGGGCCGGTTCGATGACAGCTTCAGATGGACAGCTGGGTCGACGACCGAGGTCAGTGCCGTGCATGACTTGTCGCTGGGCCGGGCCCCGGCGACGGCCGAGCATGGCGTCAAGGTCGTCCGTTGTCCTTGCTTGTTGTGCTTCGCTCGCCTTCGCCCGTGAGGGTCTGGGAGCGCGGCCGAGGACGTTGACACGAGCGCCGTGGGAGTCGTCGAGACGCTGGCGAACGCCGAGTTCGCGCGTCGCGTGACGAACATGTCCGAGGCGCATGTTCGGCCGCCGGTCGGCAGGTCACCGCGTTCCGGCGGATGGCGCGCCTACCGGGTGGCAGCCGCCGAATGGTCCTAGCGTCTAGCGGTCCTCCCCAAGCTCGCCACCGAACTCGTCGACGAGGCCACCGGCCGCTCGTACCGCAGCGACGCGGTTACCGGGCGGGCCGGCGGTCCGGCCGGCAACGCCCGGCTCACCGCCTGGACCGGCCTACTGCTCCTCGTGCTCTTCCTCGCGGAGCTGGTCACGCTCCTCGACGTGCGGGGGCTGGTCAGCTGGCACGTGGTGATCGGTGTGCTGCTCGTACCGCCCGCCCTGCTGAAGACGGCGGTCAACGGCTGGCGGATGCTGCGCTACTACGCGCGGGGACGGACGTACCGGGCGGCGGGGCCGCCGATCGTGCTGCTGCGCATCCTGGGCCCGTTCGTCGTCCTGGCGACGCTGGCGCTGCTGGGCTCCGGGCTGACCTTGATCGCGCTCGGTGAGCAGCGCAGTCGCAGCAGTGCCATACCGCTCTTGGGTGACTGGGTGTCTCTCCACCAGGCCATGTTCGTTTTCTTTGACGTGGTGGCCGGCCTACACGTGCTCGCCCGCCTCGTGCCTGCGCTGATGCTGGTGTCGGGCCGGCGCAAGGAGCACCCCGCCGCAGCCGGCCCGGTGCCGGGCCGGACCGCGCGCGTCGCCGTCCTCGTCCTGACCGTGGCGGTCGCCGCCGTGACCGCGGCTCTCGTCCTGCCGGCCGCGTCCAGCTGGAAGAACGACGACTTCGGCCGGTTCGAGAGGCCTCCAGGCGCGTCGGCGCACCCCTGAGGGACCATGCCTTTGGCGTTCCGGGCGGTGCAGCTGGCACCCGGCCGGTGCTCGGGGCGATCTCGCAGACGGTCGTCCCAAGCTTCGCACTCACTGCCTTGGGAGTAGCGGGATGGCGGAAGTGCCCGGGCGCTCGCCGCTCGTTGGTGTTGGGCCGCCGCCTCTCAACCGAGAGTGGTCGCTGAGTGGCCGGTCTGAGGCGGCCCCGTGCGACAGGCACGACTGGCCCGCGCGGAGCTGAGGCAGTGCAGTCGCGCGGAGCTACGGGAGCGCCACTTCGGATGCCGCTGAGGATCGCGGCACACCGCCGATGTGGGGTCCTGGGTGCTGGGTGGACCGTGCGTCCGCCCAGCACCCAGCGGCTCAGTCGGCCCTCACCCGTGATTAGGCGACGTCGCGGCGGCGCAGGAGCAACATGCCGATCGGACCGGCCGCGATCCCGTAGCCGATCAGGACGGCGGCGCCCACCCACTGCGACGGGCTCTCGGTGAACGTCTTGGCGGGGGAGACCATGACCGCCGAGGCGACGGAGGGGACGATGACCTGAGCAGTCAGGACCCAGTCGTGCTTGATCACGTAGGTGTTGATCAGCTCGAAGAAGCTGGCGGCTGCGGCCGTCCCCGCCAGGTACAGCACCGTGGCGGTGACGGTGGCCGCGAGCTGGCTGCGGATGACGGCGCCCAGGCCGATGCCGAACACGGCCCACAAGGCGTAGGCAGCCAGGTTGAGCAGCACCGCCCGGACGACGGACCAGTGGTCGAGCTGGCTGCTGTACCCCTGGTTGCTGAGGAACGCCACGCCGGCGACCAGGCTGATGACTGTCGACACGACCCAGGACAGGGCCGCGACGAAGATCGCGGTGACGAGCTTGCTGGCGACGACGACCGTCCGGCGCGGGGTGAGCACGAAGGTGGTGGTGGCGGTCTGGTGGTGGTACTCGCCGGTGATCAGGACGATGCCGAGCAGGCAGGCGAGCAGGACACCGATCAGCTGGCCGGAGGTGAAGATGGTGGCGGCCTGGGTGACCACGTCGTGTCCCGACGTCCACTCCGCGGTGAGCCGGGCGAGGAACTCCGGGGGCATGTCTGCGACGGCGTTGCCGTGGCTGTGCGCCGTGAGGTACTGGTCGAGTGTTCCGAGCAGCGCGTGCGCGTTAACGCAGTTGACCACCAGGACGACCGTGGTGCTGACCACGGTGGCCACGGCGAACAGCCACCAGGTGTTGGTCGTGCGGAGCTTGAACAGCTCAGCGCGGATGAGACGCATCATCGGATCGCGGCCTTTCCGTGGGTCAGCTGGAGGAAGACCTCTTCGAGGTCGGGGTGTTCGGTACGCAGCTGGTGGAGGACCACGTCCGCGGCGTGCGCGGCGCGTCCGATCACGGCAGCGGTCACTCCCGCGACCGCCAGCGAGCCGCCGCCGTCCGCGGTGACCGAAGCGCCGAGACCCTGCAAGGCGGCCCGGAGCTTCTCCGGCTCCGGGGTGAACACCTCGACGTGATCGCCGTCGGACAGGGAGGAGACGACGTCGGCGACCGGGCCCTGTCGGACCAGCCGACCGGCGGCGACGATGACAACGTCGTCGGCGAGGGCCTGCATCTCGTTGAGCAGGTGACTGGAGACCAGGACGGTGCGGCCCTCGGCGGCCAGTCCGCGCAGCAGCTCGCGCATCCAGCGGATGCCCTCGGGGTCCAGGCCGTTGGCGGGCTCGTCCAGGACGAGGACGGCCGGGTCGCCGAGCATCGCGGCGGCGATGCCCAGGCGTTGGCGCATGCCGAGTGAGTAGCCCTTGAACTTCCGGTCTGCTGCCGGCGTGAGTCCGACCAGCTCGAGGACCTCGTCGGCGCGGCTCAGCGGGAGGCCAGCGGCGATGCAGTTGGCCCGCAGGTGGTTGCGTCCGGTGCGCCCGGCATGGGCCGCGGAGGCCTCCAGCACGGCGCCGACGACGCGGGTGGGTTCGGGCAGGTCGACGTACCGGTGGCCGCCGATGGTCGCGGTGCCGCTGGTCGGGACGACCAGGTCGAGCAGCATCCGCAGGCTGGTGGTCTTGCCTGCGCCGTTCGGGCCGAGGAAGCCGGTCACCCGACCTGGCTCGACCGTGAAGGACAGGTCGTCCACGGCCGTCACGGTCCGGTACTGCTTGGTCAAGCCGGAGACGACGATGCGTCCGTCACTCATCTGGTGGTGTCCCTTGCTGGTCGAGGTGGTGCGGTGTGCTGCGGTCGTGGACGGACCACGACCAGGCCGGCGGTGACACGGGCGGTCGCTGGACGTTCCTGGGCGCACGGAGCGGACTGAACCGGTGGCGGAGGTCCGCCGGGTCAGGCGCTCAGCGCGAGCACGAGCCGTGACCACGAGCGCGGTCCTGCGGCCCGTGGTGCTTCACCGCGGCCTGGCGATCGGTTCGGTGGGCACGGGCTCAGCGTGCTCTGCGCCCGGCGTCCCGTCGTCGTCCAGTCGTAGGCTATGGCGGTACGGCATCCGCAGTAGGGGGCGGAGTGGACCTCGCGGCATGAGATGTCGCGGCGTGCGGCAGCTCTACGTCGGTCGCCGAAGTCCTCACCGTGGCCGCCCTCCTACACCGCGTGGACAACCAGGGTGACCAGGACGGCGAACAGCACGATGGCGACGACCCTCTCCCTCGCGGAAGTGCGCCATCGTCGTCCAGCGGCAGGCTCCCCGGCGGCCGGAGGTGCGTACAGGTACAGCGGCGGGAGCAGGGCGCGAGCCTGCCGCCGGACGACGACGCAGCCCCGTCGTCCGGGGAGGCTGAGCCCGTGGTCATCAGCTCCCTGTCTGCACCGGCGGTCCACCGATCCGCCCGGCAAACCCTCCTCGGCGCCGGCGTCGGGGTCATACCGCTGCGGGCACTGGCGGAGGCGCTGGACTACGCGCCCGGCGAGGCCCCGCTGCTCTTCCGGTTCTCCGGCAGCCGCTGTTCCAGCACGAGTTCGAGGAACTCGCCGCCGACCGCGGGCTCAACGTGCTCTGGCTGCCGGGGCACCGGCGGCCGCCGGATTCCTGGCTCGGGGACGGCGTCGGCGATGCGGACGACCTGGCCGCGCCGACCTGGTGGGTGCCCGACATCGCCGACCGGGACGTCTACGTCTGCGGCCCGCAGCCTTGGGCCGACGAGTCCGCCGCACGACCGGGGCCGCCGGCGTCCCCGCTGACCGATTCCACGTCGAGAGCTTTGGTTGGTGACCGCGATGAAGAAGATCGTCCTCTGGCTCATGAGCACCCTTACCGTGCTCATGCTGCTCTTCGGCTACCACACGTCCACCTCGTCGACGGCGGAGGCGAGCGCGGAGTCCTCCGTCGTCGCGCCCGTCTCCAGCGCCCCGGGTTCGACCGCCGCCGGCGCGCCGAGCGCGGCCTCGTCGGGCTCGTCCACCTCGGCGGCGACCACCGTCACCGGCGACGCGGCCTCGACGAAGTACGGGCCGGTGCAGGTGGAGATCACCGTCGCCAACGGCACGATCGCCGATGTCTCGGTGATCGACTACCCGAGCGACAACGGCAAGGACCAGCAGATCAACGCCCGCGCGCTGCCCACTCTCGTGCAGGAGACGCTGGACGCGCAGAGCGCCGACATCGACATGGTCAGCGGCGCCACGTACACCAGTGACGGCTACGTCGAGTCACTGCAGAGCGCGCTGGACCAGGCAGGGCTGTGACCGCCGCCCCGGCGAGTGCCCGGTACGTCGAGCCCGTGATGGGGATGCCGATCAGCCTCGCCCTGCGGGGCCGGCACACCGCGGACGCACGTGCCGGGGCCGCTTGGGCCGAGGGGATGGCCGTCCGTCCCGAGGCCGGCGGCCTACACGCAGGGCCCCGAGGCGGCGCACTGGCTGGAGACCCGACGCGGGCACTCCGGCCTGGTCGTCTGGGCCGATGGCTCGACGACCGTCGTCGAGCCGGTGCTGCCGGCGGCGTTCGACGTCCGGTGAACCCGCTTCGCGTGTTCTCCGTGCACCGGTCGCGGTACCGCGGACGGAGCAGGGCAGCGGCCTGCACGGGGACGACGACGGATCCGCTGGTCCGGACGACCCTCGACGGCATGGACATCGACTTCGAAGCAGCGCACCGAGCGGACCTCGCGGCATGAGCGGTCGACACGCGGGTCTGTCCACCACCGGCCGCCGCTCCTTCGCGCTCCTCAGCGGGGCGACGGTCCTGGGTCTGTGGTTCGGTCTGCGCGCGCCCGATGTCACTCCGGTGGCGCTTCCGCCGGCTGCCGTCCAGGTGCAACCGGCCGATCAGGCATCGGTCGCCCCGGTCGTGCCGGTCACCCCGGTGGTGCCGGTCACTCCAATCGTGCCGCGGCAGGCCGGCGGGCGGGGTCCACGGGGAGGTGACCGGTGACCGACACGATCGGGCATGCGGCGCCTCCGATGGTCCAGGGACCGCGAACCGGGGCACGGGTCATCGATCGCTCGACGGCGCTGACGGCCCTGTGGTTCGGCGCGCTGGTGGTCGGGACCTGGCCGCTGGTGCTGGCTGCAGCCGGACCGCAGCTGCCGCTCGTCGGGATGGTCGCCCACGTCGCCGGCATGCTCGCCGGCTACGGGGTGCTCGTGCTGCTGGTCCTCATGGCTCGCTCTCCGGCCCTGGAGCGGGGGATCGGGGCCGATGTCCTGGCCCGCTGGCACAGCCTGGCCGGTCGGTGGGTGGTCACGCTGGTGCTAGTGCACGCGGTCGGCGCGATCGCGGCGTGGGCCGAGCTCACCGGGGTGGGATTCCTGCTGGGCAGCTGGCAGGTCCTCGGCATGCCGGCGATGCCCGCGGCCGCCGCGGGCACGGTCCTGATGCTGATCGCTGCCGCCGCGTCCGTGCGCGCCGCGCGGAAGAAGCTGAAGCACGAGACCTGGCACGCCCTGCACCTGTTGATGTACCTGTCGGTCGCGCTCGGTTTCGCGCACATGCTGGCCGGACCGGATCTCGTCGGCCACCGGGTGCTCCAGATCGGCTGGGCGCTCGCCTACACCTACGTCGCGGCGCTGCTGCTGCAGCACCGGGTCCTTACCCCGCTGCGGCAGGCGGCGCGTCACCGGCTCCGGGTCGTCGAGGTGCGGGAGGAGGGGCCCGGGGTCGTCTCGATCCTGGTCGAGGGTCACCACCTGCACGAGCTGCACGCTGAGCCCGGTCAGTTCTTCCGCTGGCGCTTCCTCACCCCCGATCACTGGGGCAACGCGCACCCCTTCTCGTTGTCCGCGGCGCCGACCGCGACGACGCTCCGGCTCACCGTCAAGGCGCTCGGCGACGGGAGCCGCAACTTGCAGGCGCTGCCGGTCGGCACCTGGGTGATCGCGGAGGGCCCCTTCGGGGCGGTCACCTCCGCTCGCCGGACGCACCGCAACGTCCTGCTCATCGCCGGCGGCGTGGGCATCACGCCGATGCGAGCACTTTTCGAAGCGCTGCCGCTGGCGCCCGGCGAGGACCTGCTCCTGCTGTACCGGGCCCGCACACCCGATGAGCTGCTTTTCCGCCACGAACTCGACGCGATTGCCGCTCAGCGCGGCGCGCGGGTGGGCTACCTGCTCGGCCCCGACCGGGAGCCGCTGTCGGCCGGTGGACTCCGCCGGATGGTCCCCGACATCGCCGAGCGTGACGTCTACATGTGCGGGTCGCCCGGCCTGACGGACGCCGTGCGCCGATCGCTTCGGGAGGCGGGGTTGCCGCCCGAGCAGCTGCATGAGGAGCGGTTCGCCTTCTGAGCTCGATACTGCGGGCGCTGGCCTTCAACCCGCATCTGCTCTCGCACCAGGTCTTCGTCTCGGTGCGCGAGGAGGGCGCGAGCGACTACACCACGGCAGGGGTCATCGACTGGCAGGTGCACGACCTCTCGATCGCCGCCGGTAGCGCCGACATCGGCAGCACGGGGCGCGGCTTCCTGGCCTCGGTGCACGTGGGGGTGGAGCACATCGCCCAGGGGGCCGACCACCTTCTTTTCCTGGTCATGCTGCTGCTCCCCGCGCCACTCCTGGCCCGGGGCAGCAGATGGGTGCGTCGTGACGACCTGCGCCGCGCGAGCTGGCGCGTGGTGCACGTCGTGACGGCGTTCGCCGTAGGTCACTCGATCACCTTGGCCCTGGCGGCGCTGGGGTACATCACCGTCAACTCCCGGGTCGTGGAGAGCCTCATCGCGGTGTCGATCCTCGCGTCGGCCGTGCACGCCATCAAGCCGCTGGTGCCGGGTGGAGAGGCAGTGATCGCAGCCGGGTTCGGCCTGGTCCACGGGCTGGCCTTCGCGGTCGTCATCAGCCAGTTAGGGCTGGGCCGCACTTCGCTCGTCGTCGACCTGCTCGGGTTCCACATCGGGATCGAGCTCACGCAGCTCCTCGTGGTGGTCCTGCTCATGCCCTCGCTGATGGTCCTCAGTCGCACGAGGCTCTACCCGGGCGTGCGCATCGTCCTCGCCGCCGCCGGAGCCGTGCTGGCCGCGGCGTGGCTGGCAGAGCGCACGACGCTCATCTCCGGCAACCCGTTGAACGGCGTGGCCGACGCGCTCATCGCGCACCCCCTCGTGATCGCCGGGGCTCTCGCCGTCGGTGCAGTCGCCAGCTGGGCGGTCCCGCGCCTGCGCGTGGAGGACCACCCCGCAGCGCCTCGCGGTGCTGGCTCGCTGCCGGAGGAGTCGGTGATCACCGCTTCTTGAGTGCTGGGTTGCAGACCCCGGGCTCCCGGCCGCGCCGGTCGCCGACAGGCCTCCCACATCCGGACCGGTCGGCGGCGGGGCGCCGGACTGCTGACCCGCGACGCTGGTCGGTCGGACGGTGGCCGGCGGCGCGGTCGGCGACTGTCCGCCGGCCGCGCCCCCGGGATGTCAGAGCCGGGGACGACTACCCGGCCGGAAGCTCCTGCAGGCCGAGCAGCCGATCCAGCAGCCGGAACCGGTAGGCCGCTCCCAGGGCCAGGAACCAGACGGCGAGCACCGGCAGCACGATGGTGTACACCGGCGGCGCCGCCCCGGTCAGGCCCAGGTACTCGGAGGTGACCGGCGTGACCAGCGCCGCGACCAGCACGACGAGCAGTCCGGTCACCAGCAGCCCGGTGCGCCGGTCGGTCACCTGGGTGAACACGGCGAACACTCGGGCCGGCGGCACGAGGAACAGCACCAGCAGCACCGAGGCCAGCGACACGAAGGTGTTCAGCCCGGTCTGTGCACCGATGGTCGCGGCCGCCTCGGGGAAGTCGGCGTCGGTCCCGTAGGTCAGCCCGGTGTAGCTCTCGAACTCGGTCACGATGAAGTCCGGCGGGTGCCCGGTGGTGAAGAACTCCGACACCGACGTATACAGGAAGGCGTAGACGGCAACGCCGCCCCCGGCGGTCAGCAGCGCGGCCGGGACCACGAACCGGCCGAGCGTGCCCAGCAGGTGCGGGTCGGGGGGTGCTGGGCGCGCCCAGGCGGTGAGCACGAGCGTGGGCAGCCCGACGGTGAACAGGGTCAGGCCGCCCTGGGTGGGGGAGTAGGGAAAGCCCAGGCCGAGCATGGTCACCGCCACGATGACCAGGGCCTGGGTCGCTACCCGGGCCAGGAACAGCTGGGCCGAGGTGGTGATGCCGGCGATGAGGCGCCGCCCCAGCCGGCGGGCGGGGACGAGGGCGGCCAGCGAGTCCTCGGTGAGCACGATGTCGGCGACGTCGCGGGTCACGGCGCTGCCGCTGGCCATGGCCACCCCGACCTGCGCGGCCTTGAGCGCACGGGCGTCGTTGACACCGTCGCCGACCATCGCCACGTAGCTGCCCTGCCGCCGCAGCGCGGCCACCACCCGCTCCTTCTGCTCCGGCGCCACCCGCCCGAACACCGAGCCCGCGGTGACGACGGCGTCGAGCTCGTGGTCGGTCAGCCCGGCGAAGCCCCCGGCGTGCACCGGGGTGGTGTCGCGCAGCCCGGCGCGGGCCGCGAGGGCGGCGACGGTGTCGGCGTCGTCGCCGGAGAGGACCTTCACGGTGATGCCCTCCTCGGCGAAGCGCCGCAGGGTCCCGGGCACGTCAGGGCGCAGCTCGTCGGCCAGCGCCACGAGGGCCAGCGCCTCCAGCCCCGGCAGCGTTGGCCGGCCGGTGGCGTCCCGCAGCGGGGCGGACGGCTCGGCGGCGCGGGCGAACACGAGCACCCGCAGCCCCCGCGCCGTCCGGGCGTCGACCTCCCCGGCCCGGAGCGCATCCCGCAGCGCCGGTGCCAGCGCCTCCGGGGCGCCCAGCACCCAGGTCGCGCCGGTCGTACGCACGGCGCTCCACCGCAGGGCGGAGCTGAACGGCACCTCCTCTGCCACCGCAACCGGGGAGCCGGTGAGCGCACCGGCCAGCGCGGCGCTGGTGAGGTTGGGTGCGCCGGTGCTGTGCGCCATCGCGGCCAGCGCGGAGGTGACGGTCGCGCTGTCGTGCCCACCGAGCGGCACCAGCTCGGCGACGGTGAGCCGTCCGGTGGTCAGCGTGCCGGTCTTGTCGGTGCACACGACGTCGACGTTGCTCACCGACTCCACCGCGTTGACCCGCTGCACGAGAGCGCCCTGCCGGGAGGTGGTGACCGCCCCGGCCGTGTAGGCCAGCGCGATGAGGAAGAACAACCCGTAGGGCACCAGCCCTGACAGCACCGCGGTGGTCTGCACGATCCGGACCAGCGACAGCCCTTCCAGCGCCGCCTGGGCCAGGATGGCACCGCCCATCAGCACCACCAGCAGCATGGTCAGTCGGACGACGAATGCGATCCGCCGCTGGAGTGGAGTGGTGTCGGTGGTGGCCTGGCGGGCCTCGGCGGTGAGCCGCTGGGCGTAGCTGGCGGACCCGACATCCCGGGCCAGCTGCAGTCCCGCGCCGCCGACCACGACGCTGCCCGACAGCAGGTCCTCGCCCGGCGTGCGCAGCTGGGCGTCGGACTCACCCGTCAGCAGGGACTCATCCACCTCGGCGTGCCCGTCCAGGACCGGGCCGTCGACGACGAGCTGGTCACCTGGACGCACGCGGACGACGTCGCCCCGCACCACCTCCTCGGGCCGGACCTCGGCGTCCGCTCCGTCCCGGATGACGACCACCGTGCCCCGGGCCAGCAACTGCAGCCGGTCCAGCTGCCGCTTGGCGCGGATCTCCTGGACGGCGCTGATCGCCGCGTTCAGCACCCCGATCCCGACGCTCACCAAGGCGTCGCCGGGCCGGCCGAGCGCCAGCAGCGCGATTCCGAGGGAGAACAGGATCGAGTTGTACAGGTTCAGCACGTTGGTGCGCATGATCCGGGTGTACGTGCGGGACGACGCGGTGACCGCGTCGTTGCCCTCGCCTCGGCGGCGCCTGGCGGCTGCCTCGCTGCTGGGCAACCCGAGGGTCGGCGGAGGCGCGGCCACGTGGGTGGAGGTCACGTGCACAGGATGACGGGCCGGCCGGGATGTCGCTGGCAGACACTGGTGGTCGGCGCGACCTTGCCCGCTGCCGCTGGGTGACGGCCGTACCCGGGGCGTGCGCCCCACGGTGTGGAGCTCAGAGGTGGAGCACCATGCCGACCACTCGTCGCCGAGCACACCGCTGACGTCGAGCGGGGGCGACGGCAGCCTGGCCCGCAGCGCTGGGTGCCGCTGGGGCCAGGCTCGGTCGATCAGTCGTCGGTGGAGTCGTCTCCGCCGTGGCCGCCGGTCTGGGTGCCGGTGACCGTGAAGTCCTCGCCGACCAGGACCGTGAGCTCGCCACCGTCGGCGGTGGTGATGTGGGCTTCGTAGACGCCGCCGTTGTCGGTCTCGCTGCGCTCGACGGTGGCGCCGGGGTAGGCGGCCAGCACGGCCGCCTCGACCTGGGTCTTGGTGTCCCCGGTCAGCGCTTCCTCGCCCTGCCCGCCCCCACCGTGCCGTCCACCGCCGTGGCCGCCGCTCTGGGTGCCGGTGACGGCGAAGTCCTCGCCCACCTCGACGGTGAGCTCGCCGCCGTCGGCGGTGGTGATGTGGGCTTCGTAGACGCCGCCGTTGTCGGTCTCGCTGCGGTCGATGGTGGCTCCGGGGTAGGCGGCCAGCACGGCTGCCTCCACCTTCGTCTTGGTGTCCCCGGTCAGCGGCTGCTCGTCGGTCGACGCGCTCACCGACGTCCCCGTCGTGCCGGTTTCCTCGGCGCTTGCGCTGACCGTACCGGCGAGGACACCGCCCGCTACCAGGCCCGCGGCGACGAGGCCGGCCCCGCCACCCCACCGCTTCCACGCCTTCGTGCTCGCCATCTCCGTACCTCTTCTTCCTCGTGGGTTCGCCGTGCCTGTTAGCCCCGGCGACTCGGTGACCAGCCTGGCCGGGGCCCGGGGCTCACCGCGTCGTCCCGGTGCAGGCTCCTCATCTACTGCGCGTGCAGCAGGGCAGGACTCGGTGCGCGCCTGGGGGAGGTGCTACTGCTAGTGCCGGACGTCGCCGGCCGCACGTGGATGACGACACGCGGGACGCGGCTGGGTCGCCCGAGGCCCATGCGGAGCGCGCCGAACGACGGCTCGGGTACCGCGCTTGGAATGTCGCGGTGGTTGGCCTCCCATCCGACTTCCGATCGACGGATCAGGACAATCCTGACGGCGGCGCTCCTTGGCCTACAGGGGCTGAATCCGCCGCGCACCGAACACTCGGTTTCCTGGCCCGGCGGACGGCAACGGTGAGCTCGGTTGACCACCATCCTGACCACCATCTGGCTTGGTTCGCGACCGTCCGCGGCGGTTCACGGTCGTAGGGACAAGTCGCTGACCTGCGCAGACGGACGTCCGTGAACTAGCCCGAACCCCCCGCCGACGACTGGGGGTCAAGGGGTCGCAGGTTCAAATCCTGTCAGCCCGACAGTGAAACCGCAGGTCAGAGGCGGGTCGTCCCATGGGGCGGCCCGCCTTTCTGCTTGCCCCTGACACCTGGTCAAGGGGTCTTGGTTGGTTGGACCCGCTCGTCACCCGGAAACTGCAGGTCAAGGGCTTGCGTCCACCAGCTCTAGAGCCGGCGGAGCAGGCGGAGTCGGTGAGTCGTAGTGCGATCCACGGCCAGTCGATCGCCGCGGCGCGGCCCGGTGTCCGGGTCTTGCCGGTGAAGCTCCGGCCACGGGCGCGCGGAGTCGATGCCGCCGAAGTAGGCGATGCCGATCCGTCTACAGCAACCGGTACAGCAACGCCGAGGGCAGGCGGATCTCGACGCCATCAAGGACCTGCATGTGGGCCGGATCGTCGGCTGTTCCATGGACGCTCGGATGACCGTTGCACTGGCCGTCCGCGCACTGCGCAGGGCCATCCCTGTGCGGGCACCGGTCGGGGGCCATCATGGATTCGGATCGCGGCAGCCAATTCGATCCCACCGCCTTCGACACCATGCTGAAGAACAATCGCCTCACCGGCTGGATGAGCCGGGTCGGAGCCTGCGCGGACATCGACCAGGTCACCGACGAGGCGCTGGCCGGCCCGGTGCGTGTGCACGGCTCCTGGAGCGTGGCTGCCTTCGGGCTCCCGGCCGCCACGGCGCTGCCCGCGTACCGAGCTGCGCGTCCCGCCGGCACGCCCGGCGACCTGCTGGCGGACGTGCTGACCGACTGGTGGGTCCGCGTCCCGGCCGGCCGGCTGGCGGACGCGCACGCCTCGTCGCCCGGTGTGACGTTCATGTACGAGTTCAGCTGGCCGTCACCGGCCTTCGGCGGGCGGTCGGGTGCCTGCCACGGGCTGGAGCTGGCCTTCGTCTTCGACAACCTCGACCGGGGGCGCGAGCAGATGCTGGGCGGGGCGCTGGGCGACGCCCCTCCGCAGCAACCCGCCGCCACGGTGCACGCCGCGTGGGTGGGTTTCGCGTCCGTGGGGGATCCGGGTTGGCCGCGTTACGACCTCGGGCGCCGCCTGGTCATGCGCCTGGGGGTCCCCTGCTCGGTGGTCGAGGACCCGTGCCCGGGAACGCGCGTTGTGGGCAGGGGTGCGCTGAACGCGGTGCCGTCCGGGCCGGGCGCCGTCCGCCGCGGGCTCATGAGCCGGTGGCGTCGGATCCCTGGTGCGCCAGCGGCGCGAAGCTCGACATCGGCCGGGGCGTGGGTCCGTGCTCGGCGTCTCGCTTCATCGACACCAGCGCCCCGCGCAGCAGCAGGCGCACGAACGGGTGCAGCACCAGCCAGTACGCGCTGAACCGCCGGTGCGCTGCCGGGTCGGTGGTGACCGTGCGGCTCTCGTAGGTCAGCAGCGTGCGGCCCTCGCCGTGCGGGTGCAGAGCGAACCCGGCCACCGTCTTCGCGTACCCGGGTTGGTCGAAGCGGGCGAAGTCCTCGGGTGCGAGGCGCACGATCCCGTAGTCCCGGTGCCAGAACTGGCCGACCAGGCCGACGAGGAACTCCACTCCGGGCTCGTCCCGGAGCACCACCCAACCCGACTCCACCCCGGCTGCATCCCGCATCCGGAACGCGGTGGGCCCTGGCGGCTGCGGGTCCCGTGCCGGGGCGTCGGCCGGTGTCCTGCGGCGCAGGCGGTTGGGCAGGTCCCGGGCGGCGACCAGCAGGTGGGTCATCTGGTTGTCCATCAGGTCGGCGTCGAGCACCGACCGGTAGGTCCGTTGCGGATCGGCGTTGACGACGACGTGCTGCACCACGTTGACGTCGAAGCGTGGCATCACCTCGTCGATCCGCAGACCGGTCGAGCGGGCGGTGGTGGGGATGGGCCGGTCCTGGCTGGTCGACATGCGTCCAGCGAAGCCAAGTACACATGTGCTGGACAGAGCACACCGACCCGGGTGGGCAGGACCGGAGTCGGTCCCGGCCGCGGCGGGAGGCTGGTCGGGGCCCGACCGTCCGCCGCGGACCTGGGCAGCGCGTCGATGCTAGTGGGGTGGCTACTGGCGCATGATGGCGACGGCTGCCTCGGGCTCGAGGTCGACGTAGGGCTCACCGCTCACGTCGACGGCGACCCCGTTGATGGTGCCTCCGGCGAACCGGTACGGAGCAACGCCGGGGTAGTCGTCGGTCACGGGCTCACCGCTGTCGCGCCCGACGCAGAGGCCCTCCTCGCCGATCATGAACGTGCCGGGCTGGGTCTTGATGCGACCCTCGCCGACCTCCTCGTCGCCGTGGTGGAGGGAGAGGACCCTGGTGGAGATGCCCGGTGGGTTCTCGCCGCGTCTACACCGACCTGGCCGTCCTCGTCGTCACGCCCTCAGGGCTGTTCGTGCGCGAACTGGTCGATGGGCTGACCGGCGACGGGCTCCAGATGCTCACCGGGGCGCCTCTCCTGTTCGCCGACGACCTGCGGGTGCTGGCGCCAGCGGCGTCGGTCCGAGGTCCGGGACCGAGGCCGCCCGGGCTCGCGACGGGGGAGTCGACCCGTGGGGGGGGGGGGGGGGGGGGGGTGTCGTTTTCCGGCCCGGGTCGTCCGAGCACGTGAACACCGCGGACGCTGGACGGGACCGTCGCCGGCGTACAGGCTCCTCGTCCGTACGGCATCCCAGGTCGCTCCGGAGGTCCACAGCATGAAGATCGGTGTCCCCGCGGAGTCCCGCTCCGCAGAGACCCGCGTGGCGGCGACGCCCACCACGGTGGCCGCGCTGGTGGCGCTGGGCTACGAGGTGCTGCTGGAGACCGGGGCGGGGCAGGCGAGCAGCTTCCCCGACGAGGCCTACGCCCGGAGCGGGGCGGCCATCGGGACGGCGTCCGAGGCTTGGCAGGCCGACGTCGTGCTGCGGGTGAACGCGCCGTCGGCCGAGGAGATCGGGCTGTTGCGGGACGGCGCCACCCTGATCGGCCAGCTGAGCCCGGCGCTGCAGCCGGAGTTGGTGGACGCGCTGGCGCTCCGGCCGATCACCGCGCTGGCGGTGGACGCGGTGCCGCGCATCTCCCGGGCGCAGTCGATGGACGTGCTGTCGTCGATGGCGAACATCGCCGGTTACCGGGCGGTGATCGAGGCGGCGCACACCTTCGGGAGGTTCTTCACCGGGCAGGTGACGGCGGCCGGCAAGGTGTCCCCGGCCAAGGTCCTGGTGGCCGGGGCCGGGGTGGCCGGCTTGGCCGCGATCGGCGCGGCCAGCAGCCTCGGGGCGATCGTGCGGGCCACGGACGTCCGCCCTGAGGTGGCCGAGCAGGTGCGGTCGCTGGGCGGGGAGTACGTGGCGGTGCCGACCGGTGAGACCGAGGTCAGCTCCGACGGCTACGCCCGGGAGATGGGTGAGGACTTCAACCGCCGCGCGGGGCTGATGTACGCCGAGCAGGCCCGGGACGTCGACATCATCATCACCACCGCGCTGATCCCCGGACGCCCCGCGCCGTTGCTGATCACCAAGGAGATGGTGGCCAGCATGCGGCCGGGCAGCGTCGTCGTCGACATGGCCGCGGCGCAGGGCGGCAACGTGGCCGGCTCGGTGCCCGACGAGATCGTGGTGACCGACAACGGGGTCTCGATCATCGGCTACACCGACCTCCCCGGCCGGCTGCCCGCGCAGGCCTCCCAGCTCTACGGCACCAACCTGGTCAGCCTGCTGAAGCTCCTCACCCCGGCCAAGGACGGGCACCTCGTCCTGGACTTCGACGACGTCGTCCAGCGGACGATCACCGTCGTGCGGGCGGGGGAGAAGACCTGGCCGCCTCCGCCGGTGCAGGTCTCCGCGGCACCGGTCACGGCGACGGCACCGACCATGGAACCGCAACCGAAGGCGCCGCCACCGCCGTCGCGGAAGTTCGTCGTGGTCGGCATAGCGGCCGCGGCGCTGTTCCTGATCACCGGGTTCTCGCCGAACCAGCTGATCGGCCACTTCACCGTCTTCGCGCTCGCCGTCGTCGTGGGCTACTACGTCATCGGGCACGTGCACCACGCGCTGCACACCCCGCTGATGAGCGTGACCAACGCGATCTCCGGGATCATCGTGGTCGGCGCCCTGCTGCAGATCGGCCACGGCGAGCCGGTGGTCACCGCGCTCGCCACCATCGCGATCCTGCTGGCGTCCGTCAACGTGTTCGGCGGCTTCGCCGTGACCCGGCGGATGCTGGCGATGTTCACCCGGGGGCCGGGCCAGTGACCGCCACGACCGCGGCCTCGGCTGCCTACATCGTCGCCGCGCTGCTGTTCATCCTGAGCCTGGCTGGGCTGTCGAAGCACGAGACCGCCCGGGCCGGCAACGTCTTCGGCATGGCCGGCATGGCGGTCGCCCTCGTGGCGACGGTCGGCCTAGCGGCCCGCAGCATCTCCGGCGCCGGCGCGGTGCTGCTCGCCGTCGCGGTCGTCATCGGCGCGGCCATCGGGTTGTGGCGGGCGCGGCGGGTGGAGATGACCGGCATGCCCGAGCTGATTGCCGCGCTGCACTCCTTCGTCGGCCTGGCTGCCGTGCTGGTCGGCTGGAACGGCTACCTCTCGGTCGAGGCCCGCGCCGACGAGCAGACCGAGGTGGCCGGCAACCTGCTGGGCATCCACTCCGCCGAGGTCGTGATCGGCGTGTTCATCGGCGCGGTCACGTTCACCGGATCGATCGTCGCCTTCCTCAAGCTCTCCGGCCGGATCAGGTCCAACCCGCTGATGCTCCCGGCGCACAACGCGCTGAACCTGGGGGCGCTGGTCGTCTTCGCCGTCCTCACCGTGGTCTTCGTCATCGAGCCGAGCCTGCCGCTGCTCACCGCGGTCACCGTGCTCGCGCTGGCGCTGGGCTGGCACCTGGTCGCCTCCATCGGCGGCGGCGACATGCCGGTCGTGGTGTCGATGCTCAACAGCTACTCCGGCTGGGCTGCCGCGGCGTCGGGGTTCCTGCTGGGCAACGACCTGCTGATCATCACCGGCGCACTCGTCGGCTCCTCGGGCGCCTACCTGTCCTACATCATGTGCACCGCGATGAACCGGTCGTTCTTGTCGGTGATCGCCGGCGGGTTCGGCAACGAGGGCGCCGCCGCGGTCGACCGGGACTACGGCGAGCACACCGAGATCAGCGCCGACGAGGTCGCCGAGCTCCTCATGGACGCGCGCTCGGTCGTGATCACCCCCGGCTACGGCATGGCCGTGGCCCAGGCGCAGGGCGCGGTGGCCGAACTGACCCGACACCTGCGCGACCGTGGGGTCACCGTCCGGTTCGGCATCCACCCGGTCGCCGGGCGGCTCCCCGGGCACATGAACGTGCTGCTCGCCGAGGCAAGGGTGCCCTACGACATCGTGCTCGAGATGGACGAGATCAACGACGAGCTCGCCGACACCGAGATCGTGCTCGTCATCGGCGCCAATGACACGGTCAATCCGGCCGCCACCGAGGACCCCACCAGCCCGATCGCCGGCATGCCCGTGCTGCGGGTGTGGGAGGCCGACCAGGTCATCGTCTTCAAACGGTCGATGAGCGCCGGCTACGCCGGGGTGCAGAACCCGTTGTTCTTCCGGGACAACAGTCGGATGTTGTTCGGCGACGCTCGCGAGCGCGTCGAGGACATCGTCAAAGCCCTTCCGAAGCCGGACCGCGAGGCCGCCGGGCCCGCCCTGCAGCACTGAAGGACGCGGGGCGGTGACCGCGACGGCTCGTCCCCCGAGCGCTCGGGTCAGGACAGTCACTGCCACTGCCATCGTCCCGCCCGCCGGCTGAGCCGGTCTCCGAGGGGTCACGCACCGGTCCCCGTCCGAGCGGTCCCAGGCGGCGCAGTGCTCAGCGGAGCGCCGTGCCAGTCCAGCAACCGGTACAGCAACGCGGGACGTACGACCACGGATGCGGGCGGACGACCACGAGCGACGCGCCCTTGTGACCTGAGGAAACAGCACATCGGCGAACGGCCACGGACGGCTGCTCGTGGCTGGGGGTCAAGGGGTCGCAGGTTCAACTCCTGTCAGCCCGACAGAAGAACCGCAGGTCAAAGGCGGGTCGTCCGATTTCGGACGGCCCGCTTTCTGCGCCCTTGACGCCTGGTCAAGGGGTCGCGGACGCACGTGGCGCGGTCGCGTCAGGAATGCGCAGGTCATCGGCTCGCAGAGGTTGACGGCGATGCTGGCGACACACGCAGGGCAGCGATCTCGTACTGCAACGCGGGGACCCGGCGGATGCCATGAAGCGGTCGTCGATGGGCCGGCTTGCCATGGTCGCCGCGCGAAACCCCAGGTCACGGGCACATGGGTTCTCAGAATCTTCGAGCGCTGAGGACGGACCCTCTACAGCAACCGGTACAGCAACGCGGGGTCGGGAACCTCGGCTGACGTCGTCGCGGCCGTGCTCGTCGCTGCGTGGCCGAGTGCGCTCGGCGCGAAAGGGCCTCGGGTCTGGGGGCGTCTGCGACGCCAGTGCGGGGTAGGAGATCCGGCCAGGTTGGGCGTGAGCTGGAGTTGGTCGCGGCGCCAGCGATGGCGCGAGCAGGCTGTTCAGCCTGTTGCTGCCGGACGATGAGTCCGGTACCTCCGTCCAACGCCGATCGATGAGTTCTCCGCGCAAGCCGGGTCTCATCCTCGGCGGACGACGATCCGGGACCAGCAAGGAGGATCGGAGCCGACATGACCGTGGGCATCTTCGCAGGCATTCCGGTCCGCAACATCAAGGACGCGGTCGACTGGTACGAGCGGCTGCTCGGTGCGGCGCCGTCGTTCTGTCCCAACGACGTCGAGGCTGTGTGGCAGTTGGCCGAAGACCGCTACGTGTACGTGATCCAGGACGCGAAGCGAGCCGGAGGTGCGGTCAGCATGATCTGGGTCGACGACCCCGTCTCCGAGGTCGCGAGCATCGTCACGCGTGGCGTGCATCCGGTCGACGTCGAGAAGCACGACCAGGTGTGGAAGTACGTCTTCCACGACGCCGACGGCAACGAGATCGGGATCGGCGGCGACATCTCGTCGTCCGAATGAACTCGACGTGGGAATGACGGACGGGTACTCCGGCCCCGGGCGCTGCTGGAGCCGCGGATCGAGCGGCCCGGTGGACAGCGGCACCGGGCCGCCGCCAGACTGCCGCCAGGCGCGGACGACGACGTCAGCGGGGAGCAGCGGCATGGCGCAGCACTTCGACCGGAGCGGCACCGAGGTCGGCCCGGACGGCGTCCGGCGGTACACCGGTCTGCCGCAGAACCTGCTGCAACTGCTGCACGCGACCGTCGACGCGCACCCCGATTCCGATGCCTTGGTCGAGCTGGGCGGTGAGCGCGTCAGCTACCGGCAGCTGTGGGACCGCGCGGCCCGGGTGGCCGGCGGCCTCCGCGCGGCCGGCGTGGCCCCGGGTGACCGGGTGGCCAACCGGCTGACCAACGGCAACGACTGGGTGTACACGTTCTGGGGGACGTTGCTCGCCGGCGCCGTCGTGGTGCCGGTCAACACGCGGTTCGCGCCCCCCGAGGTGCGTTACGTCATCGACGACTCGGGCGCCGCCTACGTGGTCGAGCCAGGCTCCGCGCTGCCCGACGGCGAGCCGCTCGAGGTGACCGACCAGGCGCACACCGACCTGGCCGGGATCTTCTACACCAGCGGCACGACCGGCTTCCCCAAGGGTGCGATGACCACCCACGAGAACTTCCTGTCCAACATAGAAACCTGCCTCCGCTGCCTCGGCCTGCCCCGCGACGAGCAGCTGTCGACGCTGATCTCGGTTCCGCTGTTCCACGTGACCGGCTGCAACTCCCAGCTGCTGGTGGTCACCGCAGTGGGCGGCACGGCGGTGGTCATGCCCGCGTTCGAGGTGGCCGCCTTCCTCCGCGCGATCGCCGACGAGCACATCGCGGTGCTGACCACCGTGCCGGCCATCTACTGGCTGGCCCTTCAGCAGCCGGGCTTCGCCGACGTCGACACCTCCTCGGTGCGGGCGCTCAGCTACGGCGGCGCGCCCATCGCCCCCGACCTCGTGCACCGGCTGCAGGCAGCTTTCCCGACCGCCCGGGTGGGCAACGGGTTCGGGCTCACCGAGACCTCGTCGGTGTCGACCTACCTGCCCGACGAGTACGCCGCCGAGCACGCCGACTCGGTCGGCTTCGCCGCTCCCGTCGTCGACCTGGACGTGGCCGACCCCGACCCGGCGACGGACGTCGGCGAGCTGCTCATCCGGGGCCCCAACGTGGTGGCCGGCTACTGGCGCAAGCCCGAGCAGACCGCGGAGACCTTCGTCGACGGGTGGCTGTACAGCGGCGACCTGGCCCGGATCGACGCCGAGGGCCTGGTCTACGTCGTCGACCGCAAGAAGGACATGATCAACCGGGGCGGGGAGAACGTGTACTGCGTCGAGGTGGAGAACGCCCTGGCCGCTCATCCCGCGGTGGGCGAGGTCGCCGTCGTGGGGGTGCCGGACCCGATGATGGGGGAGAAGGTCGGCGCGGTCGTCGTCCCCCTGCCGGGGCGCGACCTGGACCCGCAGGAGCTGGTCGCGTTCGCCACCGACCGCCTCGCCGACTTCAAGGTCCCGCAGTACGTCGCCGTGCGCACCGACCCGCTGCCCCGAAACCCCGGCGGCAAGGTGCTCAAGCCGCCGCTGCGCGAGCAGACCCACTGGCAACCCGTCCGCTGATCCGGGAGGCCCCGTAGTGCCCACCGTCGAGACCGTCCGTGGCCCCGTCGACACCGCCGAGCTCGGCGTGACCCTGATGCACGAGCACGTGTTCGTGGTGTCCACCGAGCACCTGCAGAACTACGGCGTCGGGAGCTGGTGGGACGAGGACGAGCGCGTCGCCGACGCCGTCGCCAAGCTGGAGGAGCTGAAGGGGCTCGGCGTCGACACCATCGTCGACCCGACGGTGTGGGGCCTCGGGCGCTACATCCCCCGGGTGCAGCGGGTGGCCGAGCAGACCGAGATCAACATCATCGTGGCCACCGGGCTCTACACCTATGACGAGATCCCGCACCAGTACGAGAACCGGGGGCCGGGACTCCCGCTGGACCTGCCGAGCGACCCGATGGTCGACGACTTCACCCGGGACATTCGGAACGGCATCGCCGACACGGGCGTCAAGGCGGCCTTCCTCAAGTGCGTGGTGGAGGCCAAGGGGTTGACCCCCGGCGTGGAGCGGACCGTGCGCGCCTGTTCCGCGGTCCACCGCGAGACCGGGGCGCCGATCACGGTGCACACCTCGTCACCGACGCAGGCCGGCCGGCTGGCGGTGCGGGTGTTCCGCGAGGAGGGCGTCGACCTGACGAAGGTCGTCATCGGCCACGCCGGTGACAGCAACGACCTGGACTACCTGACCGAACTGGCCGACGCCGGCTGCCTGCTGGGCATGGACCGGTTCGGCCTCGACATCTACAACCCGACGGCCGACCGGGTCGGCACCATCGTGGCGCTCGCAGAGCGCGGCTACGCCGACCGGATGGTGCTCGCCCACGACGCCAGCTGCTTCATCGACTACTTCCCGGACCCCGCCGCCCGGGCCGCGTTCCAGCAGGTCCAACCGAACTGGAACTTCACCCACATCAGCACGGACGTACTGCCGATGCTGCGCGAGCGGGGTGTCACCGAGGAGCAGATCCGGCAGATGCTGGTCGACACCCCGCGGCGCTACTTCGAGTAGCCCGTCGTCGCCCCGCGCGCGGAGGTCACTGCGCGGAGGTCACTGCGCGGCGTCCGCGTCGTCCGGCCGTCCCTCACCCTCCGGCCGCCGGTCGGCGGACGCTGCGTCCACCCCGCTCGAGGCGCTGACGGATCGCCGCGACGTCGAGCGCGAGGTCCTCGAGCGCCTCGACCGCCCTCGTCGCCAGGGCGAAGGTGAGGTTCTCCCGCTGCTCGTCGGCGCTGGGCTCAAGGTGACCCGAACTGTGAGCTCGCTCGCCCAGTCGGCGGGTCACCTCGCCCCACGGGTCATCACTACTCTGCAGATCACCGAACAGGTCGCGGAGCATCCGCTGCGCCCGCTCCAGGAACTCTGCCGGATCAGGCCCGTCGCGGAGCGGGAGACCGTGTGGGGGAAGGCCATCGCGGGGGGAGCCAGCATGGCCGCAGCCACAGGCGCCGACGACATCGTCAGGGAACGTCTGAGCTCTGCGGGGTCCACCTCCCGTGATTCGGCCCGGGCGCGCGCGGAGGCTAGGCGGGACCAGCCACCGACGACCGGGACCGCTGCATTGCTGAGCGAAGTGCCGCCTGCGTCGGTGACTCGCCTCGTAACGTCGTTGTTTGTCCGTCCGCGCCCCGCCGGCTCTCAGGCGCGAGTGGCCGCATCGTCGGTCCCCTCGTGGGCCCGAAGCGGGCGACCAAGGAGTCGATTCCCAGAGCTGACCGCCAAGCCCGTACAGCAACCAGTACAGCAACGCGGTGCGCACGACCACCAATCCGGACGGACGAGCACGGACGCGGCCCCCTTGTGACGTGCGGAAATGGCATGTCGGCGAACATCCACGGACGGCTGCTAGTGGCTGGGGGTCAAGGGGTCGCAGGTTCAAATCTTGTCAACCCGACCGAGAAACTGCAGGTCAGAGGCCGGTCGTCCGGATTCGGACGGCCCGTTTCCTGCGCTCTTGACACCCGGTCAAGGGGTTCAGCGCACGAGACGCCGTGCGTCGACTCACGAGAAACCGCAGGTCAGGGGGAGGAGGTGACTACTTCTGCCGGCTGGTAGCAGGTGTCAGGAAGCTAAATCAACGTCGAACCGGCGGCGCACTCAGGCAGCAAGCCCGGACCTGCCGCCGAGTCCTTGAAACCGCAGGTCACGACGGCAATTGCGTCGCAGAGGCGTGTTCCCTTCGTGGCGTCTACAGCAACCGGTACAGCAACCAGGAATTCGAGGGAGGCGCCAGGGACGGCCCCGGGTCCAGTGGGCTCCTTGCGCTGCCTGCTGGAGGACTTCATTCACGGCAGGCAGGCAGGCAGGCGTGCGGGCGGTGCGCCACGTCGAGCATGGTCACCGTTTCGGCCGTCGAGGCCGGCTGTCCCAGCGTCTTATGCCAACAGGCATGGCGAGCTGATCACGAGCGCGGTGGCGTCGCGGTGCTTGGTCGGATCAGCGAGCGGCGGCGCGCCGCCGCCCAGAACGGGCAACCATTGATGGATACGGCCTGAAGGAGCCGGACGATGGGTCGACGACCGGCGCCTCGTTGCCCCGTTCAGCGGGGCTCGTCGACCTCGATGCTGTCAATGGTGATCCGGGCGGTGCCGCGGCTACAGGACCTCTCCGGTCGAGACCAGGTGGTCGGCGACGTCGCGGAGCTTCTTGTTCGTCCCCTGCGAGGCATGGACGAGGAACTGGAACGCCTGGTCTGCGGTCAGCTTGTGCCGCTCCATGAGGATGCCCTTGGCCTGGTCGATGACCGACCGCGACTGCATGGCCACCTCCAGGTTGTCGGCGATGTCGCGGGCCGTCTGGTAGGCGTGCATGTTGCTGATGGAGACCGCCGCTGCCCGGGCGAACTCCCCGGCGGCTGTCCGGGTGTCCTCGTCGATGGCGCGCGCCTCGGTGGCGTAGACGTTCAGACCAGCGTGGAGGCCCTCCATCGGTAGCGGTACCGACAGCGAGCTGAGACTGCCGCGCTCGACCGCTCGGGCGGTGTAGTCGGGCCACCGGGTGTCGTTGCGCGCGTCGGCGATCTCGACCGGTTCGCCGGTGGTCGCGGCGTGCAGGCAGGGGCCGTGGCCGCGCTCGTACTGGGTCTCGTCCAGGTCCAGGGCCAGCTGTCCGCTGTAGGCGGCAGTAGCTGGACGGTTGCCGATGAGGACGGAGATCGACGCGTCCACTGAGGCGGGGAGAGTCGTCTTCGTAGCATCGACGACCGCCTGCAACAGCGTGTCCATGGAGTGTTCGGTCACGATCAACGAGTTGATCTGCTGCAGGGCTGAGCGGGTAGCTGAGGACGACGAAGGACCGTTGGACAAGAGGGGCTCCACTGGTGCGTCCGGGAGCCCGTCTCCACGGCATCGGCACCGACGGGTGCCCCGGTCGAGATGCGCCGTTGTGTGATGCACCGAAACCGTTCGGGATGCGCTCCCGCGATAGGGCAGCGTAACGCTCGAAACGCGGCACCCTGTCAGATGCGCGGCGTGACTCCAGCCAGTCCGCTCCATCGATCACCGAAGTGGCCCAGGCTGATTCTGTTCTGACGTGTCACACAGACGGCACATGCTCGCGGGGCCGCAGGTCGGGGCTCCTGCCGCGGTCGCCACCCCGGTGTACCTGGCCGGAGCTGAGCCATGTCGCGCACCGACCCCTCCCGCCGTGACCCTTTCTCGAGCGAACGGGTTGATCGAGCGTTGGACCAGCTGGGGAGCATCTCGCTGCAGCGGTACTCGATGGAGTCGCTGCTCCAGACGGTGACCGAGCTGGCCAAGTCGGTCATGCCCGACGGAATCGGGGGAAGGGACCGCACTTCACGGAGGCCGTGGGCCTGCTGCGCGTCCCCCGTACGTGCTGATCGCCGACCCTCAGCACCAGTTGGCCGGCTCTGATCGACATGCCTCCGGACCAGGCGGCATCGACCGCCGGCGGCCGTGGCGAACCTGGTCGGTCAGTGCTCCTGTACGCCCGGTTCGTCGGTGGCCCGGTAAGCCGCGGCGGAGCGGCGGGAGGTCCGTGCGCTGTGGCGGTCACCGGCCGCGGCCGCTCGGTCGGTGGCGGCAGCGGCCCGGTCCTCGGCCGCCGCGGTGCGGTCATCGGCTGCGCCAGCCAGCAGCTGGTCGGCGTGCTGCAGGTCGTTGCGCAGGACGGAGCGTTGGATGCCGGCGGCGATCACGTCGGCGAACTGCACGTCCAGCAGCTTGAGCACCTCGCGGAGCAGGTGCAGCAGCGGTTCGTCCGCCCCAGAGTCGATCGCCTCCTGGATCGCCTCGCCCGCCTGGTGGAGATGGACGTGCTGGTGCGCCTCACCGGCGTCCAGGGCGTTGAGCCGCCGGGTCACTTCCCGTATCCGCCGGTAGGCGAGCTCCTCGCGGGCCCGCGCGTCCTGAAGCAGGCGATCGGCGGTGTCATCGCGGGCACGGGCGGCGGTGTCCCGGTCCTTCGCCTGCTGGTCGGCGGCGTCAGAGCGGATGTCACGTTCCTCCGCGTCAATCCACCACGACCGGGCGTGCCGTCCACGTTCCCACGGGCTGTCCTCGCCGGCCCCGTCCGCCGGCGGCTCGTCATCCTTGTCTGCCGGGTCGTGCACGGTTCCCTCCGCTTGTCGGGTGTAGGTGGTTGCGTCAGTCGCGGCGTTGTCGGGTGTCGCCGGTGTAGATGAGCTGCTCGGCCACGTCCCGCAGTTTGACGTTGCTCCGCTGGCTGAGGTCGCGCAGTCGGTCGAAGGCCTGTTCCTCGGTGAGCCGGTGCCGCTCCATGAGGATCCCCATCGCCATGCCGATCCGGCGATTGGACACCAGCGCCCGCTGCAGCTCTTCCGCGTAGGCGGTGGCGGCGGCCAGGTCGCTGCGGGCCTCCGCCAGCAGCTCCGCAGCGTCCCCACCGGCCACGAGCGGCACCCTACGGCGGGGCCCATGCCGTGCGCCTGTCATAGGGCGGCGTCCACATGGCCATCTCGATCAACACGGTGCGCACGCGGGTCCGACAGGCCCTGCGGAAGCTCGACGCTGATGACCGGCAGGCTGCCGTGCAGACGGCCCGCGAGCGCGGGCTGGTCTGACGCCACGAGGAAGCTGCGAGGGCCCCCGCTCGCCGGAGCGCCCTGATGACGTCGAGGGGCTCTCTGTCCCTCGACGTCATCGACGACCGCACCCCGGCGCTGGGCTTCCGGCCGGCGCTGCGGGTCACTGGTCCGGTGGCCGAGCTGACCGGCGACCTGGTCACCGATCTGCTCGCCGTGCTCACTGAGGCGCTGACCAACGTGGCCCGGTACGCCCGCGCCGGCTCCGTCCAGGTCGATCTCGAGACGATCGTCGACCACCTCACCCTGCTGGTGCACGACGACGGGATCGGGCTGGCCGGCGCACCCGAGATACGGGGGACTGGCCGACCTGCGCCGCCGGGCCGCCTGGCACGGCGGCACCCTGGCGGTGCAGCCCGAACCGACCGGGGGCACCCGGCTGACCTGGGCGGTGCCGCGGCGGCTGGCCGTGCCTCAGCCACGACCGCGGAGCTGACCGCCGACCCCAGGAACGGTTCAGGCGCGTGGCGCTCCACCGTTGCCCGCGCGGCGCGGGGCAGGCACAGCCGCGGTCGGGGGGCGTCCGTGGACGGCGTGCAGCCCGAGCGGGACCGTCCACGTCATCCGGGTCCCCTGCTGCCGCCGCTCGACGGACGAGGCGCCGTCCTGATCCGGGACGCGGTGGTGTGAGTCGCTCGGGCCGAGGCGGCGGGTGACCGTACCGACGCCGTACTCGGTGACCTGGGCGGTCAGCCGCTCGGCGGTCGCGGCCACCACAACGTCGACGTCCGCCGTCTGCTCGGCGACCTCGCTCAGCGCCTGGCGCAGCACGGCGCGCACGCCGGCCTCGACGTCCTCCGGCAGTGCCACGTCCATCCCGGACAAGTGCAGGTTGGGAGCGCTGTCCAGGGTGGGTGACGCCTGGATCACCACCTCCAGCAGGCGACGGGCGAGGCCCGCGTCGCCCGTCGGCGCCCCCTGGAGGTCGTGGCGAGCAGCCCCGCGGAGCTGCTCGGTGGCGTCGTCCAGTTCTTCGATGCTGGCCCGGAGGCGGGCCGCCAGCGGGCCGCCGGCCAGTGCGCCCTCCACGCCACGCAGGGTCAGCCGCACCGCAGACAGCTGCTCGATGACGTGCTCGTGCCGGCCGGCGCGCGTAGGCGGAACACCGCCGGCTACGTCGCTGCGTCGATCGTCGTCCTGGCGGAGGGACATGGGGTGACTCCCGATTCTGGGAGATCTCGATGAGGACACCAGCAATGCTGCGCGCACGACGGCGTTCGTGGGCCATTCCGCGCCATGAAAGTCGGTGAACCACGCGCCAGATCCGGGCCACACCGCTGAGGGCGAGCCCGGCGCCGACGAACGCGCAGCCCCAGATCGCGGCGGTCTCATGGAACCGCTGCGCCGCCAGACAGGTGAGCACGGCGACCGCCATCACGAGGATGACGGCGGTCCGGACGGGCCGCGGAAGGCGACGGCATGGCCTCCCAAGGCCGGGTTGCCGCGTCTCGTGTACGGGTAAGGCGGTTCCGTCAGTGGGGCCGCCTGACTCGAGCCCAGGGTCGGCGGCACCGCCTCACCGGTGTTCACCTGCCGACCGGGGGAGACGTGACGAGCGAACGAATCAGCTGGGAGACCTGTCCGCGCTGCGGTCTGACCGCGGCCGTCGGGTGGCGCGATGGGGTGGCGGTCGAGTTCGACTGCACGGGTGGCTGCGCACCGACCGAGCAGGACCTGGGACGGTTCCGGCGAGCTGCCGGCGGCTCGTCTCTGCTGGGGCGCTGGGCGGACGCGACATGGCGGTCCCACTGAGGGGGTACGGATCAGCGTGCACTGGTCGGCGTCACCCGCCGGGAGCCGCGAGCGCGGCCACGGCCCCTGCCTGCACGCCGCTCGCACCGGTGAGCTGACCGAAATCGCCGACACCCGCACCGATCGCCGGTGGCCGGACTGCCTGCCCCGCGCGGTCGAGGCCGGTAACCTCAGCTCCCTGTCCGTTCCGCTGGCCATCGACCAGGACGACCAGGCCAGCGGCGCGTTGAACATCGGCCATCGACTCCAGCGCGGCCATAATGACATCGACGCCGATGAGGGCGATCAGCGCCGGCGGCCCCATCGGGGTGGCCGGCGCCGGTGCGCAGCAAGTCGTCGACCTCTTCCACGCAGCGGCCCTGCTCGTGCAGCCGGACGGCGTCGTTCAGGAGCGGGATGAGTGGCCCGCTGTCTGCCCGCGGCCCGGCGTTCCGACGGTCGTCACGATGCACGGCCCGGTGGTAGGCCGGGCTTCCGGCCCGGGCGCTGTCCTGTTGACCTTGCGATCGCCTGCGGGGCGTTCCCGCCGGGCCGCCGCCCGGCGAGGCTTTCGCGGGGTCGGTCGTTTGCCACGGCGCGGGCTGCGCCACTGTGCTGAGCTTGTCGTAGCCCGCAGGCGCGCCATGGAGCGAAGGCGGGTCAGGCCCCACGCGTGGAAAGCCCCGCACGTGGGGCCGCCCCGTGCACGGTGACTCCCTCAGCTGCTCCGGCCGTGCCACTGTGATCCATGAGCACCGGGGGCGGTGATGACCGTCGTCAGTGGGGACAGCCGTCCGCCCAGGACACCGGCACGACGGCCCGCCTGGACGTGCTGGCCCGCCGATTGGCCGAGGCCGCGCGCAGCCTCCAGCGGCAGACCTCTCCCGAGCAGGTGATGGACGGCGTCGTGCACTTGGCACGCGGGATGGTGCCCGGCGCCGACGAGGCGACGATCACCATGGTCCGCAAGGACCGTCACTGCTACTCGGCGGCGGCCACCAGCGCGTTGGCCAGCGACTTCGACGTCCTCCAGGACGAGACGGGTGAGGGTCCGTGCCTGGACGCCATCTGGCACCAGGAAACGGTCCGGGTCGACGACCTGGCCAGCGATCCGCGCTGGCCGGTCCTCGGCCCCCGGGCCGCGGAGCGCGGGGTGGGCAGCATGCTGTGCCTGCAACTGTTCGTGCACCGGGACACACTCGGCGCGCTGGACCTGCTGGCCCATGCCACGTCGGCCTTCACCGACGAGTCGGAGCACGTCGGCCTGCTGCTCGCCAGCCACGCCGCCATCGCGGCAGCGGACGCCCATCACTTCGAACACGTGACCAGCGCCCTGGTCAACCGGGACGTCATCGGCCAGGCCAAGGGCATCCTGATGGAGCGGTTCAAGATCACTTCGGACCAGGCGTTCGCCGTGCTCGCGAAGGTCAGCCAGGACACCAACCGCAAGCTGTCCGCGATCGCCGAAGACCTCGCCCGCACAGGCAAGTGGGCCCCCGGGCCGGGTCCCGCTCAAGACCGCAAGGAGACGCCGTAGCGCAGCCCCGGGTCTGCTTCCTGCACGGCGGTCGGTTCGACCGGGTTCCGGTCCGACTGCTTCAGCTGGCTCGCACGCTGCACAACCGAGCCCGGGGGTACGCGCGTGGGGTCAAGGAGCCGACCGGCGTGGTCCCGGTGCGCAGGGTGCCTTTCACAGCGGCGTTCGAGCGCGACACCCCACGGGGTGCGGCAACCGAGGTTCCCAGCCCCCGGTTCTACTGGGAACCGGAGCCCCTTCCTGGCCAGCCGCCTGACTTCCGACCCCGCGACCTGGGTTCGCACGCCGCGCCAGGCCCTTCCCCCGACGCTCACGTTCTGGGCCACTGGAGCCCCACCCGGGCCGCGGACGTCACGGCCGGCCGCCGGCAACTCGGTGCCGCCCTACACGGCGGCGGCCGCCCCCCCCCGGGACAGCCGAGGCGGGGTCGAACGGCTCCTGCTGGCGTTCGAGGAACTGGTCAGCAACGCCGTGCGGCACGGTCGGTCGCCGGTCGAGGCGGCGGTCACCGACAGCGGCCACTGCTGGCTGCTGGAGGTCGCAGACGCCGAAGAAGGCACCCCGCCGATCCCGCACCATGAGCGGAACGCCGCGCCTGGCGGACTGGACCTCGGTCTGGTGGCCAAGATCGGCGGTGCCCACGTCTGGGAGCCGCTGAGCGACGGACGCACGGTGGTGTGGGCGCGGGTCGACTTCACGAGCGAGGAATCGGCACAGTTCTCGAACTGACCTCCGCCACTGCCGGACCGCCAAGCGCCAGTCGGGCTCCGCTTGGGCGGTGACAGGCTCATCGTCATCGACGCTGCAGAAAGCAAGCCCTCACCTGGCTGCACTGTCTACATCCGTGCGATGAGGGCGCCTCAACGTGGGACCACGTACAGCTACCCGTACAGCAACGCGGCACGCACGAGCCCGTACTCGGGCGGACGACTACGGACGCTGCGCCGTTGTGACCTGCGGAAACGGCACGTCGGCGGATGACCACGGACGGATGCTCGTGGCTGGGGGTCAAGGGGTCGCAGGCTCAAATCCTGTCAGCCCGACGTAAACGCTCAGGTCAGGGGCGGGTCGACCATGAGGTCGGCCCGCCTCTGGCGTCCTCTGGGGCGCCAAGTACAGCAACGGGCTGCTGTACTGCCTCCCTCACGGAGCCACCGGGGTGGCCGGCCAGGCGTCCTGGCCCGGTGGCGGTTGCTTGCCACAGCCGCCGGAGAGCTGGCCGTCCGTGCGCCACGGAGCTTCTCTCGGCCGCGCGGCTGACCCGCCTGTCGAGCGTCCTCCGACGTCCGTCACGGTTCAGGGACGTTCATCGCTGTCCGCGGCTGCCGTCGCCTCGTGCGCGAGCCCGGTCGGTCGACGGTCCGGGTGGCCCGGGTTGCATGCCCGAGCGGCAGGCGAGTCGAGCACCCGGCGGGGGACTGCGCCCGGGGGCCCTGGCCACATCGGTGGCCGATCGCACCTGTCCGCGGGTCACGAGGTCGAGGCCGCTGGGCGAGCGATCGCGACAGGTGCAGCAGGTGTGGCACTTGATCTCGATGGTTTTCCAGTGACCCGGTCGGCGTCGGCTGCCCGACCAGGGACAGCGATGCGCAAACGCAGCCGGAGGCCCGATCTTGTGTCACCGGTGCAGTGGACTTCCTCGCGTACCCGCTCACATCGGTCAACGACGCACCCGATAGCGCAGGTGGAGCACCCGGGTGCCCTGACTCACCACCTCAGGATCCTCCAGCAGGTGCTGCGCGTCGACCGACCCGAAGTAGCGCTTGCCGGACCCGAACACCACGGGTACGACGTCCATGCGCACCTCGTCGATCAGGCCCGCGGCAAGCACCTGGCCACCGACGTCGCCAGCGGCGACCTCGACCGAGCGGTCACCCGCAAGCTCCTGCGCCTTGGCCACGGCTGCCTCGACGCCGTCGACGAAGTGAAACGGCGCCTCGGGGTCCCAGCCCTCGGGTTGCGGCCGGTGCGTCACGACGACCACGTGGTCGATCCCGCTCGGGGGCTTCCCGTCCCAGCCGTCCGTCATGTCGAACACGTGGCGGCCGGCGATTGTCACCCCGATCTGGTCCCAGTACGCCCGGGTGTAGTCGTAGGAGGTCTGCGACACCTTGAGGTAGCCGCTCTCGTCCAACGGGACATCGCCGCTGGACAACCAATCGAACAGGGGTCCGGGCTGGTCATCGTCGTCCGCGATGAAGCCGTCTACCGACACCGAGCTGTACAGGACCACCTTGCCCACGGGGCTCTCCTTTGCTCTGGGGTGCCCCGAAATTAGCGGGTCGTGAGTTGTCGCTCTTGTAAGAAATCAATCGGCGGGCAGCGGCCAGCTGTCCAGCGCGTGGCCGGGATGTTCCCGCAGGAACCGCCGCCGGACTTCGATGTACTGGGTCGGCGTGAGTCCGGTGAATGCCCGGAACTCGTGGCCGAAGTGGGCCTGGTCGAAGTAGCCCGCGCCAGCGGCGACGTCGCCCCAGTCGATCGGTCCGGCGGGGTTGATCGCGAGTACGGTGGCGGCGAAGCGGTGGGTGCGGGCCAGCCGCTTCGGCGTGACGCCGATGAGCTCCTTGAACCGCTGTGCCAGATGAGTGGTGCTGACACCGGCTGCCACGCTCAGGTCGCCGATCGCCACCGCCCCGCGGGTCGCCGCGATGACGCTGCCCGTATGGCGGACCAGCCCCAGGCCGGTGGTCTCGCACAGCCGTCGCCTCAGCTCCTCCTCGAGCAGCGTCAGCATCTCGTGCGGTCGGTCCGCCGTGGCCAGCCGGTCCCGTAGCTCAGCAATGGCGGGCCGGCCCCAAACCTGCCCTACCGTCACCGGCCGGTCACACAGCTCGGCCGCGGGCATCGGCAGGAACGGTGCCAGCCCCCACGGCTTGAAGTGCACGCCGACGGACCGGGTGTGGAGTGGGTAGCCGAACTCCCACGCGCGCGTGGGCATGGTGACCACGCAGCCGTCGGCGTACTCGGCCGGCTCGATGTCGGTGCCGGCGCGGATGCGGAACGGTGCCCCGAGGTTGACGATGAGCAACGCTGACGGTGGCGGCAGCCTCAGCCGGGCGTACGGCGGCGCACCCTCCAGGTAGTAGAGGTCGTCGATCAGCCCGTCGAGTGGCGGTCGCGGCACTCTGGACACGTACTCCACGCCCACAGCATCGCCGACGCCCCGCCCCGACCACACCTGCATCGTGACGAGCCCTGTCCGCCACAACGAGTCCACACACCGCAGATGCAAGACGTGCGTCGGGTATGTGGTCCTGTGGCCCGAGACGAGCGTGCTCTTCGCCGCTCCGGACCTGCAGAACAGGCTCACCGAGCAACGGTGGATGTGGATCCGCGACGCGGCAGGCGCCGCTGCCGAGCAGTCCGGGCCGCCGCCATCGAGGAGATCCGGCAACTGCGAGCGGACCTACCGGCGGAGGCGCCGCTCGACATCCCCCATGGTGTCGTGACGTCGGCACGGCGGGGCAGCCTCGCTGAGTCCCGTCAGCTGGTCGCCGTCGTGGCTGAGCAGCCGCAGGGCGCCGGGCACCTCGAAGGAATGGACCACCCGCCGAGGGTGAGCACGCGCATCGTCGGGGGCCCGTTGACCAACGTCCAGCGCTCGACGGCCGTGCCGTCCGGCAGCGGGCCGTAGGGCTCGACGGTCGGGGTGGCGCCGGGCCTCGGGCTCGCGTGTCCGGGCCTGCATCGTCCGTCGTCCGTCGCGGTCCGCCGTATGTCCCCGGCCGGTGGACACTCCCGTAGGTGAGCCCCCGGTGCGGTCCGTTGACCCGGGCCCCGGGCGCAGCCACAGTGATCCGGTGACCCGGGTCCTGGCCGTGCTGACCGGCTGCGGCCTGCTCACCACGCTGGTCGAGGCCACCGGCGTCCCGTGGCCGGCCGGCGCGGCCGCGGCGGCCACCGGCTACGCGCTGTTCGCGGTGTTCGGCTTCGGCTGGGTGGAGCGTCGTTCGGGGCGCCGCCGGACGGTGCTGGCAGCCGGCTATGTGCTGGTGCAGTTGGCCCTCGGGTACGTGGTGTTCACCCTCGCAGGCGGCGGCTACGGCGCCACGCTGCTGCTGGTGGTGCTGGTCAGCCAGGCGGTGCTGCTGCTCCCGCTGCCGGCCGCCGTCGCGGTCACTGCCACGGTACCGCTGGTGCACGTCGGCATGAGCTGGGGCGATGGGCTGCGCAGCGGGCTGGGCGTGCTGGGCGCGGCCGTGTTCACCGCAGTGATCACCGTGGTGCTTCAGCGGGAGCAGCGGGCCCGGCGGGAGCTGGCCGAGGCGAACGACCTCCTGCGCGGGTATGCGGCCCAGGCCGAGGTGCTGGCGACCACGCAGGAGCGCAACCGGGTGGCGCGGGACATCCACGACGGGCTCGGGCACCATCTCACCGTCGTCCAGATGCAGGTGCAGGCCGCCCGCGCGGTTCTCGCCGCGGATCCCGCGCGGGCCGACGCAGTCCTGGCCAAGGCCCAGCAGCAGGCCACCGAGGCGCTCGCCGAGGTCCGCCGCTCGGTGGCCGCGCTGCGCGAGCCGCGCACCACCCCGCCGCTGCCGACCGCGCTGGAAGGGCTCGCCGCTGAGACGTCGGCTGCCGGGGTGCCGACCGAGCTCCGGGTCGACGGTCCGGCGCGGGACCTGCCGGCCGAGTCCGCGGAGTCGCTGTTCCGGGCCGCGCAGGAGGGGCTGACCAACGTGCGCAAGCACGCCGGCGCCACCTCCGCTCGGGTCCTGCTGCGCTTCGGCGCCGACAGTGTCTGCCTGGAGGTCTCCGACGACGGCCGCGGCCTGCCGGGGGCGGCGGCCTCCGGGTTCGGGCTGCTGGGGCTTCGGGAGCGGGCCGCCCGCCTCGGTGGCCGGCTGGAGTTCGCGGCGACGCCCGGTGGGGGGACGACGCTGCTGGTGGAGGTGCCCGGGTGACCCCTCCGGTCCGGGTGCTGCTGGCCGACGACCAGGCGCTGTTCCGGGAGGCGCTGGCGACCCTCCTCGGCGCGCGCCCGGAGGTCGTCGTCGTCGGGGAGGCGGCCGACGGTGCGGAGGCACTGGCCCGGTCCGCGGAGCTCGGGCCCGACGTCGTCCTCATGGACCTGCACATGCCCGTGCTCGACGGGATCGCCGCCACCCGTCGGCTGCGGGTGGAGCAGCCGGGCGTGCGGGTGCTGGCGCTGACCACGTTCGACGACGACGAGGACGTGTTCGCCGCGCTGCGGGCCGGCGCGGTCGGCTACCTGCTCAAGGACGTGTCCTCGGAGCGGCTGGTCGAGGCGCTGCTGGCCGCCGTCCGTGGTGAGTCGGTGCTGCAGCCGTCGGTGGCGGCCAAGGTGGTGGCCCGGTTCGCCGCGCTGTCCGAGGAGTCCCGGCCTCGCGCGCAACCGCTGGTCGTACCGCTGTCCGACCGCGAGCTGGGAGTGGTCCGGCTGCTCGCCGAGGGGGCCAGCAACCGGGAGATCGCCGCCGCGCTGTTCCTCGCCGAGGGCACGGTGAAGAACCACGTCACCAACGTGCTCGCCAAGCTCGGTGCCCGGGATCGGACCCAGGCGGCGCTGCGCGCGCGGGCGCTCGACCTGATCTGACCGGTGGTCACGGGCAGGTCATGACCCCGGCCATGACCTCCGGCACGTGGCAGCACGGCTCCGCGGCAGGAGCCTGACCGCATGACCCTCACCGCACCTGCTCGGCACAGCCGCTCGCACCAGGCTTGGCACCTGGTCCGCCACTACCTCGAGATGGTCGTCGCGATGGTGGTCGGCATGGTGGTCCTCGGACCGGTGTGGCACCTGGTCTGGCCCGGCCTGTCCGGGCACGTCGCCGCCGGTGCGCTGGTGATGGCCACCGACATGGCGATCGGCATGGGCGGCTGGATGAGGTTCCGCGGTCACTCCTGGGGTGCCATCGGCGTGATGTCCGCGTCCATGTACCTGCCGTTCGTCGTGCTGCTGGTCCCGTTCGCGGCGGGGGCGATCACCGGCGGCACGCTGATGACGGCCGGGCACGTGCTGATGCTGCCGGCGATGGCTGCGGCGATGGCCTACCGCCGGCACGAGTACCTGCACTGACCGGGAGGAACGGAGATGACGGTCCCGACCGCCACACCGGCGACGTCCCCGCCCGCCCCGGTGGCGCCGCGACGGGGGCCGATCGGCCGGGTCGTCGCCGGGGCGCTGCTCGGCGGCGCCCTCGCCGCGCTGGTCGCCGTCCTGGTGGTGGCCGGCGGCGCGGCTGAGCACGTCATCACGGCCGCAGCACTGCTCGGCTTCGCGTCCGGCTGGGCCGTGCTGGCCGCGGCATCGGCACGGTTCACGGACCAGCCGCAGCGCTGGGCGTTGGTCCCGGCCGCGGTGCTGGGGGCCTCCGGTCTGGCGTTGCTGCTCTTCGCGCCCGGCCCGGCGGCCATGGCCAGCCTTGGCTGGGGATGGCCTGGCCTGCTGCTCATCCTGGCCGGGTTCATCGCGGTCCGGGCCCGTCGCTCGCTGGTCAGCTGGACCCGGGCCTGGCTGGTCTACCCCGTCTGCGCGGTCATCGCGCTGGCCGCGGTGGGGGGTGTGGTGGGGACCGTCCGCGCGGCGGCCGCCCCGGGAGTTCCGGCGGCCGGCCAGCTGTATGACGTCGGCGGTCGTGGGCTGTACCTGGAGTGCATCGGTACCGGCAGCCCGACGGTCGTGCTCACCAGCGGAGCCGGGGAGCACACCCCGAGCTGGGCGTGGATCGCACCCGCGGTCGCACAGGACACCCGGGTCTGCAGCTACGACCGGGCCGGTCTTGGCTGGAGCGATCCGGCGCCGCATCCGCAGGACGCCGTTGACCTGGCCGAAGACCTGCACACGTTGCTCGCCGCCGCGGACGTACCCGGCCCGTACGTGCTGGCCGGTCACTCCGTGGGCGGTGTGTACGACCTGGTGTTCGCCGATCGGTATCCCGCCGACGTCGCCGGCGTGGTGCTCGTGGACTCCTCCAGTCCGGCGCAGTTCTCGCTGCCCGGCTACGCCGGCGAGTACGAGCTGTACCGGCGGATCTCGGCGCTGTACCCCTCGCTGGCCCGGCTCGGTCTGGGCCCGATCGCCTTCGGCGGCGGCTTCGCCGGCCTGCCACCAGGCGCCCGGGACGCGGAGCGGGCCGTGGGCGCCAGCGCAGCGGACCTGCGGGGGCAGCGGGACGAGTGGTCGCAGCTGCCCGTCGTCTTCCGGCAGGCCTCGGCGCGAACAGACCTGGGCGGCAAGCCGCTGCTGGTGCTCACCGCCGGGCGGGGGCACGACCCGAGCTGGTTCCGCGCTCAGGACGCGCTGGCCGCGCTGTCGCCGGACAGCGCGCACCGCACCGTCGGCGGCGCCTCGCACATGGATCTGCTGCAGGACGAGCACGCCGCAGGAGCCACCGCGCAGGGCATCCGGGACGTGGTGGAGGCCGTGCGCACCGGCATCCCGCTCCGGCCGTGAACCAGCCCTGCCTCACAGCGCCGGGAGGATGTCGTCGACCCGCCCGCGCGCGTCCCCGAAGCCGGGCCGGGCCGGCAGCAGTAGACGGCCAAGTCGGCTCGACGGCACGAAGCCTGTCAGACCACGGGTCACGGCCACTGCTGCCGGCTGCCAGCCCACCACCATCAGACCGGCGCAGCCATGCTCGGATCAGTCCTCGGTGGAGTCGTCGTCTCCGCGCGAACCGCCGGTCTGGGTGCCGGTGACGCTGAAGTCCTCGCCGACCAGGACCGTGAGCTCGTCGCCGTCGGCGGTGGTGATGTGGGCTTCGTAGACGCCGCCGTTGTCGGTCTCGCTGCGCTCGATGGTGGCTCCGGGGTAGGCGGCCAGGACAGCGTCCTCGACCTGGGTCTTGGTGTCCCCGGTCAGCGCTTCCTCGCCCTGACCGCCGCCGCCGTGGTGTCCGCCGCCGCGGCCGCCGGTCTCGGTGCCGGTGACGGTGAAGTCCTCGCCGACCTCGACGGTGAGCTCGTCGCCGTCGGCGGTGGTGATGTGGGCTTCGTAGACGCCGCCGTCGTCGGTCTCGCTGCGGTCGATGGTGGCGCCGGGGTAGGCGGCCAGCACGGCCGCCTCGACCTTGGTCTTGGTGTCCCCGGTCAGTGGCTGCTCGTCGGTCGACGCGCTCACCGACGTCCCCGTCGTGCCGGCTTCCTCGGCGCTCGCGCTGACCGTGCCGGCGAGGACACCGCCGGTGACCAGGCCGACGGCGACGAGGCCGGCCCCCCCAGCCCACCGCTTCCACGTCTTCATGACCGCCATCTCCGTACCTCTTCTTCGTCGTCGGTTCGCCGGGCCTGTCAGCCTCGGGCGACTCGGAGAACAGGCTGCCCGGGTGGCGGGGGCCAGCGCGTCGTCCCGCTGCAGGCTCCTCGTCTACTGCGCGTGCAGCAGGGCAGGACTCCGTGCACGGCGTGGGGGGCTGCACAGCGCACTGGACCAGGCAGGGCTCTGAGCACCGCGGCTCCGGCCACCCGGTACGTCGAGCACGTGACGGGCATGCCGATCAGCCTGGCGCTCCGCGGCCGGCACCGACGACGCCGCCGCCCGGCTGTCTGGGCAGCGGCGATGGCTGTGCTGCGTGACGCCGACCGCCCACCCGAGGTCGCCGAGTCGGTGAGCTCGGGAACGCTTCGGAACGCGAGTCCTCCGGGGCGTTGAGCATCCGGCTACCCGGACCGGACGGGACGGGGCAGCTGGACCAAGCGCTGTGATCAGAGGCTCGGCAGCCGAACGCGCCGCGGCGGAGCTGGCGCCGAGCAGCACGGCGGAAAGGTGCGCGTCGCCGTCTCCGACGACGGGCCGGGGATCGCTGCGGAGGACCACGCGGTCGTGTTCGAGCGGTTCGCCCGTCTCGACGACGCCCGGTCGGCGAAGGACGGTGGCGCAGGGCTGGGCCTGGCCATCGCCCGTGATGTCGCCGTCCGGCATGGCGGCGGCCTCAGCCTGGACAACAGCGCACCCGCTGGCGCCCGGTTCGTCCTGGCTCTCCCGGCGGGCGTACTCGACGCGTCCACTGACGCGGACCCTTCGCTGCCCGTCCGTGCTGCTCCGGGACGGTGAGCGACTCCTGCCCCACCCGGCGGGCGGTGAGCCAGGACGGCAGCGGCACAGGTCCAGGCCTGCCACGGACCGGCTCGACCAGCCCGTGAGGAGTGAGCGGCCCCGGTGCCCGCTCAGTCGGAAGCGTCCTGCGGGGCCGGCCCGGGGTGCAGGGGTGGGAGCAGGGACGTGACGAGAGCGGCGGCGACGGTCTCCGCGGCCAGCAGGCCCACCAGCACCAGCAGCTGCACCCGGCCGGCCTCCAGAGGCGTCGCGCCGCCGAGCAGCAGCCCGACGAAGGCCCCCGGGAGGACGACGATGCCGACGTTGCGGGTCTGGTCGAGCGCCGGGACGAGGGCGCGGGCCGCGGCCAGACGGGCCAGCCGGGCGACCGCCTGGCGGGGGCGGCTGCCCAGCGCCAGCCAGCCCTCCACCTCGTCCCAGTGCGCCCGGACGTCGTCCGACAGTCGCAAGGCCGCCAGCGTCGTGGCCGTCATCGAGCCGCCGATGAGCTGTGCCGCCAACGGCACCAGCGTGCGGGCGTCGGCGCCGATCGCGCCGCTGGCCACGATGGTCGCGGTCGCGACGCCGGCGCCGGCCGCGATCGAGGACGCGGTCGCCGGCCAGCACCGCCGCAGTGCCCCGAGCCGTCGAGCCGAGGTGAACGACGCGGCGCCGAGCATCACGGCAAGGTAGACCGGTGCCAGGAGCGGGGTCGAGAAGACCACGCCGATGACGGCCCCGACGGCGAGCAACTGCACGAGCGCCCGAACGGTCACCACCAGCACGTCCCGGGACTGCCCGGTACCCCGCCAACCTCCCGCTGCTGCCGCGATCGCGACCAGGACGGACAGCGCCAGGCCGAGTCGGAACACGTCCGAGCCGCTCATCGGTCCGTCGTCCCCACAGTCCTCCGATCAGGTCGCGGCGATGGTCCCCGTCCCGACGAGGACCAGGACGAGCACCCCGACGACGATCCGGTAGACGACGAACGGGGTGAAGCTGCCGCGGGACAGGTAGCGCAGCAGCCAGGAGATCACGGCCAGCCCGATGCCGAACGAGATCACCGTCGCCAGCAGCGTGGGACCCCACTGCACCGCCGGACCGGCGATCTGCCCGCTGAGTGCCTGGTAGGCCTGGTAGAGGCCGGAGCCGAGCACGGCCGGGACCGCCAGCAGGAACGAGTACCGGGCCGCCGCTTCGCGCCCGTACCCGAGAAACCGGCCGGCGGTGATCGTCCCGCCCGACCGGGAGACCCCGGGGACCAGGGCCAGTGCCTGGGCCAGGCCGAAGACGATGCCGTGCGGCACGGTCAGGTCCTCCAGTCGGCGCCGCGTCGAGCCGATCCGGTCGGCGACGTACAGGACCACGGAGAACACGATCAGCGCGGTCGCGACGATCCGGAGGTCGCGGAACGTCGTCTCGATGGTGTCCTGCAGCGCCAGCCCCAGGACGATGATCGGGACGCTGCCGACGATGATCAGCCAGCCCATCCGGGCGTCCGGGTCGGACCGGCGCTCGTGGTGCACCAGGGAGGACGCCCACGCGGCGACGATCCGGGCGATGTCGCGGGCGAAGTAGAGCAGCACCGCGAGCTCGGTGCCGATCTGGATGATCGCGGTGAACGCCGCACCGGGGTCGTCCCAGCCGAACAGGGCCCCGACGATCCGCAGGTGCGCGCTGGAGGAGATCGGCAGGAACTCGGTGAGCCCCTGCACCACCCCCAGGACGACGGCCTCCAGCCAGCTCACGAGACCACCGTCAGGGCGGGGAGCCGCAGCGGCGTGAAGGGGGAAGGCATGGGTGCTCCTGTCGGGCGAGGTGAGGTCGGGCGGGCAAGCAGGTGGAGGGGCCGGTCCCGTCCCTCGGGACGATCGCTCCCCGGAACTGACGACCGCCTGAACATCGGGTGTGCGTCCGGTCACCTCTGCGTGAGGTCGGCCAGAGCTGCTGAGTCCGTGACCCAGCTGGTGCCGAGCTCCTACCAGTCCCTGGCCAGCGGGAGCAGCAGCACGACGGCGAGGGCGGCTGCCACCAGAGTGGCTGCCAGCGCGAAGATGCGGAGGCCAGAGCCCGGGACGCCGACGGTGCCCTCGAGGCGACCCCCGGCCCGGCCGCGAGTCAGGGTGACGGCCGGGACGATGCGGGCGACGAGGTGCAGGCCGGTGAGCGCAGCGAAGGCGAAGAACAGGGCCTGGTGGACGGCGACGAGGTCGACCCGCTGACCGAGGGCGGCGAACAGGGTCTGATGGCTTCGCCGCTCCCCGACCGCGATCAGCACGATGCCGGAGGCGAGCAGGCCGAGCGTGCTCGCGATCACGAGCGGACCGAGGACGCGCAGCAGGGTGGGTGGTGGTCCCGCGGTGCGGTAGGGCTCATGGCGGGTGTAGTAGCGCAGGATCCGCCATCCGGTGCTGATGGTCTTCAGCAGAGCCACGGGGACCAGCAGGACGCCGATGCCCACGTGCCAGTCGATCAGCCCTCGGACGTCGAGCAGGGTGATCAGTTCTGCGGCGATGAGGACCAGCAGCAGGAGGCCGGTCCAGGCGACGAGGGCGGCGTTGCCTGCCGGACCACCGGAGGGTGCAGTCACGGCGTTGCGGCGTGGCGTTCGGCCGCTGGCTTCCTGCAGGACGTCCTCGATCAATGGGGACATGGGCATCGGGTACCTCGCTCGGGTCTGGTCGGCCTGCGCCGACGGGTCGTCGCTCGGGGAGCCCGATCACCTCCGGGTGAGCTGGGCCCGCCGACCACGGACGACCTCGACGACCACCGGCAGGAGCGACAGCGCCACGATGCCGAGCACGAACAGCTCCACGTGGTCGCGGACGACGGCGACCTGGCCCAGCCAGTGGCCCACCAGCGTGAGTCCGCCGGCCCAGGCGACGCCGCCGATCACCGAGTACACCGCGTAGCGGCGGAAGTCCATCCGGGAAGCACCCGCCATGACCGTGGCGAAGGTGCGCACGATCGGCACGAAGCGGGCCAGCAGGATCGTGCGGGCGCCGTTGCGGTCGAAGAACCGCTGCGAGCGGTCGACGTACTCGGCCCTGAACAACCGCGAGTCGGGCTTGTTGAAGACCGCAGGGCCGGCCTTGCGGCCGATCCAGTAGCCCACCAGGTTGCCGGCGATCGCGGCGGCGGGAAGCGCGATGAGCAGCACCCACAGCGGCGCGATGAGGCGGCCGGCCGCGAGGAGACCCGCGGTGAACAGCAGCGAGTCGCCGGGGAGGAAGAAGCCCACGAGCAGCCCGCACTCGGCGAACAGGACCACCATGATGCCGATCAGGCCGAACGTGTTGATCAGGTGCGTCGGGTCCAGGAGGCCGCTCATGCACCCACAGTGGGGCCGGGCACCTGTACGCCACCTGAACGTGCCCGGTGTCTTCGGCCACGGACGCCTCAGCCGGGCGGCAGGGTCACCGTGACCCGGCCACCTCCCGGAGTTGCGGTGGCCCGCGCGGTGCCGCCGGCGGCCACGACCAGCCGTCGGACCAGGGCGAGGCCGAGCCCGGCGCCGGCGTGGCCGTCCTCGGGGTCTCCGCGGAAGCCCGGCTCGAAGGCTCGCGCGGCGACCTCCTCGGTCATCCCCGGGCCGTCGTCCTCGACGGTGATCACGACCCGGCCCGCGTCCCGCCGGGCCCGGACGACCACCTCGGACCGGGCGAAGCGCAGTGCGTTGTCGACCACCGGTGACAGGGCCCGGACCAGCACGTCGGCATCGACACCCACCACCAGTCCCGGCGGGCAGTGCACGACGATCGGGGCTCCGGTGGCGTGCCCCTGGGGATCGGCCAACCGGGGCAGGACGTCGTCGAGCCGGGCTCGCCCGACGGCGGATGAGTGCGCGCTGCGGGCGGCGGACATCATCGTGTCCAGGATCGACCGCATGGCCTGGGTCGAGCGGTCGATCGCGAGGTGTGCCTCGCGGACCTCGGCTGCGCTGCGTGGCCGGGACGTGAGCAGGTCCATCTCCGCCTGGACGCGAGACAGGGGCGTGCGCAGCTCGTGGGACAGCTCCTCGGAGAACCGCTGCTCGTGGCGGAGCACCGCAGCCTGCCGGTCCAGCAGCTGGTCGAGGGTCTCGGCCAGCTCGGCCAGCTCCTGGGGGCGCGCTTCGGCTCCGAACCGACGTTCGCCGTCGTCCGCGCTCCACTCGCTGGCCTGCGCGCTCATCTGCTGCACCGGCCGCAGCGCGCGGGTGACGTTGGCCCGCAGGACCAGGTGCACGATCACCACCAGCAGGACGGCCACGCCGGCGCTGCCCCCGAGCGCGAGCCGCTCCACCTGCCGGTAGGGGGACAGCGACGTGCTCGTCACGACGGCGGCGACCTGCTCCCCGCCGTCGGTGATCGGCAGGGAGAGCAGCCGCAGCGGTTCGTCGATCTCCAGGTCCCGCGTACCGGTGCCCCGCCCGGCGAGCTCGGCAGCCACGGCGTCCAGCCGGGCGTTGCTCCCCGGCGGCCGCTCCACGATCGCTCCGCTGGGCTCGACGATCCAGGTGCCGACGTCGAGCGCCTGGTCGTCCCGCGCCTCCAGCACCGACACCGTGCCGTCCGGTGCCACCTGCACCGTCTGCGCGGTGGCCTCGGCGCGGGCCTGGAGCACGTCGTCGGCCTGGGTGGCCAGCCCGCGGGCCAGCAGCAGGTTGGCGCCCACGGCGAGCAGGACGACCCACAGCGCCACCACCAGCGATGCCGACCAGGACAGCCGACTCCGCAGACTGCGGCGGCCCGTGGGCCGGAGCCGGTCGGGCAGCCTCACGTGAACGTGTAGCCCACGCCGTGCGCGGTCTCGATCGAGCGGCCGGGATCACCGGCGGCGTCGACCTTCCGCCGCAGCCGGGCGACGTACTGGTCCAGCGTGTTCTCCGCGACCCGGGCGCCGTCCGGCCAGCCGGCGGCCAGCAGGTCGCGCCGGCGGACGACCTCACCGGGCCGGGCCATCAGCTCTGCCAGCACCCGGAACTCGGTCGGGGTGAGCCGTTGTGTCGATGCCGGCCCCAGCAGGGCGTGCGAGATCGGGTCGAGGGACAGGCCGCTGGCGGCCGTGGGCGCCGGCGCCGACCGGCGGACGGCGACTCGTAGCCGGGCCACCAGCTCACTGACGTGGAAGGGCTTGGCGAGGTAGTCGTCGGCCCCGGCGGCGAAGCCGGACAGCACGTCGTGCAACTGGTCCCGGGCGGTCAGGAACAGCACGGGGCTGGTCATCCCACGCGCCCGCAGCGCCTGGCAGACGTCCCGGCCGTCGGAGTCGGGCAGCCCGATGTCCAGCACCACCGCGTCGAAGGCGGGTGCCGCCTGCTGCGTGACGGCCGCCAGCGCACCGGCGCCGTCGCTGGCGGTCACGACGTCGAGGCCGTTCTCCCGCAGCCCGCGCGCGACCAGGCCGCGGAGCTGGTGGTCGTCCTCCACCACGAGGACAAGGGGGCGGCCGGCGACTGTCACGCCGCCATGATGGCTGTCCGGCCTCCGCACCCGCGGGACCGGCCGGACGGTGTTCAGGTCGTGTGCAGGTGCGGGTCGCCACGCTGCGCCCATGGACACGACTCGAGCTCCGGCCGGCACGGCGCGCGCGCTGCTCAACAAGGTCCCTGAGGTCACCATCTGGTTCTGGGTCATCAAGATCCTCGCGACGACGGTGGGGGAGACCGCAGCGGACTACCTCAACGAGACACTGGGCTTCGGCCTGACCGGCACCACGCTCGCCGTGGGCGCGGTCTTCCTCGTCGTTCTCTGGTTCCAGTTCCGCGCCCGGCGCTACGTGCCGCCGGTGTACTGGGCGACCGTGGTGCTGATCAGCGTCGTCGGCACGCTGATCACCGACAACCTCACCGACAACCTCGGGGTGCCGCTGGAGCTGACCACTGCGGTGTTCACGGTCGCCCTGGCCCTCACCTTCACCGCCTGGTACCGGGCCGAGCGGACGCTGTCGATCCACAGCATCGTCACCCGCCGGCGGGAGGCCTTCTACTGGCTGGCCATCCTGTTCACCTTCGCCCTCGGCACCGCTGCCGGCGACCTGGTCGCCGAACGGCTGGGCATCGGGTACTGGTGGTCGGCGCTGCTGTTCGCCCTGCTGATCGGCGCTGTCGCCGTCAGCCACCTGGTGTTCGGGGCCAACGCGATCCTGACCTTCTGGATCGCCTACGTGTTGACCCGCCCGCTCGGGGCGTCACTCGGCGACGGCTTCTCCCAGCCCACGGCCGACGGGGGACTGGGGCTGGGCACGACGCTGACGAGCGTCATCTTCCTCGTCACCATCCTGGTGGTGGTGGCCTACCTGTCGGTCACCAAGCGCGACCAGATCCCGCCGGTGCCAGTGGACTCGTCGCCGGTGGACTCGGCGTCGGTGGACCGCGGCCGGCACCACTGAGAAGTCGGCCACGGCGGCGGACGTGAAGGTCCTGCCCGGCGGTACGCAGGCGCGGCACCGAGGCCGCGATGACGTTCAGCGTGCCGTGCACGTTGACGCCGAATTGAGGTCGTGGCGTTCGCGGGTCACGTCGGCGAGCGTGGTGGGCGGGTGAACGCCGGCGGCGTTCACCACCGCCCTCAGCGACTCCCCGGTGAGCGCTGGGTGCAGGCCCATGTCGAGCGCCGCTCGGTCGACGACGTCCACTGCCAGCGGCGCGAAGGCCGGTCCCAGCTGGTCGGCCAGGGCGTCGATCGTGTCGACGGCCCTGTCCAGTCCGAGCACCCGGTCGCCGGTACCGAGAAGCCGGTCGACGACAGCCCGCCCCATCCCGCTGGCGGCACCGGTGACCACGACCGTCTGCTGGGTGTCCATCGAGCGCCCCTTGTGCGCGGCGGGCCGGTCGGTCCGCGGTGCCAGGGGTCTTCTGGCGACGCGCGGCCGCTGTGAAGCGGCAATGAGCCAGGCTCGCCAACGGCTCTGCCTATGGGCGGTGTGCGAGCGGTCTGGATGGGCCGGCGTCCGCCCCCATGGAGCAACCCCGTACGTGCGTCATGCGAGCGCGCATGGACATGGAGGTCGCCGATGAGCGGCGGGCCGTCGTTGTCCGTCGGCCCCGGTCGTCACAGCTTGTGCAGGGCTCCTTCGATGAGGTTCACCGATGCGTCGGGGGCCAGGGCCTGGGTGGCCAGGTAGTCAAAAGCTTGGGTGTGGCGGTGCACCTCGGCCTCGGCGTCGATGAAGTGGACGCGGGTCTTGTTCTCCACGTAGACGACGTCGGCGGCGCCGGTGGCGCGGGAGTCCAGGATGGAGAAGGAGCCGGCGGTCACCGGCGGCAGGCCGGCGGCGAAGGGCAGGATCCGCAGGGTGACGTTGGGGCGGGTGGCGGCGGTGAGCAGGTGCTCGAGCTGGCCGCGGCGGATCGTCAGGTCGCGGGTGTCGTCGTCGGCGAGGACGCGGCGGTGCAGGACCGATTCGTCGATGATCGCGGACAGCTGTAGCGGCCGGCGGTGCAGGCGGGCATCGAGCACGTCCTGGCGGCGGCGGCACGCCTGCACCCGGCGGTCGACCTCGGCCGGTGCCAGCGCCTCCCAGGTGGCGAGGATGATCTCCCTGTCGTAGGCCAGCGACTGCACCAGGGGGTGTGGCACCAGTGCGGCGTAGCAGCGCAGCTCTTGGGAACCGGCCTCCAGCCGGATGAGGTCGGCGTAACGGGAGGGCAGCGTGTCGGCGTAGGCGTCCCACCATCCTTTGGTCCGCGCGGTGGGGGCCAGCCGGCGCAGGAAGGTGGCCTGGGGATCGGGCACCCGATAGAGCTCCAGCAGCCGCTCGAGGTCGTCGGCGCCGATGCCGGTGCGGCCGGTCTCGATCCGGGAGACCTTGGACGCCGACCAGCCCAGCCGCTCGGCGACGTCCTTGCCGTGCAGCTGCGCCAGCTCACGCAGCAGCCGCAGTTCCCTCGCGAGCCGCTTCTCCCGGGTGGAGGGGGTGTCGGTGACCACGGCAGAACCCTAGTCCTTGCGTGAAATATTGCAATGGATCTTTCACTCTGTGGTGCGAAGGCGAACGCCGCCCGCGGTGAGCCAGACCCGTGTCATGCCTGACATCCCACGCCTCGCACGGCACTGATGGCCGAAGACGCCTCGTCTGGGGTGGGTTGACGCGCCGTCCGAACCGGTTGTCGCACCTGTAGTAGTCGTGCGATACGGCTGGGCCTGATGACATGGGCGCACTTCTGCCCACGCCCAAGGGCCTGGTCCCCTGCGGGGCTGCCGATCAAGCCCGCGCCTCGGCCGACGTCAAGGTGAGGAGGTCGTGGGGTACCACCGCCTGCTAGGCGCAGAAAGCGGCGCCGCAGCCCCCGCTGACCGAGGTCGGCGCGGTCAGGGGCGGTCCTCCGCCTGGACGGGCTTGCGGTCCTCCACTTCCACGGGTTTGCCGGCCTCGAAGCTGCCGCCCTTGGCGAGGACCTCGGCCTCCTCCTCGGTCACCTGCACCGCCGGGCCGACGGACGGGTAGGTCGGGTTCTTCGGGGTTCCGGGGAGCAGCACGTTGAAGAAGAGGTTCAACAGGAAGGCCACGATTGCGGCGGCCGAGATCTCGGAGTCGAAGATCGTCTGCCACCAGTCCGGGAACGCGCCCCAGAACTCCGGCCAGGCGATCGGGATGACTCCGAAGCCAACCGCTGCCGCGACGATGATCATGTTGTTGTTGCGGTCGTAGTCCACCTTGCCGAGGGTCCGGATGCCGCTGGCGGTCACCGACCCGAACAGCACGATGCCGGCGCCGGCCAGCACGGGCAGCGGCAGCAGGCTGACCACTGCCGCGAGCACTGGCGAGAGACCGAGGACGGTGAGCACGCCGCCGCCGACCGCCACCGCGAATCGGCTCTTGACGCCGGTCAGGGCCACCAGCCCGACGTTCTGGGCGAACGCGGTGGCCGGGAAGGAGTTGAGGACCGGCGCCACGGCGGACGCGAGCATGTCCGCGCGCAGGCCGGACGCGATCCGCTTGTTGTCGACCCTGGTGCCCACCACCTCGCCCACGGCGAGGATGTCGGCGGTGGTCTCCACCATGATCACCAGGATCACGATGAACATCGAGACGATCGCCCCGATCTGGAAGATCGGCGCACCGAACGCGAACGGCTGGGGCAGCGCCAGGACGTCGGCGTCGCTCCCGGTCCACGTCGTCTCGCCGAGGATCGCGGCGAAGGCCGTGCCCCCCACCAGCGCGAGCAGGATGGCCAGCCGGGAGAGGACCGGGATCTTGCTGAGGACGATCACGAGCCCGAAGGTGAACGCCGCGAGCGTGATCGCCGTGCCGGAGGCGCTCTCCTCCTGGGACGTGATCCAACCGCCGGCGACCGGGATCAGCGAGATTCCGATGACCGTGATCACCGAACCGGTCACCACAGCCGGGAAGAAGCGCACCACCTTGGAGAAGACGGGTGCGATCAGCAAGCCGATCACCGCCGCGACGATGATCGCGCCGAAGACGACACGCAGCCCGCGCTCGCCGGTCCGCTCACCGGTGACGATGGTGATCATCGTGGAGACCGCCGCGAATGAAATGCCCTGCACCAGCGGCAGGCGGGAGCCGAAGAACGGCACGCCGAGGGTCTGCAGCAGGGTTGCGACGCCGCTGACGAACAGCGCGCTGGAGACGAGCAGGCCCAGCTCGGCGCCTTGCAGGCCGGCGGCGCCGCCGATGATGAACGGCACCGCGATCACCCCGCCGAACATCGACAGGATGTGTTGGACGCCGTAGCCGATGAGCTGCGGCGGAGGCAGCTTCTGGTCCTCGGGGCGGTTCTCGGGGACGTGGTCGACGGATGCGTCGCCGGCCGAGGCGCTGCGGGTCGCGGGGTCGTGTTCCATGGCGGAGCTCCTGGGGCTTCGAGGGGGAGGTGCCGGGTCAGCAGAAGCCGGGCACGGTCGCCCAGGCCCGTGGCGCGCCGGGCAGGCCCTCGCGCTGGATCGTGGCCTGGATCAGGCCGTAGGGACGGTCGGCGGCGACGAAGACCTCGTTGGGGTTCTCCATCCCGAAGGGCGTCAGGTCCACCAGGAAGTGGTGCTTGTTGGGGCACGACATCTTGACCTCGGCCACCTCCGGATGGGCCTCGAGGATCGCTTTGCCTGCCTCGAAGATCGTCTGTTGCAGCGCGAGGGAGTGGACGCCGGCGAAGGTCTCCAGCAGCGTTGCTTCGATGGCGGCGTGGGACGCGTTGAAGTCCAGCCCGGCGAAGCCGTCGGACCCGTCCCCGCCGTAGCGCCACCAGGCGGTGACGCTGGTGGCGAGAATCCGGTCGTCGGTCTCGGCCAGCGTCGTGAAGCGGTCGCGTGGGAACCCGTGGAACTCCGAGCCGGTCGACTTGAGCACCACGCAGTCCTTGATGCCGGACAGCACGAACGACTCGTCGCCGTCGATCTGCACCACGGTGGTCCGGGTCGCCCGGCCGCTGCGGACGAAGGCGTGGTCGTGTGGCTGTCCGTTCACGACGATCCGCTCCCACGCGAACTGCTCGGCCTCCCACCGGCCGCCGCTGACCCAGACGAAGGACTCGACGAAGTGGCGGCCCAGTGTGAGGAGGAATTCCTCTGGCGCGCCCACGCCGTACTCCTTGGCGAAGGCGTAGACGGTGTTCTTCTGTGTGTCGGTGGCGACGACCTTGCTGTTGTCGCCGTCGGTGTGGCAGGCCGTGAAGTCACCGCGCAGCTGCGAGGAGACGTTGAGGTCCTCGATCCGGTGGACCGGCGTGTCGCGCGTGATGCGCACGAGGCGGCACTCGGCCTTGCCGTACTGGTTGGCGCCCAGCACGATCCGTCCCGTCGGCGTGGCAGGTTCGGTGGACGGGGTGGACTCGGTCGTCGGTGCGGCCATGGTCAACTCCCTCGCTAGGTGGTGTGGGACAAGGGGCTGATCAGCAGTGCCACGTGGTGGTGGCGCTGCGCGGGGTCGACGGCGAACGTGACGGCGGCCTCGGGGTGGGAGGTGCTGCGATCAGAGCTGGTGAATCACGGCCCAGTCGTAGAGCGGAGCGTGTGCGATCCCCTGCCAGGCCGCCCTCGAAAGCGGTGCGGTGGTCTGTAACGGTGACCGCATGCTCCAGCTCGCTTCCGACACCGGGCGGGCCGTCGAGGCGGACCGCGACGCCGGCGGCGGGGATGCCGAACGCCGCACCCAAGACGTGCGTGCCGAGGCTGCTCATGCCGTTTCCCGGCCTCGGGGAACGGCGCGGCCGGGCGGCGGTCACGTCGAGGGTGACGATGGCTGCGTGCGTCACGGGCGCCTCCTGTGCCACGGAGGCTAGGAAGGCAATGTGTGCGGCGACGCACCGTCCACGTTTCCACCTCATGTCCATCTCTCGGTCGTGCCGGTGCGATCACTGGCCGCCGGTCGCCGGCATCCCGGCCGGCAGGGCGAGGACCCTCGGCGGGACGGCAACTGTCGGAGGGCGCTCCCAGCGTCGGCAAGCCCGTCGGACTTCCGAGCACGAGGAGCCGCGGGACCACAGCCCTGCCGTCAAGTCCGCTGGCGTGATGTGTGACGGCTACCACGGGGTCTTCTCTGTTGGTCAGGCGCTGAGCGCCGGAGACTCGGTGTCCGAGGGGCGACATGGCACATACGCACACGGTTCGCGGCGGGTCGCCGTCCGCACCTGACCAGGAGCCACAGGGTGGCTGCCGGTGGTCACGGCTCCCTGACCGGGCACCGGCGGCGACCGGCACGGAGGACGTCCCGCCTTGTGGCCACCCCAGGCCACTGCTAGGACGCCGGTGCCGCACCCGGCCGAACCGCGTCGGGCCGGCGCTCTGTGAGCCCCTGCTGCCTCATCCGGAGGACCCATGGCGCCCGAGCGACGCACGTCCGCTATGGCCCCGCCCCCAGCTGCGCGCGACATGGGGGTGACCGGGGAGCGCACGATCGGCGACGTACTGGAAGAGGCGGCGCGGCGCTGGGGCGGCGCGACCGCCTTAGTGGCACCGGGCGACCCCGGCATCCATCGGACCTGGACGTTCTCGCAGCTGCGGGGCGACGCGATGCGGGCAGCCCGGGCGCTGCTGCGGCGCTACGAACCCGGTGAGCACGTCGCCATCTGGGCCGCCAACCTGGCGGAATGGCCTCTTGTCGAATTCGGGGCGGCACTGGCCGGGCTCACCCTCGTGACGGTGAATCCCGCGTACCGGGCGGCGGAGCTGACACACGTGCTGCGCCAGTCGAGGGCCAGCGGGGTTCTCGTCCAGCCTCACTACCGGGGCACCGACCTGTTGGCGGTGGTCGGGAGCGTCCGCCCCGATCTTCCGGTCCTGCGCGACGTCGTCAACCTCGAGCAGTGGGACGAGTTCCTGGCTTCGGCGGTGGAGGACGACCTGCCCGCCGTCGCGCCTGGTGACATCGCCCAGATCCAGTACACGTCCGGGACGACCGGCTTCCCGAAGGGCGCGATGCTTCCACACCGCGGCCTGGTGGCGGTCAGCCGGATGTTCGCCCAGGTCAACGGGGCCGGCCCGGGGGACGTGTGGATCAACCCGATGCCGATGTTCCACACCGCCGGCTGCGGCCTGGCCACGCTCGGAGCGCTGCAGACCGGCGGCACGCACGTGCTGCCGCCCGGTTTCGACCCCGCGCAGATGCTGGACCTGTTCCAGGCCGAGCGCGGCACCCTGATGCTCAGCGTGCCGACGATGCTGATCCGGATGGTGGACGAGCAGGCGACGCGGCCCCGCGACGTCTCCAGCTGGCGGCTGTCGATGCTCGGCGGGGCGCCGGTCGCGCCGGAACTCGTACGTCGGGCGCGGCAGCAGCTCGGCGTCGCCGTCTCGATCGGCTTCGGCCAGACGGAGGCATCCCCGTACCTGACCCACACCCGGCCGGACGACCCCAACCCGCACTGGATGGAGACTGTCGGGCCTCCACTCCCCGAGACGGAGCTCCGCATCATCGATCCGGCCACCGACAAGCCCCTGCCCGTCGGCGTCGTCGGTGAGATCTGCGCCCGCGGCCCGGGCCTGATGACCGGCTACTTCGACGATCCCGAGGGAACGGCCCGAGCGATCGACGGCGACGGGTGGCTGCACACCGGGGACCTGGGCAGCCTCGACGGGGACGGCTACCTTCGGGTGCAGGGCCGGCTCAAGGACATGATCATCCGCGGCGGAGAGAACATCTACCCCCGGGAGATCGAGGACCTGCTGCTGGCCCACCCCGACGTCGCCGACGTCTCCGTGGTCGGCATCCCGGACGCCGAGATGGGGGAGCAGGTCGCTGCGTTCGTCCGTCCGGTCGTGGGGCAAAGCGTCGACCCCGAAGGCCTGGCGCGCTTCTGCCGGGAACACCTGGCCGTGCACAAGACCCCGCGGATCTGGCAGACCGTCGAAGACTTCCCCCAGACCGCCTCGGGGAAGATCCAGAAGTTCGTCCTCCGGGAGCGCTACCTCGCCTCGCAAGGAGAACCCGAGGCGGCACGGACCACCGGTCCAGCGCTGAGCACGTGACGCTGTATGGGGACCCGTCGCTGAGCGGCGTTCCGGCTCGCGGTGTCTCGCCGCGATGCGGCGGAGCGGGTTTCTCCGGGAGCGCCGCCCGCTCCCGACACCGCTGGTCGAAGGGGCAGCACGTCATGGTGAAGCGCGGGTGGCGGTCCTGCCCCGAGGAGGCTTGGAGCCGAGCCCGATCGGTGTGCATCGACTGGTGTCCGAGGGGGGACTTGCACCCCCACGGCCGGTACGGCGCCGCTCGCATCTTCGCCGTTCAACACCAAGTGGACAGCGCCCTCACCTCTCTGTGCGCCGTCTGCATTCGGGGTGTTCAGCGCGCCCGAACCCGGGGACGCGGTACAGCAACGGGGTGCGCACGACCGTGGACACGAGCGGACGACGACGGACGCTGCGCCCCTGTGACCAGCGGAAGCGGCACATCCGCGGACGAGTGCTCGTGGCTGGGGGTCAAGGGGTCGCAGGTTCAGATCCTGTCTGCCCGACAGAGCGAAAGTGGAAGTCAGGGGCCGTGTCCGGAGAGATCCGGAACGGCCCCTGACCGCTTTCTGAGGCGGGTTGACCACGTCACCCCAGCGCGCGGACAGGGCTGACGTTCCTCGTCGGCCTGCGCGAGCTCTCCCGACGCCGGATCCAGACCGAGGCCCTGCGGCGTCGGGCAGCCGACCGACAGAACCACGGCGGCGTCCGGCCCGGTCGCCCCGTGCAGTGCCCGCGCCCAGCCCATCGGCCGGTGCTGCGGGCGGCGGGGGTCGTCAAGGGTGTGCAAGGTCGATGTCCGAGCTTGGGACGAGGACGTCGACGGCGCGGCCGCGGCCGCGGGGATCGCACGCGAGGACACGGGCTGCCCCGTCACTGTCGGTGAGGTGAGCGGTCAGGCGCTGGGCGCAGGAGGGCTCCATCCCGACCGGCCGGATCGGCGTGGCGGCGGCCGGCTGCGCGATGAGCACCAGGTCTCAACCAGCGAGGACGGGACAATCACAGCGACCGTGAGTGATGTGCGCATGCGGCACAGCGTTCGGCTGGCGATCCCTCTGGGTCGTCACGCTGCGGAGCGTCTTCGCCGCCCACCGGGAGGGGGGAATCCGGCGACGGGGGCGGGCGATCGGTGAGTGCTGGAGGTGCTACTCCGGTAGGGGGTCGGATGCCCCCGCGGAGGGACGCGTCAACTGCCGCGTTGATGATCTACAGGTTGAACTGCCGGACGCGACTGAACACTTGGGCAATGGTGCGCGCCTCGTCTTCGGACATGTGGGCGCCGAAGCGCTCACGGATTCCGGCCAGGTGCACCTTGGCCGCGGCCCGGAACGTGCGCTCGCCCTCGCCGGTGAGCGTTACGCGAATCGCGCGCCGGTCGTGCGGGTCGGCGGTACGGGCGACGAGGCCCTTGTGCTCGAGTCGGTCGATCATCGCGGTCAGGCCGGCCTTCGTCACGACGACCTCTCGGGCGAGGACAGTCATTCGCACGCCGTCCTCGCCGGCGTTGTACGTGTGCAGCAGCACGTCGTACGTCTTCACGTCGATGCCGACTGATTCGCGAAAGTCCTCGTCGAATCGAGCCATCAGGGCCCAGACGGCCTCCATGGCCATGCGCCAAGCGAACCGGTGCGGGCTCAAATCCTCGCCGGGGTCGCGGCGGGAGTCTTGACGAGAGTGCGACGGGGGCTTAGCGTCCATGTTGTTCAGATTCTAACAGTCAGTTGAGGAACTATCCAGGTGACACGCTCAGGAGGCCTCGATGACGCAGCACCTGACGGTCCCGGCGCGACCGTTCCCCTTCGAGCTCGACCCCACCAGGACGGCGGTCATCGTCGTCGACATGCAGAACGACTTCGGTTCGCCCGGCGGCATGTTCGAGCGCGCCGGCGTCGACATCTCGTCGATCCAGGCGATCGTTCCGAACGTCGCCGCGGTCCTGTCTGCAGCGCGCGGTGCACGCATCCCGGTCGTGTATCTGAAGATGGCGTTCAAGCCGGATCTATCCGACGCGGGATTCCCGAGTGCGCCGAACTGGCTGCGCCATGCGCACTTCCACGCCGGCGATGAGGTCACCGCGCCCAAGGGCCAGCCGTCCCGCATCCTGATCCGGGACACCTGGAACACCGACATCGTCGACGAGCTCGCCCCCCGCGATAGTGACCCGATCGTCTACAAGTCGCGATTCAGCGGCTTTTACGAGACGGAACTAGACGAGTTGCTGAAGGCCAGTGGAATCGAGCGCCTGATCGTCGTTGGAGCGACGACGAGTGTCTGCGTGGACTCGACCGTCCGTGACGCGATGTTCCGGGACTACCACTGCCTGGTCGTGGAGGACGCGATCGCCGAGCCGATCGCGCTGGAGGCCCCACGCTCGAACCACGAGGCCTCGCTGCTCACCTTCGAGCTGCTCTTCGCTCAGCTTGCGCCGACCGCGGATGTCATCGCCGCGCTCGGAGCGACCGCCCCGGTGCCCGCATAGGGCGGAGCAACTCGACGTCAGCTGTGTCAATTGGCGTGCGTCAAGAACGACGTCACTTGTCGCAGAGAGGAAAGAGTCGCACTCGCGAGATGTGCTCGTGGAGGTATCTGGCTACGACCTTCTCCACTGGCTCAAGAACGCCGGCTCCGCCGGCGCGGTGTGCGCTGCGGGCAGCGCTGGCGCGCCGTCCTCGCGCACACCAGTCTGGACCCCAAAGCGGCGAAGGCGTCCGCATCGCGAACAGGCAGACGCCCAGGACGACGAACTGATGGCGACCTCATCACGACGATGCCGGCGTTGCGCTTGGCCTCGATGGCACCACCTTGGCCACAAGGTGGTGCGCCTGGCGCCGGAGACGTGGCGGCGGGTCGCGCCGGCCGTTCTCCTGCGTGCCCATGGAGACGAAGGCGTGCCATCGCCCGTCCTCGTCCCGGTAGATCGAGGACTCACCACTGGCTCCCTTGCTGGCTAGGTCTTCACCCGACGTCTCGGGGGCGTGCCGCCTTCGGCGCAGGTGCACCTTGCGGCGGCCGGGACGAGATGTCAGGCGGCCGCTGTGCCCGCGCGGCCACCGCAGTACTGGGCCAGCAGTTCTTCCCGGCCGCGGAACACCCCCGGGCCCGTCAGCGACTCCTCGAAGGGGGATGGCCCAGGGCAGCGAGCGGAAGGGTGGCACGGAGTTGCGCGGTGCAGCGCTGCGGGTGGCGCGGCGTTCGGCCGTGCTCGCCTCCGGCAGGACGCGAGGCGCCGAGCCGTCGGGACAGGAGGATCGTGCAGTTCAGCATTCGGTGACCGGAGCGGCCCCACCCTCAGCGGCGGTGAGGAGCTGACGCGCTGTGGCTGCGTCGGCCGAGGGGACGAGAACCCGCACGCCGTCCTGTTGCAACTGAGGCTCCTGGCCTCCGGCATCATCGGTAGCTGTGGCCGCACGAAGGCCGTGACTGACCAGCAGCCCGACGATCAAGTCCGCCTCGGCGCGGCTTCCCACGACCGCCACCGGCACCGGAGCGCCGTCCACGAGATCACCTCCGAGGCGAAAGCCTGGCTCCCACTCTCATGACCGTCGCACCGGCGGGCGGTCGTTCGACCCAGGGGGAGTCACGGGTCTGCTCCCCGGGTCGCCGCGCTGAGGCGTACTTCCCGGACAGGTTGGTGCGGGTCGTCGTGATCGCGATGACCGTGAACTGAGGAGGGGCCTCACGCTCAGCGACCGGCAGTCCACGCTCGGGACGCGCACGCGCAGGCTGCAGCGGTGGTTCTTGACCACCATCTTGACCACCATCGAGCCGCGTCTCTGGTCGGTCGCCATCGTTCGCTGTTGTTGCACATACCGGTTGACCTGAGCGGATGGGCCCCGCGAACCCGCGGCCGACGGCTGGGTCAAGGGGTCGCAGGGTCACATCCTGTCAGCCCGACAGAGCAGCTCAGAGGGGCGTCGTCCGACAGGGCGGCGCCCCTCTGCCCGTCAGTGCTGCAGTTGTTCGTGCACGGGACTCCGGTGCCCGCTCTCGCAGCGGTGACGAGGAGTCGGCTCACCCTGCTGGCGCCGGTCCGACGTCCGCCGGCGACCTCCGCCGGTGAGGTGGCCGGGCGAGTCCACCTCGACACGTCCTCAGGGCACACTCGCGCCGTGGACCGTTCCGACTTCGGTGCCGCAGTGCGCCATCTCCGGGAGAGCACGGACCCCGCGGCCGTCGGGCTGCCCGTGGGCGGGCGGCGGGTGCCCGGCCTGCGGCGGGAGGAGCTCGGTGAGCTCGCCGGCATGTCGGCGGACTACGTCCGCCGGCTGGAACAGGGCCGGAGCCATCCCTCGGCCGGTGTGGTGAAGGCGATCGCCCGGGCGCTGGGCGCCGGACGGGCGGACTACGAGCGGCTTTCTGCGCTGGCCGGGTACGCCGCCGCGGACGGGCAGGTGCCCACCGAGCTCGGCCCAGGCGCGACGCGACTGCTGGAGCGGTTCTCCGACACCCCGATGATCGTCACCGACGCCGCGATGAACCTCATCGCGGTCAACAGCGCCTTCCTGGCCCTGGAGCACTGGGACCTCACCGGGGAGCGCTGGGAGTGGAACGTGGCCTGGCGCTCCTTCTGCCATCCGTTCGCTGCCTTCCAGCAGTCCGATGCCGACGCGAGCAGTCACGAGGCGGTCCTGGTGGCCCAGCTGAGAGCTGCGGTGCTGCGCTACTCCGCCGATGCCTCGCTCGCCGCCCTGGTGGACGAGATGCGGGGCCGGAGCCGGCGGTTCGACGGGCTGTGGCGGGCACCGCGACCGGTGGCGGCCTACGAGAGCAGCGCGAAGTTCACCCAGTCGGACGGGGACTCCCTCACGCTCGTCGGGAACCTGATCGCGATCCCCGGTGACGACCTGGCGGCCGTCATGCTGACGGCGGCGCCGGGTTCCCGTGACGCAGCCCGGCTGGTGGAGGTGGTCGGCGCCGCGGACGTGCGGGCGGTCGTGAAGGTGGGCCAATCCGGCCCAGGTTGATCCCGCCGGGATCTGCGACGTTGGGTCGGCGATGCACGAACGGCACCCAGCGAAGGCAGGTCCAGCGATGAAGGCAGTGCGTTTCCACGAGGTCGGCGGTCCCGAGGTCCTGCGCTACGAGGACGTCGACCAGCCAGCCCCCGGCGCGGGGGAGGTGCGGGTGCGGGTGGCGGCCTCGGCGTTCAACGCCGCCGACGCCGGCATGCGCGGCGGTTTCCTGCCCATCCCGGTCGTGCTGCCGCACGTGCCCGGTTACGACGTCTCGGGCACGGTCGACGCGCTCGGGGAAGGCGTCGGCGGGGCCGTCGGCGAGGGTGGGCTGCAGGTGGGGGACGCGGTGATCGGGTTCCTGCCGATGGAGCGGGACGGGGGCGCGGCGGAGTACGTGACCGCGCCTGCGGACGCGCTCGTCCTGGCCCCCACGAAGATCCCCCTGCCCGACGCAGCAGGGCTGCCGTCGGTGGCACTGACGGCCTGGCAGGCGCTGTTCGACCTCGGCGAGCTGACCGCCGGACAGCGGGTGATGGTCAACGGCGCAGGGGGAGTGGTCGGCACGTACGCCGTCGCACTGGCCAAGCGGGCCGGCGTGCACGTCGTGGCGACCGCGAGCCCGCGCAGCAGTGCCGCCGTCCGTGCGGCGGGAGCCGACGAGGTCGTCGACCACACGACCACGGACGTGCTGAGCGCGGTCGACGAGCAGGTCGACGTCCTGCTCAACCTCGCCCCCATCGACCCCGACCGGTTCACCGCTCTCGTGGCTCTGGTCCGCGACGGCGGCAAGGTCGTCAGCACCACCGCGTTCATGGCCACCCCCGGTGACGAGGCCCGCGGCGTCAGCGCAGCGACCGTGTTCGTGGTGCCGAACCGGGACCGCCTCACCGAGCTGGTGTCCCTCGTGGACAGCGGGGACCTGCAGGTCGAGGCCACCCGCCGCATCCCGCTGACGGAGCTGCCCGCGCTGCACACCGAGGCCGACGCCGGGCGCATCGCCGGCAAGGTCGTCGTCCTGCCCTGACCCGGGCAGCTCCCGGACACGACCAGCAACCCACCGGAACGGAGACGGTCATGAGCACGGTCGGGCGCTTCGACGTCGGCAGGGGTGAAGCGCCGCCGTACCGCGTGCACAGCAACGAGGACGAGGTGTTCATGTTGATCAAGAGCACCGCGCTGATCTGGGCCGATGACCAGGAGAGCGAACTGACCGCGGGCGGCATCGTGTTCCTGCCCAGGAAGGTGCCGGACTCCAACCGCATCACGTCCGAGAAGGCCGATCTGCGCGGACGGCTGCTCGGGGTCGAGGGGCAAGGGGTCGCAGGTCCACGTCCGGTCGGCCGGACACAGCAGGTGAGAGGCGGGTCGTCCGGCACGGGCGACCCGCCTTCTCCGTCCGTACCGCAACCGGTGCGGCAACACGCTCCGGGACGGCAACGCCCGCCACTCAAGGTCCTCGTCGTGGAGGTGCCCGCTGTGCACCGACCACCTGTTCGGCGGGGTGAGGCTGCGGGCTTCGGGGACGGTTCCGTGCACTGGCGCTCGGGTGAGGCTCGGCGGACCCGCACCGTGCCGAGGACGAGGAGGGCCAGTGGCTCGGCCGAGGGGCTTCCCGCTGGGCCCTCGGTGCAGTAGTCAGACGACCAAGTGCCGCGACGACAGGAGACATCTGTGGACTGGAAGCTGGAGGTCCTCGTCATCCCGGTGGGTGACGTCGACCGGGCGAAGGAGTTCTACACCGGCAGGCTCGGGTTCGCCGTCGACACCGACTTCGCGCCGAACGAGCACTTCCGCGTCGTGCAGGTGACCCCGCCGGGCTCGGCGTGCTCGATCGTGTTCGGGAGGGGCTTGCCCACCGGCGCGCCGCTCAAGGGATGCCAGTTCGTCGTCGCCGACATCGCCGCGGCGGCCGATCACCTGACCGCCGCCGGGATCGAGCACAGCGGGATGGTGCACTTCGCCGAAGGCGTGCAGACGCCCGGGCGGGACCCGCAGGACGCCGACTTCGGCACCTTCGTGTTCTTCGACGACCCGGACGGCAACACCTGGTCGGTGCAGCAGGGCAAGCGGTGACCGACCGCGGGCCCGGGCGAGTGAACGGCTGAGCGTCGCTCTGTCTCAGTGCCCCGCCGACTGGGACCGTGACGAGACCCCATCGGGAGCAGGTGTCACCCATGGACATCGTCGTTCTGGTCGAGCAGCTCGCCGACTCCGGCAGCGAGCGGGAGCTGGACCCGCAGTACTGCACCGTCGCGCGGGCGACGGCGACAACGTGACCGTCAGGCCCGGACCGGAGCGTCCTGTGCCAGGCCCGCGTGGGTCTGGCGCAGCTCGCGCTTGAGGATCTTGCCGCTGGGGTTCTTCGGCAGCCCGTCGGCGAGCACGACGTACTTGGGCCGCTTGTAGCCCGCCAGGCGCTCCCGGACGTGCGCGTGCACGTCGTCCTCGGTCAGCGTCGAGCCCGGCTTGGGGACGACGACGGCGGTGACCGCCTCGACCCAGAACGGGTGGCTGATCCCGAAGACGGCGACCTCAGCGACGCCGTCGAGCTCGTAGACGGCCTCCTCGACCTCCCGGCTGGCGACGTTCTCCCCGCCGGTCTTGATCATGTCCTTCTTGCGGTCGACGACCGACAGGTAGCCGTCCTCGGTCATCACCCCGAGGTCGCCGGAGTGGAACCACCCGCCGCGGAAGGCCTCGGCGGTCTTCTCCTCATCGCCGAAGTAGCCCAGCGCGGCGTGCGGGCTGCGGTGCACGATCTCCCCGATCGTCCCGGGCGGCACCGGGACGTCGTCGTCGTCGACCAGCAGCGTCTCGACGTTGAGCGCGGCGCGGCCGGCTGAGCCCGCCCTCGCCTCCTGCTCGTGCGGGCGCAGGATCGTCGCCAGGGGAGACATCTCGGTCTGGCCGTAGAAGTTCCACAGCTGCACGTCCGGCAGCCGCCGGCGCAGCTCCCGCAGCACCTCCACCGGCATCGGTGAGGCCCCGTAGTAGCCCTTGCGCAGGCTGGCGAGGTCGGTGGTGTCGAAGTCTGGGTGCCGCAGCAGCGAGATCCACACGGTGGGCGGGCAGAAGAGCTTGGTCACCTGCTCCCGCTCGATCGTGGCGAGCAGCACGGCCGGTTCGGGCGAGGGCAGGATGATGCTCGTCGCGCCGAGGTGGACGTCGACGGAGAAGAAGCAGTCCAGCTGGGCGCAGTGGTACATGGGCAGCGCGTGCACCTCGACGTCGTCGGCGCTCATCCCGCCGTCGACGATGCAGCTGACGTACTGGCTGATCAGCGACCGGCTGGAGAGCATGACGCCCTTGGGACGTGACTCGGTGCCCGACGTGTACATCAGCCGGAGCGGGTCGTCGTCGGCCACCAGGACGTCGGGTGCGCGGTCGTCGCCGTCGGTCCACCACGGGTCGACGTCCTCCCAGCCGTCGGCCGGGGTCGCGCCGGAGAGCCCGATCCAGCCACGCACGCCACCCTCGTGACCGGTCGCGGCCAGCGCCTGCTCGGCAGTGGGTGCGAGCGCGTCCTCCGCGACGATCCCGCTCGCCCCGGAGTGCCGCAGGATGAACGCGATCTCCTCCGGGCCCAGCATGAAGTTGACCGGAACGAGCACCACGCCCAGCTTCGCGGTGGCGAACGCCAGGACGGCGAACTGCCAGCAGTTGTGCGACAGCAGCGCCAGCCGGTCACCCTTGCCCAGGCCGCGGTCGGCCAGGGCGTGCGCCGCCCGGTTCACCGCGGCGTCGAACTCGGCGTAGGTGACGCGCAGGTCCCCGGCGACGACGGCGAGCTTGTCCGGATGGCGTCGGGCGGTGCGGTGCAGCAGGTCGCCGACCGAGTGCTGGCGGGCGCGGCCCACCGCGGCGGCGGTGCTGGGGGAGAACGTCGGGTCCACGGGCGATCGGGCCTCCGGTCGAGGGCGTGCGGGTCAGCACCACACCGATGTCAGGGCAGGGTCCCGCGTCGGAGGTCGCCCCGTCCACATGCCCGGCCGCTCCCCGACGTGGTCGTCATGCAGGCCCGCCAGCCCAAGGCCATCGATCAGCGCCACTCGGCCTTGGCGATGATCGTGTCAGCTGCTGATCGCAGGAGATCTGACGAGTCACCTGAGATGCGGCCCGGGTGTCCCGCGCCGCCGACGGGGGAGTGATGTCCCGCGGTGAAGCCGTCACTTCCCAATCATGGGCGCGGGAGGTCAGGCAACGGCCGGCGCTTGATCGATCTCGTCGGACCCGGGCGCAGCCGGCGTCGAGCCGAACTCAGCCCAGGCGACGTGCCAGATCCCGGTGTTCGAGGGCTCGCCGCCGGGTCTGCCGGAAGTGCTCGGAATTCGCGGTCGGTAGCCCTTGCAGGGCTTCCAGGGCTTCGAGGGCTTCGAGGGCCTCGGCCGCGCGCAGGTGCGCCTCACGCGCTGCCTCACGGCATGCCAGGCAGGTCACCCGCTCGGGCAACACCGACGTCATGGCGACCGGCCGCCGCTGCCGGCAGGCGGTCACCACGGTGGCCGGCAGCGTCGGCGCGCGGCCGAGAGCCCGCGTCAGCGCCGCCCGGAGCTGTCCCCGGTCCGTGACGATGCTCTGGGCATGCACGTGGGGATCACCGAACTGCTCGTCCTCGAGCATGCGGGCGACCATCCCTTCCGGGCGCCGCGTCGGGAAGGCCTCGAAGGGCCTCGGGCTCGCTCGAGCGCGTCCCCCACGGCCCGCTCACCCGGTTGCGGAGTTCACACAGTTCCGCCCATGGCCCTGCGCATGACGCCCCGTGCTGTTGACGACTCGCCATGGCAGGTGCCCGGCGCTGTGGCGCCCTTGTCCAGTCGAGCACATCGCTGCTTCCTGACTTCATGCAAAGCCTGCACTCGCCGCGGCCGCAGGTCGAAAGCCATGCCCGGAGCCTGGCACGGCGAGCCGGTGGGGGCCGGGCCGGGGCGAAGCGCGGGGCGGGGCCGACGGTCACGGCGACCCGGACTCCAGGGCCTGGGTGACGCGGCGATGTGCCGCCCAGATCTCCTCCGGCAGGCCACCGAAGGCGCTCAAGTGCTCCTCCCGGTGGGTCATCTCCTGCTTCCAGCGGGCGGTGTCGATGGTGAGGAGCCGTGCGAGGTCTTCGGAAGGGATCTCCATGCCGCGCAGGTCCAGCTCCTCCGGTGTGGGCACGATGCCGACCGGCGTCGCGGTGCCGCTGACCTCACCGGCCTTGAGCTGCATCAGCCAGAGCAGGGCCCGCAAGTTGTCGCGGTACCCCGGCCACAGGAAGTGGCCGTCCTCGGGATCGCGCTGGAACCAGTTGACGTGGGCGAACAGCGGCTTCTCCGTCGCCGAGCCGATGATCCCCAGCCACAGTGCGGCGTAGCGCCCCTCCGGTACGGCCATGAACGGGCGCATCGACATGGGGTCGTAGCGCAGCACGCCCTCGGTGCCCTCAGCGGCGAACGTCGCCTCGGCGCCCAGCGTCAGGCCGTCGTACACCCCTTCTGCGAGGTCGGTGATCGCGCGCACGAGCGGCTCGCGGTCACGCGTGCGCCCGCCGAAGATGATCGCGTCGATCGGCACGCCCTGCGGCCTCTCGTAGTCCGGCGCGATGTTCGGCACGTTGGCCAAGGTGGTGGTGAACCGGCTGTTCGGGTGAGCCCACGGAGAGACATCGCTGCCTTCCGGCCGCTCGGAGACCAGCGCACCGGTCCAGTCCCGCCAGCCCGTGACGTCGGCCGGTGGCTGCGGCGTCTTCCCCTCCCACCACACGTCCTGGGTGTCGGCGTTGTAAGCGACGTTGGTGAAGATCGTGCCGGTGCCGGGAGCGATCGCGGCGACCGCGGTCGGGTTGGTGTCCTCGTTGGTGTCCTTGGCGACGCCGAAGACGCCGAACTCGGGGTTGATCGCGTAGATCCGGCCGTCCTGCGGGTCGACGCGGAGCCAGGCGATGTCGTCGCCGTAGAAGTCGACGCGGTAGCGGTCACCGAGGGCGTCGGGGGCGAGCGTCATGGCCAGGTTGGTCTTGCCCGAGGCACTCGGCATGCCGCCGCAGACGTGGTAGGTGCGGCCGGTCTCCTTGTCGGTGATGCCCAGCAGCAGGAACTGCTCGGCGAGGAACTGTCCTGAGGACCAGCCGTCGTAGGCCGCCTGACGCAAGCCGTGCGCGATCTTCCCGAGCAGCGCATTGCCGCCGTAGGAGGACCCGTAGTGCAGGATCGTCCGCTCGTCGGCGACGGTGACGAAGTAGCGCTCGTCCGCCGGCGTCCCCTGCTCCAGCTTCTCCAGGTCACCGGTGACGTGCACGCCGCGGACGAAGCTGCCCGGGTCGGCGAGGTCGTTGACGTGCTCCACGCCGACCCGCGCCATGCGGATCATGTGCAGGACCACGGTGCGGGCGTCGGTGAGCTCCACGCCGGTCGCGTAGCCGGCGAGAGGGGAACCGGGCGGTGCCATCAGGTAGGGGACGACGTACATGGTCTTGCCGGCCGAGGCGCCCCGCATCCGCTCCTCGAGCAGCGGCTTCATCTCCGCCGCCGGGCGCCAGTTGTTGTAGACGCCGGCGTCGGCGGGGTCGCTCGTGGCGACGACGGTGCGCTCCTCCGACCGCGCGGTGTCCTTCGGGTGGCTCCGGGAGTAGTAGCGGCCCTCTCCGGCGGGGGAGAGCTCACCTGCGGCCAGTGCCTCCTGGATGAGCCGTCCGTCGTCGGAGGCGTTGACCACCTCGATCCGCTCGGCGCCGGTCAGCTCGAACCAGTGCCGCACGTACCCGCGGACCCGGCTGTTGGTCAGTCCTGCTCGGTCGAGCACGGCATCCACGGCGATCACGACCTCACCTGCTTTCCATGAGGGAGATGGAACGAGTCGGGCGGTGGGCGGCACGGCCCGCGACTCGGAACGTATCGGTACAACGCCGACGATGCCGCGCCGACGGACCCGCAGAGCTGGTCCGGTGCCGGCGTCAGGCCTTCACGGCGAGCGCTCTCGCCACCATGGAGCCGCATGCGGTTCGTCATCTCGGCCAGGCCGGGCTCGGGCTGGCCACGTGCCTGTCCGGGACTGCTGAATGAGGCGCACCCACTTCGCGACCGGGCGTCCGCGGCTGCCGTCCCTCGGACTGTGGCCTCGTTGCCGCGCTGGGCGGGAGCGCTGAGCCAAGCGTCGGCGAGATGAGTCGACCCGGGGCAGTCCCCTCGGCGGCCCCCGGGATCAGGCGTCTGGCACCAACCTGATGGCCGGGTGAACCCGATGCGGTGTCCAGGGCAGCACGGCAACCCGTACAGCAACGCGGTGCACACGACCACGGATTCGGGCGGACGACCAGGGACGCCGCGCCCTCATGACCAGCGGGAGCACGCCGGCGGACGCCCACGGACGAGTGCTCGTGGCCGAGGTCAAGGGGTCGCACGTTCACATCCTGTCAGCGCGACGTAAATGCGCAGGTCAGGGGCGGGTCGGGCCTGAGCCTGCTGATGGTGCGCGGCGAGAACCTCGCATCCGGCGATGAGACCTCCTCGACGTACCCGACCGCGACGCTCGGAGGACGTCGCGTGCCGGTGCGCGCCTCGACCGACAGTCGACCGCTCTGCGTCGCCGTTCCGCACGGGCACGGCGCCTCGCTCGAGGACGAGCCGCTCAACGTGGTCCTCGACCCGGACGCCGCCATCACGATGCGACTGCGGGTTCAGCCCGGCACCCACGTCGCCCGGGGGGCGCTCCATGTCTGAGACCCGGAACGGGACGAGCCGCTACCTCGCTCTTGAGCGCCGGATCCGGCGGAGCACGGGCCGCAGCGTGCCCGGGTCCGTGTTCCCCGGGTCCCTGCACCCGGGCTTCCCGTCGCCCGCGGACGGCGGCCCGGACGAGTGGACGGGGACCGCCGACCGCCTCCGCGCGCCGGAGGAGACCGGGAGCGCGGTCGCCCGAGCAACCTCCACCGCGCGGGTCGCCCGGGCCTTCGACGACGGGGCGCCGATCGAGCTGCACCACGACCGCGCCCCACGGCCGCCCGCCGGCTCGCAAGCGGGCCGGGCAGCCGATGCCACCCGGCCCGGGACGCCGCTGGAGACGATGGTCGATCAGCGGCGGCCCGGCCGGGGGGACATCTAGACTCGGTCGCTGCCGTGGGGGCGACTCCACGAGCACCAGGGGGTGTCCAGCGCGCAGCCGCCCTCGGTACCCGTGGGTCCCGAGACGGGAGCCGTCCACCCGCGACGTGGGGGAACAGCGTGGACCCATTCTCGGCAGAGCGGGATGGCCACCTCGGCGACGACCAGGTCGGCCCGGAGCAACGGGAGCGGGCCCACAGGGTGGTCATCGCCGCCGTGTGGGTGGGCCTGCTCGCCGTCGCCCTGCTGGCTGCAGCGCTGCTCCCTGCTCCCACGCCCGCCCGGACCCACTACCAGGTTGCCGGCCTCGCGCTGCTGTTGGCCGTGGGCGTGCCGCGGGCCCTCCTCCGCAGCGATCGGCGTGCTCACCACGCAGCCGCCGCGCTCACGGCGACGTTCCTCCCCGGGCTGACCCTGATCGCCCTCAACGGCACCGACTGGTTCTTCGCCGGCGTGCAGGGCGACCAGTCCTTCCGGTTGGAGTACACGGCTCGGTTCGCCGACGACCCCACCGCGCTGATGGACTACACCTACCGAGGCGTGCCCGCCTTCTATTCCCCCGGCTGGTTCTGGCTCACCGGGGTCGTGAGCGACCTGCTCGGGACGACGCCGTGGCAGGCATACAAGTGGGTGGCGATCTCGTCGCTGTGGGCGGCCTCGGCACTGACCTTCGTCGCGTGGCGTGCCACCTGCAGTACCCGGCTGGCGGCCCTGCTGACCGTGGTCACCACGATCGGGCTCCCGTTCCAGGGAAGCGCGTGGGTCGGATCGGAGACGCTGCTGACCGCAGTGGCGTACGAGCCCTACGGCTGGCTGGTGGCCAGCGTCCTCCCACCACTGCTGGCATGGGTGGCGACTGTCGAGGGGCCACTGTCGGTCCGCCGGGGCGTCCTGCTGGGACTGGTCCTGGGGGCGGCCGCCTGGTGCTACCTGCTCTATGCAGGGCTGGCCGTCCTCGCCCTCTTCCTGCTCACCGCCGTCCGGCGCAGCGCGGTCAGGTGGCTGGAGCTGGTCATCGCCGGAGCCGTCAGCCTGGTCCTCGTCGCTCCGTGGCTGGGGCGGTACGCGCTCACCTGGGTCAGGGAGGGCATGCCCCCGTCGGCTGCGGCGACGTACGTCAACGAGGACTCGTTCGGGCTGCTCGCCTTCCGCCCCAGCGCCACCCCCGGTTGCCTGCTGGCCGCGCTGGGCGTCGTCGTGCTGCTGAGCCTCCGCCATCTGGACCGCCGGCTGGGCGGGGTGGGAGCCGTGGTGGCGGCCGTTCTCGTGCTCACCGTCGTCCAGCTGACGCTGGGCCAGACCGGCGAGGGGGTCCTCCTGCACCGGCTCCTGCCCGTGCTCGCCCTGGCACTGCTCACCGCCGGCACGCTGGGCGTGGTCCTCCTCGTGCGCCGGTACGCGGCCGGGCGACTGGCACCGCCGGACCGAGTGGGCCGCCGGGCAGGCTCCGCCGTGCTGCTCCTCGTCGTGGGGTTGAGCGCGTCAGGCCACGCGTCGGAGTGGGTCGGTTCCGACCTCACCAGGATGGCCGCCGACGAGCGCTATCCCGACGGGCGTTTTCCCGTAGCCGCGAGCCCGGAGGCGCGTGCGGCACCGCAGGCTGGACAGCCGCCGGTGGCCGAGGTCGTCACCGCGGTCGATCGGCTGGCGTCGGAAGCCGGCCAGGACGGGAAGCCGGTGGTGCTGACCGACGAGCTGCCCTTCCTGGCCCTGACGGCCTGGTACGGCTACCAGCAGTGGTGGGACCTGTACGCCAACCCGCTGGGCAGGTACGCCGAGCGGCGAGCATTCCTGGAGGGCCTCGCCGGAGAACCTGCGTCCCGCATCGTCGATCAGCTGCGGAAGGCGCCGGATGGCCCGGACGTCCTCGTGCTGCGCGAGGAGGCGGGCGCTCTGGTCTACCGCTCCTCGACCTGGAACCCTCACGACCTGGAGACGGGGGTCTGGGAGGTCCGTCTCCCGGCCGAGATCGTCACCGACCCCGACGCCATCAGCCGGGCCGTGGGTCCTTGGCGCGTCATCGCCCTCCGTGAGTAGCGCCGGTGCCCGTGAACGCCCGCTGTCACGCCCGTGACGTCATCCGACGGGGGTGCGGCTGATGGAGCTTCGGGACCGACCCCAGCACCTTCTACCGCGCTCGCGGTCGGCGCGCTCGGCATCCACCCCCATCGGCCGACGCCCGGTCGCTCAGCACCTGGAGGAGCGGCAGCATCCGGCCGATCCCGGGTCGCGGAGCCGCTACGGTTAGGTCGCCAGCCCCGGCATCCTCCATGCCGCGCGGTGACCGAGCCGAGGAGTGATGGGCATGGCCGGCCCGCTGCTCCAGACCAAGCTGCACATCCCGCGGCGTCGGCACGGCGCGGTCGCCCGCCCGCGCCTGATGGAGCGGCTGGACCGCGGGGCCGAAGGGGTGCTGACGGTGGTGTCGTCCCCGGCCGGCTTCGGCAAGACGACGCTGCTGACCGAGTGGCTGGCCACCGGTGCCGCCACCGGCCAGGCGGTGGCGTGGCTGTCACTGGACGAGCGGGACAACGACCCGGCGGTGTTCTGGACCTACCTGGTCGCCGCGCTGCGCACCGCGGCGGACGGGGTCGGCGCCGGCACCCTGGGTGTGCTGGAGTCGCCTCAGTCGTCGACCGATGCGGTGCTCGCGACGCTGGTCAACGAGCTCGCCGCGATCGCTCAGGACGTCGTGCTGGTGCTCGACGACTACCACCTGATCCACACGGCTGAGGTCCATCAGGGCATGACGTTCCTGGCGGAGCACCTGCCTGCGCAGATCCACCTGGTGATCGCCGGCCGCGCCGACCCGGCCTTGCCGCTGGCGCGGCTGCGCGCTCGCGGCGACCTGGTCGAGCTGCGAGCCACCGACCTGCGCTTCACCGCCGAGGAGGCCGCGGCCTATCTCACCGGGGCGATGAGGCTGCCGCTGACCGCCGGCGATGTAGCGGTGCTGGAGGGCCGCACCGAGGGCTGGATCGCAGCCCTGCAGCTGGCTGCGCTCTCGCTGCAGGGCCGCGACGACCCGGCCGGGTTCATCGCGGACTTCGCCGGGGACGACCGCTACATCGTCGACTACCTGGTCGAGGAGGTGCTGGCCCGGCAGACCGACCAGGTCCGCAGCTTCCTGCTGGAGACGTCCGTGCTGACCCGGCTGACCGGGCCGCTGTGCGACGCCGTCACCGGGGGCGACGGTGGCAAGGCGATGCTGGAGGCGCTGGACCGGGCGAACCTGTTCCTCGTTCCGCTCGACGACCGTCGCCGCTGGTACCGCTACCACCACCTGTTCGCCGACGTGCTGCAGGCGTACCTGCACGACGAGGAGCCCGACGCCGTTGCGGGCCTTCACCGGCGGGCCGGCGACTGGTACGCGGCCTCCGGCGAACGGGCCGAGGCGGCGCACCACGCGCTCGCCGGCGGTGACACCGCGCGAGCGGCGGATCTGATCGAGCTGATGCTGCCGGCGCTGCAGCGGGGCAGGCAGGAGGCCACCATCCGTCGCTGGCTGGCGGCGCTGCCGGTCGAGGTGCTGCGGGTCCGGCCGGTCCTGAGCATCGGCTACGCCGCAGCGCTCATGGTCAGTGGCGAGACCGAGGGCGTGGAAGGGCATCTGCAGGACGCCGAGCGATGGGTCAGCGCGCCCGAGGGCCACGGTCAGCCCGTCGGGGCACCGTCGGCGGGGATGGTGGTCGTCGACGCCGACGCCTTCGGCCGAGTGCGCAGCGCGATCTCCCTGTACCGCGCCGGACAGGCCCTGCTCTCCGGCGACACGGCCGGCACCATCGCGCACGCCAGGGCCGCGCTCGACCTCGCCGATGCCGACGACCATCTCAGCCGCGGCCCGGCCGCCGGGCTGCTCGGGCTGGCGTACTGGACCGGCGGGGACCTCGAGGCGGGCTACCGGTGGTACGCCGACTGCGCCGCACACCTGGAACGCGCCGGGCACCTGTCCGACGTCGCCGGCTGCACGGTCGCGCTCGCCGACATCCGCACCACCCAGGGCCGGCTCCGCGACGCGACGAACACGCTCGAACGGGTACTGCGGCTGGTGACGCCTGAGACCGGTCCGGTGCTGCGCGGAGCGGCGGACATGCACGTGGCCCTCGCCGGAGTGCGCATCGAGCGCGGGGACCTCGATGGCGCCCGTCGGGACCTGACCACCTCCCGGGAACTGGGCGAACACGCCGGCCTGCCACAGACCCCGTACCGCTGGCTGGTCGCTTCGGCCCGGATCGTCGAGGCCGAAGGCGACGTCGATGGCGCGCTGGCCCTGCTCGACGAGGCACACAGCCGCTACACGGCCGACTACTTCCCCGATGTGCAGCCGGTCCCAGCGGTGCGGGCACGGATGCTCGCCCGGCACGGCCGGTGGGCCGGCGCGCTCAGCTGGGCGGCCGAGCGGGGACTGTCGGTCGAGGACGGCCCGGACTACCTGCGCGAGTTCGAGCACGTCACGCTGGCCCGGGCGCTGGTGGCCCAGGCGGCGGGCGACGGCGACCGGCGATCGCTGTCCGGCGTGGTGGGGCTCCTGGATCGCCTGCAGTCCGCGGCGGAGGACGGTGGCCGCACCGGCAGTGTCCTGGACGTGCTGGTGGTGCGGGCGCTCGCCGAGCAGGTGCGCGGCGACCTGCTCGCGGCCCACATGGCGCTGCAGCGTGCGCTGACCCTGGCCCAGGAGCACGGCCATGTCCGGCCGTTCGCCGAGGAGGGCCGCGCCATGGCCGTGCTGCTGAAGGCGGCCGCGGCGAAGGGGACCTCCGCCGGCTACGCCCGACGCCTCCTGGCCGGCCTGGCCACGGGCGACGACAGCCAGCCCCGGAACCGGGGCCCCGCATCCGCGCAGGCGGCCCTGATCGAGCCGCTCAGCCCGCGCGAGCTGGACGTGCTCCGGCTCCTCGGCACCCACCTCGACGGCCCGGCCATCGCCCGCGAACTCTACGTCTCGCTGAACACCGTCCGCACGCACTCCAAGAACATCTACGCCAAGCTCGGCGTCAACGACCGCGGGGCAGCGGTCGCCCGGGCCCAGGACCTCGACCTGATGCCCAGGCCCGGCCACCGCCGACCGCGGACGGGCAGCGGCCCCGACAGGTAGACAGCGCCGCCGCGCAGCGGCAGCCGCACGCACCCCGGCACGAGGACTGCTCAGCGCACCCGCCGCACGGGCAGGATCGCGGCCGCCCCGGCGAAGGCGCAGACCCCGGCCACGACGTACAGCGCGCCGTAGCTGCCGCCGCTGACGGCCAGCACGGCGGAGGCCATCGCCGGGCCGATGGAGAACGGCAGCGCGTTGGCGACGTTGAACACGCCGAGCTCCTTGGCGGTGTCTGCTCCGGTGAGCACGTCGGCGACCAGAGCGAGGTCGACGGCCGTGTAGAGGCCGAACCCGAGTCCACTGATCGCCATGCCGACCAGGAAGCCGTTGACGTCGGCGGCAACGGCGACGGCGAACATCGCCAGGCCGTAGATCACCGACGCGGTGACCACGAAGACCTTGCGCCGGCCGGTCCGGTCCGACAGCGGCCCACCCAGCAGCGACGCGGCGACGATGAACACCGCCTGGACCACGGTCCCGGTGAAGATCTGCCGGGGCACGTCGGACTTGTCGCTGCCGAGCTGCTCCAGCAGGTAGAACGCCAGGTACGTGACCAGGAACGCGTACGCCAGGACGAAGAGGAACCTGCTGGCGAACGCCCAGCCGAAGTCGGGGTTCTTCCGCGGGCTGACGTAGAACGTGCCGGCGAACTCCCGCCAGGACCAGGCCGGCCGGTCGGCGGCGGCGAGGCGGCGGTCGTGCAGCGTGACTGCGAACAGCACGACGAAGAACCCGCCGATCGCGCTCGGGACCAAGAACATGGCCACCGGGTTGCCGGTGAACAGCTGCACCAGGAAGGTGCCGGTCACCGAGGCGACGGGCAGGCAGATGCCCAGGATGCCGGAGACCAGTCCGCGCTGGGAGGACGGGATCTGGTCCGGCAGCACCGCCACCATCGCGGCGAGCAGCGCGTTGAAGAACAGCTGCGCGAGGCACCAGCCCAGCAGGACGACCGGGAGGGTGGGCGCCACCGCGACGATGAAGAGCCCCACGAACCCACCCAGCAGGCCGCCCACGATCCAGGGGCGGCGCATGCCGTACCGCCCGGCCGTGCGGTCGCTCAGCCTGCCGAAGAACGGATTTGCGAACAGCGACAGGGAGGCGCCGACGCCGGTCACCAGCGACAGGCTGTTCGGCGCCCGGGCGCTGCCGACCAGGGAGTCGACCTTCAAGGCCAAGGTGACCACCAGCGGCGCGAGCAGCTGCAGGGTGGCGCCCAGGTACGCCGCCGCGAACAGCGCGATGAACCCCCACCCGGCCCGGCGCACGGCCGGCGCGGCCAATTTCGCCCCCGCCGCGCCGGGCGAGGACCGGGGCGGCTCGGCGGCCCCCGGAGGCCCAGCGACGTCGGGCATCGGCGCTCCCCTCCGGCCCGCGGCCAACCTGCCCCGGCAGACCCCGAACCGGCGGTCAGCCGAGCAGCCGGAGCTCCCTGACCGCACAGGGCGCGCTCCGAGCGGTCAGCTCACCACATCGATCACCGCATTCATGTGATCCCGGCTCACCACATCGGTTCCTACCTTTCCCACGCACCAGACGGAACGTCCACCGTCATCCGTGCGCGAGGCCGGTCACCCAGCCGGACGCCCCGTTGATCTGCGAAGGACACGCCATGACCACCACCGCACCCACCACCGCAGCGACCCGACCTTCCCCGGACCCCATGAGAAGGCGCGCCCGCATCGCCGGGGTGCTGTACCTGCTCACGTTCGTCTCGATCCCCACCCTGAGCTTGTACAAGCCCGTGAAGGACGACGTCGGTGCCTTCCTCCTCGGTGCGGGCAGCGACACCGGCGTGATGGCGGGCGCGCTGTTGGAGGTCATCATCGGTCTGGCCGGCATCAGCACCGCCGTCGTGCTCTTCCCGGTGCTCAAGCGGCAGGACCACAGCGCCGCCCTCGGGGTCGTGACCGCCAGGCTCGTCGAGACCAGCCTGATCTTCGTCGGCGTCGTCAGCCTGCTCACCGTCGTCACCCTGCGCACCGACGTCGTCGGGACCCCCGGTACGGACCCGGCCGCGCTGCTCACGACCGGCCACACCCTGGTCGCCGTCTACACCTGGACGTTCCTGCTGTCCCAGTCCCTGATGCCCGTCTTCGTCGACCTGCTCCTGGGCTACCTGCTCTACCGGTCCGGCCTGGTGCCCCGCATCCTGCCGCTCATCGCGTTCGTCGGCGCCCCACTACTGCTGCTCTCCGACATCGCGATCTTCTTCGGCGTCTACGAGAACGTGTCCCCGGTGGCTCTGGTTGCCGCGGTCCCGGTCGCCGTCTTCGAGTTCTCGTTCGGCGTCTACCTGATCGTCAGGGGCTTCAAGCCCGGCGCTGTCGCCGCGCTGCAGGCTGGGCAGGCCGTGCGATGAGGGCTGCGGTCTACCGCCGCTTCGGCGGTCCGGACAACGTCCGCATCGAGCAGCTGCCCCGGCCGTCGGTCGGCCGGGACGACGTCCTCATCCAGGTGCAGGCGAGCACGGTCAGTGCCGCCGACCACCGCGCCCGCAGCCGCGAGGTGCCCCGCGGGCTGTGGCTCCTCGCGGCCGTCGGCATCGGAGCGTTCCGGCCCAAGCGCCGCGTGCTGGGCATGGACGTCGCCGGTGTCGTCGAGGCCGTCGGCGCCGACGTCACCCGCTTCCGGCCCGGCGACGAGGTGATCGCGATGCTCGGCGCCGCATTCGGCGGACACGCCGAGTACGCCCGGGTCCAGCAGGACGGTGCCATCGCGCTCAAGCCCCGGAGCATGACGTTCGAGGACGCCGTGACACTGGTCTTCGGCGGGCTCACCGCCAGCGGCTTCCTGGAGCAGGCTCACCTCGCACCGGGCGCCACGGTGCTGGTCAACGGGGCGTCGGGCGCCGTGGGCACCGCGGCGGTCCAACTCGCCAAGCACGCCGGCGCGCACGTCACCGGTGTCTGCAGCGGCAGCAATCGCAACCTGGTGACCGAGCTGGGCGCTGACCGAGTGATCGACCACACGGTCGACGACGTCACCGCCGAGGCCGCGACCTACGACGTGATCGTCGACTGCGTCGGCAACGCGTCCTTCGAGCGGGTGCGGCATCTCCTGAAGCCGGGTGGTGCGCTGCTACTGGTGGTCACCGACCTGCCGGGGCTGCTGCGGGCGCCGCTACGCAGCCGGCGGACCGGCCACGTCGTCACCGCCAGCCCGGGGAAGGGCACCGCCGAGGACCTGGGTGCGCTGGTCCACCTCGCCGAGGCCGGCTCCTTCCGGGCAGTCCGCGACCGGACCTACGACCTCGCCGACATCGCCGAGGCCCACCGCTACGTCGACACCGGCCGCAAGCGCGGCAACGTCGTCGTCCGCATCGCCGCGGCCGAGCCCGGGCGGGCGGCCCCGTGCACCGAGACAGCACGAAGGGCATCGTCATGATCGAGGCGCACCAGCTCACCAAGCGCTACGGCGACAAGACCGCTGTCGACGACATCAGCTTCACCATCGCGCCGGGCTCGGTCACCGGGTTCCTCGGGCCCAACGGGGCCGGCAAGTCCACCACCATGCGGATGATCATGGGATTGGACCGGCCGACGTCGGGCACCGTCACCGTCAACGGCAAGCCCTACGCCCGCCACCGCGCGCCGCTCGCCGAGGTCGGGGCACTGCTGGACGCCAAGGCCGTGCACACCGGCCGCAGCGCCCGTTCGCACCTGCGCACCATGGCCGCGACGCACAACATCCCGGTCGCGCGGGTCGACGAGGTCATCGAGATGACCGGTCTGGCGACCGTCGCCCACAAGCGCGTGGGTGGGTTCTCGCTGGGCATGGGGCAGCGCCTGGGGATCGCCTCGGCGATGCTCGGCGACCCGCGGACGCTCATCCTCGACGAGCCGGTCAACGGCCTGGATCCCGAGGGCGTCCAATGGGTGCGCCGGCTCGTGCGGTCTCTGGCCGACGAGGGGCGGACGGTGTTCCTCTCCTCGCACCTGATGAGCGAGATGGCGCAGACGGCCGACCAGCTGCTGGTCATCGGCCGCGGCCGGATCATCGCCGCCGGCCCGGTGCAGCAGGTCATCGACTCGGTGTCGGCCGCGGCGGTCCGGGTCCGGTCCCCACGAGCGACCGAGCTCGCCGCGCTCCTCGAGGCCGACGGCGCCGCCGTCACCTCCTCGGCACCCGGCGCGCTGGAGCTGCGCGGGATCGACGCCGAGCGCGTCGGTGAGCTCGCCTGCGCCCACGGCATCGCGCTGCACGAGCTCAGCCCGCGCAGCGCCAGCCTCGAGGAGGCCTACATGTCCCTCACCCAGGGCGCGGTCGAGTACCGGTCCGACGTCACTGCCACCGCCCCGACCGTCCCGAAGGGGGAGAACCGATGAGCACGATCACCGCCACCGCTGACGCCGTCCTCCCGACCGCCGCTCGGCCCACCGTCCATGCCCGACCGAGCTTTCTCGGCATCCTGCGCGGCGAGTGGCGCAAGCTGCTCTCGCTGCGCTCGACCTGGTGGGTACTGGGCGCCACCGTCGTCCTGATCACGGGAATCTCCCTCGCCGTCGCCGCGTCGGTGGACGCCATGGCCGCCGACCCGGTCACCGCACCAACGCTCGCCACCACCAACGGCGCCGAACTCGTCTCCGGCGGCTTCCAGATCGGGATGCTGACCATCGCTGTGCTCGGGGCGCTGCTCATCACCGGCGAGTACTCCACGGGGATGATCCGCTCCACGTTCGCCGCGGTGCCCACCCGCGTGCCGGTGGTCATCGCCAAGGCGATCGCGCTGAGCGTCCTCACCGGGGTCGTCGCGGCCGTGAGCATCGCGCTGTCCTACCTCGTGACGATGCCGCAGCTGGCCGCGCACCAGCTCGTCCCCGCCCTCGACGACGCCCGGACCTGGCAGGTGTTCGGCGGCACCGTGTACTTCCTGGTCGCCGCGGCGCTGTTCTCCCTCGGCGTGGGCACGCTGTTGCGTTCCAGCGCCGGCGCGATCACCGTCTCGCTCACCGTCCTGCTGCTGCTGCCCGGCGTACTCGCCTTCGTCAGTCTCAACTGGGTGGAGACGATCGCCCGCTACCTGCCGCTGCCGGCATCGGGCGCGTTCCTCGGCGGCAGCGAGGACTCACTGTCGTCCGGGGGCGACCAGCTCACCGCGGCCACCGGTCTGCTCGTGATCGCGGCCTACGCGCTGGTGCCGCTGTTCGCCGGAGCTGTGGTGCTCCGCCGCCGGGACGCCTGACCGGACGCACGTCCACGTGGCGGGCCACGACGCGCGGGGGTGCGCACCGACGCGCGCCAGACCCGCTTCCCAGGGGACATCCGCCCACGGCCATCGCCGCACGCAGCTCGCCTCCGAACGTGCTTGACGCAGGAGCGCCGCCTGGAACCCCCGGTGGCAGCGGACAGGAGAATCCGATGACGAAGCAGGTAAGCGGCGGCCCAGCCGAGGGCTCCCGCTACGAGATCCGCCTCGGGACGCACCTCGCACCTCGATGGGCCACCTGGTTCGACGGCATGATCCTCACCCGCGCCGCCGACGGCACGACCGTCCTCACCGGCCCGGTGGCCGACCAGGCAGCACTTCACGGACTGCTGGCCAAAGTCCGAGACCTGGGCGTGCCCCTGGTCGCGGTCACGCAGCTGGACGCCGAACGACCCGATACGGCCTCTACCCGGCCCGGTGGCGCGCCCAGCAGCCAGGACGCCTGACCACGTCCGCGGAGGCATTCCCGTGCGGGCCAGGGCGGTCCTCGATACCGCGGCGGTGCTCGCCCTCGATGGCATCCTCTACGGGCGGCAGAGGCGGTCAGCCGGAGCGACACGTCGGAGCCCGAGCGGCCCTTTGGCCGCGACCCGCCGGGGCTGCCGGACCAGGGGCGCGGCATGGACGGCCGGGAACGATGGCCTTGACGGCAACGGGTACAGCAACCCGGGCCGAACAAGCGCGGATCCGGGCGGACGTGCGGACCCTGCGCTCTTGTGAACTGCGGAAGAGGCACGCCCGCGGACGACCACGGACGGCTGCTCGTGGCTGGGGGTCAAGGGGTCGCAGGTTCACATCCTGTCAGCTCGACAGAAAACTGCAGCTCAGGAGCCGTTTCGGGAACTTCCCGAGACGGTCTCGACCGCTTTCTCGGGTGCGTTCCACCACCATCGTCCGGAGTACGGCTGGTAGGGATTCGCCCTCTCGTTGTCCTGCGGCGAACCATCGACCGCGCGTCTCAGCTGCTGCGCTGTGCGGGCATCTTGGAGATCATCCACTGCACGAAGTCCGACACGTTGCGCGTCTGGAACCACACCCGGCCCGGGCCGGTGAAGTCCGTGACGAGTCCCTCGCCGCCCAGGATCGACGACTTCCATCCGCCGGCCTTGCGTACGCCGTACCGCACCGACTCGTCGAACGCCACCACGTGACCCGTGTCCAGGGTCATGGTCTCGCCCGGCGCCAGCTCGTGTCGGCGGATCGCACCGTAGCTCGACAACAGGAGGTCACCTGCCCCGGTGCAGCGGAGCAGCACGAGCCCCTCTCCGCTGAAGAACGACGTGCCGCCGCCCCACGTGGAGTCGACGTCGATTCCCGGGTCCGATGCGGTCCACGACCCGGACTGCACCATGAGTGCCGCGCTGCCGTCCAGCGGCACCACGGTCATGTCTCCGGGGAGGACGGCGGCGACCCCGACCACCCCGCCCTGCCCGGACGAGAAGTCGTTGACGAAGAAGCTCTCTCCTCCGAGCGATCTGCGCAGGCCCTTCATGAACCCGCCGCGGGTGGAGGTGGACATCTGCACGTCGCCCCGGGTCATCGCCATGGCGCCCGCCTCGACGCGCACCGCGCCGCCCGCCGGCAAGGTGATCTCGCCGAGCGCGAACGCAGGACCGGAATGGATGTCGACCCGCATGTGGCGAAGCTAACAGTTACTGCCATGTTGCTGGCGGCGCGCGCTGTGGCTGCGGTAGGCGCTGTTCGTGCCCTGCGGGTGGTCCCCCAGACCGCGGGGGCACTCGAGATCCGCACGGGCGCCGACGACGGGAGCCGGGCGGCCAGCAGATGGGCTCCGGATCGGCCGTCTCGCCGGGTCGCCCGAAGAGGGTGGGAGGACTTCCACTCCATGGTGTCCACAGGGGGACTTCGACACGCGTGAGTGGGCAATCGCCCACCCCAGGAGTTCGTCGCCGAGGAGGTGCTGGTCGCGACCGGCCGCCAACCGCGGACAGCCGACGTGCTCTCCGCGCCGGTGCGCTGGTCGGCCTGGTCGACGGCGACTCGATCACGCGCCCCCCAGTTCGGGGCGAAGTCGGACGCGATCGGCTTCAGGTCCCTGATCCCGACCTTCTTCATCCGCAGCGGCGTGCAGCGGGACCTCCGCGGCCTGCTGGAGTACCCGAGCGCACTGGTGCGCGTGCCGGTGTTCCTGGCCGCGCTGCTGGTCGTGCGTGGCGTCCCGGCGGTGCTGTTGGTCCGGTCGCTGGGCCGCGGGGCGCCACGGCCGCGGGGCTGCTCCAGGCGACGTCGCTGCCGTCCCCGGTCACCGCGGCGCAGATCGGCACCGCCACCGGGCGGTTGTCGGGACCGACGCCGCGGCTCCGGTGTGCGCCGGGCTGCTGTCGGTGCTGATCATCCGCGCCGCCCTTTGGGGCTGCTCGGCCGCTCGCTCCCGGCGACGTCGTGACGATCCGTCGCTTCGCGGGGACTCCGGGCCCGACGCGATGACTACGCTGTGCCGCGCACCACATGGTGAGCGCCCCATCCGGATGGCCAGAGGAACGTCCCGTGTCGAGTGAGCTAGGGCTGCAGGACACCAATGGCATCCTCAGGCAGCCGTGGGTGACGCCCGAGCGGACGAGCGCCGGCCTGGGCTGGGACAAGCAGTACCTGTCCGTGCAGCGCGAGCGCCCGTACCGCGAGTCGTTCGCCGCCGCCGGCACGCACCTGGTGATCCTGCACCTGGACGGCCCGGTGACCGTCCGGCGCGGGCAGGGGAAGGGGACCCGCTCCCGTCGGATGCCCGCCGGGGGGATGTTCATCCACCCCGCGGGGCGGGACCTGACCGTCGAGCTGGGCGGCGTCCTGAGCACCGTGCACCTGTACCTGAGCGATGACGTGGTCCAGGACGCAGCCGGTGCGGACCAACCCGTCGAACTGGCCGAGGAACTGGGCTCGAGCGACCGGCTGCTGGAGCAGCTCATGCTGTCGCTGGACGATTCGCTGCGGTCCTGGCAGCCGGCGGCGCGGACGTACGTCGACCAGCTCGGCAGCATGGTCGCTGCGCAGCTGGTGCGCCAGCACGGGGTCGGCAGGGCGGCGAGGGAGCTCGCGGACGACCGGCCTGCCAGTGGGCTCGGAGACCGCCAGTTCGCGGCGGTGCGGGCGGTCATGGAGGAGCGGCTGGCCGAGCCGGTGCCGCTGGCCGCGCTCGCCGCGACGGCCGGGTTGAGCGTCAGCCAGTTCAGCCGGCAGTTCAAGGCGCGGACGGGGCTGGCACCACATCGGTTCCTGCTGGGCGTCCGTGTCGAGCAGGCGAGCCGGCTGCTGCGCACCGGGCGGGCACCGATCGCGGAGATCGCCGTCCGCTGCGGGTTCTCCCACCAGGAGCACCTGACCCGCGTGATGCGTGCACACCTCGACACCACCCCAGGGGCGCTGCGCCGCGGGTCGTGAGCGCTCGAACCCGCGCAGTTCGTGCAGCTCGAACGGCCCGAACGTGCAGGAACCGCTCTGTGGCAGGCGCCACACTCAGGTGACGTGATCGAGCACCAGGAGAGGGGTTCCCATGGCCGACCTGGACACCGAGGTCCTCGTCATCGGCAGCGGGCCGGCCGGCTCCGCGGCCGCGCTCGCGCTGGCGACCTACGGCGTGCAGACGACCGTGATCACCAAGTACGGGCGGCTCGCCGACACGCCCCGCGCGCACATCACCAACCAGCGCACCATGGAGGTGCTGCGCGACCTCGGTGTCGAGGAGGAGGTGGTGGCCGAGGCCGCGCCGCAGGAGCTGATGGGCAACCTCGTGTACTGCACCTCGATCGCCGGTGAGGAGCTCGGGCGGCTGCACGCCTGGGGCACCCGGCCCGATCGCCTGGCCGACTACACGGCCGCGAGCCCCTCCCGGATCTGCGACATGCCGCAGGACCTCATGGAGCCGGTGCTGCTGCACAACGCCCAGGCCCGCGGCGCCAAGGTCCGGTTCGACACCGAGTACCTGTCGCTGGAACAGGACGACGAGGGCGTCACCGTGCACGTGCGGGACCGGCTGCGCGGCGACGAGTACGACATCCGGGCCAGGTACGTCATCGGGGCGGACGGCGGCCGCAGCGCGGTGGCCGAGCACATCGGGCTGCCGCTGCAGGGCCAGATGGGCGTCGGCGGCAGCATCAACATCGTCTTCGAGGCCGACCTGTCGCACCTGGTCGCCGACCGGCCCTCGGTCCTCTACTGGGTGCTGCAGCCCGGGGCCGACGTCGGCGGCATCGGCGCCGGCCTCGTCCGGATGGTCCGTCCGTGGCACAAGTGGCTGATCGTCTGGGGCTACGACATCAACGGCCCGGCGCCCGACCTCACCGAGGAGTTCGCGCTCTCCATCGTGCGCAAGCTCGTCGGCGACGACTCGGTCGAGGTGTCCATCACGTCCAGCTCGGCCTGGACGGTCAACCACCTCTGGGCGGAGCGCTACTCGAACGGTCGGGTCTTCTGCGCCGGCGACGCCGTGCACCGGCACCCGCCGTCGAACGGCCTGGGCTCGAACACCTCGATCCAGGACGCCTACAACCTGGCCTGGAAACTCGCCGCCGTCCTCCGTGGCCAGGCCGGGCCGGGCCTGCTGGACACCTACTCCGCCGAGCGGGCCCCGGTCGGGAAGCAGGTGGTCGACCGGGCCAACCAGAGCATCGGCGAGACCGCTCGCATCTTCGACGCACTGGGTCTGCTCGACACCGAGGACCCGCAGCTGATGGTGCAGCACATGGCCGCCCGGAAGCAGGCGACGCCGGAGGCGGAGAAGCAGCGGGCGGCCCTGCGGGAGGCCATCGCGTTCAAGGACTACGAGTTCAACTGCCACGGGGTGGAGCTCGACCAGCGCTACGACTCGAGCGCGGTGATCCCGGACGCGTCACCCCCCGAGCGGCCCACGAGGGACCCGGAGCTCTACCACCACGCCAGCTCCCGTCCGGGGGCCAAGCTGCCGCACGCCTGGTTGACCACCGACCATCGTCGCCAGGTCTCGACCCTGGACCTCGGCGGGCACGGCCGGTTCACCGTCTTCACCGGCATCGGCGGGGACGCCTGGGCCCGGGCCGCAGCCGTGGTGGGGGAGCGACTCGGCGTCGACGTCGCCGCGGTCGTCGTCGGTCCCGGGCAGCAGTACGACGACCTCTACGGCGACTGGGCACGCGTCCGGGGGACCGAGGACGGCGGGGTGCTGCTGGCGCGCCCGGACAACTACATCGCCTTCCGCCAGGCCGGCGCCGCCTCCGAGGCCGAGGCGGTGGCCGCGCTGGAGCGCGCCCTGCGCACCGTCCTCGACCGTGTCGGGGAGGTGTCGAGGTGAGCGGCGGCGAGTTGTTCAGCGAGGAGCGGTCGGCGGAGGTGGTGGCGGCCAGCTTCGCCGGGACGCCGGATCCGCGGTTGCGGCAGGTGATGACCTCGCTGGTGCAGCACCTGCACGCGTTCGTCAAGGACGTGGAGCTGACCGAGGAGGAGTGGGGCTTCGCGATCGACTTCCTCACCCGCACCGGGCACATGAGCAACGAGGTGCGGCAGGAGTTCATCCTGCTGTCGGACGTGCTCGGCGTCTCGATGCTGGTCGAGACGATCAACCACCGGACCGGCGGGACGTCGACGGAGTCGACGGTGCTCGGCCCGTTCCACATGGTGGAGTCCCCGCCCCGCGAGCTCGGTGCCGACATCGCGCTGGACGGCAAGGGCACCCCGTGCCTGGTGTCGGGCCAGGTGACCGGGCCGGACGGTGAGCCACTGGCCGGCGCGGCCGTCGACGTGTGGCAGACCAACGAGGACGGCTTCTACGACGTCCAGCAGCCCGGCATCCAGCCGCCGGGCAACCTGCGGGGCCTCTTCACCGCCGACGCCGACGGCCGGTTCTGGTTCCGCTCGGTGGTGCCCCGGTTCTACCCGATCCCCGACGACGGTCCCGTGGGGCAGCTGCTGGCCGCCACCGGCCGCCACCCCAACCGGCCGGCGCACCTGCACTTCATCGTCGGCGCACCCGGCTACCGACCGGTGACCACCCACGTCTTCGTCGCCGACAGCCCCTACCTGGACTCCGACGCCGTGTTCGGGGTGAAGGACAGCCTGGTCCGGGACGTGCCGGAGGTCGACGATGCGGCGCGGGCCGCCGAGGTCGGCCTGCCGAACCCGTTCCGCACGCTCACGTTCGACCTGTCGCTGCTGCGCGCGGACCAGGCGCCGCCCGCGGCTCAGCCGGCGGAGGCACAGCCGACCCTGGTCCAGGGACTCCCGTCGTGATCGCGCCCTTCAGCTACCAGGCGCTGCCGATGCGGGTCGTCTTCGGCGCCGGCGCACTGGCGAAGCTGCCCGACGAGGTGGCCGCGCTGGGCCTGACCCGGGTGCTCGTCCTCTGTTCCCCCGAGCAGGAGGACACCGGCCGTGCGGTCGCCGCCGCGCTGGGGGAGCGGTCTGCCGGCGTGCTCGCCGAGGCCCGGATGCACGTGCCCGTCGAGGTGGCCCGCCGGGCCCGGGGCCGGGCCGCGGAGCTGGGCGCCGACGGCTGCGTGGCCGTGGGCGGGGGGTCCGCGATCGGGCTGGGCAAGGCCATCGCCCTGGAGCACGAGCTGCCGATCATCGCCGTCCCCACCACCTATGCGGGTTCGGAGATGACCCCGGTGTGGGGGCTGACCGAGGGCGGGCAGAAGCGGACCGGCAGGGATCTCCGGGTCCTGCCGCGCAGCGTCCTCTACGACCCGGAGATGACACTCAGCCTCCCGGCGCAGATGTCGGCCACCAGCGCGATGAACGCCATCGCGCACGCCGTGGAGGGCCTGTACGCCCCCGACGCAACGCCGATCGTGTCCCTCATGGCAGAGGAGGGTGCCCGGGCGCTGGCCGGGGCACTGCCCAGGGTCGTTGCTGATGGCAGTGACATCGAGGCGCGGGCAGAAGCGCAGTACGGCGCCTGGCTGTGCGGTGCGGTGCTGGCCGCCACGACCATGTCCCTGCACCACAAGCTGTGTCACACCCTGGGCGGCACGCTGGACCTCCCGCACGCGCCGACCCACACCGTCGTCCTGCCGCATGCGCTGGCGTTCAACCAGCCGGCCGCGCCGCAGGCCGTGGCCGCCCTCTCCCGGGCGCTGGGCGGAGCGTCGGACCCGGCCCGGGAACTGTGGGAGCTGGCGGGCCGGCTCGATGCGCCGCGGTCGCTGGCCGAGCTCGGCATGGCCGAGGCCGACATCCCGCGCATCGCCGAGCTGGCGGTGGCCAACCCCTACGCCAACCCGCGGCCGGTCACCCGCGAGGGCATCGAGTCGTTGCTGCGCGCTGCCTGGGCAGGTGAGGCGCCTGCCCGCTGAGCTCGACCCCGAAGGACCATCCCGACTCCGCTGTGAGGTTCCCGTGGTTGCTGCGACCCCGACCCCCCGGACGGCGCCCGACGCCGTCCCGACCCGTCCCGCCCGAGAATCGGCCGCCCCGGCGACCGGCGAGCTGCCCGCGGATGCAGTGGCCGACGTGATCGTCGTCGGCGGGGGTGGTGGTGGGCTCCCCGCGGCCCTGTACAGCCGGTGGCTGGGCAACGAGGTGCTGCTGCTGGAGAAGGCGCCCGAGCTCGGCGGGACGGCGAAGAAGGCGGCCTTCTGGTACTGGGTGCCCAACAACGTGCCGATGCGCGCGCTCGGCCTCGTCGACGAGGAGCCGGACTTCCTGCGCTACGTGGCCCGGCTCGCTCGCCCCACCTCCTACGACCCGGCGTCGCCCACCCTGGGTCTGTCGCAATGGGAGTACGACATGTGCCGGGCCATCTACGAGAGCGCCTCCCCAGCCGCCGAACTGCTGGCCGAGAAGGGTGCGCTGGAGTACCGCCACTGCCCGGACGTCGTCGACTACTGGTCGGAGCTCCCCGAGGACAAGGCGCCCACCGGGCGGGTCCTCGTCCCCCGCGGCGCCCGGGACACGATGTCCGACGGCGGGGCCGTGGGCGTCGCCTCGATGGCCGCCGCCGCCGAACGGGACGGCGTCGACATCCGGGTGAGCCACCGGGTGCAGCGCCTCGTCCTCGCCGACGGCGCCGTCGTCGGCGTGGAGGCCACCACCGCCGACGGACGCACGCGCAGGTTCGGCGCCCGCAAGGCGGTGGTCTTCGCGACCGGGGGCTTCACCCACGACCTGGACCTGCGGCGCAACTTCCTGCACACGCCGGTCTACGGCGGCTGCGCGGCGCTGACCAACGAGGGTGACTTCCTGGCCATCGCCGGCCCGGTCGGCGCTCAGCTGCGCAACATGAACTACGCGTGGATGTGCCCGGTCCCGCTGGAGCGCGCCGTGTCCCGGGACCCCGCGTTGAGCGGCATGTTCTCCGTCGCCGGGGACTCCACGATCTTCGTGGACAAGACCGGGCGTCGGGTGGTCAACGAGAAGTTGCAGTACAACGAGCTGGCCCAGAAGTTCTTCAGCTACGACGGGGCGAACGGCGAGTACCCCTACCTGGTCCTCGTGCAGATCTGGGACCAGCGCAGCCAGGACCACTCGGCCAGCGACGAGTACGGCCGCCAGATCGTCCCTCCGGGTACCGACGACTCCCACGTCATCCGCGGCGACACCCTCGAGGCGCTGGCCGACGCCGTCGCCGACCGGCTGTCCCGGTATGCGCAGCTGACCGGCGGGCTCACCCTCGACCCGGGCTTCGTCCCCACCCTGCGGCAGTCGATCGCGCGGTTCAACGGCTTCGCCGAACGCGGCGTGGACGAGGACTTCCACCGTGGGGAGAAGCCGGTGCAGCTGTTGTTCAACGGACCGGTCAAGGACGAGCCGGGCCGGGCCAACCCGACGATGTGGCCGATGAGCAGCAGTGGGCCCTACTACGCCAGCCTGATCACCGGGGGCACGCTCGACACCAAGGGCGGGCCACGCACCAACACCGATGCGCAGGTCCTCGACGACACCGGGACGCCCATCACGGGCCTCTACGGCGTCGGCAACTGCGTCGCCTCTCCGTCCGCCCAGGCGTACTGGGCCGGCGGGGCCACCCTGGGCCCGATCATCGCCTTCGCGTACCGGGCCGCACAGGCGGCCGATCGTGAACCGGTCCGCGAGTCGCACCAGTTGACCCCATCCGCGTCCTGACCTCGCCGCCCGACCACCACAGAGGGAGTTCCGCATGGCCATCGCGACCCAGACCATGACCGACGAGCAACGGAAGTCGGTGGCTGTCGAGTACCTCAAGGCCTTCGACAACGCCGGCGCCACCTCCACCGGTGGCAGCATCCTGGACCTGTTCGCCGACGATGCCCAGGTCATGTTCCCCAAGTGGGGACTGGCCACCGGCAAGGAGGAGATCGGCCAGCTGTTCACCGACATCGGCAGCACGCTGACGTCGATCCAGCACCACTACGCCGAGTTCACCTGGATCTTCTCCGGCTCCGACACGGTCGTCGCGGAGGGCACCAGCCACGGCGAGCACAAGGACGGCCCGTGGCGGGCCGGCGTCCCCGAATGGGGCGCGGGCCGCTGGTGCGACGTCTTCGAGATCCGGGACTTCCTCATCCAACGCTGCTTCATCTACCTCGACCCCGACTACGCCGGCAGGGACACCGCTCGCTATCCCTGGCTGTCAGGGGGTGACGATGCGGCCGGCTGATCAGTGAGCTGGGCGGCCGGTCCGACGACGGGCGGTACGGCGGAACGGTGGGGGCGGCGCCGGGAGCTCGACGATCCGCTTCGCTGGTGAAGAACTGAGCGAAGGCCCATTCGCTGGTCGTCGTGCGGTTGAAGCGTTCGACCTTGCCGTTGGTCTGTGGTCGACAGGGCCGGGTCCGCTCAGGGGTGATGCCCAGGTCCGCACGAGCGGCACATGTCCCGCAGCGCGGCGAGCGGGTGCCGTGCCGGGTCCACGGCTGGTGCAGCGTCGCCCGCTGTGGCGTGGCGACTGCGACCCGGTCACCGTCCTGGCCGGCGCCGACCGCTGCCGAGGGGCCAGGACGCGCTCGTGGGTGGCTGCGAGGTCGGTCGGTGACGAGCCTTGACGCCCTCCGCCGTCACCGTCCCACCCTGCGCCGGGTAGCCGCTGCCGAGGGCGTAGGCGGGCATCGGCCGTTGGTTGACCGACCAGGTCGACGAGTCACGGACGACCGTCGTCCCATCATCGGAGCCCGGCGGCCTCAGCCTTGCCGCCGCTCGGCGGTGGGCTTCAGTCGCCCTGGGACGACTCGGCGAAGTGCTCCGCGGCCGCGGCCATGTGCTCCTCGACGACGGCGACAGCCGCAGCCACGTCCCCGCGCTCGATCGCGTCGACGATGGGGGCGTGCCGGTCGCGGGCCATCATCGGCGCCTGCCAGGCCGCGCCGTTCAGGATCGCGACCCGCATCCGCCCCTCGAGGCGTTCCCACGCCTCCACGAGCATGGTGTTGCCGGCGAGCCGGCAGAGCAGGAGGTGGAAGGCGAGGTCTGCCCGGATCCGGACGGTCACGTCCTGCTGCTCGTCGGCGAGATCCTCGAGCGCGCTGCGCAGAGCCGCGACGGCGGAGTCGCGCCTCGGTGAGGAGATCAGCTCCCGGACCGCCAGCGACTCCAGCGCAGCACGGACCTGGAAGAGCTCGCGCACCTCGGCTGAGGTGAGGGTCTTGACCCGCAGCATCCCCCGGGCTCCGGTGGTCACCAGCCCCTCCTGCTGGAGGTGACGCAGTGCCTCCCGGACCGTGCCGCGACTGACCCCCAGCGAAGCCGCCAGCTCAACCTCACCGAGGTGGTCTCCCGGCCGGTACTGGCCGGAGAGGACTGCTGCCCTGAGCGCCTCGAGCGCTCGCTCGCGCAGGGTGCTGCGGTCGAGACTGACCAGTGGTTCGACGCTCACGACGTACCTCCTCGTTGCCTGCCACCCTAGCCGCCCATTGTCAACGAGGGAATGTCAACAGCTGACACGACCCGCAGGGGTCGCGTCGTTGTGACGGGCCGACTCCCGCGGCGTGACCCTTGACACTGTGATGCGGGCCATCCACACTCGTTGGCAGTTGACTGTTAACAGTCAACGCCAGCGGCCACTGGAACCCACGCCCAGCGCTCACCGGAGGTCACCATGACCGAACGGCACGTTCCCGACCGGGGCTCCAACCTCGAAGAAGTCGCCGAGTGGCACCCGATCGACGGCACTGCGACCAAGAAGAAGGTCGCCGTCGGGTGCTCGATCGGCGCGACGATCGAGACCTACGACTTCATCGGCTTCGGCACCGCCGCGGCCCTCTACTTCAACCACGCCTTCTTCCCGGCGAGTGACCCGCTGTCGGGCACGCTGCTGTCGTTCGCGACGCTGGGCATCGGGTTCGCCGTCCGGCCGCTCGGCGGGATCATCGGCGGCTACCTCGGCGACCGGATCGGCCGCAAGCCGGTCCTCGTCGGATCGCTGCTGCTGATGGGCATCGCCACCGTGCTGATCGGCTGCCTGCCCACCTACGACCAGGTCGGGGTCTGGGCCGGTGTCCTGCTGGTCGTGGTGCGCGTGGTGCAGGGGCTCGCGTTCGGCGCCGAGTGGGGCGGGGCGATCCTCATGTGCTTCGAACACGCTCCATGGCGCAAGCGCGGCCTCTACACCGGCATCACCCAGGCAGGCTTCCCCGTCGGGTTGCTGCTCGCGAACCTCGCCTTCCTGATCAGCGTGCCGCTGGGCGGCTCGTGGGCGTGGCGGGTGCCCTTCCTGCTCAGCGCCCTGCTGATCGCCGTCGGCATCTTCATCCGGCTGAAGCTGGAGGAGTCCCCGGAGTTCGAGGAGCTGAAGGAGGAGGGTGAGGTCTCGGAGAACCCGCTCGCCGAGGTGCTCCGCAACGACTGGCGCAACATCGTGCGGGCGTTCTGCCTGCGCACGGCCGAGACGGCCGGTTACGCGGTGTCGGTGACCTTCCTGCTGTCCTACCTGGCCAAGGAGGAGCTCGCCGACCGGCCGGTGACCCTCACCGCGCTCATGGTCGCGGCCGGCATCGGCATCTTCGCCACCACCTTCTGGGGTGCGCTGACCGACCGGATCGGACGCCGTCCGGTCTACCTGCTCGGTACCGCGGTCACGGTGCTCTGGGGAGTCCCGCTGTTCCTGGTGGTGAACACCGGCCTCGCCACCGCGATCGTGCTCGCCTTCATCGTCAGCTACTGCGTCTGCCAGAACTCACTCGCCGGCGTGCAGGGCGCCTGGTTCCCCGAGCTGTTCGCGACGAAGACCCGGACCACCGGTGCCTCGCTGGCCTACCAGCTGTCCGCGGTCGTCTCCGGCTTCACCCCGCTGGTCGCCACCGCCCTGTACGCCGGGGTCGGGTGGATCGGCCCCGCGCTGCTGTTCACCGGATACGGGCTGCTGGGCCTGCTCGCGGCGCTGACGACACCCGAGACCTGGGGCCGGGCCGAGCGCGACGAGGTCGCCGCTCTGGAGCGGAGCTTCGCGGCCCCCACCACACCGGGCCTCCCCCCGAACCCGCGGACGGCGTCGGACCAGCGGCCGCTGGTCGCCGGCACGGCGACGGACTGACCCCACCTACGACGAGGAGCACGCCATGACGTCACTGACAGCAGCACAGGTCCCGGCCGGCACCGACCGCCGGTCGGAGCGGGTCGAGCGGATCCGCCAGGCCGCCTACCGCATCCGGCGCAACGCCCTGGACATGGGGGAGGTGCAGGGACAGGGGTACATCGGGCAGGCGCTCGGCGTGGCCGACGTCCTCGCCGTGGTCTACACCGACCAGCTCCGCTACCGGCCGGACGACCCAGACTGGCCCGACCGCGACCGCTTCCTGCTCTCCATCGGGCACTACGCGATCGCCGCGTACGCCGCCATGGCCGAGGCCGGGATCATCCCGATCGAGGAGCTGGAGACCTACGGCTCCGATGGCTCCCGGCTCCCCATGTCGGCGATGGCCTCCTACACCCCGGGCATGGAGATCTCCGGCGGCTCGCTCGGCCATGGGCTCGGGGTGGCCACCGGCATGGCGCTGGGACTGCGCCACCTCGGCAACCCGGCGCGGGTGTTCAACCTGCTCTCCGACGGCGAGCTGGACGAGGGGTCCACCTGGGAGGCGGCGATGTCCTGCGCCCACCACGGGCTGGACAACGTCACCGCCATCGTCGACGTCAACGCCCTGCAGGCCGACGGCCCCACTGTCGGCGTGCTGCGGACCGAGCCGCTCACCGAGAAGTGGCGGGCCTTCGGCTGGCACGCCGTGCGGGTCGACGGCAACGACGTCGCCGCGCTCGTCGCCGCCTTCGACGAGGTCCGGGAGCACCGCGGATCACCGTCGGTGGTCATCTGCGACACCCGCATCGGCTCTGGCGTCCCGCTGCTCGAGAGCCGGGAGAAGGCCCACTTCATGCGGGTCGATGAGAACGAATGGCAGATCGCCCGCGACCAGCTCGAGGAGGGACTGGCCCGATGACCAGCACCGCACCCCGCAAGAAGCTCACCACCTCGGCGATGATCGCCTCCTTCGCCGATCCCGGTCAGCGCACCACCAGCGCCCCCTTCGGGCACGCGCTGAACCGGCTGGCCGAGGAGCGCCCCGAGGTCGTCGGGCTCTCCGCCGACCTGGCCAAGTACACCGACATGCACGTGTTCCGCGACGCCCACCCGGACCGGTTCTTCCAGATGGGCATGGCGGAGCAGACGCTGCTCGGGGCCGCCGCCGGCATGGCCGAGGTGGGCCTGGTGCCGTTCGCGTCCACCTACTCGGTGTTCGCCACCCGCCGCGCGTACGACTTCCTCTGCCTGGACATCGCCGAGCCCGGGCTGAACGTCAACGTCGTGGGCGCCCTGCCCGGGCTCACGACCGGCTACGGGCCGAGCCACCAGGCCACCGAAGACCTGGCCATCCTGCGGGGCTGCCCCAACCTCACGATCGTCGACCCCTGTGACTCCGTGGACATCGAGCAGGCCGTCCCGGCGCTCGCTGCGGCACCGGGACCCACCTACCTCCGGCTGCTCCGCGGTGCGGTGCCCACGGTGCTGGACGAGTACGACTACCGCTTCGAGCTGGGCAAGGCCGCCGAGCTGCGCACCGGCCGGGACGTCGTCCTGATCTCCACCGGCCTGATGACCATGCGGGCGTTGCAGGCAGCGGAGCGGCTGGCGGCCGACCACGTCGACGTCGCCGTCCTGCACGTGCCGACCATCAAGCCGCTGGACACCGAGGCGATCCTGCGCGCGGCGCGCACCGATCGGCTGCTCGTCACGCTCGAGAACCACTCCGTCGTCGGCGGGCTCGCCGAGTCGGTCGCCTCGACGCTCGCCTTCGCCGGCGTCGGGAACCGGGTCCTGCCCATCGCACTGCCCGACGAGTTCCTGGCCGCCGGTGCCCTGCCCACGCTGCACGACCGTTACGGCCTCTCGACCGACGCGATCGTCGCCAGGGTCAGGACCGGGCTCACCGACGCCGCCCCGACGCCGCGCGGCCCGTGGGCCGCAGACCCGGCACCCGCCACCGCCTGAACCCCGCCCCGCCTGCCTACCCATCCCATCTGCTGGAGGAACCACCATGTCCGTGTCCGACAAGACCGCCGTCGTCACCGGCGCCGGCTCCAAGCGCGGCATCGGCCGCGCCACCGCTCACACCCTGGCCGCCGCCGGCTGGAACATCGCCGTCCTCGACCTGGACGAGGCCAGCGCGAAGGACGCCGCCCACGAGATCGAGGAGCGGCATGGCGTCCAGGCTGTCGGCATCGGCTGCGACGTCACCGACGAGGCCTCCGTCGACAGCGCGCTCGCGGTCCTCGACGGCGCGCTGCCGCCCGTGGGTGCCGTGGTCAACAACGCCGGCATCACCTCCCCGACCCCGTTCCTGGAGGTGACCGGGCAGGAGTGGGACCGCATCTTCGCGGTGAACGTGCGCGGTGCCTTCAACGTCACCCGACGGCTGGCCCCGGGGATGGCCGAGCGTGGCTTCGGGCGCATCGTCTTCCTGTCCTCGGTGTCCGCCGAGCGGGGCGGAGGTGTCTTCGGTGGGGTCGCCTACTCCGCCGCCAAGGCAGGCCAGCTCGGGTTCACCCGGGCGCTGGCCCGTGAACTGGGCCCCCGCGGGGTGACCGTGAACGCCGTCGCTCCCGGGCTGATCGACACCGACATCACCGGCGGAGCGCTGGAGGGCGAGCGCAAGGCCCAGCTCATCGCGGGGGTCCCGGTCGGCCGCAACGGCAACGTCGCCGACGTCGCCGACCTCATCACCTACCTGTGCCGCGAGGAGTCCGGCTACATCACCGGAGCCACCTACGACGTCAACGGCGGCTCGCACATCCACTGAGTCGTCCTCGGGCCTGGGGGCGTTGTCCTCGTCGTGCCGTCCGTGCGCCGCGGGCGCAGGTCATGGGTCCGGGGTCAGTCGGCCAGGACTGCCTGGATCTCCAGCTCGACCAGCAGGTGCGCGCCGACCAGCGAGAGGCCCAGCTCGACGGCCTGGTTCCAGTTCATCCGGAAGTCCTCGCGGTGCAGCCGCGCGGTCGCGGTGAACCCGGCCCGGACTCCTCCCCACGGATCGGGGCGGGTGCCGCTGTAGCGGACCTCCAGCGGGACCTGCCGCGTCGTGCCGGCGAGGTCGAGCAGGCCGTGCACGGTCCAGCGGCCGGGGCCGGCGGACTCGACGGCCGTGCTGCGGTAGGTGATCTCCGGGCAGTGGTCCACGTCGAGGAAGTCACCGGACCGCAGGTGGTCATCCCGCTGTCCGTTGCCGGTGTCGATGCTGGCGGCCTCGATGGTGGCCGAACAGCTGGACACCTCGAGCGGGTCGGCCACCGTGAGCTCTCCGGAGAAGCGGGCGAACCGGCCGTGGATCCTGGACAGGCCCAGGTGCTGGCCGGTGACGGCGATCGTCGAGTGCGCCGGGTCGATGGTCCACCGGCCCGGGCGGGGAACGGCCGCGTCGCCGGGGCGGGTCAGGGTGATGACCCCGAGCCGCAGCCCGTCGGGCGGGATCGAGAGAGACCGTGCGACGGGCACCGAGCCCGGGGCGGCGACGATCAGGGTCGCCGCCCCGGTCCCGGCGACGGGCACGGCGAAGTCGCCCTCGGCGTCCACGGTGGCGCGGCCGAGCTGCGCCCCGGTGCGGTCGACGAGCGTGACGGTGGCCGACTCCAGCGGCCAGCCGTCCCGGCCGCGGATCGATCCCGAGACAGCCGCCGTCCCGTTCCTCCCCCTGTCCGGGACCGCGGTGACCAGGTCGGCGGTCACTGGTCACCGCCCAGGGTCATGTCGTGCGCGACGTCGTCCCCGGCGGCGATCCGCAGGCCGGCCGCCACCGGGCCGAAGCCGCTGGCGATGAGCGTGTAGTCACCGGCGAGCAGGTCCTCGAAGGCGAACTCGCCCTTCTCGGCGGTGCTGGTCGTGGCGAGCACGTTGCCGGACTCGTCCAGCAGGCTGACCGTCGCCTCGGCGAGCGGCCGCTGATCGCTGTCGGCCCGTACGACGCCGCTGACCCGGGCGCCGCCGACCAGCTCGAGGTCCTGCTCCAACGGGCCGTCCCCGAGCACGACGGTGACCGCCACCGGCTGGTGCCCGGGGGCCTGGCCGGCCAGCGTGTAGGTGCCCGCGAGCAGTTCCGCGACCTCGAAGCGGCCCTCCGGACCGGTGACGTGGCTGCCGACGACCTCGCCGTGCACGTCGGTCAGCGTGACCAGGGCCCCGGCCAGCGGCTCGCCGCCCGCGCCGCGCACGTGCCCGCACAGCACCGAGCCGCCGGCCAGGACGACGTCGCGGTGCACCGGGGAGTCCGCCAGCGCGACCATCGAGGCGTTCGGCGCCAACTGCGGGGCGGCGGCGATGAGCAGGTAGGTGCCTCCGGTCGTCGGGTGCAGCCGGTAGTCCCCGCCGACGCCCGAACGGCTCCGGTCGACCTGGCGGCCGCTGACGTCGGTGAGCGTCACCGAGGCACCGGCCAGCGGCCGGCCGTCGCCGCGCAACACCCGCCCGATCACCACCCGGCCGGTCAGGTTGCCCAGCGGCGCAGGTGCCATCGGAGCAGCAACGGCACCGGCCGCGGCGGGCGTCGGGGCCGGGGCGGCCTGCTCGTCGGTGGGCGCCTCCGCGGGGAGGGCGTTGCTGCTGCGGAGGGGGACCTCCTTGATGAACAGCACCGCCAGCACCGCGACCGCCGAGATCAGCGCGGCGTAGACGAACACGTCGCCGATGACGTCCCCGTAGACGCCGCGCACCAGGTCCCGGATCGTGGCGGGCAGCGCGGCGAGGTCCAGGGACTCCGACCCGCCACCCTGCGGGGCGGGCAAGCCCATGGCCCGCAGGCCCTCGGCCACCTTGGAGCTGACCTGGGTGGCGGCGACCGAGCCGAGGACGGAGACGCCGGCCGCGCCGCCCATGGAGCGGAAGAAAGTGACCACCGAGGAGGCGGCGCCGATGCTGCGCACGTCCACGGTGTTCTGCACCGCGAGCACGAGGTTCTGCATGGACATGCCGACCCCGAGGCCCAGCAGCGCCAAGTAGCCGGCCATGACCGCGTAGCTGGTGCGGTGGTCGATCGTCCCGAGCAGACCCATCCCGGCGGCCAGCAGCACGGTGCCCAGCACCAGGTACCGCTTCCACCTGCCGGTCCGGGTGATCAGCTGACCGGACACGGTGGAGGAGATCAGCAGCGCACCGATCATGGGGATGGTGGCCAGGCCGGCCTTGGTGGGGGACCAGCCGCGGGCGATCTGGAAGTACTGACCGAAGAAGACCGACGCCCCGAACATGCCGACACCGATCGCGATCGAGGCGATGATGGCCAGCGCGGTGGTGCGGTCGCGCACGATGGACAGCGGGATGATCGGCTCCCGGACCTTGCTCTCCACCAGCACGGTCAGCAGCAGGGCCACCAGCCCGCCGCCGGCCATGACCGCGGACTGCCAGGACACCCAGTCGAACTGGTTGCCGGCGTAGGTGACCCAGATCAGCAGGTCGCCCACGGCGGCGCTGATCAGCGTGGCGCCCAGCCAGTCGATGCTGACCTCCTGCTTCACGACGGGCAGGTGCAGCGTCTTCTGCAGCAGGCCCAGGGCCACCAGGGCGACGGGCACGCAGACGTAGAAGGTCCACCGCCAGCCCAGCCAGGAGGTGTCCACGATGACGCCGCCCAGCAGCGGGCCGCCCACGGTCGCCACGGCCATGACCGCGCCGAGGTAGCCCGAGTACTTGCCGCGCTCCCGCGGCGGGATCAGCGCGCCGATCACGACCTGGGCGAGGGCCTGCAGCCCGCCCATGCCCACGCCCTGGATGACCCGGAACCCGATCAGCATGGCCATCGACTGGGACAGGCCGGACAGGGCCGAGCCGACGACGAACACGACGATGGCGGCCTGCACCAGCAGCTTCTTGCTGTACAGGTCGGCCAGCTTGCCCCAGATCGGCGTGGTCGCCGTCGCCGCCAGCAGCGAGGCGGTGATCACCCAGGTGTACTGGGACTGGGTGCCCTCGAGCTTGGAGGTGATCGTCGGGAGGGCGTTGGAGACGATCGTCGAGCTCAGCAGGCCGACGAACAGCGCCAGCAGCAGGCCGCTCAGCGCTTCGAGGGTCTCCCGCTTGCTCATCGGCGCGTCGGCGACGGGGGCGGTCGTGGCCGGCGGGCCGGCCCGGTGGGTCGTGCTCATGCGGTGGTCCTTTGCAGGTGATCCCTGCCCCGGGGGCAGGCGGAGACGTGGGCGAGGCGGAGCGGGGACCCGGCGCGCCGGTGCGCCGGAACGGTGGAGCTGCCGGGGGCGGCTGTCAGCGCCGCGGAGGAGCGAGGTCGGCTACGCGGCTGCAGCGGTCCCACCGGTCGCGGCGAGGCCGTCGCGCAGTCGGGTGAGTGCGGCCAGCAGTTGCTCGGCCGCGCCGGGCTCCCACTCGTCGGTGACGGCCGCCAGCAGCCGCAGTCGCTGGTTGCGCCGGTCGGCCAGCGCCTGACGGCCGCGCTCGGTCAGCGACAGCAGGCACGCTCGTCCGTCCCGCGGATCGGGGCGGCGCGCCACCAGCCCCCGGTGTTCGGCGACCGCGACGGTCCGGCTGATCACCGACGTGTCGACGCCGAGGCTCCCGGCGACCGCGCCGAGCCGCAGCTCACCGTGGTCGCTCAGCATCCCCAGGACGGCGATCACCGACGACGGCACGTCACCCGCCGCCTCAGCGGTCGTCTCCAGCGTCCGGATCTTCCGGACGATGCTCGAGAACGCGGCCAGCAGCTGCGGGCCGATCTCCCTGTCCACTCGGTTCCCCCCATTGGTTGTCACCACCAACGGTAAGCAGAGAGGTTGTGCGTTGCAACCATCCAGGCGTGCCGCCGCCCCCTGCCCCGGGTGGCCTTCGTCACTGCGGTGGGTGCTCCGCACCAGCCGCACGTGGCCCAGGAGCCGGCCACCACAGCGTGCCGTCGTCCGCCCGGACGGCGCCGGCGGAGGGGCGGTGCGCGCTCAGCCGGCCGTCGGGCATCAGATGGTGCACCGGGAGCCCGCGTCCCAGGACGACGACGTCGGCGATGAGCCGGCGGTGGCAGCGCCACCACACGCTCTCGCTGCACATCACGGCGACGGTCGAGTCAGCCGCATCGGACAGCACCCGGTCGAGCGCGGTGGCGAACTCCGGGGTGCGGGTGTGTGCCGCGTAGGCGGCGAACTGGGCAACGGTCCACCAGTCGTCGGCGGCCGGCTGCCCGGCCGGCAGCCGGCGGCGCCCGCCGAGTGCCTCCTCCCATCGGTACCGCACGCCGCACCGCTGGAGCCAACCCGGGAGGGAGTCCCGGCTGACGTCGGCGTTGCTGCGACTGCCGGGGAAGCGGCGGACGTCGACGAGGAGGTCGATGTGGGCGCCGGCCAGGCGGGCAGCGAGCCGTTCGCGGTCGTCCCGGCCGTGGCCGACGGTCAGCAGCGGCACGGCCGTCCTCAGTCCTGTGGAGGTACCCACGTGGTCAGGTCGCGCCAGCTGAGTCGCCGGCCACCGCGCATCGGAGCCGGCCCTCCCGGCGCCGGGTGCCCGAGGCAGACGATCAGCTCCGGCTCCAGGCCTTCGGGTAGGCCGAGTACGACCGACACGGCAGCGTGGCTGAAGGACGTGACCGGGCCTGCGCCGATCCCGAGGGCGTGGGCCGCCAGCAGGATCGTGGCCGTCGCGGTGCCGACGTCGACGAACAGGCCGGGCGCCCCGGGCGGGAAGCCGTAGCCGGCCGCGAGGGCGCGGTCGGTGCAGACGACGATCGCTGCCGCGGGGTGCTGCAGCATCCCGGGGGAGACCGCCCGGAGCACCCGCAGGACACCCGGATCATCGGTGACGACGAACCGCTGGAGGTGCCGGTTGCCGGCGGTGGGCGCCCAGCGTGCGGCGTCGAGGACGGCCTCGAGCACCGGGCGGTCGACGGGCTCGGGCCTCATCGACCGCACCACGCGGCGGGTGCGGATGGCCGCCAGGACGGCCTCGCCGTCGTCGCCGGTCACCGGGGCCCGTCCGGTCCCGCCGCCCACCGGTCGCTCAGCAGGCCGGCGACGGCGCGGCAGAGCTCGTCGAGGCGTGCCACGTACTCGGCGCGGCCGTCGCGGGGGACGGCGAGCTCGGGCACCTGCGCGAGCGGGCCGGTGACGAACCGCGCGGTCCCGGCGGAGGCGCGGGGAACGATCCGGTCGGCCAGTCGGTGCGCCACGGTCAGCAACCGGAGCGGCCCGTACTCGGCCGCCTCGTCGACCTGCGTCCGGGCGGCGGTGATCAGGTAGCCCAGCAGTTCGAGCGCCTCGTTCTCGTCGAGGACCCAGGCCTGGCTCTCCTCGGTCGACCCGTCCACGGCCACCTCCTCCTCTGGTGCAGGTCAGCCGGCGATCGTCGACCCCGACGGGCCGCAGGCTCACCGGGGAGGGTGGCCAGCAGGTCGAGGACATCGTCGAGCGGATCGGCCGCCTGCACCAGGGGCGACCGTCCGGGGTGGGATGGGGGTCCTCGACGTCCTCGTCGCGGGGCGCATCCCGTGCACCGGCGGTGGCGGCCGCGACACGCTGCACCGGGGGAGTGCGACGGCGGCTCGCGGGGACACGGCAGCTTGCGGGGTGCCAAGGTGGTTGGTGAGCGCACACGCGCGGAGGTGGCCGGCCAGGTCCGGTCCACGGCGTCCGGGAGGACAGATGACGGAGACATCGGCTCGGACCGTGGGACCGCTGCCCGGCGGCAGCATCCTGGGCACCCGGGTACTGCGCACCGAGGACCCGGGTTTCCTGACCCGCGGTGCCGTCTACACCGACGACCTGGTCGACGAGCGGCTGGTCGGCGCGGTGCACGTCACCTTCGTCCGGTCCCCGGTTGCGCACGCGCGGATCACCGCGATCGACTCCTCGGCGGCCGCCGCCGCCCCGGGCGTGGTCGCCGTCCTCACCGCAGCGGATCTCGGCGCCCCTGACCAGCGGCCGATGATGCCGATGTACCCCGCGGCCATGGTCCAGCCGCTGCTGGCCCGCGACGTCGTCCGCTTCGTCGGCGAGCCGGTCGCGGTGGTCCTCACCGAGGAGCACTACCAGGGCGAGGACGCCGCGGAACTGGTGTCCGTCGACTACGAGCCGCTGCCCGCCGTCGTCGACCCCGCGGCGGCGCTCACCGACCAGGTGCTGCTCTTCCCGGAGGCCGGCACCAACATCTGCTTCAGCAGCCCCGCGGACGCCGCGGCCGCGGCGCCGGGGGAGGACCTGGCGGCGGCGGAGGACGCGACCGACGACGGTCCCGTCGCCGCCCGGGACGCCTTCGCGGACTGCGAGGTCGTGGTCTCCCAGGAGATCGTCAACCAGCGGGTGGCCGTGGCACCGCTGGAGGTGCGCGCGGCCGCCGCCGCCTGGGGCGAGGACGGCCGGCTGACCCTGTGGACGCCCAACCAGGGCGCGCAGGGCAGCAAGCAGTCGGTCTGCGGGATGCTCGGCCTCGACGCTGAGCAGGTGCGGCTGATCACCCCCGACGTCGGAGGCGCCTTCGGGGCCAAGTTCGGCGCCGACGTCGAGCACGCCGTCGTCGCCCTCGCCGCGAGGCACGTCGGCCGGCCCGCGACCTGGGTGGAGACCCGCTCGGAGAACATGGTCGCGATGACCCACGGGCGCGCCCAGGTGCAGACCGTCACCATCGGCGGCGACCGGGACGGCCGGATCCGCGCCTACCGGCTGCACGTGCTGCAGGACAGCGGCGCCTACCCCAAGTTCGGCGCGCTGCTGCCCTCGCTGACCCTGCTGATGGCGCCCGGCGTCTACGACATCCCGGTGCTCGAGACCTCGTTCGAGAGCGTCGTCACCACCACCACGCCGGTCGGTGCCTACCGGGGCGCCGGCCGCCCCGAGGCCACCGCGGCGATCGAGCGGGCCGTGGACCTGTTCGCTGCCGAGGTCGGGATGGACCCAGCCGTGGTGCGGCGGCGCAACCTCGTCGCTCCCTTCACCGAGCCGTGGCGGAGCAAGGGCGGCGCGCTCTACGACTCCGGCGACTACCCGGCGGCCCTGGACGCGGTGCTCACCGCGGCCGACTACGCCGGGCTGCGGGCAGATCAGGCGGCCCGACGCGAGCGCGGAGACGTCCGCCAGCTGGGGATCGGGCTCTCGGTCTACGTGGAGATCACCGGTGGCGGCTCGGAGTCCGGGGCGCCCCGGGAGAACGCCCTGGTCGAGGTGCACCCCGACGGGTCGGCGACGATCCTGACCGGCACCTCCCCGCACGGCCAGGGGCACTCGACGGTGTGGGCGATGCTGGCCAGCGAGGAGCTGGGCATCCCGGTCGACCGGATCACCGTGCGCTGGGGCGACACCGACCTCGTTCCCGAGGGCGGCGGCACCGGCGGCTCCCGCAGCCTCCAGCAGGGCGGCGCGGCGGTGCGCCAGGCCGCCGGTGAGCTGATCGAGCTGGCCCGGCAGCGGGCCGCCAAGGCGCTCGAGGTCGATCCCGGCGACCTCGTCGTCGACCGTGGGCTCGCCGGGCTCCGGGTGGCCGGCGTGCCCGGCGCCGCCATGTCCTTCGCCGAGCTCGCGCAGGAGGAGCGGTTGTTCGTCCGCAGCGTGTTCACCGCACCCGGGGCCACCTACCCGTTCGGCGCGCACGTCGCCGTCGCCGAGGTCGACGTCGAGTCCGGGAAGGCCCAGCTGGTGCGACTGGTCGCGCTCGACGACGCCGGCGTGATCGTCAACCCACTGCTCGCCGAGGGGCAGCGGCACGGCGGGCTGGCCCAGGGCGCGGCGCAGGCACTGCTGGAGGAGGTGCTGTTCGACGAGGACGGCAACCCGACCACGACCACGTTCGCCGACTACCCGATCGTCTCGGCGACCGAGCTGCCGACCTTCGAGCTCGTCACCACCGAGACGCCGACCAGCTACAACCCCCTGGGCGCCAAGGGCATCGGTGAGGCGGGCACGATCGGCGCGACACCAGCGGTGCAGAACGCGGTCGTGGACGCTGTCGCCCACCTCGGCGTGAGGCACATCGACATGCCGACGACGCCGATGCGCGTCTGGCGGGCGGTCCAGGCGGCTGATCTCTGACGGTGGCGCGTGATGTGAGGTGGAGCGGTGGCGGGCGGTGCGAACGAGCGTCGGTAGAGCACCCTGTCCGAGCGCAGAGCATCGACGAACGAGTCGGCGCGGAGCGTGCGGGGGAAGGGCTCGGGAGCCGCGTGCCAAGGCCGCGTGTCAGCTCTCGAGTTCTACGACGATCTTTTGTCCGCCCTCAGTCGGTGGTGCTGCGCCCGGGCCTGGACCGGGGCTTCTGAACGTCAGGGATGGTCGAACAGCGCGGTGGTCAGGTGACGAACCTCGGTCGCGAGTCTCCACAGCCCTGGGTCGGCGCTGATGTCGGCCGGGAGCATGCGCAGCAGCAGACAGCCGGCCACGGCAACGCCGGCAGCGACGATCAGGACGACGAGGCCGATCGTGCAGAGCAGCGGATCGATGCTGCTGACCTTCTTGGCTCGCCCCGGGAGCCGCCGATCGCCGCGCGCTTGCCGTCGTGCGGGGGCGGCGGCCGGATGTGCCGTTCGGCTGACCGGGGGAGCGGGTCGCCGGGCAGACCGCTGGGGAGGCGGTGCAGTGAACGCCGGTGCGGCTGTCATGGGAACGAGCGTGCCGATCGCGGCACCGCCGGACCATCAGGCAACGCCCCGAAAAGGCCCGGTTCTCGCGATCAGGGTGATCCCCAGTGCCGGGCCTGATCAACCCTGTCGATGCACATGCGGGCGAAGGTCGCTCCGCCGGCCGTGGGCGGCGCTCCGAACTCTCCCCAGCTGACCCGACGAAGAACGTGAAGTCCGCGTAGACACCCGGAAGCAGAGAGCTCATTGCCGGGGCAGCACGCTCATGTGCACGGTGCGGTCGCAGGGCGTCCCACGGTGCACGGTTCCTCCGTGACGAGAGGGAGCAAGGACGTCCTGGCGGGCCAGCGGTTCCTCGGGCGCCGACTCGGTGGATAGCGCGGCAGTCTATTGACAGTCTATCTGTCATTATGACAGCCTACTTGTCATGACCTCGAAGGACTCCGATGCCACAGACGCCCTGGTCGACGCGGAGGCGTTCGGGGCGGACGACGACATCGAGATGTCCCGCACCGGCGGTGCGGCGTACCGGGTGCTCATGCAGGTGCGCCCGCTGTACCAGGCCTCCGGGCGTGCTGTGGAGCAGGCGTTGCGAGGCACGGACGTGACGGTGCCGCTGCGCGCACTGCTGGAGCTCGTGCTCGACCGAGGGTCGATGACCGTCCCGCAGATCGCACGGGACTTCGGGATCACCCGGCAGAGCGTCCAGGCGCTCGTCGACAACGGAGCCTCCCGTGGGCTCGTCGAGTTCGAAGACAACCCTCAGCACCGGCGCTCCCGGTTCGTCAAGGCGACCGAGCAGGGCAGGCGGACCTTCACCGAGGTGCACCGGCGCGAACTCCAGAACCTCGACCGCGTCACCGCCGACCTCGACGCCGACGACCTCGCACGGTGCGCCCGCGTTCTGGCAGTCCTCACCGACCGCATCCGCCAACTCCACGACCAGAGCCAGGAGCCCGCATGAACCAGCCGCCCGACCTGATCCTGCCCACCCGCCTGATCGAACCGGTGGATCGCGACGACTTCGACCTTCATCTGCCCGAACGAGGCGGCCGACCGCCCGTCGTCGTGCTGGTGCACGGACTGTTTGAACAACCCCCGCCGGTGAGCCCACGTCGGTCGCCGTTCTTTCGTGCTTACGCCTCGCAGCTGGCGCATCGCGGCATCGCCGCCGTGATGTTCGATCACGAGCTGACCGGCGGCATGCGCTACCCCGAAGCCGCGGCAACGCTCGACCGGGTGCTGTCCGCGGTGCGCGACAGCAGCGAGGTCGAGGGCGGTGAGGTGGCCGTGTGGTTCTTCTCCGGGGGCGGTCCGCTCGCCTATCCACTCCTCGCCGCCGGTCATGACTGGCTGCGTTGCGTCGCACTGACCTACCCTCTGCTGCCCACTGAGGACATTCCCGGCTGGCCTTCACTGTCCGACGCTCTGCGTGGGTTGGGCGACACCCCGGCGGTGCTCACCCTCGTCGAACACGAGATCCCCGCGTTCGTGGGCGGACAGCAGGCGCTGCTCGAGGCGCGGCCGGTCGGCCTGACGACCATCGACGTACCGGGGGCACAGCACGGCTTCGACACCGGACCCGACACGGAGCACGGTCGGGCAGCGGTACTCCAAGCCCTGGCAGCCGTCGCCGGCCACCTGATCGCAGCGCCTTAGGTGGCGGACCGCCGACGGCGTCACGTGGCCGGGTGGCGAACTCTCCTTATCGGAGCAGGAAGCCCTGATTGCCTGTGACCCCTGTGGCGGTGGTGATGGTGATGGTGATGGCCCAGCGGTAGGCGTCTGCGACGACGCTGCGGTAGCCCCGGCCGCGTAGGAATGCCTGGGTCGTCGCTCACGACTGAAATCCTCAGCCTTCATCTCCCCGTGGAGCTGATTTCCTCACTGTTCCTCACGGTTCCGGCTTAATGTTCTGCTGTGCCCGAGTGGGACGTGACTGCACTGGCGCTCCTGCACGACTGCAGGCAGGAGTTGGAAGAGCGCGACGTCGTGCCTTGGCTCCGTAGTTCCACGAGGGCGATGTGGCGGCCTAACGCCGGGCGTTACGAGCCAGCTCACTTGTTCGACACCCCGCGAGGCGTGGCCGGCCTGGCGTGGGAGAACCTGCGGGAGCGCATGCTCGCGGAGTACTGGGCAGCCGAGTCGCAGTGGCGGGGACAGGGAGTGCGCTTGACCGCGCCGCATGGGTCTCTGCTGATCCAGGCCGGTGACTTGGCGGTGCACGTGATCAAGGCGCCCGGCATGGGGCTTCGGGAACCGGAGTGGCTGGACTTCGTCTGGGACACCGGCGCTACGCGGCATGCGGCCGCCGCCCGGAACCCCGACTTCGACGCACTGCCACCCCCGCCGATGGAGGGGCAACTCGCTTTCGACTTCGAGATCCCTTGGTCAGGTGTCTGCCCGGTCTGGCGAGAGGTGTTCTTCGTCTGGGCCGGGGATGCCACGGGACTGACGGCCGGCTGGCTGGGGCTTCCGCATCTGGGCCGGCCACGATGGTCGGCCGCGACCTTGCTGTGGCGGGACGACGCTGCTCGCCGGGACGAGACGGCGGACGAGGTCCCGCACCTCCCGTCCGACGCCGCCTTCTCGGAGCGAGACGTGCCTTCGGCGCCCGTGTCGCTCAAGCGGTGGCCGGAACAGTCAGCCCGATGACCGATCAGTCCTCCAGGGTCACCGCCGCCAGGCGGCGCCGCGGGTCCGGGGTCGCGGAGGACTTCGACGGCCGTCGCCTGGCGGTCGCGCGTCGCCTTGCCTGCACGCCGCGGTCGGAACTGGCACGGCGCATCGGGGTCACACCTGCCGCGGTGACTCAGTACGAGCGCGGACTGACCCGGCCGGCGACGACCGTTCTCGAACGGATCAGCCTCACGCTCGGCATGCCCCAGGAGTTCTTCTCCCGTGGGCTCGACCTCCCCGAGGTGCGCTCGTCGACCGCGCACTTCCGCTCCTTGCGCAGCACTCCGGCCAGCCGGCGTGAGCAGGCCTTGGCCTTCGGCGAACTCGCGCTGGCCGTCCTGGAACTCATCGAGCGATACGTCGACCTTCCGGCGGTTCGCCTGCCGTCCATCGACGTGCCGCTGCAGCCGTCTGAGGAGGACACCGCCGCGGCCGCGCGCCGGGCCCGACAGGAGATGGCGGTCGGTACCGGGCCCGTTCCGCACGTGGTCCGCCTGCTGGAAGCACATGGCGTCCTGGTCGTCCGGCTGCCGGCCGAGGGCTTCGACCCCCGGGTCGACGCCTTCTCCTCCTCTGAGACAGCCTCCGGCCGCCCCCTCGTGCTCATGTCCCCACTCAAGGACGACAAGGCGCGCAGCCGCTTCGATGCCAGCCACGAACTCGGCCACCTGCTGATGCACGCCGGCGTGCAGCCCGGCTCCACGGCTGTCGAATCCCAGGCCATGTCCTTCGCCGCCGAGTTCCTCATGCCCCGGGCCGAGATCGAGGACGATCTCCCCACCCGGGTCGACTGGGGCGCACTGCACGCGTTGAAGCGTCACTGGGGCGTCAGTCTCGGCGCCCTCGTCTACCGGGCGCACAGGCTGGGACGGCTGTCGGACCTCTCCTACAGGCGCGCCAACCGGCAACTGGAGGACTGGGGGTACCCAGAACCCGGACCGCTGGGACCACCGGAACGTCCCAGTCTCCTCGGTGCCGCCGCCGACCTGCTGGAACAGAGCGGAACACGGCTCAGCATGCTCGCCGAGGCCGCACGCATCCCGATGGGCTCGCTGCAGGCAGTGCTCGCGGCCGGGCGTGAGGACAAGCCCACGCTCAGGATCGGCCCGTGACCCGGCGCGGATGCCGGTGCAGGTGGGGGGACGACGGAGGTCTCCGCCGGTCGAAGAAGGGCTCCGGCGTGGCTCGGGGACCAGGCCTTCCGCCGTGTGAGCAGCTCCCGTGGGGTACGCGGACGCCACCTCGCGCCGTCTGCTGCCTCCGTCGGTACGCCGGTGGGCGACGGGCTCTGGTCGCGCCCCTCGGGCACGTGCTCCTCGCGGCGCGCACCGAACGGGCCCGCCGTCGTCGTTGATCGCGATGGGCAGTGTCGTCCACCGTTGTGACCACCAGCGGAAGGTGTTCGGCATCGTGCACGGTCATCCGGCCGACTCGCTCCGAGCCCTCAGGGATGACGGGGAGAACCCTGGAGATCGATCAGGCTAGGTGGGGTCCGTGCACGTCGCTGGGGACTCCGAGGACATGCGCCGCAACCGACGGCGCTCGCGATCGGACAAGCCGCCCCAGACGCCGAAGCGCTCGTCGTTGGCCAGGGCGGAACGCAGGCACTCGACCTTGACCAGGCATCTGCGGCAGATGTTCTTGGCGGCCCGGGTCGATTCGCCCTTCTCCGGGAAGAAGGCATCTGGGTCCGCCTCGGCGCAGAGGGCCCATTCGCGCCAGTCGTCGAGCCGCCACAACGTGACCCAGGCGATGGCTGCGAAGGCGAGGAGTTCAGCGGTGATCCACATCAGTGCCTACCTGGATGGCTGAGAGGAAGGGTCCCGCGAGTCACGGACACCGGGGGGCATGGTCGTTCACGGCTCACTACGAGAGAAGCATGTCCATCTCCTGCGTCGTTCACAACGTGAAGCCGCCCACGAGACGGTGTCGGGCCGTCCGACTGGCTGGCCGGGGCGTGGTGCGAGACACCGTCCCGGACAGACCCCTCCCGAGCGGGTCAGCGGGGATCGAGATCGATGCGCACGGTCAGCGGATCGGTCGCGACGGCTGCGGAGGTCTGCAGGCAGAGCCGACGCCAGCGATTCCCGCGACCGAGGATCCGTACGCGCTCTCGAGGATCGTCGTCGTCGAGGATGCGCGCCGTTCCGATCCGCCACTCAGTGCGGAACAAGCTGCCTCTGACCCTGACCCTTGGATCTCTCTCGATGTTGCGCACGTGATCCGCACGGTGACCGTGCTGCGAGACGATCCAGAAGGTGTCGCCTTCGGTGCCGTCGCATACGGGTGTGACGTACGGGCGTCCGGTGCGCCGGCCGGTGGTCTCCAGCAGGGCGTCGCCCCGGGGTGGATGGCCCAGCGTGAAGGCGAGCGTGTCGAGCGGGTTGATCACCGATTCCTGGAGCCGGTCAACGACCCGGCGCCGGATCCCCGAACCCGGCGTCTCCGGCTGGCGGGGCACTCTCCTCATGGCTGGACCCTCCGTTCTCTGCCGGTGTGCCGGCCGCGCGATCGGTCCGAGGAACGCCCGGACCTGAGTGCGTGCGCTGCGGCACTCGGTCCACGAGCAGCCCGACGCCACATCCGTGCACGCGCAGCTCGACCACGTCCCCGCGCCCCGGCCGACGAGCTCCCGCCGCTGGTGGCCTGTGGCCGCGTCATCCATCCCCGAGCGGGAAGACCAGACAGGTGCTGGACGCGGTGGCGATCAACCTGCCGTCGGCGTCGCGCACCTCGCCGTCGGCGAAGGCGGCTCGACGTCCTGGTTTGGTGACCCGGCCGGTCGCGGTCAGCTCGCCTCCACCATGCCGGACCGGGCGCAGATAGCTGACCTTGATCTCCAAGCTCGTGTAGCCCACTCCCGCCGGCAGCGTGCTGTGCACTGCGCAACCGGCGACGGAATCGAGGAGCGTGCAGACGAGGCCGCCGTGGACCAGGCCGATGGGGTTGTACGCCGACTCGTCCGGCTGGCACCGGAACTCCACGGTCCCCTCGCCTACGGAGACCGCGGTCATGGCCATCAGTCCGGCGATGGGTGCAGGGGGCAGCCGGCCGTCGATCATCGCCTGCAGGTAGTCGCGGCCACTGAGGTCGTGCATCGCGCGGGCGCCGATCATCGGGTCCCACCAGGTGACGGTCCTGGACCGGGGTTCGCCCCAGCCGTCGGGGGGTGACCCTTGGTCCTGTGTCATGCCGTCTCCTGCGGTCGGGGGTCCGGAAGCGTCGCGGCAGCCGCGGCTGCCGGTCGGTGGCGCTGGGCCAGGAGGGCGACACACACGAGGCCGGCCGCGACGAAGAACGCGATGATCAGGGTGATGCCGTGACGGAACGGGGTGAGCGGATCGGGATCGGTGACCGTGAGCGCCGCGACGAGCGCAGCCACGCCCAGCACGGTGCCGACCTGCCGGGCCATGTTCAGGATGCCGCTGCCGGTGCCCAGGTTCGCCACGGGCAAGCCGGCGCTTCCGGCTCCCAGCAGGGACGGGATGGCCAACCCGACGCCGGCCCCACCGAGCAACTGCGCCGGCAGCAGGTGCGTCACGTAGGCCGGCTCGATCTGGAGGAGTGCGAGCCAGAGCAGCTGCGCGACGGCGCCGACCCCGCAGCCCAGGGCGGCGACCCGCCCGACGCCACCCATCACGGGGATCAACCGAGGCGCGACCAGCCGCGCGAACGGCAGCACCATCAGCGGCCCCGGGGCGATGGCCAGCCCCGCCTCCAGAGGCGTGTAGTGCCAGACCGTGGTGAGGAACTCGACGGTGTTCAGGAGGAAGGCGCCGAAGGCCGCGTAGTACAGCACGGACGCCGCTCCAGCCCCGGAGAACGTCCGGGACCTGAACAGGTCCAGTTCCAGCACGGGCGCCGGATGACGGAAGGAGCGCGCCACGACGCCTCCCGCGCACAGGGCTGCCGCCAGCAGCAGGCCCAGGACGCGCGCCGAGGCCCAGCCCCAGTCCGCCGCCTCGACCAGTGCCCCGGCGACCAGGCCCACCGCCAGCGCGAGGAGCACCGCACCGAGCAGGTCGGGGCGGCTCCCCCGCGCCTCGTCCCGGCTCTCGGGCACCAGGCGGAGGGCGAGCACGATCGCCACGACCCCCACCGGGAGGTTCACCCAGAAGACCCAGCGCCAGCCGATCTCGACCAGGCCACCACCGATCACCGGGCCCAGGGCCGCGCCGAGGGCGCCGAGAGCCGACCAGGACCCGAGCGCGCGGGCGCGCTGTTCCTGCGGGACGACGGCGAGCAGCAGTGACAGCGAGGCGGGCACCATCACGCCGGCCCCTGCCGCCTGCACCGTCCTGGCCGCCACCAGCCAGCCCACCCCCGGGGCCAGGCCGCAGAGCAACGACCCTCCGGTGAACAGGGCCAGTCCGGCAACGAGGGCCCGACGGCGCCCGACCCGGTCGGCCCACCGTCCAGCGGGGACCAGCACCGCCGCGAACACGATCGTGTACGCGTTGAGGATCCACGACAGCGAGCCCAGCTCCGCCCCCGCGTACTCCGCTCCGATCGAGGGGAACGCCAGGTTGACGATGAACAGGTCGAGGCTGGACATGAACACCGCGATGGCCAGCACGGCCACGACCGCCGCCGTCCCACCGCTCGACTCGGGTTCGGTGCCGGCGGATGAGGGCGACCTCTTGCCAAGCGCCATGGGTGGCCCCCAAGGGTGGGTTCGGGTTCTGGACGGACGGTATCGCCGCCGGGGTGAGTCCGTCCAGATGTCGGACTCACTGCGTTATGCTCGTGGCATGGCGGCACCGGCCGAACCCCGCGTCTGCTCCGTTGCGCGCACGCTCGAGGTGGTGGGCGAGAAGTGGGCGCTGCTGGCCGTGCGCGAGGTCTTCCTGGGCAACCGCCGCTTCGACGAGATGATCCGCCGCACCGGAGCACCGCGAGACACGCTGACGGCCCGGCTCCGCACGCTGGTCGACGCCGGCATCCTGCAGCGGCACCGGTACAGCGACCACCCGCAGCGCTTCGAGTACCACCTCACAACCGCCGGCCGGGACCTCTACCCGGTCATCCTGACCCTGCTGCGATGGGGCGACGAGCACCTCGCCGGACTGGAGGGCCCCCCGCTGGTCCTCGAGCACGCCTGCGGGCACCGCCTGATCCCGGAGCTCACCTGCCAGGCCTGCGGGGAGGTCGTCGATCCGGCGGAGACGACCAGGCGGTCTTCCACCAGCTCGTGATCCCGCAGCTGCTCGCCGCTCTGGTGTTTCCCCTCCCGCGCTTTCCACCCGAGGGGCCCGGTCACCGCGCAGGGCTGATCCGCGGCCGTAGGCGGGAGCACATGTGCCATGTCCGCCCACCGACGTGCACAGCCGAGGAGCTGGCCTGAGGTCGCGTGCCCGGTCGCACTGACCGGAGGAGCGCGGGGGACGGCGACCGCCGAGACCACCGCGACTGTTGCGCCCCGGCTGAGCACCGACGTCGACACCACGGTGGTGCGAAGTGGCTGCGACCGGTGTCGTAGACAGGGGTCACCGTACGGACCTGGGCGGCTGACGAACGGGTTGTCCTGGGCTGGCGTCAGCGTGCCGGTGCGACCTCGGCGTCGACCGGTCGGATACCTTGCGCGGCACGGAACAAGGCGGGTGGGTGCGGGATCGGTGGTCGCGCGGGGCGAGGAGGTGGCGACGGTGCTCGGCGCTGCCCTTGCCGCCGACGGACAGGGGACCATCGACGACGCCTGGGCGCGGTTGGCGTTGCTGGCGGAGGTCAGCGACACGCTCATCCGCACGCTCGACGCCGGGCAGTCAGCCGATCACCTGGCACGGCTGGTGGTGCCTCGGCTGGCCGACTGGGCGACGGTCACCGTGCTGGCCGAAGACGGCGCAGACCAGCTCACCGGGCGGGCGCACCGGGACCCTGACCGGCTGGGTGACCTGGACGCCTACCTGTCCGGGCGGACCACCGGCGTCCGCGGCCAGTCGGCGCTGGCGGGCGCGCTGGGGTCTGGGCAGCCACTGCGGCTGGCCGGTCCGGATGTGGCCGTGGTCCGCGACGCGGCCGGCCCGCGCGTGCAGGCGGCGTTCGATCGGCTGGACGCGACCTCGGCGGTCATCGTGCCGCTGGGCGCGCACGGGCACGTGTTCGGCGCTCTGTCGCTGATCAACAGTGGCGTCCGGCCGCCGATGACCGACGCCGAGGTCGCGCTCGCCGAGGAGATCGCCCGCCGCGGTTCCCTGGCGCTGGACAACGCCCGCCTCTACACCCGCCAGCTCCAGGTCGCCGAGACCCTGCAGCGGAGCCTGCTCACCCCGCCGCCGCAGACCCAGACGCTGGAGATCGCCGTCCGCTACCGGCCCGCTGGGCGGCACACGCTCGTCGGGGGAGACTTCTACGACGCCTTCACGCAGCCCGACGGATCCACCGTGCTGGTCGTCGGCGACGTCACCGGCCACTCGGTGGAGGCGGCTGCGGCGATGTCGCAACTGCGCAGCACGGTGCGCACGTTGGCCTGTGACCGGCCAGGAAGCCCTGCAGACACCCTCTGCCGCACCGACGCCGTGCTCACCATGACGGCCTTCGGCACCCTGGCCACTGTCCTGATCGCCGGCATCAGCCAGACCCCGTCTCCGGCCGGTGGGCTGCAACTGCGCTGGTCATCGGCCGGGCACCTGCCGCTGATGCTGCTCACCGCGGACGGGCAGGTGCGGATCCTCGACACGCCTCCCGAGCGGCTGCTGGGCACCGGCACATCGGCGGTACGCACCGACCACGTCACCGGACTACGCCCCGGAGACACGGTGCTGCTCTACACCGACGGGCTGGTCGAGCAGCGCCACGACGGCCGCCGTTCCACCATCGACGAGGGCGTCAGCCGGCTCCGGGAGGAGTTGGCCGAGCTCGGCGGTGTCCCGGTGGAGCAGTTGTGCGACGACCTGCTGCGGCGCGTCCTGCCCGGTCCTGCCGATGACGACGTCGCGCTCCTGGCGGTGCGCTGCCGGCCGTAGCCACGAGGCACGCGGACGTGGGGAGCTGGTCAGGCGCCGACGGTCGAGGCGATCGTCGATGACGGCGACGTGCGCATGCTGCTGCTGCGCGTCCTCAGCCAGGGCTGACCGCCACCCGCAGGTGCTCGTCGAAGAACCTGAGGATCCGGCGCTTGGCGTCGGCGGCCGCGTCGTGGTCGTACCCGACCCCGGCCACCTTGAGCAGCGGCGTGAGGGGTGAGGCCGCGCTGATGCGGTTGATGAAGCCGTGCCGGGCGTCCGGGTACTCCTCCACGTCCGCCGGCACCCCGGCGGCGTCCGCGGCGGTGCGGATCTTCTGGGCGGCACCGGCGAAGCCCCTGTCGCGGCCGCCGAAGCTGGCCACCACGGGGCAGGCGCCGCTGAGGACCTCCTCGACGTTGTCCGGGACCGGGCCGTAGTTGACGCTGGCCGCGGACCAGCCCGGCCGGCCGGCGAGCAGCAGGGCGAACCCGCCGCCCATGCAGTACCCGATCACGCCGACCCGGCCGGTGCAGCTCGGGTCTTCGGCGAGCGCTGACCGGACCGCATCCAACCGGTCGAACGCGGGGCCATGCTGCCGGCTGAGCTGGGTGAAGGTGCCCTTGAGGCAGCGGATGGCGGACCTGCCTTCGTAGAGGTCGGGCACCGCGACCAGGTAGCCGGCGGCGGCCAGCCAGTCGGCCTGCTCCCGCATGTCGTCCCCCAGCCCGAGAACGTCGTGCACGAGCACGACGCCCGGCCACGGACCCGGTCGGTCCGAGGTGACCACAGGAGTGGCCAGGTATCCGACCTGCTCGGCGAGGACGGTGCGGTCGGGAGAGGTCACAGGGACTCCAGGACTCTGGGACGGGGCGACGGAGAGCGGTGGGGGATCGTGCACCTCGGGTCGCGCCGAGGTGGCCGCGGTCATCGGCCGGCCGGGGCGACCCCGGCCTGGTCGGCGGCGCCGACGACGACGGCGCTGGTGGGGGTGCCGATGTAGTTGCCGTCGGCGTCGAAGACCATCGCATCGGAGACGCCCCACCCGTCGGAGGCCACCGCGGCGTAGCTGGTGCCCGGCACGCCGTCCAGGTTCGTGGCCGGCCTGGCCACCACACCCGGCAGCTCGGCGATGGCCTGCTCCAGGGCGTGGGAGAAGGGCTGGGACATGCCGACGGTGGACTCGGCGAGGTTGGACGCCGCGGTCATCGGCTCGTGGAGTGTCGCGTACTCCTGGTCCAGCGCGGAACCGGACCCGACCGGGTAGCCGTTCCCCTCGGCCAGCCGGGTCCACCGGTCACCCCACTCGACGAGCAGTGCTCCGAGCGCCGCGGGGTCGGTGGGCAGGTTCGCGATGAACCGCGGCGTCGGGACGTCCCAGGACCCGGCGTCGGTGCAGCTGGTGTCCTCGGGGTGGGCGAAGTGCCCGCACGGCGCGGTCTCGACGTGCGGTCCGGTGATGGGCTCCGCGGTGACCGGGTCGTAGAACCGGGGGACGGGCTGCCCGGTCGCCGGGTCGTAGGCCGTGGCGCGGTAGGTCCACTCGCCGGTGGCGTCCTGCGGGACCCAGTACTCGTCCACCGCCGTGATCGGGACATCACCCTTCTGGGTGGTCTGGTAGGTGGTCTTCGTGTACAGGTACTGTCCCGCCTGCAGGGGCACGTCGCTGCCGGGGGCGAGCAGCGCCGTCTCCTGCAGCGGCACCGAACGGGCTGGGGCGTTCACCGCCGGCCCGCCGGGCAGGGCGACGGCGGCTGCGACGGCAGCCGCGACCGCGACCGGAGCGGCGATCCGGACGACCGTGCGGAGCCGCGGGCGGCGGCCGGCCAGCTCGGTCACCGTTGCGGTTGCCCCGGGCTTCTCCCAGGACAGGGCCGGCCGTGGCCGGTCGACCACCGCGTCGGCGGTACGGGTCAGCGTGTCGCGCAGGCGGGGCTCGAGGTCGGAGGCGTCGGTGGTCATCGCAGTTCTCCCAGGAGGGTGTTCAGGCGGGCGAGGGCGTCGGAGGCGGTGCGCTTGACCGTGCCGGGTGCGATGCCGAGGGTCTCGGCGATCTCCCGCTCGGACAGCTCGGACCAGTAGCGGAGCACCAGCACCTCCCGTTGCCGCGGCGAGAGCCTGGCCAGGGCGCCCAGGACGGCGGCGTCGGTCTCGGCGGCGAGGACCGGGACGTCCGCTGCCGGAGCGGTGAGGGCGTCGTCCACGCGCACGGAGGCGAGGAAGCGCCGCACGGTGCCGGTGCGACGGCCGGTGGAGTGGCACCGGTTCACCACCGCCCGGCGCAGGTAGCCGATGAGGTGCTCGCGGTCGTGCACCTGCGGGCGGACCCGCCAGGTGGCCTCGCAGGCGTCCTGGACGGCGTCCTCGGCGGCTGTCCGGTCGCCGATCAGCAGCACGGCCAACCGGACCAGCGACGTCCACTGCTCGTCGACGACGGCGGTCATGACGCCGGTGTCCAGGACGAAGTCCGGATGGCCCACGCGCGGCGGCGTGCTGGTCAGGGCCACGGGCAGGCAGCGGGTGTCGAGGGGGCGGGGTCGGTGCGTGTCATGCCCGTCCTACGTCTCGGAACTCGATCGGTTGGGGTGTCCCGGTGATCCTGCTACTGACGTGACCAGCGAGGTCGCCCGTGCACCCAGGGAGCGTGTGAGATGACCTCGACGACGGGTGCGCTCCGCGACAACGCCCCGCTGACCCCGGGCAGCCCGACGCGGGCTGCAGACAGGGACCGCGCCAGCCCTGGCTCGACCCGACGCGGCTGCTGACTCCTCACACGGGTGCGTCGTGCAGTTCTCGGTGGAAGTCGGTGATGGGCCGCACCCGCGCCGGGCCCGGAGTGCCGACAGGCTCGGAGATGTCCGAGACGCCCCATCCGACCGCTGGGAGATGTCCGATGTTGCTCTATGACGACACGGCCGCCAGGGTGCTGCACGCAGCCGCCGACGAGGCCCGACGCCTCGGCGCGACCAGGTACGAGACCACGCACGTGCTCGTGGGCCTGCTGCGGACGGCGGATCCGGTCACGCTGACCGTGACCGTCGACCATCCGCAGCTGACCGTCGACGCTGTGCGTGCCGCGCTCGGGCAGCCTCGTTGGGAGGGCGGCGGTGCCCCACCTGCCGGTGGGTCGACGCCGGAGCCTGCGACCGAGTTCCGCCGCGCCTCCCGGGACTTCACCGCCGCGTGGCGGCCGCTGGTGCGAGCCCGGCGGCTGCGGCCGGGCCTGAAGCTCGGTACCGGCGAGCTGTGGCTGAGCGTGCTGGAGCCGGCCGCCGCGTCGGCACGCATCGTGGCGGCATCGGGCGCCGAGCCGGACGACGTCCGCCACCTGGTGCTGGCCACGATGGTGCCTGACGGCGCCCCGGTGCCGGACTGGCCGACCGAGGTCCCCGCCGGGGCCGTCCGGCGCCTCCTCCTGCGCGTCCTCGGCCGGGGCGGACGGCCATGACTGCGGCGACCGACGCGCTGACCCATGACAGACGTCATCGGTCCGCCGTGCGGGCCGCTGAGCAACCGGTGAGTTCCGGCACCTGTGGCGCGTCGGAGCCGATGACACCGTCGAACTACGACCACCCGAGGCCCGCTGGGCACCGGCCCGCACGTCCACCGGAGGCAACTCGTGTTCACCGCTGAGCCCGCGCATCCCGACCTCGCCGTGGAGGTCGTGGACCTGCACCGCCGGTACGGCGCATTCGAGGCCGTCCGCGGCGTCTCGTTCGCCGTCCGGCCTGGCGAGGTCTTCGCACTGCTCGGCGTCAACGGCGCCGGCAAGACCTCCGTGCTGGAAGTGGTCGAAGGCCTCGCCGGCGCCGACAGCGGCTCGGTCCGCATCCTCGGCGCGGACCCGGTCACCGAGCGCGCCCGGGTCCGGCCGCACCTCGGCGTCCTGCTGCAGTCCAGCGGACTCCCCGGTGACCTCACCGTCGGCGAGACCCTGCACACCTGGGCCCGCACCCTCACCCGGCCGCGGCCGGTCGGCGAGGCGCTGGCCCAGGTCGACCTCGTCTCCCGGACCGGCGTCCGGGTGCGCAGCCTGTCCGGCGGCGAGCGCCGCAGGCTGGACCTCGCCCTGGCACTGCTCGGCCGACCGAGGGTCGTCGTCCTCGACGAGCCCACGACCGGGCTGGACCCGGAGAGCCGCCGCACGGTCTGGGAGCTGATCCGGGACCTGGTGGCGGGGGGTGCCGCCGTCGTCCTGACCACCCACGACCTCGAGGAGGCCGAGCAGCTCGCCGATCGGATCGCCGTGATGCGCGCCGGTCGGATCGTGCTGGCCGGCACACAGGCCGAGATCGCCGCTGGTCGATCGGCCACGATCCGCTTCACCCTGGACGACCGCGGGCTCCCGCTACCCGACCTGCCCGGGGTCGCGGTCGCCGTCGGACCGCCGCACGTCGAGCTGCACACCGACGACCTGCAGTCGACCCTCGCCGTCCTCCTGGGCTGGGCCGGCGAGCACGGTCTGGACCTCACCGGCCTCCAGGCCCGCCCCGCCTCCCTCCAGCAGGCATTCCTCGCCGTCGCCGACGGCACCGTCCCCACCGCCGCCTGACCCCGGACCCCCAGGAGTTCGACATGACCGCAACCCTGCCCGCCGTCGACACATCGTCGAACGACCTCGGCTCCCGAGGCAGCGCCCGCCGCCGCGTGCTCGCACTCGCCGCCGCCGAGATCCGGCTGCTGCGGCGCAACCGCACCGCCGCCGTGAACTCCGTGCTCGGCCCTGTCGTGTTGCTGGGGAGCGTCGCAGCGATCGCCGCGTCCAACGGTCTCGAGCTCGACGGATCCAGCTTCATCGCCAGTGCCATCGGCATCACGTTGATCCTGGTGGCGTACTACAACCTGGTCACCACCTTCGTCGCCCGGCGCGAGGAGCTGGTGCTGCAGCGGATGCGGACCGGCGAGCTCACCGACGGCGAGATCGTGCTCGGCACCGCCGTCCCGACCCTGCTCGTGACCCTCCTGCAGGTCCTCGTCGTCGGGGTCGGAGTGGTGGCGCTGGGGAAGTGGTCGGCCCCCGTGGACGTCGTCCTGCCGCTCCTCGCCCTGCTGGGGGGCGGCGTTCTGATGGTGGTGCTCGCCGCCGCGAGCACGTCCTTCACCCGCACGGTGGAGGCGGCGCAGTTCACGACCCTGCCCCTGGTCCTCGCGGCGACGTTGTTCTCCGGTCTGCTGGTCCCGCTGTCCGATCTCCCGGAGGCGGTCGGCCAGGTCTTCCGATTCCTCCCGCTCACGCCGGTGATCGAACTGAGCCGGCTCGGGCTGGTCGGTGAGACGTGGACCGGACAGGCGGTCGACACCGCCGGTGCATGGACGGCGGCCCCGCTGCCGCTGGCCGTGCTGGGCGGATGGCTGGTCGTCGGCACCGTCATCGCCCGCCGCGTGTTCCGCTGGGCACCCCGTCGTTGAGCCAGAACAGCTGAAGCCGTGGCATCGAGACCCGAGGGCGACGCTCGGCGCGGGAGCATGGTCCCCGTGCCGAGCGTCGCAGGCTGGTGGGCAGGACGGTCCGACCCGCAGCGGATCGCGCTGTACACCCGCTGGTCGTACTACTCGGTCCTGGCTCTGACCCCATTGGTCTCGCTCCTGGTCGTCGGGTCCTCGCCGGGCCCCCCGGCCTTCGCTGCGGCGGCGTTCCTCCTGGGATCGATCACCGTCTCGGTGGCGACGCTGCTGCTCGCCCGCGCCGGTCTGGCCCGTTCCCTTCAGGACGAGCGGCTTCCGCCACGGCTGCTGGGAGGCGCGGTCGCGGCGGCGCTGGCCACGGCGGGCGCGGGCGTGGCCGCGGTCCCGGACGCGAGCGATGCGGGTTCTGTGGTGCCGTGGGCCGTGGCGCTGGCCCCGATGATGGTGCTCATCGCCTGCAGCACGGTGTGGCCGGCCCGGACCCTGACGGTCGGCGGCGCCGGGATCGGCGTCCTGGTGGCCGCCGTGCTGGTCGGTGTCGGGCGTGCACCAGGCCAGGCACTCGCCCTCGGCGCCGTGTTCGGCGTCACCGTGACCGCCACCGCGCTGTCCTTCCGCTTCTCGGTGTGGGTGTTCGACGTCGTCACACAGCTGGAGCGCGCCCGGGACGTGCGGGCCCGGCTGGCCGTCGCCGAGGAACGGCTGCGCTTCGCCCGCGACCTGCACGACGTCATGGGCCGCAACCTCTCGGCGATCGCGGTCAAGGGTCAGCTGGCCGCCGAGCTGGTGCGGCGGGGCCGGCCCGAGGTGGCCGAGGAGGTCACCGACATCAGCCGGATCGCCGATGAGTCCCTGCAGGAGATGCGGGGCGTCGTCGGCGGCTACCGGAGCGCCAGCCTCCCGGGCGAGCTGGCCGGCGCCCGCTCCGTGCTCCGCGCCGCCGGCGTGTCCTGCACCGTGAGCGGCGATGAGGAAGCCGCCCTGCTGCCGGCTGCGGTCCAGGTCGCCCTCGGATGGGTGGTGCGGGAGGCGGTGACCAACGTGCTACGGCACAGCCGGGCGTCGACCTGCACCATCACCCTGGACTCCGCCGGCGGCCAGGCGGAGCTCCGGGTGGCCAACGACGGCGCCGTCGAGCCGGCGGACCGTCGATGGGGCAACGGCCTGACCGGCGTCGCCGAGCGGCTGGACGCCGTCGGCGGGCGGCTCACGGCCTCCCGCGAGGACGGCTGCTTCGAGCTGACCGCCGTCCTGCCGGCCGTGGTGACGGCATGATCCGTGTGCTGCTCGCGGACGACGAGAACCTGATCCGCACGGCGCTGGCTGCCCTCCTCGCGTTGGAGGAGGACCTCGACGTCGTCGCCCAGGCCGCCTCGGGGAGCGAGGCGCTGGCCATGGCCCGGTTGCACCACCCCGACGTCGCCGTCCTGGACCTGCAGATGCCCGACCGCGACGGCATCTCCGTCGCCGCGGAACTCACCACCACCGTGCCGGGCTGCGCGACGGTGATCGTCACCGGGCACGGCCGCGCCGGACACCTCAAGCGCGCGTTGACCGCCGGCGTGCGCGGGTTCCTGCCCAAGACCGTCAGCGCCTCAGTTCTCACCGACGTGGTCCGTACCGTGCACCAGGGCGGGAGGTACGTCGACCCTCAGCTGGCCGCCGAGGCGATCAGCGCCGGTGACAGCCCGCTGACCCCCCGCGAGGCCGACGTGCTGGAGCTCGCCGCTGGCGGTGCGCCGGTCGAGGAGATCGCCGCCCGAGCACACCTCTCGCCGGGGACGGTGCGCAACTACCTCTCGGCCGCCGCCGCCAAGCTCGGCGCCGCCAACCGGCACGCCGCCGTCGAGGTCGCCCGCCGGCACGGGTGGATCTGACGGCGGCCCGTCGCGCGGCCACGGGCCACGGACTTCTGAGGAACGACCGAGCCGGCGCGCGCGGCGGGACCTGCTCTTCGTACTCTCCCTACGACGTGCGCGACCCGCGCGCCGGACGTCCGACGTAGGTCCGAGGGGGCGCTGTGCTGGACAAGCGGGTCCCGTCGCTGGCGTCCGCGGTCGCCGGGGTGCGCGATGGCGCGACCGTCCTCATCGGTGGTTTCGGGAACTCGGGCGTCCCGGTCGAGCTGACCCACGCCCTGCTGGAGCAGGGGGCCAGGGACCTCACCGTCGTCACCAACAACGCCGGCAGCGGTGACACCGACGTCGCCGCACTGCTGCGGGAGCGCCGGGTCCGGAAGATCGTTTGTTCCTACCCGCGCTCGAAGGGGTCGATCTGGTTCGAGGAGCTCTACCGAGCTCGCGACATCGAGCTGGAACTGGTGCCGCAGGGCACGCTGAGCGAGCGGATGCGGTGCGCGGGGGCCGGGCTCGGCGGGTTCTTCACCCCCGCCGGAGCCGATTCGCTGCTCGCCGCAGGCAAGGAGGTCCGGGTGATCGGCGGCCGGCGGCACGTCTTCGAGGAGCCGCTGCGCGGGGACGTCGCGCTGATCAAGGCCGACCGCGCCGACCGGTGGGGCAACCTGACCTACCACTCCGCGGCGCGGAACTTCGGCCCGACCATGGCGGCCGCCGCCGCGCTCACCGTCGTGCAGGTGCGCCAGTTCGTCGAGCTGGGGGAGCTCGACCCGGAGGTGGTGGTGACTCCCGGGGTCTTCGTCGATCGGGTCGTGCGCATCGAGCCGGGCGGCGCCCGGTGACCGTCCAGCGTCTGTCCCGCACCGACATGGCCCGGCGGGCGGCCCAGGACATCCCCGACGGGTCCTACGTCAACCTGGGCATCGGGCTGCCGACCCTGGTGGCGAACTTCGTACCCGAGGACCGCGAGGTGATCTACCACAGCGAGAACGGGATCCTGGGCGTCGGCCCGGCACCGGCACCAGGGGAGGAGGACCCCGAGCTCATCAATGCCGGCAAGGAACCGGTCACGCTGCTGCCCGGCGGCGCGTACTTCCACCACACCGACTCGTTCATGATCATGCGCGGCGGGCACCTGGACATCTCGGTGCTCGGCGCCTTCCAGGTCGGTGCGAACGGCGACCTCGCCAACTGGGCGACCGACGACGAGCACTACCCGCCGGCCGTCGGCGGCGCGATGGACCTCGCGGTCGGCGCCCGTCGCATCCTCGTGCTGACGACCCACACCACGGCCCGCGGCGAGCCGAAGCTGCTGGAGCGATGCACCTACCCGCTCACCGCTGCCGGCGTGGTCGACCGCGTCTACACCGACCTGGCCGTCCTCGACGTCACGCCCGCAGGGCTGCTCGTCCGCGAACTGGTCGACGGGCTGACCGGCGACGGGCTCCAGGAGCTCACGGGGGCGCCTCTCCGGTTCGCCGACGACCTGCGGGTGCTGGCGCCAGCGGGGTCGGCCTAGCCCGGGTGCGGGCACGGTGGGGTGGAGCGGCGCTGATGCGTTCGGGTGGGCAGGCTGCGGCCGGCTGGAGCTGGGACGTCGCTGTCGTCGGGCGCCGGCTCGTCCCGGGGGCGGCGCCGAGAGTCCGCACCGGCACGTCGTGGCGGAACCTCGTCTGCTGTCGCAACCAGCGCTCGACAGGAGCTGCCGGTCAGGTCCGGTAGGCGTCTCGTCGATGGGCCACGTCGACCACGGTCACCGTCCGGCTCTGGTCGTTGATGCGGTAGATGACGCGGTAGGTGCCGCGGCGAGCGCTGTGCCGGTCGTCCAGGGGAGGGCGGAGCTCCTTGCCGACGCGGTGGGGGTTGTCGAGCAGTGGCCCGGTGGTGAACGCGTAGGCGGCTGTCGCGACCGCCTCGGGCAGGTGGTCGGTGAGTTGGCGGCGCGCGGTGGGGGTGATGGCCAGGACGTGGCGGTCCTGGTCCTCGGTCATGGTGTGGCGCGGCGGCGCTGCATGGCGGCCTCGAGGTCGTCCTGGGTCTCGACGTCACCGCGAGCGAGTTCGTCATCCGAGGCGTGCAGACGGCGCATGGTGTCGGCGTCGGCGAGGATCTCGATGGTCTCCTCGAGGGATTCGAGGTCCTCTGTTGCCAGGAGAACGGCGGACGGCTTCCCGTGCACGGTCACGTAGACGCGCTCGTGCTGGCCGCTGACTCGGGCGACCAGCCGCGAGAGATGAGCTCTTGCATCCGCCAGCGACAGGGTCGTCATGGTCAGAGGTATGACCAACTGAGACGGGCGTCGTCCACTGCCTGGAGAGCGAGACGCGTCCGACAGCGCCGCTCGCTTCCTCCGGACCGGGCGGTCGCCTCCGACGTGCCCGCGTGGCACGGGCACGGACCTCGCCCGTCAGGGAACCGCCCTTCGGCTCTCCGCGTACGTGCTCGTGCGCAGCAGGGCAGGGGGCTGCCGCTACTTCCAGCGGTTGATGAACTCGATCGTCGCGGCGTTGACGTCGTCGGGGTCCGAGGCGCTCAGGAAGTGCCGGCCGCCCTCGACGACGCGGAGCTCGGCGTCGGCACTGTTGACGAAGCGCTGGATCTCGTCCTCGGCATTCGCGACGGAGTAGACCGTGTCGGCAGTGCCGTGCATCCACAGGACCGGGCACCGCACGCTGTCCAGCCGGCTGTGCAAGCCGTCGCGGTCACTCAGGTTGATGGTGCTGATCCGGAGACGCTCGCGCCCCGCATCGCCGGCGTAGTTCTCCTGGTGCGTCGCATGCCAGAACGCGCGCTCCTCGGGCGGCACGTCCTCGCCGAAGCCCTCCTTGAGGACGGCGTCGACGAGCTCGATCGGGATCACCCAGTCATCACCGACACTCTCGGCGAGTGCGGCGATGGCCGGCGCGCAGAAGCCGATCCCGTCCCAGCACCCCACGTCGCGGCTGCGCTGGCTCTCGGAGTCCATCGAGGTGCCGAGCGGGATGATGCCCTTCACGGTGCGGGGGGCGAGCATGGCCATGCGGGCAGCCACCCAGCCGCCTTGCGACGTGCCCAGGACGAACGCCTCGGGGATGCCGAGCGCGTCGAGGACCTGCAGGTTGGCGACGGCCGAGTCCCAGTAGGTGAACTGCTCGTAGGAGGCGCGGGTCCGACCGTGGCCGTACGGCTCGAGAGCGAGCAGGTTGGCGGTTGCGGTGAGCTTCTCGTCCGCGAACTGGGGCCGGTAGAGCTCGACGGTGGTGGTGAACGAGTTGACCATGACCAGCGTCGGGAGCGAGGCGTCGTAGGGCTTGCCGAGCTGGTAGCCGATGGTCGAGGTGCCGAGATGGGGCACCGTGATCGTCTCTGCGTTGCTCATGAGCTCCCCTGTTGCTAGGGACCGGCGCACGGCAGATCGGCCGGAGCCGCGCTGGGCCTCGTCATCGTGGCCTCGCGCTCGACACCGGTCAACCGCCCGAGACGCCGCTGGCAACGCCGTCCCTGGCGCGCGCGAGCCACCCGACACGACCGTCAGGGCGGGGTTCGCGCGCGATGGATCCACCCCTCGGCGGGCGTGGCCCTGTCACCATCATCGGGATCGCGGCGGAACGGGGCCCTGCCCGCTCGATCCGCTCCTGGCCGCGGGCCGGGCCCGCCCGACCGGAGGCTGACGGCGATGAGCACCCGGAAGGTCACTGCCAGAGCTGGACCCACGGACCAGGACGACGTGCGGGTACGCCGGGGTGACACACCGGCGGCCCAGCCACCAGCAGGAGAAGGCCGCACCGGCCTGCCACGTCTGCTCCGCCGGGTCGCCTGGTCGGATGCCGACACGTCCGGCGTCGCGCGGAGACGGGATCCAGGCCACCGTGGAGCCCTCGCCACGGTGGTCCGGACGGTGCCGTTCACGACGGCCGTCGTCCTGGTGGTCCTCGTCGTGGGCATCGCCACCGGGTCGCTGTGGACCCCGATCTTGGAGCGGACGTGGTTCCCCGACGTCGCCTACGGGCTCCCGTCGCTGACCGGAGGGGCCTGGTGGACTCCGCTGACCGGGTCCCTGCTGGCGCTGTCCCCGGTCTTCTACCTCCCCGTGATCGGGTCGTTCCTGCTGTTCGTCGGCTTCACCGAGTGGCGGCTCGGCACCCGGCGGGCGGCACTCATCTGCATCGCCGGTCAGCTGGTCGGAGTGCTGGCGGCGGCCGCCACCCTCCTCACCCTCCGGCACAGTGGCTGGCACTGGGCGGAGGAGCTGGCCCGGACCCGGGACGTGGGCTTCTCCGCCGGCGCGCTGGCCTGCATCGCCGTCGCGACGGCGGCGATGCGCTCACCGTGGCGGCTACGGGTGCGCGCCGGCCTGGTCCTGTTCGTGACCGTCTCCCTCCTGTTCCAGGGCTCGCTCGCCGACCTCGAGCACTTCTGGGCGGTCGCCTTCGCCCTCCCGCTGAGCCGCCTGCTGGTCGGCGACCACGCGGTCGGCGGCAGCGGCCGGTTCTCGGTCACCCGCCGGGAGTGGCGGCTGATCGTGGCCACCGGGCTGGCGCTGATCGGCGCCGCCGAGGTGGTGCTCTGGCTGTCTCCCGCGCACGGCCTGTTCGGCCCCGGCCGCGAGGCGCAGCCGTCGGGGTGGGACGTCGCCCTCGACGTGGCCGTGGTCGCAGTGGTCCTCAACGGGCTGCGGAAGGGACGCCGGTGGGCGTGGTGGTGCGCGATCGCCCTCGGCGTCCTCAACGTGGTCAGTGCGGTGACCTTGCTCCTCCGCGAGGAGCTGTTCGGCGACCTGCCCGGGACGGCGCTGGCGGTCGCGGGCGGAGCGCTGTGGCTCGGCGAGCTGGTCCTCCTCGTCGTCGCGCGGCGGGCCTTCCGAGCGCCGTCCCAGCGGCGGCTGGGCCGGCGCGCGGCGGCGGAGGGAACGGACCGGGAGGTCGCGCGGGACCTCCTCCTCCGGTACGGCGGCAGCAACCTGTCGTGGATGGTCACCTGGCCGGAGAACTCCTGGTTCCGCACCGGTGACAGCGTGGTCGCCTACCAGCGGCATGCCGGGGTCGCCGTCGCGCTCGGCGACCCGGTGGGCCCGCCGGAACGGCAGGCCGTCGCGATCGGCGACTTCACCGAGATGTGCGAGCGCACCGGGACCGTGCCGTGCCTGTTCTCGGTCACCGCGGACACCGCTGCGCTGGCCGTCGACCGGGGCTGGCAGCGCGTCCGCGTCGCTGACGACACCGTCATCGACCTCGACGGCCTGGAGTTCCGCGGCAGGAAGTGGCAGGACATCCGGTCCGCGCTCAACCGCGCAGCCAAGGAGGGGATCGACTACCGCGAGGTCGCGCTGGCCGAGGAGCCGTGGGCGGTGCGCGCCCAGGTCCGGGCCATCTCCGAGCAGTGGGTCGGCGACAAGGGCCTGCCCGAGATGGGCTTCACCCTCGGCGGCATCGACGAGGCGATGGACCCCGCCGTCCGCGTGGGGCTGGCGGTCGACGGCAACGGCAGCGTGCACGGCGTCACCTCGTGGCTGCCGGTGTTCGCGGCCGGGGGCGCGGTCCGCGGATGGACGCTGGACGTGACGCGTCGTCGGAGCGGCGGCTTCCGGCCGGTGTCGGAGTTCCTGATCGCCTCGGCCTGCCTGGCGTTCCAGGCCCAGCACGCCGAGTTCGTGTCGCTCTCCGGAGCTCCGTTGGCGCATGCGGACGCCTCCGGGCAAGGAGCCGCCGTCGACCGGCTGCTGGACCTGCTCGGCGCGGTCATGGAGCCGCACTACGGGTTCCGGTCGCTGCACGCGTTCAAGACCAAGTTCAGCCCCCGGTACGAACCCCTGTACCTCGCCTACCGCGACGAGGGAGACCTCGCGCGCATCGGCATCGCCTTGACCAGGGCCTACCTGCCCGACGCGTCGATGCGAGACCTGGTGAAGATCGGCACCGGTCGGGGTGTGTGACGGTCCACCCCCACCGGTACGTCGGCCACGGTCCCGGGGTCGCTCGAGCATCAACCCGCCTGGCGTCAGGGGGTCAGATCTCACCAAGCCGCCGGGGCAGAGCTGGGCGCGGTCCAAGCCCGTCGCCGCTGCGCGGCAGGGTCCGACTCGATCCGCGGGACCGCGTCGAAGACGGCCGTGCAGCGGGCGGTGGGCTCGTACGGCGCCCAGTCCGCCAGCTCACCGGTCGCGGGGGTGCCAGCGCGCACCATGCCGAGGATCGCCTCGTGCAGCGTGGCGGTCACCGCCTCGTCGGCGTCCGTCATGTCGCCGGCGGGCCGGGCCAGCAGCGGGCGCTCCACGAAGCGTGGCGGGTGGGCCCACAGGCAGGCGTTGTCCGCGCCGTGCGTCGGGCCGAGGACGTCGAACGGCGGCAGACCCGGCGCGTGGTCCCAGCGGCTCAGCCAGGCCCGGCCACCGGCAGCGCCCTGGGCGTGCGCCAGCTCCCAGGCCGGCTGGACCCACATCTCGTCGGTGAGCAACGCCTGCACCGGGTCCTCGCCCGGCCGGGCGGTGGCCGTGTAGACCTCGAGCAGCCGGTCGAAGCGCGCGCCGCCGACCCGTGCGCGGGCGACCGCGACGGCGTCCTCGGACCCGTGCTGCAGGAACATCATCATCTCGTCCCGGCAGGAGCCGAACCACAGCGCCGTGTCCCGCAGCGCGCCCGAGCCGAGGACGTCGGCCAGCTGGGCGGGCAGGACGACGCCGTCCAGCACCGGGCCCCACAGCACGCCGCCGAGCCGCTGCCGCCGGGAGCTCCGAGCCACCCGCGCCGCGGCTGCCATCACCGCGTCGGCGGGCAGGGACCGCAGAGCGGCGAGATCGGTGCGGGCCACGCCCAGGTCCCCGAGCACCCGCGCCCTGACGTCCGCACTCTCTGCCGGCTCGAGCACGGGGCCACCCACGGACAACGCGACCGCCGCTCGGGCCTGCCGCCCGGCCGGGGTGGCCAGCAGCGCGCAGACCAGGCTCGCGCCGGCCGACTGGCCGACCAGGGTGAGCCGGTCGGGATCCCCACCGAAGCCGCCGACCTCGCGGTGGACCCAGTCCAGGGCGGCGAGCAGGTCGGTCACGGCCGGGCTCGGGTCGGGCGCCTCGGCGGTGCCCAGCTGCAGGAACCCGAAGGGACCGAGCCGGTAGGACACCGCCACGACGACCGCCGGTCCCGCGGCGGCGAGTACCGAGCCGTCGTAGTCGGCCGCCGCCCCGGTCTGGAACGCCCCGCCGTGCACCCAGAACAACACCGGCAGGGGTGCGTCCACGTGCTCGGGGGCGTACACGTCGAGGGTCAGGCAGTCCTCGGTGCCGGTCAGGGTCCCGCCCGGTGTGACCTGGACGCCGACCGGGCCGGCCGCGGTGGCGTCCCGCGGCTCTGACCAGGACGGCGCGGGTCCGGCCGGCCCGAAGCGGTCGGCGGACGCGTACGGGATGCCGCGCCAGCTGCGCACGTTCCCGGCGAGCCGGCCCGTGACGGGGCCGGAGCCGGTGGGGACGACGAGGGACACCTGGACCTCCGGAGGGTGGATGTGGCTGCGGGCCCCGGCGACGGCCGGGGCCCGCAGACGGACGGATCAGGCGTGCGTGAGCGCGCGGTCCCGTGCGGTATCGCGCCGGGTGCCCAGCTCCGCCGTCGGCACGTGCGCGGTCTCGCGGGCGGTGAGCGCGCAGAGGCCGGCCACGGTCGCCGCACCGGCGGTCAGCAGCGCCACTGGCAGCCAGCCGCCCGGGCCGGTGCCGACGATCGCCGCCGCGATGGTCGGGGAGAAGCCGCCGAGGGCGAACCCGACCTGGGTGCCGATCGCCGTACCGGAGTACCGGACCTTGGTGTCGAACATCTCGCCGTAGAACGAGGGCCAGATGCCGTTGGCCGCCGAGTAGGTGACGCCGGACAGCAGGATGCCGAACAGGAAGACCAGCCCGACGTTGCCGTGCTGCAGCGCCCACAGGAACGGGAAGGCGAGCACGGCCGAGCCCAGCGCCCCGAAGACGAACACCGGCCGGCGGCCGATCCGGTCGGAGAGCGCCGCCCACAGCGGCAGGGACAGCAGCGCGACCACGTTGGCCAGGATCACCATCCACAGCAGCGTCGTCCGCTCCAGGCCGATCTCGTCGCTCGTGCCCTGCGCCAGCGACCAGGTGCCGATGATGGTGCTGACGACTGAGATGAGGGCGCACAGGACCACCCGGAGCACCGAGGCCCAGTGGTCGCGGAAGAGCACCGCGACCGGCAGCTTCGCGACCTCGTCGGCCTCCTTCTCCTTCTCGAACTCCGGGGTCTCGGGCAGCGAGCGGCGCACCCAGTAGCCCACGGCGACGACGAGAGCGGAGAGGAAGAACGGGATCCGCCAGCCCCAGCTGAGCAGCTGGTCCTCCGGCAGCGTGGCGACGGCGAGGAAGACCAGGTTGGCCAGGATCAGGCCGGCCTGGGTGCCCTCGAGGGTGAAGCTGGTGAAGAAGCCGCGCCGGCGGTCCGGAGCGTGCTCCAGCGTCATCGAGTTGGCGCCGGCCTGCTCACCGGCTGCCGACAGCCCTTGCAGGACACGGAGCAGGACCAGCAGGACGGGGGCGGCCACCCCGATGGAGGAGTAGGACGGGATCAGCCCGATGGCGAACGTCGAGACGCCCATCATCAGCAGGGTCAGCACCAGCATCTTCTTCCGGCCCAGCTTGTCGCCGAAGTGACCGATGATCACCGCGCCGATCGGCCGGGCGACGTAGGCGACGCCGAAGGTGGCCAGCGAGAGCAGGGTGGCCGTCGCCGGGTCGCTGTCCGGGAAGAACACGTCGGGGAACACCAGGCCGGCGGCGGCCCCGTAGATGAAGAAGTCGTAGTACTCCAGTGCGCTGCCGACGAAGCTGGCGAGCGCCGCCTTGCGGGGCACGTGCACGGGCGCGGTGCCGCCCGGTTCGAGAGTCGTGCTCATGGAGGTCTCCTGGGGCCAGCGGCAGGGACCGGCGTCCCTGCGGGGTGGGCGACCGGGGTGCTCCCGGTGCGGTCAGCGGTGCGGCGTTGCAGAGCTGTGCGTGCGGTCCGGGGTCTCCGGCTCGGCACGCCCGCCCTTCTCGGGCTGGTGCTCCAGCGGTATGTACCAACTGGTTACGTACCAGATGGTGAGGTGATGGCGGTCACGATGTCAAGCGTGCGCTGCCCAGCAGAGAGCGGGCGACCGCGAAGGCGCAGGTGGACGGCGTGGCGCCGTCCGGGGCCGGTCAGCCGGCGGTCAGGTAGGCGACCACGAGGTCGCCGAGCATCCGTCGCTGGTGGTCCCGCTGGGCCGGGTCGAGCAGGTCCCGGCCGAAGATGGCCCCGAAGGTGTGCCGGTTGGCGGTCCGGAAGACGCAGAACGCGCTGATCACCTGGTGCACGTCCAGCGCGTCGACGTCGTCCCGGAACACACCGGCCGTCCAGCCCCGCTCCAGGATGGTGCCGAGCACGTCGACCGCGGGGTTGGCCAGCCCGGAGAGGACCTCCGAGTGCGCGATGTGCTCGGCGTGGTGGATGTTCTCGATGCTGACCAGCCGGATGAAGTCCGGGTGGGACTCGTGGTGGTCGAAGGTGAGCCCGGCGAGCTCCCGGATGGCCTCCACCGGGTCGAGGTGCTCGACGTCCAGCTGCTGTTCCAGGCTGCGGATCCGGCTGTACGCCTGCTCCAGGACGGCGACGTAGAGCTGCTCCTTGCCGCCGAAGTAGTAGTAGATCATCCGCTTGGTGGTGCTGGTCTTGTCCGCGATCTCGTTGATCCGGGCACCGGCATAACCGCGGTCGGCGAACTCGCTGGTCGCCACGGCCAGGATGTCGGCCCTGGTCCGCTCGGCGTCCCGGGTCCGCTCGCCTGGGCCGACCGCGGCGGGATCGCGGTGGTCTGCCTCGACGTCGGACGGCTGTGCGGTCACGTACCGAGCCTAGGGCGGTGGGCGGGAGGGGGCGTCAGTACGCTCGCGGACCGCACCCGGGCGCCGTCCGGCGCAGAGAGGCGGCACGCCGTGAACCGCATGGTCGTCCACCAGTCCGTCGTCCATCCCCGCGACGCGCTGGAGCTGACCGAACTGCTGCCCGGCACCGGCTGGGACTCCGTGGGCCTGCACGTCGGAGCCACCGAGGAGGTCGAGCACTGGTGGTCGGGCGGGACCGGCGAGCGGAACCTCGCTCGCCTGGTCGACCTGCTGCTGCGGACCCGGGTGACGGTGCTCGACGTCGGCCGTGTGCTCCTGGACGGCCCGCTGCCCGCGGACGACGTGCACGCCGCCCACGGCCGGGTCCTCGACCTCGGGGTGCGCTTCGGTGCCCAGTTCGTGACCGCACGCTTCGCCGCCCCCAGCACGCCCGCCGGGCGCGGTCTCGCCGAGCGGGTCGACCTCTTCGGACAGCTGGCCGACCAGGCGCGGCCCTACCGGCTGCGCCCGCTGCTCGCCCCCGTACCGGCCGACCGGCTCGACCTGCTCGCCGACGCCCTCGAGGTGGTGGCGCCCTCCCGGGGCGGGCTGGTGCTGGACGTCGCAGCGACCTCGACGACGGCCGACCAGGTCGAGGAGGCCGTCGAGCTGGTCTGGGAGCACCTCGGCTACGTCCGGCTGAGCGCCCGGCAGGTGGCGGCGTCCGACGGGACGGCCGCCGGCCTGCTGGCCACCCTCCCGCCGCACGTCCCGGTCGCGCTGGGGGGCGATGACTCCCAGGGCCTGCTGGCCGAGGACCCCGCGCCGCGGCTGCGCCGGTTGCACACGCTCGTCGACGAGATGCTCGAGCACCCCCGCGCGCGGGCCCGGCGGATGGGCGGCTCCTGACGCGTCCGGTGTGACGCAGTGCGCGTCGGGGCTGGCGCCGGCGCGCGCCGTGTGGTCCTCTGGAGTCACAACTCACCAACTGGTTACCAGCCGGAGGCCTTCGTGACCCCACCCTCCCGCAGCGTCCTCGTCGGCCTGGTCGGCAGCGGCATCGGTCCGTCGCTGACCCCGCCGCTGCACGAGCGGGAGGCTGACCAGCTCGGCATCCGCTACCTCTACCGGCGGTTCGACCTCGACGACCTCCAGCTGCCCGCGGAGGCGGTGGGCGACCTGCTGGCCGCCACCCGGCTGGCGGGGTTCGACGGGCTCAACGTGACGCACCCCTGCAAGCAGCTCGTCCTGCGCCACCTCGATGAGCTCTCTCCCGACGCCGCGGCGCTGGGTGCGGTCAACACGGTGGTCTTCCGGGACGGGCGGGCGATCGGGCACAACACCGACTGGTCCGGCTTCGCGCGGTCCTTCGACCGCGGGCTGCCTGACGTGGCCCTCGACGACGTCGTCCTGCTCGGCGCGGGCGGGGCCGGCGCGGCCGTCGCGCACGCGCTGCTCACCCTCGGCGTGGGTCGGCTGACCGTCCTGGACGTCGATGGGGACCGCGCCCGGTCCCTGGCCGACGCGCTGTCGGCGCGCTTCACCCCGGACCGGGCGACCAGCGGTGACCTCGGGGAGCTGGAGCGGGCGTTGGCGGCTGCGGACGGCCTGGTGCACGCCACCCCCACCGGGATGGCTGCGCACCCGGGCCTGCCCGTGCCGGCGGCACTCGTGCGGCCCCCGCTGTGGGTGGCCGACGTCGTCTACCGCCCGCTGGAGACCGAGCTGGTCCGCACCGCCCGGGCTGCGGGCTGCCGGGTGCTGGACGGCGGGGGCATGGCCGTCTACCAGGCGGTCGACGCGTTCCGGTTGTTCGCAGACGTGGAGCCGGACGCCGACCGGATGCTCGCCCACTTCACCGAACTGGTCGGCGAGCCCGTTCCCGACGCCCGGGTCGGCTGACCGGATGACCGTGCGCCGGTCCATCGCGACGGTCTGCCTGTCCGGCACGCTGGAGGACAAGCTCGCAGCTGCAGCCCGTGCCGGTTTCGACGGCATCGAGGTGTTCGAGCCCGACCTGATCGCCTCCCCGTGGCGCCCCCGCGAGCTGGCGGCCCGGTGCGCCGACCTCGGTCTGGGCATCGAGCTGTACCAGCCCTTCCGGGACCTGGACTCCACCGACCCCGCGCGCTTCGCCCGCAACCTCCGCCGCGCGGACCGCAAGTTCGACGTCATGGCCGAGCTGGGCGTCCCGACCGTGCTGGTCTGCTCCTCCGTGTCCGACGACGCCGTCGCCGACCTGGACCAGCTCGCCGAACAGCTCGCGACCGTGGCCGGGCGGGCCGGCGAGCGGGGGCTGCGGATCGCCTACGAAGCACTGGCGTGGGGCCGACAGGTCTCCACCTGGGACCGCTCCTGGGCCGCGGTGACCCGGGCAGACCACCCGGCGCTGGGGTTGTGCCTGGACAGCTTCCACGTGCTGTCCCGCGGCGGGGACCCGGCCGGCTTCGCCGACGTCCCGGCCGGAAAGCTCTTCTTCCTGCAGCTGGCGGATGCACCGCACCTGCAGATGGACGTGCTGCAGTGGAGCCGGCACCACCGGCTCTTCCCCGGCCAGGGGGCCTTCGACCTGCCCGGCTTCCTGCGCTGCGTGCTCGACGCCGGTTACGCCGGGCCGCTCTCGCTCGAGGTGTTCAACGACGTCTTCCGGCAGTCGGACCCGGCCCGCACGGCCGTGGACGCGATCCGCTCGCTGCAGTGGCTGGAGGAGCAGCTGCCCGGTCCGGCCGCCGTCCCCGCGGCTCCCGAGCTGACCGGGCACGCCTTCGTCGAGCTCGGCGTCGACGGGGTCTCCGGACCGCAGGTCGCGCGGGCATTGCACGGGCTCGGCTTCGCCCACACCGGGCAGCACCGGTCCAAGCCGGTGCAGCTGTGGGAGCAGGGGCGCGCCCGGGTGCTCCTCAACGCCTCGGTCGTCCGGCCGTCGGCCGCCGGCATCGCCGCGGTCACCGCCCTGGGGCTGGAGAGCGTGGACCCCGCCGCCTCCGCCGCCCGCGCGGAGGCCCTGCACGCGCCGGTCCTGCCCCGGGACCGCGGCACGGCGGAGGCGGACCTGTCGGCGGTCGAGGCGCCCGACGGCAGCCAGGTCTTCTTCACCCGGACCGGACCCGGCGGGTGGCTGGCCGACTTCCTGCCCACCGACACGGCGGACGGGGGCGACGCGGGGCTGATCGGCATCGACCACGTCGGCCTCACCCAGCCCTTCGATGCCTTCGACGAAGCCGGCCTGTTCTACCGCGCCGTGCTCGGCCTGGCGCCCCAGGCGGTGACCGAGTTCGCCGCTCCCTTCGGACTGGTGCGCAGTCGCGCGGTCACCGGGCCCGGCCGCGCGGTCCGGCTCGCGCTGAGCGTCTCCGCGCTGCGGCGCGGCGGCTGGTCACCGGCGGTGCCGGACCCCCAGTACGTCGCCTTCGCCACCGACGACATCGTGACCACCGCCGGCCGGCTGAAGGCGGCCGGTGCGCCCCTGCTGCCGGTGCCGGCCAACTACGTCGACGACCTCGACGCCCGGCTGGAGCCGGCACCAGAGCTCCTCGCTGCGGTCCGTGAGTACGGCCTCATGTACGACGAGGACGAGCGCGGCGGCTACCTCCACCTCGCCACCCTGGTGCTCGGTGACCGGGTGTTCTTCGAGGTGGTGCAGCGGCTGGGTGGGTACGACGGCTACGGCAGCGCCGACGCACCGGTCCGGATGGCGGCGCACCGGCAGTCGCGGGCGGTCCGGGTCGACTGACGCCGTCGGGCGCCCCCGGCGGTGGGTGCCGGAGATCCGGTCGTCGCGTTGTCCTCGGCGGGGCATCACGGTCGACGATCGGCCACGGTGCGCGCCTGCGCTCGACTCGACCCCCACCGCACGACTACAGAAGGAGATTCGCCATGGGCGGCCCCGATCGGCCCCGGGTCCTCGTGCTCAACGGCCCGAACCTCAACATGCTGGGCACCCGTGAGCCAGCGATCTACGGAACGCACACCCTGCGCGACGTCGAGGCGTTGGTGAGGGCACGAGCCCATGAGCTGGGGCTCGACGTCGACTGCTTCCAGAGCAACCACGAGGGTGAGCTCATCGACACGCTGCATGCAGCACGGGGCACGCATGCCGGCCTCGTGGTGAACGCCGCTGGTCTGACGCACACCTCGGTCGTGCTGCGCGACGCGGTGGCGGCCTCGGAACTGCCCTTCGTCGAGGTGCACATCACCAACGTGCACAAGCGCGAGCCGTTCCGGCACACCTCCCTGCTCTCGGACCTCGCGCAGGCCGTCATCGCCGGCGCGGGTGTCCGGGGCTATGCGTTCGGGTTGGAGGTGCTGGACGACCTCCTCGGGCCGCGGCCGTGAGGCCAGCGCCGGGAACGTGTCGTCGGCGTCCTCGGCCTCCTCGATCCGGCATCCACGGGAGGGCGGCGCTCCGGGCCCGCGGTCAGCTCGAGTGACGCCAGCTCCTGCCGTCGCGCGCGATCATCGCGGTGGCCTCCGGCGGCCCCCACGTGGCGGCCTGGTACAGCGGGATGGGCCGATCGTCGGCGGCCCAGCACTGCATCACGGGATCGACGATGCGCCACGACCGCCCGACCTCGTCGGCGCGGATGAACAAGGTGGGGTCGCCGATCAGTGCGTCGAGGATGACTCGTTCGTAGGCGTCGGGTGACTGCTCCTCGAAGCTCTCGTACGAGAAGTCCATGGACGCCTTCTGCACCCGGAAGGCGTGCCCCGGGACCTTCGCGCCGAACCGCAGGCTGAGCCCCTCGTCAGGCTGTACGCGCACGATGAGGGCGTCGGGATCGAGCCGCTCGGCCGTGCCCGGGAACAGCGGGAGCTGCGGGGGGCGGCGGAACTCCATGGCGACCTCGGTGACCCGCGCCGGTAGCCGCTTGCCGGTGCGCACGTAGACCGGCACACCGGTCCAACGCCAGTTCTGGACCTCCAGGCGCATCGCCACGAAGGTCTCGGTAGCGCTCAGCGGGTCGACCCCGGGCTCGTCCCGGTACCCGCGCATGAGGTCGTCGCGGGTGCCGCCGCGGGTGTACTGGCCGCGGACCGCGTTCGCGGCGATCTCCGCCTCGTCGTCGAGTGGCTGGATCGCGCGCAGCAGTTTCACCTTCTCGTCGCGGATCGCCTCTGCGTGGAACGACGTGGGCGGTTCCATGAGGAAGAGGGAGAGCACCTGCAGGACGTGGTTCTGGACGATGTCACGCATCGCGCCAGTGGTCTCGTAGAAGCCGCCTCGCTCACCGACGCCCAAGGTCTCGGCGACGGTGATCTGCACGTTGTCCACCCAGGTCCGGTTCCAGATCGGCTCGAAGATCGAGTTGGCGAACCGCAGGGCGAGCAGGTTCTGCACGGTCTCCTTGGCGAGGTAGTGGTCGATCCGGAAGATCTGCTCCTCCGAGAAGGCCGAGGAGAGTTCCGCATAGAGTCCCCGGGCGCTGGCCTCGTCCCAGCCGAACGGCTTCTCGACGACCGCGCGGACGAACCCGTCGCCGGCCGGCGTGGACAGCCCCGCCTTGCCGAGGCTGATCGCGATCGGCCCGAACAGCCGGGGTGGTGTTGCGAGGTAGTAGACGCGGTTGCCCGCAGTCCCGTGGCGGTGGTCGCACTCGGCCATGACCTCCGCCAGGCGCTGGTACGTGGCTGGGTCGTCGTAGCCGCCGTGCACGTACCGGGCAGTGGCCGCGAGCTCCTTCCAGCGCGGCTCGACCGGCCCGGGGACGTTGCGACGGCAGAGATCGCCGAACTCGGCGTCGGTCATGGGAGTGCGGGCGACGCCGACCAGCGCCACCTCTGGCGGTAGGGCGCCGTAGCCGGAGAGCCGCTCGAGTGCGGGCAGCAGCTTGCGCGCGGTCAGGTCACCGGACGCGCCGAAGATCACGAGCGCGCACGGCGGGGAGCGACGATCTGCATCGACGTTCATGAGCCCGGAGCATGCTCGCCTCGAGAGGCCACGAACAGGCCCTGGGAGGGCGGCGCCGCGACCGGGTCGGCTGCGGACGGTCGGTGCTCAGCTGTCCTGTGCGTCGCCGGAGCGCGGGCGGCGCCGCAGCACGTCGGTGACCGACCCGACCCGGGTCTGCGCCGCGCGCAGCCCGGAGATGAGCGGCATCAGGTCGTCGTGGATGCGCCGCAGCGTCTCGGGAACGGTGTCGACGGCGGGGTCGTCGAGCACCTTGCCCACCCGCTCCAGACCCGGCTTGAGCGCCCGTACCGGCTCCTGCAGCTCCTCGACCAGACCCTCGAGGCGCTCGGTGATGCGCTGGGTCGACTCGATCGTCTCCCGGGCCAGCGTGGTGGCCGCGGTCAGCTCGCCGATCGTCCGATTGAGGTCGGTCAGCGTGCGCGGCAGCTGGGCGAGCGCCTCGGTCTGCTTCTGCAGCAGCGACAGCAGGTCACCGAGCCCCGGGATGCCGGGTATCCCCAGGCCACGGAAGGGGTCCACGTCCGCAACCGTCCGCGACCGCAGCCCGCGGCGCAAGCCCAGGCGCGGGCCCACGCTGACGATTTCCCGGCCAACGGCATCGAGTTGCGCCACGGCCCGCACTCGTCCGGTCGCATCGAGCACGTGACACTGGATGCGGCCGACGTCGACAGCCGGGACCGAGGCGCCGGATGACCACGAGGCTCGGGCCCACCGGTCCGCGCGCGATCGGACACGAAGCCGGCCTGTTCGACCGGGCGCAGTGACGCGCAGGACGCGCTCGTCGTGATCGGCTCTGCGGTCACCGCCTCCCGACTCCTCAAGGCGGCCGCCGCGCCGCCGACGTGCCCCTCCGCCGGGGGTGGAGCTCAGCGGCTCGGGCGCTGGAGGCGGAAATCGGTCCGCCTGCGGTGGCCGTAGTGCCGGATGTGCAGGGCGGCGCAGCCGGCGAGGCCACGGATCGCGCGGTTCGCCCCGTCGTCGTCGGTGACGTGGACCCAGAGGGCGGAGCGCCCGTCCCGGGCGTGCCCGAGGTAGAGGTCGAGGGTCTCCTGGTCGTCGGTGAGGGCGGCGACGCGGCGGAGCACGCTGTGCTGCGCGGTGTAGCGCGCGTTGTCGGCCAGGATCTGCTCGCTGGTGAAGATCCTCAGCTCCCGGTCGGCGAACCCGGCGCCGCGCAGTGCTGTCGCGGCCCGGTCCGCCTGAGCCGGGCCGGGGAGGATGGCGACCAGGAAGCCCTTCGGGTGGAAGACGAGGGGCCGGGCCGCGAGGGCCGGGTCCTCGGCGGTCGTGCCCACGGGCCAGACGATGTCGGTGTCAGCCATGGCGGTACTCCTGGAGGGTGTCGGCGAGGGCTTGTTCGACGGGGGTGGCCTCGACGCCGAGCTCGTCGGCGATCTTGCTGCTGTCGACGACGAACGGTTCGTCGAACTGGTACTGCATCTCGACGAGCTCGCGCATGGTCGGGTTGACCAGGCCCAAGCTCCGCAGCAGCACAGGTGGTAGGCGGCGGAGCTTGCCGTGCGGCTGACCGGCGTGCCGGTAGACCATGTCGACCAGCTGCCGGGTGGTGTGGGTCCGTGGGTCGTTGGGCAGGTGCCACACCTGGCCCGGCGCGTCGGGGTGCACTCCCAGGGCGGCGAGGCCCTCGCCGATGTCGGGGATGTACGTGTAGGTGTGCGGCTGGTCGGGGTCCCCGAGCACCGTGGCGGTCTTCCTCCGCAGGGCGGCGGGGAGCACCCGGTCGCCCAGGTTGGACTGGGCGCCGCCACGCGGCCCGAAGTAGTCCGAGGCCCGGCCGATGGCCACCTCGACGCGTCCGGCGTCGTGCGCGGCCAGCAGGTCGCCGGCCATCCGGCCGCGCAGCTGCCCCTTGGAGGTGTGCGCGTCGTACGCGCGGTCCTCGGTGAGCGGGCGCCCGGCCGGGCGCCCGTACATGTAGACGTTCTCCATGCTGACCAGGCGGGCACCTGTCGCCTCGGCAGCGGCGAGCACCCCGGCCTGCAGCGACGGGAACTGAGCGGCCCACTCCGCGTAGGGCGGGTTCAACGTCTGGTAGACCACCTGGGCCCCCGCCGCGACCGCGGTGGCGAACGACGGGTCCCGGGCGTCGCCGCCGACCACCTCCACGCCCTCGGGCACCCTGGCGTGCCCGGTTCTGTTGACCAGCCGGGCCGTCTCGCCGTGGCGGTGCAGTGCGTCCAGGACCGCGAGGCCGATCGCTCCGGTGCCGAAGACGACGTGCCGCGCCGCGGCGGTCATGCCGTCACCTGAGCCGACGAGGGTGCGGCGTCCGAACGTGCCGCGGCGCGATCGGGCAGCAGCTGGAGCAGGAGCAGGCCCGACAGCGCAGAGAAGGTGATCGCGCCGTAGGCGCCGAAGACGGTCCACTGCTCCTCGACGTCGATCCCGCCGAGGGTGGTCACGGCCCAGCCCAGCCCCCACAGGACAGGTACCGCGGCGGCCCAGGTCCAGCGCAGGCGGGTGCCCCGGGGCAGCGCCAGCGCCTGGGCGGGCCCGAGGACGAGGCCGGTGAGGGCGCCCATCAGCACGAGGTCGCCCAGGGCCGTGTCGTAGCCGACGAGTGCGGCGCCCAGGAGCAGACCGAGCCCCATGCCGATCGCCGTGGCGGGCACCCACCTCCGGAGATCGAGCCGGCCTCGGCTGGCCAGCGTCTGCCCGGCGCCGAGGACGAGCCCGGCGACCGCTCCACCGGACAGCGCGGCGAGGGGGCTGTCGACGCGGCCCGCCACGGCGGTGCCGGCCAGGCCGGCGATGGGGAAGGCGAGGAAGCCTGCGGTCCAGAGCATCCACGAGCGGAGGGAGGGCGTCCGGGCCTGCACGTGTCCGGTCATGACGGTCAGCTCCTGACGCCGGCGGTGGCCGGCAGGCGGGGGGTGGGAACGGTCGCGGAGGGGATGGGGACGTCGCGGCGCGGTGCGGCGCTCGCGGCCTGGGCGGGCCGCAGCAGGACCACGACACCCAGGGCGGCGACCCACAGCCCCCAGCTGGTGCTGCCGACCAGTCCACCCAGGTCCCAGACCGGGAAGCCGGGGACGGCGGTGGCGAGGATGTCGCCCTGGTTGGTCAGGTACAGCGCGCTGACCACGAGCCCGGTGACGCCGAGCCAGCGGGGGAGCACGTGGGTACGCAGGATGACCACGCTGAGGGTGACCGACCAGGCGATGGCGAGCAGCTGGCCCAGGTGCTCACCCAGCAGTGCGCCGCCGAACTGGTGCTGGGCGGTCCACGCGGCATCCACGGCTGCCCGGGTGGTGTCGTCGCCGGAGGTGTAGGACCGGGCCAGCGGTGGGACGACGAACACCCACCGCAGGAACCCGATCAGCGACAGCACGACCGAGGTGGCGCCCACGAAGGTCGCCACCCGGAGCACCGGGTCGCTGCGCCGTCCCAGGACGGCAGGGAGCAGCACGATCGGGACGATGAGGATCGCGTAGGTCCAGGCTGTGGCGAACCAGGTCCAGACCAGGCTCGAGCCGCCGGCGACGAAGGCCGGCAGCACCACACCGGCGGGTTCCCGCAGGACGTCCGGCCAGTTGAACGTCGACGACAGCACGGTCGCCGCCGCACCGAACGCCAGCGCGCCCGTCACGAACGAGCCCCCAGTGATCCGGGTCAGCCGGTCGCCTTCACTCGTGATGGTCACGGGTACCTCCCAGGGTCGACGCGAGCGGTTCGCTCGGTGGCACAGATCGTTCGCGGCCGCGCTGACGGGTTCCTGACTGTCGTCGCACCGGGGCATCCCGCCGGTGTCAGCGACGGGACAGCATCGACGCGGAGGCTCGGGCCATGACCGGATGCGGGGTCGACGCAGCTGTTCGACAGGCGATCGGCGGTGACACGGCCGCCATCTCGTGGATCGTCACGCACGCGGACACCAGCGACGATCCGCTCGTGATCACCATGGCGGCGCTGCTGGAACGGCAACCGGATCGGCTCCGACGAGCCGACACAGTCGCGGCGACGACCCGGGACCGGCAGGTCGTGGCGATCGCCCGTGCCCATCTGGCGGGAGACAGCGAGCTCGTCGACGCCCTGGCGCGCGACCACCTCACCTCCTTCCCGGGCACCCTGGTGGTTGCCTGGATCGCATCGGAGGCGCTCGACCGTCCCGGTCCTCCGGGGCGGCTCCGGTCCAGGGCGTTCTCCCGCTCCGAGGAACGGGCGCAGACGAAGTGAGCGGTCGCTGGTCTCCGCGTTGATCGGGCGGCGCGAGGACCGGATCGCCCGCCGGCCCGGTCGTACGCTCACGTCGTGTTGCGCATCTCGGTGCTCGGTGCGCTGGAGGTCAGACGCGACGGGACGCCGGTACCGGTGCCGGGCGGGAAGACGTCCGAGCTGCTGGTGCGCCTCGCCCTCGAAGCCGGGGTGATCGTGCTCGCCGATCGGCTCGTCGACGACCTGTGGGCCGCAGGTGCCCTCACCACCCGGCGCAACACGCTGGAGTCGAAGGTCGCCAAGCTGCGTCGAGCCCTCGGTGATCCGGCGGTCATCGCCAGCAGCGGCGGCGGCTACGCGCTCACCGTCGAGCCGTCCGACGTCGATGCGCTCGCCGTGCTCGACCAGACGGAGACCGTGTCGCACCTGCTCGACGCCGGGGACGACCGCGGTGCCGCCGACCTGTCCGCGTCGGCGATGAGGCTCTACCGCGGTGACGTGCTCCCAGCGGCCGGCGACGGCGAGTGGGTCCTCCCGTACCGGGTCCGGCTGGAGCAGGCGCGGATGGGGCTCGTCGAGGCCCACGCCGCGGCGCGTGTGCGGCTCGGAGACGTCGCTGACGTGATCGGTGAGCTGGAAGCAGCGGTGGCGACCTACCCGTTCCACGAGGGTCTGTGGGAGTTGCTGATCACCGCTCTGTACCGAGCCGGACGGCAGGCCGATGCACTGGCGACCTACCAGCGGGTCAGGGACCAGCTGGCCGACGAGCTCGGCCTGGACCCCGGACCCCGACTCCAGCAGCTCGAGGCGCAGATCCTCACCCAGCAGGAGTCACTGGGCATCCCCGACGCGGGACGGGCATCGGTGACCGGGCCGATCTCGAACCTGCCGTCGATGTCCCCCGAGCTCGTCGGTCGCGAGGGGGACGTGGCCGCGGTGATCGACCTGCTCGCCGACGAGCGGCTCGTCGACATCGTCGGGCCCGGGGGCATCGGGAAGACGGCAGTCGCCATCGGAGCAGGGCGCGAGCCGGCCCTCACGACGCTCGTCGGCTCCGGTGCCGTCTGGTTGGCGAGGCTCGAGGCTGCGGTCACCGCGCACGACGTCCTGGACACGGTGCTCGCCGCGGTGGCCGTCGTCGGCGGCGAAGCCGCCCTCGTCGAGCGTCTCAAGGGCACCGCCACGCTGCTGGTCCTGGACAACTGCGAACACGTCGTGGACGAGGCTGCGGCCCTCGCGGTCCGCCTGCTCGACGCCGTCCCGGGGCTGCGGATCCTGTGCACCAGCCAGGTACCCCTCGACGTCGACGGGGAGGCGGTGTTCGAGCTCGCACCCCTGGCGCTGCCCGACGCTGTCACGTTGTTCACCCGTCGGGCCACCGCACAACGCCGGACGCACGCGCTGATGGCGTCCGATGACGCGGTTCTCGACCTGTGCCGGTCGCTGGACGGCCTGCCGCTGGCCATCGAACTGGCTGCGGCCCGGACCAGGACGTTGTCGGTCGCTGAGATCATCCGGCGCCTGGACGACCGCTTCGCGGTGTTGAGCGATCCCGCCAGTCGCCGACCGGACCGGCGCCGGTCACTGAGGTCGACGATCCGGTGGAGCTACGAGCTCCTGTTCCCTGACGACCAGCGCGGGCTGTGGGCCCTCGCCACGTTCGCGGGCGGTGCGTCCCTGGCGGCGGTGGAGTTCGTCCTCGAAGCGCTCGATGTGCCGCCAGCCGCGGCGATCGACGTGGTGGGCAGGCTCGCGAGCCGTTCGCTCCTGATCGTCGACGACGAGGTCCCGACGACCCCGCGGTCCGACCCGGTGCAGCCCGATCAGGTCCGGTACCGGTTGCTCGACAGCATCCGGGCGTTCGCACTCGAGGCGATGCACGAGGCCGGGGTGTCCGGACGGGCCCGCGCAGCCCATGCCGCGTGGTTCGCGAAGGCCGCCAGGTCCTCGACCGACGGGGTGCGGAGCAGCCGCCAGGCCGAGCACCTGGCCTTCGCCCGGGTCGAGCGCGCCAACATCGACGCCGCACTGGCCTGGAGCGCCGCGCACGACCCGCCGCTGGCGCTGGAGGTCGTCAACGGGTTCGGGTGGGCCTGGGTCGTCCTCGGCGACAGCAGAGGCGCCCAGCGGATCCTGGCTGCCCTCGACGCGGTCGGGGACACCGGCCACCCCCGAGCGCGGGCCGGCGCGCTCCTGTTGGCGGCGTGGATCGAGGCCTCGACCGGTGACCTGGACCTGGCTCGCGAACACATCGCCGCCGCCACCGAGCTGGCCGACAGCGTCCTCGACGTCGATCTGCGAGCCCGCTGCTGCTACTACCTCGCCTACGTGGTGTCGCATCACGGCGAGTTCCAGCGGGCGATGGAGCTGACCGATCGCAGCCGGGATCTCTACAGCGGGCTCGATCGCCCCTGGGACCAGGCCGCCTGCTGCCTCTTCGCGGCGAGGGCCGCGATCTCGGCGGGGGACGTGGAGCGCAGCGTGGCAGCTCTCGACCAGGTGCAGCACTGGCTGGGAGCGGTGGAGGACCCGTGGCTGCACGTCCGCAGCGAGGCGGCCTTCGGTGAACTGGCACGGATCGAGCACCGCTTCGACGACGCCGTCGTCCACCTCGCCCGCGCCGCCGAGACGTCCCGGCGTCTCGGCTTCCTGCAGACGGAGGCGTACCAGGTCGCGAGCCTCGGCAGAGCGCGGTGCCAGGCCGGCGACTACGACACCGGCGCGGTCACCCTGGATCTCGCGATCACCAAGGCGGAGGCCACCGGTGACGTGCGGCTGGCGGCGTTGGCCCGGGTCCACCTGGGACGTGTCCTGCGTGCGCTCGGGCAGACCGCGCGAGCACGGGCAGCACTCGAGGCCGCGGCGGCGTGGCATCGCGACGTCGGTGGGGGAGAGCAGGCTGCTCTCGGCGAGTGCCTGCTGGCCGCGATGGACGCGGTCGACCGCGTTCCCGGAGCCGGGGAACGTCTCGAGGCCGTCCTCGCAGGCGCCCGGGAGATGGACGAGGCGCACGTCGAGGTCTTCGCCCTCGACGCGCTCGCCCGCATCGCGGCGGTTGCCGGCGATGACCTCAGGGCCCACGGCCTCGGGGCGGAGGCCGATGCGCGCATGGCGGTCGCCTCGCACTTCATCACCGACCGCGACCGGACCGACGCGCACGCGGTCGAGGCGGTCGACTGAGCGAGGTCCGCAGTCCCGGGGTCACGGGGTGCTCCCCGCCGGCACCTCCCTCCGGGGTGTTCCGAAGCGACGCTGGTTCAGCACCAGGAAGGCCAGCAGCCCGCTGAGGGCGATGGCCACACCGATGACCTGCCGACCACGAAGTCCCTCGCCCAGCAGCAGGAACGCCCAGACGACCGCCAGGGCAGGCTGGACGACCTGCGCGATGCCGATCGTGCCGATCTGGACGGTCCGCTGCGCGAACACCATCAGCCCGTGGCCGGCCACCCCGATCAGGAGGGCGAGGACCAGCATGTAGGTCCATCCGGTGCCGCTCAGGCCGAACACGTCCCCCTGGGCGATCGCCAGCGGGAGCACGGCCAGAGCCGCGATCGGGCTGATCGTCGCCATGAAGGTGGCCACGTCCATGTCCCTGCGGAAGTGCCGCGTCGTCACCACGTAGCCGGTCCAGAGGAACATGGCCAGCACGGCGAGGACGTTGCCCCGGATGGACGCGTCACCTCCCGGAGGGGCGCTGGACAACACGAGGCCCACACCCGCGAAGGCCACCAGCGCGAACAGCAGAGCGGGCGGACGGTTGCGCTCGTGGAAGAACCAGGCTCCCAACGGCACGATGAGGAACGGCGCCAGCGAACCGATCAGCGCGGCGTTGACCACGCTGTTGTGCGTCACACCGGCGAAGAACGCGGTGAGGTTGAGGCCGACGCAGACGCCGGGGACCAGGGCCTGGCGCACGTGCTGCACCGTCACCCGTCGACCGGTGTACCTCAGGTAGACGTTCCACACGACGCTGACCGTGACCAGCCGCCAGAACGCGAGCAGGACGCCAGGGGACTCCGCACGCTTGACCAGGGTGGAGCTGAGCGAGAAGGCGATGACCAGGCCGACGACCGCCAGCGCCCCCCACGTCCTGGCCGTGAGTGCGCTGGTCCACGCCGACGAGGGCCTAGTCATGACGGTGGCAGCGTCGGGGAGCGGGCGGCGGCTCGGTCACCGTCGTCGGTCCCCACGCTCAGCCGGGCGCACGCTCGTCGTCATCGCTGGTTCCCATCGTGGTGTTCCAGCGGAGACCCCTGAACCCGGCGTTCTGGGACGGTGATGACGACCTTGCCGCGGGCCCTGCCGTCCAGCACGTGCCGGATGGCTGCGGCGGCCTGGTCGAGCGGGTAGACCTCGTCGACGACCGCGGTGAGCCGGTCGGCCTCCAGGAGCTCCCGCAGGGTCATCAGGTCGGCGGAGTTCTCCGAGGCGACGAAGGTGCCGAGATGCTGACCGGTGAACGGGGACAGCACCATCGCCCGGAGCTGGCGGTCGACGCCACCGAGCAGCCGCCCGTCGGTCTCTCCGCCGACGATGACCAGCCGCCCCCGCGGGGTGAGCGCCCGCCGGAGACGCGCCAGCCGGGCGTTGCCGCCGATGTCGAGGATGACGTCGTAGCGGCGCCGGCCGTCGGCGAAGTCGGCGCGGGTGTGGTCGATGACGTGGTCGGCGCCCAGGGACCGGACCAGGTCCACCTTGCCGGTGCTGCAGACACCGGTGACCTCGGCGTCGAAGGCCTTGGCGAGCTGCACGGCGAAGGTGCCCACCCCGCCCGAGGCGCCGACGACGAGCACCGCCTGCCCGGCCCGGACGCGTCCGTGGTCGCGGACGGCTTGCAGGGCGGTGAGCCCCGAGACCGGGACGGCGGCGGCCTGGTCGAACGTCAGGGTGGCCGGCATCGCGGCGATCGTCGCCGTCGGGGCGACCGCGTACTCCGCGAACGTGCTGGTACCGATGCCGAACACGGCGTCGCCGGGCGTGAAGCCGGTCCCCCCGTCGCCGACGGCGTCGACCGTTCCGGCGAGGTTGCGACCCGGGTTGGCGTACTTCGGACGCCGCAGCCCGAACCCGGCGAGCCGGATGGGGTAGGGCAGGCCGGCCATCACGTGCCAGGTGCCCCGGTCGACGCTGGACGCGTGCACCCGGACCAGCACCTCGCCGGCACCGGGAGTCGGTCGGCCCGTCTGTGCGATCCGGAGGACGTCCTCCGGGGCAGCGCCGTAGCGGTCCTGGACGACCGCCCTCATCGTCTGGCGTTCGGTGGCGGCGGCGGGCGGTCCTCCGCGCTTGCCGTGCTGCGTGTTGGTCACGGTGACCTCCGGTTGCGTCGTGCTCTGCGCGGTCAGCGGGGCGGGTGGCGCAGCTGCACGTCGCTCGGCCCGCAGTGGCCGTGGTGCCGGACCTGCAGGGTCCCGCAGCCGGCGGTGCCGCGGACGGTGCGGCGCAGGCTCATCTGGACCGGAGGCGCACCACGGCAGCCGGGCGCGCAGCTGACCCAGCGGCCCGTCCCCTCGTAGGAGCCCGTCACACAGGCGTAACCGCTCCGCCGCGCTGGAGTCGGACTGTGTAAACACTCAGAGCAGCCTCTTGTCCTCGCACAGGGCCTCTGGTTCCCTCATGCGAAGTTGGTCTCAGATGACGCAACAGAGATGAGAGTGTCATGGAGCAACAGCCCAGCAGGCCCGACTCGCCCTCCCGTCGACGCAGCCAGGCCACCCCAGCTGACCCGGCATCGGACCGCGCCGGCGCAGCAGGGGAGGAGCGCCTGACCGTCCATGCCGTGGACCTGTCCGAGACCGGGACCCATCCGGCCATCGCTGAACCGCCGGCCTGCGTTGCCGACCGGCATGCGGCCGTGGACAAGGTCCTGTTCGCCGTCGCTGCAGCCATGGCCCTGGGCTTCGTCGCCTGGGGGTTCATCAGCCCGACAGGGCTCGGCAGCGCGAGCGGTTCGGCTCTCACGTGGATCACCGGCAACCTCGGCTGGCTGTTCGTCCTGCTGGCCTCGGCTTTCGTGCTCTTCGTCATCTGGCTGGCGGCGGGCAAGTACGGACGGATCCCGCTGGGGCGTGATGACGAGCGGCCCCAGTTCCGCACGATCTCGTGGATCGCGATGATGTTCAGTGCCGGCATGGGCATCGGCCTGATGTTCTTCGGGGTCGCGGAGCCGTTGTCGCACTACGTCTCTCCGCCGCCCCTCACGGCCGAGCCCGAGACGGCCCAGGCCATCCAGACCGCGATGGCGACCACGTTGTTCCACTGGACCCTGCACCCGTGGGCGATGTACGCCGTCGTCGGGTTGGCGATCGCGTACGGCACCTTCAGGAAGGGGCGCCGACAGCTGATCAGCTCCGCCTTCATCCCGCTGCTGGGCGAGCGGCGGGCCACCGGCCCCGCGGGTCGGGTCATCGACGTCCTGGCCATCTTCGCGACGCTGTTCGGGTCGGCGGCCTCCCTCGGTCTGGGTGCGCTGCAGATCGGGAGCGGGGTCGAGATCCTCGGCTGGGCCGGGGACGTCGGCAACGGGATCCTGGTGGCGATCATCGCGCTGCTGACCGCCGCCTTCGTCGCGTCGGCCGTCTCCGGCGTCGAGAAGGGCATCCAGTGGCTGTCCAACACCAACATGGTCCTGGCCCTGGTGCTCGCGGTGTTCGTCTTCGTCGTCGGGCCGACCATCTTCATCCTGAACCTGATCCCGGACGCGGTCGGCAGCTACTTCTCCGACCTCGGCGAGATGGCCGCACGCACCGAGGCCACCGGCGGTGACGCGATGGCCACCTGGCTCCGGGGCTGGACGGTCTTCTACTGGGCCTGGTGGATCAGCTGGACGCCCTTCGTGGGGCTGTTCATCGCCCGCATCAGCCGCGGCCGGACCATCCGGCAGTTCGTCACCGGCGTGCTCCTCGTCCCCAGCCTGGTCAGCCTGCTGTGGTTCGCCGTCTTCGGCGGGGCCGGGATCGCCGCGCAGCGCGACGGGGTCGACGTCGCCGGCCAGGGCACCACGGAGGGCCAGCTGTTCGCCGTCCTGGACCAGTACCCGCTGGCCACCGCGGCGACGGTGCTGGTGATGATCCTCGTGGCCATCTTCTTCGTGTCGGGCGCGGACGCGGCGTCGATCGTCATGGGGTCCCTGTCCCAGCGCGGCACCCTGGAGCCGAGTCGCGCGGTCGTCGTCTTCTGGGGCGTCGTGATGGGCTCGGTCGCGGCGATCATGCTGCTCCTGGGGGACGACGGGGAGGCCCTCACCGGTCTGCAGAACCTCACGATCATCGCGGCACTGCCGTTCGCGCTGGTGATGGCGGCGATGGCGGTGAGCCTGGTCAAGGACCTCAGGCGTGATCCCATCGTGCTGCGGGACAGCTACGCCACGGTGGCGATCGAGAAGGCCGTCGTCGACGGCATCCGGCGCCACGGCGACCAGTTCGTCCTCGTGGTGGAGCCGCCGGAGAGCCGCGACGGGTCCACCAACGCGGACGTGGCGGCGCACCCGGCTCCGGTGGGTCCAGTGCCGGGTGGCCGGCGTCCAGCCGGTCCGGCTGACGACGTCGTGGTGGCGCCGGGCGGGGCGTCCATCCCTGCGCAGGGTCAGCCCACGTCGGAGCCCGCCGGACGCCCGCGCGATCCGCGGGACTAGCGGCCTCGGCCCGCTGTGAGCCTCCCGACGCTGGCGCTGCACGTGCAGCTCCAGCGCCGGGAGGTCTCGCGCGTCTGAGCTGGAGTTCATGACGGAGGCCGCCGACGCCCGCGGGAGCGAGCCGACGACCCCAGGGGCCGTCGGCTGAGCCGCCCGGACCCTGCCGGGCGTGCGGGGTGGGGCGGTGCCGGCCCGGTGGTCAGGCCGTTGCCGGCACGGTGGACCGGAGCTGTCGGCGGAGCCGCGTGAACAGGCGGGGCTGGTTCATCCCCAGGACGGCGACGGGTCGCCCGTCGCGCTCGTAGACGGTCACGAAGCTCCTGCTGGCACAGCTGCCCTCCACCACGCGGGCGACGTCGCCTTCCCGGCGCGAGCCCGCGAACTGGATGCGGGCCCCGTACTGGTCGGACCAGAAGTAGGGCACGGGGGAGGGCGCCGGTCGCTCACCGGCGCCCAGGAGAGTGGCCGCTGCGGTGGCCGGTTGCTCGAGCGCGTTGGTCCAGTGCTCGATGCGGACGTGCCGCTCCGCGGAGGTCGACCACGTCGCGGCGCAGTCGCCCACCGCGACGACGCCGGGGATGTTGGTCGCCTGCCGGGCGTCGGTGAGGACGCCGTTGCCCAGGGCCACACCCGAGTGGGCCAGCCACTCGATGGTGGGTGCAGCGCCGATGCCGACGACCACCACGTCTGCGGGCAGGCGTGTCCCGTCGGTCAGTTCGACGGCCTCGACCCGGTCGGTGCCGACCAGTCCGGCGACCCCGGTCCCGAGCAGCAGGCGGGTGCCGTGGTCCGCGTGCAACGCGGCGCACGCTGCGCCCATGTCGGCTCCCAGAGGGCCGGCGAGCGGGACGGGCTGGGCTTCGACGACGGTGACCTCCAGGCCCAGCGTGCGGGCTGTGGAGGCGACCTCAGCCCCGATGAAGCCCGCGCCGATCACCACGAGTCGTCCGGCGGACGCCAGGTCCTCGCGCAGGGAGATGGCGTCGTCCAGCGAGCGCAGCACGTGCACGCCGGCCAGGCCGTCGCTGCCGGCCAACCGCCGGGCGCGGGCCCCCGTCGCGAGGACGACGCCATCGGCCCGGATCCCGCTGCCGTCGTCGAGCAGCACCGAACGGCTGGAGCGGTCCAGTCCCACCGCGGCAGTTCCCAGGCGCCACTCCAGACCGAGGTCCGCGTCGTCGGGCGTGCCCAGGGCGATGTCGTCCAGCGACGCCGTGCCGGCCAGGAAGTCCTTGGACAGCGGTGGGCGGTCGTAGGGGGCGTGCACCTCGTCGCCGATGACGACGATCCGACCGTCGTAGGACTGGTCCCGGAGCGCCCGCGCCGCGGTGAGTCCGGCCAGCGAGGCCCCGACCACGGCGATCGTGGGGCTCATGCGGCGCCGTCCGCGGCGACTCCCGGCTCCACGTAGACCATGCCGTCCGCCACGAGGACCCGGTGTGTGTTGACCGGTGTCTTGGCCGGCGGTCCGGACACCTTCCCGGTGCGCAGGTCGAAGCAGGAGGCGTGCAGGGGGCACTCCACGGCGCAGCCGTCCAGCCAGCCGTCGGCCAGCGAGGCATCCTGGTGCGTGCACGTGTCGTCGATCGCGTAGTACTCGCCGTCGACGTTGAAGACCGCGATGGGCTCGTCGGCCTCGACTCGGGTCGCCTCGCCGGGCGGCAACGCGGTCGTGGCGCAGACCAGGATCATGGGAACTCCAGGATCATTACTGTTGCGTTACACGCAACGCTCGGCCGATGACGCAACAGCATGGCCGTGAAGCGCGGCGGCGTCAAGCACCGGGCCGGGACTCCTCGGTGGCACCTACCCTGCAGTCATGGGTGCGCCACAAGGTGAGAACGGGGAGCGGGGCGCTGTCGCTGCGGTCCAGTCGGTGGACCGGGCGCTGAGCGTCCTCGAGATCCTGGCGGCTCACGGAGAAGCCGGCGTCACGGACATCGCCGCCGAGCTCGGCGTGCACAAGTCCACGGCCTTCCGCTTGGTGGCGGTGCTGGAGAGCCGGGGCTTCGTGGAGCAGCTCGTCGATCGGGGGAAGTACCGGCTGGGGTTCGGGGTCGTACGCCTCGCCGGTGCGGCCGCAGCGCAGCTGGACATCGCTCAGGAGGGGCGGCGGATCTGCCAGGTGCTGGCCGCCGATCTGGAGGAGACGGTCAACATCGCCATCCTGGACGGCGACCGCGCGGTCAACGTCAGCCAGGTCCGCGGCCCGGCGGCCCTGAGCACGCACAACTGGGTGGGGCAGGCCACCCCGCTGCACGCGACCTCGAGTGGCAAGGTGCTCCTGGCCCACGCCGCCGACGCCGTCCGCAAGGACCTGCTCTCCCGGGACCTGCGGAGCTACACCCCGGCCACGATCACCGATCCCGAGGTGCTCAGCGAGGACCTCGACCGGATCGTCGAGCGAGGATGGGGTTCCACGGTCGAGGAGTTCGAGGTCGGGCTCAGTGCCGTCGCCGCGCCTGTCCGGGGCGCGGATGGCGACGTCATCGCAGCGCTCAGCGTCTCGGGGCCGTCCTTCCGGATGGACGCGCAGGAGTTCCCGAGGCTCGCCCGGCGGGTGGCGTCGGGCGCTGACGAGCTGAGCAGGAGGCTCGGCTTCTTCGGGTAGCCCACCCAGCCGGCTCGCCCCCGGTGGCGCGCGGCACGTGAACAGTTTGTTTCTCATTACGCAGACTGTTGCGTGCTGTGCGACGAGTTCCCTAGGGTGCGGAGGGCGGTTGTCGCCGGGCGGACTCCGTGGTTCGTCGCAGACGTGCGTTGCCCACCTTCCGGCGTCCCTGGTCGCCGACGGAACCCGAGGTGCCGTATGACCACCACCGAACAGCCCGCGAGCCTCATCTCCACGCTGCCGGGCCAGTACTACACAGACCCGGCCGTCTTCGCGGTCGAGCAGTCGCACGTCTTCGAGGACATGTGGTTCTGCTCCGTGCGGTCGAGCGACCTGCCGACACCCGGCTCCTTCAAGAAGGTCCAGGTGGGGCGGGAGAGCGTCCTCGTGGTGCGCAGCCGGGACGGGCAGCTGCGCGCGTTCCTCAACGTCTGCCGGCACCGCGGGGCCCAGATCTGCACGGAGGACTCCGGAGCGGTCAAGCGGGCCTTCCAGTGCCCGTACCACGCCTGGACCTACGACCTCGAGGGCAAGCTGATCGCGGCCCCGAACCTGACCAAGATGCCCGACATCGATCGCGTCGAGTACGGCTTGGTCCCCGTTGCGCTGCGCGAGTGGCTCGGCTATGCGTGGGTGTGCCTGGCGAAGGAGCCGCCGTCCTTCGAGGACGACGTGGTGGCTTCCGTCGTCGAGCGCCTGGGTGATGTCGACTCGATCGAGCGCTACGACCTCGACTCGCTGTCCGTGGGCCGCCGCATCACCTACGACGTCCAGGCGAACTGGAAGCTGATCGTCGAGAACTTCATGGAGTGCTACCACTGCGCGACGATCCACCCGGAGCTCACCGAGGTGCTCCCCGAGTTCGCCGACGGCTACGCGGCGCAGTACTTCGTCGGACACGGCGCGAAGTTCGGGGAGGACGTCCAGGGCTTCACCGTCGACGGCAGTGCGGGCTTCGAGCGACTGCCAGGGGTCGACGAGGACCAGGATCGTCGCTACTACGCCATCACGGTCAGGCCGACGGTCTTCATCAACCTGGTGCCGGACCACGTCATCTTCCACCGCATGTTCCCCGTCTCGGCCGATCGGACGATCGTCGAGTGCGACTGGCTGTACTCGCACGAGGTGGTCGAGTCCGGCAAGGACGTGTCCCGGTCGGTCGAGCTGTTCCACCGGGTCAACGAGCAGGACTTCGCCGCCTGCGAGCGGACCCAGCCGGCCATGTCGTCGCGGGCCTACGCCGACGGCGGCGTGCTCGTGCCGTCCGAGCACCACATCGGCGCCTTCCACGAGTGGCTGACGCAGCGCCTGTCGCGCTGAGCGATCCCGGCCTGCACGCCCCTCCACCCCGACCTGACGGAGGTCGTCCGATGAGCCCCCGCATCCCCGGCGCGGACCTGCCGGAGCACCCTGACGCCCTGTGGCGCAACCCGGAGCCGAAGCGGTCCTACGACGTGGTGATCGTCGGCGGCGGCGGGCACGGCCTGGCCACCGCGCACTACCTGGCGAAGAACCACGGCATCACGAACGTGGCCGTCCTGGAGAAGGGCTGGCTGGCCGGCGGCAACATGGCCCGCAACACCACCATCATCCGGTCCAACTACCTGTGGGACGAGAGCTCGGGCATCTACGAGCACTCGCTCAAGCTGTGGGAGGGCCTCGAGGAGGACCTCGGCTACCCGATCCTGTTCAGCCAGCGCGGCGTGCTCAACCTCGCCCACACCCTGCAGGACGTGCGGGACAGCGTGCGCCGGGTCGAGGCCAACAAGCTCAACGGGGTCGACGCGGAATGGGTGGAGCCGGACGAGGTCCGCAAGATCTGCCCGGTCGTCAACACCTCGACCGACATCCGCTACCCGGTGCTCGGAGCCACCTACCAGCCGCGCGCAGGCATCGCGAAGCACGACTACGTCGCCTGGGGCTTCGCCCGCCGCGCCTCAGAGGCGGGCATCGACCTGATCCAGGACTGCGAGGTCACCGGGTTCACCACCCAGGGCGACCGGGTCACCGGGGTCCGGACGAGCCGCGGCGACATCGCGGCCGGCACGGTCGCGCTCTGCGCGGCCGGGCACACCTCGGTGCTCACCGACATGCTCGGCATCCGGGTCCCGGTGCAGAGCCACCCCCTGCAGGCGCTGGTCTCCGAGCTGCTCGAGCCGGTGCACCCCACGGTGGTCATGTCCAACGCGGTGCACGTGTACGTCTCCCAGGCACACAAGGGTGAGCTGGTCATGGGAGCGGGGGTCGACTCGTACAACGGCTACGGTCAGCGAGGCGCCTTCCACATCATCGAGCGGCAGATGGCCGCCGCGGTCGAGCTCTTCCCGGTGTTCGCGCGGGCGCACCTGCTGCGCACCTGGGGCGGCATCGTCGACGTCAGCCCCGACGCCTCGCCGATCGTCGGGCGGACCCCCTACGAGAACGTCTACCTCAACTGCGGCTGGGGCACCGGCGGCTTCAAGGCCACCCCCGGCATCGGATGGGCCCTGGCGCACACCCTCGCCCACGACGAGCCCCACCCGCTGGTGGCGCCGTTCAGCCTCGACCGCTTCGTCACCGGTGCGCTCGTCGACGAGCACGGCGCCGCAGCCGTGGCCCACTGACCCAGGGAGTTCCCGTGCAACTCATCGCATGCCCGTGGTGCGGCCCCCGCGAGGAGGTCGAGTTCACCTACGGCGGCCAGGCACACGTCCCCTACCCGGACGACCCCGCCGCGCTGTCCGACGAGCAGTGGGCCCACTACGTCTTCTTCCGGGACAACACCAAGGGCCGGTTCGCCGAGCGCTGGAACCACAGCGCCGGTTGCCGCCGCTGGTTCAACGCCGTCCGTGACACCACCAGCTACCGCTTCCAGCGGGTGTACCGCGTCGACGATCCGAAGCCGGTGACCCCGTGAGCACCCCCTTCCGCACCGCTGAGGGCGGCCGCATCGACCGTGCCACGACGCTGCAGTTCACCTTCGACGGGCGCAGCCTCACCGGTCACCCCGGCGACACGCTGGCCTCCGCCCTGCTCGCCTCGGGGCAGCACCAGGTCGCCACGAGCATCCGGCTCGGCCGGCCGCGCGGGATCTCCGCAGCGTGGGCCGAGGACCCGGGCGGTCTGGTCCAGGTCGAGGAGCCCTTTCCGGAGCCCATGCTGCTCGCCTCCACGGTCGAGCTCTTCGACGGGCTGGTGGCCCACGGCCTGCCGGGCCAGGGGCGGCTGGCCGACGTGCCCGACTCCGCCCGCTACGACGCCGTCCACCACCACGTCGACGTGCTCGTCGTGGGTGCCGGGCCCGCCGGCCTGGTCGCGGCGCTCGGTGCGGCCCGCGCCGGTGCCCGCGTCGCCCTCGTCGACGAGCAGTCCGAGGCCGGCGGCTCGCTGCTCTCGGGCACCGACCGGGTCGACGGCGTCCCGGCGCTGGACTGGGTGGCCGACGCGGTCGCCGAGCTGGCCCGCCACCCGGAGGTCCTGCACCTGCAGCGCACCACCGCCTTCGGCGTCTACGACGACGGCTTCGTCCTAGCGCTGGAGCGGCGCACCGACCACCTCGGCGCCGCCGCACCCAGGCGCGTCTCGCGTCAGCGTGTCTGGCGCATCCGGGCACGGTCGATCGTGGTGGCGACCGGAGCCCACGAGCGACCGGTCGTGTTCGCCGACAACGACCGCCCGGGCATCATGCTCGCCCGAGCCGCGCGGACCTTCCTGCACCGCTACGGCGTGCTGCCCGGCCGCGAGGCCGTCGTGTTCACCACCAACGACAGCGCCTACGACGCCGCCCTCGACCTGGCCCGCGCGGGTGTGCAGGTGCAGGCGGTCGTGGACGCCCGGCCGGCGGGTTCACCGCAGCGCCGTGCGGAGTGCGAGCGCGCCGGGATCCGGGTCCTGTCCGGATCGGTCGTGACCGGCACCGAGGGGGTCGAGCGGATCACCTCCGCGCTGGTGGCCCCGTTCACCGACGGCGAGGTCGGGGCCGCCAGCGTGATCCCCTGCGACGTGCTCCTGGTCAGCGGCGGGTGGAACCCCGCCGTGCACCTGTTCAGCCAGGCCCGCGGCCGGCTCCGGTACGACGAGGTCCTCGGCGCGTTCGTCCCCGGCGAGGAGCTCGACGGCCTGGCCGTCGCCGGCTCGGCTGCCGGGGTGCTCGACCTGGCGGGCTGCCTGGCCGACGGGCAGCGGGTGGTTCGCGCGGCCCTGTCGGCCCTGGCGATCGTGCCGGCCGCGGACGACCGGCTGCCCTCGGCCCCCGAGCCGGTCGTCCCGGCCGCGCCGCTGGTGCTCTGGCGGGTGCCGGACACCTCCGAGGCGCACGCGCGCACCCAGTTCGTCGACCTGCAGCGCGACGCCACGGTCGCCGACATCGCCCGCGCCGTCGGCGCCGGTCTCCGCTCCATCGAGCACGTCAAGCGCTACACGACGATCGGGACGGCGCACGACCAGGGCAAGACCTCCGGCGTCCTCACCTCGGGCATCACCGCCGAGCTGCTCGGGATCCCGGTGCAGGACACCGGCACGACCACGTTCCGGCCGCCCTACACCCCGGTGGCCTTCGCCGCACTGGCCGGCCGGGACCGCGGCCGGCTGTTCGACCCCGAGCGGGTCACCGCGCTGCACGACTGGCACGTGGCGGCCGGGGCGGTCTTCGAGGACGTCGGCCAGTGGAAGCGTCCCCGCTACTACCCGCAGCCCGGCGAGGACATGGAGACCGCCGTCCTGCGGGAGTGTGCCGCGGCCCGGACCGGCGTCGGGATCATCGACGGTTCCACCCTGGGCAAGATCGACGTGCAGGGCCCGGACGCCGCCGTTCTCCTGGACCGGCTGTACACGAACATGATGAGCAGCCTCAAGGTCGGCGCGGTCCGCTACGGCGTCATGTGCGGCGTCGACGGCATGGTCATCGACGACGGCACGGTGCTGCGCCTGGCCGAGGACCGCTTCCTCGTCCTGACCACGACCGGCGGGGCGGCGAAGGTCCTCGACTGGATGGAGGAGTGGGTCCAGACCGAGTGGCCGGACCTGCGGGTGCACTGCACCTCGGTCACCGAGCAGTGGGCCACCTTCCCCGTCGTCGGCCCTCGCTCACGGGACGTCGTCGGCACCCTGTTCCCGGACGTCGACGTCTCCACCGAGGCGTTCCCCTTCATGACCTGGCGGGACACCGCCCTCGACGGCGTGCCGGTCCGGCTGGCCAGGATCAGCTTCTCGGGCGAACTGGCCTTCGAGGTCCACGTCAGCCCCTGGTACGCCGTCGCGGTCTGGCAGCGGTTGCTGGAGGCCGGCCGGCCGTACGGCATCACGCCCTACGGCACCGAGACGATGCACGTGCTCCGGGCCGAGAAGGGCTACCCGATCATCGGGCAGGACACCGACGGCACCGTCACCCCCCACGACCTGGGCATGGCCTGGGCGGTCTCGAAGAAGAAGCCCGACTTCATCGGCAAGCGCTCCTTCGCCCGTCCGGCGAACCAGGACCCGCGGCGCAAGCAGCTGGTCGGGTTGCTGCCCGTGGACCGGCACACGCTGCTGCCGGAGGGCTCGCAGATCGTGGAGTTCGTCGCCGACGGGGAGCTGCCGCCCCCGCCGGTCCCGATGCTCGGCCACGTCACCTCCAGCTACCGGAGCGCCGAGCTGGCCCGTCCCTTCGCCCTGGCCCTGGTCAAGGGTGGCCGGGAACGCGTCGGCGACACCGTCCACGTCCCCGTCAACGGCACGCTCGTCCCGGTCGAGGTCACCGGATCGGTGCTGGTCGACCCGGAAGGAGCCCGTCGTGATGGCTGAGCTGTTGCGCACCCACCCCCTCGAGGCGTGGGCCGCCGCGCTGGCGGAGCTGCCGGACGAGGTGCGGATCACGCCCGAGCCCTTCGTCGCGATGGTCGACGTCCGGGTGCCGGCCGCGGCGTCCGAGGGGTTGGCCGTGCGGGGCACTCCGCTGCCCACGGCGCCCAACACCTGGACGCCGACGGCGGACGGACGGATGGTCTGGCTGGGTCCCGACGAGTGGCTGCTCACCAGCACCGGCACTGTGCCGCACCTCCTGGAGGAGGAGCTGCGCGATCAGCTGCGCCCGGTCGGTGGCACCGCGGTCGACGTCTCCGCGCAGCGGATCGGGCTGCGGATCAGCGGGACCCGCGCCCGCGAGGTGCTCGCCAAGGGCTGCTCGATCGACCTGCACCCGCGGGCGTTCCCGGCCGGGCGGAGCGCGCAGACCACCCTCGGCCAGGCCGGGGTCGTGCTGCTCTCGCTCGGCGAGGAGGGGTTCGCCGTCCTGGTCCGCTCCTCGTTCGCCGGCTACCTGGCGAGCTGGCTGCTCGACGCCGGCCTCGAGTACGTCCCGCTCGGTTGAGCACCCCCACCCCCGTCATCGTCCGGCAGCAGGGAGAGCAGTCATGTCCACCACCCCCCGTGTGGTGATCATCGGAGCGGGCATCGTCGGGGCCAACCTCGCCGACGAGCTGACGGCCCGGGGCTGGGACCGCGTCACCGTCGTCGACCAGGGACCCCTCCCGCTGACCGGTGGGTCGACCTCGCACGCGCCTGGTCTGGTGTTCCAGACCAACGGCTCCAAGACGATGACCGAGTTCGCCCGCTACACCGTGGAGAAGTTCCTCGGCCTGGACGTCGACGGTGCCTGGTGCTTCAACCAGGTCGGCGGGCTGGAGGTGGCGACCACCCCCGAGCGGCTGGCCGAGCTGCACCGCCGGCAGGGCTGGGCCACGTCCTGGGGCGTCCGGGGTGAGGTGCTCAGCCCGGAGGAGTGCGTCCGGCTGCACCCGCTGGTCGACCGCGACCAGATCCTCGGAGGGCTGTACGTCTCCAGCGACGGGCTGGCGAAGGCGTCCCGCGCGGTGGTCGCGCTCGCCCGCCGGGCCGAGGCCCGCGGCGCGGTGTTCCAGGGCTCGACCCGGGTGGTGGGCATCGAGCAGGCCGGCGGCCGGGTGACCGGGGTCCGCACGGACGGCGGGGTCATCCCGGCCGACGTGGTGGTCTCCTGCGCCGGGTTCTGGGGCCCGGCGGTGGGCGCCATGGTCGGCATGCGGGTCCCGCTGCTGCCGCTCGCCCACCAGTTGGTCTGGACCGGCCAGGTCCCCGAGCTCGTCGGCCGCAACGACGAGCTCACCGAGGCCGGCATGCCGATCCTGCGCCACCAGGACCGAGACCTGTACTACCGCGAGCGGGGCGACCGGCTGGGCATCGGCTCCTACGCGCACCGGCCGATGCCGGTCGACCTGGCCGACCTGCCCGAGGGCGAGGTCACCGACGCCGCGATGCCCTCGATGCTGCCCTTCACCGAGGAGGACTTCGCCCAGCAGTGGGAGCAGAGCCAGGAGCTCCTGCCGTCGCTGCGCGGCGCGAAGATCGACAACGGGTTCAACGGCATCTTCTCCTTCACCCCCGACGGTGGGCCGCTCATCGGGGAGTCCCCGGACGTCGGCGGCTTCTGGATCGCCGAGGCGGTGTGGGTGACCCACTCCGCGGGTGTGGCCCGCTCGGTCGCCCAGCTGCTGGTCGAGGGCCGCAGCGAGCTGGACCTGCACGGCTGCGACGTGGCCCGGTTCGAGGAGGTGCAGCTCACCGACGCCTACGTGCGGGAGACCGCGCAGCAGAACTTCGTCGAGGTGTACGACATCCTGCACCCGCTGGAGCCCAAGCAGTCCCCGCGGGACCTGCGGGTCAGCCCCTTCATAGCCCGGCAGCGGGAGCTCGGCGCGTTCTTCCTCGAGGCCGCCGGCTGGGAACGGCCGCACTGGTACGAGGCCAACGCGCACCTGCTCGACGAACTGCCCGCGGAGTGGGCGCCGCCGGCCCGCGACGACTGGGCGGCGCGGTTCTGGTCGCCGATCGCGGCTGCCGAGGCGTGGAGGACCCGCACCGCGGTGGCGATGTACGACATGACCCCGCTCAAGCGGCTGGAGGTCAGCGGCCCGGGCGCGCTGGACCTGCTGCAGCGGCTGACCAGCAGCCAGCTGGACAAGTCGGTCGGCTCGGTCACCTACACGCTGGCCCTGGACGAGCACGGCGGTGTCCGCAGCGACCTCACCGTCGCCCGGCTGGGGGAGCAGCTCTTCCAGGTGGGCGCCAACGGCAACCTCGACCTCGACCACGTCCGGCGTCAGCTGCCCACCGACGGCTCGGTGCAGGTCCGCGACATCACCGGCGGCACCTGCTGCATCGGGCTGTGGGGCCCGCGGGCCCGGGACCTCGTGCGGCAGGTGTCCGACGACGACTTCAGCAACGAGGGCCTGAAGTACTTCCGCGCCAAGCGGGCCACCATCGGCGGCGTCCCGGTCACCGCGATGCGGCTGTCCTACGTCGGTGAGCTCGGCTGGGAGATCTACACCAGCGCCGAGTTCGGCCAGAAGCTGTGGGACGTGCTCTGGGCGGCCGGACAGGACCTGGGCGTGATCGCCGCCGGCCGTGCGGCCTTCAACAGCCTGCGGTTGGAGAAGGGCTACCGCTCCTGGGGCACGGACATGACCACCGAGCACGACCCGTACGAGGCGGGCCTCGGGTTCGCCGTCCGCAAGCAGAAGGGCGCCTTCGTCGGCAGCGACGCGCTCGCCGACCGCGGGGAGGACACCGTGCGCCGGCGGTTGTCCTGCCTGACGGTCGACGACGGGACCAGCGTCGTGCTGGGCCACGAGCCGGTGTACCTCGACGGCCGGCCGGCCGGCTACGTCACCAGCGCCGCCTTCGGCCACACGATCGGCAAGCCCATCGCCTACGCCTGGCTGCCCGCCACGGCCGGGGTCGGGACGGCCGTGGAGATCGGCTGGTTCGACCGCCGCATCCCGGCAACGGTCACCGCCGAGCCACTGGTCGACCCGGAGATGACCCGCATCCGCGGGTGAGGGAGGACCGCCTGCCGGCCATGTCGTCTCCGTCGTGCTGATGTACCAATGGGCTTCCATGACATGGGGGAGGCGGGCATGACGATCAGCGTCTTCGACCTCTTCAAGGTCGGCATCGGGCCGTCCAGCTCACACACCGTCGGCCCGATGCGTGCGGCCGCCACGTTCGCCGCCCGGCTGCGGTCCGACGGGCTGCTGGCGGGCACCGCGGGAGTGCGCTGCGAGCTGTTCGGCTCCCTCGGGGCCACCGGTCACGGGCACGGCAGCGTCAAGGCGGTCATCCTGGGGCTGGAGGGCGAGGTACCCGACCGGGTCGACCCGGTCGCCGCCGAGCCGCGGGTCGCGGCGGTCCGCAACGAGGGCACCCTGCTGCTGGCGGGGGAGCACCCGGTCGCGTTCGACCCGGACGAGGACGTCGTGCTGCACCGGCGCAAGCGGCTGCCCTTCCACAGCAACGGCATGGTCTTCCGCGCCCTGGACGCCGAGGGGGCCGAGCTCACCCGCCGCGAGTACTACTCGGTCGGTGGGGGCTTCGTGCTCGATGAGGACGAGGCCGGCCGCCCGGCGCTGGTGGAGGACCCGACGCCGGTCCGGTTCCCCTTCCGCACCGGCGGCGAACTGCTGGCGCACACCACGGAGACCGGGCTGTCGATCAGCGAGGTCATGCTGGCCAACGAGCTGTCCTGGCGCAGCGAGCCGGAGGTGCGCGCCGGCCTGCTGCACATCTGGGCGGTCATGCAGGAGTCCGTCGAGCGTGGCACCCGCGCCACCGGCGTCCTCCCGGGAGGGCTGAAGGTCCGCCGGCGCGCGGCGACGCTGCGGACCCAGCTGGAGGCCGGCCCGGACGACACCGACCCGCTGCGCGCCATGGACTGGGTGACCCTCTACGCGCTGGCGGTGAACGAGGAGAACGCGGCCGGTGGCCGGGTGGTGACCGCCCCGACCAACGGCGCCGCCGGCATCGTGCCCGCCGTCCTGCACTACTTCCGCCACTTCGTGCCCACGTTCTCCGACGACGGCGTGGTGCGCTTCCTGCTCACCGCCGGCGCGATCGGCCTGCTGTTCAAGGAGAACGCCTCCATCTCCGGAGCCGAGGTGGGCTGCCAGGGCGAGGTCGGGTCGGCCTGCTCCATGGCGGCCGGAGCGCTGGCCGAGGTGCTCGGGGGCACGCCGGAACAGGTGGAGAACGCCGCGGAGATCGGCATCGAGCACAACCTCGGCCTGACCTGCGACCCGGTCGGCGGTCTGGTGCAGATCCCCTGTATCGAGCGCAACGCGGTCGGCTCCGTCAAGGCGATCACCGCCGCACGGATGGCCGTCCGCGGCGACGGCAGCCACCACGTGTCGCTGGACAAGGCGATCACGACCATGCGTGAGACCGGTGCGGACATGAAGGACAAGTACAAGGAGACTGCCCGCGGTGGGCTGGCGCTCAACATCGTCGAGTGCTGACGAGGCACCTGGTCCCGTCGAGCACCAGCACTGCCACGGCGCCCGCTCGGGCGGAGGACGGCGCAGGACCGGTGGACCGGGCCCTCCGCCGTCCTCCCGCGTCACGCGGTGGCTATCGCGTCGAGCACCTCCAGCTTCGCTGCCCGGCGGGCCGGCCAGACGGCAGCCAGGACCCCGATCACGGCGCCGATGACCAGGAACACGGCCATCCGCCCGTAGGGCACGACCTGCCGGGAGATGCCCTGGTCGGCCAGCGCCTGGACCAGGCTCGTGCCGAACACGGTGCCGAGGACCAGTTCGGTGACGGATCCGTAGACGGAGATGGCCACCGACTCCAGCCGGATCATCTGGCGCAGCTGCCGGCGGTCCATGCCGATGGCCCGCAGCAGCCCGATCTCCCGGGTCCGCTCGATCACCGACAGGGCGAGGGTGTTGACGATGCCGAGGACGGCGATGATCACTGACAGCCCCAGGAGGGCGTTGATGATCATCAGCATCTGGTCCACCTGGCCCTTCTGCTCGTCCGCGAACTGCGTCTGGTCCTTGAGCGTCACGACCGGATAGGCGTCCAGGGTGGCCTCCAGCGAGGACCGCACGGCAGCGGTGTCCACGTGCGGCGCCAGGTGCACGTAGACGAAGCGGTCGAGCGCCTCACCTCCTGCTGCCGTGAAGGTGTCCAGGGAGATCACCGCCGAGCCCAGCGCGGCGTTGGCGGTGTAGATCCCACCGACGGTGAGCTCCACACGCCGGCCGTTGGTCAACAGCGCCTCGACCCGATCGCCGACCGACCAGCCGCGGGCCGCGGCCGTGTCCTCGTCCACGATCAGCCCGTCGCCGCGCAGCCCCGCGGTGCTCCCCGCGGTGTAGTCCAGCGCCAGTGCGGAGTCCAGCGTCCCGGCGTCCACGGCGCTCACCGAGGTCTGCACCCCGGCCAGCTCCGCCTGGGCGAAGCGTTGCTGCGTCACCGCGTCGACACCGTCGATGCCGCGGATCTGCTCGGCGATGTCGGCGCTGAACGGTGCCTGGACGGCGGTGGACACCACGTAGTCCGCTCCCAACGACTGGTCGAGGGCGCCGTCGACCGAGGCGTTGGTGGATGCGCCGATGATGCTGAACCCGCTGACCAGCGCCAACCCCACCATCAGGGCGGACGCCGTGGCCGCAGTCCGCCGCGGGTTGCGGACGGCGTTCTCCCGGGCGAGGTGGCCGGGGGTGCCGAACAACCGGGGGAGGACTCCGCCGATGCCCCGGAGGAACGGCCGGGCGATCACCGGGCTCAGCGCGATGGTCCCCAGCAGCAACGCCAGGGCGCCCAGTCCGACCAGCGACGCAGCGGAGCCGTCGTCCTCGACCACGAAGGCGCCGACCAGCGCAGCGACGCCGGCCGCCGTCAGCACGCTCCCGAAGACGGTACGGCGGCGCAGGGAGCGTTCGACCGCGACGTGGTCGTCGCGCATCGCTGCCACGGGCGGCGTCCTGGCCGCGCGTCGGGCCGGCAGGTACGCCGCCACCAGGGTGACGAGCACGCCCACGGCGTAGGACCACAGCACCGTGTCCGTCGCGAAGACCAGTCCGCCGTCCAGCGTGAGGCCGAACCGCCCGAACAGGGACCGCAGACCGGTGGCGACCCCGAACCCGGCAGCCAGGCCCAGGGTGGACCCGACCACCCCGAGCACCAGTGCCTCGGCCAGCACCGAGCGCTTGACCTGCGCGCGACGGGCGCCGAGCGCGCGCAGCAGGGCCAGCTCACGGGTGCGCTGCGCGACGAGCATGGAGAAGGTGTTGAGGATGATGAACGTCCCCACGAACAGCGCGATGCCGGCGAAGGCGAGCAGGAAGGTCTCGACGAAGGCGAGGCCCTCCTCGAAGTCGCCGGCGAGTGCATCGGCCTGCTCGCTGGCGGTCCTGACGGTGTAGCCGTCCCCGATCGCCGCGGCGATGCGGTCCCGGACCGCCTCCTGGGTGACCCCCTCGACGGTGGAGACGGCGATGCCGTTGAACTGCCCCGGGGTGCCGAACAGCTGCTGGGCTGCCGACTTCTCGAAGGCGGCCAGCGACGCCCCGGCCGAGCCCCCGCTGTCCCCGAAGGAGAACGTGCCGACGAGCTCCGCCTCGACCCGCGGTCCCGTCGTCAGCACCGGGACGGTGTCACCGAGGGAGTAGCCGGCCTTCTCCACGGAGTCGACGTCCAGAGCCACCTCCGTGGCGTCGCGCGGCGGCCGGCCGTCGACGAGCGTGCTCGAGGACAGCGCCGGGTCCGGCTCCCAGCTGATCCCGATGCCCGGTGCACCCCCGGTGTCCAGGACGTCGCCGTTGCGGTCGAGGACGTAGACGCCCTCCGTGCGGACGAAGCCCGCGGCCGAGGCGACGCCGTCCACGCCCTGCACGGTGTCGACCACGGTCGCCGGCACGGTGGACGTCGTGCCGACGCCCTCACCGGTCCCGGTCAGGCCCGAGTCGAACGCGGTGGCCGGTTCGACGTTGACGTCCGCGGCCGTGCTCGCGAAGAGGTCGTCGAACGTCCTGCCCAGCGTGTCGGTGAAGATCATCGTGCCGGAGACGAAGGCGACCCCGAGCACGATCGCCAGTCCGCTGAGCGCCAGGCGGAGCTTGTGCGCCAGCAGGTTGCGAACGGTCGCGCGCCACATGTCAGGCCTCCGGCTGCCCGTCGAAGGCCTTCATGCGCTCCAGCACCCGTTCCCGCGTCGGCGAGGTCATCGAGTCGACGATCCGGCCATCGGCGAGGAACAGCACGCGGTCGGAGTAGGACGCGGCGACCGGGTCGTGCGTGACCATGACGATCGTCTGCCCCATCTCCTTGACCGACCTGCGGAGGAAGGACAGGACGTCCGCGCCGCTCCGGGAGTCCAGGTTCCCGGTCGGCTCGTCGGCGAAGATGATCTCCGGCCGGCTGGCCAGTGCCCGGGCGCAGGCCACCCGCTGTTGCTGGCCACCGGACAGTTCGCTCGGCCGGTGGCCCAGGCGCTGGCCCAGGCCCACGGTGTCGATGACCGTCGTCAGCCACGCCTGGTCCGGCCGGCGCCCGGCGATGTCCATCGGGAGCGTGATGTTCTCCAGCGCCGTGAGCGTGGGCAGCAGGTTGTAGGCCTGGAAGACGAAACCGATCTCGTCGCGGCGGAGCGTGGTGAGCTGTCTGTCGTTCAGCGAGCTCAGCTCGGTGTCGCCGATGTAGGCCTGGCCGTCGGTCACCGCGTCCAGCCCGGCCATGCAGTGCATGAGGGTGGACTTGCCGGAACCGGAGGGCCCCATGATGGCGGTGAACACCCCGCGCGGGAACTCGACGTCGACGGCATCGAGGGCGACGACGCGCGTGTCCCCCTCGCCGTAGACCTTGCTGAGATGGACGCTGCGGGCGGCGGCGGGCGCATCGCCGACCCTCGGTCGCGGGATGTCTCGGACGGATGTCATGTCAGCTCCTGGGATCACGGCGTTCTCCGCTGAGCGCGGCGGGTCAGGGCAGCAGTCCCCGCCGTTCCGCCGTGGGCGCCGGCGGTGACGCCGGGACGGTGCTGCCGACGACGGGAGGCGGCCCGCACGGGGTGGCCGGTCCCGTCGTGCGCCGGCTGCGCGACCGACGCGGAACGAAGTCTGTGACCGACCCATGGGTTCCCTCATCGGGCGGACGACCGGGCGGGACCTGGCTCTTCGACCTACGTCAACGGGCAGGCGGGCAGCGGGATCGCTGTGGCTGTCCACCCGCTGCCGATGACCCGGACATCGTCCGGACGGTCTCGGCGAGCCGGTCGGCGAAGCCGGCGTCCTCCTTGTCCAGGCACACCGCGGCACCGGCAGCCAGCACGGCGGCGGAGGACGTCACGCCGCTGCACACACCGATGATCGAGCACCCGCGATCGGCGAGTTGCCCGATGACGGAGAGATCCTGGGTCTCGCGTCCCCGGTCCACCTCGAGAACGACGAGTTCGGGAGCGACCTCGGCGTCGAGAGGGGGTCCGAGGGTGGCCGTGTCCGCACTGCTGACCGTGCGGTGGTCGACCAGCTCCACGAGGCCGGACAGCGCTCGACGGACGCGGACGTCTCGCGCGGCCACCAGCACCGTCACCGCTGCGCTCCTCGGGGGAGACCTGTACCGCCCACCGCACCACCGAGGAGCCCCCGCGTCATCGTCGCGATGTCCCGCCTCGGGTGCGGCGGGTGTCGTAGGACGGGCGGCGTACGGCGGTGCCTACGGCGAGGGGGACGGAGGGGTCAGTCCGTGCTCGACGGCGTACAGCGCCGCTTGGGTACGCGAGCGGAGCCCCAGCTTGTCCAGGATGCTGCTGACGTGGGTGCGCGCGGTCCGCTCGCTGATCACCAGCCGGGAGGCGATCTCGCGGTTCGACAGCCCCGCCGCGACCAGGACGAGGACCTCGTGCTCGCGGGCGGTGAGCGTCCCGAGAGCCGCCTGGCCGGTCGCGCTGAACGCCCGCGCCAGTCGCCGGGAGACCGCGGCTGCCAGTGGCATCTCCCGGCGGTGCGCCCTCCGGATGCCGTCGGCCACCTCGTCGGCCTCGGCGTCCTTGAGCAGGTAGCCGGCTGCGCCGGCCTCCAGCGCGCTGCGGATGCGGTCCACCTCGCTGTAGCTGGTCATGGCCATGACGGCGATGTCCGCGTACCGCTGGGTGAGCAGCCGGGTGGCGGTGACGCCGTCGACCCCGGGCATGAGCAGGTCCATGAGGACGACGTGCGGTGCTCGGTCCTGGGCGACCAGGGCGTCGACGGTCTCCAGTGCGGCCTGGCCGTCACCGGCCTCGCCGACGACCTCGATGTCCTCGACCAGCGCCAGGTACCCGCGCAGTCCGCGGCGCACCACCGCGTGGTCGTCGACCAGGCAGACGCGGATGGGGCCGGCGCCCGGCTCCGGCCCGCTCATGTCCGGCCGGGCGGCGAACGGACCTCGGCTCCCACCCCCAACCGCGCCTCGCCCCGGGCCAGGGGGACGGTGGCCGAGATGCGGGTCCCGCGCCCCGGGCGGGAGTCGACCACCAGCGTGCCGCCCAGCTGCTCCATCCGCTGGGCCATCGTGCGCAGGCCCAGGTGACCGGGCTGCCGGGCGGAGGGGTCGAAACCCACGCCGTCGTCGCTCAGCTCGACCAGCAGCTCGCGGCGGTCCGCACGCCGCTGCCGCAGTCGTAGCACCGCTCGGCGGGCCCCCGAGTGCTTGGCGACGTTCGCGAGGGACTCCTGGATGACCCGGTAGACCTGCTCCTCGACGTCGCGGGGCAGTGCCAGGCGTCTCTTGGGCAACCGGAGGTCCACCTCGATCTCGGTGCGGGCGCTCATCCCCTCGGCCTGCTTGCGGATCGCGGCGACGAGGCCTTCCTCCTGGAGGGCCTCGGGGCGCAACTCGAAGATGAGGCTCCGCATCTCGGCGAGAGCGCCCTGCGTGAGCTCCCGCAGGTGGTCGAGCCGCTCGCCGAGCGGCCCGTCGTCGGGCAGCCCCGCGCGCTGCAGTAGCAGCTGCGCGGCCCGCGTCTCCATCGTCATGGAGAACAGCGCCTGCGACACCGAGTCGTGCAGCTCACGGGCGAGGCGGTGCCGGGCCTCCAGGGCCAGCCGCTGCTGCGCCTCGGAGAACAACCGGGCGTTCTCGATCGCCACGCCGGCCTGCGCCGCGAGGGTGACGACAGCGCGCTCGTCCTCGGCCGTGAACTCCGCCTCGCCGCGCTTCTCGGTCAGGTACAGGTTGCCGTAGACCCGGCCGCGGACGGTGATCGGGACGCCGAGGAAGGACGTCATCGGTGGGTGGTCCGGGGGGAAGCCGACAGACCGGGCGTCGTCCTGGATGCGGGCCAACCGCATGGGGCGGGCAGCGGAGATGAGGGCTCCGAGGATGCCCTGGCCGATGGGCAGGTGGCCGATGGCGGTGCGGTCCTCGGGCCCGATGCCGTGGGTGATGAAGTCCTCCAGGAGCCCGTCGGACCCCAGGACCCCGACCGCTCCGTACTCCGCATCAGCGACGGTGCAGGCCAGTTCCACGATCTTCGTGAGCACCGCCGGCAGGGAGAGCTCGGAGGCCAGTGCCAGGCCCGCCCCGATCAGCCCCTCGTCCCGCCGGGAGGAGGCCGCGGCGTCGGCGAGGAGCCGGGCGTTGTCCACCGCTGTCGCGGCCTGGTCGGCGACGGCCGCGAGGAAGTGGAGCTCCGGGCCGTCCGGGGGAGGGCCGGGCCAGAACGTCTTGATGGCGCCGACCGGGTGGTTGCGCGCCACCATGGGGAACGACGCGATGCTGTGCCACTCCAGGTCGTCGTCCAGGTCCTCGAGCATGCCCAGCACCGGCGCCCCGCTGGACCGGTCCAGCACGACGGTGCGCCGGCTCCGGAAGGCCGACACCGCCGGCAGCACCTCGTGCGCGGCCGCCAGCGCCCCCCGGAACCGCTGGGCGTAGTCGGCAGGCAGCCCCGCGGTGCCGGCGACCCGGAGCCTTGCCGGCTCCCCGTCGAAGACGATCGCGGCGCACGCGGTCATGCCCGTGGACTCGGTGAGGCAGCGGGCGACGGTGTCGAGCGTGGCCTCGAGGGACTCGGCCAGCGCCACCTGGGCCGCGACGTGCATCAGCGTGGCCTGCCGGTGTGCCGCTCGCCGGTCATCGGAGACATCGACCTCGGCCAGGGGAGCCCTCCCACCGCTCCGCACGTCATGCACCGGGTGCTCCGGCGGTCGCGCGGCTGGCGGCGAGGCCGGTCAGGTACCGGTGGACCGATCCGACGGTCACCGAGCCCTCCCCGACGGCCCCGGCCACCCGCTTGACGGACCCACGCCGCACGTCACCGGCCGCGAAGACGCCGGGGCGGGAGGTCTCGAAGGGGTAGGGCTCACGTGACAGGGCCCACTGCGCCGGGGGCAGGTCCCGGCCGGTCACGATGTAGCCGCGTTCGTCGAGGCTCAGCGCAGGGGCGAGCCACTCGGTGTGGGGCTCGGCGCCGATCATGACGAAGACGGCCACGGCAGGCACGACCTGGGTCCGCTGGTGCTCGACGTCCCGCAGGGTGAGGGTCTCCAGGCGCCCGGCCCCGTGACCACCGACCACCTCGGTGCGGGTCCTGACCACGATGTTGGGGGTCGCCTCGATCTGGCGGACGAGGTAGTCCGACATCCCCGCGGCCAACGAGCTGCCGCGCAGCAGCAGGACGACGTGGGCGGCGTACCTGGCCAGGTGGACGGCGGCCTGCCCGGCCGAGTTCGCCCCGCCGACGACGTAGACGTCCTCGCCGGCGGTGGCCGGCGCCATCACTCCCGCCGCGCCGTAGAAGACCCCGGCCCCGACCAGCCGGTCCAGCTCGGGGATGCCGAGACGACGGTAGGTGACGCCGGTGCTGACGATGACGCTGTCCGCGTCCACCCGGCTCCCGTCGTCCAGGACGAGGGCGTGCTGGTCGCCGTGGCTGCCGAGCGCCGTCACCCGGTGGGTGAACACGAACTCGGCGCCCAGCAGGGTGGCCTGCTGCCAGGCGAGGTGCGCCAGTTCGCCGCCACCGATCCCGCGCGGGAAGCCCAGGTAGTTGCGGATCATCGAGCTGGTGCCGGCCTGGCCACCGATCGCGCGCACCTCCAGCACGAGGGTCCGCAGTCCCTCCGACGCGCCGTAGACGGCCGCGGCGAGACCGGCCGGGCCGGCGCCGAGCACCGCCAGGTCGTAGCAGCCGGACGTGGGCCGCACCAGGATGCCGTGCGAGTGCGCCAGTTCGGTCATCGACGGGTCCTGCAGCACGGTGCCGTCGTGCCGGAGGGCGGCCGGCAGCCGTCCCGGGTCGACCTGGTGCTCGCGCACGAGTTGCCGTCCCGTGTCGCTGTGCAGCGGGTGGAACGTGAACGGGACGCCGTTCACCGTGAGGCTGTCCCGCAGGTCGTGGGAGCGGGGATCCCACGGCTCCCCGATGAGGCGGTAGACGACGTGGCCCGGCCGGTGGGCCCTGGACCAGGCGCTGAGGGCCTGCTGCACCTGGGGGTAGAGCCACTCCTCGGGGTCGACCCACCCCTTGACCATCCAGAAGTCGATGCGGCCGAGGGCGCTGGCGCGTTGCAGCTCGGGCAACTCCCGGAACGGGATCCGGGTGTGCCAGTCGTCCATCTCGAACAGCAGCACCCGGGCGATGCCGGGGTGGAGGTCGGCGGCCTGCTCGAGGACGTCCACCCCGTCGGCGTCGGGAAGGTGCAGGTCCGTGGCGACGAGGGCGACCTGCTCGCCGCGGTGGGCCATGGCCCGCAGCTCGGCGAGGACCGCGGCGGCGGAACCGGCCGTCGCCACCCGGTAGTCGTGTCCGTAGCGGCGCTCCAGGACCGTCGCCGTCGTGGTCACGTCCTGCGGGTCGCCGCCGACCACCAGCAGCACGGGTGGCCGTGGCTCGACGGCGCGGGTCCCCTCAGCGCCGGTGGACTGCCTGCCGTCTGCCATGCGGTGAGCACCGATCAGTCGGCGTCGTCGTGACGCGGTCGGAGCGCGGTGGTTCGCCTCAGAGCCGACATCATGCCGCTCCCTGCCTGACGGCAACAGACCGTCCGTAACCACGATGGCGCCGGGCTGCGGGCACCGACCGGGCAGCCGGGGGCACGGCGGGGCAGTCGGCTGCACTAGGTCAAAGAGCCCACTGACGCCCCGCCATCGAGCCGATGACCCGTGCACGCCCCGGTACCAGACTCCGTCTCACCGTCGTGCCGCGACGATCCCACACCGGGAGTCCGAGATGACCGAGCACCGAACGCCGTACCCCGTGCGCGTCGACGCGTCGACGGACCCGTCGACCTCCCGCGCGCTGTGGCTGGTCAAGTGGTTGTTGCTGATCCCGCACCTCGTCGTGCTGTTCTTCCTGTGGATCGGCTTCTTCGTGGTCAGCGTGATCGCGTTCTTCGCGATCCTGTTCACCGCGCGCTATCCGAGGTCGCTGTTCGACTTCAACGTGGGCGTGCTGCGCTGGACCTGGCGGGTGCACTACTACGGCTACTGGGCGCTGGGCACCGATCGCTATCCGCCGTTCACCCTCGCCGACGTGCCGGACTACCCGGCCCACCTGGACGTGGCCTACCCCGAGCGGCTCTCCCGCGGGCTGGTGCTCGTGAAGTGGTGGCTGCTGGCCCTTCCGCAGCTGCTGATCGTGTCGCTCTTCGTCGGCGGCGGTCTGTGGATCGGTGACCAGGCGACAGCCGACAACGGCTGGAACAGTGCCTGGGGCATCGGCGTCGACCTGGTCTCGCTGCTGCTCTGCTTCGCGGCGATCGCGCTGCTGTTCACCGGCCGCTACCCCCGGCCGCTCTACGACTTCATCCTGGGCCTGGACCGCTGGGCCGTGCGAGTGGCCGCATACGTGGCCCTGATGACCGACCGCTATCCACCCTTCCGGCTCGACCAGGGCGGCGCCGATCCCGGTTCCGTCCCCGTCGAGCCCATCGGCCCGCCCCCGGTCGGGATGCCGGCCGCGCCGCCGCCGGCCCCCGCCGCCCCCGCGCGCTGACCTGGTCGCGCCGGCCACGAGCACACGGCTCATCCATCCCGAACGGGGCTCCGAGCAGAGGACGACGCGATGACCGCCCACGATGTGTTCTCCACCGAGACGGCGGGGTTGCCCGACGTCGCCCGCCCGCAGGTGCACCGGCTGGCCGACGGGGACGTGTACAGCCTGTCGATCGGCCCGGTGCGCAAGACCCTGCGCGGGGACCCGGACGCCGAGCTGCGGATGCTGGCCTACAACGGCTCCATCCCCGGCCCGACGCTGCGCGTTCCGCAGGGCTCGCGGATCACCGTCGACGTCCGCAACGACGGCGACGTCGAGACCACCGTGCACTGGCACGGGCTGCGGCTGGAGAACCGCTACGACGGCGTCCCGCACGAGACCCAGCGACCCATCCCGATCGGTGGGGGTTACCGCTGCCACGTCGACTTCCCGGACGCGGGCTTCTACTGGTACCACCCGCACATGCGCGAGGACTTCGCGCAGGAGATGGGCCTGTACGGCACCATCGTCGTGGACCCCACCGACCCCGGGTACTGGCCCGCGGTCGACCGGGAGCTGACCCTGACGCTGGACGACCTGCTGGTCGAGGACGGTCACATCGCCGCGTTCTCCCGGTCCGGGCCGAACTTCACCGCGATGGGCCGGTTCGGCAACGTCCTGCTGATCAACGGCGAGTCCGCGTTCACGGCACCGGCGACGGTCGGGGAGGTGGTGCGGCTCTACGTCGTCAACACCGCCAACACCCGGTTGTTCGACGTCGCGCTGCGCGGCGCACGGATGAAGCTGGTCGGCGGGGACAGCGGCCGGTACGAACGGGAGACGTTCGTCGAGGACGTCCTGCTGGCGCCGTCGGAGCGGGCGGTGCTGGACGTGCTGTTCGACGCCCCGGGCGACGTCGTCCTCGAGCACCGCACCCCGGACCGCACCTACGAGATCGGCGTCTTCAACGTGGCCTCAGCCACGGACGGGGGTGGCACCGCGGCCGGCTCGTTCGACAGGCTGCGCACCGACCCGGAGCTCACCGCCGAGCGCCGGCGGATCGGGCCCGACCTGGACCGCGAGCCGGACAAGGTGCTGGCGTTCGTGTCGAAGATGCCGCTGCTGTACGGCGAGGACACCGCCCCGGCGGCGGTCTCCTACGTCTGCCCGATGCACCCGGAGGTGACCGGCACCGGGCCGTCGACCTGCCCGATCTGCGGGATGAAGCTCATCCCCGCGGCTGCCCCGGCCGCCGACTCCTACGTCTGCCCGATGCACCCGGAGGTGACCGGCACCGGGCCGTCGACCTGCCCGATCTGCGGGATGAAGCTCATCCCGGTGAACGCCGCCGCCCCGGCCGCGGCGCACGAGGCCGCGGCGCACGAGGCCGCGGAGCACGAGGCCGCGGAGCCCCATGACCACGGCGGTGGGGACGGTCTGGAGTGGGAGGACCTGATGCCCGAGATCAACCGGGCGTCGGATCCGGGCAACATGATCTGGCAGCTCGTCGACCGGGAGACCGGGGCGGTGAACTCCGCCATCGACTGGGCGTTCACCGTGGGGGACCGGGTCAAGATCCGGCTGGTCAACGAGATGGACCAGGACCACCCGATGCACCACCCGTTCCACGTGCACGGCGCCGGCCGCTTCCTCGTCCTGTCCCGCAACGGCGTGCCGGAGGGCAACCTGGTCTGGAAGGACACCGTGCTGCTGCCGGCCGGTGGCACGGTCGACATCCTGCTGGACGTCAGCAACCCGGGGCTCTGGATGGCGCACTGCCACATCGCCGAACACACCGAGAGCGGCATGATGTTCAGCTTCACCGTCGCCCGCCGTCCGGAGCCGGCCCGATGAGCGCCGCGCCGGCGCAGCCCGCGCTGGACGTGCTCGTCGTCGGTGGCGGCCAGGCCGGACTGGCGATGGGCCACCACCTCGGCGAGCGCGGCCTGCGGTTCTCGATCCTGGACGCCGGGCCGCAGGTCGGGCACGTCTGGCGGTCCCGCTGGGACTCGCTGCGGCTGTTCACCTCCGGGCGTTACGACAGCCTGCCCGGGCTCCCGTTCCCCGCGGATGCGGACACCTACCCGGGCAAGGACGAGGTCGCGGACTACCTGCAGGCCTACGTGGACGAGTTCGAGCTGCCGCTGCGTCAGCACACCAGCGCCACCTCCCTGACCCGCGCCGACGACGGCAGCTACCTGGTCAAGGCCGGCGCCGACGCGATCGAGACCGGCCAGGTCGTCGTCGCCACCGGCCCGTTCCAGGTGCCCGTCGTCCCTCCGGTGTCGGCCCAGCTCCCGCCGGTGGTGCACCAGCTGCACAGCGCCGACTACCGGCGCCCCGCGCAGCTGCCGCCGGGGCGGGTGCTGGTCGTGGGCGCGGCGAACTCCGGATGCCAGATCGCGGAGGAGCTGTCCGCGACCCACCGCGTCGACCTGTCCGTCGGCCGCCGCCTGCCGACCCTCCCGCAGCGACCCCTGGGACGGGACATCTGGTGGTGGGCCACCCGCCTGCGGCTGGACCGGGTCACCGCGGAGTCCAGGCTGGGACGGCGGCTGTCCGGTCGCGACCAGAACGTGGGAGCCGGCCCGCGGCAGCTGGCCCGGGGGCACGGTGTCACGGTGCGGCCCCGGGTCGCCGGCGTGGCCGGGGAAGAGGTCAGCTTCGCCGACGGCACCAGCGCCGGCTACGACGTCGTCGTCTGGGCCACCGGCTTCACCACCGACGACTCCTGGATCGACGTGCCCGACTCGACCGACGGCAGCGGGCGGCTGCGTCAGCGGCGCGGGATCACCCCGTCCCCGGGGCTGTACACCCTGGGCCGCATCTGGCAGCACACCCGCGGCTCGGCGCTGCTGGGCTGGGTGGGCGACGACGCCGCGTTCCTCGCCGGGCAGATCGCGGCCCGGGCCGGGAGGGGGTGACGGCCATGAGCGCGCAGGTGCAGCAGCGGGGTGACGTGGCCCGGCTCCGCACCCCGGTGGCGTGGGGTGTGGTGTGGGGCTGCCTGCAGGCGGCCTCGCCGCTGGCGCTCTGGTGGCTGGACGCCGCCACCGTCTACGCGTTGGGGCTGACGCTGATCGCCCCGGTGTACATCGGGCTCGCGGTCGCCGACGGCCGGACCCGGGTCATCGCCGTCGAGACGGTCGTCGCCGCCGCCTTCGTCCTCGTCGCCGCCGCCGGGGTGACCGGCTCCGGGTGGCTGCTCGTGGCCGGGCTGGCCGGTCACGGGTGCAAGGACCTGTGGCAGCACCGCACCGGCTTCGTGGCCAACACCCGCTGGTGGCCGCCGTTCTGCGCGGCCGTCGACTTCGTCGCCGCAGCCCTCATCGCCGTCCTGATCGCGGCGGACGCCTTCAGCTGATGACCCGACGACGCGCAGGAGGCGACGTCATGACCGCACAACCGCTGTCCCCGACCACGTCCACCCGGCGCACCGCCGCTGGGACCACCACACGCGACCCCTTCGTCCGGCTGCTCCCCTGGGCCGGGGCGGCATACGTCCTCTCCTGGTCGGCGGGGCTGGTCCTCGCTCCGGCTGCGCCCAGCCCGGACGCGCCCGCAGCCGAGGTCCACGCCTACTACGTCGGCCACGCGGACGCGATCCTCACGCAGTCCCTGCTGGTGCACGGCCTGGCCGGCGTCTGCCTGGGAGCCATGGCGGTGGGGATGGCCCGCGCCTTCCACCGCGACGTGCTCGTCGCCGGATGGGTGCGCGGGACCGGTCTCGCGGCGGCGCTCGTGTCGTTCGTCCAGGTCGCGCTGGCGGTCATCGCCTGCTCCGACCCCGGCAGCCTGCGGGCGTCGACGAGCGCGGCCCTGTTCACCTCGATCAACGACGCCGACACCCTCAAGCTGGTGCTCCTCGCGTCCTACGCGGCCACCGTCACCTACGCCGGCAGCCGCGCGGGGGTGTTCCCCGGCTGGCTGCGGCTGCTCGGCCGGGCCCTCCCGCCGCTCCTCGTGGTCGGCGGGCTCGCCTTCGTCGTGACGAACCCGGTCCTCTACGGCGTGCTGGAGGTCTCGCTGGTCGTCCTGCTCGCCTGGGCCGCAACCGCGAGCTGGGTGGTCGGCCGCCGGGTCGCGCCCTGAGCCTCGTCGCCGAGCACCGGAGGGGATCGCCATGCCCGGCAAGGAGAAGGTCATCGCGTTCCCGGTCCACCCCGGCGTGACCCCGCTGGACCTGATCGGCCCGCTCACGGTGCTGGCGACGCCGGGCATCGGGGGTACGCGGTACCGCACCGTCGTGGTCGGCGAGCGCGCCGAGCCGCTGGCCACCGACACGCCGCTGCGGCTGCTGCCGACCGCCACGTTCGCCGAGGTACCGGACCCGTGGGCGGTGATCGTGCCCGGCGGGGGCGCGGCCACCCTGGCCGCGGCAGAGGACGAGGCGCTGCTGTCCTACGTCGGCTCGGCCGCTGCGGGAGCGGAGGTGGTGGGTTCCACCGGCAACGGGGCGCTGGTGCTGGCCGCCGCGGACCTGCTGCGGGGTAAGCAGGCGGCCATCCACTGGGCCTTCCGCGAGCCGCTGGAGAAGCTCGGCGCGATCCCCGCTCCCGAGCGGCTGCTGGTCGACGGCCGGCTGCAGACCGCCGCCGGCGGCACGGCAGGCATCGACCTGGCGCTGCCCCTGCTGGCCCGGCTGCGCAGCAAGGCCATCGCCCGGTTCGGCCAGCTGTCCACGGAGTACGACCCGCAGCCGCCGTTCGGCCGGGTGGAGCCGGATCTCGCCGACGACGAGCTCGCCCGGACGCTGCGCGATCCCGACAGCGTCCCCACCCCTGACCCCGGGGGAGGCGCCGAGCGGCTCATCGCCTTCGTGCTCTACCCCGGGCTGACCGTGCTGGACAGCGTCGGCCCGCTGCAGGTGCTGACGGCGTTGCAGCGGTTCGCGCCGGGCTACCGCACGGTGACCGTGTGGGCGCGCCACGAGCCCGTGCCCACTGACGTCGGTGTGCCGGTCATCCCGGACCGGACGTTCGAGGAGGTCCCGCACCCGGCCATCGTGGTCGTGCCCGGCGGCGCGCTGCCCACCATCCGCGCGATGGGCGCCCCACTGGTCCGCGACTACGTGCGCTCCGCCGCTGCCTCGGCCGAGCTGATCGCCTCGGTCTGCACCGGCTCGCTGATCCTCGGTGCGGTCGGGCTCCTCGAGGGGCGGGACGCCACGACCAACTGGTTCTACTCCGGGGTCCTCGAGGACCTGGGCGCCACCTACCACCAGCGCAGATGGGTCGAGGACGGCAACCTGATCATGTCCGCCGGGGTCTCCGCAGGCATCGACATGGCCCTGCACCTGGCGGCCCGCCTGACCGACGAGGCCACCGCACGCCGGGTGCAACGCGCCCTGGACTACGACCCCCAGCCGCCGTGGGGCGGCATCGACTACGCCCGCATCCCGCGCTTCCCACGGGCTGTGCGCGGCGGGATCGGGCTGACCGGGCCGGTGCTCGCGGCCCGGAGCAGGCGGCTGACCCGGACCGGCCGCTGAACTCCGACGTCGTGGCGTGAGGGAGGGGCGCGCGGCCGGTCGCCAGGACGAGGCACGAGCCCAGGAAGGCCGGGAGCACCGGGACGGTGACGGCGATGCCAGACCAACACCGGGATCGCCCATCGCCCGGTGCTCGGCGAGCGCACCGTTGAGGCGCACGTACGCCACGTCCTGCTCGAGCTCGACGTCCCGGAGAGCGACGAGGGGAACGGCCGCGTGCTCGCCGTCCTCACGCACCTGCGGACGGTGCACGACTGGAGCTGAGATCTGGTTGCCGGACCCCGGCAGTCACCGGCTGATGGACGTGACCGGTCGCGGCCGTGGGCAGCGGGCGGGCGCTCGGGCACGCTGGACTCAGGATGACGGCACGGTGGAAGGAGTCGGTGTGACCAGCGTTCTGACCCGCGATGCGGAGCTGCAGACGGCGGAGCAGTCGGTACCGGTGCGGCGGGGCACCATGGGCGATCCCGGGACCACGGGTCCTGCCGCAGCGCGGCGGGGGAGCAGCGTGGGCGTAGGGCGCCTGGTGGTGGTCGCCGGCCCGCCGGTCGACGTGGTCGACCAGTGGGGGATGCAGTCCTTCCCGGCCAGCGATCCGCCCGCCAACTGGTGACCTGCACGCCGAACTGCTCTCCGCAGCCTGCCCTGCCGGCGACCGGCCCCGGTCGCCACCCGTGCCCGTTCGAGAGGGAGAACCACCATGTCAGCTCCAGCCTCGACCGCCTCCCGGATCGGCCGACACGAGCGGCTGGAGGCGGACGCCCCCTGGTCCTCGGACGATCCGAGGTGCGACGTGTGCCCCCACCCGGCCCCCGACCACGACGCGATCGCGCTGCGGTTCTGCCGGGCCACCCTGGCTGCCGCCATCGACCGAGGCTGCGTCTGCCGGGTCTCCTGAGCGTCGGCCGTCGCTCGACGGGGGTCCTCGGGGCCTGACCTCCGCCGACCAGCTCTGCCATCGTCCGGACCCCTCGAATCCACGTCGTGCCGGCGCTGATCGCGATCACGACAGGGACAGCGGCTGCTGGACGCGCGCCGCGCGCCGCGCGCCAGCAGTCGCGGCGGCTCCACGGCCACCGGCCGTCCCCGGTCAGCCAGTGCGCGGATGCTGCCGGTGGTCGGCAAGCTGGGCAGGTGCCGATCGGCCGGTCACGGCCATCCCGCTGCGCTCAGTGTGGGGGGATGGTCGGCCCAGGTCTTCGAAGGCGACAGGACAGCGCCACGCCGAAGTCCTCGGCCGGTTGGCCGCCTGTGACCGGGCGCTCTGCTGAGCGCGTCCCTCGATCCTCCTGGAGGACACCCATGACCAGCTCCACCCTCACCGCAGCCACGACGTCCGAGGCTCCGACCACGGACTGGACGTCCTTCCGGGACCTGCTCGAGGCCCAGCGCGCCCGCTGCGTCGCCCAGCGCGAGCTGGCCCTCGCCGAGACGGTCGCGTCGATGCCCGACCCGGTCGCGGTCAGCCGCGCGGCCACCCTGGTGCGGACCATCGAGGAGATCGACGCGGCACGGGACCGGATCGACACCGGCACCTACGGCCGTTGCGTGCGCTGCGGACGGGCCATCCCCCTCGAGCGGCTGGAGTTCCGACCGTTCGCGACCGGCTGTGTCACCTGCCAGGACCCCGCCCGCTGAGTCGGGCGCAGCCGGGGCCGCGCACCGCGCGGCGGCCCGACCCCATCCATCCACGTCCAGGGTCTGACCGGTCCGACCGGTCGACCCGCCCACGGCGACGCCGTGGAGAGGAGCGGACATGCGTCCAGAAGACGCCCACCAGGGCCCAGCGCTCGTGCCGGGCACGCCACGGCGGGTCGCGGTCGTCGGTGCCGGCATGATCGGCCTGGCCACGGCCTGGTTCCTGCAGGAGGCCGGCGTGGCTGTCACGGTCTACGAGCGGGACGACGTCGGCGCCGGTGCCTCCTGGGGCAACGCCGGGTGGCTCACCCCGGCCCTGGCCGCGCCGCTGCCCGAGCCGGCGGTGCTGCGCTACGGGCTGCGGGCGGTCGCCAGCCCCAGCTCGCCGGTGTACCTGCCGCTGCGCTTCGACCGCGCGCTGCTGCGCTTCCTGACCGGGTTCGCGACGAACAGCACGAGCCGGCGGTGGCGGGCCGGTCTCGCCGCCTACGTGCCGCTGAACCAGCGGTCGCTGGAGGCCTTCGACACCCTGGCCGCCGGCGGTGTGCTCGCCCCGACGCATCCTGCGCGGCCGTTCCTCGCCTGCTTCCGGCGGGAACGTCAGGCCGCGGCGCTGGTGGCGGAGCTGGAGGCGATCCGCGGCGCCGGCCAGGACGTCGACTTCCACCCGGTGACCGGCGGTCGGGCGCGGGCGATGGAGCCCGCGCTCACCGACGGGGTGGGCGCCGCGGTGCGGATCGCCGGCCAGCGGTACCTCCACCCGCCGGAGTACGTGCGGGCGCTGGCCCTGGGCGTGCGGGCGCGCGGCGGGGCGGTCGTCTCGGGCACCGGTGTGGCCGACCTGCACCACGACCTCGGCGGGGTCACCGTCGTCACCAGCACCGGGGAACGGCCGCGGTACGACGCGGTCGTGCTGGCCACCGGCGCCGAACTCGGCCGGCTGGCCGGTCGGTTCGGCGTGCGGCAGCCGGTGCAGGCCGGCCGCGGCTACAGCTTCAGCGTGCCGATCGAGCAGATGCCCCGTGGGCCGATGTACTTCCCGGCCCAGCGGGTCGCGTGCACGCCGCTGGGCAGCCGGCTGCGGGTGGCCGGGATGATGGAGTTCCGGCGCCCCGATGACCCCCTCGATCCTCGTCGCATCGCTGCGATCGTCGACGCCGTCCGCCCGTTGCTCACCGGTGCGGACCTCGACGACCGGCGCAACGAGTGGGTCGGCTCCCGTCCGTGCACCCCCGACGGGCTGCCGCTGATCGGCGGCACCACCTCGCCGCGGGTCTACGTCGCCGGCGGCCACGGCATGTGGGGCATCGCGCTCGGCCCGATCACCGGGCAGCTGCTGGCCCAGACGGTCCTCAAGGGCGAGGCCCCGCCGGAGCTGGCCCCGTTCGACCCGCTGCGCTGACCGCCCCGGCGGCGGCGCGTCGGGTCGTCGGCAGGTCGACGTCGGGGGCTGCGCACGCCGCCGATGCCATCCCCCGCGCCGGGTCGACCGTGCGGTGCGGCCAGGGCCTGCAGCACAGGTCGAGGCCGTCAGCTGGGGCAGACTGTCCCTGCCGATCGTCGGCAACGACGGGAGGGGACATGACCGGCAGGACCCCAGGTGGGCCCGGCGGGCGGTCGGGGTCACCCACCTCCGACGAGTGGCTGGCACCGGTCGGCGCCTCGGCGGCCGCCGCTGCGAAGGCGCCCGCGGAGCTGCTCGGCGAGTACCTGCCACTGCTGGCTGACGCGGCGATCAACGGCCGCCGTCCCGACTCGTTCGAGCTCGACGCCGTCCGCGAGCTCGGACGGCGTGCGGCGGCGCAGGGGGTCGGTGCGCGGCGCGCGGTGGACCTGTACCTGTCTGCGGCGTGGCGGCTGTGGCGGCAGCTGCCCGTCGTCGTGCGGTCCGACGACCCGGAGAAGGTCCGCCGGGCCGCGGAGGCGGTGCTGCGGGTGCTCGACGATGCCATCGGCGTGCTGGTGGACGGCCACCAGGCCCAGCGGCGGGAGATGATCCGGCACGAGGAGGCGCAGCGCGCGGAGTTCGTGGACGACCTGCTGCGCGGTGACGCAGACGTGTCGCGGCTGGTGCAGCGCGCCGAGCCGTTCGGCATCGACCTGGGCAAGCCCCACCACGTCGGGTTGGTCGCACCGTGCGACGGTGACGGCGCGGTCGAGCGCGCGGCGGTCCTGCTGGAGCGTGCAGTGGTCGAGCGGTTCGGTGACCGGGAGGTGCTGGTGGCCACCAAGGACGGTCGCGTGGTCGTCGTCGTCCCGGGTGGGTCCGCCCCGGCCTTCGCCCGACCGCACGGGGTCGACGTGGGGGCGGCGCTCCAGCAGGAGGTGGGTCGGCGCGGGCTCCCCGGCCGCTGGCGCGTGGCGGCCGGACGCGCCTTTCCCGGTGCCTACGGTGTTGCGCGCTCCTACGAGGAGGCCCTCGAGGCCCTGACCGTCGCCGCCCGGCTCGGCCTGGGTGCCGACGTCGTCGACGCTCGTCACCTCCTGGTCTACCGCGTGCTGGGCCGCGACCAGGCGGCCATCGTGGACCTGGTCCGGGAGGTGCTCACGCCGCTGGAGCAGGTGCGCGGCGGCGCGGAGGTGCTGGTGGAGACGCTGCGGGAGTACTTCCACGCCGGCGAGGTCGCGACCGAGGCCGCCCGCCGGCTGCACGTCTCCGTCCGCACGGTCACCTACCGCTTGGCCCGGGTCGCTCAGCTCACCGGGTACAGCGCCTCGGAGCCCGACCAGCGGTTCGCGTTGCACGCGGCGGTGCTGGGCGCGCGGCTGCTCGACTGGCCCGCGACGCCGCTGCCCGCCGACCCCTGACCGGCGCGTGTCCTCCTGGTGTCCACCCGGCCGCGGACACGCCGACCGGCCAGACTGTGGTCGCCGTCAGCAGCTCCCGGGTGGCCGCACCGTGAACGAGGAGAGCGCCATGCACCAGCAGCCGCAGGATGTCGCGACCATGGTCTTCGACTGGGGTTCGATCAAGTGGCTGGTCACCCCGGACACGGTGACCGACGCGACCTCGTCCTTCGGTGAGGTGGTCATCAACCCCGAGAAGGGCCACGAGCGCCACCTGCACCCGGACGCCGACGAGGTCCTCTACGTCATCGAGGGCACCGGGCGCCAGACGGTCGGCGACGCGCCCGAGTTCGACATCGCCGCCGGCGACGCCATCTGGGTCCCCAAGGGCACGATGCACTCGACCTTCAACACGGGCTGGAAGCCGCTGCGCCTGATCGCCACCTACACCCCCGGCGGCGAGGAGAACGCCCTGCGGGGACTGCCCGGGTTCGTCGAGCTGCCCGCCGGTACCAACCCCACGTGGTCACCGGGCGCGACCCGTAGCTGAGGTCGAGCGCCGGGCGGCGTCCCCCGTCAGTTCTGGGCCTCCCGGCTGCCGTCGGAACGCGCGTACCGGCCGGCGACGTCCACCATGTCCCGCAGGAAGCGGCTCACGAGCTCCAACTCCTCGTCGGTGTAGGCCTCCATCGCCGCGGCCAGTCCCCGCTGCAGCCCACCGAAGTGCTCGGCGCCCGCGGCCATGGCCGACTCCGACATCTCCAGCACCACCCGGCGACCGTCCTGCGGGTCGCGGACGCGGCGGAGGTGACCCATCCGCTCCAGACGGTCCAGCAGCGCGGTGGTCGAGGCGGAGGTGAGCTCGACCGCCGCACCCAGCCGGCCGGCGGTGATCGGCTCGCCGCCGCGGGCCGCGTCCATGATCGCCACGAGCGCCCGGACGTCGGTCCGGTTCAACCCGTGCGTCGAGGCGAACCTCCCCCCGACCGCATCCAGTTCGACCGTCAACCGGCGAAGGACCAGCGGGATCTCCAGCCGCGCACGGGCTCCGTCATCCGACACAGGTCGCCTCCGTTGGTCGTCGTCCGTCGGTCGCCGTACGGTGAGATCTCTCGACGATCGAGACATCTACCCCGAGGAACATGATGCCCCGCCGCACCTCCGTCCTCCGCTGGCTGCTCCCGGCCGTGATCGCCCTCCTCTGGCTGGGCCTCGCCGGCCCGCTCGGCTCGTTCAGCGGCAAGCTCGCCGAGGTGTCGGAGAACGACTCCGCCGCCTTCCTGCCCGACAGCGCGGAGTCCACCCGCGTCACCGAGCTGCAGGAGGGGTTCCGCACCGAGCGCACCCTCCCGGTGATCCTGCTGTGGGAGAGCGAGGACGGCGCCCTCGACGAGGCGACGCTCGCCGAGGTGGGCCAGCGGGTCGACGACGCCGTCGCGGTCGCAGACGGGGCGGGCGCCCTGGCCGGCGAGGCATCCCCGCCGATCCCGTCCGACGACGGCGCCGCGGTCCAGGCGGTCCTGCCGTTCGACCCGGACCTGGGCGACACCCTGGGCGAGGTCATCACCGAGCTGCGGGCCCTGCCCGGGGTCGAGGGCACCACCGCCTACGTCACCGGGCCCGGCGCGATCTTCTCCGACTTCGCCGACGGCTTCTCCGGCATCGACGGGCTGCTGCTGGTCGCCGCGTTCGCCGTCGTGCTGCTCATCCTGCTGGTCGTCTACCGCAGCCCGCTGCTCCCGCTGCTGGTCATCGGCACCGCGGGCATGGCGCTGGTCGTCTCGCTCGCGGTCGCGTACTTCCTCGCCGACCACGGCTGGATCACGGTCAACGGGCAGAGCCAAGGCATCGCCTCGATCCTCGTCGTCGGCGCGGCCACCGACTACGGCCTGCTGCTGGTGGCCCGCTACCGGGAGGAGCTCCGGCTGGAGCCGTCCCGCTCCACCGCGATGCGGGTCGCGCTGCGGCAGTCGTGGGAGCCGATCGTCGCCAGTGGCGGCACGGTGATCCTCGGCGTCCTCTGCCTGCTGTTCTCCGACCTCGGCTCCAACCGTGGTCTCGGCCCGATCTCCGCGGTGAGCATCGCCTTCGCCATGCTCGCCGCACTGACCTTCCTGCCGGCCGTCCTGGTCCTGTTCGGGCGGGCGGCGTTCTGGCCGTTCCGGCCCCGGTTCGGGGACGAGCAGCGCGCCGGCCGCGGCTGGGAGCGGGTGGCCACCGCGGTCGGCCGCCGGCCGGCCCGCGTGCTGGCCGGGAGCCTGGTGGGGCTGTTCGCCCTCGCCGCGTTCCTGCCCACCTTCGACGACGGCGGCATCCCGCTCTCGGAGGCGGTGCGGGGCGGCTCACCGTCCGCGGCGGGGCAGGAGGCCCTGGCCCGCCACTACGACGTCGGCGCGGCGAGCCCGGCCAGCATCATCACCCCGGCCGACGGCTGGGAGGACGTCGCGGACGCTGCCGCCTCCGTCGCCGGCGTGGTCGACGTCGTCCCCTACACCGGTGAGCCCGGGCCCCCCGGGGCGGCCGGCGGTGAGCCCCTCGTGGTCGATGGGCTGGTCCGGTTGGACGCGACCCTCGGCGACGCCCCGGACAGTGCCGCGGCGCAGGCCACCGTCGCGGACCTGCGGACGACGGTGCGGGACGTCGACCCCGAGACGCTGGTCGGCGGCCCGACGGCGCAGGACCTGGACACCCAGGAGACCGCCGCCCGCGACCTCGAGGTCATCGTTCCGCTGGTGCTGCTGGTGATCACCGTCGTCCTGGCGCTGCTGCTGCGGGCGGTCGTGGCGCCGTTGCTGCTGGTGGCGACCGTCGCGCTGAGCACCGCTGCGACCGTGGGCCTGGGTGCGCTGGCCTTCGAGCACCTCTTCGACTTCCCCGGCAGCGATCCGCAGGTGCTGCTGATCGGTTTCGTGTTCCTGGTGGCGCTGGGGATCGACTACAACATCTTCCTGATGACCCGCGCCCGCGAGGAGTCGAAGGTGGACGGGACGAGGGCGGGCATGACCCGTGCGCTGACCGTCACCGGTGGGGTGATCACCAGCGCCGGGCTGGTCCTGGCCGCGACCTTCGGCGCGCTCACCGTGCTGCCGCTGGTGCTGCTGATCCAGCTCGGGTTCCTGGTGGGCGTCGGGGTGCTGATCGACACGTTCATCGTCCGCTCGCTGCTCGTGCCGGCCGCCGTGGACCTGATCGGTGACCGGGTGTGGTGGCCGGGCGCGCTGGCGAAGGGCCCGACCGCGCCCGAGCCGGAGCGCGAGCTCACCCGGGTCTGAGGCGGCCGCCCGTCAGATGTTGGACTCGTCCGGAGGCGTGTCGGCCGGGGGCCGCGGGGCGCCGTCGTCGGCAGTGACCGGTGGGCAGTGCATGCCGATCGTGTAGGCGGTCATCGACAGCGAGCCGTAGGCGTACCCGTCGACCAGGACATCCGGCCGATCGCCGTCGTCGGCCCCCGCCAGCCCGGCCAGGTACAGGGCGGGGATGAAGTGGTCCGGGGTGGGGACGGCGTCGCCGTAGTCGGGGTGCGCGTCGAGCGTGGCGAACTCGGTGGGGTCGGTGAGCATGCGCTCCTTGGCGTCCTGGTCGAACCGTCGCGCCCAGTCGAATCCGTCGTCGGTCAGCTCCCAGTCCATCCCGCGCAGGTTGTGGACCACGTTGCCGCTGGCCACGACGAGCACGCCGCGCTCCCGCAGTGGCGCCAGCTTGCGGCCGAGCTCGAGGTGGTGGTCGAGGCCCTTGCCGGCGTTGATCGACAGCTGCACGACCGGGATCGAGGCGTCGGGGAAGGCATGCACCAGCACCGACCAGGTGCCGTGGTCGATGCCCCAGCTGTCCACGTCGGCGCCGACCCAGGTGGGGTGGACCACGTCGCTGACCTCGTCGGCGAGGTCCGGCAGCCCCGGAGCCGGGTACTGCACGTCGAACAGGGCAGGCGGGAAGCCGAAGAAGTCGTGGATGGTGCGTGGCCGCGGCATCGCGGTCACGGCGGTGGCGTTGATGTACCAGTGCGCGCTGATGACGAGGATGGCTCGCGGCCGGGGGACCGCCTGTCCGAACGCCCGCCACGCCGCGGTGTAGCGGTTGACCTCCAGCGCGTTCATCGGGTTGCCGTGCCCGAAGAACGCCGCCGGCATCAGCTGTCCGGGCGGGCGTTCGGCCTGGGCCATGTCGCCTCCTGGTGCGGTCGAGGCCATCCTGCACCCGGGAGGTGCCCGCGGCAGCTGGGTCCGGCCGGACCTCCGACGGCGACGACGGGTGAGGACCAGGCCGCTGGGTGCCGGCGCCGTTCCTCAGAAGGCCCGCTCGACGTCCTGCTGCTCCTCCGCGCCGCAGCGAGCGCAGGTGTGGGTCTGGTGCAGCTTCAGCAGGAAGCTGTCCGGGCCGTTGTAGCGCCAGGGGCCCCAGCTGTGCAGGACGCGGGACCCGGTCGAACCGCACCGCTCGCAGTGCCGCTCCTGCTCGCAGCTGGTGTGCGCGTCGTAGGTGAATGCCGTCCAGCTGTGCTGCTGCTCGGTGCTGACCTGCCCGCAGCGTTCGCAGGTACGAGTGCGGGCACAGTCCGTACCGGGTTCGGTCCAGGTGCCGGCATGGCCGCCGATCCTGCACCGGATCGTCGCGAGCATCCCCATCCACCGAGCATGTCCCCCCGCGATCCCGGGGACTGCGGACCAAGGTCCGCCGGGACGGGCCGAAGGGCCCGGCACCGCGGGCAGGCGAGCCCCGGTCGTCGCCGAGTCCGTCAGCGATCGGAGGGCCGCACCGATGCCGCCGGTCAACGCGTCCAGGTCGGCGACCGAGGCGTCCGCGGTCGCTGAGACCGTCAGCTCCCCGGCGTAGGACAGGGCGGCGACGGACAGCGGCACCCGTGGCGCCAGCGGGGCGACCGGCACAGCGGCCAGCAGCCGCGCGCCGGCCAGCCACACCGGTGCTGTGGGGCCGGGGACGTCGGTCACCGAGAGGGTCATCCGGCGGCTGCCGAAGCGTCGGGCCGAGCGCAGCAGCCAGCGAGCCGCCCAGAGGGGCAGGTGCACGTCGGCCGGGTCCTGGGCGTGTCCCAGCTGCTGCTTTCCCTCCGTCGTGTCGTGGTGCAGGAGGGCCAGACGCCGCAGTGGGTCCGGTTCGCCGATCGGCAGCCGGATCACCAGCATCCCGGTGACCTGCCGACCGGCCTGGCCGGCGACCGGCACGCTGGCCCGGAGCGCCGCTGCGGCGGGGTCCTCGACACGGCCGGCGAGCAGGCGCTGGAGGCCCTCGGTGACCGCAGCGAGCAGCAGGTCGTTGACGGTGACGCCCAGGAGGTGGCCGGTCTCCTGCAGCTCCCGCAGCGGGTGCCGGACCACGCACAGCCGCCGGTCGGGTCCGACGTCGCGGGGGAGGGTCGTCCGTGGCTCCCTGCCGGTGAGGGCGCGCAGGGTGTGCCGTGCCGAGCCGAGGTCCGGCCGCCGGGAGGAGCGGGAGCGGGCCGTCCTCAGCGAGCCCGTCAGCCGTCCCACGACCTCGTGCCGGTACGCCTGGCGGAGTTGCCGGTGCGTCGGGAGCCGGCCCGCGGGCACCAGCGGCGCAGCTGCCGGGGTCGAGTCCGGACGCGGATCGAGCAGTGCGCCGAGGAGCGCCATGCCTGCGCGTCCGTCGGCGAGCACGTGGGACGCGACGATGCTCACGGCGAAGCGCCGACCGGGCAGCCCGTCGATGACCTCGATGCGCCACAGCGGCCGGTTCCGGTCCAACGGCCGTGCCGCGCGGCTCGCCACCCAGCTGGGCAGGTCGGCGCCGGGCGGCAGGACGGCCGCCGCGACGTGGTCGAGGGCGTCGAACGCCGGCTGGTCGATCCACGCGGGCGGCCCCTCACCCGGGCGGGTCCAGAGGACGCGCCGCTGCAACTGCGGTGCACGGGCTGCGCGGACGGCCAGCTCTGCCTGCACACGGCCGGTGTCCAGGCGCCCGTGGGGACCTGTGAAGGGCGTGGCGTCGAACTCCGCGAGCAGCGCCGGCTGGAGGGGTGCGTCCGGGTCGTCGAACCAGGCGTACATCAGCTCGTCGAGTCGCAGCCGGGTGAGTTCCACGTCCGACGTCCCTGCTCGCGGCGCTCGCACCCGGCCGGCTCAGCTGGCCGTCGCGACCAGTTCGGCGAGCGTCCGGCCCCACTCGCGGGCACGGGCCTCCTCGCCGTCCACCAGTGGTCCCCGGGTGTCGGCGACGAAGAAGTGCTCGGCGGGAGCGACGATCTTCGTGCCCAGCTTGCCGAGCGCCTTCTGCTCGGTCCGGGCCGCGTGGTCCATCCGCGTCAGCATCGGGTGTCCGCCCGATCGGGTGTCGAACGCGGCGGCCGGCACGCCGGGGGAGCGCACCCGCACGGCCTCGAGCCACTCACGCAGCCCGACCCCCGGGTCGGGGACATCGGCTCCGTACTGGCGCACCGCGCTCACGCGGGTGGCCGGCTTCGGCATGCCCAACGCGTGGTTGGGGCCACCGACCACGACCAGGGCCACGTCCGCCCCGATCTCGGTCGGCGCCTGTCCAGCGGGGACGACATCGGCCGGCAGGGAGGCCGACAGGCCATCGGCGATCGCCAGGGCGATCGCGCGCGCATCGCCGAACACGGACTCGTAGACCACCAGGGCGCGGGACATGTGTGCTCAGCTCCTCCGTGTCGGGACGGGCGCGGATGGTGGAGCCGCATCGGGCTCCCTAGCGGCTGCACGCCCGGGGGCCGCGAGCGCCTGTCGTTCGGCGCGGTCCTTGATCCCGCGGAGCATCCGCCGCGTCATCACCAGGGTCACCGGCTCCATCGCGCGGGTGGCGATCCGGAGGCCGGTCGCTGCCTGGGTCTCGGTGCGGGCGCGGGACAGCAGCCGGCAGCGGTCGTCCCCGACCGGGACGACGTGGAAGGACCAGACGCCGTTCCACGGGTGGTCCGGTGGTGCCTGGCGCAGCACCAGGGACGTCGGGGGGTCCACCCGCGCCACTGCGAACGCGTACCCGGCAGGCATCGGTCGGTAGCCCTCCGGCACGACCACGACGCGGTCGCCGGCAGCCAGGTGCTGCCACTCGTCCTGGACCTGGACGGCGCTGTGGATGCGCAGTCCGACCAGGTTCTCCAGCCAGTCGTAGCTGTACATCCCGCCGCGGTCCTGACCGATCTGCACCAGCCAGGCCCAGATCTCCCGGGCCGGGGCGTCCACCGTGACGGCGAGGGTGGTCTGTTCCGCCGGCTCGGGCACGAACTCGTCACCGGGCAGCGTCGCCCGCGCTTCGGCCGCGGTCGCTCCCCAGTCCCGGTGCCGGTGCAGGACCTGCGACCCCAGCACACCGGCACACACCGTGGCCAGCACGGCCGTGGTGCGCCGCGCGGCCGGCGGCGCTGCCGCCGCGGAACTCCGCGGCCGGTGCCCGTTGCTCGTCAGGACCGAGATCCGCATGACCTCTCCCCCCACCGATGGCTGCGGCAGCTCACCGGTCCTCCCGGCCCCAGCGGAACCAGGCGAGCGGGCCGACGACGTTGATCGCGATGACCGCCGCCCACCGGGCCTTGCTCCCGTTGACCTCGACGGCCGGCGTGGTCGCCAGCTGCGCCCAGGCGGTCGCCGCCAGGGACAGCTGGACGAAGGCGGCCACGAGTGTGAGAGCTCGCTGTCGGGGGCTGAGGTCCGTCCATCGCCGGGTGGGCATGGTGCTCCTCGGGGATCGGCCGGGTCGGGGCGGGCTCATCGAAGCCGGCCGACGACCAGGCAGGTGGTACCGGCGACGTGCGTGGTGGACTCCACGAGGTGCGCCCGCAGCTCGCCGAGCAGCTCTGCATGGCGCTGGGGCAGAGCCACGGCCACCGGCCGGTGCGGCTGCAGCGCCGGGTGCTGGAAGACCTCGCGGGCGAGATCGGTGGCCATGCCCGAGGGCACCCGCTCGTCGAACCAGAAGGCGAGGTGCACCCGGTCACCTCTGTCCTGGACGTCGACCTGAGCCACCTGGTTCCCCTGGCAGCGGGCGGTCACCCCGGCGTCGTGGTTCTCCAGCCACCAGCTGCGCGCCTGGCTGGGGCGCTCTGTCCGGGGGGCGGTCGTGGGCGGTGGCTCGGTTCGCACAGGGGCTCCTCCCGGACCCGGGCGGGTCCGCCGCACAGGGGGTGGGCGACCGCCATCCTCCGGCGTCCTCTGGCCCGGCCACCCCGGTCACGGGTCACTGTTCGGCAGGACCAACGGCCCTTCACCTCCCGGTCGCGGGACCTTGGACTCTGCCCGTGGCTGGGGCTCCACCGCCTACGTTCACGGAGGGCGGCGCCGTGGTCGTCCGAGGACGTCGCTGCCTCCGGGCGGCCGGAGAGGACGAGGTGACGCGTGGCCGCTGCCGAGGACGAGGGGACGTCGATCCGGGTGTTCCTGCTGGACGACCACGAGATCGTCCGGCGGGGTGTGGCCGATGTCCTCGAGACCGACCCCGGTGTCACGGTCATCGGGGAGGCCAAGAACGCGGCCGAGGCGCTGGCCCGGGTCCCGGCGCTGCGGCCCGACGTGGCGGTCCTCGACGTCCGGCTGCCCGACGGTGACGGCGTCTCGGTCTGCCGGGAGCTGCGCTCGAAGATGCCCGACCTCAAGGTCATCATGCTGACCAGCTACAGCGACGACGAAGCGCTCTTCGAGGCGATCATGGCCGGGGCTGCGGGATACCTGCTCAAGCAGATCCGCGGGCAGGACCTGGTGACCGCGGTCCGCACGGTGGCGGCGGGGGGCTCGCTGCTCGACCCGGCGGCGACCGCGGCGGTGCTCGCCCGGATGCGCCGGGCCGCCGAACCCGCCGGCCCGCTGGCCAAGCTCAGCGACCAGGAGCGGACCGTGCTCGAGCTGATCGGTGAGGGCCTGACCAACCGGCAGATCGGCGAGCGGATGTTCCTGGCCGAGAAGACGGTGAAGAACTACGTGTCGCACCTGCTGGCGAAGCTGGGACTCGAACGCCGCACCCAGGCCGCGATCCTCGCGACCGAACTGCGGGGGACCAGCCCGACCAGGGCCTGAGCGGGCCGGCTGGTGGTCAGGTCCTGCGGCCGACCGGCAACGGGGCCATCCAGCGCAGCCGGGTGCCTCCCTCCGGCAACGGCTGCACCGTCGCCGAGCCGCCCCACCGCTCCGCTCGCTGGACGATGTTGCCCAGGCCACTGCGCGCCACGGTGTCGTCGATCCCGCGTCCGTCGTCGCGGATGTCCACGACCACCTCGTCGGCCACGTCCAGGGTGACGGTGACGTGGGCGGCGCCGGAGTGCCGGGCGGCGTTGCTGACGCCCTCCCGCACCACGGCCGTCACGTCCACCGCGAGGTCGCCGGTGACCAGGCTGTCGACCGCCCCGGACATCCGGACGGTGGAGTGCAGGCCCTCGCCCGCGGTCTCGGTCACGATGTCGAGCACCTGCCGCCGCAGGCTGTCGGCGTGGTCGGCCCCGTCGGTGGTGTGCAGGTCGAAGATCGTGGTCCGGATGTCCCGCACCGTCTCGTCCAGCTGGTCGACCACCTGGTGCAGCCGCTGCCGGACGACGTCGTCGCGGACCCGCGTGGCCGCCGCCTGCAGGCTCAGGCCGGCGGCGAAGAGCCGCTGGATGACGTGGTCGTGCAGGTCCCGGGCGATCCGGTCCCGGTCGGCGTAGACGTCCACGCGGCGGGCGACCTGCTGCCGCGCGGCCATGTCCAGGGCCAGGGCGACCTGGTCGGCGAACTCGCTGATCAGCGGGCCCACTGCCGGGTCGAAGGCGGCTCCGCCGCCGTGCCGGGCGGCGATGACGACCGCGCCCTGGCCGTCGGTGCTCCGGAGCGGGACGCCGATGGTGGGGCCCCACGGGACGTGCCGGTCGAGGCCCTCGTAGCGGAGGCCCGCCAGGTCGAGGGTGGCGGCGCCGCCCGCGGCGATCACCGCCTGCAGCGCCGGGGCGTCCGCCGGGTCCAGCTGCCTGCCCGTGAGGTCGGCCAGCCCCGCACCGGTCTGTGCCTGGACCTCGAACCTGCCGTCGGCCGGGTCGGGACCCCTGACCAGCCAGGCACCGTCGGCGCCGGTCAGCTCGGCGACGCGGTCGACCACCAGCTGCAGTGCCTCGTCGGGGGACATGCCGCTCAGCAGTGTGGACCGCACGTCCCCGACCGCGGACAGCCAGCGGCGCCGGGTCTCTCCCTGCTCGTAGAGCCGGGCGTTGTCGATGGCGATGCCGGCGGCTCCCGCGAGGGCGACGAGCACGGTCGCGTCCTCGGCGGTGAACTGCCCGCCGCCGCGCTTCTCGGTCATGTAGAGGTTGCCGAAGACCGTGTTCCGGACGGTGACCGGTACACCGAGGAACGTGCGCATCGGGGGGTGACCAGGCGGGAACCCGACCGACGAGGGATGGGTGCTCAGGTCCGCGATGCGCAGCGGGTGGGGATCGGTGATCAGCTGCCCGAGCACGCCCTTGCCCTCGGGGAGGTGCCCCATCGCGGCTCGCTGCTCGTCGTCGATGCCCACGGTGATGAACGCGCCGAGCCCGCCCTCGGGGCGCAGCACGCCGAGGGCGCCGTACTCCGCGTCGACCAGGCGGGCCGCTGCCTCGATGATCTGCCGCAGCGTGGCCTCGAGGTCGAGGCCGGTGGAGACGCTGAGGAACGCGTCGAGGAGGTCCTGCACCCGGGCCTGGGTGCGGGCCACGGTCGCCAGCCGCTCCTGGACCTCGCCCAGGAGCTCGGTCAGCCGCATGCCGTCCAGCAGCGACCCGGCGTCGCGGGGGTCCGGACCGTCGCCTGCTCCTGCCGTGCTCACCGCCGGGAGTCTCCCAGCCGTCGACCGGCCGGGACAGGTCCGTCGCGATGGCACGCCCGATCCCGGGCCGGTGTTCACGCGGGCAGTGCTGTGCGGGGCACGTCCCCGCTCGGGACCGAGCGTCCGGCGGCCGCACCCGGCCGGCTGATCCGCCGCCCCTGGACCATCCGGACGGCGATGCCGATGTAGCAGTGGTCGCCGCCCGGTGCCCACGGCCGGACCCCGGCACCGTCGAGCCGTCGGACCTCGACGGCGTCGACGATCACCCGCGAGGGCCCGACCACGGTCACGTTCCAGCCGGTGCGCCCGCGGGCGTCGACGTCGTCCACCTCGAAGGCGACCACGGCACCGCGGCTGGCCGCAGCGACCTTGCTCCCGGGGGACGTGGGGATGTAGACCTCGGCGTCGCCGAGGAGGAAGGAGACCGGCTGGACGGCGGGCAGCGCGCCCTCGGTGAAGGCGACCCGTCCGACGGCGGCCGTGGTCAGCAGACGCAGGCACTCGGCCTCGTCGAGGACCTCCACCTCGCGGTCCTCGGGCAGCCTGTCCATCGGGTCTCCTCCGTCGTCGTCGGCACCAGGTCCCCCGGTGCGGCGAGCCATCCGTCAGCCTGCCCCGGCGGTGGCCGTGCTGGCCGGTGCCGTTGGTCCCGTGGCGCGTGGCCACAGGGCCCCGGCGGTCACCGGGCCGTCCGCACCGGGTCGACGGTGCCGCAGCACGGACGACGGCAGGCCCTGCGCTGACCCACCGCTGGAGCTCAGGAAGGCGCCGAGCTGGCCGCCGGCGGTCGGTCCGCCGGGAGTCCGGCCAGGTCGGCGGCGATCTCCTCCGCCCACCCCCGCACCGCCGCCCAGTCGCGGAAGTCACCGACCGGAGCACGCATGGCGGTCACCATGGCGCGCTCGCCGATGCTGAGCAGCTGCTTGTCCAGCCGGCCGGGGAAGGTCCGATGCGCGCGGGCCGTCAGCGACGCGGCGATCGGGCCGGCGTCGTACGGCTCGTCCGGCGGGAAGGGCGGCTCGCCGATCGGTCCGCTGCTCATCAGCCAGACCGGCCGGGTGCGCAAGGTCGACGCGTGCTCGGCCGCGTAGTGCCGGGCCGGCTGCAGCCACCGGCCGGCATACACGGCGCTGCCCAGCACCACGGCGTCGTACCGCGCCGGGTCGGGTCGCCGCTCGACCGGGACGGCGACCGCGGAGAGCCGGCAGCCCCGCGCTGATGCGGACTCGGAGAGCCAGCGGGCGAGCGCGGTGGCCATCTCCGCCGTCGCGCCGTGCCTGCTGGCCACCGTCACGAGGACGCGCGCGCTGTGCCGGTCCATCTGCTCCCCACCCTCTCGGTCCCTCGTGCGGTGCGGTTCTGCTCAGCGTCGGGGGGACCGACGGTCCATCGGCAGAGGCCGACGGCCCTGTGGTGCCGGGTCCTGCGTCGTCCGCGTCGCTGCACCGGCGGCCGACCCGTAGCCGCAGGGCACTGCGGGCCGCGTCGTCGGGACCTCGGGCCCTGGGAGTAGGCCGGGGCGGACCGCAGGCTGTCGGGGTGGCCACCGGCACCCTCGAACCCCGTCGGCCCATCACGCTGCCCGGCCGTGACGCCTCGTCGACCGTCCTTTGGCGGCAGTGGGTGGCCGCCACCACCGCCGGTGAACTGTCGGGCTTCCTGGTCCCGGCTGCGACCGCTGCACTGGCAGGCGATCGGCTGGGTGGTCCCACCGGCCTGCTGCTGATGGTGCTCGCCGGGGTGGCGGAGGGAGGCGTCCTCGGCTGGGCCCAGTCGCGCGTCCTGCTGCGGGCGGTCCCGGGCGTCTCCGCCCGTGCGTGGACGGCCCGGACCGCCGGCGCTGCGGCACTCGCCTGGGCGATCGGCATGGCGCCCAGTTCCTCCGGCGACCTCGTCGCCGGCCTCCCGGCGGCGGTGCGGGTGGCGGTGCTCGCCCCGGCGGGCGTCGTCCTGCTCCTCACGATCGGCACCGCCCAGTGGACGGTCCTGCGCCGGCACGTACCCCGCGCCGGGGCGTGGATCGCGTGGACGGCGCTGGGCTGGGTGGCGGGTCTGGGCGCCTTCCTGGCCGTCGCCACACCGCTGTGGCAACCGGGCCAGTCGCTCGTCACCGTCGCCTGCATAGGCGCACTCGCCGGGCTCGCGATGGCAGCAGCGATGGCGGCCGTCACGGGGTGGGGACTGGTCCGCCTGCTGCTCCGGGCTGCCCCGGCTCCCGCGCCGCCGGTCCCCGAACTGCGGTCCCACCCCGGTGCGTCCGCCGGCGAGCCGCTGACCCCGGCGCGACAGCCCGAGGGGTCCGGGTGACAGGAGAACCGATGCCCGAGCAAGGAGGAGGAACAGTGGTCGGAGCGCAGGCCTGGACCCAGGTGGTGGCAGCCGCCACCCGGGCGCCGTCCATCCACAACACCCAGCCGTGGCGCTTCGCCGGCGCACCCGACCGGTTGCAGGTGTACGTCGACCCGGAGCGCCTCCTGCCGGTCCTGGACCCCACGCACCGGCAGCAGATCATCAGCTGCGGGGTCGCGGTGGAGTTCGCCGCGGTGGCGTTGCGAGCGCAGGCGCGCGAGGTGGCCGTCGACGTCTCTCCCGACCCGGTCGATCCGGACCACCTGGCCACCGTCCGGGTGCTGGGCGACCGGGCAGCCGACGACGAGGACCGGGCGCTGGCAGCAGCCATCCCCGAGCGGCACACGACCCGCGCACCGTTCCTGCCCCAGGCCGTCCCGGCCGGGCTGTTCGATCAGCTGCAGGCCGATGCCGGCGGGTACGGGGTCTGGATGGAGGACGTCAGCCGGGACGACGCAGAACTCGTCACCGTGCTCCTGCTCAACCAGGCGGAGGAGGCCGAGCAGCGCGATCCGGCGTACCGCGCGGAACTGGAGGCGTGGCTGCGCACCGACCCCGGGGCCGTCGACGGGATCCCGGTGAGCGCGGTGCCGGGAGACGACCCGGCGGCCAGGCCGTCCAACTGGCTCATCCGGGACTTCCTGGCCGGTCAGCGGACCCCGCAGCCGCCTCGACCTGTCGCCGACGACGACCCGCCGCCTCCGGTGGAGCGCCCCGCGGTGTTGTTGCTGGGCACGATGGGCGACGACCGCGCCGCCTGGGTGCAGGCCGGGCGGGCCCTCGGCCGGGTCCTGCTGCGGCTCACCGCGGCCGGACTCGCCGCCTCGCCGCTGACGCAGGCGCTGGACTGGCCGGCCACCCGGACGCGCCTCCAGGTGGAGCTCTCCCTGGTCGGCCACGCGCAGATGCTGGTCCGCACGGGCTGGCCGTCCACGCCCCCCACGGTCACGGGACGGCGTCCCGTCGCCGAGGTGCTCAGCACGGGAACGGACTGACCCGGACGCCGGAGAGGCCGGATCGCCGGACACCCGCCATCCGGCCCTCTCGGGCGCAGGGCGCGTCAGCCCGGCAGTCGACCAGCGGCCGACGCGGTCCGGCCGGCGTCCACCACGGGGGCAGGAGCGGTGACCGGCACCGTGAGGACCGGGACGTCCACCCGGTGCAGGACCGAGTGGACGGTGGCACCGGGACCACCCGCCGAGACGTCCCGGCGGCCGACGACCAGCAGCCCGGCCGTCGACCCGGCCCGGACCAGGACCTGCCCGGCCCGCCCCCGCTCGACCGCCATCTCGACGGGCACGTCGGCGACGCGGACCCGGACCTCGGAGACGAGCGGTTCGACGGCGGCGGTCTCGGCATCGGTGCTGGCGTGGACGTCCAGCCGCCAGCGCAGCCGGTGCACCGCGTCCTCGGTGAACTGCCGCCAGGCGTGCACCACGGTGAGGGGCTCGCCGCGGAGCCGCGCCTCCGTCACCGCCGCGGTGAGCACCTCCCGGCTGCCCGCAGCTCCGTCCACTCCCACCACGACCCCGTGATGCCGGTCGAGCGGGTTGGGCGTGCGGTGCACGAGCACCGGGCAGGGCGCCGTGGCCGCGACGGACTCGGCCACCGAACCCAGCGCGGAGCCGGAACCCCAGCTCAGGCCGCTCGCGCCGACCACGAGCAGGTCACCGTCGCGGGCGGCCCGGCACAGCACGACCTCCGGCCGGCCGTCCAGCAGCTCGACGCTGACCGCCCGCTGGGGGAGCAGCGAGGCGACGCCCCTGCGCAGCCGTTCCAGGTCACCGTTCGCCGAGTGCCGGGAGGCCGCGCAGGCGTCCCGAGCGTCGGGCATGCCGGGGATGTCGCCCGATGGCCAGTGGAAGGCGCGGACCAGCCGCAGCGGCAGATCCCTGCGCGCGGCTTCCCGCGCCCCGGCTCGCGCGGCCTCGGCGGCCGGCTCGGAACCGTCCACCCCGACGATGACGGAGGGGGAGCGGGTGCCCATCAGTTCTCCTCGGGGACGAGTCGGCCGGGGCGGGCCCGGGTCCAGGACCGGCGGTGGCTCCCCCCCCGATGTCGGCGGCAGCTCGATCGTGCGCGACCGTCCCGCGCGGTGACGGGGGCCAAGGTCCCCGATTCGGGTGTCCTACCGCACTCGCCCACCCCTGTCCGCCGGCGACCGACGACCGACGGACACCGGCCAGGGCCGGTGTCGCGGCTGCTCAGCAGCGACCCGACCACCGGGGCTCGACGGCGGCCCAGGCCCGGTCCCACTGACGCGAGCGGTGACGTTCCAGCGCCCGGCACACGAGCAGGTGCCCGCTGAGCGCGAGCGCTGCCAGCACGAGGAAGGCCATCATCCCGGTGCTGACCGCGGCGCTGACCACGCCGGCGGTGTCCAGCGGCGGCCGGGCGCGGTCGCCGTCGCCGTCCACCCAGATGGTGACCGTCTGCCCGGCGCTCGCACCGGCGGTGGCGGGTACCGGGCCCTCGCGCCGGCTGCCGTCGGGGGCGTGCCAGGTCGCCGGCGTGCGCACCGAGCCCGCCGCCGCCTCCGCACCCGTGGCGGCCACGGCGTCGGCGAGCAGGACGGCGGGCACCGCGGTCCGCGTCGCCGCCTCGTCGTCGGCCCGCTGCCGGGCGCTCGTCCCAGCGACCGTGGCCGCGGTGAGAGCCACGGGTACGGCGAGGAGGACGACCAGCGCGCACAGCAACCGGGAGGCGACCTCGACGCGGTCGCCGGCCCGTCGGAGTGGACCAGGGCTCCGGAACAGCCGCCGGGATGCTCGGGGAGAGATCGGCTGGGACATGACCGGGTCTCCGCTCGTCGCCGGCACCGGGACACGAGCGTTCCGCCGACCCGCAGCGCGGAGGAGGCCCGGAGGTCACTCGAGGACGGGTAGGAGGTCCCGTCGTGCGGGGACCGACTCCGCCTGGTGCGGTCAGCCGGTCGCCAGATCGCGCCGGCGGAACGTGGCGAGCCCGAGCGTGAGCAGTCCCGCAGCCACGACCAGCAGGACGAGCAGGGGCTCGGCGGCCCACGACTCGGCCGGTGCGGTCGGGGTCCGGGACAGCGGCGACAGGTCGGTGACCCACGCCGGCCAGTCGAAGCCCTCGGCGAACAACGTGATCACCAGGACCGCGCCGAACGCGAGCCAGGCGGCGGGCACGGCCGCGGAGGGCGCCGCGCCGATGAGCGCGCCGGCCAGCCCGGCGAGGACCCACACCGCCGGCGCGTAGCTGACCGCCGCGCCGGTCAGTCGCAGCACGTCGGTCGCGTCGCCGCTCGCCATCGCGCGGCTGGCACCGGTCGCCAGGCCGTCGGACAGCAGCAGTCCCGTCGCGCCGGCCAGCGCGACCAGCAGGTGGCTGCCGAACCAGCCCGACCGGCTGACCGCGGCGGCCAGGACGGGCTCAGCCCGCCCCGCGGACTCCTCGCTGCGCGTCCGGCAGGTCGCCGAGACGCCGTAGGCCGCGACCATCAGCGCGGTGATGCGCAGCGTGACCCCGAGGTAGGAGTCGACGAGGTCGGCCGTGGGGTCCCCGCGGAAGAACACCTGGGCGTCCGGGTTGTCGCCGAGCAACGTCTTCACCGACTCGGCCAGCCCGCCGTAGACGAAGCCGAGCAGCGTCACGCCGAGGCCCCAGGCGAGCAGGGTGCTCCGCTGCAGCCGCCAGGCCAGCCCCAGCGGACCGGCCAGCGAGGGTGGTGCTGCCTCCGCACCGGGTCGGGGCTGGAGCAGCCCGGACCCCGAGTCGCGGCTGTCCAGCAGCCGGGCCGCCCCGAGGAGGAGCAGCGGGGTGACGGCGAGCGGCAGCAGCAGCGGCCACCAGCGGTCCTCGGACCAGGGGTGCGTGGCCTGCGCCCAGCCGATGGGGGAGGCCCAGGACAGCCCGCTCCCGGTGATGTCGCCGACCGCCCGCACCACGAAGCTGAGCCCGAGCAGACCGCCGACGAGGCCGTAGACGCCGCGGGTGACGCCGGTGAGCTGCGCGCAGACCGCGGTGATCCCGGTGAACACCCACCCCACCGACGCCGTCGCGGCGCCGAGCAGGAGGGACCCGCCCGCAGGCAGTCCGCTGAGGGTCGCCGCGGCGGCGATCGCCAGTCCCAGCAGCGCGCTGGCTGCCGCCGACAGGGCCGTCGCCGCCAGCAGGGGTGCGTGCCGGCCGAGCTGGGCGGAGCGGAGGAGCTCCGTGCGACCGGCCTCCTCGTCGGCGCGGGTGTGCCGCGCGGTGGTGAACATCGCCATCAGCACCGTCAGCAGCACCAGCGGGCTGGAGATCTCGAAGGCGATGGTCCCGGCCACCGTGTCCAGCCCGACCGGTGGACCGGAGAAGGCGATGCTCGCCGCGTTGCTGCCGGCCGACGCCCGGTAGGCGGCCAGAGACTCGGGGGTCCGGTAGAACTCCTGGTTCGACGAGGACTGGACCGCCATCAGGGCGGCTCCGGCGGCCACCCAGATGGGCAGTCGCACCCGGTCGCGGCGCACCGCGAAGCGGAGGAACGTGCCGGTGCCGGTCTGATCGGGCATCAGGACCCGATCCCGGTGTCACCGGCGGCCGCCAGCTCGTCCCCGTACTGCCGCAGGAACAGCTCCTCCAACGTCGGCGGGGCGCTGGACAGGCTGCGCAGGCCGGCATCGGTGAGGTGCCGGAGGGCGCCCTCCAGGTGGTCGCCGTCGACGTCGAAGGTCACCCGGTGATCGGTCGCCCGCAGGCCGTGCACACCCGGGAGCGTGTCGAGCCCGGTCGCCGGGTGCACCGTCTCGGCGGTGATCGACGTGCGGGTGAGCCGGCGGAGCTCGCCGAGGGTCCCGCTCTGCACCGTGCGGCCGTGCCGGATGATGCTCACCCGGTCGCACAGCGCCTCCGCCTCGGCCAGGATGTGGCTGGACAGCAGCACCGTGCGCCCGTCCGCGCGGACGTCGGAGATGCAGCTCTGGAACGTCGCCTCCATGATCGGGTCCAGCCCGGAGGTGGGCTCGTCCAGCACCAGCAGTTCCGCGTCCGAGGCCAGCGCGGCGACCAGGGCGACCTTCTGCCGGTTGCCCTTGGAGTAGGTGCGTGCCTTCTTCCGCGGGTCGAGGTCGAACCGCTCGAGCAGCTCGGCCCGGCGGCGGGGGTCCATGCCACCGCGGAGCCGGCCCAGCAGGTCGATGACCTCCCCGCCGCTGATCGTCGGCCACAGCGTCACGTCCCCGGGGACGTAGGCCAGCCTCCGGTGCAGCAGCACCGCGTCGCGCCACGGGTCGCCGCCCAGCAGCCGGACGGTCCCGGCGTCCTTGCGCAGCAGGCCCAGGAGCACCCGGATGGTGGTCGACTTGCCCGAGCCGTTCGGGCCGAGGAAGCCGTGCACCTCCCCGGCGCGGACGTCGAGGTCGAGTCCGTCCAGGGCACGGGTCCGGCCGAAGGTCTTGACCAAGCCGGACACGGAGATGACCGAGCTCATGCCGGACGACGGTCCTCCCCGCAACGGGACGGGAGAAGGCCCTCCGGTCGCCGGAGCGCGGGACGTGGGGCCCTGGTGAGGTCCCGACAGCGGCGCTGCACCACGTCCCGTCGTGAAGGGCGCGGACCGACCGGCAGCAGCTCAGCCGTGATCGGGCGAGGCCGGTCGGCCGGGTGGGTCGGTGGCGATGACGGCGTCGGTCCCGGGGAACACCACGCTGGTCCGCTCGTCGTCCAGCCAGTGGACGACGTAGGGCGGCGAACCGTCCGGGTCGGAGACATCGACGATCTGCCCGGCTCGGACCGGCTGGTCCACCAGCCGGCTGCGGACGACGAGCCAGTTGCCCACCTCGGCGTGCACGGTCACCGTCCCGGGCTCGGGCCGACGGGGACCACCAGGAGCGGACTCGAGGTCCGGTGGAGGACGCCGTGGGCGGTGGAGCCCAGCGCAGCCAGCCGGTTGCGCGGGCGGTGGCCGACGACCAGGAGCTCCGCGGTCAGCGCGGCGGCGAGCAGTGCGTGCGCGGTCCTGTCCCGCACGACCACCTCCCGGACGACGACGTCCGGCTGCTTCTCCCGCCACCCGGCCAGCGCCTCGGCCAGGACGCGCTCCTCGTCGGCCCGGACGCCGGCCCAGTCGACCAGCGGGCTGACCACCTCGAACGACGCCCCCACCCGGACGTCCTGCCAGGCGTGCACGGCGATCAGGTCGGTGTCCCGGGCGGCGGCCTCGTCGAAGGCCGCGCCGAGCACCTCCTCGTCGCCGCTCCGGCCCTCGACGCCCACGACGACCGACCGGCGCTGGCTCACCGTCACCGACGTGTCGTCGGGGAGGACGAGCACCGGGCACTCGGCGGTGGGCACGACGGCGGTCGCGGTCGACCCCACCAGCAGACCGGCGACGCCGCCGGCTCCGCGGCTGCCCAGGACGAGCAGCTGTGCCCGCGTGGAGGCCTCCCGCAGCGCGTCCACCGGCCGGCGCTCGACCACGCTCCAGGACACGCCTCCGGCTCCGGCGACCGGTGCGACACCGGCCGAGACCTCCTGGAGCATCGACTCGGCGTTGCGCAGCACCGCGGCCGGCAGGTCGCTCGCCGACGGCGACGCCACCACCCCGAGCGACGACCAGGGCAGGGCGGTCAGGAGTTCGAGCGCCGCGCCGCGCAGCCGGGCTTCCTCGGCGGCCAGGCGTGCACCTCGGAGGGAGCCCTCGGATCCGTCGATGGCGGCGATGACGGGTCGGCCGCCGGGGCGGTGGGTCATGGCTGTCTCCTGCGCGGGTCGGGGTGGTCGGACGGGGCTGGGGCCCACCTCGACCGTGTCCCCGACGCTAGGAACGGCGTGACGGACAGGCCAGGGACCTGGGAGGTCCGGGGCCAGGGTCTTCCGTCCCTCTCCCGCGGCAGGGGGTCCGGGCGAACGGAGTCTCGGCGGACAGGGACCAAGGGCGGTGTCCGGAGGGACCGATCGGCAGGAGGGTCACGGCAGGGGCGGCCACCGGAACGGGGCCGCACGGTGGAGGAGGACGGGATGAGGAAGCGAAGAGGACGGGGACAGGCGGTGCCGGGCCGTGGCTCGGTGGCGGTGCAGGGCGTGGCCACGCAGCGGGCGGCCGCGGGCGCCGCAGCGGTGGCAGCCATGGCGGTGGGCTCGTTCGCGGCCGGTGCGCTGACCGTGGGCGCGCTGACCGTCGGGATGGTGCGGGTGGGCCGGTTGACCGTCCGTCGCGCGGGCATCCGCGACCTCCGGGTGGACCGGTTGGAGATCGGTGAGCTCGTGCAGCCACCGGCGCGCGTGCCCGGAGGCCCGGGCGTGCAGTGGTGAGCGCTGAGCTCGGTCGTCCTCCGGGCGGGTGATCCGAGGTCGGCGTACCGGGCGCCGGCGGCTGGTCACGGGACCGATCCGCCGTCGTGATCGGTCGTGTGATGCCGAAGCTGGCCACGAACGGAGTCGCCCGCTTACGTTCGCGGTGCGCCGTTCTCCCCGCGGTGCGCAGCCGAGGACACCGAGGATCCGATGGCACAACGCAACGACACCGAACTGCCGGTGCCTCGCCCGGCCCCCGAACCGGAGCTCTCCTTCCCCGACGTCCCTCGACTCGAGCTCGACCAGTTGCTCGGTCAGCTCGTCGACCGCGCACACGAGGTGATGGGCACCCAGGGTCGGCTGCGCGGCCTGCTGCACGCCAACCAGCTCGTCACCAGCGACCTGACGTCGGCCACCGTCCTGCAGCGCACGGCGGAAGCGGCCCGGGAGCTGCTCGGTGCCCGCACTGCCCACCTCCAGCTCGGCGATGACGCCGGCACGGGCCGTGGGCCGGTCCGGCGACCGCCCGCGAGCGGTGGGCGGCCGGACCTGGACCTGGACGTGACCGTCTGCGTGCGCGGTGAGGAGATCGGGGTCCTGCACCTGGCGGACAGCGACCACGGCGGGTTCACCGCCGAGGACCGGGAACTCGCCCAGGCGCTGGCTGCGACCGCCGGCATGGCCATCCAGAACGCCCGGCTCTACGAGTCCGCTCGCCGGCGCGGGGAGTGGCTGCAGGCATCCGCTGCCATCACCCGCGAGATCCTGGCCGATCGGTCCAGCGGTGCCCGGACGCAGGAACTGGTCGCCCGGAGCAGCCGCGACGTCGCCGGCGCCGACGTGGTCGCCCTGCTCCGGCCGGATCCGGATGGCGCACACGCCACGCAGTTGTGCGTCGACGTCCTCGTCGGGTCGGACGAGGACGAGCTGCTGGCCCAGGTGGTGCCCCTGGCCGGCACCCTGCTCGGCGAGGTGTTCCACCGCGGGGAACCGACCTCGCTGCCCGGAGGTGAGCTCGGCGGGGGCGCCGGACCGATGCCGTGGGCCGGGCTGACAATGGGGCCGGTGCTGGCGGTACCGCTCGTCGCGTCCGGCACGGTGCGCGGGGTCCTCTGCGCGGGCCGGCGTCCTGGCCGCCCGGTGTTCTCCGCCACCGACACGGAGATGGCCGCGGGCTTCGCCAACCAGGCCGCCGTCGCCCTGGAGCTCGCCGACGCCCGAGCCGAGAAGCAGCGCGCGATCGTGCTCGACGAGCGGGAACGCATCGCCGCGGACCTGCACGACAACGTCGTGCAGCGGCTGTTCGGCGTCGGCCTGGCCCTGCAGGGTGTGCTGGCCGACGTCGGTCAGGGCCGGGCCGCGGACCGGCTCCGTGGCACGGTGCAGGAGATCGACCGGACGATCAACCGGATCCGCAGCGCGCTCTTCCCCCTGCAGGCACCCGGCCGCAGCCCGGACCCTCGCGACCGCGTGCTCGACGCCGTGGCGGACGCCATCCCGGCCCTGGGCTTCGAGCCGGACCTGCGGTTCGCGGGGCTGGTGGCCGGCACGGTCGCCGCCGACGTGGTGGAGGACCTCGTGGTCGTCGTCCACGAGACCCTCCTCGACGTGGCGCGTCGCGGACGTGCCTCCACCGCGGCGGTCGACGTCGTGGAGGACCGGGACGGGCTGGTCGTGCACGTCCGCGACGACGACCTCCAGGGGGCGGGCACCGCGAGCGCCACGGCGTCGGAGGAGCCGCACCGGCGGGCCAGTGAGCACGGTGGCTCCTTCACCGTCACCGGGAGTGCCACCGGGACGTCGCAGTACTGGTGGGTGCCGCGCGCCTGACCCCGTCGCAGGATGGGTCCGGCATCGGGTCACCGGGGATCCGGCGCGCTCCCGGCCGTCAGCAGGGAGCTGCCGAAGGCGACCAGCCACAGCACGATCGGGTAGGAGTTCCAGCGTTCGATCCCGCCTTCTCCCAGTTCGGCCACCGATCCCCAGTCCAGGGCCACCACGCCCAGCGCGATGGCCGCGAGCGACACCACGCCCAGCCCGGTCCACAGCTGCCGGAACGGCGTGGGGGTCGTCCGCGCGGAGAGGACCATCGCAGCGCCGCCGGCGACGAAGGCCACCATGGCGAACAGCGTGTGCATCCCGGGGGTGGTCAGCGGGAAGACCCCCACCCCCAGCACGCCCAGGCCGAGCAGCCCGGTCGGCACCGTCACCTCGGTGCGGCGCATCGCCCGGTGCGCGAACAGGGCCCCGAGCAGGATCAGCGCCCCGGAGGCGAGCATCGTCCCGTCGAAGACCGCCGCCGACGGCTGGACGACGACGGCGTCCGGCGGCTCGCTCGCCCCCAGGTGGCTCAAGGTGTCCGTGTGCGTGGTGTACGGGCCGGGGTGCAGGGCCTCCGCGGTGATCGACCCCATCAGGACCGCCACGCCGGCGATCGACAGCAGCAACCCGGCGAGGCGACGATCCAGCCCGGCGCGGCGCTGCCCCGGCTGGACCGAGTCCGGCCGGCCGGCCGGCCTCGGTCTCGCGGTCATGGCTGTCTCCTGTTCCTCGGTCGATCTCGCTGTGCGCCGGGGGCCGTGGTCAGCGGTCGGCCGGAGGGCCCCCGCAGTCGAGGGGGGTGACGACCAGCACCGGCGTCGTGGCACCCAGCGGGACCCGCGGGGCGGCCCCGGCGTAGGCGCGCAGGGCCCGCTGGCGATCCGGGTCGTCCAGAGCCGGCCGCCGGGCGGTGCCGCGGCAGCGCTGCCCCCGCACGGTGACGGTGACCGGGCGCGGGTCGGTGCCGAAGTTCCGCCACCAGGTCTTCTGCTCCGGCTGCCCGGCCACCACCACGAGGTCGTCGCCGTGCACGGCGTACTGGACCGGGAGTTCGACGCTGCGCCCGCTGCGGCGACCGGTGTACCCGAGCAGCAGCACGGAGCCGGACACCAGCCGGTGCGCCGGCGAGTGCAGCAGGCCCCGGACGACCGGGTTCACGACCATGCTCCGGAGCCGCGCGCGGATCGTCGGTCGGCGCTGGGACGCGGCGCCGCGGATCATCGCGTCGCGGGGGAGCTCGTCCGGGCCGGGCCCTGCTCCGAGCGGGGCGGAGGCCACCCGGAGTCCAGCACGGGCAGCGCGGCGACGCCGTGCCGGACGAGCAGTGCCGCCGCCTGGTGCGCGGGGGCGTCGGCCGCCTCGGTCACCTCGTCCGGCGTCATCACGTCGGCGACCCTCACCGCTCTGCTCCTCCACCGGACGGTGCCAGCACCCGGACCCCGACGACGCCGCCGACGGTGTGCGCGAGCGCCGTCAGCGCCCGTTCCTCGACGGCCGGCCCGCCGTCCGGCTCACCGCGGGTGCGCCGGATCGTGGCCACGCCGTCCTCGACGTCCACCTCCCAGCACCCCAGGTCGCCGGTGTAGCGCTCGGCGAGGACGAGGAGGTCGGCGCGGATGGCCTCGTCGGACCGGACCAGTGCCCGCAGCAGGTCCCGGCGGCTGACGATGCCGACGAGCCGGCCGTCGTCGACCACCGGGGCGCTGCGCAGCTGGTGCTCCAGCACCAGCCGGGTGACGTCGGCCAGGTCCGCGGCGGCCTCGACGCAGCGGACGTCGCGGGTCATCACGCCCTCCACGAGCCGCGGCGGTACCGGGGCTGCCTCGCCGTCGCGCCGCAGGTGCAGCCGCGGGTCCTCCGGCAGCCGATCGCGCAGCACGTCCGCCTCGGCGACGATCCCCACGACGTGGTCCTCGTCGTCGACGACGGGGATCGCCGCGAACCCGTGTGCGGCCATCAGCTCGGCTGCGTGCTTGGCCGAGGTCCCGGGTCCCACGGTCTGGACGTCGCGGGTCATCACATCTCGTACCTGCACGACGACTCCTCGGCCGGTGAGCGGGGCGTCCTCGACGCTAGGGCAGCGGCGATGCCGCTCCCAGGGACGCCCGGCTCGTGCCGACGGGACCTCCGGCCCTCCAGCGGAACGGCGGCTGCGCCGGCGTGGTGCGCCCAGCGGTCACGCCGTGCGGCGCCCGGAGGTCAGCCGCGGGGGCGGAGGCTGACCAGCAGGGGGATCTCGCCGTCCTGGACGTCCTCCCCGCGCTGGTTGAGGAGGGTGAACCGGCGTCGCAGGACGCCCGCGTCCCCCGCGCTGGTCAGCCGGGTGTCCAGGATCTCCACGCGGCAGCGCACCGTGTCCCCGACCACCAGCGGCCGGCGGAACCGCCAGCCCTCGATGCCCAGCAGCGCGATGGAGCAGGACTCGAACACCCCGAGCCGCGAGGCCAGCCCCATCGCCACGGACAGCCCGAGCAGCCCGTGCGCGATCGGCTCCCCGAACCGTCCGTGCCGGGCGGACTCGGCGTCGGTGTGCACGGGGTTGGTGTCCCAGCTCCAGCCGGCGAAGGTGACGACGTCGGCCTCGGTGATGGTGCGGCCCTGGGACAGGAACTCCTGGCCGGGCCGGAAGTCCTCGTAGTGGTGGGTCACCGTGCCTCCTCGTCGCGGACGCGGACCAGCAGTCTCCCCACCGCGCGACGCTGATCGATCTCCCGGATCGCTGCTGCGGTCTGGTCGAGGCTGAACACCGAGCCGATCGGGGGGTCGATCGCGCCCGAACGCATCAGCGGCACCAGGTCGCGCCACTGCCGACCGGCGTACCCCGGCTCGGACCGCCAGAACTCCGCCGAGGCCGCACCCAGCACCGAGGTGTTGGTCAGCAGCAGCCGGTTGACCCTGACCGTGGGGATCTCCCGGCCGGTGAAGCCCAGGACGACCAGCCGGCCCTCGCGGGCCAGCGAGCGGAGTGAGTCGGGAAAGCGGTCCCCGCCGACCGGGTCGACGACGACGTCCACCCCCCGGCCGTCGGTGAGCCGGCGGACCTCCTCGCGGAAGCCGTCGACCGGCACGACCTCGTCCGCTCCGGCGGCCCGGGCGACCTCGCCCTTGTCCGGGGTGGACACGACGGCGATCACCCGGGCCCCGTAGGCCGCCGCGAGCTGGCAGGCGGCGGTACCGACGCCACCGGCCGCGCCGTGCACCAGCACGGTCTCGCCGGTCTGCAGCGCCGCCCGGCGGAGGAGTGCGAAGTGCATGGTCAGGTAGTTGAGGGGGAGTGCCGCCGCCGTGGCCAACGGCACCTCGTCGGGGAGTGGGAAGACCATGTCCGCATCGACGGCGACGCTCTCGGCGAGGCCGCCGGTCACGGGCATGGCCGCCACCCGGTCGCCGGCCGCGAACCCGCCGGCGTCCGCACGCACCACCCCCGCGACCTCCCAGCCCGGGGTGAACGGCAGCTCGGGACGCAGCTGGTACTCCCCGCGGGTCTGCAGCACGTCGGGGAAGACGACGCCGGCGTACGCCACGTCGACGAGCACCTGACCCGGCTCCGGAACCGGGTCCGGCACGTCCCGGACCTCGACGGCGTCCGGGCCGGTCAGTGCCGTGATGACTGCTGCTCGCATGGTCCGCTCCCGGGACGGTGGTCGGGATGGTGCTGGGTGCCCGGCACCCGCGGGTGGAGCCGGAGCGCAGACAGTCTTCCGTCAGGCGGGGGACCCCCCGGCTCTGGAGAGCGCCGCATCTAGCGTGTCCGATGTGACCAGAGACACCCACCCGAGCCCCGGTCCCGCTGTGACGACGGGCGAGGTCGAGCACCCGGCGATCCCGCCGGCCGAGCACGACGGGGTCCGCGACCTGATCATCATCGGGTCCGGGCCGGCGGGGTACACCGCGGCGACGTACGCCGCCCGGGCGAACCTGCACCCGCTGGTGTTCGAGGGCTCCCAGTTCGGTGGCGCGTTGATGACCACCACCGAGGTGGAGAACTTCCCCGGGTTCCCCGAGGGCGTGCAGGGCCCGCAGCTGATGGCGGACATGCGCGCCCAGGCCGAGCGCTTCGGCGCCGAGCTCGTGGCCCGGGACGTCTCCGAGGTCGACCTCACCGTGAACCCCAAGGTGGTCAAGGTCGGCGACGAGGTGCACCTGGCCCATGCGGTCATCGTGGCGACCGGGTCGAAGTACCGGTACCTGGGCCTGGACAACGAGCAGCGGCTGCTGGGCCGCGGGGTGTCGGCGTGTGCCACCTGTGACGGGTTCTTCTTCCGCGACCAGGACATCGTCGTGGTCGGCGGCGGTGACTCCGCGATGGAGGAGGCGACCTTCCTGACCCGGTTCGCCCGGTCGGTCACCCTGGTGCACCGACGTCCCGAGCTGCGCGCCTCCAAGATCATGCAGCAGCGCGCCCAGGACAACGAGAAGATCCGCTGGGCGCTGGGCAAGCAGGTCACCGACGTGCACGGCGACAGCACCGTGGAGGCCGTCGAGCTGACCGACGTCGCCACCGGCGCGACCGAGCAGCTGCCGGTGTCGGGCCTGTTCGTCGCGATCGGCCACGACCCGCGCACCGAGCTGTTCACCGGTCAGCTGAAGTTGGACGACGAGGGCTACGTCGTGGTCGACCACCCGACGACCCGGACCACCATCGACGGCGTGTTCGCCTGCGGGGACGTCGTGGACCACATCTACCGGCAGGCGATCACCTCGGCCGGCACCGGTGCTGCCGCCGCGATCGACGCCGAGCGCTGGCTCGCCGAGACCTTCGACGAGCGCTGACCGTTCATGGGACCTGGGACGGGCGGTGGACCCTGCTGGGGTCCTCCGGTGCTCGAGGCGGCGGGTCCGGGCGCCTGCTCCCTGGACGCCGGCGTGGCCGTCGACGTCCCCGACCCGGGCAGCCGCGCCGAGATCGTGGCGGACACCGCCGCCCGGCTCCTGGGTCAGCGGGCGTGAACGAGAACTTCGCGACGGTGCTGGAGACGGTGGGGGACCTCCGCCGGGACCGTCTGGCGGTCAGCCACGGCGACCGGACCCGCACCTGGGCCGAGCTCGACGCACGGGCCGCCCGCCTCGCGGGACACCTCGCCGCCCAGGGCATCGGCGCGGAGTCGCGGGTCGCGGTGGCGCTCTACAACGGCATCGAGTACCTGGAGAGCGTCTTCGCGATCCTCAAGCTCCGCGCGGTGCCGCTGAACGTCAACTACCGCTACCGCCGCGACGAGATCGTGCAGCTGCTCGAGGCCGCGCACGCCGAGGCGGTCGTCTTCGACGCCGCCCTGGCCGAACGGTTCGGCGAGGCGCGCCCGGCCCTGCCCCGGCTGCGTGCCCTGGTCCAGGTCGGCGGCCCGGACGACGTCCCGGCGTGGGCGGCGGACTACGAGCAGGCGCTGGGCACCGCCGAGCCGGCGCCGCGGATCGAGCGAGGGAACGACCACTGGCTGATGTACACCGGAGGCACCACCGGACGGCCCAAGGGGGTGCTGTCACGACACTCCGGACTGTTCGCCACCTGCAGCGCCAACGGGTTGCTCCTGCTCGGTGAGCCCCTCCCTCGCGACCTCGAGGAGCTCCGGGCCACCCTGCAGCGGCTCGGCCCCGACCGGGACGCGATGGTGTGCCTGCCGGCGCCGCCGCTCATGCACGCGACCGGCATGTACACCACCTTCGGCGCGCTCCTGGCCGGGGGACGCGTGGTCTACCTCCGGTCGAGGTCGTACGACCCCGACCAGCTGGCGGCCACGGTGCAGCAGGAGCGGGTCGACACGGTCTCGATCGTCGGCGACGTCTTCGCCAGGCCGCTGGCCGACGCGCTCGACGCCGCCGATGCGACCGGCCGGCCGTACGACCTGTCCAGCCTGCGTCGGGTGATCAGTGTCGGGGTGACCTGGAGCGCGGAGGTCAAACGGCAGCTCCTGCGGCACGCCGACATGGTCTGCAGGGACCTGGTGGCCTCCTCGGAGGGCGGTCCCTACGCCGTCCAGGAGACCCGTCGCGGGGATCCCACCGAGACAGCGCGTTTCCAGCTCTTCCCCGGCGCGCGGGTCATCGACGACGCGGGTCGGCCGATCACCCCCGGCTCCGGCGAGATCGGGCTGCTGGCCGCGCCGGTGGACGAGCACATCCGCTACCAGGGGGACCCCGAGGCCACCGCCACGACCTTCCGCGAGATCGGCGGACGGCGCTGGGTGGTGCCCGGGGACATGGCCGGCCTCGAGTCCGACGGCACGGTGGTGTTCCACGGCCGCGGCAGCAGGGTGATCAACACCGGGGGCGAGAAGGTGTTCGCCGAGGAGGTCGAGCAGGCGCTGCTCACGCACCCCGCCGTCCAGGACGTGGTGGTCGTCGGCACGCCGGACGAGCGCTGGGGATCGCGGATCGTCGCCGTCACCTCCCTGCGTCCTGGGGCCGCGCTGACGCAGGCCGAGGCGAGCGCCCACGTCGGTGAGCGCCTGGCCGACCACAAACGGCCCCGGGAGCTCGTCGTCGTCACCCGGCTGGAGCGGAGCCCGTCCGGCAAGGCCGACCTGACCTGGGCGTACGGCGCCGCGACCGCCGGCCCCACCTGACCCCACAGACACGAGGAGCAACCCCATGAGCACCCCCGTCAGCGTCGAGGGGATCGACGGCGTCAAGAGCCTGGTCGGCGAGGAGCTCGGCCCGAGCGACTGGATCGAGGTCACCCAGGAGGCGGTGGACACCTTCGCCGAGGCCACGGGTGATCACCAGTGGATCCACGTCGACGTGGAGCGGGCGACCGAGGAGAGCCCCTTCGGCGGCCCGATCGCGCACGGCTTCCTGACGCTGTCCCTCACCCCGCTCGTGCTGCCGCGGCTGGTGGAGTTCACCGGCTTCTCGATGGGCGTGAACTACGGCACCGAGAAGGTCCGCTTCCCCTCGCCCGTGCCGGTGGGGAGCAGGCTGCGCGCCCGCGCCGTCGTCGACCAGGTGACCGACGTCCCCGGCGGCGTCGCCGTGCAGGTCACGCTGACCTTCGAGGTCGAGGGCGGCACCAAGCCCGCGTGCGTGGCCACGATCGTCGTCCGGCACCTCGTCTGACAGGTTCCCTCCGACCAGCCTGTCCAGGGAGGCGCCGGGCCGACCGGGATCAGTGGAGGTCGGGCTGGGTGGTGCGGCGCACCGACCGCCGGTCCACCGTGCTCACCGACGGGGCGCCCAGCGCCCGGCTGATACCGCGGGCGGTCGCGGCCAGCACGGGGATCAGTGCGTGGCTCTTCACGGCCGCGCGCTGCACGGTGACGCCCAGGGCGGCGATGACCTCGTCCCCGGGCCCCCGGACCGGGACGGCGAGGGCGAGCGCCTCGGCGGTCAGCTGGTTCTCGGCGATCGCCACGCCGGTGCGCCGGACCTCGGCGAGGGTGCGCCGCAACTCCTCCACGTCCGTGATCGTGTTCGCCGTGAACCGGCGCAGCGGCGAGGCGACGACCTCCCGCTGCAGCTCCGGGCTGGCGTAGGCCAGCAGCACCTGCCCGGTCCCGGTCGCGTGGAGGGGCCACCGCCCCCCGAGCCGGGACAGCACCTGCACCGCCCCCCGGGCGCGCAGCGACTCGACGTAGACGACGTCGTGCCCGTCCCGGACGGCCAGGTGCACGTTCGCCCTGGTCGCGTGGTGCAGGTCGTCGAGGTAGGGCAGGGCCAGCTCGCGCAGCTGCAGGCCGTGCGGGGCGAGGGCGCCGAGCTCGAGGAGGCGCAGGCCGATGCCGTAGCGACCGTCGGCCCCGCGCTCCAGGGCGCCCCACTCGCGCAGCTCACCGACGAGCCGGTGCGTGGTGGTCAGCGACAGCCCCGTCCGGCGGCTGATCTCCGACAGGGACAGGGAGGAGTGCTCCGGCCCGAACGCGGCCAGCACGGCCAGCGTGCGGCCCGCGGCCGTCGCCGGGCCTGCGCACGGGTCCCCGCCGGCGGGCCGGGGACGCGGGGCCCCACCGTCCCGGGATGTCGAGGAAAGCGGCACCGTCGCCGACATGTCGTCCTCCTGCCGTCTGGGTTCCGTGAGGGCCGACGCCCTCGTGGTGTGGCGCGCGTCACCTTGATCGAGTATGCCGTCCCGACCATCCCGACGCAGGGTCGGGCTTCCGTCCGGAGGAAGGCGCGTCGAAACCGGGATGCGGCGGCGACACGATCGTCCTCGACGAAGACGTGACCCAGGTAACTGGCCGTCGGCCGCCACGCTCCGGACACCGTCGGCGGCTTCCTGCCGCGCCGGGCCCGCGGCCTCCCGACGACGCCTCGCTCCAGGCGACCGCCTGCCGTCGCCGTCCCACCCGCACGCCACCCGAAGGAGACCGCGCCGATGCCGACGACGACCAGAGCGGCCGTGATGTACGCCGCTCACCAGCCGTGGGAGATCACCGAGCTGCAGCTCGACGACCCGAGGGAGCAGGAGGTCCTGGTCCGCTGGGAGATCTCCGGCATGTGCCACTCCGACGACCACATCCGCACCGGCGACGCGCGCAACCGCTTCCCCATCGTCGGCGGACACGAGGGTGCCGGCGTGGTCGAGGCGGTGGGTGAGCACACCACCCGGGTGCGGGTCGGGGACCGCATCGTCGCCTCCTTCATCCCCGCCTGCGGCGTCTGCCGCTGGTGCTCCACCGGCCACCAGAACGTCTGCGACCGCGGCCTCTACGCGGGTACCGGCCAGCTGCAGGACGGCACCTACCGGTTCCACCAGGACGGCACGGACCTCGGCGCGTTGTGCACCCTGGGCACCTTCTCCGAGCGCTCGGTCATCTCCGAGTACTCCGCGGTGAGGTTGCCCGACGACATCCCCTTCGAGGTCGCCGCGCTGGTCGGCTGCGGGGTCCCGACCGGCTGGGGCTCGGCGGTCCACGCCGCCGGCGTCCGGGCGGGGGAGACGGTGGTCATCTACGGCTCGGGCGGGGTCGGCAGCAACGCCGTGCAGGGCGCGGCGTACGCCGGGGCGAAGAACGTCGTGGTCGTCGATCCGGTGCCGTTCAAGCTGGAGATGGCCAAGGCGTTCGGGGCCACCCACACCTTCACCGACCCGCGGGAGGCCTGGGAGTTCGTCAACGAGACGACCTGGGGGCAGTTGGCCGAGCACGCGATCATCACCGTCGGCGTGAACACCGAGCAGGTCGTCACCGACGCCATCAACATCACCGGCAAGACCGGCAAGGTCACCGTCACCGCCATCGGCAAGGCGGACGAGAAGCAGATCCAGGTCAACGGTGGCACGCTCGTCGGCTACACGCGGCAGGTGCAGGGCGCCCTCTTCGGCAACTGCAACCCGCTGGTCGACATCCCGCGACTGCTCGGCCTCTACCGGGCGGGCGACCTCAAGCTCGACGAGCTGATCACCAACCGGTACCCCCTCGAGGACCTCAACCAGGGCTACCAGGACATGAACGACGGCAAGAACATCCGCGGCATCATCGTCCACGACCACACCGGGGGGCGAGCCTGATGGCCACCCTGGCCGACGTCCTGGACCCCACCGGCCGCAGCTCGGCACGGGCCACCGACGCCACGCTCGCGCCGCGGCCGCCGGACCTGTCCGGCCTGCGCATCGGGCTCCTGGAGAACACCAAGCACAACGCCGCGCTGCTGCTCGAGGAGCTGGCCGGCCGTCTGGAGCGGGAGCACGGTGCGGTGGCGGTGCTGCGCCGCACGAAGACGGCGTTCGCCCTGCCGATGCCCGACGAGCTGCGCGAGGAGTTCCTGGCCGAGTGCGACGTCGTCCTCGTCGGCGTCGGTGACTGCGGGTCGTGCAGCGCCTCGGCGGTCGCCGACGGCATCGCGTTCGAACGGTGCGGCGTCCCGGCGGCCGTCATCTGCTCGGACGCCTTCACCGTCACCGCCTCGTCCATGGCGGCGGTGCAGGGCGCGCCCGACTACGCCTTCCTCACCACGGCCCACCCCGTCGCCGTCCTGGGCCCCGAGGCCGTCGCCGAGCGGGCCGAGCAGCTGCTCCCCGGGGTCCTGGCCACCGTCACCGACCAGGCCGGACACGGGCGCTCCGCGTGAGCGCGCAGACCGACCTGCCCACCGCCGACCCGGACGCCGCCCGCGCGGCGATGGAGCACTGCTACGAGCAGGGGTGGTCCGACGGACTGCCGCTCGTGCCGGCCACCCGGCCGCTGGTGGACGAGTTCCTGGCCACCGTCGACCGCCGCCCTGACGAGGTCATCGGGGCGCTGGAGCACCTCGACCGCAGCGTGACCGTCGAGGTCGCCGCCATCAACGCGGCCATGGCCGGGTGCCGACCGGAGTACTTCCCGGTCGTGCTGGCCGCCTGGGAGGCGGTGCAGCGCGACCGATCTGCGAAGGGCGGCGGCTGGCAGAGCACCAGCGGGCCCTCGCCGTTGCTCGTGGTCAACGGCCCGGTCCGCACCGAGCTGGGGTTCAACTCCACCGGCGGGGTGTTCGGTCCCGGGTTCCGGCCGAACATGACCATCGCCCGCAGCATCGGTCTGATCGTCCGCAACGCCCTCGGCGTCGTGCCGCACGGTTTCGAGCAGGCCACCCAGGGACTGCCCGGTCGCTGGCAGGTGTGCATCGCGGAGAACGAGGAGGAGAGCCCCTGGGAGCCGCTCTCCGTCGAGGGCGGTGTCCCCGCCGGTACCTCCGCGGTCTCGGCCATGCTCACCCGGACGGTCGAGTACGTCGACAACCGGCACACCGCCGATCCCGAGCAGCTGCTCGCCGACTTCGCCGACACCCTCTCCCGCACCGGCGCGCTGATCTTCCGCAACGCCCCGGCCGGCATCGTGTTCTGCCCCGAGCACGCCCAGATGCTGGCCGGCGCCGGGATGAGCAAGGCCGACGTCCGGGCCTGGCTGGTCGAGCGGTGCGGCCGGAGCAAGGCCGACCTGGCCCGCGTCGGCAAGGACGGTGTCGGCGACAACGGCGTCCGCTTCGCCGAGGGGACGCCGTCGGACGCGGTCGACCCGCTGTTCGCCGCGGACGGTCCGGAGGTGCTGCCGATCGCCGTGGCCGGCGCCCGCAACGCCGGGATCTCGATGGTGGTCCGCGTCTTCGCCGGCTGGTCGGCCAGTTCGGTGCCGGTCGAGGGTCGGACCACCCCCTCCGCTCCGTCCCCGTCCGACCCTGCACAGAGGAGCGCCTCGTGACCGACCCCCTGCTCGACCCCTTCGGCAGCGCCACCGATCCCTGGATGACCGGGCGCACCGCGCTGGTCACCGGCGGCGGGCAGCAGAGCGGCACCCAGCCCGGCGTCGGCTACGCGATCAGCCGGGTGTTCGCCGCGCACGGCGCGCGCGTGGCCGTCCTGGACCGGGAGGAGGACGCCGCGCAGCGCACCGTGGACCGGATCACCGCCGACGGCGGGACGGCGGTGGCCGTGGTGGCCGACGTGCTGGACGACGCCGCGTGCCGGCGGGCCGTCGACGAGGCCGTGGCCGCCCTGGGCTCGCTGGACACGTTGGTCAACAACGTGGCCGTCGGCGACCGGGCCGGGGTGTTCGAGGTGACCCCCGAGCGGTTCCACCAGCTGATGGACCTGAACCTGACCACCGCCTGGCAGATGACCCGGCACGCCGTCGAGGTGCTGCCGGCGGGCGGCGCGATCGTGAACATCAGCTCGGTCGGGGTGCGTGCCCGCGGGCCGGCGATGGTCTACAACCTCGCCAAGGCGGGCCTGGAGAACCTCACCATCGGCGCGGCCAACACGCTGGGGGAGCGGGGCGTCCGGGTGAACTGCGTGCAGGTGGGTGCCATCTGGGGGGCCTTCGCCGCGGCCAACATGTCCGAGGAGATGCGGGAGATCCGCAAGGGCTGGTCGGCGCTGGGCACCGAGGGCAGTCCCTGGGACATCGCCCAGGCCACCCTGTTCCTGGCCAGTGACCGGGCCCGCTGGATCTCCGGGCAGATCTTGTCCGTCGACGGCGGCCCGAACACCGGGCGCGCACCGAAGCCGGCCGCCCCGGCCGCCTCGGCCGCTGCGCCGGTGACGGCGGTGCTGGAGACCACGACGCCCGAGGGCGCCCCGGCGGTGCACGCGTGACCGCCGCCGCGGACCGGGTCGCGCTGGTCACCGGCTGCGGCAAGCCCGACGGGATGGGGCAGGCGATCGCCCGCCGGCTCGCCGGGCAGGGCGCGGCCGTCGTGGTCACCGACCTGCAGGCCACCGGGGTGCCGAACCGGCAGCAGGAGGGCCGGTCCGCCGGCTGGGGCGGGGTCGAGGCGCTGGTCGCCGACATCACGGCCGGGGGCGGGACGGCGGTCGCCTCGCTGGGTGACGTCGCCGTCGAGGCCGACGCGAACCGGATGGTCGCCGAGGCGGTCGAGCACTTCGGCCGGCTCGACGTCCTGGTCAACAACGCGGCCGCACCCCAGGGTCCGGATCGGGCGGACGTCGCCGACATCCCGGCCGAGGTCTTCGACCGGGTCATCGCGGTCAACCTCCGCGGGCCCTGGCTGATGTGCGCGGCCGCGGTGCCGGTCATGCGCGCGCAGCGCGCGGGACGGATCGTCAACATCTCGTCGATGGCCGGACTGACCGCCGCCCCGTTCTCCGGTCCGTACTCGGCGTCCAAGGCCGGTGTCATCGGCCTGACCCGGGCGCTCGCCATGGACCTGGGCCCGTGGGGGATCACCGTCAACGCACTGTGCCCCGGGCTGGTCGCCACCAGCCGGGCGTTCCTGAGCTCGGGCCCGGACGTCGACGAGGCGGCCCTGATGGAGCAGCGCGGTCGCAACATCCCGGTGGGGCGGGCCGGCGCGGCCGAGGACATCGCAGCCGCGGTCGCCTTCCTCGCCTCCCCGGAGGCCGCCTACATCACGGCGCAGGCCATCCCGATCGACGGCGGTGGGCTGAGCCCGTTCCCGCTGCGCCGCCCCGAGCCGCTGGAGGCCCCGGCGCCGCAGCCGGCCGAGGCCGGGACCGCACGCTGATGGCCGAGATGGTGCGTGCGGTGGTCCAGACCGCGCCACGGACGCTCGAGCTGCGGGAGTTCCCCCGTCCGGTCATCGGCCCGGAGGACGGGCTGCTGCGGATCGAGGCGAACGGGATCTGCGGCAGCGACGTCGAGCAGTACAAGGGGCACCTGTTCCGCGGCTCGGCCGTGGTGCCCGGCCACGAGCCCCTGGGCATCATCGAGGAGATCGGGGAGAAGGCGGCCGAACGCTGGGGAGTCTCGGTCGGTGACCGGGTGGCGCTGGAGATCCTGGTGCCCTGCCACCACTGCGCGGCCTGCATCGCCGGTCGCTACCAGGCGTGCCCCCGGCGGGCGGCGAGCCACGGTTACACCCCGATCACCCAGCAGCCCTCGCTGTGGGGCGGCCTGGCCGAGTACACGTACCTGGCGCCTGGCTCGATCGTGCACCCCATCGACCGGGACCTCCCGGCCGAGCTCGCGGTCATGTTCAACCCGCTCGCCGCCGGTGTCCGCTGGGCGGTGCACCTCGGCGGTGCCGGGATCGGCAGCACCGTGCTCGTGCTGGGTGCGGGTCAGCGCGGCCTCTCGGCGGTCATCGCGGCCAAGGCCGCCGGTGCCTCCACCGTGATCGTGACCGGGCTGGCCGCCGACGAGCACAAGCTGGCGCTGGCCCGGCAGTTCGGTGCCGACCACACGATCGTCGTCGACCAGGAGGACACCGTGGCGCGGGTCCTCGAGCTGACCGGCGGGGCGGGCGCGGACGTCGTCCTGGAGCTCACGCCGATGGCCCTGGGTCCGGTCGGGGACGCCCTGGCCTCGGCGCGGCACGGGGGGCGGGTGGTGCTCGCCGGCCTCAAGGGCGGACGGCGGACCGAGATCGACACCGACTTCGTCATCAACCGGGCGCTCACCCTGGTCGGGGCCTACGGGGTGGACTCACCGGCCTACGCCGAGGCGATCCGGATCCTCGAGTCCGGGCGCACGCCGATCGCCCGGATGCACACCCACTCGCTGCCGCTGGAGGACACCGAGACGGCGATCCGGCTGCTCGCCGGCGAGGGCTCGGGGGAGCCCGCCGTCCACGTCTCGGTCCACCCGGGTCGGTGAGGGACCCGGCGGGCGCGTTCTGCTGTTCCGCCGGGCGGGAGTGCCCTGGTGGGCATCGACCGGGGCGTCCTAGCGTTCTGGTCATCGAGACGGCCGTCACATCGGCGTCCAGACGCGAGGAGAGCGCCGTGTACGACAGCGTCATCGACCCCACGCTCGGTCCGGCGGGCGACGCGCGTGGCCGCACCGCTCTCGCGCCCCGACCGGGCGACCTCTCCGGGCTGCGCCTCGGCCTGCTGGCCAACACCAAGCGCAACGCCGAGGAGTTCGTCGAGGAGGTCGCCGGGCTGCTCGAGTCGCAGCACGGGGTGCAGAAGGTCCTGATCCGGAAGAAGCCGAGCATCGTCGAACCGGCGCCGCCGGAGATGCTCGAGGAGCTGCGGGCGGAGTGCGACGTCGTCGTCGTGGGCGTGGGCGACTGCGGCTCCTGCAGCGCCTCGGCCGTGGCCGACGGGCTGCAGCTGGAGGAGGCGGGCATCCCTGCCGTCGTCATCGTCAGCGACGCCTTCCGGGTCAGCGCCGACGCCATGGCCACCCTGCAGGGCACCGAGGGCTACCAGTACGTGACCACCCCGCACCCGGTGGCCAACCTGTCCCGGCAGGGCGTGCGGGACCGGGCGACCGCGGCCGTCCCGGAGATCGTCGCGCTGCTGCGCGGACCGAACGTGGCACCTGCGTCATGACGGCGGCTCCGCGGCAGGTGGACGGGCGCGCCGGGACCGCCGACGACCCGGTCCGCGGCGTCCGGGGCGCCATCGAGTACTGCTACGAGCGCGGCTGGAGTGACGGCCTGCCGGTCGTCCCGGCCACCGAGGACGACGTGGCCGAGTTCCTGGCCACCGTCGATCGCGACCCCGACGAGGTCATCGGCGCCCAGTCGCACCTCAACCGCCGGGTCACCGTGGCGCAGGCCGCGGTCAACGCCGTCATGGCCGGCTGCCGGCCGGAGTACTTCCCCCTGGTGCTGGCCGCCTGGGAGGCGGTGACGGGCGAGCCGGCCTCCCGGGGCGGCGCCTGGCAGTCGACCAGCGGACCCGCGCCGTTGCTGGTGGTCAACGGCCCGATCCGCGACCGGCTGGGCATCAACTACGCCGGCGGCGTCTTCGGCCCGGGCTTCCGGGCCAACGCCACGATCGGCCGGGCGCTCGGCCTGGTCGTCCGCAACGGCTACGGCATCCGTCCGCAGGAGCTGGAACAGGCCACCCAGGGGGTCCCCGGGCGGTGGACCATGTGCATCGGTGAGCACGAGGAGCTCTCCCCGTGGGAGCCGTTCAGCGTGGCCGGGGGCGTGGCGGCCGGGGTGGATGCGGTCTCGGCGCTGCTGGTCCGCGACTGCGAGTACATCGACAACCGGCACACCGAGAGCGCGGAGGCGGTGCTCTGGGACATCGCGGACACCCTCGCGCGCACCGGCGCCTACCTCGGCATCAAGCACTCCACCGGCGGGGTGGTGCTGGGGCCCGAGCACGCGCAGTTCCTCGCCGCCGCCGGCTACAGCCGGGCCGACGTCCAGCAGTGGCTCTTCGAGCACGCCACCCGCACCCAGGCCGACCTCATCGCGGCGGGGAAGGAGTCCCACGACCGGGACCCCGGCCCCGACCCGTTCCCGATGATGCCGTCGGCCGCGGAGATCCCGGTGATCGTCGCCGGTGCCGCGAACGCCGCCATCTCGATGGTCTTCCGCCCGTTCGGCTGGTCCACGTGGTCCGGCCGCTCGGTGCCCGTCCCGCCCGCACGCGACACCGCGACCGACCCCCAGGAGGCACCCGCATGAGCGTCGACCAGAAGCAGCTGGACCAGTTGAAGCAGACCCTGCAGGCGGACGACTACCGGATGGACGTCGACGTCCGGGGCGACTCCGCGGACGTCGCCATCGTCGCCGGCCCGGACGCCTGCGAGGAGTGCCTCGTGCCGAAGCCGCTCATGCAGTCGATGCTGGGCCCGGTGCTGGGCATCGAACCGGCCAGCATCCGGCTGGTCTACCCGACCGACGGGCCCGGCGCCGACGTCACGACCTCCTGAGCGTGGAGATCTCGCTGGAGGGCAAGGTCGCCCTCGTCACCGGGGTGGGCCCCAACATCGGCAGCGGGGTGGCCCTCGCGCTGGCGCGGTACGGCGCCAGGGTGGCCTGCAACGACGTCGACGACGCGGTCATCGAGGCGTGCACCGCCCGGATCGAACGCAACGGCGGCGAGGCGATGGCCGCGCCCGGGGACGTCACCGACGAAGCCGCGGTCCAGGGCTACGTGGACGCGGTCCTCGAGAGGTGGGGCCGGATCGACATCCTGGTCAACAACGCCGCCGTCCTCGGTGGCCGCGGGGTCCTCGACGAGACGGCGGCGGACTTCGAGCGTGCCGTGCGGGTGGCCGGGCTCGGGTACTTCCTCAACACCAAGCACGTCGGGCGGGCGATGGCGCAGCGCGGGATCCGCGGCTCGATCGTCTGCATGTCCTCGTCCAACGGCTGGAACGGCTCGGCCGGCGTGATCGCCTACGCGTTCCACAAGGGCGGCGTGAACAACTTCGTCCGCGCCGCGGCGATGGACCTCGCGCCCTACGGCATCCGGGTCAACGGCTACACCCCGACCGCGCCGACCGTCGACAACCCCGAGCTGCTGGCCGTGCTGGCGGCGCAGGGCCGACCGGCGGACATGCTCAACGCCGGTCGCAGGGGCGGCGGCCTCGGCGGCGGCACCGGCGACGAGGAGTGGCGCCGTCCCGCCCGCTGGGCGGGGGAGCGGCCGCCGCTGGTGCCGATGGGCTCGACGGGCACCCCGACCGACATCGGTCACGCGGTCGCCTGGCTCTGCTCGGACTACGCACGCCTGATCACCGGCATCGACCTCGTCGTCGACGGCGGAGCCCGGGCCAAGAACTTCGCCTACTTCCCGGCCGCCCCCGAGGACCTGGCCGGCCCGCTCCCGCTCATCCCGCTGGACGACACCCCGGCGCCCTGACCGGGCACGACCCTGGTACGACCGAGCCCGGTGCGGCGGTGCCGGACCGGGCTCGGTCGTCCGGGTCAGTGGACGGGGTCGCTCAGCCGCGGCGAGGGCAGCCGGTTCTCCGGCGCGTACACCGGGTGCGAGGTGAGGAACGGGATCGCAGCGGCGCGCTCGACGTCCAGCGGCTCGTCCGGGAAGGCGGCCAGCGTCGTGTCGAACCGGTCGCGGACCCCCTCCCGGAACTCCGGGTGGGTCAGGATGAACAGGTCGTTGCGCCGGACGCCGGCCAGCACCCGCTCACCCGCCTCGACGTAGCTCATGTACGGCTGGTGCTTGGCGCGCTCGAGGAACTCCGCCGGCGGCGGTGCGTAGCCGCTCTCCCCGTAGGCCTCGGGCCGCGCGGACACACCGGCGGCGATGTTGCTGTGCACGGGGCCGGGGCAGTACGCCGAGACGCCGATCCCCTCGGGTGCCAGTTCGATCGCCAGCGCCTCCGACAGCGCGATGACCGCGGCCTTGGTCATGCTGTAGAGCCCGGCGACGATCGGCATCAGGCCGGCCATCGAGGAGGTGTTCACCACGTGGCCGCCCTCGCCCTGCGCCTGGATGAGCGGCACGAAGGAGCGGATGCCGTTCCCGACCCCCCGGATGTTGACGTCGATCAGCCAGTCCCAGTCGCGGGCGGTGGCGCCCATCACCGGCCCGGTCAGCCCGATGCCGGCGTTGTTGACGAGCACGTCGAGCCGGCCGTGCCGCCGGAGGGTCTCCTCCGCGGCCGCGTCGACCGCGGCGGCATCGGTGACGTCGAGCCGCATGCTGTCCGCGGAGACGCCGGCGGCGGCGAACTCGGCCAGCGACTCGTCGATGAACTCCTGCCTGCGGCCGCTGATGACCACCTGCATGCCCGCCCGCGCGAAGGCCAGGGCGATGCCCCGGCCGATGCCGCTGGACCCGCCGGTGATGAACGCGACCTTGCCCTCGACGTCCTTCATCAGTGCCCTGCCTCCTCGCCCGGCGCGGGGGAGAGCCCCAGCAACCGCGCGGCGTTGTCCTTCATGATCTTGGGGCGGACCTCGTCCTTGATGCCGATGTCGGCGAAGTCCTTCATCCAGCGCTCGGGCGTGATCACCGGGAAGTCGGAGCCGAAGAGGACCTTGTCGCGCAGCAGCGAGTTGGCGTACTGGACGAGCTGCGGGGGGAAGTACTTCGGCGACCAGCCGGACAGGTCGATGTGCACCCGTGGCTTGTGGGTGGCCACCGACAGCGCCTCGTCCTGCCAGGGGAACGACGGGTGGGCCAGGATGATGTCCATGTCCGGGAAGTCGACGGCCACGTCGTCGACGTCCATCGGGTTGGAGTACTTCAGGCGGATCCCGCCGCCGCCGCGGGTGCCGGCGCCGACACCGGTCTGACCGGTGTGGAACAGCGCGATCAGCCCGTGCTCGGCGATGACCTCGTAGAGCGGGTAGGCCATCCGGTCGTTGGGGTGGAAGCCCTGGGTGTTGGGGTGGAACTTGAACCCCCGGACGCCGTGGTCGGTGACCAGCCGGCGCGCGGCGCGCACCCCGGCCGCCCCGCGCGCGGGGTCGATGCTGGCGAACGGGATGACGACGTCGGAGTTCTCCGCGGCGAGCTCGGCGACCTCCTCGTTGCTGGGCACCATCTCCTCACCGGTCTGCGAGATGCTGTCCACCCCGAAGGCGATGCAGGCCATGCTGCGCTCGCGGTAGTACCCGGCCAGCTGCGGCAGCGTGTACTGGGGCATCGAGCCGATGCCGAAGTACGCGCCCATGTCGTCGGCGGTGCTCCCCTCGGGCGGCGGGGCGTGGACCGACCGGTGCACGTGGGTGTGCACGTCGATCGCGGTGATGCGGGACAGGTCGATCCCCGTCACGGGTGCAGGTCCTCGGTGTACGGGGCAGCGGTGCGTTCGCGCACCTGCTCCGGGGTGACCCCGGGCGCGCACTCCACCAGGCGCAACGTCCCGTCCACGACGTGGAAGACGGCCAGGTCGGTGTAGATGCGGGTGACGCACGCCCGCCCGGTCAGCGGCATCGTGCACTCCGGGAGGATCTTGGGTCGCCCCTGACGGTCGACGTGCTCCATCGTCACCCAGACCTGCGGGGTCCCGGCGACGAGGTCCATCGCCCCGCCGACGGCCGGGCTCTTGCCGGGCACGTACCAGTTCGCGAGGTCGCCGGCGGCCGAGACCTGCAGGGCACCGAGCACGGTGACGTCGAGGTGCCCGCCGCGGATCATGGCGAAGGACATCGCCGAGTCGGTGATCGCGGCGCCCGGCATCAGGGTGATCGCCTGCTTGCCGGCGTCGGTCAGGTCGGGGTCGCCCTCGCCCTCGGGTGCGGGACCGAGGCCGAGCACGCCGTTCTCCGCGTGCAGCACCACCTCGGTGTCCGCGGGGATGAACAGCGGCACGAAGAGCGGGATGCCCACGCCGAGGTTGACGACGTAGCCGTCCTTGAGGTCCTGCGCCAGCCGCTGGGCGATGCCCTCCCGGGTCCGGCCGGTGACCTCGGTGGCGGGCAGTGTGCGGGTCATGACGCGGACCTCTCCATCAGTGGTTGGTCGGCCGGGGCCGGGGTCGCCAGCAGCACGTCGTCGACGAAGACCCCGGGCAGGTGGATGTCGTCGGGGTGCAGCGCGTCGACCTCGACCAGGTGCTCCACCTCGGCGAAGGTGTGGCGTCCCGACATCGCGGCCAGCGGGTTGAAGTTCCGGGCGGAGAGCCGGAACCGCAGGTTGCCCTTGCGGTCCCCGCGGTGCGCCTTCACGAAGCCGAAGTCGGCGACGATGCCCTCTTCGAGGACGTACTGCCGGCCGTTGATCATCCGGTGCTCCTTGGCCGGCACGTGCTCGGCGACACCGCCGTCGGGGGAGTAGCGCAGCGTGAAGGAGCCGTCGGCGAGCATCGTGCCCGCCCCCGACGGGGTGAAGAAGGCCGGGATCCCCGAGCCGCCGGCGCGCAGCCGCTCGGCCAGCGTCCCCTGCGGGATCAGCTCCAGCTCGACCTTCCCGGCGAAGTACTCGTCGTAGAACTCCTGCAGGATCGGGAAGGAGGCCGTCACGCGACGCAGCCGTCCCTCGTGCAGCAGGCGCCCGACGCCGGTGAAGTCGTGACCGACGTTGTTGACGTAGACGTGCAGGTCGCGGCGGTCCAGCTCGCACAGCGCGTCCAGGAGGACGTCCGGCCGTCCGGAGCTGCCGAAGCCGCCCACGGCGATCGAGGCGCCGTCGTGGACGTGGTCCACCACGGACAGCACGTCCTCACGGAATTTGTCGATCACGCCAGGTCCTCTCGCAGACGCAGCAGGAGTCCGGGCCGACGGTGTCGGCAGGGTGCGGCGAGTATCGGCCGGTCCTGGGAAGGGCGAGAAGGCTCACTTCCGGGACCCGGAAGCAATCGCGACGCCCCGCGCTTTGCCGGGACCGCCGACGAGGTCGTCTTCCGTGGGCGGGAAAGCCCTGTGGCCCACGCCACCTCCCGACGACCAAGGTGGACGCTGCCGCGGGACGTCGCCCCGGGCACCGCCGTGAGGCCGTCGCCGTCAGGCCGGCCGGCCTCATGACCGGTCGTCGAGTGCAGGGAGAGGGGTCCAAGTGAGCATGACCACGCGAGCCGCGGTCTGTCGCGAGCCGGGTCGGCCGTGGGAGATCACCGAGCTGGAGCTCGACGACCCGCGCGCCAACGAGGTCCGGATCAAGTTCATGGCGGCCGGCCTCTGCCACTCCGACGACCACATCCAGAAGGGCGACGCGCAGATGCGCTTCCCCGTGGTCGGCGGGCACGAGGGCGCCGGGATCGTCGACGCCGTCGGTGAGGGCGTCACCCGGGTGAAGGTGGGCGACCACGTCGTCTGCTCCTTCATCCCCGCGTGCGGCAAGTGCCGGTACTGCTCGACCGCCCGCCAGAACCTGTGCGACGAGGGCAAGAACGCCTCCACCGGCGAGTTCCCCGACGGGACGTTCCGCTTCCACCAGAACGGGGAGGACTTCGGTGGCCTCTGCGTGCTGGGCACCTTCGCCGAGCACGCCGTCGTCAGCGAGTACTCCGTCATCCCGATCCCCGACGACATCCCCTTCGAGGTGGCCTCGCTGGTCGGCTGCGGGGTACCGACCGGCTGGGGCAGCGCCGTGCACGCGGCCGGCGTCCGGGCGGGGGAGACCGTCGTGGTGTTCGGCGCCGGTGGCGTGGGGAGCAACGCGGTCCAGGGTGCCCGCCTCGCCGGCGCCCAGCGCGTGGTCGTCGTCGACCCGGTCGCCTTCAAGCGCGAGATGGCCAAGGTGTTCGGCGCGACGGACACCTTCGCCACGGCGGCCGAGGCCGCCGAGTTCGTCAACGAGGTCACCTGGGGCGAGCTCGCCGACCACGCCATCATCACCGTCGGCGTGCTGCACGACGAGGTGATCGCCGACGCGCTGAAGATCGTCGGCAAGACCGGTCAGGTGACCGTCACCGCCGTCGGGAACGGCTGGATCAACGAGCACCCCGGCATGCTGATCGGCTACCAGCGCCGCATCCAGGGCGCCATCTTCGGTGCCTGCAACCCGCTGTTCGACGTGCCCCGCCTGCTGAGCCTGTACCGCACCGGCGACCTGAAGCTCGACGAGCTGATCACCCGGACGTACACGCTCGACGAGGTCAACCAGGGCTACCAGGACATGTTGGACGGCAAGAACATCCGCGGCGTGATCATCCACGAGCACTGAAGGGCCACACCCATGACGATCGCCCCTCCCAGCCCGCAGACCGGGTCCCCGCTCATCATCGACGACGCGCAGCTGATCGGCGGCGACTGGGTCCCGGCCGCCAACGGCCAGACCATCGACGTCATCAACCCGGCGACCGGTGAGGTCCTGGGCCGGGTGCCCCGCGGCGACGCCGCCGACGTCGACGCGGCGGTCCGCGCCGCGGAGGCCGCCTACCCGGCGTGGCGGGACACCAACGCCACCACCCGCGGCGCGCTGATCTTCCGCTGGGCCCAGCTGATCGACGAGCACACCGCCGAGCTGGACCAGCTGGAGTCCCAGGAGGTGGGCCGCCCGAGCTGGGGCCCGCCGCCGATGTCCCGGATCCTGAACTTCGTCGCCGGCCAGGCCGACAAGGTGCAGGGCCTCTCCCTGCCGACCTACACCCCCGACGCCATCGGGATCACCCTCCGCGAGCCCTACGGCGTGGTCGGTGCGGTCATCCCGTGGAACGCCCCGGCACCGATGTTCGTCAACGACGTCGGCCCGGCCATCGCCGCGGGCAACACCATCGTGATCAAGCCGGCCGAGGACGCGCCGCTGACCGCGCTGGCCCTGGCCAAGCTGGCGCTCGAGGCGGGCATCCCGCCCGGCGTGGTCAACGTCGTCACCGGCTACGGCTCCGAGGCCGGCGCGGCGATCCCCGCCCACCGGGGCATCAAGCGGATGAGCTTCACCGGCTCGCCGGACACCGGGTCGATCGTGATGGCGGCCTGCGCGAAGAACCTCACCCCGCTGCACCTGGAGCTGGGAGGCAAGTCGCCGCAGGTGGTGCTCGCCGACGCCGACCTCGACGCCGCCATCCCGGCGATCGCCATGGGCATCACCCTCAACACCGGCCAGATCTGCGCGGCCGGGTCGCGGGTCGTGGTGCACCGCTCGATCCACGCGCAGGTCGTCGAGCGGCTGGCCGAGCGGATGTCGCAGGTGAAGGTCGGTCCCTGGCACGAGCAGGTCAACATGGGCCCGCTGATCAACGCCAAGCAGCACGCCCGCGTCCTGGAGTACATGCAGCTGGGCCAGCAGGAGGGCGCCGACCTGGTCATCGGCGGCGGCCGGCCCAGCGGCGCGCAGTTCGAGCGCGGCTTCTTCGTCGAGCCGACGCTGTTCGACAACGTGGCCCCGTCGATGCGGATCCACCAGGAGGAGATCTTCGGCCCGGTGCTCGGCGTGACCCCGGTCGACGACGACGACGAGGCGCTCCGGGTGGCCAACGGCACCGACTACGGCCTGGTCGCCTCGGTCTGGACCCGCGACGTGGGCAAGGCCGTGAAGTTCGCCCGCGGGTTGCAGGCCGGCCAGGTCGCCGTGAACGCGGCGCTGGGCGCAGGCGTCATCGGCGGGCCGTTCGGCGGCTACAAGCGCAGCGGCTTCGGCCGCACGATGGGCGCCGACGCCGTCCTGGACTACACCGTGGTCAAGACGGTGTCCCTGCGCGGCACCTCCTCCTGAGCACCAGCGCTCCTGCCGGCCGGGGCCCCGCGGCCCCGGCCGGCACCTGGTCCCGCACGGGACCGCACCACCCCGGACCCCTCTGCGGGGTCCACCACACGTCCTCCCGGCGCCGCCGCCGGGCACCGACAGGAGGGGCACACCGATGAGCATCACCACCCGCGCAGCCATCGCCCGAGGGCCGCACATCGGCTGGGAGCTGACCGACCTGCAGCTCGACGAGCCGAAGGCCCACGAGGTCCGGGTCAAGTTCAAGGCCTCCGGGCTGTGCCACTCCGACGACCACATCACCCAGGGAGACGCGCCGGTGCGCTTCCCGATGGTCGGCGGCCACGAGGGCTCCGGCATCGTCGAGTCCGTGGGCCCCGACGTCCGCCGGGTGAAGGTCGGTGACCGGGTCGTCTGCTCCTACATCCCGGCCTGCGGCGCCTGCCGGCCGTGCTCGACCGGCCACCAGAACATGTGCGTCAAGGGGCTCAACGCCGGCAGCGGCATGTTCCTGGACGGCACCTTCCGCTTCCACCTCGGCGACGAGGACCTCGGCGGCTTCTGCTCACTGGGCACCTTCTCCCAGTACGCCGTCGTGTCCGAGTGGGCGGTCGTCCCGATCGCCGACGACATCCCCTGGGAGGTGGCCAGCCTGGTGGGCTGCGGCGTCCCGACCGGCTGGGGCTCCGCCGTGCACGTCGCCGGGGTGCGGCCCGGGGACACCGTCGTCGTCTTCGGCGCGGGCGGCGTCGGCAGCAACGCCGTCCAGGGCGCCCGGTACGCCGGGGCGAAGAACGTCGTCGTGGTCGACCCGGTCGACTTCAAGCGGGAGAAGTCGGCGGTCTTCGGCGCGACCCACGCGTTCGCCTCGGCCAAGGAGGCCCACGACTTCGTCGTGGAGACCACCTGGGGCCAGCTCGCCGACCACGTCATCCTGACCCCGGGCGTGGTCACCGAGGACATGGTCCAGGCGGCGGTGATGATGACCGGCAAGGGCGGCAAGGTGACCATCACCGGCGTCGGCAAGATCGACGAGAAGGCCGTGCACGTGCACGCCGGCCTGCTGATCGGCTACCAGCGGCAGATCCGCGGGTCGCTGTTCGGTGACTGCAACCCGCTGTACGACATCCCGAAGCTGCTGGGCCTCTACCGGGCCGGCGACCTCAAGCTGGACGAGCTGGTGACGCGCACCTACGCCCTGGACGAGGTGAACGAGGCCTACGCCGACCTCGAGGCCGGCAAGAACATCCGCGGCGTCATCGTCCACGAGGACTGACCCGCGGATGAGCGACATGGTGCGCGCCGCCGTCCAGGTCGGGCCGCGGCAGATCGAGCTCCGGGAGTTCCCGCGACCGCAGGTCGGCCCGGACGACGGGCTGCTGCGCGTGGAGGCCAACGGCATCTGCGGCAGCGACGTGGAGACCTACAAGGGCCACATGGGCGTGCACAGCGGGCCGTTCGTCCCCGGTCACGAGCCGATGGGGATCATCGAGGAGGTCGGCGAGCGCGCGGCGAAGCGCTGGGGGGTCCAGCCCGGCGACCGGGTCGCGCTCGAGGTCATCGTCCCCTGCCGGGCGTGCCACAAGTGCTTGACGGGCCGCTACCAGTCCTGCCCCCACCGGTCGATCGCACACGGCGTCACCGGCGTGGACGTCGAGCCCAGCCTCTACGGCGGGTTCGCCGAGCACCTCTACCTCACCCCCAACGCCGTCCTGCACAAGATCGACCCGAGCATCCCGGCGGAGATCGCGGTCATGTTCAACCCGCTCGGTGCGGGCGTGCGCTGGGCGGCGCACCTCGGGGGCATCGGTCTGGGCGACACCGTGCTCGTGCTCGGGGCAGGGCAGCGGGGCATCGCGTCGGTGATCGCCGCCCGGGCCGCGGGCGCCGGGACCATCATCACGACCGGCCTGGCGGCGGACGAGCACAAGCTCGCGCTGGCCCGGGAGTTCGGCGCCGACCACACCCTCGTGGTCGACGGGGACGACGCCGTGGACACCGTGGAGCGGGTCCGTGAGATCACCGACGGCGAGATGGCCGACGTCGTCCTGGAGCTCACGCCGATGGCCGCCGCCCCGCTCACCGACGCGCTGCTGGCCGCCCGGCACGGCGGCACGGTGGTGCTCGCCGGGCTCAAGGGCAACCGCGAGATCCCGCTGCGCACCGACCTGATCATCAACCGAGCGCTCACCGTCCGCGGCGCCTTCGGGGTCGACGCCCCGGCCTACGCCGAGGCCATCGCGCTGATCGAGTCCGGCCGCCACCCGCTGGAGAAGCTGCACACGCACACGTTCGGCCTGGAGGACACCGCCCTGGCCATCGAGACCCTCGCCGGCGAGGTGCCGGGGGAGTCCGCCGTGCACGTCTCCGTGCACCCCTCGTCCTGACCCGCCCCCTACCGACCGGAGGGCCACCGTGCTCGTCGACGCCCACGCCCACCTGCTGCCCCGCGACTACCCGCCGGACGCCCCCGAGTGCTTCCCCCGCATGGAAGCGGTGGACGGCGAGACCGCGCGGACCCTGGTCTTCGGGGCGATGCGGTTCACCGCCCGTGACGTCTTCTTCGCCGCCGAGCGGCGGATCGAGGAGATGGACGCCTCGGGCGTGGACGTCGAGGTGCTGAGCCCGATGCCGCCCCTGCTGCGCTACGACCTGCCGCCGGCCGACGGCCTGTCCCTGGCCCGCCACGTCAACGAGTTCAGCGCCGGTCTCGCCGCGGCGGACCCCTCCCGGATCAAGGCCCTGGGCATGGTCCCGATGCAGGACCCCGACGCGGCGACGGCGGAGCTCAAGGCGATCCAGGACCAGGGGCTGCTCGGGGTGGAGATCGCCTCGAACGTGCTGGGAAGGTCGATCGGCCACGAGCAGTTCCTGCCGTTCTTCCAGGAGGCCGAACGGCTGGGCCTCTCGGTGTTCGTGCACGCGATGCCCAGCCCGTCGGAGCGGCTCCCGATGGCCGCGATGGGCACCTACACCGTGGGTGTCGAAGGCGCGTACGCGGCCGGGTCGATGGTGTCCGGTGGCACCGCCGCCGCCTGCCCGGACCTGCGCATCTCCTTCAGCCACGCGGCCGGGGGCTTCGCCCTCATGCTGCCCCGGGCGCAGTACTTCTGGGGCGGGTCGTGGAACGAGGAGCCGGTCGACCTGACCCGCGCGGTCATGCACGACGACGGCCCCTCCCCGCTCGAGCTGGCCCGCCGGTTCTGGTACGACTCGATGGTCTTCGACCGGCGGGCGATCCGGTTCCTGATCGACCTGCTCGGCGCGGACCGGCTGCTCGTCGGGTCCGACTTCCCGGCGATGCTCCGCGAGGAACCGGCCGGTCGGACCCTGCGGTCGATGGACCTCGACCCGCAGGCCTGGGAGGACATCAGCGGGGCCAACGCGTTCCGCTGGCTGGGCATCGCCCCGCCCGCCTGAGCGCACTCCCCGCCCCGTCCCGGCGCAGGCGACGTCCATCCGACGTCGCCCGTCCTGGCGTGTCCGCGCCCCGCTCCGGGGCCGTACCGGCGTCGTGCGCGGAACTCCTCCCGAGCCGAAGTTGTCTCCCGTCCGACGGAAGTGTCGGCAGACGCCGCGCTCCGGGCACGCCACTCTTTGCTGGCGAAGAGTGAGCCCGGTCACTGGACCGTACGGGCTCTGGCCGCTGGGGCGATCGGTTCCCACGACCGCCGCGCACCCGGCCCACCGCACAGTCATCGACGCCTACCGAGCGGGAGTACCGACGTGAGACGAACTCTGAAGCTGGCCCCTCTGGTGGCTGCCGCCATGGTGCTGGCCGCCTGTGGTGGCGGTGACGACGGCGGTTCCACCGACGGTGGCGGCGCGGCTGCCGCCGGGGAGCCGACGGCCGGCGGCGAGGTCACCGTCCTCGAGGACGCCGCCTTCGCCGGCTCCTGGCCGGCGGGCCTGGACCCGGCGACCAACACCACCGGCGGTTCCAACATCGCCATCAACCAGGCGATCTTCGGCGGCCTGTTCCTGCTCAAGGCCGACGACGACGGTTCGAACGCCGAGGTCACCCCCAACCAGGCGGAGAGCTACGAGTTCTCCGACGACGGGCTGACCTTCACCGTGAAGCTGCGGGACGGCATCCAGTTCAGCGACGGCACGCCGCTGGACGCCGAGGCGGTCAAGTTCAACTGGGACCGCGACCTGTCCAACCCCTGCACCTGCAAGCCCTCCTGGCCGCTGGCTCCCAACGGCGTCTCCGTGGTCGACCCGCTGACCGTCCAGCTGCAGTTCACCCGGCCCTACGCGGCGATCCTGGCCTCGTTCCCGGCCAGCAACGTCAACTGGATCGCCTCCCCGACGGCGCTGCAGAAGGCCGGCCCGGACGCGTTCGCGATCACCCCGGTGGGTGCCGGCCCGTTCACCGTCGTCTCCAACCAGCTGAGCTCCTCGGTGGTGCTGGAGAAGAACCCGAACTACTTCAAGGAGGGCCTGCCCTACCTGGACAAGCTCACCTTCCAGTCCATCGGTGGTGACCAGCCCGCCTACCAGGCGCTGCAGGCCGGTCAGGCGCAGGCCTACGAGGGCCTGAACACCACACCGCTGCTCCAGCAGGCGCAGAAGAACGACCAGCTGCAGGTGACGGTCCAGCCGGCGACCTCGCCCTACGTGATCCAGCTCAACACCGCGATCGCGCCGTTCAACGACGCCAAGGCCCGCGAGGCGATCTACCGCGCGACCGACTTCGAGGCGATCAACAAGGGCATCTTCGGCGGCATCTACGACGTCAGCCAGAGCTTCACCGGCCCCGGCGGCAAGTTCTACGAGCCGACGGTCGAGGGCTACCCGGAGTACGACCTGGACAAGGCCAAGCAGCTGGTGAAGGAGGTCGGTGGCATCACCATCCGGCTCGGCACCATCAGCAACTACGTCGCGACGCAGATCAACACCGCGCTGCAGACCCAGTGGCAGGAGGCCGGGATCAAGGTGGAGATCAACGACTACCAGCTGGCCGGCGTGATCCAGGAGTTCACCGGCGGGAAGTGGCAGGCCATGCTGCAGACCGCGGGTGCGTGGGACCCGGCCGCCGGTGTCGGCGTCGGCTTCCGGTTCCACTCCGGCGTCCCCTACAGCGGGGTCAACGACCCCGCGCTGGACAAGCTGCTGGACGACGCGGCCGCCACGCTGGACGAGGGTCAGCGCGCGGACCTGTACAAGCAGGCCGGCGAGCTCATCGCGAAGAACGCCTACGCGCCGTTCGGGCTGGCCTTCGCGCCGGCGAACCTCGCCGTCCAAGGTGTGCACGGTCCGGGTCTGACCACCAAGATCCCGCCGATCCTGGTCAACGCCGGGGTCATCTGGGACGAGGTCTGGCGGGAGCAGTGACCACTGCCGCCCTCCCGCGGGTCCCGGGCGACCGGGACCCGCGGGTCTCCCCGCTCCGCCGGGTCACCGGCAGCCCGGCCCTGCGGCTGGTCGGCAAGCGCCTGCTGATGGCGATCCCGATCATGCTCGGGGTCACGATCCTCACCTTCTGGGTGCTCAGCCTCATCCCGGGCAACGCGGCGCAGCAGCTGCTGGGCGCGGAGGCCAGCCCCGAGGACGTCGCCCAGCTCGAGGAGCAGCTCGGGCTGAACGAGTCGGGGGTGTCCCGGTACCTGAGCTGGCTGGGCAACGCGCTGCACGGGGACCTCGGCAACTCCCTGGTCAGCCGGCAGCCGGTCAGCGAGATCCTGGCCGACCGGCTGCCGGTCACCGGCGAGCTGGTGCTCCTCGCCTTCGTCGTCTCGCTGCTGCTGGCCATCCCGGTCGCGCTGCTCGCCGCCCACAAGCCGAACGGCCTGATGGACCGGATCAGCATGATGATCAGCACCCTCGGCCTGTCGGTGGCGAACTACGTGCTGGCGCTGCTCCTGGTGCTGGTCTTCGCGGTGACGCTCGGCTGGCTGCCGGCCATCGGGTACGTCCCGTTGTCCGACGGTCTGTGGGCCAACCTCAAGACGATGATCCTGCCGTCCGCGGCCATCGGCCTGCCGCTGTTCTGCTTCTACACCCGCTTCCTCCGCGGCGACCTGGTCGACCAGCTGCAGCAGGAGGAATACGTGACCACCGCCCGGGCGAAGGGCGTCGGCTCCTGGCAGGTGCTGCTGCGGCACGCCTTCCGCAACTCGTCCTTCGGCCTGATCACGGTCGTCGGCCTCAACCTGGGCGCACTGATCGGCGGCACCGTCATCATCGAGCAGATCTTCGCCCTGCCGGGCGTCGGCCAGATGCTGCTGCAGGCCATCAACACCCGCGACTTCGTCGTCGTGCAGGCCGCCGTGGTGATCTTCGCCCTGGTGGCCGTGCTAGCGAACCTGGTCGTCGACCTCATGTACGCCGTCCTAGACCCGAGGATCAGGTATGGCAGTCGCTGACACGCCCCTCCAGGTCGCCGAGAACCCCGCCGCCGACCAGGACGACGCGGTCCCCGGCGGACGCCGGTGGCGCGGCCAGCTGGGCCTCTGGCTGCCCGGTGGCGCGATCGTGCTCATCGTGGTCGCCTGCTTCCTGGGGCCGGCCCTGCTCGGGCTGCCCAAGCCGGTCGGCGGCAGCGTGCTGGAGAGCTACCTGCCCGCCGGGTCGCCGGGGCACCTGCTGGGCACCGACCCCAACGGCAACGACATCCTCTCTCGGCTGTTGCACGGCGGTCGGGCGTCGCTGTTCATCGCCGCGACGGTCAACATCGTGGGGCTGGTCGTGGGCGGCACGCTGGGCGCGCTGTCCGGCTACGCCGGGGGCGCGGTCGACACCGTGATCATGCGGATCCTCGACGTGCTCATCGCCTTCCCGTCCCTGGTGCTCACCCTGGCGGTGGCGCAGGCGCTCGGGCCCAGCATCCGCAACACGATCCTCGCGCTGGCGTTCTTCAGCATCCCCGCGGTGGCCCGGGTGGCCCGCTCCGCGGTGCTCCGGCTGCGCGGTCAGCCGTTCATGGCCGCCGCCGAGCTCTGCGGGACGCCGGCGTGGCGGGTGCTGTTCAAGCACCTGGCGCCCAACATCGCCCCGCAGCTGATCACCTTCGCCATGCTCGGCATGGGCATCGTGATCATCATCGAGGGTGCGTTGAGCTTCCTCGGTCTGGGCATCCCGGCCCCCGCGCCGAGCTGGGGGAACATGGTGGCAGACGGCCAGCTGAGCCTCTCCGCGACGCCGATGCTGGTGGTCTGGCCCAGCCTCGCCCTGCTGCTCACCGTGCTGTCCTTCAACCTCCTCGGTGAGAACCTGCGATCCCGCTGGAGCGGACGATGAGAGCCGACCGGACCACGTACGCCACCGGCGACGCCTACGTCAGCACGGGCATGATCGACTCCCGCGCCCCGGCCGAGGCACACCGCACCCCGGCCGCCCCGGGGGAGCCGTTGCTGACCGTGGAGGACCTCCGGGTCCAGTTCACCCGCGGCGGGCGGCGGATCAACGCCGTCAACGGCCTCTCCTACGAGATGGTCCCCGGCAAGCTGATGGCGATCATCGGCGAGTCCGGTTCCGGCAAGAGCGTCAGCTCCCGGGCCCTCATGGGCCTGCTGCCCGGGACGGCGACGATCACCGGGTCGATCCGGTTCGACGGCCGGGAGCTGATCGGGCTCGACGAGAAGGAGCTGCGGAAGCTGCGCGGCGGGGACATCGCCATGGTCTTCCAGGACCCGGCCCGCTCGCTGAACCCGACCATGAAGATCGGCGCCCAGATCTCCGAGGCCGTGCGGGCGCACGCCGACCTGGACAAGAAGGGCGTGCAGGCCCGGGCCGTCGAGCTGTTGCGGCTGGTCCGGCTGCCCGCGCCCGAGCGACGCTTCCACGAGTACCCGCACCAGCTGTCCGGCGGCATGCGGCAGCGGGTGATGATCGCCATCGCGCTGGCCGGCGAGCCGCGACTGCTGATCGCCGACGAGGCCACCACGGCCCTGGACGTCACCACCCAGGCGCAGATCATGGAGCTGCTCGTCGAGCTCCGCGAGCGGTTGGGCATGGCGGTCATCATGATCAGCCACGACCTCGGCCTGGCGGCCAGCTACGCCGAGGACGTCGTGGTCATGTACGCCGGGCGGGCCGTCGAGCACGCCCCGGTCCGGACGTTGTTCTCCAACGTCCGGATGCCCTACACCCGCGCCCTCCTCGGGGCGATCCCCGCCCTGGAGCGCGAGCCGCACTCGATGCTGCCGGTCACCCCCGGGCAGCCGCCGGACATGAGCGCGCTGCCACAGGGCTGCCCGTTCCGGCCGCGGTGCCCCAACGCCACCGACAAGTGCCTGGAGCACCCGCCGTTCCTGGAGCACGAGCCGGACCACTGGTACGCGTGCTGGCACCCCGCCGGGACCGAGCTCGACACGGCGCCCGAGGTCACGGCCGCCGTGGCGCCGGCGACCGCGGCCGAGGCGGCCCACCACTCCACCGCACACGACCAGGGAGCCGCCCAGTGACCGCCCCCCAGCAGCAACCGCAGGGCCGACCCGTGCCGCCGAAGACCACGCTGCTCCGCGCCCGGAACCTGGTGCAGGAGTTCCCGGTCCGCGGCGCCGGGGGCGTCAAGGGCGGTGTCGTGCACGCCGTGTCCAACGTGTCCTTCGACGTGTACGCCGGCGAGACGCTCGGTGTGGTGGGAGAGACCGGGTCCGGGAAGTCCACCCTGGCCCGGTCGGTGATCCAGGCGCCACGGCCCAGGTCCGGCGAGGTCGAGTTCCAGGGCACGGACCTGATGAAGCTGCGCCGACGCGACCTCAAGCAGGCCCGCCGGCAGATGCAGATGGTCTACCAGGACCCGTTCGGCTCGCTGAACCCGCGGTGGCGGATCTCCGAGCTCGTCGAGGAACCGCTCGTCGGCTACGGCGAGGGCAACGCCAGCACCCGCAAGCGCCGGGTCGACGAGCTGCTGGACCTGGTCGGCCTGGACCCGTCCCAGTACGCCAGACGGCGGCCGCACGAGATCTCCGGTGGGCAGTGCCAGCGGGTGGCGATCGCCCGGGCGATCGCCCTGGACCCCGCGCTGGTGATCTGCGACGAAGCGGTCTCCTCCCTGGACGTGCTCATCCAGGCCCAGGTCCTCAACCTGTTCGAGAAGCTCCGCCGCGACCTCAACCTCTCCTACCTCTTCATCGCCCACGACCTGGCCCTGGTCAAGCAGGTCAGCGACCGGGTCGCGGTCATGTACCTGGGCCAGCTGGCCGAGATCGGGCCGGCCGAGGGGATCTACCGGCAGCCGCTGCACCCCTACACCTCGGCGCTGCTGGACTCCATCCCGCGGATCGACCCGGCAACCGGCCGGGCCAACAAGCCGGTCTCGCTGCCGGGGGAGCCGCCCTCGCCGGTGGACCCACCGAGCGGTTGCCGGTTCCGCACCCGGTGCCCCCGCGCCCAGCTGAAGTGCGCCGAGGAGGAGCCGCAGCTGGTCGAGCTGCTGCCCGGGCACCAGGCGGCCTGCCACTTCCCGCTGACCGTCCCGGAGAGCGAGCTCCCCCCGCGTCCGGCCGGCGCGACGCAGGCGGCCCCGGACGCCTCGGTCGCCGTCGGCTGACCCCGGGAGCAGCGCGCCCTCCGCAGCGGGGGTCAGCTGACGAGGAGCTGGGTGGCGTGCTCCTTGAGCATGCTGTTGGCCCACCGGGCCTGGCGCAGGGTGTCGGGATGGCAGCTCTGCGCCAGCTGGAGGAGTTCGTGGTCCTTGACCCCCTGAGCAGCCTGCGCCACCAGCTCCCAGTCCACGGAGACCCCGGAGGCGTGCACGTAGATGCTGCGCAGGTCGCGGAGCAGGTCCAGCGCGGGGGCCGACCGGCGGCCGAGGTGGTCGCTGACCCCGTCCCGGACCCGCTCGAGCAGGGTGGGGTCGCCGGCGGGCTCCGGGTCCAGGTCGACGCCGTAGCGCTGCCCGACCGGCGCGAGCCGGCGGACGTGGTCCTGGGACCACACGGCCAGGTCGCGTGCCAGGTGGTGGATCCCGTGATCCGCCGCGTGCCGCTCGGAGATCGCGAGCAGCTGGGAGGCAGGGAGTTCTCCGAGCCGTGCAGCTCCTCCAGCGCGAGGCCGATCCTCATCGCAGCTCTCCTGTCCCCTCCAGCACCTGCTCGTCGCAGAGGGCCGTCCGGCCGCCGCGGGTGGGCGGCGGCGAGCCGGCCGCCGGTGCCGATCCGGTGGTCGTGGGTGCCGGCGAGGCCTGGCCCTCGCCGGCGGCGATGACGCGGACGGCAGCGGCGGCGGTCTTGAAGATGGGCTGCTTGGAGACGGGGTCCCAGTCGGTGAGGGTGAGCTCGTTGGCCGCCCGTCCGGCGCTGCCGGGCCGGTCGCCGTCCGGGGTGTCCCAGTACCCGTAGTGGAAGGGGAGGAACAGGACGCCGTCCCGGATGCCGCTGACCCGCAGCCGCGCCTGCACCGACCCCCGCGGGGTGCTCACCTGGAGCAGGTCACCTTCCCCGGCGCCCAGCACCTCGGCGTCGGCCGCCGACATCTCCACCCACACGTCCGGCGCCGCTGCCTGCAGCTCCGGAGCACGGCCGGTCTTCGTGCGGGTGTGGAACTGGTACAGCGTGCGGCCGGTGATGAGGGAGAAGGGGAACTCCACGCTGGGCACCTCGTGCGGGCGGACGTACGCGGCGGCCTTGATGATCGCCTTGCCGTCCGGGTTGAGTGCCTTGTACTCGGTCGGCTCCAGGGGGGCGCCGGTGACCAGGTCGCGGCCGTAACTCTCGCAGTACTCCGGGTCGCTGGAGAAGTGGCCGTCGACGTAGAGCCGCTCGGTGCCCTCGGGGTGCTCGTCGGTGACCGGCCACTGGAGCCCGGTGCCGCCGCGCAGCTCGTCGTAGGTCAACCCGCTGTAGTCGCACGGCCGGCCGCGGCTGCACTCCTTCCAGCCCTCGAAGGCACCCTCGGCGTCCGACCACGTCACCAGGGGCTGACCGTCCTTGTCCTGCAGGCCGAGCCGGTGGGCGAAGTCGATGAAGACGTCCAGGTCCGGTCGCGCCTCACCCGGGGGGTCGACGGCCTTCTCCGACAGGTGCACCGTCCGGTTGACGTTGGTCATCGTCCCGGTCTTCTCACCCCACGTCGCGGCGGGCAGGACGACGTCGGCCAGCTGGGCGGTCTCGGTCAGGAAGATGTCCTGCACCACCAGGAACAGCCGCTCCTGGGCCAGGATCGAGCGGATCCGGCCCAGCTCGGGCAGGGACACCGCCGGGTTGGTGGCGCTGACCCACAGCATCCGGATCGAGCCGTCCTCGGCGTAGCGCATCATCTGCATCGCGTGCGTCGGTGGGCTGTAGTGCGGGATCTGCTCGACGTTCCAGATCCGGGCCAGGTCGGCGACCTGGGCGTCGTTGGACCAGTTGCGGAACCCGGCCAGGTCGCCGTCGGCGCCGCACTCGCGGGTGTTCTCCGCGGTGGGCTGGCCGTTCATCTGCAGGATCCCGCAGCCGGGCTTGCCGAGCATGCCGCGGACCAGGTGCACGTTGTTGACCTGGACGGCGGCGGCGGTGGCCTGGTGGGACTGGTAGAAGCCCTGCAGCACCGTGGAGAGCAGCCGCTCGGCCTCCCCGATCACCCGGGCCGCTTCCCGGATCCGGTCGGCGGGGACGTCGCAGATCCGGCCGGCCTCCTCGGGTGGGTAGTCGGCGACCCGGGTCCTCAGCTCCTCGAAGCCGACGACGTGGGCGTCGAGGTACTCCCGGTCGACCCAGTCGTGCGCGATGAGCTCGTGCAGCAGCCCGTTCATCAGCGCGACGTTGGTGCCGGGGCGGGGTGCCAGGTGGACCGTGGCCGCGCGGGCGACCGGCGTCAGCCGTGGGTCGACGCAGACCACCTGTGGCGGGTCGGGTCCGGCGAGCCGGTCGAGCACCCGGGTCCACAGCACGCTCTGCGTCTCGGCCATGTTGTGGCCGAAGAGCGCGATGACGTCGGCGTGGTCCACGTCGGTGTAGCTGCCGGGTTGCCCGTCGCAGCCGAAGGACTCCTTCAGCGCAGCGGCTGCGGTCGCGGTGCACAGCCGGGTGTTGCCGTCGACGTGGTTGGTGCCGATGCCCCCGTGCGCGATCAGCGCGAGGGTGTAGTACTCCTCGAGGAACAGCTGCCCGGAGGTGTAGAAGCCGATCGCGCTGGGTCCCTGCTCGTCCAGCAGTGCGCGCGCACGGCCGGCGACGGCGTCCATCGCGGTGTCCCAGTCGGTCTCCACCAGCTGCCCGTCGCGGCGGATCAGCGGCCGGGTGAGCCGGTCGGGGGAGTGGTTGGCCTGCCAGCCGAAGAGGTCCTTCGGACCCAGCCGGCCGTGGTTGACCCGGTCGGTCGCGGTTCCGCGGACCCCGACGATCCGGCCGTCCTTGACGGCGATGTCCATGGCGTCGCCGTTGGAGTGCAGCAGCGTCGCGGACGGGACCCAGCGGTCCACTTCGTCGACGGTGATCCCGTCGGCCAGGTGGGTGTCCACCCGGACCGGCCAGGCCTCGCCCGGGCCGTAGGGAGTGCGGGTTCCCCAGGGTTCAGCGATGCGGTCCACCGTGCTCATGCGTCTGCCTCCCCGCTCCCGCCGACGATCGGCGGGGTCGCCTCGGGACATCGCGGACCCGCGGCGCCCAGCCGTCAACTGTTGGCACACCTCAAGTATCACCCCGGTGTCGGGTCCTGCACCTCGGCGTCCCCGCTCCGGTCGAACTGCTGGCCGGCGGAGCCGCCGATCACCCGTCCCGGGTGGGCAGCCGGCCGGTGTCGGTCAGTTCGTCGGCGACGTCGCGCAGCTTGCGGTTGAGCACCGAGGAGGTCCGGACGAGCAGCCCGAAGGCCTGGTCGGCGGTGATCTTGTACCGCTCCATCAAGATGCCCTTGGCCTGGCCGATGGCGTCGCGGTGGCTCATCGCCCCGCGCAGGTTCGTCTCGTGCTGGGCGCCGGCCAGCGCGATCGCGGCGTGCGCGGCCACCATGTGCCCGATCTCCTGCGACTCCTCGTCGAAGGCCCCCGGTCTGCGGGAGTAGACGTTCAGTGCCCCGAGGTTGCCGCCCTCGACGAAGAGCTGGAAGCACAGCATGCTGCCGACGCCGGCGTCGGCGGCGCGCTCGGCGAAGTCCGGCCAGCGCGCGTCGGTGCGGATGTCGTCGACGACCACCATCTCGTGGTCCCAGACGGCGTCCACGCACGGACCCTGTCCGAGTTCCTCCTGGAGCCGGTCGACGGTTCGGGGCAGCTCACCGGTCCAGGCACGCGGCTCCAGCTTCCTGCGGCCGATCACGAAGGTGATCCCGCAGTCCTCCGCGTTCGGGACGGTCCGCACGGTCGCGGTCGTGATGGCTCGCAGGGTCGCCTCGGTGTCCCCGTGCTCCTCTTGGAGGTGCCGGGCCACCCGGCTCATCACCTCGCCGAGGTTGTCCTCGGGAGCAGCCGGTCCTGGGCTGTACCGCGTACCGACGGCCATCACCGCACCGTACTCACCGACCACCGCGGTGGCGGGATGTCGAGCACGCCGAGGGCCACGCGGGTCATCGGGTGGCGCCGACGGCGGATGTCGGCAGACTCTGGGCATCGCAGCCCGACCCGCAGCCACGAGGAGCACGGCATGACCACCTCGATCGAGCAGCCGCCTGCCGGCGTACCGGACGCGACAGCGGCCCGGGCCGCGGACCACCTCTGGATGCACTTCGCCCGGCAGGGCCGCCACCCGGAGACGCCCGTCCCGGTCGTCACCCGCGGCGAGGGCGCCTACATCTGGGACAACCGCGGCCGGAAGATCCTCGACGGCCTGTCCGGGCTCTTCGTCGTCCAGGTCGGGCACGGGCGCCGCGGGCTGGCCGAGGCGGCCGCGAAGCAGGCTGCCGAGCTGGCGTTCTTCCCGGTGTGGGGTTACACCACCCCGGTGCAGGCGGAGCTCGCGGAGCGGCTCGCCGGCCTCGCGCCCGGCGACCTGAACCGGGTCTTCTTCACCTCCGGCGGGGGCGAGGCCGTGGAGTCGGCGTGGAAGGCCGCCAAGCAGTACTTCAAGCTGGTGGGCAAGCCGCAGAAGCACAAGGTGATCAGCCGGGCGGTGGCCTACCACGGCACGCCCCACGGTGCCCTGGCCATCACCGGGCTGCCCGCGATGAAGAAGGACTTCGAGCCGCTGGCCCCGGGTGGCTTCCGGGTCCCCAACACCAACCTGTACCGCCACCCGGAGTTCGCCGACGACCCGAAGGCCTTCGGGCTGTGGGCGGCCGACCGGATCGAGGAGGCGATCCTCTTCGAGGGCGCCGACACCGTCGCCGCGGTCTTCCTCGAGCCGGTGCAGAACTCCGGCGGGTGCCTCGTGCCGCCGCCGGGCTACTTCGAGCGGGTCCGGGAGATCTGCGACCGGCACGACGTGCTGCTCGTCTCCGACGAGGTCATCTGCGCCTTCGGCCGGCAGGGGGCGACGTTCGCCTGCGAGAAGTTCGGCTACACCCCCGACCTGATCACCTGCGCCAAGGGCATGAGCTCCGGGTACGGCCCGATCGGCGCGATGATCGCGTCGGAACGGGTCATGGAGCCCTTCCTCCGCCCCGGCGTGGCGTTCCCGCACGGCTACACCTTCGGCGGCCACCCGGTGTCCGCGGCCGTCTCGCTGGCCAACCTCGACCTCATGGAGGCCGAGGGGCTCAACCAGCGTGTGCTGGACAACGAGGCCGCGCTGGGCGCGACCCTGCGCCGGCTGCTGGACCTGCCGATCGTCGGCGACGTCCGCGGTGACGGCTACTTCTGGGCCGTCGAGCTGGTCAAGGACAAGGCCACCCGGGAGACCTTCGACGCCGCGGAGCGTGAGCGGCTCGTCCGCGGCTTCCTGCCCGGCGCCCTGTTCGACAACGGCCTGTACTGCCGCCCCGACGACCGCGGCGACGTCGTCGTCCAGATCGCTCCGCCCCTCATCTGCGGTCAGCCCGAGTTCGACGAGATCGAGCAGGTCCTGCGGCACACGCTGACCGAGGCCCAGGGTCTGATCTGAGGACCGCGTCCTCCCCACCCCTGGCAGGCTCGGGGCGGGGCCGGGACGACCTCGCCGGTGGAACCGCACCCACCCCTGACCGGAGGAGACACGCCATGAGCACGTTCGTCGTCGGAGTACCGAGCGAGATCAAGGACAACGAGCGGCGGGTGGCACTCACCCCCGACGGCGTCGTGGAGCTGGTGCACGAAGGTCACCAGGTGGTCGTGCAGGCCGGCGCCGGTGCCGGCTCCCGGTTCACCGACGACGAGTACGCCGCCGCCGGCGCCGAGGTCGCACCGACGGCCGACGCGGTGTTCGCCGCCGCCGACCTGATCGTCAAGGTCAAGGAGCCGGTGCCCGCGGAGTACGACCGCTTCCGCCCGGGCCAGCAGCTGTTCACCTACCTGCACCTGGCCGCCGACCGCGGGCTGACCGAGTTCCTGCTGGAGCGGCGGATCGACTCCATCGCCTACGAGACGGTGCAGACCGCCGACGGCAAGCTGCCACTGCTGACCCCGATGAGCGAGGTGGCCGGCCGGATGGCCGTGCAGGCCGCCGCGCACCACCTGGAGAACCCCGCCGGTGGCGCGGGGATCCTGCTCGGCGGGGTCCCGGGGACCCCCGCGGCGAAGGTCCTCATCATCGGCGGCGGGGTGGCCGGGACCGAGGCGGCGAAGATCGCGCTGGGCATGCGGGCGATCGTCCGGGTGCTCGACACCAGCCCGAGCCGGCTCGCCTACCTGTCCGACATCTTCGGCGGGCGGCTGGACCTGGTGACCCCCAACCGGGCCCGGACGGCGGCCTACGTCGCCGAGGCCGACGTCGTGATCGGTGCGGTCCTGGTGCCCGGCGCCAAGGCGCCGAAGCTGGTCAGCCGGGACATGATCGCCGCGATGCGGCCGGGCAGCGTGGTCGTCGACATCGCCATCGACCAGGGCGGCTGCTTCGAGACCAGCCGGCCGACCACCCACTCCGACCCCACCTACGTCGAGGAGGGGGTCATCCACTACTGCGTGGCCAACATCCCCGGAGCGGTCGCCCGCACCTCGACGCTCGCGCTGACCTCGGCCACCCTGCCCTACCTCGTCCGGGTCGCACGGGACGGCGTGGTCGCGGCGGCCACGGCCGATCCTGCCCTGCGCCTCGGCCTGAGCACGCTGCAGGGAGCCCTCGTCAACCAGCCGGTCGCCGAGGCGCACCAGCTGTCCTTCACCGACCCCGCCACCCTGCTCGCGGCACGATGAGCGCTCGGGCGCGCGCGGGGGGCACGGCCGCGGACGTGGAGCCGAGCCCGGCCGCACCCGGGCCCCCTCGACCCGCCGGTGGCACGACGGTCCTCCGCGACGTGCGGCCGATGGGGCGCGCGGCGGTGGACCTGCGGGTGGTGGACGGCGTGATCACCACCGGTGCGCCGGCGCCGGGCCGACCGGAGGAGGTCGTGGACTGCGCGGGGCTCATCGCCCTGCCGTCGCTGGTGGACGCGCACATCCACCCCGACAAGACCTCCTGGGGCGAGCCCTGGGTCTCCCGCAGGCCGGTCGGGAACGGCATCGCCGGGTACGCGGAGCAGGACGTCGAGCTCTACCGGCGGCTGGAGACACCGGTGGCCGAGCGGGCGCACCGGCTGCTGGCGCGCGCCGTGGCATCGGGGACCCGGGCGGTGCGCGCGCACGTCGACGTGGCCCCGGCCTACGGCCTGGACGGCCTGCAGGGGGTCGGCGACGCCCGGCGTCGTCTCGCGCACGCCGTCGACGTCCAGGTCGTGGGCTTCCCGCAGCACGGCGTGCGGCGTGCACCGGGCACCGCGGAGCTGCTGGCGGACGCCGCCCGGGACGGGCTCATCGACGTGGTCGGTGGGATCGACCCCGTGGGGTTCGACGACGCGATGGACGACCAGCTCGACCTGGTCTTCGGGCTGGCCGAGGCCCACGGTCTCGGGGTGGACCTGCACCTGCACGACGTCGGCGACGCCGGGCTCATCCCGCTGCGGGAGATCATGGCCCGCACCCGAGCACTCGGCATGCAGGGCGCGGTGACGGTCAGCCACGCGTTCTGCGTACCCGCCGCACCGGACACCGACCGGTTGGCCGACGAGCTGGCCGAGGCCGGGGTCGGGCTGACCACGGTGGCCCCCGACCCGGCCCGGGTGCTGCCTGTGCGTCAGCTGCGACAGCGCGGCGTCCGGGTGGGGCTGGGTTCCGACGGCGTCCGGGATTCCTGGAGCCCGTTCGGCAACGCCGACATGCTGCACCGCGCGCACCTCCTGGGCCTGCTCACCCGGGCCCGGCTGGACGACGAGCTGACGGACTGCTTCCTCGTCGCGGCCGAGGGTGGGGCGGAGCTGCTGGGCCTGCCGCTGGCCGACTTCTCACCCGGGTCCCCGGCCGACTTCCTGCTCGTGGACGGCGAGTGCCTGCCCCAGGTCGTCGTGGACCTCCCTGCGCGCCGGATGGTCCTGCGAGCCGGACGGGTGGTCGCCCGGGACGGCGAGCTCGTCGACCTCCGGTAGGAGCCCGGACGCCGAGGTCAGGACCCGGGCAGGGCCCGAGGCCACAGGTACACGGGCACGGGCGAGTTCCGGACGATCTTGGAGGCGTGCGACCCCAGGAAGAACCGGCTGACCGTCGAACTGCTGGTCCCGACGGCGAGCACCTCGCCGGTGCCCCACGGCACGGCGGTCAGGGCGTCGGCCCACGTCCCGCCCTGACCGACCACGACATCCACCCGGGTCCTCGCTCCGCCGTCACCGGCGCGCAGGGCCTCCCGGATGTCGCTCTGCAGCCCGGCGGCCCACTCGCCGACCACGAGGTCCTCCGCAGCGGGCTCGATGCTGCCCGAGGCCGCGGTCATCGGCCGGACGGCGAAGCACGCCACCCGCAGCGTCGCGCCGATGTCGGCAGCGACCGAGGCGGCGGTCACCAGCAGGTCGCTGTCCTTGTCCGCGCGGCCGAAGGCGACGGTGATCCGGGAGATCCGGGCGTAGGTCGTGCCGGTGTCGAAGCCCTGCGGCGCCAGCGTCACCGGGATGTCCGCGCTGTGCAGGATCCGCTCGGCGACCCCGCCCAGCGAGACCCGACCGAGGACCCCCGCCGAGGACGAGCCCAGCGCCACCACGGTGGCGGCGCGGTCGCGGGCCACCTCGAGCAGCCCGGAGGGGACCGACCGCGCGGAGTGGGTGACCAGCTCGACGGACAGGTCCGGGCCGATCTGCGTCCGCGCCACGGCCAGCGCGGACTCGGCCGCCTTCGTCTGGAGGGCGAGGTACTCGGCGTCGATGCGGCTGGGGTTGGGTGGCCAGGGGGTGGGGACGACGGTGACCACCACGACGTCGTCGGAGACCGACCGGGCCAGCATCGACCCCAGGTGCACGGCGGCGGCGCCCCGCTCGCGGGGGGCCAGGCCGATCACCGTGGTCATCGGGTGGTCCCGCGGTCAGACACCGACGCGGACGGACTCGACCACCACGTGCGTCACCGGGATGGGGTAGGTCTCCCGGGCGCGGTCGACCACGTCGTAGCGGAGCCACGCCGAGCGGTCCTCGGGCAGCGTGCAGATCACCAGCCGGTCGGGGGAGAACTCGGCGACCGCGTCGGCCAGCGCGCGCAGCGGCTTGTAGTTGCCCAGCGCGCCCTCGGCGTCCAGGCCCTCGGCGCGCAGGACCTCCAGCGTCCGGTCCAGCCGCGCCTGCGCCGCCTCGGTGGTGGCCTCCCAGATGTAGACCGCTCCCTGGTGCATCGCCTGACCGGTGTCGATGGGGTTGGCCGGCACGCAGACGAAGTACTGCGCCTTCCGCGCCCGGTCGATCGACCGGAGCTCGTCCAGCAGCTCGTCGCCGTTGACCGTCTCGTTGGCCAGCACCAGCACCCGCTCGGCCGGCGCACCCGGCTCGTCGGGGACCTCGGCGACCACGTTCGGCGCCCGGTGCAGCCGCTTCGTCGCGAAGTACAGGACCACGACCACCGCCCAGGAGACCAGGCTCAGCAGCAGCTGGGTGCGGGCGGTGTCGTCGAAGGCCATCTGCACGAGCACGGCGACGATCGCGGCCACGACGACGAAGGACAGGACCGGGAAGGCCCACATCTTCACCGTGAGCTTCTCCGGGGACGTGCGCCGGCGCAGCAGGATCTGCGAGATCGCGATCAGCAGGTAGACGAAGAGGATCACCGCACCGGAGGAGTTCAGCAGGAAGGAGAACACCGTGTCCGGCGACACCGCGGCGGCGATCACGCAGAGGAAGCCGACGACGGTGGAGCAGAGGATCGCCGCCATCGGGACCCCGCGCCGGTTGACCGACATCAGCGCCAGCGGCGCCTGCCGCCGGGCCGCCAGCACGAACAGCATCCGGGACGCCGTGTAGAGGCCGGAGTTGAGGCAGGACAGCACGGCGGTGAGCACGACCGCGTTCATGATGTGGTCCGCGCCCGGGATGCCCATGAGCTTGAACGCGGCGACGTAGGGCGAGGCCGCGAGCTCGGCGGAGTTCCACGGCAGGATGACGGCCAGCAGGAAGATGGACCCGACGAAGAACACCGCGATGCGCAGGATCACCGAGTTGGTGGCCTTGGCGATGGCCCGGCCCGGGTCGGGGGACTCCGCGGCCGCGATGGTGGCCACCTCGGCGCCCACCATGGAGAAGATCACGACCACGATGGCGGAGAAGATGGCGCCGACGCCGAGCGGGAAGAACCCGCCGTGGCTGGTCAGGTTGCTGAAGTCCAGCGACTGGTCGGGCCAGGCCCCGAGCACGAACAACGTGCCCAGGGCGAGGAACACGATGATGGCGGCGACCTTGATGCCGGCGAACCAGAACTCGAACTCGCCGAACGAGGAGACCGAGAACAGGTTGGTCGCCGTCATGAGCGTCATCAGCAGCAGGGACATCAACCACAGCGGGGCGTCGATCCAGTACTGCAGCACCTTGGCTCCGGCCACGGCCTCGAAGCCGATGACGATCACCCAGAAGTACCAGTACAGCCACGCGACCGAGAAGCCCGCCCACCCGCCGAGAGCGGTGCGTGCGTAGTCGGCGAACGACCCGGTCGAGGGGTTGGCCGTGGCCATCTCACCGAGCATCCGCATCACCAGGATGATCAGCACCCCGGTGATCGCATAGGTCAGGAAGGCCGAGGGGCCGGTCCCGGAGATGACCGTGCCCGAGCCGACGAACAGCCCGGCGCCGATCACACCGCCCATGGCGATCATGGTGAGGTGCCGCTGCTTGAGGCCCTTCTTGAGCTCCGTGGGGGGTGCTGCTCCCATTGCGTCACCTCGGGGAGGTCGCGTCGGCCGCTCCCGACGTCAGGCATGGTGGGGCATGTCAACCGCTGCGGCGAAGGCTACTGCCGGCCCCTCGGGACAGCATCCCGTGGCCCGGGCCCCCCATCAGGGCCCACGCGATCCGTGGGTCGCCCGTCCTCACCTCCCGACGCCGGGCCGGTCAGTCGCCGTCGACATGCGGCAGCGCGGAGCGCATGACCTCGGTCCCGTCATCGGCGCGTACGGAGACCGCCAGGACGTCCGGGCGCATGGTGGCGCTGGTCATCCGGCAGTGGACGGGACCGGCGACGGCCTGGAAGGACCCGGTGTCCACCTCGGAGCCGTCGTCGGCGACCAGCAGGACCTCGTAGGTCGACCCCGCCGGGAGGCCGCTGATCGCGTCGAAGACCGTCTCGGTACCCCACGTGTGGGCCACCACCGACGCCGTGACGTCGACGCCGTCCGGCACGCCGGAGAAGGTGATCGGCTCCTGGGCGCCGAGGGTCCCTGCCGGCCCGTGCACGGGCCGGTCGCGCCACGCAGCCACGCCGAGACCCCCGCCGACGCCCGCTGCGAGGAGCACCACGGCGGCGGCCGCGGCGAGCAGCGGGTGCACGCGCCGGGCGCGGGACGAGGTCCCGCCGCGACGGGGTGACGGCAGGGCAGGACCGGGCGCGGACGCCGGTCGACCGGCTGCGGGGCGGTCGGGTGACGGCACGGCGACGTCCGCGAGGACCCGGTCGCGCAGGCGCGCCGGCGGCTCGGCCTCGACCCACGACCGACCGCCGCGGGACCCGGGGCCGAGCTCGTGCAGTGCACGGGCCGCCTCCACCGCACCGTCGAGGTCCGCGCGTGCCGTCGGGTCGTCGCGGAGCAGCGCGTCGAGCTCCTCGCGCTCCTGCGGGGTCAGCTCGTCGGCGAGCGCGGCGCCGAGCAACTCGTCCCGCCGGTCGTCATCCACCGCGTGCTCCTTCCTCGTCGATCTCCGCCAGGATGGACCGCATCGCCCGCAGCCCGTGGAACACGCGCGTGCGCAGGGTGGGCCCGGGCACGCCGGTCGCCGCGGACACCTGGGCGTAGGTCAGGCCCTCCAGGTGCACCGCCGTGACGACCTGCCGGTGCTCCGGGGAGAGCCGGGCGAGCGCCTCGACGATCCGCAACCGGTCGACGACGGCGTCCTCGGGACCGGCGGTGGGTGGTCCGACGTCGTCGGTGACCTCGCCGACCACCGTGGGCCGGCGGGTGCGGGCCCGGTGGGCGTCCAGGACGAGGTTGCGGGCGATGGCGAACAGCCACGTCCGGACCGAGCCCCGCTCGGGGTCGTACCGGGACGACGCGCGCCAGGCGCGGGCGAAGACCTCCTGCACGAGGTCCTCGGCCTCGGCCCGGTCGTCCACCGCGTTGACCACGAACCCGTAGAGCACCCGGGCGTGGTCGGCGTAGGCCCGCTCCAGGTCGAAGCCGGGGTCAGGCGTCCGATCGGCCGTGACGACGGGGAGCACGGGACTCCTCTCCTCGAGCCGGGGCGTACGGGGTCTCTCGTCCCGCACGCCCGCGGCCCCCCGTTCCGACGCCCCCGTACCAGGGGGTACGTCACGGCCGCGCCAGATGTTCACCCGTCGGCGAGGCGCGTCAGGACCGGGACGGCACCGGGGGCGGGATGAACGCCGGGCGCGGGTCCGGCGTACCCCCGTCCGTCGCACCGATGCGGCACGCGGACCCGCCACACGGGCTCCCGGACCCTTGGAGGCACCATGCGCACCACCTTTCGCCGGACGACCCTGATCGTGGCAGCCGCGCTGCTCACCGCGGGGGTCGCGGCTCCCGCCCTGGCCACCTCACCAGGCGGCGGCTCCCGTGGCGACAGCGGCCACGGCAGCGAGCGCGGCGGGGACCGCCTCACGGCGGTGGGCCTCGTCGGCGACGGGCGGACCCTGGTCTCCTTCCGCACCACGGCGCCCCGCGACGCCCGCACGGTCGGTGACGTCCGGTTGCAGGGCGACACCCGTCTGGTCGGCATCGACTACCGGGTGCAGAACGGCAAGCTGTACGGCGTCGGGGACCAGGGCGGCATCTACGTGGTCGACGCGGCGAACGGTGGGGCGGCGGAGGTGGGCCGGCTGAGCGTGGCGCTGGAGGGCCGGTACTTCGGCGTGGACTTCAACCCTGCCGCCAACGCCCTGCGGATCACCAGCGACACGGGCCAGGACCTGCGCCAGCCGTTCGCCGGCGCCACCAACCCGGATGCACCCAACGGGGCGACCGTGGTCGACGGTCGGCTGACCAACCCCGCCACGCCGCCGGCGACCGGCACCGTGCCCGCGGCGGGGATCAGCGGGTCGGCCTACACCAACAACGACACCAGCCCCGACACCGCGGCGGTCCTCTACGACGTCGACACGGCACTGGACCGGCTCGACATCCAGTCACCGGCCAACGCCGGCGCGCTCGCCCCGGTGGGGCAGCTGCGCACGGACGCCGGCCCGGACGCCGGCTTCGACATCTACAGCACCGTCCGCGACGAGCGCACCGTCGCCGTCCAGGGGTGGGCGACGCTGACCGTGGGCGGGCAGAGCCGGGTCTACGCCGTGGACCTCGCCACCGGGGAGGTCACCGACCGCGGGGCGTTCCGGATGCCGGTCTCCGATCTCGCGATCGGACTCGGCCAGCTCTAGCGGAGCGGGCGGGCGAACCGGCACGAGGCAGGACGGATCCGCACCCGGGACGGCTGGTCATCGGGCACACTGCCCGCGTGCCCAACGAGCTGACCTGCAGCTTCGCCAAGAACTGTGCGAAGCCGGCCGCCTACGGAGTGAGCCTGAGCGGGGAGCGGTACCGCCCGGCGTGCTTCGAGCACGCCATCTTCGCCGCCCTCCCCCTGGCAGCGCTGCAGACCGTCGAGCTCGCCCCGGTCGACTGGGCTTTCGGCGACGACGCGCCGCCCGGCTGACCGGCCGGGCCACGGTCGGCCCTGCTGGGTCCGGCACGTGGCGGACCCAGCAGAGCCGACCGGCGGCGGCCTCAGCGGGACGTGACCGTCACCAGGTGCTCGACGTAGCCGGGGACGGTGAAGAACGTCGGGAAGGTCTCCTCCAGGGTGACCGACCGGAACATCCGTGCGGCGTCGTCGAACCGGTCGTCCGGGGTGCGGGGCTGCTCCGCGACGACCTCGGCCAGCAGCCTCTCGACCAGGTCGCGGGTCACCGGGGTGCCCTCCGCGGTGACGGTCCGGCGGGCGGTCCACTGCCACAGCTGGGCACGGCTGATCTCCGCGGTGGAGGCGTCCTCGACGTGGCCGTCGAGGACGACCGCACCCACCCCCCGCAGCCAGGCCTCCATGTAGCGGACCGCGACCGAGACGTTGGTGCGGACACCGGCGTCGGTCACCGGACCGGCCAGCCCGCGGGGGTCCAGCAGCTCGGCCGCGGTCACCCGCACCTCCGGCCGCAGCCGGTGCACCTGGTCGGTCGCCCCGCCCAGGACCTCGTCGAAGGCGCTGCGGGCGACCTCGACCAGGCCTGGGTGCGCCACCCAGGTGCCGTCGAAGCCCTGCTCGGCCTCCCGGCGCTTGTCGGCCGCGACCTCGGCGCGGGCACGCCGGCCGGCGGCGGGCTCGCGGTCGTCGGGGACCTCCGTGCTCAGGGCGCCGATGGCCTGCGCCCCGCGACGGTGGCAGGTGCTCACCAGCAGGTCGGTGTAGGCCTGCATGAACGGCGTCGTCATGGTCAGCGCCGACCGGTCCGGCAGCACCCAGGACGGGCCCCGGTCGCGGAACTTCTTGACGATGCTGAACAGGTAGTCCCACCGGCCGGCGTTGAGGCCGGCGCAGTGGTGGCGCAGCTCGTAGAGGATCTCCTCCATCTCGAAGGCAGCGGTGATGGTCTCGATGAGCACCGTCGCCCGGATCGTGCCGTGGGCCAGGCCCAGCACCCGCTCGGTCTCGGTGAAGACCTGGTCCCACAGCCGGGCCTCGGCGGCCGTCTCCAGCTTCGGGAGGTAGAAGTAGGGACCCTGCCCCCGGGCGATCAGCCCGGCGGCGTTGGCGTGGACGAACAGGCCGAAGTCGACCAGTGCGGCCGATGCCGGCGTGCTCCGCCCGGTCTCGTCGGTGTGGCACAGGTGCTTCTCCACCAGGTGCCAGCCCCGGGGGCGCATCAGCAGCGTCGGGGGCGCGTCCGGTCCGGTCCCGGGAGGCCACTCGCGGACGACGTCGGCGAGCACGACCTGGCCGGTGACGATGTTGCCCCAGGTGGGGCTGGTCCCGTCCTCCAGGTCGGCGACCCACGTCGACGCCCCGGAGCCCCGGGCGGCCCGCGCGGTCGCCGCGTCGGCCGGGCCGGTGAACTCCACCCGTCGGTCGGCCAGGCCCGGTCCGGCGCCGGCGACGCGCCAGGCAGGGTCGTAGCGCACCACCGGGGCCTCCCGGCTGAAGCGCAGCTCCTGGCCGTTGCTCAGGGAGGCGCGCCGGTGCGCGCGGGCGGCGAGCAGCTCGGCCCGCCCGGGAGCGAACCGGTCGTGCAGGTGGGCGAGGAACTCCAGGGCCCCGGGAGTGAGGACCTCCTCGCCCCGGGGGACCGGTGGGCCGACGACGTCCACCCGGCCGCGCCGCGGGGCGGACGGTTGGGGAGCGGGGTCCGTCCGGTGGATCCGGTGCGGGACGGGCGGAGCGGGGGTGTGCAGAGCGGTCATGGCAGTTCTCCTGGGCGAGGCGTGGGCGAGCGGGTCAGTGGAACTGCTCGGACTCGGTGGAGCCCACCAGGGCGAGGGTCGAGCTGGCCGGGTTGAGCGCCGTGGCGATCCGGTCGAAGTAGCCGGTGCCCACCTCGCGCTGGTGCCGCGTCGCGGTGTAGCCGGTGGCCTCGGAGGCGAACTCGGCCTCCTGCAGCTCGACGTAGGCGCTCATCTGCCGCTCGGCGTAGCCCTGGGCCAGGGTGAACATCGAGTGGTTGAGGGAGTGGAAGCCGGCCAGCGTGATGAACTGGAAGGCGTAGCCCATGGCGGCGAGCTCGCGCTGGAAGGAGGCGATCTGGTCGTCGTCCAGGTGGCTCTTCCAGTTGAACGACGGCGAGCAGTTGTAGGCCAGCTTCTGGTCGGGGAACTCCGCGTGCACCGCCTCGGCGAAGCGCCGGGCGAGCTCCAGGTCGGGAGTCGCGGACTCGACCCAGATCAGGTCGGCGTAGGGGGCGTACGCCAGGCCGCGGGCGATGACGGGGTCCAGGCCGTTGCGGACGGTGTAGAAGCCCTCCGCGGTGCGTTCGCCGGTGAGGAACGGGCGGTCCCGCTCGTCGTGGTCGCTGGTCAGCAGCGTCGCGGCGAGGGCGTCGGTCCGGGCGATGACCATCGACGGGACCCCGGCGACGTCGGCGGCGAGCCGGGCGGCGTTGAGCGTCCGGATGTGCTGGCCGGTGGGCACCAGGACCTTCCCGCCCATGTGGCCGCACTTCTTCTCCGAGGCCAGCTGGTCCTCCCAGTGCACGCCCGCCGCGCCGGCCGCGATCATCGAGCGCATCAGCTCGTAGGCGTTCAGCGGTCCGCCGAACCCGGCCTCGGCGTCGGCGACGATCGGCACCGTCCAGTCCCGCCGGGCACCGCCCTCGGCCGCCTCGACCTGCCCGGCGCGCAGCAGTGCGTTGTTGATCCGGCGGACGACCGAGGGCACGGAGTCCACCGGGTACAGGCTCTGGTCGGGGTAGGTCTGCCCGGCCGTGTTGGCGTCCGCCGCGACCTGCCAGCCGGACAGGTAGATGGCCTTCAGCCCGGCCCGGACCTGCTGCACGGCCTGGTTCCCGGTGAGCGCGCCGAGCGCGGACACCCACTCCTGGCCGTCGCTGGCCTGGACCAGCTCGAACAGCCGCTCGGCGCCACGGCGGGCCAGCGTGTGCTCCTCCACCACCGGTCCCCGCAGGGCCACGACGTCCTCCGCGGTGTGGTCGCGGCGGATGCCGGCCCAGCGGGGATCGGTCTGCCAGGCGAACGCCAGGTCGGTGGCGGTCTCGACGGCGTCGCCGGCGCGGGTGGGGTGCTGGCTCATCAGGGAACTCCTCGTTCTGCGGGATCGACGTGCTGGGGACGAGCCTGCGGGGCCACCGACCCGGCGAGAAGGAGCTGCGGGGAAGAAGTTGACGGTTTCTTCCGGATCCAGGAACATCCGCCGGATGGCAGAGGAGTACGACCCGCTGGTGGTCGGACGGCGGATCCGCGAGCTGCGCGCTGCGGCGGGACTGACCCTGGGAGAGCTGGCCGCCCGGCTGGGGCGGGCACCCTCGCACCTGTCGATGGTCGAGAACGGCAAGCGCGAGCTGCGGGTGGGCGAGCTGCACGCGCTGGCCGCGGCGCTCGGCACCGACCTCGCCGACCTGTTGTCGGAGGCGCCCCGGTCGCGGCGCGCGCAGCTGGAGATCGCGCTGGAGCGGGCGCAGCGCAGCCCGCTGTTCACCTCCCTCGGGCTGGCCCCGATGCAGGTGCGCAAGGCGCTGCCCGACCAGGCCATCGAGACGGTCCTCGCCCTGCTCAGCGAGCTGGAGAGGGTCCACGAGCAGCGTGCGGCGACCCCCGAGCAGGCGCGCCGGGCGAACACCGCGCTGCGGGCGGAGATGCGGCGGCACGGCAACCACCTGGCCGAGCTCGAGGCGATCGCCGCCACCCTGCTCGAAGCGGTCGGCCACACCGGCGGCCCGCTGTCCCAGCGGGTGGCGGCAGACCTCGCCGGGCACCTGGGGTTCACCATCCACCACGTCGGCGACCTGCCCGCCTCCACCCGCAGCCTGACCGACCTGGAAGGCCGGCGCATCTACCTGCCGCGTTCCTCGGAAGCCGGGCGGGACCCCCGCTCGACCCTCTTGCAGGCCCTCGCGGGCGCCGTCCTGGAGCACAGCCCGCCGGAAGACTACGAGTCCTTCCTCCGGCAGCGGGTGGAGAGCAACTACCTCGCCGGTGCCCTGCTGGTGCCGCAGGCGACGGCCGTGCCGCTGCTGAAGGCCGCCAAGGAACGTCGGGAGCTGTCGGTGGAGGACCTGCGCGACGCCTACGCCGTCACCTACGAGACCGCGGCCCACCGGTTCACCAACCTGGCCACCGAACACCTGGCCATCCCGGTGCACTTCCTGAAGGTGCACGAGTCCGGCACCATCGCCAAGGCCTACGAGAACGACGACGTGCAGTTCCCCAGCGACCCCCTCGGCACCGTCGAGGGGCAGCTGGTGTGCCGCTACTGGGCCGCCCGCCGGGTGTTCGCCGTGGAGGACCGGTTCAGCCCCTACCACCAGCTCACCGACAAGCCCGGTGGCACCTACTGGTGCACCTCCAGCATCCAGACCACCGGGCGCGGTGCGTTCTCGCTGTCCGTGGGCACCTCCTTCGCCCACGCCAAGTGGTTCCGCGGCATGGACGCCGACCAGCGGTTCACCTCGACCTGCCCGGACGAGAGCTGCTGCCGCACGCCACCCCCCGCGCTCGCCGAACGCTGGGCGGGCCGGGCGCTGCCGACACCGCGGCTGAACGCCACGTTGTTCGCCACCCTGCCCACCGCCTCAGGGCTGTCCTCCAGCGGGTCCCCGACCTCTCCGGGCGTCGACACCACCGAGGCGTACGGCTTCCTCGAGCGGCACGCGCGGGCCGACCGTGCCCGGGCGGCCGCCCGGTGAGGCCGCCGTGGGCGTGATCACGGTCGCCCGCGTCCACGACGCCGACCCGGACGACGGCGCGGCCCGGTACCTGGTGGACCGGCTGTGGCCCCGCGGCGTGCGCCGCGACGCCCTCCGGCTGACCGCCTGGCTGCTGGACGTCGCTCCCAGCCACGAGCTCCGGAGGTGGTTCGGGCACGACCCGTCCCGCTGGGCGGAGTTCCGGCGGCGCTGCTCGGCCGAGCTGGACGACCGCCCGGCGACCTGGCGACCGCTCGCCGAGGCCGTGCGGGCAGGTGACGTGACCCTGCTGTACGGCGCGCGCGGCACGGAGCGCAACAACGCCGTCGTCCTCCGGGACCACCTGCTGGCCGCGGTGGGCGACTGACCCGCGGGCAGGGCGATCCCACGCCGCCGGGCCGGCCACCTCGTCCCGGACCGGGTGGGGAGCGGGCCCTGGCCGGCCTGGCAGGGTGGACCCGATCGGCGGCCGGGGGAGCGGAGGACGGGTCCGGATGAGCGGGGAGCGGTCGGCGGGCGCGCCCGTCGTCGAGGGTCCGGGCGGGCTCCGCCGCGGGCTGGCGCTGCTGGTGGCCGGCGCGTCGTTCATGGAGTTCCTGGACGGCACCGTCATCGCCCCGGCCGCGCCGCACATCGCCACCGACCTGGGTGTCCCCGCCGTCTCGGTGAACGTGGCGATCACCGCCTACGTGCTGAGCCTCGCCGTGTTCATCCCGATCAGCGGCTGGCTCGCCGACCGGTTCGGCACCCGCCGGGTCTTCATGGCCGCCGTCGCGGGGTTCACGCTGGCCTCGGTCGGCTGTGCCGCCGCCGGCAGCCTGCCGCTGCTGGTCGCCGCCCGGGTGGCGCAGGGGGCGGCCGGGGCGATGATGGTGCCCGTCGGGCGGCTGGTCGTGCTGCGCACCACCTCGAAGTCCGACCTGGTCCGGGCCGTCGCCTACCTCACCTGGCCGGCGCTGGTGGCGCCGGTGGTCGCCCCGGCGCTGGGTGGGGTGCTGGCCACCTACGCCTCGTGGCGCTGGATCTTCCTGGTCAACGTGCCGCTCGGCCTGGCCGCCCTGGTGCTGGCCCGCCGGCTCGTCCCGGACGACCGGGGTGCGGGGACCGCGCGGTTGGACGGGCGCGGCTTCCTGCTCACCGCCGTGGGCGTCGCGGCGCTGGTCGTCGGCATGGAGGCCCTCGGGTCCGCGCGACCCGACGTCGCCGTCGTCGCCCTCGGCCTGGGCGGCGGCGCCCTGGCACTGTCCGCGGCGGTCCGCCACCTGCGGCGTGCCGCCCGGCCGCTGCTGGACCTGCAGGCGCTGCGGATCGAGACCTTCCGGGTCGCGGCGCTGGGCGGATCCGGCTTCCGGGCGGTGATGACCGCGATCCCGTTCCTGCTGGCGCTGTTCTTCCAGCTCGGGCTCGGCTGGACCGCCGCCCGCGCCGGGGTGGTCGTGATCGCGCTGTTCGTCGGCAACGTGGCCATCAAGCCCACGACCACCCCGCTCATGCGGTGGCTGGGCATCCGGTCGGTGATGCTGGGGGCGATCGTCGGCTCGGCGGTCTGCCTGCTCGCGATGGTGCTGCTCCAGGGGTCGACCCCGCTGCCGCTGGTGGTCGGCCTCCTGGTGGCCAGCGGGGTCTTCCGCTCGATCGGGCTGACCGCCTACAACAGCAGTGCGTTCGCCGACGTCGCACCGGACCGGATGAGCACGGCCAACCCGCTGATGTCCACCCTGCAGGAGCTCGGCGCCGGGCTCGGGGTGGCGGTCGGTGCGCTGCTGGTCCGCCTCGGCGGGGCCGTCGCCACCGGTGACGGGACCGACGACCCCTTCCGCATCGCCTTCGTGCTGCTCGCCGTCCTGCTGGTGCTGCCCCTCGTGGAGGGGCTGCTGCTCTCCCGGACGGCGGGGGACGCCGTCACCGGGCACCGGCCGGGGTCGGCCCGGAGGCCGCGGGCCGGGACCCGCTCCGGGTGACCTGGGAGCTCTGGTCCCCGCGTCCTGGCCGGACGGCGTCCCTCAGCACCTGCTGTCGAACCCAGCGGCCCCGGCGCGCTCCTCGACCGCCTGCACGGCGGCCCGCAGGTCCTCGAGGTGACGCTGCACCATCCCGGTCAGGGACAGCACCTGACGCCGCCAGGTGAGGTTGATCGCCGCGACGACCCGGCCGTCCAGCCGTACCGGCATGGCGATGGACGACCGGCCGTCGTCGGCCTCCGCGCGCGGGCGGTGGTAGTCGCCACCGAAGTCGGGTGCGCGCACGCTGTAGCCGCGCTCGCGCGTCGTCCGCACCAGGGTGCGCAGCGCGTCGTCGTCGTCGTCGAAGGCCAGCCGGTGCGCCGGGATGTCCTTCTGCCGGAGCCGGGCGATCACCGCGTCGAACTCCTGGTCGCTGCAGAACGCCAGGTAGGCGCGGCCGGATGCCGAGCCGAGCATGTTGACCCGGAAACCGCGCGGCCGGCGTGGCAGCTCGTCGAAGTAGGTGCGCGAGCTGTTGGTCTCCAGGGTCTCCATGTAGTCCAGTCGCGGTACCGACAGCACCGAGGGCCACTGCAGCCGCCGTGACAGCTCCTCCAGCACGGGGGAGGCGATCTCGACCAGCCACTCGTCGTCGTCAGGGGCACGTCGGTGCTGCGTGTGGCTGGGCAGGAACGCGCCGTCGACCATGCGCTGCCAGACCAACCCGTGCTGGTGCGCGGTGTAGAGGATCCGTGTCAGCGTCGGCTTCGGGATGCCGGTGGCCAGGTGCAGGTCGTGCAGGCTGGCCGCCCGCATCCCCTGCAGCACCTGGAGCACCTGGAGGCCACGGCCGAGCGATTCGATCGGCTTGACCCGGTACTCCCGCATGCTGTCCCTCCCGCCGGGCTCCTGCGTTTCGCAGCGTGAAAAGCAGCCAGATCAGTGTTGCCGGTCGGATGTGGCCTGCGCCACTGTCTGGCCATGCCGGTTCCCCCAGCACCGACCGAGGTGCCCCGGACCGTCCTGCCGCCGACCTCGCCGCGGGAGGGGGACCTGCTCTGGACGCCGTCGGCCGCGCGGGTCGACGGCGCCCGTCTCACCGGGTTCACCCGCTTCGCCGAGTCGCGCACCGGTCGCCGGTTCGCCGACTACCCGGCCCTGCACGAGTGGTCGACCACCGAGCTCGAGGAGTTCTGGCAGGCGGTCTGGGACTTCTTCGACGTCCGGTCGTCGGCGCCGCACACCGCCGTCCTGGAGGACCGCACCATGCCGGGCGCCCGCTGGTTCCCGGGGGCCCGGCTGAACTTCGCCGAGCACGTGCTGCGGTCGGAGCGCGCCGGTGAGGCGGCCCTGGTGTACGCCGACGAGACGCACCCTCCGCGCGAGCTGCCGTGGGAGGAGTTCGCCCGGCAGGTGCGCGCGGTCGCCACGCACCTGCGCGCCCGGGGGATCGGCGAGGGCGACCGGGTGGTCGGCTACCTGCCCAACATCCCGCAGGCGATGGTGGCGATGCTGGCGACGGCGAGCATCGGCGCGATCTGGGCGAGCGTCTCGCCGGACTTCGGTGCGCGGGGAGCGCTCGACCGGCTGGGTCAGCTCGGCCCCGCGGTGCTCATCACGGCCGACGGCTACCGCTACGGCGGCCGGGACTTCGACCGGCGGAGCGAGGTCGCCGCCATCGTCGCCGGGCTCCCGGGGCTGCGTGCGGTGGTGCACGTGCCGGTCCTCGGGCTCGACCAGCCCGGCACGGCCTGGGACGACGCCGTCTCCGGACCGGCCGCGCCGGCGAAGTCCTTCGAGTTCGCCCAGGTGCCGTTCGACCAGCCGCTGTGGGTGCTGTTCTCCTCCGGCACCACGGGGCTGCCCAAGGCGATCGTGCACGGGCACGGCGGCATCCTGCTCGAGCACCTGAAGCTGCACGTGCTGCACCACGACATGCGCCCCGGCGACCGGGGCTTCTTCTTCACGACCACCGGCTGGATGATGTGGAACTTCCTGGTCAGCATGCCGCTGGCCGGGGTGGTGCCGGTGCTCTACGACGGCAACCCCAGCCATCCCGACGTCGACGTGCTCTGGCGGATCGCCCAGGACAGCCGCGCCCGCCTCTTCGGCGCCAGCCCGACGTTCGTCGAGCTCATGCAGAAGGCCGGCGTGGTGCCGCGCGAGCGGTTCGACCTCGCGGCGCTCGACGTCGTCATGCCGGCCGGCTCCCCGGTCGCCCCGGCGATCACCGCCTGGTTCTACCGCGACGTCAAGGACGACCTCTGGATCGCGACCGGCAGCGGCGGCACCGACTGCTGCACCGGGTTCGCCGGCGGCGTGCCCACGCTGCCGGTGTACGCGGGCGAGATCCAGGCGCGCTCGCTCGGCGTCGCCGCGCAGGCCTGGGACGACGAGGGGCACAGCGTCGTCGGTCGGGTCGGGGAGCTCGTCATCACCGCGCCGATGCCGTCGATGCCGCTGTTCTTCTGGGGCGACGACGACGGCGCCCGGTACCGAGCCAGCTACTTCGACACCTTCCCGGGCGTCTGGCGGCACGGTGACTTCTTCGAGGTCAACGAGCGCGGCGGCTGCTTCGTCCGCGGCCGCTCCGACGCCGTGCTCAACCGGCAGGGCGTGCGGATCGGCACGGCCGAGGTCTACCGCGTGGTCGAGGACGACCCCGCCGTCCGCACCTCACTGGTGGTGAACCTCGACCTGCCCGACGGCGGCTTCTTCATGCCGCTGTTCGTGGTGCTGGCACCCGGCCAGGAGCTGGACGCCGCGCTCGAGGACCGCCTGCGCCGCAGCCTGCGGTCGGAGTACTCGCCGCGGCACGTGCCGGACGCGGTCATCGCCGTCGACGCCGTCCCGCTGACCCGCAGCGGCAAGAAGATGGAGATCCCGGTGCGCCGGCTGCTGCTGGGCGCCGCGCTGGCCGACGTCGCCGACCCGAACGCGATGGCCGACCCGGACTCGTTCGCCGGCATCGCCGAGTACGCCCGCACCCAGTCCGACTACACCCTCTGACCCGCCACCTCACCGCCGAGGAGCACCATGACCGAGCGCTCGTTCCCCCTGCCCTCACAGCTCGAGGCCGTGCCCGGCGCCGAGGGGTGGGAGGCGATGTACCCGTACTTCTCGCGCTTCCAGCCCGAGGACGACCAGCGCTTCTGGTTCTACAACTCGATGCACTTCCCCGAGGTGGTCCCGGCCTTCGACGGCATCACCTCGGAGATCCCCTACACCGCGATCGGCGCCAACACCGCCCGGTTGTTCTCCTTCCCGACGACCATGGGCATCGAGTACCGGATCGTCAACGGGCGGGTCTACATCACGGCCAACCCGGTGCTCGACGAGGCCGAGCAGGGCGCGCGGCTGGTCGACTTCCAGGAGCGGGCCGGCCACTACTACGCGAACTGGGACCGGCTCTACGGCGGGTGGCAGCAGCGAATCGAGGCGCTGATCGCCGACATCGAGGCCGTCGAGGTGCCCGAGCTCGGCGTGCTGGACCCGATCGAGGTGGTCACCAGCGCCCGCGGCTTCGCCTCCAACCACCTCCTCCGCGAGCAGTTCCACCGCTGCATCGACCTGTACTCCAAGATGTGGCACCACCACACGGAGTTCCTGATGCTCGGGTACGGGGCCTACGTCGTCTTCTTCGAGTTCTGCAAGCAGGCCTTCCCGGAGATGGGCGACCAGATGGTCGCCCGGATGGTCGCCGGCATGGACGTCACCATGTACCGCCCGGACGACGAGCTGAAGAAGCTCGCCGCGCTGGCCGTCGACCTCGACCTGGCCGACCTGTTCGTCGAGGGCTCCGACCCGGCCAAGGTGCTCGCGGCGCTGGGCGAGCGCGGCGACGCCGGCGCCCGCTGGCTGGCCGCGCTCGAGGCCGCCAAGGACCCGTGGTTCAACGTCTCCGTCGGGGACGGCTTCTACCACCACCACCTCTCCTGGGCCGACGACCTGACCGTGCCGTTCGCCGCGCTGCCGCGCTACGTCGAGCAGATCGCGGCGGGGCAGGACCTCACCCGCCCGACCGAGCGGCTGGCCGAGGAGCGCGACCGGATCGCGGCCGAGTACCGCGACCTGCTCGACTCCGCCGACGAGCAGGCGGCCTTCGACCAGATGCTGGGCCTCTGCCGGCAGGTGTTCCCCTACATCGAGAGCCACAAGTTCTACTGCGAGCACTGGTTCACCACCCGGTTCTTCCAGAAGGTCCGGGCCTTCGGTCAGCTGCTCGCCGAGCGCGGGGTGCTGCTCGCCGCCGACGACGTCTTCCACCTGCGGCACGTCGAGGTGGAGGACGCCCTCGCCGACGTGATGCTCGCCTGGGCGTCGGGCGGCACCGAGCTCGGCGGCCGCCACTGGCAGCCGATCGTGGCCGAGCGCAAGCGGATCGTGGAGGCGCTGTCCACCTGGTCGGCGCCACCCGCGCTGGGTGCGGTCCCCGAGGCGCTCAACGACCCGGCCGTGAAGATGCTCTGGGGCATCACCCAGGAGACGGTCGAGGCCTGGCTCGGCGCGGAGGACGACGACGGCTCGACCGTCCGCGGCTACGCAGCCTCGCCCGGCGTCGTCGAGGGGGTGGCCCGGGTGCTGCTCAACGTCAACGACATCGGGCAGATCCGCGAGGGCGAGATCCTGGTCTGCCCGGTCACCGCGCCCAGCTGGGGCCCGGTGTTCGGCAAGATCGCAGCGGCGGTCTCCGACATCGGTGGCACCATGTCGCACGCCGCCATCGTGGCCCGCGAGTACGGGATGCCCGCCGTCGTCGGGACCGGCACCGCCACCGCCCGCATCTCGACCGGCGACCGGCTGCGTGTCGACGGCGACCGCGGCGTCGTCACCGTCCTCGCCTGACCCGATGGGAACACTGATGACCTCGACCGCACCCGTGCTCCACTTCCGCGACGTGGGGCTGGGCGACGTCCCGACCGTGGGCGGCAAGGGCGCCAGCCTCGGCGAGCTGCTGCGCGCCGGCATCCGGGTGCCGACCGGCTTCGCGGTGACGACGGCGGCCTTCCGGCAGGCCGTCGAGCACCTGACCGTGGACGGCACGACGATCCCCGCTCGGGTGGCCGGGCTCGACCCGGCCGACGCGCCCGCCCTGGCGGCCGCGTGTGCGGACCTGCGGGCGGTCGTCGAGTCCGCGCTGCTGCCGGACGCGGTGGCCGAGGCGGTGACCACCGCGTACGCGGCGTTGTGCGACGAGTGCGGGGACGCCTCGCTGCCGGTCGCCGTCCGGTCGAGCGCGACCAGCGAGGACAGCGCCGAGGCGAGCTTCGCCGGGCTGCAGGACACCTACCTGTGGGTGCGCGGCGCGGACTCGGTGCTCGAGCACGTCCGGCGCTGCTGGGCCAGCCTCTACAGCGTCGAGTCGGTGACCTACCGGCTGCGCCGCGGCATCCCCGAGACCGAGCTGGGCATGGCCGTCGTCGTCCAACGCATGGTCGGCGCGCGCAGCTCCGGGGTCCTGTTCACCCGCAGCCCGCTGACCGGCGACAGGTCGGTGGTCGCCATCGACGCCAGCTGGGGCCTCGGCTCGGCCGTGGTCAGCGGCGACGTCACGCCCGACTCGTTCGTCGTCAGCAAGGTGACCGGTGAGGTGCGGCGGACCGTGGCCACCAAGACCCGCTGGCACCGGCCCGACCCGTCCGGCTCCGGCGTGGTCGAGACCGACGTGCCCGGCGACCTGCAGCACCGGCCGTCGCTGTCCGACGAGGAGATCGCCGAACTGGTCGCGATCGCCCGGCGGGTCGAGGCGCACTACGGCCGCCCGCAGGACATCGAGTGGGCGGTCGCGGAGTCCGCGCCGGCTGGCGAGAACGTCTTCCTGCTGCAGAGCCGGCCGGAGACGGTGTGGGCCGCGAAGGACGCCGCCCGGAAGGCGGCGCCCACGGCGCGCCCGTTCGACCACGTCTTCAACGTGCTGGGCGGCAAGCGCCCGTCGGAGGGCTGACGTGGAACTGGGTCCCGACGACGTCCGCGACGTCCTGAGGGCGCTGGACTCCAGCGGTCTGGACGAGCTGCACCTCGAGCTCACCGACCTGACCCTGACCGTGCGCCGCGAGGGCGCGGCCGGCTGGACGGCGGAGCAGCACGTGCTGCGCCGGCCCCGGATGGAGGGCGGCGCCGAACCCGCTGCTGCAGCCGGGCCGGACGCGCCGCAGGCTGCCGTGGCGGAGGGACTGGTGGCGGTGCACCCGCCGCTGCTGGGCACCTTCTACCGGGCCCCGCAGCCAGGTGCGCCGCCGTACGTCGACGTCGGCGACGAGGTCCAGGAGGAGACCGTCGTCGGCATCATCGAGACCATGAAGATGATGACCCCGGTGCACGCGGGGGTCCTCGGCACGGTGGTCGAGTTCCGGGCCGCCGACGGCGAGTTCGCCGAGGCCGACGCGGTCCTCCTCGTCGTCGACCCCACCACGGGCGCGCCGGTACCGGGCACGGGCGTCCAGTGAGGATCCACCGGCTGCTGATCGCCAACCGGGGGGAGATCGCCGCCCGGGTGATCCGCACGTGCGCGAGGCTGGGCATCGAGTCGGTGCTGGCCGCCTCGGACGCGGACCTGGACTCCCTGCCGGCCCGGCTGGCCGACCGGGTCGTGCGCCTGGGTCCGGCGCCGGCGGCGGCGTCCTACCTGGACCCGGCGGCGGTGGTGCGGGCCGCGGTGGCGGTGGGCGCCGACGCCGTGCACCCCGGCTACGGGTTCCTCTCCGAGAACCCCGCCCTGGCCACGGCGTGCCGGGGGGCCGGGATCGTCTTCGTCGGACCGTCGGTCGAGTCGCTGCACGCGGTCGGCGACAAGCTGACCGCTCGCTCGCACGCGCTGACCGCCGGGCTGCCGGTGGTGCCGGGCGGCGAGGCGGTGGACCTGGCCGGCGCGCGGGCCGTCGCGGCCGAGGTCGGCTACCCGCTGCTGGTGAAGGCGGTGGGGGGCGGTGGCGGCCGAGGCATGAAGCGGGTCGACGCCGCGGACGAGCTCGCGCACACCCTCGACCTCGCCACCTCGGAGGCCGCCGCCGCGTTCGGGGACCCGCGGGTCTACCTGGAGCGGTTCGTGTCGTCAGGTCGACACGTCGAGGTGCAGGTCCTGGGGGACGGCTCCTCGGCCGTCGCACTCGGCGACCGGGACTGCTCGGTGCAGCGGCGCTACCAGAAGCTGTTCGAGGAGGCGCCGGCCCCGTTGCTGCCCGATGCCGTCCGTGCGGACATGGCGGCCGCGGCGTTGGCCCTGGCGGTCCACCTGGGCTACCGGGGACTGGGCACCGTCGAGTTCCTCTACGACCGGGAACGGGCGACGGCCTACTTCCTGGAGATGAACGCCCGCATCCAGGTGGAGCACCCGGTCACCGAGATGGTCACCGGGCTGGACCTGGTCGCCGAGCAGCTCGCCGTCGCCGAAGGTCTGCCGCTGCGCATCCGGCAGGACGAGGTGGTGCTCACCGGGCACGCGGTGGAGTGCCGCATCAACGCCGAGGACTGGGCGCACGGCTTCCGGCCGTCACCCGGCCGGATCGACCGGGTGGTGCTGCCGGTCGGCGACGGGCTGCGGTTCGACACCCACGTGCAGGCCGGCTCAGTGGTGCCGCCGCACTACGACTCACTGCTGGGCAAGCTGATCGTGCACGGCGTCGACCGTGCCGACGCCCTCGCCCGCACCCGGGCGGCGCTGGACCTGCTGCGGATCGACGGTCTGACCACGACGGTGCCGGTGCACCGGGCACTGCTGGCCGACGCCGAGTTCGCCGCCGGGGGAGTGGACACCGCCTTCTTCGAGCGGTTCCTGCAGACCCATCGGCCCGACCTGGGAGCGGTGGCCTGATGGCCGACGTGGGGATGGTGGACGTCTCGCTGCGGGACGGGAACCAGAGCCTGTGGGGCGCCACCGGCCTGCGGACCGCGCACGTGCTGCAGGTGGCGCCGCTGCTGGAGCGGGTCGGCTTCCGGGCGTTGGACTACAGCTCGAGCACGGCGATGGGCATGCTGGTGCGCGCCCACCGGGAGGACCCCTGGGAGCTGTTCCGGCGCACCCGGGCGCTGATGCCCCGGACGAAGCTGCAGTTCATCGGCACCGGGTTCCGCTTCATCAGCTGGCAGAACGCGCACCCGGAGACCATGCAGCTGGTCTACGACCGGCTGGCCGTCAACGGCATCGACCGCGTCGTCGTGCTGGACCCGATGCACGACATGGACGCCGCCCGGGAGACCGCCCGCCGGCTGAAGCGGGCGGGCATCGACGAGGTCGTCGGCGCGCTGACGTTCACCATCAGCGCCGTGCACGACGACGCCTTCTACGCCGACCTGGCCCGGCAGATGGCCGCGTGCGCGGACATCGACCGGGTCTACGTCAAGGACCCGGCGGGCATCCTGTCGGCAGAGCGGGCCCGCACGTTGCTGCCGGCGGTCACGGCGGCGCTCGGGTCGACGGCCCTGGAGCTGCACTCGCACGCCACGATCGGGTTCTCCCCCCAGACCTACGCGATCGCGCCGGAGCTGGGTGTCCAGGTCGTGCAGACCGGCTGCGGGCCGCTGGGCAACGGCTCGTCGCTGCCCGAGGCGCGGCGCACCGTGGCCAACCTGCGCGAGATGGGGCACCGCGTGGACATCGACGACCGCGCGCTCGGCCTGGCCTGCGACTTCTTCGAGCGGCTGGCCGCGGTGGAGGAGCTCCCGGTCGGTCGGCCGCAGGACTTCGACGCCGGCTTCCTGCACCACCAGATCGCCGGCGGCGTCATGACGACGACCCGGCGGCAGCTGCGCGAGATCGGCATGGAGGACCGCTTCGAGAGCCTCCTCGAGGAGGTGGGCCAGGTCCGCGCCGAGCTCGGCTTCCCGATCATGGTGACGCCGTTCCCGCAGATGGTCGTCTCGCAGGCCCTGTTCAACGTCATGGGCGAGCGGTACGCGAACGTCTCCGACCAGGTGATCCGGTACGCGCTGGGTGCCTTCGGCCGCCCCACGGCGCCGATCGACCCCGACGTGCTGGACCGGATCCTGGACCGGCCCCGGGCCCGCGAGCTGCAGGCGGAACCCGCGCCACCCTCGCCGACGGAGCTGCGCCACCAGTTCGGCCGCGGGATCAGCGACGAGGAGATGCTGCTGCGCGCCCACATGCCCGGCGAGCACGTCGACGCGATGGTGGCCGCCGGTCCCGCGCCGCAGCACTTCAACCCCGGTTTGGCGCCGGTGCTGACGCTGGTGCGCGAGTTGGGGGAGCGGACGACGGTGCACGACCTGGCCGTCACCACCCCCGATCTGCGGCTGTCCGTGCACCGCCGCGCCGCGAGCTCCGCCGATGCCTGAACCACTGGCGACCCCGGCCGTGCTGGACCGGTTGCGACGGGTGCGCGGCTTCGTCCTGGACATGGACGGCACGCTGGTGCTCGGTGACCGGGAGAACCGGGGGATCCGCCCGCTGCCCGGGGCCGTCGAGTTCGTGCGCCTCCTGACCGAACGCGGCCTGCGGTTCTGCGTCTTCACCAACGGCACGGTGAAGACGCCGCAGCAGTGTGCCGACGCGCTGGAGCAGGCGGGCTTCCCGCTGCCCGACGACGGCGTACTGACCCCGGCCACCTCGGCCGTCGAGCTATTCCGGCGACGCGGCCACCAGCGGGTCATGGTCCTCGGCGGCACCGGCATCACCGAGCCGCTCGGGGCCGCGGGGATCGAGACGCTGCCGCCGGTGCCCGGGACCACCGCGGACGCCGTCCTGGCCGGCTGGTACCGGCGGGAGCTCACCTTCGAGTCACTGGAGGCGGCCGTCGCGGCGGTGTCGGCCGGCGCAGCCTTCTACAGCGCCTCCCAGTCGCCTTGGTTCGCCACCGCGGAGGGGCGGACGCTGGGCTCGTCCCGCGCCATCAGCGCCGTCGTCCGCGACGTCACCGGCTGCCGGGTGACCGTGGTGGGCAAGCCCTCGGTGCAGGCGCTGGACGTCGCCGCCCGGCACCTGGGGGTGGCCGCCGACGAACTGGCCGTGGTCGGTGACGACCCGGAACTCGAGGTGCCGATGGCCCTCGCGGGGGGTGCCCTGGCTGTCGCCGTGCACACCGGCATCGGTTCCGCCCGGTTCTTCGCCGACCGGCCCGAGGGCGAGCGCCCGCACCTGGACCTGGCCGACGTCGGTGTCCTCGCCGACCTCCTCCGGCGGGGCTGAACCGGCCCTTGACGGTGATCGCTAATGGGTTTAGCTTTTAGCTAACACAGTCAGCCGATCTGGAGGGCGTCATGACCGAGTACCTGACCGTCGAGGGCGGAACGCTGGCCTACGAGGTGACCGGCAGCGGGCCGCTGGTCGTGCTGGCGCACGGCATGGGGGACAGCCGCGCGGCGTACCGCTTCGTCGCGCCGGCACTGGTGCGCGCCGGCTACCGGGTGGCCGCGGTCGACCTGCGTGGCTGCGGCGAGTCCAGCGTCGGCTGGTCGTCGATCTCGCGCACCGACATCGCCGGCGACCTGGTCGCCCTGGTGGAGCACCTGGGTGGCCCGGCGGTGCTGGTCGGCCACTCCGTCTCCGGTGGCGCGGCCACCATCGCCGCGGCGAAGGCCCCGTCGCTGATCACCGCGGTGGTCGAGCTGACGCCGTTCACCCGGGCGCAGCACGTCGCGCTCGGCGACCTCCGGGTGCCGCGGTTCCGCCGCGGCATGGTCCACCTGCTCGGCACCGGCCTGTTCGGCAGCGTCGGGCAGTGGAAGAAGTACCTGGAGCTCGCGTACCCCGGACCGAAGCCGGCCGACTGGGATGCGCGCCTGGAGCAGATCGACGCCATGCTCCGCGAGCCGGGCCGGATGAAGGCCCAGCAGCAGATGGGCCGGTCCGGCGCCGGGGACGCGGGTGCCCAACTGGGCAACGTCCGCTGCCCGGTGCTGGTCGTGCAGGGCACGCTGGACCCCGACTGGGCCTCGCCGCAGGCCGAGGGCGAGGCGATCGTGGCCGCGCTGCCGCCCGGCCTGGGGCGGCTCGAGATGATCGCCGGGGCCGGGCACTACCCGCACGTCCAGTTCCCCGAGCAGGTGGTGGCCCTCCTGTCGTCCTTCCTGGACGCCGCGCGTGCCTAGGGCCGGCCTCGACCCGGCCGCGGTCGTCGCGGCGGGCGCGGCGCTCGCCGACGAGGTCGGCTTCGCGGCTCTCAGCATGGGCCAGCTGGCCGAACGGGTCGGCGTCCGGACGCCGTCGCTGTACAAGCACGTCGTCAACCAGGACGACCTGAACCGCCGGATCGCCGCACTGGCCCTCGCCGAGGCGGCCGACGCCGTGGGTGCAGCCACCCAGGGGCGCGCCGGGCGTGACGCGCTGGCTGCCGCGGCCCGCGCGTTCCGCGACTTCGTGCTCACCCACCCCGGCCGGTACGCGGCCACGATCGGCGTCGAGCCGACCGGCCCGGACGACCCGATCGCGGTCGCGGGGTCGCGGTTGCTGGTCGCGTTCACAGCGGTCCTGCGGGGTTACGACCTCGCGCCCGACCAGCTGGACCACGCGCTGCGTGCCCTGCGGAGCTCCTTCCACGGTTTCGCCACCCTGCAGTCCGCGCACGGCTTCCAGTGGTCCGCCGACGTGGACGACAGCTTCGAGTGGCTCATCGACCTGGTCGACCGCGGTCTGCGGACGACATCGCCCGCGCAGGCCTGACAACGGCCCGGTCCCGGCCTCAGGAGAAGTAGGCGAAGGTCCGGAACTCGATGCTGTGCCGCGGCACGGCGCCCTGCGCGGTGGGGTCCGGGAAGGCGGCGTGCGGGGCCGCCCACGCCACACCGCGGTCGGTGTCGCCCAGCTTGATCAGCAGCACCTCGTCCCGGGTCATGCCCGGGAAGTACCACCAGACGTGCGCGGGGCTGTGCCGGACCTTCCAGCTGCTGCCGACCGGCCGGAGGTGCTCGACCGGCCCGGACGGGTCCGCCGGCAGCTCGTCGACGAAGTACGTGGTGATGGGCGCGCCGTCGTCCGGGGCGACCGTGCGCGAGTCGCACAGCGCCAGCGGCCAGTCCTGCGGCGGCGGGCTGAACACCCGCCAGGTGCTCGTCACGACCGCCCGCTGGAACCCGGGTCCGTGCGGGAAGTGGCGGGCGTGGGCCCGCGCCACCATGCCCGGCACGTGGTCGGGGGCGTAGTCGACGTGCACCCCACCGGCCGGCGGCTGGGCGCCGTGCTCGGCCGGGGCGACCGAACGGCGGAGCTCCCACCCGCGGGAGAGGACCTGGTCGGCGCCCAGCTGCTCCTGGACGAGCCGGCACACCTCTCCGACGTAGACCGACTCCAGCTGGCCCGGGTCGGTGAAGTCGGTGACCGCGCTGCGGTGGTCGACCAGCGCGAAGCCCTGCACGTCGAGCGCGAAGGACTCCCGGACCGGCCGGCCGTCGCGGATGCCGACACTGCGCTGCTCGGTGCGCTCGGTGGCGGTGCGCCCGCCCGGGGCGATGAACTGCCGGCCGGCGGTGGTGCGCGCGTCCAGGTAGTGCAGCTCCGCTCGGACGGCAGGCCGGGCGTTCTCGGTCACGAGGTCCGTCCTTCGTCCGGGGGCAGGCGACCGACCCCCACGGCGGAACCGTAGCCCGGTGCCCGGCTGGTCAGCCGTTCCTGACAGCCACGGTGCTCAGGCGGACCGTGCCCCCCTGTGCACCAGCTTGCTGCTGGCTGTGACGCGTGGCATGTTGAGGCTGGTTCTGGTGACGGCGTGCAGTCGAGCGCCCACCCCTCGATGCCGAGTGGAGCGCCCGTGCTCTCAGTCCTCCGCAGTGCAGCGCGGAGCAGCCGGTCGAGCCCGGTGTCCCCGGGTGCGGAGCACCACCTCCGCGGACCCGACCCCACCCACGTCTGAGTTGTCCTGCGGCTCAGCCGAGCGGGCCGCCCGCGGCCACGGGAGGAGGCCTCTGCACCACAGCGACCCGGACGCCATGACCGCCGGGTCGACGGGCACACACCGCCGTGGGCCCGGCAGGGACCCGGGGCAACGACGCCCCGGACCGACCAAAGGATCGAGCTGCCATGCACTCCACCATGCAGTCCACCACCTCGTCCCCACCCCGCCCCCGGACCATCGGGCGCGGCCTGGTCATCGCCGGGCTGGTCACCGCCCTGTGCGGCGTCACCGGCCCCGCCCTCGGTGCTCCCGCGGTCGCGGCGGCAGCCGGGGCCGACGCCGCGCCCGCCCAGGGACCCGTGCCGCAGGTGAGCGGCCCACTGCCCTCGAGTGACGAGTCGCACCCCTTCGGCGGCGCCGCCTACCAGGAGGTGCCCGAGGACCTCGGCGCCATCGGGTACACCGAGGAGGAGTTCCTCGCCAGCGGCACGTCCAACGTCTACAGCTGGCCGGCGGACGCTCCCGCCGTGGTCCGCACCCAGGACGCGCCCTACACCACCCGGGTGCTGGTCCGCCGTCCGGCCGACGCCGGGCACTTCAGCGGCAATGTCGTGGTCGAGATGCTCAACCCCTCGAACCTGTTCGACCTGAACATCGGCTGGGCCGTGGCCCGCCAGGAGATCATCGACAACGGTGACGCCTGGGTCGGGATCACCGCCAAGCCGATCGCCGTCGAGGCGCTCCAGAACTTCGACGCCGAGCGCTACGGGTCCCTCTCCTTCGCCAACCCCCTGCCCGTGGACGACCCCGGCAACTGCTCGGTCGTCGACGCCGACGCCGACCCGGCCACCCCGCCGACGCCGCTGCCGGCCGACACCACCCAGGCCACCGAGAACGGGCTCATCTGGGACATCTACACCCAGGTCGGCAACTGGCTGCGCAGCGGCGAGGCGAGCAACCCGCTGACCTACGGCACGGGTGCCACCACGGTCGACCACGCCTACGGCTTCGGCTACTCCCAGACCGGCGGCTACCTCATCAACTACATGAAGGCCATCCACCCGCTCGTCGTTGCTGCCCAGGGCGCCCCCACCTACGACGGCTACCTGCTGGGGGTCGCCGGAGGTGCCTTCGCCGGGGCCTACCCGATGAACCAGTGCGAGCCGGCGCCACCGGCGGAGGACCCGCGGCGCGACCTCTACGGCATCGGCGTGCCGGTCATCCAGCTGATGTCCCAGTCGGACTACCTGCGCGGCATCGGCTCACGGCGTCCCGACAGCGACGTCCCCGGCGACCAGTTCCGCCACTACGAGATGGCCGGAGCCGGGCACGCCACGCCCTTCGAGCTCTACTCCTCGGCGTCGTCGGAGGACATCATCGCGGCCGGCCGCGACGTGCCGCCGCAGGCGTGCAACGAGGGGCCGCGCAGCCGGTTCCCCAGCTCCATCTTCTTCGACGCGGCCCTGCACAACCTCGACCGCTGGGTCCGCGACGGCGTGGCGCCGCCGAGGTCGAATCCCATCCTCGTCGAGAACGGGGCGCCGGTGCTCGACCAGTTCGGCAACGTCCAGGGCGGGCTGCGCTCGCCGTTCCTCGACGTGCCGACCAGCACGTGGTTCGGCACTGCGACCGGGGCCTCGTTCTGCTACATCGCCGGCTACGAGGTGCCCTTCGACCCGGCCCGGCTCGGCGAGTTGTACAGCAGCCACCGCGACTACGTCACGAAGGTGACCGATGACGTCGTCCGGCTGCAGGCTGCCGGTTTCCTCACCTGGTACGACGCCGCCGAGCTGATCCGGCAGGCACAGGAGGCCGACGTCGTCTGACGGCGGCTCCGTCCGGCGGTCCCGGTGGCCACGGCCACCGGGACCGTTCGATGCCGGCCCCCGGTCGAGCTCGTCGACGACCGTGCCGGCTTGCCCGTGTCGTGGGGATGGACGGCGTTGGGCATGATCGAGGGACGTCGCCGCCGCACCCACGCGGGACAGGCGCGGGCAGAGGAGATGCATCGATGCTCACCGAAGCAGCCGTCGTCCGGGAGCCGAACGGGCCCTTCCTGATCGAGCAGGTCGAGCTCGACGACCTGCGCCCGGACGAGGTCCGGGTCCGGCTCGTCGGCGCCGGGGTCTGCCACACCGACGCCGTGGTGCGCGAGCAGGTCTACCCCACACCGCTGCCGGCCGTGCTCGGGCACGAGGGCTCCGGCGTCGTGGAGGCGGTGGGCGACGCGGTGGTCGGGGTGGCCGTGGGCGACCACGTCGTCCTCTCGGTGAACACCTGCGGCCGGTGCCGGCAGTGCCTGGCGGGGGACAGCACCTACTGCGCGGACCTGTACGCCCGCAACTTCGGGGGCACCCGGCCCGACGGGTCCACCGCGCTGCAGGACGGGGAGGGCGGGCAGCTCTCCTCGCACTTCTTCGGCCAGTCCTCGTTCGCCCGCCGGGCCAACGTGCAGGCCCGGTCGGTCGTCCCGATCCGCCCGGACGTCCCGCTCGAGCTGATGGGACCCCTCGGCTGCGGGATCCAGACCGGTGCGGGCGCGGTGATGAACTCGCTGCGCCCACCCGCCGGGTCGAGCATCGCCGTGTTCGGTGCCGGGGCGGTGGGGCTGTCCGCGGTGCTGGCCGCGCGGGCGGTCGGCTGCACCCGGATCGTCGCGGTGGACGTCGTCCCGGAACGCCTGGAGCTGGCGACGGAGCTCGGGGCGACCGACGTGGTGGACGGGCGGGACGGCAGCTCGGCCGAACGGATCATGGCGCTCACCGACGGGCAGGGGGTGGACGTCGCCCTGGAGACGACCGGGGTGGCGGCCGTCCTGCGCAGCGCAGCGGACTCGCTGGCCATCCGCGGCACTGTCGGGGTCGTCGGCGCCCAGGCCCCGGGCCAGGAGACGGCGTTCGAGACCGGCCTGTCGATGACCCGGGGGTGGCGGCTGCAGATGATCATCGAGGGCGACGCGGTGCCGCAGACGTTCATCCCGCAGCTGGTGGAGCTGTGGCGGCAGGGCCGGTTCCCCTTCGACCGGCTCGTCACCTCCTACGCCTTCGCCGACATCGAGCAGGCGTTCGCCGACTCCGCCGCCGGACGCACGATCAAGCCCGTCCTGCGGTTCGAGACGACCGACGCGGAGCCGGACCGGCGCTCCTGAACAGGACAGATGTCCCTGGTGCCCGGCCCGCCGAGGTCGGACGCTCGACAGCGCCGCGCGCGCCCGGCGGCAGATGGCCCGTGACCGGGACCCAACGGAGGGGAACGACATGACGAGCACCCAGACGGCCGACGAGACGACGCAGGCCGTGCGCACCGGTCTGTACATCGGCGGCGAGGAGCGCTTCACCGACGACGTCCTGCAGGTCGCGGACCCGGCCAAGCCGGGCGTGGTCGTCGGTGAGGCCGCGGCTGCCTCGGTGGACGACGTGGCCGACGCGGTGGCCGCGGCGAAGGCCGCGTTCCCCGGCTGGGCGGCCCTGTCGGCGCAGGAGCGGGCAAGCGCCATGGCGGACGCGATCGCCGGGATCGCCGAGGACCGGGACGCCGACGCGGCGATCCTGTCGCAGGAGAACGGCAAGATCCGCATGGAGGCCTGGATCGACGCCCTGGTGTTCGAGCTGCGGTGGCAGCTGGCGCTGGGCCTCGCCGACGAGGTCGATGCGGGCAAGGTGCTCGAGCCCGCTCCCGGCATCCCGGTGACGACGCAGGTCGGCTACCAGCCGCTGGGCGTGGTCACCGTCATCGTGCCGTTCAACTGGCCGATCGCGATCCTCGGCGCTGCGTTGCCGCACGCCCTGCTGGCCGGCAACACCGCCATCGTCAAGCCGCCGCCGTCGACGCCGCTGGCGACCACGCGCGTCGTGCAGCGCGTCGCGGAGAAGCTGCCGCCGGGCGTGCTGAACGTCGTCACCGGCCGGGACGAGGACATGGCCGGCCTGATCCAGGACCCGGACGTCGCCAAGGTGTGCTTCACCGGCAGCGTCAACGGCGGCAAGCGGATGCTGGAGATGGCCTCCACGACGCTCACCCGGGTGACCCTCGAGCTCGGCGGCAACGACGCGGCGATCGTCACCGACGACGCGGTCATCGACGACACCCACCTCGACCGGCTCTTCGCCGGGATCTTCGACACGACCGGGCAGATCTGCATGGCCGCCAAGCGCGTCTACGTGCACCGGTCGCGCCTGGACGAGCTGGTCGCCGGCCTCGAGTCGCGGCTGGAGGCCGTCCGGCTCGGCTACGGCCTGGACGAGGGCACCACCATGGGCCCGCTGCACCAGGCGGCCCAGAAGGCCTTCGTGCAGGAGATCGTCCAGGAGGCCAGGGACGCCGGCGCCGAGGTCCGCGAGTACGGGCAGCTGCCGGCGGGCGACCTGGCCGGTGGCAACTTCCTGCGCCCGGCCCTCGTGATCGACCCCGACCCGTCCCTCCGGGTGGTCACCCAGGAGCAGTTCGGACCGGTGATCCCGATCATCCCCTTCGACACCGAGGAGGAGGCCGTCGCCGCCGCCAACGACACGTGGGGCGGCCTCTGCGGGTCGGTGTGGACGGCGGACCCGGCCACCGCGCAGCGCATCGGGTCCCAGCTGGCGTGCGGGTACGTCTGGGTCAACGACCACGGCGCCACCCGCCTGGACCTGCGTGCGCCCTTCGGCGGCATGCGGCAGTCGGGCATGGGTCGTGAGCAGGGCATCGAGGGCGTGCGCGCCTTCCAGGACACCCGTTCCATCGCGACCATCGACGCCGAGGCCCTCGCCGCGATGGCGCACTGAGCGCCCCACGGACACCGGAAGGACACCGAGCAGCCCCGTGCACGAGGAGACCCCGCACCTCTTCCGGAGCCCGCGCAGCACGCCCGCGTCGCGCGGTGGCCGGCCGCCGGAGCACCGGTTCGAGAACCGGCCCGGGATGGTGGTCGAGAAGGACGTCGCCGTCCCGTTCGGGGACCAGGGGCACGTCATGTACGTCGACGTCTACCGGCCCGACACCGACGTGCCGGCGGCGCCGCTGGTCAGCTGGTCGCCCTACGGCAAGCACAACCCGGCCCCGATCGGCCAGATCTACCCCAACAGCGGGGTGCGGCCGGAGTGGACCGGGGACCTGACGACCTTCGAGGCGCCGGACCCCGAGTACTGGGTGCCGCACGGCTACGCCATCGTCCTCGCCGACGTCCCGGGCACCTGGTACTCCGAGGGCCGGGCCACGTACCACTCGATCGAGGAGGCGCGCGCCTACGCCGACCTCGTGGAGTGGGCCGGCACCCAGCCGTGGAGTGCCGGCAGGGTCGGGCTGTCCGGCGTGTCGTACCTGACCAGCCTGCAGTGGTGGGTCGCGTCGCTGAACCCGCCGCACCTGGCCGCGATCAACCCCTGGGAGGGGTGGAACGACACCTACCGGGAGGTGGCCCGGCACGGCGGCATCCCGGAGACCTCCTTCTGGCCCTACATCTGGGAGCGGTGGGGAGCCAGCACGACCGAGATCGAGGACCTGGAGGCGGAGACCGCCGCCCATCCCTGGTTCGACGAGTTCTGGGCCGGCAAGTCCGCGGACCTGGAGGCCATCCAGGTGCCGGCGTTCGTCGTCGCCAGCTGGGCCGACCAGGGGCTGCACAGCCGGGGCACCCTGGAGGGCTTCCGGCGGATGGGGTCGGCCCAGAAGTGGCTCGACGTCCACGGCCGGAAGAAGTGGGCCTACTACTACGAGCCGGAGAACGTCGAGCGCCAGCGCACGTTCTTCGACCACTTCCTGCTCGACCGCGGCGCCGGGGTCGAGGACTGGCCCCGGGTGCGCGCCGAGGTCCGTGAGCGCTGCTACGAGGGCACCTGGCGGGAGGCCCGGGAGTGGCCCCTCGAGGACGTCGAGTACCGGCAGCTGCACCTGGACGCCACCCGCGGCTCGCTGGGCTGGGACCCGGTCCCCACCGAGGGCGCTGCCTCCTACGACGGGCTGGGCAGCGGGCTGGCGCCCCGCCGGGCCACCTTCACGACGACCTTCCCCGAACCGGTCGAGCTGGTCGGCCACGTCCGCGCGGTGCTGCACGTGTCCGCCGAGGAGGCCGATGACGCGGACGTGTTCGTCGCGCTGTTCAAGCTCGACGCCGAGGGCAACCAGGTCGGGTTCCCCTACTACGGGCAGTTCGAGGACGGTCCGGTGGCGGTCGGCTGGCTGCGCGCCTCGCACCGGGAGCTCGACCCGGAGCGCTCCACCGACTTCCTGCCGGTCCTGGCGCACCGGCGGGCGCTGCCGCTGACGCCCGGCGAGCCGGCCCGGCTGGACATCGAGGTCTGGCCGTCGGGCACCCGGTTCCAGGCGGGGGAGCAGCTGCTGCTGGTCGTCCAGGGCAGCGACGTCATGCGCTACCCGGAACCGCTGACCTACGCCCGGCACACCGACACGGTGAACGTCGGCCGCACCGTGGTGCACACCGGCGGCCGCTTCGACTCCCACCTCGTGGTCCCCGTGCTGCCGCCGCGCGGCTGACCGGGGCGTGCCTACGTCGATTGTCGCGCGCCGCCACCGCCCGGCGCCCGGCAGGAGTGGTCATATGCCTCCTGGGAGGCGCCGGTGCCGGTGCGTACCGTCAACCCGGATGTGTGATCGGCGCCACCCCGCCCGGGGTGCGCGCCCCGAGGGAACGAGCCACGTGGAGGAGCAATGACCCGGCCCGCTGACGGTCAGCACGGCATCCTGGTGCTGTCCTGCGAGGACGCCCCGGGCATCGTGCACGCGGTGTCCGGGCTGCTCGTGCAGGAGGGGTGCACGATCGTGGAGAGCCACCAGTTCGACAGCCTCTCCAGCGGCATGTTCTACATGCGCGTCGAGTTCAAGCACATCGACGGTGCCCCGCTGGACCTGCCCGCCCTGCGGGAGGCCTTCGCCGGGACCGCCCAGCGGTTCGCCATGAACTGGCGGCTGGCGGACGCCGCGGAACGGCAGCGGGTGGTCATCATGGTCAGCCAGTACGCGCACTGCCTCAACGACCTGCTGTTCCGCAACTCGGTCGGCGAGCTCAACCTCGACGTCGTCGCCGTGGTGTCCAACCACCCGACCCTGCAGAGCACCGCCGACTTCTACGGCGTGCCGTTCAAGCACATCCCGGTGACCCGCGAGACCAAGGCGGAGGCCGAGGCCGCGCTGCTCGACATCGTCCGCGCGGAGGGGGTCGAGCTGGTCGTCCTGGCGCGCTACATGCAGATCCTCTCCGACGACCTGTGCCGGCAGCTGGGCGGGCGTGCCATCAACATCCACCACTCGATGCTGCCGAGCTTCAAGGGCGCCCGGCCCTACCACCAGGCCCACGCCCGGGGCGTGAAGTTCATCGGCGCGACCGCGCACTACGTGACGGCGGACCTCGACGAGGGCCCGATCATCGAGCAGGAGATGCTGCGCGTCGACCACTCGTCGAGCCCGGAGCAGCTGGCCGCCCGCGGCCGGGAGGCCGAGACCCGCGCACTCGCGCACGCCGTCCGCTGGCACACCGAGAACCGGGTCATCATCCACGGCAACCGCACGGTCGTCTTCGAGTGAGCTGACCGGCGGGTCGTCACCGCCGCAGGGTCGCCCGGACGGCGGCCTCGACGGCGTCGGCCCGCCGGACCAGGTCGTCGACCCCGGCGACGGCCGCGGCAAGCTCGGCACGGGCGCCCTCGTCGGGGATGCCGGGGAGGTTGGTCTCCACGGCGAGCCGTGCGGTGGTGGCCGCGGCGCGGGCGGCGGCGGTGATCGCGGCGACGTCGCTGAGGAGGGTGCGCTTCGCGATCGGCAGCAGGCGTTCGGCCAGCGCCACCAGCTCCGCGGCCGACTCGATGACCCGGCGGGGCGGCTGGGCCGCCTCCTGCTGCGCGGCGCCCAGGGCCCGGCGGCGGGACTCCTGCTCCTCGGCCGTGTCCCGGGGCAGCTTCATCGCCTCGGCCACGGCCGAGAACGCCGCCTCGTCGGCTGCGGCGGCCTCCAGGCAGGCGTCCCGCCGGGCGTCGGCCGCCGCGGTGATCTCGCGGATCACGCCGGCGTGCTGCTCGTCGGTGGTGAACCGGCCGACCATCCCGACGAGCGAGGCGGACAGCGCGGCCTCGACGGCGGCGGTCGCGCCCGCCCCGGGAGCCGGCAGCCGCGCCGCGAGCTGGGCGAGGAACTCGCCGATCGGCTGCCTGTCGAGGTCCTCACCTGGTCGCACGGGAACCCTCCCGCTCGCGGCTGTCCCGGAGTGGCCGCCGGGAGTGGGGGAGCAGCTGCGCCGCCCGCCAGCCGCGCAGCGAGCTGAGCACCGCGAGCTCCTCGGCGACGGCGAGGTCGTCGACGTGCAGCACGCGTTCCTGCAGCACGCCGAGGTCCAGCAACCGACCGCGCTCGACCCCCGGGAGGCAGCCGGAGGAGGTCGGCGGCGTCCACCACCGGCCGTCGAGGCGGACGGCGAGGTTGGCGATGGTGGTCTCGGTCAGCTCGCCGCGCTGGTTGACCAGGACGACGTCGTCGGCGCCCGGGTGCCGCAGCGCCCGGGTCCGGTAGGGGTCCCGGCGGGTCGTCTTGTGCTGCAGCCAGGGGCTGGCCGCGTCCACCGGTTCGTGGTCCACCACCAGCCCGACCGGGCCGGGGCGCACCGCGGGGAGGTCACCCACCTCGATGTCGACGTGCCCGGTCCGGTCCAGCACGACCCGCACGCGCGCCGGGTCCGTCCGCCCGGCGACGGCCCGCCGGATCAGCGCCGGCAGGGCCTCGCGGTCGAACCGGAAGCCGAAGAAGGCGGCCGAGTCGGCCAGCCGGTCGAGGTGGCGGTCGAGGTTGCGGGCCCCGCTGCCGGGGAGGTGCGCCAGGGTCTCCACGAGTTGGTGGTCGGTGGCGTCGTGACCGAGCACGGCGGCCTTCGCGAGCAGCTCGGCCCGTTCCCGGGCGGGGTCCGATCCCCAGGTGATGCCCCCGCCGGCGCCGTAGACGGCCTCACCGCCCGCACGGTCGACCACGACCGTCCGGATCGCGACGCTGAACCGGGCGCGGAACGGCGCACCCGGGGGAGCGACGAGACCGATCGCGCCGCAGTACACGCCCCGGGGCGTCGGCTCCAGCTCGCTGATCAGCTCCATGGTCCGCTGCTTGGGTGCCCCGGTGACCGAGCCGCAGGGGAAGAGCGCGCCGAACAGCTCCGGCAGTCCGACGTCCGGCCGGACCCGGGCGCTGACCTGCGAGGTCAGCTGCCAGACGGTCGGGTACCGCTCGAGCGCGAGCAGCTCGTCCACGGTCACGCTGCCGACCTCGGCGACCCGGCCGAGGTCGTTGCGCAGCAGGTCCACGATCATGACGTTCTCGGCCTGCTCCTTGCTGCTGGCGCGCAGTGCCCGGCGCTGCTCCTCGTCCTCCGCGGTCGTCCGGCCGCGCGGCGCGGTGCCCTTCATCGGGCGGGTGCGCACCTCGTCGCCCACCCACTCGAAGAACAGCTCGGGGCTGGCGCTGGCCACCACGTGCCGGCCGAGGTCGAGCAGGGCGTTGTGGGCGCCGCGCTGGGCGAGCGCCAGGCGGTGGTAGAGCGCCCGGGGGTCGCCGGTCACGGTCGAGCGGAGCCGGTCGGTGAGGTTGCACTGGTAGGTCTCCCCGGCGGCGATCCGCTCGCGGACGCGCGCGACGGCGCGGGCGTGCTCGGCCGCCGTCCAGTCCGGTCGCCACGGGGATGCCTGCACGGCCGGCGGCGCCGACCCGGTCAGCGGCTCCACGCGGGCCGGCTCGTCGCACAGGCCGAACCACACCAGCGGTGGCTGCCCCGGGGTCCAGCCGCCCGGCAGCCGCGGGTCCAGCCCCGGCGCCGCCTCGTAGGAGACGAAGCCGTAGGCCCAGCTGCCCGCCGCGGTCTCGTCGTGCACCTGCTGCAGCAGGCCGGCGACCTCGTCGGTCCGGGTCGTGCTGAGCACCCGGTGCGGAGCCGGGCAGAGCAGGGCCTCGCCACGGCTCAGGTCGTCGAACCGCGCCCACGGCCCGTCCGCCGCCGGGGGCATCAGCCGCCGAGCCCCTGCTGCGCGGTGGCCGCGGTCAGGGTGTTCGCCAGCAGCATGGCGATGGTCATCGGCCCCACGCCGCCGGGCACGGGCGTGATCCGCCCGGCGACCTCGGCGACGGCGGCGGTGTCGACGTCGCCGTGCAGGCCGTCCTCGCCGCGGTGGATGCCGACGTCGATCACGGTCGCTCCGGGCTTGACCCCGTCGGCGCCGACGAGACCGGGGATCCCTGCGGCGACCACCAGCACGTCGGCGCGCCGGCACACCGCGGCGAGGTCGCGGGTCCGCGAGTGGCAGATGGTCACGGTGGCGTTCCGCTCGAGCAGGAGCTGGGCCATCGGCTTGCCCACCAGCACGGAGCGGCCGACGACGACGGCCTCGACGCCGGCCAGCGGGACGTCGTAGCGGTCCAGCAGCTCGATGACCCCCGACGGGGTGCACGGCCGCAGCCCGGGCCGGCCCTGGGCCAGCAGGCCGGCGTTGGCCGTGGTCAGCCCGTCGACGTCCTTCGCCGCCGGGATGCGGGCCAGCAGCGCCTCGGAGTCGAGGTGGGCCGGTGTCGGGAGCTGGAGCAGGATGCCGGAGACGGCGGGGTCGGCGGCGAGCTCGTCGACCAGCGCGGCGGCGGTGTCCTGGTCGACGTCGCCGGGCAGGTGGCGGTGCAGGTCGGCCATCCCGGCCGCCACGCACAGCCGGCGCTTGTTCCGGACGTAGACCTCGGAGGCGGGGTCCTCACCGATCAGCACCGTGGCGAGCCCGGGCGGCGTGCCCCCGGCGGCGACCAGCTGCGCGACGCCCTTCGCCACGTCCTCGCGCACCTGGCGGGCGACCGCCGTCCCGTCGATCAGCTCTGCGGTCATCAGGCGCTCCTGGAGAGGGTCGGGGAGGGGCCCGGCGGGCGGGTCACGCCAGCGACCGCAGCGTCTGCTCCCGCCAGGCCTCGGTCGGGCCGAGGTCGTTGAACGTGAAGACGTGGAAGCCCTCGATGTGGTTGTCGGGCTTGCCGATGTGCGGGGCCAGACCCTTGATGATCTTGTCCGGGCTGTAGCCGCCGGGGATGAAGAAGCGCCACAGCAGGCTCTGCTGCTTCTTGAGGAACTTCGCCGACTCGCCGACGCCGAGCCCACCGGAGACCCGCAGCAGCTTCTGCCGGTGGACCGCCCCGGGCACGCCGACGTGCACCGGCAGGTCGATGCCGTGGTTCTTCAGCTCCCGCGCCCAGTCGAGGATCAGCTTCGGGTCGAACACGATCTGGGTCTTGATGTGGGTCGCCATCGCGGCCTTGTCCTTCAGCGCCTGGAACAGCACCTCCGGCGGGACGGCCGGGTGGCCCTCGGGGTGGCCGCCGATCCCGATGTCGGCGAACCCGTGGTCGAGCTCGTGCAGCGCGGTGAGCAGCGCCAGCGCGTCCTTGAACTCGGTGGGCGTGTCGCTCGGGTCGCCACCGACGACGAAGACGTCGGTGACACCGGCCTCGCGGCAGCGGGCGACGACGTCGGCCAGGTGTGCCCGGTCGCGGACCTGCTGGGCGGACAGGTGCGGTGCCACGGAGTAGCCGTGGCCGACCAGCTTGACCGTGAGGTCGACGGTCGCGTCCTGGCCCTTGGCCGGTGAGGCGGTGACGGTCAGCCGGACGTCCTTGGGCACGTGCTGGAGGACCTGCTCCTCGGTCTTCTTGAACGGGATGACCTCGAAGCCGAGTTCCTGGAAGACCTGCCTCAGCGAGTCCCGGGTGGCGGGGTCCCGAGCGGTCAGCGAGCGCTTCATCGGATGGACTTCCTCCTGTGCGGCGAGCCTTGTCTCTCCGGCGGGGGCGGTGCGCACCGGGCGGGTCGTGTCGAGCGCACCACCATCGTGACCTGTGCCACCCCCTCCCGGCACGGTGACATGACGGTTCCCGTCCCACCACTTCGCCCGCGGGTCGTACGTCAATCGTCGCGGGGAGGCCGCCCCGGCGGGTGGTCCGGCAGGTCCGCCGTACCCGCGACGCGCCCGGCATGCCAGCATCAGGGGAGCAGTGGGCTGCACCACAGCAGGCCGGTCGAGCAGGGAGGAGAGGCGCGTGGAACGCACAGGACCGATCGGGGTCGGCACGTCGGTCGCGTCGCCCCCCTGCGCCGACGAGGTGGTGGCGCACGCCCCGGACGGGCTCGCCGTCATCGACGCCGACGCGCGGTTCCTGGACGCCAACCCCGCCGCGGTCCGGCTCTGCGGACTCCGGCCGGGCGCCGTGACCGGGGCCCCGTCACCGTTCCCGCCACCCGGCGACGCGGCGGTCGCCGGCCGGCCGGGCGAGCACGTCCTGGAGTGGGAGCCCTCGCCCGGCGTCCGCCGCGAGTTCGCCTACGTGCTCACCCAGGTGCCCGGCGAGCGGCGCTGGATCGTCTCCTTCCGGGACGTGACGCTGAGCCTGCTGCGGGAGCGGCGGCTGGCCGCGATCGCCACGGCCGCGTCCAGCGTCGCGTCGAAACGCTCGCTGATCGGCACCCTGGAGGTGCTCGCCCAGGAGGTGGCGCGCACCGACGCGCTCGCCGGCGTGCAGGTGCTGACGGTCCACGGGTCGGGGAACCGGCTGCACGTCATGGGCTCGGCCGGCTTCGGCCGCTCCGACGAGTTCTTCGACCGGCTCATGCAGTGCCGTGCCCTGGGGGCCCGGCTGCGGATGCTGGACGCTCTCAGCAGCCGTGAACCGGTCATCGTCCCGAGCCGGTACGAGGCGGTCATGCAGGACCCGGCCTGGGCGCCGCTGCACGACTTCATGCGCCACCCCCGGTGGGACTGGTTCGTCAGCGTGCCCCTCCTGGCGCGCGGGGAGCCGGTCGGCATCCTCAACGCCTTCTTCGCACCCGGCCGCAGCGTCGGGGACACCGAGCTGGAGTTCCTGCTCGCCATGGCCGAGCAGGCGGCGATGGCCGTGGACCACGCCGCCCTGCTGGAGCGGGAACGGGACGTGGCCCGGCGCGAGGAGCGCCAGAAGCTGGCCCGCGACCTGCACGACTCGGTGGTGCAGCAGGTCTTCTCGATGATGATGCAGGCCAAGTCGCTCGGCGTGCTCGTCGCGCGCGGCCTGCCGCCGGCCCCGGAGAAGGTCGCGCAGGTGGCCGAGGACCTGAGCAGCAGCGCCGAGGACGTGCTGGCCGACCTGCGCGGCATGGTGGTGGAGCTGCGTCCGGCGGCCACCTCGGCGCAGGGCCTGGCCTCGGCCCTGCGCTCCCTGGTGGACTCCACGGCGGCCCGCACCGGCGTCGACGTGCAGCTGGACCACTCCGACCCCGACGACGCCCTGGCCGCGGTCGACGCCGACCTGCTCGAGGACGTGTACCGCGTCGTCGCCGAGGCGCTGCACAACAGCATCAAGCACGCCGACGCCACCCGGATCGACACCCGGATCGCGGTGACCTCCCGCGGCGGCCGCCAGCACGTCGTCGCCGAGGTCACCGACGACGGGTGCGGGTTCGACCACCGCACCGGCGCGGAGCCCGGCGGCTCCGGGTCCAGCGGGCTGGGCATGAGCGTGATGCGGGAGCGGGCGGCCCGCTGGGGCGGTGGGGTCCGGGTCCGCCGGCCCGACGGCGGGGGGACCAGCGTGCTGCTCAGCATCCCGCTGCCGGCCTCGGTGCCGGTGATCGACGCGGAGGCGGGCCGGTGACCGTTCCGGACCCGATCCGGGTGCTCGTGGTCGACGACCACGCGGTCGTGCGCCGCGGGGTGGTCGCGTACCTGGAGGCGCTCGAGGACGTCGAGGTGGCCGGGGAGGCCGGTGACGGGCAGGAGGCCCTGGACCGGCTCGCCCGGGCGGCCGCCCACGGGGAGCTGCCCGACGTCGTGCTGATGGACCTGCAGATGCCCGGCATGGACGGCGTCACCGCCACCGGTGAGGTGCTGCGCCGGTTCCCGCAGCTGCGGGTGGTGATCCTCACCAGCTTCGGGGAGACCGAGCGCGTGCACGCCGCGCTGGAGAGCGGGGCCTCCGGCTACCTGCTCAAGGACGCCGGACCCGCCGAGGTCGACGCCGCGCTGCGGGCGGCGGTCCGGGACGAGGTCTTCCTCGACGCGGCGGTCACCCGCCGGCTCACCCAGGAGATGCGGGCGCCGCGCACCGGGCTGGGCGTCCTCACCGCGCGGGAGAAGGAGGTGCTGGTGCTGATCGCCGAGGGCAGGTCCAACAAGGACATCGCCGAGCACCTCGTCATCAGCGAGCGGACGGCGCGGACGCACGTCAGCCACCTGCTCACCAAGATGGGGCTCACCTCGCGCACGCAGGCCGCCCTGCTCGCGGTCAAGGAGGGGCTCGTCCTGCCCCGGTGACCACCGGCGTCCCCGGGGGCCACGACGGATGACGTAGCGGGTCCGTGCGGCGGCGGTCGCCGCCCCGTGACATCAGGCGGATCCCGCTCCCCGCCGGGAGACTTATCGTGCTCGGGACCACATCCGCGCGCGAGACCGCCGCGGTCGCCAGGACAGGGGAGCCATGACCACGTTCGTCCTCGTGCACGGCGCGTGGCACGGGGGGTGGTGCTGGGACCGGGTGGCCCCGCTGCTGCGCGCGGCCGGGCACGAGGTGCACGCCCCGACGCTGACCGGGCTGTCCGAGCGCGGGCACCTGCTGTCCCCGCTGGTGGGCCTGGACACCCACGTGGAGGACGTCGTCCGGCTGGTCGAGGTGCTGGGGCTCACCGACGTCGTCCTGGTGGGGCACAGCTACGCCGGGCAGGTGGTGACCGCGGTGGCCGACCGGCTGCCCCGGGCCATCGCCCAGCGGGTCTACCTGGACGCCTTCGTCGGCGCCGACGGCGAGGCGGCACGGGACCTGCTGCCGGCCACCGTGGAGCACCACTGGGCGGAGTCCGCGGCCGAGCAGGGCTTCGGCTGGCTGGTGCCGGTGCGCAAGCTGTCGGTGCTCGGGGTGACCGAGCAGGCCGACGTGGACTGGTTGCTGCCGAAGCTCACCCCGCACCCGTGGAAGACCTACACCGACCCGCTGCGGCTGACCGGCGCGGTCGACGACGTCCCGGCCGGTTTCGTCGAGTGCGTCAGCTGGATGCGCGTGTTCGCCGGCCAGGCCGACCGCGCCCGCGAGCGCGGCTGGCCGGTGCACGAGCTGGCGACCGGCCACGAGGCGATGGTCACCGCCCCCGCGGAGCTGGCCGACGCGCTGCTCGACCTCGCCGGCCGGGTGCCGGCCCGCACCGCACAGACGGGAGCCTGACGTGGAGTTCCTGGTCCGGTCGGAGAACCGGCTGCCACCCGAGACGCCCGCCGAGCGGCGGGAGGAGCTGCGGGCCGCCGAGCGCGCGCGGGCGGTGGAGCTGCGCGCGGCCGGGGTGCTGAAGCGGTTGTGGCGGGTGCCCGGGCGCAACGCCACCGTCGGTCTGTACGAGGCCGCGGACCCGGCGGCGCTGCACGACGCGCTGATGTCGCTGCCGATGGCACCCTGGCTCGACGTCACGGTCGAGGCGCTGGCCACCCACCCGCAGGAGCGCACGTGACCACGGGCACCGCGCCGAGCACCCGCCAGAGAGGAACGTCCATGAGCGAGACCGCGCCCGACCGGTTCGGGCTGCCGGGCACACCGATCTTCGACGGCGAGACCAGCCGGCGCGGCCTGCGGATGAACAAGCTCTTCATGAGCCTGCGCACGGCCGAGAACCGGGAGCGCTTCCTCGCCGACGAGGCGGCCTACTGCCAGGGCTTCGGGCTCACCCCCGAGCAGCAGCAGGCGGTGCTGGACCGCGACTGGCAGGCGATGATCGACCTGGGCGGCAGCATCTTCTACGTCTACAAGCTCGCCATGATGGACGGCCGCTCGATGCAGTACCTGGGCGGTGTGTTCACCGGCATGGGCGAGGAGGACTTCCTGGCGGCGATGAGGGCTGGAGGCCGGCGCGATGGCTGACGTCATCTGGGGTCTGGCGACCTCGCACGTCCCCTCGATCGGGGCGGCGATGGACCGCGGCAAGACCGAGGACCCGAACTGGAAGGCGCTGTTCGACGGCTACGCCCCGGCCCGGGCGTGGCTGGCCGAGCACCGGCCCGACGTGGCGATCGTCGTCTACAACGACCACGCGAACGGCATCGACCTGGACTTCGTCCCGACCTTCGGGCTGGGGACGGCCGAGCAGTACGAGGTGGCCGACGAGGGCTTCGGCCGGCGGCCGGTCCCCGACGTCGTCGGGCACCCCGAGCTCGCGCTGCACCTGGTGCAGAGCCTGGTCGACGAGGAGTTCGACCTGACCGTCTTCCAGGAGCTGCACGTCGACCACGGGTTCACCGTGCCGCTGTCGGTGTGGACGCCGGACCCCGGTGACGCCTGGCCCTGCCCGGTGATCCCGCTGCTGGTCAACGTCATCCAGTACCCGCAGCCCACCGCCGCGCGCTGCTACGCGCTGGGCCGGGCCCTGGGCCGGGCCATCCGCAGCTACCCCGGGGACCTCACGGTCGGTGTGCTGGGCACCGGCGGCATGTCCCACCAGCTGGCCGGGGCCCGGGCGGGGTTCATCAACCCCGAGTTCGACGCCTGGTGGATGGAGGCGATCCACAGCGACCCCGCGGCGCTCGCTGCCCTCTCCCGCGAGGAGCTGATCCGGCAGGCCGGCGCCGAGGGGATCGAGCTGATCATGTGGCTGGTGATGCGCGGCGCGCTGGACGACGAGATCACCAAGGTCCACTCGGACTACTTCGTGCCCGCCTCCAACACCGCGGCCGGCATCGCGCTGTTCGACAACCGGAGCGGTCAGCCCGGCTGAGCACCACGCGACAGAGTCCCCGGACGACGCGTCCGGGGACTCTGCCGTGCGGGGGTCAGCGCGCCCGGTAGGTGTCCCGGGCGTCGTAGGGGCAGGGCGCGACGACGGCGCGGATCCGGACCTGCTCGTGGTCCTCGACCGCCGGCTTCGCCGAGACCGGCCGCTCGCCCCAGACGACGGTCACCTCGGTGCCCGGCTCGGCCAGGGCCGCGTCGATGGTCGCCAGCGAGACCATCTGCCGCTCGTTGGCGAGGTAGCCGCAGTCCAGCGAGACGCCGACCTGCTCGCCGTCGACGAGGACCTGGTCCTCGTGGTGGGTGGCGTAGCGGGCCTTGGGCATCTCGATGTACTTCGCGCCCGGACCGGGCCGGTACAGCGAGCCGATCGCGGCGGTGACGTCGTCGGCGTCCCAGACCAGGGTGACCTTGGTCCGCGGCGGCGGGGTCTGCGCCAGCCGCTCCAGGGCCTCCCGGCCGATGAAGTCGTGGTCGAACCGGACCGTCTTGCCGTACCCGACGTCGTAGGGGGTCAGGTACCAGTCGCGGATGTCGGAGGAGTCGAGGCTGCCGCCGATCGAGCCGACCGCCGACAGCGGCAGCCACTCCCGGTACTCGGCCATCAGCGGGTCGTCGCCGAACAGAGCGGCCATCGGCGCGGGCACCCAGCCCGACCCCAGGTTCGCCGTCGAGTACGCCTTGGCGCCGACCCGCACCAGGCCGTGGTCCGCGCCGGCCTCGAGGAGCGCGGCCAGCACCGCCTCGCCGTCCTCCCACGGCCCGAACAGCTCGAAGCCGGGCTGCCCGGCCATGCCGTGCCGGAGCGCGCGGGCGCGCCGGCCGGCGATGGTGAACTCGGCCATGCTGAAGAACCGTGCGTCGGGCACGGGGGAGCCGGTCACCTGCTCGAGGAGCGCCAGGGCGGTGGGGCCCTGCAGCTCGTAGCGGTACAGCGTCGGCGGCCCGGAGGCGCGCAGCGCGGAGTTCGGGTCCCGCTCGGCGGTCGCGTCGTAGCCGCCGCGATCCAGGTGGAAGGTCACCCAGTCCAGCGCCATCGGGTGCCCGACCAGGTCGAAGGAGCCCTCGTCCAGGTGGAACAGGATGGCGTCGCCGATCAGGTGGCCGTCGGGGGCGACGGCGACGAACTGCTTGGCCTTGCCGGGGCCGAAGGCCGCGAAGCTGTTGACGGCGAGGTCGCTGAACAGCCGCAGGGCGTCGGGGCCGGTGACGAACAGGTCGTGCATGTGGTGCGACTGGTCGAGCAGCGCGCAGCTCTCCAGCCAGGACCGCTGCTCGGACCGCCAGTTGGTGAACTCCGGCTGCACCGGGAAGGTGCTCGGCGGGAAGGCCAGGTTGCGGAGGAGCTCGACCGGGCTGCCCGCTCGGGCGAGCGCGGCCGCGAGGCTCTCGGACGACGACATGGGGTCCCTCCAGGGGGTGCGGACGTCGTCGGGGGACCTGCTGCCCGCAGGACGACGCGGATGGGCCGGGCGCAGCTGCGGGCGTGCGGCGGTCCGGGGTCGGGTGCGAGATGGCCACCCGACCCCGGACCGCCGGCGGGGTCAGCTGGCCTGCGCGCTCCGCCAGCCGCCGTGGTACTCCGTCCGGGCGGTCTCCGCGTACGGCGCCGGGCTCACGACGGCGCGCACGGCGATCTGCTCGTGCGGCTCCACGTTCGACTTCTTGGTGCCGCCGTCCGGCTCGCCCCAGACGACCCGGACCTCGGCGCCGATCGGCACGTTGGGGTCGACCGTGGCCAGCGACAGCCCCTTGCGCTCGTTGGCGCTGTAGCCGGTGAACAGCGACGCGCCGACCACCGTGCCGTCGGCGTCGATCACCGAGTCGAAGTTCGAGGACCCGTAGTTGGCGTTGGGCAGGTCGAACACCTGGTACCCCGGAGCCGGGGCCACGATCCCGCCGAGCACCTTCGTCAGGTCCTCGTCGTTCCAGGCGAGGGTCACCTTGCGCCGCTGGGTGGCCGGGTCGATGGCCTCCAGCGCGTCCCGGCCGATGAAGTCGTGGTCGAACTTCACGAACGAGCCGTAGCCGAGCTCCCAGGGGTTGAGGTAGTAGTCCTCGATCTTCTCCGAGACGAAGCTGCCCGCCAGCGCGTTGGTCGCCTCGTACCCGTTGGCCGGCAGCCACTCGCGGTAGGGGCGCAGCTCCTCGGCGGTGTAGATCGCCGGCAGCGGGGAGGGGATCCAGCCCGACTCGAGGGTGTTGGAGGAGTACGCGCGCGAACCGCACGGCTCCAGCCCGAACTCCGCACCCGCCTCGAGGATGGTGTCGCGCACCTTCTCGTAGGACTCGTACGGGCCCCAGATCTCCAGGCCCGGGGCGCCGGCCATGCCGTGCCGCAGCGTGCGCACCTTCTCGCCGCCGATGTTCATCTCGGACATGCGGAAGAACTTCAGCTGCTCCAGGTCGCCGCCGTGGAGCTTCTCGATCACCGGCCAGGCGTTGGGACCCTGGATCTGGAACCGCCACACGTCGCGGCTGACGGCCTTGCCGTACGGCCGCGACGACGAGCGCGGGTCGTTGCGCACCTCGACGTCGTAGCCCTTGGAGCCCTGGAACTCCAGCCAGTTGGCGACCGGGGCCCGGCCGACGAAGACGTACTCGTCCTCGGCGAGGTGGAAGAGGATCCCGTCACCGATGACCCCGCCCTCGGGCGAGACCGGGACGAACTGCTTGGCCATGTCGACCGGGAAGTTGGCGACGCTGTTGATCCCGGTGTCGGAGATCAGCTTCAGCGCGTCCGGGCCGGTGATCCAGGTGTTGTACATGTGGTGCGACTGGTCGAAGAGCACGGCGGTCTCCCGCCAGGCCTTCTGCTCCCGCCGCCAGTTGGTGAACTCCGAGGGCACCACCGGGTAGATGTAGGTGCCGATCTGGGAGTTGCGCAGCATCCCGACGGTGTCGCCGGTCTGGTCGAGGAGCTCCTGCAGGTTCTTCGCGGTCATGTGCATCCGTCCTCGTGTCATCTTCTCGGCCGCCGCCGGGTGGCGGCGGCTCATGGCAGCGGCTCGGGCGCAGCCCCGGTCTGACGCTAGGCGCGGGACGTGGCGCCGGACACATCCGGATGGCGGGTGGGGCCCGGCCGCATCAGGTGCCCCGGCCTACGTCAGATGTCGCATCGGCAGCCGGGGGCCCGGCGGTCGGCGCGCGGACTCCCCGCCGGCCGGGTGGGTGACGTGCGTCACCATGGCAACGTAGCAAGGAGAGCCGCTCGTCGCCCGTCCTGCGCCGGGGGTGGCGACGCCCGCGGCGGGAGAGGTGCCGCCCGGACACGAGGACCGGCGGGCGCGGCCACGGCTCGTCACCGTCCCGGCGGTCCGGGATGGGTCAAATGTCCCGAATCCGCCGCTCGACGGCGCGCGAACACCGATTGAGACAATGTCGTGACCGCCCTCACAGCTAGCCTCTCGTAGCCTGCACCACGGCGAGCCACGCCAACACCCCCCACACAACGACCCGGTGCCCCCCTGCGGTCACTGACGACGGAGAGGCAGGATGACCACGACGACGCGAACCGACGAGCCGGACGCCGCCCTCGAGGTGCGCGACGTGTCGCTCCGATTCGGCGGCATCACCGTGCTCGACGGCGTCTCCTTCGAGGCACCACGCGGCGGCATCCTCGGTCTCGTGGGGCCGAACGGCGCCGGGAAGACCTCGCTGTTCAACTGCATCAGCGGGCACTACCAGCCGACGTCCGGCTCGATCCTCGTCGGCGGGACGGAGACGGTCCGCACCCGGGCCTGGCGCATGGCCCAGCTCGGGCTGGCCCGCACGTTCCAGCACCCGGCCCTCCGGCTCGACGCGACCGTGCTCGAGAACGTGATGCTCGGCGCGCACTCCTGGCTGCCGGGTGGGCCCGTCGCGTGGTCGCTGCGGCTGCCGTCCACCCGACGGCAGGAGCGCGAGGCGCGCCAGACGGCGCTCGAGCTGCTCGAGCGCACCGGCCTGGGCTGGGCCGCGGGGATGCCCGCCGACGAGCTCTCGCACGGGCTGCACAAGGGCGTCGAGCTGTGCCGCGCGCTGCTCTCCCGCCCTCGGCTGCTGCTGCTCGACGAGCCCGCCGCCGGCCTGTCACACGGCGAGGTCGAGCAGCTGATCGGGACCGTCCGCGAGGTGCGCCGCGAGTTCGAGCTCACCGTCGTGATCGTCGAGCACCACATGGGGCTGATCTCGGCGCTGACCGACCGGGTGGTCGTCCTCGACCACGGCGCCAAGCTCATGGAGGGCACGGCCGCGGAGGCGCAGTCGGACAGCCGCGTGGTGGAGGCATACCTGGGCAAGGAGGCCGCCGCAGATGAGTCTGCTTGAGCTCGAGGACGTCACCGCGTCCTACGGCCACGCGCAGGTGCTGCACGGGATCTCGTTCTCCCTGTCGGAGAACGGTGCGACCGGGCTGCTCGGCGCCAACGGTGCCGGCAAGACGACCACGCTGCGCGCGATCAGCGGGACGGTGCGCACCACCGGCCGGATCCTGTTCGAGGGGCGCGACATCAGCGGCCTGGGACCGGACCGGACGGCGCACCTGGGCATCGCGCACGTGCCGGAGGGCCGAGGCACCCTCGGTCAGCTCAGCGTGCGGGAGAACCTGCTCGTCGGCGCGTACCAGCGCAAGGACCGCAAGCAGATCGCGACCGACGTCGACTACGTCCTCGACCTGTTCCCCAACCTGCAGGAGCGGGTCAGGTCGAACGCCGCGGCGCTGTCCGGCGGTGAGCAGCAGATGCTGGCGGTGGGCCGTGCGTTCATGGCCAAGCCGCGGGTGATCCTGCTCGACGAGGCCTCGCTGGGGCTCGCGCCGAGCACCGCCCGCCGGGTGTACGACGCGATCGTGCGGCTGCGCCGCGAGGCGCAGGTGTCGATGGTCGTCGTCGAGCAGAACGCGAACCTCGCGTTCTCGGTGGTCGACGACGCCACGGTGCTGGAGACCGGACGCGTCGCGCTGCACGGCAGCAGGGACGAGCTCATGGGCATGGACGCCGTTCGCCGCGCGTACCTGGGGGGTTAGGTGTCGTACTTCATCCAAGTCGTGGTGGACGGGCTGTCCAACGGCGCCATCTACGCCGCGATCGCGCTCGCCATCGTGCTGGTCTACCGGGCCACCGGTCTGATCAACTTCGCCCAGGGGGGCATGGCCGTGACGGCCACCTTCGTGGCCTACGCACTGACCCGCGTCGGGGTCCCGGTGCTGCTCGCGCTCGTGGTGGCGGTCGTCTTCGGGTTCCTGCTCGGTGCCCTGCTCGAGCGGGGCGTCATGCGGCACTTCGAGGGCGGCGACCCGGACACCGCGGTCGTCGCCACCATCGCGCTGCTCGTGGTGCTGTCGGGGCTGTCGGCGTACTTCTTCGGCTACGAGCCGCACCCGTTCCCGTCGTTGTTCCCGAACCGGACCATCGAGGTGCTCGGTGTGTTCGTGAGCCTGCGGTCGATCGGCACGATCACCGTGCTGCTCGTGGTGATGATCGCGCTCCAGCTGCTGTTCCGCTCCACCAAGCTCGGGCTGGCCATGCGGGCGGTCGCCGACAACCCCCGGTCCTCGGCACTGTCCGGTCTCCCGGTCAGCCGGTTGCTGATGATCGGCTGGGGTCTGGCCGCGGCGCTCGGTGCGATCGCCGGTGTGCTGGTCGCCCCCCAGCTGTTCATCAGTCCCGGCATGCTCGACTTCGTGCTGGTCTACGCGCTCGCGTCGGCCATCCTGGGGGGCCTCGACTCACCCATCGGCGCCGTGGTGGCCGCGGCCTTCATCGGCGTCGTGGAGAACCTCGCCGGCGCCTACCTGGACTTCATCGGCGACGACCTGAAGATCGCGGTGCCGTTCATCGCGGTCATCGTGATCCTCGTCGTCCGGCCGCAGGGGCTCTTCGGACGAAAGGTCACGGTGCGCGTCTGATGGCCACCACCACTGCGCCCCGCTCCACCACCGGCACCGCCTCGAGCGCGACCGCCCGGTGGAAGGGCATCGCCGCCGTCGGCGTGCTCGCCGTCGCGCTCGTCGTCGCCCCGCTGGTGTCCAGTCCCTACATCAACTACCAGCTCTCCAGCATCGCCGTCTTCGCGGTGGCGATCCTGGGCCTCAACATCGTGATGGGCTACACCGGTCAGGTGTCGCTGGGGCAGAGCGCCTTCCTGGGGCTCGGGGCCTACATCGCGGCGTACGGGATCCTGCACGGCTGGCCGGGGCCGCTGACGCTGCTGCTCTGCGCGGTCGTCCCGGCCGTGGTCGGGATGCTGGTGGCCCTCGCCGCGGCCCGGCTGCGCGGGCTCGCGCTGGCCATGATCACCCTCGCCCTGCCGATCGTGGGGGTCCCGCTCGCCCGGCGGTTCGACGAGTTCACCGGCGGGTCGCAGGGGCAGGTGGTCAGCTGGCTGCGCGCACCCGAGTCGATCGGTCTGGCCAACGACCAGTGGCGGTACTACGTCGTCGTGCTCATCGCGGTCGTCGCGTTCGTGCTCGCCCGCAACCTGGTCCGGGGGCGCATCGGCCGGTCGTTCGCCATCGTCAAGGAGAACGAGGCGGTCGCGCTCTCCATGGGCGTCTCGCCGTACCGCACGAAGGTGCTGGCCTTCACGATCGCGTCCCTGCTCGGCGGCGTGTCCGGCTTCATGTACCTCGCCATCGTGCAGTACACCTCGCCGGAGACCCTGGTCTTCGCCACGTCGATCAACCTGGTCGCCGCGATGGTGATCGGTGGCTCCGCGAGCATCGTCGGCACGGTCCTCGGAGCCGTGTACTACGTGCTCGTGCCGGTGCTGGCCGGTCAGGTGAACTCCTCGCGCACCGCGCTGATCTCGGGCGCGGTCCTGCTGGCGGTGCTGTTCCTGCTCCCCGCCGGCCTCGTCTCCCTGCCGCGCAGGCTCGCCCGGCTGCGGTCCTCCCGCGGCCGGCCACCGCAGCCGCCGGCCCACCCCACGACCTCCGACGAGGCGGCGCAGCCCGCGTCCGCACCGCCGGCAGCCACCACCGACCAGCACTCGTGAACCCCGAGAGAGGCGATTCAATGACGAAGACCCGAAACGCGGCGCGTGCCAGTGGCGTGGTCGCCACTGTCAGCATCGCTGCGCTGCTCGTCGCCGGGTGCACCCGGGACAGCAGCGCGGGCGGCCCCGGCGCGGACGACTCGGCCAGCCCCGGCATCACCGACGACTCGATCAGCATCGGCATCAGCAGCCCGCTCAGCGGTGCGACCGCCGGCCCCGGGTCCTGCACCATCGCCGGTCTCGACTCCTACATCGAGGCGAAGAACGCCGCCGGCGGGTTCGAGTTCGGCGACGGGAAGACCCGCCAGGTCGACTTCACCTACCTCGACGACGTCTACGACCCGGCGAAGGCGGTGTCCAACTTCCGCCAGCTGCTCAACGACAACATGTTCGCCTACGTCGGGGCGCTGGGGACGCCGACCAACGCGGCCGTGATGCCCATCGCCGAGGAGGAGGAGGTGCCCCAGGTCCTGCTCACGACCGGCGCCCGCACCTTCTCCAGCGACCAGGACGCGCACCCCTGGACCACCGGCTTCGTGCCGACCTACGCCACCGAGGGCCGCGCGTTCGGCGAGCTGCTGGCGAACGCCAACCAGCCCCTCACGGTCGCCACGCTCGCCCAGAACGACGACTTCGGGCAGAGCTACCTGGACGGCCTGAACGAGGCCATCGAGGGCAGCCAGGTGAAGATCGTCGCCTCCGCCACGTACGAGCCGACCGACACGACCCTCGACGCCCAGGTGACCGAGCTCGCGGCGAGCAAGGCCGACGTGCTCATGAGCGCGGTCTCGGTCACCCCGCTGCAGGTCGGCGTGCTGACCAAGGCGCAGTCCCTCGGCTGGCTGCCGCGCATCTTCCTGCCGTCGAACACCTCGACGCCCGGGACGATCCTGCAGCCCGGTGGCGCGGCCGCCTACCCGGCCGTCTACACCCCGTCCTTCTCCAAGAACCCGAACTCGCCGGCGTTCGCGAACGACGAGGACGTGAAGGCCTACAACGACGCGTTCCAGAAGTACGGCTCGAAGATCGCCACGACGTACACCCCGCACTGCGCGTGGAGCTACGCCGAGGGCGCCGTGCTCGACCAGGCGTTCCAGGGCATGAAGGAGCCGACCCGCGAGGCGTTCATGACCTCGCTGAAGTCGATCAGCGGCTTCCAGGCGCCGTTGCTCCTGGACGGCATCACGGTCGACACGACCACGAAGGACGACGCGGCCATCTCCACCGTCCAGCTGGTCCAGTACGACGGGCAGGCGGCCTTCAAGCCGGTCTCCGCCTACTGACCCACCGCGTGACCGGGGCCCGGGACACCGTCCCGGGCCCCGGCCACGTCGCTCCCCGACACCGTGAGGACCCGCCATGCCGCTCGATGACGGAGCACCGGACGCGCCGCAGGACGTCACGTTCGGCCTCTTCGACTGGATCGACGCAGCGCCCGGGAGGACACCGGGCGAGGTCTACCAGAGCCGGTTGCGCCTGCTGACCGAGGCCGACCGCGGCGGCTTCAGCGTCTACCACCTGGCGGAGCACCACGGCACCCCGCTGGGCCTGGCGCCCTCCCCGGCGCTGTTCCTGGCCGCGGCCGCCCAGGCGACCGAGCGGATCCGGCTCGCGCCGACGACCTTCATCGTGCCGCTGTACGACCCGCTCCGGCTGGTGCAGGAGATCTGCATGCTCGACCAGCTCAGCGGTGGGCGGCTGGAGATCGGCGTGGGCAAGGGCTCCTCCCCTCACGAGGCCGCGATGTTCGGGCTGACCCCGCCGGCGGCCGCGGAGCGCTTCGAGGAGCTGATGCCGGCGATCCTCGAGGCGCTGGAGACCGGCGTCTTCCGGCGCCCGGGTCCCGACGGCGAGGGGGAGGCGGTGGCGCTGCACGTGTCGGTGCGCCAGCGGCCGCACCCGCCGCTGTGGTACCCCACGTCCAACCCCGCCTCCGTCCCGCGGCTGGGGGAGGAGGGCTACAACGTGATCTTCGGGTTCGGCTTCTTCTCCCCGCCGCTGGACGCCGTCCGCGAGCAGAGCAGGCTCTTCTTCGAACGCTTCCGCGCGTCGAGCGAGCGCGGGGAGGTCCGGTACGGCCTGCCCGGGGTGACGCCGCGGTTCGGGATGATGCGCCACGTGGTCGTCGCGCCGACCGACGAGGAGGCCCTGGCCCTGCTCCGGCCGGCCTTCGCCGACCACCACGCCAGCTTCACCCACCTCTGGCGGCTGCACGGCGACGAGCAGCGCACCCGACCGGTGGACGTCGACCAGCTGCTCGCCGACGGCAAGCTGTACGCCGGTTCGCCGGAGACGGTCGCCCGGCAGGTGGCCGAGGCCGTCACCGTCGGCGAGGTCAACCACGTCGCCGGCTCCTTCGCCTGGGGATCGCTGGACCCCGGGACGTCGCTGCGCTCGGTCCGCCTGTTCCGCGACGAGGTGATCCCCGCCGTCCGCGGGGTCGCCGCCGGGGTCGGGGCCTGACGTGCCCGGGGGTCCGGTCACCGACCCGACGTCCCCCGGTGGCCGGGCCGGGGTGACGGTGCGGCGGGACGTGGTCTACCGCAGCGAGCCGGGGGTCGAGCTGCAGCTGGACCTGTACCTCCCGGCGTCCCGGCCCGCGCCGGTGTGCGTCTGGTTGCACGGCGGTGGCTGGCTGCGGGGGTCGCGCACCGCCCGGGCCGCGGAACGGCTGCTGCCGGTGGCCGCGGCCGGGGTGGCGATCGCGGCGGTGCAGTACCGGCTCAGCGGCGAGGCCACCTTCCCCGCGCCGCTGGACGACGCCCGTGCAGCGGTGCGGTGGCTGCGCCGGAACGCCGCCGACCTCGGCCTCGACGCCGACCGGGTGGGGGTCTGGGGCGGCTCGGCCGGCGGCCACCTGGGCGCGCTCCTCGCGCTGTGCCCCGACGAGCGCGACGCCGAGCTGGGGGACAGCTCGGTGCAGGCCGCCGTGTGCTGGTTCCCGGTCACCGACCTCACCCTCCGCGACACCGACGTCCCGGCGGGGCGGCTGCCCCCCTTCGTCACCGGTCCGCCCGACGTCCCCTCCCAGGAGGCCCGGCTGCTGGGCGCCGCGTCTGTGCAGGAGGTGGCGGCCGCGGCACGCGCCGCGAGCCCGGTCACCCGCGTGCACCCCGGTGCCCCGCCGTTCCTGCTGGTGCACGGGGACCGGGACGGGCTCGTGCCCTCCGAGCACAGCCGTGCCCTGCACCGGGAGCTCCGGGCGCAGGGGGTGCCGTCGACCCTGCTCCTGCTGGCCGGCGCCAACCACGAGGACCCGGCGTTCGACACCCCGGCGGTCCTGGGGACGGTCAGCGCCTTCCTGCGCAGCACCCTCCTGGAGGACCCGGCCCCGCCCGGGGGACCCGCCGAGGTCAGCTGACGGCGGGTGCGGGACCAGCTCAGGGCTGTCCCGGCCGGCCGTGCGCCTGCCCCGCACCGGTCGGGCGCTTCGTCCTGGGCAGTCCTGCCACCACCAGCTCGTACGAGTTGCGCACCAGCTCGTCGACGAGGTCCTGCGGAACCGCTCCACCGGCGCGGATCGTCAGCCAGTGCTGCTTGTTCATGTGGTAGCCGGGGACGACCTCCGCGTACTGCTGCTGCAGCGCCCGGCTGTGCTCGGGCTCGCACTTCAGGGTCACGACCGGCTGGCCGGGCACCTCGGTCGCGAGCAGGAACACCTTGCCGACGACCTTGAACACCTCCCACTCGGGCCCGAACGGGTGCTCGTGCGTCACCGCCGGGAGCTGAGCGGCGGTCGCCATCGCGAACTCGAGCAGCGTCGCGCCGTCCATGCCGTCCAGCTCCTCCGCCGGGGTCAGCTGAAGGTCACCCCGCCGTCGACGATGAGCGTCTGCCCGGTGATGAAGCCGCTGCCCTCGGAGCACAGGAAGGAGACCACCGGTGCGAGGTCGCCGGGCTCCATGGGGCGGGGGACGGCGCGGCGTCCGGCCGACGCCGCCAGGTAGTCGGGGTCGTTCAGGGCCCGGGTGGCGTCGGTCTCGACCAGCCCCGGCGCGATGGCGTTCACCGTGATGCCGTCCCGGCCGACCTCCCGGGCGACGCTGCGGGTCAGCGCGATCACCGCACCCTTGGAGGCGGTGTAGTGGGCGAAGTACGGCACCCCCATGTGCACCGTGGACGACGCGATGTTCACCACCCGGCCCCGCCCCTGGGCCTGCATCACCGGGTGGACCGCCCGCATCCCGAGCCACACGCCGCGGGTGTTCACCGCCATGACCCGGTCCCACTCCTCGACCGTGATGTCGGTGAAGGGCCGCTTGGCGCCCAGCCCCTGGTAGATGGCGGCGTTGTTGACGAGGGCGTCGACGTGGCCGTGCCGGTCGAGGACGGCCGCCACGAGCTGCCGCCACGACGACTCGTCGCTCACGTCGGCCTGCAGGTGGGTGATGTCCGGGCCCGCCGCGTCCCCGGCCGGCTCGACGACGTCCGCCGTCACCACGGCCGCTCCCTGGGCGGCCAGGTACCGGCTCAGCCCCGCGCCGATGCCGCGCGCGCCACCGGTCACCAGCACCACCGTGCCGGGCGCGACGCTGCCGCGCATGTCTGTCAGGTCCACCGGCGCTCCCGAGGCTGCTGGTCCCCGGGGGAGCAGGATGGGGTGCGCCTCTCCGGGATGTCACCGCGGACTGTGCCCCGGCACGGGCGATCGAACCGGATGACGGGCGACGACTTGGTCGACGATCCTGTTGACAATCCGCTAGGCTCGGCGGGGACGACCGAGGAGGGGCGATGGCAGCAGCAGCACGGGACGCCGCCGAGCGTGTGCTGCGCGCCGCCATCTCGCGGGGCGACATGCCCCCGGGGCACCGGCTCGTGGAGGCCGAGCTCGCCGAGCACATCGGGGTCAACCGCAGCAGCGTCCGGCTGGCCCTCGACGTCCTCATCGGCGACGGCCTGGTCGAGCGCATCCCGAACCGGGGGGCCCGGGTCCGGGTCGTGTCCGTCGACGAGGCGGTCGCGACGACCGAGTGCCGGATGGTGCTCGAGGGTCTGCTGGCGCGCAAGGCCGCCGAGCGCGTCACCGGCGAGCAGGTCGGCCGGCTGCGCGCGCACCTGTCCGCCATGGGGGAGGCGGTGCAGTGCGGTGACCTGCTCAAGTACTCCGAGCTCATCTCCCAGCTGCACGGCCTCGTCCGCGACGCCGCGCACCACCCGGTCGCCGCCGGGCTCGTCGACCGGCTGCAGGCGCAGGTGGTCCGCCACCAGTTCCAGCTCTCGCTCCGCCCGGGGCGGCCGCAGGTCAGCCTCCGCGAGCTGACCGCGGTGGTCGACGCGATCGCCGCCGGCGATCCCGACCGCGCCGAGTCCGCCACCGTCGACCACTTCCGCAGCGTCATCGCCGCGCTGGCCGAGCCCACCCGTGAACCCGGAGGACGTGCATGAAGACCGTCGTCGTCACCGACCCACCCCGCGCCGACGCAGCGGACGCCGAGGCGCTCGGCGGCTTCGGCGTCGCCACCGTGCACGAGGCCCTGGGGCGGGTGGGCTACCTGGGCCCCGCGTTCCGGCCGGCCTGGGCCGGGGCACGCATCGGCGGCACCGCCGTCACGGTGCTGTGCTGGCCGGGGGACAACCTGATGATCCACGTCGCCGTCGAGCAGTGCCGCCCCGGCGACGTGCTCGTGGTCGCGACCAACTCCCCGTCGACCGACGGGCTGTTCGGCGAGCTGTTCGCCACGGCGCTGGCCCAGCGCGGTGTGCGGGGGGTGGTGCTGGCCAGCGGCGTCCGCGACGTCGCCGAGCTCCGCGAGATGGGCTTCCCCGCCTGGTCGACCGCGGTGAGCGCGCAGGGCTCGGTGAAGGCCACCGCGGGGGCGGTCAACGTGCCGGTCGTGCTGGGCGGACAGCGGATCGTGCCGGGCGACGTGGTCGTCGCCGACGACGACGGCGTGATGGTGGTGCCGCGCGGCGACGTGCCGCGCGCCCTCACCGCCTCCCGGGCCCGGCTGGACAAGGAGGCCGCCAGCCGCGCGGCGTTCCAGCAGGGTGAGCTCGGCCTGGACCGCTACCGCCTGCGCGCGAAGCTGCCCGAGTTCGGCATCGAGTACGTCCCCTACCAGGAGTGGGTGGAGCAGCCATGAGCTACGACGACACCGGTGTCCGCTGCACGATGCTGCGCGGCGGTACCTCCCGCGGCCTGTTCCTCGAGGCGCGGGACCTGCCCGCCGACCCCGTGGCGCGCGACGACCTGCTGCTGCGCCTGATGGGCAGCCCCGACCCGCGGCAGATCGACGGGCTGGGCGGCGCGACCACGCTGACCAGCAAGGTGGCGGTCGTCTCGCCGTCCGAGCACCCCGACGCCGACGTCGACTACCTGTTCCTGCAGCTCGGCGTGGACGAGGCGACGGTGAGCGACCGGCAGAACTGCGGCAACATCCTCGCCGGGGTCGGGCCGTTCGCGGTCGAGCGCGGGCTGGTGCCCGCCACCGACGGTGAGACCAGCGTCCGCATCCGGATGGTGAACTCCGACAGCGTCGCCGTCGCCACCTTCCCCACGCCCGGCGGCCGGGTCGAGTACCGCGGCGACGTCGAGATCGCCGGCGTGCCGGGGACGGCCGCGCCGGTGGTGCTGGCGTTCACCGACACGGAGGGCTCGGCCACCGGCGCGCTGCTGCCCACGGGGCAGGTCCGGGACACCGTCGAGGGGATCGAGGTGACCTGCGTCGACAACGGCATGCCGGCGGTGCTCGCGCTGGCGGGGTCCTTCGGGCTCACCGGGTACGAGTCGCACGAGGAGCTCGCCGCCGACGCCGCGCTGCTCGAGCGGATCGACGCGTTCCGGCGCAAGGCCGCCGAGCTGATGGGCATGGGCGACGTGTCGACGGCGTCGGTGCCGAAGACCGTGCTGCTCGCCGCACCGCGCGACGGCGGGCAGGTGTGCACGCGGTCGTTCATCCCGGTGCAGCCGCACACCTCGATCGGCGTGCTGGGCGCGGTCAGCGTGGTCACCGGCATGCTGCTGCCGGGTGCGGTGGGGCACGAGCTCACCGCGGACTGGCCGCGGGACACCTCCCAGGTGGACGTCGAGCACCCCACCGGTCACCTGCTGGTCGACGTCGTCGTCGACGACGCCGTCACGCCGCCGCGGGTCATCCGCTCCGGTGTGGTCCGCACCGCCCGCAAGCTCTTCGACGGCACGGCCTTCCCGCGCTGAAGAAGGACCCTCCTGCCCCCGCCACTCCGAGCTCGCGGCGGGCCCTTGCAGGAGGGCCGTCACGACACCCGACTCGAAGGAGAGCCCTGTGCCGCCGCTGCACGACATCGCCCACCTCGCCCACGTCGAGGTCCTCACCGACAAGCCGGAGGAGTGCCTGGACTTCTACGTCCGCTACCTCGGCATGACCGAGAACGGCAGGTCCGGCGACTCGGTCTTCCTGCGCGCCTGGGACGACTACGAGAACACCACCATCAAGCTCACCGCCGCGCCTCGGCCCGGGGTGGGGCGCACCAACTTCCGGGCCAGCACCCCTGAGGCGCTGCAGCGCCGGGTGGCCGCGATCGAGGCGACCGGGCTCGGGAGGGGCTGGCAGGACGGCGACCCCGGCTACGGCCCGGTGTACGTGTTCACCGACCCCGACGGCCACGAGATGGGCGTCTACCACGAGACCGAGTGGTACCGGCCGGAGGGCGACCTGAAGCCGGCGTTGAAGAACCAGGCGCAGGCCTACCCGGGCCGCGGGGTGAGCGTGCGCCGGATCGACCACATCAACTACCTCGGGGTCGACCCCGTCGCCAACCGCGACTTCGCGCGGGACACGCTCGGCGGCATGGTCACCGAGCAGATCGTGCTGGACGACGGGGTCGCCGGCAGCTGGCTCACCTTCACCAACAAGGGCTACGACGCGGTCTGGACCCGGGACAACACCGGCACCTCCGGCCGGCTGCACCACCTGTCCTTCGCCGTCGACAGCCGGGACGACGTCCTCCGCGCCGCCGACCTGGCGCTGGAGCACGGCATCCACATCGAGACCGGGCCGCACAAGCACACCATCCAGCAGAGCTTCTTCCTCTACGTCTGGGACCCGGCCGGCAACCGGATCGAGCTGGACAACCCGGGCGCCCGGCTCGTCCTGGCGCCGGACTGGCAGCCGGTCGACTGGTCGGCGGCCGAGCGGGCCAAGGGCCAGGCGTGGGGGCTGCAGACCATCTCCACCTTCCACACCCACGGCACGCCGCCGGTGGGGGAGGAGCAGGAGGAGACGGCCGAGACCGACCTGGAGGGCGACGCCTACGGAGCCGCCCGGTGATCCTCCGGATCGCCGTCCTCGGGCTGGGGGAGGCCGGGTCGGAGATCGCCCGCGACCTGGTGGCCGCCGGCGCCGACGTCCGGGGCTACGACCCGGAGGTGCCCGCGGTCGAGGGGGTGGCCGTCCGCGCCGACGAGGCCGACGCCGTCCGCGACGCCGACCTCGTGCTCAGCGCGAACAGCTCGCACGACGCGCTCACCGCGCTCACCAACGCGCTGCCCGCGCTTCGGCCCGGAACGATCTGGGCCGACCTGAACACCGCCTCGCCCGGGGTCAAGGTCGCCCTGGCGGAGGCGGCGGGCAGCGCGGCGGACGTCGTCGACGTCGCGCTGATGGCACCGGTCCCCGGCAAGGGGCTGCGCACCCCGATGCTGGTCTCCGGCCCGGCCGCCGAGCGCTTCACCGAGCTGATCACGCCGCTCGGCGCCCAGGTGACCGTGCAGCCGGGACCGGTGGGGGAGGCGATCTCCCGCAAGCTGCTGCGCAGCGTCTTCTACAAGGGCCTGGCCGCCGCCGTGGTCGAGGCGCTGGCCGCCGGGGACGCCGCCGGCTGCGGCGACTGGCTGCGCGGCAACATCAGCGCCGAGCTGGCCGGCTTCGACGACCGCACCATCGACCGGCTGGTCGACGGCACGCACCGGCACGCCCGCCGGCGGGCCGACGAGATGGCCGCCGCCACCGAGCAGCTCACCGAGCTGGGGGTGCAGCCGCGGATCGCCGCGGCCGCCCGCGACCTGCTCACCGAGCTCCGCGACCGACAGCAGGAGGAGGTCCGATGATCATCGACTGCCACGGGCACTACACCACCGCGCCGGCGGCGCACACGGCCTGGCGGGAGCAGCAGCTCGCCGCCTGGGAGGCGGCCACCGCGGCACCGGCCTACCCCTCGATCAGCGACGACGAGATCCGCGAGACGATCGAGGGCAGCCAGCTGCGGCTGATGGACGCGCGCGGCATCGACCTCACCCTCTTCTCCCCGCGGGCCTCGGCGATGGGCCCCCACCTCGGCGACGCGGCGGTGAGCCTGGAGTGGACCCGCCGCAGCAACGACCTGGTCCACCGGGTGACGACGCTGTACCCGGACCGCTTCATCGGGGTCTGCCAGCTGCCGCAGTCCCCCGGCGTGCCGATCGAGGGCTCGATCGCCGAGCTGCGGCGCTGCGTGGAGGAGCTCGGCTTCGTCGGCTGCAACCTCAACCCCGACCCCAGCGGCGGGCACTGGACCTCACCGCCGCTGACCGACCGCAGCTGGTACCCCTTCTACGAGGCGATGACCTCCCTCGACGTCCCGGCGATGGTGCACGTCTCGGCGTCCGCCGTCCCGGCCTTCCACGCCACCGGCGCCTACTACATCAACGCCGACACGACCGCCTTCATGCAGCTGCTGCAGGGCGACCTGTTCGCCGACCTGCCCGACCTCCGGCTGGTCATCCCGCACGGCGGGGGAGCGGTGCCCTACCACTGGGGGCGGTACCGGGGCCTGGCGGACATGCTGGGGCGGCCGCCGGTGGAGACGAACGTGATGGGCAACGTCTTCTTCGACACCTGCGTCTACCACCAGCCCGGCATCGACCTGCTGCTCGACGTCGTCGACACCGGCAACGTCCTGTTCGGGTCGGAGATGGTGGGCGCGGTGCGGGGCATCGACCCGCGCACCGGGCACCACTTCGACGACACCCGCCGCTACGTCGAGGCGGCAGCCCTCGACGCCGACGCGCGGACCGCCGTCTTCGAGGGGAACGTCCGCCGGGTGTACCCGCGGCTCGACGCAGCGCTCGCCGGCCGGTGAGCCCCCGGCGGCGGGCCGGGCAGGCCGGCTGACCAGCCCGGCTACCCGGCGCGGACGTCGCCGAGCGCGGAGCGGACCGCCGCGGCGAACGCCTCGGGCGCCTCGACCGGCACGAAGTGCCCGGCCTCGGGGAGCGGCGTGAGGGTCACGTCGGCGAAGAACTCGCCCAGCCGGTCGCCCCACGCGGGCGGGAACAGCGGGTCGTGGCCCGGCCAGAGCACGTGGACGGGGACCCGGAGGCGGTCCCCGGGTTCGGGGGCGCGCTCGGCGAGACCCCGCGCCAGGATGCCCGGGCCGGCGCGGTACCAGCCGATGGAGCTGGTGAACGCGCCGGGCTGCGCGTAGCCGGCGGTGAGCCGCTCGAGGGCGTCCTCGGAGGGGGTGAACGACGGTCCCGACCAGGTGGTCCAGAAGTGGCGCAGGTAGCTGCGGACGGCGTCCGGGTCGCCGTCCAGCAGGTCCGCGGCTAGCGGCAGCCGGTGGAAGTGCTGGTACCAGAACTGCGTCTGCGCGCCGGGGTCCAGCACGCGGCGACCCGCGCCGGGCGCCGGCGGCGTGATGACCAGTGCCCGGACGCGGTCCGGCGATGCCTGCGCGACCGCCTGGGCGATCCGGCTGCCGATGTCGTAGCCGGCCAAGACGACGGGCCCGAGACCCAGCTCGTCGAGGAGCCCGCTGATGCTGCGGGCCTGGGCGGCCCCCGAGTACCCCTCGTCCGGGTCGACGGCGTGCTTGTCGGACTCCCCGAACCCGCGCAGGTCGGGCACGACGACGTCGGCTCCCTCGGTCAGCAGCGGCCGCACCAGCCGGAAGTCGTCACGGCTCCCCGGCCAGCCGTGCAGCAGCACGACGGCCGGGCCGGCCCCGGAGCGGTCGTAGGCGAGGGAGAAACCGTCGACGGGCTGCGTGCGCGGCATGGGCAGCACGGTAGCGGTGCGGTCCTAGGCTGCCCCGGTGGTCGAACCAGGGACACCGGTCATGGCCAAGGCCGTGCTGCGCCAGCGCCTGCTCGCGCGCCGTCGTGCGCTGTCCGCGGAGGAGGCGGCCGCGGCCGCGGCGGCGGTGGCCGACAGCCTGGTGCAGGCGCTGGCGGGGGTGCGCACGGTGGCCGCCTTCGTCCCCGACCGCACCGAGCCCGGGCACGGACGGCTCCCCGCTGCCCTGGCCGGGCTGGGCGCGCGGGTGCTGCTGCCGGTCATCCCGCCGGTGAGCCGCGAGCTGGACTGGGCGGTGGACAGCGGCCGCCTGGCACCCGGCCGCTTCGGCCTGCTGGAGCCGGTCGGCCCGCGGCTCGGCCCCGATGCGCTCGGCACCGCGGACGTCGTCGTCGTCCCGGCGCTCGCGGCGGACCGCTGGGGGATCCGGTTGGGCCGCGGCGGCGGGTACTACGACAGCTCGCTGGTGCACGCCCGACCGGACGCGGTGCTCGTCGCGCTGCTGTTCGACGGCGAGCGCGTCGACGAGCTGCCGGCCGAGCCGCACGACCGGCCGGTGACCGCGGTCGTGACGCCGTCCGGGGGGTGGGAGGACCTCCCCGGACGCAGCAGCTGACCGACGGGGCCGCGGCCGCGGGTCAGCGGGTCTCGGGGACGCCCAGGTGGGCGAGCACGAGGTCGAACTCGGCGGTGTCCACGGTGTCGATGCCCCGGGCCGGCGCGAACTCCTCCCGGAACTCCCGGGCACCCTCGCCCGCCCGCTCCAGGTCCGCCCAGCTGTCGTAGGAGACCGCGGACACGGCCAGGCCGTCCGCGCGGCGCACCATCACGCTCACGCTGCAGAAACCGGGCAGGTCGTCCAGCTTGGGCATCAGCGAGAGCCGGACCGCGTCGACCGCGCGCTGGACGGCGTCGGGGTCGGTCCGGAGCCAGGTGACGCGGGAACAGGCCCCCGGGGCCGACTCCGGGACGCGGTGCATCGCGGCGATCTCCCACTCCTGCACCTCCGGTCGCCCGCCGAGCGCCGCGGCGGTCTGCTCCAGGTGCGGCCGGACGCCCTCCCGGCTGGCGCGGAGCGCCTCCTCGTCCCGCCAGGACGTCGTGACGATGGACCGGCCGGAGTCGCGGGAGGCGAGCATGGAGAGGCCGACGCAGCCGGGCATCGCGCGGAGCGCCGGCATCGACTGCTCGCGCACGTAGGCGGTCCCCGTCGCCAGGTCGCTCGGGGCGCCGTCGATGGTCGTCGTTCGGGCGTACATGCCGGGCAACCCCTGTTCGCCGTGGTCTCCAGCGGCTCCGCCGAGGCGCGCCGCCGCTCGGCCACAGGGTGCTGGACCGCTGCGCCGGGGGCAACACCGACGCCGGGAGCGGGCTCGCTCCGCCCTGCACACCGACCTGCAGGCCGCCGCCCTCGCCGCCTGCCGGTGACCGGAGGGCTGCGCCGGGTCAGCCGGCCTGGTCGATGGCGAAGGCGAGCAGGAAGCCGACCGTCGTGATCAGCCCGGTCCAGGTCCTGGTCTCCTCGAAGGCCTCCGGGATCATGGTGTCGGCGATCATGGTGAGGATCGCGCCGGCCGCGACCGCGGTGATCACCGCGATGAGCTCCGGCGGCGCCCCGCCCAGCGTCGCGTAGCCGAGCAGCGCCGCGATCGCGCTCACCACCGCGATCGTCGTCCAGACCCCGAAGACGTAGGCCGCCGACCGGCCGTTCCGCTTCATGCCGGCCGCGCTGGACAGCCCCTCGGGGACGTTGGAGATGAACACCGCGGCGAGCACCGACAGGCTGACGCCGCCGCCGGCGAGCAGGCCCACGCCGAGCACGACGGACTCGGGGATGCCGTCGAGCAGGGCGCCGACCGCGATCGCCATGCCGCTGCCGGCCTGCTCGGACTCCGACGGCTGCTGCTCCCCGGACCGCTTGCGGTGCCGGGCGCCGTACCGCGCCAGCAGGGCGTTCGCCCCCAGGTAGGCCAGGGCCCCGCCCAGGAAGCCGATCGCCGTGGGCAGCAGTCCACCGATGTCGGCCGCCTCGGCCATCAGGTCGAAGGCCACCGCGGAGATGAGGACGCCGGAACCGAACGCCATGACCGAGGCGATGACCGCCTGCGGCACGCGCAGGGACCAGGCGATCAGGGCGCCCAGGACGAGTGCCCCGCCGCCCAGCAGGCCCCACAGCCCCGCCTCCAGCCAGGTCGGCACGGCTCAGCCCGCCGGTCGCTGCTGGGCCGCCGGCGCGGTGAGCAGACCCAGGACCGCCGAGGCGGACGCGGCGGCCGCGCTGAGCGCGGCTGCCCGGCGGTAGCGGGGCGAGGCCAGTGCCGTCACCACCATGCTCGCCGCGTGCAGGGCGTCCACGGCGGCGCCGAGGAGCACGACCGGACGGATCGGCACGGCGAGGACGGCCACCTGCTGGAGCACCACGCGGGCGCCCAGCGCGCGCACCACCCGGCGGGCCGGTGGCGGCGCCGGGGTGGACACCGCACGCAGCACGTCGCCCGGGCGGGTGACCAGGACCGCGTTCGCCACGCCCCGCACGACCGGCAGCACCCCGGACGCCGGGATCCGGGGGGTCACCGACGTCGGCCCAGCAGTGCTGCCGCCCCGACCGCCGCTGCGCCGGTGAGGGCGGCGACCACCCCGTGGTGCCGGCTGGCCCAGACCTGCGGGTCCCGGGTCCACGAGCCCTCGGTGAACCGCCCCTCGGCGCCGAAGTCGCGGCCGCCCTCGCCGTCCGCCGGCCGCCAGAGGTTCTGCGGGTCGTCGGGGCGGGCGTCGGAGTCCGTCTGCTGGCCGGAGATCCCGGTCCGGGCCAGGTACCAGTCGAGGAACGCCGGGGCGACCTTGTTCCCCGTGATCGTGTACACGGTGGGGATGCCGACCCACCAGGCGCGGCGCCGCGGGTGGTCGGCCGCCCAGACCATCGACGTGGCGACGAACTCGGGGGAGTAGATGGGCGCGACCGGCTGCGGCCGCTTGGGCAGCTTGTTGAGCACCCAGTCGAACTGCGGGGTGTTCACCCCGGGCATGTTGACCATGGTGACGTGCACGTTGCTGCCCTCGTGCTTCAGCTCGGTGAGCAGGGACTCGGTGAACCCCCGGATGGCGTGCTTGGCCCCGCAGTAGACGCTCTGCAGCGGGATGCCCCGGTAGGCCAGCGCGGAACCGGTCTGCACGATGACGCCCCGGTCGCGGGCCCGCATCCGCCGGAGGGCCGCCATGGTGCCGTGCACGAACCCCAGGTAGGTCACCTGGGTCACCCGGGCGTACTCGGCCGCGCTGATCTCGGAGAAGGGCGCGAACACCGAGGTGAAGGCGACGTTGCACCAGACGTCGATCGGTCCGAGGTCCGCCTCCACCCGGTCGGCCGCGCGCTCGACCGCGTCGGCGTCCGCGACGTCCACCGGCACGGCGAGCGGGGTGCCACCGGCCGCGCGCACGTCCTCGGCCGCGGCCTGCAGGCCGACCTCGCCCCGGGCCAGCAGCGCCACCCGGTCGCCGCGCCGGGCGAAGGCGACCGCGGTCGCCCGCCCGATGCCCCCGCTGGCACCCGTCACCACGACGACCCGTGCACTCATCGAGATCTCCTCCGTGTTCGTGCAACAGTTGGTGTCAATCAAGTGTCAGCCGCTCACCCGGTGGACGCAGGTCGAGCGCCCTCACCGGGGAGGCTGGTCAGCGCGCTGCAGCTGTCGGGCGCTGTTCACCAGCCCCACGTGGCTGAACGCCTGCGGTGTGTTGCCCATCTGCCGGCCCGTGCGGGTGTCGTACTCCTCGCTCAGCAGCCCGAGGTCGCTGCGCAGCCCCAGCAGCCGCTCGAACAGCGTGCGGGCCTGCTGCCGACGACCGGTCATGCTCAGCGCGTCGGCCAGCCAGAAGCTGCACGCCAGGAACGGGTTCTCGCCGCCCGCCAGGCCGTCAACCCCGCCGTCGGCGTCCGGGTCGTAGCGCAGCAGCAGGCCGTCGCGCTGCAGCTCCCGCTGCACGGCGTCCACCGTGCCCACGATGCGCCCGTCCGCGGGCGGGAGGAAGCCGACGCGGGGGAGCAGCAGCAGGGCGGCGTCCAGCCCGCGGGACCCGTAGAACTGGGTGAAGGTGCCCCGGTCGGGGTCGTAGCCGCGTGCGCAGACGTCGTCGTGGACCTCCTGGCGCAGCTGCCGCCACCGGTCGACCGGGCCGTCGAGGCCGAAGCGCTCCACCGCCTGCACGCCGCGGTCCAGCCCCGCCCAGGCCATCACCTTGGAGTGCACGAACGGCCGGCGGTCCCCGCGCACCTCCCACAGGCTGTTGTCGGGGTCGGCCCAGTGCCCCTCGAGGAAGTCCAGCAGCGCCTTCTGCAGCGACCAGGCGTCCTCGTCCGTGGTCAGCCCGGAGGTCCGCGACCAGTGCAGCCCGTCGAGCACCTCGCCCCACACGTCCAGCTGGAACTGCGCCGCGGCGGCGTTGCCGACCCGGACCGGGGTGGACCCGGCGTAGCCGGACAGCCAGGGCAGCTCGTACTCCGGGATCCGCCGGACGCCGTCGAGGGCGTACATGATGCGCAGGTCAGCCGGGTCGCCGGCGACGGCCCGGAGCAGCCACTCCCGCCAGGCCCGGGCCTCGGCGGCGTAACCGGTGCCGAGCAGTGCCTGCAGGGTGAAGGTGGCGTCGCGGAGCCAGCAGTAGCGGTAGTCCCAGTTGCGCGAGCCGCCCAGCGCCTCGGGGAGCGACGTGGTGGCGGCCGCGACGATCCCGCCGGTGGGGGCGTAGCTGAGCGCCTTGAGCGTCACCAGCGACCGCCGGACGGCGTCCTCCCACTCGCCGTCGTAGTCGCAGCGCGCCGTCCAGTCCGCCCAGAAGGCCTCCGTGGCGGCCAGCGCCTGCTCCGCGTCGACGGGGTGGGGGCGGGGGAGGTGCGAGGGGGCGTAGGCGAGCACGAACGGCACCCGGTCGCCGGCGGCGACCTCGAAGTCCGCGTGGGTGGCCCCGTCCTGCCCGACCAGCTCGACCGGCGTCCGCAACCAGACCGCGTCGGGGCCGGCCATCGCGGCGAGCTCCCCGTCGAGGTGGCGGACCCACGGCACCACGTGGCCGTAGTCGAACCGCAGCGTGAGGTCCGACCGCATCGGCACCCGGCCGCTGACGCCCTCCACGATCCGCACGACCTGCGCCGCTCCGCCACGGGGTGGCATCAGGTCGAGGACCCGCACCGATCCGGTGCCGGTCACCCAGGTGCTCTCCAGCACGAGGGACCCGCCGCGGTACCGGCGCCGGGTGCAGTCCCCTCCGGACCGGGGCGCGAGCGACCACCTGCCGTTCCCGGCGTCCCCCAGCAGGGCGGCGAAGCAGGCGGGGGAGTCGAAGCGGGGCAGGCAGAGCCAGTCGATCGTCCCGTCCCGGCCGACCAGCGCCGCGGTGTGCAGGTCGCCGATGAGCCCGTGGTCCTCGATCGAGGTCGCCATGCGGGTGCCTCCTGGTCCTGGGTGTGCCGGACGCTGGTCGTTCAGTCGCGCCCGGTCGGTCCCACCGGTGCTTGCGGGTCGGTCCCGAGGAGCACGGAGAGGGCGTCGACGACCGCCTCGTGCTGGGCCCGGGGGAGCCCGGCGAGCCGGGCGTGCAGCTGCTCGGCACGGAGGTCGTCGTAGCGCTGCAGCAGCCCGCGGCCGGTGCCGGTGAGGGAGATGCTGATCTCCCGGCGGGTCTGCTGCGACGGGCGGCGGTCGACGAGGTCGGCAGCGACCAGCCGGTCGACCAGCCGGCTGGTCGTCGAGATGGTGACCCCCATCTGCTCGGCCAGCTGGACGAGGTTGGCGACCCCGAGGTCGGCGATGACTGTCAGTGCGCGCAGCTGCACCAGCGACGCCGCACCGACCTCGTCGGCGGCCCGGACGGAGACGCCGACCATGAGCCGCGCCGTCGCCAGCAGCACCTGGGTCTCGCGCGTGGCGGCCATGCGCACCTGCCCTGTGGGTGGTCGGGGAACTGCTCGGGGCTCGACGGTGGGCAGGAGCGTAGTGAGTCGGCCCGGGGTCGTCCCCGCCGCAGGAGGCCTCACCGGGCCCCCACCGGCGCGGTCGGGGTCGGGGTGCGGGTCATGGCGTCCTCCGGGATCGCATCACTGGCCATCGGTCACGATGACGCAACAGTTGCATCCCTGCAAATCAGGCGGTACTGACAGGTGCCATGACGACACCCAGCCGGAGCCCGGGGGCTCCGCGCCCCTCGTCCACCCCGACAGGACGGCGCCGGTTGACGGCGGTCGCACTCGTCGCCGCCGCGGCGGCGCTGTCCGGTTGCGGGTCCGACGCCCCTGCCCAGCGACCCTCGGGGGAGGTGGTCGGCGGCGCCATCGGTCCCGACGAGCGCGTCAGCGAGGACCTGGCGGTGCTCGCCGTGCACCTGGCGCACCCCGCGGACGGCGTTTACGAACCGGGCGAGGACGCCTCCCTCGTGCTGGCCATCAGCAACACCGGGACGGCAGCCGACGAGCTGGTCGACGTGACCGGGCCGGACTTCGCCGATGCCCGGACGGCGGACGCCGGCGGTGCCACACCGGTGGTCGAAGTGCCGGCCGGCGAGGTCGTCCACGTGGGCGCCGGCGGCGGCCCCACGCTCACCCTGGTCGACCTCGACCGGTCGCTCCGGTCGTCCCAGTCCATCCCGGTCACCTTCTCGTTCCGGCGGGCGGGCACGGTCACCGTCGAGGCGATGGTGGAGGCCGCGCCGTCCCCGACGCGCGGCGCCGTGGACCCGGACCAGGGGCCCGTCGACGGGTGAGTCGTGGTCGCACCTCCCGCGCGCCGGAGGGGGCGTCGTCACCGCACTGCTCCTCGGCCGAGGCCGACAGCTGCCGGCGCCCGGCACGCAGAGCCGCCGTCCGGCTCTGCTGTGCCACGACGCCCGGGGGACACGCACACGCGCGCGGGTGATGTCCCGGACCAGCTCCGGAGGCGATGCGCTGCCGGTGGTGCGCGAGGAGTGTCTGCCCCCGCCGGCACCCGCACCGCCCGGTGCCACCGGTGCCCCTGGGCAGCAGTCCGCCGCCGACCTGCCCGCCCCGCTGGCAGCTGCCACCGTCCCCGCTCGAGGAGTCCGTCATGACCGACGCCGCCGCACCCGCCCCCACCGTCGCACTCGTCCACGGCGCGTTCGCCGACAGCTCCGGGTGGACCGGTGTCATCGACCACCTGCGCGCCGCCGGGGTGGACGCCGTCGCCGTGTCCAACCCGCTGCGCGGCATCGCCGAGGACACCGCCTACGTGGCCAGCGCGCTGGCGCAGATCCCCGGCCCGGTGCTCGCCGTCGGCCACTCCTACGGCGGGGCGATCATCACCAACGCCGCAGCGCAGGCGGGCAACGTCGTCGGCCTGGTCTACGTGTCGGCGTTCGCCCCGGACGAGGGCGAGAAGCTCATCGAGATCGAGAACGGCTCCACCGACAGCGTGCTGAACACCGCGCTCGTCGAGCGGCAGTACCCGGCAGGTGCGGGCGGGGACACCGTCACGGAGTTCTCGATCGACCGCGGGAAGTTCCACTCCGTGTTCGCCGCCGACCTGACCGAGGAGCAGGCCGCCGACATGGCCGCCACCCAGCGCCCGGTCTCCGCGCTCGGCTTCGTGGAGCCGAACGGGCCGCCGGCGTGGAAGACGCTGCCGTCCTGGGCCGTGGTGTCCAGCGGGGACACCGCCGCCGGCGCCGACGTGGTGCGCCAGATGGCGCAGCGGGCCGGAGCCGTGATCACCGAGGTCGAGGGCTCGCACGTGCTGTTCATCGCCCGGCCGCAGGTGGTCGCCGACGTCATCCGGCAGGCGCTGGACACCCTCGCCCAGGGCGCCGCGATCCCGGCTCCGCGGCCGTCCGGGGCGCCGGTCCCGCAGCCGACCCGCCGATGAGCGCCGACCCGGCGGGAGGCACCCTGCAGTCGACCGACGAGCTCGCCGGCACGCTGCACCGCACCGAGGTGCAGCGCGGCGCCTCCTCGATCCCCGGCCGGGAGATCGTCCAGGTCCTGACCGAGATCCCGGTCGGCGTCGAGTCCGGCTGGCACACCCATCCCGGGGAGGAGGTCGGGTACATCGTCGCGGGGACCGTCGAGATGAGGATCCGGGACGCCGCCACGCTGACCCTGCACGCCGGCGACGGCTTCCTGATCCCGCCGCGGACGCCGCACAACGCGCGCGATCTGGGCCCCGGCACCGGCCGGATGCTGTCGACCTACATCGTCGAGATCGGGCAGCCGCTGGCGACCCTCACCGGCTGACGACCCGGCCGGCGGGCGCGGGCCTCAGGGGAGGAACAGCATCGAGTCGCCGAACTCGTGCCAGAGCAGGTGTGCCGCGACCGCCGTCCGGTAGGCCCGGTCGACGAGGTCGACCCCGGCGACCGCGGCGAGCAGCTGCAGGTGGCTGGCCTCCGGCGCGTGCAGCCCGGTGACCAGTCCGCCCACCACCCGGGCGGGCCGGTCCGGGCCGAGCACCAGGTCGGTCCAGCCCGACGCCGGACGGGTCACGCCGTCCTCGCCGGTGGCCGACTCCAGTGCCCGGGTGACGGTGGTCCCGACCGCGACCACCCGGCCGCCCGCCGCGCGGGTGCCGGTGACGATCCGGGCGGTGGCCGCCGGGACGGCGAACCGCTCGGGCGCCGGGGGCTCGTGCAGCTCGGGGCTGGAGACGCCGGCGTGCAGCTGCAGGGGCAGCACCGCGACCCCACGGGCCACCAGCCGGACCAGCAACCGGTCGGTGAACGGCCGCCCGGCGCTGGCCATCTCGGCGCTGGCCATCTCGGTGCTGGCCATGCCGGTGCTGGCCATGCCCGTCGGGTCGGCCGGGGTGGCGTACACGTTCTGCAGAGCGGCCAGCGGGACGGCGCCGGCCAGGTGGCCGTAGCGGATCGGCGTCCCGTACCGGGCCAGGTGCGCGGCCGCGGTGACCGCCGGGTCGGTGCCGGCCCGCCACAGCCGCGAGCCGGGGACCGGGAAGGGAGCGACCAGCCGCAGCCGGACGCCACCGGGCAGCAGCAGCACCGACCCCGGCTCCGCACCCAGGTCCGGCCCGGTGTTGTCCGGACGGCGGACCTCGACCACCCAGCTGCCGTCGTCCAGCGTGGTGGCGACGTGGACCGGGGTGACGGTGCCGTCCCCGCGCACCGCGTCCAGCCGGGCCGGCTCGGTCGGCGAGGTGTTGACCACGACGACGTCGCCGGGCGCCAGCAGGTCCGGCAGCTCGCGGAAGCGGTGGGTCGTCACCGCGCCGGGCCGGGCGGCCAGCAGCGTGACGCCGTCCCGGGCCAGGCCGCGCGCCTCCGGGGGGGCGGTGGCCTCCGACCCGGGCGGCAGGGTGAACGGCGCGGTCATGCCGGCGCTCCCGCGGGGGCCAGCTCCGCGGTGCGGTACCGGCCACTCGGCAGGTCGCCGCCGATCAGCCGGAGCAGGGCCGGGACGACGCTGTCCGGGCTGGGCCGGTCGCTGATGTCCTCCCCGGGGAACGCGGCCTGGTGCATGTCGGTGGCCATGTCACCGGGGTCGACCGCGTACACCCGGAGGTCCGGTTCCTCGACGGCGAGCACCCTGCCGAGCTGGTCGAGCGCGGCCTTGCTCGCGCCGTAGCCGCCCCAGCCGGCGTAGCCCTCGACGGCGGCGTCCGAGCTGACCAGCAGCGCCCGGCCGCCGGCCCGCCGGAGCGCCGGCAGCAGCAGCTGGACCAGCGCCAGCGGCGCGACAGTGTTGACCGCGAGCAGCCGCTCGAAGGCCGGCAGCGGCAGCTCGGCGAGCGGGGGCAGCGGACTGGGGCCGAGGTCGCTGGCGTTGGCGACCAGCAGGTCGAGCCGGGCCGGGACGGCGGCGGCCAGCGTGGCCCGGTGCGCGGGGTCGGCGACGTCGCCGGACAGCGCGGTGACCAGCCCGGGGAGCGGCAGGCTCCCGACGGCGGTGGCCAGCCGGTCGCCGTCCCGGGCGTCGAGGACCAGCTGCCAGCCCCGGGCGTTGAGCGAGGTGGCGAGGGCGAGGCCGAGGCCGCGCGAGGCGCCGGTGACCAGTGCGGTGGGGGTTGTCATGGCGCTACCCTCAGACCTCAAGTGGACTTGAGGTCAAGGGGTCGGCCGGTGGAGCTCTCGGTGGGGCAGGTCGCCGCCCGGGCCGGGCTGGCGCCGTCCGCGGTGCGCTGGTACGAGTCCCAGGGGCTGATCAGCTCGAGCCGCACGGCGGGCGGCGCCCGCCGCTACCCGCGCAGCGTGCTGCGCCGGCTGGCGTTCGTGAGGGCCGCGCAGAACGTCGGCCTGTCGCTGGCCGAGGTCCGGGCGGCGCTGGACACCTTGCCCGAGGGGCGCACCCCGACCGCCCGCGACTGGTCGCGGCTGTCGGCGGGCTGGCGCAGCCGGCTGGACGAGCAGATCGCCGCGCTCACCCAGCTGCGCGACGGGCTGGACTCGTGCATCGGCTGCGGCTGCCTGTCGCTGGACCGCTGCGCGCTGTCCAACCCCGGCGACCTGGCGGCGCGGGAGGGGCCGGGCGCCCGCTGGTTGCCCCCGGCGCTGCGGCAGGTCCGGCACGGCAGGTGAGGGGTCGCCTCAGCCCGGCGCCGGACGGGCCGGCCGGGCGAGGACCAGGACCAGCGCCAGTGCCGCCAGGGCGGCACCGGTCAGCGCGAGCAGCGGCGGGTCGGCCACCAGCAGCCCGCCCAGCAGCCCGCCGCCGGCGATGCCGGTGTTGGTGGTCGCGTTGGTGAGCCCCGGGGCGGCGTCCCCGGCGTCAGGAGCCGCGCGGCGGGCCGCGGTCTGGGTCAGCGTCGGCAGTGCACCGAAGGCCACCCCCCACGCCAGCGCGGCCACCACCGTCACGACGGCGGACGTGCCGGGCGCACCGATGACGCCCAGCGCGACCCCGAGGAGCAGCACCGCCCCGGCGAGCGCGGGCCGCGGGAGCCGGTCGGCGAGCCCGCCGGCCAGCGCCAGCCCGGCGGCCCCCGCCGCGCCGAAGCCGAACAGCACCAGGCTGACCGAGCCCGCACCGATGCCCGCCGCGTGCAGGATCGGGGACACGTAGGTGAAGGCGGTGTAGTGCCCGAGCGTGGCGACCACCGTGACCGCCGCGGCCCGCAGCACCGGGCCGCGGCGCAACACCTGGCGCACCGGCGCGGGAGCGGTCGCGGCGGGTGGCGGTGCGGCCGGCAGGAGGACCGCCGCCAGGACGGCCAGCACCAGCAGGATGGCGGCGATGCCGGTGACCGCCCAGCGCCACCCGACGACCGTCCCCAGCGCGGTGCCGGCCGGCACACCGGCGGTGAAGGCGAGGGTGACCCCGGTGAACACCAGGGCGGTGACCCGACCGGCACGTGCCGGGGGGACGAGGCTGACCGCGGCGCCGACCGCCACCGAGAAGAACCCGGCGTGCGCCAGCCCGGCCAGCAGCCGGGCGGCCATGGCCACCCCGTAGTCGTGGGTGACGGCGAAGACGCCGTTCCCCACCGCGTAGCCGAGCAGGAGGGCGGTCAGCGCCCGGCGGCGGGACCACCGGCCGAGCAGTGCGGTGAGCGGCAGGGAGGCAGCCGCGACGACGACGGCGTAGCCGGACACGAGCAGTCCGACCCGGCTCTCGCTCGTGCCCAGGTCGCGCGCGATCATCGGCAGCAGCCCGACCGGCAGCGTCTCGGCCGTGACGGCAGCGGCGGTGGCGAGGGTCAGCACGGCGAGGGCCCCGGTGACCCGGGCTCCTCCGTGCGGGGTGAGGACGGCGGACGTCGAGGCGTCGGTGGTCACCGGCCCATTAAACTCTGAGCCGAAGCAATTCGAGAGGTGGACCGGTGAGCGCGTTGCCCGACCGCGCGGTGGCGATGCTGGCCGCCGTGCACACCCGGCCCGGGCTGACCCGCGCGGAGGCCAGCCGGGTGCTGGGCATCGGCACGGGCGGAGCGACGGAGGTGGTCGGCCGGCTGGTGGACGAGCGGTTGCTGGCCGAGGGCCCGGCCGCCCCGGGCGGTGGCCGCGGGCGGCCCACCCGGACGCTCACCGCCCACCCGGACGGCCCGCTCGTGCTGGCCGCGGTGATCACCCACGAGTCCTGGCAGGTCGCCGCCGTCGAGCTCGGCGGCGCCCCGGTGGCCGCCCTCACCGGCCGGCACGCCGGTGACCCCGCCGACGTCGCCCTGGGCCGGCTGCGCACCGCGGTGACCGGGCTGCGCGACCGGTACGGGAGCCGCGTGCGCGGGCTGGGGGTGGCCGGGCCCGGGATCGTCCTGGACCAGCGGTACCTCGACGCCACCGGCCTGGGCTGGACCGGCGTCGACCTCTGGTCCCTGTGGCCCGGTGCCGACGTGCTCGTCGCCGACAACGACGCGACCCTCGCGGCGCTGGCCGAGTCCCGGCGCGGTGCGGCCGTGGACGCCCGGCTGGCGGTGCACCTGCGGGTCGACGCCGGCCTCGGCGGCGCGGTCGTCGACGCCGGCCGGCTGGTGGTCGGTGCCCGAGGCGCGGCGGGTGAGTTCGGGCACCTGCCGATGGGCGACCCGGCGGTGCGCTGCCCCTGCGGCGCCCGGGGGTGCTGGGGGACGGCGGTGGACGGGACGGCGCTGGCCCGGCTGCTGGGGGAGCCCGAGCCGTCGGACCCGGTGACCTACGCGGGCCAGGTCATCGCCCACGCCGCCGCCGGGGACGAGATCGCTGCCGGCGCGGTCGGCGCGGCGGCGGCGGCGCTCGGCCGGGGGATCGCCGGGCTGGTGAACGCCCTGGACCCGGACCTGGTGACCCTGGGCGGCCTGGGCGCCGACCTGCTGGCCGCCGCCCCCGCCGAGCTGGACGCGGCGTGCCGGGCGGGCCTCATGCGCTTCCGGCACGCCACGCCGCCGCCGGTGGTCGCTGCCCGGGTGGGGGAGGCGGGGCCGCTCACGGGTGCCGCCGAGCGCGTGTGGGACCGCTGGTGGGAGCTGCTGCGACGGTGACCGGACGCGCCCGCCGGCAGGCCGGCCGTCGCGCGCCCGGTGCCGTGGGCGGGGACCGCTGCCGAGCCGGTGTACCGCGGCGGGATGATCGCGGTGACCGGTCCTGTCCCCGGAGGCATGGTCCCGGTACTTTTGTCCCGTCGGAGCACATGTGGATCGACACCCCTCGTCCTCGGAGGTCGCGATGACCGGTACGACGCCGTCTCCGCAGGAGGCCTACATCCACGGCCAGCTGATCAACCTGGTGCGCACCGGTCGGGCGGTCACCCGGCCGGCGCTGGAGCAGGAGACCCGGCTGGGCCGCAAGGTGGTCACCCAGCGCGTGCAGCAGGCCATCGACGTCGGGCTGCTCGAGGACGGGGACCTGGCGCCCTCGGCCGGTGGCCGGCCCTCCCGGCTGCTCCGGTTCCGCACCGAGGCGGGGCACGTGTACGCCGGGATGCTGGGGGCCACGGAGATGACCGCCGCCGTGGCGACGCTCGACGGCACCCTGGTCGCCTCGCTGCACGCCGACTGGGACGCCTCGACCGGCCCCGAGGCGACGCTGGAGGTGCTCGACGGGCTGTTCTCCCGGCTGGCCCGGAAGACCCGCACCGAGCCGTGGGCCCTCGGCATCGGCGTGGCCGGGCCGGTCGACTTCGCCACCGGCCGGCTCGTCGACCCGCCGATCATGCCCGGCTGGGACGGCTACAGCGTCCGGTCGTGGTTCCGCGAGCGCTACGACGCCCCGGTCTGGCTGGACAACGACGTCAACCTGATGGCGCTGGGGGAGTGGCACAAGGGCGAGCCCCGGGACGGCCGGGACCTGCTCTACGTCTTCGTCGACGAGGGCGTGGGGGCCGGGCTGGTGTCCCGGGGCAACGTCTTCCGCGGCGACACCGGCGCGGCCGGCGACATCGGCCACCTGCAGGTCACCGACGACCCGTCGGTGCTCTGCCGGTGCGGGCAGACCGGGTGCCTGGAGGCCGTGACCGGCGGGTGGGGGCTGGTCAAGCGGATGACCGAGCGCGCCGCGGAGAGCCCGCTGCTGTCCGCCCGGCTGGCCGAGCGGGGGCAGCTCACCGCCGAGGACGTCGGCCTGGCCGCCCGGGCCGGTGACCCGCTCGCCGCGGAGGAGGTCGTCCGCGGCGCCCGCCTGATCGGTGTCACCGCCGCGAACCTGGTCAACTTCGTCAACCCCGGGACGGTCGTCTTCGGCGGCGGGGCGCTGCGGGTCGGGGACTCGGTGTACGAGACCTTCCGGGAGACCCTGCTCCGCCGGACCTCGACGCTGGCCGCCCAGCAGCTGCGGGTGCGCACCGCGTCCCTCGACTTCCGGGAGGGCGTCACCGGCGCGGCGATCCTGGCGATCGAGCAGTTGTTCGCGCCGTCGTCGGTCGGGCTCTGGATCGAGAACGGGAGCCCGGTCGGGCACGCGGTGCCACTGCACCGGTCCGCTGCCGTGTGAGAGTTGACATATGTGCCGCAGGCACTAAAGTCGTCGGCGAAGGCGTGACCCGCCCCACAGCGCTCGCCGGCGACTCGCACCCGAGGTCGCCTCGCCCGTTCCCCTCCGTTCCTGCGGCACAGCTGCCGCCCAGGACCACAGCCGGTCCTGAAGCCCCTGGAGAACCCATGCGAAGGTCCCTCGTCGCGGCCACGGTCGCGTCCGTCCTGCTCCTCGCGTCCGCCTGCGGCGGATCCGCCGACGGGAGCTCCGGCTCTGCGGGCGGCGACACGCTCACCCTGGCGGCGGTCACGCCCCCGAGTTCCTTCGCGGTGGGGGAGATGGCGCAGAGCGGGCCGGAGGACCACTACTACCAGGCGGTCTACGACACGCTGTTCGAGCTCGACGAGGACGGCCAGCCCGCGGCGAACCTCGTCACCGACTGGTCCTACGACGCCACCGGCACCCGGCTGAGCCTGACGTTGCGCGACGACGTCACGTTCTCCGACGGCACGGCGTTCGACGCCGCCGCGGCGAAGGCGAACCTGGAGGCCGCGAAGACCAAGACCGGTGAGGCCGGCACGGCGCTCGCCGCCATCGCCGGCGTCGAGGTCGTCGACCCGACCCACGCCGACGTGGTGCTCAGCCGGCCGGACCCGGCCCTCGAGCAGAGCCTGGCCCGCAGCTCCGGCTACATGGCCAGCCCGGCGGCCCTGAGCAGCGGCGACCTGGCGACGAACCCGGTCGGGTCCGGGCCGTACGTGCTGGACGCCGACGCCTCGACCGCGGGCAGCAGCTACGTGTTCACCCGCAACGAGGACTACTGGAACGCCGAGGACTTCCCCTACGACTCGCTCGAGATCCGGTTCCTCGACGACACGACGGCGATCCTCAACGGGTTGCGGTCCGGCGAGATCAACGGCGTCTCCGGTGGCACCAGCGACGTGACCACGGGTGCGAAGAACGCCGGCCTCACCGTCACCCAGTACACCAACGGCGGGATCGAGGGCGTCTACCTCTGGGACCGCGGCGGTGCGCTGGCCCCGGCTCTCGGCGACGTGCGGGTGCGCCAGGCGATCAACTACGCCATGGACCGCGAGACGATCGTGAAGACGGTCAAGGGCGGCCTCGGTGAGCCGACGGTGCAGGTGTTCGGCCCGAACTCGGCCGCCTACGACGAGTCGCTCGAGGACAGCTACCCCTACGACGTCGACAAGGCCAAGGAGTTGATGGCCGAGGCCGGCTACGCGGACGGCTTCGCCATGACGATCGCTGACTTCTCGCCGGTCTACCCGGACGAGCAGGCGGCGATGACCGAGGCGTTCGCGTCGATCGGGATCGACGTCACCTATGCGCCGATCACCGGTGACCAGGTCGTCGGCAGCATCATCGGCGGCCAGTGGCCGGCCAACTTCTTCAACCTCACGGCCGGCTCGCCGTTCGAGATGATCGGGCTGACGCTGACCCTGCAGTCGCCGTTCAACCCGTTCAAGTCGGCCGACCCCGAGGTCGACCGGCTGGTGCAGCAGGCGCAGACGACGACCGGTGACGAGCAGACGGCGGCGCTCCAGGAGCTCAACCGCTACCTGGTCGACCAGGCCTGGTTCGCCCCCTGGGACGCCGCCGAGGGCACCTACATCACCACGAAGGACGTCGCGGTGACCGCGGTGCCCGGGGTCAGCGTCCCCCCGCTGACCGACCTCGAGCCCGCCGGCAGCTGACCGGATCCCGTGCCGGCGGGGAACCCCCCGCCGGCACGGCCGGCCCAGTCGTCCGCCCCCCGTCCCCGGAGGCTTGATCGTGCTCCTGTTCCTGCTCCGCCGGATCGGTGCCGGCGTCGTGCTCGTGTGGGTCATCGCGACCCTGACCTTCTTCCTGACCAGCCTCACCGGCTCGGACCCGGGCCGGCGCATCCTCGGCCCCACCGCCGACCTCGAGGCGGTCGCCGCCAAGCGCGCCGAGCTCGGGCTGGACCGGCCGGTGCTGGAGCGGTACCGGGACTGGCTGACCGGCGCCGTGCACGGTGACCTCGGCGTGTCCTGGTTCACCAACGAGCCGGTCGGCCGGCTCGTGGGGGACGCGCTCCCGGTGTCCCTCTCGCTGGTGCTGGCGGCCACGGTGCTCACCGCGGTGGTCAGCGTCGTGCTCGGCGTGGTGGCGGCGGTGCGCGGCGGATGGCTCGACGGGCTGCTGCAGTCGGTCTCCATCGTGGCCTTCGCGGTGCCGAACTTCCTCGTCGGGCTGGTGCTCTCGCTGGTCTTCGCCGTCCAGCTCGGCGTGTTCCCCGCGCTCGGGTACACCCCGCTCGCCCAGGACCCCGGGCGGTGGCTGGCGTCGATCGCGCTCCCGGCGATCGCCCTGGCCATCGGGGCCATCGCGACCGTGGCCACCCAGACCCGCGGCTCGATGATCGACGTCCTCGGCCAGGACTACGTCCGGACGCTGCGCAGCCGCGGCCTGCCGACCCGCAGCGTGGTGCTCAAGCACGCGCTGCGGAACGCCGCTCCGACGTCGCTCACCGTCCTGTCCCTGCAGTTCATCGCCCTGATCAGCGGCGCCGTGGTGATCGAGAAGGTCTTCGGTCTCAGCGGGCTGGGGGAGCGGGCGACGTCCGCCGCCGGCCAGGGTGACGTCCCGCTCGTCCTGGGCATCGTCGTCGTCGCCGTGCTGGTGGTGGTCGTCGTCAACATCGTGGTCGACATCGCGCTGGGCTGGCTCAACCCGAAGGTGCGCATCGCATGAGCATCCTGTCCGCCTCCGGTCCCGCCGGCCCCGCGCCGGTCGAGGTCCTCGCCACCCCCGCCCGTGCCGGGGCCGTCCGGCGGCTGCTGGGCAACCCGGTCGCCGTGGGCGCGCTGGTGTGGCTGGTCCTCATCGCCGTGCTGGCCGTGCTGGCCCCGCTGCTCACGTCGCAGAGCCCGACCGCGTCGAAGATCACCGAGGCGCTGGCGCCAGTGGGCGGGGACCACCCGCTGGGCACCGACGGCGTCGGCCGGGACGTCTGGGCCCAGCTGCTGTACGGGGCGCGCACCAGCCTGGTCGGCTCGCTGACCGTCGTCGTGGTCGCACTGCTGCTCGGCCTGCCCGCGGGGGTGCTGGCCGGCTACTACCGCGGCTGGTTCGACGCGGTGGCCAGCTGGGTGGCCAGCCTGCTCATGGCCCTGCCGGCGATCATCGTGCTGCTGGTGGTGCTGGCCCAGTTCGGGCGGAGCACGGCCCTGGCGATGGCGGTGTTCGGCGTGATCATCGCCCCCGGCGTCTTCCGGCTGGTCCGCGCCTCGGTGCTCGCCGTCCGCGAGGAGCTGTTCGTCGACGCGGCGCGGGTGGCCGGGTTGTCGGACGCGCGGATCATGCGCCGCCACGTGCTGCCGGTCGTCGTGCCGCCGACGGTCATCCAGGTCTCGCAGCTGCTCGGCATCGCGATCGTCATCCAAGCGGGGCTGGAGTTCCTCGGCCTGGGGTCGGCCAACCAGGCCAGCTGGGGCGGCATGCTCAGCGACGCCTTCCAGAACATCTACGCCCAACCCCGGCTGCTGCTGTGGCCCGGCCTCGCCATCGTGCTGACCGTCACCGCCTTCGGTCTGCTGGGCAACGCGCTGCGGGACGCGCTCGGGGTCTCGGGGCGGGTGCCCCGGGTCCGGCGCCGGGGTGCCACGACGCCGCCCGCGGTGCTGCCGGCCGACGAGGCAGCACCGGCGCCCGCCGTCGACCCGGACGCGCTCCTCGCCCTCGGCGGGCTCCGGGTCGCCTACCCGGGTCCCGACGGCACCGAGCGCGAGGTCGTGCACGGGGTGTCGCTGACCGTCCGGCGCGGCGAGGTCGTCGGCCTGGTCGGTGAGTCCGGGTCCGGCAAGTCGCAGACCGCCTTCGCCGTGCTGGGGCTGCTGCCGCCGGAGGCCCGCACCTCGGCCGCCACGATGACCTTCGACGGCGCCGACCTGCGCGGGCTGTCGCCGGCGGCGATGAACCGGCTCCGCGGACGGCGGATCGGCTACATCCCGCAGGAGCCGATGTCCAACCTCGACCCGTCGTTCACCATCGGCTCGCAGCTCACCGAGCCGATGCGGCACCACCTCGGGCTCTCGGGGGCCGAGGCCCGGACGCGGGCGCTGGCCCTGCTGGACCGGGTGGGCATCCCCGACCCGGCCCGGGTCTTCGGCTCCTACCCCCACCAGGTCTCCGGTGGCATGGCGCAGCGGGTGCTGATCGCCGGCGCCGTCTCCTGCGACCCGGACCTGCTGATCGCCGACGAGCCCACGACGGCCCTCGACGTCACGGTCCAGGCCGAGGTCCTCGACCTGATCCGCGAGCTGCAGGCCGAACGCCGGCTGGGCGTCCTGCTGGTCACCCACGACTTCGGCGTCGTCGCCGACGTCTGCGACACCGTCGTCGTCATGCGCGAGGGCCGGGTCGTCGAGTCGGCCGAGGCGGAGCGGCTGTTCGCCGACCCGCAGCACGAGTACACCCGGATGCTGCTCGGCTCCACGCTCGAGGACACCCCGGCCCGGGGCAGCCTCCCCGCCTCCGACCTGCACCCCGAGGAGATCGCCGTGCCGCTGCCGACCGCCGGAGGCAACCGATGAGCGTCCCGGCCACCACCACCGCGCAGCCGCTGCTGACCGTCGACCAGCTCGTCGTCGACTACCCGGGCCGGGGGTGGCGGCAGCCGCCCGTGCGGGTGCTGAAGAGCATCTCGCTGGACATCCACCCCGGGGAGACCCTCGGTCTGGTCGGGGAGTCCGGCTCGGGCAAGACGACGCTGGGCCGGGCGATCCTGGGGCTCGCCCCGGTCACCGGCGGTGAGATCAGGCTCGGCGGTCAGCGGATCTCGAACCTGGGCAAGCGCGATCGACGGGCGCTCAGCCGGGACGTGCAGGTCGTCTTCCAGGACCCCTACACGTCGCTGAACCCGGCGATGACCGTCGGCGACATCCTCACCGAGCCCCTGCTGGTGACCGGCTCCTCCCGGGCCGACGCCCAGCGGCGGGTCCGCGACCTGCTCGACCAGGTGCGCCTGCCGGCCGACGCCGGAACCCGGCTGGCCCGCGAGTTCTCCGGCGGGCAGCGCCAGCGCATCGCCATCGCCCGTGCGCTGACCCGCGATCCCAAGCTGGTCGTCTGCGACGAGCCGGTCAGCGCCCTGGACCTGTCCACCCAGGCGCGCGTGCTGGACCTGTTCATCGAGATCCAGGAACGGACGGGGGTGGCCTACCTCTTCGTCACCCACGACCTCTCCGTCGTGCGGCACATCAGCCACCGGGTCGCGGTCATGTACCGCGGCGAGCTCGTCGAGACCGGCGACGCGGCGGCGGTGACCACCGCCCCCGACCACCCCTACACCCGGCGGCTGCTCCTGGCAGCCCCGGTGCCCGACCCCGGGCGGCAGGCCGAGCGCCGCGCCGCCCGGCACCGCCTGGCAGCCGAGCAGGCGGCCGTCGCCGGCTGACCCGCGGCACCCCGCTCCACCACCTCGCACGACGACGGGCACCGGCCCGCCGTCGCGACCCAGCACGCCTCCGACCAGAGAGGGGACGACCGTGACCGACCGCATCCGCGCCGGCATCGTCGGCGGGGGCTTCATGGCCACCGTGCACGCCCGCGCCATCCGCCGCAGCGGCGGGATCCTGTCCGCCGTCGTCGCCTCGACCCCGCAGCGGTCGCAGGCCGCGGCCGAGGAGCTGGGGGCGGAGTCCGCCGCCGACACCCTCGACCAGCTGCTGGACTCCGACGTCGACGTGGTGCACGTCTGCACCCCGAACGCCACCCACGCCCCGCTGGTGCGCGCGGTGGTCGCGGCCGGCAAGCACGTCGTCTGCGAGAAGCCGCTGGCGGTGAGCCCGGCCGAGGCCGCGGAGCTGGTCGCCCTGGCCGCCGAGGCGGGGGTGACCGCCACGGTGCCGTTCGTCTACCGCTTCTACCCGATGGTCCGGGAGGCCCGGGCCCGGGTGGCCGACGGCACGGCCGGCCCGGTGCGGCTGCTGCACGGCTCCTACCTCCAGGACTGGCTCGCCGAGGACACCGACGACGACTGGCGGGTGGACCCCGCGGCCGGCGGGCCGTCCCGGGCCTTCGCCGACATCGGCGTGCACTGGTGCGACCTGGTCGAGTTCGTCTCCGGACACCGGATCACCCGACTGGTGGCCCGCACGATCACCGCCGTGCCCCAGCGCGGGAGCCGGCCGGTGACCACCGAGGACGCCGCCGTGGTGCTCTTCGAGACCGACCACGGCGCGTTCGGCAACCTCACCGTCAGCCAGGTCAGCCAAGGGCGGAAGAACCGGTTGTGGTTCTCCCTCGACGGCGCGGCGGAGAGCCTGTGCTTCGACCAGGAGAGCCCGGAGTCGCTGTGGATCGGCGGCCGCGAGGTGAACCGGCAGCTGCTGCGCGGTACCAGCGAGCACCCGGCCGCCGCCCGCTACACCGTCGTCCCGGCCGGCCACCCGCAGGGCTACCAGGACTGCTTCGACGCCTTCGTCGCCGACACCCACGCCGCCCTCGGCGGGCCGGCACCCGACGGACTCCCGACCTTCGCCGACGGTCTGCGCGCCGCCCGGGTCACGCAGGCCGTCCTCGACTCCTCCCGCACCAGCAGCTGGGTCGACGTGACCCCGTGACCGCTCACCCGCCTCCCGGACCGAAGGACCGCCCCCTCATGACCCGCACGTTCCCTGACACCGTCGACGTCGCGATCGTCGGCAGCGGGCCCTGCGGCGCCGCGTACGCACGCGTCCTCAGCGAGCAGTGCCCCGGCGCGACCATCGCCACCTTCGAGGTCGGGCCGCTGCTGGCCGACCCGCCCGGGGTGCACGTGAAGAACATCGTCGACGACGAGGAGCGCGGCCGGGCGCAGCGGCTCTCCGAGGGGCCGCAGCCGCTGGCCGAGGACACCCCAACCGACACCCTGGAGGGCTACGCGACCGACGTGCCCCGGCTGGTCCGGCCCGGCACCTTCCTGCTCCCGACCGGCTGGCAGCAGCCGGGGGAGGACGGGCTGCCCGGCGCGGCGATGTCGGCCAACGTCGGCGGCATGGGCGCGCACTGGACCGGTGCCTGCCCCAGGCCGGGTGACAGCGAGCGGATCCCGTTCCTCACCGACCTGGACGAGCTGCTCGCCGAGGGGGAGCGGTTGCTCAGCGTGGACACGCACGCCTTCGACGACGCGCCGTTCGCCGCCGAGGTGCGCAAGCGGCTCAGCGACGCGCTGGACGAGACCCGCGCCGAGGACCGCCGGGTCGGCCCGATGCCGCTGGCGGTGCAGCGGCAGCCCGACGGGCGGGTCACCTGGTCCGGCTCCGACGTCGTCTTCGGCGACGTCACCCGGGCCAACCCGGACTTCGCGCTGGTCCCTGAGGCACTGGTGACCGAGGTGCTGGTCAGCGACGGCCGGGCCACCGGGGTCCGGGTGCGCGACCTGCAGACCGGTGACGAGCACGTCGTGCGGGCCCGGTTCGTGGTGGTGGCCGCCGACGCGCTGCGCACGCCGCAGCTGCTCTGGGCCTCCGGCGTCCGGCCGGCGGCGCTGGGCCGGTACCTCAACGACCAGCCGCAGACGGTCTTCGCCGTCCGGCTGCGCGACGTGGGCACGGCGGCGGCCGAGGAGGTGGACCCACGCGACGAGCCCGAGATCGTGCCGCAGAGCGGGGTGAGCTGGGTGCCGTTCACCGATGCCGAGCCCTTCCACGGCCAGGTCATGCAGCTGGACGCCTCGCCGGTGCCGCTGGCGCCGGACGACGTCCCGACGCCCGGGTCGATCGTGGGCCTGGGCTGGTTCTGCGCCAAGGACCTGCAGGAGTCCGACCGGGTGGACTTCGACCCGGCCGCGGTCGACGGTTACGGCATGCCGGCGATGCGCATCCACTACCGGCTCACCGAGCGCGACCACGCGTCGATCGCCGCGGCCCGGGCGACGGTGCAGCAGGTGGCCGCCGCTCTCGGCGAGCCGCTCGGTGGCGACCCGCTCACCTTCCCGCCCGGCGCCTCGCTGCACTACCAGGGCACCACCCGGATGGGCGCGACCGACGACGGCACCTCGGTCTGCTCGCCGACCTCCCAGGTGTGGGGCGTCGACGGCCTCTACGTCGCCGGCAACGGCGTCATCCCGACCGCCACCGCCTGCAACCCCACCCTCACCTCGGTCGCCCTCGCCGTCGCCGGCGCCCGCGACATCGCCCGCACGCTCACCGAAGAGGAGAAGTGACCATGCTCGACGTCGCAGTCATCCAGGGGCGCGGGTTCCGCAACGTGCTCGAGGACGGCCGGGTCACCGGCTTCCAGTTCCAGCTGCGCAACCCCAACTACCGCGGGGTCGCGGCCAGCCTGCTCGACGGCATCGACGTGGTCGTCGACGGCGAGCGGATCCCCGAGCACGTGCCGCTGTGGACGCTGCAGGGCCGCACGTTCACCCTCGAGGAGCTGCGGGCCTCGACCGACGTCCGCTGGCAGCTCGACGAGCCGGCGACCATCACCGTGCCGATGCCCGGCGGGCTGTCCGTCGGCGTGCACACCCTCGAGGTGGTCGTGCACCTGCGCCGGTCCTACTTCCCGCCGATGGTCTCCCGCACGCCGTTCACCTCGGCCGGTACGGGTGTCATCGTGCCGCCGGTCCCGGACGGCGGTCTCAAGTTCGGGGTCTCGACCTACAGCTACACGCAGGACGTCTACACCTCGATGACGCTGGAGGACGTGTTCGCCGACATCGCCGACCTGGGCGCCACCGGCATCGAGATCCTCGGCGAGGGCAACATCCCGAACTACCCGGCGCCGTCCGCGGCGTGGATCGACGAGTGGCACGGGCTGCTGGAGCGCTACGGCCTCACGGCCACCAACTACGGGTCCTGGGTGGACACGACCCGGTGGCGTGACCGGGACCTGACCGCCGAGGAGGGGGCCGAGCAGATCCGGCTGGACCTGCGGCTGGCCAAGGAGCTGGGCTTCACCTCGGTGCGCCCGAAGTTCGGCGTCACCTCGTGGGAGCTGGACCCGCACCCGATCTGGACCGAGGCCGTCGAACGGTCGCTGGACCTGGCCGCCGAGCTGGACGTCGTCATCTGCCCGGAGATCCACGCGCCCACGCCGATCAAGCACCCGGTCACCCAGGGCTACGTCGACTTCATCGAGAAGACCGGCACCGAGCACTTCAAGCTGCTCATCGACACCGGCATCTTCAACACCGCACCGGTGCTCGAGCTGTCGGAGGAGATCGAGTCCGGCGACGGCGACGAGGTGCCCGAGCACCTCCGGCCGCTCGCCGTCCCGATGGCCGACCTGGCCGAGGTGCTCCCGCACGTGCACTTCATCCAGGCCAAGTTCGCCGAGGTGGACGACGACCTGAACGACCTGCACGTCCCGTGGGGCGAGATCATCCCGACCCTGACCGACGCCGGCTGGTCCGGCTGGCTGTCCAGCGAGTACGAGGGGCGCCGGGAGCCCGGCCGCGGGCGAGACCAGGTCCGCCGCCAGCACGCGCTGCTCCGCTCGCTCGCGGCCCGGCGGTGACCCGGCCGGTGCCCACCCTGCGGGCCACGGACGGCGGCGCGCAGCTGGTGGTGGACGGCGAGCCGACGCTGCTGCTCGGCGGTCAGCTGCACAACTCGGCGGCCTCGGACCCCGAGCACCTGCGCCGGGTGGTCGACCAGGTCGCGGACATGCACGCCGGCACGGTCATCGGCAGCGCCAGCTGGGCGCAGGTCGAACCGGTCGAGGGGACGTTCGACTTCACCACCGTCGACGCCCAGCTCGGCGCCGCGCGGGACCGCGGCCTGCACCTGGTGCTGATCTGGTTCGGCGCGTTCAAGAACGCCGCGTCGACCTACGCCCCGCGATGGGTGCGGTCGGACCCCGCCCGCTTCCCCCGCGCGGTCGTCGACCCGGGCATGCACCAGGTGTTCAGCTACCCAGGGGCGATGCCCAAGCCGGTCCTGTCGGTCTTCTCACCCGAGCTGCTGGCCGCCGACCGCGCTGCCTTCGGAGCCCTGATGCACCACCTGGCGGTGGCCGATCCCGAGCACGTCGTCGTCATGGTGCAGGTGGAGAACGAGGTCGGGCTGCTCGGCGACAGCCGGGACCGGTCACCCGCCGCCGACGAGGTCTGGCAGCAGCAGGTGCCGGCGGAGCTCGTGGCCCACCTGGAGGAGCACGCCGACCGGCTGCGCCCGGAGCTCGCGGAGCTGTGGGCCCGGAACGGCCGGCGCACGGCGGGCACGTGGGCGGAGGTCCTCGGCGCCGGCTGGGAGGCCGAGGAGGTCTTCATGGCCTGGGCCTTCGCCCGCCACGCCGAGGAGCTGGCGGCGGCCGGCAAGGCCGTCACGCCGCTGCCGATGTACGTCAACGCCTGGCTCGGGCCGCAGCCGGGGCAGTCCCGGGCGGGGGAGTACCCCAGCGGCGGGCCCACCTCGCGGGTGCTGGACGTGTGGAAGGCGGCCGCCCCGTCGCTGGACCTGCTCGCCCCGGACATCTACGTCGACGACGCGCAATCGGCGATGGCCGACTACGACCGCCCGGACAACCCGCTGTTCATCCCGGAGACCCGGTTCCGGACGGGCAGCCTGTTCTGGGCCCTCGGTCACCACCGGGCGCTCGGCTTCTCGGTCTTCGGCATCGAGGACGGCCGCCTCGACAGCCAGCTGGCCCGCGCCTACGCCCTCCTCCGCCCGCTCGCCCCGGCCATCGCCGCGGCCCAGGCCGAGGGCCGGATCGCCGGCATCCTGCTGGACGGGGACGACCCCGAGGCGACCTTCTCGCTCGGTGGGCTCGAGGTGACCGCGCGCGGTTCCCGCGCCCTGCTCGGCCGGATGCTGCTCGACGCCGGCGTCCAGCCACCGCCACCACCACCGCCGCCGCCCAGTGAGACCGGCGGGGCGGCCGGGCCGCCGGCGCCGCGGGACACCCGGCCGTTCGGCCTCCTCATCGCCGAGGGGGACGACACGTTCCTGCTCGTCGGTCAGGGCGTCACCGTCGACGTCAGCGCGCCGGGGCAGACGGTCGAGTTCGATCAGGTGCAGGAGCTCCGCTTCGAGGACGGCCGCTGGTCCGACGGCCGGCTGCTCAACGGCGACGAGCGGCTGCACGTCATCCCGATCGACGACCTCGGCGCGGCCCGGATCACCCTGCTGCGCACCCCCATCGGAGGCCGACCATGACCCAGCGTCCCGTCATCCCCGGCTTCCACCCCGACCCCTCGATCTGCCGGGTCGGCGGCACCTACTACCTGGCGAACTCCAGCTTCGAGTACGCGCCGGGCGTGCCGGTCTTCGCCTCGACCGACCTGCGCTCGTGGGAGCAGATCGGCAACGCGCTGGACCGCCCGTCCCAGCTCGACGTGTCCAAGGCCGGCCCGTCCGGGGGTGTGTTCGCCCCCACGCTGCGGCACCACGACGGCCGGTTCTGGATGATCACCACGAACTGGTCCGACGACGGCGGCCAGCTGCTGGTGCACGCCGAGGACCCGGCCGGGCCCTGGTCGGAGCCGGTGCGGATCCCGTCGGCGATGGGCATCGACCCCGACCTGGCCTGGGACGACGACGGCACCTGCCTGATGAGCTACGCCGGGTTCGGCCCGCAGGGCGGCGAGGGCATCGTCCAGTCGGTGATCGACCCGCGCACCGGCGAGGTGCTCACCGAGCGGCGCCAGATCTGGACCGGCACCGGCGGCAAGTTCCCCGAGGGCCCGCACCTCTACCGGATCGGCGAGTGGTGGTACCTGCTCATCGCCGAGGGCGGCACCGAGCGCGGCCATGCCGTCACCATCGCGCGCAGCCGCTCCCCGCAGGGCCCGTTCGAGGGCAACCCGGCCAACCCGGTGCTGACGGCCCGGGGTTCCGCAGCTCTCGTCCAGAACACCGGCCACGCCGACCTGGTGGAGCGTCCCGACGGCAGCTGGGCGATCGTCTACCACGGCATCCGGGCTCGCGGCTCCAGCCCGGAGTGGCACGTGCTCGGCCGGGAGACCTTCGCCGACGAGGTCGTCTGGACCGACGGCTGGCCGGTGCTGACCGACCACCTCCAGCCCACCGCCGGCACCGGGGCCGTGGCCGAGACCGTCGAGGGCGGCCGGCTGCCGGCGTCCTGGGTCGGGGCGTCCTGCCACCTCGGCGAGGTCGTCACCAGCGAGGACGACGGCTGGCGGCTGACCGCCTCCGGGGACGGGCCGGTCTTCGTCGGCCGCCGGCAGGAGCACCTGTTCGCCGTGGTGCGCGCCCGGCTAGCGGTGACCGGCACCGGTGGCCTGTCGCTGCGCATCGACCCGCGGCACGCCCTCGACCTCGAGGTCTCCGACGGCACGGTGCGGGCGGTCTGGGCCGTCGGCGACGTCCGGCACGAGCTCGGGCGGGCCGACCTGTCCGGCGAGGCGGAGCTCGAGCTGCGGGCGCTGCCGTCGCAGGGCCACGAGTTCTCCACCGCCCGCGGCCCGGACCGGGTGCTCGCCGGCGTCGTGCTGGACGGCACGTTCACCGCCCTCGGGGAGGTCGACGGCCGCTACCTGTCCACCGAGGTCGCCGGCGGGATGACCGGCCGGATGGCCGGGGTCGCCAGCAGCTCCGGCAGCGTGCTCGTCCGGTCCTTCTCCTACCTGGGCGCGGACGACCCGTCGGTGGTCGGCGGTGGGGCCGTCGACCCGCAGCCGTGGGCGTCGGCGTGACCGAGACGGTCCCGAACGACCTGGCGGCCCGCTACCTCCCACCGCCGGAGCCGACCCGCCGGGACGACGGCGCCCGCCACCACCGGGATGCGGTGTACGCGGCGGTGCCCGGCTACCGGGTGCTGGAGCTGGACCTGTGGGTGCCCGCCGCACCGAGCCCGGCACCGGTCGTGGTCTGGGTGCACGGCGGGGCGTGGATGGCCGGCAACCGCCGGCTGCTCCCGCCGGGGCTGCGTCCCGGGCAGCTCGTCGAGGAGCTGCTCGCCGCGGGCCTGGCGATGGCGACCATCGAGTACCGGCACGCCCGCGAGGCACCGTTCCCCGCCCAACTGCACGACGCCAAGGCCGCGGTCCGCTGGCTGCGGCACCACGCCGACGAGCTGGGCCTCGACGCCGGCCGGGTCGGGATCGCCGGTGAGTCGGCCGGCGGTCACCTGGCCGCGCTGGTGGCCCTCACCGCCGACCGCCCGGACCTCGACGGGGACGTCGGCGTGATCGGCCCGTCGAGCGCCGTCGCCGCGGTGGTCGACTGGTACGGGGTGTCCTCCGCGGAGGCGATGCCCCGGTTCGCACCGCCCACGGAGGTGGCTGCCGTGCCGCCGGAGGCACTCGTCCCGCCGTTGGACGTCCTCCTCGACGGGGTGGACGCCGCGACCCGGGAGGCGGTCAGCCCGGTGTCGCACGTGTCCGCCGGTGCGCCGCCGTTCCTGCTGCTGCACGGCACGGCCGACACCGTGGTGCCGTACGCGCAGAGCGAGCTGCTCGCCGACGCGCTGCAGGGGGTGGGCGCCGACGTCCGGCTCGAGCCGGTCCCCGGCGCGCAGCACGGGTGGGACGGTTACCCCGATGCCGACGCGATCGTCCGCCGCTCGGTCGACTTCCTCGCCGCCGCGCTACACCGAACGGTGCCCGTCGCCCGGCACTCCGTTGACCTGTGGTCCGGGACACCCTAGCGTCCATTCAGAACGTCGATTCTAATTATTGAGGTGACCGTGCAGCAGACCTCCGGTCCGGCCGGCCCGACCCTGCGGGTCGCCGAGCACTGCCGGGTGGTGCTGGACAACGACTGGTCCGGCGACCCGGACGGTCTCGTGGCCCTCGCCCACCACCTGCTCTCACCGGCCAACCGGGTCGTCGCGGTGACCAGTTCCTTCCTCAGCTCCGAGTTCCCCGGACCGCTGCCGCGGGCGGCGGACGGCGCGGCCCTGGCAAGGGAGCTGCTCGCCGTGGTGGGCGGCGCAGCCCCGCCGCCGGTCCATGCCGGCAGCGAGGAGCCGTTTGGAGACGGCAGCGCGTCCGCGGCGGCCGACGCGATCGTCGCCGAGGCCCGGCGGGACGACGACCTGCCGCTGTACGTGGTCTGCGGTGGACCGCTCACCAACGTCGCCCAGGCGTTGCGCCAGGCGCCGGACATCGCGGGCCGGATGACGCTGGTCTGGATCGGCGGGTCGCTGGACGCCGGCTTCGAGTACAACCGGGACACCGACCCGGACGCCGCGGCCTACGTGCTAGCCCAGGCCGACCTCGACGTCCAGTCGTTCCCGGTGGAGACCTACCGGCGCTGCGCGTACTCCGTCGCCGAGCTGGAACACGACCTGGGCACCACCGGGCAGCTCGGGCACTGGCTGTGGGAGCACTTCACCGACCCGCCGGAGTGGGCCCGGATCGGCGGCACCTGGCCGCTCGGCGACAGCCCGCCGGTGCTGGTCACGGCACTGACCGTGGAGTCCAGCCGGTGGACCAGCAGCACCGCCGAGGGTGGTCGGGGAGAGCGGCGCGTCTACACCGACGTCGACACCCGGCTGCTGTTCGGCGACCTGCTGGCCCGGCTCCGGGCGCACGAGCGAGGCCGGGCATGACGCTCGAGGACCTCTGGTGCGGCTTCTGCGACCCGCCGGACGACGCGCGCCCGCGGGCCTGGTGGCACTGGATGGACGGCAACGTCGACCCCGAGGGGATCGTGCTCGACCTGGAGTGGCTGCACCGGGTCGGCGTCCGCGGCGTGCAGCTCTTCTACGGCGGGATGGGCACGCCCCAGGTCGTGCCGGAACTGGTGGAGCACGGGTCGGCGCAGTGGCGGGACGCCGTCCGGCTGGCAACGGAGACCGCGCAGCGGCTGGGCCTGGAGTTCGCCGTCGCGACCTCCGCGGGCTGGAGTGCGGCCGGCGGGCCGTGGGTGGAGCCGGCCGACGCGATGAAGAAGGTGGTCTGGTCCGAGACGGTCGTGGACGGCGGCGGCGCGGTGGAGCAGATCCTGGCGCCGCTGCCGGACGTCGCGGGGCCGTACCAGGACTGCCCGCGCTGGGGCGCCGACCCCGACGCCCACCGGTTCGCCCGGGACTGGGTGACCCTCGCTGTCCCGGCGGACCAGGTCGCACAGCCGCTGGCGCCGTCCTCCGTCACGGGCTCGGCGCCGCTGGGGGACTGGTCGGCGCTGCTCGACGGCAGCTACGCCTGCTCCGTGTCGCTGCCGCGCGACCCCGACGGCCGGTCGACCGCCTGGCTCGAGCAGGTCTTCGACGAGCCGGTCACCGTCGCCGCGGTCACCGTCGGCCTGCCCGGGCCGCGCGGCTTCGGCGCCGCGCCACCGCCGACGGCGGTGCTGGAGGCCGGCGACGACGACGGCACCTACCGGGTGGTCGCCGAGCTGGCCGCGCCGGAGGACCCGGCGAAGGCCGTGCCGGTGCGCACGGTCGCCTTCGCCCCGGTCACCGCCCGCCGGTTCCGTCTCGTGCTGACCGGCGAGTCCGCGGAGACGGCGCTGCCCCGGCTCGCCGAGGGCGTGCGGCTGCCGCCGGTCCTGCGCCGGGTGTCGGAGTTCGGGGTCTCGGAGTTCTCGCTGTTCGCCGGCGGGCGGGTGCATCAGGCGGAGCTGAAGGCCGGCTTCGCCGCCGCGCCGGACTACTACGCCCTGGACACCGACCCGGCGGCGCCCGGTCCGGCGATCGACCCCGGCACCGTGGTCGACCTGACCGGGCAGCTGGACGCCGACGGCGTGCTGCGCTGGCATGCACCCCCGGGTCGCTGGCGCGTGCTGCGCCTCGGCATGTCGCTCACCGGCCAGACCAACGGCCCGGCACCGGCCGAGGCGACCGGCCTGGAGGTCGACAAGCTCGACGGCGACCCGGTGCGCCGCTACCTGGACACCTACCTGGCGCTGTTCGACGGCGCCGACCTCGATGCGCTGCTCAGCGACAGCATCGAGTCCGGCGCGCAGAACGCCACCGAGCGGCTGCGCGAGCGGTTCACCGAGCTGCGCGGCTACGACCCGCTGCCGTGGCTGCCGGCGCTGGCCGGGCTGGTCGTCGGCGACACCGCCCGCACCGACCGGTTCCTGCACGACCACCGGCGCACCATCGCCGACCTCGTGGCCGGTGAGTACTACGGCATGCTGGCCGCCCAGGCGCACGCCCGGGGCCTGAGCTACTACGCCGAGGCGCTGGAGGACCACCGCCCGCAGCTCGGCGACGACCTGGCCATGCGCAGCCACGCCGACGTGCCGATGGGCGCGATGTGGATGTTCGACGCCGGCACCGGCCGGCCGGCGCCGACCTACCTGGCCGACCTCAAGGGCGCCTCCTCGGTGGCGCACGTGCACGGCAAGGCGTTCACCGGCGCCGAGTCGATGACCGCCTTCCACCGGCCGTGGAGCTACACCCCGCGGCGGCTCAAGCACGTCGCCGACCTCGAGCTGGCCCTCGGCGTCACCCGGTTCTGCCTGCACACCTCGCCGCACCAGCCGACACAGGTGCCGCCGCCCGGGATCGGTCTGGCCCCGTTCCTCGGCCAGGCGTTCATCCGCACCGAGCCGTGGGCCGACCTCGCCGGTCCGTGGGTCGACTACCTGGCGCGGTGCTCCTGGCTGCTCAACCAGGGCGTGCCCGCCGTCGACGTCGCGGTGTTCGTCGGTGAGGAGGCACCGCTGACGGCGCTGTTCGGCGACGAGCCCGACCGCACCGTCCCCGCCGGGTTCGACGTCGACTACGTCGACCTGGACGGGCTGGAGCACCGGTTCGCGGTCGAGGACGGCGACCTGACGGCGGGGGAGACCCGCTACCAGGTGCTGTACCTCGGCGGCTCCAGCGAGCGGATGACCGTGCGCGCGCTGCGCTGCCTGTCCGCGCTGGTCGAGGCCGGGGCCACCGTCATCGGCCGGCGGCCGGCCGGGTCGCCGTCCCTCGCCGACGACGACGCCGAGCACGCGGCGCTGTGCGACCGGCTGTGGGGCACCGGCCGGGTGTCGGACGTCGACCTCGCCGCAGCGCTGAGACCGGCGCCGCTCACCGTCGACGGCGCCGAGCTGCTGCGGATCGGCCGGCGGACCCCGGCCGGGGAGGTGGTGTTCCTGGCCAACCCGCTGCCCGAGCCGGTGACGGTGACCCTGCAGACGGCGACGGGTGCGCCGCTCGCCGGCTGGGACCCGGTCACCCTGACCCGCGTTCCACTGGGCGAGCGGGTCGACCTGCCACCGCTCGGGTCGCTGTTCGTCGTCCCCGACGACCCCCCGGAGCCGCCGTCCCGTCCGGTCGTGCGGCGACCGCTGGACGGCGAGTGGCGGCTCACCCTGCCCGGCGTCCTGGAGACCGTGCTGACCGACGGGCCCCGGCCGTGGACCGGTCTCGGGCCCGCCGCGGCCGGGTTCGCCGGGACCGGCACCTACACGACCGAGGTCCACCTCGACGGGCCGGTCGACGGGCCGGCGGTCCTCGACCTCGGCGAGGTCGGCGACCTGGCCCGGGTGGGGGTCAACGGCACCGACCGGGGCATCGTCTGGACGGCGCCCTGGCGGATCGACGTCACCGGTGCACTGCGACCGGGGCGGAACACCATCGAGGTCGAGGTGGCCAACGCCTGGATGAACCGGCTGATCGCCGAGGCGGCGGCGCCGACCGGAGAGGTCTTCGCCCCGGTGGCGGGCGTGTACGCCGCCGATGCACCGGTGCAGACCGCCGGCCTGACCGGGCCGGTGGTCCTGGAGGTGCCGGCGTGAGGGCGCTCGTCGTCGGCGGCGGACCGGCCGGGACGACGGCGGCCATCGCGCTCGGCCGGGCCGGTGTCGAGGCGCTGGTGCTGGAGCGGGAGGAGACCGACCGGCCGGTCGGCATCGGCCTGGCGCTGCAGAACTCGCCGTTGCGCGCGCTGCACACCCTGGGCCTGCTGGCCCCGGTCGTCGAACGGGGCTTCTCGCACGAGGCGGTGGACATCTGCGCGCCCGACGGCACGGTCGTCCACCGGGTGGTCACCGAGCCGCTGGTCCCGGGGACGCCGCCGATGGTCGCCATCTCCCGGGTCGCGCTGGCCGGCATCCTGAGCGAGGCGCTCGCCGCGACGCAGGGCACGGAGATCCGCTACGGGACGTCGGTCACCGACCTGCGCGATCTCGGGGGCGGCGTCGAGGCCGATCTCACCGACGGCAGCACCGAGCGGTTCGACCTCGTCGTCGGCGCCGACGGCCTGCACTCGACCGTCCGGGCCATGGTGCTGCCGGCGGCGCCGGAGCCGACGCGGGCCGGGCAGCTGATCTGGCGGGTGTCGGCGCCCCGGCCGGCCGAGGTCGACCGCTACCTGCTGACCGACCTGGGCCCGCGGGGCCGGGTCGGCCTCGTCCCGATCGCCGACGACGAGCTCTACCTGTGGTTCCTGCAGCCCGATGACGGCGGCCCCCGTGTACCGGAGGGTCAACGGCTGGCCGCGCTGCGCCAGCGGCTGACGCCGTTCGGCGGGCTGGTCCCGTTGGTGGCCGAGCGGCTGCGGCCGGACGTCGACCACCGCGCGCTGGCCGCGATGCTGCTGCCACCGCCCTGGCACCGCGGCCGGGTGGTGCTCATCGGCGATGCCGCGCACACCACGACGCCGCACATCGCCTACGGCGTCGGCATGGCGATCGAGGACTCGGTGGTGCTCACCGAGGAACTGGGCCGGGGCGGCACCGTGGAAGCGGCCCTGCAGGCGTTCACCGAGCGCCGGTTCGAGCGCTGCCGGCTGGTGGTGGAAACGTCGCTGCAGCTGTCCCGCTGGGAGGTCGACCCGCCTGCGGACCCGACGCTGCACCACCAGCTCACCGGCCATGCGCTGGCGGCGCTGTCCGAGCCGCTCTGAACGACCCGGGGCCGAAGTGGCCATTGTGGCCCCTCGGGGCGGTCGGACGCCGGGGATCTTGGGCGGCCGGCTCAGCGGGGGACGAGGGCGAAGCCGCCGGTCCAGCCGATCTTCTCCCCGGCCGCGAGGGTGATCTGGAGGAGGCCGAGCGCCTCCAGCTCGCGGGCCCGGCGCAGCGAACCGGCGTCGAGGGCCCGCAGGCCGGCGCCGGTGACGATCTCGGCCAGCGCCGACTTGGCCTCCTCGTCGTCCCCGGCCATGAGCACGGTCGTCGGCTGATCGCCGAGGGCGCCGGCGGCCAGGGTGGCGGCGAAGGTCGTGTTGAACGCCTTCACGACGCGTGACCGGGGCAGTCGTGCGGCGATCTCCGCGGCGGCGGAGCCGTCGGGCGGGACGACCAGGGCGTCGAACGTCGCGGTGTCGATCGGGTTGGTGATGTCGACGACGACCTTGCCGGCGAGCTGCTCGCCGCGCTGGGCGATCACGTCGGGAACGGCGCCGTAGTAGACGGCCAGGACGACGACGTCGCCGGTGACCGGCTGGTCGGTGTCGGCCGAGCCCAGCAGTTCGACGGTGGAACCGCCCTGCCGGACGACCCCGGCGATGGCCTGGCCCATGGTGCCGGTGCCGATGATGCTCACGTGTGCCACGGGGGTCCCCCTGTCCGGTGGTGATCGGCTCGGTGCGCCCAGGATCTTCAACTCTCAAGCACCTGGCAAGAGGACGGCGCGGCGCGCGGGACCGGCTGCACGGAGGGTGTTGACCCTGTGGCCCAGGCCACCTACAGTCAGATCAGAACACGGATTCTAAATCTGATCTGGGGGCCATGGTGACCGAGACGCCGCTGGCGGCACGGGACTTCCGACGCGCGCTGGGTCGGTACCCGACCGGGGTCGCGGTGATCACCGCCCGCCAGGACGACGGCACGCCGGTCGGCATGGTCGTCGGCACCTTCACCTCGGTGTCCCTGGACCCGCCGCTGGTCGGCTTCCTGCCCGACCGCACCAGCAGCACCTGGCCCTTGATCCAGGCCGCCGGCCGCTTCTGCGTCAACGTGCTCGGCGCGGGGCAGGAGCACGTCTGCCGCGCCTTCGTCACCAAGGCCACCGACCGCTTCGACGTCCACGGGGCCGGGGACACGGCGGGCGGGAGCCCCCGGCTGGCCGGGACCGTGCTGTGGGTCGACTGCGACGTCGACGCCGTGCTGCCCGCCGGTGACCACGACATGGTCCTCGGCCGGGTCCGCGACCTGGGCGTCCCGGAGGACGCCGGCCTGCCACTGCTGTTCGTCCGGGGTGGCTACGGGTCCCCGCACCTGCCCTCGATCCAGACCGAGCGTCCCGAGTTCGCCGACCAGCTGCGGCTGGCCGACCTGGTCCGTCCCGAGGCGGAGACGGTCTCCCGGGACCTCGGCCTGGAGTGCCTGGTCAGTGCCGCCGTCGGCAACTCGGTGGTCGCCCTGGCCGCGGCGGGCATCGGCGCCGCCCCGGGGGGCAGCGACACCCGCGTGGGCACCGCGTTCCCGCTGGCCGCGCCCATCGCGCCGTTGTTCGTGGCCTGGGCCGGGACGGTCGAGCAGATGGCCTGGCTGGACCGTGGCCGGCGGCTCACCGGGACCAGCGACCCCGCCGTCGCGATGGCGGAGCTCGAGGCGGTGCGCTCCCTGGGCTACCAGGTCACGACCGGGCAGCAGGACGCCGAGCTCTTCGAGCGGTCCGTGGTCGACCACGACCGGCCCGACGGGGTGGCCGAGGTGCTGCGCCGCATGCAGCAGCGGGCTCCGGAGCCCCGGCTGCACACCCCCTTCGACCAGCTCACCGACGTGGCGTCGCTGGCCGCCCCCGTGCGCGGCGCGGACGGCTCGGTCCTGCTCAGCTTCCACCTCATCGGCTTCATCGGGTCCGAGACGCCGCAGCGTCTGCGGTCCTGCCTGGACCGCCTGCTCGCCGGGGCGGCCCGCGCCTCGGACCTGCTCAGCACCTGACGTCCCGCCGACCCACCCGCCCACCCAGCTCGCCCACCCCGCCCACCCGACCTGGAGGTCGACGTGCACTTCTCCGCTTTCCTCACGACCCGCTCGGCCGGCCCGGCCGAGGACCGCACGGTCATGGACGCGATGGTCGCCAACGCCGTGGACGCCGAGCGGCTCGGCTTCGACGCCGTCTTCCTGCCCGACCACCACTTCACCGGGTACGCGCCCCCGGCCAGCGACCCGATGATGTTCGCCGCCTACCTGGCGGCCAAGCTGCCCCGGCTGTACTTCGGCTTCTCGGTGCAGACCATCCCGCTGCACCACCCGGTCCGGTTCGCCGAGCGGCTCAACCTGATCGACCAGCTGACCGACGGCAAGGTCCTGGTGGGCATCGGCTCCGGGACCACGCCGGAGGAGATGATCGGTCTCGGCGTCAACTACAAGGACACCAAGACCCTCACCGACTCCAACATCTCCATCGTCGAGCAGCTGTGGGCCAAGCAGCCCGGGGACGAGCCGGTGGTCTTCGACAACGGGCACTACAAGGGCGCGGTCGTCTCCCGCATCGCGCCGGCGGCCTGGTCGCCCGACGGGCCGCAGATCATGTCGGTCGCGCTCCGCCCGGCCAGCGTCCAGCGGGCCGCGGAGAAGGGCCAGCCGGCCTTCATCCCGGCCTTCACGCCGCCGACGCTTGACGACGGCGACCCGCTCCCGCACCTGCGCCGCTACTTCACCGCCTACCGCGAGGCGCTGGAGGCCGCCGGGCACCCGCAGGAGCGCGTCGACTTCGCCCTGGACTGGACCACCCACACCTACCAGCACGTGCACGTGGCGGAGACCGACGCCCAGGCCGAGGACGAGTTCGGCCAGATCATCGACCTCTACCAGGCCGCCGTGGAGCGCGAGCACGCCGCCAACAAGGCCGCCGAGCAGATCAGTGGCGTCGAGCTCGGGCCGGTGCACGACGGCCGCAACCCCGGCTGGCAGAAGACCTGGTGCCTGTGGGGGAGCCCGTCCACCGTCGCCGACCACCTCGCCGAGGTCCGCGACGTCGGCATCGGCAACATCCTGGGCGGCTTCCTCGGCGGGACGCTGACCCCGGAGCGGGTGGCGTGGGGCAAGCGCTCCATGGAGCTGTTCTCCACCGACGTCATGCCGAAGTTCACCTCGCGGTGACCGCGCTCCCGGACACGCGGGACGACCTCGTCCCGGCGGCGCTGTCCCGGCTGGACCCGCAACGCCGGGCCGAGCTGACCGCGGGGGAGAGCGGGTGGAGCACGCTGCCCGCACCCGAGGCGGGTCTGTCGACCATGATCATGGGCGACGGTCCCCTCGGGCTGGTCAGCCACACCTTCGACGAGCGCGAGACCGCGCTGCTGCTGCCCTGCGGCACCGCGCTCGGCGCCACCTGGGACCCCGAGCGGGTCCGGGCGGTGGCCCTCGCGCAGGGCTCGGAGGCGGTGCGCCGGGGCTACGCCGCGGTCTACGCGCCGAACCTCAACCTGGCGCGGACCGGCCTGTCCGGGCGGACCTTCGAGATGTACTCCGAGGACCCGATGCTGGCCGGCGTGCTGGGCGCGTCCTTCGTCACGGGCCTGCAGAGCCAGGGGGTGGCCTCGTGCCCCAAGCACCTGGTCGCGAACGACACCGAGACCGAGCGGCAGCGGATGAGCGCGAGGGTCGATGACGCGACCCTCCGCGAGGTGTACCTGCGCCCGTTCGAGCTCGCTCTGCGGGACGCGGGCGCGTGGGCGGTGATGGCCGCCTACAACCGGCTCAACGGCGTCCCGTGCACGGCCCACCCCGAGCTGCTGCGCATCGTGAAGGAGGAGTGGGGCTGGGACGGCCTGGTCGTCTCGGACTACTTCGCGCTCAAGGACACCCTGGGCCCGGCACTCGCCGGCCTGGACCTGGAGATGCCCGGCCCGGCGATCCACCTCGGGCCCCGGCTGGCCGACGCGGTCGCCGCCGGCGCCGTGCCCCAGCAGCGGGTGGACGACTCGGTGACCCGGCTGCTGCGCCTGGCCGACCGGGTCGGTGCCCTGGCGGGGTCGCAGCGGCAGGCGACCGCCCCGGAGGCGCACGTCCCCGCCGACGAGGCCCCCGGTCTGCTCGCCGACGTCGCCACGGCGTCCTTCGTCCTGCTCCGCAACGACGGCGACCTGGTGCCGCTGACCCCGTCGTCCCTCGGCCGGCTGGCGGTCATCGGCCCGAACGCGGCGCGGCCCGCCTACCAGGGCGCCACCTTCGGCCGGGTGCGCCCGGCCGGGGACGTCGCGACGCCGCTGGACGCGGTGCGGGCCCGGTTCGGCGGTTCCTGCGAGGTGGTGCACGAGCCCGGTGTGGCCCGGACCCGTCCCGAGCCGCTCGGCTCCTTCGCTGTCACGACACCGGACGGCACCCCGGGGGTCCTGCTCGAGCACGTCCGCGACGGCGCCCCGGTGCTCACCGAGGTCCGCGGTGACTCCGCCTTCGCCTGGTTCGGCTCGGTTCCGGGTGCCGGACCGACGACCGAGCCCGGGTCTCTCCGGCTGACGGCCGTCTTCACCCCCGAGTCCAGCGGCCGGCACCTGTTCGGTGGTGGCGGCTCCGGGGCGACCACGGTGTCCGTCGACGGAACGGTGGTCGCGCGCCGGCCCGCGCCCGAGCCGGGTGACGTCATGGGGCAGGTGGCCCGGGCGGAGATGACCACCGGCGGGGTCGACCTGACCGCCGGTGTCCCGGTGACGGTCGTCGTCGAGATGGTCTCGGCCGGTGCCCGGGTGCAGGCGCTCACGGTCGGGTGTCTGCCACCCCAGCCGGCCGGCGCGCTGGAGCAGGCCGTGGCCGCCGCCTCGACGGCCGACGCCGTCGTGCTCGTGGTCGGCGACGTGCTGGAGACCTCGCGGGAGAGCCGCGACCTGCCGTCGTCGGGTCTGCCGGTGGAGCAGGTGGAGCTGATCCGCGCGGTCGCCGCGGTGAACCCGCGCACCCTCGTCGTCCTGAATGCCGGCCGGCCGGTGGACGCGCCGTGGGCGGACGGCGTGGCCGCCGTGCTGTACGCGTGGTTGCCCGGGCAGGGCTTCGGCGAGGCGCTGGCGGCCGTCCTGGCCGGCGACGCCGAGCCCGCCGGACGGATGCCGGTGACCGTGACCCACCGGGACGAGGACCGGTCGACGTGGGGCGAGCAGCTCGACGACGACCTGGCCCTGGACTACACGGCCACCGAGCCCACCGGGTACCGCCACCTGCAGCGGACGGGGGTGACCCCGCGGTTCGCCTTCGGCTCCGGTCTCGGCTGGACGACGTGGCAGCACGGCGCCGCCCGGCTGACCACCACCGGCGACGGAGCCGCACGACGGGTCGGGGTGACCGCCGGTGTCACCAACACCGGCCGGCGCACCGGGCGGGAGGTCGTCCAGGTCTACGTGCGCGGTCCCGGTGAGGTCGATGCCCGGCTGGCCGGGTTCACCGGCGTGCGGCTCGCGCCGGGGGAGTCCGCCGACGTCCCCGTCGTCCTGGACGAGCACGCCTTCGCCCGCTGGGACACTGCCGCGTCGGCCTGGCACGTGCCGGCCGGGACGCACGAGGTGCTGGTCGGCCGGTCGTCCGTCGACCTGCCCACGGTGCTGTCCCTGGAGCTGTGACCGGGCTCGACCCGCTCCCGGCCGGCGTCCCGCCCGAGGCCCTGACCTCCGGCGGGACACCGGTCGACGGGCTGTCGAGGAACGAGAACCCCCGTTCGGGTATCGCCAGACCGGGAGCGAGTCCGTACGGTCGGAGCGTGCACAACGGGAACAGTTCCGTGAGGGAACCCAAGCAGGAACGCAGCCGGCAGTCCTTCGAGAAGGCGATCGACGCGACGGTGTCCCTGCTGTCGGAGCGGCGCTCCGATGCCTTCACGCTGGCCGAGGTGGCCCGGCTGGCCGGTGTGTCCACGGGCTCGATCTACGGCCGGGTGGAGAGCAAGACCGACCTGATCCGTGCGGCCCAGGCCCGCGAGACCGCTCGGATCCGGGAGGTGCAGCGGGCCGCCTTCGCCCCGGAGCCTCCGGCGGACGAGTCCTTCGAGGCCGCGGTCGCCCGTGTCATCCGGACCCTCGCCGAGGTGCTCCGGGCCGAGGCGCCCGTGCTCTCCCCGTTCATGCGGATCGGCAGCGACGACCCCGTCGTCGCCGAGGAGGGCCGGCTGGGTTTCCTGGACTCGGTGGAGCACTTCTCCTCGGCGCTGCTCGCCCGGCGCGAGGACATCCGCCACCCCGATCCGGAGCAGGCGGTGAGCTGGAGCTTCACCGTCGTCTACAGCGTGCTGGCCCGCTGGCTGGGGCTTGGCAGCGCCCCGGAGGCAGCCGGCGAGGGCGAGTGGGAGCAGATCCTCTCCGACCTCTCCCAGATGGTCACCGCGTTCCTCGCCCGGCCCGCCTCCGCCTGAGCACGCACTGCCTGGGGCGGCCAGGCAGCCGCTCCGAGGCACCGGACGCCCGTCGGGCATCCGGTGTGCCCGCATGCCCGGAGGGAGGGCGGCGGCGTCGGGCCGGGGACGGGAGGACTGCCGTCGGGTGGAGGCTTGCGCACGCGCGGCGCACCATGCTGGCGGTTCGCCGTGTGGTGTCGGTCACAAGCCGATAAAGGCCGAATTAGAACCTTGCTTCTGATCCTGCGGGACTGCACACTGGCTCTCGACCGTGACGCAGGACACCCTCCCGGCGGTATCGGGTCGGTCGGTCGCAGCGCACCCCCCTACGACACGCAGGAGCCACAGGTGCACCTCCCTCAGCAGACCCGGATCCTCCGGGCCGCCGTCGCCACGTGCGGCGCCGTCGCCCTCACCGTGGGCCTCGCCGCCTGCGGGTCGTCCGACTCGGGCGGCAGCGGCGGCTCCGGCGGCGACGACGCGCTCACGGTCTCCACCATCGGGCCCGTCCCCGCCTTCTGGAACCCGTACGAGCCCGGTGCTCCCACGACCACCTTCCTCGACCCCGTCTACGACACGCTCATCCACTACGGCAAGGACGGTGAGCTCCAGCCGTGGCTGGCCACGTCCTGGGAGTTCACCGACCCGACCACCCTGGAGCTCAAGCTCCGCGACGACGTCACCTTCACCGACGGCGCGACGTTCGACGCCGACGCGGTGAAGGCCAACTTCCAGTACGCGATCGACCACAAGGCCAACTTCGCTGACCAGGTGTTCCTGGCCAACATCGCGAGCATGAACGTGGTCGACCCGACGACGATCGACCTCACGCTGACCCAGCCGAACCCGGCGCTCCCGTACGACTTCAGCCAGGCGTCGGGGTACATGGCCAGCCCGAAGGCGCTGGCGGCTCCCGACGGCCTCAAGCAGGAGCCGGTCGGCTCGGGGCCCTACGTGCTCGACACGGGCGCCACCCGGCCCGGTGTCAGCTACGTCTTCACGGCCAACCCCGACTACTGGGCCGCCGATGAGGACGCCTTCCCGTACGACAAGGTGACGTTGTCGGTCATCGCCGACCCGACCGCGGCGAAGAACGCCGCGGCCACCGGCGAGGTGGACGCGCTGGTCGTCCAGCCGGGCACCGAGATCAGCGGGTTCGAGCAGGTGACCAGCCTGTCGGGTGACCAGGCCGGCATGACCGGTGCCTGGCTCGACACGACCGGGACCACGACCAAGGCCCTCGCCGACGTGCGGGTCCGGCAGGCGCTGAACTACGCCATCGACCGGGAGAAGCTCGGTCAGGCCGCCTACCAGGACACCGCGATCGCAGTCCCCGGGGTCCCGGTGCCCGAGGGCGACCCCGCCTACACCGACGAGCTCGGCGCCCTCTACCCGTACGACCCGGCCAAGGCCAAGCAGCTGCTCGCCGAGGCCGGCTACGCCGACGGCTTCGAGATGACCCTGATCAGCCTCCCGCCCGCCGACCAATTCGCCCAGGCGATCGCCGGTCAGCTCAAGGAGGTCGGGGTCACGGTCAACGTCGAGACCCACGCCGCCGACCTCGTGCAGGCGGTGCAGTCGGGCACCCGGTCCGCCGGGCTCGTGCTGCAGCGGCTGACCGGTGACGCCGGTCAGGACCTGGCGACCGCCTTCGACCCGAACGCGTTCTTCAACGTCCACCACGGGAGCGCCCCCGAGGTCACCGACCTGCTCCAGCAGGCGGCCCAGACGAGCGACGAGAGCGCCCGCAACGCGCTGTACCAGCAGGCGGCGGTCGCCGGTGCCGAGAGCTCCTGGTACATCGCGACCCTGGTCCTGCAGACCATCACCGCGTACGACCCGGACGTCGTGAGCGTGGAGCCGCCGGACCGCGGCGCCATCCACCTGTACGACTACCACCTGCCCAGCTGATCGGGTCCCGGGGGTGGGCCGACCAGCTCACCCCCGGGTCCGCTCGTCCCTCCTCCCGCCGGCAAAGGAACCCCCATGACCCGGTTCGTCCTCCGCCGGCTGGCGGTCGCCGTCCCCCTCCTGCTGATCGTCGCGGCCATCTCGTTCTTCCTCGTCCAACTGGTCCCGGGCAGCCCGGCGGCCGCGATCCTCGGCAACACCGCCACCCAGGAACAGGTCGACACCCTCGAGCAGAGCCTCGGGCTGGACCAGCCGGTGCTCAGCCAGTTCGGCCAGTGGCTGGGGCACGCGCTGCAGGGGAACCTGGGCGCCTCCTACACCACCGGCCAGTCGGTGTCCGACGCGCTCGCACAATCGGTGGCACCGACCCTCTCGCTGGCGATCCTGTCCACCCTGCTCACCCTGGTGGTGGGCCTGGTGCTGGGCATGGCGGCCGCGGTCCGCGGTGGTCGCACCGACCGGCTCGTCCAGTGGACCGGCAGCCTCGGCATGGCGATCCCGAACTTCTGGCTGGCGGCGCTGCTGATCTTCGTCTTCGCGATCAAGCTCTCGCTGTTCCCGGCCATCGGCTACGCCGAGCTGGGCACCGACGGGATCGGTCCGTGGATCTCCCACCTCGTGCTCCCGATCATCGCGCTGAGCGCGGTCAACCTCGGGCAGATCGCCTTCCAGGCCCGCGCGGCCTTCACCGACGCGCTCAGCCGGGACTACGTGCGCACGCTGCACGCCACCGGCGTCCCGCGCCGGCGGGTCCTGTACAAGCACGTGCTGCGCAACGCCTCGGTGCCGGTCGTCCAGGTGACCGGCCTGACCTTCATCTTCACCCTGGGCGGCGTCGTCGTCCTGGAGCTGATCTTCACCCTGCCAGGGATGGGCAACCTCATGCTGCGATCGGTGCAGAACCACGACTTCTCGGTCGTGCAGGGCGGCGTCCTGTACTTCAGCCTCGTCGTCGTCCTGGTGAACCTGGTCATCGACGTCGCCACGGCCGCGCTCGACCCCCGGGTGCGTGTCCGGTGACCACCGCCACCGTCCCCGCGCACGGCACCCAGGGCGTCGGCGAGCCCCTCGCCCAGCCCGGCCGGCCGCGCCCACGCGGTTCCTTCGCCACCGCCATCCGCGACGCCCTGCACCGTCCGGCGATCCTGATCGCGCTGGGCTGGGTGGTGCTGGTGGTCGTCTCCAGCGTCCTGGCCGGGGTGCTGGCGCCGCACGACCCGCTCGCCCAGGACCTGGACAACCGGCTCGCCGGGCCGTCGGCCACCTACTGGCTGGGCACCGACGAGCTGGGCCGGGACCTGCTGTCCCGGATCCTCCACGGCGGCGGCGTCCTGCTGCTGGCCGCGCTCATCCCGGTGGTCGTGGCCTACCTGCTCGGCGTCCCGATCGGCATGTTCGTCGGATACGTCGGGGGACGGGCCGACGCGCTCGCGGACTTCGTGGTCAACGTGCTGTTCGCCATCCCCGCGCTGGTGGTGGTGCTGGCCGTCTCCGTCGTCACGGACAACAACCTGCCGTTCATGACCGTCGTCTTCGGCGTCATCGTCAGCGGCGGCATCTTCCGGCTGGTGCGGGCCTCGACCCAGGCCTCGCGCGACCTGCTCTACGTCGACGCCGCCCGGGTCAGCGGGGTGTCGCGGTGGACAATCCTGCTCCGGCACATCCTGCCCAACGTGCTCGGCCCGCTCATCGTCCAGGGCTTCCTGCTCTACAGCGGCGCGTTCCTGTTCCTCACCTCGCTGTCCTTCCTCGGCCTCGGCTTCGACCCGCAGCAGCCGAGCTGGGGCCAGCTGGTCTTCGACGCCTCGGCCCACCTGGACGACGACCCGTGGTTGATGGTCCCGATCGGCCTCGTGCTGATCGCCACCGTCGCCGCGCTGAACTACCTGGGCAACTCGCTGCTGGCCACCCTGCCGACGGCGAGGCGGGCCCGGCTGCTCACGCCGCCGCGCCGGCCGGTGCTGCCGCCGGAGGCCGCGGCGGGCACGGTGCCGGAGGGGCGCCGGACCCCGGCGGCGGCCGAACCGGCCGACACGGACGTCCCGCTGGTCGTCGAGGACCTCGTCGTCTCCTTCCGGACCCCCGAGGGCGGCTGGCAGCCGGTCGTGGACGGCGTCTCCTTCGCCGTGCACCGGGGGGAGACCCTCTGCCTCGTCGGTGAGTCCGGCTGCGGCAAGACGATGACCGCGCTGGCCACGCTGGGGCTGCTCCCCGAGGGGGGCGCCGCCGCGGGCTCGGTCCGGCTGGCCGGCCGGGAGCTGCTGGACCTGTCCGAGCGGGAGATGGCCCAGGTCCGGGGCAGTCAGATCGCCCTGATCTCCCAGGAGCCGATGGGCGCGCTGGACCCGTGCTTCTCGGTGCGCTCGCAGCTCGGTGACGTGGTGAAGCTGCACCGCGGCGGCTCCCGCGCGGAGGTGCGGCGCCGCGTGCACGAGCTGCTGCGCCTGGTGGGCATCCCGAACGCGGAGTCGGTCGCGAAGAGCTTCCCGCACCAGCTGTCCGGGGGCATGGCCCAGCGCGTGTGCATCGCGCTCGCCCTGGCCGGCGAGCCCAGCGTGCTGGTGGCCGACGAGCCGACCACCGCGCTGGACCCCACCATCCAGGCCGAGATCCTCGACCTGCTGCGCTCGCTGCAGGAGACGCTGGGCCTGGCCCTGGTGCTGGTCACCCACGACCTGGGCGTGGTCGCCGACATCGGCGACGTCGCGGCGGTCATGTACGCCGGCCAGGTGGTCGAGCTGGCCCCGGTGGACGAGCTGCTCGCCGCTCCCCGCCACCCCTACTCCCAGGGCCTGCTCGACGCCATGCCCGAGGACGCCGTCCGCGGGGTGCCGCTGCCCACGGTGGCCGGGATGGTCCCGCTGCCCAAGGACTGGCCGGGATGGTGCCGCTTCGCCGCGCGGTGCCCGCTGGCCGTCGACGCCTGCCGCGAGGGACCGGTGCCGCTGCTCGCGGTGCAGGCAGACCGCACCAGCCGGTGCATCCGGACCGACGAACTCGCCCGCTCCCAGGAACTCGCCACGACCGGAGTCACGCCATGAGCAGCGCACAGAGCAGCGCCCCGAGCACCGCACGGCACGCCGTCCCCGAGACGCCGCTGTTGACCGTGACCGACCTGCGGGTCGACTACAAGCTGCCCGGCTGGCGGACGCCGCCGGTCAAGGCGGTGGACGGCGTCAGCTTCACCCTGGCCGAGCACGAGACCCTGGGCCTGGTGGGGGAGTCCGGCTCCGGCAAGTCGACGATCGGCCGCGCGCTGCTCGGCCTGGCCCCGATCAGCGGGGGGCAGGTCGTCCTCAACGGGCACGACATCACCGAGGCCAAGGCCGGGGACCGCAAGCACGTCGCGAGCGACCTGCAGGTGGTCTTCCAGGACCCCTACGGCTCGCTGAACCCGTCCCGGACGGTCGGCAAGACCCTCGCCGAGCCGCTGGAGGCGGCGGCCGGGGTGGACACCAGGACCGCACTGGAGGAGATCCGGTCACTGCTGGCCAAGGTCCGGCTGCCCGAGGACGCTGCCGACCGGTACCCGAACGCCTTCAGCGGTGGACAGCGACAGCGGATCGCCATCGCCCGGGCGCTGGCCATCAACCCGAAGCTGATCGTCTGTGACGAGGCCATCAGCGCCCTGGACGTGGTCACCCAGGCGCAGGTGCTCAACCTGTTGGGGGAGCTGCAGCGGGAGACCGGGGTGGCGTTCCTCTTCATCGCCCACAACCTGCCCGTGGTGTCCTACTTCTCCGACCGGGTGCTGGTGCTCTACCGCGGCCGGATCATGGAGTCCGGGCCCGCCGCGACCATCCACGCCCGCCCCGCGCACCCCTACAGCCAGGCGCTGCGAGCCGCGGTCCCCGTGCCCAACGCCGTCGAGCAGCGGGTCCTCCGCCGCCAGCGGCAGGAGGTGGTCCGGGTGACCACCGCCCAGGCGAAGCCGGCCCCGGAAGAGGGGTGCCCGTTCGCCCCGCGCTGCCCGCACGTCGCCGACGTCTGCTGGACCAAGCGGCCGATCGACGCCCCCTTCGAGGACCGGACGGTCGCCTGCCACGTCTTCGACGCCGCCTCCGGGCACCCGCAGGCGGGCGGCGCCGCCGCGCTGACCGCCGGCGAGCTGGCGCCGACCGCCGGCTGACCCGCCGGGCACCTCCCCGGCCACCGACATCCCGCCACCGACCCCCGGTCGGTCGGCTCCCCCTGTCCGCACGAGAAGAGGACCCATGAGCACACCGGAGCACCGCATCAAGCGGGGCGTCAGCCTGTACTCCTTCCAGGAGGAGTACTTCCTGCGCACGCTGACCCTCGAGGACTGCATCCGGGTCGCCGGCGACATCGGCGCCCGGGGGATCGAGATCATCCCCGAGCAGTCGATCCCCGGCTATCCGCAGCTGACCGACGAGTTCGTCGAGACCTGGTTCGCCTGGATGGACAAGTACGGGACGACGCCGGTCGCCACCGACCTGTTCCTGGACACCAAGCTGTACCCCGACCGCCGGCTCACCCTCGACGAGCAGGTCGCCTCGGTGCACCGCGACATCGACATCGCCGTCCGGCTGGGCGCCAAGGTCATCCGGGCCATCATCAACACCCCGCCGGAGGTGATGGAGGGCGCCGCACCCTACGCCGAGGAGCAGGGCGTCCGGCTGCTGCTCGAGGTGCACGCGCCGTTCCACTACGAGCACCCGTGGATCCTCGACCACCTCGAGGTGATGCACCGGACGCAGTCGCCGGCCCTGGGCCTGATGCCCGACATGGGCACCTTCGTCGAGCAGTTCCCGCGGGTGGTCTCCGACCGGGCGCTGCGTGACGGCGCACGCCCCGAGCTCGTCGACTACATCGTCAAGACCTACGACGACCACGGCGACACCCACGCCCTGATGGACATCATGAACTACCGCCACGGCGGCCCGGTCGAGATCGGGCTGGCCCGGCAGGCGACGCACTACATCTGGACCGACCCGCGCTCGATGCTGCCGCACATGCCGTTGATCGGGCACATCCAGGCGAAGTTCTACGAGATGACCGAGGAGGGGACCGAGTACTCGATCCCCTACGACCGGATCGTCCCGGTGCTCGTCGAGGGCGGCTTCGACGGCTACCTGTCCAGCGAGTACGAGGGCAACCGGCACGTCCAGGACGCCTTCCCGGTGGACAGCGTCGAGCAGGTCCGCCGCCAGCACGCCATGTTCGCCCGCCTGCTCGGAGAGCAGAAGGACCCCGTCCTCCCCACCCCTCGCACGCTCGGGGCGGGACCCGGGACGGGGCCACACACCACCGGAACGGGGTCTCACTGATGTTCGACCAGTACATCGTCTGCGAGGAGGGCTTCCGGGCCCGGTCCGACGGCCGCACCGGAGGGGTGGTCGAGGTGCGGATGCCCTACTACCGGGGCCTCACCCTGTCCATGGTCGAGGCCGTCGACCTGACCCTGGACGGGCAGCCCGTCCCGACCGAACGCACGACCTTCACCGTGCACGGCAACAGCTACACCTTCGCCGAGCTGCCGACGGTGACCGACGACCGCTGGGAGATGGGCGAGCGAGCCGAGCTCGCCTTCGAGACCGACCAGCCGCTGGCCGCCGGTGAGCACGACGTCGCCGTCTCGGTGCGGCTGCGGATCTCCTACATGCCCGTGCCCGGCGGGGGCCGGGACCGCAAGCGCCTGCTGCTCGCGGCCTGACCGGTGGCCGACCGGCGTGCCCTCGTCGAGGCGTTCGTCGACCTGATGTACCGCCGGCGGGACGTGCGGACGGCCTTCGACACCTACGTCGCGGAGGACTACGTCCAGCACAACCCGGGTCTGCCCGACGGCCGGGACGCCGCCCGGGACCCGCTGGCGCAGATGTTCGACGACCCGGGCTTCGTCCCCGAGGTGGTCCGGCTCCTGGTGGACGGCGACCTGTGCGCCGTGCACCTGCGGATCTCCCGCGACGGCACGCCCGTCGCCGGGGTCGTCGACCTGTACCGCTGGGACGGCGAGCGCGTCGTCGAGCACTGGGACGTCATCCAGCCGTGGCCGGCGACGTCCGCCAACGACCACCCCCTCTTCTGAGCGTCCGGAAGGACACCGAGGTCCCATGCCGATCCACCCCGACATCGCCGCCCGGTTCCCCCTCCTCGACGGCCTGACCTCGCTCCGCGAGGCCTACGGCACCCCGGCCGGGAGGGAGCAGATCGCCCGGTTCGAGGCCTTGGAGCCCGCCGTCTCCCCGCCGGTGGTGGACGTCCGGGACGCCGCCGCGCCGGGGCCGCACGGCCCGGTGCCGGTGCGGGTGTACGGGCCCGCGGCGGACGGCGACCCGGACCGCCCCTGCCTGGTCTGGCTGCACGGCGGTGGCTTCGCCGGCGGCGACCTGGACATGCGCGAGGCCGACTGGACCGCGCGCGAGGTCTGCGCCCGGGCCGGCGCGGTCGTGGTCAGCGTCGACTACCGCCTGGCCCGGGGCGAGGTGAGCTACCCGGTGCCGCACGACGACGCCGTGGCCGCCCTCTCCTGGGTGCGGGACTCCGCCGCCGAGCTGGGCGTGGACCCGGCCCGCATCTCGGTGGGCGGCGCCAGCGCCGGCGGGAACCTGGCGGCCGGCGCCGCGCTACGGCTGCGCGACCGCGACGGCTGGGTGCCGGCGGCCCTGCTGCTGGTCTACGCGGTGTTCCACCCGGTCGTCCCGGCGCCGTCCCGCTCGCTGGCCGCCCGGCTGGCGGAGCTGCCCGAGCTGTACCAGGAGAAGCCCGGCCAGGACACCTCCTGGGTCACGGTGAACTACCTGGGCGGGTCGCTGACCACCGCCGACGGCTACGCCATGCCGGCGCTCGCTGTCCTCGACGGGCTGTGCCCGACCGTGCTGGTCAACGCCGAGTACGACAACCTGCGCGCCTCGGGCGAGGCGTTCACCGCCGCCCTGGCTCTGGCCGGCGTCGACGTCCGCCAGGTCACCGTCCCGGGCATGCTGCACGCCTTCCTCAACCTCCCGGCCGAGCTCGAGCCGGTCGGCCGGTGCCTGCACCTGATGGCCGAGGTCGTCACCACCTGCGGCGCCGCCCGGCCCGCCCGCGAGACCGCGTCCGTGCGATGAGAGGCAACGAGATGTCCCGTCCCTTCCCCCCGGCCGTCGACGTCGCGATCGTCGGCAGCGGTCCCAACGGCGCGGCCTACGCCCGGGTGCTGAGCGAACGCGCACCGGGCGCGGCCATCGCCGTGTTCGAGGTCGGCCCGGCACTGACCGACCCGCCGGGCATGCACGTGAAGAACATCGCCGACCTCGACGAGCGGCTGGTCGCCCAGCGCCGCTCCGAGGGCCTGCGGCCGCACACGGCCACCAAGGAGGAGGCGGCGTACACCGACCCGACGAAGCGGGTGGTCCGCGCGGGCACGCACCTGCTCCCCGACGGGTTCCAGCAGCCGGGGGAGGACGGGATCCCGGCGCTGGCTATGTCCAGCAACGTCGGCGGGATGGGCGCGCACTGGACCTGCGCCTGCCCGCGGCCGGGGGACGCCGAGCGGCCTGACTTCCTGCCCGACCTCGACGAGCTCCTGGACGACGCGGAGCGGCTGCTCGGCGTCTCCCGTGACCCGTTCGGGAGCGCGCCCTACTCCGACGTCGTCCGGGAGCGGCTGGGCGCCGAGTTCGACCCCGGTCGTCCGGCGGACCGCCGGGTCCGGTCGATGCCGCTGGCCGTGCACGTCCGGGACGACGGCGCGCTGGTGTGGAGCGGCGCCGACGTCGTCTTCGGCGAGGAGACCCGGGCCAACCCGGCGGCCACGCTCTTCCCCGAGGCGCAGGTGCGCCGCGTGCTGGTGGAGGACGGCCGCGCCGTGGGCGTGGTCGTCCGCGACCGCCGGGACGGCAGCGACCACGAGGTGCGGGCGCGCTACGTGGTCGTCGCCGCCGACGCGCTGCGCACCCCGCAGCTCCTGTTCGCCTCCGGGGTGCGGCCGCCGGCGCTGGGCCGGTACCTCAACGACCAGCCGCAGATGGTGTTCGCCGTCCGGCTGCGCGACGTCGCCCGGGCTCCGGAGGCCGAGCACGACCCGCGCGGTGACACCGCGATCGTCCAGCAGAGCGGCGTCTCCTGGGTGCCCTACACCGACCAGGACCCCTTCCACGGGCAGGTCATGCAGCTCGACGCCTCCCCGGTGCCGATCGTGGGCGACGACGTGCCGGCGCCCGGCACGGTCGTCGGGCTCGGCTGGTTCTGCGGCAAGGACCTGCAGGCCTCCGACCGGGTCGAGTTCGACGACGATGCGACCGACGACTACGGCATGCCGCGGCCCCGCATCCACTACACGCTGACCGGGCGAGACCGGGAGACGTTCGCCCGGGCCCGGGACAGCATCCGGCGGGCCGCCGCCGCGCTCGGCGACCCCCTCGGCGACGAGCCGTTCGTGCTGCCCTCGGGTGCCTCGCTGCACTACCAGGGCACGACCCGGATGGGTGCTGTCGACGACGGGACGTCGGTCTGCGGGCCGACCAGCGAGGTCTGGGGCGTCGCCGGGCTGTACGTGGCCGGCAACAACGTCATCCCGACGCCGATGGCCTGCAACCCCACGCTGACCTCGGTGGCGCTGTCGATCGGCGGGGCCCGGGACATCGCCGCCCGGCTGGCCGCCGACGGCGCGGCCGCGGTGCCCGCGGAGAGCGGGGGACACGCCGTTCCGGCTTGAGACCCAGGCCACGAAACAGCTAGAATCAACACGACGGTTCGGATTGAGCTGTTAGACGCCAGCCCGTGAGTCGGGGCCCGCTCGTCGGCGGGGATCTTCCTGGCGCCGACCCTCGACGAGGCACCCGAGCGATCTCGTCGGCTCCGGCAGGGCGCTCTCCGGCGCCCTGCCCACCGTCGAACGGAAGTGGGCGACATGTACCAGCTGTCACCGAACATCGAACTGCTCTTCACCGAGGCCGGACCGGACCTCGCCGACCGGATCCGGGCGGCGGCCGCCGCCGGCTTCGACGCCGTGGAGATGTGGGGCACCCTCGACCGGGACGTCCCCTCACTCGCCAAGGCGCTGGCCGACACCGGGGTCTCCATGACCTCGGTGCTCGCCGAGCCGCGGACGAACTTCGCGATGCCGTGGGAGACCATGGACGCCTTCTTCGCCGGGCTGGACCGCGGCGTGGAGAACGCCCGGCTGCTCGGCAGCCCGCGCATCGTCCTGGGCTCCGGGTCCGGCTTCGGCGGCGCCAAGCGGGTCAAGAACCACGAGCGGCTCGCCGAGGTCTTCAGCGAGGCCGTCCAGCGGACCCAGGGCTCGGGCGTCAAGCTGGTGCTCGAGGCGGTCAACACCCGGGTCGACCACCCCGGCGCGCTGCTGGACCACACCGCCGACGCCGTCCTGGTCGCCCGGGCGGTCGGCTCGGAGTCCTTCGGGCTGCTGTACGACCTCTACCACTCGATCACCCAGGGCGAGGACCCGGCCGCCGAGCTGGCCAACGCCGCCGGTCTCGTCGACTACGTGCAGATCGCCGACGCCCCGGGCCGCGGCGAGCCCGGCAGCGGCAGCGTCGACTGGCCCGCGCGGCTGGCCGAGCTCCGGGCGGCCGGCTACGACGGCCCGCTCGGGCTGGAGTACGTGCCGACCGTCGAGACGACGGCCTCCGTCGAGTACATCCGCTCCGTGGCGGCGGCCGCGTGATGACCGACGCGAGCGAGCGCGCCATCAAGTGGAGCTACATGGACCACTGGCGCAGCAACGGCCCGGCGGGACCGGTAGACCAGTGGCACTCGCACCGGACCATGTCGGCCTTCCTCAAGCAGGTGAAGGCCGTCGGGTTCGACGCCATCGACACCTTCGACTTCCGCATCTGGCAGATGTACGGCGACTACGGCGGCCCGGCCAAATACCAGGAGATGGTCCAGGACCACGGGCTGGAGCGGATCGTCAACACGTTCCACGCGGCGGACTACGACCTCCGCAGCTATGCGCCGCACCTGCCGGAGACCCACGACAACATCCTCGGGGACTTCCGGGTCACCATGGGTCGCTGGTCGGAGATCCAGCTGGACAACATCATCGTGATGCCGGCGACGCTCTACTACGACATGGAGCCGATCACCGAGGACAAGCTCAAGCACACCGCGGAGCTCTGGAACAAGGTCGGTGAGATCACCGCCGGCTACGGGGTGAAGCTCACCTGCCACCACGAGTTCTTCTGCGGCATCCAGAGCGAGCCGGACATCGACACCTTCTACTCCTACACCGACCCGCAGTACGTGAACCTGTTCGTCGACACCGCCCAGCACTGCATCGCCGGCCTCGACCCGGTGGCGTTGTACAACAAGCACGCGCACCGGGTGAGCGGCTTCCACTTCAAGGACACCCGCCACGTGGCCACCGGCGACGACCACCGGCACCGCCCGGACTCCGAGATCATGGCGCCCACCACGGGCAAGTGGTTCTACGAGATGGGCACGTCGCAGGGGCTGGTCGACTTCGCGGCGATGATGACCGCGGTCCGGGACAACGGGTACACCGGCTGGATCTCCGTCGAGCACGACAAGGCCAACAAGGAGGGCGGCGACTACTCCGAGAGCACCGCGATCTCCCGCTGGTACGCCAAGAACGTCCTCGAGGAGATCTACCGATGAGCGGTGTGCGCTGGGCCTACGCGATCAACCAGTGGAAGCCCCAGTTCGACGACTTCGTCCGTCGCGAGCACCACGAGCGGGCGCTGAAGACCATCTCGATCGCCGGCTTCGACGGCGTCGAGCTGACCGCCGGCACCGGTCGCTGGGAGCCGCTGGGCAACCCGCAGCAGCTGGCCGCGAACTTCGGCTCGGTGGCCGGCTTCGGCGACTTCGTGCGCAGCTGCGCGCTGTCCGCGGTGAGCAGCTGGGTGTGGGACCCGGCCGAGCGGTCGATGGAGCACCTGACCGGGCCGCTGTCGCCGCTGTCGGCCGACGACGTGCCGGCGATCGTGGAGAAGGCGCGCTGGTACGCCGGTGCGCTGGCGGAGCTCGGCGGCTCGGTGCTCGTCGTCCCCGGGGCCCCGGCGGCCGGGGACGGCGACCCGCTGGACGACGCCGCGCTCGACCAGCTGGCCGCGACCTGGAACGCCGTGGGTGAGGCCATCGGGCAGGACGGCGTCCAACTGGCCCTGCACGTCGACTTCCTGTCCGCGCTACGGCACGACGGCGCGCTGGAGGCGCTGCTGGCCCGCACCGACCCCTCGGTCGTCGGGCTGGCGATCGACACCGGTGAGCTCACCGTGGCCGGCATCGACCCGCTGGCCCTGATCGAGCGGCACGGCGACCGGGTCCGGCACGTCCAGTTGAAGGACGCCCTGGCCGTCGACGACGCACGGGAGTACCGGCAGCCGGCCGCGCACTGGACCGTCCGGGTGCGCGGCGGAGCACGGGAGGTGCCGCGCTGGTTCGCCGAGCCCGGCGCCGACGGCGGCCTGGTGGACTTCCCGGCCCTCACCCGAGCCCTGCTGCACGCCGACTACACCGGCTGGGTGGTGGTCGAGAGCGATCAGAGCCCGCACCCGGCGGCGAGCGCGTTGCTTTCCGGCTACCTGCTCCAGCGGGAGCTGCTCCCGATCGTCGAGGGGGCAGCGGCCGGCGCGCCCGGCGACCGTTGACCGGCGACACCGAGGTGCTGGCCGGCGCCGGGCGGACCGCCCGGCACCGTCCGAACGCCGTCCTCGCGGTGGCCTGCGTGGCCTCCTTCATGGGCATCCTCGACGTCAGCATCGTCAACGTGGCGCTGCCGTCGATGCGCGACAGCCTGGGGCTGTCGGCCACCGGGCTGCAGTGGGTGGTCAACGGCTACACGCTCACCTACGCCGGTCTGCTCCTCGTCGGCGGACGGGCGGCGGACCTGCTCGGCCGCCGGCGCGTCTTCCTCGGCGGCCTCGCGCTGTTCACCGTGGCCAGCCTCGCCGGTGGGCTGGCCCAGGAGGGGTGGCAGCTGGTCGGCGCCCGGGCGCTGCAGGGGGTCGGCGGAGCCATCTTCACGCCGGCCACGCTGACCCTGATCACGACGACGTTCCGCGAGCCGCGCGAGCGGGCCCGGGCGCTCGGGATCTGGTCCGCCGTCGCCTCCGCCGGTGGCGCCCTCGGTGGCGTGATCGGCGGCGTGCTCACCGGCCTGCTGGACTGGCGGTGGGTGCTGTTCGTCAACGTGCCCATCGGCGTGCTGGTGCTCGCCATGGCGGCCTGGGCGCTGCCGCGGGAACCGCGGCAGCCGCTGCGCGGGCGACTGGACCTGCCCGGCGCCCTGACCGTCACGCTCGGCTCGGCCTGCCTGATCGGCGGCCTGGTGCGCAGCGAGGAGCGCGGCTGGGGGTCGCCGTCCACGCTGACGCTGTTCGCCCTCAGCGTCGTCCTGCTCGTCACCTTCGTGCTGCTGGAGCGCCGGGCAGCGCACCCGCTCGTGCCGCTGTCGGTGTTCCGGATCCGGTCGCTGGCGCTGGCCAACGGGCTCAGCCTGCTCACCTCGGGGCTGGTCCCGGCGGTCTTCTTCTTCGTCTCGCTGTACCTGCAGCAGGGGCTGGGGATGGACCCGCTGCAGGCCGGGATCGCGCTCCTCCCGGCGGGGCTCGGCATGGTGGTCGGGGCGCAGACCGGACCGCGGCTGCTGCGGCGGCTCCCGCTGCGCGCGGTCTACCTGGGCGCCTGCCTGTTGAGCGTCGGGTCGCTGCTGTGGCTCTCCCGTTTCGGATCGGGCGGGGGCTCTGCCCGCGACGTGCTGCTGCCGCTGTTCCTGGCGACCGTCGGCTTCGGCGCCGCCGGGCTGCCCATCACCCTCTCCGCCACCTCGGGCGTCGGCCCCGACCGCGCCGGGCTGGCGTCCGGGCTGCTCAACACCTCCCGCCAGGTGGGCGGCGCCGTGGGGCTGGCCGGCCTGGTGGTCATCGCGGCGACCGTCACCGGACGGGCGACCGCGGAGGGCGGGACGCCGGTGCAGGCACTGACCGACGGGTTCGGCGTCGCCCTGGTCGTCGGAGCCGGACTGGTGCTCCTGGCCGCTCTCGGTGGCCTGGCGCTGCCCGAGGTGGACCGGCCCCAAGCCCGACAGAAGGCCTGAGGGGGACCCGAAGAGCTCCTCATGTTCGCGGTCCCGCCCGCGGACCACCGGTTCGTCGCCCGCCCTACCCCACCCGGAGGTACGCCCGTCATGCCCGTCCACCCGGCCTTCGCCGACAAACTGCCCCTGCTGGAGGGGATCACGTCCTTCGAGACGGCCCTGGCCGATCCTGACCTCGCGCCCCGGGTGCTGGGCTTCATGGACGCCGGGAACGGGCCGCCGCCTCCGGACGCGGAGACGTGGGTCGACGCCGCTCCCGGGCCGCACGGGCCCGTGCCGCTGCGCATCTACGCACCCCCGGGGGACGACGCGCCGGAACGGCCGGCGGTCGTCTGGGTGCACGGCGGTGGTTTCAAGATGGGGAGCGTCGACGACCCGTCGAGTGACCGCACGGCCCGGGAGCTGTCCGCCCGGGCGGGTGCCGTCGTGGTGAACGTCGACTACCGCCTGGCGGTCGACGGCGTCTGCTACCCGGTCCCGCACGACGACGTCGTGGCAGCGCTCCGCTGGGTCCGCGACCACGCCTCCCGGCTGGGCGTCGACCCCGCGCGCATCTCGCTCGGTGGGGACAGCGCGGGTGGCAACCTCGCCGCCGGCGCGGCACTCCGCGTGCGGGACGACGACGGCTGGACGCCGGCCGCGCTGCTGCTCGCCTACCCGACCCTCCACCCCGTTCTCCCGCAGCGTTCCCGAGGGCTCGCGGCCGCGGTCGCCGGCCTGCCCGAGCTCCTGCGCTTCCTCCCGGCCGACATCGAGGACATGAACCGCAACTACCTCGGTGGGCCCGAGAGCACGGCGGACGGCTGTGCGATGCCAGGGCTGGCCGTGCTGGAGGGACTGCCCCCCACGCTGGTGGTCAACGCCGAGTACGACGACCTGCGTGCCTCCGGCGAGGCGTTCGCCGCCTCGCTCGCCGTGGCCGGGGTGGACGTCCGGATGGTCACGGCGCCCGGCATGCTGCACGCCTTCCTCATCGCCTCCGACGCCGTGGAACCCGCCGCCCGGGTACGCGAGCTCCTCGCAGAGACGGTGCGCACCGCCCGCTCGCCGCAGTCCGGAGCGGTGCAGCCGCACCGCTCCGCCGAGGGAGGCGCGGCATGAGCGCGGGAACCGACGTCGACGCCCTGATCGCGCGGATGAGCTGGACGGAGAAGCTCGCCCAGCTGCAGATCAGCTACCGGCCCCGGCTGGAGGACGCCGCCGAGCTCGTCCGCGCCGGCATCGGCGCGGTGTTCTGGCCGCGCAGCGCGGAGGCGACGAACGAGCTGCAGCGGGTGGCGGTCGAGGAGACCCCGCACGGCATCCCGCTGCTCATCGGCCTGGACGTCGTCCACGGCCAGCGCACCATCTTCCCGATCCCCCTGGCCCAGGCCGCGAGCTTCGACCCGGCCGTCGCCGAGACCGACGGGCGGGTGTCCGCGGCGGAGGCCGCCTCGGGCGGCGTGACCTGGACCTTCGCGCCCATGATCGACGTCTCCCGGGACCCCCGCTGGGGCCGGGTCGCCGAGGGCTTCGGCGAGGACACCCTGCTCAACGCGGTCTTCGGCGCGGCCAAGGTGCGCGGCTACCAGGGCAGCCACCTGGCTGACCCCGGCTCGATCCTGGCCTGCGCCAAGCACTACGTCGCCTACGGGGCTGCCGAGGGTGGCCGTGACTACAACACCGTCGACATGTCGGACTACCGGCTGCGCAACGTCTACCTGGAGCCGTTCCGGGCGGCGGTCGAGGCCGGCGCCGGCACCGTGATGGCCTCCTTCAACACCGTGGCCGGCCGTCCGGTGCACGCCCACCGGCAGTTGCTGACCGACGTCCTCAAGGAGGAGTGGGGCTTCGCCGGGGCCGTCGTCGGCGACGCCTCCGGCGTGGTGAACCTCCTCGCGCACGGCATCGCCGAGGACCTCCACGACGCGCTGGTCCAGTCGCTGTCCGCCGGGCTCGACGTGGAGATGGGTGGCCACGTCGTCGCCCCGGACGGGACCTCCTCCCTCACGCCGGACGACCTCACCGTGGAGCGGGTCGACGACGCTGTCCGCCGGGTCCTGCGGCTGAAGGCCGCGCTCGGGCTGTTCGACGACCCCTACGTCGACCCCGCCGCCGAGCTCACGGCGCCGACCGCGGCCACCCGCGCGGCGGCGCTCGAGGCCGCCGAGCGGTGCCCGGTGCTGCTGAAGAACGACGGCACGCTGCCGCTGCCGGAGCGCCCGTTGCGCGTGCTGCTCACCGGGCCGTACGCCGACAGCACCGACCACCTCGGCGCGTGGGTGCAGTCCTTCGGTGAGCCGGCCGGCTCCCTCGCCGATGCCCTGCGGGTCGAGCGCCCCGACCTCGAGCTCACCGTGCTGCCGGGGGCGTCGTTCGACGGCGCCGACCCCGGACGGCAGGCGGAGGTGACCCGCGCCGCGGCCGGCTCCGACGTCGTCCTCGTCGCCGTGGGGGAGCCGTCGCACCTGACCGGTGAGGCCACGTCGCGCGCGGACCTGCGGCTGCCCGGGGACCAGGAGGCGCTCGTGCACGCCGTGGCGGACACCGGTGTCCCGTTCGCGGTGGTGCTGGCCAACGGCCGCCCGCTGGTGACCAGCGCCTGGATCCACCGGGCACCGGCGGTGCTGGAGGCCTGGCACCTGGGCACCGAGGCTGGGCCGGCGATCGCCCGGATCCTGACCGGTGCGGTCAACCCGGCCGGCCGGCTGCCCATGTCCTTCCCGCGCTCCGCCGGCCAGGTCCCGGTCCACTACGACCACGAGAACACCGGTCGCCCCGCCACGACCGGCGGGAGGATGCAGCCGCTGGTCCACGACATCGGCCTGGAGGGACCGGGCAACGTCGAGGAGTGGTTCACCTCCAAGTACCGGGACCTGCCGCTGGGGCCGCAGTTCGCCTTCGGCCACGGGCTGAGCTACACGACCTTCGGGTACGGGGCCCCGGTCCTGTCCCGGACCGAGGTGTCCGCGGACGAGCTGCGCGGCGGGGCGACGGTGGAGGTGTCCATCCAGGTGACCAACACCGGGCAGCGGGCCGGCGACGAGGTCGTCCAGCTCTACGTCCGCGACCCCGTCGCGTCCCTGGCCCAGCCGGTGCGCCGGCTGCGCGGCTTTCGCCGACTCCGGCTGGAGCCGGGGGAGTCGGCGACGGTGACCCTCGCCCTCGGCTGGCGGGACCTCGGCTTCTGGACCGGACGGGGGAACGAGTTCGTCGTCGAGCCGGGCCGCTTCGAGCTCCACGTCGGGCCCCGCCTGGACGCCACCCAGCAGTGCGACCTCGTCGTCACCTGACGCGCGGCACGACCGAGAGGAGGACGACCATGGGATCGACGACACGATGGGGCGCCGGACCCGAGGGACGGCGGATCGCCGACCTGGGCGACGGCACCTACCGGAACCCGGTGCTGGCCGGTGACTTCCCCGACCCCTCGGTGCTCAAGGACGGGGAGGACTACTACCTGACGACGTCGTCCTTCGACGCCGCGCCGGGACTGCTCATCCACCACTCACGCGACCTGGTCAACTGGACCCCGTTGACCTTCGCCCTGCCGCGCCCGATCACCACGGGGTTCGCGGTGGACATCGCCGCGCACGACGGCCGGTACTTCATCTACATCCCGTTCATCCCCTCGGCGTGGGCGGAGCCGGACTTCGGGTCGGACGCGCGGATCTACGTCATCTACGCCGACTCCATGGCCGGGCCGTGGAGCGAGCCGATCGACCTGGGCATCACCGGTGCCATCGACCCGGGCCACGTGGTGGGGGAGGACGGCCGGCGGTACCTGTTCCTGAGCGGGATCCGGCGCGTGCGGCTCACCGACGACGGCCTGGCCACCGACGGGCCCGTCGAACAGGTCTACGACGGCTGGCGGTACCCCGACGACTGGGTCACCGAGGCCTACGCGCTGGAGGGGCCCAAGCTGTTCCGCCGGGACGGCTGGTTCTACCTGGTCAGCGCGGTCGGCGGCACGGCCGGGCCGCCGACCGGCCACATGGTCACCGTGGCCCGTTCCCGGTCGGTCCACGGCCCGTGGGAGGACGACCCCGCCAACCCGGTCGTCCGGACCCGCAGCGCCGAGGAGGCCTGGTGGTCGCGCGGCCACGCGACCGTCGTCGAGGGGCCGCGCGGGGACTGGTGGCTGGTCTACCACGGCTACGAGAACGGGTTCCGCACGCTCGGCCGCCAGGTGCTGCTCGAACCGGCCGAGTGGGCCGAGGACGGCTGGCTGCGTGCCCTCGGCGGCGACCTCGCGGATCCACTGCCCAAACCGATCGACCTCCCTGGCCAGCCCGCCGGCCACCCGCTGTCCGATCCGCTGGCCGGGCCGGTCGTGGGCCCGCAGTGGGCGTTCCACAGCCCGGGGCGGGATGAGGCCGCGCGGCTGCAGTTCCTCGACGGTGCGCTCCGGCTCGCCGGCAAGGGGACCGGTCCGGCGGACGCCTCACCGCTGACCGTTCCGACCGGGGACCGCGCCTACGAGGTCGAGGTCACCCTCGAGCGGGTCGGCGCAGCTGCCGAGGGCGGACTCCTGCTGTTCTTCAACAGCGCCCTCTACCTGGGCGTGGGCTGGGACGGCACGACCCTGACCACCTACGCCGGCGGCAAGCGCAGCCACTACCGGGAACCGGTGGCCCCCTCGGACTCGCTGGACGTGCGGATCCGGAACGACCGGCACGTCGTCACCTTCTGGCACAGCCCCGACGGGGTCGACTGGACGCGGCACGGCATGCGGTTCGAGACCAGCGGCTACCACGCCAACACCGTCTCCGACCTGCTGAGCCTGCGGCCGGCTCTCTTCGCCGCCGGCCAGGACGCCGTCACCTTCCGCGACTTCCGCTACCGGGCGCTCCCTGAGGTCGACGCGTCGGCGGGTGCACAGTGACCGTCCCCGGGCCGCCGCCGCCCGTCGACCCGAACTGCGCGGCGGTCCTCGCCGGCCTGCCTGCCTTCCCGCCGCTCACCCGGGAGTCGCTCGGGACGATCCGGCAGCCACCACCCGGCTTCGCACCGCCGACCGACGAGCAGCTGGCCGCATCGGGCGTCTTCGAGGTCGAGACACGGTCCGTGCCCGGCCCGCCCGGCGCCCCTGACGTGGCGCTGACCATCTGCCGGCCGAGGGGGCTGTCCTCGCCTCGTCCGGCGATCTACTCCGTGCACGGCGGCGGGATGATCAGCGGCGACCCGCGGATGGCGCTGCCCCGGCACCTGGAGTGGGCCGAGGAGCTCGGCCTCGTGGTGGTGGCCGTGCACTACCGGCTCGCGCCGGAGACGCCGCACCCCGGCCCGGTCGAGGACTGCCTCGCCGGCTTCTCCTGGCTGGTCGAGTCCGCCGAGCAGGTCGGCGTCGACCCGCGGCGGATCGTGCTCGCGGGGGAGAGCGCGGGGGGGTGGGCTGGCCGCAGCGCTGGGGCTGCTGCTTCGCGACAGGGGCGGCCCCGCCCCGGCCGGTCAGCTGCTGATGGCCCCCATGCTCGACGACCGGAACGACAGCGCCTCCGTCGTGCAGATGGCCGGTCGCGACACCTGGGACCGCACCAGCAACGAGTTCGGCTGGACCGCGCTGCTCGGCGACGCCCGCGGTGGCCCCCACGTGTCCCCGCACGCCGCCGCCGCCCGGGCCACCGACCTGTCGGGCCTGCCGCCGACCTTCCTCGACGTCGGCTCGGCCGAGACGTTCCGGGACGAGGTCGTCGACTTCGCCGCCCGCACCTGGCGGGCCGGCGGCCGGGCCGAGCTGCACGTGTGGCCTGGCGGCTTCCACGGCTACGACGTGCTCGCGCCCGATGCGGCGATCTCGCGCGAGGCCCGCGCCGCGCGGCTCACCTGGCTGCGCCGGCTGCTGGCGGACTGACCCCGGTCCACCGTCCGCGGGCCTTGAGCAGGACGCCGACGAGGGCTACTCTGCAAACCAGAATCATCATTCTGATCCTGGGCGGAAGCCCGCTGCTCTCGGAGGCTCGCCCGGATGACCGCCAGCCCGCTGCTCGCCCCGCCGCTCCTCGAGCCCGCCGCACCGCTGACCCGGGCGGACCGCGGCTGCGGCGCCACGGTGCGGACGGCCGGCGACGGCCTGGACCGGCGGGCCGGCCGGCTGGCCGCCGAGTTCGCGATCCGCTTCGGCGCCGAGCCGGCGGTGGTGGCCGCCGCGCCGGCTCCCGTGACGCTGCTCGGCGGGGACCTCGGGCCGACCCTGGGGACCGCCGTCGACCGGTACGCCCTGGCCGCGGTGCGCGTCGCCGCTGACGGGCGGGTCGACCTGCTGACCGACCGGGACTTCCCGGCGGGTGCGGGGCTGGGGTCGCGCGCCGCGGAGCGCTGCGGGGTCCGGCGGGCCCTGCTCGAGCTCGGCCGGCCCGACGCCCTGTCGTGGACCGCCGGCGAGCTGACCGTTCGGCTGGGGCGCCCGGGCACGGCGCTCGTGCTCGGGGCCACGCCGGGCCAGGCCACGCACGTCCCGCTCGACCTCGCCGCCTGGGGCCTGTCCCTGCTGCTGCTGGACACCGGCGCCCGCCACCTCGGCGCGGACGGCGCCCTGCCCGCGCGGCGGCGGGTGCTCGACCGGGCCGCCGCGGCGCTGGGCACCACCCTGGCCACGGCGAGCGCGGACCACCTGGCCACGCTGGCCGGGTCGGACGACCCGCTGGTCGGCCGGTACGCCCGCCACGTCGTCACCGAGCGCGCGCGGGTCGATGCGGCGGTGCGGCAGCTCGGCACCGGTGACGTGGCCGCGCTGGGCGAGCTGATGACCGCCTCGCACGACTCGCTCAGCCAGGACCTGCGCACGACCACCCGGCAGGTCGACCGCACCGTCGAGGCGGTCCTCGCGGCAGGTGGCCTGGGCGCGCGCATCAGCGGAGCCGGGTTGGGCGGCTCCGTGCTCGCGCTGGTGCCCACCCACCTGGAGACGGAGGTCGTCGCGGCCGTGCGTGAGGCCGCGGCCCAGACGGGCTTCCCAGGTCCGCGCGCACTGCCGCTCGCCGTCACGGGTCGCGGGCGGGTGGTCACCCCACCTCCGGCTCGTCGTCTCTCCGCCTGACCTCCGCGGCGCGGCCGTCGTCGGCCGGCTCCGCGGGGGACGCGGAGCCGGCCGACCGGCTCACAGGTCGAGGACCAGCCGCTGCCCTCGGCAGCGGGACACGCAGGCCATCATCGTCTCGCCGGCCAGCCGCTCCTCGAGGCCCAGCACCGAGTCCCGGTGCTCGGGCACCCCATCGAGGACCCGGACCTCGCAGGTGCCGCAGGTGCCCTCGCGGCAGGTGGACAGCACGGCCGCGCCGGCGCGGTTGACCGCGTCCAGCACGGTGTCGTCCTCGCCGACCGTCACGACGGTCCCGCTGCGGGCGAGGGTCACCTCGAACGGCCGGTTCGGCTCGGAGGAGGTGGGCCGGGCGGCGAACCGCTCGACCACGACCTGCGCCTCCCGTCCGGCGGCCCGGGCGGAGTCCTCCAGCCCGGTGAGCAGCTGCTCGGGGCCGCAGGCGTAGACGTAGCCGTCCTCCGTCGGGAGCCCGGGCCACAGTCCGCTCAGGTCGAACCGGCCGAGCTCGCGGCTCGGCCACACCTGGACCCGGCCGGGGTGCCGCGCCACGAGCTCGTCGACGTAGGGCATGCGCTGCCGGTCCCGGCCGAGGAACACCAGCCGCCAGTCCGTCCCGCGGTGCCCGGCCTCCTCGATCATCGGCAGCAGCGGGGTGATCCCGATGCCGCCGGCGAGGAAGACCAGGGACGCCGCCGGGCGGAGCCGGAAGTGGTTGCGGGGGCCGCGGATGCGCAGCCGGTCGCCGGCCCGCACCGAGTCGTGGACCGCCGCGGACCCGCCGCGGCCGTTGTCCTCGCGCAGCACGGCGATCTGCAGCTCGCCGGTGCCGGGTCGGCCGCACAGCGAGTACTGCCGCAGGGCGCCGTCCGGCAGCTCCAGGTCGATGTGCGCGCCCGGCTCCCAGTCCGGCAATGCCCCGGGCGCGTCCACGGTGAGGGTCAGCTCGACGACGTCGGCGGTCAGCTCGCGGCGGGCGGCCACCGTCACCGGCACGGCCGCCGCGGGCGCCGGGGCGACGGTGCCGTCGGTCCTCGGCCGGACGGGGATCGGGACCGGCGTCCACGCCAGCGGCAGCGCGACCATCCCGCGCCCGGCGGCCACCGGCAGGTACTCCAGCTCCTGGTAGGGCACCGCCAGCCGCAGGTCCGGCAGCCGCTCGTGCAGCACGTCGAGCTCGATCCGCAGCAGCAACCGGGCCAGCGGCGCACCCAGGCAGGCGTGCACGCCCTGGCCGAAGCCCAGGTGCGGCACGGCCCAGGACCGGTCGAGGTCGAGGTCGTCGGGGGCGGCGAACCGGCCGGCGTCCCGGGAGCCGGAGGCGTAGGCGAGGAACACCTCCTCACCCGCCCGCAGCGGGACCCCGCCGAGCTCGGTGTCCCGGGTGACCAGGCGCTTCATCCCGGTGATCGCCGACTCGTAGCGGAACAGCTCCTCCAGGGCGGCCGCGCGGCTGGTGTCGTCGCGCTGCGCCGCCGCGTACCGCGCCGGATCGGCGAGGAGGTGGGACAACCCGGTGCAGATCAGGTTCGACGTCGTCTCGTGCCCGGCGAGCATCAGCCCGGGGAACAGCGACAGCATCTCGAAGTCGGTCATCGGGACAGCGCCGGAGTCGCGCACGTCCCAGACATGGCTGATCAGGTCGTCGCGCCGGTCCCGCTTGCGCTCGGCCATCACCTCCAGCACGTGGTCGTGCAGGTCCAGCAGCCGCTGCGCCTTCTCCTCCGGCGTGCCCGGATGGGGATCGGCGGGGCCGAGGAAGAAGCCGAGCGCGGCGCCGATCCAGTCGGCCCGATCGCCGTCCAGGCCGACCACGTGGGCGATGACCCGCAGCGGCAGCGGCAGGCCGAAGGAGGCCTTGAGGTCGGTGGAGCCCTGCTCGACGAAGCCGTCGACCAGCCGGTGGGCCTGCTCCCGGATCCACGGCTCGTAGCGGGCCAGGCGGCGGGGCATGAAGAAGGTGTTGACCGCGGCGCGCAGCCGGTCGTGGTCCGGGTTGTCCAGGCCGAGCAGCGTGCCGCGGGACGGCACCCGGCCGGCGAACATCTCCCGGAACGGGGACGGCATCTCCGGCACCGTGGCGAACGAGGAGTAGGTGTCCGGGTCGTGCAGCGCCTGGACGACGTCGTCGTAGCGGCTGACGACCCGCGCACCGAACGCCTCGCTGTGGGGCAGGCCGTCGGCGGCCCGGGTGGTCGCGAGGTCCTGGAACAGGGATCGCGGGGAACTGAAGGGGCAGGTGCGCTGGGGCGACATGAGTGCTCCGGATCGGGGATGAGAGTGCCCCGCCGGCAGGTAGCGCACAGGCGGGACACGCGGGTGTCCGTCTGCTCGCCCGATGCGCTGGTCGCATCGAGGGGGATTATTCGCCCCGGCCTGGTCGCCGAGCGCCCTCACCCCACCTGAAGTGCGCCCAGCCTACCGGCGGATGAGCCGCAGGAACAGAACCACGACTCTGATTCTCCCACTATCAGTCAGTCCGCCATCAGGGCCAGCTGCTCGTTGATCTCCCGCGGGTTGCTGTCGCCGGCGACCTTCTGCAGGAACGGCGTGTGGTCGAACAGGAAGTCGCGCACCGGGCGCAGCGGAGCCGGCGCGTGGTGGAAGACCTTGCCGAGCACGTAGGCCATCTGCACCTGCCGGGCCGTGTGCGGCTTGCGCGGGTCCTCGTAGGCCTGCAGGGCCCGGCCGAGGGCAGCCGGGTCGGTCAGGTCCACCCCGCGTAGCGCCCGGCCGAGGAAGTACCCGTCCTCGATCGACATGCCGGCCCCGTACGCGGCGTACGGGGAGGTCGGGTGCGCGGCGTCGCCGACCAGGGTGGCCCGGCCCTTCGACCACTGCGGCAGGGCCGGGCGGTCCCGGAGCACCCAGCGCTGCACGCTGTCCGGGTCGGTGGCGGCGATGAGGCCGGGGAGCGGGGCGGGGAACTCCGCGGCCAGCGCGGCCGCTGCGCCCCGGAGGTCGGCCGGGGCGGGGGCGTCCGGGTCGGCGGCGGTGAGCACCCACCACTGGTGGCCGTCCCGGCCCTTGTTCCTGATCGAGGTCCAGCTGCCCTGGACGGTGGCGCTGTGGGTGAGTACGCACATGTTCGGCTGCGTGCCGGCCACCTCGGCGAAGGTGAAGCCACCGAAGATGTGCAGCCGGTGCTCCCGCTTGGGCGCGTCACCCCACAGCGTGCGGCGGACCAGGGAGTCGATGCCGTCGGCGCCGACCAGCAGGTCGTGCTCGGCGGTGTTGCCGTCGGCGAAGTGCAGCGTGACGGCCCGGTCGTCCTGCTCGATCCGCTCGACCTGCTGGCCGAACCGGATCACGCCGTCGGGCAGCGCGGCGAGCATCCGCTCGTACAGCTCCGGGCGCAGCAGCCCGATGAACCCGCCGCCGTACTCGCGCTTCACGTCGGCGTCCAGCTTCACCCGGACCCGGACCCGGCCGTGCACGTTGCGGAACTCCGAGTCGGTGGGGGCGCCGAGGTCGTCGGTGTCCACGCCGAGGGACCGCAGCGCCTTCAGCGGCGGTGGCCAAAGGTTGAGGATGTTGCCGGCCGGCCGTGCCTCGCGGTAGCGCTCGTAGACGACGACGTCGTGACCGGCCTGCAGCGCGCCGAGCGCGGCGGCCATGCCGGCCGGGCCGGCGCCGAGCACGGCGACCCGGCCGCGCCGGCCGGGGGGAGGAGCAACGGACACGGGACCCACCTCGTCCGGAGGAAACGGTAACGTGCGCTACCGTTAGGCGGAGACAGTAGTGCGCGTCCCGGTCGTGTCAAGGCGTCGACGTCGAGGAGGATGGCCGCGTGGATCCCGTCCGCAACGCCGATCTCGAGGTCCGGCCGCCCGTGCAGCGCCGGAGCCGGGAGACCTGGGCGCGGGTGCTCGGCGCCGGCGTCGCGGTCCTCGAGGACGGCGGGTACGACGGCTTCACGATCGCCGCCGTCTGCGAGCGGGCACAGGTCGCGCCGACGGCGCTCTACGCCCGCACGACGAGCAAGGACGCGTTGTTCCTGGCCGTCTACGAGCACGGGATCAGCGGCCTCCGGGACGACCAGCGGGTCTTCACCGAGCCGGACCGGTGGGCCGGCCTGGGCCCGGCGGAGCTCGTGCGGGCGGCGGTCGGGGAGCTGCTGCGGATCTGCTTCCGGCACGAGCGCTTCCTGCGCGCCGTCGTCCTGGTCTCCGGGGTGCACCCGGAGGTGCAGCGGCGCGGTGGGCGGTACGTCCAGGAGCTGGGTGAGCTGTTCGCCGGTGTGGTGCTCGGTGCCGGGGACGCGATCACCCATCCCGACGCCGCGCGGGCGGTGCGCAGCTGCTTCGGCACGGTCTTCTCCGCCGCCATCATCCGGCTGGCCTACGGGGCCGCCTTCACGACACCCCAGCCGGTCGAGGTGCAGGAGTTCGTCGCCGACCTGGGGGAGAGTGCGGTCCGCCACCTGCTGGCCGACGTCGGCTGACCCGCGGGCGCGCCCACCCCGGTGGTGCCGCGTTCAGCACGGATCCCTTCCGTTTCGGCGGCCTCCACCCCAGACTGCTCGCACGGTGCAGGTCGACGGAGACCTGCCGTCCTCAGGCGGGGGTCGCCATGTCCGAGTCGACGACGTTCCTGGACATCGTGGCGCCGCTGCGCGCCGAGTTCGCCCTCGACCCGAGGACGGGGTGCCTGCGGGGTCGCCGCCGCCGCCTCCTGGACCGGCTCGTCCTCGGGCTGTCCGTGCTCGGCTGCGCGCAGGGCGTGGCCATGCTGACGCCCGCCGCCACGCTCGACGGCCTCGGAGAGCAGGCGCCCGGTTCCTGACCGGCGTCAGGCCGCGGGGGCCCGCAGCGCCCGCGATATCCCGCGGGCGGTGGCCGACAGCAGCGGCACGAGGGTCGGCCCGCGGCCGTCGTTGGGCACGATCACCGACAGTGCGGCCACCACCTCGCCCCCCGCGTCGCGCACCGGCACCGCCACCCCGGTCGCGTCCGGGTGCTGGTGCCCGGCCAGCACGGCTGCCTGGGTCCGCCGGACCTCGGCCAGCGCGGTCCGCAGCTGGGCCGCGCTCCGGAAGCCGGCCGGCGTGACCGGCCGCAGCGGACGCGCCAGCACGCGCTCCTGCACGTCCAGCGGGGCGTGGGCCAGCAGCACCAGCCCGGACGACGAGGTGGGCAGGTCCAGCCGACCGGCGACCCGGGAGAAGTTGATCACCGAGTCCCGGGCGGTGAGCCGCTCGAGGAAGATCACGTCCTCGCCGTCCAGCACGCCGAGCTGCACGTGGTGACCGACGACCGCGTGCACGTCCTCCAGGAACGGCATGGCCGCGTCCCGCAGCGACACCGTGGGCGAGGCCCGGGCGCCGAGCTCCCACAGCCGGACGCCTACCCGCACCTGCCGGTCCGGGCCCCGCTCCAGCAGCCCGTGCGCCACCAGCTCGGCGACCAGCCGGGACGCCGTGGCCACGTGCAGGCCGCTGCGCCGGGCCACCTCACCGACCGACAGGGTCGGCTCGTCGGCGGTGAAGGCGGCCAGCACCCGCACCGCGCGGGTCAGCACCGACTCTCCGGTCGGGGTCCGCGGCACGACCCCAGTGTGACACCGGTCTCTCGTCCATTGAGAAGGCACTTCTGCCCCGGGTGACCTGCGTCGCACCCTGGTACGGACGACGACGAGGAGGTCGGGGTGCTCACAGCGGAACCGTTCCAGCAGACCGGGCGCACGGGGGTGGACCGCACCGTGGTGCGGGTCACGGAGAAGGTCCGCGTCGCCGACGGCGTGGTGACCCTCACCCTGACCGCCCCGGACGGTGGCCGGCTGCCGGACTGGGCACCGGGGGCCCACGTCGACCTCACCCTGGACAACGGGCTGACCCGCCAGTACTCGCTGTGCGGGGACCGCTGGGACGCGCACACCTACCGGGTCGGCGTCCTGCTGGAGCCCGCCAGCCGCGGCGGGTCCCGGCACGTGCACGAGCTCCTCGAACCCGGGCACACGGTCGGCCTCGGCGGTCCGCGCAACAACTTCCCGCTCGTACCGGCGGAGTCCTACCTCTTCGTCGCCGGCGGCATCGGCATCACCCCGATCCTGCCGATGATCGCGCAGGCCGAGCTCCTGGGCGCCGACTGGCGACTGCTCTACGGCGGGCGGCAGCGCAGCTCGATGGCCTTCCTCGACGAGCTGGCGGTGCACGGGGACCGCGTCCAGGTCCGGCCGCAGGACGAGCACGGACTGCTGGACCTCGCCGGCTTCCTCGGCACCCCGCGGCCGGGGACCAGGATCTACAGCTGCGGGCCGGGGCCGTTGCTGGCCGCGATGGAGGCGGCCTGCGCCGGCTGGCCCGCGCGGACGCTGCACACCGAGCGCTTCGTCGCCGCCGAGCAGGGCGCCCCGGTGCGCACGACGGCCTTCGACGTCGAGCTGACCCGGTCCGGGCGCACGGTCACCGTGACGCCGGACGTCTCCGTGCTGGAAGCGCTCGGCACAGCCGGCGTGGAGGTGCTGTCCTCCTGCCGGCAGGGCACCTGCGGCACCTGCGAGACCACCGTGCTCGCCGGTGTCCCCGACCACCGCGACTCCCTGCTGGACGACGCGGAGCGGGCCGCCGGGGACTGCATGTACCCCTGCGTCTCCCGGTCGTGCAGCGACCGCCTCGTCCTCGACCTCTGACCCCGCCGACCCGCTGGAGCCCGCCGTGACCCTCGCCCCGAGCCGCCCCACCGACCTGCCGGTCAGCGACGCCGACCCGTTCAGCCACGAGGTCCTCGACGACCCGCTGCCGATGCACGAGGAGCTGCGCGAGGCCGGTCCGGTCGTCCACCTCAGCCGGTACGACGTCTACGCCCTGGCGCGCTACGAGCAGGTGCACGCCGCCCTGGTCGACTGGCAGCAGTTCCAGTCCGCCGCCGGCGTGGGGCTGTCCAACTTCCGCACCGAGAAGCCGTGGCGCCCGCCCAGCCTGCTGCTGGAGGCCGACCCGCCCCGGCACGACGCACCGCGCCGGGTGCTGAGCAAGGTGCTGGGTCCGCGGGCCCTGCGCAGCCTGCGCGAGGCGTGGGTCGCCGATGCCGAGGTGCTGGTCGACGAGGTGCTCGCCGACGGCCCGGAGTTGGACGTCGTCCCCCGGCTGGCCGAGGCGTTCCCGCTGCGGGTCTTCCCCGACGCCGTCGGCCTGCCGGCGGAGGGCCGGGAGAACCTGCTGCCCTACGGGGACCACGCCTTCAACGCCTTCGGGCCCGCCAACGACCTGGTGGCCAAGGGGGAGCACCGGGTCGCCGAGCTGTCGGGGTGGGTGGGCAGCGTGTGCGCCCGCGACGTCCTCGCCCCCGAGGGGTTCGGGGCCGACATCTGGGCCGCGGCCGACCGCGGCGACATCACCCCGGCGATGGCCCCGCTGGTCGTCCGCTCGCTGCTCACCGCCGGGGTGGACACCACGGTGCACGGCATCTCCGCCGTCCTCTCCGGGTTCGCCACCCACCCCGACCAGTGGCAGCGGCTCCGCCAGGACCCCGGGCTGGCCCGGGTGGCCTTCGACGAGGCGGTCCGCTGGGAGTCCCCGGTGCAGACCTTCTTCCGGACCGCGACCACCGACGTGCAGATCGGCGGCACGGTGGTCCCCGAGGGCCACAAGGTGCTGATGTTCCTGGCGGCGGCCAACCGCGACCCGCGCCGGTGGACCGACCCCGACCGCTTCGACCTCGGCCGCGACCCCTCCGGGCACGTGGGCTTCGGGATGGGCCTGCACCAGTGCGTCGGCCAGCACGTCGCCCGGCTCGAGGCCGAGGCGGTGCTCACCGCGCTGGCCCGGCGGGTGCGGTCGATCGAGCTGGCCGGCCCGACCCGGCGGCACCACAACAACACCCTGCGGGCGTGGGCGAGCCTCCCCGTCCGGCTCACGATCAGCTGACGAGGACACCGGGGTCCGGGCCCGAGGACCGGGCGACCCGGTCAGACGTCGGGCAGCAGGACGGCCCAGACGTGCTTGCGGCTGCCGGTGACGGCCCAGCCGCACGCCGCCGACAGCCGGGCGATCAGGTGCAGGCCCAGTCCGCCCAGGGCCGGGTCGCGGTCGACGGCCGGCGTGGGCGGCTGCTCGGGACACGAGTCGCTGACGTCGATCAGCCACCCCCGGTCGTACGTGCTCACCCGCACCTCGACCGGCGCGCCGCTGTGCCGCAGACCGTTGGAGGCCAGCTCCTCGAAGGCGAGCAGCAGCCGGTCGACGTCATCGGGCGAGGCCCCCGCGGGGAGGCTGCGCCGCAGGTCGCCGCGCGCTGCGGTGAGCTCGGCGGGACGGGCGACGGCCCAGGTCCAAGTGTCGCGGGCCGAGGTCGGCGGCGGGGGGACGCGCTGCCCCCACGTGGCGTCCTGTCCGGTGTCCATGAGCTCCTGCGGTCGGTCGAGCGGCTGGTCTCGCCGCACTGCGGTGGTGAGGAGCCGCGGCCGGCAGGGGCGACCGCGCGCCCGGACAGACTCGCACCTCCCGACCGGCCGGGCACGTCGATCGGCGAGGCGGGGGTCCCCGCCCGGGACGGGAGCCGGCCGGAGCGCTGTCCTGGCCGCAGGTGGTCGGTGAGCACGACCGGGGCCGGCGGTCAGAGCAGCCCGCGCTGCCGGGCCGCGTCGATCGCCTGGCGTCGGCTCTGGGCGCCCAGCTTGAGGTAGATCGAGCGGACGTGGGTCTTCACCGTGTTCAGCGAGACCTGGTGCCGCGCGGCGATCTCCTCGAGGGTGAGCTGGGCGGGGAGGTCGGTGAGCAGCCCCAGCTCCTTGGGCGTCAGCGACGTGTAGGGGCTCCGGTCCCGCGTCCGGGTCGCCGACCGGATCGCCGCGACCAGGGGGCCGAGCCGGCCGAACCGGGAGGCGTCCTCGTCCAGCAGCGCCGGGATCCCGGGCATGTCCAGGAAGGCCCGCAGCGTGCCCAGCTCGTCGGCGATCCCGAGGGCCGCCTCCAGTGCCTCGTGGCAGCGGGCGTGCTGGCCCTCCTGGGCGGACAGCACCGCCTCCACCAGCCACGCCTGCTGCAGGGTCAGCGGGTGGGCACAGCCGAGCGTGCCGTCCAGGACCGGTGCCAGCCGCCGCCGGGCGGCGTCCCCGCGACCCCGGGCGAGGTGCTCGGTGGCGATGAGCACCTCGAGCTCCCCGCCGGGGCCCACCCGGACCCGCAGCTCGTGCAGCGCCTCCGCGGCCCAGTCCGGTCGGCCGACCAGCCAGCTGCAGCGGTGCTGGGCGTAGGCCAGGTAACTGACCAGCATGGTCGGCAGCGGCTGCCCGCGGGACTGCGACCAGCAGTCGTGCATGCGCCGGACGGCGTGCGCGGGGTGCGTCCCGTCCTCGACGTCGAGGAGGGCGAGGAGGGTGGTCAGCGCGAGCCCGACCACCGCGTCGCCGGACCCGGCCAGCGCGCTCTGCGCCCGCTCCGCCAGGTTCCGCGTGCCGTTCCCGTCGAGCCGCTGGTAGGTGCACTGGGCGGCCTGCAGCAGCGCGGCGGCGACCTCGGCCCCGCGCAGGGCGTCCACCCGGGCGGCGACCCGCACGGTCTCGTCCGCCAGCAGCCAGGTGCCCGGGAAGTCGCCGCGGCTGCTGGCCAAGGCGCTCAACCCGGCCGTGGCCCGCAGCAGCGCGTGGTCGTTGTGCGCCGCCGCGGCCAGCTGGGCCGCGGCGGTGAGTTCCGCGCCGGCCTCGTCGAGCTCTCCGGCCAGCAGCTGGACCAGACCCCGGTTGAGCCGGAGCAGCAGCCCCAGGTCGTCCGCGCGGCCGTCGGACGCCGCGGCGCTGGCGGCCAGTGCGGCGTCGGAGAGCGCGAGGTCACCGTGCCGGGCCTGCTGCAGGTCGACCAGCGCCTGGAGCGGGGTGGCCCCGTCGTCCTCGGCGGGCCGCCGGGGGCGGGGGAGGCGGCGCGGCAGCGCCGCGCCCAGCTCCAGCTCCGCGAGGGTGGTGAGCTCCCCGACGTCGGCGTCGGCCCGGACGCCGTCCGGGCTGGAGCCGATCAGTCGGAGCAGCTGGCGGGCCCGCCCACCGGCCAGCAGCGTCGGCCCGTGCGCCACCAGCATCCGGACGGCCAGGGAGTCATCCCGGGCCGCGACCGCGTGCCCCAGCGCCTCGCGCAGCCGGCCCTGGGCGGCGAGCCAGCCCGCGGCGCGCGCGTGCGCGGCGTCCAGCAGCCCGGGGCTCGTCCGGCGCAGCCCGGCGGTGAGGTGGCTGCGGAGCAGGGGGTGCAGGCGGTACCAGCCGCTGGGCTCCACGAGGCGGTCCACGAGCGCGTTCTCCCGGTACAGCCGGTCCAGCAGCGCCCCCGCCGACGGGTCACCGCTGACCGCGACGGCGAGGTCGGCGGAGAGCTGCTCGGGCACGGCGCACAACCGGAGCAGGTCCCGCTCGGTCGGTGTCAGCCCGTGCAGCACCTCGGCGCTGAGGTAGTCGGCGACCACGGGCTCGTCACCGCCGAAGTCCTGGACGAGGGACTGCGGATCGGCCGCGCCGGAGAGGGTGAGCGCCGCCAGCCGCACCGCGGCCGCCCAGCCCTCCGTGCGGTCGGCCAGCAGCTCCAGCGCGAGCCCCTCCAGCCTGACGCCGTGGTCGGCGAGGACGCGCTGCACCTCGCTCCGGTCCAGCGCCAGGTCGCTCGCCCGGATCTCCCGCAGCTGCCCGGCCAGCCGCAGCCGGTGCAGGCCCACCGCGGGGTCGCGCCGGCCGGCCAGCAGCACGTACAGGCCGGCCGGCAGCCGGCGGAGCAGCGTGTCGATGTCGGCCAGGACGGCGGGGGACCGGATCGCCTGGACGTCGTCCAGGAACAGCCAGACCGGGGCCTCGGCCCGGGACACGATCGCCTCGAGCTCGACCAGGGCGAGGCCGCCGCGCACGTCCCCGGCGGGAGCGTCGCCCGCCCGCCCGGCGGGCGTCCCGGGGACGGCGGCGGAGCGGAGTGCCTCGACCAGGGTCGTCCGGAAGCGCGCCGGGTCGTTGTCCTCCTCGCCCAGGGACACCCAGGCGACCCGGTCCCCGAGCCCGGCCCGGTCGCTCGCCCAGCAGGCCATCAGGGTGGTCTTGCCGTACCCGGGCGGCGCGGACAGCAGCGTCACGGGGACGCCGTCGGACCGGTCGTGCGGCGGGACGGGGCGGCGCAGCAGCGAGGTGCGGTCGACCACCCACCGCCCCGGGGAGGGCCGGTGCAGCTTGCTGCGGGGTACCTGCATGGTTCTGTCCGACCTGTTCTCGGTCGTGCTCGACGTGTGGAGGTCCCCGAGGTGCTCACCTGCCAGCATCGCCACCCCGGGGAGGGCCGTCAATCCCGATGGGAGCGCTCCAGCGCCCGCGCGGTGACCGGGCGTCCGCTCAGCGGTCGGTCGCGCAGCGGAAGCCGAGGTGGCTGGTGCTGCTGCGCACGTCGTGCCCCTGTCGCGCCGGTGGGCGGTAGCGGTGGCAGTAGGTGGGCGCGCACAGGTGCGAGCCGCCCTTCATCACCCGCCGGTCGGTCTCGCCGACCGTCGGCGGCCCGTCGCCGCAGCAGGCGTGCAGAACCGGTTCGGGAGCCGGGCCGGCGCCGTGGTCCTCGGTCCACGGGGAACTCGTCCACTCCCACACGTTGCCGATCATGTCCACCAGGCCGTAGCCGTTGGGCGGGTACGAGCCGACCGGGGTGGTGCGGCTCCGGCCGGGCGGTGAGGTGTTCTCCCAGGGGAAGCGTCCCTCCCAGGTGTTGGCCATGGCCCGGCCGCGCGGCCTGGCCTCCGCACCCCACGCGTAGACCGTCGGGGCCGCCCCACCGCGGGCGGCGTGCTCCCACTGGGCCTCGGTGGGCAGCCTCCGACCCGCCCAGGCGGCGTAGGCGACGGCGTCCTCCCAGCCGACGTGCACCACGGGGTGCCGCTCGAGTCCGTGCAGCGTGCTGCCCGGACCCGCCGGGTGCCGCCAGTCCGCGCCGGGCACCCACCGCCACCACAGCTGCCAGTCCTCCAGCGGCACGGGGCCGGGCGGCTGGGTGAAGACGAGGGAGCCCGGGACCAGGTCGTCGGCCTGCGCGCCGGGGAAGTCGTCGGGCGCGAGGGGGCTCTCGGCGACGGTGACGTGCCCGGTCTCGGCGACGAAGCGGCGGAACTCGGCGTTGGTGACCGGGTGCGCTTCCAGCGCGAACGCGGGGACGGCGACGACGTGGGCCGGTCGCTCCTCCGGGTAGTGGTCGTCCGAGCCCATCAGGAGGTCGCCGCCGGGGACCTCCCGGAGCTCTCCGAGCCGCCGGTGCGCGAGGGTGGCCGGGGTTGCCGGCATGGGCGGTCCTCCGATCTGACGGGGGTGGTCGACCCGTCCCTGGGTCATGCCACCAGCGTGAGCACGTGGTCGGCCCCCGTGCGGTGCAGGACGGCGAGCAACTGGCGGGGCGGGGTGGTGCACCGCACGGCGGTCTCCTGCCGGCGTGCCTGGGCGTGCAGCCGGAGCAGGAGCCCCACGCCCGCGGCGTCGAAGCGCCGGACCTCGTCCAGCCGCAGCACGAGCACCTCCGGCGCCCGACGCAGCGCCTCGTCCACGACGGTGTGGATCTCCGCGGCACGACCGGCCACCAGCTGCGCGCCGACGGCGACCTGGATCGTGCTCGGCCCGCAGACGTCGTCCTCCGCCGGCAGGACCCGCGGCGTCGCCCGGTCGTCGTCGGCGGTGCCGCGGGACCGGTCGTGGCAGGTGACCGCGACATCGCGGCCGCGCAGGAGCTGCGTGTCCCGGGCCGGCCGGGAGGCGAGCGCTCCGGAGTGGGACCGGCGTGACGATCGGGCCACTCGACGTCCCTTCGTCCCGGTGGGTGGGCCACCGGCGACCGTCCACCGGACAGTCGTGCCGCCACCGTCCTCTACAGTGCGGCAGCGCGACGCCGCCGGCCTCACCCGCGCCGGGTGAACGCCGCCGTCCTCCCGTCTCAGGGCGTGCGCTCGGCGACGCTGGCCTCGCCCGGGTCCGTGCCGGCGGTGGTCCCGGCCCCCGCTGCCCGTCCGTAGCGCGCGGCCAGCGGCCCCGCGGTCACCCCGTGCGCCAGCACGCTGAGGACGACGGTCACCGCGATGGCCGCCACGGCCGGCTCGGCGGGAGCGCCGAGCTCCTCCAGGGTGAGCAGGGCGAACAACAGCGAGGCGAGCCCGCGCGGGCCGAACCAGCCGATGAACAGCACCGCGTCCCGGCCGAGACCGGCGCCGGTCAACGCCAGGGCGACCGGGGCCATCCGGATGACGGTGAGGCTGAGCAGCGCGTACCCGACGGTGGCCAGGTCGAGGTGGTCCACCACCACCGGTGTGGCGATGGCGCCGAACCCGAGCCACACCAGCAGGGAGACGAGGGAGCCGGTCTGCTCGGTGAAGTGGAGCTCGGCCGGTCCGCGCCGGCCGGCCACGGCACCGAAGGTCAGTCCGCCGCAGAAGGCCGCCACGAAGCCGTTGCCGTGCACCGCGACCGCAGCGGCGTAGGCGGCCAGCGCCAGCGCGAGGACGCCGATCCCGGCGAACTCCTCGGCCACCCACCCGCGGCGACGTGCCCAGCGCAGCAGCGCGCCGCCGGCGCCGCCCACCGCCACGCCCACGCCCGCACCGACCGCCAGCTCGAGCACCGCCGCGGCCACCCCGGGCGCGTCGGCGAGCCCCTCGGCCGACGCCGCTCCGGCCAGGGCCAGCATGACCACCGGGGTGACGATCCCGTCGTTCAGGCCGCTCTCCACGCTGAGCAGCCGTCGGACCCGGCCCGGTACGGTCGGGTTGGTCACCACCGCCACGCCGAGGGCGGCGTCGGTGGGCGCGAGCGCCGTGCCCACGAGCAGGGCCAGCCAGCCGCCGATCCCGGGCAGCATCCAGCCCGCCAGTCCCCAGCCGGCCACGACGGTCAGCGGCAGGCCGACGGCGAGCAACCGGAGGCACCGCCCGGCGTCGGCGCGCAGGTCGTGGACCGGGACCCTGGCGGCGTCGGAGAAGAGCACCCAGACCAGGGTCACCTCGACCAGCGGCTTGAGCGTATGCACCGCTGCGGACGGCGTGACGAGGTCGACCGCGGCCAGGGCCGCGCCGACCGCGGTGAACACCATCGGGGCGCTGAGGTCCGCGCGCTCCCACCGGGCGGAGACCACGCCCCACAGGAAGACCGCCGCGGCGATGACCGCGAGCTCCGTCGCGTCCATCGGTCCTCCTCCGGGCCTGGTCACGGCTGATCCGATGCTGGGGGCCGCGGCCGGTCGGACGCATCCCCTCGGCGAGGTGACCGGTCGGACGATCGGCCCCGTCCGCGTCGTTCATCCGCGCCGGGTGGTCTGCGACCGGATGTCCCCGGCGACGGTGGGGGCGGCAGACCCGACCAGCCGGAGGAGGGGCCGTGGCCCACGAGAAGGACACGCTGTACGTGATCGCAGCGGCGTACGCCGACGTCGACGCGGCGGTCGCCGACTACGAGGCGGTGAAGGCGCTGTACCGCGAGGTGCGCACCTCGCACGACTTCGACGCGGCGGTCATCGCGAAGGACAGCGGCGGCACGGTGCGGATCGTCAAGAAGCACGAGCAACCCACCCGGCACGGCGCGGCGGTCGGCCTCGGCTGGGGGCTCGCCGTCGGTGTGGCGGCGGTGCTGTTCCCGCCGGTCGGCATCGGCATCGCCACCGCCGGGGCAGCGGGGGCAGCCGTCGGTGGGGTGGCCGGTCACGCGAGTGGTGGGCTCAGCCGGGGCGACCTCAAGGACCTGGGTGAGGTGCTCGACGACGGCGAGGCGGGTCTGATCGCCGTCTACGCGGCGAACCTCGCCGACCAGGTCGCGGCGAACATCAAGGCGGCCGACCGGGTCCTGTCCCGGGAGACCGCGATGGCCGCTGACCGGCTCGCCGAGGACATCAGGAGGGCCCAGGCGGACACCGGGTCGGGTGGGCAGGCGGCGTCGATCCCGCAGCAGTCCTCCCGCTCACCGGAGGGCACGGACACCCCGACCCCGGCCGGGAGCTGAGCCCGGCCGTCACGGCCGGGGCCCGTCACGGCCGGGGTGCCCGCCGTGGCGGTGCCCCGTGCTCGGGCCGGGACTCCCGCCGCGGCGCCGGTGCACCCGGTTGAGCGGACGGGTCCGTCGGGCGGAGCGCCAGGTCGTCCTGCTGGTCCACGGCAGCGACCGTGCGGGGTCGCCCGACCGCCAGTCCCCACAGGGCCGCCCAGTCCAGCCGCGCCCCGGGCGGTCGCACACCCGGCCGCTCGCGGGGCAGCCGCACCCGCAGCGCACCGGGTCGGACGGTGCAGCGCACCGGGGTCGTGAGGTGCACCGACTCCCCGTCGATGCCGACCGGGACGGTGGGGGCGTCGGAGGTCACCAGGACCTCCCGCCCCTCGACCACGTGCATCCCGCGGCGGTGGGCGCCGTGCAGCAGCCCGACCGCCTGCCGGGCGGTGTCGACCCGGACGGCGACCACCCCCAGCACGCCGCGGTCGAGCCGGGCCCGCCGTCCCAGGCCGGCCAGGTCGGAGGCCTCGTAGGGGTTGTTGCTGACCAGCAGCGCCTGCGGTCCCTCGATCACCAGACCGTCCACGTCCCCGGTCAGCACGGCACCCCGCCGCCCGCGGAGCAGGTCGGGCAGCGTGTCCAGCGCGGTGCCCCGCTTGTCGTCGCGGTAGGCGGGGTTGTCGACGATCTCGGCGTAGGCGCCGAAGGACGCGTTGTTGACGAACGGTCGCCCGTTGATCTCCCCGAGGTCGATCCGCGCCTCCACCCCGTTCCGCAGCGCGTCCAGGCAGCGCGTCGGGTCCTCCCGGTCCAGCCCGAGGTCCAGGGCGAAGTGGTTGCGGGTGCCGGCGCTGATCACCAGGAACGGGACGTCGTGCTCGGCGGCCACCTGCGCGACGAGCGCCTGGGTGCCGTCCCCGCCGGCGACGCCGAGCAGGTCGGCGCCCCGGTCGAGGGCGTCGCGGGCCAGCTGCTGCACGTCGGTGCCCGGCCGGTCGATGAGCGCCACCTCCGCGCCGAGGGACTCCGCCCGCTGCTGCAGGCCGAACCGGGTCACCTTGCCGCCGCCCGACCGGGGGTTCATCACGACGAAGGGACGACGGGCGTCCGGGGCGTCGACGACGCGCATCGCCCACTCCGCGGGGTCGGGACGCAGCGCGGCGCGGGCCACCAGCGTCGCGGCTGCCCAGAGCGCGAGCGCGAGCAGCGCCACCCAGAGCAGCCGCTGGGCGACGAACACGACCAGCACCGCCACCGGGGCGGCGACGACGAGGGCGAGGGCGACCCAGCGCAGCACCCCGCGTTGCTGCAGGCACCAGAAGCCGGCGGCGACCACGACGGCGGCTGCCGCCGCGGTCAGCACCACGAGCCAGATCCCGCGCCGGCCGGCGAACGCCAGCAGCACGGCGACGGAGACCACGACCAGCGCGAGGGCGGCGCGCGCCGCCCAGCTCCGGGCCTTCAGCGAGTCCATCGAGCACCTCCGACTCCGACGTCCACCGGGACACCCTGCTGCCGCGCGCGGGGCGGGGCATCACCCCGGCAGGACGGTTCCCGTCGTCCTCCGCTCAGCCGTCCGGGACCACCCCGTGGCCGCCGCGCCGGACGGCCAGCGGGAGCACGTACCAGGTGAGCAGCGCGACGAGGGCGGTCAGCGAGCTGCCCAGCACCGCCTGCCAGCGGCCGAGCGCGACGTCCAGGATCAGCAGCAGCGCGCCGCAGATCGCCGGGGCGAGCATCGCCAGCCCGACGATGAGCAGCCGGTCGGCGATCACGACCAGTGCGGCCTTCTGCCGGCGGCGGAAGACCAGCCGGTGGAAGGACACCGGTGCGATGAAGACCAGCGTCGCCAGCGCCGTCGTCAGCAGCGTCACGGTGTAGATCGTCAGCTGGAAACGGTCGAGCTCGCTGAACCGCTGGGTGAAGGCGAGGGTCATCAGGAACGCGAACAGGATCTGCACGCCGGTGAAGGCGACCCGGAGCTCCTGCAGGAGCTCGTTGAGGTTGCGGTCCAGGACCTGGTCGAGGGTCTCGCCACGGGACTCCGCGCTCCGGGCGGCCAGCGCCGGGTCGAAACGCCCGCCGGTGGCGGTCGGCTCCCGGTCGACCGGCGGCTGCCGCCTCATGGTCGCCCGCCCCGCGCCGTCCCCGCAGGTGCCCCCGCCGAGCGGCCGGCCGGGCGGCACCCGGGTGTGCGGACCCGGTGATCCGCCCGGCCGGTCGTGGTGGTCACGTCCGGGGGTGGCGCAGTTCCCGGCCGTGCACGGTCAGCGCGTAGATCACCAGCACGTCGATGCTGATGACCAGCACGCTCCAGATCGGGTACGCCTCGATGAAGAGCAGGTTCAGCAGGGCGCTGCCCACGGCGAGGAGGACGCCGACGGCGCGGGCCAGCGCGTTGCCGGACAGGACGCCGACCCCGCTGATGATGATCAACGCGCCCAGCAGCAGGTGGACCCAGCCCCAGACGGTGTAGTCCACCTCGACGACCAGTCCGCTGTCGGTGACGTGGTAGAAGCCGTCGTCGAAGATCGCGACGAGGCCCTGCACGGCCTGGACGCTGCCGAGCAGGAACATCATCACGGCCGCGAACGCGACCCACCCCGCCCACGCGGTCGGTGGCGCGCCCCGGTCGTAGGCGCTGCGCGAGGCGGCGGGACGGGACGAACCCAGGTCGGTCATCGGTTGCTCCTCGAGGAGGCGGGCCGGGCCCGCTGCCCGGATCGATCCACCGTCCCGCTCCCCGAGGGGCCCCGCGTCACTCGATCAGGGTGAGGTGCTGGGGTCGGGGTCGCTCACGAGGGGAGGGCGCCGTGCGGGTGCGGCCGCCGGAGCAGGCGGTCGACGAAGCGGGAGACCGACTCGTCGGCGTGCATCCCCTCGGTCCGGACGGCGCGCGCCGCCTGTGAGGACACCGCGCCTGACGACTCGCGGAGGATCTCGGCGAGGTCGATCGCGGCGATGACGTCGCGGGTGATCCCGGCCAGGTCGAGGCGGCCGATGACCGCATCGACGTCGACCCTGGCCACGACGGCGTCCGGGTCCACCCGCGCGACGATCGCGTCCAGGTCGATCCGGCTCGCGATCCGGTCCAGGTCGACCCGGGCCGCGATCCCGTCCACGTCGATCGCGGCCGTGATCCGGTCCAGGTCGACCCGTCCGACGACGGCATCGACGTCGACCCGCTTCACGATGGCGTCGAGGTCGACCTGCGCCACGATGGCGTCGAGGTCCAGGCGGTCGACCACCGCACCGAGGTCCGCCCGCGCGACGATGCCGTCGATGTCGAGCCGCTCCACGATGGCGTCGAGGTCGACCTGTGCGACGACGGCGTCGATGCCCAGGCGCTTCACGATGGCGTCGAGGTCGACCCGCGCCACGATGGCGTCGAGGTCCAGGCGGTCGACCACCGCACCGAGGTCCGCCCGCGCGACGATGCCGTCGATGTCGAGGCGGTCCACGATGGCGTCGAGGTCGACCCGCGCGACGACGGCGTCGATGCCCAGGCGCTCGACGATGGCGTCGAGGTCGACCCGCGCCACGATGGCGTCGATGCCCAGGCGCTCGACGATGGCGTCGAGGTCGACCCGCGCCACGATGGCGTCGAGGTCCAGGCGGTCGACCACCGCACCGAGGTCCGCCCGGGCCACGACGGCGTCCACGTCGGCCCGGGCGACGACGGCGTCCACGTCGATCCCCGCGGCGACGGCGTCCAGGTCGACGTGCTCGAGCACGATCTGGGTGAGGTCGACCGCCGTGAGTGCCGCCTCGACCGCCCGCCGCAGGAGCGCTTGCAGCGTGTCGGCGGCCCGGTCCTCCAGCCGCCGCCGGAGCTCCGCGCCGTGGTCGGCCAGGTCGGTGACGAACGGGAGGTGGGCCGCGGGGGAGAGCACCCGGGAGGCGAGGCGACGAGCGCCGACGGCCGTCGCACCGACCGGTCGCAGCACGGGGGAGCGGGTCAGCGCCGCGGCACCGGCGCCCAGGGCGAGCGCCACGTCCAGCCCGCCGGCCAGTACCCGGGTCCGCCGAGCGCGTCGCTGCCCGTCGCCGTCCACGTCGTCACTGTGCTGCGGCGCGGCGGTGCTGCCATCCTCCGCCACGGATGAATCGCAGGCCGCGTTCACCCGGGCCGGGGGATGCCTCCCGATCCGCGGCTGGAGGTCGCGGACAGGTGCCGCGAGCCCGGCGGGCACCGATGGACTACTGACGCGCCATCGCCATGCGCATCTCGCTCTCGCTGTCCTCGATGAGGTCCCCGGAGACGTCGACCGTGACCCGGTGCAGCGTGCCGGTGAACCGGAAGGGCGAGGAGTACTCCGGGGTCACCGGCGAGCCGGGGTTGGCCCCGCAGGTGAGCGCCCCCGGGTTGATGGCGAACGGGATGGTCACCGGGGCCTCGGCGTGAGCCACGAGGGTTCCGTCGATGTAGAGCTGCAGCCGCCCGGGTGCACCTCTCCCGGCCGCCAGGTCCGGTGCTCCGGTGGGCTCGAACTCGAAGCGCAGGTCGTGCGCGCCGACGGGGACGGCCGCGGGGGAGGAGACGCGCTGGAGGCTCCGCGAGACGTAGTTGTGCACGTAGTGCAGCGCACCGTCCTTCATGAAGAAGGTGTACCCGCCGGCGGCAGAGCCCTGGGCGAGCAGGACGCCCTCGGCGCCGCCCTCCGGGATCTCGACCGACGCGGTGATGCTGTGCGGCCGGTTGAGCACCCGTGGGCCGGCGAAGAAGGGAACCGACTGGGTGCCGGGTATGTAGGTGTAGCTGTTCCGGGCCGCGGCCGCCTGCGGCTTCTCGGCGATCATGCGTTGCAGACCGCTGCCGTCGACGGGCATGACCCCGTACCTACCGGCCTCCACGTACCAGGTGCCGATGAGCGCGATGAGCTTGTCGCGGTGGGCCTCGGCGACGTCGTGGTTCTCCGCGAAGTCCTCGTCGACGTGGTACAGCTCCCAGGCGGTGGCGTCCAGCTCGGAGAGCTTGTCGGCCGAGATCGGCTGCCCGAAGCCGATACCGGCCTCGGTGAACGACGGGCCCGGCCAGGGACAGACGGCCCGCCAGCCGTCGTGGTAGATGGCCCGGTGGCCGAGCATCTCGAAGTACTGCGTGTGGTGGTCGCTCGCCGCGGTCGGGTCGTCGAAGCTCTTCGCGAAGCTGACGCCCTGCAGCGGTGACTGCGTCACGCCCCGGATGGTCGCCGGCGGCTCGATGCCCAGCAGTTCGAGGACGGTCGGCACCAGGTCGATGATGTGCGCGTACTGCGACCGGACCCCGCCCCTGGCGACGATGCCCGCCGGCCAGGAGACGATGAACGGGTCGGAGGCGCCGCCCCGGTAGGTCTCCCGCTTCCACCGCCGGAACGGCGCGTTGCCGGCCCACGTCCAGCCCCACGGGTAGTGGTTGAACGTCGTGGGCCCGCCGATCTCGTCGATCCGCGCGAGGCTCTCCTCCAGGGGTTCCTGGGCGTTGTTGAAGAACTGCGCCTCGTTGGTGGTGCCGGTCGGGCCGCCCTCGGCGCTGGCACCATTGTCGGAGATCACCATGACGATGGTGTTGTCCAGCTCCCCGCGGTCCCGGAGGAAGTCCAGCAGCCGGCCGAGCTGGTCGTCGGTGTGGCTGAGGAAGCCCGCGAAGACCTCCATCATCCGACTGAACAACCGGCGTGCCGGTTCGGGCAGCGAGTCCCAGTCGGGGACGTCGGGGTCGTGCCGCGACAGCTCCGCGTCCGGTGGGACGATCCCGAGTCGCTTCTGGGTGGCGAAGGTCTTCTCCCGGTAGGCGTCCCAGCCGTCGTCGAACTGACCCGCGTACCGGTCTGCCCACTCCCTGGCCACGTGGTGGGGGGCGTGTGCAGCTCCGAAGCAGAGGTGCAGGTAGAAGGGCTTGCCGGGGTCGACCTGCTTGGCGTCGGCGATGAACCGGATCGACGTGTCGACCAGGTCCGCGCTGAGGTGGTAGCCCTCCTCCGGCGTCGCCGGCGGCTCCACCTGGTGGTTGTCGTGCACCAGATCGGGATGCCACTGGCTGGTGTCCCCGCCGAGGAAGCCGTAGAAGCGCTCGAATCCGCGCGCCAGCGGCCAGCGGTCGTACGGCCCGGTGGCGGTCTCGTGGTTGCTCGGCGTCAGGTGCCACTTGCCCACCATGTAGGTGCTGTAGCCGTGCCCGAGCAGCATTTCCGAGAGGAAGCCGTTCTCGAAGGGGATCACGCCGTTGTACCCGGGGTAGCCCGACGCCAACTCCGTGATGGCGGCCATGCCGTTGCTGTGGTGGTTGCGTCCGGTGACGATGCAGGAGCGGCTGGGCGAGCACAGCGCCGTGGTGTGCATGTTGTTGTAGCGCAGGCCGTGCGCGGCGAGCGCGTCCATGTTCGGGGTCGCGATCGGGCTGCCGTAGCAGCCGAGCTGGCCGAAACCGATGTCGTCCAGCACGACCATCAGGACGTTCGGCGCTCCGGGCACCGGCCGCGCCGGCTGTGGCCAGGCCGGGCTGGACTCGTCGACCGTCCGGCCGATGACGCCCGGGAAGGCGGTGCCCGCGGGGTACTCGTGGAGTGGCATGTCGGGCTCCGGTCTGGGGGGAGGATCGTCCTGACCAGCACATCCGGTGCGTGGTCCCGGCGCCTCACCCCGGTCGGATGAGGGAACTCAGGGCACCCGGCGGGTCCACTCGGGTTCGATGACCGCCCACTCGGCAGCCCACCGGCGGAGCCGGCTGCGGTCCAGCGACGCCCCGAACGCCAGGTAGAGCCCGGCCACGAGCGACGAGAGGCACAGGTACGTGCCCACGGCCATCGCGACGGCCCTGCCCACGGCGGCCCCGCTGTCGAGCGGCCGGGTGGTCAGCGCGCCGTCCTGGTCCACCCAGACGGGGACCGTGGACCCGGCCTCGGCACCGGCGGGGACGGCCAGGGCACCCGTGTGCTCAGCACCCGACGGCCCGGACCACACGGCGGGCGCGCGGAAGGTCGGCGGGACGTCGTCGGCTCCCCGGGTGACGACGACCGGGTCGGCGACGAGGCGGGCGTCGACCTGGTGGCGTGCCAGCGACTGCGCCCTGGCCTGCGTGACGACCTGGGTGTGGGTCACGGACGCCACGACCAGCGCGACGGGGATCGCCATCGCCAGACTGCAGACCAGGAGGACCCGGGCCAGGAACTGGATCCGGTCCGAGGTCCGCTTCAGCGGCCCCGAGCCCAGGGTGAAGCTCCGCAGCGCCCGGCTCGAGGCCGGTCCCTTCGCGTCCACGGCTGACCTCCTGACCGGCGCCGGTGCAGCTCGGTCAGCGGCTCGAGTCCCGCACCTCACCGCCGTGGACCGTCAGCGCGTAGATCACCAGGACGTCGACGGTGATGACGATGACGCTCCAGATCGGGTACGCCTCGATGAAGGCCAGGTTCACCAGCGCGCTGAGCCCGGCGAGGAGGACGCCGACCACCCGCGCCGCCACGTTGCCGGTCAGCACGCCGGCCCCGCTGAGCACGATCAGGACGCCGAGCAGCAGATGGGTCCAGCCCCAGGCGGTGTAGTCCACGTTCACGAGCAGACCGCCCGAGGTCACGTGGTAGTAGCCGTCGTCGAAGATCGCCACGAAGCCCTGGATCGCCTGGAGGCAGCCGAGCAGGATCAGCATGATGCCGGCGAAGACCACCCAGCCGGTCCAGGCAGAGGCCTCCCGGTCGCTGTCGTAGGCCGCGCCGGACGTCTGCTCGGTGGGACGCGACGAACCAAGGTCGGTCATGGCTGCTCCTCGGGTTGCGCCGGGGCCGCTGCCCGGACCCGGCCACCGTCCCTCTCGCTGCGTGGGCGGTCGTCACTCGATCCAGGTGAAGCCGCCTCCCGCTCGACGGCCGGGAGGGTCGTCCCGGCGGCCGGGGGCGGCCGGCGGCCCCGGTGCCACGGTGCCGCCTGCTCATCCGGACGGGGTGAGGCGCCGGACTCCCGCCGGATCGACGCTGTCCCGGACGGTCACCCTGCAGCGGAGGAGCACGCGATGTCGTTCTGGGACATTGTCTGGTTCATCATCATCACGTACGCCTTCGTGGCCTACCTGGTGATCCTTTTCCACATCGTCGGTGACATCTTCCGCGACCGGGACAGCGGGGCCTTCGCCAAGGCGGCCTGGGTCGTCCTGCTGTGCCTCTTGCCCCTGATCACCGCGGTCGTCTACCTGATCGTGCGCGGCCGGGGCATGGCGGAGCGGTCGGCGGAGCGGGCGGTGGCCCGGCAGAGTGCCCAGGAGGCCTACATCCGGGACGTCGCCGGCCACACCACGCCCAGCGACCAGATCGCCCAGGCCCGGGCGCTGTTCGACGCCGGCGCGATCTCGCAGTCGGAGTACGACGCGCTGAAGACCAAGGCGCTCGTCTGACCGGACACGACCCGGTCGTCCCTGACGGGCTCGACCCGGTCGTGCGCCGCTGTCCCGGTCAGACGCTGCACTACTGCGCAGGCGCCGCCGGTCGCGCCCCGTCCCGCTGGGGCGGGGCGTCCGGCGCGCGAGCACCCGGCCGGCGGGTCACCCGCTCCGGATGAGGTCGCCGGACCCGTCCGGCTACAGGGTCGTGCTGCCCCACCGGCCCGTCGGGAGAGAAGAAGGAGTCGTCATGACTGCCGAGGTGTCCAGCTCGTACCCGGGTGCGCCACCCGCCCGGTACTCCGGCGCAGTCCGGGCAGTCATCGCCGTGCTCGGCGCGGCCGCGGTGGTCCTCGGGCTGGTGCTGGTGTTCGACGTCGTCGCGGCCGTCCGGACCGTGGGACTGCTCGTCGGTCTCGCGCTGGTCGCCAACGGGTGCCTGGAGCTCGCGGTCGGCTGGAGCAGCGGTCAACGGGCGCGCAGCGTCGTGCTCGGCGGTGTGCTGGTCGTCGGGGGACTCGTGGCTGCGTTCTGGCCCGGGGTGACGGTGTGGGCCCTCGCCGTGCTGACCGGGGTGTCGCTGCTGCTGCACGGGATCGGGCGGGTGGCCGTCGCGGTCGCCGACCGCGCCGAGACCCCGCACTGGGGGTGGCTCGCGCTGGGCGGGGTGCTCAACATCGTCGTCGGCATCCTGGCGCTGAGCTGGCCCGAGGCCACCGTCCGCGTGCTCTGCCTGCTGCTGGGCATCGAGGTCGTGGTGTTCGGGCTCCTGCTGCTGGCCTGGGCGTTCCTGGGTTCCAGCGCGCGGACGCCCGTGTCCGACCAGCCCTGACCCCGCCAGGCGACCGGTCCTACGTCCGACGACCGCTCATCTCCACGGGGTGATGGCCTGGGACCGCAGGACGGTCAAGGTCCCTGGAAACCGGAGTTCGACGAAGGCGGCAGTGATGACAGAGCTGAAGCCCCCCGTGGTCGGGACCGCGCCTCCGGCGACGCTGACGGCGGACGAACGCGAGGAGCTCCTGCGCCTGCGCCGCGAGGTGCAGGTCATGCGGACGGAGCCCGCGCCGAGGCGGAAGCGCCGGTGGCGGTCCCTCCTCGCCGTGCTCCTCATCGTCCTGGGCTGCGTGCTCGCCCCGGTGGCCGGCGTCGCGGTGTGGGTCCACAACCAGGTGTCCGACACCGACCGCTTCGTGCGGACGATGAGCCCCCTGGTGGACGACCCCGACGTGCAGAACGCGCTGACGAACAAGCTGACGTCGACGGTCTTCCAGTACGTCGACGTCCAGGGGATCGCGGACGACGCCGTCAACGCGCTCGGCGCTCAGGGGCTGCCGCCCCAGCTGGTGACCCGGCTGGAGACGCTCACCCCGACACTCACCTCGGCGGTGACCGGTTTCGTCCGCGACCGGATCGCGCAGCTGGTCGCCAGCCCGGCCTTCGAACGGGCCTGGGACCGGGCGATCACGACGGCCCACCGGCAGGCGAACGCGGTGCTCTCCGGCGACAGCAAGGGCATCGTCGTCCGCGGGGACGCGGTCTTCCTGGATCTCGCGCCCTTCATCGACCTGGCCAAGCAGCGGCTGAGCCAGGCGGGGCTGACCGCGGTCGACCTGGTGCCCGAGGTGCACCCCAGCGTGGAGATCGCGAAGGCCGACACCCTGGTGCGTGCGCAGTCGGCCTACACCGCGCTGGACAACGTCGCGCGGGTGCTGCCCTGGGTCGTGCTCCTGCTGTTCGCCGTGGGCGTGTACCTGGCCCGCAACCGGTTCCGGGCGCTCGTCGGGACCGGGTTGGGGCTCGCCGTGTCCATGGTGGTGCTGGCCGCGGGCATCCTGGTGGCCCGCAGCCTGCTGGTCGGGGAGGTCCCGGCCGCAGCGGCCCCGGCCACCGCGTCCGGCTTCGACATCGTGGTGGCCTACCTGCGGTTGGGCTTGCGGGCGTTGCTCGTCCTCGGGCTCGTGCTGGCACTGGCGGGGTTCCTCGCCGGCCGCTCCGACACCGCCGTGGGCATCCGGCGGTCGGTCTCCCGCCGGCTGCACGACGCGCGCGGCCCGGCGGCCGACGGACCGGTGCCCACCTGGGTCCGGGCGCACCTCCGGGGACTCCGCATCGCGGCGGTGGCGGTGGCCGTCCTGACCTTCGTGTTCCTCACCCAACCGACCGGGATCACGATCCTCGTCCTCGCTGCCGCGCTCCTGGTGGTGCTGGCGGTGATCGAGTACCTGGGCCGTCCGGCGGGCGATCCGGCGGTCGAGGACGGAGCCGCGCCCCCCGTGGCCGAGCCTGCGGCTCCCGGCCCCGCCCTCGCCCCCGACGATCCGAGCCTGCCCAGCCCCCGGCCGGGCGACCCACCGCCGACCGCTCCCTGAGACGGGGACGACGTACCGCCACCGACCGGCCGGGGGACGACGCCCGGCCGGTGCACCAGCCGACCGCGAAGGGCGCGGCCGAGGCCCGGGAGGAGTTCCGACATGGCGACCGACATGCCCGCGTCCCGGACCCAGGCACGGCTCACCGACCGGGACGGGGACACGCACGGGTGGGCACCCCGGTGGACCGCAGCGCACACCGAGACCGCACGGTTCCTCGGCACGTGCGTCGGAGCCGGCGCGGTGCTGGGGATGGTCGCTGCGATGAGCCGCGCACGGGGAGGGCAGTGACATGACGGATGACGTGGCGGCACTCGACCACCGGATCGCCGATGCGCTGAGGGCGCTGCGCAGCGCACGTGCCCGCAGCGGACACGCGCCCAGCGCCGAGACGCACTGGCAGGAGGCGTTCGCCGAGCGCACCCTCAACGACCTGCTGGACCGGCGACCGCTCTGCCAGATGAGGCAGCAGGCCAGGCTGCTCGCCGGGTGACCTGCCGTGCTGCCCGGATCGGCGGTCGGTCGACCGGCCGCCTCGTCCCCCTCGGGTGAGGCGGGCGGGGCCCCTGCGCCGGACCCTCGAGGCATGGGTTCCGACATCCCCGTGGAGCGGGTGACCGCAGGGGTGGTCACCCGCTCGCTCGCCGGTGCGGTCGACGTCGTCGCGGTGGTGCTGGTGACGGCCCTCCTCGACCTCGCCGCCGCGGGCGCCCGCTTCGTGTGGTCGCCGATCGACTTCTCCTGGCCACGGCCCTCGCCGACGGTCGCGGTCGGGGTGCTGCTGGCCGTCGCGGTGGGGTACCTGGCCGTCGGGTGGGCGATCGCGGGGCGGACCTACGGTGCCCGGCTGCTCGGCCTGCGCGTGCTGTCCTCCCGGCTGGAGCTGCTGGGCTGGACGAGCTCCGTCCTGCGGGCCGTCGTGTGCGTGCTCTGGCCGGTCGGGCTGCTGTGGTGCGGGGTCAGCTCCAGCCGTCGCTCCGTGGCCGACCTGGTGGTCCGGTCGGTCGTCGTCTACGACACGCACCCGTACGCGCAGGTCCCCGGGCTGCGACCGGCGGGTGCGGACCCTGCCGGGTGAACGCCCGGGGAACGGGTCATGTCATCCGGGCGATGCCCACGAGACCAGCGACCAGGACAGTCAGGTCCTGGAAGGGAGCCGGGCGATGACGTCGAACACGTACGAGTTCAAGGTGGAGGGCCAGCTGACCGAGCAGGCGCGCGAGGCCTTCTGCGACATGGACATCGAGGAGTCCTCGTTCGGCGCGGCGCTGACAGGCAGGGTGATCGACGAGGCGCACCTGCTCGGGATCATGGCCCAGTGCCGGACCCTGGGCCTGATCGTGGTCTCCGCGCACCGGATCCCCGGAGGCCACACCCCGGCCGGTCATCCCTGGGCCAGCACCGGCTGACGCACCGCCGGCCCGCCACGACGACAGGTCCCCGCGGCGGGTACCAGCCGGTCGCGCCCGCCGTCAGCCGGCGCCGGACCGGACGGGGGCTCAGGGAGCCACCTGCTCCACGGAGACGACGTGCAGGCCCAGCGACTGGACGACCTCGAGGAGCTCGTGCAGCTGGTCGTCCTGGTGCACGACGCCGGAGATCACCGTCTCGGCGCTGACCTCGGCGACGTTCAGTCCGGCGAAGGCGTCCCGGGCGCGCTCGGACAGCCGTCCGGTCACACGAACCTCGTACCGTCGATCCGGCATCGTGCATCTCCGTCGCTGCCGTGGGTGTCCACCCGTCCGCACGAGCCTGGGCGTAGCACCCCGTCGACGCCTCACCCCCCTCAGATGAAGTGACCGGTGGGACGTGACCGGGGCGGGCGCTGCACGACCGCGGTCACCGCCGACCTCGTCCCGGCCGGCCGCGGCGGACGGTCCGGCCGGCCGTCGCCGCCGGCCCGCCCGTCGTCCCGACGCGGCCCTGTCGTGCCGTCTCCGGGCTCATCCGTCCCGGGTGAGGCCGACCAGCCACGGGGTCGCGACGCTCGCAGGGACACCGACGGGCACCGACAGGGAGGCCACGAGATGACCGAGGACGCCCACGACCTGGGCCCGATCGACTACCTGGTGGTCGAGTTCCCCGGGGCACGTCTCCGCGGCGAGGCACTGCCGCTGCTGGTCGACCTGGTCGACCGGGGCATCGTCCGGGTGCTGGACCTCGTCTTCATCCGCAAGGACCCGGACGGCTCCGTCGTGGCGGTGGAGGTCAGGGACCTCGACCGGGACGGCGACCTCGACGTCGAGGTCCTGGTCGGGGCCTCCTCCGGTCTGCTGGGCCGGGACGACCTCGAGCAGGCCGCGGCCGCGGTGGAGCCGGGCAGTGCGGCCGGCATCGTGCTCTACGAGAACGTGTGGGCCGTGCCCTTCATCGGCGCGCTGCGGCGGGCCGGTGGCCAGCTCGTCGCCGCGGGCCGGATCCCGGCGGAGGACCTCCTGGCCGCCCTGGACGCGACCGAGTCCGTCGGCGCCTGAGTCGCCCACCCCTCCAGGAAGGACCGTGCCATGCCGCTGCTCCGCGGGCTCGCCCGCACCGCCGCCATCGCCGGGACCGCCACCGCGGTCTCGAACCGGGTCTCACGCCGTCAGGCAGGCCGGTGGGCCCAGCAGGACCAGCCGGCGCCGGCCGCCGCCCCCCAGCCGCCGGTGCAGCAGGCGCCGGCCCCCGCCGCGCCGTCGGGTACGGATGACCGGCTGGAGCAGCTCCGCCAGCTCGGGGAGCTCAAGAACTCGGGCGTGCTGACCGACGAGGAGTTCACCGAGCAGAAGCACCGGATCCTGTACTCGTGAGCGCGGTCGCCCAGCACGACCTCGTGGTCGTCGCCGAACCGCTCACCTGACCCCACCGAGCCCCTGGCCGATCAGGACGGCGCCGACCGCCAGCAGCAGCGCGGTCGTCACCCCGGCGCCATGGGCGGTGAGCCAGCGGCGGAGCGACTCCAGCGGCCCGGCCACCCGGCTGCCCAGGACGGCGTGGGCGAGCACCGGGACCGCCACGGTGCTCGTCGCGACCGCGGTGAAGCCGACGAGGGCCCACCACTCCTGCCCGCGGGACAGTCCGCCGCCGGCGATGGTCGCACCGGCTGCGAGGCACACCGGCAGGTTCTTCGGGCTCGCCAGGGAGAGCGCCAGCCCCAGCCCCACCGCCCGGGGGGCCGTGCACCGGTCGATGGCGCCCACCCAGGTCGGCAGCGCGGGCCGCTCACCCCGGCGCGGCCGGGTCCGCCACTGCCGCACGCCGAGGACCAGCAGCAGGACGCCCACGACGAGCGCCGCCCAGGACAGCACCGACCGGGTGGCGGTGCCGGCGTCCGCTGCGCTGCCGAGGAGGAACAGGGACCCGGTGGTGGCTCCGGCGATGCCGGCCACCCAGCCGAGCAGGAAGCCCACCCCCGTGTCGGCGGCCCGGTCGGTCAGCAGCAGGAGCACGACCGCGATCACCGGCACCGGCGACACCGCGACCACGACGGCCAGGGGCAGCAGGCCACCCACCACGGCCGCCACGCGCCCACCTCCCGGTCACCGCCGGGTGCGAACGCCGGCCGCCTGCAGCCTGGCAGGGCCACCCAGCGGTGTCAGCCCCAGCCGGCGCCGCCGCCCGTCCGGGCGCCAGGTCACCCGGCCGGGGTGGTCCGGCGCCCCGGCTCTCGGCCTAGCGTGCGGTCGAGACCGAGGAGGTAGCCGTGGTCCAGCAGAGTCCCACCCCGACCGGCACCGCGTCGAACGGTGCCCGGCTTAGCGGAGGAGCGCTCGCCGCGCTCTCCGGCGGCGGCCTGCTCGTCGTCTTCATGGCGCAGAACACCCAGGACGTCACCCTGCACTTCCTCTTCTGGAACTTCACCTGGCCGCTGTGGTTGCTGATCCTGGTGACCGCGACCCTCGGCGCGGTGCTGTGGATCGGGCTCGGCGTGCTGCGCCGGCACCGCCGCCGCGTGGCGCGCCGGGCGGCCCGGGACGGCTGACGGTCCGCAGGTCGCCGATGGTGCTCTCGGCCGGCTGACGGTCCAGCGCGGTCGACCGTCCGGTCAGTCGAGGCCGGCGTGGTCGTGGGTCGAGACGAACCGCACCGCCTCGCGGACGTCGGCCAGCGGCTCGCCGCCGGACGGGACCAGCAGGGCGGCGGCGCAGACGGCGCACCGGCCCACGAAGCGGTCACCCGCGTACGCGGACGCGTGGACCACCGACCGGGTGATGGTCACCGTCCCGTCGTCGGAGACGTAGGAACCGGAGAAGGCGAGGGTCTGCTCGAGCAGCTCGTCGTCGGGTGGCACGGATCCTCCCGCGGAACCCGGCACGGGAACAGCCCAGGCGGCGGTCCAGGTGACCTCGACGTCCGTCCGCACGTCGTCCACGGGACCGCCTCCCAGCTGGTGCCGGACCGTGCACCGGGCCGACCCCGGGCACCTCCAGGACAGCGTGGGCCGATCCTCCTCCGGCCACATCAGCCATCGTGGCTGAAGCGGGGTCGTGGTGCCCCGGGTGCGCCCGGCTGACCGGGGACCCCGGGCGCCGGGCGTCCGGTCGAACGGGTCTCGGACCCCCGGTTCCCCGCGTCGGGCCGGTGCCTCAGGGCAGCAGACCGCGGTCGCGTGCGCCGAGGACCGCGTCCCGCCGGGAGGACACCCCCAGCTTCGCGTAGATGGACCTGATGTGGCTCTTCACCGTGTTGACCGAGACGGTGAACTCGTCGGCGATCTCCCGGGCGCTCAGCAACGACGGCAGCAGGGCGAGGACCGCCATCTCCCGTTCGCTGAGCAGCACCGCCGGGTCCGGGACGACGGCCCCACGAGCGACGGCCACCCGGGCGGCGAAGGTGCCCCGGTCACGGGCCGTCCGGGCGTCGAGCTCCCGCTGCGTCAGGGGTCCGGCCAGGGCGAACGGCCGGATGGCGCCGATGGCCTCGGCCGCGGCGAGGGCGGCCTCCAGCGCCGCCCGGCCGGCGCCGTCCTGCCCGGCCTGCAGCGCTGCCTCCGCGCCGACCAGGTGGGCCTCCACGACCGTGTGCCGCAGGAGGACCGGCTGGTCCGGGTCGTGCAACGGCGCGACCAGCGTCCGGGCCGCGTCGTGGTGACCGCGTGCGGCCTCGGTCCAGGCCCGGAGCAGCAGCGCCTCCCCGATCGGGCCGACCCGCGCGTTCAACCAGCGCGCGACCTCGGCGGCGGCGGGCAGGTTGCCGTTCAGCAGCGCCACGCGGTGCTCCATGACGGCGAGGGACGTGAGCAGCGGAGCGGGTGCCGGTGCGTCCCCGAACGCCGCGCGGGCAGCCCGCATCTCGGCGAGCCCCGTCGCGCGCTGGCCGAGGTCGGCGAGGGCCGCGCCGTGCACCGCCCGCAGGGTGTACGCAGCTTCGATCGGCAGGGTGTCCGCCGTCGCCAGGGCCTCGGCGGTCCGGCCGGCCGCCAGCGTCGGCTCGCCGCGGAGGAGGTCGGCGTAGCCGAGCAGGCCCATCGGACCCGCTGTCCACGCCGAGGGGTGCCGGCCGTGCCGCGAGGCGGTGGCCACGGCCTGCTCGGCGCGCGCCACCATCGCCCGCTGGTCCCCGCGCGCTGCGGCGAGGGAGGCGAGCATCCAGAGGCTCTGCACCTCGAGGTAGCCGAGGTCGTGGGCGCCGGCCAGGTCGACCGCCTGCTCCAGCTCGGCCTGCGCCAGCTCGGGGTCCGCGGCGTTGCCGATCCCGAGGTGGGCCACCGCGCGGCTGGCGTGCAGCAACGCCCGCAGCTCCGGCCGGACCCGTCCCGTGTCGTCTCCCGGGGGCGCGAACGTCCAGCCGGGGAGACCCCGGGCGGTGGCCAGGAGCTCGGCACTGCCGCGCAGCGCGTCGAGATCGGGGTCGGACGTCCGAGGCCATGCCCGGCGCGCGTTGTGCAGCTCGGTCACCGCGGCCGGCAGGTCCCCGCCGTCCAGCTGGGTGATGGCGGCGGTGAGGGCCAGCCAGGGGTCGGCTGCGCGCTCCCGGGCCCCGACGGCGGCGAGCGCGCGGTGCAACGGCCCGAGGTCCCCGCCGACCAGGAGGGCGACACCGCAACCGCGGACCAGTTCGGCGGTCATCCCGCGGTCCCCGGCCCGTTCGGCGTGGCGCAGCGCGTGGACCGGCTCGCCGGCTGCCGACCACCACCGGGCGGCGACGGCGTGCAGCGCCCGGTAGGAGTCGGGCCGGTGGCGGGCCAGGTCGGCCACCAGGTAGGAGCGGAGCAGTGGGTGGATCCGGTAGTGGCCCGGGGAGGTGCGCTCGACGAGCGCCGTCTCGTGGTGCAGCTCGTCGAGCACCCGGTCGGCGTCGCCCCGGCCGGAGAGCTCGGCGGCGAGGTCGGCGGCCAGGGGTGAGCAGACGCTCACCACCCGCAGGAGGTCCTGCAGGTCGGGGCTCAGGCCGCGGAGGACCTCCCCGGTCAGGTACTCGGCGACCGAGCGCTCGTCACCGGAGAAGGAGCCCAGGAAGGCACGCACGTCGTCGGTCCGGCGGAGGGCGAGCGCCGCCAGTCGCAGGCCGGCGACCCAGCCCTCGGTGCGGGCGTGCAGGACGGCCACCTCGGACGGGCGGAGGGTGAGGCCGGCGTTCGCCAGCAGCGCGCTGGTGTCGGGGAGCGAGAAGCGCAGGGCATCGGCCCGCAGCTCGTGCAGCCGCCCCTCCAGCCGCAACCGGGGGAGCGAGATGGGCGGGTCCGACCGGCTGGCGAGGACCAGCCGCAGTCCGGCGGGCTGGAGGCGGATCAGCCGGTTGAGGTCACGCAGCACGTCCTGGCCGGTCAGCTCCTGGACGTCGTCCAGCACGACCCGCACGGGTGGGTCCCAGCTGTCCAGCACCTCGGCGAGCACGTCGACGAGGTCACCCCCGTACCGCAGCGCCGCGCCGGCCGGCCCGTCGACGCGGCCGTCGCGAGTCGGGGAGAGCAGCGCGGACAGCACTGCCGACCACAGCCTCCGGGGGTCGTTGTCGTCCGGGTCGACCGACACCCAGGCCGTCGGCGGAGAGCCGGGCCGAGCGACCCAGTCGGCCAGCAGCAGCGTCTTCCCCGACCCGGCGGGTGCGCTGACCACGACCACCTGGGACGGCGTCGCCAGGTCCAGGCGCGCCCGCAGGGCCGGCCGGGCGGTGAACTCGGCCGGCAGCTCGGGCACGACGAGCTTGCTGGGTCGGACGCGGAGCAGGACCGACGACGGCGCCGCGGGCACCGGGCCGCTGACGGCAGGCTCCGATCGGGGGCCGGGGACGAGCACGGGTCGGCCTCCCTCCACCGGCGCGGACCCGGCCGGCGCGGGGGTCGTCGCGTGGGGACCGTCGCCGGCCTGCACCGTCACCCCAGCACCTCGTGCTCCAGGGCCGTCAGCACAGCGGCACGACGGCTGCTCACGCCGAGCTTCCCGTAGATCGCCCGGACGTGGCTCTTGACCGTGTTGACGGAGACGTCGAGGTCCTCGGCGATCTCGCCGAGGTTGCTCAGCGACACCAGCTGGGACAGCACGTCCTGCTCGCGTGCGCTCAACGGCGTCGCCAGGGGCTGGTGCGGACGCTGCCCGGAGGTCAGGCAGCGGAAGGCGAACGTGTCGGGGTCCCGGACACCGCCCAGCTGGTCGACCAGCAGCACCCGGGCCCCCCGACCGGCGATGGCGAACGGCCGCACCATGTCCAGCGGCTGGGCACAGGCGAGCGCCTGTTGCACGGCGCGCCGGCCGGTCGGCTGGTCACCGGCCCGCTGGGCTCCCCAGGCCTCGACCAGCCAGGCCTCGACCAGCGTGGAGTGCAGGGCCGGCCGCAGCTCCCCGTCCAGGACCGGTCGCACGGTCGCCCGCGCCGCAGCGGGGGAACCGGCGGCCGCCTCCGCCCAGGCGTGCATGAGGGCGAGCTCGGCCTGCGCGTCGTCGCGGCCGGCCAGCCGGCCGAGGGCGGTGGCCGCCGCGGCGGGCAGGCCGAGCAGCAGCGCCGCGCGGTGCTCCAGGAGGGTGCCCCAGGCAGCCAGCGGCGTGGGCACGGGCGCCCCGCCGAGCTGGGCCTGGGCCTGCTGCAGCTCCAGCAGTCCGGCCGACATGTCACCGAGGTCGCACAGCGCGCCGCCCCGGGCGCTGTGCAGTGCGAAGGTGACCAGCGGGTCCTGCTGGGTCGGGGCGGTCGCCAGCCCCTCCGTAGCGGCCTGCAGGGCGTCGGCCGCGAAGCCCCGCACGAGGCTGGTGTGGGCCAGCAGCGCTCGGGCCGCGGTCGTCCACGGCAGGTCCTGCCAGCCGTGGGTCGCGGCAGCCCCGATCGCCGCCGACGCGGCCGCGGCGGCCCGACGGTGGTCACCGACGCCCAGTGCCGCCGTGCCGATCAGGCACAGGCACTGCACCTCCAGGAGGCTGAGCTGCCGGACCCGGGCCACGGCGAGCGCCGCCTCGAGGTCATCGAGGACCGCCGCGCCGATGGCCGGGTCGAGGACGTGGGACCCGGAGAGCCGGGCGACCGCTCCGCCGGCGAGCGCGAGCGCCTCCAGCGCCGTGTCCCGGGGCACGGGGACGTCGGCCGGCGGCTCGTCCACCCCGGCCCACCGGGAGGTCGCGACCCGGAAGTGCGCGAACTCCACGTCGTCGGGATCGTGCGGCAGTGCCCCCGCGGAGCGGACCGCGGCCCGCGCGGCGGCACCCCTCCCGCCGGCCACGTGCACCTGCGCGGAGATGAGCGGCAGCCAGGCGTCGGTCGAGGTCACCTCGGGCGCGACCGCGTCGACGGCCCGACGCAGCTCGGCGTGCTCACCCCGGGCGACCAGCTCGGCCGCCCACTGGTGCAGCAGCCCGGTGACCAGGGTGCTGCTCCCGGTCTGCTCCGCGTGGCGCAGTGCGCGCACCGGCCGACCGGTCGCGGACCACCACTCGGCTGCCCTGCGGTGCAGCTCGGCGGTCACCGACGGACCCTGGCGGTGCAGATCGGCCAGCAGGTAGGAGCGGATCAGCTCGGAGAAGCGGTACTCGGTGCGCTGCGGCCCGGACGCCACGACCAGCCCGGTGGCGTGTTCGAGGGCGCTCAGCACGTCCCCTGCGTCGGCGCGGCCGGACAGCTCCGCAGCCAGCGCCGTCGGCACCGGGTCGCTGATGCACGTCCGGCGCAGCAGCTCACGCTGGTCGGGGGTGATGGCGGAGAACACCTCGTCGGCGAGGTAGTCGGCGACCGGGCGTTCGTCGCCGGAGAAGTCGGTGAGGAACGAGCCGGGGTCCGGGTGCCCGCGCAGCGGCAGGGCAGCCAGCCGGATCGCCGCCGGCCAGCCCTCGGTCCGCTCGTGGAGCACGGCCCGCTGCTCGTGGTCCAGCTGGAGCCCGCAGCGGTCCACGAGCGCCCCGGTCTCCTCGGCGGAGAAGCGGAGGTCGGCAGCACGCAGCTCGCAGAGCCGGTCCTCCATCCGCAGCCGGGCGACGGGCAGCGCCGGGTCGAACCGGCTCGCCAGCACCAGCTGCACGTTGGCCAGCCGGTGCCGGGTGAGCATCTGCAGGAGGTGCATCGACTCCGCGGCGCGCAGGTGGTGGGCGTCGTCGAGGACGAGCCGGATCCGCCCGGGGACCTCGGCGAGGGCGTGCAGCAGGTCGGTGAGGAACTCGGCACCCAGGGTCGTGCGGGGCACCACCAGATCGCGCAGCCGGCTGTCCGCCGGCACCGCAGCGCAGCCCTGCAGTGCCGCGAGGACCGCCGTCCACAGCCGCCGGGGGTCGTCGTCGTCCTCGTCGAGCGCGACCCACGCGCAGCCGACGTCGGACCGCTGCACCCAGTCGGCCAGCAGCATCGTCTTGCCGTAGCCGGGCGGCGCGCAGACGAGCGTGAGGGCGCAGTCCTCCCCGGCGTCGAGGGCAGCAACCAGCGCCGGCCGGGACACGAACTCCGGGGGCAGACACGGGACGGCGGTCTTGGCCCGTGGGACTCGCGACTCCATCACCCCTCCTGCTCACGGGGCGGGCACCGGCGGCCCGCCGCGGGGAGGGAACCGGTGTCCGGCCGTCCAGCTGCGCGTTCGGACGACGGACCGCCGCCCCACGGTGGTGCCGGGGACCACCCGCGCTCCGGCCTGATGTGTCCGTCCGAGATGGGGGCACCTCCTGCTGATCTGCACGGCGGGCAACCCCGCCGTGCGCTGCAGGTGAATCGTCTGGCCTGGGTCGGACGAGCGTCTCACCCGCAGGGGGTGAACGGCGGTCCGCCGTCGCGGATCGGGGCCGGCGCCCCGCCCATCACCCCGGGGTGGGCCGGGCCCCGCGGCGCTGGTGGCGTCCCTCCACGCCGGCACCGGGCACGGGTCCGCGTCCCCCGGCTGCCGCGGGCGCCGGTGGTGGTCCCGGCAGGGTGAGCAGGCGCGCAGTCACCCGTGGTAGGCGGTGCGCAGCGGGAACGGCGACCGGATGATGGCGGGACCTCCGAGCCCGGGCAGGCACCGCCATGACGACGATCGACCGCATCGCCTCCTCGCGACGCCCCTACTTCCACGACCCGGCCGCCCCGCCGGCCACGGTGGTCGTGCCCTCGGTGTTCTGCGCCGTGCGGGACACGCCGGGGCGGCTGCTCCTCGTCCGGCGGTGCGACAGCGGGACGTGGGAGCTGCCCGGCGGCCAGGTCGACGTGGGGGAGACGGCGGAGCAGACAGCCGTCCGGGAGACCATGGAGGAGGCCGGGGTGGCGGTGGAGGTCACCGGGCTGGTGGGTCTGTTCACCGACCCGGGCCACGTCGTGCGTTCGGCCGGCGGCACGGTGCGCCAGCAGTTCGTGGTGGTCCTGCACGCCCGGCCCGTGGCCGGCACACCGCATGGCGATGCGCACGAGACCAGCGAGGCCGCGTGGGTCGAGCTGGCCGATCTCCCCGGGCGCGGGATCGAGCCGCCGATCGACGGGTGGATCGCCCGGGCCGTCTCCGGGGACCAGCAGGGACCCCAGCTGTCCTGAGCCGTCCCCGCCGGTGCGGAGGACGCGAGGGAGGGCGGACGGGCCGACCCGTCACCCGCCCGTCCGGTCGAACAGGCGCTCGCGCACCGTCTCCCGCTCCCGCACGGCCTCCTCGACGCGGGCGAGCTGCGCGCGGGTCGCGGGGACGCCGTACACGTCGCTGAGGAAGCGGGGCAGGTCCGCCCGGTAGTCGTGCGCCCAGGCCCGGTAGGACCCGGGCTGCTGGGCGTTCTTCATGTCGATGAGGCTCTGGAAGAAGGTCGTGACCGGTCGCCAGCGCATCGGTGAAGGGATGCCGCGGGGGCTGCCCCGGTCTGGCGCCGGCTCCGGCGTCGGCCGGTCGGGGCCGAGCCAGTCCGGCGCGCCGCCGAGCAGGTCCAGCCCGAACTTGGTGACGCCGTCGTTGTCGTGGCTGAGCAGCACGAAGCGCGGGGGCTCGCCCCGCCGCTCGGTGAGGGCGGACAGCTGTGCGTGGTCGTTGACCACCGCGAAGGTCTGCCGGTCGACGTCCAACCGGTCGCCGCGGGTGACCTGGCGCATCCACTTGCTGCCGTACGGGGTGCCGATCCACAGTGCCCGGTCGATGCCCATCGCGTCGAGGCCCAGCGTCCCCCAGTGCAGGAAGACGTCCTGGCTGGTGTGCGCGCCGAGGCTCTCACCGAAGAGCACGACGCGAGGGCGCGGCCCGGGCCGCTGCCGCAGGCGCTGCAGGATGCGCTGCCACAGCAGCCGGTTCTGTTCGCGTCCCGTCCGGATCATGCCCAGCGACAGCGGTGACGGGCGGCGGGAGTACTGCAGCGTGATCGTCGCGACGTCGCCCCGGGTGAGGTACTGCAGGGCGGCCACGGCGACGTAGTTGACGTAGCCGGTGCCGGTGGGGGACACCAGGACGAGCAGCGACCGGTCGAAGGCGCCGGTCCGCTCCAGTTCGGCGAGCGCGAGGTCGACCCGTTCCCGGGGGCTGGGGGCGCTGTCCAGTCCGACGTACACCTGCACGGGCGACGCCTGGGCGGGCTCGCCCATGACGGTCTCGATCGACAGGTCCGGCACGCCGTCCGGGCGGTTCCGGACCGGCTCCGGCCGCACCGACGCCAGTGCGTGGCGCCGCCCCTCGCGGCCCAGGCCGGCCCAGGCCACCAGGCTCCCTGGTCCGCCGCTCACCGTCGCCGGCACCCAGCGCACGGCCTCGTCCGGCTCGAGCACCGGGACGTCGGTCGACGTCCCGGCCTCGATCTGCCGCATGGCGCGGTGCCAGACCGAGGACGCGCCGACACCCAGTGCGGCGACGAAGGCGGCGTGGCCCGCGCCGCGCCACAGCTCGGCCGGGCCGGGCAGCCCCGCGGCCAGCCGGTGGGCCAGGAGGTCCACCACGGCGTGTTCCCCGTAGGCCGCGCCGGTGAGGGCGCCCACGACCGCCGTGGCGACCGCGACGGACGACAGAGCCGCGGGGGCGTCGGCGCCCTCGGGCGCCTCCTGCTGCTCGGCCGCCCGGACCCGGTCGAGCACGTAGGCGAGCAACAGACCGACCGGGACGGCGGCCGGCAGCGCGGCGAGCCGGCCGTCCAGGCGTAGCCGGTCGTCGAGCGCCTCCGCACCGATCCGGGCACCGCCGAGCAGCGCACCGCTGAGGCCGGTGGCCCCCAGCCGCCAGGCGGCCTGCCGCACGACCCCGCGCAGCGGGTCACCGGGGCGAGGGGGGAGGGCCCGCAGGACGGCGAGTCCGAGCGGCACGGCGGCGCCGTCGACCGCGATCACGGCGGTGCGCTGCGCGGCCGGGGAGGCCGCCCCGTCGGTGAGGAACCGCGCGGTGGCCACCAGCACGTCCTGGGCGCCGGCGGCGAGGAGGTGGTGCAGGCCGGTGGACAGGGCCGTCACCAGCCCCTGGTCGACCGCGCTGCGCGGGGACAGCGACGGTGCGAACGTGCCGGGCGCCAGCGCGGCGGCGACCACCAGGCCGACGTCGGGCGCGGTGCTGGTCCGCTGTTCCCACCTGCGGATCCGCTCTACCGAGTCCATGGCGGGATGGTGGGCCCGAACCGGCGCGCTGCGGTTCACCTTGTTCGTGTGAGTCCGGCGCGTCGGGCGGTTCCTACCGTTCCCTCCGACGAGCGGAGGGCGGCATGACCGCGGAACCCACGACGAGGGCCGCCGGGGGTGGTACCGACGTCGACGTCCCGCCGCCTCCGCCCGCTGAGTCCGAGGACCAGCCTCGGCACCGGTGGCAGGCCTGGCTGCCCCGCTACACATGGAGCGGCACTGTCGGTGCGCTGGTCTTCGGCTGCTGCTCGCTGACGCCGTCGCTGCTGCCCCGTGGGTGGGTGGTGCAGGGCGTGATCGCGGGGATCACGGCAGCGATCGGCTACGGCGCGGGCACGACCGTCGCCTGGTTCGTCGCGGAGCTCACCGAGGGCCGCCTGTCACCGGTCGCCCGCCGCCGTGGCTGGCAGGTGCTGGCCGTCGTCGGCCCGCTGCTGTGCCTGGTCATGCTCTGGCTGGGGGCGCGCTGGCAGCGGCAGGTGCACGAGCTGATGGACCTGGACCCACCGTCCGGCTGGTCGTCCCTCGGCATCGTCGTCCTGGCGGTGCTGGTGTTCGCGCTGTTCGTCGCCATCGGCCGCGGCGTCCGCCGGCTGGCCGCGTGGCTCGTCCGGGTCCTCGGCCGCATCCTGCCCCGCCGCCTGGCCCGGCCGCTCGGTGTCCTCCTCGCCGCCGTCCTCGTGGTCTTCCTGGTCAACGGTGTGCTGTTCCAGGGCCTGGTGAGCGCGATGAACTCCGCGTTCAGCGTGAGCGACGGCGACACGAAGGAGGGCTCGGTGGAGCCGACCGCGGCCGAGCGGTCGGGCAGTCCGGCGTCCCTGGTGCCCTGGGCGGACCTGGGCCGGGAGGGGCGCGCCTTCGTCGGGATGGGTCCCACCCCCGCGGAGCTCACGGCGTTCTCCGGTCGCCCGGCCCTGGAACCGGTCCGCGCCTACGTCGGCCTGGACTCCGGTGGGGACGTGGCCGACCGCGCCGCGCTCGCCGTCCGCGAGCTGCAGCGGGCCGGCGGCTTCGACCGCTCGGTCCTGGTGGTGGCGACCACGACCGGGACCGGCTGGGTGGACCCGGCAGCGAGCGACTCCCTGGAGTACGAGTACAACGGCGACACCGCGATGGTGGGGATGCAGTACTCCTACCTGCCGAGCTGGATGTCCTTCCTGGTCGACCAGGTCAAGGCGCGGGACGCGGCCGGGCGCTGTTCGACGCCGTCTACGGCGCCTGGGCGCAGCTGCCGCCGGACGCGCGCCCGCGGTTGCTCGTCTTCGGGGAGAGCCTCGGCACCTTCGGCGGGGAGGCGGCCTTCAGCGGCCTCGCCGACATCCAGAACCGCACCGACGGCGTGCTGTGGGCCGGGCCGCCGAACTTCAACGCGCTCACCCGCCAGGTCGTCGAGGGCCGCGACGAGGGCTCACCGGAGTGGCTGCCGGTCATCGACCAGGGCACCACCGTGCGCTTCGCCGACGAGGCACCGGACCTGGCCGCGCCGCCGGGGACGTGGGGCCTGCCGCGGGTCGCCTACCTGCAGAACGCCTCCGACCCGATCGTCTGGTGGTCACCGAGGCTCGTCCTCGGGCACCCGGACTGGCTGCGCGGGGAGCGCGCGCCGGACGTCTCCCCGAGCATGGTGTGGATCCCCTTCGTCAGCTTCTGGCAGGTCACCGCCGACCTGGTGTTCGCCACCGGGGTGCCCGACGGGCACGGTCACCGGTACGAGGCCGACTACGTCGACGGCTGGGCCGCGGTGACGCAACCGCCGGGCTGGACCGCGGCCGACACCCAGCGGCTGCGGCAGCTGATCGCGCGGGAGTGACCGGTGTCGGGGTGAGGGACGGGAGCACGACGTGACCACGCCCGTCCGGCTCCGCCGCGAGCGCGCGGTGTCCGGCGCCGTCGTGGTCGTCCTCGCCGCGGTCAACGTCGTGGACCACCTGCTGCACCCGCCGTGGTGGGTCCGTGCCCTGGAGGGGGCGGCGCTGCTCGCGTGGGCCCGGCTGGACGGGCTGACCTGGTCCCAGCTCGGCCTGGGGCGGGACCGGCTGGGCGCCGGGTGCCGGTGGGGGCTCGGCGCGATCGGCGTCGTCGCGGGCGGCTACGTCGTCGGTGTGCTGCTGCCGCTGACCCGGCTCGCCTTCCAGGACACCCGCTACGACACGCCGCTCCCCGAGGCGCTCCGCACGGCGTTCGTCGTCATCCCGCTCGGCACGGTGGTCCTGGAGGAGCTCGCGTTCCGCTCCGTGCTGTGGGGCGTGCTGTCCCGCCACCTGCGGCCCTGGCAGGTCCTCGTCACCACCTCGGTGCTGTTCGGGTTCTGGCACGTCATCCCGGCCCTGCGCGATGCCGCGTCCAGCCGCGGCGTGTCCGACACGGTCGGGGGCGGCGAGGTCGCGGTGGTCGTCGGGACGGTGGCGCTGACCACCGTCGGGGGGCTGGTCTTCGGCGAGCTCCGCCGGCGCAGCGGCAGCGTGCTGGCCAGCGCCGGCGCGCACTGGGCGACGAACGCCCTCGGCGTCCTGTTCGCGCAGGCGGCCTGGCGCATGGCGGGCCCGTGACCGGCGCCGATCCACCTCGCACGGATGACGGCCCGCGCTCCCTCGGGTGCGAGCGTCGACGGGTCGCTCCGGGAGGCGGAGCCGACGGGGTGAGGGGGCGCGGGGTGTCTGCAGCTGCTGGGGTCGTGGCCCGGGACGAGGGGACACCGGGGGACCGGGTCCCGGGAGGCGGGAGGTTCCTCGCCCCGCTCGTCGTCCGGCTGGCCGTGGAGTACGGCGTCGACCCCGACGTGGTCGAGGAGCTGGGCGCCACGGTGCTCGAGTCCTTCGCCGGTGCCCGGGTGCAGGCGTTCGTCCCGGTCCTGGTCGAGAAGCGGCTGCGCGAGACGCTCCGCCGAGGGCAGCCGCTCCGCGCGTGGCCGGCGCAGGGGTGAGGGACGACGCGCCCGGTCCTGGCCGGCGTGCTGCCCACCGCGCCGCTCCCGCCGCCGGCGACGGCCTCCGCGGAACCGGCCGGGCCCGTTCCGCGCGCCGTCCCCGGCGTGTCCGGCGGATCGTGCGGCAACCCGCAGACACCGGCGTGACCTCGGGCCACCATGGGCCCGGTTCGTCACGGGACGAGTGCCCGGCTGAGCAGATGGCGGGGGTGGGGTCATGACGGACCTGACGACGGCACGCGGCACCGACCTGCGCGAGCCCGACCCCGTCCCCGGGCTCACCGACCCGGACGTCGGCCCCCCGGCTCCACCCGCCGCCGGGCGCGAGGGCGTGCCGCTGACCCGGCTGCTCGCCCTGGCGCGGCTCACCGCCCCGCAGGCGCTCGAGCTGGCCGCGGGCCTGCTGGCGGGCACGGCCGGGCAGGACGACCCGGCCGGGCCGGACCAGGCCCGCGTCGGCCCCGACGGACGGGTGGTCCTCGGCCCTGCTCCGGGCGACCGGCGCGACGACACCCCGCCGGCGGCCGGGGGGACCGCCGAGGCGCTGGGCACGGTGCTCGCCGAGGTGGCCGGTGCCGCCCGGCTGCGCGGCCGCCCCGCCGACCCGGCCGCCGAGGAGCTCCTGACCGAGGTCGACCGGGCCGCGGCGGACCTGCCGGACCTCGGGGTGCCTGCCGTCGCGGCGCGGCTGCAGGACGAGGTCGCCCGGCTGGACCGGGACGTGGTCCGCGGTGAGCTGGCCGCGCTCGTGCGGGCCGTCGACGACCGGACCGCCTCGGCGACGGGCCGGGCACCGGGAGCACGGCCGTCACCGGGGTCCCGGACGGTGGCGGCGGGCCGGGTCCCGTCGGGCGGCACCCGGACGATGCGGCGGATCGGGGTCTGGCTGTTCTCGGTGGTGGTCCTGGCCGCGGGCGTGGCCGTGGAGGTCGCGCTGCTGCGTGACGACATCGGCGCCGACATCGAGCTGCTGCTGGACGCCGGGCGCAGCGGGTCCCCGTCGTCCACCACGCCCGAGCCCGACGGTCTGCCGATCACACCGCCCGCCCCGGCCGCGGCCGGGAGCGTGGCCGCCGTCGACCTGCGGCCGCTCGCGCAGTGCGCACCGGCCGCGCCGTGCACGGTGCGGCTGCTGGTGCGGCTGGTCCCGGGAGCGGACCCGCAGACGGTGACCTGGTCCTACCGGCTCGTCGACCGCTGCACCGGGGCGGCGACCACCGTGCCGGGCGGGACGGTCACCGTGCCGGCCGGTGGGCAGCGGGCCGCGGCCGTCGGGACCGTCGCGCTGCCCGACCAGCGGTCGGTGGCCGTGCTGGCGGTCACCAGCTCCCCGGCGACAGCGGCCTCCGCGCCGGTGTCGGCCGGCTCGTGCCTGACCGACCGACCCGACGGAACCGGCTGAGGGGGATCGCCATGCCGATGGCTGGAACGGCCGGGCTGCCGGCGGACGGGTGGCGCAGCCCGCGCTGGACCCGGCGCCAGCGCCGCCGGCTGCGGGGTGCGGGGTCCGCACCCGTCGGGGCGCCGGCGGAGGGACGACCGGGCCGGCGACGGACCCGGGAACAGCGCCGGAACCGGCGCAGCGCCGCCTTCGACCTGCTCGCCGTCGCGGCCGCGCTGGCCCTGGTCGGTCTCGGCCTGGCGAACCTGTACCTCATCGGGGAGACCGAGCTGGCCGCACGGCAGGCCGCGATCGCCGTCGCCGGGGTGCTGGCGCTCGCGGTGTGCTGGCGGTTCCGCGTCCGGTACCTCGAGGTCCTGGGCTGGGTGGCCTACGGCGCGGCGGTGCTCTTCCTGGTCGGCGTCCTCACGGTGGGCCTGTCCGCGAACGGCGCGACCCGGTGGTTCGCGATCGGCTCGCTGACCTTCCAGCCCTCGGAGCTGGCCAAGCTCGGTCTGCTGCTGGCGCTCGCCGCCGTGCTCGGCAGCGCCCGCCCACCGGGGCGGCGCTTCACCCTGGCGGTGCTGCTGGCGATCCCGCCGATCGCGCTCACGCTGCTGCAGCCGGACCTCAGCACCACGATGCTGCTCGTCGTCCTGTTCGGGTCGATGCTGCTCATCGGCCGGGTGCCCGCGCGGTTCCTGCTGCCGGTGGTCGCCGCCGTGGTGGTGTCTGCGCCGCTGCTGATCAGCCAGCTCCGGCCCTACCAGGTGGAGCGGCTGGGCACCTTCCTGGTCGGCGCGCACGAGTCCCCGACCGGCTCGGGCTGGGCGCTGCGGCAGGCGCACATCGCGCTCGGCTCCGGCGGGCTGTTCGGGCGGACCGACGACCCGATGCGCGCGCTGCGCGCCCAGTACCTGCCCGAGCGGGACACCGACCTGGCTCCGGCCAGCCTGGTCGGGCAGTGGGGGCTGGTGGCCGGCGCCGCGGTGGTGCTCGCCGCGATCATCCTGGTGTGGCGGCTCGCGCTGGCCAGCCGGACGTCCCGGACGCCGCACGGCGCGCTCGTCGGCGGGGGGTTGGCCGTGCTGCTCGGCGTCGAGACCGTCGTCTCGATCGGGGCCAACCTCGGTCTGCTCCCGCTGGCCGGCGTCCCGTTCCCGCTGGTCAGCTACGGCGGCACGGCCCTCGTGGTGCACCTGGCCGCGATCGGCGTCGTCCTCGGGGTCCGCCGGGACGGCGCCCGCCGTCGGCTGTGGGCGGCGCCCCGCTGGCGCAACCCCCGGCCGCGGCTGGTCCGGCTGACCGCCGTCGCGCTGTCGCTGCTGCTGATCTCCTTCGGGTTCTACGGGTGGCGGCTGCAGCGGGACGAGGGCCGGGCCCTCGCCGCCGTCGGGGACGAGCAGATGACCCGCTGCGTCCGGTTGCCCGCCCCCCGCGGCGCGATCACCGACCGGCACGACCAGCCCTTGGCCGTGAACGCCGCGGACGTCGGCAGCGGGGTGGACCGGGTCTCCGTGGTGCCCGCGCTGCTCGCCGCCCGCCCGGCGGACGTCGACCGGCTGGCCGACCTCACCGGCCGGCCGCGCCCGGACGTGCACGCCGAGATCGAGGCGGCGGAGCCCACCACGCTGTCGCTGCCGGTCGCCGAGGTGCCGAGGGACGTCGCCGACGCGGTCACCGCCGCCGCCATCCCCGGGGTCCTGGTGGTCGCCGAGCCCCGCCGCGTCCACCCGCAGGGCGCACTGCTCGGGCCGGTGCTGGGCTTCGTCGGGGTGGCCACGCCGGAGGACGAGGACCGCTGGCCCGGGCTGCCGCGGGCCGAGGTCGTCGGCCGGGCCGGCCTCGAGCAGCAGTACGACGCCGTGCTCCGCGGGGTCAACGGGCAGCAGTGCCTCTTCGTGGACCCGTCGGGCGTGCCGGTCGCGCTGGGCCAGCGGCGGGACCCCGTGCCGGGCGCCGACCTGCGGCTGTCGATCGACCTGGGCCTGCAGCAGCAGCTGGACACGAGCCTGGCCGCGGCCGTGCGGGCGCAGCCCCGGCCGCAGGGCAAGATCGGTGCCGCCGTCGCGATGGACCCCCGGTCGGGGCAGGTCCTCGCGATCGCGAGCACCCCGTCGTTCGACACCAGCGCCTACGGACCCCCGATCGACAGCGGGGCGCTGCAGGCGGCGGTGGACGCGCCGGGGTCGCCGATGCTCGAGCACGTGACGCAGGCGGTCGCGCCGCCCGGGTCCACCTTCAAACTGGTGGTGGCGGCCGCCAACCAGGCCCACCCGGTGTGGGCGCCGAACCAGGTCGTCCCCACCGGGGCCGAGTTCGTCTACGGCGGCCACGTCTTCCACAACTGGAAGCCGATGGGCCCGATGAACCTGGTGCAGTCCCTCGCCATCTCCAACGACGTCTACTTCTACAAGCTCGCCGTCGCGCTCGGCCCGGACAGGCTGATCGACACCGCCAAGGCGCTGGGGGTGGGGGAGCCGACCGGGATCGACCTGCCCGGCGAGTCCGCCGGCTACCTCGGCACCCCGGAGTCGGTGAAGGCCAAGGGCGGCGCGTGGTACGGCGGCTCCACCGTCATCCTCGGCATCGGGCAGGGCGAGCTGCAGGTCACGCCGCTGCAGAACGCCCGGTGGACCGCCGCGGTGAGCACCGGGAACCTGGTCACCCCGCGGCTGGGCATGGCGATCGGGACGGAGGGCGCCACCTTCACCGGGCTCCCCGCGCCCGCCGCGACCCCCGTGCCCTTCGCCGACGCGCTGGGGCCGGTCCGCGAGGGGATGCGCGCCACGGTCACCGGCGGCACCGCCGTCCGCCTCGCCGGCCTGCCCGCCCCGGTGGGGGCGAAGACCGGCACCGCCCAGGACGGCGGGCTTCGCGACGACGAGTACGACAACTGGATGACCGCCGCGTCGCCGGTGGACGCCCCGGAGATCGTGATGACGGCGATGGTGCAGGGGCCGGGCAAGGGCGCCAACAGCGCGTCGGCCGTCGTGGCCGACGGGCTGCGGCACTACCTCGAGCACCAGCAGGACGTCGTCGCCACCGGCCCGGTGCAGGCGCCCTGACGCCTCAGCTGCGGCCGTAGGCAGCCAGCAGCCGGCGGTTGCGCAGCGCCAGGGCGGCACCCTCGGCCACGCAGGTCAGCGGCTCCTCGGCGAGCTTCACCGGCAGGCCGAGGCTCCGCTCGAGCTCGGCGGCGAAGCCCGGGACCTGGGAGGCCCCGCCGAACAGCAGCACACCCTCGGCCATCACGTCGGCGATGGCCTGCGGGGCGAGGTCGTCGAGGCACCCGCTCAGCGTCCGGACGATGTCGTCGGTGACCGGCCGCACGGCGTCGGCGATCTCGGCGGGCTGCACCGTCGCCAGCCTCGGCCGCCCGGTGACGGCGTCCCGGCCCTGGACGACGAGCGGGCCGTCCAGCTCGCCCCCGGCACGGATCTTGAGAGCCTCGGCCTCCAGCTCCCCGACGTGCAGCTGGTGCTGCTCGCGGACGTAGCGGGCCACGGCCAGCGTCATCTCGTCCCCGGCGAGCTTGCTGGTGCGGTGGGCGAGGACCCCGCCGAAGCAGAAGGCCGCCGTCTCGGCCGTGCCGCCGCCGACGTCCACCACCATGTGCACCCGTCGCTCCAGCGGGTCCAGGCCGCAGCCGATCGCGCCGGCGATCGACTCGTCCAGGGCCGTCACCGGGCGGATACCGGCCTCCTCCGCGGCCTCCAGGAGGGCGCGGTGCTCCAGCGCGGAGGAGCCGACCGGGACGCCGATCACGGCGCGGACGCCCGGGCTCCAGCCCCGCCGCCCGGCCCGGTGCAGGACCGAGCGGAGGTAGGTCCGGGCGGTCTCCAGGTCGGTGACCACCCCGTCGTCCAGCGGCCGGACCGCGGCCAGCCCGGCGGGTGCCCGACCGAGCAGGTCGGCCGCCTCGTGCCCGACGGCCAGGACGCGTTCCCGGCGGGAGCGGCCCGCGCGCAGCAGCATGACGGTGGGTTCGTCGTAGAGGATGCCGCGGCGGCCGTGGCTGATCACCGTGTTGGCGGTACCGAGGTCGATGCCTAGTTCCACGCGCGGGCCCCCTGCCGAAAGGTGGCGCTCAGTCTGGGGGTGCGCCCGGCGTCCGGTCTACGGGTCGCGCCGTCCCGGATCGGCGTGGCGGCCCGTCGCCCGGCGCGTCCCGCGTCAGGAGAAGCGCGCCGTGGTGATCCGGGCCCGGAAGAACTCCCCGCCTGCGGTTCGGTCGGTGCCCCCCCCCCAGCCGGCGCGGAAGGCGGAGGGGATGGTCAGCCCGTCCCAGGTCCCCTCCTCCTCGACGGTGACACCGAAGGGACGACGACCGAACGACCCGCCGTCCGGGTTCCCCCACCGCTGCATCCCCACCGCCAGCAGCCGGCCGTCGGCACCGACGCGCAGCCGGGTGCGCTCCTCACCGGTGGCCAGGCGCCAGACCGCCACGACGGTCTCGGGCTCCTCGCCCGGTTCCCAGCGGGCGGCCCGGAAGACGCTGGGGAGGAGGACGGCCTCGCCGGCCAGCCGGCCGGCTGCACTGCGGGACACGTCGGGTCCGGTGGCGGACAGCACCGGCAGCAGCCCGAGCAGCCGCCAGCGCATCTCCCCGGTGGCGGCGCTGAACCGGTCGAAGCCGGTGACCGGCAGCCCGGCGACACGTGCCCGCGCCGCCCAGACGAAGCCGGACGGTGGGGCGAGCACCTGACGGGCGGTGAAGGGCCGCCAGCTCCGGCCCAGCCGGATCTCACCGGCCATGGCCAGCTCCCCGGTCTGCCAGAGCGGGGTCGCGGGGGCGATCGCGTGGGTCAGCCAGCGTCGGGCGGGCTCGGGCAGGCCGGTGAGCAGCTCCGGGCCGAAGGCCGCCGGTGCCGGCGTCGGGGTGGACAACCGGTCCCACTCCTCGCGGACGGGCCGGGCGGCACGGGGGACCCCCCGGGCCGGGGTCCCCGCCGCACCGGCCGGTGCGGCGGCCCCGCGCCCGGTCCTGGGAGCCGTCATGGCCCCATCGCACCGCACCGGGGGCACCCGGCGCAGGGCCGGAGGTCCCGCTCGGCGGCCGGTGCCGGTCGATCAGTACGGTCACGACCGTTATCCCCAACAACCGCGCCGGAACCCCGATCGCGTCCCCGGCCGGCCCCGCCCGGGGCGCCCTCCGGGCGCGGCAGCAGCGGAGGACCGGGGCGGCCGGTCGGGCCGGCCGTGCGCCGTCCGGTCGTGCCTCAGGTGGCCTTCTCCCGACGGGGGGGGGGCACAGCCGCGGTCGGGTCCCCGGACGGTCACCGAGGTCGGACTCCGCTGGTCGAGCAGCCGGCTCGCGGGGTCGCCACCCTCGGTGCCGATCCCGCGGGGCGCCGGTCGGGTCGCGTCCCGCTGCGCCGAACAGGGCTGTCCGCGCCGCGGACTGCTCAGCCGGGGGACCGCGGCGTGAAGGGCACCTGGTCGACCCGTCCCTGCTCCACGACCAGCGCCGTCCCTGCCGGCACCTCGCGCCAGACCCCGGGCAGCGCCACGAGGGGTTCGGAGACCACGACCCGGGACGCGGGGGAGAAGTGCGCGAACCGCTCCGAGGCCGGGTAGAGCAGCCGCAGGGACTCGACGTCGGCGCTGTAGTGCAGCGTGTTGGCCTCGGGTCCGCTGGCGTAGCGGACGGCGTAGAGGCGTTCGCCGTCCGTCACGCCGACCGTCATCTGCACCGGGTCGGGGACCCCCGCCGCCGCGGCCACCGACTCGACGAACCCGGCCATCTGCGCCAACCCGTCGATCGGGTCCTCGAGCAGCCCGAACGTGATCGCCAGGTGGAACATCACCTCCGAGTCCGTCGTCCCCTCGATGGAGCGGAACAGGTCGGGCCGGACGGCGAGGACGAGGTCCCGGCGCAGCCGGCCGTAGTCGGCGACGTAGCCGTTGTGCACGAACAGCCAGCGGCCGTGGCAGAACGGGTGGCAGTTGGTCTCCTGGACCGGGGTCCCGGTGGCCGCCCGGACGTGGGCGAGGAAGAGCGGTGAGGAGATCTCCCCGGCCAGCGAGCGCAGGTTGCGGTCGCCCCAGGCCGGGGCGTCGCTGTGGAAGAGGGCCGGCACGTCGTGCCGGCCGTACCAGCCGAGGCCGAACCCGTCGCCGTTCGGGACCGACATGTCCGGCGCGTGCTGCCGGCTCTGGTCGATGAGCGAGCGCTCGGGGTCGTAGAGCAGCTCGCGCGGCTCGATCGGACTGCCCAGGTACCCCAGCCACCGGCACATGGCACGCCTCCTCCGTCGTTCGCGCGGCCGGGCGGCCGCACGGTCCTCAGCTCACCGCTCCCGCCGACCGCCGGGACGTCGGCCCGGCCGGCCGGCCAGCTCGCGGACGTTCGCGGCCAGCAGCCCGACCGCGAGGACCGTCAGCAGCACCGCGACGCCGACCTGCCAGTTCCGCAGCACCGCAAAGACCAGGCCGGCCACCACCCCGACCCACACCGCCAGGGCCGCGCCCACGATCAGCACCAGCCTGGTCCGCCCCCGGGCGACCGCCTCGACCGCGGCGAAGACCGCCAGGAAGACGCCGAAGCCGGAGAAGGAGGCGGCGGTCGGCTGGGTGAGCAGGACGCCGATCCAGAGGACGAGCACCGGTGTGCTGACCGCCGCCCACCCACGGAGCAGGCGGCGGTGCTGCGACACGACGGCGGGCGCGGGGAGCAGCGCCAGGTGCGCGTCCGGGGCCTCCGCGGCCGGCGGGCGGGACAGCGTGGCCGTGTGGGCGGCGCACTCCTCGAGCAGCCGTGTCCGCTCGGCCACCAGGTCACGCAGCTCGACCTCCCCGGCCCGCAGCGCGGACGTCCTCTCCCGCTGGAGCGGCCGGGTGTCGGCCGCGGCGGCCAGCGAGGCGGCCTGCGCGCGGAGCCCCCGCGCCGACGTCCGCGCCTCGGCGATGGCGCGGTCGAGGCCGCCGAGGCGGTCGGTGAGCTCGGCCAGCCGGGCCCGCAGCGCCGCTCGGTCCTCGGCGGGCGTGGGTGCCACCGTCGCGAGCCCGGCCCAGCCGAGCGGGTCCGACCAGGCGCGACGCACGGCGCCGCTGCGCTCGTAGCGGGGGCCGGCCGGTGCCCGCTCCCCGCCCAGCGGGTCGTGGGTGTCGAGCCCCCACAACCCGCGGAAGCCGACCACCCACGGCGTCCCGTCGGAGATCAGCTCGGGCTGCCACCCGCGGTCGTGACCCGGGCCGACGGCGGCCCCGTCGCCCCGGGCGTGGTCCACGAAGGGGAGGGCGAAGGTGCCGGGGGCCCGAGGCCGCGTCCCGGGGCGCCGTCCTCGCAGCGCGTCCAGCGCCCGCCGCAACGCCGGGAGCTCGACCGAGACGACGTAGTCGGCGGCGACGAAGGCCCCCGAGTGCGACCCCGCGCCCGGGAAGACGACCGGGTGGTCACCCTCGCGGCTCAGCGTCGGGTCGTCCCAGCGCCGCCGCAGCAGCGCACCGTCGTGGTCGTGGGAGGACGCGGCGACCCACGCCGGCCGGAGCCGGCCGTCCTCGACGACCAGGTGGACGGCGACGGTCTCCCAGTCGGCCTCGTGGTCGTTCACCCCGTGGAACGTCGAGCGCCAGTCGTTGAACGCGTAGAAGTACCAGTACTGCAGGACGAGGTAGCCGCCGTCCTCGACGACCCGGCCGTACCAGGGGCACGTGGCCGCGGCCGGGTCGGTGGCGGTGAGCTGCTGGGCGGCGGCGACGAGCCCCCGGGGCACCCGCCCGCGGACCAGCAGGGACACCCGGAGCAGCACGTCGACGAGCCGGGCGACCGCGCCGACCGCGGCCAGCCGCGCGGTGCCCTGCAGCCGGGGCCGGGTCCGTCGCCACCACGCGCGCACCTCCCGGCGGCTGAGCGGTCGTTGCACCAGACGGAGCGAGAGCAGCCGGTGCCGGTGCTGCTCGCCGAGGTCGCCCAGCCGGTCGAGGGTCAGCTCCCCGGCCGGGACCAGCAGCTCGGCGCTGCGTCCCGGCCCGGTCGCCCACAGGCTGCACTCCGCGACGTACCGCTCCACCGGCATCGGCAGGAACAGCTCCCCGGCGGTGAAGCGCAGGACCGGTTCGTACTGCCGGAGCAGCGACAGGTCCGCGGGACGGGGCTCCGCACCCGTCCGCCCGGTGGGCTCACCGGGCGGAGGACGCACGCCCGTCCTCTGCACCGTCGGAGGTGGACATGGTGACCCCTTCCCGTCCGCGCTCGGTGCCCCGCGCCCCGCGATCGTCCGGCGTGCCCGTGCCCTCCCGCGTCACCTCGGCCGGGTGAGGCGGTGGCTGGGGCACCGGCCCAGGCTGGCTGCGGGCGACGACGGCACTTCGGCGCAGCCCGGCGGAGGGACGACCCATGGTGTGGGTGCTGGTGACCCTGCTGGGCCTGGGGTTGGAGACCTGCCTGATCATCGCCCTCGGACGCCGGGTGACCCGCCGCTACGAGTCGGCGGGCTTGGACGAGCGGGCGACCGAGGCGCCCCTGACGGTGGGACGGCTGGACCCGCCGGCGGCGCAGCGCGCGACCTGACGCCGGGCTGCCGGGGCCCGCGGCGAGGTGTCTATGGTGCCCGTCACAGCGGTCGACACCCCGTCGACCTGCCGGGCGACGTCCGGCCCGACGTCGGACCCACCCTGCGGGCGCCACGAGGAGACACCGATGGACGCAACGGCGGCCTACCGCGCCGGCCGGGACCAGCTGCTGGCGCTGCGCGGGGACCACGCCCGCGCCGTCGCCGAGTTCTCCTGGCCCGAGGTCGGTGACCGGTTCAACTGGGCGGTCGACTGGTTCGACGCCATCGCCCGCGGCAACGACCGCCCGGCCCTGGTCGTGGTGGAGGAGGACGGGTCGTCGGTGCAGCGCAGCTTCGCCGAGATGTCCCGCGCCTCCGACCGGCTCGCCGCGTGGCTGGCCGGGCGCGGCGTCGGCGCCGGCCACCCGGTCCTGCTCATGCTCGGCAACCAGGTCGAGCTGTGGGAGTCGATGCTGGCGATCATGAAGCTGGGCGCGGTGGTCATGCCGACCACGACGGCGGTCGGCCCGACCGACCTCACCGACCGGATCAGCCGCAGCGGCGCCCGGCACGTCATCTGCAACGCCGCCGACACCGGGAAGTTCGGCTCGGTGCCGGGGGACTACACCCGGATCAGCGTCGGGGAGGCCGCGGGCTGGGCGGACCTGCGGGAGGCCGCCACCCTCGACGCGGGGCCGGCGCCGCACCCGGGCACCGCCCCGGGCGACCCGCTGCTGTGGTACTTCACCTCGGGCACCACCTCGCGACCCAAGCTGGTGGAGCACACCCAGGTGTCCTACCCGGTCGGGCACCTGACCACGATGTACTGGCTGGGGCTGCAGCCCGGTGACGTGCACCTGGCGATCTCCTCGCCCGGCTGGGCCAAGCACGCCTGGTCCTGCTTCTTCGCCCCGTGGATCGCCGAGGCCACCGTCTTCGTCTACAACTACGCGCGCTTCGACGCCGGGACGCTGCTCGCCCGGCTCGCCGAGCACGGCGTCACCTCCTTCTGCGCCCCGCCGACGGTCTGGCGGATGCTCATCACCACCGACCTCAGCGGCGGACCGGGTGCCCTGCGCGAGGTGCTCGGCGCCGGGGAGCCGCTCAACCCGGAGGTGATCGCCCAGGTGCAACGGCACTGGGGGCTCACCATCCGGGACGGGTACGGCCAGACCGAGACCACCGCGCAGATCGCCAACACCCCCGGGTCGCCGGTCGTCCCCGGCTCGATGGGTCGGCCGCTGCCCGGCGTCCCGGTGGTCCTGGTCGACCCGGTCACCGGCGCCCGGGTCGAGGGGCCCGGGGAGGGCGAGATCTGCCTGGACCTGTCCCGGTCGCCGCTGCCGCTGATGACCGGCTACCGCGGCGACCCCGAGCGCAACGCCGAGGCGATGGCCGGCGGCTACTACCACACCGGCGACGTCGCCAGCGTCGACGAGGACGGGTACGTGACCTACGTCGGCCGGACCGACGACGTCTTCAAGGCCTCGGACTACAAGATCAGCCCGTTCGAGCTGGAGTCGGTCCTCATCGAGCACCCGGCCGTCGCGGAGGCCGCGGTGGTGCCGGCGCCGGACGCCATCCGGCTGGCCGTGCCGAAGGCCTACATCGCGCTGGCGCCCGGGCACGAGCCGACCCGGGAGACCGCGGTGTCCATCCTCCGGTACGCCCGTGAGCACCTCGCACCCTTCCAGCGGGTGCGCCGGATCGAGTTCGCCGAGCTGCCCAAGACCATCTCGGGCAAGATCCGCCGGGTCGAGCTGCGCGGCCGGGAGGAGGCCCTGGCGGGCGCTCCGGAGACCGGGCCGCAGGAGTGGCGGGACGAGGACCTGCCGGAGGTCAGGAGCTGACCGCTCGCGGGGCCGGAGCCCGATGCGGACCCGGCCCTCACAGCCGCGCGGGGACCGCCGGTGCCGGGCCGGGCCAGGCGAGGAGCACCGGGCAGGGGGCGTGGTCGACGACGAACCGGGTTGCCGGTGCCAGGCTCCGCGGCCCGAGGCGGTCCACCGCGCCGTCGCGGGCGCAGACCAGCAGCTGCGCCTCTCCGGCCGCCCGGACCACCACGTGCTCCACCCGGCCGCGGCGCTGCAGCCGCGCGGCCGGGCGGTCGAGCCGGGAGGCGGCGGCATCGAGCAGCTCGGCGGCCGCCGCCTCGTCGAGGGCCTCCAGCTGGGCGCTGGGGTCCCGGTCGGGGCGGTGCCTGCCCAGCAGCCCGAGGTACGCGCCGTGGGCGACGTCGGCCGGCTCGTCGGAGCTCACGTGGAGCAGGACGACCTCCAGCCGTTCCGGCACCCAGGCGCGCGCGGCGTCCACGCACCCCCGCCAGGTGCCGTTGCTGATCCACACGACTGCGCTGGCCATGGCGGTCGGCCTCCCCGGGTCCTCGCCCCCCGCGCGACGCTAGCGCCGGCGCGGTCAGCGGAACAGCTCGCCGCAGCGGGCCCGGACCGCCGCCACCAGCGCGGCGTCGTCGGCCAGCGCCGGGTCCAGCTCCGCCAGGACGGCGGGGACGGCGTCGCCCAGGGCCTGGGCGGCGAGGGGCCGGAGCCGCTCGGCCCGCACGTCGCGCAGCGGCGCGCCGGCACCCCGCAGGTGCAGCACCCACGCGGCCAGCACGGTGACCGCCACGTCCGGCAGCCGCCCGGCGGCCCGCTCGAGCCGCAGCGCGGGCAGCAGCCGGACCGGGAGCTTCTGGGACCCGTCGGCCGCGATCTGCGCGAGCGCGTGCCGCATCCGCGGGTTCGCGAAGCGCTCCAGCAGCGCGGCGCAGTAGACCTCGGCCTGCTGCGGTCCGACGGCGAGGTGCGGCGCGCACGTCGCCCACCACGCGTGCAGCAGCGCCCGGCAGTGCTCGTCGCGGACCGCCTCGTCGACCGTCGTGTGCCCGCGCAGCGGACCGGCGTAGGCCAGCACGCTGTGCGCGCCGTTGAGCAGCCAGAGCTTGCGCTGCTCGTACGGGCCGACGTCGCCGGTCAGCACCGCGCCGGCGGTCTCCCAGGCCGGCCGCCCGCCGGGGAAGGTGCCGGCGACCACCCACTCGCTGAACGGCTCGGTGGCCACCGGTGCGCGGTCCTCGACCCCGGTGCCGGCCAGGACGGCGCGCCGGTCGGCCTCGGTGGGCTCGGGGGTGATCCGGTCGACCACCGTGGTGGCGACGGACACCTGCTGCTCCAGCCACCCGGTCAGCGACGGGTCGACCGCCGCGGACAGGTCGCGCAGCACGGCGGTGAGCACGGCGCCGTTGTCCGGCAGGTTGTCGCAGGGCACCAGCGTGAGCGGGCCGGCGTCGGCGGCCCGGCGGGCCAGCAGGCCGGCCACCAGCCGCGCCGGTGCCGAGCCGACCGGGGCGCGGCGGTCCTCCCGGAGCAGCGCGATCTCGGTTGCCACCCCCGGCAGGGTGCGGTCGAGGCCGCCGAGCCCGTCGTGCAGGTAACCGGCCTCGGTGACCGTCAGGGTCAGCACGGAGACGGCCGGGCAGGACAGGACGGCCAGCCACGCGTCGTGCTCCGCGGCGGCCCGGGCCCGCACCACCGAGCGGACGACGGAGAACTCGTCGCCTGCGGCGGCCCGGGTGACCAGGGTGTAGAGGCCGTCCTGGGCGGCGAGGGCCCGGGCCAGGTCCGGCCGGCGTCCGGAGAAGGCGGCGATGCCCCACTCGTCGGCGTCGGCCGCCCGGTCGGTGTACCAGGCCTGGTGGGCGCGGGAGAAGCTGCCCAGCCCCAGGTGCACGGACCGGACCGGGGGAGCGGGGGACGTGCGGCGCAGCCCGGTCACAGCTTGAACACCTCGCGCGGACGTCCGGTGACGAGGTCGACCGCCGTCTCCAGCGCCTCGTCCTCCTCCAGCTGGTGCTCGGTCACCAGCCGGGCCAGGTGGCCGGCGTCGAGCCGGCGGGCCATGTCGTGCCGGGCCGGGATGGAGCAGAAGGCACGGGTGTCGTCGATGAAGCCCGACGTGCGGGAGAAGCCCGCGGTCTCGGTGACCGCGGCGCGGAACCGGCGCACCGCCTCGGGGGCGTCGAGGAACCACCAGGGCGCGCCGACGTAGACCGACGGGTAGAAGCCGGCCAGCGGGGCGATCTCCCGGGAGAACAGCGACTCGTCCAGGGTGAACAGCACCAGGTGCAGGCGGGGGTGGGTGCCGAACCGCTCCAGCAGCGGCCGGAGCGGGTCGGTGAGGTCCACCCGGATCGGGATGTCGTGCCCGGTGTCCGGGCCGTGCGCGGCCAGCGTCGGCCCGTGGTGGTTGCGCCGGACGCCGGGGTGCAGCGTCATCACCAGACCGTCGTCGCAGGACATCCGGGCCATCTCCAGCAGCATGTGCCGGCGCAGCGCCACGGTCTCCGCCGGGGTCGCGGTGCCGGCCAGCGCCGCCCGGTACACCCGCTCGGCGTCCGGCAGCGGCTCGGTGCCGACGTCGGTGTGGCTGTGGTCGGCGGAGGTGGCGCCGTGCGCCCGGAACCACGCCCGGCGGTCCTCCATCGCGGCGACCCACCCGGTGTAGCTGCCGGTGTCGATCCCGCTGAGCTCGCCGAGGCGGGTCACCGCGTCCCTCCAGCCGGGGGCCGCGACCTCCAGGTGCCGGTCCGGGCGGAAGGTGGGCAGCACCCGGCCGCGGAAGGAGGGGTCCGCGGCCAGGGCGGCGTGCGCGGCCAGGTCGTCGCACGGGTCGTCGGTGGTGGCCAGCACCTCGATGCCGAACCGCTCGAACAGCGCGCGGGGACGGTAGGCGTCCTCCGCCAGCCGCTCGGTGACCTGGTCGTAGATGGCGTCGGCGGTGCCTGCCGACGGCCGGACGGTCACGTCGAAGACCTCCGCGAGCTCGGACTCCAGCCACCACCGCGACGGGGTGCCGCGGAACAGGTGCCAGCGTTGGCACAGCAGCGCCCAGGCCTGGCGCGACCCGGCCTCGGTCAGCCCGGTGCTGCCGACGCCGAGATCGCCCAGCGGGACGCCGTCGGCGTGCAGCAGCCGGGTCACGTAGTGGTCCGGGGTGACGAACAGGGCCGCGGGGTCGGGGAACGGCAGGTCGTCGGCCAGGGTCCGGGCGTCGACGTGCCCGTGCGGGGACAGGATCGGCAGCTCCCGGACGGCGTCGTGGAGGCGGCGCGCGACGGCCCGGGTGGCCGGGTCGGCGGGCAGCAGCCGGTCCGGGTGCCGGACCAGGGCGGCGGGGGTGGGCATGGCCGCCATGGTCGGGGTCGTCGACCGACGGCGGCAATCGGTTGCCATCTGTTCCCGTGGCCGCTTGCCGAGCCGCCACCGGCCGACGCAGGCTGGCGCGGTGACCACGGCCGTCGACCCCCGCCCCGACCTCCTCCCGCCGGCCGCCGTCGTCGGCGGGCCGGGCGGCGTGCTCACCGAGGCGGAGGTCACCGCGTTCGTCCGCGAGCAGCTGGCCGCCGTCGACCTCGACGGGCGGAGCGTCTGCGTCGTCGTGCCCGACGCGACCCGCAGCTGCCCGCTGCCGCTGCTGCTCACCGCGGTGCACGGGGCGCTGACCGGCCGGGTCACCCGGCTGACGGTGCTGATCGCGCTGGGCACCCACGCCCCGATGACCGAGGCCCAGCTCGCCCGGCACCTCGGCCACCCGGCCGGCGACCGCGCCGCCCGGTATCCGGGGATGACGGTGCTCAACCACGAGTGGGCCGACCCGGCCACCTTCGTCTCGCTCGGCGTGATCCCCGCCGACCGGGTGGCCGAGCTCTCCGGGGGGCGGCTGCGCCAGCAGGTCGACGTGCAGCTCAACCGCGCCGTCGTCGAGCACGACGTCGCGCTGGTGGTCGGCCCGGTGTTCCCGCACGAGGTGGTCGGCTTCTCCGGCGGCAACAAGTACTTCTTCCCCGGGGTCGCCGGGCAGGAGATCATCGACCTGTCGCACTGGCTGGGCGCGCTGATCACCAGCGCCGACATCATCGGCACCCGGGGCACCACCCCGGTGCGGGCGCTGATCGACGAGGCCGCGGCCCTGGTGCCGGCCGAGACGCTCGCGCTCTGCGTCGTCGCCCGGTCCGGCAGCGGAGACCTGCACGCCGCGACGTTCGGCGGACCCCGGGCGGCCTGGGCCGCGGCGGCCGAGGTCTCCGCGCAGACCCACGTCCGGTACCTCGACGCCCCGGTCCGCCGGGTGCTGGCCGTCATCCCGGAGAAGTACGAGGACATGTGGACCGCGGCCAAGGGCTTCTACAAGCTCGAGCCGGTGGTCGCCGACGGCGGGGAGGTCGTCCTCTACGCCCCGCACATCACCCGGATCTCGGCGATGCACCCGGAGATCGAGGAGATCGGCTACCACTGCCGGGACTGGTTCGTGGGCCAGTGGGAGAGCTACCGGCACCTGCACTGGGGCGTGCTCGCGCACTCCACCCACCTGCGCGGGGCCGGCACCTGGGACCCGGTGCAGGGGGAGCGGTGCCGGGTGCGGGTGACGTTGGCGACCGGCATCCCCGAGGACGTCGTCCGGCGGGCCGCCCTGGACTACCGGGACCCGGCGTCGGTCGACGTCGAGGCGTTCCGGGCGGACGGGGAGACCTTCGTCGTCCCGGAGGCCGGCGAGGTGCTGTTCCGCCTGCGCTGAGCGGTGGACCCCCGCTCGACCAGCCGGACCGGGAGCACCAGCGGCGGCCCGGTGCGGCTCTGCACCCCCTCGACCATGGCCAGCAGGTGCCGGGTCGCCGTCGCCCCCTCGGTGTGCAGCGGCGCGGCCACGGTGGTGAGCGCGGGGGTGACCAGCGCGGCGGCGCCGATGTCGTCGAACCCGACCACGCTCACGTCCCGCGGCACCCGGACACCCCGGGCGGAGAGCCCGCGGACCAGCCCGATCGCGAGCTGGTCGTTGAAGGCCACCACGGCGGTCGGCAGCGCGCCGGACAGCTCCCCGGCGGCGCGGACGCCGCCGGGGACGTCCGGGGTGGCCGGGCCCACCCGCCGGCAGCGCAGCTGGAGGTCCGCCGCGGCGTCCTGCAGCGACCGCCAGCGCATCCCGTCGGCCCAGGACGCCTCCGGGCCGGCCAGGTAGGTGAGCTGGTGGTGGCCGAGGCCGGAGAGGTGCTCGACCGCCCGGCGGATCCCGCCGGGGTTGTCCGGCACCACGCTGGGCACGTCGACGACCACCCGGTTGAGGACCACGACCGGCTTCTGCTTGGCGATCACCCGGATCGCGGAGTCCGACATCCGGGAGCCCCCGAGCACGAAGCCGTCGACCGCCGGCAGCAGCCGTTCCAGTGCCCCGCGCTCGACCCGGCCGGACTCCTGGGCGTCGGCCAGCAGCAGGGTGTACCCGTTCTCGGTCGCCGCGGCCTGCGCGCCCCGCACGATCTCGGAGTAGAAGGGGTTGGCGACGTCGGACACGACCAGGGCGATGAGCGAGCTGCGCGCGGTGGACAGCGCCCGGGCCAGCGGGTTGGCCCGGTAGCCGAGGTCGTCGGCGACCCGGCGGACCCGCTCGGCCGTCGCCGCGTTCACCCGCCCGGGCCGGGAGAACGCCCGGGAGACCGTCGAGGGGGCGACCCCGGCCGCCCGGGCCACGTCGTAGATGGTCGGGCCGCCACCGCGGCGTCCGCGCTGCGCCATCTCCGGGCTCCCTCCGGGCAACTGCTGGCAACCGATTGCCGCCAGCCCGGGCACTGTGCCCTACTCGTCCCCGCCCCGTGCTGGTCACCCCCGCGGGGCCAGCGGACCCCAGCCGGAAGGACACCATGCTCCGCCCCCAGGACGGCCCGACCCGCGAGCGCAAGAGCCTGAACGGCATGTGGCGGTTCCGCCTCGACCCGGACGGGGTCGGCCGCGAGCAGGAGTGGTTCCGGACCCCGTTGGCGCAGGCCCGGGACATGCCGGTGCCTGCCAGCTACAACGACGTGCTCGCCGACGCCACGGTGCGCGACCACGTGGGGGACGCCTGGTACCAGACGACGGTGCGGGTGCCCCGCGGCTGGGCCGGTGAGCGGGTGGTGCTCCGGTTCGACTCCGCCACCCACCGCGCGGTGGTCTGGGTCGACGACGTCGAGGTGGTCCGGCACGAGGGCGGGTACACGCCCTTCGAGGCCGACGTGACCGCGCACGTGCGGCCCGGCGAGGAGTCCCGGGTCACCGTGGTCGTCGACAACCGGTTGACCTGGCACTCGCTGCCCCCGGGCATCGTCGAGGACGGCCGGCAGACCTACTTCCACGACTTCTTCAACTACGCCGGCCTGCACCGCTCGGTCTGGCTGTACAGCACCCCGGCCGCCCACGTCAGCGACGTCACCGTCGTCACCGGGCTGGACGGCGGGACCGGCACCGTCGACCACCGGGTGGAGACCGTCGGGGCCGGGGACGTCCGGGTGGTCCTGACCGACGCCGCAGGCCGCGAGGTGGCCCGCGACGAGGGGAGCACCGGCCGGCTGGTGGTCGAGGACGTGCACCCGTGGCGGCCGGGGGAGGGGTACCTCTACGACCTGCGGGTCGAGCTCACCCGGGAGGCCGAGGTGGTCGACTCCTACACGCTGCCGGTCGGCGTCCGGACCGTCGAGGTGCGGGGCACGCAGTTTCTGGTCAACGGCGAGCCGTTCCGGTTCACCGGGTTCGGCAAGCACGAGGACGCCCTGTTCCGCGGCAAGGCCCACGACGACGTGCTGATGGTCCACGACTTCGCGCTGATGGAGTGGACCGGCGCCAACTCGCTGCGCACCTCGCACTACCCCTACGCCGAGGAGGTCCTCGACCACGCCGACCGGCACGGGATCGTCGTCATCGACGAGACGGCCGCGGTGGGGCAGAACCTCGGCCTGATGGCCGGGATCCTGCGCCGGCAGTTCCCGCCCACCTTCTCACCGGACACGATCGACGACGCCGCGCGCGAGGTGCACGCCCAGGCGATCCGGGAGCTCGTCGCGCGGGACAAGAACCACCCCAGCGTCGTGCTGTGGAGCATCGCCAACGAGCCGGAGTCGGACACCGACGCAGCGGTGGCCTACTTCCAGCCGCTCGTCGCGCTCACCCGCGAGCTGGACCCCACCCGGCCGGTGGGCACGGTCAACATGGCCTTCTCCCCGTACGGCCGCGACCGGCTCCAGGCGCTCGGCGACGTCGTCATGCTCAACCGCTACTACGGCTGGTACCTGCACACCGGTGACCTCGCCGCCGCCGAGCAGGCCCTGCAGGCCGAGCTCGAGCAGTGGGCGACCGAGGGCAAGCCGGTCCTGGTGACCGAGTACGGCGCCGACACCCTCGCCGGGCTGCACTCCCTGACCGCGGAACCGTGGAGCGAGGAGTACCAGGCGGACCTCCTCGACACCTACCACCGGGTCTTCGACCGGGTCGAGGCCGTGGTCGGCGAGCAGGTGTGGAACTTCGCCGACTTCGCGACCGCGCCCAGCGTCGGGCGGGTCGCCGGCAACCGGAAGGGCGTGTTCACCCGGGACCGCCGGCCCAAGGCGGCCGCCTTCGCCCTGCGCCGGCGCTGGCGGCCGCTCGGCTGACCCGACGCGGTGGTGGTCTACTGCTCTGCCGGAGTGCGGCCGAGCGCGGACGGAGGACCTGCGGTGGACGGCACGGGCGCCCGGTTCCCGCGGTCGGTCTTCGGCGTGGGCGAGGAACCGGACCCCCGCTTCAGCCTGGCCAACGAGCGCACCTTCCTCGCCTGGATCCGGACGTCGCTGGCGCTGTCCGCGGCAGGGGTCGCGCTGGAGGCGCTGGACGTCCCGGTGGCCAGGGGACTGCGGCTGGCCTGCGCGCTGCTGCTGGTCTGCCTCGGCGTGCTCGCCCCGGTGCAGGCGTGGTGGGGCTGGGCCGCGACCGAGCGGGCGATGCGCTGCCGCCGGCCGCTGCCCTCCCCGCTGCTCAGCCCGCTGCTGGCGGTGGGGACGCTGGTCGCCGGGGTGCTGCTGCTGCTCGGCCTGCTGCTGCGGTGACCGGCGCGCCGGACCAGGCCCCCGACGGCGGTCTGCAGGCCGAGCGCACCGCGCTGGCCTGGCGGCGGACGTCGCTCGCGCTCGCGGTGGCCGCGGCCGGTGCCGGGCGGCTCGCCGCACCGGCGCTCGGGGTGCTCGCCCTCGCCCTCGCCGGGCTCGGCCTGCTGCAGGCGGTGGCGGTCGGCTGGCGGGCGGCCCGCCGGTACCGGGCCGTGCGCCACGCGCTCGGCTCGGGCGGCGACCCGTCGGCGGTCCGCGCCGGCGGCCTGCCGATCGCCGCCCTCGCCGTCAGCGGGGCGGTCACCGGCCTGCTGGCCCTGGCGTTCGTCCTCGACCCGCGCAGCTGACCTCCCGGGCGCCCGCCGTCAGCCGCGGCCGACGGCCGGCACGTCGACCGGGGTGGTCACCAGCACGGCCTCGCGGACCGGCGCGCGCAGGAGCGTGGTGAACGTCATGGCCGGAGAGCAGGGGGAGCGTGACCGGCGGCACCCCGGCAGGTGATACTCAGCGCCGATCCACCTGGTCCTGCATGCAACGACGCGTGAGGTGCTGGAGATGACCGTTGTCCGACGTCCCGTCCGGGCGTCGCGCCGGGGTGCCCGTTGACCGATCCGAGCGTCGCCCCCGCGCGGACGCCGAGCGCGGACACCGTCGTCCCGGTCTTCTTCCTGTCCGACAGCACCGGCATCAGCGCGGAGACGATGGGCAACGCGCTGCTCATCCAGTTCCCCGACGTGCACTTCGAGCGCACCCTCATCCCGTTCATCTCCTCGGTCGAGGAGGCCCGCGAGGTCGTCGCCCAGCTCGACGAGGTGATGGCCGGCCCGGTCACCCCGCTGGTGTTCACCACCGCCGCCGTCGACGAGGTCCGCGAGGAGCTGCTGAAGACCACGGCGCCGATCATCGACTTCTTCGGCCTGCACATGGACCGGGTCGAGGCCCAGCTCGGGGCCCGCGGGCTGCGCGAGGCCCGGCGGTTGCACGGGGTCGGCGACGTGCGGCGCTACAACAGCCGGATGGCGGCGATCGAGTTCGCCATCGAGCACGACGACGGCCTCAGCCCGCGCGGGCTGGACCGGGCCGACGTCGTCCTGCTCGCGCCCTCGCGGTGCGGGAAGACCCCGACCGCGATGTACCTGGCCCTGCAGCACGGCCTGTTCGTGGCCAACTACCCGCTGGTCGACGAGGACCTGGAGACGACCGACCTGCCCCGCCCGGTGAAGGACCTGGGCGACCGCTGCTTCGGGCTGACCACCACGGTCGCCCGGCTCAGCCGGGTCCGGCAGGAACGACGCCCCGACTCGCGCTACGCCTCCGAGGAGCAGTGCCGCTTCGAGCTCCGCCGGGCGACGGCGATGTACGACCGGCACCACCTGCCCACGGTGGACACCTCGGCGGCCTCCGTCGAGGAGATCGCTGCCGTGGTGATCCAGACCCTGGCCCGGCAACGCCGCAGCGCCGGCGACCGCCCCCAGCCCGGCCACGACCTCCCGCGAGGAAGGACCACCCGCACATGAGCACCGACACCGCACCCGAGGCACCGACCGGGCGCACCCCCGCCGACGACGCCGACAACGTCCGCTGGTTCGCCGAGCTCGGGCTGGCCGACCTGGAGGTGGTCGGCGGGAAGAACTCCTCGCTGGGCGAGATGATCTCCCAGCTGGCCGACGCCGGCGTCAGCGTCCCCGACGGCTTCGCCACCACCGCCGCGGCCTACCAGCGCTTCCTCGGTGACACCGGGCTCGCCGACCGGATCAACACCCAGCTGCGCGCGCTGGACACCGACGACGTCCGGGCACTGGCCGCGGCCGGCCGGGAGATCCGCCGCGAGGTCGTCGAGCAGCCGTTCCCGCCCGCCCTGGAGACCGACATCCGGGCCGCCTACGAGCGGCTGGCCGGCGACGACCCCGAGGCATCCTTCGCGGTGCGGTCCTCCGCCACCGCCGAGGACCTGCCCGACGCCTCCTTCGCCGGGCAGCAGGAGACCTTCCTCAACGTGCGCGGCATCGACGCGGTGCTGCAGGCCGTCCGCGAGGTCTACGCCTCGCTGTACAACGACCGGGCCATCGCCTACCGGGTGCACCACGGCTTCGACCACGAGGCGGTGTCCCTGTCGGCGGGCGTGCAGCGGATGGTGCGCTCGGACGTCGGCGCCTCGGGCGTCATGTTCACCATGGACACCGAGTCCGGCTTCCGGGACGCCGTCTTCATCACCTCGGCCTACGGGCTGGGCGAGGGCGTGGTGCAGGGCGCGGTCAACCCCGACGAGTTCTACGTCTACAAGCCCGCGCTGGCCGCCGGGCGCGCCGCCGTCCTCAAGCGCGGGGTGGGGGAGAAGGCCACCAAGATGGTCTACACCTCCGACGCCCAGGTCGGCCGGACCACCGAGTTCGTCGACGTCGACCCGGCCGAGCGCCGGCTGCTCTCCCTCACCGACGACGAGGTCACCGAGCTGGCCCGGCAGGCGGTGCGGATCGAGGAGCACTACGGCCGGCCGATGGACATCGAGTGGGGCAAGGACGGCCTCACCGGTGAGCTGATGATCCTGCAGGCCCGCCCGGAGACCGTGCAGTCCCGGTCCGGGAACACCTCGCAGCGCTACAAGCTCACCGGCAGCGGAGACGTCCTGGTGGAGGGTCGGGCGATCGGGCAGAAGATCGGCGCCGGCGCGGTCCGGGTGCTCTCCGACATCGACGAGATGGAGGGCTTCACCCCCGGCGAGGTGCTCGTCGCCGATATGACCGACCCGGACTGGGAACCGATCATGAAGCGGGCGTCGGCGATCGTGACCAACCGCGGCGGGCGGACCTGCCACGCGGCGATCATCGCCCGCGAGCTCGGCATCCCCGCCGTCGTCGGCACCGGCGACGCCACCCGCCGGCTCACCGACGGCGACCCGGTCACCGTCTCCTGCGCCGAGGGCGACACCGGCCTGGTCTACGCCGGTGAGGTCGGCTTCGAGGTGGAGGAGTCCCGGCTGGACGCCATGCCGGAGATCCCCACCAAGATCATGATGAACGTCGGGACGCCGGAGCAGGCCTTCGCGTTCTCCCGGCTGCCCAACGCCGGCGTCGGGCTGGCCCGGCTGGAGTTCATCATCAACCGGCAGATCGGCATCCACCCCCGGGCGCTGCTGGAGCTGGACACCCTCGACGCGCCGCTCAAGGCGCAGATCGAGGAACGGATCGTCGCCTACCCCTCGGCGCGGGACTTCTTCGTCCAGCGGGTCGCCGAGGGGGTCGCGATGATCGCCGCCGCATTCGCCCCCGAGCCGGTGATCGTGCGGATGAGCGACTTCAAGTCCAACGAGTACGCCAACCTGCTCGGCGGTGAGCAGTACGAGCCGCACGAGGAGAACCCGATGCTGGGCTACCGCGGGGCCTCCCGGTACCTGTCGGCGGACTTCGCCGAGTGCTTCGCCATGGAGTGCGCGGCGCTGCGCTACGTCCGGGACGAGATGGGGCTGACCAACGTCAAGATCATGATCCCGTTCGTCCGGACGGTGGCCGAGATCGAGGGCGTCGTCGCGCTGCTCGGCGAGCACGGCCTGCGCCGCGGGGAGAACGACCTGTCGGTGGTGATGATGTGCGAGCTGCCCTCCAACGCGCTGCTGGCGGACGCCTTCCTCGACCACGTGGACGGGTTCTCCATCGGCTCCAACGACATGACCCAGCTGGTGCTCGGCCTGGACCGGGACTCCAGCCTGGTCGCCGGCGGCTTCGACGAGCGCGACCCGGCGGTGCTCGCCGTGCTGGAGATGGCGATCAGGGCCTGCCTGGAGCGCGGCAAGTACGTCGGCATCTGCGGGCAGGGCCCCAGCGACCACCCCGATCTGGCCGAGTGGCTGGTCGCGCAGGGGATCGAGTCGATGTCGCTGAACCCGGACACCGTCGTCGACACCTGGCAGCACCTGGCCCGGACCACCCGTGCGACCTGACCCCGGGCTGACCGGCCGGCCGGGGCCACCGGGACCGGCCCGCACCACCTCGCCGCGCCCGGAGGAGCTGGACGACGAGCGCCGGGCGCTGTGGTCGCTGATCGCCGACGGTCCCCGGCGGGCCCAGGCCCAGGTGCCGCTCGTCGACGCCGACGGCCGGCTGCTCGGCCCGTTCGGGCTGATGCTGCTGTCCCCGCGCATCGGCACCGCCGTGCAGTCCGTGGGCGCGGCGCTGCGGTTCGACGAGGACCTGCCGGCCCGGCTGCGCGAGCTGGCCGTGCTCAGCGTCGCCGCGGCGGTGCGCTCGGAGTTCGAGTGGGCGGCGCACGAGGCGGCGGCGCTGGAGGCCGGTGCCGAGCCGGCCCAGCTGCAGGACCTGCTGGCCGGCCGGCTGCCGGCCGGGCTGTCACCGGCCGAGCAGGTCGGGTTGCAGGTCGTGCAGGCGCTGCTGGCCCGGCACACCCTCGACGACCCGCTGTTCGAGCGGGCGTCCGGCGTGCTCGGCACCCCGGGCCTGGCGGCGCTGGTCTGGCTGGTCGGCTACTACGAGATGCTGGCCACCGCGCTCGCCACGTTCCGCCCGGGCCCGGCCGCCGGCTGACCGCGGGCCGTGACCGACCCGATCGCGGCGCCGGGCCGGTCGCGGCGGGCATCGTCGGTGCCGGGCACTAACCTGGCCTGCGGTGGACGGCGAGGTGAGGCGGCGATGACGACGGCGGACGACCGGGCGGCCGACGTCCCCGCGGGCACCCCCGCCGCCCGGGCCGCGTCCCGGGCGCTGGACCGTGACCAGCTCAGCGACCGGGTGCTCACGCTGCCCAACCTGCTCTCGGTCCTCCGGCTGCTCGGCGTCCCGCTGTTCCTGTGGCTGCTGCTCGGCCCGCACGCCGACGGCTGGGCGATCGTCGTCCTGGCGGTGTCCGGGGCCACCGACTGGGCCGACGGCAAGCTGGCCCGCGCGCTGGGCCAGTCCAGCAGGCTGGGCGCCCTGCTCGACCCGGCGGCCGACCGCCTCTACATCGTCGCGACGCTGGTCGCGCTGGCCATCCGCGAGGTCGTGCCGCTGTGGGTGGTGCTGCTCCTGCTCGGGCGGGAGCTGGTGCTCGGCGTCACCCTGCTGCTGCTCCGCCGGGCCGGCTGGCCCCCGCTGCAGGTGCACTACCTCGGCAAGGCCGCGACCTTCCTGCTGCTCTACGCCTTCCCCCTGCTGCTGCTCGCCGACGGCGACAATCCGGTGGCCGCCGTCGCCCAGCCGATCGCCTACGCGCTGACCATCTGGGGTGCGGCGCTGTACGTGCTCGCCGGCGTCCTCTACGTCGTGCAGGCGGTGGGGCTCCTCACCGGGGACCGACGGGTCGGAGCGACCCGGTGAGCGCCCCGGCACCCGGCCGGCAGCGCTCGCTCGGCGCCTCGCTGCTCGACCAGGTCCTCGCCGAGACCCTCGACCCGGCGTACGCGCAGGCCGCCGCGGCGAGGACCGCGCGCGCTCCCGGATCCGACGACGGCGGCGCCCGGCCGGGGTGGCTGCGGCGGTACCGCGGCCAGCTGCTGGTCGCGCTGACCCTGCTGATCGCCGGGCTGCTGGCCTCGATCACCTACGACGAGGCGGCCGCCGGGGCGCAGGGCCGGGACCAGGCCCGGCAGGCGCTGCGGGACGACATCGGTCAGGAGTCCGACACCGCCGACGACCTCGCCGCGCAGCTGGAGGAGCTCACCGCCCAGGTCACCCGCACCCGGCAGCAGGCGCTGGAGGCCAGCGTGGTCGGTCAACGGGCGCTGGAGCAGCTCGCCGCGGCCGGGCAGGCGGCCGCCGTCGTCGCCGTCTCCGGCCCGGGCCTGCGGGTGACCATGGACAACGCGCCGCCGGCCGCCGACAGCGACCCGGTCGGTGGCTCCGAGGAGGTCGCCGGCGCGGGCATCGTCCAGGACGGCGACCTGCAGCTGGTGGTCAACGCGCTGTGGGCCTCCGGGGCCGAGGCGATCAGCATCAACGGCCAGCGGATCGGGGCGACCACCGCCATCCGGCAGGCCGGCAAGGCGATCCTGGTCGACCTCAACCCGGTGACCACCCCCTACGAGATCTCCGCGATCGGCGACCCGCAGGACCTCAGCAACGCCTTCCTGTCCACCCCGGAGGCCTCCGTGGTCGCCAGGCTGAGCCGCGACTACGGTCTGGTCTTCGACTTCGCCCGCGCCGACCACCTGGCCCTGCCGGCCGGGACCAGCGCCGAGCTCCGCTGGGCCATCCCGCTGGACCCGGACGCCGCCCCGGGCACCGCCCCCGCTCCCGGCACCGATCCGAGCACCGACCCCGGGAGCGACCTGGTCGCCCCTGACGACACCACCGACGGAGGCTGACGCGTGATCCCGATCCTCGGACTCGCGATCGGCGTGGTTCTGGGGCTCCTCCTGGACCCCAGCGTGCCGCTGTGGCTGCAGCCGTACCTGCCGATCGCCGTGGTGGCCGCGCTGGACGCGGTGTTCGGCGGCATCCGCGCCCGCTTCGACCGGATCTTCGACGCGAAGGTCTTCGTCGTCTCCTTCGTCTCCAACGTCGTCGTCGCCGGGCTCATCGTGTTCCTCGGCGACCAGCTGGGCGTCGGCGCCCAGCTGTCCACCGCCGTGGTCGTCGTGCTCGGCATCCGCATCTTCGGCAACGCGGCCGCGATCCGCCGGCACCTGTTCCGGGCATGAGCACCGAGCACCCGGAGCAGGACGGCACCCCCGACGACGTCCCGGCCGACGCCCCGGCCGCCGCCCCGGACGCCGCCGCCCCGGCACCCGACGTCCCCGAGGCCCCGGGCGACCGGCCCGGGACCGAGGACCGGGTGGCCGAGGACCGGGTGGCCGAGGACCGGGTGGCCGAGGACCGGGTGGCCGAGGACCGGGTGGCCGAGGACCGGGTGGCCGAGGACCGGGTGGCCGAGGACCGGGCGGCCGCCGACGGAGCCCCGCCCGCCCCGCGCCGCCGGCGCCGCGACCCGCTCGCCGCCGTCCTCATCGGAGTGCTGACCCTGCTGCTGGGCTTCGCCTTCGCCGTCCAGGTCCGCAGCACCGACACCGACTCCCAGTACGCCGGGGCCCGCGAGGAGGACCTGGTCCGCATCCTCGACGACCTCACCGCCCAGCAGGACCGGCTGCGCCAGGAGATCGCCGACCAGCGCACCGCGCTGGACCAGCTCGGCAGCTCCGACAGCGACTCCGCCGCGGCCCTGCAGGAGGCGCGTGAGCGGGCCGAGGCGCTGTCCATCCTCAACGGCTCGGTCGCCGCCCAGGGGGAGGGGATGACGATGACCATCCGCGACCCGGCCACCGGCGTCACCTCCTCGGTGCTGCTCAACGCGATCCAGGAGCTGCGCGGGGCCGGGGCGGAGACCATGCAGGTCGACCAGGTGCGGATCGGCGTGAGCAGCGCCGTCACCGGCACCCCCGGGAACCTGGCGATCGACGGCCAGCCGCTCCAGGCGCCCTACGTCTTCGTCGTCATCGGGTCCTCGCAGGACATGGCGACGGCGATGAGCATCCCGGGCGGCGTCGTCTCCACCGTCGGCGGGCGGGGCGGCAGCGTCGACATCGTCCAGTCCGACCGGGTCGTGGTCGACGCGTTGCGACCCCTCGACGTGCCTCAATACGCTCATCCCGACAGCGGCGACTGAACAAGGACCCCCGTTCCCCCCACCACTCGCAAGCTCGTGGCGGGACCCTGAATGGGGGCCGGCTTCGCATCACGCAGGCGCGCAACTGCCCCGCACCACTCGACACGCAGGAGATGCCGCATGGCCACGCCCGATGACCGCCGTTACACCGAGCAGCACGAGTGGGCGCTGGTCCAGGGCACCGAGGGTGCCTCCACGGTGGTGCGGGTGGGGATCACCGACCACGCCCAGGACGCCCTCGGCGACATCGTCTTCGTGCAGCTGCCCGAGGTCGGTGCCGAGGTGGCCCCGGGCACCGCGATCGGTGAGGTCGAGTCGACCAAGTCCGTGTCCGACGTCTACTCGCCGGTCCCCGGTGTCGTGTCCGCGGTCAACGAGGCCCTCACCGACGCCCCCGAGACGGTGAACAGCGACCCCTACGGGGCGGGCTGGCTGATCGAGGTCACCGTGCAGGCCGACGGCGGGGACCCCACCGCGGAGCTGCTCGACGCCGCTGCCTACGAGGCCGTCGTCAGCGCCTCCTGAGCGCCCCGCCGGGGTGGTGCGGCCGACGTCCCGTGGTCCTACCCCCCGGCGTCCCCGCGCCCCGGCACACGATCACTATCATCACCGGGACGGCCGGTCCCGCGATCGCTGCGGGCCCCCGACCCTCACGCTGTACGTGCGGTTGACCCCTGGGTCGGCCGCACGGTTCCATGACCCCCGGCCCGACCGCGATCCTGCGGCGGCCGACCTGCGACGGGCCGACCGGCCCGACGCCCGCCGGCCGACCGCGGCCCCACAGGCCCGCGGCGGTGCCACCTGCACCGGAGGAGACCGACGTGACCTGCACTCGTTGTGGCCACCAGAACCCCGAGGGCAGCCGATTCTGCGCCCAGTGCGGTTCGGCCCTGAGCCCCGAGCGGGTCGGCGAGTCGACCAGCATCATCCCCAAGGTCGGTGGCGAGGACTCCGGTGAGCAGGCCGAGGTCTCCGAGTCGACCGCCGACGCCCACGCCGGGGCCGTGGAGTCCCTGCCGGCCGGGTCGGCGCTGCTGGTGGTCAAGCGCGGCCCGAACGCCGGCAGCCGCTTCCTGCTCGACCAGGAGGTCACCACCGCCGGTCGGCACCCCGACAGCGACATCTTCCTCGACGACGTCACCGTCAGCCGGCGGCACGTGGAGTTCCACCGCGAGGGCGGCGGCTTCACCGTGCACGACGTCGGCAGCCTGAACGGCACCTACGTCAACCGGGAACCGGTCGACGTGGCCTCCCTCGCCGGCGGTGACGAGGTGCAGATCGGCAAGTTCCGCCTGGTCTACCTGACCGGGCCGCGGACGGGCGAGCCGGCCGGGGCATGACCACCCCGGCCGCTGCAGTCCCGGGCGCGCGGGCATCGTGACCGCGGTGCCCCAGCCCGGCGGGAGCGCGGACCGGGACACCGACACCACGGCACCCCGGTTGACGATCGGGGAGGTCCTCGCCGCGCTGCGCGGGGACTTCCCGGACGTGACCATCAGCAAGATCCGGTACCTGGAGTCCGAGGAGCTGGTGCACCCCCAGCGGACCCCCTCGGGCTACCGGAAGTTCTCCTCGGCCGACGTGACCCGGCTCCGGTACGTGCTGGCCGCCCAGCGCGACCAGTACCTGCCGCTGCGGGTCATCAAGGAGCACCTGGACGCCCTCGACCGCGGTGAACCGCTGCCCGGGCACGCCGCGGCCGAGGAGCCGGTGCCCACCGCCCCGCTGCCGGCCGCCGAGTTCGCCGCGGCCGCCGGGCTGACCGAGCAGCAGCTCGCCGACTGCGTCGAGTTCGGCCTGGTCGCGCCGGACGCGCACGGCCGGCACCGGCCCAGCGACCTCCCGGTCGCCCGCGCCGCCGCCGGCCTCGCGCAGCACGGCATCGAGCCCCGGCACCTGCGGCTGCACCGCACGGCCGCGGAGCGGGAGGCCGCGCTGCTCGAGCAGCTGGTCACCCCCACCCTGCGGGCCCGCTCCGACGACGCCCGCAGCCGCGCCGCGGAGCAGCTGACCGAGCTCGCCGGGCTGTCCGCCCGGCTGCACGCGGCGCTCCTGGAGGCCCGACTGCGCGAGGTCCTCGGCGGCTGATCACTGGCGTACCGTTGCGGCACAGCGGGTATCCCGGTCCGGCAGCTCCGCAGGCCGCAGGTGGGCACCCGCGGGACGAGCACCAGACGGGCACAGCAGTGCACCACGGAGGACCCGGCGGGGACTCCAGCGGAGGGGAGCCAGACGTGCAGGAGCTCAGAGTCGTCGGCGTCCGGGTCGAGCTGCCCGGCAACCAGCCCATCCTGCTGCTCAAGGAGACCCAGGGGGAGCGCTACCTGCCGATCTGGATCGGCGCGGCCGAGGCCGCCGCCATCGCGTTCGAGCAGCAGGGCGTGCGGCCGGCCCGGCCGATGACGCACGACCTGCTGCGCGAGGTGGTCCGGGCGTTGGGCGCGAACCTCGAGGCCGTGCACATCACCGAGATGCGCGACGGCATCTACATCGCCGAGCTGCTGTTCGGTGACGAGCGCACGGTCAGCGCCCGCCCGTCGGACGCCGTCGCCCTCGCCGTCCGCACCGGGGCGCCGATCTACGGCGCGGAGGCCCTGCTCGACGAGGTCGGGATCGAGATCCCCGACGAGCAGGAGGACGAGGTGGAGAAGTTCCGGGAGTTCCTGGACAACATCAGCCCCGAGGACTTCGGCGCCGGGTCCGGCTCGGGCGGCGGCCCGGCCTGAACCGGTCGGCGTGCAGGTCAGCGGCCCACTCCGGAGGGGTGAGACGGCCGACACGCCGCTCCCTTCGGTTGACCCGGTCCCAGGCCCGGGCCTACCTTCAGCGAATCACGTGCGTGGGACTCCCGGAGACGCGCGCTGTGACCGGTCCGGCGACAGCCGGCGCGGCCCAGCTGCTGGGTGCTGAGAGCGAGGAGAGCCCGTGAGCGACCAGGACAACGGTTCGCAGGGTCAGCTGTTCAGCGACGCAGCGGTGGGCGCTTTCCCCTACGACGACGTGGACAGCGACACCGTCGGGTACCGCGGTCCCACGGCCTGCGCGGCCGCCGGCATCACCTACCGGCAGCTGGACTACTGGGCCCGCACCGGGCTGGTCGCCCCGTCCGTGCGCAGCGCCACCGGGTCCGGCACGCAGCGGCTGTACTCCTTCCGCGACATCCTCGTCCTCAAGGTCGTCAAGCGGCTGCTGGACACCGGCGTCTCGCTGCAGAACATCCGCAAGGCCGTCGACCACCTGCGCACTCGCGGGGTCCAGGAGCTCTCCCACATCACGCTGCTGTCCGACGGCGCCACGGTGTACGAGTGCACCTCCGCCGAGGAGGTCGTCGACCTGCTCGCCGGCGGCCAGGGCGTGTTCGGCATCGCCGTGTCCGGCGCCCTCCGCGAGCTGTCCGGGGAGCTCGCCGAGCTGCCCGCCGAGCGCCTGGACGGCGCCCCGCACGCCGACGACGAGCTCTCCCAGCGCCGCCGCCGGCGCGCCGCCTCCGCCTAGCAACTTCCTTGCCCTGTCCCGCCGAGTGGGCCCCGGAGGGGTCCGCGCAGGCGGGACGAAGCGGCTCCGCATCGACGGGGGACGGCACGTGATCGCGGTGTCGGCCGTGAGGCTGACGATGTGCACCGCGCTGGTACCGTCCCAGCAGTGGTCGACCGAACTCCTGGCTCTGACGGACTCCTGACCGGGGACCTCCCCGCGCTCTCCGCGCTGTCGACGCAGGGGTCGTTCGCGGCCCGGCACATCGGCCCCCGCCCCGGTGACACCGAGGCCATGCTGGCCGTCGTCGGTCACTCCTCGCTGGAGTCGCTGGCCGACGCGTGCGTGCCCGAGAGCGTGCGCGACCGCACCCCGCTCGACCTCCCCGCCGCCGCCGACGAGGCGACCGTCCTGGCCGAGCTCCGGGAGCGCGCCGCGGCCAACGAGGTGTTCACCTCGATGATCGGCCTGGGCTACAGCGGCACGGTCACCCCGCCGGTCATCCAGCGGAACATCCTGGAGAACCCGGCCTGGTACACCGCCTACACGCCCTATCAGCCCGAGATCAGCCAGGGCCGGCTCGAGGCGCTGATCAACTTCCAGACGATGGTCGCCGACCTCACCGGCCTGCCGGTGGCCGGGGCCTCGATGCTCGACGAGGCCACCGCCGCCGCGGAGGCGATGACGCTGGTCCGGCGGGCCGGCCGGGCGAAGGCGGACGCGGTCTTCGTCGTCGACGCCGACACCCTGCCGCAGACCCTCGCCGTGCTGCGCACCCGCGCCGAGCCGCTCGGCATCGGCCTGCACGTCACCGACCTCTCCGCCGGCTGGCCCACCGACCTGCCGGACGCCGGCGCGTTCGGCGTCCTGCTGCCCTACCCGGGCGCCAGCGGTGCGGTCCGCGACCATCGGGCGCTGGCCGCCGCCGCGCACGAGGCCGGCGCCGCGGTCGTCGTGGCCGCCGACCTGCTGGCGCTCACCCTGCTCGAGGCGCCGGGGGAGTGGGGCGCCGACGTCGCCTGCGGCACCACCCAGCGCTTCGGCGTCCCGATGGGGTACGGCGGCCCGCACGCCGGCTACCTGTCCGTCCGCGAGGGGCTGGCCCGCCAGCTGCCGGGCCGGCTGGTCGGGGTCTCGGTGGACGCCGACGGCGACGTCGCCTACCGGCTGGCGCTGCAGACCCGCGAGCAGCACATCCGCCGGGAGAAGGCGACCAGCAACATCTGCACCGCCCAGGTGCTGCTGGCCGTGATGGCCGGTGCCTACGCCGTCTACCACGGGCCCGAGGGCCTGACCGCGATCGCCGCCCGGGTGCACCGCACCGCCCAGGCACTGGCCGGCTGGCTGCGCGCCGGTGGGCTGGACCTGGTCCACGAGCACTTCTTCGACACCCTGACCGTCGCCGTCCCGGGCCGGGCCGCCGAGGTGGTGGCCGCCGCCGCGCAGCGCCGGGTCAACCTGCGCCTGGTCGACGCCGGCACCGTCGCCGTCGCCTGCGACGAGACGACCTCGGTGGACACGCTGCGCCTGGTCGCCGAGGCCTTCGGCGTACCGGCCGGTGCCGGCGATGTCGAGGGTCCCGACGCGCTGCCGGCGGGGCTTCGCCGGCGGACGCCGTTCCTCACCCACCCGGTCTTCGCCGAGCACCGGTCGGAGACGGCGATGCTGCGTTACCTGCGCTCGCTGTCGGACAAGGACCTCGCGCTGGACCGCACGATGATCCCGCTGGGCTCCTGCACGATGAAGCTCAACGCGGCCACCGAGATGGCCGCCATCACCTGGCCGGAGTTCGCCGGGCTGCACCCCTTCGCCCCGGTCGAGCAGGCCCGCGGGTACGGCCGGCTCATCGACGAGCTGTGCACCGGGCTGGCGGAGATCACCGGGTACGCCGCGGTGAGCGTCCAGCCCAACGCCGGCTCGCAGGGCGAGTTCGCCGGCCTGCTGGCGATCCGCGGGTACCACCGGTCCCGCGGGGAGGGCCACCGCGACGTGTGCCTGATCCCGTCCTCCGCGCACGGCACCAACGCCGCGAGCGCGGTCATGGCCGGGATGCGGGTCGTCGTCGTGGCCTGCGACGACGCCGGCAACGTCGACCTCGCCGACCTGCGCGCCAAGGTCGACACCCACGCCGAGCGGCTCGCCGCGATCATGATCACCTACCCGTCGACGCACGGGGTGTTCGAGGTCGAGGTGCGGGAGATCTGCGCGGCGGTGCACGACGCCGGCGGCCAGGTCTACGTGGACGGGGCGAACCTCAACGCGCTGGTCGGGCTGGCCCGGCCGGGCCGGTTCGGCTCGGACGTCAGCCACCTCAACCTGCACAAGACGTTCTGCATCCCGCACGGTGGCGGCGGGCCCGGCGTCGGCCCGATCGGCGTCCGGGAGCACCTGGTGCCCTTCCTGCCCGGCCACCCGCTGGTCGAGACCGGCGGGCAGGGCCCGGCGGTCTCCGGCGCGCCCTTCGGCTCGGCCGGGATCCTGCCGATCTCCTGGGCCTACCTGCGGCTGATGGGCCCCGACGGGCTGCTCCGGGCGACCGAGCACGCGATCCTGGCGGCCAACTACGTCGCCGAGCGGCTGCGCCCGCACTACCCGGTGCTTTACACCGGTGCCACGGGCTTGGTCGCCCACGAGTGCATCCTCGACATCCGGCCGCTGACCAAGGCCACCGGCGTCACCAACGACGACATCGCCAAGCGGCTGATCGACCTCGGCTTCCACGCGCCGACGATGAGCTTCCCGGTCGCCGGGACGCTGATGGTCGAGCCGACCGAGAGCGAGGACAAGGCCGAGCTCGACCGCTTCGTCGAGGCGATGGTGCTGATCCGCAGCGAGATCGAGAAGGTCGCCGGCGGCGAGTACGACAGCACCGACAACCCGCTGCGGAACGCGCCGCACACGCTGAAGATGCTGGCGGGGGAGTGGGAGCACCCGTACTCCCGCGACACCGCCGTCCACCCCGTGCCGCGGCTGGTCGGGCGGAGCTACCTGGCCCCGGTGCGACGGATCGACGGTGCCTACGGCGACCGCAACCTGGTCTGCTCCTGCCCGGCGCCGGAGGCGTTCGAGGAGCCGCACGAGGCGCGACCGCCGGTGGCCACCGAGCCCTCCCGCGCGTCGGGTGCGCCCGACGACCTCGGGACGGCGGCCGACGTGGTGGGCGCCCGGGCCTGAACACGGTCCGGCAACGGCGGGCCGACGAGGGGTCGACGGCACACCTGCGCAGGGTGGACGATCCCGGCATGAGGACGTCGGTGCGGGGGTCGGTGTCGGGCGGGGTGCTGGTGGCCGGGGCGGCGGTGCTGCTGACCGCGTGCGGCGGCCAGCCGGCGGTCGACGCGGCCGGCCCGGTCGGGGTCAGCCAGGCGGCGGCAACGGAGAGCGCGAGCCCGGCCACCGAGACCACCGAGGCCCCCGCCGGCGACCTGGCCGCCGGGTTGCTGCCCGGGTCGGCGTTTGGCCCGGACGCCGAGGTCGTCCAGCTCCCCGACGACCTGCCCGGCTGGTGGTCCGGCGATGACGACTGGTGGGGGCACGGCGGGGCGGCCGACCTCCCCGAGGGGACGGGCGTCGAGCCGGCCGCCTGCGCCGACGTGCTGGCCGCCCTGCCGGAGCTCCCCGCCGACCAGCCGGAGGTCGCCGCGCAGGTCGCGACGACCGACCAGCTGCGCACCTTCGAGGTCCTCGCCGACGGGCCGGCGCTGGCGGGTCTGCAGCTGCCGGTCGACCAGCTGCTGCAGAACTGCTCGCAGGTGACCGTGACCGGGCCGTGGGAGATGACGGCGACCTTCTCGGTCACCGAGCTCGACGCCGCCGCCCGTGGCGGGTCGACCACCGCCCTGGCGGTCGCGGTGACCTCCCCCGCCGGCGACCGGTCGGGTCTGGTGGGCGTGGTGACCCAGGGCTCGCGCGCTCTGGTGCTGGCCCAGACCGCTCCCGACGGGGCGGCGCCGGACCAGGCCGCGTTCACCGCCCTGCTCGACCAGGCAGCGGACGCCGCCTCCTTCGACTGACCCAGGACCCCGCGCTCAGGTACCGGTGACGACGGCCTGGGCGGCGGCGTCCAGGGCCGCCCGGGCCCGGGACCAGCTCGTGCCGACCGGGAAGTCGCCGAGCAGGACGACGACCCGGCCGTCGGCGAGGACGCCGGCCGAGTGCAGCTGGCGGCGGGAGCCGATGCAGCACATCCAGCCCTGCTTGACCGCGGCCGCCGTGGAGGCGGACACCGCCGGCGCGAGCAGCCCGTACCGCTGGTCGAAGCCGTCGGCGGCGACGCGCGCCGGGGACCCCATCCAGCCGGTCAGCGTGGCCAGGTCGTCGGCGGGCAGGTGGTCGGGGAGGGTGGACAGGAACAGCGCCGTGTCGGCCGCGGTGGTCACGGCCTCGCCCCACTGACCGGCCCGAACCGGGGGAGAGCTGCCCGTCAACCCGGACTCGGCGGCCGCCGCGACCACCAGCTCGTCGCCGTCGAAGCGGTCCCACAGCAGGCTCATCGCGTCGTCGTCGGAGGCGACCACGGCCCGGCGCATCCGGTCGAGGTCGAGGGGGGAGAGCTCCAGCAGGCCGGCGTGGTCCCGGGCGAACAACTGCTGCACCACCATCAGCTTGACCAGCGAGGCGGTCAGGACGGGGGTCCCGGCACCCGGGCCGGTCAGCACCTCCGCGCCGGAGGGGCTGCGGACGGCGACGTGCACCGTCCCGCCGACGCGGGCGGCGGACTCCCCGGCGGCGGTCAGCACGGCCAGCCGGGTCGCGGGGTCCAGGACCAGGGGTGGTGGCACGGCTCCCGGCAGCAGGGTGGCCGGCGGTCCGGCCGGCACCGGGGGCACCGCGGGTCGCGCGGCTGCCGGGACGTGCGGGTCCGCGGCGCGCGCGACCGAGCACTCGCCGACCGATGAGGCCAGGGCGGCGGTCAGCGCGAGCACCGTCGTCGTCAAGGTGAGCCGGTGCCGGGGGCGGACGCGCGCGGCGCCGGAGCCGACCATGCGACCCAGCGTCCCGGAACTCGCAGGTCAGGCGCATTACGTCCGGCGCGCCGACCGCGCTGGGTGGCCGGGCGAGCTCAGGCGGTGGCCAGCTGCCAGCGGCGGTCGAGCACCACCTGGCCGTCGGGGAGCAGTTCCCCGTCGTCGTCGAAGAGCACGACGCCGTTGCACAGCAGCGTCCAGCCCTGCTCGGGGTGCCGGCTGACGGGCACGGCGAGCACCCGGTCGTCGGCGGCGGCCGTGGGGCAGCGACGTACGTGAGCACACATCCTGGTCTCCTGTTCCGACCCGGGCGGCGGGCGGATCGGCCTGCCGTGCGGTGGATCGAGTGTGCGCGCGGTCACGTCCGTCGCCGGGAGGCCGAGGTGACGACGTCACCTCGCGGAGTTGGCACAGTGTGTGGTGACCCGGCTCGCCGGGCGGCGGCTCAGAGCTTCCGCAGCAGCACCCGGCGCACCGAGTGGTCGGCGGCCTTCTGCAGCACCAGCCGGGCCCGGGAGCGGGTGGGCGCGATGTTCAGCCGCAGGTTGGGCTCGTTGACCGCCGTCCAGATGCCCCGTGCCGTCGTCGTCGCCTCCTCGTCGGTGAGGTCGGCGAACCGGTGGAAGTAGGCGGCGGTGTCGGAGAAGGCGGTGCGCCGCAACGCCAGGAAGCGCTCGACGTACCACTGCGAGATGTCGTGCTCGCTGGCGTCGACGTAGACGGAGAAGTCGAAGAAGTCCGAGAGGAAGACCTCCGGCACCCGGCCCTCGGGGCGGCCGCCGGCCTGCAGCACGTTGAGCCCCTCGAGCACCAGGACGTCGGGGGAGTCGACGACCTGGCGTTCCCCGGGGAGCACGTCGTAGGACGCGTGCGAGTACAGCGGCGCGCTCACCTCCGGCTTGCCGGACTTCACGTCGGCGAGGAAGCGCAGCAGCGCCCGCCGGTCGTAGCTCTCCGGGAAGCCCTTGCGGCCCAGCAGCCCGCGGGCCTCGAGCTCGGCGTTGGGCAGCAGGAAGCCGTCGGTGGTCACCAGGTCCACCCGCGGCGTGTCCGGGGCGGCGGCCAGCAGCGCCTGCAGCAGCCGGGCGGTGGTGCTCTTGCCGACGGCGACGCTGCCGGCCACCGCGATGACGAAGGGGACCTTCGCCGTGCGCGCTCCCAGGAACTGGGTCTGCGCCGCCCAAAGCCGCCGGCTCGCGGTGACGTGCAGGTGCAGCAACCGGGCCAGCGGCAGGTACACCGTGGCGACCTCGTCGAGGTCGATCCGGTCGCCGAGGCTCGCCAGCGCCCGCACGTCAGCGGCGTCCAGCGGCAGGTCCGAGCCCGCCGCCAGGGCACGCCAGGACTCCCGGTCGAACGCGGTGAAGGGCGAGACCTGCGCTCGCATGCCGACCGTCACGGCGCCCATGGTGCCGTCCGGGCTCCCGGCACCCCCCGACCGGGTGGTCCTGAGGGTGCGCGGGGCCGACCGCGGTCCCGTGGCGTCTAGGGTCCTGGGCGTGTCGTCGCCCGGGCTCCTCGACCGGATCGAGCGCTACTTCTCCCTCGCGGCCATGGCGGACGCCCAGGTGCACCAGGTGGGCGCACTGGCCGTGCCGATCGGGTCGCCGGACTGGCCCTACCCGTCCCGCCCGCTGCCGGGGCGCGAGGCCGAGGTCACCCTCGCCGACGTCCGGGCCGCCGTCGCGCTGCAGGAGCGCTCGGGCGTCCCCGCGTCCCTGGAGTGGCTGGGCGACCGCTGCCGCGGCCTGGCCGGTGTCGCGCGGTCGGCCGGGCTGGCCGTGGAGGACCTGCCGCTGCTGGTCGCCGACGACCCGGTCGAGGTGCTGCTGCCGGTGGGCGTCCGGCTCTACCTGGTGGGTGCCGACGACCCGAAGCTGGGGCTCTACCAGCGGCTCGCCGAGCTGGCCTTCGCCTCGCCGGGGCCGGTGGCCACCGTGCCGGCCGCGGCCGGGCACGGGACGCCGGACGTCGCCCTCGGCGACCCGGGGCCGGCGGAGCTGCCGCCGACGGAGGTGCTGCGCGAGCGGGTGGCCGCCGGCCGCACCGTGATGATGGTCGCCGTCGACGACGGCCAGCCGGTCGCGATCGGCTCGCACCAGCCGGTCGACGTGGACGGCGTGGAGATCAGCGAGGTGGTCGGCGTGGCGACCCTGCCCCGGTTCCGCGGCCGCGGTCTCGGCGCCGGGCTCACCTCGGCGCTGGTCGAGCACGCCCGGCAGACCGCCGACCTGGTGTTCCTGTCCGCCGGCGACGACGACGTGGCACGGGTCTACGAGCGGGCCGGCTTCGCCCGGGCCGGCACCACCTGCCTGGCGGAGCGCCCGTCCCGCTGAGCCGGCGCACCGGCCCAGCGGGACGTCGGGTCACTCGACGTCGTACTCCGCGACGATGGTGCCGCGGGCGAGGGTGTGGCTGAACAGGGTGAACCCGAGGTAGGCCGGGGTCGCCTCGGCGGGCACCCCGAGGTCGTCGGTGTCGAGCGCGTGCACCACCACGTAGTAGCGGTGGGTCCCGTGGCCGGCCGGCGGCGCCGCTCCGACGTAGCCGGCGAACCCGGCGTCGTTGCGCAGCTGCACCGCACCCGCCGGCAGGCCGTCGGAGGCCGCGCCGCTGGGCAGCTCGGTCACCGACGCCGGGATGCCGGCGACCGCCCAGTGCCAGAAGCCGCTGGTCGTCGGGGCGTCGGGGTCGTAGACGGTGACCGCGAAGCCCCGCGTCTCGGCGGGGAAGCCGGACCAGCTCAGCTGCGGGGACCGGTCCTCACCGCCCGGGACGCCCATCGCGCCGCTGGTGTGCGGAGCGGGCAGGCGCTTCCCGTGCCCGATGTCGCTGCTCTCCAGGGTGAACGAGGGGACCTGCGGGAGGAAGTCGTAGGGGTTCGGGGGGACAGGGCGGTCGGCCATGCCGGTTCTCCTCGGGTCGTGGGCTCCCGGTCTGGACCGGGAGAGCGGCGGTGCCGCAGCTGCTGCCGACCCTAGGCAGTTGGGTGGCACGCCGCCCGATCGGGCCCTGCCGACCTGCCGCCCCCCGCCGCCCGACTCATCGTTCCGCCGTTATCCCCGACAGCCGCGCCGCTCGGTCGACGCGCCGTCCCCGAGCACAGACCGCAACGGCAACGACACGGGGGAGGAGCTGCGTCCGGCGCGACTGGAGCGTCCGGGGGAGGGGAGGCGGCGATCGCGTCGGTGCGAGGCGCTCAGGAAGGGGCGACGACGCCGCGGCCGGGCGGGGTCGCCAGGGGAGGGCGGGATGGCGCGCTGAGAGGCCGGGCCGGAGGGCACGGGGCAGGGAGTCGGTGCAGGGCGCCGCACGCAGCCGGCGACGTGGGTGCCCGGTCCGTCGGATCGACAAGCTCACGGGTACGACCGTTATCCCCAACCAACAGGCCGACCCATCCGTCGCGTCCCGGCCGACCGAGCACCCCCGCCAGATCAGGGGAGCCGCCCCCCGGGCGGGGCAGTGACGACCACCAGGAGCGGCCGGTGCCCCACTGGCCCATGGCAGGGACGCCTCCAGCGGGCGCCGCGAGGGTCGGAGTGCCGGGTGGGGCGCGATCGCTGCCGGCCGGGAGGACCCGGCCACCGAGCGCTGTCGGGCCGGCGTCCCCGCCGGCACGAGGGACCCGGGTCGTACCGACACCGTGCCGAGCTGCCGATGACACCTGCGGGGAACATCCCTGACATCAACCGTTATCCCCAACGAATTGACCGAACCGACTACCCGCCGTCCCCGACGATCCTCGAACCCCACGCCCGCACGACCGACGCCCTGCGGGCGCAGCACCAACACCCACCCCCGGAGCGGCGGAGGTGCTGCAGGTCTCGACAGGACTGTCCTGGGAGATCGCCGTAACGTGTCGCGCGTGCTGGGACTCCCGGAAGACATCCGAGCCTGCCTCTTCGACCTCGACGGTGTCCTCACCCAGACCGCACGGGTGCACCAGGCCGCCTGGAAGCGCACCTTCGACGAGTTCCTGCGGAGCCGGGACCCGGCGGCCGCCGAGTTCAGCCAGGACGACTACAACCAGTACGTCGACGGCAAGCCCCGCGAGGACGGCGTCCGCGACTTCCTGGCCAGCCGGGGGATCACGCTGCCCGAGGGCGCCGACGGCGACCCGGCCGACGCGGCGACCATCCGCGGTGTGGCGACGCGGAAGAACGAGCTGCTGCTGCGCGAGCTCGACGAGCACGGCGTGCAGGTCTACGAGGGCTCGATGCGGTACCTGCGGGCGGTCAAGGAGGCAGGTCTGGCCACCGCCGTCGTCACCGCCTCGGCCAACGGTGAGCAGGTGGTGGCCGCCGGCGGCTTCGCCGACCTGATCGACGCGCGGGTGGACGGGGTGGTCGCCAAGCGCGACGGGCTGCGCGGGAAGCCGGCTCCCGACAGCTTCCTCGCCGGCGCACGCGCCCTCGGCGTGCCACCGGCAGAGGCGGCCGTGTTCGAGGACGCGCTCTCGGGCGTGGCCGCGGGACGGGCGGGGGAGTTCGGCTTCGTCGTCGGGGTGGACCGGGTCGGCCAGGCCGAGGGCCTCCGCGAGCGTGGCGCGGACGTCGTCGTGCAGGACCTGGACGAGCTGCTGTGACGGAAGGACGCGCGCACTTCCTGGTCAAGCCGTGGTCGCTGACCGAGGTCGGCGTCGACCTGACGTCCCTGGGCACCCACGAGTCGGTGTTCGCGCTGGCCAACGGGCACATCGGCATGCGCGGGACCCTTGACGAGGGTGAGCCGGTCGTCGTCCCGGGCACCTACCTGAACGGCTTCTTCGAGGAGCGGCCGCTGCCCTACGCGGAAGCGGGGTACGGCTTCCCCGAGCAGGGCCAGACGGTGGTCAACGTGACCGACGGCAAGCTCATCCGGCTGCTCGTCGGCGACACCCCGCTGGACCTGCAGTACGGCACCGTCGTCAGGCACCGCCGGTCGCTGGACCTCCGCGACGGCGTGCTCCGCCGCACGACCGAGTGGCGCTCGCCCAGCGGCCGGCAGGTCCGGGTCACCAGCACCCGGCTGGTCTCGCTGACCCGGCGCTCCATCGCCGCGATCGAGTACCAGGTGGAGTGCACCGACGAGGACGGCGACCTGTACATCGCCCTGCAGTCGGACCTGCTGGCCAACGAGTCGGTGAACACCGCGCAGAACGACGACCCCCGGGCGGGGGCGGCGATGGACCGCCCGCTGCAGTCCGAGCTGCACGTGGGCCGGGGCCGGCACGCCGTCCTGGTGCACCAGACCCGGGGCAGCCGGCTGCGGATGGCCGCCGGGATGGACCACGAGGTCGACGTGCCGGACCAGGCCACCGAGGACCTCGAGGTGTCCGCGGACCTGGCCCGCTACACCCTCGCCGCCCGGCTGCCGGCCGGTACCAAGCTGCGGCTGGTCAAGTACCTGGCCTACGGCTGGTCCAGCCGTAGGTCCTCGGCCGCCGTCCGGGACCAGGTCGAGGGGGCGCTGGCCACCGCCAAGCTCGCCGGGTGGGACCGGCTGGTGCGCGAGCAGCGCGAGCTGCTGGACCGGCACTGGGACGAGGCCGACGTCGAGATCGAGGGCGACGACGAGCTGCAGCAGGCCGTGCGGGTCGGCATGTTCCACGTCCTGCAGGCGGGGCTGCGCGCCGAGCGCCAGCCGATCCCCGCCAAGGGGCTCACCGGTGACGGCTACGACGGGCACACGTTCTGGGACACCGAGACCTACGTCCTGCCGGTGCTCACCTACACCGTGCCCAGTGCTGCCAGGGACGCGTTGCTGTGGCGGCACTCGACGCTGGAGCTGGCCCGTGAGCGGGCCCGGGTACTCGGTCAGGACGGCGCCGCCTTCCCGTGGCGGACCATCCGGGGCGAGGAGACGTCGGGGTACTGGCCGGCCGGGACGGCGGCGTTCCACATCAACGCGGACATCGCCGACGCGGTGGCCCGGTACTGGTGGGCGACCCTGGACGAGGAGTTCGACCGCGACCACGGCACCGAGCTGCTGGTGGAGACCGCCCGGCTGTGGGCGTCACTGGGCCACTTCGACGACGGCCGGGGGTTCCGGATCGACGGGGTGACCGGGCCCGACGAGTACACCGCGGTGGTCGACAACAACGTCTACACGAACCTGATGGCGCAGCGGAACCTGCGCGAGGCGGCGGCCGCCGTCGCCCGGCAGCCGCAGACGGCAGCCCGGCTGATGGTCTCCGCGGACGAGGTGGCCCACTGGACCCGGGCGGCCGAGCAGATGAGCATCCCGTTCAACGAGGAGCTCGGCGTCCACGAGCAGTCGGAGGGGTTCACCCACCACGAGGAGTGGGACTTCGAGGGGACGACGCCGGACCAGTACCCGCTGCTGCTGCACTTCCCGTACTTCGACATCTACCGCAAGCAGGTGGTCAAGCAGGCCGACCTGGTCATGGCGCTGCACCTGCGCGGGGACGCCTTCACCCTCCAGCAGAAGATCGCCGACTTCGCCTACTACGAGGCGCGCACCGTGCGGGACTCCTCGCTGTCGGCCGCCCAGCAGGCGGTGATCGCCGCGGAGACCGGGCACCTGCAGCTGGCCCACGACTACTGGGGCGAGGCGGCGCTGACCGACCTGCAGAACCTGCACGGCAACAGCGGGCACGGTCTGCACATCGCCTCGCTGGCCGGCGGGTGGATGGTGGCGGTCGCCGGGTTCGGCGGGATGCGTGACCACGACGGGCGGCTGACCTTCGCGCCCCGGCTGCCGCCGCGCATCTCCCGGCTGGCGTTCCGGGTGGTGTTCCAGGGCCGCTGCCTGGCCGTGTCGGTGACCGCCGAGCAGGCGACCTACCGGCTGGTCTACGGCGACGAGCCGCTGGAGATCGCCCACCACGGCGAGACCTTCACCGTGACCTCCGACCCGCAGGACCGGAAGATCCCCGCGGCGCCGGACGTCGAGCCGGTGCACCAGCCGCCGCACGCGGCTCCCCGTCGCCGCAACCGCCCCACCAGCGACTGACGCGCGTCCTCCACCACGAGCCCGCCTTCGGCGGCTGTCCGCCACCAAGAGCGCGCCTTCGGCGGACCCTTCTGAGCCGCCAAAATCGTGCTTTTGGTGGAGTCTGGGCCGCCGAAAGCGCCTTCGGCGGACCGTTCTGCGCCGCCAAAATCGTGCTTTTGGTGGGGTCTGCCGTCGCCGAAAGCATGCCTGTGGCGGACGCTTGTCAGCGCAGGAGCCAGAGGGTGCCCAGGACGAGGGCGCCGACGTCGACGAGCAGGAAGACGCCGACCCAGAGCAGGCCGGGCAGCCGGGTGAGCCGGGCCAGCTGGTCGGCGTCGGAGTCCCGCCCGGCGCCCCGCCGGCGCTTGGCCTGCAGTTCGACCACGGTCCGGGGAGCGGCCAGCAGCAGGAACCAGGTGACCAGGTGCGCGAACGCCGCCTGGCCCTCGGCGGGCAGCCACCAGGTCGCGGCGAACACCAGCGCGCCGGTGACCAGCACCGACCACAGGCCGTACCAGTTGCGGATCTGCACCAGCAGCAGCGCCAGCAGGGCCAGCAGCGCCCACAGCAGGCCGACCGCGTACCCGGCGGCCAGCAGGGCGGCCGCGCCGAGGCCGAACAGGCCCGGGCCGGTGTAGCCCGCCGCTGCGGTGAGCACCATGCCCGGCCCGGTCGGCCGGCCCGCGGAGATGGTCAGCCCCGAGGTGTCCGAGTGCAGTCGGATGCCGGACAGCCGGCGGCCGGTGGCCAGCGCGGCCAGGCCGTGCGCGCCCTCGTGGGCGATGGTGACCGCGTGCCGGGAGCGTCCCCACAGCGCCGGGGAGAGCACCAGCACGGCGGCGAGCACCGCGCTGAGCGCCAGCAGCCAGCCGGGCAGCGGAGGAGAAGGGGCGCTGACGCGGGTCCAGAACCGGTCGAGGGCCTCCACACCACGATCATCGCCACCGGGCCTGTGCGGGGGCGGTGCGGCGCGCAGGGGACCCCGTCACGTGTTCGTCACTCAGGACGGCGATGCTGGGGGCATGGAGAGCACCACCCCGGTGCCGATGGCTGCGGAGACCCCGGAGCTGCCGGTGACCGTCTCGTTCACCCGCCGGGCCGATCCGGCCCACACGGTGGAGATGACCGCCTGGATCCGCGCCGGCCTGACCATGGCGGAGGGATTCCCCGGGTTCCTCGGCGGCGGCTGGGTCCGACCCCGGCACGGCGCGGACGAGTGGCACATGCTCTGCCGCTTCAGCTCCCCGGCGACCCTCGCCGCCTGGGAGGCCAGCCCGGAGCGGCGGTGGTGGCTGGGCTCGGCCCAGGGACTGGCCGAGGTGACCCGCACCGAGCGGCGCACCGGCATCGAGGGCTGGTTCGACGCGCCGGTGGAGTCCGCCGCCGAGCCCGCCGCCCCGGCGCCGACCGCGCCGCCGCGGTGGAAGCAGGCGGTGACCATCTGGCTGGTCTTCTTCCCGCTCAACCTGCTGGCCACGGTGACGCTGGGCCGGCTGCTGGCCGACGCGCACGTCGTCCTGCGGGTGGCGGTGACGACGCTGACCCTGACGCCGATCATGACCTACCTGCTGCTGCCCTGGGTGACCCGGCGGTTGCAGTGGTGGCTGCACGGCCGGCCCTGGCGGAGCCGCGCGTGACCGAGCCGAGCTAGACCAGGTCGGCGTCGTGGGTCAGCAGGGCGATCTGCACCCTGTTGGCGAGGTCGAGCTTCACCAGCAACCGGGACACGTGCGCCTTCACCGTCGCCACGCTCAGGTGGAGCTCCGCGCCGATCTGCGCGTTCGACAGCCCCCGGCCGATGGCCAGGGCGACCTCCCGTTCCCGCTCGCTGAGCTGGTCGAGCCGGGTGCGCGCGCCGTGGGTGCGGGCATCGCCGGGGGGAGCCGGATCGACCGCGGCGACGTGCGCGATCAGCTGCCGGGTGACGGTGGGGGAGAGCATCGGCTCGCCGGCGGCCACCCGGCGCACCGCCTCCACGATCGCGGCCGGTGGGGTGTCCTTGACCAGGAAGCCGCTGGCCCCGGCGCGCAGCGCCCGCAGGACCTGCTCGTCGGCGTCGAAGGTGGTCAGCACGATCACCTCCGGCGCACCGGGCCCGGCGAGCAGCTGCTCGGTCGCGGTGAGCCCGTCGGTGCGCGGCATCCGGATGTCCATCAGGACGACGTCGGGGGAGCAGCGCTCGACCGCGGCGGGCACCTCGTCGCCGTCGCTGGCCTGACCGACCAGCTCCAGGTCCTCGGCGCCGCCCAGCACCATCGCCAGGGCGGCGCGCACCAGCGGGTCGTCGTCGACCACGAGCACCCGCACGGGCTCCCTCATCGGACGGCCGGGCCGGCCGGCCAGGGGAACGACGCCCGCAGCCGGAAGTCGCCGTCCGTCGTCCAGCCGTGCTCGAGGTGGCCGCCACCCAGGCTGACCCGCTCCAGCAGGCCGACCAGGCCGGTGCCCCCGTTGGGCAGCGGCACGGTGTGCTCGGCGCCCGCCGGTGGCGGGTTGCGCACCTCCACCGTCAGGCCACGGCCCGGGCCGCCCTCGACCAGGACGGCGGCGACCGTGCCCGGCGCGTGCTTGCGGACGTTGGTGAGCCCCTCCTGCACGACGCGGTAGGCGTTGCGACCGGTCGCCGGCGGAGCCGACCCCAGCTCGGGCACCCGGTAGTCCGCACGCACCCGGACACCCGCCCGGCGGCACTCCTCGACCAGGGCCGGCAGGTCCCCGAGGGTCGGCTGCGGCCGGGTCGCCGGGTCGCCGTTGGCCTCCCGCAGCACCCCGATCACCTCCCGCAGGTCCTCCAGCGCCTGCCGGGCGCTGGCCCGGACGACCCCGGCGGCCTGGGCGATCTCCGCGGGTGGGGCGTCGGGCCGGAACTCCAGCGCGCCGGCGTGCATGCTCAGCAGCGACAGCCGGTGCGCCAGCACGTCGTGCATCTCCCGCGCGATCCGGGTGCGCTCGAGGTCACGGGCCTGCTCCACCCGCAGGTGCTGCTCGCGCTCGGCCCGCAGCGCCCGCTCACGCAGGGAGAGCACCAGCTGGCGGCGGGCACGCACGAACATGCCCCAGGCGACCACGGCCGCCGTCATCAGCAGGCCGAACCCCAGGACGATCGGGTAGGGCACGTCGTCGGTCGGCCGGAGGACGGTGTAGACGAGGAACGCGGCGAGGTTGAGCGCGGACAGCGCCAGCACGGTGGGCAGCCGCCGGTGCACCGCGACGGTGAACAGCGCGATGAGGACGGCGACGCTGGACATGTCCGAGAAGCAGCCGACGAGCGCCAGCAGCACCGCCACCTGCACCGGCCAGCGGCGTCGCCACCACAGCAGCAGGCACGCGAGGCTGCCGGCGACCGCGTCGGCGAGCACCAGCGCGTCCGAGGGCGGTGGGGACTCGGACAGTGCCACGCCCACGAACACCGCTCCGCCGGCCAGGGAGAGCAGGAAGCAGCTCACGTCCACGACCCAGTCCCGGACCGAGCGCCGCACCCGCCGGTGGCCGCCGGTGCTGCCGACGCCGTCCGGCCCGCGCTCGGGGGCGGCGTCGGGGTCGGCCAGCAGCTGCGCGGGGACCAGCGAGGGGTGCTCCACGCGGCGGCCGGCGTCGGACGGCGCTCCGCCGGTCAGGGTCACATCCGGAGGCTACGGACGCGCGCCGTCCACCGGAACCGACCGAGGTCTACGTCCACCCGCCCGGGGCACCGACTTCGGTCGGCCGGGAGTCGGCCCCCCGCCGGGCGAGGTGCCGACTCCCGGCCGATGCGGGCGACCGGCTGGCCAGGCCACGGTCGTCCCATGATCACGATCGACCACCTGACCAAGCGGTACGGCGCGCAGCTCGCCGTCTCCGACGTCTCCTTCAGCTGCACGCCCGGCACGGTGACCGGCTTCCTGGGCCCCAACGGCGCCGGGAAGTCCACGACGTTGCGGGCCCTCGTCGGGCTGGCCACCCCGACCAGCGGCGCCGCCACGATCGGCGGCCGGGCCTACCGGGACCTGCCCAACGCGGGCCGGCAGGTCGGCGTCCTGCTCGACGCCGGCGCCCAGCACGCCGGGCGCACCGGCCGTGAGGTGCTGACCCTGGCCGCGCTGGTGCTCGGTGTCGGCCAGGAACGGGTCGACGAGGTGCTCGGCCGGGTCGGGCTGGCCGACAAGCCCGCGGGCAAGCGGGTGGGCAACTACTCGCTCGGGATGAAGCAGCGGCTGGGGCTGGCCGCGGCCCTGCTGGGCGACCCGCAGGTGCTCGTGCTCGACGAGCCGGCCAACGGCCTGGACCCCGACGGCATCTACTGGATGCGCGGCCTGCTGCGCGGGTTCGCCGACCGCGGCGGCACGGTGCTGCTCTCCTCGCACCTGCTCCGGGAGGTCGAGGCGGTGGCCGACCAGCTGGTGGTGATCGCCGCCGGGCGGATCGTGGCCCAGGGCAGCAAGCAGGAGCTGCTGGGCGGCCGGGGCACCGTGGTCCGCGGCCCGGACCGGGTCGTGCTGGAACGGGCGTTGCGGACGGCGGGGATCGCCGTCGTCGGCGGTGAGGGGGACGGACTCGTCGCCGACGCCGACCCGCTGGCGGTGGGCCAGGCGGTCGCGGCGGCCGGCGCGGTGCTCACCGAACTGCGCCCGGCCGGGGGAGAGGGGCTCGAGGAGCTGTTCCGGTCCCTGACCCACGCCGACGGCTCGCAGCAGGTGCAGGAGGTGGCGGCATGACCACCACGACCGCTCCCGCAGCCCCCGCCGTCCGGACGCCGGCGATCAGCTCGCCGTCGCTGCTCCAGCTGACCCGGGTGGAGCTGCGCAAGTCCTACGACACCCGCGCCGGACGGTGGCTGCTGATCGTCATCGGGCTGGCGGCGCTGGGCGTCGTCGCCCTGGAGCTGTTCGTCGAGGACGCCCCCAAGACCTTCGCGGACTACTTCCCCTTCACCCAGTTCCCGGTCGGCATCCTGCTCCCGGTCCTGGGCATCCTGCTGGTGACCAGCGAGTGGTCGCAGCGGACGGCGATGACCACCTTCGCGCTGGTTCCCCGCCGGGCGCGGGTGCTGACCGCCAAGGTGCTGGCGGCGGTGCTGCTCGCCGTCGGTGGCGTCCTCGCCGCGGCGGCCGCCTCCGCGCTGGCCACCGCGCTCACTCCGGTGTTCACCGACAGCGCGATGGACTGGGGGCTGCCCGCCGCCCAGGTCGGGCAGGTGCTGCTGGTCCAGGTCATCTCGGTGCTGGCCGGGGTGGCCTTCGGCATGCTGCTGCTCAGCTCCCCGCTGGCCATCGTCCTGTACTTCGTGCTGCCGACGGCCTTCAGCATCCTGGTCAACACGGTGTCGGCCCTGGACTGGGTGCGCGACTGGCTGGACCTGTCGACGACGACCATGCCGATGTACGAGGGGGACCTGGACGGACAGGGCTGGCTGCAGGTGGCGACGTCGGTCGCGCTGTGGCTCGCGCTGCCCCTGCTGGCCGGCTGGCTGCGCATCCGGCGCGCCGAGATCGCCTGACCGGCCGCCAGGCTGACCCGCCATCCCTCGGGGTGGCGGGTCAGAGCTGCTGGGTGAGGTTGACGCTGTTGCCGTCGGGGTCCTGGACGTGCGCCACCCGCTGACCCCACGGCATGTCGTTCGGCGGCCCCTCGACCTGCCCGCCGAGCTCGGGCACCCGGGGGAGGAGGGCGTCGACGTCGGGGACGGCGATGCTCAGGAGCATCCGCTGCGGCCCCTCGGGCGCGTCGTCGACGGAGACCAGGCCGAGGTCGGAGTCCCCGATCCGCAGGCCGAGGTAGAACGTAAGTCCCTCGGGCGGGGTGCGCCCGGTCTCCACGGCACCGAACAGGTCCCGGTAGAAGCCGGCCAGCCGGGGCAGGTCGCGGGTGACGATCATGGGCAGGACGCTGCTGGTCACGAGAGGTCTCCTGGTTCGCCGGGCTCCCAGCTGGGACGACCCGTAGAGGGGGAACTCATCGCTGTGCGCCCGTCCTCGCTCGTCTCACCGGGGATACCGTCACCGCATGGAGTCGGTGTCGGTCCGGGAGCTGCGCAACCACGGGGGAGAGGTGCTCGACCGCGTCGCCCGTGGCGTCGCCGTCATCGTCACCCGTGATGGTGCCGAGGTCGCCGAGTTGCGCCCGCGGGCCCGGCGCAGTCCCTCGTCCGCGGACCTGGTGGCGCGGCGCCGCCACTTGCCCGGAGTGGACCCCACTGCGCTCCGCCACGACCTGGACGACGTCCTGGACGCCGGCCTGTGAGCGTCCCTGACGGTCGCGGGATGCTCGACACCTCCACGGTCATCCTGCTGGGGCGCCTGCCGGACCCCGGGTGTCCTGCCGGACGAAGCGGTGATCAGTGCGGTGACCCTTGCCGAGTTGTCGATGGGTCCACACGTCGCCCGTAGTGCGAGCGAGCGCGCCGCCCGGCAGTCGCACCTCCACCAGGCCGAGGCGGACTTCGAGCCGATCGCCTTCGATGCTGGTGCTGCGCGGGCCTTCGGTCGAGTGGCCGCCTCGCTGCGCTCATCCGGGTGGAAGCGGGCGGCGCGTGCCTACGACGCGCTGATCGCGGCCACCGCCATCGCCGAGGGCATCCCGTTGAACACCTGCAACCCCGACGACTTCTCCGGGATCGACGAACTGGACCTCCGGGTGGTGCCGCACCCGGACCAGCGCTGACGAGGAGGTTTGTCGGGTCGGTCGTCGGGCGGCCTGGACACGCCCGGCGCGGGTGCACGACGCTGCTCACCATGCGGTCACGGATGCCGGGCATGTGGTGGGGGACCGCGATCGAGGCGCCGGACCCCGGCGCGCTGGCCCGGTTCTACTCCGACCTGCTGGGGTGGCCCCTCGGGCACGAGGAACCCGGGACGGCGGTCCTCGCGGCACCGGGTGGGTCGGTCTACGTCGTGTTCCAGCAGGCGACCGGCTACCGGGCGCCGGTGTGGCCGCCGGTCGAGGGGGAGCAGCGGCCGATGATGCACCTCGACTTCCAGGTCGGTGACCTCGACGCGGCGGTCGCCGACGCGGTGGCACGCGGCGCGACGGTGGCGGTGGCCCAGCCGCAGGAGAACGTGCGGGTCCTCATCGATCCGGCCGGCCACCCGTTCTGCCTTGTCCGGGACGACGGGTGAGACGACGGCTGGAACTGTCGGTGGTCGGGTCCACGCTGGCACGCAGCCGATGAGCTGAGGAGAGAGACATGAGCACGCTGACCGATCGGCCCGCGACCGGCCTGATGGTGATCGACGTCCAGCAGGGCGTCGTCGACGGGGCGCACCGCCGCGACGAGGTCGTCGCCCACATCGGCGAGCTGGTGGAACGGGCCCGGAGGGACGGCGTGCCGGTCATCTGGGTGCAGCACTCCGGCGACGAGTTGGCCCGGGGCAGCGACGCCTGGGAGTACGTCCCGGAGCTGGTGCGCTCCGCGTCGGAGCCGCTGGTGCACAAGTCGCACGGCGACTCCTTCGAGGGCACCGACCTCGAGCAGGTGCTGGCGGCCGCGGGGATCGGCCACCTGGTCGTGACCGGCGCCGAGTCCGATGCCTGCATCCGGTCGACCATCCACGGCGCCTTCACCCGGGGCTACGACGTGACCCTCGTCGGTGACGCGCACACCGCCGGCGACAAGAGCGCCTGGGGAGCTCCGCCGGTCGACCAGGTCATCGCGCACACGAACCTGTACTGGCAGTTCCAGACGGCGCCGGGTCGCACGGCTGCCGTGGTCGGTACGACGGACGTCGTCTTCACCGGATGAGCGGCCGGGGCAGGGCCTCAGGAGCGGGGTCCTCGCCCACTACTGGTTATCGTGCATATCACTCTGGGAACTGATGTCCCCTGCAGTTGCTGCCGCCAACCCGGTATGCGACCCGCCCGTGGTGACGGCCCCGTGACAGCAAGGTGACGGCGCCTGGGGGAGAATGCCCACCGAAGCGCTGGCCCAGCGTAGAAGGGCGATTCCGAATGAGTCCTCACATCCATGAGTCGAGGCCCGGGAACGCGCGGGCAGGATCTTTGGGGCATAGACCCACACCAGAGAGGCAAACAACTCCGGTCGCCAAGGTGTCACGGGTGTTGCAGTCGCCCGGCCAGCCGTTGGACCAGGCTACCCGCGCAACCTTGGAACCGCGGTTCGGTCACGACTTCAGCCGTGTTCGCATCCACTCCGATGAGGGTGCTGCGGCGGCGGCGGAAGCCGTTCGATCGCGCGCTCTCACAGTGGGGCGCCACATCGTCTTTTCGAGAGGGGCTTGGAAGCCAGAGACCGACCACGGAATGCGCCTTTTGGCTCATGAGTTGACCCACGTCGTGCAACAGAACGCTGTGGGTGATGTCGAAGCGATGTCGGTGAGTGGTGTAACGGAGCAGGGAGAGCAACACGCTCGAGACGTCGAACATGGTGCACATCCAGCGTCGAAAATTGTCTCAGAGTCCACGCTCACCGAGGCAACCATCCAGCGGGCACCTGGAAGAGACGGCGACGACCCTCTGGACCGGAGGCGTCAGTCCCGGCCTCGTAACGCACCGTCCGGGACTCGGCCCATCGATCAGACTGATCTGGATCGAGAAACCATCCACAAGATTAAGGACGGGATCGGAGCTGGGCCCAAGGACTGGGTCGGTATAACTCCGGATGGGGAGATCATCACTACGGACTCAGAAGGAAATGCCGAACCTCAAGGGCATGTAACCGACTACACTCGGAATGGATCCGAGTACATCCCCCGCTGGGTCTGGGGAACCCTTGCCTTCGCGGCCATGATCGCGCTCATCGTGCTCTTCGCCACGGGCGTTGGAGAGGCAGGATTGATCCTCGCGGGGGCAGGTGCGGCTGTCGTGTTCGTGGTCAATCGAGCTCTTCGGGCTGCTGGGCGAGAGCCCGCAACTGTAGCTGGCGCAGAAACAGCTGCCACATCTAATGAATCAAGTCAAGTATGAACTCAGCCCGGCCCAGCTACACATTCGACATCTCGCTAAGACTGTGGCACCCGAGTATGACGGCCGAGGAGATTTCCTCCCGATTGGGCCTGGCGTCTACCGTACAATGGGATGTCGGCTCGTTCTCAGGCGCCGGTCGGCCACGTGAGGCGACCTATTGGTCGCATCGTTTGGCAGAATCCCAGATCGGTAGCATCGCGAACTTCATCGAACGATACGTCGAGTGGTTGGGCCCACATGGCCTCTTTCTGAACCAAGTGAGAATGACCGGCGGCCGTGTCGAATTCTTCGTGGGACTCTTCCTTGACGGTTCGGCTGGTGAGCTGTTTTCTTGGGAGTTGCTGCGGGCCCTCGGTGAGGCGCATATCGATCTTGCGCTGGATGTATACGAATCGACGTCCGGAGCGCGACGCGAAACGTGAGAACCGGCGCGAGGAAGAGTGGTCCACCGGTTTACCCCTTCTGGAGAGTCCGTCCGTCGACGGGACGCCTCCACGGACCTTGAAGGGCCACGTACCTGGCGTACGAGGCGGCCGTTGCTGCGGCGTGCCTATCCATGACCTGATAGCTGTAGCCGAGCATCTCGGCCACGAGCGGCGCAGGCACCTCTGCTACAAGCCCACGGAGGGCAGCGTTCCGGGCCCCCAGGAGGCTGATGCCAAGGTCGCGCAGGCGATCCATGAGGGTGTTGGGATGTACGTGTTGACCGGCGCGGGTGCTGGGGAAGAGCCACGGGCTTTCCCCATGGTTTCCCGTCCGCAGGTTGGGACGGCTGGTGAGGTGCTGTCTCAGGAGCGCGGCGAACGGCTCGGGCACGTCAACAGGCTCGTATCCGAGTGATAGGCGAAGCCCGCTGGGTGTCGCGACGACGTTGGAGGTCCGAAGGCTGGCGATCCTCACGACCGGCTGGGCGTAGAGGAGCAGGAGGGCCCCCGCAACGCGGTAGGGCAGTGTCTCGGAGTTGTTCACCAGGCATTCCCGGAGCCAGGAGAGCCTGTCCTCCTGTGTCAATTGTCTTTCGGACATCGCCTGTCGGAAGCCGATGATGATGCCGCTGCACAGCCGCGCCTTCCTCGCCCACACGAAGAAGGTCCGGATGGCGTGCCTGGTCGTGGGCCCGGCGGCCAGCCAGGCATCCACGTCTGCCTGGACGCAATCCGCGAGGAGCCGACCATGTGACTCGTGGAGCCAGCTTAGGAACTTGATCGTCTCGGTGACCTCTTGCTTGGCGCTGTGCACCGGACCTCTCGTGGGCTCGCCCGCTCGTGCGATGGCCCGGATCCGCCGCAAGTGGTGCCAGGTGGCGAACCGCTCGACAGGTCGGCGTACCTCGAGCTCCTGGACTGCGCTGAGCTTGGTCGTCAGCCAGCGTTCGAAGAGTGCCAGGTAATGGTCCCGCTCCGGCAGGAGGCCATGGTGCTCCAGGAGGCTCCGCAGGTGCTCGATTCGCCTGCTATCGCCCTCCTCGTCCAGCCCCTCGTGCGTCAAGGGAATCTCTCCGGTGGCGAGGCGGACCAGGAGTGCTCGGACAGGTTCCGCTCGTAGCCACACGAAGATGCTCTCTGGACGGTCCACGGCGCACAGGGCATCGACGAGCCGCCGCATGGCCTTCTGGTCCGCGGCCGGCTCCACCAGCAGCGCAGTGAGATCGGCGCGCAGGGCACAGCGGGCGCAGGTGCCGCGACGGTATGGCTCTGCCTCTATCCCGCAGGCTTCGCACCGGAAGGCGTCCGGGATGCCTGCACAGGCCACGCAGGCGGGCATCCTGTCGCCCACCCGGAGTCCCGGAAGCATGCGCTGTTCCCCACAGCCGGCGCAGGTGCCGTGCGTCCGCATCGCGCTGTGGAAGCACGTGCCGCAGATCCTTCCTTCCGGCCAGCTGGCGCGCGCCTTGCCGGCTCGGCGGCCACAGCGGTCGCACGTGAACGCCCCGCTGACCCGTGGGCGACCTCGGGTGGTCGAGCGGGGTCGAACCTCAATCGTCATCGCGGATCACCCGGGCTCGCTTCGGTCGCACGGCCTTGTTCAGGTCCACCACATTCGGCGCTGACACGGCCTTCTTCGGCCGGGCATCCGCCGCCGTGACTGTCAGTAGGTCATCGGGGCCGCACGCGAAGATGTCGCATACGGCAGCGAAGATTTTCAATGAGATGCGTTCGGGGCGCTGGGTGACCAGTCGGTAGACTTGAGACGCGGATAGGTCGATGTCTCGCTCGCGGAGATGAGGGATCAATTCGGTGCTGTTATGCATCCCATGGCGGGCCATCAATTCTGGAAGCCGCCAGGTATAGTCGACGTCGCGCTTCATGAGGACTCCCGTTTATTCCCGTTCAGGGCTCTGCTGACGGTTGAGTCAAGCGCATGACGCAGCGTCCTGGTCCGGTAGTCACTTGAAACGCTCGTGTAGAGCGCGGTCGTCGACGCATGCTCGTGTCCGACCTGGTGCTGCACGAAGAGGGCATCCATGCCGGCTTCGATCAAGTGGGTGACGTAGGAGCGCCGGAGGGAGTGGAAGTCCAAGCCGGGGGAGAGGCGGAGATCGTCGCAGTAGTTCCGAAAGCGGCGCAGGAGGGCCGCTTCGGATACCAGGGTTCCGCGCTCGCTGGTGAACAGGTTCAGCCCGTCGGTCATGTACGGGTGACCGCGTTCCAGCCAGTCGGCGACCACCTCAGGCGCCCAATCGAACACGGTCAGGACGCTGCGGTGCTTCGGGGGAGAGCCGCGCATGGCCTTACCGAAGCGGACGGCGAGGACGCCGAACCTTCCGAACTCACGGGCGTGCGGGTTGCGTGCGAAGTCGACCGTCTGGACATGGCGGACCTCGTTGCGACGCAGCCCCCAGGCGTACGCCACCTTGAACAAAACGGCGTCGCGGTATGCCGGGAGCCAGCCCTTACGGCCTGCCGAGGCGATACGGGAGACCTCGTCATCTGCGCGGTCGAAGAAGTCCTGGAGCTCCCGTCGGGTGAAGGCACGCTTGGTCGGCTGGGACTCGGCACTCTGGACGTGTGCCGCTGTGTTCCAGGTGAAGCAGACCTGCGCTGGCTGGGTTCCGAAGAGGCGCTCGCACAGCGGGCCCCACCCGTAGTCCGGGCTGCTGATGTACGTGCAGAAGGCCCGTAGGGCCCCTTGGTAGCCGCGCACCGTGGCCTGCTTGGCGTGCTGCACGGACCGCAGATCGCCGAAGAACTCGTCAACATGACCGGGTTGCCACTGCCACGGGTACTCGTTGGTGTACTCGTGGAAACGCTGCACGACACGCTCGCGCTGCGCGATCGTCTCGTGCTTCAGGTTCCTGCTCAATTGCTGGTTGCGCCAGCCGGACAGCATCTCGGCCAGGACCTAATCCTCGGGATGCAGATACCGGACCGACGAGAACTCGACGACGCGGCCTGCTGCGTCAACCGCCATGACCACCTCCGCGCGACGTGCACCGGATGACAGAATCATGCATCTGTTGCAAGGCCACGGCAAGCTTGCAGGTCAGCGACGTGTTCCCGACCTTGGCGCTCTACTCCCGCGGCGCCGAGGCTCGTCACTCCGTAACCTCCAGGCCAGCCTCTGGTGCAGCCTTTCCGCAGGTCGGAGACGCAGGTGATCAGGCTCGGGTAGCAGCGTGAGACTCGGGGCAGGGACCGAGGAGGCTTGCATCTGCTGCAATAGTGCTCCTACTACTTGACATAATGTTGATTATCGGCGACGCCGAGATGGTCCCGAGAGGGGGTCTCGCGGCTCCAACCCAAGGAGCCCGACGACCGCCCGGATCGCACTCGTGCGCACGTCCGATGCTGATCGACCACGACGTGTGCGATCGGCCTCCGGTCGTCCGTCGTCGTTGGCGGCTGGCAGTCGTCACCCGACGGACCTGACCGATGACTGTGTCGACGACCCTGTCGACGACCCGCCGGCCGTCGGTCCCGTGCTGGGCGTCGGCCGACGATCCGTCGAGCCGGCCGGTCGCCCCAGGCCGGTGATCAACTCCCCAGTAAGTTGATCTTGGTCGTCGGGATCCCCGGACATCCTCGTGCTGCTCGGTCGCCGTCCCGATTCCCCTGTTCCATTGTCGGGCGTCCGGTCCCCCAGTGCCGCTGAATCGACCCCAATACGTCACTCTGACGTAATCGGGTCCGATTCGGTCGTTCCGACGGGCGGCGGCGACGAAGCGTCCTTAGGGTCGAGACATGAACATCCGACGCTCCATGGCGGCGCTGCTCACGGCGCTCGCGCTCGTCTCCGGCGGGGCTCTGGTCGGGTGCCAGGCCGCACCCGAGGCCAACACGGGAACGCCCAAGGACACGGCCAAGAACACCTCGGGATCGGACCCGGGCGGCGTCTCCCAGGGCAACGTCCCGAAGAACGACAGCAACGAGGTCGACTCGACCAGCAACTCCGACCGCGACGAGGGTGCCGACACCGAGAACGGCGGCTGACCTCCGCGACCGGCCGGCTGGCGGCCCCGCCCTGTCACGGTGACTTACGTCACGGTGACGTAGGAAGTCGCGTCAGCCGGCCTGCCTGCCGTTGAGCCACAACCGGTCCAGCCGGCCGGTCGAGCGCACCAGGTCGGCGAGCGAGCGTTCGAGCTCCGCCTTGGTCGGCTTCTCGGTCAGCAGCGTCTGCACGTCCTCGATGGCGCACCGCAGCTGGTACAGCCGGTCCTGCAGCCCGTCGAGCTCGGCGCGGGTGACCAGGACGACGTCGGCGGACAACCCGGCCTTCGCCGTCGCCGACCGCTGTTCGTAGGCCCGCTGCCGGCACGCCTGGCCGCAGTACAGCCGGGGCCGCCCGACCGACTCCTGGGTCGGGAGCACGCTGCGGCACCAGCCGCAGCGACGCTCCTCGGCTTGCGCACGCCGGCTCCGAGGAGTCGGCCGGACGCGCCCCTCGACCTCGGCCTTCTGCTCCACTGCCACGGCAGCGACGGTAGACGCCACCTCTGACAGGTCCGGTCGGACACGCCCGTGCCGGTGTCCGTGACCCCCCGACACGCCGTCCGACCTCCGCACTAGCGTGGGGGCGTGGCCGGCTCGCGATACGCGTTCCTCGACGGGCCGACCCCGGTGGCGATGGCGCACCGCGGTGGGGCGATCGAGCACCTGGAGAACACGCTGCCGGCCTTCCAGGAGTGCGTGGCCCTCGGCTACCGCTATCTGGAGACCGACGTCCGGGTGACCGCCGACGGGGAGCTCGTCGTCTTCCACGACCCGACGCTGGACCGGGTCACCGACCGCACCGGGCGGGTCGACGCACTCCCCTGGGCCACGGTGCGGACGGCGCTCATCGGCGGGCGTGAGCCCATCCTGCGGTTGGAGGACCTGCTCGGTGCCTGGCCGGACGTCCGGTTCAACCTCGACATCAAGGCCGCCGGGGTGCTCGCGCCGCTGGTCCGCGCGATCCGCCGGCTGAAGGCCGAGCACCGGATCTGCCTGGCCTCCTTCTCCGACGCCCGGGTGGCCGCCGCACGGCGGCTGTTCGGCCCCGAGGTGTGCACCTCCTTGGGCCCCCGCGGGGTGGCCGCGCTGCGGCTGTCCTCGTACTCACCGCGGGCTGCCGGGCTGGTCCGCATCCAGGCCGGCTGCGCGCAGGTCCCGTTGCAGCTGGGTGGCCGTCCGCTGGTCGACGAACGCTTCATCGCCGCGGCGCACGCCCGCAGCCTGCAGGTCCACGTCTGGACCGTCGACAGCGAGCCGGCGGCCACCGAGATGCTCGACCTGGGCGTCGACGGCGTGATGACCGACCGTCCGGCGATGCTCCGCGACCTGCTGGTCACCCGCGGCCAGTGGACCGGCACGTGAGCCGGCTGCGGAGCTCGCGGCCCGTTCCGTCGGCGCTGCCGGCCGACCTGCGCCACCCCGGCGGCGTGGTCCCCGGACGACATCCCGTGACCGCCGGGTGCTGGCCCCGCCGGCTCCCTGCTGGCACCCTGCGCCGGTGAGCGCCACCTCGAAGGCCGACCGGCCCGTTGCCCCCGCCGACCGGGCGCTGCGCCGAGAGAGGTTCGGCTGGTACTCCTACGACTGGGCGTCGTCGGCGTTCAACACGACCGTCATCAGCGTCTTCCTGGCGCCCTACCTGACCTCGGTCGCCGAGGCGGCCGCCGACGCCGACGGCCGGATCCACCCGCTGGGCATCAGCATCCCGCCGGGGAGCCTGTTCGGGTACGTCGTCTCGCTGTCGGTGGTCCTGCAGGTCGCCGTCCTGCCGCTGACCGGGGCGGTTGCCGACCGCTCCGGGCGCAAGCGGCAGCTGCTGGCCGCGACGACCCTGGCCGGGGCGCTGTGCACGATGGCGCTGTTCTTCGTCGCCGGCGACGGGTATCTGCTGGGGTCGGGGCTGTTCATCCTGGCCAACATCGCCTTCGGCGCGGCGACCGTCGTCTACTACTCGTGGCTGCCGGACCTCGCCGGGCCCGACGAGCGGGACGCCGTCTCCAGCCGGGGTTGGGCGCTGGGCTATCTGGGCGGTGCGCTGCTGCTGGCGGCCAACCTGGCGCTCTACACCCAGTACGAGGCGCTGGGGGTGACCCAGTCCCAGGCGGTGCGGATCTGCCTGTCCTCGGCGGGCGTGTGGTGGGCCGGGTTCGCGGTGGTCAGCATCGCGCTGCTGCGGAACCGGCGCCCGGCCGGCGGCGGCGCCGCACCGAGCACCGTGGTGGCGCTGCGGGCCAGCGTCGGGCAGCTGCGCAGCACGCTGCGGGACATGCGGCGCTATCCGCTGACCCTGTGGTTCCTCGGCGCGTACCTGCTGTTCAACGACGGTGTGCAGACGGTCATCACGGTGTCGGCCCAGTTCGGCGCCGAGGAGCTGGAGCTCTCCCAGTCCACCCTGGTGTCGGCGATCCTGCTGGTGCAGGTGGTCGCCTTCCTGGGGGCGAGCGGGATGGGCCGGATCGCGGAGTCCATCGGGGCGGTGCGCACCGTCCTCGGCTCTCTGGTGGTCTGGGTCGGCGTCCTGGTCGCCGCCTGCTTCCTCACCCCCGGCGAGGCGACCCAGTTCTACCTGCTGGCGGTGGTCATCGGCTTCGTGCTCGGTGGCACCCAGGCACTGTCCCGCTCGCTGTTCAGCCAGCTCATCCCGCCGGGCAAGGAGGCGGAGTACTTCGGCTTCTACACGATCTCCGACCGCGGGACGAGCTGGCTGGGCACCTTCCTGTTCGCCCTCACCTACCAGCTCACCGACTCCTACCGGTACGCGATCGTCAGCCTGGTCGTCTTCTTCGTCGTCGGCGGCGTCCTGCTGGCGAAGCTGGACCTGCGCCGGGCGATCGTGGCCGCCGGCAACACACCTCCGGAGCGCCTGTGACCCCCACCCCCCTGCTGCCCGATGCCGTCCCGGCCTCCGGTGACCGCCGTCGGCACCCCGCGCCGGCGCACCTGGTCTTCTTCCACGGCCCGATGGACTGCGGGAAGTCGACGCTGGCGCTGCAGGTGGACCACAACCAGAGCCGGCAGGGCCGGCACGGGCTGCTGCTGACCCAGGGCGACCGCTCCGGAACACCGCAGATCAGCTCCCGGGTGGGGCTGCGGCGGGAGGCGGTGGAGCTGGACCCGGGCACCGACGTCCGGCTGCTGGTCCGGGACCGGTGGGCCGGCGGGCACCGGGTCGACTACCTGATCGTCGACGAGGCGCAGTTCCTCACCGGGGAGCAGGTCGAGCAGCTGGCCGAGCTCGTCGACGAGTCGCACGTCGACGTCTACGCCTTCGGGTTGACCACCGACTTCCGGGCCCGGCTGTTCACCGGCACCCAGCGGCTGTTCGAGCTCGCCGACGACGTGCAGCGGGTCCAGGTCCAGGTGTTGTGCTGGTGCGGCCTCCCCGGGCTGCTCAACGCCCGGGTCATCGGCGGCGGGATGGTGCGGGAGGGCGCGACGGTGGTGGTCGCCGACACGGCTCCGGCGGCGGTCCCCTCGGCCGAGGCACCCGGCGACGAGGTCCGCTACCAGGTGCTCTGCCGCCGGCACTACGTCCGCGGGGCGCTGGAGCCGACCCCCACCGGACCCGGGCAGCTCGCTCTGCGCTGACCCGGTCGACCCCGGCTGCGCGCCGTCCACCTCACCCGGAAGGGGTGACTTCGGCCGGATCTCTCATCATGTGGGATGATCGACCGCTGACGGCAAGGAATCCACATCCTTCATCTGTCGTTGACCTCTGCGACACCCCGCACCGGATGCGTGAGCATGCGGCAGCCCGGGCAGTCCAGATCTGACCGACATCAGCACGAGAGGACGGTGTGCCATGGGCGAGCGTTCGCTACGCGGAAGCCGACTGGGCAGCGTGAGCTATGAGACCGAGCGCAACACCGCGCCCATCGAGCGGCAGTACGCCGAGTACCGGTGTCCCCAGGGCCACCTCGTCACGGTGCCCTTCGCCGATGACGCGGAGCTGCCCGACACGTGGGAGTGCAAGTACGACGGTTCCCCCGCCAAGCTCGTCGGCGGCGCCGAGCCGGCTCCCAAGAAGGTGAAGCCGCCGCGCACGCACTGGGACATGCTCCTGGAGCGCCGTTCGGTGGACGACCTCGAGGAGGTCCTGGCCGAGCGCCTCGAGGTGCTCCGCGGCCGCCGGACCCGCGCGAGCTGATCCAGCTCCAGCACGACCGACGAGAGCCCCGGTGGACATCGTCCACCGGGGCTCTCGTGCGTCCGCGTCAGGGGCGCTCGTCGGACGCGACCTCACCCTCGATCACCCGGGTGGCCGGCCCGGCCCGGTAGGGCTCCGCCGGACCGGTCACCGGCTCGGTGCGCACCGAGCGGACCCGCACCGGCCCGCGCATCGCGTCGGGGAGCCGGCTGGCCACGCTGCGGGCGATGACCGCCCGCGGCAGCGCCCGGGTGCCGGGCAGCAGGCACAGCAGCCCGAGCAGGTCGCCGATGAACCCCGGCAGCACCATCAGCAGCCCGCCGAGGGCGATCAGGCCGGCGTCGCCGAGCGCCCGGCCGGGGGCGCGGTTCTCCTCGGCGCGCTGGCGCAGCTCCCCCAGCGCCTTGGTGCCCTGCCGCGCCAGCAGCGCCCAGCCGAGGGCGCTGGTGGCCAAGGTGGCCAGGATCGTCCAGCCGATGCCGATCCAGGACGCGACGAGCACGAAGACGACGACCTCGGCCAGTGCGACCAGCCCGATCGCCGTCCGCAGCCGCGACGACGTCCTGCCTGCCGGTGTGCGCGGCGCCGTGTAGGCGGTGGCCATGTGCGCTCCTCCTCCGCCCGGGGGGCGGGAGGTGCTCCCTACCGGAGCACCCGCATCCGCCGCCCACCTCGGGCACGTCCCGGCACGGGACGGGTCACCCGGCCCGGCAGCCGATCGGCCAACCGGTCCAGGACTCCCCACCATGTCACCCGTGCCAGTGCTTCGGTAACGATCGAACCGCTCATCTTGCTCCGGCCCACGGTGCGTTCGCTGAAGGCGATCGGCACCTCGACCACCCGGGCCCCCGCCCGGACCGCCCGCCAGGCCCAGTCGACCTGGAAGCAGTAGCCCTGGCTGGCCACCTCGTCGAAGGGCAACCGGGACACCAGCTCCATCCGCGCGGCCCGGAAACCGCCGGTGGCGTCGGCGAGGGGCAGCCGCAGCGCCCACCGGGTGTAGAGGTTCCCCGCCCGGGACAGCGCGAGCCGGTGCGGCGGCCAGTCGACCACCGACCCGCCGGGCACGTACCGGGAGCCGAGCACCAGGTCGGCGTCCTCGAGGGCGGCGAGGAGGGCAGGCAGCCGCTCCGGCGGGTGGGAGCCGTCGGCGTCCATCTCCACCACCACGGCGTAGCCCCGTTCGGCGGCCCAGCGGAAACCGGCCACGTAGGCGGGGCCCAGCCCGGCCTTGGAGGTGCGGTGCAGCACGTGCACCCGCTCGTCGGCCGCCGCGCGGGCATCGGCGAGCGCCCCGGTGCCGTCCGGGGAGGCGTCGTCGACCACCAGGGCGTGCGCGGTGGGGACGGCGGCGTGCAGCCGGTCGAGGACGGCGCCCAGGTTGCCGACCTCGTCGTAGGTCGGGACGACCACCAGGACCGGGCCCAGCGCGGTCGGCCCGGTCACCGGGCGGTCCGGCGGGCCGCCCGCCGGCGGCCCAGCGCGGGGACGACGGCGGCGAGGACGGCACCCACCCCCAGCGCGGTGAGCACCCACTCCGGGCCGGCGTCCAGGCGCTCGGCGACGGTGCGGGAGTCCCGCTGGGCGATCTGCTCGACGAACGTGTCGGGGGTGAACAGCTGCGAGCGGCGGACCACCGAGCCGTCCGGGGCGACCACGGCGCTGATCCCGCTGGTCGCCGCCACCACCACGGTGCGGCCGAACTCCACGGCGCGCAGCCGGCTCATGGCCAGCTGCTGCGCGCTCTCGTCGGTGAACCCGAAGGTGGCGTTGTTGGTCTGCACGACGATCATCCCGGCGCCGCCGTCGACCACGTCGGACACCAGCCCGTCGTAGGCGACCTCGAAGCAGATGACGTCACCGACCGCCGCTCCCCCGACGTCCAGGTTGCCGACCTCGGTGCCGTGGGCGAAGTCGTGCACGAGGTCGACGTCGGAGCTGAAGAACCGGAAGAACGACCGGGCCGGCACGTACTCGGCCAGCGGCACCGGGTGCTGCTTGACGTAGGTGTCGCCGGGGCCGGTCACCGGGTCCCAGACGATGCCGGTGTTGGAGAGGAACCGGCCGGGACCCTGCACCACCGCGCCGACCAGGATGGGTGCGCCGATCGCCCGGGCGGCGCGGGTGATGACCTCAGCGGCGTCGGCGTTGCGGTACGGGTCGATGTCGGAGCTGTTCTCCGGCCAGACCACCAGGTCCGGCTGGGGCTGCTCGCCGCGGGCGACGGCGGCGGCGAGCTGCTGCGTCTCGCCCGCGTGGTTGTCCAGCACCGCCCGGCGCTGGGCGTTGAAGTCCAGCCCGGCGCGGGGCACGTTGCCCTGGATCACCGCCACGGTGCGGGTCGGGCCGCCCTCGGTCAGGGACGCCCCGGCCAGCGGCAGCCCGGCGAGGGCACCGACGACGGGCACGGCCACCGCACCGGCCAGGGCCAGCACCGCCACCCGGCGCCGCGCCCGACTGCGCCCCCGGACCACGGCGAGGACGGCTGCGGCCAGCAGCGTGCCGGTCAGCGCCACCGCGAAGCTGACCAGCGGCACCCCGCCGTAGGCGGCGAGCGCGGTGAACGGCCCGTCGACCTGGCTGAAGCCCAGCCGGCCCCACGGGAACCCGCCCAGCGGCCACCGGCCGCGCAGCGCCTCGTCGGCGACCCACAGCCCGGCGGCCCAGACCGGCCAGCCCGGCAGCCGCGAGGTCACCGCCGACGCGGCGCCGAGCAGCGCGAAGTACAGCGCCTCGGTCACCGCGAGGGCCAGCCACGGCAGCGGGCCGACGTAGATGCCGGTCCAGGACAGCAGCGGGACCATGAACACCAGGCCCAGCACCAGCCCCAGCCAGAGCCCGCTGCGGGCCCGCTGCCCGCGGACGGCGATCGCCAGCGCCGCCGGGCCCAGGACCGCCAGGCCGGTCAGATCGTGGCCGGGGAAGGACAGGACCAGCGCCAGGCCGCCGAGCGCGGCGAGTGCCGTGCGCCAGGGCCAGCGCCGGGCCGGGGGGCCGCCCGCGGGCCGCGCCGTGCCGGTGTCCGGGTCCGCCGTGCCGGTCGCCACCACTGTCGGCACGCCCCACCTCTCGCCTGACCCGGAGCAGCGCCCGGGGACGTCGAGGGCCCCGCGAGCACGGGACCCGAGGCCGGGGCGCACCGCCGCGACCAGGCTCCAGCATCCCACCCCCGGCTGGGTGGGTGGACGCGACTCCACAGGGTGCGCCGTCGTCCTCCGTGCCGGGGCACCCCGCGCCTTCGGGCCGGTGCACCGGCCGCTGGCTGCGACCACTGCACCGTTGTCTGGTGACGCGGGGCCCCGCACACGGCGGACGACGGGAGCCAGGACGTGCGCCCTCGGGTCCGGTGCTCCTCCTCGGCCCGGCCGAGCAGGAGCACACTCCGGTCTCCCGGGGTGTGGAACGAGATCACCATCGGCAGCCCGGACCGCGGGCGGGAGCACCCGCGAGCGGGGCGTGACCAGCGGTGCGGTCCGTTACCCGTTCGAGATACAGCGACTGCACCGACTCAGGCCGCTCCTTGCAGGGACCCACCCGGGTGCGCCCGTGGCGGGGTCCGTCAGCCGGCCGCGGGGACGACCAGGGTCGCGGTCGCCTCCACCACCCGCAGCGGCGGGTCCAGCACCCGGGCGGCCGAGGCGCCGCGGGCCGGGTCGGCGCGGGCCACCACCTCGGCCCAGCAGCGCAGCTCCCGGCTGCGGCGGCCGACCCAGACCACCTCGCAGGAGGCCTCCAGCACGTCGCCCGCCTGCACGGCGGCGAGGAAGGACACCGAGGAGTAGCCGGCCAGCAGCCCCTCGTCACCGTCGGCCCGGATGGCCAACTCGGTGGCGACGTCGCCGAACAGGCCCAAGGTGTAGGCGCCGTCGACCAGGTTCCCGCCGTAGTGGGCGTGCGCGTGGGGCACGTAGCGGCGGTGGGTGACGGTCAGCCCCAGGCGGGGGTCCTGCTCGGTCATGCGGGCTCCTCGGTCGGGACCAGTGCGTGCACCAGGTAGCTGGCGACCTCGCCGGGCGTCGTCCCCCGGCCGAACACCTTGTCCACGCCGAGCTCGGCGGCCATCGCCGGGTCGAAGCGGGGGCCGCCCACCACGAGCAGCGGCCGCTCCTCCCCCATCGCCTCCCGGAACGCGCCGGCCAGCTCGCGGGTGTTGCGCAGGTGGGCGTCCTTCTGGGTCACCACCTGCGAGACCAGCACGGCGTCGGCCCGCCGCGCCCGGGCGGCGTGCACCAGCTCCGGCACGCTCACCTGGGCGCCGAGGTTCGCCACCTGCATCTCCCGGTAGTACTCCAGGCCCTTCTCCCCCGCGAAGCCCTTGAGGTTGAGGATCGCGTCGATGCCGACGGTGTGCGCGTCGGTGCCGATGCAGGCCCCCAGGACGACGAGGCTGCGCCGCAACCGGCTCTTGATCGCGGCGTTGACCTCGCCGGGCGAGAGCAGCGGGTAGGCGCGCTCCTCCACCTGCACGGCGTCGAGGTCCACCAGGTGCCGCACGCTGCCGTAGACGACGAAGAAGGTGAACTGCTCCCCGATCCCGTGGCTGTGCACCACCATGGCCGGCTCGATGCCCATCTTGTTCGCCAGCTGCAGCGCGGCGCCCTCGGCCCGGGGGCCGGGTGGCACGGGCAGGGTGAACGACGTCTGCACCATCCCGTCGCCGGTGGTGTCCCCGTAGGGCCGCACCACGCTCCCGGGGCCAGGGTGGCCGACATGGCCGTTCTCAGGCATCGACACGCTCCATCAACTCCAGCGCCGGGTTGTAGGCGCCCGCGGCGAGCCGGGCGACGCCGTCCAGGCCCTTGCCGCCGTCCGGGGACCGCTTGGTGATACCGAACGTGCCGTCGGCGATCGCCTGGATCAGCCCCTGCGGGTGGTCGGCGATCCGCTCCAGCAGCTGCACCGCCTCGGTCAGCACGGTGTGCGCACGGCGGTCGATGAACCCGCCCCGGCGGGGTGCGAAGTCCTCGTGCAGGTTGCCGGCGGCCTCCAGCACGTACCGGACGTTGCGCAGCGCCAGGTCCCGGTCGGACAGCCACGGGGTGACGACGGCCTCGGTCATCATGCCGACCAGCAGGATCCCCTGGCCGGTGAGCGCCCCGGCCAGGTTGAAGAAGCCGTCCAGCAGGTAGCCGCCGAAGACGTCGCCGGTCATGTGCTTGGTCGGCGGCATCCACTTCAGCGGCGCGTCCGGGAACAGGCCGCGGGCCAGCAGAGCGTGGGCGAGCTCCAGCCGGAAGGACTCGGGCACGGCGGGGTTGATCTCGAAGGCGTGACCCAGGCCCAGCTGCCAGTCGGCCAGGCCGGCCTCGTGGGCGAGGGTCTCATTGAGCAGCTGGCTGACGGTGACGGTGTGCGCCTCGTCGACGGCGTCGGCGGTGGTCAGGTAGTTGTCCTCGCCGGTGTTGATGATGATCCCGGCGCGGGCGTGCACCATCCGGCTGAACCGCTGGTCGACGAAGGTGCGCCGCGGGTTGATGTCGCGGAACAGGATCCCGTACATCGCGTCGTTGAGCATCATGTCCAGCCGCTCCAGCCCGGCCAGGACGGCGATCTCCGGCATGCACAACCCGGACGCGTAGTTGGTGAGCCGGACGTAGCGGCCCAGCTCGGCGCTGACGTCGTCCAGCGCGGCCCGCATCAACCGGAAGTTCTCCCCGGTGGCGTAGGTGCCGGCGTAGCCGGTGCGGGTCGCGCCCTCGGGCACGTAGTCCAGCAGCGACTGCCCGGTGGACCGGATCACCGCGATGACGTCGGCGCCGGCCCGGGCGGCGGCCTGGGCCTGCGGGATGTCCTCGTAGATGTCGCCGGTGGCCACGATCAGGTAGATCCACGGACGGCGGGGCGGGTCGCCGTGCAGCGCCACGAGCTCGTCGCGGCGGGCACGGTTGGCGTCGATCCGGGCCATCCCGGTGGCGACCGCGGCGCGGGCGGCCAGCCGGGCGGGCTCCGGGTCGGCCGGGATGCTGAACCGGGCGGTGCCCGCGCCGACCTGCTCGGCCAGCTCCTGCAGGCTGCCGTCCCGGCCCAGGGCGTGCCAGACCGGCAGGGCCACGCCGTGCTCCAGCCCCACCTGCTCGCGCACCGCGTCGACTACCCGGTTCACCCAGGGCACCTCGCCGTCCCCGAGCACCGGGTCGGTGCCGGTCAGCCCGGCCAGCCGGAGCACCGCTCGCTCCACCGACACCGTGGTGTGGGTCCGGGCCAGGTCGACCACCGGCGCGGCCGCCCGCGCGGCCAGCTCCCGCGCCCGGCGCACCAGCTCGCCGTCCAGCTCCAGCACGCTCACGGTTCCCTCCTCAGGGGCCATGTTGGCCAACATGGCCCGGTCGAGGGGCCACCCGGCAGCTGTCGGAGGGCCATGTTGGCCAACATGGCCCTCATCGTGGGTCTCCGATCGGGGTGCCGGCGACGATCAGCTGCCGGCAGGTGGGGCGGGCGCGGGTGGCCAGGACCGCCGAGAGCGTCTGCCCGGTCTCCCACAGCGCGAGGTCCGCCGGGGCGCCCACCGCCAGCGGACCGTCCGGGTGCTCGGCGCGGGCGGCGAACCACCCGCCGTGCGTGGCGGCGTCGAAGGCGTCGAAGGGGCGCATGCCCGAGCCCGGGGTGGTGTGGTCCACCGCGGCGTGCACCCCGCCCCACGGGTCCAGCGGGGTGACCGGGGCGTCGCTGCCCAGGGCGACCACCACCCCGGCGTCCACGAGGTCGGCCAGCGGGTTGCACCCGGCGGCCCGGTCGACGCCCAGCCGCTCGGCGTACATGCCGGTGGCGCCGCCCCAGGCGGCGTCGAAGGCGGGTTGGACGCTGGCCACCATCCCCCAGCGGCGCAGCTGGTCGACGGCGGTGTCGCTGACCATCTCCACGTGCTCGAGCCGGTGCCGGCAGGCCCGGACGGCGTCCCGGCCAAGCTCCTCGACGACCGCGCCGACCGCGGTGAGCACCTGGTCGACCGCGGCGTCGCCGATGCAGTGGAAGCCGGCCTGCACACCCGCGGCGGTGCACGCGCGCACGTGCTCGACCAGCGCGGGCGTGTCGAAGCGCAGGTTCCCGCAGGTGTCCGGGCGGTCGGCGTAGGGCGTCGACAGGGCCGCGGTGTGCGAGCCGAAGGCGCCGTCGCAGAACAGGTCGCCGCCGGCCCCGGCCAGCCGCAGCTCGCGGACGACGTCCAGCCCGCCGCGCTCGGACAGTTCCCCCCAGTAGCCGACCACCCGTGGCCCCGGGCCCTCCGCCGCCAGCTCGAGCAGCCCGGCGAGGTCCTCCGCGCTGGACACCTCCGGGCCGGCCATCTCGTGCACGCTGCCGATGCCCAGCGCTGCGGCGGTGGCCAGGGTGGCCCGCTGCGCGGCCCGGCGCTGGTCGGCCGGCACCGAGCCGTAGGCGGCCTGCCGGACGGCGTGGTGGGCGTCCAGCCGCAGCCGGCCGTCGGGGCTGTAGCCGGGCAGGTCGGTGATGCCCGGGACCCGGTCCAGCAGCGCGGTCGACACCGTCGCGGAGTGCACGTCGACCCGGGCCAGGTAGGCCGGCCGCGCCCCGACCACGGTGTCCAGGTCGTGCCGGGTGAGCCCGCGGCCCTCGGGCCAGGCCGTCTCGTCCCAGCCGGTGCCCAGCACGGTGCCGGTCGGGGCGGCGGTGGCGTGCTCGGCGACCCGGGTGACGGCGGAGCGGAGGCTGTCGGTGCCGTGCAGGGCCAGCCCGGTCAGCGACAGCCCGGTGGCGGTGGCGTGCACGTGGGCGTCGACGAACGACGGCGTCAGCAGGGCGCCCCCGCCGTCGAGGATGCGCGCGGCCGACGGCGCGTCGGCGGCCGGGCCGAGCCAGGCGATCCGACCGTCGAGGACGTGCACCGCCTGCCCGGGCCGATCGCCCACGGTCACGTCGGTGACCAGCAGCGAGGTCATGCGCGCACCCGGGGGTCGATCAGGGACCGCACCCCCGGCGAGCGCCGGTACAGGTCCATCGCCAGGGCCGCGTGCCCCGGCGTGTAGCCGTTGCCCACCAGCATCGTCACGTCCGCCGCCATCCCCTCCGCGCCCAGGGCCGCCGCCGAGAACGACGTGGCCATGGAGAAGAAGACCACGGTGCCGCCGTCGGCCGTCGCGAGGACCGCCCCGTGCTCCGCGCCGGGCACGTCGACGCAGACCACGGTGACGTCGACCGGCTCCCCGACCGCCTCGGCGACCGCCAGCGGGTCGGTGGCGTCGGCGACCACCACGACGTCGGCCAGCCCGGCCGAGCGCAGCGCATCGGCCTCCCGGCCGTCGCGGACCACCCCGGTCAGCCGGCCGGCCCGGGCGTCGCGGGCGGCGGCGAGGCTCAGGCAGCCGGACTTGCCGGCGGCACCCAGGACGGCGACGGAGGGCCGGTGCCCCGCACGGTGGACCACCCGCTCGGTGGCCGCCGGGGCACCGCACACGTCGAGCACCGCCAGCGCGACCTCCTCGGGGAGGTCGTCGGGGAGCACCGCGGCGATCGACCGGGCGAACAGCACGGCGGTGCCGGTGGTGGGCACCTGCTCGCTGCGGCCGTCCCAACCGGCGAGCCCGTCGGTGATCCGCAGCGGGGTCAGGGTGAGCGAGACGAGGGTGGCCACCCGCTGACCGGGCTCGAGACCCAGCGGGGAGTCCGGGCCGACCTCGTCGACGACGCCGATCAGCATCCCGCCGGACCCGGTGACCGGGTTGTGCATCTTGCCGCGGCTCTCCACGATGCCCAGCACCGCGGCCCGCACCGCCGCCCCGTCCCCACCGTGCTCCTCCGACAGCTGCCGGTAGGAGGCGGCGTCGAGGTTGAGCCGGCGGACCGCGATCCGCACCTCGTCCGGGCCCAGCTGCGGGTCCGGGTCGAGCCGCCGGGCCGCCTGGGGCAGCACGCCGACCGGCTCCAGCACCCGGTGCACCCCGAGACTGCGCTGCAGCGCACTGAGCACCGATGCTCTCCTTCCGTCGATCCCGACCCGACGCCGGAGAACCTATCGTCAACTGGCACGTCAGCGTGAGATCCTCCCGTACAGTCGCCGTGTCACCGACGTCTGGGAGGACCCTCGTGCTGGAGCAGCCCTACGAGTACACCGCGCGCGAGCTCGTCGAGCCCGACTGGCGTCGGCTGCCCGGCTTCGCCGCGGTGACCGAGGAGGACTGGCGCAGCGCCCAGTGGCAGCGGGCGCACTGCGTGAAGAACGTGCGGCAGCTCCGCGGCGTGTACGGCGACCTGCTCGACGAGTCCTTCTACGCCGACGTCGAGGCCGACCAGGCCGGGCGGGCGACGATGTCGCTGCTGCTGCCCCCGCAGATGCTCAACACCATGGTGCCGGCGGCGGTGCCGTCGAACGCGGCGATGCTGGCCGACCCGGTGCGCCGCTACATGCTCCCGGTGGCCTCCGACCGGCTCCCCGGCGACGCCGGCAGCCACCCCTACGCCGCCCGGGACTCGCTGCACGAGCACGAGATGTGGGCGGTCGAGGGGCTGACCCACCGCTACCCGACCAAGGTGCTCGCCGAGCTGCTGTCGACCTGCCCGCAGTACTGCGGCCACTGCACCCGGATGGACCTGGTGGGCAACTCGACCCCCGCCGTCCCCAAGCTGAAGTTCGACCTCAAGCCGGTCGACCGCCAGGGGGCGATGCTGGCCTACCTGCGCGCCACCCCCGGCGTCCGGGACGTCGTCGTCTCCGGCGGCGACGTGGCCAACCTGCCGTTCAAGAACCTGGAGGCCTTCGTCTCCGGGCTGCTGGAGATCGAGTCGGTGCGTGACATCCGGCTGGCGACCAAGGCGCTGATGGGGCTGCCGCAGCACTGGCTGCAGCCCGAGGTGGTCGAGGGGATGGGCCGGCTGGCGGCCACCGCCCGCGCCCGCGGTGTCTCCCTCGCCGTGCACACCCACGTCAACACCGCGCAGTCGGTGACACCGCTGGTGGCCGAGGCGACCCGCGGGCTGCTGGCCGCCGGGGTGCGCGACGTGCGCAACCAGGGGGTGCTGCTCGAGGGGGTCAACGCCACCGCCGGGCAGCTGCTGGACCTGTGCTTCGCGCTCCTGGACGGCGCCTCGATCACGCCCTACTACTTCTACATGTGCGACATGATCCCCAGCGCCGAGCACTGGCGGGTCGCGCTGTCCACGGCCCAGACGCTGCAGCACGACATCATGGGCTACCTGCCCGGCTTCGCCACGCCGCGGATCGTCTGCGACGTGCCCTACGTCGGCAAGCGCTGGGTGCACCAGGTCGCCGAGTACGACCGCGAGCGCGGCATCAGCTACTGGACGAAGAACTACCGCACCGGCATCGAGCGCACCGACGAGGCCGCGCTGGACCGCCGCTACGCCTACTACGACCCGATCCACTCCCTGCCCCCGGAGGGCCAGGAGTGGTGGGCCGCCCAGCGGGTGCCGGTGCTCGAGCCGGCCTGAGGCCGGGGTCCGGCGGCCCGCTACCGTCCCGGTCGTGATGATCATGGCCGCCTCGGTCGGTGTCGCCCTGCTCGCCGGCCTGGCCGTGTTCCAGGTGCTGCTCGCCGCCGGCGCACCGCTGGGCAGGTTCGCCTGGGGCGGCCGGCACGACGTCCTCCCCGCCGGGCAGCGCGTCGGCAGCGCCGTCTCCGTGGCGGTGTACGCGGTCGTCGCCGTCGTCCTGCTCGCCCGGGCGGACGTGCTCGACGTCCTGCCCGACGGCCCCGTGCACGTGCTCACCTGGGTGCTGACCGGGTACCTCGCGCTGGCCACCGCCATGAACGCGATGTCCCGGAGCCGCCCCGAGCGGCTGGTCATGACACCGGTGGCGCTCGCGCTGGCCGTCGCCTGCCTGCTGCTCGCCCTGGGGTGAGAGGACGTCGGCGCGGACCGGGTTCCGGTCGCCACGGAGGGGTAGCTCCGCTCGGGTGGAACTGCTCTGCACCGACCGGCTGCGGCTGCGGGCCTGGACGACGTCGGACGACGACCTGGCGCGGCTGGCCGACCTCTACGGCCGGGACGAGGTCACCCGCTGGCTCGGCGGCCCGCCGACGGTGACCCCGGCGGAGCTGGTCGAGCGCTGGCGGCTGGTGCACGAGCTCAACCCCGCCCACGGCTGCTGGGCGATCGACCCGCTGGACGGCGGGGCACCGGCCGGCACCGTGCTGCTCAAGCCGCTGCCGGACGGCGTCGGCGAGGTCGAGGTCGGCTGGCACCTGCACCCGGACAGCTGGGGTCGCGGCTACGCCACCGAGGCGGCCCGCGCCGTGGTGGACCGGGCCTTCGACGAGGGGCTGCTGGAGGTCTACGCCGTCGTCCGCCCCGGCAACGAGCCCTCCCTGGCGGTCTGCCGCAAGCTCGGCATGCGCGCGCTGGGCCGCACGACCCGCTGGTACGGCCGCGAGCTGGAGGCGTTCCGGCTCGACGCCCCGGACGACTGAGCACGGGAGGGCTGCCGCGTGGACTGGTTCGCCGACCCGGGCGCCTGGCTGGGCCGCTGGCTGTTCACCCGCGGCATCGCCCTGGTGTACCTCATCGCCTTCGTCGCCGCGCTGCGTCAGGGCCGGGCGCTGATCGGCACCTCCGGGCTCACCCCGGCTCCCCGGTTCCTCCAGCGGGTGCCGTGGCGGAGCGCGCCGAGCCTGTTCCACCTGCACTGGTCGGACCGGTTCTTCGCCGGCTGCTCGTGGGTCGGGATCGTGCTGTCCGCCGCCGCGCTGGCCGGCCTGGCCGACCGGCTGCCGGTGGCCGGGTGGATGGTCCTCTGGCTGGTGCTCTGGGCCCTGTACCTGTCGATCGTGAACGTCGGGCAGATCTGGTACGGCTTCGGCTGGGAGACGCTCCTCCTGGAGGCCGGGTTCCTCACCGTCTTCCTCGGCCCGGCGCACGTCGCCCCGCCGACGCTGGGCATGTGGGCGCTGCGCTGGCTGCTGTTCCGGCTCGAGTTCGGCGCCGGGCTGATCAAGATGCGCGGCGACCGGTGCTGGCGGGACCTGACCTGCCTGGCCTACCACCACGAGACCCAGCCGATGCCCAACCCGCTGAGCTGGTGGTTCCACCGGCTCAGCCCACGGCTGCACAAGGTGGAGACGCTGGCCAACCACGCCACCCAGCTGGTCGTCGTCTTCGGGCTGCTGCTCCCGCAGCCGGTCGCCGGGGTCGCCGCGGCGGTCATGGTGGTCACCCAGGGCTACCTGCTGATCAGCGGCAACTTCGCCTGGCTCAACGCGCTGACCCTGGTCCTGGGCCTGTCGGTGCTCGACGGGCGCTGGCTGGCCGCCGTCCTGCCGGTGGAACGACCCGAGGGGCTGTCCTCCCCGTCCTGGTTCCTGGGCGTCAGTGTCGTGCTCGCGGTGGTCGTCGCGGTGCTCAGCGTGGGGCCGGTGCGCAACCTGCTCTCCCCCGACCAGCGGATGAACACCAGCTTCGACCCGCTCCGGCTGGTGAACAGCTACGGCGCCTTCGGCTCGGTGACCCGGGTCCGCCGGGAGCTGGTCGTCGAGGCCACCGACGACCCGCACCCGGGCCCGGACACGGTCTGGCGCGAGTACGAGTTCCGCGGGAAGCCCGGCGACGTCCGCCGCCGACCACCGCAGTGGGCGCCCTACCACCTGCGGCTGGACTGGCTGATGTGGTTCGTCGCGCTCTCCCCGGCCTACGGCCGGTCCTGGCTGACGACGTTCCTGGACAGGCTGCTGGACGCCGACCCCGCCACGCTGCGGCTGCTCCGGTCGGCGCCGTTCGGCTCCGACCGCCCGGCCGCCGTCCGGGTGCTGCTCTACCGGTACCGGTTCACCACCCGGGCCGAGCGGCGTTCCACCGGTGCCTGGTGGCACCGCAGCTACGAACGCCAGCTCGTGGGCCCGCGGACCGCAGCAGGACTGCCCGGCCTCAGCGGCGACGGGCGAGGAGCTTCCTGACCTGGGCCAGCGGCGGCGTGCGGGTGCCGGTGACCTTGTGGCCGGCCGCGTAGGCGTTGTCCCGCGCGGCGACCTCCTCCGGGGTCGGCGCGGTGCCGCCCAGGTGCGCCGGCAGCCACCAGCGGTCGTCGTCACCGGCCGGCTGGTCGGGGTAGGTGCGCTGCGCCTCGTCCAGCAACGCCTCCATCGCGACCCGGGTGCGGCGCAGCACTGCCTGCGCCTTCTCACCCGGCTCGGGGACGATCGGCTCACCGATGAGCACGGTGACCGCCACGCCGCGGCGCAGGACGACGTCATGGCCCTTGGTGGCGATCCGGTGGCCACCCCACACCGCGGCGGGGAGGATCGGCACACCGGCCTGGACCGCCATCCGGGCGGCCCCGGCCTTGAGGTCCTTGACGGTGAAGGAGCTGCTGATCGTCGCCTCGGGGAAGACCCCGACGACCTGGCCGTCCTTGAGCGCGCGCACCGCGGTGTCGAACGCCGCGGCGCCTGCCGCGCGGTCGACCGGGATGTGCTGCATCGCGCGCATGAACGGCCCGGAGAACCGGTGCCCGAACACCGAGGCCTTGGCCATGAACCGCACCATCCGGTGCTGCGGCAGCGCCGCCAGCCCCAGGAAGGTGAAGTCCAGGAAGCTGACGTGGTTGCTGCAGATGATCGCCCCGCCCGAGGCCGGCACGTGCTCCTGGCCGCGCACGTCGAACCGGAAGCGGAAGAGCCGGAAGACGATCAGCGCCAGCCGGATGACACCGTGGTAGGGCCGGTCACGCGGGTCAGGGTGCGGCCCGAAGAGGTCCCGGCGGGCGACGTCGCCCCAGCGCGCGGTGTACATGCCGGGACCCTAACCAACGCCGCGGCCGGAGGCGTCCGGGTGCTCCCCGGTCCGGTCCCCCGGGGTCAGCCCATCGCGCGGGCCTGCGCGACCAGCGCGGCGCTGGCGTCGGCGAACAGCGCGTCGTCGGCGCCGACGGCCAGCACCGTGAAGCCGTGCTCCCGGAGCAGCTGGGCGCGGGCGGCGGTGCCCCCGTAGGCGGCGGCCACGACCCCGTTCTCGGCGCACGCCGCCACCACCCGGCGCAGGGCGGACCCCTCGCTCCGGTCGGCCAGCAGCTGCGGGAGCGGCACGCCCAGGGCGAGCGACAGGTCGAAGGGGCCGAGGAAGACCCCGTCCACGCCCGCGACGGCGGCGATCTCGCCGACCCGGTCCACCGCCGCCGGCGACTCGACCATCACCAGGCACGCCGTCGAGGCGTTGGCGGCGGGGACGTCGGGAGGCGCCGACGCGTACGGGGTGCGGACCGCGGCCCAGCTGCGGTGCCCCTCGGGGGCGTAGCGCGTCGCGGCGACCGCGGCGCGGGCCTCCTCCGCCGACTCCACCATGGGGACGATCACCCCCTCGGCGCCGGCGTCCAGCGCCCGGCCGATCTCCTCCGGCCGGTTCCAGGAGACCCGGACCAGGGCGTGCGCCCCTCCTGCCCGCACGGCGGCGACGAGGTCGGTGCAGTCGTGCCCGGCGTTCCAGCCGTGCTGCTGGTCGATGCCGACCCAGTCCAGCCCGGCGGCCGCCAGCGCGTGGGCGGTCCGTGGCTCCGGGAGGTTCGCCCAGCCGCCGAGGCTGGGGCGGGCGCTGCGCAGGTGGGCCCGGAGGCCCTGGACGGCGTCGATGGGGTCCTCCGGGGCAGGTGGTCCGGCCGCGACCGGGCGGGCGGGGCGTCGAGGACCTACGGTCTCCCAGACCCGAGCGGACGGCGACCCAGGAGAGCAGGGGCCACGTGGAGATGACCATCCTCCCGCTCGGCGACTGCATCTGCGCCGGCGCGGTGCTGACCCCGGGCCACGACGACGCGGTGATGACCCCGGTACCGGTCTCCGGTTACCTGGTCACCCTCGACGACGGCCGGCGGGTGCTGGTGGACACCGGCATGAGCCGGGACCACATCGGCAACCCGGGCCTCACCTTCGGCGGGTCGCCGGCCGCGGCGATCATCACGCCCGCCATGCAGCCCGCCGACGACCTCGTCAGCCGGCTCGCCGAGGCCGGCCTGACCCCCGCCGACGTCGACGTGGTGATCAACACGCACCTGCACTTCGACCACGCCGGCAACAACTCCCTCTTCCCCGGCGCCACGATCGTGGTCCAGCGGGAGCAGTACGAGTTCGCCGACGGGCACCCGTCGTTCCCCAACCAGTACTGGAACCTGCCCGAACTGCACTACGAGCTGGTGGACGGCCGGGCGGAGGTGGCGCCCGGCGTGGAGGTGCTGCCCACGCCCGGGCACGTGCCGGGCCACCAGTCGGTGGTGGTCACGCTGCCGGAGACCGGCACGGTGATCCTGTCCGGGGACGCCGTGCACGTGGCCGCCAGCTACGACCTGGACAACTGGGACGGTCACATGGACCCGGCGGCCGCGCGGGTGTCGGCGCACATGCTGCGCCGGCTGGCCGCGGACCGGCAGGCCGTGCTCCTGCTCGGTCACGAGCCCGCGCAGGTCGCCGAGTTCCCGCGCTTCCCGCACGTCTACCGCTGAGGCCCCGTCGCTGGTGGCCCGGGCGGTGGTGGTCACGGTCGAGGTCATGACTGCCGATGTGGGAAGTGAGGCCCGGGTGTCGCTGCTGCGGTGCCCGGAGGGCACCGTTGGCTTCTTTCGTGAGGTGACCACTGTTTTTCGCGCGGCCCGTTGGGGATAACGGCCATATGATGAGGCCCATGACGGGTGGGTGGCAGCGTGCGCTGCCGGACATGCCGGCTCCTCCGGCGGCTCGCGCCTGGGCGCGCATCACGCCACCGCGCCGGTACGAGGCGCAATGGCGCCGGTTGGTCGAGGCGGCCCTGGAGCAGGACCTCGGTCCCGACGCCCTGGCCGAGACCGGGCTCGACCCGGTGGCCGCCGCCCGGGACTGGAAGCCGGCCACCGTCGCGCTGTACACCAAGGTGGCCCGTTACGGCGGCATCGAGATCGCTCAGCCCCGGACCCCGGAGCCCGACCCGCTCACCCTCGACCTGCGGGAGCTGACCCGGATCCGCAGCGACGGCCTCGAGCACCTGCGGACGGTGGCCTGGTGCTCCCTCGCGCTGGGCTGGCCGGGGACCGTCGGGCAGTTCCGGGGGCTGCGCCGGGACCAGGTGCACGCCACGACCCGGCGGCTGCTCGTGTCCACCGACGACGGCGAGTGGGCGATGCCCGGCGCGCTGACCGCCTGGCACGCGTGGGAGGCCGCGCGGGACCGGTTCCCCAGCCTGGCGGCGAGCCCCTGGGTGCTGCCGGCGCTGCGCAAGGGCCCGGGGGTCAACTCGCACGTGGGCGGCCAGCTGTCCACCCAGGCGCTGCAGGTCACCTTCGCCAAGCACGCCGTTCGGACCGCCACCGCGATGCAGGCCACCGCCCCGCCCAGCCGGCGGGAAGAGGTCGAGGCGCTGGCCGCGGTCTACCTGACGCTGTCCTACGACACCTACCGCCGGCTGGCGCTGGCCGCCGGGACGGAGCCCGTCGCGCCCCGCGGTGCGGTACGTGCCAAGCGCAGCGTCAGCCGGGCCGCCCGGCTGGCCGGACGCTGACGCCGACCGGTCAGCACAAGGACAGCTGCTCCGGCTGCCCCAGCGGTGGCGCGACCGGCGTGACCAGCCGCACCGGGAGGCTGCCCACCGGGAAGCCGGCGGACTCGTCGCCGGGCAGCCCGGTGTCCGAGCCGGCCGGGGCGCCGGTGGAGCCGCTCAGCCCGCGCGCGGTGCCGCCGCTCTGCCGGTCGAGCCCGTGCTCGGCCAGCAGCGGGGCGACCCGGCCGGCGAGCCAGCTGCGGTACTCGGCGGGGACGTAGGCGCCGCGGCCGTAGAGCTGCCGGTAGCGGCCGACCAGGCCGGGGTGCTCGCGGGCCAGCCAGCTGGTGAACCACTCCCGGGCCCCGGGCCGCAGGTGCAGCGGGAGCACGGTGACCCCGGTCGCGCCCGCCTCGGCGATGGCCCCGATCGCCGCCGCCAGGTGGTTCCTCCCGTCGGTCAGGCCGGGCAGCACGGGAGCGAGGAAGACCCCGCACGGCAGCCCGGCGTCGGTGATCGCCCGGACCAGGTCCAGCCGGGCCCGCGGGGTGGGGGCGCCGGGCTCCAGCGCGGCGTGCAGGTCGTCGTCCCAGATGGCCATGGAGACGCCCATGCCGATCGGGACGTCGCGGGAGGCGGCGGCCAGCAGCGGCAGGTCGCGGCGGGCCAGCGTGCCCTTGGTGAGGATGGAGAAGGGCGTGCCCGACCGGGCGAGGGCGTCGATGACGCCGGGCATCAACCGGTACCGGCCCTCGGCCCGCTGGTAGGGGTCGGTGTTGGTGCCGAGGGCGACGTGCTCGCGGTTCCAGCTCGGCCGCGCCAGTTCCCGGCGCAGCACCTCCACGACGTTGGTCTTGACCACGATCTGCTGGTCGAAGTCCTTCCCGCTGTCCAGCTCCAGCCACTCGTGCGTCCCGCGGGCGAAGCAGTTGTGGCTCACCACGCCGTTGGCGATGAAGTCGCCGGTGCCCGTGGTGATGTCAAACATCGGCATCTCGAGCCCGAGGTCCTCGACCGCCAGGACCCGAAGGTCTGCAGTGCACGTGATGGCCGTGCCCTGCACCTGGCACTTCCGCCGGATTGCTGGATCAACGAGGTGGAGGAAGCGGAGGTGCTCACCCAGTCCGCCGCGCAAGCGCACCGTGCGCACGCGGTTGGGGAGCGATCGGTCCTCGAGCACGTTGTCGAAGCTGAGCGCAGCGAATGCCGCGGTCGTACGTGCGAGCATCTCCTCATCGGCGTTGGTGATCCGCAGGACGTGCTGGCTCCGACTGCCCTCGGCGTCGACGATGCCGGCGAGGAACCCGCGGTGCCACCCGTCCGACGCGTGGTCCGGCCAGCTGACCAGATCGGCGATGGCGGCCACCGACGCAGCGGACGACGTCCGGATCGCGCTCATCGCGCGACGCCTGTCCGTGGCGGCCGTGAACTCGAACCAGTCGGTCGCAATGCCCGCCTGCGCAAGGTAGGCGCGCGTCCGGATGAGACCTTCCGTGTCCGCCAGGGCCAACCGGAACCGGTGGACGTCCCCATGGGCACGGCCCGCTCTCTGATAGCGGTACACCTTGAGGTGCGCGTCGCCGCGGACCATGCCGGTCAGGTACCCACGCCGGTAGTCGGCACAAGCGGCGACGCTCTGAGCGGTCCTGCCGAAGCCCAGCAATTCGTCGTTGGTGGTCAGGTGCGGCCGCCGACGCGAGCCGGATCCGGTCCCGGTGACGTGCTTCCAGCCGCGGCCGGTCAGAAAACGGTGGTCGCCACTGGCGACGATCGTCGTCCCGTCGGCCAACCGCACACGATGTGCCGGCTTGATCGTGGACCACTGCGCGAGCACCTCGGTATCGACGTAGTGGCGGTAGCTCCCCCGCTGCTCGGTTCCGATGATCCGATCACCCACCCGCAGGTCAGCGATCGGCCGCTGGCTGCCGTCGGCCATCAGCACAGCGGTGTCTCCTGCTACGCAGTAGACACACGCATGAGAGCAGCCCCGGAAGGTGTTGATCGTGTGGCTGAACGGCATGGCCGAGCCCTTGGGCACGGCGTTGAGCGCGCTCTTGGCCCGCACCTCGTGGAACGTCAGGCCGGGGAACTCGGGCACCTCGACGCTGCGCAGCAACCCCCGGACGGTGGGCAGGCCGGGCAGCGTCTCGGGCTCGACCAGGTCCAGCCGTTGCGCGTCCCATCGCATGGCTCGATCCGAACACATGTTCGATGCGATGTCCAGCCGCGCCGGCGGGATCAGACGGGTGGCCGGTCCTCGTAGAAGGTCGAGAGGACCACGGTGGTGCGGGTGGTCACGTTGGCGACCGCCCGGATCTCCTGCAGCAGCGCCTCCAGGGCATCGGGTGAGGCGACGCGGACCTTGAGGATGTAGCTCTCCATCCCGGCCACCGAGTGGCAGGCCTCGATCGCCGGCAGCCGCGCCAACCGGGCCGGTGCGTCGTCGGGCTGCGCCACGTCGATCGGGGTGATCGACACGAAGGCGGTCAGCGGCAGACCGAGGGCCTTGGCGTCCAGCTGCGCGGCATAGCCGGTGATCAGACCGCGCTGCTCCAGCCGGCGGACCCGCTGGTGCACCGCGGAGACCGACAGCCCCACCCGCTCGGCCAGGTCGGTGAAGCTGGCCCGCCCGTCCCGGGCCAGGGCGCTGAGCAGGGCGCGGTCGACGTCGGGTGCCGGCGGGGGCGCGCCGCCGGCCGCCGGGTCAGCCGGGGAGTTCGACGAGCTCACGGGTGCCCCTGTTCAGAGTCCGGACGCCGTCGTCGGTGCAGACCACGATGTCCTCGATGCGGGCCCCGTAGCGGCCCGCCAGGTAGATGCCGGGTTCGACCGAGAAGGCCATCCCCGGCTCGAGCGGCAGGTCGTTGCCCTCGACGACGTAGGGCGCCTCGTGGGTGTCCAGGCCGATGCCGTGCCCGGTGCGGTGGATGAACTGCCCGCCCCAGCCGGCGTCGGTGATGACCTGCCGGGCCACCGCGTCGACCTGCGCGCAGGTGACCCCGGGGCGCACCGCCGCGGTGGCCGCGGCCTGGGCCCGCTGGAGCACCCCGTACCACTCGAGCAGGCCGCGGGCGGCGACGCCGCCGACCAGGTAGGTGCGGGTGCAGTCCGACCGGTAACCGGTGGCGGTCTCCCCGCCGATGTCGACGACCACCATGTCCCCGGCCTGGACCACCCGGTCGGAGAGCTCGTGGTGCGGGCTGGCACCGTTGGGACCCGAGCCCACGATGGTGAAGTCCACCGCGACGTGCCCCTCGGCGAGGATGGCCGCCGCGATGTCCGCCCCGACCTCGGCCTCGGTGCGACCGACCCGCAGCCACTCCGCCATCCGGGCGTGCACCCGGTCGATCGCCGCGGCGGCGCGGGCGAGCTCCTCGACCTCGTTCGGCGTCTTGACCATCCGCAGCCGGTCGACCACCGGCGCGGCCAGCTCCAGCACCGAGCCCGGCAGCGCCCGCTGGATGCCCAGCGCGTGCTCGGCCCAGGTGCGGTTGCCGACCGCCACCCGGGTCGGCGTGCTGCCCAACCGGGCCTCGAGCGCCGAGGCCAGCAGGGCGAACGGGTCCTCGGTCTCGTCCCAGGCCAGCAGCTCCAGACCGAGCTCACCGGCCGGGGACGCCTCGACCATCGGCGCCTCCAGGCGGGGCACCACGAGCAGCGGCTCCCCGCGGCGGGGCACGGCCAGTGCGGTCAGCCGCTCCATCGCGTGCGCGGCGTAGCCGCAGAGGTAGCGCAGGTCCGACCCGGGGGTGACCACCAGGACGTCGATGCCGAGCTCGTCGGCCACCGCACGGGCGGCGTGCACCCGGTCGACGGACACCAGCGGGTGAGGAGGTTGAACGGCTGCCACCTGCGCAGACTATCCAGCGGCGCGGAGGGGTCCGCCCGTCGATGCCGGCCCGTTACGGTCTGGCCGTGACGACCATGCTGCTGGATGCGGCGAGCCTGTACTTCCGCGCCTTCTTCGGGGTGCCCACCAGCGTCACCAGCCCCGACGGCCGGCCGATCAACGCCGTCCGCGGCTTCCTGGACATGACCGCGCGGCTGGTCGTCGCCCACTCCCCCGACCGGCTCGTCGCCTGCTGGGACGACGACTGGCGGCCGGCCTTCCGGGTGGCCGCGCTGCCCAGCTACAAGGCGCACCGGGTGGCGGAGGCCGGCGGCGAGGAGGTCCCCGACGAGCTGGGCCCGCAGGTGCCGGTGCTGGTCGAGGTGCTGGCCGCCGCGGGCCTGACCCGGGTCGGGGCGCCGGGGTACGAGGCCGACGACGTGATCGGCACCCTCGCCACCCGGGCCCGCGGGCCGGTCGACGTCGTCACCGGTGACCGGGACCTGTTCCAGCTGGTCGACGACGACCGCGGTGTCCGGGTGCTGTACACCAACCGCGGCATCAACGACCTGGAGTTCGTCGACGAGGCGGCGGTGGCCGCGAAGTACGGCATCCCCGGCCGGGCCTACGCCGACTTCGCGGTGCTGCGCGGTGACCCCAGCGACGGGCTGCCCGGGGTGGCCGGCGTCGGGGAGAAGACCGCCGCCACGTTGATCAACGAGTTCGGCTCGCTGGCCGGGATCCGGGCGGCGGTCGCGCGCACCGTCGTCCCCAAGCCCCCGCTGACCGCGGCGCTGCTGAAGAAGCTGCACGCGGCCGACGCCTACCTGGACGCCGCACCGGAGGTGGTCGCGGTGGTCACCACCATCGACCTGCCGCCGGTCGACGGCGCCCTGCCGCGCCGGCCCGCCGACCCGGACGCGCTGGGCGCGCTGGCCGAGGCGCACGGGCTGGAGTCCTCGGTGCGCCGGCTGGGCTCCGCGCTGGGGTGGTCCGACCGCTGACCGGGGTCAGCTGTCGGACCAGGTGTAGTCCCCCTCGGCACCGGACAGGGTGAGGGTGATGGTGACCGGGTCGCCGTCGGCGGTCGTCCCGTCGCACTCGTAGGTCCGGCCGTCCGCGACGGTCATCGTCTGGTCGCAGGAGAGGTCCAGGGCCACGCCCTCGCGCTCCTGGTACTGCGCGGCGACGTCCCGCGCCACCGCGTCCGGGTCCAGCCGGGTGCCGCTGAGGCGGGCCGGCAGGGTGAACGCCAGCCCGATGAGCAGGGCCAGGACGAGCAGCCCGAACAGCAGGCCGAAGCGGCGGGTGCGGCGCGGCGGCGGTGGCGGCTGCTCCCAGCCGCCGTACTGGCCGTAGGGCTGCCCCCACCCGGGTGGGGCGCCGTACTGGCCGGGCTGCCCGTACTGCGCCGGAGGTCCGTAGGGCTGGCCGGAGGGGCTGCCGTACTGGCCGGGCTGGCCGGGCTGGCCGTAGCCGCCCGGTGCGCCGTACTGGCCGGGCGCGCCGTACTGGCTCGGGGGTCCCCAGCCGCCCTGACCGGACTGGCCCGGCTGGCCGTACCCGCCGCCGTAGCCACCTGGCTGGCCGTACCCGCCGCCGTACTGCCCGGACGGCGGCCCCCAGCCGGGCTGCGCCGCGCCGTCCTGCTGCGGGTCCTCGCCGTGCGGCGGCTGGCTCATCGTCGCTCCTCGGTGCGGTGCCGGTTCCCCGGGCACGGGTCCGGCGATTGTGTCCCATGGTCCGCGCGCACCCGGGGGCACCACGACCGGCGGGCCGGCGGTCAGCCGCTGACGGCCACCGCCACCACGCCGCGGCGGACCCGGCCCACGGCGGCCCGGGCGGTCCCGGCCAGCGGCTCGTCGGCGACCTTGGCGAGCTGGTCGAGCAGGTCGATCAGCTGCCGGGCCCACCGCACGAAGTCCCCGCCGGACAGCTCGGTGCCGGCCTGCTCCGCCCCGGCCAGCACCCGGTCCAGGGTCTGCCCGTCGGCCCACCGGTAGGCCGCCCAGACGAAGCCCAGGTCCAGCTCGCGGGTCACCGGCACCTCGTGCTCGCGCTCGACGTCGGCCAGCCGCAGCTGGACCCGGCGCATCTCGGTGAGGGCACCGGCGACCTTGCCAGCGGGCACGGACGGCGTCCCCGGCCCCTCCCGGCGGGCCTCGAACACCAGGGCCGACACGCAGCCGGCCAGCTCGGCGGCGTTGAGCCCGCGGAAGACGCCGGCGCGGACGCACTCGGCGGTGAGCAGGTCGGTCTCCGACCAGATCCGGCTCAGCCGGCGACCGGCGTCGGTGACCACCGGCGACTCCTCCGGCGGCACGCCGTCCTCGGGGACCTCGACGGGCAGCTCCGCGGTCGGCAGCAGGTAGCCCAGCTCCTGCAGGACGTCGCAGGTGCGGTCGAACTGGCGGGTCAGCGACCCGGTGCGGTCGGCCATCTGCCGCTGCAGCCGTTCGGCGTCGCGGACCTCGCGCAGCCACCGGTCGGCCGCGCGGACCCGCTCCTCCCGGTCGGGCAGCGCGTGCACGGGATGACCGCGCAGGGCGTGCCGCAGGTCGGCGAGCACCGGGTCGTCGGCGGCGGCCGACCGGCCCTTGGTGCGCCGCGCCCCGAGGTCGTTCTCCACCCGCGCGGTGCGCAGCGTGGCGGCCAGGTCGCGCCGGGCGTGCGGGCTGCGGTGGTTGAAGTTCTTCGGGACCCGCACCCGCGCCAGCGCGGTCACCGGCGAGGGGAAGTCCACCGAGGCGAGCCGGCCCGCCCACTTGTCCTCGGTGAGCACCAGCGGCCGGGGCTCGGCGATCTCGGTGACCCCGGGGTCCAGGACGACGGCCAACCCCTGCCGCCGGCCGCTGGGCACCCGGATGACGTCCCCGGCCCGCAGTGCGGCCAGCGACTCCGCGGCGTCGGCACGGCGCCGGGCCTGGGAGTCGCGGGACAGCTCCTTCTCCCGCTCGGAGATCTCCATCCGCAGCCGGGCGTAGCCGGCGACGTCGAGGACCGCGGCGCTCAGCCCGTCGTTCATCTCCTTCGCCAGCCGGGCGGCGTCCTCCTCGTGCCGGGCCGCGGACCGGGCCAGCCCGACGACCGACCGGTCGGCCTGGAACTGGGCGAAGGACGAGGCCAGCAGCTCCCGGGCGCGCTCCCGGCCGAACGCGCCGACCAGGTTGACCGCCATGTTGTAGCTGGGCCGGAACGACGACCGCAGCGGGTAGGTCCGGGTGCTGGCCAGCCCGGCGACGACGGCCGGGTCGACCCCGGGCGCCCAGACGACGACCGCGTGCCCCTCGATGTCGATGCCGCGGCGCCCGGCCCGCCCGGTGAGCTGGGTGTACTCCCCCGGCGTCACGTCGGCGTGCGCCTCGCCGTTCCACTTGACCAGCCGCTCGAGGACGACGGTGCGGGCCGGCATGTTGATGCCCAGCGCCAGGGTCTCGGTGGCGAACACCGCCTTGACCAGACCGCGGACGAAGCACTCCTCGACGGTCTCCTTGAACGCGGGGACGAGGCCGGCGTGGTGCGCGGCGAACCCGGCCAGCAGACCCTCCCGCCACTCCCAGAAGCCCAGGACGTGCAGGTCCTCCTCCGGCAGCGACCCGGTGCGCCGGTCGATCACCTCGGCGATCGCCGACCGCTCGACCTCGTCGGTGAGCCGCATGCCCGACGCCAGGCACTGGTGGACGGCGGCGTCGCAGCCGTTGCGGCTGAACACGAAGGTGATCGCCGGGAGCAGCCCGGCCCGGTCCAGCCGCTCGATGACCTCGGGCCGGGACGGCGGCCGGTACCGGGGCCGGTTGCCGCCACCACGGATCCCCGCACCCCCGCCGCCGTGCCAGGAGTCGTACCGCCGTTCCTGCTCGTGCACGTACCGGACCAGCTCGGGGTCGACCACCGCCCGCCCCCGCTCGCGGGTCGACAGCCCCCGGGGGGTCTGCTCCCACTCCCCCGCGTGCGCGGCGGGTCGCAGCGCGAACAGGTCGAACACCCGGCCGCCGACCAGCATGTGCTGCCACAGCGGGATGGGCCGGACCTCGCTGACCACGACCTTCGTATCGCCGCGGACGGTGACCAGCCAGTCGGCGAACTCCTCGGCGTTGCTGACCGTCGCCGACAGCGACACCAGCCGGACGTGCTCGGGGAGGTGGATGATGACCTCCTCCCACACCGCGCCGCGGAACCGGTCGGCGAGGTAGTGGACCTCGTCCATCACGACGTAGCCGAGGTCGGTCAGCGCCGGGGCGTCGGCGTAGAGCATGTTGCGCAGCACCTCGGTGGTCATCACCACCACCGGTGCGTCGCCGTTGATCGCGTTGTCCCCGGTGAGCAGGCCGACCTTGGCGGCGCCGTAGCGGTCGCAGAGGTCGCTGTACTTCTGGTTGGACAGCGCCTTGATCGGCGTCGTGTAGAACGCCTTGCGCCCCTCCTGCAGGGCCTTGTGCACGGCGAACTCACCGACCACGGTCTTGCCCGCGCCGGTCGGGGCGCAGACCAGCACCCCGGACCCCTGCTCCAGAGCCTCGCACGCCTCGACCTGGAACGGGTCGAGGGAGAACCCGAGTTCGGCGGTGAAGTCCGACAGGGTGGGGTGTGCGGTGCGCCGACGGGCAGCCGCGTACCGCTCAGCCGGGCTGGACATGCCCCCACCGTATGCGCGCTCCGCCGGTCCGGCGCGGACGCCGTCCTGAGGGCCATGTTGGCCAACATGGCCCTCAGCGGCGGGCGGTGCCGATCACGGTCAGGGCCCCGGGCACACAGACCGACACCGCGGGCAGCGCGCAGACCGGTTCGCCGTCGGCGTAGGTGGTCAGCCCGGCCCCGTGCAGAGCGACCTCCCGGCCACGCAGCACCGTAACGGCGGGGTGGTCGACGTGCGTGCCGGCGGCCAGCCGCGGCCGGGTGCGCACCAGCTCCCGCCGGCTGACCGGCCCGACGACGACCACCTCCAGCAGGCCGTCGGCGGGGTCGGCGCCGGGGGCGATCCGCAGCCCCCCGCCGTACCAGGGGGTGTTGCCGACGGCGACCAGGGTCACCTCCCGCCGGCTCGTGACGCCGTCGACGGTGAGCTCCACCTCCACCGGTCGCAGCCGGGCCAGCTCGGCCAGGATGGCCACGTCGTAGCGGCGCGGACCGCGCGGCCAGCGCAACCGGTTCGCCCGGTCGCTGACGGCTGAGTCGAACCCGCAGCACAGGACCGTGGCCCACCAGCGGTCGCCGGTGCGCGCGGCGTCCACCCGCCGGGCCACCCCGGCGTGCAGGTCCTCGGCCAGGGCCCGGGCCGCCGCTGCCGGGTCGGCGGGCACCCCGAGAGCCAGCGCCAGGTCGTTGCCGGTGCCGGCCGGGAGCAGGCCCAGCGGCGTCCCGGTGCCCGCGACCGCCTGCAGCGCGGCGTGCGCGGCGCCGTCCCCGCCGAGGGCCGCGACGGCCGGGACGCCGTCGGCCACCGCGGCGGTGGCCTGCCGTTCCGCGTCGTCCCGGTCGGCGGCGGCCAGCAACCGGGGGCGCACCCCGGCGGCGGTCAGCGCCGCGACGACGGCGGTGGTGGCCCGGGCGCCGCGACCGCGGCCGGCCCGGGCGTTGACCAGGACGGCCACCTCCGGCTGCGACACCGGGAACCGCTCAGCGCTGGGTCTGCGCCGGCTCGTCCAGCTCGCTCGGCCGGGTGTCCAGCGGGCTGGGCGCGGCGTCCAGCGGTGAGGCCTCGTCGTCGTCGAGGCCCTGCAGCCCCAGCGCCGCCTCCCGCTTGGCCCGCCGCTTGTCCACGACCCGCGCGACCTGGATGGCGAGCTCGAACAGCACGCACATCGGCCCGGCCATCAGCAGCATGGTGAACGGGTCCTGGGTGGGGGTGATGAAGGCGGCGAAGACGATGGTGAGGAAGTAGATCCACCGCCGGGCCTTCGCCAGCACCGCGTGGCTGAGCACCCCCACCAGGTTCAGCACGACGGCGATCAGCGGTAGCTCGAAGCTGACCCCGAAGGCCAGCAGCAGCGAGATGACGAAACCGATGTAGTCCTGCGCGGTCAGGGCCACCACCACGCCGTCCCCGGCCAGGTTGAGCAGCAGCTTCAGCCCGGCGGACAGCGAGATGTAGGCCAGCGCGGCGCCGAGGGCGAACAGCAGCGTGGAGACGGCGACGAAGGAGACGCCGTAGCGCTTCTCGTTGCGCTTGAGCCCCGGGGTGATGAACGCCCAGACCTGGTAGAGCCAGAACGGCGCGGACAGCACCACGCCGGCGATGAAGGCGATCTTCAGCCGGATCAGCGCGCCGCCGAAGACGTCGGTGACCAACAGGCCGCACGTGCCGTCGGAGGCGTTGTAGCGCAGATCGTCGGGCAGGTCGCAGTACGGCGCCCGGATGAAGTCGCCGAGCCCGTGGTCGTACCACCAGAAGGCGACCGCGGTGCCGATCAGCACGAACAGCAGCGCGATGCCCACCCGGTTGCGCAGCTCGCGCAGGTGCCCGATGAGCGTCATCGTCGCCGCCTCGTCCCGCTCGGGACGCCGCGGCCGGCGGTCCCGCGGTCGCGCAGCCGTGGTCACGGGCGGGAGCTCGGCGGACGGGTCAGTGCGAGGTGTCGGTCACGGCCGACGACGCGCGGGCCTGCTCGGCGCGTGCCCGGGCCTCGGCGGCCCGGGCCTCCATGGCGCGGGCCTCGGCCTCGTAGTCCACCGCGGTCGGGGCGGCGGTCGGGTTCGGACTCGGGCTGACGACCGTGCCGGTGACCGGCGTCGTGCGCGCCTCGTCCTTGGCGCGGACGTCATCGTCCTTCATGCCCTTCATCTCGCCCTTGAAGATCCGCAGAGATCGACCGAGCGACCGCGAGGCGTCCGGCAGCTTCTTGTAGCCGAACAGCAGCAGGATGGCCAGGATGATCAGGCCGATCTCCGCGGGGCCGAGGTTCACGGGGTCCTCCGAGGTCGTGGGGTCCCGCCGACTCTACGCCGGGACGGGTGCCGTTCCAGGGTCGGCGCGGGCGCGACACCGCCCCGCCACCGGTGGTTCAGTCCGTGGACGCCGACCGGTCGGCACGCTGCTCGGCCGCCTTCGCCGCAGCGGCCTGCGCCTCGGCGAGCAACGGCTGCACCTCACGCTCCAGCCCGCGCAGCTCGCGGTTCACCCGGCCGGCCGCGCCGAGCAGGCCGTAGGCCAGCACACCGAGCACGAGCACGGCGAAGACCGCCACCCCGATCCACACCCACAGCATCACGGGCACGACCCTAACCGCCGGCGGTGTGCCACCGCTGTGCGCACGCTGCCGTTCAGTCCGCGTAGCGGGCCAGCGCGGACCGGGCCTCCCCCGCCACCTGGGCGGCGAGCTCGGCGGGCTCGTCCACCGTCGCCGCACCACCGAGGGAGGCGACCAACCGGCGGGCCCAGGCGAGGTCCGACGTCCGGACCCCGACCACCAGGCCGCCGGGCGGGTCGCTGACCTCGGACTGCTCCTCGACCGGGTAGTAGTCGGCGACCCAGCGGGCGGTGCGGGCCAGCCGCAGCCGCACCAGGGGCGCCTCGGCGGGCGGCTGGTAGAGCCCGCCGTCGAGGTCCCGCTCGGTCGCCTCCGGCGGCGGGGCGGCCGGCTCGTCGAGCACGGTGACGTCGTCGATCCGGTCCAGCCGGAACAGCCGGGTGCCCTCGACGTTGCGGCACCACGCCTCCAGGTACCAGTGCCCGTCGACCAGCAGCAGCCGCATCGGGTCGACGGTCCGCTCGGTGCGCTCGTCCCGGCTGGGCACGTAGTAGTGCAGGTGCAGCGCCCGGCGACGCTCCAGCCCGTCGCGGACGACGGCGAGGGACTGCTCGCGCGCGTCGACGCTGACCACGACCGGCGCGGCCACCTCGGCGGGGTGCCCGGCCGCGGCCGACACCTTCGCCAGGGCGCGGCTGACCGCCTCGCCCTCAGCCAGCCCGGGCAGCTCCAGCAGGGTGCGCAGCGCGACGATCAGCGCCACCGCCTCGTCGGTGGACAGCTTCAGCGGCCGCACCATGCCGGCGGTGAAGGTGACCCGCACCCGGTCGCCCTCGAAGGCGAGGTCGATGAGGTCGCCGGGGCCGTGCCCGGGCAGCCCGCACACCCACAGCAGGTCCAGGTCGCGGCGCAGCTGGGACTCGGGGACGCCGAAGTCGGCGGCCGCGTCGGCCAGCCGGACGCCGTCCGGGCGGGCCTGCAGGTAGGGCACCAGGGCCAGCAGCCGGGTCATCCGCTCCGCGGTGCTGGGCGTCGTCATGCCGTCTCCCCCATCGCGGCGAGCCGGGTGAGCCGGTCGACGACGGCCTCGCGCACCCGCTGCGGCGCCTCGACCAGCACGTCGGGGCCGTAGGAGGCCAGCTCGTCGGCGAGTGCCCACGGCGTGGTGGTGCGCAGCTGCAGCCGGTCGTCGCCGTCGTCGGCGGGGCCGAGCGGCTCGGCGTGCCGCCGCAGGCCGATGGCCGTGCCGGGCCGGGCCCGCACCACCACGAGGTGCTCCTCGCGGCCCTCCTGCCGGGCCACGACCGCGGCCAGGTCCAGGTCGGCCGGGGGCTCGAAGGCGCCCTCGGGGCCGCTGGGCCGCGGTGTCCCGGTGACCCGGGAGAGCCGGAACACCCGCGGTGCCTGCCGGTCGAGGTCGTGCCCGACCAGGTACCAGCGGCCGTGCCAGGCGACCACGCCCCAGGGCTGCACGCGGCGCCGGCTGGCCTGCTCGGCGTCCGGACGGCGGTAGTCGAAGGTGAGCTCGCGGCGGTCGCGGGCCGCGGCGTAGCAGGGCTCGAAGGCGGGTTCGCCGGCGTCCAGGCGGGGCTGGATCGGGATGCCGCGGGTCTGGTCCACCTCGATCCCGGCGGCCCGCAGCTTGACCAGCGCGCTCTGGGCGGCGCCGGCCAGCTGCGCGGACTGCCAGAGGCGCAGCGCCAGGCCCACCGCCGCGGCCTCCTCGCCGGTGAGGGTGATCTCCGGCAGCTCGTACTCGGCGCGGGCGATGCGGTAGCCGTCCTCGGTGTCGAAGGCGCTGGTGCGGCCGGTCTCCAGCGGGACGCCGATCTCCCGCAGCTCGGCCTTGTCCCGCTCGAACATGCGCTTGAACGCCTCGTCGGCCCGCTCCGTGCCGTCGTCGGGCTCGTAGCCGGGCACCGTGTCCCGGATCTTCGCCGCCGACACGTACTGCCGGGTGCCGAGCAGGGCGATGACCAGGTTGACCAGTCGTTCTGCCCGCTTGGCTGCCACGTGCACAGGCTAGTGCCCCGGCACCCCCGGCCTCTCCCGGCGATCGGCTCCCCGGCTGACTACCCTGCCCCGGTGACCAGCGACTCCTCCCCCGTGCCCGGCAGCCGGATCCGGTGGCGCCGCGGCCGGGTCACCGAACTCGGCCGGTCGTGGCGCGACGCCCAGGAGCTCACCGTGGAGGTGGACGGCGACGGGACGCTGCGCGCGCTGGCCCACCCCTCCCTCGTCGGCTCCCCCCGGGTCGGGGACGAGGTGCTGCTCAACACCACCGCGTGGGCCCAGCGGCTGGGCACCGGCGGGTACGCGCTGGTGGTCGCCGTCCCCGACCGGCTGCCTGCGGACCCGACCGGTCCGGGGCACCTGGTGAAGGGCCGCTACACGCCGCTGCAGGTGACCGTGCAGGGCGTGGACGAGCAGGACACCGAGCACCACCAGCTGATCGCCGAGGCCGAGGACCTGGAGGGCATGCCGGTCGTGGTGGCCGACCTGCACTCGGCGCTGCCCGCGGTCCTGGCCGGGGTCCAGGCCACCGACCCGGCACTGCGGGTCGCCTACGTGATGACCGACGGCGGGGCGCTGCCGGCGGCGTTCTCCCGGACGCTGGACGCGCTGGCCGACTCGCTGGCCGGCGTGGTGACCGTCGGCCAGGCGTTCGGCGGGGACCTCGAGGCGGTCACCGTGCACACCGGGCTGCTGGCGGCCCGGCACGTGCTGCACGCCGACATCACGATCGTCACCCAGGGCCCGGGCAACCTCGGCACCGGGACGCCGTGGGGCTTCTCCGGGGTGGCCGCCGGCGAGGTGTGCAACGCGGTGCACGTGCTGGGCGGGCAGACGGTGGGGGCGCTGCGGATCTCCGAGGCCGACCCGCGGCCCCGGCACCGGGGGGTGTCCCACCACTCGCTGACCGCGTTCGGGCGGGTGGCGCTGGGCGGGGTCTACCTGGTGGCCCCCCGCGGGCTGGGCTCGGATCTGGGCAGCCAGGTCGAGGAGGACCTGGCCGGCCAGCCGCCGCGCAACCCGATCGAGTGGGTCGACAGCGACGGGCTGGAGACGGCGCTCCGGGACGTCGGTGTTCCGCTGTCCACGATGGGCCGCGGGCTCGACGAGGACCGCGCCTACTTCCTCGCCGCGGCCGCAGCCGGCCGGTACGCCGCCCAACTCACGCTGTTCGGCCCGCTGCCGGACTGAGCAGTCGCTCCCCCTCAGCGCTCCCCGCGGGAGCTCGTCTGCAGCCTGTTCGCTCCCGACCGGCACCGGGCGCTGAACGGGGTCCTCGTGGGCGATCGTCCAAGGGCCGCGGAGCGACGGGCCACCGTGGTCGTTGGTGCCGGTCTTCCTGTTGCTAGTGAGCGGCGCGGTTGTTGGGGATAACGGTCGTACGATGCTCATGGACGGGCCCGGTGGTGGGAAGCCGACGACGTGGCTGCCCCGCCGGCCGGTGTCGTTGCTGGTGTTTCGTCGGGGTCGCTCGGCGGACGGTCCTCGCCCCTTCCCCGACCTCGAGCTCGCTGCCACGGCGCCGTCCGGTCTTGCGCCGGGTCGCATCGGCGGCCCCACTCCCCTGGTCCCTGGCCGGGTTGCGAGCGCCCCGGCCGACTCCTCAGCGCGTACGCCTCGTCCCGGCTGCTCGCCCGGCGGTCGAACATGGTCCTCACCGTCTCCCCTGTCCCGTCCCACCCCGCCCGGAGGCGCGGGCTGCCCGACTGCTGGCGCCGGGTGTTGCTGTGGGGTGGTGCGCGTGAGCCGGTCGTTGGGGATAACGGTTGTTGTCCGGGCGCGTCTCATCGGCGCCCACGGTGCTCAGCCCGCGACGTCCCAGCGTGGCGGCTCGTCGTCCCTGAGCGGAGGCAGGACGTCGGTGAGCCACCACGCCGCGTCCGGGTCCCAGCCGCCGGCGGGCGCCGGGTGACCGTCGATCTCGACCAGCAACGCTCGACGTCGGCCGTCGGCCGTCGGCCGTCGGCCGTGGCCTCGACCCGGGCAGGCACGGACCTGGGCCAGGGCAACGAGGCCCCGACCCCGCCGTCGGGCCGCACGAGCAGCCGACGCAGTGTGCCCGGTACCTACATCGACGCGATGAGCTTCTCCACCCGCTCGTCGACGGCCTTGAACGGGTCCTTGCACAGCACGGTGCGCTGCGCCTGGTCGTTGAGCTTGAGGTGCACCCAGTCGACGGTGAAGTCGCGACGCTTCTCCTGCGCCCGGCGAATGAACTCGCCGCGCAGCTTGGCGCGGGTGGTCTGCGGCGGCACGTTCTTCGCCTCGAAGATCGCCGGGTCGTGCGTGACCCGGTCGACCTGGCCGGCGTTCTCCAGCAGGTAGTAGAGGCCGCGCCCGCGGCGGATGTCGTGGTAGGCGAGGTCCATCTGGGCCACCCGCGGGCTGGAGAGCGGGAGGTCCCGCTTGCCCCGGTACCGCTCGATGAGCTGGTACTTGATCGCCCAGTCGATCTCCCGGTCGATCAGGCTCAGGTCGCCGCCGTCGATGGCCTTGAGGGTGCGGCCCCACAGCTCGAGCATCTGCCGGTGCACCGGCCCGTAGCCCTCGCGCTCGACGAACTCGGCGGCCCGGTCGTGGTACTCCTGCTGGATCTCCAGCGCGGACATCTCCCGACCGTTGGCCAGCCGCACCTTGCGCCGTCCGGTCATGTCGTGGCTGATCTCGCGGATCGCCCGGATCGGGTTCTCCAGCGTCATGTCCCGCAGCACGATGCCCTGCTCGATCATCCGCAGCACCAGGTCGGTGATGGTGACCTTGAGCAGCGTCGTCGTCTCGCTCATGTTGGAGTCGCCGACGATGACGTGCAGCCGCCGGTAGCGCTCGGCGTCGGCGTGCGGCTCGTCCCGGGTGTTGATGATCGGCCGGGAGCGGGTGGTGGCGCTGGAGACGCCCTCCCAGATGTGCTCGGCGCGCTGGCTGACGCAATAGACGGCGCCGCGGGGGGTCTGCAGGACCTTGCCCGCCCCGACGACCATCTGACGGCTCACCAGAAACGGGATGAGCACGTCGGCCAGCCGGCTGAACTCGCCGTGCCGGCCGACCAGGTAGTTCTCGTGGCAGCCGTAGCTGTTGCCCGCGGAGTCGGTGTTGTTCTTGAACAGGTAGATGTCGCCGGTGACGCCCTCTTCGTTCAGGCGCTGCTCGGCATCGATCATCAGGCCCTCGAGGATCCGCTCCCCCGCCTTGTCGTGGACGACGAGCTCGGTGACGTCGTCGCACTCGGCGGTGGCGTACTCGGGGTGGCTGCCCACGTCGAGGTAGAGCCGAGAGCCGTTGCGCAGGAACACGTTGGAGCTGCGCCCCCAGGAGACGACGCGGCGGAACAGGTAGCGCGCCACCTCGTCAGGTGAGAGGCGTCGCTGCCCCTTGAAGGTGCACGTGACGCCGTACTCGGTCTCGATGCCGAAGATCCGTCGTTCCACCTCCCCGAGCCTAGGCGTCCGCAGCGCGCTCGGCTCGTGTCCCGAGCGCGCCGCGCCGCTCACTGCTCGCCGCTCGTGCTGCTGCCGTCGGTGCCGCCGCCGACGCCGTCCTGCGTTGTCGGCTGGGCTGAGGCCTCCTCGGTGCCGCCGGCGGTGTCGATCGCGGCCGGGTCACCCAGGCCCGGCGGGGTCCCCGGCGCCGGCGCGCTGGGCGCATGGCCGGCCGCCGCCTCGGCAGGGGCTGCCTCGTCGGGGGCCGGCTGGTCGGCGAGCAGGGCGGCCAGCGCGGCGCCGACGACCCGACGGAAGGCCCGCTTCGGACGGCGCCGGTCGAGCACGGCGACCTCGAGCTGCGCGGCTGGGAGCTGCTCGCGCTCTCCCCCGTTGGCCGACGTCGACGGGCTGACCGCGGACAGCGCCTGCACGCCCGCCCGCAGCGCCTCGGCCAGGCCGAGTCCGTGGGTGAAGTGCTGGCGCAGGTTGGCGGTGACCGCGTCGGCCTGGCCGCCCATGACGACGAAGTCGGGCTCGTCGACGATCGACCCGTCGAAGGTCAGCCGGTAGAGCTGGTCGGACTCCGGGGTGTCACCCACCTCGGCGACGCAGAGCTCCACCTCGAAGGGCTTCATCTGCTGGGTGAAGACCTCACCGAGGGTCTGCGCGTAGGCGTTCGCGATGACCCGGCCGGTGACGTCGCGGCGGTTGTAGGAGTAGCCGCGGACGTCGGCGAGCCGGATGCCGGCGACCCGGAGGCTCTCGAACTCCGAGTACCGGCCGACGGCGGCGAAGCCGACCCGGTCGTAGAGCTCGCTGACCTTGTGCAGGGTGGAGCTGGGGTTCTCGGCGATGAACAGGACGCCGTCGGCGTAGGTGAGCACGGCAACGCTGCGACCGCGGGAGATGCCCTTGCGGGCGTACTCCGAGCGGTCCCGCATGACCTGCTCGGCGGAGGCGTAGTACGGCATGGTCATGGCTCAGCCCTCCCGCTCGGCGGCGGCCCGGTCGGCGACGATGGCCTCGGCGACGGCGGCGACCTCGTCGTCGGTCAGCCGGACGGCGCCCTCGGCGTCGACCCGGTACACGATGGGGTAGAGCCGCCGGACGGGGTCGGGACCGCCGGTGGCGGAGTCGTCGTCGGCGGCGTCGTAGAGGGCCTCGACCAGCGCACGCGTGGCGGCGTCGGCGGACAACCCGGCGCGCCAGGTCTTCTTCAGCGAGTTCTTGGCGAACAACGAGCCGGAACCGACGGAGGCGTAGCCCCGCTCCTCGTAGTTCCCGCCGGTGACGTCGTAGCTGAAGATGCGGCCCGGGCTGGCACCTGCGGCGGCGTCGAGGTCGTACCCGGCGAAGAGCGGGACGACGGCCAGGCCCTGCATCGCCGCACCGAGGTTGCCTCGGATCATCCCGGCGAGGCGGTTGGCCTTGCCGTCGAGGGACATCGTCATCCCCTCGATCTTCTCGTAGTGCTCGAGCTCGACCTGGTACAGCCGGACCATCTCGATCGCGATGCCCGCGGCCCCGGCGATGCCGATGACCGACCAGGAGTCCGCCGCGTAGACCTTCTCGATGTCCCGGCTGGAGATCAGGTTGCCCATGGTCGCCCGCCGGTCGCCGCCCATCAGGACGCCGCCGTCGAAGGTGACCGAGACGATCGTGGTGCCGTGCGGAGCGAGCTCGGCAGCCGACATGGCCGGGAGCGTGCGCCGTCCGGGCAGCAGGTCGGGGGCGGTAGTGCCCAGGAAGTCGGTGAACGAGGAGCCCACCCGGTCCAGATAGGCGGGGGTGAACCCGCTCCGGGCAGCTGACGTGTCGCTCACCCATCCACCTCTCTCGCCGCCAGCAGTGCGCGGCCTCGACTGCACAGACCCGTCCGCCGGGTCACCGGCGGACGTCGGTGCGACCCTACCGGCGGGGTGCCGGCCCGGGCCGTCACCTGCGGTCGACGCCGCTCGCAGGGCCGAGGGCGATCGGGCCGCGCGACGTCACGGTGTCGCTCCACGTACTGGGCGGCGAGGCGCAGGAGTTGCGGGTCGTCCCGGTACAGGCCCAGCCCGAAGTTGCACCGCTGGCAGAGCAGGGACCTGACCTTCCCCGATTCATGATCGTGATCCAGGTGCTCAGGTCCCGGATCGCCACAGATGGCGCATCGGTCCGACTGTGCGCGTCGCATCTGGTCGACCTGGCTCTTGCTCAGGCCGTACTGGCGCCGCCAGTACGCCTCGTTGCTGGAGCGACGCTTGCACGCCCGACACATGCTTCCGAACCCCGACGGCTTGCGCGCGTTCCGCGAGAAGTCGGCGTGCGCTACTGCCTGCTGGCAGGTTGGACACCACCGGAAACCCTCGGGGACCCAGGACAGATCCCGCACCACCCGCCCCTGGGCTGCTCGAGACTTCCGGTACCAGGCACTGCTACGCCGTCGGTTGCAGGCCAAGCAGTAGTAGGAGAGGCCGTCCGCCATCGTGCGGTTCCGGCCGAAAGCGCTCTCCGACTTCTCCTCGCCACACTCAGGACAGGTCTTCATCGGTTACTGAAAGTAGTGAGGCGATCACTCCCCGCCCTTCTGAACGTACGCTCGAACGAACTCCTCGGCATTCTCCTCGAGCACCCCGTCGATCTCGTCGAGAAGGGAATCGACGTCCTCGGTCACTTCCTTGGTGCGCTCGGAGACGTCGGTGTCGACCGACGCCTCGACCTCCTCGGTCTCCTCACGCGACCGCGTGGCCCGCTGCTGCCCGCCGGTGTCCCTGGTGGCCATCTCGTCCTCCTGAGCTCGGTGCTGGGTCGGTACTGGAGCTGAAGTTACCCGCGCGGTGTGACAGTTCGGCGTCGTCCTGTCGTGGACGAGGGGATGTCGCCACCTGGGTCGGTCGCGGCGCGCCTCCGCGCCTTCGCAGCGTCGAGGGCGCTGGACGAGGCGACTGGGGCCCGGGTCGGTCGAGCGGTGCATGTCGTAGCCGCGTTCAACCAGGCCTTCCGGCGGACCGGCCGACGGCAACCGGGCGACCGGGCGGACGACGTCCCGCTCCGGCGCCGGATCAGCCGCCGGTGATGGTGTCCACGAGCTCGGCCGCTGACGACGTGGAGTCGAACAGCGCGCCGACGTGCTCGCGGGTACCGCGCAGCGGCTCCATGGTCGGGATGCGGACCAGGTTCTCCCGGCCGACGTCGAAGACGACCGAGTCCCAGGAGGCCGCCGCCACCTGGGCGGGGTAGCGCCGCAGGCACTCGCCGCGGAAGAACGCCCGGGTGTCGACCGGCGGGTGGGTCATCGCCCGGGTGACCTCCTCGTCGGTGAGCAGCCGCTGCATCGACCCGCGGGCGACCAGCCGGTGGTAGAGCCCCTTGTCCGGCCGCACGTCGGAGTACTGCAGGTCGACCAGCTTGAGCCGGGCATCGCCCCACTGGAGGCCGTCGCGCTGCCGGTAGCCCTCGAGCAGCCGCAGCTTGGCCGGCCAGTCCAGCCGGTCGGCCAGCCGCATCGGGTCGACGGCCAGGTCCTCGAGCACCTCGGCCCAGCGCCGCAGCACGTCGGCGGTCTGCTCGTCGTCCTCGCCGGTGTCCGCCACGAACTGCCTGGCCATGGCCAGGTACTCCTGCTGCACCTCGAGGGCGGTCAGCCGCCGGCCGTCGCGGAGCCGCACCCGGTGGGTCAGCGACGGGTCGTGGCTGACGGCCTGCAGCGCGTCGACCGGCTCCTCGATCGTGAGGTCCTGGGTCAGCGCCCGGGCCTCGATCATGGCCAGGACCAGCGAGGCCGTCCCGACCTTGAGGTAGGTGGACAGCTCCGCGAGGTTGGCGTCGCCGATGATCACGTGCAGCCGGCGGTACTTGTCGGCGTCGGCGTGCGGCTCGTCCCGGGTGTTGATGATGGGCCGCTTGAGCGTCGTCTCCAGCCCCACCTCGACCTCGAAGAAGTCCGCCCGCTGGGAGAGCTGGAACCCCTGGGTGCGCCCCTCGGTGCCGATGCCCACCCGGCCGGCCCCGGCGAACACCTGGCGGGTCACGAAGAACGGGATCAGGCCGCGGATGATGTCGATGAACGGCGTCCGGCGGTCCATCAGGTAGTTCTCGTGCGAGCCGTACGAGGCGCCCTTGCCGTCGGTGTTGTTCTTGTACAGCTGGATGGGCTGGGTGCCGGGGACCCGGGCCGCGCGGCGGGCCGCCTCGGCCATGATCTTCTCCCCCGCCTTGTCCCAGAGGACGACGTCGCGCGGGTTGGTGACCTCCGGCGTGGAGTACTCCGGGTGCGCGTGGTCGACGTAGAGCCGGGCGCCGTTGGTCAGGATGACGTTGGCCATCCCGGCGTCGTCGTCGAGGTCGTTGTGGTCCAGCGCGTTCGCCGGCGACAGGTCGAACCCCCGGGCGTCGCGCAGCGGCGACTCCTCCTCGAAGTCCCACCGCGGCCGTCGGGGCGTCGGCGCCTCGGCCACGGCCCAGGCGTTCACCACCTGGCTCGACAGCGTCGTCGGGTTCGCACCCGGCTGCCCCGGCACGGAGATCCCGTACTCGAGTTCGGTGCCCATCACCCGTCGCACGCTCATGGCCTCAGGTTAGGCGGCGCGCGGAACGGGCCGGTGGGCAGCGCACGGACGACGACCGGCCCCTGCCGCGGGAGCAGCAGGGGCCGGTCGAGGCGCTGGTCGCTACAGGTACTGCCCGGTGTTGGTCGCGGTGTCGATGGCCCGGCCGCTCTCCGGGCCCTTGCCGCTGATGAGCGTGCGGATGTAGACGATCCGCTCGCCCTTCTTCCCCGAGATCCGCGCCCAGTCGTCGGGGTTGGTCGTGTTGGGCAGGTCCTCGTTCTCCTTGAACTCGTCCACGCACGCCGCCATCAGGTGCCCGACCCGCAGGCCCCCGACGCCGGTCTCCAGCCGGTCCTTGATCGCCATCTTCTTGGCCCGGTCGACGATGTTCTGCAGCATCGCGCCGGAGTTGAAGTCCTTGAAGTACAGGACCTCCTTGTCACCGTTGGCGTAGGTGACCTCCAGGAAGCGGTTCTCCTCCGTCTCGGTGTACATCCGCTCGACGGTGCTCTGGATCATGCCGGCGATCGTCGCCTCGCGGCTGCCGCCGTGCTCGGCCAGGTCGTCGGTGTGGATCGGCAGCGTCGTCGTCAGGTACTTGCTGAAGATGTCCCGGGCCGCCTCGGCGTCGGGCCGCTCGATCTTGATCTTCACGTCCAGCCGGCCGGGCCGCAGGATGGCCGGGTCGATCATGTCCTCGCGGTTGGAGGCGCCGATGACGATGACGTTCTCCAGCCCCTCGACCCCGTCGATCTCGCTGAGCAGCTGCGGGACGATCGTGCTCTCCACGTCGGAGGACACCCCGGACCCGCGGGTCCGGAAGATGGAGTCCATCTCGTCGAAGAACACGATGACCGGCGTGCCCTCGCTGGCCTTCTCCCGGGCCCGCTGGAACACCAGGCGGATGTGCCGCTCGGTCTCGCCGACGTACTTGTTGAGCAGCTCCGGGCCCTTGATGTTGAGGAAGAAGGACTTCCCCTGGCTCCGGTCGTCGTCGCCGTTCATCTCGGCGACCTTCTTGGCCAGCGAGTTGGCCACCGCCTTGGCGATCAGCGTCTTGCCGCACCCGGGCGGCCCGTAGAGCAGGATCCCCTTCGGCGGCCGCAGCTCGTACTCGCGGAACAGGTCGGCGTGCAGGAACGGCAGCTCGACCGCGTCGCGGATCTGCTCGATCTGCCGGGACAGGCCACCGATGTCGGAGTAGTCGATGTCGGGGACCTCCTCGAGGATGAGCTCCTCGACCTCGCTCTTGGGGATCCGCTCGTAGACGTAGCCCGACCGGGTCTCCAGCAGCAGCGAGTCACCGCTGCGCAGCGGCTGGCCCTCCAGGGAGTCGGCGAGGTAGACCACCCGCTCCTCGTCGGTGTGCCCGATGACCAGCGCGCGGCGCGGGATGCCCGGCAGCGGCTCGAGCAGCTCCTTGAGCATCACCACGTCGCCGGCCCGCTCGAAGCCCCGGGCGGCCACGACGTTCATCGCCTCGTTGAGCATGACCTCCTGGCCGTGCAGCAGCTCCTCGACCTCGATCGTCGGGGACACCGACACCCGCAGCTTGCGGCCGCCGGTGAACACGTCGACGGTGCCGTCCTCGAAGCGCTCCAGGAAGATGCCGTAACCGGACGGCGGCTGGCCGAGCCTCTCGACCTCCTCCTTCAGCGTGACGAGTTGCTCGCGCGCCTCGCGCAGCGTGCCGGCCAGCTTGTCGTTCCGCTCGGACAGGAAGGCCGCGCGGCCCTCCGCCTCGGCGAGCCGCTCCTCCAGCGCGCGCACCTGGCGCGGGCTGTCGGACACCTTGCGTCGCAGCAGCCCGATCTCCTCCTCGAGGTAGGAGATCTGGCTGACCAGCGAGGCGACGTCACGCTCACGTCGCGCTCGGAACTCGTCGGGACCCACGGTCATCGCGCACCTCCGCACACCATCGGGGGCCAGGAAGCCAATCTATACACGCGAGCACCGACGACGCCGCACCCTGCGCAACGCCCGCGTCCGATGGTCCACGACGTCATCCCCCCGTCATCCGGCGGCAAACAAAGGCCCGGTCAGACCAGCTTCTTGCGGCGCTGCCGCATCGGCGCGACGGCCCCCTCGGCGAGCCTCCGGGCGGTGACGAGGAAGGCGGTGTGGGCGACCATCCGGTGCTCCGGCCGGACGGCGAGGCCCTCGGCGTGCCAGGGCCGCAGCAGGGTCTCCCAGGCGTAGGGCTCGGTCCACACGCCCTGCGCCCGCAACGCCTCCACGTAGGCCGACAGCTGCGTCGTCGTGGCCACGTACCCGACCAGGACGCCGCCCGGGCGCAGTGCGGCGGCCACGGTGGGCAGCACCGCCCAGGGCTCGAGCATGTCCAGGACGACCCGGTCGACCACCTCGGTGGCCGGGTGCTGGTCCAGGTCGCCCAGCCGCAGCGACCAGTTGGCCGGCACCTCGCCGAAGAACGCCCCGACGTTGCCCCGCGCGACGTCGGCGAAGTCCTCGCGGCGCTCGTAGCTGGTCAGCGTGCCGTGCTCCCCCACCGCGCGCAGCAGCGAGCAGCTCAGCGCACCGGACCCGGCACCGGCCTCCAGCACCCGCATGCCGGGGCCGATGTCGCCGAACCCGACGATCTGTGCGGCGTCCTTGGGGTAGATGACCTGCGCCCCGCGGGGCATGGAGAGCACGAAGTCGGCCAGCAGCGGGCGCAGCGCCAGGTACCCGGTGTTCGCGGTCGAGTGGACGACGGACCCCTCGGGCGCACCGATCAGCTCGTCGTGGCTGATCGCGCCGCGGTGGGTGTGGAACTCCTTGCCCGGGGTCAGCACGACGGTGTGGTGCCGGCCCTTGGGGTCGGTCAGCTGAACCCGGTCGCCGACCCGGAAGGCCCCCTCGACCGGCTCGCGGGCCTCGGTCGGCGCCGGCTCCCCGGCCGCCACGACCGGCTCCACCGGCAGGTCGGCGAGCACCTCGCCGGGGGTCGGGGTCTGGTCGGCCGGGTGCTGCTGCTGTACGTCCACGTGCGACGAGGGTACGGACGGCGATCGGCGGTGGTCCCGGCGCGCACACCCGGAACTGTCGGAGGCACCACCTAACCTCGGGCCCATGACGGCGACGCTGGCGACCGAGCAGACCGTGGACCCCGTTCCGGAGCGGACGACGGCGGCCGACGCGGCCCCGCGCCGCCCGTCCCTGTCCCCCTCCCGGGCCGCCGACTTCAAGTCCTGCCCGCTGCTGTACCGGTTCCGCACCATCGACCGGCTGCCGGAGAAGAAGTCGAAGGCCGCGGTCCGCGGGACGCTGGTGCACGCCGTGCTGGAGAAGCTCTACGACCTCCCCCCGGCGCAGCGCACCGTCGAGGCGGCCCAGACGCTGGTGGCGCCTGCCTGGGCGGAGCTGCGCGAGGAGCCGGGCATCGCCGAGCTGTTCGAGCCGGCCCCGCCCACCGAGGGCGCCGAGCCCTCTGTCGACGAGGGTCTGGAGGCCTGGCTCGCCTCGGCCGGGCAGCTGGTGGAGACCTACTTCCGGCTCGAGGACCCGACCCGCATCCAGCCGCACGGCCGCGAGGAGCTGGTCGAGGTCACGTTGCCCGACGGGCTGCTGCTGCGCGGGTTCGTCGACCGGCTCGACGTCGCGCCCACCGGTGCCCTGCGGGTCGTGGACTACAAGACCGGCGCGGTGCCCCGCGAGGCGTTCGAGGCCAAGGCGCTGTTCCAGATGAAGTTCTACGCACTGGTGCTGTGGCGCACCCGCGGGGTGGTCGCCGCGCAGCTGAAGCTGCTCTACCTCAAGGACGGCGACGCGCTGACCTACTCCCCCGACGAGGCGGAGCTGCTGCGCTTCGAGCGGACCCTGCAGGCGATCTGGGCGGCGATCGAGCGGGCTGTGGCCACCGGCGACTTCCGCGCGAACAAGACCCGGCTGTGCAGCTGGTGCGACCACCAGGCGCTCTGCCCGGCGTTCGGCGGGACCCCGCCGCCATTCCCGGCCGATGCGGCCGCGGCGGCCGGCTGGCGCACCACCCTCCCGGTCACTCCGGTGTGATGCCGGCCGAGCTGCGGCGGTCGACCTCGGCGTAGGAGGTGGCGGCCGGCGCGAGCCGGCCGTCCTGCAGGCTGCGGGCCACCGCGACGGCCGCGTCCAGGGACGCCCGGAACAGCAGCGAGCCGGTGCTCACCCGGCGTACGCCCAGCTCCCCGAGCCGGGGCAGCGTGTGGTCGCCGCTCGCCAGGACGTTGACCGGCACCGGTAGGGCACTGGTCAGCGCGTCGATCTCGAGCTCGGTGAGCCGGCCCGGCACGAACACCCCGTCGGCGCCGGCCGCCACGTACCGCTCGGCCCGGGCGAGCGTCTCGGCCAGTCCTGCCCGGCCCAGCCAGAACGTGTCCACCCGGGCGTTGACGAAGACCGACGGGCAGGCCTCCTTCACCGCGGTCAGCCGGGCGGCGTGCCGGGCCGGGTCGGTCAGCCGCCCGCCGGTGCTGTCCTCCAGGTTGACCCCGGCGACCGGCAGGCCGGCCACGAGCTCGGCGACCTCGGCCGGGTCGTCGGCGAAGCCGTCCTCCAGGTCCACGGTCACCGGCACCGGCAGCTCCGCGAGCTGGGTGACCAGCTCCTCGGTGCGCCGGCGCACCGCCCGGCTGGCGTCCGGGTGCCCGGCCGCAGCCGCGATGCCCAGGCTCGTCGTCCCGACGGCGGGGTGCCCGTCGGCCACCAGGGCCAGCGCCGACGCGACGTCCCAGGCGTTGGGCAGCAGGAGTGGCTGCGGGCCCCGGTGCAGCTCGGCGAACGTGGCCCGCAGGACGGCCAGGTCCCTCGTCACCGCGCCTCCACCGCCCGCCAGGCGGCGGCCCAGCTCTCCGCGATCGTCCGGCCGGGGCAGCTGTGCGGTCCGGCGCCGAAGGGCGCGTCGGTCAGGTCGACCTCGACCGTGTCGCCCGCCGGGTCGACCCGGCGGGTGACGGGGACGGGTGGACCGTCGGTTCCCGCCTGGACCTGCGCGCGCAGCGCCCGCAGCGCGGCGTGGGCCTGGACCACGACGCAGATCCGCGCCGCCGCCACCTCGGTGCGTCCGCCGCATCGTGCGACCAGCCGGTCGGTCGCCGCGTCGGCCCCGGCCGACTGCGCGGCGTGCGGCTGGTAGGCCGCCGCCACCAGTTTGACGTCGGGCAGGCAGTCCGGGGGCAGCCCCAGCGCCTGGAGCAGGACGGTCGTCGGATCCGCTCCCGGGTCCGGCGCGTGTTCGACCCCGGTCACCCAGCGCTCGACGAGCGCGCGGCGACGGGTGTGCACCTCCCCGTCGCAGAAGCGGGGCACCGACGCCCGCAACCAGGCCAGCCCGCCGGACGCGGCCGGCGCGGCGGGAACCCGGTAGCCCGGGTCCACGAGGACGGCGGGAGGCAGCAGGCGCATGCCCTCAGCGTGGCGTCCCGACTGTTCGGCCGGGGCCGAATCGTGCTCCAGGATGGACAGGTGCCCCTGTCCGCCGAGTCCCTCGCCCGCTTCGCCGGGGTGCTCGCCGACCGCAGCCGGGTCGCCGTGTGCCTGGCGTTGATGGACGGCCGCGCCTGGACCGCCACCGAGCTGGCCCACCACGTCGGCGTCGCCCGGTCGACCGCGAGCGAGCACCTGACCGCGCTGGTGCGGGCCGGTCTGCTGGTCGAGCGTCGGCAGGGCCGATCGCGGTACCTGCAGCTGGCCGGGGCGGACGTCGCCGCGGTGATCGAGGGCCTGGGGGCCGCGGTGGGGGAACGCGTCGTGCCGTCGTCCCTGCGCCGCGCACGGGCGGACACCCGGCTGGCCGAGGCCCGGACCTGCTACGACCACCTGGCCGGTCGCTGGGGGGTGGCGCTGTACGACACGCTGCTCGCCGGTGGCCGGCTCAGCGCGGACGGCGGGCTGGTGGTCACCCAGGAGGGGCGGCGGTGGTTCGCCGCCGGCGGCGCGCTCCCCGGCCCCGCGTCCGGCGGTCGTCGACCCGAGGTCCGGGAGTGCCTGGACTGGACCGAGCGGCGCAGCCACCTGGGTGGGCAGCTCGGGGCCGCGCTGCTGCTCCGGGCCCTGGCCTCCGGCTGGGTCCAGCGGGTCGACGGCCTGCCCCGGGCGCTCCAGGTGACCGAGGCCGGGCACCAGGCACTCGCCGACCTGCAGGCGGCCGACTCCTGACCTGCCGGCGGCCGGACACGACCGCGACGGTTGACCCGGACCGAGAGGTCACCTCCTTCACCGAGCCACCCGGCTCAGGCGGGCAGCTCGACCGCCGCGCCGTCGTCGAGCAGCTCCGCGAGGTCGGCGACGGTCAGGCCGACGAGGGAGTCCCGCAGTACCAGACCGGGCCGACGTTCCAGTGACTGCAACGACGGGACGCCCAGCACGGTGGCGCCCGCGGCCAGACCGGCGGTGACGCCGGCGGTGGAGTCCTCGACCACGAGGCTCGACCGGGGGTCGACCCCCAGCGCGGCCATCGCCTGCCGGTAGGGCGCCGGGTCCGGCTTGCGGGCCGGCACCTCGTCGCCGCAGACGGTGACGTCGAAGGGCAGGTGCCCCAGCTCGGCGGCGATCCGGTCCAGCACGATGGTGGCGATCCGCCGGGGCGTGGTGGTGACCAGCGCGGTGGCCAGGCCGGCGTCCCGGACGGCGGTCAGCAGCTCGCGGGCGCCCGGGCGCCACGGGATGCCGCGACTGCCCATCAGCGCCGCGGTCTGGTCCTCGACCCAGCGGGCGTCGTCCGTGCGCTGCCGGTGACCCCGGGTGACGCCCAGGTCCGCGTAGAGGATCCCCATCGCCACCGGCATGGACGTGCCCACCGTGCGCCCCCGGGCGCCGGCGGACAGCTCACCCCCGAGCTGCCGGGCGAGCGCGGACAGCGCCTCCCCCCACAGCTCTTCGGTCTCCACGAGCGTGCCGTCCATGTCGAACAGCACTGCCTCCAGTGGCTGTAACGAGTCGTCGTTCATTCGTCCTCGGTCCGGTAGCCCAGGTTCGGGGAGAGCCACCGCTCCGCCTCCGCGACCGTCCAGCCCTTGCGCCGGGCGTAGTCCTCGACCTGGTCCCGGCCGAGCCGGCCGAGCACGAAGTACCGCGACCGCGGGTGGGAGAAGTACAGCCCGCTCACCGAGGCACCCGGCCACATGGCCATGCTCTCGGTGAGCTGGATGCCGGTGGCGGCCTCGACGTCGAGCAGTTCCCAGATCGTCTGCTTCTCGGTGTGCTCGGGGCAGGCCGGGTAACCGGGCGCGGGGCGGATCCCGGTGTAGGCCTCGGCGAGCAGCCCGTCGGCGTCCAGCGACTCGTCCGGGGCGTAGGCCCAGAACTCCTTGCGCACCCGCTCCTGCAGCCGCTCGGCGAAGGCCTCGGCGAGCCGGTCGGCGAGTGACTCGAGCAGGATCGCGCTGTAGTCGTCGTTGTCCTTCTTGAACTGCTGGACGCGCTCGATCGAACCGAGGCCCGCGGTGACCGCGAAAGCGCCGACGTGGTCACGCAGCCCGGTCTCCCGGGGCGCCACGAAGTCGGCCAGCGACTTGCGCGCCGAGCCGTCCCGGCCCTCGGTCTGCTGCCGCAGCTGGTGCAACGTCGTCCGGACGGCGGTCCGGGTCTCGTCGGTGTAGACCTCGATGTCCTCGCCGTCGACCTGGTTGGCCGGGAACAGCCCGAAGACGCCGTTGGCCTGCAGCCACCTCTCCTCGATGACCCGGTCCAGCATCGCCTGGGCGTCCTCGTACAGCCGGCGGGCCGCCTCCCCCGTGGTCGGGTTGTTGAGGATGTCGGGGAACCGCCCGCGCATCTCCCAGGCGTTGAAGAAGGGCTGCCAGTCGATGTAGCCGCGCAGCTCCGACAGCGGGTAGTCGGTGAGGGTCTTCACGAACTGGGTCGCCCGGCCGTGCCGGTGGTCGCAGTCCGGTCCGGTGCACACGTCCCGGGCCTGCTGCAGCAGCATCCGTGGCCGGGGCGGGGAGTAGTCGCTCCAGTCGATCGCCGGCGCCAGCGACCGCGCGGTGGCCAGCGGCAGCAACGTGCGGGCGTCGGTGCGGGCCGCGTGCCGCTCGCGCAGCGCCGCGTAGTCGGCCTCGGTCTCCGCCAGCAGCGCGGGCCGCTGCTCGTCGGACAGCAGGGCGGCGACGACCGGCACGGACCGTGAGGCGTCCTTCACCCAGACCACCGGCCCGTGGTACTTCTGCGCGATCTTGACCGCGGTGTGCGCGCGCGACGTCGTCGCCCCGCCGACGAGCAGCGGCACCTCGAACCCCTGCCGCTCCATCTCGGTGGCCAGGTTGACCATCTCGTCCAGGGACGGCGTGATCAGCCCGGACAGCCCGATGATGTCGGCGCCCTCCGCCTTGGCGGTGTCCAGGATCTTCTGCGCCGGGACCATGACACCCAGGTCGACGACGTCGTAGTTGTTGCACTGCAGGACGACGCCGACGATGTTCTTGCCGATGTCGTGGACGTCGCCCTTGGCCGTCGCCATCACGACCTTGCCGTTGCTGCGCTCGGCGTCCCCGGGCTGCTTCTCGGCCTCGATGAACGGGATCAGGTGGGCGACGGCCTTCTTCATCACCCGGGCGGACTTGACCACCTGGGGCAGGAACATCTTCCCCGCGCCGAACAGGTCACCGACCACGTTCATGCCGTCCATCAGCGGGCCCTCGATGACCTCGATCGGCCGCCCACCGCGGTCGCTGATCAGGGCGCGCAGCTCCTCGGTGTCCTCGGTGACGAACGCGTCGATGCCCTTGACCAGGGCGTGGGTGATCCGCTCGCCGACCGGCAGCGCCCGCCACTCCTCCGTGGCCGCCTCCTTGACCGACCCGTCGCCGGCGAAGTCTGCGGCGATCTCCAGCAGGCGCTCGGTGCTGTCCGGTCGGCGGTTGAGGATCACGTCCTCGATGCGGTCGCGCAGCAGCTCGGGCACCTCGCTGTACACCTCGAGCTGCCCGGCGTTCACGATCGCCATGTCCAGCCCGGCCGCGATGGCGTGGTAGAGGAAGACGGAGTGGATCGCCTCGCGCACCGGGTTGTTGCCGCGGAAGGAGAACGAGACGTTGGAGACGCCGCCGGAGACCAGGGCGCCGGGCAGGTTCTGCTTGATCCACCGGGTGGCCTCGATGAAGTCCAGGCCGTAGTTCGCGTGCTCCTCGATGCCGGTGGCGACCGCGAAGATGTTCGGATCGAAGATGATCTCCTCGGCCGGGAAGCCCACCTGGTCGACGAGGATGTCGTAGGCACGCCGGCAGATCTGCGTGCGGCGCTCGAGGGTGTCGCCCTGCCCGTCCTCGTCGAAGGCCATCACGACGACCGCGGCGCCGTACCTGCGGCACAGCCGGGCGTGGTGGAGGAACTCCTCCTCGCCGTTCTTCAGCGAGATCGAGTTGACGATGGCCTTGCCCTGGACGTTCTTCAGCCCCGCCTCGATGACGTCCCACTTGGAGGAGTCGATCATCGTGGGGACCCGGCAGATGTCGGGCTCGGAGGCGATCAGCTTGGTGAAGCGGTCCATCGCCGCGACGCCGTCGATCATCCCCTCGTCCATGTTGACGTCGATGACCTGGGCGCCGGCCTCGACCTGCTGCCGGGCCACCGCGAGCGCGGCCGGGTAGTCGCCGGCCTTGATCAGGTTCCGGAAGCGGGCGGAACCGGTGATGTTCGTCCGCTCACCGACGTTGACGAACAGCGAGTCCTCGTCGATGGTGACCGGCTCGAGCCCGGACAGCCGGAGCGCGGGGCGGACCTCCACGGGCGTGCGCGGCTCCTTGCCCTCGACGGCCCGGGCGATCGCAGCGATGTGCGCGGGGGTCGTGCCGCAGCAGCCGCCGACCAGGTTCACGAACCCGGCGCCGGCGAACTCCTCGAGGATCCCCGCGGTCTCCTCGGGCGCCTCGTCGTACTCGCCGAAGGCGTTGGGCAGCCCGGCGTTCGGGTAGCAGGACACGAACGTGCCGGCGACCCGGGAGATCTCGGCGATGTAGGGCCGCATCTCCTTGGCACCGAGCGCGCAGTTGAGCCCCACCAACAGGGGCTGCGCGTGCCGGACGGAGTGCCAGAACGCCTCGGTGACCTGGCCGGACAGCGTGCGCCCCGACGCGTCGGTGATCGTGCCGGAGATCATCACCGGCCAGCGGCGGCCACGCTGCTCGAACAGCGTCTCCAGGGCGAAGACGGCGGCCTTGGCGTTCAGCGTGTCGAAGATCGTTTCGACCAGCAGCACGTCCGAACCGCCGTCGACCAGCCCGTTGGCCTGCTCGAGGTAGGCCTCGGCCAGCTCGTCGAAGGTGACGTTGCGGGCGCCGGGGTCGTTCACGTCGGGCGAGATGGACGCCGTCCGGCTCGTCGGGCCGATCGCGCCGACGACGTACCGCGGCCGGTCCGGCGTGCGCGCGGTCATCGCGTCGCACTCGGCGCGGGCCAGCCGGGCCGAGGCCACGTTGATCTCGTAGGCCAGGTGGGACATGCCGTAGTCGGCCAGCGAGATGCGGGTGGCGTTGAAGGTGTTGGTCTCCAGCAGGTCGGCGCCGGCCTCGAGGTACTCGCGGTGGATCGTGGTGATCACCTGCGGGGCGGTGAGGCTGAGCAGGTCGTTGTTGCCCTGCACGTCGGTGGGCCAGTCCGCGAAGCGCTCCCCCCGGTAGCCCGCCTCGTCCGGCCGGTCGCGCTGGATCGCGGTGCCCATGGCCCCGTCCAGGATCATGATCCGCTGCGCCAGCTGCGCGGTGAGCGCTGCGGTGGCGTCCGGTCGGAGCTCGGCAGGGACGGGCGGGGAGAACTCGGGCACGGGGCAGTCCTCGGGCGTCGGTCGGGCACGGTCACGGAGGCGTCCGGCGCCAGGGCCCTGGCAACTCCGACGGGCTGCGGCGCCTCGTCGTCCTCGAACAGCACCCATCGTCCCACTTCCCGTCCAGCCCCCCAACCCCCACGGCCCGGAGCAGCGGCCGGGCGACCGGATCGACGTAGGCTCGACGGGTGATCGATCCCAAGTCCGTCGCAGACGACCTGCCCGAGCTGGACGACCCGGTGGTCGTGGTCGCATTCGAGGGGTGGAACGACGCCGGTGACGCCGCCACCGGCGCGGTCGAGCACCTGGAGCTGATCTGGGACGCCGACCTGCTCGCGGCGCTGGACCCCGAGGACTACTACGACTTCCAGGTCAACCGGCCCACCGTCTCCCTGGTCGACGGCGTCACCCGGCGCGTCGAGTGGCCGACCACCCGGGTCTCGGTGACCAAGCCGCCGGGCAGCGACCGGCACGTCGTCCTGATCCGCGGCATCGAGCCGAACATGCGCTGGCGCAGCTTCTGCGACGAGCTCATCGAGCTGTGCCAGGACCTCGGCGTCACCACCGTCGTCGCCCTCGGCGCGCTCCTCGCCGACACGCCGCACACCCGGCCCACCCCGGTGAGCGGGTCCGCCTACGACGCCGAGTCCGCGGCCCAGTGGGGCGTGGAGACCTCGCGGTACGAGGGGCCGACCGGAATCCTCGGCGTCTTCGCCGACGCCTGCGTGCAGGCCGGGCTGCCCGCGGTGAGCTTCTGGGCCGCCGTGCCGCACTACGTCTCCCAGCCGCCGTCCCCGCGGGCGACGGTGGCGCTGCTGACCCGGGTCGAGGAGGTGCTGGAGGTGACCGTGCCGCTGGGCACGCTGCCGCAGCAGGCCGACGAGTGGGTCAAGACCGTCGACGAGATGGCCGGCGAAGACGACGAGGTCGTCGAGTACGTGCGGTCCCTGGAGGAGCGGGCCACCCAGAGCGACCTCTCCCAGGCCAACGGCGACCAGATCGCCAAGGAGTTCGAGCGGTACCTCCGCAGGAGGGGAAGTTCTCCCAACTGAGCCACGCGGGTTGTTGCTCGGTCGTCCCGAGTGGGGGCCGGAGGCCTCCGCGCAGGGACGACGCAACGGCTCCGCGCGAGCCGGGACGTCCCCTGGCCGCGCTGCGGCGCGTCAGCATCGCAATGTGCTCAGAGCCCCAACAACGGGCGCATGCGGAGCGCCGCGGTGTCGTCGAACAGCCGGTCGTGGGTGGCGAGGGCGAACCGGTCGGTCATCCCGGTCACGTAGTCGACGACCTGGGTGACCGCGTCGGCCTCGGTGTCCCGGTAGCTGGCCGGGATGAGGTCGGGGTGGGCGAGGTGGTGGTCGACCAGCCGGCGGATGACGTCGATCGCCACGTTCTTCTGCCCCGCCGCGGTGTCGGACTCGTAGACCCGGGCGAACATGAAGGCCCGCAGCTCGGCCATCGCCTCCAGCGCGTCGGGGGTCATCACGACGGCGCCGGTGGTGTTCGCCGCCGACAGGCTGCCCTCGACGACCGCGTCGATCATCGACCCGACCATCGCGCTGCCGGGCTCCCCGAAGACGGTGCGCGCGCGGGCGGGCAGGTCACCGACCCGCAGCACCCCGGCCCGCACCGCGTCCAGCGCGTCGTGGGAGAGGTAGCCGATCCGGTCGGCGTAGCGCACGCACTCGCCCTCCCGGGTGGACGGCGGCGGGGTGATCTTCCAGCTGTGCGCCCGCACCCCGTCGCGGACCTCCCAGGTGAGGTTGAGGTCCTCCAGCACCTCGACGATCCGCACCCCCTGGGCGGCGTGGTGCCAGCCGCCGGCGACGTAGGGGTCCAGGGCCTCCTCACCGATGTGGCCGAACGGCGAGTGGCCGACGTCGTGGGCCAGCGCGATCGCCTCGGCCAGGGTCTCGTTCAGCGACAGCGCGGTGGCCAGCGACCGGGCCACCTGGGTGACCTGCAGGGTGTGGGTGAGCCGGGTGACGAAGTGGTCGCCGTCGGGGTGCAGGAAGACCTGGGTCTTGTGCTTGAGCCGGCGGAACGCCTTGGCGTGCAGGATCCGGTCCCGGTCCCGCTCGAACGCCGTCCGCAGCGCGTCCTCCGGCTCCGGCCGTGCCCGGCCCCGGGTCCGGGCCGAGCGGGCGGCGGCCGGGGCCAGCTGCTCCTCCGCGCGCTCCCTGGCCGCACGGTCGGCCAGCCGGAACACCGGCCCGCCTCCGGTCACGGCGCCAGCGCGATGCCGAGCAACGCGTCCACGAGGTCGCGGACCACCGCAGGTGACTGCTCGTCCCAGTCGTCGATCGCCTCGGCCACCGGTGCCGCGCTGCCGGACTCCGCCTCGGCCAGGCTGGCCGCCGCCCAGGCGTCGACGGCCGCGATCGCCCCCGGGGTGTCCAGGTCGTCGGCCAGCCGCTCGCGCACCGCGGCCAGCACCGGGCCGGCGGGGGCGCCGAGCGGCAGGGACACTGCCCGGCGCCAGGTGTCCAGCCGCTGCAGCGCCGCGTCGAGCAGGTCCGGCGTCCAGGCCCGGTCGGTGCGGTAGTGCCCGGACAGCAGCGCCAGCCGGATGGCCATCGGGTCCACGCCCTCGCCGCGCAGCCGGGAGACGAAGACCAGGTTGCCCCGGCTCTTGCTCATCTTCTCCCCGTCCAGACCGATCATCGCGGCGTGCACGTAGGCCTGGGCGAAGGGCTTGGTGGCGGTGAGCGCCTCGGCGTGGACGGCGGAGTACTCGTGGTGCGGGAAGACCAGGTCGCTGCCACCGCCCTGGACGTCGAAGCCGGTGCCGATCGTGTCCAGCGCGATGGCGGCGCACTCGATGTGCCAGCCCGGCCGGCCGGCGACCCCGCGCGGGCCGGGCCAGCTCGGCTCGCCCTCCCGGGCACCGCGCCACAGCAGCGGGTCCAGCCGGTTGCGCTTGCCGGACCGGTCCGGGTCGCCGCCCCGCTCGGCGGACAGCCGCAGCATCGTCGCCTCGTCGTAGCCGGACTCGGCGCCGAAGCCGGGCGCCTGCGCCACGTCGTGGTAGACGTCGCCGGTGCCGTCGTCGAGGGAGTAGGCCAGGCCGGCGTCCCAGAGCGCCTCGACGTACCCGACGATCCGCGGGATCGCCTCGACGGCGCCGACGTAGTCCTCCGGCGGGAGCACCCGCAGCGCGGTCATGTCCTCCCGGAACAGCGCGGTCTCGCGCATGCCCAGGACGATCCAGTCCTCGCCGTCGCGATCAGCCCGCTCGAACAGCGGGTCGTCGACGTCGGTGACGTTCTGCACGTAGTGCACCGCGTGCCGGGCGTCCCGCCAGACCCGGTTGACCAGGTCGAAGGCCAGGTAGGTGGCGGCGTGGCCGAGGTGGGTGGCGTCGTAGGGGGTGATGCCGCAGACGTACATCCGGGCCGTCCGGCCCGGGGTCGTCTCGACCACCTCACCGCGGGCGGTGTCGAACAACCGGAGGGCGGGGCCGGCACCCGGCAGGGTCGGGAGCAGCGGGGCGGGCCAGGAGAGCACGTCAGGAGCGTAGTTCCGGACGCCGACAGGGAGCACGGGCACCCGATCCCGTCGTACCTCTCCCCTAGCGTCGGTCCCGGCCCGACCGTCGAGGGAGAGGACGCCCGGTGGCACCCGAGGAGCACCTGCAGGTCCTGCGCGCGGAGAACGCCCGCTTCGCCGCGGCGGCGACGGCCGCGCGCGCCCGGCACGGGTGGCGGGCGCGCGTCCCCGGCTGCCCGGACTGGGACCTCGCCGACCTCGTGTGGCACCTGGCCGAGGTGCAGCACTTCTGGGGCTGGCTGGTACGCACCCGGGCCGGCTCGCCCGCCGGGTACCCCGAACCGGTCCGTCCGGCCGACGACGAGCTGCCCGCGTTCCTGGCCGAGCAGGCCCGGAAGCTCGAGGACGCGCTGACCCGGGCGGCCCCCGCCGACCCGGTGTGGACCTGGGCCCCCCAGCAGGACGTCGCGTTCGTGCTGCGCCGGCAGGCCCAGGAGGCGACGGTGCACCGGGTGGACGCCGAGCAGGTGCTCGGCGAGGTCACGCCCATCGCCGCCGACGTCGGCCTGGACGGGCTCGACGAGTGGCTGGAGGTCATGGTCCCCGGCGCCCTCCCCGACGGCCCGCCGGCCGGGGCCGAGCCGGTGGTCTTCCACGCCGTCGACGCGGACGCCCAGCGCCGGCTGTTCGCCGGGTCGGGCGACCTGCCGGTCGCCACCCTCACCGGGCCGGCGGGTGTCCTGCTGCTCGCGGCCTGGCGGCGCGTCCCGCTGACCAGCGTGACCGTCGACGGGGACGCCGACCGGGCGCAGGAGCTGCTGGCCAGCGTCTCGCTGACCTGACCGACCCGGCTTTGCATGGTCATGCATCACCGTGCATACTTCTTGTCGTGTCCAAGGTCCTCACGTCCCTGCCCGTCGGCGAACGCGTCGGGATCGCCTTCTCCGGTGGTCTCGACACCTCGGTGGCGGTGGCCTGGATGCGCGACCGCGGCGCGGTGCCCTGCACCTACACCGCCGACATCGGCCAGGCCGACGAGCCCGACATCGGCTCGGTACCCGGCCGGGCCAGCACCTACGGGGCCGAGATCGCCCGGCTGGTGGACTGCCGGGCCGCCCTCGTCGAGGAGGGCCTGGCCGCCCTGACCTGCGGGGCGTTCCACATCCGCTCCGGGGGCCGCAGCTACTTCAACACCACCCCGCTGGGCCGGGCGGTCACCGGCACCCTGCTGGTGCGCGCCATGCTCGAGGACGGCGTCCAGATCTGGGGCGACGGGTCGACCTACAAGGGCAACGACATCGAGCGGTTCTACCGCTACGGCCTGCTGGCCAACCCGGCGCTGCGGATCTACAAGCCGTGGCTGGACGCCGACTTCGTCACCGAGCTGGGTGGCCGCACCGAGATGTCCGAGTGGCTGGTCACCCACGGCCTGCCCTACCGGGACAGCGCGGAGAAGGCCTACTCGACCGACGCCAACATCTGGGGCGCCACCCACGAGGCCAAGGCGCTGGAGCACCTGGACGCCTCCGTGGAGATGGTGCAGCCGATCATGGGCGTCCGGTTCTGGGACCCCGAGGTGGAGATCCTCGCCGAGGACGTGACGGTCGGCTTCGAGTACGGCCGGCCGGTGACCCTCAACGGCAAGGAGTTCGACTCCCCCGTCGACCTGGTGCTCGAGGCCAACGCGATCGGCGGCCGGCACGGCCTGGGCATGTCGGACCAGATCGAGAACCGGATCATCGAGGCCAAGAGCCGCGGCATCTACGAGGCCCCCGGGATGGCGCTGCTGCACGCCGCCTACGAGCGGCTCGTCAACGCCATCCACAACGAGGACACCCTCGCCAGCTACCACACCGAGGGCCGGCGCCTTGGCCGGCTGATGTACGAGGGCCGGTGGCTGGACCCGCAGGCGATGATGCTGCGCGAGTCGCTGCAGCGCTGGGTCGGCATGGCGGTGACCGGCGAGGTGACGCTGCGCCTGCGCCGGGGGGAGGACTACTCGGTGCTGGACACCACCGGTCCGGCGTTCAGCTACCACCCGGACAAGCTGTCGATGGAGCGGACCCTGGACTCCGCCTTCGGGCCGCTGGACCGGATCGGCCAGCTGACCATGCGCAACCTGGACATCGCCGACTCCCGCGCCAAGCTGGAGCAGTACGCCCGGATGGGCATGGTCGGCGGCTCCACGCCGACGTCGATCGGCGCGGCCCAGGCCGCGGCCACCGGGCTGATCGACGCCACCCAGGAGGGCGGTGCCGAGGCGATCGCCTCCCGGGGCGGCATCTCCGCCCACGACGAGCTGCTCGACCGGGCCGCCATGGAGTCCGGCACCGACTAGTGCCAGGTGGTGGCGTGCCGGTCGAACTCGTCGCCGGTCTGGACGCCAACGACGCAGAACACCAGCCCGGCCGGGTCGGTCATCTGCCAGAACCGCCCCATGTCGGCCAGTCGGCGGGCACCCAGACCCTCCAGGCGGGCGACCTCGGCCTCGACGTCGTCGGTCTCGATGTCGACGTGCCAGCGCGGCGGGGTGCCGGCACCGGTGCGCTGCACCTTCAGGTGGAGCCCGTCCGCGAAGCTGCCCAGCGAGCTCCAGTCGCCGTCCGCGGCGTCGGCCGCCACGGCGTGCCCGGTGGCCGCGGACCAGAAGCCGCGGCCGGCGTCATGGTGCTCCGGGGGCAGGTCGAGCAGCAGGATGGCCAGTCGGCTGCGGTGTGCCATCCCGGGACCCTGGCAGTTCCTACCGACACCCGCGAGGGGCCCGGCGCCGGAGCTAGGTCGCCGCGGAGCGGCTCGCCGGGAGGAGTGGGGGCCGGAGGCTCCCGCGATCGAGCGGCGGCAACGGCTCAGCGCGAGCCGGGGACGGCTGCTGGCCGCGGTCGCCGCGGAGCGGCTCGCCGGGAGGAGTGGGGGCCGGAGGCTCCCGCGATCGAGCGGCGGCAACGGCTCAGCGCGAGCCGGGGACGGCTGCTGGCCGCGGTGTCATCCGGAGGATGACCATGCGCACAGCTCAGAAGGGCGGCCAGGGCAGCGCGGGCCACTCGCCGCTGGGCTGCGGGTGCAGCTGGGTGCGCAGCAGGTCGGCGACGCGCTGCTGGGTGCGCCGCACCTCCCGGCGGGTGAGGTGCTCGTGCAGCCGCTCCCCCAGCTCGCCGCGCAGGTCCTCGGCCAGCTGCTCGAGCACCGCGACGTGCTCCAGCAGCAGCGGCCGGCCGGCCCAGCGCCACAGCAGGGTGCGCAGCTTCGGGTCGACGGAGAAGCAGATCCCGTGGTCGACGCCGTACACGTGCCCGTCGGTCATCGGGATGATGTGCCCGCCCTTGCGGTCGGCGTTGTTGACCACCGCGTCGAACACGGCCATCCGGCGCAGCCCGGGGTCGTCGCGGCGGACGAACTCGGCCAGGTCGACGCTCGGGTCGGCGTCCATCCACAGCTGCACCATGCCGCGCCCGAACGGGCCGTCGCGGAGCACCGTCGGCGGGACGACCGACCAGCCGGTCGCCTCGGACACCAGGTGGGCGCTGATCTCCCGGCCGGCTAGCGTCCCGTCGGGGAAGTCCCACAGCGGCCGCTCCCCCGCCACCGGCTTGTAGACGCAGGTCGCGGCCAGCGTCTGCGTGCGGATGGCGCCGACCAGCGTGACGTTGCTGGCGTCGAGCAGCCGGCCCTCCATGTCCAGCTCGCCGTCGCGCAGCAGCGTGTCGACCTCCGCGCGGCCGACCGGGGCACGGCGGTCGCCGTGGTCCAGAGCGGTCACGTCCAGCGTGCGGACGTCGTCGTCCCCGTCGAGGTCCTCGTCGTAGTCGAGGTCGTCGTCGAGGATCTCGTCGTCGGGCTGGGGTCCGTGCTCGGAGGCGTTCATCGTCGGGCCCGCCGGCTCAGCGGCGGTAGCCGTTCTGCCGCGGGCAGACGTGCCCGGCGGGGTCCAGCGGCATGGAGCACAGCGGGCAGGCCGGCCGGCCGGCCGCGATGACCCGGCGGGCGCGGGCCACGAACGCCCGGGCGGCGACCGGGGTGATCGTCACCCGGAGGGCATCCGGGCCCTCGTCGCTGTCGGAGAGGATCGCGTCCTCCTCGATCGGCTCCTCGCCGGCGGCGACGGCTTCGACGACGACGGCGTCGGCCTCGCCGTCCCAGGCCAGGCCCATCGCGGCGACCCGGAACTCCTCGTCGACCGGCGCGGTCAGCGGCTCGAGGTCGTCGACGTCGGCCTCGGGCGGGACGACGACGGAGGCGCGGTTGGCGACCTCGTCGAGCAGCTCGCTCATCCGGTCGGCGAGGACCTGCACCTGCGACTTCTCCAGCGCCACGCTGATCGTGCGGCCGGCCTCGTCGGAGGCCTGCAGGTAGAAGGTGCGGTCACCGGGCTGGCCCACGGTGCCGGCGACGAACCGGCTGGGACGGTCGAAGAGGAAGACCTGACGTGGCACGAGATCAGGTTACGCGGCGCCGGACCCCGCGCCGCCGCCGACGACGGCGTCGGAGGAGGTCCGGCGACGACTGCGCTTCTTCTTCGGCGGGATGAGCGCGCTGACGTCCCCGCCGGTGTCGTTGACCCGGGCCACGAACGGCCGGGTGTCGGTGTAGCTGACGACCGAGATCGACGCCGGGTCCACGACGATCCGCTGGAAGGAGTCCAGGTGCATGCCGAACGCGTCGGCCAGCACCGCCTTGATCACGTCACCGTGGCTGCAGGCCAGCCAGACGGCGTCCGGCCCGAGCTCCGCGTTCCACTCCCGGACGGCGGCGACCGCGCGGGCCTGCGTCTGCGCCAGCCCTTCCCCCTCCGGACCGGGGAAGACCGCCGCGGAGGGGTGCTGCTGCACGACCCTCCACAGCGGCTCCTTGGCCAGCTCCTTGATCGGCCGGCCGGTCCAGTCGCCGTACCGGGCCTCGCCGAGCCGGTCGTCGGTCTGCAGCTCCAGGTCGCGGTCGGCGACCACGGCACCGGCGGTCTGCCGGCAGCGTTCCAGCGGGCTGCTGACCACGGCGGCCAGCGGTACGCCGGCCAGCCGCTGCGCGACCGCCTGCACCTGGGCCTGCCCGGCGTCGTCGAGCTGGACCCCGGGGGTCCAGCCGGCGAGCACGCCGGCGGTGTTGGCCGTCGTCCGGCCGTGCCTGAGCAGGATGACCGTCGTCATCGGGCTTGCCTCCTGGATCGGCCCCCGAGCAGGGTCCCGACGCGAGCGGGCGAGCGGCGGGGGGCTCGGGGGTCCTTCCGCACCTGGGCGAGAGTAGGCGCGGGCCGTTCAGCTGGGGTCGAGGACGCCGGCGCCGACGAGCGCGAGCAGCGTCAGGCCGAGCACCACCCGGTAGACGACGAACGGCGTGAAGCTGCCCCGGGTCAGGTAGCGCAGCAGCCACGAGATGACCGCCAGGCCGACGCCGAAGGCGATGACGGTGGCCAGGATCGTCGGGCCCCAGTCGACCCCGCTGTCCAGCGACTCGACGACCTGGAAGAACCCCGAGCCCAGCACTGCGGGAACGGCCAGCAGGAAGGAGTACTCGGCGGCGGCCGAGCGCGAGTAGCCCAGGAAACGGCCGGCGGTGATGGTGCCGCCGGACCGGGAGACCCCGGGGATCAGCGCCATCGCCTGCGCCAGCCCGAACACCAGGCCGTGCTTGACGGTCAGGTCGGGCAGCTCGCGGCGGGTGCCGCCGACCCGGTCGGCCCAGAACAGGATCAGCGAGAAGACCACCAGCGCGATGGCGATGATCCGCAGGTCGCGGAAGGTCGACTCGATCTGGTCCTGGAACAGCAGCCCGAGGACGACGATCGGGACGCTGCCGATGATGATCAGCCAGCCCATCCGGGCGTCCGGGTCCCTGCGCAGCGCCGGGTCGCGCAGCGCCCGCAGCCAGGTGCCGATGATCCGGCCGATCTTCCTGCGGAAGTAGAGGAGGACGGCGCACTCGGTGCCGATCTGGGTGATGGCGGTGAACGCGGCGCCCGGGTCGTCCCAGCCGAAGGCCGACCCGACGATGCGCAGGTGCGCGCTGGAGGAGATCGGCAGGAACTCGGTGAGGCCTTGGACCAGGCCGAGGACGACGGCTTCGAACCACCCCATGGTCAGGACACCCGCCGCATCGTCGGCGGGGAGTGGGGGTACGAGGGGGTCGGCTGCACGGCAGGCACCCTAGAGCCGTGACCTGTGCCCGGCCCGGCGACGCCCGGGAGCAGCCGGCGTTGCCGTGGTCACGATCGGGGCGACGGTAGGTTGGGCAGTCGTGGAACAGCGGGCGCTCGGGCGCAGCGGCCTGGTCGTCTCGCGACTCGGTCTGGGCACCATGACCTGGGGCCGGGACACCGACGAGGACGAGGCCGCGATGCAGCTCACGGCCTTCGTCGACGCCGGCGGCACGCTGGTCGACACCGCGGACGTCTACGCCGACGGGGAGAGCGAGCGGACCCTCGGGCGGCTGCTCGCCGACGTCGTCCCGCGCGACCACGTCCTGGTCGCGACCAAGGCCGTCGGCCGGACGGCGCCCGGGCCGATGGGCCGGGGAGCCTCCCGCGGCCACCTGCTCGCCGCGCTGGACGCCTCCCTGGAGCGGCTCGGGCTGGACCACGTCGACCTCTGGCAGCTGCACGCCTGGGACGACACGACCCCGCTGGAGGAGACGCTGGCCGCCTGCGACCTGGCCGTGAGCTCCGGTCGCGCCCGGTACATCGGGATCAGCAACTTCTCCGGCTGGCAGACCGCCTACGCCGCCACCTGGCAGCGGGCCTGGCCCGGGCGCACCCCGATCGTCAGCACCCAGGTCGAGTACTCGCTGCTGCAGCGGGGCGTCGAGCGGGAGGTGGCGCCGGCCGCCGAGGCGCTGGGGCTGGGGCTGCTGCCGTGGTCACCGCTGGGCCGGGGCCTGCTCACCGGCAAGTACCGGCACAGCACCCCGGCCGACTCCCGGGGCGCGTCGCCGCAGTGGCAGGGGTTCATCGACAGGTTGCGCTCCAGCACCGCCGACCGGGTGGTGGAGGCGGTGATCACCGCCGCCGAGGGGCTGGGGACGACGCCGCTGGGGGTGGCGCTGGCCTGGCTGCACGACCGCCCCGGCGTCGTCGCGCCGGTCGTCGGTGCCCGCACCGCCCAGCAGCTGCAGGCCGCGCTGGACGCCGACGGCGTGCGGCTGCCCCCGGCGATCGTCACCGCGCTGGACGACGTCTCCTCCCCGCCCTTCTCCTATCCCGAACGCCGTCCGGAGCAGTGACCGTGAGCACGCCAGTGACCAGCCCCACCCCCGACCTCGTCTTCGCCGCCTTCTGCACCGCCGGCCTCTGGCCGGGGCTGGGCAAGCGGACGGCGGCCGACCTGCCCGCCGCCGGCATCACCACCTCCGAGGACGTCTCGGCCGACCGGCTGCAGAAGCTGCCGCGGGTCGGCCGGCAGCGGGCCGAGCGGCTGTTCAGCTCCTTCCTGGCCGCGCAGCCGACCTACGACGTCGTCGAGCTGCTGGTCGCCGCCGGGCTCAACGCCCGGCTGGCCGCCAACGCGGCCGACGCCCTCGGCCCGGACGCCGCCCGCCGGCTGCGCGACGACCCGTGGGCGCTGCTCGGGCTGACCGGGGTGACGCTGGCCGACGCCGACCGGCTGGCGGTCAACGTGCTCCCCGGGGCGGACCGCCAGGACACCCGCCGCGGCCGGGCCATCGTCGGGCTCACCCTGCGCACCGCCACCCGGGACGGGCACACCGTGCTGCCGGTCGACCTGGTCGTCGCCGCGCTGCGCGCCGAGGGCATCGGCGACCCGGTCGCCGCGGTGGTCGCCGCCGTCGAGTCCGGGGAGGTCCTGGAACACGAACCGCCGTTCGAGGAGCCCGACGACGACGCGGACGAGCTGCCCGAGCCGGACCCGGCGCTGCGCACCCTGTCGCTGGCCCGCTACGGCATGGCCGAGGAGGCGGTCGCGGAGAACGTGCAGCGGCTGGCGGCCACCAGCGAGCGGATCGCCGACCCCGCCTCGGTGCGGTCGGTGGCCAAGGGCCTGGACCCGGCCCAGCAGGCCGCCGTCGCCGGTGTGCTGGGCGCCGGGGTCTCGCTGCTCACCGGCGGCCCGGGCACCGGGAAGAGCCGCACGGTCGCCTCCCTGGTCCAGCTGCTGCAGGCCAAGGGCACCGAGGTGGCGCTGGCGGCGCCCACCGGCCGGGCGGCCAAGCGGCTCGAGGAGCTCACCGACCACCCAGCGGTGACGGTGCACCGGCTGCTCGGCGCGCAGGGCACGACCGGCGCGTTCTCCCGCAACGAGGAGTGGCCGCTGGACGCCGACGTCGTCGTGGTCGACGAGGCCTCGATGCTCGACGTGGAGCTGACCGCCGCGCTGCTGGAGGCGTGCAAGGACGGCACCCACCTGCTGCTGGTCGGCGACCCGGCGCAGCTGCCCTCCATCGGCCCGGGACACGTGCTCGGCGACCTCATCGACTCCGGGGCCGTGCCGGTGACCGAGCTGACCACGCTGCACCGGCAGGCCGCCGGTGGCGCGATCGCCCGGCTGGCCACCGGCGTCCGGGGCGGTGAGCTGGTGCAGGTCGAGTCCCCCGACCGGGAGGTGGTGATCGTGCCGGCCACCGGGAGCGCGGAAGCCGCCAAGCGGGTGGTCCAGCTGGTGACCGACTCGATCCCGCGGGCGCTGGGGATCGACCCGGCCACGGTTCAGGTGGTGACGCCGGTGCACCGCGGGCCGGCCGGCACCATCGAGCTCAACAAGGCGCTGAAGGAGAAGCTGAACCCGGGCACCGGCACGGTGTTCGGCTTCGACGTCGGTGACCGGGTGGTGGCCACCGCCAACCACCTGGACATCGAGCCGATCGGTTTCGCCAACGGCGAGGTCGGGGTGGTCACCGGCACCGGCGAGGGCTCGCTGAGCATCGACTTCAGCTCCGGGCCGGTGACGGTGACCGGCACCGCGCTGTCGGACCTGCGGCACGGCTGGGCGATCACGGTGCACCGCGCGCAGGGCTCGGAGTGGCCCGGCGTCGTGGTCGTGCTACCCCCGGAGGCGGGCGGGATGCTGTCCCGGCCGCTGGTCTACACCGCGCTGACCCGCGCGCAACGGCACCTGTCGATCGTGCACGCCAGCGGCGCGGCGCTGGCCCGGGCGGTGCGGGAGGTCGACGTCCGGCCCCGGCGCACCCGGCTGGCCGGGCTGCTGGCCGAGCCGACCGGCTGACCCTGGTGTCCCGTGTCGCGTTTGCCCGGTTGATCTTGAGGGCACCTGCCTGCCATGGGCATCATCGGCTTCCTCGTGTTCGGGCTGATCGTCGGCGCGCTCGCGCGCCTCATCAAGCCCGGTAGGCAGAACCTCAGCATCCTCATGACGCTCGTGCTGGGCGTCGTCGGTTCCCTGATCGGCGGCGTCGTCGCCACCGCGCTGGGCACCGGTGACTTCGGCGAGCTCAACGTCCTGGGCGCGATCGTGGCGATCATCGCCGCGGTGCTGCTCATCGGTGTCGCCGAGGGCGTCAGCGGTGGTCGGCGCTCGGTGCGCTGACCGCCCTCCCCTCCCGCACGCCCTCTGCCCGGGGCGCTGACCGCGCGGTCAGCGCTCCGGGCAGACGCGTCTCGTGGCGCACATCAGCCGGTGCACCGCGGCCCCCAGCTGGTCGGGGTCGCTGACCGGCTCATCGAAGGGCACCCGGACGTCGGCGTGCCCGCGGCGCTGCTCGATGCGCAGCCGGAAGCCGTACCGGTCCAGCCCCAGCGGGCGCACCACGTCCTCCGCCGCTCCCCGCCCGGGCACGCAGGCCCGGAGCAGGGCCAGCTCTTCCGGGTGGGCGACGTCCAGGTGCTGCAGCGCGGCCGCCTCCAGCCCGGCCAGCGGGTCCGGTGCGGCGGCGCGGTACTCCTCCGGGTCCACCTCGATGACCCTGCCGCTCTCCCCCAGCACCACCTCCGCCAGGTCGAGCGACAGCAGGGTGGCGCCGCGGCCGACGTCCAGCAGCGCGCCCACGGGGGCGACCTCGGCGAAGGCCACCGCGGCCGCCCGCACCTCGGGCTCGGGCACCTCCGTGAGCCAGCCGGAGAGCCAGACCTGCGCCCGCACCGGGTCGCGGAGCGGCACCGGCGCGTGGTCGGTGACCAGCAGCAGCGCGGCGAGGTCGCCGTCGGCACTGTGCACGAGGGCAGTGCGCACGTCGCCGTCCGTCGACAGCACGAGCAGGACCCGGCCGTGCGCCGTCGTGGCGTGGCCGAGCACCCGGCTGCCGTCGATGCCGGCGGCGCAGACCGCGGCGGCCGGCCGTGCGGCGACGGTGCGGGCACGCTCAGCGACCGTGGGTCCCAAGGTGCGGGAGGCAGGACCGGGGACGGCGGGACGGGGCGTTCGTGTCATGCGGCACTCCGGGGTCGGGACGTCTCGTCGTCGGGTAAGGTGAGCCTAACCGAACTCGGAGGACCGTGTGAACAACTCCCGCCCCAAGGTCCGGCGCAGTCGCGCGCTGGGCATCCCGCTCACCCCGAAGGACGTCCGCTACTTCGAGCGGCGCCCGTACCCGCCCGGTGAGCACGGGCGCAAGCGCAAGAACACCAGCGACTACAAGACCCGGCTGCTGGAGAAGCAGCGGCTGCGGGCGCAGTACGACATCAGCGAGACCCAGCTGCGCTCGGCGTTCGACCGGGCCCGGCGCAGTGGCGGCAAGACCGGCGAGGAGCTGATCACCCACCAGCTGGAGTCCCGACTGGACGCCACGGTGCTGCGCGCCGGCTTCGCCCGGACCATCTACCAGGCGCGGCAGACCGTCAGCCACCAGCACGTGACGGTCAACGGCAAGCGGGTCGACCGGCCCAGCTACCAGGTCCAGCCCTACGACGTGGTGGAGATCGCCGAGCGGAGCAAGGCCAAGGCACCCTTCCAGGTGGCCGCGTCCGGCGCGCACGCCACGGCACCGGCCTACCTCGAGGTCTCGCTCCCCCAGCTGCGCTGCGTGGTGGCCCGCCGGCCGCGGCGCGACGAGGTCCCGGTGGTCTGCGAGGAGCAGCTGGTCGTGGAGTACTACTCCCGCTGACCCGCGGGCGGCGCCCCGCCCGCAGGGCGCCGCCCGGTCGACGTGCCGTCCCGCCTGGCGGAGCCCTGTCAGCAGGCGGAACGGGCGCGGTGGGCCGCCTCCGTCGTCGCTGATCGACTTCCCCTTCGGAGCCGGCGGCGTCGTTGGGGATAACGGTCGTTCGTGGCGCCGCCGTTGCGTTGGTGGCGCGCGGGCGCCCGGCGGGGCCGACGGCGCTCGGGCCGGCAGGCTCGCGGCTGCCGTGCGTCCGGCGTCGGTGCAGGTCAGGTTCCTGCGCATGGGACACGCCCGGGTGGACATCCGACGAGGTAGTCGGCGACGAAGACCTGTCGTGACCGACCATCGCGGCATGCCCGGTGCTCGGATCGCCGCCGTCCTGCTGCCCCTGACCCTGGCGCTGGCCGGTTGCCCGTCGTCCGGACCGGCGGCCCAGCCGTCGCCGCCGGGAGCCGCCGAGCCCGCCGACTCCCCCGCGCTCACCGTCGAGCCGGCCGGCAGCGTCGTCCCGCTGGACCCCGACGCCGAGGGCATGGTGTTCGACCCGGTCACCGGCCTGCTCGCCGTCGCCGTCCGCGACCCCGACCGGCTGGTGCTCACCGACCGCGACGGGACGGTTGTCCGCGCGGTGCCGCTGCCCGGGCACGCCCGGCACCTGCAGCTGGCCGCGCCCGGCGGCCCGGTGCTGGTGCCGGCCGAGGACGCCGACGCCCTCGTCGAGGTGGCGCTGCCGGGCGGGGAGACCACCGTGACGCCGGTGGGCACGTACCCGCACGACGCGGCCCGGGGAGCCGGCGGGCAGGTGCTGGTCGGCGACGAGAAGGGCGGCACGCTGAGCGTCGTCGACGGAGGGCGGGTGCGGCAGCCGGACACCGTCGCGGTCGACCCCGGCTCCGGGCGGGTCTACGTCGGCAGCCGGGCGACCGGCGAGCTGCAGCTGATCGACCCGCGCTGAGCCGGGACGTCAGTCCCGGACGTCGTCCTCGTCGGCGGGCACCGCCGCCTGCTGCTCCAGGACGTCGTACTCGTCGGCCTCCGGATCAGCCGCCCGCCGGCCCCCGGTGCTGCCCGGGACCGCCGAGAGCTGCTGCTCGATGCCGTCGGCCTCAGGGACGTCGTCGGCCGGTGGGGCCACCTCGTCGGCGAGCTCGGGCACCGGTGGGGTCGCCAGCTGCTGCTGCTCCTGGCGGTCGGCGTCGGTCGCTTCGGGGTCGGTCATGTGGTGCTCCTCCAGGTCGGCTGCTGCTGTGATCACCCTGCCCGGCGACCGCGCCGCTGACACCCGCGGGAGTCGCCGTGGTGGCCACCACGTGACCGGAGCGCGTCCGGCAGGCACAATCGGGCGGGTGTCAGCCCCCGGCGAGTACGAGTACGCCCCGCTGCGCATCCCGGCGGGCACCTCGCGCTCGGCCGCCGCGCAGCTGATGAGCCTGCAGTCCGACACCGGCGGCTGGGAGCTGGCTCGCCTGCAGCTGCACGCCGACGGCACCCGCAAGGTGATCATGCGGCGCCGGATGCGGCTGTCCTACCTGCCGCGCCCCATGATCTAGGGCTTGAGCACCACCTTGCCGACGGTGCTGCGGTCGGCGATGGCGGCCATCGCCTGCGGGAGCTCCGCCAGCGGCAGCGTCTGACCGATGAGCGGAGCGATCTTCCCCTCGGTGAAGAGCGCGCACAGCGCCTCGTGCACCTGCCCGAACAGCGCCGGATCGTGCTTGCGGTAGAGCCCCCAGTGCAGCCCGACGATGCTGTAGTTCTTCACCAGCGCGTGGTTGACCGGCGCCTGCGGGATGGTGCCGCTGGTGAACCCGACGACGACCAGCCGGCCCTCGAAGGCGATGCAGCGGCGGGACTTGTCGAAGACCTCGCCGCCGACCGGGTCGTACACGACGTCCGCGCCGTGGCCACCGGTGATCTCCTTGACCAGCGGCACGAAGTCCTCGGTGGTGTAGTCGATGACGTGGTCGGCGCCCAGCTGGCGGCAGACCTCGGTCTTGCGCTCCCCGCCAGCGGTGGCGATGACCGTGGCACCGGCGGCCTTGCCCAGCTGGATGGCCGCCGAACCGACGCCCCCCGCGCCGGCGTGCACCAGCAGCCACTCCCCCGCCTGCAGGGCGGCGCGACGGTGCAGCCCGACGTAGCCGGTCTGGTAGGTCAGGTGCAGCGCGGCGGCCTGCTCGTCGGACATCCCGTCGGGGACCGGGAACGCCGCGGCGGCGTCCATCAGGGCGTACTCGGCGAACCCGCCCGGCCCACCGGAGGGTGAGCCGAGCACCCGCTGACCGGTCCCGACGACCTCCCCGCACAGCTCGACGCCCGGGGTGAACGGCAGCGGCGGGCGCTCCTGGTACTGGCCCATCGCCATGAGCACGTCGGGGAAGTTCAGCCCCGCCGCCCGCACCTCCACCAGCAACTGGCCGTCGCCCGGCGTCGGCTGGTCGACCTCGTCGAGGGACATGACCTCGGCCGGGTCGCCGAGGGAGTGGACTCGCCATGCACGCATGCCACCGACACTGCCAGAACACCCGTGACGGGGGTCACCCGGGTGACCGGGAAACCCGACCGCCCGACCTCCGTTGGGTAGTGGACGACTGATCGCGAGCGACCGCCGCCCACGTGAGGAGAACCGCACCGTGCACGACCCGCTCAGCACCCTGACCCAGCTCGGCGCCGACCTGACCGCCGGCGCCGGCTCCGCAGCCCTGGTGGCGCGCTTGGTCGACGACCTGGCCCGGCCCTACGCCGTGGACTTCTCGGTCCGGTACGCAGCGGCGCCGGCCGAGCGGGCGCTGACCCTGCACGACACCACCGGGGTCCCCGCCCGGCACCTGCCCGCGTTGAAGGTCGTCCACCTCGGCGAGGCGGTGTGCGGGATGGTGGCGCAACGGCGGCGTCCGGAGGCGCACGACCGGGTGGACGCCGACCCCGACCCCCGGCTCGCGCTCGCCCGGGAGCTGGACGCCACTGCCTACGCCAGCTTCCCGCTGACCGCCGGGCCGTCCCTGCTGGGCACGCTGTCGGTCGGCTCGCGCACCCGGCCCCGGTTCGATCCGGAGGAGCTCACGGTGCTCGGGCTGGCCGCCGACCTGGTCGCCGCCGCCGCGGCCCGGGAGCACGGCACCGCCGCCCTCGACGCCGCGGTCACCGCCCGTGCGGCGGCGGAGGACCGCCAGCGGCACCTGGAGACCGCCCTGGCCAGCAACCGGAGCATCGCCATGGCGATCGGCATCGTGATGGCCCGCAGCGGCCTGACCGCCGACGCGGCGCAGCGCTGGCTCACCGACGCCAGTCAGCGCACCAACACCAAGATGCGCACCCTGGCCGAGCGGATCGTGCTCACCGGCTCGCTCGACGTCTGAGGGTCAGCGCAGCGACGGTGGGAGCAGCGCCTGCGGGACGACGGCGGTCTCGCCGCTCGCCGTCCGGGCCGCCGGGACCCCCTTGAACTTGTACGGGACGGCCCCGACACCGGGCTGGACGACGTAGGCGGCACCCGGCTCGGCGCCCGCCCAGGCGGCCAGCATCGCCGAGGCGACCTCCTCGGCGGACAGGACCGGGAAGTCGGCGGCGGCGAACTCGTCGCGCAGCGGGTCGATGATGGCGGTGTCGGCGAAGCCCGGGCAGATCGCGGACATGGTGATCCCGTCGCCGACCAGCCGCGGCGCCAGGGACCGGACGAACGCGATCGCGCCGCCCTTGGCCACGCTGTAGCCGGGGTCCGTGGCGACCGGGGCGAGCCCGGCCAGCGACGCGGTGACGACGATCGAGCCGCCACCGGCGCGCCGCAGAGCCGGCAGCGCCGCCTCGGTGCCGTAGACGACGCCGAACAGGTCGACGTCGACCACGTGCAGGAACTCGTCGACGTCCAGGGCGTCCCGGCTGTTGCCGGCGATGCCGGCGTTGAGGAACGCGGCGTCGAGCCGGCCGTGCTCGGCCTCGACCGAGGCGACGACGGCGGCGTTGGCGGCCCGGTCCGTGACGTCCAGGCCGACGAAGGAGGCCCCCAGGCCCTCAGCGGTCTGCCGGTTGGCCTCGGTCTCGAGGTCGGCGAGGACGACGGTCACCTCCCGCTCACGCAGCAGGGTGGCGAGGGCGCGGCCGAAGCCGCCGGTCCCTCCGGTGATCAGGGCGACGCTGCCCGGGTTCGGAGTCACCCCCGCATCACATCACGCCTGGCGGAGGAACCGGTCCAGCACCCGGATGCCGAACTGCAGCGAGTCGACCGCAATCCGCTCGTCGATGCCGTGGAACAGCGAGGCGAAGTCCAGGTCGGCGGGCAGCTTCAGCGGGGAGAAGCCGAAGCAGCGCATGCCCAGGGTCTCGAAGCTCTTCGCGTCGGTGCCGCCGCTCATGGTGAACGGGACCGGGCGGGCGCCGGCGTCCTCGGCCTTCAATGCCGCGACCATGAGGTCGACGGTCGGACCGTCGAACGTCGTCTCGACGGCCTGGTCGTGGACGAGCCACTCACGGGTGACGCCCTCGCCGATCAGCTCGTCGAGCTGCTCCTCGAAGGCGGCCTCCTCCCCGTAGAGGAAGCGGCCGTCGATGGTGGCGCTGGCGGTGCCGGGGATGACGTTGGTCTTGTAGCCGGCGTCGAGCAGCGTGGGGTTCGCCGTGTTGCGCAGGGCCGCGCCGATCATCCGGCTGATGCTGCCGAGCCGGGCGAGCGCCTCCTCGGGTGAGTCGGGGTCGATCTCGATGCCGTAGGCGTCGCTGACCTCGTCCAGGAACTGGCGCATGGGCGGGGTGAGCACGGTGGGCAGCCGGGTGGAGCCGATCCGGGCGACGGCCTGCGCCAGCCGGGTGACGGCGTTGTCCTCGTGCACGAAGGAGCCGTGGCCGGGCTTGCCGCCGGCGGTGAGCTTCAGCCAGGCCAGCCCCTTCTCCGCGGTCTGCACCAGGTACAGGCGCAGGTCGTCGCGGACGGTGATGCTGAAGCCGCCGACCTCGCTGATCGCCTCGGTGCAGCCCTCGAAGAGGTCGGCGTGGTGGTCGACCATGTGGTGCGCGCCCTTGCGGCCGCCGGCCTCCTCGTCGGCTACGAAGGCCAGGACGATGTCGCGGTCGGGCTTGACGCCGGTGCGGGCCCAGTCGCGGACCAGCGCCAGGGTCATCGCGTCCATGTCCTTCATGTCGACCGCGCCGCGGCCCCAGACGTAGCCGTCGCGCTCCTCACCGCTGAACGGGTGGACGCTCCACTCGGTCGGGTCGGCCGGGACGACGTCCAGGTGGCCGTGCACCAGCAGGGCCGGCCGGTCGCGGTGGGTGCCCTCGACCCGGGCGACCAGGCTGGCCCGGCCGGGCTCGGACTCGTGGATGACGCTGTCGATGCCGACCTCGTCGAGCTTGGCCGCGACCCACTCGGCGGCCTTGCGCTCCCCCGCGCTGGTGGCGGTGTCACCCGTGTTCGTGGTGTCGATCCGGATGAGGTCGGAGAGCAGCTCCGCGACCTCGGCCTGGGCACCGGCGAGCGGCGTGGGGTTCGTCTCCGACATGCCGTCGATCCTGCCATCGGGCCCTCTGCCGGGCCGCCGGGAGGCTCGGTTATGCTCGTCGAGGCGCTCCGCGGAGTGCCCACCTTGTCCGGGTGGCGGAATGGCAGACGCGCTAGCTTGAGGTGCTAGTGCCCTTTATCGGGCGTGGGGGTTCAAGTCCCCCCTCGGACACCCTTGCCGGGGCATTTGCCCGGCGACACCGGTACCGCGACAGCACTTGGACACCCGTCCACGCGGGACCCGCGGGGCAGACTCCCGGCCCCGTCGGGGCGATCACCCCGACCCCCGCGGCGGCGCTGAGCCTCCCGGCTGAGGTCCCGCCCGGCGTCGGCCGGGTCGCGGTCGACGTCGCGCTGCTGGCCGAGCTGGCACGGGTGCTCGCCGGCGTGCTGACGGTGCTCGGCACCGTCGACGCCACCGGCGACGCCGCCGGCGGCAGCCGGCCGCGGGGTGGCCCCGATGACCGGTGACGTCTCCCCCGCCGCGTCGGCCACCGGGGGGCGACGCTGCCGGTGCACCGGCCATCTGGTCTGGGTTCCCGCCACTTCTGACGGCGCCGAGCCGCGCGAAGCCGCCCCCGCAGCGGCCGAAGGGCCAGCGGACGTCGCCGCGGTGTTCGATCTGGCCCGCGCCGGTGATCCCCCCGCCGGCACCTTCGCCGTGGTGCGGGACTGCGCGTGCGCGGCCAGGCCGGCCAGCACCAGCCGCCAGCAGGCCCGGCCGACCGGGGCATCCAGGTCGAAGGCCACGGTGTCGACGGCGACGCTGCGCACCGAGCCGGGCAACGCGGCCAGCGCCACGGGCAACGCCGGGCTGACCACCAGGTCGTCGACGCCGAGCACCCGCAGCCGCACCGGATCGCCGAAGGCCAGCAGCGCCGCCAGATCCGCGCCGGCCGGCGGCCGGCGACGGCCGGCCGACACGGCCGGCGCACCGCCGGACACCCGGACACCCGCGACCCGCCGTGCCCAGGCCGCGCCGGGCACCGGCCGCACGGACACCGCCACCCAGCGTCCGCCCGCCCCGGGCTCCGTCCCTGGCGCCGCGCCCGCACCCGACACCCGAGCGATACTACGCTGACAGCGAAATACAACCGGAGGTTCCGATGACCGACAACCGCAGCAACCCCGACCCGGCCACCGCGTGCCGCGCCGTTGCCCCCGCCGCGTCCAGCGCAGCTCCACCGCCGGTCACGGCCCCACCGCCGGCCACGGCCCCGCCGGGCGTCACCACCCCGGCAGCGACGCCCGTCCCCGCCGCCGTCCGGTTCACCGCCGCCACGCCACCGGATCCGCTGCGGCCGGGCGAACCCACCCCGACCGGCGCCTGTCGCCCGGCGATCCGGCGCGCGCTACAGGCCCGCCCGCGGCTCCTGCTCGTCTGCCGAGCCAGCGCCCCCTCCGACGCCCGGGCGGTCGACCTGGCCGTGGCCGGCACGCTCGCCGCGGCGGCCACGCTCGAGAGGCGGGAAGGCATCCGGGTGCGCCACCTGCTGCCGCATCCGGCCGAGCTGACCGAGCACCACCGGAGCACGGCCGCCGTTGAGAAGGTGCAGGCACCCGACGGCAGCTCCCTCATGCACCGCTGGTCGACCTGGAGCGACCCCGACCAGGGCCTGCTGGTGCTGCTGTGCACCGGGACCGGCACCAAGATCTCCGCAGGCGACCTCGACCAACCGGCGCTGCTCCGGACGGCCCAGGTGGCGCACCGGTACCGGCCGGCGGTGGTGTACGCCCGCTCGCTGACCCGCATCGGCCGCGGCTACCTCGGCCCGCTGATCGACGTCCTGCAGGCCCTCGGCCGGCAGCG
>JHVP01000003.1 GCA_000620205.1 Geodermatophilaceae bacterium URHA0031 | reverse complement strand
GTGACGCTCCTCTTGTGTCAAGCGGTGCTGAGGGCGGTTTCCCCGGCGGTCACCGGTATCGGCGAGACCAGTCGCAGGGGAGTGACCGCGGGTGGCGTCGGGTTGATGTGGTGGTAGATCTCGCGGGCGACGTAGCGCTTGAGGCAGCGCATGATGTCGCGCTTCGCGAGGCCTTCGGCGGTGCGGCGGGTGACGTAGTCCCGGGTCGGTGGGTGGGTCTTCATCCGGACCAGGACGATCCGCCAGAGCGCGCTGTTGGCCTGGCGGTCCCCGCCGCGGTTGAGTCGGTGGCGGTGGGTGTTGCCGGAGGAGGCCTGCACGGGGGAGGCGCCGCAGAGCGCGGCGAAGGCCTGTTCGGTGACCAGTCGTTCGGGGTTGTCCCCGGCAGCGACCAGGAGCGCGCCGGCGGTGTCGGGGCCGACTCCGTGGGCGGCCAGCAGGCCGGGGTGGGCGGCGGTGAGGATCGTCTTGAGGTGGGCGTCGAGGCCCTCGATCTCGGCGTCGAGGTGCTGGATGCGGCGGGCCAGGGCGCTCATCGCGTACTTGGCTGCCGCGGCCGGGGTGGTGAGCTCGCCGGGGCGGAAGCGGGCGGCGGTGGCGATGAGTTGGGCGTAGCGCAGCTTCTTGACGGTGTCGCGCAGGTCGTCGGGGGCGGTGTCGGCCAGGGCCTGGAGCTGCAGCAGGGCCTGGGTGCGCTGTTTGATCGCCGAGCGGCGGGCCACCCGGAGCTGGCGGGCCATCTCCACCGGCCCGGTGCCGGTCTTAGGCACGGTGCGGGCCCGGCCGGCCACGACGGCGCGGGCGGCTTCCTCGGCGTCGATGGTGTCGGACTTGCCGCGTCGGCGGCGGGCTTGGCGGTTGGGCCGGTCGACCTCGACGACGTGCACGTCGCGGGCGGCCAGCCAGCGGGCCAGGCCACCGCCCCAGCAGCCGGTGCCCTCGATGCCGACCGCGGCCAGCTGCCCGTGGGAGCGAAGGAACCGCAGCAGCGCCTTGAACCCGGCGGTGGTGGTGGGGAAGGTGGCGCTGGCCAGGACCCGGCCGAGGGGGTCGCAGACCGCCGCGACGTGGATGTGCTTGTGGGTGTCGACTCCGCCGATCACCGCACCGGGTGGCCATTCGGGGCGCTCGAGGTGGTCGCGGAGGTGGTCGCGGACGTGGCGTTCTGCCAACCTGGACATCGCCGTTCCTCTTCTGCTGCAGGGCGGATGAGAGGTGCGGCACGCACGGCCGGGACGGCGGACAGGACACTGAGTGGGCCTGGTCGCACAAGCTCCTCTGAAGTCACCCCGCCCGACCGGTCGTGCCGCAGACACCGGGGCCGGAGCAGCCGACGGGTCACCTTCCAGACAGCCCGAGGGCGTCAGCAAATGTGGGAGTCAGACCGCCGCGACCCCGGTGTCCTTGGCCCGCAGCCTGCCCCCGGAGAGACCGACCGCGGTAGCCCCATCCCATCAGTGCATGAGGTGTGTCGGCCATCCTGCTGCGCGTCGGTGAGGCCGGGAAGGCGGCCGATGGGTCTTCTGTGGGGGTGTCCACGGCGTGGCCGTACAACGACCTCAACCAGTAGCCGCCCGCGTCGGTTACCTCACCGACGCGAAACCGTGCAGCTCACATGCGGCCCGACCGGGCGGCCCGCCGACAACGCCCCAGACGCCTCTCCTCCAGTTCCGACCGGTGGGGCGCTGGATCCCAGGTGACCGGGTGGATGGGCCATCAAGCGGCGACCGGTAACGACAGAGAACTGTCGGTAGTCGTCCATAGGGTGTTCGCATGAGCACTTGGGGAGCAGCGCCAATCCCAACGCAGGGTGGGATCGGCGGTCGATGACACCACCTCCCCAGCCGCCGGATGACACCGACGACCTCTTCGACGGCAACCCTGACCACGCTTGGAAGGCTTTGGGGCTGATCGTCGATTGGATCAAGCACGCCGAAACGAAGGCCGGTGCAGCGATGGCGGCGGCGGGCGTGACCGGGGGAGTCCTCTACAACCTCGTCAAGAACGTGACCGAGGTAGGCCCGTGGCTCGCCATGGCCTCAGTGGTGTGCGCAATCGCCGTCCTAGCCACAGGACTTTGTGCGGCCCTCGCGCTGATTCCGCGTGTCGGCTCGCGAGCCGACACGCCAGACAGCCCGCTCTACTACAAGCACATCGCTCAGAAGCACCCGACGAAGCCCCACACCTACTTCGAGGACCTGCACCGGCTCACCGCCTCCAGAGAAGACCTCGTCCGGGAGATCGCAGAGCAGGTCTGGGCCAACTCGCACGTGGCCTGGCGCAAGTACACGTGGGGCAGTCGCGCTCTGGTCTGCCTCATGGCAGCAGTAGCCAATCTGGCCTGGGTCGCCGTGATCCTGGCCATCCGTTCAGTGGGGGGCTGACATGGACAGCAACTACAAGGTTTACGACTACGTCGCCTCAGCGAAGCGCATCGACGACTACCTGGCCCAACCTCCAGGGAACTTCGAGGAGGTCGACTCGCTCCCGGACCGCGACCGTCTGACCTTCACCAACGGCTTCTACGCCAACTGCTCGGCGATCTTCGTCGACATTAGGGACTCCTCGTCCTTGCCCCAGCACTACAACCGCCCGGCTCTCGCCAAGTTGTACCGGTCCTATCTCTCCGAGATGGTCGCTATCTTCAACAGTGACCCCGGTACCCGCGAGGTCAACATCGCGGGCGACGCTGTGTGGGCCGTCGTCAACACTCCTTTGAAGACGGACATCGACGATGTGTTCCGGTTCGCATACACGGCCAACTCGCTGATGCAACTGCTGAACAAGAAACTGGCTGCGGCTGAATACAAGATGCCGATCAAGGCTGGTATCGGCGTGGCCTGGGGGCGCGCGCTCATGGTCAAAGCCGGATACAACGGCAGTGGACTCAACGACGTCGTCTACATGGGCGACGTAGTCAACGAGGCGGCTCACCTCGCCGCCAAAGCGCACGATGGCAATGCGGCCCCGATCTTCGTGTCCAGTGACTTTCAGGCCAACCTCAACGACCAGAACAGGGGCTTCCTGACGTACCACCAGGTACACCGCTGCTACACCGGCTACGTCGTCCACAAGGCGATGAACGACTGGATGGACGCGCAGAACTCGTGAGTCGCCCCGCTCTGGCTCCCGCTACGGGGAGCCAGATCGGGTTGCCTAAGCCGCATAGAGCCATGCGGCTTGGGCTGCCCCCTGCGTGGCCTCCCCATGGGAACCCCCTCCGGCTAGACGCGAACGCGTGTTCGAACGCACTGAGCTGGGCGTCAACCCCTATGGCCACCACACATCAACGTGTGCGCCCCCCCGTCGCGCATTGCCGTGACGCCTTGTGTCGGTGCGGGCAGCTAGCGTCCTGGCGACATGCTGTGCGAGACAGGGACTGGTGATCGGGTGACGACGGGGGACGCAGAAGACTCGTGGGAGGAAGCACTCTTCGCCGTCTACCTGCTGGTACTACCCGAACCGCTACCGATTCCCCACGGCAGCACATGGATGCGGCGACTCGACGAACGGGAGCCGCTGCTGGATGGCGTGGAACTTCGACCACTCGAACATCTGCCACCCGTGCCGGACGACGATCCCGATGGCCACAACTTTGTGTCCCTACGGTTCTGGCAAGTCCTCGACGACCAAGCCGAAATCCCTGAGTTCATGCACCGCATGCGCATGGCAGACCGGGTGGCACAGGCGCTCAACCCGGACGCGATGCGCAAGCCGGAGCGACTGGAGGACCTGCGACCCGACGATCACGCGCCCTACCGGACCGTTGTCGAAGCGGTCACCTTCGTGGCCCGCCCCGACGACATGATCGCCACCGACAACAAGCCCGATCCGCTCAGCCGCTGCATCCACGTGCTGACCGCATTCCATCGCGCCTACCGGGTGGCAGCGCGCAAGCACGTGCCGGAACTGACCTACGAGCGGCTGCACCCCGTTGTCATGTGGTTCCGGAAACCGGCCGCCGATCCAGGCGCTCGCCCCGAACCCGCCGGGATCCTGTTTCTGAACAACAACAACATCCCCGTCGAGGAGATAACCCCGCTCAGCAACGACGACATCGAGCACCTCTCGCAACGTCACGTTCGCGCGGTCGCCGGGGACCCATTCTCGGTATACGCCGAGCGACGACTGGAAGCCGAGATGGAAGCGTGGACGAACGGGCGCCCCCGAGAAAGCGTCGTGCAGGCAGCGATCGCCGCCGAAGTTCTACTCGGCGCCCTCCTCGGACTAGCGATGTGGGAGGAACACGAACGCGGCGAGTTGACTATCGACGATGCGGCTGGTGCCTTCTCCCAGCCCCTCGCCACCCGCATCAAGAGCCAGTACAGCAAGAGGTTCGGTGGCAAGTGGTTCACCGACACCGACCCGATCAAGGGATGGCAGACCGACATCGCCGACGTCCGGCACCGTGTCGTCCACGCCGGATACGAGCCGGAGAAGCATCAGGCATACGTCGCCCTTGAGGTGCTCCAGGCGTTGGAGCGCTTCATCGGCGACCGTCTCGCCTCCAGATGGAAGAACTACCCGCGAACCGCCTGGCTGTTCCTGGGTAGCCCCGGCTTCAAAAGGCGCGGCAACAGCAAGTTGCGGCAGGCGGAGGAGTGGGCCGACGCGCAGGGTGAGAAGCCCGTCGACTGGGTCCGTGACTACCAGGCATGGCGCGAGCAGGTGAACGCCCTGGTGGTTCATGGGCGCTGAGTCAGATCGAGGCACCCAGAGGTGCGCCGGTCAGATCCTTTGGGTCCGATCGGTCGGAATCACGATCCGCGCCTCTTCTGGCAGTTCGTCCGACAAGCGCTGGATCATGCCGATCAGTAAGTCCGCGTGCTTGTCGACGGGCGAGGTGTCAACCCCTGCGTTTGTCAAGATCGCGTTGTACGCCGCGGGCACCGCGTAGGCCAAGCCAAGGAGGGCCACCAGGACCTGGCCCAACTGGATCGGTCGCTGATCGGTCGATGTCCAGTCCTGGATCAGCAGCAGGTGCCCGGCGCTGCCGTGCGTCATGCCGCTGAACAGGCGGTAGAAGATCCGCTTGCCGACCACCTTCTCGCTGATCTCCGTGGCGATCGGGCTGCACGTCTCCACGCGCGCGGGGGTGAGCGAGTTGCTCACGCCGACGGGCAGATTCTTCCTCTTCTGGTGGTAGTGGATCGTCATCCCGGCGCGGTCGATCGTCTCCCGCAATGCGATGAGACTTGGCGTCTCTGTTGGAGAGGTGACGACCTCGCTCAGCGCCTTGTTGAGGTTGAAGTACCCGTCCAGCAGCAGGGCGGCGTAGCGGGTGCACCGGTCAAGGTCGGTCAGCGCAGGGTCTTGGGCGTACACGACGAGGGCCGCCGTCTCGATCACCGAGCGAGCGAGGACCGTGACCGGCACCGGCTCGCCGGGGTTCTCCAGGCACCGTGCGATGCCCATGAGCAGCGATCGGATGTGCTCGGCCTGGGTCTGAGTCTCTCGGAAGCCCTGGGTGTACAGCCGTCGGGTCGCGGCTCGCCGCTTGTGGTGCAGAGGCTGTACCTGCTGCTTGAGCCTGTCGTCGATGGCCTGCTCGATGACGTCCTTGTGCCCCGTCTCGGCGGCCCTGACGAAGGAGTCCGCCAGGTGATGGACCGCCATCGCGGCCTGCTTTCCCAGGTTCTCCGGGAAGGTGATCGGCCCAGCCACCTCGCCGGTGTCGCCGCCCAGGAAGAACTCGTCCTCGGACGCTGGCTCGGTCGATGCCACTACGCAACCCCTCCTGCTCACGCCTGCTACCGGCGGCACCGTACGCCCTCCGGTCGGCGACTGCGGAGCGTCGACCAGAACCCTCGTCGGGGCATGCGCCCTGGTCAGAGGACACTGCTGCGGTGGTCGCGCCCGCCAACTTTCTCCGCCAGCCCAGCATGTGTGCACGGGCGCCCCGGGTGTTCGCTGGCAGGTACCGGCGGAGGCAGCGAAGCATGAGTTCGTCGCGTCCGTCATCGGTCACCACGCCGTCTACAAGATCCGTCGCGCCATCGGAGACCGTCGCTTCGTGGCTCGCTCCGCTCGGATTGTGTGGACGACCGGTAGCCCCACGGTCGAGAAGCCTCACGGCGGCCCGGTAGGGGAGAAGCAGGGTGCCTAGTGCAGGGACCCGCTCCAACGGGTTCCCACCCCGAGCGGCCGGAGGGCCCAACGCCCAGCACGACAGCTCGCGGCCCGACCCGCACCGTCGAGTATCTCGCACGCATGCTGAAATTCGGCGGTGAGCTCTTGTCAGGGCGACGCCTCAGCCCACCCCGAACCACCCAGGAGAGGGCGCCTGCAGAAGGCCCCCCGGCTGTCCTTCGTGGAGAAGGTCAGCGGACGCCTGTCGGCCACCTGGTGGCCCAGCGCCGTGCCGCCGGTCAACGCCGACGACCTGTACGCGTCCGCCCAGCGTCATGCCGCGCGGGCGTTCCGCGCGCGGGCCAACAACGATGAGGACGATGCGGCCCTGCAGTTCGGTGTGATGCTCGAGCACCTGTCGAAGGCCTACCTCGTCGGACTCCATCCGACGCTGCTACTTGAGCGGAACTTCGACTTCCCGACCCTTCTCCGCCTCGCCGGTCAGGGGCAGCGGGTCAAGCCCGGACACGTGCTGAAGACGATCGGCTTGCGCGGCGCCTTAGAGCGCTTCGGCGAGATGGAGGCTGCCGGCGCGTCGGGGGCCGGCAAGAAGTATGCAGACCGGTTCGACCTACTGCTGCAGGCCCGCGACGGCGTTGCGCACGTCGGTGCCCCCGGCGCGGCCGCCGATACGGTCGCTGAGCTCGCCGTGCGCGGGGCTGTCGAGGTCCTGGACAAGATCAACCGCACTCACGACAGGTTCTTCGGCGACTGGTCCGCGCCCGCACGGGCACTGCTCGATGAGCACGCGACGAAGGTCCATCAGCTCGTTCAGCTCCGGTTGGCCTGGGCTCGGGATGCCTTCACCCAGCGCTTCAGCAACCTCGACGAGCAGGACCGCGACGCCCAGCTCACCCCCCTCGACGTCCGCCCCGCCACCGTCGCCGACGACACCAAGCTGGCCGTCACCTGCCCGGCCTGCAGTCAGCACGGCGTTCTGAGCGGCACTGACGACATCGACTTCGAGCCCGACTGGGACGTCGAAGATGGTGACTCGTTCATCAGCGGCGTCATCGCGACCGTCATCCTCCGCGCCGATGCCTTCTCCTGCCCCGTCTGCGGTCTTCGGCTGAACGGCGCCGAGCAGCTCACCGAAGCCCGCCTGGACACCGTCGTCGAGCTCCGCGAGGCCACCGAGGAGGACCTCGAGGCCTACGAGTCCGAGCGGCACGCCAGCTCGTGGGAGCTTGGCCCCGACCCTGAGTGACACACTCGAAGATGCCGTAGTTGCTGTGAGCGGCGAGCAGATGGTCGTCCGACCCTGTCTCGGACCGAGGGCTAAAGCGACCCGGCGTCGAGCCCGAGATCTTCCTGCTTCACGGTCGGCGTGGAATGAACGGCGCGGGTGGACGGACGCCCGATGAAGCGATTAATGATCTCGATCACGATCAGGCATCGTTTACTCATCGAAAACATGCTAAGTCGGGCTCACGCACCCAACGTTGGCCAACGGCATACATGCTGGTCAGGGGGAAATTCATAAAGTGTTGACGTTGCTCAACTAAGCCAAGATCAAATCGCAGGAGTGTCGGCCCGACGACTTTGCGCGGCTGATACGACTGCCCGGTAAAGCCATGGCTCGGTGACCTCCAGGGCGCCACGAGTCGGACGTGCGCGTTCCGCGCATCCGGCTCTCCACGAGCCCAGTTCGGTAACGAGAACTCCGCTGCCTATCGCGTTGGCCCGAGCGTCTGTTGTGCGTGTATGTAGGTGACGGGCGTCTTCAGGCGGAGATAGTTCGGCGCCTACGCATCGAGGACACCGGCCCATTTAGTAATGAGGACAAAGTCGATCTTGCCGACGTCATGGCCCACGCCCAGTAGTAGCAGGGGTTCAGCCCAGGGGGCTTCCGAGCCCCGCAAGTGGCCCGTCGAAGGCAATGCATCCGTTAAGAACTCTTGGTGCGGTCTCTTATCTGAGTATTCATCACTTCAAGCGCGACAGCAACGCGGGCTGCAGTGCTCGTGACCTCCTGTACTGACTCCTGCAACTCTGTGTGCGCGTCTCTCTCCCGGGTGTTCATCGTTTCGAGCGCCTCGGCGACCCGTGTAAGGACTCTTATCAGATCGTTATTGCTGGCTTGGCCGGACGCTGACATGAGCGACACCTTCCAAAGGGCGGGCTGGGGCGGTCTAAAGCGGGCCGGAGTTGCTACCACCTGCGTGGGGGAGCATCCAGCGATGGCGTCACCACGTTGTCACCATCGCGTCATGGATGAGAGAGCGAGGGGTGGCGGGCCCGTTCTGGCCGAACTGATGGACGCCGTAGAAATCACGCTCATAAGCCAACACCGACCCGTGAACAGCTGAGTTGCAGGCACGCGTCAGCGCCCCGGGCGCCAGCTGGGGTTGTCGCAACCAGCCAGCGGGTGTGGGCCTCCCCGTTGCGGCGGGCGAGCCAGTTGGCATCCAGGTGCCGATGGGAGGCTCCCCCGGTCGGCGACTGGTTGGGCGTCTCCCGGGGAGTCCTCTGCCAGGAAGCTGGCCGACGCGCTCACGGTAAACATCAAGGGCACTCGAGGACCCTGCGCCAAACACCTCAGCAGGCTGACTCCACCAATGTGTCACGACGTCACCGGACGCCCGGGTCATTCTCCTACCCGAGGCCCAGCGAGCAAGATCGCAATCGATCTCACCTCTTCGGCAATCGTCGTCCGCTACTTGCAGGCTTGAGTGCCACAAGCCATGGCGAGCGAAAACAGCTGGACATGGCTGGATGTCAGTTCTGAAGAGCTACAATTTGATGGCCCTTCTTCTCCCGAGCGTTGTAACCGCGGCCTGGGCGATATTGCTGGCTTCTGGCTGCGAGCATCATGGAATAGCTGGGATTCCGCTCGGTCGCTGGAAGTGCGTGCACGGAGGCTTCACGGTGGCAGCCACTTGCAAAAAACTAGTCGCGGAATTGAGGAACGCCCTACCCCCTACGCGCCCAGGCCGTCATGATCGCGTTCGCGGGGGATGCACTACTGCGCGCGAGCTTCGAGGAGAGTCGGGTGCCCACCGGCCCGCGTTGGCAGGGGCCGACGGCCCAGGTGGTCCGAGTTCCGGCGTCCTGCGCAGTGGTAGCGGCGAGGAACGCTGAGCTGGAACCTGCGCAGTGAGACTGACTTTGAGGCTGCGGGTGCAGCTGCCCGACGTCTTGGCCATGCAGACCTGCCGGCCGAACCTGGAGGGCGCGGGGGAGATCCCCGCTGCGTCGGCTGGTGAGGGGGGCGCTGCGGATGCGGCTCTCCCCTCTGGTCATGGATGGGGTGCGCCAGGAGGAGTGCCTGGACCTGCTGATCGCGCTGAACTCCGGACCACCCGAACCGACCCAGGTGCGTTAGCCAGAGGCTTCGACTTCAGCCGCCCGGGGGGCGCTGCATTTCGGGTGTGTCGATGGACCGACTGGGTTGACAGCGAAGTAGTTGTCCTGTCGGACTGGCTTTCGCTCGGCCCTGAAGGAGGAGGCATATGGGTGGACGAAGCTGCGGGTGATGTTCCGGAGCGCTGGTGCACGCCCGCATGGCGCCGCGCTGCCCGTTAGGGCCGGTGAGCGCATGTTGTCCGGCCTGTCCGGCATGTGCTCCCTGCACCCTAACCTCGCCCGCGAGGCCGCGGTTAGGATGTGCACTCTGCCGCTGCTGGCCGGGGGGGAACATCGGCCACGCCTTCGTCGTCCTCAGCGTGTCATCCAGCGTCGACCAGGTTGTGCACCTCGGCACCGAGCCGAGCGGCCAGCGCCGGCTGCGTGAGGTCGTCGCCCCGTCGGGTGGCACCCAGGGCAGCGTCGTGGAGACCGTCGATGTATTCACCACCCGCGACGGCCGGCTGGTGCGTGCAGAGCGACGTCCATGCGAGGTCGAGCAAGACTGTCGGTATCACCGTGCACCATGGCCGACAGCCCGGCACTGACTACATAGGGGGAAGCGATGCCCGATAGCCCTGGCAAGTCGCCCGACACGGACCCGCTCTCCGACGCGCCCCACGCCGACGCGCCTGGCGTCCACTCGTCGGGATGGAGCGTGGCGCAGTCTGCCCACTCGACCGGCCCCAGGTCCCCCAACATCGCGGGCGGGAGCCACTCCACGATCAATAGCCAGTCCGGCGACCGTTCAAGTCTCTACCACCAGGCGGGCGACAGCTCGCGCTACTACAACCAGTCCGGCGACGGGTCGAGTATCCACATCGGCGACTACCTAGAGCAGCGACCATCAACCCAGAGGGAGAAGGAAGCGCGCGCCTGGGGTGCCACGTGGGGCTTGCGAGCGGCTGCCGTAGTCGCAGTCATCGCCAACATCTGCACGATAACCGGCCTGCCCAGCGACAAGTTGCAGTTCACGGGACTTTCCACGTGGGTGCAGAGCATCCGGCGACACGGCTTCTTCTCGCCAGAAGCTCCTGCACCTACAACTGCAGTTATGACCGTGTTCGTCATCTCGCTGGGGGTTGTCGTCTTGATCCTCGTTAAGTGGTGGGAGCTTAGGCAGCGCAAGTACGTCATGGGGCTCAGAGGAAAAATATATGAGCGTCGTCACGGAAAGCTTATGAAGAGCCGCATCACAGGTCGATGCCTGATCCCATACTGCGGCGACTCGTTGAGGCTGCGAAATGTCGAGGTGGGGCGGACTTCGTACATGACTACGGATTCCCAGGGGCGCACCGTGCAGAAAGAGCGCTCAAAGAAGGACATTCGCCTCGTCTGTGCGGAAAACCCCGACCACCGGTTTCCGTTCGATCGAACGAATGTCAGGGAATCCGTCTGACTGATCGTGCGGTCAGCCGTCCGCCGAACGAAGCCCGCCCGAGGCGCATCTACCTCTGGCGGGCTCCGGTCATGTTCGGGCTCAGGCGCCATGTGGGACCCAGGGCGTCGGGCTCGCCTGTCGCGGGGCTCGGCGCGGTGGCCGTGCCGAGCTGTGTCGGCGGACTGTTGTGGTTTCAACGCGGGGGCGACGGAAGCCGGTGGTGCGGGGCTCGGGCTTTCTGGCAGCTCGCCCCCCTAGTGATTGCCGACTCGGTTAGGCCAGGCCCCGTGCCGCCCTTCTACGGTTCTCGCGAAACGCTCGCGTCTTGGTGGCGTGGCAGGTGGGGCAGAGGGTGATCAGGTTGCTGGGGTGGTCGTTCGTGTGGTCGCCGTCCCGGTGGTCCACCGTGAGATCCGGTCCGATGTAGGGACACTCCTGGCAGTAGTCCTTCATGAGCGCGCGGTAGAAGTTGCGTCCGCGGAAGCCGATGAGGCGCTTCACCAACTGAGAGATTTCGGCGTGCGCCCGGCCGTTGGCGCGGTGCTTCTCGACGTGTCGGTAATAGCAGCGACCGCTCCCAGCTACATGGATGTGCGCACAGCCGCAGTGATAGTGCTGCCACGCGGCGAGAGGTTTGCGGCACTCCAGACAACTCAGCCCACGCGCCGTGTCCATGCAGAGCCAGGGCTGCTCGGGGTCGTCGGCGAGGGTTAAGATTCGCTGGTCCCGCTCGCTATAAGTCCACCACCCAGGGTTTTCCCCGGAGACGGCAATGAGGCCCTGCCCGGCCGAGGCTGTGGGGGCAGCAGTGAGCAGAGCTCCCGTCTCGGCGCTGGCAAGTTCGTCAACCTCCTTAGGGGACTGCGGGATAGCAGGCACCATGAGCCCGTTGGGCCGTTTCAGCCAGGACAATGCCGATCGGCTCACTGCCACCTCATATCTCCTGACTCGGGCCGACATCGTAAGGGATCTCGTGCGCGGACCCGAAGGGCGACGACACACGGGACAACTTTCGCGACTCTCCGCTCCTGGAGACACGCTGTCATCTCCGCGCTTTCCGGTAGTCGCGGACCTTAGCGGTTAGGTTCGCCCGATGGCGGCGGCATGGGTTACCGGAGAGCCGCTGGCTCGTCAAGACAGGCTGCGGATTCCGACTGTAATCCGCCTTGGTCCGCAACCCATCGAGCCGGTGGCATGGCCCGACAGGCGGCTCGTTGCGGGCGGCTCAACGACGGCAGTCTGGACAACTTGGCGAGAGTTGATGCTGGCCAGCATGTCCGTGGGGCGGCCACAGGCGGTCCTTAAAGCACTGTTCCCGCGGGTCGCCGGGGCGGAACTCCGGGTGCGAGCCGACAGCATGCGCACCGGCCTGGCGTCTGCACTCGACGGTCGGAGCAACCCGGCGGCCGGCCCGACTCGCTGGCTTCACTGGTGCGACCCCTCCGAGAAGGCTGCAGTTAGTTACAGGGTCGGGATGGCAGCTGCGCATTGGGCGGCAGTGAACGTTCTGGGATTGAACACCACAACACACGTCAGCCTGCTGGAGAGATCGGACCCGCGAAGAGGCGGGGATAGGCAGGCCGATCTCTACGGCGATCACCCCAGGCACGCTCCTAGGCCCTGGTTGGTGGAGGCCAAGGCTGGCTTGTACGTCGTTCGTCTTGAGGCCCGCAAATCCGGCGCGGAGCAACTTGACAGCGCCCAAGAGGCCGGCGGCTGGAGCAGTTCCCACGTCCAAGCCTTGGTGTCGGCATCCCTACACCCGGTGCTGCACGTCTTGGTCGAGTTGGGTCTACCTCCTGGCTGGGTCGCTCCTAGCGGTTGGGCTCCGCCCACCGGATGGGAGGCCACCAGCCGACAGGGCTGGCCACTGAGCCCCGGTTTCGTCGTTCCTCGTAAGAACGCACCGGACCAAGCAGTGCCCGACCGCGACGAGAACCCGGGGCTTGACGTCGGTGCGTCGGAGCGATTCCTGGCACGGTCACTTCTGGCTGCCGCCCTCATCGACGAAGAGCCGCCCTCAACCCGTCTAGCCGGTGGCGGCGTCGAAGCGCGCCTGCTGGACGTGCCAAGCGCGGATATGCAGGTTGGGCTGGTCGAAAGTGCGTTCACCGAAGCCGTGCCGCAGGTGCTGCGAGCCAGAGCTGCTGCGGAGACCTGGGGAGTGGATCACTTCGACCGCATCTTGGATGAAGCTTTGTCCGACAGACGGGACGCGGCTGCTGACACCTTTTCAGCGCTTGAGTCGTTCTCTCTCGGCACTCAGCAGAGCAACCATGTGTGGCTAGTGGACACCGACGGCTCGAGAGACGGGTTAGGAGCGGCCGTCGACCGCATGGGCCGCGTCGTGGTCTTGGGGTCAAGCTGGACCACCGGCACTATCCCCGATCCAGCCTCCGATCAATGATTGACTCCCTTAGGCCTTTGAGAGGTTCGGGAGGCAGGTCATGGCCCGGCGCGCAGGCTCGTCCTCAGCCACAAACCCATGGACCTACTCTCCAAATCGCTCCGGTCAAGTGGCCTCGGTACGGCAGCCGGCCACACCATCTCCCGGCGCCCGAGCCGCGAGACGCCGCGACGCGACGACGCCGTGGCGAGCGAGGGTCATGGGGTCGATGGGGTCATCGGGGACAGCATCTTTGAGTCCCGCTGCACGGGCCGGGAAGGTGCGACGCGGTCTAGCGGTATCGCTGCTGCCCGCAGCGATCACAACCAGAACACCCATGACGACAACCACGGGCGCCCACGCCGGCAGTCCGAACGGTTCGAGGGGGGCGCGGCGACGAACAACCCGACTTCTTGGAGTTCAGGCCAGCCGCTCGCCATCCTCGTCATAGCGCGGACGCCCAAAGCCGGCCGGCGCCGACAGTCACCGCTCTCGCCGGACCGCCGTGATGCGCCATCGGCGCCCCGCGACTAACCAGCACGGCCGACCGGGGGTCCGAACTCGGGCCGCAGGCACTCTTTAGGCACTCAATATGTTCGTTAATCGCAATTAATGGTTCGCTCAGCACAACACCAATATGGCCGTTGAACTGCTCTTATGCGCTGCAGCCAACGCGAGGAAACGGATCAAGATCAATTCGCAGGGTTATAGGTTCAAGTCCTATCGGGGGAGCTCTGACCAGGGCTTATGGCTTTGGAGCCTCCAATCAGGCATCGTCAACTCATCGGAAACCGATGAGGGGCGGTGCCGCATAGGACGACCACCGCTGCCGGTGGGCACGTTCGGCAAGATCGGCTTCCTGGGTGACGTCCCGCTGAGTGGTGGAAGTAGTCCTCACCGTGTTGGTCGGCGGTGGGGTGACTATGACGCGATCAGGGCCGGCTGCGCCACCTCCTCGGAGGAGACGGTGCGGTCGGTGAGCAGGGTCATCGAGCCTTCGGAGAGGTAGCGGCGATCGGAGACCTGTCATTCGTCGTGCGCCTCGACCAGCACGGCGCCGGCCAGCCGCAGTAGGGCTTCCGGGTTGGGGAAGACGCCGACGACGTCGGTGCGGCGCTTGATCTCCTTGTTCAGCCGTTCCAGTGGGTTGGTCGACCAGATCTTCTTCCAGTGCGAGGCCGGGAAGTCGGTGAAGGCCAGCAGGTCGTCGGCGGCGCCACGCAGCATGGCTTCCACGTGTGGCCACTGGCGGCCGAGCATGCCAGCGATGACGTCGAGCTGGGAGCGCACGTGTTCGGCGTCGGGCTGGGCGAAGATCGTGCGGATCGCGGCCGCGACCATCACGGCGTTGCCCTTCGGAACCCGGGCGAGCACGTTGCGCATGAAGTGCACCCGGCAGCGCTGCCAGGCCGAGCCGAGCAGCACCGCGCCGATGGCCTGCCTGAGGCCGGTGTGCGCGTCGGAGATGACCAGCTGGGTGCCGGTGAGCCCGCGGGCCTTGAGTGAGCGGAGGAAGGCGGTCCAGAACGCGCCGTCCTCGGAGTCGCCGACGGCGAAGCCGAGCACCTCGCGGTGCCCGTCGGCGGCTACGCCGGTGGCGTCGAGGAACACGTAGGGGAAGGCCTGCTCGGCCAGCGTCCGGTCGCGGAACGCGGCGACCTCCTCGTCCAGGTCGGCGCAGATCCGGCTGACCTCGGACCTGGAGATGCCGGTGTCGGCACCGAGTGCTCGGACCAGGTCGTCGACCTTGCGGGTGCTCACGCCGTGCAGATAGGCCTCCATCACCACGGCGGACAGCGCCTGATCGATCCGCCGGCGCCGCTCCAGCAGCGACGGGAAGAACGATCCGGCCCGCAGCTTCGGGATGCGCAGCTCCAGGTCGCCGGCGGTGGTGGTCAGGGTGCGCGGGCGGGAGCCGTTGCGCTGGGCGGTGCGGGCGTCGGTGCGCTCGTGCGGGGCGGCGCCGATCACCGCGGTGAGCTCGGCCTCGATCAACGCCTGGTACAGCGTCTCGGTGGCGGTGCGAACGCGATCATCGACATCGGCGGCCTTCAGTGCCTGGAGCACCTCGAGCAGGGCAGACTGGTCCAGGGCCATCGTGTGCTGTGTCCTTCCGCGAGAACCATTGGCGTGGTCTCGCTGACCATCACACGATGGCCCCCTCACGCGATCACTCACGCGAGCGGTGACCTGGACTTACACCACCAGCGGGGACGTCACCGCTTCCTGCTTCTGCCGAGCGGTGAGGTGCAGGCCCGCGCCCGCTGCCGCAACCTCAAGGGGTACACCCGGCTGGTTCCCAAGACCGGGGCCACTCGCACCGCTGCCGAGCGGGCGCTGAAGACCGAGCTGGCCGCCCGTCCCAGACCCGGCGGAGCCGGGGTCATCACCGCCAGTTCCCGGGTGTCCGCACTGGTCGAGGCATGGCTGGCCGCCAACCACGCCTGGTCGACCGGCAGCGAGCGCACCTACCGCTTGGTAATCCGCACCTCAGTAATGCCCGCCTTCGGCCAGTTGACCTCGCAGGAGGTGACCCCGGTCGGGTGAGCCGGGCGCTCACCGCCATCGCCAGGACCAGCGGGCCCGGTGCGGCGAAAACCGCCCGCGCTTGCCTGTCCGGCATGTTGTCCCTTTGCCATCGACGACGGCGCAGTCACCGTCAACCCCGTCCGCGACGACACCGTCCGGATCGACACGACCGCCAAGAAGGCCCCAAGCATCCCGCAAACGTGCCCGGACGGGTGCACGGCGGACCATCGGCAGATAGCCTTTATCAGCTCCCAAAGAGGGGGAATGAGTCTACTCACGATACGGAAACTAGATCCGCTGACGATTGGAGTACTTTCGGCGCCCAGTTGATAGAACTACGTAGGCTCGTACTGGAATCTTGCGGGCCGCGGCGTGATCTCGTCCTAGCGACACTAGGACGGTGTCGCGCGGATACGAGAGCCTAATTTCAGCTCCCGGTGAGATTTCGCAAGGCAGTTCTTTCGGACCATTTATTCCAGTCGTCGGAGGCTTCACGTCCTGCTTCTTTTCCAACCAGCCGTGCGAGACGCGATAACCCCATTCTGTGAGGTCGACGGGGATGTTCCCCCTGCTGGACACCTTGGCCATGAGGAGCGAGCCGGTGCTCGAGGAAGGCGTCTCTAGTCGTACTCGGACGCGTCTCCCTCGCCACCATTCCTTGCACAGGTTGAAGACTAGGTTAAGGAAAGCAATCGCTGCCCCGACAATTGCGATTACCCGGGCGACAGGGTCGGTCGCCGTTTGTTGTGCCGCCGCAGTAAGCATCTCAACTCCGACTTTGGCTCGCGGATCCGAAGTATCGTCGCCTGGACCCCTAGTCGTTCAGTTCGCGCTCAACAATCGCCACTTCATCGCTCCTTTGGCGTTCCACCCGGCTCTCGCGCCAACGCCTGAGACGGTCTTTGATACTCCACGGCCGGACTTGGGTGGTTACGACCGGGGCACCGAAGGCGGGCACCGCTGTCGCAGCGATCGCCTCAATCAACAACTGCCTAAATTCTGGTGCGTAGAGAAGTACGGCACGCTTGGCATTATCGGGATGAGTGGCCTTGCCGGCTCGCCTCGTAGCGTCATAGATTCGTCGTAAAGCGCCCGCAAGTCTGCCTCCGTCGTTAAAGGTGCTAGTCTGTTCAATCTCCTCCTTGAGTCGATCTTGCAAGTCCTTGAAATTGTCGGCATTTACCTTGATGTAGTAATCAAGGTCGTCGTCCTCGGACCCATGCTCGATGGGCTCGTAGTAGTACGGGTCGCGAATGCCGTATGACCTATTGGGCGGCAAGCCATATAGTGACCGGAATATGCCAGTTAGCCACAGTCGTATTCCTTGCCGCGTGGCGAGTTCAAGTTCATCCGGCACTCGTCGAACAGGAGAGGGCGCGCTTATGATGAGATCATCTACAGCCGCGGTGGCGGCCGCCGCGACCCCAAGAATAGTTGCCTCACGCGGTGGGAGATTGAACGCAAGGGCGCTCGTGAAAGCCGTTACCGTCCCCGTGGATGCGGTTTGAAGGGCTAGCCCGCCACCCCGGCGCACGACGGACCTATTGGTAGTCTCATCTGAGGTATTGGGCGTCGTTCGCATTCGGGCTGGCGGAAGGGTTATACGGGGCTCCAACTCTGCCATATCCATCAACCACCCGGTTAGAGCCAATCTGCGACCGTCAGTAACCCCACACGCGTCGGAGTGACCTCTCGACAATCTCTTCGTCCGGCTAAGTGTGGCCCCTCGAGAACTCTGACTTCGCAGGATATCGGAGTTGTGGGTCGGTAGCGACGACCTCACGCGCGCACCTTCTGCTCGGCTGCATCTCTTGGTCGCCTCGTGTGGTGAGGCGGCCTAGACGAGTCAGTCCGAAGCCGGTCAGTGGTCGTAGGCGATCAGGGATCGGGAGATGGGCTGGCCGGTGGCGTAGTTGTGCAAGATGTCGGCGGTGAGGGCCAGCGGCCGCTGGGCGATGCGGGTGATCCCGCCGGTGAGGCTGCGGCCGCACGTGCATCCGCTAGCCGGGTCGCCGCCTCACTGACCGCCGAGCAGTTGGACGTGGCCACAACGCGTCTCGTCGCCACTCACGTGGGGCTGTCCTGCCTCGCGGAGTCCACTGAACCGACGGCGAGCGACGTGGCCGCGCTCCCCGAGGAGGAGCTCCGCGCCCCGCCCCTCCACGGGCTTGGTGGTTGCTGTGGAGCCGTCGCCGGCGCTGAACGGTTTGAGCGCGGCCTGCGACGTCCCTATGCCGGGCATCGTGTGGGCAGGAGTGCCGTGCCGGGGGTAGCCGACGCCGGACCATGCAATTAATCGTGTCGTTCAGGCATCGCCTACTCATCGAAGATGACTGATGCGAGCTCATGCAGCCCACGTCGACCAACGGCATATGTGTTGCTCAGAGGCCTAATTAATCAATCGTAGACGTTGATCAATTAGGCCAAGATCAATTTCAAAGTTGTGGGTCAATTCCTACCGGGGGAGCAAGATAGGGGTCGACCAGCGACTACTCTAGCCAGGCCCTTTGGTCCGTTCTGGCCACGGCTGGTCTGGCCTATCCGCGCACTGGGCACGGCGTGCTAGCGGTGCCTGTGGGGCTCACCGGTGCCACGCGCCGGACCGGCATCAGAGGTTCTGTCGGCCACGAGGGCCGAAGTGTCCGAGAGCACGTCGGCGACAGCGGGACCAGTCCAGTGACCGCTCGGCGCGCCGATGAGCGCCGCACCGTCGAAACTGGCGAGCGCAGACACGGGTGGGACCCGAGCGCGCGAGCGGGGCGGTGTCCCGCACGGGGACGACGGCCGATGTCGATCCCAGCCGGTTCGACGTGCTGGGGCGGTCAAGCCTTGTTCGGCCGGCCCGTCAGCTTGTCGCGTAGCCGGTCGACCAGCCCGACACCCGGTCCGAGCGTCTTGTGGAACAGCTCGCTGTGCGGGGCCGACGGGTGCGGCCGGGTGGGGGCGGCCTTCTTCGCGGTCTCGACCTTGCCGCCGATCTCGACCAGCTGCTCACGGCTGAGGTGGGCGCGCAGCAGTGGGAACTGGTCGTTCTCCTCATCGGAGACGTGGTCGCGCAGCACCGTCTCCAGGCGGCCGAGGGTCTCCAGGAACCGGGGATCTGCCGAGTCGATGCCCTCGAGCTCCTTCATCATCTCGACGAGCTCCTGGTGTTCCTCGACGTCGTGCTGGACCCTGCCCTCACCGTCGGGCAGGTGGTCCTTCATGGCCGGGTACACGTACATCTCCTCGGCCACCGAGTGCCGCATCAGCTCGGCGATGACGGTGTCGGCCATGTCCCGGCGCTGCCCGGGATCCGCCCCGGGGATCTGGCCGATCAGGTCCAGGACCTCGTGGTGGTCGGTGGTGAGGATGTCGACGACGTCCTGGTCGCCGGTGCTCGTGGTCATCTCGTCCCACATCCTGCGCGTGCCGCGGAGCGCGTCTTGCTCTGTGCCCTTCCTACCCGGACAGCCGCCGTCTCACCAGCCGCACCGGACGACGCCCACGGCACCGGCGCAGGGTAGGAACGCCGGTCAGGCCCTCGACAGCGGCGTGCGGGCCGAGGCGCCGACGACGAGCGGGTTCAGCAGCACCGCGTCGTGCGCGGCCGCCTGCGCGCGCAACCGCTGCTCGAAGGTGTCGGGCCCGATCTCGGCTGCCGTCGTGACGCCGGTGCGCTCGATCACCGGCAACGAACTCGTGACATCGCCGGCGACGATCGACCAGCCGACCGCATCACCGCCCCGCTCGGCCGGGGCGGCGGAGGTCAGCACCGGATCGGGCAGCCCGGCGGCATGGAAGACCGCCGCCAGTCGCAGGGCCATGTCGACCGACCGGCCGGCTCGCCGCAACGTCTCGATGAACCACCCCTTGGACGCCGTCAGCAGGGGCAGTTCCGGGAGCGAACCGCGGGTGGTCAGCGCGACGTCGGCGAAGGCGACGATCCCCCCGGGCCGCACCAGCTCCGCCGCCCGGACGACGGCGGCGACCGGGTCGGGCAGGTGCATCAGGATGAACCGGCCCACGACGGCGTCCAGCGGCTCGGCCGGCTCCCAGCTGAGCACGTCGCCCTGCTCGAAGGTGACCGTCTCCAGGTGCTCGTCGCGAGCCCGGCGGCGGGCGCGGTCGAGCGGGCGGGCGGCGTCGTCCACCCCGACCACCGAGCCGGTCGGCCCGACGCACCGCGCGGCGGCCAGCGTCACGTCGCCGGGGCCGCAGCCCAGGTCGGCCACCCGCATGCCCGGTCCCACCCCGGCGGCGTCCAGCCACGCACCGGTCATCGCGCCGTACAGGCGCGAGGTCGCGGCCAGCCGGGCCATCTCCGGATCGGTCGAGCCGAGGACGTACCCGACGACGAGGTGCGCGTCGTCGTCCATGCCGGTCCATGCTGGCCCGGCCGGGCGGCCACGTCACCCCTCCGGTGCGCCGTCCAGGCCGGCAGTCGCGAGACGGACCCTCAGGGCTCCACGAGGTAGATCTGCCACGAGCCGGGGACGCCCTTCAGCTCGGTGGACCCCCGCTCGCGGAAGCGCAGGCCGGATCCCGCGACCAGGTCCTTGACCGTGCTCGACGTGAGCACCTCCCCGAGGCCGGCCTCGGCCGCGATCCGGGCGCCGATGTGGACGGCGAGCCCCCTGACCTGGCCGTCGACGAACTCCACCTCGCCGGTGTGGACCCCCGCCCGGATGGCCAGCCCGAGCGGGCGCACAGCCTCAACGACCGCGCACGCGCAGCGCACGGCCCGTGCCGGACCGTCGAAGGTCGCGAAGAAGCCATCGCCTGCCGTGTCGATCTCCCGGCCCCCGAAACGGTCCAGCTCTCGCCGGACCACCTGGTGGTGCGTCTCCAGCAGCTCGTGCCAGGCCCGGTCGCCGAGCGCAGCCGCCTTCTCCGTCGAGCCGACGATGTCGGTGAACAGCACGGTGGCGAGTCGGCGGTCCGGGTCCGGCCCGCGGCGGACGCCGGTCAGGAACACCTCCACCTCGTCGAGCAGCCCGTCCACGTCGCCCAGCCAGGGCAGGTGGTCGTCGCCCGGCAACTCGACGTACCGGGCGTGGGGGATCTGGCCGGCGATCCAGCGCGACTCCTCGGCGCTCACCTGGCGGTCGCCCCGCCGGCAGAGGACCAACGTCGGCGCGGCCAGTGCCGGCAGCAGCGAGCGGGTGTCGATCTCGGTGTTCATCCGGTTGAGCGCCACGGCGGCGCCGGGGCTCGCGCTGCGGCGGAAGAACGTCGCGATCCGGCGCATCAACGCCGGGTCACCGACCGCACCGGGCGCGAGGTCCGCCAGCCCCATGTCCCCGGACCACTCACGCTCCAGCATCGCGCGCTCCCGTTCGCGCTCCTCCGGCGTCGGCGCCCAGGGGTAGTCAGGGCTCCAGACGCGCTTGACGAAGGTCGCCGCCAGGACCAGGGCGCGGACGCGTTCGGGATAGGTGGCGGCGAACAGGATGCTGAGGTTGCCGCCCTCGGAAGCGCCGAAGATCGCGGCGCTCGTCGAGCCGGCCGCCTCCAGGACCGCCCGGACGTCGTCCATCCGCTGGTCGAGGTCGGGCAGGTGCTCGATCGGGACGGCGTCGGAGAGTCCCGTGCCGCGCTTGTCGAACAGGATCAGCCGGGAGAACGAGGCCAGCCGGGTGAGGAACCGCGCGTACTCCGGGACCTCCCAGCTCATCTCGAGGTTGGAGACCCATCCGGGCACCCAGAGCAGGTCGAACGGTCCGCTACCGACCACCTGGTACGCGATGTTGACGCCGCCGCTCCGCGCATAGCGGGTCGCCGGCATGGTCACGACGCCACTGTGCTCGGACGGGCCAGGACCGACAAGCAGCACGCTCACCGGCGGTCCGGGCTCCCCCCGCGCCGCCGAGGGTCGAGCCGAGGGCGTACCGCCCGAGGCGGGACGCCGTGGACTGCTCCAACCGGTCGGGTCGGGTCCTACGGTGAGCAGATCCGCCGGATCGCAGGAGCCGGCGAGGTGCTCGACTGGCCCCGCCGACCGTGTCCGCAAGGTCAGACATCGGCGGGTGCGGTTGGTCCCACCGTCACCGACGTCCCTCGGCCGACCGCCTCACGTGGACGTGCGCGACGTGGTGCACCCAGTTCTGAGGAGAACGGGCCGTGACCCTCACCGATGAGGCGCTGAGCGCCAACGAGACCATCGCCAACGACTTCGACACCGGGCGCGGGAAGCCACCGGCACCTCGGATCGCCATCGTCACCTGCGCGGATCCGCGGCTGACCGACATCGCTCGGATGATGGGTCTGGACGACGGTGACGTCGACATGATCAGGAACGTCGGCACCGTGATCGACGACGACTCCGTCCGGTCCCTGATCGTGTCCACGAGGGTGCTGGGCACCCGGGAGATCATGATCATCAACCACAACGACTGCGGGATGTCGAAGTTCACCGGCAGTGAGCTGGAGGATCGTCTCCGCGCGGACACGGGGATGGCTCCGATCGGGCCGGCCACGTTCTACAGCTTCACCGACGTCGAGCAGAACACGCGGGAGCAGGTCCAGAAGGCCAGGTCGCATCCGTGGATCTCCCCGGACGTCCCGGTCAGGGGCTTCGTCTACGACGTCGACACCGGGCGGCTCAGCGAGGTGTTCCCGGAGGGCGCGAGCGTCCACGGTTCGTAGGGGTGTCGGCGCCGCGACGACGTCGTCGGACGCGCGAGGAGCGGGAGGTGCTGCGATGCCGAGCGTGGCCATGCAGGACGTGATGGCGCTCGCGAGGGACCGGCAGCGGGCCAGCGCCAGTGGACCCCCGGTGACGGTGGGGGAGGCCCGCGCCACGTTTGCCCCTGCCGGCCGCCTGCACCCCGTGCCCGACGACGTGCTGGTCAGCGAGGTCTCTGCCGGCGGGGTGCCGGCGCACTGGCTCGCCGCCCCGGGGGCGGACGCCGACCGGGTGCTCCTCTTCCTCCACGGCGGCGGCTACGAACTCGGGTCGCTGCGCAGCGACGGTGAGCTGGCGGCGAGGCTGGGCCGGGCCAGCGGGATGCGCGTGCTGTTCCCGGAGTACCGGCTGGCCCCCGAACACCCCTTCCCCGCCGCCATCGACGACGTCCGGGCCGTGTGGCGGTGGCTCCGCACCGACCAGCAGCTGGACGCACGATCCCTGGCGGTCGCCGGCGACTCGGCCGGCGGCGGCCTCGCCGTGGCCCTGCTCGTGGCCACGCGCGACGCCGGGGACCCCCTGCCTGCGGCCGCCGTGCTGATGTCCCCGACGGTGGACCTGACCAGTTCGGGTGCGTCCATGGCCGAGCGGGTGAACGAGGACCCGATCTCCACGCCCGCCCTGCTCCGTCGGTTGGCCGCCGACTACCTGGCTGGGGCCGACCCGGAGACGCCCCTGGCGTCGCCGTTGTTCGCCTCCCTGTCCGGTCTCCCGCCGCTGCTCGTCCAGGTGGGGACGGCCGACCTGCTGCTCAGCGACTCCCAACGCCTCGCCGCGGCGGCAGCCGGAGCCGGGGTCGACGTCCGCCTGGAGGTGGGCGACGGCCTCCCGCACGTCTACCAACTGGCGCTCGGCACCCCCGAAGCAGCCGAGGCGACCGAACGGGTCGGGACCTTCCTCCGGGAGCGCGTTCCCTGACCACGCGGGCAGTCGCGCTCGTGGGTGCGGCGACGGGGTCCGGCGCCGTCAGTCCTCCAGGTGGGCGCGCAGCAGGTTCGGGTCCACGCGGGTGAAGTACGCGGCGTTGGTGACGAGCACCGTGCCGTGCCGCACCGCCACCGCGGTCGGGTTCTGCAGGCCGTCGGCGGCGGTCAGCACGATGGTGTGCGTTCCGTCGGCGCGGACGAGCGCGACCTCGTTGGGCACGTTCAGGGTGGCCAGCACGGTGCCGTCGTCCCCCGTGAAGGCGAAGTCGTCGACGCCGGTCAGGCCGGAGGCCACGGTGCTGATCGGCCCGGCGTCGCCCTGCCTCGTGACGGGGATGCGCAGCAGGGTCCCGCGGTCGGTGTTGGTCACCCACACCGCCCCGTCGCGCACCTTGATCCCGTTGGCGCCCACCAGGGTCAGCAGGGAGAGCGGTTCCGCACTGGCCCAGACAGCAGGGGCTCCACCGTGGACCGGGACCCGCCACACCGTGCCGGGCACCGAGTCGGTCGCGTAGAGGTAGCCGTGCCGAGCGTCGAACGCCAGGCCGTTGGGGAAGCCGCCGGGCGGCAGCGCAGCGATCCGCTCGGGTGCGCGTCCTGGACGCAGCGCCCAGATGCCGGTGAGGTCTGCCGACCCCGCGACGTAGTTCACGTAGAGGGTGCCGTCGTACCCCCGTGCGACGCCGGTGACGACCGGAGCCCCGGTGAGAGGCGGTGGGGTCGTCCCCGGAGGCGGCGCCGGGAGGGTCGCCAGGACGTGCACACCACCGGACCGGTCGATGCGCGCCACCTGCCGGGCGAAGGAGAAGGTGACCACCGACGAACCGTCGGGCAGCACGGCGATGTTCTCCGGCTGCTGCCCCGCGGCCAGGTCGAAGTGGGCCACGATGCTGGGCGAGGACAGCGGGGGCGCCACGGCCGAGGCCGGGACGGCGGTCAGTGCCAGCAGCCCGGCCAGGAGCGCGACGAGTGCGGCCCGAGCGGCGCCGCGGCTGCCACGTCCACCTGCGGGGCGCCCGGTGCCGTCGGCGTGGGTCCCGGCTCGTGATCCGGTCATCTCAGTCCTCCTCCGCGAGCTGCGGACGACCTCGGTAGACCCGACAGGTTGGCAGTGGTCCCCGAGCCTGTCACCGGCAGCGGAAGCGACTGCCACACCCGCTCCGTGGCGATGACCCTCGGTACCCATCCAGCGACCCGGGGCCTGGGACCGCACCGCGTGCGCAGCCCGAGTCAGCAGTCGAAGACGGACCAGCAGATGTCGTTCCGCAACCGCTGGTCGTCGAGCACCAGGTCGCGGATGGCCTCGGGGAGCTGGTCGCGCTGCCACTGGCACTCCAGCCGCCCAGCGGCCTCGCTCTCGCCTCCGGGGGCCGCGGCACGTGCCGCCTTGATCGCATAGGCGGCGGCGCCGAGGTCGTGGGCGGCGACATGGGCCACGGCGCCGGCCTGGCCGGCGGCGTACGCGACGTGCCGGGCTGCCCCACGCAGGTCCCGGGCCGCGCCCATGGCATGGCCGCCCGCCGCGCGGGCCTGCATCATCGGGACCTCGCCACGCACCCACGCCCGGGCGTGCTCGATCGCCGAACGCGGTCGCGGGTCCTCCGGTCGCGCCGACTCGAACAGGTGCAGGACGTGCTCCGCGCACGTCGCCGCCCACAGCGCGAGCAGGTGGTGGTCGGGGTCGGTGAGCGTCCCGCCGCGGCGGATCGTCACCAGCCGTGGGTCCCGGACCCTGGGCAGGATCATCGGCGATCTCCCCTCAGCCCTCCAGCAGGCCGGCCTCGTGGGCCAGGATCGCCGCCTGGGTGCGGTTGGTCAGGTCGAGCTTGGTGAGCAGCCGGGAGACGTAGGTCTTCACCGTCGCCTCGCTGACGATCAGCCGCCGGGCGAGCTCTGCGTTGGACTCTCCCGTGCCGAGCAACCGCAGCACCTCCTGCTCGCGGTCGGAGAGGGTCGCCACCCGCTCCAGCGCTGCGGCCCGGCGCGGGGCGGCGCGACGGTCCACGTAGGAGTCGATCAGCGTGGCGGTGACCGCGGGGGAGAGGGTGGCCGTGCCGTCGGCGACCGCGCGCACCGCGGCGGCGATCTCCCGCGGCGGGGTGTCCTTGAGCAGGAAGCCCGCGGCCCCCGCGGCCAGCGCCGCGTAGACGTACTCGTCGACGTGGAAGGTCGTCAGGACGGCGACCTGCGGCGGCCCGGGCAGCGCGAGGATCTCCCGGGTCGCGGTCAGGCCGTCCATCACCGGCATCCGGACGTCGATCAGGACGACGTCCGGACGCAGCTCGCGAGCGGCCCGCACCCCCGCCGCGCCGTCCCCCGCCTCACCGACGACGTCGAACCCGCCGGCGGACTCCAGCACCGTCCGCAGGCCGAACCGCACCAGCTCCTCGTCGTCGACCAGCAGCACCCGGACCGCGCTCACGTCGGCAGCACCGCCTCGACCTCGAACCCGCCGTCCAGTCGTGGGCCGGTGGTCAGCCGGCCGCCCAGGGTGCGCACCCGCTCACCCAACCCCACCAGGCCGTAGCCGCCGCTCGGCACGCCGTCCGGCGGCGCCGGTGACGGGCCGTTCGCGACCCGGACCACCAGCTCGGCGTCCCGACGCTCGACGCACACCCGGACCGCGGCGCCCGGGGCGTGCTTGCCGGCGTTGGTCAGCGCCTCCTGGACGATCCGGTACGCGGCCCGACCGGCCACCGGGTCCACGGGGGTCGAGCCCGCCGGCGGGCCGGTCAGCTCCACCGCCATCCCCGCGTCCCGGGACTGGGCGACCAGCGTCGGCAGGTCGGCGACCCCGGGCTGCGGGCCCAGCGGCGCCGCCTCGTCGCCGTCCTCGGCGCGCAGGACGCCGACCATCTGGCGCAGCTCGTCCAGCGCCTGCCGGCCCGCCGTCTGCACCTGCCCGGCGAGCTGCTGCACGCGGTCCTCGTCGGCCGCGGCCATCTCGATGGCACCGGCCTGCAGGACCATGAGGCTCACCCGGTGGCCGACGGCGTCGTGCATCTCGCGGGCGATGCGGGTCCGCTCGGTGAGGACGGCGTCGCGGGCCAGCAGCTCGCGCTCGGCCTCGGCCTTCTCGGCCCGGTCACGGAGCGCGGCGAGGAGCAGGGCGCGGGTGCGCACGTACACCCCGACCGCGCCGGGCAGCAGGACCAGCACCGCACCACCGAGCCACCGGCTGACCTGATCGCCGGCCTCGCCGCCGGCCCAGGGCTGGGCGACCGCGACCGTCCCGACGACCGCCGCGACGTAGCGCTGCGGCCAGCGGCCTACGTACCGGCCCACGGCGTACGACAGCGGCGTGAGCGCGCCGTTGATCGCCGGGGAGAGCACCGACAGGACGGCGCTGAGCAGGAAGGGCAGGAACGGGGCCCGGCGGCGCATGGTGAGCAACAGGACGAAGGTGACGGCGGTCAGCACGGCGAACACGGCCACCGACACCGGCCCGCGGTCGCCCGTCGCGCCGCCCGCGCCGATCGCCACCGTGCTCAGCACCGCGATGGCGACCTCGAGCACGATCCCGCGCGTGCGGAGACCTGGCCAGATGCGCGCCCGGAGCCCCATGCGCGGAGCGTATGTCGGCCTCGGCACCACCCGGGTCGGCCGATCGGGTCGATGCCGATCGACTTTCGGATGACGGCCGCCCACCGATGTGCGACCGGATGTCTGGTCTCCCGGGCGACGCGGCGGCCGGCCGCTCCGCGACAGGGTTCTCCCAGCGACCGGAGAGGCCGGTCGAGCCGCGGAGGACCCCATGATCACAGTCAGCGGACTGACCAAGCAGTACGGCGGGCGCACCGTCGTCGACGACGTCTCGTTCACCCTCGAGCCCGGCACGGTGACCGGGTTCCTCGGGCCCAACGGCGCGGGCAAGACGACGACGATGCGCATGGTCGCCGGCCTGGTGCCGGCCACGTCCGGCTCGGCGCTGGTGAACGGGCGGCCCTACGCGGCCCTGCCCAACCCGGGCGCCGTGATGGGCACCCTGCTGGACGCCGCCGCCGTCCACCCCGGCCGGACCGGCCGCACCCACCTGCGGCTGATCGCCGACGCGCTCGGCGTCCCCGCGGACCGGGTCGACGAGGTCCTCGACCTGGTCGACCTGACCTCGGCCGGGCACCGGCGGATCAAGGGCTACTCCCTCGGCATGCGGCAGCGGCTCGGCATCGCCGCCGCGCTGCTGGCCGACCCGCCGGTGCTGATGTTCGACGAGCCGGCCAACGGGCTGGACCCCGAGGGCATCCGCTGGATGCGGTCGCTGCTGCGCGACCACGCCGCCCGGGGTGGCACGGTGCTGCTGTCCAGCCACCTGCTCGGCGAGGTCGAGCACACCGTCGACCGGTTGCTGGTCATCGGCGGCGGCCGGATCGTGGCCGACGGGCCGGTGGCCTCGCTGCTGGGCACCGACGGCGTGTCCGTCCGCGCCGCGGACCCCGGCGCCCTCGCCGGTGCGCTGACCGCCGCCGGCTTCTCGGTGACGCACGGGGCCGACGGTGCGCTGGTCGTCTCCGGTGCCTCGCCGGCCGAGGTCGGGGCCGTCGCGGCCGCCGGCGGTCACCCGCTCACCGACCTCCGGCCGCTGCAGCGCGGTCTCGAGGACGTCTTCTTCTCCCTCACCGCGGCCTGAGCCGCACCACCCACCCGCCCCTGCGTTCCCCGGAGGTCCTCATGACTGCCGCTGTCCTCTCCCCGCCCCGTCCCGTCGTCGCCCGCCGATCGAGCGCCTCGCTGCCCGCCCAGGTCGGGTTGGAGGTGCGCAAGTCGCTGTCCACCCGGTCGGGTGTCGCGCTGGTCGCCGCTGCGGCGCTGCTCGCCCCCGCCGCCATGTCCGTGGCGGTCGCCTCCGCCGACGGGCCGCTGAGCTCGCCGACCGGCCCGGTCGTGGTGACCGGCATGCTGTCGGTGCTCGTGCTGCTCGCGCTCGGTGTGCTGTCGACCGCAGGTGAGTGGACCCACGGGAGCGTGCAGACCACCTACCTGCTGGAGCCGCGCCGGTCCCGCGTCCTGGTGGCCAAGGCCCTGGCGGTGGCCGCGGTCGGGGCCGCCGTGGCGGCGGTCGCCGCGGCGCTGGCGACCGGGGTGCTGGCGCTGTTCGGGCCGGCGGTTCCCTTCGGCGGCATCGGGACGGCGCTGCTCGTGGTCGCCATCGCCGGTGCGGCGTTCGCGCTCATCGGCGCAGGCGTCGGCGCGGCGCTGGGCAACACCCCCGGCGCGCTGACCGGCGTGTACCTGGTCAACCTCGGTGTCCTGCCGCTGCTGCAGACGTTCCAGCCGGCGCTGGCCGACAAGATCGACCCGGGCAACGCGGTGCTGAGCCTGGCGCAGGGCCACCAGCAGGCGCAGTCCATCACGGTCCTCGTCGTCTGGGTGTCGGTCGCCCTGGTCGCCGGCGCCGCGATGACCCGCCGCCGTGCCGTGCAGTAGCCGCCGGGACCACTCCTCGCCGAGCGCCCTCTCGATCCGGTCGAGAGGGCGTTCGGCATGCCTGTCGGGACGTCAGCCGTGCCGGAGCACCCGGTCTGCACGGTGGCCTGGAGCTCCCCGCCACGGGGTCAGCCGCGGCAGCCAGCGACGCACGTGCGCGGAGAACTCGTCGTAGGAGGAGCCGTACGTCTCGCGCAGCGTTGGTTCCTCGTAGGCGCGCACGAAGACGTCCGTCGTGACGCCGACGACGACCAGGTAGCCGAGCAGCCCCCCACTGGCGAACAGGAGCACCTGGCCGAGCAGGACCGCGAGGACGGCGACGTACATCGGGTTCCGCACGTAGCGGTAGGCGCCCTCGACGACCAGCCGTTCGGTGGGCGCTGCGGGTGCCGGCGTGCCCCGCCCGTGCCAGGCGAAGGCGGTGAACGCGTGGACCAGCACCGCCGCACCGGCCAGGACGAGGGACCAGCCGAGGGCGTCGACCCACGGCGTGGGGTCGTCGGGCCGGCGCCATCCCGTGATCAGCAGGGGCACCAGACCGCACACCGTCCCGGGTGCCGCCAGCAGCCAGCCGAGGCTGCCGAGTGCGGCCGAGGTCCGCTTCATGACACCTCCAGGTCAACGCCTGTTGACCCCAGCGTAGGACGACGGTGGGGTCGGGTCAACGGGTGTTGACCTAGCATGGCGGGCATGCCAGGGACGGGGCGCTCGTCGGACACCAGGGCCGCGATCCTGGCCGCGGCGCGAACGCGCTTCGCCGCGGAGGGCTACCGCTCGGCGTCCCTGCGCGCCGTCGCCCGGGACGTCGGGGTCGACGCGGCCCTGGTGGTCCGGTACTTCGGCTCCAAGCCCGGGTTGTTCGCCGCCGCCACCGACGTCGACCTGCGGATCCCCGATCTGAGCGACGCGCCGAGGAGCGAGCACGGGGAGCGGCTCGTCGAGCACGTCCTCACGCGCTGGGACGCCGGGACCCTGGAGGGCTCCGTGCTGGTGAGCCTGCTGCGTTCCGCGGCTGCCGATGCCGACGCGGCAGCCGCCATGCGGGAGCTCTTCGCCGACCAGCTCGTCCCCGCCGTGCGCCGGCTGGTCGCCGACGAGGCGGAGGCGCCGCAGCGCGCGGCGCTGGTGGCCAGCCAGGTGCTGGGCCTCGCGCTGGCCCGGTCCGTCCTCGAGCTCCCGCCCTTCGCCGCGATGCCGCCGGGCGTGATCGCGGCGACCGTCGGGGAGACCGTCCAGCGCTACCTCCACGAGCCGCTGCCGCCGGACGGGGACGCCGGGTAGGCGCTCAGCGGCGGGGCAGGCTCCGGCCGTCGGGCAGGGTACGGCCGCTGAGCAGCGCCACGAGCTGGCCGCTGTCGGCCCGGACGACGTCCCCCGTGCCCCAGCTCCAGTCGGTGTCGGTGGCCTCGAGGCGGACGCCGGTCAGGTCGATGCCGAACCAGGCGCCGTCGGCGCCGGTGAGCTGGTCGAGGACGGCGATCACGGCGTCCGCCGGCGCGACCGCCGGCCGGTCGAGCGCCACGGTGACGTCCAGGGAGTGGATGACGGCGTGGGTGAGCGCCCCGACCTCGCCGCCACCGGGCGGCTGCCACGCGTGCAGCGTGGGGGAGCGCAGCGCGTCCAGCTGGTCGGCGGCCGGGAGGGAGGCATCGCGTGCGGCCACGGTGTTCGACAGCACGCCGAAGTCCCCGCCGGCCGCCGCCATCTCCGCGCCGAACGTCTCGGGCGTCAGCCGGACGGGCATGGCCACGTGCGCGACCACGTGCCGCACCTGCCACCCCTCGCAGAGCGTCGGCGCGTCCCAGGTCTCGGCGGGCGTGGACGCGAGCAGATCGGCGAGGCCGGCGAAGGTCGGTGCCACCCAGGGCTGCAGGTCTGTCACGGTCGCTCCTCGTGGGTCAGGCGGGCGAGATGCTCCTCGAGCTTGTCGAGGGAGCTGAGGAAACCGGCCCGGGCCTCGGGCGAGCGCATCGGCTCGGGCACGTGCCGCTGGTGGACGACGACCTCGGTGCGGCCGTCCCCGAGGTCGGTGAGCGTGCCGGTCGTGTGCACACCGGTGGCCGGCTCGATCCAGGCGAGCCGTTCCGGCGGGACGACCTCGGTGAACGTGGCGACCATCCGATGGCTGACCGAGTCACCGGTCATCAGGGTCTCGAAGCGCCCCCCGGCGTGGAGTTCGACGACGATCTCCTCCAGCGGGGTGACCATGCCGCGCGGACCCCAGAACTGGGCGAGCTCGGCGGGCTCGGTCAGGCACCGCCACACCAGCTCGCGTGGCGCGCGGAAGACCCTCCGGTGGACGAGCTCGTCGGCGTTCACCGCTGCTGGCCGTCCTGCAGGCGAGCCAGGTGCGTCTCGAGCCGGTCCATCCGCTCGGCCCAGATCCGCCGGCTCTCGTCGATCCAGGACATCGCGGTCTCCAGCGCCTGCGGCTCCAGCCGGCACGGGCGGGTCTGCCGTTGCCGGCCGCGGCTGACCAGGCCGCACCGCTCGAGCACCCCGATGTGCTGGGACACGGCCTGCACGCTCATCGCGTGCGGGGCCGCGAGCTCCTTGACCGTCGCCTCGCCCTCGCACAGCCGGGCCACGATGTCGCGCCGGGTGCGATCGGCGAGCGCGGCGAACACCGCGTCGAGCCGCCCGTCGTCGAGGGTCACCGCCATGAAGGTTATTCAAGTCATTGCTTGAGCAAGTGTCAACTTGAGGAAGACGGCCGATGGACGACCACAGCGCCCTCGTGCCGCGCGGCGGGCCGTAGCCGACAGCGCTGCGCTGACTCTCCGACCTCGGGCGTGGCGTCGCCGTCGCCGGGCGACCTCCGATCACGCCCGCAGGGCGGGGAGCCCGTCGTAGGCGGCCATCACCAGCTCCAGTCCCCGGGTGTCGCCGGCGGGTTCGCGCATCTGGTTCGTCACGTACGCCACCACCAGGCGCTCCCCGGGGTCGACCATGACCAGCGAGCCGCCCCAGCCACCCCAGCCGAGGCTGCTGCCGAACAGGCCGTAGCCCAGCCCCCACCGCGCCGGCATGCCCAGCGTGCGGTCCACGCCGCTGAACTGCTCCTCCCAGGCGCGCTCGCACCCTGCCGGCGACAGCAGCCGCACCCCGGCCACGGCTCCTCCGCAGGCCAGCACCGACTGCACGAGGGCGACCGAGCGGGCGTTGCCGAAGCCGCTGGCCGCCGGGATCTGCGCGCGACGCCAGGCCACGCTGTTCCCGTCCCGCACCCGGACGGCGGTGCCGGGGGTGGGCGACCCGCTGGCCGAGCCCGCGGTGTACTCCTCGTCCCGGCCCGGCGGCGGGACGGCGAGCGCGACCCGGGAGTCCTGCTCGGCGGGCAGCCCGATGGAGAAGTCGGCGCCCAGCGGTCCGGCCACCTCCGCGGCGAAGAACTCGCCCACGCTCCGGCCGGTGACCCGACGCAGCACCTCACCGACCAGGAACCCCTGGGTGAGCGAGTGGTACCCGGCGGCCGTCCCCGGTTCCCACTGCGGTGCCGAGGCGGCCAGCCGGGCCGTGGCGGCCGGCCAGTCGTAGAGCTCCTCGACCGGTCCCTCCCAGTCGGGCAGGCCGGCCGTGTGGGAGAGCAGGTGCCGGGTCAGGACACCTGGTGCGGAGAACTCGGGCCAGTAACGGACGACGGGCGCATCCAGGTCGAGGTCGCCGCGGTCGACCAGGACCAGCGCGCACAACGCCGTCATCGTCTTCGTGACCGACCAGACGTTGGTGATCGTGTCCCGCTGCCAGGGCATCGTGCGGTCGGCGTCGGTCGACCCGCCCCAGACGTCCACCACCGGCGCGCCGTCCACGAACACCGCGACCGAGCCGCCGACGTCGCCCTCGTCCAGCAACCCGGCCAGCGCCGTCGGCACGGCGGCGAACAGGTCGTCGTAGCAGCCCTGGACATCGGCCATGCGCCGAACCAACGCCTCCGGACCGGTGCAGGTCAACCGGATTCGACCGACGACTTCCCGCCACCGCGCCGGTCCTCCGGAGGAGGCCCATTCGCGGGGCGGGACCGAGGGAGGATCTGATGGGCAGGGTCATCGCGTCGGCATCGATGTCGCTGGACGGCTACATCGCCGAGCACGACAACACCATCGGGCGGCTGTTCGACTGGCTGCAGAACGGGGAGGTGGAGATCCCGACCGCATCGCCCGGCATCACCTTGCACCTGAGCCCGGAGAGCGCCGGGTACTGGCGCCGGTGGACGTCCGGGCTCGGTGCGCTCGTCTGCGGCCGGACGCTGTTCGACGTCACCGACGGCTGGGGCGGGCGGCACACCCTGGACGTGCCGGTGGTGGTGGTGACCCACTCCGTCCCCACCGAGTGGGTCGACGCCCATCCCGACGCGCCCTTCTCCTTCGTTCCCACGGGCGTCGACGACGCCGTCGCGCGGGCGCAGGAGCTCGCCGGCGACCGCACCGTCGCGGTCACCGCCGGGACCATCGCCCGGCAGTGCCTGGAGCTGGGGCTGCTCGACGAGGTGGCCGTCGACCTGGTCCCGGTCGTCATGGGCAGGGGGCGGCCGTTCTTCGGCGAGCTCACCCAGGACGACGTCCCGCTCGGCGACCCGACGGTCTGCGTCCAGGGCGACCGCGTCACCCACCTGCTGTTCCCCGTGGTGCGCTGAGGACGCGCGGCCCCACCCGAGGGCGCGGCGGCGGTCAGCGCAGCGCCGCGGCCAGCACGTCGGCGGCCTCGTCGTACCAAGCGCGGACCTGCTCGGCCCGGACCCCGGCGCCGGCGGCCAGGTACTCGGAGAAGCCCGCGTGGCCGTCTGCGGCCGCCGTCCCGATGACGTCGTAGCACCACTCGTGGTTCTCCCGGACCGCCGTGACCAGCCGGTCCCGGTCGCTGTCGCCGAGCCCGTAGCCGTCGACGAACAGCCGCAGCCGGGCCAGCACCTGGCCCCGCCGCCCGTCGTGGATGTGCCGGTCGGGCCGCAGCGGGGTCCAGAGCCGGGCCGCGCACGCGACGTCCCACACCCGGCTGCCGGGACTCGCCAGGTCGAAGTCGATCAGCGCAGCGGCCCGCCGGTCGCGGAAGACGACGTTGTCCAGGTTCACGTCGTTGTGGCTGACCAGCTCGCCGGTGAACGGGGACGGCGGTGAGGGCGGCCAGGCGTGCGGCGTCGGGTCGAAGCTGCTGACCGCCCCGTGGTAGTCGCGGAGCAGGTGGGCCACGCTCGTCAGCGCGTCGTCGGTCAGCGCCCAGGCCGGGTACGGCGGCGTGACCGCGGTGCCCGGCACGTAGGAGAGGACCTCGCGGCCCTCGTCGTCCACCCCGAGGTACTGCGGAGCGCCGTCGAACCCCACCGCCGCCAGGTGGTCGAGCAGGGCGTGGGTGGCCGGGCTGGTGGGGCGCAGCGGCCGGCGCACGGTGTCGCCGATCCGGACGACCCGACCGCGGTTGGCGGTCCCGCCGACGAGCTGGACCTCGGGTTCTCTCCGATCGAGCACCGCCGCCTCCAGGCTCACGTCCGGTCGCGTCCCCGCGCCGACCGTCACAGCTCGTCGAGGACGGCCCTCGCCAGGGTGCTGTGCGTCACGATGCCCGACACCAGGCCGCTGCGGAGGGCGGCGCGCACGGCGGGGGCCTTCCGGGTGCCGTACGGGACGACGACGAGCTCCGGGATGGCCCGCATCTGCGCGGCGTTGAGCGCGATCATCCGCTCGGCCAGCTCGGTCGGCACCGGGGTGCCGTCGCCGGCGACGAACACCCCGGAGATGTCGGCGCACACCCCGAGCTCACGCAGCTCGCGGCGGTCGTCGTCCGTGGCGGTGTCGTAGAGCGTCGACTGGCCGGCCTCCCAGAGCCCGACCCCGGCGACGGCCTTGGTCACCGACGGCAGCTGGTCGAAGGCCCGGGCGACCTCCGGTTGCTGCCGCAGCGCCCGCGCGGTCGCGGCGTCGGGCAGCGTGAGCGGCGCGTAGAACAGGTGCGCGGCCCCGCCCGACCGCCGGGCGACCTCCCGGACGACGTCCACCGACGTGTCGGGGCCCTCGGGCATCGAGAGGGCGCCGGAGAGCTGGACGACGGGTGTCCCCGGCAGCGCGGGGAGAGCCCGGGCCATCGCGCTCACCGCCCGCGCCCAGGCCAGCCCCAGCACGTCCTGCGGCGTGATGATCTCGGCGAGCAGGCGCGCCGCGGCCCGGCCGACGTGCCCGCGGAGGGAGGCTGCGTCGTCGTCCGGCACGTCGATGACGACCGCGTGCTGCAGCCCGTACCGGTCGCGCAGCCGGGCCGACAGGTCGACGTCGATCTCGCCCGGGTGCCGGATCTCGATCCGCACCAGCCCGGTCTCCCGGGCGTCGTCGAGCAGGCGGGCCACCTTGAACCGGCTCATGCCGAACTCCTCGGCGATCTCGACCTTCGACCGTCCGTCGAGGTAGTAGCGGCGCGCCACCGAGGCCGTGAGGACGATCTGGGCGGGACCCCTGTCCTGGTCGGCCATCACATGCACACTCCGCTCATCCGAGCAACCTGGCCCCCATTCTGTCAGGTCCCTTGACGCCTGCGGTGCGACGGCTGAGACTCAGCTCACACAGATGAGGGAGACGTCGCTCATATGAGCGACGCTCTGCCGGACTGTCCGGGAGAGGTCCATGCCTGCAGCCGAACTCCGTCCCACCCGCCGGCCCGTCGGCGGGAGGAGGACCGTCCCGGTCCTCACGCTCACTGCGGCCCTGACGCTGAGCGGCTGCGCCGGCTGGGGTGGCGGACCCGGTGGCGGGGGGCCGGACACGATCAACGTGCTGATGGTCAACAACCCGCAGATGGTCGACCTGCAGCAGCTCACCGCGGACAACTTCACCGCTGAGACCGGCATCAACGTGAACTTCACCGTGCTGCCGGAGAACGACGTGCGGGACAAGATCAGCCAGGAGTTCTCCAGCCAGGCCGGGCAGTACGACGTCGCCACGCTGAGCAACTTCGAGATCCCGATCTACGCCCGCAGCGGGTGGATCGCCCCGCTGGACGACTACGTCGCCGCCGACCCGGAGTTCGACCAGCCCGACATCCTGGGGCCGTTGACCGAATCGCTGTCCGGCGACGACGGGAAGCTGTACGGCGAACCGTTCTACGGCGAGTCGTCGTTCCTGATGTACCGCAAGGACGTGCTGGACGCCGCCGGCATCACCATGCCGGCCAACCCGACGTGGCCGGAGGTCGCCGACATCGCGGCGCAGGTCGACGGCGCCGAGCCGGGGATGGCCGGCATCTGCCTGCGCGGCCAGCCGGGCTGGGGCCAGGTGTTCGCGCCGCTGACCACGGTCGTGAACACCTTCGGCGGTACGTGGTTCGAGAAGGACTGGCAGGCCAGGGTCGACGGCGAGGGGTTCGAGAAGGCCACCCAGTTCTACGTGGACCTGGTCCGCGAGCACGGCGAGGTGGGTGCGCCGCAGGCGGGCTTCACCGAATGCCTGAACAACCTGATCCAGGGCAACGCCGCGATGTGGTACGACGCGACCTCCGCCGCGGGTTCGCTGGAGGCCGACGACTCCCCGGTCAAGGGCAAGATCGGCTACGCGGCCGCGCCGGTCGTGGAGACCGCCAGCTCGGGGTGGCTGTACGCGTGGTCCTGGAGCATCCAGCAGGCGAGTGAGAAGAAGGACGCCGCCTGGCAGTTCATCTCCTGGGCCTCCAGCCGTCAGTACGAGGAACTGGTCGGCAACGAGCTGGGCTGGAGCAGCGTCCCCGCCGGGAAGCGGGCGTCCACCTACGAGAACCCCGACTACCTCGCCGTGGCCTCGGCGTTCGCCGGACCCACGCTGTCGGCGATCCAGTCCGCGGACCCGAACAACCCGGGCGTCCAGCCCCGGCCGGCACCGGGGATCCAGTTCGTCGGCATCCCGGAGTTCCCCGACCTCGGGACCCAGGTGTCGCAGGACGTCAGCTCCGCGATCGCCGGCCGGATGAGCGTGCACGACGCGCTGGAACGGGGCCAGCAGCTCGCCGAGGACGTGTCCGAGCGCTACCAGGAGCGTGAGGCGAAGTGACCGGGCCGGCAGCACGACAGCAGAGGAAGGCGGCGCGATGAGCACCACCCTCGAGACCGGTACCGGCCGCGGTCAGCAGCCGCCCACACCGCCGCCGCCCTCGCCGCCGCCGGGCGATGCGCTGCGCCGGACTGCCGACTGGGCCCGCCGGGCGCCGTTGCTGCCCGCGCTGATCTTCACGATCATCATCACCCAGCTGCCGTTCGTGGCGACCCTGGTCATCTCGTTCATGGACTGGAACGCGTACTACCCGGACGAGCGCGGGTTCACCGGCCTGAGCAACTACGTGAACGTGCTGACCGACGTCAACACGCGCCACGCGATCTGGGTGACGATCGTCCTCACCGTCGTCGTCGTGCTGGTCAGCCTGCTGCTCGGCATGGGCATCGCGCTGCTGCTGGACCGGCAGTTCCGCGGCCGGGGCATCGTGCGCACGATGATGATCACGCCGTTCCTCGTCGTCCCGGTGGCGGCGGCGCTGGTCTGGAAGCACGCGCTGTTCAACCCGGAGTACGGCCTGCTCAACGGCACGCTGACCTGGATCTGGTCGGTGTTCGGCTCGGACAACCCGCCGCAACCGGACTGGATCACCACGGCGCCGCTGGCGGCGATCGAGGTCTCCCTGATCTGGCAGTGGACGCCGTTCATGATGCTGATCCTGCTGGCGGGGCTGCAGAGCCGGCCGCTGGACGTCATCGAGGCGGCCCGGATCGACGGGGCGAGCGCCTGGCAGATCTTCCGCTACATGACCTTCCCGCACCTGCGGCGCTACCTGGAGCTGGGCGCGCTGCTCGGGGCGATCTACATCGTGCAGACCTTCGATGCGGTCTTCGTCATCACCTCCGGTGGGCTCGGCACGGCCAACCTGCCCTACGTCATCTACCAGACCTTCTACACGGCCCATGACTACGGCCTCGCATCAGCGGCAGGGGTCATCACCGTGATCGGCACGATCCTCATCGCCACCCTGGCGCTGCGGACGGTGTCGACCCTGTTCCAGGAGGAGAACGCGCGATGAGCTCGATCACCGACGTCGGGCCCGTGGCCGCCACCCGTACCGACGAGGGCGAGGCCCGCCAGCCGCGCAAGCCGCGCTCCGGTGCCCTCCTGGGGGTGGCCGCCTGGCTGATCGGCATCCTCTTCGTCGTCCCGGTGCTGTGGATGGTGCTCACCTCGTTCCACAGCGAGGAGGACGCCGCCACCAACCCACCCTCGGTCTTCGCGCCGCTGACCCTGCAGGGCTACCGGCAGTTCTTCGGTGTGGGCACCGGCACCAGCCCGTGGCCCTCGCTGCTGAACTCGCTGACCGCCAGCCTCTTCGCCACGGTGCTCGTCCTGCTGCTGTCGATCCCGGCGGCGTACGCGCTGTCGATCCGGCCGGTGCGCAAGTGGACCGACGTCATGTTCTTCTTCCTGTCCACCCGCTTCCTGCCGGTGGTGGCCGGCATCCTGCCGATCTACCTGTTCGCCCAGTGGAGCGGACTGCTCGACAACATCTGGCTGCTCGTCGTGCTGTACACCTCGATGAACCTGCCGATCGCGGTCTGGATGATGCGCTCGTTCCTGGCCGAGGTCCCGGTCGAGATCCTCGAGGCGGCGTCGATGGACGGGGCCGGTCTGCTGCTCACGCTGCGCCGGGTGGTGGCACCCATCGTGCTGCCGGGCATCGCGGCCACCTCGCTGATCTGCTTCATCTTCAGCTGGAACGAGCTGCTGCTGGCCCGGACCCTGACCGGGACCAGGGCCCTGACCGCGCCGGTGTACCTGACCGGGTTCGTCACCAGCCAGGGGCTGTTCCTGGCGCAGATGTGCGCCGCGGCGTTCGTGGTGTCGCTGCCGGTGCTCATCGCCGGGTTCGCCGCCCAGGACAAGCTGGTCCAGGGCCTCTCGCTCGGCGCGGTCAAGTGAGGGTCTCGGTCCTGCGCGGGGTCGGCGACGTCGCCCTCGTCGAGCGGCCGGAGCCCGAGCCGGGCCCCGGGGAGGTCGCCGTCCGGGTGGCCTCGGTCGGGGTGTGCGGGTCCGACGTGCACTACTACGAGCACGGGCGGATCGGGCAGTACGTCGTGGAGTCCCCGCTGGTGCTCGGGCACGAGGCGGCCGGTGTGGTGACGGCGCTGGGCGCCGGGGTGACCGCTCCGGCCGTCGGCCAGCGGGTGTCGATCGAGCCCGGTGTGCCGGACCTGACCTGCGAGCAGTGCCTGGCCGGCCGGTACAACCTCTGCCCGGCGATGCGCTTCTACGCCACACCGCCGATCGACGGCGCCTTCGCCGAGTACGTGGTGGTGCACGCCGCCTTCGCCCACCCGGTGCCCGACAGCATCAGCGACGACGCCGCCGCGCTGCTCGAACCGCTGTCGGTCGGCATCTGGGCCTGCCGCAAGGGCCGGGTGAGCGCCGGCTCCCGGGTGCTCGTCACCGGAGCGGGGCCGATCGGGCTGGTCAGCGTCCAGGCCGCGCGGGCCTTCGGGGCCACCGACGTCGTGGTGTCCGACGTCAACCCGGCCCGGCTGGAACTCGCCCGGGAACTGGGCGCCACCGAGGTCGTCGACGCGCGGACGACGGGTCTGGAAGACCTGCCCCGGGCGCCCGAGGTCCTGCTGGAGTGCTCGGGCCACCCGGCGGCCACCGTCGCCGGCCTCCGGGCGCTGGCCCCGGCCGGTCGCGCCGTCCTGGTCGGGATGGGCGGTGACGAGCTGCCCCTGCCGCTGTCGGTCGTCCAGGACCGGGAGCTGGAGGTCACCGGCGTCTTCCGCTACGCCGGCACCTGGCCGACCGCGATCGCCCTCGTCGCCGCCGGGCGGATCGACCTGGACCGGCTCGTCACCGGCAGCTACGCGCTGGCCGAGGCGGAGCACGCGCTGACCGCGGGGCGCCGGGACCCGCAGTCGGTGAAGGTCGTCGTCCACCCGCAGACCTGAGCAGTCTCGCCCCATGCACGCACGAAACGAGGAGAGCACCTGATGGCCTCTGTCACCTACGACCGGGCGAGCCGCATCTACCCCGGGTCGGAGAAGCCCGCGGTCGACTCGCTGGACCTGCAGATCGCCGACGGCGAGTTCCTCGTCCTGGTCGGTCCCTCCGGCTGCGGCAAGTCCACCAGCCTGCGGATGCTCGCCGGTCTGGAGGACGTCGACCGCGGCGACATCCTGATCGGCGACCGCAAGGTCACCAACCTCAAGTCCAAGGACCGGGACATCGCCATGGTGTTCCAGAGCTACGCGCTCTACCCGCACATGACGGTGGGGGAGAACATGGGCTTCGCGCTGAAGATCGCCGGCAAGGGCAAGGACGAGATCGCCACCCGGGTGGCCGAGGCGGCCAAGATCCTCGACCTCGAGGAGTTCCTCGACCGCAAGCCGAAGGCGCTCTCCGGCGGGCAGCGGCAGCGCGTGGCGATGGGCCGGGCCATCGTCCGCTCGCCGCAGGTCTTCCTGATGGACGAGCCGCTGTCCAACCTGGACGCCAAGCTCCGCGTGCAGACCCGCACCCAGATCGCCGACCTGCAGCGCCGGCTCGGGACGACGACGGTCTACGTCACCCACGACCAGGTCGAGGCGATGACCATGGGCGACCGGGTGGCCGTGCTGCGCAGCGGCCTGCTCGAGCAGTGCGACACCCCGCTGCGGCTCTACCAGCAGCCGGCCAACGTCTTCGTCGCCGGCTTCATCGGCTCACCGGGGATGAACCTCGCCGAGTTCTCGATCGCCGACGGGCACGCCGTGCTCGGCAGCGCCCGGCTGCCGCTGAGCACCGAGTCGCTGAGCGCGCTGTCCGCAGAGGGAGCCGACCGGGTGGTCGTCGGCTTCCGGCCCGAGGCGCTGGACGTCGTCTCGGAGAACGAGCCGGGCTCCTTCCCGGTCGACGTGGTCGTCGTGGAGGAGCTGGGGTCCGACGCGTTCCTGCACGGCACCATGCCCGAGCTCCCCGAGAGCGCCGATGCCGACGCCCGGCGGGTCATCGCGCGGGTCGACCCGGCGCACCCGCCGGTCAAGGGGGAGCGGCTGCACCTGCGCATCCAGCCCGGCAAGGAACACCTGTTCGCCCCGTCCACCGGCCGGCGCCTGCCGGCCTGACCCCGCACGCAGCAGTCCTGAGGAGGACCCCGTGGCACTGCTCACCCCGCGGTCGTTGCCGTCCCTCCCGCCGGAGGTCGGCCGGCCGACGTACGACCGGTCGCAGGTGCGGACCGGGATCGTCCACCTCGGCGTGGGCGGCTTCCACCGGGCGCACCAGGCGATGTACCTCGACGGTCTGCTCGAGCAGGGCGCGGCGGGGGAGTGGGGCATCTGCGGCGTCGGGGTGCTGCCGTCCGACCGCCGGATGGCCGAGGTGATGGCCGCCCAGGACTGCCTCTACACCCTCGTGGTGAAGCACCCCGACGGGACCTGGGACGCGCGCGTCATCGGCTCGATCACCGAGTACCTGTTCGCGCCGGACGACCCCGAGGCGGTGGTCGAGAAGCTGGCCGCGGAGTCGACCCGGATCGTCACCCTGACCGTCACCGAGGGCGGTTACGCCATCGACCCGGTGACCGGCCGCTTCGAGGCCGGGGACGCCGGCGTCGTGCGCGACCTCCAGCCGGGCGCGGCGCCGACCACCTCCTTCGGCTTCGTCACCGAGGCGCTGGTCCGGCGCCGGGAGCGGGGGCTGCCCCCGTTCACCGTGGTGTCCTGCGACAACATCCAGCACAACGGCGACGTCGCCCGGCGGAGCTTCGCCTCCTTCGCCGCGCTGCGCGACCCGGCCCTCGGGGCCTGGGTGGAGCAGGAGGTCACCTTCACCAACTGCATGGTCGACCGGATCACCCCGGCGACCACGGACGACGACCGGGCCGAGGTGGCCCGCCGGTTCGGCATCGAGGACGGCTGGCCGGTGCTGTGCGAGCCGTTCACCCAGTGGGTCCTCGAGGACCGGTTCCCGCTCGGCCGCCCGCCGCTGGAGGACGTCGGCGTCCAGCTCGTCGACGACGTCGAGCCCTACGAGATGATGAAGCTGCGGCTGCTCAACTCCGGCCACCAGGCGCTGGCCTACCTGGGGCAGCTCGCCGGGTACCGGCTGGTTCACGACGCCGCGCAGGACCCGCTGTTCCAGCGGCTGCTGCTCGGCTACATGGAGGAGGAGGCGACCCCGACCCTGCGGCCGCTGCCCGGGATCGACCTGGACGCCTACCGGCGCGACCTGATCTCCCGCTTCTCCAACCCCGCCATCCGCGACACCCTGGCCAGGCTGGCCTTCGACGGCTCGGAGCGGTTGCCGAAGTGGTTGCTGCCCGTCATCCGGGACAACCTGGCCGCCGGCGGCGAGGTGCGCCGGTCGGCTGCCGTCGTCGCCGGGTGGGCGCGGTACTGCGAGGGCGTCGACGAGCAGGGGCAGCCGATCGAGGTCGTCGACCGCCGGCGGGACGTGCTCCAGGCGCTGGCCCGGCGGCAGCGGGAGGACCCGCTGGCGTTCATCGCCGACCGTGAGCTCTTCGGCGACCTGGTCGACGACGAGCGGTTCACCGGGCCCTACACCGCGACGCTGCGCTCGCTGTACGACCGGGGCGCCCGGGCCACGCTCGAGGCGCTGGTCGCCGAGCTCCGGCCCGGCGGGGTCCCGACCGCCACCCCAGCCGGGACGGCGCCGCCGGGCTGAGCCCGGTCAGTCCTCGACGAGCCAGACGGCGGTGTCCGGCGGGAGCGCGACGGTGGCGGCCGTGGCCTTCACGTGCGTGGAGGAGGCCAGCAGCACCGAGCCCGGGTTGGGCACCAGGACGGTCCCGGTGCCCATGTTGACCACGCACCGCACCGCCTCGTCGTCGCCGGCGCTGCGCACGGTCAGCACGTCGCCCTGCGTCTCGACCGTCGCGTCCCCGGAGCCGAGCGCTGAGTGGGCCGCACGCAGGGCCAGCGCCCGGCGGTAGAGGGTCAGCATCGAACCGCCGTCCCGGGTCTGCCGGGACACCGCGAACCGCTCCCAGTCCGCCGGGATGGGCAGCCACGGCTCGGCCGCGCCGTCGGGGGAGAACCCGACGCCGGCGGTCTCGTTCCACGGCATCGGCACCCGGCAGCCGTCCCGGCCGGCCCGCGCACCGCCGCTGCGCCAGAAGATCGGGTCGAGCTTCGCCTCGTCGGGGACGACGGCCTGCGGCAGCCCGAGCTCGTCCCCGGCGTACAGGTACGGCGAGCCCGGCAGCGCCAGCATCATCAGCGCGGCGGCGCGGGCCCGGGACGTGCCCAGCGCGCCGCCGCCGAACCGGCTGACCTGCCGGTCCTTGTCGTGGTTGCCCAGCACCCAGGAGACCGGCGCGCCGACCCGGCCGAAGGCGTCGAGCGCGGACTGCACCCCGTCGGCGAACGCGGCGGTGTCCCAGGGCGACTTCAGCAGCCGGAAGGAGAAGGACTGGTGCATCTCGTCGGGCCGCGAGTACAGCGCCACCTGCTCCAGGTCGGCCAGGCAGACCTCGCCGACCAGCATCGTGCCCGGGTACTCGTCGCAGACCGACCGCCAGCGCCGCCACACGTCGTGCACCTCGGGCTGGTTCCAGGTCATCGCCTGTTCCGGCCCGTGCCCGAACAGCGTGGGGGAGTAGCTGCCAGGGTTGTCCCGCAGCTCGGCGTCCTTGAACAGCCCGTAGGCGACGTCGACCCGGAAGCCGCTCACGCCGCGGTCCAGCCAGAACCGCAGGGTGCGGTCGAAGTCCGCGGCCACGGCCGGGTCCCGCCAGTTCAGGTCCGGCTGCTCGGGTGCGAACAGGTGCAGGTACCAGCGGCCGTCCGGCGTGCGCGACCAGGCCGGCCCGCCGAACAGCGACTGCCAGTTGTTCGGCGGCTCGTCCGAGGGCGGCGCGAAGTGGTAGCGGCCGGCCTCGGCGGAGTCCGGGTCGGCGAGCGCGGTCTGGAACCAGGGGTGCCGGTCGGAGGTGTGGTTCGGGACGACGTCGAGGATGACCCGCAGGCCGAGCCGGCGAGCGTCCGCGACGACGGCCTCGAGGTCGGACACGTCGCCGTAGTCGGGGTCCACCGCCCGGTAGTCGACGATGTCGTAGCCGCCGTCGGCGCCACCCGAGGGGTAGTGCGGGTTGATCCACAGCGCGTCGACGCCGAGCCAAGAGAGGTAGGGCAGCCGGGAGCGGAGGCCGGCCAGGTCGCCGATCCCGTCGCCGTTGCTGTCGGCGAAGGAGCGCAGGTAGACCTGGTAGACCACGGCGGTCCGCCACCAGTCGGCCGGCGCCTGACCGGACGCGACGGAGTGCTCGGTCGAGGTCCGCACCGTTGCGAGCCGGGATGCCATGGACAGAGCATCGGCAGCCGGTCGGTGCGTCGGCTGTGAAGCAGGTCACCAGAAGATCGCCGGGAGCCTGGCGGATCTCGCCAAGCACGCCCGCCCACCGTGGGCACCCGCCGCAGCGGCACCGTGCGCCACATACCCCTCAGGGGTATAAAGAGGTCATGGAGCACATCGGGCACGCGATGCCGGTCAGCTGGGCCATGGCCCGTCAGGCGACACTGCACTGCCTCACCGGCTGCGCCATCGGTGAGGTCCTGGGCATGGTCATCGGCACGGCGCTGGGCCTGCACAACGCCGGCACGGTGGTGCTGTCCGTCGCGCTGGCCTTCGTCTTCGGCTACGCGCTCACCATGCGCGGGGTGCTGCGCGCGGGGCTGCCGTTCCGGCAGGCGCTCGGCGTGGCCCTCGCCGCCGACACGGTCTCCATCGCGGTCATGGAGGTCATCGACAACACGGTGATGCTCGCCGTCCCCGGTGCGATCGACGCCGGCCTCGGCACGGCGCTGTTCTGGCTGTCGCTGGCCGGGTCCCTCGCGCTGGCGTTCGTCGTCACCGTGCCGGTCAACCGCTGGCTGATGGGCCGGGGCAAGGGGCACGCCGTCGTGCACCAGTACCACTGAGCAGGGTCAGCTGCCCTGGCGCGGGGTCATCCCCATCCGGCTGAGCACGATGCTCTCCACCACCTGCACCAGGTTGTAGAGCACCAGCGACACGGCGGTGACCAGCACCACCGCCGACCAGACCAGCGAGAACTGCACCTGGGAGTAGGCGGTCTGGATGGTCGAGCCGATCCCGTCCCCGGTGGCCAGCCACTCCACCAGCAGCGCACCGGTCAGCGCACCGGGCACCGAGATCCGCACGGCGGCGAAGAACGACGGTGCCGAGGCCGGCAGGGCCACCGTGCGCAGCGCCGTGAACGAGCTGCCGCCGTAGACGGTGACGACGTCGAGCACCTGCGGGGATGCCGAGTGCAGGCCGAAGACGATGTTCACCAGCGCCGGGAAGAGCACCACGATGCCGGCGACCACCGCGACCGTGGCGACGTCCCGGCCGAACACCAGGATGATCAGCGGTGCCAGGGCGATCAGCGGCACCGACCGCAGCAGCATCGCGACCGGCATCAGTGCGTGCTCGACGCCCTGGGACAGCCGGAACGCCGTCGCGGCCAGCAACGCCACCACCAGCCCCGCGACGAAGCCGATGAAGGCGTGGACGAGGCTGACGCCGAGGTCGTCGCCCAGCCTGGCCAGGTGCTCACCGGCGTCGTCGTCGGTGACCAGGTACGCCCACACGTCGGTCGGGCCCTTGGCGACGTAGGAGGAGATGCCGAACAGCTCGATCGCGCCGGTCCAGAGCACCAGCACGACCACCAGCGTCAGCGCGAACGTCAGCAGCGACCGGCCGAGCGCGCGCAGCACCTGCCCGCTGGCCTCCCGGCGGAGCTCCCGCCGGCGGGCGACCGCCCCGGCGGCCGCCCGCGTGCCGGCCAGGGTGTCCGGCATCAGCGCCCGCCTCCCCTCGACCACGGCGTGACCAGCCGCGCGACCAGCCCGAAGAACGCGAACCCGACGATCGCGACCGCGCCGCTGGCCAGCGCGATGCCCCACACCCGGGGGGCGTTGAGGCCCTGCTGGGCCGCGGTCATCGCCGGGCCGATGCCCAGGTCGACCTTGCCGAAGTACTCGCCCAGCACCGCGCCGAGGAAGGCGGCCGGGACGGCGATCTGCAGCGCGTTGAGGATGCCGGGCAGCGCCGCCACCAGGCGGACCTTGCGCAGCTGGGTGAGCCGGCTGCCGCCGTACACCGAGACGACGTCCAGCGCGGCCTGGTCGGCGGAGCGGAGGCCCAGCAGCGCGCCGACCACGGTGGTGAAGAAGCAGCTGAGCGCGGCCAGGAAGACCGCCGTCCCGGACGGGTCACCGGGGTCGGGGGCGCCGGCGATGATGAGCACGAGCGGCCCGATCGCCACGATCGGGATGCAGTAGGAGATCGTGGCGACCTGCATGACCAGGCCCTCGGTGCGCGGGACCAGCAGCACGACGGCGGCCAGCAGCAGCGCGAGCGCGTTGCCCCAGAGGAAGCCGCGGGCGGCCTCCTCCAGGGTGATGCCGAAGTTCCGCCGGTAGAACGACCAGCCGTCGGTGGCCCACTGACGCACCACCTCCGGCGGGGCCGGGACGGCGTCGGCGTCGCCCGCGCCCACCCCGGAGAACAGGGTGACGGCCAGCAGCCACCACACCGCGACGAGGAGCAGGGTGCCCAGGACGCCGACCGTCCACGAGGGCAGCCGCAGCCGGGTCACCGCGGTCAGCCGTCGGCCGCCGCGCCGCCGTCGCCGAAGAGCAGTTCGGAGGCCTGGTCCACGTAGGCGTGGAACTCCGGCGTCCGCTGCAGCTGCGGCGTGCGGGGGCGTGGCAGGTCGATGTCGATGACCTGGGAGACCCGGCCGGGCCGCGGGCTCATCACCGCGACCTGGTCGGAGAGGAAGACGGCCTCGGTGATGCCGTGGGTGACCATCAGCGTGGTGGCCGGCCGCTCCGTCCAGATCCGCAGCAGCTCCAGGTTCAGCTTCTGCCGGGTCATGTCGTCCAGGGCTCCGAAGGGCTCGTCGAGCAGCAGCACCGAGGGCTCGAGGACCAGCGAGCGGGCGATCGAGACCCGCTGCCGCATGCCGCCGGACAGCTGGGCGGGCTTCGCGTCCTCGAAGCCCTCCAGGCCCACCAGCGCGACCATCTCGCGCACGTACGCCTCGTCGACCCGCTGACCGGCCACCTCGAAGGGCAGCCGGATGTTGGACAGCACGCTCCGCCACGGCAGCAGGGCCGAGTCCTGGAAGGCGATGCCCAGCTGGTGCCCGCGCCGCAGCTCCTGCGGACTCAGCCCGTCGACGCTGATCGAGCCGCTGGTCGGCTCCTCCAGACCGGCGAGGACCCGCAGGATCGTCGACTTGCCGCAGCCCGACGGGCCGAGCAGCGACAGGAAGGTCCCCTGGGCGGTGTGCAGGTCGGCGTCCTGCAGCGCGGTCACCGACCGCCCGCGCATGCGGAAGACCTTGGTCAGCCCGGAGATCTGCACGCCGGTGCCCAGGGCGACCCCCTGGGCACCGGCGGTGCTGGTCAGCTCGACCACGGACTCAGCCGGCGTGGTCCACGAGGTCGGGGTTCTCCTCGTAGACCTCGTCGAGCAGGGACAAGTCGAACAGGTCCTCGGCGGAGACGTCGATGCCGGCGCCGGCCAGGCTCTTCAGCGTCTCCTGCTGCAGCTCGTCGGAGATGGTGAACAGCCCGTTGGCCTCGGTGTCGCTGGAGGTGATGAGCTGGTCGGTGGCGATCTGCGCGGACTGGAGCTCGTTCTCCTCGACCAGGCCGAGGTCGGAGCCGTAGTCGGAGAGGGCCAGGTCGATCGCGGCGGCCGGGTCGGCGATCGCGTCGGTCCACCCCTTGATCTCGGCGACCAGGAAGTCCTTCAGCATCTCCCGGTCCTCGGCGATCGTCTGGTCGGTGGCGGTGAAGGTCTCGGCCACGAACGGCAGGCCGTTGTCGGCGAAGGGCAGGTTGGTCACCGTCTTCCCCTGCGCCGCGACGGTGATCGACTCGTTGGTCAGGTAGGCGACGAAGCCGTCGACCTCGCCGTTGACCAGCACCGAGGGGTCGTACTGGACCGGGACGATGGTCACGTCGCCCTCGTCGATCCCGTTGGCGGCCAGCAGCGCCGTGAACAGGCTGGTGTTCGAGTCCTGGACGCCGATCTTCTTGCCCACCATGTCCTGCGGCGTGGCGATGTTCCCGCCGTCGGCCAGCGACAGGATGGTGAAGGGGTTCTTCTGGTAGGTCGTGCCGATGATCTTCACCGGCGCGTCCTCGTTCGCGACCGCGGTGCCGACGGAGACCGCGTCGCTCAGCGCCACCTGCGCCGAGCCCTGCACCAGCTCCGCGACACCGGTGGAGGGTCCGGCGACCAGGTTCACCGAGGAGAAGCCGGCATCGGTGTAGTAGCCCTTCGAGTCGGCCACGTACTCGCCGGCGAACTCGGCGTTCTTGATCCAGGACAGCTGCAGGCTCAGCTCGCCGTGCCCGTCGTCGCTGCCGCCGGAGGAGCTGGCCTCGGCGTCGTCGCTGCCGCACGCCGCGAGCGCGAGGGCGAGGCCGGCGGCGGTGACCGCGGCCGCGGTGCGCCGCGCGGTGGTCCGGCCAGGGGAGGTGCGCAAGCTCATGGAGGTCCTCGCTCGACGTCGTCTTCGGGTGGCACCGGACCCGCCGCCGGTCGCCGGCGGGGGTGCGGGGGAACTCCAACCGATGCAGATTTCGGTCGGGCGGGCTTTGTGTTTCGGCGCCGTGAAACGCACCGGGGGTAGGTCACAGTTCGGACGGGGTCACGGGTCCCGGGCCCGCCGCGGCGGGCCCGGGACCCGTGCTCAGCGCTGGGCCAGGTAGGCGGCGGCCGTGTCGCGGAGCCGGGCGTGGACGCCGTCGAAGGCGGCCGCGCCGGGCAGGTACCGCTTCGCCAGCTTGGCCACCATCGTGTAGTTGGTGTCCACGACGTTCCCGGCCGGTGCCAACCCGGCCTGGCTGACCAGTTGGTAGGCGTCGAGGGTGTCCCAGCCGGTCAGCTCCGCCGCCCAGCCGACCAGGTCGCGCTGGCTGACGCGGTAGGCGTCCTCCAGCGGGCGGGCCGAGCCGGTGGACATCAGGAACTCGTCGCTCTCCAGCCGTGGCCACGCCGGGGCGCCGCCCTTGACGACGTCGACGACGACGACCGTGCGCATGGCCGCCTCGACCGCCGTGCCGCAGACCTCGCCCTCGCCCTGCCGGCAGTGCCCGTCGCCGAGCGACAGCCGCGCGCCGGGCACGTTGACGCCCAGGTAGACCGTGGTGCCGGCCCGCAGCTCGGGGGTGTCCATGTTGCCGCCGTGCGCCGCCGGGGTGATCGACATGAACACCTGGCCGGCGGCCGGGGCCACGCCGAGCGTCCCGTGCATCGGGTCCAGCGGCAGCTCCACCTCCGGGCCGCCGCGGCGCGGCCGGAACAGGCAGGTGCCCCGCTCCCGGTCGACCTCGTAGACCCAGACGACCTCCTCGAGCGGGTCGTGCAGCATCGCCGTCTCGTGCGTGGCGGTCAGCGCCCCGAAGTGCGGGAACGTCGTGGAGACCGCCCAGTCCCGGGCCGGTGCGATGTCGACGACGTGCACCGCCAGGGTGTCCCCGGGCTCGGCCCCCTCCACGTGCACCGGGCCGGTCACCGGGTTGAGGTAGGGGAACTCGCAGACCTGGCTGGGCAGGTCGTCGACCGAGCGCACCCGGCCGCCGAAGCAGTCCTCGGTGGTCAGCTCGACCACGGTGCCGGGGCGGACCCGCAGCAACGGCTCCCCGCCGCCGAAGACGTAGCGGAGCTGGTCCGGCGTCGGGTCCAGCGTCACCACCTCGAGCTGGGCCGTCACCTGGCCTCCTCGGCCAGCTCGGGCTCGCGTCCGGTGACCACCAAAAAGACCAGCAGCGCGAGGCCGATGGCCAGCCAGACGAACCCGAGGCGCTGGGCGGCGACCTTCGCGTTGATGATCACGTAGAAGAGGATCGCGAAGCCGATGACCGGCACCAGCAGGTGGTGCCACCAGTCCCGGCTCTTCTGCCGCACCACGAAGTGCACGACGACCGCGATGTGCAGCAGCAGGAACGCCGTCAGCGCGCCGAAGTTGACCAGGGTCGACAGCAGTGAGATGCCGTCGTCCCGGCTGTTCATGTACAGGCCGAGCACCAGGCTGACCACCGCGACCAGGAAGGTCGCGTTGACCGGCACCCGGCGGGTGGGGTGGACCTTGGCCAGGAACGAGGGCAGCTGCCGGTCGCGGGCCATGGCGAACAGCAGCCGCGACGTGGCGGCCTGGGCGACCAGCGAGTTGGCGAAGCCCCAGGCGATCGCGGTGGCCACCGCGGTCAGCACGTACAGCCAGTGGCCGCTGGCGGCCTCGGCGGCGTCGTAGAAGGACGTGCCGGCGGCGTCGCCGTCGCTGATGATCGCCTGCGGGTCAGGCACCAGCAGCGCGGCCAGCCAGGTCTGCACGATGAACAGCGTCCCGGCCAGCGCGAGCGCAGCGATCATCGACTTGCCGATCGAGCGCGCGGACTCGCGGTTCTCCTCGGCCAGGGTGGAGATGCCGTCGAAGCCCAGGAAGCTGAGCACGGCGATCGAGACCGCGCCGAAGACCAGGCTGAGCGAGAAGGTGTCGCTGTTGTAGAGCGGCGTGAGCGCGCCGAGGCCGTTGCCCTTGCCGTTGGCCAGGGCGATGACGGCGACGACCAGGAAGACGGCCAGCACGACCAGCTCGCCGATCAGCATCAGCTTGTTCACCCGCGCGGTGAACTCGATGCCGAGGTAGTTGACGACGGTGTTGAGGACGACGAAGCCGACCAGCCACACCCAGACCGGGACCGAGGTGACGATGGAGTGCATCGCGACGCCGGCGATCAGGTAGAGCAGGCCGGGCACCAGCACGTAGTCCAGCAGGATCATCCAGCCGGCGATGAACCCGACCGGCTGGGCGATGCCGCGGCCGGCGTAGGTGTAGACCGAGCCGGCCATCGGGAAGGCCCGGGACATCTGCGAGTACGAGGCCGCGGTGAAGGCCATGGCCAGCCCGCCGACGGCGTAGGCGAGCGCGATCATCCCGCCCGAGGCCTGGAAGACGCTGCCGAAGATGCCGAACGGCGCGATGGGCACCATGAAGACCAGGCCGTAGACCAGCAGGTCGGTGAAGCTCAGCGAGCGCTTCAGCTCCTGGTGGTACCCGAACGCCTCGACGCTCGGGGTGCCCTCGCCGGTGCTGACGGCCGGTGGCCGGGTGGTGCGGGGGTCGGTCACGAGGACTCCTCTCGACTGCCGGCCCTCGGCCGGACGGGTGGAGAGTAGGACCACATCGTTTCCGGATGGAAACTCCTCGTCAGGCCACCTCGGTGAAGGACAGCCCGTCCGCCCGCGCCAACCGCGGCGGCAGGGGAGGGGACGGCGGCGGCCCGTCGCCGGCCGCCAGCAGGGTGCAGGCCAGCCGGACGCCGTCGTAGAGCCCCCGGGCGTAGGCGCAGACGACCGGCGCCTCGGCTCCGGCCCGGCGGGCGTGCCGTTCCTGCAGCGCCAGCTGCCCCTCGTCGGCGGAGGCCGGGGAGGCTGCGGCGAAGGACGGCATCGTCGCGTACAGCTCGCCGGTGGCGTCCCCGCCGAGCGCGTAGAGCCCGTTCTCCTCCAGCGCGCCGGACAGCCGCACCACCCGGCGGTCCAGGCCGGCGCGGGCGAACTCCCGGTGGAACAGCGCGAGGTCCCGGCCCACCAGGCTGAGCAGGACGGCGTCCGCGCGGCTGCGGACGACGAGGTCCAGCAGCGGGCCGGGGTCCCCGGGACCGAAGGGCACCAGCGCCTCGCCGACGACCTGGGCGCCCAGCCCGGTCAGCGTCGTCCGGGCGGCGCGGTGCACCGCACGCGGCCAGACGTAGTCGGTGCCCAGCAGCACCCAGCGGGTGGCCCGGCGGCGGGTCACCAGCCAGGCCAGCGCGGCGGCGTGCTGGGCGTGCGGGCCGAGACCGGTCCGCCGGACGCCGGGCAGGCTCCGCCCGCCCTCGTGCGGCGGGGTGAAGACGTAGCTGCCCCGGCCCGCCCACGCCCGGGCCAGCGTGCGGTGCACGTCGCTGGTGTGGAAGCCGACGAGGCTGTCGAAGACGCCGGCGTCCCGCAGTGCGAGCGCCTCGGCGGCGACGACGTCCGGCGCCCGCCCGGAGTCCACCGGCACCAGCTCGACCCGCCGCCCGGACACCCCGCCGGCCTCGGTGCACTCCTCGGCGGCCAGCGCCGCGAGGTCCAGCGCCGAGGGCGCGGTCAGGGCGAGCGGCCCCGACAGCGGAACGGCCAGGCCGATCCGGACGGCGTCGGGTGCGGGACCGGAGACGAGGACGTCCCAGGGGTCCCGCAGCGGAGCCGGGTCGCCGCGCACGCGGTTGAGTATCGTCAGCCGCATGCCGGGGCGAGAGGTGGACACCGCCGTCGCCCCCCGCCCGGACCTCGTCGAGCTGCTCACCGCCACCTCGCGGCGGGTCTCCCGAGCGGTCGCCGGGGCGCTCGCCGAGGACGGCGGCACGCTGGACGGCTACCGCGTGCTGCGGCTGCTGGCCGCCGCGCCTGGGCGGCCGATGGGCCAGCTGGTCACCACGCTGCACCTGCCCGGACCGACCGCCACCCGGGTCGTCGACGGCCTCGTCGACGCCGCCCTCGCCTACCGGCTGCCCGATCCCGCCGACCGGCGGCGGGTGGTCGTGCACGCCTCGGCGCTCGGTCGCACCCGGCTGGCGCGGTGGGAGGGGCTGGTCGCGGCGCAGGAGGCGGCGCTGGCCCGGTCGCTGGGCGAGGACCGGGTGGGTGCGCTGGTCGCGGCCCTCGCCGGGTTCGTGGACGAGGGCGGCAGCACCGACCGCTGAGCGCCGCGACGACCACATGATGATTGAGACGATGTGGTGCCGGGCACATCTGGTGCCGTGAGCACGTACGCCGTCGGTTTCGCCCGCCCCGATCGCCGGTCGTGGGCCCAGCCGGCCGACCAGGCCATGTCGTGGCACGCGGTCGAGGCGCACCGCCCGGCCGACGAGCTCGACGGCGAGGTCGAGCTGGCCGTCTGCGGGGCGATCGTGCAGATCTGGGGCACGCAGGACTGGGACCGGGTGGGCGAGGGGCGCTCCGCCTGCGCGGAGTGCCGGGAGCGCACCGCCCCGGCCCTCCGCCACGCCGGCTGACGCAGGGTCACCCCACGGGCACGACCACCAGCGCGTGCGCCTCGCCGCCGCACTGGGTCTGCCTGGGTCCGAGCTGCTCGTAGGTCACCGGGAACAGCCGGTGCACCAGGACGTTCCCGGTGGCGGCCGAGCTGACCACCACGTCCACCTCCGCCGGGCGCAGCACGGTGTAGAGGAGCACGCTGGCGGTCGCAGGTGCGTGCACCGGTCCGTCCAGGAAGCCGCACCCGGTGTCGTCGCCGGCCGGGCAGCCGACGGTCACGACCAGGTCCTCCAGCGGCGTCCACCCCTCGTCCAGCGCGACCGCGACGCTCGCCGCGAAGGTGGTGGACGGGCACAGCGGCGCACCGCACCCGCTGCCGGCGGTGATCGCCGTGCCCAGGAGGCCCGCGGCCCAGCACCGGCAGCGGCGCTGCGTCCGCGAGGTGCTCGCCATGGCTGCTCCCGGTGGTCGTCGGTCCGAGCATGACCCCGGTGTCGGCCCAGGGGGAGCCCCCGCCCCCCGCAGCGGGCGCAGGGCTGCGGAGGGCGGTGGCGGGTTCAGCAGGCGGCGCCGACCGGTGCGTTCGCGCAGGTGTCGTCGTAGGACGGCAGGTGGGGGAACACGGTCGTGGCGGCGGTGGTGTCCCGGGTCAGCAGGACGACGGTCAGGGTGACGGCGACAGCCACCAGGACGATCGCCATGGCGACGGCCAGGGCGCGGTGGGTGCCGGCCCAGCCGGCTCCCGGGACGTGGGTGATCGCGGACATGAGGGGTACCTCCCGGCCGCGGGTGCGGCTCCTGGACGGGGTGCGTCTCCGGTCCGGGATGACCGGCGCAGCACCCAGGCTCCGCACCCGGCCGGCCGGGAGGTATACGCATCCGGGCGTATTCCGCCGGCCGTCGTCCCGGCCTACCGTCGTCCCCGTCGGCCGGAGGAGGGGCCATGACGACCAGTGAGCTGCACGCCGCGGACGTCGAGGACCTGGTGCGCGTGCTGGACGACGCCCGCCAGGACGACCCGGGCCCGCTGATGCCGTGGGCGCTGCTGGAAGGGCTGCACGACCTGGTGCCCTGCGACCTCGACATCAGCTACCAGCAGCACGAGCCGGCGGCGAGCCGCACGCTGCGGGACCAGGCGGTGGAGCCCGGCGGAGTGCGCCTCGCCTCCGACGGCCCGGACCCGGCGGACCCGGACGACCCCTTCTGGCAGTACTGGTGGACGGGGTTCTGCTCCTGGCCGCAGCGCACCGGCGACCTGCGTGCCGTCATCCACACCGGCGACTTCCTGACCACGGAGCGGCAGCGGCTGGCCGACCCGCTCAGCGAGATCAACCCCGAGGTCCGTGCGGCGATGATCGTCTCCCTGCCGGCGGCACCGGGGGAGGTGCGCCGGATCTGCTTCACGCGGCGCAGCGGGCCGGGGTTCACCGAGCGGGACCGGCAGATCGGCATGCTCCTGCGACCGCACCTGCAGGAGATCTGGCTGGACGCCGAGCGGCGCCGGTCCGGGGTCCCGCAGCTGACGCCCCGGGAGTGGGAGGTGCTGGCGCTGGCCGCCACCGGGATGCCCTACGCCGACATCGCCGCCCAGCTGTTCATCTCGGTGGGCACGGTGCGCAAGCACATGGAGCACGTCCGCGAGCGGCTCGGGGTGCACAGCGTCCCCGCCGCGGCGGCCAGGGCGATGCCGCACGCCCCGGCCCACCTGCGGGCTAGATCGACTGCTGCGGCTCCGCCGGCTTCTCCTGCGCGCGGGACGACCGGCGGCCGGTGATCGCCGAGATGCCGGTGATCTCCCGGCCGACGATGAGCGCCTGCACGTGGTCGGTGCCCTCGAAGGTGTAGATCGCCTCGATGTCGGCGTGGTGCCGGGCGATGTGGTGCTCGAGCAGGATGCCGTCGCCGCCGAACAGGTCGCGCGCGTCGGCGACGATCGCCCGGGCCTTCTTGCAGTTGTTCATCTTGGCCATCGACGCCATGGCCGCGGTCATCCGACCCTCGTCGGCCAGCTTCGACAGCCGCCAGGACAGCAGCCGCATGCTGGTGATCTCGGCGAGCATCCGCGCCAGCTTCTCCTGCACCAGCTGGTAACCGGCGATCGGCTGCCCGAACTGCTCGCGCTGCAGGGTGTGCTGCAGCGCCAGGTCGTAGGCGGCCTCGGCGATGCCCAGCGCGCGCCAGGCGACGGTGTACCGGGTGCGGTCCAGCACGACCGAGACGTCCTTGAACGAGTGGCAGTTGGCCAGCTTGTTCTCCGCCGGCACCCGGACGTCGGTCAGCGTGATCTCGGCCTGCCACACCGCGCGCAGCGCCGTCTTGCCGGTCATCCGGGTCGCGGTCCAGCCGATCGACCCCTTCGGGACGACGTAGCCGCCGACGTTGCCGTCCTCGCCGCGGGCCCAGATGAGCACCAGGTCGGCGATGGTGCCGTTCCCGATCCACTTCTTCGCGCCGTTGAGCACGTACTCGTCACCGTCCCGGCGGGCGGAGGTGGACAGCGCCACGGCGTCGGACCCGTGCTCGGGCTCGGTGAGGCCGAAGGCGCCGATCTTCTCCATCCGGGCCATCTCCGGCAGCCAGCGCTCGCGCTGCTCCTCGTCGCCGAGCAGGGCGATCGACTGCATGGCCAGGAAGCTGTGCACCCCGTAGAAGGTCCCCAGGCTGCCGTCGGCGCGGGCCCACTCGGCGGCGACCAGGCCGGCGGCCACGGCGCTCATGCCGGGGGAGCCGTAGCCCTCCACCGTGCCGCCGGCGATGCCGAGCTCGGCCATCTTCGGGATGAGCTCGGCCGGGAACTCGGCTCGCTCCCAGAAGTCGTTGATGATCGGCGTCACCTCGCGCTCGCAGAAGTCGCGGACGCGGTCGCGCACCTCGATCTCCGCAGGCTCCAGCAGGTCCTCGAGGGCGTAGAAGTCGGCCGTAGCAGCGTTGCTCACGCCGCCGAAGCTACCTGCGGGTAGGGGTCAGCGCCGTTCGAGCACGCCCCTGAGCAGGGCAGCCTGCCCGGCGTGCTGGAGGTCGTCGCCGATGACGCTGAGCAGCCGGACGCCGAGGGTCACCGGCGGGTCCCACCGCCGGTCGACCACGCGGTCGAGGTCGGTCGCGGAGAGGGTCCGGAGGAAGTCGGCGGTCCGGCGGTGGACGTCCGCGTGGTAGTCCAGCAGCAGCTGCGGATCGGTGATCTCGGTCCGGCCGACGTCCTCGCTGGAGAAGCCGTAGCCGTGCGCGCGGGGCGGGAAGGGGAGCGCGAAGCGGTCGGCCCAGCCTGCCTCGGTGTAGGCCTGCTCGACCCCGGCCACCTCGGCGACGTGGTCGTCCTGCACCCGGGTCAGGTGCCAGACGAGCCAGGCGATGGTGTTCGCCTCGGGGTCCAGCCGCACGGTGAGGAGGGCGGGGTCGATCCCGTCGAGGGCGCCGCGGACGGACTCCTCGACGTTGTCGTAGGCGGTCAGCAGCAGGTCCCGGCTCTCCATTCCAGGCCGCTACCCGCCGCCTGCCGTGCGTCAACCCCCCCGTTCGAGTGCAGCGCAGGGGACAGCAGGGGACCGGCATCGAGTAAGTTGTTGCGATCAACGGTTCCTCCGCGTCGGTGCGGCGGACACGGCGCGCGGGTCGGCGACCCACAGCACTGGAGGTGGCGTGTCGAACCGCGCAGCCGGGAGCGGCCTCGTCCCGCTCGTCGAAGGGGACGCCGAGGGGCGGCTGATCGACCGACTGGTCGACGTGGCCCTCGCCCAGCGCGGGGTGGTCGCCCTCTCCGACGACCGGCGGACGCTGCGGTACGGCGAACTGCTCGGCGCGGCGGAGGTGGTCCGCGCCGCGGTGGCTGAGGCCGCGGCTCCCGGGGCGCCGGTCGCCGTCCTGCGCCGGCCCGGGGTCGGTGCCGTGACCGCCGTCGTCGGCGTGATCGCGGCCGGCCGGCCCGTGCTGGTGCTGGACCCGACGACGCCGGTCACCCGGCTGCGCCACTACGTCGAGGCCGCGGGCTCGGTCACCTGCGTCGTCGACCCGGAGCACGCCGAGGTGGGGGGCGAGGTCTGCCCGACGGTGCTCGTGCCGGAGGGCACCGTCCCGCTGCCCGACCACTCCCTGGAGGAGGTCGCGGCGGCGCTCCGCTCGGCCCCCACCGGGTCCACCGACCCGGTGGCGGTCGTGTTCACGTCGGGGTCCACCGGCCGCCCCAAGGGCGTGTTCTCCGACTCCCGGTCGCTGCTGCACGACGCGTGGACCAACTCGGTCGCCACCGGCTGCTACGGCGCCGGCGACGTGGTGGCCAACCTGTTGCCGCTCGGCTTCGACGCGGGCCTGCGGGGAGCGCTGGCCGGGCTGCTCGTCGGCACGACCCAGCGGCTGTTCGACCCCCGGACCCGGCCGATCACCGAACTGCCCGGCTGGCTGGAGGAGGTGGGCGCCACCGTCTTCCTCGCCAGCCCGGCCATCCTGCGCGGCCTGGTCGCCACGCTCCCGCCGGGGCGGTCCCTGGACGCGCTCGCGATGGTGACGATGGCCGGCGAGACGGTCCACGGCAGCGAGCTGGCCGCGATCCGCTCCATCGTCGGCCCGGCCTGCGAGATCCGGAACCGCTACGGGTCGACGGAGACCGGTCTCATCGCCGAGTTCGTCCTGCGCCCGGGAGACCCGGCACCGGCCGGGGCGACACCGGTGGGCTGGCCCGTCGCCGGGCTCCGGCTGCAGGTCCAGGACCAGGACGGTGGACTGCACGACCGGGGCACCGGCCGGCTCGTAGTCTCCGGCCGGTGGCTGTCCCGCGGGTACTGGGGCGAGCAGCAGCTCACCGACGCGGTCTACAGCGACGGGGAGGACGGCGTCCGCTCCTACCTGACCAGTGACACCGCGACCATCGCCGACGACGGCTGCATGCGCCTGCTCGGGCGGACCGACCACAGCGTCAAGGTCCGCGGGCACCTCGTGGAGCCCGGGGAGATCGACGCGGTGCTGTTCGCCCACCCCGACGTCCGGGAGGCGGTCGTGGTGGGGGTCGCCTCCCCCGCGACCGGCCGGGTGCACCTGGTCGCCTACGTGGTGCCGGCGGCTCCGCGGCTCGACGCCTCGACCGTCCGGCGGGCCGTCCGGGAGGCGCTGCCCGGCTTCATGGTGCCGCAGGAGATCGTGTTCCTGCCCCAGCTCCCACGGACCGAGCGGGGCAAGCTGGACCGCTCGGCGCTCCCGCCCGCCCCGGGGGTGGTCGCCGGCCTCACCCCGCCCCGCACGGACTGGGAGCGCGTCGTGGCGGCCCTGTTCGCCAGAGTCCTGGAGCTCGAGGCGGTCGGGCTGGACGACGACTTCTTCGAGCTCGGCGGTGACTCGCTGGCCGCCGAGGCGTTGCTGGCCGCGCTCAGCGAGGAGCTGGGGGTGTCGGGCAAGGAGCTGTCGACCAACCTGCTGGTGGAGTTCCCGACGGTCGGCGCCTTCGCCGCCGCGGTCCGGCGTCGCCGGGCACCTGCCCACCCGACCCTGGTGTGCCTGTCCAGGGGTGGCTCGCGCACCCCGCTGTTCTGCATCGCGGGGGCCGGCGGCGTCGCGCTGGGGTTCCGGGCCCTCGCTCGGCGGCTGGGGCCCGACCAGCCGGTCTGGGCCATGCAGGCGCACGGGCTGGAGAACCGTGGCCTGCCCGACTGGTCGGTCCGGGCGATGGCCCGCCGGCACGTGCGGACGTTGCGCACCGTGCAGCCGACCGGGCCGTACCGGCTGGCCGGCCACTCCCTGGGTGCGGTCGTCGCGCTGGAGATGGCCCGCCAGCTGCTGGCCGCCGGCGAGGAGACCGAGCTGCTGGTGCTCCTGGACACCTTCCCGCCCGAGCGGGGAGCATCGCCCCCGGTCCTCACCGGTGGTCCGCTGCGCCGCGTCAAGCAGCTGGCCGCGTTGGCCACCACCGGTGTGCTCCCCGACCCGGGTCTGGGCCACTACCTGCGCTTCCACCGGCAGGGCATGGCGTTGCAGCGGCGCTACCGCACGGCGCCCTGGAACGGCCGGACGCTCGTCCTCGTCGCGCGCGACGATCCCGACGCCTCGGCCCGCCGGCGGTGGGCGGGACACCTCACCGGCGAGTGGTCGACGCACGACGTCCCGGGCGACCACGTGGGCATGCTGCACGAGCCCAACGTGGCCGAGGCCGCGCGGGTCATCGCTTCGGAACTCGCGGCCCTGGACGCCTCGAGGAGCGATCGTGCCCCCCTCGTGGTGGAGGCGCCGCGGAGCTGAGTCGGCTCAGTCCGTGATCGCGGCACCCGGTGGCTCGCTCGCCGCCTCGAGTTCCTCGACCTGCTCGGGGGTGGCCTGCTCGAGTGCGATGTCGCGGGGCTGCGGCTCGTCCTGCGGGGGTGTCGTCATGACCTCACCCTGCCCCACCCGCCGGGTCAGGACAGGGTGATCACACCGGTCACCAGCAGGGCCAGGGTCGCCAGCACCAGGACGACGACCAGCACCAGCACCACGATCGGGACGACCACCCAGCGGCGCTTGAAGCGGAACCGGCGCTGCTTGGCCGCGGCCCGCCGCTCCCGCCGGGGCAGCGGGGGCTCGTTCCGGCGCTCGCTCGCCTCCTTCACCTGGTCGCGGGCGTCCCGCACGGCGGTGCCCAGCGCGGCCTTGGACGACGACGCCAGGGAGAGCAGGTCGGCGAGGTCGAAGCGCACGACGTCCCCACCGGCGGGGCTGCGCAGGCCCAGCCGCGGGCGGGCGCGAGCGGGCCTGCTGGGCTGCGGCCCGGCGGCGACCGCGGCCAGCTGCTCGCGGGCCTGGGCCGCCGACGCGCGGGCGGCCGGGTCCTTGGTCAGCAGCCCGCGCAGCACCGGCTCCAGCGGGCCGGCGGCGACCATCGGTGCGGGTTGCTCGCCGACCACGGCCAGCAGGGTGGCCATCGGGGTGTCCCGGTCGAAGGGGCTCCGGCCCTCGACGGCCGCGTACAGCGTCGCGCCCAGCGACCACAGGTCGACGGCGGGGGTGGGCGGCTGGCCGTTGGCGCGCTCGGGTGCCATGTAGGCGGGGGAGCCGAGCACCGCGCCCTCGGTGGTGAGCGAGGAGTCCTCGGTGGTGGTGGCGATGCCGAAGTCGGTGAGGCAGGCGTGGCCGTCGTCGTCCACCAGCACGTTGCCCGGCTTGACGTCGCGGTGCAGGACGCCGGCGGCGTGCGCCACCTCGATGGCCGACAGGACGTCGAGGCCGATCCGGGCGACCTCGGCGGGGGAGAGCGGACCGTCCTCCTCCAGGATGCGCTGCAGGCTACGCGACCGGACGTGCTCCATCACCAGCCAGGGCCGCCCGTCCTCCTCCACGACGTCGTGGATCGCGACGACGTGCGGGTCCTCCAGCCGGGCGGCGGTGCGGGCCTCGCGGAGCGTCCGCTCACGGAGGACCGCACGCTCGGCGTCGTCGAGGTACACCGGGTAGCTGATCTCCTTCAGCGCGACCTCGCGCTGCAGCACGCGGTCGTTGGCCAGCCAGACGACCCCCATGCCACCACGGCCGAGCTCGCCGGCAATCTCGTACCGGCCGCCGACCACACGGGCGCCTGCCTCTGGATCGATCACGGCAGTGGTCCTTCCCTGGCCCGGACGCGCGCAAGCACCAGGCCCGCGGCGGCTCCAGCATGCCCGGTCCCCGCTGGCGGGCGGTAGGTTCCCCGGCGTCCGTCCCGGCAGGAGGCCCGTGCTCTTCATCCTCTCCCGGCTCACCCGCCTGGTGGGCAGCCGGCTGCACGGGTGGCGGTTGCCGCTGCTGGTCATCGTGCTCGTGTTCCTCACCAGCTGGCTGGCGATGGCACTGGTGGAGCCGGCCGGCAGCCCGATCGCCGAGCCGGCCAACTACTGGTGGTACTTCGTGGTCACCGCCGCGACGGTGGGCTACGGGGACTTCTTCCCGGTGTCGGCCGCTGGCCACCTCGTCGGCACCTACGTCATCGTCGGCGGGATCGTCACGCTGACACTGCTGTTCACCCGGCTCGCCGACTACCTGCAGTCGGCCCGCGGCCGGCGCCGGAGGGGGATGAGTGCACTGCAGCTGACCGACCACGTCGTCGTCCTGGGGTACGTGCCCGGGCGGACCGAGCGGATGCTCGCCGAGCTGCACGCGGAGAACGCGACGCCGATCGCGCTGTGCGCCTGGGACGACGTCCCGGAGAACCCGGTGCCCGAGGACCCGGTCGTCTCCTTCGTGCGCGGCGACCTCGCCCACGCCGACGTCATGGACCGGGCGTGCGTCGGCCGGGCCCGGACGGTCGTCGTCGACGGGCGGGACGACAACGAGACGCTGGCGATCGCCGTCGCGGTGGAGCACGCCAACCCGGGCGTGCACACCGTGGCGGCGCTGCGGGACCTGGGCCGGCGGGACAACCTGCGCTACGTCAACCCGGGGATCGCCTGCGTGCAGTGGCACATGCCCTCGCTGATCACCGAGGAGGCGCTCGACCCGGGCATCACCGAGGTATACAGCGACCTGATGAGCAGCGGGGGCGGCGGCAACACCTACTCGGTGCAGCTGCCCGCCGGGCACGGGTTCGGCGCGTTCGGGGACTGCCAGCAGCACCTCGGGCGGACCTACGGTGCCACCGTGCTCGCCGTCCGGACCGCCGAGGGCCTGCTGCTCAGCCCGGCCTGGGACACCCTCCTCCCGGCGGGGACGACGCTGTACTACGTCGCGCGCTCGCGGATCCCCGACGGGGGGCTGCTGGCGGTCCGGTGAGCCGACGCGTCGGCGGGGAACATGGTGCTCAGCAACCGGGCGGTCATCTCCACCACCGGCAGGAAGCGGACCAGGGTGCGCGGCTGGGCGCGGACGGAGAGCCCGCACAACGTGCCGAAGAGGGTGCCCTGGCGGGTGACCAGCGGGACGCCGATGTAGGCGGCGACCCGGTGCGGCAGGCCGGTCTCCAGGTCGCGGTAGGCCGGGGTCGCGGCGGCGACGGTGGCGACCCGTGGCCCCTGTCCGCTGACCATGGAGTGGCAGAAGCTCCGGTCCCAGGAGATCGAGCTCCCCGGGGGCAGGACCTCCTCGGGGTGCGCGTGCAGCACGACCTGCAGCGGCTCGCGGACCTCGGTGACGACCCAGACGTCGAGCCCGACGGTGCGGTGGAGGAACGCCAGCGAGGCACGGGCGGCGGACGGCCAGTCCTCGAAGGGGGCGACGTCATCGACCAGGAGCTCGGTCATGTGTTGATCACAGGCGTGTCGTTCCACCGCGTCAACGGGGTGGGACGCTCCAGATCCGGTACTCCCGCGTTCCAGCCGCTGCGTAGCCGGACCCTCACGAGTCGTGGCCTCGCATGGGGCGGGTGGGGCCCGTGGGACGAGCCTGCCGACGGGGTCACCGCCGGTCGAAGGGCGTGACCGCGTCCGGCTCGGCGGTGAACGGGTTGGCCCACTCCGACGTGGCCCCGGTGATCGGCTGGGCGTCGGTGACCACGGTGAACGGGCGACCCGGGTAGACGGCCAGCACCCGGGAGCTGGAGGTCAGCTCCACGGTGTGCTCGAGCAGCTCGCCGCGACGGAGCTGCCGGGTCGTCCGCCGTCCGCGCAGCTCCTCGCCGACCTCCGCCCGCCACTGCGCCCCGTCGTGGGTGAAGTCGATGGCCTGCACCCGGTCGGCCGGGGCGGCCGGCTCGCAGCCGGCGAACTCGGCGAGGGCGTCGTAGAGCCGTTCCGCCTGCTCGTCGTCGCTGGCCCGGGGGACGAAGAAGGCGACCATGCGGGAATCGTCGCAGCCGGTGCCGACAGTCAGCCCAGCCGGCGCCGGAGCAGCTCGTCCTCCCGGCGCAGCACCACCGCGACGAGCTCGCTGACCGCGCCCTCGGCCTGCCGCCCGATCAGCGGTGCGTTCACCTTCGCCGTCCCGGTGACGGTCGACCGGGTGCCGTCCCCGTCCGGGGTCAGCAGCCGCTCGCCGGTGACCCGGACCGTCCGGCCGAAGACCTCGGCGCCGACGTCCAGGACGCCGCGGTGCCCGGTGCCCTCCGGCGTCCAGGTGGTGCGCTCGACCACGTCGACGGAGGAGCCGACGAACCGGGCGAAGACCGTCGGGATGCCCGCGGTGGGGGCGGCGAGCCGGACGGTGCTGACCTGCCCTGCCACCGTCACCTCCTCGGCCTGCCCGCCGAGGGCCGCAGCCCGGTCGCGGAGGAAGCCCTCGTCGGTGAGCAGGGCGAGGACGGCGTCCGGCGGGGCGGGGTAGGACGCGGAGAAGTCGATGGCCACGCCCTCATCCTCGCTGGTGCACGCCGTCGGCGCGGTGCCGGACGGGGGGACCGATCCGTCAGGAATCGAGAAGCCCGGGCCCGGTCCCCGGTCCTAGCGTGGGTCTCGATCGGCCCCGCGACACGTCGGGGGCCGCGACAGGGAGAGGGTGCCGAGATGACCGCGGAGACCATCGAGACCGACAAGGGCGGCTTCAGCGCCGAGGAGCGCGCCGCGATGAAGGCCCGGGCCGAGGAGCTGCGGGCCGAGGGGAGGGGCGGGGCCAAGAAGGCCGACGGGCTGCAGGCGCTCCTCGACGCGATCGCGAAGATGACACCGGAGGACCGCGCCCTCGCCGAGCGGGTCCACGTGACCGTCACCGCCGCGGCGCCGGACCTCCTGCCCAAGACCTGGTACGGCATGCCGGCCTACACGAACGTCGACGGCAAGGTCGTCGTCGCGGTGAAGAACGCCGGGAAGTTCGGCCAGCGCTACACGACCATGGAGTTCCAGGACCCGGCCCACCTCGACGACGGCGACATGTGGCCGGTGTCCTTCGCCCTGACCCGCTGGACACCCGAGGTGGAGGCGAGGGTCGCCGCGCTGATGCGGGCCGCGGTGTCCTGACGACCCCGGTCAGCCGGCGGCGGGCGCGAACCGCACGGTGCGGGTGGCCGGGTCCGCCGTGGTGAGCCGGACCCGGACCCGCTCGCCCGGGGTCAGCCGGCCCTCGCACCGGGCCTCCACGGCCAGGTCGGTGAGCACGACGGTGGACCGCTTCTGCTCCGCGTCGAGCACCACGGCGTCGAAGACCTCACCGACCCGGTCGGCGAGCACGGTGGCCTCGACCAGGTCGATGACGCAGCGCTCGACCTCGTGCGTGCGCCGGTCGGAGGCGGCCATCAGCCCGGGCAGCTCCGGCAGCGCGGCGCGCAGATCGGCGGCGGGCTGCTCACCGGCGGCCAGGGCCAGGCAGACCTCCGTGCCGAAGCGGTCGACCAGCCGGCGCAGCGGAGCGGTCACGTGCGCGTACGGCCCCCCGACGCCGCCGTGGCCGGGCTGGGCGGGCGGCGTCCCGTCGAAGGCGGTGTAGGCAGCGCCGCGCAGCAGCGAGGCGGCGGCGTCCAGGAAGGCGGCGTGCCGGGGGTGGGTGGGGTCCAGGCCGGCGATGACGTCACCGGGGCCGGCGCCCTCCGGCCAGTCGACGCCGAACCCGGGGGCCAGCCGGCGGAGCGCGGTGATCGCCGCCGGGTCGGCGGGCGGCAGCGTGCGCAGCACCCCGACCCCGCCGTCCAGCATCAACCGGGCCGCGCACCGCCCGGTGAGCAGCGAGATCTGCGCGTTCCAGCCCTCGACGTCGGACTGGCCGCGGAAGGCGATCGTCCAGCCGCCGTCCGGTCCGGGTTCCACCTCCTGGGACGGCGTGCCCAGCTCGATCGCGCCGCGGTCCCGGCCGCGGGCCTGCAGCAGCCGGCCGATCTCGGGCAGCAGCTCCAGCTCCGGGGGCACCTGCCGGCCCACCGACTCGTAGTCCAGCTGCGCACGGCTGCGGACCCGGGCCCGGTGCAGGTCGACGGCGGCGACCTCGCCGTCGGCGTCCAGGTCGATGGTCCACAGCGCTGCCGGGCGGAGCTGGCCGGGCAGCAGGCTCGCCGCGCCCTCGGACAGCTGCGGCGGGTGCAGCGGCGTCCGCCCGTCGGGGCAGTAGACGGTCTGACCGCGGCGGCGGGCCTCGGCGTCGATCGCACCGCCGAGCCGGACGAACGCGCCCACGTCGGCGATCGCGTAGGACACCCGGTAGCCGCCCGCGGTCCGGGTCAGGTGCACGGCCTGGTCCAGGTCGCGGGCGCCGGGCGGGTCGATGGTCACCAGCGGCAGGTCGGTCGCGTCGTGCTCGGGCAGCGCCGGGTCGGCGGCCACCCGGTCGGCCTCGGTCAGCACGTCGGCCGGGAACTCCTCGGGGACCCCCGCCTCCTCCCGCACCGCAGCGAAGTCGAGCGGGCCGGACACCTTCAGCACGCGAGCCACGCCGTCACCCTGGCACGGCGTGCCGTCCCGCGCGGCCGCTGGACCGGGGGCCGGACCGTCGCCGTGCCGGTCGGCGCCGGTGGACAGGTCAGGCGTGCTCGGTGGCGCGATGGTCGTGCTGCAGCTCCCGACCGGTGCGGTGGCCGGCGTGGGACAGGGCCTGGGTGACCAGTTCGCCGATGTGGTGGTCGGCCAGGGCGTAGAAGACGAAGGTCCCCTCGCGGCGGTTGGTGACCAACCCGGCGAGCCGCAGCTTGGACAGGTGCTGGCTGACCGCGGTCGGACTGGTGCCGGCCAGGTCGGCGAGGCAGGCGACCGAGGTCTCACCCTGCATCAGCGCCCAGAGGATGTTCAGCCGGGTGGGGTCGGCGAGCATCCGCAGCGCGTCGGCGGCCTGCCGGACGTCGTCCGGCAGGGGCATGTCGAAGCCTTCGATGCCGCGGTGCACGAGCTCACGATAGCGGGCTGCCGGTCTGGCTGGCTGCCTTCGCAGATGCGCAGGTAACGTCGGGTGGTGACCACCTCGACGCAGGCTCGCCCGGCCGCGACCGACCTGACCGCTCCCGGCCGCCGCTCCCGGGGCTCGGGGCCCTGGTCGCTGCCCGAGGTCCGCTGGGCCGCCGGCGCGCTGGTCCTGTTCGTGCTCGGTGGCATCGCGCACCTGGCGGGCGCCCCGGCGCCGGTGTACTGGGCGCTGTACCTGGCCTGCTACGCCGTCGGCGGCTGGGAGCCTGCCTGGGCAGGGGTCCAGGCCCTGCGGGAGAAGACCCTCGATGTCGACCTGCTGATGGTCGTCGCGGCGGTGGGCGCCGCGGCGATCGGGCAGGTGTTCGACGGTGCGCTGCTCGTCGTCATCTTCGCCACCTCCGGCGCGCTGGAGGCGTTCGCCACCCGGCGCACCGAGGACGCCGTCCGCGGCTTGACCGATCTGGCCCCGGAACAGGCCACCCTGCTCGCCGGGGACGGCTCCGAGCGGCCGGTCGCCGCCGCCGACCTGGAGGTCGGGGACCGGGTGCTCGTCCGCCCCGGGGAACGCGTCCCCGCCGACGGCCGGGTGGTGGACGGTGCCTCGGAGGTCGACCAGGCCTCGATCACCGGCGAGCCGCTCCCGGTGGACAAGACGTCGGGCGACGAGGTGTTCGCCGGCACCGCCAACGGGACCGGCGTGCTCGCCGTCGAGGTCGACCGCCCGGCCCGGGACAGCGTCGTCGCCCGGATCGCCGCTCTGGTCGAGGAGGCCAGCGCGACCAAGGCCCGCACCCAGCTGTTCATCGAGAAGGTCGAGCAGCGCTACTCGGTGGGGGTCGTCCTCGCCACCCTCCTCATCTTCGCGATCCCGCTGCTGGCCGGCGACGACCTCGAGGGGGCGCTGCTGCGCGCGATGACGTTCATGATCGTCGCTTCTCCGTGCGCGGTCGTCCTGGCCACGATGCCGCCGCTGCTGTCGGCGATCGCCAACGCCAGCCGCCACGGCGTGCTGGTCAAGTCCGCCGTCGTCATGGAGCGGCTGGGCACCGCCACCGTGGTCGCACTGGACAAGACCGGCACCCTCACCGCTGGCACCCCGACCGTGGTCGCCGTCCGCCCGCTGCTCGGCGGCCCCTGCAGCGAGGCCGACCTGCTGGCCCTCGCCGCCGCAGCCGAGGGACCCAGCGAGCACCCGGTCGGGCAGGCGATCGTCGCGGCGGCCCGCGACCGGGGCATGGAGCTGCCCCCGGCCCGCGACTTCCGCGCCCAGGTCGGCCGCGGCATCACGGCGACCGTCGCGAACCGGACGGTCACCGTCGGCGCACCAGGCTCCGCGGTCCACTCCGGAGACGCGGCGATCACGGCGATGGTCGAGGAGGAGCAGGCGGCCGGGCGCACCGCCGTCGTGGTCGGCCTCGACGACCGGTCGGTCGGCGTGCTGGCACTGGCCGACCGCGTCCGGCCGGAGTCGGCCGCCGCCGTGCGTGCCCTCCGGGAGGCATCCGGAGCCGAGCCGGTGCTGCTGACGGGCGACAACCCGCGGGCTGCCGCGGCGCTGGCCGCGACCGTCAGCGTCACCGACGTGCGCGCCGGACTGCTGCCGCAGGACAAGGTCACCGCCGTGCGGGGCCTGCAGGCCGGGGGCCACCGCGTGCTGCTGGTCGGTGACGGTGTCAACGACGCACCCGCACTGGCGGCCGCCGACACCGGGGTCGCGATGGGCGGCATCGGCTCCGACCTGGCGCTGGCCAGCGCCGACGCGGTCATCGTCCGCGACGACCTCAGCGCGCTGCCGGCCGTCCTCCGGCTCTCCCACCGCGCCCGTCGGCTGGTCGTGCAGAACCTGGTCATCGCCGCGACGGTCATCGCCGTCCTGGTCACCTGGGACCTGGTGGGTGACCTGCCGCTGCCGCTGGGCGTGGCCGGGCACGAGGGGTCGACCATCCTGGTCGCGCTCAACGGCCTGCGGCTGCTCCGGCGCGCCGAGTGGACGGGCGCCCGGCGAGGCTGAGCCTCACGCGCGGTGCGCGCGCAGCGTCCGGACGAGGAGGACGAGCGCTCCCAACTGCAGGACGCCGACGACGGCCACGAGCGCCGGGACCGACCGGGCGGACAGCCCGCCGGCCAGCGCACCGCCGGCCACCGCGGCCAGGCCCTGGACCGCGGCGAAGACCCCGTAGCCGGTGGCCCGCCGGCCGTGCGGTACGAGCTGGGCCACCAGCGCCTTGACGGTGGAGTCCTGGAGACCGGTCGCCGCACCCCAGACCAGGACGCCGACCAGGACCAGGCCGAACGAGTCGGAGAACGCGAGCGCCGGCACAGCGGCCACCAGGACCGGCAGCACCAGCAGGGTGCGGGCGCCGAAGCGGTCGTGCGCCCAGCCGGTGGCCAGCGCTGCCACCGCCTCGGCGGCCATCGCCGCGGCGTAGACCAGCGGAACAGCCGCCGTGGACACCATCCCGCCGGTGACCAGGTGGTAGGAGATGACGCCGAAGGTGACCAGTCCGGCGGTGGCGAGCCCCGCCGAGGCGGCGAACGTCCAGAAGGCCCGGGGCAGCTCGCGGGCCGCCTGCCGGAGCGGCGGTGCCGGCGCCGGGACGCCGTCGCCGAGGGCCTGCAGCCGGTGCGGGTCGCCCGTCCGGCGGCGCAGCCACAGCAGCAGACCGATCGCGGCCGCCCCGGGGACGACGAGCACGAGCAGTGCCGGCCAGAGTGCGCCGGTGAGCCCGGCCACGGCGGCCACCAGGAGCGGGCCGGCGAACGCACCGATCTGGTCCAGCGCCTTGTGCACCCCGAAGCCCCGGCCCAGACCGACCGGCCCGGCCGCGTGCGCCAGCAGCGTCGACTTGGCCGGGCTGCGCACCGCCTTGCCGATCCGCTCGGCCAGGACCAGCAGGCAGCCGACCGCCAGCCCCGCCGTCCCGAGGAACGGCGTGACGGCCAGCGCCGGCACCGAGACGGCGGTGAGCGCGTAGCCGCTGATGGTCGCCCGCCAGTACCCGCCGGACCTGTCCACGCGGGCACCGAACGGCAACCGCAGCAGCAGCGCCAGCGCCTCCCCGGCGCCGGTCACCAGGCCGACCAGGAGCGCGGAGGCACCCAGTGAGGCCAACAGCGGCCCGGTGACCGAGCGGGCGCCCTCGTAGACCATGTCCGCGGCGAGGCTCACCACACCGAACCCGACCACCGCCCGCCACGGCGACCACTCCGGCCGCGGCGCCGGGAGGGCGCCCGGGGTGGGGCCGGGGTCGGCGGGGGCCGGCAGGGTGTCGCCGGGGTGCTCGGTCACGGTCCTCCTCCTGGGTCCTGGGGGCTCCATCATCGCCGCGGCACGGGCAGCAGGACGGTGACCGTCATGCCCTCGGCCGGATGGCGGCACTCGACGTCGGCCCGCCGGCGTGGCCCTCGTCGGCGCCCAGCCGCTGGTCGGCCTGACCGGTCAGCTCATCCCCGCCGGGACGGCGCTCCGGCTCGTCGTCGCCAGCTGGGCGCTCGCCCTGCAGCTGGGCCATCCGCCAGTGGCCGCTGCGACGGTGCAGGCGAGCACGTCGTGCGACCGTGGTGGTCCGAACGTGACCGACACCGGCGCCGGGGGGACTGGATCTGCATGATCACCTGGGACGACCGGGACCCAGCAGCAGGGAACGTTCGAGCTGCAGGTGCACGCGAACGCCTGCTGGAGGGCGAACGGCCCGGCCGAGACCATCGGCTCCTCCACCCTTCCCGACGCCGCCGGTCGCGAGGTGACCGACCCGGTCAATGCCCTCGACGGCTGCTCCGACCCGGATGTGCCGGTCACCTGACGGACGCGCTCCGCGCTGTCGACGACCGTCGTCGGGCCGGCCCCGACGGCGGTGCCCACGGGGCCGGGGTGGCCGCGGCATGAGCGGCCTGGTCGATCGGATCCTGGGCCTGCCCGGCTGGCTGGTGCTGCTGGTCGCCGGTGCGGTCGTCTTCTCCGAGGACGCGCTGTTCGTCGGGTTCGTCATCCCGGGGGAGACCGTCGCCGTCCTCGCCGGCGCATCGGCCAAGCTGGGCCACGTCTCGCTCAGCGCCGTGCTCGTCGTCGTGATCGTGGCGGCGATCGTCGGCGACACCGTCGGCTACGAGGTCGGCCGGCACGCCGGTACGCGGGTGCTGCAGCTGCCGTTCCTCGAGAAGCGACGCCGGCGGCTGGACGAGGCCCAGGACTTCCTGGCCCGGCGAGGCGGGAGCGCGGTGTTCCTCGGTCGGTGGGTGGCCTTCTTCCGCGCCGTGATGCCGGCGCTCGCCGGGACCGCCCGGATGCCGTACCGGAAGTTCCTCGCCTGGAACGCCGCCGGCGGCATCGCCTGGGGCGCGGCCGTCGTGCTGATCGGGTACGCCGCGGGTGCCTCGTACGCCCGGGTGGAGAAGAGCTTCGGCCGCGACGCCGCCTTGGTCGTGGTCGGCGTCCTCATCATCGGGATCGTCATCTGGCGGGTCCGCGAGCGACGCGCGTCCGCGGCCCAGGACCACTGACCCGCGGGTTCTGGACCCGCGGGAGCACCGACTCTCGCACGTCCCGGATGAGGAGCCGGGCCGCAGCGGTCCTGTGTGATGACGGCTGACGGGCGCGCCTCACCCTGCTGGTCGGGTGCGACCGACAGACTGCGCGACACCCGACCGAGGTCGGTGAGCTGAGAGGAACGCCGATGAGTGGCGTTGGCGGCCAGTGCTGGGTCGGTCCGGCATCCTCGGCGGTACCCGCTGCCCTGGCGGCGTTGGGGGCCGACTACACGGTGGCCATGGACCGCCCGGTCGCCACGCGCCGGATGTGGCTGGACAGCATCGACCTGCGGCTCTTCCACCGCGGGATGGCGCTGACCGCCGTCGAAAACCCCGTCAGCGGCGCCAGCATGCTGGAGCTCAGCCTCCCCGACGGTGCGACCGCCACTGCCGGGCCGGACGCCCTCGGCTGGCCGCGCCTGCTGGCCGATCTCCCCGACGACCTGCGCCCGCACCTCGAGCCGGTCCTCGGGGTCCGCGCTCTGCTGCCGGTGGTCGAGGCATCGGGGACGTCCGTTGCCGGCAGGGTGCTGGACGCCGAGGGCAAGACGGTGCTGCGGTTGGTCCACGACCGTCCGGCCACCCTCTCCACCGGCCGCGACCCGCTGCCGGGAAGGCTGTGGCTGATCCCCCTGCGGGGGTACGACGCGGTCGGCCAGTGCGCCGCCCGGATCGCGCAGCGGGTGGGGCTGGTCCCGGACACGCCGTCGCGCTACCCGGCAGCGTTGCGCGCCGCGGGGGTCGATCCCGGCGGGCCCCCGCGGGCCGTGATGGAGACCGGTCTCCCCGCCCGCGTGGCGGTGGCCAGAGTGCTGCTGTCGTTCCTCGGCGAGCTGGAGGCCGCGGTGTACGGCACGGTCGACGACGTCGACATCGAGTTCCTGCACGACCTCCGGGTCGCGGTGCGGCGCAGTCGCTCGGCGGTCAAGCTGCTCGGCGACGTCCTGCCGCCGGCCCTGGTCGCGTGGGCGGTACCTGAGTTGAAGCTGCTCGGCGACCTCACGACGCCGTCGCGCGACCTCGACGTCCTCCTCCAGCAGCTCCCCACCCTGACGGCTGGTCTGGCCGGCGGCCGGCGCGAGGACGTGGAACCGCTGGTGCTCCACCTCGCCGGGCTCCGGGCGGACGAGCGGCGCCGGCTCGTGATCGGCCTCCGGTCGCCGCGGTTCGAGCGGTTCCGCGCACGGTGGCGCTCTTCCCTGCTGGCGCTGACGACCTGGGACGGGCAGCCCCGTGCCGGGACGATCGCGGCCGAGGTGCTTGTGGAACGACTCGATCGCGCCCATCGTCGGGTGCTCCGCCACGGCTCGCGGATCACCGACGCATCGCCGGCCGAGGACCTGCACGACCTGCGCAAGCGGGTCAAGGAGTTGCGCTACCTGCTGGAGGTCCTCCCGCCGCCGACGGATCCGGCCGACGCCCGCGTCGCCATCAAGGAGTTGAAGGCATTGCAGGACGTGCTCGGGACGTTCCAGGACAGCGAGGCCCAGCGCGAGGCGCTCTGCGCACTCGGCACCGACCTGATGTCCGCTGACGCCGTCTCGGTCCGGACGATCTTCGCGATGGGGGAGATGGCCGCCCGGCTGCAGGAGGACCAGGACACGTCGCGCGCGCGGTTCGCCGCCGTGTTCGAGCGGTTCTCCCAGAGGTCGGTGCAGCGTCAGACAGCCGACCCAGGTCGGCGCCGTGCGGCGCCGGTCACCGCCGTGGCGGGAGCGGCGCGGTGAAGGTCGTGGCCACGTACAACATCAAGGGAGGCGTCGGGAAGACGTCGACCGCGGTCAACCTCGCCTGGTTCGGGGCCCGCGACGGTCTGCGCACCCTCCTCTGGGACCTCGATCCGCAGGGCTCGGCCACGTACATGTTCAGGGTCAAGCCCAAGGTGAAGGGTGGCGGTAGTGCCCTGCTCACGGGCAAGCGCACGCTGGACGACGGGATCAAGGGAACCGACTTCGACCGGCTCGACCTGATGCCGGCCGACTTCAGCTACCGCAACCTCGATCTGGACCTGGACTCCACGAAGCGCCCCACGGATCGGATCCGCCGCCTGCTCACGCCCCTCAGGAAGGAGTACGACCTGGTCGTCCTCGACTGCCCGCCGAGCGTGTCGCTGGTGTCGGAGAACGTCGTCCACGCCTGCGACGTGCTGCTCGTCCCCCTGATCCCCGCGATGCTGTCGGTGCGCACCTACGACCAGCTCATCGACTTCGTCGACACGATGCCTGGGCGGAAGCCCCAGGTGATGGGCTTCCTTTCGATGGTCGACAGCCGCAAGAAGGCCCACCGCGAGTTCACCGACCGGCTGCCCAACGACCACGCGTCCGTCGTGCCCGAGGCGATCCCGAGCCGGGTGGTGATCGAGCAGATGGCCGAAGAGCGCGCACCGGTCCCGGTGTTCGCGCCGGCCAGTTCCGCGACGACCGCCTATGAGGCGCTCTGGACACGGGTCCGATCGCGCCTGACTGAGCCCGCCTGACGACGCCGGCATCGCCGCGGGGCGCCTGCCTGGGCAACGGCGGTGGCACGCCGCGACCGCGGGCGACCGTCGCCAACGGCAGGTCTTCGACGCAGTCGTAGGCAGCGGCGTGCTGTCGGTGCTCGCAGAGCACCGCCCCGGCTCTGCGGGAGCCGGGGCGGTGCTGGAGTGCCTCCGACCGTGCTCAGCTCCCGGAGATGATCTCCGGCAGCGCTTGGTCGAAGAGCTCGACGAAGGTCGCCGGCGGGAGGATGGAGCTCTGCGGCTTGGCAGCGGCGGCCAGGTCGGCGCCCCAGTCGGCAGCACGCTGGCGCTGCAGCGGCGTTCCGTGGTGGCCGGGGCTGTCGAACTGGCAGTCGCCGACGGTGTAGAAGCTCAGCAGCGCGTCGGCGACCCGCTTCTTGTTGAGCGCCAGGCCCTTCTTGTGGGTGCCGTAGTAGGCGGCCATGGCGTCGGCCATGAGCTCGGTACGGCGGGTGGCCTCGGCCGGGTCCGTCGGTCCGGTGTCGAAGACGCCGAGCTCGTACTGGACGTGGTGCCCGAACTCATGGGCCATGATCACGCGGATCCCCACGTCACCGAGGCCGATGGCGTCGTAGGCGTCGATGATGCCGTCGCCCATGATGAGCTTGTCCGGGAGCGCCGCGATGAAGGGGTCGGTCTCCCCGTCGGCGCTGAAGGCGAACGCGTTGAGCGTCCAGAGCGGGTTGTCGTAGAAGTCGCCCTGCGTCTGCATGAAGTCGGCCACGGTGGCGGCTTCCGCCTGGATCTGTTCCGGTGTCATCGGGTCGAGCTCGCCGGTCGCGACCATGGCGGTGAGGGTCTTCTCGATGCGAGCGGCGTCGAGCAGCACGTCACCGTGCATGGCCATCAGCTGGATGTCGGCGGACTCGATGTTCCAGAACCGGCGCAGGTCCCGGAAGGTGTTCGTGATCTGCTGAGCGTGGGACTCGAGGGCGTAGTCGGGGTCGTTGGGGCTGCCGAAGAACAGTGCGTCGTACGTCGGCACGTTGAGCAAGGTGTCCTGGTGGGCGACCAGGAAGGCGAACTGCTCGTCGGTCATGCCGGCGAAGAGCTGGTCGACGTAGGTGTCGAGCAGAGTGCCTGCGCACTCGCTGGGCGCCACAGCCTGTGCCAGGGCTGCCTGGGCAGGGCTCTCCACGAGGTGATGGGTCGCCGGACTGGCTGTGGCGGTAGCCGTCGCGAATGTGCTCAACCCTCCGAAGGTGAGCAGTACCGCGGCCCCGAGAGCCACTGATGAACGGATCGTCCTGGTCACGCGCATCTCCTTCGTGGGGACCTGAGCGTTCCCCGTGGGTCAGCTGGGGCGGCCACGATAAGCCACTCGCCGTAACTGGGCGAGTCCTCTCCGGTGATCGCCTCGTTCACCGCTCACGCCGCGTCGGCCCCGTCGGGAGCCGCGGACGCAGCAGCGGAGATGCGCCCGTGTTGGGCGAAAGCGGTGGACGATCGGCCAGTTCCAGCTGGTAGAGCGCCGGTTCGTCTCGTCTCACGTTGCCAGGTCCTTGGGTCCGTCTTGTGCGTTTCGACGGCAACGTCGGTGGACGGCAACAATTCGTGGTGAACACCAGCGCCACGCAACGAGCGCCTCCGACATGGGGGACTGCTGCACGAGTAGGGGACATCGCCGAGAGGTGCCACCGGAGGATGTTGATCGTGCCCGAGCCCGACAGTTGTCAACCATCACCCGCAACACTGTTGCGGCTCACCTGAAGGTGCGCGGTCGAGCATCAGGCGGAACAACGCAGGCTCGTGGTGGGGCGGGTGGGGCTCGAACCCACGACCCAGGGATTATGAGCACTCACGATCTAAGCGCTGTGCTGACCTGCAGATGTCCAGGTCAACAGCGACCGTGAGGGGTCGAGTCCCTTGGTCATACATCGGCCCTGATCGACCCGCTCATGCCGCGCCGTCGCCGGCCCGCCGGGCCAGCACGGCGGCCAACTCGGCCAGGTCGTAGAGGTTCATGCCGTCCCGGTCCTGGTGCGGCGTCATCCGGTACCGGTGGCGCCACACTCGCAGCGTGGCCGACCTGACCCCGCAGTACGTAGCGGCGTCGCCGGCATCGAGGAAAACCTGGGCGGGGGTCGGCAGCACGACGGTAATGGTCGCAGCCCGGCCGTCCACAGGCTGGCCGCTGCCGGCCGACACTGTCGCCGGCTGGTGCCAGGCTGACCTCATGCCAGCAGCCTGGGCGTCAGCCGCTGTCCGTGTCGGTGACCCCGTTGAGGTCCTCGAGTATCTGGGCCGGTACCGCGTCCGGTACTACCCGCACGGGTTCGCCCTGGGCTACGAGTTCAGCGTGGCCATCGAGGCCGACGGTCTGCGCGTGGAGCTTCGGCAGTTGGCCGTCGAGGCCCTGGGCGACGACGCCCTGCAGCTGCGCCGCGCAGCCGAGTGGGTGGTCACCAGCACCGCCGACCCGGACGGCGGTGTCCTGTCCGTCCACAGCACCGCACACGCGGCTGTGGACGCCTACCGGGCAGCCATCGGCCAGGCGGTGGAACCGGTGGCCGGCCATGGTTAACCACGAACGCCGGATCGACCCACCCCGCGCCGTCGAGGTCTGGCACGACGGCCAGTGGGTCCCCGGCAGCCAGACGGCCTGGGTGCGCTGGTGTCAGCGTCTCGTTCGTGGTCGGAGGCGCGTCGTCGTAGAGAAGGTGCGGATCCAGGTGCAGCCGGGTCAGAGCGCTGCGCAGCTGCGGTGACGCGCCGCGCAAGGTGATCCGCCGGGCGGACGGTGGGAGCGCTGCTCAGAGGAGCAGCGCCACGCGGCGTGCACACCGCATCACCGGGCCGCTAGTCGATGGGTGGGTGAAGTTGTTGCCCAGGCCCGGCCGTGCATGAAGTCACCGGTTCAGCGGCTTTCTGATCGTGTCAGCCCATGACACGCAGGCCGGTGCTGTTTTAGCCTACGGAGGTGCCCGATTCGCGTCCGGTCACCGACGTCGATGCCGCGCGGATCCGCGCCGCGGTGGACGGCGTCCGGAAGGCGCAGGACAAGCTGGAGAAGGCCGTGGCTCAGGCGCTGAAGAACGGCGCCTCGGTGCGGGAGGTCGCCGACCTGGGCCTGTCGGCGAACACCGTGCAGAAGTACGGGCGCGCGCACGGCTGGCCCACCGAGGAGAACCGCGAGCGGTTCTACGAGTCGCAGTACGACCGCGACGAACGGAGGAGTCGCGGCGACTCCCGGCGGGCGTAGGGCGGCCCCACCAGCATTCGCGCGCTGTACCGGTGAGGCCTGACCTTCGACGCTCGTTGCTGAACGTCCTCGGCTGCCAGGGACGTTACGCGGCATCTCCACTCGCCGCGGTGATCGCGGCAGCGGCTGACACGTTCAGCGCCTGACCTGCAAGAACGCGCGTACCGTCCTTTTCGACGCCCCGATTTATTAGGCGTCGATGGACGTCACACAGCGGCGTACCGACGCGGACCCCCCTGGGGCCGTGACCGAGGTCGCCTGCCCCGGTTTCTTCACACCGGAGGGCCCGCCGTGGCCGACAGTCAGCATCCGCAACCCGCAGATCCCACCGAGGCGCTGGAGCGCCTGGGCCGGATGTCGCTGCGTGAGCTGTCGATGGACAGCCTGCTGCAGACCGTGGCCGACCTGGCCAAGACGGTGATGCCCGGCAACCCAGAGACCTCGGTGTCCCTGCTGGTCAGGGACCGGCCGAGCACCATCGCCTCCACCGGTCGGCTGGCCACCGATCTGGATGAGACGCAGTACGACGAGGGCCACGGACCGTGCCTGCACGCCGCCCGCACCGGCGAGCTCACCGAGATCCCCGACACCCGCAGCGACGACCGGTGGCCCGACTACGCCCCGCGCGCCGTCGAGCACGGCAACCTGAGCTCCCTGTCCGTCCCGCTGTCCATCGACGAGAAGGAACAGGTCACCGGCGCGCTGAACATCTACGCCCGCCGGCCGCACGCCTTCGACGATGTCAGCCGGTCGATCGCCACCCGGTTCGCGCCCTACGCCGCGGTCGCCGCCGGGAACCTGTACGCCTACCAGAGCGCCCGTGACATGGCCGACAACCTGCAGACCGCGCTGGAGTCCCGGGCGGTCATCGACCAGGCGAAGGGCATCCTCATGGAACGGCACAAGCTGACCGCCGATCAGGCGTTCCAGGCGCTGGCGCAGGCCTCGATGCACGCCAACCGGAAGCTCCGGGACATCGCCGACCACCTGGTGGCCACCGGCGAACTCCCGCCGCGGTGACCGTGCGGGGATGACGGCAGCCACTGGTGCGTGAAGCGCTGACGTGGACGCCGCCGACCCGAGGGCTTCGTGAGCCCCTCGAAGCGCCGCCGCAGCTTCCCGGGAAGCCGTGACGGTCAGGCCCCGCCGCTCCAAACCCACGGGACGGCGGGGCCGCCCCACGCCCGCCAAGGCGTGCTGGGAAATGCCGCAGCCCGGGCGCGACACCAGCTTGCTGGCACGCCACGGCGACCCGGCCTCCACGACGGCGCGTGTCCCTCAGTGGGCCGCTCGGTAGTTGACGGCTCAAGCTTCTGAACCTGGTGCGCCGATCTCTCACCTCACGAACGGTCGGGGCGAGGGGGTGGGGGAGGGGTGACCCCCCGGGGTGCGCGGCAGCGGATCGTCGGGTCGGTGAGCAGCGCGGCGCCGGCTCGCAGACATCCTGGGTATGCCAACACACGTCAAGATCCGCATGTCCATCAAGCGCGCGCTGGCCGCGACGTCCCGTGCGCTGGCCGACCCGCGCACCGCGACGCTGGTCCGGTTGGTCGACCTGGTCGTCTCGGCGACGCAGGGGTGGTGACGTGGTGGCCGGCGACGCCGTCCGCTGCCCGGCGACGATGACGGCACCGGGCAGCAGACGGCGAGTACGACGATCTACCAGGTCACCGGCGACCGGGCCACCCAGCCGTCCCCGGTGGTGAACCGGCGGTCGATCTTGGGGCCGTCGGCAACACCGTTGTCGACGGGCTTGCGCCGGCTCGGCGGCGTCCATGGCCGGCCGGTCGACATGTCGATGGTGGTCTGCTCGGCGGTGTCGAGGTTGCGGGTCACCTGCAGGCGCTCCCCGGTGGGGGCGGTGGTGGTGCTGACCTCGACCCGGTGGGAGGTCGTGGTCACGACCTGCCCTCGGCAGCGGCGTCGCGGGCGGAGTGGTAGGCGTCGGCGGTCTCGCCGGCCTGGGCGTTGGCCTCGCGCTCAGCGACCGCCAGCACCTCGTCGGCCAGTGACGCGTAGCGCCAGACCTCGGTGGCCTGGTGCGGCGGCCGGCCCAGCAGGTTGGCGATGCCGACCAGCTGCTGGTCGAGGTGGTACCGGGCGCCGGTGGCAGCGCGCATCTTGATCCACGCGGCGATCACCGGGGTGGCCAGGACGGCGGCGTCGAACTGCTCGACGGCCTCAGCCTCTGCGGCCCTCAGCGACTCCATCTGCTCGGGGATGTTCTCGGCCCTCCACGCATCGAAGGCGGCCAGCCGCTCGGCGCGGGCGGCAGCCTCCTGGGCGGCCAGGGCCTCCACCTCGGCACGCCGGCGGGCGCCCTCGGCGTTGTGCTCAGCGAGCTGCCGGCGGGCGGCGGCGAGGTCGTCTGCGGTGGTGGTGTTCGTCTTGGGCATGGGTCAGTCCTCCTGGTGGGTGGTGGAGTCGTTCAGGCCGAGGGACATGCGCATGGCCGGGGTGACCGGGTCGCCGCGCTTGATGGCGGCCCGGATGGCCTCGGCCTGGTTGCGCTCGGCCGCGGTCGGGGTCCTGCCGCCGTTGCCGGTCTGGCCGGCGGCGTGGCCGGCGTTGAGCCAGGAGCTGCGGGTGCCCGGCATGTGGGCCGGCCAGTTGGTGATGCGGCCGTCGTCGTCGCTCATGTCGTTGGTCCTCTCGATTAGTGGGTCAGACAGCCGGCAGGGTGGGCGGTGCGATGGGTTTGCCGTCCGGCCCGGTTGGGGTCAGGTCGAGCAGCCGGCCGTTCTGGGCGTGCTCGCCGGTGGGCCGGTAGGTGCCGACCCCGGCGGCCTTGGCGTCGGTGGCCGCGGTGAGCGGCCGGCCGGCGGCGTCCCGAGGGGAGTACGGGTAGTCGCCGTGGGGGCCGGGGTCGAGCGCGTCGGTGGTCATGTCGGTCGTCCTGTCTCGCGGGGGGGGGGGGTGCCGGGGAGAAAAAGGGACACCCCGGGGGTGTCCGGGTAGGGATGCCGGCCGGCGCAGGTCGGATCGATGCCGCGAAAGGGCGCTGGCTCCCCGCCTTACCTCCCGGTCTGCCTGCCATGGTCGGCAGCCGGGCGGGCTTGACACCGGCCGGCGGGTCAGGTGGCGCTGGCGCTCAGCCGGGGCTCGGCGGGCGGACGGCGGCGGTGGCTGTGCCGGCGGGGCGGCCGGCACTTGATGCAGCGGCCCTCACGGGCATGCCCCGGCTTCCCGGTCGGCTGGTGGCAGTCCGGGCACACGGTGTTGGGCACGAGGCTTGGTCCTCTCGGTGTCGGGGCGGTGGTTGGCGACGGGTCTGTCCGGCAATGAGCGGAACGGTGTGACACGGGTGGACAGGTGGACAGCGGTCCACCCGTGGCCGCGACAACGGACCTCGGGCCACCGGAGAAAGCGCAGGTGGAGAGAGATCTCTCCCTGCCCACGTAGGCGTCGGGTCGGGGGGACGGGTGGACACCTGTCCACCCGTCCACCCGTGTCGGCCCGGTCACGACCGAATCCGGTAACGCCGACCGGACTGACCGTGGTGGTCGATCTCCTCGACCTCGACCGAGGCGGCCAGCACCAGGGCGGCCAAGGCGTCGTCGAGGTAAGCACGCACCCGGCTGGGCAAGCGCCGGCGCAGCTCGGAGCCGGTCAGCGACTCGCCGGCCCGGAGCTTGGTGAGGACGGCCAGGACGGCGCGGCTGGCCTTCTGCGCCCCGGCGGCCACCACGGTGTCGGTCTTGGCGATTTCCCGAAGCGCCTCGGCCTCGCCCCGGGCAGCGTTGACCATGGCCGCCGTGCGGCGCAGCTCGGCGTGCACGCCGGCGCGGGTGGCGTCGGAGACGGCCATCAGCTGCCCGGCCAGCTGCCAGTCCTCGGCGGTCACGCCGTTGCCGCCGAGGTGCGCGTCGAGGACGGCGAGCGCGGCGGCGACCTTCAGCTGGGCGTAGAGGGCGTGCCCGTCGAGCGCGTCGCCCTCACCCCGGCTGCGACGCCAGTGCGCCTCGGTGATCGCGTCGCGGGCCTCGGCGCACACGGCGACCGCTTCGCGCCCGGTCGCCGGACGGCCCGGCAGCGCCACGCGCCAAGACGTCGGCTCGACCGGCCGTTCCCGGGGCATGTCCGGATCGGTGACGGGCACCCACAAGAACCGCTGGGGGGTGCCGCCGTCGGCGTCGTCGAGGAGCGCGCCGGCCCGACCGGGCTGCACGCCGGCGGTGAGGGTCAGGCGGTAGCTGTGCGCGGGCAGGTGCAGCCGCTTGCTGGGATCGGCGTAGGCGAAGCTCAGGGCCTCGCCGGACCACGCCTTGCGCAACGTCGGCATCAGCGTCGACCCCTGCCGGGAGTTGACCGCCGTGGCCTGGTCGATCTCGGGGACCCGGAACCGCACTGACTCGCGGACCTGGGCGACTCCCTCCTGGCCGTCCTTCCTCTGCCACCTGGCGTACTGGTGCAGGATGCCCTCACCCGAGCCGACGTCGGGGGTGTGCAGCACCGTCGAGCCGTCGATGCCGTCGCGCCAGCCGGACAGGTCCAGGGCGTCGTCGGCCGCCGCGTCCCCCGCGCCCTTCCCCGACCCCGAGGGGCCGACAAGGGCGACGAACAGGTTGAGCGAGCCGGGGCCGCCGATCAGGGCCGGCAGCTGGTAGCCGACGGGGGTGGCGGCGACCACCCGCGCGAGGGCCACCCCGAGGACGGCCAACGGGGCGACGCCGCGCGCACGGGCGAAGTCGTGCAGGTGCCGCAGCACCGGCCGGGCGTTCCACATCTCGCCGTCGACCGGGACGGCGACCGGCGCAACGCCCGGGGTGACGACCGGGACGGCGGCGCCCCGGTCGGCCCCGTGCTCGGTGCAGCCGCTCACCCCGTCGGCGTTGGCCAGCGCCCACGCCACCATGCCGGCGAAGTCGTCACCCTCGGGCTTGACCTCGATCAGCTTGGCCTTGATTGCGTCCAGGTCGGCAGTGGTGGCGCACCCGGCGCGCATCAGCTCGACCACCCTGGTGACCGCCTTGGTGGCCGTGGCGTGCCGGCCACGGGCCTGGTCCCCGGGCAACGCAGCGGCCATGTCGGCCAACAGCGCCTTGACCGCCGCACGCCCGTAGCTGCAGCTCATCCGGGTGAACGGGGAGGACGCCGCTGTCTGGGCGTGCAGGTCGCGGAAGGCGGCGACCTCGGTGGCGGTCACAGCGGGCCTGGCCGGCGAACCGGTGCGCCGGCCGCCGGCGCCTTCGAGGGCGGCGACCAGGTCGTCGTCGGGGTCCTCGTCGAGCAGCAGGTCGAGGTCGACCCGCTGCTCAATGCCGTAGGTCTTGCCGGGGTACTTGGGCCGGCTGCTACCCGGGAGGTACGCCAGCGCCCGGCTGGCGCCCTCCACGGTGCCGCCGAGGTAGTCGCCGACGTGCCCGGCGACGGTGGCCAGCGTCATCTTGGCGATGCCGGTGGAGGGGACCAGGTAGTGCCTGCCGCCCGACGGGGTGGTGTGCACGCCGTAGAACCGGAAGGGCGGCAGGTTCTCCACCGAGCCGCCGGCCTTGGGGTCGACGTCGACCGCGTCGACGCCGTGGCCGTTGACCATGGCCAGCGTGTCGACGCCGGCCCGGAAGGTCACCAGCTGGGCGCGGCACTGTTCGGCGGTGGTCGTCGCCCAGCCGCTGGGCCAGATCAGCTCGGAGACCTCTCTGGGCGCGCTCGGGGACCAGTTGGGGTTGGGCCTGCAGACGATGACGGGGACGCCGTGGTCGATCAGGTCCCGCGCGAGGTCCAGCGCGGCGCTGAGCGCGTCCAGCTCGACGGGGGCGACCGCGGTCACTGCGCGCCCTCCTGCTGCTGCCACCGCTCCACGGCCTCGGTCAGCGCCCGCTCGCTCGCCGGACAGCCGGGACGGTGGAGAACGCGCACCACCCCGACGCCCGGGCGGTTGCCGGCGGTCCGGCGGCGCTCAGCCCGGTTGCCGGTGGAGATGCGCCGGGCGCCGCAGTTGTCGCACGCGCCGGTCATCATCGAGGTACGGACCAGGTCGAGGCCGCGCTGCACGTCGGCGGGGGCGTCGGCCGGCGTGAACGGCACGAGGACGTTGAGGTGACCGCCCTGGTCGTACCAGGCGTCGACCGTCGTCCAGGGCAGACCGAGCACCATGCCCAGCGGCTCGGGGCGGGCGGTCACGCCGTCACCGTCACGACGTCGGGGAGGGCCAGCAGGTAGCTGCCACGACCGCAGCGACTGGTGCGCAGCACCGGACCCGCGGTGTCGAGCGGCACGACGTTCTGGTGCAACTCGCCGCATCCCAGGGGGCACCACGACAAGCCGCTCCGGGTGCTCGCGCGGGTCCACCAGGCGACCGGGACGGCGGTAGGGTGGGTGTCGAGGTCGGGCTGCTTGGCGGTGGCATTGATCTTGTGGAGGCCGGCACCCCGTGAGGCGGGGGTCGGCCTCCCCTCGTTGACGGGGTTCACGCGGCAGTGCCCCCCGCCCGGCGCTGGTCGGCCGTCGCGGTCACCCGGCGGGGGGCAGCCGCCCTGGCCCGGCGGGCCTGGGCCGACCGCAGGGCCAGGCGGGAGAAGTGGGCTTTGCGGGCGTGCTCGGCACGCAGGGCGCGCTCGGCGGGGGGCAGCACACCCCCGGGGTCGACCTCGCGCTCGAACTTCGACAACAGCGCGGCGCGGGCGGGTGCCGTGCGGGCCGACCGATCAGCGGTCTTGGCCCACGACTCGTGGGCGGCCAGGCGCGCGATCAGGGCGCGCTCGGTGGTGGTACGGGACAAGGCGGACTCCCAGACAAAAGGGGTGGTTGCCTTGGCCCTGCTACGGCTCGCCCGTCCGATGCGGCTTCGTAGTCCTTGCCAGGTTCGATGTTCAGTTAGTCAGCGCTCAGCAGCGGGTGACGACCCCGTGGGCTCGGACCAGGCCCTTGTTACGTCGTTGTCGAGACGGTACCGGCAGCATGCACAGCGCGTACAGGCCCCCATACCTGTGGTGATCGCCACAGCGCTCCGCGCCAGATCACAGGCGGTCCCCGAGGGCGGCGCGGTGGAAGGCGGCACGGGCACGCTCGTCGGCGGCGCTGGCGGCGTAGCGGCCGACCATCTCACGCGACCTCCACCCGGCCAGCCGCATCAGGTCCTGCTCCTGGCCGCCGGAGGCCAACCAGTTGTGCGCGTAGGTGTGCCGGAACCGGTGCGGGTGCACGTTCTCGATCCCCGCCTCGGTGGCGCGGCGCTTGAGCATCTGGGCGATGCCCCAGTGCGTCATCGCCCCTTGCTTGCCCAACCAGAGGGCGGAGGAGTCGGCCCGGGGGTGCTGGGCACGAACGCGCCGGTAACGGCGCAGCGCGTCGGCGGTCTTGGTCCCATACGGCACGGCCCGGCCGCGCCGACCCTTGCCCATCACGACCGCCACGTTCTGCTCGGCGTCCAGGTCGTCCACGCCCAGCCCGGCCAGTTCCCCGAGGCGGACGCCGGTGTCGAGCAGCATGCGCAGCAGTGCAGTGTCGCGGCGGTTCTCGAACGTGTTGCCTTTCGCGGCGTCCAGCAGGGCGCGCAGCTCGGCGTCGGTCAGCACCTCGACCGGCTGCTCTGGGACGGCCGGGGGGCGCATCCGGTCCATCGGCGAGTGAGGGATCTCGCCGTCCTCGACCAGCCACCGGAACAGCTGCTGCAGCGATCGGTAGTGCTTGGCCACGGTGGCCGGGGCCACCCGGTCGACCAGTGAGGCCAGGAACGCCTCCAGGTGCTCGCGGGCGATCCCGCTGGCAGTGGTGGGCATGCCGTGCTCACCCAGCCATGTCAGCAGGTTGCCGCCGACGGTGAGGTAACTGGTGATCGTGGAGGGCGCCACGTTGCGGGCGCGCAGGTGGGTGCGCCAGTCGGGCAGCAGGGCCGAGAGGTCGTCCACGGCGCTCATGGAGGGCGCGCGAGAGGTCGGCATGGGGTCAGTCTAGGCGTCCAATCCCTTGCTCGACAAGCGTTGTGCGGGACACAGTCCCAGGGTCTTGCCTGGTGGTGGGGCGGGTGGGGCTCGAACCCACGACCCAGGGATTATGAGTCCCATGCTCTGACCGGCTGAGCTACCGCCCCAGGGCGTCACGCTAGCGTTCACGGCGGACGGCCCGGCGGGGTGCCCCGCCATCGCGACCGGTGGACGATCGCGGTCGCAGCTGTCCACGTGTCGCGCTCAAGATCGCGCTGACCTGCCCTGATGATCGCCACGGTGGACCCATCCGTCCCCGGGCGTCTCATCGTTCCCGCTCAGCACTGGCGCGCCAAGGTCACGATCCGGCAAACTGTCCTCGGTCGCTCTGAGAGCCGCCGAGGTACGTCTGCAGTTCATCGCACGACAGGTCCGTTGGGGAAGACGGAGTCAGTCGAGTCGATGGAGGTGCACCGTGCAGCGACGGTCAGCCCAGGGTGTCGTCTTCGTGCACGCGTGCCCGAAGGCTCTCTGCCAGCATGTCGAGTGGGCGCTCGAGCGCGTTGTCGGCACGCCGGTCTCTTTGGCATGGGGCGAGCAGCCCGTGACCCACGGGTCCTACCGAGCCGAGGTCGCCTGGACGGGCGCGCCGGGGACCGGGGCCAAGCTGGTGGCCGCCCTCAAGCAGTGGCCGATGCTGCGCTTCGAGGTCACCGAGGAAGCCAGCCAGGGCAACGACGGCGAGCGCATGTCCTACGTGCCCGGCTACGGCGTGCACCGCTCCTCGATCAGCGCGAACGGCGACCTGATCGTCAACGAGCAGCAGCTCCGCCACCTCGCGGCGACCGCGAACTCCGTGGAGGCCTTCCGCCACGGGGTCGACGACCTGCTCGGCGCCGCCTGGGACGCCGACCTCGAGGCCTACCGCCACGCCGGCGACGGCACCCAGGTCACCTGGCTCCACCAGGTCGTCTGACGAAGGACCCCGCCTCAGGGGTCGGTCGTTCCCCGGGTCAACCCACCTGAGCAGGGGTTGAGCCGCGTGCTGACGCGGCTCAACCCCGCGCGACCCGGGTCAACCCGGGGAACGCGCGGGCCAGGCGACGACGGACGCCGACCTGGACGACGAACGGCCCGGCACCCTCGGGGTGCCGGGCCGTTCGTCGTCTCCGCCTACAGCGGGATGTTGCCGTGCGCCCCGCGGCCGGACGGGGCCTCGGCCAGGGCGGCCACCAGCCGGCGCTTGGTGTCGGTCGGCGCGACGACGTCGTCCACGACGCCGATCTCGCGCGCCCGGTTGACCCCACCGGCGATCCGCTCGTGCTCGGCGGCCAGCTGCGCGTGCAGCGCCTCCCGCTCGCCGGGCTGGGCGGCGGCGAGCTTCTTGCGGTGCAGGATCCCGACCGCTGCCTTGGCGCCCATCACGGCCACCTCGGCGCCCGGCCAGGCGAACACCGCGGTGGCGCCCAGCGAGCGGGCGTTCATCGCGATGTAGGCCCCGCCGTAGGACTTGCGGGTCACCAGGGTCACCCGGGGCACGACCGCCTCGGCGAAGGCGTGCAGCAGCTTCGCGCCGCGCCGCACCACGCCGTCCCACTCCTGGCCGACGCCGGGCAGGTAACCGGGGACGTCGACCAGCACGACCAGCGGCACGCCGAACGCGTCGCACATCCGCACGAACCGGGCCGCCTTCTCCGCCGACGCGGAGTCCAGGCAGCCACCGAGCCGGAGCGGGTTGTTGGCGATCACCCCGACGGTGCGGCCGGCCAGCCGGCCCAGCGTGGTGATGATGTTCGGCGCGAATCGCGGGTGCAGCTCCAGCCCCGGCCCGTCGAGCAGCGCCGCGACCACCGGCTTGACGTCGTAGGCGCGGTTGCGCTGCTCGGGCAGCAGCGCCATCAGGTCGACCGCGGGCTCGCCCTCCGCCGGGGCGAAGGTGCCCTGCGCGGCGAGCAGGTGGACCGCCGTCCGGGCCGTCTCCAGCGCGTCGGCCTCGGTGTCGGTGACCACGTGCACGACCCCGGACCGCCGTCCGTGCGTGTCCGGGCCGCCGAGCTGCTCCTGGTCCACGACCTCACCGGTCACCGAGCGGACGACGTCCGGGCCGGTGACGAAGACCCGGCCGGCCGGACCCATGATCACCAGGTCGGTCAGCGCCGGGCCGTAGGCGGCGCCGCCGGCGGCCGCGCCGAGCACCACCGAGATCTGCGGCACCCGGCCCGACGCCCGCACCATCGCCGCGAACACCTCACCGACCGCATGGAGCGCGGTGACGCCCTCGGCCAGCCGGGCCCCGCCGGAGTGCCAGATGCCGACGACCGGCACCCGCTCGCGCAGTGCGGCGTCGATGGCGTCGACGATGTGCCGGCAGCCGTCGACGCCCATCGCGCCGCCCATGATCGTGGCGTCGGTGCAGTAGGCGATCGCTGGCGAACCGGCCACCGTGCCGCGCGCCGCCAGGACCCCGGAGGTGTCCCGGGGGGCGAGCGGGTGCATCGACCCGGGGTCGAAGAACCGGGTCAGCCGGTCCTCGGGGTCCCGCGGGTCGACGGTCGCGGCAGGCGGCGGTGCGGCGGAGATCGTGGTCATGAGCAGCTCCTCGGAGCGGCGTTCACGGTCTGGCCCCGGTGCAGGGGCCCGCCGCGAGCCTGCGAGTGGTGGAGGGCCAGGAGGTCCTTGCTCACGCCGTCGTGAACACGAGCGCCATGTTGTGGCCGCCGAAGCCGAACGAGTCGTTCAGCGCGGCGGAGAAGGTGGCCTTCCGGGGCTCGCGGCGGACGATGTCCAGCGCCTGGATGGCGGCCCCGTCGTCGGGGTCGTCCAGGTTCGCCGTCGCCGGCACGACCTGGTCGCGCAGCGCGAGGATGCTGAACACCGACTCCAGCGCACCGGCCGCGCCGAGCAGGTGGCCGGTCTGGCTCTTGGTGGCGGTGACCAGCGGGTGCTCGCCGATCGCGTCGCGGATGGCGGTGGCCTCGGCGAGGTCACCCAGCGGCGTCGACGTGGCGTGCGCGTTGACGTGCCCGATGTCGGCGGGGGTCAGCCCGGCGTCGCGGATCGCGGCGCCGATGGCCCGGGCTGCGCCCTCGCCCTCCGGGTGGGGGGCGACCAGGTCGTAGCCGTCGGACGTCGCGCCGGCACCGGCCAGCCGGCCGTAGACGGTGGCGCCGCGGGCGGCGGCCGCGTCGGCGCGCTCGAGCACCAGGGCGGCGGCGCCCTCGCCGAGGATGAAGCCGTCCCGGCCCTTGTCGAACGGGCGCGAGGCGCGCTCGGGTTCGTCGTTGCGGGTGCTCATCGCGCGCATCGCGGCGAACCCGGCCATCGGCAGCGGGTGCACGCAGGCCTCGGTGCCGCCGACCACGACCATGTCGGCCCGGTTGAAGCGGAGCAGGTCCAGGCCCCACCGGATCGCCTCGGCGCCGGAGGCGCAGGCGCTGACCGGGGCGTGCACCCCGGCACGGGCGCCGATGGCCAGGCCCACGGCGGCCGCCGGGCCGTTGGGCATGAGCATCGGGATGGTGAACGGGGAGACGCGCTTGGGGCCCTTGCTCTCCAGGACGTCGTCCTGGCCGAGCAGCGTCAGCGCACCCCCGATGCCGGTGCCGAAGACGACGGCGAGCCGCAGCGGGTCGACGCCCGAGTCGGCGCCGTTGGCGTCCTTCCAGGCCTCCTCCGCGGCGACGACCGCGACCTGCTGGCTGCGGTCGAGCCGGCGGACGCGGACCCGGTCCAGCTGATCGGCCGGCTCGTGGGTCAGCCGGGCGACGAGCTGGGCGGGGAACTCCTTGGCCCAGTCGTCGGTGATCCGGCTGACCCCGGACCGGCCGGCCAGCAGTGCCTCCCAGGTGGTGGCGACGTCACCACCGAGGGGCGTGGTGGCACCGAGCCCGGTGACGACGACGTCGGTGGGCGTGCTCATGGTCTGTCCTCCTGGGACTGGCTGGCCGGACGGCCGGGGGAGTGCGGGCGTGTGGCCACCCTTCAGGGGCCCGCGCCGAGCGTGCGAGGCGTGGGGGGAAGGGTGGTCCTCTTACTGGTTCTTCTCGATGAAGGAGATCGCGTCGCCGACCGTCTTGATGTTGGCCAGCTCGTCGTCCGGGATCGCGACGCCGAACTTGTCCTCGACGGCGGTGGCGATCTCGACCATCGACAGCGAGTCGACGTCGAGGTCGTCGGTGAACGACTTCTCCGGGGTGGCGTCGGCGGGGGTCACGCCGGCCACCTCCTCCAGGATCTCGCCGAGACCGGCCTGGATGTCTGCGGTGCTGGGCACGCGGGGTCCTCTCTACGAACTGGATGACGCCGGACCGGGAGCGGTCCGCCGCCGTCGTCCGGGACGGGTGTCCCGGCAGATGTGGGGGTCAGGGCAGCCGCAGCACCTGGCCGGCGAAGGTGAGCCCCGCGCCGTAGCCGAGCACCAGGGCCAGGTCACCGGACTTGGCCTCGCCGGACTCCAGCAGCGCGGTGAGCGCCAGCGGGACGGAGGCGGCCGAGGTGTTGCCGGACTGCACGATGTCCCGGGCGACGACGGTGTCCTCGCCGAACCCGAGCTTCTTGACCATCGACTCGATGATCCGCAGGTTGGCCTGGTGCGGGGCGAAGACGTCGATGTCGGCGGCGGTGACGCCGGCCTTGTCCATCGCCTCGGTGAGCGTCTCGGTGAGCTTGGTCGTCGCCCAGCGGTAGACCGCCTGGCCGGCCATGGTCATCGTCGAGCGCCCGGCGGCGATCTCGATGGCGGTGTACTGGTCGCCGTCGCTGCCCCAGGCGACCGGGCCGACGCCCGGCTCCTGAGCGGCCCCGAGCACGGCGGCGCCCGCGCCGTCGGCGAAGATCACCGCGGTGCTCCGGTCCGTCATGTCGGTGACGTCGGTCAGCCGCTCGACCCCGACCACGAGCGCGTTCCGCGCATCGCCGCTGCGGATCGCGTCGGAGGCCATGCCCAGGGCGTAGCAGAACCCGGCGCACCCGGCGTTGAGGTCGAACGCGCCGGGGCGGGGGATGCCCAGCCGGTGCGCGACCTGCGGCCCGATGCCCGGGATCGGCGCGCGCAGGCTGGCGCTGGCCAGGATGACCAGGTCGACCTCGTCGGGACCGAGCCCGCTGGCCGCCAGGGCCTTGCCGCCCGCTGCGCAGGCCATCTCGACCAGCGTCTCGTCCTCGGAGGCCCACCGGCGCTCGGCGATGCCGACCCGGGTCTGGATCCACTCGTCGTTGGTGTCCATCGTCTGGGCGAGCTCGTCGTTGGTGACCCGGCGGCGGGGCCGGTAGGCCCCGAGGCCGAGGATCTGCGCGCCGGGTGCACCCGGCCGCATCTTGATGCTGGTCACGAGACCTCCGGGTAGAGACGGGCGATGGGGTCGCCGGCGTCGACGAGGTCGCCGTCCTGGACCAGCCACTCGGCGAGGACGCCGTCGTAGCCGGCCGAGACCTTGACCTCCTCGCGGCGGCTGCGGACGCAGCCGAGCGGGGAGCCGGCCGGCAGGGAGGTGCCCTCGGGCACCTCGGCGGGGCTGACGGTGCCGCGGACGGGGGAGACGACGACCCGCCAGTCAGGGGCGTGCTCGCCCTCGGCGCGGCCCCGCTCGGCGGCGATCAGCTCGCGGGCCCGGTCCAGGTCGGCCGGGCTGCTGAGCGCCAGCACCTCGATGCCGGTGCCCTTCCACTCCCGCTTGGCCAGGCCGGCGAGCGCGCCGGCCGGGGGGAGCTCCAGGACGGCGGTGACCCCGAGGTCGCGCAGGGTCGCCAGGCAGGCGTCGAAGCGCACCGGGCTGGTGACCTGGCTGACCAGCCGGGAGACGACCTCCGCGCCGTCGACGACGGCGGCGCCGTCGGCGTTCGACAGCAGCAGCCGGCTGGGATCGGCCGGGCGCAGGCCGCCGACCAGGCCCTCGAGCTCCTCGCGGGCCGAGGACATGTAGGAGGTGTGGAAGGCGCCGGCCACCGACAGCGGCACGATCCGTGCCTTCGCCGGCGGGTCGGCCTTGAGCGCGTCCAGGGCCTCGAGGGAGCCGGCGGCCACGACCTGCCCGCCGCCGTTGCGGTTGGCCGGGACGAGGCCGTGCCGCTCGAGAACGGCGAGCACCTCGTCGGGGTCACCGCCGATGACGGCGGACATGCCGGTCGGCGTCTGCGCGCAGGACCGAGCCATCGCCCGGCCGCGGACGGCGGTGAGCGCGATCGCCGCCTCGACCGAGAGCACGCCGGCCAGCGCGGCGGCGGTGAGCTCGCCGACGCTGTGCCCGGTGATGACGACGTCCCGGCCGGCCTGGGGCGTGTGCACCACCGGACCGGGCATCCCGCCGAGCTCGCGGGCGATGAAGAGGCTCATCGCGACGACGAGCGGCTGGGTCACCGCGGTGTCCTTGATGGCCTCGGCGTCACCGGTCGTGCCGAGCTCCAGCAGGTCGGCGTCGGCGATCGCACCGGCCCACCGGAAGAACGGCTCGGCGCCGGGGAGGCCGAGCCAGTCGGTGAGCATCCCGGGCTTCTGGGCACCCTGTCCGGGGGCGAGGACGGCAAGCACCTGTTCACCGTGCCAGGTGGAGGGGTCCCCGCGGGATGCGGTCACCCACGAACAACACACGGGTGTTCTTGGAGGATCCCTCCAAAAGGCGGCCCCGCAACTCGAGCTGGGACCGCGTGTCGGTGGCGGAGGCCACAACGACGGCCCTCCCCGAGCCGACCGTCAGTGCCAGAGCGAGCGGTCGCCCTCCAGCTGGCCGAGGGCCAGCGCGAGCTGCAGGGTCCAGGCCCCGCGCGGGTCGGTGGCGGAGAACCCGGTGATCTCCGCCGCCCGCTTGAGCCGGTACCGGACGGTGTTGGTGTGCACGAACAGCGCCCGCGCGGTGGCCTCCAGGTTGCCGCCGTTGCCCAGCACGGTCCGCACCGTCTCCAGCAGCTCGGGGCCCGCGGACTGCAGCGGCATCGCCACCTGCTCGGCCAGTGCGGCGCGGGCCAGCGGGTCGCCGTCCAGGGCGCGCTCGGGCAGCAGCGCGTCGGCCGGCACCGGCCGCGGCGCATCGGGCCAGGCGGCGGCGGCGTGCAGGCCGGCCAGGGCGGCGGAGGCGGACTCCCCGGCGTGCGCGAGCGAGTCGACCCGCGGGCCGACGACGACGGGGCCGGCACCGAACTCCCGGCAGACCCGGGAGGTGACCGCGGTGAGGTCGGGCCCGCCGCCCAGGACGACGACCAGCTCGTCGGCGTGCACCCCGACCAGCACCTCGCAGCCCATCGAGCGGGCGGCCCGGCGGACGGCGGTGCTGGAGTCCTGCTCACCCGGGGGAGCCGAGCCGACGACCACCACCACCGGCTCGGTGTCCGCCCAGCCGAGCGCGGCGGCGCGGCCGGGCAGCTCCTCGGCGCGGTCGCCGCGCACCAGCGCGTCCACGACGAGGGCCTCCAGGCGGGCGTCCCAGGCGCCGCGGTTCTCGGCGTAGCTGGCGTAGACGTGCGCGACGGCGAAGGCGATCTCCCGGCTGAACTGCAGCACGGTCAGCCGCAGCCGCTCGACGTCCCCGGGCTCGGCGACCTGCTCGACCCGGTCCTCGACCACCTCGACCGTCACCTTGATCAGGTCGACCGACCGGCGGAGCGGGACGGCGTGCATCAGCTCGCGGGGCGCGGCGCCGAACACCTCGCCGGTCAGCCGCGGCGGGCGGCCGGGGTTGCGGCACCACTCGACCAGCGAGGCGATGCCGGCCTGCGCGACGATGGTGACCCAGGAGCGCTGCGCGGCCGGCATGGCGCGGAACCAGGAGAGCTCCTCGTCCATCCGGGCCACCGCCTGGGTGGCCAGGGCGCCGGAGGCCCGCTCGAGCCGGCGCAGCGTCGCCTCCGACGGCTGGGTCGCCCCGCGCGCTGCTGCCTGCACGCCGCCAGCGTGTCACGGCGCGCGCCGTCAGGGATCGTGGAGCGGTGCACCCCGCCCATCCGGGTCAGACCCGCAGCCGCGCGACGTCCGTCGTCCCGGCCTGGCTGGCCGTCGCCGGGTCCGCGGTGGTGGTCGCGCTGCTCGCCTGGGCGGTGACCACCGGCGTCGCCCCGCTGCCGGACGTCGACCGGGAGGTGGCCACGGCGCTCTACGCCGGCGACGGCCGGTCCCGGTGGACCGAGGTGCTGCTGCAGGTCGCCACCGCGCCCGGGCTGTCGGCCAGCCGCGCGGTCGTGCTGCTGCCCGTCCTGGCCTGGCTGCTGCTGCGCCGCGCCTGGTGGACGGCGGCCTGGGTGTTCGTCGCCGCCGCCGGGGTGGGACCGCTGACCACGCTGCTCAAGGACGCGGTGGGCCGGCTGCGACCGCAGTTCACCGAGGGTGGCGCCGGCTACACGTCCTTCGGCTTCCCCAGCGGTCACTCCTCGGGGATCGTCACGCTGGTGACGATCGTGCTGGTCCTGGCCTGGCCGCTGCTGGCGCCCCCCGCCCGGCGGACCTGGCTGGCGCTGGGCGTGGCGCTGGTGCTGCTGGTCGGGCTCACCCGGATGTGGCTGGGCGTGCACTACCTGACCGACGTGCTGGGCGGCTGGGCCCTCGGCCTGGGCTGGACGCTGCTGGTCGCGCTGGTCTTCGGTGCCCTGCCCGGGCACCGCGCCGCCCTGAGCCGGAGGACGCCGTGACGGTGCTGGACTCCCGCGTCCTGCTCGCCCCCGACGACGGGTCGCTGGGGCCGTTGCTGCGGCTTGCCGACGACCGGCTCGGTCCGGGCGCCGGGTACGGGCGGCACCCGCACGCCGCCGTCGACGTCGTGGCGGTCGTGCTGGCCGGCTCGCTGCGGCACGCCTGGGGGCGGGAGGCGGTGCTCGGGCCGGGGGACGTGGCGCTGCTGCGGGCCGGCCGGGGCCTCGAGCACGACGAGGTGGCCGGCGCCGGGGGAGCGCACGTGCTGCAGACCTACCTGCGGTCGGCCGAACCGGCGGGCCAGCCCGCGCACGACGTGCTGCTGCGGCCGACCGGCTGGGTGGACCTCGGTCGCGCCGACGCCCGGCTGTGGACCGGCGCGGCAGGGCCGGACGTCCCACCCGGGCTGCGCGTCGTCGTCCGGGACGGCGACGTCGCGACCGCCGTCGGCGAGGAGCCGGTCCCCGCTGGGGCCTTCGTCTGCGTGTGGCAGCTGGACGCCGCGCGTCCCGCCTGGGCCGGCTGAGGCCCCCGCCGGGTCAGAGGACGGAGAAGCCCGCTGCCGGTCCGGGTCGGCCGGTGGCGAGCAGCAGCAGGTCCCCGGCCCGTCCGCGCGTCACCGCGAGGTCGGCGACCAGCGCGAGGGCCTGCGCCGCCGGTCGCGCGGGGATCTCCAGCGGTGCCGACAGCGCCCGGGCGAGGTCCAGGGTGTGCACCACGAGCTCGAACGTCCGGGTCGGCAGGTAGTCCACCAGCCGCATGCCGCCGGCGATCGTCGTCACCAGCTCGCTGCCGTCCCGGGTGCCGACCAGCGCGAGCACGCGCTCGGCGATCTCGGCCACCGCCGCGGCGGGTGCCGGACCGAGGGCCTCGCCTGCGTCCCGCCCGCGCGCGGTGACGGCAGCCGGGTCGCCGGTGGCGGTGGCCGCCGAGAAGTAGTCGACGGCGGAGGCGACCTCGACGGCCGCGGCCGGCCGGTCGAGGTAGGTCTCGACGGTCAGCAGGGCCCGGCTGGTGTGGCCGACGAGTGCGCGGACGTCCCACTCGCCGAGGCCGGGCTCGGCCCACCGGTCCTCCACCAGCGACACCGTGCGCAGGAAGGACCCCGCGGCGTCGGAGAACGCCGTCCGGGCGTCGGCCCAGCTCACGACCATGCGCCGGAGACTAGCGGCCCGGGTGCCGTGCTCCGCCTCCCCGGATCCTGAGCGTTGCTACAGACTGGGCGGCATGACCGCCCCTGCTGCTGACCTGCTCGCCGCCGCCCGCGCCGACGCCGCCCGCACCGTCGACCTCCGCCGTCGCCTGCACCGCCAGCCCGAGATCGGCCTGCACCTGCCGAGGACGCAGGCGATCGTGCTGGAGGCCTTCGCCGAGCTGCCGATCGAGGTGACCACCGGCTCCAGCACCAGCTCGGTGGTCGGCGTGCTCCGCGGTGCCCGCCCGGGCCCGACCTACCTGCTGCGCGCCGACATGGACGCGCTGCCGGTGCACGAGGACACCGGCCTGGACTTCGCCTCCGAGGTGCCCGGCGTGATGCACGCGTGCGGCCACGACACCCACGTGGCGATGCTGCTGGGCGCGGCCCGGCTGCTCAGCGAGCGCCGCGACGCTCTCGCCGGCCAGGTCGTGTTCATGGTGCAGCCGGGCGAGGAGGGCCACCACGGTGCCCGCTTCATGCTGGAGGAGGGGCTGCTCGACGCCGTCCCGGAGGCGCCGGTGAGCGGCGCGTTCGCGCTGCACATCTCGACCATGTGGCGCACCGGCACCATCAACGTCCGGCCCGGCCCGATGATGGCCTCGGCGGACCAGTGGACGCTCACCGTGCACGGCCGCGGTGGGCACGCGTCGACGCCGCACCTGGCCGCGGACCCGGTGCCGGTGGCCGCCGAGATCATCCTGGCGCTGCAGTCGATGGTCACCCGGCGCACCGACGTCTTCGACCCGGCCGTGGTGACCGTCGGCCACCTGGAGGCGGGTCAGACCGACAACGTCATCCCGGAGACCGCGCTGGTGCACGGGACGATCCGCACCCTGTCGCCGGAGCGGCGGGCCGACGTCCTGGCCTCGGTGCAGCGGGTGGGGGAGCACGTGGCGCTGGCCCACGACATGACGGCGGAGTTCGTGCACGTCGAGGGCTACCCGGTGACCGTGAACGACGCCGACGTCGCCGCCCAGGTGACCGCGACCGCCGCCGCGCTGCTCGGCGCGGAGAACAGCGCGGTCATGCCGGTGCCGCTGATGGGCGCCGAGGACTTCTCCTACGTGCTGGAGCGGGTGCCCGGCGCGATGGCGTTCCTCGGTGCCTGCCCGCCGGAGCTGGACCCGGGGACCGCGCCGGGCAACCACTCCAACCACGTCCGGTTCGACGAGGACGCCCTGCCCAACGGCGTGGCGCTGTACGCCCGGATGGCGCTGCAGGCCCTCGCCGGCTGAGCCGGGTGGAGTGCCAGCGCATCACTTTCCGAGCGCTGGCACTCCACTGCGGGGCTCACGCCTCCGGCTGCTGCTCCGGGGTGGTGGTGGTGTCCTCGGGAGCCGCCTGCACGTCGCCGATCTGGTACTTCTCGACGGCCTGCCGGACGACGTCCCGCTCGACCTCGCCGCGGGTGGCCAGCGCGGCCAGGGTGCGGACGACGATCGACTCGGCGTCCACCCGGAAGTGCCGCCGCAGCGCCGGGCGGGTGTCGGACAGCCCGAACCCGTCGGTGCCCAGCGACACGAGGCCGCCCGGGACGAACGGCGCCAGCAGGTCCGGCACCGCCTTCATCCAGTCCGACACCGCGACGACCGGACCGGCGGCCTCGGCCAGCTGCTGGGTGACGAAGGGGACCTGGGGCTCCTCGCCCGGGTTGAGCAGGTTCCACTCGTCGACCTGGACCGCCTGGCGGCGCAGCTCGTTCCACGAGGTGACCGACCAGACGTCGGCCGACACCCCCCAGTCGTCGGCCAGCAGCTGCTGGGCCCGCAGCGCCCACGGCACCGCGACGCCGGAGGCGAGCACCTGCGCCTTGGGGCGGTCGTCGAGCTGCGGCCCCTCGGCGTAGCGGTACATGCCGGCCAGCAGGCCGGTGACGTCGAGGCCCTCGGGCTCGGCCGGCTGGGCGTAGGGCTCGTTGTAGACCGTCAGGTAGTACATGACATTCGGGTCGCGGTGCCCGCCCAGCGGAGCGCCCGGGTCCTCGCCGTACATCCGGCGCAGGGCGTCCTTGACGATGTGCCCGAGCTCGTAGGAGAACGCCGGGTCGTAGGAGACGACGGCCGGGTTGGTCTCCGCCAGCAGCAGCGAGTGCCCGTCCTCGTGCTGCAGGCCCTCCCCGTTGAGGGTGGTGCGCCCGGCGGTGGCACCGAGCAGGAAGCCGCGGGTCATCTGGTCACCGGCGGCCCAGAACTCGTCACCGGTCCGCTGGAACCCGAACATCGAGTAGAAGATGTAGATCGGGATCATGGCCTCGCCGTGCGTCGCGTACGACGTGCCGGCGGCGATGAACGACGCCGACGAGCCGGCCTCGTTGATCCCCTCGTGCAGGATCTGCCCGGTCGTGGACTCCTTGTAGGCCAGCATCAGCTCGCGGTCGACCGACGTGTAGTTCTGGCCGTGCGGGTTGTAGATCTTCTTCGTCGGGAACAGCGAGTCCAGCCCGAAGGTGCGGGCCTCGTCGGGGATGACCGGGACGAAGCGGGGGCCGAGCTCGGGGTCCTTGATGAGCTCCTTGAGCAGCCGGACGAACGCCATCGTGGTGGCGACCTCCTGCTTGCCCGAGCCCCGCCGGACGACCTCGAAGGCCTTGTCGTCGGGGGCCTTCAGCAGCTTGTGCTCCGACCGGCGGCGGGGCACCGCACCGCCCAGCTGGCGACGGCGCTCGAGCATGTACTGCATCTCGTCGGAGTCGGCGGCCGGCTTGTAGTAGGGCGGCAGGGTCTTGTCCAGCTGCTCGTCCGGGATCGGCAGGTACAGCCGGTCGCGGAAGTTCGCCAGGTCCTCCGCCGTCAGCTTCTTCATCTGGTGGGTGGAGTTGCGGCCCTCGAAGTGGTTGCCCAGCGTCCAGCCCTTGATGGTCTTGGCGAGGATGACCGTCGGGGAGCCCTTGTGCTCCACGGCCGCCTTGTAGGCCGCGTAGACCTTGCGGTAGTCGTGGCCACCGCGGGCGAGGTCCCAGACCTCCTTGTCGCTCATCCCCTCGACCAGCTTGCGGGTGCGCGGGTCGCGACCGAAGAAGTGCTCGCGGACGTAGGCGCCGTCCTCGGCCTTGTAGGTCTGGTAGTCGCCGTCGGGCGTCTGGTTCATCAGGTTGACCAGCGCGCCGTCGCGGTCGGCGGCCAGCAGCTTGTCCCAGCCGCGGCCCCAGATCACCTTGATGACGTTCCAGCCGGCGCCGCGGAAGAAGGACTCGAGCTCCTGGATGACCTTGCCGTTGCCGCGTACCGGGCCGTCGAGGCGCTGCAGGTTGCAGTTGATGACGAAGGTGAGGTTGTCCAGCTCCTCGCGGGCGGCCAGACCGATCGGGCCGAGCGACTCCGGCTCGTCCATCTCGCCGTCACCGAGGAAGGCCCACACGTGCTGGTCGGAGGTGTCGGCGATGCCGCGGTCGCGCAGGTAGCGGTTGAACCGCGCCTGGTAGATCGCGTTCATCGGGCCGAGGCCCATCGAGACGGTGGGGAACTCCCAGAAGTCCGGCATCAGCCGGGGGTGCGGGTAGGAGGACAGCCCGCCGCCGGGGTGGCTGACCTCCTGGCGGAACCCGTCGAGCTGGTGCTCGTCGAGCCGGCCCTCGAGGTAGGCGCGGGCGTAGACGCCGGGGGAGGCGTGGCCCTGGAAGTAGATCTGGTCGCCACCGCTGGGGTGGTCCTTGCCCTTGAAGAAGTGGTTGAAGCCCACCTCGTAGAGCGATGCGGACGACGCGTAGGAGGAGATGTGGCCGCCGACGCCGATCCCCGGCCGCTGCGCGCGGTGGACCATGATCGCGGCGTTCCAGCGGATGTAGGCGCGGATCCGCCGCTCGACGTCCTCGTCGCCGGGGAACCACGGCTCCTGCTCCGGCGGGATGGTGTTGATGTAGTCGGTGCTGCGCAGGGCGGGGACGCCGACCTGCTGCTCACGACTGCGCTCGATCATGCGGAGCATCAGGTAGCGCGCTCGACCACGGCCGGCGTGGTCGACGACCGCGTCCAGCGAGTCCAGCCACTCCTGCGTCTCGTCGGGGTCGGTGTCCGGGAGTTGGCTGGACCGCCCGTCGGTGATGACCGCGCGAGGGGTTCCTGCGATGCGGGCGGGGTCTCCGTCCGACTGCTGCGGTGCGCTCATGCCCCCATCGTCTCCTGTCGGAGCGGTCGGCGTCACTCCTGGCCCGCTGGAGGTCCCGAGGGGCGGGACGACGGCGCGGCCGGAGACTGGCCTTCGGGCCTTGCGCCTGCCCCCTGATGCCCTACGCTCCGCTCCAACGGTGGCCCCGGAGCGGCGCACCCCGGGGACGGGGACGACGCACCGGCGGTCTCTCAGCACCGGTGCGGAGGGGGTCGGTGTGGGCCGATGAGGGGTCCCGGCCAGGCACGACGGCCCGGGACAGGGCACGATCCCTCCAGGAACGCCGCCTCGCAGCACACCGCCACGAGGCACCGGACACCGCACACCAGAGCACCCGGCACGGACCGGGACGTCGAGCACACGGAGGACGAGCAGGGATGAGCGTCGACTCGGGGAGCACCAGCATGGCTGCCCGGCTGGGGATCAAGCCGGGGATGGTCGTGCAGGAGCTCGGCTGGGACGAGGACGCCGACGAGGACCTGCGCGACTCGGTCGTCGAGCTGTCCGGCGGCGAGATGGTCGACGAGGACTCCGACGAGGTGGCCGACGTCGTCCTGCTGTGGTGGCGCGAGGAGGACGGCGACCTGATCGACGCCCTCGTCGACTCCATCGCCTCGCTCGCCGAGGACGGCGTCGTCTGGCTGCTCGTGCCCAAGTCCGGGCGCCCCGGTCACGTCGAGCCGGGTGACGTCACCGAGGCGGCCCCCACCGCGGGGCTGCAGCAGACGTCGAGCATCTCCGCGGCCAAGGACTGGTCCGGGATCCGGCTGGTCACCCCGAAGGCCGCCCGCTCCCGTCGCTGACGAAGGACCCCCGTCCCCCTCATCCCTCGCACGCTCGGGACGAGCCTCTGGACGGGGGCCGCTCCAGCACGTCACCACGCTCGCGGTGGGCCCCTGCGAGGGGGCCGTTCCAGCACGTCGCCAGGGGGCCGTTCCGGCACCTCACCTCGGTGCGGCAGCATGGGGGCATGAGCATCTCCGTCGGTGACACCGCGCCCGACTTCAGCCTCCCTGACCAGGACCGGCAGGTCGTCTCCCTCGCCGAGCTGCGGGGAGCCCCGGTCCTGGTGGTCTTCTACCCCTTCGCCTTCTCCGGCATCTGCACCGGTGAGCTGTGCCAGCTGCGCGACGAGCTGGCCACGTACACCGAGGCCGGCGTGCAGGTGGTGGCGATCTCCACCGACCCGACGTTCTCCCTCAAGGCGTTCAAGACGCAGGAGGGGTTCGACTTCCCGCTGCTGTCGGACTTCTGGCCGCACGGTGCCGTCGCCCAGGCCTACGGCGTGTTCAACGACAAGGCCGGCATGGCCCTGCGCGGGACCTTCCTGGTCGACGCCGAGGGCACGGTCGCCTTCGCCGAGGTCAACCAGCCCGGCGACGCGCGGGTGCAGTCCGGCTGGAAGGACGCGGTCAGCCAGCTCGCTGCCGCCTAGCCCTCCGCGGCCGGGGCTCCGGGCCTCGGTCGCACGGGCGCGTAGCTCAGCGGTAGAGCGCTCGCCTTACAAGCGAGTGGTCGGGGGTTCGAACCCCTCCGCGCCCACAGACTGCACAGACCTGCAGAACTCACCGCGCGAACGACGTGAGACCCGCCAACCGCGCAGGGCCGCGACGATCGGGATGCTGCTGGTTGCTCCGCACGCCGACGTGACGCGGCACGGTCTGCGTTGTCGAGAACGCGGCGCCGGCTCCGTCCCGGGGACGTCAGTGACCTCGACATCCCGGGCGACGAAGGAGGACCACCATGACGATCCAGCGGCTGGACCACGTCAGCGTCGTCGTCGAGGACCTCGAGGCCGCCAAGGCGTTCTTCGTCGAGCTCGGCATGGAGATCGAGGGCGAGGCGCCCATCGAGGGACCGGAGGTGGACCGCCTCAACGGGCTCGACGGTGTCCGGGTCGACATCGCGATGCTGCGCACCCCGGACGGTCACGGCCGGCTCGAGCTGACGACGTTCCACACCCCGCAGGCGGTCAGCGCCGAGCCGGCGAACCCCCTGGGCAACACGCTCGGCCTGCGCAGCATCATGTTCGCCGTCGACGACCTCGACGCCACCGTCGCCGGCCTGCGCGCCCACGGCGCGCACCTCGTCGGAGACGTGGTGCAGTACCAGGACAGCTACCGGCTCTGCTACGTCCGCGGCCCCGCGGGGATCATCGTCGCGTTGTCCGAGCAGCTCAGCTGACCCGGTTCGACGGGGTGTCGCCCCCCGGCTCAGCCGGTGCGCTCCAGCATCGAGCGCAGCGCCTCCCGCCCGGAGTGGCGCGGCCGCCACCCCAGCTGCTCCTTCGCCTTGGTGGTGTCCATGATCGCCGGGTGGCTGGCGGCCTCGACCCACTCCGCCGCGGCAGGCAGGAACGGCAGCCGGGAAACCACCCGCGCGGTCAGCTGGGCCGGCCCGCCCGGCACCGGCAGCGCGATCGCCCCGTACTCCCGGGCCACGTCGGCCGTGCTCAGCACGCCATCGCCGGCGATGTTGTAGGCCCCGGGCGGCCCGGAGCCGAGCACGCAGCGCATCAGCGCCTGGCCCACGTCGTCCTGGTGCACCACCTGCAGCGGGAGGTCGGCCACCACGACCGGGACCGGGATCGGCAAGCGCCGGTTGGCCGCGTCCGCCAGCAGCCGCCCCAGCGGGGCGAGCCGGCCGGGCAGCAGGTCCTTGGCGCCCAGCGAGTGGGGCCCCACCACCAGGGACGGCCGCAGCAGGAACAGCGCCAGGTCGGGGTGGGACGCCGCCTCCTCGCCCAGCCGCTGCTCGAGCTCGGCCTTCTCCTGGGCGTAGAACAGCCGCGCCGCCGGGCGCACCGGCCAGTCCTCGGTCATGCCGACCGGGTTGTCCCGGTGGAAGCCGTAGGCGGCGACCGACGAGGCGTGGACGAACCGATGTGCCCCCACCTCCGCCGCCGCGCGGAAGACGTTCAGCGTGCCCTCGACGTTGATCGCGCGGGTGGCCTCCCGGCCGGCGGTGCCGGTGATCAGGAACGCCAGGTGCACCACGACGTCGACGCCCTCGAAGGCCGCCCGCAGCGAGTCCGGGTCGCGGACGTCGCCCCGCCGGTAGTCCATCTTCGTCCAGCCCCGTTCGGCCGGGTCGAACGGTCGCCGCGCGATCCCGACGATCCGGGTGATCCGGTCGTCGGCCTGCAGCAGCGGGACCAGCCCGGACCCGAAGGTGCCGGTCGGGCCGGTGACGGCGACGGTCAGCTCGGTCTGCCGCCGGTCCTCGGAGCCCGGCCCCTCCTCGGCGGCCAGACCCCGGGGACCGGCCATCTGCTTCCCGCGGCCCGGGCTCACCGGCGCGCTCCCGGGTGCGTCTGCTGGTGCCGGCCGCAGCCGTTGATCCCGATGGTCATGGACGCCGGGTACCCGGGAAGAGCCGTGCCACCCGTCGCGCGGCCGGCGAGTCAGATCCGAGCCGCCCCCCGTCCGGCCCGGCGCTCGGACGGGAGCACCGGCCGGGCCTCCCGCCAGTAGGCGAAGACGCGCTCCGCCTCGACCGCGTCCTCCGCCGGCTGACCGGCGGGCGCGAGGATGGCCGTCAGGTCCGGCTCGCCGTTCAGCCGGCACAGGTCGAAGACCCCGCCGAGGACCTGCCGGTCGTACCAGTGCAGGTGACCGAACGGGCTGAGCTCGCCGTACCGGACCGTCTGACCGTGGATCGCGGCCATGATCAGCAGGGCGCGGGCCCGGTGCACCTCGCGGCTCACCCACGCCTCGTCCCGCCGGCGTGGCGGGCCGAGCGTCACCGCCATGACCCATCCCTCCGGTGGTCGGGAGACGGCGGGGAGTGTGTCGTCAGGGCGCGCGTGGTCATCGCGGCGGTCCGCTCCTGCTCGTGCGAGCGATCGAGGAGAGGCCAGTCGCCGGCGACGGCTGGCGCGCAACACCCGCCGGGAGCGGGTTCCGTCCAGGGTGGTCCGGGTGACGACACGCCGTCAAGACGAGGGTGGGATTCCGGGCGTGTCTAGGCTGGCGCCCGCCCCGGCGGGGCTGGTGACAGCGACACGCCCGGCTGCACGGACGACGCGCGTGGCGACCAGCAAGTCTCTCTAAATTTGCACTCTCAATTTGTGCGGAACCGCCCAGTTCCTTAACTTTTCGGCGTCCGGCCGGGTCCTCTCTCCTCATCCGGGGAGCCCGCGCAGGATGCCGCCGAATCGCATGTGCGAGCCGGGGACCCACCGCACTGTGGGGTGAATCCCGCCGCCGAGCTCCGCTCGGGGGTGGGTAGGGCTTTCCCCGCCCGAACCCGTCAGCTGACCTGGTAGGCGGCCATGGGAGAACGGAGAACCACCTCAGACGTGCGCCCACGGGTCTTCGCGGAGTCCGCGAGCGACCACGTACCCGGGCGTCGCGCGTCCCGCCCCCGCACGTAGCCGGGGCCATCGCTCGTCGCCCGTACCCGGGCCTCACCTGACCGGACGGCACTGAGCTGCCGCCCGTCGGTGCCGCACGCCCGGGTCGACACCCCTCGCACGGGTGGCTGCGCCAGGTCCAGCCCCGGCCGGCCCCAGGCACCCGTGTCCCTGTCGACCGCGCAGGTCGATGCCGGCTGCCGTCCCGAGGACGGCTGCCGCACCTCACCGTCGAGGAGTCCCACCATGTCCCACGTCCTCTCGCCCGAACCCCAGGTCGACCTCCGGGTCGCCGACGGGACGGCACGGCCACGGGCCGTCCGACCCGCGCTGCACCGGGTCGCCGCCGTCCTGGCGCTCTGCGTCGCCTTCGCCTTCGCCGGTCAGTCGGTGGCCCAGGCGGCGTCCGGCGTGCAGGCCTACCAGTCCTACGCGCTCGGCAAGCTCGGAGGGAACACCGCCCAGTCCTCCTGCCTGAACCAGCTGTGGCAGAAGGAGAGCGGGTGGAACCCCAAGGCGCAGAACCCGTCGAGCACCGCCTACGGCATCCCGCAGTTCCTCAACTCGACCTGGGCCAGCACCGGGATCGCCAAGACTTCGGACCCGTACCGGCAGATCGACGCGGGCCTGATCTACATCAAGAAGCGCTACGGCACCCCCTGCGGCGCCTGGGCCTTCTGGCAGTCGCACAAGTGGTACTGACCGACTGACGACGGGGGGTGCGGAGACCTCCGCACCCCCCGTCGGGCACGCTGCGGCCGTGGGCATCGACGACGTGCTGGCCGCCAGCCGGGCCGGCGTGTGCCGGCTCTCCCCGGCCGGGCTCCGCGCCGCGATGGCCCGCGGCGCACTCGTGGTGGACACCCGCACGGAGTCCCACCGCCGGGCCCAGGGGGAGTTCCCCGGCGCGCTGGTGATCGACCGGACCGTGCTCGAGTGGCGGCTGGACCCCACGTCACCGTGGCGCATCCCCGAGGCGACCGGCCCCGACCTCGAGGTCGTCGTGGTCTGCCGGCAGGGCTTCAGCTCCAGCCTGGCCGCCGCGTCCCTGCGCGAGGTTGGGTTGCACCGCGCGACGGACCTGGAGGGCGGCGTGGAGGCCTGGCTCGCCGCGGGCCTGCCGATGTCGGACGAGCCCGCCGACGTCCGCGAGTGACCCCGCACCGGCGGGCCGCTCTCCGCCGAGGACGACCCGCCGGCGCGGTCAACCGGCCGGACGGACGCCGAGGTCGGGGGTCGGCCCGGTGGTCAGCACGACTGTCGCACCGCCGGCCTGGACCGCCTGCAGCGTCCGCAGCTGGAGCAGCGCCGGCTGCTCGACGACCATCCGCGCCGCGTTCGCCAGCGCCCGGGTAGCCACCGCCGACGCGGGGCGTCAGGGCCCGGCCGGCGGCCCGGCCGGGGTCGTGCTGCCCGCCAGCACGGGGTCCGCCGGTGGGAAGGGGACGGTCGGCCGCCCGGACAGGACCGGCTCCATGGCGTCGTGCCAGATCCTGGCGGCCGTGCTGCTGCTCTGGCCGACGTCCTGGTTCTGCTTGGGGTTGAACACCATCACGCTGGCGGAGTACTGCGGGGTGAACCCACCGAAGGCGATGGAGAAGGCGTCCTGGGCGGTGCCGGTCTTGCCGGCGATCTGATGCCCCGGGACGAAGGCAGCTGTGCCGGTCTGCCCCTCATACCCCGGCTCGACGTCCTTCCGCATCATCTGGGCCAGCGTGGTGGCCACTGCGCGCGGGACTGCGTCGGGACGACAGGTGACACCGGTGTCGACCGGACGGCCGTCGCCGCCGGTCAACGGCTCGCCGGTGCGGTCCAGCACCTGCGTCACCGGGGTGGGGTCGCACTGGGTGCCGGCGGCGGCGAGGGTCGAGTACGCGCTGGCCAGGTCCAGCGGGCTGGTCGCCTCGGCACCGAGGGTGAACGAGCCCCGGTTCCCCGCGATGATCTGGTCCGCGGAGGACGCGGTGAAGTGCATGCCCATCCGCTCCGCCATGCGCACCGGCCCTTCGACGCTGCCCAGCTCGTCCTCCAGGGCCACGAAGTACGTGTTGGAGGACCGGTAGAGGGCCTCTTCCATGGTCAGCGTCGGTTGGTCCGCAGCGGCGAAGGCTCGCACCACGTAGGGCCCGTCGCCGTCCCGGTAGACGCGCGAGACGTACGGGTTGCTCGTGGTGAGGGTGAAGTCGGCGTGGTAACCGCGGTCCAGGGCCGCAGCAGCGGTGAAGACCTTGTAGGTCGAGCCCGACCCCTGCCCGTACGCGGTGTTGAGGACGACGGACTCGCAGTCGGGCTCGGCACAGCCGTAGCGACGGTTGGTGCTCATGGCCAGCACGTGCCCGGTGCCCGGTTCGACGGCGGTGTAGATGCCGGCCAGCGGGTCACCCATCGGCAGGGCCCGGAGCACGGCCTGGTCGCCGGCGACCTGCATGTCCGGGCGCAGGGTGGTGCGGATGGTCAGGCCGCCGTCGGCGATCTGGTCCTGGGTCAGGCCGAGCGCGCCGGTCAGGTGGTCGTACAGGTAGGCGCAGAAGTAGCCACCGACGGTCGCGTCGATGCAGCCGTTGGGGGGCTGTCGGCCGACGACCTCGATGGGTGCGGCGGTGGCGTCGGCCAGCTGCTGATCGGACACGTGGCCCAGCTGGTGCATCCGGGTGAGCACCTCGTCCCGGCGGGTCCGCGCCGCGTCCGGGTGCGTGATCGGGTCGTCGTTGGCGGGGCTCTGCACCAGACCGGCGAGGGTCGCCGCCTGGGTCAGGCTGAGGTCGCGCGCGTCCACGCCGAAGTACCGCTGGGCGGCGGCCTGCACGCCGTAGGCGCCCTGCCCGAAGTACACCGTGTTCAGGTACTGGGTGAGGATGTCGTCCTTCGAGTACTGCTGTTCCAGGGCCAGTGCCAGCCTGGCCTCTCGCACCTTGCGACCGACGCTCTCCTCGGTCGCTGCCTGCCGCTCCTCGTCGGTGTCAGCCGTCTGCAGCAGCGTCTGCTTGACCAGTTGCTGGGTCAACGTGGAGCCGCCCTGCTCGACCGATCCGGCGGCGACGTTCCGCGCCAGCGCGCGGATGGTGCCCTGGACGTCCAGGCCGTTGTGCTCGTAGAAGCGAGCGTCCTCGATGTCGACCTGCGCCTGCTTCATCACCTCGGCGATCTGGTCGCCGGTCACCGGCGTGCGGTTGTCCGTGTAGAACTCGGTGATCAGGGACCCGTCGGCGGCCAGCACCCGGGTGTTGCCCGTCAACTCCCCGAGCTGCATCGACAGCCCGCTGGACGTCGACGCCAGGTTCCGCGCGAGGACCCCGCCTCCAGCGACCCAGGGCAGGAGCAGCGCGGCCACCAGCACACCCGCGACCACGACCGCCAGACCCAGTCGCGGCAGTGCAGCGGATCGAGAACGTCCGTACGACCCCATTCCACGGAACTTAGGGAAGAGGTCGGGGCGGCGCGTCGTCGGGGTGGACGCCCCGGACGGCGTCCGGCGCGCAGTCACCGCCGCAGCGGGCGCCGATGACGCAGCGCTGACACGTGGGTGGTCCGGCCGCCGGTGGAGGTGCCCGCGGCGGCGGCCGCCCGGACGTGCGGGCTCAGCTGATCGCCGCGTTCGGGTGGTCGCGGTCCTGGGGCGGTGACTGCTGGGGACCCAGCACCGTCACCACTGAGCTCCGCGCGTCGGACTGCTGCACCGCCTCGGGCGCAGCTGCCGGCGCGCCGGCCGATGGCGCCAGGCGGACGCGCCCGATGCGGAACCCGAGCATCCGCTGGAAGTGCCGGAGCCCGTTGGTCAGTTCGTGCGGGGAAGCGGTGTCGACCAGGTGCCGCACGCCCCGGACCGCGAGGGACTCGACGAGGACCTGCGTCAGCAGGTACCGGGCATCCGAGTGCTGCCGCGTCTCACCCAGGCTGATGAAGCACAGCAGCATGGCCCATTCGCCGTCGATCGGTGCCACTGCGAGCACGAGCGGGGTCCCGGACGGGTCACAGGCGACGATCCACAGCCCGACCCCGACCATGAAGGTGTGGTCCGTGCCGTACTGGCGGTACCGGTGGTCGGACTTCTCCTGGAGGAAGCGGTCCAGCTGCCGGGCGAGACCGACCTGCTCCGCCGGGTCGTCGACCCGGCGCCAGGTCACGCCCGCCTTCTCGGCTGCGCGGACCTTCCGGCGGAGCGTCTGGCGGTTCGAACCGGTGCTGTACTCAGCCGGGTCCGCAGGGACCGGCAGCAGGCAGACCCCGGTGGACGCGATGGGCAGCGTGCCCTTGGTCCGCCGACTGAGGTACCTGCGGATGAGCGGGCCGTCACCGTCCTGGCTCAGGCGCGCCTCCACCCGGGGGAGCGCCAGCACGTCCACGACCGCCCGTGCCGTCGCAACGGGGTGCCGCACCGCGTGGACGTACGCGGGCTGCCCGGACTCCACCTGTGCCTGCCAGTACAGCGACAGCCGGTTCTCGTGCTCCTCCGGCGAGGTGGGTCGCGGGGCGGTCCCTGAGGCCGTCGCCTCTCGAGCATCACCGTGCCGCCACCACTTGCGCAACGAAACTCTCCTCTGACTGCGGTCTGCAACGCGTCGAACGCGGAGCCGACACTATCCGGGCCCGGCAACCCTGGGTGAGGGTGCACCGTCGTCCTCACACCTATGAGTGCCTGGTCAGTCGTCGGTGCCGCGGACGCCGACCCGGCGTCCCGGCGTGGTCTCCCGCACCAGCCGGCGTGCGGCGTCCACCTCCCGGGCGACCGGCGCCAGGACCCCCGCGGCGTCGATCTCGGCGTCGTCGGGCACGCGGTGGTCGCGGAGGTCCACCTCCAGCTCCCGGACCGCCTTCCGCAGCACGGCGACCTGAGCGGGATCGGGCACCGGCTCGCCCGCGCGGATCGCGATCACCGCCTCGGTGACCGCGTCCGACGTCCGCTCCAGCTGGACGATGACCGGCCACCACGCCGCCGCCCGGCTGCTGATCGGCGGCGGCTCGGCCAGCCGCCGCTGCAGCTGCGTCTGCAGCTCGGTGAGCGCGCGGTAGCTGGCCCGCCGGGCGCGGCGGGTCTCCACCGGGCCCTCGGTGAACGCGGCCTCGATGAACCGGTCCAGCGCCAGGGCCGCGCCGCGCAGCGCGTCGTCCAGCGGCGCGCGCCAGGTCTGCGGCCACAGCAGGTAGCCGAACACCAGGACGATGCCGCAGCCGATGAGGGTGTCCACCAGCCGGGCGCCGACGAGCTGCGCGCCGCTGGGCGTGGCCAGGTCCAGCAGCAGGATGATGAACGGGGTCTGGAACACCGAGAACAGGCCGAAGCTGCCGTTGCGGGCCCAGGGCAGCGCGCCCGCCGCGATCGCCAGAGGGAGCAGCACCCAGGCGTCCCGGGACAGGAACGTCAGCAGCAGCGACCCGATGAGGACGCCGAGCAGCGTGCCCGCGCCGCGCTGCACGGCCCGGGTGAACACCGACCCGTAGTCGGGCTTGAGCACGATCGCCACGGTGAGCAGCACCCAGTACGGCCGCTCGATGGGCAGCAGCTGCCGGGCCACCTCGGCGATGGTCATGCACAGGGTCAGCCGGACGACGAAGGCGCGGGAGTCGGCGTTGCCCACGGTCTTGTCCTGCACGTCGTGCAGCCGCACCCGCCAGTCCAGCTCGGTCCGCTCGACCGCGGCCTGGGCGCGCTCCTCGGGGTCGCCGACGACGTTCCACACCAGCCGGATGCCGTGCCGCACGGCCCGGCGCGGCGCCGGGCCCTCCTCGACCCGGGCCGGCCGCTCGCCGAGGACGGGTCGGCGCTGGGTGACCGCGGTCGCCAGGGCGCGGGCCGCGCCGACGTCGCGGGAGTCGGCCGGCACTCCGGCGCGGGCGCTGGCCACGGCGGCCTCCACGAGCGGGGCCGCGGAGTTGAGCACCCCGGCCAGCTCGGCGAGCTCCCGGCTGCGACCGGCCGAGCGGCTGCGGGTGTGGATGACCCGGTCGTAGCCCTCGTTCAGCGCGGTCGCCAGGTCGCGGCGGGCGTCCTCGGCGCGGTCGGTGCCGATCGACTCCAGCAGCTCGGCCACCCGGGTGAACACCGCCGCCACCGAGGCGCGGTCGGGGTCGAGCGGCTCGGCGCGGGACTGCACCAGGACGGCGAGGGCGCCCCAGGCCGCCCCGGCCAGGAAGAAGCCGACCTCGGCGACGGCCGGCAGCGACGTGACCAGCCCCGAGGAGATCGCGGTGTAGACCAGCAGTTGCAGCGCGCCCAGCGAGAACGCCCCGCTGATCGAGCTGAGCAGCGCCGCCACCGCGGACACCACGGCGATCAGCACCACCGGCAGCCACCCGCCGCCGGTCAGCCCGTGCCCGACGACGAGACCCGCCCCGCCGAGCAGCGAGGCGGCGGCCACTCGGCGCATCCGGGTGCGCAGCGGTCCGGACTGCGGTGCCAGCGTGGCGGCCAGCGACCCCATCGTGGCGAACACCCCGGCGCCCAGGGCGCTGCCGGCGAGGCCGCCGACGGCCAGCGCGACGGCCAGCGGGGCGGGGACGACGACGGCGAACCGGACGACGTCCCGCCACGGCACCGCGGGCCGGCTGGTGCGGACCAGCTCCTCCAGCCAGGCCGGCGCCCGCAACCCCCGCTCCGCCACGCTCGGAGCTTTCCACCCCGTCAGCGGCGCGGCCGGGCAGGGCGTCGCACACTGGACGGCGTGCCGCGCCCCCTCGTCGTCCCCCGCGGGACGGCGGGCACCTCGTGACGGCCGTCCAGCAGCAGCCCCTCGGCACCCGCGGTCGCCCCGCGGACCCGCCGCCCGAGGGCGGGTGGCTCAAGCGGCTCATCGGCTACTGCCTGCGGCACCGCGGGGACCTGGTCGGTGCGTTCGGCGCCGCGCTCGCCGGGTCGGTCATCGCCGCGGTCGCACCGCTGCTCACCCGGGCGGTCGTCGACCGGGTGGTCGCCGCGAGCGGGTCGGGCCGGGCGGCCGACATCACCCCGTTCGTCGTCGCCCTGGTGCTGGCCGGCGTGCTCCGCTTCGCCGCCGGGTTCGTCCGCCGGTACCTGGCCGGTCGGCTGTCGCTCGACGTCCAGTTCGACCTGCGCAACGACCTGGCCGCCGCGCTGTCCAAGCTGGACGGACCGGGGCAGGACCGGTTGCAGACCGGGCAGACGGTCAGCCGGGCGATCAGCGACGTGACGCTGGTGCAGGGGCTGCTGGCGTTCCTGCCCAACCTGACCGGCAACGCGCTGCTGTTCGTGGTCTCCCTCGGGGTGATGGCCTGGCTGTCGCCGCTGCTCACCGTGGTGGCCCTCGCCGTCGGGCCGGCGCTGTGGTGGCTGGGGCTGCGGTCGCGGCGCGACCTGTTCCCGGCCAACTGGGCTGCGCAGCAGCAGGCCGGGGCGGTCGCCGGGGACGTCGAGGCGGCCGTCACCGGCGTCCGCGTCGTCAAGGGCTTCGGCCAGGAGGACCGCGAGCTCGACCGCGTCGACGAGGGCGCCCGCCGGCTGTTCGGCGCCCGGATGCGGGTGGTCCGGTTCACCTCCCGCTACAACCCGCTGCTGCAGGCGGTCCCGGCGCTCGGCCAGGTCGGCGTGCTCGCGCTGGGTGGCTGGCTGGCGCTGCGCGGCTCGATCACCCTCGGCACCTTCCTGGCCTTCGCCACCTACCTGGCCGTGCTGGTGTCACCGGTGCGCCAGCTGGCCGCCGTCCTGACCATCGGGCAGCAGGCCCGCGCCGGCGTCGAGCGGGTGCTGGAGGTCATCGACGCCCGACCCGAGCTCATCTCCGGCACCGGCGCGCTGCCCGACGGGCCGCTGACCGTCGAGCTGGACGACGTCACGTTCGGGCACTCCAGCGACCGCCCGGTGCTCACCGGGGTGTCGCTGCGGATCGAGCCGGGGGAGACCCTGGCGCTCATCGGCACCGCGGGCTCGGGCAAGTCCAGCGTCGTGAACCTGCTGCCCCGCTTCTACGACGTCTCCGCCGGGGCGGTGCGGATCGGCGGCAGCGACGTCCGGGACCTGGACACCTCCCAGCTGCGCGCCGCGCTGGGCGTCGTGTTCGAGGACAGCTTCCTGTTCTCCGACACCGTCCGCGCCAACATCGCCTTCGGCCGGCCGGACGCCGGGGACGACGAGGTCCGCGCCGCCGCCCGTGCCGCCCAGGCCGACGGGTTCATCAGCGAGCTGCCCGACGGCTACGACACCGTGGTCGGCGAGCAGGGGCTGACCCTGTCCGGTGGGCAGCGGCAGCGGGTGGCGCTCGCCCGGGCGCTGCTGGTCGACCCGCGGGTGCTGGTGCTCGACGACGCGACCTCCGCCGTCGACGCCGAGGTGGAGGCGCGGATCCACCAGGCGCTGCGCTCGGAGGTGGTCGGCCGGACGACGCTGCTGGTGGCCCACCGCCGGTCGACGCTGGCGCTGGCCGACCGGGTCGCCGTCCTGGACGCCGGCCGGGTGATCGACGTCGGCACCGCGGCGGAGCTGGAGGCGCGCTCACCGCTGTACCGGCTGCTGCTGTCCGGTGCCGACGGCGACCTGCCGCCGGTGGAAGAGGAGCTGCCGCCCGGCGGGACCACACCGGCGGCCTGGCCGGAGGTCGAGCCCGACGAGGCCGAGGACGCCGGTCCCTCGCGCGCTGCGGCCGCCTCCATCGGCGGGCGGGGTGCGGCGATGGCGGCCGCCGCGCCGACCGCGGCGCTGCGGGCGCTGGTCGACCGGCTGCCCCCCGCGGACGAGGAACCCGACGTGCCCGCCGAGCGGGCCCGTGCCGCGGACCACGCGTTCACCCTGGAGCGGCTGCTCCGGCCGTTCCGCTGGCCGCTGGCCGCAGCGCTGGTCCTGGTGGCGGCCGACACCGCGGCGCAGCTGGCCATCCCGGCGCTGGTGCGCCGGGGTGTCGACGACGGCATCGCCCAGCGCTCGCCGTCCTTCCTGCTGGGCATCTCCGGCATCGCGCTGGCCGTCGTGCTCGTCGACTTCGTGGTGGCCCGCGGCGCGGCCTGGCTGACCGGCCGGACCGGTGAGCGGCTGCTCTACACGCTGCGGGTGAAGACCTTCGCCCAGCTGCAGCGGCTGGGGCTGGACTACTACGAGCACGAGCTCGGCGGCCGGATCATGACCCGGATGACCACCGACGTCGACGCGCTGTCGGCGTTCCTGCAGACCGGTCTGACGACGGCGGTGGTCAGCGTGCTGACCCTGGTCGGGGTGCTGGTCGCGCTGGTCCTCTTCGACGCCGAGCTGGCCCTGGTCCTGGTGGCTGCGCTGCCGGTGCTGGCCGTGGCCACGGTCTGGTTCCGGTCCCGCTCCGTGCCGGCGTACACCGAGGCGCGGGAACGGGTCAGCGCGGTCAACGCCCGGCTGCAGGAGGACGTGGCCGGGGTCCGGGTGACCCAGGCGTTCAACCGCTCCGAGTACTCGACCGCCGTGTTCCAGGGCTACGCCCGGCGCTACCGCGACGTCCGGCTGCGGGCGCAGCGGTACATCTCGATCTACTTCCCGTTCGTCGAGTTCCTCTCCGAGGTCGCCGCTGCCGCGGTGCTCGCCGCGGGGGCTGCCCGGCTCACCTCGGGGAGCATCACGGCCGGCGTGCTGATCGCCTTCGTGGTGTACGTCGACACCTTCTTCTCCCCGGTGCAGCAGCTGTCCCAGGTGTTCGACAGCTACCAGCAGGCCTCGGTCGGGCTGCGCCGGCTGCGCGACCTGCTCCGCACGCCGGAGTCGACGCCGGCGGCCGCCGACCCCCGGCCGGTGGGCCGGCTGCGCGGCGAGGTGCGGCTGGTCGACGTGACCTTCGCCTACTCCGGCTCACCCACCCCGGCGCTGCGCGACGTCTCGCTCACCGTCGCGCCCGGGGAGACGGTGGCGCTGGTGGGGGAGACCGGGGCCGGGAAGTCGACGGTGGTCAAGCTGGTCGCCCGGTTCTACGACCCGACGTCCGGCGCGGTCTGCGTCGACGGCGCCGACCTGCGGTCGGTGGACCTGCTGCAGTACCGGCACCGGCTGGGGGTCGTCCCGCAGGAGGCGTACCTGTTCGCCGGAACGGTGCGCGACGCGATCGCCTACGGCCGGCCGGAGGCCACCGACGCGGAGGTCGAGGCGGCGGCGCGGGCGGTCGGCGCCCACGAGATGGTCGCCGGGCTGCCGCGCGGCTACCGGACCCGGGTGGGGGAGCGGGGGCGGGCGCTGTCGGCCGGGCAACGGCAGCTGCTGGCGCTGGCCCGTGCCGAGCTGGTCGACCCCGACGTCCTGCTGTTCGATGAGGCGACGGCGTCGCTGGACCTGGCCACCGAGGCCGCCGTCACCCGGGCGGCGGACGCGGTGGCCCGCCGCCGGACGACGCTCGTGGTGGCGCACCGGCTGACCACCGCGGCCCGGGCCGACCGGGTCGCCGTGCTCGCGCACGGCCGGGTGGTGGAGGTCGGGCCGCACGCCGAGCTGCTGGCCGCCGGTGGTGCCTACGCGGCTCTGTGGGCGGCGTTCACCGCCGACGAGGACGCCGACCCGCTGATGGACTGACGGCCCGCGGCCGTCGTCCTCTCCCGCGTGTCCTCCCGGACCGGCTCGACGGGACGCGCAGCTCACTGCCCCTCTGCAGCCTCCTGAACTGTCGTACTCCATACGTATGTTCGACCCATGGCAGCGACGGTGGACGTGGTGGTGGACCTGGTGTGGGAGCACCCGGTCACCCGGCCGCGGCCGCCGGTGTCCTGGCTGTCGGATGAGGAACGGGCGGAGGAGCTGCAGCGGGTGCAGCAGGGCCGGGCCAGGAGCGCCGCCTACGAGGCCGAGCTGATCATGTCCTTGGCTGCGGCCCGCCCAGCCATCGACGACCCGGCACCGGGCACGCCCGGCGCCCGCCGGCGCGGCTGGGCGGTGGACGAGGGCTACATCGGGGCCAGTGAGTTCTTCACCGCGGAGCTGTCGGCGGTGCTCAACGTGGGCCGGGGCACCGCCGCCCACCGGTACGCCCGGGCCCACACCTGGACCACGAAGTTGCCGCAGACGTTCGCCGCGCTGGCGGCCGGGGAGCTGGACGAGCGGCGGGCCGCGCAGCTGGCCGAGGTGCTGCAGCACACCAACGCCGAGGTCGCCGGTCAGGTCGAGGCCGCGCTGCTCCCGGAGGCCACCGACCTGGCGGTGGCCCGGTTGACGGCCCGGGCCACCGAGCTGATGGTGCAGCTGGATGCCGCCGCGGCCGAGGAGCGCCGGAAGGAGGCGGAGAAGGCCGCCGACGTGCACCTGTACCCCCCGGCGGCCGACGGGCGGGCGACGCTGGCCGCGGACCTGCCGGCCGACGAGGCGGTCGAGTGCTACGACATCGTCGACCAGCTGGCGAAGATGCTCAAGGCCGACGGTGATCCGCGCCGGATCGGGGCGCTGCGGGCGCACGTGCTGTCGCTGCTGATCCGCCGCCCCGCCGACTCCGGCCTGCCCCACGTCTCCGCGAACGTGACCGTGACCGCCGGGTTGGACGCCTTGGGCGGCACCAGCAGCACACCGGGTGAGGTGAACGGGCTGCCGATCACCGCCGCCCACGTGCGTGAGCTGCTGGCCCGGGTCGGTGCGCTGGGTTTGACCGCCCCCGAGGGCGGCAGCCTGAGCTTCGCGGTCACCGGCCCGGACGGGCAGCTGCCGACCTCGACCACGTCATCCCGCACAACCGCGGCGGAGCGACCGACTGCGCCAACCTGAGCTGCCTGTGCCGCTCCCATCACCGGCTGAAGACCTTCGCCTCGGGCTGGCGCTTCGCCATGACCGACGACGGGGTGCTCACCGCGACCACCCCCTCGGGCGTCACCCGCACCACTCGACCACCCGGCATGCGACCACCGCCAGCGCCGGAGCCCGAGCCACCACCAACGGTCGTCGATGTTTCACCGCCGTTCTGACGGCTCCTGCGCACGTGTCGCCGCCCGAGCTCCGTGGCCGGGCGACCGCTGCGCTGCCACCGTGTCGCGATGATGACCGCCGAGCTGGAGTTCTGGAGGCTGATCAGTCCATCCGCCAGGTGACGAGCGCGTTGCCCATGGGCGAGAAGAAGAACGCCAGCGCCCCCGTGCAGACGAGCGCGACGAACGCGAGGCCGGCCGTCACCACACGCGACGTCCGCGGGTGCCAGGGGGTCAGGCAGGTCCCGGTGCCCGCCAGGGCGACGAGCAGCAGGATGGGCGTCAGCCCGACAGAGAGGAAACCGGCGAGCTGCACGAACCCGGCGAAGCCGCCGGTCCCGGGCCACAGGTCCTTGGGGTCAGGCCTCCCGCTGGCCACCTCCTGCAGCGGAAGGTGGTGCAGGTCGTTCACGTAGTAGGGGAGCACGACGCCGGCCGCGTAGGGCAGCACGGCCAGGAAGGCGACCGTGGCAAGCAGGGCCACCGTTCGTCCGTCGGCAGGTCTGGCCGGTGTCCGGCCCATCGGTGGGTGCAGCACGTCAGCGCTCACGCCCGGAACGGTGACAGCAGATCGCCCGGTCTGGCCAGCTGTGTGCACGGAACGACTGTCGGTGCACCCGGCCTGGGGCCGGCGGGGGACGGGCGCCGCGCTGCCGCGGCCACCGTCCAGACGGCCCAGGAGCACGGTGCCGACCGGATGACACTGATCACGTACGCCGAGGTCCCGTGGGACGCGCCCTGCTACGCCCGGCACGTTTGGCGGCCCGTCACCCAGCTGACACCCGGCCTGCGGGCGCTCCGCGAGCACGAGACGGCCCTCGGCCTCGACCGGCACGACGTCCGGACCGTGATGTCACGCTCGGTCAGCCGGGGGCTCCGTGCGGGCACCGGGAGGACATGACCGGAACGCCCTGCGCCTCGTGAGCTCCGCCGCTGAGCTGACCTCGGACCCGACCGGGCGAGCGGGTGGGCACACATCCGGCCGCGCCGTTCCGCACGAAGACCGGGGCATGAGCATCGTCGTCCCGGAGGCCGCCGGACACCTGCTGACCGGCTCCCCGGCAGTTCAGTCGCGCACAACAGGCCGGTCCCGGAGAGCTGACCTACAGTCCGAACTCGTGGCTCTCTCCATGCACGAGGACGCGACCGTGCGGGAGCTGCCCCTCCCCGGGCTCGCGCTGGGCGAGGTCCTCGCGGCGCTCGACGCCCGGTACGACCCGGCCCTCGCGGAGGACTGGGACGCCGTCGGCCTGGTCTGCGGCGACCCCGCCGAGCCGGTGCGCTCGGTGATGTTCGCCGTCGACCCGACCGCCGCCGTGGTCGACGAGGCGATCGCGGCCGGCGTCGACCTGCTGGTCACCCACCACCCGCTGCTGCTCACCCCGGTCCACGGCGTGCCCGCCGACGACCCCAAGGGCCGGCTGGTGCACCGGCTGATCCGGGCCGGCGTCGCGCTGTTCGTCGCCCACACCAACGCCGACCGGGCGCCTGACCACGGCGTCAACGACGCGCTCGCCACCGTCCTGGGCCTGGACGACGTCCGTCCGCTGGAGTCCCTGGCCGCGCCGGAGACCGACACCCTCGTCGTCTTCGTCCCGGTGGGTGTCAGCGACCAGCTGGTCGACGCGCTGTCCAGTGCGGGCGCCGGCGTGATCGGGGACTACACCCGCTGCGTCTGGCAGACCACCGGCACCGGCACGTTCATCCCCGGCGACGAGACCCACCCGGTCATCGGCCGGCGCGGACAGGTCGAGCGGGTCCCGGAGGTCCGGCTGGAGATGGTCGTGCCGCGGGCCCGCCGGGCCGAGGTGCTCGGTGCCCTGCTGGCCCTGCACCCCTACGACGAGCCGGGCTACGCCTTCTTCGAGAACTCCGCGACCGCCAGCCGCGCCGGGCTCGGCAGGGTCGGTGACCTGGCCCGTCCGGTGACCCTGCGAGAATTCGCCGAGCGGGTGGCCACGACGCTGCCCGTCACCCCTGGTGGCGTGCGGATCGCCGGTGACCCCGAGCGGATCGTGCGCACCGTGGCCGTCTGCGGTGGGAGCGGTGGCTCGATGCTCGAGGCCGCGACCGCCGCCGGCGCCGACGTGTTCGTCACCAGCGACCTCAGGCACCATGCCGTGTCCGAGGCCACCGAGATGGCCGGGCCGGCGCTCTGTGACGTGGCACACTTCGCGTCCGAGTTCCCCTGGTTGTCCTGCGCCGCCGACCTGTTGCACCGCGATCTCGGTGCACGGGTCCAGGTGTCGGTCTCCGCCCGGCCCACCGACCCGTGGACCTGGCGGGTCGGGGATCCCGCCGGTACCAGTACCGGGAGCAAGCGACTGCACTCGGCCGAGACCTCGGCCGACTGAGCCCGGAGGTCTCCTCCGGGGAGGAGGAGACCGTGTCCAGCGCAGACGCACCACCAGCAGGGATGGCGCCGCGACGCAGCGACCGCAGCCCCTGGAACTGGCTGCTGGTCGTGCCGATCGTCGTGCCGCTGATCGTGCCGCTGTACAACAAGGTCGAGCCCACGCTCTTCGGCTGGCCGACCTTCTACTGGCTCCAGCTGGCGTTCGTGGTCCTCGGTGTGCTCACCACCTCGATCGTCTACCGCATGACGCGCCGCAGCCCCGGGCAGCAGCAGGCCGCCCGGGACGCCATCGCCCGCGGCCGGACCGACCGCGACGGGGAGGGCCGACCGTGAACGTCGTGGAGCTGACCATCGTCATCGCGGTCTTCGTGCTGGTCACCGTGCTCGGCTTCGCCGCATCCCGGTGGCGGCGGGCCGAGAGCCTCATGCACCTGGACGAGTGGGGCCTGGGCGGCCGGAGCTTCGGCACCTGGGTCACCTGGTTCCTGCTCGGCGGTGACCTCTACACCGCCTACACCTTCGTCGCCGTCCCGGCGCTGATGTTCGGTGCGGGCGCGGCCGGCTTCTTCGCCGTCCCGTACACCGTCGTGATCTACCCGCTGGTCTTCCTGGTCGTCATCCGGCTGTGGTCGGTCAGCCACGTGCGCGGGTTCGTGACCCCGGCGGACTTCGTCCGCAGCCGGTTCGACTCGCCGACGATGGCCCTGCTGGTGGCGATCACCGGGATCGTCGCGACGATGCCCTACATCGCCCTCCAGCTGGTGGGCATCGAGGCGATCCTCAAGGCGATGGGCGTCGAGGGCGAGCTCCCGCTGATCATCGCCTTCGTCATCCTGGCGATCTACACGTACAACTCCGGTCTGCGGGCGCCGGCGCTGATCGCGTTCGTCAAGGACGCGCTGATCTACCTGACGATCATCGTCGCGGTCATCGTCATCCCGTCGAAGCTCGGCGGATGGGACGCGATCTTCGGCGCCGCGGAGGAGAAGTTCTCCGCCGGTTCCGGGGTGATCCTGCCGGCCACCGGGCAGCTGGGGTACGCCACCCTGGCGCTGGGCTCGGCGCTGGCGCTGTTCCTCTACCCGCACTCGATCACCGGGGTGCTGGCCGCCAGCAACCGGGACGTGCTCAAGCGCAACATGAGCGCGCTGCCGGTCTACAGCCTCGCGCTGGGCTTCATCGCGCTGCTCGGCTTCATGGCCATCGCGGCCGGCGTGACGCCGATCGGCACCGACGGCAACACCATCGTCCCGGTGCTGTTCCAGCAGATGTTCCCGAGCTGGTTCGCCGGCATCGCCTTCGCGGCCATCGGCGTGGGGGCGCTCGTGCCCGCGGCCATCATGTCGATCGCCGCGGCGAACCTGTTCACCCGCAACATCTACAAGGAGTACCTGAAGAAGGACGCCACCCCGCGGCAGGAGGCCCAGGCCGCCAAGATCGCCTCGCTGGTGGTCAAGCTCGGCGCGGTGGCGGCGATCCTCTTCCTCAACCCGCAGTTCTCCATCGACCTGCAGTTGATCGGCGGCGTGATCATCCTGCAGACGATGCCGTCGGTGGCGCTGGGTCTGTACACCCGCTGGCTGCACCGCGGCGGGCTCATCGCCGGCTGGGTCGCCGGCATGGCGGTGGCCCTGGCGATGGTCTACGACATCCCGAAGCTCAACCCCGACGGCACGGTGGCGCGGGCCCACTTCGGCGGGTCGTCCTACGCGTTGAGCAACTTCGGGCTCGACACCAAGGTCACCGTCTACGCCGGTCTGATCGCCCTGCTGGTCAACCTGGTGGTGGCGGTCGTGGTCACCGCCGTGCTGCGGGCGATGAACGTGGCCGACGGCGTCGACGGGACGGCGGAGACCGACTACACCGCCGAGCGGGAGGACCCGAGCTTCCGCGACCTCCCCGACCCGCTGTCCGACGAGCCGCTGGCCGGCCCGCCGCCGGGATCGGCGGCGGCCCCCGGCCGCTGAGCGAGGCGACGACGACGGGCCCGGTCCTCCCTGTGGGGGCCGGGCCCGTCGGTGTCCTCCGGCCCTGGAGGCCGCAGGTAGGTTGGGCGCGTGCAGGCTGACCACTTCGACCAGCAGAAGCTGCTGGCCCTCGCCGCGGAGGACGTCGCCCTCGCGCAACTCGCCCACCGCGCGCGCACCCTCCCCGAGCTCGCCGCCGTCGAGGCCGCCCAGGAGGCGCAGCGGACCCTCGCCGACGACGTCGTCCGGGCCGAGACCGAGGTGCGCGACCTCGACCGCGAGCAGAAGCGGCTGGAGGCCGACGTCGACACCGTCCGCCAGCGCGAGGCCCGTGACCAGGCACGGATCGACGGCGGCGCCACGGCCAAGGAGATAACCGGGCTGCAGCACGAGCTGGAGTCGCTGAAGCGGCGGCAGTCCGACCTCGAGGACCAGGTGCTCGAGCTGATGGAGCGCCGGGAGACCGCCGACGCCGCGCTCGCCACCGCGCAGGGCGGGCTGGCCGGGGCGCAGGCCGACCAGGAGCGCGCCGAGCAGCAGCGCGACGCCGCGCTGGCCGACATCGCCGACGCCACGTCCCGGCACCAGGCCACCCGGGCGGAGATCGCCGGCACGGTCCCGTCCGACTTGCTCAAGCTCTACGACCGGGTCGCCCAGCAGACCGGGAGCACCGGTGCGGCGCACCTGCGCGCCGGCCGCTGCGAGGGCTGCCGCATCGAGTTCTACGGCACCGAGCTGGCCACGTACCGCAACGCCGATCCGCACACCGTGCTGCGCTGCGAGAACTGCGGCCGGATCCTCGTCCGCAACGCCGAGTCCGGGCTGTGAGGACGACGGGCGAGCGAGCATCGCAGGGAGCGCCAGCGACCGAGGAGCGGAACGAGTCCGGGGTCGAACGGGACCTGCTGTGACGGCGGTGCCGGGGGCAAAGGTGGCCACGTGTGCCCCGGGGGGCCTGCGGTGAGCCGCCGGCTCATCGTCGAGGCCGACGGCGGCTCGCGCGGGAACCCCGGTCCGGCCGGCTACGGCGCGCTGGTGCGCGACGCCGAGACCGGCCGGCTGCTCGCCGAGCGGGCCGAGTCCGTGGGCCGGGCGACCAACAACGTCGCCGAGTACGGCGGGCTGGTCGCCGGGTTGCAGGCAGCCCTCGACCTCGACCCGACGGCGAGCGTCGAGGTCCGGATGGACTCCAAGCTCGTCGTGGAGCAGATGTCGGGTCGCTGGCAGATCAAGCACCCTGACATGAAGAAGCTGGCCGTCCAGGCCCGGGACATCGCCCGGCAGCTGGGCGGGGTCCGCTACACCTGGGTGCCCCGGGCGCAGAACGGCGCCGCGGACGCGCTCGCCAACAGCGCGATGGACGGCAAGCCGGTGCGCCGGGACCTGGCCGCCGAGCCGGTGGTCCTCGAGGACGAGACGCAGCCGGCCACCGAGCCCGCCCCCGTCGTCGTCACCACCACGTTCCTGCTGCGGCACGGGCGCACCGAGCACACCCCGGAACGCCGGTTCAGCGGCAGCAGCGACCTGCCGCTGTCCGAGCTGGGCCGGGCGGACGCCGCGGCAGCCGCCCAGCACCTGGCCGGCCGCGGCATCGACGTCATCGTCGCCTCGCCGTTGCAGCGCACCCGGCAGACCGCCGAGGCCGCCGCCGCGGTGCTCGGTGTCCCGGTCGAGGTCGACGGCGACCTGCGGGAGCTCGACTTCGGCGCGTGGGAGGGCCTGACCGCCGCCGAGGCGCAGCAGAAGAGCCCGCTGGCGTTCCGCCGCTGGTCCGGGGCGCTCGACGTCCGGCCGCCCGGCGGGGAGTCGGTCGCCGACGTCTCGACCCGGGTCGCCCGGGCCCGGGCCCGGGTGCTGGACCGGCACGCCGGGAAGACGGTGCTGGTGGTCAGCCACGTGACGCCGATCAAGCTGCTGCTGGCCGCCGGGCTCGGCGCCGGCGACGACATCGTGCACCGGGTGTTCCTGGAGGCCGCGTCGCTGTCGACGGTCACCTGGTCCTCCGACGGCCGCACCAGCGTCCGGCTGGTCAACGACACCTCGCACCTGGGCTGACCGCCCGGGAAGCCGTCGACCTCCCCGACTGTTCCACCAGCTGGTACCGACCTGCCCTCCTGAGGAGAGCCCTGTGACCGCCACCACCGCTGCCGGCGACCGCACGATGTCCGACCTGGAGTACGACGCCTGGGCGGCCGAGGTCCGCCGGTTGGCCGACGAGCGCGGCGCCGTCGTCCTGGCGCACAACTACCAGGTCCCGGAGATCCAGGACGTCGCCCACTTCACCGGCGACTCGCTGTACCTGTCGCGGGTCGCGGCGGAGACCGATGCCCGGGAGATCGTCTTCTGCGGCGTCCACTTCATGGCCGAGACGGCGAAGATCCTGTCCCCGGACAAGACCGTGCTGCTGCCCGACCACGCGGCCGGCTGCTCGCTCGCCGACAGCATCACCGCCGAGCAGCTGCGCGAGTGGAAGGCCGAGCACCCGGGTGCGGTGGTCGTCAGCTACGTCAACACCACCGCGGCGGTGAAGGCGGAGACCGACATCTGCTGCACGTCCTCCAACGCCGCCGACGTCATCCGGTCGATCCCCGCGGACCGGGAGATCCTGTTCTGCCCCGACCAGTTCCTCGGCGCGCACGTCAAGCGGGTCACCGGGCGGGCGAACATCTCCATCTGGGCGGGGGAGTGCCACGTGCACGCCGGGATCAGCCCCAGCGACGTGCGGGCCCAGATCGCCGACCACCCCGGCGCGGAGATCCTGGTGCACCCCGAGTGCGGCTGCACCACCTCGGTGCTGGACCTGGTCAGCCACGGCGACCTGCCCGCCGAGCGCACCCGGGTGCTGTCCACCGGCGGGATGGTCGAGGCCGCGGCGGCCACCCGGGCGCCGCAGGTGCTGGTGGCCACCGAGATCGGCATCCTGCACCAGCTCCGCGCGCTGAACAGCGGCACCGACTTCATCCCGATGAACGCCCGCGCCTCCTGCCGTTACATGAAGATGATCACCCCGGCGAAGCTGCTGGCCACGCTGCGCACCGGCGAGGGAGCCGTGGACGTCGACCCGCAGGTGGCCGCCCGGGCCCGTCGCGCGGTGGAGGCGATGATCGCCATCGGCGAGCCGGGTCGCGGCGGCGAGTGACCGGGCGGCCCCCTGGGGTTGATCATGGGCCGGTTGCCGGGGGACACGCCGCCGACGGCGTGTCCGGCGACACGACGCCCATGATCAACGCGCCGCGGTGATCACACCAGCAGGGCGGCCCAGAGGGCGGTGGTCGCGGCGATCACGGTGAGCGGGACGGTGGCGACACCGACCGCGCTGAAGCGGGCGGTGCCCGGGGCGTGGTCGCCGAGCACCCGCCGCCACAGCAGGTTGGCCAGCGACCCGGCGTAGGTCAGGTTCGGGCCGAGGTTCACCCCGATCAGCATCGCCAGCACCGTCGGGACGCCGCCGACCGCGGCCACCGGCACCAGCGCCAGGGTGGCCGGCAGGTTGTTCACCAGGTTGGCCAGCAGCGCCGAGATGCCGGCGACGGCGAGGAGGGCGAGCAGTCCGTCGCCGTCCGGGAGCACGGCGTGCAGCAGGGTCTCCAGACCGTGCAGCTGGAGCACCAGCACCAGCACCGCCAGGCCGATCACGAACAGCCCGAAGGGCAGGTTCGCCGCGACCAGCTGCTCGCGCAGCGTCGTCCGGCGGGTGGCCAGCTGGCGGACGCCCAGGACGAGCACCCCGAGTGCGGCCGGCACGACCGGCGGGAGGCCCACCAGCGAGGCGACGCCGAAGCCGAGCACGGTGGCACCGACGACCACCAGGGCCAGCACGGGCGTGCCCGGGACGTCGTGCAGCGGGACGTCGACCACCCCGCGGAGGTCCCGGCGGAACAGCCAGCGCAGGACGAGGTACTCCAGCGCCACCGTGACCAGCTGGGGCAGCACCATCAGCCCGGCGAAGTGCACGAAGGACAACCCGGTGGCCGCCACGGCGAGCAGGTTCGTCAGGTTGGACACCGGCAGCAGCAGGGACGCCGAGTTGGCCAGGTGTCCCACCGCGTAGCCGTGCGGCCGCACCGGGACCCGCATCCGCAGCGCGGTGGCGACCACCACCGGCGTCAGCAGCACGACCGTGGCGTCCAGGCTCAACACCGCGGTCACCACGGCGGCCAGCACCGTCACCCGGGCGAGCAGCCGGGTCGCCGAGCTGCCCGACTGCCGGGCCGTCAGCGCCGCGGACCAGGTGAACAACCCCTCCCGGTCGGCGAGCTCGGCGAGGAGCAGCACCACCACGAGGAACGCGACGGTCGGGACCACCTCGCGGACGGTGTCCGCCGTCTCCTGCCAGCTCACCGCGCCGAGCAGGACCAGCAGCAGGGCGCCCGGCACGGCGACGACGGCGGGCGGGAGCCGCGGCGAGTCGGCGGCTGCGGCGGCGAGGGTCGCCGCCAGCAGGACAGCGGCCAGCAGCAGGGCGAGCGGGTCGGACACCGGGCCGGGCCGGTCAGCCGCGGAGGAACAGGTAGACCGACACCGCGATGCCGAAGACGACGATCATCACCCGCAGCGGCGTGCTCGGGATCCGGGTGGCGATCTTGGCGCCGAGGAAGCCGCCGAGCAGTGCCGCGGGCGCGCAGACGGCGACGTAGGCCCACTCGACCGGGCCCCAGATCCCGAACACGACCACCGTGACCGAGGCGGTGACCAGCGAGATCGCGCTCTTCATGGCGTTGGCCAGCTTCAACCGCCCCAGGCCGAGCCCGAGGACGCCCACCAGGATCACGCCCAGCGCGCCGCCGAAGTAGCCGCCGTACACGGTGGCCAGGAAGAGCGCGACGTAGAGCCAGGCCGGGTCACCGGTCCGGCCGCCGTCCTCCTGCCGCTTGAGCCGTCGGGTGATCATCGGCTGGAAGGCCAGCAGGATGCTGGCCAGGAACACCAGCACCGGGACGACGGTGTCGAACGCCTCGCTCGGGGTGGTGAGCAGCAGGACGGACCCGACGATGCCACCGAGCACCGCGATGACCGAGAAGCGGATCAGCCGCCCGCGCTGGCCGGCGTACTCGCTGCGGAAGCCGAGCACCCCGCCGATGTACCCGGGCCACTGGGCGACGGAGTTGGTGACGTTCGCCGGCACAGTGCCCAGGCCCAACCCGACCAGGACCGGGAAGAGGATCAGTGACCCGCCGCCGGCGATGGAGTTGATGCCACCGGCGAGGAGCGCCACCCCGGCGGCGATGAGCAGGTCGACAGGGGACACGACCGGCGAGCCTACGGTGTGCCCATGCCGAGGGACGTGCGTGCGCTGGCCATCGCGGCGGGGCTGACCGGCAGTGGCGCCCTCCACCTGGTCCGGCCGCAGGTCTACGACTGGATGATCCCGCCGGAGCTCGGCCGGGGGCGGCCGTGGGTGACCGGCAGCGGGGTGGCCGAGCTGGCCACCGCGGCCCTGGTCGCCGTCCCCGCCACCCGCCGGATCGGCGGCTGGGCCGCGGCCGTGTTGTTCGTCGGGCTGCTGCCCGCGCACGCGCAGACGCTGCGGGCCACCCGCGGGCAACCGCGCAGGCTGGCCGTCGCCGCGGTCCGGATCCCCTTCCAGGTCCCGATGATCCAGGCCGCGCTGCGGGTCGCCCGCCCCCGCCCGCGCTAGCGGCCGCGGACCGGGGGCGGCTCGGGGTCGGTGAGCCGCGGGCCGTCCATCAGGCTGCCGGCCTGCTTGACCCGGCGCAGCACGGTGGAGGTCTCCAGGCTGCGCACCGGCAGCGCGCCGACCCGGTCGGTGAGGAACCGGTACAGGTGTGCGGTGTCCCGGCAGGTCACCGCCACCATCAGGTTGGCCGGGCCGGTCACCACGGCGGTGAAGGCGGTCTCCGGCTCCCGGGCCAGGGACTCGCCCACGTGGGCGATGTCGGCCGGTGCGACGCCGAGCCAGAGCAGCGCGCTGACCGGGTGCCCGAGCAGCTCGCTGGCGATCTCCAGGTCGAAGTACAGCGCCCCGGCCGACCGGAGGGCCTCCACCCGCCGCGCCACCCGGCTCTCCGACCAGCCGGTCACCCCGGCGAGCTCGGCGTAGCTGAGCCGGCCGTCGGTGGCGAGCGCGGCGAACAGCAGCTCGTCCTCCGGGTCGAGGGCCACCGGGGTGGTAGGGATCCGCGCGGACTCGTGGCTGAGTGCGGCGATCTGCTCGTCGGTGAGCGGGTCCTCGAAGCCGGTCCACTCGTACACGCCGCCGACGTAGGCGTGCAGCACCGAGAACGCCGCCAGGTCGATGACCTGCACCGTGCGCGGCAGCCGGTCCAGCAGCAGCGCGTCCCGCTGGCGGGGCGTGCGCGGCCGGGTCGAGCAGGTGATCTCCGCGCCTCCGGCCGTCAGGCTCACCCAGGAGACGTCGGGCCGGCGGGCCAGCGCCTCGGCGACAGCCCCGGCGGCCGCCGGCTGGACCCGCATCCGGATGTGCCAGCTGGGCTCGGCCGCCTCCGGCGTGGTCAGCCCCAGCACGCGGACGACGCCGTCGGCGCGCAGCCGCCGCCACCGGCGGGCCACGGTCTGCTCGGAGACGCCGAGCACCGTCGCGACCCGGCTGAACGGCGCCCGACCGTCGACCTGCATCGCGTGCACGATCTGACGGTCCACGGCGTCCAGCACGGTCAGCATCCTGCACCATGATGCTCTCGTATGGAGGATCCCGTCACCAGCGCGGTTCTGGCGTCACGACTGTCGCTGGGTCGTTGCACAGTGGGCGCATGCGCAAGTGGTTGCCGCTGGTCGCGATCTGCACCGGCACGTTCATGCTCCTCATCGACGTCACGATCGTGAACGTCGCCCTGCCCGACATGGCGCTGGACCTGGGCACGTCGTTCGACCAGCTGCAGTGGGTCGTCGACGTCTACGCGCTCGCGCTGTCGGCGCTGGTGCTCGGCGCCGGATCGCTCGCCGACCTGTACGGCCGGCGGAAGGTCTACCTCGCCGGGCTGCTGCTGTTCGCGGCCGCCTCGCTGGCCTGCGGGCTGGCACCGAACGCGGAGCTGCTGATCGTCGCCCGGGCGGTCCAGGGGATCGGTGGCGCGGCGATGCTGGCCACCACCATCGCGCTGATCAACACCAGCTACGAGGGTCGTGACCGGGGGACCGCCTTCGGGGTCTGGGGTGCCGTGGTGGGCGCCGCGGCGGCGCTGGGCCCGATCCTGGGTGGCGCGCTCACCGAGCTGTCCTGGCGGTGGATCTTCTTCGTCAACCTGCCGATCAGCGTCCTCGCGGTCGTGGTGACGGTGCTGGCCGTGCAGGAGGCCCGGCAGCCGAACGCGCCCCGGCCCGACGTCCCGGGCATCGCGCTGTTCACCCTCGGTGCCGGCGGGGTGGTCTTCGGCCTGGTCCGGGCCGCCGCCGACGGCTGGAGCGCGCCGGCCGCCTGGGGGCCGCTGGTCGGTGGCCTGCTCGTCCTCGGGGCGTGGGTGCTGGTCGAGCGCGGCCGCCGGGCACCGATGCTCGACGTCTCGCTGTTCGCCAACCGCTCCTTCAGCGGCATCATGCTGGGCGCGCTGCTGCTGAACGGCGCCGCCTTCTCCGCCAGCCTGTACACGTCGCTGTGGCTGCAGTCGGTGCTCGGGCTCTCACCGCTGCAGGGCGGGCTGGTCTTCATCCCGCTGTCGGCGTGCAGCTTCGTGGTCGCCGCCTTCGCCGGGCGGTTCCTGCAGACGATGGCGCCGCGACTGGTCCTCGGCGGCGGGCTGGTCATCATCGGGGTGGCCTCGCTGCTGCTCGCGCTGGTCAACGCCGACTCGTCCTGGACGGTGCTGGTGCCCGGCCTCGCGGTGCTCGGCATCGGGGTCGGGGTGGCCAACCCGACGCTGGCGTCGGCGGCGCTGGCGACCGTGCCCCGGGAGCGCAGCGGGATGGCCTCCGGCGCGGTCAACACCGCCCGCCAGCTCGGCTTCGCCCTCGGTGTGGCCGTCCTCGGCAGCGTCTTCACCGCGCAGGCCACCTCGGCCCTGCGGGACGGTGGAGCGCCGGACCCGGCGGGCACCGCGTCGGCCCTGACCGCCGGGCAGGCCGGTCAGCTCATCGGCTCGGCGCCCGCCGAGCAGCGGGCCGGCCTGGCCGACCTGCTGGACAGCGCCTACGCCGCCGGGCTGCGCGACGTGTTCCTCGTCTGCGCAGCGGCCGCTTTCGTGGGCGGCGTGCTGGTGTTCTGGCTGGTGCGGGCCGGGGCGCCCAGCGGCGGTCACCGGTCAGCGCAGTCGACGGAGGAGCCGCAGGAGCCTGCCGCCGCGCGCTGAGCCCGGGCAGACTCCCCGCATGGCCTCCTCGCCGTTCCCCGACGACTGGCAGCGCGCGCTGGTCGTCGCCGCCCACCCCGACGACATCGAGTACGGCGCCGCGGCCGCGGTCGCGGTCTGGACCGCGGCGGGCAAGGAGGTCCACTACCTCCTCGCCACCCGGGGCGAGGCCGGCATCGCCGGGCTCTCCCCGGCCGAGGCCGGGCCGCTGCGCGAGGAGGAGGAGCGGCGGTCGGCGGCCGTCGTCGGGGTGGCGGAGGTGGAGTTCCTGGACCACCGGGACGGCGTGCTGGAGCCCGGGCTGCCGCTGCGCCGGGACCTCGCCGCCGCGATCCGCCGGCACCGGCCGGACCTCGTGGTCACCATGTACGGCGGTGACACCTGGACCCCGCCCGAGGTCACGCCCGGAGCGCTGAACTCCCCGGACCACCGGGCGCTGACCCGCTCGGTGCTCGACGCGGTCGCCGACGCGGGCAACGAGTGGATCTTCCCCGACCTGGGGGAGACGCCGTGGTCGGGCGTGCAGTACATCGCCGTCCACGCCGGGCAGCCGCGGCACGTCGTCGACGTCTCCGCCGTCGTCGAGGTGGCGGTCGCCTCGCTCACCGAGCACCGCCGGTACCTGGCGGCACTGTCCGACGACCCGGTCGAGGAGCAGGCACGTCGGCAGATCGACATGGCGACCCTGACCGAGGACGGTGGGCGCGAGGTCGGCTTCGGCCTCTACTGGGGGTGATCGACGCGGTACTCCGGCGTCGGCAGCAGGTAGAGCACCGCGAGGGCGAAGACGAGCACCAGGAACAGCGGCACGCTGATCAGGCCGACCAGCGTGACGACGGGGTAGCTCAGCAGCCCGATGTTGAACCGCCGGTTCCGGACGGCCAGCGACTCCCGGGTGACCTCCGGCCGGCGGAGCTCGGGATGCCGCAGCAGGTAGTGCCACATGAGGTTGAAGGCGACCGCCATCAGGCTGCTGGTGATCCCGTAGAGGAGCACCGCCACCCGCTTGTCGCCGGTCGTCCCGTCGCGCAGGTACTCGGCCAGCACGGCGGTCGGCCAGGGCAGCACGCTCACCGGCAGGAGCAGCAGCAGGTTGTGCACCTGGATGCCGTGGTCCAGGCGCGCCAGCAGGGAGACGACCGCATGGTGGTTCAGCCAGATGGTCCCCACGATCAGGAACGAGGAGAGGTAGGCGGCGTACTGCGGCCACTGCGCGGCGAGCTCCCGGCCGAGGTGGCCCGCCGCCTCGGTCGGCACCTTGACGTCGAGGATGAGCAGGGTGATCACGATGGCGAAGACGCCGTCGCTGAAGGCCTCCAGGCGACCGACGCTCATGCCGAGCTGCGAGGACCGGTTCGCCTCCGCCACTGTGCCTCCCGGGTCGACGGACGCCGACCTTCCTCGGGGACGGCGTCCGCGTCCAGACCAGCGGGCCTCTAGACTGACGGCACGACGGACGAGTCGGCTGGGCGGTCGCGTCGGCGGGGGAGACCCCGTCGCCGAGGAACGTCCGGGCTCCACAGGGCAGGGTGGTCGCCAACAGCGACCCGGGGTGACCCGCGGGACAGTGCCACAGAGAACAGACCGCCAGTGCGTGCACTGGTAAGGGTGAAACGGCGGTGTAAGAGACCACCGCACACCGGGTGACCGGTGTGGCTCGGTAAACCCCACCCGGAGCAAGGTCGAGAGGGACGGCGGCTCGCCGCCGTCCTGCGCAGGCGTTCGAGGGCTGCCCGCCCGAGCCTGCGGGTGGACCGCTCGAGCCTGCCGGCAACGGCAGGCCTAGATGGATGGCCGCTCATCGGGATGCCGTGAGGCACCCGGGGACAGAACCCGGCGTACAGGCCGACTCGTCCGTCGCCTACCGCTGACCTGCGGTTTCGCGCTCAGGGGGCGGCGTCAGTCCGCACCAAGTCCGCAACTCGACCCAGAACGATGTCAACGGCGGCCCTTGTCCGGTCATCGGAGTCGGGCCAGAGGTGGCTGTAGGTGTCGAGCGTCTCGGCGGCGCTGGCGTGCCCGAGCTGGGCCTGGACGGTCTTAATCGACTCCCCGTGCCGGATGAGCAGACTGGCGTAGAAGTGGCGGAGGCCGTGCATGGTGACCCCGCTGAGGCCGGCCCGCTTCAGCGCCGGGTGCCAGATGCGCTCGGAGAACGCCGTGCGGCGGATCGGGTCGCCAAGCTCCGTGGTGAAGATGAACTGATCGGTCGGCCAGGTGGCGAGGTGGCCCGCTACGGCGTCCACGACGACCTGGGGGAGTGGCACGATTCGGACGGAGGCCTGCGTCTTGGGCGGCGCGAGGTACGGCGCACGGTCGGGCATGGTGACCAGCTGCCGGTCGACGGTGAGCTGCCGGCGCAGGAAGTCGATGCGGTCGACGGTGAGGCCGAAGATCTCGCCCTGCCGGAGGCCCGTGCCCGCCGCGAGGGTGACCAACGCCCGGTACCTCTCCGGCATGGCCTCGGTCAGCGCCCCCACCGCCTCGAGCGTCATCGGTTCGATGCGTTGCCGATGGACCTTCGGCAGCTTGGTGCCCTCGCACGGTGACGCGACGATCCGGCGGTCGCGTACGGCAGCCTTGAAGATCCCCGCGAGGATCCGGTGGACCACCCCCACGGTCGCCGGGGCGAGGGTCAGGGACAGCTGCTTGACGAGGGACTGGATGTCGCTGGGCAGCACCGAGCCGAGCCGTTTGTCGCCGAGCCTGGGGTAGACGTGGCGGCTCAGCATGGTCTCGACGTGGGCGGCGGTGGTCGGCCGGTGCACCTGGGTGGCCCGCCACCGTTCGGCGTACTCTCGGGTCACCCGGCCGGGCGCGGGGTCGACGTACTGCCCGGTGACCATCGCAGCGGTCATCTCGTCGAGCCACCGCTGGGCGTCGACCTTCCGCGTGAAGTGCCGGGCGTGCTCCTTGCCGGACGCGTCGCGGAAGCGCGGCCGGTACGTGCCGTCAGGCCGTCTGGCGATCGATGCCATCGCTCTGTCGCCTCGCCCTCATGATCGTCGTTCGCCTGCGGCGACCCGCTCCTCGAGTGCCTCGCGGGCGAGCTGGGAGATGGTCTTGCCCTCGCGGGTGGCGATCTCAGCGGCCCGGTCGCGGACGCTCGGGGTAATCCGGAAGGCGATCCGTGGTGAGGCGGCGGATTCGCCGGTCAGGGACGTCGCCCGACGCGGCGGCGGACTTCATCGACGATCTCCGCCGCCCTGTCCTCGGTAAGCCGGGTTCCGTCGACCAGCCGGACGTCCTCGGCTTCGAGGTCGACGTCGGGGCCGATGGGCGTAGTCGGGGTGACGGCCGGCGGGGTGCGCTCGAACATGGGGCTCATCCTCGGTGCTGGGTGGGCATGACATGGATGACGAGCAGGTACGGTTGCCCGAGGGTTGACCATTCCTCATGGCCGCTCATGTGCGAACGGTTGAGGTTCCGGAGGCTGATCGGCGGGAGTTGCAGCGGCGGGCGCGGTCCAAGGGCGCGCCGGCCCGGGAGGTCGAGCGGGCCCGGATCGTGCTGTTGGCTGCCGACGGGATGCCGGGTAAGCAGATTGCCGCCACGGTCGGCTGCGCCGAGCCGACGGTGGTCACTTGGCGGCGCCGCTACGCCGAGTCCGGGCTGGTCGGGCTGGAGGACCTGCCGCGGCCGGGCAAACCGTCCCCGCTGCCCGAGGCGCTGCGCGATCGGGTGCTGGAGCTGACCCTCACCGCACCGCCGACCCAGTACGGCGCCACCCACTGGTCCTCGCGGCTGCTGGCTGCTTCCCTCGCGGCCGAGGGGACACCGATTTCGCACGTCACGGTCGCGCGGATCTGGCACCGCTTCGGCGTGCGGCCGTGGCGATCAGAGACGTTCCAGTTTTCCACCGATCCGCAGCTGGAGGGCAAGGTCCGCGACGTCGTCGGGCTCTATCTACATCCGCCCGAGCGCGCGGTGGTCCTCTGCGTGGATGAGAAGCCGCAGCTGCAGGCGCTCGAGCGCACGGCCCCGGTGCTGCCGGTCCGGCCCGGATCGCCGGAGCGGGCCAGCTTCGACTACGTCCGCCACGGCACCACCACGCTGTTCGCCGCGCTGGAGGTGGCCACCGGCAAGGTGACCGAGGCCTGCACCGACCGGCACCGCCACCAGGAGTTCCTGAGGTTTCTCAAGCAGGTCGCCGCCGCCTATCCCCGCCGGCAGCTGCATGTGGTGGTCGACAACTACGCCACGCACAACCACCCCGCGGTCTGCGCCTGGCTGGCCCGCCACCCGCGGGTGACCCTGCACTTCACCCCGACCTCGGGCTCCTGGCTGAACCTGGTCGAGGCGTTCTTCTCGATCATCACCCGCCAGGCCCTGCGCCGCGGCAACTTCCCCACCGTGGCCGACCTCATCGCCGCCATCCAGCGCTTCATCGGCGCCTGGAACGGCCGCTGCACCCCGTTCACCTGGACCAAGGACCCCGACACTGTCATCGCCAAGGCCACCCATCCACGGCTTCGCAAGACGGAACAGACGTCAGATACGAACAAATAGCAGCAACTCTCGCCGGCGTTCGACCGTGTTGTTGCCTTCGACCCTTGCGGGGCTCCGCGAACCTGGAGTAGGTTAACACCTTGTTTGTCGACTGAACCAAAGGACCTTGGGGGTTGACACAATGGCAAGCGGAAACATGCTGTTTGGCAACAATTCAAATACTGCGGGGATAAACAATTCGGTTGGTGAGTTCACCACTCTGACCTCTGCGGTGACCTCCGTTGCCGGCCAAGGCACCCTAACCGTTGAGAACACTCTCAGCACCCCCGGTGCACCGGGTCAAGGACATGCCTTAGTTGCCAGGTCGCGGGGGAACGGGCAAGGCTTTGGCGTGCTAGGCGAAAGTACCCTCAACTCCGGTGTGCTCGGAACTAGTAACCAAGGCAATGGAGTCCAGGGCACCAGTATCAATCGAAATGGTGTCCAAGGCGAATCCTTCTTCACCGACGCGAGCGGTGTGTATGGCGAGAACATGAGCGGCGGATACGGCACCGCCGGCCGTGCAAACGGGGAACGACCTGCAGTATTCGGAGACAACATCGGCACCGGCCCCGGTGTGGTAGCGCTAGCAGTCGGCCCCAACGCAAGTGGCGTGCATGCCGAGTCAATAAGTTGGTCAGGTGTTTCTTGCACCGGCGGTAGCTACGGGCTGATCTCCGTCACAGCGGTGGAGACTGCCGGCACTGGGGTGTATGGGCGCGGGGGAACTGGAGTCCATGGTAGAAGCTACACGGGAGATGGCGTTTGGGGCGACACCGACACCGGCAACGGGGTTAAGGGACAAAGTTCGCTGAACAGTAACACCGCTGCAGGAGTCTATGGACTCGCCCAAGGGACCAATAGCAACGGCGTGATCGGTGAGGCGAACAATGGACCAAGCGCCTACGGAGTATGGGGAAAGAGCACGAGCGGCTATGCCGGGTTCTTCAACGGCACGGTCCACGTAAATGGCACTCTCACCAAGGCCTCGGGCGGATTCCTAATCGACCACCCCTTGGACCCTCAGAACCGCAACCTCTCGCATTCGTTCGTCGAGTCGCCGGACATGCTCAACGTCTACAGCGGTGCCGTTACCACGGACGATGATGGTAATGCCACGGTGCAGTTGCCGAACTATTTCGAGGCACTCAACCGCGACTTCCGGTACCAACTGACAGTGATCGGTCACCTCTTCACTCAGGCGATCGTATCAGAGGAGATCACAAACAATCAGTTTTCGATCATGACCGACAGACCCAACACCACCGTCTCATGGCAGGTAACCGGTGTCCGCAGTGATGCGTTCGCGACCATGAAGCCAGTACCTGTTGAAGAGGACAAACCCGCCGACGAACGTGGCATGTACCTCTATCCGGAGGCGTATGGCCGGCCGCCGACCGAAGGCGCCGGATATACCCGCGAGCACGCCCTGAAGGACGCCCAACGAGAAGTCTCCGATCAAGAGCCGACCGTACCGCGATTCAATCCACCCTCCTCGTGAAGGTGGTAAAACGAACGGCCCTTCCCGCTGTCTCAGGCCACCTATACGAGACGAACGCGGGACGCCGCCTCGTGCGCAGGACCCGGGTGCCGGAGTACGTGGATCAGTTGCCGGTCGGCCTCAGTCCTCTGTCAGCGCCGTGGCGAGCAGGTAGTTGGGGAGCGGTCGTGGCCTGCTGGCCTAATGCGATCCGCGACTTGAGTGTGCCCACCTTCAAGGAGACAGCTCCGTGACGCTCGTCCCCATCGCCCCGGTAATCGACGCTCGGCTGCCCGCCGTCCGGCCCGCTCCCCTCGGTCGGCTGCCGGGGACGAGCGACGACGATCCGTTCCAGCGCCTCGCCGCCGGCTGGCTTGTTGGCCACGCCGACAAGACGGCGACGGCCTACCGACGCGACCTTGGAGCCTGGGCGAAGTGGTGCGCGCAACCCGGCGGCCACCCGCTCGCGGCTGAGCGCCACCACGTCGACCCTGGGTGCGTCACCTGACCTCGACACCGCAGCCCCGCACCGGACGGCCGGCAACGGCGGCGACGGTCGCGCGCAAGCTCTCAGCCGTGGCCGGCTTCTACGACTTCGGCGTGCATGACGCCCAGGTGCTCACCCACACCCCGCCGCCTCGGTTCGTCGACGCAAGGTCTCCGACCAGTCCAAAGCGGTCGGCCTCACCGCCGACGAGCTGTGTCGTCTGCTCACCGCGGCGAGCGCGCACTCGCGACGGTCGGCCGCGCTGGTGTCGGTGCTGACCTTCTGCGGGCTGCGGATCTCCGAGGCACTCGGTGCCGACGTCCGCGACTACGGACACGACCACGGCCACCGGGTGCTCAAGGTAATGCGCAAGGGCGGCAGACCGCCCGCGTGGCGCTCGCCCCGCCCGTGGTGCGCGCGCTCGATGAGTACCTCGAGGAGCGCAGTGACGGGCCGATCTTTCTCGCGACCAACGGCCACGACCGCTACGGCTACAAGCTCGCTTACGAGCAGCTCCTGCGGCTCTGCAAGACGGCGGGCCTGCCCGCCGGCGTCAGCCCGCACAGCCTGCGCCACTCGTATGCGACCGAGTCACTGCGCCTGGGCGCTGCGCTCCAGGACGTACAAGACGCCCTCGGTCACGCCGACCCGCGCACCACGCGGCGCTACGACCGCAGCCGCCACAACCTCGACCGCTCCCCCAACTACCTGCTTGCCAGCGCATTGACCAACGAGGCCTAGCCCGGATCTTGCATGGCTCGTTCGCGTGAGTCGGTCGGCGGGGGTTTGACCGCCGTGGTCGGTAATTTTGCGTCCGGGGTGTGACGGATGGCCCCGTGTCGTTGGGGCGAGGTCGCCGGGTTCCACGGGCCCGGGTGCTGCGGGGATCGTCGAGTCGCTGTCGCCGTGTTCAGCCGGGGGCGGCCAGAGCGTCGAGGCGGCGGAGGCCGTCGAGGACCAGGCCGGTGAACGGGTCCGGCCAGGTGGAGCCAGGCCCGTCGGCCGGTCGTGGCGAGACGGCCGCCGATGGAGAGCAGCCGCAGCCGGAGGCGCTTGGGATCCCATCGCCGGGCCGCGTGCCTGGTCAGGGCGAGGGTCTGCATCCAGGCCAGGAGGTCGCCGGCGAGGGCGACGATGGCGCACCAGATCTACTTCTGGGTGAAGTCGTGCAGCGGCAAATTGGCCAGGCCGCTGTCCTTGGGCACACTGGCCAGGTGATGGCCTTCCGGGTCGGCACCGACCCCGGCGGCCCGGACACTGTCCTGCGCGAGGACGAGTGGCCCACCGTGGACCCGCAGGGAGTGCTGGCACTCGACCCCGCCGACGCGGTGACCACCCGCCGCCTCCGCTTCGAGCAACGCGGCGGGGAGATGGCGATCAACGGCCTGACCTGGACCGACGTTGAGAACTCCGGATTCCGGCAGGCCATCGCCGAGCCCCAGCGCAACACCGTCGAGGTCTGGGAGCTGGAGAACCCCTCCTCCCGCTGGTTCCACCCCGTCCACCTGCACCTCGTCGATTTCCGGGTGCTCGACCGCAACGGTCGCCCTCCGACCTCCTGCGAGGACGGACCCAAGGACGTGGTCTACCTCGGCGAGAGGGAACTGGTCCGCATCGCCGTCCGGTTCGGGCCGCACACCGGCCGATACACGCTGCACTGCCACAACAGCAGCCACGAAGACCACATGATGATGCACCAGTTCTGGGTCAAGGACGGCGCCGACGAAGGCCTGGACCCGCTCGACCCCCGATACGCCCCCGGCCGGCTCCCTAGGCCGCGCGCGGGTTCCGTCTACAGGGTGCCAACGCCCGAAACCATCCGCCGCGATGGCGGACGCGGCATCACACCATCGGGAGCACCGGATTGCGGCGTACGACCGGCTCGACGCAGACGAAGGATGCTTCACGCGAGCGTCAGCTGCAGACCTCCCGCACTCTTCCGGTGCACGCGGACGTGTTGGCGGAGAATTTCCGACCTGGTAGCTCCTGCTACCGGGAGGTAGCCGACCCGTTGAGGGATCCCTTGTGGTGATCACTCCGGCCCATCCGCACAGCCCTGGTCGCTCTCCACAACCGCCCCAATCCGGCTGGGGCGCGTCGGGTGAAGGGTGGGCCGAAAGCCCATCCCGGAGGGACGCGAAGCGCCCTTCGGGCGACCCGTCCCAGCCGGCATCCTCGACCGGCTGTGGAGCGACGTCGTCGCCCCCCAGCGAGATCGAGAGGGGGACCCTCTGCCATGAGTCCGCAGCCAGTCCGCAGATAGTCCGCAACTCAGCTGAATCTGACCATTACTTGCCAGTGGCGTCCGACAAAGAATCCGCTGGTCAACCGTCATATTCGACGAAATCCATGAACAGTCCAACACCGGCGAACTGTGCCCGGCGTACAGGCCGACTCGTCCGTCGTCCCACGCCGGACCTGCACACGACCCACTGGACAGAGGGCAGGACAGGGCACGACAGCCCCCCGCTGATCAGGCGGTCCAGTGACCCGCACTCGTGGTCTCCGGTGTGGGGGAGAGGTGTCCATGGTCTCGGCGACGGTGTCGTGCCCCGGACGAGGACTGGACGGCCTCGCAGTGCAGGCCCGCCGTGATCAGCGCGGCAGCGTGGAGTGCCGCAGGTCGTGGAAGAGCGTCCCCTCGCACACCGGGACGACACGATGGAAGCCTCCACCACGTCGGGGAACCACACGGCCCGGACGGGTGAACTCGTCGCGGTCCTGGTGACGCGGCCTCTCCGTCAGCCCACTCTGTACCGAGCCCCCCTCCCTGGTGCCCGCGCCAGTCGAGGCAGGCGTCACGAACGGGGCGCGGTTCTCGTGATCACCGCAACTCGCGTGAGTTCAGCCCCTGACAGACCACCGGGCCGCGGGCACGTGGTGATCAGTAACGTCAGGGTCCGCCAGTCGTGAACGGGTCATGCGTTCACGACTCCTCGAGGAGAGAGTTGTCGTGCGAGCACTTGTGCGAGTCCGAGCCGTCCTGGTCGTGGCGGTGGTCTGCCTTCTGGCCGCCCCTGCCACGGCCCAAGCGGCCATCTACCCCGGCCCCAACGGGCCACAGGACGTCCGTGGCGCGATCGAGGCCGAGTGGCTCCGCCTGGGCAAGGCCCCGGGCGATCCGCTGAACAGCGAGACGCCGTTGGCCAACCAGGGCGGGGCCTTCAACAACTTCACCCGCCAGGCGATCTACTGGAGCCCGAGCACCGGCGCTCACCCCGTGGGCGGTGCGTTCTACCAGTACTGGGCGTCCCGCGGTTGGGAGAACAGCCGCCTCGGTTATCCCGCGACCAACGAGGTCCCGCTCAACGGCGGCGTGATGCAGAGCTACCAGGGCGGCACGCTCTACTGGTCGCCCAGTACCGGCGCGCACACCGTCGATGGCTCGTTCTACCGGCTCTGGGACTCGCTCAACTGGGAGCGCGGGCCGCTCGGCTATCCCGCGTCCGAGCCGGCACCTGCCGCGGCCGGCGGGACGTTCCAGCGGTTCCAGTACGGGGCGATCTACGAGCCGGACGTGTACAAGTCCATCCCTGATGAGCCGCACAGCGTCAGCGGTGCCTTCTACGGCTATTGGGCGGCCCGCGGCTACGAGCGTGGGCGCCTGGGCTATCCCGAGTCGGAGGAGAACAGGTACGGCAACACCGTCTCCCAGTACTTCGACGGGGGCACGCTGTACTTCTCGTTCTGCACCGGCCAGGTCACGGAGACGTACCCGGCCTACTGCTGAGCAGCTGACTGATCCCCATCCCACACGCCCGCCCTCTCCGGCGGGCGTGTGGGGTGCCTCGATCGTCGGCCTCGTGCTCAGATCGAGCCGCAGGACGTCTCGCTCGGCCGCCGTCAGCCGGGCGGTGACGCGCTGGTGACGTCGCCGAGGCGCAGACGCCCGAGCATGAAGGGGTCAGCCCACGCGGTCCCCGTGGTCGACCCGGCACCGACCGGACGCGCCCAGGGGTCCGTGGACCGTCCTGCACCGGGAGGTCGTCATGCCGGGTTTCACGCTCACCGGCTCCATGAGCGTCAGCCGAGACCTGCGAGCCGCCGCGCTGCTCGCCGACGGGCGGGTCCTGGTCGCCGGCGGCCGCGACATGCAGGGCTCGCCGCTCCTGACGGCTGAGCTCCATGACCCGCAGTCCGGCCAGTGGACCCCCACCGGAGCACTCCACCACCCCCACCAGTTCGGCCTGCTCGTCGCCGTGGGCGACGGAGCCGCACTCATCGGCGGGGACGAGCCGGGGCAGGACACCGTCCTGGAGACCTGGAGCCCGGCCACGGAGCAGTGGACGCAGACGATCATGCCGCCGTTCATGTCCGGGGTCGACGGCGCCTGGCCCCTGGGCGATCAGCTGCTGGTCCTCTGCTTCCCCGAGGCGCTGCTCGACGACATGGAGTTCCGCGCCGTCGACCTCACCACCGGTCAGGTCGACGTGCTCCCCTCGCCGCACACGGCTCGCCGTCAGTCCCTGAACTGTCAGCTGTCCGACGGCCGGATCCTGCTGACCGCGGGGATCTGCTTCGGGATCGGCGGGGGCGGCGGGCCGGTCGAGTTCCTGACCCGCGAGTGCGAGGTGTACGACCCGGCGACGGGCGGCTGGCAACCGGTGGGCGACCTGACCGTGCCGCACATGAGCACCGACAGGTCCGGCCAGAGCCTGGTCGCGCTCCCCGACGGTGGTGCCCTGATGGTGTCCGGCAGCGCCGTGGGTGCCCAGCCGTACACCGATGTGGTGGAGCGCTGGACGAGCTCGACAGGCGTGTGGAGCCTCCAGGAGCCGCTGAGCGAGCGACGGGACGCGCACACGACCACCCTGCTGCCGGACGGCTCGGTCCTGGTCGTCGGTGGGGAGGGACCCGGCGGGCTGCGGTCCGACTGCCACACCTACGACCTCGCGACCAACGCCTGGAGCAGTGCCGACTCCCTGACCCGGCCCCGGGTGGGCCATGTCGCCCTGGCCGAGACCGATGGCACGGTGTTGGTCATCGACGGCGCCGGGGACGGCAGCTGCGAGTCGTTCGGCTGAACGCCCTCGACCTCGACACCGCAGTGCACCGCGAAGCGCATGGCCCCCGTCCGTCCGGGGCCGGCCGGGGTCTCCAGTCCGGTGCGGCGACACGGCCCTCGGCTCGCAGGGAGTCCGGGGGGCGTGTCGTCCCGACGGCCGATCACCGCAGTGCTGTTCGACCCGAGAACGCACATGGTCACTGCACCGGGAATGGTCACCGTACGAGTTCCCACCCGAGGCGGGTGGAGATGGCGGTGCACATCTCCTGCGGTGACCGGTCGTCAGGTGATCCTGGCGCCGGTCGTCGATCTCCGCCTCTCCGCGATTGCTCGGTCACATCGCGGAATGGGCGACGTCGTCCGCTGTCGACGACTCTTCGGACGGCGAACTGTCAGTGCCGGCCGCCGTGACCGGAGCCGCGGTCGAGCCACCGGCACAGGTCGACCACCCGCGCGTGCACGTCCGCCGCGAGTGACGTCGTCTCCCCGGTCTCCGGGTCGATCGCCACGTGCAGGGTGACCTCGCCGTGCTTGTAGTACGCCAGGTCGGGCAGCCCCACCGCTGCGAAGAAGTGCTCGTCGCCGGGCTGCGGGAACAGCAGTGACGCCCCCTCGAGCGTGATGTCGACAGAGGTGCCGTCCGCGGAGACCACCTGGTGCCCCGGACCGCTGATGTCCAGCTCGTCGATGGTCGCCCCGTCCGACTCGCGGGTGAGGTCCAGCGTCGCGGCGCCTCGGAAGTCCGTGACGACGGTGCCGTCTGGGAGTTCCGTCTCGCGGACCTCGACCTCACGGACGTCGCCGGCCGCGACGGTGACCGTGGTGCCGCAGGCGTTCGTCTCGGTCGTCCCGTAATAGTCCGGGATCAGCTGCTCGACGGGGACCCACTCGCCTCCGCCCGAGTCCTCCCCGCCGCCTGCCCAGGCAGGGCTCGCGCCCGTGCCGATGATGGCCGCCGCGAGGGCGCCTACTGCCAGGCTTCGTCGCATGGCACTGCTCCTGTTCGTGGGATGACGCATCTCCGTGGTGGTGCCCGACCCGACAGGGGCGTGCTCACGACCGTGCGCGTGCTACGAGCAGGGACCCCCGTGAAGACGAACGGGCGAATGGTAAGCACTCAGCCGGGGCTTCGAGACCACACAGATCGCCATTTCTCCGGCACTTTCCTCCCGGCACACTGTTCCGTCACCAGCAGTAGCACCAACTGGCCCGAGTGCTACCGGAAATGACCCGGGACAAACGCACAGCAACGGTTTCAGAGCAATGAGCGAGAAGGGTCTTGGGCGCGCTCAGAAATGATCTCTCCCGTGGGCAGCGCCATTCTGGTTGCCACTGCCGACCGGCACGGCGTCCCCAGGACCGCTGGGCACGGCGGCGGAGCCGATCGAGTCAGCGCAGGGAGTCGGGCGCGACGTCGGCGACGATGGCCTTCATGGTGCCGGTGTCGACCTCGTTGTCCACGGTGACGCGGACGATGTCGGTGACCTGCTGCCTCGACGTGGTTCGGGCGGCGCTCACCCGGGCGGCGGCGATCAGCGTCAGCTGGTGCAGCCGGGCAGTGGAGTTCGGGACCGGAGGACGTCGGTTCTCGCGCATGGACGGACGGTAGGCAGAGCGTCCACCGGGGGCGGGCACGTCGGAGGCCCGTGTCGCACCCGTCCGTCTCGCGGGTCACACGGTCCCCGCCGACCCCACCGGTCAGTCGTCGTCGTCCAGGTACAGGGTCAGCACCCCCGTGCCGTCCCCGTTCTCCACCAGCAGGCCGTCGCCGTCGACGCCTCGGAAGGGGCCCGAGCCGCCGGTGACGGCGAGCACCTTGCGCGGTGGCGGCGCGTTCTCCAGCGAGTACGCGATCGTGCCGCCGGCGTCCAGGGTGATCACCGCGGTGCACGAGGCCAGCGGACCGGCGACGTCCACCACGACACAACTGCCCACCTCGTGGCCGACCGGTGTGCCGTCGACCAGGAGGACGTCGTTGAAGACGATGGGGTCGCCGGGCGTCGGGCCCGGATCGCCCAGGTCGGTCAGGTTGAAGGGGCTGAACTGGACGTCGAACTCGAGCACCTGGCCCCCGCCCTCTCCGGGGCCCGAGGGACCCGGACTGGCGTCGGCCAGCGATCCCTGCAGCACGACCGCCGCGACGGCCAGCGCCGCCCCCGCCGCCGCCACCCGCACGCCTCTGGTCATCGTCGTCTCCCTCGACGTCGGTCCCGTCCAGCTCCCGCACAGGCAACCTGGCCCGGGCGGGAGCCCGTGGTCAAGGAGGGTGAGGTCAGCGGCCGGCACCACCGCCGGGCGTGGACCGTGCGTGAGCGCCGGGGAACCGAGGGCACCGGTCCCAGGTGACGGACGCATCCGTGCTCGACGTGCCGACGGTTGCGTTTACCCCGTAAACCCGCGTGGGCACAACCTGTTGGTGAGCTCTCCTCCTGCGTCCCGGGTCCAGCCCCCGGTGCCCACCCGCACCATCCTGGCCACGATCGGCCTCCTGCTGGCGACGGCGCTGCTGCTGTACGTCCTGCTGGAGACCCGCCAGATCCTCACCTGGTGCGTGGTCGGCGCGTTCTTCGCCGTCGCCCTCGCCCCGGTCGTCGGATGGGTGCAGCGGACGGTGTTCAAGGGCAGGCGCCGGTCGCTGGCCACGCTGCTGGTCTTCCTGGTCGCGTTCATCCTCTTCGCCGCCCTGATCACGGCCTTCGCCGTCCCGCTGGCGCAGGAGGGCACCAAGGTGGCCGGCCAGCTGCCCGGCCTGGTCGACGACGCCCGCAACGGCCGTGGCCCGATCGGGGACCTGCTGGAGCGGACCAACGCCCTGCAGTGGGTGCAGGACAACCAGCAGAAGATCAGCGACTTCGCCAGCGGCCTGACGACCCCGGCCGCCGGGGTGCTGGGCGGCATCGCCACCGGCGTCACCGGCCTGGTCACCGTGATCGTGCTGGCCTACCTGATGGTGCTCGAGGGCCCCAAGATCGTCGACGGCACGCTGGCCCTCTTCTCGCCGCACACCAGCACGCGGATCCGCCGGGTGGCCACCGACTGCGCCAAGTCGGTCACCGGTTACCTGTCGGGGAACCTGCTGATCAGCTTCATCTGCGGGGTGCTCACCTACGTGGTGCTGCTGATCGCCGGTGTCCCCTTCGCCGGGTTGATCGCGCTCTTCGTCGGCATCGCCGACCTCATCCCGCTCGTGGGCGCCACCATCGGCGGGATCGTCGCGGTCCTGGCCGGCTTCCTGCACTCGGTCCCCGCCGGCATCGCGGTGCTGGTCTTCTTCCTGCTCTACCAGCAGCTGGAGAACCACCTGCTGCAGCCGCTGGTCTTCGCCCGCACGGTCAAGGTCAACCCGCTGACGGTGATCATCGCGATCCTGGTCGGCGTGGAGCTGGTCGGCGTGCTCGGTGCGCTGCTGGCCATCCCGGTGGCCAGCATCATCCAGGTCATCGCCCGCGACGTCTGGGACCACCGGCGCGGTCAGCTCAAGGAGGAGCCCACGGTCGGGGAGGAGCGCGACCCGGCGCTCGCCGTGCACGAGCGGGACGACGCCCGCCCGGCCTCGGGCGCCTCGGTGGCGGAACCGGCTGCCCAGCGCTGACCTCGGCGGCCCGAGGGACCGGCTGAGGTCGGTTGCGCGACGATGGCCGGGTGGACCTCACCCGCTGGCTGACCGCACTGGGCGTCGGTGCGGCCGTCCTGCTGCTGAGCTGGGTCGTGCTGGTGGTGCTCGCCCGCCGGCTCCCGGAGGGCACCGCCAAGGAGCTGGCCCGGTTCCTGCCGGCCTGTGCCACGACCGTCCGGCGGCTGCGCCGGCACCCGGCGGTGCCCCGGCGCGTGCGGGTGGCGTTGGTCGTCGCGGGGCTGTGGGTGCTCTCGCCGATCGACCTGATCCCGGAGTTCCTGCCGGTGATCGGTCCCCTGGACGACGTCGTCGTGGTCGCGCTGGCGCTGCGCTACGCCGGCCGGCAGGTGCCGCGGGAGGTGCTCCTGGACGCCTGGCCGGGTGACCGGCGGATCATCGAGCGGCTGCTCGGCCCCGTCCGCGGTCAGCCCACCGGGCACTGACGCCCCGCGCAACGGCGCTGCCTCGACGGCGCGGTCGCCCGCCCGTGCGAGGGTGGCCGTCGTGCGTGTCGCGATCCCCGGCTCCCTGCCGTGAGCTTGACCCTGGTGCTCGCCTGCGCCGCCGCGGCGGGGCTCGGGTCCTGTGCCGGCGGGCTGGTGAACCGGCTCGCCGGCCGGTTCCCCTGGCCGGACGACGTCCCGCTGCGGACCGTCCTCGTGGGACCCGGCCCGCGGGCCGTCCGGCGGCCGCTGCTGGAGGTGGGGACGGCGCTGCTCGCCGTCCTGGTCGTCGTCGCGTGGGGCGCCTCCTGGCAGCTCCCGGCCTTCCTGCTCCTGGCGGTGGCCGGCGTGCTCCTCACGGTCATCGACCTGCAGCACCGGTTGCTGCCGAACCGGGTGGTCCTGCCCACGCTCGTCTCCGGCGCGGCCCTGCTGCTGGTCGCCGCCGCGATCGAGGGGAGCTGGACGGACCTGCTGCGGGCGGTCCTCGGCGCGGCCGTGCTCTTCGTCGTGTTCCTGGTGCTGGCCCTCGTCTCACCGAGCGGGCTGGGCATGGGGGACGTCAAGCTGGCCGCGGTGCTCGGCCTGTTCCTCGGCTGGCTGGGGTGGGGAGTGGTCCTGGTCGGCGCGGTGGCCGGCTTCGTCGTGCAGGCCCTGCTGGCGCTGGTGCTGCTGGCCCTGGGGCGGGTGCGACGGGACAGCGACCTGCCCTTCGGTCCGGCGATGCTGGTCGGAGCCGCCCTCACCATGGCCCTCGCGGTCACCTGACCGTCACCGGCTGGTCATCATCATCTGAACAGAGAGTGATTGAGCCATGACCGAGAGCACTCGGACGGTGTAAGGGTCCGGCACGTACGGGTGGAGTCGCTCAAGGCCCTGGCGGCCAGGCCCGATGGTCGGGGAGCAGCCGCACGGCCGGGTCAACCGACCCGGGTCCAGCCGGCAGACACCACCCAGGAGTCCTCCGTGACGCAGCTCTACACCACCCTGTACACCTTCATGGCCTTCACCTCCGACCGGCTGAAGAAGGACGCGAAGGGCGCGACCGCTGTCGAGTACGGCCTGCTCGTCGGCCTGATCGCCGTCGCCATCATCGCCACCGTCGGTCTGCTCGGCGGCAAGCTGAACGGCCTCTTCGAGACCATCAAGGACGCCCTCCCGGCCAAGGCCGCGGCGCCCGCCGCCGGCAGCTGACCTCGACCACCCGACGTCAGTAGCGGCTGCCCGGCGCGGCGGTCCCCACGGGGGACCGCCGCGCCGCTGCACAGCGGGGAGGAGGTGGCACGGATGACCCGAGGACTGCGCGGCGAGCGCGGGGCGAACGCGGTCGAGTTCGCGCTGATCCTCCCGCTGCTGATCGTGCTGGTGCTCGGCATCGCCGAGTTCGGGCACGCCTTCCAGGTGCAGGGCACCCTCTCCGCCGCCGCCCGTGAGGGTGTGCGGGCGATGGCGCTGCAGAACGACCCGGTGGCCGCCCGCACGGCGGTGCGGGACGCGGCCGCCTCGCTCAGCCCCACCGTCACGAACGCGCAGATCGTCTTCACGCCGACGGCCTGCCCGACGACGGGTGGCAGCACGAACATCCGGGTGACGATCAGCTACCGGATGCCCTACCTGACCGGCTTCTTCGGCACCGGTCTCAACCTCACCGGAACGGGGGTCATGCGGTGCAACGGCTGACCCGGGTGCTCACCCGACGGCTCGCCGGCCACCCCGAGCGGGGTGCCGTGGCCGTCGTCCTGTCCTTGCTGATGATCCCGGTGATCGGCTTCGCCGCCATCGCCGTCGACGTCGGCGCGCTCTACGCCGAGCGCGCCCGGCTCCAGGTCGCCGCCGACGCCGCGGCCCTGGCCGTCGCCGCGGACTGCGCGCGCGGTGCCTGCGGGAACATGACCGCCACCGCCTCCTCGCTCGTCACCGCGAACAACGACGGGGCCAGCGCTGCGCCTCCCGTCCTGCAGAACAGCCCGCTGCGCGTCACGGTGAACGGCAGCGACCCGGTCCAGCACTGGTTCGCGCCCGTCATCGGTCACGACTCGACCCGGGTGACGGCGTCGGCGACGGTCGCCTGGGGTGGGCCGGAACGGGGCACGGCCGTGCTCCCGCTGACCTTCTCCTGGTGCGAGTTCCTCCAGCAGACCGGCGGGGGCCTGCCCTCGGGCAGCACGGTGCGCACCATCTACTTCACCAAGACCTCGAACACGGTCGGCTGCACCGGGCCGTCCAACAACGTCGTCCCCGGCGGGTTCGCCTACCTGGACACGCCGGCCGACAAGTGTGCCGCGGCGAGCGCCCGGAACCAGCGCACGTACTCCTCCACCGGCAACACCCCGCCGAACACCTGTTCCCAGGCCTACATCAGCTCCTGGGTCGGCAAGACGGTGCTGCTGCCGCTCTTCGACAGCTCGGGGGCCACGGGGTCCAACGCCTGGTACCACGTCTTCGGCTATGCGGCGTTCCGGATCACCGGCTACTCCTTCGGCGGGCAGTTCGACACCACGCCGAAGCCGTGCTCGGGCAACGAGCGCTGCGTGTCGGGCTACTTCACCCGCCTCGTGGACCTCTCCGAGGCCTTCTCCTACAGCTCCGACGCGCCGTCCCTCGGCGCCTCGGTGCTCGAACTGATCCGATAGGGGCGCCCGGAATGAGACGTCGACTCCTCGCCGCCCTGGCGGCTCTCGTCCTCGCCCTGGTGGGCACGGTCGTCCTGGTGGCCTACGCCTCGGGCGCCGACCAGCGCGCCATGGCCGGGATGAGCACCGTCCCGGTGCTCGTCGTGGACCAGCCCGTGCCTGCGGGCACGCCGGCCGAGGACCTGGGCGACCTGGTCCGCACCGAGCAGCTGCCCGCCAAGGCAGCCGTGGACGGCCGGGTCACCGACCTCGGCGACCTGGCCGGCGAGGTCGCCACGGTCGACCTGCAGACCGGCGAGCAGCTGCTGGCCAGCCGCTTCGCCGCGCCCGAGAGCCTGCAGGCCCCCGGCACCGTGGCCGTCCCGGCGGGGGCGGAGGAGGTCAGCGTGCTGCTCGACCCCCAGCGGGCGGTCGGCGGACGGCTGGTCGCCGGTGACGAGGTGGGCGTCTTCATCTCGCAGGCCGAGCCGATCTCCACCCACGCCGTGCTGCACCGGGTGCTGGTCACCCAGGTCCAGGGCGCGCCGGCGCCGGCCGACCCCGAGGCGGACACCGCGACCGCCTCGGCGGCCAGCGCGGTGCCGACCGGCAGCCTGCTGGTGACCCTGGCGCTGACCGCGGAGCAGGCCGAGGGCGTCGTCTTCGGCGCCGAGCACGGCACCCTCTGGCTCTCCCTCGAGCCCGAGGACGCCGACGTCGACGGCACCGAGGTCATCACCCCGGACAACGTGTACGGAAAGGACTACTCATGAGTCGCGTGGTGCTCGCGGCCGCGGCCGACGACCTCTGCCAGCGGGTGCTCGCGGCCGCCGACGGCGACGTGCACGTGCTGCCCGCCGGGCGGCTGCCCGGCGACCCGGCGCGCCTGTTCGAGCAGCTGCTGGACGGCGAGCTGCCCGAGGTGCTGGTGATCGGCCCTGACGCCCCGGCGGAGCAGGTGCTGGGCCTCGCTGCCCGGCTGGACGTCCAGTGCCCCGGCATCAGCGTCCTGCTCGTGGCTCGGCCGGAGCCGGCACTGCTGCAGGAGGCCATGCGCGCGGGCATCCGGGACCTGCTCGACCCCGCCGCCGACGTGGCCGAGATCCGGGGTGCGCTCGAGCGGGCTGCCTCGGCCGCCGCGGGCCGCCGCCGGGCGCTGCGCCCGGTCGAGGACTCCGCCCGGTACACCGGCCGGGTGATCACGGTGGCCTCGCCGAAGGGCGGCGTCGGCAAGACCACGGTGGCCACCAACCTGGCGATCGGCCTGACCTCGTCGGCGCCGCAGTCCACCGTGCTCGTCGACCTGGACGTCCAGTTCGGTGACGTCGCCTCGGCCCTGGGCCTGGTGCCGGAGTACACGCTCCCGGACGCCGTCCAGGGGCCGGCGAGCCAGGACACCATGGTGCTCAAGACCTTCCTCACCCAGCACCCCAGCGGTCTCTACGCGGTCTGCGGGTCGGACTCACCGGCCGCGGGGGACACCGTCACCGCCGACGACGTCAGCCTGCTGCTCGCGCGGCTGGCCCGGGAGTTCCGCTACGTCGTCGTCGACACCGCTCCCGGGCTGTCCGAGCAGACCCTCGCCGCACTCGACCGGGCCAGTGACGTGGTGATGCTCAGCAGCATGGACGTCCCCGGCGTCCGCGGGCTGCGCAAGGAGCTGGACGTGCTGCGGGAGCTGTGCATGATCCCCGCCGGCCGGCACGTGGTGATGAACTTCGCCGACCCCAAGGGCGGCCTGTCGGTCCGGGACGTCGAGACGACGATCGGCACCGGCGTGGACGTCGTCCTGCCGCGGTCGGCGGCGGTGCCCGCGTCGACCAACCAGGGCGTGCCGCTGCTGGAGAGCGGCCGCCGCGACCCGATGACCAAGGAGCTGCGCCGGCTGGTCTCCCGCTTCGCGGCCACGCCGCTGGTGAGCCCCGCGGGCCGGCGCGCCAAGCACCGGGCGGCGTCCTGATGAACCTCGCCCACCGCCTGGACGCGGCGCGTGGCCGCCCGCTGCCGCCGGTGACCCCCGTCCCCGTGCCCGTGCCGGCCACCCCCGTGCCCACCGGCCCGGCCGGCCCGCCGCCGCCCGACGCGCTGAGCAAGCTCAAGGACCGCGTCGGCAAGGCGCTGTTCGAGCGCATGGGCAGCCGGATGCACGACACCAGCCTGAGCGAGGACGCGCTGCGGGCGATCGTGCTCGGCGAGCTCGACGAGGTGGTCGAGGCGGAGAAGGTGCCGCTGAGCACCGAGGAGCGCCAGCGGCTCACCGCCGAGCTGGCCGACGACGTGCTCGGCTTCGGCCCGCTGCAGCGGCTCCTCGACGACCCCACGGTCACCGAGATCATGGCCAACGGTCCCGACGCCATCTACGTGGAGCAGCACGGCAAGCTCACCCGGACCGCGTCCCGGTTCACCTCGGAGGAGCACCTGCGGCGGGTGATCGACCGGATCGTGTCGCGGGTCGGCCGGCGCATCGACGAGTCCTCGCCGCTGGTCGACGCACGGCTGGCCGACGGGTCCCGGGTGAACGCGATCATCCCGCCGCTGGCGTTCAGCGGCTCGACGCTCACCATCCGGAAGTTCGCCAAGGACCCGTTCGGGGTGGACGACCTGATCGGCTTCGGCACGCTGTCACCGGAGATGGCGGAGCTGCTGCACGCCTGCGTGGAGGCCCGGCTCAACGTCATCGTCTCCGGCGGCACCGGCACCGGGAAGACGACCCTGCTCAACGTCCTGTCCTCCTTCATCCCGGAGGGCGAGCGGATCGTCACCATCGAGGACGCCGTCGAGCTGCAGCTGCAGCAGGAGCACGTCGTCCGGCTGGAGTCGCGGCCGCCGAACATCGAGGGCAAGGGCGCGATCACGATCCGCGACCTGGTCCGCAACTCGCTGCGCATGCGCCCGGACCGGATCGTGGTCGGTGAGTGCCGCGGCGGGGAGAGCCTGGACATGCTGCAGGCGATGAACACCGGCCACGACGGGTCGTTGTCCACGGTGCACGCCAACTCCCCGCGCGATGCGATCGCCCGGTTGGAGACGCTGGTCCTGATGGCCGGCATGGACCTGCCGCTGCGGGCCATCCGCGAGCAGATCGCCTCGGCGGTCGACGTGATCGTCCAGCTCACCCGACTGCGCGACGGCACCCGGCGGGTCACCCACGTCACCGAGGTGCAGGGCATGGAGGGGGAGACCGTCACGCTGCAGGACGCCTTCCTGTTCGACTACTCCGCCGGGGTGGACGCGACCGGTCGGTTCCTGGGCAAGCCCGTGCCGACCGGGGTGCGTCCCCGGTTCACCGACCGGTTCACCGAGCTGGGCATCACCCTGTCGCCGCGGGTCTTCGGCGCCTCCGAGGTCCCCCGCCCCCGGAGCTGGGCGTGATGTCGCCGGTCCTGCTCGTCGTCGGGATCGCTGCCGTCGCCGGTGCGCTGCTGCTCCTCGCGCTGGTGGTGCTGCCGGCCGGGCCCTCCCGGCTGCCGCTGAGCCGGCTGGACCCCACCGTCGCGCCACCGCCGTCCGCGCTGGCCGGCCCTGCCGCCGCCGCGAGGGACGCGGTGCACCGGCTGCTGGTCAGGCGGGGCAAGACGGCGGCGGGCGCTGCCGCACTGGAGCGGGCCGGGGTGGCGACCCCGCTCGCCGACGTGGTGCTCCTCGTCGGCCTGGCCACCCTCGTGCTGACGGCGGTCGGTGCCCTGCTGGGCGGCCCGCTGCTCGCGCTGCTGCTGGCCGTGGCCGGTCCGCTGGGGGCCAGGACCTGGCTCGCCGTCCGCACCGGACGGCGGCAGGCCGCGTTCGCCGACCAGCTCGACGACTCCCTGCAGCTGATGGCCAGCAGCCTGCGCGCCGGGCACTCCCTGCTCCGGGCGCTGGACTCGGTGTCGCACGAGGCGGCGTCCCCGACCGCGGAGGAGTTCGCCCGGATCGTCAACGAGACCCGGGTGGGCCGCGACCTCGCCGACGCCCTGGACGAGGTGGCGGCCAGGACGGCCAGCGAGGACTTCACCTGGGTGGCCCAGGCGATCGCCATCCACCGGGAGGTGGGCGGCAACCTCGCCGAGGTGCTCGACTCGGTGGGGCACACCATCCGGGAGCGGAACGCCATCCGCCGGCAGGTCAAGGCGCTGTCCGCAGAGGGCAAGCTGTCCGCGATCGTGCTGATGGCCCTGCCGTTCGGGGTGACCGCGTTCCTGTCGATCAGCAACCCGACCTACCTGGCGAAGTTCACCCAGAGCCTCACCGGCTGGTTCATGATCGCGGTGGCCCTGGCGATGATGGTGGTCGGCGGGCTGTGGCTGAAGAAGACCGTGGCGATCAGGTTCTGATGGCCACCCTCCCGCCCCTCGTGCTCGCCGCGGCCGTGGCCGTGGCTCTCGCCCTGCCGCTGCTGTGCTGGGCGGTCCTGGGCCGCCCCGACCCGGTCGCGGCCCAGACCCGGGACAACCTCGCCCGCGGGCTGCCGCTGACCGGCCCCGGCGCGGGCGGCCGGTCGCGGGTATCGGCCGGTGCCGGCCTGGTGCGCGCGCTGACCCCGCGCGGCACGGTCGCCCGGCTCAACCGGCTGGCCGGTACCGCCGGCCGCCCCGCTGCCTGGCCGGTGCCCCGGCTGGTCGCCGCCAAGCTGGTGCTCGCGGCGGTCGGTGCCGGGCTGACCGTGGTGCTGTTCCTGTCCAGCCCCGGGGTGCGGATGGGCCTGCTCGGCCTCGTCGTCACCGGCGTGGCCTACCAGGTCCCGGAGCTGCTGCTCTACAGCCGCGGTCAGGAACGCAAGCAGGCCATCGGCCTGGAGCTGGCCGACACGCTGGACCAGATGACCATCGCGGTCGAGGCCGGGCTGGGCTTCGAATCGGCGATGGCCCGCGCCGCCACGAACGGCAAGGGCCCGCTGGCGGAGGAGCTGGTGCGCACCCTGCAGGACATCGCGGTCGGCCAGCCACGGCGGGACGCCTACCTGGCGTTGGCGGAACGGACCGGGGCACCGGACCTGGCACGGTTCATCCGAGCCGTCGTCCAGGCCGACGCCTACGGGGTCTCGATCGCCGACGTGCTCCGCACGCAGGCCCAGGAGATGCGGCTCAAGCGGCGGCAGCGGGCCGAGGAGAAGGCGATGCAGATCCCGGTGAAGGTCATCTTCCCGTTGATCCTGTGCATCCTGCCGACGCTGTTCATCGTGCTGCTCGGCCCCGCCGTGATGGACATGATGGCGGCCTTCGGCGGGTGACGCCGGGTGCAGGAGTGGCCACTCCTGCACCCGGCGTCGGGGTCCGGCGACCGGTCAGCTGCCGGAGCGCGGCTGGGCCGGGTTGGTCGGGTCGCCGTGCGACGGCGGGTTGATCGGCGGACCGGAGGTCGCCTGGGAGACCTCCGAACCGCCGGCCGGAGCGGGGGCGTGCTCGGGCTGCACCGCCGCCGGGTCACCACCGGAGGGCTGTGTCCCCGCCTTGAGGTCGTCGAGCCGGTGCGTCATCGCGGAGACCACCTGCACCCGGTTGGCGTGGGACTTCTCGTAGGCCAGCACCGTCTGGAGACCGTCGGCGTCCAGCGTGCGGATGCGGGAGGTCAGGCTCCCCACGGGCAGGTGGTCGTAGTCGGGCAGCGGGAGATCGGTGCGCTCGGACATCCCGGCTCCTCCTCGGTCGTGGGAACAGGTCCGGGTCCGCCTACCCGGTCGGTTGCCGCTGACACACCGGGTGTGAGCCGGAGGACGGTGGGTAGCCGGTCCGGGCAACGATGCGGGGCCCAGCACCGGCCCCTTGCCCGCGCGCACCGAAGGAGCCCCCGTCCCATGGACGTGACCTTCCTGGGGTCTGTGACCGACCACCCCGGACCGTTCGCCACCGTGTGTGCCGACGTCACGCACATCACCGAGAACGCCGACACGGAGCTCGACCTGCGGGTCCGCGCCCTCGCCGACCGGCTGACCGAGCAGGGCGCGCCCGAGCCCGTCGTGGCGGCGGTGCGCGACCGGCTGCTCGAGGGCAACGAGGGCGGTGAGGCCGGCACGTACCGCGGGCGGGCCGTCGTCGCCGGGCCCGACGGGACGGTGCTCTTCGACGCGCCGCTGGCCGCCGCCCCCCGGACCGAGACCGCCGAGTGGTCCCCGATGCCGGACCTGGTGAGCGTGCTCCGCGCGCTGCCCGGCCGCATCCCGCACGTCGTCGTCGTCGCCGACCGGGTGGGGGCGGACATCACCGTCGCCACCGCACCGGGCCTGCCCACCGAGCAGAAGGCCGTCGAGGGCGACACGCACCTGATGCGCAAGGTCCAGGTCGGCGGCTGGGCGCACCACCGTTACCAGCACACGGCCGAGAACGTCTGGATCCACAACATGCAGCAGGTGATCGACGAGATCGATGCCCTGGTGCAGTACTCGGGCGCCCGGTTCGTGCTGCTCGCCGGCGACATCCGGGCCCGGCAGATCTTCACCGACCGGGCCACGCCGCAGATCAAGGCCGTGCTGGTCGACATGGACGAGGGTGGCCGGGCCGAGGGCGCCGACCGGTCGGTCATCGACCAGCGGGTCGAGGAGCTCATCGCCGAGAACGACGCCGCGGAGCAGGCGAAGGTGGTCGAGCAGATCAACGCCGCCTCGGCGCACGGTCTGGCGGTGACCGGCACCGCGCTGGTCGTGGAGGCGCTGCGCAAGGCGCAGGTGGAGACGCTCGTGCTGGCCGAGGAGCAGGACGACGAGCAGCTGTTCGTGGGCACCTCCCCGCTGGAGATCGGGGTGAGCACCGAGGACATGGCCGCCCTCGGGGTCGCCGACGCGGCCCGGGTGCCGGTCGAGCGGGCGCTCCTGCGGGCCGCCGTCGGCAGCGACGCCGGGGTCGTCGTCCTGCCCCGGTCGGCGATGCCCGGCGACATCCCCGTGGCCGCCGTCCTCCGCTACACCGACGCCTCCACCTCCAGCTGACCCCCTCATCCCTCCCGAACGGAGCACCGATGACCGACCCGCACCAGCCCGCCACCTCCCCCGGGACCGATCCCGCCGACGTCGAGCGTCGCGCCGCCCTCGCCGAGGCGCTGGGCAAGGAGGTGTGGCCGGCCGACCGGGACACGCTGGTGAGCAAGGCGCAGGAGTCCAACGCCACCGACGCCGTCCTCGCCCAGCTCCGCCGCCTGCCGGCCGGCACCGAGTTCACCAACGTGCAGGAGGTCGCCCGGGCGCTGGGACTGGGCACCGAGCAGCAGCGCTTCTAGGCGTGCGTCGTCTCGGGGGAGCGGGGTAAGGGCAGCCCATGCCCAGCATGAAGGACCCGTCCCCCGAGGCGATCGCCAACGTCACCGAGCAGAACGTGGAGAGCCGGTCGAACCTGCTGCCCGAGGAGCAGTCCGTCGAGGGGGACTCCGACCCCACCAACAGCGGCCTGGACCCGAAGGTGCAGGCCGCGGTGATCCTCGCCGAGTCCGAGGAGCGCACCGTGCACGCCGACCCCGACGACGCGCAGGGCGCCCACCGGCAGTCGGCGGAGACCGCCGACCTGCCCTGAGCGGAGGAGCACCCGTGGCCAAGACGACGAAGAGCGGCGACGCGCGGCAGGACGAGATCCCCAGCACCCTGCAGCGCTCGGACGAGAAGGCGCAGCGCACCTTCGCGAAGGCGCACGACTCGGCAGCCGAGTCCTACGGCGACGAGCAGCGGGCCAACCAGGTGGCGTGGGCGGCGGTCAAGCACACCCACGAGAAGGTCGGCGACCACTGGGAACCCAAGGACCACAAGGGCCCGAGTGACCCGCAGGCCGAGGGCGGCGCCGGCACCGACCGCGAGACGTACGGCGGGGTGGACGCCAACGCCACCAAGGAGCACCTGATGGACGTCGCGCGGCGGCTGGACGTGCACGGCCGCTCCTCGATGACCAAGGACGAGCTCGTCGAGGCCATCCGGAAGGCCAACGACAAGGAGACCGCTGCCGCGCGCCGGAACTGACCCGGGGAGACCGACGCGGCGCCGGTCAGCCGAGGCGGGGACCGGTCAGGACGACGGGATCAGGATGAGCTCGGTCTGCCGCTCGTCGAGGTACTCCACCCCGCCGTCGGTGAGCGCGATGCCCTGCTCCAGCCCCAGCCGCACCAGCTGACCGCCCCACTCCGCCACCGGCACGCGCACGCACAGCTCCAGCGCCCAGACCGTGTCCGGGTGCACCTGCGCCTCGCCGGCGCCGGGCACGCCGTCCTGCTGGTCCCACATCCCGATCGCCGGCCCGGCGCCGTGGCCGTGCACGCCCACCGGGTGGGAGTAGACGTCGCCGTCGATGCCCTCGGCCGCGGCGGCGGCCCGGGCCGCCGCCAGCACCTCGTCGCCGGTGCGGCCCGGCTGCAGCGCTGCGGTGGTGAGGTCCTGCATCCGGTTCCCGACGGCCAGCACGTCGACCAACCCGGCGGGGGGAGCGACCTCGCCGGGCCGCAGCACGTAGCCGTTGCGCTGGGTGTCGGTCATCAGCCCGAGCGTGGTGAGCCCGACGTCGCAGTGCACCAGGTCGCCGGGTCGGATGACCGCGTCGAACGGGACGCCGGGCAGCGCGGTGCCGTGCTCGTCCGCGAGCGGCGATCCGTCGCGCTGCAGGTCGACGGTCGGCTGGAACCAGCCGTCGACGCCGAGGTCGGCGAAGCGCTGCCGGATCCACCAGGCGACGTCCAGCGCCGTGGTCTCCCCGACGGTGATGACGGCGGGGGAGTAGGCCTCGTCGATCACCTGGTGCACGAGGCGGTTCATCGCGTGCATCGCCGCGATCTCCTCGGGCAGCCGGGTCTCCAGCCAGCCCACGGCCAGCGCCTCGGCGGAGACCAGCTTCTCCGCGTGCGGGCCGAGTGCCTCCACGAGCAGCCCGTGCTCGGTGTGCGAGAGCCCGTCGGCGTGCGCGAAGACGGCGGAGGAGTCCACCCCGATGCTCCGCGGCGCGGCCTGGTCGACGAACCGGCGCAGCGCGGCCCACTGCGACTGGGCGGCGGTCATGCCCGGGGTGTCCTCGGGCTCCCAGGCGGTGAGGAACTGGCCCACCGGGTAGCGGGAGACGGCGGCGGCGGTGACCCCGTCGTCGCTGCGGTGGAAGAGCAGGATGGTCCGCCGCCGGGCCGACAGCCAGGTCGCCGGCAGCATCGTGGCCAGCACCGGGTCCTCGTTGTACTCGCGGCCGAGCACGATCCACAGGTCGATGCCGGTGCGGTCCATCAGCCCCGGCAGCACGTCGAGCAGCCGCTGGGTCAGCCAGCGGGCGCGCACGTCGGCCTGCTCGCGGAGCGGCAGCGGCACGGTGCTGGTGGGGTCCGGGACGGTCCGGTCGACGGTGGCGGTCATGCTCGTAGCAGACCAGACCCTCCCGACCAGCGCAGGGTCGCGCGGTCAGGCCCGGCCGCTGGCCGCGCGCGGTGGGGGGCCGCCGGGCACCCGGGGCGCCGGGACGACGGCCGCGGTGGCCAGCGCCACCTGGTCCCGGCCGCCCTGCTTGGCCTGGTACATCGCCGCGTCCGCCCGGTCGATGAGCCGCCACAGCGCGTCCGCCGGGTCCTCGCCGTAGCCGGGGCGGGTGAGCGCCACCCCGATGGAGACGGTGACCCTGCGGTGCTGCTCCGCGCCGCTGGCCGCCACGGCCGACCGCAACCGCTCGGCCAGGTGCCGCGCCTCGCTGTGGTCGGCGACCAACCCCAGCACGACCAGCTCCTCGCCCCCGGTGCGGGCCAGCACGTCGGCCGGGCGGACGGTCGCGGACAGCGCGGCCGACACGCAGCGCAGCACGTCGTCACCGGCGGCGTGACCGAAGGCGTCGTTGAGACGCTTGAAGTGGTCCAGGTCCAGCACCAGCGCGGCCACCCGCTCGCCGTCGCGTCGGGCCTGCTTCCAGATCCGGGGGGCCTGCTCGACCAGTGAGCGGCGGTTCGCCAGCCCGGTGAGCGGGTCGGTGGACGACAGCGCCACGGTGTGCACGAGCAGTCGCTGCACCCGGCGGCGCAGCAGGAAGACGACCAGCGTCATCATGTCCAGGACGGCGGCGGCCACCGTCACCTGCATCACGAGGCCCGCGGTGTCGGGGAAGCTGCGGCTCAGGGCGGCGGCGCAGGCGGCCACCACCAGGGCCATGTGCACGGCGAGCATGGGCGGTTCGAGGAACCACGCGGCCGCGACGCAGCACAGCAGCAGCATCAGTGGTGAGGCGAAGCGCAACGGATCGGTGACCGACTCGGCGACGACGACGTAGACGAGGTCACCGACGACGACCACCGCTGCGGTGGCGGCCGCGGTCACCTGCCGGCGCACCAGGACGACCAGGCCGAGGGCCAGCAGCAGCCCCATGGTGGCCACGTACACCGCGCGGGTCGGCCCGGCCGGCACAGCCCCGCCGATGACCAGGTTCAGCGACCCCAGCACCGCCCCGACGGCCAGCAGCGCGGCCAGGCAGCGGGCGGCGAGCCGGGTGTCCGAGCCGTCGTCCAGGAGTGCCGGGTCGTCCTCCCGCCGCAGGTCGCGGACGGTGCCGGCAGTCCGTTCGTGACCGCTGCTCAGCGGTTCGTCCCCCGACATGGCAGCAGGATGCCCTACGCGCGGGCTGTGCAGAACCCCATCGAGCACTGTTGTTTCCGGAACTGGTTCGGTTCGCGTCCGGCCCGGCCGGTCCAGCGCACACCCGGGACGGGGTGGAAGGCTGCACATCGGAGCAGTTCGCGAGAGGAGACGACGTTGGACGAGGGCCCCTTCTTCTTCTGTCTGAAGCACCACACCGTCGAGACCAGGGACGGCTGCGCCGAGCGCCACCGGCTCGGTCCCTTCGCCACCCGGTCGGAGGCCGAGCACGCGCTGGAGAAGGTCGCCGAGCGGAACGAGCGGGCCGACGCCGAGGACCGCGCCTGGAACGAGGGCGACCGCTGACCGACCGGGTCAGCCGCCGCAGCCCCGCCGGGGCATGATCCTCGGCAGGGGCGTCCGGCCGGGCCGCCCGCGGGGACGGGAGGGCTCGTGACGGACGGACGTGCGGTGGAGGACCTCGTCGTCGGGGTGCTCGGTGGCACCGGACCGCAGGGTCGTGGGCTGGCGGTCCGGCTGGCCGCGGCCGGCCAGCGCGTGCTGCTCGGGTCGCGGGACGCCCAGCGCGCCGAGGAGGTCGCCCAGGAGGTCGCCGGCCGGGCCGCGGCGGCCGCCGGCGGGGTCGACGTGTCGGTGCGCGGCGGGTCGAACGTGGACGTCGCCGGTGCGGCCGACGTGGTCGTCGTCGCCGTCCCCTACGCCGGGCACGCCGAGACGATCGCCGAGCTGGCCACCCCGCTGGCGGGCAAGGTCGTCGTCGACTGCGTGGTGCCGATGGGCTGGGACGAGCTGGGCGCCTACGTGCTCGACGTCCCCGAGGGCAGCGTCTGCCAGCAGGCGGCCGCGCTGCTGCCGGACAGCTCGGTCGTCGGCGGGTTCCACCACCTGTCCGCGGTGACGCTGGAGGACCTCTCCCAGCCGACGCTGGACGGCGACGTGATGGTCGTCGGCGACACCCGCGAGGCCACCGACCTGGTGCAGGCGCTGGCCGGCCGCCTGCCGGGCATGCGGGGGGTCTACGCCGGGCGGCTGCGCAACGCCCGCCAGGTCGAGGCGCTCACCATCAACCTGGTCTCGGTCAACCGCCGCTACAAGGCCCACGCCGGCGTCCGCATCACCGACGTGTGAGGGGGTCCGCGGCTCGGATCGGCTGGAGCCGCGTGGGGAAGGGTTGAGCCGGGTGCGCATCCGGCTCAACCCGGCCGGGTGCGGCTCGACCCGCTCCCGACGCCCCGAGGACGTCAGTCGAAGGAGTGCTCGGGGCCGGGGAAGACGCCGTCGCGGACCTCGGCGGCGTACTCCTGGGCCGCGCGGAGCAGCTCCCCGCGCAGGTCGGCGTACTTCTTCACGAACTTCGGCACCCGGCCGCCGTTGAGCCCGGCCATGTCCGGCCAGACCAGCACCTGGGCGTCGCAGTCGGCGCCGGCACCGATGCCGACCGTCGGGATGGACAGCTCCTTGGTCACCTGGCCGGCGATCTCGGCCGGCACCATCTCCAGCACGACGGCGAAGGCCCCGGCGTCCTGCACGGCGTGCGCGTCGGCCAGCAGCTGCTCGGCGGCGGTCCCGCGGCCCTGCACCCGGAACCCGCCCAGCGCGTGCTCGCTCTGCGGGGTGAAGCCGATGTGCGCCATCACCGGGATGCCGGCGTCGACCAGCAGCCTGATCTGCGGCGCGACCCGCACCCCGCCCTCGAGCTTGACCGCCTGCGCACCGCCCTCCTTCATCAGCCGGACCGCGGTGTCGAAGGCCTGCTGCGGCCCGGACTCGTAGCTGCCGAAGGGCAGGTCGGCGACGATCAGCGACCGCGAGGTCGACCGGGTGACCGCCTTGGTCAGCAGCAGCATGTCCTCGACGGTGACCGGCACGGTCGAGCTGTGCCCGAGGACGACGTTGCCGGCCGAGTCACCCACCAGCATCACCGGGATGCCGGCCTCCTCGAACACCTGCGCGGCGTAGGTGTCGTAGGCGGTGAGCATCGCCCACTTCTCGCCGCGCTCCTTCGCCTGCTGCAGGTGGTGCACCCGCACCCGGGCGGTGGACGTCCCGCCGTACAGCACCGACTCGCTCACTGCGCTGCTCCCTCGCGGACGCTGGGCAGGCTCTCCCGCCAGCGGTTGGTGACCGGCAGCCGGCGGTCCCGGCCGAACGCCTTCAGCGAGATCTTCGTCCCGGGTGCCGCCTGGCGGCGCTTGAACTCAGCGGTGTCGACCAGTCGCAGCACCCGCGCGACGACCTCGGGGTCGTGCCCGCGTTCGAGCAGCTCGGCCATCCCGAGGTCACGGTCGACGTAGTCGGTGATGACCGCGTCCAGCTCCTCGTAGGAGGGCAGCGAGTCGCTGTCCTGCTGCCCGGGCGCGAGCTCGGCCGACGGCGGCTTGTCGATCGAGTTCTGCGGGATCGGCTCGACCTCGCCGCGGTCCCGGGCGTGGGCGTTGCGCCAGCGGGCGAGGTCCCAGACCAGCGTCTTGAGCACGTCCTTGATCGGCGCGAACCCACCGGCGGCGTCGCCGTAGAGGGTCGAGTAGCCGACCGCCACCTCGCTCTTGTTGCTGGTCGCCAGGAGCAGGTGCCCGTGCTGGTTGGACAGCCCCATCAGCAGCGTGCCGCGCACCCGGGCCTGGAGGTTCTCCGCGGCGACCCCGGACAGCTCCACCGACGCCTCGTAGGCCTCGACCATCGGGGCGATCGGGACGACGGAGTAGTGCATGCCCAGCCGCTCGGCCGAGTCCTGGGCGTCGGCCAGCGAGTGCTCGCTGGACCACCTCGACGGCAGCCCGACGCCGACCACCCGGTCCGGGCCGAGCGCGTCGACGGCCAGCGCGGCCACCAACGCGGAGTCGATGCCCCCGGACATGCCGAGCACCACCGAGGGCATGCCGTTCTTGTCGATGAAGTCCCGCAGGCCCAGCACCAGCGCCCGCCAGACCTCCTCGAGGTCGCTCAGCGGCTCGGCGACGGTGCCGGGCAGCGGCTCGAACGGCGCCACCGGGGCGTCCGACACCAGGTACCGGGTGACCGTCATCGGGCCGATCCGGCCCGCCCGCCGGTCGCTGACCGCGGCGACGTCCAGGGTCAGGTCGACGGTCAGCAGGTGCTCCACGAACTGCGGGGCCCGGGCCAGCAGCTCCCCGTCGGCACCGACCACGAGCGAGTCGCCGTCGAAGACCAGCTCGTCCTGGCCGCCCACCTGGTTGCAGTAGACGACCGGCGCGTGCGCCTCGGCAGCCCGGCGCCGCACCAGCGGGAGACGGCTGTCGTCCTTGGCCCGCTCGTAGGGGGACGCGTTGGGGGACACGACCAGGTCGACCCCGGCCTCCCCGGCGCACCCGCAGGGGCCGCCCTCGACCCACAGGTCCTCGCAGATGGTCAGCGCGATGTCGACGCCGTGCAGCCGGACGATCGGGAGCTCGGTGCCGGGGACGAAGTAGCGGGCCTCGTCGAAGACGCCGTAGTTGGGCAGGTGGCGCTTGTAGTAGCGGGCCACCACCTCCCCGCCGTGCAGCAGCGCCGCGGCGTTGCGCGGGGCGCCCCGGCGCGGGTTCGCGTCTCCCGGCACGTCGTCGGCGTCGGTGGGCGCGCGGTCCACCGGAGCCGGCCCGCTGCCCTCGGTGTGCGCGAGGTAGCCGACGACGACGGCGGTCTCGCCGAGCCCGTCGGCGGCCAGCCGCGCCGCCAGGTCGACCAGCGCGACCTCGCTGGCCCGGGCGAAGGACTCCCGCAGCACCAGGTCCTCGGCGGGATAGCCGGTGAGCGTCATCTCCGGGAAGACCACCAGGTGGGCGTCGGACCCGGCGGCCTTCCTGGTCCACTCGACGACGAGGTCCGCATTGCCAGCGAGGTCGCCGACCCGGGTGTCGACCTGGGCGAGCGCGACGCGCAGCTGTACCGGTGCAGTCACGCTCCCAGTCTGGTCGCCCGGTCCGCGGCGCGGCCATCCAGGGCACCCGGCGGGAGGGTGTCGACCGTCACAGCGGGCCCCGGGCCTGCCGATGTCCGTCCGACTCCGGCCGGGTGGGCGCACGGCGGTCCAGGGCCGGCTGGGGGGCCTTTCGTCAACCGATGTTGGTCTTAGACTCGGGAGATGGACGACCCTCTCAGTGCGCAGGTGGCCGCGGTCGCCGCGTTGGCCGAGCCGACCCGGCGCCGGGTGTACGACCACGTCGTCCGGAGCCGGGAGCCGGTGGGCCGGGACGACGCGGCGGCTGCGCTGGGGGTGCCCCGTCCGACCGCGGCCTTCCACCTCGACCGGCTGGTCGTCGACGGTCTGCTGGACGTCTCCTACGAGCGACGGACCGGGCGGAGCGGGCCGGGGGCGGGCCGGCCGGCGAAGCTGTACCGGCGGGCGGAGTGCTCGGTGTCGGTGTCACTGCCGGCCCGGCGCTACGACCTGGCCGGCGACCTGCTGGCGGCCGCGCTGGTGCAGGCCCAGCGGACCGGGGAGCCGCCCGCGGAGGTGCTGGCCTGGCAGGCCCGCGAGCGCGGCACGGAGCTCGGCGGGTCAGCCCGGGACGATGACCCCGAGGTGGACGCCCGCGGTGCGGTGCTGCGGCTGCTCGAGGCGCAGGGGTTCGAGCCGCGCGTGGAGGACGGGGACGTGGTCCTGGTCAACTGCCCGTTCCACAGCCTCGCTCAGCAGCACACCGACCTGGTCTGCGGCATGAACCTGCAGCTGCTCGAGGGCGTGCTGGCCGGGGCTGAGGCCACCGGTTGGACGGCGCAGCTGCGGCCGCAGCCGGGTGCGTGCTGCGTGCGGCTCGACGGGGATTGACGGTGGTGTGACGTGGGTCTCTAATACCAATCATTATTGGTTTTAGAGGAGGTCACCATGGCCGTCCACCTGACCCGCCCGCACGCCGGCCCGGTCGCCGCCGACCCCGGACGGCAGGCGTTCCTGCTGCTCCGCACCGTCTTCACGGTCGCGCCGATCGTCTTCGGCCTGGACAAGTTCACCAACCTGCTCACCGACTGGCCCGGCTACCTGGCTCCGTGGATCGACCACCTGGTGCCGGGCACCGCCCAGCAGGCCATGTACGCCGTCGGGGTCGTCGAGGTGGCCGCCGGGATCGCGGTCGCCGTCGCCCCGCGGTACGGGGCGTGGCTGGTGGCCGCCTGGCTGGGCGGGATCATCGTGGACCTGCTCACCGTCCCGGGCTTCTACGACGTGGCACTGCGCGACCTCGGTCTGCTCGTGAGCGCCGTTGCGCTGGCTCGGCTGGCCGTCCGGTACGACGCCCGGGCACCCCGGGACGCCGGGGCGCCGGCATGAGCGGTCCGGCGCCCGCGGGGGTGCCCGTGGAGCGGCTCGACCGGCTCCGGGTCGCCCGGCCGCGTCCGGCGCTGGACCTGCCGGCCGCGGAGCGGGCGGTGGCCGCGCTGCTGCGGGCGCTGGGTCGCGACCCGGCGTCCGCGCACCTGGCCGAGACGCCGCGGCGGGTGGCCGACGCCTACGCCGAGCTCCTGACCGGCCGGCAGTTCGACCTCACCACCTTCCCCAACGACGACGGCTACGACGGCCTGGTCCTCGCGCGCCAGGTGCCGGTCCACTCGCTGTGCGAGCACCACCTGCTGCCGTTCACCGGCGTCGCGCACATCGGCTACCTGCCCGGCGAGCGCATCCTCGGCCTGTCCAAGCTGGCCCGGGTGCTCGAGCTCTTCGCCCGCGACCTGCAGGTGCAGGAGCGGCTGACCCAGCAGGTCGCCGACTGGCTGCAGGAGAACCTCGCCCCCCGCGGCGTCGGGGTGGTGGTCGAGGCGAGCCACCTGTGCATGTCGCTGCGCGGCGTCCGGGCCGAGGGTTCCCGCACGATCACCTCCGCCCTGCACGGGGCGCTGCGCGAGGACCCTCGTACCCGGGCGGAGTTCTTCGCGCTCACCGGCACTGCGGCCTGACCGCACCCACTCGAGAGGACGGGACCCATGACCAGCAGCGATGCGTTCGTGGTGGTCGGCGCCGGGTTGGCCGGTGCCAAGGCGGCGGAGACGCTGCGCGCCGAGGGCTTCGACGGGCCGCTGGTGCTGGTCGGCGCCGAGCCCGAGCGCCCTTACGAGCGGCCGCCGCTGTCCAAGGGCTACCTGCTCGGCAGTGCGGGGCGCGACGCCGGCTTCGTCCACGAGCCGGACTGGTACGCCGCCCACGACGTCGACCTGCGCACCGGCGTGCGCGCCGTCGGCCTGGACCCGGCGGCGCACCGGGTGGGCCTGGACTCCGGCGAGGAGCTGGGCTACCGGGCCCTGCTGCTGGCCACCGGGGCGGTGCCCCGGCGGTTGCCGGTGCGCGGCGCCGACCTGGACGGCGTCCGGTACCTGCGCACGCTGGTCGACGCCGACCGGCTGCGGGCCGACCTGACCGGGCCGGCGCACGTGGTCGTCGTCGGCGGCGGCTGGATCGGGCTGGAGGTGGCCGCGGCGGCTCGCACGCACGGCTGTGCGGTGACGGTCGTGGAGCCGCAGCCGACCCCGCTGCACGCCGTCCTCGGCCCGCGGCTGGGCGCGGTCTTCGCCCGGTTGCACCGGGACCACGGCGTCGACCTGCGCACCGGCGTCGGTGTCGAGGAGGTCCGCGGCACCGCCGGCCGGGTGCGCGCGGTGCGGCTGGGCGACGGGCAGGAGATCGACGCGGACCTGGTCGTCGTCGGCGTGGGGGTGGTGCCCGAGACCTCGCTCGCCGCGGCAGGCGGCCTGCCGGTGGACGGCGGGGTCGTGGTCGACGCCGCGCTGCGCAGCCCGGTTCCCGACGTGTACGCCTGCGGGGACGTCGCTGCCGCCTGGCACCCGCGTTACCAGCGGCACCTCCGGGTCGAGCACTGGGCCAACGCGCTGCACGGCGGGCCGGCCGCTGCTCGGTCGATGCTGGGGCAGCCGGTCAGCTACGACCGGGTGCCCTACTTCTTCACCGACCAGTACGAGCTCGGCATGGAGTACTCCGGGCTCGGTCGTCCCGACGGCCCGGTGGTGTGCCGGGGCAACCCCGACGAGGGTCCCTTCATCGCCTTCTGGCTCGGCCCGGAGGGTCAGGTGGAGGCCGGCATGAACGTCGACGTCTGGGACGTCACGGAGCCGGTTCAGGCGCTGATCCGGTCCGGTGCCCCGGTGCCGGTGGAGCAGCTCACCGACCCGGCCGTGCCGCTGGAGGAACTGCTGCCCGCCGGGTCCCGCTGACCCGGCGGCGACCGGTGCCGCAGGCCATGGACGGGGTCCGAATGCCGGCCTACCGTTCCCCCGTGGCCGAATGGCTCACCATCGAGGTGTTCGATGCGGACCGGCCCGCGACGCAGTGGCGCCGCGCGCACGAGGACGCCCTGCTCGAGGCGGCGGTCACCCACGGGGCGACCAGCTGGGAGTGGCACGACACCCGGTGGGGTCTGGTCCTGGAGCTGCTGTTCGCCGACGACGAGGACGTGGACCGCTACCGGGGGCTGCCCGGTGTGCTGGCGGCGCTGGACGCCGTCCCCGACCGGGTCCGCGGCCTGCTCGTCTACCGCGGTCGCGGGGGCGGCGCGGGCGCCGCGGTGCCACGCCGGCCACGGCCGGTGCCCCGGGCGGCCGCGGCCGCGCTGCCCGACCCGCAGCCCGACGAGCACGTCCGGCTGGCCGACCCGTCCGCCCCCGGCCGGCCGCACGAGGCGCTTCGACCGGTCGGCGTCTGAGCGCTCGGCCTCGCCTGGAACGGCGGGGGGCGCGACGGCGCCGACACGCACCCGGTCCACTCGTCCGCCACCCGGACCAGGCAGGGTGGGGGGCCGTAACACCACCGACACGCCCGGAGACGACGATGGCCACCATGGACCGCCAGCAGGAGTTCGTCCTGCGCACCCTGGAGGAGCGCGACATCCGCTTCGTGCGGCTGTGGTTCACCGACGTCTCGGGATACCTGAAGGCAGTCGCCGTCGCCCCGGCCGAGATCGAGGCCGCGTTCGCCGAGGGCATCGGCTTCGACGGCTCGGCGATCGAGGGCTTCGCCCGGGTCTACGAGTCCGACATGCTCGCCAAGCCCGACCCCGCCACCTTCCAGGTCATGCCGGCCTCCCGCGGGCAGGCCAGCGACACCGCGCGGATGTTCTGCGACATCACGCTCCCCGACGGCTCGCCGGCCTGGGCCGACCCCCGGCACGTGCTGCGCCGCGCGCTGGCCAAGGCCGCCGACATGGGCTTCACCTTCTACACCCACCCCGAGATCGAGTTCTTCCTCCTCAAGGACCTGCCCAGCGACGGCAGCCCGCCCGAGCCGGCGGACACGGGGGGCTACTTCGACCTGTCCACGCACAACGTGGCGCACGACTTCCGCCGGGAGGCGGTCTTCGCGCTGGAGGCGATGGGCATCTCGGTGGAGTTCAGCCACCACGAGGTCGCGCCGGGCCAGCAGGAGATCGACCTGCGCTACGCCGACGCCCTGTCGATGGCGGACAACATCATGACCCTGCGGCACGTGGTGCGGGAGGTCGCGCTCGCCCAGGGCGTGCACGCCACCTTCATGCCCAAGCCGTTCACCGAGCTGGCCGGCTCCGCGATGCACACCCACCTGTCGCTGTTCGAGGGCGACCGCAACGCCTTCCACGACCCGGGCGACCCGATGCGGCTGTCCACCACCGGCAAGCAGTTCATCGCCGGCCTGCTGGTGCACGCCCGGGAGATGACCGCGGTCACCAACCAGACGGTCAACTCCTACCGGCGGCTGCTGGCCGGCACCGAGGCCCCGACCGCGGCGACCTGGGGCCGGGCGAACCGCTCGGCGCTGGTCCGGCTGCCCTCCTACAAGCCGAACAAGGGCAACTCCGCGCGGGTCGAGGTCCGCTCGCCGGACTCGGCGTGCAACCCCTACCTCACCTTCGCAGTGCTGCTGACCGCCGGGCTGCGTGGCATCGAGAAGGGCTACGAGCTGCCTCCGGAGGCCGAGGACGACGTCTGGTCGCTGACCGACACCGAGCGGCGTGCCGCTGGCTACCAGGACCTCCCGGTGTCGCTCGGCGAGGCGCTGACCGCGATGCAGGGCAGCGAGCTGGTCGCCGAGACCCTCGGCGAGCACGTGTTCGACTTCTTCCTGCGCAACAAGTGGGAGGAGTTCAACTCCTACCGGCAGAACGTGACGCCCTTCGAGCTCAAGCGGTACCTGCCAGGCCTGTGACGAGGACCCGTCGGACGCACTCGCGCGCGCGAAAGTGCGTCCGTCGGGTGGGTTCGAGCCCCGGCTAGTGTCCTGGTGTGGCCCGCCTGCTCGTCGTCGTCCCGTCCGACACCGACCCGCCGACCCGCCTCGGGGAGTGGCTGACCGACGCCGGCCTCGAGCTCGACGAGCGGCGGCCGTCCACCGGCGAGCCGCTTCCGGCCGACCTCACCGGCGTCGACGGGCTGCTCGTGCTGGGCGGCCCGCAGTCCTCGATGGACGCCGACGACGTCGCTCCGGAGCTGGTCGGGGTGCGGCACCTGCTGGGCCAGGCGGTCGCCGCCGACGTCCCCACGCTGGCGGTCTGCCTGGGCGCCCAGCTGCTCGCCCAGGTCGCCGGCGGCAGCACCCGGGTCGGCGCCGACGGCCCGGAGGTCGGCGCGACCCTGGTCGCCAAGCGGGACGCCGCGGACGCCGACCCGCTGTTCGGCCCGCTGCCGCTGTCGCCGGACGTGCTCGAGTGGCACCACGACGAGATCGACCGGCTCCCTCCCGGCGCGACGCTGCTGGCCAGCAGCCCGCGGTACGAGAACCAGGCCTACCGGGTCGGTGAGCACGTCTACGGCCTGCAGTTCCACATCGAGCCGGACGAGCCGCTGATCCGGCAGTGGGCCGGGACCGACCCGGTCGGGGTGGCTGCCAGCGGGCTGGACGTCGACACCATCTGCGCCCGGGCGGCCGCCGTCCAGCCCGACCTGGCCGAGGTCTGGGGACCGTTCGCGGGCCGGTTCGCGGACCTGGTGCGGGCCCGGGCCGGCCGGCGGAGCGACGCGACCCACGGCGCCTGACCCATGGCGATCGCCCCCGGTCCGGCCACCGACGACGAGGTCCCGCGCCGGGCCGTCGTCCGGCTGGTGCGCTTCGGCTTCGAGGACGGTGCCCGGGCCGCCCGGCTGCTCGCCGACCCCACGCTCGGCCTGTGGGACCTCGAGCGCAACGAGCCGGCCGACCCCGAGGCCGGCCCGGTCGTCTCCGCGCTCGCGCGCACGGGCGACCCCGACCTCGCGCTCCGCAGCCTGGCCCGGCTGGTCGAGGCGCTGGACGCCACCGACCCGGCCGGCGAGCTGGCCGCGGGCCTGCTGGCCCGGTTGCGGGGCTCGGGCACGCTGCGCTCCCGGCTGCTCGCCGTCCTCGGGGCCTCCGCCGGCCTCGCCGACCACCTCGCCGCGCACCCCGCCGACTGGGTGGTGCTGGACACCGAGGAGCGCGGCGCGGGCCGCCCCAGCCCGCACGAGCTGGAGCAGCAGATGCTCTTCGCCGTCGGCGCGGACCCCGACGACCCGCCCTGGGGCGTGCGGCTGGGCACCGCCGCCCCGGACCCCGACCCGGCACGGGTCCGCGAGCTCAAGCACGCCTACCTGCGCGCGGTGCTGTCGGTGGCCGGCCGCGACCTCGGCGACGCGTTGCCCGCCGACGAGGTGGCCGCCGAGCTCGCCGACATCGCCGGCGCGGTGCTGACCGCCGGCCTGGCGCTCGCCGTCGCCGAGCAGCCCGCCGACGCCGCGGCCTGCCGGCTGGCGGTCATCGCGCTGGGCAAGACCGGCGGCCGGGAGCTCAACTACGTCAGCGACGTCGACGTCGTCTTCGTCGCCGAGCCGGTCGACCCCGGCGAGGACGACGCGGCCGCGCTGGCCGGCGCCACCCGCGTGGCCGGCTCGCTGATGCGGATCTGCGGGCAGGCCGCCTGGGAGGTCGATGCGGCGCTGCGCCCGGAGGGCAAGGCCGGCGTGCTGGTGCGCAGCCTGTCGGGGATGCGCGCCTACTACGAGAAGTGGGCCAGCACCTGGGAGTTCCAGGCGCTGCTGAAGATGCGCCCGGTGGCCGGCGACCCGGCGCTGGGCCGGGAGTACGTCGACGCGCTGTGGCCGCTGGTGTGGAAGGCCGGCGACCGGACCGGCTTCGTCGGCGAGGTGCAGGCGATGCGCCGCCGGGTCGAGGCCAACATCCCGGCCGGCCAGGCCGACCGGGAGCTGAAGCTGGGCCGGGGTGGGCTGCGGGACGTCGAGTTCAGCGTCCAGCTGCTGCAGCTGGTGCACGGCCGCGCCGACGTCTCGCTGCGGGTCGGCGGGACCATCCCGGCGTTGATCGCGCTGGGCGCCGGTGGCTACATCAGCCGGGACGACGCCGCGACGCTCGTCGCCTCCTACCGCTTCCTGCGCACGGTGGAGCACCGGCTGCAGCTGCTGCGGCTGCGGCGCACCCACCTGCTGCCGGTCGCCGAGGACCAGCTGCGCTGGCTGGCCCGCTCGCTGGGCTACAAGCCCGACGACCGCGGTGACTCGGTCGCCGTGCTGCGCGCCGAGCTCGCGCTGCACACCCGGGTGGTGCGCCGGCTGCACGAGAAGCTCTTCTACCGGCCGCTGCTGTCCTCGGTGGCCAAGGTGCCCGGCGAGCAGCTGGCGCTGGGGCCCAAGGCTGCCGGGGAGTGGCTGCGGGCGCTGGGGTTCGCCGACCCGGACGGCGCGCTGCGGCACCTGACCGCGCTCACCGGCGGGCTGAGCCGCTCGGCGTCGATGCAGCGCTACCTGCTGCCGGTGCTGCTGCAGACCTTCGCCGGGTGCGCCGACCCGGACGCCGGGCTGCTCGCCTACCGCCGGGTCAGCGAGGCCCTCGGCCGCGACCAGTGGTTCCTGCGGCTGCTGCGCGACGAGGGGCAGGCCGCCGAGCGGCTGGCCGTGCTGCTGGGCTCCAGCCAGTACGTCGCCGGGTTGCTGACCCGCACGCCCGAGGCGATGCGCCTGCTGGCCGACGACGCGCAGCTCGAGCCGCGGGGCGTGGACGCGCTGACCTCGGCCTGGCGGCAGGCGGTGGCCCGCGCCGGGGACGCCGCGGCCGGCATCCAGGTGCTCCGCTCGCTGCGCCGCCAGGAGCTGCTGCGGATCGCCTGCGCCGACCTGCTCGGTCGGCTCGACGTGCTCCAGGTCGGCCGGGCGCTGCACGACGTCGCGGTGGCGACGCTGCGGGCCGGGCTGGACGCCGCGGTGCGCAGCTGGGCCGCCGAGGCGGGGGTGGCTGCGGCCGACGTCCCGGTCGACCTGGCGGTGATCGGGATGGGCCGGCTGGGCGGGGCCGAGATGGGCTACGGCTCGGACGCCGACGTGCTCTTCGTGCACCGGGCACGTGAGGGCACCGACGAGTCCCGCGCCGCGCCGGTGGCCAACGCCGTCGCCCACACGCTGCGCCGGCTGCTCGGCGAGCCGGCTCCGGACCCGGCGTTCGAGGTCGACGCCGACCTGCGCCCGGAGGGGCGGCAGGGCGCGCTGTCGCGCAGCCTGTCGGCGTTCGCCGAGTACTACCAGCGCTGGGTCTCCACCTGGGAGGTGCAGGCGCTGCTGCGCGCCGAGCCGGTGGCCGGGGACGAGCAGCTGGGCCGGGACTTCCTCGCCCTGGTCGACCCGCTGCGGTACCCGGCCGCCGGGCTGACCACCGACCAGGTCGCCGAGATCCGCAGGATCAAGGCGCGGGTGGACAGCGAGCGGCTGCCGCGCGGTGCCGACCCGGCCACCCACACCAAGCTCGGCCGCGGCGGGCTGGCCGACGTCGAGTGGACCGTGCAGCTGCTCCAGCTGCAGCACGCCGCCGGGCACCGGGACCTGCGGGTCACCCCGACGATCGCGGCGCTGGAGGCGCTCGGTGCCGCCGGGCTGCTGGAGGCCGAGCAGGTCACCGCGCTGCGGTCGTCCTGGGAGCTGGCCAGCCGGGCGCGCAACGCCGTCTTCCTGGTCCGCGGCCGCCCGGGTGACCAGCTGCCCCGCCAGGGGCTGGAGCTGAACGGCGTCGCCCGGGCCTGCGGGTACGGCCCCGACACCGACCCCGGGCAGTTCCTCGACGACTACCGGCGGATCACCCGGCACGCCCGCACGGTCGTCGAGCGGGTGTTCTACGGCCGCACCGAGGAGGACTGACCGTGTACGTCCCCGCGCACTTCGCCGCCCCCGACGACGCGGTCGCCCAGCTGCTGGCCGCGCCAGGAGCCGTGGACCTGGTCAGCAGCACGCCGGCCGGGCTCACCGCCACCAGGCTGCCGATGCTCCACGACCCGCAGGCGCACGCCCTGACCGGTCACCTGGCCCGCACCAACACCCAGTGGCGGGACACCGTGGGGGAGGTGCTGGTCATCGTCCGCGGGCCGGACGCCTACGTGTCGCCGTCCTGGTACGCCAGCAAGGCCGAGCACGGCCGGGTGGTGCCGACCTGGGACTACGTGCTGGCGCACGTGCACGGTCAGCTGGTGCTGCACGAGGACGCCGACTGGCTGGCCGCGCACGTCACCCGGCTCACCGAGGCGCACGAGACCGGCCGCGCCCAGCCGTGGGCGGTCACCGACGCGCCCGCCCGGTTCGTCGCCGGTCAGCTGCGGGCCATCGTCGGCGTCGAGGTGCGGATCACCCGGGTCGAGGCGAAGTGGAAGCTGTCCCAGAACCGGCCGGCCACCGACGTCGACGGCGTCGTCGCCGGCCTGACGGCCGACGGGGCGCCGGACACGGCGGCCGCGGTGCAGGCGGCCCGCCGGAGCTGACCGGCCGCGCGGCGGGGAGGATGGCGGCGTGACCCCGGAACTCCCCGCCGACGACGTGACCGACGAGGCGGTGCGCGACCTGCCGCCGGCCGACGGGCCGACCGCCACCATCACGCCCTACCGGGACGGACCGCTGATCGTGCGGGGGGACTTCCGGCTGCTCGACACCGACGGCAACGAGATCGACCCCGGCCGCAAGACGGTCGCGCTCTGCCGGTGCGGCAAGTCCGGCATCAAGCCCTTCTGCGACGGGACCCACAAGCGCAGCGGCTTCCACGCCGCGAGCGCGCCCTCCCGCCCGCGGCCGGCGGCGGAGATCTTCCGGGAGGCCTGAGTCAGGCCGCCAGGGCCGGCTCCCCGTGCAGGCCGGTCCGGCCGGCCTCCCAGGCGCCGAGCAGGTGGACGGCGGTCAGCCCGTCGAGGGCCAGCGAGCAGGCGGCACCGAACAGGACGTCGGCCAGCAGCGCGGGGTCCTCGGCGACCAGGGACCCGCACATGTCGACCGAGGCGATCTGCTCGTGGACCGCATCGGCCTCGACGTGCTCGTCGTAGAAGACGGTGGTGGCACCGCCGAAGCCCAGCCGGCGCAGCCCCGAGGAGTAGCGGCGGCTGGGCTCCGAGGAGGTCATCTCGACCGCGGTCAGGTGGCCGAGGCAGGCCCCGCGCAGCGCCCGGTGCAGGCCGAACAGCGACATCGTGTTGACCGAGGTGAAGGCGACCGCCGGTGCGTCGTCCCACAACGCGCCGTACCCGGTGTCGAGGTCCAGGTCGCGCATCATCCCGGCGAACAGCTGGCTGTGCATGCGCTCGGCGGACCCGCCGCCGTACTCGTCGGCCTGGATCTCCACCATCGCCGCCTTGGCCCGGCCGCCCAGCCGGGGGATGGCCCAGGTGTGCGGGTCGCCCTCCTTGAGGTGGTAGACCGACCGCAGCGTGAGGTACTCGCGCCACTGCGCGAGCGTGCCGTTCCGGGCCAGGTGGCGGGACAGCGACGGGCCGTCGTCCGCGGCGATGAGAGCGGTCAGCTGCTGGTCGACCGGGGCGTCGGTGACCTCGACATCACCGACCAGGGCCCGCAGCGCGGCGGTGTGCCGCTGCTCCAGGAGGGCGCGCAGCCGCAGCAGTTCGGGGTCCCACTCCCAGCTGTCGGGGACGTCGTCGAAGCCCCGGTAGTGCAGCTCGTAGCAGATCGCCAGGCTCAGCTGCAGGTCGTCGTCGAGCAGCGGGTCGACGGTCGCGGCGAGCAGGGTCTCGGCCGCGGCGGCCGTGCTGGGTGAGATCGAGTCACCGGTGACGAGGTCGGTGCACAGCCCGGCGCTGAGCGGGCCCCGTGGCTTGGGAAGCTGCATGCCCGCGACCATGCCCGCGATGGCGCCGTCCGGAACCTCGGGGGCGGGGTGACCTCGTGCGCGGTCTCATGGCACGCAACCCGGCGTCGCGGCCGCTAGGCGCGCTCGAAGGCGGTGGCCATCCGGGCCTGCTCCTCCAGGACCTCGCTCATCCTGGCCTGGACGGCGTCCAGCTGGCCGATGATCTCCCCGGTGGTGTGGATGCCGGAGGCGACGGCCTTGCTGCTGGCCTGGATGCCGGCGATCTGGTCCGACACCCGCTTCGTGGCCTTGGCGGTCTCCCGCGCCAGGTCCTTGACCTCGCTGGCCACGACCGCGAAGCCCTTGCCGAGCTCTCCGGCGCGGGCCGCCTCGATGGTCGCGTTCAGCGCCAGCAGGTTGGTCTGGTCGGCGATGCCGGAGATGATCCGGATGACCTCGCCGACCGCCGCCGAGGCCTCGTCGAGTGCCTCCACCTCACCGGTCATGGTCGAGGCCTGCACGACCGCGGACTCCGCGACGCGGCCGGCGTCCCCGGCCGCCTCCCGCAGCCGGGCGACGGTGTCCAGCAGCTCCCGGGCGTTGGCTGCGGACTCCTCGCCGCGGCGCAGCACGTCCAGCCGCTGGGACACCAGCTGCTGCACGTTGCGCAGCGCCGAGGCCCGGGACTCCGACAGCTCGATGGTCTCGGTGACGAAGAAGTCCATCGTGCCGATCACCTTCCCGCCGACCTGCAGCGGGAAGCAGACCCCGGACTTGACCCCGGCCCGCTGGGCGGCCGGGGCGCGCACGCAGTCGGTCATCTCCCCGATGTCGGAGACGAAGAACAGGTCCCGGGCCCGCCACGCCCGTCCGGACAGGCCCACGCCCTCGGCGAAGCTGGCGGCCAGGGTGACCGTGCGGAACTCCTCGCCGGCCGAGCCGGACTCCTGCTGGAAGCGCAGCACCCCGGCCGTCTCGTCCAGCGCCCAGTAGGAGCCGTAGGCCCAGCCGAAGGCCTCGCGCACCGTGTCCAGCGCCGTCCGCAGCGCGGTCTGCTGGCTGTCGGCGGCACCGACCCCGGCCACCACGGTGGTCACCGCGACCCGGTCGTCCAGCGTCTCCTGCAGCTGACCGCGCTGCACCGCGGCCCGGCGGGCGTGGCTGAGCAGCCGGCCCAGGGAGTCCCACTTGGCCTTCCGGGGGCCGAAGAACGGCAGCTCGCCGGCGGTGAAGTACTCGTAGAGCCCGGTCACCCGGCCGTCCTCGACCAGCGGCAGGACGCAGCCACGGGCGGCGCCCGCCGCGAGGGCGCCGGTCCAGCGCAGGCAGGAGCGCGCGTCGCTGTCCCGGTCGAGCACGACCGCCTTCTTGCTGCGGATCGCCTCGCCGCCGTACCCGTCGGCCGACGTCATCCGGGTCACCTGCCCACCGGGACCCGCAGCGACCCCGCCGGCCATCGGACCGAACTGCCCGTGCAGGTGGAACGCGCCGTCCGCGCGGGGCAGCCAGACCGCGCAGTAGCCGAGCTCCAGCTCGCGGACGAGCGTCTCGGCGATGACCAGGTGGCCCTGCGCGTCGCTGGTGGTGCCGCGGTCGAGCTGGTCGATGACCGCCTCGACGGCCTCGACGTCGCGAGGCATCTGTACGGGCGGCCGGGTCTCCGCCACCTGGCTGCTGCGCCGCCTCATCCGTGTCCTCCTCCACCGAGCCCGCCCGCCAGTGCGGACATCCCCGTTCCCGGTCCTCATCGGCAGCCTTGACCGCGAGTTGAGCCGGATGGCCACGCCCGACCGGTCCGCGGCTCCGCCGGACGAAGTTGTGTCGTTGCAGGCATCAAGTGCTTTCGGCTGGGTAGAGGCAGGTCCCGCTCGTACAGGAGGACCCCATGACGACTGCTCCCGCGGCACAGGCGCCCGGCAGCATCCGCAGCCTCATCCCGGCCCGGATCGACCGGCTGCCCTGGTCCCCGTTCCACACCCGGATGGTCATCGCACTGGGCGTGGCCTGGATCCTCGACGGCCTCGAGATCACCGTCGCCAGTGCGGTCGTGGACACGCTGACCGAGGAGGACACCCTCGCGCTGTCCTCCACCGCGGCAGGCCTGATCGCGACCGTCTACCTGCTCGGTGAGGTGGTCGGCGCGCTCTTCTTCGGCCGGCTCTCGGACAAGCTGGGCCGCAAGAAGCTGTTCGTCATCACCCTGGCGGTCTACCTCATCGGCAGCGGCCTCACCGCGTTCACGCTGGGCAACAGCGCCTTCTGGATCGGCTTCCTGTACCTCACCCGGTTCATCAGCGGCATGGGCATCGGCGGGGAGTACGCCGCGATCAACTCCGCGATCGACGAGCTGATCCCGGCCAAGTACCGCGGCCGGGTCGACATCGCCGTCAACGGCACCTACTGGGCCGGCGCGATCATCGGCACGCTGGGCACGTACATCTTCCTCAACAAGCTGGACCCGGGCTGGGGCTGGCGGGTCGCCTTCCTCCTCGGCCCGGTCCTCGGCCTGGTGATCATCTTCGTCCGGCGGCACCTGCCGGAGAGCCCGCGCTGGCAGGTCATGCACGGCCGCGAGCAGGAGGCCGAGGAGACCATCAGCTACATCGAGCAGGAGGTCGAGCAGGGCGGGCGCACGCTCTCCCGGGTCGACGACGACCGGGCGATCGAGCTCAAGCCGGCCGAGAACATCGGCTACTTCGCGCTGGCCCGCGTGCTGTTCAAGGAGTACCCCAGCCGGGCCGTCTACGGCGCGACGCTGATGATCACCCAGTCGTTCCTCTACAACGCCATCTTCTTCACCTACACGCTGGTGCTGGGCAACTTCTACGGCGTCGACTCCTCGCAGGCGCCGCTGTTCCTGATCGCCTTCGCCGTCGGCAACCTCACCGGTCCGCTGACCATCGGGCACCTGTTCGACACCATCGGCCGCAAGAAGATGATCGCCGGCACGTACATCCTGTCCGGCGCGCTGCTGGCGATCACGGCGTTCCTGTTCCAGGCCGACGTGCTCACCGCCGTCACCCAGACGATCGCCTGGTGCGTCATCTTCTACTTCGCCTCCGCCGGAGCCAGCGCGGCCTACCTGACGGTCAGCGAGATCTTCCCGCAGGAGGTGCGGGCCAAGGCGATCGCGGTCTTCTTCGCGATCGCGCAGTGCTTCGGCGCCCTCGGTCCGGTCATCTACGGTGCGCTGATCGGTGAGGGCGAGAGCCGGGGGCCGCTGTTCTACGGGTACCTGCTCGGTGCCGGCGTGATGATCGTCGGCGGTCTCGTGGCGGCGTTCCTCGGCGTCAGCGCCGAGGGCAAGTCGCTGGAGGACGTCGCCACGCCGCTGGCCGCCCGCAACGCCGCGACCCGTCGTCCCGGCACGCGGGCGGAGGGCGCCGCCCGCCCGCGCTGACCCGCCACCCGCTCCCCGGAGTGCCGGACGGCCCCCGACCTGGTGCAGGTCGGGGGCCGTTCCGTCGTCCACGTCCGGACCGCGCCGGCGGCCCCGGGATCCCGGCTGCCTACGGTGCGGTCATGGAGTCAGGCGCTGCCGGGGGTCCCGGCGTGAGGATCGTGCACGACGGCGACCACGGCATCGACGACGCCGTCGCCACGCTCTTCCTGTTGCTGCGCAGCGACGTGGAGGTGGTCGCGATCGGCACCGTGCACGGCAACGCGCACGCCGCGCAGGCCGCGTCCAACGCGCTGCAGCTGATCGAGGTCGCCGGCCGCACCGGGGTCCCGGTGGCGGTCGGTGCCGCCCGCCCGTTGGTCCAGCCGGCCGACGTCACCGGCCTGGTGCACGGTCGCGACGGTCTGGGCGGGCACGCGGCGCCGCACACCGCGGGGCTGGTCGAGGTCTCCGCGGCCGAGCAGCTGGTCCGGCTGGCCCGCGCCGAGCCCGGGGCTCACCGTGGTGGCCACCGGCCCGCTCACCAACATCGCGCTGGCGCTGCTGCTGGAGCCCCGGCTGCCCCGGCTGCTGCGCCGGCTGGTGGTCATGGGCGGCGCGGTCGAGCACCCCGGCAACATCACCGCCGTCGCCGAGGCCAACATCGCGATGGACCCGGAGGCCGCGGCGCTGGTGCTGGCCGCCGGCTTCCCGGTCACCCTGGTTCCGCTGGACACCACCATGGCGACCTGGTGGACGGCCGACGACGTCGCCCGGATCGCTGCGCACGGCACGCCGCTCACCGACCTGCTGACCGGCGTGCTGGCCCACTACCTGGACTTCTACGCACGGCAGGGTGGCGCCGGCGGGTGCCCGCTGCACGACCCGACCGCTGCCGTCGTCGCCGTCGACCCCTCGGTGGTCACCCGCACCCGCACGGTGCCGGTGGGCGTCGAGCTCGCGCCGGGGCCCAGCCGCGGGATGCTGCTGGTCGACCGGCGTCCGTTCGCGGTGCCGGACCCGGCTGCGCCGGTCACCGAGGTGGTGCTCGCCGCCGACCGGGACCGGGTCACCGGGCAGCTCCTCGACGCGCTGTTGCGCTGACCGGACGCGGCGGGGTCGGGCGCGCGACGGTTGGCCCCACCCGTCCCGGCAGCGCACCGGCAGCACACCCGACCCGGCACCTGCGCCGGTTGCCGCGGCCGGACCGCCACGCTGTGCCGCACGGACGACCCGGGCACGGCGCGGAGGAGGACCAGATGGCGATCGAGGCACCCGAGGGCAGCGGCACCGGCGGACACGCGTGGCAGGGGCGGCCGGCGGAGGGGGACCGGCGCAGCCGCCAGGTGACGGAGCTGCGGGCGGCGATCTCGCTGGTGGGCAGCGCCGCCGCCGACCTCGGCTGGGGTGACCGACCGGACGTGCGGGTGCTGCCGGACGGCCGGCTGTGGCTGGACGAGCTCCAGGTGGCGGTCTCGGGCGCCCAGGTCTACCAGGCGGCCCGGCGGCTGCTGGCCGCGCAGCTGCGCACCGTCGCGGAGCGGGCCGGCGTGCCCGTCGGCGAGGTCGCCGGGCCCTGGCTGCTCAGCCTGCACACCAACGAGGCGATGCTCGCCCTCGACCTCGAGCTGCCGCAGGACGACGCCGCCTGAGGCGACCGGGTCGCCGGTCCCGCGTCATCCGGTCGCAGCGGGCGCGTCGTCACTGGTGCAGGCGATCGGCCTGACCGACGAGAGGTGGCGACGGTGAGCGACGACGACGTGGTCCGCGACGCAGGGAGCCGGATCGGCTCGGCCGACCGGCCGGTGGCCGAGGGCGTCGGCAGCACCCCGCCGCGCGACCACCTGCGCCGGATCGCGGTGCTGGTGGAGACCGCGGCGTTGCTGGACGGCCGGGCGAGCCGCACCACGAACGCGGTGTACGCCGAGGTGCTGCGCGAGCGCGCCACCCGACGTCGGGAGACCGCCGACCTGCTCCGGTCCGGGCTGTGGGGGCCCGGCCGCCGCGCTGCCGGGTGAGCCGCCGCACCCGGGGAGGCCACCGCTGACCGCCGTCCGGCGGGACGACGGCGCACGTGCGGATCGCCGGGACGGCGGTAGCGTGCCCGGCATGCCGGCCCCGGCACCTGCGGGACCTCCTCCTGAACGCCGCGGACCTCTCGACGTCGCGGCGTTGATCCCGATCGTCCGGCGCATCGTCGCGGCCCGGGTACCCGACCGGGCCACCGCCGACGACCTGGTGCAGGAGACGCTGGCCCGGGTGCTCGCGGCCGTCGAGCGGATCGAGCCGGGCATGGTCGAGCCCTACGCGATCGTGACCGCGCGGAACGTGGTGGCCACGATGTGGCGGGACCAGGACAGGCAGCGCCGGCACCAGCATCGGGTCGTCGACCTGCGCCCACCGGAGCTACCGGACGAGGACGTCCTCGCGCAGGAGGACCGGCACGCGATGGCCGAGGCGCTCACCCGGTTGTCCGAACGGGAGCGGGACACGCTCCTCGCCCACGAGGTCTCCGGTCAGGACACCCACTCGCTCGCCGCCGAGCTCGGCTCCACCGCCGGTGCGGTGGCCGCTCAGCTCAACCGCACGCGGGCCCGATTGCGCGTGGAGTACCTGCTCGCCGCCGACCGGGTCGAACCGCCGACCGAACGGTGCCGCCCGGTGCTGCTGGCCCTCTCCAGCGGTGATCGTCGGCGGCAGCGCGAGGTGGACGCGGCCCGCCACCTCCTGGAGTGCGAGCTGTGCGCCCGGCTCAGCGAGCCGCTGATGGGTCGTGGGCGCAGCCGGGACGACGAGGTGCGGGTCGCCGTCCGCGTCGATGCCGACGTGGTGGCGGCGCGGCAGGCAGCGCGCGAGCTGGCCGCCCGGCTCGGGTTCGCGTCCACCGACCTCACCGAGGTCGCGACGGCGGTCTCCGAGATCGTGCGCAACATCGTGCGCTTCGCCGACGCGGGCGAGGTGCTGGTGGAGCTGCTGGACTCACCGCGCCGGGGGATCAGGATCACCGCGCGGGACTCCGGGCCCGGCATCCCCGACGTGCAGGAAGCTCTGCGCGAGGGCTACAGCACCTACCGCGGGCTGGGGCTGGGGCTGCCGGGTGCTCGGCGGTTGATGGACGAGTTCGCCGTCGCCTCCGAGCCGGGACGCGGCACCACGGTGACCATGACGAAGTGGCGGGAGGCCGGATGAACGACGAGGACGACGAGGTGGCCGGCGTGACGTTCGGCGGAGCGACGGACCAGGGTCGGCAGACCGACGACGACGAACTCCTGCCCCAGCTCGTGTCCCACCTGCGCGAGCACCGCAACCGGCTCCGCCAGCAGTGGGTGAGCCGGATCCAGGGGGCACACCTGCTGCAGGCCATGACCAGCCAGGAGATGGCCGCGGAGACGACGTCGGTCTACGACAACTACGTCGAGGTGCTGGAGACCGGCAGCGTCGGGGCGCTGCGGGACTACGCGCGGGACCTCTCCGAGCGGATCATCCCCCGCGGGGTCGAGACCCAGGAGGTCGTGGGGATCGTCCTCCTGCTGCGCGACGTGCTCGCCCGGTCGCTGTTCGAGAAGTACCAGCGCGACCTGCCGCTGCTCAACCGGGTGCTGGACGCCTACGAGCCCGCCGCCAACCGGATCGCCAACACCGTGGCGGTCAGCTTCGTCGACGAGCGGGAACGGGTCATCCGGCAGCAGCAGGACTCCATCCGGGAGCTGTCGACGCCGGTGCTCCGGGTGCGCGAGCGGCTGTTGATCCTCCCGATCATCGGCGTGCTCGACACGGAGCGGGCCCGGCAGCTGACCGAGCAGCTGCTCAGCGGCATCCGCGCGCACCGGGCCAGGGTCGTGGTCATCGACATCACCGGTGTGCCCGACGTCGACGAGGCCGTGGCCAACCACCTGGTCCAGACGGTCGACGCGTCCCGGCTCATGGGGGCGAGCGTGATCATCACCGGGCTCTCGCCGGAGATCGCCCAGACGCTGGTCACCATCGGGGTGGACCTGAGCAGGATGGACACCATCGGTGACCTGCAGGGCGGTCTGGAAGAGGCGGAGCGCCTGCTCGGCTTCAGCGTGACCCGGGACAGCGAGGCGGCCGGGCCGTGATGCCGGGGCCGCGGCTGTTCTCCATCCTCCGCCAGGGTTCCTGCCTGATCGCCTCGATCCACACCGCGCTGGACGACTCGCAGCTGCTCCGCTTCCAGCAGGACCTCGTCGAGACGATCGGCCGGGACCGCGCTCGCGGCGTGGTCATCGACGTCGCCGCGCTCGACGTGCTGGACTCCTTCGCCACCAGCACGTTGCGGGACATCGGTGAGATGGCCCGGCTGCGCGGCGCGGCCACGGTCGTCGTCGGCATCCAACCCGAGGTCGCCATCGCGATGGTCCGGCTCGGGCTGCGCACCGGGGTGCTGGAGACCGCGCTCGACCTGGAAGAGGGGCTGGCGCGGGTCGACGGTCGGCTGGCCGGGGCCGCGGACGGACGACGTGACCGCTGACGGCGTCCGGCGCAGCTACCGGGCGGCGTTCCTGCGCTACCTGGGCCGGCGAGAGGAGGCGGCCCTGCACGCCGGCTACGAGATCGGGCGGGCCGGGCTGGAGGCCGGGCTGGGTCTGCTGCAGCTGGTGCAGGTGCACCACGACGTGCTGATCGAGGTCCTGCAGGACACCCCGTCCGACGAGGTGCCAGCGGTGGCCGCTGCCGCCTCGGACTTCCTGCTCGAGGTGGTGTCCAGCTACGACATGGTGCAGCGGGGCTTCCGCGCCGACGGGTGAGCAGGCCGGCGGCTGAGGGGGCCACGTGCCCCCCAACGGGGGGAGGGGGCACGTGGCGTTCGAGGAGCGGTCGGGGTCAGGGAGCCGCCCCCCGCCGCCGCCCCGGGGGGCGGTGGCGGCTTGGTCCCTCGGTGGCCGGTCGAGCGGCACCGCCACGTTCGGCTGGTCACCGTCTCCTGGCCCCTGCACTCCTGAAGACCCCGCCGGTGGTGCGGGATGACGCGGCGCGGCGCGGCCGTCGCAGGGGGGACCGCCGCCCCGACCTGGTCCGCCCCTGCACGCCGGTCGGGGACACGGCACCGGTCTCGCGTCATGCGTGACCGCGGAGTGCGTCCTGTTCCCGTCGGAGCCGACGGGCCCGGTGTGGGTCGGGAGGTCTCCAGACCCGCGCCGTGGTCCGCGTCATGTCGCGGCACCAGGACGTGTCACCGGTGCCGGCCCCGTGCGGCCCGAGCACGGAGAACCCGTGCAGATCCGCTGAACCGGGGCAACTCTCGCCGGGGTGCGCTCCCGGCGGGCGTCGTCGCACGTCGTGCGCGGGCGACCGACCCGTCAGGGTGAGGTGCTCCAGCAACCGCCGGGACCGGTCGATGTCGTGGGCACGCGCCACGACGGAGGGACCCATGAAGAGACGACGATCGGACGCCGATCAGCAGGTCGCCGAGCTGCTGCGGACGGCGAAGGAGTCGCTGCAGCTGTCCGTGGCCTTCCTGAGCCGGATGGACGGCACGACCCAGCACCTGGAGGTCGTCGAGTCCTCCGTGCCCTTCCTGTTCCAGGAGGGCAACCAGCAGCGTCAGGAGACGTCCTTCTGCCAGGCCATCCTGGACGGCGACCTGCCTGCGGTCATCCCCGACGTCCGGCAGCACCCGAGGGCGATGGCGCTGCCCGCCGCCCGGCTGCCCAGGATCCGCAGCTACGTGTCGGTCCCCGTGGTGCTCAGCGACGGCGAGCTCTACGGCACCTTCTGCGCCGCCGGCCTCACCACGGACAAGGGGCTCACCAAGCGCGACAAGTCGCTGATGACCGTCCTGGCGTCCGCCGCCGCGGTGATCATCGAGCCGGGCGTGCGGGAGCAGGAGCGCCGGCGTGAGCTGCTGGAACGGCTGGAGCCGGTCCTGGCCGGGGGCGGCCCGCTCGTCGTGCTGCAGCCCATCGTGGACCTGGTCACCGGTCTCCGCGTCGGGTCCGAGGCGCTGAGCCGCTTCCCGGCGGCGTGGGGCAAGGCGCCGGACGTGTGCTTCGCCGAGGCGCACAGCGTGGGCCTCGGGCACGAGCTGGAGCTGATCGCGCTGAGCCGGGCCGCCGAGCACCTGACCGCGGTCGAGGGCTACGTGGCCATGAACATCTCACCCGCGACGCTGCTGCTGCCGGAGTTCGCCGCGCTGATGGAGCGGCTGCCGCTGGAGCGCGTGCTGCTCGAGCTGTCCGAGCACGACCCGGTGGAGGACTACGACGCCCTGGCCGCGGCCCTGGCCCCGTTCCGCGCCCGCGGGATGCGGCTGGCCATCGACGACGTCGGCGCCGGCTTCTCCTCGCTCCGGCACATCGTCGTCACCGCACCGGACGTGCTCAAGATGGACCGCAGCATCGTCTCCGGGGTCGACACCGACCCGGTGCTCACCCGGCTCGTGAGCTCCCTGGTCGAGTTCGGCCACGGTGGCGGGGCCACCGTGGTCGCGGAGGGCGTCGAGACCGCCGCCGAGGCCGAGGTGCTCCAGGGCCTGGGCGTCGACCTCGGGCAGGGGTGGTTCTTCGGCCGCCCGGCACCGGTCGACCCACCGGCGACCGACCGGCCGGCCCCGGCCATCCCGGTCGCCCGGACGCCGGTGGAGGCGGCGCCAGCGCTCGCGACCGGTCACTGACCTCCGCGGGCCGTCGGCCGCGTCAGGAGGGGGCCGGCGAGGGAGGGGGCCGGATGGGGCTGCAGCCGAAGGCAGACGAGCACCACGTCGTCGAGCAGCCGCTGACCGCTGGTCAGCTCCGCCATGACGGCCGTGCACCAGGACCGCGAGGACGCGCCGTCGAGGCCGGAGGCGACCGATGCCAGCTGGTCCAGGCCGACGTCGAGGTCGGCGTCCCGGCGCTCGACCAGCCCGTCGGAGTACCAGAGCAGCATGGAACCGGGGAGCACGTCGACCACGGCCTCCGGACGCGGCCCGGCTGCGGCGCCGAGCGGGCGGGACCGCCCACCGGTGAGGTACTCGGCGTGGTGGTCGGTGACCAGCAGCGGCGGGGGATGGCCCGCGCAGGCGTAGGACAGCCGGCAGGTGGCCGGGTCGAACTCGCCGTACCCGATCGTGGTCAGCCCCGCGCCCGGGATGCCTGACGACAGCCGGTCGAGCGCGTCGAGGACGGCGGCCGGTCCGTCCGCGTGCGCGGCGGCCAGGACGCTCAGCGCCGAGTGCAGCTGCCCCATCGCGGCCGCGGCGCGCAGGTCGTGGCCGACGACGTCGCCGACGGCGAACCCGACTCGGCCGCCGGGCAGGGCGAAGGCGTCGTACCAGTCACCACCGACGTCGTGGTGCTCGTCGGCGGGCCGGTAGCAGCCGGCCAGCTCCACCCCGGGCAGCCGCTCGGGCACGACCGGCAGCAGGGCCCGCTGGAGCTGGTGGGCCGCGGCGCGTTCCTCCTCGTACAGCCGGGCCCGGTGCAGCGCGGGCGCCATGAGCTCGGCCAGCGTGCGCGCCATCGCGGTGACCTGGGCGTCGATGGCGCTCTCGTCGGTGAACCGGAACTCCAGTGCCCCGAACGTCGTGCCGGCGGTCCTGGCCGGTACCGCGAGCGCGATGGGGGACCAGGACCGGACGGGGGCGTGCCGCCGGGCGGCGGCCGCGAGGGGCGACGGGTCGTCCATCGACAGGTCGGCCGGCGCCGATCCCGACGTCCGCCAGACCCGGAGCCCGCCCTCCGGGGTGGTGACCGCGACGGACCCGGACGGGGCCAGCAGGCCGATCCCGGACCGGATCAGCACCGCGGCGACGGCGTCGGTGGTCGCCGCGGTCGCCAGCCCCGCGGTCACCTCCTGCAGCGCCTCCACCCGGCGCCGGGCGGCGACCTCCTGCCGGGACACCGACCGGGCGCGCTCGCGCTCGCTGACCTCCACGGCCAGCAGCCAGGCGCCGAGGACGGCTACGGCGATGAACAGCTGCAGGGCGGCGGCCTCCATCCGCGGTGTGCCGCTGAGCGGAGCCCACGGCCCGTGTCCCAGCACGGTCATCACGTTGGCGGTGACCGCGACCACCAGGCCGGCCTCGGTGACGACGGCGACCCCGCCCCAGAATGCCAGCCCGAACAGCCACAGCAGGGCCAGGTACGCCAGCGGGACGACGTCGGGGGAGAAGACGGCCGCCGTCACCGCCGCGGTCAGCAGCAGGAGCAGCGCGCGCAGGACCGGACCGGGCGCACCGGGCCGGCCGCGGTCCAGCTGCCAGGTCAGCAGGGCACCGGCCACGACCAGCACGCCGAGCCCGTCACCGGCCCAGAACGGGAGCAGGCCGTCCAGCACGGCCGGGCCCTGCGAGAGGTTGATGGTGATCGAGCCGATCACCGCGCCCACCAAGGGGCCGGCCAGCACCCCGCAGAGGAGGAAGACGCCGAGATCCCGGCGCCGGCTCAGGTCCAGGGCAGGGGCGTACCTGCGCAGCAGGGTGGCGCCGACGAGGGGCTCGACGGTGTTGGCGAGCGCGAACGCCCAGACCGCCAGCGGGCCGATGCCCTGGGCCCGGTCGATGACCACCTCGACGAGTGCCGCCGTGGCCAGCACCCAGGGCCACCACCGCCGGTCGCTGAGCACCAGCGCGGCGAGCGTCACCCCGGCCGGGAGGAACAGGACGGCGCCCGTGCTCGAGGACTCGAACAGCAGGAAGGACGTCAGGGAGCCGGCGGCGTAGCCGCCGGCGACGCCGAGGAGCAGCGGCCACGGCGCGGGCAGGCGTCTCATCCGGGCCTCCGTCACCGAAGGGTTTCCCGCGCCTTTTTCGACGAGATCGATCGGGGGACGACGATGTCAGGCGCCCACCCGAGGGAAGGGCCCGGGCGGCACGCCGATCGGCTCTTCCTGAACGGCGACCCAGCGGTTCACGTTTTCGTCCGCTGAGCCCGGGGTAGCGCCGCAGTGCCACCCACGAGGAACCCCGCGCCGACGCGAGGCCCTCACCAAGCCGAGCCACGCGCGGCGGTCCGCTCAGACGACCACTGCTGACCGTGACCGCAGTCTAGGCGCGCGGGTCGCGTGCCCACCAGGCCTGCGGAAGCTCCCCGCGCCGGCTGTCGTCGCTCGCGCACCGATCGCGGGGTCGTCGGACAGGGGGCCCAGCAGTGGCGGCAGAGCGCACACCCGGATCCCGGGCGAGCAGCGGCGTCCCGGCGGGAGGGACCGCCGGCAGCGGTCCCGCCAGCGAACCAGGAGTTCGCGCCGAGTCGGCGGATGTGCGGGACGGGGTCGAGCAGGCCCGCCGGGACGTCGACGCCGCGGAGGCGGCCCGCCGGGCCGCCGAGGCGAGCGCGGCCCGGATGCGCGCGATGGTCGCCGGGCTGAACGCGATCGTGTGGGAACGCGATCCGCTGACGTGGCGCTTCCGGTTCGTCAACGCCCGGGTCGAGGAGGTGCTGGGTTACCCGGTCCGGCAGTGGCTGGACGAGCCGGGCCTGTGGCAGCGGATCCTGCACCCGGACGACGCCGACCACGTGCTCTCCGCCGTGCGCGCCACGATCGCCGACGGCGAGGACCTGTCCCTGACCTATCGGATGCGGGCCGCCGACGGGCACTGGGTGTGGCTGCAGCACCTGGCACACGTGGCCCGGGACGAGCGTGGGACGCCGACCGCCATGCACTCGGTCCTCGTCGACATCACCGACTCCAAGCGGCGCGAGCTCGCGGCGGCGATGCTGGCCACCGCCGGCCGGGTGCTCACCGGGCCCGCCGGCGTGGAGGAACGGCTCACGTCGGTCACCGGCCTGCTCGTGCCCGACCTGGGCGACTGGGCCGCGGTGTGGTTGCGCGGCGACGACGAGCGGTACCGGCCGGTGGCGGTCGCCCCGACGAGCCTGGCGGACCGGGTGCGGGCGCTGGGATCGGTGCGGGTGCCCGACGAGTTCGCGGTGGCGTTGCAGGCCGGACGCGCGTTCGCCGTCCCGCAGGTCACCCCGGAGCTGTTCCGCGCCGCGACGACCGACGAGGCCGGCTTCGCCGCCCTCAGCGCGATCGGCGGCGCCAGCTGGCTGGCGGCGCCGCTGACCATCGGCGGCGCCGTCGTCGGGCTGCTCACGCTCACCGCGCAGGCGCCGGACCGGTACGACGAGCCCGACGTCGCGCTCGCGACCGACCTGGGTCAGCGGCTGGCGACGATGGTGGCGGCCGAACGGCTGGCCGCCCGACGGCGGCAGCTGCACGAGATCACCGTGGACCTGTCGGCAGCCGGCACGGTCGCGGAGGCGGCTGCCGCCCTCACCACCGGGCTCCGCGACGTGCTCGGCGCCTCCCTCGTCGCCGTCTGCACCCTCGGCGACGACGGGCAGCTGCACACGATCGACGTCGTGGGAGCCCCGCCCGGGCGCTGGGACGACTTCACGACCATGCGCCTGACGCCCGACGTGCCGCTGGCCGATGCTGCGCTCACCCGCCGCCCGGTCTGGCTGCCCGACCAGGCGACCGTGACCGAGCGCTATCCCGCCGTCGCGGGCAGCATGTCCGCGCAGACCCAGGGCATCGCTGCGCTACCGCTGCTCGTCGGCGACCGGCTGGTCGGCGCACTCGCGCTGACGTACCGGACTCCGCGGCCCTTCGACTCCGACGAGCGCGCGTTCCTGCTCACCGTGGCCGACCAGGCGGCCGTGGCATTCGAGCGTGCCGCGCTCGCCGACGTGCGCCGGGAGATGGCCGAGACCCTGCAGCGGAGCCTGCTGCCCGCGGCCCTGCCGGACGTGGACCGGCTGTCGGTCGCTGCGCGCTACCTGCCGGCGGTGGAGGGCACCTCGGCCGGCGGCGACTGGTTCGACGTCCTGCCGCTCGGGGACGGTGCCGTCGCCGTCGCCGTCGGGGACGTCGTCGGCAACGGTGCGCCGGCTGCCGCGGTGATGGGCCAGCTGCGCAGCGCGCTGGCCGGCCTGCTGCTCGCCGGGTTCTCGCCCGGGCGGGCGCTGGAGGTCCTGGACCGCTTCGCCGGCCACGTCGCCGGAGCCCGGGTGACCACCGTCGCCTGTCTGCGGCTGGAGCCGGACGCCGGCCGGCTGACCCACAGCTCCGCCGGGCACCCGCCGCCGCTGCTGGTCAACGGTCGGGACGGCCGGGGGCGGGAGGGCTACCTCGACGGCGGGCTGGGCCCGGCGCTGGGCCTGCCGACCGGCGGATCCCGCCCGGAGGCGACACTGACCCTGGCGCCAGGGGCGACGCTGCTGCTGTACACCGACGGGCTGGTCGAGCGGTGGGGCGACACCCTCGACGACGGACTGGCGCGGCTGACCGCGGCGATCACGGCCCGGCGGTCGGACCCGCTGCCGGCGCTCGTCGACGGCGTCCTGGGTGAACTGGTCGACGGGAACGGCGGGGACGACGACGTCGCGGTCGTCGCCGTTCGGCTGCTGCCCGCGCCGCTGCGGCTGGACCTGCCCGCGGAGATGACGCGGCTGGCCGAGGTGCGACGGGCGGTGCAGCGATGGGCTCCCACAGCGGGCCTGTCTGCTGAAGCGGTCGAGGACCTCCTGCTGGCGCTCGGCGAGGCGACCGGCAACGCCGTCGAGCACGCCTACCGGGATGCGGACGTCGCCGGCCGGATGGTCGTCGAGCTGCGCCTGGACGGCGCCGGCGACGTCGTCGCCTCGATCACCGACACCGGCGCCTGGCGCCCGCCCCCGGCCGACCCCGGCTTCCGCGGCCGTGGGCTGCAGATCATCTCTGCCCTCGCCCGCGACGTCGATCTATCTCCAGGCCCCACCGGCACCGCGCTGCGGTTCGTGTTCGCCCCCGCGGCGCCGCTACCGGCGGCACCCCGCCGCCGGGCCGCAGCGGAGCAGATCGTCGTGGCGCAGCGTCCCGACGAGCAACCGGCCGGCCTGGAGGTGACCGATGCTCGGGGCCGCCGCTGCCTGGCGCTGACCGGGGACCTGGACCTCGCCGGGGTCACCGCGATCCGTGAACTCGTCCTGGCCGAGCTGGCCGGCGACCGGCCGATCACCGTCGACCTCACCCGGCTCGGCCACGTCACCAGCGTCGGCGCCGGCCTGCTGCTCGAGGTCGCCGAACGCGCCGGGGTCCACGGCGACCCGGACATCCTGCTCCCGACGACCGGACCGGCCCGCCGGATGCTGGACCTCACCGGACTCGCTGCGGCCCTCCGACCCGGAGCCGACACCCTGCCGCACTGAGCACGGCCTGGCGACTTGTGCCGGCATGCGCTCTCGGTACTGCGACGCGGACGTGCTCCGGTGCGCTGGCTCTCGCCGTTTCGCGCGCCCAGGTGCGGGACCGAGGCCCGCGACCGGACGTCGACGGCACGTCCCGGATGTCCCCCCGCAGCCGGCCGGCGAGACCCTGCACGGCGATCGTCCCAGAGCCGCCGGGTTCGCGGCACACTGCCCAGTGGCCGGCGGAGGGTGCAGCCATGGACATGCCCGTGCTGATGGCCGTGGACGATGACCCTGCCGCCCTGCGGCCGGTCGAAGAGGAGCTGCGCAAGCGCTACGACGCCGACTACGACGTGCGCTGCCTGACGTCACCGGAGGCGGCGCTGCGCGAGCTCGCAGCCATCGGGGCGGCCGGCGGGGAGGTGGCGCTGGTCCTGGCCGATCAGGAGATGCCGAGCATGACGGGCATCGAGTTCCTCGACCGGGCGCAGCAACTGCACCCGGAGGCGCAGCGGGCGGTGCTGATCACGTGGAGCGACCAGTCCACGGCTCCGGTGCTGCCGGTCGCGGTGCTGCGGAAGATCGACTGGACCACCAAGCCGTGGCGGCCCGGTGACGAGCACTTCCACCAGGCGATCGGGCAGTTCCTCTACCGGTGGGCGCTGCCGCACCGGCCGCGGTTCGTGTCCGCCCGGGTGGTGGGCGAGCGCTGGTCGCCGCGGTCGCACGAGCTGCGGGATCTGCTCAGCCGCAACGGGGTGCCGTTCGACTTTCTCGACGTGACCTCGGAGCAGGGGCGGGCGGTCCTGCGGGAGATCGGGGCAGGAACCGAGCGGCTGCCGCTCGTCGTCCTGTTCGACGGCCGGGTTCTCGACGACCCCTCCGGTGCGGAGATCGCCGCGGCGCTCGGTGTGCGGACCCGGCCGGATCCGCAGCCGTACGACGTGACCATCGTCGGCGCGGGCCCGGCGGGGCTGGCCGCCGCCGTCTACGGCGCCTCCGAGGGGCTGCGAACGGCCGTGCTGGAGGCCGAGGCGATCGGCGGCCAGGCCGGCACCAGTTCGATGATCCGCAACTACCTCGGCTTTCCCCGCGGCATCTCCGGCGCGGACCTGGCGCAGCGGGCACAGGAGCAGGCCTGGTTGCTCGGCGCCGAGTTCATCTACGGACCGCGCGCCGTGGGCCTGCACGCAGAAGGCAGGCACTGGATCGTCCGCCTGGGCGACGGCGGCTCGATCGTCAGCCGCACCGTCGTCCTGGCCACCGGCGTGAGCTATCGGCGGCTCGGCATCCCGGGCCTGGAGGACCTGACCGGGGCCGGGGTCTTCTACGGCGCCGCCGCCCCGGAAGCGCAGGCGATGGCCGACGAGGACGTGTACGTGGTAGGAGGGGCCAACTCGGCCGGCCAGGCCGCGCTGCACCTCGCGCGCTACGCCCGGCGCGTCACCCTGCTCGTTCGCGGCTCCTCGCTCGCCGCGACGATGTCGGACTACCTGCTCCGCGAGATCGACGCCGCCGCCAACATCAGCGTCCGCTGCTCCGCCGAGGCCGTCGATGGCGGCGGCCACCAGCGACTCAGGCACCTCGTGCTGCTGGACCGCAGCACCGGGGAGACCGAGACCGTTCCCGCGGCGGGGCTCTTCGTGCTCATCGGTGCGGAGCCGCACACCGGGTGGCTGCCCGGAGAGATCGACCGGGACGCGGCCGGCTACGTCCTGACCGGCACCGACCGGCCCGGTGTCGGGCCACCCGGGCGACCTGCGTGGCTGTTCGAGACCAGCCTGCCCGGGGTGTTCGCGGTCGGGGACGTCCGGCACGGGTCGGTGAAGCGCGTGGCCTCAGCGGTCGGCGAGGGCGCGGTCGCCATCCGCATGGTCCACGAGTACCTCGGCCAGGAGTGACCCACGGACCGCTGGTCGACGAGGCCGACGATCTCGGGGGCCTCGACGAGGACGGGTATCTCGTCCTCGCGCGTGCGGGACATGTACCGCCTCCTGGGTGGCGGAGCGGGACCGGACACCCAGGAGGCGTGACGCCGCGCGTCACGGTGTGACGTCAGACCGGACGAGCCGGACCCCGTTGCGGCCGCCGGGCCGTCGGGGCCCCGGCTCAGCGCGACGCGGTGAGCAGCGGCCGGCGGAGGTCGAGGAACACCGGCCCACCCACCTCCAACCTCATGAGCTCCTCCATCGTCGCCTGCCATTCCGGCGGTGCCTGCTGGCGCTCGCCCTCGCGGGCCTCGGCCTCGGAGGTGAAGTACAGGACCTGGGTCCACCGGCCGCCGTCGTGGCGGATCAGAACGCTGCCGAGCAGGTCCGGCCGGAAGTCCTTCATGGCCTCCAGCGGGAACTGGGCCATGAGCTCCCGGCCGCGGGCGGGATCCGAGCTCTGTCCCTGCATCACCTGGACGAAGCCGGCCTGGTCCGGGTCGCCGACGGTCTCGACCGTGACGTCGGTGCTCTCCAGGAAGGTGGGCTCGTCGTCGAACAGCCGGCGCGTCTCCTGCCAGAAGTGGTCCTGCTCGGGCCGCGCGGCGTTGCGCTCCGCGGCCTCGGCCGACTCGAAGCGGACCACGAGGACCACCTGCCCGTCGTCGGTGACCCCCGCGGTCGTGCCGAGCCAGCCGACCGCGCCGGGTGCCAGGTCCTTCATCCACCGGTCCGTGGCCGCCGGCACCGCCTCCGGGTTCGAGGTCCGGCCCTGGATGACCTGAGCGAACATGGCGAGCCTCCTGTCGACGTCGTCGCCTTCGGCCCCCGTGGAAGGCTGACGCTACGACCGACGGCGGGCAGCCGGAAGCCGGTTGCACGATCCGGGAGAACGGAGACCCGCCGTGCGGGCTCCACCTCGGCGTGCCCGTCGCGATCACGGGGCGAGCACCCTCTCCTCCGTGACGACAGCCGCGGACCGGGGAACGGCACCGAGGTGCCCGCTGGCCGGCGTGCTGACGGCACGGCAGTCGCCCGGAGGATCGACGTCCTGCGGGCGCCGTCCGTCGCCACTCTCCGGGGTGTGGGCGCACGGCGCCGGACGCAGCACTGCCCCCGCCAGGGGATCCGGGGAAACCTGGCGGGGGCTGTGCGGACGTGCAGGTCAGAGGCGCTGCCGCCCCCTCGACTCAGATGTCGTAGTACATCGCGAACTCGTGCGGGTGCGGGCGCAGCCGGATCGGGTCGATCTCGTTGGCCCGCTTGTACTCGATCCACGTCTCGATCAGGTCGGAGGTGAACACGCCACCGTCGAGCAGGTAGTCGTGGTCGACCTCGAGCCGGTCGAGGACGGCGTCCAGCGACGCGGGCACCTTCTCGATGCCCAGGGCCTCCTCGGGCGGCAGCTCGTAGAGGTCCTTGTCGACCGGCGCGGGCGGCTCGATCTTGTTCTTGATGCCGTCGAGGCCGGCCATCATCATCGCCGAGAAGGCGAGGTAGGGGTTGGCCGACGGGTCGGGCACGCGGAACTCGATGCGCTTGGCCTTCGGGTTGTCACCCGAGATCGGGATGCGGCAGCAGGCCGAGCGGTTGCGGGCCGAGTACACGAGGTTGATCGGGGCCTCGTAACCGGGCACCAGGCGGTGGTAGCTGTTCACCGTCGGGTTGGTGAAGGCCAGCAGCGACGGGGCGTGGGTGAGCAGACCGCCGATGTAGTGCCGGGCGGTGTCGGAGAGCCCCGCGTAGCCGGTCTCGGCGTGGAAGAGCGGCTCGCCGTCCTTCCACAGGCTCTGGTGGCAGTGCATGCCCGAGCCGTTGTCGCCGTAGAGCGGCTTGGGCATGAACGTGGCGCTCTTGCCGTGGGCCCAGGCGGTGTTCTTGATGATGTACTTGAACAGCATCAGGCTGTCGGCCGAGCGCAGCAGCGTGTCGAACTTGTAGTTGATCTCGGCCTGACCGCCGGTGCCCACCTCGTGGTGGCCGCGCTCGAGCTCGAGGCCGGCACTGGCCAGGTTGACCATCATCGTCGAGCGCAGGTCGCTCTGGTGGTCGTAGGGCTCGACCGGGAAGTACCCGCCCTTGGGCTTGGTCTTGTAGCCCAGGTTGGGGCCGCCGTTCTCGCCGGTCAGCGACCCGGAGTTCCAAGAGCCCTCGACCGCGTCGATGTGGTAGTAGCCCTCGTTGATCCCGGTGTTGTGCCGCACCGAGTCGAACACGTAGAACTCGGCCTCGGGGCCGAAGTACGCGGTGTCGGCGATCCCGGAGCTCGCGAGGTAGGCCTCGGCCTTCTTCGCCACGTTGCGCGGGTCGCGGCTGTAGGCCTCACGCGTGATCGGGTCGTGGATGAAGAAGTTGATGTTCAGCGTCTTGTGGATCCGGAACGGGTCCAGGTAGGCGCTGCTCGCGTCGGGCAGCAGCAGCATGTCCGACTCGTTGATCGCCTGGAAGCCGCGGATCGACGAACCGTCGAAGCCCAGGCCGTCGGCGAAGGTGTCCGGGCCGAAGGTCTCCGCCGGGATGGTGAAGTGCTGCATGACGCCGGGCAGGTCGCAGAACCGGACGTCGACGAACTTCACGTCGTTGTCGCGGATGTACGCGGTGACCTCGTCGGGACTGTTGAACATCGATCCTCCGGGAATGGACGGCCAGCTCGGGACGAAGTTACGAGCGGGGGGTTGCTCCGGGGTGTCCCTGGTGTTTCGTCGCGGTAACACCGCGCTCCGGCGTGTCGCGACCGGGTGGCGGTGACGGGCGGTGACCCGTCGGGTCCTCACTACCCTGGTGGGGTGACCAGGGACGACGCCCCACCTTCTCAGGAACGTGCCCGCGGCGCTGGACTGGGGTTGCCGGCCGACGGCCCGGGTTCCCTGGCGCCCTTCGGTCGCCGGGTCGGGCAGTACCTCATCGACGCGGTGGCCTCGGGCCTGGTCGCGGCGCTGTTCACCGCCCCCGAGGCGCCCCGGCTGTGGAGCCTGCTGACCTTCGGCGTGATGACGGTGGTCTTCCTCGTCCTCGCCGGGCAGACGCCCGGCATGCGGCTGCTCGGTCTCCGGCTGGCCCACCCGCGGCCGGGCGAGCGGCTCGCCCTGTGGCGCGCGGTCGTCCGCACCGGTCTGCTGATGCTGCTGCTCCCCGCGCTGGTCGTCGACTCCGACGGCCGCGGGCTGCACGACCGGCTCACCGACACCGCCGTCGTCCTGGACCGATGACATCGCGGTCCTCCGGACCGCACCGCGGCCAGGTGCCGTCCCCGGCGTGGGCTGAGCCGCTGCCCGCGTCCGCGGCCGGGAGCCTCCGGCCCCCGCGCCGCGGCCCCGGAGCCGAGCAGGCTCGGCGGTCCTAGCGGTCCACCTGCAGGCCGGACTCGATCGCGAACACCACCAGCTGCGCCCGGTCGCGGGCGCGCAGCTTGAGCATCGCCCGGCTGACGTGCGTGCGCACCGTCGCGGGGCTGACCACCAGCGCCGCGGCGATCTCGTCGTTGGACCGGCCGGTGGCCACCCAGGCCACGATCTCCCGCTCCCGCTCGGTCAGCTCCGTGACGCCGGGGTGCGGTGCGCTCCGCCGGGCCGGGCCGGCCGCGAAGTGCTCGATCACCCGGCGGGTGACGGTGGGGGAGAGCAGCGAGCCGCCCCCGGCGACCACCCGGACGGCGCGGAGCAGCTCGGCCGGTTCGCCGTCCTTGAGCACGAAGCCGCTCGCCCCGGCGGCGAGCGCGGCGAAGACGTACTCGTCGAGCTCGAAGGTGGTCAGCACGATGACCCGCACCCCGGTCAGCGCCGGGTCCGCGGCGATCTGACGGAGCGCCTCCAGGCCGTCCAGCTCGGGCATCCGCACGTCCATCAGGACGACGTCGGGCAGCGCGGCCCGCACCAGCGCGAGCCCGGCCCGGCCGTCGGCCGCCTCACCCACCAGTTCGGTGTCCTCCTCGGTCTCCAGCAGGGCGCGCAGGCCCATCCGCACCAGGGCCTGGTCGTCGACGACGGCCACCCGGATCACGGGGTGCGCTCCCGGGTCGGTAGCTCGGCCCGCACCACGAAGCCGTCCTCCACACCGGTCTCGAGCCGGCCGCCGACCGCCGCGGCGCGCTCCCGCATCCCGGAGATGCCCAGCCCGGCGGGTGCGCCGCCGGTGGGCCCGGGGCCGCGGTCGCGCACCTCGACGAGCAGGCTGCCTGCGCTGCACCGCACCGTCACCCAGGCCGGGGTGTCGCCGGCGTGCCGGAGCACGTTGGTCAGCGCCTCCTGCACGATCCGATGGGCGGCGGCGCCGACCTCGGCCGGCACGTCCGGGCACTCGTCCAGCCGGGCGTGCAGCACCAGCCCGCCGGCGCGCATCCGGTCGAGCAGGGCCGGCAGGTCGGCCAGCCCGGGCGTGGGGCGCAGCGCGGAGGACCCGGCCGGGGCGGCGGGGTCGCGGAAGCGCAGCAGCTCGGCGCGCAGCCCGTCCAGCGACTCGCGGCTGGTGGACTGGATGGCGGTGAGCAGCTCGCGTGCCCGGGCCGGGTCCTTGTCCAGCACGTGCAGGGCCACCCCGGACTGCAGCGCGATGACCGCGAGCCCGTGCCCGACGCCGTCGTGCACCTCGCGGGCGATCGCCAGCCGTTCCTCGGACACCGCGCGCCGGGCCTGCTCGGCGCGCACTCCCGCTTCCGCGCCGCGGCGGGCCTGGAGCGCCGCGCCGATCGCGCCGGGCGCGGAGACGACGGCGGCCCAGCCGACGGTCCAGGCCAGCCGGGGCACCCATCCGCCGGCGTCGGCGTCCAGCGCGTGGGGCAGCGCGGTGACCAGCACGAAGGCCACGCCGGCGACCGCCGCCGTGCGCCACGGCACCCGGGTCGCCACCGCGTACGCCGCCACCGGCCCGGTGAATAGGACCGGTCCGAAGGGGTACCCGAGCAGCAGGTAGCCGCTGAGCGCGGCGCCGCACACGGCGAGCGTGACCAGCGGGTACCGGCGGCGCACCAGCAGTGCCAGCGCGGCGACGCTGGCCAGGGCGTAGGCCGCGGCCCCCGGGTGGGGGAGCCCCTGGTTGCGGGCGGCCGCGCCGGTGCCCACCCAGCACAGCAGGAGCAGCACCGCAGCGGGACCGACGTCCCACCACCAGTCGGACGGCAGCCGGCTCCGCCGGACCGGGGCCGCAGGGACGGTCACCGGGCGACGATAGGACCGCAAGGCCCCGGCCGGCGTCGTCGTCCCGACGTCATCGGCGTACGCAGTCCTGCGTAGGCCGGGAGCCGCCCGACGGCGGATGCGGGCGACGGCCGGCGCCGCCGAGGGTGGCCGGCATGACCGACACCATCGTGCGCACCGACGCACTCAGCAAGCGCTACGGCGACCGGCTGGCGGTCGACTCCGTCAGCCTGACCGTGCGGCGGGGGGAGGTGTACGGCTTCCTTGGTCCCAACGGCGCGGGGAAGACGACCACCCTCCGGATGGTCCTGGGACTGGTCCGGCCCACCAGCGGCCGGGCGGTCGTGCTCGGCGACGCACCCGGCAGCCCCCCGGTCGTCGCGCGGGTGGGCGCCCTGGTCGAGGGGCCGGGGTTCTACCCCTACCTGTCCGGCCGGGACAACCTGCGGGTGATGGCGCGCTACCAGCGGGTCGACGACCGGGCCGTGGACGCCGTGCTGGACCGGGTGGACCTGGGCAGCCGGGGCGGCGACCGGTACAGCCGGTACTCCCTCGGCATGAAGCAACGGCTCGGCGTCGCCGCCGCACTGCTCGGCGACCCCGACCTGCTGGTGCTGGACGAGCCGACCAACGGGCTGGACCCGGCCGGGATGGCGGACATGCGCGCCCTGCTGGTCGACGTCGCCGCCGGTGGCCAGACCGTCGTGCTCTCCAGCCACCTGCTCGCCGAGGTGCAGGAGGTCTGCGACCGGGTGGGCGTCATCGCCGGGGGCCGGTTGCTGGCCGAGGGCACCGTCGCCGAGCTGCGCGGCGCGACCGCGGTGCTGCTGCGGGCGCGACCGCTGGACCTGGCGCTCGCCGTGGCGATGCGGGTCAGCGGGGACGACGCCGTCGAGGTGGTGCACGGCGGCGGGGACGACGCGCTCCGGGTGCACGCCGGGCCCGAGCTGATCCCCCCGCTGACCCGGGAGCTGGTGGGCGCCGGCGTCGACGTGCTGGAAGTGACGACCGTGGAGAGGTCGCTGGAGGAGGTGTTCCTGGCGATGACCGGGGCGCCGATGGCGCAGCCCGCCGGGAGCGCGCGATGAGCGGGCTGCTGGCGAGCACCCGTGCCGAGCTGCTGCGGCTGCGCCGCTGGCCGGCGACCTGGGTGCTGATCGGCGTCTGGTTCGCCCTGGACCTGGCGTTCGTCTACGTCTTCAACTACATCGCCTACCGCACCGGTGACGTGTCCGGGCCCGCCGACCGGGTGCCCCGCGCGCAGCTGCTGGCCGGTCTGCTGCCGGACGCCGTGCCGTCGGCCGCGGTGCAGGGGACCCCGCTGTTCGGCGGCGCGATCGTGCTGATCCTGGGCGCGCTGGCGGCGGGCAGCGGGTTCGGCTGGGGCAGCTGGAAGACGGTGTTCACCCAGGGGCCGGGTCGGGGCACCGCGTTCGGGGGCACCCTCGTCGTCTTGGCACTGACGGTGGTCGGCCTGGTGCTGGCCACCTTCGCGCTCGACCTCGCGGTGTCCAGCGTGCTGGCCGCGGTCGAGGACCAGCCGGTGGACCTGCCCTCGATCGGCGCCCTCGCCGAGGGGGTGGGTGCCGGCGTCCTCGTGCTGGGCATGTGGTGCGCCGCCGGTGTCCTCATCGGCGTGCTGACCCGCAGCCCGGCGCTCGCGGTGGGGCTGGGCCTGGTGTGGGCGCTGGTGGTGGAGAACCTGCTGCGCGGGGTGGCCGACCTGCTCGGTGGGCTGGCCGTGGTCACCGACCACCTGCCCGGCACGGCCGCAGGGTCGCTGGTCGGGTCGCTGGGCGGGGCCGCGGGCGACCGGGCACCGGGGGTCCAGACGATCCTGACCGGCGGGACCGCCATCGTCGTCCTGCTCGGCTACCTGGCACTGTTCGCCGCAGGCGGACTCGTGCTGATCCGCCGCCGCGACCTGGCCTGACACGCGGACGCCCCGGCCGCACAGCGCGGCCGGGGCGTGGCGTGCAGGGGGCTACCGCCGGCGGACCTGGCGCTGGCTGACCGACATCTGACGGCCGCCGGGGAGGGGACCGCCGGGCACCGGCATCCGGGCGCCGCCGAGGGCGGCCATCCGCTTGCCGAGGGCGTTGACCTCGGCCGCGGAGAGGTTGCGGGGGAGCTTCATGACGTGGGCGCTGAGCTTCTTGAGGGGGACCTGGCCCTCGCCGTCGCCGACCGTGACGTCGTAGATCGGGGTGTCGCCGACGACCTTGGCGATCCGCCGCTTCTCCTGGGCGATCAGGCTGCGCACCCGCTGGGGGTTGCCCTCGGCGACCAGCACGATGCCGGGCCGACCGAGCACCCGGTGGACGGCGTCCAGCTCACGGTTGCCCGCGGCGCCCGACGTGACCCGCCAGTCGCCGCGCATGCCCTCGAGCACCCAGCTGGCGGCGCCGGGCTGGCCCTCGACCTGCCGGTACGCGGTGCTCTGGGCCCGGCGACCGAAGACGATCAGCGCGGCCAGCAGGCCGAGCAGGACGGCGATGGGCAGGAAGAGGAACGGCGAGCCGAGCAGGATGCCGATCAGCTCGACCACCGCGACGACCACCACGAAGGCGATGAGCATCACCCAGGGGAGCTTGGGGTCGTTCTTGTAGGTCAGCTTGTAGGCCTGGCTGATCATGCCGACCTGGTTCTTCATCTTCGCCAGCCGCGACACCTTCGGCTTGCCGTCCTTGCCGACCTTGGGCTTGCCCTTCGTGCCTGCGCCCACGGCCGTCGAGCCCTTGCTGCCGCGTCCGGGCGGTCCGCCGGCCGGGCCCCGGCCGGCCTTGCCGGAGGGAGCGGAGGTGTCGGTGGACCTGCTGCGTGCCATGCCCCCAGGATAGGACCCCGCTGAGCCCGCTCCGCGCACCGCGCACGGAGCGGGCCCCCAGCGGGGTGAGGGACGAGCGGGGCCGAGGCTCAGGCGGTGGTGATCGTGAGCCCGCGCGCCTCGGCGGCCTGCTGGTAGAGCCGGCCGGCGCGGTAGGAGCTGCGCACCAGCGGGCCGGCCAGCACACCGGCGAAGCCCATCTCCTCGGCCTGTGCCTGGAAGCCGACGAACTCCTCGGGCTTGACCCACCGGATGACCGGGTGGTGCCGGACGCTGGGCCGCAGGTACTGGGTGATCGTCAGCAGGTCGCAGCCGGCGTCGTGCAGGGCCTGCATGGCCTCGACGACCTCGTGCGGCTCCTCGCCCATGCCGAGGATCAGGTTGGACTTGGTGACCAGCCCGGCCTCGCGGGCGGCGGTGATGACCGACAGCGAGCGCTCGAACCGGAACCCGGGGCGGATCCGCTTGAAGATCCGCGGCACGGTCTCGACGTTGTGCGCCAGCACCTCGGGCCGGGAGGAGAAGACCTCGGCCAGCTGGTCGGGATCGGCGTTGAAGTCGGGGATGAGCAGCTCGACGCCGCAGCCGGGGATCTGCTCGTGGATCTGCCGGACCGTCTCGGCGTACAGCCAGGCACCGCCGTCGGGCAGGTCGTCGCGGGCGACACCGGTGATGGTGGCGTACCGCAGCCCCATCGAGACGACGCTCTCGGCGACCCGGCGGGGCTCGTCGGCGTCGAAGTCGGCGGGCTTGCCGGTGTCGATCTGGCAGAAGTCGCAGCGCCGGGTGCACTGGTCGCCGCCGATGAGGAAGGTGGCCTCGCGGTCTTCCCAGCACTCGTAGATGTTGGGGCAGCCGGCCTCTTCGCAGACCGTGTGCAGACCCTCGCGGCGGACCAGCGACTTGAGCTCGGTGTACTCCGGGCCGGTCTTCAGCTTCGTCTTGATCCACTCGGGCTTGCGCTCGATGGGTGTCTGGCTGTTGCGGACCTCCAGGCGGAGCAGCTTGCGACCGGCCGGCTCGATCCCGGAGGACGCCGCCGGGGTCGCCGGCGCCGCCTCCTCCATGCCCAGGCTCATGACCTGCACCGTACTCCGGCCGATCGGCACGCCTCGGGCCCCGGACGCAGCACAGGGGCCCAGCCGGGTCGGCTGGGCCCCTGTGCTGGAGCGGGTGGTGCGGAGGTCAGCCCGCGGCGTCCTCGTCGGGGCGGGTGCCCCGGCTGGGCGCCGAGTTGCCGGCGCTGCCGGGGGCCTCGGTGAAGCTGTCGGGAGCGGCCGTGGCCACCGGGCTGTCCGGGTCGTTGGTGCTGCCGGTCGCGGTGGTCGGACGGTCCTGGTTGCTGGGCTCGCCGGAGCCGGATGCCGGCTCGGCCTCGAGCGCACCGATGCCGCCCTCGGCCGGCCCGGAGTCCGACGGCGCTGTCATCGACGTGGACACCGTCTTGCCCTGGGCCTCGGGGCTCTCGGATCCGCCTGCGGGAGTGCTCGGTGAACTGGGCACGGGGTCCTCTCGGTAGCTGGGCACGGGGCCGTCGCCGGTCGGCGCGGGCATCCACTGGTCCTCGGGGGCGTTGCGGCGGATCAGGACGACCACACCCGCGGCGATCGCGGCCAGGGCGGCGACCACCCACGGCCAGCGGCGCGGCTCCTTCTCGATGCCCACGCTGCGCTTGACCGACGTCACGGTCGCCGCGGTGCGCTTGGCGGCCTGCTTGCGGGCCTTGGCGGTCGCCTTCTCCATCTCCGCGCGCCGCTTGGCCGCCTTCTGAGCCAGCTTGTCGGCCCTCTTGCTGAGCTTGTCCGCCTTCTTGCCCGCGGCGCTGGTCGTGGCGTCGGCAGCGGCCTTGAGCGCGGCGACCCGGACGGCGGCCTGCACCCGCGCGGCCTCCGCGGCGGCCGCCGCGTCCTTGCGGACCTTGTCGGTCTGCTTGGCGGTGGCCGCGCTCAGCGTCGCCGCGGTCGCGGCGAGGTCGGCGCTGCGGGAGTCGAGCTGGGCGCGGGCGGCCTCGACCTGCGCGGCGAGGTTGGCCCGGGCGCTGTCCAACGCCGGGCCGGCCGCCTCACGGGCGGCGCTGATCCGCGGACCGGCGGCCTCGCGCGCCGCGGTGATCCGCGGGGCGGTCGCCGCCACCTGGGCGGCGAGGTTGGTCCGGGCGGCGTCCAGTGCCGGACCGGCAGCCACCCGTGCCGCCTCGATCCGCGGGGCGGCCGCGGCGACGGCGGTCTCCAGGTTCGCGCGGGCGACCTTGGTGGCCGCCTCCAGCCGGGGCACGACGTCGGACTCGTAGGCCTTCTGCGCGGCCTCGATCCGCGGCGCGAGGCTCTTCTGGGCCGCCTCGATCCGCGGGACGAGGGTCTCCCGCGCGGCGTCCAGGCGGGGCACGAGGACCTCCCGTGCGGCGTCGAGCTGCGGGCCGATCGCGGCGACCGCCGCCTCGACCCGTGGGGCGACGTCTGCGGCGTACGTCTGCTGCGCGGCCTTGGCGGCGGCGGCGACCTGCGGGCCCAACTGCTCCGCCGTCGCCTTGCGGGCCTCGGCAACGGCTGCGCCGATGTGGGCGAAGCCCTCCTGCAACTCGGCGCCGATGACCTCTGTCCGGCTCTTCCTGCGGAACACTCCAGCACCTCCGGTTGATCGCGTCGCGATCATCCTGCCCGGCATCGCCTCCCGGCACACCCCCAAGCGGAATCCCGCGCAGCAGCGGGGCCGGCCGCTGGCTACGTTCGGGCGGTGCAGCTACGGATCTTCACCGAACCCCAGATGGGCGCGACCTACGACGACCTGCTCGCGGTGGCCCGGCGCACCGAGGAGACCGGCTTCGACGCCTTCTTCCGCTCCGACCACTACCTGACCATGGGCGGGGACGGGCTGCCCGGCCCGACCGACGCCTGGGTCACCCTGGCCGGGCTGGCCCGGGAGACCAGCCGCATCCGGCTCGGCACGCTGATGACCGCGGCCACCTTCCGGCTGCCCGGGCCGCTGGCCATCGCGGTGGCGCAGGTCGACCAGATGAGCGGCGGCCGGGTCGAGCTGGGCATCGGGTCCGGCTGGTTCGCCGAGGAGCACGCCGCCTACGGCATCCCGTTCCCCGAGCTCGGCGAACGTTTCGACCGCTACGAGGAGCAGCTGGCGGTGATCACCGGGCTCTGGGGCACCCCGGCGGGGGAGAGGTTCGACTTCGCCGGCACGCACTACCAGCTCAGCGGCTCACCGGCGCTGCCCAAGCCGGTGCAGGCCGGCGGCGTCCCCGTCCTGGTCGGCGGCCGCGGCCGGAAGCGCACACCGCGGCTGGCCGCCCGGTACGCCGCGGAGTTCAACGTGCCCTTCGCCTCGGCCGTGGACAACGCGCGGCTGTTCGCCGGGGTGCACGAGGCCTGCGCGGAGGCCGGCCGCGACCCCGCCGACCTGGTGCGCAGCTCCGCCCTGGTGCTCTGCGTCGGGCGGGACGACGCCGAGCTGCGGCGCCGGGCCGCGACCATCGGACGGGACGTCGACGAGCTGCGCCGCAACGGTGTCGCCGGCACGCCCGCCCAGGCGGTGGACACCCTGGGCCGCTACGCGGAGGCCGGGGCGAGCCGGGTGTACCTGCAGGTGCTCGACCTCAGCGACCTCGACCACCTCGACCTGGTGGCCGCCGAGGTCGCCCCGCAGCTGGGCTGAACCCACGAGCGCCCCACCCCGGGTCGGGGTGGGGCGCTCGTCGGTGGGACCGGGTCGCTCAGCCGAGCTCGGAGGACAGCGGTTCGAGCGCCGCACGGGAACCCAGCCAGGTGTTCGCCCGCTGCAGGTCCTCGTCGAAGTCGACCTCGACGGCGGAGAACCGGGAGATGTCCAGCGGGTGGAAGCGGACGCCCGCGTGCTGGATCGCCAACTCCATGCCGCGCTCGAAGTAGTCGTTCGCCGCGCATCCGCCGAGGTGCTCGACCAGCGACTGCTTGTCAGCGCCGGACACGTAGTTGATGCCCACCGCCTCGCCGAGCCCACCGACCACGGTCTTGGAGAGCTCCTTGATGAAGCCGTCCTCGTCGAGGGTGTACTTGACCTCCTCGTCGGCGACCGTGGAGGTGTCGACGCAGACGAAGCTCTCGTCGGCGTGCACCAGCGACGCGGCGTGGTCGAGCACGGCGGGGTCGAAGACGACGTCCCCGTTCAGCCAGAGCACCCCGCCCGGGTGCGAGGACCGCAGCGCACGCAGCAGGCTCTGCGAGGTGTTGGTGATCGCGAAGTCCGGGTTGAACGCGAACCGCAGGTCCGGGTGCGCGCGCATGACCGCCTTCGCGCGATAGCCGACGACCGCGCTCACGCACACCGCGTCGCCGAAGACGGCACGGATCCCGTCCAGCTGCTGCTGCATGATGCTGCGGCCGTCCATCAGCGGGGTCAGCGGCTTGGGCAGCTTGCGGCCCAGCCGGGTGCCCATCCCGGCGGCGAGGATGACCACCTGCGGAGGGGCGGTGGAGGCGTCGGACGAACGACCGGCGACGGCCGGACGCGACCGCCGATCGCTGTGCCCGGTCAGGATCGGGTCTGCAGTGCGCATGCTCATCTCCTCGGTTCGTTGTTCGGTGGCTGAGGCGGGAAGAACAGGTCCAGGACCCGTTCGGTGGCGTGGCCGTCCTCCAGGGAGCAGAACGTCTCCTGGAAGCGGGTGTACTGCGGGGTGGGCACCCACGGCCGGCCGCTGAGCTCGGCGATGGCGGCCAGGACCTCGTCGCTGGTCGCCAGCAGCGGGCCGGGCGCGGCCTCGGCGAGGTCGAAGTAGAACCCGCGCAGCTCGTTCTGGAAGTAGTCCAGGTCGTAGGTGAAGTTGATGATCGGCCGGCCGGTGACCGCGAAGTCGAACATGGTCGAGGAGTAGTCGGTGACCAGGACGTCGGCGGCCAGGTACAGGTACCGGATGTCGGGGTGGGCGGACACGTCGCGGACCGGCCCGCCCTCGGGGAACTCCAGCCGGTCGGCGACCATCTGGTGCAGCCGGAGCAGCAGCACGTGGTCCTCGCCGAGGTCGGCGGCGAACTCGTTGAGGTCCAGCGGGAAGCTGTGCTGCGGGCCGCCGCCCTCGGCGAAGACGAGGTCGTCACGCCAGGTGGGGGTGTACAGCACGGCGGTGACCCCGTCGGCGATGCCCAGCTGCGCGCGGACCTCGGCGCGGATCCGGTCCCGGTCCGGTGAGCTGAGGACGTCGTTGCGCGGGTAGCCGGTCTCGTGCACCGGGCCGGTGAAGCCGAAGGCCTTCCGGAACCGCGGGGTGCTCGCCGGGTTCGGGGAGAGCAGCGCGTCCCAGCGGGCGATCTCGGTGTCCAGGTAGGCCAGCCGGCCCTCGGGCGCCCACAGGACGTCGTTGTGGATCCGCTTGAGCGGGGTGCCGTGCCAGGTCTGCAGGTAGGTGGTGCCGGGCCGCTTCTCCCAGTCGAAGCCGATGTGGTCGTTGGAGACGACCACGTCCGCGGACTCCAGGGCGGCGCGCGCCTCGGCGCTGCCGAAGTCGACCGTGGTCACGTCGGCCGGGAAGTCCCCGACCCGGTCGGGCCGGGCCAGCCAGACGTACTCGTGGTGGTCCCCGCGCTCGCGGAGGGCCTCGTAGAGGGCGCGGGGGCTGTCGGAGTAGACCCCGCGGAAGCTGTTCAGGACGACCTTCACCGGTCACCGCCCGTCGTGCTCAGCGCCGGTTCGGTCGCAGGGTCGAGCAGGTCGGTCAGCTCGGCCCAGGAGGAGACGACCGCCAGGACGCCGGCCTCGCGCAGCTGCTCGGCCCGCCGGGCCCGCTCGGCGGGCGCGACGAAGCGCAGGTTGCCCACGGTCGGGCAGCCGGCGCGGACCGCGGAGAGCGCGCCGGGCACCGAGTCCTCGACCGCCAGACCCTGCTCCGGGGTGATCCCGAGGTCGGCGCAGGCGTGCAGGTAGACGGCCGGGTCCGGCTTGCTGGTCGGTGTCGGCAGCGAGTCCTCGGCGCTGTACCGGCGGGCCGCGGGGACCAGCTCGTCCAGCCCGGTGGCGGTGAAGCACGCGGCCAGCCGGGACAGCGCGCTGGAGCTCACCGCCGCCAGCGTGAGTCGGGCCGAGAGCGCGGTGAGCGCGGCGGTGACCTCGGCGTCGGGCCGGAGGGTCTGCCCGAGGTGGGCGGTGACGGCCTCCTTCTCCGCAGCGACCCAGGCGTCGAGGTCGACGACGTCCCGGCCGGCGGTCGCGGCCAGCTCGGCGGCCGTCGTCCGGAAGTTCCTGCCGGTCGACGCCAGCCGGAGCTCCTCGGCGGTGAAGCGCAGGTCGACGCCGTGCGCGGCCAGGAAGTCGTTGGTGACGCCTGCGGAGGCGACGAAGGCGGGCTCCTCGGAGGGGAACAGGTTCCCGTCCGCGTCGCAGAGCAGGGCCTCGAGACGCTCGGTGAGCGCTGCGGGGATCGGTGGCATCGGTGCGCCCTCCTCAGGGGTCCGTCGGGTGGGGGGCTCGGTCACGCGGGCATCAGGCGTTCGCCGCCACCGCGGCCGTGGCCACCGGCACGGGGGTCATCGCGCCCGTGCGCAGGCGGCGGTCGGAGTCGACGGCGGTGACCGCATCGTGGCGGCCATCGGCTGCGGAGTCCATCGCGGCGGTCAGCGTGGCCCGGACGCCGTTCCGCTCCAGCCGGCGCAGGGCCTGCGCCACCTCGTCGACGAACGCCGGGTCGTCGCCCAGGTCGCCGAAGACCGACCGCACAGCGAGCAGTGGGCGCGGGTCGGTGCCGCCCGCCCGGGCCAGCCGCCGCAGCTCCGCGGCGCGTTCGTCGACGACGAGGAGCTCGCCCCCGGCCAGGTCGGTGCCCTGCAGGTAGCGGCACCAGCCGGCGACCGCGAGGGTGAGCAACCGGCTCGGCCGGCCGGTGGCCAGCGCCGTCCGCAGCGTGGGCAGCACGTACAGCGGGACCTTCGACGAGCCCCGCCGGCACAGCCGGTCGAGACGGTCGCCGATGGAGGGGTCGGCGAACCGCTGCAGCAGGCTCCGCTGGTACCCGGCCAGGTCGACCCCGGCCGGCGGCGGGAGCAGCGGGGCGATCTCCTCGGCCATCAGCCGGGCCACGTACCGGCCGAGCACCGGGTCGGCCATGACCTCGTCGACGCGGGTGAGGCCGGCCAGCTGACCGAGGTGGCCCAGCGCCGAGTGGCCGGCGTTGAGCAGCCGGGTCTTCATCAGCTCGTGGTCGCCCACGTCCGCGACGAACTGGACGCCGACCCGCTCCAGCGGCGGCCGGTCGTTGCAGAACGAGTCCTCCATGACCCACTGGGAGAACCGCTCGGTGATCACCGGCCAGGTGTCCGCGACGCCGAACCGCCGGGCGATGCCGTCCCGGTCCTCTTCGCTGGTCGAGGGGGTGATCCGGTCGACCATGCTCCCCGGGAAGGCCACGTTGTCGGCGATCCAGCGGGCCAGCACCTCGTCGCGCAGCTGCGCGAAGCCGACCACGGCGGCACGGGCGGCCTCCCCGTTCTGCTGCATGTTGTCGCAGGACAGCACCGTGAACGGGCGCCGGCCGGCACGGCGGCGGAGGTCGAGCGCCTCGACGATGTAGCCGAACAGCGACCGGGGGCGGTGCGGGTCGGCGAGGTCGGCCAGCACCGCGTCGTCGGGCGCGAACTCGCCGCTGTGCGCGTCGATCCGGTAGGCGTTGCCGGTCACGGTCATGGTGACCAGGCGGGTGCGCTCGTCGGTCAGCAGCGCCAGCACCGTCCCCGGGGAGTCGGGCGCGAAGTGGTAGTCCACCATCGAGCCGATCACCCGGGCCTGCTCACCGGCGGAGCTGCGCTCGACGACGGTGTACAGGTGGTCCTGCGGCCGCAGCGCGTCCCGCATCGCCGGGGAGTGCAGCCCGACACCGACCACCCCCCAGTCGGAGATGCCCTGCTCGGCCAGGTCGTCGAAGTAGACGAGCTGGTGGGCGCGGTGAAACCCGCCGACGCTGAAGTGGACGACCGCCGGGGTCAGCGCGGCTCGGTCGTAGGTGGGCACGCGGACGCGGCCGGCGTGCACGTGGAGGGTCCGTTCGGACAGCGGGACGGCGTCCGGTGCCGGGGCATCGACCCAACCGACCATGCCGTGCGGGGCGCCTGCTGCCATGCGTGACCTCCTTGTCTGCCGTCAACGTGCTGGACCTGCGGGTTGTCCCGCGCCTGGATCCCTGCCTGTCGGGCCCGTGGCTCGGGCCCTGTGCGCGACCGACCGTCCCTCGCGCGGCCGCCCAGGGGCGGCTGCAGCGTCAGTGGCCTCCCGCAGCTGCTGGCGTCGCCCTGACGAGGGTGGGCCGTCTGCGAGCGTTCGCCGCGCGGCGCAGCTGCTCAACGCCGGGAGGTCTACGTGCCCGGCAGTGTCGCACGGCAAACGCCCAGGTGATCATGAACACCCGTCCGCCGGTCCGCCGCGCCGAGCGACACTCCGGCCGGACGACGCGGCGGGGCTGCCGTCGGGGACCGCCGCCCTCCAACGGCCGGACGAAACGGCCCCGCAACGGTGGCCGGCGGCACCCCGTCGCGGCGGGACCGAGGGCCGGGCGCGCCGCGCGCTAGGATCGGCGACGTGACCGGCGGACTCCTGCTTCTCCCGCCGTGCTGACCTGACACCTCAGACCAGCACGGCGACCCCTCCTGCGTGAGGGGTTTTTTTCTGCCCGCCGCACCGGACACCAGCACCTGGGAGCACCCGACCATGAGCCAGACGGCCAGCCCGAGCACCGACCCGTCCGCCGACGGGGTGCCGCCGCACCGCTACACCCCGGCGCTGGCGCAGCAGATCGAGCTCGCCTGGCAGGACCGCTGGGACGCCGAGGGCACCTTCCACACGCCGAACCCGGTCGGTCCGCTGAGCGCGGGCTTCGACCGGGTCGCCGACCGGCCCAAGGCGTTCGTCATGGACATGTTCCCCTACCCCTCGGGGGACGGGCTGCACGTCGGGCACCCGCTGGGCTACCTGGGCACCGACGTGACCAGCCGGTTCCTGCGGATGGACGGCCGCAACGTGCTGCACCCGATGGGCTACGACGCCTTCGGCCTGCCCGCCGAGCAGTACGCCGTGCAGACCGGTCAGCACCCACGGGTCACCACCGAGTCCAACATCGCCGCGATCAGCCGCCAGCTGCGCCGGCTGGGCGTCGACCACGACACCCGCCGCACCTTCGCCACCATCGACCCGGGCTACTACCGGTGGACGCAGTGGATCTTCCGGCAGATCTTCGAGGCGTGGTTCGACGAGACCGCCGGCAAGGCGCGCCCGATCGCCGAGCTGGTCGCCGAGCTGGACGCCGGGACCCGTGAGCCGGCGCCGGGCACGCTGCCGGAGGGCCGCAGCTGGGCGGAGCTGTCCGCGGTCGAGCGCCGGCGGGTCGTCGACGCGCACCGGCTGGCCTACCTGAACCAGGCGCCGGTCAACTGGGCGCCGGGTCTGGGCACCGTGCTGTCCAACGAGGAGGTCACCGCGGACGGCCGGTCCGAGCGCGGCAACTTCCCGGTGTTCCGGCGCCCGCTGACCCAGTGGAAGATGCGGATCACGGCCTACGCCGAGCGGCTGCTGGCCGACCTGGACCGGCTGGACTGGCCGGACTCGCTGAAGCAGATGCAGCGCAACTGGATCGGCCGCTCGGCCGGTGCGCGGATCCGGTTCGACGTGGCCGGTGAGCAGGTCGAGGTCTTCACCACCCGGCCCGACACGCTGTTCGGGGCCACCTACCTGGTGCTGGCGCCCGAGCACCCGCTGGTCGAGACGCTGACCGCCGCGCAGTGGCCCAGCGACGCCGACCCGCGGTGGACGGCGGGCGCGGCGACCCCTGCCGATGCGGTGGCCGCCTACCAGCTGCAGGCCTCCCGCCGGTCGGAGCTGGAGCGGCAGACCGAGGGCCGGGACAAGACGGGCGTGTGGCTGGGCGTGTCCGCGGTCAACCCGCTGACCGGCCGGGACCTGCCGGTGTTCATCGCCGACTACGTGCTGACCGGCTACGGCACCGGCGCGATCATGGCGGTGCCCGGGGAGGACACCCGGGACTGGGAGTTCGCGCAGGTCTTCGGGTTGCCGGTCGTGCGCACCGTGCAGCCGCCGGCCGACTTCGACGGCGGTGCGTACACCGGCACCGGCCCGATGATCAACAGTTCCAACGAGCAGCTGTCGCTGGACGGCCTGGACAAGGCCGCCGCGATCGCCGCGGTCACCGAGTGGCTGGTGGCCCACGGCCACGGTGAGGAGACGACCACCTACAAGCTGCGGGACTGGCTGTTCAGCCGGCAGCGGTACTGGGGCGAGCCGTTCCCGATCGTGTACGCCGTCGACGGGCCGGACGCCGACCTGCCGGTCGCCGTCCCGGAGTCGCTGCTGCCGGTGCTGCTGCCCGACGTCGACGACTACTCGCCCAAGACCTTCGCCGACGACGACGCGGACTCCAAGCCCGAGCCGCCGCTGTCGCGTGCCACCGACTGGACGACGGTGACCCTGGACCTGGGGGACGGCCCGCGGACCTACCGCCGGGAGACCAACACGATGCCCAACTGGGCCGGGTCGTGCTGGTACTACCTGCGCTACGCGGACCCGACCAACGACCAGGTCATGGTGGACCCAGCGCTGGAGCGGTACTGGCTGGGGCCCCAGGAGCCGGGTGACGTCGGCGGTGTCGACCTGTACGTCGGCGGGGTGGAGCACGCGGTGCTGCACCTGCTGTACGCCCGGTTCTGGCACAAGGTCCTCTTCGACCTGGGGCACGTCTCCAGCGAGGAGCCGTTCCGCCGGCTGGTCAACCAGGGCTACATCTCGGCCTTCGCCTACACCGACTCGCGCGGCTTCTACGTCCCCGCCGCCGAGGTGGTCGAGTCCGACGGGCAGTTCCTGCACCAGGGGCAGCCGGTCAACCGTGAGTACGGGAAGATCGGCAAGAGCCTGAAGAACGTCATCACCCCGGACGAGATGGTCGACGCCTTCGGGGCCGACACCTTCCGGGTGTACGAGATGTCGACCGGCCCGCTGGACCAGTCGCGGCCGTGGGAGACCAAGGCGGTGGTCGGGTCGCAGCGGCTGCTGCAGCGGATCTGGCGGGTGGTCGTCGACGAGGAGACCGGCGCGGTGCGGGCCGGGGACGTCGAGCCCGACGCCGACACCTCGCGGGCGCTGAACCGCGCGATCGAGGCCGTCCGGGACGGCATGACGACGCTGCGGTTCAACATCGCGATCGCCCGGATCACCGAGCTGACCAACCACCTGACCTCGGCCTACCAGCCGGGGACGGCGGTGCCCCGCCCGGTGGCGGAGGCCCTGGTCCTGCTGGTGGCACCGCTGGCCCCGCATCTGGCCGAGGAGCTGTGGGCCCGGCTGGGTCACCCGGACTCGGTGGCCTGGGCGTCGTTCCCGGTGGCCGACCCGCAGTGGCTGGTGGACGACACGGTCGAGGTCGCGGTGCAGGTCAACGGCAAGGTGCGGGCGCAGGTGAAGGTGGCCGCCGACGCGGACGCCGCCGCGCTGGAGGCCGCCGCCCGGGCCGACGAGCGGATCGCCGGGCACCTGGACGGCGCCATCGTCCGCCGGGTGGTCGCGGTGCCGGGCCGACTGGTCAACTTCGTCCTCGGCTGAGGAAGGACCCCCTCGCCCCCCACCGCTCGCGAGCTCGCGGCGGGCCCCTGCGAGGGGGCCGGGGGGCGGGGACCGCGGATCAGACGGGAACCGTGGTCAGGACCTCGCGCATCGCGGCCTCGACGGCGTCGATGACCTCGCTGACCGGCACGTCCCGGCCGAGCTCGGCGCTCAACGAGGTGGCGCCGGCGTCGGGGATGCCGCACGGGACCATGTTGGAGAAGGCCGCCATGTCCGGGTCGCAGTTGAGCGCGAAGCCGTGCATGGTCACCCCGCGGGCCACCCGGACGCCGATGGCCGCCACCTTGCGGTCCGGCCCCCGGTCGTCAGCGAGCACCCACACACCGCTGCGGCCCTCGACCAGCGCGGTGGCGACACCGACACCCGAGCACACCGCCATCAGCGCCCGCTCCATCCGGCGGACGTGCGCGACGACGTCGACCGGGTCGGGCAGCGCGACGATCGGGTAGCCGACCAGCTGACCCGGGCCGTGCCAGGTGATCTTCCCGCCGCGGTCGACGTCGATCACCGGGGTGCCGTCGAAGGGCCGCTCGTGCGGCAGCGTGCGCTTCCCGGCGGTGTAGACCGCCGGGTGCTCCAGCAGCAGCAACGTGTCCGGGCCGGTGCCCGCCACGCGCTCCTCGTGCAGCCGGCGCTGCCATGCCCACGCGTCCTCGTAGGGGACCGTTCCCGCCCGGACCACTCGCAGTTCGCTCACGGTCGGAGCCTATGCCCGGCTGGGAGACGCGTGCCGCCATGGCGGTGACCGACCCCGGCCGCGGACCTCACCGCAGCCGGCGCGGCTCGATCCGCGTCTCCCGCGCCGTCCCGTCGTCCCCTCGCTCGATGCGGTAGGCGGCCTTGCCGGGCCGGTCGGCGACGGCCTCCACCAGCTCGGTGCCCCGGTACACCAGGCCCACGCCGTCATCGGTGGCGAACCCCGGTGGCAGGGTTCCGTCGGCCACCAGCCGGTGGTAGAGCGGCCGGCGCTGCACCTCGGCGTCGTGGTGCACACCGTTCGAGTACGGGAGCAGCCCCAGGCCGTCGGTCACCGGGCGCAGGCCGGGGCCGTAGGAGTCGGTGGTCCCACCGACGTGCCAGCACAGCGAGCCCGCCGACACCCCCGCCAGGACGACGCCGGCCTGCCACGCCTCGCGGAACACCTCCTCGAGGCCGTGCACGCGCCAGACGGCCAGCAGGTTGGCGACGCTGCCGCCGCCGACCCACACGACGTCCTGGGCCAGCAGGTGTGCGCGGACGTCGGCGACGGTCGGCATCGGGAACAGGCTCAGGTGCGACACGGCCACGTCGGGGCGCGCGGCAAAGGCCCCGTAGAAGCCGGCGATCCGGCTGGGGTCGTCCCCCGTGGCGGTGGCCAGGTGGCAGATCCGCGGCCGGTCGGGGTCGCCGGCCAGCTGGAACGCCAGGTCGAAGACTGGCCCGGGGGACCAGTCGTACGGTCCGCGCCCGCGGGAGTCCAAGCCGATGCTCGTGGCCAGCACGGTCGGCGCGGTGGCGGTCATGAGCGGTCCGTGCCGGCCGAGGCGGGCGCGGAGCCGCCCAGCCGGCGCAGCACCGCCCGGGCGGTGCGGGCACCGCTGGCCATGGCCCCCTGGATGGACGGGGTGTCCCGGTGGTCACCGCAGACGAACAACCCGCCGCCGAGCTCGACCGGCCGCCGGTGCTGCATCGGGGGAGTGGCGGCCGGCTGGGCTCCGGTCACCGTCACGCTGGTGAGGTGCTCGAGGTCGGCCTCGGCCACGTCGTGCGCCCGCGCGATCTCGGCGCGCACGTCCGCGGCCCGGGTCGGGGCCAGCGTGGAGCTGGCCACCAGCGCCCGGCCGTCGGGGCTGTAGGCGGGTTGGGCGTCGGAGACGACCACGGTGTTGACCAGCCGGCCGCCCGGCTGCCCGAGCACGATGAGCGGGCTGGGCCACGGCGAGGCCGGCAGGACGTGCAGGTGGGTGGTCACCTGACGGGGGGCAGCGGCGTCCAGGCCCGGCACCAGTGCGGCCGCGGTGCCCGGGTCGGTGGCGACCACCACCGCGTCGGCGGCCGTCGTCCCGGCCTCGGTGCGCACGGAGCCGCCGTCGACCGCCGTCACCCGGACGCCCAGGTGCACCCGTCCGGCCGGCAGCCGGGCCGCCAGCTGCCCGCCGATCGACTGCATGCCGGCGGCGGGCAGCCCGACCCGGCCGCGGACGAAGCTGCGCCAGACCAGGTCGAGGTAGCGGCTGGAGGTCTCGAGGCCGTCCTCCAGCAGCACGCCGGCGAGGAACGGCCGGAGGAAGGACTCCAGGGCCCGCTCGCCGACGCCGGCCCGGCGCAGTGCCTGCTCGGCCGACCGCTCCGGCGCCGACAGCAGCCGGGAGACCGGCAGGTAGCCGGCGCGGGCGGAGAACGCGGCCAGCGCGGCGTCCCGGAGCGGGCCGCCCAGGGGCGCCCGCAGCGTGTCAGCGGTGGCGGCGGGGTGCCGGCGGGGGTCGACGACGCGGTGCGCGCGCCCCTCGACCCGCAGCACGGCGCCGGTCCAGAAGAACCCGAGGTCCAACGCGGGCAGGTCGAGGTCGGCGACCCGCGGGTAACCGGTGTTGAGCACCTGGAACCCGCGGTCGACCAGGAAGCCGTCGATCCGGGTGGTGGCCAGCCGGCCACCTGCGGCGTCCGCGGCGTCGAGCAGGTGGACGTCCCGGCCGGCGGCCGCGAGCCGGGTCGTCACCGACAGCCCGGCGAGACCGGCGCCGACCACGACGACCTCGGCGCGGGAGGGGAGTGGCATGGGCCGAACCTAGGCGGTGCGGCAGACGCCGTCGTGCTCGGTGCAGGAGCCTTGTCTCGCTGTGAGTGGAGATCGAGCCGTCCACGAGCCCCATCCGCGACTGAGCGGGACGGCATCCACAGGTCCCCCTGCTCGTACCGCTGTGAGCGTGACCACCGGACAGACGGTGACATCGTGGAGTCGCGCGAGGAGAGCACGGCGACGCGCGAGGGGAGCGTGCGTGCGGGCTTCCCCCTCGCGCATTCCCGATGCCACGCTGCGCCCATCCCGGACAACAGGTATCGCCTCCCGGAGGACGAGCTCTACGCCAGCGCCCAGGTGCCGCTGGAGGAGCAGGTCGAGGTGCAGTCCGAGCCGGTTCCCCCGCCTGCCGACTGGCGAAGCGATCCGAGCCCTGGCTCGACGGCGGCTCCGGCGACGCGGACGGTGACTGACCCAGCCGCGGCGAGGAGCGGCGTGAGCAGGGTGGAGGCGGTCGTCCCTGTCCTGCGGTCACCGTCATCACGGCAGCTGATCGCTGTGGACGGCGCGCAGTAGGCCCGCCGGGTGGCGTCTGTGGACGGAGATCTCCACCGCAGCGAGACGAGGCAGGAGCTGTGGACGTCCTCCGCGCCTGTGGACAACGTCGGCGGCGGCGTGGCCGATCGTCCTACCGTCCCTGCATGCCCGCCCAGCCCGGCCCTCCTGCGGCTCCCGTCGTGCCCGGTTACGTGCTCGAGGAGCTGCTCGGTCGTGGCGGCTCGGGGCAGGTCTGGCGCGCCCGACCTCGCGGTGGAGGTCCGCCGGTCGCGGTCAAGGTCCTGGTCCGGGGCGACGCGGCGCGGCAGGAGCGGGAGGCCGCGCTGCTCGGCGAGCTCGACCACCCGCACCTGGTCCGACTGCACGAGGTGGTGCGGCGGGAGGTGCGGGGTGGCCCGGCGGAGGTCACGCTCGTCCTGGACCTCCTCGCCGGCGGCAGTCTGGCGGTGCTGCTCGCCCGCCGCGGGCGGCTCCGCCCCGGGGAGGTCGTGACCGCCGTGGCGCCCGTCGCGGCCGCGCTGGCGCACGCCCACGACCGGGGCGTCGTGCACGGCGACCTGTCCCCCGGGAACGTGGTCTTCACGGCGGAGGGCCGCCCCGTGCTGACCGACCTCGGCACGGCGCGGCTGGTCGGCGACCAGGCGCGGGCCGAGGTCACCCCGGCCTACGTCGACCCGGTGGTGGCCCGCGGCGGGGCCCCGGGACCGGCCTCGGACGTCTTCGGGGTGGCCGCCGCCGCCTTCCACGCGCTCACCGGGATCGCCCCGTGGAACGCGGCGGACCCGCGGGGGACGCTGGGCGTCGCCGCCGAGGGGGAGCTCCCGGACCTCGCGCTGCTGGCACCGGAGGCGCCCGAGGAGCTGGTCCGGGTGGTCCGGCGCGGACTGTCCCCGGAGCCGCACCAGCGCGGCTCGGCCGCGGCCTTCGCCCTGGACCTGCGGCACGCCTGCGCACCCGAGCCGGTCCGGCTGCCGGTGGCCGGCGTGCCCGACACCGAGCTGGGGGCGACCGGTCCCGGGTGGCGCACCGAGCTGACCCACCAGGTCCCCGGTCGGGTACGGGCGGCCCATGCCGCTCCCGTCCCCGACGGGCGGCTGGCCCGGCTCCGCGCCGGCCTCAGCGAACGGCTGGGCCCGGCGGCGGAGCACGACGTCCGGGGCCTCGCCGGCCGGCTCCTCCACCGGGCGGTGGTGGTGGCCGGTGTCCTGGTGGCAGTCGCCGCCGGCCTCACCGGGGCGGCCTGGGCCGGGGTGAGCTGGGGTGGCGGCTCCGGCGAGCCGGTGCCCGCGGCGGAGAGCGCCGAGCAGCACCCTGCGGCGGAGCAGACGTCCACAGCCCCGCCCGCCGACCCGTCGCCGGCCCGGCCGACGAGCGGCGCCGAGCCGCCGACCGTCCCGGCGCCGGTCGGGGTGCCCACCGCCGACCAGCCCGCGCTGCCGGCCGGCGACGCGGCGTGGACCGCGGTCCTCACCGAGCTGTACGCGCGGCGCGCGACGGCCTTCACCACCGGCGACGCGACGGTCCTGGCCGGGGTGTACGTGCCGGGCAGCGCCCTGCTGGACCGGGACACCGCCGCGCTGCAGGCGCTGCGTGACCAGGGTCGGGCGCTGCGCGGTTTCGCACCCGAGGTCCGACGGCTGGTGGAGGTCGGCCCTGCCGCCGGCGGCCGGGTCGAGGTCCGACTCGTCGACGAGCTGCCGGGCTACCGCGTGGAGCCGGCCGGCAGCGACGGGCCGCTGGCCGCCGACGTGCCCGCGCGCGGGGCAGCGGAGGTGCGCCTGGTTCTCCAGCAGACCGCAGCCGGCTGGCGGATCAGTGACGCCCGGGTGGAGCCGTGAGCGCTCACTTGCGTACCGCGGCTTTCAACGCCGACGCGAGGTCCGGGTGGGTGTGCGAGAAGCCGGCTGCCTCGAGCACCGCGGGCACCGCGCGCTGGCCGGCCAGGACGCCCACCCGGGCCAGTTCGCCCAGCGCCAGACGCATCGCCGGTCCCGGGACGGTCAGCACGGCCGGCCGGTGGACCACCCGGGCGAGGGTGGCCGTGAACTCGGCGTTGGTGACCGGTGCGGGTCCGGTCAGGTTCACCGGGCCGGAGACCGGCGCCGTGAGCAGGAAGCGGATCGCGTCCACCTCGTCCCGCAGGCTGATCCAGGGCATGTACTGCCGACCGCTCCCGAGCTTCCCGCCCAGCCCGAGTCGGAACAGCGGCAGCATCTTGCCCAGCAGCCCACCCCGGCCGAGCACGAGGCCGGTGCGCAGCGTGGCGACCCGCACGCCGGCCGCCACGGCCGGGCCGGTGGCCGCCTCCCACTCGACGCACACGCGGGCGAGGAAGTCGTCCCCGGCCGGCACCGTCTCGTCGACCACCCGGTCACCGGTGTCGCCGTACCAGCCGACCGCCGAGGCGGACAGCAGGACGCGTTCCCGGCCCGGGTGGTCGGCCGCGGCTTGGGCGAGGGCCCGGCTGACCGTCGTGGTGCTGTCCACCCGGCTGTCGAGCACGAGCTGCTTGCGCTTGGTCGTCCACGGCCGGTCGGCGACTCCGACGCCGGCGAGGTTCACCACCGCGTCGACGTCGTCGAGCAGGCCGGGCGGGATGCGGTGCAGGGCCGGCTCCCAGCGGTGCTCGTCCGCGGTCCGCGGCGTGCGGCGGACCAGCCGCAGCACGTCGTGGCCGTCGGCGCGCAGGGTCCGCACGAGCTCCGGCCCGATGAGGCCGGACGATCCGGTGACGGCGACCTTCAACGTGGGCTCCCTGGGTCGAAGCGCGGGCGCCGGAGGCGCACCGTCGCGCGGCACGGACGACGAGGGGCCCCGGCCGAAGCCGGGGCCCCTCGTCGGTGGATCAGGACAGTCCGAGCTCTCCGTGGAACTGACCGGCCTCCAGCCGCTCCCGCACCGTGGTGAGGAAGCGGGCGGCGTCGGCGCCGTCGACGATCCGGTGGTCGTAGGTCAGCGCCAGGTAGACCATCGAGCGCACCGCGATGACCTCGCCCAGCTCCGGGTCCTGCACGACGACCGGGCGCTTGACGACCGAGCCGACACCCAGGATCGCGACCTGCGGCTGGTTGATGATGGGGGTGTCGAAGAGCGCACCCCGGCTGCCGGTGTTGGTCAGCGTGAACGTCCCGCCGCCCAGCTCGTCGGGGGTGATCTTGTTGGAGCGGGTCCGCTCGGCGAGGTCACCGATCTTGCGGGCGATCCCGGCGAGGCTGAGATCGCCGGCACCCTTGATCACCGGGACGAGCAGACCCCGCTCGGTGTCGACGGCGATGCCCAGGTTCTCGTTGTCGTGGTAGGTGACCGTGCCCGCGGCCATGTCCACCGAGGAGTTCACCGCGGGGTGGGCCTTGAGCGCCTCGACGGCCGCCTTGGCGAAGAACGGCAGGAAGGAGAGCTTGACGCCCTCGCGGGCGGCGAAGTCGTTCTTCACCTGGTTGCGCAGGTTGGCGATCCGGGTGACGTCGGCCTCGACCACGGTCGTCAGCTGGGCGCTGATCTCCAGGGACTCGACCATCCGCTTCGCGATCACCGTGCGCAGCCGCGACATCTTCTCGGTGCGGCCACGCAGCGAGCTGTCCGGCGTGGCGGCCGGCGACGGCGTGGGTGCACCCGAGGACGCAGCGGCAGCCGGGGCAGCAGCGGCCGGAGCCGGCTCAGCGGCCTTCTCCGCCGCGGCCAGGACGTCCTGCTTGCGGATCCGTCCGCCCACCCCGGTGCCCTCGACCGTGTTCAGGTCGACACCGTTGTCGGCGGCCAGCCGGCGCACGAGCGGGGTCACGTAGGCCGCTGCACCTGCCGGGGCAGGAGCGGGCGGGGTCGTCGGCGCCGGGGCGACGGCCTCGGCCGGCGAGGGCTGGTCGGTGGGGGACTGGGTCGGCATCGCGCCGCTGGAGCCGTAGTCGGCACCGGGCTGGCCGGTGTCGGTGGTGGCCTTCACCGGGGTCGGCTGGGCCTCCTGCGAGACGGGCGCCGGTGCCTCTGTCTCCGGAGCCGACGGCTGCGGCTCGTCGGCGGGCGGTGCCGGGGCGGCCGGTGCGGACGCCGGTGCAGCACCGGCGGCGCCGATGACCGCGAGCTCCGCGCCGACGTCGACGGTCTCGTCCTCGTTGACCGTGATCGACAGCAGCGTGCCCGACACCGGGGACGGGATCTCGGTGTCGACCTTGTCCGTCGACACCTCCAGCAGCGGCTCGTCGGCGGAGACCTCGTCACCGACGGCCTTCAGCCACCGGGTGACCGTGCCCTCGGTGACGCTCTCGCCCAGCGCCGGCATGGTCACCTTCGTGCCCTCACCGCCACCTCCCGAGCCACCCGACTGCGCGGGTGCCTCCTGCGCGGGTGCCTCCTGGGCGGGTGCTTCCTGAGCCGGGGCCTCCTGGGCCGGGGCCTCCTGGGCGGGGGCCTCCTGGGCGGGGGCCTCCTGGGCCGGTGCCTCCTGGGCCGGTGCCTCCTGCGCGGGAGCGCCGCTGTCGCCACCGGCGTCGCCGCCGATCACGGCGAGCTCCGCGCCGACCTCCACGGTCTCGTCCTCGGCGACGATGATCTTGGACAGCACGCCGGCGGCCGGGGACGGGATCTCGGTGTCCACCTTGTCGGTGGACACCTCGAGGAGTGGCTCGTCGACCTCGACCTGGTCACCCTCCTGCTTCAGCCAGCGGGTGACCGTGCCCTCGGTGACGCTCTCGCCCAGGGCGGGCATGGTGACGGACGTCGGCATCGAAGGCAGGTCTCCTCAGGTCGTGGGGTCGTGCAGGGGGTCGAGCGGGGATCAGGTGTGCGCGTGCAGCGGCTTGCCGGCCAGGACCAGGGCGGCCTCGCCGAGGGCCTCGCTGAGGGTCGGGTGCGGGTGGATGAGCTGCGCGACCTCCTCGGGCAGCGCCTCCCAGTTGTAGATGAGCTGCGCCTCGGCGATGAGGTCGCCGACCCGGCTGCCCACCATGTGCACCCCGAGCACGGCTCCGCCCTTGGCCCTGATCAGCTTCACCGCGCCCGCGGTCTTCAGGATGGCGGCGCGGCCGTTGCCCGCCAGGTCGTAGCTGTTGATCTCGACCTCGCCGTAGCGCTCCTTGGCCTGCGCCTCGGTCAGGCCCACCGAGGCCACCTCGGGCTCGGAGTAGGTGACCCGGGGCACGCCGGCGTAGTCGATCGGCACGACCGGCAGCCCGGCCAGCCGCTCGGCGACGAGGATGCCCTCGCCGAACCCGACGTGGGCCAGCTGCAGGGTCGGCACCAGGTCACCGACGGCGGAGATCGTCGGCACGTTGGTCTGCATGTACTCGTCGACGAGGACGAAGCCGCGGTCCATCGCCACGCCGGCCTCCTCGTAGCCCAGGCCCTGGCTGACCGGGCCGCGGCCGACGGCGACGAGCACCAGCTCGGCCTCGAACTCCTTGCCGTTCTGCAGGCTGACCTTCACCCCGTCGGCGGTGGTCTGCACGCTCGAGACGAGGCTGCCCAGCGAGAAGTCGATCTTGCGGCGGCGGAATGCGCGCTCCAGCAGCTTCGAGGACGACTCGTCCTCCAGCGGCACCAGGTGCGGCAGTCCCTCGACGATGGTGACGTCGACGCCGAAGGACTTCCAGGCGCTGGCGAACTCGCAGCCGATGACGCCGCCACCGAGGATGATCGCCGAGCTCGGCACCCGGTCGAGGGCCAGGGCGTGGTCACTGGTGATGACCCGGGTGCCGTCGATCTCGATGCCCGGCAGCGAGCGGGCGTAGGAGCCGGTGGCCAGCAGGACGTGCCGGCCCTCGTAGGTCGTGTCGCCGACCTGCACCGCGGTGGGGGAGACCAGCCGGCCCTCGCCCTCCACGATGGTGATGCCGCGGCTCTTGATCAGCCCCTGCAGGCCCTTGAAGTTCTTGGAGATGACGCCGTCCTTGTAGGCGTTCACCCCGTCCATGTCGATGCCCGACAGGGTCGACTTCACGCCGACCGCCTCGCCGTCGCGGGCGTGGTCGGCGACCTCGGCGGTGTGCAGCAGCGCCTTGGTCGGGATGCAGCCCCGGTGCAGGCAGGTGCCGCCGACCTTGTCCTTCTCGATCAGGACGACGGACATGTCGAGCTCGGCGGCGCGCAGCGCGGCGGCGTAGCCACCGGAGCCGCCACCGAGGATGACCAGGTCAGCGGGGGTGGTCGGTGCGCTCACGAGTGCTCCTCAAGTGCTGGGTGGCCCGGAGGTGCCCGGGCGCGGCGATCCTGCGCCTGCTCATCCTGCCACTCCCGGGAACGGCGCGTCCGGGTGCACCGTTGCTGTGCCTGGAGCGTCGCGCAGCAGGTCGCGGCCCCGGGGACGGGAGCAGGACATGGGGTTGTTCGACCGGCTGCGCGGCCGACGTGCCGGAGGGGGCCGGGGCCGCGGACGCCGGGGCACGCTCGACCGCGCCTCGGGGTCCGCGGACCTCGCCCACCTCGAGCAGTTCGTGGCCACCCGGCGCGGGGTCGAGGGGTACGTCGAGCCGCGGACCACCGTCACCGAGACGACGATCCTGCTCGTCGCGGCCGACGGTGAGTGGACCCGCCGGCGCATCGACGGCCCGGAGGTGGCTCGCCGGCTGTCCCGGGACCTCGCCGTGCCGGTCTACGACGCGCAGGTCACCGGCTACCCGCAGCGGATGCGGGACTGGACAGCCCGGCAGAAGCAGAAGGACCAGCGTCCGCCCAGCACTCGCTGACGCTCGCCGCGGGCCCCTGAGGCTGGCCGTTCCAGCACGTCACTGTGCGGCGATGAGGTCCTCGATCGTGGCCAGCAGGGTGCGCACCGGCACCCCGGTCCCGCCCTTGGTGGTGTAGCCCCACGGAGCCCCGGTGTTGTAGGCCGGGCCGGCGACGTCGATGTGCGCCCACTGCTGGCCGGACGGGATGAACTCGGCGAGGAAGTGCCCGGCGACGAGCATGCCGCCGAACCGGTCCGAGCCGGAGTTGGTGAAGTCCGCGGTGGCCGAGTCCAGGCTGCGGCGCAGCTCCGGCGGCAGCGGCATCGCCCACATCGGCTCGCCGCTGCGACGGCTGGCCCTCACGACCGTGTCCCGCAGCTCCTCGCTGCCCATGACCCCCGAGGTGCGGGTGCCCAGCGCCACCAGCTGTGCGCCGGTCAGGGTGGAGGTCTCCAGCAGGTGAGCGGGGGAGTCCTCCAGCGCGCGGGTGATCGCGTCGGCGAGGACGACCCGGCCCTCCGCGTCGGTGTTGGTGATCTCGGACTTCTTGCCGTTGCGGAAGGTCACCACGTCGGCCGGTCGGTAGGCGGTCCCGCTGGGCAGGTTCTCCGCGATCGGCACCGTGGCGGTGACGTCGACCGGGAGGCCGAGCTCGGCGACCAGGCAGACCGTCGCGATGACCGCGGCGGCGCCGGCCATGTCGCTCTTCATGTCCGCCATGCCGGCCGCCGGCTTGATCGAGATGCCGCCGCTGTCGAAGGTGATGCCCTTGCCCACCAGCGCGACGCTGGTGCGGGCCTTCTTGCCCCGGTACTCCAGCCGCAACAGCCGTGGCGGGCGGGCCGAGCCGGCGCCGACGGCCAGGATGCCGCCGTAGCCGCCCGCCGCCAGCGCCTTCTCGTCCAGCACCTCCACCGACAGCCCGGCCTTCTTGCCGGCGGCCGCGCCGCGGGCGGCGAGCTCGGCCGGGTGCAGGTCGTTGGGCGGCGTGTTCACCAGGTCGCGCACCAGCGCGACGGCGTCCGCGACGGCCCGGACCCGGGCCAGCGGCGCCTTGGCGGCCCCGGCGTCGGGGACGACGAGCTGGAAGGACGCCGGCGGGGTGGGCCGCCCGGCGGGGAGGTCGGACTTGTAGGCGGTGAACTCGTAGGCGCCCAGCAGTGCGCCCTCGCCGACCGCGTGCAGCCGCTCGGGGGCCGGCGCCCCACCGACCGCCGCCAGCAGGGTGACGACCGCGGTGCGCCCGGCGAGTGCCCGGCTGGCGGCCCCGGCCGCGCGGCGGAGCGCCTCCGGGGCGTACCCGCCGTCGGGCTGCGGAGCCCCGAGACCGGCGACCGCCACCACCGGGAAGGGTCCCTGGCCGAACGTGGGCAGCTTGGTGACCTCGTCCTCGCCGCCCTTCGCGCCGAGGTCGGCCAGCGCGGCGAGCAGCCGGCCGCCGAGCAGCCGGTCGACGGCGTCGGCGCCCGGCGTGCTCAGCAGGCCGTCGGGTCCCTTGCCCACACCGACGACGACGGCGTCGGCGGAGAGCTTCTCGAGCGGGCGGTCGGTGGCGGAGATCGTCGGCGGCACGCGGTGATCCTAGAAGGACCCTCCTGCCCCCACCGCTCGCAAGCTCGGCCCGGGCCCCTGCAAGGGGGCCGATAGCGTGTCCTCCGTGAGTCCGCTGACCTCTCCTCTGCACGACCGCCACGAGGCGGCTGGGGCCAAGTTCGCCGACTTCGGCGGGTGGTCCATGCCGATCGAGTACGCCGGTGGCGGAGTGCTCGCCGAGCACACGGCGGTGCGCGGAGGGGTCGGCCTCTTCGACGTCTCCCACCTCGGGACGGCGACGGTCCGCGGTCCCGGGGCGGCGGAGTACGTGAACGCCTGCCTGACCAACGACCTGGCCAGGATCGGCCCGGGGCAGGCGCAGTACACGCTGTGCTGCGTCCCCGACGGCCAGCCGCAGGCCGGCGGCGTGGTCGACGACCTGATCGTCTACCTGCACGGTCCCGACGACGTCCTGCTCGTGCCGAACGCCGCCAACGCCGCCGCCGTCCTCGCCCGGCTCGCCGAGGGGGCGCCGGCAGGGATCTCGGTCACCGACCGGCACACCGAGGTCGCCGTCCTGGCGCTGCAGGGCCCCCGGTCGGCGGAGGTGCTCACCGCCGTCGGGCTGCCGGGGCAGCTGGACTACATGTCCTTCACCGAGACGCCCGGCGGGGACGGCGCGGAGGTCACCGTCTGCCGGACCGGGTACACCGGCGAGCACGGCTACGAGCTGCTGGTCCCGGCCGAAGGTGCGGGTCGGCTCTGGGACGCGCTGCTGGCCGCCGGTGAGCCCGAGCAGATCCGGCCGTGCGGCCTCGGCGCCCGGGACACGCTGCGCACCGAGATGGGCTACCCCCTGCACGGCCACGAGCTGTCCCTGGACATCACCCCCAACCAGGCCCGCTCCGGCTGGGCTGTCGGGTGGGGGAAGGACGCCTTCTGGGGCCGCGAGGCGCTGACGGCGGAGAAGGCCGCCGGCCCGGCGAGGCAGCTGTGGGGCCTGCAGGCACCGGGCCGGGGCATCCCACGCCCCGGCATGAGCGTGCTGGCCGCGGACGGGTCGGTGGTCGGTCAGGTCACCAGCGGGACGTTCTCCCCGACCCTGCGCACCGGCATCGCGCTCGCGTTGCTGGACACCGCAGCAGGGCTCGGGGAGGGGGCCGAGGTCGCCGTCGACGTGCGCGGCCGCCCGCAGCCGGTCGTCGTCCGGCGTCCGCCGTTCGTCGAGTCGCACACGCGTTAGGCCCCGTCCAGAGGCTCGCCCCCAGCTCGCGAGGGGTGAGGAGGACGGGGTCCTTCGTCAGGCCTTCTGCTTGCTCTCCTTGGTGGGCGTCGGCGGGTCGGGCAGCTCGTCGGCCATGGTGGCGTCGCGCTGGCCCATGGGCTGCGGCTCGCCCTCGGTCGTGTCCGCCGCCGTCTGGTGCTCGGCCTCGGAGTTGATCTCCGCGCCCAGCAGGACGAGGAAGCAGGTCAGCTGCAGCCACAGCATGAGCACGATGACGCCGGCGATCGCACCGTAGGTCTTGTCGTAGGACCCGAAGTTGTTGACGTAGAGGCTGAACAGCAGGCTGACCAGCGCCCAGAGGACGGTGACGACGATCGAGCCGAGGCTGACCCAGCGGAACTTGGGCGCGTCCCGGTCGGGAGCCATCCGGTAGAGGATCGAGAGCGCGCCGGCCATCACGCCCAGCAGCAGCCCCCAGCGCACCACCTGGGCCAGGATCGTCCCGACGATCCCCAGCGGCAGCGCGTCCAGCAGGGCCGGGACCACCGCGATGAGGGTGATGGTGATCAGCACGAAGACGATCGCGCCGAAGGTCAGCCCCAGCGCCAGCAGCTTGCGCTTGACGAAGCCGCGGGTCTCCACCTCGTCGTAGGCCAGGTTGACCGCGGTGATCAGGTTCCCGGTGCCGCCCGCCGCGCTCCAGAGGGCCGCGGCGATCGAGATGATCAGGCTGACCGTCAGCGCCCCGCCGCTGCTGTCGACGATGTTGTTCAGCTGGGTGCTGAGCAGCGCCTGGGCCTCCGTCGGCAGCTGGTCCGACAGCGACTGGATCTGCCGGGCCACCGTCTCCGGCGAGGCCACCAGGCCGTAGAGCGAGATCGTCGCGATCATGGCGGGGAACAGGGCGAGGAAGGCGAAGAACGCCACGCCGGCGCCGATGATCGGCATGTTGTCGGCGCTGTTCTCCGCCCACGCCCGCTTGACGATCTGCTTCCAGCCGCTCGCCGGGATCTGCGTGGGCTTCTCCGCGTGCACGCCCGGCAGCTCGGACTCGCTCGGCACCTCGGGGGCCGGACGCGCGGCCTCCCGTCGTTCGGTCGCCACGATGGTGGACCTGGTGGCGCCGTCGTGGGGGAGCGGGTCGGTGGACCTGTCCTCGGCTGCGCGGGCCGCAGCCCGGCGGGCGGCCTTCTCCGCCACCCGTTCCTGGATCCGCTCCACGGCGCTCTGCGGTCGATGGGTGTCCGGCATCGTGCTGGTCCTCGTCTCGCGGTGGTGGCTGTGGGGGTGGCGGTCAGTCGCCGGGCCAGGCGCCGGTCAGCTTCGTGAAGCCGCGGGCACCGCCCCGGCTCACCAGCGCCTTGACGACGGCGACGATCGCGCCGCGGAGGGCGGAGGCGATCAGGATCTCGCGCAGCCGGTACTCGCTCTGCATCGCGGTCGGTGCGTCGTCGGCGTGCGTCGCCTTCTTCCAGACGACCTGGAAGATGGTCGCGGCGATCGAGCTGGCCACGAGGCTCCCGATCAGACCGATCGGACGGTAGGCGAGCTTCGCGCCCTTGCTCATCGCTTCCTCCAGACGAGGACGGCCACGACCGCCGCGACCAGGGCGGCGACGGCCCCGATCACGACCGGCGGGCTCTCCCGGTAGGTCTCGACCGCGGTGTCCCGGGTCCGCAGTGCACGCTCCTTGGCGCGGGTCGGCACGTCCAGCCGGTGGGCGATCTCGTCGACCGTGCGACCCAACTGCTCGCGGGTCGCCTCGATGTCGGCGCGGATCGCCTCCGGGTCGGCCGGCCCGTCGCCGCCGGCCGCCGACGGACCGGTGGGGCGCCCGTCGTCGGGCCCGGTCACCGGGAGACCAGCTGGCTCATGGGTCCTCCGCGGGCTCGGGGGAACGGGTGGGACGCCAGGGCGCCGCCCCTCCCATGCCCCGTTCCCCGTGACGCGTAAACCAAGATCGCCGTCGCTGGGCCTGCTCCCCGGACCGATGATCGCTAGCCTCGCCGCATGGGCTGGACCTGGCAGCTGGAAGACCCCACCGGGGCGACGGTCGATCCCGCCACGCTCGGGGTGGAGGTGCCCGAGTGCGACAACCAGGGCGACGCCGAGTCCTGGCTGGGGGAGGCGTGGCGCGACCTGCTCGAACGGGGGATCGCGACGGTCACCCTCCAGCAGGACGGCGAGCGGGTGTACGGCCCGATGGGCCTGGCGGCCACCTAGGCCGCGAGCGGAAGACCCCCTGCCCCCACCACTCGCGGCTTGTGGCGGGGGCCGGAACCGCTAGCCGCGCGAGGTCTTCGCGGGGTCGCGCTCCACGACGTCGCCGAGCACCTCGTCGATGCGCGTCATGACCTCGGGCGGCAGCTCGACGCCGGCCGCCTTGACGTTGTCGTACACCTGCTCGGGTCGGCTGGCGCCGATGATCGCCGCGGCGACGTTCTGGTTCTGCAGCACCCAGGCCACCGCGAGCTGCGCCATGGACAGGCCGAGCTCCTCGGCGATGGGACGCAGCTGCTGCACCCGGGTGAGGACGTCGTCGGTCAGGTAGCCCTGCATCGAGCCGCCGACGGTCGCGTGCCCGCCGCGGCTGTCGGCCGGCGGCTGCTGGCCGGGCAGGTACTTGCCGGTCAGCACGCCCTGGGCCAGCGGCGACCAGACGATCTGCGAGAGACCCTCCTTCTCGCTGGTCGGCACCACCTCGGACTCGATGACCCGCCAGAGCATCGAGTACTGCGGCTGGTTGCTGATCAGCTGGACCTTCAGCTCCCGGGCCAGCTCGGCGGCGGCGGCGATCTCCTCGGCCCGCCACTCGGAGACGCCCAGGTACAGCACCTTGCCCTGCCGCACCAGGTCGGCGAAGGCGGTCATCGTCTCCTCCAGCGGCACCGAGGCGTCGTAGCGGTGCGCCTGGTAGAGGTCGACGTAGTCGGTCTGCAGCCGCTTCAGCGAGGCGTTGCAGCTCTCGGTGATGTGCTTGCGGGACAGCCCGCGGTCGTTCGCACCCGGTCCGGTCGGCCAGTAGACCTTGGTGAAGACCTCCAGGCCCTCGCGGCGCTGGCCGGCCAGCGCCCGGCCGAGCACGGACTCGGCCTTGGTGCCGGCGTAGACGTCGGCGGTGTCGAAGGTGGTGATCCCCACGTCGAGGGCGGCCCGCACGCAGGCGTGCGCGGCGTCCTCCTCGACCTGGCTGCCGTGGGTCAGCCAGTTGCCGTAGGCGATCTCGGAGATGGTGAGGCCGGAACGGCCGAGGCGTCGTATCTGCACGATCGAGACGCTAGTCGTCAGCCTGGCTAAGCACCGGACGGCCCCGGCGCAGGGGCCCGGCCCGAGCGGAGCGAGGGGTGGGGGGCGGCGCGGTCCTTCAGACGTCGGCGCCGAGCGCGACCTGGGGCTTGGGGAAACGCCAGCGACGGATCATCGTCGCCCGGCTCACCCCGTACCAGATCAGCGAGCGCATCGACTCCTTGTGGTTCGGGAAACGCTCGAGCACGGTGCGCTTGATCCGCCGACCGAGCACGAAGGAGTCGGCGATGATCACCAGGAAGAAGGCGAACCACACGAACACGGTGTAGCCCTGCACCGCAGGGTTGGGGATGAAGTAGCCGATCAGCACCAGGGCGGCGACGACGAGGAAGAAGCTGCCGGCGTTGCGCCGGGCGTCGACGACGTCGCGGACGAGCCGGCGGACCGGGCCGCGGTCACGGGCCGGCAGCGCGCTGTCGTCACCACGGGCGGCGGCCTCGCGGGCGCTGCCGCGGCCGGCGGCCTGCTGCTCGCGCTGCCGCTTGAACGCCTCCTTGCGCGTGGTCGGCGGCGGCGGGACCGGCCCGGAGCGGCGGCCCTGCGCCTCGGTGCGCTTGGGGGTCGGCCGGCCCTTGCCCGTCGTGCCGACCGCCGTCGCCCCGTGGGCGGTCACGGCGGTGGCGGCGTCCGACGTCGTGTCGGCGGCGGGACGGCGGCCGGGCAGGCGGAGCTTCACGGACGTGGAGTCTACGTGCCCGCAGGTCCCCTCCGACGCTGGTCGCGGGGCCCAGCTCCTCCGCAGGAGTGGTCCGGGTGCTCCCCTTCCACCGGACCTGCGCCGTACAGTGGGAAGCAGCTCCGCCACGGCGGTGTTGAGCGCCAGTGATGACCAGCCAGAGGAGCCCGCTCCCGCGGCCGGTCGAGCAGGACACCCTCGAGTGTGGGAGGACCACAACATGACCGTGCAGGACACGCAGGCCCCCGGCGCCACGGGCGTCATCCTCAGCGACCCCGCCGCGTCGAAGGTCAAGACGCTGCTGGAGCAGGAGGGTCGCGACGACCTGCGGCTGCGGATCGCGGTGCAGCCCGGCGGTTGCTCCGGCCTCCGCTACCAGTTGTTCTTCGACGAGCGCTTCCTCGACGGCGACCAGACCTACGAGTTCGGTGGCGTCGAGGTCATCGTCGACCGGATGAGCGGCCCGTACCTCGGCGGCGCGACGATCGACTTCGTCGACACCATCGAGAAGCAGGGCTTCACGATCGACAACCCGAACGCCGGCGGTTCCTGCGCCTGCGGGGACTCCTTCCACTGAGGAAACACCCCGTCCACCTCGCCCCTCGCAAGCTCGGGGCGAGCCTCTGGACGGGGCCGTCCTTCGGGCTGCAACGCACAGCGCCCGGCACCTCGTAGAGGTGCCGGGCGCTGTCGCGTTCAGCGGTCGGTCTGCGGGTCCGACGGGATGGGGACGGGCACGCCACCCCCGTTCGGCGGCGACAGGCTGCTGTCCGGGGCGAAGGTGACCGTCGTCCGGGGCGAGATCGGGGGCGGGGTCCGGGGGGACGACGGCGCGACGGACACCGCCGTCGTGGGGGCCGGTCCCGGGTCGTCGTCCCCGCCGGAGCAGCCGGCCAGCAGAGCCGCCAGCAGGCCGACGGCCGCTCCGACCGCCGGCCGGCGGGTCACAGCCGGACCGGGTAGACCGGCTCCGGGACCTCCGGGTGGATCCGCTCCTCGACGAAGATGCCGTGCCAGACCATGAAGACGAGCACCTCCCAGACCTGCCGGGCGATCCGCTTGCTGGGGACCTCGGCCTGGGCCAGCCGCTCGAGCAGACCGAGCACGTGGTCGCGGTCCAGCCACTCGTCGGTCTGGCTGTCCTTGACGATCGACTGCGCCCAGTCGTGCAGCGGGCCGGCCAGGAACTCCGCCGTCGGCACCGGGAACCCCAGCTTGCGACGGTTCATGATCTTCGGCGGCACGATCTGGCGCATGGCCTGGCGGAGCGCGAACTTGGTGGCGTCGCCGCGGCGGGGGACGCGCATCTCCAGCGGGAGGCTGCTGGCCAGCGCGAACACCTCGGGGTCGAGGAAGGGCACCCGCAGCTCCAGCGAGTTGGCCATCGTCATCTTGTCGGCCTTGACCAGGATGTCGCCGCGCAGCCAGGTGAACAGATCGACGTACTGCATCGCCGTCACGTCGTCGTAGCCGGCGTCCCGGGTCTGCCGGTACAACGCCTCGGTGACCGTCACGTGCGACAGGTCCGGGTCGTGACCGGGCAGCAGCTGGGCCAGCTCGTCGGCGTTGAGGTTGCGGGCGTTGCCGTAGTACCGCTCCTCGAGCGGGATCGACGCGCGGCGCAGCAGGTCCTGGCCGCGGACACCCTCGGGCACCAGCCGGGACAGCCGGCCCAGCGCCTGCCGGCCCACCGCGGGCAGCTTCGAGGCCCAGGCCAGGCTGAGCGGCTCCCGGTAGATCGTGTACCCGCCGAACAGCTCGTCGGCCCCCTCACCGGAGAGCACGACCTTGACGTGCTTGCGGGCCTCGCGGGCGACGAAGTACAGCGGCACCAGCGCCGGGTCGGCGACCGGGTCGTCGAGGTACCAGACGACCGTCGGGATGGCCTCGGCGAACTCCTCGGCGGTCACCTCGACCGGCACGTGCCGGACCCCCAGGATGGCGGCGGACTCCGCGGCGATCTCCACCTCGGAGGTGGCCTCGCGCTGGAAGCCGACGGTGAAGGTGACCAGGTCGCGGTTGTACTTGTGGGCCAGCGCGGCGATCGCGGTCGAGTCGATGCCGCTGGACAGGAACGACCCGACGGGGACGTCGGCACGCATGTGCTTGGCCACCGAGTCGTCGAGCACGGCGGCGATCCCGTCGAACAACGCCTGCTCCCCGCCCGGGGCAACGGGGGTGGACTCGAACCGCGGGTGGAACCACCGGGAGGTGTGCAGCTCGCCGTCGACGACGGTGAAGCTGGTGCCGCTCTCGATCCGCCGGATGCCGCGGTGCAGGGTGGCCGGCTCGGGCACGTACTGCAGGGTCAGGTAGTGCTGCAGCGACGCGGCGTCCACACCACCGGCTGCGTCGCTGCCCCCGAGCAGCTCCAGCAGCGCCTTCTTCTCCGAGCTGAAGACCAGCCCACCGTCGGCCAGGCGCGCGGTGAACAGCGGCTTGATGCCGAAGGCGTCCCGGGCGCCGAACGCCGTCCCGGTGAGGGTGTCCCAGATGACGAAGGCGAACATGCCGCGCAGCCGCGGGACGACGGCCTCGCCCCACAGGTGGTACCCGGCGACGATCGCCTCGGTGTCGCCCTCGGTCGCGAAGGCCGCGCCGGCCGCCCTGAGCTCCTCGCGCAGCTCCAGGTAGTTGTAGATCTCGCCGTTGAAGACGATCCGGTAGCGGCCGTCGGCGTAGGGCAGCGGCTGGGGGCTGCCCTCGATGTCGATCAGGGCCAGCCGGTTGAAGCCCAGGACGGCGTGCCCGTCGGACCAGAGCTCCCGGTCGTCCGGACCGCGGTGCCGCAGGCAGCGGAGCGCGTGCTGCACCCCGGCCACCGTCTGCTCGTCGACCCGTTCGGCGTCGGTGGACAGGTAGGCCAGCAGACCGCACATGCGGGAGGGCTCCAGGAGGTCGGGGGAGGGGGTTCGTCGGCGGAGTCAGACGCGCTGACCGGCGCGGGTCTTCCGGGTCACGATGCGTTCGGCGACGAACGACAGCAGCGGGACGGTGCCGGCCAGCAGGACGAGCACGGTGCCCTTCGCCGTCCACCGGGCGCGGAGCGCCAGGTCGAAGGCGGCCAGCAGGTACACGGCGTACAGGAAGCCGTGGGCGGTCCCGATCACCGCGACCGGGCCCGGGGTGTCCGCCAGGTACTTCAGCGGCATGGCCACGGCCACCAGCAGCACCAGCATGACGCCGACGACGTAGGCCATCACGCGGTAGCGGGTCAGCGCGCCCTGGACCTTCGGCGAGACGGTCGCCGAGGCCGCGGTCGACTCAGCGGCCACCGTTCACCTGCTGCCCCAGGGCCTTGGCGTTCAGCTCGGCGAGGTAGGCGTTGTAGGCGGCCAGCTCGGGGTCGCCCGTGGTGTCGATCCGCGGGCGCTGGTACAGCACCACGGCGGCGCCGGGCTCGTCCTCGGCCGGGTCGCGGCGCAGTTCGTCCCGGACCATCCGCAGGTAGAAGCCCAGCCCCATGAACCCGTACAGCGGCCACTGCAGCGCGTAGCTCCAGTTGACCGCGCCGCCGCCGTCCTCGGCCTTGGTCAGCTGCCAGTGGCCGAGGAAGAAGGTCGCGACGAACAGCGCCAGGACCAGCAGGTGCAGCAGCACCCAGCGCCAGGTCAGGAGGCGTCGGTACACGCCCCGACTGTAGCCGCCGGCCCGCACCGGGTGCCGTCGTCCGGCCCCCGGGCAGCCGGTGCGCCGCGTCCCACACGCGGCGCCACCTGCGCGGACGGCCGCTTCCCGGCCAGTCGACCCACCCGCCCGGCGGCAACCCGCCGGGGTGGTGCTCCCGCTCCCGGGACGACAGGCGGGGTCGGCTAGTCTCGGCGAGACTGTGGTCGGGGTGGGCAGAACCTGTCGGGCAACCGACGAGGCCCGCCGGTGAGACCGTGTGGTGCCGCCACGCGGGGGGATGAGGAGGCAGCGGGCAGTGGCTCGACGCAGCAAGCTGGCGCAGGTCGCCGGGCTCGGTCTCCTGGGGGCGCTGACGCTCAGCGGGTGTGACGTCCGAGGCAGTTGGCTCAGCTGGGGATGGCCCGAGGGCATCACCGACGAGGCGCACCGGATGCACGACCTGTGGATCGGTTCGACCCTGGCCGCCCTCGTCGTCGGCATCGCGGTGTGGCTCCTCATCGCCTACGCGGCGATCAGGTACCGCAAGCGCAAGGGCAGCGACGCGGAGCTGCCCCGGCAGACGGCGTACAACCTGCCGCTCGAGGTCGTCTACACGATCATCCCGTTCGTGATCATCGCGGTGCTGTTCTTCTTCACCGTGAGCACGCAGAACCGGGTGATGCAGCGCAGTGACGACCCGGACGTGACCGTCGCGGTCAACGCGTTCAAGTGGAACTGGCAGTTCGTCTACCCGGACACCACCGACGCCAACGGCGGCGAGCCCGTGTCGACCGTCGGGACCACCAACGAGGTGCCGATCCTGGTGGTCCCCACCGACGAGACGATCCGCTTCGAGCTGGCATCGGCCGACGTCATCCACTCCTTCTGGGTGCCGGAGTTCCTCTTCAAGCTCGACGTGATCCCCGGCAACGAGAACGGCCGGGACAACGTCTTCCAGGTGACCGTCCGCGAGCAGGGCGCCTTCGTGGGGCGCTGCGCCGAGCTCTGCGGCACCTACCACGCGTTCATGAACTTCGAGGTGCGGTCGGTGAGCCCGGCGGACTTCGACGCCTACCTGAGCGCCCGTGAGTCGGGTCTGTCGACCTACGACGCGCTGGAGAGCATCGGCCAGCCCGGTACGTCGGTCACCACCGAGCCGTTCAGGGGCGACCGTGAGCAGCAGGCCTCGGCAGCCTCGGATGACTGACCCGACCACCCCGCATCACCTGGAGGACCGGCCGTGAAGGTCGAAGCGCTCATCTTCAACTTGATCGCGGTGTTCTGCGTCGCGGCCGCGGTGGTCTACGGCTTCTGGGCGCAGGAGCCGATCGGCACCACGGCGCTGGCCCTGTCCGGCGGGCTGACGGCGCTGATCGGTGGCTTCTTCTGGTTCGTCAGCCGACGCATCGACGCGCGCCCCGAGGACTCTAAGGACGCCGAGATCGCCGACGGTGCGGGCGAGCTGGGCTTCTTCAGCCCGGGCAGCTACTGGCCCTTCGGTCTGGCGCTGTCTGCCGGCCTGATGGGTCTGGCGCTGGCGTTCTACTACCCGTGGCTGATCGCCATCGCGGGTGCCGCCCTCCTGCTCACCATCGGTGGTCTGCTCTTCGAGTACTACGTGGGGCAGAACGCCCACTGACCTCCGCACCTGCGTACGACGTCGGGGCCCCTCCCACCCGGGAGGGGCCCCGACGTGTGTCCGGGGTCGGTGCAGCCGCGCTGAGGCTGACGCACCGCACCACAGCGTCGGCTGGCTGACCGGCGCGGTACGCATGGCCGCGCCGGGACGCCCACGGTCCGATGATGTGCCGGTGTCGGCACGGGAGGCCGGGTCAGCGGCCGGCTCGCCGGTCTCCGTCGCCGCAGGGGGTGCCACTGCGGAGAGGAGGAGCGAGGCCGGCTGTGGCGGAGTGCCCAGCGCACCCTCGCCGCGTGGTGTCGCCCGGCGGGCGCTGCGGTGCCCGGCACGGCTCCGTGCCGGGGGCGACGTCACGACCCTGGCAGTGGCGACGTCGGTGGGGTGTGCGCGGGCCCTCGGGGCGCAGGACACCCGCAGGACGGTCCGGGGAGCGCCACCAGCAGCCCGGGAGCACGCCTGCGAGGGGCGGGCAGGCACCCGTGGCTGTACAAGCAGCGGGAGCCTCGCCGGCCCGGTCCTGGCGCGGACTCGCGGATGCCACCGGCTGAGCGGGCGTCGCGCATCGCGAGCGTTGGTGGCCCGGCTGCCCGGTCGTGGCACTCCGGCGGGTCGGCACCTCGACGAGGGTCCCGGCCAGCGGCGGGGACAACGCAGCAGGGGCCCCGGCGGACCGTGCCGCCGGAGCCCCTGCTGGGTGGTGCTGTGGGTCGATCAGTCGCGCGGGTCCTGCGGTCGACCACCCTCGGACGGTCGACCACCCTCGGACGGACGGCCACCCTCGGACGGGCGACCGGAGCCGGTCAGCTCACGGCTGGCCTGCTCGGACTCGAGGCCACGGGCCTCGACCTCGGCCTGCCGCTGGACCTCGGCGGGCTCCTCGATCGGCGTGAAGAAGCCCCGGATCGCGCGGCGGGCGCCACCGACCTGGTTCATCTTCTTGGGCACCGACGCGCCGCCGTAGGCGAGCTCGCCGTGGCCGTGCGCGTCCACCGGACCCAGCGGCTGGTGGACCTCGATGAACTCACCGCTGGGCAGCCGCCGGATGACACCGGTCTCGATGCCGTGCTCGAGCACCTCGCGGTCGTGCCGCTCGAGGCCGATGCAGATCCGGTAGGTGGCCCAGTAGGCGATGGGGGGCAGCAGCAGGAAACCGATGCGGCCGAACCAGATCATCGCGTTCAGGCTCAGGTCGAACTTGTCCGCGATCAGGTCGTTGCCACCGGAGATCCACAGCACGACGTAGGCGGTGATGGCCATGGCCCCGAGCGAGGTGCGCACGGGGACGTCGCGCGGGCGCTGCAGCAGGTGGTGGCTGGCGGTGTCCTTGGTGAGCACCCGCTCGAGGACCGGGTAGATCGCCAGCGCACCGAACATCAGGCCCGGCAGGCCCAGGGCGCCCCAGAAGACCGGCGGGATGTGGTAGCCCCACAGCACGATCTCCCACGGGGGGAAGATCCGGGCGCCGCCGTCGACGAAGCCGATGTACCAGTCGGGCTGGGACCCGGCGGTCACCTGTGCGGGGTTGTACGGGCCCAGGAGCCAGATCGGGTTGATCTGCACCAGACCACCGAGCCCGGCGCACAGCCCGAAGACGATGAACAGCAGGCCCGTCGCCTTCGCCGCGAAGGTCGGGAACAGCCGGTTGCCGACGACGTTGTGCTCGGTCCGCCCGGCGCCGGGGAACTGGGTGTGCTTCTGCTTCACCAGGATCAGCAGGTGCAGAGCGATCAGCGCCAGCAGGATCGCCGGGATGATCAGCACGTGCAGGATGTACAGCCGGCCGATGATCACCTCGCCGGGGAAGTCACCACCGAAGACGGTGAAGTACACCCAGGTCCCGATCACCGGGATCGACAGGAAGACGGCGGAGAAGATGCGCAGCCCACCGCCGGACAGCAGGTCGTCGGGGAGGGTGTAGCCGGCGAAGCCCTCCAGCATGGCCAGCACCAGCAGGGTGATGCCGATGAACCAGTTCGTCTCCCGCGGCCGGCGGAACGCGCCGGTGAAGAAGATGCGCAGCAGGTGCACGACGATCGAGGCCACGAACAGCAGGGCGGCCCAGTGGTGCATCTGCCGCATCAGCAGGCCACCGCGGACGTCGAAGGAGATGTTCAGCGTCGACTCGTAGGCCGCGGACATCTCGATGCCGCGCAGCGGGGCGTACGTCCCGTCGTAGACGACCTCCTTCATGGAGGCGTCGTAGAAGAACGTCAGGTACGTCCCAGACAGCAGCAGGACGATGAACGAGTAGAGCGCGATCTCGCCGAGGAGGAAGGACCAGTGGTCCGGGAAGACCTTGTTCAGGGTCCGCCGGACGGGACCGGCCACGATCAGCCGGTCGTCCACCTCGAAGGCCGCCTTGCCGGCCAGCGAGGTCGGCTGACCGACCCGCGGACCGGGCACGGTGTTGGTCGCCATCAGCTGACCCTCCCGATGTTCCAGTACGACGGTCCCACCGGCTCGGGGAAATCGCCGCGCGCAATGAAGTAGCCCTCATCATCCACGGTAATCGGGAGTTGGGGGAGCGGGCGGGTGGCCGGACCGAAGACCGGCTTGGCGCCGTCCGTCACGTCGAACTGCGACTGGTGACAGGGGCACAGGATCCGGCTGGTCTCCTGCTCGTACAGCGACACCGGGCAACCGGCGTGGGTGCAGATCTTGGAGTAGGCGACGTAGTCCCCGTACCCGAAGTCCTCCTGGCCGGGCGGGATCACCAGTGCGGCCACCTGCTCCGGGCGGAGCCGGATCAGCATGACGGCGGCGTCGTAGGCCTTGTTGCCGCCCGGCACGGCCGGGAAGACGGTGGCCAGCGAACCGGCCACCTGGTCACCCGGGCGGACCGGGGTGCCGTCGTCGCGGAGCAGCCGCAGCCCGTCGGCCCAGGGCGTCGTGCCCAGCGGGTTGCCCTTGTTCGGGTTCTTGATGAACCCGCCCAGGGGGGCGATGACCATGGCGCCGAAGGCCAGCCCCAGCAGGCCGAGGGTCCCGGCCAGCAGCTTGCGGCGCGGGAGGCCGGAGGCGTCCAGCCCGCCCATCAGCGTGGCGCCGGTGGTCACCCGGTCGAAGTGCGACCCGTCGTGCTTGTCCTGCACGGCGGTCTCGTGCGGCAGCAGCTTCTTGACGTAGAGGACCAGGCCGATGCCGATCGAGATCATCGACAGCCCGAACAGCGCGCCGAGCATCGGGGTGTAGAGCGCGCTCCAGGTGCTGGAGCCGGTCGACCACATCCAGCTGGGGAGGAACCAGCCGGAGCCGGCGTAGACCACGACGAAGGCGACCGCGAACAGCGCGGCGAGGGCGAACCACAGGGTGACCTGGCGGGTGTTGCGCTTGTCCAGCGGCGACCCGGGCGGGGCGACCGGCTCGACGTGCAGGACCTCGACGCCGTCGTAGCGGGCTCCCAGCCGGTCCAGCTCGGTGCGGTCCATCGCCGCGAGCTGCTCGGGGCTGTAGTCGTCGTCCGGACCGCCGTGCAGCTGGCCCGGCTCGTCCGCGCCGCCGGCCGAGCCGGGGCGGGAGTGGTCAGTGGTGCTCACGCCTTCGTTCCCATCCAGAAGATCCCGAAGAGCAGGGCGCCGATGCCGACGACCCAGATGACCAGGCCCTCGGCGACCGGGCCGACCCGGCCGATGCTGGCGCCGCCGGGGTCGTGCTGGGCCTTGAGGGTCTGCACGTAGTTGATGATCGAGCGCTTCTCCTCCGGGGTCAGCTGGTTGTCCCCGAAGACCGGCATGTTCTCCGGCCCGGAGAGCATCGCCGAGTAGATGACCATGTCGTTGGCCTCCTCCAGCGACGGGGCGCGCTTCCCGGAGGAGAGCGCACCGCCCTTGCCGGCGAAGTTGTGGCACTGGGCGCAGTTGAGCCGGAACAGCTCGCCGCCCTCGGCCAGGTCGCCGGCCCGAAGGTCACCCGAGGGCAGGGTGGGACCGCCGCCGTTCTCCTGGATGTAGGCCATCAGCTGCTCGATCTCCTCCTCGGAGAAGATCGGTGGGCGCTCGGGGGCCTGCGCCTCCTGGCGGACCAGCGGCATGCGCCCGGTGTGCACCTGGAAGTACACGGCGGCCTCGCCGACCCCGATCAGGGAGGGGCCGCGGCCCTCGACGCCCTGCAGGTTGTCGCCGTGGCAGGTGATGCAGCTGCGGGTGTAGAGCTCACGGCCGGCCTCGACGGCGTTCGACGGGTTGCCCGTCGAGTCGTCGGCGGCGCTGGCACCGGGGGCGAGCGCGGAGTAGCCGACCCCGGTCAGCACGAGCGCGGCCATCAGACCGGCCACGTTGGCCAGCCGGCGGTGCTGCTTGGAGCGGCGCCGGTCCCGCGCCGCGGCGGCCGGGGTGCCGGCCGCCGGACGACGGCGGAACAACCCGCGGCGACCGCCCTCGGGAGGAGCGACGGAGGAGGCGTTCGGTGTGGACACCCGGTTCCCTACTTGATCAGGTAGATCGTGATGAAGAGACCGACCCACACGACGTCGACGAAGTGCCAGTAGTAGGACACCACGATGGCCGAGGTCGCCTGGGCAGGCGTGAAACGGCCCATGGTGGACCGGATGAGCACGAAGACGAAGGCGACGAGGCCACCGATGACGTGCAGCGCGTGGAAGCCGGTGGTCAGGTAGAAGACCGAGCCGTACGTCGAGGACGCGATCGTCGTGTCGTGGTTCACGATCAGGTTGCGGTACTCGTTCGCCTGCCCGAGCACGAAGGTCAGGCCCATCACGAAGGTGATGGTGAACCAGCGCCGCAGCCCGTAGACGTTGCCGATCTCCGCGGCGAACACGCCGTACTGGCAGGTGACCGACGACAGCACCAGGATCAGCGTGAACACCAGCGCGTAGGGCACGTCGAGCTCGGTGGGCTCCGGCGGCCAACCGCCGGTGGCCCGCGCGCGCGAGGTGAAGTACATGGCGAACAGCCCGGCGAAGAACATCAGCTCGCTGGCGAGCCAGATGATCGTGCCGACGCTGACCATGTTCGGTCGGGTCAGGGAGTGCACCCGCGAGGTGTCGAAGGTGCTGCTCGCGACGGGGGCCGTTGTCACGGGGTCATCATGGCATCGGAACAGGTTGCCCACGACGTGGGGTGGGTGCGTGCGGCGCGTTCCCGCAGAGCGGCTGGCACCGGTGTCGCGCGGCGCGGCGAGCCAGGCTCCTCGCCCGGCCCGCGCCTGCCACTAGGCTGGCTCGGGTGAGCCCTGACGCCGCACCGGCCACCGTGCTGGTCTTCAGCCAGCGGGCCGAGGTCCGCGCCGCCGTCCGCACCGCGCTGGGCCGCTCGCCGGCGCCGGACGTGGGACCCCTCACGTACGTCGAGTGCGCCACCGGCGAGGAGGTCGTCGCCGCGGTCGACCGCGGCGGGATCGACCTCTGCCTCCTCGACGGCGAGGCCCAGCCCACCGGTGGCATGGGCATCGCCCGGCAGCTCAAGTACGAGATCGCCGAGTGCCCCGCGCTGGTCGTGCTGATCGCCCGCCAGGCCGACCGCTGGCTCGCGCACTGGTCGCTGGCCGACGGCACGCTGGCCTACCCCGTCGACCCGCTCGTCGCGGCCGACGTGGTGGCGGGGCTGCTGCGCGAGCGTCTCGCGCAGCGTCCCGCCGTCCGCCGCTGACCGGCGTGACCGCAGCCAGCCCGACGTGGCCGGGCCTGCTCACCCGGCTCCTCCGCAGCGAGGACCTGACGGCCGACGACACCCGCTGGGCGATGCGCCAGGTGATGACGGGTGAGGCGAGCCCCACCCAGGTGGCCGGGTTCCTCGTCGCGCTGCGGGCCAAGGGGGAGTCGCCGGAGGAGGTCGCCGGGCTGGCCGCCACGATGGTCGACCTCGCCACCCCGGTGACCCTGCCGGTGGACTGCGTGGACATCGTGGGCACCGGCGGGGACGGCGCCCAGACGGTGAACATCTCGACGATGGCCGCCGTCGTCACGGCCGCCGCCGGGGCGCCGGTGGCCAAGCACGGCAACCGGGCGGCGTCGTCCAAGTCGGGCACCGCCGACGTGCTGGAGGCGCTCGGCGTCGTCATCGACCTGCCGGCGCCGGCCGTGGCCCGCTGCGTGCGTGAGGCGGGCATCGGGTTCTTCTTCGCGCCGGTCTTCCACCCCGGCTTCCGGCACGCCGCCGTGCCGCGCCGGGAGCTCGGCATCGGCACGGTCTTCAACTTCCTGGGGCCGCTGACCAACCCCGCCCGCCCGGTGGCGGCGGCGATCGGCTGCGCCGACGCCCGGATGGCCCCGGTGCTCGCCGAGGTGCTGGCCCGGCGGGGCACCCGGGCCCTGGTCTTCCGCGGCGACGACGGCCTCGACGAGCTGACCACGAGCACGACGTCGGCGGTGTGGGTCGTCCGGGACGGTGAGGTGGTCGCCGAGCGGCTGGACCCGACGGCGCTGGGGCTGCCGCTCTCGGCGCCGGGGGCGCTGCGCGGCGGCGGCCCGGAGGTCAACGCCGAGGTGGTGCGCCGGCTGGTGGCGGGGGACCGCGGTCCGGTGCGCGACGCGGTCCTGCTCAACGCCGCGGCGGCGCTGGCGGCCTTCGACCCGCGCGGCGCCCGGCTGCACGACGCCCTGGGCAGCGGGCTGGAGCGGGCAGCGGCGGCGGTCGACGACGGCCGGGCCGCGGCCAAGCTCGACGAGTGGGTCCAGGTCAGCCGCGCAGCCCGCGCGGCCGGGACCTGAGGAGCACCCATCGGCCGTTGGCCTCGTCCAGGGGCCGCGCTGAGCTCGCGGAGCGTGGGGAACGGGGTCCCTCGTCAGTCGGCTTGCTCGAAGCCGATCGAGAAGGCCGCTTCCAGGTCGTGCCGGGAGTACGCCCGGAACGCGACGTGGGTCGCGGTGTCCAGGACGCCGGGCACCTTGTTGATCCGGCCGGCGACCACCGCGGCGATGTCGTCGAACTCGTGCACCCGGACGAGGGCGACCAGGTCGACGTCCCCGGCGACCGAGTAGACCTCGCTCACCCCCGGCAGGGCCGCGACGGCCTCGGCGACCTCGCCGATCGAGTCGGTCGCTGCATCGATCATCACGATGGCGGTGATCACGCCGGGGATGCTAGCCCGTGGCCACCCGGCCGCGTCGTGCCGCAGCCCGCCCGCCCCCACGGCTGCCGCCGGCCCGCGCGGCCCGCTGACCGGGGGTGACCCGGTCCGGCTGAGCCCGGGTGCTCAGCGACCGGTTGTCGGCGAAGGGGTCGCGCTCGGCCCGGCCGGCGTCCACGCGGGCCAGGAAGTCGCTGTAGGGCCCGGTGCCGGGGGTCCGACTGGCCAGGGTGCCGGTGACGTCGACGAGCCGGGTGCCCGGCTTCTCCATCCACCGCAGCACCAGCTCGGTCTCGTCGACCGACGCCGCGAGCTCACCGTCCGGGCCGACCGGTGTCTCGGCGGTGGCCCGGAGGTCGGCCAGGTGGCCCCGGACGGACCGGCCGCGCTCGGCCACCCCGGCGGCGACCAGCCGCCCCCGCCGCACCACGGACAGCTGCCAGCCGCCGCTGCCGTCGGGCCGGGCGATGACGAACTCGGGGACGGTCGCCAGCGACTCGAGGCGCTGCCGTCGACGCACCGCCCGCACGAGGACGGCGACACGGTCGCGGAGCACCGCGGCGTCCTCGTACCGGCCGTCGGCGCCCAGCCGCTCGACCCGGTCCATCAGTGGAGCGACCAGGTCGCGGGGGTCGGAGGCGACGGCGGCGGCGAAGACCGCGGCGATCGAGGCGTAGTCCTCCCGGCTCTGGGCACCGGTGCACGGCGCCCCGCAGCGGCCCATCCCGGCCAGCGCGCAGGCGGTGCCCAGCACGGTCAGCGACAGCCGGGACGTGCACTGCCGCAGCGGCAGGGACTCGTGCACGGCGGCGACCGCGGCATCGGCGGCCCGCCGGTCGGGGAAGGGGCCGAGGAACACCCCCGCGCCGGGCCGGACCCGCCGGACGACCGACAGCCGCGGGAAGACCTCGTCGGTCAGCCGGATCCACAGGGCGCGCTCCGGGAACCGCGAGCGGCGGTTGTAGCGGGGCTTGTGCTCGGCGATGAGCCGCAGCTCCCGGACGGCGGCCTCCAGGTCGTGGGCGCAGGGCAGTGCCTCGATCCGCTCGGCCAGCGCGATCATCTCCGTCATCCGGCTGCGCTGCTCCCCGGCGGAGAAGTAGCTGCGGACCCGCGTGCGCAGGTCGTTGGACGTGCCGACGTAGAGCGGTTCGTCGCGCGGCCCGCGGAACAGGTAGACGCCCGGTCCGGAGGGCACGTGCTCGGCCAGGTGCCGCTTGCGCCGCCGCTGCGGGTCGACCTGGCGGGTGAGCCCGGTCAGCTCCTCCAGCGAGGTGACGCCGAGCGGGCCGAGCCGTTCGAACAGACCGTGCAGCACGTCGACGGTGGCCCGGGCGTCGTCCAGGGCGCGGTGGCAGGGCTGCGTCGAGGTCGAGAAGAAGGGTGCGAGGGTGCCGAGCTTGCAGTTGGGCACCTCGTCGCGGGTGAGCAGCCGGCGGGCCAGCACGGCGGTGTCGACCGAGGCGAAGGTGGGCCACGGCGTGCCGGTCTCCTCGCACGCGGCACGCAGGAAGCCGAGGTCGAAGGGGGCGTTGTGGGCGACGAGCACGGTGCCCCGGGCGAACTCCAGGAAGGCCGGCAGGACCGAGTCGATGCGGGGAGCGGCGGCCACCATCATCGAGGTGATGCCGGTCAGCACGCTGATGTAGGGCGGGATCTCCCGGCCCGGGTCCACCAGCGTCTGGAACTCGCCCAGCACCTGCCCACCGCGGACCTTCACCGCGCCGATCTCGGTGATCGCGCTGTCCTTGGGGGAGCCACCGGTGGTCTCGAGGTCGACCACGACGAAGGTGACCTCGGCCAGCGGTGTGCCGATGTCGTCGATCGTCGCCTGGAGGTAGCGCGGCCGTTCGGGAGGGGCCGTGGGGAGTGCCACCCGCCGCCAGGCCGGCGGGGCCCCCTCGGTGGCGGCCGGCGGGAACGGCGGTGGCACGGGCTGGGACGGCACGCAGCGGACGCTAGGTCGGGGGTCCGACAGTCCCGGGGAGGCCACGCCGGGACCCGGACCGCGCCCCGGCGTGGCGGGCACACCGCCCCGCGGTGGGTGCGCACCGGGCCGGGACACCGCGGGCCGGTCGGGCAGAACTGTCGGGGGGTCCTCCTAACGTCCGCGCTGTCGAACGTGGACACAGAGAAGGAGAGCCGCCGTGCTCATCGACTGCGACACCTGCACCGTCCGGGGCCAGGGCTGCGACGACTGCGTCGTGACCGTCCTGCTGGGGGCACCACCCGGCTGGCGGGGGAGCGACCCCACCGTCGTGCCGCTGAGCCGTCGGGGTGCCCTGGGCCCTGCCCCTGTCGAGCGCCGCCCGGCCACCGCGGACGGGGAGGCGCCCGCCGCGCACGGGAGCCGCAGCGCCGCCGCCGGTGACGCGCCCGGTGCCGCGACGACCGGGTGTGAGGTCGCTCGCACCGAGACCAGGGGAGCGGACCCGTGGAGCGTCGTCGAGCTCGACGAGGTCGAGCGTCGCGCGGTCCAGGCTTTGGCAGAGTTCGGCCTGGTCCCGCCGTTGCGTCATCAGGATGCGTCCACGCCGGGCGACCGCCACGTGAGCTGACAAATCGCACGCGTGCGATTTGTCAGCTGTAGCCCCCACTCCGGGGTTTGACAGGGCTTCATCTCGATCCGGTCACGCCCTTAGGTTCGTCGTGTCGGAGAGGGACGTAGTCACCACAGAGGGTGACCCCGATCGGATACCGCCGAACCACCAGGCCGCCCTGCGGCGCGGTGGACCGGGGACCCACCGAAGTCCTGGGGTGAGTTCTCACGTGCGCCGGGAACGAGGCACACGCGCCGACGACGGCGCGCCGAGATAGGGCCGTTCTTCCACGCCCGAACCCGTCAGCTGACCTGGTAGGCGGTCGAGTGGAAGAACGGAGTCCCGCCGCCCGTGGCGCGTCCTCAGTCCGGTGTCCTGTCCGCCCTGCGCGCGCCCAGGTCCGCTGCCGCTCCGGCCCGCACCGGTCGTGCCCGCCGCCTCGGCCGGCTCGGCACCGGGCTGCTGCTGGCCGTCGCCGCCAGCGGGACGCTGACCGCGCTGCCGGGCAGCGCGTCGGCCGCACCGGCCGCCGCCCACGCCGCCACGGCCGACGAGGCCACCGCGCTCGTCGCCGACGCCAACCGCGACCTCGAGGCCGTCACCGAGCGGATCAACGAGGCGCAGGACACCCTCCGCCAGCAGCAGGCCGCCGCCGACGCCGCCGGGCAGGCCGTCGCGGACGCCCAGGCCCAGCTCGCCGCGCTCGACGCCCAGATGCGCCAGGTCGCCCGGAGCGCCTTCACCGGGGAGAACCTCTCCCGCTTCAACGCACTGATGACCAGCGGATCGGCGGAGGAGTTCCTCTCCCAGGTCACCACGCTGGACGCGATCGCCGGCCACACCGGCGACGTGCTCACCCAGGTCGGCGCGGCGGCCCAGGCCGCCCAGCAGGCCAAGGCCGATGCCGACGCGGCGACCGCCACGGCGCGGCAGACCCTCGAGGACGTCACCGCGAAGAAGGCGGACCTGACGTCGGAGGCCGCCGACTACCAGGCCCAGTACGACGCGCTGACCGTCGTGCAGCAGCGGGCGGTCGTCGCCGAGACCGCCGGGCCGGTGCTCGAGCCGCCCGCCGAGGTCGTCGCGTCCAGCGACGCGGCCCAGGTCGCCGTCGACACCGCGATGGCCCAGGTGGGCGACCCCTACGTGTGGGCCGCGTCCGGTCCGGACGCCTTCGACTGCTCGGGCCTGACCCAGTACGCCTACGCGGCGGCCGGGGTCAGCCTGCCGCACTCCAGCGCCCGCCAGTCGACGATGGGCATCGCCGTGTCCCGGGCCGACCTGCAGCCCGGCGACCTGGTCTTCTTCTACAGCCCGGTCAGCCACGTGGGCATGTACATCGGCAACGGCCGGATGGTGCACGCCTCCACCGCCGGTCAGCCGGTGATCGTCTCGACCGTGGACATGAAGGGCTACGTCGGCGCCCGCCGTCTGGTCGGCTGAGGCGGGCGGCACGCGTACGGGGCCGCTGCCCGGGCCCCCGTGCAGCACAGGCACCCTGCCTAAGCTCGCCGTCGTGCACGCGCAGACCTCCTCCCGCCGGCCCGCGTGAGCACCGCGCAGTTGTCGGTCCCCGCCGGGCAGGGCACCCGCCGGCTGGCGTTGGCGGTGGCCGTCGTCCTCGGCCTGGCGCTGGCGGTGGTCATCGCCGTCGTCACCCCGTGGGACCTGCTGCCCACCCCGGCCGGCGGCCGCACGCCGGTGGACCCGTCGGCGGCCTTCACCCCGGCGCAGATCGCCCGCGCCGAGGACTTCGCCGCCGCGCTGCGCCCCGCGTCGCTGGCGTCGCTGGTGCTGGGGCTCGCCGTCTCCGCCGTCTTCGGCCTGACCCACGCCGGAGCGGCCACGGCGCGCGCGGTCGCCCGCCCGCTGGGCGGCGGCTGGGGCTGGCAGGTGCTGCTGGGCACCGTCGCCATCCTGGTCGTCGGGCGGCTGGTCACCCTGCCCCTGGCCGCCTATGCCGAGATGGTCCGGCACCGCTACGGCCTGTCCACCCGGGGCTGGGGGCTCTGGGCACGGGACGTCGCCACCTCCACCGGCATCAACGCCGGCCTGACCGCGGTCGGCCTGCTCGGGCTCGTCGCCCTGGCCCGGCGCGCACCCCGCAGCTGGTGGGCGTGGGCCGGGGGAGCCGCCGCCGTGCTGGTGGTCATCGGCTCCTTCCTCTACCCGCTGCTCATCGAGCCGGCCTTCAACCGGTTCGACCCGATGCCCGCGTCGCCGCTGCGCACCGAGCTGTTCGCCCTCGCCGACCGCAGCGGCACCCCGGTCCAGGACGTGCTGGTGGCGGATGCGAGCCGGCGCACCACGGCGCTCAACGCCTACGTCTCCGGGTTCGGGTCCACCCGGCGGATCGTCGTCTACGACACGGTCCTCGACCAGCTCACCGACGCCGAGATCGAGTCGATCGTCGGGCACGAGCTCGGCCACGTGGCCACCGACGACGTCCTCACCGGCACGCTGATCGGCGCGCTGGGTGCCGGCGCGGGCGTCGCGCTGCTGGGCTGGCTGCTCGGCGCACCACCCCTGCTGCGCCGGGCGGGCGCCACCGGCCCCGGCGACGGCCAGGTGGTCGGCCTGCTGCTCCTGCTGCTGGCGGTGGGCACGCTGGTGTCCACGCCGGTGCAGAACCTGGTGTCCCGGCACATCGAGGCGCGGGCCGACCTGCACGCCCTCGACCTCACCGACGACCCGGCGTCCTTCGTGGCGGTGCAGGAGGCGCTCGGCGTGGCGAACCTGAACGACCCCGACCCGCCGGCCGTCTGGCAGTGGGTGTTCGGCTCGCACCCCACCGTGGCCCAGCGGGTCGCCTTCGCCGGCGACTGGGTGAAGGAGCACGGCGGGTGAGCCGCACGCTCGTCGTGACCAACGACTTCCCGCCCCGGCAGGGGGGCATCCAGACCTTCGTGGCCGCCCTGCTGGCGACCCGGCCGCCGGGGTCGCTGGTCGTGCTCGCGTCGGACCACCCGGGTGCGGCCGAGCACGACGCCGCCCTGCCGTACCCGGTGGTCCGCGCCCCGACCGGGATGCTGCTGCCGACCCGCGCGGCCGCCCGGGCCGCCGCCCGGCTGGCCCGTGAGCACGGCTGCCGGACGGCCTTCTTCGGCGCCGCGGCGCCGCTCGGTGCGCTGGCCCCCGGCCTGCGCCGTGCCGGGGTGGAACGACTGGTGGGAGCCACCCACGGGCACGAGACCGGCTGGGTCGCCCTCCCCGGTGCGCGGCAGGCGCTGCAGCGCATCGCCGGTGGGCTCGACGTGCTCACCTACATCAGCCGGTACACGCACAGCCGGCTGGCACCGGCCCTGGCCGACCGGACCGAGCTGGTCCAGCTCTCGCCGGGCGTGGACGTCGACCGGTTCACCCCCGCGGCCGACGGCGGCCCGGTGCGCGAGCGCCACGGCCTCGGGGACGCGCCGGTCGTCGTCTGCGTCTCCCGGCTGGTGCCGCGCAAGGGGCAGGACACCCTGGTCCGCGGCTGGTCGGAGGTGCTCGCCCGGCACCCGCGGGCCCGGCTGCTGCTGGTCGGCGGCGGCCCGTCGGAGGCCGCGCTGCGGAAGGCGGTCCAGGCCCGGGGGCTCGGGCACTCCGTCGTCCTCACCGGGGGCGTGGCCCCCGAGCGGCTGCCCGAGCACTACGCGGCCGGGGACGTGTTCGCCATGCCCTGCCGGACCCGGCGGGCGGGGCTGGACGTCGAGGGCCTGGGCATGGTGTTCCTCGAGGCGGCGGCCTGCGGGTTGCCGGTGGTCGCCGGCACCTCGGGCGGCGCCCCGGAGACCGTCGTGGAGGGCGTCACCGGGCACGTCGTCGACCCGCGGTCTCCCTCCGCCGTGGCCGCGGTGCTGGCCGACCTGCTCGACGACCCGGCCCGCGCCCGCGCGATGGGCGCCGCGGGCCGCAGCTGGGTCGAGCGGCGCTGGTCCTGGACGACGATCGCGCAGACCTTCAGCGGCGTGCTGGAGGGCTGATCCGGACGTCAGCGTGCGTAGAGGGCCTCCACCTCGTCGCCGTACTCCTTCATCACCACACCGCGCTTGAGCTTCAGGCTGGGGGTGAGCGTGCCGTTCTCCTCGGTGAAGTCCACCCCGAGCACCCGGTACTTCTTGATCGCCTCGGCGTGGGAGACCGCCTTGTTCGCCTCGGCGACGGCGGCGTCCAGCTCGGCCCGCAGGTCCGCGTCGTCCCGCAGCTGCTCGGGGGTGAGCGACTCGTCCTTGCCCCGGCTCCTGAGCCAGGCCGGCAGCGCCTCGACGTCGAGGGTGACCAGCGCGGCGATGAACGGCCGCTGGTCGCCCACGACGATGCACTGGCTGATGAGCTTGTGGGCGCGCAGCCGGTCCTCGAGCACGGCCGGCGCGACGTTCTTGCCGCCGGCCGTCACCAGGATCTCCTTCTTGCGGCCGGTGATCCGCAGGAAGCCCTGCGCGTCGAGCTCACCGATGTCGCCGGTGTGGAACCAGCGGTCGGCGTCGATCGCCTCGCGGGTGGCCGCCTCGTTCCGCCAGTAGCCGCGCATCACGACCCCGCCGCGGAGCAGCACCTCGCCGTCGTCGGCGATCGCGGCGTCCACGCCGGGCAGCGGCCGCCCGACGGTGCCGATCCGGAGGGCGGCGTCGTGGTTGACCGCCGCGGCGGCGGTGGTCTCGGTCAGGCCGTAGCCCTCGAAGACGGTGACCCCGATGCCGCGGAAGAAGTGGCCGAGCCGCTCGCCCAGCGGCGCCCCGCCGGAGATGGCGCCCTCGCAGCGGCCGCCCATCGCGGCCCGCAGCCGGCCGTAGACCAGCTTGTCGAACAGGGCGTGCTGGGCGCGCAGCAGCAGGCCCGGGCCGCCGGTGTCCTGGGCGCGGGACCAGGCGACGGCGACCTGGGCGGCCCGGTCGAAGACCCGGCCCTTGCCGCCCTCGTCGGCGCTGGCCTTGGCGCTGTTGTAGACCTTCTCGAACACCCGGGGCACGGCCAGCAGGAACGTGGGCTGGAAGCGGCCGAGGTCGCCGAGCAGGTCCTTGACGTCGGGGGTGTGCCCGAGCACGACCCGGTTCTGCAGCGCCCCGATCTCCAGCACCCGGGCGAGCACGTGCGCCAGCGGGATGAACAGCAGCAGCGAGGCGTCGGCGTTGAGGTGGTCGCGCAGCAGGCTGATGCCGTTGCGGATCTCGAACAGGAAGTTGGCGTGGGTGAGCTCGCAGCCCTTGGGCCGCCCCGTCGTCCCGCTGGTGTAGATCAGCGTCGCCAGGCTGGCCGAGGTCAGCGTCGCCCGCCGGGCGGTCAGCTCGCCGTCGGGCACGTCGGCGCCCGCGGCGGTGAGGGTGTCCAGCGCGCCGTCGTCGATGACCCACACCGACCCCAGCTCCGGCGCCTCGTCGCGCACCGAGTCGACCGCGGCGGCGTGCTCGGCGGTCTCGACGACCAGCGCCCGGGCGCCGGAGTCGGACAGGATCCAGGCGATCTGGTCGGGGCTGGAGGTCTCGTACACCGGCACGACGACGGCGCCGGCGGTCCAGATGGCGAAGTCCAGCACGGTCCACTCGTACCGGGTCCTGGCCAGCAGGCCGACCCGGTCGCCGGGCTGCACGCCCGCGGCGACGAGCCCCTTGGCGACGCCGGACACCTGCCGGGCGAACTCCGCGTAGGTGACGTCTTCCCAGCGACCGTTGCGCTGGACGCGCAGCCCGACGGCGTCGGGGTGCTCGGCCGCGTTCAGCGCGACCATGTCCGTCAATGCGTCGTCGGGCCCCACCGTAGCGGTGGGGGGAACGCTCAGCTCGCGCACGCCGGTCCTCTCTGCGCGCCCTGCCCGAGGCGCCGTCGCCTCCGGCCCGGACGGGGGTCGGTCCGCCAATCTAGCGCGCTCGGGCCACGGGGCAGCAGGCCAGCGCCCCACCCGGGCGGGGCAGCCGCCCCACGCTCCGGCCGGGGCGTGGGTGGGCAGCGACTACCCTCCCGCCCATGGCCGACCAGTCCACCCAGTCGATCGTCGTCGACGCGCCTGCGGCCGCGGTCATGGCCGTCATCGCCGACTTCCCCGCCTATCCCACCTGGGTGTCGGCGGCCAAGGAGGTCGAGGTGCTGGAGCCCGGACCCGACGGGCGGGCCCGCCGGGTGCACTTCGTGCTGGACGCGGGTGCGGTGAAGGACGACTACGTCCTGGACTACACCTGGGACGGCGACCGCCGCGTGGACTGGACGCTCGTCCGCGGTCAGATGCAGAAGAAGCAGGACGGCTCCTACGTCCTCGCCGAGTCCGCCGGCTCCACCACGGTCACGTACACGATCGCCATCGACCTGACGATCCCCATGCTCGGGCTCATCAAGCGCAAGGCGGAGAAGGTCATCCTCGACACCGCGCTCAAGGAGCTCAAGAAGCGCGTCGAGGCCTGAGCCGCGTGCAGATCCTCCTCGTCACCGGCCCCGGCGGCGCCGGCAGCTCGACGGTGGCCGCTGCCACCGCGCTGCGGCTGGCCGCCGCCGGCTCCCGCTGCGTGCTGCTCACCCCGCGCCCGCCGCGCGTCGACCTCACCGACGTCGTGCGGGTGGACCTCGTCGGTGCCCAGCCGGCGCTCGAGCAGCTGTGGGCGCGGCACGCCGCAGCGCTGACCGGGGCCGTGCCGATGGTGACCGTGCCCCCGGCGACCTCCGTCGTCCCGGTGCCCGGGGTGGTGGAGTTCGCGCTGCTGGCCGCGCTGGCCGGGCACGCCCGCAGCGGGGACGTCGACGTCGTCGTGCTGGACGCCGGACCGGCGCCGGCCGCCACCGCCCTGCTCGCGCTCCCCGGCGCGCTGCGCTGGTGGCTCGGGCAGGCCGCGCCCACCCGGCTGCGGGTGCTCGCGACGCTCCGCGCCGCCGCCACGCCGGGCCGCCCCGGGGTGGTCGCCGGACTGCTCGCGGGTGCGGCCGGCGTGGAGGAGCTGCTGGACGGCGTGCCGCTCACCGACCCGGCGGCGACCGCGGTCCACCTCGTGGTGCCGCCCACCGGAGGCGCCGCGGAGACCGTGCAGGACACCGCCACCGTGCTGGGTGTCCTGGGGCAGCGGGTCGCCTCGGTCACCGTCTCCCGGGTGCTGCCCGCGGGGTCGGGGGAGTGGTGGGCGCAGCGGGCCGCCGTGCAGGCGGCGGAGCTGCGCCGGGTCCGGGAGCTGACCGGCCCGGTGCGCGAGGTCGCCGAACAGGCCCTCGCGCCCGCGTCGGTGGCCGACCTGGAGCGGCTGGACGCCGCCGTCCCCGAGGTCGTCGTCCAGCCGACGGCCGCGGCCGCGCCGCGACGGGCGGAGGGCGGGTGGGTGCTCGACGTCCCGCTGCCCTTCGTCCGGCGCGGGCAGGTGGAGCTGACCCGCTGGGACGACGACCTGGTGGTGACCGTCGCCGGCGTGCGCCGCTCGTTGCCGCTGGACGCACTGCTGCGACGCTGCACCGTCGCCGGGGGCGCGCTGACCGACCCCGGCACGGCCGCCGCGACGCTCGAGGTGCGGTTCACCCCCGACCCGGCGCAGTGGCCGGCCGGACTGCTCGACGCCCAGGGGAGCCGACGATGACCACACCCGGCCCGGACTGGGTCGAGCAGGCCCGCCGGTTCGCCGCCGGACTGGCCGCCGAGCACGCGGGCGGCACCGGCCTGTCCGACGTGCTGGGCGACCTGATCGGCGGGCGCAGCGGGGCCGACGGGCACGCCGGCGAGTGCCGGTCCTGCCCGCTGTGCGCCGGGCTGGCCGCGCTGCGCGGGCACCGGCCCGACCTGCTGGAGGCGCTGGCGGACGTGCTGACCAGCGCCGCGACGGCGCTGCGCAGCACCGCCCGCCCGACCCCGGACGGCGCTGCCCCCGCTCCCGCCCCCGAACCCACCGCCCCACCGGAGGAGACCGTGCCGCACCCGGCCCCCGCACCCGCCGTCCAGCGGATCGACGTCGCGTGAGCACCGCCCCGTCCCCGCCGGACGTCGCGCAGCTGCCCGCCATCGGCATCGACATCGGCGGCACCAAGGTCGCCGGCGGCGTGGTCGCCCCGGACGGCACCATCACCGACACCGCCCGCCGGGCCACCCCGGGGAGGTCGGTCACCGCCACCGAGGACGCGATCGCCGCGGTCGTCGACGAGCTGGCCGAGCGGCACGACGGACCCCTGGTCGGCGTCGGCGTCGGCGCCGCCGGCTGGTTCGACCGCACCGGTGACACCGTGCTGTTCAGCCCGCACCTCGCCTGGCGGAACCAGTCGCTGCGCAAGGACCTCGCCGACCGGCTGCGGCGCCCGCTGTGGGTGGGCAACGACGCCGACGCCGCCGCGTGGGCGGAGTACCGGTACGGCGCCGCGCGGGGCAGCAGCCTGATGCTGATGATCACGCTGGGCACCGGGATCGGCGGCGGCATCGTCATCGACGGCCGGCTGCAGCGCGGTGCGCACGGCGTCGCCGGCGAGTGGGGTCACATGCGGGTGGTTCCCGACGGCCGGCTGTGCGCGTGCGGCAACCGCGGCTGCTGGGAGCAGTACGCCAGCGGCAACGCCCTGGGGCACACCGCCCGCGAGGTCGCGCAGAGCTCACCGGCGGCCGCCGCAGACCTGCTGGACCGGGTCGGCGGGGACGCCGCCCGGATCACCGGCGAGGTGGTCGCCCAGGCGGCGGCCGACGGCGATCCGCTGGCCGTCGAGCTGCTCTGCGAAGTAGGCACCTGGCTGGGTCAGGGCATCGCCGACATGGCGGCGATCCTGGACCCCGACGTGGTCGTCATCGGCGGGGGCGTCAGCGTGCTGGGGGAGACGATCCTGGCGCCGGCGCGCGACCGGCTCGAGCGGGCGCTGCCCGGCCGCGGGTTCCGGCCCGGCCCGCGGGTGCTCGTCGCCGAGCTGGGCGCCCAGGCCGGGCTGGTCGGCGCGGCCGACCTGGCCCGCCAGTCCGTCGGCGACGGCGTGGGCTAGGGAGCCAGCTCGCGGGCGAGCTGCTCGAGGAACAGGCCGATGTCGGTCACGATCCCCATCGCCTGGGCGCTGCCCCGGTCGGCGAGCTTGGTCACCGTGGCCGGGTTGATGTCCACGCAGACCAGCGGGATCGAGGCCGGCAGCAGGTTCCCGGTGGCGATGGAGTGCAGCATGGTGGCGACCATGATCGCGAAGCCGACGTCGTGCAGCTCGGCGCGCATCGCCCGCTGGCCGTCGATGACGTCGGTGATCACGTCGGGCAGCGGGCCGTCGTCGCGCACCGAGCCGACCAGCACGAACGGCTTCTCCGCCTGCACCATCGCGTGCATGACCCCGCCGGTGAGGACGCCGGAGGCCACCGCCGCGGCGATCGAGCCGGCGGCCCGGATGGTGTTGATCGCCCGGATGTGGTGCTCGTGGCCGTGCGGCACCCCGGACCCCTTGGCCAGGTCCACGCCCAGCGAGGTGCCGAACAGGGCGGACTCGATGTCGTGGGTGGCCAGCGCGTTCCCGGCGAACAGGACGTCGACGTAGCTGGCCTCCACCAGCCGGACCATCGCCGGCGCCGCCCCGGTGTGCACGACCGCCGGGCCGCCGACCCACAGCACCCGCCGGCCCGCCGCCTTGACCTCGCGCATCCGCTCGGCGATCTGCCGGACCAGCAGCGCCTGCGGCTTCTCGCTGGACACCGTGGAGGACATGAACCCGAAGTCGTCCTCCTCGCCGCGCGGCGCCTGCGGCGGCAGCTCGACCCGGACCCCGTGCGCGCCGCAGACCACCGTGTCACCGGCGCGCACGTCGCTGACCGGGACGGTGCGGACGACGGGCCCGTCGGAGACGACCAGGCCGCAGTCCATCTCCGGGTGCTCGACCCGCAGCCACTCCCGGTCCAGCCGGACCAGGGTCTCCAGGTTGGTCGTCGAGTAGAAGTCGTCGGGGAAGACGCCGTCGGCCGGCGCGGGCCGGGTGGTCGCCGTCCCGGGGTCGACCGGGTTCGCGCCGTGCACCTGGACCCGCATGAGGATCCGGTCCAGCAGTTCGGCGTCCGCGGCGCTGACCTCCACCAGCGCCTGCGACTCGTCCCCGTGCTGGCGGCCCAGGTCCAGGCTCTCGATCCGGTAGTCCCCGCCGTACTCCAGGACGTCGTCCAGGACCCGGGCGAGGATGCCGGTGTCCATCAGGTGGCCGGTCAGCGTGACGACGGCGGATGGTGACGCAGCGCTCATCCTGCGGAGGTTAGCGGCCCGCTAGACGACCGCGCCGTCGTCGCCGTCGTCGGAGCGGTCGCGCATCCGGGACACCAGCACCGCCACCCCGCCGGCGACCGCGGCGACGCCGAGCACCAGGCCGACGTCCAGCGACAGCCCCACCCTGCCCGGCGCGACGATCAGGACGGCGCCGACGGCGATGAGCAGCAGCGCGTACAGCGAGGCGGGCGCGAGGACCGGCAGCGGCGGGGGCGGCGGTGGCTCGTAGTGCTCCTCGGGGGCGTCCAGCACCGCCGGCTCGGCCGGGGGCGGGGGCGGGTCGTCGCGGGGCTCGTCGGAGACCGCGGTCCGGCCGTGCTCGGCCTCGAAGGTGGCCACGATCCGGGCGAACTCCGCGTCGGTGTCGAGGTCCGGGCGCTCCTCGCGGGCGGGCGGGGCGGCGGGGCGCGGCTCGGCGTGCCGGTCGACCAGCGTGCGGGCCTCCACCCGGCGGGCGCGGTCGACGAACAGCCGGTCCGAGGGTGGGCTGGGCAGCGTCACCGTCCGCGTGTACGGCTCGACGTCGGTGGCCGGCTCGAGGTAGGCGGCGATCCCCGCGTCGAGCAGGACGTCGAGGAGGTGCTCGCCGACCCGGGGGTCGACGTCGCGGACCGGGGACCAGAGGGCGGCGTCCAGCCCGTTGTCCCGGCGGCCCCGGCCGCGGCGGGGGAGCGTCACGGGCGCACCGCGGCGGGCGGGGTCGCCCGGGGCCGCGGGGCCGACCGGACGGCCGGGGCCGTCATCGGCGTGGCCTGCGTCATGACGGGTCCTCCGGGGCGTCATCGGGGGGAGTGGGAGGTGCGGGGACGGCTGCGATTGTCCAGGTGTCGTGCGCCTCTCTAGTCTGACAGTCGCTGAGGGAGGCGCGTTGTTCTACTGGTTCCTCAAGTTCGTGGCCGTCGGTCCGGTCGCCAAGCTCGTGTTCCGGCCCCGTGTGGAGGGGATCGGGCACGTGCCGGCGAAGGGCGCGGCGATCATCGCCAGCAACCACCTGTCCGCGGCGGACTGGGTCTTCATGCCGCTGTCGCTGCGCCGCCGGGTCACCTTCCTGGCCAAGGCCGAGTACTTCACCGGCACCGGCCCCAAGGGGGTCGCACAGCGGGTGTTCTTCGGGGGCAGCGGCCAGGTGCCGATCGACCGCACCAACGCCTCGGCGGCCGAGGACGCCATCCGCACCGGCATCCGCATCCTCATGCAGGGCAAGCTGCTGGGCATCTACCCCGAGGGCACCCGCTCACCGGACGGCCGGCTCTTCCGCGGCAAGACCGGGATCGCCCGGATGACCCTGGAGACCGGCGCGCCGGTCGTCCCGGTCGCGATGGTCTACGAGCCCCGCCGGGTCCCGCTGCCGGGGAAGCTCGGCCGGGCGCTGAGCAAGAACCTGGTCCGGGTGGTGGTGCGCTTCGGTGAGCCGCTGGACTTCTCCCGGTACGCCGGGCTGTCGGGTGACCGGTTCGTGGAGCGCTCGATCACCGACGAGGTGATGTACGAGATCATGGAGCTCTCCGGCCAGGAGTACGTCGACGTCTACGGCGCCAAGGTGAAGAAGTCCATGGACACCACCGGGGTGAGCGCCAGCGAGGCGGTCAGCCGGCTCCAGCCGCCCTCGCACGAGGCCGCCGACCGGCTGCCGGACTCCCTGGCCGGCTGACCGCCGGCGGGGTACCGGCGCCCCCGGGCGCCGGACGGCCTCGCCAGATCCCCGGCACCCCGGCATCCTCGCGGGTGTCCAGCTGACGCCGGGGGTCCTCCGTGGGTGCTGAGTGGCAGGCGTTCCTGCAGGCGCTGACCGTGGTGGCGGTCGTCGCCTCCGCCGTGCTGCTGGCGGTCCTGCAGCTCTCCTCGCGCCGGTGGCGGGGGATGGGGCTCAAGGAGGCCGTGGCCGGTGTCGCCCTGGCGGAGCTGCTGGTCCCGCTGCTGGGCGGCCTGGTCGCGCTGATGCCGGGGGCGTCCTGGCGGATCGGCTTCCTTGTCGCCGGCGGCCTGGCCGTGTGCGGGCTGGTCGCGCACGTGGCCACCTACCTGCGGCACGACGACACGGCGGACACCTTCGACGACCGGCAGGTGCAGTGGGGCCTGCCGCTCTCGGCGGCGCTCTGCCTGCCGCTCGTCGTGTTCAGCTGCAACCCGGCGGACTGGTCGGCCTACGTGGTCGCCGGGCTCAGCGTGGCGCTGGTGTTCACCGGCACCGGCCGGGGGTGGCTGCTGCTCGCCGACCTGGACCGGCCTGCCGGCGTCCCGCCGAACCTGCCTACGGTGTCCCGGTGAGTGTGCGGCGCTACTTCTACGACACCGAGTTCATCGAGGACGGCACCACGATCGACCTGGTCTCGATCGGTGTCGTCGACGAGACGGGGCGGGAGTTCTACGCCGTCAGCACCGAGTTCGACCCCGACCGGGCCATCCCGTGGGTGCGCCGCAACGTCCTGGACCAGCTGCCGCCGCCGGCGGACAAGGCGTGGCGCAGCCGGCAGCGGATCCGTGAGGACCTGCTCTCCTTCCTCACCGCGCCGGGGGAGGAGATCGAGCTGTGGGCCTGGTTCGCCGCCTACGACCACGTCGCGCTGGCCCAGCTGTGGGGCGCCATGCCGACGCTGCCCCGGTCGATCCCGCGGTTCACCCGGGAGCTGCGCCAGCGGTGGGAGGACGTCGGCCAGCCGGACCTGCCCCCCAAGCCCTCCGGCACGCACGACGCCCTGGTCGACGCCCGCTACAACCTGGCCCGCTGGAACCTGATGGAGGCCGCCCGGCGGTGAGCGGAGTGCCACGGTGCGGACGACGCGCCCGTGGCACTCCGCTCACACGGTGAAGACGGCGATCAGCCGGGTCAGCTCACCCGACAACCGGTCCAGCTCCCGGGCGGCGGCGCGGGCGGAGTCGACGTCGGCGGCGGTCCGGTCGGCGTCGGTCGTGACGTCGTCCATCGTCGCGGTGACCGCGGTCGCGCCGTCGGCCACCGAGCTCACGCTCCGGGAGAGCTCGGTGGTGACCGCCGTCTGCTCCTCCACGGCGCTGGCGATGGTGGTCTGGTGGTCGTTCATCTCCCGGATGACCCCGACGATCTGGCTGATCGAGCCGACCGCCGCGCTGGTGTCGGCCTGGATGGACTGCACCCGCTGGTGGATCTCCTCGCTGGCCCGCGACGCCTCCTGGGCCAGCTCCTTGACCTCGGTGGCCACGACGGCGAAGCCCTTGCCGGCCTCACCGGCCCGCGCCGCCTCGATCGTGGCGTTGAGCGCCAGCAGGTTGGTCTGCTCGGCGACTGCGGAGATCACCGCGACGACGTCGCTGATCTGGGCCGAGCTGGTGCCCAGCGCGGCGATCGCCGTCTCGGTGCGCCCGGCGAGGTCCACGGCACCCTGACCGACGTGGCTGGCGTCGCTGGCGCTGCGCGCGATCTCCCGGATCGCCGAGCCCATCTGCTCGGCGCCGGCGGCCGCGGAGGTGACCCCGGAGCTGATGTCGGCAGCCGCCTGGTGGGCGTGCCGGGCCTGGTCGCGGCTGCGCCCGGCCCGCTCGCTGAGCCCGTCGGCCACCCGTGCCACGCCGGAGGCGGAGGCCGCCAGCGACCCGGCGCTGACCCCGATGTCGCGGATGGTGCCGGCCACCTTGTCCACGAACCGGTTGAAGGCCGTGGCGAGCTCGCCGACCTCGTCCCGGGCGGAGTCGTCCACCCGCTGGGTCAGGTCACCGCCGCCGTCGGCGATCTCGACCATCCGCCGGCGCAGCTGCTCCAGCGGTCCGGTGAGCCGCCGGCCGAGCGCCCAGGCGATCCCGAAGCCGGCGACGGCGACCAGCAGCGCGGCGACCACCAGCGCGGTGGCCATCGCCGACCGGCCCTCGTCGATCCGGGTGACCGGACCGGCGAAGTCGCTGTCCCGGGCGTCGACGGCGATCACCCAGTCCCACGGCCGGTAGTAGGCGACCTGGACGGTGTGCCCGCCGGTCGCGGCGTCCCGGTAGTGGACCGTGGCCTGGGCGCCGTCCTCCAGCTGCAGGGCGGCGTCCACGACCTGCTGCACGTACCTCGTGCCGTCGGCGTCCGTCGCGTCCAGGACGCTGGTTCCGTCGGTGGAGCCGTCCCGGCTGATCAGCACGGTCCCGGCGCGGTCGCCGGTGGCGCCGAGCACGGAGACGCTGCCGTGCTCGCCGACCGAGGTCTCCTGCACGCTCTGCCGCAACGTCGGCATGGACTCCTGCCGCACTCCGACGTACAGCATGCCGATGACCCGGCCGCCGGCGCCGAACAGCGGCTGGTAGGCGGTCACGTACCAGGAGTCGACGACGAACGCCGTCCCCCGGTAGGTCTGGCCGGCCAGCACGGCGGCGAGGACGGCGTTCGGTGTGCCGTCCGCGGCGACGGCCGGGATGTACGTGCCGATGGCCCGGCTGCCGGTCGCGCTCACCACGTTGGTGCCGACCCGGAGCATGTCCCCGGCGTCGTCCATCCGCTGGAAGACCGTGGCGGTGCCGCCCACCAGGGACTGCACCTGGTCCACCACCGGGGTGGGGGTCGCGACGTCGGCGTTCTTGCCCAGCCGCTGGTCGCCGATCTGCACCCGGGGGAGCGCGACCGTGGTGACCTCACCGGTCACCTGGTTCTTCGCGTCCCAGGTCACGGTGTCCCGGGTGGCCGGCCCGAGGCTGAGCCCGCCGGACTGCTCGAGCACGTACCCGGCGACCTGCAGGTCGCTGTCGACCAGCGCCGCGGTCGAGTCGCCCTGGGTCGAGACGACGTCGTACACGCCGTCGGCGGTCTGCTGGATGCTGCCGTCGACCATGTCCTCGACCGAGGTCCGGGCGTCGTCGGCGAACCGCCCGCTCTGCCACGCGCTCACGCCGACCATGGCCGCGCCGGTGACGGCGACGCTGGCCACCGCCAGTGCCACCACCTTGGTCCTGATCCCCCGACGCACCCGTGCTCCTCCGCCTGCTCCCCGGCGGGAGGTGTCCCGCCGGGCGGGGTCATCGGCAGCCGCACCGGTCTCCGGTACCGGACCGGCCGGAAAGCGACGGGGGTCTCCTCTGCCACGCGGGCCGCCGGTGCGGCAGCATGTGCTCCTCATCCCGCACCACGGGCCTCGGAGGCGCACGTGCGCATCGGCATCCTGACCGGCGGCGGCGACTGCCCCGGCCTCAACGCGGTGATCCGCGCCGTCGTCCGGGCGGGCATCAGCGAGTACGGCGACGAGGTGATCGGTTTCCGGGACGGCTGGCGCGGGGTGCTGGACGGCGACACCGTCGCCCTGGACGTCGCCGCGACGCGGGGGTTGCTGCCACGCGGCGGCACGGTGCTCGGCACCTCGCGGACCAACCCCTACGCGATCGAGGGAGGGCCGGAGCGGGTGCTGGCCTCCCTGGAGCGGCTGGGCATCGACGCGCTCGTCCCGGTCGGCGGGGAGGACACCCTGGGCGTGGCGAACCGGCTGGCGCAGGCGGGGATGCGGTGCGTCGGCGTCCCCAAGACCATCGACAACGACCTGGACGCCACCGACTACACGTTCGGCTTCGACACCGCGGTCGGCGTGGCCTCCGAGGCGATCGACCGGCTGCACACCACGGGGGACAGCCACCACCGGGCGCTGGTCGTGGAGGTGATGGGCCGGCACGCCGGCTGGATCGCCCTGCACGCCGGCATGTCCGGCGGGGCGACGGTGGTGCTGGTGCCCGAGCGGCCCTTCGACCTCGACGCGGTGGTCAAGCACTGCCAGCACCGGTTCGACTCCGGCTTCAGCCCGATCGTCGTGGTCTCCGAGGGCGCCGTCCCCACCGACGGGCACCTCACGACGGCGACCGGGCAGAAGGACGCCTTCGGCCACGAGCGGCTCGGCGGCATCGGGGAGGCGCTGGCCCGGGTGATCGAGGAGCGCACCGGCCGGGAGTCGCGGGCGGTGGTGCTCGGGCACGTCCAGCGCGGCGGGACGCCGACCCCGTTCGACCGGGTGCTGGCCACCCGGTTCGGGCTGGCCGCCGTCCGGGCCGTGCACCAGGGCGCGTCGGGGGTGATGGTGGCCCTGCGCGGCACCGACATCGTCCAGGTGCCGCTCGCCGAGGCCATCGCCCAGCTCAAGCTGGTGCCGCTGGACCGCTACGCCGAGGCGGAGGTCTTCTTCGGCTGACGGCCCCGCCGCAGGGGCCCGGCGCGAGCGTGCGAGTGCTGAAGGGCGACGGGGGCCTTGCACGTACCCTCGGGGGTGTGAGCATCACCGAACCTGCTGAGCTGGTCCCGGGCCTGGACCGGTGGCGTGAGCTGCACGCCGCCCAGCAGCCGGAGTGGCCCGACCGGGCCGCGCTGGACGCCGTGCTGTCCACCCTGCAGACCGTGCCGCCGATCGTCGCCCCGGCGGAGGTCGACACGCTGCGCCGCCAGCTGGCCGACGTGGCCCAGGGCAAGGCGTTCCTGCTGCAGGGCGGTGACTGCGCGGAGACCTTCGACCTCAACACCGAGCCGCACCTGCAGGCCACCACCCGCACGCTGCTGCAGATGGCCGTCGTCCTCACCTACGGGGCCAGCGTGCCGGTGGTGAAGGTCGGCCGGGTGGCCGGGCAGTACGCCAAGCCGCGCAGCTCGAACACCGACGCGCTGGGCCTGCCCTCCTACCGCGGTGACATGGTCAACTCGCTGGACCCGGTGCTGGCCGACCGCATACCGGACCCGAACCGGCTGGTGCGGGCCTACGCGAACTCCGCGGCCGCGATGAACATGATCCGCGCCTACGCCCGCGGCGGGCTGGCCGACCTGCACGCGGTGCACGACTGGAACAAGGACTTCGTGTCCACCTCGCCGGCCGGGGTGCGCTACGACGTGATCGCCCGGGAGATCGACCGGGCGCTGGCCTTCATGAAGGCCTGCGGCGTCGACGACTCGGCGCTGCGCGGCGTGGAGCTCTACAGCAGCCACGAGGCGTTGATCCTGGACTACGAGCGGGCGCTGCTGCGGGTGCACGACGGCCGCGCCTACGCGCTGAGCGCCCACTTCGTCTGGGTCGGCGAGCGCACCCGGCAGATGGACGGCGCGCACATCGAGTTCGCCTCGAAGCTGGCCAACCCGATCGGCGTCAAGATCGGCCCGACGACGACGCCGGAGCAGGCCACCGAGCTGGTCGAGCGGCTCGACCCCGACGGCGTCCCCGGCCGGCTCACGCTGATCAGCCGGATGGGCAACGGGAAGATCCGCGACGTCCTGCCCGGCATCGTGGAGAAGGTCACCGCCAGCGGCCACCAGGTCGTCTGGCAGTGCGACCCGATGCACGGCAACACGCACGAGTCGACGACCGGCTACAAGACCCGGCACTTCGACCGGGTGGTCGACGAGGTGCTCGGCTTCTTCGACGTCCACCGCGGTCTGGGCACCTGGCCCGGCGGCATCCACGTGGAGCTCACCGGCGAGGACGTCACCGAGTGCCTGGGCGGCGCCATGGAGATCAGCGACGCCGACCTCAACAGCCGGTACGAGACCGCCTGCGACCCCCGCCTCAACACCGGCCAGTCCCTCGAGCTGGCCTTCCTCGTCACGGAGATGCTGCGCGGCTGATGTACGGGATCACCACCGACGGCCCCGCTGCCGCCAGCGGCGCCGTCGACCTCCGCTCGGACACCCTCACCCGGCCGACCCCGGCGATGCGCCGGGTCATGGCCGAGGCCGAGGTCGGCGACGACGTCTACCGCGAGGACCCGACGGTCAACGCGCTCGAGGAGCGGGTCGCCGAGCTGTTCGGTCACGAGGCTGCGCTGTTCGTCCCGTCCGGGACCATGGGCAACCAGATCGGCCTGCGACTGGTCTGCGAGCCCGGCCAGGAGGTCCTCGGGGACGCCGACGCGCACATCCTCACCTACGAGATGGGTGCCGCCGCTGCGCTGTTCGGGCTCTCCTCCCGCACCGTGGTCTCCGAGGGCGGGCGGCTGTCGGCCGACCAGCTCATCGCCCAGGTGCGGCCGCACGGCGACTGGCACCTGACCGCGACGGCCGCCGTCGCCGTCGAGAACTCGCACAACCGCGGCGGTGGCCTGGTGCAGCCCCTCGCCGAGCTGCAGCGGCTCTTCGACTGGTCCCGTGGGGCCGGGGTGAACGTGCACCTGGACGGCGCGCGTGTGTTCAACGCGCACGTGGCGTCCGGCGTCCCGCTGGCGACCTACGGGCAGCTGGCCGACACCGCGTCGGTGTGCCTGTCCAAGGGGCTGGGCGCTCCGGTCGGCTCGGTCCTGGTGGCCAGCGCCGAGCGGATCGCCGCCGGCCGGCTGTGGCGCAAGCGGCTTGGCGGCGGGATGCGCCAGGTCGGCGTCCTGGCGGCGGCCGGGCTGCACGCGCTGGACCACCACGTCGAGCGGCTCGCCGAGGACCACGAGCACGCCCGGCTGCTGGCCGAGCGGCTCGGCGTGGACCCGGCCACGGTGGAGACCAACATGGTCGTCGTCCGGGGCGTCCCGGCCCCGGCCGTCGCCGAGGCGGCCAAGGCCCAGGGCGTGCTGGTCGGTCAGGTCAGCGCCGACCGGATCCGGCTGGTGACCCACCTCGACGTCGACCGCGCCGGCATCGAGCACGCCGCCAAGGTCGTCAGCCAGGTCATCGCCGAGCTGTGACCCGGCGACCCTCCGGGCCGCACCGTTGCCAGGAGCCGTCCCCGGCGTGAGCTGAGCCGCGGGTCCGGCGCCGCGGGTCGACCCGCGCCGGACGGGGTTTAGCCGCGTGCGCACGCGGCTCAACCCCTCCCGGCGCGGCTAGAGCCGCGTCGGGTCCAGGGGGCTCAGGCGGGGAGCAGAGCGCCGTCGCGCAGGGAGCACAGCAACGCGATGTCCTTGGCGTGGCCGTCGTCCTGGCTCGGGGTCTCCACCACCACCGGCACGCCGGCCAGCGCCGGGTGGGTGAGCAGCTCGGCGAACGGCGCCGTCCCGATCGAGCCGGCGCCGATCGTGGTGTGCCGGTCCCGGGTCGAGCCGCACGCGTCGAGCGAGTCGTTGGCGTGCACCAGGCCGAGGCGGCCCGCACCCACCGTGGCCACCAGGGCGTCCAGCGTCGCCGTCATCCCGCCGGGCACCGAGAAGTCGTGGCCGGCGGCCCAGGCGTGGCAGGTGTCGAAGCAGACGCCGACCGCCGGGTGCCCGTCCAGCGCGGCCAGGTAGGGGCCGAGGTCCTCCACCGTGGCCGCGAGCGACCGCCCGCCACCGGCGGTGGGCTCGACGAGCAGCCGGGGCGCGCCCTCGGGGAGCTCGTCGAGGACCGGCAGCAGCTCCTCGTGCAGCTGGGCCAGCGCGGCCTCGTAGCGGTCCGCGCCGACGGCCGAGCCGGCGTGCACCACGACGCCCTGGACACCCAGCCGGGCGCCGCGGGCCAGGTTGTGGCGGATGGTCGAGATCGACTGCTCGACGGTCGCCGCGCTCGGCGAGCCGACGTTCACCAGGAACGGCGTGTGGATGAAGGACGGCACGCCTCGCTCGGCGCAGCCGGCGGTGAAGGCGGCGTCCTGGGCGGGGTCCCCGGCGCTGGGCCTCCAGCCGCGCGGGTTGCCGACGAACACCTGGACGGCGCGGGCGCCGACCGCGTCGGCGTAGGCCAGGCCGCCCGTCGCCAGGCCGCCCTTGATCTGGACGTGCGCCCCGATCGGGGGCGCGGAGGAACCGGGGGAGGTCACGGAGAAGGGGTCACCCGAAGCTGATGAGGATGCGGACGGTGCTGCCCTGGTCGACGGTCTCGCCGGCCTTGGGGCTCTGCTGGAACACGCGGTCGCCGGCGATGAACGACGTCGAGGAGGCCTTCAGGCCGACGTCCTTCAGCGCCGCGGTGGCGTCCTTCTCGGACTTGCCGACGACGTCGGGCACGGTGACCTGCGGGACGCCCTCGGAGACGGTGATGGTCACCGTGCTGCCGTAGGGCTGGGCGTCGCCGGGCCCCGGGTTCACCGTCATGACCTGGCCCTCGGCGACCTCCGCGCTGCGGCCGGTGTCCCGCTTGACGACGAACCCGAGCTGCTCCAGGGTGTCCTGCGCGGCGTCCGGGGCCTGGCCCACGACGTTGGGCACCTTGACCGGCGCCCGGCCGGAGGACACCACGAGGCTGACCGTGTCGCCGGCCTTGAGCTGGGTGCCGGCCGGCGGGTCGAAGCGGATCACGTTGCCCGCGCCGACGTCCTCGCTGGTCTCCTGGGTCTGCTGGAAGGTCAGCTGCGGGAAGTCCTGCTGCAGCTTCGCCTGGACGTCGTCGCCCGGCTGGCCGGTGAGCTCGGCGGGGACGGTGAACCGCTGCGGGCCCTTGGAGACGACGAGCTCCACGTCGGTGCCGCGGATCGCCTCGCCGCCACCGGGCGGGTCGGCGGAGACGACCTCGCCCTCGGGCACCGTCTCGCTGAACTGCGCCTCGCCGAAGGTCGGGTCCAGCCCGGCCTCCTGCAGCATGCCGACCGCGGTGTCCTTGTCCTGGCCGAGCAGGTCCGGGACGTCGGTCCAGCGGCCCGAGCCCAACCACCAGCCGATGGCGCCGATGGTGATCGCCAGCAACAGCACGAGGGCGAGCGCGAACCGGGCCCGCCGACGGCGGATGTGCGGTGGCACGCCCGGCCGGGCGGCTGGCCCGCGGGGCGGCAGGTTGGGGCGGGCGCTGCCCACGGCGGTGGTCGGACCGGCTCCGGTGCCGGGCAGCACGGTGGTGCCGCGGGTTCGGTCCACCCGGCCCCCGAGCACCTCGGTGCGCGGTGCGCCGGCGGGTGCGCTGGGGTGCCGCGGCCGCGGCGCCGTGGGCCGGTTGGTCGGGCGGAGGGTCTGCGTCGGGTTGTCGGCCGGGCGGCCGGTGGGCACCGGCACCCGGGCCAGGCCCAGGTCGGCGCGCAGGTCGGTGAGCTCGGCGAGGAAGGCCCCGGCGTCCAGCGGCCGGGCCGCGGGGTCGCGCCGGGTGGTGCGGGCGACCAGCTCGTCGACCTGCCACGGCACGCCGGGCGCCTCGGACGACGGGGCCGGGACGTCGTGGTGCACGTGCTGGTAGGCGACGGCCAGGGCGCTGTCGCCGGCGTAGGGCGGGTGCCCGGTCAGCAGCTCGTAGAACAGGATCCCCGCCGCGTAGACGTCGCTGCGGGCGTCGCTGCGCCCGCGCTCGAGCTGCTCCGGGGACAGGTAGGCGACCGTGCCGATCAGCACGCCGCCGGTGTGGCTGGTCTGCCCGGTGCCGGCCACGGCGCGGGCCAGCCCGAAGTCGGCGACCTTGACCTGGCCGTCGGTGGAGATCAGCACGTTCTCCGGCTTGACGTCGCGGTGCGCGATGCCGGCCCGGTGGGCGGCGGTCAGGCCGGCGAGGACCGGCTCCAGGACGGCGAACGCCTCCCCGACGGTGAGCCGGCCGCGGGCCTGCAGCAGGTCGCGCAGCGTGCGGCCGCGGACCAGCTCCATCACCAGGTACACCAGCCCCTGGTCCGAGCCCTGGTCGCTGACCGACACCACGTTGACGTGGCTGAGCATCGCGGTGGCCCGGGCCTCGCGGGTGAACCGGTCGACGAACGCCGGGTCGTGGGCCAGGTGCTCGGCCATGACCTTGACCGCGACCGTGCGGTCCAGCCGCAGGTCGGTGGCGGCGTAGACGGTCGACATCCCGCCGCGCGCCAGCCGCTCCTCGAGGCGGTAGCGCCCCTCGAGGAGGAGGCCGACCACGGGGTCGGTCACGACGGTGTCCACGGGGTCGAGTCTAGGAGCGCAGGGCAGTCGGCGGCCCGTGCAACACGGGCGGCACGGTCACGGTCTGGACACCTGAGTCCTGGAGTGGCCAGGGGAGTCGGGTGGGACAGCCGAGGTGGACGCCGGGCGGGGTCGGCGGCCACGGCGCGCCCGCGGGCCGGACCCGCGTCGCGCGTCGCGTTCAGCGGGGTGCCCACGGGGTCCGGACGACGGTGTCCCGCGGCACGGCGCGCACGTCGTCCAGACCACACAGGGCCATGGTGTGCGCCAGCTCCTCGGTCAACCCGCCCAGGACGCGCGCCACGCCGTCGGCGCCCCCGGTGGCCAGCCCCCATGCCGTCGGCCGGCCCACGAAGACCGCCCGGGCGCCCAGCGCCAGCGCGGTCAGCGCATCGGACCCGGTCCGGATGCCCCCGTCGGCGTAGACCTCGGCGTCGGCACCGACCGCCGCCACCACCTCGGGCAGCGCCTCGGCGCTGGCCACGGCCGGGTCGGCCTGCCGTCCGCCGTGGGTGGACACCCACACCGCCGACGCACCGGCGGCCACGCAGCGCGCGGCGTCGTCGCCGCGGAGCACCCCCTTGACCACCACCGGCAGGCCGGAGAGGGCGGCGAACCGCTCGATGTCGGCGAAGGTCCAGCTCGGTGTCGCGGCCGCCTGCAGCGGCGGCTGGGCTCCCTGCACGGGCGGGTGGTTGGCCAGCAGCAGCCCGGCGGGGAGCGCGAAGTCCGAGCGCAGGTCACGGAGCCGACGTCCGAGCACCGGAAGGTCGACGGTCAGCACCAGGGCGGTGTAGCCGACCTGCCCGGCCCGGCGGGCCAGGTCGTCGGTGTGCCCGGGGGAGTGCAGCCGGTAGAGCTGGAACCAGCGCGGGCCGGCCGGGGTGACCGCGGCGACGTCCTCCAGCGAGGTGGTGGCGCTGGTCGAGACGGTCATCAGCGACCCGGTCGCGGCGGCGCCCCGGGCGGTGGCCCGCTCACCCTCCGGGTGGGCCATGCCCTGGTAGGCCCAGGGGGCGACGCCGATCGGCGTGCGGACCTCGCTGTCCAGCAGCGTCGTGCCCAGCTGCGGCGTCTGCACGCCGCGCAGCACCCGTGGCCGCAGCCGCCAGGCCCGCCAGGAGGCGGGCGCCTCGGCGAGCGTGGTCTCGGCACCGGCGCCCCCGGCGTAGTAGTCGAAGACGTCGGCGGGCAGCCGCTCCCGGGCCCGCTGCTCGAGCGCGGCCAGGTCCAGGAACGGGAGCTCGCGGCCCGGGTCGTCGGGCAGGGCCGGCTCGTCGGAGCCCCGCTGCCGCTGGGTCAGCCGGGGACCGTTCGCCGCGTCGTTCCCGCTCGCCATAGGCTGGGAGCCTATGGACACGCTCACTCCTGCGGAGGTCGCCGAGCAGCTCGGCGTCTCGGCCAACAAGGTCCGGCAGCTCATCGCCGAGCGGAAGCTCATGGCCGTGCCCGGCAGCGGCAACAGCAAGATCCCGGCGGACTTCCTGCAGGACGGCGCGGTCCTCAAGCACCTGCCCGGGCTGCTGACGGTGCTCTACGACGGCCGGTTCACCGACGAGGAGGCCTTCGAGTGGCTCTTCCGCGCCGACGACTCGCTGCCCGGCACGCCGATCGAGGCCCTGCGCGGCGACCGGCACACCGAGGTCACCCGCCGGGCCCAGGCGCTGGCGCTGTGAGCAGGGCGGGTCGGGCGGGACGAGAACAGTGGGGCACCTGACCTACCTCTCGCTGCTGGTCGGCTGCCTCGTGGTCACCGCGCCGCTGGAGCTGCTGCTGGGCGTGCGGGTCTACGCCCGCTGGCGGCGGCTGCTGCTGGCGATCGTCCCGGAGTTCGTCGTCTTCGTCGGGTGGGTGCTCTACGCGATCTCCGCCGGGCACTGGGACTACAGCGCCGCCCGCACCCTGGACGTCCGGTTGCCGGGCGGGATCCCGGTGGAGGAGGTGCTGTTCTTCCTCGTCGTCCCGGTGTGCGCGGTGCTGGCGCTGGAGGCGGTGCGGAAGGTGACCGGCTGGGACGCCGGCTACCCGGCTCGCGAGGCCGAGGCCGAGGCCGGGGCCGACGCGTGACCTACTCGCAGATCGCCGTCGTGGTGCTGGTCGCCGTGCTGGTCGTGGACCTCGCCGTGCTGCGCACCCGGATGGTCACGCGGCCGGTGTTCTGGGTCGCCTACGTGATCGTGATCGTCTTCCAGCTGCTGATGAACGGCGTGCTCACCGGCCTGGACGTGGTGACCTACGACCCGGATGCGATCTGGGGCCCGCGGATCGCCTACGCCCCGGTCGAGGACCTGCTGTTCGGCTTCTCCCTGGTGGTGCTGACCCTGGCCAGCTGGGCAGCGGTCAACCGGCGGGCGAACATTGCCAGGCGCCGCGGCCTGGACACCCGCACCCGGCGCTCCAGCACCCGGTAGTCGGCCTTCTCGATCTCGGTCAGGATGCCGCCGTAGAGCGCGGTGGCGGCCCGGACGCAGTCCCGCGACTCCCGTGCCAGCAGCGGCGTGCCCGGTGCGGCGTCGTCGTAGCGGCGGCGGGTGACCGCCACCATCTCCCGCATCAGCTCGCGGAAACCGGGGGAGAACCGCCGCGCGGCCAGCTGCTCGCGGGTCACCCCGTGCGCGTCCATCAGGTCCTCGGGCAGGTACACCCGGCCCCGGTCGACGTCCTCGGCGACGTCCCGCAGGAAGTTGGTCAGCTGGAAGGCCTCGCCCAGGGCGATGGCGTGCGGTGCGGCCTCCTCCCGGGATACGCCGGGAGCCGTGCCCAGGACGGGCAGGACCTGCAGGCCGATCACCGAGGCCGAGCCCCACATGTACCGGTCGAGGGCGTCCAGGTCGGCGTAACCGGTGACGTCGAGGTCGCTGGTCATCGCGGCGAGGAAGTCCACCAGGTGCTCCAGCGGGATGTCGTACCGCCGGTAGGTGTGCACCAGCGCCAGCCGTACCGGGTCGTCGGACCAGCCGTCGGACAGCTCGTCCAGCAGCGCCTTCGACCAGGTCGCCAGGTCACCCGAGGGGTCGGCGCCCGGCACGTCGACGAAGTCGTCGGCGGTCCGCGCGGCGGCGTACAGCGCGTGCACCGCGGGCCGGCGGTCGGGCGTGAGCAGCCGGGTGGCCAGGTGGTAGCTCTTGCCGTGCCGGGCGGCGATGGCCGCGCAGTGCTCGTAGGCGGCGTCCAGCGCCGCCTGCTGCTCGGCCCGGGTCGGGGGGATCACGCGACCCGCCCGGTGATCCGCTCGGCGGCGAGCCGGCCGCTGATGACGACCATCGGCACCCCCACCCCCGGCTGCACCGAGGACCCGGCCAGCACCACGTTCTCCGGGCCCCGGCGGGGCAGCGTCGAGGGCCGGAACGGGCCGGTCTGCCCGAAGGTGTGCGCCAGCGCGAACGGGGTGCCGGCGGCCATGCCCTGCGACGCCCAGTCCACCGGGGTCAGCAGCTCCTCCACCTCGACGGCGTCCCCGATGCCGGTCCAGCCCCGGGCCTCCAGCGTCTGCACGAGCTCCTCGCGGTAGCGCGGCGCCAGCGCCGGCCAGTCCAGGTCGGCGTTCCCGCCGCTGCGCGGGTCGAGGTTCGGTGTCGGCGCGACCACACTGAGCACATGGCCGCAATGCGGTGCCAGCGACCGGTCGGTCACCGACGGCATGCTGATCAGCAGGCTCGGGTCGCTCATCGGCCGGCCGTCGCGGGTCAGCTCGTCGAAGACCTGCTCCCAGGCGGCGCCGAAGCTGATCGTGTGGTGCGCCTGCCCGGGCAGCTCGGCGCGCACCCCGAGGTGCAGCGCCACGCAGGAGGGCGAGTAGACCGGCCGGCGGGGGCCGCGGAGCTGCGGCACCAGCCGGTGCGGGGCGTCGGTGGTGACGACGACGGCGTCCGGAACCAGCCGCTCGCCGTCGGCCAGCCGCACCGCGGTCACCCGGCCGCCGGCCATCTCCAGGTCGGTCACGTCGGTGTCCCAGCGGAACTGCACGCCTGCGTCGGCGGCGGCCGCGGCCATCGCCCGCGGGACGGCGCCGATCCCGCCGACCGGGTGCCACACGCCCGCGCCGATGTCGAGCTGGGCGATCACGGCGTAGGCGGCGATGGCCCGGAACGGCGAGACCCCGGCGTAGAGCGCCTGGAAGCTGAACAGCCGGCGCAGTCGCTCGTCGGCGAAGAAGCCGGCGACGTGGTGCGACAGCCGTCGGAAGCCGCCCCGGCGCACCAGGGTGAGGAGCTCGGGGCCCAGCAGGTCCAGCGGGGAGTCGAGGTTGCGGTCGATGAAGGTGCGCAGCTGCAGCCGGTACAGCTCGGCCAGGTCGTCGAGGTAGCGGTGCAGGGCGGCGGCCTCGGCCGGCCCGCAGAGCCGCTCCACCTCGGCGGCGAAGGCGGCCCGGTCGGCGTGCACGTCCAGGTGCTCGCCGTCGGCGAACTGGGCCCGGTAGGTGGTGTCCAGGGGGAGCAGGGTGAGCCGGTCCTCCATCCGTTCGCCGACGGCGGCGAAGGCGTCGGCCAGCAGCTCGGGGGCGGTGAAGACCGAGGGGCCGGTGTCCAGCGTGTAGCCCGACCGGGCCAGCACGCCGGCCCGCCCGCCGGGGCCGCTGCCGCGCTCGACGACGGTGACCTCACGGCCGGCGCCGCGCAGCCGCAGCGCCGCCGACAGCCCGGCCAGGCCGGCTCCGACCACGACGACCCGGTCGGTGCGGCCGGGGACGGTGCGCAGGGTCCGGTTCACGCGGCGCGGGTGGTGGCGGCGACCGCCAGGGCGTCCAGTGCCCGGCCGGCGTCGGCCGCCAGCGGGGCGGCGGCGATCGCCTCCCGCGCCCGGCGGGTCTGCTCGGCGATCCGCTCCTCGACTCGGTCCAGCGCGCCGCTGCGGGTCATCAGCGACCGGACGCCGTCCAGCTCGTCGGCGCTGGCCGCCGAGTTGCCCAGTGCATCGGCCAGCAGCGCCCGCCCGGCGTCGTCGGCGACCTCCTCGGTGAGCGCGACCAGCAGCGTGCGCTTGCCCTCGCGCAGGTCGTCGTCGGCGGACTTGCCGGTGACCGCGGGGTTGCCGAAGACGCCCAGGACGTCGTCGCGGAGCTGGAAGGCCTCGCCCAGCGGCACGCCGATGGCGGTGCACACCTCCAGCGCGTCGGGCCCGGCGCTGGCCAGGGCCGCGCCCAGCTGCAGCGGCCGCTGCACGGTGTAGCCGGCGCTCTTGTACCGCGCGACCTTGAGCGCGCCGGCCGGGCCGGGCAGGCCACCGGCGGCGCGGAGCAGGTCCAGGTACTGGCCGGCGGTGACCTCGGTGCGCATGGTGTCCCAGACCGGGCGGGCCCGGGCGAGCGCCTCGGGGGAGATGCCGGAGCAGCGCAGCAGCTCGTCGGACCAGACCAGCGCCAGGTCACCGACCAGGATGGCCGCGCCCACGCCGAAGGTGTCCGCGTCCCCGTCGAGCCCGGCACCGCCGTGCCGGCCGGCGAAGCCCACGTGCGTGGCCGGCCGGCCGCGACGGGTGTCGGCGGCGTCCATCACGTCGTCGTGCACCAGGGCGCTGCTGTGCACCAGCTCGAGCGCGGCGACGGCCCGGAGCACCGCCTCGTCGGACTCGGCGGCCGGGTCGTCGAGGTCGACGAAGCCCCGCCAGCCCCAGTAGGCGAAAGCCGGCCGCAGCCGCTTGCCGGCCCCGGCGACCGCGGCGACCTCGTCGGCCACCGGCACCAGCTCCACGGCCATGCCGGCCAGCGTCGCGCGCTGCTCGGTGAGGAAGGAGCCCAGCGCAGCCTCCACGGACGCGCGCAGCCGATCGAGGTCGGCGGCCGCCAGTGCGGGGACCGCGAGCTCCGCGGGAGCGCCGTCGACGGTGGTCTCACGCTGCTGCGTCCCGACTGTCACAGGTCGAGTATTGCCCAACTCGGTGGGGTGCTGCTCCTGGTGACCGGGGTCCTGCCCCGAAACCGCCCCGTCGCCCGTACCCTCCTCAGCCATGACCGGCACCGTGCGCGAGCTGCTGCAGACCGAGCAGCCCACGTGGTCCTTCGAGTTCTTCCCGCCGAAGGACGACGCGGCCGAGGCCCAGCTGTGGACCGCGTTGCGCCAGCTGGAGCAGCTGCGGCCCTCGTTCGTCTCGGTCACCTACGGCGCCGGTGGTTCGACCCGCGAGGGCACCGTCTCGGTCACCGAGCGGATCGCCACCGACACCACCATGCTCCCGCTGGCGCACCTGACGGCGGTCGACCACAGCACCGCCGAGCTGCGGCACGTGGTCAGCCGGCTGGCCGCTGCGGGGGTGCGCAACCTCCTCGCGCTCCGCGGCGACCCGCCGGGCGCCGACCCGCAGGCCGAGTGGGTGCCCCACCCGCAGGGGCTGCGGTACGCCGCCGAGCTGGTCGAGCTGATCAAGGGCATCGGCGACTTCTGCGTCGGGGTGGCGGCCTTCCCCGAGCTGCACCCCCGCTCGCCGGACCCGGACACCGACACCGACATGTTCGTCGCCAAGTGCCGTGCCGGCGCGGACTTCGCGATCACCCAGATGTTCTTCCAGGTGGAGGACTACCTGCGGCTGCGCGACCGGATCGCCGCCCGGGGCTGCGACGTCCCGGTCATCGCCGGGGTCATGCCGGTGACCAACGCCCGGCAGATCACCCGGATCGTGGAGCTGTCCGGGCAGGCCTTCCCCACCGAGCTCGCCGACCGGTTCGCCGCGCTGGACGGCGACTCCCCGCAGCACCGGCGGGCGGTGCGCGACTACGGCGTGGAGGTGGCGACCGACATGTGCCGCCGGCTGGTCGCCGAGGGCGTACCCGGCATCCACTTCATCACCATGAACCGGTCGACGGCGACCCGTGAGGTGTTCCAGGCCCTGGCGCGGGCCGACGTCCTCAGCGGTGGAGCGCAACCGGCCCGCTGAGCACGTCCTCGGCCCGGCGGGCTGCCCGGCGCAGGGCCTCCCGTTCGGCCGCGTACCCGCCGACCACGCCGACCACGGGCAGCTGGGCGAACGCCCGGTGCCGCCACTTGCCCTTCGGCCGGGCGTCGAGCGCGTCGTCGATCCGGCCGAGCAGCCGGGCGGCCCGCCACAGGCTGCGGGCCACGCCGTCCACCCCGGCGCGGTCGTCGCCGAGTGCCTCGTCGACGTACACCCCGCGACTGCGGGCCAGCAGGGGCTCGACCCGGTCGGCCGGCAGGTCCCGGTGCAGCAGCACCCGGGCCAGCAGCGCGACCCGGTCGGCCTGTCCTGTCAGCCCGTGCTCACGGGCCACGCCGAGGACGACGAGCGCCTGCACGGCCGATCCCACGGTGTTCTGCAGCGGGAGGAGGTCGGCGAGCCGGCCGGCGAACCGGGGTGTCGCGGACACCCCCGCGGCGACCCGGCCCACCTGGTGGGCCCACCAGGCGGCCCGCTGGGCCGGGGGCAGGTGCGGCGGGCGGCCGAGCCGCTGGACCAGCGGGCCGAGCGCGCGGTCCACCCGGCGCAGCACGTCGACGACGACTGCATCACTGATCGGCGCGGCCATGGTGGCAGACCGTAGGCGGTGGACGGAGGACCCGCAGGGTCAACCGGGGACCTCGGGCGGCAGGGCGAGCGGCGCGCGGGTGCGGGTCATCAGGTCGACCAGGTCGGTCATGGCGTGCCGCACCGCGGCGATGTCGTCGGCGACGTCCCCCAGCCCGCCGTCCCGCCGTCCCGGGCCGTACGCCGTCTCGACGGTGAGGACGTCGACCTCGGCGGCGCTGCGCTCCATCCGCTCCAGGTCGGCGAGGTGCTGCAGCTCCGCGGAGAGGGCGGCCGCCTGGTCGCGGTGCCGGATGAGCGCATCGGCGCGGCGGCCCAGCCGGCGGGCCGCGTCGTCCAGGGCGGTCTGCTGCCGGTCCCAGAACTCGGCGGCGGGGCCGCTGGGCCGGGCGCCGAGCCCGGCGCGGGCCTGCCGGATCCGGTCGGCCAGCGCCACCACCTGGCCGACCTCGGCCTCGCCGTCGAAGGCCGCGCGGGTGGCGGCGAGGACGGGGGAGTGCCAGGACGGCTCGCGCAGCGTCTCCGCCCAGGCGCGGCTGGCCGCGCCGGCCACCCGGGCCTCGATGGTGTCCCAGGCGGCCAGGGTCACCTCCGGCGGGGCCACCGGGCGGCGCAGCTCGGTGCGCTCCTGCTCCTCCCGGTACCGCACCACCCCCACGCCGGCCAGCGGGACCAGCAACGCCAGGCCACCGGTGAGCCCGACCGCCAGCACGCAGGCCAGCGTCCGCGCGGTGCCGTCCAGCCGCTGCCACGCCCGGCCGCACCGGGCCAGCCAGTCCAGCCCCGCCACCGCGGACACCACCCGGTCCAGGACGGTGTCGCGGGGCACGACCGGCCGCGGGCCGGGACCGATGACCAGGCGACCGTCGGTGAGGTAGCGCTCGGGCCACAACGGCCGGGCTGCCTCGGACACGCCTGCACCCTGCCCCACCGGCGGGCTCCGGCACCGGCGGCACACCGGACGGCGGGGCGGAGGGCCAACATGAAACCTCAAGCACCGACCGGGCGCGGTGCGACGTACCGTGGCCGGGTGGGTGGTCGAGGGAACGGCGCGGCCGGCCGGTGGGCCGTGGTCGGCGGAGCCGTCGCCGTGCTCGCCGCCCTGCCGTCGCTGGTCGCCGCGCTGCCGGCCTCCGACGCCGCCACCTCGGCGACCGACCTGCGCCAGCAGGCGCTCGGCTCCGCCGACGTCGCGTTCTCCGGCTACGCGCAGGCCGCCGGTGGGCTGTCCCTGCCGGTGGGAGACCAGCTGACCGACGTCGCCGACCTGCTCAGCGACCGGACGACCATGCGGGCCTGGTACCGCGGTGCCGACGACTGGCGGGTGGACGTGGTGACGCCCACCGGGGAGACCGACGTGCACGCCGACGCCGGCGGCACCTGGACCTGGGACTACGTGCACGCCACGGCGACCCGCACGGGCCCGACCCCGCTCGCCCTGCCCACCGCCCCCGACCTGCTGCCCAGCGCGCTGGGACGCCGGCTGCTGTCCGAGGCCCGCGACGACGAGCTCAGCCGGTTGGGCGCCGAGCGGGTCGCCGGTCGGGAGGCCCTCGGCCTGCGCGTCGTCCCGGCCGAGGAGGCGTCGTCGGTGGCCCGGGTCGACGTCTGGGTGGACGCGGACAGCGGCGTCCCGCTGCGGGTGCAGGTGGTCGCCGACGGCGCCGCCGAACCCGCCCTGGACACCGGCTTCCTCTCGCTGGAGCTGGGCACCCCCTCGGCCGACGTGACCGCCTTCGCGGTGCCCCCGGGCGCCGACGTGCGCGAGGGGCAGGACGCCCAGCTCCTCCGGGCCGCCTCCCGGGCCGGCCGGGAGGCCCGGTCCCGGCTCCCCGTGGCGCTGGCCGGGCTCGACCGGCGCACCATCGACGGCGCTCCCCGGTCGGTGGGCGTCTACGGCCGTGGGATCACCCTGCTGGCGGTCAGCCCGCTCCCGGGGCGGGTGGCCGGGCCGCTGCGCGACGCCCTCGTCGTCGCGCCCGGGGCGGTGCTCGACGACCTCGGCGTCCGGATCGCGGCCGGGCCGCTGGGGCTGATGCTGGTCGACGGCCCGGACGGCCCGGTGCTGCTCGCCGGCACGGTGAGCCTGGACGCCCTGGCCGCCGCCGCGACCGAGTTGACCGGAGGGGACAGCTGAGCACCGTCATCGGCACCTCGGGACTGACCAAGAGGTACGGCCAGCTGCGCGCCGTCGACGGGATCGACCTCGACGTCCGGGCCGGCGACGTCTACGGCTTCCTGGGCGCCAACGGGTCGGGCAAGACGACGACGGTGCGGATGCTGCTCGGGCTGGTGCTGCCGACCTCGGGCACGGTGCAGCTGCTCGGTGAGCCGATGCCGAAGGGCGCCCGCCGGGTGCTGCCGCGGGTCGGCGCGCTGATCGAGGGCCCGGCCCACTACGGGCACCTGTCCGGCCGGGCCAACCTGGCCCTGATGGACGCCGCCGGGCCGGGGGGCTCGCGGCGCACCCGCACCGCCCGCATCGACACCGTGCTGGAGCAGGTCGGCCTGGCCGGGGTCGGCCGCAAGCCGGTGAAGGCCTACTCGCTGGGCATGCGCCAGCGCCTCGGCCTCGGTGCTGCCCTGCTCCGCCGTCCGGAGCTGCTGGTGCTCGACGAGCCCACCAACGGGCTGGACCCGCAGGGCATCCACGAGATCCGCGACCTGCTGCTCGAGCTGCACCGGGGCGGGACGACGGTCTTCCTGTCCAGCCACCTGCTGGCCGAGGTGGAGCAGCTGTGCAGCCGGGTGGGCGTGCTGGACCGCGGCCGGCTCGTGCTGCAGGACCAGCTGGCCACCCTCACCGCCCCCACCGGTGCGACCGTCGTGGAGACCCCCGACCCGCAGCGGGTGCGCGCGGCGCTGGACGGCCGGGTCCTCGAGCTGGACGCCGGCTCGGCGGTGGTCCGCGGCGCGGACCCGGCCGAGGTGAACGCCGCGCTGGTGGCCGCCGGGGTGCCGGTCACCGGGCTCAAGCTGCAGCGCCCGTCGCTGGAGGAGGTGGTGCTCGCCGCGGCCAGCACCAGCGCCGACCGGGTCGACGCGCCGGGGGAGAGGTCGCGCCGGTGATCGCCGTCGAGCTGCGCAAGCTGTTCCGCCGTCCGCGCACCTGGGTGACCATCGCGCTGCTCAACGGGCTGCCGGTGCTGGTGGCGGTGCTGCTGGCGGTCACCGACCTGGCGCCGCGGCCGGGTGAGGGGCCGGCGTTCCTCTCCGCCGTGCTCACCAACGGCACCCTGTACCCGCTGGCCGCCCTCGCCATCGTCCTGCCGTTGTTCCTGCCGATCGCCGTCGCGCTCATCGCCGGGGACTCGGTGGCCGGTGAGGCGCAGGCCGGCACGCTGCGCTACCTGCTGGCCCGCCCGGCCGGGCGGACCCGCCTGCTGGTGGCCAAGCTCGTGTCGATCCTGGTCTTCGTCCTGGTGACCGTGGTCGTGGTCGCCGTGGTCGGCTACCTGGTGGGCCGGCTGCTGTTCGACGTGCAGCCGCTCGGCGGGACGTCGGTGTCCGGGACGGACCTGAGCTCGACCGAGATCGCCTGGCGCACGCTGCTGGCGGTCGGCTACGTGGCCGTCTCCATGCTCGGGGTCGCGGCCTTCGCGCTGTTCTTCTCCACGCTCACCGACTCCCCGCTGGCGGCGATGCTCGGTGCGCTCGGGATCCTGGTGGCGTCCTCGCTGCTGTTCACCCTGGACGCCGCGTCGTCCTTCGCGCCCTACCTGCCGACCCGGTACTGGCTGGCCTTCGTCGACCTGTTCCGCGAGCCGATCCTGTGGCGGGACGTCGTCCGGGGGCTGGCGCTCCAGGGCGTCTACGTGGTCGTGCTGCTCGGCGCGGCCTGGGCGAACTTCACCACCAAGGACATCAGCTCCTAGCCCGCAGCCGACAGCCGGGCGCAGTCGGCGGTGGTGAGCTCCACGGGCGGGCCGGCGGCCAGCTCGGCCAGCACGATGCCCTGCACGAGGGGGTCGGCGGGCAGCTGGCCGTGGGCGACCCGGGAGTCCGCGCAGACGTCCTGCACCGGTAGGTCCACCGCCCCCGCCAGCTGGGCGGAGTCCGGCGGGGTGACGGTCTCGTCGGCCGTCGTCCAGACCGAGACCCAGCTGGGGCCGGCCGGGGTCTCGTCGCCGGCGTTCAGCCCGGCCAGCAGCTCGCTGTCGGTGGTCAGCTGCTGGCAGCCCTCGGGGCACTCCCCCGGGAGGATGCCGGCGGCCAGGTCGGCGATGGTCGTGCCGTGGTGCGGCGAGCCGAGGGTCACGATCCGCCGGGCCTGGTCGGCGCCGCCGTCGGCGGCCCAGATCCGGGCGATCACACCGCCGGCGGAGTACCCGACCACGTCGACGCTGTCCGCGCCGGTGCGCGACAGCGCGTCGTCGACCGCGGTGCCGAGCGCATCGGCGGCGGCGGTGAGGTCGCCGGTGCCGTCGCCGGGCACCGCCACCACGGTGGCATCGCGGCCGGCGGCGGTCAGCCGGTCGGCGAGCGGCCGCAGGGAGGAGGTCGAGCCGCCGTACCCCGGCACGAGCAGCACCGGTCCGGGGGTGTCGTCCTGCGCCGCCGAGGTGGTGCCCCCGGCACCGCCGGACGACCGGGGGACGACGACGGCGGCGACCACGGCGGCGGCGACCACGAGGAGGGCCAGCAGCGCCAGCACGACGCGGCGGCGGGCGGGGGACAGACCGGCGAGCACGCACTCACTGTCCCCGCTCGCCCTGTGCGCGCCACCCCCTTCGACCACGTGGTGGACTGCACCCGTGCTGAGCCGCGACGAGTACCTGGCGGCCTGGTCCCGCTGGCACGGCGGCACCGACCCCGCCGACAGCCGGCTGGTGCACGGCTGGCTGACCCTCGCCTACACGCTGGCCGTGCCGGTGGCCCGGCTTTCCCCGCTGGTCGCCACCGCGCTCGGCCTGGTCGTCGCCGCCGTGGCCGTGGGGCCGGCGGCCGCGGGCGGGGGCTGGCTGGTGCTCAGCGGGGTGCTCGTCGGGCTGTCGGGTCTGCTGGACTCCCTCGACGGGGCGCTGGCCATCGCCGGCGGCCGGGCGTCCCGGCGCGGCTTCGTGCTCGACTCGGCGGTCGACCGGCTCACCGAGGCCGCCTACGCGCTGGCGTTCTGGGGAGCCGGGGCCCCCGGCTGGCTGGCCGCGGCCTTCGGCGCGCTGTGCTGGCTGCCGGACTACCTGCGCGCCCGGGCCGGGCAGGCCGGGGTCAGCGAGACCGGCGCCATCTCGGTGTGGGAGCGCCCGACCCGGGTCGCGATGGCCGGCTTCACCCTCGGCGGGGCCGGGGTGGTCGCCGGGCTCGGCCTGGCCGTGGAGGTGGTCACCGCAGGCGCAGCGGTCGGCTGCCTGCTCGGGGTGGTCGGGACGGCGCAGCTCGGTGTGCAGCTGCGCCGGGCGCTGGGTGACGACGCGCCACAGCGGCCGGCCGACCTCGGGAGCCCGCCCAGACCGGGGGATGACGGGGACTCCTAGGCTGTGGCCGCCCCGGTGCCGGTGCCCGGCCGGGTCAGCCGGCCATGGCGGCCGCCGTTCTCGGGAGAGCTCCGCATGTCCGTCCTCGTGACCGGTTCGATCGCCACGGACCACCTGATGACCTTCCCCGGCAGGTTCACCGACCAGTTCGTCGAGGGGAAGATGGAGAACGTCTCCCTCTCCTTCCTGGTCGACGACCTGGTGCAGCACCGCGGGGGTGCCGGGGCCAACATGGCCTACGGGCTCGGGCTGCTCGGGCTGCGGCCGGTGCTGGTCGGCGCGGTCGGCAGCGACTTCGACGACTACGACTCCTGGCTGACCCGGCACGGCGTGGACACCGGCAGCGTGCACTGGTCGGAGCTGAAGCACACCGCCCGCTTCACCTGCACGACGGACGCGGCGAACAACCAGATCGCCTCCTTCTACTCGGGGGCGATGTCGGAGGCCTCGCTGATCGAGCTGGCGCCGGTCGAGAAGCGGGTCGGCCGCGTCGACCTGGTCGTCGTCGGGCCCAACGACCCGACCGCGATGGCCCAGCACACGCGGGAGTGCCGCGACCGCGGCTACCCGTTCCTCGCCGACCCCTCCCAGCAGCTGGCGTGGGCCGACGGCGAGCTGATCCGGGAGCTCGTGGAGGGCGCGGACCTGCTGTTCACCAACGAGTACGAGCACGCGCTGCTGCTGCAGAAGACCGGCTGGACCGACGCCGAGGTGCTCGCCCGGGTCGGCACCTGGGTCACCACCCGGGCCGCCAACGGGGTGCGCGTCGAGCGGGCCGGCGCCGAGACGATCGAGGTGATCGCCGTGCCGGAGACCAAGCCGGTCGAGCCCACCGGCGGCGGCGACGCGCTGCGCGCCGGGTTCGTGGCCGCCCGGCAGTGGGGGCTGGGCGTCGAGCGGGCCACCCAGGTCGGCTCCGCCGTGGCGACGGCGGCGGTCGAGGTGATCGGCACCCAGGAGTACTCGCTCCCGCGCGAGCTCTTCCTGACCCGGTTCGCCGATGCCTTCGGCGCCGACGCCGCCGACGAGGTCGCCCCCTTCCTGCCCGGCTGAGGACCCACGCAGGGCCATGTTGGCCAACATGGCCCTCCGTCAGCCGCCGCGCAGCCGGTCGCCGATGCTCGGGTCCTCCTCCCAGCGGCGGTAGGGGATACGGCGGATCTCCTTGACCTCGCCGATCGTCGACCACTCGTTGCCGCCGAGCCGGGCCAGCGGCCGCAGCTCCTCGATCCGCGGCCGGCCGTCGCGCACGGCCGTGCCGTGGACGGCGATGTGCACCACCCGGCCGAAGACCACGGTGCTGTCCCCGAAGGACACGGTGCCGTGCAGGACGCACTCGAGCGACACGGGCGACTCGGCCACCCGGGGCACCCCCACGACCTCGCTGGGCTCCAGCCGGACCCCGGTGTGCTCGGCCTCGTCGTGCTCCGGCGGGAAGTCCGTGCCGGTGGCGTTGACCTGCTCGAACAGCGCCTCGGGGGTGAGGCTGACGGTGAACTCGCGGGTCTGCTCGGCGTTGTTGAGCGAGTCCTTGCGGCCCACCGAGGTGAACTGGACGACCGGCGGGTCGACGCAGGCGACCGTGTAGAAGGAGTGCGGGGCCAGGTTGAGCACCCCCTCGGCCGAGCGGCTGCACACCCAGGCGATCGGCCGGGGCACGACCACCGAGTTCAGCACCCGGTAGAAGGCACCCGGCTCCATCTCGGCCGGGTCGAAGTGCACGCGTTCGGGGCTGCTCGGGTCGGTCACCAGCCCATCGTCGCCCACCGGCGCGAGGCACACTGGTCGGCATGTCCGAGGACCGCCGGCTGCGCGTGGTCACGATGAACGTGCTCGGGCCCGCGAACCCGGGCTGGGAACACCGGCGGGTGGTCCTCGGCCGCGCCCTGCAGCGACTGGACGCCGACGTGGTGGCGCTGCAGGAGGTCCCGATCGGCCCGGCGCCCGGCATCGTCGAGGAGCTGCTCGGCCCCGGGTGGCACGTCCGGCAGCTCGGCCACCCCTCCGACGACGGGGTCGGTGCCGTCCTGGCGACCCGGGCACCGCACCGCCCGGTCGTCGAGCTGGACCAGCGGATCCGCCCGGCGTCGCAGGCCCTGCCCTGGTGCGCGACCTCGATCGTGGAGCTGGACACGGCGGTCGGGTGGCTGCTGGTCGCCCACCACAAGCCCAGCTGGGAGTTCGGCGCCGAGGCGGAGCGCGAACGGCAGGCTCTCCGGGCCGCCCGGGCGGTCGAGGAGCACGTCGGGTCCGCCCACGCCGTGGTGCTCGGCGACTTCGACGCCACCCCCGAGGCGGCCAGCATGCAGTTCTGGCGCGGCCTCCGGTCGCTGGACGGGGTCAGCGTCTGCTATCAGGACGCCTGGGAGACGGTGCGCCCGCACGACCCCGGGCACACCTTCAGCAGCGAGAACCCCCTGGTACGCGCCGGGGAGGTGGCCACGGCGGTGTCCCGGCGGATCGACCACGTGCTCGTCCGCGCCGGCGCCCACGGACCGACGCTGCGCGTGCTCGGCTGTGACCGGGTGCTCGACCGCCCGGTCGAGGGCGTCTGGGCCAGCGACCACTTCGGGGTCGTCGCCGACCTGGCCGTGCCCGACCACCCGCCGGGCAGCTGGGGCCGGCTCTGACCCGGGTCAGGGCGGCGGCAGCGTCCGCCCCCGCCACTGCAGCCTGCCGCGCCGGTGACCGGTGACCGACCGGGCGACCAGCACGTCCAGCAGCGCGATCGACACCGGGTGGGCCAGCGCGTCCGGCCACACCCGGCCGCCGGTGCGGCCCGCGACCACCGCCCGGCCGGCGACCCCGGCGGCGTACCCGGCCAGCCCGGCGCGCGAGCCCGCCAGCGCCGCCAGCGGTGGCAGCAGCCAGACGGCGCTGAGGCCGACGGCCGCGGCGACGGCCGCGGGAGGCCGGCTCCCGAGCGCCGACCACAGCGACTTCGCGTAGCCGTCCCGCACGCCGGCCCAGCCGTCGTACATCCGGCAGCTCGCCAGGGTGGAGCCTTCGACGACCACCCCGCGGCCGCCGGACGCCTTCACCGCGCGCAGCAGGGCGACGTCCTCGATCACCTCGCCGCGGACCGCTGCGTGCCCGCCGGCCCGCTCGTAGGCCGCGCGGCGGACCACCAGGAACTGCCCGTTGGCGGCGGCCAGCGACGGCCGGGGGGAGCGCTCGGCGAGCCGCAGCGGGAGCAGCGTGCCCCACAGCCACTGCTGCAGCGGCTGGACCAGCCGCTCGGCCGCGCTGCCGGCCAGCTGCCGCGGCCAGGGGGAGACCAGGTCCAGGCCGGCGTCGTCCAGCACGGCCGCGGCCCGCGCGATCGCTTGCGGCTGCAGCCGGACGTCGGCGTCGAGGAACACCAGCACGTCGACGTCGCCGGCGGCCACCGCGCCCTGCGCGCAGGCGTTCGGCTTGCCCAGCCAGCCCGGGGCCGGCGGGCTGCCCGGCAGCAGGGCGACCCGGGCGTCGGCCACCGCGCGGACCTCGGCGGCGGTGCCGTCGGTGGAGCCGTCGTCGACGACCACCACCCGCAGCGCGTCGACGCCGCGCTGGGCGAGGACGGCAGCCAGGCAGGCGCCCACCTGGCCGGCCTCGTCACGCACCGGCAGCACCACGCCCACCCGCTGCTGCACCGGCCGGGGTGCGGCGGGGGGACGGCGCAGCAGCGCGGTGTTGACCACGGCGTGCAGCGCACCCAGCACGGACAGCCCGGCGCAGACCCGCACCAGCCTGCTCACCGGCGCAGCCGCACGGCCACCGCGGCGAGCACCGGCAGCGCCAGCACCGCGGCCCACGCCGCCGACCCGGGGAGCCCCAGCCAGCCGGCGTGCGCGAGCGCGCCCCCGAGCGTCATCCAGGTCAGCACGAGCAGGGGCGCGGCGTCGGAGGTGCCGGAGCGGGCGGGCCGGGCCAGCAGGTCCAGCAGGGTCATCAGCACCACCCCGGCCAGCAGCCAGCCGGCCAGGTTGGTCAACGGCACCGTGCCGATGCCGGGCAGGCCGGGGGAGGGGTGCGCCCAGCGCCAGTACCCGGCCTGCACCATCTGCGGGTCCAGCACGACGTCCCAGCCGGCGAAGACGTAGGCGGCGACCAGCACCCGCGCCGGCCGCGAGCGGGGGGCCAGCCAGGCGGCGAGCACCCAGCTGGGCCAGGCCATCATCAGCCACGCCAGCGGGACCAGGAACGGCACGCCCAGCAGCGTGGGCCCGAGCTCGTCGCTGTAGGAGTACTCGCCGTAGGGGAACCCGGTGGCCAGGCCCAGCGCCTCGAACAGCACCGCCACCGCGGCGACCAGCCCCAGGACGGCCAGCCCGGTGCGCCGGCCGCGGCTCACCGCCGCGTGGGCCACCGAGACGGTGGCGCCCAGCAGCACGATCGCCCAGCTCACCGCGTCCCGGGCGGCACCGTCGGTGAGCGGGTAGGCGATCGCCGTGGCGACCAGCAGGAGCGCCGGGACCACCGGGACCCAGCCGCGGCCGGCCGGGCGCGCGAGGGTGAGCGCCGCGGTCACCGGCGCAGCGCCCGGAGGCGGTGGCCGACCTCCGCCCGCAGCCGGGCAGCGGGGCGCCGGTCGGCCAGCACCACCCGGGCGGCGGTGCGGCCGGAGTTGCCCGAGACCCCGCCGCCGGGGTGCGTGGAGGCGCCGGTGAGGTAGAGCCCGTCGAGCCCGGGCACCCGGTGGCCCGACAGCGCTGGTGTCGGCCGGAAGCCGAACATGCTGGCCAGGCTCATCTCCACGTGCATCACGTTGCCACGGAGCAGCGACAGTTCCTGCTCCAGCCGCAGCGGCGTCTGCACGTACAGCCGCTGTACCGAGTCGGCGAAACCGGGGGCGTACCGGTCGACGGCGGCGATCAGCTGCCGGGCGGCCGGCTCGGCCAGGGTCTCCCAGTCGGAACCGTCCGCGAGGGCGTAGGGGTACCACTGGCCCCAGACGGTGACGACGTGCTGGCCGGCCGGCGCGAGGGTCGGGTCGCTGGCGGAGAACGACATCGCCAGCGGCACCGGCTCGCGGGGGACCTCCCCGGCCAGCCAGTCGCCGTGCGCGCGGGCCAGCTGGGCACGGTCGGTGCACAGCAGCTGCAGCCCCTGCAGCGCCTCCTCCCCGACGCCGGGGTAGGCCGGGAGCGCGTTCGTCTGCGCCCGCAGCACCAGGCCGAAGCCGTTGCCCAGCGGGGGGTCCGCGTCGGCGAGCGCCGGGGGCGCGTCGTCCCCGGCGAGCGCCCGGGTGGCCAGCACGTGGCAGGCGGCGACGACCACGGGCGCGGTGATCCGCCGTCCCGACGTCGTCTGCACGCCGGTGACCCGCCGGGCGCCGGCCGGCCCGTCGACGAGCAGCCGCGCGGCGCCGTCCCCGAGGGTCACCCGGCCGCCGTCGGCGGCCAGCCGGGCCGCCAGCGCCTGGGTGAGGCCGCCGGAACCGCCGACCGGGTGGCCGGGCGGGACGTCGTGCAGCAGCGCGACCCAGCCGACCATCGCCGCCGTGCCGGGCTCGGACATCGGGGGGCCGGACTGCGCGCCGAACCAGGCCAGCGCGGCCTTCAGCCGTTCGGAGGAGAACCAGCGGTCCAGCAGGGCGTCACCGGAGCCGAGGAAGTCGACGGCGATCTCCCCGCCCGGAGTCCGCGGGCGTCGCGAGCCGATCGGCCACAGGTGGCGGGCCAGCCGCGCCGGGCTCGGCCGGTCGCCGAACGCCCGGACCACCGCGGCGCTGCGCGGTCCCCAGACCTCGACGAACCGGCGGTAGGCGGCGGCGTCGGCGTCCCCGCAGGCCGCCGCGATCGAGGCGCAGGTGGCGTCGAGGTCGACGGAGAAGACCAGCGGCCGACCGTCGGACCCGTCGTCCCCGGGCACCGGTGCGGGGGCGAAGCCCCACGGGTCGCAGTCGACGTAGCGCAGCCCGAACCGCTCGAGCTCGAGCTCCTCGACGATCCCGCTGTGCCGGATGATCACGTGCGCGCTGGAGCCCCGGTCGACGCGGACCCCGGGCCACCGCTCGACGGTGGAGACGGCGCCGCCGAGGACGGAGTCGGACTCGACCACCTCGACCGACAGGCCGGCCCGGGCCAGGTGGCAGGCGGCGACGAGCCCGTTGTGGCCCGAGCCGACGACGACGGCGTCGACCGTGGTGTCGCGGGGGTCGGGAACCGGGATCAGTCCCTCAGCGCCGGGGGGGCCAGCGGCAGCCGGGCGCCGAGGATCGCGAAGGGCCGGGCGTCACCGGGGAAGTGGTAGCCGCGGGCCAGGTCGACGAAGCCGTCGGCGTGGTAGAGCCGGAAGGCCTTCGTGTCGGTGTCCGGGGTGCTCAGCAGCGCCGCGGGGTGCGGCAGGTCGGCCAGCAGGGCGTGCAGCAGCTGCCGGCCCAGGCCGCGGCTCTGGTGGTCGGGGTGGACGTGCAGCTCGCAGACCTCGAAGGCACCGGGCAGCCACTGCTTGGCCGTCCGGCGGTCCAGGGCGTTGCGGACCTGGTCGTGCCACCACTGGCCCGGGGCGACCAGGTAGCCGTAGCCGAAGCCGACCAGCCGCTCGCCCTCCGGGGTCTCGGCGAAGCCGCCGACGGACCGGAAGCCCGGTCGCTCGGTGTGCTGGACGGCGTAGCCGTAGCGGCCGGCGACCACCGACTCGCCGTAGCCCATCGCCGCGCCGTAGATGGCCAGCGCCTCGTGCAGGTGGTCGCGCATCCACCGGGTGGGCAGCTCGGTGACGCGGGTGGCGGGGGTGGTGTCGGTCATCGGGCTCCCGCCTCGGCGGTGGGCTGGGTGCGCTCGACCGGGCCGGGGCCCACCTCGGCGGGCGTGCCCTCGGTCAGTCGCAGCAGCTCGTCGTAGCTGGTCGGGAAGACGGTGTGCGGGTGCCCGGCGGCGGCCCACACCTGCCGGTGGCGGGCGAGCTCGACGTCGACGAGCGTGCCGATCGGCTCGGGGTGGCCGATCGGGGCGACCCCGCCGATCGCCTGCCCGGTGTGCCGGCGGACGAACTCCGGTGTCGCCCGGGTGACCGCCGGGACGCCGAGCAGGTCGGCCACCCGGGCCTCGTCGACCCGGTGGGCGCCGCTGGTGAGGACCAGCAGCGGCTCGCCGCCGACGTCGAACACCAGGCTGTTGGCGATCGCGCCGACCTCGACCCCCAGCCCGGCGGCGGCCGCCGCGGCGGTCCGGGCGCTGTCGGGCAGCACACGCACCTCGCCCGCGGCGCCGGCCGCGCGCAGCAGCTGCGCGACCTCGGCGACCCGGGGGTGCTGCGGGGTCTCCGCTGCGGTCATGCGGCGATCCTCCCACCGTCGCCCGCCGGGCGTGCCACCCGGGACGACGAGGGTGCGCGGGCTCACCGCAGCTCGGCGTCCAGCGGCCGGGCGGCGGCCGCGGCGGTGTCGGGTGCGCCGGCGGAGCGGTCACCGTCGGGGGTGTCGAGCGGGTGGGCGATCTCGTCGGCGCGCAGCCGGGCGGCGGCGATGGCCAGGACGGCCAGCACCGGTGGCACCGCGCCGGCCAGGGCGAAGGTGGCCGGGACGCCGATCAGCTCGCTCACCGGCCCGGCCAGCGCCATGGACACCGGCATGAACGACAGCGAGACGAAGAAGTCCAGGCTGGAGACGCGCCCGAGCATCGCCGGCGGCACCCGGCGCTGCAGCAGGGTGCCCCAGATGACGGTGGCGGCCTCGAAGGTGGCACCGACGGCGGCCGCGGCGACCACCATGACCCACAGCTCGGTCGCCACCCCGAACAGGGCCAGGGGCAGGCAGCCCGCCCCCCACAGCATGATCATCACCGTCAGGTAGCGACGCGGCAGCCGCCGCGAGGCGACGACGAGGGAGCCCACCGCGCCGGCGATGCCGAAGGCGGCCAGCACCAACGAGTGCTGGGTCGGTCCGCCGCCGGTCTGCTCCCGGACGGCGAAGGGGGTGAGCACCTCCAGCGGGCCGATCACCACCAGCACGAGCACCGACGCGAACAGCAGCGTCGAGAGCAGCCACGGCGTCGCTGCCATGTAGGCGAAGCCGGCGCGGACGTCGACCAGCACCGCGGCGACGGGGTGCCGCGCCCGCCCGCCGGCCGCCGCGTCCCGGGCGGCCTCCGCGGCGAGGTCCCGGCGCAGCGGCGTCGCGGGCAGGCCGAGCAGCGCCAGGACGGCGCCCAGGGCGGCTCCCGCGGTCGCGAGCAGTGCCACCCCGGGGGAGGTGGCCGCGACGATCGCGCCGGCGACGGCGGGCCCGGCCGCCTGGGTCAGCAGCGGCCGGAGGAACCCCTCCAGGCCGTTGGCCGGGAGCAGGTCGTCGGCCGGCAGCAGCGCCGGGACCAGGGCCGAGTACGCCGGGTAGTACAGCCCCTGGGCCAGCCCGACGAGCAACGACGCGACCGCCAGGTGCCACAGCTGCAGCAGCCCGGACAGCGAGAGCGCGGCGACCGCCGACGTCGCGGCAAGCTCGACCAGGGCGACGGCGATGAGGATCGGCCGCTGCGGCACCCGGTCGGCCAGCGCGCCGCCGAGCAGCGTGGTGAGCAGCATGCCGACGGCCGTGCCGGTGTTGACCAGGGACAGCGCGGCCGGCCCGCCACCGAGCTCGATCACCTGCCACACCACGGCCAGCAGGTAGAGCCCGGTGGAGGTCAGGGACAGCACGAGGGCGGCGGCCAGCCTCCGGTACCCGGGGTGCCGGAGTGGGCTCAGCGCCCGCGGCAGGGCCGGCACGTGTTCCTCCTGCTGGTGGACGGGCCCGACGGTCGGCGAGCTGCACCAGTCGACCGCGCGGGAGGACTCCCGGGCAAGGCAGTTACCGGTCGGTGCAGTGGCTGCAACGACACGTGCCCGGACACGCTCGTGCCGGCTTGACGCCCTCGGCGTGGTCCGGTCTACTTCTCCGTGTTCGAACACCTGTTCGAACACCGGTGGAGCCGTCCACCGACCCGGGCCACCCGCGCACCTCGGTGCGCAGGTGCTTCCCCCGCCGGGTCGGGTGACGGTGCCACGGGTGGGGGCCGAGAGTGCGGGAGTCTGTCATGAGCCGGGTGCTCGTCGGGGCCGGAGGCCGCGTCGGTGAAGAGGTGCAGGTCGAGCCGGGGCCGTCGGGGCCGGCCCAGTTCTGGCGGGGCCAGACGCGCTACGTCGTGGGGGAGCTGCTCGACTCCTGGGTGGAGACCGCGCCGTGGTGGCAGGCCGACCCCACCGGCGGGGCATCGGCGGAGCTGGTCGCCACCCGGCAGGTCTGGCGGGTCGAGGCGGTCCGCGCCGGGCGGTCCCGGATGAGCTTCGCCGGGGTGTTCGACCTGTCCTGGGAGCCCACGGCCAACCAGTGGCTGCTCGTCCGGGCGCACGACTGATGGGCGCCGCACGCGTCATGTCCTACGACGACCGGCCCGCCGAGGGCCAGCTCCCGCTGCCCCCGCCGCTCCCGGCCGTCGCCGCCCAGCTGCTCGGCCAGGCCCACCGCGGGCTGACCGAGGCCGCCACCTGCCCCGACGCCGGCTGGCGCTACGCCACCGCCCACCTGGCCGCACTCCGCGGTGCGGCCGCGGTGCTCGCTGCCCGCACCCAGCCCGAGCAGGGCCGCCGCCGACCGCGCAGCGCCTGGGTGCTCATCGGCCAGGTCGCACCGGAGCTGGGTGAGTGGGCGGCGTTCTTCGCCGCCGGTGCGGCCAAGCGTGCCGCGGCCGAGGCCGGGCTCTCCTCCGCGGTCACCGAGCGTGAGGCCGACGACCTGGTCCGCGACGTCACCACGTTCCTCGGCGTCGTCGAGACGTCGATCAGCCGGGCGGTGCCCCCGCAGTCCCCGGCCCGCCTCCGGTCGATGGACGGCGGCCGCCGTCGCCCGGCCGGGCGCTCGGGTCGGTGAGCGACCCCTTCGTCCACCTGCACGTCGCGTCCGGCTACTCGATGCGGCACGGCGCCAACCACCCGGCCGACCTCGTCGCCCGCGCCGCCGAGCACGGCATGGGCGCCCTGGCGCTGACCGACCGGGACGGCTTGTACGGCGCGGTGAAGTTCGCCGTCGCCTGCCGGACGGCGGGGATCCGGCCGCTGTTCGGGGTCGACCTCGCCGTCGACCCCGTGGCCGGCGGCGAGCCGGGCCGGGTACGGGCCGCCGACCTGCACCGGGCGCGGCACCCGGCCGGGCGCCGCGCCCCGGCCCGCGGCGGCGCCAGCGTCGACCCGCGGCTGCCGCGGGTCACCTTCCTCGCCAAGGACGGCGTCGGCTGGGCGTCGCTGTGCCGGCTGACCAGCGCCACCCACCTGGGCGGCACCCGCGGCGAGCCGGTCAGCTCGCTGCCGCTGGCCGCCGCGCACGCTCCCGGGCTGCTGGCCCTGCTGGGGCCGGGGTCCTCGGTGGGCCGGGCGCTGGCGGAGGGGCACGCCGACCTGGCGCGCGCCCGGCTGGCGGCCTGGCAGGCGGTGTTCGGTCGTGGCCAGCTCGCCCTCGAGGTGGTGCACCACCGCGGCCAGGGCGACCGGTCCCGGGCCCAGGCGCTGCTGCGGTTCGCCGCCGAGACCGGGGTGCCGGCGGTGCTCACCAACGCGGTCCGCTACGTCGACGCCCTCGACGCGCCCACCGCCGACGTGCTGGACGCCAGCCGCCGGCTGGTGCCGCTGGGCCAGCGGCACGTCGACCGGCGCACGGCCGAGGGGTACCTGAAGTCGGGCAAGGAGATGGCCGACCTCGCCGAGGAGCTGGCCGGCCCCGACCGGGACGCCGCCCGGCAGCTGCTGGCCACCACCGCCGGGATCGCCGAGCAGTGCGCGGTCGACGTGCGCGCGGACCTGGGCATCGGCACCGTGCGCTACCCCGAGCTGGACGTGGTCACCACGGCGGCCGAGCGCGGGCTGGGTCCCTCGGGGGTGCTGCGGGCGCGCTGCGAGGCGGGCTTCGGCCGGCGGGCGATGACCCCCTCGGCAGCGGTGCGCGAGCGGCTGGAGGACGAGCTGGCGGTGATCGACGAGCTCGGCTACCCCTCCTACTTCCTCACCGTCGCCGACGTGGTCGCGCTGATCAAGGAGCTGCGGGTGCGGGCGGCGGCCCGCGGGTCGGGTGCCGGCAGCCTGGTCACCTACCTGCTCGGCATCTCCGACGTCGACCCGATGCGCTACGGCCTGCTGATGGAGCGCTTCCTCTCCCCGCTGCGCCACCAGCTGCCCGACATCGACATCGACGTCGAGTCCGCCCGGCGGATGGAGGTCTACGACGCGGTGATCGAGCGCTTCGGTGCGCACCGGGTCAGCTGCATCTCGATGATGGACACCTACCGGGTGCGGCACGCCATCCGCGACGTGGGGGCGGCGCTGGGGCTCCCGCCGGCGGAGGTCGACGCGGTGGCCAAGGCGTTCCCGCACATCCGGGCCAACCAGGTGCACGCCGCGCTGCGTGACCTGCCGGAGCTGCGGGCCAGCCGGATGGGCTCGCGGCGCAGCGGCGGCAGCGGTGACCTGGACCTGGTGTTCGACCTGGTCGCCCGGCTCGACGGCCTGCCCCGGCACATCGCGCTGCACCCGTGCGGGGTGCTGCTGTCCGACGCGACGCTGCTGGACCGCACCCCGGTGGAGAACAGCTACCTGGGCTACCCGATGAGCCAGTTCGACAAGGACGACGTCGAGGAGCTCGGGCTGCTCAAGCTGGACCTGCTGGGCATCCGCATGCAGTCGGCGATCGCGCACGCGATGGACGAGGTGGCCCGGGTCGACGGGGAGCAGGTGGACATCGACACCGTGCCCCGGGACGACCCGGCCACCTTCGAGCTGATCCGCAGCACCCGGACGCTGGGCATGTTCCAGATCGAGTCGCCGGGGCAGCGCGAGCTGGTCGGCAAGTTCGGGCCGCAGACCTTCGAGGACCTCATCGTCGACATCTCGCTGTTCCGGCCCGGGCCGGTCAAGAGCGACATGGTCACCCCGTTCCTGATGGCCCGGAACGGCTGGCGCGACCCGGTGTACCTGCACCCGGCGCTGCAGCCGGCGCTGGAGCAGACCGCCGGGGTGGTGGTCTTCCACGAGCAGGTGCTGATGATCGTGTCCGCCATGACCGGCTGCTCGCTGGCCGAGGCCGACGAGGTGCGCCGGGCGCTGGGGGAGCGCGACGCCCATCCGGAGGTCAAGGCCTGGTTCGCCCCCCGGGCGCTGGAGGAGGGCTTCGCCGTCGAGGTGGTGGAGCGGGTGTGGGAGGTGCTGGTCGCCTTCGGCTCCTTCGGGTTCTGCAAGGCGCACGCCGCGGCGTTCGCGTTGCCCACCTACCAGTCCGCCTGGCTGAAGACCCACCACACCGCGGCCTTCCTGGCCGGGGTGCTCACCCACGACCCCGGCATGTACCCCAAGCGGCTGATCCTCGACGACGCCCGCAACTTCGGTGTGCGGGTGCTCGGCCTGGACGTGAACGCCTCGGCCGGCAGCTACCGGGTCGAGCCGGTGGACCCACCGGGCGAGGACGACGACCCGGGTGCACCGCCGCGCGAGCGCCCGTCCTGGATGCCGGGGTCGATGCCCGATCCCTCCCGGTACGGCATCCGGCTGTCGCTGGCCGACGTCAAGGGCATCACCGACGACGAGGTCGCCCGGATCGTCGCCGGTCAGCCCTACCGCTCGCTCGCGGACTTCTGGAGCCGGGCGGGGGTGTCCCGGCCGGTGGCGGAGCGGCTGGTGCTGGCCGGCGGCTTCGACTCCGTCTACGGCTTCGGGGTGCGGGACAGCGAGGCCGGCCGGCCGACCCGACGGCGGGAGCAGGTGACCCGCCGCGACCTGCTGCTGCAGATCGGCGAGCTGGACCGCTGGAGCCGCAGCGGTGCCCGGGCGAGCAGCACCGGGCAGCTCGGGCTGGAGCTGTTCGGCGCCGGCACGGGTCCGGACGTGGAGCCGGGGCCGTTCGACGTCCCCGGTACCGAGGGCGGGATGCCGGAGTTCGTCAGCTCCGGGCTGCCGGAGTTCACCGACGCCGAGCGGGTGCGGGCCGAGCTGGAGGTGCTCGGGCTGGACGCCAGCCGGCACGTCGTGGAGTTCTACCGGCCGTTCCTGGCCGCGCTGGGCGCGGTGCCGGCAGGTGAGCTGCTGGGCTGCCGCAGCGGGGCCGAGGTGCTGGTCGGCGGGGTGAAGGTGGCCACCCAGACCCCGCCGATCCGGTCCGGCCGACGGGTGGTGTTCGTGACCCTGGACGACGGCACCGGGTGCGCGGACTCGACCTTCTTCGAGGACGTGCAGGGGCCCTACGCCGCGACGGTCTTCCACTCCTGGCTGCTGGTGATCCGCGGGGTGATGCGCCGGACGGGGCCGCGGGGGGTGTCGATGCGGGCCACCGGCGCGTGGGAGCTGCCGGCGCTGCACGAGGCCTGGGAGACCGGCGGGCTGGCCGCGGTCGCCGAGCTGATGGCGGCCCCGGGCAGCTACACCGAGCAGGCGATCGCCGGGGCGGCGGCCTCGCACGGGCCGCGACCGGTGGTGGTGCGGCCGGTGCTGGTGCACCCGACCGGGTTCCGGATGTCGCCCTACGCCGACATCAAGCCGGCCGGGGAGGACGCCGCGACGGCTGCCCGCCGCGCGGCAGCAGGCCCGCCGCGGAAGCTGTGGCACTCCAGCCCCGGCAGCTCCGGCCACTAGACGAAGGACCCCGTTGCCCCCCACGCTTCGCAGGCTCAGCGCGGGCCCCTGCAACGGGGTCGTTCCAGCGGGAGACGGCGGGTCAGCGGGGCCGCCACTAGGCTCCCCGGGGTGACGACCCTCCCCGCCGCCGCAGCGCAGGCCCCGGCCCGGACGGCGGCGATCTGGGCCGCGCTCGACCCCGTCGTCACCACCGGCGCCCCGCTGCAGGTGCTCGACGTCGGCGGCGGGAGCGGGATGTTCGCCGTCCCGCTGGCCGAGCTGGGGCACCAGGTCACCGTGGTCGACCCCAGCGCGGACGCGCTGGCCACCCTGCACCGCCGGGCCGCGACCGCGGGGGTCGGCGAGCGGGTCCGCGGCGTGCAGGGCGACGGCGACCGGATGCTCACCGCGCTGCCGTCGGCTGACCTGTTCGACCTGGTGCTCTGCCACTTCGTCCTCGAGGTCGTCGACGACCCGGCCAGCACGCTGCAGCAGATCGCCGGTGTGCTCCGCCCCGGTGGCCGGCTCTCCACCGCCTCGGCGAACCTCGCCGGCGCCGTGCTGGCCCGCGCGGTCGGGGGCCACCCGGTCGAGGCGCGCGCCCTGCTCACCGGGGAGGACCCGGCCCCGGCCCGCGGCGGACCGGCCCGCCGCCGGTTCACCCCCGAGGAGCTGCTCACCCTGCTCGCCGGCGCCGGCCTGGAGCCAGGGGAGTGGCGCGGGGTCTCCGTCGTCACCGACCTGCTCGGCGCCTCCACCGGTGCCGACGTCGGCGCGCTGCGCGCCCTGGAGCTCACCCTGGCGACCACGTCGCCCTACCGCGACGTCGCGACCGGGCTGCACGTGCTGGCCACCCGCCCGTGACGGTCCCGCCCGACGACTTCGCGGTCCCCGCGTACGGCGCGAACACCCTCGCCGACGTGCTGCCCAGCGTCGCGACCGCGCTCGGTGTGCCGGTCCGCCGCGGCGACCTGCCGGCCGACCCGCTGGACCTGACGCCCGCCCTCGGCGGCGCGCGCAGGGTCGCCGTCCTGCTGGTCGACGGTCTGGGCGCCGAGCTGCTGGCCGAGCACCGCGACGAGGCGCCGGTGCTCAACGCGCTCGGCACCCCGGCCGGGGTGCTGTCGGCGCCCTGCCCGAGCACCACCCCGGTCAGCCTCACCACCCTGGGCACCGGGCTGCCGCCGGGCGGCCACGGCGTGCTCGGCTTCGTCACCGAGGTGCCCGGCGAGGGCCGCACCCTCAACCACGTGCACTGGCGCGACGACCCCGACCCGCTGCAGTGGCAGGCGCAGCCGACGGTCTTCGAGCAGGCCACCGCGCACGGCGTCACCTGCACCGCGGTCGGCCCGCACGCCTTCGCCCGCTCCGGGCTGACCCGGGCGGCCTACCGCGGCGCCGACTACGCCAACGCCTACAGCCCCGGCGACCTGGTGGGGGTCGTGCACGCCGCGCTGGCCGCCGGGGACCGCAGCCTGGTCTACGGCTACACCCCCGAGCTCGACCTCACCGGTCACGTCCGCGGCGTCGACTCCGCCAGCTGGCGGCACCAGCTCGGCGTCGTCGACCGGATGGTCGAGCAGCTCGCCGCCGGGCTCCCCGACGACGCCGTCCTGCTGGTCACCGCCGACCACGGCATGGTCGACGTGCCGGCCGGCACCCGGCTGGACGTGGGGGAGGAGCCCGGCCTGACCGACGGCGTGCGGCTGGTCACCGGGGAGCCGCGCGCCCGGTACGTGCACACCGAACCCGGCGCCGCCGACGACGTCCTCGCCACCTGGCGGTCGGTGCTCGGGCACCGCGCGTGGGTGGTCAGCCGGGCCGAGGCGATCGCCAGCGGGGTCTTCGGCGACGTCCAGGAGCAGCTGGCCGACCGGATCGGCGACGTGGTCGCCCTGGCCCGCAGCAGCTGGGCGTTCACCGACATGGCGACCGAGCCGCACACCTCGCTGCTGGCGGCGTTCCACGGCTCGCTCACCTCGGCCGAGCTGGCTGTCCCGCTGCTCGCCGCCCGTGGCCGCGCGCTGCACTGAGGCTCAGGCCGGGGCGCCGACCCGGAGTCCCAGCGGGTGCCAGCTGCGCCAGTGACCCGGTAGTGCCGCCGCGCAGGTCAGCCGCTCCGCGGTGCTGGACAGCCGGCTCTCCACGGTGACGACAACGTCCCCGTCCGGGCCGGTGAGGACGACGTCGAAGCGGTCGACGCCCGGCGCCGGCGCCGGCAGGGCCCGGACCCGACGCACCGGGAGGTCGGTCACGCCGAGCAGCCCGAGCTCCCGGCGGGCGGCGTGCTGCGCCGCCTGCGCCGCCGGTGCCAGCCCGGACCGGCCGCGCAGCAGCGGCAGCACCACCTGGCCGGCGGCGGAGGCGGCGACCAGCCCGCCGCCGTCCTCGGGCACCTGCCCGTAGACCAGCCCCCACGGCAGGACGACGACGTTCGCGGCGAACCGGTCACCGCCGAGGTGGCTGGTCTCCCAGACGTCCGCCGGGCCGTCGGCCGGGAGGGCGCGGGCCAGCGGGCGGCCGCGGACGGCGCAGCAGACGTCGTGCGCGCCGTGCGTGCACACCAGGTAGGTCGGCGCCTGCGACGGCGTGCCGACCGACCCGTCCCACGGCAGCTGCAGCAGGTCGGTGTCGGACTCGCGGGTGGACCACCAGACCGTCTCCACCCCGGGTGTGGTGTCGGCGACCGCCCAGCGCCGGCCGGAGTCCGACAGCCGGCCCCCGGCGCGGCGGACCAGCTGGATGCGCACGCCCAGCTCACGGGCGCGGGCGGCCAGCCGGGACGCCACCCGCCGGTCGAACCGGGACTCCAGCAGCGCGTCGCGGCCCCACGGTCCCGGCTGCTCGACCAGCAGCCAGCGCCGGGCCGGCGGCGCGGTCGCCACCGAGGAGTCGCCGCGCAGCAGCGCCTGGACCGAGCAGCGCGCCGGGTCCAGCCGGCCGACGGGGGTCGAGCGCGGCGCAGGCGTCGGTTCCTCGCGGCAGAACTCGGGTGCGGTCGAGCCGGCCCGGTCCGCCGCCTCACCGTCCGGGATGGCCGCCACGGTCTCCATCGTGCACGGCGCCGCCCGGGCGGGCGTCGGGGACGATCGCGATCGACTCGGTCACCAGTCGCCGGGCCAGGGTGAGCTGGTCGTCGGCGTCGAGCCCGGGCAGGTCCCCGACCTTCAGCTCGCCGGCGGCGAGGAGGGCGGCCAGCGCCGGGTGGGTTCCGGCCGGGAGGTCGTGCGTGCGGCGGCCGGCGACCAGCGCCACCCGGTCCCCGACCGGCTCGCGCAGCTGCGCCCGCAGCAGGGGGCGGACCTGCAGCACCGTGTCGGCGTGCAGGGCGGCGAGCGCGCTGGACTGGGCCAGCGGTGACACCGGGGCCGGGCGCACCTGCGACCAGGTCCGGGCCCGCAGCGAGTCGGCGACGGCGCCCGGGTCGACCTGGTCCAGCCAGCGGTGCAGCCCGGCGAGCACCGCGGCGACGTCCTCGCCGGTGGCACCGGGGTCGGCGAGGTCCACGCCGAGCGGCAGCGAGCCGCGCAGCGCGGGGTCGTCGGCGGCGAGGGTGCGGACCAGGTCCAGCGCGGACTCCACCGCGCCCCACCGGGTCACCGAGTGCACCCCGATGGTCAGGTGCGCGCTGATCTCGCCGAGCGCGACCGCGGAGTGGATGTAGCCGCGCGGCAGGTAGAGGGCGTCGCCGGGGCGCAGCACGGTGTCGATCACCGGCGGCCGCTCGGCGGCGGCGGCCACGTCCGCGGCCCGGTCGGACCACGGGTGGGTGCGCAGCGGGTCGGCGAGCACCGGCTCGTGGATGGTCCAGTGCTTCTCCCCGGCCACCTGCAGCACGAAGACGTCGTGCACGTCGTAGTGCGGGGAGAACCCGCGCGAGGACGGCGGGGTGACGTAGGCGTTGACCTGGGTGGGGTGCCCGAGGTCGGCGGCGAGCTGGCCGGCGAAGTCGATCAGCGGCGGCCACAGCCGGTGCAGCCCCTGCAGCACCACGGTGCTGCCCTCGGCGAAGAGCCGCAGCACCGCGTCGGAGGAGACCTGGTCGGCGACCTCGGCGCCTGCCCCCTGGGGGCTGGTGAACCGCTTGGTGTCGACGACGGCGCCGTCCTTGGCGATCCGCAGGAACGGCGTGCGCAGCCCACGGGTGCTGAGCAGCTCGTCGACCGCGTCGAGGGTCAGCAGGTCGGTGAAGGTGCCGCCGAGCTGCTCGGCGGTGGACAGCAGCGGGCGGCGGGCCCAGTGCTCGGTGGCGAAGACCTCCGGGTCGACGCGGATGCAGCGACGCAACGCGGGGCGGGCGTCGCCCTCCGAGGTGGAGGACGACGCCCGGTCCTGCCGTTCCGGGTCAGGCACGCTCAGGCCGAGCCGTCCGCGCCACCGTCGTGCACACCGGCTGCGCCGCCGTCGGCCGCACCGGAGTCGGCCGGGCCCTCGGCCCCGCTGTCGGCGCCACCGTCGGCACCGCCGTCCGCGCCACCGTCGGCACCGCCGTCAGCGCCACCATCCGCACCGCCGTCGGCACCGCCGTCGGCGCCACCATCGGCGCCACCATCGGCGCCACCATCGGCGCCGCCGTCGTGCTGACCCGGGGTGCCCTCGGCACCGCCGTCGGCGGGACCCTCCGTGCTGGTCATGTCGTCGTCGTCGAGCGCCATGGCTCCTCCGATCGTCGTGGTCGTGGCCCCCGGACGGAGACCACCTGGGGCAGTTCTACCGCGAAGATCGTCGCCGCACACCTGCTGTGGGTGCTCGATCCGGTCGTGCGCCACCGGGTCCGGACGGGTCGGCCGGTGGGGACCGTGCGGCCGGTGCGCCGCGCGGTCACGGCGCCGCCTCCGATCCGGTCCGGCGCGCCTGTCGACGTGTGGGACCACCGCATGATCGGCTAACCTCTCGAACACGTGTTCGACCACAAGCAGTGGGGGTGTCAGGTGTCCGACCGCGCTATCGGTTGCACGGTGCTGCACGTCGACATGGACGCCTTCTTCGCCAGCGTGGAGGTCCGCCGGCACCCCGAGCTGGCCGGCACCCCGGTGATCGTCGGCGGGACGGGCAACCGCGGGGTCGTCACCTCGGCCACCTACGAGGCCCGCCGGTACGGGGTGCACAGCGCCATGCCGACCTCCCGGGCCCTGCGGCTGTGCCCGACGGCCACCGTGCTCCCGGGTGACATGGCCCTCTACGCCGAGGTGTCGCGCTCGGTCATGGCGCTGTTCCGGTCGATCACCCCGCTGGTCGAGCCGCTCAGCCTGGACGAGGCGTTCCTCGACGTCTCCGGCGCGGGACGGCGACTGGGCGACCCGGTCGCGATCGGCGAGTACATCCGCGGCCGGGTCTTCGACGAGCAGGGCATCACCTGCTCGGTGGGGGTGGCCGGCAGCAAGTTCGTCGCCAAGCTGGCCTCCACCCGGTCCAAGCCCGACGGGCTGCTGGTCGTCCGGCCGGCCGAGGTCATGGACTTCCTGCACCCCCTGCCGGTCGGCGCCCTGTGGGGTGTCGGGGCCAAGACGGAAGAGGTGCTGCTGAGGCTGGGGCTGCGCACCGTGGGCGACCTGGCGCACGTCCCGGCGCGCACCCTGCAGCGCGCCGTCGGTCACGCCGCCGGCGCGCACCTGCACGAGCTGGCATGGGGGCGCGACCCGCGCCGGGTGGTGCCCGACGAACCCGACCGCTCGACCGGGGCCGAGGAGACGTTCGGCACCGACGTCGACGACCCGGCGGTCATCCACCGCGAACTGCTGCACCTGGCCGAGCGGACGGCGGGGCGGCTGCGCTCGACCGGCCACCTCACCCGCACGGTCAGCATCAAGGTGCGCTTCGCCGACTTCACCACGATCACCCGCTCGCGCACCCTCACGGTCCCCACCGACGTCGGGCAGGAGCTCTACGAGACCGCCCGGGCGCTGTTCGACGCCCTGGGGCTGGACCGGGCGCGGATCCGGCTGGTCGGCGTCCGGGCCGAGGGCCTGGTGGAGGCCGGCGCGACCGCCCGGCAGCTGGAGCTGGGCGCCCGGGAGCACGGCCGGCGCGACGCCGAGCTGGCCGCCGACCGAGCGGCCCGCCGGTTCGGCGCGGGCGCGGTCCGGCCGGCCACGCTGATCACCCGGACGCACGTGCCCGGGGCGGGTCCCAGCCGCCGTCGCCCTCCGCCGGGGGCGGGTCGCTGAGCCGCCGTCCCACCGCGACGGGCACCGCTGGGGGGTGGTCGACAGTCCGGACGGGTGTGTCGGCGACGACTCGCCTTTCGCCGCCTGCAATCGGCTCGTATCCTCGATGACACCGCGGGCGGACTGCCGCCGGTGGCTGTGAAGCACTGCGCACCTGGAGGTCGACGTGCCGCTCTCCGAGCACGAGCAGCGTCTGCTGGAGCAGATCGAGCGTGCCCTCGTCGACGACGACCCGAAGTTCGCTTCGACGGTACGTACCGGCGACCGCCGTCAGAAGGCCCGACGCAAGCTCCAGATCGGCATCGGACTGGTCCTCGTGGGGCTGATAGTCCTGGTCATCGGGGCGTTGGAGTTCTGGCCGCTGGGCGTGCTGGGCTTCCTGGTCATGTTCGCCGGAGCCGTCCTGGGCATCCTCAACTACAAGAACGCGACCGGCGCCGTCCAGCCCGGTGCGGCTCCCGGCCCGGCCGGCCGGCCGGGCCCCGCGCAGGGCAAGGGTCCCAAGGCCCGTCGCCAGCCGCTGAAGAACCGGCTCGAGGAGCGCTTCCGCCGCCGCTACGACCAGTAGCCGACACACCTACCAGCAGCCGCCGTCCCGAGGGACGGCGGCTGCTGTAGTCCAGGGACCTCCCCACGAGTCCATCGCGGTCAGTCGACGTGCTGGAACGGCCCCCTCGCAGGGACCCACCCGGAGCTTGCGAAGGGTGGGGGGCGAGGGGCCCTTCGTCAGGCGGCGCGGAGCCGCCGGGGGGTGTGGGCGGACAGCCAGCCGGTCACGTCGGCCAGCGTCGAGGACGGCCACAGCGCTGCCCGCAGCCGCTGCCCCCGGGTGGCCCGCCGCAGCAGCGCCCGCCGGACGGTGTGCAGCGCCGTGGCCGACCCGGGGTCCGGCGCGGCGCTGGTCGGCGGTCCGTAGACCGCCCGCTCCTGGGCCAGGGCCAGGGTGCGCACCGCCGGGACCGCCGCGGGCTCGGTGCCGGACAGCCACTCGGCCAGGTCGCGGGCGACCTGGCGGGTGGTGCCGGTGACCGGCACGTCGACGCCGAGGTCGGCGCTGGTCGCCAGCAGCTCGTCCCACAGCGCACCGGGGCTCCCGTCGGCCAGCCGCCGGCGCCGGACGCGCCGGCGCAGCACGCCGGGCGTCGCGAGCAGCCCGAGCAGGACCACGGCCCCGCCGGCCCCGGCGAACCAGGGGGCCAGCGGGCGGTCGTCCTGCAGCGCGTCGACGTCGACGGGCACGTACTGGTCGTCCCGGTCGATCGTCGCGGTGGGGCCGGCGGGCACCGGCACCCCGGCGTTCGGGGCGGTCGGCTCGGCGGTGGTGTCGGCGGGGATCACCGTGCGCGGCGCCCACGGCAGCGTGACCGCCCGGTCGGCGGCGATCGGGGTCGGGTCGAAGGGGATCCAGCCCAGCCCGGCGAAGTACGCCTCCACCCAGGCGTGCGCGTCGTCCGTGGTCACCAGCCGGCTGCCGTCGGACTGCACCTGCCCGGGGGTGTAGCCCAGCACGACCCGGGCCGGGACGCCGGCGGCCCGCACCAGCACGGCCATCGCCCCGGCGTACTGCTCGCAGTAGCCGCGCTTGAGGCGCAGGAAGTCGGCCAGGTCGTCGCCCGTGGTGCCCGGGGAGGTGGACAGGCTGTAGACGAACCGGTTGGCCGGGTCGGTGAAGTGCGTCAGCACCGCGCGCACCCGGTCGTACGGCGTGCCGGCGTCCGCGGTGAGGTTGGTGGCGAGGTCGGTGACGCTGGTCGCGATCGGCGGCAGATCGGTGTACCGGAGCATCGGGTCGTCGGGGGCCAGCTCGGAGGCGGCCTCCAGGTCCTGCACCGTCGGCTCGGGCTGCTCCGCGGAGAACTGGTACGTCGCACCGCCGGTGGTCACGTCGCGGCCGTAGATCGTCGTGCCCGCCTGGTCGAACCGCCAGGCCGCGTCGTCGTCGCCGGCGACCTCCACGTCCATCGGCGAGTAGGCCACCGGCAGGAACTGGTCGTCGTGGCCGAGGACGGTGACCCGGGCCTGCACCTCCCGGCTGCCCTCGTCCCGGGGCAGCGGGGCGAGCGTCGCGTCGTCGGCGATCGACACCTCGCCGTCCAGGTTGGACATGTGCCAGCCGTTGTCGCCGTACTCGTCCAGGGCGACCGCCCGCAGGTAGCCCAGGTCCTCGACGGAGGCGTCCACCCGCAGGAGGTCCATCGGCTCGGGCCGGTTCAGCTGGCCTGCCATCTCGGCGACCGGGTCCAGGGAGGAGCCGAGCCCGTTGCCGGTGCCGGCCCCGCCGAACCCGCTGGCCAGCGAGCCCTCGGCGAGGGTGGGGACGAACACCGGCAGCACCACCCCGGCCACCAGGGCGATCACCCCGGCGCGCAGGGCGGGGAGGGTCGCGGTGCCCAGCGGGGAGCCGCTGCCACCGCGCGCGCTGTCCACCAGCCGGCCGCGCTGGTCGGCCCACAGCAGGACGGCGAACCCGCAGGCGGGGCCGGCGAAGGAGAGGAAGGCGACGCTGCCGGTCACCGTGCTGACCGGGACGCAGTAGAGGACGAGCAGGCCCAGGCCGCCCAGGGCCGGTTGCCGCGCGGGCACCGCCAGCAGGTCGGCGGCCAGTGCCACCAGCGCGACGAACAGCGTGGTCAGCGCGACCAGCCCGTCGAGCGGCAGCGCCGGGGTCGCCTGCTCGGCGATCTCGTCCACGCCGTCGGCGAGCGCCCCGGCCAGGTCGGCGATGCTGGTGGGCGTCGGCAGCAGCCCCAGCAGCAGGTGCTCGGGGGCGAAGACCCGGCCGAGCACGACGAGGACGAGGAGCAGCTGGCCCAGCGGGACGACGACGCGGCCCAGCGCGCCGATCAGCGCCGCGCCGGTGCCCTGCTGGTCCAGCAGCCGGCGGGAGGCGGCGCGCAGCGCGATCCCGCCGAGGGTGACCGCTGCGACCGCCAGCACCACCGGCGGCACCCAGTTCCGCGCGGCGAACACCGGGTCGAGGGCGAGCGAGCCGAGCAGGACGCCGCCGCCGGCCGCGAGGGCGGTGCCGGCGTGGTCCCGCGGTGCGCGGGGGAGGTCGTCGGCGAGGCGGCTCATGCCGGCACCTGGCCGACCGGTGCCGTGCCGGAGCCCCCCACCGGGACCCGGCCGCCGTCCGGTCCGCCCAGCCGGCTCCACACCTCTGCGATGCCCTGGTCCGGGCGGACGGCGGCCACCTGCCAGCCGGCGGACCGCAGCAGGGCGATCGCCTGCTCCTGCCGGGTGACCAGCTCGGCCCGGGCGGACGGGGCCAGCGGCCGGCGGCTCCGCGACGCGCCGGCGTCCAGCCACGCCGGGGCGTCGAGCAGGACGGCGACGTCGCTGCCCGGGCCGGAGCGGACGCGGGCCAGGGCGTGCACGTCGTCCGGGCCGACCAGACCGAGCAGGCAGACGGCCGGTCCCTCCACGTCGGCGCGGCGCAGCTGGTCCAGCCCGGTCTGCAGCCCGGGAGCCCGGGAGCCGCTGACCTCGGCGAGCCGCTCGAGCAGCTCCTCCGGCCCCAGCGGACCGCGCCCGAGGGAGGGGGTGAGTTCGCCGGTGTCGGTGAGGACGCGCAGCCCCGCGCCGCCGCGGAGCAGGTGGACCCCGATGCTGGCCGCGGCCTCCACGACCCACTCCAGGCTGTCGGTGGGGGCGGCCGGGTCGGCGACCGGGCCGCGGACGGTGCCGCCGGTGAGGTGGGCGGCGAGCCGGGTGTCGACCAGGAGGGTCGCGGCGGCGCGCCACGGGCGCTCCTCGAGCCGGACCATCAGCTCGCCGGTGCGCGCGGTGGCCCGCCAGTGCACCATCCGGAGGTCGTCGCCGTAGCGGTACTCCCGGGTGCTGACGTCGTCCTCGCCGTGCACCGCGATCGACCGGCGGGAGCCCTCGCCCCCGTTGCCCCCGGCACCGGCCAGCGCGCCGCTGCCCTGCAGCGGCTGCACCCGGGGGGTGACCAGCAGGGTGGAGGTGTCGCTGCCCGCGGCGGTGCGCAGCACCAGCCCGAACGGGTCGACCAGCCGCAACCGGACGGGGCCGAGCGGGAAGCGGCCGCGGCGGCTCCCGTGCAGCCGGTAGCGCAGCGGGGCGGTCGCCCCGCTGGCCAGCCGCTCGACCACGAAGTGCGGCCGGCTGCCCAGCTCGGGGGGCAGCTGCTCGGTGAGCAGCCACAGCCCGCCGGCCCGCCGGTCGGTGTTGGCCACCTCCAGCAGCACGTCGGCGTCCTCGCCGCGGGGGAGCCGGGGCACCGACAGGGTGCGCCGGGTGGCGATCCGGAACCGCTGGCGGGCCACCCCGACCGCGGACACCACGGGGAGGGCCAGCACGAAGACCGCGAGCTGGACGAGTGCCCGTTCGCCGAGCACGACGCCGAGGAGCCCCAGCGTCAGCCCGGCAGCGACCAGGCAGCGCCCGCGCAGGGTGAGGGTGGAGGCGGCGTCGCCGAGGCGGGTGCGTGCCATCGAGGCTCCGGTGCCGGGCTCAGCGGCCGCGGTGGACGGGGACGGTGGCGAGCAGGTCGGTGACCACCCGCTGGGTGTCCCGCCGGGCGAGGGCGGCGTCGGGGGTCAGCAGCAGCCGGTGCGCGAGCACCGGCACGGCCATCGCCTGCACGTCGTCGGGGAGGACGTGGTCGCGGCCGGCCAGCGCCGCGGTGGCCCGGGCGGCCCGGAGCAGCTGCAGGCCGGCCCGCGGGGAGGCGCCCAGCCGCAGGTCGGGGGAGCGGCGGGTGGCCTCCACCAGGGAGACCACGTAGCGGCGCAGCGGCTCGGCGACGTGCAGCCGGCCCACGGCGGCCACCAGCCGGCGGATCGCGGCGGCGTCGGTGACCGGCGTCAGGTCGGTGAGCGGGTCGGTGGTGGCGCGCTCGTCGAGCATCGCCAGTTCGGCGTCCCGGTCCGGGTAGCCCATCGACACCCGGGCGGTGAAGCGGTCCCGCTGGGCCTCCGGGAGGGGGTAGGTGCCCTCCATCTCCAGCGGGTTCTGGGTGGCGACGACCATGAACGGCCGGGCCAGCTCGTAGGTGACCCCGTCGACGGTGACCTGCCGCTCCTCCATGCACTCCAGCAGGGCGGACTGGGTCTTCGGAGAGGCGCGGTTGATCTCGTCGGCGACGACCACGTTGGCGAAGACCGCGCCGGGCTTGAACTCGAAGGCCCGGGACTCCTGGTCGTAGACGGCCACCCCGGTGACGTCGCTGGGCAGCAGGTCCGGCGTGAACTGGATGCGCCGCACGCTGCCGTCGATCGAGCGGGCCAGCGCCTTGGCCAGCGTGGTCTTGCCCACCCCCGGCACGTCCTCGATCAGCAGGTGGCCCTCGGCGAGCAGGACGGCCAGCGCGAGCCGGACGACGTCGGGCTTGCCCTCCACCACCCGGCTGATGGCGGCGGCGAGCCGGGCGCCCTCGGCGGCGACGTCGATCTCCGTGCCGTCGGACGGTCCGGTCACCTCGGTGCCGGAGGTCGGTGGGGCGGTGGTCCCTGCGGCGTCCAGCGCGGCCGTGCTCTCCGTCACCGGTCCCACGGTACGTGGGTTTCGGACGGAGGTGACTGGTCAGCGCAGCGCAGCGCCGGGCCGCGTCGTGCGGTCGCGGCGGGGTCCTTCACGAGGACGGCGGCAGCCCTCTGGTGGGGGCTGGTGGGGGGACGGGGGCGACACGGCGGAAAGTGGTGTCCAGTGGGGAGCAGTGGGCTACTGTGTCGCGCAATGGGGAGGCGGGGACCACGGATGGTGCCCGGCACGACCACAGGAGGACAGATGTTGGGGGTGATCCGGTGTTCGTCGGCAGCTACCCCCTGCGGCTCGACGAGAAGGGCCGGCTCGCCCTCCCTGTCCGCTACCGCGAGCTCGTGGCCGGCGGCATGGTGATCAAGAAGGGCCAGGAGCGCTGCATCTACGGCCTCACCATGGCCCGGGTCGCCGAGCAGAGCGCCGCCCTCAAGCAGATGGCGCCCGCGGACACCAACGTCGCCCGCATGCACGCCCGGATGAGCTTCGGCTCGATGGTCGAGGTCGAGGCCGACAAGACCGGCCGGATCACCATCCCGGCCACCCTGCGGGAGTACGCCGGCCTGGACCGCGACGTCGTGGTCGTCGGCGTCGACACCCGCTTCGAGATCTGGGACGCCGCCACCTGGGCCGCCTACGAGGCCGAGCAGGAGGCCGTCTTCGCGGCGATGGAGAGCGAGGGGATGCCGACCTTGTCCTGACCCGCGGACAGCTCCCCGCCCACCCGACCGCACCACCGAGACCAGCAAGCACCCCGGTCGAGCCGACTTCCCCGCGGCTCGACCGACAGAGGGCAGCGAGCCGACTTCCCCCCGGCTCGACGCCACCTCGCAGGACAGCACCACAGCACGGGCGCCCCATCGCCCCACCGCTGATCGCCCCACTCGCCCCACCACCGATCGCTCCACCCGCCCCACCACCCCGGCAGGGCTCCACCTGGTACCGCTTCCCCGGCGCCAGGCGGGCCCTGCGGGGCGGCGGGCCAGGGCGGGCGTCCCACCGGGGCGCCACCCCGCTCCACCCGCCCCACTCCTCCCCACCGCCCGCCCGACCGGACCCCACCGCGGAGAGCGAACCGTCACCCAGAGCCCCCGAGGAGCCAGTCGATGAGCAGCCACGAGCCCGCCGGGCCCGCGCTGCACGTCCCCGTCCTCCTCGACCGGGTCGTCGAGCTGCTCGCCCCGGCCCTCGCCGTCGACGGCGCCGTCCTGGTCGACTGCACGCTCGGCCTGGCCGGGCACTCCCTGGCGCTGCTCGCCGCCCACCCCGGGCTCCGGCTGATCGGGCTGGACCGCGACCCCGACGCGCGCGCCGAGGCCGGTGCCCGGATCGCCGCCGCCGGGTTCGGCGACCGGGCCACCCTCGTGCCGGCGGTGTTCGACGAGCTGCCCGACGTGCTGGCCACCCTCGGCGTCGGGGAGGTCCAGGGCGTGCTCTTCGACCTCGGCGTCTCCTCGCTGCAGCTGGACCGGCCGACCCGCGGCTTCAGCTACTCCACCGACGCCCCGCTGGACATGCGGATGGACCCGTCCGGCCCGCGCACCGCCGCGGACGTCGTCAACACCTACACCCGCGGTGAGCTGACCCGGGTCCTCAAGGTCTACGGCGAGGAGCGCTTCGCCGGCCGGATCGCCTCGGCCATCGAGCGCGAGCGGGCCCGCGAGCCGTTCACCGACACCCGGCGGCTCGCCGAGCTGGTGCGGGAGTCGATCCCCGCCGCGACCCGCCGCACCGGCGGCCACCCGGCCAAGCGGACCTTCCAGGCCCTGCGCATCGAGGTCAACGACGAGCTCGGTGCGCTCACCCGGGCGCTGCCCGCGGCCATCGATGCGCTGGCCGTCGGAGGCCGGGTCGTCGTCATCAGCTTCCACTCCCTCGAGGACCGCATCGTGAAGCAGACCCTCGCCGCCGAGGCGGTCGACCGGACGCCGCCGGGGATGCCGGTGCCGATGCCCGAGCACGCCCCCGTGCTGAAGCTGGTGACCCGCGGGGGAGAGGCCCCCGACGACGACGAGCTCGCGGTCAACCCGCGGGCCGCCTCGGCGCGGGTCCGCGCCGCCGAGCGCGTCCGGCGGGCGTCGTGACCCAGCCGGCCCGGACGTCGTCCGCGCGCACCGCGCGCTCCAGCGCCCGCAGCACCGCCCGCACCTCGGCCCGGTCCACCTCCCGGGCCACCACCGGTCCGGTGCACGTGCCGCGGACCGGCCCGACCCGGCGCACCGGGGCGGTGCCGTCCGGTCCGCACCTGCGCCTGGTGCCACCGGCCCGCACCACGCCCACCCGGGTGCCCGCCCGGGCCCGCCGGACCGGACGCCGCCGGGCGCCGTTCGTGGCGCTGCTGGTCGGGCTGCTGGTCGCCACCGTGCTCGGTCTGCTGCTGCTCAACACCGCCGTCGCGGTGGACTCCCTGGACGCCACCCAGCAACGCCAGGCCAACGCCGAGCAGGCCGAGGAGGTCGCTCGGCTGGAGCAGCAGGTGATCGCCGCCGACACCGCTGCCGAGCTCGCCCGGGTCGCCACCGCCGCCGGCCTGGTCCCGCCCGGGGCGGCCGCGCACCTGGTGCTGCAGCCCGACGGCAGCTCCGTGCTGCTGGGCACCGCCACGCCGGCGCCGCCCGCCGTCCCTGCCCCCGCCACACCCACACCGGGGGACTGAGCCGTGCCGCCAGCAGGACCACCGCCGCCCTTCCGGCCCAGCGGCGTGCGGCGCACCCCCGGCCGCGGCATCGGCCCGGCCGGCCGCGGCGACCTGCGGCCGCGCCGGGAGGCGGGCAGCCGGCGACGGCAGCCGCTGGGCATGCTGCAGCGGGACCAGCGCAACCGGTGGGGGCTGGTGTTCCTCATCGCCCTGCTGGTGGTCGTCGTCGGCCGGCTGGTCGTCCTGCAGGGCGTCGACGGTGCCTCCTACGCCCAGGCCGCCACCAACGACCGGATGCGCACCTACCCGATCGAGGCCGTCCGCGGGGAGATCACCGACCACACCGGCAACGTGCTCGCCTACTCCGTGGACGCCGAGCGGGTCACCGCCGACCCCTCCGTCGTCACCGACCCGACCCGCACCGCGCTGGCGCTCACCACCCTGCTGGGGGTGCCGGTCGCCGACCTGGTGGAGAAGCTCTCCCGGGACGGCCGGTACGTCGTGCTGGCCGACCAGGTGGCCACCGACGTCACCGACCAGGTCCGGGCGCTGCCGCTGGCCACCCGGGCCGGCCTCGCCTTCGAGGACGACCCCGTCCGGCTGTACCCGGCCGGCGCCGTCGGCGGTCAGGTCGTCGGGTTCGTCGGCAAGGACGGCGGTGGGCTGGCCGGCATCGAGCAGACCTACCAGGACGTGCTGGCCGGCACCGACGGCGAGAAGCGGGTCGAGGTCGACGGCAGCGGCAACCAGATCCCCTCGGGCATCGACGAGTCCACCTCCGCCACCGACGGCGGCACCGTGCAGCTCACCCTCGACGAGGACCTGCAGTTCGTGGTGCAGCAGCGGCTCGACGCGGCCTGCGCGGACGGCGCCACCAAGTCGGCCTCGGCCGTGGTGCTGGACGTGCACACCGGCGAGGTCGCCGCGATGGCCGGCTGCCCCGGCTACGACCCCGGGCACTACAACGAGACCGACCCGGACCTGCTGGGCAACCCGGTGGTCTCCGACGTCTACGAGCCCGGCTCGGTGATGAAGGCCGTGACGCTGGCCGCCGCCATCGACCAGGGCAAGGCCACCAAGGACACTGTCCTCGACGTCAACGGGCACATCCAGGCCGGGGACGCCGTCGTCACCGACGCGCACGACCACGCGCCGATCAAGTTCACCGTCACCGGCATCCTGGCCAAGTCCAGCAACGTCGGCGCGATCATGCTGGCCCGCGAGGTCGGCAACAGCACGCTGGAACGCTACCTGCGGGCCTTCGGCATCGGCTCGGAGACCGGCATCGAGCTGCCCGGGGAGAGCGCCGGCATCCTCGAGCCCTCGGCCGACTGGACCGAGAGCCGCGCGGCCAACGTGCCGATCGGGCAGGGCGTGTCGGTGACCACGCTGCAGATGGCCTCGGTCTACCAGACCCTGGCCAACGGGGGCGTGCGCATCCCGCCGCGGGTCGTCTCCTCGGTCACCGCCGCCGACGGCACGGTCACCGCGGCGCCCCGGCCGGCGGCCACCCGGGTGGTCAGCGCGGACACCGCCGGCCAGCTGACCTACATGCTGGAGGCGGTGGTCGGCAAGGGCGGCACCGCGCCGCTGGGCGAGGTGGACGGCTTCCGGGTGGTCGGCAAGACCGGCACCGCGCAGCGGGCCAACCCCGACTGCGGCTGCTACGCCGGCGGCGGCTACTTCACCACCTTCGTCGGCTACGCGCCGGCCGACGACCCGCAGTACGTGGTCGCGGTCGACCTGGAGCGCCCGACCAGCGAGGCGGAGGGCGGCCAGGTCGCCGCACCGGTCTTCTCCGACGTCATGCGCTACGCGCTCACCGCGGGGGGCGTGGTCCCCTCGGGGACGCCGCGCCCGACCTTCACCCTCCAGGTCGACTGATCCGTCGACCGACCCCGGCCCGGCGGCCCGGGGGGCGGGAGCGACCGACACGAGGACGAACCGGTGGTCATCGGGCCCCGGGGGTCGCCGCCGGTAGATTGGAGCCCCGTGAGTCCGACCGTGCCCGGGTCGGTTCCCCGGCCTGCGGGGATCCGCCCGCTCTCCCTCGCCGAACTGGCCGACCTGGTGGGTCCGCCGGTCCAGGGCGACCCCGCCACCACGGTGCGCGGGGTGACCCTCGCGTCGACCACGGTCGGGCCCGGTGACCTCTACGCCGCGCTGCCCGGCGCCCGCACGCACGGCGCCCGGTACGCCACCGACGCCGCCGCGCGCGGTGCGGTCGCCGTCCTCACCGACGGCGCGGGGGAGGCCGAGGCCCGCGCCACCGGGCTGCCGACCTGTGTCGTGGACGACCCGCGGGGGGTCCTGGGCGCGGTCGCCTCCCGGGTGCACGGCCGGCCCAGCGAGCAGCTGACCGTGCTGGGCATCACCGGCACCAACGGCAAGACGACGACGAGCTACCTGGTCGAGGCGGGGCTGGCCGCGGCCGGCTGGACCAGCGGGCTGATCGGCACCGTGCAGACCCGGACCCGCGGTCGCGACGCCGAGGGCAACCCGGTGACCACGGCCCTCCCCAGCACCCGGACCACCCCGGAGGCGACCGACCTGCACGCGCTGCTGGCGTCGATGGTGGCCTCCGGCGTCCGGGCGGTGGTCATGGAGGTCTCCAGCCACGCGCTGGTGATGGGCCGGGTCAACGGCGTCCGGTTCGCCGCGGCCGGGTTCACCAACCTCTCCCGCGACCACCTGGACTTCCACGGTGACCCGGAGAGCTACTTCCAGGCCAAGGCGCTGCTGTTCGACGGGCGCGCCGCGGTCGAGGTCGTCGACGTCGACGACCCCGCCGGGCGCCGGCTGGTCAAGCCCGGCACGGTCACCGTGAGCACCTCCGGGGCCGCCGCCGACTGGTCGGCCACCGACGTCGCCGCCCTCGGCACCGGCGGCTCGACGTTCACCCTGCACGGTCCCGGCGGGCGCAGCTGGCCGGGCCGGCTCCGGCTGCCGGGGGGCTTCAACGTCGCCAACGCCGTGCTCGCCGTCGCCCTGCTGGACGCCGTGGGCGTGCCGCCCGAGGTCGCGCTGGCCGGGCTGGCCGACACCGTGGTCCCCGGGCGGATGGAGCCGGTGGACGCCGGCCAGCGCTTCGTCGCCGTCGTCGACTACGCGCACACCCCGGACGCGGTGCAGACCGCGCTGGCCTCGTTGCGCGCCGCGACGGGCGGGCGGCTGCTCACCGTGCTGGGCTGTGGTGGTGACCGCGATCCCGGCAAGCGCCCGGCCATGGGCGCCGCCGCCGCGGCCGGCAGCGACGTCCTGGTGATCACCGACGACAACCCGCGATCGGAGGACCCCGCCGCCATCCGGGCCGCCGTGCGCGCGGGCGCCGAGGAGGTGCCCGCCGACCGGCGCGCGGAGGTGCTGGAGATCGGTGACCGGCGGGCCGCCCTCGCGGCGGCCGTCGCGCGGGCACGGCCGGGTGACACCCTGCTGGTGGCCGGCAAGGGTCACGAGACCGGCCAGGAGGTGGGTGGTCAGGTGCTGCCGTTCGACGACCGAGACGTGCTCCGCGAGGTGCTCGAGCAGGGCCCCGGGGCCCGGACGGTGGACGCATGATCGAGCTGACCCTCGCCGAGGTGGCCGCGGCCGCCGGCGGCGAGCTGGCCGGGGACCCCTCCGCCGTCGTCACCGGGGCGGTGCGCACCGACTCGCGGGCCCTGGCCGCCGGCGACCTGTTCGTGGCGCTGCCCGGCGAGCGGGTCGACGGCGCGGACTTCCTGCCGGCTGCCGCCGCGGCCGGCGCGGCCGGCGCGCTGGCCACCCGGCCCGCCCCCGGGCTGCCGGTCGTCGTCGTCCCCGACCCGGTCGAGGCGCTGGGCCGGCTGGCCGGCGCCGTGCACCGCCGGCTGGTCGACGGCGGCCTGGTCACCGTCGGGATCACCGGCTCCTCGGGCAAGACCTCGACCAAGGACCTGCTCGGGCAGGTGCTCGCCGCCGCAGGGCCCACCGTCAGCCCGGAGGGCTCCTTCAACAACGACATCGGCCTGCCGCTCACCGTGCTCAGCGCCGGCACCGGCACCCGGTCGCTGGTGCTGGAGATGGGTGCGCGCGGCCCCGGGCACATCGCCCGGCTGTGCCGGATCGCCCGCCCGGACATCGGCGTCGTGCTCAACGTCGGCTCCGCGCACCTCGGCGAGTTCGGCAGCGCCGAGGTGATCGCCGCCAGCAAGGGCGAGCTGGTCGAGGCGCTGCCCGCCGAGGGCACCGCCGTGCTCAACGCCGACGACCCGCGGGTGATCGGCATGGCCCCCCGCACCGCCGCCCGGGTGGTCACCACCGGGCTCGGCGCGGACGCCGACGTCCGGGCCGTCGACGTCGACCTCGACGACGCTGCCCGCGCGCGGTTCACCCTGGTCGCCGGCGGCGAGCAGCACCCGGTCGCGCTGCAGGTGGTCGGCGCGCACCACGTCGCCAACGCGCTGTCCGCCGCTGCTGCGGCCCTGGCGGCCGGCATGACCCCCGGTGCGGTGGCCGCGGCGTTGTCGGCCGCGGGGCCGCGCAGCCGCTGGCGGATGGAGGTCAGCCGGCGGGCCGACGGGGTGACCGTGGTCAACGACGCCTACAACGCCAACCCCGAGTCGATGCGTGCCGCCCTCGCGGCGCTGACCCGGCTGCCCGGACGACGGCGGATCGCCGTGCTGGGCGCCATGGGGGAGCTCGGGACGGGCGCGGAGGCCGAGCACACCCGGCTGGGCCGGGACGTGGTGCGCGCCGGGGTGGACCTGCTGGTCTCCGTCGGCGCGGACGCCGTCGGACTGCACACCGGAGCCCTCGCCGAGCGGTCGGCGGGGGACGGGGGAGGACAGGAGGACGGAGCGCTGGACAGCGTGCAGCACGTGCCGGACAGGGAGGCGGCCCTGCAGCTGCTGACCGCGGAGCTCGGCGCCGACGACGTCGTCCTGGTGAAGGCCTCGCGGTCCTACGGGCTCGAGCAGCTGGCCGCCGACCTCCTGGCGGACGGGCAGGCCTCGTGAAGTCGGTCCTCATCGCGGCGGCCGTCGGGCTGATCGTCTCGATCCTGGTGACCCCGCTGGCGATCAAGGCCTTCCGCCAGCACGGCTTCGGGCAGGAGATCCGGGACGATGGCCCGGAGAGCCACCTGTCCAAGAAGGGCACGCCCACCATGGGCGGCACCGTCATGGTGCTGGCCACGGTGCTGGGCTACCTGGTGGCCCACCTGTTCCTGCTCAACCAGGAGGGCCGCGGCGTCACCGCCACCGGCCTGCTGCTGCTGTTCCTGATGGTCGGGCTGGGCACCGTCGGTTTCCTCGACGACTACCTCAAGATCAGGTACCGGCGCAGCCTGGGGCTGAACAAGACCGCCAAGCTGGTCGGCCAGCTGGTCGTCGGGGTCACCTTCGCGGTGCTCGCGCTGGTCGAGGACGACGGCGGCACGGCGGTGGCCACGACCGCGATCTCCTTCGTCCGCGACATCGAGCCGCTGGTGCTGCCGACGGTGCTGTTCGTCGTGGTCGCGTACCTGTTCATCGCCGGGTTCTCCAACGCGGTGAACCTCACCGACGGGCTGGACGGCCTGGCGGCGGGCTGCTCGGCGATGGTGTTCGCCTCCTACGTGATCATCTCGTTCTGGCAGTTCGGGCACGACTGCAGCTCGGCGCTGGCCATCGAGGGCTGCTACACCGTGCGGGACCCGCTGGACGTCACCCTGATCGCGGCGTCGGCGATGGGCGCCTGCCTGGGCTTCCTGTGGTGGAACACCTCCCCGGCGCGGATCTTCATGGGCGACACCGGCTCGCTGGCGCTGGGCGGGCTGATGTCCGGGCTGGCGATCGTCACCCGCACCGAGCTGCTGCTGGTCGTGCTGGGCGGGCTCTTCGTCGCGGTGACGCTCTCGGTGGTCATCCAGGTCGCGTTCTTCCGGGCCACCCGGCGGCGGGTGTTCCGGATGGCGCCACTGCACCACCACTTCGAGCTGGCCGGCTGGACGGAGAACACGGTGATCGTGCGGTTCTGGCTGGTCACCGGCATGGCGGTCGCCTTCGGGATCGGCTTGTTCTACGCCGACTGGCTCTCCTTCGCGGGGCTGTAGGCCGATGACCACCGTCCTGGTCGCGGGCCTGGGGGTCTCCGGCGCGGCCGCGGCCCGGGTGCTGCTGGCCCGTGGCGACGACGTCGCCCTCACCGACGCCGCCGAGCCGGCCGTCGTGGCCGAGCTCGTCGCGGCAGGTGCGCGCTGGCTCGGCCCGCTGACCGTCCCGCCGGAGGACGTCGACCTGGTGGTGACCTCGCCGGGCTGGCGACCGGACCACCCGCTGCTGGTGGCCGCGGCCGGCCGGGGGCTGGAGGTCGTCGGCGAGCCCGAGCTGGCCTGGCGGCTGCGGGTGCCCGGGCCCGACGGCGAGCCGGCGCCCTGGTACGCGGTCACCGGCACCAACGGCAAGACCACGACGGTCACCATGCTCGAGTCCGTGCTGCGGGCCGGCGGCCTGCGCGCGGTCGCCGCGGGCAACGTCGGGCGGCCGCTGGTCGAGGTGGTCACCGCCGTCGACGCCGACGGCCGGCCGGCCTACGACGCCGTCGCGGTGGAGCTGTCCAGCTTCCAGCTGCACTGGTCGAGCTCCATCGCCCCGGCGGCTGCCGCGGTGCTCAACGTCGCCGACGACCACGTCGACTGGCACGGCAGCTTCGACGCCTACCGCGACGCCAAGGCCCGGCTGATCCGGCTGGCCCCGGTGGCGGTGGCCGATGCCGGCGACCCGGTGGCGTCCTCGCTGGTGGCCCGGCACCGGCACCCGGTGACGGTCACCCTGGGCGAGCCGGCCCGCGGTCAGCTGGGCGTCCGGGCCGGTGCGCTGGTCGACCGCGCGTTCAGCCCCACGCCCGCCGGGGAGCTGCTGGCCGAGGTCGACGCGCTGCAGGTCCGCGGGCCGCACAACACGGTCAACGCGCTGGCCGCCGCGGCGCTGGGCCGGGCCGCCGGCGTTGACGCGGCGTCGGTCGGCCGCGGCCTGGCCGCCTTCCGGGGCGGCGCGCACCGCAACGTGCTGGTCGGCAGCGTCGACGGCGTGGACTTCGTCGACGACAGCAAGGCGACCAACCCGCACGCCGCCGGCGCCTCGCTGGCCTCCTACCCGCGGGTGGTGTGGATCGCCGGTGGTCTGCTCAAGGGTGCCGACGTCGACCCGCTGGTCGCCGCGGTCGCGCCGCGGCTGGCCGGGGTGGTGCTGCTGGGCCGCGATCGGGAGCAGCTGGCCAGGTCGCTGGCGCGACACGCCCCGTCGGTCCCGCGCACCGTGGTCCCCAGCGGCGACGATGGGGACGTGACGGATGTGACGGACGGGGACCGGGTGATGCGTGAGGTCGTGGCGGCCGCCGTCCGGCTGGCCCGTCCCGGGGACACCGTGCTGCTGGCCCCCGCCGCCGCCTCGATGGACGTCTTCACCGACTACGCGCACCGCGGCCGGGCCTTCGCCGACGCAGTCCGCGCGCTGGGCTGACCGCGGTGACGGCCAGCACGCGGGAGCGCTCCCGGCCCCCTGCGGGGTCCCGCCGCGAGCCTGCGGGCGGTGGGGGGCAGGGGGGCCTCCGGCTGCGCGGGCCAGCCTGGTTGGACGGCCCGATGACCAGCTCGCACCTGGTGCTCGGCTCGGCCGGCCTGCTGCTGGTCGTCGGCCTGGTGATGGTCTTCTCCGCCTCCTCGATCGAGGCCGCCAAGGCCGGGCAGCCGGCCTGGCTGCCCGGCGTGCGCCAGATCGGGTTCGCCGTCGTCGGGCTGCTCGGCATGCTGGTGGCGCTCCGGTTGCCGATCGGCCGGCTGCGCCGCTGGTCGGGCCCGGCCATGCTGGTCGTGTTCGGGCTGCTGGCCCTGGTGCTGGTGCCCATCCCCGGCGTCAGCCTGGAGCTCAACGGCGCGCGCGCCTGGTTCAACCTGGGGTTCACCAACTTCCAGCCCTCCGAGCTGGCCAAGCTGGTCTTCGCGCTGTGGGGCGCGCACGTCATCGCCGTCCGGGAGAAGTACCTGACGACGAAGTCGCTGCTGGTGCCGGTGCTGCCGGTCTTCCTCCTGATGAGCCTGCTGCTCCTCGCCGAGCCGGACATGGGCGCGGTGGTCAGCCTGCTGCTGGTCGTCGCCGGGCTGATGTGGTCCGGCGGGCTCTCCCGCCGCTGGGTCGGGGTCGCCGTGCTGGCGGTCGGGGTCGTGGTCGCGCTGATGGTCGCCCTCGCGCCGTACCGGATGGCCCGGGTCACCGGCTTCATCGACCCGTGCGCCGACGCCAGCGACAGCGGCTACCAGGCCTGCCACGGGCTGTACGCGCTGGCCACCGGCGGCTTCTGGGGCGTCGGTCTGGGCAACAGCGCGATGAAGTGGAACCTGCTGCCGCACGCCGAGTCCGACTACATCTTCGCGATCATCGGCGAGGAGCTGGGCTTCCTCGGCTGCCTCGTCGTCGTCTGCCTGTACGGGATCCTCGGCTGGGCCGGCTTCCGGATCGCCCGCCGCTCGACCGACCGGTTCATCCAGCTGGCCAGCATCGCGATCACCGTCTGGCTGATCGGCCAGGCCACCATGAACATGGGCTACGTCGTGGGCCTGCTGCCGGTCACCGGGGTCACCCTGCCGCTGATCTCGGCCGGCGGGACGTCGCTGGTGCTCACCCTGTTCGTGATCGGCCTGCTGGCGAGGTTCGCCCGGGCCGAACCCGCGGCGATCGCGTTCCAGCGCAGCCAGCCGCGCGGCCGGCTCGCCCGGCTGCTGCTCCCCGTCCCGTCGGCCGCCGTCGACCCGGTGCCCGCCCGCCGTCGGCGCGGCCGCCGGGGCGGTGCGCGCCGCCGTGACCTCGCCCGCGACCTCGCCCGCGACCTCGGCCGCGACGTCGGCCCGGCCCGCCGTCCCGACCGGCACGACGGGCGCACGGTGACCCGGGTGCCCGCCCCGCCGGCGGCCGGCCGCGGCCGGGGCGCCGCACCCCCGCCGCGCCGGTGGCCCGACCCGCGGCGGGACACCCCGGACGAGCGGCGGCGGGCTGCGGAGCGGCAGACTGTCACCGGCCGGCCGAACGCCGGTGACCGCCCGACCGTCCGCACCCGGCCCGCGTCCCCCGCAGGACCCGTCCTCCGGGACGTGCCCCGCGAACGCCCGCGGTCCGGTGAGCTGCCCGCTGCGCGGGTCCGGCCGGCGACGCGGCCCCACCCCCCGAGAACGGAACGGCCAGGACGTCTGCAGTGACCCACCCCCAGCCCGCCCCAGGCACCCCCGGAGCGGCTGAGCCCTCGGCCGCCCCGGCGCTGCCCGTCCCCCGGCCGGTGCACGTCGTGCTCGCCGGCGGGGGCACCGCCGGGCACGTCGAGCCGATGCTCGCCCTCGCCGACGCCCTCACCCGCCGCACCGCCCCCGGCGGCGGCCCCGCCGTGCAGGTCACCTGCCTGGGCACCGCCCGAGGCCTGGAGACCCGGCTGGTCCCGGCCCGCGGCTACGACCTGCGGCTGATCCCGCCGGTCCCGCTGCCGCGCAAGCCGACGCCGGACCTGCTGAGGGTGCCCGCGCGGGTGTGGCGCGCGGTCGCCGAGACCCGCGCGCTGCTCACCGGGCTCGGTGCCGACGTCCTGGTCGGGTTCGGCGGCTACGTCGCCCTGCCCGCCTACCTGGCCGCCCGCCGCGCCGGGGTCCCGGTCGTCGTGCACGAGGGCAACCCGCTGCCGGGCCTGGCCAACCGGGTCGGCGCGCGGCTGGCCGCCCGGGTGGCGGTGAGCACCGCCGGGACGCCGCTGCACGCCGGTGAGCACGTCGGCATGCCGCTGCGCCCCTCGATCAGCCACCTCGACCGGGCGGGTCTGCGCGCCGAGGCCCGCGCCGCCTTCGGGCTGGACGCCGACCGCCCCACGCTGCTGGTGTTCGGGGGCTCGCAGGGCGCCGCCTCGCTGAACCGGGCCGCGGTCGCCGCCGCCGACGCGCTCACCGCCGCGGGGGTGCAGGTCCTGCACGCCCGGGGGCCGAAGAACACCGACGTCACCGTCCCGGCCCGGCCGGCCGGTGCCGCGCCCTACGTCCTGGTCGACTACCTCGAGCGGATGGACCTCGCCTACGCCGCCGCCGACCTGGCGCTCTGCCGGTCCGGGGCGGTCACCGTCGCCGAGTTGTCCGCGGTGGGTCTGCCGGGGGCCTTCGTCCCGCTGCCCATCGGCAACGGCGAGCAGCGGCTCAACGCGCTGCCGGTGGTCGAGGCCGGGGGAGGGCTGCTGGTGGACGACGCCGAGCTCAGCCCGGCCTGGGTCACCGACCGGCTGGTCCCGCTCCTCACCGACCCGGCGGCGCTGGCCGCGCTGGCCGCGAACGCCGCGGCCGCCGGCACCCCGGACGCCGACGAGCGGCTGGCGGACATGGTGCTGGAGGTGGTGGAGCAATGAGCGCCGCGAACACGACGGGTGAGCGAGCATCGCAGGGAGCGCCAGCGACCGAGGAGCGGAACGAGTCCGGAGTGGAGCGATGAGCGCCGCGAACACGACGGGTGAGCGAGCATCGCAGGGAGCGCCAGCGACCGAGGAGCGGAACGAGTCCGGAGTGGAGCGATGAGCGCCGCGGACGTCGCGGCGTGGAAGGACCCGATCCCCGCGCTGGCCGACTTCGGCGCCGTGCACTTCATCGGCATCGGCGGGGCCGGCATGAGCGGCATCGCCCGGATCATGCTGGCCCGCGGGCTGCGGGTGTCGGGCACCGACCGCCGCGACTCCTCGACGATGCGCGGGCTCGCCGCGCTCGGCGCCCGGGTGGAGGTCGGCCACGATGCCGCGCACCTCGGCGACGCCGCGACCGTCGTGGTCTCCACCGCGATCCGGGCGGAGAACCCCGAGCTGGTGGCGGCCCGTGAGCGGCACCTGCGGGTGGTGCCGCGCGCAGTGGCGCTGGCCGCGGTGATGGCCGGGCGGCGCAGCGTCGCGGTGGCCGGCACGCACGGGAAGACCTCGACGACGTCGATGCTCACCGTCGCCGTCCAGGCCTGCGGCGTCGACCCGTCGTTCGCCATCGGCGGCACCCTGAACGAGTCCGGCTCCAACGCGCACGCCGGGCAGGGCGACGTCTTCCTGGCCGAGGCCGACGAGAGCGACCGGTCGTTCCTGCTGCTGGCGCCGCACGGGGCCATCGTCACCAACGTCGAGGCCGACCACCTGGACAACTACGGCGACCTGGCCGCGGTCGAGGAGGCGTTCGACGCGTTCGTGCGCACCGTGGCCGCCGACGGGTTCCTGGTGCTCTGCGCCGACGACCCGGGCGCGGCCCGGCTGGCCGAGGTCGCGGCCGGTACGTCGGCGCGGCTGCGCACCTACGGGCAGCATCCCGGCGCGGACCTGCAGCTGGTGGACCTGCGGGTGGCCCCGGACGGCACGCGGTTCACCGCCGTCCTCGACGGGCAGTCCCTCGGTGAGGTGCACATCCGGCTGCCCGGGGCGCACATGGCCCTCAACAGCGCCGCGGCGCTGCTGGCCGGGCTCGAGCTCGGGCTGCCCGCGGCCGGGCTGATCGGCGGGCTGGGCCGGTTCGGCGGCGTGCACCGGCGGTTCGAGCTCAAGGGCGTCGCCGCCGGCGTCCGGGTCTACGACGACTACGCCCACCACCCGACCGAGGTCGCCGCGCAGCTGCGGGCGGCCCGGGCGGTCACCGGCCCGGGGCGGCTGCTGGTGCTCTTCCAGCCGCACCTCTACAGCCGGACGGCGCAGTTCGCCGCGGGCTTCGGCGAGGCGCTCGGCCTGGCCGACCAGGTCGTGGTGATGGAGGTGTACGGCGCCCGCGAGGACCCGGTGCCCGGGGTGACCGGCGCGCTGGTCGCCGACGCGGTGCCGTTGCCGGCCGACGCGGTGGCCTTCGAGCCCTCCTGGTCGGCCGCGGCGCCGGCGATGGCAGCGCGCGCCCGCCCCGGTGACCTGGTGGTCACCATGGGCGCCGGCGACGTGTCGATGGTCGGGCCGGAGGTGCTGGCCGCGCTCAGCGAGCCCGTCGAGGGGGGCGTGCCGCCGCACGGGGACGGGTCGGGGCCGGCGCGGTGAGCCGGGCCGCGACGACCCGCGACCGCGCCCGGGGCGGACGGCGGGGCGGCGGCACCGGCGGCGATCCGCCGTCCCCGGTCACCCCGCTGCGTCCCCGGCGTCGCCGCCGGTCACGGCGTCCGGCCCACCCCGGCCGCCGGGCGGTCGTCGCCGTCGGCGGAGCCCTGCTGGTGGTCGGCGTCGTCGCGTGGCTGGTGCTCGCCAGCCCGGTCTTCGCCGTGCGCACGGTGCAGGTCGACGGTGAGGCCCGGCTCTCCGCCGAGCAGGTGGTCCAGGTGGCCGGCATCGCCGAGGGCACCCCGCTGGCGCGGGTCGACACCGCGGCTGCGGCCGCCCGGGTCGCCGCGCTCCCGCAGGTCGCCTCGGTGGAGGTCACCCGGGGCTGGCCGAACACGATGGTCGTCACGCTGGCCGAGCGGGTGCCGGTGGCGGTGGTGACCGACGGGGGCACCCGGCGGCTGGTGGACGCCGGTGGGGTCGTGTTCGAGACGATCACCGGCACCGCGCCGGACGGCGTCGTCCCGCTCGACGTGCGCGACCCCGGTCCGGACGACGCCGCGACCACCGCCGCCCTCGGTGCACTGACGGCGCTGCCGCCGGACGTGCGCGACCAGGTCACCGGCGTCGCCGCGCGGAGCCCGGACGCCGTCACGCTGACCCTGACCGACGGCCGGTCGGTGCTGTGGGGGAGTGCGGCCCAGACCGACCGGAAGGCCGAGGTGCTCGGTGCGCTGCTCGACCAGATCGAGGCCGGGACGCTGGACCCCGCCGGCACGCTCGACGTGAGCACCCCGGACTCCGTCGTCCTGCGCTGAGGAAGGACCCCGTTGCACGGGCCGACAGGCCATGCCCGGTGCGGCACAGTGACGGGGTGACCGAGCCCCTGATCAGCCGATTCCCCGTCGTCCCGCTGGCCGACCTGCCGCCGGACCTGCAGCAGCGCTTCACCGAGGTCGCCGACAAGAGCGGTTTCCTGCCCAACGTCTTCGCCGCGCTGGCCTGGCGCCCGGACGAGGCGCGGGCCTTCTTCGCGCTGCACGACGCCCTGATGGACAAGGACACCCCTGGGCTCACCCAGGCCGACCGGGAGGTGCTGGTGGTGGCCACCAGCGCGGCCAACAGCTGCCTGTACTGCGTGGTGGCCCACGGTGCCCTGGTCCGGATCCGCGCGCGGGACCGGTACCTGGCCGACCAGGTGGCGGTCGACTGGCGCAAGGCGCCGCTGTCCCCGCGGCTCCGGGCGGTCGTGGAGGTCGGCGTCCGGCTGGCCGTCGACCCGGTGACGGTGACCGCCGAGCAGCAGGACGCGCTGCGCGGGCACGGGCTCACCCAGGACGACGTGTGGGACGTCGGTGCGATCGTCGCGCTGTTCGCGCTGTCCAACCGGCTGGTGCACTGGGCCGCCGTGCCGCCGAACGAGGAGTTCCACCTGCTCGGCCGGGTGCCCCGCAGCTGAGCACGGGCGGGCCGGACCGCCGGGGACGGACGGCGCGCCGACACGCCCGGGCAGAAAAGACTCTCGACGTGCGCTGCGTCGCACCGACGAACGTGCGCACGGACGTCTGCACCTGCGCGTGAGACCGGCGCCAGGCATGTCGTCACGGCTCGTGAGCTGCATGTGACAGACGGGTCGGAGGGTTCTGGTGCGACTCCGCCCGGTGGACACGCCGACCCGGGGAGGGTGCTTGCTGCCCGATGGAGGCGCACCTAACTTCGTCCCCACACGGACGTAGTTGACATAACTATAAGGCTTAACCTGAGGATGAGGGTCCAGTTGGGGAGCGCAGCATGACACCTCCGCACAACTACCTCGCGGTCATCAAGGTCGTCGGCATCGGCGGCGGCGGGGTGAACGCGGTCAATCGCATGATCGAGGTCGGCCTCAAGGGGGTCGAGTTCATCGCGATCAACACCGACGCACAGGCACTGCTGATGAGCGACGCGGACGTCAAGCTCGACGTCGGCCGTGAGCTCACCCGCGGCCTGGGCGCGGGCGCGCAGCCCGATGTCGGCCGGCAGGCCGCGGAGGACCACCGCGAGGAGATCGAAGAGGTGCTCAAGGGCGCCGACATGGTCTTCGTGACGGCGGGCGAGGGTGGTGGCACCGGCACCGGTGGCGCACCCGTCGTCGCCTCCATCGCGCGGAAGCTCGGCGCCCTGACCATCGGCGTGGTCACCCGTCCGTTCTCCTTCGAGGGGAAGCGGCGGGCGGTCCAGGCCGAGTCGGGCATCGAGGAGCTGCGCAACGAGTGCGACACGCTGATCGTGATCCCGAACGACCGGCTGCTGCAGCTGGGCGACCGGAACGTCAGCGTGATGGACGCCTTCCGGACCGCCGACCAGGTGCTCCTCTCCGGCGTCCAGGGCATCACCGACCTGATCACCACGCCCGGCCTGATCAACCTGGACTTCGCCGACGTCAAGTCGGTCATGTCCGGCGCCGGGTCGGCGCTGATGGGCATCGGCAGCGCCCGCGGTGACAACCGCGCGCTCCTCGCCGCCGAGCAGGCGATCGCCAGCCCGCTGCTGGAGGCCTCGATGGAGGGCGCCCACGGCGTCCTGCTGTCGATCTCCGGCGGGTCGGACCTGGGCCTGTTCGAGATCAACGAGGCCGCCTCGCTGGTCTCCGACGCCGCGCACCCCGATGCGAACATCATCTTCGGCGCCGTCATCGACGACGCCCTCGGTGACGAGGTGCGGGTGACGGTCATCGCCGCGGGCTTCGACCAGGGCAAGCCGGGTCACCGCAAGGACGTCGCGGCGACGACGGTCACCCCGGCCGCCCCGCCGGCCCCGGCACCCGCCGCCGCACCGGTCGCGCCGACCGCCCCGCGGCCGGCCGTCCCGGCGCAGACCGGTGAGCGGCTCGTCGCGCCGGCGCCCACCGCGGTCACGCCGGCAGCCCCGGCTGTCCCGGCCTCGCCGTCCGGGCCGCGTCCGGGTCAGCCTGCCGCCGCGCAGCAGGGCGGTGGCATCACCGTGCCGCCGTTGCCGCCGATCAGCGGGCCGGGCAGCGGCAACCGCCGCCCGCTGGCCTCGGAGGACTTCGAGGAGGAGCTCGACATCCCGGAGTTCCTCCGCTCCCAGTAGTCGAAGGACCACCCTTCCCCCACGCCTCGCACGCTCGGCGCGGGCCCCTGAAGGGTGGCCGTTCCAGCACGTCACCCCGAAGGACGGCTGTTGCAGTGAGTTCTGGTCCGGCCGCCTCGTCGGCGGTGCGACCCCGACGGGTCGTCACCGACCGGCGGGGCGGCCGTTCCGCGTCCCCGTACGACTCGTTCAACCTGGGCGGTCACGTCGGCGACGACCCGGCGGACGTCGCGGCGAACCGGGACCGGCTCGCCGGTGAGCTCGGCGTCGCCGGCGACCAGGTGGTCTGGATGACCCAGGTGCACGGCACCGGGGTCGCGATCGTCGAGGACGCCGAGGAGAACCCGGTGGCCGACGTCGACGCGCTGATCACCGCGACCCCCGGCCTGGTGCTGTGCGTGCTGGTCGCCGACTGCGTCCCGGTGCTGCTGGCCGACCCGGTGGCCGGCGTCGTGGCGGCGGTGCACGCCGGCCGGGAGGGCGTCCGGCGCGGTGTCGTGCCCGCCGCCCTGGCGGCCATGACCCGGCTCGGCGCGCGCCCCGGCGACGTCGAGGCGCTGCTCGGCCCGGCGGTCTGCGGGCTGGACTACGAGGTGCCGCCCGCGATGCAGGCCGAGGTCGCCCGGGTCGCCCCGGCGAGTGCGGTCCGCACCCGGACCGGGACCCCGGGGCTGGACCTGCGGGCCGGCATCGCCGAGGTGCTGCGCGGAGCCGGCGTCCGCCAGGTCGTGCACGACCCGCGGTGCACGGTGGAGGACCCCCGGCTCTTCAGCCACCGCCGGGACGGCGTCACCGGCCGCCAGGCCGGCGTCGTCTGGCTCCAGTGAGCACGCCCGGTCCCCGGCCCGAGGCTCACCCCGGGCCGGCGAGCGGTGGGGGAGGCGGGGGCCGCTCGTTGGCCGAGAACCTGCGTGCGGTCCGCGCGCGGATCGATGCCGCGGCCCGGGCGGCCGGTCGCGACCCCGCCGGCGTCCGGCTGCTCGCCGTCAGCAAGACCTGGCCGGCCGCGGACGTCCGCGCGCTCGCCGCGCTCGGGCAGCTGCACTTCGCGGAGAACCGGGTGCAGGAGCTCAGCAGCAAGGCGGCCGAGCTGGCCGACCTGCCGGAACTGCGCTGGCACCTGGTCGGCCAGCTGCAGCGGAACAAGGCCGCCGCCGTCGTCCGGCTCGGCGCGACCGTGCACTCGGTCGACCGGCCGCCGCTGGTCGAGGCGCTGGACCGGGCGGCCGAGCGGTCCGGGCGGACGGTGGACGTCTACGTGCAGGTGGACCTCGGTGGTCCGGAGGGTGAGCTCGGCGGGCGCGGTGGGGCTGCACCCGACGACGTCCCGCAGCTGGCCGACGCCGTCGCGGCCGCCGAGGGGCTGCGGCTGCGCGGCCTCATGGCGGTCGCCCCGCGGGGGGAGGACCCGGCGCCGGCGTTCGCCCGGCTCGCCGAGCTCAGCTCGCTCGTCCGCGCCGCCCACCCCACCGCATCGGAGACATCGGCAGGCATGAGCGGCGACCTGGAGGCTGCTGTGACAGCTGGGGCCACCGTGGTGCGTGTCGGTACCGCGTTGTTCGGTTCCCGCCCCCTAGCCTCCGATGGAGCGAGCTACCCGGGACCCGTGCGCCCGCGCTAGTCACACCAGCACCACCCGCACCACCGGTCGGCCCCGCGGGCCGGTCGGCCGTCCGCACCACGAGTCGTCCTGCGACGAGACCAGAGGGAGAGTCCGATGGCCGGAGCCATGCGAAGGATGGGGGTCTACCTGGGCCTCGTCGAGGACGACGACGCCCGGGGCGGCTACGACCGCTACGCCGCGCGGCAGAGCGACCACGAGTACGCCGAGCACGGCTACGACGACCACGGATACGACCGGGGCTACGACCGCTACGCCGCGACCGACTACGCCGAGGACCCGGCGACGCCGGGCGCCGGTGACCGGTACGGCTACGGCAGCGGCTACGGGGCCTCCGGCTACGACACCGACTACCCGGCCGCGGAGCGCGCGGAGGAGCGGGCCGAGGAGCGGGTGCCCGAGCCCGAGGTCTCCCTCGGTCGCCGCCCGGCGGCCCCGCGCACCCTCGGCCTCGCCGGCAGCCCGGCCGGCAGCACCGCCGCCTCCCGCCTGGGTGGCGGGCTGAGCGCCGCCGGTGGCTCGGGGATCAGTGCCTCGGCCGGTCGCGGCCGGGCCCCCCTCGGTCACGCCGGTGGGGTCTCCGGGTCCGCCGGTCTGGCGATGAGCGAGCCGCTCGCCGCCGAGCCCGAGCCGGCCCCCGCGCCGACGCCGGCCCCCGAGCCGAAGCCGAAGGGGTACCGGATCACCACGGTGCACCCCGCCTCCTACAACGAGGCGCGCACGATCGGCGAGCGGTTCCGTGACGGCATGCCGGTGATCATGAACCTGACCGACATGGAGCACGCCGACGCGAAGCGGCTCGTCGACTTCGCCATCGGCCTGACGTTCGGGCTGCACGGTAGTATCGAGCGGGTCACGGCCAAGGTGTTCCTGCTCAGCCCGCAGGACGTGGACGTGACGGCTGAGGACAAGGCCCGGATCCGCGAGGGCGGCTTCTTCAGTCAGTCCTGACCCGCCGCACTCGTGCGACCCGCGCACGAGTGCCCGAACGATCGAGGACCGTGGCTCTCCTTCTGCAGATCATCTCCTCGGTCCTGCTCGTCTTCTTGATCCTGCTCTTCGCCCGGTTCGTCGTGGACTGGGTGATGGTGCTGGCCCGGAGCTGGCGCCCGCAGGGTCTGGTGGCAGCTGGTCTGGAGGTCGTCTACGCCACGACGGACCCGCCGCTGAAGGCCGTGCGCAAGGTCATCCCGCCGCTCAACCTCGGGACGATCCGCCTGGACCTGGGGTTTATGGTGCTCCTGATCGCCGTGATACTGCTGCGCAGCCTGTTGACCAACCTGGCCTACTCCCTGTGACCTCGTGTCCCAGCCGGAGCGGGGCGTGGACCCCCAGCGGCTCGCCGCCCGTCCGCGCCTGTCTCTGTTCCTCCCGTCCGACCTGAGGTGAGCCGCATGCCACTGACTCCCGCCGACGTGCACAACGTCGTCTTCAAGAAGCCGCCGATCGGCAAGCGCGGCTACGACGAGGACGAGGTCGACGCCTTCCTCGACGTCGTCGAGGCCGAGCTGGCCCGGCTGATCGAGGAGAACAACGACCTGCGGGCCTCCGGTGGTCAGTCGTCCCCCCCGCGGGAGGAGCGTCCCGAGTCCGCGCCGATGACGGTCGCGGCGCCGCCGCCCCCGCCGGCGCAGGTGACGCCCCCGGCCGTCCGCGAGGACGAGGCCGTCCGGGCGTCCCGCATGCTGGCCCTGGCCACCGAGACGGCCGAGCGGCACGTCAACGAGGCCAAGGCCCAGGCCGACCAGATGGTCGGCAGCGCGAAGAGCACCAGCGACCGGATGCTGTCCGAGGCGCGGGCCAAGAGCGAGCAGATGGTCACCGAGGCCAAGAACCGGGCCGACTCGATGCTCGGGGACGCCCGCACCCGGGCCGACACGATGGAGCGCGAGGCGCGCGCCAAGGCGACGGCGCTGGCCCAGGACGCCGAGCGCAAGCACGTCGAGGCGATGGGCTCGCTGGAGGAGAAGCGGGCGAGCCTGGACCGCAAGGTCGAGGAGCTGCGCACCTTCGAGCGCGAGTACCGCACCCGGCTGCGCTCCTACCTCGAGTCGCACCTGCGTGACCTGGACAGCCGCGGCTCGGCCGAGCCGGCCACCAACTCCCGGCAGAACCAGCACGTCAGCGCCTGAACGGGGGCCCCTGACGGGCCGCCGTTCCAAGCAACTCACCAGCGCCCCTCCGGACCACGGGTCCGGAGGGGCGCTGGCGTGTCCGCCCGTCGCTGCGCGCCGCTAGCATCCGGCTGTGATCCTGGCCGCGGTGGTGCTGCTCCTGATCGCCGTCGGACTGCTCGTCGCCGGCCTGGTCCAGGGGTCCTCGACGCTGCAGTGGGCGTCCTTCGCGGCGAGCGCGCTGGCCGCCCTGCTGCTCGTGGTGAGCGAGGTCCGGCAGCGGCGGGCCGAGCGGCAGCTCACCCCGGTGGACCGCGGCGGCGCCCACCGCGGCGCACCGGTCACGGCTGCCTCCGCGCCGCCGCCCGTGGCCCCTCGCCACGACGCGGCAGCCGAGACCGACCACGGGGAGCCGCTGCGGCGGGTGTCACCGCCGCCGGTGCCGCCGAGCTCGCCGAGCATCTCGCGGGTCACCGGCCCGCCCAGCGGGTCGGGCCTGGGGGACCTCGCCGGCCCGACCGGCGGACCGCCGTCGGACGGCGCCGGAACGCGGGCGCCGCTGGGCCCGCGCAGCGCCGAGGGGCCGGTGGTCCCGGTGCCGGGTGAACCACCGGTCGAGGACGTCGAGTTCACCGACCAGCTGATGGTCCTCGACCTGACCGACGAGGTGCTGGTGGTCGACGAGCACCCCCGCTACCACCTGCCCCGGTGCCCGCACGTGTCCGGCCTGGAGACCATCCCGCTGCCGCTGACCGAGGCCCGCACCGACGGGTTCACCCCCTGCGCCACCTGCGCACCCGACCACCACCTGGCCCAGCGGGAACGGGCCCGCCGCACCTGAAAGGACCCCGGTGCCCCCCACGCCTCGCACGCTCGGCGCGGGCCCCTGCACCGGGGCCGCCCCAGGCGATTAGGCCTTGGCGATCCAGACGCGGGAGCCGGCCGGGCCCTCGATGCCGTCCCCGGTGCCCGCCTCGCCGGCGTGCACCGTGGTCGCGAGCACCTCGCCGGCCAGCGCCTCGGTGTGCTCGGTGAGCGCCTGGGCGACCGCGCCGTCCCCGGTCCACCACAGCTCGATCCGGTCGCTGACCGCCAGGCCGCTGGACTTGCGGGCGTCCTGGACCAGCCGGACGACCTCACGGACCAGGCCGGCACGCTCCAGCTCCGGGGTCAGGGTCAGGTCCAGCGCGACGGTGAGGCCGGCCGCCGAGGCGACCGTCCAGCCCTCGCGCGGGGTCTCGGTGACCACCAGGTCACCCTCCTGCAGCGGCACCGGGACGCCGTCGACGGGCACGGTCGCCGAGCCGGCCCGGTAGGCGGCGACCAGCTCCACCGGGTCGGCCGCGGCGACGGCGGCGGCGACCGCCTGCACCTGCTTGCCGAGCCGTCGGCCGACCGCCCGGAAGTCGACCTTCACCGACACGTCGACCAGCGAGCCCTCGACCGCGGACAGCTCGGTGAGCTCGGCGACGTTGAGCTCGTCGGCCACCTCGGCGACCAGGTCCCGGGGGAGCTGCGACCAGCCGTTCGCCGCCACCAGCGCGCGGGCCAGCGGCTGGCGGGTGCGGGCCTTGGCGGCGGTGCGGGCCGAGCGGCCCAGCTCCACCAGCCGGCGGACCAGCGCGACCTGCTCCACGAGGGCGTCGTCGCGGGCGTCGGCGTCCACCGTCGGCCAGCTGGCCAGGTGCACGGAGTCGACCGCGCCGGCCGAGCCGGGTACGACGGCGCTTTGCCAGACGCGCTCGGTGACGAACGGCGTGAACGGGGCCATCAGCCGGGTGAGCCCGTCGAGGACCTCGTGCAGCGTGCCCAGCGCGGCCGGGTCCCCGTCCCAGAAGCGCCGCCGGCTGCGCCGGACGTACCAGTTGGACAGGTCGTCGACGAAGCCGGCGATCAGCCGGCCGGCCGTCTGGGTGTCGAAGTCCTCCAGCGCCTCGGTGACCCCGGCGGTGACCGAGGCCAGCTCGGCCAGCGCCCAGCGGTCAAGCAGCGGCCGCTCGGCCCGCGGCGGAGCGGGTGTGGTCGCGGGGTCCCAGCCGTTGGTCTCGGCGTAGAGGGTGAAGAAGCTGGCGGTGTTCCAATAGGTCAGCAGCACCTTGCGGACCACCTCGGACAGCGTCTCGTGCCCGACCCGGCGGGCCGACCACGGTGAGCCGCCGGCCAGCATGAACCAGCGGACGGCGTCGGCGCCGTGCCGGTCCATCAGCGGCATCGGCTCGAGGATGTTGCCCAGGTGCTTGCTCATCTTCCGGCCGTCCTCGGCCAGGATGTGCCCCAGGCACAGGACGTTCTCGTAGGAGCTCCGCCCGAACACGATCGTGCCGACCGCCATCAGCGTGTAGAACCAGCCACGCGTCTGGTCGATCGCCTCGCAGATGAACTGCGCCGGGTAGGCGGCCTCGAACTCCGCCTTGTTGCGGTGCGGGGCGCCCCACTGGGCGAACGGCATGGAGCCGGAGTCGTACCAGGCGTCGATCACCTGGCGGACCCGCCGGTAGGTGCCCTCCTCGCCGGGCACGGTGAAGGTGACGTCGTCGATGAACGGCCGGTGCGGGTCCAGGTCGGCGAGGTCCCGGCCGGTCAGCTCCGACAGCTCGGCCAGCGAGCCCACGGCGACCATCCGGGTCGGGTCGGCGTCGTTGCGCCAGATCGGCAGCGGGGTGCCCCAGTACCGGTCCCGGGACAGCGCCCAGTCGACGTTGTTGTTCAGCCAGTCGCCGTAGCGGCCCCACTGGATGTTCTCCGGGTGCCAGTGCGTCTGCTCGTTCTGCGCCAGCAGCTGGTCCTTGACCTGGCTGGTCCGGATGTACCAGGACGGCTGCGCGTAGTACATCAGCGGCGTGTGGCACCGCCAGCAGTGCGGGTAGCTGTGCTCGTACCGCAGCTCGCGGTAGAGCACGCCCCGGTCCTGCAGGTCCTGCACGAGGGCCGGGTCGGCGGCCTTGAAGAAGTGCCCGCCGACCAGCGGCACGTCGGTGAGGAAGTGCCCCGACGGGTCGATCGGGTTGACCACCGGCAGGCCGTAGGCCCGGCTGACGGCGAAGTCGTCGGCGCCGAACGCGGGGGACTGGTGCACCAGCCCGGTGCCGTCCTCGGTGGTGACGTACTCGGCGAGGACGACGTAGTGCGTCGGCACGTCGTCGGGGAAGTCGACCAGCTCGAAGGGCCGCTGGTAGTGCACGTGCTCCCAGTCGCGGCCCCGGGTCCGGGCCAGCACCTCGGCGTCCTCGCCCAGCGCGGCGGTCAGCAGCGGCTCGGCGACGACGAAGGTGCCCTGGTCGTTGCGCGCGACGACGTAGGTGACGTCGGGGTGGACGGCGACCGCGGTGTTGCTCGGCAGCGTCCACGGCGTCGTGGTCCAGATCAGCAGGTCGGCCTTCCCGGCCCACTCACCGCTGGTGACCGGCAGCCGGACGTAGACCGACGGGTCGATCAGCGTCTCGTAGCCCTGGGCGACCTCGTGGTCGCTCAACCCGGTGCCGCACCGCGGGCAGTACGGCGCCACCCGGTGGTCCTCGACCAGCAGCCCCTTGTCGAAGACCTGCTTGAGCGACCACCAGACGCTCTCGATGTAGGACGGGTCCATCGTCCAGTAGGCGGTCGACATGTCGACCCAGTAGCCCATCCGGTTGGTGAGCTCGGTGAAGGCGTCGACGTGCCGCTCGACCGACTCCCGGCAGCGGGCGTTGAACTCGGCGATGCCGTACCGCTCGATGTCGGGCTTGCCGGCGAAGCCCAGCTCCTGCTCCACGGCGATCTCCACCGGCAGGCCGTGGCAGTCCCAGCCCGCCCGGCGGGGCACGGAGAAGCCCTGCATGGTCTTGAACCGGGGGAAGACGTCCTTGAACGCCCGTGCCTCGATGTGGTGCGTGCCGGGCCGGCCGTTGGCGGTGGGAGGGCCCTCGTAGAACACCCACTGCGGCTTGTCCGCGGAGCCCTCCAGCGACCGGGCGAAGACCTTGTCGGCCTCCCACTGCTCGAGGACCTCGTGCTCGAGGGCGGGCAGGTCGACCTGCGGAGGGAGGGCCGCGAACGGCCCGGAGGGTGCACTCACGGACACCATCATCCCCGACCGCGCCAATCCCCTCGCGCGGCCGCCGTCAGCTGCCTGTCATCAGCCCGGGACGTCGGTACGGGAGACTGCGCCCATGGGTGCCCGCCGATGAACACGACGGTCACCGTCGCGCTGGCCGTCGGCGCCCTCGTCGTGCTCGTCGCCGCGGTCGCGCTGCGCCTGGCCGACCGGATCGGGCTGCCCTCCCTGCTGCTCTACCTGGCCTTCGGCGTGGCGCTGGGGGAGAGCGGGCTGGGCGTCGAGTTCGAGGACGTCAGCCTGACCCAGACCCTCGGGGTGGCCGCGCTGGTGGTGATCCTGGCCGAGGGCGGGCTGACCACCCGGTGGTCCGACGTGCGCCGGGCGGTCGGGCCGGGCATCACGCTGTCCACGGTGGGCGTCGTGGTCAGCGTCGTGGTGGTCGCCGCCGTCGGCGTCTGGCTGCTGGACTTCTCCTGGGACTTCGCGCTGCTGGTCGGGGCGGTGGTCACCTCCACCGACGCCGCAGCGGTCTTCTCCTCGCTGCGCCGGCTGCCGCTGCCCCGGCGCATGGTCGCCTCGTTGGAGCTGGAGTCCGGGCTCAACGACGCGCCCGTCATCCTGCTGGTGCTGGCGCTGTCCGAGCGGCTGACCGGGCACGCGACGCACCCCTGGTACGTGGTGCTCGCCGAGGTGGTCGGGGAGCTGGCCGGTGGCTCGGTGATCGGCATCGGGATCGGGTTCGGCGGTGCGTGGCTGCTCCGCCGGCTCGCGCTGCCGCTGGCCGGCTTCTACCCGCTGGTCACCCTGGCGCTGTGCGTCCTGGCCTTCGCCACCGCGGACCTGGCGCACACCTCGGGCTTCGTCGCCGTCTACCTGTGCGGGCTGGTGCTGGGCAACGCCGCGCTGCCGCACCGGGCCGGCACCATCGGGTTCGCCGAGGGGCTGGCCAGCCTGGCCCAGATCGGGCTGTTCGTCATGCTCGGGCTGCTGGTCTCGCCGGAGCGGCTGGTCGACGCGCTCGGGCCGGCGCTGCTGATCGGCGGGGCGCTGCTGCTGCTGGCCCGCCCGCTGTCGGTGCTGCTCAGCCTCGCCTGGTTCCGGGTGCCGTTCTCCCAGCAGGTGTTCATCGCCTGGGCCGGGCTGCGCGGGGCCGTGCCAATCGTCCTGGCCACCTTCCCCATCGCGGAGGACGTGCCCGGCGCCACCCAGGTGTTCGACACGGTGTTCGTGCTGGTCGTCGTCTTCACCGTGGTGCAGGGCTGGTCGCTGCCCGCCATGGCCCGGCTGCTGCGGATCGCCACCCCGGTGACCCCGCGGGACATCGACGTGGAGTCCGCGCCGCTGGACGAGCTGGGCGCGGAGCTGATGCAGCTGCGGGTGCCGGACACGTCCCGGCTGCACGGTGTCTACCTGCCGGAGCTGCGCCTGCCCGAGGACGCCGCGGTGGTGCTCGTGGTCCGCGACGGGCGGCCCTTCGTGCCCGACCGGGAGACCCGGCTGATGCGGGGTGACCAGGCGCTGCTGATCTCGGCCCGTGGCTCCCGGGCCGAGGCCGAGCGGCGGCTCCGTGCGGTCAGCCGGGCCGGCCGGCTCGCCACCTGGCGCGGCGAGGCCGGCCAGCCCTCGCAGACGGATTGAACTGCGGCCGGGGCAGCAGTGTGGTTCGGCCCCCTGCAGGGACCCGCCGCGAGCTCGCGAGTGGTGGGGGGCAGGGGGTCCTTCAGGGCTCCTGGCCGCGGTGCGGCCCGGAGGGTCGCAATGTGCTCCGCGGTGCGGCCCGGAGGGTCGCGATGTCAACCGTGGAGTTCGAGGGTCCTCGTGGTGTCGGCCATGACCCGGGCGAGCAGCTCCGGCTCCTCGGACAGCGTGTGACCGTAGGAGGGGATCGCCTCCTGGAGCCGCGGGCGCCAGGCGTCGATCCGGTCGGGGAAGCAGCGCTCGAGCAGGGTGAGCATCGCCGCGGTGGCGGTGGAGGCACCCGGCGAGGCGCCGAGCAGCCCGGCGACCGTCCCGTCGGCGCCGACGATCAGCTCCGTGCCGAACTGCAGGACGCCGCGCCCGGCGGTGTCCTGCTTGATCACCTGCACCCGCTGACCGGCGGTGATGAGCTCCCAGTCACCGGACTCGGCGGTCGGGACGAACTCCTCCAGCGCCCGGAAGCGGGACTTCTCCGACTGCAGCACCTGACCGATCAGGTACCGGGTCAGCGGGATGTTCGCCCAGCCGGCGCCGAGCATCGAGCCGAGGTTGCCCGCCCGCACCGAACGCGGCAGGTCCCACATCGACCCGGCCTTGAGGAACTTGGGCGAGAAGCCGGCGTAGGGGCCGAACAGCAACGCCTGCTCGCCGTCGATCAGCCGCAGGTCCAGGTGCGGCACCGACATGGGCGGCGCGCCGACCTTGGCCTGGCCGTAGACCTTCGCCTGGTGCTGGGCGACCAGCTGCGGGTTGCGGGTGCGCAGGAACTGGCCGCTGACCGGGAACCCGCCGAACCCCTTGATCTCCGGGATGCCGGCGCCCTGCAGCAGCGGGAGCGCGCCACCGCCGGCCCCGACGAAGAGGAACCGGCTGCGCACAGTGCGCCGCGCGCCGGTGGCGAGGTCGCGGACGGTCGTCGCCCAGCGGCCGCTGCGCTCGCGACGCACCTTGAGCACCCGGTGCTGCAGGTGCAGCTGCACACCGCGGCGGACGGCGTCGTCGAGCAGCAGCCGGGTCAGCGCACCGAAGTTGACGTCGGTGCCGGCCAGCGACCGGGTCGCCGCCACGGGCTGCTTGCGGTCGCGGTCCTGCATCATCAGCGGGACCCAGTCGGCCAGGACGGCGGGGTCGTCGGAGTACTCCAGGCCGGCGAACAGCGGCTGGGGGGCCAGCGCCTCGTACCGGTTGCGCATGTAGGCGTGACCGTCGTCGCCGGTGACGAAGCTGATGTGCGGCACCGAGGTGATGAAGGTCTTCGGCGAGTCGGTGAGGCCGGCCCGCACCAGGTGCGACCAGAACTGCCGCGAGACCTGGAACTGCTCGTTGATGCCCACCGCCTTCGCCGGGTCGACGGTGCCGTCGGGGCGGGCCGGGGTGTAGTTGAGCTCGCAGAGCGCGGAGTGCCCGGTCCCGGCGTTGTTCCACGGGCCGGAGCTCTCCTCGGCCACCGCGGAGCCGGACTCGAACACCTCGACGGTCCAGTCCGGCGCGACGATGCCCAGCAGCGCGGCCAGCGTCGCGCTCATGATGCCGCCGCCGACGAGGACCACGTCGGGGTTGGAAGGACCACCCGTGCTCAAGATCTTCCTCCGTGCTCTCGGAACGTCTGAGCACCATGGTCGTCCCGTCTCCGGGTCGGCACGCGGCGAACGGCGGTCGACCCCCGTTCTGGGGTGATGAGATGGGTCACAGGTCGAGGGTGCCCGCCGCGCGGCCGCCCTGCAGGACGGCTCGTCCCGCGGCGCCGGGCCGGGCGGGCAGGCGGTCACGGCTATCGTCGTCCCTGACGTGGCCGACCGGTCGCGCGAGCAGGAGGACGGCGCGGTGACCGAGCAAGCCGATCAGCCGGTGCGCCCCCGCCGGTCGCGGGCCCGGCTGCTGCTGGGCCTGGCGGCCGCCGTGGTGGCCCTCGACGTCCTCACCAAGCTGCTGGTGGTCGCCACCCTGTCCGACCGCGAGCCGCTGCGGCTGCTGGGCGGGGCGCTGTACCTCACCGAGGCGCGCAACACCGGCGCCGCGTTCTCCTTCGCCGAGGGCGCGACCGTCGTCTTCACCCTGATCGCCGTCGCGGTCGTGGTGGTCATCGTGCGCAGCGCCCGGCGGCTCTTCTCCACCGGCTGGGCGGTCGCGCTGGCGCTGGTGCTCGGCGGTGCGGTGGGCAACCTGCTCGACCGCGTCTTCCGCGACCCCGGCTTCCTGCGCGGCGGCGTCGTCGACTTCGTCTCGCTGTTCGACCCCTACGGCCAGGTGTGGCCGATCTTCAACGTCGCGGACTCGGCGATCGTCTGCGGTGGCGTGCTCGGCGCGGTGCTCGCCTTCCGCGGTGTCGAGTTCGACGGCGGACGGAGCAGCAGCACGGCCGACGCGACCGACACCGCCGGCGTCGGCGACTGACCCGACTCGGCCCGGCGCCGCCGGTCCCGTCGGCCCCACCCGTCACAATGGGGACGTGACCAGCAGTCCCGGCCCGACCACCTCCGGCGGCCGCCCCGGCGAGCTCCGCTCGCTGCCGGTGCCCGACGGGCTCGAGGGGCAGCGCGTCGACCAGGCGCTCACCCGGCTCTTCGGGGTCTCCCGGGCCGTGGCCGCCGAGCTCGCCGACGCCGGGAACGTGCTGGTCGACGGCCGGGCCCGCGGCAAGGGGGACCGGCTGACCGCCGGCAGCTGGCTGGAGGTGGAGCTGCCGCCGCCACCGGGCGAGCCGGCCGCGCCGCAGCCGGTCGCCGGGCTGCGGGTCGTGTACGACGACGACGACGTCGTGGTCGTGGACAAGCCCGTCGGCGTCGCCGCCCACGGCAGCCCCGGCTGGGACGGGCCGACCGTCACCGGTGGCCTGGCCGCCGCCGGCTACCGCATCTCCACCAGCGGCGCGGCCGAGCGGCAGGGCATCGTCCACCGGCTCGACGCCGCGACCACCGGCCTGATGGTGGTCGCCAAGAGCGAGCGGGCCTACACGCTGCTCAAGGCCGCGTTCAAGGAGCGCACCGTCGACAAGGGCTACCACGCCCTGGTGCAGGGCCACCCGGACCCGTCCAAGGGCACCATCGACGCGCCGATCGACCGGCACCCCAAGCACGACTGGCGCTTCGCCGTCGTGTCCGGTGGCCGCCCGTCGGTCACCCACTACGAGGTCGTGGAGGCGTTCCCGGCCGCGAGCCTGGTCGACATCCACCTGGAGACCGGGCGCACCCACCAGATCCGGGTGCACTTCTCCGCGCTCCGGCACCCCTGCGTCGGCGACCTGGCCTACGGTGCCGACCCGACGCTGGCCGCCCGGCTCGGCGTCACCCGGCAGTGGCTGCACGCCGTCCGGCTCGGGTTCGCCCACCCCGCCGACGGGCGCTGGGTGGAGTTCACCAGCGACTACCCCGCCGACCTGGCCGGGGCGCTCGCTGTGCTGCGCGCCGAGAACTGAGCTGCGGCGGTGACCGACCTGCCCGCTGCCTTCGCCGACTTCGGTCCGGCGCGGCTGTCTGCGGCGGTCATCGCCGCCTACCTGGTGGTGGGGGAGCCGTTCGTCGGCTACGTGCTGCACCGCCGGTTCGAGGGCCGGCTGCGCACGGACCCGGCGGCCCGGCGGTCGTTCTATCGCCGGTTGCTGGTCCTGGAGTGGGGGCTGGCCCTGGTCGGCCTGGTCGTCTGGATCGCCTCCGACGTGGGGGCCGCGCAGGTCGGGTTGGTGCTGCCGCAGCGCTGGCCCGGCGTGCTGAGCTGGCTGGCGGTGGCGGTGCTGCTGCTGCTCGTGCTGGCGTCCACCCGCGCGCTGCGATCCGGGGCGCTGGCTGGTCCGCCCCCGGAGGTGCTCCGCCGGACCCGGCCCGGGGAGGCCCGGCACGCCGAGCCGCCGGGGCACGCCGCCCTCGCGGTGCTGCCCCGCAGCCGCTCCGAGCGGCACCTGTTCGCCCTGGTCGGGGTGACGGCGGGGGTGTGCGAGGAGTGGCTGTACCGCGGGTTCTTCCTCGCCGTCGTCGCTGCGCTCGTCCCGGGGCTGCCCACCGTGGGGCTGGTGCTGGTGGCCGGGGTCGGGTTCGGTCTGGCGCACGCCTACCAGGGCTTGTCCGGGGTGCTCACCACCGGCGTGCTCGGTGGCGTGCTCGCCGGGCTGTACCTGGCCACCGGGTCGTTGCTGCTGCCGGTGCTGCTGCACGTCGCCATCGACCTGCGGTTCCTGCTCGTCCCGTCGTCCGCGCTGCCGAGGGTGGTCGGGTGACCGAGCGCACCGGGCCGACCGCGACGACCGCCACCGCCGTCGACTGGCCGGAGGTCGCCGCGCTGCGGCACCGGGTCTTCGTCGTCGAGCAGGGGGTGCCCGCCGAGCTCGAGCGGGACGACGCCGACGCCACGGCGGTGCACGCGCTCAGCCGGGACGCCGCCGGCCGGGTGGTGGCCACCGGCCGGCTGCTGCTGGACGCGGCCGGCCGGGGGCGTGCGGTGATCGGACGGATGGCCGCCGACCCGGCGGTGCGGGGGCGCGGTCACGGCGCCGCGGTGCTCGGGGTGCTGCACCGCGAGGCGGCCGCACGGGGGCAGACCGAGGTCGAGCTGCACGCCCAGGTCACCGCCCGGCGGTTCTACGAGCGGGCCGGGTACCGGGTCGTGGGTGGCGAGTACGAGGAGGCGGGCATCGTCCACGTGACGATGCGCCGGGCGTTGCGGGAGGGCCACGTCGGGGCGGTGGGAGGGAGTGGTCCGGATCGCGGGACACGTTCCGTCAGACCCTTCGGGTAGACCTCCGGAGGTGCGAGGATCGAGACACCGCGAGCGGCCACCGCCCGGGCCGCACCGCCCGGGCACACCGCCCGTGGTGAGGGCAGTGCCCCGGCAGTGCCACCCGTAGTGCCACCCGCAGTGCCAGCTCGACCTCGAACGGCCTTCCCCGCCGGTCACCCAGAACCACCCGCCGCCCCTGCACCCTCTCGGTGACAGCCGGCCGCACGACCCGTGAGGAGCACCCCGCACCGTGAGCACCCCGGCTCCAGAGAACTTCGTGCACCTGCACGTGCACACCGAGTACTCGATGCTCGACGGGGCCGCCAAGCTCGGCGAGGTCACCAAGGCCGCCGCGGCCGAGGGGATGCCGGCGCTGGCGATGACCGACCACGGCAACGTGTTCGGCGCCTACGACTTCTACAAGCAGGCGAACGCCGCCGGGGTCAAACCGATCATCGGCATGGAGGGCTACTACACGCCCGGCTCCCGGTTCGACCGCGCCCCGTTCGACTTCGGCGACAAGCTGATCGACGAGGAGGGCGACGGCGGGTCCAACCGCGGCAAGGCCGCGTACACGCACATGACCCTGCTGGCCAAGACCACGGAGGGGATGCACAACCTCTTCCGCATCTCCTCGCTGGCCAGCCTGGAGGGCCAGTACCGCAAGCCGCGCTTCGACCGGGACCTGCTGGAGCGGTACGGGAAGGGCCTGATCGCCACCACCGGCTGCCCGTCGGGTGAGGTCAACATGTGGCTGCGCGCCGGCAAGCTGGACAAGGCGCGGGAGGCCGCCGCCGACTTCCAGGACATCTTCGGGCGGGAGAACTTCTACGCCGAGATCATGGACCACGGGCTGTCCATCGAGAAGAAGACCAAGCCCGCGCTGCTGGAGATCGCGAAGGAGCTCGGCATCCCGCTGCTGGGCACCAACGACCTGCACTACACCCACCGGGAGGACGCCCAGGCGCACGACGCCCTGCTGTGCATCCAGACCGGGTCGCGGCTCAACGAGCCCAACCGCTTCAAGTTCAACGGCGACGGCTACTACCTCAAGTCCGCCGCCGAGATGCGAGCGCTGTTCCGCGAGCACCCCGAGGCCTGCGACAACACGCTGCTGATCGCCGAGCAGTGCGAGGTGCAGTTCACCGAGGGCGCCGACCTCATGCCCCGCTTCCCGCTGCCCGAGGGCGAGGACGAGACCTCCTGGTTCATCAAGGAGGTCGAGCGCGGGCTGCACAAGCGCTACCCCGGTGGCATCCCGGACCACGTGCGCAAGCAGGCGGACTACGAGACCGGGATCATCTGCCAGATGGGCTTCCCGGGGTACTTCCTCGTGGTCGCCGACTTCATCAACTGGGCCAAGGACAACGGCATCCGGGTCGGTCCGGGCCGTGGCTCGGCCGCCGGTTCGCTGGCCGCCTACGCCATGGGGATCACCGATCTCGACCCGCTGGCGCACGGGTTGATCTTCGAGCGGTTCCTCAACCCCGAGCGCGTCTCCATGCCCGACGTCGACATCGACTTCGACGACCGCCGCCGCGGCGAGGTCATCCAGTACGTGTCGCAGAAGTACGGCGAGGAGCGGGTCAGCCAGATCGTCACCTACGGGACGATCAAGGCCAAGGCCGCGATCAAGGACGCCGCCCGGGTGCTGGACCGGCCCTACTCGGTGGGCGACGAGCTGACCAAGCTGATGCCGCCCGGCGTCATGGGCAAGGACATCCCGCTGTCGGGGATCTTCGACCCCAAGCACGACCGCTACAAGGAGGCCGCGGAGTTCCGGGCGCGGTACGAGTCGGACCCGGGCGCGGCCGAGGTCGTCGACCAGGCCCGCAAGCTCGAGGGCCTGAAGCGCCAGTGGGGCGTCCACGCGGCCGGCGTGATCATCGGCCGCTACCCGCTGATCGACAGCATCCCGATCATGCGGCGCGAGGCCGACGGCGCGATCATCACGCAGTTCGACTACCCGACCTGCGAGACGCTCGGCCTGCTCAAGATGGACTTCCTGGGCCTGCGCAACCTCACCGTCATCGACGACGCGCTGCGCAACATCGTGATCAACGGCAAGGAGCCGGTCGACCTCGACGAGATCAGCAAGGACCTCACCGACCCGGCGACCTACGACCTGCTCTCGCGCGGGGAGACCCTCGGCGTCTTCCAGTTCGACGGCGGTCCGATGCGGTCGCTGCTGCGGCTGATGCGCCCGGACAACTTCGAGGACATCTCCGCCGTCGGCGCGCTCTACCGCCCCGGCCCGATGGGCGCGAACTCGCACACCAACTACGCGCTGCGCAAGAACGGCCAGCAGGAGATCACCCCGATCCACCCCGAGCTCGCCGAGCCCCTCGCCGAGATCCTGGGGCAGACCTACGGCCTGATCGTGTACCAGGAGCAGGTCATGGCGATCGCGCAGAAGGTCGCCGGGTACTCCCTCGGCAAGGCCGACCTGCTGCGCCGGGCGATGGGCAAGAAGAAGAAGTCGGTCCTGGACGCCGAGTACGTCGGCTTCGAGGCCGGGATGAAGGAGAACGGCTTCTCCGCCGCGGCGGTCAAGACCCTCTGGGACATCCTGGTGCCCTTCGCCGACTACGCGTTCAACAAGGCGCACTCGGCCGCCTACGGGCTGGTCTCCTACTGGACCGCCTACCTCAAGGCGAACTACCCGGCCGAGTACATGGCCGGGCTGCTCACCAGCGTGGGCGACGACAAGGACCGCCGGCCGGTCTACCTGGCCGAGTGCCGACGGATGGGCATCAAGGTGCTCCCGCCGGACGTGAACGAGTCCTCCTGGGACTTCACCGCCGTCGGCGGCGACATCCGGTTCGGCATGGCCTCGGTGCGCAACGTCGGGCACAACGTCGTCGACTCGATCGTCAAGGCGCGTGAGGAGAAGGGCGCGTTCAAGGACTTCGCCGACTTCATGCGCAAGATCGACACGGTGGCCTGCAACAAGAAGGTCATCGAGTCCCTGGCCAAGGCCGGCGGCTTCGACTCCCTCGGCCACTCGCGGCAGGGCATCGCGGCGATCCACGCGCAGGCCGTCGACTCCGCGATGAGCCTCAAGCGCAAGGAGGCCGAGGGGCAGTTCGACCTGTTCGGCGGCTTCGGTGACGACGACGGCGACAGCGGGCTGGGCGACCCGCTCAGCGCCGCGCTGGACATCCCGATCCCGACCGCGGACTGGTCGAAGTCCGAGCGGCTGGTCTTCGAGCGCGACATGCTCGGCCTCTACGTCTCCGACCACCCGCTGCACGGCGTCGAGCACGTGCTCACCTCGCACGCCGACACCGCGCTGGCCGAGATCCTTGCCGGTGGTGTCGAGGACGGCGCGAACGTCACCATCGCCGGCATCCTCACCGCGGTCGGCCCGCGGACCAACAAGCAGGGCGCACCCTGGGCGATCGCCACGCTCGAGGACCTCGAGGCCGGCATCGAGGTGCTGTTCTTCCCCAAGACCTGGGCGGAGGTGTCGGAGAAGGTCGTCCGCGACCAGATCGTGGTGGTGAAGGGCCGGATCAGCCGGCGCGACGACACCCCGTCGCTGTTCGCCTCCGAGGTCACCATCCCCGAGCTGACCGAGGGGCCCCGCGGACCCGTGCTGGTATCGCTGCCCGCCGCCCGCTGCACCCCGCCGGTCGTCGAGCGCCTGCGCGAGGTGCTGGGCAGCCACCCGGGCACCACCGAGGTGCAGCTGAAGCTGCTCAACGGCGGACGGGAGACCGTGCTGCGGCTGGACCAGGGCCTGCGGGTCCGGCCCAGCACCGCGTTGATGGGCGACATCAAGGCGCTGCTGGGCCCGACCAGCGTCGCCCTGCTGTGACGAAGGACCCCGGTCCCCCTCACTCCTCGCACGCTCGGGCGAGACTCTGGACCGGGGCCGTCCCAGTGCGTCACCCGGCTCGGCACGGGCCCCTGGAGGGTGGCCGCTTTAGTGCGTCACCACTGGTTGCCGGACGCACAGCCTGGCCAGCGACACTGGGCGGGTGACCGACGCACGTCCGCCCGGCCCGGCGGCACCGTTCCCGACCGCCCCGGCGGTGCCCGACGGGCCGGTTCCGCACCGGCCGGCCCGGCGGGCCGGGGTCCCGGGGCTGCGCGGCAGCCGGCAGGACCTGCGCAGCGCGCTCCTCACCGTGCTCGCGCTGGCCGTGGCCGGGCTGCTGGCCGGCGGGGTGTGGACCTGGCTCGCCCCTCGGGCGGACTACCGGGTGACCGCGACCGGCGTCGAGCCGGTCGGCCGGGCGCCGTCCGCGGAGCTGTTCATGGCCGACGACGGTGTGTTCGTGTGCATCCTCGCCGCGCTGGGGCTGGTGGCCGGGCTGGCGGTCTGGCTGCGCCGGCGTCGCCGCGGGGCGCTGACCCTGGTCGCGCTGGCCACCGGGATGCTGGCGGCGGGGGTCGTCGCCTGGCAGCTCGGGCAGTGGGTCGGGCCGGGACCGACCAAGGCCGAGCTGGCCGACGTCGGCCGGACGGTCACCACCGCGCTCTCGCTCAACGCCACGGCCGCCCTCGCGGTCGGGCCGTTCATCGCCGTCCTCGTCTACCTGGTGGCGACGACGCTGACGTCCCGCACCGACCTGGGCCGCGTCGAGGACGAGCCGGCCGACCTGCCGCTGCGCCCCCCGCTCCCGCCGGTCCCGCCACCGGTCCCGCGCCTCTAGCGGGAGGACCCGTCCCCCTCACCCCTCGCAAGCTCGGGGCGAGCCTCTGGACGGGGCCGAAAGCGGGTCCTTTCTGCTAGTTGGCCGTCATGGGGGTGGCGAACTGCCGCAGCGGCACCGGCACGGCGCCGAGGGTGCGCAGCAGGGTCAGCTCACGCCGCAGCAGCCGGGACTCCAGCGCCAGCCGCCGGCGGGTGGCGGACTCGGCCAGCAGCGCCTGCCGGTCCTCGGTGGTGAGCAGCGCCGAGGACGCCACCAGGTAGGACAGCCCGCGGGCGTCATCGCTGACCTCGCGCAGCAGTGCCGCCGTCGCGGCGACCTCCCCGGCGGCGTCGTCGTCGGGCAGGTCGTCGGGGGAGAGCGCGTCGAGCACCTCGTCGGGCAGCCCGTCCGGGGCGCCGCTCTGGCGCACGGCCACGTCGGCGACGTACCGGGCGAACAGGTCGCGCACGTTGTCGGCGAGCAGGCCGAGCGAGCCCCGGGCCACGTCGGTCGCCACCTCGTCGGGGACCACCCCGGGCGTGGTGCCTGCGCCGCTCAGCCCGTCGACGTCCCCGGCCGCCTCCTCGGCGGCCTCCTCCTCGGCGAGCCACTCCACCAGCGCCCGCAGGTAGGGCGGCTCGCCGGCCTCGTCCTCCCCACCGCCCGGGGTCGGCACCAGCACGTCGAGCAGCCGGAAGCGGTCGGCACCCACGGCCGCCACCCGGTAGCCACCGTCCCGCTGCGGAGCGACCATCCGGAGCGCCGCGGTGCAGCCCACGTCGTAGAGCGCCTCGGCCGGTGCGACGTGCTCGACCTCCCAGCCCTGCCGGATCGCGACCACCCCGAACCGGCGCTGGGCACCATCGGGGATGGCGGTGAGGTCGGCCACCAGCCGGCGGTACCGCGGCTCGAAGACGTGCAGCGGGAGCACCACGCCGGGGAACAGCGGGGTCTCCAGCGGGAACAGCGGGATGACCTCCTGACCACCGGTCCCATCCGCCTTGCCCACGCCGGGAGCCTACGGGCAGCAGGGGTGGACCAGCCGGGCGTCTACCGTGGGGCGTTCTCCCGCACGTACCCGGAGGTGCTCCGTGCTGTCCCGCATCGACCTGCGAGGCTCCGCTCTGCCCGGGCCGCGTGAGCTCGCGCAGCTGCTGCCCCGAGCCGCCACCGACATCGACTCGGTGCTGGCCGTCGTCCGCCCGATCTGCGAGGACGTCCGGCTCCGCGGCGCCCAGGCGGTCCGCGAGATCACCGCCCGGCTCGACGGCGTCGACGTCCCCGAGATCGCCGTGCCCGCGGCCGCGCTCGACGAGGCGCTGGCCACCATCGACCCGGCGGTGCGCGCCGCCCTCGAGGAGTCGATCGCCCGGGTCCGGACGGTGCACGCCGACCAGCGCCGCACCGACGTGACCACCGACGTGGTCCGCGGTGGCCGGGTCACCGAGCGCTGGGTGCCGGTCCGGCGGGTCGGGCTCTACGTGCCCGGCGGCCTCGCGCCGCTGCTGAGCTCCGTGGTGATGAACGTCGTCCCCGCCCAGCTCGCCGGGGTCGAGTCGATCGCCGTCGCCAGCCCCCCGCAGCGGGACAACGGCGGGCTGCCCGACCCGGGTGTGCTGGCCGCCTGCGCGCTGCTCGGCGTCACCGAGGTCTACGCCGTCGGCGGGGCCCAGGCGATCGCCGTCTTCGGCTACGGCGCCGGACCGTGCCTCCCGGTGGACCTGGTCACCGGCCCCGGCAACGTCTACACGACCGCGGCGAAGCGGCTGCTCCGCGGTCTGATCGGGATCGACTCCGAGGCCGGGCCGACCGAGGTCGCCGTGCTGGCCGACGACACCGCCAACCCGGTGCACGTGGCCGCCGACCTGATCAGCCAGGCCGAGCACGACCCGCTGGCCGGCGCGGTGCTGGTCACCACCAGCGAGCAGCTCGCCGACGCGGTGCTGGACCTGGTGCCGGGGCAGGTGGCCGCCACCAAGCACAGCGACCGGATCCTCACCGCACTGGGCGGCACGCAGTCCGGCGTCGTGCTGGTCGACGACGTGGACGCCGGCCTCGCCGTCGTCGACGCCTACGCCGCGGAGCACCTGGAGATCCAGACCCGGGACGCGCGCGAGGTGGCGATGCGGGTGCGCAACGCCGGTGCCGTCTTCGTCGGCCCGTGGGCGCCGGTCTCCCTGGGCGACTACATCGCCGGCTCCAACCACGTGCTGCCCACCGGCGGCTGCGCCCGGCACTCCAGCGGGTTGAGCGTGCAGTCGTTCCTGCGCGGCATCCACGTGGTCGAGTACGACGAGCAGGCGCTGGCCGAGGTCGCCGGGCACGTCGACGCCCTGGCGAACGCCGAGGACCTGCCGGCGCACGCCGCCGCCGTCCGGGCCCGTCAGCGCGGATGACCGGGATGGAGGAGCTCCCGCTGCGGCCGGAGCTGCGTGGCCGCACGCCCTACGGCGCCCCGCAGCTCGCGGTGCGGTACGCGCTGAACACCAACGAGAACCCGCACCCGCTCCCGCCGGCGCTGCTGGCCGACCTGCAGGTGGCGCTCTCCGACGCCGCAGCCGGGCTCAACCGCTACCCCGACCGGGACGCCACAGCGCTGCGCCGGGACCTGGCGGCGTACCTGTCGCGCAGCAGCGGGGGGCCGGTCTCCCCGCAGCAGGTGTGGGCCGCCAACGGGTCCAACGAGGTGCTGCAGCAGGTGCTGCAGACCTTCGGCGGCGCCGGGCGCACCGCGCTGGGCTTCACCCCGTCGTACTCGATGCACCCGATCATCAGCGCCGGGACCGGCACCTCCTGGGTCGACGGCCACCGCCGGGAGGACTTCACCATCGACCGCGGGAAGGCCACCGCGCAGGTGGGCGAGGTGCAGCCCGACGTCGTCTTCGTGACCAGCCCGAACAACCCGACCGGCACCGCGGTCGAGCTGGACACGATCGCCGCGCTGTACGAGGCCACGACCGGCGTGCTGGTCGTCGACGAGGCGTACGCCGAGTTCGCCCGGCCGGGCACCCCGTCGGCGCTGACCCTGCTGCCCGGGCGCCCGCGTCTGGTGGTCAGCCGGACGATGAGCAAGGCCTTCGGCATGGCCGGGCTGCGGCTGGGTTACCTGGCCGCCGACCCGGCGGTGGTCGACGCGCTGCAGCTGGTGCGGCTGCCGTACCACCTGAGCTCGCTGACCCAGGCGGCCGCGCGCACCGCCCTGGCGCACACCGAGCAGCTGCTGGCGACCGTCGACGCGGTCAAGGCCGAGCGGGACCGGATCGTCGCCGCGCTCCCCGGGCTGGGGCTGACCAGCGTGCCCAGCGACGCGAATTTCGTGCTGTTCGGGCACTTCGCCGACGCCGCGGCCACGTGGCAGGCGTTGCTGGACCGCGGCGTGCTGGTCCGCGACGTGGGTCTGCCCGGCTGGCTGCGGGTCACCGCCGGGACGACCGAGGAGACCGACGCCTTCCTCACCGCGCTCGGTGAGGTGGCTGGGACACCGGCACCGGGCCTGGGAGGATCACCGGCATGACCGCTCTGTCTGGGCACCGCACCGCACGCATCGAGCGGGCGACCAACGAGACCAAGCTGGTGGTCGAGGTCGACCTCGACGGCACCGGCAAGGCCGACGTCGCCACCGGGGTCGGCTTCTACGACCACATGCTCACCGCGCTGTCCAAGCACAGCGGCATCGACCTGACCGTGCACGCCGACGGCGACCTGCACATCGACGCCCACCACACCGTCGAGGACGTCGCGATCGCGCTGGGGCACGCCTTCGCCGAGGCGCTCGGCGACAAGCGCGGCATCACCCGTTACGGCGACGCCACCATCCCGATGGACGAGGTGCTGGTGCAGGCCGCCGTCGACCTGTCCGGCCGGCCGTACTTCGTGCACGCCGAGCCCGAGGGCATGACACCGATGATCGGCCCGGACTACCCGACGTCGCTGACCAAGCACGTGCTCGAGTCCTTCGCGTTCAACGCGCGGATCAGCCTGCACGTCCGGGTGCTCTACGCCGGCCGCGACGCCCACCACATCGTCGAGGGGCAGTTCAAGGCGCTGGCCCGGGCGCTGCGCACCGCTGTCGCACTGGACCCGCGGGTCACCGATGTCCCCTCGACCAAGGGAGCTCTGTGACCTTCGGGGTCGCACTGCTCCTGATCGGCGGCTTCCTGCTCGGCGGCTCGTACAGCATCTTCAAGGCGGACTCCGACACCGAGGGGCGCACCGGCCCGCAGGTGGTGTTCGCCGTCGTCCTGCTGCTGGCGGCCCTCATCGCGTCGGTCGCCGGGGTGCTCTACCTGGTCAGCTGATCAAAGGACCCCTCCGGCCCCCACGCCTCGCACGCTCGGCGCGGGCCCCCGCGGAGGGGCCGACCGACCGGAATCCTGTCCGAGGAGGGCGGCGAACTCCTCGGCCGTCCGCAGCCGGCGGCGCAGCGTCGCGACCCGCTCGGTGGCCTGCTCCCGGAAGACGGCCAGCCGGGCCGGGTCGGCGGCGTCCCCGGCGGCGAGCAGCGCGAGCAGCTCGCGCATCTCCTCGAGGCTGAAGCCCAGCGGCTTCATCTGCATGATGACCCGCAGCCGCTCGACGTCCTCGGCGGCGTACAGCCGGAAGCCGCCCCCTGAGCGGGCCGAGGGCACCGCCAGACCGACCTCCTCGTAGTACCGGATGGTCCGCAGCGACAGGCCGATCTGCTCGGCGACCTCGCCGATCTGCATCCGGCCGGCGGTGGTCACCCGCCGCCACCGAGCTGCCCGGCCAGCCGGCGGTGGTAGTGGCCGGTGACGTCGGTGAGCCCGGTGATCTGCACGGTCTTCCCGCGGGTGGCGTACTTGTGCTCGACGGCGTCCAGGACGGCGACGGACGAGGCGTCCCAGACGTGGGCCGCGGACAGGTCGATGCGCACCCGGTCGGGGTCACCGGCGTAGTCGAACCGGCCGACCATGTCGTTGGTGGAGGCGAAGAACAGCGCGCCGGTGACCGTGTAGACGCGCTCGCCGTCCGGGCCGTCGGACGGGACGACGCTGACCAGGTGGGCCACCCGGCGGGCGAAGAGCACGCAGGCGACCAGGACCCCGACGGCCACGCCGATGGCCAGGTTCGAGGTGGCCACCACGACGACGACCGTCACGACCATGACCGCGGTCTCGCTGTACGGCATCCGCCGCAGCGTGCGCAGGCTGTGCCAGTCGAAGGTGGCGATCGACACGAACACCATGACCGCGGCCAGGGCGGCCATCGGGATGACCCCGACGACCGGCCCGAGGGCCACCACCAGCACGAGCAGGAACGCGCCGGCCAGGAAGGTGGACAGCCGGGTGCGGGCACCGGACCGGACGTTGATCATCGTCTGGCCGATCATCGCGCAGCCGCCCATGCCGCCGAAGAACCCGGTGACGAGGTTCGCGACGCCCTGGCCCCAGGACTCCCGGGTCTTGCTGGACTGCGTGTCGGTGAGCTCGTCCACGAGCTTGGCCGTCATCAGCGACTCCATCAGGCCGACCAGCGCCATGCCCAGGGCGTAGGGCGCGATGATCGACAGGGTGTGCCAGTTGAGCGGCACGTCGGGCAGGCCCAGGCTCGGCAGGCTGTCCGGCAGCTCGCCCTCGTCGCTGACGGTCGGGACGTCGATGCCGGCGGCCACCGTGACCACGGTGACGACCACGATGGCCACCAGCGGTGCCGGCACGACCGTGGTGAGCCGGGGGAGCCCGAAGATGATCGCCAGCGCCCCGGCGGCCAGCGGGTAGACCAGCCACGGCACGGAGGTCAGCTGGGGCAGCTGGGCGGTGAACAGCAGGATGCCCAGCGCGTTGACGAAGCCCACCATCACGCTGCGCGGCACGAAGCGCATCACCCGGGCGACGCCGAGCAGGCCGAGGACGATCTGGAGGACGCCGGCCAGCAGCACGGCGGCGATGAGGAACTGCAGCCCGTGGTCGCGGACCAGCGGGGCGACCACGAGCGCCACGGCACCGGTGGCCGCGGAGATCATCGCGGGCCGGCCGCCGACGAGGGAGATGGTCACCGCCATCGTGACCGCGGAGAACAGCCCCACCCGCGGGTCGACCCCGGCGATGATCGAGAAGGAGATGGCCTCCGGGATGAGCGCGAGGGCCACGACGAGGCCGGCGAGCACCTCGGTGCGGGCGACGCGCGGGCTGGGCCAGGCGGCACGGGGCAGGGAGAGCGGGGAGGACATGGCACCGATCGCGGTCGCGGAGGTCGACCGCGACGCTGCGGGCTCGGCAGGACCCTACCCTCACGTGAGAGGAGGGTCGGGAACCGTCGTACCCGTCCGGCATCCTCCCCGGCATGGACCTGCGCCTGGCCACCGTCACGCCCGACAACGTCGCCGCTGCCTGCCGGTTGGCGATCCGACCGGAGCAGGAGGGCGTCGTGGCACCGGTCGCGTTCTCGCTGGCCGAGGCCTACGCCAGCCCGGAGGTCGCCTGGCCCCGGCTGGTGCTCGGTGCCGACGACGAGGTGCTCGGCTTCGTCATGGCGGCCTTCGACCCGGACAACGAGATCGAGGCGTTCCGCTGCGGCATCTGGCGGCTCAACGTGGCCGCCGACGCGCAGGGGCTCGGCGTCGGCCGGTTCGCCGTCCACGCGGTCTCCGAGGAGGCCCGGCGTCGCGGGAACGACCGGATCACCGTGCTGTGGGAACGGCACCCGCACGGCCCCGAGGGCTTCTACCTGCGGCTGGGCTTCCGGCCCACGGGGGAGGAGTTGTTCGGGGAGGTGGTGGGGGAGCTGGTGCTGCCGGCCGGGAACACTCCGGGCCCCGCCACGGCTGATGGGTAGCGTGGCAGCTGTGAAGAAGGTCGTCGTGCTGGACTACGGATCGGGCAACCTGCGCTCGGCCGAGCGGGCGCTGGCCCGGGTCGGCGCCGACGTCACGGTGACCGGCGACCCGCACGCCGCCCTGGAGGCCGACGGTCTCGTCGTGCCCGGGGTGGGCGCCTACGCCGCCTGCATGGACGGCCTGCGAGCCGTCCACGGCCCCAAGGTCATCGGTCGGCGGCTGGCCGGTGGGCGCCCGGTGCTCGGCATCTGCGTGGGCATGCAGGTGCTGTTCGAGCGCGGCGTCGAGCACGGCCAGGACTCCGAGGGCTGCGGCGAGTGGCCCGGGGTCGTCGAGCAGCTGCGGGCACCCGTGCTGCCGCACATGGGCTGGAACACCGTGCAGGCACCGGAGGGTTCCACGCTGTTCGCCGGCCTGGCCGACCAGCGCTTCTACTTCGTGCACTCCTACGGGGTCCGCGAGTTCCCGCTCGCCGAGCCCGGGGTCACCGGCCGGCTGACGCCGCCGTCGGTGACCTGGGCCGAGCACGGCGACCGGTTCGTCGCCGGGGTCGAGAACGGGCCGCTGTCGGCGACCCAGTTCCACCCGGAGAAGAGCGGCGACGCCGGCGCCCAGCTGCTGACCAACTGGCTCGACACGCTGGACTGAGCACCGCCCCCGGTCGACGGCCGGCCCACCCCTAGGGTGAGCCGGCTCTCGTCTCCCGGAGGTCCTCGGTGCGTGCTGGTCGTCTGCACGGGCTCGCCGCCCTGCTGCTGCTCGGGGCGCTCGCGGCGCTGAGCGTCGTGGTGCTGCAGCCGCCGGCTCCCGCTCCGGTCGACGCGCCGGCCACCGAGTTCAGCGCCGGCCGGGCGTTCGAGCACGTCCAGCAGATCGCCGGTGCGACTCACGTGACGGGCAGCCCGGCCAACGACCGGGTGCGCGGGTACGTCGTCGACGCCCTGGAGGGCCTCGGCCTGCAGACCCGGGTGCAGGACGCGGTCGGCGCCGACCCGGGGGAGCCCGGGGCGGTGGAGATGGCCCGGGTGCGCAACGTCGTCGCCGTGCTGCCGGGCACCGACCCCACCGGCCGGCTGTTCCTCGTCGCCCACCACGACTCGGTCGAGACCGGGCCCGGCGGCAACGACGACGCCGCAGGGGTGTCCTCGGTGCTGGAGACCGTGCGGGCGCTGAGCGCGGGGCCCCGGCTGCGCAACGACGTCGTCGTCGTGGTCACCGACGCGGAGGAGGCCTGCCTGTGCGGGGCGGAGGCGTTCGCCGACTCCGACCCGCTGGCCGCCGACGGCGGCGTGGTGCTCAACATGGAGGCCCGCGGCACCGGCGGGCCACCGGTCATGTTCGAGACGGCGCTGGGCAACGCCGACCTGACCGGGGTCTACGCCGGCGTCGCCCCGCACCCGGTGGCGACCAGCTTCGCCGTCGAGGTGTACCGCGCGCTGCCCAACGACACCGACTTCAGCCCGCTGCTGGCCGCCGGCTTCACCGGCCTCAACACCGCCTACATCGACGGCTCGGCGGCCTACCACACGCCGGAGGACACCCCGGAGCGGATGGACCGCGGCAGCCTGCAGGCGATGGGCGACAACACCTTGGCCCTGACCAGGGCACTCGGGGTCGACGACCTCGGCGCGCTCGCCGAGCCCGCCTCCGGCGACGCGGTGTACTTCCCGCTGCTGGGCGGGCTGGTCCGGTACCCGGGATGGCTGGTCTGGCCGGTGGCCGGGCTCGCGGTCGTCGCCGTGGGGGTGCTGGCCGTCGTCACCCGGCGCCGCACCGGGACGTCGCTGCGCCGCTCGCTGGCGGGGTTCGGGCTGGCTGCCCTGCCGGTGGTGCTGGCACCGCTGGCCGCCCAGGCGGCGTGGGCGCTGCTGGTCGCCGTCCGGCCCGGCTACGCCGGTCTGATCGACCCCTGGCGGCCGGGCTGGTACCGGCTCGCGGTGGTCGCGCTCGTCCTCGCCGTCCTGCTGGTCTGGTACGCGCTGCTCCGCCGCCGGATCGGCGCGGACGCCCTCGCGGTCGGCGGGCTCGGCTGGCTCGCGGTGCTCGGCGTCGTGCTGGCAGCCGCAGCGCCGGGCGGCTCCTACCTGACCGCGGTGCCGGCCCTGGTGGCCGCGCTGGCCGGTGTCGTCGGCCTCCTCGTGGGCACGGCCTGGGCGCGGCTGCTGGCCGGGCTGGTCGCCGGTGCGGTGGCGGTCCTGGTCCTGGCGCCCACCATCGCGCTGTTCTTCCCGGCACTGGGGCTGGCCACCGGGGCCGCACCGGCGCTGTTCGCCGTCCTGCTCGGGCTGGTGCTGCTACCGGTGCTCGAGCCGCTGTTCGGGTCCACCCGCACCAGACGGGCGTCGCGCGCACTCGTGCCAGGGGTGGCCGTGCTGCTGACGGCGGCACTGTTCGGCACCGGCCTGGTCGTCGACCGGTTCGACGCCGCTCACCCCGTCCCGACCCAGCTGATGTACGCCCTGGACGCCGACACCGGTGAGGCCTGGTGGATCAGCACCGAGGACGACCCGGGGGCGTGGACCGCTGCGTACCTCGACCGGCACCAGGACCTGTCCGGCACCTTCCCGCTCCTGGCCGGCGACCTCGCCACCGGTGCGGCCGAGCCGGCCGACCTGCCCGCGCCGACGCTCACCACCTCCGTCACCGACCTCGGCAACGGGCGCCGCGAGGTGACCGTGCAGGTGCGGTCCCAGCGGGCGGCCCGGCTGCTGGTCCTCGACGTCGCCGGCGCCCGGGTCACCGGCGCGACGGTGGCCGGCCGGGACGTGCCCGACGAGGTGCTGGGGGAGGACCGGCTCACGGTGACCTTCCACGCACCCCCGGACGGCGGGGTGGGCGCCACCTTCGTGGTCGAGGGTGGCGGGCCGGTGACGGTGCGGGCACTCGACGGCAGCGACGGGCTCGCCGACCTGCCCGGCTTCACTTCCCGCCCTGAGGGCATCGGCGTGGCCGGGACGCACACCTCCGACCTGCTGCTGGTGGCGACGTCCCGGACGTTGTGACCCGGCCGTCAGCTGCGCAGGTAGCTGCCTCCGTTGACGTCGATGATCGTGCCGGTGGAGAAGCGGGCGCCGGGGCTCGCGAGCCACAGCACCGCCGAGGCGACCTCCTCGGGGCGGGCCACCCGGCCGAAGGGCGACTGCGCCCGGACGGCGTCCCCGCCGGGGCCGTCGAGCACCTCGCGGGCCATCTCGGTCTGCACGAACCCCGGCGCCACGGTGCCCACGGCGATGCCGTGCGGTGCCAGCGCGAGCGCCATCGACTGGCCGAACGCGTTGAGCCCGGCCTTCGAGGCCCCGTAGGCCGGGTTGTTCGGCTCGCCCCGGAAGGCCCCCCGGCTGGAGACGTTGACGACCACCCCTCCGCCGGCGGCGACCAGGTGCGGGAGCGCGCGGAACGTCGCGTTGGCCGGGCCGAGCAGGTTGACCGCCAGCGTGGTCGACCAGGCATGCTGCCAGTCCTCGTAGCTGGTCTCCATCGGCGGGTGGGCGGTGAACACGCCCGCGTTGTTGACCAGCACGTCCAGCCCGCCGAGCTGCGCCGCGGCCTCGTCGACCATCCGCCCCACGGCCTCGGGGTCGGCGAGGTCGGCCTGCACGAGCACGTGCCCGTCACCGGCCAGCTCCGCGAGGACCTGCTCGGCCCGCTCCCGGGACCCGCCCCAGTGCACCGCCACCCGGTCGCCCTGCGCGGCGAAGGCCAGGGCGATGGCGCGGCCGATGCCGCGGGAGGCGCCGGTCACCAGGACGGCGCGGGAGGTGTTCTCGTCGGTCACCCGCTGAGTCAACCAGTCACCACCGACCGCGGTGCACGACGTCGGCGGTCTCGCGCCGACCACGCCGCAGCGACGGCGACCGCCTCTCCTCGGTGCCCGGGTAGCCGACAGAGACGCAGCCGATCGGCCGGTAGGCCTCGGGCACCCCGAACGCCTCCCGGAACGCCGCCGTGCGCTCGGGCGGGATGCCGAAGAAGCAGGCGGCCAGGCCCTCGTCGACCGCCGTCAGCAGCATGAGCAGGGACGCCATGCCGGTGTCGACGTCCCAGTACGGCACCGGCCAGCGGCTCTCGTCGCGGTCGGTCCAGCCCTTGTCCGGTTCCGCGTAGCGGTCCAGGTAGGCGGCCTTGTGCGACAGCGGCACCACCAGCAGCGGTGCCCGCCGCATCCGGGTCAGCCAGCCGTCGGGCGCGCCCGCGCCGGTGGTCGCCGCCCAGAACCGGTCGCGCTCCTCCGGGGTCTCCAGCACCAGGAACGCCCAGCCCTGGCTGAACCCGGCCGAGGGGGCCCGGATGGCGTGCTCGAGCAGCCGCTCGCGCACCTCGGGTGGCACCGTGCGGTCGGGGTCGTAGTCGCGCACCATCCGGCGGCGCCGGACGACGTCAGCGAACTCCACGGCAGAACTCCATGCCCGCACCCTGCCGCACCGGTCCGACAGGACCGTCAGGAGGCTTCCCTAGGCTTGGGCCGTGCCGAAGCTGCAGCTGCTCCCCGCCGTCGACGTCGCCGACGGTCTCGCCGTCCGCCTGGTGCAAGGCGAGGCCGGCAGCGAGACCTCCTACGGCGACCCGCTGGAGGCCGCGATGGCCTGGCAGCGCGACGGCGCCGAGTGGGTGCACCTGGTGGACCTCGACGCCGCCTTCGGCCGGGGGTCGAACCGGGAGCTGCTCGCCTCGGTGGTCGGTGCCCTCGACGTGGACGTCGAGCTGTCCGGTGGCATCCGCGACGACGAGTCGCTGGCCGCCGCGCTGGCCACCGGCTGCCGGCGGGTCAACCTGGGCACCGCGGCGCTGGAGTCGCCGGAGTGGTGCGCGCGGGCGATCGCCGAGCACGGCGACCGGATCGCCGTCGGCCTCGACGTGCGCGGCACCCGGCTGGCCGCGCGGGGCTGGACCAAGGAGGGCGGGGAGCTGTACGAGACGCTGGCCCGCCTCGACGCCGAGGGCTGCGCCCGCTACGTCGTCACCGACATCACCAAGGACGGCACGCTGCGCGGGCCGAACCTGGACCTGCTGAGCGAGGTCTGCGCCGCCACGCCGCGGCCGGTCATCGCCTCCGGGGGCGTCAGCTCGCTCGAGGACATCCGCGCGCTCGCCGGGCTCGCCGAGGTGGGCGTCGAGGGTGCGATCGTCGGCAAGGCGCTGTACGCCGGGCAGTTCACCCTGCCCGAGGCGCTGGCCGTCACCCGGGAGCTGGCGTGACGGCGCTGCGGCTGGGGTCGGGCGGCCCGTGGGAGGACGTCGTCGGCTACAGCCGGATCGTAGCGGTCGGCGACCAGGCCTGGGTGAGCGGCTGCACGGCGACCGTGGACGGCGCGGTCGTGCACCCCGGGGACATGGGCGCGCAGGCCCGGGTGGCGATGGCGGTGCTGGTGACCGCGTTGGAGAGCGCCGGCTTCTCGGCCGCCGACGTCGTCCGCACCCGCATGTACGTCACCGACACCAGCCGCTGGGAGGAGGTCGGGCGGGCGCACGGTGAGGTGTTCGGCGCCGTCCGGCCGGCCACCGCGATGATCGGTGTGGCCGCCCTGCTGCACCCCGACATGCTGGTCGAGGTCGAGGCGGACGCCGTGCGGGGCGCGTCGTGAGCCTCGCGGTGCGGGTGATCCCGTGCCTGGACGTCGACGCCGGCCGGGTGGTCAAGGGCGTGAACTTCGTCGACCTGGTCGACGCCGGGGACCCCGTGGAGATGGCGCGGGTCTACGACGCCGAGGGGGCCGACGAGCTCACCTTCCTCGACATCACCGCCAGCTCCGGGTCCCGCGAGACGACCTACGACGTCGTCCGGCGCACCGCCGAGAGCGTCTTCATCCCGCTGACCGTCGGCGGTGGGGTGCGGACCGTCGACGACGTCGACCGGCTGCTCCGCGCCGGGGCGGACAAGGTCGCGGTGAACACCGCCGCCGTCGCCCGGCCGGAGCTGATCGCCGAGATCGCGCACCGCTACGGCAACCAGGTGCTGGTGCTGTCGCTGGACGCCCGGCGCTGCCAGGACGGCGCGGTCACCGACTCAGGCTTCGAGATCACCACCCACGGCGGGCGCCGCGGCACCGGCCGGGACGCCGTCGAGTGGGTGGTCCAGGCGGCCGAGCTCGGCGTCGGCGAGGTGCTGCTCAACTCGATGGACGCCGACGGCACCCGCGCCGGCTTCGACACCGACCTCATCCGGGCTGTGCGCCGCGAGGTCAGCGTGCCGCTCATCGCCAGCGGGGGAGCGGGGGCGGTCGAACACTTCCCGCCCGCGGTCGAGGCCGGTGCCGACGCGGTCCTCGCCGCCAGCGTCTTCCACTTCGGCCAGCTCCGGGTCGGCGATGTCAAGGCCGGTCTCGCCGCCGCCGGGGTGCCCGTCCGGCAGGAGACCGACCACCCGCTCGGCTGACGCCGGCGCTGTCCACAGGCCGCGTCCTGGCTGGTCAACGACCCGTCGTGTCGGTATGATCGAACACGTGTTCGAACGCTTGGCGGTGCTGACCCCGGAGCGCGACTCGACTCTCGAGTCGCAGCTCCGGGCATTGCTGGACGCCGCGCGGTTCGAGCTGGCGGTGCACTCCGTCGCACACTGCTCCGCGCCGGCGCCGGCTGTCGAGCCGGACGCGGTTGCCGAGCCGGAGGCGGAGGTCGGGTCGGGTCCAGAGGTCGGGCAGCTTCCCGGTGCACCCCGGCTGCAGCGGCTGCTCGACGAGGGCGGCGGGCACCTCGACCGGGCGGTGGCGGCCCATGGGGAAGCGGCGCGGGCCGCAGCCGAGCAGGCCGAGGCGCTGGCGGCCTTCGCCCGCTGCCGGCCCTCCTCGCTCGACCGGCCCGACTCCGAGATCGGCGCCGCGGCGGCCCGCACGCGGGCGGCCCGGCCGTCGGCGCTGACCGAGGTCAGCGAGTGGGCGGTCGATGAGGTGGCCGTGGCGCTGCGGCTGACCGCTGACGCCGCGTCGGCGCTGCTGGTGGACTCTGTCCTGCTGGTCGACCGGCTCCCCGAGACGCTGGCGGCGCTGCACGAGGGGCGGATCAGCTGGCGGCACGCGCAGGTCATGACCGACCTGGTGTCCCGGCTGTCCGACGAGCTGCGGCCGATCGCCGAGGCCCGGCTGCTGAGCCGGGTCGGGGGGAAGACGCACAGCCAGTTGCGGGTCGCCGCCCGCCGGCTCGTGATGCGGCTGGACGCTGAGGCGCTGGCCGAGCGGGTCCGGGAGGCCGTCCGGGGTCGCCGGGTCGTGGTGCACCCCGGGGACGACGGCATGGCGACGCTCTCGGCGGTGCTGCCCCTCCCGGTCGCCCGGGCGGTGCTCGATGCGCTGCGGCAGTACGCCGAGGCCGTCGGCGGCGACGGCGACGGCGACGAGCGGACGGTGGCCCAGCGGATGGTCGATTGCCTGGTCGACCTGGTGCTGCGGCCGGGTGAGCACGGCATGTCGCCGGTGCAGGCGCGGATCACCCTGGTGGCTGCGGTGGAGACCCTGCTCGGCTCCGACGAGCCGGGTGAGGTCGACGGCGACCTGGTGCCCGCCGAGATGGTGCGCCAGCTGGCGTGGGCGCTGGGTCTCCTGCCCCGTCCGGAGGCCGACCCGCAGGTGGCTGACGAGGCCGGGTCTGGCGAGCCGGTCATGGACGGGTTGGTCGTGGACGGGCCGCTCGCCGACGAGCCAACCGCCGACGAGCCACCCGCTGAGGAGCCGGGTCGCGCGGCTGGGGGGACGGTCGAGGCGCTGGCCCGGCTGCTCCGCTCCCGGTCCCTGGCCGGCTCAGCTCTGGAACACCGCCCGCTCGTGGGGTTGGTCGACGAGCTCAGCGGGCAGCTCGTGGCACTCACCGATGCGGTGGGTCTGCGGCGCGGGCAGGGGCTGGGCCCACCGCCCGAGTCGCCCGGCTACCGGCCCGAACGCCGGCTCGACGCCTTCGTCCGGCTCCGCGACCGGCGGTGCCGCTTCCCCGGCTGCCGGGCGCGGCCGATCCGGTGCGACCTCGACCACGTGGTCCCGTGGCCGTGGGGTCCGACCAGCCACGACAACCTCTGCTGTCTGTGCCGGCACCATCACCGGCTGAGCCACCAGGCCCCGGGCTGGCGACTACGCGGGCTCGCCGACGGTGGCCTGGAGTGGACGACCCCTGGTGGGATCGTCGCGACCACCCGCCCGCCGCGCTTCGGCGCCGACGACGACCTGCCCCGCGACGACCTGCCCCGCCATGGGGAGGCCGCGCCACCACCGGCCGGGGCGGCTGCGCCGGCGGGTGCCGCGCCACTAGCCGATGTGGCGGAGGACGATCCACCGCCCTTCTGATCGGAGGCTGCAACGGGCGACCAGCCGCCACACCGAGCCCGAAGGCCCAGCGGCTGAGCGCCTCAGGGGCTCAGCGGGTCAGCGCACGCAGCCGCAGGTCGGGCATGGATCGTCTGGTCCCGGTCGTCCGGTGCCGGCGGGCCGGCCCGCCGACGGGTTCCGGGCCCCTGGCCGGACGCACGTCACCGGCGCCCGCCGGCGCCGACGCAGTCCCCGCCCCACGGCAGCCACCTCCGCCCGGCTCAGAACCGCCAGCGGGTGGCCCCGCCGGGGTCCACGGTGAGCAGCACCGTCGCCTGCCGGACCTCGATCCGGTAGACGTGCCAGGGCGGTGGCCCCGCCGACGGAGCGCTGAACTCCGCGGTCAGCCCCGTGCCCGTCGCGTCGACGCGCACCGGCCAGCCGTCGGCGGCCCAGCGGCCGGCCATCTCCGCAACGACGGCCGGGTCGTCGACCAGACCGGCCGTCCCCTCGACGACCAGGTCGAACTCGTCGGTCGCCACGCTCAGCGAGCACCGCGGGTCCCGTGCCAGGTTCCTCCCCTTGCGGGTGGTCGTTCCCGTCTCGAACCAGAAGGTGCCCGACGTCCACAGCGCGCCGATGCCGGTCAGGTGCGGCGACCCGTCGGCGTTGCGGGTCGCCAGCCAGCAGGTGTGCCGCCCCGGTCCGCCCGCCCCCGGCGCCTGTGGCAGCCCGCGGGACAGCCGCTCCTCGACCCGGGTCCAGTCGACCAGCGGTGTCCCGTACAGCTCGGCGAGGTTGGTCGCGTCCATGGTCAGCAGGACCGGTCCACGACGGCGAACTCATCGACCGCGCCGGGGTGGGCTACTCGACGGTGAGGTCCACGCAGGCCACGGTCGTCCGGCCGCTCACCCAGAGCAGCACCTCGAGCGGGGCGCCGATGACCGTCGTCGTCGGCTGGCCGTCGCGCAGCCGCCGCTCGCTGCCGGGCGCCCCGTCCGGCACGTCGCTGCGCCGCACGAACAGGCCGCCGGCCGTGCTGGTCGCCGCCCGGCCGCGGGCCAGCAGCGGCACCGACCGCCACAGCTGGTCCTGCACCGACCGGGGCAGGTCGCGCGGCGCCCAGTCGGGCTGGGCCCGCCGGACGTCCTCGTGGTGGATCACCATCTCCGCGGTGTTCACCAGCCGGTCGACCGCCGGCCAGGCCGTGGGGACCCACGCCGGCGGGCCGGATCGCACCTCGGCGACCAGCACGCCGAACGGGCGCGACCGGGTGTGGTCGTGCACCCGGGAGGTCCACGCGCTGAACGGCCCGCCCAGCACCAGCCCGGGGCCGGCGTCGGGGCGCCGGTCCCGGACCACCAGGTGGGTGGCCAGGTCCCGGGTCGTCCAGCCCTCGCAGCAGGTCGGTTGGTCCGGTCCGAGGTGCTCCAGCAGGTCGGCCAGCGCCGCTCGTTCCGACTGCGACACGGGGACGGCGGAGGTCGGCACCACCCGAGGCTAACGCCGTCCGGGCCGTTGCCGCCCGGGCCGGGAAGCGCCCGGACGGCGCCGCGGTTGGTGCAGGGGAGCGGGCCCCGGCAAATCCGTTAGACGGGGTAACGAGCGCGCGTAGGGTGGGCTTCCCGCTTGCGCCACCAGCCGAGGAGGACACCTGTGCCGCGCCGCAGAGACGCCGTGGTCCGGCGCGGACTCCGCCACGTCGGCCGGGCCGTCTCCGAGCAGCGCGCCATGTTCACCCTGGCCGTCCTCGGCAGCAGCCTGTACGCCGGGATGACCGTGGCGAGCGCCTACGTCATCGGCGGCGTCACCGACCGCGTGCTCCTGCCGTCCTTCGAGGACGGCGCCACCACCGGCGCCGCACTCGGTCTCGCCGCGCTGGCGATCCTCGTCGTCGCCGTCCTCAAGATCGTGGGCATCATCGGCCGGCGCTTGTTCGCCGGGATCATGAGCTACCGGCTGATGGCCGACTACCGCCGCCGGGTCACCGGCCAGTACCTCCGGCTGCCGCTGTCCTGGCACCAGCGGCACCCCACCGGTCAGCTGCTGTCGAACGCGAACTCCGACGTCGAGTCCAGCTGGTTTTTCGTCTCCCCGCTGCCCTTCGCCTGCGGCGCGCTGGTCATGGTGGCGATCACCGTGGTCGCCCTGGTCCTCACCGACCCGCTGCTCGCCGTCGTCGGGCTGGTCGTCTTCCCCCTGGTCTTCATCATCAACGCCGTCTACAGCCAGGTGATGTCACCCCGGATGGAGCGCGCCCAGCAGCTGCGCGCCGAGGTCTCCGAGATCGCGCACGAGAGCTTCGACGCCGCGCTGGTCGTCAAGACCCTCGGCCGGGAGGACGACGAGGCGCGGCGCTTCGCGGTCAAGGCCGACGAGCTCCGCGACGGCCTGGTCGCCGTCGGTCGGGTCCGCGGCCTGTTCGACCCGATGATGGAGGCGCTGCCCAACCTGGGCACCCTCGCCGTCCTGCTGGTCGGCGCCGAACGGGTGGCCGACGGCGCCACCCAGGCCGGCGACCTGGTCTCCATCGCCTACCTGTTCACCCTGCTCGCCCTCCCCATCCGGGCCATCGGCTGGGTGCTCGCCGACCTGCCGCGCGCGATGGCCGGCTTCGACCGGGTCACCCCGGTGCTGCAGGCCACCGGGGAGATCCCGCACGGCCCGGACGCCGCCCCGACCGGCACCGCCGGCGCCGCGGTCGCCCTGCGCGACGTCGAGTTCCGCCACGAGGGCGCAGCCCGGCCGACGCTGCAGGGCATCACCTTCGACGTCGCCGCCGGCCGCACGCTGGCGGTCGTCGGGCCCACCGGCTCGGGCAAGTCGACCCTGGCCGGGCTGCTGGTCCGGCTCGTCGACCCCGACCGCGGCACCGTCGCGCTCGACGGCGTCGACCTGCGCACCCTCCGCGAGGGCGAGGTCAGCAGCCAGGTCGCCTTCGTCGCCCAGTCGACGTTCCTGTTCGACGACACCGTCCGGGACAACGTCACCCTCGGCGGCGACTACACCGACGAGCAGGTGCACGAGGCGCTGCGCACGGCCGCCGCCGAGGACTTCGTCGCCCGGCTGCCCGAGGGCCTGGACACCCACGTCGGCGAGCGCGGTGCCAGCCTGTCCGGTGGTCAGCGCCAGCGGCTCGCGCTGGCCCGGGCGGTGATCCGGCACCCGCGGCTGCTCGTCCTGGACGACGCCACCAGCGCGGTCGACCCGTCGGTGGAGGCCCGCATCCTCGACGCCCTGCGGGCCACCGACTCCCCGGCCACCGTCGTGGTCGTCGCCTACCGGCAGGCCACCATCGCGCTGGCCGACGAGGTCGTCTGGATCGAGAACGGCCGGCTGGTCGCCCGGGGCTCGCACGAGGAGCTGCTCGCCCAGGTCCCCGGCTACGCCCGGCTGGTCCACGCCTACCAACCGCCCGAGGCCGGCGCCGCCGAGCGCGAGCCCGCCGGGGCGCAGGCGTGAGCGTGCCCGAGGAGCAGCCGCTGCTGCCGATGGACCGGGGTGCCGAGAGCGCCACCGCCACGCTGCGCCGCGGCCTGCGGATGATGCCGGAGTTCCGCCAGGGCCTCCCGCTGACCTTCCTGCTGGCCCTGGTCGCCACCGCCGGCCGGGTCGTCGTCCCGATCGCCGTCCAGCAGACCCTCGACCGCGGCCTGGGCGCCCCCGGTGGTCCCGACATCGGCCTGGTCCGCGAGCTGGTGGCGATCTGCGCCGTCGTCGTGCTGGTCACCGGCGTCGCCGTGTACCGGATGAACGTCCGGCTGTTCCGCACCACCGAGACCGCGCTGGCCGGGCTCCGGGTGCGGGCCTTCCGGCACGTCCACGACCTGTCGGTGCTGCACCAGCAGGGTCAGCGGCGCGGCTCACTCGTCTCGCGGGTCACCAGCGACGTCGACCAGCTCTCGGTCTTCATGCAGTGGGGCGGGGTCCTCGGCCTGGTCAGCCTGGGTCAGCTCGTCGTCGCCACCGTCGTCATGGCGGTCTACTCCTGGCAGCTGACCCTGCTGGTGCTGGTCTGCTTCATCCCGCTGGGCTTCGCGGTGAAGTTCTTCGCCCGCCGGCTCGCCACCGTCTACGGGGTGGTCCGCGAGCGGATCGGCGACGTGCTCGCCGCGGTGGGCGAGTCAGTCGTCGGCGCCCCGACCGTGCGCGCGTACGGCATCCGCGCCCGGACGGCGGCCCGGCTCGACCGCGCGATCGACCGGCACTACCGCGCCTCGGTCGACGCGCAGAAGACGACGGCGGCGGTCTACGTCAGCGGTGAGTTCGTCGCTGCCGTGGCCAACGCCGCGGTCGTCGTGGTCGGCGTGTGGCTCGGCATCGGCGGGCACATCTCGGCCGGCACCCTGGTCGCCTTCCTGTTCCTCGTCACCCTCTTCGTCGCGCCGGTGCAGACCGCCAGCGAGGTGCTGAACGAGGCGCAGAACGCCGTCGCCGGGTTCCGCCGCGTGCTCGACGTCCTGGACACCGAGCCCGACGTGCAGGACCCGGCGGTGGCCGAGCCCGAGCACGCCCGCGAGCTGCCGCCGGGGCCGCTGGACGTCCGGTTCGAGCACGTCGGCTTCGGCTACGCACCCGGCGCCCGCAAGGCCCTGGACGACGTCGACCTCACCCTCGCCCCCCGCACCCGGGTCGCCATCGTGGGGGAGACCGGGTCGGGCAAGACGACGTTCGCCAAGCTGGTCACCCGGCTGATGGACCCCACCGAGGGCCGGGTGCTGGTCGGCGGGGTACCGCTGACCGAGGTCGCCTTCACCTCGCTGCGCGAGCGGGTGGTGATGGTGCCGCAGGACGGCTTCCTCTTCGACGCCTCGATCGCCGACAACGTCCGCTACGGCCGGCCGGCGCTGACCGACGAGGGGATCGCCGCCGCCTTCGACGAGCTCGGTCTCGGGGACTGGCTGCGCGGCCTGTCCGACGGCGTCGCCACCCCGGTCGGTCAGCGCGGTGAGTCGCTGTCCGCCGGCGAGCGGCAACTGGTGGCCGTGGCCCGCGCCTACGTCGCCGACCCCGACCTGCTGGTGCTCGACGAGGCCACCAGCGCGGTCGACCCGGCCACCGAGCAGCGGCTGACCCGGGCGCTGGACGCGCTCACCGACGGTCGGACCACGCTGACCATCGCGCACCGGCTGTCCACCGCCGAGCGGGCCGACGAGGTGCTCGTCGTCGACGCCGGCCGGGTGGTCCAGCGCGGCCCGCACGCCGACCTGGTCGACGCGCCGGGCCCGTACGCCGGGCTGCACGCGTCCTGGCGGCGCAGCTCCGGCCGGCAGCCCGAACCGGTGGTCTGAGCGCGCCGTGCCGCAACGACGTCCTGGGTTGCCCGGCATGTCCGCACCCGTCCGCCGCCGTCCACCGGCCGTCGCGTTCGTCGCCGCCCTGCTCGCGCTGGTCACGGTGCTGGGCCTGGGGCTGTTCGAGCTCCTCGCGCTGGCGTTCTCGAACGGGCAGTTCGGTGACGGCGGCTGGGTGGTGGTGACCGTCCCGCTGCTGCTGATCGTCGCGCTGGTCGCCGGAGCGGCGCTGCTGCTGAGCGGCCGGTCGTGGCTGGCGCTGCTGCTGCCGGCAGCCGCGCTCGCGGTCTTCCTGCTGGTGGTGGGCACCAGCGGCGGCGCGACGGTCGAGCTCGCGCTGGTGGCGGTCGTCCCGGCGCTGGCCGCGCTGCTCTGCGCGCTGCCCGGCGTCCGCCGGTGGGTGGTCGCGCGGCGCGGCGGCCCACCCAGCGTTCTCCCAGCCGACGGCCAGCGCGGTCCGAGGCGCCGTCCCTAGCCTGCGGGCCATGACGTCGTCCGTCCAGCGTCGCAGTCCCCGAGCTGCCCCGGCCGAGTCCCGCCGCGGGTCCACCCGCGCGCCGGCCGTCCTGTCCCGTCCCCTGCAGGCACCCTTCGCGGCCGTCTTCGGACTCCTCGTCGCCGTCGAGGACGGCTACCTCGGCTGGCTCCTCTGGGACGCCGACCCCGGCTGGGGCTGGTACCTGCTCGCCCCGCTCGTGCTGGCCGCCGGTGCGCTGACCGGCGCCGTGCTGGTGCTCGGTGGCCGCGCGCTGACCCCGTGGACGAGCGGCTCGACCGTGCTCGTCGTCTTCTCCGTGCTGCCGCTGCTCGGTCTGCTGGGCCTGGCGGTGTTCTTCGCGCTCCTGGACGGCGGCACGGCGGTGCTCTGGGCGCTGCTGCTGCTCGTCGGGCCGGTCGGTGCCCTCTGCCTGGCGTCCCAGCGCCCGGTCCGGATCTGGACGCGCCCGGCGTCGACGGGCCGGCGGAGGCGCCGGTCCGGCTAGCGTCTGGCCGTGGGCAGCGCGCAGCGGGACAGGAACGCGGATGTCATCGTGGTGGGAGCGGGGCTGGCCGGACTGGTCGCCACCGCCGAACTGGCCGACACCGGGAAGCGGGTCCTGCTGCTGGACCAGGAGCCCGCGGCCTCCCTCGGCGGCCAGGCGCACTGGTCCTTCGGCGGGCTGTTCCTGGTCGACAGCCCCGAGCAGCGCCGGCTGCGGGTGCACGACTCCCTCGAGCTGGCCCGCCAGGACTGGTTCGGCACCGCGGGCTTCGACCGCGAGGAGGACCACTGGCCGCGCCGGTGGGCGGAGGCCTACCTGCAGTTCGCGGCGGGGGAGAAGCGGGCCTGGCTGCACGCCCAGGGCGTCCGGTTCTTCCCGGTGGTGGGCTGGGCCGAGCGCGGGGGCTACACGGCCACCGGGCACGGCAACTCGGTGCCGCGTTTCCACATCACCTGGGGCACCGGGCCGGGCGTCGTCGCGCCCTTCGCCCGCCGGGTCGCCGACGCCGCCGCCCGCGGGCTGGTCGACGTCCGGCACCGGCACCGCGTCGACGGCCTGGTCGTCACCGACGGGGTCGTCACCGGCGTCCGAGGCGCGGTGCTGGAGGACAGCGACGCCGCGCGCGGGACGGCGAGCAGCCGGGTCGAGGTCGGCGAGTTCGAGCTGTCCGCGCAGGCCGTCGTCGTCACCTCCGGGGGGATCGGCGGCAACCACGACCTGGTCCGCGAGAACTGGCCGGCCCGGCTCGGACCGGTGCCGAAGCGGCTGCTGTCCGGCGTCCCGGCCCACGTCGACGGCCGGATGCTGCAGATCGCCGAGGACGCCGGCGGCCGGGTGATCAACCCCGACCGGATGTGGCACTACACCGAGGGCATCGCCAACCACTCACCGATCTGGGCCCGGCACGGCATCCGGATCCTGCCCGGGCCGAGCTCGCTGTGGCTGGACGCGACCGGCACCCGGCTCCCCGTGCCGCTGTTCCCCGGCTTCGACACGCTGGGCACGCTCGCGCACATCGGCACGACCGGTCACGAGCACACCTGGTTCCTGCTCACCCAGAAGATCGTGGAGAAGGAGTTCACCCTCTCCGGTTCCGAGCAGAACCCCGACCTGACCGGCAAGGACCTCAAGCTGCTGCTCACCCGGTTCAAGAGCGGCGCGGCGGCCCCCGTGCAGGCGTTCCTGGACAGGGGCGAGGACTTCGTCGTCGCGCGCACCCTCCCCGAGCTCGTCGCCGGGATGAACCGGGTCACCGGTGACACCCCGCACCTGGACCTGGCCACCGTGGAGCGCGAGGTCGTCGCCCGCGACCGCGAGATCGCCAACGGCTTCACCAAGGACCTGCAGATCACCGCGATCCGGCAGGCGCGCACCTTCCTCGGCGACAAGCTGATCCGGGTCGCCCAGCCGCACCGGCTGCTCGACCCGGACGCCGGCCCGCTGATCGCCGTCCGGCTCAACCTGCTCACCCGCAAGACCCTCGGCGGGCTGGAGACCGACCTCTCCGCCCGGGTGCTGCGCGCCGGCGGCGCGCCGTTCCCGGGGCTCTACGCCGCCGGGGAGGTCGCCGGCTTCGGCGGCGGCGGCATGCACGGCTACCGCTCGCTGGAGGGCACCTTCCTCGGTGGCTGCATCTTCTCCGGCCGGGTCGCCGGCCGGGCGCTCGCGGCCGCGCTGTGACCACACCCGAGGAGGACGCCGACGCCCCCTACGCCGGCCCACCCCGGTACCCGCACCCCGAGTACCCGGCGGCGCAGTACCCGGCGCCCCAGTACCCGGCTGTCCAGTACCCGGCCCCCCACCACCCCGGGTTCCTGCACCCGGCGGCGCAGCACCCCCAGCAGTACGGAGCCCCGCCGTCCTGGGGGCAGCCGTACGCGCCGCCCGGGTACCCGCCGCCGGGCTGGGGCTGGGCACCCCGCCCGCCGCAGCGCCCGGGCTCGGTGATCGCCGCCGCCGTGCTCGCCTTCGCCTCCACGCTGCTGGTCCTGCTGGGCACCGTGTACGCGATGGCGTTCAGCGCGCTGCTGAGCCTGTCCCGCGGCCCGGACTCCGGGATCGGCACCTGGGTGGCCGTCGTCCAGCTCGCCCTCGCCGCGCTGCTGGTGGTCGGCGGCGTGCGGACGCTGGCCGGGGACCGCCGCTGGCTGCTCGTCGCGGCGGCCGGGCAGCTGGCGATGAGCGGCTACTGGCTCGTGGCGCTGACCGGCATCGCGCCCTCGACGGTGAACGGCAGCATCGCCGTGCTGCCGGTGCTCTACGGCGCGCTCGCCGTCGTCGCCGGCGGGCTGCTCGTCCTGCCCGAGGCCCGGGCCCGGGTCGCGCGGCGCCGGGCGGCGACCGACGCGGGCGGCTGACCGGGGCGGACCGGCAGGGTGGGACGATCGGGCCATGTCCGCCCCCGACACCGACACCGAGCTGGACCCGGCGGTCGCCGCGCTGCTGCGCCGCGACCCGGCCGGACTGGTCGCCGCCGTCGTCCAGCAGCACGACACCGGCGAGGTGCTCATGGTCGCCTGGATGGACGACGAGGCGCTGCGCCGCACGCTGACCACCGGCCGGGCCACCTATTGGTCCCGCAGCCGGGAGGAGTACTGGGTGAAGGGGGAGAGCTCCGGGCACCGGCAGTGGGTGCGCGACGTCCGGCTGGACTGCGACGGCGACGCCCTGCTGCTCCGCGTCGACCAGGAGGGCCCGGCCTGCCACACCGGCGAGCGCAGCTGCTTCCACCGCCCGCTGCCCGCGGTCGCCGGGGCACCGGCGTGAGCCTGCAGCTGGGCGCGACCACCCCCACCCGCGAGGAGTTCGGCACCCTGGACGCGGCCGTCGTCCCGGTCACCCGCCGCCTGCTCGCCGACAGCGAGACGGCGGTCGGCATCTACCGCAAGCTGGCCGGGAACCGGCCCGGCACGGTGCTGCTGGAGTCCGCCGAGCAGGGCAAGCAGTGGTCGCGGTACAGCTTCGTCGGCGTGCGCAGCGCCGGGGTGCTGACCGAGCGGGACGGCGCCACGGTGTGGCTGGGGGACGCGCTGCCCGGGCTGACCGACGACCTCCCCGAGGACCCGCTGGCCGCCGTCCGCACGCTGGCCCGGCGGCTGCGCTCGCCGCGGACGGCCGGGCTCCCGCCGCTGACCGGGGGACTGGTCGGCTACCTCGGCTACGACGTCGTCCGCCGGCTGGAGCGGCTGCCGCAGACCGCGACCGATGACCTCGGCATGCCCGAGCTGGCGCTGATGCTCGTCACCGACCTGGCCGTGCTCGACCACACCGACGGCACCGTGCTGCTCATCGCCAACGTCGTCGGCCGGGGGGCCGCCGGCTACGACGACGCGGTCACCCGGCTGGACGCGATGGCCGCCGACCTGACCAAGGCCGTCCCGCCGGGGGTGGCCACGGTGTCGGCTGCCCCGGTGCCGCCGGTCACCAGCAACATGGCGCCCGGGGTGTTCGAGGACGGCGTCGAGCGGGTGCGCGAGCACGTCCGCGCCGGCGACGTCTTCCAGACCGTGCTGAGCCAGCGCTTCGAGCTCGAGACCGCCGTCGAGGCGCTCGACCTGTACCGGGTGCTGCGGGCCACCAACCCCTCGCCGTACATGTACCTGCTGCGCTTCGCCGGCCGCGAGTCGCCGTTCGACGTCGTCGGCTCCTCCCCGGAGGCGCTGGTCACCGTCACCGGCGACCGCGCCGTCGTCCACCCGCCGGCCGGCACCCGGCCGCGTGGCGCGACGCCCGAGGACGACGTCCGGCTCACCGAGGAGCTGCTCGCCGACCCCAAGGAGCGGGCGGAGCACGTGATGCTGGTCGACCTGGCCCGCAACGACCTCGGCCGGGTGAGCGTGCCCGGCACCGTGGAGGTCGCCGACTTCATGCGGGTCGAGCGGTACAGCCACGTGATGCACCTGGTCTCCACCGTCGGCGGCCAGCTGGAGCCCGGCCGGGACGCGCTCGACGTCTTCGACGCCACCTTCCCGGCCGGCACCGTCTCCGGGGCTCCCAAGCCGCGGGCGATGGAGGTCATCGAGTCCCTGGAGCCCACCCGCCGCGCGCTGTACGCCGGCACCGTCGGCTACGTCGACGCCAGCGGTGACATGGACATGGCGATCGCCATCCGCACCGCGGTCCTGCACGACGGTCGCGCGTACGTGCAGGCGGGCGCCGGGGTGGTCGCCGACAGCGACCCCGCGACCGAGGAGGCGGAGACCCGGCACAAGGCCCGGGCCGTGCTGACCGCGATCGCGACGGCGGAGGGGCTGCGGGAGCTCCGGTGAGCGGGAGCGACCCAGCAGGAACGGTGCGCCCGCCCTCGGCACGGCGGGAGCTGACCGCCGCCGTGCTGCTCTGCGCGCTCGCCGGCGCGCTGGCGCTGTCCTCGTCCTCCCAGCCGTGGGCGGACGTGACGATCACCCGCCAGGCGCCGCTGCCCCCGACGTCGGAGGTGCTCAGCGGCAGCCAGGCCGCGCCGCTGGTCGGGGCCTGCGGCCTGCTGCTGCTCGCCGCGGCGGTCGCGGTCATCGCCGTCCGCGGGGCCGGCCGGATCGCCGTCGGGCTGGTCGTCGCCGTCGCCGGGGGTGTCCTCGGCTGGTCGGGCCTGCGCGGCGTCACCGGCGGGCTGGACCTCGACGCCACCGACGTCGGCTCCGCCGTGGGGCTGGGCCGCGCGGAGGTGACCAGCGACCCGGTGGTCGGCTGGGCCGCGCTCGCGCTCGCCGCCGGGGTGCTCGCCGTCCTCGCCGGGCTGCTGGTGGTGCTGCGCGGGCGCTCGTGGCCGGGCATGGCACGCCGCTACGAGCGGACCGGCGCCCCGACCGGGACGACCGCCGCGCCGTCCCGGCCCCGCCGACCGGAGTCCCCCGAGGACCGGCACCAGGCGGCGTGGAAGGCGCTGGACCGCGGCGACGACCCGACCGCGTGACCGCGGGCCCCGGCCGTCGCGGGGCGTGTACAGCAGGGGGGTGCGGACCGGCTCCCCGGCCCCCGATCCGGACCGGGTCCGCGCGTCTCTAGAGTGATCTCACCGATCCGAGTGGTGAGGGGACGTTGGAATGGCACATCCTGAGAGGTTCGAGGAGCTCGCGTGACGGTCCTCGACGACATCCTGGTCGGCGTCCGCGAGGACGTCGCCGTCCGCCAGGCCGCCACCCCGCTCGCCGACGTGCAGGCCGCCGCCCGCGACGCCCGGCCCGCCCTGGACGCCCTCGCGGCGCTGCGTGCCCCCGGTGTCGGGGTCATCGCCGAGGTGAAGCGGCGCAGCCCGAGCAAGGGCTCGCTGGCCGAGATCACCGACCCCGCCGCACTCGCCGCCGCGTACTCCGCCGGCGGCGCCCGGGTGATCAGCGTGCTCACCGAGGCTCGCCGGTTCGGTGGCTCGCACGCCGACCTGGCCGCCGTCCGCGCTGCGGTGGACGTCCCGGTGCTCTGCAAGGACTTCGTGGTCAGCAGCTACCAGGTGCACGAGGCGCGGGCCCACGGTGCCGACGTCGTGCTGCTGATCGTGGCCGCGCTGGACCAGAACACGCTGACCGGGCTGCTGGAGCGGGTGGAGTCCCTCGGCATGACCGCGCTGGTCGAGGTGCACGACGAGGCCGAGGCCGACCGGGCGCTGTCGGCCGGGGCCTCGGTGATCGGGGTCAACGCCCGGGACCTCACCACGCTGAGCGTCGACCGCGGGACCTTCGAGCGGATCGCCCCCGGGCTGCCCAGCGGCGTGGTCAAGGTCGCCGAGTCCGGCGTCCGCGGCCCGCACGACCTGATCAGCTACGCCGGCGCCGGGGCGGACGCCGTGCTGGTCGGCGAGGGCCTGGTCACCGCCGGCGACCCGCGCCAGGCGGTCGCCGACCTGGTCACGGCCGGGTCCCACCCGGCGACCCCGCGCGCCGCGCGCTGAGCGACCGCCCCGCAGGGGCCCTTCTCCGGAGGAGGGCGGCGAGGTCCCTAGTCTTGGGGGCATGACCCTCTCCGCGCACGCCCCGGCCCCTGACGTCCCCGACGCCACGGCGCGCCCGGAGTGGCCGGACGCGACCGGGCACTTCGGCGTCTACGGCGGCCGGTTCGTCCCCGAGGCGCTGGTCGCCGCGCTCGACGAGCTCACCGAGGCCTACGAGGCGATGCGGGTCGACCCCGAGTTCGTCGCGGAGTTCGCCCGGCTGCAGCGGGACTACACCGGCCGGCCGAGCCCGGTGACCGAGGTGGCGCGCTTCGCCGAGCACTGCGGCGGCGCCCGGGTGCTGCTCAAGCGCGAGGACCTCAACCACACCGGCTCGCACAAGATCAACAACGTGCTCGGCCAGGCGCTGCTGACCAAGCGGATCGGCAAGACCCGGGTGATCGCCGAGACCGGTGCCGGGCAGCACGGGGTGGCGACGGCGACCGCCGCGGCGCTGATGGGGCTGTCCTGCACCGTGTACATGGGCGAGGAGGACACCCGCCGGCAGGCCCTCAACGTGGCCCGGATGCGGTTGCTCGGCGCCGAGGTCATCCCGGTCACCACCGGCTCGCGCACCCTCAAGGACGCGATCAACGAGGCGTTCCGCGACTGGGTGACCAACGTGGAGACGACCAACTACGTCTTCGGCACCGTCGCCGGCCCGCACCCGTTCCCGGCGATGGTCCGCGACTTCCAGCGGGTGATCGGCGACGAGGCCCGCGAGCAGGTCCTCGAGCGGGAGGGTCGGCTGCCCGACGTCGTCCTGGCCTGCGTCGGGGGCGGGTCCAACGCGATCGGCATCTTCACCGCGTTCGTCCCCGACGCCGGCGTGCGGCTGGTCGGCCTGGAGGCCGGCGGGGACGGTGTGGACACCGGCCGGCACGCGGCCACGATCACCGGCGGCGACCCCGGGGTGCTGCACGGCGCCCGGTCCTACCTGCTGCAGGACGACAACGGGCAGACCATCGAGTCGCACTCGATCTCCGCCGGGCTGGACTACCCCGGTGTCGGCCCCGAGCACGCCTTCCTGCACGACATCGGGCGCGCGGAGTACCGGCCGGTCACCGACGCCGAGGCGATGGAGGCCTTCGCGCTGCTGTGCCGCACCGAGGGCATCATCCCGGCGATCGAGTCCGCGCACGCCCTCGCCGGGGCGATGGTGGTCGGCCGGGAGCTGGGCCCCGACTCGCTGCTGCTGGTCAACCTGTCCGGACGCGGCGACAAGGACGTCGAGACGGCGAGCGCCTGGTTCGGCCTGGGCGAGCACACCGCGCCGACCGACGACGACGAGCGGGCGGTCGAGGCCGGCCGCGGCGCCGAGCCCGGCCCGGGGCTGGACGAGGACCAGCAGCCCACCGAGGGCGCGGTCACCAACGACGAGGCCGTCGCCGGCCCGGACGCGGGGGAGCAGGCGTGAGCGGCGCGCCCGAGGACGACGGCGGAGTGAGCATCGCAGCGAGCGCCAGCGAGCGAGGAGCGGAGCGCAGCCGGAGTCGAGGCAGTGCTCTGGCCGCGGTCATCGGGAAGGCCCGCGCCGACGGCCGGGCGGCGCTGATCGCCTACCTCCCGGTCGGCTACCCCGATGTCGACACCTCGATCGCGGCCATGGTCGCCGCCGTCGAGGGCGGGGCGGACGTCGTCGAGGTCGGCGTGCCGTACTCCGACCCGGGCATGGACGGGCCGGTGATCCAGGAGGCGGTGGACGTCGCGGTCCGGGCCGGGGTGGGCATGCCGGACGTGCTGCGCGCCGTCGAGGCGGTCGCCGCCGCCGGCGCGGTCCCGGTGGTCATGAGCTACTGGAACCCGATCGAGCGCTACGGCGTCGACCGGTTCGCCGACGACCTGGTCGCGGCCGGGGGAGCGGGCGCGATCACCCCCGACCTGATCCCCGACGAGGCCGCCGCCTGGCTGGCCGCGACCGAGCGCACCGGCCTGGACCGGGTGTTCCTGGTCGCCCCGAGCTCGACCGATGCCCGGCTGGCGGCCACCGCCGCGGCCTCCCGCGGCTTCGTCTACGCCGCCTCGACCATGGGGGTCACCGGCACCCGGGCCACCGTCAGCGACGCCGCGGAGCGGTTGGTCGCGCGGACCCGATCGGTCAGCGGCACCGCGGTCTGCGTGGGGCTCGGCGTCTCCAGCGGGGACCAGGCCGCGGAGGTCGCGGCGTTCGCCGACGGGGTCATCGTCGGCTCGGCCTACGTCCGCGCCCTGCTGGCCGGGGAGGGGCCGGACGGCGTCCGTGTCCTGTCCGAGGAGCTCGCTGCGGGCGTCCGGCGTGCGAGGGTGCGCACATGACCGTGCTCGCCGCGATCCCGAGCCCGACCCAGGGGGTCTGGGACCTCGGGCCCTTCCCGCTGCGCGGCTATGCGCTGTGCATCATCGCCGGCATCGTGGTGGCCTGCTGGCTGGGTGACCGCCGCTGGGTCGCCCGCGGCGGTGCACCCGGCGACGTGCTGGACATCGCCGTCTGGATGGTCCCCTTCGGCATCATCGGCGGCCGGCTCTACCACGTGCTCACCACCCCGGAGCCCTACTTCGGCGAGGGCGGGGACCCGATCCGGGCCCTCGCCATCTGGGAGGGCGGGCTGGGCATCTGGGGTGCCATCGCCCTGGGTGGGGTCGGCGCCTGGATCGGCTGCCGGCGACGGCGGATCCCGCTGCCGGCCTTCGCCGACGCGCTCGCCCCGGGGATCGTGCTCGCCCAGGCCATCGGCCGGCTGGGCAACTGGTTCAACAACGAGCTCTACGGCAGGGCCACCGACCTCCCGTGGGGGCTGACCATCTACCGGTGGGACTCCTCGGCCGGCCGCGCCCTCACCGGTGCCGACGGCCGGGCCGAGGTGCTCGGCACCTTCCAGCCCACCTTCCTGTACGAGCTGCTGTGGGACGTCGGGGTCGCCCTGCTGGTCATCTGGGCCGACCGCCGCTTCAAGCTCTCGCACGGCCGGGCGTTCGCGCTCTACGTGGCCGCCTACTGCCTCGGCCGGCTGTGGATCGAGACGTTGCGGATCGACACCGCCGAGCACTTCTTCGGCGTCCGGCTCAACGTCTTCACCTCGATCGTCGTGGGTCTGCTGGCCGTCGCCTACCTGGTCGCCCAGCGCGGGCGGCCCCGCGAGGTGATCGACCGCGGCGCGGTCGGAGCGGGTCCCCGCACCGGCGCGGCGGCCCCCGCCGCCGACCGGGCTCCCGACCACCCGGTCGAGACGCCCGCCGACGGCGCCGCCGCACGGCGGACGCCTCCCGACGAGGGTGACCACCCGACCCCGGGCTGACCCCCGGCGAGCCCTGGACGGCGTGCCGGGGGAGACATGTGCGACACCGGATCGACATGTCGCGGTCGTGAGCGGTCTGTGTACGCTCGCAGCGGCCGACCAGTGATCCTGGGCCGGCCGGCGATGTCGGACCGGGCCAGTGCTGCCCCGCGCACGACCACCCCGCGGCCACCCGTCCCCGCGGGTGCGCGGTCCCTGGGCCGGCTCGAACACCCGAGTCCCGCCGGCCGATGTCCCACCCGTCGGACCGTCCCCGGTCCTGAGACCGCCCGCCCCGTTCACCGGAGCACCGCCCAACCGCACTGACCACCCGGCGGGGTCGCGTGACCCCCCGCACCAGCGCCTCCCCTCCCTGCCCCGCTCGCGGGGTCCCGGTGGGGGCCGCCGCGGCCAGCCGACGACGGGAGTGACATGACCGACCTCGCCGCCCCCACCGTGCCCGCCCACGAGGGGGACCGACCGTTCTCCACGGCCCCGGGCACCGCTCTGCCGTTCTCCGCGCTCCCGGCCGCCGCCGGTCTCTACGACCCGGCCCGGGAGCACGACGCCTGCGGTGTCGCCTTCGTCGCCGACGCCCGCGGCCGCCGCTCGCGGTCGATCGTCACCGCCGGGCTCACCGCCCTGCACAACCTCGACCACCGCGGCGCCGCCGGCTCCGAGCCGAACTCCGGTGACGGCGCGGGGATCCTGACCCAGGTCCCGGACGCCCTGCTGCGCGGGTGCGTCGACTTCGACCTGCCGCCGCTGGGGGAGTACGCCGTCGGCATCGCGTTCCTGCCCGCCGACGACGCGGAGCGGGCCCAGGTGGTCGACGCCGTGGCCGGTCTGGCCGCCGAGGAGGGGCTCGCCGTCCTGGGCTGGCGCGAGCTGCCCGTCGACCCCGTCGGTGCCGACCTGGGGCCGACCGCCCGCCGGGTCATGCCGCACTTCGCCCAGCTGTTCGTCGCCGAGACGACCGGGGCCCGCGCCGACGCCTCGTTCGGCGGCACCGTCGCGCCGCACGGGGTGACCCGGCTGGAGCGGCGGGCCTTCGTGCTGCGCAAGCGGGTGGAGCGCGCGGCCCGGGACGCCGGCACCAGCTGCTACATCGCCTCGCTGTCCTCCCGCACGATCACCTACAAGGGCATGCTGACCACCGACCAGCTGCCCGCGTTCTTCCCCGACCTGCGCGACGAGCGCTACGAGTCGGCGATCGCCCTGGTGCACAGCCGGTTCTCCACGAACACCTTCCCGAGCTGGCCGTTGGCGCACCCCTTCCGCTTCATCGCCCACAACGGCGAGATCAACACCATCAAGGGCAACCGGAACCGGATGCGGGCCCGCGAGGCCAAGCTGGAGACCGAGCTGTTCGACGGCCCCGCCGGCCCGGCCAGCGAGCTCGGGCTGGAGCGGATCTTCCCGGTCACCGCCAGCGACTTCAGCGACTCGGCGACCTTCGACGAGGTGCTCGAGCTGCTGCACCTGTCCGGCCGCTCGCTGCCGCACGCGGTGCTGATGATGATCCCGGAGGCGTGGGAGAACCACGAGGAGATGGACCCGGCCCGCCGGGCCTTCTACCGCTACCACTCCTCGATCCTCGAGGCCTGGGACGGCCCGGCCTGCGTGGCGTTCACCGACGGCAGCCTGATCGGCGCCGTGCTGGACCGCAACGGCCTGCGCCCGGGCCGCTGGTGGCGCACCAAGGACGACCTGGTCGTGCTCGCCAGCGAGGCCGGCGTCCTGGACATCCCGGCCGGCGACGTCGTGGCCAAGGGCCGGCTGCAGCCGGGCCGGATGTTCCTGGTCGACACCACCGCCGGGCGGATCGTCTCCGATGAGGAGGTCAAGGGGGCGCTGGCGCAGGCCGAGCCCTACGACGACTGGCTGCACGCCGGGCTGGTGCACCTGCCGCAGCTGCCCGAGCGGCGGCGCTCGCGGCCCAGCCACGAGTCCGTCGTCCGCCGTCAGCAGCTGTTCGGGTACACCGAGGAGGAGCTCCGGGTCCTGGTGCAGCCGATGGCGGCCAGCGGCGCCGAGCCGATCGGCTCGATGGGCACCGACACCCCCATCGCCTCGCTGTCGGACCGCTCCCGGCAGCTGTACGACTACTTCACCCAGCTGTTCGCCCAGGTGACCAACCCGCCGCTGGACGCCATCCGCGAGGAGCTGGTGACCAGCCTGGGCCGCACCTTCGGGCCCGAGCAGAACCTGCTCGTGGCCACCCCGGCGTCCTGCCGGCAGGTGTTCCTGCCCTACCCGGTCATCGACAACGACGAGCTGGCCAAGATCCTGCACATCGACGACGACGGCGACCTGCCCGGGTTCGCCGCCGTCCGGGTCACCGGCCACTTCGACGTCACCGGCGGGGGGCCGGCGCTGGCCCAGGCGATCACCGACCTGCGCACCAAGGTGAGCAAGGCGATCGCGGCGGGCGCACGGAACATCGTGCTGTCCGACCGGGACTGCGACGAGAAGCGCGCACCGATCCCGTCGCTGCTGATGACCGCCGCCGTCCACCACCACCTGGTGCGCGAGCGCACCCGGATGCAGGTGGGCCTGGTCGTGGAGTCCGGCGACTGCCGGGAGGTGCACCACGTCGCGCTGCTGCTCGGCTACGGGGCGGCCGCGGTGAACCCCTACCTGGCCTTCGAGAGCGTCGAGGACCTGATCCGCACCGGCACGCTCACCGGCGTCCAGCCGGCCCAGGCCGTCCGCAACGTGGTCAAGGCCATGGGCAAGGGCGTGCTGAAGGTGATGAGCAAGATGGGCATCAGCACCGTCGGCTCGTACACGATGGCGCAGATCTTCGAGACCGTCGGCCTGAGCAAGGCCGTCGTCGACGAGTACTTCACCGGGACGTCGGCCACCCTCGACGGCGTCGGCCTGGACGTGCTCGCCGAGGAGGTGGCCATGCGCCACCGGCGGGCCTACCCGACCAACGCCACCGAGACCGCGCACCGGCGGCTGGAGACCGGCGGGGAGTACCAGTGGCGCCGCGAGGGCGAGGTGCACCTGTTCAACCCCGAGACGGTGTTCCTGCTCCAGCACGCCACCCGGTCCCGGCAGTACGACGTCTTCCAGCGCTACACCGACACCGTCGACGGGCTGTCCGCCGAGGCGGCGACGCTGCGCGGGCTGTTCGGGCTCACGCCCGACCGGCCGGCCGTGCCGATCGACGAGGTCGAGCCGGTCAGCGAGATCGTGAAGCGCTTCCAGACCGGCGCGATGAGCTACGGCTCCATCTCCGCCGAGGCGCACGAGACGCTGGCGATCGCGATGAACCGGCTGGGTGGGCGGTCCAACACCGGGGAGGGCGGCGAGGACCCCGGCCGGTTCACCCCCGATCCCGACGGCGACCTGCGCCGCTCGTCGATCAAGCAGGTGGCCAGCGGGCGCTTCGGCGTCACCAGCGAGTACCTGGTCAACGCCGACGACATCCAGATCAAGATGGCCCAGGGCGCGAAGCCCGGCGAGGGCGGGCAGCTGCCGGGCAGCAAGGTCTACCCGTGGGTGGCCCGCACCCGGCACTCCACGCCCGGCGTCGGCCTGATCAGCCCGCCGCCGCACCACGACATCTACTCGATCGAGGACCTCAAGCAGCTCATCCACGACCTCAAGAACGCCAACGACCAGGCGCGCGTGCACGTGAAGCTGGTGTCGGAGTCCGGCATCGGCACGGTCGCGGCCGGGGTGAGCAAGGCCAAGGCCGACGTCGTCCTGGTGTCCGGCTTCGACGGCGGCACCGGCGCGGCGCCGCTGACCTCGCTCAAGCACGCCGGCACGCCGTGGGAGATCGGCCTGGCCGAGACCCAGCAGACGCTGCTGGCCAACGGGTTGCGCGACCGCATCGTGGTGCAGGTCGACGGGCAGATGAAGACCGGTCGCGACGTCGTCGTGGCCGCGCTGCTGGGCGCGGAGGAGTTCGGCTTCGCCACCGCCCCGCTGGTCGTCGAGGGCTGCGTGATGATGCGCGTCTGCCACCTGGACACCTGCCCGGTCGGCGTCGCGACGCAGAACCCCGAGCTGCGGAAGCGGTTCACCGGCAAGCCGGAGTTCGTCGTCACGTTCTTCGAGTTCATCGCCCAGCAGGTGCGCGAGATCCTGGCGCAGCTGGGCTTCCGCTCGATCGACGAGGCCGTCGGTCGGTCCGAGGTCCTCGACGTGCAGCCCGCGGTCGACCACTGGAAGGCCGCCGGCCTGGACCTCACGCCGATCCTGGCGGTGCCCGAGCTCCCCGAGGGCGCCGCGCGGCGACGGGTCCGGGACCAGGACCACGGCCTGGAGGTCGCGCTGGACCAGACGCTCATCCAGCTCTGCGAGGGCGCGCTGCTCGACGCGCGCCCGGTGCACCTGGAGCTGCCGGTGCGCAACGTGAACCGCACCGTCGGCACGATGCTGGGCTCGATGGTGACCCGCCGCTTCGGCGGCGAGGGGCTGCCCGACGGGACGATCGAGCTGACCTTCACCGGCTCGGCCGGGCAGTCCTTCGGTGCCTTCCTGCCCCGCGGGATCACCATGACCCTGGTCGGGGACGCCAACGACTACGTGGGCAAGGGCCTGTCCGGCGGGCGCGTCGTCGTCCGGCCGGCGGCCGAGGCCACGTTCGCCGCCGAGGACAACGTCATCGCCGGCAACGTCATCGGCTACGGCGCGACCGGCGGGGAGCTGTTCCTGCGCGGCCGGGTGGGCGAGCGGTTCTGCGTGCGCAACTCCGGTGCGCTGGCCGTCGTCGAGGGGGTCGGCGACCACGCGCTGGAGTACATGACCGGCGGGACGGCCGTCGTCCTGGGCGGCACCGGCCGGAACATCGCCGCCGGCATGTCCGGTGGTGTCGGGTACGTGCTCGACCTGGCCCGGCACCGGGTCAACGGCGAGATGGTCGACATCGAGGAGCTGGACGGCGAGTCCGCCCAGTGGCTCCGGGACGTCCTGGAGCGCTACCGCGCGGCCACCGACTCGGCCGTGGCGACCAGCCTGCTCGCCGACTGGGGCCGCTGGTCGGGGCGGTTCAGCGTGATCATGCCGCGCGACTACCGGCGGGCGACGGAGGCCCGACGGGCCGCCGAGGCCGCCGGGTACGACGTGGACCGAGCTGTCATGGAGGCGGCACGTGGTTGACAGCACCGGGTTCCTGAAGTTCGACCGGCAGATGCCGCCGAGGCGGCCGGTCGAGCTGCGCCTGCTGGACTGGAAGGAGGTGTACCTGACCCGCGAGACGGGTGAGGACGCCGTCTTCCCGGTGCAGGCCGTCCGCGAGCAGGCGGCACGCTGCATGGACTGCGGCATCCCGTTCTGCCACCACGGCTGCCCGCTGGGCAACCTCATCCCGGAGTGGAACGACCTCGCCCGCCGGGACGACTGGCAGGAGGCGATCGAGCGGCTGCACGCGACCAACAACTTCCCGGAGTTCACCGGGAAGCTGTGCCCGGCGCCGTGCGAGTCCGCCTGCGTGCTCAACCTGGAGAACGCGCCGGTCACGATCAAGCAGATCGAGTGGGAGATCATCGACCAGGCGTTCGTCAACGGCTGGGTGACCCCGCAGCCGCCGGCGGAGCTCACCGGGCGGAAGGTCGCCGTCGTCGGCTCCGGGCCCGCGGGGCTCGCCGCCGCGCAGCAGCTCACCCGCGCCGGGCACGAGGTGACCGTCTACGAGCGGGACGACCGGGTCGGGGGCCTGCTCCGCTACGGCATCCCCGAGTTCAAGATGGAGAAGCGCCACCTGGACCGGCGGCTGGACCAGATGCGCGCCGAGGGCACCCGCTTCGTGACCGACGCCGACGTCGGCGGGACGGGCGAGGGCGCGGTGACGACCGAGGCGCTGCGCAGCGAGTACGACGCCGTGGTGCTGGCGATCGGGACGCCGGTGGCCCGTGACCTGCCGCTGCCGGGCCGCGACCTGGACGGCGTCCACTTCGCGATGGAGTACCTGCCGTTCGGCAACCGCGAGGCGCTCGGCGAGCTGGAGGACCCGCCGCTGTCGGCCGAGGGCAAGCACGTGGTGATCATCGGCGGTGGCGACACCGGCGCGGACTGCCTGGGCACCGCCCACCGCCAGGGCGCGGCGTCGGTGGCCCAGCTGGACTACAAGCCGGCGCCCACCGGCACCCGACCGCAGGACAACCCGTGGCCGACCTACGAGATGATCCTGCGGGTCTCCCCGGCGCACGAGGAGGGCGGCGAGCGGCTGTTCGCCGTCAACACCGAGGCGTTCCTCGGCGACGCCGACGGCCGGGTCCGGGCCATCGAGGTCGTCGAGATCGAGATCGTCGACGGGAAGCGGCAACCCAAGCCGGACAGCACCCGCGAGCTGCCCGCGGACCTGGTGCTGCTGGCGCTGGGCTACACCGGCCCGCAGACCTCCGGCCTGGTCGAGGAGCTCGGCTGCGCGGTCGACGAGCGCGGCCGGGTCTCCCGGGACGCCGAGTACATGTCGACCGTCCCCGGGGTGTTCGTGGCCGGGGACATGGGCCGCGGTCAGTCGCTCATCGTCTGGGCGATCGCCGAGGGCCGCGCCGCCGCCGGGGCGGTCGACGACTGGCTGACCGGCAACTCGATGCTGCCCCGCCCGGTCACCCCGGACGCCGTCCCGCTGCGCTGACGAAGGACCCCTCCGCTCCCCACGACGCGCTCCGCACGCCGCGGGCCCCTGCGGAGGGGCCGTTCCAGCACGTCAGGACGTCTGGAACGACTGCCGCCCCTCGGGGGGACACAGCGGACCCGGTCCGCTGACGCCACCCGAGGGGCGGCTAGTTTTGGCCCATGTCTCGTCGCGCGAAGATCGTCTGCACACTGGGTCCGGCCACGGGGTCCCTGGAGCAGATCACCGCCCTCGTCGAGGCCGGGATGGACGTCGCCCGCCTCAACTTCAGCCACGGCAAGCACGAGGACCACGAGCGGGCCTACCGGCTGGTCCGGGAGGCCACCGACAAGGTCGGCCGCGCGGTCGCGGTCCTCGCCGACCTGCAGGGCCCCAAGATCCGGCTCGGCACCTTCGCCGACGGGCCGGTCGTCTGGGAGGCCGGCCGCCGCGTCTGCATCACCGTGGAGGACGTGCCGGGGTCCGTCGACCGGGTCTCCACGACCTACAAGGACCTCGCCAACGACGCGCGCGTCGGTGACCGGCTGCTGGTCGACGACGGCAAGCTCGCGCTGACCGTCGTCGACGTCAACGGCCCGGACGTCTTCTGCCTGGTGCTCGAGGGCGGTCCGGTCTCGAACAACAAGGGCCTGTCGCTGCCCGGTGTCGCGGTGAGCGTGCCGGCGATGTCGGACAAGGACGCCGAGGACCTGCGCTTCGCCCTGTCCCTCGGGGTGGACTTCGTCGCGCTGTCCTTCGTCCGGCACGCCCGCGACGTCGAGCTGGTGCGCGAGATCATGCGCCAGGAGGACGTCGAGGTGCCGGTGATCGCCAAGCTGGAGAAGCCCGAGGCGGTCGAGAACCTCGAGGCGATCGTCAACGCCTTCGACGGCATCATGGTCGCCCGCGGTGACCTCGGCGTGGAGCTGCCGCTGGAGCAGGTGCCGCTGGTGCAGAAGCGGGCCGTGCAGGCCGCGCGCGAGCGCAACAAGCCGGTCATCGTGGCCACCCAGATGCTCGAGTCGATGATCGAGAACTCCCGGCCCACCCGGGCGGAGGCCTCCGACGTGGCCAACGCCGTGCTGGACGGCGCCGACGCGGTGATGCTGTCGGGGGAGACCTCGGTGGGGAAGTTCCCGATCGTCGCGGTGCGCACGATGGAGAAGATCATCGCTGCGGTCGAGACCGAGCAGGTGATGGTGCCCGACCTGGTGAAGCAGGTGAAGCACCGTTCCGTGGCCATCGTCCGGGCGGCGAAGGAGATCGGCGAGACCCTCGACGTGCAGGCGCTGGCCGCGTTCACCTCCACCGGGCGGACGCCGCAGCGGCTGGCGGCGCTGCACACCCGGTTGCCGATCCTGGCGTTCACCACCGACCCGCGGGTCCGCAGCCGGCTGGCGCTGTCCTGGGGCGTGGAGACCTTCCTGGTCCCCGAGGTGACCCACACCGACGACATGGTGGGGCAGGTCGACTTCTCGCTGATGTCCATCGGCCGGCTGCGTGAGGGTGACAACGTGGTGATCGTGGCAGGCAGCCCCCCGAACACCGCCGGATCGACCAACCTCGTCCGGGTGCACGAGGTGGGTACGGAGGCGTGACCTCGTCCCCGGCGCCGGCCGCGTCGCCGGCCGCGGAGCTGCTGCAGGTGCTCGACCTGGAGGAGCGCGGGCCCGACCTCTACGTCGGCACCACGCCGTCCTCGCCGCTGCAGCGCATCTTCGGCGGGCAGGTGGCCGCCCAGGCGCTCTCCGCGGCGCAGGCGACGGTCGCCGCCGGGCGGCCGGTGCACTCGCTGCACTCGTACTTCCTGCGGCCGGGGGACCCCCAGGAGGAGATCCGCTACGAGGTCGACCGGATCCGCGAGGGGCGGACGTTCAGCACCCGGCGGGTGGTCGGCCGGCAGACCCGCAACGGGGAGGACGTGGCGATCTTCGCGCTGACGGCGGACTTCACGGCGGGGGAGCGGGCGCTGGTCGAGCACTCGCTGCCGATGCCCGACGTCCCCGGTCCCGAGGGGCTCCCCGGGCTGGCCGAGGTCGCCGCCGCCCACCCGGGCCGGGCCGACGCCTCCAACGCGATCTCCCGCGCGGTCGAGCAGCGCTACCTGTCCGATCCCTACGACCCAGAGCCGCGGCTGCCGCCGGACACCGCGTTCCGGGTCTGGTTCCGGGTCACCGGGCGGCTCCCCGACGACGAGGCCGTGCACGCCGCGGCGTTGACGTTCGTCAGCGACCTCACCCTGCTGTCGGCCGGGTTGGCCCGCATCGGCGGCGGTTGGGGCGGCTCCACCGTGGGCGCCAGCCTGGACCACGCCGTGTGGTTCCACCGGCCGGTGCGCGCCGACGAGTGGTTCCTCTACGAGACCGACAGCCCGGCGGCCGCGAGCGGGCGCGCGCTCTGCTTCGGGCAGATCTGGGCGGCGGACGGCACGCACGTGGCCACCGTCGTCCAGGAGGGTCTGCTCCGCTCCCTCGGCTGACCCGCGGGCGCCGGGCAGGGGCCCGGCGACCGCGGCACCGTCAGCCCTGGCCGTCGGCCGGCTGCGGTCCCGGCTCGGCCTGGGGGTCGGGCTGGAGGTCGGCCTGGGCGGTCGCCTGGGTGACCGACTCGTCGCCGGCCGCCGGGGTCTCGACCGCGGGGACCTCCACCGGCGGGACGACGAGCTGCTCGGGCTCCGGGTCGGCCGGTGCCTCCACGGGCACCTCGGTGGCGGCGGCGGCCTGCGCCTCGGCCTCCCGGCGGGCACGGAGCCGCTCCTCCTCCGCCTCCCGCTCGCGGAGCTCGGCCGCCCGACGCTCGGCCGCCTGCTCCTCGAAGTCCCGGGCCAGCCAGTCGTGCGCCTCGCCCAGCAGCGCCCAGACCCGCTCGACGTGCTCCCGGGTGGTCGCCGGTGCGCCGATGGCCACCCGCAGCACGGCGGCGCCGTCGACGGTGGTGTGGGTCAGGAAGACCTCGCCGTCGTCGTTGAGCCGGTCGAGCAGGGTCATGGTGGCGACGTCGGCGTCGATCCCGGCGGCCCACCGCGGCCGCAGGCAGACCAGCGAGAACGGGTGCGGGGTGGCGACGTCGAACCGCTCGTCGGCGTCCGCCCAGGCGGCCAGCTCCTGGGCCAGGGCGACGTGGCTGCGGACGTGCTCGCGGAGTCCCTCGGCGCCGTACCAGCGGACGACGAACCACAGCTTCAGGGCGCGGAACCGGCGACCCAGCTCGATCTGCCAGTCGCGGTAGTCGACCACAGCGCCGGTGTCGGTGGCGGCGTTGCGCAGGTACTCCGGCAGGATCGACAGGGCCCCGGTGAGGGCGGCCCGGTCGGCGACCCAGAACAGCGTCGCGTCGAAGCCGGTGAGCAGCCACTTGTGCGCGTCGGTTGTGTAGCTGTCGGCCCACTCGACGCCGGCCTGCAGTGCACGCAGCTCCGGGGCGACGGCGCTGACCCCGGCGTAGGCGGCGTCGACGTGCAGCCACACACCGAAGCGCTGGCAGACCGGGCCGAGCTCGGCGAGCGGGTCGATCGCGGTGGTGGACGTCGTCCCCACGGTCGCGCAGACCAGGACGGGGGTGTAGCCCCGGGCGACGTCGCGCTCGAGCCGCTGGGCCAGTGCCCGCGGGCTCATCGCCAGGTCGGCGTCGACCTCGACGATCCGGATGGCGTCGGTGCCCAGCCCGGCGATGCGGGCCGCCTTCTCCATCGAGCTGTGCGTCTCGGCGGAGACGTAGACGGTGTGGTCCTCGGGCCGGACGCCGTGCCGCAGGGTCGCGCCCTTGCTGGCCCGGTGCAGGGCGGCCAGCAGGGCGACCAGGTTGGCGCCGGAGCTGGAGTCCTGGACGACGCCGCCGCCGCTGCCGGTGGAGCGGAAGGACTCCGGCAGGCCCATCAGGTCGGCGAACCAGTCCATGACGTGCTGCTCGAGCTCGGTGGCGGCCGGGCTGGTCACCCAGGACATGCCCTGCACCCCGAGGCCGGCGGACACCAGGTCGCCGAGCACGGAGGGCCCGGAGGTGTTGGCCGGGAAGTAGCCGAAGAAGCCGGGGTGCTGCCAGTGCGTGACGCCGGGCAGCACGACCCGGTCCAGGTCGGCCAGGACGGCGGAGAACGGCTCGCCCTGCTCGGGCGCGGCCGGGGGCAGCGAGGCGCGGACGTCACCGGGGGAGACCTGCGAACGGACCGGGAAGGAGCCGATGCGGGTCCAGTAGTCGGCGATCCAGTCCACGACCTCGTGGCCGTGCTGGCGGAACTGCTCAGGGGTCATGTGGCCGGTCACGGAGCCACCGTATTGACCCGGACGTCCCGGCATGGGCGCGGGGGCGACGCGCGCGCTCCCTGGCCGCGGTGCGGTGTCCTGTCGTGAGGAGTGGGGCCCGGAGGGTCCCGCGATCGAACGACGCAGCGGCTCAGCGCGAGTCGGGACGGCACCTGGCCGCGGTGCGGTGTCCTGTCGTGAGGAGTGGGGCCCGGAGGGTCCCGCGATCGAACGACGCAGCGGCTCAGCGCGAGTCGGGACGGCACCTGGCCGCGGTGCGGTCCGGAGGACCGCAGTACAACAGGCGGTGCGGTCCGCGAGGATCGCAGTACAACGGAGTGCCCCCGGTGCGACTCGAACGCACACTGCGCGGGTTTTGAATCCGCTCCCTCTGCCGATTGGGGTACGGGGGCCAGCGCAACCGGGTGCCTTCAGCCTATCCGGCGGCCGGTTGCCGGCTGCGGTCGCTAGGCTCACCCCCGTGAGCAGCGAGCCGACCCGTGTCCTCATCGCCGAGGACGAGGCCCTCATCCGCCTCGACCTCAAGGAGATGCTGGAGGAGGAGGGGTACGTCGTCGTCGCCGAGGTCGGCGACGGGCAGGCGGCCGTCGACCAGGCCGCGCAACTCCGCCCCGACCTCGTGATCGTCGACGTGCAGATGCCCGTCCTCGACGGGATCGCCGCAGCGGAGCAGATCGCGGCGGCGCGGATCGCCCCGGTGATCGTGCTGACCGCCTTCAGCCAGCGGGAGCTGGTCGAGCGCGCTCGCGACGCCGGTGCGATGGCCTACCTGGTCAAGCCGTTCTCCAAGAACGACCTGGTCCCGGCGATCGAGGTCGCCGTCGGCCGGTTCCAGGAGATGCACGCCCTGGACGCCGAGGTCACCGACCTCAAGGAGCGGCTCGAGGCGCGCAAGGTGGTCGAGCAGGCCAAGGGCCGGCTGATGGCCGAGCGCGGCATGACCGAGGCCGAGGCGTTCCGCTGGATCCAGCGGACGGCGATGAACGAGCGCACCTCGATGAAGGCGCTCGCCCAGGCGATCCTGGCCACCGAGACGTCCGACGAGGCGACGCCGGCAGGTGGCCCCACCGGTTCGTGAAACCGGTGCCGCCCACTCCACGGCGCGCCACACGGTCGGTTCCGATCGTGTGACGCGCCGTTCGCACATGTGGCGGCGGTGCATCGATGAGGTCACAACCCCATCACGGTGCGTTGGAGCGCGGCGCTGGGCGCGTGGGCGGCAGTTAGGTTCTCGGCACTGATCGGCAGCCCGACAGGCGATGACGCCTGCCGAGCAGCACCGAGATCCACACATCCCTGGGAGTTCCTTGATGCGCACAGGCACCATCGCCCGCGCGACCGCCCTCTCCGGTGCCGCCCTGCTCGCCCTGACCGCGTGCGGTGGCAGCGACGACAGCGGTGACAGCGGCGGCAGCGCCAGCAGCGGTTCGAGCAGTGAGAAGCAGGTCAACGTCTACGGGACCGACGGCAACATGGGCAACGCGCTCGGTGAGGACTTCACCGAGACCGGCGCCCTGGCGGGGATGAAGGGCACCCTGCCGCTGACGGAGCTGTCCGGCGACTTCAAGGACCGGCTGCTGCAGCTCAACCCCCAGCTCGTCGACTACAACTACTCCGCGGAGTCCTACGACGCCACCATGCTGATCGCGATGGCGGCGCAGTCGGCGGGCAACACCCAGGCGACGGCGTTCGGCCCGTACGTCAACGCGCTGACCGTGACCGGCGAGAAGTGCTCCGACTTCACCGCGTGCCTGGCGATCATCAAGGCAGGCGGGGACGTGGACTACGACGGCTTCTCCGGCCCGCTCAGCTTCACCGACGCCGGCGAGCCCGCGCAGGCCAGCTTCGGTCTGCAGCAGTTCGGTACCGACAACAAGATCGACGACTCGAAGACGCAGTTCGTGATCGCCGGTGACGAGGCCAACGCCACCAAGAACGCGGGGCCCGCCCCGGTCGCCAACCCCCCGGCCAGCGCGGCCCCGCTGACCATCGGCACCCTGCTGCCCGAGACCGGCAACCTCGCCTTCCTCGGCCCGCCGGAGGTCGCCGGCGTCCAGCTGGCGATCAACGACATCAACGCCGCCGGTGGTGTGCTCGGCCAGCCGATCACCCTGGTCACCGGTGACTCGGGTGACGCGTCGACCGACACCGCCACCCAGACCGTCGACCGCCTGCTCCAGTCCGGCGTCAACGCGATCATCGGTGCGGCGTCCTCGGGTGTCAGCCTGACCGTGATCGACACGATCACCCAGGCCGGCGTCATGCAGATCTCGCCCGCCAACACGTCGGACCAGTTCACGACGTACAACGACCAGAACCTGTACTTCCGCACCGCCCCGCCGGACCTGCTGCAGGCCCGCGCGCTGGCCGACCTGATCGAGCAGGACGGCAACAACACCGTCGGGATCCTCGCCACCAACGACCCCTACGGCACCGGGCTGGCGGAGAACACCAAGAACAACCTGGTCTCCGACGGTCTGCCGGAGGACTCGATCCAGAGCGTCATCTACGACCCGCAGGCGGCCAACTACGACGCCGAGGTGCAGCAGATGACCGAGTTCAGCCCCGACGCCGTCGTCGTCATCGGCTTCGAGGAGTCCTCGCGGATCATCCAGGGCCTCAACACGAACGGTGTCGGCCCCCAGCGCTGATCAGCTGATCGGCGTGTGACACCTGCTCCAGGCTGCGGCCCGGCACCCACCAGGGTGCCGGGCCGCAGTGCTGCCGGGGTATCGGCAGCGGCGTCGGCCCCCGCACCGCAGACTCGTCGGGTGGCCGACCGCGCGCGACTGCTGGCCCGCTACCGCGAGCTGGTGCTCGACGAGCTGCCCCGGCGGGCCCGCGCCGGGGGGTGGGTGGTCACCGCCGACCACTGCTTCGGCCGGATCGTCCTCGACCACGCCGTCCAGGGCCGCTGGTACGACGTCCTGGACCGCGGGAGGTCCCCGGCCTTCGCCCAGCTGGACGACGATCAGCTCGGCGCTGCGGTCGCCCTGGCCGAGCGGATCGCCGCGGAAGGCGACCCGCTGCTGCGCGAGCTGAATGCGCAGAGCCTCGCCTGGCGGGGGAAGCGGCCCGCCCGGCGGGCGCGCCCCGCATGAGCCCGGTGGTGGTGGCCCACCTGCTGCTGGTGGGCGGCTACGCGGGGTTCCAGTGGACCGTGCGGGCGCTGGTGTACCCGCAGTTCACCGCGGTGCCGCCCGGCTCGTTCGCGGGCTACGAGAGCAGCCACTCGCGGCGGATCGCCCGGGTGGTCGGGCCACTGTTCGCCGCGCAGCTGGTGACCACCGGCTGGTTGCTGCTGCAGCGACCGGCGGGCGTCGCGGTGGCCGGGCTGGTGGCCAGTGCGGTGTGCCTGGCGGTGGTGCTGGCGGTGACCGGGCTGGCCGCCGTGCCGCAGCACCGGGTGCTGGGCGCCGGCTTCGACCGGGCGGCGTACGCGCGACTGCTGCGCGCCGACGACGTCCGGGTGGTCGCGGCCACCCTGAACGTCGTGGTGAGCGCCTGGGCGGTGCTCGGCTGACCTCCTGACGACGGACGGCGCCGCTCCCACGAGGGGAACGGCGCCGTCTTCGGCCTCGGTGCAGGGGCCCGGACCGAGCCTGCGAGGTCCGGGGGGCACCGAGGTCCTTGTGCTACTGCGCCTTGGCCAGCGTGCCGAGGTAGAGCTCGATCACCTTGGGGTCGTTCATCAGCGACTGACCGGTGTCGGTGTAGGCGTTGCGACCCTGGTCCAGCACGTACCCGCGGTCGCAGATCTGGAGGCACCGGCGGGCGTTCTGCTCGACCATGATGATCGAGACCCCGGTGGCGTTGATCCGGCGGCAGCGGATGAACACCTCGTCCTGCAGGGCGGGGGAGAGCCCGGCGGAGGGCTCGTCGAGGAGCAGCACCGACGGGTCCATCATCAGCGCCCGGCCCATCGCCACCATCTGCCGCTCGCCCCCGGAGAGGGCGCCGGCCTTGCCCTTGCGCCGCTCACCGAGCAGCGGGAAGAGGTCGATGACGTAGTCGAAGCGCTCCTTGAACGTCTTCGGCCGCAGGTAGACGCCCATCTGCATGTTCTCCTCGATGGTGAGCGAGGGGAACACGTTGTTGTTCTGCGGCACGTAGCCGACCCCGAGCTGCACGAGCTTGTGCGCCGGCGCCGACGTGATCGACTCCCCGCGCAGGGTGACGCCGCCGGATCGCACCGGGATCAGGCCGAACAGCGCCTTCAGCAGCGTCGACTTGCCGGCGCCGTTGGGGCCGATGATCCCGACCAGCTCGCCGTCCTGCAGGTAGAAGTCGCACCCCCGCAGGATGTTGACGCCGGGGACGTAGCCGGCGACCAGGTCGTCGGCGCGGACGAGTGCGCCCTCGGCGAGCTTGACGTGCTCCTCGCGGGTGGCCGCCTTCTCCGCGGGGGAGAGCTCCTCACCGACGGCCGTCTGGGCCCGGGTGAGGTCCTCGCCGGTCTCGTCGACCTCGAACAACGGCTCGCTCATCGGGTGCTCCCGTCGCTGCTGATCTCGTCGGTGCCGGGCCGGCCCGGAGGGAGCCCGTCCTCGCGGCCGAGCGCGGCGTCGGCCTCGGCGAGGACGCGGTCCTCCTCCTCCACGGTCAGCGGCGCGTCGTGGTGGGCGCCGAGGTAGGCGTCGACGACGGCCTTGTTCTGGCTGATCGACTCCGGCGGACCCTCGGCGATGATCCTGCCGGCGGCCATGACCACGACCCAGTCGCTGATGTCGCGGACGACGTCCATGTCGTGCTCGACGAAGATGACCGTCATCCCCTCCTCGCGGAGGTCCTTGACGTGCCCGAGCAGGCTCTGGGTCAGCGCCGGGTTCACCCCGGCCATCGGCTCGTCGAGCATGACGACCTTCGGGTCGCTCATGAGCGCGCGGGCCATCTCCAGCAGCTTGCGCTGGCCGCCGGAGAGGATGCCGGCGAAGTCGTCCTTCTTGGCGTCGAGCTTGAACCGCCGGAGGAGGTCCATCGCCTTCTCGGTGTTCTCCTTCTCCTGGCGGCGCCAGGCGCCCGGCAGCAGGGCCCGGAGGAAGCTCTCCCCCTTCTGGTCCTGCGCACCGAGCAGCATGTTCTGCAGCACGGTGAGCCGGGACAGCGCCTTGGTGAGCTGGAAGGTCCGGACGACGCCCAGGCGGGCCACCTGGTGCGGCGAGAGCTTGCCCAGGTCGCGGCCGTCGAAGGACCAGGTGCCGGTGTTGGGCTGGTCGAACCCGGTGAGCAGGTTGAACAACGTGGTCTTGCCGGCACCGTTGGGGCCGATCAGCCCGGTGATGCCACCCCGCTGCACCTCCAGGTGGTCGACCGAGACGGCGGTCAGGCCACCGAAGGACCGGGTGACCTTGTCGACCACGATGGCCGGGTCCGGCTTGGACACGCCGACCTCCCAGGGGAGGTCCTTGAGGGCTGCCTGGGCCAGTCGCTGCGGGACCCGGCCGGCGGCCGACTCCCGTGTCGGTGCGGCTGCCGGGGTCTCGTCCGGAACTGCGGCATGGGCGCCGTGGGCCGTGGGCTCAGCGGGCATCGAGCATCACCTCTCGTCGGTCACCGAAGATGCCCTGGGGACGGAACACCAGCAACAGCATGAGCCCTATGCCGACCAGCACGAACCGGATCTGCGCCACGTCGGTGGAGGAGAACAACGTGTCGGGGATGGCGCCGTTGGAGATCAGCGCCCGCAGCCCGGTGTCGGCGAACTGCAGGATGAACAGCAGGATCATGGACCCGATGACCGGGCCGAGCACCCGGGCCGCCCCGCCGAGGATCAGCGCGCCGTAGGCCAGGAACGTGTTGGCGTTCTGGTACTGGTCCGGGATCGCCGACCCGGTGCCCACGGCGTAGACCATGCCGCCGAAGGCACCGATCAGACCGCCGAGCACCAGCGCCTGCATCTTGTAGTTGTAGACGTTCTTGCCCAGCGCCCGGACGGCGTCCTCGTCCTCGCGGATGGCCTTGACCACCCGGCCCCAGGGGCTGCGCATGAGCTGCCAGACCAGCAGGGTGAACAGCGTGACGATCAGCCAGCCGATCAGGGCCACCCACAGCTCGCCGCCGCTCCACGAGGTGCCCAGGATGTTGTAGCGCTTCTGGGTGTCCCAGGGGGCGAGGGCGATGAAGGAGCCGTTGAAGGCCGACAGGCCGCGGGTGCCGCCGGTGACCGGGGTCGCCGACACCGACCGGAACAGCAGGCGCAAGCCCTCGGCGACCGCGATGGTGACGATCGCCAGGTAGTCCGCGCGCAGCCGGAGCGTCGGCAGGCCCAGCAGCAGCGCGAGCACGATGGCGGACCCGATCGCGATGAGCACGCCGACCCAGAAGGGCAGCCCCCACTGGCTGACCGAGATGGCGATGCCGAAGCCGCCGAGCATGGCGAAGGCGATCTGACCGAAGTTGAGCAGCCCGGTGTACCCGAAGTGCACGTTGATGCCGATGGCCAGCAGCGCGAAGAAGATCGCCTGGAAACCGAAGAAGGCCTTGCCGGCGACCTGGAAGGCGTCGATGAGGTCGGACATCGGCTCAGCCGATCCGAGCCCGGGAGCCCAGGATGCCCTGGGGCCGGACGACGAGGATGACGATCAACAAGAGCAGGCCTCCGACGTACTTGACGTCACTCGGGATGATCAGGGTGGACATCTGCACGAACACGCCGACGATGAGGGACCCGACGAGGGCGCCGTAGGCCGTCCCCAGCCCGCCCAGGGTGACCCCGGCGAACATCAGCAGCAGCAGCCGGAAGCCCATGTCCCACTGGACCTGGTCGGACAGGCCGAGCAGGACGCCGCCGAGGGTGGCCAGCGCCCCGCCCATCATCCAGACCACGAGGATGACGCGGTCGACGTCGATCCCGGACGAGGCGGCCAGGTCACGGTTGTCCGAGACGGCCCGCATCGCCTTGCCGATCTTGGTGCGCTGCAGCATCAGTGCGACCAGGACCAGCACGACCACCGAGACGGCGATCGAGGCGAGGGAACGGTTGGTCATGGTGAAGACCCCGTAGTCGACCGCCCGCTGGCTCTGGTAGTCGGCGTAGGGGTTGGAGAACCCGCCGTAGACGATCTGGATCAGGTAGCGCAGCACCAGCGACAGGCCGATGGAGACGACGAGCGCGGCGACCAGGCCGGTGCCGCGACGGCGCAGCGGACGCCACAGGCCCCGTTCGTTGAGGATGCCGACGCCGGCTCCGGCGATCATCGCGATGATCGTGGCCGGGACCAGCGGGACACCGCCGCGGACGTTGATGTACCAGGCGATGACGGCGCCGATGGTGACCAGCTCGCCGTGGGCGAAGTTGGTCAGCCCGGTGGTGCCGAAGATCAGCGAGAGACCGACGGCGCAGACGGCGATGAGCAGGCCGAACCGGATGCCGTCGACCAGCAGCTGGACGGCCTCGATCGAGCCGCCGCCGGCGTTGGAGGTGCCGTCGACGAGGCCGAAGAGCACCGGCTGGGCGCGGCCGGGACCGACGGTGACGGTGACCGAGTCGCCGTTGGTGCCCAGGTCCACACCGGCGGGCAGGTCGCCCTCGGCGAGGGTGACCACGTACTGGCCGGGTCCGGGCACCGGGATGCTGAACCGGCCGTTCTCATCGGTGTCGACGGACTGGATCTCGTTGCCGTCGGCGGTTGCGACCTTCACCTCGACACCCTGGATCGGCCCGCTCTTGCTGGTCTGGAGCGTGCCGGTGACCGACTCGCCGACCGCCGCGGCGATGCCGGGTACGAGCAGGGCGAAGGCCATCCCGAAGGCGGCGACGAGCAGGGTGAGCACCAGCGGGCGTGAGGCGGCCCGGGAGCGCGACCTCGGCCGTCCGCTCGCGAGCGGTGCAGCGGACACCTCTCGGGTGCTGCTGCGTTCACCGTGCCCGTGCGCGCGATGCGGCGCGTGCGTCACTCGACCTCCCAGCCGTTGGTTGAGCGGGGACAGTAACCCACCCCTGTTACACACATCGACCTGCTGGGACGCGCCGTGACCCTTCTGCGACACGCCGCTGTGATAGCGGCGGTACAGCGCCATGTCGGCGCGTCGTGAGCACTCCGGGTAAGTGGTCGGGCACTGTCGGTCCCAGCGTCCGAGGAGGGCTCCGGTGTCCGCACACGAGGGTGTCAGCAGCGCAGCACGGTCCCGGGTCAGCACCCGGACCGCACGTCCCGACGACCTCGCCGCGGTGCTGGCGCTCGTCCGGCAGCACCAGGCCGACGCCGGCTACGAACGCGTGCTGACCGGGCAGGTGCCCGGGGGAGCGGCGGCGGCCGGCTTCCGCCGGCTGCTCGAGGACCCCGGCCACCGGGTGGTGCTCGCGATCGACCGCGGCCCGGTCCCGGCACAGGGCGGTGCGGGAGCGATCGGGCTGGCGGTCCTGGGCACGGACCCGCTGTCGGTGGTCCTGGGCGCCGCCCAGGTGACCATCGACTGGTTCGTCGTCCACCGGGACCACCGGCGCCGGGGCGTCGGTGTGGCGCTGCTGGCAGCCGCAGCCGCCCACGCCGCCGAGACCGGGGCCGACCACGTCGTCGCCGCGGTGACCGGGCACGACGCCGAACGGCAGCGCTTCTTCTCCCGGATGGGCTTCGCCCCGCTGGCCACCCGGCGGATCGTCGGCCGCGACCAGCTCTCCCGCCGGCTCGCGGCCTGGCAGCGCACGGGGTCGGCCGTCGCGGCGCCGCGGCGGCCGGTGCCCCGTCGTCCGGTGCGGCTGGTGACCGACCTCGCCGCCGTCGAGGGCTGACCCGTCAGGTCGCCGGCGGGGTGCTGGCGGGACGGATCAGGCAGGTCAGCCGGGCGCTGGCGGTGGGCCGGCCGGCCTCGTCGGTGACCTGGATGAGGTAGGTGGCCAGCGTGCGCCCGCGGCGCACGGGCGTGCAGACCGCCGTCACCACGCCGGACCTCGCGGCGCGCAGGTAGCTGGCGTTCAGCTCGATGCCGACGACGTCCCCACCGGGCCCGGCGTGGAGGATCGCCGCCCAGGACCCGATGCTCTCGGCGAGTGCGCACGTCGCGCCGCCGTGCAGCAGACCGAAGGGCTGCTCGTTGCCGGCCACCGGCATGGTCGCGACCAGGCGGTCCGGGTCGAAGTCGACGATCCGGATGCCGAGCTTGTCGTCGAGGGGGCCCTGGGTCGCCGAGGCCAGCCAGTCCGGACGCGGGGTGCTCACCGGGGCACGGTAGCCACCGGCGTCGGGTCGGCGTCCGCGCGCCCCGCAGAGCGTCGGTGGGCCCACCTAGGATCGGCGGCGATGTCCGCACCGGTCAGCACCTCCGCGCCCGCTCCCGCCACCGCGCCCCCGGGCGCCCGTCCGCGGCTGCTGCTGCTCGACGGCCACTCGCTGGCCTACCGCGCCTTCTTCGCGCTGCCGGTGGAGAACTTCTCCACCACCACCGGGCAGCCGACGAACGCCGTCTACGGCTTCACGTCGATGCTGATCAACGTGCTGCGCGACGAGCAGCCCACCCACCTCGCCGTCGCCTTCGACGTGAGCCGGAAGACCTTCCGCAGCGAGATCTACGCCGAGTACAAGGCGAACCGCTCGGAGAGCCCGACCGACTTCCGCGGGCAGGTGAGCCTGGTCCAGGAGGTGCTCGGGGCACTGCACGTACCGGTGATCACCGCAGAGGGCTTCGAGGCGGACGACGTCATCGCCACGCTCACCGTCCAGGCGGTGGAGCAGGGCATGGACGTGCTGATCTGCACCGGTGACCGGGACGCCCTGCAGCTGGTCAACGAGCACGTGACCGTGCTCTACCCGCGCAAGGGCGTCTCCGACCTGACCCGGTTCACCCCGGAGGAGGTCGAGACCAAGTACGGGCTGACCCCGACCCAGTACCCCGACTTCGCCGCCCTGCGGGGCGACCCGAGCGACAACCTGCCCAGCATCCCGAGCGTGGGGGAGAAGACGGCCGCCAAGTGGGTCCGCGAGTACGGCTCGCTGGACGCGCTGGTCGACCAGGTCGACACCGTCAAGGGCAAGGTCGGCGAGAAGCTGCGCGAGCACCTGTCCTCGGTGCTGCAGAACCGGCGGCTGACCGAGCTGGACCGCGCCGTGCCGTTGGAGGTCGGGCCGCAGGACCTCGCCGTCCAGTCGTGGGACCGCAACGAGGTGCACACCCTCTTCGACAACCTGCAGTTCCGGGTGCTCCGGGACCGGCTGTTCGCCACGCTCTCTGCACCTGAACCTGAGGTAGAGGGTGGCTTCGACGTCGCGGTCGACCAGGTCCCGGTCGGCGGGCTGGGCGACTGGCTGGCCGCGCACGCCCGGACCGGTCGCACCGGCCTCATCTTCCGCGGCAGCTGGGGCCGGGGCACCGGTGAGCTGACCGGGATCGCGCTGGCGGCAGCCGACGACCACGCCACCTTCGTCGATGCGGGCCCGGAGTTGGACACCGCCGACGAGCAGGCGCTGGCCGGCTGGCTCGCCGACCCGGCGACGCCGAAGGTCGTGCACGACGTCAAGGGCCCCCTGCTGGCGATCTGGGCGCGGGGCTGGGACCTGGCCGGGGTGGTCAGCGACACCGGTCTGGCCGCCTACCTGGCGACGCCCGGGCAGCGGTCCTTCGACCTGGGCGACCTCGCGGTGCGCTACCTGCGGCGCGAGCTGAAGGACACCGCCGAGCCCGAGGAGCAGCTCACCCTCGACGGGCTGGGCCCGAGCGAGGACGACGTCGCCCGCGAGGCGGCCAAGGCCGACGTGCTCAAGGCCGTCGCGGTCAACGACCTCTCCGACGCCCTCGAGCAGGTGCTCGGCTCCAAGGGCGGCGACCACCTGCTCGGTGACATCGAGCTGCCGCTCACCCGGGTGCTCGCCGCCATGGAGCGCCGGGGCATCGCCGCGGACCTGGACTTCCTGCACGAGCTGCAGAAGGAGTTCGCCGCGGAGGTGGCCGACGCCGCCCAGGAGGCCTACGCGGTCATCGGCAAGGAGATCAACCTCGGGTCGCCCAAGCAGCTGCAGGCGGTGCTCTTCGACGAGCTGGGGCTGCCCAAGACGAAGAAGAACAAGACCGGCTACACCACCGACGCCGATGCCCTCACCGCGCTGCTGGCCTCGACCGGGCACCCGTTCCTCGAGCACCTGCTTCGGCACCGCGACGTGACCCGGCTGCGCACGGTCATCGACGGCCTCATCCCGATGGTCGATGACGGCGGCCGGGTCCACACCACCTACCAGCAGACGATCGCGGCCACCGGGCGGCTGAGCTCCACGGACCCGAACCTGCAGAACATCCCGATCCGCAGCGCCGAGGGGCGGCGCATCCGGCAGGCGTTCGTCGTCGGATCCGGCTACGAGTCGCTGATGACGGCCGACTACAGCCAGATCGAGATGCGCATCATGGCGCACCTCTCCGAGGACGCCGGGCTGATCGAGGCCTTCACCTCCGGGGAGGACCTGCACTCCTTCGTCGCCTCCCGGGCCTTCGGCATCCCGATCGAGCAGGTCGACCCGGAGATGCGCCGGCGGATCAAGGCGATGAGCTACGGCCTGGCGTACGGGCTGAGCGCCTACGGGCTGTCCCAGCAGCTGCACATCACGCCGGAGGAGGCGCGAGGGCAGATGCACGCCTACTTCGAGCGCTTCGGTGGGATCCGCGACTACCTCGACGGCGTCGTGGACGACGCCCGGCAGACCGGGTACACCGAGACGACGCTGGGCCGTCGGCGCTACCTGCCCGACCTCACCAGCGACAACCGGCAGCGCCGGGAGATGGCCGAGCGGATGGCGCTGAACGCGCCGATCCAGGGCTCCGCGGCCGACGTCATCAAGGTCGCGATGCTCAACGTCGAGCAGGCCATCGCGGCGGAGGGGCTGCGCTCCCGGATGCTGCTGCAGGTGCACGACGAACTCGTGCTCGAGGTCGCCGCGGGGGAGCGCGATGCCCTGGAGGCGCTGGTGCGCCGCGAGATGGCCGGCGCGGCGCAGCTGTCGGTGCCGCTGGAGGTCTCGGTGGGCTTCGGTGCCAGCTGGGACGACGCCGCGCACTGAACATCGATCAGATGATCTGATCGGGGCTGTCCTCCCGCGGCAACGCTGGCGCGGGAGGACGGCCGTCGATGCAGGGGGACGCCGACTACGCGCTCGCGGTCCCCGGTTGTCCGCGCCGCACGTCCCGGTGCGGCCGGGACTGCCACAGCGCCCACTCCGCACTGATCTCGCCGGCGGTGCGCAGCAGGTGTGGCAGGTGTTCGCCCAGCAACCGCTCGGTCGAGGTCTCCGCGGCGTGCACCGTCACGTTCATCGCCGCGCGCACCTGACCCTGCGCGTCCCGCACCGGGGCGGCGACCGAGCGGACGCCGGGAGCCAGCTCCTCGTCGGCGAGCGCCCAGCCCCGGGCGCGCACCTCGGTGAGCTCGTCGGCCAGCTGCTCGGGGGTGCGCCCGATGTAGGTGGGCAGCCCCGCCCGGCTGGGCTCCTGCAGGGTGCGGGCCAGCTCATCGGGGGGCAGGGCCGCCAGCAGCACCTTCCCCTGCGAGGTCTGCGCCGCCGGGAAGCGGGTGCCGATCTCGACCCGCAGGGCGATCAGCTTCGGTACCGCGACCCGGGCGACGTAGACGATGTCCGACCCGTCCAGCTGTGCCATCGACGAGGACTCCCCGGTCCGGTCGACCAGCGCCTCCAGGTGCGGCCGGGCGATGTCCCACAGCCCGAGGGCGCCGACGTAGGCCATGCCGAGGGTCAGCACCTTGGGCGTCAGCTGGAACGCCCCGTGGGAGCTGCGGACGTACCCCAGCTCCTCCAGGGTCAGCAGGAGCCGGCGCGCCGTCGGCCGGGCCAGGCCCGCCGCACCGGCCACCTCCGAGAGGGTCATCAATGGGCGGTCGGCGCCGAAGCAGGACAGCACGTCCAGTCCGCGCGCCAGCGCCTCGACGAAGTCCGGACCCGCGCCGCGCCCTGCCACCGGTTCCCCCTCGTCCTCGATCAGCGGCCGAGCACGCGACCCTCGCCGCCGGCCCGCTTCGACTCGTCCTTGAAGTCCGAGTACTGGTACGGGTTCTCCAGGATCGCGGCCTCGGCGGCCGGCATCTCGGGGAACATCCCGGCCTGCCACACCTCCTCGCCGCACTCCTCCCGCAGGTGGTCGATGGTGTTCTCGATCTCCGCGCGCACCGGCGCGAGGTCGATGCCGACCAGCTTCCCGTCGGACTTCACCACCCGGCCGTCGACGACGACGGTGTGCACGTCGCCGCGCTGGGCCTGGAACGCCACGTGCCCGAACGGGTTCAGCAGCGGGAACGACACCGGCGAGTCCTCGTTCTTGATCAGCACGACGTCGGCCTTCTTGCCGACCTCGAGGCTGCCCAGGTCGGCGTCCCGGCCGATGGTGTGCGCCCCGCCCCGGGTGCACCACTCGACCACGTCCTTGGCCCGCAACCGCAGGTGCGTGATCGTGTCGCCCTGCAGGTGCGCGGTCATGTGCTCGGACATCCGGTCGGCGTTCAACGTCGACCGCATCGCCGAGAACATGTCGCCGCTCCACCACACGCTGGTGTCCATGGACAGCGACACCGGGATGCCGTACTGCAGCACCTGCTCGGTCGGTGCGTGCCCCTGCCCTGCGCTGCACTCGGACTCGGTGGCGACCGAGATCGAGCCGCCGGTCGCCGCGATCCGCTGGTAGGAGTCCCGGGTCAGCGTCGACGCGTGCACGTACGTCGTCTCCGGCGTCATGAAGCCGCCGTCGTACATCTGCTGGATACCGGTGTCGCTGGTGGCTCCCCACACGCCGGCGTGCGTGGTGACCGGGATGTCCAGTTCCCGGGCCACCTCGAAGGCCGCCCGCTCGGAGAACTCCGGATCCCCGAGGACGTCGAAGGCGATCTGCACGCCCAACCGGTCGTCGCCGGCGTCGCGCAGCCGCTCCAGGAACGACCGGACGGCGGGGTCGGCGAGCCACTCCCAGGGTCCCGCCTGGATGTTGCCGTAGGCCAGGACGAACCGGCCGGGCACCGAGCGCAGCGCGTCGAGCGCTGCCTCGGCGTGGTCGACGGTCTGCAGGTTGTGCGACCAGTCGACGGTGGTGGTCACCCCGGCGTCCAGGGACTCGATGGCCGCCAGCCGGTTGCCGGCGGCGATGTCCTGCGGCCGGAACTTCTTGCCGTGCTCCAGGTAGTACCAGACGAAGTACTGGGTGAGCGTCCAGTCCGTGCCGTAGCCGCGCATGGCGGTCTGCCACATGTGCCGGTGGGAGTCGATCATCCCCGGCATCACGATGCCGCCCCGGGCGTCGACCTCCCGGGTGCCGGCCGGCACCTCCAGGGCCGGCCCGACGGCCTCGATCCGGTCCCCGACCACCAGCACGTCGGCGTCGGTCAGCACGGTGGACGAGGCGTCCATGGTCAGCACGGTGCCGCCCCGGAAGACCAGGGGCCGGCCGGTGTCCGGTCCGGTGAGATCCGGTGCGCTCATGCGGGGCCTCCTGGAGGTGGGCAGCTGATCACGGACGAGTGTCCGCATGCCGGGCACCTGCCTGTCCGGTCACTGTCTTGTGAGCGCCGACACATGTCAAGTGGGCCGTCGACGACGACGACCAGCGGTTGACAGCCGTACGACAGCGCTCCGAGACTGCGGCCACGGACAGGCGTTCGCAGCGCGGACGTCGTGACGGAGAGGTGCAGGACGGCGATGACTCAGAGCACCCCGGGCACCGCGAGCACCGGGCCGCTCGCCGGGCTCCTGGTCGCCGACTTCTCCCGGATCCTGGCCGGTCCCTACGCGACGATGCTGCTGGCCGACCTGGGCGCCGAGGTGGTCAAGGTCGAGGGACCACGCGGCGACGACACCCGCACCTGGCAGCCGCCGGTCCGCGAGGGCGTGTCGACCTACTACCTGGGCGTCAACCGCAACAAGCGCTCCGTCGCCCTGGACCTCACCGACCCCGACGACCTCGCGCTGGCCCGCGAGCTCGCCCGGCGGGCCGACGTCCTGATCGAAAACTTCAGACCCGGTGGGCTGGCCCGCTTCGGCCTGGACCACGACACCGTCGCGGTGGACAACCCCGGCGTCGTCTACGCCTCCATCACCGGCTTCGGCGGCCAGCCCGGCGGGGCGGAGCTGCCCGGCTACGACCTCATCGTGCAGGCCATCTCCGGGCTGATGAGCCTCACCGGAGACCCGGGCGGCGACCCGTACCGCGCCGGCGTCGCCGTCTTCGACGTCATGGCCGGGCTGCACGCGACGATCGGCGTCCTGTCTGCGCTGAACCGGCGCCACGAGACCGGCCGCGGCCAGCGGGTCGAGGTCAACCTGCTCGCCTCGGCGATGTCCGGGCTGGTCAACCAGACCAGCGCGGTCGTCGCCGGCGGGGTCGTCCCCTTCCGGATGGGCAACAGCCACCCGAGCCTGTTCCCCTACGAGCCGCTGCCCTGCGCCGACGGCGAGCTGGTCATCACCGCCGGCAACGACGGCCAGTTCCGGAAGCTCTGCGAGGTGCTCGGCGTGCCCGAACTGGTCGACGACCCCCGGTTCGTGCACAACGAGGACCGCACGGTGAACCGGAACGCGCTGCGCCCGCTGCTGGTCGAACGGCTGCGCACCCGCTCGAAGTCGGACTGGTTCCACGCGATCATCGGCGCAGGGGTGCCGTGCGGTCCGATCAACACCGTCGACCAGGGCGTCGCCTTCGCCGAGGAGATCGGGCTGGAGCCCGTCGTAGTCGTGGGGGAGGGGGACGCCGCCGTGCCCTCGGTGCGCAACCCGATCCGCTTCTCGGACACCCCGCCGGACTACCGGCTGCCCCCGCCGGCTCTGGACGAGCACGGCGACGAGATCCGCCGCTGGCTGCGGGGAGAACGGTGAACGAGTACCCCACGGCGCTGGGCGCCTCCAGCCGGGACAGCATCACCCTGCTCGGACAGGACCTGGCCCGCGACGTGATGGGCAGCGTCGGCTTCGGTGAGCTGGCGTTCTGGCTGGCCGCCCAGCGCCGTCCGAGCGCGGGGGAGACCCGGGTGTTCGAGGCGGTGCTCGCCGCGCTGGCCGACCACGGGTTCACCCCGACCGCGATCGTCACCCGGCTGACCTACCTGTCCGCGCCGGACTCGGTGCAGGGCGCACTCGCCGCCGGGCTGCTCGGCGGCGGCTCCCGCTTCCTCGGCGTCACCGAGGACTGCGGCCGGTTCCTGCACGACGTCCTCACCGCGCAGCAGACCCTGCCCACCGACGACGCCGGCTGGGACGACCTCGCCCTGGAGACGGTCACCGCCCAGCGCGCGGCGGGTCGGTTCGTGCCCGGGCTGGGCCACCACGTGCACAAGGACGGCGACCCGCGCACCCCGCGGCTGCTGGAGATCGCCGCCGAGGAGGGCCAGGTCGGTCCCCACCTGTCGCTGTTCGCCGCCATCGGCCGGGTCCACCCCCAGGTGCTCGGCAGGACGTTGCCGCTCAACGGCGCCGGTGTCTGCGGAGCCGCGCTGGCCGACCTCGGGCTGCCGCTGGAGCTGCTGCGCGGGTTCGCGCTGCTCGCCCGCACCGCCGGGCTCATCGGGCAGCTCGCCGAGGAGCTGCGGCACCCGGTCGCCAACGACGTCTTCCTGTCCGTCGACCTCAACAACCGCTCGGTCGCGCCCGACCCCTACGTCCCCGCACCCCTGCACCCCGACGACGCCGACGGAGGCCGACATGGCTGAACTGGTCGCGGTCATCGCGTCCACCCACCACCCGTTCTACTACCGCGCCAGCACGGCCACGGGCGCGGACCGGCCGCCGTTCGCCGACGAGTGGGTGGCCAAGATCGAGCGGTTCCGGCAGACGCTGACCGCCGCCGAGCCGGACGTGCTGGTGATGGTCGGCAGCGACCACTTCCACCAGCTGTGGCTGGACAACATGCCACAGTTCCTCGTCGGCAAGGCGCCGTTCTTCGACGCGAACTGGCACAACGAGGAGCGAGAGTTCGGGCTGCCGCGGATGACGCTGCGCGGTGAGGAGGAGCTCGCCGCGCACATCCTGCGGGACGGGCTGGACCGGGACTTCGACCTCGCGTTCAGCAACGAGCTGCGGATCGACCACAGCATCACCTGCCCGATCATCACGCTGCGGCCCGAGGCCGACCTGCCGATCGTGCCGGTCTACACCAACATCTTCGCCCCACCGCTGCCCCAGCCCCGGCGCTTCGTGCAGCTGGGGAAGGCGCTGCGGGAGATGGTGGAGTCCTGGGACAGCGACAAGCGGGTGGCGGTCATCGGCACCGGCCACCTGAGCCTCGAGCTCGGGGGCCCGCGCCAGTTCGGCGAGCACGGCCCCGACCCGGAGTTCGACCGCAGGGCGGTGGAGTGGATCGCCGGCGGCGACATCGGGGGCTGCCTCGCGGAGGTGTCCCTGGAGTCGCTGCACTCCCCGGGGAACGCCACCCACGGGTTCATGGACTTCATGCTGATGATGGGCGTCGCCGGCGAGGGCCAGAAGGCCGACCACGTCGACACCCTCGACCTGTTCCACACGATGGAGGCCTACTTCACCTGGTACCCGAACGGGGTCCCGACCGGCACGGGGGCGCCGGCATGAGCAGGTACCTGCTGGACAAGTTCCTCTACACCGTCGACCGCGACCCCGAGCTGACCGAGCGCTACCGCACCGACCCGGCCGGCACGGTGGGGTGGTGGGAGGCCGAGATGGCCGGCCGGCTGCTCAACTGCACCGACGCCGAGCGGACGACGTGGCTGTCGTTCACCGAGGACGAGCGGCGGGCGCTGCGCGAGCACGACCACGTGACGCTGTTCGAGATGGGTGCGCACCCGTTCCTCACGCTGACCCTGTTCATCGCCATGTTCGAGCGCGACCACGGCCCGCTGGAGTACCAGCGGGCCTACGGCAGGGCGATGGCGCACCTCTCGCTGCCCTACCCCGACATCGCCACCTGAGGGGACCACTCCCGGGGGAGTCGCGGCCGGACCACGATGGGCCGGTGGCCGGCGTCGTGATCGCGCACACCGCACAGCTCGACGCCGCGACGCTGGACGCCGCGGCGGCGCTGCTGCGCGGGGCCTTCCTCCAGTTCGACGACGAGGACTGGGCGCACGCCCTCGGTGGCATGCACGCCCTGGTCCACGAGGGGGGCCGGCTCGTCGCCCACGGTTCGGTCGTCCAGCGGCGCTTCCTGCACGGTGGGCGGGCCTGGCGCACCGGGTACGTCGAGGCCGTCGGCGTGGCCGCCGACGTGCGGCGCCGCGGCCACGGCACGGCGGTGATGGCCGCGCTGGAGACGGTCATCCGCGGCGCCTACGAGCTCGGTGCGCTCAGCGCCACCCCCGACGGGTGGCCGCTGTACCGATCGCTGGGCTGGCAGTCGTGGCGGGGGCCGGTCTCGGCACTCACCCCGGCGGGGAGGGTCCGGACGCCGGACGAGGACGGGGCCGTGTTCGTCCTGCCCGTCACCGCGCGGCTCGACCCGGCCGGCGAGCTCACCTGCGACTGGCGCGACGGCCCGCTCTGGTGAGCGCGGCTCAGGACGGCAGGTCGCAGACCAGGACGAGGGTCCCCGGTACGAGGGCGCCGCGTGCGGGTGACCACTGGCCCCACGTCTGCGTGCGCCCCGGCGTCCACTCCGGCTCGACCAGGTCGGTGAGCACGAACCCGGCACCGACCACCGCGCGCACCCAGTCACCGATCGTGCGGTGGTGCTCGACGTAGACCGTCCGGCCCGAGCCGTCGGTCTCCACGTAGGGCCGGCGGTCGAAGTAGGAGGAGACGACCTGCAGGTCCTCGGGGTCGGAGGAGTCGGGCATCGGCCAGCGCATCGGGTGGTTCACCGAGGCGACGAAGCGGCCGCCGGGGCGTAGCACCCGGGCCACCTCGGCGAGCACCGCCTGCGCGTCGGAGACGAACGGCAGCCCGCCGAAGGCCGAGCACGCCAGGTCGACGCTGGCGTCGGCCAGCGGCAGCGCCCCGGCGTCGGCCTGCAGCAACGGGACGGCGAGCCCGGTCGCCCGGTTCAGCTCGGCGGCCCGCGTCAGCATGCCGCCGGAGACGTCCAGCGCCACCGGCTCCGCGCCGGCACCGCGGAGCCAGCGCGAGCAGGGCGCGGACCCGCAGCCGATCTCCAGCACCCGGCGGCCGGTCACGTCGCCGAGCAGGTGCGCGTCGGCCTCGCGCAGGCCCTCGGGGCACCAGAGGAAGTCGGCGTCGCCCAGGTCGCTCCCGTGCTCGGCGAGGTAGGCCGGTGCCGCGGCGTCCCACCAGCCGCGGTTGGCCCGCGCCGACTCGGCCGGCCCGGCCGCGCGGCGGGTCACCCCACCGGCCGCCGGGTAGCCGTCGGCGGCCAGGGGGAGGGGTCCTGCCGGGGCGCCGTCCATGACGCGCCGATCGTGACACGCCGACCCGTCCCGGGTGCCGGCAGCCCGCCCCGGACCCGTGGTGGACCGGCCCTCGCAGCGTCCGTACCATGAGGAATCACGCCAGAGGTCTGTGGTGTTGCCTCCCCTGTACGGGCGGCTCGCCGCGCGTCTCCCGTGAACCTCCCCGCGGCCTGACCGGGCTGCGGGTGATCCTGTCCCTACGCATCCCCCGTCCGGAGCACTCGACCACATGACCTCCACCCAGGTCCGTCCTGACAGCACCCCGCAGATCGCGGTGAACGACATCGGCACCGCCGAGGACTTCCTCGCCGCCATCGACCAGACCATCAAGTACTTCAACGACGGCGACATCGTCGAAGGCGTGATCGTCAAGGTCGACCGCGACGAGGTGCTGCTGGACATCGGCTACAAGACCGAGGGCGTCATCCCCTCGCGTGAGCTGTCCATCAAGCACGACGTCGACCCCACCGAGGTGGTCAAGGTCGGCGACGAGGTGGAAGCCCTCGTCCTCCAGAAGGAGGACAAGGAAGGGCGCCTGATCCTGTCCAAGAAGCGCGCCCAGTACGAGCGCGCCTGGGGCACGATCGAGGCCAAGAAGGAGGCCGACGAGGTCGTCGTCGGCACCGTCATCGAGGTCGTCAAGGGCGGCCTCATCCTCGACATCGGCCTCCGCGGGTTCCTCCCCGCCTCGCTGGTCGAGATGCGTCGCGTCCGCGACCTGCAGCCCTACGTGGGCCGCGAGCTCGAGGCGAAGATCATCGAGCTCGACAAGAACCGCAACAACGTCGTCCTCTCCCGTCGCCAGTGGCTGGAGCAGACCCAGTCCGAGGTCCGCAGCGAGTTCCTCAACAAGCTCGCCAAGGGCCAGGTCCGCACCGGCGTCGTCTCCTCGATCGTCAACTTCGGTGCGTTCGTGGACCTCGGCGGCGTCGACGGCCTGGTGCACGTGTCCGAGCTGTCCTGGAAGCACATCGACCACCCGTCCGAGGTCGTCGAGGTCGGCCAGGAGGTCACCGTCGAGGTCCTCGACGTCGACCTGGACCGCGAGCGGGTCTCCCTGTCGCTGAAGGCGACCCAGGAGGACCCGTGGCGTCAGTTCGCCCGGACCCACCAGATCGGGCAGGTCGTGCCCGGCAAGGTCACCAAGCTCGTCCCCTTCGGTGCGTTCGTGCGCGTCGACGAGGGCATCGAGGGCCTGGTGCACATCTCCGAGCTGGCCGAGCGGCACGTGGAGATCCCGGAGCAGGTCGTGCAGGTCGGCGACGAGATCCTGGTCAAGGTCATCGACATCGACCTGGACCGCCGCCGCATCTCGCTGTCCCTCAAGCAGGCCAACGAGGGCGTCGTCGGCGACGAGGAGCAGTTCGACCCGGCCGCCTACGGCATGGCCGCCTCCTACGACGAGCAGGGCAACTACCTGTACCCGGAGGGCTTCGACGCCGACACCGGCGAGTGGCTCGAGGGCTACGAGGAGGCCCGCGAGACCTGGGAGCGGCAGTACGCCGAGGCCCAGGCCCGCTTCGAGGCGCACCGCAAGCAGATCGCGGCCGCCAAGGAGGCCGACGCGGAGGCCGCTGCCGGCGGCAGCTACTCCAGCGCCGGCGAGCCCGAGGGCGACACGTCGTCCGCGGGTGGCGGCACGCTCGCCTCGGACGAGGCGCTGGCCGCGCTGCGCGCCAAGCTCGCCGGCGGCGAGTGACCCCGCAGCTCGCCTGAGCACATGACAGTGCGCCGCCCACCGTTCCCGGTGGGCGGCGCACTGTCATGTTCGGGGGCAGTCCCTGGACGACGACGACCCCGCCGACCACCGAGGTCAGCGGGGTCCTCCGGGCACTGACGGCCCTGCAGGAGGGCCGTCTCTCAGAGGCTGAGGATGATCGCGAAGGCCGAACGCGGCCGCCCGCCGGCGTTGGCCAGGAAGTCCCAGGTGTGCCGGCCGGACGGGACGCTCGGCAGCAGGGCCCGCAGGAACGAGCTCCCGCGGCGGGTCTGCGGCAGCCGCTCACGCACGCCGGGCAGCTCCGAGCAGCGCACACCGGCGGGGTTGTCGAGCCGGTGCCGGCCGCGACGGGGAGTACCGGCAGCCGACTGAGCGCCATCGAACGTGGAACGGGACATGGTCGGTTCTGCCTCTCTGCTGTGGCGGGGGAGGTCCACCGGGACGAAAGCTAGTTCGTGTGACTGGTGGGACGGGTGCGACGCGCCGATCGCCCCGCGGCCGTGACCTGCCCGAGACCTCCCGGATCCGGTCCTCCTGTGAGCGCTCGGGGGCGGGAGGGTCCGCTCACTAGGGTCGTCCGCGTGCTGAGGATCGGGTTGACCGGTGGGATCGGGTCGGGGAAGAGCACCGTGGCAGCGCTGCTGGCGCAGCGGGGCGCCGTGGTGGTGGACGCCGACCGGATCGCCCGCGAGGTCGTCGAACCGGGGACGCCGGGCCTGGCGGCCGTGGTGGCGGAGTTCGGCGACGGCGTGCTGACCGCGGAGGGGTCCCTGGACCGGCCGGCGCTGGCCGCACTGGTGTTCGGCGACCCGGCGGCCCGGGCCCGCCTGGACGCCGTCGTCCACCCGCTGGTGCGCGCGCGGGCGGCCGAGCTGGTCGGGGCCGCCCCGCCGGGCGCCGTGGTGGTGCAGGACGTGCCGCTGCTGGTGGAGACGGGGCAGGCGGGCTCCTACGACCTGGTCCTCGTGGTCGAGACCGATCTGGAGACGCGGGTCGCCCGGCTGCAGGAGCGGGGCCTGGCGGCCGAGGACGCCCGGGCCCGGATCGCCAGCCAGGCGACCGACGAGGAGCGCCGGGCGGTCGCCGACGTGGTGCTGCGCAACGACGGTGACCGCGCGGCCCTCGAGACGCAGGTGGAGCGGTTCTGGGCCGAGCGGGTGCAGCCGGCCCTGGGGTGACCCCGGCGATGACTCACAGCCCTGCGGCTGACCCCGGGCGGGGCCCGTACGTGTCCCCGGCTCATACGTGTCCCCGGCTCAGCCGACGGGACGCTCGAAGGTGACGAGGATGCCCTCCACCGAGCCGGGGCCGACCCGGCCCTTGATGTCCACCGAGGTGATGGCCTTCAGCTGCCAGCCCTCGCGGGCGCGCTGGTTGAGGGCCTTCTCCAGCTTGTCGCCGGACATCTTGCCGCCGATCATGCCCTCACGGATCTCGTCCACCGCGTACTCGTACCGAGCCATCGTCGACCGCCTCTCCTGCAGAGCCTGGAGGGTCAGCCTGTCGACATGCGCGCCCGGTGTCGATGGAGTCCTGCGGGGGGCGGAGACGACGAAGGCCCCGGATCGGGTGATCCGGGGCCTCGCTGTGGGCGATACTGGGATCGAACCAGTGACCTCTTCCGTGTCAGGGAAGCGCGCTACCGCTGCGCCAATCGCCCCTCCCGGCTCTGCAGCCGGACCCACCTCCACGTTCGTGCTCCGAGGAGGACGAGGTGGAGACGGGATTTGAACCCGTGTAGACGGCTTTGCAGGCCGTTGCCTCGCCTCTCGGCCACTCCACCGCACGCCGGGCGCCGGTCTCGCGACCAGCGCCCGGGAGTTCCGAGCGGACGACGGGATTCGAACCCGCGACCCTCACCTTGGCAAGGTGATGCTCTACCACTGAGCCACGTCCGCGCTGCGGATCAAGTCCGCGTTACGGGGAGAACTCTAACCGACCCGGTCCAGGGGGGTGAACGGGGGGGGGTCCCCACCGGTGTCCCGGAGGGTGTCCCCGCTGGTCGAGGCCGTGTTCGGGTGCTCAGCGACCACTCGGGTTGTCGGTGCCGCCGCGCAGCAGCGCGGACAGCTCGTCGTCGACCCGGAGCAGGTCGCTCTCGCCGCCGGCCGGCACCAGCAGCTCCGTCTCCCGCAGGAAGTCGCCGACCACGGCACCGGACAGCTCGAACATCGCCTCGCCCGAGGGTGCCCGCAGCTGCAGGAAGAGGACGTCCAGCCCGCCGCGGGCCGGCCACAGCCGCACGTCGCCCTCGCCCACCGGACCGGTCAGCCCGGCCCGCAGCAGGTCGCGGCTCAGCAGCCACTCGACACCGCCGTCGTCGTCAGGGTCGTCGTAGGGGGTGGCGTCGACGTCCTCGACCGCGCCGTCGCCGAAACGCACCCGCACCGCGAACGGGTCGGTGGAGTCGTAGACCAACGCAGCCGGGACCGCGGTCCACGACTGCGGACCGACCAGCTGGAACGTGGTACGTGCGGTGCAACCAGACCTCGAAGAACGTGCCATGCCCTCTTAACGACCCAAAAAGCCTCAAGGTCACGCATGGTCTCGGCGTGTCGCGCACCACGAGTCCCATGTTTCCCACGAGCCGTCGCCCGTCCCACCGGTCCGGGGGAGCCTGTGAACGCGCTGAACCGCAGGGGGCGGACGGCACGAAGACCGCATGTGACCATGGGCCTCGTGAGCCGACCACCCCGCAGCCAGGAGGACAGCGCAGCTGACCTCGCACTGGTCCGGCGGGTCGCCGCCGGTGACCGCGGTGCCGTCGACGACCTCTACGAGCGGTTCCGCCGGCCGGCCTTCGCCCTGGCCCGGCGGGTGCTGGGTGACGACGCGCTCGCCGAGGACGTCCTGCAGGAGGTGTTCCTCAGCATCTGGCGGGACCCGGGCTCCTTCGACGGGAACCGGGGCAGCGTGGCCTCGTGGCTGCTGGCGATGGTCCACCACAAGGCGGTCGACGCCGTGCGCCGCGAGGAGTCGCACCGCCGGCGCCGCTCCCGCGCCGAGGACGACCTGGTCCTGTCCGCGCCCACCCAGACCACCGACGTCGAGGACGCGGCCTGGCAGCGCATCGTCGCCGACCGCGTGCGGAGCGCGCTCCACGAGCTCCCCGCGCCGCAGCGCGAGGCGCTCACCCTGGCCTACTACGGCGGCTACACCCAGCGGGAGGTGGCGGCGCTCACGGACACGCCGTTGGGCACCGTGAAGACGCGCATGCTGGCGGGCATGCGCCGGCTGAAGGACACGCTGGGCACCGGGCTGCCCGGACAGGCACCGGTCGACGGGAGCTCCCGGTGAGCGACAGGGACGAACGCAGGGACGACCACCAGCGCTGGGACGAGCTCGCCGTCGGCTGGGCGCTGCACGCGCTCGAGCCGGAGGACGAGTCGCTGTTCGCCGCGCACCTCGGCGACTGCTCCCGCTGCGCCCGGACCGTCGCCGAGACCGCCGAGGTCATGGCCGCCATGGCCGGTGACCTGCCCCAGGCCGAGCCGTCCGAGGGTCTCCGGGAGCGGCTGCGGTCCGCCGTCGAGGAGACCGAGCAGCTGCCGCCCGCCCGGCCGCGCACCGAGCGGCCGGACCCGCCGGTCGCGGTCCCGCCCGTCCCGGCGGACGTCCCGCGGTCGGTGCCCTCGCACGCCAGCTCCGCGCGGTCGGTGCCCCCGCTGGAGCCCAGCCGCTTCGGCAACCTCCGTGCGCCGCTGCCCGTCCGGCCGGTCGACCCGCGCCCGGCCTGGCGGCGGGTGCTCCCCACGGCGCTGGTCGCCGCCGGCGTCGCCGCGATCCTGTCGCTGGGCGCCTGGAACGTCGCCGTCACCAGCGACCGGGACGCCGCGCAGGCGACGGCGGCCGAGCAGTCGGCGATGCTCGAGGACCTGCTGACGTCGGGGCGCGCGACGATCGCGCCGGTGCTCGAGGACGGCAGGGCGGTGGCCACCGTGGTCGCCCGCGAGGACCAGGTGCAGGTGGTCGCGCAGACGCTGGCGGTCAACGACAGCACCGACAGCACCTACGTCCTCTGGGGCCTGCAGGACGGTGTCCCTGAGGCGTTGGGCACCTTCGACGTGGTCTCTCCCCAGACGGACCTGCGGACCGTAGGCTCGACGGCGACCGGGCTGGACGACTATTCGGGCTATGCGATCAGCATCGAGCCGGGTCGGGAGGCTCCGTCGTCCCCGACGGACATCGTCGGTCAAGGGCAGGTGACCAGCTGAACGGACAGGACACCGTGCCGGCACGCGGTGGGGAGGTCCCGGTCGCGCACGCCGAGCAGCGCAGCCTGCGTGAGCGGGTGGCCGACTACCGGTGGCGCCGGCGCATCGCGGGCCGGCGCAGCCTGGACGCGCCCTACCGGGTCCTCGTCGGTGTGGCCGGGGGTCTGGTCGTCGCCTTCGGGATCGTCACCATCCCGTTGCCCGGCCCCGGTTGGCTGACCGTCATCGCCGGGCTGTTCGTGCTGGCCACCGAGTTCGCCTGGGCCGAGCGGCTGCTGGCGTACACCCGCCGGCGGGTGACCGGCTGGACCGAGTGGCTGGGCCGGCAGCCGGTCGTGGTGCGCATCGGCGTCGCCGTGCTGACCGCGGCGTTCGTCTACGCCGTCGTGCTGGTGACGCTGCACGTCACGGGCGTGCCGCACTGGGTGCCGGGGTGGGTGCCGCTGTGGCACTGAGCATCTGGCAGACTCATCACCACTCCGGGCGATTGGCTCAGCGGTAGAGCGCTTCGTTCACACCGAAGAGGTCACTGGTTCGATCCCAGTATCGCCCACCGGAGGCGGGGCCCCAGGTCATCGACCTGGGGCCTTCGTCGTCCCCGGGGCACGGCGCGGCTGCCGGCCCGAGCGGGGCCGCCCGCCGAGGCGCACCATGGACGGCGATGGCACTGGACCGGGCCGCCCGTCTGCGGGCCGCCGTGGAGCGCGACGGCCCGACCTGCATCTGGTGCGGCCGGACCTTCTCCGACCAGGTGGCCCCCAGCACCGAGCACGTCGTGCCGCGGGTCAAGGGCGGCCCGTCCTGGCTGGAGAACGAGGTCGCCGCCTGCCGCCGGTGCAACTCCGAGCGCGGGCACACCGCGCCCGTCGAGTGGCTGGAGGAGTGCGACCGCCGCGGCTGGCAGCCCGACGAGGCCCGGCTGACCGCCGTGCTGACCACGCTGGCCACCGCGATCGCGGAACGGGGCGGGCAGCGCCGGGCGCGGCCCTACCTGGACGCGCAGCTGCGCAGGCTGCGCCGCCGGGGCGGCCGCGACCGGCGTGCGGTCGGCTGACCGCCGGCCCCGCGTAGCGTCGCCGGGGTGAGCGACAGCGGAGATGTGGTCGTGGGGCGGGTGGCCTCGATCTCGGTCTACCCGGTGAAGTCCCTGGCCGGCCGCACCGTGCCGGCGGCCCGGGTCGACAGCGCCGGGCTGCGCGGTGACCGGGCCTGGTCGGTGGTCGAAGCCGGCACCGGTGAGCGGGTCACGGTGAAGACGACGCCGCAGCTGGCGCAGGTGGTGGCCACCGGCGACGACGAGGCGGACACCCGCACCCTCACCGAGGCGCTCGGACGCCCGGTCCGGCTGGTGCGCTCCGCCGACGGCCCACGGACCGACGCGGCGGCGGTGCACCTGGTCTCCCGCGCCGCGATCGACCGGGCCGCCGCCGGCGAGGTCCCCGAGGGCTGCTCGGCCGACGACCCACGGGCCAACCTGGTGCTGCAGCTGACCGGCGGCCAGGACGAGCGGGCGTGGGTGGGGCGGCGCCTGCAGGTCGGGGAGGCGGTGCTCGACGTGGTCCGCACCCCCAAGCACTGCCTCGGCGTCTACGCGGAGGTCCGCACGCCCGGCCGGGTCGCCGACGGGGACGCCGTCCGCCTGCTGGGCTGATCGTCCCGGCCGAGGAAGTCGCACCGGGCAGCGGCACCCCGCGCACTAGTCTCGGTGGTGCCCGGCCGTCCGGCCGGCAGCTGTCGATCCCCAGGAGTCGCTCGTGTCCGCGCCGCCCTCACCGTCCACCGCCACCCCGATCCGGGTGCCGGCCGGGACGACGGCCGTGCAGGCGCTCAAGGACTCGGGGGTGCCGCTCAAGGGCCCCGACGGCGCGGTCGTCGTCCGGGAGGTGGCGTCGGGGGAGCTGAAGGACCTGGCCTGGACCCCGGACGCCGACGCCGAGGTCGAGCCGGTCCCGGCGGCCAGCGCCGAAGGGCGTGCGGTCATCCGGCACTCCGCCGCGCACGTGCTCGCCCAGGCCGTGCAGGACCTGTTCCCCGGCACCCGGCTGGGCATCGGCCCGCCGGTGGAGAACGGCTTCTACTACGACTTCGACCCCGAGCGCCCCTTCACCCCCGAGGACCTGCAGGCGCTCGAGAAGAAGATGACCGAGATCGTCCGCGCCGGGCAGTACTTCAGCCGGCGGGAGATCAGCGACGAGGACGCCCGCGCCGAGCTGGCGCACGAGCCGTACAAGCTGGAGCTGATCGGCCTCAAGGGCGGGGCAGGCGACGCCGAGGGCGCCGACGTGGAGGTCGGCGGCGCGCAGCTGACGATGTACGACAACCTGGACGCCCGCTCCGGCGACCGGGTGTGGACCGACCTGTGCCGTGGCCCGCACCTGCCGCGCACCAGTGCCATCCCGGCGTTCTCCCTCACCCGCAGCGCCGCCGCCTACTGGCGGGGCAACGAGAAGAACCCGCAGCTGCAGCGGGTCTACGGCACCGCCTGGGAGAGCAAGGACGCGCACAAGGCGTACCTCGAGCAGGTCGCGGAGGCCGAGCGCCGCGACCACCGCCGGCTGGGCCTGGAGCTGGACCTGTTCAGCTTCCCCGACGAGATCGGCTCCGGCCTGGCGGTCTTCCACCCCAAGGGCGGGGTCGTGAAGCGCGAGATGGAGGACTACGTCCGCCGGCGGCACATCGAGGAGGGCTTCGACTACGTCGGGACCCCTCACCTGAGCAAGCAGCACGTGTTCGAGCTGTCCGGCCACCTGCCGTACTACGCCGACACCATGTTCCCGCCGATGGAGCTGGACAACTCGACGTACTACCTCAAGGCCATGAACTGCCCGATGCACAACCTGATCTTCCGGTCGCGCGGGCGGTCCTACCGCGAGCTGCCGCTGCGGTTCTTCGAGTTCGGCACCGTGTACCGGTACGAGAAGTCCGGCGTCATCCACGGCCTCACGCGGGTGCGCGGGCTCACCCAGGACGACTCGCACAGCTACGTGACCCCCGAGCAGGCGCCGGGGGAGATCCGCCACCTGCTGGCGTTCGTGCTGGGGTTGCTCAGCGACTTCGGCCTGGACGACTACTACCTGGAGCTGTCCACCCGCGGCGACGACCCGGACAAGCAGTCGAAGTTCATCGGCTCCGAGGAGGAGTGGGCCAACGCCACGGCCGTGCTCGAGGAGGCGGCGAAGGAGACCGGGCTGGAGCTCGTGGCCGACCCGGGCGGCGCGGCGTTCTACGGCCCGAAGATCTCGGTGCAGGCCCGGGACGCCATCGGCCGGACCTGGCAGATGTCGACGATCCAGTACGACTTCAACCAGCCCGCCGGCTTCGGCCTGGAGTTCACCGCCGCCGACGGCTCGCACCAGCAGCCGGTGATGATCCACTCGGCGAAGTTCGGGTCCATCGAGCGGTTCTTCGGAGTGCTCACCGAGCACTACGCGGGTGCGTTCCCGGCCTGGCTGGCGCCGGTCCAGGTCGTCGGCATCCCGATCACCGACGAGCAGGTGCCCTACCTGCGCGACGTCGCGCTGCAGCTGCGGGAGAAGGGCATCCGGGTGGAGATCGACGACTCCGACGACCGGATGCAGAAGAAGATCCGCACCGCCAGCAAGCAGAAGGTGCCCTTCGTGCTCATCGCCGGAGCCACCGATGCCGAGGCGGGCGCGGTCTCCTTCCGGTACCGCGACGGGTCGCAGCGCAACGGCGTCCCGATCGCCGAGGCGGTGGCGCAGGTCGCCGACTGGGTCGCCGCCCGGCACAACGCCGACCCGACCGCCAGCACTCCGGGCGCGGGGGCCACGCTCGGATGAGCTCGATCCCCGGCACGGACCCCGCGGACCGTCAGGCCGCCGTGGACAACGACCACGGCGGCCCGACGGCGGTCTTCGAGCGCCTGTGGACCCCCTACCGGATGGACTACATCCGCGGGGCGGGCAAGCCGACCGGCGAGCACGACTGCCCGTTCTGCCTCATCCCGGCCATGAGCGACGAGGACGGGCTCGTCGTGGCCCGCGGCGAGACCGTCTTCGCCGTGCTCAACCTCTACCCCTACAACGCCGGCCACCTGATGGTGGTGCCGTACCGGCACGTGCCCGACTACACCGACCTGACCGTCACCGAGGTCGCCGAGCTCGGCGCCTTCACGCAGACGGCGATGCGGGTCGTCCGCGCGGTCAGCGGCGCCCACGGCTTCAACATCGGGATGAACCAGGGCTCGGTCGCCGGCGCCGGGATCGCCGACCACCTGCACCAGCACGCCGTCCCCCGCTGGGGCGGGGACACCAACTTCATGCCGGTCGTCGGGCTCACCCGGGTGCTGCCGCAGGTGCTGTCGGAGACCCGGCAGCTGCTGGCCGCCCGGTGGCCCACGGCTCCCGACGAGGTCGGCGAGCCGGGCGCAGGGGTGGCCTGAGTGCTCGGCGTCAACCTCCGCCCCGCCGTCGGCCGCTTCTGGGCCCCGGTGGTGCGCGGCCTGGTCCGGGCCGGGGTCACCGCTGACGCGGTGACCCTCACCGGCACCCTGGGCGCGGTGGCCGCCGCGGTCTTCGGCATCGGCAACGGCGCGCTGTTCTGGGGCGCCTTCGCGGTGACCGTGTTCGTCCTGCTCGACATGCTGGACGGCGCGCTGGCCCGCGCCCGCGGCGGCGGCTCGGTGTTCGGCGCCGTGCTGGACTCCACCGGTGACCGGGCGGCGGACGCGGCCATCTTCGCCGGGCTGGCCTGGTGGTACAGCGGGGACGGCGACAACCGGCTGATCGTCGGGCTGTCGCTGGTCTGCCTGGTGCTGGGCGTGCTCACCTCCTACGTCAAGGCGCGCGCCGAGGGGATGGGGCTGCGGGTCGAGGTCGGCATCGTCGAGCGCACCGAGCGGCTGATCCTGGTGCTGGTCGGCACCGGCTTCACCGGGCTCGGCATCCCGTACGCGCTGCACGTCTGCCTGTGGCTGCTGCTCGCGGGCAGCGCCGTCACCGTCGGGCAGCGCTTCGCCGCCGTCCGGAGCGGGTCGCGGGGCATGCGCCTCCCGGCGCCCCACGACCGGCCCGCCGGCGCCGACGAGCCCGCCGGCCCGCCCGCACCGTGACCGGTCCTGTCGTGGCCCGGGCCGCCGAGCTGCGCGACCGGCTGACCGACGCCGGCTACGCGGCCGGGTGGCGGGCGGTCCGGCTGCTGCCCGGCCCGGTCGCCCGCGGGCTGTTCGCCGGCGGCGGAGCGCTCGCCGCCCGCCGGGGCGGGCGCCGCGTGCGGCAGCTGCGCGCCAACCTCGACGTCGTCACCGGCGGCACCCTGGACGACGCGGCGCTGGACGCCGTCACCCGGCGGGCGGTGCAGTCCTACGCGCGGTACTGGCAGGAGGCGTTCCGGCTGCCGGTGCTGGACCGGGAGCGGGTCGTCGCGGCCTCGACGATGCTCGGCCAGGAGCACCTGGAGCGAGTCCGGGCCGAGGGCCGCGGCGTCGTGTTCGCCCTGCCGCACAGCGGCAACTGGGACACCGCCGGGGTCTGGCTGGTCGACTGGCTCGGCGGCCCGTTCCTGACCGTCGCCGAGCGGTTGCGGCCGGAGTCGCTGTACCGCCGCTTCGTCGAGTTCCGGGAGGGCCTGGGGATGCGGGTGGTGCCGCTCACCGGCGGCGACCGGCCCAGCTCGGCCGTGCTCCGCGAGTGGCTGACCGACGGCGGGGTGACCTGCCTGCTGGTCGACCGGGACCTCTCCGGCTCGGGCGTCCCGGTGACCTTCTTCGGCCGGCGGTCGGCGATGCCCGGCGGCCCGGCGCTGCTCGCCGCGCAGACCGGCGCGGCGCTGCTGCCCGCCATCTGCCAGTTCGACGGCGACGGCTGGCGCTTCGTCGTCCACCCCGAGGTGCCCGTCGCCGGGCCGGGCCGGCTGCGGGAGCGGGTCGGCGCGGCCATGCAGCAGGTCGCCGACGCGTTCGCCGCCACGATCAGCGAGCAGCCCGAGGACTGGCACGTGCTCGGCCGGATCTGGCCCGACGTCGGTCCGGGCGTCCGGCCCACCCCGCTCGGCACCCCCACGCCGGCCGTGGTGACCCAGGAGTCGAGGGAGCCGGCCTGATGCGCATCGGTCTGGTCTGCCCGTACCAGTGGGACGTCCCCGGCGGCGTCCAGTACCACGTGCGCGACCTCGCCGAGACCCTCCGCGCGCGCGGCCACCACGTCGAGGTGCTCACCCCGGCCGAGCACGAGGAGAACCTCCCCGCCGAGCACGTCACCTGGGCCGGCCGGGCGGTGCCGGTCCCGTACAACGGCTCGATGGCCAGCTTCCAGTTCGGTCTGGTGTCGGCCGCGCGGGTGCGCCGCTGGCTGCGGGACGGCGCCTTCGACGTCGTCCACGTGCACGAGCCGGCCCCGCCCTCGGTGTCCCTGCTGGTCTGCATCATCGCCAAGGGGCCGATCGTGGCCACCTTCCACGCGGCGACCACCCGGTCGAAGTTCCTGGCCGCATGGGGCCCCTGGGTCCGGCCGTGGCTGGAGAAGATCGGCGGCCGGATCGCGGTCTCGGACTTCGCCCGCCGGGTGCAGGTCGAGCACCTCGGCGGCGACGCGGTGGTGATCCCCAACGGCGTGCACGTCGCCGGCTTCGCCGAGGGGCCGTCGCTGCCGGGGCACGCCCGTGGGCGGGGCGGCCCGACGATCGGCTTCCTGGGGCGCTACGACGAGCCGCGCAAGGGCCTGCCGGTGCTGCTCGAGGCGATGCGCAGCGTGGTCCGCGACCACCCGGACGCCCGGCTGCTGGTCGCCGGCCGGGGCGACCCGGGTGACTTCGCCGACCTGGTCGGGGTGGATCTGGCACCGCACGTGACGCTGCTCGGTGAGCTGACCGAGCCGGAGAAGGCCGCGTTCCTGCGCTCGGTCGACGTCTACTGCGCGCCCAACCTGCTGGGGGAGTCCTTCGGCGTGGTCCTGCTGGAGGCGATGGCCGCCGGCGCGCCGGTGGTCGCCAGCGACCTGGACGCCTTCGCCCGGGTCCTCGAGGACGGCCAGGCCGGTGTGCTGGTGCCCCGGGGCGACGCCGCCGCGCTGGCTGGCGCGCTGTCCGGCCTGCTGGGGGACCCCGGGCGCCGGGCGCAGCTCACCGAGGCCGGCCGCCAGGCGGTCGCCGGTTACGACTGGGCGGTGGTGGCCGACCGGATCCTCGCGGTCTACGAGACGGTGGCCCCCACGGGCGGCCTCGGGGTGACCGCCTCGCACGAGGACGACGCCGCCCTGCTCGGTGCGTCGCCGCACGACGCGGACGGCGATCCCACGACCGCGGGACCGTTCCGCCGGCGGGTGCGGCGCTAGCCTGTTCCGCTGTGGACCCCGGGACCTGGCTGGTGAGCGCCGCGGCCGTCCTGCTCGTCCTGCTGCTGGCCTGGACCACGTTCACCCTCACCCGCCTGCGCCGGCTCGCCGGCCGGGTGCGGCGGGCGCGGGAGGTGCTCGACGGGGCGCTGCTGCGCCGGGCCGAGCTCACCGCGGCGCTGGCCCGGGAGCGCGTCGAGGACCTCGGGGCCGACCTCGCCGGGGAGCTCGCCGACGCCGCGGCCGGTGCCCGCGCCCCGAGCGCCGGCGACCGGGAGGCCGCGGAGAACCGGCTCGGCCGGCTGCTGCGCCGGGTGCCCGAGCCGGTGCTGAGCCACGAGCTGGGTGACGCCGGGATGCGGGTGGCCCTGGCGCGGCGGTTCTACAACGACGCCGTCCGGGACACCCGGGCGCTGCGCCGCAGCCGGCTGCCCCGGGTGCTCCGGTTGCACGCGGGCCGCCCGCTGCCCCGCTACTTCGACATCGACGACGGGCTGGACGCCGTCCTCGCCGGGGGACCGCACACCGGCGGCCCGCGGCCGCGGGGCTGACCGGCCGTAGGCTGGGTCGTCCGTTCCCGCCCGACCCGAAGGCAGCACCCCGTGGCCCAGAGCGCCCCCAGCACCCCCGACCTCCCCAGCGGCACCGGGACCGACCGGGTCAAGCGCGGCATGGCCGAGCAGCTCAAGGGCGGTGTGATCATGGACGTCGTCACCCCCGAGCAGGCGAAGATCGCCGAGGACGCCGGTGCGGTCGCCGTCATGGCGCTCGAGCGGGTGCCCGCCGACATCCGCGCCCAGGGCGGCATCGCCCGGATGAGCGACCCCGACATGATCGAGTCGATCATCGCCGCGGTCTCCATCCCGGTGATGGCCAAGGCCCGGATCGGCCACTTCGTCGAGGCCCAGGTGCTGCAGGCCCTCGGGGTCGACTACATCGACGAGTCCGAGGTGCTCACCCCGGCCGACGAGGCGCACCACATCGCCAAGAGCGAGTTCACCGTGCCGTTCGTGTGCGGGGCCACCGACCTGGGTGAGGCGCTGCGCCGCATCTCCGAGGGGGCGGCGATGATCCGCTCCAAGGGCGAGGCCGGCACCGGCAACGTCGTGGAGGCCACCCGGCACATGCGCTCGATCCGGGCCGGCATCAAGCGGCTGTCGACGCTGGACCCGACCGAGCTGTTCGTCGCCGCCAAGGAGCTGCGCGCTCCGATCGAGCTCGTGACCCAGGTCGCCGAGCTCGGGGCCCTGCCCGTCGTCCTGTTCACCGCGGGCGGCATCGCGACCCCGGCCGACGCGGCGATGATGATGCAGCTCGGCGCCCAGGGCGTCTTCGTCGGCTCCGGCATCTTCAAGTCCGGCGACCCGGCCCAGCGCGCCGCGGCGATCGTCCAGGCCACCACCTTCGCCGACGACCCGGAGGTCATCGCCAAGGTCTCCCGCGGGCTCGGCGAGCCGATGGTCGGGATCGACGTCAGCACCCTGCCCGGGTCCGAGCGCTACGCCACCCGCGGCTGGTGAGCGGGCCCGTCATCGGCGTGCTCGCCCTGCAGGGCGACGTCCGCGAGCACCTGGCGGCGCTGCGCGCGGCCGGTGCGGAGCCGGTGACCGTCCGCCGTCCCGCGGAGCTCGCGGGCGTCGACGGGCTGGTCGTCCCCGGTGGCGAGTCGACGACGATGGCCAAGCTCGCCGACCGGTTCGGCCTGCTCGGCCCGCTGCGGGACGCCGTCCGCGGCGGGCTCCCCGCGTACGGGTCCTGCGCCGGGATGATCCTGCTGGCCGACCGGGTGCTGGACGCCCCGGCCGACCAGCAGACCGTCGGCGGGCTGGACGTCGTGGTCCGGCGCAACGCCTTCGGCCGGCAGGTCGACTCCTTCGAGAGCGAGGTCGACGTCGCGGGGGTCCCCGGCGGCCCGGTGCACGCGGTGTTCATCCGTGCCCCCTGGGTCGAGGAGGTCGGCCCGGACGTCGAGGTCCTCGGCCGGGTCGTGGGCGGACCGGCCGACGGTAAGATCGTCGCGGTCCGCCAGGGTCGCCTGGTGGCCACCAGCTTCCACCCCGAGCTCACCGGCGACCGCCGGGTGCACGCGATGTTCGTGGAGCTGGTGCGGGCAACCCGTGCCCGAGACCTGAGTTCGGACGGTGCCGGCGTCGGCGCCGGCAGTGAGGGGAGAGTGTCGTGAGCGGCCATTCCAAGTGGGCGACGACGAAGCACAAGAAGGCCGGCATCGACGCCAAGCGGGGCAAGCTCTTCGCCAAGCTGATCAAGAACATCGAGGTGGCCGCCCGCACCGGCGGTGCCGACCTGTCCGGCAACCCGACGCTCTACGACGCCGTCCAGAAGGCGAAGAAGAGCTCGGTGCCCAACGACAACATCGACCGCGCGGTCAAGCGCGGCGGTGGCCTCGAGGCCGGCGGCGTCGACTACCAGAGCATCACCTACGAGGGCTACGGGCCCGGTGGGGTGGCCGTGCTCATCGAGTGCCTCACCGACAACAGGAACCGGTCGGCGATGGAGGTCCGCACCGCCATGAGCCGCAACGGCGGGAACATGGCCGACCCCGGCTCGGTGTCCTACCTGTTCTCCCGCAAGGGCGTCATCGTGGTGCCGTCGGCCGGCACCACCGAGGACGACGTCCTGATGGCCGTGCTCGACGCCGGCGCGGAGGAGGTCCGCGACCTCGGCGACACCTTCGAGGTCGTCTGCGAGCCCGGCGACATGATCGCGGTGCGCACCGCGCTGCAGGAGGCCGGCATCGACTACGACTCCGCCGACATGGGCTTCGTGCCCAGCGTGCAGGTCGAGCTGGACGAGGACGGCGCGGGCAAGGTGTTCCGGCTCATCGACGCCCTCGAGGACCTCGACGACGTGCAGAACGTCTTCGCGAACTACGACGTCTCCGACGAGGTCATGGAGAAGATCGACGCTTAGCAGGAGGGCCCCCTCGCCCCGCACCGTTCGCAGGCTCACGGCGGGGCCCGGCGAGGGGGCCGGCCCCTGGGGGCGTGTCGCAGGTCCGCCAGGACGCGGTTCACGGCTAACGTTCCATCGAACGTGTGTTCGTGCGATCGTGGGGGAGTGGCCATGCGGGTGCTCGGCATCGACCCGGGCCTGACCCGGTGCGGGTGGGGCGTGGTCGAAGGACGGCCCGGTGCCCGGCCCACGGCCCTCGGGGTCGGCGTCGTCCGCACCTCCCCCGAGCTCGACCTGGAGCTCCGGCTGCTGGAGGTGCACACGGCGGTGACCGCCCTGCTGCGGGAGCACCGTCCCGCCGCGGTCGCCATCGAGCGGGTGTTCCACCAGAACAACAAGGGAACGGCGACGGGTACGGCCCAGGCCGCAGGTGTCGCGGCCCTCGCCGCTGCGCAGGCCGACCTGCCCGTCGCCTGGCACACGCCCAGCGAGGTCAAGGCCGCGATCTCCGGCAGCGGCCGGGCCGACAAGGAGCAGGTGACGTTGATGGTGACCCGGGTGCTCGGTCTGGCGACGCCGCCCAAGCCGGCCGACGCCGCCGACGCGCTGGCCCTGGCGATCTGCCACGTCTGGCGCGGGCCGGCCCAGCAGCGGCTGCGGGTCGCCGCGCTGGCCGGCGGCATCGGTGCGCCGGTGCCCGCCGCGCGGACGCTGCCGCGGTGGACGGGGATCTCCCGGTGATCGCCTCGGTCTCGGGCCGGGTCGCGGCCGTGTCCCCGGACGGCGCCGTCGTCGAGGTCGGCGGGGTGGGGCTGTCGGTGCAGTGCACCCCCGGCACCATCGCCCGCCTCACGGTGGGGGAGCAGGCCCGGCTGGCGACCAGCCTCGTCGTCCGCGAGGACTCGCTCACCCTCTACGGCTTCGCCGACGACGACGAGCGCCAGCTGTTCGAGCTGCTGCAGACCGCCAACGGCGTCGGGCCGCGGCTGGCGCAGGCGGTGCTGGCCATCCACCCGCCCCGCGAGGTGCGCCGCGCGGTCTCGATGGGCGACCTGAAGGCGCTCATGCAGGTGCCCGGGATCGGCAAGAAGGGCGCCGAGCGGTTGGTCCTGGAGCTGCGGGACCGGCTCGGGACGACGTCGGTCGACACCTCGCTCGACGGTCCTGCCGTCTCCGGGCTGCCCTCGGTGACGCCGGTGGCGCCGTGGCGTGACCAGCTCACCGCTGCCTTGGTCAGCCTCGGCTGGAGCGGCAAGGAGGCCGAGGGAGCGGTGGCCCAGCTGGCGCCGGTCGCCGACGAGCAGGTGGCCGCCACCGGTGCCGTCGAGATCGCGGTGCTGCTGCGCCAGGCGCTGCGGTTGCTGGGGCGGACATGAGCGGGCCGTTCGACCGGGGGCTGGCCGGTGCGCCGGCCGAGGGGTACAGCCGCGACTTCTCGGTGGAGGCGGCTGCCGGGGACGAGGAGCGCGTCGTCGAGTCGGCGCTGCGCCCGCACTCGCTGGCCGACTTCATCGGCCAGCCCAAGGTCGCCCGGCAGCTCGACCTCGTGCTGGAGGGCGCCAAGCGGCGCGGCCGGCCACCGGACCACGTGCTGCTGTCCGGCCCGCCCGGCCTGGGCAAGACCAGCCTCGCGCTGATCATCGGCTCCGAGCTCGGCACCGCGGTCAAGATCACCAGCGGTCCGGCGATCGAGCGGTCCGGTGACCTGGCGGCCATGCTGTCCAACCTCGGGCACGGGGACGTGCTGTTCATCGACGAGATCCACCGCATCGCCCGGCCGGCCGAGGAACTGCTGTACATGGCGATGGAGGACTTCCGGGTCGACGTCGTCGTCGGCAAGGGCCCCGGCGCCACCGCGATCCCGCTGGAGATCAACCCGTTCACCCTGGTCGGGGCCACCACCCGGGCCGGGCTGCTCACCGGCCCGCTCCGGGACCGGTTCGGCTTCGTCGGCCAGATGGAGTTCTACGACACCGCCGACCTGGAGCGGGTGCTGGCCCGCAGCGCCGACCTGCTCGGGGTCGAGCTGACCCCGGCCGGGTCGGCGGAGATCGCCGGCCGGTCCCGGGGGACGCCGCGGATCGCCAACCGGCTGCTCCGTCGGGTGCGGGACTACGCCGAGGTGCGCGCGGACGGGCGGATCACCTTCGAGGTGGCCCAGGCGGCACTGGCCCTCTACGACGTCGACGACCTGGGGCTGGACCGGCTCGACCGGTCGGTGCTCGACGCGCTCGTGACCAAGTTCGGCGGCGGCCCGGTGGGCGTCGCGACGCTGGCCGTCGCCGTGGGGGAGGAACCGCACACCGTCGAGGAGGTGTGCGAGCCGTTCCTGGTCCGTGCCGGGCTGCTGGCCCGCACGCCGCGCGGCCGGGTGGCGACCGAGGCGGCGTTCCGGCACCTCGGTCACCCGGTCCCCCGGGGCGGCGTCGCGCTCAGCGGGGGCACAGGCGACTCGCCGCCGGACGGGCCTTCGTCACAGACGCTGTTCGACGCCTAGACTCCACGGCGCTGGCGCGCAACCCGGGCTCGTCCGGGTTGCGGCGCCCCCGGACGCCCCGTGTGCTCAGGGGAGCGAGCCGGCGCCGATGTACCCGAGCGGCCCGCCCCGGGCCGCACCCACCGCGCGTTGACGCTGCGGTAGAGAGGCTCACCAGTCGTGGAATCCTTGCCGTTGCTCATCCTGGTCGCCTTGGCGTTCGTGGTCCTCTTCGTGCTGCCCTCGCGGCAGCGGAAGAAGATCGCGGCCAACGCCCAGGCGATGCAGGACTCGCTCACCGTCGGGACACCGGTGATGCTCACCAGCGGGATCCACGGCACGGTCGCCGGTCTCGGTGAGGGCACCATCGACGTGGAGGTCGCGCCCGGGGTCGTCATCACCGTCGCCCGCCCGGCCATCCTCGAGGTCCGCAAGCCCGCTGCCGGCACCGTCGACCCGGGGAACCCCACCGGTGCGACGGGCTTCGTCGACGGCGACGGCGACCCCACCGACCCGACGCGCTGAGCAGGGTCCCCCATGGCCGCCCGCCAGCTCCCCGCCCGGCGCTACTTCGCCGCCCTCGCCCTGATCATCGCCGTGATGTACGCGCTGATCTTCTTCACCGGCGACTCCCGCACCCCGCAGCTCGGCCTGGACCTGCAGGGCGGGACGACGGTCACCCTCACCGCCCGCACGCCGGACGGCAAGGCGCCCGACCCGGCCGACCTCGAGCTCGCCCGGCAGATCATCGAGCAGCGCGTCAACGGACTCGGTGTCGCCGAGGCCGAGGTCGTCACCGAGGGCAGCAGCAACATCGTCATCTCGGTGCCCGGTGACAACGGCGAGAAGGCCCGCGAGCTCGGTGCGACCGCCCAGCTGCGGTTCCGCCCGGTCGTGACCGGTCCGGAGGCAGCCACCCCGGCGCCCACCGACTCCGCTGCGCCGACGGACTCCGCCGCGCCCACCGACTCCGCCGCGCCGACCGACTCGGCTGCGCCCACCGACTCGGCTGCGCCCACCGGCAGCGCCGCAGCGCCCACCGACGCCGCGGGAGCGACCACCGGTGCGGCGACCGACACGGCCGCCCCTGACGCCGACGCGCCGGCGGTGACCCAGGAGCAGGCCACGGCCGAGTACGCGACGCTGGTCTGCGACGCGACCACCACGTCGGTCGACCGCGCCCAGGACTACATCGCCGCCTGCTCCGACGACGGCACCGCCAAGTACCTGCTCGGCCCGGCCGTCGTCGAGGGCACCGACATCACCAACGCGACCGCCGGCACCGAGACGGCGACCGGCGCCTGGGTGGTCAACGTCGACTTCAACTCGACCGCGTCGGCCACCTGGGCCTCCTACACCGCGGCCAACGTCGGCAACGCCGTCGGCATCACCCTCGACGGCCAGGTCGTCTCGGCACCGACCATCAACGGCGCGATCAACGGCGGCACCACCCAGATCACCGGGAACTTCAGCCAGACCGAGGCGACCGAGCTCGCGAACCAGCTGAAGTACGGCGCGCTGCCACTCACGTTCTCGCAGGCGACGGCCCAGTCGATCTCCACCGAGCTGGGCAGCGAGCAGCTCCGGGCGGGGCTGATCGCCGGTGCCATCGGGATCGCGCTGGTGTTCCTCTACGCACTGCTGTACTACCGGCTGCTCGGCCTGGTGATGATCGCCAGCCTGATCCTGTCGGCGGTCGTGGTCTACGCCAGTCTGGTGCTGCTCGGCCGGCAGATCGGCTTCGCGCTCAGCCTGGCAGGCATCGCCGGGTTCATCGTGTCCATCGGCATCACCGCGGACTCCTTCGTCGTGTACTTCGAACGGCTCAAGGACGAGGTCCGTGAGGGCCGCAGCCTGCGCAGCGCCACCCCGCGGGCCTGGGTCCGCGCCCGGCGCACCATCCTGTCCGCGGACGCGGTCAGCTTCCTGGCCGCGGCGATCCTGTACTGGCTCGCCATCGGTGACGTGAAGGGCTTCGCGTTCACCCTCGGCCTGTCCACCGTCCTGGACCTCGTCGTCGTCTTCCTCTTCACCCACCCGCTCATGGCGGTGCTCAGCCGGGTGAAGAGCTTCGGCACCAACCGCTTCTCCGGCCTGGGTCAGGTCGACCACAGCCGTCGGCCGGCACCGCCGGCCCGCGACGACCGCGACCTGGTCGGGGCCGGCAGCAGCACGAACGGGAGCAACCGATGACCCCCCGCGACCGCAGCGACGCGGCGGACGTGCCGCTGGGCACCGACGCCGACGAGACCGTGGACGACGGCGCCGTGCTCGTCGAGGCGGCCGGGGACAGCACCGGCGACCAGGCGCTGGCCGACGCCGGGCTGGCCACCGAGGGCGAGACCGCCGAGCAGAAGGCCCGCCGCGCGCCGGCCCGCAGCTCGCTGGCGCACCGGCTCTACAACGGCGAGGCCGGCCTCGACGTCGTCAACCGGCGCCGCTTCTGGTTCAAGGTGACCGGCGTCGTCGTGCTGGTCTGCGTCCTGCTGATGGTGTTCCGCGGGTTCAACTTCGGCATCGAGTTCGCCGGCGGCAACAGCCTGCGGGTGCCGGCGACCAGCGAGCAGCTCTCCGACGTCCGGCAGGCCGCGGAGGACGCCGGCGCCCAGGTCTCCAGCGCCCAGGTGGTCGGCGGGAACTCCGTCCTGCTGCGCACCGAGGCGCTGTCGCCCGAGGCCGAGGACGCCGTCGTCGCGGCGGTGGCCCAGGCGGCCGGGGTCGGCACCGAGCAGATCAGCCCGCAGTCGGTCAGCGCCGACTGGGGCGGGGACGTGACCAACAAGGCGCTCATCGCGCTGGCGGTCTTCCTGGTCGCGGTGGTCGCCTTCCTGGCGGTCCGGTTCCAGCCGAAGATGGCGATCGCCGCGATCGTCGCGCTGCTGCACGACATCATCGTGACCGCGGGCATCTACTCGCTGATCGGCTTCGAGGTCACCCCCTCGACGGTCATCGGCCTGCTGACCATCCTCGGGTTCTCGCTCTACGACACCGTCGTGGTCTTCGACAAGGTTGACGAGAACACCAAGGACCTCACCAAGAGCGCCCGCTCGACCTACGGCGAGGCCGCGAACCTGGCGGTCAACCAGACCCTGATGCGCTCGATCAACACCTCGGTCATCGCGCTGCTGCCGGTCGCCGGGCTGCTGTTCGTCGGCGCCGGACTGCTGGGCGCCGGCACGCTCAAGGACCTCGCCCTGGTGCTCTTCGTCGGTCTGGCGGTCGGCACCTACAGCTCGATCTTCCTGGCCACCCCGGTGCTGGCCGAGCTCAAGGAGCGCGAGCCGGAGCAGCAGCAGCTGCGCAAGCGGGTGCTCGCCCGGCGGGCCGCCGAGGCACGCGCGGCCGCCAGCGGCGCAGCGCTCGGTCCGGTGGCCAGCGCTCGCCGCACCCGGAGCGCGACCGGCGCCGCCCGCGGGTCGTCGGTCGCCGTCGCCGAGCGGCCGCAGGCGCTGCCGGAGCGTCCCGACGCCGACGTCCCGGTGGAGTCGCCGGCCTCGGTGCAGCCGACCGGCACGGGTGCCACGGCGGCACCCCGGCCCGGGCAGCGTCCGCAGCGGCCCGGGACCAAGCCGGGGCAGCGGCCGTCCGGCAAGAAGCGCCGGTGACCGCAGCCGCCGAGTTGCCGGTCGACGAGCTGATCGCCTCGATCGCCGTCGACGTCCCGGACTTCCCCGAACCCGGGGTGCTCTTCCGGGACCTCACCCCGGTGTTCGCCGACGCCGCGGCGTTCCGCCGGGTCGTCGACGCGCTCACCGAGCCCGCCGACGTCGACCCGCGGGCCGCGGCGCTGTCCGGGGGCGGCGTCGGGTTCGACGTCGTCGCCGGGGTGGAGGCCCGGGGCTTCCTGCTGGCGGCGGCGGTCGCGCTGGACGCCGGCACCGGGGTCGTGCCGATCCGCAAGGCCGGCAAGCTGCCCCGGGAGCGCATCTCGGCCGAGTACGAGCTGGAGTACGGCACCGCCACGCTGGAGCTGCACACCGACTCGATCCGGCCCGGGCAGCGGGTGCTCCTGGTCGACGACGTGCTGGCGACCGGCGGCACCCTGCTGGCGGCGATCGCGCTGGTCGAACGGCTCGGCGGGGTGGTGACGGCGGTGTCGGTGGTCATCGAGCTCGCCGCGCTCGGCGGTCGCCAGCGGATCGCCCCGCACCCGGTGCACGCCCTCTGGACGACCTGACCATCCCGGGTGAGCGCGGGCGGCAGCCCGCCGCCCAGCGCGGCTAGCATGGGGAGGGTCCACCTCCTCAACAGGGCAGGAGCACCCGTGGCCTCTGACGTCGTCGTGCCCCAGACGTCCGACGCGCCTCCCGCACAGGAGGCGGCGCCGCGGGCACCGCTGCCCGAGCGCCCGGTCGTCCGCCGTCCCGACGACGTGGCGGCCGAACCGGGTGGGGAGAACGAGACCACCCCGCGCCGGCGGGTCCGCGACCGGCTGGCCCGGCGGATCGTCGCCGGGCAGCGCTCCACCGGCATCCGCCCGGTCCTCGAGCCGCTGGCCGCCCTGCACCGGCAGAGCCACCCCAAGGCCGACCTCGCGCTGCTGCAGCGGGCCTACGACGTGGCCGAGGAGGCGCACGCCGAGCAGAAGCGCAAGAGCGGCGACCCCTACATCACCCACCCGCTGGCGGTCGCCACCGTGCTCGCCGGCCTGGGCATGGACACCACCACGCTGGTCGCCGCGCTGCTGCACGACACGGTGGAGGACACCGGGGTCGACCTGGAGTCCATCCGCGCGGACTTCGGTCCCGAGGTCGCCCACCTGGTCGACGGCGTCACCAAGATCGACAAGGTCAAGTTCGGCGACGCGGCGCAGGCCGAGACCATCCGCAAGATGATCGTCGCGATGTCCCGGGACCCGCGGGTGCTGGTCATCAAGCTGGCCGACCGGCTGCACAACATGCGCACGCTGCGCTTCCTCCCGCCCGAGAAGCAGGAGAAGAAGGCGCGCGAGACGCTGGAGATCCTGGCTCCGCTGGCCCACCGGCTGGGCATGAACACGATCAAGTGGGAGCTCGAGGACCTCGCGTTCGCGACCCTCTACCCCAAGCGGTACGACGAGATCGTGCGGCTGGTGGCCGAGCGGGCGCCGTCCCGGGACACCTACCTGGCCGAGGTCACCTCCGCGGTGACCGAACAGCTGAAGGCCGCGAAGATCGAGGCCAGCGTCACCGGCCGGCCCAAGCACTACTACTCGATCTACCAGAAGATGATCGTCCGCGGCCGCGACTTCACCGACATCTGGGACCTGGTCGGCATCCGGATCCTGGTCGACTCGGTGCGCGACGTGTACGCGGCGCTGGGCATCATGCACGCCCACTGGCAGCCGGTACCGGGCCGCTTCAAGGACTTCGTCGCGATGCCGAAGTTCAACATGTACCAGTCGCTGCACACGACGGTGATCGGGCCGCAGGGCAAGCCGGTCGAGCTGCAGATCCGCACCTTCGACATGCACCGGACCGCCGAGTACGGCATCGCGGCGCACTGGAAGTACAAGGAGAAGGCGCGGGCCGGCGGCAGGACCACCGAGGCCGGTCCGACCCCGGGGTCGGCCGGCGACGACATGCTGTGGCTGCGCCAGCTGCTGGACTGGCAGCGTGAGGCGCAGGAGCCCGGCGAGTTCCTGGAGACGCTGCGCTACGACCTCGGTCCGCAGGAGGTCTTCGTCTTCACGCCCAAGGGCGACGTGATCAGCCTGCCGGGGGAGTCCACGCCGGTCGACTTCGCCTACGCCGTGCACACGGAGGTCGGGCACCGCTGCATCGGCGCCCGGGTCAACGGCAACCTGGTCTCCCTGGACAGCAAGCTGTCCAACGGCGACGTGGTGGAGGTCTTCACCTCCCGCTCCCCGACGGCGGCGCCCTCGAAGGACTGGCTGTCCTTCGTCGGCAGCTCCCGGGCGCGCACGAAGATCCGCCAGTGGTTCACCAAGGAGCGCCGCGAGGACGCCGTCGAGGCGGGCAAGGACGCGCTGACCAAGGCGATGCGCAAGGCCGGGCTCCCGCTGCAGCGGCTGCTCGGCGGCGAGTCGCTGGCCACGCTGGCGGCCGACCTGCACTACGCGGACATCAGCGCGCTGTACGCCGCGGTGGGGGAGAACCAGGTCTCGGCGCACTCGATCGTCGAGAAGCTGCTCATCGCGCTCGGTGGCGCCGAGGGTGCGGCCGAGGACATCGCCGAGACCGCCATCCCCACCAAGCGGTCCCTGGCCCGCACCGCCGGCGGCGACCCGGGGGTCGTCGTCCACGGGATGACCGACGTGTGGGCCAAGCTCGCCAAGTGCTGCACCCCCGTCCCCGGGGACGACATCCTCGGCTTCGTCACCCGCGGCGGCGGGGTGAGCGTGCACCGCACCGACTGCACGAACGCCGAGGACCTGCAGCGCAAGCCCGAGCGGCTGGTCGAGGTCGACTGGGCCTCGCAGCCGGGCTCGGTGTTCCTGGTCGCCATCCAGGTGGAGGCGCTCGACCGGCACCGGCTGCTGTCCGACGTGACCCGGGCGCTCGCCGACGAGCGGGTGAACATCCTGTCCGCGTCGGTGCAGACCAGCCGGGACCGGGTCGCGATCAGCCGGTTCACCTTCGAGCTGGCCGACCCGGCCCACCTGGGCTCGGTGCTGCAGACGGTGCGGAACGTCGACGGCGTCTTCGACGTCGAGCGCGTCACGGCGTGACGACAGCCGCGGGAGCATCGCAGGGAGCGCCGGCGACCGAGGAGCGGACCGCGGCGCGGAGTCGCGCCATGTGGACCGCCTGAAGGACCCCCTCGCCCCCACCACCCGCGAGCTCGCGGCCGGGCCCTGCGAGGGGGTCACAGGGCACGTCACACAGTGCTGCGGGTGGCGACGACGGCGTGCAGCGGGTCGCCGGGGCCTGGTGGCGTCCGCAGCGTGACGGTCGGCTCGGTGAAGCGGCCGGTGCGCCGCACCAGCTCGGCGACGACGGCCCCGTGCTGCTCGTCGTCGGTGGCCAGCCAGCCGCGGACGGCCTTGGTGGGGAAGCAGCGGTTCGAGAAGGTGACCGCCAGCTGCCCGCCGGGGCGGAGCACCCGCCCCACGTCGGTGAGCACCTCGATCGGCCGGGTCAGGTAGTCGATCGACACGCAGCACACCACGGCGTCCACGTCGGCGTCGGGCAGCGGGATGCGCGGGTCGGCGTTCAGGTCGTGCACCAGCCGGTCCGTGGCCGCCGGGTTGGCCGCCAGCTCCTCGGGGTTCATCCCGAGCACCACCAGCTCGGCCGGGGGTGTGCGGAAGTGGGACACCCACGAGGACATCAGGTCCAGGACCCGCGCCGGCCGCGGCGCGTCCCCGTCGATGCCCAGCTCGGCGTACAGCCGGCCGACGGCGGCGACGGCACCGTCGTCGATGTGCGTCACCAGCCGGGGCTGGTCGTAGAACCGGGCGTCCGGCCCGTCGTCGCTGCGGTCGAAGAAGCCCGGCGGGAAGCCCGCGTACAGGTCGGCCTCCATCGCGCCCAGCTCAGGCGGCGGGGGTCATCGCGGTGATGGTGACGGGCTGGGTGGGTGCGCCGTCGCCGGCGCCGTTGGAGCCGTCGTTCCCGTTCGCGGCGATGGTGTCGAGCACGGCGAGCCCGGCGTCGTCCACCCTGCCCACGACCGTGTAGTTCGGCGGCAGCGTGCTGTCGCCGAAGACCAGGAAGAACTGGCTGCCGTCGGTGCCCGAGCCGCTGTTGGCCATCGCCACCGTGCCGCGCGGGTAGGTCTCCGACCCGGTCACCTGGGTCGGGAAGGTGTAGCCGGGGCCCCCCGTGCCGGTGCCGCCCGGGTCGCCGCACTGCAGCACCTTGAGGCTGTCGGAGTCGGTCTCCCGGTGGCAGGGCGTGTTGTCGAAGTAGCCCTGCTGGCTGAGCGCGGCGAAGCTGGCCGCGGCGCAGGGGGCCGTGGCCTGGTCCAGGGCGAGCCCGATGTCGCCGAAGTTGGTCGCCATCGTCAGCGCCAGCGTGCCGGTGGTGGCGATCTCCCCGGACGGGGGGGTGACCGCCACGCCGGCGCTGGCGGTGCCGTCGGTGGTGTAGGTGCACGGCCCGGCGACGGTCGTCTGGCCGGCGGGCGCGGCGCTGGCCGAGGGGGTGGAGCTGCTGCTCGGGGCCGCACTGGTGTCGCTGTCGTCGTCGGCGAGCCCGGTGATGACGAAGAAGGCACCGACCACGGCGAGGACGGCGAGCACGGTGACGCCGATGAGCAGGTTGCGGCGGCGCTTCCGGGCCAGCTGCTCGCGACGCTCCAACTGGCGCTGCAGCCGTCGCTGGGCCTGCTCGCGGCGCTGCTTGTTCGTCGGCACTCTTCTCGGGCTCCTCGCGCGTGTGCTCGGGCGCGGGGGCGGCCCGCTCCTCGAGCTGACGCCGTCCACCCCGCGGTGTCGAGTGCGCAGTGTAGGGCGGCCACCTGTCCGCTCCCTGGCAGCACGGCTGGCCGGTGATCTCCCCGCGTAACCTGCACGGGTGCTCATCCGCTCCTTCCCCGCCGGCGCGTTCGGCACCAACTGCTACGCGGTCGCCAGCGGACCCGGCGCCGAGTGCGTGGTCGTGGACCCCGGCATGGACGCCGTCCAGCCCCTGGCGGAGATGCTCGCCGCCGACGGTCTCAAGCCGGTCGCGGTCGTCCTCACCCACGGGCACCTGGACCACACCTTCTCGGTCCTGCCGGTGTGCGACGGGTACGGCATCCCGGCCTACCTGCACCCCGCCGACAGCGGGATGCTGTCGGACCCGGCCCGCTGGCACGGGCCGCAGCTCGCACCGTTGATCACCGGGGTCCGGTTGCCGGACCCGGCCGACGTCCTCCCGCTGGACGACGGCGCCACCCTCTCGCTGGCGGGGGTCCAGCTGACCGTGCGGCACGCGCCCGGGCACACCGAGGGCTCGGTGGTGTTCTCCCTCGACCTCGACGACGCGCCGGGGCTGCTCGCCGGCGACGTCCTGTTCGCCGGCTCCGTGGGCCGGGTGGACCTGCCCGGCGGGTCGTGGGACGCGATGCTCGGCTCGCTGCGGGACGTCGTCCTGCCGCTGGACGACGCGACCGTCGTCCTCCCCGGGCACGGTCCGGCGACGACGATCGGGCGGGAGCGCGCCACCAACCCCTACCTCGCCGAGGCCGCCTCAGCACCGAAGGGACGTTCCCTGTGAGTGAGCATCGCAGCGAGCGCCAGCGAGCGAGGAGCGGAGCGAACCCAGGAGCGAAGCGAGTGATGTCGTCGTGAGTGAGCCGATGCGGGCTCCCAAGGGGACGTTCGACACGCTGCCCCCGGCGTCGGCGGAGTTCCTCGCCGTCCGGGACACCCTCACCGCGCCGCTGCGGCGGGCCGGCTACGGCTACATCGAGACGCCCACGTTCGAGGACACCGCGGTGTTCGCCCGCGGGGTGGGGGAGTCCACCGACGTCGTCTCCAAGGAGATGTACACCTTCACCGACCGCGGCGGCCGGTCGCTGACGCTGCGCCCGGAGCTCACCGCCGGGCTGATGCGCTCCTTCATCGAGCACCGGCTGTACTCCGGCGCGCTGCCGGTGAAGCTGTGGGCCGTCGGGTCGGCGTTCCGGTACGAGCGCCCGCAGGCCGGCCGGTACCGGCACTTCACCCAGGTCGACTGCGAGGCCCTCGGCGTCGACGACCCGGCGCTGGACGCCGAGGTCGTGGCGCTGGCCGTGCAGGGGTTCCGCGACCTGGGGCTGACCGGCTTCGAGCTGCTGCTCACCTCGCTGGGCGACGCCACCTGCCGGCCGCAGTACCGGGAGCTGCTGGTGGAGTTCCTCGCCAAGCTGGACCTGGACGAGGACACCCGCCGCCGCGCGGAGATCAACCCGCTGCGGGTGCTGGACGACAAGCGCCCCGAGGTGCAGGCCCAGCTGGACGACGCCCCGCTGATGGTCGACCACCTGTCGGACTCGACCCGGGCCCACTACGACGCCGTCCGCCAGTACCTCACCGACCTCGGCGTGACCTGGACCGAGGCGCCCCGGCTGGTCCGCGGCCTGGACTACTACACGAAGACGACGTTCGAGTTCGTGCACTCCGGGCTGGGCGCGCAGTCCGCGATCGGTGGCGGCGGCCGCTACGACGGGCTGTCCGCAGCGCTGGGCGGCCCGGACCTGTCGGGCATCGGGTACGCCGTCGGGGTCGACCGGACGCTGCTCGCGGTGCAGGCCGAGGGGCTGGACATCGCGGCCACGGCCGGGGTGCAGGCGTTCGTCGTCCCGCTGGGCGCCGAGGCCAAGCGGTTCGCGGTGCGGCTCGTCGGCCAGCTGCGCGAGGCGGGGATCTCCGCTGACACCGTCTACGGCGACCGGGGGCTCAAGGGCGCGATGAAGGCCGCCGACCGCTCGGGTGCCTCGCACGCGGTGGTCGTCGGCGACCGGGACCTGGCCGAGGGCGTGGCGCAGCTGCGGGACCTGCAGACGCACGAGCAGGTCGCCGTCCCCCTGGGTGAGCTCTTCGACCGGGTGCGTGCGACGGTGGGCCGGTGAACACCTCCAGCACCCCCCTCGAGACCCGGCCCCTGGGCCGCACCGGCGCCGACGTCTCCGTCGTCGGCCTGGGCACCTGGCAGCTGGGCGGTGACTGGGGTGACGTGACCGAGGACGACGCGGCCGCCGTCCTCGACGCGGCGCTGGACGCCGGCGTCACCCTGCTCGACACCGCTGACGTCTACGGCGACGGCCGCTCCGAGGAGCGCATCCGCAAGGCGCTGGCCGCCCGCGGCGAGCGCCCGTTCGTGGCGACCAAGGCCGGCCGGCGCGCCGACCCGTTCGCCGCCGAGACCTACACGCCGGAGAACCTGCGCGCCTGGATCGACCGGTCCCGCCGCAACCTCGGCGTCGAGACCCTCGACCTCGTGCAGCTGCACTGCCCGCCGCCGGCCGTCTACTCCGACGAGCGCGTCTACGAGACCCTCGACGCGCTGGTCGAGGAGCAGGCGATCGCCGCCTACGGCGTCTCGGTGGAGACCGTCGCCGAGGGCCTGACCGCGCTGCAGCACCCCGGCGTCCAGTCGATCCAGGTGATCCTCAACATCTTCCGGCGCAAGCCGCTGGAGCAGCTGCTCCCGGCCGCCCAGCGGGCCGAGGTCGGCATCCTGGCGCGGGTGCCGCTGGCCAGCGGGCTGCTGTCGGGCAAGTACTCCACCGACACCACCTTCGCCGCCGACGACCACCGGAACTTCAACCGCAACGGCGAGGCCTTCGACGTCGGTGAGACCTTCTCCGGCGTGCCGTTCGAGGTCGGTGTCGCCGCCGCGCGCGAGGTCGCCGAGATCGCCGGCCCGGACGTCTCGACCGCGGCCTTCGCGCTGCGCTGGGTGATCGACCAGCCCGGCGTCACGACCGTGATCCCGGGGGCTCGCAACGTCCAGCAGGCGCTTGGCAACGTCGCCGCCGCCAACCTCCCCTCGCTGACCGACAGCCAGCTCGCCGACCTCGAGCGCGTGTACGACGAGCGCATCCGCGCCGCCGTGCACGACCGCTGGTGACGCACTCCCTCTGAGAAAGGCTCTCCCTTGCTCCGCACCCACGACGCCGGCGCGCTCCGCGCGACCGACGCCGGATCCACGGTCACCCTCGCCGGCTGGATCGCCCGCCGGCGTGACCACGGCGGGGTCGTCTTCCTCGACCTGCGCGACTCCTCGGGCTACGCCCAGGTCGTCGTCCGCGAGGAGGAGGCGCACGCGCTGCGCAACGAGTACTGCGTGCTGGTGACCGGGCAGGTGCAGCAGCGCCCGGCCGGCAACGAGAACCCGGAGCTGCCGACCGGGGACGTCGAGGTCGTCGCCTCGACCCTGCAGGTCCTCTCGGCGTCCGCGCCGCTGCCGTTCCCCATCGAGACCGCGCAGGCCGCCGGCGACGACGTCCGCTACAAGTACCGCTACCTCGACCTGCGCCGGCAGGGCCCGGCGGCGGCGCTCCGGCTGCGCTCGGAGATCAACCGGATCGCCCGCGGGGTGATGGCCGGCCACGGGTTCACCGAGGTCGAGACGCCGAACCTGACCCGGTCCACGCCCGAGGGGGCGCGGGACTTCGTCGTCCCGGTCCGGCTGCAGCCGGGCTCCTGGTACGCGCTGCCCCAGTCGCCGCAGCTGTTCAAGCAGCTGCTGATGATCGGCGGGCTGGAGCGGTACTACCAGATCGCCCGCTGCTTCCGGGACGAGGACTTCCGGGCCGACCGGCAGCCGGAGTTCACCCAGCTCGACTTCGAGATGAGCTTCGTCGACCGGGACGACGTGCTGGCCGTGGCCGAGGACGTCATCCGCTCGCTGTGGCAGGAGCTGGCCTCCTACGCCGTCCCGGAGATCCCGCGGATGACCTACCGCGAGGCGATGGACCGGTTCGGCTCCGACAAGCCCGACCTGCGGTTCGGCATCGAGCTGACCGAGCTGACCTCCTACTTCGCCGAGACGCCGTTCCGGGTGTTCCAGTCGCCCTACGTCGGGGCGATCGTGATGCCCGGTGGCGGCTCGCAGCCGCGGCGCGCGTTCGACGCGTGGCAGGACTGGGCCCGCTCGCGCGGCGCCAAGGGCCTGGCCTACGTGACCGTGGGGGAGGACGGCACCCTCGGCGGCCCGGTGGCCAAGAACATCTCCGAGTCCGAGCGGGCCGGGCTGGTCGAGGCCGTCGGCGCGGCCCCCGGTGACTGCGTGTTCTTCGCCGCCGGGCCCCGGAGGTCGTCGCAGGAGCTGCTCGGCGCCGCGCGCAACGAGGTGGCCAAGCGGCTGGAGCTCATCGAGCCCGGCTCGTGGTCGTTCCTGTTCGTCGTCGACTTCCCGATGTTCGAGGAGACCGAGGACGGCGACTGGACCTTCATGCACCACCCCTTCACCTCGCCCACCCCTGAGTGGCGGGAGCGGTTCGCCGAGGACAAGGGCGCGGCGCTGTCGGACGCCTACGACCTGGTGTGCAACGGCAACGAGCTGATGAGCGGCTCGGTCCGCATCGCCGACGCCGCGCTGCAGGAGCGGGTGTTCGAGGTCATCGGGATGTCGCAGGAGGAGGCCCGGGAGCGGTTCGGGTTCTTCCTGGAGGCCTTCGCCTACGGTCCGCCGCCGCACGCCGGTGCCGCGATCGGCTGGGACCGGCTCACCGCGCTGCTCGCCGGCGTCGACTCCATCCGCGAGGTCATCGCCTTCCCCAAGACCGGGGCCGGCTACGACCCGCTGACCGGCGCACCGACGCCGATCTCCGAGGCCCAGCGGGTCGAGGCCGGGATCGACTTCGTGCCGGAGGAGGACCCGCTGCCCGGCGAGCCCGGCGCCCCCGGCCCGACGGACCCGACGAAGGCCTGACCCCTCCTGCCGCTGCTGCGGTTGATCATGGGCGTCTTGACGTGCGCCACGCCGCCCGTCGGTGTGTCGCTGACAAGACGCCCATGATCAACCTCGGGCCGGTCGCCATCCCCGGCGCAGCAGAGCGCGGCGGGTGCGGTCCACCACGACGTGTGGTCCGCCGAGGTGGTGGTCGGCAAAGCGGAGCACCAGCCACCCGTCCAAGGCGCTGAGCGAGTAGCGGTCGACGTCCCGGCGGAACTGGTCCCGCTCTGCGTGCTGCCGGCCCTCGTACTCCAGCAACACCTTCCAGCGGCTGTAACCGAGGTCGCCGTGGGCGCCGTCCCGGCCTGCACGGGCGAAGAGTGCGACCTGCGGCTCGGGGTCGGGCAGGTCGCTGTCGACCAGCCAGTACCGCATCAGGCTCTCCGGACGGGACGCGGCGAGCGGGCTGAGCAACGGCGCACACCTCCGGGCGCGTACGACACCGCGCGTCCGGTCGGCCCGGGCCAGCCGTTCGTCGAGCCGGGCGGCGTCCAGATGACGGCGGCGACACAGGGCATCGCCGACGGCGACGAGATCCGCCGGGGGCGACGTGGCGGCGAGATCGAGGAACGTCTGAGCACCCGAGGTCACCCGCAGACCGCCGTGTTCGACGACGTCAGGGTCGGCCAGGGTGCGGACGTGCCGGACGAGCTGCCGGCGGGCCGGGACCACGACGTCCGGTGGCAGCACGATGGTCAGGCGCGAAGGAACGGGGACCTGGGCGCCGAGGAGGACTGCTGCCGTCGTCCCGCCGAACGCAGCCAGCGGCGGCAGGACACGCGTCCAGGCCTCACAGCGCTCGGTGAACGTGAACGCGGCCCGCGACAGGTAGAGCCCGTGGCCCAGCCGGACGCCGTCGTCCTCGACCTGCCGTCGCGTCATGCCTGCGGCACGCGCGCTGGACCAGGTGTAGCTGCTGCCGAGTCGGGTGCCGTCCACGGGATCGACGGTCGGTCGGCCGGCAGCACTCCGGCCAGGGCCGACCGCGAACTGTGGATCGTGCGGGCCGCTGTGGACCGCGTCGCGGCAACCAGGAGGCCGCCCGGTTGATCATGGGCGTCTGGCTGGCGACACACCCGGCCGTGGCGCGTCCCGCGGCACGACGCCCATGATCAACCGTGGGGAGGGTCGCCGGGTCAGGCGGCGTTCAGGCGGGCGAGCTGGTCGGGGGTCAGGGCGAGGTCCGCGGCGGCCGCCGAGTCGAGGATCGAGGCCGGCCGCGAGGCCCCCGGGATCGGCAGGACGACGTCGGCCTGGGCGAGGTGCCAGGCCAGCGTCACCTGGTACACCGACACCCCGAGCTCACCGGCGACGGCGGCGAACTCGTCGGCCGTCGAGCCCAGCGACTTGGCCGCCGAGACCCCGCCGAACGGGCTCCACGGCAGGAAGGCCAGCCCGTGGGCGGCGCAGTGCGCGAGCTCGCCCGCGGAGGACCGGTAGCCCGGCGAGAACTGGTTCTGCACGCTGACCAGGGCGTCACCGACGATCGCCCGAGCGGCGTCGATCTGGTCGACGTCGGCGTTGGAGATCCCGGCCATCCGGATCAGCCCGTCCTCGTGCAGCGACCGCAGCGCGCCCATCGACTCCTCCCACGGCGTCGCCGGGTCGGGCCGGTGCAACTGGTAGAGCCCGATCGCCTCGACGCCCAGCCGGCGCAGCGACCCCTCGCAGGCGCGGCGGAGGTAGGACAACGTCCCGTCCAGCCCCCAGTCCCGGCCCTCGCGGGTGTGCCCGCCCTTGGTCGCGACCAGCACCGACGACGTGTCGCTGCCGTAGGTGGCCAGCGCGCGGGCCACCAGCTCCTCGTTGTGCCCGAACTCGGCCTCGTCGGCCGCGTAGGCGTCGGCGGTGTCGATCAGGGTGACCCCGGCGTCCAGGGCCGCGTGCACCACCGCCACCGCGTCCTCCGGCGAGGGCCGGTCCTCCTTGGTCGACAGGGGCATCGCCCCGAGGCCGATCGCGCTGACGGTGGTCGACCCGATGGTCCGCTGCTGCATGGGACTGTCGTGCCCCGCGGGTAGCGTCGCAACCGTGAGCGGACAGGGGCGTGCGCATCGCAGGGAGCGCCGGCGACCGAGGAGCGGAGCGCCCCGCGGGAGCGAACCGGAGGCGCCGTGGGCATGAGCGACACCGGGCTGTTCGGCGAGGGGCTCTTCGCCGACGACGAGGCGGCGCGCCCCGCGGTCGACCCGGGTGCCCCGCTCGCCGTCCGGATGCGGCCGCGGTCGCTGGACGAGGTCGTCGGGCAGCAGCACCTGCTCGGCCCCCGGGCGCCGCTGCGCCGGTTGGTGGAGGCCGACGAGCCGATGTCACTGGTCCTGTACGGCCCGCCGGGCACCGGGAAGACCACGCTGGCCCACGTCATCTCGCTGGCCACCAAGCGCTCCTTCGTGCAGCTCTCCGCCCTCGACGCCGGGGTCAAGGAGGTCCGCGCGGTCATCGCCAGCGCCAAGCGGGAGCTCACCCACGCCGGTCGCCGCACGGTGCTCTTCATCGACGAGGTGCACCGGTTCTCCAAGACCCAGCAGGACTCGCTGCTGTCCGCGGTCGAGGACCGGATCGTCAGCCTGATCGCCGCGACCACCGAGAACCCGTTCTTCTCCGTGGTGAGCCCGCTGCTGTCCCGCAGCCTGGTGCTGGCGCTGCAGCCGCTCAGCGACGACGACGTCCGCACGCTGCTGCGCCGGGCGCTCACCAGCGACCGCGGGCTGGACGGCGCGGTGACCCTCAGCGCGGAGGCCGAGGAGCACCTGGTCCGGGTGGCCGGTGGCGACGGGCGCAAGGCCCTCACCGCACTGGAGTCCGGCGCCGGTGCCGCGCTGGCGGTGGGCGCGACGGAGATCGACCTGCACACGCTGGAGACGGCGGTGGCGCAGGCGGCGGTGCGCTACGACCGGTCCGGCGACCAGCACTACGACATCGCCAGTGCGCTGATCAAGAGCATCCGCGGCAGTGACGTCGACGCGGCGCTGCACTACCTGGCCCGGATGGTCGAGGCGGGGGAGGACCCGCGGTTCATCGCCCGGCGGCTGGTCATCTCCGCCAGCGAGGACATCGGCATGGCCGACCCGACCGCGCTGCTCACCGCGGTGGCCGCCGCCGACGCGGTCGCCTTCATCGGGATGCCCGAGGGCCACTTCCCGCTGGCCCACGCCGTCGTCCACCTCGCCACGGCGCCGAAGTCGAACGCCGTCACCACGGCGATGGGGGAGTCCGTCGCCGACGTGCGGGCCGGCCTGGCCGGCCCGGTGCCGCCGGGGCTGCGCGACGCGCACTACGCCGGGGCCAAGGCGCTGGGGCACGGGAAGACCTACGTCTACCCGCACGGCCACCCCGACGGCGTCGTCCCGCAGCAGTACCCGCCCGACGCCCTGGTCGGCCGCGACTACTACCGGCCGACCAACCGCGGCGTGGAGGCCGCGATCTCGACCCGGCTGGCGAAGCTCCGGGCGATCGTCCGCCGCCGCGGCTGAGGCCGGTCGTCGGTGAAGGCGACGACGACCGTCGGCCCCCGCGGCTAGTGTTGCCCCACCGGCAGGCACGACCGCCGGCAACTGGACCATCCGAGACGTCGACGAGAGTCGAGACCCGAGGGAGTGCACGCGTGTCCGCAGGAGAGTGGGCGGGGTTGATCGCAGCCCTTGCCGTGGTGGTGCTGGTCCTCCTGTTGGCGGTGCCGTTGCTGAAGCTCGGGCGCACCCTCGACGAGACCACGCTGACCATCCGCCAGGTCCGGGAGCAGAGCCAGCCGATCCTCAGCCAGGCGTCGACGACGGTCACCCACGTCAACGCCAACCTGGAGCGCGTCGACGACATCACCGGCAACGCGGCCAACGTGTCCAGCAACGTCGCCGCGCTGACCAGCGTCTTCGCCGCCACGCTCGGCAGCCCGCTGATCAAGGTGGCGGCGTTCAGCTACGGGGTGCGCAGCGCGGCGCGCAAGAAGCGCGAGGGTCAGCTCCTCGCCGACGCGCAGCGGTCGGCCAAGGACGAGCGGCGCGCCCGCCGCGCCTCCCGGCGGGCCGACTGATGCGCCGGCTGTTCTGGCTGGCCATGGGCGTCACGATCGGTGCCCTCGTCGTCCGCCGGCTGTCCCGGGCCGCGGAGAAGCTGACCCCGCAGGGCATCGCCGGCCAGCTCGCCGACGGCCTGCGCGAGCTGGCCGAGGCGATCGGCGACTTCGGGGCCGACGTGCGGGCGGCCGCCGCGGCCCGGGAGGACGAGCTGCGGGCCGGCACCGGGCTGGACGCGCCGCTGCCCGACCGCAGCCAGGTCGAGCTGCCGCGGCGCGGCGCACACGCAGCGGACAGCTGAACCCGTCCCCGGCCGTCAGGCCACCCGTTCGCCGAAGGACCGAGACCCCCGCATGCAGACCGCCGAGATCCGCCGCCGCTTCCTCGAGCACTTCGAGAAGCGTGGTCACACCGTGGTGCCCAGCGCCTCGCTGGTGTCGCCCGACCCCTCGCTGCTGTTCACCGTCGCCGGCATGGTGCCGTTCATCCCGTACCTGACCGGGCGGGAGCCCGCCCCGTACCCGCGCGCCACCAGCGTGCAGAAGTGCGTGCGCACCCTCGACATCGAGGAGGTGGGCAAGACCACCCGGCACGGCACGTTCTTCCAGATGAACGGCAACTTCTCCTTCGGCGACTACTTCAAGACCGAGGCGATCGGCTTCGCGTGGGAGCTGGTCACCGGGAAACTGGAGGACGGCGGGCTCGGCCTGGACCCGGAACGGATCTGGCCGACGGTCTACCTGGACGACGACGAGGCGTTCGACGCCTGGCGGGCCTACGTCCCGGCGGAGCGGATCCAGCGCCGCGGCAAGGACGACAACTACTGGTCGACCGGCGCCGCCGGGCCGGCGGGCCCCTGCTCGGAGATCCACTACGACCGCGGGCCGGAGTACGGCCCCGGTGGGGGGCCGGAGGCCGATCCGACCGGCGACCGGTACCTGGAGATCTGGAACCTGGTCTTCATGCAGTACGAGCGCGGGCCGGGGGAGGGCAAGGAGTTCCCGATCCTGGGCGAGCTGCCGAAGAAGAACATCGACACCGGCATGGGCCTGGAGCGGGTGGCCTTCCTGCTGCAGGGCGTCGACAACATGTACGAGATCGACGAGGTCGCCCCGGTGCTGCACCGGGCCGCCGAGCTGGCCGGCCTGCGCTACGGCGCCGACCACGAGGCCGACGTCCGGCTGCGGGTGGTGGCCGACCACGTGCGCAGCGGGCTGATGCTCATCGCGGACGGGGTCACCCCCGGCAACGAGGGCCGTGGCTACATCCTGCGCCGGCTACTGCGCCGCGCGGTCCGGTCGATGAAGCTGCTCGGCGTCGACGCCGCGACCCTGCCCGAGCTGCTGCCCGTCTCCCGCGACGCGATGAGCGCCAGCTACCCCGAGGTGGCGTCGGACTTCGCTCGCATCTCCGGCATCGCCTACGCCGAGGAGGAGGCGTTCCGGCGCACCTTGGTGGCCGGGACGGCGCTGTTCGACACCGCGGTGAGCCAGGCCCGGGCCGCGGGCACCCCGGCGCTGTCGGGCACCCAGGCGTTCAGCCTGCACGACACCTACGGCTTCCCGATCGACGTCACCCTCGAGATGGCCGCCGAGCAGGGCGTCACCGTCGACGAGGAGGGCTTCCGGGCCCTGATGAAGGAGCAGCGCGAGCGCGCCCGCGCCGATGCCCGGGCCAAGCGCACCGGGTCGGTCGACGTGCTGGCCTACCGCCGGCTGCTGGCCGAGTTCGGGCCCACCGACTGGCGTGCCTACGACACGTTGCACACCGAGTCCCGGGTGCTCGGCGTCGTCGACGAGGGCGACGACGCCACCTCCGACGACGGCGAGCCGGTCGTCGGTCCCGGCTCGGTCACCCGCGTGGTGCTGGACCGCACGCCGTTCTACGCCGAGTCCGGTGGGCAGGTCGCCGACGCCGGCGAGCTGACCTGGGACGGCGGCCGCGCCGAGGTGATCGACGTCCAGCGGCCGGTCAAGGGCCTCGTCGCCCACCAGGTGCGGGTGCTCGAGGGAGAGCTGCGCGCCGGCACCGAGCTGACCGCGCAGGTCGACCGCGAGTGGCGGCTGTCGGCCTGCCAGGCGCACTCGGGCACGCACGTTCTGCACGCGGCGCTGCGCCAGGTCCTCGGCCCGCAGGCGCTGCAGTCCGGCTCCTACAACCGGCCCGGCTACCTGCGGCTGGACTTCGCGTGGCAGGGCGCGCTGTCGGCGCAGCAGCGGATCGACGTCGAGGACGTCGCCAACGCCGCCGTCCGCGCCGATCACGGTGTCCGCGCGCTGTACATGACGCTGCCCGAGGCGCGCGAGTTCGGCGCGATCGCGCTGTTCGGCGAGACCTACGGCGAGCAGGTCCGGGTCGTCGAGATCGGCGGCGAGTGGTCCCGCGAGCTGTGCGGCGGCACCCACGTGCGGGGCAGCGCCCAGATCGGCACGCTGGCGCTCACCGGTGAGAGCTCGGTCGGCTCCGGCGCGCGCCGGGTCGAGGCGGCCGTCGGGCTGGAGGGGTTCCGCTACCTGGCCCGCGAGCGCGACCTGGTCCGCCAGCTCGCCGATCTGCTCAAGACCCCGCAGGACGGCATCGTGGACCGGGTGAACGGCATGCTCGACCGGCTCCGCGACACCGACCGCGAGCTGGCGGCGCTCCGCGGCCAGCAGACGCTCGCCGCGGCCGGCGACCTGGCCGGCTCCGCCACGGACCGCGGCGGCATCGCCATCGTCACCGGGGCGCCGGCCGGGCTGTCCGGCGGCGACCTGCGCGGCCTCGCGCTGGACGTCCGCAACCGGCTGGGCGAGAAGCCCGCCGCGGTGGTCCTGGCATCGGCGGCCGACGGCAAGGTGTCGCTCATCGCCACCGTCAACCCGGCCGCCCAGCAGCGCGGGCTCTCGGCCAACGACCTGCTCAGAGCCGCGGCCGGACCGGTCGGTGGGCGCGGGGGCGGCAAGCCCGACGTCGCCCAGGGCGGCGGCACCGACCCGGCGGGCATCCCGGCGGCCCTGGCGGCCGCCGAACAGGCGATCGGGGCGGCCACTTCGTGACGACACCCGACGGACCGGACGGGGACCCGGTGGCGGAACCGGTCGCGCAGACCGGCCGGCCTCCGGTGCCGCCGCGTCCGGTCCCGGCGGGCGCCGGCTCCGGGGAGGGAGCGCCCGCCGGGCAGCACGCCACCGAGCGGGTGCCGTTCCCGCTGCCCCCGCTGGACCGGCAGGGCGCACCGGCGCAGGACCCCGAGACGGGGCAGCTCGACCTCGGCTACCCGCCGCGGGTGCCCGGACCCGGCCCACGGCCCGTGCGGGACGAGCCCGGCACCGAGGGCCGTGGTCCCCGTGGCCGCTGACGACGAGCCGGTCCGGTCGCCCGGGAGGAGACTGGGCGTCGACGTGGGGACCGTGCGCGTCGGAGTGGCCCTCTCCGACGCGACCGGGACCCTCGCCAGCCCGCTGGAGACGCTCCGGCGAGCGAAGGACCAGAGCGATCTCGACCACCTCGCCGGGCTGGTTGTGACACACGAGGTGGTCGAGGTGGTCGTGGGTCTGCCGAGGCACCTGTCCGGAGCGTCGGGCGCCTCCGCACGCGATGCCCGTGCCTACGCTGCATCCCTGGCCAGTCGCATCGGGGACGTCCCGGTGCACCTCGTCGACGAAAGGCTCTCCACCGTGACCGCTGCGAGTCATCTGCGCGCCGGAGGCATCTCCGCACGCCGGCAGCGCCCGGTGATCGACCAGGCGGCCGCTGTGGTCATCCTGCAGAGCCATCTCGACGGGCGACCTCGTACTGGCCCCGAGACCAGGGGGCGCCACTCGTGACGGACCCGACCCAGCCGCGTCCGCGCGGTCGCCACTCCCAGCCCGACGGCGACTCCGGCCGTCCCGCCTCCGAGCTGCTCGCCACGTGGACGACCGCCGGCGCGAGCACGCTGCAGCTGGCCGACGACGACACGATGCGTCCACGGCGCGGACGTCGCTCCGCCCCGGACACCGACGCCACCGGCGTCCACGTGCTCCCGCCCCGCAGCCCCGCGGACATCGCCGACGTCGAGATCACCGGGCTCGCCGCCGGCGGCATCGCCGACGTCGGCCTCGCCGCCGCCGGCCTGGACCTCAGCGCCTTCGGCATCGACCCCACCGACGGCCCGCGCCGCCCCGCCGTTGCCGGGCCCAAGCGTTGGTCGTGGGAGGACATGACCGCCGCCAGCGCCGCCGCCGAGACCGCGCCCCGCACCACGGAGATGCTCGCCGTCGCGCCGGCCGTGCCGAAGGCCGGCACCGACCAGCGACCCGGCCGCTCCCCGGTGGGCGACCGCCGGTCGGCCCCCGCACCGCGCTCCGCCGTCGAGCCGACGACCGCCGACCGGGTCGCCGCGGACAGGTTCGCCGACGCCGAGACCGACCCCGGCTGGCTCTCCGCGAACAGCCGCCCGGTGCCCGACGCTCCGCTGCCGGCCGGTCGCGGCTCGCTGGCCTCGCTGGTCACCGACGAGTCCCGCGGCGCAGCGCCCGCCGACGAGCCCGCGACGGAGATGCACGCCACCGACTGGGACGACGACACGGGCAGCTGGCTCGCGCCGACCTCGCGGCACCGGGGCGCCGAACCCGACGACGACGCCGGGCTGCACCCCGACGAGCACCCGTACCAGCTGGCCGGGCCGGCCACCGTCTTCGACGAGACCGGCGGTCTGGAGGTCGTCACCGACGACGACCACGACCCCCTCGACGACCACCACGACGACGCCGACCTCGACGACCACCTGCTGGGCGGCGGCGGTGGCGGCAGCGGTCGCCGTGGGGGCCGCGGCGGTGGCGGCTCGGACCGGCCGGGCAAGCGGCGGCGGCCGATCACCATCGTGCTGTCGCTCATCATCCTGGCCGCGCTGGTCGTCGGGATCGGGATCGGCGGCAAGCTGCTCTGGACCACGATCAACCCGGTCGCCGAGGACTACACCGGCAGCGGCACGGGCACCGTCGACGTCCGGGTGAACGAGGGTGACTCGCTGCGCGCCATCGCCGGCACCCTGGTGGGCGCCGGCGTCATCGCCTCCACCGGTCCCTTCGAGGACGCCGCGGACGCCAACCCGGCGGCCACCGGCATCCAGCCCGGCGTCTACACCCTGCACTCGCAGATGTCGGGCAAGGCGGCGCTGGACCTGCTGCTCGACCCGGCCTCCCGGCAGGTCACCCGGGTGACGCTGCCCGAGGGCCTGACCGTGGTCCAGGTCCTCCAGCGGGTCTCCGACGAGACCGGCATCCCGCTGGCCGACCTGCAGGCCGCGGCCGCCGACCCGGCGGCGCTCGGGTTGCCGGCCTACGCCAACGGCGTGCTCGAGGGCTTCCTGTTCCCCGCCACCTACGACATCGAGCCGGGGGACACCGCGGCCGGGATCCTGTCGGACATGGTGGCCGGCACCGTGGCGGTGCTCGACGAGCTGCAGGTCCCCGAGGACCAGCGGCTGGGCCTGGTCACCGAGGCCAGCATCGTGCAGGCGGAGGCGGGCAGCACCGAGGACATGGGCAAGGTCGCCCGGGTCCTGGACAACCGGCTGGCCGACGGCATGCCGCTGCAGCTGGACACCACGGTGAACTACGCCAACGGCAAGAGCGGCATCACCACCACGAGCGAGGACCGGCAGAACCCCTCGCCGTACAACACCTACCTGCACCCGGGCCTGCCGCCGGGCGCCATCAGCAACCCGGGGGAGGAGGCGCTGCGCGCGGTGCTCGACCCGACCCCCGGTGACTGGCGCTTCTTCGTCGTGGTGGACCCGGACACCGGGGAGACCCGGTTCGCGGTCACCGCGGCGGAGCACCAGCAGAACGTGCTGCTGTTCCAGCAGTGGCTGCAGGACAACCCGGGGAATTGAGCCACCGACAGGCCGACGGGCCGGTCCTGAGGGCGGCTGTCCTCGGCCGGCCCGTCGGTCACTCGCTGTCCCCGCTGCTGCACCGGGCGGCGTACGCGGCCCTGGGGCTGACCGACTGGACCTACGACGCGCTGGACGTCGGGCCTGCGGACCTGCCCGTGCTGCTGGCCGGGCTGGGCCCGGAGTGGCGCGGCTTCTCCGTGACGATGCCGTGCAAGCAGGCGGCGGTCGCGGTCGCCGACGAGGTCGACGCCCTCCCTCGGCTGCTGGCCGCGGCGAACACCCTGGTGCGCACCGGGGCCGGGGGCTGGCGGGCGGAGAACACCGACGTCCTCGGGGTCGGCACCGCGCTGCAGGGCGGCGGGATCGAGCAGGTGGAGCACGCGGCCGTCCTCGGTGCGGGCGGGACGGCAGCGGCTGCCGCCGTCGCGCTGGCGTCGCTGGGCGCCCGCCAGGTCGACGTCGTCGTCCGTGAGCCGGCCCGGGCCGCCGAGCTGCTGCGGGTGCTGGAGGCCCTCGGGGTGACGGCGGAGGTGCAGCGGCTGGACGCCACGACGTCGGTCGCCGCTCCGGTGGTGGTGAGCACGGTGCCCGCCGCCGGGCAGCCCGCCGTCGCCGACCTGGACTGGCGGCCCCGCCAGACGGTGCTCGACGTGCTGTACGCCGGCTGGCCGACCCCGTTGGCGCAGCGCGTCGACCTGGCCGGCGGCCATGCCATCAGCGGCATCGAGGTGCTGTTCTGGCAGGCGACCGCCCAGGTGGAGCTGATGACCGGGCACCCCGCGCCGATCGCGGCGATGCGCGCCGCGCTGGGCGCCTGACCGGCCGGTGCCCAGCGCGCTGACGCTCGCCGGTGCGGTCGTGGGCCTGCTGCTCGGTCCGTGGCTGGCGAGCACCGCCGTGCGACTCGCCGAGCGGGACCCCGCGGCGCGGCCGGCGCTGGTCCGGGTCGTCGTCACCTCCTTGCTGGCGGCGGCGGTCGTGGCTGCGGGACCGGCGCTGGCCGGCGATCGCCCGGCCGCGGTGGCGCTGGCCTGGTTCGGTGCGGCGGCCCTCGTGCTCGCCGACGTCGACCTGCGCCGGCACCGGCTGCCGGACCGGGTCACCTTCCCGGCGCTCATCGGCTGCGGGGTCGCGCTCCTCACCGATGCCGTGGTCACCGGCGAGCCGGGCGCCGTGCTGCGCGCCGGCGTGGCCGCCCTCCTCGCCGGCGGTGCGGGGCTCGCCGTGCGGGTGGTGTCCCCGGCGGCCCTGGGCCGCGGGGACGTGAAGCTGCTCGGCCTGCTCGGGCTGGTCCTCGGCTGGGCGGGGTGGGGCGTGCTCATGGCCGGGGTGTTCGCCGGGCTGCTCGTGGGCGCGCTCGGGTCGGTGCTGCTGATCGCCGTCGGCCGGGCCGGCTGGCGCACCCGGGTGCCCTTCGGGCCGCCGCTGCTCGTGGGCGCCTACCTGGTCCTGTGGCTCGCCGGACCGCTGCCGCTCGCCTGATCTGTGGGTGCACGGTCGGCGCCCACCGGGGCTGCTGGCAGAATCGGCCGCATGTTGCGCTGGCTGACCGCAGGGGAGTCGCACGGTCAGCAGCTCACCGCCGTGCTGGACGGGCTGCCGGCGGGGGTGCGGGTGCAGACGTCCGACGTCGACCTCCAGCTGGCCCGGCGCCGGCTCGGCCACGGCCGCGGCGCCCGGATGAGCTTCGAGCAGGACGAGGTCACGATCACCGGCGGGGTGCGCCACGGCGTCACCCAGGGCGGCCCGATCGCCGTCCAGGTCGGCAACACCGAGTGGCCGAAGTGGTCGACGGTCATGGCAGCTGACCCGGTCGACGCCGAGGTGCTCGCCGGTCAGGCCCGCAACGCCCCGCTCACCCGGCCCCGGCCCGGCCACGCCGACCTGCCCGGGATGCAGAAGTACGGCTTCGACGACGCCCGGCCCGTGCTCGAGCGGGCCAGCGCCCGGGAGACGGCGGCGCGGGTCGCGCTGGGCACCGTCGCCCAGGCCTTCCTGCACCAGGTGCTGGGGGTCCGCGTGGTGAGCCACGTCGTCGCGATCGGCCCGGTCGTCGTCCCGGACGGCGTGCTGCCCGGACCCGAGGACAACCCCCGGCTCGACGAGGACCCGGTGCGCTGCGCCGACCCGGCGACCAGCGAGCGGATGACCGCCGAGATCGACGACGCCCGCAGGTCCGGTGACACCCTCGGCGGAGTGGTCGAGGTCGTCGTGCACGGCCTGCCGCCGGGCCTGGGGAGCCACGTGCACTGGGACCGGCGGCTGGACTCCCGGCTGGCCGCAGCGCTGATGGGCGTCCAGTCGGTGAAGGCCGTCGAGGTCGGGGACGGGCTGGAGACCTCCCGCCGCCGCGGCTCGGTGGCCCACGACGAGATCGAGGTCGCCGAGGGTCGGCTGTCCCGCCGCACCGACCGGGCCGGCGGCATCGAGGGCGGCATGACCAACGGCGAGGTGCTGCGGGTCCGGGCCGCGATGAAGCCGATCAGCACCGTGCCCCGCGCGCTGGCCACCATCGACACCGCCACCGGCGACGCCGCCGTCGCGATCAACCAGCGCAGCGACGCCTGCGCCGTCCCGCGCGGCAGCGTCGTGATGGAGGCGATGGTGGCCCTGGTGCTCGCCGACGCCGCGCTGGAGAAGTTCGGTGGCGACTCGGTGACCGAGACCCGGCGCAACGTCCAGGGCTACCTCGACGCGCTCACCTACCGGTGACCGGCCCGGCGATCGTCGTCGTCGGCCCGCCGGCCTCGGGCAAGACGACCGTGGGGACGGCGGTGGCGGCCGCGCTCGGGCTGGCGTTCCGGGACACCGACGCCGACGTGGAGGCCGAGACCGGGACCACGGTCGCCGACCTGTTCCTCACGTCCGGGGAACCGCACTTCCGGGCCCTGGAGGAGCGCGCGGTCGCCCGGGCGCTCGCCGAGCACGACGGCGTGCTGGCTCTCGGCGGCGGTGCGGTCACCAGCGCGGCGACCCGGCAGCTGCTGGTCGCGCACGGCCGGGCCGGCGCGCAGGTCCTCTGGCTCGACGTCGACGTCGCCTCGGCGGCCAAGCGCGCCGGGCTCTCCCGGGACCGGCCGCTGCTCGCGGTCAACCCACGCGCCATGCTGCGCACCATGCTCGAGGCCCGCGCTCCGCTGTACGCCGAGGTCGCCACGGTGACCGTCACCACCTCCGGCCGCCCGGTCGATGAGGTGGTGGCCGAGGTGCTGGCCGCCGTCGGGTCGGTGCAGCGGTGACCGCGCGGCGGATCACGGTGGCCGGCGACCGGCCCTACGACGTCGTCATCGGCCCCGGGGTGCAGGTGCAGCTCGGGCTCGTCCTCGACGGGACCGCCCGGGCGGCCGTGGTGCACAGCCGCGCGCTGGCGGCCGCGGCCGGCGCGGCGGTGGAGACCCTCCAGCAGTCCGGGGTGGCCGCCGAGGCGGTCGTCGTCCCCGACGGCGAGGCCGCCAAGACCGCCGAGGTGGCCGCCGGCGCCTGGGAGGAGTTCGGCCGGCTCGGCCTGACCCGCTCCGACGCGGTCGTCGGCATCGGCGGGGGAGCGGTGACCGACCTGGCCGGCTTCCTGGCCGCCACCTGGCTGCGCGGGGTGCGGGTGGTGCAGGTGCCGACCAGCCTGCTCGGCATGGTGGACGCGGCCGTGGGCGGCAAGACCGGCATCAACACCGCCGCCGGCAAGAACCTGGTGGGCGCCTTCCACCCGCCCGCCGCCGTCCTGGCCGACACCGATGCGCTGGCCGGGCTGCCCGAGGCGGAGTTCCGGTCCGGGCTGGCCGAGGTGGTCAAGTGCGGCTTCATCGCCGACGGGCGGGTGCTGGAGCTGCTCGAGGCCGACCCGACCGGGCGCGCCGACACCGCCGAGCTGATCGCCCGGGCGGTGCAGGTCAAGGCCGACGCCGTGGGTGAGGACCTCTACGACACCGGCCGCCGGGAGTTCCTCAACTACGGCCACACGCTCGCGCACGCCATCGAGCGGGTCGAGGACTTCGGCTGGCGGCACGGCGAGGCCGTCGCGGTGGGACTGGTCTTCGCCGCGGAGCTGGCCGCGGCGGCCGGACGGCTGAGCCGGGCCGACGCCGACCGGCACCGCGCGCTGATCGCAGCGATGGGCCTGCCGACGAGCTACCGCGGCGACTGGGCGGCCCTGCAGGCGGTGATGCGGATCGACAAGAAGGCCCGCGGCGCGTCGCTGCGCTTCGTCGTCCTCGACGGGCTGGGCAACCCCACCATCCTGACCGACCCCGACCAGGCCTGGCTCGACGCCGCCTGGGCAGCCGTCAACGGAGAGGCCGCATGACCATCCAGGTGCTGAACGGCGCCAACCTCGGCCGGCTCGGCAGCCGTGAGCCGCTGATCTACGGCGACACGACCTACCCCGAGCTGGTCGAGCTCATCGAGGCCGCCGCCGCCGAGCTGGGTCTGGGTGTCGTCGTCCGCCAGACCGACTCCGAGGCCGAGCTGCTGGGCTGGGTGCATGACGCCGCCGACGCCGGGGACGCCGTGGTCATCAACCCCGGCGGCTGGTCGCACACCTCGGTGGTGCTGGCCGACGCGCTCGCCGCGCTGACCGGCCCGCTGGTCGAGGTGCACATCAGCAACATCCACCGCCGGGAGGCCTTCCGGCACCACTCCTACGTCTCCGGCGTCGCCGACGGCGTGATCGCCGGGCTGGGCGTCGGCGGCTACGAGCTGGCGCTGCGCCACCTGGCCGCCCGGGGCGCGCGATGACCCGGGAAGCGGGGCGCCGGGACCGCTTGCGGGCTGCTGCGGCGGAGGCCGGGCTGGACGCCGTCCTGGTCACCAACCTGCTCAACGTCCGGTACCTGACCGGGTTCACCGGCTCCAACGGGGCGCTGCTGCTGCGCGCCGACGGTGACGACGTCTTCGGCACCGACGGCCGCTACACCACCCAGGCGGGAACCCAGGTGCCCGACCTGGAGCTGCTGGTGGACCGGGCGACGGTGTCCGCGCTGGCCGCCCGGGCGGCCCACCTGGGCACCGGCCGGCTCGGGTACGAGTCCCACGACGTCACCGTCGACGGCCTGCGGGGCCTGGAGCAGGTGCTCGGCAGGGAGGCGACCGGCGGCACGGCGCCCGAGCTGGTCAGCATCCGGCGGGCGGTCGAGGCGCTGCGCGCGGTCAAGGACGACGCCGAGATCGAGGCGCTGCGCCGGGCGTGCGCGGTCGCCGACCGGGCGCTGGCCGAGCTCGCCGCCGAGGGCGCGCTGCGGCCGGGCCGCAGCGAGCTCGAGGTCGGCCGGGAGCTCGACGCCCGGATGCTGACCCTGGGCGCCGAGGCCCCCAGCTTCGAGACCATCGTGGCGACCGGGGCGAACTCGGCGATCCCGCACCACCGACCCGATGCGACGGTGCTCCGCGACGGGGACTTCCTGAAGCTCGACTTCGGTGCCACCGTCGACGGCTACCACTCCGACATGACCCGGACCCTCGTGCTTGGGCACGCCGCGGACTGGCAGCGCGAGGTGTACGAGCTGGTCGCGGCCGCGCAGGGGGCCGGCCGGGCCGCGCTGGCGGTGGGCGCGGACGTCACCGCGGTCGACGCGGCGGCCCGCGACGTGATCGTCGCGGCCGGGCACGGCGACCACTTCACCCACGGCCTCGGGCACGGGGTCGGCCTGGAGATCCACGAGGCTCCGGGCATCGCAGCAGCCGGCGCAGGTACCCTGAGCGCTGGCATGGCCGTCACCGTGGAGCCTGGCGTCTACCTGCCCGGCCACGGCGGTGTCCGGATCGAGGACACCCTGGTGGTCACGGACGACGAGCCCGAGTTGTTGACCCTCACGAGCAAGGAACTGCTGGTCCTCTAGATGGCTACCACCAACGACCTCAAGAACGGCACCGTCCTCAACCTGGACGGGCAGCTGTGGACCGTGACCGACTTCCAGCACGTGAAGCCGGGCAAGGGCGGCGCCTTCGTGCGCACGACCCTCAAGAACGTGCTCTCGGGCAAGGTCGTCGACCGCACCTTCAACGCCGGCACCAAGGTCGAGACGGCGAACGTCGACAAGCGCTCGATGACCTACCTGTACGCCGACGGCACCGACTACGTCTTCATGGACGGCGACACCTTCGAGCAGATCTACGTGCCGGCGGCCACCCTCGGCGACGGCGCGAGCTACCTGCTGGAGAACACCGAGGTCGTCGTGGCGGTGCACGACGACACCCCGCTGTACGTCGAGCTGCCGGTGACCATGGAGCTCGTGGTGCAGCACACGGACCCGGGTCTCCAGGGCGACCGCTCCACCGGCGGCACCAAGCCGGCCACCCTGGAGACCGGCGCGGAGATCCAGGTCCCGCTGTTCATCACCACCGGCGAGAAGCTGAAGGTGGACACCCGTGACGGTCGTTACCTCGGCCGGGTCAGCTGACCTCGTGAGCGCTCGTTCCAAGGCGCGCAAGCGCGCGGTCGACGTCCTCTACGAGGCCGACCTGCGCCGCAGCGACCCGCTCGCCGTGCTGCGCGACCGCGTCACCGACGGCAACCCGCCGGTGCCCGACCACGCCGTCCGGCTGGTCGAGGGTGCGGTCGAGCAGGGCGCCCGGATCGACGAGCTGATCGAGGAGCACGCGTCGGGCTGGTCGCTCGACCGGCTGCCCGACGTCGACCGCGCGATCCTGCGGATGGCGGTGTACGAGCTGCTGTGGGTGGACGACGTCCCCGACGCGGTGGTGATCGACGAGGCGGTGGAGTTGGCGAAGGCGCTGTCCACCGACGACTCACCGGCCTACGTCAACGGCGTGCTCGGCGGCATCGTCAAGGCCGAGATCCCCACCTGAGGGATCGCGAACGCAGAGAGCCCACCCTGACAGCAGGGTGGGCTCTTCGCGTTCGATGCCAACGTGACCACGGTGCGCGCGCGGCCCCTCTGCAGGGGCCCGCCGCGAGCGTGCGAGCGGTGGGGGGCAGAGGGGTCCTTCCGGGCTCCTGGCCGCGGTGCGATCCGTCAGGATCGCAGTGTCACCGCGGGGAGCGGCGGCGGTCGCCCCAGGCGGGCTCGTCGTCGTCGACGTCGGAGTAGATGCTGCCGTCGGCGCCGGGGGAGAGCACGCCCCACTCGATGAGCCGGGTGGTCAGCTCGTCGGGGCTCATGTCGTAGATGATCGCCAGGGACTTGAGGTCCTCGGCGCGGATCGAGAGCACCTTGCCGTTGTAGTCGTGCCGCTGCGCCTGGATCGTCGAGGCGTACCGGGCGAGCGGGCCGGCCTCGTCGGCGGGCAGCGAGCCCAGCGACTCCAGGTTCAGCACGATCTTGGTGCTCTTGGTGACCGCGGAGCTGGGCCGCGGGTCGGGCAGGAGCTCGGAGACCGGCACGCCGTAGAACACGGCGAGCTCGGAGAGCCGCTGCACGGTGACGGCACGGTCGCCACGCTCGTACGAGCCGACGACGACGGCCTTCCACCGGCCGTGGGACTTGTCCTCCACGCCCTGCAACGACAGTCCTTGCTGGTTGCGGATCGCCCGCAGGCGGGCGCCAAGCGCCCTGGAGTAGTCGGTGCTCATGACCCTCTGCTCACTGACTGTCGTCGTATCGGGACGGTACTGGTGACGCAGAGTACTGGTCTTGGCGAGTCGGCAACAGTCAGGTCGCTCTGATGGGTCAGATCTCTCACCAGGGCCGGGTGAACGGGCGCGATCGGGGTCACACCGTGCTGTGCAGTACCGTCGTCCGCGGTCCACACCGCCGCCGGCGCAGCCGCGTCGACGACGGCCCACTCCTTTAACGACCCGTCCCGTGAGGCGGGGAAGGAGGCTGCGATGACCGAGTCATCTGCGCTGCCCGCTGAACCGACGACCGCCCCGTTGCTCTCCGCCGACGACGTCGGCCGGGTGGTCGACCGGATCGCCCACCAGTTGATCGAGAAGGCGGGTCCCGACCTCGGGTCCCTGGTCCTGGTCGGCATCCCCACCCGCGGAGCGCCGCTGGCCCGCCGGCTCGCCGGCCGGATCGAGACCTTCAGCGGCGTCCGCGTCGACGTCGGCACCGTCGACATCACCCTCTACCGCGACGACCTGCGGCTGCGCGGGGTCCGGGCGCTGGAGGACACCCGGCTGCCGGAGGCCGGCATCGACGGCCGGCTGGTCGTGCTCGTCGACGACGTCCTGTTCTCCGGCCGCTCCGTCCGCGCTGCGCTGGACGCGCTGCGCGACCTCGGCCGCCCCCGCGCGGTGCAGCTGGCGGTGCTGGTCGACCGGGGTCACCGGGAGCTGCCGATCCGCGCCGACTACGTGGGCAAGAACGTCCCGACGTCCCGCTCCCAGTCGGTGAAGGTGCGGCTGGCCGAGGTCGACGGCGCCGACTCGGTGACGGTGACGTCGTGAGGCGACAGGGAGCGAGCATCGCAGCGAGGCCTGCGAGCGAGGAGCGGAGCGACCGCGGAGCCGAGCAGGTGTGGTCGTGAAGCGGCACCTGCTGGAGGCTGCCGACCTGGACCGCGACGACGCCACGCTGGTGCTCGACACCGCGGCGCAGATCGAGTCCGCGCTGGCCGGTCGTGAGGTCAAGAAGCTGCCGACGCTGCGCGGCCGCACCGTGGTCAACCTCTTCTACGAGGACTCCACCCGCACCCGGATCTCCTTCGAGCTGGCCGCCAAGCGGTTGAGCGCCGACGTCATCAACTTCTCCGCCAAGGGCAGCAGCGTCTCCAAGGGGGAGAGCCTCAAGGACACCGCGCTGACCCTGGAGGCGATGGGCAGCGACGCGATCGTGGTGCGGCACGGCGCCTCCGGGGCCCCGCACCGGCTCGCGCAGTGGGTGCAGGGCAGCGTGGTCAACGCCGGCGACGGCACCCACGAGCACCCGACGCAGGCGCTGCTGGACGCCTACACGATCCGGCAGCGGCTGGGCCGGCTCGACGGCGTCCGGGTGGTCATCGTGGGCGACGTGCTGCACAGCCGGGTGGCCCGGTCCAACGTCTGGCTGCTCGCCACGCTGGGCGCCGAGGTCACCCTGGTTGCCCCGCCCACCCTGCTGCCGGTCGGTGTCGGCAGCTGGCCGGTCACGGTCGGCTACGACCTGGACGCCGTCCTCCCCAAGGCCGACGTCGTGATGATGCTGCGGGTCCAGGCGGAGCGGATGAACGCCTCGTTCTTCCCCAGCGCCCGCGAGTACAGCCGCCGGTACGGCCTGGACGCCCGCCGGATGGGCACCCTGCCTGACGAGGCGATCGTCATGCACCCGGGCCCGATGAACCGCGGCATGGAGATCGCAGCAGAGGTGGCCGACTCGGCCCGTTCCACGATCGTCGACCAGGTCGGCAACGGCGTCTCGGTCCGGATGGCGGTCCTCTACCTGCTCCTGGGAGGGGCTCCCGGCAGTGAGTGAGCATCGAAGCGAGCGCCAGCGAGTGAGGCGCGGAGCGAACCTCCGAGCGGAGCGAGGCATGGACACATGACGATCCTGATCAAGGGCCCGAGGCCGTACGGCGAGGACGCCGTGGACGTCCTCGTGGAGGACGGCCGGATCGCCGCCATCGGCGACTCGCTCACCGTGCCCGGCGCCGACGTCGTCGACGCCGCCGGGCTGGTCGCGCTGCCCGGCCTGGTCGACCTGCACACCCACCTGCGTGAGCCGGGCCGGGAGGACGCCGAGACCGTCGAGACCGGCAGCCGCGCCGCCGCGCTGGGCGGGTACACCGCCGTCCACGCGATGGCCAACACCGACCCGGTCGCCGACACCGCCGGCGTCGTCGAGCAGGTGTGGCGGCTGGGCCAGCAGGCCGGGCTGGTCGACGTCGTCCCGGTCGGTGCGGTCACCGTCGGGCTGCGCGGCGAGCGGCTGGCCGAGCTCGGCGCGATGGCCGACTCCGCCGCCCGGGTGCGGGTCTTCTCCGACGACGGGCACTGCGTCGCCGACCCGGCGCTGATGCGCCGCGCGCTGGAGTACGTCAAGGCGCTGGACGGCGTCGTCGCGCAGCACGCCGAGGAGCCCCGGCTCACCGTCGGCGCGCAGATGAACGAGGGCGACCGCTCCGCCCGGCTCGGGCTGACCGGCTGGCCGGCGGCCGCCGAGGAGGCGGTGATCGCCCGCGACGTGCTGCTCGCCGGGCACGTCGGCGCCCGGCTGCACGTCTGCCACGTGTCGACGGCGGGCTCGGTGGAGATCCTGCGCTGGGCGAAGGGCCGGGGCGTGCAGGTCACCGCCGAGGTCACCCCGCACCACCTGCTGCTCACCGACGAGTGCGCCGAGAGCTACGACCCGGTCTTCAAGGTCAACCCACCGCTGCGCACCGAGGCCGACGTGCAGGCGCTGCGGGCCGGCCTGGCCGACGGCACGATCGACGCCGTCGCCACCGACCACGCGCCGCACGCGGTGGAGGACAAGGAGAGCGAGTGGGCCTCCGCCCGCCCGGGGATGCTCGGCCTCGAGCAGGCGCTCTCGGTCGTCGTGCAGACCATGGTCGAGCCCGGGCTGCTCGACTGGCGCGGCGTCGCCGAGCGGATGTCGGTCGCCCCCGCGGCGATCGGCCGGCTCGAGTCCCACGGCCGCCCGCTCGCCGTCGGCGAGCCGGCCACCCTGCTGCTGCTGGACCCCACGCACCGGGCCACCGTCGACCCGGCCGCGCTGGCCAGCCGCAGCCGCAACAGCCCCTATGCCGGCCGGGAGCTCCCCGGCCGGGTGGTCGCCACGTTCCTGCGCGGGACGGCGACCGTTCTGGACGGGAAGGCACAGCGTTGAGCGCGATCTTGGTATTGGAAGACGGGCGCACGTTCCGCGGCGAGGCCTACGGCGCGACCGGCACGACGGTCGGCGAGGCGGTGTTCTCCACCGGGATGACCGGCTACCAGGAGACCCTCACCGACCCCAGCTACGCCGGCCAGATCGTCGCGATGACCGCGCCGCACATCGGCAACACCGGGGTGAACGGCGAGGACGACGAGAGCCGCCGGATGTGGGTCGCCGGCTTCGTCGTCCGCGACCCCGCCCGCCGCCCGGCGAACTGGCGGGCCACCGGCAGCCTGGACGACGAACTCGTCGCCCAGGGCGTGGTGGGGATCAGCGGCATCGACACCCGGGCGCTGACCAGGCACCTGCGCGACCGCGGTGCCATGCGCGCGGGCATCAGCACCGAGCTGGGCGCGGACGAGCTCCTGGCGGAGGTGACCGCCAGCCCGAGCATGAGCGGTGCGGACCTCGCGCCGAGTGTCAGCGCCGCCGCGGCCTACGTCGTCCCGGCGGTGGGGGAGAAGCGGTTCACCATCGCCGCGCTGGACCTGGGCATCAAGACCGCCACCCCGCGGTACCTGGCCGAGCTGGGTGTGGAGACCCACGTGCTCCCGGCCACGGCGACCGCCGAGCAGCTGCTCGGGGCGGGCGTCGACGGCGTGTTCGTGTCGAACGGCCCCGGCGACCCGGCGGCCGCCGACTACGCCGTCGCCGCCGTCCGCGGGGTCCTCGAGGCCCGCCGGCCGCTGTTCGGCATCTGCTTCGGCAACCAGATCCTGGGCCGGGCGCTGGGGCTGGGCACCTACAAGCTGCGCTTCGGCCACCGCGGCCTGAACCAGCCGGTGCTGGACCGGGTCAGCGGCACCGTGCGGGTCACCAGCCACAACCACGGCTTCGCCGTCGACGCCCCGCTGGACCGGCCGGTCGACACCCCGTTCGGCCCGGTGGAGGTCAGCCACGTCGGCCTCAACGACCAGGTGGTGGAGGGGCTGCGGCTGACCGAGGCGCCCGCGTTCAGCGTCCAGTTCCACCCGGAGGCCGCCGCCGGTCCGCACGACGCCAACCCGCTGTTCGGCCGGTTCGTCGACCTCATGGCTGCCGAGCGCGGGGACGCCGTGAGTCCACCACTCCAGGTGCACGAGACGACGGGGGAGAAGGCCTGATGCCCAAGCGCACCGACCTGCAGCACGTCCTGGTCATCGGCTCCGGGCCGATCGTCATCGGCCAGGCCAGCGAGTTCGACTACTCCGGCACCCAGGCCTGCCGGGTGCTCAAGGCCGAGGGGCTGCGGGTCAGCCTGGTCAACAGCAACCCGGCGACGATCATGACCGACCCCGAGGTCGCCGACGCCACCTACGTCGAGCCGCTGACCCCCGAGTTCGTCGAGCGGGTCATCGCCGCCGAGCGCCCGGACGCGGTGCTGGCCACCCTGGGCGGGCAGACCGCGCTGAACATCGCGATCGGCCTGTTCGAGAACGGCGTCCTGGACAAGTACGGCGTCCAGCTGATCGGCGCCGACGTCGAGGCGATCAACCGCGGCGAGGACCGGCAGCGGTTCAAGGACATCGTCCGGTCGATCGGCGCCGACGCCCCCCGCTCCACCGTCTGCTCGACGGTGGAGGAGGCCCTGGCCACGGCCGAGGAGGTCGGCTACCCGGTCGTCATCCGGCCCAGCTTCACCATGGGCGGGCTGGGGTCGGGCATCGCGACCGACGAGCCGATGCTGCGCCGGATGGCCGGCCACGGGCTGGCCGACTCGCCGGTGCACACCGTGCTGATCGAGGAGTCGGTGCTCGGCTGGAAGGAGTTCGAGCTCGAGCTGATGCGCGACCGCAGCGACAACGTGGTGGTCATCTGCTCGATCGAGAACATCGACGCGATGGGCGTGCACACCGGTGACTCGGTGACCGTCGCCCCGGCGATGACCCTCACCGACCGCGAGTACCAGCAGATGCGCGACGTCGGCATCGCGGTGCTGCGCGAGGTCGGGGTGGACACCGGCGGCTGCAACATCCAGTTCGCCGTCCACCCGGAGACCGGCCGGCTCGTGGTGATCGAGATGAACCCCCGGGTCTCCCGCTCGAGCGCGCTGGCCTCCAAGGCCACCGGCTTCCCGATCGCCAAGATCGCCGCGAAGCTGGCCATCGGCTACACCCTCGACGAGATCACCAACGACATCACCGGGGTCACCCCGGCGTCGTTCGAGCCGTCGCTGGACTACGTGGTGGTGAAGATCCCGCGCTTCGCCTTCGAGAAGTTCCCCGGCGCCGACCCCCGGCTGACCACGACGATGAAGAGCGTCGGCGAGGTCATGGCGATGGGCCGCAACTTCACCGAGGCGCTGGGCAAGGCGATGCGGTCGACCGAGACCGGCGCCGCCGGGTTCTGGACGACGCCGGAGGACGGGTCCACCGCCGAGGAGCTGCTCGAGCAGCTGCGCACCCCGGTCGACGGCCGGCTGTACACCGCGCAGCGGGCGCTGGCCGCCGGCGCCACCGTCGAGCAGGTGTCGGCCGCCTCGGGCTTCGACGCCTGGTTCGTCGACCAGATCGCGCTGGTCACCGAGATCGGCGAGCAGGTCCGTGCGGCGCCGGCGCTGACCCCGGAGCTGCTGGCGGTGGCCAAGCGGCACGGGCTGAGCGACCGGCAGGTCGCCGAGCTGCGCCCGGAGCTGGCCGGGGAGGACGGTGTCCGGAGGCTGCGCTGGCGGCTGGGCATCCGGCCGGTCTACAAGACCGTGGACACCTGCGCCGCCGAGTTCGCCGCCCGCACGCCCTACCACTACTCCTCCTACGACGAGGAGAACGAGGTCGAGCCGCGCGAGCGCCCGGCGGTGCTCATCCTCGGCTCGGGCCCGAACCGGATCGGCCAGGGTGTCGAGTTCGACTACTCCTGCGTGCACGCGGTGATGGCGCTGCAGGACGCCGGCTACGAGGCGGTGATGGTCAACTGCAACCCGGAGACCGTCTCCACCGACTACGACACCGCCGACCGGCTGTACTTCGAGCCGCTCACCTTCGAGGACGTGCTGGAGGTCGTCGAGGCCGAGCGCGCCGCCGGGCCGGTCGCCGGGGTCATCTGCACCCTCGGCGGGCAGACCCCGCTGGCGCTGGCGCAGCGGCTCAAGGACGCCGGCGTCCCGGTGCTGGGCACCTCCCCGGAGGCGATCGACGCCGCCGAGGACCGCGGCGCCTTCTCCCGGGTGCTGCGCGACACCGGCCTGCTCGCCCCCAAGCACGGCATGGCGACCACGTCCGCCGAGGCCAAGGAGATCGCGGCCGCCATCGGGTACCCGGTGCTGGTCCGGCCCTCCTACGTGCTCGGCGGCCGCGGCATGGAGATCGTCTACGAGGACGCCGTGCTCGAGGCCTACATCACCAAGGCCACCGACGTGAGCGCCGACCACCCGGTGCTGGTCGACCGGTTCCTCGAGGACGCGATCGAGATCGACGTCGACGCGTTGTTCGACGGCACCGACCTGTACCTGGGTGGGGTCATGGAGCACATCGAGGAGGCCGGCATCCACTCCGGTGACTCGGCGTGCGCGCTGCCGCCGATCACCCTCGGCGGCGCGGACCTGGCCAACATCCGCCGGGCCACCGAGGCGCTGGCCGCCCGGATCGGCGTGCGCGGCCTGATGAACGTGCAGTACGCGCTCAAGGACGACGTCCTCTACGTGCTGGAGGCCAACCCGCGGGCCAGCCGCACGGTGCCGTTCGTCTCCAAGGCGACGGCGGTGCAGCTGGCCAAGGCCGCCGCCCGGATCGCGGTCGGGGAGACCATCGCCTCGCTGCGGGGGGCCGGGGTGCTGCCGGCCAGCGGCGACGGCACCGACCTGCCGGTCGACGGGCCGATCGCGGTCAAGGAGGCGGTGCTGCCCTTCCACCGCTTCCGCACCGTCGAGGGCCAGGGGGTGGACACCGTCCTCGGGCCGGAGATGAAGTCCACCGGCGAGGTGATGGGCATCGACGCGGAGTTCGGCACCGCGTTCGCGAAGTCCCAGGCCGCTGCCTACGGCAACCTGCCCACCTCGGGCACGGTGTTCGTCTCGCTGGCCAACCGGGACAAGCGCGCGGCGATCTTCCCGATCAAGCGGCTGGCCGACCTCGGGTTCACCGTGCTGGCCACCGTCGGCACCGCCCAGGTGCTGCGCCGCAACGGGGTGCACTGCGAGGTCGTCGGCAAGTACTCCGAGGGCCCGGGGAACGTGGTGGAGCGGATCCTGGCCGGGGACGTCGACGTCGTCGTCAACACCCCCTTCGGGACGCCCGGCAACAGCGGCCCCCGGCTGGACGGCTACGAGATCCGCGCCGCGGCGGTGGGCATGGGCGTCCCGTGCATCACCACGGTCCAGGGGATGGCCGCCACCGTGCAGGGGGTGGAGGCGCTGCGCCGCGGTGAGCTCGGCGTCCGCAGCCTGCAGGACCTGCACCGGTCGCTGGCCGACGCCCAGGCCGCCGAGCGCGCCGGGACGACGGCGTGACCGAGCTGAAGGGCCATGTTGGCCAACATGGCCCTTACCTGACCGAGCCGGCCCCGCCGGCCGAGCACGCTCCGGTGCAGCGGGTGGTCGAGGTGCTAGCCACCCGGCCGGTCGGGGCGTACGTGGAGCTGACGTTCGCCGCCCCGGAGATCGCTGAGCGCGCCGTCCCCGGGCAGTTCGCCGCCTTCGCCATCGGCGGCCGCGAGTCGGCGATGCTGCTGCGCCGCTCGATCGCGATCGCCGGTACGGCCGACGGGCGGGTCACCGTGGTCGTCGCGCCGCACGGGCCCGGGTCGACCTGGCTGGCCGGGTTGCAGCCCGGGGCCACCGTGGACGTCGTCGGGCCGCTGGGCCGACCCTTCCCGCTGCCGGGACCCGGCACGCCCGCGCTGCTGGTCGGCGGGGGCTACGGCGCCGCGGCGCTGGTCGGGCTGGCCGGCGCGCTGCGTGCGCAGGGCTCGGACGTCGCCGCGGTCGCCGGGGCCGCCTCCGCCGACCGGTTGTGCTCGGTCGACGACCTCACGGCGCTGGCCGGCGTGACGGTGATGACCGACGACGGCAGCGCGGGCCGCCGGGGGTGGGTGACCGACGCCGTCGCCGAGCAGGTCGGCGGGGTCGGCGTCGTCTACGCCTGCGGGCCGATGGGGATGCTCCGTGCGGTCGCCGAGCTGGCCACCGCCGCCGGGGTGCCGTCCTACGTCGCGGTGGAGGAGTCGATGGCCTGCGGGATCGGGGTCTGCATGACGTGCGTGCTGCCGGTGGTCGGTGCCGACGGGCGGACCCGGTTCAGCCGGTCCTGCACCGAGGGGCCGGTGTTCGGCGGCGACCGGGTCCGGTTCGCCGACGTCGGCACGCTGACCGCCGACGTCGTCGGCGCGGCCGCCATGGGGGTCGTTGCGTGACCGCCGTCGAGCAGGGCCTCGTCGGCCACCACGGCACTTCAGGGGACGTCGACATGTCGACGTCCCTGGCGTTCGCACCGGTGCCGAGCCCGGTGCTCACCGCCTCGGGCTGCTCCGCGTTCGGGCAGGAGCTCGAGCCCTTCGTCGACCTCGGGGCGATCGGCGCCGTGGTCACCAAGTCGGTCCAGCTGCAGCCGCGCTCGGGCCGCCCCACCCCGCGGATGGCCGAGACGCCCAGCGGGATGCTCAACTCCATCGGCCTGCAGGGCCCGGGAATCGACGGCCTGCTCGCCGACGAGCTGCCGTGGCTGGCCCGGCGCGGCGCCCGGGCGTTCGTCTCCATCGCCGGCACCCGGGTCGAGCACTTCGCCGAGCTGGCCGGCCGGCTGCGCGGCGTGCCCGGCGTGCTCGGGCTGGAGGTGAACATCTCCTGCCCGAACGTGGAGAGCCGCGGCGAGGTCTTCGCCTGCGACCCCGTCGCCGCCGCCGACGTGGTGGCCGCGGTGCGGGAGGCGGCGGACCCGGCGCACCCGGTCTTCGCCAAGCTCAGCCCCGACGTCACCGACATCGTGTCGATCGCCCGGTCGGTCACCGACGCCGGCGCCGACGGGCTGTCGATGATCAACACCCTGCTGGGGCTGGTCATCGACCCGGACACCATGCGCCCGGTGCTCGGCGGGGTCACCGGCGGGCTGTCCGGCCCGGCGATCCGCCCGGTGGCGCTGCGCTGCGTCTGGCAGGTGCACCAGGCGCTGCCGCACGTCCCGGTCCTCGGCATGGGCGGCATCCGCAGCGGCCTGGACGCCCTGCAGTTCGTGCTCGCCGGCGCCAGCGCCGTCTCGGTCGGGACGGCGGTCTTCAACGACCCCTCCGCGCCGGCCCGGGTGCACGCCGAGCTCGCCGACGCCCTCGCGCAGCGCGGGTTCGCCCGGCTCGGCGACGCCGTCGGGTACGCGCACCGATGAGGGTCCCGTTCGGGGAGCGTCTCGCCGGGGCCGTCGCCGCCCGCGGGCCGCTGTGCGTGGGCATCGACCCGCACGCGCCGCTGCTGGCCGACTGGGGGCTGCCGGACAGCCCCGACGGCCTGGCCCGGTTCACCGACGCCGTCGTCGACGCCCTCGCCGGGCACGTCGCCGTCCTGAAGCCGCAGCTGGCGTTCTACGAGCGGCACGGCTCCCGGGGGCTGGCGGTGCTGGAGGACGCCGTGGCACGCGCCCGTGCTGCCGGGGCCCTCGTCCTGGCCGACGCCAAGCGCGGCGACATCGGCTCGACGATGGACGCCTACGCCGACTACCTGCGCCCGGAGCACCCGCTGGCGGTCGACGCGCTGACGGTCAGCCCGTACCTGGGCCCGGGGTCGCTGCAGCCGGCCGTGGACACCGCGCGGCTCACCGGCGGCGGGCTGTTCGTGCTCGCCCGGACGTCGAACCCCGACGCCGGCACCTTCCAGCACGCCCGGGTGGGGGAGCGGACGGTCGCCCAGGCCGTCGTCGACACCGTGCGCGGCTGGAACACCCCGGAGTGGGTGGTCGGGGACCCGCTGCCCGACATCGCCGCCGTCCGGGACGTCGCCGGGCGCTGGGGGCCGTCGACCGGCTCGTTCGGGGTGGTCGTCGGCGCGACGCTGCGGGACCTCGACGTCGACCTCGACGGGCTGGGCGGGCCGGTGCTCGCCCCGGGGCTGGGCGCGCAGGGCGGGTCGGTCGCCGACCTCCGCCGGCTGTTCGGGACCGGGCGGGCCGTCGTCCCGACGGTCTCCCGGGACGTGCTCCGGGCGGGGCCGGACGCCGCCGCGCTGCGTGCCGCCGCCGACCGCTGGACGGCCGAGCTCACCGCGTGAGACGGGCGGCCCGGCTGGCCGGGGTGGCCGGCGCTGGCCTGGCCGCTGCAGGCATCGCGCTGTTCTGGCGCGTGCTCGTGGTGGTGACCGGCAGGTCGCTGGGTGGCCGTTCGCCCTCGGTGGACTGTGGGTGACGGCCGGGTGACGCAGGGGTTGCCGGCGTCGGACGAGCCGCTGACCAGCGGTGATGGGATGGTTACGGCACCGCACGGTCCGCCGTCCGGCAGGGTGAGCACACGCGTCGACGGCTGAGACAGCCGGGTACCGGGTGACCAGCGCGTTCGAGGTGACTAGGTTGGCGCCAGGCTCATCGACGAGCCGTTCGGCAGCAGTGCCCCACACCGAAGAACACCGCCGGGCCCCACCACCGGCATGAACACGATTGGGTTGCTCCGTGCCCCTTCCCGAGTTGTCACCCGAACAGCGCGCCGCCGCCCTGGAGAAGGCCGCTGCGGCCCGCAAGGCCCGTGCCGAGCTCCGCGAGAAGCTGAAGAGCAAGGGCACCACGGTCGGCGACGTCCTCAAGCAGGGCGAGACCGACGAGGTCATCGGCAAGATGCGCGTCTCCGCCGTACTGGAGTCGCTCCCGGGCGTCGGCAAGGCCCGCGCGGCCAAGATCATGGAGCGCCTGGAGATCTCGCCGACCCGCCGCGTCCGGGGCCTGGGCGCGAACCAGCGCAAGGCCCTGGAGGCCGAGTTCGCCGGCGAGCAGGTGCAGCCCGACCAGGTCCCGACCGAGGGCCTCGTCTGAGCACGTCGCTGTCCCGATCGACCCGCAGCCCGAGGACGCCCGGAGTGGCTCGTCAGCAGGCCCGACTGACGGTCCTGTCGGGTCCCTCCGGAGTCGGCAAGGGCACGGTCGTCGCCGAGGTCCGGCGCCGGCACCCCGCGGTGTGGGTGTCGGTGTCGGTCACGACGCGCAAGCCGCGCCCGGGTGAGGTGGACGGCGAGCACTACCAGTTCGTCGACGACGAGTACTTCGACTGGCTGATCGCCAACGACGGCCTGCTGGAGTGGGCGGAGTACGCCGGCAACCGGTACGGCACGCCCAAGGACCCGGTCGACGAGCAGCTCCGGGCCGGGTCGCCGGCGCTGCTGGAGATCGAGCTGCAGGGCGCCCGCCAGGTGCGCGAGCGGGCGCCCGAGGCCCAGCTGGTGTTCCTCGCGCCGCCGTCCTGGTCCGCGCTGGTCAGCCGGCTGGCCGGTCGGGGCACGGAGCAACCCGCCGTCCAGGAGCGCCGGCTGGCCCTCGCGCAGGCCGAGCTGGACGCCGCCGGGGAGTTCGACGTGGTCGTCGTCAACGACGACGTGGCCAGGGCGGCGGACGAGTTGGTAGGCTTGCTGACTGCGCCTCCGCCCGCCGGTCCCTGACCACCGCCGGAGGCGCGCCCGAGGCGACCGAGCGGAGCACCTCCGCCGCCCGCCCGCACACCGAGTTGAGGAGCACGCCCGCCCGTGTCCGGAGTCGCACCTGCCCCTGAGGGCATCACCAACCCGCCCATCGACGAGCTGCTCGAGCGCACCAGCAGCAAGTACGGGCTGGTCATCTACGCCGCCAAGCGCGCGCGCCAGATCAACGCCTACTACAGCCAGCTCTCCGAGGGCCTGCTGGAGTACGTCGGGCCGCTGGTCGACACCGCGCCCCAGGAGAAGCCGCTCTCGATCGCGCTGCGCGAGATCAACGAGGGCCTGCTGACCCACACCGCCGGCGAGAACTGAGGAAGGACCCCCTCGCCCCCCACCACTCGCAAGCTCGTGGCGGGGCCCTGCGAGGGGGCCGTTCCAGCCCCTTGCGAGTGAAGCCCCCGGCAGTGGCCGGGGGCTTCATCACGTCTGGGAGAGGATGGACGGCATGAGCCGGATCGTGCTGGGCGTGGGTGGCGGCGTCGCGGCCTACAAGTCGGCGCTGCTGCTGCGCGCGCTCACCGAGCGCGGCCACGACGTCCGCGTCGTGCCCACGGCGTCGGCGCTGCGCTTCGTGGGCGCGGCGACCTTCGAGGCGCTGAGCGGCAACCCCGTCGCCACCGAGGTCTGGGACGACGTCCCCGAGGTCGCCCACGTGCGGATCGGCCAGACCGCCGACCTGGTCCTGGTGAACCCGGCCACCGCCGACCTGCTCGCCCGCGCCGCCGCCGGCCGGGCCGACGACCTGCTCACCGCCACGCTGCTCACCGCGCACTGCCCGGTCGTGTTCGTGCCCGCGATGCACACCGAGATGTGGCTGCACCCGGCCACCCAGGACAACGTCGCCACCCTCCGCCGTCGCGGTGCCGTCGTGCTGCCGCCCGCCGTCGGTCGGCTCACCGGCCCGGACTCCGGTCCCGGCCGGCTGCCCGAGCCCGCCGACGTCGCCGCGCTGGCCGAGGTCGTCCTCACCGCCGGTGCCGCGGCGCTGCGGCAGGACCTGGCCGACCGCCGGGTCGTCATCAGCGCCGGCGGCACCCGCGAGCCGCTGGACCCGGTGCGCTTCCTCGGCAACCGCTCCTCGGGCATGCAGGGCTGGGCGCTGGCCCGGGTCGCCGCCGCCCGCGGCGCCGAGGTGGTGCTGGTGGCCGCCAACGTCGAGGCGCCCGCGCCGTTCGGGGTGCGCGTCGTCCCGGTCGGGTCCGCCGAGGAGCTGCGGACGGCGATGACCGCCGAGGCCGCGGCGGCCGACGTGGTCGTCATGGCGGCCGCGGTCGCCGACTTCCGCCCGGGCACGGTCGCCGCCAGCAAGCTCAAGAAGGGCAGCGCGGCCGAGCCGACGTCGGTGGACCTGGTCCGCAACCCCGACGTCCTCGTCGAGCTGGTGGCCGCCCGCCGCGCCGGGCAGCGGGTGGTCGGCTTCGCCGCCGAGACCGGCGACGCCGAGGGCGACGTGCTCACCCACGCCCGCGCAAAGCTGGCCCGCAAGGGCGTCGACCTGCTGGTGGTCAACGACGTGTCGGCCGGGCAGGTGTTCGGCCGCGCCGACAACGAGGTCACGGTGCTCGCCGCCGACGGCACCGTCACGCCCGTTCCGGCCGGCCGCAAGGACGTCGTCGCGGCGGGCATCTGGGACGCGCTCGCCGCCGCCTCCACCGGGTCGGGCTGACCGCTCCGCCCGGACGGCCCGTCCACACCGCGCGGCCGCGTCGGACGACTGCCGGTCCGCGCCGGTAACCTCAGCCGACGGGCCACCCAGTCAACCGGACGCGACCACCGCGTGCGGCCGCCGATCGCAGGGAGAACCGAGTGCCACGCCGTCTCTTCACCTCCGAGTCGGTGACCGAGGGCCACCCCGACAAGATCGCCGACCAGATCAGCGACTCGATCCTGGACGCGATGCTCGAGCAGGACCCCCGCAGCCGGGTGGCCGTCGAGACCCTCATCACCACCGGGCAGGTGCACATCGCCGGTGAGGTCACCACCGCCGGCTACGTCGAGATCGCCGAGATCGTCCGGAAGACGATCCTGGGCATCGGGTACGACTCCTCGCGCAAGGGCTTCGACGGCGCGTCCTGCGGCGTCAGCGTCTCCATCGGCGCGCAGTCCCCGGACATCGCCCAGGGCGTCGACTCCGCCTACGAGGCCCGCACCGCCGGCCTGACCGACGCCGAGCACCGTGCCGCGGTCGCCGACGACCTGATCGAGCGGCAGGGCGCCGGGGACCAGGGCCTGATGTTCGGCTACGCCTCCGACGAGACGCCCGAGCTGATGCCGCTGCCGATCGCGCTGGCGCACCGGCTGTCCAAGCGGCTCTCGACGGTCCGCAAGGACGGGTCGGTGCCCTACCTGCGGCCCGACGGCAAGACCCAGGTCACGGTCGTCTACGAGGACGACCGCCCGGTCGCCGTCGACACCGTGGTGGTCTCCAGCCAGCACGCCGAGGACATCTCGATCGACACGCTGCTCGCCCCCGACGTGCAGGAACTCGTCGTGGAGCCGGAGCTCGCCGCCCTCGGCCTGCCCACCACCGGCTACCGGCTGCTGGTCAACCCGACCGGCAAGTTCGTCATCGGTGGCCCGATGGGCGACGCCGGGCTCACCGGCCGCAAGATCATCGTCGACACCTACGGCGGCATGGCCCGGCACGGCGGCGGTGCCTTCTCCGGCAAGGACCCCTCCAAGGTCGACCGGTCCGGCGCCTACGCCATGCGCTGGGTCGCCAAGAACGTCGTCGCGGCCGGCCTGGCCCGCCGCTGCGAGGTGCAGGTCGCCTACGCGATCGGCGCGGCCCACCCGGTCGGGCTGTTCGTGGAGACCTTCGGCACCAACACGGTGCCCGAGGAGCAGCTGGAGAAGGCGATCAGCGCGGTGTTCGACCTGCGCCCCGGCGCGATCGTCCGCGACCTGGACCTGCTGCGACCCATCTACGCGCCGACCGCGGCCTACGGCCACTTCGGCCGCACCGACGTCGAGCTCCCCTGGGAGCGGCTCGACCGCGTCGACGTGCTCCGCGACGCCGTCGGGGCCCCACGGCGCTGAGCCAGCAGGAGCTCGCCACCGACGACCCGGGAGCCCGGACGACCCGGGTCGCCCGGGTCGTGGTGGACGTGCCCCTGGCGCACCTGGACCGCCCCTTCGACTACGCCGTCCCGGACGAGCTGACCGAGCAGGTGGTGGCCGGCTGCCGGGTCCGGGTGCGCTTCGCCGGCAAGCTGGTGGACGGCGTCGTCCTGGAGCTGGCCGGGAGCACCGACCACACCGGCAGGCTGGCCCCGCTGGCCAAGGTGGTCTCGGCCGAGCCGGTGCTCACCCCGGAGGTCGCCGAGCTGGCCCGGTCGGTCGCCGACCGCTACGCCGGGTCGATGACCGACGTGCTGCGGCTGGCCCTGCCGCCCCGCCGCGGCGCACCGGAGAAGAAGCCGCGGCTCGACCCGCCCGCACCGCCGCCCGCGCCGGACCCGGCGGGCTTCGCCCGCTACCCGACCGGCCCGGAGCTTCTCGGCGCCGTCGCCGAGGGGCACCCCGCCCGGGCGGTGTGGACCGCGCTGCCGGGGGAGGACTGGCCCACCCGGCTCGCCGAGCTGGCCCAGGCGGCGCTGTCCGGCGGCCGGGGGGCCCTCGTCGTCGTCCCCGACGGCAAGGACCTGGACCGGCTGGCCGCCGCGGCCGAGCAGCTGCTGCCGGCCGGGTCGGTCGCCGTGCTGCGTGCCGACGCCGCCCCCGACACCCGCTACGGGCGCTTCCTGTCGGCCTCGCGGGGCACCGCGCAGGTCGTGCTGGGCACCCGCGGGGCGGTGTTCGCCCCGGTCCGCGACCTCGGCCTGGTGGTCATCTGGGACGACGGCGACGACCTGCACGCCGAGCCCCGCGCCCCCTACCCGCACGCCCGGGACGTGCTCGTGCACCGGGCCCACCTGGCGTCCTGCGCCGCGGTCGTCGCCGGCACCGCGCGCACCGCCGAGGCGGCGCTGCTGGTGGAGTCCGGGTGGGCGCACGAGCTGATCGCCGACCGCGCCACGCTGCGGGCGGCCGCGCCCCGGGTGGAGGCGCTCGGCAGCGACTTCGAGCTCGCCCGGGATCCGGGCGCGCGGTCGGCCCGGCTGCCCACGCTCGGGTTCGCCGCCGCCCGGCGGGCGCTGGCCGACGGGACGCCGGTGCTGATCCAGGTGCCGCGCTCGGGCTACGTCCCCTCGCTGGTCTGCGACCGCTGCCGGGCCCCGGCCCGCTGCGCGCACTGCGCCGGACCGCTCGGGATCGCGCCCTCGCCGGGAGCCGGCGGGGTCCGGATCGCCGCGTGCCGCTGGTGCGCGCGGCCGGCGGCGACCTTCGACTGCCCGCACTGCCACGGCACCAAGCTGCGGGCCGCCGTCATCGGTGCCTCCCGCACCGCGGAGGAGCTGGGCCGGGCGTTCCCGGGGGCCGCCGTGCGGGTGTCCGGCCGGACCTCCGGGGTGCTGGCCACGGTCCCCGGCGACCCGGCGATCGTCGTCGCCACCCCGGGGGCCGAGCCGGTGGCCGAGGGCGGGTACGGCGCCGCGCTGCTGCTGGACTCCTGGGCGCTGCTGGGCCGCGCCGACCTGCGGGCGGGGGAGGAGACGATGCGCCGGTGGACGAACGCGGCCGCGCTGGTCCGCCCCGGCGGGCAGGTGGTGGTCGCCGCCGACGCCGCGCACCCGGTGGTGCAGGCCCTGGTGCGCTGGGACCCCGCCGGGCTGGCCGCCCGGGAGCTGGCCGACCGCCGCGAGCTGGGCTTCCCGCCGATCACCCGGATGGCGTCGCTGTCGGCGTCGCCGGCGGCGCTCGCGGAGTTCCTGGCGGCACTTCGGCTGCCCGAAGGGGCCGACGTCCTCGGGCCGGTGCCCGAGCCGCCGCGCCCGGGGCAGGAGGGGGAACGCGAGCGGTACCTGGTGCGGGTCCGGCGCAGCGACGGCGTCGCGCTGGCCCGCGCGCTGCACGAGGTGCAGGGGGTCCGCAGCGCCAAGAAGGCACCCGAGCACGTCCGCGTGCAGCTGGACCCGCTCGAGCTCGCCTGACGAAACACCCCGTCCTCCTCACCCCTCGCAGGCTCGGGGCGAGCCTCGGGACGGGGCCGTGCCCCCCACCCCTCGCGAGCTCGGGGCGGGCCCCTGCACGGGGGCCGACATCAGCTGGTGGGAGAGTCCAGCAGCGCCGCGAGCTCGTCGTCCAGCGTGGTCGTCCCGCGGTCGGTGAGGGCGCGCATCGTGGCCTGCCGCCACCGGGCCGGCAGCGTCGACGCGGCGGTGGCCACGCCGACGGCGATCCCGAGCAGCAGGTGCGGACGCCGCGCACCACGCCGCCGCAGCAGCCGGGCCAGGGGTCCGTCGGCCACGGTGACCGCCAGCCCCCAGGCACCGGTGACCAGCCCCTGGTCCAGCCAGTTCGCCAGCTCACCGGGGCTCACCGGCTCCGGTTCCACCCCGCGCACCGCGAGCCGGAGCGCGGGCAGCTCCCGGAGCGCGGCGTCCAGGGCCGCGGCGGCACCGGCGGTCAGGTACAGCCGCCGGCGGGCGGGCGATCGGGCGGGGTGGTCGAGGGCCGCCTCGGCCAGCCCGACCGACAGTCCGTCGACCGTGCTGCTCACCAGGGCGCGGGCGTGATGGGCCGTGAACGGGGTCACGAGGGCACCGTAGCGACGTCGCCCTGCGGCGGCGCGCAGCGCGGCACCTACGATCGTCCGGTGAGCGTCACCCCGATCCGGATCATGGGCGACCCGGTGCTGCGCACCCCGGCCGCCCCCGTCGTCGACTTCGACGCGGAGCTGCGCCAGCTCGTGGCCGACCTGACCGACACCATGCACGCTGCCGGTGGCGCGGGCATCGCCGCGCCCCAGATCGGCGTCGGCCTGCGCGTCTTCACCTGGTACGTCGACGGCGAGGTCGGTCACCTGGTCAACCCCGACGTCACGCCGGTGGGCGAGGAGACCGAGGAGGACGCCGAGGGCTGCCTGTCGATCCCCGGGTTCCGCTTCGACTGCCGTCGGCACCTCTACGTGGCCGCCACCGGCTGGAACATGCACGGCGAGCCGATCCGGGTCGAGGGCTCGCACAAGCTGGCCCGCGCCATCCAGCACGAGACCGACCACCTCGACGGCGTGCTGTTCGTCGACCGGCTGGACGCCGAGGCCCGCGAGGCGGCGCTGTCGGTGCTCCAGGGCGCCCCCTGGCAGGGCGAGCAGGCCTACCTGCCCGACGGCTCACCCCTGCCCGCGCCGGTCGTGAAGGTGAGCCCCCACTGAGGCTCCTGTTCGCCGGCACCCCCGCCCCGGCCGTGGTGGCGCTGGACGCGCTGCTCGGGTCGGACCACGAGGTGGTCGCCGTCCTCACCCGGCCGGACGCCCCGGCCGGTCGCGGGCGGCGGACCAGCCGCTCCCCGGTGGCCGAGCGCGCCGACGCCGCCGGCCTCCCGGTGCTGCAGCCGCGGTCGCCCCGCGAGCCGGAGTTCCTGGAGACCCTGCGCGACCTCGCCGTCGACTGCGCGCCGGTGGTGGCCTACGGCGCGCTGGTCCCGCCGGCGGCGCTGGACCTGCCCCGGCACGGCTGGGTCAACCTGCACTTCTCCCTGCTGCCGGCCTGGCGCGGTGCCGCCCCGGTGCAGCACGCGGTCATGGCCGGTGACGAGGTCACCGGTGCGGCGACGTTCCGGCTGGAGGCGGGCCTGGACACCGGACCGGTGTTCGGCGTGGTGACCGAGCCGATCGGCCCCCGCGACACCGCGGGCGACCTGCTCGACCGGCTCGCGGTCAGCGGTGCGGGACTGCTGGTCGCCACCCTGGACGGCATCGCCGACGGCTCGCTGCGCGCCGAGCCGCAGCCGGCCGAGGGGATCAGCCTCGCGCCGCGGATCGAGACGGCGGACGCCCGGGTCGACTGGACGCTGCCGGCGCACGTCGTCGACCGCCGGGTCCGCGGCGTCACCCCGACCCCGGGCGCCTGGACCACCTGGCGCAGCAACCGGCTGCGGCTGGCGCCGGTCGAGCCGCTGTCGTCGTCGCTCTCGCTGGAGCCGGGGGAGCTGTCGGTCGGCCCGACCGGGGTGCTGGTCGGCACCGGGCGGGGCGCGGCGCGGCTCACCGAGGTCCAGCCGGCGGGCAAGCGGATGCTGCCCGCCCTCGACTGGGCCCGCGGCGCCCGGCCGGAGCCCGGCGAGCGGCTGGGCGAGCAGGTGGGCGCATGACCGGCCCGGCCCGGCGCGCCGGTTCCAGGCGGCGCAACGACCCCGGCACCGGCAACCAGCGGCCGCAGTCCCGGCGGCACCGGCCGGTCCTGGACGGCGCCCGGCTGACCGCCTACGACGTGCTCGACGGCGTCTCCAGCCGGGACGCCTACGCCAACCTGCTGCTGCCCCAGCTGCTCCGCGAGCGCCGGCTGGAGCCGCGCGACGCCGCCTTCGCCACCCAGCTCGCCTACGGCACCCTGCGGGCGACCGGCACCCTGGACGCGGTCCTGACCACCCTGGTGTCCCGGCCGCTGGCCGAGCTGGACCCCAAGGTGCTCGACCTGCTGCGGCTGGGCGCCTACCAGCTCATCGACCTGCGGGTCCCGGCGCACGCCGCGGTCGACACCACGGTGGCGCTGACCCGGGCGATCGTCGGGACCGGCGCCTCGGGCCTGGTCAACGCGGTGCTGCGCAAGGTCGCCGCCGGCGGTGAGCGGGCCGCCTGGGTGGAACGGCTCGCCCCGGCCGACGAGGACACCCGGCTGGCGCTGGGCACCGACCACCCGCGCTGGATCGTCGAGGCCTGGCGGGACGCGCTGGACGACCCGGCCGAGGTCGAGGCGGCGCTGCTGGCTGACGACGCCGCACCCGAGGTGCACCTGGTGGCCCGGCACATCGACCGGGACGAGCTGGCCTCGGCGTCCGGGGGTGAGCCCGGTCCCTGGTCGCCCTACGCCGTCCGGCTGCCCGGCGGTGACCCCGGCAGGCTCGCCGCCGTCCGGTCCGGGGCCGCGGCGGTGCAGGACGAGGGCAGCCAGCTCGCCGCGCTCGCGCTGGTCCGCGCGCCCCTGGACGGGCCGGACGCCGCCTGGCTCGACATGTGCGCCGGCCCCGGCGGCAAGGCCGGGCTGCTGGCCGCCGTCCGCCCGGCGGGGGTGCGGCTCACCGCCGCCGACCGCAGCGAGCACCGCGCCGAGCTGGTGCGCGGCGCACTCGCCGGGGAGGACGACGTCGAGGTCGTCGTGGCCGACGGCACCGAGCCGGGCTGGCCGGCCGGCGGGTTCGACCGGGTGCTGCTCGACGCGCCGTGCACCGGGCTGGGCGCGCTGCGCCGCCGGCCCGAGGTGCGCTGGCGGCGCACCGCGGACGACGTCGCGCCGCTGGCCGACCTGCAGCGCCGGCTGCTGGACAGCGCGCTGACCTCGGTGCGGCCCGGGGGAGTGGTGGCGTACGTGACCTGCTCGCCGCACGACGCCGAGACGGTGGACGTCGTGGCGGCGGCCGCGGCCCGGGACGACGTCGAGGTGCTGCCCGTGGCGCCGCTGTTCCCCGAGGTGCCCGGGCTGGCCCGCGGCGCTGCCGCGCAGCTGTGGCCGCACCGGCACGGCACCGATGCGATGTTCATGGCCCTGCTGCGCCGCACCCGCTGACGGTCGGCAGCCGTCCGACGGCGTGTCCGCCATGGTCACCGGCCGCCGCCGATCCGCACGCTGAGCAGCCCGCCGCACGCGGGCAGTGACGTCCTCCCGCCGGGTCGGCCCGGCGTGTTTGCGCCGCCGCCGATCCGTCGATGCAACCAGTCCGCCCAGCAGCCGGCGGAGGCGGGCGGCTGGGGGTGGCGATGGCGGACGGGTTCACCGTGGAGGTGCGCCATCGCGACGGTGTCGTGGTGGTGGTCGCCCGCGGCGACCTGCGCGAGGACTCCCAGGCGCTGAGCGACCTGGTCGGCCTCGCGATGCGCGCCCTGGACGACCAGCCCGCGGTCATCTCGATCTGCGACGTCTACGTGCACCACGCCGACGGCCTGGCGGCGCTGCGCTGGCTGCTCCGGCAGCGGCCGGCGGGGGCGCCGACCGTCGTCATCGCCCGGTCCGCGCAGCGGCGCCGGCTGCCGGGGGTCTTCGGCAGCCAGGTGGCCTGGTACCCGGCCGAGCTGCACACGGCGTGGATCGGGGTGACGGCGTCGCTGTCCCACCGGCGGCGGCACCTGACCGGGGACCTGCTCACCGACCCGGGTGAGGAGCAGATCAGCCGGCTGCTGTGGGCGGCCGCCCGCGAGCGCGCCGTCGTCGGTCAGGCCTGACCGCACTCGGGGGAACCGCGGAGGGGAGCCACCTACGATCACCCCGTGTCCCGGGAACCCATGATCGCGCCCAGCCTGCTGTCCGCGGACTTCGCCCGGCTCGCCGACGAGGTCCAGCGGATCGCCGACGCCGACTGGGTGCACGTCGACGTCATGGACGCCCACTTCGTGCCCAACCTGACCCTGGGCCTGCCGGTCGTCCAGGCGATCCAGCGGGTCAGCCCCGTGCCGCTGGACTGCCACCTGATGATCGAGGACCCCGAGCGCTGGGCCCCGGGCTACGCGGAGGCCGGTGCCCGCAACGTCACGGTGCACGCCGAGGCCTGCAGCGACCCCCGGGCCGTGGCACGCGACCTCAGGGCCGCCGGGGCGCTCGCCGGGCTGGCGCTGAAGCCGGGCACGCCGCTGGAGGCCTACCTCGACGTGCTGCCGGAGTTCGACACCCTGCTGGTGATGACCGTCGAACCCGGCTTCGGTGGGCAGTCCTTCATGCCCGAGGTGCTCCCCAAGGTCCGGGAGGCCCGCCGGCTGGTGCAGACCGGTCACCTGCAGCTGTTCCTCGAGGTCGACGGCGGCATCAACGCCGACACGATCGCCGAGGCCGCCGACGCCGGGGCGGACGTCTTCGTCGCGGGCTCCGCCGTCTACGGCGCGGACGACCCGGCCGCGGCGATCGCCGGACTGCGGGCACTGGCCGTCCGGTGACCCCCGCCGAGCAGGCGGCGATGGCCCGCGCCCGCGAGCTCGGGCTGCGGGTGCTCGGCACCACCAGCCCCAACCCACCGGTCGGCGCGGTGCTGCTGGACGCCGCCGGCGCCGTCGTGGGGGAGGGCGCCACCGCGCCACCGGGCGGGCCGCACGCCGAGGTGCAGGCGCTGGCGCAGGCCGGCGGGCGCGCTCGCGGAGGCACCGCCGTCGTCACCCTCGAGCCGTGCGCGCACACCGGCCGCACCGGGCCGTGCGCGGACGCCCTGGTGGCGGCCGGGGTCTCCCGGGTGGTCGTCGCGGTCCCCGAGCCGACCCGGCTCGCCGGTGGCGGCGCCGTGCGGCTGCGGGCGGCCGGCGTCGACGTCGAGCTCGGCGCCGAGCAGGCCGAGGCCGAGGTCGGCGCGCTCGCCGGCTGGCTCACCGGCGTCACCGAGCACCGGCCGCACGTGGTGTGGAAGGTGGCCAGCACCCTCGACGGCCGGGTCGCCGCGGCCGACGGCAGCAGCCGGTGGATCACCGGGCCCGAGGCCCGGGCCGAGGTGCACCGGCTGCGGGCCGGCTGCGACGCCGTGCTGGTCGGCTCCGGGACGGCGCTGGCCGACGACCCGCAGCTCACCGTCCGCGACGCCGACGGCCGCACCGTCGAGCGCCAGCCGCTGCGGGTGGTCCTCGACCGCCGCGGCCGGGTGCCGGCCACCGCCCGCGTGCACGACGACGCCGCCCCGACCCACGTCAGCCGCGCCGCGGACCCCGCCGCCCTGCTCGCCGAGCTCTACGACCGCGACGTCCGCCGGGTGCTGCTCGAGGGCGGCCCCACGCTGGCCGCCGCGTTCCTCGCCGCCGGCCTGGTCGACGAGGCCGTGGTGCACGTCGCACCCCAGCTGCTGGGCGCCGGCGCCGCCCTGGTGGGGGACCTGGGAATCACCACGATCACCGCTGCGCTGCACCTGCAGGTCATCGATGTCACCCGCCTGGGCGGGGATGTGCAGATCCGGTTGCGGTCCACCCGGCACACTGGGGGGCCAGGGACGACCGGCGGAGGGAGCTGAGGTGTTCACCGGCATCGTGGAAGAGCTCGGCACCCTGGTCGTGCGCGAGGACGGCGCGGACAGCGCGGTGCTGCGCATCCGGGCGCGGAAGGCGCTGGAGGGGGTGGCCCTCGGCGACTCGATCGCGGTGAACGGCGTGTGCCTGACCGTCACCGGCGTCCAGCCCGACGGCGACGGCACCGGCGTCTGGAGCACCGACGTGATGGCCGAGACGCTGCGGCGCAGCAGCCTGGGCGCGGTCGGCACCGGCGACCCGGTCAACCTCGAGCGCGCCGTCACCCCGCAGACCCGGCTGGGCGGCCACATCGTCCAGGGCCACGTCGACGGCGTGGGCACCGTGGTGTCCCGGACGCCCGGCGACGACTGGGAGGTCGTGCGGATCGCCGTCCCGGCGGAGCTGTCCCGGTACGTCGTGGAGAAGGGGTCGATCACCGTCGACGGCGTCTCGCTGACGGTGAGCGCGTTGTCGGACGAACCCGAGCCGTGGTTCGAGGTCAGCCTGATCCCCACCACACTGCGTGAGACCACCCTGGGCGAGCGCGCTCCCGGTGACACCGTCAACCTGGAGGTGGACGTGATCGCGAAGTACGTCGAGCGACTGTTGGGAGCACGCCGGTGACCGAGGTGCAGAGCGGTTTCACGCTGGACTCCGTCGAGAGCGCCATCGCCGCGGTGAAGCGCGGCCGTCCGGTCGTGGTGATCGACGACGAGGACCGCGAGAACGAGGGCGACCTGATCTTCGCCTCCGAGCTCGCCACCCCGGAGCTGGTGGCCTTCATGGTCCGCTACACCTCGGGCTACATCTGCGTCGCGGTCACCGAGGAGGACGCCGACCGGCTGGACCTGCCGCCGATGTTCCGGGTGAACCAGGACCGCCGCGGCACCGCCTACACCGTGACCGTGGACGCCCGGGAGGGCGTGACCACCGGCATCTCCGCCTCGGACCGGGCGCACACCATCCGCACCCTCGCCTCGGCCGAGAGCAACGCCGCCGACCTGGCCCGCCCCGGCCACATCGTGCCGCTGCGCGCCAAGGACGGCGGGGTGCTCCGCCGCCCCGGCCACACCGAGGCCGCCGTCGACCTCGCCGTGCTGGCCGGGCTGCGCCCGTCCGGGACGCTGTGCGAGGTCGTCAGCGAGAAGGACCCGACCGGCATGGCGCGGGGCGAGGAGCTGCGGGTCTTCGCCGACGAGCACGACCTGGTGATGGTCTCCATCGCCGACCTGATCGCCTACCGCAAGCGCTTCGACAAGCTGGTCGAGCGGGTGGCCGAGGCCCGGGTGCCGCTGCGGGCCGGGGAGTTCACCGCCGTGGGCTACCGCAGCTCCTACGACGAGCGCGAGCACGTCGCCTTCGTCTACGGCGACATCGCCGACGGCGAGGACGTGCTGGTCCGGGTGCACTCCGAGTGCCTGACCGGGGACGTCTTCGGCTCGCTGCGCTGCGACTGCGGCCCCCAGCTGGACGCCGCGCTGGCCGCGGTCGCGCACGAGGGCCGGGGCGTCGTCCTCTACATCCGCGGGCACGAGGGCCGGGGGATCGGCCTGCTGCACAAGCTGCAGGCCTACCAGCTGCAGGACACCGGTGTGGACACCGTCGACGCCAACCTGGACCTCGGCCTGCCTGCCGACGCCCGCGACTACGGCACCGGCGCGCAGATCCTGGTCGACCTCGGCGTGCACACCATGCGGCTGCTGACCAACAACCCGGCCAAGCGCGCCGGGCTGGAGGGCTACGGTCTCAAGATTACCGGCCGGGTCTCGCTGCCGACGCACGTGACCGCGGACAACGTCGGTTACCTGCGCACCAAGCGGGACCGGATGGGACACCTGTTGGAGATCATCGAACCGGACGGCCCTGCGGCCGCCGAGGGGAGCGACGTCCCGATGCGCCAGAACGAGCAGCCCGCATGAGCGGCTCCGGAGCGCCCGCCCAGCAGCCGGTCGACGCCGCAGGGCTCACCCTGGGCATCGTGGCCACCACCTGGCACGCGGAGATCACCGAGTCTCTGCTCAGCCGGGCCGTCGCCTGCGCCGAGGCCTCCGGCGTCCCGACGCCGACCGTCGTGCGGGTGCCCGGCGCCATCGAGCTGCCGGTGGTCGCCCAGGCGCTGGCCGCCACCCACGACGCCGTCGTCGCCCTCGGCGTCGTGGTGCGCGGCGGGACCCCGCACTTCGAGTACGTCTGCGACTCCTTCACCGCCGGCCTGACCCGCGTCGCGCTGGACTCGGGCAAGCCGGTGGGCAACGGCGTGCTCACCACCGAGGGCGAGCAGCAGGCCCGCGACCGGGCCGGCATGGCCGACTCGGCCGAGGACAAGGGCTGGGAGGCCACCGCCGCCGCGCTGACCACGGCTCTCGTGCTGCGTGAGCTGCGCACCCCCCGGCAGAGCACCGGCTTCGGCGTGGCGCAGGCGTGAAGTCGTTCGACGAGCTCTTCACCGAACTGAGCGGCAAGGTGGCGGCCGGCGACCCGGCGTCGGGCACGGTCACCGCCGTGCGGGACGGCGTGCACGCCGCCGGCAAGAAGGTCGTGGAGGAGGCCGCCGAGTCCTGGATGGCCGCCGAGTTCGAGGACGCCGGCCGGACGGCGGAGGAGATCAGCCAGCTCCTCTACCGGGTCCAGGTGCTCATGCTCACGCGCGGGCTCTCGCTCGACGACGTCTACGCTCACCTCTGAGGAAGGACCCTCCTGCCCCCCACGCCTCGCACCCTCGGCGCGGGCCCCTGCAGGAGGGCCGGGGTCTCCCGGACCGAGCCTGAGGAAGGGAACTGCAGTTGCTGCGCGTCGCCGTGCCCAACAAGGGCGTCCTGAGCGAACCGGCGGCGGCGATGCTCGCCGAGAGCGGCTACCGGCAGCGCCGCACCACCAGCGAGCTGGCGGTCTACGACCCGGAGAACGACACCGAGTTCTTCTACCTCCGGCCGCGGGACATCGCCGTCTACGTCGCCGCGGGCACCCTGGACGTCGGGATCACCGGCCGCGACATGCTGCTGGAGACCACGCCGGCGGACGGCGAGGGCACGGTCGCCGCCGAGGTCATGCCGCTGGGCTTCGGCCGCTCCTCGTTCCGCTTCGCCAGCCCGGCCGACTCCCCGGTCGACGAGGTCGCCAAGCTGGAGGGCAAGCGGATCGCCACCGCCTACCCGGGGCTGCTGCAGCGCTTCCTGGACGAGTCCGGCATGAAGGCCTCGGTGGTCAAGCTGGACGGTGCGGTGGAGACCGCCTGCCGGCTGGGCGTGGCCGACGCGGTGTGCGACGTCGTCGAGACCGGGACGACGCTGCGCGCGGCCGGGCTGCGGATCATCGGTGACCCGGTGCTGGCCAGCGAGGCGGTGCTGGTCCGCCGGGCCGGTGCCGAGGACGTCCCCGCCGTCGCCCAGCTGCGCCGCCGGCTGCAGGGTGTCCTGGTCGCCCGGCGGTACGTGATGCTGGACTACGACTGCCCCGACGAGCTGCTGGCCCGGGCCACCGCACTCACCCCCGGCCTCGAGGGGCCGACGGTCAGCCCGCTGCAGACCGAGAACTGGTCCGCCGTGCGCGCCATGGTGCTCAAGGACGACACCAACCGGGTGATGGACGAGCTCTGGGAGCTGGGCGCGCGGGCGATCCTGGTCACCAGCATCGCCGCCTCCCGCATCTGAGAGGACCCCCGTGCCCCCGCCACGGGGGCCGTGCTGAGGGGCGCGCTGGATGTCCTGCTGGTCACCTGTGGCTCGGACGACGGCGCGGCTGCGGCCCCGCCGTCGTCGGCTGCGCCGGCCGCAGCCAGCGGTACGGCGGGCCGCAGACCGCGCAGGTCACCGGCCGGTGGGCCGGGGACGACGTCGACCTGGTGCTCGCCCGCACCACCGGTTGCCAGATCGCGCAGTGGGACTCGCTGGGCCCGCTGCTCCCCGGCCCGGGCGGCTGACCCGGGCCGAGGCGGTCAGCGCGGGCGCGTGGTGCGGTCCACCAGGTCGATGGCGGTGCACAACCCCAGTCCGAGAGCCCGGCCACTGGTCGAACCGGTCGCCAGCAGCGCCCGGATGGCCGGGGCGAGCGCCCCGTCGCCGACCAGCCCCCGGAGCACCGCGGCGAACTCGCCGCTGACCCGGCCGGCCGCGGCATGCCGCAGCAGCGCCCGGGAGAGCTCGGTGGTCCGGCCGGCGGCCAGCGCGGTCACCCCGGCGCCGAAGCGCTCGGCCGCAGGGTGGCCGAGCAGCACCAGCCCGGCCGTGGTCCCCGCCAGCACGTCGTCACCCGCCGGGGTCAGCCCGGGGCCCAGCCCGATGAGCCGGGTGGCGGTGCGCAGCGCAGCGTCGAGGTCGGCCCGGCGGACCGCGCCACGCAACGCGGCGAGCGGGCCGCTGGGACCGCTGGGCAGGCCCGGCAGCACGAACGCGCTGTGCGGCACGCCCTCGCCGTAGAGCGCCGCGCGCAGCTGGCGGACCCCCTCGGGCAGCAACGCCGGCTGCGCGGTCGGCAGCTTGGGTCGCGGGTCCCACCAGGAGGCGGCGCTCACCGTCAGGTCACCGACCACCAGCCGGCCACCGCCGACCTGCGCGGGTGCGCCGCTGGGCACGGACACCAAGGGCCGCCCGTTCGAGGGCCGGAACAGCACGCACCCCAGTGGCAGCCGGGCCGCATCGGAGGCCAGCACGCCGACGACGTCGGGACCGGAGGGCGTCTGCACGGTGAGGTACACCGCCGCCGGCACGCTGAGCAGCACCCGGGCGGACCGGACGGGGCCGCGGAGGAGCTCGGCGACGCCGGTGCTGGCCTGGGCCGGCACGGATGCGCGGCCGTGCTCAGATCCGTGCCGATCCCTGGTGTGAGGCAGGCGGATCGTGGGTACGCCCGCTCGTGCCGCCCGCCCGGAGTGCGGAGTGCGGTGGGTCGTGGTCTGCTGGGTACCGGCGGCAGTGTCTCCGCCGGCGCTCTCGTAGGTGCGCATGTGCCCTCCACCCGTGCGGTCGACGGAGCCCGCTGGTGGGCCGGCCCCGTCCCGGTTCGTCCGTCCGGTCGGAGGTCGACCGACCCGCAGGATCACGGGCGGCCTACCATCCCAGCCGGAACAGGTCCCGGAGGACGAACCTAAGAGGCGAGTCCCCGATGCCTGTATGGCGATTCTCGCCAAGCTCGGCTACTGCCGTCCAGAGACGTCTGACAGAATCTCGCGCAGATGTCTCGTGCGCGGCGTTTTGGGGGTACGTACAGTGACTGAACGTGAGGCATCGGTGATCTACGCCGCTCACAGCGATCGGGCGGCTACTTTCAGTACCGTGTCGCCCTCTGCCGAACCAGTCCTGTCGCAGGTCCCGCCGGCCGACCGGAGCACCATGCAGGACAGCATGGGGCTCACCGTCGACCAGTTGCTGCAGCTGCCCGGCCTCGAGGGCTCGATCGTCGTCGGGGGTGCCACCGGTACCCGGCGCATCGTGCGGCACGTCGCGGTCGACGACCCGGCGGAGCCGCTCACCGGCGCCGGCCCGGACGTGCTGGTCGTGCTGGGCGGCCGGTTGCCGCAGGCGGACCCGGCGCAGAGCCGGGCGCTCATCGAGCGGCTGCACCGCGGGGGCAGCGGCGCGCTGGCCTATCGGTCGGAGGTCGGCCCGGCCAGCGTGGCGGGGGAGATGCCGGCCGAGGTCCTCGCCGAGGCCGACCGCCGCGGCTTCCCGGTGGTCGCGCTGCCCAGCAGCACCCGGCTCGACGAGGTCGTCGCCGAGGTGCTCGGCGCGATCATCGACAAGCAGACCCAGGCGCTGTCGCTCGCCAACCGGATGCACAACCAGTTCATCGACGTCGCGTTGTCCGGCGGTGGGCTGGCCGAGGTGACCGCCCAGGCGTCCACCATCCTCGCCGGCGCCGCGGTGCTGGGGCTGGGGCCGGACCGCGAGGTCGCGTTCAGCGCCGGCCCCCAGGAGGAGGTCGCGGAGATCCGCGACTGGCTGTGGCTGCTGGACGCGGCGGCGGACGACGCCTTCGCCGACCTGACGCCGTCCCGGCGGCTGTCGGGCAACCGGGCCGACCAGAGCGTGGTCACCCCGGCCGACGTGCTCGCCGACGCCGACCTGTCGCCGGCCGACGGCATCCTGCTCGTCCCCGGGCACCACGAGCTGCCCGGCGGGACCGGGGAGTACGCCGTCGCGCCGATCATGGCCGGCGAGCAGCGGCACGGCTGGCTGGTCGCGGTCAACCGGCACGGTCCGATGCTGCTCGGTGCCGGTGCGGTCCTCGAGCAGGCCGCCGTCATCGCTGCGCTGTCGGAGATCCGCTCGCAGGCCGTGCACTCGGTCGAGCTGCGCTTCCAGGGCGACCTGGTGCGCCGGCTGGTCGGGGGCGTCGTCGGGCACACCGAGCGGACGCTGGCCTACACCCGGTCCTTCGGCTGGCGGCTCGACGGGCCGGTCGTCGTCCTGGTGAGCGGCACCGAGACGGTCGCCGACGCCAGCGCCGACCCCACGCGGGCGCTGGACGTGCTGGACCGCCTCGCCGACGGCTGGCGTGCCGCGGTGGACGCCGAGGTGGCCGGCGCCGCGGTCGCGGGTCTGGCGACCGAGATCGTCACCGTGCTGCCGCTGGACGGGCGCACCCCGGAGGAGCTCTCCGCCCTGGTCGCCGCGGTCACCGCCCGGGTCAACGCGCGACTGCGCCGGGTCGGCCGGCTGCTGGGCACCGGGATCGGGCGCCCGGCGGAGTCGCTGTCGGCGCTGGCGGAGGCCTACCAGCAGGCGCAGCGGGCGCTGGTCGTGGGCCAGGAGATCCACGGCGGGCACGCGGTCACCCACTTCGACCAGCTCGGGGTCTTCCGGTTGCTGTCGCTGATCCCGGACAGCAACGAGCTGCGCTCCTACGTCGACGAGGTGCTCGGTCCGCTGGCCGACTCCGGCGACCCGGACTCGACCGACCTGCGCGACACGCTCCGGGTCCTGCTGGAGACCAACCTCAACGTCGCGGAGTCCGCCCGCCGGCTGCACTTCCACTACAACACGATGCGCTACCGGATCGGCAAGCTCGAGCGGCTGCTCGGCCCCTTCACCACCGACCCGACGCTGCGGCTGAACCTGCTGCTGGCCCTGCACGCGGCGCGGATGCGGGGGCTGGACCAGCCGCACCGGCCGCCGGTGGAGAGCATCGCGGCCCTGGTCCTGGACGACGGGCTGGAGTCGCTGGTCTAGGAGACCTCGTCCCTGCCCGCGCCACGCTCCGCGGCCCCCGGGGACGAGGCCATGGGCGGGTCCGTGCGCGGGAGCCGAAACACGAACGTGACACCGGACCTCTGGTGCACGCGCGGCAAGGCTGACATCGTGCGATTCCTCAGCGCTGAGCTACTTGGCTCAGCGGCCGTTCGAGGAGGACCTGATGGCGTTGGGCTGGAAGCTGTACGGGGATGGCAAGACCCCGCCCGTAGGGGAGTCGGTGGCGCCGGACGAACGGCTCTCCTGGCCGCGCACGATCGGGATCGGCGCCCAGCACGTCGTCGCGATGTTCGGGGCGACCTTCGTCTTCCCGCTGATCATGGGGCTGGACCCCAACCTCGCGATCATGATGAGCGGCGTCGCGACCATCGTCTTCCTGCTGGTCGTCAAGGGGAAGGTGCCCTCCTACCTCGGCACCAGCGCCGCCTTCGTCGGCGGCGTGCTGGCGATCCGGGCCAACGGCGGCAACTCCGGGGACGTCGTCGGCGCGATCCTCGTCTCGGGCGTCGTCCTGGCGCTGGTCGGTCTGCTGATCCAGGCTGCCGGGCCGCGGCTGGTGAACGCGGTCCTGCCGCCCGCGGTCACCGGCGCGGTCGTCCTGATCATCGGGTTCAACCTGGCGCCGGTCGTGGCCAACACCTACTGGCCGCAGGACCAGTGGGTCGGGCTGGCGACGATGGTCTTCGTCATCCTCGCCTCGCTGATGCTGCGCGGCTTCTGGGCCCGCATCTCCATCCTGCTGGGGCTGGTCTTCGGCTACCTGCTGTCCGCTCTGCTCGACGCCACCGCCGGTCCGATCACCTCGGTGCTCGGCGGTGCCACCGAGGCGACCACCCACGACCGGCTGGACCTGTCCGGCGTCGGGTCGGCGGACTGGGTCGGCCTGCCGGACTTCACCGCGCCGCACTTCTCGGTGAACTTCAGCCTGCTCGTGCTGCCGGCGGTCATCGCGCTGATCGCGGAGAACGCCGGTCACGTGAAGGCGGTCGCGGCGATGACCAAGCGCGACCTCGACCCGGTGCTCGGCAGGGCGATCTTCGCCGACGGTCTGGGCACCGTCATCGCCACCTCGGTGGGTGGCTCCCCGACCACGACCTACGCGGAGAACATCGGCGTCATGGCCGCGACCCGGGTCTACTCCACCGCGGCCTACTACGTCGCCGCGATCGTGGCGCTGCTGCTCGGCCTCTGCCCCAAGTTCGGTGCCCTGGTGAACGCGATCCCCGGCGGGGTGCTCGGCGGGATCACCGTCGTGCTCTACGGGATGATCGGACTGCTCGGCGCCAAGATCTGGAAGGAGAACCGGGTCGACTTCGCCAACCCGATCAACCTGGTGCCGCTCGCGGCCGGGATCATCATCGGGATCGGCAACGTGAACCTGGTGTTCAGCGACGAGTACTCGCTCGGCGGCATCGCCCTGGGGTCGATCGTGGCGGTGGCCGGCTGGCATCTCGCCCGGGTCGTCGCACCGGCAGAGATGCGGAAGTCGCTGGCCGCCGAGGAGGGCTTCGCCGGAGGGACCGGGCCTGCCCTGGGCTCCACCGGCCGGCACGTCGTCGACGCCGGCGGGGCGGACCCCTCCGACCTCGACCGGAACGACCGCTCGCGTTAGTCGCACGCCCCGGCCGGCCCGGCTCCCGACCTCGGGAGCCGGGCCGGTCCGCGTCCGGAGGAGGACGCACGAGGGGCCGCCCCGGACTCCCGGGACGGCCCGTGACGTGCTGGAACGGCCCCCTCCCCGGGGCCCGCCGCGAGCTCGAGGGAGGGGGTCCTTCGTCAGCGGTCGAACAGCACCTGGTGCATCACGTCGTGCAGGTGGGTGTTCGGGTGGTAGCCGACCAGCGCGTCGCTGCCGACGCCCTCGGCGGTGACCACGGTCGGGACGCCGGTGTGGCCGGACGTCGTCCAGTCCAGGACGAACCGCTGGTCGCTGCCGGCGACGGCGAACGGCCCGTCCTCACCGGAGATCTGGTCCTCGACGGCCGGGGTGCCGGCGAGGGTCCCGCCGGGGCCGCTCTCGTCGGCGTCGTCGACGCCCTCGACGGTCAGCCCGCCGCACTCGTGGTCACCGGTGACGACGAGCAGGGTGTCCGGGTGCTCGGCGACGTAGTCCCGGGCGACCTGCACCGCGTCGTCGAGCGCAGCCATGGCCCTCAGCATCTGGGTCGCGTTGTTCGCGTGGGACATCTCGTCCACCGCCTCCTCCTCGACGAGGAGGAAGAACCCGTCGCGGTCCGTGGAGAGGGTGTCCAGCGCCTTGGAGGTCATGTCGGCCAGCGGCACGACCGGGGCGTACTCGTCGCCCTCGCCCTCGGGGCGCTGCTGGAACATCTCCTCGTTGGAGAACAGCCCGAGCAGCTGGTCGCCGTCGGCGGCGGCCAGCGAGGCGGCGTCGGTGACGTACTGGTAGCCGAGGCCCTCAGCCTCCGCGATCAGGTCACCCCGGGTGCTGCGGCTGACCTCGGGGTCGGTCTCGCTGCCCTGCTCCGCAGCGGTGCGGGGCGGGTACACGCCCTCGTTGCCGGCGGGCAGCCACCAGTCCTCGCCGCCGCCGAGGATGACCTCGGGCTTGGTGACCTCCAGGTACTGCTCGGCGATCTGGTCCTCCAGGCCGCGGTCGGGGGTGGTCGAGAAGAAGGCGGCAGGGGAGGCGTCGGTGACCTGGGCGGTGGTGACGATCCCGGTGGCCTTGCCCGCGGCCTCTGCCTCGGCGCCCAGGGTGAGCAGCGGGTTGCCGTCGACGTCGACGCTGATCGCGCCGTTGTAGGTCTTCTGTCCGGTGGCCCACGCGGTCGCCGCCGCGGCGGAGTCGGTGATCGCGTCGTCGGGGTCCCGCGGGTCGGTGGTCTGCAGACCGGTGACCGGCAGCGAGTCCATCGTCAGGTCGCCGTCGTAGCCGGCCAGGGCCAGCCGGGCGGCCTCCCGGTGGGCGGCGGCCATGCCGTCGCCGTTGATGAAGATGACGTTGCGCGCGTGGCCGTGCCCGTGGCCGTTCCCGCCGGCCAGGGCGGTGGTGGGCAGCGCGATCGCGACAGCGCCACCGACGAGCGCGGCAGCCAGGCAGGCAGGCAGTGCCTGCCGACGTCCGATCCGGATCGACATCAGGTCCTCTCCGCGCCGGGCCCCGTGCCCGGTCGCACCGCGGACGCTGTGCGAGCGCTGCGAACGGTGTGTGAGCGAGTGCTGGACTCCCGGTGAACAGCCAGGCGGACCCTGCTCGGCGGGCACGTTGCGCGGCTGGTTGGTTGCTCTGAGCAACACCGCAGCGCGGTCAGTCCGTCTCCAGCACCCGCTTGAGGGTGTCGAGGTCCGCGCGGATGGCGGCTGCGTCGGCGGCGAACGCCTCGTCAGTCGTCCCGGGCCGGCGACGCAGCGTGAACACGACCTCGCTGTCCTCCCCGTCGGCGAGCACCCGCACCGGGTTGGTCGTCACGGTCCCGTCGGGGAGGACGACGTCGTGGTCCAGCACGCCGTACTCGTTGACCGGGACGAACCGCACCAGGACGCGGCCCATCGGGGAGTCGGCCACCCACTCGCCGCGCTCCCGCCGGATGCCCGCGGCGAGGCCCGCCGCCCACGCGGGCAGGTGCGCCGGGTCCCGGGCGTAGGCGTACACCTGGCCCGCCGGTCGCTGGATGGACACGGTCAGGTGGCGGGACTCCGTGGGCATGCCGGCATGGTGCCGCACCGCACCGACAGGCCGGGACCACCGCAACGATCCGGCCGATGTCCGGGGCAGGACGGCCAGCCCGGGTGCCACGGCCGGAAACCGCCGGAACCGGTCGGCGGGTGTCCCTAGGGTCCTCCTCGTGCCCACCGCGACCCGCGTCCCACTGACCCTGCTCGCCGTCGCGGTCACCGTGCTGGCCTGGGCGTCGGCGTTCATCGGCATCCGGGCGGTGGGGGAGGACTTCTCCCCGGGGGCGCTGGCGCTGGGCAGGCTCGCCGTCGGCACGGTCGTGCTCGGCGCGCTGCTCGTCCCGCGGGGCTGGACCCGGCCCACCGCGGGGGAGTGGCGGCTGCTGGTGGTCTGCGGGGTGGGCTGGTTCGGCATCTACAACCTGGCGCTCAACGCCGCCGAGCAGCACCTCGACGCCGGCACCACCGCGATGCTGGTGAACATCGGCCCGGTGCTGATCGCGGTCTTCGCCGGGCTGCTGCTCGGCGAGGGCTTCCCGCGCTGGCTGGTGGTCGGGCTCGGGGTCGCGTTCTGCGGGGTCCTGCTCATCGGCTTCGCCACCCGGGACGCCGGGGCCGACCTCGTCGGCGTCGTGCTGTGCGTGGTCGCAGCGGTCACCTACGCCGCCGGGGTGGTCGCGCAGAAGCCGCTGCTGCGCCGGCTGCCGGCGCTGCAGGTCACCTCCACCGCGTGTGCGATGGGCGCGGTCTGCTGCCTGCCGTGGGCGGGCGCCCTGGTCGCCGACCTGGGGTCGGCGCCCGGGTCCTCGATCGCCGGGATGGTGTACCTCGGCGCCGTCCCCACGGCGCTGGCCTTCAGCACCTGGGCCTACGCGCTCTCCCGGACCGACGCCGGCCGGCTGGGTGCGACCACCTACCTGGTGCCCCCGATCGTCGTGCTGCTCGGCTGGTGGCTGCTCGACGAGGTCCCGCCCGCGCTCGCCGTCGTGGGCGGGGTGGTCTGCCTGGCCGGTGTCGCGCTCTCCCGCCGGCGGGGGCGGGCGCGCCGGCCGGCCGCGGTGCCGCAGGAGGCCGGCTCGCCCGTCTGACATCGCCGCGCGGCGACCGCGCGGTACCGGGTCAGCCGCCGGTGGTCAGCACGCCGGCCACGGCGTCGAGCGCGCCGGGCACCAGGGAGTACCAGGCCCACACGCCACGCTTGTCGCGGCTCATCAGGCCGGCGTCGACGAGCACCTTGAGGTGGTGGGAGACGGTCGGCTGGCTCAGCCCGACCGTCTCGGTCAGGTCGCAGACGCACGCCTCCCCGCCGTGCGCAGCGACCAGCGAGACCAGCCGCAACCGGGTCGGGTCGGCCAGCGCCTTGAGCGTGCGGGCGAGTGCCTGGGCGTCCTCCGGCGACAGCGGCGCGCGCTGGAGCGGCGAGCAGCAGGAGGCCAGGGTGGCGGTCACCGGGCCATCGTGCCATGGGCCATTGACACTCGTCGATGTCTGCAGCCAGGCTGACCCCACCAAGGCATCGACGGACGTCGATGCGCTGAGGGGAGGACCCATGGAGACCGACGCCGTCCGGGACGCCGTGAGGGAGCGCTACGCCGAGGCCGCGCGCGCCGTGGCCGGGGACCCGGCGGCTGCCGCCGGCTGCTGCAGTGCGGGCAGCTGCGCGCCCGGGGCCCTCGAGGTCGACGAGCGCTTCGGCGCCGGGCTCTACGCCGAGGGGGAGACCGCCGACCTGCCCGCCGCCGCGGTGGCCGCCAGCCTCGGCTGCGGTAACCCGATGGCCGTGGCGGACCTGCGGCCGGGGGAGCGGGTGCTGGACCTGGGGTCCGGCGGCGGCATCGACGTCCTGCTGTCCGCCCGCCGGGTCGGGCCCACCGGCTTCGCCTACGGCGTGGACATGACCGAGGAGATGCTCGCGCTCGCCCGCGCCAACGCCGCCCGGGCAGGTGCCACCAACGTGGAGTTCCGCCGCGGGGAGATCGAGGCGCTGCCCTTCGCCGACGGGTCCGTCGACGTGGTCATCAGCAACTGCGTGGTCAACCTGTCGCCGGACAAGCCGCGGGTGCTGGCCGAGGCGTACCGGGTCCTCGCGCCCGGCGGCCGCTTCGGCATCTCCGACGTCGTCGCCGAGGACCACCTGACCCCGGCGGAGCGCGCCGAGCGCGGCAGCCACGTGGGGTGCATCGCGGGTGCGCTGTCGGTGTCCGAGTACCTGACCGGTCTGCGGGCGGCCGGTTTCACCGACCCGGAGGTGGTGTTCACCCACGAGGTGGCCGACGGCATGCACGGGGCGGTCGTGCGGGCGGTCAAGCGGTGAGGACGCCGGCGGTGCCGTTCGTCCGTGGCCGCCGGGGAGCTCCGGCACCTCGCCGGCGGTGCCCCCGTGCAGCGGCTCGCCGCCGGCCTCAGCGGCGGCGGGGAGCCCAGGGGTCGTCGGGGTCGAAGTCGTCCGCCTCGTCGTCGTCGCCCGGGGCGGGCGGGGCCGGGGGCGTCGCGGGTCGCTCGGCGGCGCGGCGGGCAGCCGCCTCCAGCGCGGCGTCCCGCTCGGCCGCCCGCTGGGCGCGCTCGATCCGGGCGTCCTCCCGCAGCTGCCGGCGGCTGGGGCTGCCGTCGGGGTTGGTGAGCGCGAGCCAGTCGTCCTTCTGCCGCCACAGGGCGGCTCCCGCCACGGCCAGCCCGATCGGGATGACGTAGGCGGCGACGCGTTCCATGCCGCCCTCACCCAGACCGAGGAAGACCGCCGAGCCGAAGAAGATGGTGCCGACGACCCCGACCAGGCCGAGGACGGCGAGGGTGGTCCCGAGGCCCTCCGACCGGGGGCGCACCGCGTAGGCCACCGCGATCAGCCCGATCGCCCCGGCCAGCAGGTGCACGGCGGCGGCGACCTCGTGCACCGTGGCGTTGCCGTCGGAGGGGACCAGCCCCACCAGCAGGACGCCGAGGCCGGCGAGCACCAGCAGCACCCGGGCCAGCCGCCCCCCGTTCCCGGCGAGCCCGGGCCCCAGCAGCAGGACGCCGGCGGCGATGAGCACCCCCTGCAGCACGAACGAGCCGTTCATCAGCAGCCGGGCCGCGGAGCCCGCCGTCCCCAGGTCGCTGATCACGTCCGCCGAGTAGGAGTAGCCGCCGTACCGCGCGGCCGCGATCGCCTCGACGACGAAGAACTGCAGGGTCAGGACCCAGGCGAGTCCGCCCCACCGGTACCGGCTGTCTGTCACGGGGAGCCATGGTCCCAGCCGCAGCTGAGCAGGCGGCGGGGTGTGCGGGTGACCGCCCGCTCCGCGGCGATGGTCATGGACGCGCCGCGGGGCTCCTGACCGGCCCGAGCAGGCCGAGGACGGCTGCGTACTGCGCGGCCGTCAGCCACGAGGGGTTGCTGCCGGCCGGCATCCGCAGCACCTCCGCGTCCCGGGCCGCCGGGGAGGCGAGCAGCTCGGCACGGGCCACCGGCTCGGCGAGCCGGGTGAGCCGCACGCCGACCACCGGGCCGTCGTCGCCCTCGGCCGGGGCGGCGGTCACCTCGCCGAGGGCGTGCACCCCCGGGTCGTGCGCGCCGCTGACCCACAGCAGGCAGGGCTGGCCCGGGGTCATCAGCTCCAGCCGGTAGCTGCGGCGGACGCACCGGTCGAGCTCGTGCTCGCTGCCCGGTCGCCAGCCGGGCACGATCTGCTCCGGCGCCGCTCGGCTCTTGAGCACCCAGCAGGCGACGTCCCCGGGCTCCAGTCGCGGCACCGGTCCAGCCAACCAGCCCCCGGCGGGCAACGGCGACCGCACCGCCTGGGTCGCGCTCGTCCGGATCGTCGAGGAGCTGCGGGTCGGGCTGATCGCCGCGGTGGCCCGTGCGGCGCTGGACCCGGGCTCCGTCGAGCTGGTCACCTAGCCGGCGTCCCGACCGCTGCCCGGGTGGGCCCGCTCACAGGAGCAGTCTGCACGGCGTGACCGAGGAGTGGGCGGGCCACCGGGTCGGTGAGCCCGGTTTCGGGCGGGCGGCGGTCGCGGTGTTCCTGGCGGGCATCGCGGTGTTCGCGACGCTGTACGCCCCGCAGGCACTGCTGCCGGAGCTGGCCCGCTCGTTCGGCGTCTCCCCGGCCTCCTCGACGCTGGTCATCTCGATCAGCACCGGCGCCCTCGCCGTCGGGCTGCTGGTGCTCGGACCCGTCTCCGACCGGCGCGGCCGCACCGGCATCCTGCAGGCCAGCCTCGCCTCCGCCGCGGTGCTGGCGGTGCTGATCGCCCTGGCCCCGGCCTGGTGGGTGCTCCTGGTGCTGCGCGGGCTGCAGGGCTTCGCGCTGGCCGGCCTGCCCGCCGTCGCGGTCGCCTACCTGCGCGAGGAGCTGCACCCGGGGGTGAGCTCCCGGGCGATCGGCCTGTACGTCAGCGGGACGGCGCTGGGCGGGCTGACCGGCCGGCTGCTCAGCGGCTTCCTCACCGAGCTCGGCGGCTGGCGGACGGCGCTCGGCGGTGCCGCGGTCCTCGCGGTCGGCTGCGCGGTCGCCGTCCGGCTGCTGCTGCCGCCCTCGCGGCGCTTCGTCCCGGTGACCCGCTCCGGATCGCTGCTGCGGCAGCTGGGCGCGGCGTTCACCGACCCGGCACTGCTGGCGCTGTACGGCATCGCGGCGCTGCTGATGGGCGGGTTCGTCGCGGTCTACAACGCGGGCACCTTCCGGCTGGAGGCGGCGCCCTACGCGTTGTCCCCGGCGCTGGCCGGACTGGTGTTCCTGGCCTACCTGCTGGGGTCGGCGAGCTCACCGACCGCCGGCGCGCTGGCCGAGCGGTTCGGTCGCCGGCTGGTCGTCCCCGTCGCGGTGGGCCTGATGGCGGCCGGCATCGCGCTGACCCTGCCCGCGCCGCTCTGGTGCGTGGTGCTGGGCCTGTGCGTTCTGACCACCGGCTTCTTCGCCGCCCACGGGGTGGCCAGCGGCTGGGTGGCGGCGCGTGCCCAGCTCGGTGGCCGTGCGGTCGGGCAGGCCGCGTCGCTGTACTCGTTCTGGTACTACGTCGGGTCCTCGGTCGGCGGCACGCTCGCCGGCCGAGCGTGGTCCGACGCCGGGTGGTCCGGTGTCGTCGTGCTCGCGGGGAGCTCGACGCTCGCCGCCCTGCTGCTCAGCCTGGTGCTCGGCCGGACGCGTCCCCTGGGAGGCCGCTGAGCGGCGGCCTCCCAGGCGGACGCAGGTCAGGCCGTGGTGTCCTCGGTGCCCTCGGTCGCGTCGTGCTCGTAGGCGCCGGCCGGGTTGGCGTCGTCGGAGCCGACGGCCTGCCGCTCGAGCTCGGTGCGGTGCTCGAGCACCTCGTCGGAGGGGTGCGGGTCCTTGGCGTGCTGGGTGCGGTCCCGGGTCACCGGCTCCTCGGGGAGGATCACGTCGTCCAGCGTCGGTTCGTCGTGTGGGCTGGTCATGTCCTCCCCCGTATCCCGCGGTGGTGCCCCCGCAAACGGGCCCGTCAGCCCTGCTTCAGCTGCTCGGCCGGGAGCCACGCCTCCACCAGCACCGGGCCGTGGACCCCGACGACGGTGTAGGCGACCCGGCCGTGCCAGCCGTCCTCCCGGTGCCGCCACTCGACCAGCAGCCCGGGCCAGGTGCCCGGCGCGTCCGGCGGGTCGTGCACCCAGCAGTGCCGGCCGTGCCCCTCCCCGGCCGGTCGGCGGACCGGTGGCGGGTCGGGCGGGAGCGGAGGAGCGGGCACGCCGGAGCGGGCTGCGCGGTCGGCCAGCGACCCACCGTGCTGCCCCCGGTTCATCCCGCCCGCCACCGCACGATGCTCTCACGTCGTCGAACACGTGTTCGACACCGCGCGACGGGTCAGTGCGCAGCCGGCGGGCCCGGGCGCCCGGCGCTGAGGTCAAGCTCGGTGCGCGGCCGGGGGAGCACCGGCGCGCCTGCCCCCGCCCGCCGCCAGTCGCGCGGGGTGAGCCCGAAGGTCGCCCGGAAGCGACGGCTGAAGTAGGAGGGGTCGGTGAACCCCCAGTGCCGGGCGATCACCGCGATCGACCGGTCCCGGCTGCGCGGGGCGGCCAGCTCGGCCCGCGCGCCCTCCAGCCGCTGGTGGATGATCCACTGCTCCAGGCTGACGTGCGCCGTGGCGCACGCCCGGTAGAGCTGGCGCACCGAGATCGCGTGCGCGGCCGCGACCTGCTCGGCGTCCAGGCCCGGGTCGGTGAGGTGCTGGCGGACGTAGCTGCGCACCCGGGTCAGCAGCGTCTCGGCGGCCACGTCCTCCACCGACCGCGGCGGGCCGGCCGCCGAGACGAGCAGTGCCCGGGCGAGGTCGACCGTGGCCGAGGCCAGCGCGTGCACCTGCGGCTCCCGGGACAGCCGCCCGGCATCGCGGGTGACCTCGGTGAGATGGGCGCGCACCAGTCCGTACAGCGGGCTGCGGTGCGCGAGCGGCAGGGCCCGGCGGACGTCGTCGACCGGCAGCCCGAGCCGGCTCACCGGCACCTGCAGGGCGCGGCACACCCCGGAGCCGACCCAGCGGTACTCGTAGGGCGCGGCGACCTCGGTGAGCACCAGCCCGCCGCGCGGCACCGTCCGCCGGGTGCCGAACTGCTCCTGCATGCCCACGCCGACCTCCTGGACGGCGAAGGAGACGGCCGGCGCGACGTCCTCCCGTGCGCCCCGCGCCGAGCGGGACAGCACGGGGTCCCCGGCCAGGTCGGCCCGCAGCACCGGCAGCCCGCCGACGTCCCAGGCGTCCAGCCGCGCGTGCCGGGCGGCGCCGGGGTCGGCGAGACGGACCCGGGACACCAGCGCGGCCTCGAGCCGGGCGACGACCTGGGCCGGACGGCGCTCGGCGGGAGGGAGCTGATCGGTGTCCAGGAGGGTGACCACGGGCGCTCCCAGGGTGGGACCACGGCGACGCTGCCCTGACGACGACGATCCTGGGGGGCCACGCCCGGCCGTGTAAAGGCTCCCACCGGTCACGCCCGCCGGGGTCGGGGGGTCGGCAGCCACGGTCCTGAGCCCGTCACGGAGGGTCCACCCGGCGTTCAGCTCCGGCGCTTAGCGTCCGGAACGCACCACGCAGAGTCCCGCACCGCAGAGGAGCCCCCATGCCCTTCGTCACCACCCCCGACGGCGTCGAGATCTTCTACAAGGACTGGGGGACCGGCCAGCCGATCGTCTTCAGCCACGGCTGGCCGCTGTCCTCCGACGACTGGGACGCGCAGCTGATGTTCTTCCTGCAGCACGGCTACCGCGTGATCGCCCACGACCGGCGTGGTCACGGCCGCTCGACCCAGGTCGCCGACGGGCACGACATGGACCACTACGCCGACGACCTGGCCGCGCTGACCGCCCACCTGGACCTGCGGGACGCGGTGCACGTCGGCCACTCGACCGGGGGCGGGGAGGTCGCCCGCTACCTCGGCCGGCACGGCGAGGACCGGGTCGCCAAGGCCGCGCTGATCAGCGCGGTGCCGCCGTTGATGGTGCAGACCGACGCCAACCCCGGCGGACTGCCCAAGAGCGTGTTCGACGGCTTCCAGGTCCAGGTGGCCACCAACCGGTCGACCTTCTACCGCGACCTGGCCGCCGGACCGTTCTACGGGTTCAACCGGCCCGGGGTGGAGCCGCAGGAGGCGGTCATCCAGAACTGGTGGCGGCAGGGCATGACGGGCGGCATCAAGGCGCACCACGACGGCATCGTCGCCTTCTCCCAGACCGACTTCACCGACGACCTCCAGAAGATCACCGTCCCGGTGCTGGTCATGCACAGCGAGGACGACCAGATCGTCCCGTACGCCGACGCCGGGCCGCTGTCGGCGGAGCTGCTGAAGAACGGGACGCTGAAGACCTACACGGACTTCCCGCACGGCATGCCGACCACCCAGGCCGAGACGATCAACGCCGACCTGCTGGCCTTCATCCAGGGCTGACCCCGGGGCGGCTCACGCCTCCCGGGGCGCGCGCTCGCCCGTGGTGGTCCGTGCCTCCGCCGGCTGCAGTCCGTCCGCCAGCACCCGGGCGACGGACTGCACGCCGGGATGGCCGGCCAGCTCCTCGGTCGGCACCGGCAGCGGCAGGCGCCAGTTGGGGCGGTCGGTGGTGCCGGGCATGTTCGGCCGGCGCTCCTCGGCCACGGCGTCCTCCAGCGTGGCCGACAACAGCGTGCACGGTGCCGTGGCCAGCCGTCGGTAGGCCCGCTCGACGGCCTTGGCCGGGCCCGCCTTCTTCGGCACCTTCCCCAGGTGCTCCAGCAGCGAGGTGCGCCCGCGCTCCAGCTCCTCGTCGGTGCCGAGCCCGTGCTCGCGCTGCTCGGCCAGGTCCGCTCCGGTCCACAGCCCGGGGACGGTCGGCAGGTCGTGGGTGGTCACCGCGGCCATCGCCTCGGCCGGCCAGCGGGCCGGGTCGTCGTCCTCGAACCAGAGCAGCTTGTAGGACAGGATCCCGTGCTCGGCCATCGCCTCGCGGACGCCGTCCTCGACGGTCCCGAGGTCCTCGCCGACGACGATCGCCTGCGCCCGGTGGCTCTCCAGCGCGACGATGTCCAGCAGGTCCTCGTGGGGGTAGCGGACGTAGGCGCCGTCGGCCGCGCTCCCCTCCGAGGGCACCCACCAGAGCCGGAACAGGCCCATGACGTGGTCCACGCGCAGCCCGCCGGCGCCGGCCATGGTCGCCCGGATCGACTGGACGAACGGCTCGTAGTCGGCGGCCTGCAGCCGCCAGGGGACCAGCGGCGGGGAGCCCCAGTCCTGGCCCTGGCTGTTGAAGGCGTCCGGCGGGGCGCCCACGCTCACCCCCTGGGCCAGCACGTCCTGCCAGGCCCAAGCGTCGGCCCCGCCGCCGGCGACGCCGATGGGCAGGTCCTGGACGACGGTGATGCCCTCGGTGGCGGCGCGCAGCTGGACGTCGAGCAGCCACTGCAGCCAGGCGTGGAAGGCGACCTCCCGGTCCCGGGCGGCCGCGAAGTCCCGGACGGCCGCACCGCGCGGGTCCTGCAGCTCCCGGGGCCAGCTGTGCCAGTCCGGGCCGTGCTGGTCGGCCAGCGCGCACCAGGTGGCCCAGTCCATCAGCGGCTGACCCTGGTGCCACCACCAGTCGCGGAAGGCCTGCTCGTCGGTGCCGGCGTCGAAGACGCGCTGCAGCACCCGGCGCTTGAGCGCCCAGACGGCGTCCCGTTCGATCAGCTCACCGTCGCCGAGCGCCCGCCCGGCGTCGGCCTCGACGTCGACGGCGTCCGCGCCGGGCACGTCGGCGATCCGGAGGTACAGCGGGTTGCGGAACCGGCGGGTGGCCGGCAGGTAGGGGCTGTCCTCCTGCCCGGGCGTCGGCGCCACCGCGTGCAGCGGGTTGACCAGCACGAAGCCGGCGCCCTGGTCCTGCGCGAGCCCGCGCACGGTGCGCAGGTCGCCCAGGTCGCCGATGCCCCAGCTGTCCCGGCCGCGGGTCGCGTACAGCTGCACCGCCCAGCCCCAGGCGCGCCAGCCCTCGGGCAGCCAGCACCGGCCGGGGGAGACGATCAGCCGGCGCTCGCGGCCGTCGGGCGTACGCAGCCGGTGGTAGCCGAGGGGGAAGTCCTCGGGCAGCTCGCCGTCGACCTGCCGGGTCTGCCCGTCCTCGCACTCCACGTCGGCGAGGTCGACCTCGAGGGCGTCGCCGGGGCGGGCGACGATCGGGACCCGGTCGACCAGGTCCTCCGGCGGCGTGCCGATGACCTCCCGCAGCCGGGTGATCGTCGCCTCGGCGACGGTGTGCTCCTCGTCGAGGGCGTCGAGCCAGCTGGCGTCGATGCCCCAGGCGTCGGTCGTGGGCTTCGGCTGCGGCGCGGTGCTCGTCACGGGTCGATCCTCACCGGTCCCCGTCCGGTTCGCCGGGTGGGGGCACTGCGGAGCCCCTCACACCCCGTGCTCGGAGAAGCCGGCCGGAGGCCGGAGCGCGCCGGCGATGGCGGTCGCGACCGCCAGCAGGACGGCGACCACGGTGAGCGCCTGCAGCACCCCGACGGACTGCCCGAGGACGCCGATCAACGGCGGGCCGCCGAGGAAGGCGCAGTACCCGATCGAGGCGACCACGCTGACCCGGCCGGCCGAGCGGGCCGGGTCGTCGGCCGCGGCGCTCATCCCGACCGGGAAGCCCAGCGAGGCGCCGGCTCCCCACAGCAGGGCGCCGGCGAAGGCCACCGCCGGGTGCCCGCCGAAGACGAACAGCAGCAGCCCGGCGACGCTCACCACGGCGAGCGCCCGCACCAGGGGCACCCGGCCCCAGCGTTCCAGCAGCCCGGGGCCCGCCCACCGGACCGCCGTCATCGCCACCAGGAAGGCCGCGTAACCCAGCGTGCCGACCACGGCGGAGGTGTCGTGCCCGTCGATGAGCGCGACGCTGATCCAGTCGTTGGCGGCGCCCTCGGCGAAGGCGAAGGCCAGCACGAAGACGCCGATCAGCAGGGTCCGGGGTTCCCGCCAGGCCCGCAGCGCGCTGTCCCGGGGAGCCGGCGCCGTGCCGCCGCCGTCGTCGTGCAGGTCCGGCACGAAACCGCGCACGGCCAGCGGCACGGCGACGCCGACCAGCGCGGCGACGGCCAGCAGGTGGGCCAGCACGGACACGTCCAGGGCCACCATGGCCGCGCCCACGCCGGCGCCGGCGACCGTGCCGAGGCTGAAGCCGGCGTGGAACCGGGACATGACGGCGCGGCCCAGCAGCCGCTCCACCACCGCGGCCTGCACGTTCATCGCGACGTCCCAGGCGCCGTTGGCCACGCCCATCAGGAACAACCCGACGACCAGCAGCAGGACGCCGACCTGGGAGCCGGCCGCGACCAGGGCCACCGCGACGGCCAGCAGCACGGCCATCGCGGTGACCGTGCGGCGCGAGCCGAACCGGGCGATGAGCGGTCCGGAGGCCGGCAGCGCGACGACCGAGCCGGCCGCGATGGACAGCAGCACCAGGCCGAGCTCGGAGGGGCCGAGGTCCAGGTGGGTCCGCACCTGCGGGATCCGCGAGGCCCAGCTGGCGAAGGCGAAGCCCGAGCCGATGAACGCCGCGTAGGTGGCCCGGCTCGCGGCCCGCACCTGGCTCCCGCTCGGTGCCGGGCGTGCGTCGGTGGCCGTCATGCGGTGTCCTCGTCCTCGGTGCTGTCGGGGTGGGTGGGGCGGACGGCCCGGGCGACGACCTCCCGGGTCTGCTCCCGGGAGACCGGGCCGGTGGAGAGCACCTTGTGCATCACCAGGCCCTCGACGAGCGCGTCGAGGCCGCGGGCGGTGACCGGGTCCACGAAGCGCTCCAGGACGCTCCGGCTGCGGCGCATCCAGGACTCGGTCACCGTGCGCAGCGAGGGATCGCGCAGCGCGGCCAGGTAGAGCTCGTAGGCGACCGCCCAGTCCCGGTCGTCGGCGTCGGCGTCGGCGTGCACCAGGGCGGTGACCGCGTCGACGACGTCCTCGGTGGTGCGCACCGCGGCGAAGTGCGCCTCGTACCGCACCGCCATCCGCTCGGCGTGCAGCGCGAAGGCCTGCGCGCGCAGGTCGTCCAGGCCGGTGAAGTGGTAGGTCAGCGAGCCCAGCGGCACGTCCGCGGCGGCGGCGATCAGCCGGTGCGTCGTCCCGGCGACACCGTGCTCGGCGATGACGTCGATGGCCGCCTCGACGATCCGGTCGTGGCGGTCGGGGTCGTGCCGGCGGACCGGGCGGTCGGGCTCCGCGGGCATGTGTACGACCGTACACATCGATGTGTACAGCTGTACACGTCAGGTCCCGCGCGGCTTGGCCCGGCGGGTCGGCGCCGCCGTGGCGGGGTCCTCCGGCCAGGGGTGCCGCGGATAGCGGCCGCGGAGCTCGCTGCGCACGGCGGGGTACCCGGTGACCCAGAAGCCCGCCAGGTCGGCGGTCGTGGCGACCACCCGGCCGGCGGGGGAGAGCAGCTGGAGCCGCAACGGGCGGCCGGCGATCACCGGCGCGGTCGCCCAGCCGAACACCTCCTGCACCCGGACCGGCAGGGTCGGCACCCCGGGGTCGGCGTAGTCGACCCGGACCCGTGACCCGGTCGGCACCTCGACCCGCTCGGGCACCAGCTCGTCCAGCCGGCCGGCCAGCTGCCAGGGCAGCAGCGCCCGCAGCACGGCGACCACGTCCACCCGGGCGAGGTCCCGGCGGCTGCGCGCCGCGGTGACCGACGGGCTCTCGGCGAGGGCGCCCAGCAGGGCCTCGTCGTCCACCGCCGGCCACGGCGACCCGAGCCCGGCGTGCGCGGCCGCGAGCCGCTGCCGCAGCCCGGTCGCGGCCGGCGTCCAGCGGAGCAGGCCGAGCCCCTCGCTGCGCAGCCCCTCGGCGACCGCGGCGGCCAACGCGGCCGGGTCCGGCTCGGCCAGCGGTCGCTCGCGGAGCACGAGGGCGCCCAGCCGCTCCACCCGCGCGGCGGCCACGTCCCCGTCCCGCCAGGCGACCTCAGCGGCGTCGGTGCGCGCGGCCGCGCCGGCCTCCAGCGCCGTCGCCCCGTCGATCGCCACCGCGGTGCGCACCCGGGCGTCCCGCCGGCCCGGGGAGCGGTCCGCGGCGGCGACGGCCAGCCACTCCGCACCGCCCAGCGCGGTGCCCGGGGCGAGCTCCGCGCCGGTGCCGGCGGCCAGCAGGTAGGTCCGCTCCGCGCCCGGACGGCGGCGGGCCAGCCACTCGGGGTGGGCCAGGCCGACCACCAGGCCGGCGGCGACGTCGTCGGGCAGGTCGGTGCCCGGCGCCGGGGGCACGGCGCGGGTGAGCCGGTCGACCTCCTCGCGCCAGCGGGCGTCCCGGGTGCGGCGCAGCTCCCGCCAGCCGGCCACCAGGTCGTCGGAGCGGGCCGGGACGTCGGCCGACAGCAGCGCCACCACCTCCGCCGCCCGGCGGCGGCCGACCAGGGGGGCGCCGTCGACCAGCGCGCGGGCCAGCCGGGGGTGCGCGCCGACCGCGGTCAGCGACCGCCCGCGCGCGGTGACCCGGCCGGCGGGGTCGACCGCACCGAGCTGGCGCAGGGTCGCCCGGGCCACGGCGAACGCGGCAGCCGGGGGCTCGTCGGGCAGCGCGAGCCCGGCGCCGTCGGGAGCGCCCCAGCAGGCCAGCTCGAGCGCCAGGCCGGTGAGGTCGGCGGCGGCGATCTCGGGCTCCGCCGCGGCCGGCAGCCGGTCGTGCTCGGCGGCCGACCAGAGCCGGTACACCCGGCCCGGTGCCTCCCGGCCCGCGCGGCCGGCGCGCTGCACCGCCGCGGCCCGGGACACCCGCACGGTCGCCAGCGCGCCCAGGCCGCGGGCGACGTCGAACCGGGGGACCCGGGCCAGCCCGGCGTCGACCACCGTGCGGACGCCGGGGACGGTCAGGCTGGTCTCGGCGACGTCGGTGGAGAGGACGACCCGGCGGCGCGGTCCGGGGCTGAGCGCCGCGTCCTGGTCCGCGGCCGGCAGCCGGCCGTGCAGCGGCCGGACGTCGGCGTCCACCCCGGCGAGCAGCCCGGCGACCCGGCCGATCTCCGCCGCCCCGGGGAGGAAGACCAGGACGTCGCCGGTCGTCTCGGCCAGCGCCCGGCGGACCGTGTCGGCGACCGCCGTGAGCAGCCGCGGGTCCACCCGGGTGCCCAGCGGCGGCGCGACCGGCGGGCTCGGCGGGCACCACACCGGCTCGACGTCGTGCAGCGCGCCGGTCGCCTCGAGGACGGGTGCGTCCCCCATGAGCACGGCGAGCCGCCCCGCCTGCGCCGTCGCCGACATGGCCAGCAGCTCCAGCTCGGGGCGCAGCGCCGCCCGCACGTCGAGGGCGAAGGCCAGCGCGAGGTCGGTGTCCAGCTGCCGTTCGTGGCACTCGTCGAGCACGACCGCCCCGACGCCGGGCAGCTCGGGGTCGGCCTGCAGCCGCCTCACCAGCAGCCCGGTGGTGACCACCTCCACCCGGGTCGCGGCGCTGCGCCGGCTGTCACCGCGCACGCTGTAGCCCACCGAGGCGCCGACCGGCTCACCGAGCAGCCCGGCCATCCGCCGGGCCGCGGCCCGGGCCGCCACCCGGCGGGGCTCGGCGACGAGCACGGTGCCGGGAACCCGGCCGGCCAGGGCCAGCGGCACCAGCGTGGTCTTCCCCGTGCCCGGCGGCGCGACGAGCACCGCGGCGCCCGCGGCGGCCAGGGCGCCGTCCAGCGCGGGCAGCACCGCGCGGACCGGGAGGTCGGTCCCCGGCGTCCCGGTCGGTGGCAGCACGACCTCAGTCTGGTGAGCCCTTGTCCGAGCGCCGGAGCCGGGCCAGGCTGGGCACACGGGGACAACGACGTCTCACCGGAGGTCCGCGTGGCGGCACACGGCAGCAAGGACAGCAGCAAGGAGGCCTCCGGGGCGCCCGCGCCCCGGGCGCCGGAACGGGTGCGCAACGTCGTGCTCGTCGGCCGGCCGGGGGCGGGGAAGACCACCCTGGCCGAGGCCCTGGTGGTGGCGACGGGCGCGCTGACCCGCGCCGGCCGGGTCGAGGACGGCACCAGCTGCCTGGACACCGACGAGGTCGAGGTCCGGCTGCAGCACTCGGTCACCCTGCACGCGGCGACGGTCGAGCACGCCGGTCACCGCATCACCCTGCTCGACACCCCGGGGGCACCCGACTTCGTCGGGGAGCTGCGGGCGGCCCTGCGCGCCGCCGACGCCGCCCTCTTCGTCGTCTCCGCGGTCAGCGGTGTCGACGCCGCGACGGTGCAGCTGTGGGACGAGTGCGCCGCCGTGGGGCTGCCCCGGGCGGTCGTGGTCACCCAGCTGGACCGGGCCCGGGCCGACGTCCCGGCCGCCGTCCGGGCCTGCCAGGAGCAGCTCGGCCTCGGCGTGCACCCGCTGCAGGTCCTCGACCCGGCGGGCCGGCTGACGTCGCTGCTCGAACCGGGGCAGGGCGACGCCGACGCCGGCCGGCTGCGGGCCGAGCTGATCGAGGCGGTGATCGCCGAGAGCGAGGACGAGTCGCTGATGGACCGGTACCTGGCCGGTGAACCGCTCGCCGTCGCCGACCTGGTGCCCGACCTGGAGACGGCGGTCGCCCGCGGCGCCTTCCACCCGGTGCTGTGCACCGCCCCGCTCTCCGGCGTGGGGGTGGGCGAGCTGCTCGACCTGCTGGTCAGCGCGTTCCCGTCACCGCTGGAGCGGCCCTGCCCCGCGGTCTCCCGCCCGGACGGCGCCCCGGCCGGCGTGGTCGGCTGCGACCCCGCCGGGCCGCTGGTGGCCGAGGTGGTGAAGACGACGACCGACCCCTACCTCGGCCGGATCTCGCTGGTGCGGGTCTTCTCCGGGACCCTGCGCCCGGACGCCCCGGTGCACGTCTGCGGCCACGGCACAGTCCACGGCTGGGGGGAGAACCACCCCGACCACGACGCCGACGAACGGGTGGGCACGATCTCCTGCGTGCTGGGCAGCACGCTGCGGCCGGTGCCCGAGTGCCCGGCCGGGGACATCTGCGCGGTCGCCCGGCTCGGCAGCGCCGAGACCGGTGACACGCTGTCCGACCCGGCCCGGCCGCTGCTGGTGACGCCGTGGCCGCTGCCGGACCCGCAGCAGCCGGTCGCGGTCGCGGCGGCGTCCCGCAGCGACGAGGACCGGCTGGCCGGTGCGCTGACCCGGCTGGCCACCGAGGACCCGGCGGTCCGGGTGGAGCGCCGGGCCGACACCGGGCAGCTGCTGCTGTGGACCGTCGGCGACGCGCATGCCGAGGTGCTGCTGGACCGGCTGCGCACCCGCTACGGGGTGAGCCTGCAGACCCCGCCGGTGCTCGTCCCGATGGTGGAGACGTTGGCCGGCCCGGCGCGGGTCACCGCGCGGCACGTCAAGCAGTCCGGTGGCCACGGGCAGTACGCCGTCGTCGTCCTGGAGGCCGAACCCGGGCCACCCGGGTCGGGCATCACCTTCAGCCAGCGGGTCGTCGGGGGAGCGGTGCCGACCGCGTACCACGGCAGCGTCGAGAAGGGCGTGCGCGTCCAGGCGGCCCGCGGGGTGCGGAGCAACCGGCCGCTGGTCGACGTCGCCGTCACCCTGGTCGACGGCAAGGCGCACTCGGTCGACTCCTCCGACGCGGCCTTCCAGGCGGCCGGGGCGCTCGGTCTCCGGGAGCTCGCCGAGGTGGCCGGCACCGTGGTGCTCGAGCCCTGGTGCGCGGTGGAGGTGACGGTCCCGGCCGAGCACGTCGGGCCGGTGCTCAGCGACCTCGCCGGCCGGCGGGCCCGGGTGACCGGTAGCGTCGCCCAACCCGACCGGGACGCCACGACCGTGCTGGCGGAGGTGCCGGAGCGGGAGCTGCTGAGCTACGCCGGTGCGCTGCGGTCGGTGTCCCACGGGACCGGCCGGTTCACCCGCCGTCCGCTGGGCCACGAGCCCGCTCCGGCCGCCGTCGTCGCGGAGCTGCAACCCGCCTGACCCGCCGGCCCGGCCGGCGTCGTGTGCTCGACCTGCCCGCGGGTCGAGGTCATGATGCTGGCCGTGGTCACCCCAGCCCCCGCAGCCGTCCCGTCCGACGTCCTCGACGACCTGCGCGACCGGGTGCGCCGCCACCGTGCCGTCCCCACGGCGTCGACGCTGGGCCCCGACCACGGGGTCGACCCGGCGCAGCTGGCCGAGCTGCTCGCGTACTGGGCCGACGGCTACGACTGGCGGGTGCACGAGGACCGGGTGCGGGCGCTCCCGTGGGAGGTCGTGGACACCTCGCGGGGCCCGCTGCGGCTGGTGCACCAGCGGTCGGCGGATCCGACGGCCACGACGGTCGTGCTGCTGCACGGCTGGCCGGACTCGGTGCTGCGGTTCGAGCGGCTGCTGCCGCTGCTGGGGGAGCACCACGTCGTCGTCCCGGCGCTGCCCGGCTTCCCGTTCGCCGCCCCGGTGCCGGCGGGCGGGCTGGCGTCGGCGCAGATGGCCGAGGTGGTCGCCGACGCACTGGCCGGGCTCGGCGTCGACCGGTACGTCCTCTCGGCCGGGGACGTCGGGTGCGACGTCGCCGAGGCGCTGGCGGCCGCGCACCCGGAGGCGGTGTCCGCCCTGCACCTCACCGACGTCTCCCAGTACCACGTCCTCGACGCGCTGCCCGACGACCTGTCGGCGACCGAGACGGCGTACGTCGCGCACGGCCGGCGCTGGCAGGCGACCGAGGGCGGGTACATGCACGAGCAGTCGACGAAGCCGCGCACCCTCGCCGTCGGCCTCGGCGACTCCCCGGCCGGGCTCGCCGCCTGGCTGCTGGAGAAGTACACCTCGTGGACCGACAACGGCGGTGACGTGACCACGGTGTTCTCCCGCGACGAGCTGCTGACCTGGATCACCGCCTACTGGGTGACCGGCACGATCGGCACGTCGTTCACCCCCTACGCGCAGAGCTCGGTCCCGGCCGAGCGGCCCGTCGCCCCGGCGGTGTTCACCGTGGGCCCGCGGGACCTGGTCAACGCACCGCGCGAGTTCGCCGAGCGGGTCTTCGCCGTGCACACGTGGCACGACCTCCCCTCCGGTGGCCACTTCGCCGCCTGGGAGCAGCCCGCGGCCTACGCCGCCGGGGTCGCCGAGGCGGTCGCCCTCGCCCGGGCGGGCGGAGGGCGCGGGTGATCACTCGTCGACGGCCGGCGGGGTGAACTGGCTGACGGTGAACTCGGCCCCCTGCGGGTCGCGCAGCAGCGCGTTGCGGGTCCACAGCTCGTCGGCCGACCGCAGCACGGTCGCGCCGAGTCGCTCGGCGGTCGCGACGCTGTCGTCCCGGTCGGCGACGGTGAACGTGACGTGCCAGTGCGCCGGCTGGTCCGGGGTCACCAGCAGGCTGCCGATCACGTCCGCGAAGCCGGGCGGCGCCGCGGCCTGCCGCTCGTGGATCCCGGGGTCGACGGTCGCGGCGAGGTGGTCGCCGTACCCCGGCACCTGCAGCATCGTCCCGGCGCCCTGGGCCATGTCCACGGCGCGCCAGCCGAACAGCGGTGCGTAGAAGGCCATCGCCGCGTCGCGGTCCGGGGTGTGCAGGTCGCTGAAGTTCCAGGTGCCGGGGGAGTTGGTCAGCTGCGCGCCGAGCCGCCGGCGGGCCTGCCACAGCGCGAACTCCGCGCCCTGCGGGTCGGCGCACGCGGCCGCCCGGCCGCCCGGGCCGGCGTCGGCGGGAGGTGTCAGGATCGACCCGCGCCCAGCGGCGACGGCGGCGGCCGTGGCGTCGGCGTCGTCGACCGCGACGTAGGTGTTCCAGGTGGCGGTGCTGCCGGTCGCCGGCCCGAGCGCGGCGACGTCCTGCCCGTGGAGGGTCGCGATCAGGTAGGAACCGGGGGCGTCCGGCGGGACGACGTCGGTCAGCGTCCAGCCGAAGAGCCCGCGGTAGAACCGGCCCGCCGCCTCGAGGTCGGGCTGCTCGCTGTCGATCCAGCAGGTCACGCCGTGCGGGTAGCTGCGCTGCCCGGCCATGTCGCCTCCGCTCACGGGGCGTCCCAGGCTAGTGGGGTGCACGAGGAACGGCCCGCGTGATCACCTCGGGTCCAGGGTCGCCTCCCGTCAGGGGAGGGGACGCCCGGCCCGAGGTGATCACGGTGGCGGGACGGTCGCGGATCAGGCGGTCGGCACCCGGTCGAGGAAGCCGAGCACGCTGCGCAGCCGGCCCTCGCCGTCGCGGACGGCGACGTCGAACCCGACGATCGGCGCCTCGTGTGCCCCGGCCGGCCCGAGCTCCCAGGTGAACCGGGCCTGGTCGTGGTGGGCGTCGACCGGACCGGCCAGCCGGAAGACGAACCCGGGGAACTGCTGCTGCACCGCGCCGATGGTCGCCGCGATCGCCTCCCGGCCCTCCGCGTCGACCAGCGGGTCGGTGTACCGGGCGTCCTCGGTGTACAGCGCGGCCACCGCCGCGCTGCGGGCATCGGCGTCGGTCTCGTTCCAGGCGGCGATGTAGCGCTGCGCCAGGGTGTCGAAGTCGGTCATGGGACGTCCTCTCCTCGGTGGTGCCGGCCCGCGTCCCGGGCCGTCGGGGACCAGCCTGGGCAGCGGAGGTCGTCGCGTCGATTACCTGCCAGGTAGTCGTGCCGGGCACCCGGGCTGCCCTACGGTCGGGCCCGTGACCAGCACCCGGACGACGTCCCGCGGCGCCGGTGACCTGCTGCGGCACTGGCGGCAGCAGCGCCGGCGCAGCCAGCTGGACCTGGCCCTGGACGCCGGCGTCTCGGCCCGGCACCTGAGCTTCGTGGAGACCGGCCGCGCCCGGCCGAGCAGCGGGTTGCTGCTCGCCCTCGCCGAGCAGCTGGACGTCCCGCTGCGCGAGCGCAACGCGCTGCTGCTGGCCGCCGGCTACGCCCCGGCCTACTCCGAGACCGCCCTGGACGGCGAGCAGGCCGCCGCCGTCCGGGAGTCGCTCCGCCACCTGCTCGCCGGGCACGAGCCCTACCCGGCCGTCGTGTTCGACCGGTACGGCGACGTGGTGCTCACCAACCGGGCCGTCGGGCCCCTGCTCGAGGGTGCCGACCCCGCGCTGCTCGGCCCCCCGGTGAACGTCTACCGGCTCGGGCTGCACCCCGGCGGGCTGGCGCCGCGGATCCGGGACCGGGCCGGCTGGACCGCACACCTGCTGCACCGGCTGACCCGGCTGGAGCGGCTGTCCGGTGACCGCCGGCTCACCCGGCTGCTGGCCGAGGTCCGCGGCTACCCGGGCGTCGTCGAGGCGCTGGCCGCGAGGCCGCCCGGCAGCGAGCTGCTGATGACCGTCCAGCTGGCCTCCGCACGGGGCGAGCTGGCGCTGCACACCACCGTGACCAGCTTCGGCGACCCGCAGGACGTCACGCTGTCCGAGCTCGCGATCGAGTCCTTCTTCCCCGCCGATGAGCGGACCCGCGACCTGCTCCGCGACCTCGCGCCGTGATCGTTGCGCCGGTCATCCGCCCTGCGGGCGATCACGATCCTCGGTAGGCATGCGCCATGACGGTGATCGGCTTCCACAACTCCCACGAGCAGGTGCACCCCGCCGACCTGCTCCGCGCGGTGCAGCACGCCGAGCAGGTCGGGTTCACCGCGGCGATGTGCTCGGACCACCTCGAGCCGTGGAACGAGCGGCAGGGCCACTCCGGCTTCGCCTGGTCCTGGCTCGGCGCCGCGCTGGCCACCACGGAGCTGCCCTTCGGTGCGGTCAACGCCCCCGGCCAGCGGTACCACCCGGTGATCATCGCCCAGGCGATCGCCACGCTGGGGTCGATGTTCCCCGGCCGTTTCTGGGTCGCGCTGGGGTCGGGCGAGGCGATGAACGAGCACGTCACCGGGCACGTCTGGCCGAACAAGGAGCTGCGGGACGCCCGGCTGCGCGAGTGCGTCGACGTCATCCGCGCGCTGCTGGCCGGCGAGGAGGTCAGCCACGAGGGCCTGGTCACCGTCGACCGCGCCCGGATCTGGACGCTGCCCGAGCAGCAGCCGGCGCTCATCGCCCCGGCCGTCACCGCCAGGACCGCAGCGAGGCATGCGGAGTGGGCCGACGGCCTGGTCACCATCAACCAGCCGCACGACACGCTCCGCGAGGTGATCGCCGCCTACCGCGACGCCGGCGGCCAGGGCACGCTGACCCTCCAGGTGCACGTCTCCTGGGACCCCGACCCCGACCGGGCGCTCGCCCTGGCCCACGACCAGTGGCGCAGCAACGTCTTCCCGCCGCCGCTGTGCTGGGACCTCGACACCACCCGGGCCTTCGACCAGGCCAGCAGGCACGTGCGGCCCGAGGACATGCACGACGCGGTGCGCGTCTCCAGCGACCTCGCCCAGCACGCGGCCTGGATCGCCGAGTACGTCGACCTCGGCTTCGACCAGGTCTACCTGCACCACGTGCCCAAGGAGCAGCTCCCGTTCCTGGACGCGTTCGGCGAGCACGTGCTGCCGCAGCTCGACGTCACCGCGCCCGCGCCCGTGGTCGCCGTCGACCCGCCGGGCCCGGCGGAGCCGCGCCGTCCCGAGCAGGTCCCCCAGCCCGCCGTCCTGCCCTGATCCCCCCGTTCCGAGCAGAGGAGCACCATGCGGATCACCGACACAGCCGACCTGTGGTGGAAGAACGCCGTCGTCTACTGCCTGGACGTCGAGACCTACATGGACTGGGACGGCGACGGCTGCGGTGACCTCGCCGGCCTCGCCCAGCGGCTGGACCACCTCGCCGACCTCGGCGTCACGTGCCTGTGGCTGATGCCCTTCTACCCGACCGCCTCGCGGGACGACGGCTACGACATCACCGACTTCTACGGCGTGGACCCCCGGCTGGGCACCCACGGCGACCTGGTCGAGGTCATCCGGACCGCGAAGGACCGGGGCATGCGGGTGATCATCGACCTGGTGGTGAACCACACCTCCGACAAGCACCCGTGGTTCCGGTCGGCGCGCGGGTCGAAGGACTCCCCGTACCGCGACTTCTACGTCTGGCGGTCCGACCCGCCGCCGGACACCTCCGCGCAGGTCGTCTTCCCCGACCGGGAGGACAGCATCTGGGAGCTGGAGGAGAAGACGGGGGAGTGGTACCTGCACAAGTTCTACAAGACCCAGCCCGACCTGAACGTGGCGAACCCGCAGGTCCGTGATGAGATCGCCAAGGTCATGGGCTTCTGGCTGCAGCTGGGCCTGGACGGGTTCCGGGTGGACGCCGTCCCGTTCCTGCTGGAGACCGCCGGGATCGACGAGGCCGAGGCCGCGCGTTTCCCCGACCCGCACCAGTACCTGCGCGCGCTGCGCGCACTGGTCGACCGGCGGGCCGGCGACGGCGTGCTGCTCGGTGAGGTGAACCTGCCGCACGAGCAGCAGGCGGAGTTCTTCGGCGGGGTCGACGGCGACGAGCTGACCATGCAGTTCGACTTCCTCGCGATGCAGGCGATGTACCTGTCGCTGGCCCGCTGCGACACCGCGCCGCTGGTCGAGGCGATCACCGGCCGGCCGGAGATCTCGCCGGACAACCAGTGGGGGATGTTCGCGCGCAACCACGACGAGCTGACCCTGGACAAGCTCAGCGAGGACGAGCGGGCCGAGGTGTTCGCCGCCTTCGGGCCCGAGGAGCGGATGCAGGTCTACGGCCGTGGCCTCATCCGCCGGCTGCCGCCGATGCTCGCCGGCGACCCGCGGCGGGTCCGGATGGTCTACAGCCTGGTGTTCTCCCTGCCCGGCACGCCCGTGCTGTTCTACGGCGAGGAGATCGGGATGGGCGAGGACCTGGCCGAGGGCAGCCGGCTGGCGGTGCGGACGCCGATGCAGTGGACCCCGGGGCGCAACGGTGGCTTCTCGACCGCCGCGCCGTCGAGGCTGACCCGTCCGGTCGTCGAGGGCGGGTTCTCCCCGGAGTTCGTCAACGTCGCCGACCAGCGCCGGGACCCCGACTCGCTGCTGTCGTTCATGAAGCTGCTCGTCCGCCGCTACCGCGAGTCCCCGGAGCTCGGTTGGGGCACCTTCGAGGTGCTCGGCCAGCCGCACCCCCAGGTGCTGGCCCACCTCACCAGCTGGGACGACGGCGCGCTGGTCGCCGTGCACAACCTGGGTGCCGAGCCGCGCACGGTGCCGCTGGTGCTGCCCGGTTGCGGCGCGACGCACCGGCTGGAGGACCTCCTGCAGACCGGCAGCACCCAGCTGGCGGACGACGGATCGGTCGAGCTGGCGCTCGAGGGCTACGGGTACCGCTGGCTGCGGGTGGTCGCCGAGGGCAGCCGCCGGCTGCTCTGACGCTGCGGCCCCGGCAGGGCACGGACGGTGAGGCCCGCGCCGGTGCCCGGGCGGGCCCGCCCGCCACACCCGGTCACCTCCCCGGGATCGTCGGAGCCCCCGCCTAGCTTTCCCGGCGAGGTGATCGGACAGATGAGCGACGAGCAGGACGTACTGACCCCCGGCTGGGTCGACCCGCGGGCCGGTCGGGCCACGGAGCCCGGCACGGGGCCGGCGGGCGCCACCGCGGTCGTGCCCGGGCAGCGGACGGAGGGCCGGTCGGCCGCCGAGGCGCCGCCGGTGGCGGCCGAGCCGTCCGCACCCGAGGCGCCGCCCGCACCCGGGGCGCCGCCCGCACCCGAGGCGCCGCCCGCTGACCCGGACCCGGCGACCAGCCCGGCAGCAGGGCCGGAGGCCGAGGGCGGTGCGGCTGCGCCCCACGCGACGGCGCCGGTCGGCGCGCGTCCCCAGCCGCGGCTCCCGCGGTTGCCGCGGCGGGACCCGGTGGTCCGGATGGGCCCGTGGGCGCCGGTCGCGGGGGCGGCCGTCGGGCTGCTGCTCGGGATCGTGGTGGTGCTGTTCCTCGCCCCGGCCGTGGAGACCTTCGACCAGCGGCTGGCCCTGGTCTTCGTCGTCCTCGGGCTGTCGTTGCTGGGGGCCGGGGGCACCCTGCTGGCCGACGAGGTGCGGATCATGCGGCGCGGTGCGCAGGCCGCCGAGGCCCGCGCATCGGGGGCCGGGGTGATCGCCGGGCTGCTCAACGGCCTCACCCCGGCCCGCCTGCTGATCGCGGCCAGTGCGTTCGTGCTGCTGCTCAGCGCCTACGTGACCCGGGGGAGCTGACCCGGGCCACCCACGCCGCAGCCAGCGCCAGCAGGAGGGTGAGCACCGGGCTGGTGTCCAGCACCGCCACGTTGGTGACGGTCGCGCCGACCATCAGCCCGGTCAGCCCCAGCGCCGCGGCGCAGGTCAGCCGCGGGACCAGCAGACCCACGGCACCGGCCACCTCGCACGCGCCCACCAGGTACCGGAGCCACGCGCCGGCACCGATGTCGGCGAACATCTCCACCATCGCCGGCTCGCCGCCGAGCTTGGCCAGGCCCGCCGCCGCGAAGACGACGGCGAGCCCGATCCGCAGCGCGAGCAGTCCGATCCGCGCGACCGCAGGGGTGGCAGGCAGGTGGCGGGTGCCCGTCGTGGTCATCCCCAACTCCTCGACCGGCCCGCGGTCAGCCGGCGAGCAGGTCGTCGAGGCGCTCGTAGCCCTCGCGGACGCCGGTGTCCATGCCGCTGGCCAGGAACGCGTCCCGCCCCTCGAAGGAGTCCACCAGCGAGGTGGCGGTGAGCCGGCTGCGCCCACCCGGCAGGTCCTCCAGCTCCAGTCGCTCGAGGGCCACGCCGTCGGGGAAGCCCTCGAAGGTGAACGTCTGGACGATCAGCTCGGCCGGGCGCACCTCGTGGAAGGACCCGTGGAAGCCGTACTCCTGCCCGTCGTGGGTGTGCACGTAGCGGTAGGAGCCGCCGGTGCGGCAGTCGTAGTGGTCGATCCGGGCCTCCATGCCCCGCGGGCCCTGCCACTGCACCACCAGCTCGGGGTCGGTGTGCGCGCGGAAGACCTTCTCCTTGGGGGCGTCGAACTCGCGGATGATCCGGACGAGCGGGACCCGCGGGTCGGCGATGATCTGGGTCTCGTGGGTGCTGGTCGTGCTCATGACGGGGTGCCTTCCTTCGGGGCGGGGGCGACGTCGTCCGGCATCGCGGCCAGCACGTCGTCCAGGCGGCGGTAGCGCTCCTCGGCCTGGCGCCGGTAGCGCTCGATCCACTTCGTCATCAGGTCGAAGACCTGCGCTTCCAGGTGCACCGGACGGCGCTGGGCCTCCCGGCTGCGGCTGACCAGGCCGGCGTCCTCGAGCACCTTGAGGTGCTTGGACACCGCCTGCAGGCTCACGTCGTAGGGGGCGGCGAGCTCGTTCACGGTGGCGTCGCCGACGGCGAGCCTGGCCACCATGTCCCGCCGGGTGGGGTCGGCCAGTGCCGAGAACACCCGGGACAGTGCGTCTGCCGCCACGCGGACCTCCTCCTCTCCTCAACCAATCGGTTGACGAAGAGGCTAGGACTGCATGAGCGGTCTTGTCAACCGCTTGGTTGAGTAGTGCTCAGCTCTCCGACGGGCTGAGCTCCAGCAGCGAGATCCGGCCGGCGACGACGTCCTGCGCCACGTCGTCGACCACCCGGTCGCTGGCGAAGGCGTAGGCCTTCAGCGCGGCCAGGGCGTCCTCGGTGTCCAGCCCCAGGGCGACGTTGACCATCCCGGCGGCCTGCCAGACCTGGGCCCGCTGCAGCGCGTCGGGGCCGTCCCACCAGCCGGGGCGGCCCTCCTCCTTCGGCGCGCCCAGGGCGGCGGCGACCATCGCCCGGGTCAACGCGATGGTCACGTCCTCGATGTCGTCCCGGTCGGTGGCCGGCAGCTGCTCGGCGTCCCGGACGTAGAGGTCGAGCACCACCAGCGGCCCCAGCGGGGGGAGCAGCGGCACGGACAGCACCGCGTGGAACGGGGTCTCACCGACCAGCGCGGTGTGCAGCTCGGGCCAGTTGCGGGCGATCGCGGCCTCGTCGAAGGCGATCGCCACGCCGTCGTCATGCGCCCGCAGGCACGGGCCCTCGCCGTGGGTGAACTGCAGCCGCTCGGCCTGCGAGGCCACCGGGTCGCTGGCACCGATCGGTGTCCGCAGGCCCTTCATGTCGTGGATGCTCAGCCCGGCGCCGTCGACCGGCAGCGCCGCGACGCACGCCCGGGACAGCCGGACGGCGAGCATCTCCGGCCCGCGCAGCTCCGGCGGGGGAAGCTGGTCGAGCGCCCGTGCGAACCGCTGTGCCGCCTGCCCCGCCGTGGACATGTCTCTCCCGTCGTCCCTGCGCCACCGATGCGCCGAGGCCGGACTGCCCGCTCCAGCGCCTGGGCACACCGTAGATGGTCAGCCGAAGGCGTCCAGCCCGAGGTGGACGGCGAGCCCGAGCCCGGCGACGGCGATCAGCCGGCGCAGCACGGTCTGCGGCACCCGGCGCACCACCCGGGGGCCGAGCGATCCGCCGACCAGGAAGCCCATGGCCAGCGGCAGGGCGGCCAGCCAGTCGACGTCGGCGAGGAAGGCGTAGCCCAGCGCCGCCACCGAGTTGGCCACACCGAGGACCACGTTCTTCAGCGCGTTGCTGCGCGGCACGCCCTCGCCGGTCACCAGCAGCAGCATGGCCAGCATCAGGACGCCGGCGGCCGCGCCGAAGTACCCGCCGTAGATCGACACGGCGAACGCCCCGGCGACCAGCCACCGGGAGTCGCGCTGCGGGTGCCGGGCCCCCGCCGCGGCGAGCTCGCGGGCCGGGCGCTGCACCAGGATCGCTGCCGACGCCCCGGCGATGAGGAAGGGGACGAGCTTCTCGAAGGCCGACGACGGGGTGAGCAGCAGCAGCACCGCGCCGGTCACCCCGCCGAGCAGCGCGGCCGCGCACAGCGGGACGAGCCGCCGGCGCTGCCCGGTCAGCTCCGGGCGGGAGGCGCTCACCGACCCGACGCTGGAGAACGCCAGGGCGACGGTGTTGGTGACGTTGGCCGTCAGCGGCGGGATCCCGGTGGCCAGCAGTGCGGGGTAGCTGAACAGCGAGGCCAGACCCGCGATGCTGCCCACCAGCCCGGCGGCGACGCCGGCGAGCACCAGCAGCGCGAACTCCACTGTGCTCACCGGGTCACCAGCACGGCGATGGCGACCAGCCCCAGCAGCACGATCGCGGTCCGCAGCACCGGTGCCGGCAGCCGCCGCCCGAAGGTCGACCCGAGGTACCCGCCGACCAGCGAACCGCCGGCCACCAGGCCGGCGGCGCGCCAGTCGACGCGGTCGGTGGCCACGACGACGTAGGTCAGCGCGGCCACGGCGTTGACGCCGAGGGTGAGCACGTTCTTGATGGCGTTGAGCCGCTGCAGCGGCTCGCGCAGCAGCAGGCCGAAGATGCCGATCTGCAGCACACCCTGGCTGGCCGCGAAGTAGCCGCCGTAGGTGCCGGTCGCGTACGCGCCGGCGATCAGGGCGGCCAGCCGGCCACCGCCGACGTGCGCGTCGGCTCCCGTCCCCGAGCGGGCACGGCGGTCCGCCAGCCGGCGTTGCAGCAGCGGCTGGACGGCGACCAGCACCACGGCGAGGGCGACCAGTCCGGGCACGATCGCCTCGAACGCCGACGCGGGCAGGTGCAGCAGCAGGAACGCCCCGGTGAGCGCCCCGAGCACGGAGGCGGGGAACAGCCGCAGCAGCAGCCGGCGCTGGCCGGTCAGCTCGCGGCGGTAGCCGATGGCGCCGGTCAGGTTGCCCGGCACGAGGCCGAGGGAGTTGGAGACGGTGGCGGTGACCGGGGGCAGGCCCACCGCCAGCAGCACCGGGAAGGTGACCAGGGTGCCCGAGCCGACGACGGCGTTGATCGAGCCCGCCGCGAGCCCGGCGAGGGCGACCGCGAGCATCTCCACCGCCGTCATGCCCGCATCGCCGCGAGGGTGCCACAGCAGGTCCCTGTGAGCCCGCACACCGCGGGGACGAGTGGGTAGGGGGCACCCATGTCAGCGCGCAGTGCGGCGGTCGCGGCCGCAGACCGGTGGGTCGACCCCGACGACGGCATCCGGTACCCCGCCGGTGAGGTCCATGCCTGGCTGCCCGGGCACAACGAGACGGTGTGCGGGCTGTCGCTGAGCCGGTCCGGGCTGTCCCGGTTCCCGCACGTCACGTGGGCGGACGTGCAGCCGGAGTCCGGGCGGCACGCGGAGGAGGTCCAGGTGGTGTGCCGGCGCTGCCGGGCGGCCCAGGGCGCCCGGCGGGACGAGCGCGGCTGGACCCGGACCAACCCCCGGCCTTAAGCGGGCGCGAGCTCGCCGTCGGGCGCCCGCCGCCGGTTGTCCGCCAGCCAGCGGGAGAAGTCGGCGGCCGGAGCGGGCCGCAGGTACCGGAAGCCCTGCAGGGCGGTGATCCCCGCAGCCTGGAGGAAGGCCTCCTGCTCGGCGGACTCCACGCCCTCGGCGACGGTGGTCAGCCCCAGCCGGCCGGCCATCTGGACGATCGCCTCGACCACGGCGGCGTCGGCGGCCTGGGTGAGCGCGCCGGCCACGAAGGACTTGTCGATCTTCACGATGTCGATCGGCAGGCTGCGCAGGGTGGTCAGCGCGGAGTAGCCGGTGCCGAAGTCGTCCAGCGCGATCACGACCCCGAGCCGGACGAGCTCGTCCAGCGTCGCGGACACCGCGGGGGAGTCGAGCACCGTGGTCTCGGTGACCTCGACGACCAGCCGGTCCGCGGCCAGGCCGGCGTCGGCCAGCGCATCCCGGACCAGGTCCACGAACTGCGGGTGCGCCAGCTGCACGGGGGAGGCGTTGACGTGCAGGGCGACCGGCGTCGTCCCGTCGTCCCAGCCGACCGCGTCGAGGCAGGCCGAACGGAGCACCCACTCACCGAGCGGGAGGACGGCGCCGGTCTCCTCGGCCAGGCCGAGGAACTGGTCCGGACCGAGCAGGCCGCGGGTCGGGTGCTGCCAGCGCACCAGCGCCTCGACGGCGGTGCAGCGGCCGTCGGCCGCGGCCAGCACCGGCTGGTAGGCGATCACCAGCTGGCCGTCCTCGACGGCCGCCCGCAGCTCGGCCTCGGCGGCCGCCCGGTCGTCGAGCTGCAGCAGGGCGGGGGAGAAGAACTGGACCCGGTTCTTGCCGGCCGCCTTCGCCGCGTACATCGCGACGTCGGCCTGGTGGACGACGAGGCTCTCGGGCTGGCCGGCAAGAACCGGGGTCACCCCGACGCTGGCACCGATCCGGGCCAGACCCTCCGCCAGCTGGACGGGCGTCGAGATCAGCTGCACCAGCCGCTGGCCGAGCGCCCGGGCGTCGGCCTCGCCGGCGCCGCGCAGCAGCACCGCGAACTCGTCCCCGCCCAACCGGGCGCACAGGTCACCGCCGCGCAGCACCGAGCTGAGCTGGACGCCGAGGTGGGCCAGCAGCCGGTCGCCGGCGAGGTGGCCCAGCTCGTCGTTGACGACCTTGAAGTCGTCCAGGTCCAGGAACAGCAGCCAGGACTCGGTGCCCGGGGTGGCCAGCGCCTGCGCCAGCACGGCGGAGAAGGCGGGCCGGTTGGCCAGGCCGGTGAGCCCGTCGGTGCGGGCCTGGGCGCGGAGCTCGTCGTGCGCGTCGCAGGTGCGCAGGGACAGCGCGACCTGGGCCAGCATCGAGCGGGTCGCGACGACGCCCTCCCGGGGCACCCGGGGGCCGGCGCCCAGCAGCATGTAGCCGCCCGGGGTGTCCGGGAGTGCCAGGCAGAGCCACTCGGCGGCCACGCCGGAGGCCAGCACCAGCTCCGGCGGGGCGGTGACGACCACCCCTTCGGAGCCGATCGGTCCGACCGGCAGCAGGTCGCGCGGCAGCGTGCGGGGCTGGCGGCGCCACCCGCCGGCCGTCCCGGAGACGCGGAGGACGTCCCCGCCCTCGTCGTAGACGACCGCCGAGTGCAGCCCGGGTGTCGAGCGGCAGATCGCCTCGGCGGTCACCCAGGACGCCGCGATCACCGCCAGCCGGTCGGTGACGCCGATCAGCCGGCCGGCGAACGCCGCCAGGGCGCCGTCCCGCTCGTGGTCCAGGTCCCGCTGGAACAGACCCAGCGCGAGCTGGCGGGCGACGAGCGCGTTGATCGCGATGACCGGCAGCGAGCCGAGCACCGGCGCCGGCGAGGTCCAGGGCGCCTGCCCGGGGACGACGCCCCACAGCGGCACCGCCAGCGAGATCGCCAGGCACGCCCCGACGGCGTAGCCGGCGACCCGACCGTTGCTGCCGTAGGCACCGCGGAACCACAGCGCCGGGACCACCACGCCGAACGCGATGGCCGGCTGCGTGCAGGCCAGGGCGAACAGCAGCAGGCACAGCGCGTCGGTGAGGTCCAGGGCGAGCGGCACCGCGCGGGTGCGGTAGCGGTGCGCCCACGAGACGGCGAGGCCGGTGCAGGAGACGGCGACCAGCGCGAGCGTCCAGCCGTCACCTTCGACCAGCATGCCGATGGGGGTCAGGAACAGGGCGGCCAGGGCCGAGAGGGCGAACAGCCACCGGACGCGTTCGACCGGCTCGGCGGGCCGGCGCAGCAGCTCGGCCGGCCGGGGGAGCAGCGCCGCCCGTGACCATCGCGCAGCCACCCGGCCGCTGCCCGGCCGCGCCGCGGGGAAGTCGCCCATCCACCTTGCCCGTCTCCTGCAGGGAGCCCCCGCCCCCGTCGGGCGGACTCCCTCGTCGAGCATTGTTTCGGCACGGGTCGTTCCGCTCTCCATCCCTCATCCGGGGCAGTCCGGGCCCGGCCCGGGGACGACGGGGCCCTCAGGAGTCCTTGCGGCCGGCGTCGACCAGGCGCATCACCACGACGCCCTCCTCGTCCGAGGCTTCCAGGTCGACCTCGACGTCGAAGCCCCAGTCGTGGTCGCCGGCCGGGTCGTCGAGGATCTGCCGCACCCGCCACAGGCCCGGCTCGGACCGGTCGATGACCAGCAGCGCGGGGCCTCGGGCATCGCCACCGGTGTTGAGCTCACCGTGCTCGGCGAAGTAGGCCTGCACGACCTCGCCCCAGCGGTCGGCGTCCCACCCCGCGCCCTGGTCCAGCTCGCCCAGGTCGTACCAGCGGCGCCGCGCGATGAGCTCCACCCGGCGGAACAGGGCGTTGCGCACCATCGCGGTGAACGCCCGCTCGTTGCCGGTCAGCGGCCGCGGCCGGGCCGGGACGGCGACCGGCGCGTCCAGCGGCTGGTCGGGGCTGGTCAGCTGCTCCCACTCGTCCAGCAGCGAGGAGTCCACCTGGCGCACCAGCTCGCCCAGCCACTCGACCAGGTCGGTGACCTCCTCGGTGCGGGCCTCGGCCGGCACGCCGGAACGCAGCGCCTTGAACGCGTCGGACAGGTAGCGGAGCACCGCTCCCTCGGAGCGGGTGAGCTGGTAGGTGTTCACCAGCTCCCGGAAGGTCATCGCCTGCTCCCACATGTCCCGCACCACGGACTTGGGGGACAGCTGGGCGTCGGCCGCCCACGGGTTCCCGGAGACGTAGACCTCGAAGGCGTGCTCGAGGAGCTCCTTGAGCGGCTGGGGGTAGGTGATCTCCTCCAGCAGCTCCATCCGCTCGTCGTACTCGATGCCCTCGGCCTTCATCTGCGCCACCGCGGCGCCCTTGGCCTTGTTCAGCTGCGCGGCCAGGATCTGCCGCGGGTCGTCCAGGGTGGCCTCGATGACGCTCACCACGTCCAGGGGGTAGGTGTCCGACTCGGCGTCCAGCAGGCCGATCGCGGCCAGCGCGAAGGTGGACAGCGGCTGGTTGAGCTGGAAGTCCGGCGGCAGGTCGACGGTCAGCCGGTAGCGCCGCCCGTCGGCCTCCGGCTCGTCGAGCCGGACGACGATCCCGGCGGTGATCAGCGACCGGGCGATGCCGATCGCCTCACGGATGTGCCGCAGCTGGCGCTTGCGCGGCTCGTGGTTGTCGGTGAGCAGGTGCCGCAGCGCGGCGACCGGGTCACCGGGCCGGGCCAGCACGTTGAGGATCATCCCGGTGGAGACCCGGAAGTGGCTGCTCAGCGGCTCCGGCTCGGCGGCGATGAGGCGCTGCTGGGTCGCCTCGCTCCACGGCACCATGCCCTCCGGGGCCTTGCGGCGGACCAGCTTGCGGCGCTTCTTCGGGTCGTCGGCGACCTTCGCGAACTGCTTGAGGTTCTCCACCTCGTGCTCGGGCGCCTGGACGACGACGGTGCCGGCGGTGTCGTAGCCGGCGCGCCCGGCCCGCCCGGCGATCTGGTGGAACTCCCGGGCGTTGAGCAGCCGGGTGCGGGTGCCGTCGTACTTGCTCAGCGCGGAGAACACGACGGTCCGGATCGGCACGTTGATGCCCACGCCCAGGGTGTCGGTGCCGCAGATGACCTTGAGCAGCCCGGCCTGGGCCAGCTGCTCGACCAGCCGCCGGTACTTGGGCAGCATCCCGGCGTGGTGCACGCCGATGCCGTGCCGGACCAGCCGGGACAGCGTCGTCCCGAAGGCGGAGGAGAAGCGGAACCCGCCGATCTGGTCGGCGATGGCCTGCTTCTCCTCCTTGGTGGAGACGTTCACGCTCATCAGCGCCTGCGCCCGCTCCAGCGCCGAGGCCTGGGTGAAGTGGACGACGTAGACGGGGGCCTGCTTGGTGGAGAGCAGCTCGTCGATCGTCTCGTGCATGGGCGTGGTCGCGTAGTAGTGGTGCAGCGGCACCGGGCGCTCGGCGTTGGCGACCAGCGCCGTGGGCCGCCCGGTGCGCCGGGTGAGGTCCTCGCGCAGCGCGTCGGTGTCCCCGAGGGTGGCCGACATCAGCAGGAACTGCGCCTTCGGCAGCTCGATGAGCGGCACCTGCCAGGCCCAGCCGCGGTCCGGGTCGCCGTAGAAGTGGAACTCGTCCATGACCACGAGGCCGATGTCGGCGTCCGGCCCCTCGCGCAGCGCGATGTTGGCCAGCACCTCGGCGGTGCAGGCGATGATCGGCGCATCGGCGTTGACGCTCGCGTCACCGGTGAGCATGCCGACGTTGGCCGCGCCGAAGACGCCGCACAGGGCGAAGAACTTCTCACTGACCAGCGCCTTGATCGGCGCGGTGTAGAAGCTCACCTCGTCCGCGGCCAGCGCGGCGTACTGCGCGCCGGTCGCCACCAGCGACTTGCCCGAGCCGGTCGGGGTGGCCAGCACGACGTTCGCCCCGCTGACCAGCTCGATCAGCGCCTCCTCCTGCGCCGGGTACAGCGGCGTGCCGGCGTCGTCGGCCCATGCGGCGAACCGGGCGAAGACCGCATCCGGGTCGCCGCCGAGGGCGAAGAGCTCCGACAGGTCGTCGGGGTCGGCGATCAGCGCCGACGCGTCCGGCGAGGGGAGTGCGGTGGCGGGGGAGTCGGCCGGGATCGAGTCGGTGCCGGCGGGGGAGAGCGTCATCGTGCCCACCAGGGTGCCCGATGACCCGGGACCCCCGGCGGCGACTCCTCCGGGGGACACGCGGTCGCGATCCGGTGGCCATGCCTCCGGCAGTGCGTAGGGTGGCCGTCTGCTGTCCAGAAGGTGAACAGCAGGTGAACGAGAGGTGGAGGGCTGATGAGCGTGCAGGACTGCCCGCAGTGCAGCTGGGTGTCCGTGGTCGACGGGGCGGGGCGTCGCCGGCTGGAGATGCGCTGGGACCAGCCCCGGACGGGAACGGCCTTCGCCGTCCGCGGCCGCACGGCTGCCGGGACCCGCACGGCCTGACGGAGGACCCGGCGACCCGGGAGGTGTCGAGGCGCGCAGCGTGGCGCTCCCTCGGCACCTCCCGGGTCGCCGGCTGTCCGGGCCCGGCCAGCCGCCGCCAGGGAGCAGCACCCGGTCCAGCTGCTGCCGCAGCGCGTCGTCGGCGGTGCGCTGCCGGCCCAGCACGCCGGAGGTGAGGCCGTTGGCCAACGCCAGCGACTCCAGGTGTCCCGCCGACGGGACCGGGTAGGCGGGGGTGGACGCGGCACCGGGTCGGTGCCCGACCCGCACCGACCGCGTGAGCAGAGCGCGGGGATGCCGCCCCACCCATGCAGGAGGAACCACCGTGTCGTCACCGCGCCCCGAGTCCCAGCCCGAGCAGCAGCAGACCCCACCCGGCGTCCTCGGCGAGATGACCCCGAAGCCCGACCACGGCGAGGAGAGCTACCGCGGGTCCGGGAAGCTCACCGGCAAGCGGGCCGTGATCACGGGCGGCGACAGCGGCATCGGCCGCGCTGTCGCGATCGCCTTCGCCCGCGAGGGCGCCGACGTGCTGATCGCCTACCTCAACGAGCACGACGACGCCAAGGACACCGCGCGGTACGTCGAGGAGGCCGGCCGGAAGTGCGTGCTCGTCGCCGGTGACCTGTCCGACCGGGCCCACGCCAGGACGGTCGTCCCCAAGGCCGTCGAAGCGCTCGGCGGCATCGACATCCTGGTCAACAACGCCGCCTACCAGATGACGCACGAGTCGCTGGAGGAGATCTCCGACGAGGAGTGGGACCTGACGGTCGGGCTGAACCTCGGCGCCATGTTCACGCTGTGCAAGGACGCGATCCCGCACATGCAGCCGGGCTCGTCGATCATCAACTCGTCGTCGGTGAACTCCGACATGCCCAGCCCGACGCTCGCCGTCTACGCGATGACCAAGGCCGGCATCGCCAACTTCACCGCCAGCCTCGCCCAGCTCTACGCCGAGAAGGGGATCCGGGCCAACAGCGTGGCCCCCGGCCCGGTGTGGACGCCGCTGATCCCCTCGACCATGCCCGAGGAGAAGGTGGCCAGCTTCGGTCAGCAGGTGCCGCTGGGCCGTGCGGCCCAGCCGGCCGAGCTCGCCCCCGTCTACGTGCTGCTGGCCAGCGACGAGGCCAGCTACGTCTCCGGGGCCCGCGTCGCGGTGACCGGCGGAAACCCCATCCTCTGATGGTCTTCGTCTGGGGCTGGGGCGGGGGCGGACCCCGGCGGCGGCGTGGCTGGGGCCGTGGCTACGGACAGGGCTACGGACCTGGCTACGGCCGCGGGTACGGCCCGCCGCCGGGGTACGGATACCGCCGCGGCTACGGCGGTGGGGGCGGCGGCGGCTGCCTGCGCGACCTGCTCCTGCTCAACACCGGCTGCTGCCTGGCGGAGTCACTGGGCTGCGGCATGGACCTGCTGCTGATGGGGCCGTCGTCCTGGCGGCGGGTCGAGCTCGGGTCCGGGGGCCGGCCGGCCGACCGGCTCATCGCGGCGGTGCGGCTGTACCAGCGGGAGATCAGTCCGCGCCGTCCCGCCCGGTGCCACTTCACGCCGACCTGCTCGGCGTACGCGGTCCAGGCGCTGGACGAGCACGGGGCGCTGCGCGGCAGCTGGCTCACGGTGCGCCGGCTGGTGCGCTGCCGACCGGGTGGTGCGCACGGCCCGGATCCCGTCCCGGCCTGAGCTACCGGACGGCGTCCGCGATCGTGCGGACGTCGTCCGGCCGGACCCGGCAGCAGCCGCCGACCAGCCGGGCTCCGGCGGCCAGCCACCCCGCCACGTCCCCCACGCCGGGCCGGCCCGTCCAGCGGCGCGCGGCGGCGTCCCACCTCTCCCCGCTGTTGGGGTAGGCGACGCCCGGCTTGCCGCCGGCGGCCGCGGCCACCGCGACGGCGACCGGGACCGCGGCCGGGTCGGTGCAGTTCACCCCGACGGCGATCACCGCGTCGACGTCGCGGGCCAGCGCGGCGACGTCCGCCAGCCGTTCGCCGCGGCGGGTGCGCGGGACCCCGGCGGCGTCGACCACGACGGTCAGCGACAGCCACGCCGGGACGTCGAGGTCGGCCAGCTCCGCCAGCAGCGCCTCGACCTCGGCCACCGCGGGCAGCGTCTCGCAGGCCAGCACGTCGGCGCCGGCCTCGGCCAGCACCTGCAGGCGGGGGCGGTGGAAGGCTCGCAGGTCCGCGACGGTCAGGTCGGTGACGTAGTCGCCGGTGTACTCCGACCCGTCGGCGAGGAACGCGCCGTAGGGGCCGACCGAGGCGGCGACCCAGCCGCCCGGGGCGCCCTCCCGGGCCAGCTGCACCGAGCGGGTCATCAACCGGCGGGCCTCGGCCTCGTCGATGCCGGCGGCGGCGAAGCCCGGGAAGGTGGCCTGGTAGCTCGCGGTGGTGGCGACCTGGGCGCCCGCCGCGGCGAAGGCGGCGTGCGCGGCCACCACGGCGGCCGGGTCGTCCCGCAGCAGCCGGGCCGACCACAGCGCCGAGGTGACGTCGTGCCCGCGGGACTCCAGCTCGGTGGACAGCCCGCCGTCCAGGACGACGGGTCCGGCGGCGAGCGCGGTCGCGAGGGTGGGCACGCACCCATCCTCCGCCGACCGGCTGCCCTGGCGTGCCGAGCCGCCGGCCGGCGGCCTAGCCTCCCGGCAGGCAGTCGCCGCGGGTCGGTCGCGGGCGGACGACGAGGTCGGGAGGGTCTGCGCCGATGAGCACGGTCACCGAGGGGACGGTCCTGCGAGGAGGCGCTCCCAGCGTCCAGGAGGTCGGCGACGGCCTGTTCGCCTACGTGCAGCCCGACGGCAGCTGGATGGTGAACAACACCGGGTTCCTGGTCGGCCCGGACGGCGTGACGAGCATCGACACCTGCTCGACCGAACTGCGCACCCGCACCTACCTGGACGCGCTGGCGCGGGTCACGCCGCTGCCGGTGCGCACCCTGCTCAACACCCACCACCACCCGGACCACACGGCCGGCAACGGGCTCCTGCCGCTGGCCACCATCGTGGCGCAGGACAACGCCCGCGCCGAGATGATCGCGCTGGGCCCGGTCCACCCGCCGGGCATCTGGGGTGAGTTCGACCAGGGCGCGCTGCCGTTCACGCCGCCGTTCCTGACCTTCCCGGACCGGATGACCCTCTGGCTCGGGGACCGGCCCTGCGAGGTGCGCCACGTCGGCGGGCCGGCGCACACCACCAACGACGTCGTCGTCTGGGTACCGGACGCCGCCGTGCTCTACGCCGGCGACCTGCTGTTCAACGGCGGCACGCCGTTCCTGCTGTCCGGGTCGGTGGCCGGCGCCATCACCGTGCTCGAGGAGGTGGTGCGACCGCTCGGCGCCCGCACCATCGTCCCGGGGCACGGGCCGGTCTGCGGACCCGACGTGATCGAGGACGTGCTCGGCTACCTGCGCTTCGTCCTCGACGTCGCCCGGCAGGCCGTCGCGGCGGGCGTCGGACCGCTCGAGGCGGCCAGGGAGACCGACCTGGGGCGGTTCGCCGGCTGGACCGACCCCGAGCGGATCGTCGGCAACCTGCACCGGGCCATGGCCGAGCTGGCCGGGACGCCGGCCGGCGGCCCGATCGACGCCCTCGCCGCCCTGCGGGACATGGTCACCTACAACGGCGGTGCGCCGCTGACCTGCCTGGCATGAGCGGTGGTCCCCGGCGCTGGCGCGAGCAGCGCTGGCTGGTCGACGAGACGATCCGCACCCAGACCATCGAGTTCGACCAGCCGCGGCTGGTCTACCACCTGGCGCCGGTGGCCGACGACCTGGCCGGCGCCGACATGGGCGTCATCCGCAACGCCGTCAAGAAGGTCGCCGACCACGTGCCGGTGGTCCGTGCGGTGGCCGAGCGGCGGGAGCGCCGGGCGCGGCAGGCTGAGGACAGCGGGCACCCGGAGAGCGCAGGCGCGCACTGGTACGCCGCCGCCCAGCTGTGGTCGATGGCCTGCTGGCCGGTGTGGGAGGACGACGTCCTCGCCCACGACCTGGACGACCGGAAGAACGCCGCCTACCTGGCCTGGGGCGCCGGTGCGCCGCACACGGTCGAGCGGGTCGACGTCCCGTTCGGCGACCGGACCCTGCCCGCCTGGTTCCACGTCCCGGCCGGCGCGCAGGGTCCGCTGCCCACGCTGCTGGCGTGCGGCGGCATGGACGCCCCGCGGGAGGTCGTCGTCTCCCGGGTGGGCGACCCGTGGCTCGAGCGGGGCTTCGCCGTGCTCGCCGTCGACGGACCGGGCCAGGGTGAGGCGGCGATCCACGGCGTGCACGTCACCGACACCAACTGGATCGACGCGGGCGAGGCGCTCGTCGCGTGGCTCCGGGCCCGGTCGGAGGTCGACGACGACCGGCTGGTGTGCACCGGCACCAGCTTCGGGTCCTTCTGGATGAGCCAGGTGGCGGCCACCCAGCCGGTGTTCCGCGGCTGCTCGGTCGCCCTGCCGGTGTTCGAGCCCGGTGCCCGGACGCTCTGGGAGTCCGCCGCCCCGACCTTCAAGGCCCGGCACATGTGGATGGCCGGGGCGTGGGACGACGAGGCGGCCTTCGACCGGATGGTCGCCGGCTACGACCTCCGCCCGCTCGTGGAGGGGATGGGCGTGCCCTGGCAGGTCGTCGGCGGGGCGGCCGACGAGCTGTCGCCGTCCTGGTGGGTGCCGGAGGTCGCGCGGCTGAACCCGGCGCCGACGTCCGTGACCTCCTACGCAGGAGGCCGGCACTCGATGACCGAGACCCCCGCCGCGGCCCTCGGGCCCTCCTGGCGCGGCCTGACCGTCGACTGGCTGCACGACCGGGTGCTCGGCCGCCCGGCGGCTGATGAGCACCGGCTGGTGACGCCGACCGGCGAGCTGGTCGACCTGCCGCCGCTGCGCTGACCTGCCGGACCGGTCAGCGGCGGCGGTCGGCGGCGACGAAGGCCACGGCCAGGACGAGCGGGGCGACCGCGGCCAGGGCGGTCATGCCCAGCACGTCGCCGAGCCCGGCGGCCGAGCGCCCGGACGAGGAGAGCAGCGCCCACCCCAGCCCGCCCAGCGGCACGGTCACCAGGCCGGTGCCCAGCGCCGCGCGCACCCGCGCCGCGCGGCCGGCGTCGGCGGCCAGCAGGCCGGCGAGCACCGCGGGCACCAGCGGGACCGCGCAGCGCACCACGAGGTCGGCCGGCCGGTCGCCGGTCCCGGCGTAGGACGCCAGCGACAGCGCCGCGGCGACCGAGATCAGGGCCGCGCCGGACACCAGGGCCCACCACAGGTGGGCAGCGGCGGCCGACGCGAGGGTCTCCGCCGGCCGCACCGACCGCCCGGCGGTCCAGACGCACCCGGCGGCGGCCAGCAGCAGGAAGGTCAGCAGTGACTGCGGGACGTCGGCCACGCCGCCGGCACCCCGGGAGGGGAGCTGCCACGGTTGCCGGGCCAGCAGCGCGAGGACCACGGTCAGCGCCGCGCCGGCGAGCAGCGGGCCGAGGAGCCGGGGTGCGCGCCCGCGCGCTGCGCGGGCGTCCAGCGCCTCGGCGCGCAGCAGCAGGTCGGCCAGCACCGCACCCTCGTGCCGGGTCTCGTCCGGGAGGCGGTCGACGTGGTTGCCCGTCACCAGGTGGAGTCGGCCGGGAGCGTCCTGCGTCACCGGCCGAGCGTCACACGCGGTGACGCCGCCGGCGACGTGGGATCGCCCCGTTCACCTGACCGGGCGACCCTCGGTCCACCGTCCGGGGCGTCGCCCTGCCCGCCGGGCGCGAGCGGTGACGGGGAGGCCCCGTTCGGGCGCGCTCCTCGCTAGGTTCGGCCCTCCTTGCACCCGACCCCCGGAGGACGGCCGTGACCTCTCGACTCAACCCCTACCTGAGCTTCACCGACACCGCCCGGCAGGCCATGGAGTTCTACCGCGGCGTCTTCGGCGGTGAGCTCGCGCTCAGCACCTTCGGCGAGGCCGGCGGTGCAGAGGGCCCGGACGCCGACAAGATCATGCACGCGCAGCTCGAGACGCCGGCGGGGTACACGCTGATGGCCTCCGACACCCCCGCGGGCATGGACCGCAGCGTCGGCACCAACGTGTCGATCAGCCTCAGCGGCGACGACGGGGAGGCGCTGCGCGGCTACTTCGCCGGTCTGTCCGAGGGCGGCGCGGTGACCATGCCGCTGGAGAAGCAGGTGTGGGGCGACGAGTTCGGCATGTGCGTCGACCCCTTCGGCGTCGCCTGGATGGTCAACATCTCCCAGCCGGCCGCCTGACGCCTGCACGGTCAGCCGCCCGGCACGCTGAAGGCGTCCAGCCGGGCGGTGCCGGGCGCCAGGTCGGCGAACGGCCGGTCGAGGTGGAGCACCGCCACGCCGCCGGTCGGGAACCCGGCGGAGACCTCCCCGCGCACCGCCGGGTCGCCCGTCCCGTCGTCCAGAGCGACGGCGAGCTCCCCGACCGACGGGGCGTGTCCGACCACCGCGAGCAGCGCGACGTCGTCCGGGGTCTCCGCGATGGCCTCGAGCAGCGCTTCGGCGGTGTTGTCGTAGAGGCGCGGTTCGATGACGGGCGGCAGCCCGCCGCCGGCGCGCTCCCAGGTCTCCCGGGTCCGTCGGGCGGGGGAGACGAGCGCCCGGTCGGGGACCAGGCCGCCGGCCGCGAGCCAGGCCCCGATGGCGGTGGCCCGTTGGAGCCCGAGGGCGGTCAGCGGCCGGTCGGCGTCGACCGGCGCAGCGGCGGCCTGGGCATGTCGGACGAGCACGAGTCGGCGCGGCTGCACGGGTCGAGTGTGGCAGCGCCGCGCGGCTCGGAGAGGCCGCCGCGCAGCGCCCTGGGTTGCGCGCCCCGTCCGGTCGGCCTCCGCTCAGTCGGACCGGGTCGCCTGCAGCCGCTCGATCCGCGCCTTGAGGTTCTCGGGCACCGGCCCGAAGGCGGGCGCCCGGTTGCGGTTCAGGGACCGGGACAGCACCGGCAGCAGCAGGCCGCGGAAGCGGATCTCCAGCCAGAGCCGCACCCCGACGTCCCGCTCGACGATCGTCATGCTGTGGTCGGTGTCCAGCACGCCCGGCGTGCCCAGCCGGGCCAGCCGCAGACCGAACCGCAGCCGCCGGTACGGGGTCACCTCGAGGACCCGGGCCTGCACCGTCGTCCGGAGCAGCGGGTTGCCCGGCGGGAAGCTCAGCGAGACCTCGCCTCCGTCGGTGAACGATCCCTCAGCGCCGGTGAGCACGGGGGCCCACTGCGGGTAGGCGGGCACGTCGGTGAGCACCTCCCAGACGAGCTCGGGGCCGGCGTCGATGTCGACGGAGGTCTTCAGTTCACCGGACATCGGGACCATCTCCTGGTGGTGAGCACCTCGGCACGGTCACCGTAGGACGACCGGGCCAGCTGAGGAGGTGGTTCTCCCGCGGTCGTCTCCGCGGCGACGGTCCGGGAGACTGTCGTGCGTGCCCGGGGACGACGCCTTCGCCGACCTGCCGGTGAGCGACCGCCTCGTCGTCCCGGCCGGCGCGCTGACGTGGCGGTTCTCCCGCTCCTCGGGGCCCGGCGGGCAGGGGGTCAACACCGCTGACTCGCGGGTGGAGCTCTCGGTGGCACCGCTGGAGCTCGCCGGTCTCACCGACGTGCAGCGCCGGCGGCTGGAGGAGCGGCTCGGTCCCCGGCTGGTCGACGGGGTGCTGACCATCGCCGCGAGCGAGCACCGCCAGCAGCTCCGCAACCGGGAGGCGGCCCGCGCCCGGATGGCCGCGGTCCTGCGGGCGGCGATCGCCGCTCCACCGGCGGCCCGGCGGAAGACCAAGCCGTCCCGCGGGTCCCAGGAACGGCGGATCAAGGCCAAGAAGGAGCGCGGCGAGACCAAGCGCCTGCGCCGCAGCTGGGACTGAGGCCGACGGCGACGCCGGGCGCTGCGCCTCCCGGCCGCCGCCCGGTGTAGGAACGGACGGGTGCGCATCGACCGGATCGACCACCTGGTGCTGACCGTCGCCGACCTCGACCGGACCGTCGCCTTCTACACGCAGGTGCTCGGCATGACCGCCGAGACCTTCGGCGAGGGCCGGACGGCGCTGCGCTTCGGCCGGCAGAAGATCAACCTGCACGTGCGCGGCGCCGAGTTCGAGCCGCGGGCCGCCCACGCCGGCACCGGCACCGGCGACTTCTGCCTGGTCACCGGGACGCCGCTGGACGAGGTGCAGCAGCACCTGACCGCCGTCGGCGTGCCGGTCGAGGTCGGGCCGGTGACCAAGCAGGGTGCGCTCGGCCCGATGCGGAGCGTCTACGTCCGCGATCCCGACCAGAACCTCGTCGAGATCTCGGTCTACTGACGTGGACACCGACCAGGCGGTCGCGCTCGCGCAAGCGTTGACCGGGGTGACCGAGGCCGACCACCACGGCCGGCGCTCGTTCCGGGTCGGCGCCGGGAAGGTGCTGGCCACCGTCCCGGAGGACGGCGTCCTCAACGTCATGGTGGGCGAGGAGCTGGCGCGTGCCGTCTCGGCCCAGCCCGGCGTCGAACTGCTGTGGTGGGGCCAGCGGCTGTCCGGCGTCCGCGTCCAGCTGGCCGTCGTCGACCCCGCCCTGCTCGAGGAGCTGCTGCTCGATGCCTGGTCACGCCGGGCCCCCGCCTCGCTGCGCCGCCAGCAGAGGGACTGAGAGACCACCCGCGGACGCTTGTGCTCTGCTCACCGTGGTGAGCAGAGCACAAGCGTCGCGGACCTCCCCCTCAGCGGCCGCACCGTGGGAGGCGACGGGGTGTGAGGCCGACGGAACGCGAGCTTGACGTGGCCGCCGTGACCGGGAAACGGCGCCACCGGAACCTCGACGTGTGTCCGCCGCCGTGTCGTTGCCGAACCCCGGCGTCGGCACGCGCACCACCGAGACGCACTGCCCCTACTGCTCGCTGCAGTGCGGTGTCACGATGACCGCCGGCGACCGCCCGGCCACTCTCGTGCCGGCCGACTTCCCGACCAACCGCGGCGGGCTGTGCTCCAAGGGCTGGTCGGCCCCCGAGCTGCTCGACCACCCGGAGCGGCTGACCCGCCCGCTGGTCCGGGCCGACCCCGCCGACCGCACCAGCCCCCTGGTGGAGAGCAGCTGGGACGTCGCCCTCGACCGCGTCGTGGCGGCCATCCGGCGCACCCAGCGCGAGCACGGACGGGACGCGGTGGGCTGCTTCGGCGGCGGCGGGCTGACGAACGAGCAGGCCTACCAGTTCGGCAAGTTCGCCCGGGTCGCGCTGCGGACCAGCGCCATCGACTACAACGGGCGGTTCTGCATGTCCTCGGCCGCCGGCGCGGCCGTCCGCGCCTTCGGCATCGACCGCGGCATGCCCTTCCCGCTGGCCGACATCGCCGCAGCCGACGTCGTGGTGCTGGTGGGCAGCAACCCGGCCGACACCATGCCGCCGGCGATGCAGTACTTCGACGCCGGCCGCGAGCGGGGCGCCGAGCACATCGTCATCGACCCGCGGCGCACCACCACCGCGCGGAACGCCGGCCTGCACGTCCAGCCGCTGCCGGGCACCGACCTGGCACTGGCCAACGGGCTGCTGCACATCGCCCTCGCCGAGGGCCTGGTCGACGAGGCCTACGTCGAGGCCCGCACCACCGGGTTCGCCGACGTCCGGGCCGGGGTCGCCGGGTACTGGCCGGACCGGGTGGAGCGGCTCACCGGGGTGCCGGTCGAGCAGCAGCGGCGGATCGTCTCGGCCCTGGCGCGGGGGGAGCGGTCGATCGTCCTCACCGCTCGCGGGGCCGAGCAGCACCGCAGCGGCACCGACACCGCCCAGGCCTGGATCAACCTGGCGCTCGCCCTCGGCCTGCCCGGCCGCCCGGGCAGCGGCTGGGCGACCGTCACCGGCCAGGGCAACGGCCAGGGCGGCCGGGAGCACGGGCAGAAAGCCGACCAGCTGCCCGGCTACCGGAAGATCACCGACCCGGCCGCCCGCGCGCACGTCGCCGCGGTCTGGGGTGTGGACCCCGACGACCTGCCCGGGCCGGGGCGCAGCGCCTTCGAGCTGCTCGACTCGCTCGGGACCGACGGCGGCGTCCGGACCCTGCTGGTGATGGCCTCCAACGTCGCCGTCTCCGCCCCCGACGCGCGCCGGGTGGTCAGCCGGCTGCGCGGCCTGGACTTCCTCGCCGTCAGCGACTTCTTCCTCTCCGAGACGGCCGAGCTCGCCGACGTCGTCCTCCCCAGCGCCATGTGGGCGGAGGAGGAGGGCACGATGACCAACCTCGAGGGCCGGGTGATCCGTCGGCGGAAGGCGATGGACCCGCCCACCGGGGTCCGCGACGACCTGCAGCTGCTCGCCGAGCTCGCCGGGCGGCTGGGGGTCTCCGGCTTCAGCGGGGACGCCGAGACGGTGTTCACCGAGCTCGGCCGGGCCAGCGCCGGTGGCGCGGCCGACTACTCGGGCATCAGCTACCGGCGGCTGGACGACGAGCAGGGCCTGTTCTGGCCGGTGCCGTCCGCCGACCACCCGGGCACCCCGCGGCTGTTCACCGAACGGTTCGCCACCCCCGACGGGCGGGCGCGGTTCTGGCGGGTCGAGCACGTAGACGCGCACGAGCAGCCCGACGCCGAGTACCCCTACGTGCTCACCACCGGGCGGGTGCTGGCGCAGTACCAGTCCGGCACCCAGACCCGGCGCTCCCGCAGCCTGCAGCTGATCGCCCCGACGCCGCGGGCCGAGCTGCACCCGGACCTGGCCCGCACCCTCGGCATCGCCCCCGACGACGTCGTCGAGCTGGCCACCCGCCGCGGCCGGGCCCGGTTCCACGCGCTGGTCACCGACGCGGTCCGGCCGGACGTCGTCTTCGCGCCGTTCCACTGGGGCGGCGGGTCGAGCGCCAACGCGCTCACCGACCCCGCGCTGGACCCGACCAGCCGGATGCCCGCCTTCAAGGTGTGCGCGGTCGCCGTCTCCCGGGTCGGCGGACCCGAGGAGCGGATCGCCCCACCCGACCCGTCCTCCCAGCCGCAGCCGCGCGCCCACGAACGACCGTCCGCCCCTGCACCGCACCCCCCGACACGGAGGAGGACCACCCGCGTGAAGAGCACCCCGCGCTTCCTGCACGGCGTCTACCCGATCACCGGCGAGGGGCTCGGCAAGCCCGGGCCGCTGGACCCGGCGCTGCGCTACCAGGTCCCGGAGGGGAGGACGGCGCAGGCGCTGTACTTCCGCGGCGGCAACTCCACCGACGAGCTGGTCTACCTGCTGCTCGTCCGGGACGGCGAGCCGATGCGCTGGTTCCCGATCGGGGCGAAGGCCGACTGCCACGTGCCGCTGCGGGTGGTCGAGGACCTCGACGGCGGGACGGTGGTCGAGCTGCACGCCGCCGCGCCGCTCGGCGTGACCGGCGAGCTCGTCGTCGACCTCGGGCTGGTGGAGGTCTAGTGGGCGGGCTGGGTCGGGTGATGAACCCAGTCCTGGGCGGGCGCCCGGAGGGTGTGAGCACGCTGCACTTCGCGATGGACGACGCGGACGGCGTCGACACCCGGCAGCGGCTGGTCGTGGTCGGCAACGGGATGGCCGGCGCCCGGGTGGTCGAGGAGGTGCTCGAGCGCGGCGGCGGTGACCAGTTCGCGATCACCGTGTTCGGCGAGGAGCCGCACGGCAACTACAACCGGATCATGCTCAGCCACGTGCTGGCCGGCGAGGAGCACGAGGACGACATCGTCCTCAACAGCCACGACTGGTACGCCGACAACGGCGTGCAGCTGCGCGCCGGGGTGCGGGTGCGGCGGATCGACACCCACGCCAAGGTCGTGCACGCCGCGGACGGGACGGCGACCTCCTACGACCAGCTGGTCCTCGCCACCGGAAGCCGCTCGTTCATCCCGCCGATGACCGGGCTGTACCGGTCCGACGACGAGTTCCTCCCAGGTGTCTTCGGGTTCCGCACGATCGACGACACCCGGGCCATGCTCGCGGCCGCCGCGGAGCACGAGAAGGCAGTCGTCGTCGGCGGCGGCCTGCTCGGGCTGGAGGCCGCCCGGGCGCTGCAGGGCCACGGCCTGCAGGTGGAGGTCGTCCACGCCGGCACCCACCTGATGAACCAGCAGCTCGACCCCGACGGCGGCGCGATCCTCAAGCAGAGCGTCGAGTCCCTCGGCATCGTCGTCCACCTGGCCACCCGCACCACCGAGGTGATCGGGCCGGACCGGGTGCGCGGCGTCGTCCTGGCCGACGGCCGGGCCATCGATGCCGACATGCTGGTCATCGCCGCCGGCATCCGGCCGGTCACCGAGGTGGCGCTGATGAGCGGCATCGAGGTCGAGCGCGGCGTCGTCGTCGACGACCAGCTGCGCACCGACGACCCCGACGTCTACGCGGTGGGGGAGTGCGCGCAGCACCGCGGCGAGGTCTACGGGCTGGTCGCGCCGGTGTGGGAGCAGGCCCGGGTGCTCGCCGACCTGCTCACCGGCACCGACCCGGACGCCGAGTACCACGGCTCCCGGACGGCGACCAAGCTCAAGGTCGCCGGGGTCGACGTGGCCACGATGGGGGTCAACCGGCCGGAACGGGACACCGACGAGTTCCTGGTCATCTCCGAGCCGCGGCGGGGGGTGCACCTGAGCGTCGTCGTCCGCGACGACCGGCTGATCGGCGCGACCCTGCTCGGGGACACCCGCAAGGTCGCCTTCCTCACCCAGGCCTTCGACCGCGGCACGCCGCTGCCAGAGGAGCGGATCACGCTGCTCGTCGACCTGTCCGACGGCGCTGGTTCGTCGGACGGGCGTGAGCCCGGCGTCGCCGAGCTGCCCGGCGACTCGCAGGTGTGCAACTGCAACGGCGTCTCGAAGCAGGACATCTGCGACACGGTGGCCAGCGGGTGCACCACCGTCGGCGGGGTCATGGACCGCACCCGGGCCGGCAAGGGCTGCGGGTCGTGCAAGGGCCTGGTCAAGCAGATCGTCGAGTGGGCCGCCGACGGCGACGTCGTCGAGGACCCCGCCGAGTCCTGGTACGTGCCCGGCATCCCGCTGGCCAAGCCGGCGCTGATGGCTGCGATCCGCGAGCAGGGCCTGCTCAGCGTCTCCGCCGTCTTCGCCGCGCTCGCCCCAGGCGGCGCCGAGGACGCGAAGTCGAAGATGGGCCTCACCTCGCTGCTGCGGATGATCTGGGGCGCGGACCACGTGCAGGAGAACGACGCCAAGTTCATCAACGACCGGGTGCACGGCAACATCCAGCGCGACGGCACCTTCTCCGTCGTCCCGCAGATCAAGGGCGGGGTGACCACGCCCGCCCAGCTGCGCCGGATCGCCGACGTCGCCGAGAAGTACGAGGTCCCGATGGTCAAGATCACCGGCGGCCAGCGGATCGACCTGCTCGGCGTCCGCAAGGAGGACCTGCCGGCGATGTGGGACGACCTGGGCATGCCCTCGGGCTACGCCTACGGCAAGAGCTTCCGCACCGTGAAGACCTGCGTCGGCACGGACTTCTGCCGGTTCGGCCTCGGCGACTCCACCCAGCTGGGCATCGACCTGGAGACCCGCTTCCAGGGCATCGAGAGCCCGGCGAAGATGAAGCTCGCCGTCGTCGGCTGCCCGCGCAACTGCGCCGAGGCCTACGTCAAGGACGTCGGGGTCGTCGCGGTCGGCAACGGGAAGTGGGAGGTCTACGTCGGCGGCGCCGCCGGGGCCACCATCCGCAAGGGCGACCTGCTGGCCACCGTCGACTCCCCGGCCGCGGTGATCGAGCTGACCGGCCGGTTCCTGCAGTACTACCGGGAGAACGCCAACTGGCTCGAGCGCACCTACGACTTCGTGCCCCGGGTCGGCCTGGAGCGCATCAAGCACGTGCTGCTGGAGGACGGCGAGGGCATCCTCGCTGACCTCGACGAGGGCATGCAGCGCTCGATCGACGCCTACACCGACCCGTGGGGCCAGGACGGTCGGCAGCCCGCCACCCCCGGCCAGTTCCGCACCGCACTGCCGCTGGTCGACCTGCCGAAGGTGCCGGTCCGATGAGCGTGGTGGACCAGTCGACGACGACCGCGCACGTCGTCGGCCGGGTGGACGACGTGCCGCTGGGCGAGGGCCGGGCGTTCGTGGCCGGCGGTGTGCAGGTGGCGGTGTTCCGGCTGCGCGACGGCTCGCTGCACGCCACCCAGGCCGCCTGCCCGCACGCCGGCGGCCCGCTGGCCGACGGGCAGACCGACGCGGACGTGCTGGTCTGCCCGCTGCACCTGTTCGCCTACCGGTGGCGCGACGGCGCCTCGACCAGCGGTGCGGCGCCGGTCCGGCTGTTCGCCGTGCACGAGGAGGACGGCCAGCTCGTCGTCGACGTCTAACGCGGTTTCGGCGCCGAACCCTCGGCAGGTTTCGGCGCCGAAACCCCGCAAGGTCGCGGCGCCGAGACCGGGTCAGGGGTGCATGCGGGCGCCCTTCACCACCTTGTCGACGGCGCTCCTCGGGCCGTGGACGGCGAGCCCCACCAGGTCCAGGTCGGCGCCGGCGACCGCCTTCACCGCCGCCCGGTTCTGCACGTCGCCGGGGGTGCCGAACAGCTCGCTGGTGAAGACGGCGGGGGTCAGGCCGCGGTCCAGGGCACGGGTGCGGGCCGTCCTCAGCAGGTCCGCGGACCCAGCCAGGACCAGCACCGGCTGGCGCAGCATCGGCAGGTACCCCGTGCCGTCGGCGTCCTGGTACGGCTCGCCGACCAGCTCGGGGCCGGTCGCGGTGATGCCGCTGACCAGGAACGAGGTGACGTTGAGGGTCTGCCACGGCGCGAGGTCCTCGCGCAGCAGCACGGCGATCTTGGTGGGCCAGCGGGGCGGCTCGGCGGCGGTGTCCATGCCCCCAGCCTCGGGTCCGGGGCGCCGCTGGTCTTGTACGTTCCTGACGTGAGCGAGGTGGTCGCCTGGCGGCCCGACGTGCCGGGGCTGACCGAGGTCCTGCACGCGCACTTCACCGACCACGTCTACCCCGCGCACACCCACGAGGCCTGGACGCTGCTGCTCGTCGACGACGGGGCCGTCCGCTACGACCTGGACCGGCACGCGCACGGTGCCACCCGCACCCTGGTCACCCTGCTGCCGCCCGGGGTGCCACACGACGGCCGGTCCTCCTCGCCCGCCGGTTTCCGCAAACGGGTGCTCTACCTGGAGCCGGCCACGCTGGGCTCGGGCCGGGTCGACCGGTCCGTCGACCAGCCCGCCTTCGACGACGGTGCGCTGCGGGACCGGCTGTCCGCGCTGCACGGCGCGCTGGCGCCCGGCGGGGACCTGCTCGAGGCGGAGAGCCGGCTCGCGTTCGTGCTCGAGCGCCTGCGCCAGCACCTGGACCGGGCCGTCGTCGCGCCCCCGGACGTGCGGGACGACGTGCTGGCCGACCGGGTGCGCGACCTGCTGGACGCCCGGCTGGCCGAGGGGATGTCGCTGGCGGAGGCCGCCGCGCTCCTCGGCGTGCACCCCACCTCGCTGGTGCGCTCCTTCACCCGCCGGCACGGCCTCCCGCCGCACCGCTACCTGACCGGGCGCCGGATCGACCTGGCCCGGCGGCTGCTGCTCGCCGGCATGCCGGCCGCGGAGGTGGCGACCGCGGCCGGCTTCGCCGACCAGTCGCACCTGACCCGGCACTTCCGCCGGATGCTGGCGACCACACCGGTCGCCTACGCCCGGTCGGCCCGGTCGGGCTGACGCCGGCGGCCGGTCGGCTCAGCCGGAGAGGTCGGCGTCCTCCAGCACGGCCGCTCCGGAGACCTCGCCCCGCGCGCCGTGCACCACGACCCGGGCGACGGCGCCGGGGGAGTGGACGACGGCGACGCCGTCGGTCAGCGGGTGCTCGCCGAGCACGGTCCCGGCGCCGTCGAACAGCTGCACCGAGGTCGCGTCCCGCGGGGTGAGGACGACCAGGGACCGGGCGCTCGTCGGGTCGGCGACGCCGGCCGTGACGTCGCACCGCAGGGCCACGACCCGCTGGTCCAGGGGCTCACCCGCGGGCAGCACCCCGGTGACGCACACCGAGCTGCCCGCCACGCCGGTCGGGCCGGTGTCCAGGCCGTAGGGGGCGGTGACAACGGCGGCCCCGGACGGTTGCCGGACGGCGAGGACCGTCACCCGCGCAGGCGTCCCGTGCGGGCCGGGCAGGTCACCGGCCCACAGGACGGTGACCGCGGCGTCCTCGGCGGACTGGCCCAGCCGGCCCAGCACGGACGCCAGCTGGGGGCCGACCGCCGCGTCCCCGCGGGCCGGCTCCGGAGCCGGGCGCAGCCGGTCGAGCGGCGGTGCCCCTGGCGCGGCCTCCGTCGGGACGACGGCGGGGGTGAGCGGCTCCGGCGGGCGGCCGGCCCGCCGCCACAGGACCTGGACGGCGCTGCCCACGGCACCTGGCACCGGTTCGAGGTGCAGCTTGGCCAGGCCGGCCGCGGGGGTGGCCAGCCCGTAGGCGCGCTGCACGCCGCCGTCCGCGGTGACCTCCGGTCGCGCGGACACCGCGATCTGGTCGTCCGGGGCGGCCAGCACCACGAGGGTCCCGGTGGTCGGGTCGGTGAGCGCGGTCGGCTGGGTGGGGTCGGGCGTGCTCCAGCCCGACGTCAGCCACAGGTCCTCCGGCGCGGCGCCCTCGGGTCCGGTGAACCAGGCAGCGGCGGCCGGTCGCGCCGCGGTGCCTCCGGACGTGAGCAGCGCCCACCGGCCGCCGGGCACGTCCCCGGCGTAGACCACCCGCCGAGGGTCCGTGGCGCGGGCCGGCGGCCAGTCGAGCGCGCGCAGGGCCTGCAGGAACTCCTCATCCTCGGCGAGTGATCCGCGGGTGGCACCGGCGTAGACCGAGGGCCCCTCGGGGACCGGGACGGCGGTCGGGGTGGACGTCGGGGTCGGGGTCGGTCCGCCGCGCGGCAGCACCGGGACGACGACCGCCAGCGCGAGGACGACGACCGCGCCGGCCACCAGCTGCACCCGCCGGCGGCGCCGGGCCGCTCGGGCGGCGGTCACCAGGCCGGCCACCGTCTCCGCCGCCGTCGGCGGGAGGCGCCGGCCGGCGGCCAGCCGGGCGAGCCGATCGGGCAGCGGGGCGGCCGGGAGGTCGGGCTCCGGTGCCGTGCCGGGCACCGCGAACAGCGACCGCTCGCGAGCGCGCGTCGCCCGGGCCTGCTCGTCCCGGCCGGCCAGCGCCGTCCCCAACGTCGCGACCGCGGCGTCGGCGCCCTGCTGCGGCCCGGCGTCCAGCAGATGCAGGACCGCCGCGGCCCGGTCGGCGGCGGGCAGCGTGCGCAGCGCGCCGGCCAGCGCCTCGTCGTCGTCGGCCGGTGCCGGGTCCAGCGAGCCGATCACCTGCTCCGGGCTCGCCGCCGCGGCGGCCAGCGCGCGGAGCGCGGCCTGACCGGACTCCAGCGCGCCGGGTCGGCCCAGCGCGGCGCCGAGCAGCCGGACGGCCTCCTCCGGGGTGTCGGTGAGCAGGACGGCGGCCGGCGTCAGCTCCGGGAGCGCGCGGGAGACGGCGGCGTCGACGTCCTCGTCCCGGCCCTTCATCAGGCGGTCGGCAGGTCCAGGTCGGCCAGGGCGGCATGGACGTCGTCCTCGCGGACGAAGTCCAGCGCCAGCAGCCGGTGCAGCAGCACCCCGCGCCGGGTCAGCCGGAGGTCGGCCGGGCGCAGCCGCGGCCGGGAACCCGGCCGGACGGTGGCGGGCGGGGGGTCCAGCAGCCCCGCGCGCTGCAGGTCCGCGACGTCCTCCCGGGCGCCCCAGGCCCGCCAGGCCCGCGGGTCGTCCTCCAGCGGCGTCATCGGCAGGGGCGCGCGGTCCCGCCGGCCCACCGCGGCCAGCAGCACCAGCTGCCGCCAGCTGCAGGACTCCGCCAGCTGCAACGCCCGGGCGGCCAGCGCCACGTCGACGTCGGGGGAGACGGCGACCTCGGCCACCAGGTAGCCCAGGTGCCGCACCCGGCGCTCCTCGGTGGTCCGCCGCGCCGCCTGGACGACGTCCTCGACCAGCCACTCGGCGGCCGAGCGGGCGGCGGTGCTGACGCTGAAGAAGCCGTCGGTGCGCACCGCGCGGCCCTGGTGGGCGCGGGTGACCGACAGCTCCGCGACGAAGGCGAGGGCGGCGCCGGCGCGGGCGCGCTCCCAGGTCAGCGGCAGCGCGGCGGCCGAGGTGGCGGCGTCGCGCAGGCAGCCGGCCAGCCGGTCGTCCAGCCGCAGGGGGCTCGACGCGGGCTCGAACAGCAGCCCGGCGACGGCGCGGCTCATCGTCCCGGCGACCAGTTCCCCGGTCTCCACCAGGTCCCGGCCGGGCGCGCGCTCCTCGGAGTCCCTCACGGGGTGATCATGGCCCGCACCGGGGCGGGTCGCACCCGGCGCCGCCCGCTCCTCACCACAGCGGGGCAGGCGCGGTGCGGACAACGGAACACGAGTTCACCGCGGCGGCAACGGCGGGGGAACGCCGAGGCGCGACCGTCGGTGCATGGCCACCGCCACCGAACCCACCACCACCTCGACCCAGCGCGCCCCGGGCCGCCTCGGCGGTCGGTGGATCGACGACTGGCGCCCGGAGGACGTGGAGTTCTGGGAGTCCACGGGCCGGCCCATCGCCCGGCGGAACCTGTTCTTCTCCGTCTTCTCCGAGCACATCGGCTTCTCCATCTGGAGCCTGTGGTCGGTGATGGTGCTCTTCCTGCCCGAGCCGGTGTTCGGCATCGACCCGGCCGGCAAGTTCCTGCTCACCACGCTGCCCACCGCACTGGGCGCGTTCGTCCGGCTGCCCTACACCTTCGCGGTGGCGAAGTTCGGCGGCCGCAACTGGACGGTCATCAGCGCCTCGCTGCTGCTGGTGCCGACCATCGCGACGGCGGTCGTGCTGGAGCCGGGCGTCTCGTACACCACCCTGCTGGTCGTCTCCTGCCTGGCCGGCGTGGGCGGCGGCAACTTCGCCAGCTCGATGACCAACATCAACGCCTTCTACCCGACCCGGCTCAAGGGCTGGGCGCTCGGCCTCAACGCCGGCGGGGGCAACCTGGGCGTCCCGGTCATCCAGCTCGTCGGCCTGCTGGTGCTGGCCACCGCCGGCGCCGAGCACCCGCGGATCGTGCTCTACGTCTACCTGCCGCTGATCGTCGTCGCCGCGGTCGGCGCGGCGCTGCTGATGGACAACCTGACGACGGCGCGCAACCAGCCCCGGGCCATGCGCGACGCGGCCCGCGAGTCCCACACCTGGATCCTGTCCTTCCTCTACATCGGCACCTTCGGCTCGTTCATCGGGTTCGGGTTCGCCTTCGGCCAGGTGCTGCAGAACCAGTTCGCGGAGGACTTCGCCACGCCGCTGGCCGCCGCGCAGCTCACCTGGCTCGGGCCGCTGCTCGGGTCGCTGATCCGGCCGCTGGGCGGGTCGCTCGCCGACCGGTTCGGCGGCGCGCGGATCACCTTCTGGAACTTCATCGCGATGGCGGCCGGCGCGGCCGTCGTGCTGGTGGCCAGCCAGGCGGAGTCGCTGCCGCTGTTCCTGCTCGGCTTCGTGCTGCTGTTCGTGCTCAGCGGGATCGGCAACGGCTCGACCTACAAGATGATCCCGGCGGTGTTCCGCACCCGGGCGATGGACGCCGTCGCCACCGGCACCGACCCGGCGACCGCCGACCGGCACGCACTGCGGACGTCCGGGGCGGTGATCGGGATCGCCGGGGCCGTGGGTGCCTTCGGCGGGGTGCTGGTCAACCTGGCCTTCCGCCAGTCGTTCCTGTCCACCGGCAGCGGGGACGGCGCCTACGTGGCCTTCATCGCCTTCTACGCCGTCTGCGTCGTCGTCACCTGGGCGGTCTACCTGCGCCCGGGCACGAAGCTCGCCGGCGTCTGACGGAGGACCACCCGTCGCCAGCTCAGGGCCGGTCCCTGGGGTGGCCGTGCCAGCTCGTCACCCTCGCCCGGCAGCCCGACGACCCCGTCGTCGTCCAGAGCCGTCAGGGGCGCCAGGCCTGCTCGAAGTCCGGGTGGTCCGCGTACGGCGTGGCGAGCAGGGCCAGGGTGAGCGCGGCCAGCTGGTGCAGGTCCCGGGGCGGCAGCGGGAAGTCGTCCAGCCCCGGCGGCCGGGTGCCCAGGAAGCGCAGGTCCGGCGCGGCGGCCTGGCAGGCGAGCACGACCTTCCGCCTGGCCGCGCAGTCCGCGCGCACCCGCTCGGCCGTCCGGTCTGCACCGGCGTCCTCGGCGAGGCCGGCGGTGGCCTTCGTGTCCTCGGCGATGCGGGCGAGCAGGAAGCCCACCAGGTCCATGACGGGCGGTTCCACCGCCCCATCATCCCCCTCCGGGAGCCGCGGACCCGACCCGGCGTGCCGGTCGGCGGGTCGCCACCGAGCATGATCGGCCGTCCCCGCCCCTCCGAGGAGAGCGACCCCGGTCCATGCCGCCCCAGCCCACCACCGACCTCTGCGACCAGCGCCCCGACGCCCAGGTCTGCGACCCGGTCCTGTCCGCCTTCGGCGGCACCGCCGCCTTCAGCGGCCCCATCGTCACCGTCACGGTCACCGAGGACAACGCCCTGGTCCGGGCCGTGCTCGAGCGGCCGGGGGAGGGGCGGGTCCTGGTCGTCGACGGCGGCGGGAACCGGCGCTGCGCGTTCTTCGGCGGCACCCTGGCGGCGGTCGCGGTGGCCTCCGGCTGGGCCGGGGTCGTGGTGCACGGCGCCGTCCGGGACGTCGCGGAGATGGCCGGCCAGCCGATCGGGGTGCGGGCGCTGGCCGTCTTCCCGCGGCGGGGCGCGCGGGGCGGTGACCGCGGGCGGGAGGGCGGGCCCTGCCGCTTCGCCGGGGTCACCTTCCGCGAGGGGGAGTGGCTGGTCGCCGACGCGGACGGTGTCGTGCTGCTGCCGACAGCGCCCTAGACCCGGACCGCGAGCCGGTACCCCCGCTTGACCACCGTCTCCACGACCGGCGCGCCGAGGGCCGCCCGCAGCCGGGTCACCGCCATCTCCACCGCGTGCGCGTCACCGCCGCCGGAGAGCTCGGCGAGCAGGTCGGGCCGGGACACGACGACACCGGGCCGGCGGGCCAGCGCCCGCAGCACCGCCATCGGGCCGGGCGGCAGCTCCACCAGCCGGCCGTCGAGGACGGCGGCGTGCCCGCGGACCTGCAGGGTGTGCGGGCCGGCGGCCAGCACCGGGTGCCGGGCGGGCAGCTCGGTGACGACCGAGCGGGCCAGCGCGCCCAGCCGAGCCCGTTCCGGCTGCACCGTCCGGATCCCGACCGCCTCCAGCGGGGCGGCGGTCACCGGGCCGACCGCCAGCGCCAGGACGGCCTCGGCGAAGGCGGTGAGCACCCCGGCCCGCACGCCCTCCTCGCCGGCCACCTGGAGCAGGCTCGCGGCCGCCGGCGCGCTGGTGAACGTCACCGCGTCGACCCCGCGCGCGGCGATCGTGACCACCAGCCGGCGCAACGGGGCGGTGTCCTCGGGCAGCACCCAGCGGTAGACGGGGACCCGCACCACCTCCGCGCCGGCCCGGACCAGCCCGGCGACCAGCTCCGGCAGCGGGTCCCCGTGCAGCTGGACGGCGATCCGCCGGCCAGGCAGCGGCCCCTCGGCACCGGAGAGCAGGTGCTCCAGCACCTCCGCCGAGCTCTCGGACGCCGGTGACCAGGCGTCGACCAGCCCCGCCCCACGGATCGCCCCGCGGGCCTTCGGACCGCGGGCCAGCACCCGGGCGTGCTGCAGGTGCTCGCGCAGCGGCAGGTCCCACGCCTCGGCCGCCTCCAGCCAGCCGCGGAACCCGACCCCTGTCGTCGCCACCACCAGGTCCACGGGCGCGGCGAGGACCTCGCGGGTGGCGGCGACCAGCTCGGCGTCGTCGGCCAGCGGCACGATCCGGATCGCCGGGGCGTGGACCACCCGGGCGCCGCGCCGGTCCAGCAGGGCGCCGAGCTCCTCGCTGCGCCGGGCGGCGGTCACGGCCACGGTGTAGCCGCGCAGCGGCAGCAGCTCCTCGGCCGGCGCTGCACCGGCCGGGCCGTCCGCCGGACGGTCGCGCACGGGGTGGGTCACGCCTCCATGGTGCGGCCTCGGTGTTCCAACCGTGTGACGCGGCAGGCCGGCCGGTCGCGGTGCCCGGTCAGCCGGGGGCGTCCGGCAGCAGTGCGTAGTCCCGGTCACCCGTCCCGGCGGTCCCGTCGACCAGCAGGTCGGCCCGCGCGCGGGTGTCCTGACCGGCGAACTCCGCCGCCTCCTGCTGCTGCCAGCGCAGCCACTGCGCCCGCAGCGCCTCGCCGTCGCGGGCGATCCCGCGCGCCATCCGCACCGGGCCGGGTGCCTCCACCCACACCCGCAGGACGACGTAGGGGTCCACGTCCCGCGGCGCGCTGCCGCAGCCCTCGACGACCAGCGCCGGTCCGGCGGGCACCGGGACCAGCTCCGCGAACCGCCCGGCGGCCCAGTCGTAGCGGTGGACGGCGCCGGCGCGGCCCGCGCGCAGCGGCCGCAGCACACCGGCGGCCAGCCGCGCGAACCCGCCGGTGAGGGTCCAGCCGGCGTAGACGTCGTCCATGTGCAGCACCGGTGCGCCCAGCTCGGCGCCGAGCCGGCCCGCGAACGTCGTCTTGCCCGACCCGGCCGGCCCGTCGACGCACACCAGCCGGGTGGCGCCCAGCCGGGGAGCGGCGGCCCGCACCTGGTCGGCCAGGGCCTCGAACGTGCGCCGCCCCGGCACCACCGCCCCGCCCGCCGCTCGCACGCCCGCACTCTGCCAGCGCGGGCGGTGCAGGATGGGGGCGTGCCCGCCGACAACACGCCCCGTCCGGTCTCCGCCGTCCCCCGGCGGTTGCGGCTGATCACCGCGCTGGCCGCTGCCGGGCTGGTCGTGGCGATGACCGTGGTCGCCGTCCTGCTGAAGTCCTCGACCACCGGCGTCGTCTCCTTCCACACCGCCGACCAGGTGGCGATGGTCGGTCTGGGCCTGGCCATGGGCGCCGGCGTGCTGCTCATCGGCAGGTCCCGGGTGGACGCCGACGCCGACGGGCTGCGGGTCCGCAACGTCGTGATCAACCACGAGGTGCCCTGGTCGGCGGTGCAGGCGGTGCGCTTCAACGAGCACTCGCCGTGGGCGACCCTGCTGCTCACCAACGACGACGAGCTCGCCGTCTCCGCGGTCCAGGCCGCCGACGGGGAGCGCGCCCTGGTCGCCGTCCGGGGGCTGCGGGCGCTGCTCGCCGACCACCAGGCGCGGCACGTCGTCCCCCGCGAGGACCTGCTGTACCCCCGGGAATGACGGGAGCCGGTCCGGCGCTGTAAGGTGAGCGCGCCTCCCCCCGCTACATCGAGGCGCGAGAACCACGGTGGCCGAGATCCTTCCAGTCCCGGTCACCCACCAAAGAGGAGCCCGCTCCCACCTGGCGCCGCACAGGCACCCAGGTCCCGGTTCGCGATGGCCGGCACGTCCGGTCGTCGCGTCCGCAGAGACCCGTTCGCGGGGAGCTGCGGCACCCGGCGAGTGGGCCCTGTGAGCACCAGCTCACGGGGCCTTTGCCGTCGGTGGCCCGGGTGGGTGCGGATCCTCACCGCAGCAGCAGAGGAGAGGCCATCACCGAGCCCCGTATCAACGACCGCATCCGCGTCCCCGAGGTCCGCCTGGTCGGACCGGAGGGCGAGCAGGTCGGCGTCGTCTCGATCGGCGAGGCACTGCGCCTGGCCCAGGACTCCGAACTCGACCTGGTCGAGGTCGCGCCCATGGCCCGGCCGCCCGTCGTCAAGCTCATGGACTACGGGAAGTTCAAGTACGAAGCCGCGCAGAAGGCCCGTGAGGCGCGGCGCAACCAGGCGCTCACCGTCATCAAGGAGATGCGGCTGCGCCTGAAGATCGACCCGCACGACTACGAGACCAAGAAGGGCCACGTCGAGCGCTTCCTCAAGGGCGGCGACAAGGTCAAGATCACCGTGATGTTCCGCGGTCGCGAGCAGTCCCGGCCCGAGATGGGCTACAAGCTGCTGCAGCGGCTGGCCGGCGACGTCGCCGACCTCGGGGTGGTGGAGTCCAACCCCAAGCAGGACGGCCGGAACATGGTCATGGTGATCGCTCCGCACCGGAACCAGGCGGCGACCGATGCCGCCCGGCGCACCGCGAAGGCGGAGAAGCACGCGGCCCACGACGAGCCGGCGCAGGCCGAGCAGGCGCCCCCGGCCTGAGCCCGGCGGCACCACCCGACGCACCCCGCGCCGCGCAGCACTGCTGCGCGGCGCCGGGCAGACACGAACAGGACGCCAGAGATGCCGAAGAACAAGACCCACAAGGGCGCCGCGAAGCGGATCAAGGTCACGGGCACCGGCAAGTTGGTGGCCGAGCACCAGAACAACCAGCACAAGTTCGAGTACAAGTCCGGCTCGCGGAAGCGTCGGATCAGCGGCACCGGTGAGCTCTCGAAGGCCGACACCGGCCGGATGAAGAAGCTCCTCGGTCTCTGACCGCCCCCACCTCTACGAGCAGAACGGAGCTCTCACGTGGCACGCGTGAAGCGGGCGGTCAACGCCCAGAAGAAGCGTCGCACCACCCTCGAGGCGGCCAGCGGCTACCGCGGCCAGCGCTCGCGGCTGTACCGCAAGGCCAAGGAGCAGATCCTCCACTCCGCGACCTACAACTACCGCGACCGCAAGGTCCGCAAGGGTGACTTCCGCAAGCTGTGGATCACCCGGATCAACGCCGCGGCGCGGCAGAACGACATGACCTACAACCGGTTCATGCAGGGCCTCAAGCTCGCCGGCATCGAGCTGGACCGCAAGGTCCTGGCCGAGCTCGCCGTCAGCGAGCCCGCCGCCTTCACCGCGCTGGTGGAGTCCGCCCGGGCCGCGCTCGCCGCGAACCCCGAGGCGACCGGCGCAGCAGCCGCCTGAGCAGCAGCACCCCACGACGCCGTCGTGGGCGGGTCCCCGACCCGCTCACGACGGCGTCGTCGTCTGCCCACCCTGATCGACCCGGAGGACACTGGTGCCCGACATGCTGACTGAGCGCTCGGCGCGGGTCGCCGCGGCCCGCAAGCTGACCCGCCGCAGCGGCCGGGACGACGCCGGGGCCTTCCTCGCCGAGGGGCGGCAGGCGGTCACCGAGGCGCTCGCGGAGGCCGAGACCGACCCGGACGCCGTCCTCGAGCTGTTCGTCACCGAGGCCGCCGCGGTCGCCCACGGGGAGCTGCTGGCCGGCACCCGGGTGCCGGTCCACCTGGTCACCGAACGGGCCGCCGCGTCGCTGTCGGAGACGGTCACCCCGCAGGGCCTGGTGGCCGTCTGCGCGCTGCGCGACGTCGACCCCGGCACCCTGGTCACCGACCCGCCGCGGCTGGCCGTGGCGCTGGCCGAGCTGGCCGACCCCGGCAACGCCGGCACCGTGCTGCGCACCGCCGATGCCTGCGGTGCGGGTGCGGTCGTGTTCGGCACCGGCTCGGCCGACCCGTACAACGGCAAGGTGGTGCGCAGCAGCGCCGGCAGCCTCTTCCACGTCGACGTCGTCCGCGGCGCGTCCCTGGCCGAGCTCGTGCCCCGGGTCCAGACCGCCGGGACGATGGTGCTGGCCGCCGACGGCGGGGGAGAGGTGGCGCTGGACGAGGCGGCCGAGGACGGCCTGCTCGCCGCCCCGGTGCTCTGGTTGTTCGGCAACGAGGCCCGGGGCCTGGACGCCGGGCTGGCGGCTGCCGCCGACGCCCGGGTGCGCATCCCGATGCGAGGCCGGGCGGAGAGCCTCAACCTCTCCGTCGCGGCGTCCATCTGCCTCTACGCCACCCAGCTCGCGCAAGGTCGATAGGTCAGCCGGGCAGGGTGATCAGGACGACGGCCGCCACCGCCGCCGCGAGCCCGGCGACCTGCGCGCGCACCAGCCGCTCCCGCAGCACCAGCTGGGCCAGCACGACGGTGCTGACCGGGTAGAGCGAGGCCAGCACGCCGGTGATCGCCAGGGCGCCGCCCTGCTGGGTGGCGAGCAGGAACAGCGCGTTCGCCGACATGTCACCCACCCCCGACGCCGCCACGAGCGGCAGGGCCGGCCTCGGCACCCGCAGCGACTGCCGGCCGGCGACCGCCAGGCCCGCGACGAAGGCCGCCGACACCACCCGCGCCGCCACCAGCGGGGTCAGCCCGGCGTCGGCGGAGATGCGGTCGAGCAGCACGAAGAAGACCCCGAAGGCGGTGCCCGCCCCGAGGGCGGGGAGCAGGCTCGCCGGTCGTGCCGTCCGCAGCGCCGAGAGGCCCCTGTCGGCCGAGACCAGCACCACGGCGACCAGCGCGAGGGCGATGCCCGCGGCGGCCCACGCGGTGACGCTGTCGCCGCTCGCCAGGCCGACGAGGACCGGGACCGCGGCCGCGGTCACCGCGGTGACCGGTGCGACGACGCTCATCACGCCGGACGCCAGCGCCCGGAAGAAGACGACCAACCCGGCCGCGCCGGCCAGCCCCGCGGCCGCACCCCAGGCGAGGTCGGCCGGCTGCACGGGACCACCCAGCCACGGGAGCAGGACCAGCAGCGCGAGCAGGCCCACGGCCTGGGACAGCACGACGACGCCGAACACCGATGCGCGCCGGCTGGACAGCCCACCGAGGAAGTCCGAGGCGCCGTAGACCACGGCCGACGCCAGCGCCAGCAGCACCGCCACGTGACCTCCCGGGACCAGCTCCGCGCCGGCGGCGCGTGGGCCGATGGTCCCGCACCGCGCCGACGGCCCCCACCGCGAGGTCGTGGTGGGGGCCGGGCAGCAGGGGCTCGATCAGCCCGCGGCGGGGTGCTTGCTCGCGTACATCCGGGCGTCGGCGCGGTGCAGCAGCGGGCCGAACTCGGCGCCGTCGTCGGGGTGCACGCTCACCCCGACGCTGGCCCGGACCCGGACGGCCTCCGCTCCCAGCCGCACCGGCTCGGTGAGCACGGCCTGCAGCTGGTCGGCGACCCGCGCGGCCTCGGCCGGCGCCGTCGCCGGGTCCAGCCCGACGAGGCCGACGAGGAACTCGTCACCGCCGAGCCGGGCCAGCAGGTCGCCGCGGCGCAGCCGGCCGCGGAGCCGGTCGGCGACCACCTGCAGCAGCTCGTCACCGGCGGCGTGGCCCAGCGCGTCGTTGACCGCCTTGAAGCCGTCCAGGTCGAGGAACAGCAGGGCGACGGCGGTGCCGTCGAGCCGGGCCTGCCAGAGGGCGGACTCCATCCGCTCCTCGAACCGGCGCCGGTTGGGCAGCGCGGTCAGCGGGTCGGTGTAGGCCAGCTCCTCGATCTGGGCCAGGTGCCGGCGGGTGCGGTCCCGCTCCTGCAGCAGCTCGCGCTCGGCGGTCACCCGCGCGGTCACGTCGGTCTGCACGCCGATGTACTGCACCACCAGGCCGGAGCTGTCGAGCACCGGGGCCAGGTGGATCTCGTTCCACCACGGCTCCCGCTCGGGGCCCCGGTGGTTGAGCAGGGTCGCGCGGAACTCGGTGCCCTCCCGGATGGCGTCGCGCATCCGGGCCACCACGCCCGGGTCGGTGTCCGGGCCCTGCAGGAAGCGGCAGTTGCGGCCCAGCGCCCTGCCGGCGGGGAGGCCGGTGAGCTGCTCGAACGCGGCGTTGACGTAGACGAGCGGCTGGTCCGGAGCGGTCATGTCGGCGATCGCGACCCCGCTGGTCGTGGCGGCGAGCGCGCGCTCCAGCACCAGCTCCTGCAGCGTCGCGCCGTCGGAGCCCACGCTGCGGCGGACGACCGCGGTGGGCTCCTCGGCGACGTCCTCGGCCGGCTCCGGCGCCACCGGCTGGGCAGCCACCCGGGCCACCAGCGAGACACCGGCCTGCTCCACGGTGCGCCGCTCGTAGGTCAGCGCGTACTCGTAGCGGCGCTGCAGGTCCGGGCCGCTGTCGCCGAGGTCCCGGGCGAGCAGCGCGGCGCTGAAGTGCGGGCTCAGCACGACGATGTCCCACTCCCCGCGGACCGGGTCGTCCGGGGCGAGCGCGGCGCCGCGCACGCCGGGCAGCGGCTCGACCGGCAGGTCCTCGCCGAGGGCGCAGACGAAGCCGGTGCGCGCCACCAGGTCGCGGTAGCGCAGCGCGGTCGCCGGGGTGAAGTGCCGGGCCTCCTGGAAGGTGGCGGCGACGACGCAGGTCTCCCCGAGCCGCATCGCCTGGCGCTCCAGGTGCTTGCTGAGCTCGATGAGCAGCGCCTTGGGCGCGGTCCGCAGCTGGGTGCCCCCGGGCAGGCAGCGGAACGGCGAGTCCTCCGGGTCGACGGCGGGGGCGCCCGACGACGGCAGCGCCAGCCGGCCGACGGCGCGGCCCGGGACGGCGGTGGCGGCCGGGCGGCCGAAGTGCCAGCCCTGGCCGAGGCTGGCACCCAGGGCGGAGGCCATGGCCAGGTGGGCCTCGTCCTCGATGCCCTCGGCCAGGATCACCGCGCCGGTGCGCTCGGCGTAGCCGTTGACCGCGTTCATGATCTCGGCGACGGCCGGGCCGGGCCGCTCCTGGACCAGCCGCAGGTCGAGCTTGATGACGTCCGGGCGCAGCAGCGGCATGAAGGCCAGCGACATCGAGTCGGCACCGACGTCGTCCAGGGCGATGCCCCAGCCGACCTCGCGGACCCGCTCCACGGCGCGCAGCAGGTCGGCCGGCCGGGTGGCCAGCGCCCGCTCGGTGATCTCCACGACCACCCGCAGCCCGTTCGGGGCCGTGGTCGCGATAGCGAGCAGGTCCTCCAGCGGCGCGGACTCCAGCACCTCGGGCTCGACGTTGACGAACACGGTCAGCGGCGGGCCGAGCTCCGCGGCCACCGCCCCGCGGAGCGCCGCGGCGCGGCAGAGCGCGTCCAGGTCGCTGAGCCGTCCCGCGGTGCGGGCGGCGGCGAACAGCGCGTCGGGGGTGTGCAGCGGGCCCTGCGGCCCGCGGGCGAGTGCCTCGTAGGCGACGATGCAGCCGGTGTCCAGCTCCACGATGGGCTGGTACACGCTGTGCACACCGCCGGCGCGGAGCACCTCGTCGATGGTGGAGGCCGGTGCCTCGGTCATGGTCACGGGGGCTACATCGGCTCCGGGCCGTCGATCCGCACCCCGGCCGGCGTCGGGGGCACACCAAGGGGTGACCCGTCGCCGCTCCGGAACCCGGGCGCGGGCACCGCGCCCCGCCGGGCAGAATGGCCTCCCGTGTCTGGCGCCAACGACCCCTACGACCCCAAGCAGGTCGCCGCGCTGTCCGCGGAGACCCTCGACGCGGCGGTGCAGGCCGCGACCGAGGACTTCGCCGCCGCCGGTGACCTGGCGGCGCTGGCCGCCGTCCGGCCGGCGCACCTGGGCGACCGGGCGCCTGTCCTGCTGGCCCGCCGCGAGCTCGGTGCACTGCCCCCGGCCGCCCGGTCCGACGCCGGCAAACGGGTCAACGCCGCCCGGGTCGCCGTCACCGACGCCTACGCCGCCCGGCTCGCCGTGCTGGAGGCCGAGCGGGACGAGCGGGTGCTGGCCGAGGAACGGGTCGACGTCACCCTGCCGTGGGACCGCGCGCCGCGCGGTGCCCGGCACCCGCTCACCACGCTGACCGACCGGATCGCCGACGTCTTCGTCGGCATGGGATACGAGGTCGCCGAGGGCCCGGAGCTCGAGGCGGAGTGGCTGAACTTCGACGCGCTCAACATCAGCACCGACCACCCGGCCCGCTCGATGATGGACACCTTCTTCGTGGCCCCCGAGGACTCGGGCCTGGTGCTGCGCACGCACACCAGCCCGGTGCAGGCGCGCACCATGCTGGAGCGGCAGCCGCCGATCTACGTGATCGCGCCCGGCCGGGTGTACCGGACGGACGAGCTGGACGCGACGCACACCCCGGTGTTCCACCAGGTCGAGGGCCTCGCGGTCGACCGGGGGCTGACCATGGCGCACCTGCGCGGCACCCTGGACCACCTGGCCCGGCAGCTGTTCGGCGCCGACGCGGTCACCCGCTGGCGGCCGTCGTACTTCCCCTTCACCGAGCCCTCGGCGGAGTTCGACGTCTGGTTCCCCGAGCACCGGGACGGCCCGCGCTGGGTCGAGTGGGGTGGCTGCGGCATGGTCAACCCGCGGGTGCTCACCGCCTGCGGGATCGACCCGGAGACCCACACCGGCTTCGCCTTCGGCTGCGGCATCGAGCGTGCCCTGCAGTTCCGCCACGAGGTCGGCGACATGCGCGACATCGTCGAGGGCGACATCCGGTTCACCACGGCATTCGGAGTTGAGCAGTGAGGGTCCCCATCGGCTGGCTGGCCGAGCACGTCGACCTGCCCGCGGGCACGACCGTCGAGGAGCTCGACGCCGCCTTCGTCCGCCTCGGCCTGGAGGTCGAGGAGGTCCACCGCGCCCCGGTGACCACCGGTCCGCTGGTCGTCGGCCGCGTGCTGGAGATCGAGGAGCTGACCGGGTTCAAGAAGCCGATCCGGTACTGCCAGGTCGACGTCGGGGAGAGCGAGCCCCGCGGCATCGTCTGCGGCGCCCGGAACTTCGCCGTGGGCGACCTCGTCGTGGCCGCACTGCCCGGCGCGGTGCTGCCCGGGGACTTCGCGATCGCTGCCCGGAAGACCTACGACCACGTGTCCGACGGGATGATCTGCTCGGTCCGCGAGCTGGGCATCGGCGAGGACCACGCCGGCATCCTGGTGCTGGGTCGGGACGGCTTCGAGCCGGGCACCCCGGCCGCCGGCCTGCTCGGCCTGGACGACGTCGTGATCGAGCTCAACGTGACCCCCGACCGGGGCTACTGCCTGGCCATGCGCGGCATCGCCCGGGAGATCGGCACCGGGCTGGCCGTCGACTGGCGGGACGCCGGTGCCGTGACCCCGCCGGCCTGGTCGGGCGACCCCGCCTGGAAGGTGGAACTCGCCGACCCGGCACGCTGCGACCGCTTCTCCATGGTCGCGATGGAGGGCCTGGACCCGACCGCACCGAGCCCGTGGTGGATGCGGCGCCGGCTGGCGCAGTGCGGCATCCGCAGCATCTCGCTGGCCGTCGACGTCACCAACTACGTGATGCTCGAGCTCGGTCAGCCGATGCACGCCTTCGACCGGGACACCGTGCGCGGTCCGATCGTGGTGCGCCGCGCCCGGGCGGGGGAGCGGCTGACCACGCTGGACGGCGCCGACCGGGCGCTGGACGCCGACGACCTGCTGATCACCGACGACTCCGGCCCGATCGGCCTGGCCGGCGTCATGGGGGGTGCGTCCACGGAGATCGGCGACCGGACCACGAGCGTGCTGCTGGAGGCGGCCCACTGGGAGCCGACCGGCATCGCCCGCACGGTCCGCCGGCACAAGCTGCCGAGCGAGGCCGCCAAGCGCTTCGAGCGCGGTACCGACCCGGAGGTCACCGTGGTGGCCCTGGCCCGGGCGGCCGCGCTGCTGGCCGAGCACGGTGGGGCCCGCGTGGTCGGCTCGCCGGTCGACCCGGACACCCGCGGACCGCGGCCGGTGATCCCGCTGGACGCCGGCCGGCCCGCCCGGATCGCCGGCGTGGACTACCCGACGTCCCAGGTGATCGAGGCGCTGACCGCGGTCGGCGCCGGCGTCGACGCCGACGGTGACCAGCTGCAGGTCACCCCGCCGTCCTGGCGACCCGACCTGACCGACCCCGCGGACCTGGTCGAGGAGGTCGTCCGGCTCGCCGGGTACGACGACATCCCCTCGGTGCTGCCCAACGTGCCGCCCGGCCGCGGGCTGACCGAGCGGCAGCGCCGCCGGCGCAGCATCGGCCGCGCGCTGGCCGAGGCCGGGTACGTCGAGGCCCCGTCCTACCCGTTCGTCGGGGAAGCGGCGCTCGACGCGCTCGGCCTGCCCGAGGACGACGTCCGCCGGCAGGTGGTCGTGGTGCGCAACCCGCTGTCGGAGGAGGAGCCGGCGCTGCGGACGACGCTGCTGCCCGGCCTGCTCGCCACGCTGGCCCGCAACCTCTCCCGCGGGCAGCGCGACGTCGCCGTCTTCGAGCACGGGTCGGTGTTCCCGGGGGACCGGCGCACCCCGGCGCCCGTCCCCGGCGTCGACCGGCGCCCCGACGACGAGACGCTCGCGGCGCTGCTGGGCGCGGTACCGGCCCAGCCGTGGCACGTCGCCGTCGCGCTGACCGGCCACCGCGAACCGCGCGGCTGGTGGGGCCCCGGCCGGCCGGCCGGCTGGGCCGACGCGGTCCAGGCAGCCCGGGTCGTGGCCGCCACCGCCGGGGTCGAGCTGACCGTGCGCGCCGGTGAGCTGGCGCCGTGGCACCCGGGCCGCTGCGCGGAGCTGGTGGTGGGGGAGCAGGTCGTCGGCCACGCCGGTGAGCTGCACCCGCGGGTGTGCGCCGCGCTGGAGCTCCCGGCGCGGACCTGCGCCATGGAGCTCGACGTCGACGCGTTCCCGGCCGCCGCCGTCCCGGTCGGGCCGCACGTGTCCACCTTCCCGCCGGTCCTGGTCGACCTGGCGCTCGTGGTGCCCGACGAGGTCCCGGCAGCCGAGGTGGAGGCCGCGCTGCGTGACGGCGCCGGCGAGCTGCTCGAGCAGCTGCGGCTGTTCGACCTCTACACCGGGGCCCCGGTGCCGGCCGGGTCCCGGTCGCTGGCCTACGCGCTGACCCTGCGTGCGCCGGAGCGCACGCTGACCGGCGAGGAGGCGAACGCGGCACGCGACGCGGCGATCGCGACCGCGACCGAGCGGACCGGGGCGGTGCTCCGTGGCTGAGCTGAGCGGAACGGTCGCTCTCGTGACCGGCGCGTCGGCGGGGATCGGCCGGTACCTGGCCGAGGGGCTGGCGGCGCGCGGTGCCGCCGTCGCCGGGCTGGCCCGCTCGACGGACCGGCTCACCACCGCGATGGACGAGGTCGCCGCGGCGACCGGAGCGCGCACGCTCGCCGTGGCCGCCGACGTCACCGACGCCGCGGCCGTGCAGGCAGCGGTCGACCGGGTGACCGCCGAGCTCGGCCCGGTGACGCTGCTGGTGAACAACGCCGGGTCCATCGACGCCGCGGAGGTGCCGCTCTGGGAGGCCGACCCCACCCAGTGGTGGCAGGTCGTGGAGAGCCAGGTGCGCGGGCCGTTCCTGGTCTCCCGCGCCGTCGTCCCCGGGATGATCGCCGCCGGCGGTGGCCGGGTCATCGGGCTGGCGAGCGGCCTGGGCACCCGGGGCAGCGCCGAGTACAGCGCGTACTCGGCGGGCAAGAGCGCGCAGATGCGGATCACCGAGGGCATCCACCTCGCCGGGGCCGAGCACGGGGTGCTGGCCTTCGACCTGGCGCCGGGCGTCATCGACACGCAGATGACCCGGGCGATGCCGATGCACGCCGGACGCACCCAGTGGACCCGGCCCGAGGACGTCGTCGCCCTCGCGGTCGCGATCGCGGCCGGCGAGCTCGACCAGTGGTCCGGCCGGTTCTTCCGGACCGGCGCCGACGACCTGGACACCCTCCGCGCGACGACGCCCGAGGGCGGTGCCCGCCAGCTCCGGCTGCTGCCCTACGGACCCGGCGACCCGATCGCCTGAGCCGCGGGCCGGCAGGTCAGCCGACGGTCGCGAACAGCGGCGCCGCACCGGACATCTCCACCACCCGCCGCACCGCGCGGGTCGGGTGCCGCAGCTCGGGCACCCGCCCCGACTGCCGGGTCGGCTCGGTCTCCCGCACCAGCAGCCGCAGCCCGCGGCAGTCGAGGAAGGTCGCCGCCGAGACGTCCACGGCCACCGCGGCCCGGGACCCCTGCGGCCCGGTGGCGTGCCAGTCGTCCACCACCAGGGAGTCGACCTCGCCGCTCAGCCGGAGCACCGGCCCGCCGTCCTCCTCGACCAGCTGGATGGCGCCGGGCAGCCCCGGTGAGTGCGTCTCGTGGATGGTCCCCATGGCAGTGCTCCCCTCGGACCGGGCCCGTCGTCCCGGTCACCGGGGACTGTGCACGGGGGTGCTGACAGAACTGCTGGGAGCGACCTCGCAGCACGCTGTGGGTCCGCGCTCGTCCGGGCCGACAGCAGCGGTCAGACGACGGTCGCCAGCGCCCCGGCGGCGATGTCGACGGACACCGGCGTGCCCGCGTCCAGCTCCACCAGCTCACCGTCGAGCTGCAGCGGCATCGGGGCCAGCGCGGTGAAGGCGTAGTGGGTGGTGCTCGGCTGCGGGCCCAGGCCGCGGGTCGCGGCGCGCAGCGCGGTCGCCAGGACCCGCAGCTTGCCGGTCCGCTGCTGGGTGACCACCTCGAACAGGCCGTCGTCGGGCCGGCCGCCCTCGCTCAGCGTGGCGTACTTGGCCATCTCCGGGATGTTGGCGAACACCAGGCTGTCGATGGTGCGCCGCCGGCCGTCCTCCAGCCTGATGGGGAAGGGGCGGAAGCGGGCGAACCCGCGCAGCACCGACACGATCTCCCGCCAGGACCCCTTGCCGCCCTCCTCCAGGTCGAGGGCGACGACCGGCGTCAGGCCCACGCCGATGTAGGAGTGCGCGTAGCGGGTCACCGCCGTGGCCCCGCTGCCCAGGGTGAGCCGGAGCAGGTCGATCCGCCGCACGTCCCCGGCGACGATGGCGTCGGCCAGCGGACGCCGGCGCGTCGTCCGGCGGTGGTCGTTGGCGTTGCCGGCAGCCCGGACCGCGCAGACGGCCCGGTCGTTGCCGGCCTGCATCACGCCGTCCACCACCTCGTTGTAGCCGCCGTCCCCGCTCACCGAGACCAGCAGCGGCGCTCCGGTGGCCGCCACCTCACGGGCGATCTCCCGGGCGTGCCCGGCGTACCGGGTGGGGCAGAGCTCCAGCGGCACGGCCGGGAGCCGCCGCGCGAGCTCGGCGCGCAGCTCCTCGGCGGACGCCGGGGCGTCCCCGGTGCTGTGCGGGTTGAAGACGAGGACGATCCGGTCGAACGGTGGCACGGGGCTCCTCGGGGTGCGCGGGCGGTCGGGCAGGCGCGGGAGGCCGGCAACGAGCACTGTGCCCGCCGGGGCCTGCCGCGGCGAGCGCGACACCCGTCCCGCCAGTGCACGTCCATGCACGGCTGTGTATGGTCATGCATCGTGGATGAGGGACGGACGTGGACGGTCGGGGTCACCGGCGCCACCGGGTACGCGGGCGGTGAAGTGTGCCGGCTGCTGGCCGGGCACCCGCGGCTGCAGCTGGCCGGGGTGCACGCCAACTCGAGTGCCGGCCGACGCCTGGGCGAGCTGCAGCCGCACCTGACGCCGTACGCCGACCTCGAGGTCCGCGCCAGCTCACCGGAGGCGCTGGCCGGCTACGACGTCGTCGTGCTGGCCCTGCCGCACGGGGAGTCCGCGGCGATCGCCGCGCAGCTCCCCGACGACGTCCTGGTCATCGACTGCGGCGCCGACCACCGGCTCAACGACCCGGCCGCCTGGGCGCGTTGGTACGGGGGCGAGCACGCGGGGCACTGGCCCTACGGGCTGCCCGAGCTGCCCGGCCAGCGCGGGCAGCTGGCCGGCGCCCGGCGGATCGCCGTCCCCGGCTGCTACCCGACGTCGGTCACGCTGGCGATGGCCCCCGCGCTCGCCGCCGGGCTGGTAACGCCCGACGTCGTGGTGGTCGCGGCCAGCGGCACCAGCGGCGCCGGCAAGTCCGCCAAGACCCACCTGCTGGGCAGCGAGGTGATGGGCTCGGCCAGCGCGTACGGCGTGGGCGGGGTCCACCGGCACACCCCCGAGATGGTGCAGAACCTGTCACAGGCAGCCGGTACACCGGTCGGCGTGAGCTTCACCCCGACCCTGGTGCCGATGAGCCGGGGCATCCTGGCCACCTGCTCGGCGCCGCTGGCGGCCGGCACCGACGCGCACCAGGCCCGGGCGGCGTACGAGAAGGCCTACGCCGACGAGCCGTTCGTGCACCTGCTGCCCGAGGGGCAGTGGCCGACGACCGCCGCCGTGCTCGGGGCCAACACCGTGCAGCTGCAGCTGGCCGTCGACCCCGACGCCGGCCGGCTGGTCGTCGTGGCCGCGGTCGACAACCTCACCAAGGGCACCGCCGGGGCGGCGCTGCAGTGCGCCAACCTGGCCCTCGGCCTCCCGGAGACGACGGGCCTGCCGCTGGTCGGGGTCGCGCCGTGAGCGTGACCGCGCCGCAGGGGTTCCGGGCCGCCGGCGTGGCCGCCGGGCTGAAGTCCACCGGCGCGCCGGACGTCGCGCTGGTCGTCAACGACGGCCCGGACGACGCAGCGGCTGCCGTCTTCACCACCAACCGCTTCCCGGCGGCGCCCGTGCAGTGGAGCCGCCAGGTGCTCAGCGGCGGCCGGCTGAAGGCGGTCGTGCTCAACTCCGGTGGCGCCAACGCCTGCACCGGGCCCGAGGGCTTCCAGGACACGCACGCCACCGCGGAGCACCTCGCCGCCGAGCTCGGCATCGGGGCGATCGACGTCGCCGTCGCCTCGACCGGGCTGATCGGTGTGCGGCTGCCCATGGACGCGCTGCTCGCCGGTGTCACCGACGCGGTCGCGGGGCTGTCCGCGGACGGCGGGACGGCGGCCGCCCGGGCGATCATGACCACCGACACCGTGCCCAAGACGACGGTGCAGGCCCGGGCCGGCTGGACGGTCGGCGGGATGGCCAAGGGCGCCGGCATGCTCGCCCCGTCGCTGGCCACGATGCTCGTCGTCCTCACCACCGACGCGGCCGTCGAGGCCGCCGTGCTGCAGCGGGCACTGCGGGCGGCGACCAGCGTGAGCGTCGAGCGGGTGGACTCCGACGGCTGCCTGTCCACCAACGACACGGTCATCGCGATGGCCAACGGCGCGAGCGGGGTGACGCCCTCGGAGGAGGAGCTCACCGCGGCGCTGACCGCCGCGGCGTCGGACCTGGCGATGCAGCTGCTGGCCGACGCCGAGGGCTCGACCAAGGACATCGCGATCACCGTCCGCAACGCGGCCAGCGTCGCCGATGCCCTGACCGCCGGCCGGGCCTGCGCCCGCAACAACCTGCTGAAGACGGCGCTGTTCGGCAACGACCCGAACTGGGGCCGGGTGCTGGCCGCGATCGGCACCACCGACGCCGCGTTCGAGGCCGACCGGGTCGACGTCACGATCAACGGCGTCACCGTCTGCCGCGGCGGCGCGATCGGCGACCCGCGGGAGGGCGTCGACCTGACCGGGCGGGCGATCACCATCGACGTGGACCTCCGGGCCGGCGCCGAGCAGGCCACCATCTGGACCAACGACCTGTCCATCGCCTACGTGCACGAGAACTCGGCCTACTCCTCATGAGCGCTGCCCAGGACCCCACCCCACCCGACGTCGCGGTCGACGAGGTCGCGCCCAAGCCGCTCATCGGCACCCGGCGGGTGATGCGGACCGACGACCCCGAGGGCGACGCGCGCAAGGTCGCCGTCCTCACCGGTGCGCTGCCGTGGCTGCGCGAGTTCCACGGCAACGTGGTGGTCGTGAAGTACGGCGGCCACGCGATGGTCGACGAGGAGTGCCGCCGCGCCTTCGCCGAGGACATGGTGTTCCTGCGGACCTGCGGCATCCACCCGGTCGTCGTGCACGGCGGCGGCCCGCAGATCAGCGCCATGCTGAACCGGCTGGGCATCCCCAGCGAGTTCCGCGGCGGGCTGCGGGTCACCACCGAGGAGACGATCGACGTCGTCCGGATGGTGCTCACCGGTCAGGTGGGCCCGGAGGTCGTCGGGCTGATCAACTCCCACGGCCCGCTGGCGGTCGGGCTGTCCGGTGAGGACGGCGGGCTGTTCACCGCCGCCCGCACCGCGGCGGTCGTCGACGGGGTACCGGTCGACGTCGGCCTGGTCGGCGACGTGGTCGCGGTGGACCCGGCTCCGGTCACCGCGCTGATCGGGGCCGGTCACATCCCGGTCGTCGCCACCGTCGCGCCCGACGCGGCCGGCCAGGTGCACAACGTGAACGCCGACACCGCCGCCGCGGCGCTGGCCGTGGCGCTGGGGGCGGTCAAGCTCGTCGTCCTCACCGACGTCGAGGGGCTGTACGCGAACTGGCCGGACCGCGACTCGCTGGTCGAGCAGATCGACGCCACCGAGCTGGCCGAGATCCTGCCGACCCTCGACGCCGGGATGATCCCGAAGATGGCCGCCTGCCTGCGCGCGGTCGAGGGCGGCGTGAAGCGGGCGACCGTCGTCGACGGCCGGCTGCCGCACGCCCTGCTGCTGGAGATGTTCACCACCGAGGGCACCGGGACGATGGTCGTCCCGGCCCAGGCCGATCAGGAGGAGGGGGCGACAGCATGACGCACACCGAGGAGCTGGCCACCCGCTGGTCGGCCGTGATGATGGGCAACTACCGGACACCGCCGGTGGCGCTGGCCCGCGGCGCCGGGGCGACCGTCTGGGACGTCGACGGCGCCGAGTACACCGACCTGCTCGGCGGGATCGCCACCACGATCCTGGGTCACGCGCACCCGAGGGTCGTCGAGGCGATCACCACCCAGGCCGCGACCCTGGGTCACGTGTCGAACCTGGCCATGCACGAGCCCGGCGTCCGGCTGGCCGAGCGGCTGCTGGAGCTCGCCGGCCGGCCCGGCCGGGTCTTCTTCTGCAACTCCGGGGCCGAGGCCAACGAGGCGGCGTTCAAGATCAGCCGGCTGACCGGTCGGCCCGAGGTGGTCACCGCCGTCGGGTCCTTCCACGGCCGCACCATGGGCGCCCTGGCGCTCACCGGTCAGCCCGGCAAGGCCGCCGCCTTCGCACCGCTGCCCGGCGGCGTGCGGCACGTCCCGTACGGGGACGCCGAGGCCCTGCAGCTGAGCGGGCAGACCGCGATGGTGCTGCTCGAGCCGATGCTGGGGGAGGGCGGTGTGCTGCCGGCCCCGCCGGGCTACCTGGCCGCCGCGGCGTCGGCCGCTGCGGAGGCCGGTGCGCTGTTCGGCGTCGACGAGGTGCAGACCGGCACCGGCCGCACCGGGCACTGGTTCGCCCACCAGGCCGACGGTCTCCAGCCGGACGTCGTCACCCTCGCCAAGGCCCTCGGCGGTGGCCTGCCGCTGGGTGCCACCCTGGCCTTCGGCCAGGCCGCCGAGCTGATGACCGCCGGGCAGCACGGCTCGACCTTCGGGGGGAATCCGATCGCCGCCGCCGCCGCGCTGGCCGTGCTGGACACCATCCGCGACGAGGGGCTGCTGGAGCGGGCCAAGGAGATCGAGCACCGCGTGACCGCCGGCGTCGAGGGGCTCGGGCACCCGGGCATCAGCGGGGTCCGCGGACGGGGGGCGCTGCTCGGCGTCGTCCTCACCGCTCCGGTCGCCGCTGCCGTGGAGGAGCAGCTGCGCGCGGCCGGCTTCCTCACCAACGCGGTCGCCCCGGACGTCGTCCGGCTCGCCCCGCCGCTGGTCGTCACCGACGCCCAGCTCGACGCGTTCGTCGCCGCCCTGCCGGCGGCCCTCGATCCCGCCCTGGAGACCCAGCAGTGACGGTCCGGCACTTCACCAAGGACGACGACCTCACCCCAGCCGAGCAGGCCGAGGTGCTGGCGCTGGCCGCGCAGCTCAAGGCGGGCCGGCACACCGCCGGGGCGCCGACCCCGCTGCGCGCACCCAACGGGACGGCGCGGACCGTCGCGGTGCTGTTCGACAAGCCCTCGACCCGGACCCGCATCTCGTTCTCCGTCGGCATCGCCGACCTGGGCGGTGCACCGCTGGTCATCGACTCCGGCACCAGCCAGCTGGGGCGGGGTGAGTCGGTCGAGGACACCGCCCGGGTGCTCGACCGCCAGGTCGCGGCGATCGTCTGGCGGACCTTCGGGCAGGACCGGCTGGACGCGATGGCCGCAGCGAGCCGGGTGCCGGTGGTCAACGCGCTCACCGACGCCTACCACCCCTGCCAGATCCTGGCCGACCTGCAGACCGTCGCCGAGCGGAAGGGCACGCTGAACGGGCTCACCTTCAGCTACCTGGGCGACGGCGCGAACAACATGGCGCACTCCTACCTGCTGGGCGGGGCGCTGGCCGGGATGCACGTCCGGATCGGATCGCCGGAGGCCTTCCAGCCCGACCCGGCGGTGCTGGAGCGGGCCGCGGGCATCGCGGCGGAGACCGGCGGCTCGGTGCAGTGGACCGGCGACGCGGCCGCGGCCGCCGACGGGGCCGACGTCCTGGTCACCGACACCTGGGTATCGATGGGCCAGGAGGGGGAGTACGAGACCCGCGCCGCTCCCTTCCTGCCCTACGCCGTCGACGAGCCGGCGCTGGCCCGGGCGGCCGACGACGCGGTCGTCCTGCACTGCCTGCCCGCCTACCGCGGCAAGGAGATCGCCGCCGAGGTGATCGACGGCCCGCAGAGCGCGGTGTGGGACGAGGCGGAGAACCGACTCCACGCGCAGAAGGCCCTGCTGCTGTGGCTGCTGGAGAAGAGCGCGTGAGGCGCCGCCGATGACCACGGCTCTGACCCGGTCGGCCCGGCACGCCCGGATCGTGGAGCTGATCAGCGCCGGGCCGGTCACCTCGCAGACCCAGCTGGCCCGGCTGCTGGCCGAGTCCGGCGTCGACGTCACCCAGGCCACGCTGTCCAGGGACCTCGAGGAGCTCGGCGCGGTCAAGATGCGCGGCTCCGACGGAGCTCCGGCGTCCTACGTGCTGCCGCCGGAGAACGCCCCGCTGCGCCCGGCCCAGGCCGCGCCGGCGCGGCTCACCCGGCTGCTGGCCGACCTGCTCACCAGCGCCGAGGGCAGCGCCAACCTGGCCGTGCTGCGCACGCCCCCGGGCGCCGCCCAGTTCCTCGCCTCCGGGTTGGACAAGGTCGGCCTGCCGGGTGTGCTGGGCACGATCGCCGGGGATGACACCCTCCTGGTGGTCTCGCGCGAGCCGGACGGCGGGGCGGCGCTGGCCGAGCAGCTGCTGGCGCTCGCCCGGCGCACGCCGGCCGGCTCGCCGGACGCCAGGACCGACCCCGAGAGCAACGACGACGTGGAAGAGAGTGCACCGTGACGGCGACGAACGAGGGCAGCCAGACCCGCTTGTGGGGTGGCCGGTTCGGCGGCGGGCCCTCGCCGGCGATGGCGGCGCTGTCCAAGTCCACCGACGTCGACTGGCGGCTGGCGCCCTACGACCTGGCCGGCTCCCGCGCGCACGCCCGGGTGCTCGAGCGCGCGGGCCTGCTCACCGTCGACGAGCTGGCCCGCATGATCGGTGCGCTCACCGAGCTGTCCGCCGAGGTCGCCGACGGCACGTTCGCGCCGATCGAGGCCGACGAGGACGTGCACGAGGCCCTCGAGCGCGGACTGCTGGACAAGCTCGGCACGCTCGGCGGCAAGCTCCGCGCCGGGCGCAGCCGCAACGACCAGGTCGCCACCGACCTGCGGCTGTACCTGCGGCACAACGTGCGCGCCCTGGTCGGCGAGCTGGCCGCGCTGGAGAACGCCCTGATCGGGCTCGCACTGAGGTACCGGGACGTCGCCGCCCCGGGCATGACCCACCTGCAGCACGCGCAGCCGGTCCTCATCGCCCACCAGCTGCTCGCCCACGCGCACGCGATCGCCCGGGACGTCGACCGGCTGCTGGACTGGGACAAGCGGGCCGCGGTGAGCCCGCTCGGCTCCGGCGCGCTGGCCGGCTCGTCGCTGCCGCTGGACCCCGATGCGGTCGCCGCCGAGCTCGGCTTCGACCGGGCGTCGGACAACAGCATCGACGCGGTCAGCGACCGCGACTTCGCCGCCGAGTTCTGCTTCGCCGCCGCCCTGCTCGGGGTCCACCTGTCCCGGCTGGGGGAGGAGGTCGTGCTGTGGACGTCGACCGAGTTCGGCTGGGCCCGGCTGGACGACGCCTGGGCGACCGGGTCGTCGATCATGCCGCAGAAGAAGAACCCGGACATCGCCGAGCTGGCCCGGGGCAAGGCCGGCCGGTTCGTCGGCAACCTGACCGGCCTGCTCACCATGCTCAAGGGCCTGCCGCTGGCCTACGACCGCGACCTGCAGGAGGACAAGGAGCCGGTCTTCGACTCCGTCGAGCAGCTGCTCCTGCTGCTGCCCGCGGTCACCGGGATGATCGCCACTCTCACGCTGCACCCGGAGGTCATGGAGGCCGCAGCACCGCAGGGGTTCGCGCTGGCCACCGACGTCGCCGAGTGGCTGGTCTCCAGCGGCGTCCCGTTCCGGTCGGCGCACGAGATCAGCGGCGCGATGGTGTCCTTCTGCGAGGAGGCCGGCCTGGAGCTGGACCAGCTGGACGACGAGCAGCTGTCCGCGATCGACGAGCGGCTGACCCCCGAGGTGCGCTCGGTGCTGCACGTCGAGGGTGCGCTGTCGGCCCGCCGGGCCCGGGGTGGGACGGCGCCCGAGCGGGTCGCCGAGCAGCTGACAACGCTGGCCGACCTGGCCCGGCAGCACACCGACTGGGCGCTGCACTCACCGGTGGCGGCGGCGCTCTGACCTCCTCCGCCGCGCCGACGCCCGAGCCGGGCCCGCTGCTCGAGGCCGCGGACCTGCTCGGGCCGGTCGACGTCGTCGCGCCCTCGCTGCTGGGCTGCTGGGTGGTCACCGACCGTCCGGAGGGCCGGGTCGCGCTGCGGTTGACCGAGGTCGAGGCCTACTCGGGTGCGGGGGAGGACCCGGCATCGCACGCGCACCGCGGTCCGACACCGCGGGCGGAGATCATGTTCGGCCCGCCGGGCCGGCTGTACGTGTACTTCAGCTACGGCGTGCACTGGTGCGCCAACGTCGTCGTCGGACCGGTCGGCCGCGGTGCGGCCGTGCTGCTCCGGGCGGGGGACGTCGTGGTGGGGGAGGCGCTCGCGCGGTCCCGCCGCCCGGCCGCGCGAGCAGCCCGGGACCTCGCCCGCGGCCCGGCCCGGCTCACCCAGGCGCTGGCGATCGGCCCGGACGACCGCGGCGCGGCCCTGCTCGACCCCGCGTCCAGCGTGCAGCTGCACCACGGCACCCCGCCTGCCGGCACCTCGGCCGGCCCGCGGGTCGGCATCAGCGTGGCCACCGACCTGCCGTGGCGGTTCTGGGAGACCGGGGCGCCGTCGGTGAGCCCGTTCCGGGCGGGCGGCAAGCCCCGCCGGGCCGCCAGGCAGGATCAGGCCCGTGACTGACGTGATCGACGAGCTGCACCGCCGTGGGCTGATCGCCCAGAGCACCGACGAGGAGGCGCTGCGGGCGCACCTCGCGGAGGGCCCGGTCACCTACTACTGCGGCTTCGACCCCACCGCGGCGAGCCTGCACGTCGGGCACCTCATCCAGTTCATGGTGCTGCGGGCGCTCCAGCGCGCCGGGCACCAGCCGATCGTGCTGGTGGGCGGGGCGACCGGTCTGATCGGCGACCCGCGACCCTCCTCGGAGCGGCAGCTCAACGACCCGGGCCAGGTGGCGGCGTGGGTGGACCGCATCCGGCAGCGGGTGGCGCCCTTCCTCGACCTGCCGGCTACCGAGCAGGGGCTGGCCGCGCCCATCTACGTCGACAACCTGGAGTGGACCGCGCCGCTGTCGGCCATCGACTTCCTGCGCGACCTCGGAAAGCACTTCCGGGTGAACCGGATGCTGGCCAAGGAGGCCGTCTCCGCGCGGCTCAACAGCGACGCCGGCATCAGTTACACCGAGTTCAGCTACCAGATCCTGCAGGCCAACGACTTCCGTGAGCTGTTCCTGCGCCACGGGTGCACCCTGCAGTCCGGTGGGTCCGACCAGTGGGGCAACATCACCGCCGGGGTGGACCTGGTCCGCCGGACGGAGGGCGCCGGCACGCATGCGCTCGCGACACCGCTGATCACCACCGCCGACGGCAAGAAGATCGGCAAGACCGAGGGGGCCACCGTGTGGCTGGACCCCGAGCTCACCAGCCCGTACGCGTTCTTCCAGTACTGGCTGAACATCGAGGACGTCGACGCGCGCGCCTGGCTGCCACTGTTCTCCGAACGGCCGGCCGAGGAGGTCGCGGCGCTCATCGAGGAGTCGGTGGAACGCCCCGCGTCCCGCGCTCCGCAACGGGCGCTGGCCGAGGAGCTGACCCGGCTGGTGCACGGGCCGGATCAGCTCCGCCAGGCCGAGGCGGCCGGACGAGCGCTGTTCGGGCGGGCGGAGCTCACCGAGCTCGACCCGCCCACCCTGGCGGCCGCGCTCACCGAGGCAGGTGCGGTGGAGGTCGACGACCCGGCCGCACCGGTGTCCACCCTCCTGCAGCGGTCCGGCCTGGCGTCCTCGCTGTCCGACGCGCGCCGGACAGTCAAGGAGGGCGGGGCGTACGTCAACAACGTCCGGGTCACCGACGCCGAGGCCGTCCCGGCTCCCGCCGACTGGCTGCCCGGGGGGTGGCTGGTGCTCCGCAAGGGGAAGCGCTCGGTGGCGGGCGTGCACCGGGCAGGGGCGGGGCCCGCTCTCTGACGGTTTCCCCGGCCGTGTGAACGGGAGGTGACGGCCGGGTTCCGGGCAGGTGGCGCGCGTCACGGACCCCCGGGTTTGACACCCTGCTCCCAGCCACGTAACTTTCTCTCTGCGCCGGGAACGACCGCGAGGCCGGGACCGGGCGCCGAGCAGGACAACACAAGCCGAAGACGACGACCTACCAAGGTCTGGTTCTCCGCGCGTCCGCTCCTTGAGAACTCAACAGCGTGCCGAAAGTCAGTGCCAAGTATCAATACCCCCTGGCCTGGTCCTTTGTTGGTCCATGGTCTTGGGTTCCTTTGGTTGATTGAACGAGAGTGCCAACTCTCGGTCTCAGCCTGTGATCAAATCATCTACGGAGAGTTTGATCCTGGCTCAGGACGAACGCTGGCGGCGTGCTTAACACATGCAAGTCGAGCGAGGCCCTCCTTCGGGGGGTGCCCTAGCGGCGAACGGGTGAGTAACACGTGGGCAACCTGCCCTCAGCTCTGGGATAACTCCAAGAAATTGGTGCTAATACCGGATGTGACCGCTGA
>JHVP01000002.1 GCA_000620205.1 Geodermatophilaceae bacterium URHA0031 | reverse complement strand
GGCCTGGGTGGTGCCGATGGAGTCGATGGCCTGGTCCGCGCGGGCGCGGGTGGCACCGACCGCGGTGATGGCCGCGTCGGCGGCCTCCTGGGTGCCCTTGATCCGGGACATCGCGTCGTCGGCGTGCGCGCGGGTCGCGTCGATCCCGACGACGGCCTGCTCGGCCCGGTCGGCGATCCGCTCGACCCGGTCCAGCAGCACCGTGATGCGCTCCAGCGCGCGCTCGACCTCGCCCACCGCACCGACCACCCGCGGCACCAGTGCGAGGGCCAGGGTGACCCCGTCCCGCAACCCGCCGGCGGCGTTGAGCACGTCGGATGGACCGAACAGCGGCAGCTTCACGGCCTGGACGCTACGGTCCACCGCCCCCCTGCGCCGTACGAGGCGGACGGGTCCGCGCTGCTCGGGACACCTCCTCCCGCGCGCCCGACCGGGTTGGGCGCCCCGCACCCGTATCGTGTGAACCCCCACGGTCGACGGCGTCCGACCGGGCCGTGGGTGGCGAGACGACCAGTCCGGCGACGGCGCTGCGGACCACGACGACGGGATCCTTGAACGGTGGCGGACGAGCCGACGCGGAGCGGGGCCGACGGTGGTCCTCCCGTCGGTGACCCGGCGACGGGCCGGATCGGCTCGGACGACGGCAACCCCGTGGCGCCGCTGACCGTGGCCGAGCTGCTCGCCCGCTCCGGGACCGACGTCCGGCGCCGCCGGGCCGAACGGCGCGAGTCGGCGGAGGCGACCGGCCGGCACCAGCCGGTCCGGGACGACGGACCGGACGACCGCCCGCCGCTGCGGGGCGGCGTGCGGCGCGAGCCGTTCCCGGCCGCGGGCGCCCCGTCCTCCCCACTGCTCCCGACCGGTTGGCAGCCGGCGTTGCCCGGGCCGGCGACGACGCCGCCCGCCGCGCCACCGTCCACAGCGCCACCGTCCACAGCGCCGCCGTCCACCGCGCCGCCGTCGCTACCGCCGTCCTCCCGGCCGTCGTCCGGGCCGTCGTCCCCGTGGCCGGCCGCCTCGTGGAGCCCGGCGCCGGCGGTGGTGCCCCCCGCGGCGGTGCTCCGGAGCCCGTCGCCGGCGGTGGTGCCGCCGCGGCCGGTGGTGCGCCCTGCGTCCGCGGCCGGCCCTGCGCCCGCGGTCGACCACGCGCCGGCCCCGGCTCGCTCGCCCGCGGCTGGTCCTGGTCCGACGCCGGGCGCCCGTCCGGTGCCGGCCGGCCCGGTGTCCGGCTCGACGTACACCGCGGCGCCGCGGGTGGTCCCACCGGTGTCCGTCACGCCGGCGGTCGCGCCGCCTGCCCCCGCGCCGACCCCGTCCCCCAGTCCGAGCCCGTCCCGGCCGGTGCCCGCACTGCCGGGCGCCCAGCCGTCCGTGCCGGTGCCGGGGGTGCGGCGCAGCCTGCCGCTGCCGCCGATCCCGGGCCGGGACGTCCCCGCGTCGGGCCAGGGGACGATCACCGACATCACCGTGCCGCGCGCGCCGGCCAGCCCGGCCCGGCGGCGGCTGACCCGGGTCGCCCTCGCGCTGGTCGCGCTGCTCGGGGTCGTGGCCGCCTACTACGTCGGGCTGTACTTCTACGTCGACCGCACGCTCGACCGGGTCGACGCGCTGGTCACCGACGGGCCCGAGGTGCTGGCGCCCCAGCTGCAGGAGTCCGGGCAGACCTACCTGCTGGTCGGGACGCACCTGCCCGGGCGCAGCGGGCTGTCCGCGGTCAGCACGCTGATCGCGCACGTCTCCGGCGACGGGGACCAGGCGGTGCTGGTCAGCGTGCCGCCCACCGCGCTGAGCGACACCCCGACCTGCCGGGACGACGACGGTGAGGTGCGGCCGGCGGTCACCGAGGCCTTCGCCTCCGCACTGCTCGACGGCGGACCGTCCTGCCTGGTCCGGTCGGTGCAGCAGCTCACCGGACTGCGCGTCGACCACTACCTCGGCCTGGACCTCGAGCGGCTGCCGGGCATGGTGGACGCCCTGGGCGACGTCTCGGTCTGCGTGCCCGACGCCGCCACCGGCGCCGGCTCCGCGATGGACCTGCCGCCCGGCGACACCCGGCTGACCGGCGAGGACGTGGCCGACTTCCTGCGCGCGGGCAGCACCGGGTCCGACCTCACCGGGGCGGCGGCCGCGGAGCGGGAGCAACTGGTCCTCACCGCGACCCTGCGCACCGCGCTGGACACCGGGACGGTCGCCGACCCGCTGACCCTCACCCGGCTGCTGACCAGCACCGGGAACACGTTCACCGTCGACGCCGACACCGCCCTCGACGACGTGCGGGCCCTCGGCTCCACCCTGGGCGGCCTGTCCGGGGACGCACTCCAGCGCGCCGAGGTCCCGGTGGCGCGGGTCGGGTACGTCCCCGCGGGGTCCGACCAGGCCGCCGTCGTCGTCGACGCCACCGCCACCCGGGAGCTCTTCGACGCGGTCATCGACGGGGGCACGCTGCCCGCCACGGCCGAGCAGCAGGCCGCCGCCGACGGCGCTGCCACCACGGACCCGTCCACCGGGTCCGGAGCGGCCGACTCGCTCCCCGACCCGGCCCTCACCCAGGGCGTCCCCGCGGGCACGCTGGTGACCGTGGCCCCGGCGGGGGTGACCGTCGACGTGCTGGACGCCTCCGGCGCGGGCCGGACGGCGGACGTCGCCGACCAGCTGGCCGCCGGCGGCTTCCGGATCGGTGCCCGCGGCGAGGAGCCGGCGGCCGTGGACCGGACGGTCGTGCGCTACGGCCCGGCGTCCCTCGAGCCCGCTCGGACGGTGGTCGCCGCCGTCCCCGGGGCGGTGCTGCAGGAGACCGACGAGGTCGACACCGCCGTGCAGCTGGTCATCGGGCCGGACTTCACCGCGATCGGCCCCGTCGCCGTCGGCACGCCGGTACCGACGACGGCGGCCCCGGCCCCCGTGGACGAGGGGACCGGGGCCGCGTCGGCCTGCAGCTAGGTACGGCCCCGGTGCAGGGGTCCGCCGCGAGCTCGCGAGCGGTGGGGGCACCGGGGTCCTTCGTCAGCCGAAGCGGCCGGAGATGTAGTCCTCCGTCGCCTTCTCCTCCGGGTTGCTGAAGATCTTCTCGGTCGGGTTGAACTCGACCAGGTGGCCGGGCTGGCCCACACCGCCGAGGTTGAAGAAGCCGGTGGAGGTGCTCACCCGGGCCGCCTGCTGCATGTTGTGCGTGACGATGACGATGGTGAACCGCTCCTTGAGCTCTGCCATCAGGTCCTCGATGGCGAGCGTGGAGATCGGGTCCAGGGCCGAGCACGGCTCGTCCATCAGCAGCACCTCGGGCTCGACCGCGATCGCCCGGGCGATGCACAGCCGCTGTTGCTGCCCGCCGGACAGGCCCGAGCCCGGCCGGTCGAGGCGGTCCTTGACCTCGGTCCAGAGGTTCGCCCCGCGCAGCGACTTCTCGACGAGCTCGTCGAGCTCGCCCTTCCGCATCTTGCCGCCGTTGAGCCGGACGCCGGCGATCACGTTGTCGTAGATGGACATGGTCGGGAACGGGTTCGGCCGCTGGAAGACCATGCCGATCTGCCGGCGGACGTCGACCGGGTCCACGTCGGCGCCGTAGAGGTCCTGGCCGTCGATGACGACCTTGCCCTCGACCCGGGCGCCGGGGATGACCTCGTGCATGCGGTTGAGCGACCGCAGGAACGTGGACTTGCCACAGCCGGACGGCCCGATCAGCGCGGTGATGCTGCGGGGCTCGATGGAGACGTTGACACCCTCCACGGCCTTGAAGTTGCCGTAGTAGATGTCCAGGTCACTGACGTCGATGCGCTTGGCCACGGGGGTCCTCCGGGTCGTTCCGGTCAGCGACCGGTCTTGGGGGCGAAGAAGCGGGTGATCAGCCGGGCGACGACGTTGAGCGCCATGACCAGGATGATCAGGACGAGAGCTGCCGTCCAGGCCCGTTCGATGCCGAACTCGGGCGGGAACCCGGGTTGGGTGAGCTGGTAGTAGGAGAAGACCGGCAAGGTGGCCATCCGCCCGTCGAAGGGGTTCAGGTTGGTCCCGGTCACGATGCCCACGGTCACCAGCAGCGGTGCGGTCTCACCGATGACCCGGGCCACGGCGAGCGTGATCCCGGTGCCCAGACCGGCGATCGAGGTCGGGATGACGACCTTGAGGACGGTCCGCCACTTGGGCACGCCGAGCGCGTAGGCGGCCTCGCGCAGCTCGTTCGGGACGAGCTTGAGGACCTCCTCGGCCGAGCGCACGACCACCGGGATCATCAGCACCGACAGCGCGACGGCCCCCATGATGCCCAGCCGGATGCCCGGACCGAAGAAGAGCGCGAACAGGGCGTAGGCGAAGAGGCCGGCGACGATCGAGGGGATGCCGGTCATCACGTCGACGAGGAAGGTGATCGCCTTCTTCAGCCGGCCGGAGCCGTACTCGACCAGGTAGATGGCGGTGAGCAGGCCGATCGGCACCGAGATGACCGCGGTCAGGGCGGTGATGATCACCGTGCCGAGGATCGCGTGGTAGGCGCCGCCGCCCTCGCCGACGATCCCGAGCATGGAGGAGTTGAAGAACTCCGAGTCCAGCCGGTCGAGCCCGTTGTCCAGGACGGTGTAGACCAGGGACACCAGCGGGACCATCGCGATCGCGAAGGCCGAGGTGACCACCGTGGTGACCAGCCGGTCGGTCGCCTTGCGGCGGCCCTCGACCGACCGGGACACCAGGTAGACCGCCAGCGTGCCGAGGACGACGCCGTAGACGACCGTGAGGGCGATGCTGAAGCCACCGGTGACGGCGGTCAGCAGCGCGCCCACGACCAGGCCGCCGAGGAAGAGGCCGACGGCGCCGTAGCGGGGCAGCCGGCGCCGGGTGCGGACCGGCCCGGGAGTGCTGCTGCCGGGGCGGGTGCCCACGGGGACCAGCGGGGTCTCGGTGCTCATCAGTTGGCTCCGGAGAAGTCGGCGCGCCGGGTGACGATCCAGCGGGCGAACATGTTGACCGCCAGGGTGATCACGAACAGCGCGAGCCCGCTGGCGATCAGCGCGTTGACGGCCAGCCCGCTGGACTCGGGGAACTGCAGCGCGATGTTGGCCGCGATCGTCGAGGGGTTGCTGCTCGAGATCAGGTTGAAGGTGATCCCGCCGGAGGCGGACAGGACGATCGCCACGGCCAGGGTCTCGCCCAGTGCCCGGCCCAGGCCCAGCATGGCGCCGGCGATGACACCGGACTTGCCGTAGGGCAGCACCGCCATCTTGATCATCTCCCAGCGGGTGGCGCCGAGGGCGAGGGCCGCCTCCCGGTGCAGTGCCGGGGCCTGGCCGAACACCTCGCGGGAGATCGCGGAGATGATCGGCAGGATCATCACCGCGAGCACCAGCCCGGCGGTGAGCATGGTCTTGCCGGTGGTCGAGGCCGGCCCGGCGAAGAACGGGATCCAACCCAGGTGCTCGGCCGCCCAGCCGTAGAACGGCACCATCGCCGGCGCCAGCGCGGCGATGCCCCAGAAGCCGTAGACGACGCTGGGGATCGCGGCGAGCAGGTCGATGACGTAGCCCATCGTCGCGGCGAGGCGCTTGGGCGCGTAGTAGCTGACGTACAGCGCGATCGCGACGCCCAGGGGCGTGGCGACGATGAGCGCGATCACCGCGGCCAGCAGCGTGCCGAACAGCAGCGGCGCGATGTAGGCGGCCAGGCTCTTGCCGTCGGGCAGGTCGGCGGAGTCGGCGGTGATCGCCGGCCAGGCCTCCGTGACCAGGAAGATCGCGACACCGGCCAGGACGACGAGGATGAGGATGCCGGCGCCGGTGGCGCTGCCGGCGAAGAGGCGGTCACCCAGGCGCCGCTTGGGCTGCGCTGGTGCGGGGGGTGCGCTGGTGGTGGTCACCGATCGCTCCGTCGGGGTCGTGCTGCGGTGTGCAGGTCGAGTGCGGGGTGGTCTCGCGCCACGGCGGCCCGAGCTGTCCTGCTGGACATCCCGGGCCGCCGTGACGCGGGTCCGACGTCGGTCAGCCGGCCGAGGCCGTGATGGCGTCGATGACGGTCTGGGCCGAGGAGCGGGCGTCGTCGGTGATCGGCGAGCTGCCCGCGTTGTCGGCGGCTGCCTGCTGGCCGTCGGAGCTGATCACGTAGGACTCGAAGGCCTTGACCGCGTCGGCCTTGGCCTGGTCGTCGTACTGGACGCAGCCGATGTGGTAGCTGACCAGCACGATCGGGTACTCGTCGGTCGACGTCGTCGTGCGGTTGACCGCCACGGCGAGGTCGTACTCGCTGCGGCCCTCGACCTTGTCGGAGTTGGCCACGACCGCGGCAGCCGCCTCCGGGGACGGGGCGACGAACTCGTCGCCGACCTTGATCTTGGCGATGCCGAGGTCGCCGGCCTGGCTCTCGTCGGCGTAGCCGATCGCGCCGGCACCGGCCCCGACGGCGTCGACCATGCCGGAGGTGCCGTTGGCGGCCTCGCCGCCGGCGGTCGGCCACTCCTCGACCGCGCCGGCGGTCCAGACGTCACCGGCGGCCTGGTCCAGGTAGTCGGTGAAGTTCTTGGTGGTACCGGACTTGTCACCGCGGTGCACCGGGGTGATGGCGGTGCTCGGCAGCGTGGCGTCCGGGTTGTCCGCGGCGATGGCCGGGTCGTTCCAGGTGGTGATCGTGCCGCCGAAGATCCCGGCGAGCGTGGCCGGGGACAGGTTGAGGTCGTCGACGCCGTCGAGGTTGTAGACCACCGCGATCGCCGAGATGTAGTTCGGCAGCTCGAACGGGCCGGAGTCGCCGCAGCGCTCCTTGGCCTGGGCGAGCTCGTCGTCGGTCAGCGCCGAGTCCGAGCCGGCGAAGTCGGTGCCGCCGGCGAGGAACTGCTCGCGGCCGCCGCCGGAGCCGACCGGGTCGTAGCTGAAGGTGACGCCCGGCTGCGCGGTGTTGAAGCCGGCGGCCCAGGCCTGCATCGCGGCCTGCTGCGCACTCGAGCCCGCGCCGACCAGGTCGCCGCTGAGCTGCGCGGCGGAGCTCCCGCTGGCGCTGCTGCCGGAACCGCTGCTGCTGGAGTCCTCGTTCGAGGCGCCGCAGGCGGCGGTGGCGAGGACAGCGGCGAGCGATGCGGACACTGCCGCGGCGCGCGTCGTGGTGCTGAGCTTCAACTCAGTGCCTTTCGAGGGGTGTGCCCGGACGTCGTAGCCGGGCAGCAGGAATCCGACGACCGGGACGCTAGGCAGCCCAGGTGGACGGATCCGGGTGGCTCGGTGAACGCGGGGTGAACGCGGTCGGAGCGTTCGGTCACATCGCGGCGGACCCTGTACGTCCAACGGGTGAACTGCCGCGCGGCAGGTACCGCCCGCGGTCGGATCCGGTCGCTCAGGGTGTGCGGACGCGCCGCCAGGAGACGTCGACCGTGTACCGGGTGAAACCGCTGCGCTCGTACAGCGAGACGGCGGCGGTGTTGTCCTCCTCGACGTAGAGCAGGACGTGCGACAGCCCGCGCGCCCGCAGGTGCGCCAGGCCCAGGTCGGTCAGCGCACGGCCGAGCCGCATGCCCTGCGCGGCGGGGTCGATGCCGAGCACGTAGACCTCGCCGATCGGCTGGTCGCCGGCCTCGCCGGCCGGGTGGACCTTGGTCCAGTGCGAGCCCAGCAGCCGCCCGTCGCGCCAGGCGAGGAAGAAGCCGCCCGGGTCGAACCACGGCTCGGCCTCGCGCAGCTCCAGGTCGGCGCGCGTCCAGCGGCCCTGCTCGGGGTGGTGCGCGAAGGCGCGGGCGTTGACCTCCAGCCAGGCGTCCTCGTCGGTGCCCGGCCGGAAGGTCGCCACGGTGACCCCCGCCGGGAGGGCCGGGTGCGGGTCGGGGTCCACGCCGTCGAGGGGGCGGCGCATCTGCAGCAGCACGCGGGCGCGGGTGTAGCCCCGGCCGGTCGCGAGCTCGGTGGAGCCGGGCAGCTCGCCGTGGGCCCAGGCGGCCAGCGGGCGGCCGCCGGCGAGCTCCTCGACCCGGGCGAGCAGCGCGGTCCCGACCCCCCGGCGGCGGGCGGTGGGGGCGACGACCAGCTCCGCCTCGGCCTCCGGCTCCCCGGCGGGCAGCTCCAGCCGGGCGTAGCCGAGCAGGGCGCCGTCGGCGCTCCGGGCGGTGACGTCGGACCCGCCGGGTGGGCCGCCGTGCTGCAGCCGCAGCTCGGACTCCTCCGAGACCGGCCGCACGCCGTCGGCGGCCAGCGCTGCGGCCAGCAGGTCGCGGACCTCGCTCACGGCGGCCGGGGACAACCGGTCGGTGACCTCGACGGAGGGCCCTCCGGCGGGGGTGCTCAGCGGACCGGTCTCAGGAGACGCTGTCGCCGGCGGGGACGCTCGCGGCGGCCGTCGCGTCGGCGACCTGCTGGTCCAGCTTGTAGCCGACGTTGCGGACGGTGCCGATCAGCGCCTCGTGCTCGGTGCCGAGCTTGGCCCGCAGCCGGCGGACGTGGACGTCGACGGTGCGGGTGCCGCCGAAGTAGTCGTAGCCCCAGATCTCCTGCAGCAGCTGGGCGCGGGAGAAGACCCGGCCGGGGTGCTGGGCGAGGTACTTGAGGAGCTCGAACTCCTTGTAGGTCAGGTCCAGCGGCCGGCCGCGGAGCTTCGCGGAGTAGCTGTGCTCGTCGATGACCAGCTCGCCGGCCTTGGTCACGCCGCCGTCGGCACCGTCGGCGGGGGTGGCCGCGGCCAGCCGGCGCGCGGCGGCCCACTTCAGCCGGGCGTCGACCTCGGCAGGACCGGCGGTGTCCAGCACGACGTCGTCCACGCCCCAGTCGGCCGACAGCGCGACCAGGCCGCCCTCGGCGAGGACGGCGACGAGGGAGGCGGCGACCCCCGTGGAGGAGAGCAGCGAGCAGAGCGTGCGGGCCTGCACGAGGTCGTACCGGGCGTCGACGAGGACGACGTCACCGGCGTCGCCGTCGAGCAGGCTGGACAGCTCGGGCGCCACGACGCGCACCTGGTGGGCCAGCAGCCCCAGGGCGGGCAGGACCTCCGTGGTCGCCTGACGCGCCGAGGTCATGAGCACGAGCCGCATGTCGTCTCCTCACCGGGTGGGGACCCAGGCCGTCGACGGCGCTGTCGAGTGAGAGTGCAGGATAGCCGACGAGCCCCGCCGTTCCACCCAGGTGGTGACGCACCGCACGTAGGTGGCGACATGGCGGACACGTCGGAGCCGGCAGTGCGGCGGTCCCGGGCCCCTCTGCGACGATCGGGGGGTGACACCCGCCGCGCTGGACCACGAGCCGTCCTCGCGGGCCCACCACCTGCCGGCGGCCGGGCTGGTCGTGCTGGCCGCCGGGGGCGCCGCCGCCCTGTCGGCCGCCCTGGACGGGCCGGGCCGGCTGGTGGCCGTCGCGCTCCTGCAGCTGGCGCTGGTCGCCGCGTGGGTGGTGGCCGTCGGGATCCGCGGCCTCCGCGGCTCGGTCGGCCTCGGCCTGGCAGCCGCCGCCGGTGCGGACGCCGCCCTGCTGCTGCCCGATCGGCCGGAGCTGGACTGGCTGCTCGCGGTGCTGGGGCTCGGCTTCCTGGCCGCCGTCGTCCACCAGATGGTCCGCCCGGCACCCCGGCTGTACCTGGTCGCGTCGCTGGCCGGCGTCGTCCTGCTGCTCAGCTCGGTGTGCGCGCTGGCGGTTCTGCTGGGCCTCGGCCGGCTCGATGACGGTGAGCAGGCGCTGGTCACCGCGCTGCTCGCGGTCGGCGCCGCCCTCCTCGTCGGCCACCTCGTCGACCTGGTCCTGCCCCGGCCGCGGATCACCCCCGAGGTGCCGCGCGGCCTGCCCGGCCTGCTGCTCGCCGTGCTCGCCGCCGGAGTGGTGGCCTGGTCGCGCCGGGACGGCGACACCCTCGCCGACGCGGCCGCGGCGGCCGGCTACGGCGCCGCGGTCGGCTGCGTCGCCGCGCTGACGGCGCTGGGTGCCTCCTACGTGGTCGCCGAGCGCGGGCACGGGGGCTGGGCCCTGGCCGTCGTGCAGGCGGTGCTGCCGCTCGCGGCGGCGGCGCCGGTGGCCTACGCGCTGACCCTGTACGGCACCGGGTGAGCCGCCGGATCGGGTGCCTGGCCGCGGTCCTGGTCCTCCTCGGCGTCGTCCTGGGGGTGCTGGTCGTCGTCGACCGGGTCGGGGTGGGCATCGCCGAGGACCGGGTGGCCGAGCAGCTCGCCGACCGCGGGCAGCTGACCGGCACCCCCGAGGTCGACATCACCGGGTTCCCCTTCCTCACCCAGGCGGCCTCCGGCCGGTACTCCGACGTCCGGATCCACCTGACCGCCGAGGAGCTCGGCCAGCCGGCCGGCACCCGCGCCGACGTCTCGCTGCAGGGCGTCCACGTGCCGCTGTCCGACGCGCTGTCCGGCTCGGTGCAGCAGATCCCGGTGGACCGGGTCGACGGGACGGCGACGCTGTCGTACGCGCTGCTGGCCGACCAGCTCGGTGGCGACACGACCCTCGCGCGGTCCGGGGACGGGATCCAGCTCACCAAGAGCGTCGAGGTGCTCGGCGTCGACTTCACCGTGACGGCGGCCGGCACGGTCACCCTGGACGGGCAGGACGTGGTCGTCGACGTGCACGACGCGTCGGCCGGCGCGGTCGACGTCCCGGACTTCGTGCTCGACACCGCTGACGAGCTGCTCGACTTCCGCTACCGGGTGCCCGCGCTGCCCTTCGGTCTGCAGCTGACCAGCGTGCAGCCCGCCGACGGGGGCCTCGACGTCCGGGTGGAGGCCCGGGACGCGGTGCTGTCGGGCTGAGGAACAACCGCCGTCCGGGCGCCGTTGCCGCACGACGTGGACACGACGGGAACGGTCGTGCTGGCCGCCGCGCTGGTGCTGGCCGCCGTCGCCGCGTGGTGGCTGCGCACGCGCGACGGCGCGATCGGGACGCCGAGGAAGGGGGCTGTCGTGGGTGAGCTGGCGGTGATGCGGGAGCTCGGCGCCCGCCCCGAGGACGCCGACCTCACCGTCGTGCAGTTCTCCACCGCCTTCTGCGGTCCGTGCCGCGCCACCCGGGCCCGCCTCCACCAGCTGCAGACCACCCGTCCGGGGCTGGCCTACCTGCACGTGGACGCCGAGAGCCACCTCGAGGCCGTGCGCGCGCTGGACGTCCGGCGCACACCGACGCTGTTCTACCTCGACCGCAGCGGCACCGTGATCGGGCGCAGCAGCGGTGCCCCGCGACCGGACGAGCTGGCCGCGCTGGTGGACGCCCACACGGGGGTGCAATCGTGATCAGCTACCCTCGCGCCGTGGGCATCCTGCTGACCTCGCGCCGCACAGTCGACCTGTGCCGCGTCGGCAGCTGCCTGTGTCCCGCCTCCTGAGGACGAGCCCCGCTCGTCCAGACGCGCCCTGACCGCCGTCCGGAGGCCCTTTCCCGCATGAACCCCGTGTCCCCTCGTCCCGGTACGACCGGGGCCGCCGTCCCACAGGTCGACGTCCGCGGTCCGCGCTTCGGCGCCTGGTTGACCACCTTCGTGTTGGCTGCCGCCCTGCTCGCCGGCGCCGGCTGGCTGGTGGCCGCCCAGGCGGTCGTCTTCGCCGTCGGCGCGTTCGCCGGGTTGCGGTACGCGCCCTACGGCGTTCTGTTCCGCGCCCTCGTCGCGCCCCGGCTGGGCCCGGTGCGGGAGAGGGAGCCCGAGGCGCCGCCGCGCTTCGCCCAACTGATCGGCCTGCTGTTCGCCGTCGTCGGCGCAGCGGGGTACCTGCTCGGGGCGCCGGTCCTCGGCGCCGTCGCAACCGGCCTGGCGCTGGTGGCGGCACTGCTCAACGCGGCCACCGGCTTCTGCCTGGGCTGCGAGCTGTACCTGATCGTCCGGCGGGCGCAGACCGCCCGCACCGTCTGATCCCATCCCCAAGGAGAGCGACCCCATGAGCCGCACCGACGTGCTCGTCACCGCCGACTGGGCCCAGGAGCACCTGGGCCAGCCGGGCATCGTCCTCGTCGAGGTCGACGAGGACACCAGCGCCTACGACAAGGGCCACATCGAGGGCGCCGTCAAGCTGGACTGGAAGACCGACCTGCAGGACCCCGAGGCCCGCGACTTCATCGACCGCGAGGGATTCAGCGCCCTGCTGTCGGCCAAGGGCATCAGCAACGACGACACCGTCGTGCTCTACGGCGGCAACAACAACTGGTTCGCCGCCTACGCCTACTGGTACTTCAAGGTCTACGGCCACCGCGACGTCAAGCTCATCGACGGCGGCCGCAAGAAGTGGGAGCTGGACAGCCGGCCGCTGTCCTCCGACGTCGTCGAGCGCCCCGCCACGCAGTACCAGGCCGCCGAGCCCGACACCTCGATCCGCGCCTTCCGCGACGAGGTCGTCGCCGCGATCGGCACCAAGAACCTGGTCGACGTGCGCAGCCCCGACGAGTTCGCCGGCAAGCTCACCGCCCCGGCGCACCTGCCGCAGGAAGGTGCCCAGCGCGCCGGCCACATCCCCTCGGCGGTCAACGTGCCGTGGAGCAAGGCGGCCAACGAGGACGGCACCTTCAAGAGCGACGAGGAGCTGGCCAAGCTCTACGCCGAGGCCGGCCTGGACGAGGGCAAGGACACCATCGCCTACTGCCGCATCGGGGAGCGCTCGAGCCACACCTGGTTCGTGCTGCGCGAGCTCCTCGGGCACGAGAACGTGAAGAACTACGACGGCTCGTGGACCGAGTACGGCTCCCTGGTCGGCGTCCCGATCGCGAAGGGCGCCTGACGTGTGCGGCGCCCCCGCCCAGGGCGGCACGCTGGCCGGGGTCGACCTGGCCACCCAGACGGTGATCCAGGGCTCGGTCTGGCACGACGGGACGCCGGTGGCCGGCGCCTACGTGCGGCTGCTGGACGCCACCGACGAGTTCACCGCCGAGGTGGTCACCAGCCCGGAGGGCGAGTTCCGGTTCTTCGCCGCGCCCGGTACGTGGACCCTGCGCTCGCTCTCGCCGATCGGCCGGGCAGAGCGCAGCGTCGCCGCGGACGTCGGCCTGAACGAGACGACGCTCGCGATCGCCTGACAGCGCGGGGCCCGTCTCCCTCCGGGGAGGCGGGCCCCGTCACGTGTCAGGCGTCCGGCCGTCCGGTGATGATCCGGCGCAGCAGGTCGACCGGGAGCTTGGGTTCGCGGTGCTGGTCCAGCAGGCCATTAGCCTCCTGCACGGTGTCGGTGAGCTGGGTGTAGCAGAAGCCGGCCAGCCCGGGTGAGCGCTGGACGGCGGACAGCAGATCGGTCAGCCGGGCGGCGAAGTCCTCCGCGTCCCGTGCGGTCGAGTACCCCCACGTGCGTGCCGCTGCCTGGTCCTCGGGCAGGTCCGGGGTGTACCGGACGCCGCCGAACTCGGTCAGCATGAGCGGCTGCCCGCGGTCCGTGCCACCGGGCAGCCGGATGACCCGGCCGGCCGGCCCGGGCCGCCCGACCGTCTCGGCGATGTCGGCCGAGGCGTACCGCTGCGCCAGGACCTCGCCGGTGTCGGCGTAGTCGTGCACGGTCCACACGTCGCTGTCGGTGTGCTCCCAGCCGTCGTTGCTGATCACCGGACGGCTGGGGTCGACCGCGCGGGTCAGCGCAGCGAGCCCGGTGGCGTAGGCCTGCTGGGCCGGGTCCGTGGCGATGTCGTGCACGCCCCAGCTCTCGTTCAGCGGCACCCAGGTGACGATGCACGGGTGGCTGACGTCCCGCTGCACGACGTCCAGCCACTCCGCGGTCAGCCGCCGCACCGCCTCGGGGGAGAAGGCGAAGGCGTTGGCCGTCTCGCCCCACACCAGCAGACCGAGCCGGTCCGCCCAGAACAGGAACCGCGGGTCCTCCACCTTCTGGTGCACGCGCACGGCGTTGAAGCCGAGGTCCTTGATGAGCTCCACCTCGCGACGGAGCGCACCGGGATCGGGCGCGGCCAGATGCGACGCCGGCCAGTAGCCCTGGCCCAGCACCGACCGCACGTAGTACGGGAGGCCGTTGAGCAGGAAGGCACCGCCGCCCACCCCAGCGCTGCGCAGACCCAGGTAGCTGCTGACCTCGTCCAGGACCCGCCCGTCGGCCGTGCCCTCCCGGGCGGTGAGCACCCGCACCGTGGCGTCGACCAACCGCGGCTGCTCCGGGGACCACGTGAGGTCCTGACGGGCCTGCCCGTTGCGCAGCGCCGGCACCGCCACGGTGGTGCGGCTCCGCTGCTCGTGGACGCGGACCGAGTGCTCGGCCAGCAGCTCCCCGTCCAGTTCGAGCCGCACCGCGACCGTCACCGGTTCGGTCGGGGTCTCGCGGAGCGTGACGCCCAGGTGCACCGCGGCGCCGGGCAGGTCCGGGGTCCACGCCAGGTGCTCGACCGCGACGGCCGGTACGACCTCGCACCAGACCGGCTGCCAGATGCCGCTGGTCCGGGAGTACCAGATGGCGTGGGGCTCGTCGAGCCAGTCCTGCTTGCCCCGCGGTTGCGTCACGTCCCGCGGGTCGTCGTGCGCCCGGACCACCAGGACGTGCTCGTCGTCCCGACCTCCCGCGGTCAGCGGCGCGGTCACGTCGAAGGAGAACGGCGTCTGACCACCTCCGTGCGTGCCGAGCAGGGCGCCGTCCAGCCACACGGAGGCGCTGTGGTCGACGGCGCCGAACCGCAGGAGCACGCGGGCGCCGTCCCGGGCCACGGCCTCGGCGCCGGCGATGTCCGCCAGCCGTACCGTCCGCCGGTACCAGAACACCGAGTGCGGACAGGTGTCACCCACCCCCGAGGCCTCGGACTCCGGTGGGAAGGGCACCCTGACGTCCCGGTCGAACACCGAGCGGTCGGCGAGGTCGGTCAACGCAGCCCAGCGTCCGTCCAGCCCGGCCCGGGCGTCGTCGAACGCCAACTGCCAGGTCCCGCAGAGGTCGGTCCACTGCTCCCGCACCAGTTGCGGGCGGGGATGGGTGCCGTCCTGCCGGCTGGCCCCTGCGGGCATGGTCACTCCTGGGGTCGGGTGTCGCTGAGGGTTCCTGGGGAGCGGGACGCGGAGCTGCGGCGGACACGAGTCGGTGCGGGACGGTGCTGTCGTGGCCGGTGGCTCACCGAGGCGCTCTCGGCGATGGCCGCCTGTGGGTGGTGCCGGACCGTGTTCCGCGGCCCGACGCGACTGCTCGCGCTGACCGCCGCCGTGACCACGGTGCCGCCGCAGGTGCTCGTCGTCCTGCTGCCCGGATGCTGACCTGGACCTGGTGGACGGCCACGCGCGGATGATCCTCCCGCAGCTGCACCGGGCCGGGGTGGCCGGGATCGCCACGGGACCGACGTGCCGGGTGACGGTGCCGGGGCGCAGTCGTCACCCGCGCGGGGGAAGCAGGCTGTGCGGGCGCGCGGCAGCAGCCGATCCAGCCGTATGGAGTCGTTCGCCCCCGGCCCGGTCGCCGCCGCCTCGGATGCCCCGGCCGCGGTGTCGCCGGACGAACTGGCCCGGGTGCTGGCCCGGCCGGACGCCCTGCGCACCGTCTTCCAGCCGATCGTCGACCTGCACCGTGGCGTGGTCGCCGGGTACGAGACCCTGGCGCGGTTCACCGACCCGACCGGCGCACCGAGCGCGCACACCCCCGACCTGTGGTTCGCGGCCGCCGACCGGCACGGCGTCGGGGCCGAGCTGGAGGCCGTCGTCGTCGAGCGGTGCCTGTCGCTGCGGCACAGCCTGCCGCCCAACTGCTTCCTGACCGTGAACGTCAGCCCGCACCTGCTCACCCACCCGGCGCTGTCCCGCCCGCTGCTGGCGGCCGGAGACCTGGCACCGCTGGTCATCGAGCTGACCGAGCACCAGGACGTCGCCGACCTGCGACCGCTCGTCGACCTCAAGGACGCCCTGCTCGACCGCGGCGCGCTGGTGGCCCTGGACGACGCCGGCTCCGGCTACTCGGGGCTGCAGCAGCTCACCCAGTTCCGGCCGCAGATGATCAAGCTGGACCGGGCGCTGGTGGCCGGCGCCGACACCGACGAGGTCAAGCTCGCCCTGGCCGAGCTGCTCGGCGAGTTCGGTGGCCGGATCGACGCGTGGCTGCTGGCCGAGGGCGTGGAGACCTGGGCCGAGATGGACGCCTTCCTGCGGCTCGGGGTGCCGCTGGGGCAGGGGTACCTGCTGGGCCGGCCGGCACCGCCGTGGTCGCAGCTGGACCCCGCCGTCGCCGAGCGGCTGCGGCTGCGGAGCTCGAGGGCCCGGCTGGTCGAGAACGTCGTCAGCCTGCTGGAGGAGGTCGCGGTGGAGGGCGAGGGCCCGCTGCCCGAGGACCGGGTCGCGGTGCGGGTCGACCGGCACCGGCACCCGGTGGCGCTGCTGCTCCCGGTCCGCCGCGCGGACGACCAGCCCGGTCACCGGGTGGCGCCGGTCAGCCTGCGGGTGCCCGCCTCCGCCGGGGTGGCCGAGGTCGCCCGCCGGGTGGTCGCCCGGCCCGAGTCCTGCCGCTTCGACCCGGTCGTCTGCGTGGACGACGTCGGCGCGGTCGCCGGCATCGTCCGGGTCGAGCGCATCCTCAGCCGGCTGGCCGAGGCGAAGGGCGACCGGGCCACGGCGTCGTGATCCGGGCCTGACCCGGGTGCGGGCTACAGGCCGACCAGGCCCGCCAGGTCGCTCATCGCGTCGTCGAAGAAGGCGTCGGCGTCGGCGACCGCGCCGGTGAAGTGCCCGAACACCTCGAAGCTGACGACGCCGAACACCCCGCTCCAGGCCAGCAGCCCGCGGGCCCGGACCCGGTCGTCCAGGGCCGGGTGGTCGCCACCCAGCACCGGCGCCACCGCCGCGGTGACCAGCCCGGTGGACGTGCCGTCGGCGGGCGGGAGCAGGCCGTCCAGGGCAGCGTCGCCGAGGACCCGGCCCAGCGCTGCGCCCACCCGCATCGCCGCCGGCACGGTGTCCGGTGGCGCGGAGTAGCCGGGCACCGGCGACCCGTAGAGCAGCGCGTACTCGTGCGGGTGGGCGCGCGCCCACCCCCGGACGGCCCGGCAGACGGCCAGCCAGCGCTCCCGCGGGGGGGCGGTCGGGTCGTCCGCCCGCTCGGCGGCGGCGCCCAGCGCCTCGTAGCCCTCGATGATCAGCCGGGTCAGCAGGTCGTCGCGGCTCGGGAAGTAGCGGTACATCGCCGAGGACGCCATGCCCAGCTCGCGGGCGACGGCGCGCAGCGAGAGCCCCGCCGCGCCGACGGTGGCCAGCTGGGCGCGGGCCAGGTCGGTGATCTCGGCGGTCAGCTCGGCGCGGGCGCGCTCCCGCGCGGTGGTGGGGGGCACCCCGCGAGGATGCCAGGTCGAGAGCGCTGCGCGCAATCGCGAGCGGTGCTCTTGACGAGGTCGGCGCAGGGGAGCAGGCTGCATATATCCGAGAGCAGTGCTCTCCCGAAGACCGAGGAGCTCGACATGGCGCGACACGTGGTGGTGGGCAAGGGGCCGGTGGGGTCGGCGACGGCGCAGCTGCTGGCCGAGCGCGGGCACGAGGTGCTGGTGCTGTCCCGCAGCGGCGGGCGGAGCACGGAGCGGATCCGGCACGCCGCGGTCGACGCGGCGGACGCGGGAGCGCTCGCCACGGCGGTCGGCCGCGCGGACGTCCTCTACAACGCGGTCAACCCGCCGGCCTACGACCGGTGGACCCGGGACTGGCCGCCGATCGCCGCCGCGCTGCTCGGCGCCGCGGAGCGCAGCGCCGCCCTGCTCGTGGTGATGGGGAACCTGTACGGCTACGGCCGCCCCAGCGGTCCGATGACCGCCGACTCACCGCTGGCCGCCACCGACGTCAAGGGCCGGCTCCGCGCCGGGATGTGGGCCGACGCGCTGGCCGCCCGCGCGGCCGGGAGGGTCCGGGTCACCGAGGCCCGGGCCGCGGACTTCGTCGGGCCCACGGTCCCGCCGGGGCAGTCCCACCTCATGCGCCAGCTCGCGACGCTGCAGAAGGGCCGGCGCGCCTGGGTCGTCGGCGACCCGGACGCCCCGCACAGCTGGTCCTACGTGCCCGACGTCGCCGCGACCCTGGTCGCGCTGGGCACCGACCCGCGCGCCGAGGGGCGGGCCTGGATGGTGCCGACCACCCCGCCGCGCTCGCAGCGCCAGGCGCTCACCGACCTGGCCGCGGCGCTGGGTGCGCACCCGGCGCGGGTGAGCGGGATCCCCTGGCCGGTGCTGCGGGCGATCGGCACGGTCCAGCCGCAGATGCGCGAGATCGTCGCCATCCGGCACCAGTGGGACCAGCCCTTCGTCCTCGACTCGACCGAGACCACCGACGTCCTCGGGCTCGCGCCGACCCCCTGGGACGACGTCGTCCGGGCCACCACCGGGGCAGCGACTGCCGACCGCTGACCGCGCGGATACCGTGACGGCATGGGTCTGGTCTCCGCCTGGGTGCTGGTCACCCTCACCGCACTGGCCGCACGGGGGCTCGCCGCCTCGGCGTGGCGGCTCGCGCGCCGCGACGTCGCCCCCGGTCGCCCGGGGCAGGGCCGATGACGGCGCCGGTGCCGCCGGGGCTGCCCACGGGGCCGGTCGCCGGGCCCACCGAGCTGCCAGTGGTCGACACGGTCGACGTCCGCCACGGGCCCGAGGTCGCGCACGAGCTGCTGTCGGTGCTCCCGCTGCTCGGCGAGTGGCACGGCGAGGGGCAGGCCGCGGGCACGGAGGGTGACCACCGCTTCGGCCAGTGGGTCCGCTTCGCGCACGACGGCCGGGACTTCCTCGCCTACGAGTCGCGCACCTGGCGGCTGTCCGACGACGGCCGGGTGCTCGGCCCCGACCAGCGCGAGTCCGGCTTCCTGCGCCCGCGGGGCGAGGACGAGGTGGAGCTGCTGGTCAGCTCCCCGGCCGGGCTGGTGGAGATCTACGTCGGCACGGCCCGGACGACGACCAGCTGGGAGCTCGACACCGACGTGCTGGCCCGCACCCCCGACCACCCCGACACGAGCCGGGCCAAGCGGCTCTACGGCATCGTCGAGGGCGCGTTGCTCTACGCGATCGACCGGGCCGCCGGCGACCAGCCGCTCCGACCCACCATGTCCGCCCGACTCGAGAGGATCCGCTGACCTCCGTGAGCGCTCCCGCACGACCCCGCACCCCCCGCCAGGTGGCCGACGCCTACGTCGACGCCGTCTGCGACCTGGACCCGATCGTCGGCACCTCGCTGGGCACCCGTCCCGGTGACGACCGGCTGCCCGACACCAGCCCGGCCGGTCTCGAGGCGGAGGCCGAGCTGCTCCGCCGGACGCTCGACGGGCTGGACCGGGTGCTGGCCGCCGACCCCTCGCTGGACGACGACCCGGTCGAGCGGCGCTGCGCCCGGCTGCTGCGCGAGCGGCTCACCGCGGCCCTCGAGCTGCACGAGGCGGGGGAGGACCTGCGGCAGGTCTCCATCCTGTTCTCCCCGGTGCACTCGATCCGCCAGGTGTTCTCGATGATGCCCACCGGGTCGGTCGAGGACTGGGCCGTGCTGGGCCGGCGGCTGGCGCGCGTGCCGGTCGCCTACCGCGGCTACCAGGAGACGCTCACCGCGGGCGCCGAGCGCGGGCTGTTCGCCGCCCCGCGGCAGGTGCAGACCGTCGTCGGTCAGCTCGACGAGTGGCTGGCCGGCCCGTACTTCGCCGGCGTGGTCGCCGCCGGCCCGGCCGAGCTGCGGGCCGAGCTGGACGAGGCGGCGGCTGCCGCCGATGCCGCGGTCGCCGAGGTCCGGGACTTCCTGCGCGACGTCTACGGGCCGCAGACGGCGGGGACGCCCGACGCCGTCGGCCGGGACCGCTACGCCCGCTTCGCCCGGTCCTGGAACGGCTCGGACCTGGGTGCCGGCACCGGGCTGGAGGACGCCTACGCCTGGGGCTGGGCCGAGCACCAGCGGATCCTGGCCGAGCAGCGCACGGAGGCGGAGAAGGTGCTGCCCGGCGCCACCCCGATGGAGGCGATGCGGTGGCTCAGGGAGCACGGCGAGGCCGTCGAGGGCGTCGAGGCGATCCGCGTGCGGCTGCAGGCGATGATGGACGAGGCGATCGAGGCGCTGGACGGCGTGCACTTCGACATCGCCGGGCCGGTCCGCACCGTCGAGGCGATGATCGCCCCGCCCGGCAGCGCGGCGGCGCCGTACTACACCCGCCCGGCGCAGGACTTCTCCCGACCGGGCCGGACCTGGCTGCCGACGCTCGGCCAGGAGCGCTTCCCGCTGTGGGACCTGGTGTCCACCTGGTACCACGAGGGCGTCCCGGGCCACCACCTGCAGCTGGCGCAGTGGGCCTACGTCTCGCAGGACCTGTCGTCGTACCAGACCTCGCTCGGGTCGGTGGGTGCCAACGTGGAGGGCTGGGCGCTCTACGCCGAGCGGCTGATGGACGAGCTGGGCTTCCTGACCGACCCCGGCGCGCGGCTGGGCTACCTGGACGCCCAGCAGATGCGCGCCGTCCGGGTGGTCGTGGACATCGGCATGCACCTGGAGCTGCCGATCCCCGACGACGCCGAGGGCGCGGTCGCCGCGCACCGGGGGCAGCCGTGGACGCCGGAGCTGGCCCGGGCCTTCTTCGGGGAGAACTGCGGCCGGGACGCCGCCTTCCTGGACAGCGAGCTGGTGCGCTACCTGGGCATGCCCGGGCAGGCGATCAGCTACAAGCTGGGGGAGCGGGCCTGGCTGGAGGGCCGGGCGGCCGCGCGGCGGACGCGCGGGGAGGACTTCGACCTCAAGGCCTGGCACATGGCGGCGTTGTCGCAGGGCAGCCTCGGTCTCGACGACCTGGCCGACGAGCTCGCCCAGCTCTGAGGGCCATGTTGGCCAACATGGCCCTCAGTCGGGGGGGTCGACCGGGGGCGGGTTGACCTGGTCGGCGTCCCAGGTGACCCGCTGGGTGAACTCGGCGGGGAGGGCCTCGAGGTCCGGGCGGGCCAGCACCTCGGCGATGCAGTCGGCGCTGCCCGCGACGTAGCTGCTCACCAGGTCGACGTCGGTGGCCACGCACCAGGCCCGGTCCGCGGGCCACCAGAGGTTCGCGCTCTGCTCGAAGGGCTCGGCGGCCATGTTCGCCCCGGCGAGCCCGATCGGGCCGTTGATCAGCCAGTACTCGCTGCGCGGCAGGCTGAGCGTGGGGTGGTCGGTGATCACCGCGCCGCCCTCGGCCACGGCGAACCAGCAGACGTCGGGGGTCGTCGTCCACCGGGTCAGCACCTGCACCAGGCGCTCGGCGACCGGTGCGGGGAGGTGGCCGCGCGCGGGCGCGCCGTGCCAGAGCGGGGACTGGTCGTCGTTCTCGAAGTACTCCATCGACCCGGTCACCGAGCCCCACTGCATGAGCGGGTGCGTGGTCGTGCCGTTGGCCGCGGCGACGGAGGCCCAGGCGACCTCGACGTCGTCGTCCCCGACGTAGCGGACGGCGGGGTGGAACACCCGGGCGACGGCCTCGAAGGACGCCGGGACGAGCGCGGCGACGGTGTCGGGCTTCGCGTTCAGCGCGGAGTCGGCCAGCCAGATGCCGGCGGAGGTGTCCAGGGCGACGGAGCGTCCGGCGAACTGCACGGCGCGACCACCCCCAGACACGGACAACCCCCGGGCTGCTCCGCGGCGCTGTACCCACCGTAGTGGGGAGCTGCACGCGGGCCGACTGGACAATGTCGGCAGCCCGGGGGTCGGGTGACTGTCCGGTTCTCGCTCGCCGCCGTTCGACGGACGGGCGGGATGCCGTCGCTCAGCTGCCGTGGGTCTTCCACAGCGCCTGAACGGGCGGCCCATCTGGACGGCGGCTAGCGGACAGCCACCTCACGTGTCCTGAAAGTACTCAATTCAGGGACCACCTCCTCTCTCGTGTACCCCGACGGTACGACGGGATCCAGAGGTCGGCAACGAGGATTCCTCACGTGTCGCGGGACGGATGCTGGTACACGTCCGGCACCCCGTCGGCGTCGCTGTCGACCTGCTCGGCCTCGGCGATCCGCCGGTACCGCCGGTTGCGCAGTCGCAGCACCACGGTGGCCAGCAGGGCGGCCAGGACGGTGCCCAGGAGCACCCCGACCTTGACGTGCTCGTCCCGCTCGCTGCCCGCGCCGAAGGCCAGCTCGCCGATCAGCAGCGAGACGGTGAACCCGATGCCCCCCAGCAGGGACAGCCCCAGCACGTCCGTCCAGCCCAGGTCCTCGTCCAGCTCCGCGCGGGTGAACCGGGAGACCAGCCACGTCGCCGCGGAGATGCCGATGGTCTTGCCCACCACCAGGGCGACCACGATGCCCAGCGCGACGCTGTCGGTCAGCGAGGTCCGCAGCCCGGTGAGCCCGCCGACGGTGACCCCGGCGGAGAAGAACGCGAACACCGGGACGGCGAACCCGGCGGAGAGCGGCCGGAACCGGTGCTCGAAGTGCTCGGCCATCCCGGGGCCGGCGTCCGGGCCGCCGGCGGCCTCGCTGCGCACGACCGGGACGGCGAACCCGAGCAGCACCCCGGCGACCGTGGCGTGCACACCGGAGGCGTGCACCAGCCCCCAGGTGAGGACGGCCAGCGGCAGCAGCAGCCACCACCAGCGGATCCGCCGCTGCACCAGCACGGTGAAGAGGGCGAGCGGCACGAGCGCGAGCAGCAGCGGGGTCAGCGACAGCGCCGAGGTGTAGAAGACCGCGATGATCGTGATCGCCAGCAGGTCGTCGACGACGGCGAGGGTGAGCAGGAAGGTGCGCAGCGCGGTCGGCAGGTGGGTGCTGACCACCGCCAGGACGGCGAGGGCGAACGCGATGTCGGTGGCCGTGGGGACGGCCCAGCCGGCCAGGGCGTCGCCCCCGGCCCCGAGGTCGACCGCGGCGTAGAGCAGCGCCGGCACCACCATCCCGCCGACCGCGGCCGCGACCGGCAGCGCGGCCTTGCGGGGGTCGCGCAGGTCCCCGGCGACGAACTCGCGCTTGAGCTCCAGGCCGGCGACGAAGAAGAAGATCGCGAGCAGCCCGTCGGCCGCCCAGGTGCCCAGGCTCAGGTGCAGGTGCAGCGACTCCGGGCCGACCTCGAGGTCGCGCAGCGACGCGTAGGCGCCCGACCAGGGGGAGTTCGCCCAGACCAGGGCGAGCAGCGTGGCGGCCAGCAGGAGCGCCCCGCCGACGGTCTCCTTGCGGAGCACCGCCGAGATGCGCGCGGTCTCGGTCCAGGAGCCGCGGCTGAGGAGACGGGCAGGGGTGGTCACGAGGCGGCTCCGGGGTGCGGGGTCGGGTCAGGAGTTGCCGACCAGACTTCCCGGCGCACCGGCTGCCACCCTACTGGGCGAGCAGCTCGCGGACCCGCGCGGACAGGCCCGCATCGCCGCGGGGCTCGCCGTCCAGCCGGGTCACCGGGGCCGCGCCGCGGATGCCGGACAGCAGCCAGACGGCCTCGGCGTCCTGCAGGTCGGCGACCGTGCCGGGAGTGACCGCGGTCGGCCACCCGTCGGCCTCGGCGCGCTCGAACAGCCGGGCCTGGGTCGTGCCGGCGAGGATCCCGGTCTCCACCGGCGGGGTGTGCAGCCAGCCGTCGGCGGCCCACACGACGGTCGAGGTGGGGCCCTCGAGCAGCCGGCCCTCCAGCGAGGTGAACACGACGTCGTCGGCCCCGACGGCGTGCGCGTGCCGCTGGGCGGCCATGTTCACCGCGTAGGACAGCGTCTTCGCCCCACCGAGCAGCCACGGCGCGGACGCCCGGAAGTCCGCGGGGACGCCGAGGGACAACGTCACCACGGCGATGCCCGTCTCGCGCTGGCGCAACGTCTCGGCGGGGACGGCGGCGAGCAGGGCCAGCAGCGTCGGCGGTGCGCCCTCCCCGAGGCCGCGGGTGAGGAAGACCCGGCAGGCGCCGTCGACGTCGGCCGGCCAGTCCGCGGTCGTCGCCGCGACCAGGGCCCGCACCGCGTCCTCGCCGGGGTACGGCAGCTCGAGCAGCTGGGCCGAGCGGCGCAACCGGACGAGGTGGGCGTCCAGGTGCGGCGTCCGGCGGCCGGTGACCAGCACCGACTCGAAGACGCCGTCGCCGCGGCCCAGGCCCTGGTCGAAGGCGGTCACCACCGGCTCGTCGGGACCGACCGCCCGGGCCGTGCCGTCGGTCCAGAGGGCCACCCGCCGCAGAGCCGTCACGACCACCACCCTGCCGTACCGGCGATCTAGGCTCGGCACCGTGTCCGGACCGGAGAGCGCACCGCCGCTCGCGGCAGAGCTGCGGGCCCGCGGGCTGCGGCTGACCAGCTCGCGCCAGCGGGTGCTGGCGGCGGTCGCCGCGCTGGAGCACGGCACGCCGGAGGAGATCCACGCCCGGCTGCGCGAGGAGGCCGGCCCCGGTGGGGCAGCGCCGGACGCCTCCACCGTGTACCGCACCCTCGAGCTGCTGGAGCGGCTCGGCCTGGTGTGGCACACCCACCTGGGCAAGGGGGCGCCGGTCTACCACGCGGCCCAGCACCCGCACCTGCACGTCGTCTGCCAGTCCTGCGGCCAGATCAGCTCGGCCGACCCGGCCCTGCTCGACGGTGCGGCGGAACGTCTGGCCGCCGAGCTGGGTTTCACCGTGGACGTGGGCCACGTGGCGCTGTCCGGCACCTGTCGCGCCTGCTCGGAGAAGGAGGACCACCCATGAGCTCCCCCCTGCTGCACCGGCCCGGCGCCGTCGCCCTCGACCTGGCCGGAGGCGGCACCGTCGCGGCGCACTACGGCGAGCCGCTGCCCGAGCAGCGCCGGCTGGCGGAGGGGGCCGGGCTGGTCGACCGCAGCGACCGGGACGTGCTCGTCGTCCCCGGCGCGGACCGGCTGAGCTGGCTGCACTCGCTCACCAGCCAGCACCTCGAGCGGCTCGGCGACGCCACCGGCTCGGAGGCGCTCGTGCTGTCCCCGCACGGCCACGTCGAGCACCACGTCGTCCTCACCGAGCTGGCCGGGACGACGTGGGGCGACGTCGAGCCGGGCACCGGGGCCGCCCTGGTGACCTTCCTGGAGCGGATGCGCTTCATGCTGCGGGTGGACCCCGCGCTGGTCACCGACGCCTGGGCGCTGCTGTCGCTGGTCGGGCCACGAGGCGACGAGGTGCTCGCCGCGGCCGGGTGGCCGGTGCCGGTGCAGCCCTACGCCGTCCTCCCGCTGGAGGGCGGCGGCTGGGTGCGCCGGATGCCGCCGATCGGGGACGGGACGGCGGCCGTCGTCGACCTGCTCGTGCCGCGCGCGGAGCTGGCCGAGCGGTCGGACGCGCTGCTGGGCGAGGGCGCCGTGCTGGCCGGGCTGGACGCCTACGAGGCGCTGCGGGTCGAGGCCCGCCGGCCGCGGGCCGGGGTCGACTCCGACCACCGCACCATCCCGAACGAGCTGGAGTGGCTGCGCACCGCCGTCCACCTGGAGAAGGGTTGCTACCGCGGCCAGGAGACGGTCGCCCGGGTGCACAACCTGGGTCGTCCGCCGCGCCGGCTGGTCCTGCTGCACCTGGACGGGATGAGCGAGACGCTGCCCGCGCCCGGTACGCCGGTGACCTCCGGGGCCCGCGAGGTCGGCCGGTTGGGCACCGCCGTCCGGCACCACGAGCTCGGCGTCATCGCGCTGGCCCTGGTCAAGCAGTCGGTGACCGCCGGGACGCCGCTGGCGGTGGGGGAGGCCGTGGCCGCGATCGACCCCGACGACACCGCCGCGGAGCCCGACGCGGCCGTGGCGGCCGCCCGTGACCGGGTCAAGGCGGTCCGGTCTGCAACGATGCGTCCCGAGACGACGCGTTCGTGAGCATCGCAGCGAGCGCCGGCGAGTGAGGAGCGGAGCGGTTGCGGAGTCGAGGTGCGCGTTCGTGAGCTCCGGAACCCTCGTCACGCTCGCCCCCACGGGAGCCGAGTCGGCGAAGGAGGACGTCCCCGCGCTGCCGGTCACCGTCGAGGAGGTGGTGGCCACCGCCCGGGACTGCCAGGCCCTCGGCGCCGCCGTGCTCCACCTGCACGTCCGCGGCACCGACACGCGCCCGACGCTGGACCTCCCCCGGGTGCGCGAGGTGGTCGCCGCCGTCCGTGAGGCCACCGACCTGGTCGTGCAGCTGTCCACCGGTGGGGCCGTCACCGACCCGGCCGAGGACCGGCTGGCGGTGCTGGACGCCGCACCGGACGCGGCCTCGCTGTCGCTGGGCACGGTGAACTTCGGCCGCGACGTCTTCTACAACCCGTGGGACCTCATCGTCGAGCTGCACACCCAGATGCAGCAGCGGGGGATCGTCCCGGAGTACGAGGTCTTCGACCTCGGCCAGCTCGCCACGCTCACCCGGTTGCTGGACCGGCACGGCCCGCCGCACGGTGGCCACGTGCACGTCGACCTGGTGATGGGCGTCCCCGGCGGCATGCCCGGGACGACGGCCGCGCTGGCCGCCTGCCTGCCCGCACTGCCGCCGGGCGCCACCTTCGCCGCGACCGGCGTCGGCCGGACGTCGCTGCCGGTGATGCTCGCCGCGCTGTCGGCCGGCGGGCACCTGCGGGTCGGCATGGAGGACACGCTCACCTACGCGCCCGACGAGCCGGTGCGCGACAACGCCCAGCTGGTGGCGCGGGCGGCCGGGCTCGCCCGGATCGCCCAGCGCCCGCCGCTCACCCCGTCCGAGGCCCGGCAGCTGCTGGGCATCACCCCGACCCCCGCGGAGGTCTCCCGATGACTGCTCCCACCCCTGCCGCCGGTGGCGCCGGCGTCGACGAGCTGCTCGACCCGTCGTTCCTCGCCGGCGTCGAGGACCTGTCGATGGCCGACGTCCGGGCGCTGCGGCACCGGGCCGAGCAGGAGGAGGTCAACCTCTCCTACACCCGGCGGCTGCTGCAGGGCCGGCTGGACATCGTCCGGCGCGAGCTGCAGCGCCGCGCCGAGCACGACGGGCGCTCGCTGGTCGACCTGCTGCCGGAGATCCTGTCCGAGAAGGGCCGCGGGCCCGCGCACGGGCTCGGCCGGCACCAGACCGTGCAGCCCAGCTCGCCCGAGCACTTCGAGACCTGGGTCAACGGGCTGACCCCGGGCGTCGACCTCTCCGACGTGCCGTCGCTGCCCGACGCCGGGCTGGAGCAGGCCGCCCGGGCACTGGGGGCCGGCGAGCGCAGCCTGTCCGAGCGGCGCCGCGGGGTCCAGCAGGTGATGGACACCGTCGCCGGCGAGCTCGCCCGCCGCTACCGCGACGGGCTGGCCGACGTGGCCCAGCTGCTCGCCGAGGAGTCACGCCACGGATGAGCACGTGGCCGGACAACCCCGTGCTGGTCGAGGTGTGGCGCGGGGGGCTGGGCACGGAGGTGCTCGAGTCGGTGCACCGGGGTGCGCTCGTCGTCCTCGGCGCTGACGGCAGCCCGCTGCTGGAGGTCGGGGACGTCGCCCGGCCGGTGCTGCCGCGCTCGTCGAACAAGCCGGTGCAGGCCACCGCGCTGCTCGCCGCCGGCTGGCGGCCGTGCAACGACCGCGAGCTGGCGATCGGCGCCGCCTCGCACAACGGCGAGGACGGGCACGTCGAGCTGGTCGCCTCGCTCCTGTCGGGTGCCGGTCTGGGGCCCGACGACCTCGGCTGCCCGCCGGCCCTGCCGCAGCACGAGGCCACCCGGGCCCGGTGGCTGGCCGCTGGTCGCGCACCGGAGCGGCTGGCCATGAACTGCTCGGGCAAGCACGCCGCCATGCTGTCGGCCTGCGTGGCCGCCGGCTGGCCGACCGCCGGCTACCTGGAGCGCGACCACCCGCTGCAGCAGGCCATCGAGGCCCGGCTGGGCGCGGCCTCCGGTGAGCCGGTCGCCGCGGTGGTCACCGACGGGTGCGGCGCGCCGCAGCACGCGTTGTCGCTGACCGGGCTGGCGCGGGGTGTGCTGTCGCTGGTGCAGGCCCCGTCCGGGACGCCGGGCCGGCTGGTCGCCGACGCGATGCGCGCCCACCCGTGGCTGGTCGCCGGCACCGGTCGCGAGGACACCGACCTGATGGGCGCGGTCGGCGGTCTGCTGGTGAAGGGCGGGGCCGACGGCGTGCACGTCGCCGCCCTGCCCGGCGCCGGTGCGGTCGCGCTGAAGTTCGACGACGGCGGTGAGCGGGGACGCACCCCGGCCCTGGCCGCCGGGCTGCGGCGGCTGGGGGTGCCGGCCGAGGCGCTGTCCCGCTGGTTGTCCACTCCGGTGTCCGGCGGCGAGGGCGTGGTGGGCGAGGTCCGGGCGGCCGGCGTCCTGCACTGACGGACGGGCTGCTAGCGCTCCGCTTGCAACAGCTAGCACTGCAGGTTAAGCTCATGATGTGCAGCGACCCACGGAGTTCGTCAGGGAGCAGGTGACCGCGGTCCGCGAGACCGTGGCCACCGCGGCCCAGTCGGCTGCCGCCGGCGCCTCGACCGGGGCGTCCAGCGTGGCGTCGTCGGTCCCGGCGGTCGGTTCGCAGGTCGGTGAGTTCATCCGCACCCAGCGCAGCGCCGCCCAGGTGTCGCTGCGCGAGCTCGCCCGCACCGCCGGGGTCAGCAACCCCTACCTGTCGCAGGTCGAGCGCGGGCTGCGCAAGCCGTCCGCGGAGATCCTCGCGCAGATCGCCCGGGGCCTGAAGATCTCGGCCGAGACGCTGTACGAGCAGGCCGGCATCCTCGACCGCCGCTCCGGCACGGCCGGCACGGTCGCCGCCATCCGCGCCGACGAGGCGCTCTCCGAGCGGCACAAGGCCGTCCTGCTGGAGCTGTACGAGACCTACGCCCGCGAGCACGCCGCACCTGCCGCGCGCGAGCAGGCCACCACCCCGCACCCCACCCCCGATCCCCAGGAGGAGACGGCATGAGCCGCACCGACACCCTGAAGTCCTACGGCGAGACCATCGTCGACACCTACCGCACCGGCCTGCTGGCCGCCATCGGCGCCGGTGACGTGGTCGTCGACGCCGCCGTGGACCGCACCCGCACCGTGTTCGGCACCGTGCGCACCCGCGCCGAGGCGCTGCCCGGCGAGGCGCAGGTCCAGGCGGACCTCGCCGCCAAGGAGGCCCGCGCCCGCGCCGAGCAGGCCCGCGAGCGGGCGGCCCGCGCCGCCGCCGAGGCCCGTGCCCGGGCCGCCCAGGCCCGCAGCCAGGCCGAGGACGCGGCCGCCCAGGCCCGCGCCGCGGTGACCAGCGCCGCCTCCACCGTCCGCCCGGAGACCGTGCGCGTCACCGTGTCCGGCCTGGTCGAGAGCGCCCGCAACCAGGCGCTGGCCGCGATCACCGAGCTGGCCGGCCGGGGCGAGAAGGTCATCGACGAGCTCCGCACCCAGCCCGCGTTCCGAAAGGTCGTGGCCCGCACCGAGCGCGCCGTCGACGCGGTCGAGGACTCCGTCGAGGACGTGCTGGCGGAGACGGCCGAGACGGTCGGCAAGGCCTCCGACGAGGTGACCTCGGTCGCGCAGAAGGCCAAGGCGCGCACCGAGAAGGCCGTCGACGAGGTGACCGAGGAGGTCCGCGAGACCGCCGCCAGCACCAAGGCCGGCGTCCGCGCCGCCGCCGAGCCGGAGACCAGCACCGTCCCCGCCGAGGGCGTCAGCGTCCCGGTGCCGGCCAAGAGCCGGGCCACGGCCCGCAAGACGGCCCCGAAGGCCACCACCCCTCGGGCCACCGCCAAGAAGGCGACCGCGACCACCACGCCGGTCCCGGACCCGACCGCCGTCCCGGCGAAGAGCACCCCCGCCAGCTGAACATGAACCCCTGATCGAGGACCCCGGCTTCTCCGGGGAGCACTGACAGTGCCCCGGCACCCCTCTTCGGGTGCCGGGGCACTGTCGTGTCGTCAAGGGGGGGTGCGCACCGGGCGGTGTCGGACGCGTCTCCCGGTCCTCCCTTGCTCCGCGCGCCTATCCTGTGGGGCATGGCTTCCTTCGACGGGCTCATCAACCTCGTCGTCTACTACGGGACCCTCGCGCTGACGGTGTGGGCCTTCGTGGACGCGGTGATCCGCCCCGCGGCGGCGTTCGTCGCCGCCGGGAAGCTCACCAAGCCCGGCTGGCTGGCGATCACCGGCATCGCGACGCTCATCCTCTTCTGGCAGGGGCCGCTCAGCTTCCTGGGCCTGCCCGCGGTCATCGCCGGCGTCGTCTACCTGGTCGACGTCCGGCCGGCGGTGCGCGGCCTGCGCCGGGGCAACACCAGCTGGTGAGCCGCCGCCCCCGGGGGTGGTGCGCGGTCAGTACCGGTCGTCGGCGGGCATGACCACCCAGAGCACCAGGTAGGCGACGAACTGCGGGCCGGGCAGCACGCACGAGACGACGAAGACCACGCGGAGCCCGGTCCGGGACAGCCCGAACCGGCGCGCGAGGCCGGAGCAGACGCCGGCGATCACCTGGTGGCGGGTGTCGCGGGTGAGCCGGCGGGACGCGGGAGCGGTCATGGCCTCGACCCTACGGTCAGTCGAAGACGCCTGCCGGGGGCCGCGGTGAGGGCTGTGCGTGCGCGTCGGTGACCGGCGCGGCCTGCCCGACGAAACGCACCAGCTCCTCGTCGCTGACCACCCGCGAGGGCATCGGGTCGCTCGCGCAGCGGCGGGTCAGCCCCACGACGGGCAGCTCGGCTGCCGACGCCACCGCCACCGTGTTGCCGAACCGGCGGCCGCGCAGCGTCCCCGGCTCGGCGAGCAGCGCGACGTGGCGGAAGACCGTGCGCAGGGTGGCCGCCTCCGCGCGCACGAACCGCAGCGGCGGACCGTCGGAGACGTTCCACGCGGTGACCCCGCCGGGGCGCAGCACCCGGGCGACGTCGGTGGCGAACTCGACGGTGGTCAGGTGGGCCGGCGTCCGGGCACCGGCGAACACGTCGACCAGGACGGCGTCCGCGCTGGCGTCGGGATGGGCGGCGAGCCCCGCCCGCGCGTCGGCCGCGCGCACCCGGACCCGGGCGTTGCGGGGGAGTGGGAGCTCGCGGCGGACCAGGTCGGTGAGCGCCTCGTCCACCTCCACCACCCGCTGCCGCGAGCCGGGCCGGGTGACCGCGACGTAGCGGGCCAGGGTGAGCGCACCCCCACCGAGGTGCACGACGTCGAGGGGCTGCCCGGGCTCGGCGGCGAGGTCGACCACGTGACCCATCCGGCGGACGTACTCGAACTCCAGATGGGTGGGGTCGACCAGGTCGACGTGCGACTGCGGGACCCCGTCCAGCAGCAGCTCCCACGAGCCGTCGCGGTCGGCGTCGGCCAGCAGCTCCGCCGTCCCCCCGGCGACCTCGGTCTTCCCGGGCAGGGCCGTGAGGTGACCCCGCTCGCGCCGGCTCACATCGCCTCCGGCGCGCCGGCTCACATCGCCTCCGGCGCGACCGCCGACCAGCGGACGCTCACCTCGCCGTGCTTCCACCGCCGCGCCGGGCCGACCAGCGGCCAGCCGTCGGCGGCGAGCGCCTCACAGGCCCCCGCCCAGCGCTGGCGCGGGCCGAACGTCGACAGCCCGGCCGCCGACGCCCAGGCGGCGTCGAACGCGGTCAGGAAGGTGTGCACCGGCCGGCCGGGCACGTTGTGGTGGATCAGCGCCTTGGGCAGCCGCTCGGCGAGGTCGGAGGGCCGCTCCAGGTCCTGCACCCGGGCGGTCAGGGTGAGCGTCAGCGGACCGTCCTCGTCCAGCGCCACCCAGGTGCCGCGCCGTCCCCACTCGTCGCAGGTGCCCTCCACGACCAGCCCCCCGGGGGCGAGCGCGCCGCGCATGGTGTCCCAGGCCCGCGCAGCGGACTCCTCGTCGTACTGGCGCAGCACGTTGAACGCCCGCACCAGGACCGGGCGCAGGCCGGCGAGCTCGAAGCCGCCCAGCCGGAAGTCCACCCGCGGGGGGTCGCGGTGCTCGGCCACCGCCGCCACCCGGGCGGGGTCGATCTCCAGCCCGACGACCTCCAGGCCGTCGATCTCCGGGGCCAGCCGGTCGACCAGCTCCAGGGTGGTGACCGCCGACGCGCCGTAGCCGAGGTCGACCACGAGCGGCCGGGCGGCGTCCCGCAGCCGGGCCGCCTGGGTGCTGACCAGCCAGCGGTCGACCCGCCGCAGCCGGTTGGCGTTCGTGGTGCCGCGGGTGGGCAGGCCGAGCGCCCGGGCGCGGCCGGCGGCGAGCCGCGGCCTGCGGGTCGCGGGCAGCGACGCACGTCGCGTGTGGTCGCTCACGGGGAGCGAGGGTAGTCGCGGCGCCGATTACCGTGGACCTGTGCAGGAACGCCGAGACGCCGTGCTGGCGGACCTGACCACCCTCGCCGTGGGCGGCCCGATCGACCGGCTGCTCGAGGTCGCCACGCGGCAGGAGCTGGTCAGCGCCGTGCGCGACGCCGACGACGCGGGTCGTCCGCTGCTGGTGCTGGGCGGCGGCTCGAACGTCGTCGCGCCCGACAGCGGCTGGCCGGGGGACGTGGTGCTCGTGCGCACCCGGGGTGTCGCGCGCCGGGACACGCCCGAGGGGGTCGAGCTCGAGGTCGAGGCCGGCGAGCCGTGGGACGACCTGGTGGCGTCCACCGTCGAGCAGGGGCTGGCCGGCATGGAGGCGCTCTCCGGCATCCCCGGGTCGACCGGGGCGACGCCGGTGCAGAACGTCGGCGCCTACGGCCAGGAGGTGTCGGCGCTCATCACCGCGGTGCGCGTCTGGGACCGGGCGGCCGGCACCGAGCGGGTCTTCGGCCCGGCGGAGCTCGGGTTCTCCTACCGGGACAGCCGGCTCAAGCAGCAACCGGGCCAGTACGTCGTGCTCGCGGTGACCTTCCGGCTGCGCGCCTCGGCGCAGTCGAGCCCGGTCAGCTACGCGGAGCTCGCCCGGACCCTCGGCGTCGAGCTGGGGGACACCGCCCCGCTGGCCGACGTCCGTGCCGCGGTGCTCACGCTGCGCCGCGGCAAGGGCATGGTCTGGGACCCGGCCGACCCGGGCTCGCGCTCCGCCGGCTCGTTCTTCACCAACCCCGTCGTCCCGGTCGGGGCGGCCGTCGAGGGCTGCCCGTCCTGGCCGGCCGGCATCGGGGCGGACGGGGCCGCCCAGGTCAAGCTGAGCGCAGCCTGGCTGGTGCAGCACGCCGGCTTCGGGCGGGGCACCCGGGTCGGCCACGTGGGGACGTCGTCGCGGCACAGCCTGGCCTTGACCACCGAGCCCGGCGCCACGGCCGACGAGCTGATGGCCTTCGCCCAGCAGGTGGTCGCGGCCGTCCGGACCCGGTTCGGGGTCACCCTGGTGCCCGAGCCCACCGCCCTGAAGGACCCCTCTGCCCCCCAGCCTTCGCAAGCTCAGCCCGGGGCCCTGCAGAGGGACCGTTCCAGCTCCCTATGAGTCCTCGCGGGCGACCTTGTGCTGGGCGGCCTGCGCACGCGGGCGGACGACGAGCAGGTCGACGTTCACGTGGTGCGGCCGGGTGACGGCCCAGGCGATGCAGTCGGCCACGTCCTCGGCGACCAGCGGCTCCCGCACCCCGCGGTAGACGGCGTCGGTCCGCTCCTGCGACCGGGTGCGGTTGAGGCTGAACTCCTCGGTCTTCACCATCCCGGGGGCGATCTCCACCACCCGCACCGGGTCGTACACCAGCTCCAGGCGCAGCGTCTCGGCCAGCGTGTGCACCCCGTGCTTGGCCGCGGTGTAGGACGCACCGCCCTCGTAGCTGGTCAGCCCCGCCGTCGAGCCGACGAACACCAGGTCCCCGGCGCCGGAGGCGATCAGGGCGGGCAGCAGCGCCCGGGTCATCGCCACCGAGCCGAGCACGTTGACCGCGAAGGCCCGCTGCCAGGAGTCGAGGTCCGCCTCGGCCACCGGCGCGGCGTCGAACGCGCCACCGGCGTTGTTGACCAGCACGTCGACCCGGTCCAGACCGGCGGCGAACGCGTCGACGGCTGTGGCGTCGGTCACGTCCAGCTGCACCGCCCGGCCGCCGATCCGCTCGGCCAGCGCGGTGAGCCGGTCCAGCCGACGGGCGGCCAGGACGACGTGGAACCCCTCCTGGGCCAGCCGTTCGGCGGTCGCGGCACCGATCCCGCTGGAGGCGCCGGTGACGACGGCGACGCGGCCCTGACCGGGGAACGCTGCGCGGGAGGACGACGGGGGCACAGGGCTGGACATGTGCCCATCCTGGCGTTGTAGGACACTGAGCAGTCGACAGGGGTGTCCCGACCGGGCGCTCGACAGCCCGAGCGGGAGGAGCAGCGTGCCCTCGCGTCGCCATCCCCGTCAGCCGACGCCGTGGCGGGCCGGGCCGTCGCCGGCCCCGATCGCCCTCCCGCGCCGGGTCGCCACCCTCTCGGTGCACACCAGCCCGCTGGAGCAGCCCGGCGCCGGTGACGCCGGGGGCATGAACGTGTACGTCGTCGAGGTGTCCCGCCGGCTGGCGGCCCGCGGGATCGCCGTGGACGTCTTCACCCGGGCCACCTCCAGCGAGCAGCCGCCGGTGGTCGAGATGGCCCCCGGGGTCACCGTGCGGCACGTCACCGCCGGCCCGTTCGAGGGCCTGGGCAAGCAGGAGCTGCCCGCCCAGATGTGCGCCTTCACCGCGGCGGTGCTGCGCGAGGAGGCCCAGCACGAGCCCGGCCACTTCGACGTCGTCCACTCGCACTACTGGCTGTCCGGGCAGGTCGGCTGGCTGGCCCGGGACCGCTGGGGCGTGCCGCTGGTGCACTCCGCGCACACCCTGGCCAAGGTGAAGAACGCCGCGCTCGCCGAGGGCGACGAGCCCGAGCCGCGGGCCCGGGTGATCGGCGAGGAGCAGGTCGTCGCCGAGGCCGACCGGCTGGTCGCCAACACCGCCGAGGAGGCCCGGCAGCTCGTCGACTTCTACGGCGCCGACCCGCGCCGCACCCTCGTCATCCCGCCGGGTGTCGACCTGCAGGTCTTCCGCCCAGGTGACCAGCAGCGGGCCCGGCAGCGGATCGGCGTGCCCCCCGACGCCGTCGTCCTGCTGTTCGTCGGCCGGATCCAGCCGCTCAAGGCGCCGGACCTGCTGCTGCACGCCGCGGCCCGGATGCTCGCCGACGACCCTGCCCTGCGGGCGCGGCTGCAGGTCCTCGTCGTGGGTGCGCCCAGCGGGTCCGGGCTCGCCGAGCCGCAGCGGCTGCAGGAGCTCGCCGTCGCCCTGGGGGTGACCGACGTCGTCCGGTTCCTGCCGCCGCAGCGGCCCGAGCAGCTGGCCGACCACTACCGGGCGGCCGACGTCACCGTCGTGCCCAGCCACAACGAGTCCTTCGGCCTGGTGGCCCTGGAGGCCCAGGCCTGCGGCACGCCGGTCGTCGCCGCCGCTGTCGGCGGGCTGTGCACCGCGGTGGACGACGGCGTCTCCGGGCTGCTGGTCCCCGGCCGTGACCCGGCGGACTACGCCGCCGCGATCGGCCGGGTGCTCGTCCGCCGCCAGCTGCTGGGCGCCGGTGCCCGCCGGCACGCCACCGCGTTCAGCTGGGACCGGACCACCGACGCGCTGGTCGACGGTTACACCGCGGCCATGGCCGAGCTGCGCGCCGCCCGCCCGCTGCTCCGGCCCGCCGCGGAGACCCGGCGCAGCGCGGTGGGGCTGCTCGGCCGATGAGCGGGCACCGCGTCGCCGACCTCGACGCCGTCGTCGAGGAGACGCTGCGCGCCGCTGAGCTCGAGTACGAGCACCCCGGGCTGGGTCACTTCGTGGTCACCCTGCCCGGGGTCAAGAAGCTCAAGACGCTGGTCGGGCTCACGATCGGCGACCACGGGTTCCGGGTCGAGGCGTTCGTGTGCCGGCAGCCGGACGAGAACCGTGAGCAGCTGTGGGCCTGGCTGCTGCAGCACAACGCCCGGATGTACGGCGTCAGCTACTCCATCGACACCGTCGGCGACGTGTACCTGACCGGCCGGCTGCCGCACGCGGCGGTGACGGCCGAGGAGATCGACCGGCTGCTCGGCTCGGTGCTGACCTACGCCGACGAGCACTTCAACACCATGCTGGAGATCGGCTTCGGCAGCTCGATCCGCCGGGAGTGGGACTGGCGGGTCAAGCGCGGGGAGTCGCTGCGCAACCTCGAGGCCTTCGCCGCGTTCGCCGACCCCGCGCGGCGACCCCGGGAGTGAGCACCACCCGGCACCCGGCGACGGAGACGGCCACGGAGGAGCTCCCCGAGGGGTACGCGCGCCGGTGGTGGGTGCTGGCCACGATGATCGTCTGCCTGCTGATGGTGATCATGGGCAACACGATCCTCAACGTCGCGCTGCCCACGCTGCAGCGGGAGCTCTCGGCCACCCAGGGCGAGCTGCAGTGGGCGATCGACTCCTACATCCTGGTGTTCGCCGGGCTGCTGTTCAGCTGGGGCGTCATCGGGGACCGGATCGGCCGGCGCAAGGTGCTGCTGGCCGGGCTGACCATCTTCTCCATCGGCTCCGTGCTGGCCGCGTTCAGCGGCTCGGCCCTCGAGCTGATCGCCTGGCGGGCGCTGATGGGGGTCGGCGGCGCGGCGGTCCAGCCGGCCACGCTGGCGGTCATCACCAACGTCTTCCCGGCGGGTGAGCGCGGCCGGGCCATCGGCATCTGGGCCGGCGCGGCGGGGATCGCCGTCGCCGGCGGACCGCTGGCCGGCGGCCTGGTGCTCGAGCACTTCTGGTGGGGCGCGGTGTTCCTGCTCGGCGTCCCGGTCGCCGCGCTCGGCGCCGCCGGCATCCTGCTGGTCGTCCCGGAGTCCAAGGACCCCTCGCCGGGCCGGCTGGACGTGCCCGGGGTGCTGCTGTCGATCGCGGCCCTCGCCGGGCTGGTGTTCGGGATCATCCGCGGCGGTGGGGGAGCGGGGTGGACGTCGCCGGGTGTGCTGATCCCGCTGCTCGGCGGGGCGGCGCTGCTGGCGGTCTTCGTCTGGTGGCAGCGCCGCACCACCCACCCGGCGCTGGACGTCACGCTGTTCCGGAACCCGGCCTTCTCCGCCTCGGCGGGGGCGCTGGCGCTGAACTTCTTCGCGCTCCAGGGCGCCACCTTCTACCTGGTCTTCTACCTGCAGGGGGTGCGTGGCTACTCGCCGCTGCAGAGCGGTGCGGCGCTCATCCCGGTGGCCGTGGGGATGGCGGTCATGGCCCCGCAGAGCTCCCGGCTGGCGGCCCGCTGGGGCCCGAAGCTGGTCGTGGCGTCGGGGTTCCTGCTGGTGGCCGTCGCCTTCGCCGGCATCCAGCTGCTCGACCGGTCCGCACCGCTGTGGCTCGTGCTGGTCGACCTCGCGGTGCAGGGCTGCGGGATGGGCCTGGTGCTCGCCCCGGCGACCGAGGCGATCATGGCGGTGGTCCCGCGGGAGAAGGCCGGTGCCGGCGCGGCGGTGAACAACTCCGTCCGTCAGGTCGGCGGCGCCCTGGGGGTGGCCATCCTCGGCTCGGTGATGGCCTCGGCGTACGCCACCCGGCTCGGCGACGCCGTCGACGGTCTGCCCGCACCCGCCCGGGACGACGCCCGCGAGTCGATCGTCGCGACGCTCGGCGCGGTCCAGCAGGCCCAGGGCGGGGACGCCGAGGTGGCCCGCTCCGCGGCGGACGTCGTCGGCCCCGCCCAGGACGCCTTCGTCGGCGCCATGCACCTCACCGCGCTGGGCACCGTGGCCGCGGCGCTGGTCGCGACGACGGTGGTGCTGGTCTGGATGCCCGGACGGCTGCAGCACCGCTGAACGACCGACCGGCGGGTGCCACCGCCGGTCGGGCAGGATGGAGCCGTGACCTCAGGCACCCTCATCCTGCTCCGCCACGGCGAGAGCGAGTGGAACAAGGCCAACCTCTTCACCGGCTGGGTCGACGTGCCGCTGTCGGACAAGGGCCGCGCCGAAGCGACCCGTGGGGGTGAGCTGCTCACCGAGCAGGACCTGCTCCCCGACGTCCTGCACACCTCGCTGCTCAAGCGGGCGATCAGCACCGCCGAGCTGGCGCTGGCCGCGGCGGACCGGCAGTGGATCCCGGTGCGCCGCTCGTGGCGGCTCAACGAGCGGCACTACGGCGCCCTGCAGGGCAAGGACAAGGCGCAGACGCTCGCCGAGTACGGCGAGGAGCAGTTCATGACCTGGCGGCGCAGCTACGCCACGCCCCCGCCGCCGATCGAGGCCGGCAGCGAGTTCAGCCAGGACACCGACCCGCGCTACGCCTCCCTGCCGCCGGAGGCGCGCCCGGCCACCGAGTGCCTGGCCGACGTCGTCGTCCGGATGCTCCCGTACTGGTACGACGCCATCGTCCCGGACCTGCGGGCCGGCCGGAACGTGCTCGTGACCGCGCACGGCAACAGCCTGCGCGCCCTGGTGAAGCACCTGGACGGCATGGGCGACGACGAGGTGGTCGGGCTGAACATCCCGACCGGCGTCCCGCTCCGCTACGACCTGGACGCCGACCTGCGCCCGACCCGGCCCGGCGGTGAGTACCTCGACCCCGACGCCGCGGCCGCCGCCATCGAGGCGGTCAAGAACCAGGGGAAGAAATGAACCAGGGCAAGAGGTAGCGGTAGGGAACTGCGGTCCGGAGGACCGCTGTGGTCGGACGGCGCGGGGGCCGGAGGCTCCCCGCCGGAGGACCACCCAGCGGCTCAGCGCCCGTCGGGCACGGACGCTGGCCGCGGTGCGATCCGCGAGGATCGCAATCCTAAGCGAGGATCGCGATGTGCCCGGTCATGCCTTCTCGCCGGTCACCAGGTAGACCACCCGGCGGGCGACGCTGACCGCGTGGTCGGCGAAGCGCTCGTAGTAGCGGCCGAGCAGGGTGACGTCGATGGCGGCCTCGATGCCGTGCCCCCACGTCGGCAGCAGCAGCTCGCGGAAAAGCTGCTTGTGCAGCTGGTCCATCAGGTCGTCCTCGGCCTCGAGCTCCACCGCCGCCTCGATGTCCCGCTTGGCGATGATCGTGCCGGCCTTGGTCACCAGGCTCTCGGCGATGTGCCCGGCCTCCAGGAAGATCGGCCGGACCTCCTGCGGCACCGCGTGCTCCGGGAAGCGCATCCGCGCGACCTTGGCGATGTGCTCGGCCAGGTCGCCCATCCGCTCCAGGTCGCTGACGATCCGCATGGCCGTGGTGATGACGCGCAGGTCGGTGGCGACCGGCTGCTGCCGGGCCAGCAGGGTGAAGCAGCGCTCCTCGATGCTCTCCCGCACCGCGTCGATGCGCTCGTCCCCGGCGATGACCAGGTCGGCCAGTGCGACGTCGGCGTCCAACAATGCGGTGGTGGCCGTGCTCATGGCCGAGCCCACCGAGTTGGACATCTCCACCAGGCAGGCGTTGATGTCGTCCAGCTCTTCGCGGTAGCTCTCGCGCAACACGGTTCCTCCTCTGTCGCGCCGCCGGTCGGGCCGCCGGTCGACGCCCTGCTGCACGCGGACGTCTCTGCTCGACGTCCCGGCACGTGTCAGCTCCGAGCCTAGAGACCGGCCAGCCGGTCGCGGGGGCTGCCAGGTGAACGACGGGGCACGCAGCAGTGAACAGTTCGACCCGACCGGGTGAGGAGCGCCGGAGTGGCTGGTCAGCAGCCCAGCCCGCTCTAGCATCGTCGGTGTGGAACCACTGCTCGCCCTGCTGGCGGGCCTCGTGATCGGCTTGATGCTGGCCCTGACGGTGGTCCGCACCCGGATGCGGCCCGTCGACGAGGGGGGTTCCGCGAGGAGTGCGGACCTGCTGGTCAGCCGCGCCGACACCGACGCCGCGCTCAGCCGCCGGCTCGTCGACCTGATGGACACCGCCGTCGTCCTGCTCGGTCCCGACGACGCCGTGATCCTCGCCAACCCCTCGGCCCGGGCGCTGGGCATCCTGCGCGGTGACCGGCTGGTGGTCCCCGGGCTGGTCGAGGTGGCCCGCAGCGTGCAGGTCACCGGCAGCCAGCGGGCCGAGGTGTCGCTGCCCGGCAACGTGGTGGGCACCGGTCCGCGGACGGTCGGCGTGCACGGCATCCGGCTGGGCAGCGGCCCGGTCGTGACGCCCGGCCCGGTCGCGCTGGTGCTCACCGACGTCACCGAGGCGCGCCGGGTCGAGGCGGTGCGCCGCGACTTCGTCGCCAACGTCGGGCACGAGCTGAAGACCCCGGTCGGCGCCCTGGCGCTGCTGGCCGAGGCCGTCCAGGGCGCGGCCGACGACCCGGAGACGGTGCAGCGCTTCGCCGCCCGCATGCAGCACGAGGCCGACCGGCTGGCCCGGCTGGTGCGCGAGCTGATCGACCTCTCCCGGCTGCAGGGCGCCGAGCCGCTGCCCGCGCTGGTGCCGGTTGCCGTCGGCACCGTGGTGGCCGAGGCCGTCGACCGGACCCGGGCGGCGGCCGCGGCCAAGGACATCCAGCTGGCCGTCGCCGCCCAGTCCGGGTTGGTGGTGCGCGGGGTGGAGGCCCAGCTGGCCACCGCGCTGACCAACCTGCTGGCCAACGCCGTCGCCTACAGTCCGCCGGGGACGACGATCGCCGTCGGCGCCCGCGCGCGCTCCGGGTTCGCCGAGATCGCGGTGACCGACTCCGGGATCGGCATCCCCCGCTCGGCCCGGTCGCGGGTCTTCGAGCGCTTCTACCGGGTCGACCAGTCCCGGGCGAGCGCCACCGGCGGCACCGGCCTGGGGCTGGCGATCGTCAAGCACGTCGCGAGCAACCACGGCGGCGCGGTGACGGTGTGGAGCGAGGAGGGCCTCGGCTCCACCTTCACCCTGCGCATCCCGCTGGGCGCCGACGCGGACCAGCCGGCGGACGACGCCGGCCCGGAACGGCCGCCGGTGCCCCCGCTGCACGGCCGGCCGGCCACGGACGAGGGCCCCGCCGGGGCCCCGCAGGAGAACCACCTGGAGAGAGGACGGTCATGACCCGAGTGCTCGTGGTGGAGGACGAGGAGTCCTTCTCCGATGCGCTGTCCTACATGCTGCGGAGGGAGGGCTACGACACCGTCGTGGCCGCCTCGGGCACGGACGCGCTCGCCGAGTTCGACCGGGCCGGGGCCGACATCGTGCTGCTGGACCTCATGCTGCCCGGGCTCTCCGGCACCGAGGTGTGCCGGGCACTGCGCAGCAAGAGCTCCGTGCCGATCATCATGCTGACCGCCAAGGACACCGAGATCGACAAGGTCGTCGGGCTGGAGCTGGGCGCCGACGACTACGTCACCAAGCCCTACTCCGCCCGCGAGCTCGTCGCCCGGATGCGGGCGGTGCTGCGCCGCGGCACCGAGGGCGAGGTGTCCGCCGAGGCCGCGCTGGCGGCCGGACCGGTGCGGCTGGACGTCGACCGGCACGTGGTCGCGGTCGACGGCCAGCCGGTGTCGCTGCCGCTGAAGGAGTTCGACCTGCTCGAGCTGCTGCTGCGCAACGCGGGCCGGGTGCTCACCCGAGGGCAGCTCATCGACCGGGTCTGGGGCGCGGACTACGTCGGGGACACCAAGACCCTCGACGTCCACGTCAAGCGGCTGCGCGCCAAGCTCGAGCCGGACCCGGCCAACCCTCGCTACCTGGTGACCGTCCGCGGCCTGGGCTACAAGTTCGAGGCTTAGTTGGATTGGTGCATATTGCGATCCTCCGGATCGCACCGCGGCCAGGAGCCTGGTCGCTTGGCGCTGAGCCGTTTCCTGTTGCGCCGGAGGTGACCCCTTCGGGGCCGCCGTCCGGCGCGACCGGCTTCGCCGTCCGTACTCGTCCCCCGGGTGAGCCGCCCGGCTGCCCGGGGGAACGCGTCTCTACTGACCTCGGCCGGTCTCCTCTTGAAGCTCGTCGATCTTGATCGAGGCGTCGGCCTTGGAGATGTCGTCGGGCACCTCTTCGCCGGCCTGGCGGGCGAGCGTGTGCAGGTAGCTCTTCTGCGCACCGGTGGCGGGCTCGCCGCCGGTCACCCAGTCCGAGGGGTCCTTCTCCGCGGTGGGGTCGCCGGCCTGGCCGCTGTTCACGTTGGCTTCGCTCATGTGTTCGAAGCTACGCGGGGACGGCGACTCGTGCAGCCCGAGCCGCGGCGGCGTCGGCGGACGACTGGGCGGCCGCGCGGTCGGCGATCCGGGTGCGCGTGCGGGCGGCCTCCCAGCGTCGGCCGGTGCGGTAGACGTGCACCCCGCCGCAGGCCGGGCAGTCGACGTGCAACGCGAGGTGCGTCGGGTGGTTGTCGACCGACCGGATGCGACGGTCGGCGACCAGCTCGTCGGTCCGGGTCACGGGGCAGGTGATCAGCAACATGGGACGAGCGTGCTCGGCCGGCGGGGGAGCGACGAGTGGCAGGACTGACCACGAACGCCACGTTCCTGCCATACTGTGGCCATGCGCACACCCGGCCGCCCGCTCGTCGTCAGTGCCGTGGTCAGCGACGGCGTCGTGGGCAGCTTCGGCCTCGGCGTCACCACCGAGGTCTTCGGCTACGACCGGACCGCGATGGGGCTGCCGCGGTTCGACTACGCGCTGGTCACCGAGGAGCCGGGTGTCGTCAGCACCGACACCGGCATGAAGATGCTGGTCGACGCGGGGCTGGAGCGGCTGGCCGTCTCCGACGTCGTCACGCTGACCGCCTGGGAGCTGTTCGAGCGGGTCCCCTCAGCGGCCCTCGTCGACGCCCTGCGCGCGGCGCACGACCGCGGCGCCATCATCGTCAGCCAGTGCACCGGGGCGTTCGTGCTCGCCCACGCGGGTCTGCTCGACGGGTGCCGGGCGACCACGCACTGGCGGTACGCCGGGGAGCTGGCCGCCCGGTTCCCGGCGGTGCAGGTCGACCCGTCGGTGCTCTACGTCGACTGCGGCCGGGTGCTCACCGGCGCGGGGACGGCGGCCGGCGTCGACACGCTGCTGCACCTGGTGCGCCGGGAGTGGGGGGCGGCCGCGGCCAACGCGCTGGCCCGGGACATGGTGGTGCCGCCGCACCGGGACGGCGGGCAGGCGCAGTTCATCGACAGCCCGGTCGCCCGCTGCGAGGACGACCTGCTCGGCGTCGTCCTGGAGTGGGCGCGGGCCCACCTCGCGGAGGAGATCAGCGTGGAGTCGCTGGCCCGCCGGGCGCTGATGAGCCCCCGCAGCTTCGCCCGCCGGTTCAAGGCCACCACCGGGACGACGCCGCACGCGTGGCTGCTCGGCCAGCGGCTGGCCGCCGCCGAGGGGCTGCTGGAGGGCAGCGACGCCCCCGTCGAGGAGATCGCCCGGCTGGTCGGCTTCGGCACCGCGGCCGGGCTGCGCGAGCAGTTCACCCGGCGGCGCGGGGTCTCCCCGCGCGCCTACCGGCAGACCTTCCGGGCGGCCGCCTCAGCCGGGACGGCGCCGGTGCAGCTGCACCGGCACTGGCCGGGGGCTGGCGGGGTGCGGGGCGATCAGGCCGGCGTCGAGGCGGGCCTCGGTCAGCCGGCGTAGCTCGGCGTAGGCGGCCGGGCCGAGCAGGGCGGTCAGCTCCGGCCCGTAGGTCACCACCAGGGGCTCGCTCGCGACGTGCGCGGCCGGCGAGCCGGTGCACCACCAGTGCAGGTCGTGCCCGCCCGGACCCCAGCCGCGGCGGTCGAACTCACCGATGGTGGAGACCAGCACCCGGGTGTCGTCGGGCCGGTCGACCCACTCCTGCTCGCGGCGCACCGGGAGCTGCCAGCAGACGTCGGGCTTGGTCTCCAGCGGGTGGCGGCCCTGCCGCAGGGCCATGGCGTGCAGCGCGCAGCCGGCGCCGCCGGGGTGCCCGGGCCGGTTGAGGAAGAGGCACGCCCCGTCGACCACCCGGGTGCGCAGCGCCTCCTCGGCGACCTCGCCGTCGGCCGGCTCGGTGAGGGTGTCCGGCTCGGTCCAGTCCGCGCGGTCCACCGCCGTGCCGGGGTGGCGCTGCCAGTCCAGCGGGGTCAGCTCGGCGACGGCGGCCTCGACCCGGTCGAGGTCGTCGGTGTCGGTGAAGAAGGCGCCGTGGTTGCAGCAGCCGTCCTCGGGCCGCCCCTCGACCACGCCGGCACAGCCACGGCCGAAGACGCACGTCCACGCGCTCGTCAGCCAGGTGAGGTCGGCCCGCACCCGGTGCTCGGGGTCGGCCGGGTCGGTGAACTCGATCCACTCGCGCGCGAAGTCCAGCCCGACCTCGGGCGGGGTGCCGACAGGGGTGCTCGGTTCCACCGGCGCAGAGTAGGCGCAGAGTAGGCGCCGCGACACGCTGAGCCGCCAGACGGCAGACTCTCGGGCATGCGACTCGGGGTGCTGGACGTCGGTTCGAACACGGTGCACCTGGTGGTGGTGGACGCGCACCGCGGCGCACACCCGACGCCGATGCACGACGACCGCTGGGTGCTCAAGCTGGCCGAGCACGTGGGCGAGGACGGCAGGCTGTCCACGGCGGGGGAGAAGGCGCTGCTCACCGCGGTGCAGCAGGCCAAGCGGCAGGCCGCCGACCGGCGGTGCGAGGAACTGCTGGCGTTCGTCACCTCGGCCATCCGCGAGGCCGACAACGGGGCGGCGGTGCTCCGCCGGGTCCGCGAGCAGACCGGCGTCGACCTGCAAGTGCTCACCGGCGAGGACGAGGCGCGGCTGACCTTCCTGGCGGTGCGCCGCTGGTTCGGCTGGAGCGCCGGGCGCCTGCTGGTGATGGACATCGGCGGCGGCTCGCTGGAGCTGGCCGCCGGGGTGGACGAGGACCCCGAGGTGGCGCTGTCGGTGCCGCTGGGTGCCGGGCGGATGACCCGGCAGTTCCTCCCGGAGGCCGAGACCGGGGGCCGTCCCGACCTCCGGGCGCTCGGCCGGCTGGACGAGTACGCCGAGGAGCTGCTCGCGCCCGCGGGCAAGGAGCTGCGCGACGCGGGCGAGCCGGAGTTCGCGGTCGCCACGTCGAAGACCTTCCGGACCCTCGCCCGGCTGGCCGGCGCGGCGCCCTACGCCGCCGGGCTGACGGTCCCCCGGGAGCTGACCGCCACGGGGCTGACCCAGGTGATCGGGTTCGTCGCCCGGATCGAGTCGTCGGCGCTGGCCGAGCTCGAGGGCGTGTCGGCGCAACGCGCGCACCAGGTCCCGGCCGGCGCCGTCGTGGCGCGGGCCGCGATGCGGGCCGTGGACGTACCGTTCGTCCGGATCTGCCCCTGGGCGCTGCGGGAGGGGATCATCCTGCGCCGCCTGGACCAGCTGGAGGGAGCGTGATGTCGGAGCCGCCGAACTCGGGGGAGCACAGCGTCCGCTCGCTCGCCGAGATCCTCCGGGAGCACGGGCTCGAGACGGAGCTGGGCACCCGCCCCGGCCGTCGCCGCCGCACCTCGGACGACCCGCAGGTCACCGGGCGCTCGCCGCGCATCGAGCCGGCCCCGCGGCCCCAGGCCCCCGGTCGGCCGGCCGCCGCGCCCCGCGCAGCGACCCCGCCGCGCACGCCCGGCCCGGCGCCCGCCGCGGTCCGCTCCCCGGCAGGCGCGTCGTCCACCGGGCGCACCCCGGTGACGACGTGGCCCGACCAGTCCGACACCGCCGGTCCGCGTCCGGCGGCCGGTCTGGCCGGCCCGGTGGCGCCGCGCGAACCCGTGCCCGCGCGCACCGCCGCCCCGCCCCGGTCCGAGCCCGGCCGCGACTCCCCGGCGAAGCGTGCGGCGGCGACCGGCCCCGGGACCGGTCGCCGCAACGGGACCCCCGTCGCGGCGACCGGCCCCGGGACCGGTCGCCGCAACGGGACCCCCGTCGCGGCGCAGACCGGGGGGCGGCGGAAGAGCGATGCCGTGACCGCCGCGCCGGCCACCGCGCCGCCCACCGGGCTGTTCGGCACCGGACCCTCGACGTCCGCCATCCCGGCCGCCGGCACGACCACCCACCGGCGGGTGGAGGCCCACCCGGTCACCGGCCCGATCCCGGTGCAGCGCGCCACGGCCGAGCCCGCCGCGGTCGAGGAGGAGCCGCTCACCGCCACGGAGAGCGCGCTCGCCTGGGTCCGCTTCGTCGGGGAGCTCGTCGTCGCCCTGGCGGTCGGCATCGGGCTGTACTTCGCCTTCACCGTGCTGTGGGAGCTGATGCCCTACGCCGCGCTGGTGGCGGCGCCGGTCACGGTGACCGCGCTGGTCGCCGGGGTGGCCGCCTGGCGGCAGAAGCGCGGCCAGGGCGCGCTCGGGGTGCGGCTGCTGGCGGTGCTGCTGCTGGCCGGCACCGTGCTCGTCATCGCCCCCGCCGCCGGCCTGCTCGCCGGCTGACCGGGCCGGCCGGCGCACCCGAGCCGCGCCCTCGCACCCGGCGGGGCACTACCGTCGCGGACATGATCACCCCGGGGCGGACGGGCCTGGCCATCATCGGCGGCGGCAAGATCGGCGAGGCGCTGCTCGCCGGCCTGGTCCGCCAGGCGGGCAGCGGGGACGGCGTCGTCGTCGTCGAGCGCAGCCCGCAGCGGGCCGCGGAGCTGGCCGCCCGGCACGGCATCGGCGCGGTCGACCTGGCCGGGGCGGCCGCGGGGTCCCGGGTGCTGCTGCTGGCGGTCAAGCCGCAGGACATCGACGGGCTGCTCGCCCTGCTGGCCCCGCACGTGACCGCCGAGCACTTGGTGGTCTCGGTGGCCGCCGGTGTCCCCACCAGCCGGATCGAGGCGGCCCTGCCCGAGGGGACGCCGGTGGTGCGGGTCATGCCGAACACCCCCGCCCTCGTGGACGCCGGGATGAGCGTGATCTCCGCGGGTGCGCACGCCACCGAGGAGCACCTGGACGAGGCCGAGGCCCTGCTGTCACCGGTCGGTCAGGTGCGCCGGGTCCCGGAGGGCCAGCAGGACGCTGTCACGGCGCTGTCCGGCAGCGGGCCGGCCTACTTCTTCTTCCTGGTCGAGGCGATGATCGACGCCGGGATCCTGCTCGGCCTGCCCCGTGCGGTGGCCGCCGACCTGATCGTCCAGACGGCCTACGGCTCGGCGGTGATGCTCCGGGAGTCGGGGGAGCACCCGGTGCAGCTGCGGGAGGCGGTGACCAGCCCCGGAGGGACGACGATCGCCGCGATCCGCGAGCTCGAGCGGCACGGTGTGCGCGCGGCGCTGATCGCGGCCATCGAGGCGGCGCACGACCGGTCGGTCGCGCTGGGTCGAGCCGCGGGCTGATCGGCTCCGTGCACTCCGACCGAGAGCCCGCGTGCACCGTGTGTCCCAGGTCGCACCGGTGAACCACACGCGTGTAGTTGTCCACAGTTCTCTGTGGACAGCACGCGGATGAGCTGGGTCGACTTGGGGACAACACGCCGTGACTGGAGTGTCACGCGTTGTCTCTGTCCACTTGTGCCCAGGACGGACCGGTTCCCCTGTCCGTTTCACCCATCGCTTCCGTCACTCCGGTCCCCATATGGTCTCTTCCAGCACGAACGTGACACGCCCGCCGGTGGGGAAGCCGGTGGCCGCGGGTTGTGCTGAGACCGGAGATGAACGACGTGACCATGCCGCAGCGCGCCACCATCCAGACCACCCGCCCGGGTGTCCCCGCTCCGCGCCAGATGGGTCGGCCCGTCTCGGCCGCCTCGCTGTCGCGCCCCGTGCCGGCCGCCCACCCGGCCGCCATGCCCGTCGGCCGCCCGGCCCAGGTGCCCGCGCCCCGCGCCGCCGTCGCCTTCCTGACCGTCGCCGAGGTCGCCGCGATCATGCGGGTCTCGAAGATGACCGTCTACCGCCTCGTCCACGGCGGCGAGCTCTCCGCCGTCCGCGTCGGCCGCTCGTTCCGCGTGCCGGAGCGCGCCGTGCACGACTACCTGCGCGAGGCCTACACCGACATCGCCTGAGGAAGGACCCCCTCGCCCCCCGCCACTCGCTCCGCTCGTGACGGGTCCCTGCGAGGGGGCCGCTCCAGTACGTCACCGGCCAGGTAGGCTCGGGCGCTGAGCGGCGGTGCCTCCTCGGGGGCGGGCCGCGCACGAGCTGATCACCTCGCACGGTGCCCGGCGTGACCGACCCGGTCACCCACGCGGCACCGCGCGGACACGACGTCGGGAGCAGGGCCATGGGTTCGGTCATCAAGAAGCGCCGCAAGCGGATGGCGAAGAAGAAGCACCGCAAGCTCCTCAAGAAGACCCGCGTCCAGCGGCGCAACAAGAAGTGAGCTGACGCTCGTGCCGCCCGCGGTCGTCCTCGTCACCGGCGTGAGCCGGTGGCTGGGCGGCGCGTTGGCGGCCGAGCTCGCGGCTGACCCGGCGATCGACCGGGTCATCGGGGTGGACACCGTCCCCCCGGCCCCGGACGTGCTCCGGCACCTGGGGCGCACCGAGTTCGTCCGTGCCGACATCCGCAGCCCGTTGATCGCGAAGGTCATCGAGTCCGCGTCGGTGGACACCGTGGTGCACATGAACATCAGCGCGACGCCGGCGGCCGCCGGTGGCCGGGTGTCGATGAAGGAGCTCAACGTCATCGGCACGATGCAGTTGCTGGCCGCGTGCCAGCGGTCGCCCGCCGTCCAGCGGCTGGTCCTCAAGTCGACCAGCGCGGTCTACGGCGCCAGCCCCCGCGACCCGGCCGTCTTCACCGAGGCGATGCAGGCCCGCCGGGTCCCGGCGGGCGGGTTCGCCCAGGACAGCCTCGACATCGAGGGCTACGTCCGCTCGTTCGCGCGCCGCCGCCCCGACGTGGGCGTCGCCGTGCTGCGGTTCACCAACCTGATCGGCCCGCGGATCGACTCGCTGCTGTCCGGGTTCCTCCGGATGCCGGTGGTACCGACCGCGCTGGGCTACGACGCCCGGGTGCAGCTGCTGCACGAGGACGACGCCGTCGCGGTCCTCCGCCAGGCCACCGTCGGGGACCACACCGGCACGGTGAACGTCGGCGCGTCCGGCACCGTGCTGCTGTCCCAGGCGATCCGCCGGCTCGGCCGCGTCGCTCTGCCGGTGCCCCAGTCGGCGATGGGCGGCGTCCGAAAGCTGGCCCGGCGGGTGCGGCTGGTCGACGGTTCGGTCGAGTGGTCCCCGGAGCAGATGCGCCTGCTCAACTTCGGCCGGGTGGTCGACACCCGCGTGCTGCGCGAGGAGTTCGGCTACACCCCGCGCTACACCACCGCAGAGGCGCTCGCCGACTACGCCGACACGGTGGCGCCGGTCGTCCGGCCCGAGTTCGTCGGCGACGTGACCGGGGCGGCCCGCTCGGTGGTCGGCGCGGTCGCGGGCGGGCTGAACGCCGTGCACGCTGTCGTCGGGGGTCGGCACCGCCCCGCACCGCCGGTGCCCGGACTGCGGGCGGTGCGCGATGCCTGAGGCACGGGTGATCCCGTTGCGACCGGACGACGACCCGCCGCCGCCCCGGCCGGCCGCGCCGTCCTGGGACGACCAGGTCGCCGGTGGGCTGGAGTTCCTGCGCCGCCGCGTCACCGGGGAGTACGACACCGACGAGTTCGGGTTCGACCCCGACCTGACCGACCACGTGCTGCTGCCGATGCTCCGGCCGTGGTTTGAGCGCTGGTTCCGGGTGGAGACCCAGGGCCTGGAGAACGTGCCGGACACCGGCGGCGCGCTGGTCGTGGCCAACCACTCCGGCACGATCCCGGTCGACGCCCTGATGACCACCGTCGCGCTGCACGACGAGCACCCCGCGTCGCGGCGGCTGCGGCTGCTCGGCGCCGACCTGGTGTTCCAGGTGCCGTTCGTCGGGGCCCTGGCGCGCAAGCTCGGCACGACGCTCGCCTGCAACGAGGACGCCGAGCGCCTGCTGTCCGAGGGTGAGCTGGTCGGCGTCTTCCCGGAGGGGTTCAAGGGCGTCGGCAAGCCGTTCAGCGAGCGGTACACCCTGCAGCGCTTCGGCCGCGGCGGCTTCGTGAGCGCGGCCCTGCGCACCGGGGCGCCGATCGTGCCGTGCGCGATCGTCGGCGCCGAGGAGATCTACCCGATGATCGGCAACGCGCGCACCGCGGCGCGGCTGCTGGGGCTGCCCTACTTCCCGATCACGCCGACCTTCCCGCTGCTCGGGCCGGCCGGCCTGGTGCCGCTGCCGTCGAAGTGGTTCATCGCCTTCGGCGAGCCGATCGAGACCGCATCCTACGGGCCGGCCGCCGCGGACGACCCGATGGTCGTCTTCAACCTCACCGACCAGGTCCGCGAGACCATCCAGCACTCGCTCTACCGCCTCCTCCTCCAGCGGCGCAGCGTCTTCAGCTGAGCGGACGGTGTGCGCTGACCCGTAGTTCTGGAGCCTGGAACTGCGCCTCGGCGCACATTGATCGGCTCACCATCAAAACGGCCAGCGGTTGCGACGGCGCAGCGCGACCAGCCCGCCGACCACGCCGCCGGAGAGGGCGGCCACGCCGACCGTGGGGACGCCGATCTTGGCGGCCTTCCGACCGGTGCGGAAGTCCTTGACCGCCCAGCCCCGGGAGCGGGCCACGGCCTTGAGCTCGGAGTCCGGGTTCACCGCGACCGCCGTGCCGACCAGGCTGAGCATCGGCATGTCGTTGGTCGAGTCGCTGTAGGCGGTGCACCGCGACAAGTCCAGGCCCTCGCGCTCGGCCAGCGCCCGCACCGCCTGGGCCTTCGCCTCACCGTGCATGAGCTCGCCGACCAGGCGCCCGGTGAACCGGCCGTCGACGACCTCGGCCACCGTACCCAGGGCGCCGGTGAGCCCGAGCCGGTGGGCGATGATCGAGGCCAGCTCCACGGGGGTGGCGGTGACCAGCCACACCCGCTGGCCGGCGTCGAGGTGCTGCTGGGCCAGCAGCCGGGTGCCCGACCAGATCCGGTCGGCCATCAGCTCGTCGTAGATCTCCTCGCTGGCCTGCACGATCTCCTCGACCGGGCGGCCGGCGACGAACGCGAGGGCGTTGTCCCGCACCGTGTGCATGTCGACAGCGCCCTCGGTGCCGGCGACCCGGAACTTGAACTGCTGCCAGACGAACGAGGCGACGTCCCGCCCGGTGAAGTACTTCCGGGCGGCCAGTCCACGGGCGAACCAGAAGATCGAGGCGCCCATCATCATCGTGTTGTCCACGTCGAAGAACGCGGCCGCGGTGCGGTCGGGCGCGGGGGCCTCGGGGACGTCGGTCTCGGCGGCTGCCGCGGACGCCTCGCCGGCGACGAGCGCGCGGGTCTCGTGGTCGTCGACCTCCGCCGGCACCCGCGCGGCACGGCCGCGGAAGGGCACTCGGACCACGCGCACCACCTCCCGGCGTCGACCCACCGTCGACCGCGACCCTAGCGTCGTCGCCCGACCGCTCCGGAGCCGGTCAGCACCCCACGGTGATCAGCGGGGGCAGGCAGAGGGACACCCCCGGCACCGCCGGCGGCGCGGAGACCACCGGGCCGGGCGGCGTGGACGGTCCCGGTGCCCCGGGCAGCGAGGGCAGCGGGAGGCTGGGCAGCGTCAGCCCCGGAGGCGAGGTCGGTGCCGCGGTCGTCGGTGCGGAACTCATGCCCGGTGCCGGCGCCGCGGTGCCCGGTGCGGCGGTGCCCGTCGCCGCCGGCCCGCCGGCCGTGGTGCCGGCCGTGGTGGACCCAGCGGCCGTGGTGCCGGCCGTGGTCGACCCAGCAGCCGAGGTGCCGGCGGCCGTGGCGGACCCACCAGCCGAGGTGCTCACAGCCGAGGTGCTCACAGCCGACGTGCCGGCGGCCGTGGTGCCGGCAGCCGTGGAGGGAGCAGCCGGGGACGCGGGACCCCCGGGAGCTGCGGGGCAGGCGGCGGGCCGTGGCCCGAGCTCATCGGTGCCCGCGGTCGACGGGCCGCCGGCGCAGCCCAGCGCGGGCTCCAGGTCGCTGCCGCGCCCCGCGACCCGGGCGGCCAGGTCCCGGGAGGCGGAGAGGGCCGCCTCGGCCCCGGTGGGCACGGCCCGGGACAGCCGGTCGATGCCGGCCTGCTGCTCGTCGGCCCAGCCGGTGAGCACGGCGAGGGCGTCGCTGTCCGAGTGCGCCACCGCCGCGGCGGTCAGCGCAGCGGTGCCCCGTGCGGTCTGCGCGTCCATCGTCCGCAGGGTGTCCACGACCAGGGAGACGTCGGGACCGGCGGCCAGCACCCCGCCGCCGCTGGGAGCGGTGCCGGCGGCGGGCGCCGCGTGCGGCTGCACCCCGACGAGCTGGCCGAGCTCGTCGAGCCGGGTGGTGGCGAAACCGAGCAGGGTCAGGCCCCGGTCGTCCCCGGCCAGCGCGAGCTGGGTCTGCTCGCCACCACGTTTCAGGCCGTACAGCAGGTCGCCCGGCCGGGCGCCCTGGGCGAGCGCGAGCAGCCCGCCGAGCGCGGCGAGGGTCAGCGCCGCCCCGGTCAGCCCGGCCGTCACCCGGGTCCGCCAGCGGGTGGTACGGCGGGGTGGACGGCGGGTGGCGCCCGCCGCGGCGGGGGTGCGGACGGCGGCCATCGCGACCAGCCGGGTGCGGGTGGCCGCGCGGAACTCCTCGTCCGGGGTCGCGGCGAGCTCGGCCGACAACGCCTGCAGCCGCCCGACCAGCGCCTCCTCCGGGCGGACGGGGTCGACGCGCCGGGGGGACGCACCCGTCGGACCGTCGCCCTGCCCCGTCACCGTGTCCCTCCGCGTCCCCGTCGCATCGGGTGCCGCCGGACCGGGCACCCCCGACCGGTCAACGACCCGGCCGCACCGGCCGTTACGGGGTGCCGCGCGGTGATCACCACGCCGGTCACCGCAGCCCCTCGGGCAACAGGGTGGCCAGCCGGCGCACCGCCCGGTGCTGCAGCGCCTTCACGGCGCCGTCCTTCTTGCCCATGGCCGCCGCCGTCTCGGCCACCGACAAGCCCTGCACGAACCGCAGCATCAGGCACTCCCGCTGCTCCTCGGACAGCTTCGCGACCCCGGCCATCAGCTCGGCGTCGGCCAGCCGCTGCAGCACCGTCTCCTCCGGGCCGGCGGTGGCCCGGTCGGCGTCCCGCATGTCGGCGGTCGGCACCTCGAGCCGGTGCCGGCTGCTCTTCACGTGGTCCAGCACGATGTTCCGGGCGATGGTGACCAGCCAGGCGCCCACGTCGCGGCCCTGGAAGGTGAGCGAGTCGATCCGGCGCAGCGCGCGGACGAACGTCTCGCTGGTGAAGTCCTCGGCCGTCGCCCGGTCGCCGACCTTGTGGAACAGGTAGCCGAAGACGACGTCGACGTAGCGGTCGTAGAGCTCGCCGAAGCCCTCGGCGTCCCCGGCCTGGGCCCGGCGGACGAGCTCCCAGACGGCGCGCTGGTCCTCGGGCAGCGCGGCGCCGGAGGTCGGGTCGGGTGCGGCGGGGGGTCGCGTGGGTGCCGGGGTGGGCCGGGCGCGGGTCATGCCGGTCCCGGACCTCCTCACGCCCCCACCTGACGGGTGCTCGGGCCCTGGTCCGGTCCGACCACACGCGGGAACGCTGCGGCCCGCGCCCCATGGTGACAACATCGTGGCCCTGCGTCCACGCGACCCCGCCCCTGGCTGGTCGCCCTCGATCCTGCGGAGGTCCGTCGTGCCGGTCGACGAGGTGCCGGCTGCCGACGTGGCCGCGGCGCGGCCGGGCGAGGTCCGGTCCTTCTCCGCGCTGGTCCGCCGGGCGGCCGCCGCTGCCGGGAGCGCGCCGGCGCTGGTCGCCGGCGACGTCCGGCTGAGCTGGGCGCAGCTCGACGCGCGGGTCGACCGGGCGGCGGCCGGGTACCTCGCCCGGGGGCTCGACCCCGGGGACCGGGTCGCGGTCCAGCTCCGCAACGGCGTCGACTGGGTGGTCGCGGTGATGGGCGCGCTGCGGGCCGGTCTGGTGGTGGTGCCGGTCAACACGGCCTTCACCGACCCGGAGACCGAGTACCTGCTCGGCGACTCCGGTGCCCGGCTGCTCGTCGTGGGCACCGCGCGGGAGGAGCTCGCCGGCGTGCCGGTCAGCGTCGGCCCGCCCACCTCGGACACCCCGGCCCCTGCCGATCCCGAGGACCCGGCCGCGCTCGCGCTGCTGGCCTACACCAGCGGCACCACCGGGCGCCCCCGCGGCGCGATGCTCACCCACGCCGCGCTGCTGGCCAACCAGCAGCAGCTGCTGGGGCTGGACCCGGCGCCGGTGCGCACCGGCGACCGGGTGCTGCTGGTCCTCCCGCTCTTCCACGTCTACGGCTTCAACGCCGGCTGGGGCCTCGTCGCCGAGACCGCCGCCTGCGCCGTCCTGGTCGCGGAGTTCGACCCGGTGGCCACGCTCCGGCTGATGGCCGACGAGGAGGTCACCGCCGTCCCCGGTGCGCCGCCGATGTACGCCGCCTGGCTCGCCGCGGCCGACGCGGAGGGCAGCGACGCCCTGCTGCGCCGCGGGTTCGCCGCAGTCCGGACCGCCAGCTGCGGCGCCGCACCCATGCCCGGCGCGCTGTTCGAGGCGATGCGCACCCGGGCGGCGGTCACCGTCTGGGAGGGCTACGGCCTCACCGAGGCCGGGCCGGTGCTCACCAGCACGCTGGCCACCGGCCGGGCGAAGCCCGAGTGCATCGGCGGCCCGCTGCCCGGGGTCGAGCTCGCCCTGCGGGACACCGCCGGCGGCCCCAACGCGGGTGTTTGGCCCCTTCCCGGGGCCCGCGGCGAGCTTGCGAGTCGTGGGGAGGAAGGGGTCCTTCCACCCTTCGCCGACGACGACGCCGAGCACGACGAGGCCGGCGAGATCTGCGCCCGCGGGCCCAACCTGTTCAGCGGGTTCTGGCCCGACGGCGCCGACGGGCCGGACGCCGACGGCTGGCTGGCCACCGGTGACATCGCCTACCGCGATGCCGAGGGCGACCTGCGGCTCGTCGACCGGCGCCGCGACCTGGTGCTGGTCAGCGGCTTCAACGTCTACCCCGGTGAGGTGGAGCGCGTGCTCGACGAGCACCCGGACGTGGCCGAGAGCGCGGTGATCGGGGTGCCCGACCCGCGCACCGGGGAGGCCGTGCACGCCGTCGTCGTCCGCACCCCGGACGGCGTCGTCAGCGAGCAGCAGCTGCGCGAGCACGCCGCCCGGTCCCTGGCCCGGTTCAAGGTGCCGGTGGGCGTGCACTTCGTGGCCGAGCTGCCGCACTCGCTGGCCGGCAAGGTCAGCCGGGCGCGGCTGCGGGAGCTGGGGCTGGAGCGGGCGGCCGCGGCTGCCGCGCACACGGACGGGGACACGGACAGGGACACGGACGGGGACCCGGAGAAGCCCGGTGGCTGAGCGGGTGCAGCTGCTGACCCGCGAGGGCTGCCACCTCTGCGTGGTCGCCGCGGAGACGCTGACCAGGATCGCCGGCGAGGAGGCCGGCCTGCCCGTCGAGCTGGTCGACGTCGACGCCGACCCGGAGCTGCGCGCCGAGTACGGCGACCTGGTGCCGGTGGTGCTGCTCGACGGCCGGGAGCACAGCGTCTTCACCGTCGACGTCGTCCGGCTGCGCCGGGACCTCGGCCTCGGCTGACCCGCCGGCGCCCCGGACGGGTGGCCCGGGGCGTGGTCCTCGACACAGCGGGGGCTCGCGACCTGCAGAGACGCTCGCCGCGACTTTGTTCAGGCCTTCACAAGCGGTTACCGTGGCAGACGTCGGACGCCCTCGCGCCCGCTCGGTGAGTGTCTCAGTCCGAAGTCCCCCGATCGACCCCGGGTCCCAGCCGGTCGCGATCGGATGTTGTGGAGTATGCCCGTGTCGGAGTCGCGGCCCCGGATCGTCCCGGAGGCCACCGTCGCTCGTCTGGCCGTGTACCTGCGGGTGCTGGCCGGTCTCGCCGACGGCGGCCGCAGCTCCGTCTCCTCCGGTGAGCTGGCCTCGGCCGCCGGGGTGAACCCGGCCGGGCTGCGCAAGGACCTGTCCTACCTGGGCCCGTGCGGCGTCCGCGGCGTGGGCTACTCGGTGGCCGGTCTGCGGGAGCGGCTCACCGAGGTGCTCGGCGGGGAACGGTCGCGTCCGTGCGTGCTGGTCGGCATCGGCCGGCTCGGCTCCGCGCTGGCCGACTACGCCGGGTTCGCCAGCCGGGGCTTCCAGTTCGTCGGGCTGCTGGACAGCGACCCGCGCGCGATCGGCACCGAGGTCGGGGGGCTCCCGGTCCACCCGGTCGAGGAGCTCGAGGCCGTCGTCGCCCGCACCGGGGCGACCATCGGGGTCATCACGACACCGGCCGAGGTGGCGCAGACGGTCTGCGACCGGCTCGTCGCGGCCGGGGTGAGGAGCATCTTGAACTTCGCGCCGGTGGCGTTGACCGTCCCTGCGGGCGTCGACGTCCGCAAGGTCGACCTCTCGGTGGAGCTGCAGGTGCTGGCCTTCCTGGACCAGCAGCGCGACGGCTCCGCGCCCGTGGTCGCCGCCCTGCGCGCCGAGGCCCAGGAGTCGGTCCGATGAGCCTGCTCGCCGTCGGCATCAGCCACCAGACCGCGCCGGTCGCCCTGCTCGAGCAGGTGGCCATGAGCGGCGACGACACCGTCAAGACGCTGCACGAGCTGGTCGACGCCGAGCACGTCAGCGAGGCGCTCGTCCTCGCCACCTGCAACCGGATCGAGGTCTTCGCCGAGGTCGACCGCTTCCACGGCGGGATCACCGACGTGAGCCACGTCCTGGCCCGGCACGCCGGCGCGACGGTGGAGGAGCTCTCCCCGTACGTGACCGTCCACTACGAGGACCAGGCGATCGCGCACCTGTGCACCGTGGCCGCCGGCCTGGACTCCATGGTCGTCGGTGAGACCCAGGTCCTCGGCCAGCTCCGGGCCGCGTACGCGCTGGCCCAGGACGAGGGCACGATCGGGCGCGAGCTGCACCCGATCACGCAGCGCGCACTGCGCGTGGGCAAGCGGGTGCACGCCGAGACCGGCATCGACAAGGCCGGCGCCTCGCTGGTCTCCGTCGCCCTCGACCGGGTCACCGACACCCTCGGCGAGCTGACCGGGCGGCCGGTCCTGGTGGTCGGCGCCGGGTCGATGGGTGCGCTCGCGGCCACCACGCTGGCCCGGCGGGGCGCCGAGGTGACCGTCAGCAGCCGCACCCCGGCCAGCGCCGCACGGCTCGCCGAGTCCGTCGGCGGCCGGCAGGCCGACCTCGAGCAGCTGGCCGAGGAGCTCATCGCCGCGGACGTGCTGGTCACCTGCACCGGCGCCACCGGCACGGTCATCGGCACCGACGTGGTCTCCACCGCGCTCGCCGGCCGCGGCGGGCGCCCGCTGGTGATCGTGGACCTGGCGCTGCCCCGCGACGTCGACACCGCCGTCGCCGGGCTGCCCGGCGTGCACGTGGTCGACCTGGCGATGCTGCAGGGCGAGCGGGCCGCGCACCCCGGCCGGCCGGTGGCCGGTTCGGTCGCGGCCGACGACATCGCCGCCGCGCACGCCCTGGTCGAGCTGGAGACCTCCCTGCTGCGCGCCGAGCGGCAGGCCGCGGCGGTGGCGCCGACCGTCTCCGCGCTGCGCAGCCAGGCCGCCGACGTGGTCGACGCGGAGCTGTTGCGGCTGTCCGCCCGGCTGCCCGACCTGGACGCCAAGGCGCGCAGCGAGATCGCCCGCACCGTCCGCCGGGTCGTGGACAAGCTGCTGCACGAGCCGACCGTGCGGGTCAAGGAGCTGGCCAGCGCCCCCAACGGCACCGACTACGCCGACGCCCTGCGAGCGCTGTTCGGCCTCGGTCTCGACGGCGACCCCGCCAGCCTGTCCCGCGCGGTGTCGGTCGACCCCCAGCTGCCGGGCGGCACGACGCTGGCCGCCCTCGACGTCCTGTCGGTCGAGGGGGCTCCCGAGTGAGCGACCTGCAGACCGCCACCCTCCGGCTCGGCACCCGGGCCAGCCAGCTGGCGCTGACCCAGTCCCAGCTGGTCGCCGACGCGCTGAGCGGCGCCAGCGGCGTGCCGGTCGAGCTGGTGCACGTGAGCACCTACGGCGACCGCTCGACCGAGGCGATCGCCCAGCTGGGCGGCACCGGTGTCTTCGTCAGCGCCCTGCGCGACGCGCTCCACGCCGGCACCGTCGACCTGGCCGTGCACAGCTTCAAGGACCTCCCGACCGCGCCCACCCCCGGGCTCACCGTCGCGGCCGTGCCGGCCCGCGAGGACCCGCGCGACGTGCTCGTCGCCCGCGACGGGCTGACCCTCGGTGAGCTGCCCCCGGGCGCCCGGATCGGCACCGGGGCGCCGCGGCGGATGGCCCAGCTGCGCGCGCTCGGGCTCGGCCTGGAGGTCGTGCCGATCCGCGGCAACGTCGACACCCGGATGGGCAAGGTCGCCTCCGGTGAGCTGGACGCCGTCGTCCTGGCCCGCGCCGGGCTCGCCCGGATCGGCCGGCTGTCGGCGGTCACCGAGACGCTGGACCCGATCCAGGTCCTGCCCGCCCCGGCGCAGGGCGCCCTGGCCGTGGAGTGCCGCAGCGACGACACCCGCGTCCGGGAGCTGCTCGCCGCGCTCGACGACCCCGCCGCGCGCGCCTGCGTGGCCGCCGAGCGCGCCGTGCTCGCCGCGCTCGAGGCCGGCTGCAGCGCACCGGTCGCCGCCCACGCCGAGCTGACCGAGACCGAGGACGGCTCCGCCGAGCTCTGGCTGCGCGCCTCGGTCACCGCGATCGACGGCAGCGACTCGGTCCGCGACTCGATCTCCGGACCGGCCACCGAGGCCGAGTCCCTCGGCCGACAGCTCGCCGCCGAGCTGCTCGACCGGGACGCCGCCGCCCTCATGGCGGTGAGCCGATGAGCTCCACCCCCGCGGTGCGCACGCACCGCCCCACCCGTCCGGCACCACCCGCAGCGACCCCCTCCAGGGGCAGGAACAGGAGCACGCGATGACGCGCTCACGCAAGCAGAACGGCAACGGCAAGGGCACGGTGGTCTTCGTCGGCGCCGGTCCCGGCGACCCGGAGCTCCTCACCGTCCGGGCCGGCGCCGCGATCGCCGGCGCCGACACGGTGCTGGCCGACCCGGACGTCTCCGCCGCCGTCCTCGAGGCCGTGCGCACGGCGCACCCGGACCTCGAGCTGACCACGGTCAGCGGTGAGCCGGCCGAGGTCGCCAAGGGCGCCGTCGCCGCCGCCAAGAACGGCAACGTCGTCGTCCGGCTGGTGACCGGTGACCCCTTCACCAGCGACGCGGTGGTCAAGGAGGCGCTGGCGGTCACCCGCACCAGCGTCGCCTTCGACGTCGTCCCCGGTGTCGCCGTCGGCACCGCGGTGCCCGCGTACGCCGGTGTGCCGCTGGGCGCGAGCTCCGTGCAGGCCGACCTGCGCGCGGTGGACGCCCCGGTCGACCTGGCCGCGCTGGCCGCCGCCGCCACCGGCACCGGCAGCCCGCTGGTGCTGCAGGCCACCGCCGAGCAGCTGCCCACGACCGCCGCCGCGCTGGTCGACGGCGGCCTGTCCGGCAGCACCCCGGTCGTCGTCACCACCGAGGGCACCGGCACCGCGCAGAAGAGCGTGGCCAGCAAGCTCGCCGCGGTCGCCGAGAAGGCCGCCGGGCTGGACACCCTGAGCGGTCCGGTCGTCGTCACCGTCGGCGCGGCCGTCGACAAGCGCGCCAAGCTGTCCTGGTGGGAGAGCCGCCCGCTGTTCGGCTGGCGGGTCCTGGTGCCCCGCACCAAGGAGCAGGCCGGCGACATGAGCGACCGGCTGCGCGCCTACGGCGCCGTCCCGGTGGAGGTGCCGACCATCGCCGTCGAGCCGCCGCGGAGCCCGGCGCAGATGGACCGCGCGGTCAAGGGCCTGGTCACCGGCCGCTACGGCTGGATCGTGTTCACCTCCACCAACGCGGTGCGGGCGGTCCGGGAGAAGTTCACCGAGCTCGGCCTGGACGCGCGCGCGTTCGCCGGCGTCAAGGTGGGCTGCGTCGGCCACCAGACCGCCGAGGCGGTGCGGGAGTTCGGCATCGTGCCCGAGCTGGTGCCCAGCGGCGACCAGTCCAGCGAGGGCCTGCTCGCCGACTTCCCGCCCTACGACGACGTCTTCGACCCGATCGACCGGGTGCTGCTGCCCCGCGCGGACATCGCCACCGAGACCCTCGCCGCCGGCCTCAAGGAGCGCGGCTGGGAGATCGACGACGTGACCGCGTACCGCACGGTGCGCGCCGCGCCACCGGCCGCCGCGGTGCGCGAGGCGATCAAGGGCGGTGGCTTCGACGCCGTCTGCTTCACCTCGTCCTCGACCGTGCGCAACCTCGTGGGCATCGCCGGCAAGCCGCACGCCCGCACCGTCGTCTCGGTGATCGGGCCGGCCACCGCGGCCAGCGCCACCGAGTTCGGCCTGCGGGTCGACGTCCAGCCCGAGGTCGCCGCGGTCGGCCCGCTGGTCGACGCGCTGGCCGAGTTCGCCCAGGCGCGCCGGGCGGAGACCGAGGGGGAGAAGTGACCGGCGGGGCGAACCCGGGGTTCGCCCGGGGGCGCCGGCTGCGCTCGACCCCGGCGATGCGGCGCTGGACGGCGCAGACCCGGCTCGCCCCGGCCGACTTCGTGCTGCCCGTCTTCGTCAAGGAGGGGCTGACCGACCCGCAGCCGATCAGCTCGATGCCCGGGGTCGTCCAGCACTCCCTGGACTCGCTGCGCAAGGCCGCCCACGAGGCGGCCGAGGCCGGGATCAGCGGGCTGATGCTGTTCGGCATCCCGGCGGAGAAGGACGCGGTCGGCTCGCAGGCCGACGCCGCCGACGGGATCGTCAACGTCGCCCTGCAGCAGCTGCGGGGCGACCTGGGCGACGAGCTGGTGCTGATGGCCGACCTGTGCCTGTGCGAGTACACCGACCACGGGCACTGCGGGATCGTCACCCCGTCGGGTGTGGTGGACAACGACCCGACGCTGGACCGCTACGCCGCCGTCGCCATCGCCCAGGCCCGGGCCGGTGCCCACGTCATCGCCCCCAGCGGGATGATGGACGGGCAGGTCGCGGCCATCCGGGCCGGCCTTGACAGCGCCGCGTTCACCGAGACGCCCGTCCTCGCCTACGCCGCCAAGTACGCCTCCGGCTTCTACGGCCCGTTCCGGGAGGCCGCCGAGGGGGCGCCGCAGTTCGGTGACCGGTCGACGTACCAGATGGACCCGCCCAACGCCGACGAGGCGCTGCGCGAGGTGGCGCAGGACCTCGCCGAGGGCGCGGACGCCGTCATGGTCAAGCCCGCGCTGCCCTACCTGGACATCGTGACGAAGGTCGCCGAGGCCGTCGACGTGCCGGTGAGCGCCTACCAGGTGAGCGGCGAGTACGCGATGGTCGAGGCGGCCGCCGCGCACGGCTGGATCGACCGGCGGCGGGCCGTCCTGGAGACCCTCACCGCCATCCGCCGCGCCGGTGCCGGCTCGGTGCTGACCTACTGGGCGGTCGAGGCCGCCCGCTGGCTCCGCTGACGGCGGGGACCGGGCACACAGACAGGCCTGGGACAGTGGAGCCGTGACCGAGCCGTACCCGTACGAGGCGCCCGCGTCGGCGCAGCTGTTCGACCGGGCGGGGCAGGTGACGCCGGGCGGGGTCAACTCCCCGGTCCGCGCCTTCCGTGCCGTGGGGGGCACCCCGCGCTTCATGGAGTCCGGGTCCGGCGCCTGGCTGACCGACGTCGACGGCCGCCGCTACGTCGACCTCGTCGCCTCCTGGGGCCCGATGATCCTGGGTCACGCGCACCCCGAGGTGGTCGACGCCGTCACCGCCGCCGCCCGGCGCGGCTTCACCTTCGGCACCCCCACCGCCGGGGAGGTGGACCTGGCCGAGGAGATCGCCGGCCGGGTGGCCCCGGTCGAGCGGGTCCGGCTGGTCAACTCCGGCACCGAGGCGGTGCTGTCCGCCGTCCGGCTCGCCCGGGGCTACACCGGCCGGCCGCTGGTGGTGAAGTTCGCCGGCTGCTACCACGGTCACGTCGACGCGCTGCTGGCCTCGGCCGGCTCCGGCGTCGCGACCCTCGGCCTGCCGGACACCCCGGGCGTCACCACCGGGGCCGCGGCCGACACGATCGTCGTCCCCTACAACGACGTCGCCGCGGTCGAGAAGGTGTTCGCCGAGCGCGGTGACCAGATCGCCTGCCTGATCACCGAGGCGTCGCCGGGGAACATGGGCGTCGTCCCGCCGCTGGACGGGTTCAACGGCCACCTGCGCCGGATCACCGCGGCGCACGGTGCGCTGCTGGTCGTCGACGAGGTGATGACCGGCTTCCGGGTCTCGCGGTCCGGTTGGTACGGGCTCGACCCGGTCGACGCCGACCTGTTCACCTTCGGGAAGGTGATGGGCGGCGGGATGCCCGCGGCCGCGTTCGGTGGCCGGGCCGACGTCATGGACCGGCTGGCGCCCGCCGGCCCGGTCTACCAGGCCGGCACGCTGGCCGGGAACCCGGTCGCCGTCGCCGCCGGGCTGACCACGCTGCGGCTGTGCACCGACGAGGTCTACGCCCGCTGCGACGAGGTCGCGGCCACCCTGCGCGGAGCGGCCAGTGCGGCGCTGTTCGGGGCCGGCGTCCCGCACCGGGTGCAGCAGGCCGGCTCGATGTTCTCGGTCTTCTTCGTGCCCGACGAGCGCCAGGTGCGCGACTACGACGACGCCCGCAGCCAGGACGTCGCGGCGCACACCGCCTTCTTCCACGCGATGCTCGCCCGCGGGGTCTACCTGCCGCCGTCGGCGTTCGAGGCCTGGTTCGTCAGCGCGGCGCTGGACGACGACGCGGTCGACCACGTGCTCGCCGCGCTGCCCGCTGCCGCCGCGGCCGCCGCCGCTGCCCGCGGGGGCGCTGCACCCTCGGCCGAGTCCTACGACGCCGAGGAGCTCCAGCCGTGACGCTGACGACCGTCCACCTGATGCGGCACGGTGAGGTCTTCAACCCCACCGGCGTGCTCTACGGCCGGCTGCCCGGCTTCCGGCTCTCCGAGGCCGGCGAAGGCATGGCCAAGACCGCCGCGGCCTGGTTCGCCGAGCGGGACGTCACCCACCTGGTGGCCAGCCCGCTGGAGCGCGCCCAGCAGACCGCGCAGCCGATCGCCGAGGCGCTGGGCCTGGAGATCGCCACCGACGAGCGGCTGATCGAGGCCGGGAACTCCTTCGAGGGCAAGACCTTCGGCGTCGGCGACGGGTCGATGAAGCACCCGGAGAACTGGTGGCGGCTGCGGAACCCGTGGAAGCCGTCGTGGGGCGAGCCCTACCGCGAGATCGCGGCCCGGATGCTCGGCGCGGTCGCCACCGCCCGGGACGCCGCCCGCGGGCACGAGGCCGTCTGCGTGAGCCACCAGCTGCCGATCTGGACCGTCCGGCTGCACCTGGAGGGGCGCAGCTACCTGCACGACCCGCGCAAGCGCGAGTGCGGGCTGGCCAGCGTCACCTCGCTGGTCTACGACGACGACCGGCTGCTGCGGCTGGAGTACGCCGAGCCGGCCGGCGCGACCGACCCCGACGCGGTGCCCGGTGCGTAGGAGCCTGGTCCTCCTGCTCGCCGCGGTGGCGCTCGCCGGCTGCACCAGCGGCGAGGGCACCGCGGTCGACGTGAACAACGGCGGGGAGTTCCGCTTCGTCGCCGGGACGACGGCGGGGGAGGTGATCCCGGTCGACCAGCGGGCCAGCGCGCCGGACTTCACCGGCACGCTGCTGGGCGGCGCCGAGTTCTCCTCGACCGACCTGGCCGGGGACGTCGCGGTGCTCAACTTCTGGGGATCCTGGTGCGCGCCCTGCCGGGTGGAGACCCCGGAGTTCCAGGAGGTCTACACCGAGGTCGCCGACTCCGGCGTGCAGTTCCTCGGGCTCAACGTGAAGGACCAGGAGCAGTTCGCCCAGGCGTTCGTCGACAGCAAGGGGATCACCTTCCCGTCGCTGTTCGACCCCAAGGGCGAGGTCGCCCTGGCCTTCCGGGACTACCCGGCCAGCGCCATCCCGTCCACCATCGTGCTGGACCGGGAGAGCCGGGTGGCCGCGGTGTACACCGGTGAGGTGCGGCAGGACGACCTGCGCACGGTGCTGGCCGAGCTGACCGGGGAGGCGTGATGGCCGGCGGAGTCACCGACCTCGTCACCGACGGGCCGCTGCTGGTCGCCGCCGCCGTGGCAGCGCTGGCCGGCCTGATCAGCTTCGCCTCGCCCTGCGTGCTCCCGCTGGTCCCCGGCTACCTCTCCTACGTCACCGGGCTGGTCGGCACCGGCGCCCGCGCGACGTCCCCGGCGCCGGCCGGGGCGGGCCAGGTCGCCACCGCGGTGCGCGCCGACGAGCGCCCCAGCCGCGGGCGGATGGTCGCCGGCGCGCTGCTGTTCGTGCTCGGGTTCACCCTCGTCTTCGTCACCATCAGCACCGCCGTGGGCGGGCTGGGCCGGCTGCTGCTGCAGCACAACGACGCCATCAGCCGGGTGCTGGGCGTGGTCACCATCGTCGTCGGGCTGGGCTTCCTGGGCTGGCTCCCGCTGCTGCAGCGCACCGCCCGGCTCAGCGCCCGCCCCGCGGTCGGCCTGGCCGGCGCCCCGCTGCTGGGCATCGTGTTCGGGTTGGGCTGGACCCCGTGCCTGGGCCCGACGCTGTCGGCGGTGAACTCGCTGGCCTTCACCGAGGCCAACCCCGGCCGGGGGGCCTTCCTCGGCGTGGCCTACTGCCTCGGCCTGGGCGTGCCGTTCGTGCTGGTCGCACTGGGCGCCCGCTGGGCCGTGGGCGCGACCTCCTTCCTGCGCACCCACGCGCGCACCGTCACCCGGGTCGGCGGCGTCGTCCTGATCGGGGTGGGGCTGATGCTGGTGACCGGTGCCTGGACCGAGCTGATGCAGTGGCTGCGGGGCTGGCTGGCCGCGACCGGGCTCGGCGAGGGGGCTCCGCTGTGACGGCGACCGCTCCGCCGCGGCCCGCTGCGGTGCCGACGCCGCCGTCCCGCCCGTCGGGGGGGCGCCGGGTGCTCAACCGGCTGCTGCGCTGGTGGCGGCAGCTCACCGCCATGCGGACCGCGCTGGTACTGCTGTTCCTGCTGGCGGTGGCCGCGATCCCGGGGTCGTTGCTGCCGCAGCGGTCGCTGTCGCGGAACAACGTCAGCCAGTACTTCGTCGACCACCCGACGCTGGCGCCGTGGCTGGACCGGCTGTACCTGTTCGACGTCTTCAGCTCGCCGTGGTTCGCCGCGATCTACCTGCTGCTGTTCATCTCGCTGATCGGCTGCGTCGTGCCGCGGGCGATCGAGCACGGGCGGTCGCTGTTCGCCCCGCCGCCGACCGCACCGCGGCACCTGCTGCGGCTGCCGGAGAACACCGAGCTGTCGGCCCCGCTGGCCGGTCCGGCCGCGCTGGACGTGGTCGAGGAGGAGCTGCGGGTCCGCCGCTTCCGGGTGGTCCGCCGGGAGGGCCGGTCGGGCCCGGAGCTGTCGGCGGAGAAGGGCTACCTGCGGGAGACCGGCAACGTGCTCTTCCACCTCTCGCTGCTGGCCCTGCTGCTGGGACTGGCCGGCGGCAAGATGTGGGGCTACGAGGGCAGCATCCTGGTCACCGAGGGCCAGGGGTTCTGCAACTCCTTCCAGCAGTACGACACCTACTCGGCCGGCCCGCTGGTCGACAGCGGCGACCTCGCACCGCTGTGCGTGGACCTGCAGGACTTCCGGGCGCAGTACGAGAGCAACGGGACGGCGGCGTCCTACACCGCCGACATCGGCTACCAGCTCGACGGCGCCGACGGGCCGCCGACCACGATCGGGATCAACCACCCGCTGCGCATCGACGGCGACCGGGTGTACGTCACCGGGCACGGCTACAGCCCCGAGTTCAGCATCACGCTCCCGGACGGGACGACGTTCACCGACCTGTCCGCGCCGTTCCTCCCGGCCGACCAGGGCACGATGGCCAGCCAGGGCGTGCTCAAGGTCCCCGACCTCGGCGCCGGTGACACCGACCAGCTGGCCATCGAGGGCTTCTTCGCCCCGACCGGCGCGCTCCAGGGCGGGGTGCTGACCTCGGTCGACCCCCGGCCGCTGGACCCGCAGGTCGCGATCGTGGTCTACACCGGCTACCTGGGCCTGGACTCCGGGCTCCCGCAGTCGGTCTACTCGCTCGACCAGACCCAGATCGACCGGGGGCTGCTCACCGAGCAGGGCCGGTCGAACCTGGCAGCGGGGGAGTCGATGACGCTGGCCGACGGCACGGTGGTGACCTTCAGCGGCGTCAAGGAGTTCGCCGCCCTGCAGGTGTCCCACGACCCCGGCCAGATCTGGGTGCTGGGCGCGGCGATGGCGGTCCTCGCCGGGCTGCTGGGCATGCTGCTGGTCCGCCGGGAGCGGGTGTTCGCCCGCGCTGCCCCGGCCGCCGACGGCGGGGGTACCGTGCTGTCGATCGGCTCGTTGACCCGCGGCAGCGCCGACACCGGGCCCCGGTTCACGGCGCTGACCGACGCCGTCCAGGCGGCGCTCACCGCGCGCAGCCCGGCGGCGCCGGCCGCCGCACCGTCACTCTCCGAGGAGGCACCGCCGTCGTGATCGACGAGTCGCTCGCCAGGTTGTCCGACACGTTCTTCACGATCACGGTCGTGGTGTACTCGCTGGCCGTCGTGGCGTTCTGCGCCGAGCTGGCCTTCGGCCGGCCGGCGGCGCGCACGCGGGAGCTGGTCGCCGCCGGGAGCCCGGCCGGCGCGCCCGCGCAGGGCGCGCTCGAGGAGCCGGCCCGCGCGCGCAGGCTGGGCTCGCTGGCCATGCTGCTGACCGGCCTGGGGCTGCTCACCCACGCCGCCGTCGTGGTGACCCGCGGCCTGGCCGCGGGCCGGTTGCCCTGGGGCAACATGTACGAGTTCACGACCGTCGTCGTGCTCGTGGCGGTGGTGGCGTACACCCTGCTGGCGGTCCGGGCCCCGGAACTGCGGCACATCGGGGTCTTCGTCATGGGCCCGGTCGTGGTGGCCATGGCCCTCATCCGGCTGGTCCTCTACGTCGAGGCCGGCCCGCTGGTCGCCGCCCTGCGGTCGTGGTGGCTCGCGGTGCACGTGACGACGGCGACGCTCGGCTTCGGTATCTTCTTCGTCAGCGGCATCGTCAGCGTGCTGTACCTGGTGAAGAGCCGCCGCGAGGAGCGGACCGCCGCGGGCGCGGTGCCGGCCCCCTCGCTGCTGGACCGGCTGCCCTCCGCCGCCGCGCTCGACCGCACGGCCCACCGCACCGCCGTCTTCGGCTTCCCGATCTGGACCTTCGCGGTCATCGCCGGGGCCATCTGGGCGGAGAGCGCCTGGGGCCGGTTCTGGGGCTGGGACCCCAAGGAGACGTGGGCCTTCATCGCCTGGGTCGTCTACGCCGCCTACCTGCACGCCCGCACGACGTCCGGCTGGCGGGGCCGCCCGTCCGCGTGGGTCAACGTGGTGGGGCTCGCGGTGATGGTCTTCAACCTGCTGTACGTCAACTTCGTCTCCACCGGGCTGCACAGCTACGCCGGGGTCAGCTGAGGAGGGACCCCACTGCTCCCCGCCACTCGCAGGCTCGCGACGGGACCCTGCAGCGGGGCCGACGTGGGATCCTGAGCGCATGACGAGCGACGCGCGCGACGGAGCCCTGGGCTGGCCCGGCGAGGCCCGGGACCCCGCCGGCCTGGGCTGGCCGGCCGACCCGCGCTGACGGCCTCTTCCCGGGGAGGAGGGGCCTTCCTCAGGCGGGGGAGCCGTCGTCGCGGCGGGTACGCCGCTCGAGCTCGCGGATGAAGTCGGGGTCGTCGTCCGGTGCCACGATGCGCGTCTCCCGCTGGGCCCGCGGCCGCTTCGGTGGACGCGCCGGTCGGGTGGTGCCCCCCGGTCCGCCGGACTGGGCCGACGCCGCACGCATGACCAGCACGACCACGGCCACCGCGATCACCAACATCACCAGGAAGACCATCAGGCCACCCCCCTTGTCGCCCCCCAATGTACGACCGCGGCGATACTCGGACGCGGGGATGTCTCACCACAGACGCGCAGCAGCCCCCGCCGGACGGGGTCCGGGGCGCAGACGAGGACCGGAGGGGCGTCATCGACGCGGTGGACGAGCAGCTGATCAGCCTGCTGCGGGCCAACGGGCGGGCGAGCTACGCCGAGCTGGCCCGCCAGGTCGGGTTGTCGGCGCCCTCGGTGCACGAGCGGGTCGGCAAGCTGGAGGCCGCCGGGGTCATCACCGGCTACCGGGCCGTCGTGGACCCCGCCGCGGTGGGCCTGGGCGTCACCGCCCTGGTCGGTGTCATCGAGAGCGACCAGGTCGACGACACCGGGCTGGAGGAGGCGCTGGCCGCGCTGCCCTCCGTGGAGGACTGTTGGCGGGTGGCCGGGAGCGAGGGCTACGTGCTCAAGGTCCGGGTCCCGGACATCCGGGCACTCGAGGACACCATCAGCGCGTTGAACCGGGTCCGGGGCGTCGCTCGCACCCGGACGACCGTCGTGCTGTCGACCAAGTGGGAGGGCCGTCGTGGCTGACCAGACCGGAGCCACCGAGCACACCGGAGCCACCGGGGAGACCGGGGCGCCCGCGGGCACGGCGCCCGCGCCGCCGCTGGCCCAGTGGTTCCTGCTCTACACCCTCGGCCGGCTGGCCATCGCCGCCGCCCTGATCGCCGCCCTGTGGGCGCTCGGCCTGCCGGGCACCCCCGGCTTCCTGTTCGGCGTGCTGCTGGCGATGCCGGTGTCCTTCCTGGTGCTCAGCCCGGTGCGCCAGCGGCTCACCGGCGCGCTGGTGGCCCGCAGCGAGCGCAAGGAGGCGCTGCGCGCCGAGCTCCGCGGCACCGAGGGCGACGCCGGCAACTGAGGGCGCCGCCGGCCGTCAGCTCAGTGCGAGGCCGGTGCCGAGCAGGACGCCGGTGGCCAGGGTGAGCTGACCGGTGCCCTTGAGGGCACCGATCAGCACCGGCCCGCGCCCCCCGCCGAGCACGGTGCGCACCGGCGGCACCGCCAGCGGTGCGGCCAGCAGCCCGAGCAGCGCCCACGGCCGGGTGACGCCGATCGCCACGACCACCCCGAACGCGACCACCAGCAGCCCGGTGTAGGCCACCCGGGTGCGGCTCTCCCCGAGCAGCACCGCCAGGGTCCGCTTGCCGACGGCGGCGTCACCGTGCACGTCCCGCAGGTTGTTGACCACCAGCAGCGCCACCGAGCAGAGCCCGATCGGGACGGCGGCGGCGAACGCGAGCCCGTCCAGCGACTCGGTCTGGCCGAACGCCGTCCCCACGACGGCGACCAGGCCGAAGAACACGAACACGAAGACCTCGCCGAGCGCCCGGTACCCGTAGGGGATGGGGCCGCCGGTGTAGGTCCAGGCCGCGACGATGCTCACCGCGCCGACCGCGACCAGCCACCAGCTGGAGACCGCCGCCAGCGCGAGGCCGGCGACCGCGGCGACGGCGAAGGCCACCCCGGCCGCGACCAGCACCTGCCGCGGGGTCGCCGCACCGGAGCCGACCAGCCGCATCGGCCCGACCCGGTCGGCGTCGGTGCCGCGCCTGCCGTCGGAGTAGTCGTTGGCGTAGTTCACCGCCACCTGCAGGGCGAGGGCGACCAGCAGCGCGAGCAGCGCGGGACCCAGCCGGAAGCCGTCGAGCGCGGCGGCGACGCCGGTGCCGACGAACACCGGCGCGAGCGCGGCCGGCAGGGTCCGGGGGCGGGCGCCCTCCAGCCACTGGGCGGGGGTGGCCACTAGTTCTCTCCCAGCGTGCGGAGGACGGCGCGCCGGTCCGGCTTGCCGGTGTGCAGGGTGGGGACGGCGTCGACCAGGTGCAGCTCGCGCGGGGCGGCGGCGGCACCGAGCCGGGCGGCGACCCACGGGCGCAGCTCGGCCAGCTCCGGGACGGCGCCGGCGGCGGGGACGACCGCGGCCACGACCCGCTGGCCCCACTCCGGGTCGGGCCGTCCGTTGACGACGGCGTCGGCGACCGACGGGTGCTCGCGCAGCGCGGCCTCCACGGCCTGCGGGGAGACGTTGACCCCACCGCTGATCACCACGTCGTCCAGCCGGCCGTGCACGGTCAGCGTGCCGTCGGCGGCCAGCGACCCGGCGTCGCGGGTCCGGAACCAGCCGTCCGCGAAGGCGTCCGCGGTCCCCACCGGGTCCAGCCGGTAGCCGTGCGCGAGCACCGGCCCGGTCAGCTCGACGCCCTCGGCCACCCGCACGCCGACGCCGTCCAGCGGCACGCCGTCGTAGACGCAGCCCCCGGCGGTCTCGCTCATCCCGTACGAGGTGTGCAGCCGGACCCCCGCGGCGCGGGCGCGGTCGAGCAGCGCCGGGTCCGTGGCGGCCCCGCCGACCACGATCCCGTCGAAGCAGGCGAGCGCCTCGGGCTCGTCGGCCAGGTACCGGCGCAGCTGGGTGGGTACCAGCGCGGTGTACCGGCGGTCGCCGGCGGGGAGCCGGGTCAGGGCCTCGGCCAGCGGCTCCCCGCGGGACAGGACGGCGGGCTCGCGGTCGGCCAGCGCGCTGCGCACGAGCACCTGCAGCCCGCCGACGGCCGAGGTGGGCAGCGCCAGCAGCCAGCTGCCCGGGCCGCCGAGCCGGGTCAGCGTGGCGGTGGCGGAGGCGCGCAGCGCGGCCGCGGACAGCAGCACGCCCCTGCCCCCACCTGCCGGCCCGCCGCCGGTGGAGCCGGAGGTGACCACCACCAGGTCCGTCCCCGGCTCGAGCGGCTCGTCGGGGCGCAGCACCGCACGCGCGGCCCGCGCGGGGCCTGCCTCGGCCGGCAGCACGGCGAGCGGGGCGGCGCCGTCCAGCGCGCGGCGCAGCGCGGGCCAGACGGTGGCCAGCACCGCCGCGGCGTCCTCGGGGGGCGGCGCGGGCAGGAGGGTCAACGGCCGGGCCACGAGGAGCCAGGCTACGTCGCGGCCCGCGGGGCACCGCTCACGGGAGCAGGTCGGGCACCAGCGCGAGGAGGACGAAGCGGATCGTGCGGCCCAGCAGGCAGGCGGCGATGAAGGCGCGGAGGGTCATCTTCGACGTCCCGGCGTAGAAGGCGATGGCCAGCAGCGGCGGGATCCCCACCGCCCCGCTGAGCAGCACGACGCCGGGGCCCCAGCGGCCGGACAGCAGCGCGATGCAGGCGGCGTTGACCCGCTTGAGCCAGCGGCCCACCGGCCGCAGCGCCCGCTTGACCGGGCCGCCCGGCGGCTCCGCACCGGCCTCCTCGGCGGCGGTGATCTCGGCGGCCTCCTTGGCGCCCCGCTCGCGGAGCCGTTCCAGCCACCGCGAGCTGGCCGCGCCCCGGGCGGTGGTGAACAGCAGCACCTTGCCGACCGTCTGCCCGACCGCTGCGGCGACCGCGCCGGCGACGGCGACGCCGGGGGAGTGCGTGACGGCCAGCCCGATGACGTAGGCCTCGACCGGGAGGAACGGCGTGACCGCCGAGACCGCGCCGACGACCAGGCCCAGGGCGACCAGGCCGATGGTCGCGGCATCAGGCACGGGAGTCAGGCACGGGCGTCAGGCACGGGGGTCAGGCACGGGCGGGCATGCCCTGCGGCACGTGCGGGAGGTCCTTCGGCGTCGTCAGCCGGAGCACCCGCCCCAGCGACCAGATCTTGATCATCAGCACGGTCGTGGCGGCGACCAGGGCCACCCACTGGTGGTCGGGCAGCACCACCAGCAGGGTGATGAGCAGCGTGGTGTTGGTGACCTTGGCGACCACGTGCCAGTTGAGCGTGTAGGCGAGCGGGTCGATCAGGTGGAAGTAGTTCGGCGAGAGCACCGGCCAGCGCATCGGCAGCAGGGTGAGCGGCAGGTCGACGACCACGAACTGGAACAGGAACACCCCGATCGGCCAGGGTGCGTCGACGAACTGCAGGAACACCAGCGCGCAGCTGACGCAGTTGATCCGGTCGCAGACCACGTCGAAGACGGCGCCGAAGCGGGTCTCCTGGTGCTGCCAGCGGGCGATGTTGCCGTCGGCGGAGTCACCGATCCAGTAGGTCAGGTAGCCGGCGAGCAACCACGGCCAGGAGTGCTGGACCGCCGCGGTCGTCACCAGCGCCAGCGAGGCCACCGTGCGGATGACCGTCACCAGGTTCGCGGCGTTGCGGAGCTGCCGGGGGTCCTCGCACGCGCAGCCGCGCACGCCGCAGCGCGCCGGCAGCCCGGGTCGGCGTGGGCTCAGGTCGGCGGCGGGTCGCGGTGCCGTCGAGCGGGCCACGCTGACCTCCGGGGGTTCGTCGTTCGTCGGGACGGCGCCGCGCTGCACGTCAGGATCGTGCCCCGAGTGCTGCGGAGCGGCGCGCCTAGGCTGTCATCCATGCCCGCCGCTCCCGCTGCCGACGCTCCGGGCGGGGCCCCGGCGTCGCTGGAGGCGCACGTCTGGTCGGTGCCGATGCGCACCCGGTTCCGCGGCATCGACGTGCGCGACGGCGTGCTGGTGCACGGGCCGGCCGGCTGGGGGGAGTTCTCCCCGTTCTGGGACTACGACGTCGCGGAGAGCCGTCGCTGGTGGGCGTCCGCCCACGAGGCCGCCGTGCTCGGCTGGCCGGACCCGGTCCGCAACAGCGTCCCGGTGAACGTCACCGTGCCGGCGGTCGGGCCGGAGCGGGCGCACGAGATCGTCCTCGCCTCCGGCTGCCGGACGGCGAAGGTCAAGGTCGCCGAGCCGGGGCAGTCCCCGGCCGAGGACGTCGCCCGGGTCGAGGCCGTCCGGGACGCGCTCGGCCCCACCGGCGCCGTCCGGGTCGACGCCAACGCGGCCTGGGACGTCGACACCGCGGTGACCCGGCTCCGCGAGCTGGACCGGTTCGGGCTGGAGTACGCCGAGCAACCGTGCCCGACGATCGAGGACCTGGCCGCGCTGCGCCGGCGGGTCGACGTCCGGGTCGCTGCCGACGAGGTCGTGCGCCGGGCGGTCGACCCGCGCCGGGTGGCGCTGGCCGAGGCCGCGGACGTCGTCGTCCTCAAGGTGCAGCCGCTCGGCGGTGTCCGGGCTGCGCTCGAGGTGGCCGAGGCGCACGGCCTGCCGTGCGTCGTCTCCTCCGCGCTGGAGAGCTCGGTGGGCATCGCCGCCGGGGTCGCGCTGGCCGCGGCGCTGCCGGAGCTGCCCTTCGCCTGCGGGCTGGGCACGGTCGCGCTGTTCACCGGCGACGTCACCAGCGAGCCGCTGCTCCCGCTCGACGGGGCGCTGCCGGTGGTCCGCCCGGTCCCGGACCGGCTGGCCGAGACCGTCGCCGACGCGGGCACCGAGCGCCGCTGGCGGGAGCGGCTGGCCGCGGTGCTGGGCTCGTGAACCCCGCCACCGCGTTCGCCCGGGTGCTCGTCGACGAGCTGCTGCGCGGCGGCGTCAGCGACGCCGTGATCGCCCCGGGCTCCCGGTCGGCGCCGGTCGCGCTGGCGCTGGCCGACGCCGAGGCGGCGGGGCTGCTGCGGCTGCACGTGCGCATCGACGAGCGGACCGCCGCGTTCCTCGCCCTGGGGCTGGCGAAGTCCTCCGGCCGGCCGGTCCCGGTGCTCACCACCTCCGGGACGGCCACCGCGCACCTGCACGCCGCGGTGCTGGAGGCCGACACCAGCGGGGTGCCGCTGCTGGCGCTGACCGCCGACCGGCCGCCGGAGCTCCGCGGCACCGGGGCCAACCAGACGATCGACCAGCCCGGGCTCTACGGCCGCGCGGTCCGCTGGGCCGCCGACGTCGGGGTGCCCGAACCGGGGCGCGAGGCGGCGCAGAACAGGTACTGGCGCTCGCTGGTCGCCCGGGCGCTGCTGCTGGCCCGCGGCGAGCTGTCCGGCGACCCGGGGCCGGTGCACCTCAACCTGGCGCTGCGCGAGCCGTTGATGCCCGACGACTCCGTCCCCGGCACCCGACCCGCCCCGCCGTCGGGGGACCTCGCCGGCCGCCCCGGCGGCGCACCGTGGACCGCGGCAGCCGGCGCCGGTGAGCCGCGGTACGCCGCGCCGCTGACCGGCGACGGCGCGGCCCGCACCCTGCTGGTCGCCGGTGACGCGCCGTCGGCGGTCGGCCGGGCGGCCGCCGTCGTCGCCGACCAGCGCGGCTGGCCGGTGCTGGCCGAACCGAGCAGCGGTGCGTGGGGCGCGGCCGGTGCGGTGCGCGGGCCGGCGCTGCTGCTGGGCGCGCAGGAGTGGGTGGACGAGCAGCGGCCCGACCGGGTCGTCGTCGTCGGGCGGCCGACGCTGTCCCGGCCGGTCTCGGCGCTGCTGGCCGACCCGGCCGTGCCGGTGGAGACCTACAGCGCGACGCCGCGCTGGGCCGACCCGGGGCGCGGCAGCGCGCTCGTCGGCAGCGCCCACCTGGACCCCGGTCTCGCGGTGCGGGAGGGGACGGCCCGCCCGGACCGGGCCTGGGCGGAGACCTGGACGGGCGCGGCGACCCGGGTGGGCCTGGCGGTCGACGCCGCGCTCGACGACGCCCCCGGCCGCGGCCTGACCGCCGCCCGGCTGGCCCGTGACCTCGTGGCCACGCTGCCGGCCGGGGCGCTGCTGGTGCTGGGCTCCTCCACCCCGGTCCGCGACGTCGACCGGTTCGCGGTGCCGCGGCCCGGGCTCACCGTGCTCGCCAACCGCGGCGTCGCCGGGATCGACGGGACGATCTCCACCGCGGTGGGCGCGGCGCTGGCGCACCAGGGCGCCGGGGGAGGGCCGGCCTTCGCGCTGATGGGCGACCTGACGTTCCTGCACGACCTCACCGGCCTGCTGACCGGTGAGGGTGAGACGGTGCCCGACCTGACGATCGTCGTCCCGGACAACGACGGGGGTGGCATCTTCGCCCAGCTCGAGCCGGGGCAGCCGCAGTACGCCGCGGGGTTCCGGCGGGTGTTCGGCACCCCGCACGGCCGGGACCTGGTGGCGGTGGCCCGCTCGCTGGGCTGGGCGGCCACGGCGGTCGGCGACCCCGGGCAGCTGGTCGACGCGCTGGGCGCCGGCGGGCCGCGGGTGGTCGTCGTCCGCACCGATGCGGCGGCGGAGGCCGCGCTCGGGGTGCGGCTGCGTGCGGCCGCCGCGGCGGCGCTGCGTCAGCTCTGAGCGAGCGTCCGGGGAGCCACCGGCGGCCCGCACCGGCCGAGCAGCAGCAGCTCGGCCTCGTCGGCCTCCAGCGGCTTGGCGAACAGCCAGCCCTGGGCCAGGTCGCAGTGCTCGGCACGCAGCCGGTCGCGCTGCGCTGCGGTCTCCACGCCCTCGGCGACGACCTCCAGCCGCAGCGTGCGGCCGAGCTGGACCAGCCCGTGCACGATGGCGCCGTCCTCGGGTGAGCCGTCGAGCAGGCTCACGAACGACCGGTCGATCTTGAGCACGTCGACGTCGAACTGGCGCAGGTAGCTCAGCGACGAGTAGCCGGTCCCGAAGTCGTCCAGCGCCAGCCGGACGCCGAGCCCGCGGAGCTCGGCCAGGCGCTCGGCGACCGCGTCCGGGTCGGTGACCAGCGCGGTCTCGGTCACCTCCAGGACCAGCGAGGACGGCGCCAGACCGCTGACGCACAGCGCCTCGGCGACGTCGCGGACCAGGTCGCCGCCGGTCAGCTGCCGGGCGGAGACGTTGACCGCCATCGTCAGCGGCGCGCCGGGGTGGGCCCGCTGCCACCGGGCGGCGGTGCGGGTGGCCTCGCCCAGCACCCAGCGACCGATCGGCACGATCTCGCCGGAGTCCTCGGCGATCGGCACGAACCGGTCGGGGCCGACCGCGCCGAGGGTCGGGTGCTGCCAGCGCAGCAGGGCCTCAAAGCCGGTGACCCGCTCGGTCTGCAGGTCGACGACCGGCTGGTAGACCAGCCGCAGCTGCCCGGAGGGGAGCGCGGCGGCCAGGTCCCGCTCGAGCTCGATCCGCTCCAGGGCGGCGGTCCGCATGCCGGCGTCGAAGACGACCCACTGCGCGCGGCCGCCGGCCTTGGCGCGGTACATCGCGATGTCGGCGTCCCGGAACAGCGACAGCGGGGTGGCGTCGGGCTCGGCGACGACGATGCCGATGCTGGCCGCCACGCTCACCCGGTGCCCCTGCAGGTCGACCGGCTCGGAGATCGCCTCGAGCAGCCGCTGGGCGAGGTCGGCGGCCTCGGGGAGCCCGCCGGCGATGTCGTCGAGCAGGACGACGAACTCGTCGCCACCGAGGCGCGCGACGGTGTCGGAGGCCCGGACGACGCCGCGCAGCCGCGCGGCGACGGTGCACAGCAGCTCGTCGCCGGCCAGGTGGCCGATGCTGTCGTTGACGTCCTTGAACCCGTCGAGGTCGAGGCAGAGCACGATCGGCGGGGTGCCGCTCCGGCCGGCCCGGCGCAGCGCCTGCTCGGCGTGGTCGAGGAACAGCGAGCGGTTGGCCAGGCCGGTCAGGCCGTCGTAGAACGCCTGGTGCGCGAGCTCCCGCTCGGCCAGCTTGCGCGCGGTGACGTCGGTGAGGCTGACGACGGTGCCGGCGACGTCGGGGTCGGTGGCCAGGTTGACCGCGCGGCCGCCGAGCCAGCGGACCGACCCGTCGGGCCGGCGTCCCTCGAGCTCGAGCTCGACCGGGACGCCGGGCAGCGACGCGCTGCGGCTCAGCAGCAGCCGCGTGCTGTCCGCGTCGCCGCCCGCGCGGGACACCAGCTCGGCCAGCTCGGCACCCGCCGGTGCCGGCACCTCGAGGGAGCGGGCCAGCGACGGGGAGTCGGCGGTGAGCCGGCCGTCGACGTCGACGACGGCGACCGCGTCCGAGGAGTTGACCGCCAGCGCCTCCGCGCGCCGGGCCTGGGAGCGGACCACCGCCCAGGCGCGCTGGCCGTCCACGGCGACCAGCCGGGTGCGGATGGTGGTGAGCACCAGCAGCACGCCCCAGACGACCAGGCCGGGGACCGGGTTCACGTCCACGCCGTCGTCCCAGGCGACCACCTCGAGGACGGCGGGTGCGGCGAACGGTGCGACGGTCAGGGCCATCCGCCACGGTCCGTGACCGGGACCGCGGCCGGTGGTGGGGTCCTCGGTGCCGGACTGGGGCAGCCACGGCACCGCGGCGAAGCAGACGACGCCGACGAGCCAGCAGGCGTCCAGCCAGCCGGCGACGGTGTCGGGGGAGGCCAGCAGCAGCCAGCCCAGGTCGGCCACCAGCCAGCAGGTCGTGCCGGTCAGCAGCAGGGCGACGGCGGGGCGCACCCGCCCGTGCAGGACCAGCCGCCAGGCCATGAGGCCGATGAGCACCGCGTCCAGCACCGGGTAGGCGACGAACGCCAGCCGGGTCAGCGCCGGGAGCCCGTGGTCGGCGAGGGTGGCGACGACGGGGGTCTGGAAGACGACGAGCAGGGAGACGGTGAGCGCGGCGATGCCGTCCAGCGCGGCGTAGGCCCGCGAGCCGGGGCGCCGCTGCCCGCCGACGCGGCCGGTCATCGCGGTGCCGATCAGGGCGGCGTAGCTCGCCAGCCAGCCGACGTCGGCGATGGACACCTCGGGCGCCGAGCCGGTGGCCCAGGTGATCGCCTGCCAGGCCACGTCCCCGGCCGCGTTGCCGGTGAGGGCCAGCGGCACCCAGGGCACCTGACCCCGGCGGTTCTGCGGACGCCGCCGGTCGGCCAGCCACGCGGCGGCGGCGCCGCCGCCGCTCACGGCGAGGTAGGCCCAGTCGCCGAGGGTGCTGTCCGGAGCCAGGACCACGACACCGAGGCCGAGCGCCAGGACCCCGGCCAGCACGGACAGGCCGATCGTGGTCCGGGACGTGCGGAGGGCGGTCACAGATACGAGATCGACTCGTTTCGTTGGTCCTTGACCGCCGGTCCCGTTCCCCGCTCCTCCGGGTGAGAGGTCAGTCCTCCAGCGCGGTCTGGAAGGCGGCGAGCTTGGCCTGGGTCTCCGCGAGCTCGGCGATCGGGTCGGAGCCGGAGACGATCCCGCAGCCGGCGAACAGCCGGGCCTGCCGGCCGCCCTCGGCGCCGGTCAGCTCGGCACAGCGCAGCGCCAGCCCGAACTCCCCGTCCCCGCGGGCGTCCAGCCAGCCCACCGGCCCGGCGTAGCGGCCGCGGTCCATGCCCTCGAGCTCGGCGATCACCCGGGCCGCCGTCGGGGTCGGGCTGCCGCAGACGGCGGCGGTGGGGTGGACCGCTCCCACCAGCTCCAGCAGGCCGGTGTCGTCGCCGTCCCGCTGCCGGCCGTGCACGTCGCTGGCCAGGTGCCGGACGTTGGGCAGGGTGAGGACGGCGGGGTGCTCGGGCACGTGCAGCCCCTCGACGAAGGGCCGCAGCGCGTCGGCGAGGCTGGTGACGGCGTAGGCGTGCTCGGCGTGGTCCTTCGCCGACTCCGCCAGGGCGGCGGCGAGCCGGTCGTCGTCGGCCCCGGCCCCCCGCGGCGCGGTGCCGGCGAGCACCCGGGCGTCGAGGTGCCGGCCGGTGCGGCGGAGCAGCAGCTCCGGGGTGGCGCCCAGCAGCCCCTCGACGGCGAAGGTCCAGGTGTCGGGGAAGCGCTGCGCCAGCCGCAGCAGCAGGCGGCGGGGGTCCAGCGGGCGGTCGGCGGTGACCAGCAGGTCGCGGGCGAGCACGACCTTGTCCAGCTCCCCGGCGTCGATCCGGCGCACCGCCGCGGCGACGGCCCCGCACCAGGTCACCGGGTCCAGCGCGCCGTCGGCGTAGGCGAGCCGGCCGATGGAGGTGGCCGCGTCCTGCGGTGAGGTCTCGACGACGGCCCGGTCGTCGTCGGCCTCGCCGGTCACCGTCACCCAGGTCTGCCCGTCGCGCCGACCGACCACCACCTCGGGCACGACGAACACCGACGTCCCCGCCGTCGGGTCGAAGGCGATGGACGCGAAGACGACGGGGCCCGAGCCCGGGACCCCGAGCGGGTCCTCCGCGGGGGTGCGTGCGCACCGGTCGGCCCACCAGGCGGCGGCCTGGGCCAGGGCGTGCGGGCCGGTGACCTCCAGCCGGTCCGCCTGGCCCCAACCGACGAGCCCCTCCCCGCGCCGGACCCAGGCCAGCGCACCCTCGGCGGGCAGCAGGGTGAGCAGCGGGGTGCGGCGTGGACCCAGCGCGGTCGTGGTGACGCTCGTCGCGTCCGTCGCCTCGGCAGCCATGGTCACCGCTCCAGGGTAGGAGTCCCGCAGGTAGCGTCGCCGACGTGGCGACCGGTGGGCGGGCTGAGGCAGCGGGGACGCGGGCGGGGCTGGACAAGCGCCCGGACGAGGTCGCGGCGATGTTCGACCGGGTGGCCGGCCGCTACGACCTGACGAACACCGTGCTCTCCGGTGGCCTCGACGCCGGCTGGCGACGGGCCACCCGGGAGGCCCTCGGCGCGCGCCCGGGCTCGACCGTGCTCGACGTGGCAGCCGGGACGGCGGTGTCCACCGTGGAGCTCGCCGCCGGCGGGGTGCACGCGATCGCCTGCGACTTCTCCCAGGGGATGCTCGCCGCCGGTGCCGCGCGGCCGGTGCCCAAGGTCGCCGGTGACGCGATGGCGCTGCCGCTGGCCGACGAGAGCGTCGACGGCGTCGTCATCTCCTTCGGCCTGCGCAACGTCGCCGACCCTGCCGCCGCGCTGCGCGAGTTCGCCCGGGTGACCCGGCCGGGGGGCCGGCTGGTCGTCTGCGAGTTCTCCAGTCCGGTGTGGGCACCGTTCCGCACCGTCTACACGGAGTACCTGATGCGGGCGCTGCCGGTGATCGCCCGGGCGGTGAGCAGCAACCCGGAGGCCTACGTCTACCTGGCCGAGTCGATCCGGGCCTGGCCGCCGCAGCCGGAGCTGGCGCGGTGGCTGCAGGCCGCCGGCTGGCAGGACGTCGCGTGGCGGAACCTGACCGGCGGCGCCGTCGCGCTGCACCGCGGCACCCGGGCCTGAGGCCGTCCGGTGACCGATGTCCCCGACTGGTCCGCCTCCGGTGGCCCGGACACGTCCACCCTCCGCGCCTGGCTGGGCGTGGAGCGGGCGGCCGAGGCGCTCGAGGGGCTGGACGACTCGGTCAACTTCATGCAGGACCGGGCGGCGGCGATCTTCGGCCCCGCCGTCTTCTCCCGCTTCCCGCAGTTCCTCGAGCAGCGGGAGCTGGGGGAGGACCCGCTCGGCCGGCTGCTCGCCGACGACACCCTGATGACCGAGCTGCTCGCCTTCCTGCTCGCCGACGACCAGGCGCCCGACGTCGACGACGGCTTCGTCTGGCTCGCCGACCCGCCCGGCTCCCGGGCCGAGCGGTTCCGGCGGGCGGTCCGCGGCCGGCGGCGGGCCGCCGCGCTCGCGCTGCTGACCCCGCGGCGCCGGCGGGTGGCCGGCAGCCGGGCCCGCGCGCACCGGGACCTGATCGAGGGCTGAGTCAGCAGTTGTGGTCGTCGACACGCGACGACCCGCCGAGCCCGACGACCGCAACTGCCCATTCGACTGGAGGCCACCCGCGGTGCAGGGCCATGTTGGCCAACATGGCCCTGCGCGGAGCCGTTCCGCGGGCGGCCGGCGAGGAGCAGGGTCGGCGCATGACGACACCACCGACACCGCAGCCCGATCCGCCCTCGCCCTCGCCGTCACCGATCGACCCGTTGCCGCCACCGGCGCCGGCGCCGTTCCCGCAGCCCACCCCCACCGACCCCACGGCCCCGCCGCCCGCGCCGTCCCCGGGTCCGCTGACCTGAGCAGCACGGACAGGCGCGTCGGGACCCCTGGTGTGAACTCGATCACCGGGGGTCCTGGCTTTCTGACACCCCGCAGGCTTAGGCTTCCACCGCTGGACTTTGTGAAGTAGTTCACAAGCGACACACCGGGGCTTCCCGGGTGAGGTGGAGGTCGTCTCCGTGGTCTGCACGTCGAGGTGCGCGCCCGTCAGGGGCGGGTGGCCGGCTGGTCCGGTCCCCGGCCCCGGTCAGGTGCGGTGCCGCTGATGCTGTCGAACTACGTGCCCCTCGTCGGGCTGTTCGCGCTCGCTGCTGCCTTCGCGCTGTTCTCGGTGACCGCCGCCCCGTTCATCGGCCCCCGGCGCTACAACCGGGCCAAGCTCGAGGCCTACGAGTGCGGCATCGAGCCGGTCGACCAGCCGCTCACCGGCGGCCGCTTCCCGGTCAAGTACTACCTGACCGCGATGCTGTTCATCGTCTTCGACATCGAGATCGTCTTCCTCTACCCGTGGGCCGTCGCCAACGACTCGCTCGGCGTCTTCGGCCTGGCCGAGATGGCCGTCTTCATCGTCACCGTCTTCATCGCCTACGCCTACGTGTGGCGGCGTGGCGGGCTCGAGTGGGAGTGAGGGCCTGACATGGGTCTCGAGGAGAAGCTGCCCAGCGGTGTCCTGCTGACCAGCGTGGAGAAGCTGGTCAACTGGACCCGCAAGTCCTCGCTGTGGCCGGCCACCTTCGGCCTGGCCTGCTGCGCGATCGAGATGATGGCGTCCGGTGCCGGCCGCTACGACCTCGCCCGCTTCGGCATGGAGGTGTTCCGCGCCTCGCCGCGGCAGGCCGACCTGATGATCGTCGCCGGCCGGGTCAGCCAGAAGATGGCCCCGGTCCTGCGCCAGATCTACGACCAGATGCCCGAGCCGCGGTGGGTGCTGGCCATGGGCGTGTGCGCCAGCTCCGGCGGGATGTTCAACAACTACGCGATCGTCCAGGGCGTCGACCACATCGTCCCGGTGGACATGTACCTGCCCGGCTGCCCGCCGCGGCCGGAGATGCTCACCGACGCCATCCTCAAGCTGCACCACAAGATCCAGCACGAGCCCCTCGGTGCCAAGCGTGCCGCCCAGCAGGCGGCCGCCCGCGCCGACGGCACCGCCCCCGACCTGCACATCGAGATGCCCTCCAGCATCCGCGCGGACAAGGACGCCCGCCGGGCCTACGAGCAGGCCGCAGCCGCCGGCCGGACCGGCCAGTTCGCGATCGAGCAGCGCGGAGGCAACGCCGTCGTCCTGCCGGGGGCCCCACGATGACGGAGGTCCCCGAGACCGGCGGGTTCCGCCGCGGGGCCTTCGGCGTCACCGGCAGTGGTGACACCTCCGGCTTCGGCGGCCTGGTCCGGGTCGAGCCCGGCGGCGCGGTGGCGCTGCACTCCACCGGGCGGCCCTACGGTGGCTGGTTCGACGAGGTCACCGACGCCCTCGTCGACGCCGTCGGTCAGGCGACCTACGACGCCGCCGTCCTGCGGGTGCTGGTGGACCGCGGGGAGATCACCTGGTTCGTCGTCCGCGAGCACCTGCTCACCCTCGTTCAGGCCCTGCGCGACGACGACGCCCTCCGCTTCGAGCTGTGCAGCAGCGTCTCGGGCGTCGACTACGAGGACAGCGGCGGACCGGTCGCGACGCCGGACCGGCCGCGGCTGCACGTCGTCTACCACCTGACCTCGATGACCTACCGCCGCCGGATCCGGCTCGAGGTCGCGGTCACCGCGGAGGACCCGCACGTCCCCTCGGTCACCCGGGTGTACCCGACCGCGGACTGGCACGAGCGGGAGACGTGGGACATGTTCGGCGTCGTCTTCGACGGCCACCCGGCGCTGACCCGGATCCTCATGCCGGACGACTGGGAGGGCCACCCCCAGCGCAAGGACTACCCGCTGGGCGGCGTCCCGGTCGAGTACAAGGGCGCGCAGATCCCGCCCCCCGACGAGCGGCGGAGCTACCGATGACCACGACCCATGACCCGTACGCCGGCTCTCGCGAGACCACCGAGGGCCGGGTCTACACCGTCACCGGTGGCGACTGGGACCAGACCTTCGGCGCCGACCCGCACGAGGAGGAGCGGCTCGTCGTCAACATGGGCCCGCAGCACCCCTCCACCCACGGGGTGCTCCGGCTGGTGCTCGACCTCGAGGGTGAGACGGTCACCAAGGCCCGCGTCGTCATCGGCTACCTGCACACCGGCATCGAGAAGACGACGGAGTACCGCACCTGGACGCAGGGCACCACCCTGGTCACGCGGATGGACTACCTCGCGCCGCTGTTCAACGAGACCGCCTACTGCCTGGCCGTGGAGAAGCTGCTGGGCGTCGAGGCGCCGCCGCGCGCGCAGACCATCCGGGTCCTGGTCATGGAGCTCAACCGGATCGCCTCGCACCTGGTCGGGCTGGCCACCTTCGGCATGGAGATGGGCGCCCTCACCGGGATGACCAACGGCTTCCGCGAGCGCGAGCTGGTGCTCGACCTGCTCGAGGAGATCACCGGGCTGCGGATGAACCACGCCTACGTCCGCCCCGGCGGGCTGGCCCAGGACCTGCCCGAGGGCGTGGAGGGCCGGATCCGCGAGTTCCTCCAGGTCATGCCCGAGCGGATCACCGCGATGCACCGGCTGCTCACCGGCCAGCCGATCTGGCAGCGGCGGCTCAAGGACGTCGGCTTCCTCGACGTCACCGGCTGCCTGGCCCTCGGCGTCACCGGCCCGATCCTGCGGTCGGCCGGCCTGCCGTGGGACCTGCGCAAGGTCGAGCCCTACTGCGGCTACGAGACCTACGACTTCGAGGTCCCGACCGCGGACACCGCCGACGCCTGGGGCCGCTACCTGGTGCGGGTCGCCGAGATGGGCGAGTCGCTGAAGCTCGTCGAGCAGGCGCTGGACCGGCTCGAGCCCGGCCCGGTGATGGTCGAGGACAAGAAGATCGCCTGGCCTGCCCAGCTCTCGCTCGGCGCCGACGGCATGGGCAACTCCCTCGACCACGTGCGGCACATCATGGGCCAGTCGATGGAGGCCCTGATCCACCACTTCAAGCTCGTCACCGAGGGCTTCCGGGTGCCGGCCGGTCAGGTCTACACCGCCATCGAGTCGCCCCGCGGCGAGCTCGGCTACCACGTGGTCAGCGACGGCGGCACCCGCCCGTTCCGGGTCCACGCTCGCGACCCCAGCTTCACCAACCTGCAGGCGACGGCTGCGATGAGCGAGGGCGGCATGATCGCCGACGTCATCGCCGCGATCGCCTCCATCGACCCTGTCATGGGGGGAGTCGACCGCTGATGAGCGCGCTTCCTGGTTCCTTCGAGGGGACGGCGGTCACCGGGCTGGACTCCCGCCCGGTGGAGCCCGCCGCCCCCGACCTGCCGCCGCTGACCGCGCAGCACGAGGCCGAGGCGACCGAGATCATGGCCCGGTACCCGCAGGCCCGCTCGGCGCTGCTGCCGATGCTGCACCTGGTCCAGTCGGTGCAGGGCTACGTCTCGCCCGAGGGTGTCGGCTTCTGCGCGCGGCTGCTCGGCCTGACCAAGGCCGAGGTCGGCGCGGTGGCGACCTTCTACACGATGTACAAGCGGCACCCGACCGGCCGGCACCTGGTCAGCGTCTGCACCAACACGCTGTGCGCCGTCCTCGGCGGGCAGCGCATCTACGACGCGGTCTCCGCGGACCTGGGCGTCGGCCACGACCAGACCGCCGCCGACGGCTCGGTCACCCTCGAGCACGCCGAGTGCCTCGCCGCGTGCGACTACGCGCCGGTGGTCACCGTCGACTACGAGTTCTACGACCAGCAGGACGTCGAGAGCGCCCGGGAGCTGGTCGCCGCGCTCCGCCGCGGCGAGAAGCCACCGCCCACCCGCGGCGCGCCGCTCACCGACTTCCGGGGCATCTCCCGCCAGCTCGCCGGGCTCTCCCAGCACGCCGACCCCGCCGCCGCCCAGGCCGCCGTCGACGCACCGTCGGCCGGCGAGCCCACCCTGCGCGGGGTGCGGCTGGCCGCCGAGCGCGGCGAGGTCGCACCACCGATGACCGGCCCCGCCCCGGAGGCGGCACCCGACCCCGACGTCACCCCGGCCGCCGGTGCGGGGCAGTCGGAGGGGGAGCGCGCCGCGGACACCGCCGTCGCCTCCGCCGACACGCCCGCCGAGCGGGCCGGCGCTGCGCAGCACCACCCCGATGCCCCCGAGCCCGCCGGGCGGCAGCCCGCCGAACGCGGTGCCGAGGGCACCGACACCCCGCCCTCCGGCTCCGGGGCCGGGACGAACAGCTCCGTCGAGCGAGAGGTCTGACCGCGTGCCGCTCACCCCCGTCCTCACCGCCCGCTTCGCCGAGCCCCGCTCCTGGACGCTGGAGACCTACGAACGGCTGGACGGCTACCGCGCCCTGCGCCAGGCCCTCGCCATGGCGCCGGACGAGGTGGTCGCCCTGGTCAAGGACTCCGGCCTGCGCGGCCGCGGCGGCGCGGGCTTCCCGACCGGCATGAAGTGGAGCTTCATCCCGCAGCCCAAGCCGGGGGAGACCCCGACCGGCCCGGCGGCGATGCCCAAGTACCTCGTGGTCAACGCCGACGAGGGGGAGCCGGGCACCTGCAAGGACGTCCCGCTGATGATGGCCGACCCGCACTCCCTGGTGGAGGGCGTGATCATCTCCGCCTACGCGGTCCGCTGCTCCTTCGCGGTGATCTACGTCCGCGGCGAGGCGGTGCACGCCCACCGGCGGGTGATGGCCGCCGTCCAGGAGGCCTACGACGCCGGCTACCTCGGCACCGACGTGCTGGGCTCGGGCTACGACCTGGAACTGGTCGTGCACGCCGGGGCGGGCGCCTACATCTGCGGGGAGGAGACCGCGCTGCTGGACTCCCTGGAGGGCTACCGGGGCCAGCCCCGGCTCAAGCCGCCGTTCCCCGCCGTCGCCGGCCTCTACGGCGGCCCGACGGTGATCAACAACGTGGAGACGCTGGCCACCGTGCCCTACGTCATCCGCGGCGGCGCGGACTGGTTCAAGACGATGGGTCCGGAGAAGTCACCGGGACCGAAGATCTACTCGCTGTCCGGGCGCGTCGTCTCACCGGGCCAGTACGAGGCCCCGATGGGGACGACGATGCGCGAGCTGCTGGCGATGGCCGGTGGCGTGCGGCCGGGCCACGAGCTCAAGTTCTGGACGCCGGGTGGCTCCTCGACGCCGTACTTCACCGCCGAGCACCTCGACGTCCCGCTGGACTTCGACTCCGTCGCCGCGGCCGGCTCGATGCTGGGCACGACCGCGCTGATGGTCTTCGACGAGACCGACTCGATCGTCGAGGCGACGCTGCGGTTCACCGAGTTCTACGCGCACGAGAGCTGCGGCAAGTGCACCCCGTGCCGGGAGGGCACCTACTGGCTGGTCCAGATCCTGGAGCGGCTGGTGCACGGCCGGGGCCGGGCCGCGGACCTGGACCTGCTCACCGACACCTGCGACAACATCCTCGGCCGCTCGTTCTGCGCGCTCGGTGACGGCGCCACCAGCTGCATCGCCAGCTCGCTGAAGTACTTCAAGGACGACTACGTCGCCCTGCTGCCGCCCGAGGAGCAGGCCCGGCTCGGCCGGTCGCTCCGCCTCGAGCCCGTGGGAGCTGCCGCCTCATGACCACCACCCCCGCCGCCCCGCAGCCGGCGCCGGCGACGCCGCCGGCGGTGCCCGGGCCGCACCCCCCGCCCGACGCGGTGCACTGCACCATCGACGGCTTCCCGGTCGCGGTGCCCAAGGGCACCCTGATCATCCGGGCCGCCGAGCAGATCGGCGTGCAGGTCCCGCGGTTCTGCGACCACCCGCTGCTCGACCCGATCGGCGCCTGCCGGCAGTGCCTGGTGGAGGTGGAGGGCCAGCGCAAGCCGGTGGCCTCCTGCACCACGCCGGTGAGCCCGGACATGGTCGTGCACACCCAGCTGACCAGCGCGGTCGCCGACAAAGCGCAGCAGGGCACCATGGAGCTGCTGCTGGTCAACCACCCGCTGGACTGCCCGGTGTGCGACAAGGGCGGTGAGTGCCCGCTGCAGAACCAGGCGATGAGCAACGGGCGCACCGAGACCCGGTTCGTCGACGTCAAGCGCACCTACCCCAAGCCGCTGCCGATCAGCTCGCAGGTGCTGCTGGACCGCGAGCGCTGCGTGCTCTGCGCCCGCTGCACCCGGTTCAGCCAGCAGGTGGCCGGCGACCCGTTCATCGAGCTGTTCGAGCGCGGCGCGCTGGAGCAGGTCGCGATCTACGAGGACGAGCCGTTCGAGTCCTACTTCTCGGGCAACACCACCCAGATCTGCCCGGTGGGCGCGCTGACCAGCGCCACCTACCGGTTCCGCGCCCGCCCGTTCGACCTGCGCAGCGAGCCCAGCGTGTGCGAGCACTGCGCCAGCGGCTGCGCCCAGCGCACCGACTACCGCCGCGGTGTGGTGACCCGCCGGCTGGCGGGTGAGGACCCGGCGGTCAACCAGGAGTGGAACTGCGACAAGGGCCGGTACGCGTTCCGCTACGCCACCAGCAACGAGCGGCTGACCACCCCGCTGGTGCGCGGGGCGGACGGCGAGCTGCACGCGGCCTCCTGGCCGGAGGCGTGGGCCGCGGCGGCCGCGGGCCTCGCCGCGGCCCGGTCGGCCGGCGGCGTCGGCGTGCTGCCCGGCGGCCGGCTCACCGTCGAGGACGCCTACGCCTACGCCAAGTTCGCCCGTGTGGCGCTGGGCACCAACGACGTCGACGCGCGGGCCCGGGCGCACTCCGCCGAGGAGCTGGCGTTCCTCGCCGCGCACGTCGCCGGCACCGCGCCTGGCGCCGGCGCGGTCACCTACGACGAGCTGACCGCGGCGCCCACCGTGCTGCTGGTCGGCTTCGAGCCCGAGGAGGAGTCGCCGATCGTCTTCCTGCGGCTGCGCCGGGCGGTCCGGACGGCGGGGATGCGGGTCCTCGACATCGCCCCGTTCACCACCCGTGCGGCGGAGAAGCTGCACGCCACGGTGCTGCCCACGGCGCCCGGCGGGGAGGCCCGGGTGCTGCGCGAGCTGGCCGCCAACCCGGTCGAGGGCCTGCTGGCCGACGCCGCGGTGGCGCTGTTCTCCCCGGGGGCGGTCGTGCTCGCCGGCGAGCGGCTCGCCGAGGTGCCCGGCGGCTTCTCGGCCGTGGCCGCGCTGGCCGCCGAGACCGGCGCCCGGGTGGCCTGGGTGCCACGCCGGGCGGGGGAGCGCGGCGCGGTCGAGGTCGGCGCGCTGCCCGGCCTGCTGCCCGGCGGCCGGCTGGTCGACAGCCCGGCCGACCGCGCGGCGGTCGCCCAGCGCTGGGGCGTGGAGCTCCCCACCACTCCCGGGCGGGACACCACCGGCATCCTCGCCGCGGCCCGGGACGGCGCCCTGGGCGGGCTGCTCGTCGGCGGCGTCGACCCGGCCGACCTGCCCGACCCGGTGCTCGCCGAGGAGGCACTGGCCGCGGCCGGGTTCGTGGTCAGCCTCGAGCTGTTCCCCAGCGCGGTCACCGCGCACGCCGACGTCGTCCTCCCGGTCGCCGCGGCACCGGAGAAGGCCGGGGCCTACCTGGACTGGGAGGGCCGGGTGCGGCCCTTCGACGCCACCCTGCACGGCACCGGTCAGCTCACCGACGGCCGGGTGCTGGAGGGGATCGCCGAGCACCTCGGCGTACCGCTGGGGCTGGCCACCGTGACCGACGCCCGCACCGAGCTGGTCGCACTCGGGGCGGCTCCGCAGGCGCCCGCGCCCACCGGGCTGGACCTGGCGCCGGTGCCGGCCCCGGTGACCGCCGGCGACGAGGCGGTGCTGGCGTCCTGGCGGCAGCTCCTCGACGTCGGCACCCTGCAGCGCGAGGAGCCGGCGATGGCCGGCACCGCCCGCCCGCCGGTGGCGCGCCTGGGCGTGGCCGCCGCCGGCCTGCTCGGGCTGGCCGACGGGGACCTGCTCACCGTCACCGGCCCGGCCGGTGCCGTCACCCTGCCGGTCGCCGTGGTGGACATGCCCGACGGGGTCGTCTGGCTGCCCCTGCGGTCGCCCGGCTGCGCGGTCCGGACGGACCTGCGCAGCGGTCCCGGCGGCGTCGTCCGGCTGTCCGCGGGATCGCCGCGGGCCGGTGCGACCGCCCTGTCCGGCCTGCGTGCGGGGGGTGCGGCGTGATCGACGTGCTCGCCGCCAGCGACCAGCCGACGCTGGCGGACTTCGGTCACGACGTGTGGTGGATCGTGATCATCAAGATCCTGGGCATCTTCGCGGTGCTGGTCGTGATGACGCTGTTCGCGATCGTCTTCGAGCGCAAGGTCGTCGCCCGGATGCAGCAGCGGATCGGCCCGAACCGGGTCGGCCCGCGCGGCTACCTGCAGAGCCTCGCCGACGGGCTCAAGCTGGCGTTCAAGGAGGACATCATGCCGGCGCTGGCCGACCGGCCGGTGTACTTCCTGGCCCCGGTCATCGCCACGATCCCGGCGTTCCTGGCGTTCTCGGTCATCCCGCTGGGCCCGACGGTGAGCATCTTCGGTGAGCGCACGCCGCTGCAGCTGACCGACGCCCCGATCGGCGTCCTGGTCGTGCTGGCCTGCTCGGCGATGGGCGTCTACGGCATCGTGCTGGCCGGCTGGGCGTCCGGTTCGACGTACCCGCTGCTCGGCGGGCTGCGCAGCGCCGCGCAGATGGTCAGCTACGAGATCGCGATGGGGCTGTCGATCGTCGCGGTGTTCCTCTACGCCGGGTCGATGTCCACCTCGGAGATCGTCGCGGCGCAGGCGAACGGGACCTCGCTGAGCGTCTTCGGGTTCGACGTCACCGGACCGAGCTGGTTCGCCGTCCTGCTGCCGGTCTCCTTCGTCATCTACGTCATCGCGGTCGTCGGCGAGACCAACCGGGCGCCCTTCGACCTGCCCGAGGCCGAGAGCGAGCTGGTCGGCGGCTTCCACACCGAGTACTCGTCGCTGAAGTTCGCGCTCTTCTTCCTGGCCGAGTACGTCAACATGGTCACCGTCTCCGCGCTGGCCGCGACCCTCTTCCTGGGCGGCTGGCGGGCACCGTGGCCGATCTCGATCTGGAACGGCGCCAACACCGGCTGGTGGCCGCTGCTCTGGTTCTTCGCCAAGGTCGTCGTCGCGCTGTTCGTCTTCATCTGGCTGCGCGGCACGCTGCCCCGGCTGCGCTACGACCAGTTCATGCGGTTCGGCTGGAAGGTCCTGGTCCCGACCGCGCTGGTCTGGATCCTGGTGGTCGCCACGATGCGCACGGTCAGCCGTGAGGCCGACCTCGACGGCGGGGAGGTCGCCGTCTTCGTCGGCGTGCCGATCGCGCTGGTCGTGCTGGCCGCGCTGCTCATCGCCTCGCGGGTCAGCAACCGGGACACCCGGGTCGCCGCCCGGGCCGCCGCGGCCGGGTCGGTGAACCCGACCGAACCCGAGGTCCTGCCCCCCAGCCGGAGCCGGGACCGCACCGCCGGCGGGTTCCCGGTGCCCCCGATGGACCTGCGGGTCCCTCCGTCGCCGCGGCTGCGCAGCCGCGAGGCGGTCGGCGCCGGCACGGTCGTCAGCACCGGGCGGCGCAGCAGCACCCTTCCCGACCCCGCACCCACCGAGGAGGACGGCGATGTCTGAGAACACCCCCGCCCGGCGGGAGGGCGGTGCGGTGGCAGCACCGACCTCGCCGCAGACCGGCGCACCGCCCACCCCGGCCGGCAAGCGCAGCAGCCGGCTGCCCGGGCCGGCGCAGGGCTTCGGCGTCACCTTCGCGACCATGTTCAAGAAGGTGACGACGGAGGAGTACCCCGACGTCCCGAAGCAGACCAAGCCCCGCTACCACGGCCGGCACGTGCTGAACCGGCACCCCGACGGCCTGGAGAAGTGCGTGGGCTGCGAGCTGTGCGCCTGGGCCTGCCCGGCCGACGCGATCTACGTCGAGGGCGGCGACAACACCGAGGAGGCCCGCTACTCCCCCGGGGAGCGGTACGGCCGCGTCTACCAGATCAACTACCTGCGCTGCATCTTCTGCGGGTTGTGCATCGAGGCCTGCCCGACCCGGTCGCTGACGATGAGCAACGACTTCGAGCTCGCCGACGACGACCGGCAGGCGCTCATCTACACCAAGGAGCAGCTGATGGCCCCGCTGCTGCCCGGGATGGAGCAGCCCCCGCACCCGATGCGGCTCGGGGACGACGAGAAGGACTACTACGTGCGCGACCCGAGGGCGGCGTCCCCCGCGGCGCAGGCCGCCGAGCCGGTGCTGGAGGAGCGGGCGTGAGCGTGCTGGCCGCCGCGGCCGACACCGGCGTGCAGATCGGCACCGGGGAGGCCGTCGTCTTCTGGGTGCTCGGGCCGATCGCGCTGGCCGGGGCGCTGGGCATGGTGCTGTCGAAGAACGCCGTCCACTCGGCGTTGTGGCTGGTGAACACGATGCTCGCGCTGGGCGTGCTCTACGTCGTCCAGGAGGCGCCGTTCCTGGGCGCGGTGCAGATCATCGTCTACACCGGCGCGATCATGATCCTCTTCCTCTTCGTGCTCATGCTGGTCGGCCGGGACACCTCCGACTCGGTGGTCGAGACGCTGCGCGGGCAGCGGGTCGCCGCGATCGTGCTGGGCATCGGGTTCGCCGGGCTGGTCGGCGCCGGCATCGCCGAGGCCACCCGGGACACCCCGGTGACCGGTCTGGAGGGGGTGCAGGGCGGCGCGGGCGGAGCGGCCGACGGCAACGTCCAGGCGATCGCCGGGCTGCTGTTCACCCGCTACCTGCTGGCCTTCGAGATCACCAGCGCGCTGCTGATCACCGCCGCGGTGGGCGCGATGGTGCTGGCGCACACCGAGCGCGATCCCGGCACCCGGCAGTCGCAGAAGGAGCTCTCCCGGGCCCGGTTCCTGTCCGGTGACCACCCGCAGACCCTGCCCGGTCCCGGCGTCTACGCCCGGGCCAACTCGATCGCCGCCCCCGGCCGGCTGCCCGACGGCAGCCCGTCGCCGGCCAGCTTCAGCACCGGCGTCGAGCCGCAGGTCGTCGACGAGCTGCCGCCGACCGGTTCCACCGGCGCGGAGCGGGAGCGCCTGGGCCACGCCGGCGGCACCGACGCGGCGCTGGGCACGCTCGGCGGCGGCACCACCGGAACCACCCCCGGCAGCGGAGAGGCAGCGCCCCGATGAGCAACGCGAAGACGACGGGCGAGCGAGCATCGCAGGGAGCTGCCGGGAGCCGACAGGGAGCGAGCATCGCAGCGAGCGCCAGCGAGCGAGGAGCGGAACGACCGCGGAGGCGACCCATGTGGTCGACCGAGGAGCGGAACGAGTCCGGAGTCGAGCAATGAGCATCAACAACTACCTGGTGCTGGCCGCGGTCCTGTTCACCATCGGCGCCGTCGGCGTGCTGGTGCGGCGCAACGCGATCGTCGTCTTCATGTGCGTCGAGCTGATGCTGAACTCGGTGAACCTGACGCTGGTCACCTTCGCGCGGACCACCGGGACGCTCGACGGCCAGCTCATCGCCTTCTTCGTGATGGTGGTGGCCGCAGCCGAGGTCGTCGTCGGCCTGGCGATCATCATGAGCGTCTACCGGACCCGCCGTTCGGCGTCGGTCGACGACGTCAACCTGCTGAAGTACTGAGCGGAGCCGGCTGATGGAGACACTCCCCGCGACCGGGCTGCTCAGTGCGTCCTGGTTGCTCATCGCGCTGCCCCTGGCGGGCGCGGCGGTGCTGCTGCTCGGCGGCCGGCGCACCGACCGCTGGGGCCACCTGCTGGGCACCGGCACCGTCGTCGCCGCCTTCGTCCTCGGGCTGGTCTGCACGGTGCAGCTGGCCGGGCTGGACGAGCGGTCGGCGAACGTCGACCTGTTCACCTTCATCTCCACCGGCAACCTCGACGTCGAGGCCGGGTTGCTGTTCGACCCGCTGTCGGCGGTCTTCGTCCTGCTGATCACCGGCGTGGGCGCGCTGATCCATGTCTACTCGATCGGCTACATGGCGCACGACCCCGCCCGCCGGCGGTTCTTCGCCTACCTCAACCTCTTCGTCGCCGCGATGCTGCTGCTGGTCCTCGGCAACAGCTACGTGGCCCTCTACGTCGGCTGGGAGGGCGTCGGTCTGGCGTCCTACCTGCTCATCGCCTTCTGGTACACCCGTCCGGCCGCGGCGACGGCGGCGAAGAAGGCCTTCATCATGAACCGGGTCGGCGACGTCGGCCTGGCGCTGGCGATCTTCCTGATGTTCGCCCAGCTCGGGACGACGTCCTACGCCGGCGTGTTCGGTCAGGTCGGCCTGCTGGCCGGCGGCACCGTCACCGCGATGGGCCTGCTGCTCCTGCTCGGCGCCTGCGGCAAGTCCGGCCAGTTCCCGCTGCAGGCCTGGCTGCCCGACGCGATGGAGGGCCCCACCCCGGTCTCGGCGCTGATCCACGCCGCGACCATGGTCACCGCCGGGGTCTACCTGATCGCCCGCAGCGCGCCGGTCTTCGACGAGACGCCGACCGCCCGCACCGTCGTCCTGGTCATCGGTGCGGTCACGCTGATGATCGGCGCGATCGCCGGTTGCGCCTACGACGACATCAAGAAGGTGCTGGCCTACTCCACGGTCAGCCAGATCGGCTACATGTTCGTGGCCGTGGGGCTGGGCCCGGTCGGCTACGCCGCCGGGATCGCGCACCTGCTGGCGCACGGCTTCTTCAAGGCCGGGCTGTTCCTCGGCGCCGGGTCGGTCATGCACGCGATGAACGACCAGGTCGACATGCGCCGCTACGGCGCGCTGGCCAGGCGGCTGCCGATCACCTTCGCCACCTTCGGCCTGGGCTACCTCGCGCTGATCGGCTTCCCCTTGCTCTCGGGCTGGTGGACCAAGGACGCCATCATCGAGGCGGCCCTCGACCGCGGTGGCGCCTCCGGCTGGCTGCTCGGCGGGGTCGCCGTCCTGGGCGCCGGGCTCACCGCGTTCTACATGACCCGGCTGATGCTCATGACGTTCTTCGGCCGGGCCCGGTGGGAGGAGGGGGTGCACCCGCACGAGTCGCCCCCCGTCATGACCGTGCCGATGGTGGTGCTGGCGGTCGGCTCGGTGCTCGCCGGCTTCGTGCTCGTGCAGGCACTTCCCCTGGAGAGGTGGCTGGCGCCGGTCTTCGGCGAGCCGGAGGAGGCCGCCCACGTGGTCGCCCCGGTGACCGTCGGGCTCGTGGTGTTCGCCGTCATGGCGCTCGGCATCGGCGCGGCGTGGCTGTTCGTCGGCCGTCGCGAGGTGCCCGTCACCGCACCAGCCCGGGTCTCGCCGGTGGTCGCCGCCGCCCGCCGCGGCCTCTACGCCGACGCGGTCAACGAGTCGCTGTTCATGCGCCCGGGCATGTGGCTGACCCGCGCGCTCGTCTGGCTGGACAACCGCGGGGTCGACGGCGTCGTCAACGGGACGGCGGCGGCCCTCGGCGGCTCGTCGTCCCGGCTGGGGCGTGCGCAGACCGGCTTCGTCCGGAGCTACGCCCTCGGCATGCTCGGCGGCGCGGTCCTGGTCGCCGGCGCACTGGTCGCGGTGACGACGGCATGACCGTCGCCGGATTCGGAGGGGTGACCCGGTGAGCGACTTCCCGTTCCTGCTGGCGATGATCGTCGTGCCCGCGGTGGGGGCTGCGGTCCTCGCCGCCCTGCCGGCGACCCGGCAGGCGCTGGCCCGGGGGCTGGCCATGGCGGTGAGCCTGCTCGTGCTGCTGCTCGCGGTGCTGGCCACGGTCGCCTTCGACCCCGGCGGCGCGCGGTTCCAGCTGACCACCTCGGTCAGCTGGATCGCGGACTTCGGGGTGAGCTTCGCCCTCGGCGTCGACGGCATCGCCCTGGTGATGCTGCTGCTGATCGGGGTGCTCGTGCCCGTGGTGATCGGCGCGTCCTGGGACGAGCAGGCCGCCGGGACCCGGTCCATGCGCACCTACTGGGCCTGGCTGCTGCTGCTCGAGTCGATGATGGTCGGGGTCTTCGCCGCCACCGACGTCTTCCTGTTCTACGTCTTCTTCGAGGTGATGCTCATCCCGATGTACTTCCTGATCGGCAGCTTCGGCGGTCCGAACCGGCAGTACGCCGCGGTGAAGTTCTTCCTCTACAGCCTGCTCGGCGGGCTGGTGATGCTCGCCTCGGTCATCGGGCTGTACGTGGTCAGCAACTCCGAGCTCGGCCAGGGCACGTTCGCCTTCGACGCGCTGCGCCAGCTGGACATCGACCCCGGCGTGCAGAAGCTGCTGTTCCTCGGCTTCTTCGTCGCCTTCGCCATCAAGGCGCCCCTGGTGCCCTTCCACACCTGGCTGCCCGACGCCGGTGCCGAGGCCCCCATCGGCAGCGCCGTCCTGCTGGTCGGCGTGCTGGACAAGGTGGGCACCTACGGCTTCCTGCGCTACTGCCTGCCGCTGTTCCCCGACGCCTCCCGTGACCTGGCCCCGCTGGTCCTGGTGCTGGCGGTGATCGGGGTGCTCTACGCCGCGCTGGTGGCGATGGGGCAGTCGGACATGAAACGGCTGGTGTCCTACACGTCCATCGCCCACTTCGGCTTCATCGCGCTGGGCATCTTCGCCTTCAGCACCGAGGCGGCCACCGGTGCGGTGCTCTACATGGTCAACCACGGCATCGCGACCGGCCTGCTGTTCCTGGTCGTGGGCATCGTGATCTCCCGCGGCGGTTCCCGGCAGATCCGCGACTACGGCGGCCTGGCCGCGAAGGCGCCGCTGCTGGCCGGGGTGTTCCTGCTCGCCGGCCTGGCGTCGCTGGCGCTGCCCGGCACCAACAGCTTCGTCAGCGAGTTCCTCGTGCTGATCGGCTCGTTCCCGCGGGAACCGGTGTTCACGATCCTCGCCACCACCGGCATCGTCCTGGCCGCGCTCTACATCCTGCTCATGTACCAGCGGGTCTTCCACGGGCCGCCGCGCGGGGTGCTGGCCCCGCCGCCGGACGACGCCGCACCGACCGACGGCGGGGGCAGCACCGCCGTCCTCACCGCCCCGGCGCCGGCCCGCACGTCGGTGCTGCGCGACCTGTCCCGGCGGGAGCTCGCCGTCCTGGCACCGCTGGTGGCGCTGGTCATCGGCCTCGGCGTGTACCCGCAGCCGTTGATCGACCTCATCGACCCGGGGGTGCAGGCCACGATGAGCGACGTCGGCGTCGACCCCGGGGGCAGCGCTCCCGAAGCCCCCGGAGGAACCGACTGATGGGTCCGATCACCGCCCCCTCGCTGGCCTACACCGCGCTCTCCCCGCTGCTCTTCGTCTTCGGCGCCGCCGCGGTCGGGGTGCTGGTCGAGGCCTTCGCACCCCGCGCCGTCCGGCACCCGGTGCAGGTAGCGCTCGCGCTGGTCGGCACGATCGGTGCGCTCGTCGCCACGCTGCTGCTGGCCGGCACGGAGGAGGTCACCGCCGGCGGGGCGCTCGCCGTCGACGGTGCCGCGCTGTTCCTGCAGGGCACCATCGCCATCTTCGGGGCGCTGTCGGTCCTGCTGTTCAGCGAGCGCGCGGTGGACCCGGCGCGCTCGGCGTTCGTCGCCGTCGCCGCGGTGCCGGCCGGCAGCGTGCGCGACCGTGAGCTGGTGACCTCGACCCGGGTGCAGACCGAGGTCTACCCGCTGGCGAGCTTCGCCCTCGGCGGGATGATGCTGTTCACCGCGTCGAACGACCTGCTGATCATGTTCGTGGCGCTCGAGGTGCTCAGCCTGCCGCTGTACCTGCTCTGCGGGCTGGCCCGGCGACGCCGGCTGCTGTCGCAGGAGGCCGCGGTCAAGTACTTCCTGCTCGGCGCCTTCGCCTCCGCCTTCTTCCTGTACGGGCTCGCGCTGGTCTACGGCGCCACCGGCAGCGTGCAGCTGAGCGCCATCCGCGACGCCGGGGTGACCGAGGGCGGCGGCACCCTGCTGGTGCTGGGCATGGCCCTGCTGGTGGTCGGCCTGATGTTCAAGGCCAGCGTCGCGCCGTTCCACACCTGGACGCCGGACGTCTACCAGGGCGCCCCCACGGCGGTCACCGCCTTCATGGCCGCGGCCACCAAGGTCGCCGCGTTCGGCGCGGTGCTGCGACTGCTCTACGTCGCCTTCGGCACCGCCGAGTGGACCTGGCGGCCGCTGGTCTACGGCCTGGCGATCGTGTCGATGCTGGTCGGGGCCGTCCTCGGGCTCACCCAGACCGACCTCAAGCGGATGCTCGCCTACTCCTCGATCGCACACGCCGGCTTCCTGCTCACCGGCGTCATCGGGCTCGGGCCCGGCGACAGCGGGTACGGCCTGGCCGCCACGATGTTCTACCTGCTCACCTACGGCCTGACCACGCTCGGCGCCTTCGCGCTGCTCACCCTCGTCCGCGACGGCGACGGCGAGGCCACCCACCTCTCCCAGTGGGCCGGGCTCGCCCAGCGCTCGCCGGTGGTCGCGGCGCTGATGGCCTTCTTCCTGCTGGCCCTGGCGGGGATCCCCCTCACCAGCGGCTTCACCGGGAAGTTCGCGGTCTTCCGGGCGGCGATCGAGGACGGGGCCTGGCCGTTGGTGGTCATCGGGCTGGTGGCCAGTGCGATCGCGGCCTTCTACTACCTGCGGGTCGTCGTCCTCATGTACTTCTCCCCGGCCGCGCCGGACGGGCCCACCGTCGGCGTGCCGGGCCTGCCGACCACGATCGTGCTGGCGATCACCGCCGCCGCCACGCTCGTGCTCGGCATCCTGCCGGGGGCGGTGCTGGACCTGGCGCAGTCGGCCGCGGTGCTGGTCGGCTGAGCCGCCTGCCCGGAGGTCGTCGGTGAGGGCCCGCGACGACGGGCTGTATCTTCAGCGGTTGATGACCGGAGCCGGTACCACCAGCCCCCGGGCCCGCGGACGCACTGACCACCAGGAGACACCGTTGCGCCGGCCTTCCACGCCCGCCTCGACCATCGGGCCCTGGCTGCCCGAGGGCGAGCTGGGGGACGCGCTGGCCGAGGGCATGGCCCGGGTGGAGGCGTCGCTGGGCACCGCGGTCACCAGTGACCACGCGTTCATCAACGAGGCGGCCGGTCACCTGATGGCCGCCGGTGGCAAACGGCTGCGCCCGATGCTCGCCCTGCTCGCCGCCCAGCTCGGTGACGCCGACGCCCCCGAGGTGGTCCAGGCGGCCGTGGTCTGCGAGCTCACCCACCTGGCCACGCTGTACCACGACGACGTGATGGACGAGGCGTCCGTGCGCCGCGGAGCCCCCAGCGCCAACAGCCGGTGGAGCAACAGCGTCGCCATCCTCACCGGCGACCTGCTCTTCGCCCGCGCGTCGGACCTGCTCGCCGACCTCGGTCCCGACGCCGTGCGGGTGCAGGCGCAGACCTTCGAGCGGCTCGTGATCGGTCAGCTCCGGGAGACCATCGGCGCCCGCCCCGGCGAGGACCCGGTGGACCACTACCTCGGCGTGCTGGCCGACAAGACCGGCTCGCTGGTCGCCACCTCGGCCCGCTTCGGCGCCGCCTTCGCGGGCGTCCAACCGCAGACGGTGACCGCGCTGACCTCCTTCGGCGAGGAGTTCGGCGTCGCCTTCCAGCTCTCCGACGACCTGATCGACATCGTGAGCGAGGGCGGGACGTCCGGGAAGTCGCCGGGCACCGACCTGCGGGAGGGGATCGCCACCCTGCCGGTGCTGTTCGCGCTGGCCGGGGACGACCCGGCCGAGGCCCGGCTGCGGGAGCTCGTCGCCGGACCGGTCGTCGACGAGGCCGAGCACGCCGAGGCCCTCGAGCTGCTGCGCCGGTCGCAGTCGCTGGCCCGGGCCACCGGGGTGCTGGGCGACTACGCGGACCGGGCCCGTGCCCGGCTGGACGCCGTCCCGGACGGCCCGGTGCGCGACGCGCTGGCCGCGCTGTGCACCTACGTGGTCACCCGCACCAGCTGAGCAAGGACCCCGATGCCCCCCAGCACTCGCGAGCTCGTGCCGGGGCCCTGCATCGGGGCCATGGTGCTGTGCTCGCTCCTGCTGGCCGGTTGCAGTGCTCCCGGCGCGGAGGGCGACGAGGCGGCCACCGACGTCCCGGACAGCGCGCAGCCCTCGTCGACGGCCGGCGTCCCGGCGCTCGACGTGCAGGTGCTCGCCGACGGCCTGGACCACCCGTGGGACGTGGCGCAGGCGCCGGACGGGACGCTGCTCGTCGACGAGCGCGGTGGCGGGTTCACCGCCGTCCGTCCCGACGGATCGGTCCGGTCGGTGGACGCCGACCTCGACGACCTCTTCGCCACCGGGGAGACGGGCCTGATGGGCCTGGTGCTCGACCCCGCCTTCGCCGACGACCGGCGCTTCTACACCTGCCAGGGCGTCGAGGAGGACGGCGACGCCGAGATCCAGGTCATCGCCTGGACCGTCGACGAGGGCTGGACGTCGGCGACCCGGGTCGCCGACCCGCTGCTCGGCGGCATCCCGGTCAACCAGGGCAGCGGTCGGCACGGCGGCTGCCGCCCACGGTTCGACCCGACCGGTCAGCTGCTGATCGGCACCGGCGACAACGCGGTGGGCAGCAACCCGCAGGACCTCGGCACGCTGGCCGGGAAGGTGCTGCGGATCGACCCGCGGACCGGGCGGCCGTCGGCCGGCAACCCGTTCCTGGACGCCGACGACCCGACCACCCGGTTCATCTGGAGCTACGGGCACCGGAACGTGCAGGGCATCGCGACCCAGCCGGGGACGCAGCAGGTGTACACGGTGGAGCAGGGCACCGACCGGGACGACGAGGTCAACCGGTCGGTCGCCGGCGGCAACTACGGCTACGACCCGGACGGCGCGCCTCCCGGCCCCGAGGGCAGCTACGACGAGAGCGTGCCGATGACCGACCTGGACATCCCGGGCGCGATCCCCGCCGTGTGGTCCTCCGGGGACCCGACGATCGCCACCAGCGGCGCGACCTTCCTGGACGGGGCCGCCTGGGGTGGCTACGCCGGGGTGCTGCTGGTCGGCGTGCAGAAGGACACCGGGGTGCTCGGGCTGCGCATCGACGACTCGGGGCGGCTGGTCGAGCAGTTCCGGGTGCCGGAGCTGGAGGACTCCTACGGCCGGGTCCGCTCCCCGGTGCAGGGATCGGACGGCGCGCTGTACCTCACCACCGACAACGGCGACGGCGAGGACCTGCTGCTGAGGGTGACGCCGCGGGGCTGATGCCCGTCAGGCCGTCACCGGCAGGCTGAGCGGCCCGCGCAGCACCGTCGCGATCCGGGGCACCGGGCGACCGGCCAGGCGCAGCCGCGGCGCCCGCTCCGCCAGCACGCGCAGCGCCACCTCGCCCTCCAGCCGGGCCAGCGGTGCGCCCAGGCAGTAGTGCACCCCGCCGGAGAACGCGAGGTGCCGGGCCGCCTGCTCGCGGTGCAGGTCGAACCGGTCCGGGTCGGGGTGCACCGCCGGGTCGCGGTTGGCCGCCGCGAGCAGCACGAGGACGCCGCTGTCCCGGCGCAGCCGGGCGCCGTCCACCTCGAGGTCCTCGTGCGCGAACCGGGCGGTGAGCTGCACCGGCGGGTCGAAGCGCAGCGTCTCCTCCACCGCTGCGGCCGCCAGCCCAGGGTCCTCGATGAGGGCGGCCCACTGCCCGGGCGTGCGTTGCATCGCCTGCACGGCGCTGCCGATCAGGTTCGTCGTGGTCTCGAAGCCGGCCACCAGCAGCAGCTGGGCCAGCGCCAGGGCCTCGTCCGCGGTCGCGCCGTCGCCGTCGACCGCGGTGGCCAGGGCGGACAGGACGTCCTCGCCCGGTTCGGTCCGCCGCTGCTCCAGCAGGCCGGTCAGCAGTGACCGCAGGGCGGTCCGGGCCGCGGCCAGCTCCCGCGCGTGGGCGGGGGAGCGGACGCCGTCCAGCGCGGAGCCGAGTGCCCGGCCCCAGCGGGCGAACCGCTCGCTGTCGACCTCAGGGACGTCGAGCAGGGCCGAGATGACCGCGATGGGCAGCGGCGACGCCAGGTCCCGCACCAGGTCGAACCGGCCCTCCTGCCGGCTGCGCGCCAGCGCGGCGTCGAGCAGCCCGTCGGTCACCCGCTCGGCGACCGTGCGGTAGTGCGCCAGTCGGCGGGGAGCGAACGCCGGCTGGGCCAGCCGCCGGAGCCGGGTGTGGTCGGGCGGGTCGGTGATCAGCAGCGGCAGGTCCAGCGGCTCCAGCAGCGAGCCGCCGTCCGCAGTCTCGGCCGCCTTCCCGCCCAGCCGGCTCCCGTCACCGGCGGGCTGCACGCCGAACCGGCGGTCGCGCAGCACCGCCTCGCAGGAGGCGCGCGTAGCCAGCGCCGTGATCCCGACGCGGCTGCGCACCGGGCCGCCGCCGGCACGGGTCTGGGCCGCCCGCAGCTCGGAGTAGACCGGGTAGGGGTCCAGCCGCCAGGGTCGGTGCAGGAGCCGGGCGACCCGGTCCCCGCGCACCGCGAGGGCCAGTCCGCCGGCCCGCATCGCCCCGATCCGGGTACCCAGCACGACATCGGCGGCCAACCGCCCGAGCCGGTCGTGCAGCACGCTCATGCCGCCATCCTCACGGATGCGCGCCCGGCCGCGGAACACCAGTGGCCCAGCACCCGAGGGGTGCTGGGCCACTGGCGTCCGCTCAGCGTCAGGCGCTGACGGTCCAGGAGTCTGCGCCGGTGAGCAGGGCGTCGAGGTCGGCCGGCTCCTGCGCGGCGGCGTCCTCGAGCTGGTCGGCCATCATCCGGTCGTAGCTGGGCTTGCTGACCTTCCGGAAGACGCCCATCGGGGTGTACCGCAGGTCCTGGCTGGACAGCCGGGACAGCGCGAACGCGTACGAGGGGTCCTCGCGGTGCGCGTCGTGCACCACGATCTGCGACGCGTCCACCTGGTTGGTCTCGGCGATCCGCAGCCCGCCGAAGTCGTCGCGGACGACGCACGAGGCACCGCCCGGGCCGAAGACCAGCGGCTCGCCGTGGACCAGCGGGATCGTCCACATCGGACCGGTGGTCGGGTCCTTGAGCAGCTCGAACGCGCCGTCGTTGAAGATGTTGCAGTTCTGGTAGATCTCCACCAGCGAGGTGCCCTGGTGCTCGGCGGCCTGCCGCAGCACGTCGGTGAGCCCCTTGCGGTCGGAGTCCATCGCCCGGCCGACGAAGGTGGCATCGGCGCCCAGCGCGAGCGAGACCGGGTTGAACGGGTGGTCCAGCGACCCCATCGGGGTGGACTTGGTGACCTTCCCGACCTCCGACGTCGGCGAGTACTGCCCCTTGGTGAGCCCGTAGATCCGGTTGTTGAACAGCAGGATCGTCAGGTTCACGTTGCGGCGCAGCGTGTGGATCAGGTGGTTGCCGCCGATGGAGAGCGCGTCGCCGTCGCCGGTGACGACCCAGACCGACAGGTCCGGGCGGGACGCCGCCAGGCCGGTCGCGATGGCCGGGGCGCGGCCGTGGATCGAGTGCATCCCGTAGGTGTTCATGTAGTACGGGAAGCGGCTCGAGCACCCGATGCCGGAGACGATGACCATGTCCTCGCGGGCGATGCCGAGGCTGGGCAGGAAGCTCTGGACGGCGTTGAGGATGACGTAGTCACCGCACCCGGGGCACCAGCGCACCTCCTGGTCGGTCTTGAGGTCCTTCGCCTTGAGCTCGGTCTGCTTCGGGCCGTTCGCCGCGATCGAGGCGTCGATCGCACCGGAGACGGTGGTGACGTCGGGCATGCCGAGGTCGTGCACGTGCGGGGTGGCGGTCACAGGACTGCTCCGTTCGAGGCGGCCTCGAGCGGGGCCGCGGTGGGGGTGGTTCCGGTGCTGTCGATGACGTCCTGGAGCACGGCGGCCAGCTCAGCCGCCCGGAAGGGCAGCCCCCGGACCTGGGTGTGGCTGTGCACGTCGATCAGGTACTTCGCCCGCAGCAGGAGGGCCAGCTGGCCGAGGTTCATCTCGGGGCAGACGACCTGGTCGTAGCGCGCCAGGATGTCGCCCAGGTCGGCCGGCAGCGGGTTGAGGTGGCGCAGGTGCACCTGGGCGACCGACCGGCCGGAGGCGCGGATCCGCCGGCACGCGGCGCCGATGGGGCCGTAGGTGGAGCCCCAGCCGATGACGGCGACCGTCGCGTCCCCGTCCGGGTCGTCGACCTCGGTGGCCGGGATCGACGCCGCGATGCCGTCGATCTTCGCCTGCCGGGTGCGGGTCATGAAGTCGTGGTTGGCGGGGTCGTAGGAGATGTTGCCGGTCCTGTCGGCCTTCTCCAGCCCACCGATCCGGTGCTGCAGCCCGGCGGTGCCCGGGAGCGCCCAGGGGCGGGCCAGCGTCTCCGGGTCCCGCAGGTAGGGCAGGAACTGGCCCTCGGTGCCGTCCTCGGCGCTGCCGTTGGGCGCGGTCGCGAACTCCACCCGCAGGTCGGGCAGCTCGTCCACGGCCGGGATCGACCACGGCTCGGCGCCGTTGGCCAGGTACCCGTCCGACAGCAGGATGACCGGCGTCCGGTAGGTGAGCGCGATCCGGGTCGCCTCCAGCGCGGCGTCGAAGCAGTCGCCGGGGGAGCGCGGCGCGATCACCGGGACCGGGGCCTCGCCGTTGCGGCCGAACAGCGCCTGCAGCAGGTCGGACTGCTCGGTCTTGGTGGGCAGACCGGTCGACGGGCCACCACGCTGCACGTCGACGATGAGCAGCGGCAGCTCGGTCATCACGGCCAGGCCGATGGTCTCGGCCTTGAGGGCGACACCCGGCCCGGACGTCGTCGTCACGCCGAGCGCGCCGCCGAAGGAGGCGCCGAGCGCGGCACCGATCCCGGCGATCTCGTCCTCGGCCTGGAAGGTGCGCACGCCGAAGGACTTGTGCTTGGACAGCTCGTGCAGGATGTCGCTGGCCGGGGTGATCGGGTAGGCGCCGAGGAACACCGGCAGGCCCGAGCGCTGCCCGGCGGCGACGATCCCGTAGGCCAGCGCCTGGTTCCCGGAGATGTGCCGGTACCTGCCCGGGGCCATCGGGGCGGGCTTGACCTCGTAGGAGACCGCGAAGGCCTCCGTCGTCTCGCCGTAGTTGAAGCCGGCGCGGAACGCGGCGATGTTGGCCGCGGCGATCTGCGGCTTGCGGCGGAACTGGCGCTCGAGGAACCGGATCGTGCCCTCGGTGGGCCGGTGGTACATCCAGCTCAGCAGGCCGAGGGTGAACATGTTCTTGCTCCGCTCGGCCTCCTTCTTGCCCAGGCCGGAGTCGGCGAGCGCGTCGGTGGTCATCGAGGTCAGCGGCACGCTGACCAGCTGCCACTTGTCCAGCGAGCCGTCCTCGAGCGGGTTGGACGCGTAACCCACCTTGGCCAGGTTGCGCGGGGTGAACTCGTCGGAGTCGGCGATGAGCAGGCCGCCGCCGGGGAGGTCGACGAGGTTGGCCTTCAGTGCCGCCGGGTTCATCACGACCAGGACGTCAGGTGCGTCACCCGGCGTCATGATGTCGTGGTCGGCGAAGTGCAGCTGGAAGGAGCTGACACCCGGCAGGGTCCCCGTTGGTGCCCGGATCTCGGCGGGGAAGTTGGGCAGGGTCGACAGGTCGTTGCCGAAGCTGGCGGTCTCGCTGGTGAAGCGGCCGCCGGTCAGCTGCATGCCGTCCCCGGAGTCGCCGGCCAGCCGGATGACGACACGGTCGAGCTCGACGACGCTCTTGACCAGGCCACCAGGGGCAGAGCTGTGGGCTGCGCGGTCCATGTCGGTGGCAACGCCGCTCTCGGCGGGGCTGATTCCGGTGTTCGTGCCAGTCATCTGTGAGGTACCTCCGACCGGTCAGGTTACGTGCGGCCGGCGGGGTCCGACCGGCGAGCGGGGGAACGTGAGGCAACCCACACAGGGTCCCCTTGCCCCGGTGGCGGCGGGGACCCTGGTCAGGGGAACGGCGGCTGGTCCGACCACGTTCTAACCGGCGTGCAACGGTGGAACAACGGTCTGAAGACCGCGGTGCTGCTCGGCCTCATGGCGGGCGTCATCCTCCTGGTCGGCAGCTTCTTCGGCCGGGGCGGGCTGGTCATCGCCCTGGTGGTCGCGCTCGGCGTGAACGGCTGGGCGTACTTCAACTCCGACAAGCTGGCGCTGCGGGCCATGCGCGCCTTCCCGGTCACCGAGACGCAGGCGCCGCAGCTGTACGCGATCGTGCGGGAGCTGGCCACCGAGGCCCGCCAGCCCATGCCGCGGCTCTACGTCAGCCCGACCAGCCAGCCCAACGCCTTCGCCACCGGCCGCAACCCGCGCAACGCCGCGGTCTGCTGCACCCAGGGGATCCTCGAGCTGCTGGACCGTCGTGAGCTGCGCGGCGTGCTGGCCCACGAGCTCTCGCACGTCTACAACCGGGACATCCTGATCAGCTCGGTCGCCGGCGCGATGGCCACGGTGATCACCTACCTGGCGCACATGGCGATGTTCGCGTCGCTGTTCGGTGGGCGCTCCGACGACCGGGAGGGCGGCGGCGCGCTCGGCGGTCTGCTGCTGGTCGTCCTCGGCCCGGTCGCGGCCGGGCTGGTGCAGATGGCGGTGAGCCGCAGCCGGGAGTACCAGGCCGATGCCTCGGGGGCGCAGCTGTCGCACGACCCGCTGGCGCTGGCCAGTGCCCTGGCGAAGCTCGAGCGCGGCGTCGCCGCGCGGCCGCTGCCCCAGGACGACCGGCTGGTGACCCAGAGCCACCTGATGATCGCCAACCCGTTCCGTGGCCAGGGGATGGCCTCGATGTTCGCCACCCACCCGCCGATGGCGGAGCGGATCGCCCGGCTGCAGCAGATGGCCCGCGAGCTCGGCCGGTAGCCAGGGGCCCGACCTCGTTGCACGCCGCGACGTTCCTACGCTGCGGGGGTGCGGAGCGACGGGGTGCGGTACGTGGCCATCGGGGACAGCTTCACCGAGGGCCTGGGGGACGAGCTCCCCGACGGCTCGGTGCGTGGCTGGGCCGACCTGGTGGCGGCCGGGCTGGCCGCGACGTCGGACCAGCCGGTGCACTACGCCAACCTCGCGGTCCGCGGCCGACTGCTCGCCCCGGTGGTCAGCGACCAGCTGGAAGCGGCGCTCGCGTTGAGCCCGGCGCCGACGCTGATCACGCTCAACGGCGGGGGCAACGACATGATGCGGCCCGGCTGCGACGTGGACCGGCTGGCCGGGCTCACCGAGCAGGCGCTCCTGCGGTGCGAGGAGGCCGGCGTCCGGCTGGTGCTGCTGAGCGGGGCCGACCCCACCGCACGCCTGCCGTTCGGCAGCATGATGCACCGCAGCGGTGTGGCGCTGACCGCCGCGGCCGCCGAGCTGGCGGCGCGGCACGACGTCCTGTTCGTCGACGCGTTCGGTGACGAGGAGCTGCGCCGTCCCGAGTACTGGTCGCCGGACCGGCTGCACCTCGGGCCGGCCGGTCACCGCCGGGTCGCCGGGCTGGTCCTCGCCGCACTGGGGCACCCCGGCGCGGCGCACGTCGTCGACCCCGGCCCGGAGGACACCCGGCGGCTGGGCACCGAGGTCCGCTACTACCGCGAGCACGTGCTGCCCTGGGCGCTGCGCCGGGTGCTGCGCCGCTCGTCCGGTCACGGCCGCACCGGCAAGCACCTGGACTGGGTGGAGGTCGCCGCGGCGCCCCAGCGGCAGCACTGAGCGGTCCCCGAGGCGGTGGGACCGCACGGGAGGACCGGGGCCGGTGCCTCGCCGGGGTCACGATCCAGCATCAGCGGCCCATGTCGCCCGAATGGGTGATCACGTCGGGCTCGGCGGTGACGCATGGTGACCAGGAACACCATCTCCCACCAGGAAGGCCCCAGATGATCGTCCTCGGCATCATCCTGCTCGTGCTCGGTTTCGTGCTCAACATCCCCGTCCTGTGGACGATCGGCATCATCCTGCTGGTCATCGGCGCCGTCCTCGCGGTGCTCGGCGCGGCCGGCCGCGCGGTGGGTGGTCGCAAGCACTGGTACTGAGCGGAGCGGGGACGCAGCGTCCCGCCTCCCACCTCCGGGTCCCGGCAGCTCAGGCTGCCGGGGTCCCGGCGGGGCGGACGCCCGCCGCACCAGCTGCTGATGAGCGACGCCGCCGCCGGGCCCCCGGCCTGGACGACGCACTGGACGCGGTGGAGCCGACGGTGCCAGCGTGCCGATCGAGGTCCCCGTCCTCGTCCCGTCGTCCCCAGGAGCAACGCGTGAGCACCCCCAGCGTCCTGTTCGTGTGCGTGCACAACGCCGGCCGGTCCCAGATGGCAGCCGGCTGGCTGCGCCACCTCGCTGGGAACGCCGTCGAGGTGCGCTCCGCCGGGTCGCTCCCCGGCGACCAGGTCAACCCCGCTGCCGTCGCCGCGATGGCCGAGGTCGGCATCGACATCTCCGACCAGCGCCCGAAGGTGCTCACCACGGACGCCGTGGAGGCCTCCGACGTGGTGATCACCATGGGCTGCGGCGACGCGTGCCCGATCTTCCCCGGGAAGCGGTACCTGGACTGGGACCTGGAGGACCCGGCCGGCAAGGGCGTGGAGTCCGTCCGCCCGATCCGGGACGAGATCGAGACGCGCATCCGCGGCCTGCTCACCGAGCTGCGGGTCACGACCGCCCGCTGAGCGGAGGACGACGCCGGTGGGGCTGCGATCGGTGTCCGGGTCCGCCGGTAGGACCGTCGCTGCGGGCTGTGCCGTGGTGACCGTCCAGCGGGCGCCGGGGTGCTCCTCGCGCCTGCTCCCGCCTGTGGCCCAGCGGCGAGGACCGCACGCGCGCCGCAGCGGGCGGCCTGATGGCCGCCGCCCTGGGCGCGCGTGCCCGGGCTCAGCGGTAGTTGTCGAACTGCAGCGCGATCTCGAAGTCCTTGGCCTTCAGCAGCTGCTGGACCGCCTGCAGGTCGTCGCGCTTCTTGCCGCTCACCCGGAGCTGGTCGCCCTGGATCTGCGCCTGCACGCCCTTGGGGCCCTCGTCGCGGATGGCCTTGGCGATCTGCTTGGCCTTGTCCGAGGCGATGCCCTGCTGGATCCGGGCAGAGATCTTGTAGACCTTGCCGGAGGCCTGCGGCTCGTCGGCGTCCAGGGCCTTCATCGAGATGCCGCGCTTGACGAGCTTCTCCCGGAAGACCTCCAGTGCAGCCGCGACCCGCTCCTCGGTGTCGGCCTGCAGGGTGACCGCCTCCTCGCCGGCCCAGGCGATGGTCGCGTTGACCCCGCGGAAGTCGAAGCGCTGGGAGAGCTCCTTGCCCGCCTGGTTCAGCGCGTTGTCGACCTCCTGGCGGTCGACCTTGCTGACGACGTCGAACGACGCATCGGCCATGACTGTCTCCTCTCTCGCGCCGTGGACGGGCTCGCCGGGGACCTCCCCGACCGCCGTCCACCGTCTTGTAAGCTCATCCGGCACCAGCACAGCGGCGGGTTGCCCGAGTGGCCAATGGGAGCGGACTGTAAATCCGTCGGCTTAGCCTACGAAGGTTCGAATCCTTCACCCGCCACACCCGGTGCGACGGCCCCCGACCTCACGGTCGGGGGCCGTCCTCGTTCCCGGCGCCGTCGGCTCAGCTCACGGTCGGAGCGCGGGCACTGGCCACCGCCGTGCGGTCCAGCGGCCGGCCGCCCAGGAACAGCCAGTCGAAGGCGATGTGCACCGAGCGCGTGCACCGCACCGTCACCTCGACCCCGTCGGTCTGCGCCGACCACGCGTCGAGCTGCACCCCGGCGTCGGCGAGCTGGTCGGCGACCGCCGCCTCGGCCGTCGCCCGGGTCAGCGGCAGGTGGGTGCCCGCGCCCCGGGCGTAGACCGCCGCCGCGTCGGCCTCGTTCGCCGCCGCGAGCGCCGCGCCGTCGCAGGCCGACTGCACCTCCTGCTGCTCCAGGAACGCGTCGGACGCGGCGATCGCGCCGAGCGCCATCAGTGCGGCGACCAGCCAGCACACCAGCACGAAGGGCAACGTGGAGCCGGCCTCGGGGTCGGTGGACTGCTCGCTGCCCGGTCGCACGCGGGGAGCGTAGAGGGCGCGGTGGACGGCCGGCACGGATGTCCACCGGTTGTGGACGGCGCCTGTGGACGATGTGGACGACGCGGGCCGGTCGGCCTGCTGTCGGCCCGGGGGCTGTGGACGGGGCCGTCCCGGCCTGCGGCGGGCCAGCAGACTGCCCGGCATGGCGATCGAGGTGGTCCCCGCGCAGCTGCACTCGCTGGCCGGCGTGCTCGACGGGGCGGCGGTCCAGGCGGCCCGGGTGGGCACCACGCCGGTAGACGACCCGGTCGGCGGGCCGCTCGGCCCGGCGGTGGCCGGGTTCTGCGAGACCGTCCGCACCACCGGCCGCTGCCTGGCCGGCGAGCTGACCTGGCTGGGGGACGCGGTGACCGCCGCGGCCGGCTCCTGGCTCGATCTGGACGGGCGGCTGCTCCCGGTGCCCGGCCGGGGTGTCCCGGAGTGACCGTGCTGCTCCCGGCCCCGGTGGCGCTGCCCCGGCCACCCGGGTCCCCCGACGCGCTCGGCTCGGTGGTCGACCAGCTGATCTCGGCGGCGTACGCGGCAGGGCTGACGGTGCACCTGCTGCAGCCCGCGGGTGCGTTGAGCGGCTGGCAGGGTGCCGATGCCACCGTCGCCGCGGGCGAGGTCGTCGCCACGCTCGCCGTCGCGGCCGACCTGCACGAGGCGGTGACCGCGACCGCGACCCGGCTCGCCGACCACCACCGGCTCTGGCTGACCGTGCTCGCCCGGGTGACCTCGCTGCGGGACGACCAGCGCGACCGGTTCGCCGACGCCGGTGCACGGTTGGCAGCGCTGGTCGGCACCCCGCTGGAGAACGGTGTCGCGGCGGCACCCGCCGAGGCGGTGGCCCTGGTCCGGGCCGTGACCGAGGAGGACGCCGCCCGTGGCGTGGAGCACCGGGCGCTGCTGGAGCTCCTCGCCCAGGACGCCGCGGTGACCGCCGCGGTCCTCGCCGATGCCACCCGGCCGTTCCGGGGCACCGGCCGGCTGGGCGACGCTGCCGCGGTCACCGTCCGGCTCTCCGTGGAGCTGCCCGGCTGGGGGGCGGCGGCCCTCACCAGGCTGGGCGAGCAGGCCGCTGACCAGCTCACCCGTCCCGGCCCCGCGGAGACGCTGGAGACAGTCGTGCAGCGCTGGCGGCCCCACGTCTCGGTGCCCGGGTTCGCCGATGCGCTGGTCGGTCGGCTCGGGGCCGACGGCGTCACCTGGCTGCTGTCCGTGCTGGCCGGGCTGGCCGGCACGGGGGAGGAGGGACCGCTGGCCGGTCTGCTGGCCGGTGTGCTCGGCGGTCCGGGCCGCCCCGGTGGCCCGGTCGGGGAGATGCTCGACGCCGTGCGCCTCACCCCCGACGACCCCGGCGGTGCCGCCGACGACCAGGCGGTGGCGATGGGGCTGGTGCTGGCCGTGCCCGGGGCCGGGCCGGCGCTGGCCGCTGTCTGGGGCCGTCAGCTGCTGGACCAGGAGGCCGCGCAGGGAGCCCCGGCCGGAGCGGCCGGCACGCGGGGCGGCCTGCTGCCCGACCCGGTGGACGCGGCGCTGACGGTGCTGGCCCGCTCCGGCGACGCCGACGCCGCGGCCCGGCTGCTCGACGACCCGGCCGCCTGGACCACACTGCTGTCCCGGCCATGGCCTGGGGGCAGCGGCTCCCTTGCGGCCGTCGTCGGACTGGCGGCGGCCGGGCCGGGGGCCGGCCGCGCAGCGCGGGCGGCACTGGTCGCGCTGGGTGCGGGGCTCGGCCGCGGCAGCAGCGGGCGGGTGCTGGACGACGCGGGCGCCCTGGCCCAGGTCCGCGGCCGCGTCACCGACCTGGTCGCCGGTCAGCCGGGCGTGCTGCTGCCGGTGCTCGGGGCAGCGGTCACCCGCGCTGCGCCCGACGCCGGGGACGAGACCGCGCTCCGCGGGCTCGGGTACCTGGTCACCGACGCCGGCTCGGCGGACGAGGTCACCGCGGCGGTGGGGACCGCACTGCGGGCCGGTGCCGCCGGGGCCTCCGCCGGCGAGGTCGCCGGCGCCCACGTGGCCGTGCTCGAGCACGGCGAGCGGCTGCGGTACGCACTGGCCTGGGGTCACGCGCAGAGTCGGGCGGTGGATGCCCAGATGCTGTGGGAGCTCGGTGTCAGCCAGCCGCTGTCGCTGGTGTCGGGCCGGGCGGGCGAGCTGCTGGACGTGATCGAGGCCCCGGTGGCCGACCTGCTGGACGTCGACGGCGACGTCGAGATCGGCCCGGACACCGGCCGGGTGCGCACGGCCGAGGACGCGGCGCGGTTCGCCGGTGCCGTCCTCGGACCTGCCGCGGTGCCCGGCGCGGCACTCCCGTCGGGTGCGGCCGCCCGGGTCGGGTTCGAGCGGGCGACCGACCTGCTCGGCGGGCTCGCCGTCCCCGACGAGTCGCTGCTCGACCGGCTCCGCGACGTGCCGCTGCCCGACCTGTCACGGCGGCCGCGGCGGGGTGGATGATGCCGCTGGACCGGGTGCAGTCCGTCGGCCTCCGTCACTCTCTCGGCAGATCTGCCCGGGCCGTGATTGCGCAGGGTGACGACACGACGAAGATCACTTCCCCCGCGCGTGTCAACGCTTGCCTCGTGTGGGTGACCCGCTGCAGTCTCCTGGCTGCGGTCTGTGCCGGACGACGCTCTGCCCCCGCGTGGGCGGCTGCCGCGACTCCCAGCAGTCCGTCATGCCTTCAGGAGGCATCATGTCCACGTCCGTTCACGCCCCCAGCTCCGCCGACTCGACCCGTGGTTGGAAGTGGACCCGCGGCTGGAAGTGGACCCGGTGACGTCGGATCCCGACACCGGTGGGTGAGCCCTCGCCGGGTCGCCCCTCCGAGTGAGGCGGCGCCGCGCTCGGGCCAGGCGCTGTTACCGTCGGCGGACGTCACCCCCTCGACAGACAGGCCGACCTTGGCCGAGCACCCGGCCCATCCATCACGCAGGGCCCGCCTGTTCCGGCGGCCATGGACGCTCGCCTTTCTGGCGGGTGCAGTGGCCGTCGTCTTCGGCGTGTTCGTCCTCCCGGCCACCTGGTCGACCCCGTCGTTCCTGTCGGTGCTGTTGGTCTTCGGGGTCCTGGTGCTCACCGAGTCGGTCCAGCTCGATCTCGAGATACGGAAGCAGACGGTCTCGCTGTCCCCGACCGGGATCGCGGTCGTCGTCGGACTGGTCGAGGTAGGCGGCTTCTGGACCGCCGTCGCCCGGGTTGCCGCCATGGTCCTCGTCATGGGGGTGCGCGGGAACCCACCGGCGAAGCTGGCCTTCAACGCCTGCCTCTCGGTGGTCGAGCTCTGCGCCGCGCTGGTGGTGTTGTCCCTGCTGCCTTCGCTCGACCTGACCGCGCCGTCGACCTGGGTCGCCCTCGTGCTGGCCGTCTTCCTCGCAGAGCTCGTCGGCATGGTGGGCGTCGGCGCCGCCATCACGCTGACCGAGGGTTTCCCCGGCTGGTCGTTCTGCGCGGGGGCTCTGCAGAGCACCATGTTCGGTCCACTGAGCGTCGTCGTGGGTGTGATCGCTCTCCTGCTGGCCCGGCAGACCCCCTGGGCCTGGGTGCTGATCGCCCTCATGCTCATGGGCGTCGTGGCGATCTTCCGGCAGACGGCCCGAGCCAGTCGCGAGCGTCGGACCGTGCAGCGGGTCTACGACTTCGCCCGCCGGGTCGAGCTCGTCACGCCCGACGAGGCCGGCACACGCGACATCGTGCGGGCCGTCCGTGAATTGCTCAACGCCGACCGCGTTGCCCTGTGGCTGCCGCCCTACCTCGACGAGGGCCCGCGGCTCGTCATCGACGCCGCGGACGGCGACCTCCAGTGGTACGACGGCCCCGGTGACCCGGACGACCTGCTCAGGCGTCGCGCGGTGGCGCCGGATGCGAACGGTCCCGTCCTGATCGCGAGTGGGCGTGCGGACGCGAACGAGCAGGCCGCCCTGGACCGGAGGGGCGCGCAGGAGATGCTGGGAGCCGCAGTGGTGACTGCGGCAGGAGAGCCGGGCTACCTCGAGGTCTGCGACCGGCAGAGCGATCTGATCACCTTCGCCGACGGCGACCGGAGCGCGCTCGAGTCCATGCTCACCCACGTCAACGCGGCGATCCGGCAGCAGCAGCTGCTCAGCCAGATCCGGCACGACGCCGACCACGACCGGCTCACCGGGCTGCCCAACCGCCAGCGGCTCGCGGTCGAGATCGACGCCGAGCTGCTCGCCGAGCCGGCCACCGCCCGGGCCGGGCTGGTCCTGGCGACGCTCGACGGCTACACCAACGTCACCGACACCTTGGGGCACGCGGCCAGCGACGAGCTGCTGCTCGTCACCGCCGGGCTGCTGCGCGAGCACGCGCCGCCGCAGGCCGTCGTCGCTCGGATGGAGGGCGGCCAGTTCGCCGTCCTGCTGCCAGGTCTGTCGCTGCCGGCCACCGAGCGGGCCGCCCGGCGGCTGCGCGAGGCCGCCTCCACCCGTGCCCGGGTCGCCGGTCTCGACCTCGAGGTGTCGCTCACCATCGGCGTGGCGGCCGCGCCGGTGCACGGCACCGACTCCGGGACGCTCATCCAGCGCGCCGACGTCGCCCTGCTCGCCGCGCACAGCTCCGGCGGGGTGGCCACCTACCACCCGGTGCTCGACCAGCAGAGCCTGCGCAGGCTGCAGCTGGGCACCGAGCTGGAGACGGCGATGGCGGAGGAGCAGATCACCGTCGTCTTCCAGCCGATCGTGGACGCCCGGACGGCCGACATCGTCTCGGTCGAGACGCTGGTCCGCTGGGCGCACCCGCGGTACGGCGACGTCCCGCCGGACGACTTCATCAGCCTGGCCGAGCAGATCGGCCGGATCGGGCCGCTGACCGACCACGTCCTCGACCGCGCCCTGGACCGCTGCCGACGGTGGCTGGACCAGGACATCGCGATCTCCGTCGCGGTCAACCTCTCCGCGCGCTGCCTGTCCGAGCCCGACCTGGTCGCCCGGGTGCGCGGGGCGCTGCGGCACCACGGGGTCCCCGGCGAGCTGCTCACCCTCGAGCTCACCGAGGGCAGCGTCGTCGATGACACCGTGCGCAACAGCAACGTGCTCGGGGAGCTGCACGCACTGGGGCTGCGGCTGTCGATGGACGACTTCGGCACCGGCTACTCCTCGCTTTCCCAGCTGCGGCAGTTGCCGATCGACGAGCTAAAGATCGACAAGTCCTTCGTGCTGGGCATGTCCACCAGCCAGAACGAGTCGTTCATCGCGCGGTCGATCGTCGAGCTCGCGCACAACCTGGGGCTGCGGGTCGTCGCCGAGGGCGTCGAGGACGAGGTCACCCGCGACCTGCTGGCCCAGATGGGCTGCGACAAGCTGCAGGGGTTCCTGGTCAGCCGCCCACTGCCGGAGGACCGGCTGGAGGGCTGGCTGCTGGCCCGCACGGGTGTCCGCAGCGCCGCGCCGGGGGCCCGGCACCGCCGGCTCTTCGTCCGCACCTGATCGAGGACCCCGGCCGGGGAGCCTCGTCGCGGGGCCGTTCCGGTCCGTCACGGTGCGGCTGTTACAGTCGATCCGCACGGTCCGAGGGGGGTCCGCAGGTCGCCGCGAGCAGCTTGGTAGAGTCTCCTCCGCTCCCGAGCAACGCCCCTTTAGCTCAGTCGGCAGAGCGTCTCCATGGTAAGGAGAAGGTCTACGGTTCGATTCCGTAAAGGGGCTCGTAGGATCGACCAGCGGGCCAGTCGAGAGACCGGGCCGCCCGGTCACCCGGCGGTGTAGCTCAGCCTGGTAGAGCAAGCGGCTCATAATCGCTGTGTCACCGGTTCAAGTCCGGTCACCGCTACCCCCAGACGGACCCCGAGACCGGGGTCCGTCGTCGTGTGCGGCACCCGCCGCACACGAGCAGCACCCAGCACGTCGAGGCCTCCCTCGACACACAGAACAAGGCGAGGAACGCGCTCATGGCAGCCACAGACGTCCGTCCGAAGATCACCCTGGCCTGCCAGGAGTGCAAGAACCGCAACTACATCACCCGCAAGAACCGTCGGAACGACCCCGACCGGATCGAGCTGAAGAAGTACTGCCCGACCGACCGTCGGCACACGGTCCACCGCGAGACGCGCTGACCCCAGCGGTCGCCGGACACGAGCAGGGCGAGAGGGCGGGAGCATGGCGCTGGACGCAGGACTGGTCGGGCGCAGCTACCCGCCCTCTGCCGTGTACGAGGTCGGGCGCGAGAAGATCGCTGAGTTCGCCGCGGCCCTCGGCGACCCCGACCCGGTGTACCTCGACCCGGTGGCCGCCCGTGCCGCCGGGCACCCCGACGTCATCGCCCCGCCGACGTTCGCCATCGTGCTGAGCCTCGGCGCGGGCAACGTCGTGGTGGAGGACCCCGACGTCGACATCGACTACAGCCGGGTCGTCCACGGGGAGCAGCGGTTCACCCACCACCGGCCCATCCGTGCCGGTGACCGGCTGGTCGCCACCGCCACGATCGACGCGGTGAAGACGATCGCCGGCAACGACATGCTCACCACCCGGGTGGACCTCGCGACCGAGGACGGCGAACCGGTCTGCACCACCCGTTCGATGCTGGTCGCCCGGGGTGCGGCGTGACCCGCCGGCTGGCCGACGTCGAGGTCGGCGCAGAGCTCCCCGAGCAGAGCTCCCGGGTCACCCGCGCGGACCTGGTCCGGTACGCCGGCGCCTCCGGGGACTTCAACGTCATCCACTGGAACGAGCGGGTCGCCCGCGAGGTGGGCCTGCCCGACGTCATCGCCCACGGCATGCTCACCGCCGGCATCGCCGTGCGCGCGGTCACCCGCTGGGCCGGGGACCCCGGGGCCGTCGTGGACTACCAGGTGCGGTTCTCCCGCCCCGTCGTGGTGCCCGACGACGAGTCCGGCGCCGAGCTGACCGTCCGCGGGCGGGTCGCGGCGGTGGGGGAGGACGGCCGGGTGCGCGTCGACCTGACTGTCACCAGCAGCGGGGACAAGGTGCTGTCCCTGGCCCGCGCCGTCGTCGCGCTGAGCTGACCCGGCGGGCGGGACGTCGATGCGCCGGGCTCCCGTCGTCCTGGCCGCGCTGCTGCTCACCGCCGGCTGCGGTGGGACCGGGCCGGAGGCGTCCCCCGCCCCGACCAGCGCGGCGCCGGCCACCGGTGCCGGGAGCTGCCCCCGGGAGCGCGCCGCGCCCGACCCCGACCGGCCCGTCGTCGACCTCGAGTTCACCCTCGGCGACGACCTGCGGACGGTGACCGGCACCGAGACCGTCGTCTTCACCCCCGACCTGCCGACCGGGGAGCTCGTCTTCCGGCTGGTGCCCAACGGCCCCGACGCCACCGCCCTGGGCAACCAGCTGACCGTCACCGCGGTGCGCGGCGCCGACGTCGCCGGCGGCGGGTACGAGAGCGCGGCGGCGGCCGCCCCCGGTGGGCTCTACGTCGTGACCCTGGCCGATCGGCTGGCCCCAGGGGAGTCCACGCAGGTCGCACTGGACTTCACGCTCCGCCTCGGCGGAGGCGGCTTCGAGCGGCTGGGCACCGCCTCGGACGTCTCCTGGTGGGCCAGCGGCGCGCCGCTGCTGGCCTGGGAGCCGGGGGTCGGCTGGGCGCGCGACCCGTTCGTGGCCCTCACCGGCGAGACGGCCAGCAGCCCGGTCAGCGACACCACCATCTCGGTCGACGCCCCGGCTGCGCTCACCGTGCTGATGACCGGCGACCAGGCGGAACCCAGCCGTGAGCGCGGCGGCCGCCGCACCTGGACCTCCCACGAGCCGGTCGCCCGGGACGTCAGCGTGGCCGCGGGCTCCTTCGTCACCGCCGAGACCGAGGTGGACGGCGTCCGGGTGACCACCGGGGTGCTCCCCGGTTCCGGTCGTGACCCGGCCCGGCTGGCCCGGGCGACGGGGCAGGCGATCGAGCAGCTCGCAGCCCGCTTCGGCGCGTTCCCCTACGCGACGCTCACCGTGCCGTGGCTGCCGGACTTCGGCGGCGGCATCGAGTACCCGTCGTCGATCCTGCTGGCCAGCGAGGACGAGACCGTCCTGGTGCACGAGGTCGCCCACATGTGGTTCTACGGCATGGTCGGTGACTCCCAGTTCCGCGACCCGTGGCTGGACGAGGCGTTCGCCAGCTACGCGCAGTCGGTGACCGGCGACCCGCCCCCGGCCCAGGTGAGCCGGCTGCTGGCCACCGACGGGGACGTCGGCGGCTCGATGGCCTCCTTCCCCGACGACCGCCGCTACGTCACGGCGGTCTACGGCAAGGGCGCCGCCGCCCTGCTCACCGCGCGCCAGCAGGCCGGCGCGGAGGCCTTCGACGCGGCGCTGCGCTGCTACGTCGACGCACAGGCCTGGACCATCGCGACCCCGGCCGACGTCGGGACGGCGCTGGCCGACCTGCCGGCCGCGCTCGCCGTGCTGCAGCAGGCCGGGGCGCTCGACCCCGAGGACCTGCCCCGCTGACGGCGCCGCCTCAGCCCGCCTCGCCGAGCAGCCGCTGCATCCGGGAGACGCCCTCGACGAGGTCGTCGTCACCGAGGGCGTAGGACAGCCGCAGGTATCCCGGCGTCCCGAACGCCTCGCCGGGGACGACGGCGACCTGGGCCTCCTCCAGCAGCAGTTCGGCCAGCTCGACGCTGGTGTGCACGGTCCGCCCGGCGATCGGCCGACCGAGCAGCGCCTTCACCGACGGGTAGGCGTAGAAGGCACCCTGCGGCTCGGGGCAGGCGATCCCGGGGATCTCCCGGAGCATCCCGACCATCGTCTGCCGGCGGCGGTCGAAGGCCGCGCGCATGGTCGCGACGGCGGACTGGTCCCCGGTGAGCGCGGCGGCGGCGGCCAGCTGGGAGACGTTGGCGACGTTGGACGTGGAGTGCGACTGGAGGGCGGTGGCGGCCGCGACGACGTCGGCGGGCCCGAGCAGCCAGCCCACCCGCCAGCCGGTCATCGCGTAGGTCTTCGCGACGCCGTTGACGACGACGCACCGGGACTGCAGCTCGGGCACCAGCGCGGGCAGCGACGGTGCGGTGGCCCCGCCGTACACGAGGTGCTCGTAGATCTCGTCGGTGAGCACCCACAGGCCGGCGTCGAGGGCCCAGCGGCCGATCTCGGCGACCTCCTCCGCGGGGTGCACCGCCCCCGTCGGGTTCGCGGGGGAGCAGAAGAGCAGCAGCCGGGTGCGCGGGGTGCGGGCGGCCTCCAGCTGGCCCACCGACACCAGGTAGCCGCTGGCCTCGTCGGCGACCACGGGCACCGGGACCCCGCCGGCCAGCCGGATCGCCTCCGGGTAGGTCGTCCAGTACGGGGTCGGCAGCAGCACCTCGTCGCCGGGGTCGATCAGTGTGGCGAGGGCCTCCTGCACCGCCTGCTTGCCGCCGTTCGTGACGAGCACGTCGGCCGGTCGGGCGTGGAGCCCGGAGTCGCGCAGCGTCTTGGCGACGATCGCCTCCTTGAGCTCGGGCAGCCCGCCCGCCGGGGAGTACCGGTGGTTGGCCGGGTCCTGGGCGGCGGCCACCGCGGCGGCGACCACGTGCGGCGGCGAGGGGAAGTCGGGCTCACCCGCGGCGAAGCCGATCACCGGGGCGCCGGCGGCCCGCAGCGCCTTGGCGCGGGCGTCCACGGCCAACGTCGCCGACGGGGTGATCGCAGCGACCCGCCGGGACACGCGGCGAGCGGCCGGCGGGACCGGTGGCGGGGCCGGCACCGTGGAGTCCGGCACGGGGGCGGTGGTCACGGCGCGATCGTGTCAGACCCGGCTGCGCTGGTCCGGTGGGATCCGGCCCCCGCGAGAGGGGGGTCACCTGCCGTGTTCGCCGTCGCTCCCGGCGGTCCCGTACACTCGACGCCCTGGGGCCAGTGGACCCCGCCACCGGCGTGCCCCGGGGCTCCTCTCGAGGAGTTCGGTCGCGCCGTGACGCGGCCCGGCGTCCCCTAGGGGTGTAGCTCAATTGGCAGAGCAGCGGTCTCCAAAACCGCAGGCTGCAGGTTCAAGTCCTGTCACCCCTGCCACCACCTGACCGACGACCGAGGAACGAGGCGCTGTGAGCGAGGAGAAGGACGGCGGGCCGGACGACGGTGCCCGCGCCGACGACGAGCTGACCGCTGAGCGGATCGACGCCGAGACCCCGGGCGTCGAGGACGCCGCCGAGCTCGAGGCCGCCGAGGCCGACCTCGCCGGGGAGGCCGAGTCCGAGGAGGACAAGGTCGTCGCCGCACCCACGCGCCGCCGGCAGCGCAGCACCTCCGACCGTCCGGCCACCCGGCCCACGGGTGCCACCCGCAGCGGCGAGGGCACCCGGTCCCGCGCCGACGCGGAGCGGGCCCGCGCCGCCGAGCTGCGCGAGAAGCGCAGCATCGGCCGGTTCCTCCGCGAGGTCGTCGCCGAGCTCCGCAAGGTCATCTGGCCCGGCCGCAAGGAGCTGATCACCTACACGACCGTGGTGATCGTTTTCGTCGCGGTCATGGTGGCGCTGGTGGCCGGCCTCGACATCGCCTTCGCCCAGGGCGTGCTCGCCGTCTTCGGCTGACCCGCCCCCTGGCCTGCACCACACCCGACAAGGAAGAGACCCAGTGACGGACCCCCGCGAGCCCTTCGAGACCGACAGCGCGGTCGAGGGCATCGACCTCGACGACGCGCGTGCGGACGTCCGCGGCAGCGTCGACCTCGAGACGGGCGCCGGCGAGACCGGCTCCGCCGAGGGCTCCGGCGACACCGCCGACCAGGACACCGCCAGCGGGGTCGCCGACGTGACCCCCGTCGTCGAGACCGGCAGCCAGGACAGCCTCGTCGGTGACCCGCTGGCCGAGCCGGCGCCCGACCACGACCCGCTGGTCACCGACACCCTCGAGGACGCCGCCGAGCACGACGAGGACCCGGCCGAGGCGCTGCGCTCGACGCTGCGCAGCCAGTTCGGCGACTGGTACGTGATCCATTCCTACGCGGGCTACGAGAACAAGGTGAAGACCAACCTCGAGTCCCGGATCACGTCGCTGGACATGGAGGACTACATCTTCCAGATCGAGGTGCCCACCGAGGAGGTCACCGAGATCAAGAACGGCAAGCGGACCCAGGTCAACCGCAAGAAGCTGCCCGGGTACCTGCTGGTCCGGATGGACCTCAACGACGAGTCCTGGGGCGCGGTGCGCAACACCCCCGGTGTCACCGGCTTCGTCGGCGCCACCTCCAAGCCCTCCCCGCTGAGCATCGACGAGGTCGTCAACCTGCTGGTGCCGGCGGTCACCGAGAAGCCGGCCGCGGCCGCCGAGGCCGCGCCCGCCGCCTCCGCGACGACCGTCGTCGAGTTCGAGGTCGGCGAGTCCGTCACCGTCATGGACGGTCCGTTCGCGACGCTGCCGGCCACCATCAACGAGATCAACCCCGAGCAGCAGAAGCTCCAGGTCCTCGTCTCCATCTTCGGCCGCGAGACGCCGGTCGAGCTGTCGTTCACCCAGGTCACCAAGATCTGACCTGAGTGCGCCTGCACTCCCCTGATCAGCAGAGAAGAAGGTAGTCATGCCCCCCAGGAAGCGGTTGACCGCGGTCATCAAGCTCCAGATCAACGCCGGTGCGGCCACCCCCGCGCCGCCCGTGGGCCCGGCCCTCGGTCAGCACGGCGTGAACATCATGGAGTTCTGCAAGGCCTACAACGCTGCGACGGAGTCGCAGCGCGGCAACGTCATCCCCGTCGAGATCTCGGTCTTCGAGGACCGGTCGTTCACCTTCGTCACCAAGACGCCGCCGGCCGCGCGCATGCTGCTCAAGGCCGCCGGGGTGGAGAAGGGCTCGGGCGAGCCGCACAAGACCAAGGTCGCCACCGTCACCCGTGACCAGGTCCGGGAGATCGCGCAGACCAAGATGGCCGATCTCAACGCCAACGACCTCGAGCAGGCCGAGAAGATCATCGCCGGCACCGCCCGGTCGATGGGCATCACGGTCAAGTGAGGGAAGGTCGCTGACCCCAGCGGCGTTGGCACCACTGCAGCACTCACCACCGTGGGAGGGCCGGCCAGGCCCGTTCACCACACGACCCCGTTCCGGGGGAAGGAGCACCACCATGGCCAAGCACGGCAAGAACTACCGCAAGGTCGCCGAGCTCGTCGACGGCAGCACGCTCTACAGCCCGCTGCAGGCCGCCGGCCTCGCCAAGCAGACCTCCACCACGAAGTACGACGCCACTGTCGAGGTCGCGATCCGCCTCGGGGTCGACCCCCGCAAGGCCGACCAGATGGTCCGCGGCACGGTCAACCTGCCGCACGGCACCGGCAAGACCGCCCGCGTCATCGTCTTCGCCACCGGTGACAAGGCCGCCCAGGCCGAGGCCGCCGGCGCCGACGTCGTCGGCTCAGACGACCTGATCGAGCGGATCCAGGGCGGCTTCCTGGACTTCGACGCCGCGATCGCGACGCCCGACCAGATGGCCAAGGTCGGCCGGATCGCCCGCATCCTCGGCCCCCGTGGCCTGATGCCGAACCCGAAGACCGGCACCGTGACCCCCGACGTCACCAAGGCCGTGGCCGACATCAAGGGCGGGAAGATCAACTTCCGCGTCGACAAGCAGGCCAACCTTCACCTGGTGATCGGCAAGACCTCCTTCGACGAGGCCAAGCTGGTGGAGAACTACGCCGCCGCGCTCGACGAGGTGCTCCGCGCCAAGCCGTCGGCCGCCAAGGGCCGGTACGTCAAGAAGGTCACCGTCTCGACCACCATGGGCCCGGGCATCCCGGTCGACCCGAACCGCACCCGCAACCTGCTCGTGGACGAGCCCTCCGCCTGAACAAACACCCCCCCACTCGCAGGCTCGTGGCGGGACCCTGCAGGGGGCCGGGCGAAGCCCTGCAACAAGAGCCCTGCACCAGAGAACGGCGCCGTCCCTCCGGGGGGCGGCGCCGTTCGGCGTCCTGGGCCGTTGGCGGGCGGGCCGGGGGATGGCGTACATTGGGCGCTGTTCCCCCCAAGACCGCATGGTCGTCGCACGCCCGCGTGCGATCGAAGGTCCGGATGTCCGGGCGACCCGCGCAGGTGGACGGTTCGACGAACGCGTCGTGGCCCGGGCTCGTCCCGGAACCCGACCCGTCCCTCGCCCCGTGCGCTCTGCGCCGGGGCGTTCCTCGTCTCCGGGCCCAGATCGCCCCGGGCGCACGCCGCCGGTGGTCGCCCGACAGACGAGAGGAGGCCCATGCCCACGCAGGCGAAGGCCGCGGTGATCGAGGAGATCACCGAGCGGTTCAACAACTCCAGCGCGGCCGTGCTCACCGAGTACCGCGGGCTGACCGTGGCGCAGCTGACCCAGCTGCGCCGTTCCCTCGGTGCGGGCAGCAGCTACGCCGTCGTCAAGAACACCCTGACGAAGCGGGCGGCGGACTCGGTCGGTCACACCGACCTGGCCCCGCTGCTCACCGGTCCCACCGCGATCGCCTTCATCGAGGGCGACCCGGTCGAGGCCGCGAAGGCCATCCGCGACTTCAGCCGCGCCAACCCCCTGCTCGTCATCAAGGGTGGCGTGGTCGAGGGCCGCACGGTCGACGCAGCCGAGGTCTCGCGCCTCGCCGACGTCGAGCCCCGTGAGGTCCTGCTGGCCAAGCTGGCCGGCGCGATGAAGGGCAACCTCACCAAGGCGGCCGGGCTGTTCCAGGCCCCGCTGTCGCAGGTCGCCCGGCTGGCCGCCGCGCTGCAGGAGAAGAAGGAGTCCGCCGAGGGCGCCTCCGCTCCGGCCGCCGGGGACGCCCCGACCGGCGATGTTGCTGCTGCTGACACCACCCCCGACACGACCGATGCTGCCGCGGACACCGCGGCCAGCACCGACTGACCCCCAAGGAGACACCATGGCCAAGCTCTCTTCCGACGAGCTGCTCGACGCCTTCAAGGAGATGACCCTCCTGGAGCTGTCCGACTTCGTGAAGCAGTTTGAGGAGACCTTCGACGTCACCGCCGCTGCCCCCGTCGCCGTTGCGGCCGCCGGCCCCGTCGGCGGTGGCGCTGCCCCCGAGGCCGCTGCCGAGCAGGACGAGTTCGACGTCATCCTCGAGTCTGCCGGTGACAAGAAGATCCAGGTCATCAAGGAGGTGCGCACGCTGACCTCGCTCGGCCTCAAGGAGGCCAAGGACCTGGTCGACAACGCGCCCAAGCCGGTGCTGGAGAAGGTCGCCAAGGACGCCGCCGACAAGGCCAAGGCCTCTCTCGAGGGCGCCGGCGCCACCGTCACCGTCAAGTGACCTCGCACCCGGCGGTCTGGACTGCCGGGTACGTCACGGTCACGTGACCTCCCGCCCGGCTCGCTGAGCCGGGCGCTGCACCACCCCGCACGCGTACAGGGGCCGTCCTCCTCCCGGAGGGCGGCCCCTGTCGCGTGCCGGAGCACGTCTCCGCGCCCGGCAGACGGGCCCGCTCCGACGACACCCGCGCGCCGCGACTGTCCGTACCGGGGATGCCCTGGCATCATCTGCTGCGACCGACCTCGCTCCGCCCCGCTCCTGGCGGCCCGGCCCCTCCTCGCGGAGGCGTCGCTCCCGCCCCGGCACCGGTGGGCGCCGGCCACCCTCCGGGGTGGGTCCCGGGCCCCTCCGGCAGCCGACGTGGACACCGGCGCGCAGAAGGGGTAGGGTCTCCTGTTGCGCTGCCCTCTGACTGCCAACCCGCCGACACGGGTCACCAGGGGTGCCCGGGAACGGTTCCGGGCCACCCCGTGTTGACGCCTCTGGCGGGACTGGCATCCGCGGTCAGCCTCGCCGATACCGACGACGACCCAGGACGAAAAGCACCCGCCCGCACGTCGTGAGGTCCTTGGAAGGACGCATCTTGGCAGGCTCTCGCCCCACCAGCATCACCCCCGGCACCACCGAGTCAGGTACCACCCGGACCACCCCGGTCGAGCCGCAGCCCGGTCCCCGCACCGGCGGCGCCGACCAGCAGAAGATCCCCGGCGCACCGCTCCGCGTCTCGTTCGCCAAGATCCGCGAGCCCCTCGAGGTCCCCGACCTCCTGGCCCTGCAGACGGCCTCCTTCGACTGGCTGGTCGGCAGCCCGCAGTGGAAGGCCACGCTCGCCCCCGAGGAGCAGGCCGACGCCGTCGGCGGTCTGGCCGAGATCCTCGAGGAGATCTCGCCGATCGAGGACTTCAGCGGCTCGATGTCCCTGTCCTTCTCCAACCCGCGCTTCGAGGACGTCAAGGCGTCCCTCGAGGAGTGCAAGGACAAGGACATGACCTACGCGGCGCCGCTGTTCGTCACCGCCGAGTTCATGAACAACACCACCGGTGAGATCAAGAGCCAGACGGTGTTCATGGGCGACTTCCCGATCATGACGAGCAAGGGCACGTTCGTCATCAACGGGACCGAGCGCGTGGTCGTCTCCCAGCTGGTCCGCAGCCCGGGCGTCTACTTCGACAAGACCCTGGACAAGACGTCGGACAAGGACGTCTACAGCGCCAAGGTCATCCCCAGCCGCGGTGCGTGGCTGGAGTTCGACGTCGACAAGCGCGACACGGTCGGCGTCCGGATCGACCGCAAGCGCCGCCAGCCGGTCAGCGTCCTGCTCAAGGCCCTCGGCTGGACCGAGGACCGCATCCGCGAGCACTTCCAGTGGTCGCCCACGATGCTGGCCACCCTGGAGAAGGACCACATCGCCGGCCAGGACGAGGCGCTGCTGGACATCTACCGCAAGCTGCGCCCGGGCGAGCCGCCGACGCGTGAGTCGGCGCAGGCGCTGCTGGAGAACCTCTTCTTCAACCCCAAGCGCTACGACCTGGCCAAGGTCGGCCGCTACAAGGTGAACAAGAAGCTCGGCGTGGAGGTCCCGCAGGGCACCTCGACGCTGACCGAGGACGACATCGTCGCCACCATCGAGTACGTCGTGCGCCTGCACGCCGGCGAGCCCGAGCACGGCGTCGACGACATCGACCACTTCGGCAACCGTCGCCTGCGCACGGTCGGCGAGCTGATCCAGAACCAGATCCGGGTCGGCCTGTCCCGCATGGAGCGCGTCGTCCGCGAGCGGATGACGACCCAGGACGTCGAGGCGATCACGCCGCAGACCCTGATCAACATCCGGCCGGTCGTCGCCTCCATCAAGGAGTTCTTCGGCACCAGCCAGCTCTCGCAGTTCATGGACCAGACCAACCCGCTCGCGGGCCTGACCCACAAGCGCCGCCTGTCGGCGCTGGGTCCGGGCGGTCTGTCCCGTGAGCGCGCGGGCATGGAGGTCCGCGACGTGCACCCGAGCCACTACGGCCGGATGTGCCCGATCGAGACCCCTGAGGGTCCGAACATCGGCCTGATCGGCTCGCTGTCCTCCTTCGGCCGGGTGAACCCGTTCGGCTTCATCGAGACGCCGTACCGCAAGGTCGAGAACGGCCAGGTCACCGACCAGATCGACTACCTGACCGCCGACGAGGAGGACCGCTTCGTCGTCGCGCAGGCCAACAGCCCGCTCGACGCGCAGGGCCGCCTCGCCGAGGAGCGGGTCCTGGTCCGCACCAAGGGCGGTGAGGTCGACTACCTCGCTCCCGAGAACGTCGACTACATGGACGTCTCGCCGCGGCAGATGACCTCGGTCGCGACGGCGATGATCCCGTTCCTGGAGCACGACGACGCCAACCGCGCCCTGATGGGCGCGAACATGCAGCGTCAGGCCGTCCCGCTGCTGCGCAGCGAGGCGCCGCTGGTCGGCACCGGCATGGAGCTGCGTGCCGCCGTCGACGCCGGTGACGTCGTGGTGGCCGAGAAGGCCGGTGTGGTCGAGGACTCCACCGCCGACTACGTCACCGTGATGGCCGACGACGGGACCCGGCAGACCTACCGGCTGCTGAAGTTCCGGCGCTCGAACCAGGGCACCTCGATCAACCAGAGCCCGGTCGTCCAGGAGGGCCAGCGGGTCGAGGTCGGTCAGGTCGTCGCCGACGGGCCGTGCACCGACGAGGGCGAGATGGCGCTGGGCAAGAACCTGCTCGTCGCCTTCATGCCGTGGGAGGGCCACAACTACGAGGACGCGATCATCCTGTCGCAGCGCCTCGTGCAGGACGACGTCCTGTCCTCGATCCACATCGAGGAGTTCGAGGTCGACGCCCGCGACACCAAGCTCGGTGCCGAGGAGATCACCCGGGACATCCCGAACGTCTCCGAGGAGGTCCTCGCCGACCTCGACGAGCGCGGGATCATCCGGATCGGTGCCGAGGTCGTCCCCGGCGACATCCTGGTCGGCAAGGTCACCCCCAAGGGTGAGACGGAGCTGACCCCCGAGGAGCGGCTGCTGCGCGCGATCTTCGGTGAGAAGGCCCGCGAGGTCCGCGACACGTCGCTGAAGGTCAAGCACGGTGAGTCCGGCAAGGTCATCGGCGTCCGGGTGTTCTCCCGCGAGGACGGCGACGAGCTGCCCGCCGGCGTGAACGAGCTCATCCGGGTCTACGTGGCCCAGATGCGCAAGATCAGCGACGGCGACAAGCTGGCCGGCCGGCACGGGAACAAGGGCGTCATCTCCAAGATCCTCCCGCAGGAGGACATGCCGTTCCTCGAGGACGGCACGCCGGTCGACATCGTGCTCAACCCGCTGGGCGTGCCCGGCCGGATGAACGTCGGCCAGGTCCTGGAGACCCACCTCGGGTGGATCGCCAAGCAGGGCTGGGAGGTCGAGGGGACGCCGGAGTGGGCGGCCAAGCTGCCGGGTGCTGCGCGCCAGGCCGCTCCGGGCACCCGCACCGCGACGCCGGTCTTCGACGGCGCCAAGGAGGACGAGATCATCGGCCTGCTCGGCTCGACGATCCCGAACCGCGACGGCGACCGGATGGTCAAGGAGACCGGCAAGGCGCGGCTGTTCGACGGCCGTTCCGGGGAGCCCTTCCCCGAGCCGATCTCGGTGGGCTACGTCTACATCCTGAAGCTGCTGCACCTCGTCGACGACAAGATCCACGCTCGGTCGACCGGGCCGTACTCGATGATCACGCAGCAGCCGCTGGGTGGTAAGGCGCAGTTCGGTGGCCAGCGCTTCGGTGAGATGGAGTGCTGGGCGATGCAGGCCTACGGCGCGGCGTACGCGCTGCAGGAGCTGCTCACCATCAAGTCCGACGACATCCTGGGCCGGGTCAAGGTCTACGAGGCGATCGTCAAGGGCGAGAACATCCCCGAGCCGGGCATCCCGGAGTCGTTCAAGGTGTTGCTCAAGGAGCTCCAGTCGCTCTGCCTGAACGTGGAGGTCCTCTCCGGCGACGGCCAGGCGATCGAGCTGCGCGACACCGACGACGAGGTCTTCCGGGCCGCGGAGGAGCTGGGCATCGACCTCAGCCGCCGCGAGCCGTCGTCCGTCGAAGACGTCTGATCGGCGGCCGGCCGGCCCTGGGCGACCAGGGCCGGCCGGCACCACACCCTTTCGAAAAGAAGCGAAGAACTAGCCCCGGAAAGGGGTACATCGAGTGCTCGACGTCAACTTCTTCGACGAACTGCGCATCGGTCTGGCCAGCGGAGACGACATCCGCCAGTGGTCACACGGTGAGGTGAAGAAGCCCGAGACCATCAACTACCGCACGCTCCGTCCGGAGAAGGACGGCCTGTTCTGCGAGAAGATCTTCGGTCCCACCCGGGACTGGGAGTGCTACTGCGGCAAGTACAAGCGCGTCCGCTTCAAGGGCATCATCTGCGAGCGCTGCGGCGTCGAGGTCACTCGCGCCAAGGTCCGTCGTGAGCGGATGGGCCACATCGAGCTGGCCGCGCCGGTCACCCACATCTGGTTCTTCAAGGGCGTCCCCTCGCGTCTGGGCTACCTGCTCGACCTGGCGCCCAAGGACCTCGAGAAGATCATCTACTTCGCTGCGTACATGATCACCTCCGTCGACGACGAGGCGCGCCACCGCGACCTGCCGACCGTCGAGGCCGAGATCAGCGCGGAGAAGCACAACCTCGAGTCCCGCCGCGACGCCGACGTGGAGGCCCGCCAGCAGAAGCTGGAGGCCGACCTCGCCGAGCTCGAGGCCGAGGGTGCCAAGTCCGACGTGCGCCGCAAGGTGCGCGAGGGCGGCGAGCGCGAGATGCGCCAGCTGCGTGACCGCGCCCAGCGGGAGATCGACCGCCTCGAAGAGGTGATGGACACCTTCCGCAAGCTGGAGGTCAAGCAGCTCATCGCCGACGAGGGCCTCTACCGCGAGCTGCGCGACCGCTTCGGTGAGTACTTCGAGGGCGGCATGGGTGCCGCGGCGCTGCAGAAGCTGCTCGCCGGCTTCGACCTCGACGCCGAGGCCGTCTCGCTGCGCGAGACGATCCGCAGCGGCAAGGGCCAGCGCAAGCTGCGGGCCCTCAAGCGGCTCAAGGTCGTCGCGGCGTTCCAGCAGACCCAGAACTCGCCGATGGGCATGGTCCTGGACTGCGTGCCGGTCATCCCGCCGGACCTGCGCCCGATGGTGCAGCTCGACGGTGGCCGCTTCGCCACCAGCGACATGAACGACCTGTACCGCCGGGTGATCAACCGGAACAACCGGCTCAAGCGGCTGCTCGACCTGGGCGCGCCGGAGATCATCGTCAACAACGAGAAGCGGATGCTCCAGGAGTCCGTGGACGCGCTGTTCGACAACGGCCGTCGCGGCCGTCCGGTCACCGGCCCGGGCAACCGCCCGCTGAAGTCCCTGAGCGACCTGCTCAAGGGCAAGCAGGGCCGGTTCCGGCAGAACCTGCTGGGCAAGCGCGTCGACTACTCCGGCCGTTCGGTCATCGTCGTCGGCCCGCAGCTCAAGCTGCACCAGTGCGGTCTGCCCAAGCAGATGGCGCTGGAGCTGTTCAAGCCCTTCGTGATGAAGCGGCTGGTGGACCTCAACCACGCGCAGAACATCAAGTCCGCCAAGCGGATGGTGGAGCGCGCGCGGCCGGTCGTGTGGGACGTGCTCGAGGAGGTCATCACCGAGCACCCGGTGCTGCTGAACCGTGCACCGACGCTGCACCGCCTGGGCATCCAGGCCTTCGAGCCCCAGCTGGTCGAGGGCAAGGCCATCCAGATCCACCCGCTGGTCTGCACCGCCTTCAACGCGGACTTCGACGGCGACCAGATGGCGGTGCACCTGCCGCTGTCGGCCGAGGCGCAGGCGGAAGCCCGCATCCTCATGCTGTCCAGCAACAACATCCTGAGCCCGGCCGACGGTCGTCCGATCACCGCGCCGACCCAGGACATGGTGCTGGGCCTCTACCACCTCACGACCCTCGCCGGGTCGGCCGAGGTGGCCGAGGGCGAGCGGGCCCGGGCGTACGCCACGACCGCCGAGGCGATCATGGCGTTCGACCAGGGCGCGCTGGGGCTGCAGGAGCGGGTGACCATCCGGCTGGACGAGGTCTTCGGCGTGGACAACGGGCCCAACGACCCGTGGGTCGCGCCCGAGGACTGGGAGCCCGGTCAGCCGGCGCTCATCTCGACCAGCCTGGGCCGGGTCCTGTTCAACGAGGCCCTGCCCGAGGACTACCCGTTCGTCAACTACCAGGTGCCGAAGAAGGCGCTGGGCGCGATCGTCAACGACCTCGCCGAGCGGTACCCCAAGGTGCAGGTGGCGGCGACGCTGGACGCTCTCAAGTCGGCCGGCTTCCGCTGGGCGACGCGGTCGGGTGTCACGATCGCCATCGACGACGTCGTCACCCCGCCGGTCAAGCAGTCGATCCTGGACCGGCACGAGGACGAGGCCCGCAAGATCGAGCGCCAGTACGAGCGCGGCGTCATCACCGACGCCGAGCGTCGTTCCGAGCTCATCGAGATCTGGACCCGTGCCCGGGCCGAGGTCAGCCAGGCGATGGTGGACAACTTCCCGACCACCAACCCGGTCTGGGTCATGGTCAACTCCGGCGCCCGCGGCAACATGATGCAGATCAGCCAGATCGCCGGCATGCGCGGCCTGGTGGCCAACCCGAAGGGCGAGATCATCCCGCGGCCGATCAAGGCCAACTTCCGGGAGGGTCTGTCCGTGCTGGAGTACTTCATCTCCACGCACGGTGCCCGCAAGGGCCTGGCGGACACCGCGCTGCGGACCGCCGACTCCGGGTACCTCACCCGCCGGCTGGTCGACGTCTCGCAGGACGTCATCATCCGCGAGGAGGACTGCGGCACCGAGCGTGGCGTGATCATGCCGATCGGCACCGTGCTCGACGGCAAGGTCACCCGTGACGCCCACGTGGAGACCAGCGTGTACGCCCGTGCGCTGGCCGCCGACGTGGTCGCCGCCGACGGCACGCTGATCGCGCAGGCCGGTGCCGACCTGGGCGACGTGCTCATCGCCCAGCTGGTCGACGCCGGGGTGTCCGAGGTCAAGGTCCGCTGCGTGCTCACCTGTGAGTCGCTGCTGGGCACCTGCGCCACCTGCTACGGCCGGTCGCTCGCGTCCGGCAAGCTGGTGGACGTCGGCGAGGCGGTCGGCATCATCGCCGCCCAGTCGATCGGTGAGCCCGGTACCCAGCTGACGATGCGCACCTTCCACACCGGTGGTGTGGCCGGGGCGGACATCACCCACGGTCTGCCGCGTGTGGTCGAGCTCTTCGAGGCCCGCGTCCCCAAGGGCAAGGCCCCGATCGCCGAGCTCGCCGGCACCGTCCGGATCGAGGACGGCGACCAGTTCCGGAAGCTGACCATCACCCCGGACGACGGCTCCGACGAGGTCGTCTACGACAAGCTGTCGCGTCGCTCGCGGCTGCGGGTCGAGGACGGCGGCCACGTCGAGGTCGGCGAGCAGCTGACCGAGGGTGCGGTCGACCCGCACGAGGTGCTGCGGATCATGGGCCCCCGCGAGGTGCAGCTGCACCTCGTCCGCGAGGTCCAGGAGGTCTACCGCAGCCAGGGTGTGTCGATCCACGACAAGCACATCGAGGTGATCATCCGGCAGATGCTGAAGCGGGTGACCATCATCGACTCGGGCGCGACGGAGTTCCTGCCCGGGGCGCTGGTCGAGCGGACGATCTTCGAGACCGAGAACCGTCGGGTCGTCTCCGAGGGTGGCGAGCCGGCCTCGGCCCGCCCGGTCCTGATGGGCATCACCAAGGCGTCGCTGGCGACGGAGTCGTGGCTGTCCGCGGCCTCGTTCCAGGAGACGACCAAGGTGCTCACCGACGCCGCGATCCAGGGCAAGAGCGACAGCCTGCTCGGGCTCAAGGAGAACGTGATCATCGGCAAGCTGATCCCGGCCGGTACCGGGATCAGCCGCTACCGGAACATCACGGTCGAGCCCACCGAGGAGGCGCGCGCCGCCGTCTACACCATGGCCGGCTACGACGACGGGCAGTACTACAGCCCGGACGTCTTCGGTCAGGGCACGGGCGAGGCCGTCCGGCTCGAGGAGTACGACTGGCGCTGATGCGCTGAGTGAGTGACAGAAGGCCCCGCAGGCACTCGCCTGCGGGGCCTTCTGCGTGCGGCGGCCGTCACGTGACGCAACAGCCGGTGGTGCTCCGGGGTCAGCGGTCGGCGAGCTCGCGCATCTTCTCGACCGTGCGCAGGCGGTTCTCGCGGCTGTCGTCCATCGGCTGCAGGTTGATGGTGGTGACGCCCGCCTCGGCGAAGGCGGCGATCCGCTCTGCGACGTAGGACTCCGGGCCGATCAGCGAGGTGGCCCGCACCAGGTCCTCCGGGACGGCGGCCGCCGCCTCGTCCTTGCGCCCGGCGAGGTAGAGCTCCTGGATGGTCTCCGCCTCGGCCTCGTAGCCGTAGCGGCGGGCCAGGTCGTTGTAGAAGTTCTTGCCCTTGGCGCCCATGCCCCCCACGTAGAGCGCGATCCCCGGGCGGACGGCGTCGAGCAGGTGCTCGACGTCCTCGCCGATCGCGACCGGCACGCCGACGACCACGTCCAGGTCGCCCAGCGCCGGGTCGCGCTTGGCGGTGCCCGCCGCGAGCGAGGCGCCCCAGACGTCGGCCGCCCGCTCGGGGTGGAAGAAGATCGGCTCCCACTTCTCCGCGATCTCGGCGGCCAGCTCGACGTTCTTCGGGCCGAGCGCGGCCAGCAGCACCGGGATCCGCTCCCGCACCGGGGTGTTGATCAGCTTGAGCGGCTTGCCCAGCCCGGTGCCCTGGTCGGCCGGCAGCGGCACCGTGTACTTCGTGCCCTCGTGGACCAGCCGCTCCCGGCGCCACACCTGCCGGCAGATCTCGACGATCTCGCGGGTGCGCTGCAGCGGGGCGTCGTAGGGGACGCCGTGCCAGCCCTCGATGACCTGCGGACCCGATGCCCCCAGGCCGAGGGTGAAGCGGCCCCCGGACACGAAGTCCAGCCCGGCGGCGGTCATCGCGATCAGCGCGGGGGTGCGGCTGTAGATCGGGAAGATGCCGCTCATCAGCTCGACCCGCTCGGTGACGGCCGCCAGGTAGCCCAGCTGGCTCACCGAGTCGAACGTGTAGACCTCGGCGACCATCGCGACGTCGAGCCCGGCGGACTCCAGGTCGCGGACCTCCGCCGCGGTCTGCTGGAAGTCCCCGCTGTAACTGGCCTGGATCCCGATGCGCATCAGCGGAGGCTACCGGTCTTTCGGCCTCCTGCAGGGGCCCGCCGCGAGCGTGCGAGTGGTGGGGGGCAGGGGGTCCTTCGTCAGAGCGGGTGGACGGTGCCGATCACGTGCGTCACGACGCGGACGCCGTCGACGTCCCGGGGGACCCGGGTGCCGACGCCGGCCTCGGTGAGGTCCACCCGCACCACGTACTCCGCGTCCTGGCGCGCCAGGCCCACCGCGGCGACGCCGGGGTCGGTGGCGAGACGCTGGGCCAGGGCGGACTTGGCGGCCCGGGCGGCGGCGCGGTCGGTCATGACCCCATGATGCGCCCCTCAGCCCGCGCTGGACACCCACTCCACCCCCAGCTCGCGGAGCACCGTGGCCAGCGGGTTGGCGAAGGTGACCCCGCCGCCGGCGGTGCCGCCCTCGGTGGAGCCGGCGAACAGCAGACCCAACGGTGCGCGGTCCCGGCTGCGCCAGATCACCGAGCCGCTGTCCCCGCCGGCGCTGAAGGCCCCGGTGAGGCCCTCGATCTCCACCTGGTCGTCGAAGGTGTGCACGCCGTCGTCGTACTGCACCCCCACGCCGTCGACCTCCACTGCGGTGATCCGGCCGCGGGTGTGCCCGGTCGTCCGGCCCACCTTCTCCACCAGCTCGTCGGGGTCCACCTCGTCCGGGGCTGCCACCTCGGCCAGCAGGGCCCCGCCCGGGTAGCCGGAGGGGTCGCACTGCACGCCGGGGGACAGGGCGGCCACGGCGGCGTCCACCAGGTTGCCGGGGTCGGCGCCGAGCCGGACGAAGGCCGTCAGCGTCCCGATCCGGTCCCCGGGTGTCCCGCCGTCGGCCACGCCCGGCTGCAGCACCGGGTCGCCCTCGGACGCCGCGCCGCTGTCGGCCAGCACGTGGTTGTTGGACAGGACCAGCAGGCCGTCGGTGCCCGGCCGTCGGACGAAGCCGCCGAGCGTGCCGGCGGTGACGTCCGGGTGGCTGACCGACAGGCCGGGCCGCAGCGGGCGCACCCGCTGCTGGAGCTCGGCCGGCGAGTGGCCGGTGGGGGAGGTGGACGGGCGCACCTGCCCGATCACCCGGACGTCGACCTCCTCCCGGGCAGCGGCGGACAGCCCGGCCAGCACCACGTCGGCGTCGGCCTGCTCGATCAGCCGGATGGCCAGGTGCACCTGGCCGGGACCCACCGGGGCGAGACCGAGCGCCACGCCGCTCCACCGGGTCGCCCCGTCGAGGGAGCTGGCGACCGCGGTGGGCGCCCCGGTCAGCCGCCGGGAGAGCCGGGCCTTCAGGTCGCGGGCGGAGTCGGGGAGCACGGCGGTACCTCCGGGCAGCTGGGCGTGGTCACGACCTGCGAACGGGTCGTGAGCGGTTCGGGACTGACGGTAGGGCCGGGGTACGACAGGAGCGACGTGAACGGGCGGTGGTCAGCGCGCGCGTGCGGTCCTCCTCACCGCTGCCGTCGTCCGGTACGTTCCCCGGGCAGGGGACCTCCGGCGGCCCACGACCCACCCGGGAATGGCCCACCGCCGGTCGCGGTTGGTACGCGACAGACCGGCTGGTCCGGTGCGCGGCCACACGTCGACCCGGCTTTGACCGGGTCGAGACGGCCGGGTACTGTGGTCAGCTGTGCCCAGGGTGTCCTGGGCCTGCTCCTGTTCGCGGTGCACCTCGACGCCCACCGGTCCTCGCGACCGGCCGGCCGACAGGGGCCACGCCCGTCCACGACGGGGCCACTGCAAGGTGGTGTGGCCGCGCCGACCGGCGAGGAGCGACGAGTCCGGCTCGATCAGCTGGCCGGTTCTCGCGAGGGGCAACACGCCCGAGCGCGGGGGCCGGACGGTGGGTCACGGCCAGAATCGGACGGGCCGGGCGACCGGGCACACACAGGCACGCACCACATCCACAGCACGACCCAGCGCAGGTAGGAGATCCAGGCCACCCATGCCCACGATCAACCAGCTGGTCCGCAAGGGCCGCGAGGACAAGGTCGAGAAGACCAAGACCCCGGCGCTCAAGGGTTCTCCCCAGCGCCGCGGGGTGTGCACCCGCGTGTACACCACGACCCCGAAGAAGCCGAACTCGGCGCTGCGCAAGGTCGCCCGCGTCCGGCTGACCAGCGGCATCGAGGTGACCGCCTACATCCCGGGCGTCGGCCACAACCTGCAGGAGCACTCCATGGTGCTCGTGCGCGGTGGCCGCGTGAAGGACCTGCCGGGCGTGCGCTACAAGATCATCCGCGGCTCGCTGGACACCCAGGGCGTCCGCAACCGCAAGCAGGCTCGCAGCCGGTACGGCGCGAAGAAGGAGAAGAGCTGACATGCCTCGCAAGGGACCCGCTCCCCGTCGTCCGCTCGTCGCCGACCCGGTGTACCAGTCGCCGCTGGTGACCCAGCTGGTGAACAAGGTGCTCGTCGACGGCAAGCGCTCGGTCGCCGAGGCGATCGTCTACGGCGCCCTCGAGGGCGTCCGTGCCAAGAACGACACCGACCCGGTGGTCACGCTCAAGCGCGCGTTGGACAACGTCAAGCCGGCCCTCGAGGTCCGCAGCCGCCGTGTCGGTGGTGCGACCTACCAGGTGCCGATCGAGGTCCGCGCCTCCCGCAGCACGACCCTCGGCCTGCGCTGGCTGATCCAGTACAGCCGCGGCCGTCGCGAGAAGACGATGACCGAGCGCCTCATGAACGAGCTGCTGGACGCCAGCAACGGTCTGGGCGCCGCGGTCAAGCGTCGCGAGGACACCCACAAGATGGCCGAGTCGAACAAGGCCTTCGCGCACTACCGCTGGTGACCGCAGTCCACCAGCAGCCGCTGCCCGCGGTGACCCCGGGCGATCCCCGAGCACCGCGCGCGGACGAGGAAGAAGAGGAGTGACGTAATGGCCCAGAACGAGGCCCAACTCGCCAAGACCCGCAACATCGGGATCATGGCGCACATCGACGCCGGCAAGACGACGACGACCGAGCGGATCCTCTTCTACACCGGCATCAACTACAAGATCGGTGAAGTCCACGACGGCGCGGCCACGATGGACTGGATGGAGCAGGAGCAGGAGCGCGGCATCACGATCACGTCGGCCGCGACGAAGTGCTCCTGGAACGGCCACGACATCAACATCATCGACACCCCCGGGCACGTCGACTTCACCGTCGAGGTGGAGCGGTCGCTGCGGGTGCTCGACGGTGCGGTCGCCGTCTACGACGGTGTCGCCGGTGTCGAGCCGCAGACCGAGCAGGTGTGGCGTCAGGCCGAGAAGTACGGCGTCCCGCGCATGTGCTTCGTCAACAAGCTCGACCGCACCGGGGCCGACTTCTTCCGCTGCGTGGACATGATGGTCGAGCGGCTCGCCGCCAACCCCCTGGTCCTGCAGCTGCCGATCGGTGCCGAGGCCGACTTCATCGGCGTCGTCGACCTGGTCCAGATGCGGGCCCTCACCTGGCGCGGCGAGACCGCGATGGGCGAGGACTACGCCATCGAGGAGATCCCGGCCGAGCTCGCCGACCAGGCCGCCGAGTACCGCGAGAAGCTGCTCGAGAACATCGCGGACTTCGACGACGCGCTGATGGAGGACTACCTCGGCGGCGAGGAGATCTCCGTCGACCGGCTCAAGGCGGCCATCCGCAAGGCCACCATCGCCGGCCAGGTCAACCCGGTCCTCACCGGCACCGCCTTCAAGAACAAGGGCGTGCAGCCCCTGCTCGACGGTGTCGTGGACTACCTGCCCAGCCCGCTGGACATCGAGGCGATCGTCGGCACCGCGCTCGACGGCGAGACCGAGGTCCTGCGGCACGCCGACGAGAACGAGCCGTTCTCGGCGCTGGCCTTCAAGATCCAGACCGACCAGCACCTGGGCAAGCTGACCTACATCCGGGTCTACTCCGGCAAGCTCGACGCGGGCTCCCCGGTGCTGAACAGCACCAAGGACCGCAAGGAGCGGGTCGGCAAGATCTACCAGATGCACGCGAACAAGCGCGAAGAGCGTGCGGGCGTGGGCGCCGGCGAGATCGTGGCCGTCAACGGGATGAAGCAGACGACGACGGGTGACACCCTCTGCGACCCGCAGAGCCCGGTGATCCTCGAGTCGATGACCTTCCCCGCGCCGGTCATCTCGGTGGCCATCGAGCCGAAGACCAAGGGCGACCAGGAGAAGCTGGGCACCGCGATCCAGAAGCTCGCCGAGGAGGACCCGACGTTCCAGGTCCGCCTGGACGAGGAGACCGGTCAGACCGTCATCTCCGGCATGGGTGAGCTCCACCTGGAGATCCTGGTCGACCGGATGCGTCGCGAGTTCCGCGTCGAGGCCAACGTCGGCAAGCCGCAGGTCGCCTACCGCGAGACGATCCGCAAGCGGGTCGAGAAGGTCGACTACACCCACAAGAAGCAGACGGGTGGGTCCGGCCAGTTCGCGAAGGTCCAGGTCACGATCGAGCCCCTCGAGGTCGCGGCCGACGGTCCGACCTACGAGTTCGAGAACGCCGTCACCGGTGGTCGCATCCCGCGGGAGTACATCCCCTCGGTCGACGCCGGCATGCAGGACGCCATGCAGTACGGCATCCTCGCCGGGTACCCGATGGTCGGCGTGAAGGCGACGCTGATCGACGGTCAGTACCACGAGGTCGACTCCTCGGAGATGGCCTTCAAGATCGCCGGCTCGATGGTCTTCAAGGAGGCCGCCCGCAAGGCCAGCCCGGCCCTGCTCGAGCCGCTGATGGCCGTCGAGGTCGTCACCCCCGAGGACTACATGGGCGACGTGATCGGCGACCTGAACTCCCGCCGCGGGACCATCCAGGCGATGGAGGAGCGCTCCGGCGCCCGCGTCGTCCGGGCCCTGGTGCCGCTGTCGGAGATGTTCGGCTACGTGGGCGACCTGCGCAGCCGCACCCAGGGACGGGCGAGCTACACCATGGTGTTCGACTCGTACGCCGAGGTCCCGGCCAACGTCGCCAAGGAGATCATCGCCAAGGCGACCGGCGAGTAACCACCAGTCGGCCGCGGGCCCTGCCCGCGGCCGGCCAGCACCGCCCGCACCCCCAGACTCGCGTACGACTGCGAACCACACGAAGAGAGGAACCCAGTGGCCAAGGCCAAGTTCGAGCGGACCAAGCCGCACGTCAACATCGGCACCATCGGGCACATCGACCACGGGAAGACGACGCTGACGGCGGCGATCACCAAGGTCCTGCACGACAAGTACCCGAACCTCAACGAGGCGTCCGCGTTCGACCAGATCGACAAGGCGCCCGAGGAGAAGGCGCGTGGGATCACGATCTCGATCGCCCACGTGGAGTACCAGACCGAGAACCGGCACTACGCGCACGTCGACTGCCCCGGGCACGCCGACTACATCAAGAACATGATCACCGGTGCCGCGCAGATGGACGGCGCGATCCTGGTGGTCGCGGCGACCGACGGCCCGATGCCGCAGACCAAGGAGCACGTGCTCCTGGCCCGCCAGGTCGGCGTCCCCTACATCGTCGTGGCGCTCAACAAGGCCGACATGGTCGACGACGAGGAGATCCTCGAGCTCGTCGAGCTGGAGGTCCGCGAGCTGCTGAGCGAGTACGAGTTCCCGGGCGACGACGTCCCCGTGGTCCGCGTCTCCGCGCTCAAGGCCCTCGAGGGCGACGCCGAGTGGGGCGACAAGCTCATGGAGCTCATGGACGCCGTCGACTCGGCCATCCCCGAGCCCGAGCGTGAGATCGACAAGCCGTTCCTCATGCCCGTCGAGGACGTCTTCACCATCACCGGCCGCGGCACCGTCGTGACCGGTCGCGTGGAGCGCGGCATCGTCAAGGTCTCCGAGGAGATCGAGATCGTCGGCATCCGCCCGACCTCGTCGAAGACGACGGTCACCGGTGTCGAGATGTTCCGCAAGCTGCTCGACCAGGGCCAGGCCGGTGACAACGTCGGTCTGCTGCTGCGCGGCATCAAGCGCGAGGACGTCGAGCGCGGTCAGGTCGTCGTGAAGCCGGGCTCCATCACCCCGCACACGAACTTCGAGGGCTCGGTCTACATCCTCTCGAAGGACGAGGGCGGCCGGCACACGCCGTTCTTCAACAACTACCGCCCGCAGTTCTACTTCCGCACCACCGACGTCACCGGCGTCGTCACGCTGCCCTCGGGCACCGAGATGGTCATGCCCGGCGACAACACCGAGATGACGGTCGAGCTGATCCAGCCCATCGCCATGGAGGAGGGCCTCCGGTTCGCCATCCGTGAGGGTGGCCGCACCGTCGGCGCCGGCCGGGTCGTCAAGATCAACAAGTGACACCCTGACGGGCGGCGGCTGTCCTCCAGCCGCCGCCCGTCACCCGGGTCGGGAGACCCGACCCCCGGGTCAACAGACCCACACGAACTTTCACAACCGATCGGCAGGAGCGAAGACAACCGATGGCGGGACAGAAGATCCGCATCCGGCTGAAGGCCTACGACCACGAGGCGATCGATGCCTCGGCGCGGCGCATCGTGGACACGGTGACGAAGACCGGAGCGCGCGTCGTCGGCCCCGTGCCGCTGCCGACGGAGAAGAACGTGTACTGCGTCATCCGCTCGCCGCACAAGTACAAGGACTCGCGCGAGCACTTCGAGATGCGTACGCACAAGCGGCTCATCGACATCCTCGACCCGACGCCGAAGACGGTCGACGCGCTGATGCGCATCGACCTGCCGGCCTCGGTCGACGTCAACATCCAGTAAGGGCTGTCCCAGACATGGCGAGCACATTCCGTGGTCTCCTCGGCGAGAAGCTGGGGATGACCCAGGTCTTCGACGAGAACAACCGCATCGTGCCGGTGACCGTCGTCAAGGCGGGCCCGTGCGTGGTCACGCAGGTCCGCACCCCCGAGGTCGACGGCTACTCGGCCGTCCAGCTCGGCTTCGGCGCGATCGACCCCCGCAAGGTGAACAAGCCCGAGGGCGGGCACTTCGCCAAGGCGGGCGTCACGCCCCGCCGGCACGTGGTCGAGCTGCGCACGAAGGACGCGAGCGACTACACGGTCGGCCAGGAGCTGACCGTCGACGTCCTCACCGACGTCGCGAAGGTCGACGTCATCGGCACGAGCAAGGGCAAGGGCACCGCTGGTGTCATGAAGCGTCACGGGTTCAAGGGCCTGGGCGCAGGGCACGGCGTGCAGCGCAAGCACCGTTCCCCGGGCTCGATCGGTGGCTGCGCCACCCCGGGCCGGGTCTTCAAGGGCATGCGCATGGCCGGCCGCATGGGCGCGGTCACCACGACCACGCTGTCGCTGAAGGTGCACGCGGTCGACGCCGAGAAGGGCCTCGTGCTGATCAAGGGTGCCGTTCCCGGTCCCCGCGGTGGGCTGCTGCTGGTCCGCTCCGCGGTCAAGGGCGGTCCCGTGGGGAGTGACACCAAGTGAGCCAGTCCATCGCTGAGTCCAAGGCGCAGGCGCGGACCGACCGCCAGGTCCCGGTCCGCAACGCGGCCGGCGAGAGCACCGGCAGCGTCACGCTGCCCGGCGAGCTCTTCGACGCCAACGCCAACGTGTCGTTGATGCACCAGGTGGTGGTGGCCCAGCTGGCCGCCGCGCGCCAGGGCACCCACTCCACCAAGACGCGCGCCCAGGTCAGCGGTACGGGTGCCAAGCCCTACCGCCAGAAGGGCACCGGCCGGGCCCGGCAGGGTTCGCTGCGCGCCCCGCAGTTCTCCGGTGGTGGCGTCTCGCACGGCCCCGTGCCGCGCAACTACGACCAGAAGACCCCCAAGAAGATGAAGGCCGCCGCGCTCCGCGGTGCCCTCTCCGACCGGGCCCGCGAGGACCGCGTGCACGTGGTCTCCGCCTTCGTCGAGGGCGACGCCCCGTCGACCAAGGCCGCCATCAAGGTCCTGGACGCGGTCACCGCCGCCAAGCGGGTGCTCGTGGTCCTCGACCGCGACGACGTCCTCAACTGGGTGAGCCTGCGCAACGTGCCGCGGGTGCACCTGATCGAGGCCGGCCAGCTCAACACCTACGACGTGCTCGTCGCCGACGAGGTGGTCTTCACCGAGACCGCGCTGACCGAGTACATCGAGGGCCCGGCGAAGGGCACCGGGCGGGCCAGCTCGGCCGAGCTGCCCGACCTGACCACGCCGGACATCCCGGGCGCCATCCCCTCCATCGAGGGCGAGGGCACCACGGACCTCGACCTGGGCGAGGCCACGGTCGACCCCACGCCGAGCGCCCGGGCCCCCCGCACGGTGGCCGCTGCCGACGTGACCACCCCGGCCGAGGCCGCGAAGGCCGACCCCGAGACCGTCACCGACCAGACTGAGGAGCAGGCATGAGCGTCCGCGACCCCCGGGACGTCCTGCTGTCCCCGGTCATCTCCGAGAAGAGCTACGGCCTCCTCGACGAAAACAAGTACACGTTCATCGTGCGGCCCGACGCCAACAAGACCCAGATCAAGATCGCTGTGCAGCAGGTCTTCAACGTGAAGGTCCTCGCCGTCAACACGATCAACCGTCAGGGGAAGAGGAAGCGCTCGAAGGGCGCTGTGATGGGGAAGCGCAAGGACACCAAGCGCGCCATCGTCTCCGTGGCCCCCGGCGACCGCATCGAGCTCTTCGGGGGTCCGGGCGCCTGACGGCTGGGCTTCCGCCCACCCCACCACCCCGGACCACACCCGATCGGACCAGAGGACTCTGAGGAACCATGGCCATCCGTAAGTACAAGCCGACGACGCCGGGCCGCCGCGGCTCGTCCGTCGCCGACTTCGCCGAGGTCACCCGCGACCACCCCGAGAAGTCGCTGGTCCGGCCGCTGCACGGCCGCGGCGGGCGCAACGTCCACGGCCGTGTGACCGCGCGGCACCAGGGCGGCGGGCACAAGCGCGCCTACCGGCTGATCGACTTCCGCCGGGCGGACAAGGACGGCGTGCCGGCGAAGGTCGCGCACATCGAGTACGACCCGAACCGCACCTCGCGCATCGCGCTGCTGCACTTCGCCGACGGGGAGAAGCGCTACATCATCGCCCCGGCGAAGCTCAAGCAGGGCGACACCGTCGAGTGCGGGCCCGCGGCCGACATCAAGCCCGGCAACAACCTGCCGCTGCGCAACATCCCGGTCGGCACCGTCGTGCACGCCATCGAGCTGCGGCCCGGTGGCGGGGCCAAGATCGCCCGCTCCGCCGGCACCAGCGTCCAGCTGGTCGCCCGTGAAGGCCGCTTCGCCCAGCTGCGCATGCCCTCGGGTGAGATCCGCAACGTCGACGTCCGCTGCCGCGCCACCATCGGCGAGGTCGGCAACGCCGAGCAGTCGAACATCAACTGGGGCAAGGCCGGCCGCATGCGGTGGAAGGGCAAGCGCCCCACCGTCCGCGGTGTCGCCATGAACCCGGTGGACCACCCGCACGGTGGTGGTGAGGGCAAGACCTCTGGTGGTCGCCACCCGGTGAACCCCAAGGGCAAGCCGGAGGGCCGGACGCGCAAGCGGAAGGCCAGTGACGCCATGATCGTGCGCCGCCGGCGCACGAACAAGAAGCGCTGAGCGGGTAGAGGAGTCCGACAGACATGCCACGCAGCCTCAAGAAGGGCCCGTTCGTCGACGACCACCTGCTCGCCAAGGTGGACGCCCAGAACGACAAGGGCACCAAGACCGTCATCCGCACCTGGTCGCGGCGCTCGACGATCATCCCCGACATGCTCGGGCACACGATCGCCGTGCACGACGGCCGCAAGCACGTCCCGGTGTTCGTCACCGAGGCGATGGTCGGGCACAAGCTCGGCGAGTTCGCGCCCACGCGCACCTTCCGTGGGCACATCAAGGACGACCGCCGGTCGCGGCGCGGCTGACCCGGTAGAGAAGAGATCCTCACATGACTTCCCAGTTGGGACAGGAGACGCCGACCGCTCGGGCCACCGCCCGGTTCGTCAGCGTCACCCCCATGAAGGCCCGCCGGGTGGTGGACATGATCCGCTACCTGCCGACCGACGAGGCCCTCGCTCTGCTGCGTTTCGCGCCGCAGTCCGCGAGCGAGCCGGTGGCCAAGGTCGTCGGCAGCGCCGTCGCCAACGCAGAGCACAACCTGCGTCTGGACCCGGCCGCGCTCGTCATCAGCGCCGCCTTCGTCGACGAGGGCCCCACGCTCAAGCGGATCCGTCCGCGTGCGCAGGGCCGGGCGTTCCGCATCAACAAGCGGACCAGCCACATCACCGTCGAGGTGTCGGAGGTGAGCTCGAGCGCCGAGCTCGCCCAGCGTTCCCGCAAGGCACGTCGGGACACGGGCCAGTCCGGTCCGGCGACCCAGCAGAAGAGCAACACGAGGGGAGGGACCCGCTAGTGGGTCAGAAGGTCAACCCGCACGGGTTCCGGCTCGGCATCACCACCGACTACAAGTCCCGGTGGTACGCGGACAAGCTCTACGCGGACTACGTCAAGGAGGACGTGGCCATCCGCAAGCTCATGGGCAAGGGCATGGAGCGCGCCGGCATCTCGAAGGTGGAGATCGAGCGCACCCGTGACCGCGTCCGCGTGGACATCCACACCGCCCGCCCCGGGATCGTCATCGGCCGCCGTGGCGCCGAGGCCGACCGCATCCGCGGCGAGCTGGAGAAGCTCACCGGCAAGCAGGTGCAGCTGAACATCCTCGAGGTCAAGAACCCCGAGTCGGATGCGCAGCTGGTCGCCCAGGGCGTCGCCGAGCAGCTCTCCAGCCGGGTCAGCTTCCGCCGTGCCATGCGCAAGGCGATGCAGTCCGCGCAGCGCTCGCCGCAGGTCAAGGGCATCCGGGTGCAGTGCTCCGGTCGCCTGGGCGGCACGGAGATGAGCCGGTCGGAGTTCTACCGCGAGGGCCGGGTGCCGCTGCACACGCTCCGCGCGAACATCGACTACGGCATCTACGAGGCCCGCACCACTTTCGGTCGCATCGGCGTGAAGGTGTGGATCTACAAGGGCGACGCCAGTGGCTCGCGCGCCGAGCGGGAGGCCCTTGAGGCCCTCGCCCAGCGTCAGCAGCGTCGCGAGCGGGCCCAGCGCCCGCAGCGCCGTTCGGGCTCGTCGGGCACCACCGCCGGCGGGACCGAGGCCGGGCGCGCTGCGGCCGAGGGCACCACCGCTCCCGCCGAGGACGTCGTCGCCGTCACCTCGGGTGACGTCCCCGTGGAGCAGACCGTCGCCCAGGCCGCGGGTGCCGAGGGCACCGCGACCGCCGAGGCGGCCGGTACCGAGAACACCGCGCCAGAGCAGGGGGCCTGACACCATGCTGATCCCTCGCCGGGTCAAGCACCGCAAGCAGCACCACCCGGACCGCACCGGGCGGGCCAAGGGCGGTACCGCGATCAACTTCGGTGACTACGCGATCCAGGCCCTCGAGCCCGCGTACGTCACGAACCGGCAGATCGAGTCCGCTCGTATCGCCATGACCCGCCACATCAAGCGTGGCGGCAAGGTGTGGATCTCGATCTACCCCGACCGTCCGCTGACCAAGAAGCCGGCCGAGACCCGCATGGGCTCGGGCAAGGGCTCGCCCGAGTGGTGGGTGGCCAACGTCAAGCCGGGCCGGATCATGTTCGAGCTGTCCGGTGTCGCCGAGCCGGTGGCGCGCGAGGCCATGCGCCGCGCGATCCACAAGCTGCCCATGAAGTGCCGCTTCATCACTCGTGAAGGAGAGGTGTGATGGCCGCCGGACTGACTGCGCCCGAGCTGCGCGAGCTGTCCGCCGACGAACTGGCCACCCGGCTGCGTGAGTCGCGCGAAGAGCTGTTCAACCTGCGGTTCCAGGTGGCGACCGGCCAGCTGGACAACAACCGGCGACTGCAGACCGTCCGCCGTGACATCGCCCGGATCTACACGATCATGCGCGAGCGCGAGCTGGGTCTCTCGGTCGCCCCGAACGAGGGTGTGGCATGAGCGAGAGCGAGCAGACGGCGGCCGCCAGCGGCCCGGGTCTGGCCGGCCGCGGCTACCGCAAGGTCCGTGAGGGCCTGGTCGTCAGCGACAAGATGGAGAAGACCATCGTCGTCGAGGTCGAGGACCGCGTGAAGCACGGCCTGTACGGCAAGGTCCTGCGCCGCACCAGCAAGCTGAAGGCGCACGACGAGGACAACACCGCCGGCATCGGCGACCGGGTGCAGATCATGGAGACGCGCCCGACCTCCGCCACCAAGCGGTGGCGGCTGGTCTCGGTCGTCGAGCGGGCCAAGTAAGGCAGTTCGGCACCGGCCTCTCGGGGCCGGTCGACCAGGAGTACCCTGGACGACTGGCGCGCCCTCCGGGTGCGCGCCACATCCCGGTACCCGTGCTCGGACGCACCGGCAGCATGCTGCCGGTGCGTCCGCACGTGGGTGCCGGACAGCCGGTTCACCGATCCGGTCCGGCTGTCGCCACTGGAGATTCAGGAGCAGGAAGTGATCCAGCAGGAGTCGCGACTGCGAGTCGCCGACAACACGGGTGCCAAGGAGATCTTGTGCATCCGCGTGCTCGGCGGGTCGGGGCGGCGCTACGCGGGCATCGGTGACGTCATCGTCGCCACCGTCAAGGACGCGCTGCCCGGCGCCGGCGTCAAGAAGGGCGACGTGGTCAAGGCCGTCATCGTCCGCACGGTCAAGGAGCGCCGTCGTCCCGACGGTTCCTACATCCGCTTCGACGAGAACGCCGCGGTGATCATCCGTGACAGCGGCGACCCGCGCGGCACGCGCATCTTCGGCCCGGTGGGCCGGGAGCTGCGTGACAAGCGCTTCATGCGGATCATCTCGCTCGCTCCGGAGGTGTTGTGACCATGGCTCAGCCAGCCAAGCAGGCCCAGAGCGGGAAGACCCCGTCGATGAAGGTCAAGAAGGGCGACCAGGTCGTCGTCCTGTCCGGCAAGGACAAGGGTGCCAAGGGCCGCGTCATCGCCGCCTTCCCGAAGACCCAGAAGGTCCTGGTCGAGGGCATCGGCCGGGTGAAGAAGCACACCCGGATCAGCACCTCCCAGCGCGGTGCCCAGCAGGGCGGGATCGTCACCCAGGAGGCGGCCGTGCACGTGAGCAACGTGATGGTCATCGACTCCGAGGACAAGCCGACCCGGGTCGGCTACCGCAAGGACGAGGAAGGCCGCAGCATCCGGGTCTCGCGGCGAACCGGTAAGGACCTCTGAGCATCATGAGCGCACCCACCCGCGAGCTGCCCCGCATGCTGGCCCGCTACCGCGAGGACATCGCCCCCGCGCTGCAGTCGGAGTTCGGCTACTCGAACGTCATGCAGATCCCCGGCCTGGTCAAGATCGTCGTCAACATGGGCGTCGGCGAGGCCACCCGGGACGCCAAGCTGATGGACGGTGCGGTCCGTGACCTCACCGCCATCACCGGCCAGAAGCCGGCCGTCGTCCGGGCCCGCAAGTCCATCGCCCAGTTCAAGCTGCGCGAGGGCATGCCGATCGGCGCCAAGGTGACCCTCCGCGGCGACCGCATGTGGGAGTTCCTGGACCGGCTGCTGTCGCTGGCCCTGCCCCGCATCCGTGACTTCCGCGGCCTGAACCCCAAGCAGTTCGACGGTCACGGCAACTACACGTTCGGTCTGACCGAGCAGTCGATGTTCCGCGAGATCGACGTCGACAAGATCGACCGGCCGCGTGGCATGGACATCACGCTGGTCACCACCGCCACCACCGACGAGGAGGGCCGCGAGCTGCTCACGCTGCTCGGCTTCCCCTTCGCCGGCCAGACCGTCGTGAACGCGACCCGCTGACCGCGGGCGAGGAGAATCCAGAGATGGCCAAGAAGGCTCTTGTCAACAAGGCGGCGCGCACGCCGAAGTTCAAGGTGCGCGGCTACACGCGCTGCCAGCGCTGCGGTCGCCCGCACGCCGTCTTCCGCAAGTTCGGCCTGTGCCGGATCTGCGTCCGCGAGATGGCCCACGCCGGCGAGCTGCCCGGCGTGACCAAGTCCAGCTGGTGAAGGACCCCGCTGCCCCCACCCATCGCGGTGCGGGGCGGCGGGGCCGGGCCAGCAGCACCACCGACCAACCGGTCACCTGAGAAGGCACCACCGATCGCCGAAGGCCCTGCGCCAAGTCTCCGAGACCCAGCGCGTGCGGAACCGCGGCGAGAGAGGCACCACACACCCATGACGATGACCGACCCGATCGCGGACATGCTCACGCGGCTGCGGAACGCCAACCAGGCGTACCACGACGCAGCTGCCATGCCGTCGTCGAAGCTCAAGACGCACATCGCCGAGATCCTCCAGAAGGAGGGCTACATCGGCGGGTGGACCGTCAACGACGTCGAGGTGGACGGCCACATCCGCAAGGAGCTCGTGGTCTCCCTCAAGTACGGCCCCAACCGTGAGCGCAGCATCGCCGGCGTCCGACGGGTGTCCAAGCCCGGCCTGCGCGTCTACGCGAAGTCGACCGCCCTGCCCAAGGTGCTCGGCGGCCTCGGGGTGGCGATCATCTCCACCTCCACGGGGCTGCTGACCGACAAGCAGGCGACCAAGAAGGGCGTGGGTGGGGAAGTCCTCGCCTACGTCTGGTAAGAGGAGCGAGCAGACATGTCACGGATCGGACGACTCCCGATTCCGGTGCCCAGCGGTGTGGACGTCGCCATCGACGGGCGCACGGTCAACGTCTCGGGCCCGAAGGGGAAGCTCAGCCACACGGTGGCTGCTCCCATCACCGTCGAGCGCGGTGAGGAGGGCACGCTGCTGGTGCAGCGTCCCGACGACGAGCGCGAGAGCCGGGCCCTGCACGGCCTGTCCCGCACGCTCATCGCCAACATGATCACCGGCGTGACCCAGGGGTACGACAAGACCCTGGAGATCGTCGGCGTCGGTTACCGCGTGCAGGCCCGCGGGGCGGACCTCGAGTTCGCCCTCGGCTTCAGCCACCCGGTCGTCGTGAAGGCTCCCGACGGGATCTCCTTCACCGTCGAGGCCCCCACTCGCCTGCGGGTGACCGGGATCGACAAGCAGCAGGTCGGCGAGGTCGCGGCCAAGATCCGCAAGATCCGCAAGCCCGACCCGTACAAGGGCAAGGGCGTGCGGTACCAGGGCGAGGTCGTCAAGCGCAAGGTCGGGAAGACGGGCAAGTGATGGCACAGGCAGCCAAGACCGAGAAGGGTGCCCGGGTGCACAAGCCCGTCGGCACCGACATCAGCACCGCACGCCGCGTCTCGCGGCTGCGGCGCCACAACCGCCTGCGCAAGCGGGTGGGTGGCACGCCGGAGCGCCCGCGCCTGGTCGTCAAGCGCAGCTCCCGGCACATCCACGTCCAGGTCGTGGACGACACCGTGGGCCGCACCCTGGCCAGCGCGTCGACGATGGACGCCAGCCTGAAGGGCGCGGACGGCGACAAGTCCGCCCTGGCCCGCCAGGTCGGCGCCCTGGTCGCCGAGCGGGCCAAGGCCGCCGGCATCTCCGCGGTCGTGTTCGACCGTGGTGGCAACCGGTACGCCGGGCGCATCGCGGCTCTGGCCGACGGTGCCCGCGAGGGCGGGCTGGACTTCTGATGAGCAGCAACAACACGATGATCGAGAGGGACGTCTGATGCCAGGACCACAGCGACGCGGCGGTGGCGCCGGCGGGACGGGTGGCCCCGGCGGCGCCGGCGGCGGCAACGACCGCCGGGACCGCCGTGACGGCGGTCGCGGCCCGGGCGGTGCCGCGGAGAAGAGCCAGTTCATCGAGCGGGTCGTCGCGATCAACCGCGTGTCCAAGGTCGTCAAGGGTGGTCGGCGCTTCAGCTTCACCGCCCTGGTGATCGTGGGCGACGGCGACGGCAAGGTCGGCGTGGGCTACGGCAAGGCCAAGGAGGTGCCCGCGGCGATCGCCAAGGGCGTCGAGGAGGCCAAGAAGCACTTCTACAACGTGCCGCGCATCGCCAGCACCATCCCGCACCCGGTGCAGGGTGAGGCGGCGGCCGGTGTCGTGCTGCTCAAGCCGGCCAGCCCCGGTACCGGTGTCATCGCCGGTGGCCCGGTGCGTGCCGTCCTCGAGTGCGCCGGGATCCACGACGTGCTCTCCAAGAGCCTCGGGTCCTCGAACCCGATCAACATCGTCCACGCGACCATGCAGGCGCTGAAGGACCTCGTCCGCCCCGAGGAGATCGCGGCCCGCCGCGGTCTGCCCCTGGAGGACGTCGCCCCGGCCGCCATGCTGCGCGCGCGGGCCGGTCAGGGGGTCTGAGATGGCTCAGCTGAAGGTCACGCAGATCAAGTCGGCCATCGGCACCAAGCCGAACCAGCGTCAGACGCTGCGCTCGCTGGGGCTGAAGCGGATCAGCGACTCGGTCGTCCAGGAGGACCGTCCCGAGATCCGCGGGATGGTCGCGACGGTGCCGCACCTGGTCACCGTCGAAGAGATCGTCTGAGCAGGGGAACGCTGACATGACTCTCAAGGTCCACCACCTGCGCCCGGCCCCCGGTGCCCACACCAAGAAGACCCGCGTGGGTCGTGGTGAGGGCTCCAAGGGCAAGACCGCCGGTCGCGGCACCAAGGGCTCCGGCGCCCGCGTGCAGGTCTCGGCCCGCTTCGAGGGTGGCCAGACCCCCCTCCACATGCGGCTGCCGAAGCTCTCGGGCTTCACCAACAACAACAAGGTCGTCTTCCAGGTCGTGAACCTGGACCGGATCGCCTCCCTGTTCCCGCAGGGCGGCTCGATCAACCCGGACACGCTGGCCGACGCCGGCGCCGTCCGGCGCGGTCAGCCGGTCAAGGTGCTCGGCACGGGTGAGCTGGGCGGTGTGCAGGTGCACGTGCACGCGCACGCCTTCTCCCAGTCCGCCCAGGAGAAGATCGGCGCTGCCGGGGGCAGCACCACCCAGATCTGAGCAAGGACCCCCTCCAGGGGGACCACGCGGCCCGGCGGCTCCCACAGTCGCCGGGCCGCGTCTTGCTAATGTCAAACGACCGAACTCGGGGAGGGCACGTGCTGCAGGCGTTCGCCGCGGCGTTCCGGACGCCAGACCTCCGGCGCAAGCTGCTGTTCTCCCTGGCGCTGATCGCCGTCTACCGGCTGGGCGCCAGCGTGCCCGGCCCCGGCGTCTCGATCGAGGCGATCAACAGCTGCCTCGACCAGGCCAACGCCTCCGACCAGCGCGACGTCTACTCGCTGGTCAACCTGTTCTCCGGCGGGGCGCTGCTGCGGCTGTCGGTCTTCGCGCTCGGGATCATGCCGTACATCACGGCGAGCATCATCGTGCAGCTGCTGGTCGTGGTCATCCCGCGGTTCGAGCAGCTGAAGAAGGAAGGGCAGTCCGGGCAGCAGAAGCTGACCCAGTACACCCGGTACCTCACGATCGCGCTCGCCGTACTGCAGAGCACCGGCATCATCGCGCTGGCCCGCAGCGGCCAGCTGTTCCCGAGCTGCTCGCAGGACATCATCCCGTCGGACTCGGTGTGGACCACGGTCGTCCTGGTCGTGACCCTGACCGCCGGCACCGCCGTCATCATGTGGCTGGGCGAGCTGCTGACCGAGAAGGGGATCGGCAACGGCATGTCCGTGCTGATCTTCACCTCGATCGCCGCCCGGATCCCCGCCGAGGGCGGCGCCATCCTGCAGAGCCGCGGCGGTTTCGTCTTCGCGCTCATCTGCGTCCTCGCCGTGCTGGTCATCGCCTCGGTGGTGTACGTCGAACAGGCGCAACGCCGCATCCCGGTGCAGTACGCCAAGCGCATGGTCGGCCGGCGGATGTACGGCGGGACGTCGACCTACCTGCCGCTGAAGGTCAACCAGGCCGGTGTCATCCCGGTCATCTTCGCCTCGTCCCTGCTCTACCTGCCCCAGCTGATCACCCAGCTCCAAGGCAACTCGACCGGAACGGTCCGCCGGTTCGTCGAGAACTACCTGGTCGACCAGAGCAGCCCGGTGCACATCGCGGTGTACTTCGCGCTGATCATCTTCTTCACGTACTTCTACGTGTCGATCACGTTCAACCCGGAGGAACGGGCCGACGACATGAAGCGCTACGGCGGCTTCATCCCCGGCATCCGGCCCGGCCGCCCCACCGCGGAGTACCTGCAGTACGTGCTGTCCCGGATCACCCTCCCCGGGTCGATCTACCTCGGGTTGGTGGCCGTGCTGCCCAACCTGTTCCTGTCGATCACGCAGGAGGGGCAGAACCAGAACTTCCCGTTCGGTGGGACCGCGGTGCTGATCATGGTGGGAGTGGGCTTGGAGACGGTGAAGCAGATCGAGACGCAGCTCAACCAGCGCAGCTACGAAGGGTTCCTCCGCTAGTGCGCGTCGTGTTGCTGGGCCCTCCCGGAGCGGGCAAGGGGACCCAGGCCCAGGTCATCGCCGGTCGTCTGGGTGTGCCGGCCATCTCCACCGGTGACATCTTCCGGGCCAACGTGAGCGGGCACACCGAGCTGGGCAAGCAGGCCAAGGCCTACATGGACGCCGGCGACCTGGTGCCCGACGAGATCACCGTGGCGATGGTGTCCGACCGGCTCGCCGAACCCGACGCCAAGGCCGGCTTCCTGCTCGACGGCTTCCCGCGCACCATCGCCCAGGCCGAGCAGCTGCGCGACTCGCTCGCCGAGATGGGCCACGCCCTGGACCGCTGCCTCGAGCTCGTCGTCGACGAGGACGAGCTGGTCCGCAGGCTGTCCGGTCGCCGGATGCTGGTCGACGGCGCGTGGGTGCAGCGCGACGACGACAAGCCCGAGACCGTCCGGCACCGGCTGGAGGTCTACCGGGAACAGACGGCGCCGCTGTCGGGGTTCTACGAGCGGGCCGGACTGCTGGCCCGCATCGACGCGATCGGCGAGATCGACGAGGTGACCCGGCGGGCCCTCGAGGCGCTCGGGGCCGACCAGGCGCTGGCCCAGGGCGCGGCCGGCGACCGGGCCGAGGACTGAGAACGCGGGTCGCCCGGTGCACGGTGACCGCGTCCACGCGTGGGCGTCCCGGCTGCCGTTCCTGGCGAAGTGGAGTGGACGCATGATCCAGATCAAGACCGCGCACGAGATCGAGCTCATGCGCGCCTCCGGGCTCGTCACGGCCGGGGCCATCGCGGCTGTCCGCGCCGCGGTCCGGCCGGGGGTGAGCACCGGCGAGCTCGACGCCATCGCCGAGGACCACATCCGGTCGGCGGGCGCCGTGCCGAACTTCCTCGGCTACCACGGCTTCACCGGGACCATCTGCGCCTCGATCAACGACGAGGTCGTGCACGGCATCCCGAGCCCGGACCGCACGCTGGCCGAGGGCGACAACATCTCCATCGACTGCGGCGCCGTCCTGGCCGGCTGGCACAGCGACTCGGCGGTCACGATCACGGTGGGGGAGGCCTCGGCCCAGGACGCCGAGCTCCTCGCGGTGACCGAGCAGTCGATGTGGGCCGGGCTGGCGAGGGCGATCGCCGGCGGGCGGTTGACCGACATCAGCCACGCGGTCGAGGAGTCGATCGTGGCGCACGAGCACCGGTACGGGATCGTCGACCACTACGGCGGTCACGGCATCGGCACCGAGATGCACCAGGACCCGCACGTGCTGAACTACGGCCGGGCAGGCCGCGGCCCCAAGCTGGTGCCGGGGCTGGTGCTGGCGATCGAGCCGATGGTGACCGTCGGGGACCCGGCGACCGCCGAGCTGGACGACGGGTGGACCGTCGTCACCAAGGACGGGTCGCGCGCCGCGCACTTCGAGCACAGCGTCGCCATCACCCCCGAGGGCCCCTGGGTCCTCACCGCCGAGGACGGCGGCGTCGCTGGTCTCGCACCGTTCGGGGTCCGCGCCCGCAGCTGAGCCCCTCGCGGAGCGGGGCCGGCATCACCCTGGGCCGGGTTGGAGACCTCGGGTCCCTGGGAGTACAGTGGCCGTTGGCGTTCGCGCCGTCCGTCGTCCTGCTGTGGCCGCAGGAAGCCGGGCGCCCTCTGCGAGATCGCCCGCACCACCCATCCAGTGCCGTCTCCGGCGCTGAACCCAGTACCACTGCCCTGCCGGTTCCGGCATGGGCGCGAGCAGGTCGATCGAACGAGGAGGCCGTGTAGGCGTGGCAAAGAAGGACGGGGCCATCGAGGTCGAGGGTCGTGTCGTCGAGCCACTTCCCAACGCGATGTTCCGGGTCGAACTGCAGAACGGGCACCGGGTGCTCGCCCACATCAGCGGCAAGATGCGGCAGCACTACATCCGCATCCTGCCCGAGGACCGCGTGGTCGTGGAGCTCTCGCCCTACGACCTGACCCGCGGTCGCATCGTCTACCGCTACAAGTAACCCACCGCCGGACGTGCCCCGAGGGGCCGGAGCCGGCGCTCGATCTACAGGAATGAGGGCGGCACCGGTGAAGGTCCAGCCGTCGGTGAAGAAGATCTGCGACAAGTGCAAGGTGATCCGCCGGCACGGCCGGGTCATGGTCATCTGCGAGAACGCCCGGCACAAGCAGCGCCAGGGCTGAGGGAGTACCTGAACATGGCACGTCTGGCTGGCGTCGACCTCCCCCGCGAGAAGCGGATGGAGATCGCACTCACCTACATCTACGGGATCGGGCCCACCTCGGCCAAGGCGACCCTGGCCGCGACGGGCGTCAGCCCGGACCTGCGCGCCAAGGACCTGTCCGACGAGGACCTGCTCAAGCTGCGCGACTACATCGACGAGCACTTCCGCGTCGAGGGCGACCTGCGCCGCGAGGTGGCCGCCGACATCCGCCGCAAGGTGGAGATCGGTTGCTACCAGGGGATCCGGCACCGCCGCGGTCTCCCGGTGCACGGGCAGCGCACCAAGACGAACGCGCGCTCGAGCAAGGGCCCGCGCAAGACCATCGCGGGCAAGAAGAAGGCCCGCTGACCTCAGCACGACAGCGCGCCGCCGCCCACTGAGTCCGAGAGGGCCGGACCGGCGGCGCGCCCGCGCACGACAGTGCGCACCCCAGCACCACCCAGGCCACGAACACAGACTCAGACCGGAGAGAGATGCCTCCCAGGGCTCGCGCGGCAGCTGGCACCAAGAAGGTGCGCCGCAAGGAGAAGAAGAACGTCGCTCACGGCGCGGCGCACATCAAGAGCACCTTCAACAACACGATCGTGTCGATCACCGACCCCACGGGCAACGTGATCAGCTGGGCGTCCGCCGGGCACGTCGGGTTCAAGGGCTCGCGCAAGTCCACGCCGTTCGCGGCGCAGATGGCTGCCGAGAACGCCGCGCGCAAGGCCCAGGAGCACGGCATGCGCAAGGTCGACGTCTTCGTGAAGGGCCCGGGTTCCGGTCGCGAGACCGCGATCCGCTCCCTGCAGGCCACCGGCCTCGAGGTCGGGCAGATCCAGGACGTGACGCCGCAGCCGCACAACGGCTGCCGCCCCAAGAAGCGCCGCCGGGTCTGACCGGTCACTGACGAGACGAAACAGGAGTATTTGACGTGGCCCGTTACACCGGAGCCGATTGCCGCCTCTGCCGGCGCGAGAAGATGAAGCTGTTCCTCAAGGGCAGCAAGTGCGAGTCCCCGAAGTGCCCGATCGAGATCCGGCCCTACCCGCCGGGCGAGCACGGCCGCGGCCGCACCAAGGACAGCGAGTACCTGCTCCAGCTGCGTGAGAAGCAGAAGGCCCGCCGCATCTACGGAGTGCTGGAGAAGCAGTTCCGCGGCTACTACGAAGAGGCCAACAAGAAGTCGGGCAAGACCGGTGAGGTCCTGCTGCAGATCCTCGAGTCGCGCCTGGACAACGTGGTCTACCGGGCCGGCTTCGCCGAGTCCCGTGACATGTCGCGCCAGCTGGTGCGGCACGGCCACATCAAGGTCAACGGCCGCAAGGTGGACATCCCGTCCTACCGCGTGACCGCGAACGACATCGTCGAGGTCGCCGCGAAGTCGGCCGAGATGGTCCCGTTCCAGGTGGCCCAGGCCAAGGCCGGCTCCCGTCCGGTGCCGCCGTGGCTCGAGGTCATCAGCACCCAGCTGCGCGTGCTGGTGCACAACATCCCGGCCCGCCAGGTGATCGACACCCCGGTCCAGGAGCAGCTGATCGTGGAGCTCTACTCCAAGTAGCAGGACGACCCCCCCTGCCCCCCGCCGCTCGCGGTGGGACCCTGCAGGGGGGCCGGAGGCGGGGCGGGTGGACCGATGTCCGCCCCGCCGGCACCACCCCCTCACGGCGTCATATGGCGGTCGCCGGAGGACACGAAGGAGAACCACCATGCTCATCGCACAGCGTCCGACCCTCACCGAGGAGACGATCGACGCCCAGCGCTCCCGGTTCGTCATCGAGCCGCTCGAGCCGGGCTTCGGCTACACCCTCGGCAACTCGCTGCGTCGCACCCTGCTGTCCTCGATCCCCGGCGCTGCTGTCACCAGCATCCGCATCGAGGGCACCCTGCACGAGTTCACCACCGTGCCGGGCGTCAAGGAGGACGTCACCGAGATCATCCTGAACCTCAAGGGCCTCGTGGTCAGCTCCGACTCCGACGAGCCGGTGACCATGTACCTGCGCAAGCAGGGCCCGGGTGAGGTCACCGCCGCCGACATCGCGCCCCCGGCCGGTGTCGAGGTGCACAACCCCGACCTGCACATCGCCACGCTGAACGCGAAGGGCCGGCTCGAGATCGAGCTGGTCGTCGAGCGCGGCCGCGGCTACGTGCCGGCCACCCAGAACAAGCAGCCCGGCCAGGAGATCGGTCGCATCCCCGTCGACTCGATCTACTCCCCGGTGCTGAAGGTGACCTACGCGGTCGAGGCCACGCGTGTCGAGCAGCGCACCGACTTCGACCGGCTGGTCGTCGACGTCGAGACCAAGCCGTCGATGGAGCCCCGGGACGCGATCGCCAGCGCCGGGTCCACCCTGGTCGAGCTGTTCGGCCTGCTGCGCGAGCTGAACGTCGACGCCGAGGGCATCGAGGTCGGGCCGAGCCCGTCCGAGGCTGCCGACATCGCGAACTTCTCGATGCCGATCGAGGACATGGACCTCACCGTCCGGTCCTACAACTGCCTCAAGCGCGAGGGCGTGCACACCGTCGGGGAGCTCGTCACCCGCTCGGAGGCCGACCTGCTGGACATCCGCAACTTCGGTGCCAAGTCGATCGACGAGGTCAAGCTGAAGCTCGCGGCGATGGGCCTCGCGCTCAAGGACAGCCCGCCCGGGTTCGTCCCGAGCTCGGTGGAGAGCTACGACGAGGGGTACGAGACCGACGCGTACCAGGGCGACGCCAGCTACGGCGACCCCGCCACGTACGACGAGACCGCGTACCAGGAGACCGAGCAGCTCTGAGTAAGGACCCCGCTGCCCCCCACCGCTCGCACGCTCGCGGCGGGCCCCGGCAGCGGGGCCGTCCCGGGGCCAGTCACACTGGCCCCGGGACACACCAGCACGACGCAGCACCGCGATGGACGACGCGCAGCCGGCACATGCCCGCCCGGCCGCCTGAGGAAGGACCGACATGCCCACCCCCACCAAGGGTCCCCGTCTCGGCGGGTCCCCCGCGCACGAGCGGCTGATGCTGGCCAACCTGGCCACCTCGCTGTTCGAGCACGGGCGGATCACCACCACCGAGGCCAAGGCCAAGCGGCTGCGCCCGTACGCCGAGAAGCTGGTGACCTTCGCCAAGCGCGGTGACCTGCACGCCCGCCGGCAGGTGATGACGGTGATCCGCGACAAGGACGTCGTCCACCACCTGTTCGCCGAGATCGGCCCGCGCTACGAGAACCGGCCTGGTGGCTACACCCGCATCGTCAAGGTCGGTCCCCGCAAGGGCGACAACGCGCCGATGGCCGTCATCGAGCTGGTCGAGGCGCTGACGGTGGCCCAGCAGGCCGTCGGCGAGGCCGAGCGCGCCCGTGGCACCCGGTTCGCCGGTTCGACCGCCGCCGGTGCCGGTGCGGCCTCCGCCGCCGGTGAGGTCACCGCCGACGTGACCGAGCCCGGCCTGGTCGACACCGACGTCACCACCGGCCCGGGTGGCGACACCAGCCCGGCCGTCGTGGCCGACGCCGAGGGGCTCGAGGAGGGGCAGGCCGTCGTCACCGACGTCTTCAACCCCGACGGTGAGCGCCAGGACGACGCCGACGTCACCCCGGAGCCGACCGCCGAGAACCTGGCCGTCGTCGACGACCCGACCCTCAGCCCCGACGTGGCCGCCGCTGCCGCCGCCGAGGTCGAGGCCGCTGAGCTCGGCGACGCCGCGACCGCGGGCACCCACGCCCCCGGTGGCGAGCCCGAGGTCGACCCCAAGTGACCCCGACCGTCTCCTGACGGTCAGCTCCGTGGAGCACCTGCACGTCGACGAGCCCGCCACCGGTACCGGTGGCGGGCTCGTCCGCGTCCGGCTGGAGGTCAGCTACGACGGCACGGCGCTGCACGGCTGGGCCCGCCAGCCCGGTCAGCGCACCGTCCAGGGCGAGCTGGAGCTCGGGTTGGCGACGGTGCTGCGGTACGACGTCGACCTCACCGTGGCCGGCCGCACCGACGCCGGGGTGCACGCCGTCGGTCAGGTCGCGCACACCGACCTGCCGGGGGAGCTCTTCGCCGCGCACGAGAGCCGGTTGCTGAGGCGGCTGCGCGGCGTCCTGCCACCCGACGTGGCCGTCACCGGTGCCCGGGTGGTCCGCCCCGAGTTCGACGCCCGCTTCGCCGCCCTCGCCCGGCACTACGTGTACCGGCTGACCGACGCCGACTCCGGGCCTCCGCCACTCCGCCGGGCGGACACGGCTGCCTGGCCGCGTCGGCTGGACGCCTCGGCGATGCGGGTGGCCGCGGCGCTGCTGCTCGGTCAGCACGACTTCGCCGCCTTCTGCCGCCGGCGGGAGGGCGCCACCACCATCCGGACCCTGCTCGACCTGGACGTGCGCCGCGACGGTGCGGTCATCGAGGTGCGGGCCTCGGCCGACGCGTTCTGCCACTCGATGGTGCGCAGCCTGGTGGGGGCGCTCATCGCGGTCGGCGAGGGGCGCCGTCCGGCCGGCTGGCCCGCCTCGCTGCTGGCCATGGACACCCGCGCCAACGACGTCCCGGTGGCGCCGGCGGGCGGCCTCACGCTCGTCCGCGTCGACTACCCACCGGACGACGACCTGGCCGCCCGCGCACTCGTCACCCGCGCCAAGCGCGCCTAGGGGAGAGCGGCGACGGCCTCGGCGATCGGGGTGTCCCCGCCGACCAGCTCGACCACCTCGCCCCACTTCCCGGCGGACAACACCTCGGCGAGCACTGCCGCGACGTCGTCCCGCGTCACCTGCCCGCGCTCCACGCCGTGCCGCAGCGTCACCCGGCCGGTGCCCGGGTCGTCGGTCAGCCCGCCCGGTCGCACGATGGTGGTGTCGAGACCGGGGCGCGGCAGGATGTGGTCCTCCGCGGCCAGCTTCGCCTGCAGGTAGGCGGCGAACTGCGGGTCCATGCCCGGCGGCGTCCCCTGGCGCGCCTGCTCGACTCCCATGGAGGAGACCAGCAGGTACGGCCGGACACCGGCGGCCTCCGCCGCGTCGGCGAGCAGCAGCGCCGCGCCGCGGTCGACGGTGTGCTTGCGCTCGATCCCGCTGCTGGGTCCGCCGCCCGCCGCGAAGACGACCGCGTCGGCGCCGCGGACGACGTCGGCCACCTCCTCGACCGACGCCTGCTCCAGGTCCAGCACGACCGGTTCGACGCCGTCGGACTCCAGGTCCGCCCGGTGGTCGGGGTTGCGGACGATGCCGGCGACGGAGTCGCCGCGGCCGCTGAGCAACCGGCCCAACCGGCGGGCGACCTGGCCATGGGCTCCTGCGATGACGACGCGCATGGGGGCTGTCTACTCCTGTCCGCGCCCGGGCACCCGGCCGGCAGCCGCCGCCCGCGCGCGGGCGAGCTCCGCGGGGGTGTCGCAGTCGGTCCAGGGTGCGGGGACGCCGGCCCGCACCGCCGGCCGGTAGCGGCGGACCGCCAGCGGGGCGAGGACCCCGCGCAGCGGGGCGTGCGGGCGGGCTCCGGCGGTCGCGGCGCGGAGCACGGCGGTGCGCCAGACGCCGAGCAGCAGCTGGTCGCGGCCGGTGTCGTCGACGACGAGCACGCCGTCGCCGGTCAGCCGCTCGCGCAGGGCCGTCACCACGTCGACGGTCACGAACGGGAGGTCGGCGGCGAGCACTGCGACGACCTCGGCGTCCCCGGCTGCGGCCAGGCCCGCGGCCAGCGCCGGCACCGGACCGCCGCCGGGCGGGGACTCCCGGACCAGCAGCACACCGGCCGGCACCGGCTGCGGCGGCCCGACGACGACGCGGGGGACCGCACCGTCCAGGGCGGCCAGCACGCTGCTGAGCATGGTGCGGTCGCCGACCTCCAGCTGCGGCTTCGGCCGGCCGCCCAGCCGGGCCGCCCGGCCACCGGCCAGGACGATCGCGGCGAAGGGTGGCAGCGAGCTCATGGCGGGAACGGTAGGGCGCTACCGGTGAGTACCGTCGCCCGCGTGGGAAGAGTCACCAGCCGCACCCCGGTGCTGCGCATCCGTGGGCCCGTGCACACCCGACGTCCGGACACGGTCGCCGCCGAGGAGCCGCTGGAGATCCGGCTCGGCGGCACCCCGCTCGCCGTGACGATGCGCACCCCGGGTGACGACTTCGACCTGGTGCACGGCTTCCTCGCCACCGAGGGGGTGATCACCTCGGCCGCCGACATCGCCGGGCTCCGGTACTGCAACTCGGTCGACGACGAGGGGCGCAACACCTACAACGTCGTCGACGTCGACCTGGCACCCGGCGTCGAGGCGCCGGACACCGCGCTGGACCGGAACTTCTACACCTCCAGCTCCTGCGGGGTGTGCGGCAAGGCGAGCATCGACGCGATCCGCACCAGGACCGCCTACGACGTCCGCTCGGACGAGACCCGCCTGTCGCTGGAGACGCTGCTCGCGCTGCCCGACCGGCTGCGCGCGGCCCAGCAGGTCTTCGACAAGACCGGGGGGCTGCACGCCGCCGGCCTGTTCACCGCGGACGGCGAGCTGGTCGCGCTGCGGGAGGACGTCGGCCGGCACAACGCGGTGGACAAGGTGGTCGGCGACGCCGTCCGCGAGGGCCGGGTCCCGCTGGCCGGGCACGTGCTGATGGTGAGCGGACGGTCGTCGTTCGAGCTGACCCAGAAGGCGGCGATGGCCGCGGTGCCGGTGCTGGCGGCGGTGTCCGCGCCCAGCTCGCTCGCGGTGGAGCTGGCCGCCGACGTCGGCATCACCCTGATCGGCTTCCTCCGCGGCGACGGCTGCAACGTCTACACCCACCCTGAGCGGCTGGAGTTGGGGTAGCAGCCTGGGTACGGGCTGAGCTGGGTACGAGTAGGGAGACCTCGTCCGCCAGGACGATCCGGGAGCGCAGCGCGGGGCCGGAGGCTCCCGCTGCGATCACGGGCAGCGGCTCAGCGCCGGTCGGGGACGTCTCCTGGCCGCGGTGCGATCCGGAGGATCGCAATCTGCTCAGCCATGGTCGCCGCCACGGAGCTGGCTGACGATGTGCGGGAGCAGTGGGCCGAGCACCGCCAGGGCGTCGCGCACGCCGCCGGTCGAACCGGGCAGGTTGACGATGAGCGTCCGGCCGGCGGTGCCGGCGATGCCGCGCGAGAGCACCGACGTGGGGACCTTCCCCTCGCCGTACCGGCGGACCGCCTCGGCGATGCCCGGGGCCTCCCGCTCGAGGACCTCGCGGGTCGCCTCGGGCGTGACGTCGGTGGGGGAGAGCCCGGTGCCGCCGGTGGTCAGGACGACGTCGGCGCCGGAGGCGACCGCCTCGCGGAGCACCTCGCTGAGCCCGGCGACCTCGTCGCGGCACACGTGCGGGCCGTCCACGGCGAAGCCGAGCGCCTGCAGCCCCTCGGCGAGCGTCTGGCCGCTGCGGTCGGGGTAGACCCCGGCCGAGGCGCGGTTGGAAGCGGTGACGACGACCGCGCGGGCACCGGCGGGCAGCTCGCTCACCGGACCCAGTCGCCCTTCTTGCCGCCGGACTTGCTGAGCAGCCGGACGTCGGTGATGACCGCCCGCGGGTCGACGGCCTTGACCATGTCGATGACGGTCAGGCCGGCGACGGCGACGGAGGTCAGCGCCTCCATCTCCACGCCCGTGCGGTCGGCGGTGCGGGTCGTGGCGGTGATCTCCACGGCGTCGTCGGCGACCTCGATGTCCACGGTCACCCCGTGCAGGGCGATCGGGTGGCACAGCGGCACCAGGTCCGGCGTCCGCTTGGCGCCCATGATCCCGGCGATCCGGGCCACCGCGACCGCGTCGCCCTTGGGCACGCCCGCCCCGCGCAGCAGCCCGATGACCTCCGGGCTCACCAGCACCCGGCCGGCCGCCGTCGCGACCCGCTCGGTCACCGCCTTGGCGGTGACGTCGACCATCCGGGCGGCGCCGGTCTCGTCGACGTGCGTGAGACGTGCTCCGGTCATTGCAGTGCTCCTTCGATCAGGACGACGACGACCTCCGCGCCCGCCGGCAGCTCGGTCACGTCCTCGGGGACGACGACCAGGCAGTTGGCGCGCGCCAGGTGGGCGACCAGGTGCGAGCCCGGCCCGCCGACCTGGCTGACGACCTCGCCGTCGAAGCGGCCGCGGAGGAACTGCCGGCGGCCGGCGGGGGAGCGCAATGCCGCGGTCAGCCGGGCGGTGGTGCGGAGCCGGTCGGGGGAGGTGTGGCCGAGCGCGCGGCGCAGCGCCGGGCGGACGAACACCTCGAAGGAGACGAACGAGCTCACCGGGTTGCCCGGCAGGGTGACGACCGGGACCCCGTCGACGGTGCCCGCGCCCTGCGGTCCGCCCGGCTGCATCGCGACCTTGGTGAACTCCACGGTGCCCAGCTCGCGGAAGGCGTCCTTGACCACCTCGTAGGCGCCGGCGCTCACGCCGCCGCTGGTGACCAGCAGGTCGGCGCCGGCCAGCTCGGCGCGCACGGTGGTGAGGAACTGGTCGACGTCGTCGGGGACGAAGTGCAGCGTGCGGGCCTCGCCCCCGGCGTCGGCGACCGCCGCGGCGAGCAGCACCGAGTTCGACTCGTAGATCTGCCCGGGCTGCAGCGGCCGGCCGGGCTCGACCAGCTCGCTGCCGGTGGAGAGCACCAGCACCCGGGGACGCCGGCGCACCGGCACCGACGCGTACCCCACCGCGGCGGCCAGGCCCAGCTGTGCGGCTCCCAGGGCGGTCCCGGCCGGCAGCGCCAGGTCACCGGTGCGGATGTCCTCCCCGGCGTGCCGCAGGTGGGTGCCGACCTCCGGGGAGCCGGTGATGGTGACGACGTCGGTGGCCCCGTCGGTGCGCTCGACCGGGACGACGACGTCGGCGCCCTCGGGCAGCGGGGCGCCGGTCATGATCCGGTGCACCGTGCCGGGCAGCAGCGGGGGGACGTCGGTGCGCCCCGCGGGGAGGTCGGCGCCGACGGGCAGCCGGACCGGTGCGGCCTCGCTCGCCGTCCCGACCTCGGCGTGCCGGGCGGCGTAGCCGTCCATCGCGGAGTTGGCGAAGCCGGGCAGCGAGACCAGCGCGGGCAGGTCGGAGGCGACCACCCGCCCGGCCGCCGCCGCCAGCGGGACGTCCTCGACCGGCAGGGCGCCGAGCAGCCCGGTCACCACCGCCTGGTGTTCCTCGACCGTGCGCACGCCCCCCATCCTCACCGATGGGCGCGACCGGGGGCGCGGCGGTTAGCGTTCAGCGGCAGCACACGAGCCGAGGAGGACGCGTGGCCGAGATCGACCGGATGCTCGAGGCGAACGAGCAGTGGGCGCAGCAGTTCCCGGGCAGCAAGCCCGTGCGCCCGGCGCGCAAGGTCGCCGTCGTGGCGTGCATGGACTCGCGCATCCCGCTGTTCGGTGTGCTGGGCCTGGAGATCGGGGACGCGCACGTCATCCGCAACGCGGGTGGCGTCATCACCGAGGACGTCATCCGGTCGCTGACACTCAGCCAGCACGCACTGGGCACGCGGGAGATCGTCCTGGTCCACCACACCGACTGCGGGTTGCAGACCACCGACGACGTCTCCTTCGCCGACACGGTCGAGCGCGCCACCGGCCGCCGCCCGCCGTGGGCCGCCCGCACCTTCACCGACGTGGACGACGACGTGCGGGAGTCCATGCGGCTGATCCGGGAGAGCCCCTACCTGATCTCCCACGAGGTGCGCGGCACGGTGTTCGACGTGACGACCGGACGGCTGCGCGAAGTCGCCTGACGAAGGACCCGGCTGCCCCCACCACTCGCACGCTCGCGGCGGGTCCCTGCAGCCGGGCCAGGGACTGGGGAGTCAGCTGACGCTGGTATCGTGGTCGGCTGGTGCGCGTCGCCGGCTGGTGCGCGCGTGTCCGGGGTCCCGTCCGTCGTCGGCCGACCCAAGTCTCCCGTGCTCGGTGAGGCGATCCCACCAGCCGCCCGCCCGACGACGAAGGACAGTGAGCCTCGTGCGCACGTACTCCCCCAAGCCCGGTGAGATCACCCGGGCCTGGCACGTCATCGACGCCACCGACGTGGTGCTCGGTCGACTCGCCAGCCAGACCGCGATCCTCCTGCGCGGCAAGCACAAGCCCCAGTTCGCGCCGCACGTCGACGCCGGCGACTTCGTCGTCATCGTCAACGCGGGCCGGGTCGCCCTCACCGGCTCCAAGCGCGACGCCAAGGTCGCCTACCGCCACTCCGGCTACCCGGGTGGTCTGCGCGCGATCAACGTCGGCGACGAGCTGAAGACCCGCCCCGACCGCGTCATCGAGCGCGCCGTCAAGGGGATGCTGCCGCACAACACGCTGGGCCGGCAGATGCTCTCCAAGCTCAAGGTCTACGCCGGGCCTGAGCACCCGCACGCCGCCCAGCAGCCCCAGACCTTCGAGATCAAGCAGGTGGCCCAGTGACCAGCGCACTGACCGTGACCGACGCCGATGGGCGTCCCATCCAGACCGTCGGCCGCCGCAAGGAGGCCATCGTCCGGGTGCGTCTCCTCCCCGGCACCGGCCAGTTCAAGCTGAACGGCCGCTCCATCGAGGAGTACTTCCCCAACAAGGTGCACCAGCAGCTCATCCGCGAGCCGTTCGTGATCCTGGAGAAGGGCGAGCAGTACGACGTCGTCGGCATCCTGCACGGTGGCGGCGTCAGCGGCCAGGCCGGTGCGCTGCGCCTGGCGATCGCCCGCGCGCTCATCGAGGTCGAGCCCGACGACCGCCCGGCGCTGAAGAAGGCCGGCTTCCTGACTCGTGACCCCCGCGTCACCGAGCGCAAGAAGTACGGGCTGAAGAAGGCCCGCAAGGCGCCCCAGTACTCCAAGCGCTGACCGGTACGTCTGTGGGTCGCCTGTTCGGGACCGATGGCGTCCGTGGCCTGGCCAACGCCGACCTGACGCCGGAACTGGCGCTGTCGGTGGCCCGGGCGGCCGCCAGCGTGCTCGCCGACCGCGACGGGACCTCGCGTCCCGTCGCGGTCGTCGGCCGTGATCCCCGCGCGAGCGGGGAGATGCTCGAGGCGGCCGTCGTCGCCGGCCTGGCCAGCGCCGGGGCCGAGGTGCTGCGCGCCGGCGTGCTCCCCACACCGGCCATCGCGCACCTCACCGGCCGCACCGAGGCCGACCTCGGGGTCATGATCTCGGCCAGCCACAACCCGATGCCCGACAACGGCATCAAGCTGTTCAGCCGCGGCGGGCACAAGCTGCCCGACGCCGTCGAGGCCGCCATCGAGCAGCGCATCGCCGGCCGTGAGGGCATCGACCACCGCCCGACCGGCGGGGGCATCGGCCGTGTCCGCGACCTGGACGGCGCCTTCGAGGAGTACACCTCCCACGTGCTCTCCGCGCTGCGCGAGCCGCTGCGCGGGCTGCGCGTGGTCGTCGACTGCGCGCACGGCGCCGCTTCCCGCGCCGCCCCCGAGGTCTACCGCCGGGCCGGTGCCCAGGTGCACGTCATCGGCGGCGAGCCCGACGGCTGGAACATCAACGACGGCATCGGCTCGACCCACCTGGGTCCGCTGACGGAGGCCGTCGCCCGCCATGGCGCGGACATCGGCATCGCCCACGACGGCGACGCCGACCGCTGCCTGGCCGTCACCGCCCAGGGGGACGTCGTCGACGGCGACGCGATCCTGGCCATCTGCGCCCTGGCCCTGCACGAGAGCGGCAACCTCACCGACGACACCGTCGTCGCCACCGTGATGAGCAACCTCGGTTTCCACCACACGATGCGGCAGGCCGGCATCGCGGTGCAGACGACGGCGGTCGGCGACCGTTACGTGCTGGAGGCGCTGCACTCCCGCGGGCTGTCCCTCGGTGGCGAGCAGAGCGGTCACCTGGTCTTCCTGGACTGGGCCACCACCGGCGACGGGCTGCTCACCGGCCTGGCGCTGCTGTCCCGGATGAGCGCCACCGGCGCCTCGCTGGCCGAGCTCGCCTCCGTGGTGCACCGGCTGCCGCAGACGCTGGTCAACGTCCCGGTCACCGACCGGCTGGCGGTCGCGGCGAGCGACGAGGTCGCCCAGGCGGTCAACGACGTCGAGGCCGAGCTCGGGGACACCGGGCGGGTGCTGCTGCGTCCCTCGGGCACCGAGCAGCTGGTCCGGGTCATGGTCGAGGCCCCCACCCAGGAGCAGGCCGACGCCGTCGCCGCGCGGCTGGCCGAGGTCGTCGCCGCCACGAGGTGACGACCTCCACCCCTTGGTGTGAGGCTTCGACCCCCTCACCGCCGGTATCGTCGGGCGAATGTGCGGCATCGTGGGTTACGTCGGTCCGCAGGACTCCCTGGACGTCGTCCTGGAGGGCCTGCGCCGGCTGGAGTACCGGGGTTACGACTCGGCGGGCGTCGCCGTCCTGTCCGACGGACGGCTGAGCACCGCCAAGAAGGCCGGCAAGCTGGCCAACCTGGAGAAGGAGCTCGCCGACGAGGCGCTGCCCGCCTCGACGATCGGGATCGGGCACACCCGCTGGGCCACCCACGGCGGGCCGACCGACCGGAACGCGCACCCGCACGTGTCGGCTGACGGCCAGGTCGCCGTCGTCCACAACGGGATCATCGAGAACTTCGTCCCGCTGCGCGCCGAGATCGAGGCGACCGGGGTCGAGTTCACCTCCGAGACCGACACCGAGGTGGTCGCCCACCTGCTCGCCGCGGTGTACGCCGGGACGCCGGCCGTGCCGGGCCGGCTGGCCGAGGCGATGCGCGCGGTCAGCCGCCGGCTCGAGGGCGCCTTCACCCTGGTCGCCTCGCACGCCGCGGAGCCGGACACGCTGGTCGCCTCGCGGCGGAACAGCCCGCTGGTCGTCGGCGTCGGCGATGGCGAGTACTTCCTCGGCTCCGACGTCGCCGCGTTCATCGCGCACACCCGCGACGCCCTCGAGCTCGGCCAGGACCAGGTCGTCGAGCTGCACCGCGAGCGCGGGGTGACCGTCACCGACTTCACCGGCACCGTTGTGCAGCCCAGGGCGTACAGCGTCGACTGGGACGCCGCGGCCGCCGAGAAGGACGGCTACGACTGGTTCATGCTCAAGGAGATCGCCGAGCAGCCCAAGGCGGTCGCCGACACGCTGCTGGGCAGGCTCAGCGACACCGGCGCGCTCGTCCTGGACGAGCTGCGGCTGACCGAGCAGGAGCTGCGCGACGTCGACAAGGTCTTCGTCGTCGCCTGCGGCACCGCCTACCACGCCGGGCTGATCGCCAAGTACGCCATCGAGCACTGGACCCGGATCCCGGTCGAGGTCGAGCTGGCCAGCGAGTTCCGCTACCGCGACCCGGTGCTGGACCGCTCCACGCTGGTCGTGGTGGTCAGCCAGTCCGGCGAGACGATGGACACGCTGATGGCCCTGCGGCACGCCAGGGAGCAGAAGGCCAAGGTGCTGGCCATCTGCAACGCCAACGGCTCGACCATCCCGCGGGAGTCCGACGCCGTCCTGTACACCCACGCCGGTCCCGAGGTCGCCGTCGCCTCGACCAAGGGCTTCCTCACCCAGGTCGTGGCCTGCTACCTGGTCGGCGCGTTCCTCGCCCAGGTGCGCGGGGTCAAGTACGCCGACGAGGTCGCCGCGATCGTCGACGACCTGCGCGCGCTGCCCGACCAGGTGACCGAGGTGCTCGCCACCATGGAGCCGGTCCGCGAGCTCGCCCGGTCCCTGGCGACCGAGGACACCCTGCTGTTCCTCGGCCGGCACGTCGGCTACCCGGTGGCCCTCGAGGGAGCGCTCAAGCTCAAGGAGCTCGCCTACATCCACGCGGAGGGCTTCGCGGCCGGGGAGCTGAAGCACGGCTCGATCGCGCTCATCGACGAGGGCACCCCGGTCGTGGTGATCGTCCCGTCGCCGCTGAGCCGCGAGTCGGTGCACGGCAAGGTGGTCAGCAACATCCAGGAGGTGCGGGCCCGTGGGGCGCGCACCATCGTGATCGCCGAGGAGGGCGACGAGGACGTCGTGCCCTTCGCCGACCACCTCATCCGGGTGCCGCGGACGCCGACCCTGCTGGCACCGGTGGTCACCACCGTGCCCCTGCAGGTGCTGGCCTGCGAGATCGCCGCCACCCGCGGCCTGGACGTCGACCAGCCGCGCAACCTGGCCAAGTCCGTCACCGTCGAATAGCAGGGGCCTCACCGGCGGGCTCCTCCGTCACCCGGCAGACTGGGCGGGTGATCATCGGGGTCGGGATCGACGTGTGCCCGGTCGAGCGGTTCGCGGCGTCGCTGGTCCGGACGCCGGGGCTGCGCGATCGGCTGTTCACCGCCGCGGAGCAGCGCACACCGTCCGGCACCGAGCGCAGCGGGGAGTCGCTGGCTGCCCGGTTCGCGGCCAAGGAGGCGCTGGCCAAGGCCCTCGGCGCGCCCGGCGACCTGCTCTGGCACGACGCCGAGGTGGTGGTGGGGGAGCGGGGCCGACCGCACCTGCAGGTCCGCGGCACCGTCGCCGAGCGGGCCGCGGAGCTGGGCGTCACCTCCTGGCACGTGTCCCTCAGCCACGACGGCGGCCTGGCCTCCGCCGTGGTGATCGCCGAGGGCGGCACCCGGTGACCGGGCTCTTCACCGCCGCCCAGGTGCGCGGCGCCGAGCAGGCCGCGATGGCCGGACTCCGGCCCGGCGTGCTCATGCAGCGCGCCGCCACCGGGCTGGCCACGGTCTGCCTCGGTCTGCTGGGCCGCGCGCACGGTGTGCGCGTGGTGCTGCTGGTCGGCTCCGGGGACAACGGCGGTGACGCGCTGTTCGCCGGCGCCGTCCTGGCCGCCCGCGGGGCGCAGGTCACCGCCGTGCTGCTCGCCCCCGACCGCGCGCACGCCGCGGGCGTGGCCGCGCTGCGGCGTGCCGGCGGCCGGTTCGGCGGGGCCGACGCGCTCGCGCGGGCCGACCTGGTGCTCGACGGGATCGTCGGGATCGGCGGCTCCGGTGGGCTGCGGGACGACGCGGTGGCGCTGGTGCGCGCCGCGGTGGCCGGGCCGGGCCTGCTGGTGGCGGTCGACGTCCCCAGCGGGGTCGCCGCCGACACCGGGGAGGTGCCCGGCGAGGCGTTCCCCGCCCAGCACACGGTGACCTTCGGTGCGGTGAAGACGGGGCTGGTCGTCGGCGCGGGCCGCGGGTACGCCGGCACGCTCCACCTGGTCGACATCGGGCTCGGCGCGCACCTGCCGGCACCGGACGCCGAGCAGCTCACCGACGCCGACGTCGCCGCCCACCTGGACCCGCCCGGTGCCGGCGAGGACAAGTACTCCCGCGGCGTGGTCGGCGTGATCGCCGGCTCGGCCACCTACCCCGGGGCCGGCGTGCTCTGCACCGGCGCCGCGCTGCGCGCCCGCCCGGGCCTGGTCCGCTACGCCGGCACCGCCGCCGAGGGGGTGAAGGCGGCCTGGCCCGAGGCGCTGGTCACCTCCGGGCGGCCGGGCGCCGCCGGCCGCGTGCAGGCCTGGGTGGTCGGACCCGGGATGGGGACCGACGACGCCGCCCGCAGCGTCCTCGCCGAGGTGCTGGCCACCGACCTCCCGGTGGTCGTCGACGCCGACGCGCTGACCCTGGTCGCCCAGCACCCGCAGCTGGTGGGGGACCGGGCGGCGCCGACCGTGCTCACCCCGCACGACCGGGAGTTCGCCCGGCTCTTCGGGGAGGTGGGCGGTGACCGGGTGGCCGCCGCCCGCCGCGGCGCCAAAGCACTCGGCTGCACGGTGCTGCTCAAGGGCGACGCGACGGTGGTCGCCGACGCCGGCGGCACCACCTACGTCAACGCCACCGGCACCTCGTGGCTGGCCACCGCCGGCACCGGGGACGTGCTCGCCGGCGTCCTGGGCGCGTTCCTGTCCACCGGGCTGGCTCCTGCGGAGGCAGCGGCGGTCGCTGCGCACGTGCACGGCCGGGCCGGGCAGCTGGCCGCCGGGCAGGGCCCGCTGATCGCCGGTGACCTGGTGCGCTCCCTCCCGCGGACGCTCGCCCGGCTGCGCGGCGTCGCCGGCTGATCCGGGCAGCCTGGGAGAGTGGGGCCGTGACACAGGTGCAGCAGGGGCTCGACAGCCGGGCCGAGGTGGTCGTCGACCTGGACGCGATCGCGGCCAACACCGCCGCGCTCCGCGACCGGGTGGGCCGGCCGCTGATGGCGGTGGTCAAGGCCGACGCCTACGGGCACGGCCTGGTCCCCGCCGCCCGTGCGGCGCTGGCCGGCGGCGCCGACGCGCTCGGGGTGACGGTGCTGGAGGAGGCGCTGGCGCTGCGCGCGGCCGGGGTCACCGCACCGCTGCTGTCCTGGCAGCACGCGCCGGGCGAGGACTACGCCGCCGGGCTGGCCGCGGACGTCGAGCTGTCGGTGAACGCCGAGTGGGCGCTCGCCGAGGTGGTCGACGCCGCCCGCGCCACCGGCCGGACCGCCCGGGTCCAGCTGTTCGCCGACACCGGGCTCTCCCGCGAGGGCGCCACCCCGGAGGCCTGGCCCGGCCTGGTGGCCGCCGCCGCGCGCGCCCAGGCCGACGGGGAGGTCGTCGTCACGGGGCTGTGGAGCCACCTGGCCTACGCCGACGCCCCCACCCACCCGACCATCGGCGCCCAGGTGCGGGTGTTCGAGGAGGCGGTCGCGCTGGCCCGGCGGGCCGGCCTGACCGAGGCCCGCCGGCACCTGGCGAACTCGGCGGCGACCATCGCGCTGCCGGAGACCTGGTACGACATGGTCCGCCCGGGGGTCGCCGTCTACGGCCTGGACCCGCTCGGCGGCGACCCCGCGCCGTACGGCCTCCGCCCGGCGATGACGGTGCAGGCCCGGGTCGCGCTCACCAAGCGGGTGCCCGCCGGGACCGGCGTCTCCTACGGCCACACCTACGCGACGGGCGCGGAGACGACGCTCGCGCTGGTCCCGGTCGGCTACGCCGACGGCGTGCCCCGGGCCGCCGGCAACCGTGCCCCCGTGCTCGCCGCCGGCGCCCGGCGGACCATCGCCGGGCGGGTCTGCATGGACCAGTTCGTGCTCGACGTCGGCGACGACCCGATCGCCCCCGGCGACCCGGTCGTGCTCTGGGGCGCCGGGGACCACGGCGAGCCGACCGCGCAGCAGTGGGCCGACGTGCTGGACACCATCCACTACGAGCTCGTCACCCGGGTCGGCGGACGCTTCCGCCGCCGCCACGTCGGCACCGCCGGGACGGTGTGAGGGTGGCCCCGCACGTCAGCCGCACCGCGGGCCTGATCGGCGCCGCCGTCGGCCTGGCCGCCGCCGGGACGGCGGTCGGGGTCGCGGTCACCCGCTCGGCCACGTCCGCGGTGCGGGCCAACCAGCTCGCCGGGCAGGCGGGGGACGACGGCCGGTCGATCGCCGCCGTCCCGGCCGGTGAGCTGCGCCACCAGGACCCGCTGGGTGCCGACAGCCGCAGCGCCGACCGGACGGCGCTGGTGCACACCGACGACGGGGTGCTGCTGTCGGTCGAGGAGATCGGGCCGCTCGACGCCCCGCTGACCGTCGTCTTCGTGCACGGCTACGCGCTGTCGATGGCGTCCTGGACGTTCCAGCGCCGCGACCTCGCGGCCGAGGTGGCCACTGCCAACGGCCACCGCCCCCGCGCCCGGCTGGTCTTCTACGACCACCGCGGGCACGGCGGGTCCGGCCGGGGCGATGCCGCGCACGCCACGCTCGACCAGCTGGCCGCCGACCTGGAGACGGTGCTCGACGCGCGGGTGCCGCGCGGGCCGGTGGTGCTCGTCGGGCACTCGATGGGCGGCATGACCGTGCTGACCCTGGCCCAGCGCCGACCCGAGCTCTTCGGCACCCGGATCGCCGGGGTCGCGCTGGTGTCCACCTCCAGCGGCAACCTCGCCGACCTGGACTTCGGGCTGCCGCAGCTGCTGACCCGGCTGCGCGCCGCGGTGCTGCCGGTGGCCGCGTGGACCATGCGCCGCCGGCCGGTGTTCGCCGAGCACACCCGCAAGCTGGCCCGGGGCATCGTCTCCGCGGCCACCTGGTCGCTGTCGTTCTCCTCCACCGACGTCGACCCGGCGCTGGGTCGCTACGTGGACGCGATGATCGCCGGGACGCCGGTCGACGTGATCGCCGAGCTGTACCCGGCGATCGCCGGCCTGGACGCCTGCGGGGCGATCGAGCCGCTGCGCCGGGTGCCGACCCTGGTGCTCACCGGTGACGCGGACAAGATGATCCCGATGGCGCACAGCGAGGAGCTGGTGGCCGAGCTGCCGGACGCGGAGTTCGTCGTCGTCCCCGGTGCCGGGCACCTGGTGCTGCTGGAGAAGCCCGCCGAGGTCACCGCCGCGCTGTCGGAGCTGCTCCGCCGGGTCGCTGCCGAGCAGGGGTCCGTGCGGCCGCGCTGACCCCGAGAGGTCCCACCGCCGTGGTCGGACCACCGAGAGCGCGCGTCCGGCGCCTACCACCTGGTGGTGGCGGCCGGGCTGCTGGCCGCCTTCGCGGTGCTCGCCTCGACCCTGCCGCTGCTGCGCCGGACCACGGCCCCGGAGACCGCGCGCTTCGAGTGAGTACCTAGGGTGCTGGGCGTGGCTCTTCGTCCGCCTCGGCTCGACGCGGCCGCCGACGAGGTCGCCCGCACGGCCGCCGCGGCCGAGGACTGGGCCGCCCTCGCTGCTGTGGCGCGCTCGTGCGTCGCCTGCCCGGAGCTCGCCGCCACCCGGCAGCACGTCGTCGTCGGCGACGTCCCGACCGGGGGCCGCCCCCGGCTCGTGCTCATCGGGGAGGCGCCGGGCGCCACCGAGGACGAGACCGGCCGGCCGTTCGTCGGCAGGTCGGGGGCGCTGCTGGACCAGCTGCTCGCCGAGGCGGGGCTGGACCGCGGGCAGGCCGCGGTGCTCAACATCGTCAAGTGCCGGCCGCCGGGCAACCGCACGCCGACGGCGCCCGAGGTGGCCCGGTGCAGCGGCTGGCTGCGCCGCCAGCTCGAGCTGCTCGACGCCCGGGTCGTGGTGGCGCTGGGGTTGTCCTCGGCGAAGTGGTTCCTCGGCCCGCGCACCAAGCTCGCGGAGGTGCGCGGCCGGCCGCACCAGGTCGACGGGCGCGCGGTCTGGGCGACCTACCACCCGTCGGCGGCGATCCGCTTCGGGCCGAACGGCGCCCCCCGCGCCGCCCTGCTCGCCGACCTGACCGCCGTGGCCGGGACGCTGTGAGGCGCGAGCGCGAGCTGCCCACGATCGCCGACACCCAGGCGTTTGGCCGGGAGCTCGCCGCCCTGCTGCGGCCCGGCGACCTCGTGGTCCTGGCCGGCCCGCTGGGCGCCGGGAAGACCGCGCTGACCCAGGGCATCGGGGCCGGCCTCGGCGTGCCCGGACCGGTCACCTCGCCGACGTTCGTGCTGGCCCGGGTGCACCGTGGCGGCCGCGTGCCGCTGGTGCACGTGGACGCCTACCGGCTGGCCGGCATGGCCGACGTCGACGACCTGGACCTCGACGCCACCACCGAGGAGGCGGTGACCGTCGTGGAGTGGGGGCACGGGCTGGTCGAGCAGCTCGCCGACGAGCACCTCGTGGTGGAGCTGGACCGGCGGGACGACGACGTGCGCACCGTCCGGCTCGTGCCGGTGGGGCCCGGGTGGGAGCAGCGGCTGGGCTGATCGTCAGCCGGCCCGGAGCACGCCCCGCAGCAGCGCGGCCAGCTCGGCGGGCGCAGCGAGGAAGGGAGAGTGGCCGGTGTCGAGCCGCAGCACCGTGCCGGCGCGACCGGACATCGCCTCCTGCGCCTCCACCGGGATCGCCTGGTCCTGCTCGCAGACCACGTAGGTGCTCGGCAGCTCCCGCCAGGCCGCACGGCTCAACGGCTGGGTGAGCGAACTGGTCGACTGCAGCCCGATCGCGGCCACCGCCTGCGCGGTCAGCTCCGGGGCGACGCCGTTGTAGAAGACGGCCTCGGGCGTCGTGACGCGCACGTGGGTCGGGTGGACCTCCTGCCAGGGCGGTACCGCGCCGCCGAGGCTGCTCACCAGCGAGTCGCCGACGTCCAGCTGAAAGGCGCACAGGTACACCAGGTGGGCGACGCCCAGGTCGGCCGAGGCCGCCTCGGTGACCGGGATGCCGCCGTAGGAGTGCCCCACCAGGACGACGGGGCCCTCGACCCCGGCGAGGGCGGTCCGGACGGCGTCCGCGTCGGCGGTGAGGTCACCCAGCGACTGCGGGTCCGGGCCGGAGCTGGGCAGCGCGACGGTGACGACGTCGACGTCGGCCAGCTCGTCGACCAGGGGCTGCCAGCACCACGGCCCGTGCCACGCGCCGTGGACCAGGACCAGGGTGGGCGGCATCGGTCGTCCTGTCGTCGGGGGTCGGAGCCGGGCCAGTGGACCAACTGCGACCGCGCGGCGCAAGGCCCGGCCGCCTCGGTCGACCCCGGCGGTGTCGGTCGGGGCGCCGGTAGGCTGGCGCCCCGTGCTCGTCCTCGCCCTCGACACCGCCACCCCGACCCTCGTCGCCGGTGTGGCGCGCTGGTCGGCCGATCTCGGCGTGCAGGTGCTCGCCGAGCGAGCGCTCCCCTCGGGCAACCGGCACGCCGAGCTGCTCACACCCACCATCCGCGAGGTGCTCGCCGAGGCCGGCCTGCGCATGCCCGATCTCGGTGCCCTCGTCGTCGGGCTGGGGCCTGGTCCGTTCACCGGCCTGCGGGTGGGCATCGTCACCGCCGCGGCGCTCGGCGACGTCGTCGGCCCGGTCCACGGCGTCTGCTCGCTGGACGCGATCGGCGACGGCGCCCGCTCGGTGGTCACCGACGCCCGCCGCAAGGAGGTCCACTGGGCCGTCTACGACGCCGACGGGCAGCGGGTCGCCGGGCCGGGCGTCGACCGGCCCGAGGACGCCCCGGTGACCGAGCCGGTGGTGGGTGACGTCCGGTTCACCGAGCGGCTCGGCCGCCCGGTGACCGCGGCCGAGGTGACGACGGCGGGGCTGGTGCGCGCCGCGGCACCGCTGTTCGACCGGCCGGCCGTCCCGCTCGAGCCGCTGTACCTGCGCCGTCCGGACGCCGTCCCGCCCGCTGCCCGGAAGGCGGTGAGCCGGTGACCGTGACGCTGCGCCCGATGACCCGGGACGACCTCGGCGCGGTCATGCGGCTGGAGGGGGAGCTCTTCGCGCCCGACACCTGGACCCGGTCGATGTACCTGGAGGAGCTGGGGCTGACCGACACCCGCCACTACCTCGTCGCCGTCGACGGGGACGAGGTGGTCGGCTACGCCGGGCTCATCGCCTACCCGGACGAGGCGCACATCGCCACCATCGGCGTCACCACGGCCCGGCAGGGCGAGGGCATCGGCGGGACGCTGCTGGACGCGCTGCTCGCCGAGGCCGACCGGCGCAGCCCCGTGGTGCTGCTGGAGGTCCGCGCCACCGACCAGGCCACCCAGGGCCTCTACCGGCGGCGCGGGTTCACCCCGATCGGCGTCCGCCCGAACTACTACCCGTTGAGCGGCGAGGACGCCGTCGTGATGCGCAGGGAGCTGCTGCGATGACCGCCCCGTTGGTGCTGGGGTTCGAGACCTCCTGCGACGAGACCGGGATCGGCCTGGTGCGCGGGCAGACGCTGCTCTCGGACGCGCTGGCGACGTCGATGGCCGAGCACGAGCGCTTCGGCGGCGTCGTCCCGGAGATCGCCAGCCGGGCACATCTGGAGGCGATGGTCCCGACGGTGCACAAAGCGCTCTCCGACGCCGGCGTGGGTCTCGGCGACGTCGACGCGATCGCCGTGACCGCCGGACCGGGCCTCACCGGGGCGCTGCTGGTCGGCGTCGCGGCGGCCAAGGCGTACGCGCTGGCCCTCGACGTCCCGCTGTACGGGGTCAACCACCTCGCCGCGCACGTCGCCGTCGACGAGCTGGAGCACGGCCGGCTGGCCGAGCCCTCGATCGCCATGCTCGTCTCCGGCGGGCACAGCTCGCTGCTGCTGGTGCCCGACCTCGCCCAGGACGTGCAGGAGCTCGGCCGGACCATCGACGACGCCGCGGGGGAGGCCTTCGACAAGGTCGCCCGGGTGCTGGGCCTGCCCTTCCCGGGCGGACCGCACATCGACCGCGCCGCCACCGAGGGCGACCCGGGCTCCATCACGTTCCCCCGCGGCCTGACCGGCCCGCGGGACGCCGTCTACGACTTCTCCTTCTCCGGACTGAAGACGGCGGTCGCCCGCTGGGTCGAGGCGCGGGAGCGGGCCGGCGAGCCGGTGCCGGTCGCCGACGTGTCCGCGGCGTTCCAGGAGGCGGTCGTCGACGTGCTGACCGCCAAGGCGGTCCGGGCCTGCCGCGACTCCGGCGTGGACCACCTCGTCATCGGCGGCGGGGTGGCGGCGAACTCGCGGCTGCGGGCGCTGGCCCAGGAGCGCTGCGACGCGGCCGGCATCGTGCTGCGGGTGCCCAGCCGCCGGCTGTGCACCGACAACGGCGCGATGGTCGCCGCGCTCGGGTCCCGGCTGGTGGAGGCGGGCGTCGCGCCCTCGGGTGCCGACCTCGGCGCGGACAGCTCCCTCCCGATCGAGGTCGTCTCCCGCTGAGGGCAGAAGTGGCCACTTCTGCCCTCAGCCGGGTGGTCCGCACACGAGCGCGGTGGGGGCGCCGGCGACCCGGGTGACGACGACGACCGCCGTCCCCGCGCCCGGGCCGCGCAGCTGCCGGGCCAGGGTCTCCGGCTCGATCGCGGAGCCCCGCTTCTTGACCGTGACCCGGCCGACGTCCCGGCTGCGCAGCAGCGCCCTGAGCTTCTTGAGGTTGAACGACAGCACGTCGGTGACCGGGTAGGAGGTCACCCACGGGGAGACGGCGGGGGAGTCCCCGGTCAGGTAGGCGATCGTCGGGTCGACCAGCGTCGCGTCCAGCTGGGCGGCGACGACGGCGACCAGGCCGGACCGGATCACCGCCGGGTCGGGCTCGTGCAGCCAGCCGCGCACCGGGCCGACCGGGGCGCCGCCCGGGTCGGCGCGGGCGGTGAGCTCGTGCAGGACCCCGTCCCGGCCGACGACGGTCGCCCGCCGCCAGGTCGCCGACAGCGCCCGGCCCCACAGCAGCGCCTCGACGATCGAGCCCCCGACGGAGACCCACTCCGCCTCGACCCCGGCCGGCACCCGGTCGTGGTCGAGCCCGGGCGCCACCTTGACCACGCACCGCGGGACGGCGTCGAGCAGGGCGCGCACCGTCGACCACGGCGGCGACCACCGGTCGGGGTCGAGCAGCCGGCGGCCACCGGCGCGGCGGGCGGGGTCCAGGACGGCGGCGTCGCACCCGGCCACCCGGCCGCCCTCCGCCGCGGCCACCAGGTCGACGACGTCGGCGTCGCGGACCTCGACGCCGGGAAGCCCCAGTGCGGCGCTGTTGAGCCGGGTGAGCTCCCGCGCCACCGGGTCCCGGTCGACGGCGACCACCCGCGCCCCGGCCCGGGCCAGCGCCACCGTGTCGGTGCCGGCCGCACAGCCGAGGTCGGCGACCGACGCGGCACCGGCGGCGAGCAGCCGCGCCGCGCGCCGGTCGGCGAGGGCGGGACGCCCGGCCTGCTCGAGGGTGTCGCCGGTGAACAGCAGCAGGTCGGTGTCCGCGCCGAACACCGGCCGGGCCCGCTCCCGCTGCCGGGCGGTGCCCCAGGCGGGCCCGGCCAGCTCGACGCCGACCTCGCCGCGCAGCCGGCTCAGCGCCGTGACGGCGTCGGTCCGGGCAGCCAGCAGCTCGCCGGCCCGGGCCAGCGCCGCCCGGCCGGCGGGGGTGGCCAGGGCCTGCAGCTGCCGCACCGTCTCGGCGGCCTGCACGGGGTCCTCGTGGTCGGCGGCGGGCACCCGCACAGCCTGGACCACCACCGTGGGGGACGGCGCCGGGGACCCTGTTGAGCGGCTGGCACTCACGTGGGTAGAGTGCCAATCGACACGGGTCGGAGCTGACCCCCGCGACGGCAGTCCCGACCCCCGTGCCACAGCATCAGCACCACCTCCGAACACCCGTCCGACAGTGAAGGGGGCGTCACCCCGTGACGACCGCTACCAAGGTCAACATCAAGCCGCTCGAGGACCGTGTCGTGGTCCAGGCCAACGAGGCCGAGACCACCACGGCCTCCGGTCTGGTCATCCCGGACACCGCCAAGGAGAAGCCCCAGGAGGGCACCGTCATCGCAGTCGGCCCCGGCCGCATCGACGACAACGGCAACCGCGTCCCGCTCGACGTCAACGTCGGCGACGTCGTCGTCTACTCGAAGTACGGCGGCACCGAGGTGCGCTACGGCGGCGAGGACTACCTCGTGCTCTCCGCCCGCGACCTGCTCGCCGTCGTGGTGAAGTGACCTCACCTCTCCGCTGAACCACAGCACGACACCGCCCCGGCGACCCGAGACACCGGGTCCCGGGGCGGTCGTCGTCTGCCCCCTGAACACCCTCTGAGAGAGGTCTGGCAATGGCCAAGATCATCCTGTTCGACGAGGACGCCCGGCGCGCCCTCGAGCGCGGCGTCGACAAGCTCGCCGACGCCGTCAAGGTCACCCTCGGCCCCCGCGGCCGCAACGTGGTCATCAACAAGAACTTCGGCGCCCCGACGATCACCAACGACGGCGTGACCATCGCCCGTGAGATCGAGCTCGAGGACCCCTACGAGAACCTCGGCGCCCAGCTGGCGAAGAACGTCGCCACCAAGACCAACGACGTCGCCGGCGACGGCACCACCACCGCCACCGTGCTGGCCCAGGCGCTGGTCCACGAGGGCCTGCGCAACGTGGCGGCCGGTGCCAACCCGATGGCCGTCGGCCGCGGGATGCGCGCGGCCGTCGACGCCGTGCACGAGGCGCTGGACAAGGTCGCCATCCCGGTCGACGAGCGCAGCGCCATCGCCGAGGTCGCCACCATCTCCGCTCAGGACGCCACCGTCGGTGAGCTGATCGGCGAGGCGATGGAGCGGGTCGGCAAGGACGGCGTCATCACCGTCGAAGAGGCCAACGGGATGACCACCGACCTCGACGTCACCGAGGGCGTGCAGTTCGACAAGGGTTACCTCTCGCCCTACTTTGTCACCGACTCCGAGTCCATGGAGGCCGTCCTCGAGGACGCCCTCGTGCTGCTGGTGCAGGGCAAGGTCGGCGCGCTGGCCGACCTGCTGCCGCTGCTGGAGAAGGTGCTGTCGACCGGCGGCCGCCCGCTGCTGATCGTGGCCGAGGACGTCGAGGGCGAGGCGCTGTCCACCCTGGTCGTCAACTCCATCCGCAAGACCATCAAGGTCGTCGCGGTGAAGTCGCCGTACTTCGGTGACCGGCGCAAGGCGTTCATGGCCGACCTCGCCGTCGTCACCGGCGGCCAGGTGGTCAGCGAGGACGTCGGCCTCTCCCTGGAGAACGTCGGCCTCGAGGTGCTCGGCACCGCCCGCCGGGTCACCGTCACCAAGGACGACACCACGCTGGTCGACGGCGGCGGCACGTCCGAGGGCATCTCCGACCGGGTCGCCCAGATCCGCCGCGAGATCGAGGACACCGACTCCGACTGGGACCGCGAGAAGCTGCAGGAGCGGCTGGCCAAGCTGGCCGGCGGCATCGCGGTCATCCGGGTCGGCGCGGCCACCGAGGTCGAGATGAAGGAGAAGAAGCACCGCATCGAGGACGCCATCGCCGCCACCCGCGCCGCGGTGGAGGAGGGCGTCGTCCCCGGGGGCGGCTCCGCGCTCGTGCACGCCGCCGAGGCCATCGACTCCCTGGACCTCACCGGCGACGAGCTGGTCGGGGCCCGGTCGGTGCGCAAGGCGATCGACTCGCCGCTGTCCCTCATCGCCTCCAACGCGGGGTTCGAGGGCCCGGTCGTCGTCGGCCGGGTGCGGGAGCTCGGCGTCGGGCAGGGCTTCAACGCCGCGACCGGCGAGTTCGGCGACCTGGCCGCCCAGGGCGTCATCGACCCGGTCAAGGTCACCAAGGCCGCGCTCGCGCACGCCGCGTCGATCGCCGCGATGGTACTCACCACCGACTCGGCGATCGTGGAGAAGCCGGCGGAGGAGGAGTCCGAGGGCGGTGGCCACCACACCCACGGCCACTCGCACGGGCACGGCCACAGCCACTGAGGAGGGGCCCCGCTGCCCACCGGCAGCGGGGCCGGTCCCGCGCGTCACCTGAGCGGTCCCGCTGCCCCCGTCGCCTCCTGGCGGCGGGGGCAGCGGCGTCCTGGGGCAGGTCGTTCTCACCCCTGGGGTGAGGGGGCCTGTCCTTCAAAGCTCAAGTTGCCCGATCCTGTGCCGATGTGGTCGGTGTGAAGCAGGACGAAGAGGTCGGTGACCGCAGCGCGCCGACCCTGTTCGCGGTGCCGGCGGTGAGCGATGCCGCCGTCGCTGCGCTGTCCGCCACCCTCGACGACCTGGAGTCCCTCTCCCGCTTCGACTCCGCCGCCGCGGCCGAGCGCGCCGAGCAGGCGCTGGTCACGGCGCGCGAACTGGGCCTGGTGGAGTTCGAGCTGCGCGCCCAGCTGGTGCAGGCCGACCTCGTGCGCCGCCGCGGCAACGTCGCCGATGCCGGCCGGGTCGCCCAGGACGTCCGGCGCTGGGCCGCCGACCACGACTCCCGACACCTCCTCGCGCGCAGCCACTTCCTCCTCGCCGCGGTGTTCCAGGAGCTGGGCGACCTGTCCGCCGCACTGGAGAACGCGGTCCAGGCCATCGACCTGCTCGACGACGACGCGGTGCCGGCGCTGCGGATCGACCACCTGGCCCGGCTGGCGGACTGCCTCGGGCTGCAGGGCGACGTCGGCGCGCGGGAGCGCTACGCCGAGGTGCTGCAGCTGGCCGAGGACCAGGGCGACGTCGACCGGCAGCTGCTGGTCCTCAACAACCGCTCCTACGTCGAGATGCTCGCCGGGGAGTTCGAGACCGCGCTCGGCCTCGCCACCCGGCTGCAGGCCCTCGCCGGCGAGCACGGGGTCGAACTGAGCATCGGCCGGCTGGACACCGTGGCCCGGGCGCTCATCGGCCTGGGCCGGCTCGCGGAGGCCGAGACGGTCCTGCTGCCCGGACTCAGCCCCGAGGTCCTCGACGCCTCCCCGGACGGCGACGCCGGGGCGGACTTCCTGCTGACCCTCGCCGAGATCCAGCGCCGGCTGGGCCGCGTGGCCGAGGCGCAGGAGACGCTCGACGAGTGCATCCGCCGGTGCGAGGCGAACGGGCTGACCTCCATCCGGGTCCGGGCCCGCCGGGAGCAGGCCGAGCTGCACGCTGCCGGCGGGCACTTCGAGGCCGCCTTCGCCGAGCACAAGCTCTACTCGCAGGAGGCGCTGGACCTGCAGTCCGCCCAGCGGGACGCCCGCGCCCGGGCGCTGCAGGCGATGTACGAGACCACCGAGGCCCGCCGGCAGAGCCGGCGCTACCGCGAGCTCTCGCTGCGGGACCCGCTGACCGGCCTCTACAACCGGCGCTACGTCGACGAGCAGTTCCCCCGGCTGCTGGAGGCGGTCGCGGGCACGGACGAGGCCGTCGCGGTGGCGCTGCTGGACCTGGACCACTTCAAGCGCGTCAACGACACGTTCTCCCACGACGTCGGCGACCAGGTGCTGCGCACCGTCGCCGACCTGCTCGAGCAGGCGACGCCGGCGGCCGGCGCGGGGGGCTCGTTCGCGGCCCGGATGGGCGGGGAGGAGTTCCTGCTGGTCCTGGTGGGGGCGGATCCGGTCACCGCTGCCCAGCAGTTGGAGGACGTGCGGCGCTCGGTCGCCGCCCACCCGTGGGACGAGCTGGTGCCCGGCCTGTCGGTCACCATCAGCGCGGGCCTGGCCAGCACGGTCGGCGTCCGAGCACCGGTGCCGGCCGAGCTGCTCGGCCGGGCGGACGCCCACCTGTACCGGGCCAAGCGCCAGGGGCGCGACCGCGTCGTCGGCGACCCCGGCTGACCTGCGCACACGCCGAGAGGGCCGGTCCGACGACGTGTCGGACCGGCCCTCTCGGCGTGTGTTCGGCGGGTGGAGGCCCCCCGCCTCGTGCTCAGACCCCGGCAGCGATGGCCGCGGGCTCCGCGGCGATCAGGCGTGCCCGCTCCTCTTCGCTCATCCCGCCCCAGACCCCGTAGGGCTCGCGGACCGAGAGGGCGTGCTGCAGGCAGGACTCCAGGACGGGGCAGCGCCCGCAGACCGCCTTGGCGGCTGCCTGCCGCCGGGCCCGGGCCGGCCCGCGCTCGCCGTCGGGGTGGAAGAAGAGCGACGTGCTCTCGCCCCGGCAGCTGCCGTGCAACTGCCAGTCCCACACCTCGGCGACGGGGTTGGGCAGTCGGCGGATGTCAGCCATTGGACCTCCTCGGCTCAGGTGCACCGGGGGGTCTGCCCGGTCACTTCCGGGCCGATGCCCGCTGCCGACGAGGCGCAAACACGACCCTGTGCGCTCGTGGTGCGGAATCCGGTCGGATGTGCCTATCGGTCTGCATGCCCCGTCCGGGTCGCCCCGGGCCTCACCCGCCGGGGTGACAGCCGCTGTCCTGTAGCTACGCAGCGGATCAAGGTGCTCACAGGGAGTGCCGACCACGGTGACGTGGGGGACAGCCGACACCCGTCCGGGACACCGGTCGAGTCGGCACCTCCTGGGAACGGGGCCAATCCCGTCCCCAGCACCCGCCCGGGCGACGCCCGGACGGTACGTCGCCGGCCCGGCCGGCGCAGACGGGAGCAACGGTGATCGAGGACAGGATGCGCGGCAACGGCAACCCCGGGGCCGTGGTCTGGGTGTTCGACGAGCGACGCCGGGTCCGCGACGAGGTCGCCGGCCGGCTGCTGGCGCTGCCCTTCGTCAGCCGGGTCGAGGCGGTAGGTGACCCGGTCTCGCTGCGCACCCGGCTGGACAACCGCCTCCCCGACGTCCTGCTCGTGGGCACCCAGCGCGCCACCGACAGCGGGCTGACCGTCGCCACCCAGGTGCTGCGCTCGCACCCCTCGGTGCCGGTGCTGGTGCTCGGCGCCCCCGACGACGCGGAGACCGTCCGCGCCGCCGTGGCCCTCGGCGCCCGCGGCTACCTCCGCTGGGACGCCAGCCCGCTGGAGCTCGGCCTCGGCCTGTCCCGCACCGGGATGCGCCCGGAGCTGGCCGGCCGCCCGCAGCTGGCCCCCGCGCCGCGCCCCCCGCAGCACGCTGTCTCCCTGGCCGGTGGCGGCGGCCCGTCGCCGTGGGGCGGTGCCAGCCCGCTGGCGGTGGCCGCCCCGACCACCGTCCGCTCGACCGTCCCCGAGACGCCGCAGGTCGCCCTGTCCATGCGCGAGATGCAGGTGCTGACCGGCATGAGCCAGGGCAAGAGCAACGCCCAGATCGGGCGCGAGCTCTACCTGTCCGAGGACACCATCAAGACCCACGCCCGGAGGCTCTTCCGCAAGCTCGGCGCCAAGGACCGCGCCGAGGCGGTCGCCACCGGCTTCCGCCGCGGGATGATGAGCTGACCTCGCAGTCCTGACCGCTGGAACGCCCCGTCGCAGGGCCCGCGCCGAGCTCGCGAGGCGTGGGGGGCGACGGGGTCCTTCCTCAGTCGTCGCGGGCGTGCTTGCCGCCGGCGCTGCCGTGCCGGCCGCTGGGCTCCTCGTGCTCGGCCAGCGCGGCCACCCCGTCGGCGTAACCGCTGGCGTAGTCCCAGCTGACGTAGTCGTCGGGGTCGGGGTCGAACGGCGGCTCGTGCCGGCCGGTCTGGCCCTCGTCGAGCAGCTGCCGCAGGTTGGCCTGCATCAGCGCCCAGTCGACGTGGTGCTCCTCGTCGCAGTCCGGGCAGTCGACGACGATGCCCTTGACCCCGGTCGGCTCCAGCAGCGTGCGGAAGACCTCCAGCTCGGCGAGGTCGTCGAGCACCCCGGCCCGCTCCTCCATGGTCAGCGGCGGCTGCCCCGACCGGTCGTCCGGCCCGAAGTCCGGGTCACGGTCAGGGGAAGCGCCGAATGCGTCGTCCCACGCGTCCACGTGTCCTCCTTGCCGGGATGGCCGGCGTGTGCGGCGCTGCTGGTCGCTCAGCAGTCATGGCGGGCGTGCCCGCCAACCTGCAACGGTAACGGGGGGACGGCCTCCCGGGGGGTCCGCCTACCATCAACACGTTCCCCGTGCGCCGTCTGCGGCGCTCCCACCGAAGAAGTCGAGAGGGTGGCGGCACATGCAGCCCGACGAGCGCGTCCCCGAACTGCCGGCCAAGTTCGCCCCGCTGGGCCTGACCTACGACGATGTCCTGCTCGTCCCCGGCCCCTCGGACATCGTGCCCACCGAGGTCGACACCGGCACCCGGCTGACCCGGGGCATCCGGCTGGCCATCCCGCTGGTCTCCTCCGCGATGGACACCGTCACCGAGTCCCGGATGGCGATCGCCATGGCCCGCGTCGGCGGCATCGGCGTGCTGCACCGCAACCTCGCCGCCGAGGACCAGGCCGGCCAGGTCGACCTGGTGAAGCGCTCCGAGGCGGGCATGGTCACCAACCCGGTCACCTGCTCCCCGGAGAACACCCTCGCCGAGGTCGATGCCCTCTCCGCCCGGTACCGGATCTCCGGCGCCCCGGTGGTCGATGCCGACGGCGTGCTCGTCGGCATGGTGACCAACCGCGACATGCGCTTCGAGACCGACCAGGACCGCCTGGTCCGCGACGTGATGACGCCGTTGCCGCTGGTGACCGCCCCGGTCGGTGTCGACCCGGAGGACGCCCTCGCCCTGCTCAAGCAGCACAAGATCGAGAAGCTGCCCCTGGTCGACCCCGCCGGCCGGCTGCGCGGCCTCATCACGGTCAAGGACTTCGTCAAGCGCGACCAGTTCCCGAACGCCACCAAGGACGTCGACGGCCGGCTCACCGTGGGTGCCGCCCTCGGGGTGGGCGAGGACGCCTACAAGCGGGCCGGGCTGCTCGTGGACGCCGGTGTCGACGTGCTCGTCGTCGACACCGCCCACGGCCACCAGCGCGCCGTGCTGGACATGGTCGCCCGGGTCAAGAAGGACTTCGCGAACGTCGGCCACGGCGTACAGGTCGTCGGCGGCAACATCGCCACCCGGGGCGGTGCCCAGGCGCTCATCGACGCGGGCGTGGACGCGGTGAAGGTCGGCGTCGGGCCGGGCTCCATCTGCACCACCCGCGTGGTCGCCGGCGTCGGCGTCCCGCAGGTCACCGCCATCTACGAGGCCAGCCTGGCCGCGCGCCCGGCCGGGATCCCGGTCATCGCCGACGGCGGCCTGCAGTACTCCGGCGACATCGTCAAGGCGCTGGTCGCCGGCGCGGACACGGTGATGATCGGTGGCCTGTTCGCCGGCGTCGAGGAGGCGCCGGGCGAGCTGGTGTTCACCAACGGCAAGCAGTACAAGACCTACCGCGGCATGGGCTCGCTGGGGGCGATGCAGAAGCGCGGCAACCAGTCCTTCAGCCGGGACCGGTACTTCGCCGACGACGTCCTCTCCGACGACAAGCTCGTGCCCGAGGGCATCGAGGGCCAGGTGCCCTACCGCGGCCCGCTGTCCGGGGTCGCCCACCAGCTCGTCGGCGGTCTCCGGGCCGGCATGGGCTACGCGGGCACCGCCACCGTCGCTGAGCTGCAGGACCGCGGCCAGCTCACCCGGATCACCTCCGCCGGGCTCACCGAGAGCCACCCGCACGACATCCAGATGACCACCGAGGCCCCGAACTACCGAGGTCGGTGACGATGAGCGTCATCGTCATCCGCGAGACCACCACAGCCCCCAACTACCGAGGTCGGTGACCCGTTGCCCGTACGCGACAACGTCGAGATCGGCCTGAACCGCTTCGCCCGCCGGGGCTATGACCTCGACGAGGTCTCGATCGTCCCCTCGCGGCGCACCCGCGACCACGACGACGTCTCGACCTCCTGGCAGATCGACGCCTTCCGGTTCGACATCCCGCTGGTCACCAGCCCCAGCGACGCCGTGGTGAGCCCCGCGACCGCGGTCGCCGTCGGCCGGGCCGGCGGCCTGGGCGTGCTCAACGCCGAGGGTCTGTGGACCCGTTACGACGACCCGACCGACGTCTACCGGCAGCTCCGCGACGCCGCGTCGCCGGAGACGGGTCCGCCGACCGCGTTGCTGCAGCAGGTCTACGCCGAGCCGGTGAAGCCGGACCTGCTCACCGCCCGGGTCAAGGAGATGCGCGACTCGGGCGTGACGACGGCGGTGCGCGTCTCCCCGCAGCACACCGTCCAGCTGGCCCCGACGGTGCTCGCCGCCGGCGTCGACCTGCTGGTCATCCAGGGCACCATCGTCTCCGCCGAGCACGTCACCAAGGGCGGGGAGGCGCTGAACCTCAAGGAGTTCATCGCCGACCTCGACGTCCCGGTGATCGTCGGCGGGGCTGCGGACTACCAGACCGCGCTGCACCTCATGCGCACCGGCGCGGCCGGCGTCATCGTCGGCGTCGGCGCCGACAGCTGGTCGACGGCCGACGCCGTCATGGGCATCCGGGTGCCGCTGGCCAGCGCCATCGCCGACGCCGCCGCGGCCCGTCGGGACTACCTCGACGAGACCGGCGGCCGGTACGTGCACGTCATCGCCAACGGCCGGATCGAGACCAGCGGCGCGATCGCCCGCGCGCTGGCCTGCGGCGCCGACGCCGTCCAGGTGGGGGAGCCGCTGCGGGCCGCCGCCGAGGCGCCGGGTGGTGGCGTCTGGTGGGACTCGGTCGCGGCGCACCCGCGGCTGCCGCGCGGCGGCACGTCCGCGCCGGCGACCCCGCGCGGGAGCCTGCAGCAGGTGCTGCTCGGCCCGGCCGAGGCCGCCGACGGGCGCACCAACCTCTTCGGTGCGCTGCGCCGCACGATGGCCAAGACCGGCTACCGGGACCTCAAGGAGTTCCAGCGGGTCGACCTGGTCCTCGGGGGCAACGGTGCCGGTGCCGCCGAGGGGCACCTGCTCGGATGAGCATGGACTTCCCGACCGTCCTGGTCGTCGACTTCGGGGCGCAGTACGCCCAGCTCATCGCCCGCCGGATCCGCGAGGCGGGGGTCTACTCCGAGCTCGTCGGCTCCGACGTGCCGGTCGAGGAGCTGCTGGCCCGCAAGCCGGCGGCGATCGTGCTCTCCGGCGGACCGTCCAGCGTGTACGCGGAGGGCGCCCCGCAGCTGGACCCGACGGTGTTCGAGGCCGGGGTCCCGGCCTTCGGCATCTGCTACGGGTTCCAGGCCATGGCGGCCAGCCTCGGCGGCACCGTCGCCCGCACCGGCGACCGCGAGTACGGCGGCACCCCGCTGACGGTCACCACCCGGGCCCGGCTGTTCGGTGACCTGCCGAACGAGCAGTCGGTGTGGATGAGCCACGGGGACGCCGTCAGCGCCGCGCCGCCCGGGTTCACCGTGACCGCCACCTCGACCGGCGCACCGGTCGCCGCCTTCGAGGACGTCGACCGGCGGCTGGCCGGGGTGCAGTTCCACCCCGAGGTCAAGAACACCCCGCACGGCCAGACGGTGCTCGAGCACTTCCTCTTCGACATCGCCGGCCTGGAGCCGAGCTGGACGATGGCCAACGTCGTCGACGAGCAGGTGGCCCTGGTCCGGGAGCAGATCGGCGACCGGCGGGCGATCTGCGGCCTGTCCGGCGGCGTCGACTCCGCCGTCGCGGCCGCGCTCGTCCAGCGGGCCATCGGCGACCGGCTGACCTGCGTCTACGTCGACCACGGGCTGATGCGGCAGGGCGAGACCGAGCAGATCGAGCGGGACTTCGTCGCCGTCACCGGCGCGGACCTGCGGGTCGTCGACGCCAGCGAGCAGTTCCTGGCCGCGCTGGCCGGGGTCAGCGATCCCGAGCAGAAGCGGAAGATCATCGGCCGGGAGTTCATCCGGGTCTTCGAGCAGGCCGCCCTGGACGTCGTCTCCGACGCCAAGGAGCACGGGGAGACCGTCGACTTCCTGGTACAGGGGACCCTCTACCCCGACGTCGTCGAGTCCGGTGGCGGCACCGGGACGGCGAACATCAAGAGCCACCACAACGTCGGCGGGCTGCCCGAGGACCTCACCTTCACCCTGGTCGAGCCGCTGCGCACGCTGTTCAAGGACGAGGTGCGCGAGGTCGGCCGCCGGCTCGGGCTGCCGGACACCCTGGTGCAGCGCCAGCCCTTCCCCGGGCCCGGGCTGGGCATCCGGATCGTCGGCGAGGTCACCCGCGAACGGCTGGACGTGCTGCGCCAGGCCGACGCGATCGCCCGCGAGGAGCTCTCCGCCGCTCACCTGGACACCGAGATCTGGCAGTGCCCGGTGGTGCTGCTGGCCGACGTCCGCTCGGTCGGCGTGCAGGGAGACGGCCGGACCTACGGCCACCCGATCGTGCTGCGCCCGGTGTCCAGCGAGGACGCGATGACCGCGGACTGGACGCGGTTGCCGTACGACGTGCTGGCGAGGATCTCCACCCGGATCACCAACGAGGTCGCCGAGGTCAACCGCGTCGTGCTGGACGTGACCAGCAAGCCGCCAGGCACCATCGAATGGGAGTAAGGACCCCCTCCTTCCCGGGACACGCTTCGCGCGCCCCGGGCCCCGGGAGGGGGCCTGACCGCTCCTCGCTGGCGCTCGTCACGGGCACCAGAGCCGCGAGGGTGATCTCGGATCTCACCCACGAACACCGATCTGTCGCCTGACGTGCGACGAGGGCCCGGGGAGCGGGTGCTCCCCGGGCCCTCGTCGGGTCCCGCTCCCTCCTGTGTGGTCAGCGCCGGCGGCGGGCCCGGCGGAGCTCGTTGAACAGCAGGCCGATGCCGGCGCCGATGAGCAGGATCCAGGCGATGCCGTGGCCGAACCAGTCGAGGGAGACGTCCACGCCGGACATCAGCAGCACGGCCAGCGCGATGAACAGCAGGCCCGCGACCAGGGAGACCGGGTCGACGTCCCGGCGGCGGGGCGGCTCGACGGTGGGCTCCACGGTGGCCTCCGGCTCGGGCAGCAGGTTCTCGTGCCAGCGGGTGGGTGTGGTCGGGAACTCGCTGTAGTCAGCCACGGGACACCTCCACGTCACCCGCACCGGAGTCGATCGTGATGCGGAACTCGAGCCGGTCGTCCCCGGACCAGGGGGCGCCGAAGCCGGGGTACGTGCCGCTGTCGGCGCTGTCCCCGAACAGGTCGGTGTCGCCGATGCCGGTGTCCGAGGTGACCCGGACGTCGGCGGAACGGGGCACGAGCACGTCGATGTCCCCGATGCCGTGGTCGATGCGGGTCACGATCGGCGAGCTGAGGCCGGTCAGGTCGACGTCCCGCAGGTCGAGGGTGAGGTCGCCGGCCGCGTGCTCGTAGACCCCCTCGACGGCCGAGGCCGTGGCGGGCCGGTAGGTGCGGTCGCCGACCGGGCCGTTCGGCAGGTGGACGGAGGTGACGGCGGCCAGCGCGGCGGCGAGCACGATGCCCAGCCCGATGAGCCCGCCCTTCGCGCCACGGCCGACGCCGGTGAGCGCACCGACGACCAGGCCCACGCCGACGATCAGCAGCGCCGTGCCCAGGAAGCCGCGGGCGCCGAGGTCGACGTCGGTGAACTGGACGAGCAGGACGCCGAGCCCGATCACGATGAGCAGCGCGGCGACGGTGACCCCGGGGACCGCGGACCGCGGACCGGTGCGGACCCGTACCGCGGTGCCCGGGTCGCCGGGCTGGGCGGGGGGCGCGGCCGGCATGAGCAGCCAGAGCAGCAGGTAGATGATCAGGCCGCTGCCGCCGGCGAGGGTGAGCGCGATGGCGCCGACCCGCCACAGCAGGGCGTCGACACCGGTGTAGTCGGCGAGGCCACCGGCGACGCCGCCGATCACCTTGTCCGAGCGGCTGCGGCGCAGCTGCGGCCGGGGCACCGGACCGGTCGGCGGCGGAGGCGAGGAGCCCCACGGCTGGTCACCGACCGGCGGGGGAGCGGAGGGGGGGAGTGCTGAGGTCATGGCACCAGCCTGCTCAGCGGAGCCTCCCGGCGGTATCAGGGAACGCCCCGGTTCGACCCTGATCCTCCGGTCGCGCCGGCAGCGGCCCTGCGCACGACGAGGACCGGGGGCGGACGCCACGGTGGCGTCCGCCCCCGGTCCTGGGGGAGTGCTGCGGAGGGTCAGCTCCGGGTCTCCGGAGCCGGCATGAGCAGCCAGAGCAGCCCGTAGACCAGGATGCCGGTGCCCCCGCCGGCGAGAGTCAGGGCCACGAAGGCCACCCGCCACAGGACGGCGTCCACGCCGGTGTGCTCGGCCAGCCCGGCGGCCACGCCGGCGACCTTCTTGTCGGTGTTGCTCCGTGCCAGGCGGTGCGGGGCGGCCGTGGAGCTGGGCGGGGCGGCCGGGAGGGCGGCGATGGAGGTCGGCGAGGTCATGTCCTCAACCTGCGCCGTGCGAGCGCCCGGCGGTATCCGGGAACGCCCCGGTCGGACCCCCATCCGTCCCGGGGGTCCGCACTCGGGGTGATCACCGGTGTGCCAGAGGCGGGCACGGTGACACCATCGACGTCGTGACCACCAGCACCGCTCCGCCGGCCGGGCCCGCGGAGCGGCTCCCCGACGGCGGTGCCCCGCGGCCTCCGCTGGTGCGCCCGCGCAGCGGCCGGGTGCTGGCCGGGGTCGCCTCGGGGACGGCCGCACACCTGCGGCTGGACCCGATGGCGGTCCGGGTCGTCTTCGTCGCCCTGGCGCTCACCGGGATCGGCGTGGTGGCCTATGCGCTGCTGTGGCTGACCATGCCGGTCGCCGCCGCCGACGGCGGAGCCGCCGAGGCGGGGATCGTCGGGCAGCGCCCCAGCCGGCGGCAGCTGCTCGGGCTCGCCGTGCTCGCCTTCGTGGCGGTGGGGCTGGTGTCCCGGCTGGCCAGCTTCGGCGGCAGCGAGATCGTCCTGCCGCTGGTGCTCGCCGGCATGGGCATGGCGGTGATCTGGCGCCAGCTGGACGCCGACCCCCGGGAGTCGCTGACCCGTGGCACGGCCCGCTGGGGGCTGGTCGGCGGCGTCGTGCTGGGCGTCGCCGGCCTCACCCTGCTGCTGGCCACCACCGGCCAGCTCGCCAACGCGCGCAACGGCTTCACCGCCACCGTGGTCATCCTGGTCGGCATCGCGCTGGCGACCGCGCCGCTGTGGCGGCGGCTGCTGGACTCCCGCAACGCCGAGCGGGCCGCGCTGATCCGCTCGGAGGAGCGCGCGGCGGTCGCCGCCCACCTGCACGACTCGGTGCTGCAGACGCTCGCGCTCATCCAGCGGCACGCCGAGGACCCGACGGTCGTCGGCCGGCTGGCGCGCAGCCAGGAACGGGAGCTGCGGGCCTGGCTGTACGAGCCGACCGTCGCCACCGGCGGCACCTGGGCCGGCCTGGTCGCCCGGCTGGTCGCCGAGGTGGAGGCCGACCACGCCGTCACGGTCGACCCGGTCGTCGTCGGGGACCTGCCGGTCGACGACGCCGTGGCCACCCTCGGCCAGGCCGCGAAGGAGGCCGTCGTCAACGCCGCCAAGCACTCCGGTGCCGCCAGCGTCTCGCTGTACAGCGAGGTCACGGCCGACACGGTCACCGTCTTCGTGCGCGACCGGGGCACCGGGTTCGACCCGACCGCCGTCCCGACCGACCGGCGGGGGCTCCGCGACTCGGTGGTCGGCCGGCTGACCCGGCTGGGTGGCACCGCGAACGTGCGTTCTGCGCCAGGAGAGGGGACCGAGGTGGAGCTGTGCCTCCCGCGCGGCGAGCACGCGGAGGTGTCGGCGTGAGCCGCACCCGGGTCTACCTCGTCGACGACCACGCCATGGTCCGCGCCGGCGTGCGCGCGGAGCTCGGCGACGACGTGGACGTGGTCGGCGAGGCCGCCGACGTCGCCACCGCCGTCACCGGCATCCGGGAGACGACGCCGGACGTCGTCCTGCTCGACGTGCACCTGCCCGGTGGTGGCGGCCATGCCGTCCTGCAGTCGCTGCGCGCCGAGCTGCCGGGCACCCGGTGGCTGGCGCTGTCGGTCTCCGACGCCGCGGAGGACGTCATCGCCGTCATCCGGGCCGGTGCCCGCGGCTACGTCACCAAGACGATCTCCGGCGCCGAGCTGCGGGACGCCGTCCGCCGGGTCGCCGAGGGCGACGTCGTGTTCAGCCCACGGCTGGCCGGCTTCGTGCTGGACGCCTTCGCCGCCACCGGTCCCGCGCCGGCGCCGGCCGCCGACCCGGCGACCGACCCCGGGCTGGACCTGCTGTCGGCCCGCGAGCGGGAGGTCATGCAGCTGCTGGCGCGCGGCTACACCTACCGGGAGATCGGCGGCCGGCTGTTCATCTCGGTCAAGACGGTGGAGTCCCACGCCTCCAACGTGCTGCGCAAGCTGCAGCTGTCCAACCGCAACGAGCTCACCCGCTGGGCGGCCACCAACCGGTTGCTGTGAGCCGTCCGGCTCACGCCGTGTGGACGACGTGGAACGCCTCGGCGAGCCGCCCGGCGGGGAGCCCGTGGGCGCGGGCGGTCTGCCGCATCCACGCGCCCACGAACTCCTGCAGCTGACCGGGCGGCTGGTGGCTCACCTGGGTCACGTGGCTCAGCAGCGCGGCCCACTTCTGCTCCACCACGTCGGTGACGTCGACGGCGTGGTCGGCGCGCGGGCTGGCGCCCAGCCAGACCTCGGAGACCGTCCACGCGTCCAGCCCCTCGTCGGCGAGCAGCTCGGGGAAGGCGAAGGGGTTGCGGGCGTCCGGGTAGACCGCACGCAGCGTGGACTCGCCCACGGTCATGTGGTCGGGGTGGCTCGCACCGATCCGCTCCCACACCCGCTCCGGTGAGCTGGTCAGCACCCGCTGCGGCCGCACCTGGCGGATCACCCGGCTGATGTCCCGGCGCAGGTCCAGGGTCAGCTCGACCCGGCCGTCGGGGTAGCCGAGGAACCGCACGTCGGTGACGCCGACCGCTGCCGCCGCGGCCCGCTGCTCGTCCCGCCGGAGCGGGCCCATCTGGTCGCGGGGGGTGTCGTCGAAGCCGCCGGCGTCCCCGTCGGTGACGATGCAGTAGGTCACCTCGGTGCCGGCCGCTGTCCAGGTGGCGACGGTGCCGGCGCTGCCGAAGTCGACGTCGTCGGGATGGGCGAGCACGCACAGCGCGCGCTCCACGTGGGCGGCCGGTCCGGACGGCGTTGGCATCACCCGGCGGAGCCTACAAAAGGACCCTCACCCCCTCAGCCCGGCGAGCTTCTCCGGGTTCAGCACGACGAGGGCCTGCTCGACGAGACCGTCGGCCACCACGAGCGAGACGGCGATGGCCGGGCCCGCCTCGGCGTCGACCACGACCCCGGGCGCACCGTTGACGTCCACGAGCCGCATCGTCAGCCCGGGCTGGGAGAGCCCCTGGGCCGAGACGGCGACCAGGAAGCGGGCGGCCTTGTCCGCGCCCACGATGGGCCGCAGCGCCGCCTTGGTCTGCCCCCCGCCGTCGGTGAGCAGGACGACGCCGGGGGACAGCACGGCCAGCAGCGCGTCGACGTCCCCGCCCACGCAGGCGGCGAGGAACCGCTCGGTCACCTCGCGCTGCGCCCGCCGGTCGGCGTCGAAGCGCGGCCGCCGGGCCTGCACGTGCTCGCGGGCCCGGTGCCCCAGCTGCCGGACGGCGGCCTCGGACCGGTCGAGGACCCCGGCGACCTCGGCCCAGCTCATCCCGAAGACCTCGCGCAGCACGAACACCGCCCGCTCGGGAGGGGAGAGCGTCTCGAGGACCACGAGGACGGCGAGCGACACCTGCTCCCCGAGTTCCGCGGCCTCCTCGGGACCCCGCGCGTCGTCGGTCAGCAGCGGCTCGGGCAGCCACGGCCCGACGTAGGTCTCCCGCCGGGTGCGGGCCGACCCCAGCCGGTCCAGCGCCAGCCGCGAGGCGACCCGGACCAGGTAGGCCCGGGGGTCGGCGACGTCGCTGCGGTCGGCGGCCGACCAGCGCAGCCAGGCGTCCTGGACGACGTCCTCGGCGTCGGCGACGCTGCCGAGCATCTGGTAGGCGACGCCGAACAGCAGCCGCCGGTGCCGGTCGAAGGCCGCCAGCCCCACGTCGGGCACCGACGGTCGGGGCGGGTCCAGCGGGATGCGTGCCATGTCGCGCTCCTGGTCGTCGACGGTCCCGCCCATGAAGACGGAGCGGTCTCCCCGGACGTGACAGCGAGGACCCCGTCCGCTGTCTAGAGCCTCCCGCGGCCCTGCCGGAGCAGCATCATGCCGAGCGCGGCGCCGTCCGGGCCGAGCGCGGCGCGGAACCGGGAGAGCACCCGCTGCTCGCGGGCCAGCGACAGCCGCATGCCGCCGGCGGCGGTGCGCAGCGCTCCGATCTCCCGGGAGATGGCGACCCGGCGCTGCACCAGCTCGATGATCTGGGCGTCGCAGGCGTCGATCTCACCGCGCAGGACGTCGATCGGGTCGGTGCCGTCGGCAGCGGAGCTGGGGGAGAGGCTGGTGCTCATGGGTCCTCCGGGCGGATGGGAGCCCGCGACCCCAGAGACGACGAACGCCCCGGGGCCGTGGGCCCGGGGCGTCGTGGGGAGTGGCTGCTCAGCCAGCTGGCACGGACACCGGGACCCGGTGGCCGTAGGAAAACTCGCGGCTGCGCAACACGGCGGCGAGTGTGTCACACCGGGTCCGCCGACGGCCAGGCGCCATCCCCAGGCGACACGCGCGGCCCCGGTCCTGTCGTTGCCGCGGCTTAGAGTGGCGGGGTCATGAGCAGCCTCCAGCACACCCTCCCCGGCACCGCCGCTCTCCCCCGGCAGACCTCCGGCCAGACCGGGCGGGAGCTGGACCGGATGCTCGCCGGGCTCAACGGCCCGCAGCGCGACGCCGTGGTCCACGAGGGCAGCCCGCTGCTGATCGTCGCCGGCGCCGGGTCGGGCAAGACCCGGGTGCTCACCCACCGGATCTCCTACCTGCTGGGCGCCCGCGGGGTGCAGCCCGGCGAGATCCTGGCGATCACCTTCACCAACAAGGCCGCCGGGGAGATGAAGGAGCGGGTCGCTGCCCTCGTCGGCCCGCGCGCCCGGGCGATGTGGGTGTCGACGTTCCACTCGATGTGCGTGCGGATCCTCCGCGCCGAGGCCGCCAAGCTCGGCATGAAGAGCTCCTTCACCATCTACGACCAGGGCGACTCGGTCCGGCTGATGACGATGGTCGCCCGCGACCTGGACCTCGACGCCAAGCGCTATCCCGGCCGCAGCCTGGCCAACCAGGTGTCGAACCTGAAGAACGAGCTGGTCGACGAGGAGTCCTACAACCCCCTGACCGCACCGGAGAAGGTGCTGAAGGAGGCCTACACGCTCTACCAGCGGCGGCTGCGCGAGGCGCACGCCATGGACTTCGACGACCTGATCATGACGACGGTCCACCTGCTGCAGGCCTTCCCCGACGTGGCAGAGCACTACCGCCGCCGGTTCCGCCACGTGCTGGTCGACGAGTACCAGGACACGAACCACGCCCAGTACGTGCTGGTCCGCGAGCTGGTGGGCGGGCACGACGGCCCGGTCCCGCCGGCCGAGCTCTGCGTCGTCGGCGACGCCGACCAGTCGATCTACGCCTTCCGCGGCGCGACCATCCGCAACATCGACGAGTTCGAGCGCGACTACCCCGACGCGACCACGATCGTCCTGGAGCAGAACTACCGCTCCACCCAGCGCATCCTGCGCGCGGCCAACCAGGTCATCGCCCGGAACACCTCACGCCGGCCGAAGAACCTGTGGTCCGACGCCGGTGACGGCGAGCTGATCGAGGGCTACGTCGCCGACAACGAGCACGACGAGGCCGCCTGGGTCGCCGAGCAGATCGACGCGCTGACCGACGAGGGGCTGGCCCAGCCCAAGGACATCGCGATCTTCTACCGCACCAACAACGCCTCCCGGGTGTTCGAGGAGGTGTTCATCCGGGTCGGCATGCCCTACAAGGTGGTCGGCGGCGTGCGGTTCTACGAGCGCCGTGAGGTGCGGGATGCGCTGGCCTACCTGAAGGTGGTCGCCAACCCGGCCGACGTGGTGAGCCTGCGCCGGGTGCTGAACACCCCGAAGCGGGGCATCGGCGAGCGCGCCGAGTCGGCCGTCGAGCGCTTCGCCGACCGGGAGCGCATCCCCTTCGCCAGCGCCCTGCGCCGCGCCTCCGAGGTCGGGGAGCTGGCCACCCGGTCGCTCAAGGCGATCCAGGAGTTCGTGGCCCTGCTGGAGGAGTTCGAGCAGCTGGTCGAGACCGGTTCCGGCCCTGCCGCGCTGCTGGAGAGCATCCTCGACCGCACCGGCTACCTGACCGAGCTGTCGGCGAGCACCGACCCGCAGGACGAGGGCCGCGTCGACAACCTCAACGAGCTGATCTCGGTGGCCGCCGAGTTCGAGGCCGGCACGCCCGGCGGCACGGTCACCGACTTCCTCGAGCAGGTCTCCCTCGTCGCCGACGCCGACCAGATCCCGGTCACCGGGGACGACGCCGGGGTCGTCACGCTGATGACCCTGCACACCGCCAAGGGGCTGGAGTTCCCGGTCGTCTTCCTGACCGCCCTCGAGGACGGCGTCTTCCCGCACCTGCGTGCTCTCGGCGACCCCCGTGAGCTGGAGGAGGAGCGCCGGCTGGCCTACGTCGGCATCACCCGGGCGCAGAAGCGGCTGTTCCTCTCCCGGGCCACCGTCCGCACCAGCTGGGGGCAGCCGGCCTACAACCCGCCGTCCCGCTTCCTGGACGAGCTGCCGGCCGACGCCGTGCACTGGGCGCGCACCGAACCGGCGCACACCACGCCGATGAGCTCGGCGCAGGCGCGGGTCGCGGCCACCGGGCTGTCCACCGGCGGCCTGCGCGGCGGCGCCGGCAACCGCGCGGTGATCAGCGTGGACGTCGGCGACCGGGTGAGCCACGACGCCTTCGGGCTCGGCACCGTGGTCGAGGTCAACGGCATCGGGGACAAGGCCCAGGCGACCGTCGACTTCGGCTCCGGCGGCACCAAGCGGCTGGTGCTGCGGTACGCCCCGCTCGTCAAGCTCTGAACAAGGACCCCGCTGCCCCCCACGCCACGCTCCGCGCGGCGCGGGACTCTGCAGCGGGGCCGGAGGTCAACCCTCGTCGCCTTCGAAGCCGACGAGCCAGTGGACGCCGAAGCGGTCGACCACCTGGCCGTCGGAGGCACCCCACGGGCGCCGCTGCAGGTCCTCGACGACCCGCCCGCCGGCCGCGAGGCCGGTGAACCAGGCGCGCAGGGTGGCCGGGTCGGCCGCACCCAGCAGGGAGAACATCAGCCCGGCGCACCGGAGGGACGGCTCGTCGCCGGCCACGTCGGCCGCGAAGAGCGCGACGGCTCCGTCGACCAGGTAGCCGTGGGCCACCGCGTCGGCCGGGCCGTCCTCCCGGCCGAACTCGGCGAAGGAGTGCGCTGCCACCCGGCCGCCGAAGACCTCCCCGTAGAAGGACAGGGCGTCGCGGGCGGTGCCGGGTAGGTGCAGGTACGGCGTCGGGGCGGTCATGCGGAGGGATCGTAGGAGGAACCGGCCGCCGGCGGTGCCGTCAGTCCACGGACAGACCGCGCGCGGCGAGCCAGTCCTGCGGGTCCGTCGGCTTGCCGTTCATGCCGCCGACGTGGATCTCGAAGTGCAGGTGGGGGCCGGTCGACTGGCCCTGGCTGCCCACCTTGGCGATCTGCTCACCGGCGGAGACGACGTCGCCGGCGGCCACGTCGTAGTACTTCATGTGGCCGTAGATCTCGACGTTGCCGTCGGCGTCCTGGATGTAGACGGCGTTGCCGTAGCCGGTCGCCGGGCCGGCCCGCAGGACGACGCCGTCGGCGGCCGCGTAGATCGGGGTGCCGAGCGGGGCGGCCAGGTCGATGCCCCAGTGCATCGTGCCCCAGCGCTGGCAGAAGCAGGTCGTGAGCCGACCGTCGGTGGGGACCACGAAGTCGGGCTCGCGGGCCGCGCGGGAGGCGGCGATCTCGCTGAGCCGGGCCTGGGCCTCGGCCTGGCTGATCTCCCCGCGGGCGCCCGCGGCGTCCTCGACGCCACCGGAGAAGCTGGACTCGGAGAGGCCCAGGCCGTAGTCCTGGCCGGAGGCGATCGGGGGGCCGGCGTCCGAGCCGAAGCCGCCCAGCCCGCCCAGGACACCGGTGAGCACGGCCCCGAGCACGGCAGCGGCCAGGAGCACCGGAGCGCGCCGGCCCGGCGGGCGGCGGAGCGCGGCGGGCACGGTGACGGTGCGGCGCCGACGGCTGGACCGTCCGTCCTCCGGTACGCCGAGCGGGGTCGGCGCGGCCGCAACGTCGTCGCCAGGTGCGTCCTCGGTGCCCGTCGGCAGCGGGTGGTCGGCGGTGCCCCGTACGTCGGCGCCCGCGGTGCCCCCGGCGTCCGCGTCGTCCTCGTGGTCCCCGTGGTCCTCGTCGGACTGGGATGCCGCCCAGGCCGCGTCCCAGTCCCAGGCGCCGTCCGGTGCCACGAACTCCGCGGAGGCGGGGCCGGCGTCGAGGACGGCGGCGAGGCCGTCCTCGGACCGCGTACGGCCCACGAGCTCACGGAGACGGGACAACAGGCACCTTCCCGGGGCAACACCACGGGGGGAGCCGTGGGGTCTGACGAGCACCAGACGGTGTAGGCATCGGCAGGTGCGCAGCGCGGTGGGACCATCCCGACGAAGAATTCCGATCGGTGTGGTCCCGACGCTAACGACGGCCGGTGCCGGCTTCAATCACCTGACAACCCGTGTTGCAGCCGAGCGCACCGGGTAGCGACACCCCTGAAGAAGGCGTCGGATCAGGCGGCGGTGGCCGGCCGCTCGGCGTCGCCGGAGCGCAGCCCGGCGAGGGTCGCGGCGACCTCGTCGAGGACGCCGCGGTGGATGGGCAGCGACATGTGCCCGACCCCGCGGAACAGCACGTTGCGGGCGCGCAGGTCCGGGTGCTCGCACCGGCCGGCGGCCGAGGGGACGACCATCTGGTCGAGGTCGCTGTAGATCGAGGTGACCCGGGTGCGGCAACCGGGGGCCGGCTCGGCCAGCTCGCGGAGCAGCGGTGAGCCGGGGCGCAGCTGGCGGACCAGCGACGTGGGCAGGCAGTGCGCCCACCGGGAGCCCTCGTGCGGCGTCCCGAGGGTCACCAGGGTGTCGATCCGCTGGTCACCGCCCAGCCGCTGCACGAGGTAGCGCGCGACCAGACCGCCGAGGCTGTGGCCGACGACGTGCACGCGTTCGTGGCCGGTCTCCCGGCACACCCGCTCGATGTGCCGGCCGAGTGCCTCGGCGGCGCTCTCGACGTCCCGCTGCAGCGGGCTGTAGTTCCAGGTGCACACCGAGACGAACCCGCGCCGCCGCAGCGCCCGCCGCATCACGGTGAAGACCGACCGGTTGTCGACCAGGCCGTGCACCAGGACGACCGGGACGCGGGCGGCCAGCGGGTCGTCGGCGAAGAGCGCGCGCACCCCGGGCGGCTGGGCGCCGGGCCGGTACCGGCCGTCGACCCGCAGCTGCTCGGTGCGGGCGCCGAGCGGGTAGAGCAGCGCGTGCGCACCGACCCAGGCCAGCTCGGTGAGGCCGCCGGTCAGGAGGGCCGGGGAGACCAGCGAGCGCAGGCCCCGGGCCGGGCCCGGGGGCGCCGCCGGTACGTCGCTCACTGCCACCGGGGCAGGGGCGTGCCACGCTGGTGCGTGAGGCAGTTCGGTGGCGTGCACGCCGGGCTCCCCCCAGTCCGAGTCGGCCAGCCGACCGCTGCGACGGAGCACCAGGTGTGCTCACGTTCGCGACGTTAATGCCCCCGTGTGCTGGACGTCACACACCGGACACACAACACGCCAGACGGCGACGAGCGCGACTCCGAGGAGGGGACCTGTGCCTGCCCGTGACCGGAACCCTGCCCGCCGGACCGGCGCGGGCTCTGCCCCCCGGGCCGGTGCCCCGACCCCGACGCCGGCCGACCAGGTGGTCGTCGGGCCGGTGCCCCCGCTGGCGCGGGCCGCCGGGGTCCTGCTCGCCCTGGCCGGACTGGTCGGTGCCGTCGCCCTCGTCCCGACCTACCTCGTGGTGGGTGGCACGGACGTCGGCCCGGTCACCGGGCCGGTCGACGCCCTGGTCGCCCTGCTGGCGCCGGTCGCCGCGCTGGCGGTGGGCACCGGCCTGCTCCTGGGCCGGGTGCCGCGGTTCGGGCTGGCCTACGCCGCGGTCACCGGTGCGCTGGCGGTGGGCCGGTTGCTGATCGAGCTGTACCAGGGGCACGGGTCGACGGCCCGCCCGGCGGTCGAGGTGCTGGCCGGTGAACGGGTGGTCACCAGCTCCGTCGACATCGGCGCCGGGTGGGTGCTGGGGGTCGTCGCGCTCTCGCTGACCGTCCTCGCCGGCGCGGTGGCGATGGCGGCGTGGGGTCGCACGGTCATGGACGACGGCGGGACGCTCGACCCGCTGCGCCCGGTGCTGGCCGGCTGCGCCGCCGTCCTCGGGGTGGCCGCCGTGCTGTGCCTGGCCCTCCCCGCGGCCGACGTCCCGGACCGGGTGGTCACCGACCCGACCACGGGACTGGAGACGGTCGTCGCCGCGGACGGGGCGCAGGCGCTGCTGGAGCGTCCGGGGCTGGCGCTCCTCGGCGGGCTCCTGCTGGCCGCGGCCCTGCTGCTGTCCGCGGTGATCGCCCCGTCGCTGCGGCCCCGGCTCGGTGCGGTGGGCGGCCTGCTCGGGGTCACCGTGTTCCTGCTGTCGACCGCGCTGAGCGGGTGGCGCGATGCCGTGCACGGCCCCGACGTCGACTGGACCCTGCCCGGTGTGGGCCTGCTCGTGCTGGGGGTGGGCGCGGCCGCGCTGACCGTGCTCGCCTGGCGCTGGCGGACGCCGCTGAGCGGAAGAGACGTGTGATACGACCCACCCTCGCCGAGGCGCGTGCGGCGGTCGCACAGGGGGAGAGCTACGGTCCTTGCTCGTGGATCTCTTCGAGTACCAGGCCCGTGACCTGTTGGCCGCGCACGGCGTTCCCGTGCTGCCCGGCGGCGTCGCCGAGACACCCGAGCAGGCCGAGGCGATCGCGCGCGAGATCGCCGCGCCCGTCGTCGTCAAGGCCCAGGTCAAGGTGGGCGGCCGCGGCAAGGCCGGCGGCGTCAAGCTCGCCGACGACCCCGAGAGCGCCAAGGCGCGCGCCCAGGACATCCTCGGCCTGGACATCAAGGGGCACATCACCCACCGCGTGATGGTCGCCCAGGCCAGCGACATCGCCGAGGAGTACTACTTCTCGTACCTGCTCGACCGGTCCAACCGCACCTTCCTGGCCATGGCCTCGAAGGAGGGCGGCATGGAGATCGAGCAGCTCGCCGTCGAGCGGCCCGAGGCGCTGGCCCGGATCCCCGTGGACGCCAGCGTCGGGGTCGACGCGCAGAAGGCCGCCGAGATCGTCGACGCCGCCGGCTTCCCCGCCGAGGTGCGCGACCAGGTGATCGCCATCGCCGTCCAGCTGTGGGACGTCTTCACCAAGGAGGACGCCACGCTGGTCGAGATCAACCCGCTGGCCAAGGCGCCCGACGGTACCGTCCTCGCGCTCGACGCCAAGGTCACCCTCGACGAGAACGCGTCGTTCCGGCACGGCGACCACGACGCCCTCGAGGACTCCGCCTCGGCCGACCCGCTGGAGGCCGCGGCCAAGGAGAAGGACCTCAACTACGTCAAGCTGCAGGGCGAGGTCGGGATCATCGGCAACGGTGCCGGCCTGGTCATGAGCACGCTGGACGTGGTGGCCTACGCCGGTGAGGAGTTCGGCGGGGTCCGCCCGGCCAACTTCCTCGACATCGGTGGTGGCGCCTCGGCCGAGGTGATGGCCAACGGGCTCGGCATCATCCTGTCCGACCCGGCCGTGAAGAGCGTGTTCGTCAACGTCTTCGGTGGGATCACCGCGTGCGACGCCGTCGCCAACGGCATCGTGCACGCGCTCGGCATCCTCGGTGACGAGGCCACCAAGCCGCTGGTCGTGCGGCTGGACGGCAACAACGTGGAGGAGGGCCGGCGGATCCTCGCCGAGGCCGCCCACCCGCTGGTGACCGTGGTGGACACCATGGACGGCGCCGCCCGCCGCGCCGCCGAGCTCGCCGCCGCCTGATCGCCCCTAGCTGAGACAGGACACACCAGACATGTCGATCTTCCTCACCGAGAACAGCAAGGTCATCGTCCAGGGCATGACCGGGTCCGAGGGGCGCAAGCACACCCAGCGGATGCTCGCCTCCGGCACCGCCGTCGTCGGTGGCGTGAACCCCAGCAAGGCCGGCCAGGACGTGGACTTCGACGGCACCTCCGTGCCCGTCTTCGGCTCCGTCGCCGACGCGATGAAGGAGACCGGGGCCGACGTCAGCGTCGTCTTCGTGCCCCCGAAGTTCGCCAAGGACGCCGTCCTGGAGGCCGTGGACGCCCAGATCGGGATGGCCGTCGTCATCACCGAGGGCATCCCGGTGCACGACTCGACCTACTTCTGGGCCCACGCCCAGGGTGGCTCGACCCGGATCGTCGGCCCCAACTGCCCCGGTCTGATCAGCCCCGGGCGCTCGAACGCCGGCATCATCCCGGCCAACATCACCCAGGCCGGCACGATCGGGTTGGTCAGCAAGTCGGGCACGCTGACCTACCAGATGATGTACGAGCTGCGGGACATCGGTTTCTCCACGGCGGTGGGCATCGGCGGTGACCCGGTCATCGGGACGACGCACATCGACTGCCTCCAGGCCTTCCAGGAGGACCCGGAGACCGAGGCCATCGTGATGATCGGCGAGATCGGTGGCGACGCCGAGGAGCGGGCCGCGGACTTCATCAAGGCCAACGTGACCAAGCCGGTCGTCGGCTACGTCGCGGGCTTCACCGCCCCCGAGGGCAAGACGATGGGCCACGCGGGCGCCATCGTCTCCGGCTCGGCCGGGACCGCCGCCGCCAAGCAGGAGGCCCTCGAGGCCGCCGGCGTCAGGGTCGGCAAGACCCCGTCGGAGGCCGCCCGCCTCATGCGGGAGATCGTCGGCGCCTGACGAAGGACCCCCGTGCCCCCCACCGCTCGCAGGCTCGCGGCGGGTCCCTGCACGGGGGCCGTTCCAGCACGTCACCACTGCCCGGTCCTCCTCCCGGAGGGCCGGGCAGCGTGGCGCAGGAGGGGAACCCGATGACGTCGAACGGTCCGGAGCAGGTCACCGGCGGCCGGCCCGGGCGGCAGTCCCGGCGTCCGGTGCTGGGGAGGCTCGGCCTCGTCGACCGGACCGTGGTCGTCGGCGCCCTGCTCTACCTGCTGTTCGCGCTCCTGCCCTGGTATCAAGTCGCCGCCTTCGACCTGGGGCAGGGCTACCGCTTCCCGGGCGCGTCGGCCAACGGCCTGGACTCGGGCCTGATCGTCGCCGCGCTCGTGCTGGTGCTGCTGGCGACCGCCTGGGCGGTGCTCCCGGCCGTCGCCGACGTCCCGGTCCGGTTCCCGAGGTCACTGGTCACGGTCGGGCTGGCGACGGCGGCGTTCCTGCTGACGCTGGTGGAGTGGCTGTCCGACCTCGACGCGGGCTTCAGCCTGGTGGGCCTGCTGGCGCTCCTCGCTGCGGCCGCCGTCGTGACCGGGGCGGTGCTGCGCCTGCTGCCCGAGCTGCGGCGGACCGCCGCGGACGGCGCGCCCCCCACCGTGAGCCCGGCGCCCGACCTGTCGGCGCCCCGGGCCGGTGGCGAGGCGCCGCCCGAGGCGGAGGCCCCGCCGTCCGACGCGCCGGAGCCGCCGGACGAGTCGCCCTACCGCGGGCCCCCACCGACCCGGCCGCCGGCGGGCCCGCCCGCCGGAGCCGCCGGGGACACCGCCCGCTGACGGGCCGACCCCGGTACGTGCGTCCGGCGCCCGGCCTTGCGACAGTGGACCGGTGACCTCGTTGCTCGCGCGCCTGCCGACCCTGGCGCCGGGTGGACCGGGTGAGCGCCGGGGCCCGGCCGCAGGCTGGCTCGCCGCGGCGACCACCCTCGCGGTGTCCGTGGTCGGGCTACTCGGCCTGGGGTTGGCCCTCGTCGTCGTGCAGACCCTGGACCCCGACGGCGGGCTGCCGGTCGGGTCCTCGGCGCGGCTGGCGGGTCAGCTGTGGCTGCTCGCCCAGGGCGGTGAGCTGGAGCTCCCGTCCGGTCCGCTGCGGCTGGCCCCGCTGCTCCTCACCGCCGGCATCGCCTGGGGGCTGAGCCGGGCGGCGGGGTCGGTGGTCGCCCTGCACGAGCTCTCCGGCGCGGGCCAGCTGACCCGGGTGCTCGCCGTGGTCGTCGTGCTGCACACGGCCGCGACCGCGGGCCTGGCGCTGGCGGTGAGCGCGCCGGGCGCCTCGGTCGCGCTGCTGCGGTCGGTGCTCGGGGCCCTCGTCCTCGCCCTGCTGGCCGGTGGACTGGGCGTGCTGCGCGAGTCGGACTCGGGGGCCGGCCTCGCCGACCGCTTCCCCGGCCCGGGCCGGGCGCTCGTCCGGGCCGCCGTCGCCGGCACGTTGACCCTCGCCGCGTGCTGCACCGCGGTGATCGCGGTCGCCCTCGTCGACGACGTCGACGCCGCCGGCCGGCTGGTCACCGGGCTCGGCGGCGCCAGCGCCGGCGCAGCGGGCCTGGTCGGCCTCAGCGTGCTGCTGCTGCCCAACGCCGCCGCGGCCGTCATGGGCCTGGCCGCCGGGCCGGGCTTCCTCGTCGGTGCCGGCACGTTCGTGTCGACCGGCGGGGTGACGCTGGGCAGCGTGCCGGCGCTGCCGCTGATGGCCGCCCTGCCCGACACCCAGGCGGTGCCGCTGCTCGCCTTCCTGTCCCAGGCGCTGCCGGTGGTCGCCGGCCTGGTCGCCGGCCTGGTGCTCGGCCGCCGGGTCGGGGACGCCGACGGCGGCGCGCTCACCGCCGGGCTGTGGGGCGTGGTCGCCGGGGTGGGGGTCGGCGTCCTCTGCGGGCTCTGGGTCCTGGTCGCCGGCGGCCGGCTCGGCGACGCCGGGCTGGCCGAGGTCGGCGCACCGGCGCTGGCGACCGGGCTGGCGATCGCCGCGCAGGCCGGGATCGCCGCAGCTCCGGCGGCCGCGGTCAGCCGCTGGCGGTCCCGCCGCTGAGAAAGGCCCCCCTCGCCCCCCCACCGCTCGCAGGCTCGCGGCGGGCCCCTGCGAGGGGGCCGAGAACCTCCCGGCCCGCCCGGCTAGGGTCAGTGACCGTGTCCGCCGACGCACCCGCCGTCCCGCGGCCGCGCACCGCCCGGTCGAGGGTGGTGGTCCTGCTCTCCGGCACCGGCAGCCTGTGCGCCGCGGTGCTGGCCGCCGCTGCCGACCCCGGCTACCCGGTCGAGGTCGTCGCCGTCGGGTCCGACCGGGTCGGTGCCGCCGGCCTGGCCCACGCCCGCGAGCGCGGTGTCGAGACGTTCGTGCAGGCGCTGGGGCAGCACCCCGACCGCGCCGCGTGGGACCGGGCGCTGGCCGCGGAGCTCACCGCCCGGCGTCCGGACTGGGTGGTCAGCGCCGGGTTCATGAAGCTGCTCGGCCCCGCCGTCCTCAGCGCCTTCCCCGGCCGCGTGCTCAACACCCACCCGGCCCTGCTGCCGGCGTTCCCCGGTGCCCACGCGGTCCGCGACGCGCTGGCCGCCGGGGTGCCGACCACCGGGGCCACCGTCCACGTCGTCGACGCCGGCGTCGACACCGGGCCGGTGCTGGCGCAGCGGCCGGTCCCGGTGCTGCCCGGCGACGACGAGGCGCGCCTGCACGAGCGGATCAAGACCGTGGAGCGCGAGCTCCTGGTGCAGACCCTGGGCGACCTGGTGGTCGCCGGACTGCCCCCCACTGCCACGACCACCGAGGAGAGCCCCCGATGAGCGACCGCATCCCCGTCCGCCGCGCGCTGCTCGGCGTCTACGACAAGAACGGCGTGGAGGAACTGGCCCGCGGGCTCGCCGCGGCCGGCGTCGAGCTGGTCAGCACCGGCGCCACCGCCGCCCGCATCGCCGAGGCCGGGCTCCCGGTGACCCCGGTCGAGCAGGTCACCGGGTTCCCGGAGTGCCTGGACGGGCGGGTCAAGACGCTGCACCCCGCGGTGCACGCCGGGATTCTCGCCGACCGCCGCAAGGCCGACCACGTCCGCCAGCTCGACGAGCTCGGCATCGCGCCCTTCGACCTGGTCGTGGTCAACCTCTACCCGTTCAGCGAGACGGTCGCCTCCGGGGCCTCGCCCGACGAGTGCATCGAGCAGATCGACATCGGCGGCCCGGCGATGGTCCGCGCCGCGGCGAAGAACCACCCGTCGGTCGCCGTCGTCGTCGACCCCGGCCGCTACGACGAGGTCGTGGAGGCCGTCACCGCCGGCGGCTTCACCCTCGCCCAGCGGCAGAGCCTGGCCGCCGAGGCGTTCCGGCACACCGCCGCCTACGACGTCGCGGTCGCCTCCTGGATGGGCAACGTGCTCAGCCCCGACGACGAGAGCGGCTTCCCGGCCTGGGTGGGCGGCAGCTGGGAGCGGGCCGACGTGCTCCGCTACGGCGAGAACCCGCACCAGGGGGCGGCGCTCTACCGCAGCGGCCAGCCCGGGCTCGCCGACGCCCAGCAGCTGCACGGCAAGCAGATGTCCTACAACAACTACGTCGACACCGATGCCGCCTGGCGGGCCGCGCACGACCACGACGACCCGTGCGTGGCGATCATCAAGCACGCCAACCCCTGCGGGATCGCCGTCGGCGCCGACATCGCCGCGGCGCACCGCAAGGCGCACGCCTGCGACCCGGTGTCCGCCTTCGGTGGCGTCATCGCGGCCAACCGCGAGGTCGACCTGACCCTGGCCGAGCAGGTCGCCGAGGTCTTCACCGAGGTCCTCGTGGCGCCCTCCTTCACCGAGGACGCGCTGGCCGTGCTGACCCAGAAGAAGAACCTCCGGCTGCTGCTGATGCCCGAGGCGCCGCGGCTGACGGTCGAGCTGCGGCCGGTCAGCGGCGGGCTGCTGCTGCAGACCGCCGACCGCATCGACGCCCCCGGCGACGACCCGACCAGCTGGACCCTGGCCACCGGCCGGCCGGTGGACGCGGCGGGCATGGACGACCTGGTCTTCGCCTGGCGCGCCGTGCGGGCGGTCAAGAGCAACGCCATCCTGCTGGCCAGCGACAAGGCCACGGTGGGCGTGGGGATGGGCCAGGTCAACCGGGTGGACTCCGCCCGGCTGGCCGTCGCCCGGGCCGGCGAGCGGGCCGCCGGTGCGGTCGCCGCCTCCGACGCCTTCTTCCCCTTCGCCGACGGCCTCCAGGTGCTGCTGGACGGCGGGGTCCGGGCCGTGGTCCAGCCGGGTGGGTCGGTGCGCGACGCGGAGGTCGTCGCCGCCGCCGAGGCGGCCGGGGTGACGCTGTACCTGACCGGCACCCGGCACTTCGCCCACTGAGGAAGGACCCTGCTGCCCCCCACGCCTCGCAGGCTCGGCGCGGGCCCCTGCAGCAGGGCCGGATGAGGACCGGATGAGACACACGTCCCGACCGCACGTCGAGCCTCCCCAGCCGGACAGCGTCTGGGAGGACGAGGACCTCGCCCGCGTCGACTGGGACGGCGCGGTGCTCGAGCGGGTCACGTTCACCGACTGCCGGTTCGACGACGCGCAGCTGGCCGAGCTGGTCACCCGCCGGTGCGTCTTCGAGCGCTGCGTGCTCACCGGGGTGGCGATGGCCGGCTCCGCGCACGAGGGGACGGCGTTCCTGTCCTGCCGCTTCGACCGGGCGAGGCTCTTCGACGTGCGCTGGACCGGCTGCAAGCTCACCGGCTCGCAGTTCCCCGGCGCGACGATGCGGCCGATGACCTCGGTCGACTCCGACTGGTCCTACGCCTCGCTGCGCGGCGTCGACCTGTCCGGGGTGGACCTCGCTGGGCAGAAGCTCCGCGAGGCCGACCTGACCGATGCCGACCTGACCGGCGCCGACCTCACCCTCGCCGACCTGCGGCACGCCCGGCTGCAGACCACCCGGCTGCGGGGCGCCGACCTGCGCGGAGCGGACACCGACGGGGTCAACTGGCGCGGCTTCGACCTGACCGGGGTCCGCGTGGACGTCCTCCAGGCGGTCTCGTTCGCCCGGGCCCACGGCGCGCTGGTGGACTGAGCGCCGGGCTCACCGCCGCCGCGGGTTGGTCGACAGGGCCTTGAGCGCGCCGAGGAACCCCAGCGCGGCGACCGCGGCGGCGGCCCAGGCGCCGACCGCCCAGCGCTGCACGTCCCAGTCGAGGTCGGCGAGCGGCACCAGCACCGCGGCGGCGACCACCAGGCTGATCAGCAGGGCCAGCGCGCCCAGCAGGCGGTGCGACTTCGCCGGCACGTACGCCAGCAGGCCCAGCACGAACAGCGCGGCGCCGCCGAACACGACCGCCGGCACCTCCCAGCTGCCGGTGTCGATCAGCCGCTGCGGGGTGGCCAGGTCGTCGGTGCCGGCGCGCAGCAGGTCGAACCCGGTCGCGCCCCCGTGCACCCACACCACGAGCAGGCTCACCCCGGCCGCGATCCCGGCGAGCAGGAGCAGCAGGCCGGCGAGGGTGTCCGCGCGGCGCACCACGACCGGGGCGTCCCGGTAGTCCGGCTGGGTCGCCGTCCCGTCGACCTCCCACTCCGCGATGTCGTCCAGCGGGTCCTCCGACCGCTGGTCGTCGACCGGCCGCGGGGAGAAGTACGTCGCCGTGTCCTCGCGGGACGGCGTCGGGACGACCTCGGTCGGCTGCTCGGTCCGCGGCTGCCCGGGCAGCGGGGCGCCGGTGTAGCCGGTGCTGCCGTGCGGGGGTGCGTCGTCGTCGCGGTACCGGCCGACGGGCTCGCTCATGGGGGCCTCCTCCGCGCGCGGACGGCGTGGCAGACGCGGCTGCCGACGCCGTCCAGCCTAGGGCGACCGGCGGCGTGCGGCAGACTGCACCACGTGGTGGCGACGACTCTCGACGGCAAGGCGACAGCAGCGGCGATCCGGGCGGAGCTGACCGACCGGGTGGCCGCGCTGGCCGCCGTCGGACGGCGTCCGGGACTCGGCACCCTGCTCGTCGGGGACGACCCGGGCAGCCGCTGGTACGTCTCGGCGAAGCACTCCGACTGTGCCCAGGTCGGCATCGCCAGCATCCAGCGGGAGCTGCCGGCCGACGCCGCCCTCGAGGACGTCGTGGCGGTGGTCGACGAGCTCAACGCCGACCCCGCGTGCACCGGCTACATCGTGCAGCTGCCGCTGCCGAAGGGGATCGACGAGAGCGTCGTCCTGGAGCGGATCGACCCGGCCAAGGACGCCGACGGCCTGCACCCGGTCAACCTCGGCCGGCTGGTCCTCGGCGTCCCCGGCGCGCTGCCCTGCACGCCCCTGGGCATCGTCGAGCTGCTGCGGCGCTTCGACGTCCCGCTGGACGGTGCCGAGGTGGTCGTCGTCGGCCGCGGCATCACCGTGGGCCGGCCACTGGGCCTGCTGCTCACCCGCCGCAGCGAGAACTCCACCGTGACGCTGTGCCACACCGGCACCCGCGACCTGGCCGCGCACACCCGCGCCGCCGACGTGGTCGTCGCGGCGGCCGGCGTGCCCGGCCTGATCACCGCCGACATGGTCAAGCCGGGGGCCGCCGTGCTGGACGTCGGGGTCAGCCGGGTCGACGGCCGGATCGCCGGGGACGTCGCCGCCGACGTGCGCGAGGTGGCCGGGCACGTGGCACCCAACCCCGGGGGCGTCGGCCCGATGACCCGGGCGATGCTGCTGGCCAACGTCGTCCTCGCCGCGGAGCAGGCCGCCGGGGTCGAGGCGCTGTCGGCATGACCGGCCCGGCCACCCGCCCGGCCCGGCGCCCGGGGAGACCGCAACGGCAGCCGCTGTACCTGCGGCGGCCGCTCCTGGCCGGGTTCCTGCGGCAGTGGCCGCTGCTGGTCGTCCTCGTCGTCGTCGGCTGCGGGTTGCTGCTGGTCGCGGCCGAGCGGTGGCGCAGCGGGCTGGTCGTCATGGGCCTCGCGGTGGTCGTGGCCGGGCTGTTCCGGCTGCTCATGCCGCTGCGCCGGATCGGCTTCCTCGCCGTCCGGAGCCGACCGGTCGACGTCGCGCTGATGCTCGCCACCGGGGTGGCCGTGGCGGTCATCGCGCTGGCGATCCCGCACACCTGACCAGCGCGGAGCGGCCCCGCATGGCCGGGGGACGCGGCCCGGGGCTAGGTTGGCGGGCATGGCAGAGCGGGCCCGGAACGGCAAGGTGACCGTCGTCGGTGCCGGTTTCTACGGGTCGACCACCGCGCTGCGACTGGCGGAGTACGACGTGTTCGAGACCGTCGTGCTGACCGACATCGTGGAGGGCAGGCCCGAGGGCCTGGCGCTGGACATCAACCAGTCGCGGCCGATCGAGGGCTTCGAGACCCGCGTCGTCGGCGTCGGCGGCGGCTCCTACGCGGGCACCGAGGGCTCCGACGTCGTCGTCATCACCGCCGGTCTGCCGCGCAAACCCGGGATGAGCCGGATGGACCTCATCGAGACCAACGCGGGCATCGTGCGCCAGGTCGCCGAGAACGTCGCGCAGACCTCACCGGACGCCGTCGTGATCGTCGTGTCCAACCCGCTGGACGAGATGACCGCGCTGGCGCAGCTGGCGACCGGCTTCCCGAAGGCGCGGGTCATGGGCCAGGCCGGGATGCTCGACACCGCCCGCTTCAGCAACAACGTCGCCGAGGAGCTCGGCGTCCCGGTCGGCTCGGTCCGCACGCTGACCCTCGGCTCGCACGGGGACACCATGGTGCCGGTGCCCTCGCGCTGCACGGTCGACGGCACGCCGCTGTCCGAGGTGCTGGCCGCCGACCGGATCGAGCACCTCGTCCAGCGCACCCGCAACGGGGGCGCGGAGGTCGTCGCGCTGCTGAAGACCGGGTCCGCCTACTACGCACCGTCCGCCGCGGCCGCCCGGATGGCGCGCGCCGTGATCGAGGACTCGGGTGCCGTGATGCCGGTGTGCGCGTGGGTCGACGGCGAGTACGGGATCTCCGGGGTCTACCTGGGGGTCGAGGCCGAGATCGGCCGTGCAGGTGTGCGGCGGGTCGTCGAGGGCGACCTGTCCGACAGTGAGCTGGCGGGCCTGCGTGAGGCGGCTGAAGCCGTGCGCGCCAAGCAGGCCGACGTGGCCGACCTCTGAAGAAGGACCCCGCTGCCCCCCACCGCTCGCACGCTCGCGGCGGGACCCTGCAGCGGGGCCAAAAGAGCACAAGGAGAAGAAGTCTGTGAGCAAGATCAAGGTCGAGGGCAAGGTCGTCGAGCTCGACGGCGACGAGATGACCCGGATCATCTGGCAGTTCATCAAGGACCAGCTGATCCTCCCGTACCTCGACGTCGACCTCGAGTACTACGACCTCGGCATGGAGAACCGCGACGCGACCGACGACCAGGTCACGATCGACGCGGCCAACGCCATCAAGCAGCACGGTGTCGGCGTCAAGTGCGCCACCATCACCCCGGACGAGGCCCGGGTGGAGGAGTTCGGCCTGAAGAAGATGTGGCGCTCCCCGAACGGGACGATCCGCAACATCCTCGGCGGGGTCATCTTCCGGGAGCCGATCATCATGCAGAACGTCCCGCGGCTGGTGCCGGGCTGGACCAAGCCGATCATCATCGGCCGCCACGCCTACGGCGACCAGTACCGCGCCACCGACTTCACGTTCCCCTCCGCGGGCACGCTGAAGGTCGTCTTCACCCCCGAGGACGGCGGCGAGCCGATCGAGCGCGAGGTCTTCCAGGCCCCCGGCGCCGGCGTCTCGCTCTCGATGTACAACCTCGACGACTCGATCCGGGACTTCGCCCGCGCCTCGCTGAACTACGGGCTCAACCGCGGCTACCCGGTCTACCTGTCGACCAAGAACACGATCCTCAAGGCCTACGACGGCCGGTTCAAGGACATCTTCGAGGAGACGTTCCAGGCCGAGTTCAAGGAGCAGTTCGACGCGGCCGGGATCACCTACGAGCACCGCCTCATCGACGACATGGTCGCCGCCTCGCTGAAGTGGGAGGGCGGCTACGTCTGGGCGTGCAAGAACTACGACGGTGACGTGCAGTCCGACACCGTGGCCCAGGGCTTCGGCTCGCTGGGTCTGATGACCTCGGTCCTGGCCACCCCGGACGGCAAGACCGTCGAGGCCGAGGCCGCCCACGGCACGGTGACCCGGCACTACCGCCAGCACCAGCAGGGCAAGGAGACCTCGACCAACCCGATCGCGTCGATCTTCGCCTGGACCCGTGGCCTGGCCCACCGTGGCGTGCTCGACGGCACCCCCGAGGTGACCCGGTTCGCGGAGACCCTCGAGCGGGTCTGCGTCGAGACCGTCGAGGGCGGTCAGATGACCAAGGACCTGGCCCTGCTGATCAGCAAGGACAGTCCCTGGCTGACCACCCAGGACTTCCTGGCGGCCATCGACGCCAACCTGCAGAAGGCGATGGCGTAAGGAACCCCGTGACCGCGGCCCCCTCACCTCCCGGGTGAGGGGGCCGCGCTGCGTCCGGGGGGCGGGGCGGGTGATCACCTCGGGCTGGTGGTCGTCACCGGCGCGGCATGACCGCCACCAGCCCGAGATGATCGAGCCTGTGGACGACGCCAGCGGCGGTCGCCGCCCGCCGGGCACGCTCGAGCCGTGTCGCGACCGCCCCACCGTCCGCCGGTGCTGCGCGGGCGCGTCTTCCGAGGCACCTGGGCGGTCGACAGCGGCGTGCTGACACGGGGTCAGCTGCGCAGCAGCGCGTGGCGGCGCCTCCGGGAGGACGTCTACGCGGACGCGCGCGAGCCGGACACCCACGAGCTGCACGCCCGGGCAGTGGCTCTCGTCATGCCCCGCGGCGCGGCGCTCGGCGGCCGTACGGCAGCCGTGCTGAACGGCCTGACCGACGCTGCCGGTCCGGCGGACCCGGTGCACGTGGTGGTCCCGCCCGGGGTGCGTTGGGATCCCGCGCCCGGGGCGCACGTCCGCTCCGCGCCGCTGCGCGGGGACGTCGTCGGCCGCGGCCCCGTCCTCCGCTGGACCGCGCCGGTCCGGACGGCCGTCGACCTGGCTCGGCAGGGACCGCTGGAGGATGCCGTCGTCCTGCTCGACCAGCTCGTGGCCGCGCGGGTCGTCGGGCTGGCCGACGTGCGCGCCGCCGTCGCCGCGCTGCCCCGGTGCCGTGGGAGCAGGGCGGCGCGGAAGGCGGTGACGCTGGCGGACGGGCTGGCGGAGTCCCCGCAGGAGACGCGACTGCGCCTGGTGCTCGGTGCGAGCGACCTGCCGGACCCGGTCGCCCAGTTCGAGGTCCGGGACGGCCCGACGTTCGTCGCCCGGGTGGACTTCGCCTGGGTCGCCCAGCGGCTGGCGCTGGAGTACGACGGGCTGTGGCACGCCGAGCCCGGGCAGTTCCGGCGGGACCGGGACCGCCTGAACCGGCTCACCGCGGCGGGCTGGCGGGTCGTGTTCGTCACCGCCGCGGACCTGCACCGCCCCGAGCTGCTCCTGGCCCGGCTCCGCGCCGCACTCGGGTGACCACCTCGGGCTGGTGGTCGTCACCGGCGCGGCTTGACCGCCACCAGCCCGAGGTGATCACACCCCGCCGTTGATCAGCCGCCGAAGAGCTGGGTCCACCACGGGCCGCCGGCACCCTGGGCGACGCCGACCCCCAGCGTGCGCAGCTGGCAGTTCAGGATGTTCTGCCGGTGCCCGGTGCTGTTCATCCAGGCCGCCATGACGGCGGCCGGGTCGGGCTGCCCGTAGGCGATGTTCTCGGCCCGCGCGTAGCTGATGCCGGCCGCCCGCGCCCGGGCGAACGGGTCGAGCCCGTCGGGGTTGGTGTGCGAGAAGAAGCGGCGGTCCCGCATGTCGGCGCTGTGCGCCCGGGCGACCGCGGCCAGCCGGTCATCGGCGGTGACCGGGGCGCACCCGGCCGTCGCCCGCTGCGCGTTGACGAGGGCGAGCACCTGCCCTTCCAACCCGGGTGCGGCTGCCGGAGCGGCGGGAGCCGGTGCGGGCGCGGTGGTGAGCACGGGCGCCGGGGCCGGTGCGGGACCACGTGCGGGAGCGGGAGCCGGCGTGGTCGTGGTCGTGGTCGCGACAGGGGTCGGCGCGGTGGAGGTCGAGCCCGTCGCCGGTGCGGAGGAGGTCGCCTTCGGCCGGGCCGCCGGCGCAGCGCTGGTCGTCGCCCCGGCGCTGGGGTGCGGCGCCGTCGAGCTGGGCGGCACCGACGTCGGCGGCACCGTGGTGGGCGGCACCGTGGTGGGCGGCACAGTGGTGGGCGACACCGTGGTGGGCGACGTCGGCGGGACCACGGCCGGCGCGACCGGGGACGACGGGCTGCTGCTCGTCGTCATCGGCGGCGCCGGTGCCACGCGGCTCTGCTGCAGGGCCGTGTCGTGCGAGGCGTCGTCCATGCCCGGCAGCGACCCCCCGCCGATCGCGGCGGTGAGCGCCACCGAGCCCACGGAGCAGGAGAGCGCCAGCGGCGCCCACAGCCGGCGCCACCCCCGCAGTCGAGCGGACGGTGGGACAGAGCGGACGGGCACGATGGAGGTCCTCACGGCAGGTCACGAATCGTTACCCAGAGAGCGTAACCGGGTGCGTTCGGTCACCGGAGTGTCGTTCGGGGAACACTCCGGCGGGCTGGGCCATTGATCCAGCGAATCTGCGCGCTGCCGCAGCCACTACCGTGGTCGATCACGGGACACCCCCGTCGAGGACCACATCTTGGAGGAGCACGCCGCTCGTGAGCGACGTCTGGCTCAACATCGTCATGGTGATCGCCTTCGTGCTGATCGGGGGCGCCTTCTCCGGCGCCGAGATCGCACTGGTGTCCCTCCGTGAGTCCCAGGTCCGTGCCCTCGCCGAGACGGGGCGCCGCGGGCAGGCGCTGAACAAGCTCCTCGGCGACCCCAACCAGTTCCTCGCCGCCGTCCAGGTCGGCGTCACCCTGGCCGGCTTCTTCTCCGCCGCGTTCGGCGCGAGCACCCTGTCGACGCCGCTGGCCGACTGGGCGGTCGGCAGCCTCGGGATGTCCCGCAGCCTGGCCGACCCGCTCGCCTTCGTGGTCGTGACCATCGCGATCAGCTACCTGTCGCTGGTCGTCGGTGAGCTGACCCCCAAGCGGCTGGCGCTGCAGCGCGCCGAGGGGTTCTCGCTGCTCGTGGCCGCCCCGCTCAACGCGATCGCGAAGCTGTTCCGGCCGATCATCTGGTTCCTCTCGGCGTCGACCAACGTGCTGGTGCGGCTGCTCGGCGGTGACCCCCGGGCCAGCGGTGAGTCGATCAGCCAGGAGGAGCTGCGCGACCTGGTCGCGGCGCACGAGTCGCTGTCCTCCGACGAGCGCCGGCTGATCGACGAGGTCTTCCGCGCCGGTGACCGGGAGGTGCGCGAGGTGATGACCCCGCGCACCGAGGTGCACTTCCTCGACGCCGGCACCACCGCCAGCCGCGCGGCCAAGCAGGTCGCCGACTCCAGCTGGTCCCGGTACCCGGTCGCCGGCCGCAACGAGGACGACGTCGTCGGCTTCGTGCACGTGCGCGACCTGTTCCTGCCCAACCACCCGGCCGGCCGCGCCGCGACCGTCGGCGACCTGGCGCGCGAGGTGAAGCGGCTGCCCGGCACGGCCCGGGTGCTGACGGCCCTGTCGGAGATGCGCAAGGAGAACCGGCACTTCGCGATCGTGGTCGACGAGTACGGCGGCACCGACGGGATCGTCACCCTCGAGGACCTCATCGAGGAGGTCATCGGGGACATCTACGACGAGTACGACGACGACGTCACCGCCGAGTCCGACGAGCCGGCCGAGGGGCCGCACGAGGTCGACGGGCTGTGGAACCTCGACGACTTCGCCGAGGCCACCGGGCTCGAGCTCCCCGAGGGGCCCTACGAGACGGTGGCGGGCTACGTGCTGGCCGAGCTCGGCCGGCTGCCGGTCGTGGGGGACACCGTCGACGTCGAGGGGCGCACGCTCACCGTGCTCGAGCTCGACGGACGGCGGATCGCCCGGATCTCGGTCGGCGCGGCGCCGCAGCAGGACGCCGACCCGGCCGAGCCGACCCCGCAGACCCCCACCCGCAGGTAGGCGCTACCGGCGCTGGGCGAACTCCCAGGCGTCGGCGACGATCTCGGTGAGCGCGGTGTGCACCGGCACCCAGCCCAGGTCGGCGTGGATGCGCTCGGAGCTGGCCACCAGCCGGGCCGGGTCACCGGCCCGGCGGGGACCGACCACGACCGGCAGCGGGTGCCCGGTCACCGTGCGCACCGCGTCGACCATCTCCTGCACGGAGAAGCCGCTGCCGCTGCCGAGGTTGTAGATGCGGTGCTCGCCCGGGGCGGGGGCGGGCAGCGCCAGCAGGTGTGCGGCCGCCAGGTCGGTGACGTGCACGTAGTCGCGGATGCAGGTGCCGTCCGGGGTCGGGTAGTCCTGGCCGTAGACGGTCAGCGCCTCGCGGGTGCCGGCCGCGACCTGCAGCGCGATCGGGATGAGGTGGGTCTCGGTGGCGTGCCGCTCGCCGCGCCCGTACGCGGCGCCGCCGACGTTGAAGTAGCGCAGGCTGACCGCTGCGAAGGAGTGGGCGACGGCGTAGGAGGTCAGCATCGCGTCGACGGCGAGCTTGCTGGCCCCGTAGGTGTTGGTCGGCCGGGTCGGTGCCGTCTCGAGGATCGGCACCTCCTCGGGCTCCCCGTAGGTGGCCGCGGTCGAGGAGAAGACGATGCGCCGGCAGTCCGCGGCCCGCATCGCCTCCAGCAGTGCGAGCGAGCCGTCGACGTTGTTCTCCCAGTACAGCTCCGGGGACTCCTGGCTCTGGCCGACCAGGCTCTTGGCCGCGAAGTGCAGCACGGCCTCGGGGCGGACGTCGGCCAGCACCGGCGCCGAGTCGTGCAGCGAGGCGCGGACCAGCCGCGCGCCCTCGGGGACGGCGTCCTCGTGGCCGGTGGACAGGTCGTCCAGCACGGTCACCTCGTGGCCGCCCTCGAGCAGGGCCGCGGTGACTACGCTGCCGATGTACCCGGCGCCGCCGGTGACGAGAACGCGCATGGTGCGAGCCTAGACAGCGCCCCGTCCGGGGGTGCGGCCCGGACGTGCGGAGGAGGAGCCCGCGTGGTCAGCGCACGTCCCGCCGTGGCCGCGATGCCGGCGTACCGCCCCGGTCGCAACCCCGCCGACCTGGCCCGGGAGATCGGTGTCGAGCGCGCCGTGAAGCTGGCCAGCAACGAGGTCGCGTTCCCCCCGCTGCCGGCGGTGCTGCAGGCCATCGCCGCCACCGCCGCGGAGACCAACCGGTACCCGGACAACGGTGCGGCCGTGCTCACCGCGGCGCTGGCCGAGCGGTACGGCGTCGAGCCGGCGCAGGTGGCGGCCGGCTGCGGTGCGGTCACCGTCTGCCAGCAGCTGGCCCAGGCCTACAACGACCCGGGCACCAGCATCGCCTTCGCCTGGCGGTCCTTCGAGATGTACCCGCTGCTCGCCCAGGTCGCCGGCGCCCGCACCCAGCAGGTGCCGCTCGTCCCCGGGTCGCCCGGCGCGGCGCCGGACACCCACGACCTGCCCGCGCTGGCCGCGGCCATCGACGGGACGACCCGGCTGGTCTTCGTCTGCAACCCGAACAACCCCACCGGGACGGCGGTGCGCCGGCCGGAGCTGGAGCGCTTCCTCGACGAGGTGCCCACCTCCACCCTGGTCGTCCTGGACGAGGCCTACCGCGAGTTCGTCACCGACCCCGACGTGCCCGACGGCGTCGAGCTGATGCGCGGGCGGCCCAACGTCGCGGTGCTGCGCACCTTCTCCAAGGCCTGGGGCCTGGCCGGGCTCCGGGTGGGCTACCTGCTCGCCGAGGACCCGGCCGTCGCCGACGCCGTCCGCCGCACCCACGTGCCGTTCAGCGTCTCGAGCCTCGCGCAGGCCGCCGCGGTGGCCGCGCTGGCCAGCGAGGACGAGGTGCGGGCGCGCTGCGTCGCCGTCGTCACCGAGCGGGCCCGGCTGACCGGGGAGCTGCGCCGCCGCGGCCTCGCGGTCGCCGACAGCCAGGCCAACTTCGTCTGGCTGCCGCTGGGGGAGCGCACCACCGACGTCGCGGCGGCGCTGGAGGCACGGGCGGTGATCACCCGCCCGTTCGCCGGCGAGGGGCTGCGGGTGACCGTCGGGACCCCGGAGGAGGACGACGTCTTCCTCGGCGCGCTGGACGAGGTCCTGACCAGCGAGCCCGCAGGGGCCGCGGGCACCTGAACGGTGGCGGGTGGGGCGCGTGGTTCGATGGAGGGCGTGCCTGCTCCCCGCGTGCTGTCCGGCATCCAGCCGACGGCGGACTCCTTCCACCTCGGCAACTACCTGGGTGCGCTGAAGCAGTGGGTGGCCCTCCAGGACGACCACGACGCCTTCTACTGCGTCGTGGACCTGCACGCCATCACCCTCGAGCAGCCGGAGCCGGCCGTCCTGCGGCAGCGCACCCTGGTCTCCGCCGCTCAGCTGCTCGCGCTGGGCGTCGACCCGGCCCGCAGTGCGCTGTTCGTGCAGAGCCACGTGCCCGAGCACGCCCAGCTGGCCTGGGTGCTCCAGTGCCTGACCGGTTTCGGTGAGGCCAGCCGGATGACCCAGTTCAAGGACAAGAGCACCCGCGAGGGGACCTCCGGGACCTCGGTGGGGTTGTTCACCTACCCGGTGCTGCAGGCCGCCGACATCCTGCTCTACCAGGCCCAGCGGGTCCCGGTGGGCGAGGACCAGCGCCAGCACCTGGAGCTGACCCGCGACCTGGCCACCCGGTTCAACAGCCGCTACGGCGACACCTTCTTCCTGCCCGAGGCCTACATCCCGCCGGGCGCGGCGAAGGTGCTGGACCTGCAGTCGCCGGACAAGAAGATGAGCAAGAGCCTGCCGCCGGCGGGCTGCGTGAACCTGCTCGACGACCCGAGGGTGACCGCGAAGAAGATCCGCTCGGCGGTCACCGACACCGGCCGGGAGGTGGTCGCCGACCCGGTGGACAAGCCGGGCGTGACCAACCTGCTGACCATCCACGCGGCGCTGTCCGGGCAGCCGGTCGCGGAGCTGGAGCAGCACTTCGCCGGCCGGGGGTACGGCGACCTGAAGAAGGAGCTCGCCGAGGTCGTCACCGACGCGCTGGCCCCGGTCCAGGCGCGCACGGCGGAGCTGATGGCCGACACCGCGGAGCTGGAGCGGGTGCTCGCCGCCGGTGCTGCCCGGGCCCGCGAGGTCGCCGCCCCCACGCTGGCCGCGGTCTACGACCGGGTGGGCTTCCTGCCGGCCGCCGGAGGCCGCTGACGTGACCGACCGACCGCTGCGCGCCGATGACACCTTCGTGCACAGGTCGATCCCCGTCCCGCGGACGGAACCGGAGACCGCCGTGCTGGGCGTGGTGGTGTCGATCCCGGAGCCGTGGGCGCAGCTGCTGGTGGAGTGGCGGGGCAAGTGCGGCGACCCGCAGGCCAGCCTGGTGCCGCCGCACGTGACGCTGCTGCCGCCGACCGAGGTGCTGGTGGAGGACCGGGCCGCGATCACCACCCACCTCGCCGCGGTGGCCGCCGCGCACGCCCCCTTCGACCTGCACCTGGCCGGCACGGACACCTTCCGCCCGGTCTCCGAGGTCGTGTTCGTCGCGGTCGCCCGGGGGGTGGCGGAGTGCGCGCGGATCGCCGGAGACGTGCGCCGCGGACCGCTGGCCCGGCCGCTGTCCTTCCCGTATCACCCGCACGTGACCGTGGCCCACGACGTCCCGACCGACATGCTCGACATGGCCTCGGCCGGGCTGGCGGAGCTGCAGGCGGAGTTCCGGGTCTCCTCCTTCACCGAGTTCGAGCAACTGCCCGACGGCGCGTGGGCCGTGGCCCGCGAGTACCCGCTGACCGGCCCGCCCCGCTGACCGACCCCGTCAGCCGGGGGCTGGCCGCCGCCCGCGGCCTGCTCCGCCGCCAGCGGGACCGCCGGCCCTGGCTGGACCACCTGCTCCACGCCGGCGGGCGCTACAACCGGGTGCAGGGCGACCTGCTCGCCTCCGGGGTCACCTACTACGTCTTCCTCGCACTGTTCCCGGTGCTGCTGCTGGTGGCCTCCGTGGCCGGGTTCGTGCTGCAGGGCAACGCCCTGCTCGAGGAGCAGCTGATCCGCGGGATCCAGGAGGCGGTGCCCGGGTCGACCGGCGAGGAGCTCGCCGAGCAGGTCGGTGCGGCGATCGACCGGGCCGGGACCTTCGGGGTGATCGGCCTCGTCGGCTTCCTGCTCGTCGGCCTGGGGGCGGTGGACAAGTTCCGGGTCGGCATGGACGTCGTGTGGCGGGGCCGGCCCGACCCGCCGGACCTCCTCGCCGACAAGCTCAAGGACCTGGGGGCGCTGCTCGGGCTGGGCGCGGCCGGGGTGCTGAGCATCGCGCTCACCACCGGGGCGACGGCGGCGTCGTCCCGGGTGCTGGAGCTGCTGGGTGTCGACGGGGTCCCCGGGTACTCGCTGCTCACCGGCTCGGTGGCCATCGCGCTGGCCGTGGCCGGCGACGTGCTGGTGTTCCTCTGGCTGCTGAAGGGCGTCCCCGACAACCCCACCCCGGTCCGGCTGCTCCTGCCCGGCGCGGTGTTCGGGGCGGTGGGGTTCGAGGTGCTCAAGCTCGCGGGCAACTGGTACCTGACCCGGATCGGCACGAGCGTGACCGCGCAGACCCTGGGCGGGGTCGTCGGGCTGGTCGTCTGGATCAACGTCGTCGCCCGGTTCGCCTTCTACACGGCCGCCTGGACGGCGACGATCCCCGCCGTCGAGCACCCGGCCGGTGCCGGGGCGGCTACCTCGTCCGGCCCGGAGCAGCCGCTGGTCCCTCACCCGCCGGACCGGGCCCGGACGTCGGCTCCCGCGCCGGGGCGCCTGGCCTTCGGCCTGCTCGCGGTGGGGGCCCTGGTGGGTGCGCTGGTGAGCCGGCTGCTGCCCCGCGACGGGCGGCAGGAGGGCCGGCCACCGGGTGCAGCGCCCGGCGCACCCCGAGCACCGTGGCCGCCACGATGAGCAGCGCGCCCCCGGCCAGCGCGAACGGGACGACCGGCGACCCGGGGTCGGTCTCCTGGGCGACCGACCGCGGGGTGGGCCGGGCCGTCGCCGCCGAGGCGGACGCGGCCTCGTCCGCTGACAGCCGGCCGTCCGCGGCCGCGGTGGGGGTGGGGACCGCCGGGGTGCTCACCGCCGACACCTCGCCGGGCTCGACCAGCCGGCCGAGCCCGGAGGCGTCGGGCGCGGTGCTGAACCCCCAGTCGAGCAGGTTCATCGCCTGCTGCAGCTCGGGGACCGGTCGGCGCTCGGCCTGCATGAGGCTGACCACCAGCCGCCGTCCGTTGCGCTCGGCCGCGGCCACGAAGGTGTGCCGGGCGGCGTCGGTGAACCCGGTCTTGCCGCCGAGCGTGCCGGGATAGCTGTCGAGCAGGGTGTCCTGGCTCTGGATCTGGTACCCGGCGGTGAGGCCCGCGACGCCGGGCATCTGCGCGGTCCGGGTCTGCAGCACGTCGAGCGTGTACGGGTCGGCGACCAGCTGCCGCATGACGAGCGCGAGGTCGTAGGGCGAGGACGACTGACCGGCGACGTCCAGCCCCGACGGGGTGCCGGCCACCGTGTCGAACGCGCCGATCCGCTCCGCGGTTGCGTTCATCGCCGCCAGGGTGGCCTGCACCCCGCCCGCGGCCCGGGCCAGCGCGTTGGCCGCGTCGTTGCCCGACTGCATGACCAGCGCCCGGAAGAGCAGGTCGACCGGGTACTGCCCACCGTGGACGAGCCCGACCCGGCTGCCCTCGACCGCCTCGTCGTCGGTGGTCCCCTCGACGACCAACCCGTGGTCCAGGACCGGCGCCAGGGTCAGCAGGGTGAGCGTCTTGAGCGTGCTCGCCGGGTAGTAGCGGCCGTGCGGGTCCTGCGCCGCCAGCACCTCCCCGGTGCCGGCGTCGGCGACCAGCCAGCCGTGCGCGTCCGTCCCGGCCGGCAGCCCCGGCGCGCCGGGGACCGTGACGATCCCACGGGTGTCCAGCCCCGGGCCGCCGACGGTGCTCCCGTCGGGCGCGCTGCCCTGCGGTGGCCCGCCGGGTGGGGGCGCGGTGGGGCTCGGCGCCGACGGGTCCACCGTCGGCCGGCTCCCCTCGGCCAGCGCCGGGCCGGCCACGCCCAGCACGAGCATCGCGGTCAGCAGGACGGTGGCGGTCAGCAGGCGCAACGGGGGAGGTCGGCGCACACCCGGACGCTAACGCGCGGCCGCGGGCCGTGGTGCGGCGCCGGACGGCGGTGTGGCCGGGCCCACCCGCGGTGTGTGCCCGGTGTTGCCCGTTGGCAACGATCGGATCTCTATCCGTCCGCGGGTGCGCGCCGGCGCAGGCGCCGCGGTTAGCGTGCCGAGGTCGCCGTCGCTGGCCGAGCCGCCTCACCGCGGGAGCCGGACGGCGGGGGAGCCTGGACGACACAGCACCGGGGCGCGGCCTGCCGATGGCCGTCCGCGCCCTCCGAGAGAGGAGACCGTCTTGCGCCGAGTGCGTGGGATGAAGGCCGCAGCACTGCTGCTGGCCGGGAGCATGGCCCTGGCGGCCTGCGCCAGCGACGAGGACAGCAGCAGCAGCGGCAGCGGGAGCAGCGGCGGCAGCAGCGCGTCGTCCGGCGACCTGCAGATCGGCCTCGCCTACGACACCGGCGGCCGCGGTGACAAGTCGTTCAACGACTCGGCCTACGCCGGCGTCGAGGCGGCGATCAAGGACCTCGGGGGGAACGTCACCGAGCTCACCCCGAACGCCGACGCCTCCAACCGCGTCGACCTGCTCACCCAGCTCGCCGACGACGGCAACAACCCGGTCATCGCCGTGGGCTTCGCCTTCGCCGACGCGCTGGCCGAGGTCGCCCCGCAGTACCCGGACACCCAGTTCGCCGTCGTCGACTCCTCGGTCGAGGGCACCGGCCTGGACAACGTCACCGGCCTGCTGTTCGCGGCCAACGAGGGCTCGTTCCTCGGCGGTGTCGCGGCGGCGCTGAAGTCCGAGTCGGGCCACATCGGCTTCGTCGGCGGCGTGGAGTCCCCGCTGATCCAGGAGTTCGAGGCCGGCTACGTCGCCGGTGCCCAGGCCGCCAAGCCCGGCATCGTCATCGACCGCCAGTACATCTCGCCGAACGGTGACTTCTCCGGCTTCTCCGACCCGGCCAAGGGCAAGATCCTCGCGCAGGGCATGTTCCAGAGCGGGGCGGACATCGTCTACCACGCCGCGGGCGGCTCGGGTCAGGGCGTCTTCGAGGCCGCGAGCGAGGCCGGTGGCCGGGCGATCGGCGTCGACTCCGACCAGTACGAGACCGTCGGCGACCCGGCCCTGCAGGCCGTGATCATGACGTCGGTGCTCAAGCGGGTCGACAACGCCATCCAGGGCTACCTCACCGACTACTCCGAGGGCTCGATCTCGGGTGGCACGGACGAGGTCAACGACCTGGAGAGCGGTGGCGTGGGCCTGTCCACCTCCGGTGGCCAGATCGACGACATCAAGACCCAGATCGACGACTACACCCAGAAGATCGTCTCCGGCGACATCGAGGTCCCCACGACCCCGTGATGCGGTCGTCGTGACGACACACCGACAGCGGCGGGCCTGGGGGCGGTACACGCCCCCGGGCCCGCCGTTTTCCGTGTGTACCGTCTCCGCGTCGGACGAGCACACCGCCCGGCGCCCGCGCGGCCGGAAGACCTCCGGTCCACGCCCCGTCCCGCGCCACACCCGGCCCCGAGGAGCTCCGTTGACCGAGTCGACACCGCTGGCGGTGGAGCTGCGCGGGATCACCAAGCGCTTTCCCGGCGTGGTCGCGAACAAGGACATCGAACTGCGGGTCGCCCGCGGTGAGGTGCACGCGATCGTCGGGGAGAACGGCGCCGGCAAGTCGACGTTGATGAAGACGCTGTACGGCATGCACCGCCCGGACGAGGGCCAGATCCTCGTCGACGGCCGCGAGGTGCACCTGCGCAGCCCCAACGACGCCATCGCCGCCGGCATCGGCATGGTCCACCAGCACTTCATGCTGGCCGACAACTTCACCGTCCTGGAGAACATCGTCCTGGGCAGCGAGCCGACCAAGGGGGGCCGGCTGGACCGGGCGACCGCCCGCCGCCGGATCGCCGAGATCTCCGACAGCTACTCCCTCGGGCTGGAGCCCGACTCGCTCGTCGAGGACCTCGGGGTCGGCGACCGGCAGCGGGTGGAGATCGCCAAGGTCCTCTACCGCGGCGCCACGATCCTCATCCTCGACGAGCCGACCGCCGTGCTCGTGCCGCAGGAGGTCGACGAGCTGTTCGGCAACCTGGCCGAGCTCAAGCGCGAGGGCCTCACGGTCATCTTCATCTCGCACAAGCTCGACGAGGTCCGCAAGGTGGCCGACTCGATCACCGTGATCCGCCGCGGCACCACCGTCGGCACCGCCGACCCGCGGACGACGACGGCGCGGCAGCTGGCCGAGATGATGGTCGGCGCCGAGCTGCCCACCCCGGCCACCCGGGACTCCACCGTGCGGGAGACCCCGGTGCTGCGGATCGACCACCTGACCGTCCCGGGCGCCCCCGGCAGCCGCGCCGCGGTCGACGAGGTGTCGATGACCGTTCGCGAGGGCGAGGTCGTCGGCATCGCCGGGGTGGAGGGCAACGGCCAGTCCGAGCTGATCGACGCGATCCTCGGGCTGCGGGTGCCCTCGGCCGGGTCGGTGGTGCTCGGCGACGAGGACATCACCGCCTGGTCCACCCGGCAGCGCCGCGAGGGAGGCGTCGGCTTCATCCCCGAGGACCGGCACCGGCAGGGGATGCTGCTGGACGCGCCGCTCTGGGAGAACCGGATCCTCGGGCACCAGACCCGGCCGCCGGCGGTCAAGGGCGCCTTCATCGACCGCAAGGCCGCCCGCGAGGACACCGCGCGGATCATGCGCGAGTACGACGTGCGCGCTCCCGGGCCGAACACCCCGGCGGTGGCGCTGTCCGGCGGCAACCAGCAGAAGCTGATCGTCGGCCGGGAGATGAGCGCGCACCCCCGCGTGCTGCTGGCCGCCCACCCGACCCGCGGCGTGGACGTCGGCGCGCAGTCGGTCATCTGGGAACTGCTCAAGGACGCCCGGGCCGAGGGCCTGGGCATCGTGCTGGTCTCCGCCGACCTCGAGGAGCTGATCGGTCTGTCCGACACCCTGCACGTGATGCTCCGCGGGCAGCTGGTGGCCACCGTCGACCCGCGGCAGGTGACCCCCGAGGAGCTCGGCGGCTACATGACCGGTGGGCACGAGGCGACCCCGGCGGGTGCCGCGTGACCCTGGTCCGCCGGGTCGGCACGCTGCTGCTGGCCCCCGCCCTGGCGGTCGCCATCGCCGTCGTGATCTCCGCCGTGGTGATGGGCCTGCTGGGCGTCAGCCCGGTGCAGGTCCTCAAGGTCATGGTCGACCTCGGGGACACCCCGAGCCAGCAGATCACCGCGGTCGTCGCGATCCTCAACCGCGCGCTGCCGCTGTTCCTCGCCGGGCTGGCGGTGGCCATCGGCTTCCGGATGAGCCTGTTCAACATCGGCGTCGAGGGCCAGTACCGGATGGCCACGATCGTGGCCGCCACGATCGGCGCCGCGGTGGCGCTCCCGAAGCCCCTGCACGTCGCGCTGATCATCGTGGTGGGGATGGCCGTGGGTGCCATCTGGGCCGGGATCGTCGCCGTCCTCAAGGTCACCCGCGGGGTGAGCGAGGTGATCAGCTCGATCATGCTGAACTTCATCGCGCTGGGGCTGGCCTCCTACCTGCTCACCGGCCCGTTCCGGGGCAGTCCGGAGGGCGCCTCCATCGTCAGCACCGCGCAGATCCCGGAGTCCGGCCGGCTCGGCGGTCTCAACGGCGTCTTCGACGTGCTGGGGCTGGCCAACCCGCCGCGACAGCTGTACGGCTTCCTGGTCTTCGCCGTCCTGGTCGGGGTCGGGGTGTGGGTGCTGCTGCAGCGCACCCGCTTCGGGTTCGACCTGCGCGCCACCGGGCTGTCACCCTCGGCGGCCAGCGCCAGCGGCGTCGACGCCCGCCGGATGGTCGTCAAGACGATGCTGCTGTCCGGTGCGGTGGCCGGCCTGGTCGGGCTGCCCGACCTGCTGGGCCGCACCTACGAGTACAGCTCGGACTTCACCTCGGGACTGGGCTTCCTGGGCATCGCGGTCGCGCTGCTCGGGCGCAACAACCCGGGCGGCATCGCGCTCGCCGCGATCCTCTACGCCTTCCTGGACCGGGCGTCGGTGCCGCTGCAGTCGGCGAGCCTGCCGTCCTCGGTGGTCACGATCATCCAGGGCACGATCGTGCTGGCCGTCGTGGTCGCCAACGAGATCGCCGGCCGGATCACCCGGCGGGCCGCCGAGCGGGCCAGCCGGCAGTCCTCCGGTCCGCCACCGGAGGACTCGATGACCACCCGGACCATCCCCGGCGTCGTCTCGGAGGGAACCCCGTGAGCGAGCTCGCGAGCGAGCCGATGAGCCCAGCAGCACCGCGAACGCGGCCGACGAGCGCCAGCGAGGAGGACTCGTGAGCACCGCAGTGACGACGACGGACGCTCCCGGCGCCGGTGCCCGTCGCCCCTCGCCGGTGCGCCGGCTGCTGTCCGCCGGCACGGCGGGCCGGCTGGCGATCGGCGTGGCCGTGCTGATCGTGCTGTTCTCCGTCGTGCGGGTGGTCAGCGGGCAGGACGCGCTGACCTCGTCCTCGGTGATGACGGCGGCGCTGCTGCTCAGCACCCCGCTGCTGCTGGTCGCCCTCGGCGGGTTGTTCTCCGAGCGCGCGGGCGTGGTCAACATCGGCCTCGAGGGCATGATGATCCTGGGCACCTGGGGCGCCGGGTACGCCGGCTACCAGTGGGGCTGGGCCGCAGCCATCGCCGGTGGCCTGCTGATGGGTGCGCTGGGCGGGCTGCTGCACGCGGTCGCGACGGTCACCTTCGGCGTCGACCACACCATCTCCGGGGTCGCGATCAACATCCTCGCGGCCGGCGTCGTCCGCTTCCTGTCCGAGTCGCTCTACACCGGCCGCAGCGACGGGGCCGGCATCACCCAGTCGCCGTCCCTGTCGTCCAAGCCGCCGTCGTTCTCGCTGCCGGTGCTCTCCAGCGGGCCCGACCTGCTGGGCGACCTCGAGGCCAAGCACTGGTTCCTGGTCAGCGACGTCGCCGGCATCGTGCGCGGGTTCACCTCCGACGTCGGGGTGCTCACCGTGGTGGCGGTGCTGCTCGTGCCGGCCGTCTACCTGCTGCTGTGGCGCACCGCCTTCGGGTTGCGGCTGCGCTCCTGCGGGGAGAACCCGGCCGCGGCCGACTCCCTGGGCGTGCCGGTGTACCGGATCAAGTACATCGCGGTGGTCATCTCCGGCGCGCTGGCCGGGCTGGGCGGCGTGGTGCTGGTCTTCGTGGCCAACATCTACCGCGAGGGCCAGACCAACGGTCGCGGGTACATCGGCCTGGCCGCGCTCATCTTCGGCAACTGGCGCCCGGGCGGCCTGACCGGCGGCGCGTTCCTGTTCGGCTTCGCCGACGGCCTGCAGCTGCGCAGCCGCAGCGCCGTCGTCGCGCTGCTGCTGATCGTCGCGCTGATCCTGGCCGTGGTCGCGATCTTCCAGTTCCCCCGGCGCCGGTGGGTGCAGGGCTCGCTGGCCGTCGTCTTCGCCGTCCTCGCCCTGGTCGGCTACCTGACCATCGACGAGCTGCCGACCGGCATCGTGTCGTTCACGCCGCACCTGGTCACCCTGCTGGTGCTGTCGCTGGCCTCCCAGCGGCTGCGCCCACCGAAGGCCGACGGCCTGGTCTACCGACGAGGAGAGAACTGATGACCCGATGAAGCGGTCCGCTGTCCCCGACCTGGACTGGGACGCGCTGCGCGCCGCGGCGCGGGAGGCGATGGCACACGCCTACGCGCCGTACTCGCAGTTCCCGGTGGGCGTCGCCGGGCTGGTGGACGACGGCCGGGTCGTCACCGGCTGCAACGTGGAGAACGCCTCCTACGGGCTGGGCCTGTGCGCCGAGTGCGGCATGGTGAGCGACCTCGCCCGCAGCGGCGGCGGCCGGCTGGTCGCGGTCGCCTGCGTCGGCGGGGACGGCCAGCCGCTGATGCCGTGCGGCCGCTGCCGGCAGCTGCTGTGGGAGCACGGCGGCGCGGACATGCTCATCGAGACGGTCTCGCTGGGCATCGTGCCGATGAGCGAGGTGCTGCCCGACGCCTTCGGCCCCGACGACCTCGTCGCCGCGGCGAACCGGGCATGACCGCCCCGTTCGACGCGATCGACGTCATCCGGGCCAAGCGGGACGGCGCCGTCCTCTCCGCCGACCAGATCCGGTGGGTCATCGGGGCCTACACCGGCGGGCAGGTGCCCGACGAGCAGATGAGCGCGCTGCTCATGGCGGTCTTCTTCCGGGGCATGTCGCCGGACGAGCTGGCCGTATGGACCCAGGCGATGATCGACTCCGGGGTCCGCAAGGACCTGTCCGGGCTCGGCCGGCCGACCGCGGACAAGCACTCCACCGGCGGCGTCGGCGACAAGATCACGCTGCCGCTCGCGCCGCTGGTGGCCGCCTGCGGGGTGGCGGTTCCGCAGCTGTCCGGCCGCGGCCTCGGCCACACCGGCGGGACGCTGGACAAGCTGGAGGCCGTCCCCGGCTGGCGGGCGGCGCTCAGCGACGAGGAGTACGTGCAGCAGCTGCGGGACGTCGGTGCGGTCATCTGCGCCGCCGGCAACGACCTCGCGCCGGCGGACAAGGTGCTCTACGCGTTGCGCGACGTCACCGGCACGGTCGAGTCGATCCCGCTGATCGCCAGCTCGATCATGAGCAAGAAGATCGCCGAGGGCGCCGACGCGCTGGTGCTGGACGTGAAGACCGGCTCCGGCGCGTTCATGCGCGACCCGGGGGACGCCCGCACGCTGGCCCGGACGATGGTCGGGCTGGGCGAGGCCGCCGGCGTCCGCACCGTCGCGCTGGTCACCGCCATGGACCGGCCGCTGGGCCGGGCCGCGGGCAACGCGGTCGAGGTAGCGGAGTCCGTCGAGGTGCTCGCCGGCGGCGGCCCGGCCGACGTCGTCGAGCTCACCCTGGCGCTGGCCCGGGAGATGCTGGCCGGGGTCGGGCGGGACGACGTCGACCCCGCCGACGCGCTCGCCGACGGCCGGGCGATGGACGTGTGGCGGCGGATGATCACGGCTCAGGGTGGCGACCCGGACGCCGCGCTGCCGCAGCCGGCCGAGCGGCACGTGGTCACCGCACCGGCGACCGGCACGCTGACCCGGCTGGACGCCTACGCCCTCGGCGTCGCGGCCTGGCGGCTGGGTGCCGGCCGGGCACGCAAGGAGGACCCGGTCTCGGCTGCGGCGGGCGTCGTGTGGACCGCCGGGGTGGGGGAGCGGGTGACCGCCGGTCAGCCGCTGCTGGAGCTGCAGACCGACGACGCCGCGCGGATCCCGCGCGCGCTGGAGGCGCTGGAGGGCGCGATCGGCGTCGACACCGCGGACGAGCCGCTCCCGCTGGTCCTCGACCGCCTCGTTCTCTGAGGCAGTGTCGGGACGAGTGGGGGCCCGGAGGGTCTCCGCGAGGAGCGACGAGGCGGCTCTACGGGAACCGGGACGGCACGTGGCCGCGGTGTGGCGCGGAGCGTCACAGGGACATGGAGGACACTGAGCCCTCGTGACACGTTCGTCCACGGTGCCCGCTGCCGGCACCCACCCGTCGAGTGCCCCGCTCGACCCCGACGCGGCCATCTCGGTGCGCGGTCTCGTCAAGCGCTACGGCGACCGCAACGCCGTCGACGGCCTGGACCTCGACATCCGCCGCGGCGAGATCTTCGCGCTGCTGGGCCCCAACGGTGCGGGCAAGACGACGACCGTCGAGGTGCTCGAGGGGTACCGCGAGCGCGACGCCGGTGAGGTCCGGGTGCTCGGCGTCGACCCGGCCCGCGGCGGCCGCCGCTGGAAGGCCGAGCTGGGCATCGTGCTGCAGTCCGGTGCCGGGGACAGCCAGCTGACCTGCCTGGAGCTGCTCCGGGCGCAGGCCGCCTACTACCCCGAGCCGCGCGACCCCGCCGAGGTGCTCGAACTCGTCGGGCTGACCGAGAAGGCCGGCGCCCGCGGGCGCACCCTCTCCGGTGGGCAGCGGCGCCGGCTGGACGTCGCGCTGGGCATCGTCGGCCGGCCGCGGCTGCTCTTCCTCGACGAGCCGACCACCGGGTTCGACCCCGAGGCGCGCCGGCAGTTCTGGTCGCTCATCCGCTCGCTGCGGGACCTGGGGACGACGATGCTGCTCACCACCCACTACCTGGACGAGGCCGAGGAGCTCGCCGACCGGGTCGGGGTGATCGCCCACGGCCGGTTGGTCGAGGTCGCCGTCCCCAGCGAGCTGGGTGGCCGCGGGCAGGCGCCCGCGGTCGTGCACTGGACCGAGGACGGCGTCCGGCGCACCGCCGAGACCGCCACCCCCACCGCGTTCGTCGCCGAGCTGGCAGCGCGGTTCCCCGGTGAGGTGCCCGACCTGGCCGTCGCCCGGCCGACCCTGGAGGACGTGTACCTGCGCATGATCGGCGAGCCCTCATGACCACCAGCACAGCCGAGCGCGGGCTCCCGTCGGTCGGCAGCGTCTGCCGCACCCGCGCCGGGGTGGAGCTCAAGGAGTTCTTCCGGCAGCGCGAGTCCGTCGTCTTCACGCTGTTCTTCCCGGTCATCCTGCTGCTGGTGTTCGGTGCCGTCCTGGACTACGACCTGGGCAGCGGTGTCTCCTTCACCCAGTACTTCATGGCCGGCGTGATCGCCGCCGGGATCCTCGGCGCCAGCCTGCAGAACATGGCCATCGGCATCGCCACCGAGAGGTCGGACGGCACGCTGAAGAGCCTGGCCGGCACCCCGATGCCCAAGAGCGCCTACTTCGTGGGCAAGGTCGTGCAGGTCCTCGCGGTCACGGTGCTGATCATCGCCATCCTGCTGGGGATCGGCGCCGGCTTCTACGGCGTGCAGCTGCCCTCGGGCGCGGACTGGCTGACCTTCATCTGGGTGGCGGCGCTCGGTTCGGCGGCCTGCACGCTGCTGGGCATCGCCGTCTCCAGCCTGGCCCGCAACGGGCGCTCCGCCTCGGCCACGGTCACCCCGGTCGCGCTGGTGCTGCAGTTCATCTCCGGCGTCTTCTTCCTGTTCAGCCAGGTGCCCAACTGGCTGCAGACGGTCGCTGCGCTGTTCCCGCTCAAGTGGATGGCGCAGGGACTGCGCTCGGTGTTCCTGCCCGACGCGCTGGCCGCGGAGGAGCCGGCCGGCAGCTGGGAGCTGGGTCGGGTCGCGCTGGTGCTGGGCATCTGGTGCGTCGTCGGCCTGGTGCTCTGCGTCCGCACCTTCCGCTGGCAGGACCGGGTCGACCGCTGACGTCCCCGGTCCGAGGGGTGCCGGTAACGTGCGGGGATGCCCGCCGCACCACTGGACGCCACCACTCTGAACCTCGCGCCGAAGGTGCTGCTGCACGACCACCTCGACGGCGGGCTGCGGCCGCAGACCGTCCTCGAGCTGGCCGACGAGATCGGGTACCGCGAGCTGCCCGCCGACGAGCCGGAGGCGCTGGGCCGCTGGTTCCGTGAGTCCGCGGACTCCGGCTCCCTGGAGCGCTACCTGCTCACGTTCGCGCACACCGTCGCGGTGATGCAGCGGCCCGAGGCGGTGCAGCGGGTGGCCCGGGAGTGCGCGCTGGACCTGGCGGCCGACGGGGTGGTCCACGCCGAGGTGCGGATGGCGCCCGAGCTGCTCACCGGGATGCCGCTGGAGACCGCCGTGGAGGCGATGCTCGACGGGTACGCCCAGGGCAGCCGGGAGGCCGCTGCGGCGGGCCGGCCGATCGGCGTGGGAGCCCTGCTCTGCGCGATGCGCCAGGCCGACCGGTGGGTCGAGGTCGCCGGGCTGGTCGTCCGGTACCAGGGCTCCGGCGTCGTCGGGTTCGACCTCGCCGGGCCCGAGGACGGGTTCCCGCCGGACCGCATCCCCGACGCCATCGCGCTGCTGGACCGGGCCGGCGCGCACCGCACCGTCCACGCCGGGGAGGCCGCCGGCATCGCGTCCATCCGGGCTGCCCTGGACGGCGCCGGCGCCGAGCGGCTCGGGCACGGCGTGCGAATCGCCGACGAGGTGCCGCTGGACGGCCCGCTGGGCCCGGTCGCCCGGCGGGTGCTGGAGGAGCGGGTGCCGCTGGAGGTCGCCCCCACCTCCAACGTGCAGACCGGCGCCTACCCCTCGCTCGCCGAGCACCCGGTCGGCCGGCTGCACCGCGGCGGGTTCACGGTGACCCTCAACACCGACAACCGGCTGATGAGCGGGGTCTCGCTGACCAGCGAGTTCACCGACGTCGTGGCCGCCCACGGGTGGAGCTGGGACGACGTCCAGACGGTCACCGAACGTGCGCTGACCGGGGCCTTCCTGGACGACGGCGAGCGGTCCCGGCTGCTGCTCGAGGTCGTCCGCCCGGGGTACGCCGCCGTGCGCTCCTCGGAGTGACCTCCATCGCCCTCGGTGGACAGCGGGAATCATGCGAGCCCGCACACTGCTAACCTGATCGTGCCGGTGAGTGCCGGTCATCCTCCCGGACGGTCCTGTCCGGGCAGCGCATCCGTGCAGATCACGCGTCATCGCAGACGGCGACGATCACCAGTGTGGACGCCGGGAATCCGGCGGTCAGCATCACCACGGGACGCGCACCGATCTGTATCGGAGTTCCCGCTTGTCCTCGTTCGACTCTGTCGACACCCAGCACACCGCACCTGAGAACGACCTCCCCGAGACCACGGCAGCCGTGACCGAGGAGACCCCCCAGACCCCCGCCGAGCCCACCGGCCCGACCTTCGCCCAGCTGGGCCTGCCCCAGCCGCTGGTCACCGCGCTCGAGCGCAAGGGCATCCGCCACCCGTTCGCCATCCAGACCAGCGCCCTGCCGGACGCCCTCGCCGGGCGCGACGTGCTCGGCAAGGCCGCCACCGGCTCGGGCAAGACGCTGGCCTTCGGCCTGCCGCTGCTGGCCCGCCTCGGCGAGGACGTGCAGCAGGGTCGCCGCGCACCGCGCGGCCTGATCCTGGTGCCGACCCGCGAGCTGGCCCAGCAGGTGCACGACAACCTGGCCCCCCTGGGTCAGAGCATCGGCGTGCAGCTGGCGGCCGTCTACGGCGGCGCCTCGATGTACCGCCAGATCCAGCAGCTGCGTCGCGGCGTCGACGTGCTCATCGCCACCCCCGGGCGGCTGCAGGACCTGATCAACCAGGGCGAGGCGACCCTCTCCGAGGTCGTCGTCTCGGTCATCGACGAGGCCGACTTCATGTCCGACCTCGGCTTCCTGCCGGTGGTCAAGGAGCTGCTCGACCAGACCCGCACCGACGGTCAGCGCCTGCTGTTCTCCGCCACGCTGGACGGCGAGGTCGACACCCTGGTGCGTCGCTACCTCAAGGACCCGGCGCGGCACGAGGTCGCCAAGGCGGCCGACACCGGCCCGCAGGCCGAGCACCTCGCCTACAGCGTGTCCTTCCCGGACAAGCTGAAGATCGCGGAGGCGATGGCCGCCCGTCCGGGCCGGATCATCATCTTCGTCCGCACCCAGCACGGTGCCGACCGGCTGGCCGACAACCTGCAGATGGTCGGCATCAAGGCCGAGGCCATCCACGGTGGCCTGCCCCAGTCGGCTCGCCGCCGCGCGCTGGAGGCGTTCACCGACGCCCGCAGCCCGGTGCTGGTGGCCACCGACGTCGCAGCGCGTGGCATCCACGTCGACGACGTGTCGCTGGTGCTGCACTACGACCCGCCGGCAGACCACAAGACCTACCTGCACCGCTCCGGCCGCACCGCGCGCGCCGGTGCCGCGGGTGTCGTGGTCTCGCTGCTGCTGCCCGACCAGGTGGGGCAGGCCAAGCGCCGGTTCCGCCAGGCCAAGCTGGACCCGCAGGTGACCCGGATCCGTCCGGGTGACGCGCCCATCACCGACCTCGTCGCCGGTGGCACGTTCGTCGAGCCGATCGTCCGTCCGGTGCGCGAGTCGCGTCGGCCGGCCGGTGGCCGCGACGGGCGTCGTCCCACCGGTGACCGCCCCGGCTACCGGGGTGGCCCGCGTCGGCCCGCCGGCGACCGCGAGCGCACGTACGGAGACCGCCCCTCGGGCGACCGCTCCTACGGCGATCGGGATCGCACCGCTGACCGGTCCGCCGGTGGCGACCGCGACCGCTCGTACGGAGGCCGCCCCTCGGGCGAGCGCTCCTACGGCGATCGGGATCGCGCTGCGGGCGGCGGCGACCGGGACCGTCGTCCCGGCGGGTACCGCAGCTCGGGCGAGGGGCACCGCCCCGGCGGGCGTCCCTCGCGCCCGGCCCGCAGCTTCTGAGGCTGAGCAGCACCTGACGGCAACGGCCGGTCCCCGCACTGCGGGGGCCGGCCGTTGCCGTTCTCGCGTGGTGCTCAGTCGATCATGGGCATCGTGCCGGGCGACACGCCACCGACGGCGTGTCCTGCGGCACGGCGCCCATGATCAACACGGTGGGCGGCGTCCCCGCTCAGCGTGCGACGTCGCTGCGGAAGACCAGCGCGGTGCTGATGTCCTCGACGATCTGCTGCCACGCGGTCACCAGCGCCGGCGCCTCCTCGGCGGCCAACGGTGCGCGCGGGTTGCTGTCGGCGCGGGCCACGACCCTGCCCAGCGGCGCGTCGGCGGCCAGCTGCTGCTGCACCCGTGGCAGGTCGGCGTACTCGGCGAGGTCGAGCACGCCCTCCACCGGCTGCAGCAGCGCCCGCAGCTCGACCAGCCCACCGGCCCCCTGGGCCACCTCGGCGAGCACCTCGGAGATCTCCACCAGGTCGTAGCGGTCCTGGTCGGCCGGCAGCGGCAGGGTGTCGGTGTCGGCGACCTCGGCCCACGACGCGATCTCGGTGAGGTCGTGGGCCTCGTCGCCGGCGCAGAACCGGGCCAGCTCGACCGGGGTCCGGAAGACGAAGACCTGCCCCTCGCGGCCGAGGAACCGGGCCCGGTCCTCGACGTAGCAGCGCAGCGTCAGCCCGGCGCCCTCGGGGACGACGACCTCGACCGGCAGGATGCCGACCGCCTCCCAGAACTCCTGCGCCGCGGCGACGGCGGCCGGGGTGACGGCGAGGTCGCTGCCACCGCGGATGGTCCGGATGCCGGCGGTCGCCGCCTCGGCCGGGGCCGCAGCAGTCGGGCCGGCGGCGGGACGGGCCGGGGTGTCGTCGTCCAGGTCGTCGTCGTCCTCGTCGTCCTCCGGCTCGGCGGCCCGCGCCTCGGCCTCCTCGGCGGCGGACGGGTAGTCCTCGGTGGAGACGGTGCCGGCGCCGGTCCAGTCCAGGTGGTCGTCGAGCTCCTCGAGGACGTCCTCCCACAGCTCGTCGATCGCGGTGCCCAGCCGGGCCCAGGCCTCCTCGCCGTCGCGGCCGAGGAACGCGTCGATGCCCAGACCCAGCGCGGCGGCCTCCGGGCGGGAGACCAGCTCGGCGACGGACTCGAACGCGGTCTCGTCGTCGTCCTCGTCGTCGTCCTCGGCCGGGGTGTCGCAGCACTCGGCCAGCCGACCGACGATGTCGACGGTGGCGGCCAGCTCCTCGACGGCCCACCGGTCGGGGTTCTCCGCGACCACGTCGTAGACCCCGTCGAGGTCGAAGCGGTGGTCCTCGTCCGGGGTCAGGTCCTCGGGGCCGAGCGTCGCCACGACCGGCCAGACGGGGTGGTCGGCCAGGTCGTGGTCGGTGCTCACCCGGCAGAACGCGGCCAGCGCGGCGGGGGAGGGGAACAGGTGCACGACGGCGGTGGGGCCGGGGGCCTCGGGGTCGTCGTCGTTGATGTCGGCCGGCAGGTCGACGGTGCTGCCGAGGAACGCCTGCCACTCCTCGCCGTCTTCCTCCCACGGCGGCGCCCAGAGCGTGTAGCCCGTGCGGTCGTCGAGGGTCAGGGCGATGGGGACGATGCTGGGGCGGGCCACGCGACGATCCTGCCCGATGCCCCTGGGCGCGCGCTCGGGCGTTCCCCTACACGCCGATGGGGTGCCACACCGACTTGGTCTCCAAGAACGGGCGCAGCCGGGACAGCCCCGGGTCGGCGGTCCAGTCCGGCTCCTCGGCGGGTGCCCGCAGCACCCGCTTGACCGTGCCGGCCGCGGAGCGCTCGAGCTCCATCGCCAGCGGCGCCGGCGCGCCCGCCAGGTCGATCGCGTCGACGTCGGCGTGCTCGGCCAGCCAGGGGCCGATCTCCGCGGCGTCACCGGTCAGCAGGTTGACCACCCCACCTGGGACGTCGGAGGTGGCCAGCACCTCGCCCAGGGTGACCGCCGGCAGCGGGCGCGCCGTGGAGGTGACGACGACGGCGGTGTTGCCGCCGGCCAGCACCGGGCCGAGCACGCTGACCAGCCCGAGCAGACTCGACCGCTGAGGGGCCAGCACGGCCACCACCCCGGTCGGCTCGGGCAGCGAGAAGCCGAAGTAGGGGCCGGCGACCGGGTTGGTGCTGCCGAGCACCGCGGCGAGCTTGTCGGTCCAGCCGGCGTACCAGACCCACCGGTCGATCGCCGCGTCCACCTCGGCCCGGGCCCTGGACGACGAGATGCCCTCACCGGCGGCGACCTCCTCGGCGAACTGGGCGGCGCGGCCCTCCATCACCTCGGCGACCCGGTAGAGCACCTGCCCGCGGTTGTAGGCGGTCGCGCCCGACCACTTGCCGAAGGCGCCGCGGGCGGCGACGACGGCGTCCCGCGCGTCCTTCCGCGAGGCCCGGGCGGCGTTGGCCAGGAAGTGGCCCTTGGCGTCGGTGACCTCGTAGGTGCGGCCGGACTCCGAGCGGGGGAACGCCCCGCCCAGGTAGAGCTTGTAGGTCTTGCGCACGGTGAGCCGGTCGCTCATCAGTTGTCTCCCTGCAGGTAGGCCGCGAGCCCCTGCCGGCCGCCCTCGCGGCCGTACCCGGACTGCTTGTAGCCGCCGAACGGCGAGGTCGGGTCGAACTCGTTGAACGTGTTGGCCCACACCACGCCGGCCCGCAGCTTGCTGGTGACGGACAGGATCCGGGAGCCCTTCTCGCTCCAGATGCCGGCCGAGAGCCCGTAGGTGGTGTTGTTGGCCTTGGCCACGGCCTCGTCGGGGGTGCGGAAGGTCATCACCGACAGCACGGGGCCGAAGACCTCGTCGCGGGCGATCCGGTGCGCGGGCGACACGTCGGTGAAGACGGTCGGCTTGAACCACCACCCGCGCCCGGGCAGCTCGCCCTCGGGCTGCCAGCAGGTCGCGCCCTCGGTCTCCCCGAACGCGGTCAGCTCGCGGATCCGGGCCAGCTGCTCGGCGCTGTTGATCGCGCCCAGGTCGGTGTTCTTGTCCATCGGGTCACCGACCCGCAGGGTGCCGATCCGCCGCTGCAGCGCCGCCACCACGTCGTCGTGCACCGACTCCTGCACCAGCAGCCGGGATCCGGCGCAGCAGACGTGGCCCTGGTTGAAGAAGATGCCGCGGACGATGCCCTCGACGGCCTGGTCGACCGGGGCGTCGTCGAAGACGATGTTGGCCGCCTTGCCGCCGAGCTCGAGGGTGAGCCGCTTCGACGTCCCGGCGACCGCGCGCGCGATGGACCGGCCCACCTCGGTGGAGCCGGTGAACGCGACCTTGTCCACGTCCGGGTGGCTGATCACCGCGCGACCGGTCTCCCCGGCGCCGGGGACGATGTTCACCACGCCCGGCGGCAGGTCGGCCTGCCGGCAGACCTCGGCGAACAGCAGCGCGGTCAGCGGCGTCGTCTCGGCCGGCTTGAGGACGACGGTGTTGCCGGCCGCGAGCGCCGGGGCGACCTTCCAGGCCAGCATCAGCAGCGGGAAGTTCCACGGGATGACCTGCCCGGCCACGCCGAGCGGGCGCGGGGCCGGGCCGAGGCCCGCGTGCTCGAGCTTGTCCGCCCACCCGGCGTGGTAGAAGAAGTGCGCCGCGGCCAGCGGGACGTCGACGTCCCGGCTCTCCCGGATCGGCTTGCCGTTGTCCAGCGTCTCCAGGACGGCGAACTCCCGCGCGCGCTCCTGCAGCAGCCGGGCGATGCGGAACAGGTACTTGCCGCGGTCGGCCGGCCGCATCGGACCCCAGACCCGGGTGAAGGCACGGCGGGCGGCCCGGACGGCGCGGTCGACGTCCTCGTCGCTGCCGGTGGCGACCTCGCTGAGCACCTCCTCGGTGGCCGGGTTGACCGTCTTCAGCGGCGCGCCGGTGCCGTCGGTGAACTCGCCGTCGATGAACAGGCCGTAGTTGGGCCGGACGTCGACGATCGACCGCGACTCGGGCGCGGGGGCGTACTCGAAGATGCTCATCTCAGTCGACGCTCACGTGGTCGGGGCCGGAGTAGTGGCCGGTGCGGAGCTTCTGCCGCTGCAGGAGCAGGTCGTTGAGCAGGCTGGAGGCGCCGAAGCGGAACCAGTCGGGGGACAGCCAGTCGGCCCCGGCGGTCTCGTTGACCAGGACGAGGTGCTTCACGGCGTCCTTCGTCGTCCGGATGCCACCGGCCGGCTTGACCCCCACCTGGCGGCCGGTGGCGGCGCGGAAGTCGCGGACCGCCTCCAGCATCACCAGGCAGACCGGCAGCGTGGCAGCGGGGGAGATCTTGCCGGTGGAGGTCTTGATGAAGTCGCCGCCGGCCAGCATCGCCAGCCAGGAGGCGCGGCGGACGGCGTCCAGGGTGACCAGCTCGCCGGTCTCCAGGATGACCTTCAGGTGCGCGGACCCGCAGGCCTCCTTGACCGCGACGATCTCCTCGAACACGTCGAGGTACCGGCCGGCCAGGAAGGCCCCCCGGTCGATGACCATGTCGATCTCGTCGGCGCCCTGGCCGACGGCGTCCTGCACGTCGGCGAGCTTCACCGCGCGGCTGGCGCGGCCGCTGGGGAACGCGGTGGCGACGGCGGCCACCTTGATGTCCGTGCCGGCCAGCGCCTGCTTCGCGACCCCGGCCAGGTCGCCGTAGACGCAGACCGCCGCGACCGGCGGGCAGCCGGGGTCCTCGGGATCGGGGCGGCGCGCCTTGGCGGCCAGCGAGCGCACCTTGCCCGGGGTGTCCGACCCCTCGAGCGTGGTGAGGTCGACCATCGAGATCGCGGTGTCGATCGCCCACGCCTTGGCGGTGGTCTTGATCGAGCGGGTGCCCAGCACCTTCACCCGGTTCTCGGCGCCGACCTGGTCGACGCCGGGCAGGCCGTGCAGGAACGCGCGGAAGGCGTCCTCCGATCGGGTCACGTCGGCGAACGGGTCCGGGAGGGGGCCGGTCAGGCTCCCCGCACCGGTGAGCGCGCTCGGGTCCAGCACGTGGGTCATGCCCGGCATTCTCCACTGCCCGCCGGTCCCGGCGGCCGGGCCGGTCAGCGTCCGCGGCGCGCGTCGCCGTCGGCCGGCTCGTCGCCCTGCGGCCCGCCGGGGCGCCCGGCGCCGCTGCCCAGCTCGTCGACCAGCATCCGGTCGCGCCGGACGTGCCTCCGGCGGTAGGCGATCCGGCCGATCATGTGCGCGCTCACCGGTGCCGTGATCAGCTGGAACACCGCCACCAGCAGCAGCATCCAGACCACGGACGACCCGGCCAGCCGGAGCGCGCTGCCGACCATGATCAGCAGCACCCCGACCGCCTGCGGCTTGGTGCCGGCGTGCATCCGGGACAGCACGTCGGGGAACCGGAGCAGCCCGAGCCCCGCGGTCAGGCACAGGAGGGCACCCAGCAGCAGGCAGGCCATGGCGATGACGTCGGCCACGGAGTGCACGCCGTTCACGGCCGGACCTCCGGGACCGGGTCGGCGCGCCGGTCGTCGTCCGCGGTGTCGGACAGCATGCCGCCGATGTAGCGGGCCACGGAGACCGATCCGACGAACCCCAGCAACGAGACCACGACCAGCACCGGGACGACGGTCGGGTTGCGGGTCAGCGCGGCGTAGACGGCCAGCCCGGCGGAGATGATCACCAGCAGTGCGTCGGTGGCGACCACCCGGTCGAGCAGCGAGGGCCCCAGCCCCAGCCGCAGGAGCGCGAGCAGCACCCCGCCGCCCAGCATCGCGAAGACCAGCACGGAGACGACGGTCATGTCGGGTTCCTGTCCAGGGCGGCGATGTCGGCGGCCGAGCCGAAGGCCCGCACCACGCGCTCCTCGGTGGCCAGCACCTCGGCGCGCTGGGCCTCGACCGCGGCCAGGTCGTGCACCGACAGCAGGTGCAGGGCGATGGTGCGTGCCTCCCGGTCCAGGTCGATGACGATCGAGCCGGGCACCAGGCACAGCGACTCGGTGATCATGGTGAGCAGCAGGTCGGAGTCCGTGCGCAGCGGCACCGAGATGATCGCGCCGGCCGCCAGCCCGCGCGGCCGCAGCGCCGACCACGCCACCTCTGCGCTGGAGGTGGCCAGGTCGGTCACGAAGCGCACCAGGTACCGGAACACCGCCGCGGGGTGGAACCCGGCGCCCCCGGTCACCGGCGGCAGGGGCAGCAACCAGGTCACGGCGAGGGCCACGGCGATGCCGGAGAGCAGGTTGGCCCACGACCACGTGCCCCACAGCAGGTTCCACACCAGGACGAGGGCACCCAGCAGCGGCAGCTGGTCCCGGAGCCGGCGCAGCGCGACGTCGGGGGCGGTCACCGTCCCGTCCCCGCACCGAGGACCGACTCCAGGTAGGGCGTGCGGTCCTGCAGGTCAGCGGCGGCGCGGTCGGTGTAGCCGTACAGCGGGCCGGCGATCACCGTCAGGGCGACGGTGACCACGACCATGGCCATCGTCGCGCCGAGCATCACGGCCGGCAGGGGGCGCGCCGGGCTCGGCCGGCGGCCGCGCGGTGCCGCGCCGAACCCGTCCTGCGACGGGGTGGTGTCGGTGGCGACCGCGGCGTGCCGCGCCCAGGCCCGCTGGCGGGCGGCCGCTGCGGTGCGCCGACCGCCGTCCGCCGTCGCGTCGGAGGACGCCGGGCCGTCGCCGGCCGGCACCCCGACCGGTTGCGGTGCGGAGCCGTCGACGGGGCCGTCCACGGGGCCGTCCACGAGCCCGTCCTCCTGGGCGGCCGGTCGCCAGAAGGCGCGGGTCCACACCCGCGCGATCGCCACCAGGGTGAGCAGGCTGGTGACCACCCCACCGGCGACGAGCACCATCGCCGGCCAGCTGCCCTCGGCGACGCCGGCCTCCAGCAGCCCGAGCTTGCCGATGAAGCCCGACAGCGGCGGGATGCCGGCCAGGTTCATCGCCGGCACGAAGAACAGCAGCGCCAGCAGCGGGGCGGACCGGGCCAGCCCGCCCAGCCGGTCGACCGACGTCGACCCGCCCTGCCGTTCCACCAGCCCGGCGACCAGGAACAGCGTCGTCTGGATGGCGATGTGGTGGGCGACGTAGAAGATGGCCCCGGCCAGGCCCGCCGTCGTCCCGAGGGCGATGCCGAACACCATGTAGCCGATGTGGCTGACCAGGGTGAAGGACAGGATCCGCCGGATGTCGGTCTGCGCGACAGCGCCCAGGATGCCGATGAGCATGGTCGCCAGCGCCGCCCACAGCAGCACGCCGTCGAGGGCGCCGCCGGGGAACAGCAGCGTCTGGGTGCGGATGATCGCGTAGACGCCGACCTTGGTGAGCAGGCCGGCGAACACCGCGGTCACCGGTGCCGGTGCGGTCGGGTAGCTGTCGGGCAGCCACGCCGACAGCGGGAAGACCGCGGCCTTGATGCAGAAGGCGATGAGCAGCAGCGACTGCAGCAGCAGCTGGGTGCCCGCGGGCAGCTCGGCCAGCCGGACGGCGAGCTGGGCCATGTTGACCGTGCCGGTCGAGGCGTAGACCAGGGCGATCGCGGCGAGGAAGAGCAGCGAGCTGAGCAGGCTGACCACGATGTAGGTGATGCCGGCCCGGATGCGCGGCGCCGAACCGCCCAGCGTCAGCAGCACGTAGCTGGCGGTCAGCAGGATCTCGAAGCCGACGTAGAGGTTGAACAGGTCACCGGCGAGGAAGGCGTTGCTCACGCCGGCGATCAGCACCAGGAACGTCGGGTGGAAGATCGACAGCGGCGTCTCCTCGTCGCCGTCCGCCGAGCCCTGGCCGACGGCGAACACCAGGACGCCGAGGGCGACGGTGCTGGCGACCACGAGCATCAGCGCGGACAGCCGGTCGACCACCAGCACGATGCCCAGGGGCACCGGCCAGCCGCCGACCGACACCGCCTCGGCGCCGTTCGCGTCGGCGAGGACCAGCAGGGCGACCGAGACGGCCAGCACCGCGGACAGCACCAGGATGCTCAGCGTCCGCTGGGTCCGCGGGTGCCGGCCGACCAGCAGCGCACCGGCCGCGCCGAGCAGCGGCAGCAGCACCGGCAGCGGGGTGAGGACGCTGGTCACGACCCGCTCCGCAGGGTCGGGGGCAGGCCGACGTCGTCGGAGGCGATGCCGGGGTGCCGCCGCCGCAGGGCGGCCTCGGCGCTCCGGTCCGTCCCGTCCCGGCCGGCGTGCAGGCTGTCGGCGTGCGCCGCCGGCCGGTCCTCGGGGTCCAGGTCGTCGGGGTCGAGGTCGTCGGCGTCCATCGCCTCCCGCGCGGCGACCCGCCGGTCCTCCTCGTCCACGCCCACCACCTCCTGGCGGACCAGCCGCCAGGATCGGTAGATCATCGCCAGCAGGAACGCGGAGATGCCGAAGGTGATCACGATCGCGGTGAGCACCAAGGCCTGGGGCAGCGGGTCGCTCATCTCGTCGGGCTCGGCGACCCCCAGGATCGGCGCCAGGCCGGCCGGGCCGCCGGAGGAGAGCAGCAGCAGGTTGGTGGCGTTGCCCAGCAGCAGGAAGCCCAGCAGGACGCGGGTCAGGCTGCGGTCCAGGAGCAGGTAGACGCCGGCGGCGTAGAGGCCGCCGATGACCACCGGCAGGACGACGGTCGGGGTCATCGCACGATCACCTCGTCGGGAGCGGAGTCGATGGGGTCGTCCTCGTCGACCTGGCGGTCCAGCTCCGCGCCGAGGCTGCGCAGCACGTCCAGGACGAGCCCGAGGACGATCAGGTAGACGCCGATGTCGAAGAACAGCGAGGTCACGAGCTTGACGTCGCCCAGCACCGGCAGCGTGGTCTGCAGGATCGCCGTCTGCAGAACCTCGGCACCCAGCGCGATGCCCACCACCCCGGTGACGCCGGAGAACAGCAGCCCCGCGCCGAGCAGCAGGCCCGGGTCGACCGGCGCGGCCTCGCCCAGCTCGTACCGGCCCCCGGCCAGGTAGCGCAGCACGAGCGCCAGCCCGGCCACCAGCCCGCCGGCGAAACCGCCGCCGGGCTGGTTGTGGCCGGTGAACAGCAGGTAGAGGGAGAACACGATGATGGTGTGGAAGAGCACCCGGGTGACGACCTCCAGCACCACCGACCGCCGCTGCGGCGGCAGCAGGGCGCTGGCGGCCAGCCACTGGTTGCGCGGTGCCCAGCGGGTCCGGGTCGGGGTGGCCTGGACCTCGCCGGAGGCGCGCTCGACGGCGCCGGTGCGGCGGCGCAGGAACACCAGGCTGGCCACCCCGGTGGCCGCCACGACCAGCAGGGAGATCTCCCCGAGGGTGTCCCAGGCGCGGATGTCGACCAGGATGACGTTGACGATGTTCTGCCCGCCGCCGAAGGCGTAGGCCTCCGCGGGGTAGTCGGCCGACACCGGCTCGGCGGTCCGCGCGGCCAGCGCCACGGCCCCGGCGGCGGCCATGAAGGCCCCGACGCAGACCGCGAGCACGCCGCGCAGGGCGCGCTCGCGGGGGCGGTGCCGCTCGGTGATGTCCTTGGGCAGCTTGCGCAGCACCAGCACGAAGGTGACGAGGGTGAGCGTCTCGACCAGGAACTGGGTGAGCGCCAGGTCGGGTGCGCCCTGGAGGATGAACAGCACGGCCAGGGCGTAGCCGGTGACACCGACGACGAGCACGGCCGACAGCCGCTGCCGGATCCGGATGGCCAGCACCGCGCCCACCACCGCGGTCGCGCCGACCAGCGCCTGGATGGGGGAGTCCCACGCGCGCCACTCGTCCGGCCACGGCGCCCGGAACAGCAGCACCGAGCCCGGCAGCGCGAGCACGACGACCAGGATGGTGCCCAGGTAGGCCGGCAGCGAGCCTCGCTGGGTGGTGCCGGTGACCAGCACCGCGAGGCGGTCGAGGGCCTGCATGGTGTTCCAGTAGCCCTCGTCGGCCGAGGCCCCGACCGCGAGCCGCTGCTGCAGCCGGCTGACCGGCGACCGGACGGCGAACAGCGCCGCGCCGCCGAGCACGGTCAGCGCGGAGAGGGCGAGGGCCGGCTGCAGGCCGTGCCACAGCGCCAGGTGCTCGGCCTGGTCGGCGATCAGCGGCAGCGTCTCGGCGTAGGCGGTGACCAGCGGGTCCAGCACCGGGCTGGCCGGGCCGGCCACCAGGCCGGCCAGCGCGAGCAGGGCCGGGGCGGCCAGGAACAGCGCTCCGGGCGGGTGCACGAGCTCGGCGGGCTCGGTCGCGGCCAGCTCCGGCTTGCGGGCGAAGGCACCCCACAGGAACCGGGCGGAGTAGGCCGCGGTGAGCACCGAGCCGAGCACCAGGCCGGCCAGCTCCAGCAGCGCGGCGGTGCGGTCGGGGAGCCCGCCGTCCAGGAGGGCGGTGAAGGCGGCCTCCTTCCCGACGAAGCCCAGCAGCGGTGGCAGCCCGGCCATCGACGCGGCGGCCAGGGTGCCGATCACCGCGAGTGCAGGGAGCCGCCGGCCCAGCCCGGACAGCCGGCGCAGGTCGCGGACGCCGGTGGCGTGGTCGATCACCCCGACGGTGAGGAACAGGGTGGACTTGAACAGCGCGTGCGCGACGGTCATCGTCAGCCCGGCAGCGGCCAGCTCGGCGCTGCCGGCACCGACCAGCACCATGAGGAAGCCCAGCTGGCTCACCGTGCCGAAGGCGAGCAGCAGCTTGAGGTCGTTCTGCCGCAGCGCGCGGTACCCGCCCACCAGCATCGTGGCCAGGCCCAGCACCAGCACGACCGGCCGCCAGCCCGGGACGTCGGCCAGGCCGGGGGCCAGCCGGGCGACGAGGTAGATCCCGGCCTTGACCATGGCCGCGGCGTGCAGGTAGGCGCTGACCGGGGTGGGCGCCTCCATGGCGGCGGGCAGCCAGAAGTGGAAGGGCACCATCGCCGACTTGGTGATCGCGCCGACCAGCACCAGCAGCGCACCGGCGGTCACCAGCGGGCCGCCGCCCGGGTCGGCGACGACCTCGGACAGCAGGTAGCTGCCGCTGGCCTCGGCGAGCAGGATCAGCCCGACCAGCATCGCCAGCCCGCCGGCGGTGGTGAGCACCAGCGCCTGGCTGGCCGCCCGCCGTCCGGCCAGGCGCCGTCCCGAGCCACCGATCAGCAGGAACGAGAAGACGGTGGTGAGCTCCCAGAAGACGTAGAGCAGGAGCATGTCGTCGGCCAGGACCAGGCCGAGCATGGAACCGGCGAACGCGGTGAGGTTCCCGGCGAACCGGCCCAGGCCCTCGTCGCCGGGTTCGAAGTAGCGCGCGCAGTAAACCATCACGAGCGCACCCACGCCGGTCACCAGCGCGGCCAGGGTGAGCGACAGCGCGTCCAGCCGGAGCGTGATCGCCAGGCCGAGGGTGGGGACCCACGGCGTCGTCTCGGTGACCGCCGCACCGCTCGTGACCGCACCCAGCTGCGCCAGCACCCAGCCGAACGCCACCGCCGGCACGAGGGCCAGGGCGAGGAAGGCCGACCGCCCCCAGCGGCGCACGAGCAGGGGAGCGGCGACGGCGGCTACCAGGTGCAGGGCGAGCAGTGCGGTCATGCGTCTCCCGGGGTCGGACGGGCGGCGGCTCGGGGGGACAGCGCGGCGGTCGGCGGACCGTGCGGCGACCAGCCCACCCTAGCAACGTCGTTCGATTTGTTCGAATTGGGACGAGATCGGCCTATGCTGCCGGGCGTGCGCTCCCCGGCCGCTGCTGAACACACCGTCGACCCGCCCGCGGACCCGGCCGTCAGCGAGCAGCTGCGGGAGCTGGTCGCGGCCCTGCCCGCGGGCACCTCGTGGACCGTCTCGGGCGACGGGAGCGGGCGCTGGGAGCTGCCTGCGGAGCTGCTCGAGGTGCTCGGTCTCGCCGCGGCCGCTCTGGCCGAGGGGCGCCCGGTCACCCTGTCCTGCCACGAGCAGGTGCTGTCCACGCAGGAGGCCGCCGACCTGCTCGGGGTCAGCCGGCCCACGCTGGTCCGGCTGCTGGACGCCGGCGTCATCCCCTTCGACCAGCCACGCCGGCACCGCCGGGTGCAGCTGGCCGACCTGCTCGCCTACCAGGCGCGCTGCCACCACGCCGAGCGCCCCGCCCCCCGGCGGTAGACCCCCGGGGCCGAGTGCGCAGCCGGCGCCGCCCCACCCCGGCGTGTCGGCCCCTGTCGGCGACCCCAACTGCCCGGTCGGCGCGCGGAGGGCGCCGGACGAGCGGCCGATACGGTGTGCGGCGTGCAGCTGACCGTCGTGGACCACCCGATCGCCCGCGCCCGCCTGTCCCGGATGCGTGACGAGCGCACGGACAACGCGACGTTCCGCGCCGCGCTGCGGGAGCTCACCCAGATGCTGGTCTACGAGGCCACCCGTGACCTCGAGGTCGCCGAGGAGCCGATCACCACCCCGGTCACCGACACCACCGGCTTCCGGCTGGCCGCCCCGCCGCTCATCGTGCCGGTGCTGCGCGCCGGGCTGGGCATGGCCGACACCGCGCACGGGATGCTGCCGGAGTCCCAGATGGGGTTCGTCGGGCTGGCCCGCAACGAGGTCACCTTCGAGCCCGAGCCCTACATGGCCTCGCTGCCGGAGTCGCTCGTCGGCCGCGCGGTGTTCGTCCTGGACCCGATGCTGGCCACCGGCGGCTCGCTGGTGAACTGCTGCACGCTGCTCACCGACCGCGGCGCCACCGACATCACCGTGCTCTGCGCGCTGGCCGCCCCCGAGGGGCTGCGGCGGTTGGAGGAGAGCGGTCTGCCGCTGCGGGTCTTCACCGCCAGCGTCGACGAGCGGCTCAACGAGCACGCCTACATCGTCCCCGGGCTCGGCGACGCCGGCGACCGCCAGTTCGGAGCCGTCTGACCGCAACGGAGCGAGCATCCCAGCGAGGAACGAGCGAGGAGCGCAGTGACCGTGGTCAGACCGAAGGAAGTGTTCTGACATGCGCTTCGGCGTACTGGGCACCGGGTTCTGGGCCAGCGACGTGCACGCCACCTCGCTGGCCGCGCACCCCGACGCCGAGCTGGTCGCCGTCTGGGGCCGGGACCTGGCGAAGGCGAAGGCGGTCGGCGCGCAGTTCGACGTCCCGGGCACCGACGACGTCGACGCGCTCCTCGCCGACGTCGACGCGGTCAGCTTCGCGCTGCCGCCGGACGTGCAGGCCCCGCTCGCCGAGCGCGCGGCGGCTGCCGGCAAGCACCTGCTGCTGGAGAAGCCGGTCGCCCTCTCGACCGCCGCGGCCGACCGGGTGGTCGCGGCCGTCGACGCCGCCGGCGTCGCCTCGGTGGTCTTCTTCACCAACCGGTTCCGGACGGCGACCTCCACCTGGCTGGAGCAGGCCGCCCGCACCACCCTCGCCGGCGGTGCGGTGACCTGGCTCGGGTCGCTGGCCGGCTCACCGTTCGACGCCTCGCCCTGGCGGCACGAGCACGGCGCGCTGTGGGACGTCGGACCGCACGCGCTGTCGCTGCTGGTGCCGGCGCTCGGGCCGGTCAGCGCGGTGACAGCCGGTGCCGGCCGGGGCGACACCGTCCACCTCGTGCTCACCCACCCCGACGACCGGGCGAGCACGGTGACGGTGTCCTCCACGGCCGCGCCGCTGGCGTCGGGCATCGAGACCTGGGTGCACGGCGACGCCGGCCGGCTGGTCCTGCTCCCCGAGGGCCGCGTCGCGGTGGAGGCCCACCAGGTCGCGGTCACCGAGCTGCAGGCCGCCGCGCTCACCGGGGGTGCGCACCCGTGCGACGTGCACTTCGGCCGGGACGTCGTCGCGGTGCTGGAGGCTGCGCAGCGCTCCCTGGGCAGCGGCTGCCGGGAGCCCGTCGGCGGCTGACGCCGGACGGGTGGCCAGCTGCCGCGGGCAGCCGTGGTGGTGCCATCCCGCGCCGCCGCGGGACGCCTCTGCCGCGCGGGGACCGGCGCAGGGGAGACTGGTGCGGTGAGCTTCTGGCAGTGGTACGTGCGGCGCGGGCGGATCGACCGGCGCACCTGGTGGCTGCACTACACGGTGCCGCTGGCCGGCCTGGCGGTGCTGGGCCTGCTCGCCGACCTCGCCATGGGCAACAGCGACCTGGGCGCGATGGCGGCCGGCGGGTCGCCGTACGGGCCGATCGTGCTCACCGTCGGGCTGCTGACCGCGCCGGCGTCGATCTCGGCCAGCGCGACCCGGCTGCACGACCGCGGCATGCCGGCCTGGTGGCTGCTGCTCGGGCTGGTGCCCTACGTCGGTGGCCTCGCCCTGCTGGTGCTCAACGGCTTCCTGCGCGGGGACGCCGGCCCGAACCGCTACGGCCCGGCGGGCGGCTCCGCGTACGGCCCGGGCGCCCAGCAGCCGCTGTACCCACCGCCGACGGCACCGCCCGCCGGGCCGCCGGTCCCGCCGCCGTCCGCGCCGCCGTACTGGGGCTGAGCCGACGCGTCAGCGCGGGCCGTCGGTCGTCAGCGGCGTCGGCCGGGACAGCAGGCTGCTCAGCAGCAGCACCGTGTTCGTCTGCTGCACGTAGGGCAGGGCGCGCAGCCGGCTGATCACCCGCTCCAGGTGCCCGGCGTCGGAGGCGACCACCCGCAGCATGGCGTCGGCCCCGCCGGAGACCGTGGAGGCCGACACCACCTCCGGCATGGCGTCCAGGTCACGGCGCATCCGCTCGAACGGCACCGTGCCGGTGGTGAACAGCTCGACGGACGCCGACAGCGCCCAGCCCATGACCTCCGGGTCGACGACGGCGGTGAACCCGCGGATCGCGCCGTCGCTGACCAGGCGGTCGACGCGGCGTTTCGTGGCCGACAGCGAGAGCCCGACCGCACGCGCCAGGTCGGCGTAGGCCTCCCGCCCGTCGCGGACCAGGCGAGACACCAGCTGACGGTCGATGTCGTCCATCGGCCGATCGTATTTCCTTGCGTGGACAGCAGGAAAAAGCGAGGAAGTGGCACGAGGACGCGTGCGCGCCGCAACATGGCGGAAACGACCTGTTCCCTACGCTCGGCGCCCTGCTGACCGTCGAGCGCAGGAGGACCCCATGTCACGACTGACCGCTCTGGAGGCGCGGGCAGTGGGTGCCGTCGACGCCGACGGCCTGGCCTCCTCGCTGACCGAACTGCTCGCCGTCCCCAGCGTCACCGGTTCCGACGCCGAGTCCGACGTCCAGCACGTGCTCGCCAAGCAGCTGACCGCCCTCGGCCTGGACGTCGACCTCTGGCGGCTGGACCTGCCGGCGCTCACCGCCGCGCCGGGCTTCCCGGGCACGGAGGCCGCGCGGAGCGAGGCGTGGGGGCTCGTCGGCACCGCGCACGGCGACGGGGGCCGGCCGGCGTTGGTGCTCCAGGGGCACGTCGACGTCGTCCCGCCCGGCGACCTCGCGCCCTGGCGCAGCGACCCGTTCGAGCCGACGTGGCGCGGACGGCGGGTGCACGGCCGCGGCGCCTGCGACATGAAGGCCGGCGTGGCCGCCAACCTGGCGGCCTACGCGGCCATCGCCCGGTCCGGTGTCCGGCTGCGCCGCGGGGTGGCGCTGCAGTTCGTCGTCGGCGAGGAGGACGGCGGGCTCGGCGCCTTCGGCACGCTGCAGCGCGGGCACACCGGGGACGCCTGCATCATCACCGAGCCGACCAGCGGCACGCTGATCACCGGTGCGGCCGGCGCTCTGACGTTCACCCTGCAGCTGTCCGGCCTGGCCACCCACGCCAGCACGCCCTACGCCGGGCACAGCGCGCTGGACTCCTACCTGCCGTTCCACCGGGCCCTCGCGGAGCTGGCGGACCGCCGCAACCGCACGGTCGAGCCGCTGATGCGGGAGTACCCGGTGCCGTACCCGATCGTCGTCGGCCGGCTGCAGGCCGGTGACTGGTCGAGCAGCGTGCCGGACCTGCTCGTCGCCGAGGGGCGGCTGGGGCTGCGCATCGAGGAGGACCCGGACGCCGCCCGCCGCGAGCTGGAGCAGTGCGTCGCCGAGGTGGCCGCGCGCGACCCCTTCCTGCGGGACCACCCGCCGGTGCTCCGCTGGTCCGGCGGCCAGTTCGCCGGGGGCCACCTGCCGGCCGGGGCCGGGCTGCGGGAGCTGGTGGCCGACGGGCACGCCGACGTCACCGGCGGCGACCGGTTGCGCGAACGCGGCGCCCCCTACGGCAGCGACCTGCGGTTGTACGCCGGCGCCGGCATCCCCACGCTGCACTACGGTCCCGGCGACGTCACGCTGGCGCACGGCCCGCACGAGGCGGTCGACCTCGACGAGGTCGTCACCGTCTCCCGCGCACTCGTGCTGGCCGTGCTGCGTTCCTGCGGCGCGGAGTGAGCGGCTAGAGGCCGAGGGCGGTGGACATCTCCGTGCGCAGCCGGTCCAGCTCGCCGCTGCCCCGCTCGCGGGCAGCCGGCACGCCGGCGGCGTCGGGCACCGGGACGACGACCTCGAGGTAGGCCTTGAGCTTCGGCTCGGTGCCGCTGGGCCGGACGATCACCCGGACGCCGTCGCCGGCCAGCCGCACGGCGTCCACCGGCGGCTGGGCGTCCGCGAGGTCGGTGGCCGTCACGTCCCGGCCGAGCAGCTGCGCCGGCGGCCGGGCGCGCAGCCGGACCATCGCGTCGGCGATCAGCGACAGGTCCTCCACCCGCACCGACAGCTGGCCGGTGGCGAACAGGCCGTGCTCGACCGCCAGCTCGTCCAGCCGGCCGGTGAGCGTGCGGCCCCCGGCGGCCAGCTCGGCGGCCAGCAGCGCGACGGCCAGCGCGGCGGAGATGCCGTCCTTGTCGTGCGCGACGCCGGGGGTGACCGCGTAGCCGAGCGCCTCCTCGTACCCGAAGACCAGCGGGGCGCCGGCACTGCCGGCCCGGATGATCCACTTGAAGCCGGTCGGGGTCTCCTCCGCGGGAACCCCGTGCGCGCGGGCCAGCTCGCCCAGCAGGGAGCCGCTGACGAGTGACCGCGCGTAGGTGCCGCGCACGCCGCGGCGCAGCAGCCAGTCGCCCAGCAGGGCGCCCACCTCGTCGCCGGTCAGCTGCCGGTCGTCGCAGACCACCGAGCAGCGGTCGGCATCGGGGTCCTCGGCGATCGCCACGTCGGCGTCCACCTGCACGGCCAGGTCGACCAGCAGGTCGACCGCGCCCGGCTCCTCCGGGTTCGGGAAGGCCACGGTCGGGAACGCCGGGTCGGGCCGGTCCTGCTGGGGCACGGCGTGCAGCGGGGCGAACCCGGCGGCCTCGAACACCCGGCGGGTCGTCGCCGAGCCCACGCCGTGCATCGCGGTGTAGGCGACCCGCAGCCGCTGCCGGTCCGCCAGCGGCACCCGGCCGGGCTGCAGCGCGTCGACGACCGCCGCCACGTAGTCGGCCTCGACGTCGTCGCCGAGGGTCAGCCAGTCGTCGGCGAGCGGCAGCTCCCGGGCCGGGCCGACGGCGGCGATCGCCGCCTCGATCTCCCGGTCGGCCGGGGGCACCAGCTGCGCCCCGTCGCCCAGGTACACCTTGTAGCCGTTGTCGTCGGGCGGGTTGTGGCTGGCGGTCACCATCACGCCGGCGACGCAGCCGAGGTGCCGGACGGCGAACGAGAGCACCGGCGTGGGCAGCGGCCGGGGCAGCACCTGGACGGCGAGACCGGCGGCGGAGAGCACCGCGGCGGAGGCGTGCGCGAACTCGTCGGAGCGGCGCCGGGCGTCGTAGCCGATGACCACCCCGCCGCCGGCGTGCCCGTGCGCGGCCAGCCAGGAGCCGAGCCCGGCGGCGGCCCGGCTCACCACGGCGGCGTTCATCCCGGCCGGGCCCGCGCGCAGCGGTCCGCGCAGCCCCGCCGTCCCGAAGGTGAGCGGCCCGGTGAACCGGCGGGCCAGCTCGGCGGTGTCCCCGGCCGCGACCAGCGCCTCGATCTCCGCGCGGTCGTCGGGGTGCGGGTCGGCGGCCGCCCACTCCCGGGCCGTGGTCAGCAGGTCGGTCATGAGGGCAGCTCCCGGGCGCGGCGCTCGGCCCCGACGACGTCGTCGTCCTCGAGAGTGGCGGTGGTGTACTCGCCGCCGACCCGGGTGAGCACCGGGTCGGCCGGGTCGGGCTCGCCGTGCGCGGCGAGGACGGCGTCGGCGTGGGCCTCGGCGTCGTCGACCGAGCGGTAGCCCAGCGCCTCGGCGGCGGTCAGGTCCCACCAGCGGCGGGTGTTGTCCGAGACGCCCCAGACGACGGCGTACCCGGGTGCGGGCGCGGTCAGCGCGGCGTCGACCAGCGCGACCGTGTCGGTGGGGGAGAGCCAGGTGGCGAGGTGCCGGACGGTGGTCGGCTGGGGGAAGGCGCTGCCGATCCGCAGGCAGACGACGTCCATGCCGTGCCGGTCGGCGTACAGCGACCCGAGCGCCTCCATCGCGACCTTGGAGACGCCGTAGAAGGTGTCCGGCCGGGGCGGTGCGTCGGCCTCGGTGAGCAGCCCGTGCTCCGGGCGGGGGGTGTACCCGGTGGCGTGGTTACTGCTGGCCAGGACCACGCGCCGCACGCCGGCCCGGCGGGCGGCCTCCAGCGCGCAGTAGGTGCCCTCGATGTTGGTCGCGCTGATCGCCGGCCAGGTCGACTCGCCGACGACGCCGGCCAGGTGGACGACGGCTGCGGCGCCGGTCGCGGCCTCGACCATCGCCGGCAGGTCGGTGACGTCGGCGACCAGGTGCTCCTCACCGGGCCGCGGTTCGGGCACCGGGACGACGTCCACGCTGCGCAGCGCCCAGCCGCGCTCGGGCAGCCCGCCGCGCAGCCAGCCGCCGATCAGCCCGGCCGCCCCGGTGACGAGCACCGGCCCGCCGGGACCCGCGGAGCCGCTCACGGTGCTCATGGTTCGCTCCCGCGCGGTGCTCCGCTCCTCGCTCGTTCCTCGCTGGGATGCTCACACCGCTGTCCGCTCACGGCATCCGGCCGATCAACTCCACCAGGAACGCGCCGAGCCGGCCGGCCGCGGCCTTGCCCGCGGCGAGCACCTCGAGGTGGTCCAGCGCCTCACCGGTGATCCCGGCGGCGGCATTGGTGACCATCGACAGGCCGAACACCTCCACCCCCGCGGCGCGGGCGGCGATCGCCTCCAGCGCGGTGGACATGCCGACCAGGTCGGCCCCGAGGGTGGTCAGCATCCGGATCTCGGCCGGGGTCTCGAAGTGCGGGCCGGGCAGGGCCGCGTACACGCCCTCGGCCAGCGACGGGTCGATCTCCTTGGCCAGCGCCCGCAGCCGCGCGGAGTAGAGATCGGTCAGGTCGACGAACTCCGCACCCACCAGCGGTGAGCGCGCGGTCAGGTTGAGGTGGTCGCTGATCAGCACCGGCTGGCCGACCCGGTGGTCGGGTCGCAGCCCGCCGGAGGCGTTGGTCAGGACGACGGTGCGCACCCCCGCCGCGGCGGCCGTGCGGATGCCGTGCACCACCGGCTCCACGCCCCGGCCCTCGTACAGGTGGGTGCGGCCGAGGAAGAGCAGCACCCGCTGCCCGCCGACCTGCACCGAGCGGATCTCCCCGCCGTGCCCGGTCACCGTGGGGGCGGCGAACCCCGGCAGCTCCCCGATGGCCACGCTGGCCGACGCCGGACCGAACGCCTCGGCGGCCGGTGCCCAGCCCGAGCCCATCACCACCGCGACGTCGTGCCGCCCGCCGCCCAGGGCGACGGTGAGGTCGTCGGCCGCCCGGGCCGCGAGAGCGGCCGGGTCGGAGAGGAGGGTGGGGGTTCCCCGCTGGCTGTGCGGGGAGGGGATCTGCTCGGCCACACCGGGAAAACTAGCCCAGCACGCCGGACGGGCCCGCGGCGGCAACGACCGGGACCGTCGCCGCGGCGGAACGGCCGCCGGGACCCCTCACCGGCGCTACCGTCCCGGCATGCGCATCGCGGTCCTGGGACCGCTGGAGGTCCTGACGGACGACTTCGCACCGGTGCCGGTCCCCGGCGCGAAGGAACGTCTGCTGCTCGCCGTCCTCACGGCCGGGGCCCCGGGGGTGGTCGGCACCGAACGCATCGTCGAGTCGCTGTGGGACGGCCATCCGCCGGCGTCGGCGCACAGGTCGCTGCAGGCGCACGTGGTCCGGTTGCGCAGCTCGCTGGAACCGGGCCGTCCGAAGGGGTCGACCGGGCGGCACGTGATGCGGCGAGGACCGGGGTACGCCCTCACCCTGGACCGGTCGTCGATCGATGCGCTGCACGTAGGCGACGTGGCAGCCCGGGGTCACGCGCTCCTCGCGTCGGGGGACGCGGCCGGGGCGCTGCGGGAGTGGGACGCCGCCGTCGGCATGTGGCGGGGGGAGCCGTACGCGGACTGGCCGGACGCCCCGTTCGCCGCGGCGGAGCGCGGTCGGCTCCGCGAGGTCCGGGCAGGCGCCGTGGCCGGGCTGCTGGAGGCCCGGCTCCAGCTCGGGCGGCACGCCGAGGTGCTCCCCGAGCTCGAGCGGCTCGTCGCCGAGGAGCCGCTGCGCGAGGACTGGTGGCGCCTGCTCATGCTGGCCCTCTACCGGGGCGGCAGGCAGGCCGACGCCCTGGCGGCGGCGCGGCGGGCCCGCGCTCTGCTGACCGAGGAGATCGGCGCTGACCCCGGGCCGGCCCTGCGGGACATGGAGACGGCGGTCCTCGCGCAGGACCGCCGGCTCGAGCTGCCGTCGGGACGAGCTCCGCCGCTGCCCCTGGACGGTCGGGCACCCGGGCAGCCGGCGTCCTGCCCCTACAAGGGCCTGGCCACCTACCAGGTGGCCGACGCGGCGCTGTTCCACGGTCGGCGGCGTCTGGTCACCGGGCTGGTGGCCCGGCTGGTGGACCGGCCGTTGCTCGCCGTCTCCGGCTCCAGCGGGGCGGGGAAGTCCTCGGCGGTGCGCGCCGGTCTGGTCCCGGCCCTCGCGGAGGGGGCGCTGCCGGGCAGCTCGACCTGGCTCCCGGTGATCGTGACCCCCGGCCCGCACCCGCTCGAGCGGCTCGACGGCCTGACCGGGGACCCCGCGCCGGCGGCGCCCGTCGTCCTGGTCTGCGACCAGTTCGAGGAGCTCTGGTCACCCGGTGTCGACCCGGTGGAACGGTCGGCGTTCCTCGACACCCTGCTCGCCCTGCTCGACGCCGGGATCGTCGTCCACTGCATCGTCGTGGTCCGCGGCGACCACGTGGGGCGGCTCGCCGAGCACACCGCGTTCACCGAGCGGCTCGACGCCGCTGTCGTCCTCGTCCCGGCCCTGACTGACCCGGAGCTCCGCGAGGTCGTGCGTGAGCCGGCGCGGACCGTCGGGCTGGCCGCCGACCCGGAGTTGCTGGATGCCGTCGTCGCTGATGTGCTGGGCGAGGACGGCGCTCTGCCGCTGCTGTCCACGGCGCTCGTCGGGACCTGGGAGCGGCGCCTCGGGGACCGGCTGACCCTGGCCGGCTACCTCGGAGCCGGCGGGGTGGCGGGCGCGATGACCCGCTCCGCCGAGACGGCGTACGCGGCCCTGGACGACGCCGGGCGGGAGCAGGCCCACCACCTGATGGTGCGGTTCGCCGACTGTGGCGACGGTGGTCTCGTCGTCCGGCGTCCGGTGCCCCTCCGCGAGCTGGACCTGGACAGCGACGTGGCGTCGGCGCGACGGCGGGTCGTCGAGGCGTTCGTCAGCCGGCGGCTCCTGGCCGTGCACGGGGACCAGGTGGAGGTCGCGCACGAGGCGCTGCTCACCGGGTGGCCCCGGCTGGTGCGCTGGCTGGAGGACGACGCCGTCGGCCGGGCCGTGCGGCGGCACCTGGCGCCGGCGGCCCGCGAGTGGGAGGACGGCGGGCGCCCGGACGACGAGCTCTACCGGGGCGCCCGGCTGGCGGCCGCGCTGGACTGGGCGGCCGGCCCGGGGGCCGAGACCACGCCGATCGAGCGACGGTTCCTCGAGGCGTCCCGGTCCCGGGCCGACGAGGAGCTGACCCAGGCCCGCCAGCGGGGCGACCGCGAGGCCGCGGCCCGGCACCGGACCCGGCGGTTGGCCGTCGGGCTGGCCGTCGTCCTCGTGGTCGCGCTGACCGCCACCGTGCTGGCCGTCGTCGCCCGGAGGGACGCCCAGCAGACCTCGCTGGACGCCGACGCGAACCGGCTGGCCGCCCTGTCTGCCTCCGCGGACACGCTGGACCTCTCCCTGCTGCTCGCCGCCCAGGCCGTGCGGCTGGCCGACACCCCTGACACCCAGGACGGGTTGCTGACCTCGCTCGCCGAGCACCGGCGGGTGGAGCGGGTCGTCCCGTTCGACGGCGACCCGTGGGCGGCCCACCTCGCCGGCGGTGGCCGCGTGTTGTTCTTCTACGCAGGCAACGACCTCTATTCCTGGAAGGTCGGGTCGGTCACACCGCCGGTCGCTCTGGACGCCCCCCGGGGATGGGGCGGCGGATGGCGGGTCACGGCCCCCTCGCCGTCGGAGGACGTGCTGATGGCTGCCGGCCAGGACAGCCGGGGGAGCCCGTGGCTGCGCACGATCGCCGCGGACGGATCGACCCGGCTCGTCGTCGACGGTCCGGCGATCGGGGGGCTGCCGGTGAGCGGTGCCTTCACTGCGGACGGTCGCCGCGTCCACCTCGTCGTGGCCGCCCCGCCCGGCGTCCCGGACGGCGCCGTGGCGGACACGACCACGGCATGGAGCGTCACCGACGTCGACGTGGCGGACGGGACGGCGCGGCGGACCGGAATCGGCGGCGTCTTCCCCGGCCCCCTCGAGGACATGGCCGTGTCCTTCGCCGACGACGGCGGCTCCGCCGTCCTGGAGGACACCGCGCACTCGACCCCACCGCTCTTGATCGGGTTGGCCGACGGGCGGACGGCCGTGGTCTCGACCGAGTCCGCCCCGGTGTCCAGCCCGGTTCTGGCGGCTCTGCCCAGCGGCGCGGCCGAGATGTGGGAGGACGGCAGGGTCACCCTGCTCGACGCCACCGGCACCCTGGTCCAGCAGCTCGACGCCCACCAACAGCAGGTACGGGACATCGCGATCGCCCCCGACGGGACGTGGGCGGTCACCGTCGGCGACGGGCCCGCGGTGATCGTGTGGCACGTCGACCCGGCCAGCGGTCGCTGGTCCCAACGAGAGGAGCTCACCGGCCACGGCGGCGACGTCGTCGCTGTGGCCGTGACCGCCGACGGGCATCGAGTGGTCACGATGTCGCGGGACGAGACCATCATCACCTGGGACATGACCGCCGACGGCGGGTTCGGCCGGTCCGTCCCGGGCCTGGACGGCCGATGGATCTCCAACCAGCCGCAGGTGGTGGAGCCCGGGCGGCTCCTGGTCGCCCCGACCCGCCCGGGGACCAGCGCCGGTGCGCGGGTCGGGGCGGCGGGCCCGGAGACGGTCAGCGTGGAGGCCACGTTCCTCGACCCCCGGACGGGGCGGGTCGTGGACTCCGTGCCGGTGGGCAACACGGTGTTGGCGACGTTCGGCTCGTCGGTGGCCGTGAGCCCCGATCGCAGCCTGGTGGCGGTCACCTGGGGCCGCGGTGTCACGGTGCTCGACGCGCGCACCCGCGCGGTCGTGGCCACGGTGCCTCTGCCACCGGCCACCCTGGTCTGGTGCGCCGGCTGGACCCCCGACGGCGAGCGGCTGCTGCTGGGCGCGGAAGGCCCCGTCCTCGACGGTGTGGGGGGAGCGCTCCTCGTCATCGACACCGCGACCTGGCAGCCGCAGCGACCGGTGGACATCGGCGGTCCCGCCCAGGGCATGGCGAGTTCTCCCGACGGCCGGCTGATCGCTGTGACGAGCACCGTCTTCCCGGAGATCCGGCTCCTCGACGCGCGGACCCTGGACGTCGAACGAGTGGTGACGCTGACCGTGGACGACCAGGTCGGGACCCCGGCCTTCTCCACGGACGGCACCTTGCTGGCCGCCGGCGGAGATGCGGGCCTGCTGCACGTCTTCGACACGTCCACCTGGCAGCCGGTGGGGGAGCCGGTGACCATGCACGACGAGTCGATGCTGCAGGTGGAGTGGCTGGCCCACAGCCGGACCGTCGTCACCACCGGCCGGGACGGGACGGTGTCGCTCTTCGACGTCGACCGCGGCGTTGTGCTGGCCCGGCGGCTGCCCGGGTCGGACGTCGCCGGCGGGGGCTTCGCCCACCTCGTGCCCGCTCCGTCGTCGGAGGTCGTCGTCCTCAGTGGCGAGCGGACCGGCTGGCGCTACCCGATGGACCCCTCGGTGTGGCTACGGGAGGCGTGCGCCATCGTCGGACGCGACCTGACCGCATCGGAGTGGGACCGCTACCTGCCCGGCCGGGACCCGCGGCCCACCTGCAGTGACCTCAGCTGATCCAGGTCTCCATCAGCCCGGTAGCAGGGCCGCGCACGGCGGCTGCCGGAGCAGGTGGCTCTCGTAGGCGTCTGAGAAGCGCTGCGGGCTGCCCGGCTCGCGGACACCGCCCGGCCAGGTCAGCACCTGGGTCAGCAGTGCTGCGCAGGCAGCCGGGTCGGACACCGCCGCGGGGGCGGCCGCGCCCGCGGGGCCCGCCACGGCCACGCCGGTCGCGAGGGCGACGGCGGCGGTGAGGACGGCGGTGCGCTGCAGGGCGGATCGGCGGGTGGACATGGCCGGTACCTCCGGGGAGGGCCGGGGGTGTCCCGGCGAGACCCTCAGCACAGCGGGAGGCGGTTGCGGTCCTCATCCGGTGGGTTGCGGTCCGGTTGCGGGGCGCCTCGCGCCGCGGAGGTGGGAAGCGGCCGCCGTCCGGCGGGTGATCGTGGTCGTCCTTAGACTCGCCGCGTGCAGATACCCTTCCACTCCTCCGAGCGCTCGAGCCTGGGCGTCGAGTGGGAGCTCCAGCTCATCGACCCGCAGAGCCGCGAGCTCACCGCGGGAGCCACCGAGATCCTCGCCGACATCACCCCGGCCGGCCTCGAGGAGCACCCCAAGGCCAAGCACGAGCTGCTCCAGTCGACGATCGAGATCATCACCGGCGTCTGCACCACCGTGGCGGAGGCCAAGGCCGACCTGGCCGGCACCCTGGCCGAGGTCGTCGCCGCCGCCGAGCGCCGCGGTCTGGGCGTGATGTGCGCCGGCAGCCACCCCTTCACCCGCTGGGACTCCCAGGAGATCTCGCCGAAGGAGCGGTACGCCGAGCTGGTCGAGCGGATGCAGTGGCTCGCCCGCCGGCTGCAGATCTTCGGGGTGCACGTGCACGTCGGCGTCCAGTCGCCGGAGAAGGCGATCCCCATCGTCAACGCGCTGTCCCAGTACCTGCCGCACTTCCTCGCCCTGTCGGCGTCCTCGCCGTTCTGGGCCGGCTGCGACACCGGGCTCGCCTCGGCGCGGACCAAGGTGTTCGAGGGCATGCCGACCGGCGGGCTCCCGCACCAGCTCGCCGACTGGGCCGAGTTCGAGGAGTACATGGAGACCCTGATCCGGGCTGGGGCGATCGAGAGCGTCCGCGAGGTGTGGTGGGACGTCCGCCCGCACCCGGACTTCGGCACCGTGGAGCTGCGGGTCTGCGACGGCCTGCCCAGCCTGGACGAGATCGGCGCCGTGGCCGCGCTGGCGCAGTGCCTGGTCGAGCAGTTCGACACCCAGCTCGACCGCGGCTACACGCTGCCCGCCCCGACCGACTGGATCCTGCGGGAGAACAAGTGGCGGGCGGTCCGGTACGGGCTGGACGCCGAGATCGTCGTCGACGAGCAGGGCACCGTCGCGCCGGTCCGCGAGGCGATCGCCGAGCTGGTCGAGGAGCTCACCCCGGTGGCCCGGCGGCTGGGCTGCGAGGCCGAGCTCGCCGACGTCACGCGGGTGCTCGCCGTCGGCGCGTCCTACCAGCGCCAGCGGGCCGTCGCCGCCTCCTCCGACGGCGACCTGCTCCCGGTCGTGGACAGCCTGCTCGCCGAGATGCGCGACGGGCTGCCCGCGGTGTCGCCGGCCAGCCCGTGACCGGCCGGGGGGTGGACGACGTGACGGGCCGGCCCGGGGACGACGCCGGCGCCGCGGTCGACGCCTGGTCGCGGTCCCACCACGACGAGCTGGTCGCCGTCCGCCGGCACCTGCACGCGCACCCCGAGCTGGGCTTCGCCGAGGTCGAGACCACCGCGTTCCTCGAGCAGCGGCTGACCGCCGCCGGCCTGCAGCCGCGACGGCTCGCGGGCGGCACCGGGCTGGTCTGCGACGTCGGCGGGGACGCCGGCGACGGGCCCGTGGTGGTGCTCCGGGCCGACATCGACGCGCTGCCGCTGCACGACCCCAAGGACGTGCCCTACGCCTCGACCCGCGACGGGCTCTGCCACGCGTGCGGGCACGACGTGCACACCACCGTCCTGCTGGGCGTCGCGCTCGCGCTGGCCTCGCTGGACCGGCTCCCCGGCACGGTGCGCTGCGTCTTCCAGCCGGCCGAGGAACAGGTGCCCGGCGGTGGGCGGCAGGTCGTCGACGAGGGCGTGCTCGCCGGGGCCAGCCGCGCCTTCGCGCTGCACTGCGACCCGTCGCTGCCGGTCGGCATGGTGGGGCTGCGCACCGGCTCGATCACCGCGGCCTGCGACCGGATCGAGGTGACGCTCACCGGTCCCGGCGGGCACACCGCCCGCCCGCAGCTGACCGTCGACCTGGTGCATGCGCTGGGCCGGGTGGTCACCGAGGTGCCGGGGCTGCTGTCCCGGCTGGTCGACCCCCGCTCCAGCGTCTCCCTGGTCTGGGGGGCGGTCAGCTCCGGGGTGGCGCCGAACGCCATCCCGCAGACCGGCACGCTGCGCGGCACGCTGCGGGTCCTGGACCGGACGGTGTGGAGCGAGGCGGAGGACCTGGTCCGCCGGCTGGTCACCGAGGTGGCCCAGGTGTCCGGTGCCGGGGTCGCCATCGAGTACGTCCGCGGGGTGCCGCCGGTGGTCAACGACCCGCGCAGCGTCGCGCTGCTGCGCTCGGCGGCGCTGGAGACGGTGGGCAGCGAGGGCCTGGCCCAGTCGCCGCAGAGCATGGGCGGGGAGGACTTCGGCTGGTTCGCCGAGGTGCTGCCGATCGCGCTGGCCCGGCTGGGCACGCACGGTCAGGGCGCGCCGCTGGACCTGCACCGGGGGACCTTCGACGTCGACGAACGGGCGATCGGGGTGGGCGTGCGGCTGATGGCCCGCACCGCCCTGCACGCGCTGGCGTCGGACGCCGCAGGCGTGCTCGGTAACGTGCCGGGGTAGATGCTGCCAGGCACCTGAGAGGCAGGGACCGATGATGCGTTCCACCGACCAGCAGACCACGACACCCGAGGGCGCACCGCCGGCCGAGCCGGCGGCACCCGAGCTGCTCGAGCTCGCCGGGGAGTTCCCGGTGGCGAGCCGGGCCCAGTGGCGCGACCTGGTGGCGGGGGTGCTGCGCAAGGCCGGTCGCGAGGAGCTGCCCGACCCGGTCGAGGACGCGCTGCGGGTCCCGGTCGCCACCGGGGTCAGCGTCGCGCCCCTCTACACCGCCGAGGACGCCGGCGATCTGCCGGCGCTGGCCGGGGTGCCCGGCCTGCCGCCGTTCGTCCGCGGTGCCCGGGCCGGTTCCGCGGGCGTGACCGCGGCCGGTGGGGCGGACACCGAGGTGCCGGCCGGCTGGGACGTCCGTCAGCGGCACGCCGACCCGGACGTCGCAGCGACTCGAGAGGCGATCGCGGCGGACCTGGAGAACGGCGTCTCCTCGCTGTGGCTGGTGCTCGGCGAGGGCGCCGTGCCGGTCGAGGCGCTCGGTGAGGTGCTCACCGACGTCTACCTGGACCTCGCGCCGGTGAGCCTCTCCGGTGGCAGCCCGGCCGCTGAGGCGTTCCTGGCGTTGGTCGAGGGCCGTACCGACCTGGCGCCGGGCGGCTGCCTGGGCCTGGACCCGCTGGGTCTGCACGCCGCCACGGGTGAGCCGCAGGACCTCAGCGGGCTGGCCGACGTCGCCCGCCGGACCCCGGCGGGGTGGCGCAGCGTGGTGGTCGACGGCACGGTCTTCGCCGACGCCGGCGCCTCGGCGGTGGAGGAGCTGGGCTGCGCGGTGGCCGCGGGGGTGGCCTACCTGCGGGCGCTCACCGACCAGGGCCTCACCGTGGACGAGGCGTTCGGGCAGCTGGAGTTCCGGTTCTCAGCCAGCGCCGACCAGTTCACGACGATCGCCGGGCTGCGGGCCGCCCGCCGGTTGTGGGACCGGGTGGGCGAGGCCAGCGGGGCGGCGCCGGAGGCGCGCGCGACGCGGCAGCACGCGGTGACCTCGTCGGTGATGACCACGAAGCACGACCCGTGGGTGAACATGCTGCGCACCACGGTGGCCTGCTTCGCCGCGGGCGTGGGCGGCGCGGACGTGGTGACGGTGCAGCCGTTCGACGCGGCGCTGGGGCTGCCGGACGCCTTCTCCCGGCGGATCGCGCGGAACACGCAGAGCCTGCTGGTGGAGGAGGGGTCGCTGGCCCGGGTGCTGGACCCGGCCGGCGGCTCCTGGTACGTCGAGTCGCTGACCGAGGACCTGGCCCGGGCGGCCTGGGCGTGGTTCACCGAGATCGAGCGGGCCGGTGGGCTGGCCGCCGCGCTGTCCAGCGGTCTGGTCGGCGAGCGGATCGCCGCCGCCTGGGCCGACCGCGCCCAGCGGCTGGCCACCCGGACCGACGCGCTCACCGGCGTGAGCGAGTTCCCCGACCCGGCGGAGGTGCTGCCCACCCGCCGTCCGGCCGCCGCTCCGCCGTCCGGAGGACTGCCCCGGGTGCGGGCAGCCCAGGCCTACGAGCAACTGCGGGACGCCGTCGAGGCGGTCCGGCCGCGACCGCGGGTGTACCTGGCCACCCTCGGCCCGGCGGCCCGGCACACCGCCCGGGCCGGCTTCGCCGCCAACCTCTTCGGCGCCGGCGGGCTGCAGACCCCGGCCGGCGACGGCGTCGCCGGCTTCGCCGACGCGTCGACGACGGTGGCCTGCCTGTGCGGCACCGACCGGGACTACGCCGCCGACGCCGCCGGGCTGGCCGCCGAGCTGCGCGCGGCCGGGGCGACGCAGGTGTGGCTCGCCGGGCCGCCATCCCTGGCGGTGGACGGGGTGGACGGGTACGTGTACGCCGGGTGTGACGCCCTCGCCGTCCTGCGGGAGGTCGCGGACCAGCTCGGCGTCCCCAACGAGGGCCATGTTGGCCAACATGGCCCCTCAGGTGAGGAGGTGCGGGCATGAGCGGGATCCCCGACTTCGGCTCCCTGGAGCTGGGGCAGCCGCAGCCGACGGCGACGCCGGCGGACTGGGCGGCCGCCTACGAGACGGCGACCGGGCGCAGCGTGGCGGAGGCGACCTGGGAGACCCCGGAGGGGATCGCCGTCCCGCCGGTGGCCACCCACGACGACCTGGCCGACGTGGACTTCCTGCACACGTTCCCGGGGATCGCGCCGTACCTGCGCGGGCCGTACCCGACGATGTACACTACCCAGCCGTGGACGGTCCGGCAGTACGCCGGGTTCTCCACCGCCGCGGAGTCCAACGCGTTCTACCGGCGCAACCTGGCCGCCGGGCAGAAGGGGCTGAGCGTCGCCTTCGACCTGCCCACCCACCGCGGCTACGACTCCGACCACCCGCGCGTGGTCGGCGACGTCGGGATGGCCGGGGTGGCGATCGACTCGATCCTGGACATGCGGCAGCTCTTCGACGGCATCCCGCTCGACCGGATGAGCGTGTCGATGACCATGAACGGCGCGGTGCTGCCGGTGCTGGCGCTCTACGTGGTCGCCGCCGAGGAGCAGGGGGTGAGCCCGGACCGGCTCACGGGGACGATCCAGAACGACATCCTCAAGGAGTTCATGGTCCGCAACACCTACATCTACCCGCCCAAGCCCTCGATGCAGATCATCAGCGACATCTTCGCGTTCACCTCGCAGCAGATGCCGCGGTACAACTCGATCTCCATCTCCGGCTACCACATCCAGGAGGCCGGGGCGACGGCCGACCTGGAGCTGGCCTACACCCTGGCCGACGGGGTGGAGTACCTGCAGGCGGGCAAGGCCGCGGGGATGGACGTCGACGTGTTCGCCCCGCGGCTGAGCTTCTTCTGGGGCATCGGGATGAACTTCTTCATGGAGGTCGCCAAGCTCCGCGCCGGCCGGCTGCTGTGGGCCAAGCTGGTCAAGGAGGCCGGCGCGCAGAAGGACAAGTCGCTGTCGCTGCGCACCCACTCCCAGACCTCGGGTTGGTCGCTGACCGCGCAGGACGTCTACAACAACGTCGTCCGGACCTGCCTGGAGGCGATGGCCGCGACCCAGGGGCACACCCAGTCGCTGCACACCAACGCCCTGGACGAGGCCCTCGCCCTGCCGACGGACTTCTCCGCCCGGATCGCGCGGAACACCCAGCTGCTGCTGCAGCAGGAGTCCGGGACGACGCGGGTGATCGACCCGTGGGGCGGCTCGGCGTACGTGGAGAAGCTCACCTACGACCTGGCCCGCCGCGCCTGGGCGCACATCCAGGAGGTCGCCCAGCACGGCGGGATGGCCCAGGCCATCGACGACGGCATCCCGAAGCTGCGGATCGAGGAGGCCGCGGCCCGCACCCAGGCGCGGATCGACTCGGGCCGCCAGCCGGTGATCGGGGTCAACAAGTACCGGGTCGACGCCGACGAGGCCGTCGAGGTGCTGCGGGTGGACAACGCCGACGTGCTGGCCCAGCAGAAGGCCCGGCTGGCCGAGCTGCGCGCGTCCCGCGACGAGGCGGCCACCCGCGAGACGCTGTCCCGGCTGACCGATGCCGCCCGCGCCGCGGCCGAGGGGCGCCGGGGCAGCGACCTTGACTCGAACCTGCTGAAGCTCGCCGTGGACGCGGCCCGGGCGAAGGCGACGGTGGGGGAGATCTCCGACGCGCTGGAGGCGGTCTACGGCCGGCACGCCGGCCAGGTGCGGACCATCTCCGGGGTGTACCGCGACGAGGCAGGAGGATCCGGCCCGGTGGAGGACACCCGCGCGATGGCCGCGCAGTTCGCCGAGGCCGAGGGGCGCCGGCCGCGGATCCTGGTCGCCAAGATGGGCCAGGACGGCCACGACCGCGGCCAGAAGGTGATCGCCACCGCCTTCGCCGACCTCGGCTTCGACGTCGACGTCGGCCCGCTGTTCCAGACCCCGGACGAGGTCGCCCGCCAGGCGGTGGAGGCCGACGTGCACGTCGTCGGCGTCTCCTCCCTCGCCGCCGGTCACCTCACCCTGGTGCCGGCGCTGCGCGACGCCCTCGCCGCGCTCGGTGCCGACGACGTCCTGGTCGTGGTCGGTGGGGTCATCCCGCCCGACGACGTCCCGACCCTCCGCGAGATGGGCGCCGCCGCGGTCTTCCCACCCGGCACCGTCATCGCCGACGCCGCGCAGGACCTGCTGCGCACCCTGTCCCAGGGGCTCGGCCACGCATGAGAGCGGCCATGTCGGCCACCATGGCCCTTCGGTGATGGCCGTTCCCGACGTCGCCGGGCTCGCGGACGGCGTGCTGGCCGGTGACCGGCGCGCGATGGCGCGGGCCATCACACTGGTCGAGTCCCGGCGCGGGGACCACCGGGAGGCGGCCCAGGAGCTGCTCGTCGGGCTGGTGCCGCACGCCGGCGGGGCGCGCCGGGTCGGGATCAGCGGCGTGCCCGGCGTCGGGAAGTCGACGTTCATCGACACCCTCGGGATCTCGCTGACCGCGGCCGGCTCGAAGGTCGCCGTCCTGGCCGTCGACCCCTCCTCGGCGCGGTCCGGTGGGTCGATCCTGGGCGACAAGACCCGGATGTCCCGGCTGGCGGTCGACGAGCACGCGTTCATCCGGCCCGCGCCGACCGCCGGCACGCTGGGCGGGGTCGCCCAGGCGACCCGGGAGTCGATGGTCGTGGTCGAGGCGGCCGGCTACGACGTCGTGCTGGTGGAGACCGTCGGGGTCGGCCAGTCGGAGGTGACCGTCGCGGAGATGGTCGACTCCTTCCTCTTCCTCACCCTGGCCCGCACCGGTGACCAGCTGCAGGGCATCAAACGCGGCATCCTCGAGATCGCCGACGTCATCGCGGTGAACAAGGCCGACGGCCCCGGTGAGGTCGACGCCCGCCGCGCCGCCCGGGAGCTGGGCGGTGCGATCCGGATGCTGCGCGGGCGCGGTGACGGCTGGGACGTGCCGGTGCTGACCTGCGCGGGGCTGACCGGGCAGGGGCTCGATGAGGTCTGGGGGAAGGTCGTCGAGCACCAGGACCGGATGCGCGCCTCCGGGCAGCTCGCCGAGAGGCGCCGGGGCCAGCAGGTGCGCTGGGTCTGGCAGCTGGTGCGCGACGAGCTGGAGCACCGGCTGCGCACCCAACCCCAGGTGCGTGCGGTCGTCCCGGAGCTGGAGGACGCCGTTCTCGCCGGGGAGCTCACCCCCACGCTCGCCGCCCAGCAGATCCTCGACCGGTTCCTGGGCGGCCCCGAGCAGGCGACGGCGACCCGCTGACCGGTCGGTCGGGCGATGATGCGCGCGTGAGGGAGCACCGCCCGGGGGGTCCCCGGACTTAGGGTGGTCCCCCGATCGGGCCCTCCAGCGGACAGGACCGGCGTGATGACCCTGCAGGCCGTCGTGCTCCCGCTGGTCAGCCTCGTGGTCCTGTTCCTCCCCGGCCTGGTGGTCGGTCTGCTCGCCGGGCTGCGGCCCGGGGTCGCGGCGGCCGTGGCCCCGGTGGTCACCTACGGGCTGGTCACCGCGACGGCGACCGCGGCCGGCCTCGGACCCGTCCCCTGGGGGCCGCTCACCCTCGTGGCGGTGACCGCGCTCACGGGCGGTGTCGTCCTGGCCCTCCGCCTCGCGACCGGCCGGGACCGTCCCTGGCGGGCGCGGGTGCGCGTCCAGCGGCCTCGTCGCCCCGGCCGGCGGGACCTGCTGGTCCTGGCCGGCGTGCTCGGCGGCGGCCTGCTCTCGGCCGGCGTCCTGCTGTCGGGCTTCGGTCGTCTCGACGCCCCCGACCAGGACTGGGACTACATCTTCCACGCCAACGCCGTCCGCCTGATCGCCGACTCCGGTGACATCGCCCCGGACGCGTTGCGGCAGATCAACAACTGGGAATCGGCGTCCTTCTACTACCCCAACGCGTTCCCGGCGGTCGCCGCGGTCGTGCGGGACCTCACCGGCGCGCCTGTCTTCGCGGTGCTCAACAGCCAGGCGATGATCGTCTGCCTGGTCGCCGGGACGGGGCTCGCCACCCTGCTGCGCCGCCTCGGCGCCCCGCTCGCGGTCGTGGTCACCACGCCGGTCCTCCTGGCCGGGTTCGCCAGCTTCCCCTACGACGTCCTCTGGCGGGGCCCGCTCCTGCCGTTCGCGGCCGGCGTCGCCGCCATCCCGGCGTTCGTCGTCCTCCTGGACCTCACGGTGGCGCGCCGCCGTCCGGTCCTGGTGTTCCTCTGCGGACTGGGGCTCGCCGGGCTCCTGGGGGTCCACCCGGCCACCGCGTTGTCGGCGGCTGTGTTCGCCGCCGTGGTCCTCCTGGTGCGCTGGTGGCGGGCACCCCGCACCCTGGGCGCCGATCTCGTCCCGCTGGCGGCGGTGGGAGTGCTGGCGACGGTCATCGCGTTCCCGGCCGTCGTCGGAGCCAGGACGACCGGAGCCGAGGGCATCGAGATCGACTGGCCGGCGATCGAGTCCCCCGGGCAGGCGGCAGGCGACCTGCTGCTGCTCAACCACATGGCGGTGGCGCCGCAGTACTGGCTGGCCGGGCTGGTCCTCGTGGGCCTGCTCACCGTCGCCCGTGCCCGGTACCTGTGGGCCTGGCTCGGTGGTGCGGGGCTGATGTTCGCCCTCTTCGTCATGACGGCCTCGTCGGACAGCCCGCTCGTCGCCACGGTGACCCGCCCCTGGTGGAACGACCGCTGGCGGTTCGCGGCGCTCGCCGTCCTCGGGCTCGCCCCCCTCGCCGCGCACGGGCTGCTGTCCCTGGCCAGGTTCGGTCAGCGTCTGCTGGCTCGGCTGCCGTTCGCCCGTCAGCGGGGACTGCCGGCCCCGGTGGTCACCGGCGCCCTGGTCGGGGTGGGCCTGCTGCTGGTCGGCTCCGCGTCCAACGGGCTGTACAGCTCGAGCAACCAGCGGCGGATCGCCGAGAACTACGACTCCGAGCGGACGTTGAGCAACACCGAGATCGCCGCGATGCGGTGGCTCGGGGAGCACTCGACCGGCGGCACGATCATGGACGACGCCAACGACGGCTCGGCCTACCTTCGTGCCGTCGCCGGACTGCACCCGCTGTTCGGGCACGTCGTCGACCCGTCGTCCGTCCGGTTGGGGCCGACCCAAAAACTCCTCGTCGAGCACTTCAACTGCCTCGACTCCGACCCCGCGGTCCGGCGGGCGGTCCACGACCTCGACATCAGGTACGTCTTCGTCAGCGACGGTTACGTGCGCCCCGGCTTCCAGCGGCTGCCCGGGCTGACCGGGCTGGAGAACTCACCCTCCCTGCGGCTCGTCCACAGCGCCGGCCCCGTGCGCATCTACGAGGTCGCGCTCGTCGAACCACCCACCGCGCCGAACGCCGCGTGCCGGAGCACCGGGGACGGCGCCGTCGTCGGCGCATCGGGCTGACGGCGCCTCCGACGTGGCCACCCGACCGGCGAGCCCGCCGCGCCCGTCCGCGACCTTCGTCCGCTACGTGGCGGCAGGAGCCGTGAGCTTCGTCGTGGACGCCGGGACGCTGTGGCTGCTCTACGCGGTCGGCGGCGCCCGGCTGTGGATCGCCACCACGGCCGGCTTCTGGCTGAGCTTCGCGGTCAACTTCGCGGCCAACAAGTACCTCACCTTCGGCCGACGGGCCGACGGTCCCGGTCAGCTGATCAGATACAGCGCGCTGGTGGGCGTCAATTACCTCGCCAACCTGGCTATCGTGACCGGTCTCGCGGCAGTGGGGGTGCCGGCCCTGGCCGGCAAGACCATCGCCGTGGGGCTCCTGACCGTCGCGAACTATGCCGCCTACCGATCCTGGGTGTTCCGTGACTGATTACTGGGCCCACCCGACCGCCCTCGTCGAGGAGGGCGCGCGGATCGGCGCGGACACGGCGATCTGGCACCACGCGCACATCCGCGCGGGCGCGGTCGTCGGCGAGGGCACGGTCATCGGCAAGAACGTGTTCGTGGACGCGGCCGCCCGGGTGGGGGCGCGCTGCAAGGTCCAGAACAACGTGTCGGTCTACTCCGGGGTCGTCCTGGAGGACGACGTGTTCGTCGGGCCCAGCGCGGTCTTCACCAACGACCGCTTCCCCCGCGCGTTCGGGCCGTGGCAGCGGGTCGACACCCTCGTCCGGCGGGGTGCCTCGATCGGGGCCAACGCCACCGTGCGGTGCGGCATCGAGCTGGGCGAGCTGAGCCTCGTGGCGGCCGGGGCGGTCGTGGTCCGGGACGTCCGCCCCAACGAGCTGGTGGGGGGCAACCCCGCCCGCACGCTCGGCTGGGTCGACGTCCGCGGTGAGGTGGTCGACCGCGGGCCCGAGCGCCCACCGGACCTGCCCTTCGGCGGCATCGAGGAGGTCCTGCCGTGATCCCGATCTCCGCCGTCTCCATCGGGACGGACGAGGAGCAGCTCGTCCTCCAGGTGCTCCGCTCCGGGCGCCTCGCCCAGGGGCCGGTCGTCGAGCGCCTCGAGCAGGAGTTCCGCGTCTGGTCCGGGACCCACCACGTGGTGGCGGTCACGAACGGGACGGTCGCACTGGTGGCCGCGCTGGAGGCGCTCCGCCTCCCCGCGGGATCGGAGGTGGTGACCAGCCCCTTCACCTTCGTGGCCACGCTCAACGCGATCCTCGAGGCAGGTCTGGTCGCCCGCTTCGGCGACATCGACCCCCGGGACTTCACGCTCACGGCCGAGTCGGTGGACGCGGTCGCGGGCGGGCGGACGTCGGCGATCCTGCCCGTGCACCTCTACGGCCACCCGGCGGACATGAGTCGCCTGGAACCGCTGGCGAGGACCCGTGGCTGGGCGATCGTGGAGGACGCGGCGCAGGCGCACGGCGCCCGGGTCGCCGACCGACCGGTCGGTTCCTCCGGGGTGGGCTGCTTCTCGCTGTACGCCACGAAGAACCTCGCCGCCGGCGAGGGGGGCCTGATCTCCACCGACGACCTCGATCTCGCCGACCGGCTCCGGCTGCTGCGCAACCAGGGGATGCGCGCCCGGTACCGGTACGAGCTGGCCGGGCACAACTACCGGATGACCGAGCTGCAGGCAGCCGTGGTCCTGCCGCAGCTGGCGCGGCTGGAGGCGGCGACCAAGCGCCGGGCGGAGAACGCGCGCCGCCTGACCGAGGGCCTGTCCGGCATACCAGGGGTCGAGCTGCCGACGGTGGCGCCGGGCCGGACCCACGTCTGGCACCAGTACACGATCCGCATCACGTCGGAGTCGGGGCGCAGCCGCGGGGAGGTCGCCGAGTTCCTCACCCGGAGCGGAGTCGGCCACGGCGTCTACTACCCCCGGCCGGTGTACGACTACCCGTGCTACCGGGAGCACCCCCGCGTCGTGATCGGCGACCACCCGGCGGCAGAACGGGCCAGCCGCGAGGTGCTGTCGATCCCCGTGCACCCGCTGCTGTCCGACGCAGACCTGGACGCCGTGGTCCGAGCCGTGAGGGGGGCCTTCGATGCTGGCTGACGACGATGCCTGCTGACAACCGGGTGGCGCCGGTCCGGCTGGCGGTGATCGGCGCGGGGGTCATGGGCACCAACCACGCGCGGGTCGCCTCCGGCCTGCGGGACCTGGAGCTCGTCGCGGTCCTCGACCCGGATCACGAGCGTGCCGAGAAGCTCGCCGCGGCCGTCGGGGTCACCACCGTCGAGCACGTGCGGGAGCTGCCCCGCCTCCTGGTCGAGGCGGCGGTCATCGCCACGCCGACGGACCAGCACGCACCGGTCGCCCACGAGTTGATCGCCGCGGGGATCGACGTGCTGGTGGAGAAGCCGATCGCGCCCGATGTCGTCACCGCGCAGCGGCTGGTCGATGCGGCGGGGGAGGCCGGCCGGGTGCTGATGGTCGGGCACGTGGAGCGGTTCAACCCGGCCGTCCTCGAGCTCGAGTCGGTGCTCGACGGCACGGTGCACGTCGAGGCCCGGCGCATCAGCGCGTACTCGCCACGCAGCCGGGACGACGTGGTGATCGATCTGATGATCCACGACCTGGACCTCATCTCCATGATCGCCGGAGGCGTCGCCGTGGAGGTAATGTCCGTCGTACGAGCGCCCCGCTCGGCCACCCCGGACATCGCGGTCGCCCTGCTCGCCTTCGACTCGGGGGTCACCGCCTCGGTCACCGCGAGCCGCGTGGGGCAGAACAAGATCAGGCAGCTCGACATCACCCAGTCGGACAACTACGTGGTGGTCGACCTGCTCCGGCAGGACCTGAGCGTCCACCGCGTCGACCAGTCGGAGTACCTCTCCGACCACGGTCGCCGGTACCGGCAGGTGGGGGTCGTCGAGCTCCCCTTCCTGCAGCAGCAGGGGGAGCCGCTCGCACTGGAGCTGACCCACTTCGCCGACTGCGTGCGGGCCCGCAGCCGACCCAGGACGACGGGGGAGGACGCGATCCGGGCGCTGGACCTGGCCCTGCGCGTGGCCGCCGTCCCGGCCCGGTAGGGCCGCCGATGTACCGCGACCGGCGTGTGGCAGCGATCGTGCCGGCCTACGGGGAGGAGGACCTGATCGGCACGGTCATCAGGACCATGCCCGACTACGTCGACCACATCGTCGTCGTCGACGACTGCTCACCCGACGGCACCAGCGCCGCGGCTCTCGCCGTCGATGACCCGCGGGTGACCCTCGTCAGGCACCCGGTGAACACCGGTGTCGGCGGCGCGATCGTCACCGGCCACCGGCTGGCGGGCGAACTCGGAGCGGACATCGACGTGGTGATGGCCGGGGACGGGCAGATGGACCCGGCGTTCCTCCCGGACCTGCTCGAGCCGCTCGTGGACGGCGGCCGGGAGTTCGCCAAGGCGAACCGCTTCTTCTCCCTGCGGTCCTTCGAGTCGATGCCCCGGCACCGGGTCCTGGGGAACATCGTCCTGTCCTTCGTGACCAAGCTGGTGTCGGGCTACTGGCACCTGTTCGACCCGCAGAACGGCTACACCGCGATCACCCAGGCGACCCTCCGGCGGCTGCCGCTCGACCGGATGTCGCGTCGCTACTCGTTCGAGAACGACCTGCTGATCCACCTCAACATCCTGCGCATCCCCGCGATCGACGTGCCCGTGCCGGCGGTCTACGGGGAGGAGGTGTCGGGCATCAAGCTCCGTCGGGTCGTCCCCGAACTGCTGCGACTGCTGTTCGTGGGGTTCTGGAAGAGGATCTTCCTCAAGTACGTGCTCTGGTCCTTCTCGCCCGTTGCGCTGTTCCTCTTCTCCGGCCTGCTGCTGCTCCTGGCGGGCGCGGGGATCGGCATCTGGGTGCTGCTCCTCACCCTCGGCCCGCCGGTCGCGTCGGCCGGAGCGGTGCTGCTCTCGGTCGCACCCGTCCTCACCGGCGTGCAGATGCTGCTCTACGCGCTGCTGCTGGACATCCAGGAGAGCCCGGACAGCCCGATGACGATCGACTACCGGCGGATCGCCGAGAGCCGCCCGCTGCGCTCGCCGCCGGGCTCCCGGGTCGTCGCCCCGGCGACGGAGTCCCGGGCGCCCGGCGACGGGGTGGGCGGGGGAGCCGCACCGCCGCTGGACGGCCGGGCGCGTCGGCCCGGGAAGCCGTCCTGGCAGCGGTCCCGGGACCCGGGGCGCTGACGGTCAGTCCCGGAAGACGACCGTCCGCAGCATCACGAAGTTGACCGCGGTCCCGAAGCCCTGCGAGATGGCCCAGGCCAGCGTGATCGTCCACCAGTGTTCCGGGAGGACGGCGAGGGCCAGGGCGTTCACGCCGAGGATGACGAAGAACGTCGTCCCGTAGAGCAGCACGAACCCCAGCGCCCGGCGCCGGCTGCCCTCCACCCCGAACGCCCACCGGCGGTTGAGGGCGTAGGCCGTGCTGGTGCCGCAGATGAAGCTGAGCGCCCGGGCGGCGTGCACCCACAGGCCCAGGTGCAGGGCCAGGGTGTAGACGCTGAGGTCGACGACGGCGCTGAACACCCCGACGACGGCGAAGCGGACCAGTTGGCCCACCAGGTCGGCGGGCCGGCTCTCCTCGGTGGTCACGGGGTCAGGTGCCGATCGACCGGCAGTCGCGGTGGCGCAGGTCCCGGACGTAGTCGTCCGGCGCGCCGGCGGCCTCGGCCGCGTCGGCGATCGCGCCCAGGTGGCGGGCGGCCGGCAGCCCGCCCTCGAAGGCGTCCAGGGCGTAGGCGAAGGCCACCACGTCCCCGGCCAGGGTGTGCACCCGCAACCGCACCGTGCGGTACAGCCCGTGGTCGACGCCCTCCCAGGCGCCCAGTGCCGACTGGTCGGCCTCGGTGAGGTCGTAGAGGGCGACGAAGACCCCGGGAGAGGCGCCCTCCGCCGGGACCAGGGTGGGCAGCGCGCCCTCCCAGCCGAACTCCTCCCCGCCGAAGGTGAGCCGCCAGCCCGGGATCCAGCCGGTGCCGGAGAACGGGGACGACGGGCAGCGCAGCAGCATCTGCGCCGGGTGCATGTTCGACCCGTACGCGGCGTAGAGGGCCATCCCGCTGACGATAGCGAGCGCGCTCCGCCGAGGCCTCCCCGCGTCGGTCACGGACAGCGGGGACAATGGGCGCGCAACGCCGACCCAGACTGGAGACCAGCACTCATGACCCGCATCGTCATCATCGGCGGTGGTCCGGCCGGCTACGAGGCCGCGCTCGTCGCCGCCCAGCTCGGTGCGGACGTCACCGTGATCGAACGGGACGGCGTCGGGGGCGCCAGCGTGCTCACCGACTGCGTCCCGTCCAAGACCTTCATCGCCGCCGCGGGCGCGATGACCGCGGTCCGCGACTCCGCCGTCCTCGGGCTGCGCGGTACCGACCTGGGCACCGTGGGCCTGGACCTGGCGGCGGTCAACCAGCGGATCAAGGGCCTGGCGGTGGCCCAGTCCGCCGACATCCACGCCCGGCTGGAGGCCGAGGGCGTCCGGCTGGTCAACGGCCAGGGCCGGCTCTCGGACGACGAGCGCGGCCTGGTCGCGCACCGGGTCGAGGTGCTCGACCGCGCCGGCACGGTGGTCGAGGAGCTGGAGGGCGACGTCGTGCTCATCGCGACGGGCGCCGACCCCCGGGTGCTGCCCGGCGCCGAGCCGGACGGCGAGCGGATCCTGTCCTGGCGGGACGTCTACGACCTCGACGAGCTGCCCGACCACCTGGTCGTCGTCGGGTCGGGCGTGACCGGCGCCGAGTTCGCCTCCGGCTACCTGGAGGCCGGCGTCCCGGTGACGCTGGTCTCCTCCCGCGACCAGGTGCTGCCCGGTGAGGACGCCGACGCCGCCGCGGTCGTCGAGGAGGTCTTCCAGTCCCGCGGCGGGCGGATCGCCGAGCGGGGCCGGGCGCAGGCGGTGCTGCGCACCGAGAAGGGCGTCCGGGTCGAGCTGACCGACGGCCGCGTCGTCGAGGGCTCGCACGCGCTGATGACCGTGGGCACCGTCCCGAACACCGAGGGCCTGAACCTGGCGGCGTGCGGTGTCGAGGTGACCGAGGCCGGGCACATCGTCGTCGACCGGGTCTCCCGCACCACCACGCCGGGCATCTACGCCGCCGGTGACGTGACCGGCGTCTTCCAGCTCGCCTCGGTCGCGGCGATGCAGGGCCGCATCGCCATGTGGCACGCCCTCGGTGAGGCGGTGGCGCCGATCCGGCTGACGACGGTCGCGGCCAACGTGTTCACCCACCCGGAGATCGCCACCGTCGGCGTGCAGGAGAAGTCGCTCACCGAGGGGGCGGACGTCGAGGTCGTCCAGCTGCCGCTGGCCACCAACGCGCGGGCCAAGATGGGCGACCTGCACTCCGGCTTCGTGAAGCTCTACGCCCGGCGCTCCACCGACGTCGTCATCGGCGGTGTCGTGGTGGCCCCCGGCGCGTCGGAGCTGATCCTGCCGATCGCGCTGGCGGTCACCAAGGGGCTCACGGCGGGTGACCTCGCGCAGACCTTCGCGATCTACCCGTCGCTGTCCGGCTCGATCACCGAGGCCGGCCGCCGGCTGATGGGCATCGAGGACGAGCACAGCTGACGGGTGGCCGGCGCACGGCCGGCCACCCGTCAGGTCACTCGCTGTCGCTGATGGTGCAGAGGACGGCGCCGCTGGTGACGCTGGCGCCGACCTCGGCGGACAGCCCGGAGACGGTGCCCGCCTTGTGCGCGGTGATGGGCTGCTCCATCTTCATCGCCTCGAGGACGACGACCAGGTCACCGGCGGCGACGGTGGCGCCGTCCTCGACGGCGACCTTCACGATGGTGCCCTGCATCGGTGCGGTGAGGGAGTCCCCGGACGCGGCAGAGCCGCCGTGCCCGCCGCCGCGCTTGCGCGGCTTGCCGCCCCCGGTGGCCGGGGCCGGGCCGCCCGCGGCGAGCCCGGCGGGCAGCGACACCTCGAGCCGCCGACCGCCGACCTCGACGACGACGGTCTGCCGCTCCTCGGCCTCGCCGCTCTCCGCGGCCGGGCCGTGGGGCGGGACCTGGTTGTCCCACTCGGTCTCGATCCAGCGGGTGTGCACGCTGAACGGCTCGCTGGTGAACGCGGGGTCGGCGGCGACGGCGCGGTGGAACGGGACCACCGTGGGCATGCCCTCGACGACGAGTTCGGCCAGCGCGCGGCGGGCGCGCTGCAGGGCCTCGGTGCGGGTGGCGCCGGTGACGATGAGCTTGGCCAGCATGGAGTCGAACGCGCCGGCGACCTCGCCGCCGGTCTCCACCCCGGAGTCCCAGCGCACGCCGGGGCCCTGCGGGATCTCCAGCCGGGTGACCGGGCCGGGGGCGGGCATGAAGTTGCGGCCGGCGTCCTCGGCGTTGATCCGGAACTCGATGCTGTGCCCGCGCGGGGCGGGGTCCTCGGTGATCTCCAGCGGCAGGCCCTGCGCGATCCGGAACTGCTGGCGGACCAGGTCGATGCCCGAGGTCTCCTCGCTGACCGGGTGCTCGACCTGCAGCCGGGTGTTGACCTCGAGGAAGGAGATCGACCCGTCGGTGCCGACCAGGTACTCCACGGTGCCCGCACCGACGTAGCCGGCCTCGGCGCAGATGGCCTTGGCCGAGGAGTGGATGCGCTCGCGCTGCTCGTCGGTGAGGAACGGTGCGGGCGCCTCCTCGACCAGCTTCTGGTTGCGCCGCTGCAGCGAGCAGTCCCGGGTGCCGACGACGATCACGGTGCCGTGGGTGTCGGCGAGCACCTGCGCCTCGACGTGCCGCGGCTTGTCCAGGAAGCGTTCGACGAAGCACTCGCCGCGGCCGAAGGCCGACACCGCCTCGCGGACGGCGGAGTCGAACAGCTCGGGGATCTCCTCCAGCGTCCGGGCGACCTTCAGCCCGCGGCCGCCGCCGCCGAATGCCGCCTTGATCGCCACCGGCAGCCCGTGCTCCTGCGCGAAGGCGATGATCTCCTCGGCGTCGGCGACCGGGTCCGTGGTGCCGGGCACCAGCGGCGCACCGGCCTTGGTGGCGATGTGCCGGGCGGCGACCTTGTCACCGAGGTCGATGATCGCCTGCGGGGACGGGCCGATCCAGGTCAGCCCGGCGTCGATCACGGCCTGGGCGAAGCCGGCGTTCTCGGACAGGAACCCGTAGCCGGGGTGCACCGCGTCCGCGCCGGACCGCCGGGCGGCATCGATGACCTTGTCGATCACCAGGTAGGAGTCGCCCGGGGTCGTGCCACCGAGCGCGAACGCCTCGTCGGCGGCGCGCACGTGCAGGGCGTCCCGGTCCGGCTCGGCGTAGACGGCGACGCTGGTCAGCCCGGCGTCCCGGCAGGCGCGTGCGACGCGCACCGCGATCTCACCGCGGTTGGCGATCAGGACCTTCTGCACGTTCGTACTCCTTCGAGAGACATCGGGAGACAGGGCTCAGCGTGCCCAGAGGTCGGTGAGCGTGACCCCGAGCTTGGCCAGCTGGGTGCGCAGCAACGGCAGCGAGAGCCCGATGACAGCGGAGGGATCGCCCTCGACCCGGCGGACGAACGCTGCTCCCAGGCCGTCGAGGGTGAACGCGCCTGCCACGGCCAGCGGCTCACCGCTGGCCAGGTAGGCCTCCAGCTCGGCGGTGCTGGGGGAGTCGAAGTGGACGACGGTGGAGGCCACGCCGATGTCCCGCTGGGTCACCGCGCCGTCCCGGACGTCGAGGACCGCCTGCCCGGTGTGCAGCACGCCGCTGCGGCCGCGCATCCGCTCCCAGCGCAGCCTGGCCTCGGCGACGTCGGCCGGCTTGCCCATCGCCTGGCCGCGGAACTCCAGCAGCGAGTCCGCCGCCACGACGAGGGCGTCGGTCTCCCGGCCGGCCACCGCGGTCGCCTTGGCGGCTGCGAGCAGGGCGACCAGCTCGGCGACCCGGGGTGCCCGCACGGTGCTCTCGTCCACCCCGCTGACCACGACGTCCGGTTCGAGCCCGGCCTGGCGCATCAGCTGCAGCCGGGCCGGGGACTGCGAGGCCAGCACCAGCCGGCGGACGTCGCTCACGCGAACCGTCCCGCGGCGCGCCAGCCACCGGGACCCGGCCGCAGCGGGGTGCGGACGGCGTCGGCGCGGGAGGCCCAGCCGCCGACCTGGGTGGGCCGGCGGCGGGGGCGGCGCTGGGACAGCGCGGCGACGACGACGGTCAGCGCCGCCAGCTCCTCGTCGCTGGGAGACCCGGAGACGACCCGCAACAACGGCGGAGTGGTGGGCTCGGTCACGGCAGGTCCTGTCGCGAGGAGTGGGGCCCGGAGGGTCCCGCGATCGAACGACGAAGCGGCTTAGCGGCGGCCCGGGACGGCTCCTGGCCGCGGTGCGGTCCGGAGGATCGCGATGTCACAGCGGGATGTTCCCGTGCTTCTTGGGCGGCAGGGTCTGCCGCTTGTTGGCCAGCAGCCGCAGCGCGCGGACGATGTGCACGCGGGTGTGCGAGGGCGGGATCACCGCGTCCACGTACCCGCGGTCGGCGGCCATGTAGGGGTTGGCGAGGGTGTCCTCGTACTCGCTGATCAGCTCCGTGCGCAGCGCCTCGGGGTCCTCGGCGGCGGCCAGTTCCTTGCGGTACAGGATCCCGACCGCGCCCTGCGCGCCCATCACCGCGATCTGCGCGGTGGGCCAGGCCAGGTTCACGTCGGCGCCCAGGTGCTTGGAGCCCATCACGTCGTAGGCGCCGCCGTAGGCCTTGCGGGTGATGACGGTGATCAGCGGGACGGTGGCCTCGGCGTAGGCGTAGATCAGCTTCGCGCCGCGCCGGATGATGCCGTCCCACTCCTGGGAGGTGCCGGGCAGGAAGCCGGGCACGTCGACGAAGGTCAGCACCGGGATGTTGAAGGCGTCGCAGGTGCGCACGAACCGGGCGGCCTTCTCGCTGGCGTCGATGTCCAGGGTGCCGGCGAACTGGGTGGGCTGGTTGGCCACCACACCCACGGGCCTGCCTTCGACCCGGCCGAAGCCGACCACGATGTTGGGCCCCCACAGCGCCTGCACCTCGAGGAACTCACCGTCGTCCAGCACGTGGGTGATGACGGTGTGCATGTCGTAGGGGGTGTTGGGGGAGTCGGGGATGAAGGTGTCCAGCTCGCGGTCGTCCTCGGTGACGGCCTCGGGCAGCGCGATCTCGACCGGCGGCACCTCGATGGCCGGCAGCGGGTCCAGGTTGTTGCTCGGGAGGTAGGACAGCAGCGCCTTGACGTAGTCCAGCGCGTCGGTCTCGTCCTCGGCCAGGTAGTGCGCCACCCCGGACTTGGTGTTGTGGGTCCGCGCCCCGCCCAGCTCTTCCAGGGTGACGTCCTCACCGGTCACGGTCTTCACCACGTCCGGGCCGGTGATGAACATCTGGCTGGTCTTGTCGACCATGACGATGAAGTCGGTCAGCGCCGGGGAGTAGACGTGCCCGCCGGCCGCGGCGCCCATCACCAGGGAGATCTGCGGGATGACCCCGGAGGCGTGCACGTTGCGGCGGAAGATCTCCGCGTAGAGGCCCAGGGAGACCACGCCCTCCTGGATCCGGGCGCCACCGCCCTCGTTGATGCCGATGATCGGGCAGCCGGTGCGCAGCGCCAGGTCCAGCACCTTGACGATCTTCTCGCCGTAGACCTCACCGAGGCTGCCGCCGAAGACGGTCACGTCCTGGGAGAACACGCACACCGGGCGACCGTCGACGGTGCCGTGGCCGGCGACGACGCCGTCCCCGAAGGGTCGGCGGGCCTCCATGCCGAAGTTGGCCGACCGGTGCCGGGCGAACTCATCCAGCTCGGTGAACGAGCCCGGGTCCAGCAGCGCCTCGATCCGCTCCCGGGCGGTCATCTTCCCGGCGGCGTGCTGCTTCTCCACCGCGCGCTCGGAGCCGGCGTGCGTGGCCTCCTGCACCCGGCGTTCGAAGTCGGCCAGCTTCCCGGCGGTGGTGTGCAGGTCGAGATCGGCGGGGACGTGTTCCCCCGCGCTCTCCAGTTCAGCGGCACTCACAGCGCCGTAGCGTAGGTGACGTGTCAGACCCCCACCTCCCCGCACCGGATCGGCCTGCGTTGGACGCCGCCGCGCTGACGGCGGCGGTCGCCGGCGACGGCGGCCTGTGGCGGGAGGTGGAGGTGGTCGAGGCGATCGGGTCGACGAACGCGGAGCTGGTCACCCGGGCCGCGGCCGACGAGCCGGAGGGGCTGGTGCTCGTCGCGGAGCACCAGCAGGCCGGGCGGGGCAGGCTGGACCGCACGTGGACCTCCCCGCCCCGGGCCGGGCTCACCGTCTCGCTGCTGCTGCGCCCCGACGTGCCCGCCGCCCGGCGCGCGTGGCTGTCGCTGCTGACGGGGGTGGCGCTGGCCGAGGCGGTGTCGGAGGCGACCGGCGTCCGGACCTCGCTGAAGTGGCCCAACGACCTGCTCGCCCCCGACGGCTCGAAGCTGGCCGGGATCCTGGCCGAGACCGCTGGTACCGCCGTCGTGGTCGGGGTGGGGCTCAACGTCTCGACCCGACGGGACGAGCTCCCGGAGACCGGGACGTCGCTGGCGCTGGTGGCCGGCGGACCGGTCGACCGCGAGGAGCTCCTGCGGGCCTTCCTCGGCTCCTTCGAGCGCCGGTACTCCCAGTGGGTGCAGGTCCTCGGCGACCCGGTCTCCTCGGGGCTGGCGCAGGACTACCTCGCCTGGTGCAGCACGGTCGGGGTCGACGTCACCGTGACGCTGCCCGACGGCTCGACCCTGGAGGGCCTCGCCGAGGCCGTCGACTGGGACGGGCGGCTCGTCCTCCGCACCCACGCGGGGGTCGTGGAGCTGGCCTCGGGCGACGTCCGGCACGTCCGGCGGCGCTGACCCGGGGAGGAACGCAGACCGCGGCGCTCGGTGAGGGGCCTCTGGCCCACCCACCCACCGCCGACTCCCATCGCCGTGGCTGGCCGGTCCCGGGTGCGTGACTCGGGTCGGGAGGTCGGTCATGCTGGTCGGGTGGCCTATCCGGACAAGGTCCTCGGGGACGACGAGGAGGTCGTGCGGCACCTGCACCCGCACTGGCTGACCGTCTTCTGGCCGATCGTGGGGTTCCTCGTCCTGGTCGGGGTGACCTCCTTCGGCGCCGCACTGGTCCCCGACGGCACCGAGCAGGCCCTCTGGCGGCTGGTGGTCGTCGGTGTCGCCGTGGTGCTGGGGCTCTGGCTCGTCGCCGTCCCGCTGCTGCGCTGGCGGACGACGCACTACGTCATCACCACCCACCGGCTGCTCCACCGCACCGGCGTCCTGTCCCGGCACGGTCGCGACATCGGGCTGTCCCGGATCACCGACGTCTCCTACCGGCAGACCCTGTGGGAGCGGGTCATCCGCTCCGGCACGGTGTCCATCGAGACCGCCGGCGAGGGCGGCCCCTCCGTCTTCTCCGCCATCCCGGACAGCGACGGGGTGCAGCAGCTGCTCAACCAGCTGGTCGAGGAGGACGCCGACCGGCGCCGGTGGGACGGGGGGGCGCCGGTCTGGACGGGCACGGGCGAGGTGCGTGGGACAGCTGAGGCGACGTTGTCGGATCCTGACGACAACACGACGGCAATTCTGGAACGTCATCACTCAAGGTGGCCGGGTCGTCGCAGCTAGCGTCGACCGTGCGGGGACCGAGGGAACGGTCCTTCACGATCGACCACCCCGGGGGTAGCAGTGTCCGTTCGCATGAGCCCGGCTGACGGGCGCCCGCCGAGCGAGGGCCCGGCGACGCACCTGCCGCATCGAACAGGTGACACCCCCGAGAGGTGCCCCACCGGCACGCCTCCGAGGCAGGCGGCGTCCGGCCGCCGACGTCCAGGGACAGGTCCTGTGACGTCAGCGAACGAGACACCCCGTCACCTCCGGGGTGAGATCCGGCCCTTGACCGGCCTGCGCATCGTGGCGGCGATGTGGGTGGTGTGCTTCCACTTCATGGGCACGCCGGGCGAGGCCTACCGGCAGGTGTGGGAGCCGCTGCGCCCGATCCTGAACACCGGCGCCCTGGGCGTGGACCTGTTCTTCGTCCTGAGCGGGTTCGTGATCACGCTGTCCTACCTGGACAAGATGGGCAGCCGACCGCGCGGGCGGGTCGTCGTCTCCTTCTGGTGGGCCCGGGTCTGCCGCGTCTGGCCGGTCTACCTGGTGATCACCACGCTCTTCGGCGGCTGGCTGCTGTTCAAGGCGACCCGGGTGACCGACGGTTACGTCGCCTACCAGGCCGTCCAGCCCGTCGTCGACGTCCGGCACTACCTCGAGCAGCTCCTCATGGTGCAGCTGTGGCACGAGCCGACCTTCGAGGGAGTGTCCTGGGTCGGTCCGGGGTGGTCGATCAGCGCCGAGTGGTCGGCCTACGTCTGCTTCCCGCTGGCCGTCCTCGTGCTCTGGCGACTCCGGAGGTTGCCCGCCGTGGTCACCGGCACCCTCGCCGTCCTGGTCCTCGTGCCCATCGCCTACACCTGCTACCGGACGGGCGGCCCCTACTTCCCCTGGAGCTGGGCGCTGCGCATCGGCGGTGGGTTCCTGGCCGGCGCGCTGACCTGCCTGGCGGTGCGGCGGATCCCCCACTCGCCGCGGGTCGAGCGTCTGGCGACCGGCATCGCGGCCCTGGTCGTCGTCGAGATCCTGATCGGGCTCTGGTGGGGCTTCCAGCGCGGGGGTGGCGGGGGCAACTACGGCGGCGTCGTCGTCCTCGGGTTCCCGGTGCTCGTGGGCGCCCTGGCCCTGTCCCGCAGCGGCATCAGCCGGGTCCTCTCGACCGGCCCGATGGTCCACGGCGGGCGCATCTCCTTCAGCCTCTACCTGGTCCACATGCCGCTCTTCGAGGTCCTCTGGACCTCGATGGGCTGGGAGCCCCGGCTCGCCCCCGGCAGTCCGCTGGGTGCCGCCGTGGTCCCGCACGTGCTCCTCCTCTCCCTCGTCGTGGCGCACCTGTGCTACCGGTACCTCGAGGAGCCGGCCCGGCTGTGGCTGCGCCACCGCGGGCCGGGCCGCTGGGCGACCCCGGTGCGGCCCGTCGTCGAGCAGCGACCGGCTGCGCGCGGCGCCGGCCCGGCGACCGTCGTCGCCCCGGGTTCCTTCCCGACGCCCCGCCCGGCACGTCCGTCGGTCGACCCGGACGTCGTCGTCCCCGAGGGCTGGCTGGCTCCCCGGCCCGCCGCCGCCACCCGGGGTCGTTGACCGGTCGGTCCTCCCGCAGCGGGGGCCCGGCCACGGCCGGCACGGCGTGCCCCGCCGGTTCTGTCGGTGGCCGCACCTAACGTCGGTGGCATGCGCTTCCTGCACACGTCCGACTGGCACGTCGGGCGGTCCCTGCACGGCACCGACCTGCTCGTCGCGCAGGAGGCCGTGCTGGGCGGCCTCGCCGACGTGGTGGCCGACGAGGGGGTCGACGTCGTCCTGGTGGCCGGTGACGTCTACGACCGTGCTGTGCCGTCCGCCGACGCAACCGCGGTCCTGGACCGGGTGCTCACCCGGCTCCGCGCCGCCGGTGCGGCCGTCGTCCTCACCCCCGGCAACCACGACTCGGCTCGTCGGTTGGGCTTCGCCTCCGGTCTGCTGGCCGTGAGCGGTGTGCACGTCCGGGCCACCACACCGCAGGTGGACGAGCCGGTCCTCTTCACCGACGAGCACGGCGAGGTCGCCGTCTACGGCCTGCCCTACCTCGAACCCGACGTCGCCCGGCACGAGCTGGGGCTGGCCGTCGGTCGGAGCCACGAGTCGGTCCTGACCGCAGCGATGGACCGGGTCCGGGCCGACCTGGCCGGCCGGCCGGGCACGCGCTCGGTCGTCCTGGCGCACGCGTTCGTGGGCGGTGGGGTGGTCAGCGACAGCGAGCGCGACATCTGCGTCGGCGGGGTCGACCTGGTGCCCGCCTCGGTCTTTGACGGCGTCGACTACGTGGCGCTGGGCCACCTGCACCGGCCGCAGTCGCTCAGCCCACGGGTGCGATACAGCGGCTCGCCGTTGGCCTACTCGTTCGGGGAGGCCGGGCACGGCAAGCAGGCATGGCTCGTCGACCTCGACGCGACGGGGCTGGCGGGGGTGCGCGCCGTCCCGTTGCCGGCGCCGCGACGCCTGACCTTGCTCACCGGTCCACTCGACCAGCTGCTCACCGACCCCGCGTACGCGGGGGTGGAGGAGGACTTCGTCTCGGTCCGGCTGACCGACCCCGTCCGGCCGATCGACCCGATGCGCACGCTGCAGGCCCGCTTCCCGCACTGCGTGCACCTGGAGTGGATCGGCGACGGGGCCACAGCGGACGGGCGCAGCTACCAGGAGCGGCTGGCCGGGCGCACCGACCTGCAGGTCGCCGTCGAGTTCGTCACGCACGTCCGCGGTCTGGAGCCCAGCGAGCTCGAGCGGGAGCTGCTCGGGCGAGCCCTCCTCGCCGCCGGCCGCGAGGTGGGTGCCTGATGCGGGTGCACCGCCTGGAGGTCACCGCGTTCGGGCCCTTCGCCGACACGGTCCGCCTCGACGTCGACGACGTGGGTCGGGACGGGCTCTTCCTCCTCTGGGGTCCCACTGGCGCGGGGAAGACGACGCTGCTGGACGCCATCGTGTTCGCCCTCTACGGCACCGTCCCCGGCGCCCGCGGGGAGGAGCGCCGGCTGCGCAGCGACCACGCCCGTCCCGGCGTGCGCACCGAGGTGGTGTGCGAGGTCACCCTCGGCGGGGAGCGGCTCCTGGTCGTCCGCCGGCCCGAGCAACGACGGCCGAAGCTGCGGGGCACCGGCTGGACGACCGAGCAGGCCCGGCTCACCGTCCAGCGGCTGACCGCTGAGGGGTGGGAGCCCGTCAGCACGCGGATCGACGAGGGGTCCGAGCACCTCCGCAGCAGGCTGGGGCTCTCGGCCGAGCAGTTCTGCCAGGTCGTGCTGCTCCCGCAGGGTGACTTCGCGCGTTTCCTCCGAGCCGAGCCGGAGGACCGGGGGAGGCTGCTCCGCACCCTGTTCGACGTCGACCGTTTCGCCCGGGTCGAGGACTGGCTGGCCGGTGAGCGCCAGTCCGCGCGCCAGCGGCTCGATGACGTCCGCGTCCAGATGAGCACCCTGATCGCCCGCGTGGCCCAGGTCGCCGACGTGGAGGTGCCCGAGGCACTGGCGCCGGAGATGGTCGGAGCCGTCGGAGCCGGCCACGTCGTGCCGTGGGTCGCCGGCATCCGCACCGAGGCCGACGCCCGCCGGACCACGGCGCAGCTGGACGCCGAGCGCGCGGCTGCACAGGTCAGGGAGGGCGACCGGGCGCTCGCCGCCGCCCGGGCACTCGAGGAGCGGCACACCCGGCGCGAGCGGGCGCGGCAGGAACTCGACCGCCTCACCGCTGCCGAGACCGGGCTCGCCGGGGCCCGGGCGGTGCTGGACGCCGGTCGCCGCGCCGAGCCGCTGCGCGACGCACTCGAGTCCGCCGGGCGGAGTGCGCTCGCAGCCGAGGAGGCCGCCGCGCAGGCGGCGCGTGCCGAGCAGGCCTGGCAGGAGGTCGCCACGGGGCGGGACGCCGACGGTGCGCTGGCGCGGGGACTGCGCGATGCTGCGGCCGCCGCCCGAGCCCTGCTCCCCGAGGTGGACCGCGCGGCAGAGCTGGCGCGTGAGGGTGCTCGCCTGGCGCGCTCGGTCGACGAGCTCGAGGTCCGGGTCCGGCACGGCAGCGCCGACCTCGCCGAGTGGCCGGAGCGGGTGCGCGCCCAGGAGGTCGTGGTCGAGGGGCGGCAGGAGGCCACCGCCCGGTTGCCTGGGCTCACCGCCGAGGTGGAGGGGTTGGCGGCCGCCGTGGCTGCCGCCGAGGCCGCGGCGGTGCTCACCACCCGGGTGGCTGCCTGCCGGCAGGCCGAGCAGGACACCCGTGAGGTGTGGCTCGACGCACGCGAACGGCTGGCTGCTCTGCGCGGCGCCCGGCTGGACGGCATGGCCGCCGAGCTCGCCGCCCAGTTGCGCGACGGGATCGGGTGCCCGGTCTGCGGTGCCGTCGAGCACCCGAGCCCCGCCAGCCGGCACGAGGCGGCAGTGACCGCCGAGGACGAGGAGCGTGCGCGCGAGGTCGTGGAGGACGCGGAGGCACGGGCGGTTTCGGCGCGGACGGTCCGCGAGGAGCAGCAGCGTGAACTCGTCGCGGCTCAGGCCCGCGCCGGTGACGTGCCGCTGCCGGTGCTGCGCGAGCAGTGGGGTGCGGCGCAGGCGGCGGAGCGAGCGGCTGCCGAGGCGGCCACCGGGCTCGAGGGTGCTCGTGTGCACCTCGCGGAGCTGACGGCTCGTCTGGACCAGGTGCGCCACCAGGTCGCCGATGACCGCGAGCTCCTCGAGCGCACCCGGGAACGAGCGAGTGCGACCGCGGCTGCCCGGGCCGAGGTGGACGGCCGGCTGGCCGCGGCTCGCGGTGACGATCCCGACCTGCCGGGACGGATCACCCGGCTGGTCGCGGAGGCGGAGCGGTGCGAGACGCTGCTGGCGGCGCGGGAAGCCGACCTACGAGCCCGCGAGGCAGCGGATCTCGCCCGCCGGGTGGCGGAGTCCCGGGCCGTCGAGGAGGGCTTCGACGACGTGCTCGCGGCCGCGGACGCCCTGCTGGACCGCCGTCGGCTGCGCGCCCTCACCGACGAGGTCGCCGAGCACGACCGCCGGCTCGTCGCGGTGCGCGCCGCACTCGCCGAGCCCGATCTCGCCGATCTCGGCCCCAAGCCCGACCTCGAGGCCGCCGAGTCGGCCTGGCGAGCGGCGACCGCCCAGCGCGAGGCGGCGGTGGCCGCGCTGGAGCAGGCCGGCCTCCGGGCCGCTGCCCTGGACGCGTTGGCCGGTGAGGTGACTGCCGTGGACGTGCAGCTCGAGGACGGGCGAGCGTGGGCCGATCAGGTCACGTCCCTCGCCGACCTGGTCAACGGACGCGGCGCCAACACGCTGAAGATGCGCCTGCAGTCCTTCGTGCTCGCTGCCCGGCTGGAGGAGGTCGCGGCAGTCGCCAGCCGCCGGTTGCAGCACATGTCCGACGGTCGGTACACGTTCGTGCACAGCGACGCGCAGGGCCGGCACGGTGCTCGCGGCGGTCTGGGGCTGGACGTCTTCGACGAGTACACCGGGATCCGGCGGCCGACCAAGACCCTGTCCGGTGGGGAGAGCTTCATGGCCTCGCTGGCGCTCGCCCTGGGGCTCGCCGACGTCGTGACGGCGGAGAGCGGAGGGGTGCAGCTCGACACGCTCTTCGTCGACGAGGGGTTCGGCACCCTGGACCCGCAGGCTCTCGACGCCGTCATGACCGTGCTCGACGAGCTGCGCAGGGGCGGCCGGACCGTGGGGCTGATCAGCCACGTCGAGGAGTTGCGCACCCGGATCGGCAGCCGGGTGGAGGTCGTCGCGGGTCGCCACGGCTCATCGGTCGCCGCGTGACGCACGCCCAGGATCAGGCGGGCGTCCCGGCCGATCGCACGTCGACCGGCACCGTGGGCGCGGCAACGGCGCGCGGGGGGAAGACCCACCGGCGGTAGGCCAGCCACCGCACCGTGGTGCCGATCGCGATCGAGGCGATGTTGGCGACCTGGAGCACGAGGGCGCTGTCCTGCCCCAGCGGGTAGCGGACGAAGGCCACGATCGCCAGCCCGATGAGCAGCGTCCCCAGGTTGATGGCGACGAAGAGGCTGAACTGGCGCCGGTGGCCGGTCCGCTCCCGTCGGGAGAAGGACCAGTAGCGGTGACCGACATAGGCCACCGTCATCGAGCTGATGGTGGCCACCAGCTTCGCGCTGACCGCGCCCATCCCGGCTTGGGCGTAGAGCACCTGGAACAGGCCGACGTCGAGGAGGAAGCTGAGCAGACCCACGGTGCCGAAGGCGCCGAGTTCCCTGGCCAGGAGCCGCCACCCGCCGGCGACCAGGCGTGGGTGCGGCGCGCGAGTCGGCATGATGACCGAGTGTAGGCATGCATCCGGCCGGTCGTCTGCGGCCGCGTCCACCCGCGACGACCGCGCTACCCGGCACGGGGAGGATGTGTGGCGTGACCCGGAGCACCAGCAACCCAAGGGGCGTCCGGCGCCCGGACAGCCGGAGGCGGGCAGCGTCCTTGCTCGCGCTCGTCGCATCGCTCGGTCTCCTCATGGGGAGCCTCGCGGCGTGCTCCGGAGGGGACCGCGAGGGCTCCGTGGCCAGCGGCTCGAGTCGGTCGGTGGCGGCGTCGTCCCCGGTGGACACCGCGGCGCCCGTCCCCTCCGCATCGGTCCCCGCGTCGGCGGGGTCCTCGGCGCCCGCCTCCTCGGCGCCCGCCTCCTCGGCGCCGGCCTCCTCGGCCCTCCCCGAGCCGCCGGCCGGCACGTCGTCCCCCGTCTTCCTGCCCCCGGGGTCGTCGCCCGAGACGTTCGTCGCGGTGGGTGACTCGATCACCGCCGGGTCGGCCCCGCTGGTCGGCGACGTGGTGCCCAGCGTCGGCTCGTGGATCACCGCGGCGGCCAGCTCACCGCTGGAGTACGCCGGCGGGTGGGCGGTTCCGGGATCGACCACTGCCGCCATGCTCGCGGCGGTCGGACCGATGTCGGCCGACGCGTTGGTCCTCCTCGGGGGGACCAACGACCTGGTGCAGGGGCTGGATCGGACGGCCGCACTGGCGAACCTGTCGGCCATCGCCGACACGGTCGGGATCGAGTCGGTCCTGCTGGTCGCCGTCCCGCCCCTCGACGTCGACCCGGCCGCGAGCGTCGCTTTCAACCAGCAGCTGCAGGCGCTCGCGGCCGAGCACGGATGGCAGTTCACCGACCCGTGGCAGGGGATCGGGGTGGACGGGACCTACCTGCCCGAAGCCACCTCTGACGGGACCCACCCGAACGCCGAGGCCGCCGACCTCGCCGGGAGGCGGATCCGCGCCGCTCTCCTCTACGGCGGCTGACCGGCGACCACGGCTAACCTCCAGCACGATGAACGCTCCCCTCGACCAGCACACGGGCCTGCCGGTCGTCGCGATGGTCGGCGGCGGGCAGCTGTCCCGGATGACCCACCAGGCGGCGATCGCGCTGGGGCAGTCGCTGCGCGTGCTCGCCGGCGACGCCGCCGAGTCCGCGGCGCTGGTCGCCGCCGACGTCCAGCTCGGCGACCACCGCGAGCTGGCGGACCTGCGCCGCCTCGCCGAGGGCGCCACCGTGGTCACCTTCGACCACGAGCACGTGCCCACCGAGCACCTGCGCGCGCTCGAGGCCGCCGGCCACCGGGTCGCGCCGGGCCCGGCCGCCCTGGTCCACGCGCAGGACAAGCTGGTGCTGCGCCGGGCGCTGGCCGAGGCGGGGGAGCCGCAACCGGCCTGGGCCGAGGTGGCCACCGTCCACCAGGTCGCCGCGTTCGCCGACGAGGTCGGCTGGCCGATCGTCCTCAAGACCCCGCGGGGCGGGTACGACGGCAAGGGCGTGTTCGTCATCGACGGCCCGGACGAGGCGGCCGACCTGCTCGAGGAGCACGGCGCGCTGCTGGCCGAGGAGCGGGTGGCCATGGTGCGGGAGCTCGCCGCGCAGGTCGCCCGGTCGCCGTTCGGGCAGGTCGCCGTCTGGCCGGTCGTGGAGACCGTCCAGCGCGACGGCGTGTGCAACGAGGTCTACGCCCCGGCCCCCGGACTGGCCGACGAGCTCGCCAGCGCCGCCCAGGAGCTGGCCGTCCGGATCGCCGACCGGCTCGGCGTGGTCGGCATGCTCGCCGTCGAGCTGTTCGAGACCGCCGAGGGCATCGTCGTCAACGAGCTGGCCATGCGGCCGCACAACTCCGGGCACTGGACCATCGAGGGCGCCCGGACGAGCCAGTTCGAGCAGCACCTCCGCGCCGTCCTGGACTACCCGCTGGGTTCCACCGCGATGACCGCACCGGTCGTGGTCATGGCCAACGTGCTGGGTGGGGCCACGGCCGACGCCGACTTCGCCGGCCCGTCGCTCGACGAGCGGGTGCACCACCTGATGGCGCACTGGCCGGACGTGAAGCTGCACTGGTACGGCAAGGGCCAGCGCCGCGGTCGCAAGCTCGGGCACGTCACCGCGCTGGGTGAGGAGCTGGCCGAGGTGCGCGCGCGGGCGGTCGCCGCGGCCCGGTACCTCGCCGACGGTGTCGTGGACCCCGCGTTCGCCTTCGACGACGAGCACTGAGGAGTCCCGTGAGCGGACAGGGGCGTCAGCATCCCAGCGAGGAACGAGCGAGGAGCGGAGGGCCCCTCGGGAGCGAGCCGATCAGCACGGTGAGCGACCCGATCGTCGGCATCGTCATGGGCAGCGACTCGGACTGGCCGATGATGGAGCCCGCCGCCCAGGTGCTGCGGGAGTTCGACGTGCCGTTCGAGGCGCACGTCGTCTCCGCGCACCGGACCCCGCGGCGGATGCTGGACTACGCCGAGCGCGCCGCAGACCGGGGCCTGCGGGTGGTCATCGCCGGCGCCGGAGGCGCCGCGCACCTGCCCGGCATGATCGCGGCCGCCACCCCGCTGCCGGTCATCGGCGTGCCGCGGCCGCTGGACCGGCTCGACGGCCTGGACAGCCTGCTGTCCATCGTGCAGATGCCCGCCGGGGTGCCGGTGGCGACCGTCTCCATCGGCGGGGGCCGCAACGCTGGGCTGCTGGCGGTGCGGATCCTCGCGGCCGGCGACGACCGGCTGCGCGCGGCGGTCAGCCGCTTCCAGGCCGACCTGGCCGAGTCCGTCCTCGCCCGGGACGCCGCGCTGCAGAACCGCCTCGACACCCCGCCGGGAGGGTGAGGCGGCTTTCCGGACAGCGCCCCGGCGGCCTAGCATCTACCCGTGGGTAACAACGCTGGCCTGTACGCGCTGACCGAGGAGCACGAGGCGATCCGGGAGGCGGTCCGCGAGATCGCCGAGCGGGAGATCGCCCCCTGGGCCGCGGAGGTGGACGCCGACTCCCGCTACCCGGTCGAGGCGCAGAAGGCGCTCACCGCTGCGGGCTTCCACGCCACGCACATCCCCGAGGCCTACGGCGGTGAGGGCGCCGACGCGATCGCCACCTGCATCGTCATCGAGGAGGTGGCCCGGGTCGACGTCAGCGCCTCGCTGATCCCCGCGGTCAACAAGCTCGGCTCGGTGCCGGTCATCCTCTCGGCGTCCGAGGACCTCAAGCAGCGGGTGCTGCCCTCGATCGCCGCCGGGGACGCGATGATCAGCTACGGCCTCTCCGAGCGCGAGGCCGGCTCGGACGCCGCGTCGATGCGCACCCGGGCCCGGCGTGAGGGCGACAGCTGGGTGCTCAACGGCACCAAGGCGTGGATCACCAACGCCAGCGTCTCCGAGTGGTTCACCGTCATGGCGGTGACCGACCCGGACAAGGGCGCCAACGGCATCTCCGCGTTCGTCGTGCACCGCGACGACCCGGGCTTCGCCGTCGGCCCCAAGGAGAAGAAGATGGGGATCAAGGGCTCGCCGACCTGCGAGCTCTACTTCACCGACTGCACGATCCCGGCCGACCGGATCGTCGGCGAGCCGGGCACCGGCTTCAAGACCGCACTGCGCACGCTGGACTTCACCCGGCCGACCATCGGCGCCCAGGCCGTCGGCGTGGCGCAGGGTGCGCTGGACGCCGCGATCGCCTACACCAAGGACCGCCGCCAGTTCGGCTCGGCCGTCTCGGACTTCCAGGGCGTGCAGTTCATGCTCGCCGACATGGCGATGAGGATCGAGGCGGCCCGCCACCTGGTCTACGTCGCCGCCGCCCGCGGCGAGCAGGGTGGGTCCGACCTGACCATGGTCTCCGCCTCGGCCAAGGCGTTCGCCTCCGACGTCGCCATGCAGGTCACCACCGACGCCGTCCAGCTCTTCGGCGGGGCCGGCTACACCCAGGACTTCCCGGTCGAGCGGATGATGCGCGACGCCAAGATCACCCAGATCTACGAGGGCACCAACCAGGTGCAGCGCATGGTGATCGCGCGGAGCCTCCTGAAGTAGGACGTCGGCCGGCGGTCACGGCTGCCGGCGCTGCTCCTGCTCGGCGTAGGTGTCGAGCAACCGGCGGGCACCGTGCCCGGCGGCGCCCTCCTGGTCGATCCCGGCGCGGAAGGAGTCCAGCTTGGACTCGCCGGCCGGGAACGGCGGCAGCAGCGGGACGTCGGGGTCGGTGAGCACCTCGAGGACGACGGGCCGGTCGGCGGCCAGCGCGCGGTCCCAGGCGCCGCCGAGCTCGGCGGGGTCCTCGACCCGGATCCCGGTCAGCCCCAGCAGCTCGCCGTAGCTGGCGTAGGGGAAGTCCGGCAGCGACTGGCTGTCGTCGAACCGGGGGTCGCCCTCCATCTCCCGCTGCTCCCAGGTCACCTCGGCCAGGTCGCGGTTGTGCAGCACGCAGACGACGAAACGCGGATCGGCCCACTCCCGCCAGCGGTGCGCGACGGTGACCAGTTCCGCGTTGCCGAGCATCTGCATCGCGCCGTCGCCGCTGAGCACCACCACCGGGCGGTCGGGGGCGGCCAGCTTGGCGGCCAGCCCGTAGGGCACCGAGCAGCCCATCGACGCCAGCGTGCTGGACAGGTGCGCGGGCACGCCCCGGGGCAGCCGCAGCTGCCGGGCGTACCAGTACGTCGACGAGCCGACGTCGACGGCGACCTGGGCGTCGGCGGGCAGGCGCGCGGAGAGCTCGCCGACGACGCGCTCGGGGTTGACCGGCTCGGCCGGCGTCCCGGCGCGCTCGGCGGACAGCTCGTGCCACGACCGGACGGCGGACTCGACCTCGTCCCGCCAGGTGCGGTCGGTGCGCTCGGTCAGCAGCGGCAGCAGGGCCCGCAGCGTGCCGGCGGCATCACCGGTCAGCGGCGCCTCGACCGGGTAGCGGTTGCCCAGGTGCCGGCCGTCGATGTCGATCTGCACGGCCCGGGCCTGGCCCGGTGCCGGGTAGAACTCGGTCCAGGGGTCGTTGGTCCCGACCAGCAGCAGCGTGTCGCAGCCGCCGAGCAGGTGCCCGCTGGCGGTGGTGCCCAGGTGCCCCATGACGCCGGTGGCGAAGGGCAGCGACTCGTCGACGTACGGCTTGCCGAGCAGGCTCGTGGTGATCCCCGCGCCGAGCCGCTCGGCGACCGCGACCACCTCGTCCTGCGCGGCGCGGGCGCCCTGGCCGACCATCACCGCGACCGTGCGGCCGGCGTTGAGCACCTCGGCCGCCGCGCGCAGGTCGTCGTCCTCGGGCAGCACCCGGGCCGGCCGCCAGACCGGCGCGGTGACGACCACACCGTGGGACTGCTCGGGCTCGGGTGCCGGGAGCTGCTGCACGTCGTGGGGCAGCACGACGACGCACGGGGAGCGGGTCGCCAGTGCGGCGCGCATCGCCCGGTCGAGCACCAGCGGGAGCTGGTCGGCCGTCGTCACGGTCTGCGCGAACTGGGCGGCGACGTCCTTGACCAGCGACAGCAGGTCGATCTCCTGCTGGTACTGCGAGCCGAGCACGGACCGCTCCTGCTGGCCCATGATGGCGACCACCGGCACACCGTCGAGCTTGGCGTCGTAGAGCCCGGTGAGCAGGTGCACCGCACCGGGTCCCTGGGTGGAGAGCACGACCCCGACGCCGCCGGTGTACTTGGCGTGGCCGACCGCCATGAACGCGGCGGCCTCCTCGTGCCGGGCCTGGACGAAGGCCGGGTCGCCGGCCCGGCGCAGCGCGCCCATCACCGCGTTGATGCCGTCACCGGAGTACCCGAACACCCGGGGCACCTGCCACTGCCGCAGCCGCTCGACGACGAGGTCGGCCACCAGTCGCTCGCTCACCTGGTCACGGTCCCGGTGTCCCTGCTCATGGTGGCGACCTACCCGTCTCGTCCGGGCCCACGCGCCGGGTGGCTGGACGGCCCTCGCGGGACGACGATCTGATCATGGTCCGCCGATGCGCTCTCCTGCTGCTGGTGCCGGCCGCCGGCGTCGTGGCCGGGTGCTCGAACCCGTCCGCGTCGGAGGTCCGCGACGTCGCCGCTGCCTTCTCGGCGGGTGACCCGGCCGCACGCTGCGCCATGATCGCGGCGAGCACGGTGCAGACCCTGGAGCGGGAGGAGCAGCAGCCCTGCGTCGACGCGGTCGGGCAGCTGCCGCTGGGCACCGGTCCCGTCGTGTCGGTCGACGTCTGGGGCGAGGACGCCCTGGTGCACCTGACCGACGACACCCTGTTCCTCACCGTCACCCGGAGCGGGTGGCAGATCAGCGCCGGCGCGTGCGAGCCGCAGCCCGACGCTCCCTACGTGTGCCAGTTGGAGGCCTCGTGAAGGGCGTGCGGGCGGTTTTCCTCGGCTACCTCGCGGTGGTCGTCCTCGGCGTCGCGTACTGCGTCGTCCTCGGGCTGCTGGGGCGCTGACCGGTGCGGGCGTTCCTCCGGGACAACGGGCTCAGCCTCGCCTTCGGCGGGCTGTTCCTCGGCTCGCTGGTCGGTCAGGCCCTCGCGGGTGCGGCGGAGTTCAACGAGCAGCGCGAGAGCGAGGGGCTGGTCGCCGTCTCGCTGGGCCGGTACCTGACGTCGTCGTCGTTCGCCGTGGACACGATGGAGAACTGGCAGTCGGAGTACCTCCAGTTCTTCCTCTACGTCTTCGCCACCGTCTGGCTGGTCCAGCGGGGCTCCCCGGAGTCGAAGGAAGCGCACAAGATCGGGCCGGAGACCGACCAGGACCAGCGGGTCGGTGCCCACGCCCGCCCGGAGTCGCCGGCCTGGGCAGCGGCCGGCGGGCTGCGGACGACGCTGTTCTCCCGGTCCCTCGGCCTGCTGATGGGCGGGATCTTCCTGCTCACCTGGGCGGCGATGTCGATCGCGGGCTGGGCGGCCTTCAACGCCGAGCAGCTCACCAGCCACCAGGACCCGGTCAGCTGGCCCGGCTACCTCGGGCACGCCGACTTCTGGAGCCGAACCTTCCAGAACTGGCAGTCGGAGATGCTCGCGGTCGGGTCGATGGCGATCTTCGCCGTGTACCTGCGCCAGCGCGGCTCGCCGGAGTCCAAGCCGGTCGGCGCCGCGCACGGGGACACCGGCGAGACGGGCTGAGCCCCGGGCCGCGTCGGCAGCCGGCCTGGTTGCGCGGAACACGACCGGGTAGGACACGACCGGACCCGTACGACGCGCGCCGAGGCCAGGCGCGCCCGGCCCTGCCCGAGGAGCGGCCCCGTGGCCCTGCAGCACGTCGTCCACGAGCACCGCGGCGGCACGGACGAGCGGCGCACGATCGACGCCGGGCCGGTCCGGCGGGCGTGACGGCCCAGCCCACCCCCGGCGCACCGGCCGGGGACCAGGAGGGAGCCGACCCCCGCCGGTGGCGTGCCCTCTGGGTGACCCTCGTGGTCGGGTTCATGACCCTGCTCGACGTCAGCATCGTGTCGGTCGCGCTGCCCTCGCTGCAGACGGACCTGGGGGCGTCGCCGTCGACCGTGCAGTGGGTGGTGTCGGGCTACGCGCTGACGTTCGGCATCGCGCTGGTCCCCGCCGGCCGCCTCGGTGACGCCCTCGGCCGCCGCCGGATGTTCCTGATCGGGCTGGTCGCCTTCGTGGTCTGTAGCGCCGCCGCCGGGGCGGCGCCCTCGGCCGAGCTGCTGGTCGCCGCCCGGCTCCTGCAGGGGCTGGCGGCCGGCTGCCTGGCGCCGCAGAACTCGGCGCTGATCCAGCAGCTGTTCCGGGGCGCCGAACGAGGGCGGGCCTTCGGCTTCTTCGGCGCGACCGTCGGCATCTCGACCGCCGTCGGGCCGGTGGTCGGTGGGCTGCTGCTCGCCCTCGCGTCCGGCCCGAACGGGTGGCGGTGGATCTTCTACGTCAACGTGCCGATCGGGGTCGTGGCGTTCGTGCTCGCCGTCCGGCTGCTGCCGCGCCGCAGCTCTCGCGGGCACGGCGCGATCGACGTCCCCGGCGTGCTGCTGCTCGGTGGCGGAGCCCTGGCGCTGCTGCTGCCGCTGGTGCAGGCCGAGTCCGGTGGCCTGCGCCGGTTCTGGTGGCTGTTCCCGGTCGGCGCCGTGCTGCTTGCCGCCTTCGTGCTGTGGGAGCGGCGGGTGGTCGCCGCCGGCAAGGAGCCGGTGTTCGACCCGCGGCTGGTCACCCGGACCCGCGGCTACGCCCCCGGGGTCGCGCTGGGCACGGTCTACTTCATCGGCTTCAGCGGCATCTGGCTCACCTTCGCGCTGTTCTTCCAGACCGGGCTGGGCTGGTCGCCGCTGCAGTCCGGACTGGCCGTCACCCCGTTCGCGCTCGGCTCGGCGTCGGCCGCCGTCGTCGCCGGGCGGCTGGTCGAGCGGTTCGGCCGGGCGCTGACGGTCTACGGGCTGACCGGGGTGGCGGTCGGGCTGGCCGGGACGGCGGTCGTCCTGGCCACCGTGCCGCCGGAGCTGACCGGGTGGGCGATCGCCCCCACGCTGCTGCTCGGCGGCATCGGCGGCGGGTTCGTCATCTCGCCCAACGTGACCCTCACCCTGCGGGACGTCCCGGTGCGGATGGCCGGCTCGGCCGGAGGGGCACTGCAGACCTTCCAGCGCTTCGGCGGCGCCATCGGGACCGCCGCACTCCCGGCCCTGTTCTACCTCGTGCTGAGCAGCACCGACGACTACCAGCTGGCTGCCGCCGCCTCGCTGGCGGTCGCGGTCACCGGGGCGCTCGCCGCGCTGGTCATCGGGGTCCTGGACCGGCGCCGGGACCGGCGCGTGGACAGCGGGGCCGGTCCACGCCGGCACGACGACCACCGGGAGCACGAGCACGTCGTCCACTCGGGCTGACGCAGGACCTGCGCCGCCGGACAGGTCTCGGGCGGCGCAGGTCGGTCAGCGGGGGTGCGGTGGCCTCAGTCCAGCAGCCGCGAGACCGCCGACAGCCGCGAGTCGCCGGCCATCGAGGCCAGCCACGTCGACCAGCCCGGCCGGGTGCGCACCGCCTCCAGGGCGCTGCGCGCCGCCGCCCGGTCACCGCGGCGGGACGCGGCCAGCGCCGCGTAGAGGTCGCGGGCGCCCTCGGGGGCGAACACGGCGAGGGTCTCGTAGTCGCGCTCGTCGTAGGCGCGCTGCAGGTTGCGCAGCATCCGCAGCTGCGCCACCGGGTCCCCGGAGTCGTCCACCCGCAGGTCCACCCGGACGCCGTCGTCGTCGGCGGTCGCCGGGCGGCCGGTGACCACCTGCAGGGCGGCGGACTGCCGGCCGCGCAGGTCACCGCCGGCGTCCTGCCCCGCGGTCAGCGCCGCGAGCAGCCGGTCGGCGAGCGAGCCGCCCGCCGCGGCGTAGGCGGCCGACATGGCCGGCAGCACGTCGGCGGAGGTGAGCATGTTGCCCTGCACGCTGAACCCCTCACCGAGCAGGTGACCGCTCGCCGGCAGCGACCCGCGGCCGGTGTCGGCGGCGACCTGCCCGGTGGCGTCGAGCACGGCGATCTGCCGGTCGACGTCCTCCGCGGCGTGCGAGGCGTGCCGTACCAGCTCCTGCGGTGTGCGGCCCTCCGCCAGCCCGGCCAGCAGCGAGAGCCCCAGGCCGCGCCGGCTGCGCGCCTGGACGGCGATGACGCCGACCCCCGGACGTACGGTCGGCACCGCCCGGCCGACCGCCAGGATGCAGGAGGAGACGGCGATGCCGAGGTCGCCGGTGGCGGCGTCCCGGGCGATGACGGAAAAGGTCATGGACCCTCGTTCCGGCAGCGTGCGAGGCCCCCCTGCAGGGGCCCGCGCCGAGCGTGCGAGGCGTGGGCCCCTGCAGGGGGGTCCTTCCTCACACAGCGGCCGGGAGGGTCATCGTCGGCACGTCGCCGTCGACCTGCAGGGGAGCTCCGGTGGCAGAGACCACCTCGTCGACCGTCACCCCGGGGGCGACCTCGCGGAGCACCAGCCCCGTGTCGGTGACGTCGATGACCGCCAGGTCGGTGATCACCCGGTCGACGCAGGCCTTGCCGGTCAGCGGCAGGGTGCACTCCTCGAGGATCTTCGGTGACCCGTCGCGGGCCACGTGCTCCATCATCAGGATCACCCGCTTGGCGCCCTGCACCAGGTCCATCGCGCCACCCATGCCGTTGACCATCTTGCCGGGGATCAGCCAGTTGGCCAGGTCACCGCGGGGGTTGACCTGCATGGCGCCGAGGATGGCGAGGTCCAGAGCACCGCCGCGGATCATGCCGAAGGACATGGAGGAGTCGAAGAAGCTCGCGCCGGGCAGGACCGTGACGGTCTCCTTGCCGGCGTTGATCAGGTCGGCGTCCTCCTCGCCCTCGACCGGGTAGGGGCCGACACCGAGGATCCCGTTCTCGCTGTGCAGCACCACGTGCACGCCCTCGGGCACGTAGTTCGGCACCAGGGTCGGCATCCCGATGCCGAGGTTGACGTACTGGCCGTCCTCCAGCTCCAGGGCGGCGCGGGCTGCGAGCTCGTTGCGGGTGAGTGCCATGCTCAGGCCTCCGTCGTCTCGGTGCCGGCCGCCGCGGGGCTGGACGCGGTCGGGCGGGGGCGGGTGGTGCGGAACTCGATCTTCTTGCCCTCGGCGCCGACCTCGACGACGCGCTGCACGAAGACGCCGGGCAGGTGCACCTCCTCGGGGCGGATCTCGCCGGGCTCGACCAGCTGCTCGACCTCGGCGATGGTGACCCGCCCGGCCATGCCGGCCAGCGGGTTGAAGTTCATGGCGGACTCGTGGAAGACCAGGTTGCCGTGCCGGTCGCCGACCGCGGCCCGGACCAGCCCGAAGTCGGCGGTGAGCGCGGTCTCCAGCACGTACTGGCGGCCGCCGAACTCGCGGACCTCCTTCGGCGGGCTGGTGGCCACCACGTTGCCCTCGGCGTCGTAGCGCACCGGGATGCCGCCGTCGGCGACCAGCGTGCCGACACCCGTGGGGGTGAAGAAGGCGGGGATGCCGGTGCCGCCGGCGCGCAGCCGCTCGGCCAGCGTGCCCTGCGGGGTCAGCTCGACCTCCATCTGGCCGGACAGGTACAGCCGCGCCAGCTCCTTGTTCCCGCCGACGAAGGAGCTGATGGTCTTCACGATCCGGCCGGCGTAGAGCAGCACGCCCAGCGCCTGGTCGTCGACCCCGCAGTTGTTGGAGATCGTGGTGAGCCCGCTCGTGCCCTGCTCCAGCAGCGCGTCGATGAGCGCCACGGGCACCCCGCAGAGCCCGAACCCGCCGACGGCGAGGGTCGCGCCGTCGGGGATGTCCGCCACGGCCTCACGGGTGCTGGCGACGACCTTGTCCACTGCTGACCACCGTCCATCGGTGCTGGGCGGTGTGGGTCAGGCGGGGCGGCCCAGCTCGCGTACCCCGTCGAGCGTCAGGCCGAGCGTAGCGGTGACCCGCTCGACGTCCGCGCGGTGCGCCAGCCGCGAGGGGTCCGCGGACCGGCAGAGCACCAGCGACGCGCCGGCGGCCAGCGGGGCGAGCAGCCAGGCCACCGGCCCGGCCTCCAGCGCGGTCCGCTCGTCGACCAGCACCCGGTCGCCGGCGACGATGCCCAGCCGGCCGGCCAGCTCGGTCGCCGCCTCGACCAGCCCGCCCAGCGTCAGCTCGCCGGTGGCCAGGACCAGCCCCGGGCCGGCGGGGTCGACCGGCTGCCACGGGCTGAAGACGTCGCCGTGCCCGCGCACCTCCAGGGCGAAGTCGCGGGCGGGGCCGGCGTAGCCGGCCATGCCCAGGCCCATCGGGTGCAGCGACAGGCCCATCAGCTCGGGCAGGCCCTGCTCCTCCAGCGGGGGCAGCCGGTCGGCCGCGGCCAGCACGACGTCGGCCTCGGCGAACCGGCCGTCGTCCTCCCCGGCCGTGTCGAGCACGGCGGCGCCGCAGCTCCAGGTGCCCAGCAGCACCGCGGCGGTCTGCCAGTGCACCGGCAGCGCGACGGCGACCACGCTGCCCGGTCCCACGTCGAACTCCTCCTGCAGCAGGTTCGCCGTCTTCGCCACCCAGTTCGCCAGCGTGGTGGCCGACAGCTCCACGCGCTCGCCGGACAGGTCGTCGTAGTAGGTCACGAGCGGGCCGGCGGCGTCCCGGCGGAGGGCGTCGGAGAGCACGGTCACGGGTGTCCTGGGGGAGGGGAGGGGCACCTCTCCAGAGTGACAGGAGCCCGGCCACCCCAGCCTGCGCGTGAGCTCCGGTCCCGGACGCGCACTACAGTCGGCTCTCGATGAGCGCAACCCCGGGCACAGCCCTGTCCAGCTTCGACCACGCGGTGCTCCGTGCCACCCGGCGGACGCTGGGCGGCACGGCGGCGGTGCCGGTGGCGCAGACCCTGTCCCACTTCGGCGAGCACGCCGTGGGGTGGATCGCGCTGGGGGCCGTGGGGTGGCTGTCCGGACGCCGCCGGGACGAGTGGGCTGCCGCGACCGCCGGTGTCGTGGCCGCGCACGCGGCCGGCGTCGTGCTCAAGCGGGTCGTCCGGCGGGTCCGGCCCGCGCTCGACGACGTCCCGGCGTTGGTCACCACCCCGAGCCGGTTGTCCTTCCCCAGCGCGCACAGCACCTCGACGGCAGCCGCCGCGGTCGGTTTCGCCCCCATGCTGGGTCGGCCGGCGATGCTCGCGGTCACCTCCGCGATGCTGACCTCGCGCGTGCTCCTGGGCGTGCACTACCCGTCGGACGTGCTCTCCGGCGCGGTGCTCGGCGCCGGGGTGGCGTCCGCCGTCCGTCGCCGTACGACCCGAACCGCTGGCAGGAAGGCGTGAGCGTGCAGCCCGACCCGGCCCCCGTCACCGCCGCACCACTCGCGGGCGTCCCGTCGCCGTCCCGGCCCGACGACGCGGTCGCGCCGCCGCGGACGCCACCACCCCCGCGCACCCCCGGGCTGAGGGGCTCCCGGCCCTGGGGCGTCGTCCGTGCGCTGCGGCCGCGGCAGTGGGTCAAGAACGTGCTGGTGTTCGCTGCTCCGCTGGCTGCCGGCGAGGTGTTCGACCCGGACGTGCTCGGCCCCTCGGCGGTGGCGTTCCTGCTGTTCTGCGTCTGCGCGTCCGGCGTGTACCTGGTCAACGACTCGATCGACGTCGAGGAGGACCGGCGGCACCCCAGGAAGCGCTTCCGCCCGATCGCGGCCGGCCTGGTGCCCCGCCCGCTGGCGATCGGTCTGGCCGTGGTGCTCTTCGCCGTCGGCCTGACCGCCGCGGCGCTGCTCACCCGGCCCGCACTCGCCGGGGTGCTCGGCTCCTACGTGGTCATCCAGCTGGCGTACTGCCTGTTCCTGAAGAACCAGCCGGTCATCGACCTGGCGGTGGTCGCCTCGGGGTTCCTGCTGCGCGGCATCGCCGGGGGTGTGGCCGCCGGTCTGCTGCTGTCCCAGTGGTTCCTGCTGGTCGCGGCATTCGGCTCGTTGTTCATGGTGGCCGGCAAGCGTTACTCCGAGCTCGTGCTCGTCGGCGACGAGGCCGCCACCCGGAAGACGCTGCGCGAGTACTCGCCGAGCTACCTGCGCTTTGTGTGGAGCCTGTCCGCAGGCGTCGCCTGCACCGCCTACAGCCTGTGGGCCTTCGAGATGGCCGAGTCCCAGGACAGCGTTCCGTGGGCCACCATCTCGATCGCCCCGTTCGTGCTGGCGATCCTGCGGTACGCGCGGGACGTCGACAAGGGCGCCGCCGGCGCCCCGGAGGAGATCGTGATGCACGACCGTGTCCTGCTGGTCCTCGGCGCCCTCTGGGTGCTGACCGTCGGGGTGGGGGTCTTCAGTGCCTGACACCACGACAGTGCCTGACACCACGCCAGTGCCTGACACCACGACGGACGCCCCGCGCGTCCCGCTCGTGGGCTGGGGACGCACCGCTCCGACGATCGCCGCGCTCACGCCGGTCCACGACGACGACGACGTCCGCGCCGCCGTGCTGGCCGCCTCCGGCCGCGGTGTCGTGGCCCGCGGGCTGGCCCGCAGCTACGGCGACGCCGCCCAGAACGCCGGCGGCACCGTGCTGGACATGACCGCCGCCGCCCGGGTACTGCACGCCGACCTCGAGACCGGCCTGGTGGACGTCGAGGCCGGGGTCTCGCTGGACGAGCTGATGAACCAGTTCGTCCCGCAGGGCTTCTTCGTCCCGGTGACGCCGGGCACCCGGCTGGTGACCGTCGGCGGGGCCATCGCCGCCGACATCCACGGCAAGAACCACCACGTCGCCGGCAGCTTCAGCCAGCACGTCCGGTGGATCGACCTGCTGACCGCGGACGGGCAGGTCCGCCGGATCAGCCCCGGGTCCGACGCCGAGCTGTTCTGGGCCACCGCCGGCGGCATGGGCCTGACCGGGGTCATCCTCCGGGCGCAGGTGCAGATGAAGGCGATCGAGTCCTCGCGCTGCCTGGTCGACACCGACCGGACCGAGGACCTGGACTCGCTGATGACGCTGCTCACCGAGACCGACCACCTCTACGAGTACTCGGTGGCCTGGATCGACACCCTCGCCAAGGGCAGGCGGATGGGCCGCTCGGTCGTCACCCGCGGCCGGTTCGCGAGGCTGGACGAGCTGCCGGCCAAGCGCCGGGCCGACCCGCTGAAGTACCACGGCTCGGTCAAGGCCTCCGTGCCCGACGTCTTCCCGCCCGGCCTGCTCAACCTGGCCACGGTCGCGGCGTTCAACGAGCTCTGGTACCGCAAGGCCCCGAAGCGGAAGCGGGACCAGCTGCAGAGCATCCCGACCTTCTTCCACCCGCTGGACGCCGTCGGGGGCTGGAACCGCATCTACGGTCCGCGCGGCTTCGTGCAGTACCAGGTCACCGTGCCCTTCGGGCAGGAGGAGGCCATGCGGGAGGTCCTCGACCGGCTCAGCTCCTTCGGGACGGCGTCGTTCCTCGCCGTGCTCAAGCGGTTCGGCCCGGGCAACCCGGGCATGCTGTCCTACCCCTCGCCCGGCTGGACGCTGGCGCTGGACATCCCGGTGATGAAGGGGCTGGCCGGCCTGCTCGACTCCCTCGACGAGGTGGTCATCGCCGCGGGGGGCCGCACCTACCTGGCCAAGGACTCCCGGGTGCGCCCGGAGACGTTCGAGAAGATGTACGACCGGCTCGACGACTTCCGGGCCGTCCGCAAGCGGGTGGACCCCGAGGGTGTCTTCACCTCCGACCTGGCCAGGAGGCTCGCACTGTGATCGACGCACTCGGTTCCCCCAGCTCGCTGCTGCTCGTCGGCGGCACCTCCGACATCGCCGTGGCCACCGCCCGCCGGTACCTGGCCGAGCGGCCGCTGCGGATCGTCCTCGCGGCGCGGGACACCCCGCGCCGGGGCGTCGTCGCCGACGAGCTGAAGGCCGCCGGCGGCACCGTCGAGGTCGTCGACTTCGACGCCGACGACGCCTCCTCGCCGGCGCGGATGGTCGCTGCGGCGGCCGCCGGCGGTGACGTCGACGTCGCGGTGGTCGCGTTCGGGCTGCTCGGTGACGCCGACCAGCTGCGCACCGAGCCCGCCGCCGTGGCCCAGCTCGCCCAGGTCAACTACGTGGCGCCCACGGTGGTCGGCACGGAGCTGGCCAACCTCATGCGCCGGCAGGGGCACGGGGTCATCGTCGCGCTCTCCTCGGTCGCCGGGGAGCGGCCGCGGGCGTCGAACTTCGTGTACGGGTCGACCAAGGCCGGTCTGGACGCCTTCTACTCCGGCCTCGCGGACTCCCTGGTGGGCTCGGGCGTCTCGGTCCTCGTGGTCCGTCCCGGCTTCGTGAGGTCCAAGATGACCGAGGGGATCGACGACGCGCCGCTGGCCACCACACCCGAGGCGGTCGCCGAGGCGATCGTCGCCGGCATCCGCAAGGGCCGGCACACAGTGTGGGTGCCCGGCGCCATGCGGTGGGTCATGAGCGGCCTGCGGCACACCCCGCGGGCGGTGTTCCGCAAGCTGCCGATCTGACCCTGGGAGCCCCGGTCCGCGCTCAGCCCAGGGCGCGGCAGGACACCGTGATGCTGGTCCTGCCCTTCGGGCTCAGCCGGAGGACGGCGGTGTCCGGTGCGGCGGGCCCGCGGCACTCGGACGTCGCGCGGTCGAGCTCCGATGACCAGGACGGTCCCGAGAGCAGGTAGGCGTCGACGGGCAGACCGATGACGGCCGAGGTGGCCAGGAGGGCGCCCACCAGCGCCGACGCCCACCGTGGCGCCGCGCCGGCCGCGAGCACGAGGGCAGCCCACAGGAAGAGCGTGCCGATGCCGGCATAGCGCCCGGTCGTCGCACCGGTGAGGACCGACGTGCCCACGAAGAGCAGCGCTCCGGTCAGTGCCACGATCACGGCCTCCCGGCGGTGGCGCCGGGCCGTGCACAGCGCGGCAGCACCGGCCAGCAGCACCAGCACCCCGACCGCCGCCCCCGCGCGAGGGGACAGCGTCGTCACGCCCGCCACGCTGTCGACGTAGGTGCGCCCCAGCCCGGGCGGCAGTCCCGGTCCGCGGTCGAGTTCCAGGCCCGTGGACCGCGGCGCCCTGAGGATGCAGAGGACCTGCAGCACCAGCCCCCCGACCAGGCCTGCGGCCGCGGGGTGGCGCCACACCCGCCGTCCGTGCAGGAGCAGCAGCACCGGCAGCAGGACGACCGTGAGCGGTGTCGTGGCAGCGGCGGTCACGGCCAGGGCGGCCGACGCGGGCCACCGGGTGCCCTCGGGCCGGGTCAGGCAGAGCCACAGGGCGCCGTAGAGGAGGAACCACTGGAGGTTGGCGAGCGAGCCCAGCGACTCCGTCCCGAGTGCGGGTGCCGAGACGGTCGCCAGGCCGGCCACGACCGCCCACCACCTGCTCCCGGTGACCTGGCGGGCCGCGGCGCACACCAGTGCGGCGACGAGCGCGCACACCAGACCGCTCACCACGACGGCCCAGCGCGCGTACCCGGAGAGGGGCAGGTGGCTGCCGATGACGGCGAGGACGCGCGGCAGCCCGTGCAGGTAGCCGGCGTAGGAGTAGCCGATCGACCGCCACCCGTGGTCCCGGGCGTCGGCGAGGAACACCGCCCCGTCCTCGGCCCAGACCCGGTCGAGCGGCCAGCCGGTCAGCAGGAGGCGTCCGGCCACGATCGCGGCCGCCGCTGCTGCCACGAGGACCGGGAGGGACCAGCGCAGCGGACCCGCCCCCCGGTGCCGACCGGCAGCGCGGCCGGCGGGGGACCTCAGTTGATGCAGGTGGTGTCCGCAGCGGTACGGGGGTCCTCGCCCTCGGTCGTCGGTGCCGGCGCAGCCGCGGTGACGGCCTGTCCCACCCCGTTGAAGTCCGAGCCCAGGACGAGCTGCACCGTGCCGCTGGTGGCGTCGTCGACCTGCGCGGTGGTGGCGCCCGGGATCGAGGCCGCCAGGGTGGTGGCCAGGGCCTCGTCACCGGCGGCGTAACGGACCTCGGTGGTGGTGTGGTCCATCGAGTCGGCGTTCCCCGTGCTGGTGACCGCGAACCCGGCTCCCTCGAGAGCCGTGGCGGCGCTGCCGGCCAGCCCGCTGGTGCCGGAGCCGTTGTAGACCTCCACCGACACGTCGCCCGCCGGCACGGTCTCCGGGGCCGCCGTCGTCGGTGCGGCGGTCTCCTGGGGCTCGGCGGACAGGTCGGCGAAGAAGCGGTGCAGGGTGTCGACGTCCTGCAGCCGCAGGATGTAGCGGCCCTCGTCGTCCTCGTCGTCGCCGACGTAGGGGATGGTCTGGAAGTCGATGCTGCCGGCGGTCACCGACTGCATCTGCTGGGCCAGCTGGAGGAGGTTGAGGTTCTGGTCCACGGTCAGCGACTCCGAGGCGGCGGACACCAGCTCCCGCTGCTTGCCGAGGTCGAGCAGGACGTCGTCGGAGAGCATCTTGCGGAGCACGCCGGCGATGAACACCTGCTGGCGGATGATCCGGTCGAAGTCGCCGCGGGGGAGCTCGTGCCGCTGCCGGACGAACTTCAGCGCATCGGCGCCGCTGATCGTCTGCACCCCGGCGGGGAAGACCGCACCCGAGTAGAACGAGTCGTCGACGGCGTTGCAGAGGTTCACCTCGACACCACCGACGACGCTGCTGAGCTCGAAGAAGCCGAGCAGGTCGACCTCGGCGTAGTGGTCGATCCGCAGCCCGGTCAGCTGGCTGATGGTCCGCACCAGCAGCTGGGCGCCCTGCGCCGACCGGGCCGCCTCCGACGCGCCGGCGGGGGCGTCCTGGCGGCCGTAGGCGTAGGCGGAGTTCAGCTTGTCCGTGCCGTGGCCGGGGATGGTGACGTAGGAGTCACGGGGGAAGGAGACGAAGGAGGCCTTCGACCCGTCGGCGGGGACGTGCACCAGGATCATCGTGTCGGTGTTGACGCCGGAGTCCTCGCCGGCGTTCAGCTCGGCCAGCTGGGCGTCGGAGAGGGCGGCCCGGCTGTCGTTCCCGACCAGCAGGAGGTTCATCGCCTCGCCGGTGTCCACCGTCTCGTCGTTGCCGGACGAGGGGATGGCGTCGGTGCGGTTCACGGTCGCCTCGGCCACCCGACCCAGGTACCAGCCCCACCCGGTCGTGACGAGCAACGCGAGGGAGAGCAGGCCGGCCACCACCCGTGCGGCGACGGCGGCGCGGGTCCGACCGCGGCCGGACGGTCCGTCGCTGCTGCCCGGCGAGGTGCGCCGGGCGGGGCGGCCGACGCGGGGGTCCAGCCGCGGCGGCAGGGCGCTGGAGGCGCCCGGCGCCTTGCGCTCGTCGGTGCTCACGGTGATGTCCTCACGTCGGGGACCGAGGGCGGTCAGCCTCCCGGACGGGCTCGGTCCGGCTGTGCGGTCGGGAGCGACCATACGACCGCGTCCTGGGCGTCCCGGGCAGTCGGCGGGGCGGGGCCGCCGTGTCCGCCCCTCCACGACCACCGGTCCCGGCTGCACCACCCGTGCCGGACCGGGCGGCCGACGGGCTGGTGGGAGGCCTGTCGGGCTGTCTGCCGCGGGGCGGATGTGACGGAACGTCCCCGCCGGGTCCGATGGTGCGTGCCACAGCAACTTTTCGTTCCGTGATCGGCCGGTCACTCAAGGAGAGTGATCAGTCCACCGAACAATGCGATGAACGTGCTCGACGCCCTGGCTGTCGAGCAGTCGTCGTCTGTCTTCGGAGGACTTGCTCGTGCGCCGCATCACCGGGGTCCTGGTGGCCTTCCTCGTCCTGACCGGGACCCTGCTCGTGCTGCCGGTCTACGCCGCGCCCGCGCCGGAGGCCAAGCCGGTGGCCCCGTCCATCGACGCGGTCGACCTCGGGTCGGTCCAGCAGCCGGAGGACACCGCCGTCGTCACCTCGGACGGTGAGGTCCTCGACGCCGGCCCGGAGGCGGACGTCCCGGCGGACCAGGCCGGTCCGACCAGCCCGGCGCCGGTCGACCCGGACGACGACTCCGACGCGGTGGCGAGCTCCGGCGACGAGATCCCGGGGGTCCCGGCGCTGACGGTGTCCCAGCCCGACACCCGGCACTTCTCCACCGTCGGGGTGACCTGGGCCCAGGACGCGACCGTCACCGGCGTCACCGTGACCGTGCGCACGAAGAACGCCCACGGCGTGTGGAGCGACTGGACGCCCGTCCAGCAGGACGACGTGCAGATGACGTCGACCGGCACGGAGCAGGAGTACCGCGGGGGCACGGCGCCCTACTGGACCGACGACGCCTACGGCGTCGAGGTCATCGTGCAGTCCGCCGATGGCTCCACGCCGCGGGACGTCCAGGTCCAGCTGATCGACCCGGGCACCAGCGCCGCGGACGCCGCGCCGGGTGGCGCGCAGGTGACCGGTCAGGCGCACGCCGCGACGACCATGCCGGCCATCTACTCGCGCGCCCAGTGGGGCGCCGACGAGAGCCTGATGGGCTGGGACCACGAGTACGCGCCGACGATCAAGGCCGCGACCATCCACCACACCGCGGACAGCAACAACTACGCCGCCGACGACGTCCCGAAGATCATGCGGTCGATCTACGCCTACCACGCCGTGAGCCTGGGCTGGGGCGACATCGGCTACAACGTCGTCGTCGACAAGTTCGGCCGCGCCTGGGAGGGCCGGTCCGGTGGCCTGACCAGCACGGTCATCGGAGCGCACGCAGGCGGCTTCAACTACGAGACCTTCGGCGTCTCGATGCTGGGCAACTACGACCTCGTCGACACCACGCCGGTGATGATCGACATGGTCGCGAGCGTCGTCGCCTGGAAGCTGTCGCTCTACGGCGTGGACCCGCGGGGCAAGGTGACCCTGACGTCGGCGGGCGGCGGGACGGCCAAGTACGCCAAGGGCGTGTCGGTGACGCTGCCCACCGTCTTCGCCCACCGGGACGTCGGGGCCACGGCGTGCCCCGGCAGGTACGGGTACAGCCGGATGGACCAGATCCGCGCGCTGGTGGCGGCCAAGATGGACGCAGCCGGGCCGGCGGTGCAGACGGGTGCCGGGCCCCAGGTCCTGCTGCGCAACAGCAAGGGCAGCGGCACCGCGGAGTGGGTGACCCAGCGGGGCGACGCTGGGGACGTGCCGCTGGCCTGCGACTGGGACGGCAACGGCACCGAGACCATCGGGGTCTTCCGCGCCGGGCGCTTCTTTCTCTTCAACTCGAACGACTCCGCGGCCACGCCCTCGGCGGAGTTCTCCTACGGCGACGAGGGGGACACGCCCATCTGCGGCGACTGGGACGGCGACGGCAAGGAGACCGTCGGCATCTGGCGCAGCGGGGTCTTCTACCTGAAGAACAGCAACTCCGGTGGCGTGGCGGACGGCCACTTCGCCTACGGGAACTGGGACGCGCAGCCCCTCGTCGGCGACTGGAACGGCGACGGCTACGACACCGTCGCGGTGTACCAGAACGCCACCTTCTACTACGCCAACAGCAACCTGCGTCCGCTGGCCGACGCCAGCATGCGCTTCGGTGACCCGGGCGACTGGGCGGTCGCGGGCGACTGGACCGGTGCCCGCCGCGACTCCGCCGGCGTCTTCCGCGCCGGGCGCTTCTACCTGGCCAACTCGCTGACCAAGGCCGTGGCCGACTCGGTCGTGTCCTTCGGTGACAGCCCCGACCACCCGCTGGTCGCCGACTGGGACGGCAACCGCACCACGACCGTGGGGGTCATCCGTGGGTACTGACACCGGCAACCGGCTCAGGCGCTGGCTGGGGGTGGTGCTGGCGGGCACCGGGCTGCTCGGGGGCCTGGCGCTCACCGCGCCCGCGCCGGCGCAGGCGGCGCTCACCGGTGACGTCACCTTCACCGGGCACGGCTGGGGTCACGGTCGCGGCCTGGGCCAGTGGGGTGCGTACGGGTACGCCGTCAACAGCGGCTGGGGCTACAGCCAGATCCTGTCGCGCTACTACGGCGGGACGACGCAGTCGCAGCAGCCGAACGCGCCGATCACCGTCGCGCTGACCGGGCAGGACGGCCAGGACCTCCTGGTCACCTCCGGCAAGCCCTTCACCGTCGGCGGCGTCCCGGTCGGCGCCGGGTCGGCGGCCCGGGTGCAGGCGCGCGGTGACGGGTCGTTCCTGCTGTCCACCAGCTACGGCTGCGGCAGCCCCACGGTCTGGACGACGACCATCCCGAACGGCCGCGCGGTCTCGACCGTCGCCCCGGGCGACGACCTGCGCTCGATGCTCACCCTCTGCGCCACGGGCGCGACCAAGCAGTACCGCGGTGAGCTCTCGGTCGTCTGGGACGGCAGCGCGCAGCGCACGGTCAACACCGTCGCGATGGAGGACTACCTGCGGGGCGTGGTGCCCCGCGAGTCGCCGGCGAGCTGGGGCGACGCCGGGGGCGGCAGGGGCATCGAGGCGCTCAAGAGCCAGGCGGTCGCCGCCCGCTCGTACGCCTGGGCCGAGGCGCGGTGGAACTGGGCGAAGACCTGCGACACGACGTCCTGCCAGGTCTACCTCGGTGCCGGCACCAACTACGGCGCGCTCGAGGACCGGCGTACCGATGCGGCCATCGCCGGTACCGCGGGGGTCGTGCTGCGGAACTCCTCAGGGGCCGTCGTCCGCACCGAGTTCAGCTCGTCGACCGGGGGCTGGACGGCCGGGGGGACCTTCCCGGCCGTCCAGGACGACGGCGACAGCGCCTCGCCGCACCACGACTGGACCCAGGTCGTGCCGTCCACCACGATCGCCAACGCCTTCGGCGTCGGCACCCTGGTCGACGTCCGGGTGACCGCGCGGAACGGCCTCGGCGCCGACGGCGGGCGGGTCACCAAGGTCGACGTGGTGGGCACGACCAAGACGGTGTCGGTCACCGGCGCGACGATGCGCACCCAGCTCGGCCTGAAGTCGGACTGGTTCGTCGTCAGCGCGGTCCCCGTGGCGGCGCCGACCCCGCCGGCCGACCCCACGGGACCGACCGTCTACCGGGCGTCGAAGAACGCCGCCGGCGCGAGCGCCACGGCCGTGGGCTTCGGTGACACGGGCGACATCCCGCTCACCTGCGACTGGAACGGTGACGGTGTGTCGACGGCCGGGGTGTTCCGCAACGGCGTGTTCCTGCTCGGCAACGGCGGCAGCACGGCCGACGTCTCGTTCGGCTTCGGCGAGAAGGGGGACCAGCCGGTCTGCGGCGACTGGGACGGGAACGGCAAGGACACCGTGGGCGTCTACCGCAACGGCATGGTCTACCTGCGCAACAGCCTCACGACGGGTGTGGCCGACGGCCAGTACGCGTTCGGCGCCCCGGGCGACACGCTGGTCGCCGGGGACTGGAACCGGGACGGCTACGACACCGTCGGCGTGTGGCGGGCCGGCGTCTTCTACCTGACGCAGAGCAACCTCCGCCCGACCACCGACGTGGCGGTCTGGTACGGCGGACCCGGCGACCTGCCCCTCGTCGGGGACTGGGACGGCAACGGCAGCGACACGATCGGGATCCGCCGGGGGAACACCTTCTTCCTCCGGGACACCAACGCGACCGGTGTCGCCGACCGCGTGTTCCCCTTCGGTGACGCCGGCGACGGCGCCGTGGCCGGTGCCTGGGTGAAGGGCTCCGCGGACACGGTGGGGGTCTCCCGCCGCTACTGACGGACGGACGCAGGAGAGGCCGGCACCGCCCTCGGGCGGGGCCGGCCTCTCGTCGTCTCCCCGTGCGGCCCTCGGCCGGACGGTGGATCAGCCGGGTTGGTCGGGGCGGGTGGACCCGGAGCAGGCGGCCAGTGCCTGGTCCGCGACGGGCTGCAGCTGGATCTCGTAGATCCGCACCCCGTCCCGGTCGTAGACCAGGTGCAGCGACGGAGAGGTCTCGAGCGCCTCCATGCCGGGGGCCCGGTGGGAGTTCTTGCGGACGAACCCGTAGCCGAGGAACGCGTACCGGACGTGCATCCGCTCGATGGCCGCCCGGACGTCGGCGTCGCTGTCCAGGCAGTTGAACCGCTCCAGCAGCGCCCGTTGCGTCGGTCCGACGTCGGCGTAGGTGACCTGGGGGACCTGGTGACCGAACAACGGCCGGATCCCGTCCAGCGCCAGCATGTAGGCCGATCCGTCGACGGGGTCGTTCATCACCGTCTCGTCGGGGCCGACGCGGGGGGCCAGCCAGGACATGGCGGCCACCTCCGCGCCGTTGAGGTACTGGTCGTCCTGGTAGGCCTCGGCGACCCGGCCGCCGTTGTCACCGGTGTAGAGGCCGCTCGAGGAGACGACCACCACCAGCAGGACCACCGCGGCGGTCGCCGTCCGTTGCGCCCAGGGGCGCAGGCCCGCCAGCGGCCGGTTCTCCCGCCCGGCCCACGAGCCCACCACCACGGCGACCCGCCACAGCCCGTGGGCGGCCAGCGGGGCCATGCCCAGGACCGCCCACGCGGCGAAGCGCCAGCGGTCGTTCCACCACGGACTCGTGACGGTCTCGGCGAGGTCGGTGTCGTAGGACGCGGCGAGGACGAACAGGTAGAAGGCGAGCCCGGAACCGGCCAGCCACCACCACATGTACCGGGCGGATCGCAGGGAGGCCAGCCCGACGATCACCAGCAGGGCGAGGGCCAGTTGCGGGCCCGGCTTGGCGTGGTCGAGGAAGAGGAGGTCGCCGATCGCCTGCCCGGGCGTCTCGACAGCCGCCCAGTCGACCTGGGTGGCCGCCCCGGAGCTGGTGCGCAGGGAGCCGAGCACGTCGGGCAGCGCGATCACCGCCGTGGTCAGGCCGGCGGCCAGCAGCAGGGCGGCCTCCCGCCCCGGGACCTGACGACGGGACACCCAGCGGGCGACGACGAACAGCAGGGCGAGCACCGCGCCGGACAGCGCAGTGGCCGGTTGCAGGCCGAGCAGCCCGGCGCCGCCCAGGGCGGCCAGCACGACCAGGGCCGGACTGCGCTGCTCGACCACGGCCCGGACCAGGAGGAGGAAGGCCGGGAGGAGGGCCAGGCCGGTCCCGTACGGCAGCAGCGGGCCGCGCCAGATCACGTCGTACGGGAAGCTGGCGAACCCGGCCAGCAGAACCGGGGTCAGGGCGGCCACCGCGGTGGGCGCGCGCAGCTCCCGCAGCAGGACGGCCAGCCCGAGACCGGCCATGGCGCAGATCAGCAGGGTCTGGCTGTTGAGCGCCTCGAAGACCGAGGAGCCGGACGCGTTCCGCGCCGCCGCGGCGACCGCGTGGTAGGCGTTCGGGTAGAAGAAGCCGCTGGACTCCCAGTCGTTGATCGCGCGGAGGGCCGTGGGGTCGACGTCCCCGGTGTCGGAGATGAACCGGGTCGCGTTCGCGTGGAAGGTGTAGTCCCAGTCCTGGTTGGGACGGCCGAGGCCGCCCATGTTCCGCTGCAGCACGAAGGCCGACACCAGGGCGCCGGTCAGCACACCTGCACCGATGACGAGGTCGCGGGCGCCGGGCCGCCGGGCCACGGGCAGCAGCGCGGGCACCTCGCGCGCGCGACCGCGACTGCGGGCGAGGAGCAGGACGACGCTCACCACGACCGCCTCGCCGAGCAGCAGCCAGGGACCCCAGCGCAGGTGGACGTGGCCCGCAGCCGTGCCGGTCACCGTCGCCAGGCCGTAGGTGATCAGCGGCCCGGTCGCGACGGCCAGCGAGGTCCGCAGCCCGGCCGCCGTCGCGACGAGGGCTCCGGGGAGGAAGACCACCAGCACGGTGACGGCCAGGACGACGACTGCGTCAAGAGGCAAGGCGAGGGGATCCCGTCTGAGGTGCGGCCGCAGCGAGCGGCGGGTGCAGGTCGGTCCGGTGCCGGTCCGTTGCCGCGGGCGGCCGGTGGACGTGGCCAGGCTAGTCGGCTTCCGGTGGCGGGGAGCTGCCGACCAGCGACACTCAGTGATGCTGCTGGTGCGACTGCGCCGGGAGTGGCCGGGCGGGCACCCCGCTGTCCGGGGTGTCCGGTCCCCGGAGGGCGGGCGGGTACCGTCGTCTCTCGTGTCGAGCGCAGCCGTGGAGTCGGCGTCCCGGTCGTGGGGGCGTGCCCTCGGCGACCTGACCGGCGGCTGGGACCAGCGCGAGCTGTGGGGCCACCTGGGCTGGCAGGACATCAAGCAGCGCTACCGGCGATCGGTCCTCGGCCCGCTCTGGATCACCATCAGCATGGCCGTCACCGCCATCGCCCTGGGCATCCTCTACGCAGGCCTGTTCGACAACGACCTCGCCACCCAGCTCCCCTACATCCTGGTCGGCTTCATCGTCTGGGCGTTCATCAGCGGGTGCATCCTCGAGGGTTCCGAGGTCTTCATCGCCAACGAAGGGCTGATGAAGCACCTGCCCGCGCCGCTGAGCGTGCACGTGTACCGGCTCGTCTGGCGGCAGACGCTGCTGTTCCTGCACAACATGATCGTCTACCTGGTCATGCTGGTGGTCTTCCCGCAGCACCTGCACTGGACGGTCGTGGCGGTGGTGCCCGCCTTCGGTCTGCTGGCCGCCAACGGTGCCTGGGTGGCGATCCTCCTCGGGATCGTCACGACCCGGTTCCGGGACCTGGCGCCGATCACCCAGAGCGTCGTCCAGCTGATGTTCTTCCTCACCCCGATCGTCTGGATCTACGACCAGCTGCTGAACAGCCCGAACCCCGCCGTCGCCGAACGTGCCCGGCTGGCGGAGTTCAACCCCTTCCTGCACTTCGTCGAGATCGTCCGCCGGCCGCTCCTCGGCCAGGACCAGCTGCTGCGGCAGTGGGTCATCGTCCTCGGCATCACGGTGGTCGGCTGGGCGGTCACCCTCGTGGTGCTGCGCAAGTACCGGTCCCGCGTCTCCTACTGGGTGTGAGCGTGTCCTCGAGCCAGCCGATCGGCATCACCACCAAGGACGCCTGCGTCGACTTCCCGATCTTCGACGCCAAGAGCCGGTCGCTGAAGAAGACCGTCATGGGCCTGGTCGGCGGGAACATCGCCAGCGAGAGCAAGGTGCCCATCATCGAGGCGCTTCGCGACATCTCCCTGCAGCTCGACCACGGCGCCCGGGTGGGGCTGGTCGGCCACAACGGCGCCGGGAAGTCGACGCTGCTCCGGTTGCTGGCCGGCATCTACGAGCCCACCCGCGGTACCGCGGAGATCCGCGGTCGGGTCGCCCCGGTCTTCGACCTCGGGGTCGGCATGGACCCGGAGATCTCCGGGCTGGAGAACATCATGATCCGGGGTCTGTTCCTCGGCATGACCCGCAAGGAGATGGAGAAGCGGGTCGACGACATCGCCGACTTCACCGAGCTCGGTGACTTCCTGCGGATGCCGCTGCGCACCTACTCCACGGGCATGCGGGTCCGGCTGGCCCTGGGTGTGGTGACCAGCATCGACCCGGAGATCCTGCTGCTCGACGAGGGGATCGGCGCGGTCGACGCGGCCTTCCTGGAGAAGTCGAAGAAGCGGCTGTCCGAGCTGGTCGACCGGGCCGGGCTCCTGGTCTTCGCCTCGCACTCCGACGAGTTCCTCCGCGAGCTGTGCGACACCGCCATCTGGATGGAGCACGGCCAGATCCGGCAGCAGGGCGAGCTCGAGGACGTCCTCCGGGCGTACAAGGGCCATCCGTGACCGACGGTCTCGTCGTCGCCGTGATCGTGACGCGGCACCGCGGGGACCAGCTGCGGGGAAGTCTGGCCGCCATCGCCGGGCAGAGCCGCCGCCCCGACCACGTGGTCGTGGTGGACAACGGGGTCGACCAGCCCGCGGAGGCCGTCGTGCGGGACAGCGGCCTCCCGGTCACCTACCTGCCCAGCGAGCGGAACCTCGGCGGGGCCGGCGGCTTCGCGCTCGGCATGCTGCACGCCCTGGCGCTGGGCGCGGACTGGGTCTGGTGCGCCGACGACGACGGCCGGCCGGCCGACGCGACGGTCCTGGCCACGTTGCTGGACACCGCCCAGCGGCACGGACTGGCCGAGGTGTCCCCGTTGGTCACCGACCTCGCCGACCCGGACCGGCTGGCGTTCCCGCTGCGCCGTGGGCTGCGCTGGCGCCGCCGGCGCAGCGACTTCGCCGGGGTGGAGGTGCTCCGGGACTACGCGTCCCTCTTCAACGGCGCGCTGTTCCGCGCCGACACCCTCGACGTCGTGGGGGTGCCGGACTACCGGCTGTTCTTCCGCGGTGACGAGACCGAGGTGCACCGCAGGATGCTCCGGGCAGGCCTGCCCTTCGGCACCTGCGTGGCCGCCGCCTACGTGCACCCCGAGGGGACGTCCGAGTTCCAGCCCATCCTCGGCGGGCGGCTGTCCGCCCAGTACCCGGCCAACGAGGTCAAGCGCTACTTCACCTACCGCAACCGCGGCTACCTGATGGCGCAACCCGGCATGCGCTGGTTGCTGCCCCTGGAGTTCGTCCGCTTCGGCTGGTTGTTCCTGGTCACCCGCCGCGACCGCGCGGGCTGGCGCGACTGGCTGCGGCTGACCCGGGCCGGCCGCCACGAACGGTTCACCCGGCCCGACGCCTGACGAAGGCCCCCGTCCAGCGGACGGGGGCCTTCGTCAGGCTGGAACGCCTCAGACCCGGGTGGATCCCCAGGACTCGAACGCCTTGCCCCAGCGCTCGACCGAGGTGAGCTCCGCCGCGGCGGCCTGGTAGCGCTGCTGCAGCTCCGGCCACTCGGCGTACATGCGGCGCAACAGTTGCGTCGACTGGGCGAAGAGGTGGCGGAAGGCGCGCGGGTCGCGCTGTCGGAAGGTGATCCCGCGCCCGTCGGCCGTCCCGACCGTGGCACTGTCCAGCCGGGCGAGCAGGAACCACTGGGCGTCCTGGAAGGCCAGGTTGAGCTGCGGCACCTCCCGGTGCGCCGGGTCGACGGCCGAGGCGTTGTGCGCGATGGCCTTCACCAGGGTCTTGCCGATCTGTGCCGGCGTGACCGGGATGCGCCGGAAGCGCAGCGCCTCGGCGGTGCTCATCGACGGCAACGGCAGGTCACCGGTGTTGGTCAGCACCCGCCCGTCGGGGTGCGTCCGGCGCTTCTCCCGGGCCTTGAGCACGGAACCGGGCATGTCCTCGAACAGGGTGCCGGGGCCGGCCAGGAAGTCGCGGTAGGCCATCTGGTGCAGCTCCACCGTGGAGTACTGCAGGTTGATGAGGAACCGCAGGTCGTGCCGCACCATCTCCGCGAACAGCTTGCCACCGTGCTTGTACGGGGAGTGCAGAGCCGCCGAGATGAGCCGGTTGCGGATGTGGAAGTAGGCCTGCCAGTCGCTGGCGTCGTCCTTGTCCCCCCAGGAGAGGTGCCAGATCGCCGTGCCCGGCAGCGAGACGGTCGGGAAGCCGGCTGCGAAGGCCCGCAGGCCGTACTCCGCGTCGTCCCACTTGATGAAGACCGGCAGCGGCATGCCGATGTCCTCGAACACGGCGCGCGGGATCAGGCACATCCACCAGCCGTTGTAGTCGACGTCGATGCGCCGGTGCAGGTCCGGGGACTGGCGCAGCGACCGCTCACCGAAGTCGTGGAAGTACTGGGTGTTGGGGGCGTTGCGCCAGAAGAAGTTCGACCGGTCGACGATCTCGCCCATGGTGTGCAGCACCGAGCGGTCCTGCAGGGCCAGCATCTGGCCGCCCACCAGCATCGGCTTCTGCGCGTAGGCCGCGAAGGCGCGGGCGCGCAGGATGCTGTCGGGCTCGAGCTGGATGTCGTCGTCGAGCAGGATGTGGTGGGTCACGTCGCTGTTGGTGAACGACTCGTGCATCGTCCGGGCGAAGCCGCCACTGCCGCCGAGGTTGGGCTGCTCCACGATCCGCAGCCGGTCGCCGAGCGCCTCGGCGATCTCCGGGTAGCGGGCAGCGTCGCGGACGTTGTTGGTGCCCTGGTCGGCCACGGTGACCAGGTGCAGGAGGTCGCGCACGGCGTCGTCCTCGACCAGCGCGGTCAGGGCGGCGACGGCGTCCACCGGGCGGTTGTACGTGCAGATGCCGATGCCCAGCTTGGGCTGCTCGGCCGGCGCCTGCGGCGCGTACCAGCCGGCGCTCCGCACCGTGGTGGTCTCCTCGGTGGTGACGTCGAACCAGTACCAGCCACCGTCGATGAACGGCCCGAGGTCGAGCTCGAACTCCAGCGTCCGCTCGCTGCTGCCCTCGTGGGTGGCCCCGGTGACGTGCATCGACTCGCCGTCGGCCTTGGACCGGTAGACGTCGACGCGGCAGGTCCCGGCGACGGCGACCTGGAGCACCACGGTCTCCAGCACGCTCCACCGCCGCCAGTAGCTGGCCGGGAAGGCGTTGAAGTAGGTGGCGAACGAGAGCTCGGAGGCCCCGGCGATCTCGGCGGTGAACCGGTCGCGGGCGCGGACCCGGCTCGCTGAGTTCACCTCGTCGAGGTAGAGGCTGCGGACCTTGATCTGGTCAGCGGGCCGGGGCATCAGCACCCGCTGGAGCAGCTGGACAGCCTTGCCCGGGGCGAGGTCCTCGGCGTCCGGCTCGCTGACGATCTCGGGGGAGACCGGGGCGTCGGGCTCCACGGTCGTTTCGGTCGTGGTGGCGCTCATGGTGGATCAGTCCTCAGGGTCAGTCGTCGAGGCGGCCGTCGAGGGACCCGCCCTGATCGAAGAAGGGACGGATGCGGTTGTCGAACATGCTCAGCGCCGAGCCGATCGCCATGTGCATGTCCAGGTACTTGTAGGTGCCCAGCCGACCGCCGAACAGCACGCGCTTCTCGGCGGCCTCCGCAGCGGCGAGCTCGCGGTAGCGCTCGAGCTTCGCCCGGTCCTCGGGGGTGTTGATGGGGTAGTACGGCTCGTCACCGGACTCGGCGAAACGCGAGTACTCACGGACGACGACGGTCTTGTCGGTCGGGTAGTCCCGCTCCGGGTGGAAGTGCCGGAACTCGTGGATCCGGGTGTAGGGCACGGTCTCGTCGGCGTAGTTCATCACCGACGTGCCCTGGAAGTCCCCGATCGGCAGCACCTCGGTCTCGAAGTCCAGGGTGCGCCAGCCGAGCTCGCCGGCCTCGTACCCGAAGTACTTGTCGATCGGGCCGGTGAAGACGGTCGGGACGTCGCTGGGGAGCTGGTCCCGCACGTCGAAGTAGTCGGTCGAGAGCCGCACCTCGATGTTGGGGTGGTCGGCCATCCGGGTCAGCCAGGCGGTGTAGCCGTCGACCGGGAGCCCCTCGTAGGTGTCGTTGAAGTAGCGGTTGTCGAAGGTGTAGCGCACCGGCAGCCGGGCGATCACCGCGGCGGGCAGCTCGGTGGGGTCGGTCTGCCACTGCTTCTTCGTGTAGCCCCGGATGAAGGCCTCGTACAGCGGGCGGCCGATCAGCGAGACCGCCTTCTCCTCGAGGTTCGCGGCCTCGGCGGTGTCGATCTCCCCCGCCTGCTCGGCGACCAGGGCCCGGGCGTCCTCGGGGCTGAAGCTCTTGCCGAAGTACTGGCAGATGGTGGCCAGGTTGATCGGCAGCGAGTAGGTCTGGCCGTCGTAGATCGAGTAGACCTTGTGCTGGTACTTCGTGAACTCGGTGAACTGGTTCACGTAGTCCCAGACGCGCTTGTTGGACGTGTGGAACAGGTGCGCACCGTACCGGTGGACCTCGATGCCGGTCTCGGGCTCCGGCTCGGAGTAGGCGTTGCCGCCGAGGTGGTCCCGTCGGTCGATGACCAGCACCCGGCGGTCGAGTTGGGTGGCGACGCGCTCGGCGACCGTCAGACCGAAGAAGCCGGAGCCGACGATGACGAGGTCTGGAGGAGTCGAACTCACCGGCCCGACGCTACCTTGACCGACCGGGAGCGGCTGCCGTGCCCGGCAGCCGTGCCCCTCCAGTGCGCAGTGGCCACACCGACCTCCCGGTGGTCATCCGTTCGGCTCGACCTCCTCCAGCCGGAAGCTGCCCGGGCCGAGCCAGGTCGAGGACACCGGCCAGCCGCCGCCGGCGTCCGGGCCGGGGGTGTAGACGAGGGCGCGCGTCTGCTCGGCCGGCTGCTGGTCGCGGTCCAACCGGGCGAAGTTCACCCGCAGCACCGCCCGCATGACGGGGCCGGCCTCGCGTTCGCGCTGCTCGACCAGCGGCACGATGGCCCCGCGGTCGGAGAAGACGTCGACGATGTCGCACTCGCAGTAGTAGGCCAGCGTGCCGATCTCGCCGGGACTGCCGACGACCTGACCCCGGGTCGACTCGCGCAGGTCGTCCCCGATGGCCTGGTAGCCCGCAGCGGTCGCCCAGTTCGTGCTGATCACCGACTGCACCCAGGGGAGCGGGCGGGTCACCAGGAAACCGATGTCCACGGCGAGCAGCGCGCCGACGGCCACCGCGGCGAGCCCGGCCACCACCCGGCGCCCGGTGCTCCACTGAGGTCCGACGTCGGCTGTCCCTGCCTCGTCCCCGGCCTGCCCGCGCGCCGCTGCGGCGCGCCCGAGGAACAGGACGGCGGTCAGGATCAGCGCGCACGCCGAGGGTGCGTAGTACCAGTGGAACGGCGGCGGGGAGAGCTGCCAGTACGCGCAGTAGTGCAGCACGCCGGCCACCCCGAGGGCAGCCACCGGGCCCATCCCACGCCACGCGGCGCGGCGCCAGGCGCCGGTGGCGAACCACGCCAGGAGGGCGAGCCCGCCGACGGCGGCGGGCACCAGCGTGAGCACCGTCGCCGTCTCGTAGGCGCGGTAGTACAGCAGCGGCCCGTTCCAGAAGCTCCACGGCCCCCAGGCCACACCGTTCCCGGTCTTGATGATCAGCGTGTCGGGGAGCAGGGCGCCCAGGGCGAGCCAGCTGAACAGGTACCACGGCAGGCTCGCGGCCAGGGCGACGGCGGCCACCAGCAGCACCCTCCGGCGCAGCGCCCGCGTGGTCAGCAGCAGGACCAACGGGAACACCAGCAGGTCGAGCCGGGTGAGGCCGAGGGCGGCGGTGAGCAACCCGAAGAGGACCACCCGGTCCTCGACGGCGGAGACGACCAGCCACACGAGCAGGGTGACCGCGAGGGTCATCTCCATCCCGACGATGGACAGCATCAGGGGGCTGAGCGCCACGGCGAGCCAGGCCAGCAACCCGGCGCCAGGTGCCAGGTCCAGCCGGCGGCCCAGCCGGGACAGCCCCCAGGCCTGCACCGTGTTGAGCAGGACGAAGACCAGGCCCAGACCCCAGATGGCGTCCCGGACCACGAAGGTGCCCAGGCCCAGCACCAGCACGTTCAGCGGGGAGGTGGCGCTGTTGGCCGTCCGGTAGGAGGTCAGGCCCCACTGGAAGTGCTCGGCGAGGTTCCGGGCGTAGGAGAGCGTGATGTAGGCGTCGTCGATCAGGCTCCGACGGACGACCAGGAACACCAACGCGGCCACGACGGCCGCGACGACGGCGGCCGCCGCGTCCCGCCGCCCCCCGGGACGCCTGGAGCGCCGTCCCGCCGGCCCGGCTGCCGCGGTGGCGCCGGTCCCGGCGGCCGGGCTGGTGGCTGTGCGGGACATGGGAGAGCTCCTCGGTACAGGCGTCGCTGCGCGCGTGTGCGCGGGGCGAAGGAGAATTGTGCCGCACACGACGCCCCGGACCTGCCAGGAGCCTGCAGGGGCGGTCCCTACCGCAGCACTAGGCTCACCGGGTGCCCCCCGCCCCCATCGAGGAGCCGCTGCGCGTCGTCGCCGTCACGTACTCACCCGGCGACGCTCTGCAGGGCTTCCTCGACTCGCTGGCCGAGGCCACGACCCGACCGGTCGAGGTCGTCCTGGCAGACAACGGTTCCACGGACGGGATCCCGCAGCAGGCCGCCCGTCAGCGCGCCGACGTCCGCTTCCTCCCGACGGGCGGCAACGTCGGCTACGGCGCCGCGGCGAACGCCGGCCTCGCCGGCCTCGAGTCCGGGTACGCGCTGGTGGCCAACCCCGACGTCCGGTTCGAACCCGGCTCGGTCGACGAGCTGCTGGCCGCCGCCCGGCGCTGGCCGCGCGCCGCCACCGTCGGTCCGGCCATCCGCACGCCCGACGGCGAGCTGTACCCGTCGGCCCGGGACCTCCCCGAGCTCTCCACCGGCATCGGGCACGCCGCGCTCGGCTGGGTGTGGCCCGCCAACCCGTGGACGGCCAGGTACCGGCGGGAGCGCGAGGCGCCGCGTGAACGCACCGCGGGCTGGCTGTCGGGCTCCTGCTTCCTCGTCGACGTGGCCGCGTTCTGGTCGGTCGGTGGCTTCGACCCGGGGTACTTCATGTACTTCGAGGACGTCGACCTCGCCGAGCGCCTGGGCCGGCGGGGGTGGCTGCACGTGTACGCCCCGAGCGCCGTGGTGGTGCACGAGGGCGGGCACGCCACCCGCCGGGAGCCGCACCGCATGCAGCGGGTCCACCACACCAGTGCGCTGCGCTACCTCTCCGGCCAGCACCCCGGACGGGTGAACGCGCCGCTCAGGACTGCGCTCCGGGCCGGTCTGGGGGCCCGGATGCTGGTCTCCTACGTGAGCGGCCGGGTGGCCGCCGGCGCGCGCTTCCAGCGTGGCGCCGAGGACCTCCACTGAACGCAGGGGCAGGAGCTGGGCAGTGCGGCATGCGGTGATCATGGCCGGCGGGTCGGGGACGCGGCTGTGGCCGCTGTCCCGGGCCGAGCGGCCCAAGCAGCTCCTCGACGTCGTCGCCGAGGAGGGTGGCGGCGCGCACAGCCTGCTCGCCGAGGCGTTCGCCCGGCTCCAGGCGGTGCTCCCGACCGCGCAGATCTGGGTGTGCACGGCCGCCCGTTACGCCGACCAGGTGCGGGCGGCGCTCCCCGAGCTCGGCGCGGACCGACTGGTCCTGGAGCCGACCGCGCGGGACACGGCGAACGCCGTCGGCCTGGCCGCAGCCCTCGTGGCCGACGTCGACCCGGACGCCGAGCTGGCCGTGGTCAGCGCCGACCACGTTATCCGGCCGGTCGACCGGTTCGCCGCCGCTCTGAGGACCGCCTACGACGTCCTCGCCGACCGGCCGGACGCGCTGGTCACCCTGGGCATCTCCCCGACGGCGCCGGCCACCGGCTTCGGCTACGTCCACCGGGGAGCGCCGACCGAGGTGCCCGGCGCCGCCGAGGTGGTGGCGTTCCGGGAGAAGCCCGACCGGGCCACCGCCGAGGCGTACCTGGCCTCCGGTGAGTACCTGTGGAACTCGGGCATGTTCGTGTGGCGGGCCCGGACGGTGCTCGACGCGCTCGCCGAGCACCTCCCGGAGTCCGCCGCCGGGCTCACCCGGGTCGTCGCGGCCCCGGCCGGACCGGCGCGCGACGAGGTGCTGGCCGAGGTGTTCCCCACGCTGCCGAAGATCAGCGTCGACTACGCCGTCCTCGAGCCGGCCGCGGCCGAACCGGGCCGTGTCGTCGTGGTCGACCTCGACGTGTCCTGGCTGGACGTGGGGTCCTGGCCGGCGCTGGCGCACACGCTGGACGCCGACGGGGCGGGCAACGCCGTCCGCGGGCTGGTGGTCGCGCTGGACAGCACCGGCAACGTCGTCCTCAGCGACGACCCGGCGCACCTGGTCGCGCTGGTCGGCGTCCGGGACAGCGTGGTGGTGCACACGGCAGACGTGACGATGGTGTGCCCGATCGCAGACGCCGAGCAGGTCAAGCGGTTGCTGGGCGAGGTCACCGGGCGGCTCGGCGCGGCGTACGGCTGAGCACGCCGGGTGCGCGTGTGACGGGTGGGACGAGGTGGGGCAGCCGCTCCGGAGTGTCCCGACCGCGGAGGGCGACGAGCGCGCATCCTGGCCGTGGCGTCGCCGGTACGGACCGGTCCGGCGCCGGCGCCGACGGGCGCCGGCCCCGACGCCTGGACCGGAGGTGCTCGATGCAGGGAACCGTGGCGCGGCGCCAGTTCGGGGACGCGGCGGAGCTAGCATCGGGACCGATGGACGGCGAGCACGGCACCCCCCGTGTCCCCGAGCCCAACCAGCCCGCCGGTGAGTGGGGCGACACCGTCGTGGTCGTCCGGGTGTTCAACGAGGCCCCGGTCGTTGGTGGGGTGATCGCCGAACTGGTGGGCGCCGGGCTCTCGGTCATCGCGGTCGACGACGCCAGCACCGACAACTCCGCCGACGAGATCGACAAGGCCGGCGCGTTCCGGGTCAGCCACCCGATCAACCTCGGGGCCGGCGGTGCGCTGCAGACCGGGTTCGAGGCGGCGCTCATGCTCACCGACGCCCAGTACATCGCCTGCTTCGACGCCGACGGCCAGCACCAGGTGCACGACCTGCTCGGCATGATCGCCAAGATCCGCGAGGGCTACGACGTCGTCATGGGCTCCCGGTTCCTGGAGGACGAGGGTCCCACCCAGATGAGCCCGCTGCGCCGCGTCATCCTCCGCACCGCCGCCAAGCTGCTCAACCGCCGCGGCGGCACGACGCTGACCGACGCGCACAACGGTCTGCGCATCGTCGCCCGGCACGTGGCCGCCGACGTCCGGCTGTCCTACGCCGGCATGGCCTACGCCTCGCAGCTCGAGCGCCACCTGACCCGGCCCGACTACCGGATCGTCGAGTTCCCGGTGCACATCCTGTACACGGACTACTCGAGGTCCAAGGGTCAGCCGTTGCTCAACAGCGTCAACATCCTCGCCGAGGTGGCCGCGCACCGGGTCACCCACTGGAGCCGCAAGTGATCATCCAGATCGTCCTCGTGCCGGCACTCGTGCTGGCCGTCGTGCTGTCGCTGCGGTCGCGCGCGTCCCTGCGCGGCCAGGCGCGGCGCAAGATCTTCGCTGCCGTCACCGTGCTGGCGGGTGCGCTGGCGGTGCTCTTCCCCGACCTCCTCCAAGCGCTCGCCGACGTGACCGGCGTCACCCGCGGTACCGACCTGCTGCTGTACGCGCTGGCGCTCGTGGTCGTCTACCTGGTCGGCAGCACGAGTGCGCGGTTCCGCGAGCAGGAAGCACGGCTGGTGCTGCTGGCCCGCCAGGTCGCGCTGTCCGAGGCGGCGCTGCGGCACGTCGAGGCGATGGCCGCCGCGTCAGAGGAGCCGGCGGACGAGCTGCCAGTACGCAGCCATCACCCCGTTCATCAGCGCGCCGCCCACGGGTAGCGGCAGCACGCTCTGGTCGAAGTGCGCGGTGAGCAGGGGCGCGAGCTCGCGGTCGCTGCGTCGCCGGGCGTCCTGCACGGCACGCCGGTGGCCGAGCAGCCAGCGGCGCTCGGTGAGCAGCCAGCGGTAGCCGCGGAGCTTGGCGGGCAGCCACCCGCCGGCCGCCGCGACGGCGCACATGGCCACCTCGAAGACGAGCAGCGCCGGGGCGAGCAGCAGCAGCGTGCGGGCCTGGTAGAGGCTCAGCACGAGCGCGAGCCGGTTGCGCTCCAGCAGGTAGAACTTGGCCGGGTTCCGGCCGAACTCGTAGTGGTGCAGCACCACCGCTGACGGCACGTACACCACGTCCCAGCCCTGCTGCCAGCAGCGGAGCGAGAGGTCGGCGTCCTCCAGGTAGGCGAAGAACTCCGTGGTGAAGCCGCCGAGGCTCGCCCAGACGTCGCGCCGGACGGCGACGGCCGCGCCCGTGGCGCTGGGGATGCGCTTCTCGACGGCGTGAGAGGCGGCGGGCTCGCCGAGGTGCCCCGCCCAGGACAGGCCGAGCACGTGGACCGGGTTGCCGTCGGTGTTCAGCAGGTCCGGAGTGGCGGCCAGCCGGAGGCTCGCCGACGCCAGCCCGACCTCGGGCCGGGCGGCGACCCCGACCAGCGCGGCCAGTGCCTCGGGCTCGACGACGGCGTCCGAGTTGATGAAGGCCAGGTACTCGGTGTCCGTGGCGGCGGCGCCCAGGTTGCACCCGCCGGTGAACCCGGTGTTGGTCCCCGGCTCGAGCAACGTCACCCCCGCCCGCCCGCGCAGCCCGTCCAACGAGGGGCTGGTGCAGCCGTTGTCGACCACGACGACCTGCACGTCGACCCCGGTGGACTCCAGCGCCCGGTCGACGACGTCGTAGAGGTAGGGCTGGTCGCCGTAGGCGAGCACGACCGCGGTCACGTCCACGAGGGGTCCTCTCGGGTCGGGAGGGCCGCCACCGGGTCGCCCGGTGCGGCGGTGAGGGGGTGCCGGAGTCGGAGGCGCATGCCGACCAGCAGGACGACGACGGCCACGGCGCTGGCGGCGAGGAAGGCGTAGCCGACCCGCAGTTCCAGCCGCACCGGAACGAGCAGGACCACCACGAAGGTGGCGGCCCCGGCCAGCCAGCCGGCGACCGATGCCCGGTAGCCCCGCACGGAGATCAGCGCCTGCCCCACGGCCGACCCGACCATGAACAACCCGCTCGCGGCGGCGAGGGGCCACAGGTCGGTTCGCGTGGTGACGAAATCGGGACCGTAGAGCAGGCGGACCAACCAGGGGCCGATGGCGACGATGACCAGGAGGCCAGCGACACCCAGGGCGGCGACGCCCATGGTCACCAGGTTCAGCCGTCGCCGGAACCCGGCGACGTCGCCGGCGGCCGCCAGTGCGGCCATCCCCGGCAGGAACGAGGCCTGGATGGCGGCGAAGAGGAACAGCGGGACCCGGGCGAGGACGAGCACGCTCACGAAGACGCCGGCACGGGCCTGGTCGTCCGGGCCGGCGAGGACGTTGACCGCCACCGGCGCGGCGTTGACGACGAACTGGCTCGCCAGCGCGCCGAGGGTGAGCCAGCCGATCGCGCCGCCCAGGTCCGACCAGGCGGCATGGGGGCCGGGCTGCACCGCCGGACCGAGGCGACCGGCGGTGACCGCGACGGCGAGCACGGGAGCCAGCGCGAGGAGGAGGCCGTACGGCCCCGCCGTGGCGACGCCGACGGCGGCGAGTGCGGCGGCGCTGCCGATGCGCAGGATCCCGTCGACGGCCAGCTGGCTGCCGTAGCGGGAGAAGGCGCCGCTGCCGGCGAAGGCGCCGCGGGTCAGGTGCTCGGCGCAGAGGCCCGCGAGACCGATGGCCAGGGCCAGCACCATGACCTGATCACCGTGGAAGACACCGTCGGCGAGCGGGCGTCGGACGACGAACAGCACGACTGCCGCGAGCAGGACGACGCCGACGGCGAGCACGCAGGCGCGGAGGAAGACTGGGCGCGCACCGACCCCGGAGGTGCTGCGGTGGGCGACCGACCGGCCCACCTCCTGCTCCAGGGGCTGGAAGAGGGCGGGGCCGAGGGCGTTGATGAGCACCCACAGGGTGCCGAGCGGGGCGAGCTCGGCGGGGCCGAGGGCGCGACCGCAGACGGCGAGGAAGGCGAAGGACGCCAATCCGAGGACGCCGAGCCCGGTGGCGACCGGCCCGAGCTGGCGCACCACGGCGGGAAGTTCCCTCGCCACTCGTGTTCCCCCTACGTGCACCGGCGGCGCTCACAGGCAGCTTATGGCGCGGCGATCCAAGGCCTGACGGGTGTCGGGAAGGGCCGCGGGAGGCATGCGCGGGGGCCGCGACGCGCGGTGGCCGGGGACCGTGGTGTGGATGTGATTGGTGGGGTCGTGGCCGAAAAAAAGCGTGCCGGAGGGTTTCCGAGTCGTCACCGTACGTTGTGAAGCCGATTCGTCCACCGGCCTGGCGGGTGCACACATGTTGATCATGAGCTTTTTGACAGGTTTACGAGGATCCGAGTGGACGACGCACCGCATAGGCACAATTTGTGCAGTGAAAGTGGCTCAACCACCACGACACTCGACGAGAGATGTCCTTGTCGACGATCTGAGAGCTGTTAACTTTTCCCCAGTCGCCCAACACGGGGCGCGATCGATGGGGGTTCCATTCCATGAGCAACAAGCGCGCCACGACGGTCGGTTTCCTGACCGCGGGCATCGCCGCCAGCATCCTGGCCACCACGGTTGGCCCGGCCGCCGCGCAGGGCACCCCGGTGGGTGGCTCGGGCAACCTGTTCTTCCTCAGCGGTGCCGGCAGCGTCGGCGGCGAGGCCCAGAAGGTCATCGCCTTCGGTGAGCCGGGCGACGAGGTCTTCTACGGCGACTGGGACGGCGACGGCGTCGACTCGCCGATGGTCCGTCGCAGCATCACGTTCCTCGTTTCTGACGCCAACGGCGCGCTGCAGAGCGCGTTCGCCTACGGCAACCCGGGCGACACCGTCGTCATCGGTGACTGGGACGGCGACGGCAAGGACTCCATCGCCGTCCAGCGTGGCAACCACTTCCTCGTGAAGAACGACAACAAGAAGAGCGGCACGGCCGACAGCGAGTTCTACTACGGCGACAAGGGCGACGTGGTGCTCGCCGGCGACTGGGACGGCAACGGCACCGACACCCTGGCCGTGCAGCGCCAGAACCGCTTCTTCGTCAAGAACGACACGAAGACCGGCACCGCCGACTTCGACTTCTACTTCGGCGACGCCGGCGACGCCATCCTGGTCGGCGACTGGGCCAACCCGGCCGACGGCACCAGCGGTAACGGTGCTGACCAGCTCGCAGTCCAGCGCAGCAACCACTTCTTCCTCTCCGCCGACCTCGGTGCCGACGGCAAGGGTGGCTCGACCACGCTGCGCGACTTCTACTACGGCGACGCCGGCGACCAGGTCTTCGTGGCCTCGCTGCCGACTCACACCGGCCAGGTCGACGAGATTCGCACCGAGACCTACGCCGCTGACGTTGCGGCCACTCACAAGGCTGGCGAGCCGATCCTCAAGTGGGCTGGCACCAGCGGCGTGTGGACTCAGGACGCTGACGCCGTCAGTGGGAAGGGCAAGACCTACAGCGGAGGCGAGGCTGTGGTTCAGGTCGCAGGTGCGCCGCAGGTCTTCCGGGGTGGCGAGCCGATCATCGCAGCGGACGGCAAGCCGTACGTCGTCGTGGCCAACGACGCTACCGACCTCAGCGTGCACGAGATCAAGATCGGCGACCTTGAGGACGCCGACCTGGGCTTCGAGTCCACGAGTTCAAAGACCGGGACCGTGGCGAAGTACATGGATGGCGACGTCGTCCTGAACTCTGACGGCACGTACAAGTTCGTCGAGGACCCTGCCCGCAAGGGCAAGTGGGCCATCCAGGTCTGGTCGGACTCCACGTCCAACCTCGCCTTCAACGAGAAGGCCCTTCCGGACGACAACACTGTCGACCTGAAGGTGGGCGACACGCTGACCTACCGCGCCGGCGAGCAGCTGCAGCACAACGTCGGTGACGCGGCGGTCTACGAGACGGCTGGCAAGTACGTGGCGGCCACCTCGCAGGTGATTGCTCACAACGCCGGCGACCTGAAGCTGGACAGCGCTGGAAAGCCGGTGTCGGACGGCCAGGGCGGATACCAGCGGTACGGCGCGACGGAGGTCTGGTACAAGACCGCGTCCGGCGCCGAGACCAAGGACATCAACAAGGCGGCCATGCACCAGGTCGGCGACGCGGTCACCCACGTTGCCGGAGAGCTGGTCAAGGGCTACCAGTGGACCACCGCCACCGATGAGGTCATCCTGACGGCGGCCGACGCTGCGGTGACGACCGCTGGCGGCGTCACGACCGTGACCTCGACCAGTGCGCCGTTCGTGGCAAACGACCTCGGGCGGGGGATCGAGAGCTCGGACGGCAACACTGACCTGGGCTACGTCACCAAGGTGGTCAGCGCGACGACGGTCGAGGTCTCAGAGTCGCCGACCGTGTCGAGCAAGATTCAGCTGAAGCTGCTGGCTCAGACCGCCGGTTGGGTTGGCGACAACAACGGCCCCGCCGCCTTGCCCGTTCTGAACGACGAGGCGGCCAACGTCTACACGACCGCGTTCAACGCGATTACGGGCGCTGTGCTGGCCAAGCCCACCGCGGCCACGGCGGTGTCCAAGCTCGACGACAACACCGACAGCAACCCGGCCTACTACCGGGGCGGCGAGGCCGTGAAGTACGGCGCCCTGGACAACCTGGCTGTCAGCCCGACCCAGGGTGGCGAGGCGGTCCTCGCTCACCACGCTGGCGAGGTCAAGGTCGACGAGAACGGCAAGCCGATCACGACCGGCACCGGTAAGGAGCTCGTCATCACCGGTGACGGCCTGGGCGTTCGTCGCAACATCGGCTGACCCTCCGGCATAGCCGACATCGGACAGCCCATGGCCTGACCGATAAGCGAACCCCCCTCGACAGAGCCCCCACTTGGACCCCGGTCCGGGTGGGGGTTCTGTCGTTCGCTGCGCTTGTGTGGTTGAGTCTTAGAAGCCGAATACCGATGTCGCGGGTCACAACTGAGGAGTCAGATATGTGTCCCGCCCCGGTTTAGTGGAGGCTCGGAACTGACGCGGCGACGGTAGTCGTCGCGGTGTTGTGCCGGTAGAAGGTGTCTTCGTGCTTGGCCGGTGGGATCAGGCCGATCTCGCCGTGCAGGCGTCGGTGGTTGAACCAGTCGATGTACTCGGCGATGGCGATCTCGAGGTCGTCGATACCCTTCCATGGGCCCTTGTTTGCGGACCAGTTCGGCCTTGAACAGGGAGTTGAAGGCTTCGGCCAGCGCGTTGTCGTAGGAGTCGCCGGTGGAGCCGACGGAGGTGACCGCGCCGGCCTCGGCCAGCCGCTGGGTGTAGCGCACGGCGACGTACTGGACGCCCTTGTCGGAGTGGTGAATGAGCCCGCCGAGGTCCCGGCCGGCCCGGCGGCGGGTCCAGATGCCCATCTCCAGGGCGTTCAAGCCCAGGTTGGTGCGCACCGAGCGGGACAGCTGCCAACCGACCACCCGGCGGGAGTGCACGTCGATGACGAAGGCGGCGTAGACCCAGCCGGAGAAGGTCCGGCAGTAGGTGATGTCGGCGACCCACAGCTGATCCGGGCCGGTCGCGGTGAACGCGCGGTCGACCAGGTCCGGGCAAGTGCCCGGGCCGCTGCTGGCACCATGGTCCGCGGTCCCTTCGCCCGGGAGATGCCACGCAGCCCGGCGATGCGCATCAACCGCTCGACGGTGCACCGAGCTACCCGGTGGCCCTCCTGGCGCAGCTCGGTGTGCACCTTCCGGGCGCCGTAGACGCCGTAGTTGTCGGCGTGCACCTTCTCGATCACCGCGCGGGTCACCGCGTCGCTGACCGACCGCGCCGAGGACGGCCGGGTGCGGCGTGCGTAGTAGGTGCTCGGGGCGATCTTCGCGCCGGCCTCGGTGAGGACGCGGCAGATCGGCTCGACCCCGTGCTCGAGCTTGTGCTGGTCGACGTAGGCGACGATCAGCGAGAGGGGCGGTCGAGCTCCGCCGCGAAGAAAGCCGACGCGCTCTTCAAGATCGCATTCGCTCGGTGAAGCTCCCGCACCTCGCGCTCGAGTTCGGCCAGCCGAGTGGCGTCATCGGTCGCCGTGCCGGGCCGCTGGCCCTCGTCGATCTCGGCCTGGATGACCCAGTTGCGCAGCGTCTCGGCGTTGATGCCTAACTGCGCGCCGATCCGCTTCAACGCCCCGTTCCGGGTCGCCGGGTCACGCCGGGCCTCGACCGCCAGCCGGGTCGCCCGCTCCCGCAGCTCGTCGGGGTACTTCCTCAGTGCCGCCATGACTCTCATCCTCACGTGGATTGAGAGCCTTCATCAGACCCGGGCGGGACAGAACCGGGGGTCGGTGACCTGACCAGATTGGCACACATTTGCGCTCCGCCGACACAAACTCACCCATGTGGCGTCGTGACGTGATGGGGCGACATCGCCGTAAATCACCGGGCTGACTCATGATTGGGGCGGCGGGCCCTCGCCGTGCGCCAAGCGCCCGGGCCCCAGCGATCGGGAGGGGGGCCACCACAACCGAGGCCCGGGCACCAGCGCAGTGGTGGCCGTGGAACGGCCGTCACCGCATCCCAGAACTGACCGGGCGAAAGATTTCAAGCGGCCGCGCGGCTCTGGGGGTGCGGTGAACGGTAGGCGACGGCGGGGGCATCGCGCTGTAGGCGCGCAGCGCGCCGCGCACGCCGCGACGCCCATCTCAATCGGCGGTTGGTCTGACCTAGGTCGCCTCCGTTGATCCGGTGTTGCGGCGTGCCGCTTGCCTCAGTTGGCGCGCACCCAAGTGCCGTCTTCCTCGGGTCGCATCATCGTTGCGTCATCCGGGATGCTGTACTTTCCGGCTTTCTCTACGACGGTGAACGAGCCGTCCTCGCCCAGCTGGCGGCCGTTGAGCACAGAGCCAACGGCGAACTGCACGTCGGCTCCCGGCTTCACGCCGAGTCGGCCGTCGACGACGCCGCGCAGACGGAGCTTGCCGCCACGGGCGTGTACGTCGCCACGGATGATTCCCTCGACGTCCGCGTGCCCGTCCAGGCGCACCTCAAGCGGTCCCAGGCACGTGCCCCGTAGGTCCAGCGTCCCTGTCACGATCGCGCCGCCGTGCAGCGTGCCCTCGATCTCGAGGGCCCCCTTGACCTCCAGCGGTCCCTGCACGTCTCCGGTCAACTTCTGGAACACAGATCCCCCTCAGTGGTTCAGACCCCGCGACCCTACGTGGGGTGATGAGGACGGCAGTGCTGGTGATGCCCATGGGGACCGTGGGATGGGACGGCACACGAACGGGTGAGCATGTCGGCCGGTGCGCGGCTCGGCTGGTTGGCTGGCGCCGGCCGCCGCCGGAGCGGCCCGCGACAGGAGCCCCATGTCCCAGCGTGTCCTGCCCGTCTCCCTGCTCACCGGAGCACTGCTCGCCGCGATGACCGCTGCGTCGATCGGTCCGGCCGCGGCGCAGGGTGACCCGGTCGGCGGAGAGGGGAACGTCTACTTCCTCAGTGGCGCCTACAACCCGGATGGCCAGGCGCAGGCGGTGTTCGCCTTCGGCGACGCCAGGGACGAGATCTACTTCGGCGACTGGTACGGCGCCGGCGTCGACCTGCCGCTGGTGCGCCGCGGCAACACCTTCCACGTGCCCGACGCCGAGGACCCGAGCCTGACCGCCGACGTCTTCTCCTACGGCGACGCCGGGGACGACGTCCTGGTCGGTGACTGGGACGGCGACGGAGTGGACAGCCTCGCGGTCCGCCGCGGCAACGAGTTCTTCATCAAGAACGACAACCAGGTGAGCGGGGTGGCCGACCGCACCCTCCGGTACGGCGATCCCGGCGACCGGGTGCTGGTCGGCAACTGGTACGGGGGGCTCATCTCGCCGACGACGGACCCGCGGGGGTACGGCAAGGGCGACAGCCTGATGGTGCAGCGCGGCAACAGGTTCTTCGTCCGCACCGACCTGACCACGGGGCCGGCGCACTTCTCCTTCCTCTACGGCGACCCGGGTGACGACGTCCTGGTCGGCAACTGGCCGCTGGCCACCGAGTACGGGTACCTCAGTGCGGACCAGGGGGACCAGCTCGCCGTCCGGCGGGGCAACCACTACTTCATGTCCTCGGAGGTCGCCGGGCTCTCCCGCACCGGAGGCGGCAATCCGACGACCACCCAGGAGCTCTACTACGGCGAGCCTGACGACGACGTCTTCGTGGCCCGTCTCCCCACCGCCCTCGACATCGAGGGCGCTGTCACCTACGACGCCGACCAGGTCGACAAGCTCATCGAGGGCGACGGTCTCGGCGTCCGCCGTCAGGCCTCCTGACAACCATCCCGCACTTCCGCCCGCTCCGTCGAACAGGACCCCGATGACTCCGCGCACCGCCCTGACCGCTGCTCTCACCGCCGGCGCGGTCGGTCTGCTGACCGCCGGGACGATGTCCTCGGCGGCCGCACAGGGCGACCCGGTCCTCGGTGAGGGGAACGTCTACTTCCTGAGCGGCGCCTACAACACCAACGGCCAGGCCCAGATGATCTTCCAGTTCGGCGACCCGGAGGACGAGGTCTACTTCGGCGACTGGTACGGCTCGGGGGTCGACCTGCCCATGGTCCGCCGCGGCAACGTCTTCTTCGTGCCCAGCGAGGACGATCCGAGCACCACCGCCTCCGTGTTCGCCTACGGCGACGAGAACGACGGGGTCTACATCGGCGACTGGGACGGCGACGGCGTCGATGGCATCGCCGTCCGGCGGGGCAACGTGTACTTCGTCAAGAACGACAACCGAACCACGGGGACCGCCGACCGGGTGTTCGCCTACGGCGACCCCGACGACTACGTGCTGGTCGGCAACTGGAACGGTCAGCGGACCGCCCCGTCCGCGGGCCAGCCCGGCAAGGGCGACACCCTCACCGTCGTCCGCGGGAACCAGTTCTTCGTGAAGAACGCGATCACCACCGGGGTGGCCGACTACACCTTCTCCTTCGGCGACCCCGACGACTACCTGCTCGTCGGGGACTGGGCGACCGTCACCACGACGGCGGACGGCAGCACCCACGTCGACAGCGGCGACGGAGCCGACCAGGTCGCCGTCGTCCGCGGCAACCAGTTCCACCTGTCCTCGGAGTTCGAGCAGGCGCGGGCGACCGGGCAGAACCCGGGCACCCAGCGGGTGTTCGCCTACGGCGACCCGGAGGACGCCGTCTTCGTCGCCTCGTTCCCCACCGCGGTCGACGCGGACGGCAGGGTGATCGACGACTTCGACTCGGCCGCCCGGGTCATCGAGGGCGACGGTCTGGGCGTGCGCCGGTAGGTGCGACGGTCCAGCCCGGCACCGCTGAGAACGTGCAGGAACCCGACAGGGGGTCCTTACCGACGTGGACGGCTCGGAGGCGTGCGTCGAACGCCTGAGCGCGCAGTTCCCGGCCGCCGCGCAAGACGGATGAGGCACGTCCGGGCGCAGCATCACGCCCGGACGTGCCTCGACCGCTCAGCTCAGAAGGGCAGGCCCTCGCAGGCACGAGCGCAGTCGAGCCTCCAGATACCGCCGCCGAGCGCAGCAAACCGGGCGGACCGGACCAGTCGCTCCCCGTGTGGCCCGGTCACCCCCACCGGCTCAGCACCGCCAGTGCTGGGCGGGATGCTCGGGCCAGGCTCGTCGGAGCCGGGGTCATCGTTGCTGGGATCGTCGACACCGGGCGGGAGAGGCGACGACCCGTCGGGGGCCACGTACGTCAGGCCGGCGGGCAGCACCGACTGGGTGCCGTCGGGTGCGAAGACGTACACGTCGTAGACCCCAGCCACCAGCGACGGGGTGGTGAACGTCAACTGCGTGCTCGACACCGTCGACGGCCGCACCCCGGAATTGTTGCCGATGCGCACCCTCGCGCCTGTCGGGATGGCGACGCCGGTGACGGTGACGACCGTCCCGCCGGCGGTGCTCACCCGTGCCGGGGCGATCGACGTCAGTCGAGCTGCTCCGACCTCCGGGTAGTCCTTCTGCCCGCCGAGGTCCGGCGTCGCCGGTGACGGAACCACCGGGTCGGCGGGGATGGAGGGAAGCGGAGCAGTTGCACCGGGATCCGTGTCGCCCGGCGCCATATCGGCGGGGGACGAGTTCCCGGGCGTCGGGTTGCTGCGGGTGGTGTCGTCCGGTGCGGGGTTGCCGGAGTCACCCGGCGACGGGGTGGCAGGGCTGGTGGGCGGGGTACCGCCCGGCTGCTGCGCGCTCTGCTCCGGTGCTGGGGTCGCGCTCCCCGGCGAAGGGCTGCCGTCTTCCGGTTCCGGACCGGCTCCGCCGGGCGACGTGGTTCCCGGCGACGGCTGGCCGGGAGCAGGGTTGCCGGGCGTCTGGTTGCCGGGCGTCGAGTTGTCGGGCGTCGGGTTGTCGGGCGTGGGGGTGCTGGGCGTAGGGGTGCTGGGCGTCGAGTTGTCGGGCGTCGGGGTGCTGGGCGTCGGGGTGCTGGCGTCGGGCTGCTGCGCCTGCTGACCGACCAACAGCGGTGCGGCGTAGGCGACACCGAGGGCGGTGCCGTCCCGGAACAGCTGCGCGCTGAGCACGTACCGCCCCTCCTCCAGGTGGAGGTCGGGGTCCAACACGAGGCTGCCCAGGCCGGCGGCCCGGTACCCGAGGTCGATCGCGACCTCGCCGGTGCTGTCTGTGGCGGTCGCGACGCCCCCCACGGTGATGGGCTGGTCGGCGAGGGCGTACACCGTCCCCTGGTGCTCCATCCCGAGCGACAGGCGGGCCTGGTAGTCCCCGGCCGGCGCGGTGCCGGTCGCGACGATGCGTGGGCTCACCGTCCCGGGCTCGGCGGTCATGCCGGTGAACGAGTAGTGCACCGGAGCCGCGGTGCGCCCCAGCGCGGCCAGGGACAGCCGGCCGCCGGTCACCGACTTGCCGGCGAACGCGGGTACCGGCGTGACATCAGCGAGCAGTCGGGCCTTCAGCTGCGCCGGGGTGGCGTCACGGTCGGCCGCGCGGTACAGCGCTGCCGCGGCGGCCACGTGCGGGGCGGCGATCGACGTGCCGCTGACCAGCCAGTAGTTGCCGTTGTTCTTCGTCGTGTACACCAGGTTCCCGGGTGCGAACAGGTCCACACTGCGGGCCCCGTAGGCGGAGCTGGTGCTCATGGTGTCCGTGGCGGTGCTGTTGCCGACCTTGATCAGGTTCTCGGCGTTGAGGCTGGCTGGGTAGAACATCGACGTGTCCCGGTTGAGCGCGTCGTTGCCGGCGGCGGCCACGACGACGACGCCCTTGCTGTCGGCGTAGGCGATCGCCTGGCTGAGGACGGTGGAGGCCCCCTCACCACCCCAGGAGGCGTTGACGACGTCGGCGCCGTGGTCGGCGGCGTACCGGATCGCCTCGGCTCCGAGTGACAGGTCGACCGCCCCGCCGCTGCCGATGACGAGAGGCATGATGGTCACGTCCGGGGCCACCCCGGCCGAGCCTTCCCCGTTGCCGGCCCGGGCGCCGGCGACGCCGGCGACGCCCGTGCCGTGGCTGTTGTCGCCGCCGGCGTTGGTCACGTCGGCGCTGTTCTTGTAGAAGTTCCAACCGTGGCAGTCACCGGCGTGGCCGTCGTGGTCGGTGTCGACCGACCCGCAGGCCTCACCGGGGTTGGTCCACACCGAGCCCGCCAGGTCGGGGTGGGTGGTCATGATGCCGGTGTCGATGATCGCCACGGTCATGCCGCGGCCGGTGCCGGCCGCCCAGCCGGCGGGTGCGGCCACGTCAGCGCCCGCCGAGATCGCCTGGTTGTAGGCATTTGTCCCGGTGTTCTCCAGGTTCCAGCCGTAGCTCGACCACGCCGGGTCGGTGACCCCCACTCGACCGGCGACCTGACCGGGCACCGACAGCGTCACCTCCGCGCCAGGCACGACTGCGCGCAGCTGCTCGGGAGTGGTGCCGTCGCCGGCGACCAGGGCCGACCCGTCGAACAATGTCTGGGCGGACTCGACACCGGTCACCTGCTCAAGGGCGATGAGCTGCTCAGCGGTGATCCCGCCGAGAACGGTCACCACCAGGCGGGTGAGCCCGTCACCGGGACCGAAGTCGCTGTCCTCGGCCACCGCTGGCGCGGCAAGAACGGTGTCCAGCACCGCCGCTGAACCGAAGCCGAGACTTGCAGCAACGACCGCAGCCACGGCCCGTCGACGTCGGGACCTGAGAAGGCCGAACCAGCCACCCGTTGCCGTGCGCATTGCTGACATCCCGTCCCGTCTTCCATCGGACCCCGAGCACTGCGGGGCTCCCGATGGCATCGACCGGGCACGGCCTCGACACGATCACCCGAGCGGGTGCAGTTGTCGGAACGGGGATCACGGTCGGTGATCGGGAATGCGGGCTCGTAGTTCTCGACCGCAGGGTTGGAGTCTCAGGGCAGCGGCTGCAGGTAATAGGTGGCGTTCCCGGTCGCGGGGGAGGACACCGGCCAGGACGGCAGCCCGGGCGGCGGCGGGTCGTAGCTGTAGACCAGCTCGTACTGGGCAGGGCGCGGCTGCTGGTCCCGGTCCAACCGGCTGAAGTTCCACTCCAGCAACCGCCGCCCGAGGGGACCGGCCTCGTCGATGCGCTCCTCGACCAGCTCCAGGGACCGACCGCGGTCGGAGAAGGGGTCGACGATTGAGCACCCGCAGGCGTAGGCCAGCGTGCCGATCTCCGGCGGTGCCAGGACGGTGTCGTCGCCGACCAGATCGCCCACCTCGGCGCCGATCTCCAGCGCCTGCTGCGGCATGGCCCAGTTCCCGAAGTAGGTGGCGCGGTCCCACACCAGGGAAGGGCCGGGCAGCGCCACCGCGTACGCCACCACCAGAGCGACCGTGACCACCACGGGCCCGGCGAGGGCGGTGATCCGGCGACGACCCGCCACCGGCCCGGTCAGCAGCGCGATACCCAGCACCCCCGCGACGCCCAGGGACACCGTCGTCGGCACGTAGTACCACTGGTACGGCGGGACGCCCAGCGCCGAGTAGGCACCGAAGTACGCCACCCCGCCGAGGGCGAGGCCGGCGATGGGCCACTGCTCCGGGCGCAGCCGCCGGCGCGCCCCCGCCACGAGCAGCGCGAGCAGGGTGAGCAGCCCGACCGCCGCCGGCACCAGCGCGATCCACAGCGGCAACCACCCGCGGGGCCCCCACCACTCCCAGAGACCGTTGGCGAAGGTCGCCTCGCCGAACGACTTCTGCAGCGTCTTGATCACGAAGGTATCCGGGATGGCGGAGCCGAAGTGGAACCAGCTGAAGACGAACCACGGCCCGGCGACGACGGCCGCGATGAGCGGTGCCCTCCACAGCGGGCGCCGGACGGACGGGCTCAGCAGGAAGACGACTGCCACGATGACGGCCAGGTCGAGCCGGGTGAGCACCAGCAGCCCGGCGAGGACGCCGAAGGACACCCGCCGTCCGCTCACCGCCGCGCCGAGCAGCCCGACGAGCAGTGCGGACTCCAGCACCACCTCGAGCCCGAGGGAGGAGTTGACGAACGGGTTGGCCAGCACGACGGCCAGCACGGCCAGCGACCACGCGCCCGACCGGCCGAGTCGCTGCGCCGTGGCCGCGGCCCACCCGGTCAGCAGCGCGGTGAGCACGACGGTCAGCACGCTCAGACCGAGGACCGGCCGGACGTCGCCGGTGAGGAGGGACACCAGCCACGTGGCGGCGGAGAGGAGGAGGACGTTCAACGGCGAGGTGGCTGCGTTGGACTCCTCGGTCGGGATGAGCCCCCAGTGGAAGTCCGTGACCATGTTCCGGACGTAGGACAGGGTGATGTACGTGTCGTCGATCAACGCCCGGTGCGCCACCGCCATGAGCGCAGCACCCACCAGTGCGCCGAACACTGCGTAGCCGATGGTGGTCCGGTGCCTGCCGCGTGCTCCGGGCTCTGTTCTGGCGGCGCGCTGGTAGCCGGCCGCACTGGTCTCGACGGCGCTGGCCATGGACGTGCCCCTCCTCAGGATCGGTTCTGCGGTGGTGCGCGTCGTCTGATGGCGCAGCGTCACCAGGCGGCGACGTTGCTGGACCGGGGAGGACCGCTTTTCGCCCCACCATAAAGGGCATTTGTGTTCCACGGGGTCCTTCGCGCGCTCACGCTGCGTGACCTGGCATGTGCGCGGACTCGTCGTAGTCGACGGGGGACGGCCGGGCGCCGAGCGGGACGACGCTGGGCCGGTGGACGGGGGGCGCGTCGGGACGTGACTAGTCTCGCGGGCATGAAGGACCTCGACGTCGCCGCTGTCGTCACCGGAGGGGCCTCCGGCCTCGGGGAGGCCACCACCCGCGCGCTGACCGCCGCGGGCGTGGCGGTCACCGTGCTCGACCTCAACGGGGAGCGCGGGCAGGCGCTCGCCGCCGAGCTCGGGGGGCACACCACCTTCGTGCGCACCGACGTCACCGACGAGGCGTCGGTGCAGGCGGCGATCGACGACGCCACCGGCAAGGACCGGCCGCTGCGGATCGCCGTCAACTGCGCCGGCATCGGCTACGCCGCCCGGGTGCTGGGCCGCGACGGGTCACCCCACGAGCTCGCCGCCTTCACCCGCACCGTGGGCGTCAACCTGATCGGCACGTTCAACGTGCTCCGGCTCGCGGCCGCCGCGATGGCGCGCACCGAGCCCGACGCGGACGGCGAGCGCGGGGTGGTGGTCAACACCGCTTCGATCGCCGCGTACGACGGGCAGATCGGCCAGATCGCCTACGCCGCCTCCAAGGGCGGGATCGTCGGGCTCACGCTGCCGGCCGCGCGGGACCTGTCCTCGGTCGGCGTCCGGGTGTGCACGATCGCCCCCGGCCTGGTGGACACCCCGTTGCTGACCGGGCTGCCGGAGGAGGCGCGCACGGCGCTGGCGTCGAACATCCCGTTCCCCAAGCGGCTGGGCCGCCCGGAGGACTTCGCCGAGCTGGCGCTGGACATCGTGCGGCACGGCTACCTCAACGGCGAGGTCATCCGGATGGACGGCGCACTGCGGATGGCGCCGCGCTAGCGAGGACCGGGAGACGGGTCGTGGGGGAGCAGCTGCTGGTGCGCGACGCACCGGCGTACGAGGACGTGTGGACGCCGGACTGGGCGCTGGACGTGCGCCGGGTGGTCTCCCGGGACAGGCGCGGCACCGGCGACCCCACCCTGCGCTTCGCCGAGGACGGCGTGTGGCGCACCACTACGACGCCGGACGGGCCGGCCACCGTGCGGCTGACCGGGTCGGTGGCTGCGCTGCGGGTGCAGGCCTGGGGGCCGGGGGCGGGCTGGGCCGGCCGGCGGGTGCCCCGCTGGCTGGGTGCCGAGGACCGGGTGACGGGCTTCGACGCCACCGTCCACGCGCTCGTGGCGCGGGTGCACCGCGCCACCCCGTGGCTCCGCCTCGGCAGCACCGGCCGGGTGTGGGATGCGCTCGTGCCCGCCGTCCTGGAGCAGAAGGTGACCGGCATCGAGGCGCACCGCACCTGGCGGGAGCTTCTGCGGCTGACCGGGGACCCGGCGCCCGGGCCGGCGCCGGTCGGGATGCGGGTGGTGCCCTCGCCGGAGCAGGTGCTCGCGGTGACCGACTGGGAGTGGCACCGCTGCGGCCTGGACGGCGCGCGCCGGCGGGCGCTGCGGGCGGTGGCCTCGGTGGCGTCCCGACTCGAGGCGGCCGCTCACGGGGAGGACGGCTGCGAGGCGGACTGCGCCCACCTGCGCCGGCGGCTGCAGTCGGTCCCCGGCATCGGGGTGTGGACGGCGGCCGAGGTGGCCCAGCGGGCGATCGGCTGCCCGGACTCGGTGAGCGTGGGCGACTACCACCTCAAGAACCTGGTGGGCTGGTCGCTGGCCGGCCGGAAGACCGACGACGCCGGGATGCTGGAGCTGCTAGAGCCCTGGCGGGGCCACCGCCAGCGGGTCGTCCGGCTGCTCGAGGTGGGCGGCAGCATGCCGCCCAAGCGCGGCCCCCGCATGGCCCCCACGGACTACCGCGCCTTCTGACCCCGCCGTCCGGCCGAGACGGCTGTGGTTGCTGAGGCGTGGCGAGGTGGTAGTCCGGGGTGGCGGTCCCGGCCCGCGCGGGTCGGCGGGCATGGTGTGCGGAGCGTCAGCGGAGCGCGCTCGACACGGGGGACACCATGCACAACGGGATCCGGGCGGCCGTCACGGTCGCCGCCATCGCTGCGGGGCTGGCCGCCGCGCAACCGGCGTTCGCGCAGGGGACGACGGTCGGCGGTACCGGCGCCACCTACTACTTGAACGACTCGTTCACCGGTCGGGCGAACGTCGTCTTCAGCTATGGCGAGCGCACCGACGAGAGCTACGTCGGGGACTGGGACGGCAACGGCAGCGACACCCTGCTCGTGCGACGGGGGAACACCTTCTACGCGCGGAACAGTGCGACGTCCGGGCCGGCGGACGTCGTGTTCGCCTACGGCGACCCAGGGGACACGGTGCTCGTCGGGGACTGGGACGGCAACGGCAGTGACACGCTCGCGGTGCGCCGCGGCAACTCGTACCTCGTGAAGAACAGCGTCACCACCGGACGGGCGGACGTCGTCTTCTCCTACGGCGAACCGACCGACACGGTCCTGGTCGGCGACTGGGACGGCCGCGGCGGCGACACCCTCATGGTGCGGCGCTCGTCCACGTACTACGTCAAGAACGATCTGGCGACCGGCGTCGCCTCCAGCGTCTTCGTCTACGGCGACCCGGGTGATGCCGTTCTCGCCGGGAGGTGGTCCCGCGGTCAGGCGGGGGACACCCTCGGTGTCCGGCGCGGCAACACCTATTACCTCCGGAACTCGCTGACCTCAGGCCCGGCCGACACGGTGTTCGGCTACGGCGAGGTCACCGATACTGCTTTCACCGGCGACTGGAACGGCGACGGCGTGGACAGCCTCGGCGTCCGCCGGGATGGCGCGCCGCCGGCGGCGGCAGGACCGGTGGCTGCGCCGGGCAATCCGGGCAACTCGGTCGACTGCGAGGACTTCACCACGCAGGCGTCCGCCCAGGCGTGGTTCATGACCTACTACCCGGCTTACGGCGACATCGCCCAGCTGGACGCCGACAACGACATGAGGGCCTGCGAGAGCCTTCCGTGACCTGACGTCGGGGACTGTCAGGTCCATCTTCGGCACCTCTCCTTCGTCTTTCGCGCGCAGCCGTCAGAAGGGTGGGGGATCTTCGTCCGCTGGCGGCGGCTCGGGTTCGGCCGCGGGTGGTGGTGGCCGCATGCCGGGTGGGCGGGTTGTCCTGGTGACGCCCGATGGGGTGGTCACGCTGAGCACGCCGTCGGGGGTCATGGTGAAGCGCCAGCCCGGGGCGAAGGTCTTGAGCCGGTGATGGGAGCGGCACAGGCAGCAGAGGTCGGCGCAGTCGGTGGCGCCGCCGCAGCTGTGGGGGATGACGTGGTCGAGGTCGGCCCAGCCGACGCGTTGCCCGCAGTTGGGGAACCGGCACCGCCGGTCCCGGCTGGTGACGAACGCCCGCTGGCGGGCGGTGGGCTCGTAGGCGTCGGTGGCCGGCGGCGGCCCGGCGATCGGGCAGTCGCAACTGTCGTCGGGATGCTGTGGGCAGCCGCGGCGGGCAAGCCGGGTCAGGTCGGTGGGGGTGAGGGTGGCCAGCAGCTCCCCGTCCGGGCCGGTGACCGCGAAGCTCAGGCTGCCGCCCTCGGGGGCGGTCAAACCCAGCGCACCGACCCGGGCCAGCAGCTCGCGGACGTGGGAGGCGGTGATCGGCAGCCCGTTCACCTCACCCGGTGCGCTGCTGATGCCGCCCAAGGCGTCCAGGTCGGCGGTGACCGTGACGTTCGCCGTCACCGGCGGGAACTCGTGATCTGCGGGGCGGCGGATCAGCAGCGACAGCACGTGCGCCCGCAGCGCCCCGATCCGGCGCGGATCCCCGTCGGCCTTGAGCATCTTGGCGAGCTGGTCGACGATGTCGTAGCACTCGACCGCCTCGTCGGTGGGCAGGTCCGCGGCCAGGGTGGCCCGGCCGTCGGTGGCGTTGGGGTAGACGTGCACGTCGGCGGTCTTCTCCGCCTCCTTGCAGCGCTCGTCGGCAGCCTCGGCGTCGAGTTCGACCATCAGCGCGGTGGCCCGGTTGCGGAGCTTGTGCACCGACAGGCCGGTGGCCTCGGGCAGCAGCGCCGCCTCGACCTGCCCGGCCACCGCGGCGTTGGTGTGCTGCAGGACGTCGGCGAGCTCGCTGGCGCGCCGCTCGTCCAGCTCTCCGGCCTGCAACGCCGCGAACGTCCGCGGCAGCTTGGTCAGCCAGGTGTGCGCGCGGGCGTAGCGGTGGCCAGCCGTCCGCCGACCCAGGTTGAGCACCGCCGACAGCTCGGCGGTGAAGAACTCACTCACCCCGGCGTATCCCTCGTCCACCGCCCAGCCGGGCCGGCGGGCACCCGGTGTGCCGGGGGCCGGGTCGTCCGTCGCGGGGCGATCCCCGGCCATGCTCAGGATCAGCTCGGCCTCGTAGGCGGTCTCCGCGGCGCGGCGCTGCTGCACCTGCTGCAGCTCGACCGCCTTCTCCTCATCGGTCAGCCAGGACACTGGCGCCCGCGGTGCGGGCACACGCGGCGCCCAGACCACGTCGACCACCAGGCTGCTGGGATGTCCTGCCACGAACCGAACATACGTACGGCGTACGACAGTTCCGGGGCGACGTGGGCGCCGTCCGCGGCACGTTCCTGGTGCGTCTGAGTCACGTCGGCTCGGGCATCCGCCGATGGAGGAGGCCCCCGCGGTCGCCAGACCCCTGGCGACCGCGGGTGACGTCCCGGTGGCCCAACGGACTCATCGTCCCCAGTGATCGCAGCCGCCCCGCGCCCGGGCGTGTCCTCCTCTCCCGTTCGATCTCGGGTTCATAACGTCGGGCTGCGCCGGACACCCGGTGGCTGTCCGTCGACACCGCCGGGACAGCAGGTCGACACCCGAGGAGAACCCGTGGTCCGCCCCGCTCTCGGCTCCGCGCTCGGCCTCGCCGGGCTGATCAGCGGCGGCTTGGTCCTCACGACCATCTCCCCGGCCGCCGCGGCGGCCGACGCGTGCGTGCGCTCAGCAGACCTGCCCACGGTCACCTGCACGTACGGCTACACCGGAGCCGAGCAGTCGTTCGTCGTCCCGGGCGGCGTGACCCACGTCGACGTGACCGCGATCGGTGCGGCCGGTGGCCATGCGGTCGACGACCAGCGCCTCGGTCGAGCCGCCGTGGTCTGGGCCAGCCTGCCGGTGACGCCCGAGACGACGCTGTACCTGACCGTCGGAGGCGCAGGTGGGGACGGCGTCCGAGCCTGGGACGACGTCGCTCCGGGAGGGACCGCGGGCTTCAACGGTGGTGCCCCCGGCGCTGACGTGCTCCCCTCCGGAGAGGCGGCCGCAGACTCCGGTGCCGGCGGTGGCGGCGCGTCCGACGTGCGACTGACGAGCGCGACCGATGCCGGGTCGGTCGAGTCGCGGGTGCTCGTGGCCGCCGGCAGTGGCGGTGGGACGACCGCTGGACCCGGCGGCGACGGCGACCCGACGGCCTGGTCGTACGACCCGGCACCAGACCCGGCCGACGCAGAGGTGGCCGATGCCGACCCGGTCGGGTCCGTGGCGCCGTCTGCCGACGCCGAGGTACCGAGTGCGCCCGGGGGACCCGAGGTCGGCGGCGAGCCCGAGACCCTCTTCCCCCGGTGGCCGGGGTGGGACGTCGCCCGCTTCGCCGTCGGCACGGCCGGAACCGACTCCGGCGGCGGTGGAGGCGGCGGGGTCATCGGTGGCAGCGGTGGCACAGCGGGCCGGGCGGGCGCCGGAGGCACCTCACTCGTCCCGACCGGCGGCGCCAGCGACCTGACTGATGAGCCCGCGTCGATCGTCGTCAGCTACGCGCTGCCGACGGAGCCCGCGGTGAACACGGGGGTACCGACGCAGTCCCCGGTGCCCACCGAATCCGCGGTGCCCTCGGAGTCCGCGGTGCCCTCGGAGTCCGCGGTGCCCACGGAGTCCGCGGTGCCCACGGAGCCCGCGGTGCCCACGGAGTCCGCGATGCCGACGGAGTCCGCGATGCCGACGGAGGTGCCGACCGAGTCCGCGGTGCCCACGGAGGTGCCGACGGAGTCCGCGGTGCCCACCGAGTCCGCGGTCGCTCCCGCGGGAGCCGAGCCGACGGAGCCGGTCGCCGCACCGGCACCCGCGTCGGTCGACACCCAGGAGGCCGCTGCTCCCACCGGGCCCTCCGACCCGGCCGCTGTCGCGCCCGCGGAGCCGTCGTCGGTCGAGCCGCCGGCACCGGTCGCGGTGGACGCGCCGACCTGGACCCTCGACTGGACCCCGCCGACGCCGACGCCGACGGCCCCGGTCGCGAGTGCCCGCGCCACGGCCGGCGCGGCCAGCGTCGCCGCAGGTGCCCGGCAGACCCTCACCGGTGTCGGCTTCGCACCGGGTGAGTCCGTGGCGGCGGTCCTCGAGCAGGCCGCCGTGGGACGCGCCAGCGCGGACGCCGCGGGTGTGGTCACGATGACCGTCGAGGTGCCGGCCCGACTGGCGACCGGCACGCACGACGTCCGACTGGAGGGCGCCGAGAGCGGCCGGGTCGGGACGGCCGATTTCGCCGTCACCGCCGCCGTGGGCAGCGCGCCGACATCACTCCTGGGCGCTGACGGCGTCCGGCTGCTGGCCAGCCTCATCCTCGGAGGCGTGACGCTCGCCATCGCCCTGGGGCTCGTCGTCGCCGTCCGGCGCGAACCGGCGACCTGACCGCCGCGAGCAGACGGGCTCAGCGCGCGTCGAGCAGACCGACCAAGTAGTCGCCGTACCCGCTCTTGGCCAGCGGGGCTGCGGCGGCGCGCAGACCGTCGTCGTCCAGCCAGCCGTTGCGCCAGGCGACCTCCTCGATGCAGCCGATCTTGAGGCCCTGCCGGTCCTCCACGACGGAGACGAACTCGGTGGCCTGCCGCAACGAGGTGAAGGTCCCGGTGTCCAGCCAGGCAGTGCCGCGGTCGAGGACGGTGACGGTGAGCCGTCCCTCCTGCAGGTAGTGCTCGTTGACCGCGGTGATCTCCAGCTCGCCGCGTGCGCTGGGGGTGATCCCGCGGGCGACGTCGACGATGTCGGGACCGAAGAAGTACAGGCCGGGGACGGCGTAGTTGCTCTTCGGGGTCGCCGGCTTCTCCTCGATCGAGAGCACCCGGCCCTCGGCGTCGAACTCCACGACGCCGTACGCCTCGGGGTTGGCGACGTGATAGGCGAAGACGTGGCCGCCGTCGGGCTCCGGGAGCCGGGACAGCGCGGTGCCCAGGCCTGCGCCGTAGAAGATGTTGTCGCCGAGGACCAGCGCCGCCGCCTGCCCGTCGAGGAAGTCCGCGCCGATCAGGAAGGCCTGCGCCAGGCCCTCGGGACGTGGCTGGACGGCGTACTCGATCCGCATGCCGAAGCGGCTGCCGTCGCCCAGGAGCCGGGCGAAGGCGTCGCGGTCGTCCGGGGTGGTGATGACCAGGACCTCGCGGATCCCCGCCATCATCAGCGTGGACAGCGGGTAGTAGATCATCGGCTTGTCGTACACCGGCATGAGCTGCTTGCTCACGCCGAGCGTGATCGGCCACAGTCGGCTGCCGGTTCCCCCGGCCAGGATGATCCCGCGCACCCGGAGACCGTATGCGGGTGGCCGAGCCGGCTCGGCAGTGGTGCCCGTCGTCCGGGGTGAGGTCGGTCGCGCCGCGGACGGCCGACCCGCCCCGTTGGTTACCGTTCAGGCCATGCGGATCCTGGTCACTGGCGGTGCGGGCTTCATCGGATCGCACTACGTGCGCACCATGCTCTCCGGTGGTTACCCGGGCTTCGAGGACGCGCAGGTGACCGTCTTCGACAAGCTCACCTACGCCGGCAACCTCGCCAACCTCGCCCCGGTCGCGGACAACCCGCGCTACCGGTTCGTCCAGGGCGACATCTGCTCGGCCGCCGATCTGGACGCCGCCCTCCCCGGGCACGACGTGGTGGTCAACTTCGCCGCCGAGTCCCACGTCGACCGTTCCCTCACCGGTGCGGCCGGGTTCGTGCTGACCAACGTCCTGGGCGCGCAGCAGGTGTTCGACGCCGCCCTGCGGCACCGGGTCCGCCGGGTGCTGCACGTGTCCACCGACGAGGTCTACGGCTCCATCGAGCACGGCTCCTGGACCGAGGAGCACCTGCTGGAACCCAACTCGCCCTACTCGGCGTCCAAGGCCGGCAGCGACCTGATCGCCCGCGCCTACGCCCAGACCTACGGGCTGGACATTTCCATCACCCGGTGCAGCAACAACTACGGTCCCTACCACTTCCCGGAGAAGGTCATCCCGCTGTTCGTCACCAACCTCCTCGACGGCCTCCCCGTGCCGCTGTACGGGGAGGGCGCCAACGTCCGGGACTGGCTGTTCGTCGACGACCACTGCCGCGGCATCCAGCTGGTGCTGGAGCAGGGCGCGAGCGGGGAGTTCTACAACATCGGCGGCGGCCGGGAGCTCTCGAACAAGGAGCTCACCGAGAAGCTGCTCGAGGCCACCGGCCGCGACTGGAGCTACGTGGACAACATCGTCGACCCGCGGGGCGGCGGGCACGACCTGCGCTACTCCGTGGACTACTCCAAGACCGCCGCGCTGGGCTACGCCCCACGCATGTCCTTCGAGGACGGCCTGGCGCTGACCGTGCAGTGGTACCGGGACAACCGTGCCTGGTGGGAACCGCTCAAGGCCGCCGCCACCGCCCGCGCATGAGCGAGCCCCTCTCCTGGCTGGTGACCGGGGCGACCGGACAGCTGGGCACCGACCTGCAGGCCGTGCTGGCCGGGGAGGACGTCACCGCGCTCGGCAGGGCCGAGCTCGACCTCACCGACGAGACCCAGGTGCGCTCGGCCGTGCGGCGCTGGCTGGAGGGCGCGTCGGGGCGTCCGGTGCTGGTCAACGCCGCTGCCTACACCGCCGTCGACGCCGCGGAGACCGACGAGGCCACCGCCGAGGTGGTGAACGGCGCCGCGCCGGGCTGGCTGGCACAGGAGCTGGCCGGCCGTGGCCGGCTGGTGCACGTCTCCACCGACTACGTCTTCGACGGCACGGCGACCCGGCCCTACGCCGTGGACGACGACCCGGCACCGCGCACCGCCTACGGCCGCACCAAGCTCGCCGGGGAGCGCGCCGTGGCGGCCGCGGGTGGGGACGCGGTCGTCGTCCGCACCGCCTGGGTCTACGCGGCGCACGGCAGCAACTTCGTGCGCACCATGCTCCGTCTGGAGGCCGAGCGGGACACGGTCTCCGTCGTCGCCGACCAGACCGGCAGCCCCACCTGGTCCGCGGACCTGGCGCGCGGGCTGGTCCAGGCGGCGGCGTCGGGCGTCACCGGGCTGCTGCACGCCACCAACAGCGGCGCGACCACCTGGCACGGGCTGGCCCGCGCGGTGTTCGAGCTGTCCGGCGCGGACCAGGAGCGGGTGCTCCCCACCACCACCGACGCCTTCCCCCGCCCGGCGCACCGGCCCGCCTACAGCGTGCTGGACCCGGCCAGCTGGACCGCCGCCGGGCTCCCCGCCCTGCCGCCCTGGCAGGAGTCGCTCCGGGCCTGCCTGGCCGACCTCGGCGCCCTCCTCCCTGACCCGCCCGTCGGGTCCTGACCGCCAAAGGCGCGCTTTTGGCGGTCACGTCCTCCGCCAAAGGCGCGCTTTCGGTGGTCGGGTCCTCCGCCACAAGCGTGCTCTCGGTGGTCAGGTGGCGCGGAGCTCGGTGTAGCGGGCGGTGCACTGCTCGATGGTCGGCAGCAGGCCCCGTTCGCGGGCCTGCGCGAGGGTGGGTGCGGCCAGGTCCTTCGCGGACAGCTCGAACTCCACGTCGCCCGGCCACGGCAGGTCCAGTTCCGGGTCCATCGGGTGCACACCGAACTCCCGGCCCGGGGAGTACCCGCTGGACACCAGGTAGGTCACCGAGCTCGCGTCGGCCAGCGACACGAACGCGTGCCCCAGCCCCTCGGCCAGGTACACCGCCCGCGGCTGCTCGCTGTCCAACAGCACCGCGTCGTGCACGCCGAAGGTCGGTGAGCCCAGCCGCACGTCGACGACGACGTCGAGCACCTTCCCGGCCGGGCAGTACACGTACTTCGCCTGCCCGGGGGGCACCAGCGCGAAGTGCACCCCGCGCAGCGCCCCGCGGGCGGAGACGCTGTGGTTGGCCTGCGCCAGGGTCAGCCCGAAACCGGTGGCCTCGGCCAGCACGTCCGCCCGGTACCACTCGGTGAACCGGCCCCGGGCGTCACCGTGCGGCACCAGGTCCAGCACGTAGGAGTCGGGAACGGCGAGCTCGCGGATCTGCACGCCTCGACGCTAACGACCGCCGGCCGGCCGAGCGGACGTCCCCCTCAGGTGAGGGGGGCGCCCATCCGCAGCCGGCCGACCAGCCCGCTGCCGCCCAGGGTGGCCACCGGCTGCCAGCGCGTGGCCCAGCCCTCGGCGGAGAGCTGCACCAGGGCCGCGCCGACGATCGCACCGACGGCCAGGGCGGCCCGGGGGGTCACCGGCTCGGCGAGGTGGACGTCGATCGCGTCGCCGTCGTCGCCGTCCTCCTCGGGCCCGTAGCGGAAGACGACGGGGAACTCGGGCAGCGCGGCGACGGCGACCCGGAAGGCGTCGGTGGCCGCGGCGAGGGCACCCTCGCGGGCGGTGAGCCGGTCGGTGGGCGCGCGCCCGGGGACGACGTCGCGGGTGCCGGCGCTGAACAGGTCGCCGGGGCCCAGCCGGACCAGCGGGCGGGCTCCCGGGTCCGGGTCGGGAGCGGCGAAGTCGAGGCCGCGGACGACCGCCACCGGCACCCCGGCGAGCTTGCCCTTGACCAGGTCGCCGGCCGCGGCCAGCTCGTCGACCACGGCCACCTGGGTGGTCTCCAGCCGGTTGCCGTGGGCGTCGACCGCCCCGCGGTGGTCGACCAGCGCGGGCAGCCCGGCCGCGCCGATGGCCACGTCGCTGACGCCGTCCCGCCACGGCCGGCCGAAGGTGTCGCTGACGACGACGGCGACGGTGACCCCGAGCAGCTCGCGGATCCGGGCGCGCAGCAGCCGGGCGGAGACGTCGGCGTCCTCGGGCAGCAGCACCAGCGCGTCGCTGGCGACGTTGGAGGCGTCGATGCCGGCCGCGGCCACCACCCACCCGTGCCGGGTCTCCACGATCCGGAGCGGGCCGCGGCGGGCGACCACCCGCACCGTCTCGGCGGCGATGGCGCGCTGGCGGGCGGTCTCCCGGTCGGTGCCCGGGTCGACCTGGACCAGGTTGCCCTCGACCTTGGCCACCACCTTGGAGGTGACCACCAGGACGTCGCCGTCGGCCAGCCACGGAGCTGCGCCGGCCAGCGCCCCGGCGAGGTCGTCACCGGGTCCGAACTCCGGCAGCCCCGGCACCGGGTGGACCGAGATGCCCGGCGTGGGCTCAGACACCGGCGGCGTCGAGCGCGGCGCGGGCCAGCGCCCGGGTGGCCTCGGGGTCGCTCATCAGGAGCGGGACGGCACGGACGTCGACGCCCGGCACCGTCGCACTGTCCCCGGTGTGCACCAGCCACGCGTCCAGGACGCCGTCGGCGGACCGGGCGCCGTAGTGCGTGCCGACGCCCTGGGCGCTGACCTCGACCCCGACCACGGGCAGGCAGCGGTCGGCCATGCCGCGCAGTGCAGCGCCGTCGACGATGGGGGAGACCCCGACGACGCGGCCGGCGGCGGCGCGGACGGCGTCCCGGATGCCCGGCACGCCCAGCACGGTGCCGATCGACACCACCGGGTTGGACGGGGCGAGCAGGACGGCGTCGGCGGAGGTGAGCGCCTCGACGACGCCCGGGGCGGGGCGGGCGTCGTCGACCCCGACCTGGACGAAGGCCTGCGCGTCGAGGGCAGCGCGGTGCCGCACCCACCACTCCTGGAAGTGGACGGCCTGCGGGCGGCCGGTGTCGGGGTCGGTGACGACGACGTGGGTCTCGACCCGCTGGTCGCTCATCGGCAGCAGCCGCACCCCGGGCTGCCAGCGCTGGGCGAGCGCTGCGGTCACGTCGGAGAGCGGGTACCCGGCGTCGAGCATCCGGGTGCGGACCAGGTGCGTGGCGAGGTCGCGGTCGCCGAGCCCGAACCAGGTGGGCTCGGCGCCGTAGGCGGCCAGCTCGTCCTTGACCGTCCAGGTCTCACCGCGTCGTCCCCAGCCGCGTTCCTCGTCGATCCCGTCACCGAGCGTGTACATCACGGTGTCCAGGTCGGGGCAGATCCGGAGCCCGTGCAGGGTCACGTCGTCCCCCGTGTTGACCACGGCGGTGACCTCCGCTGCAGGGACTGCAGCGAGCACGCCACGGAGGAACCGGGCGCCGCCGACGCCCCCGGCGAGAACGACGATGTGCACGCCACCATGGTGCCTGATAGTCAGATGTGCACTGTGCACCGGATGGGCAGTTGCCGATCTACACGAAACACGCCCGGTGACCTCGGCAGATGGTGCTGTGATACACGGCGTGTCGGGGTCTGCTGTCACCACAACAGTACAAGTTGTGACGGGTGGGACGGATGGGGCCGCTCGTTACACCGACCCGACTTGACCTCGACTCAACGACACGCGTGTAATTCCGACATTGTCATCAGGCGCTGGCGGTCCGGGAAGAGCCCGGGGCGAGCACCCGTGACGGAGCGAGGGGACGCAACGTGATGGCCGAGGTGTCGTGGTTGAGCGAGTACAAGAGCGCAGCAGCAGGGTCGACGCCGGCCGCCTACGGAGCGGACGTGCTGGGCAAGGCCGGCACCTTCGACGCCGTCTTCCCGGGCATGGACGCCGACGACCAGGGCTGGCAGGAGCAGGCCCTGTGCGCCGAGACCGACCCCGAGGCGTTCTTCCCCGAGAAGGGTGGCTCGACCCGCGAGGCCAAGAAGATCTGCACCGGCTGCGAGGTCCGCACCGAGTGCCTGGAGTACGCGCTGTCCAACGACGAGCGCTTCGGCATCTGGGGCGGCCTGTCCGAGCGTGAGCGCCGCCGGCTGCGCCGTCGCGCCGTCTGAACAAGGACCCGTAGCCCACCGCTTCGCACGCTCAGGGCGGGCCCCCGGAAGGGGACCGTTCCCTTCGCTCACCTCTGCACCACCTCCCTCCGCACGGCTGGCGCGACGAGGCGCCGGCTCGGGGGTGGGCCGACCTCCGCGCGGGGGCGCCGCCCCTGATGTGGTCGACTGGACCCGTGTCCACCCGGGTCGTCGACGGTCGGGCCCGCGTGGTCCGTGAGATCCGCGCCGCCACTCCGCTCATGTCCCGGCTCGCTGCACCGGTCCCCGCCTCCGGGCCGTGGTTGACCGCGACCCTGAACGCCCGATCGGCCCGCCTCTTCCCGCCGGCCCGTCCCCGGGCGGTGGTGGTCGAGCAGGGAGGTCCTCCTCCCGAGGGGCTGGCGCTGCTGTCGTGCCGGCGTCGCGGTCCGGCGACGGCGGTCACCCTGCTGGGCGCGGACCCGGGGCCGTTGCCCGGGGGCCGACCGACCGGCCGGTTGTACGCGCGCGACGACGAGGCCGCCGGCCGGCTGGCCGACGGGGTCGCCGACCTGCTCGACGGTCTGCGCAGCCCGTGGACCCTGCACCTGGCCGGTCTGCCGCTGGGGGACCCCACGCTGCGGCGCCTCGCCGCGGCCATGCCCGACTCGTCGCTGGCGACCAGTCGCAGCCGCCGGCTGGTCGACGAGCTGGACACCATCGGTGAGGTGCGCCGCAGCCGCGACCCCGCCGAGGTGGAGCGCCGGCTGCCCGACGTGCTCGCCCGGGTGCCCGAGCGCCAGCGGGCCTTCGTGCGCGCCGTGGCCCGGCTGCTCGCGGCGATCGGCCAGCTGGAGGTGGCGGTGGTCCCGGCGGCCGACGGGCCGGCCGCCGTGCTGCTCACGCTGCTCGACCGCCGCCCCACCGGGGAGGACCGCTGGCCGTGGTGGGGGTCGAGCGACGTCGGTGGGCTGCGCCGCGAGCTCGGCTCCCCGACCGTGGCGCTCACCGCCTCGGCCGGCCTGGGCCGGCTCGGCCGCCGCGGCGCCGCCCGCCAGCTGGCCGGGTGGTAGACCGGTCTCTCAGCCGGGCAGCTGCAGCACGTTGACCCCGCGGTCGGCCGTGGTCGGGGCGCTGTCCAGCCCGAGCCGCACCACACCGGTCGCCGGGACCGGGGCCCCGGCGACCGCGGCCGCTCCAGCCGCGGTGACCGCCACGCTGAGCTGGTACGCCCGGCCGGTGTAGGTCGGGGCGCTGCCGTTGGGCCGCGTGTAGGTGGCGAATCGCCCGGCCAGGTCCATCCGGTCGCCGTCCCGGGAGACCTGCAGCCCCGGGTCGGCGAGGTCGGCGTACTCGGTCAGCGACGGGGCGCAGCCGGCGCCCACCGGGTCGGCCGGGGGCTCGGTGGTGAGGCAGTTGAAGGTCGGCAGCCGCACGTGGGCCAGCGCCCGACGCCCGTCGGTGGTGACGCTGACGCTGGGATAGGTCACGGTCAGCCCGACGGCGCGCGGCTCCAGGACGACGCCCTCGAACGTCACGCTGGCGGCCGCGCCGCTCGGGCCGAGCGGTACCGACTGGAGGGCCAGTGCAGCCGCCGCGGTCTCGCCGGCCGGCGCGGGGACGGCGGCGGGGGTGGTCGGCGGTGCGGTCCCGGGGGAGGCGGTGGCGGTCACCGCCGGCCGGGCGGCGCTGACCGGGCGGCCAGGCCCGGCCGCCACGTCGTCGTCACCGGTCGTCCCGACCAGGACCGCGGCACCGACCAGCGCCAGCACCGACGCGACGGTCGCTCCGGTGGCGGCGTGCCGGGCGAGCAGCGCCGTCGCACCGGGCGCCGCGGCCGGTGCGACGGTCGCCGTGGCGCGCGCCGGTGCGCTCGGCGCCACGGGCAGGGCGGGGACCGAGCCGGGCGGGCGCTCCAGGAAGCCGGGCAGGTCGTCGACCACCGGGGCGGGGCTCCCGACCGGGTCGGCCGCTGCCGGGGCAGCCGCGGTGCGACGGCCGCCGCGTCCGGCCAGCGCTGCGGCGGTCAACCCGCACGCCACGGCGACCAGCAGCGCGACGGCCGACCACCGGGGGACGTCGGGGGAGGGGACGGCGCGCGACGCGGTGGCGTCGGCGCCACGCTCGACGTCGACCAGGTCCTCGTCGCTGCCCTGCGCGACCAGCGTGTCCACGACCGCGTCGGCGGCCGCCGCGGCGGTGCCCCGGTCGGGCAGCGCCACCCGGACGGCGATCGTGGCGCCGTCGACCCGGGTGACGCGGGCGCCCGCGGCGAGGTCGTCCAGCGCGACGTCGGCCAGCGCCGGTGCGCCCTCGCGGGCGGTCCGCAGCGTGGCGGTGGAGCCGGCCAGCGCGGTGTAGCGGTCGGCGAGCAGCAGGGCCGCGTCCGCCCCGGCCTCCGTGCGCGGGGTGACCGTCAGGCTCGCCGTGGCGCTCGCCGTCCGCGGCAGCAGCGCGAGCACGGCCAGCGCGACCAGCAGGACGGCGGCGCCGACCCCGGCCCCCGTCCACCACGCCCGTCGGCGCCCGGGCGGCGTCTCCTTCGGTGCACTCATCGGCGCCCAGCATGTCAGGGCGCCGTCGTCAGGCCGTGGGGTCGATCTCCTCGGGGTCCCGGCCCAGCAGCACCGCCACCTGGTCGACGACGACGTCGCGGACCAGGTCGGCCAGGTCGTCGCGGTCGGCGGCGCGGATCTCCAGCGGCCGGCGGTAGACGACGATCCGCGCCGGGTGCTCCCGGCCGCCCTCGCGGTGGGCGGGCAGCACCCGGGCCAGCGGCACGCTGCCGTCCTCGAGCACGTCGGCGTCCAGCACGACCTCGTCGGGGCTGGTGTGGTCCACCCACGGCACGTCCTCGACGGCGAACTCGACGCCGGCCAGCTCCCGCTCCCAGCGCCGCTCCAGGTCCTCGACGGCGTCGAGCACCAGGTCGTCGAACTGCTCGGCGCGGCTGCGGGACAGCGGCACGGTGGGCGGGACGAGGCGGCCGCGCAGGCCACGGCCGTGGCGGTCGCGCCGGGTACGGGCGGGGGGACGGTCCATCGCGGCTGGAGCCTACGGCCTCGCCGGACCGACGGCGGTCCGGCCGGGGCGGCGTCCGGGCTGCGGCCTCACCGGGGCATCCGGCGCCACACCGCGCGGGGCAGCAGTCGCATCACCGCGAACACCGGGCGCAGCGCCCCGGGCACCCAGACGACGTCCCGGTCCCGGGCCAGACCGTCCGCGACCGCCTCGGCGACCTGCGCCGGGGTGCTCGACAGCGGCGCCGGGGACATGCCCTCGGTCATCCGGCCGATCACGAACCCCGGGCGCACCAGCAGCAGACGCACGCCGGAGCCGTGCAGGGCGTCGGCCAGGCCGCTGGCGAAGCCGTCGAGGCCGGCCTTCGCCGAGCCGTACACGTAGTTGGCCCGGCGCACCCGGACGCCGGCGACGGAGGAGAACACGACCAGCCGGCCGTGACCCTGGGCGCGCATCAGCCGGGCGAGGTGGGTGAGGACCGACACCTGCGCCAGGTAGTCGGTGGTGACGACGGCGAGGGCGTGCGCGGCGTCGTCCTCGGCGCGGGCCTGGTCCCCGAGCACGCCGAAGGCCAGGACGGCGACCGTCACCGGCGGCTGCGCGGCGAGCGCCTCGGTGAGCACCCGCTCGTGACCGGTCAGGTCGTCGGCGTCGAACTCCAGCCGGGTGACGGAGGTGGCCCCGGCGGCGCGCAGCCGGGCCTCCTCGGCGTCCAGCTCGGCGCTGCGCCGGGCGGCCAGGCAGACGTGCCGCGCCCCGCGGCGCACCAGCCGCTCGGCCAGCTCCAGACCGATCTCGCTGCGTCCGCCGAGCACCAGCACGGTGCCGTCCGTCGGTGCCACGGGCGCCTCCTGGGAGTGGCTGGCAAACGCGTCAGAACGCCTGCGCGTCTCGGTGCGCCTCCTCCCGGATGCGCGGGCGCGGGGTTAGTGTGCCAAGCGTGAGGAACCGGTGGTGAGGCAGTCACGTCGCTGCTCGCGCAGCGGCTGCGCGCAGCCGGCGGCGGCCACGCTGACCTACGTGTACGCGGAGTCCACGGCCGTCGTCGGCCCGTTGGCGACCTACTCGGAGCCGCACAGCTACGACCTGTGCGAGTTCCACGCCGAGCGGCTGACCGTGCCGCGCGGGTGGGAGGTCGTGCGCCACGAGATCGACTCCGAGGACCTCGGCCCGACCGGCGACGACCTGCTCGCGCTGGCCGACGCGGTCCGCGAGGCAGCCCGCCCGGAGCCGATGCGCGACCCGGCCGACGACGGCAGCGGCACCCGCCGCGGGCACCTGAGGATCCTGCCCAACCTCCCTTAGGCCCCGCTGCAGGGGCCCGCGGCGAGCCTGCGAGCGGTGGGGGCAGCGGGGCCCTTATAGGGTCGACCGGGCCGCCGGCCGCCGGGCCGCGGGGACCGCGAGTGCGAGGGTGAGCTGCTTGTCCGACCTGTCGTCGATCATCAAGGCCTACGACGTCCGGGGACTGGTCCCCGAGCAGTGGGACACCGACGTCGCCCGCGCCATCGGGGCCGCCTTCGCCGAGTTCGTGCACGCGGAGACCGGCGCGACCACCGTCGTCACGGCTCACGACATGCGCGACTCCTCGGTGCCGCTGTCCCGGGCCTTCGCCGAGGGCGTGCTCTCCCGTGGTGTCGACGTCGTGGAGGCCGGGCTCGGCTCCACCGACATGCTGTACTTCGCCGCCGGGTCGCTGGACGTGCCGGGCGCGATGTTCACCGCCAGCCACAACCCCGCCCAGTACAACGGCATCAAGCTGTGCCGGGCCGGTGCCGCGCCGATCGGCCAGGACTCCGGGCTGGTGCAGATCCGCGAGTGCGCCGAGCAGCTCGTCGATGGCGTGGCCGTCTTCGAGCGCGAGCCCGGGCGGGTGGGCACGGTGAGCACCCGCGACCTCGTGGCCGAGTACGGCCGGTACCTGCGCGGGCTGGTCGACCTTTCCGGCATCCGCCCGCTCAAGGTCGTCGTCGACGCGGGCAACGGCATGGGCGGGTTCACGGTGCCGGTGGTGCTCTCCGGGCTGCCGCTGGAGATCGTGCCGATGTACTTCGAGCTCGACGGCTCCTTCCCCAACCACGAGGCGAACCCGCTGGAGCCGGCGAACCTGGTCGACCTGCAGGCCGGCGTGCGCGAGCACGGCGCCGACATCGGGCTGGCCTTCGACGGCGACGCCGACCGCTGCTTCATCATCGACGAGCGCGGGGAGCCGGTGAGCCCCTCGGCGATCACCGGCCTGGTCGCCGTCCGCGAGCTGGCCAAGGGCACCGGGACGACGATCATCCACAACCTGATCACCTCCCGGGCCGTGCCGGAGATCGTCCGCGAGCACGGCGGCTCCCCGGTGCGCACCCGGGTCGGGCACTCGTTCATCAAGGCCGAGATGGCCCGCACCGACGCCGTCTTCGGCGGGGAGCACTCCGCGCACTACTACTTCCGCGACTTCTGGCGGGCCGACACCGGGATGCTCGCCGCGATGCACGTGCTGGCCGCGCTGGGCGAGCAGTCCCGGCCGCTGTCGGAGCTGACCGAGGTCTACGAGCGGTACGTCGCCTCCGGCGAGATCAACTCGACCGTCACCGACCAGGCCGGACGGGTGGCCGCGGTCCGGGAGACCTACGGTCGTGTCGAGGGCGTCACCTTCGACGAGCTCGACGGGCTGACCGTGTCGCTGCCGGACGGCGCGTGGTTCAACCTGCGGGCGAGCAACACCGAGCCGCTGCTGCGGCTCAACGTCGAGGCGCCGGACGCGGCCCGGATGGCCGGGCTGCGCGACGAGGTGCTGGAGATGGTGCGGGCATGACCGAGGACACACGTGCAGCCGGACCGGAGACGCTGGGCATCGAGCCGGCGCTGCTGGAGATCCTGGCCTGCCCGGACACCCACCACACCGCGCTGACCGTCGACGTGGCGGCGAGCGAGCTGGTGTGCCCGACCTGCTCCCGGGCCTTCCCGGTCCGCGACGGCATCCCGGTGCTGCTCCTGGACGAGGCCCGGCAGCGACCGGCATGACGTCGCCGGAGCTGGCCGAGGAGGTCCTGGACGACGTCGAGCTGCTGCGCGCCCGCGATCCCCGCGGGCTGCTCCCCGCGGTCGCCGGCGCCGGTCCGCAGGTGCGGGAGACCGCCCGGCTGACCGAGGAGGCCGGACTCGCGCGGGCCACCTCCGGCGGGCGTCCGCGGGGCCTGGTGGTCGTCGCCCGCCGGGAGGGGGCGATCGCCGCCTCGGTGCTGCGCGCGCTGCTCGGGCCGGCCAGCCCGGTGACCGTGGACGTCGTCCCGGGCCCGGCGCTGCCGGTGTGGATGGGGCCCTCCGACGTCGCCGTCGTCGCCACCCGCACCGGTGCGGGGCGGTACGCGGTCACGCCGGCCTACGAGGCGGCCCGCCGCGGCGTGGCCGTCGTCGGCATCGGCGCCGAGGGCGCGCCGCTGCACGCCGCCTGCGCCAGCGCCCGGGCGCCCTACGTGCCGCTGCCCGCCTCCCGGGTGCGGCACGCGACGCTGTGGTCGCTGCTCACCCCGATGCTGCTGCTCGCCACCGAGCTCGGGCTGCTCCCCGCGGACGCCGCCGACACCGAGGCGGTGGCCGGCGCCCTGGACGAGATCGCCGCCGACTGCGGGCCGGCCCGGGAGTCGTTCACCAACCCGGCGAAGACGCTGGCGCTCGCGCTGCTGGACGCGCTGCCGGTCATCGCCGCCGAGGGCCCGCTCGCCGGGGCCGCCGCCCACCGGGTCGCCGACCAGCTGGCCACCCTCGCCGGCCTGCCCGCCACCACCTTCCGGCTGCCCGACCAGCGGGTGGCCGCACGCACGGTGCTGGCCGGTCCCCTCGCGCCGGAGGCCGGCCAGGACGACTTCTTCCGGGACCGGACCGACGACACCGGGCGGCGGCTGCGGCTGGTCACCATCCGGGACGCCGACGCCGCGGCGGACGACGGCGGTGAGCGGGAGCCCCGCTCGGCCGGTGAGGCGATGGCCGAGCTGCTGCGGATCGCCGCCGACTCCAACGTGCCGGTCAGCGGCCTGGCCGACCACGGTGAGCCCGACCAGTACCCGCGGCTGGCCCGGCTCGCCCGGCAGCTGGCCGTCGCCGACTTCAGCGCCGTCTACCTCGCGCTCGCGTTGGACCACGAGCGGTCCCTGCACCCATGATGGAACGGCCATGAGCGAATCCACAGCGACGTCACAGACCAGCGCGGGCGAGCACGGCACCGAGTCCGGGGGGCACGGCGGGGGCACGACCGCGATCCTGGCCGCGCTCGCCGCGAACATCGGCATCGCGATCGCGAAGTTCGTGGCGTTCCTGATCACCGGTGCCTCGTCGATGCTGGCCGAGGCGATCCACTCGCTCGCCGACTCGGGCAACCAGCTCCTGCTGCTGCTGGGCGGGCGCACGTCGAAGCGGAAGGCCACCCGGGACCACCCCTTCGGCTTCGGCCGCGACCGGTACCTGTACGGGTTCCTGGTCGCCGTCGTGCTCTTCAGCGTGGGCGGCCTGTTCGCGATCTACGAGGGCGTGCACAAGATCCGCGAGTCCGGCGAGGTCGAGTCGCAGCTGGTGGCGATCATCGTCCTGCTGATCGCGATCTGCCTCGAGGGCTTCTCGCTGCGCACCGCGATCAAGGAGACGAACGCGGTGCGCGCGCCGGGGGAGAGCTACTGGGCGTTCATCCGGCACGCCCGGGCACCGGAGCTGCCCGTCGTCCTGCTCGAGGACTCCGCCGCCATCACCGGCCTGCTCCTGGCCCTGATCGGGGTGTCGCTGTCGGCCCTCACCGGCGACAGCGTCTACGACGGGCTGGGGACGATCGCCATCGGGCTGCTGCTGGTCGCGGTGGCCTGCGTCCTGGGGGTGGAGACGAAGAGCCTGCTCATCGGCGAGGCAGCGACACCGGAGGCGCAGCGGCGCATCGTGGCGGCGCTCACCGCCGGTGACGGTGTGGAGTCGGTGATCCACATGCGCACCCAGCACCTTGGTCCGGAGGAGCTGCTGGTCGCCGCGAAGATCGCCGTCCGGCACGACGACACGGCGGCCGCTGTGGCCCGTGCCATCGACGAGGCGGAGGTCCGGGTCCGTGCGGCGGTCCCGATCGCCCGGGTGATCTACCTCGAGCCGGACATCCGGCGCAGCGGCACCGCGGCGCCCGACGAGTCGATTGCCCCGGCCGGGTGAAAGACGCCGGAGGGCTCCCCGCCGTGGCGCAGGGTGCACGACCATCGGACCCGTGACCTCCACGCCGGTAGCCTCAGCCTCGATGTGGCAGCTCAAGAGCCCCGTGCGGCACTACCCGTGGGGGAGCCACACCGTCATCCCCGAGCTGCTGGGGCTGCCGTCACCGGCCGAACAGCCGTACGCCGAGCTGTGGATGGGTGCGCACCCCGACGCCCCCAGCGTGCTCGCCGACGGCCGGAGCCTCGACGCGGCGATCGTCGCGGACCCGGACGGGCTGCTCGGTCCCGAGGTGCACCAGCGGTTCGGCCCTCGGCTGCCCTTCCTGATGAAGGTGCTCGCCGCCGACCGGCCGCTCTCGCTCCAGGCGCACCCGACCACGGCCCAGGCCGAGGCCGGGTACGCGGCGGAGGAGGCGGCCGGCGTCCCGAGCATCGACCCGACCCGCACCTTCAAGGACCCGTACCACAAGCCGGAGATCCTGGTCGCGATCACCGACGTCGAGGCGCTCTGCGGGTTCCGGCCGGTCGAGGAGTCGCTGCACTGCCTCGCCAAGCTGCAGCTGCCCGAGCTCAAGCCGACCATCGCGGCGCTCGCCCGGGGCGGCCTGCGTGCGGCGATCCCGCAGCTGCTGGCGCTGTCCGCCCGGCGGCGTCAGTCGCTGGTGCACGCGGTGGCCGACAAGGCCGCCGCGTTCGTGGCCGCGCACGACCCGGAGTTCATCAACACCTACCGGTGGGCGGCCTCGCTGGCCGAGACCTACCCCGGCGACCCCGGCGTGGTCATCTCGCTGATGTGCAACCACCTCCGGCTGGCCCCCGGTGAGGCGGTCTTCCTGCCCGCCGGCAACCTGCACGCCTACCTGTGCGGCGCCGGGGTGGAGGTCATGGCCAGCTCGGACAACGTGCTGCGCGGTGGGCTGACCAACAAGCACGTCGACCTCGCCGCCCTCATCGAGGTGCTGGACTTCAGCGACGGCAGGGTCCCGGTGCTGCACCCGGTCCTCGGTCGCGGTGGGCTGCGCTACCCGGTCCCGGTCGAGGACTTCGACCTCACCCGGGTGGAGGTCGACGTCGACCCCGGCGTGCTGACGACCAGTGGGCCGCAGGTGCTGCTGTGCGCCGAGGGCACCGCCGTGCTGACCGCCACCGACGGCGAGATCGTGCTCGAGCGGGGCGCGTCGGCGTTCGTGCCGGCGGGCCGACCGGTGACCGCACGGGGACCCGCGCTGCTCTACCGCGTCACCACCGCCCTGCGCTAGACGGCGGGACCCTGCCGCGGGGCCGCTCCGGCACGTCCCCCGAGGTACCGTGGGGGACGGCACGAGCCCCGCCGAAGCCTCGGCATGCTCGCTCAGATCTCAGCGACCGACAGCGCCCGCCCATCCGGGGCCCGGGCCGGACACTGGAGCGACATGACCGCCAGCACTGGCACCCGCGTACTGACCGACGGCGACTTCAAGGTCGCCGACCTCTCCCTGGCCGGCTTCGGCCGCAAGGAGATCTCCCTCGCCGAGCACGAGATGCCCGGCCTGATGGCGCTGCGCGAGGAGTACGGCGACGCGCAGCCGCTCGCCGGCGCCCGCATCGCCGGCTCGCTGCACATGACCGTGCAGACCGCCGTCCTCATCGAGACGCTGACGTCGCTGGGCGCCGACGTCCGCTGGGTGAGCTGCAACATCTTCTCCACCCAGGACCACGCCGCCGCGGCGATCGTCGTGGGCGACGGCACCCCCGAGGAGCCCACCGGCGTGCCGGTCTTCGCCTGGAAGGGCGAGACGCTGCCCGAGTACTGGTGGTGCACCCAGCGGCTGTTCGAGTTCACCGACGACGACGGCGAGGTCGTCGGCCCCAACATGCTGCTCGACGACGGTGGGGACGCCACCCTCCTCGTGCACCTGGGCACCCGCTTCGAGGCCGACGGGGCCGTCCCGGACACCACCGATGCCGACTCCGAGGAGTACGGGGTCATCCTCGACGTGCTGCGCAGCAGCCTCGGTGAGGACCCGCAGCGCTGGACCCGGATCGGCCAGGGCATCAAGGGCGTCACCGAGGAGACGACGACCGGCGTCCTGCGGCTCTACGAGCTCGCCCGCGACGGCCGGCTGCTGTTCCCGGCGATCAACGTCAACGACTCGGTCACCAAGAGCAAGTTCGACAACCTCTACGGCGTCCGGCACTCGCTCATCGACGGCATCAACCGCGGCACCGACGTGATGATCGGCGGCAAGGTCGCCGTCGTCTGCGGCTACGGCGACGTCGGCAAGGGCAGCGCGGAATCGCTGCGCGGCCAGGGCGCCCGGGTCATCGTCACCGAGATCGACCCGATCAACGCCCTGCAGGCGGCGATGCACGGCTACGAGGTGACCACCCTCGACGAGGTGATCGGCAAGGCCGACATCATCATCACCGCCACCGGCAACAAGGACATCATCTCCGCCGAGCAGCTGGCCTCGACCAAGCACCAGGCGATCATCGGCAACATCGGCCACTTCGACAACGAGATCGACATGGCCGGCCTGGCCCGCACCCCCGGCGTCACCCGGACCACCATCAAGCCGCAGGTCGACGAGTGGCGGTTCGCCGACGGCCACACGATCATCGTGCTCTCCGAGGGCCGGCTGCTGAACCTGGGCAACGCCACCGGGCACCCCAGCTTCGTGATGAGCGCGTCGTTCTCCAACCAGACGCTCGCCCAGATCGAGCTGTGGAACAACCGGGCCGCCTACGAGGGCCAGACCCCCGGCGTCACCGTGCTGCCCAAGAAGCTCGACGAGCACGTGGCCCGGCTCCACCTGGACGCGCTGGGCGTCAAGCTCACCGAGCTGACCAAGGTGCAGGCCGACTACCTCGGCGTCCCGGTCGAGGGTCCCTACAAGAGCGACCACTACCGCTACTAGAAGGACCCCCTCGCCCCCCGCCACTCGCAGGCTCGCGGCGGGGCCCTGCGAGGGGGCCGTTCCAGGACGTCACCGGGTCGCAGCCCGGGCCCGAGGGGGCCCGGGCTGCTCCGCCTGGGTGATTCCCCGGGCGGGGTGGGTCGTGATCGGGCAGTGATCGCGCACAATGGCGGCGTGCCACCTTCCGCACCCAGTCAGGGCGCCAGCCGCGGCCGCGTCCTCGTCGTCGACGACGACGCCGCCCTCGCCGAGATGCTGGGCATCGTGCTGCGGCGCGAGGGCTACGAACCGGCCTTCGTCTCCGACGGTGCCCGGGCGGTGGCGACCTTCCAGCAGCTGCGCCCGGACCTGGTGCTGCTGGACCTGATGCTCCCCGGCCGCAACGGCCTGCAGATCTGCGCCGACATCCGCACCCAGTCCACCGTGCCGATCGTGATGCTCACCGCCAAGGGCGACACGATCGACGTCGTCCAGGGGCTGGAGGCCGGGGCCGACGACTACGTCACCAAGCCGTTCAAGCCGGTCGAGCTGGTCGCCCGGGTGCGCGCCCAGCTGCGACGCGGCGAGAACGGGCAGGCCGAGAGCCTGGCCATCGGCGAGGTGCAGATCGACGTCCCGGCGCACCAGGTCCTCCGGGACGGCGTGCCGATCGCCCTCACGCCGCTGGAGTTCGACCTGCTGGTCGCGCTGGCGCGCAAGCCGCGGCAGGTGTTCACCCGCGAGCTGCTGCTCGAGCAGGTGTGGGGCTACCGGCACGCCGCGGACACCCGGCTGGTCAACGTGCACGTGCAGCGGCTGCGGGCCAAGGTCGAGCGTGACCCGGAGAAGCCCGAGGTCGTGCTGACGGTGCGCGGCGTCGGGTACAAGGCCGGCCCCCCGTGAGCGCACAGGCCCGTGAGCATCGCAGCGAGGGACGAGCGAGGAGCGGAGCGGGCCGCGGGAGCGAACCGGTGAGCCCGTGAGCCCCGTGAGCGGACAGCCCGTCCGGTCGTGAGCACCGCGACCGGACCGCCGCCGGTCGACCAGGCCGGCGCCCCCGAGGGTCCCCGGGTCCCACCGCCGGCCGGTGGGGCCGGGGGCTGGCCCCGCCGGTCCCGATCCCAGCTGCAGGCCGCCCTCCGCCGCCGGCTGCGCCGCAGCCGCCGGCGCGCGTTGGTCCTCACCGCACGCACCGTCCGCCGCGGGCTGCACGCCTGGCGGTCCTCGCTGCAGCTGCGCGTCGGCGCGATCACCATGCTGGTCGCCGGTGTGATGGTGGTGATCGTCAGCCTGGTCCTCTTCCGGCAGATCAGCGACCAGCTCCTGGGCGCGAAGATGCGCGCCGCGGTGGACCAGTCGCTGGCCGGCGTCCAGTACGCCCAGTCCGAGGTGAGCGGGATCGCCACCAGCGACTCGGCCAGCATCCGCTCCACGCTGTCCCGCACGGTGCAGAACCTGCAGTCCCGGGGCGGCGCCGCCGGTGACTTCGACGTCGTCATGGTCTACCTCTCCAGCGACGCGGAACGGCCGGCCGCCAGCCGGCGCGACATCTACCCGTCGATCCCCGCCGACCTGCGCGATGAGGTCGCCGAGGGGGCGCAGGCCTACCGGTACGCCCTGGTCCCCGACCCGACCGGCGAACCGGTGCCCACGCTGCTGGTGGGGGCACCGGTGCCCACGGAGGGGCAGAGCGGTGACCGGGTCGAGGTGTACTTCGCCTTCCCGCTGGAGCAGGAGCAGCAGAGCCTCGAGGGGATCCGCAGCACCGTCCTGATCACCTGCGCGGTGCTGACGCTGCTCATCGCCGGCATCGGCGTGCTGGTGACCCGGCTGGTGGTCGACCCGGTGCGCCGGGCGGCCGGCAGTGCTCAGCGGCTGGCCGAGGGGCACCTGGAGGAGCGGCTGGTCGTGCGCGGTGAGGACGACCTCGCCCGGCTGGCCACCAGCTTCAACGCCATGGCCAACAGCCTGCAGAAGCAGATCACCCAGCTGGAGGGGCTCTCCCACCTGCAGCAACGATTCACCTCCGACGTCTCCCACGAGCTGCGGACCCCGCTGACCACCGTCCAGATGGCCGCGGCCGTGCTGCACGAGGCGCGCGGGGACTTCGATCCCGCGGTCGCCCGCTCCGCCGAGCTGCTGCGCGCCGAGCTCGACCGCTTCGAGGGACTGCTGTCCGACCTGCTGGAGATCAGCCGGTACGACGCCGGGGCCGCCACCCTCGAGCCCGAGCCGCGTGACCTGGTCCCCGTGGTCGAGCGGGTGGTCGAGGGGATGACCGTGCTGGCGCAGCGGCACGGCTGCGAGCTGGAGGTGACCGTGCCGCCGTCGGTGATCGCCGAGGTCGACGGACGGCGGGTCGAGCGGGTGCTGCGCAACCTGGTCGGCAACGCCATCGAGCACGGCGCCGGCAAGCCGGTCGAGATCACCCTCGCCGCCTCCAGCACCGCGGCGGCCATCACCGTGCGCGACCACGGCATCGGGCTGACCAACGCCGACGCCCAGCACGTCTTCGACCGCTTCTGGCGGGCCGACCCGGCACGGGTCCGCTCGGTCGGCGGCAGTGGGCTGGGGCTGTCGATCAGCCTCGAGGACGCCCGCCTGCACGGCGGCTGGCTGCAGGTCTGGGGGCTGCCCGGCCAGGGCGCCCAGTTCCGGCTCACCCTGCCGATGACCGCCGGCGGCGAGCTGACCAGCTCGCCGCTGCCGCTGCGGCCGCCGTTCCTCGGGCCGCGGCGGTGAGCCGCTCCCCGCGCCACGTCCCCGGCGTCGCGCTCCTCGTCCTGGTGCTGACCGCGCTGCTCGCCGGCTGCAGCACCGTGCCCACCGAGTCGGCCACCGTCCAGATCACCCAGGTGGCCCAGCCCAGCGACGACGCGGTCCGGCTGGAGCCGCTGGCGCCGGAGGCCGGAGCCGCGCCGGAGGAGGTCGTCCGCGGCTTCATCGACGCCAGCGCCAGCGCGGTGCGCAACCACCCGGTCGCCCGGCAGTACCTGGCCGGCGACGCCGCCACGAACTGGTCCGACAGCGACGGCGTGACGGTGATCAGCCAGGACTACGCCCCGGTGCAGTCCCAGCCGGGCACCGTCGTGGTCACCGGCACGCTGGTCGGCACGGTCGACGAGCGCGGTGTGTTCACCGTGGGCACCGGGGACGTCTACACCCGCACCTTCACGCTGTCCGACGACTCCGGCGAGTGGCGGATCACCGACCCGCCCGACGGGCTGCTCCTGCTCGAGCCGGACTTCGCGCGCACGTACGAGCAGGTCGACGCCTACTTCCTGGACCCCACCGGGACCCGGGTGGTCCCCGACCCGCGCTACCTGGTCACCGGCGAAGCGCAGCCCAACACGCTGGTCACGCGGCTGCTCGGCGGGCCGTCGCCGCTGCTCGCGGCGGGGGTGGTGAACCCGCTGGCCGGCGCCGAGCTGCGCAGCACGGTCCGCGTCACCGACACGACGGCGACGGTCGACCTGACCTTCCCGGCCGAGGTCTCCGACGCCACGCTCGCGGCCGCCTCGGCGCAGCTGACCTGGTCGCTGTCCCAGCTGGGCCTCAACACCGTCCGGGTGCTGCGCGACGGGCAGGACCTGGACCTGCCCGACGTCCCGGAGGCGCAGAGCACCGCGGACTGGGTGACGCTGGACCCCGACGTCGCCCCGATCGGCGCGGTCGGCCACTACATCGCCGGCGGCGGCCTCCGGTTGGCCAGCGACGGGAGCACGGCCCCCGGGCCGGCCGGGAACGGCGCGTACGGGCTGGTCTCCGCCGAGGTGACCGTCGACGCCCGCACCAGCCAGCTGGGCTTCATGGCCGGGGTGTCGTCGATCGTGTCGCCCTCGGGCGACCCGGCCACCCTGCTCGCCGGCAACTACGGCGGGGACCTGAGCCCGGCCCTGTCCGGGGCGAGCTTCACCGACCCGACGGTGGCCGGCACCCGCACGGAGGTGTGGACGGTCCGCAACGGCACCGACGTGGTGCGGCTGCCCTCCGGCGGCTCGGCGCAGTCGGTCAGCGCCACGACCATGGCCGGCCTGGGTCGGGCGACGGCGTTCCAGCTGTCCCCGGACGGGGTCCGCGCGGCCGTGGTCCTCCAGGGCGCCCAGGGCGGGCAGGTCTACGTCGGCACCGTCGTCCGCGACGAGGACGCGGTGAGCGTCCGGGACCTCCGCTCGGTGGCGCCCACGGTGGAGCAGGTCGTCGACGTGGCGTGGCGCAACGCGGGGCTGCTGATGGTGCTGGCCGGGGACCCGAGCACCGAGCGCACCGTGCCCTACACCGTCGGCGTCGACGGCTGGGGGCTGTCGACCAACACCACCTCGGGCCTGCCCGGGCAGCCGACCGCCGTGGCCGCCGCGCCGGGCCGGCAGCCGTTGGTGAGCGCCAACGGCACGATGTGGACCCTGGCCGGCGGCAACTGGGTGACGCTGGTGCGCGGCCAGGAACCCCTCCCCGGGACGGCGCCCTTCTACCCGATGTGACCGGTGCCCCGCCGGCCGTCGTCCCCAGCCGGGACGCCCGTCCCCGGGTGCGGCCGGGACGGCGTCGCGGGCTCCCGGGGCGGGCAGCGTGGAGGGCGTGCGGCACCAGACCCCGGTGGTCCTGCGGACCGGCGGACGTGCGCTGGCCGACCTGGTGCTGCCGCAGACCTGCGCCGGCTGCGCACTGCCGGGCGCCGTCCTGTGCCGGCGCTGCCGCACCCTGCTGACCCGGCCCCGGCTGGCCCAGCCGCGGCGGCACCCGCCCGGCTTCCCGCCGACCGTCGCGGCCGGCGCCTACGCCGGTCCGGTGCAGCCGGCGGTGATCGCGTACAAGGAGCACGGGCGGGCCGAGCTCGCCGGTCCGCTCGGGACGGCGCTCGGGTTGGCCGTCGCTGCCGTGCTGCTCGGGGTCCCGGAGTCCGGTCGCGGCCCGGTGCTGCTCGTGCCGGTGCCGAGCGCGGCGGCGGCGGTGCGCCGCCGCGGCCGGGACCACGTGCGGGAGCTCGCGGACGTGGCCGGGGCGGAGCTGCGGGCCGCGGGGGTACCGGCCCGCCCGGTGCCGCTGCTGGGCCGGGTCCGCGGCGGCCGGGTGCGCGACTCGGCCGGTCTGGACGCCGCCCAGCGGCGGGCGAACCTGGCCGGCCGCTACCGCGCGCGGTCAGGCGCGCCGGGCGCCCGGCTGGTGCTGGTGGACGACGTGGTCACCAGCGGCGCGACCCTGACCGAGGCCGCCCGGGCGCTGCGTGCGGCCGGGGAGCACCTGGTGCTGGCGGCGGTCGTCGCGGCCACCCCGCGGCAGGGGGTGCTGCGCCCCGCGTCGGCCGCCGTCCCCGGTGCCTCCGCCGCCCGTGGACGGGAGGTGGACCTGCGATGACCGGCTTCCACTGTCGGGACTCCACCAAGGCGTCTAGCGTCGACTGGATCACAGCCCGCCCAATCGGGAGGTCTCATGGAGATCGTGGTCCGAGGTCGAAACGTCGAGGTGCCGGAGCACTTCCGCACGCATGTGGAGGACAAGGTCGGCCAGCTCGAGCGCTTCGACAGCAAGGTCATCCGCATCGACGTCGAGCTGCTGCACGAGAAGAACCCTCGGCAAGCGGCCAACTGCCAGCGCGTGGAGATCACGCTCCGAGGCAAGGGGCCGGTGGCCCGTGCGGAGGCCTGCGCTCCAGACTTCTACGCCGCGCTGGAACTGGCGGCGGGGAAGCTGGAGAACCGGATGCGGCGGGCGAACGACCGCCGCCGCGTGCACCACGGCCGGCACACCCCGCCGAGTGTCAGGATCGATGCAGCGCCTGTCGCCGCGCCCACCGCAACGGTGCCAGCCGGCGACGACGAGAACGCCGGGGTGAGCAGCGCCCCGGAACCCGCGCTGGCCGGGGATGACGGCTCCGCCGGCACGCCCCTGGTCACCGACCTGGACGAGCACCTGCCCGGGCGGATCGTCCGCGAGAAGGTGCACCCGGCCAGCCCGATGCACGTCGACCAGGCCCTCTACGAGATGGAGCTGGTCGGCCACGACTTCTTCATGTTCCTCTGCGCCGACACCGGCCAGCCGTCGGTGGTCTACCGACGGCACGCCTTCGACTACGGCCTGATCCGCCTCGGCGCCCCGGTCGATCCCGGGGACGGGGCCGCGTCGGCCGCCGCGATCGCGATGGCCGGAGCGGCGGGGGAGCGACAGCCCGCGACCGTCTGACCGACGACCGACCCGGCACCGGCGAGCCGTCCTCCGCACCGCGGAGGGCGGCTCGCCGCACGTCGGCGGCCGCGCGATGCGTCAGTCGCCGGGCAGCCGCGAGAACAGGTCACGCCGGGCCCTCCTCCCGCCCGGGACCCCGCCAGCGTTCCGCGTTGCCGAGCACCCGGTCCACCGAGATCTCCAGCACCACCCGTGCCGGGTTCACCCGCGGGCGCTGGTAGCGCCGGGCGTACCGCTCCTCGGCGTCGGCCACCGCGTCGGCGTCCTCGCGCACCACCGCCGTCCCCTCCAGCGTCGCCCAGCACCGCCCGTCGACCTGGCAGACCGCCACCCGGGACTGCCCGGCCCGCACGTGCCGGACCTTCGCCGAGGTGCCGGAGGTGATCACCCGCGCGGTGCCGGTGGCGGCGTCGAGGGTGACCCCGACCGGGACGACGTGCGGGGTCCCGTCGGCGCGCAGCGTGGTCAGGGTGGCCAGCTGCCGCTCGGTGAAGAACGCCGTCACGCCGGGGCCGAGGGTGGGACTGGTGGGGGAGGACACGCCCCAGGAGGTTACGGAGCCGCCTGTCGGGGCACCGTGGACCGCTCGGCGTCCGCGCACCCAGCGGGCCGCCTACGCTGGGGTCGTGGTGTTCCAGAAGATCCTGCGCGCAGGCGAAGGCAAGATCGTCCGTCGGCTGTCGAAGATCGCCGATGCGGTCGAGGCCCTCGAGGTCGACGTCACCGACCTGACCGATGCCGAGCTGCGGGCGAAGACCGACGAGTTCAAGGAGCGCTACGGCGATGGGGAGACCCTCGACCAGCTGCTCCCCGAGGCCTTCGCCGTCGTCCGGGAGGCCTCGACCCGCACGCTGGGCCAGCGGCACTACCGGGTGCAGCTGATGGGCGGTGCCGCGCTGCACCTGGGCAACATCGCCGAGATGAAGACCGGTGAGGGCAAGACGCTGACCGGTGTGCTGCCGGCCTACCTCAACGCCCTCAGCGGCGACGGCGTGCACGTGGTGACCACCAACGACTACCTGGCCCAGCGCGACGCCGAGTGGATGGGCCGGGTGCAGCGCTTCCTCGGGCTGTCGATCGGCACGATCGTCTCCGGCCAGCGGCCCGACCAGCGCCGCGAGCAGTACCTGGCGGACATCACCCACGGCACGAACAACGAGTTCGGCTTCGACTACCTGCGCGACAACATGGCCTGGAGCAAGGGCGACCTGGTGCAGCGCGGCCACGCGTTCGCCATCGTCGACGAGGTCGACTCGATCCTCATCGACGAGGCCCGCACCCCGCTCATCATCAGCGGCCCGGCCGAGTCCAGTGCCCGCTGGTACGGCGAGTTCGCCCGCATCGCCCCGCTGATGAAGCGCGACCGGCACTACGAGGTCGAGGAGTCCAAGCGGACGGTCGCGATCACCGAGGAGGGCGTCGAGTTCGTCGAGGACCAGCTCGGCATCGAGAACCTCTACGAGGCGGCCAACACCCCGCTGATCAGCTACCTGAACAACGCCCTCAAGGCCAAGGAGCTGTTCAAGAAGGACCAGCAGTACATCGTCACCAACGGTGAGGTCCTCATCGTCGACGAGTTCACCGGCCGTGTGCTGGCCGGTCGTCGCTACAACGAGGGCATGCACCAGGCCATCGAGGCCAAGGAGAAGGTGGAGATCAAGGACGAGAACCAGACCCTCGCCACGATCACGCTGCAGAACTACTTCCGGCTCTACACCAAGCTGTCGGGGATGACCGGCACGGCCCAGACCGAGGCCGCCGAGCTCTCCCAGACCTACAAGCTGGGCGTCGTCCCGATCCCGACGAACCGGCCGATGGTCCGCGAGGACCGTGCCGACGTCATCTACAAGACGGAGAAGGCCAAGTTCGACGCCGTCGTCGACGACATCGCCGAGCGGCACGAGGCCGGCCAGCCGGTTCTGGTGGGCACCGCGAGCGTCGAGAAGTCCGAGGTGCTGGCGAAGTACCTGCTCAAGCGGGGCATCCCGCACGAGGTGCTGAACGCGAAGAACCACGCGCGGGAGGCGGCGATCATCGCCATGGCCGGCCGGCTGGGTGGGGTCACCGTGGCCACCAACATGGCCGGCCGCGGTACCGACATCCAGCTCGGCGGCAACGCCGAGTTCATCGCCGACGAGACGCTGCGCGCCAAGGGCCTGTCGCCGGCGGAGACGCCGGAGGAGTACGAGGCGGCCTGGGACGACGCGGTCGCGGCGGCCAAGGCGCAGGTCAAGGCCGAGCACGACCAGGTCACCGAGGCCGGCGGCCTGTACGTGCTGGGCACCGAGCGGCACGAGAGCCGGCGCATCGACAACCAGCTGCGTGGCCGGTCGGGCCGGCAGGGTGACCCGGGGGAGTCGCGCTTCTACCTGTCCCTGGGCGATGACCTGATGCGGCGGTTCAACGGCCCGATGCTCGAGTCGATGATGACCACGCTGCGGGTGCCCGACGACCAGCCGATCGAGTCCAAGATGGTCAGCCGGGCGATCCGCTCGGCGCAGACCCAGGTCGAGCAGCAGAACTTCGAGGTCCGCAAGGACGTCCTGAAGTACGACGAGGTGCTCAACCGCCAGCGCACCGTCATCTACGACGAGCGCCGCAAGGTGCTCGACGGCGAGGACCTGCACGTCCAGGTCCGGACGATGGTCGACGACGTGGTCACCGCCTACGTCAACGGCGCGACCGAGACCGGTTACGCCGAGGACTGGGACCTCGAGCTGCTGTGGACCGGGCTCAAGGCGCTCTACCCGGTGGGCCTGGACCAGCAGGACATGCTCGACCGGGTCGCCGACGGCGACCAGTCGGCGCTCACCGCCGACGTGCTGAAGGCCGAGCTGCTCGCCGATGTGCACGACGCCTACGACACCCGCGAGGAGACGCTGGGCGCCGAGGTCATGCGGGAGCTGGAGCGGCGGGTGCTGCTCAGCGTGCTGGACCGCAAGTGGCGTGAGCACCTCTACGAGATGGACTACCTGCGGGCCGGCATCCACCTGCGCGCGATGGCCAACCGCGACCCGGTCGTGGAGTACCAGCGCGAGGGCTACGACATGTTCAACGCGATGCTCGACGGCATCAAGGAGGAGTCCGTCGGCTTCCTGTTCAACCTCGAGGTGAAGACCAAGGAGCAGCAGGAGGCCGAGGCCGCCGAGAAGCAGGCGAAGGCGGAGGCCGAGGCGCTGGTCCGGGCGCAGGCCGGCACCCAGGCGGTGCTGGCCCGCCAGGCCGCGGCGCAGGCCGCCGCCACGCAGGCGGCAGCGGCTCAGGCGACTGCTCCGACGGAGGTCCCCGCGCCGGCCACCGGCAACGGGTCCACTCCGGCGGTCGCCCCATCGCCGACCGGCGGGACGACGACGGGCTCGGCCCGGCGTACCGGCAAGCCCGCTCCCGTCGCCGCCGACGCCCAGCCGGAGCCAGCTCCCGCCGGTGCCGGCGCCGGCGCCGGTCCGGAGTTGGCGGTGAAGGGGCTGGAGGCGCCGAAGCAGGCGGCGCTCAGCTACAGCGCCCCGACCCTGGACGCCTCGGCCGCAGAGAGCGGCCGCGCCAAGGCCGCCAAGACGGCAACGGTGACCGGCACCAAGGCCATCTCCCGCAACGCGCCGTGCCCCTGCGGGAGCGGCAAGAAGTACAAGGTCTGCCACGGTTCCGCAGGCAGCTGATGCCGCGGGAGCGTCCCGGAGGGCTCGAGTCGAGCGTCCCACCGGGGCCGCGACCAGCGACGACGTGAGGGACGCCCCGTCGACCACCCGGTCGGCGGGGCGTCCCCGTCATGGCCACGCCCGGGGTCCCGCACCGAACGTGCGAGGGGCGAGGGGGACGGGGTCCTCGTTCAGCCGATCTGCAGCGCCGTGCACCGCCACCGGCCGTCGATCCCCTCCAGCCGGGCCGCCACGGCGTGCGCGCGTCCTCCCCGGCGGACGACGGCGCTCACCTCCGCGACCCCGTCCACCGGTTCGCAGACGCGCACGGAGCTGACCAGCAGCGGCGCGGTCCCCTCGCGGCACCAGCGCGGCCCGCGCCGCTCGTTGAGCGCGGTGAACAGGCCCGGGCTCACCAACGGCTTCAGCTGGGCCACCGGGCGACGACCGGCGAGGGCCTCCAGGGTGGAGGTGAGGAGACGTCGCCCCACCGCCTGGGGGCTGGGCAGCTCGCTGCGGCGCGACCAGGTCGGCCCGAAGTCCGTGGTCTCGGTGGCGACGGGCTGGTCCCGGCGGGGTCGCGGCCCCGGCGGCGGCGGGAGGCGGCGAGCGCGACGACCGGGCACCAGCAGGTGCACCGGCGCACGCTCGTCCAGCAGCGGCGGTCCGGGCGTCGGAACGGGGACCAGGTGCAGCCGGGGGCGCGGCGCGATCGGGGCGGGCGTGCTGTCCTGCCGGGTGCCGGCGGGCTGCGTGGGGGCGGTCATCGGGCTCTCCTGGACGTGCGGTGCGGATGGTCGGACGGTGGGCGCCGGGGTCACCCGGGTGGCCGGAGGACCTGTCCTGGCAGCAGGAGGTCGGGATCGGGGCCGATGACGTCGGCGTTCGCCGTCCACCAGGCCCGGGTCGCCTCCCGGACCGCGGTGTCGGTGGGCTCGGCGTCCGGGTGGCGGCGCTCCAGCCAGTCGGCCGCGATGTCCCACAGGCAGTCGCCGCGCAGGACCACGTGCTCCTCCGCGCCGACCTCCGGCCAGTCGGGGACGGTGGGCGTCGCGCCGGGCCAGTCGGGGACGACCGTCGGCCCACCCCCGGTCGGCCAGTCGACGACCACCGGGTCGAGATCGCTGCCCAGGTGCTCGGCTGCGACGGCGCTGGCCGTCAGCGAGGGGACTGACGAGGGCGGGAGCAGGACGGGGGCGGCCGTGCTCAACCCGACACCGAGCGCGACGGCGGCGGCTCGGCGCGCACCGGCCGGCAGCACACCGGCGAGCAGCAGACCGGCGAGCCGGCCGGTCCAGCCCGGCACGGTCGACGCGGCCGTCAACAGGAGTCCCAGCGCGCCCCACGCCCAGCACAGCCAGGCCAGGAGCGGCACGCACACCAGGACCAGGGCGTCCGGGCCGGAACGGTCGACGAGCCCCTGGGGGTCGGCCAGCGCGTCGCGCACCTCGGGCAGCCCCGGCCCGACGAGCCACAGCGCCCAGGCGGCGCCGCACATCAACGCCGTCGTGCCCGCCCACCGCCGCACCGTCATGTGTCCTCCCTCGGAGTCGGAGCACGACCAAACACCACCAACTACAGCAAACGCAACCAAATGCACGGATCTGTGGACGGCTAGCCTGTCCGACATGCGCTGGGAGCAGCTGTTCGCCGACCTGGAGGCGCAGGCGGCGGAGGAGGAGTCGGCCGCCGAGCTGGCCGAGTCGTCGTCCCGCGCGCGGGCCGAGTACGGCAGCGTGCTGCTCGCCGACCGGCTCCGTGGCTCCCTCGCGCAGGAGGTGTCGCTGCGGTGCCGGGGCGCCGGCGAGCTCCCCGGACGACTGGTCGACGTGGGTGTGGACTGGCTGCTGCTCGTCGACGGCCAGGGTCGGGACCTGCTCGTGGCCGCGGGGGCGGTGACCGCGGTCGCGGGCCTGGCGGCGGTGACCGCGGCGCCGGTCCCGGTCGGCGCGGTCGCCCGCCGGCTGGACCTGCGTCGAGCCCTGCGCGGGCTGGCCCGGGACCGCGCGGCGGTCAGCTGCCTGCTCGAGGACGGCAGCGTGCTGGGCGGCACCGTCGACCGGGTGGGCGCGGACTTCCTGGAGCTCGCCGAGCACCCGCTCGACCAGCCGCGCCGCCGGGGTGCGGTGACGTCGGTGCGCGCGGTGCCGGTCCGGGCCGTGGTGGCCGTGCGGACGTCGCTGCCCCCGGTTCCCTGACGACCGGCTGCGTCACCGCTGCCGGATCAGCGGTGCCCGGTCAGTGCGAGGAGTCGACCTCCGCGTCGTCCGCCGCCGGCTCGGTCACGGTGCCGGCCCGGGCCTCGGCGTACTTCTGCTGGATGAACCGCTCCAGCTCGTCCTTCTCGACCCGCCACTGGCCGCGGCCGCCGATCTGGATGGCGATCAGCTCCTTGCGGCGGACCAGCGCGTAGGCCTGCGACCACGAGACGTTGAGGATCTCCGCGACGTCGTCGAGGGTCAGGAAGCGCTGGGTGGCCATGGGTGGGTGTTCTCCCGTCGAAGGTGCCCGCCAGTGTGGCAGCCGGGTGACAGTGGGCCCCGTCGTCCACCCGAAGGTGTGGACAACGCTGCGCAGCCGCCGGTGCCTCGGTCATGATCTCCCTCCGCGCCCGACCAGGGCGAGGTCGGCGGTGCGCCCGCACGCCGGTGGAGGACAGGACGAGCGAGGTGCGACCGACCCATGAGTGCGACCACCGCGGCACCGCCCGCCGGCCGCACCGAGGCCGCCCCGAGCCCGGTGCCGCGGCGGGTGCGACCACCCCGATGGCTCGACCTGCGGCTCGTCCTCGGTGTGCTGCTCGTCCTGGGATCGGTGCTCCTGGGCGCGCGGGTCGTCACCGGGGCCGACGCGACGGTCCCCGTCTGGTCGGCCGGCGGCGACCTCGCCGCCGGCACGGTGCTCGATGCCGACGACCTCGTGGCGGTCCCGGTCCGGTTGGACGACGTCGCCGGGCAGTACCTGGCGACCAGCACGCGCCCGGAGGGCAGGGTCCTGGGCCGGGGGGTCCGGGCGGGGGAGCTGCTGCCGCGCTCGGCGCTGGAGGAGGCCACCGGCCTGGTGCAGCTGGCCCTGCCGGTCCAGGCCGGGTTCGTCCCGCCCGGACTGACCCGGGGGCAGCTCGTGGACGTGTACGCGGTGGCCGACCCCGCCGTCGGTGCCACCGGACAGACCGGTGGGGACGTCGACCTCGTGGTGTCCGCCGCCACTGTTCAGGCGGTGACCGGTCGGGGCGACGGCGTGCTCTCCACGGCGACGACCACCGTGCAGGTCGTCGTCGGCGTGCCGGGCGAGGACGCCGCCGACGTGCTCGGCGCCATCGGTGGCCGCGGGCTCGTGGTGGTCGTCCGGGAGTCCGTGGACGCCGGGCCCGGGGTGGGATCCGCCCCGGCAGGCGCCGGTCCGACCGGGTCGGCCACGGGCAGCAGCCCGGCCGGCCCCACCGGCTGATGGCGCTGCAGGTCTTCACCGCCGTCACCGGGGCGGCGTGGGAGTCCGAGCTGGTCGGGGCGCTCGACCGCGAGGACCACGGTGTCACCGTCGTCCGGCGCTGCGTCGACGTCGCCGAGCTGCTCGCCGCCGCGACGACGGGCACCGGGCAGGCCGCGCTGCTGTCGGCCGAGCTGCGCCGGCTCGACGGCTCCGCGGTGGCCCGGTTGCACGCGGCCGGCGTCGCCGTCGTGGGCCTGGTGGAGCCCGGGGACACCGGCGCGGCCGAGCGGCTGCGGCAGCTCGGCGTGGTCCGCGTGCTGCCGGCCGATGCCGAGCCGGAGGAGATCGCCCGGGCACTGCGCGAGGCGGTGACCGGCGTCCCGGCGGCCGGGCACGACGTCGCCGACCCACGCGCCGCGCTGCCCGCGCTCGGTCTGCCACCGGACCCCGGCGCCGAACCGGCGGGGCGGGGGCGGGTGGTGGCCGTCTGGGGTCCGACGGGCGCGCCGGGGCGCACCACCGTCGCCGTCGGCCTGGCCGACGAGGCGGCGCGCCTGGAGGTGTCGACCCTGCTGGTGGACGCAGACGTGTACGGCGGGGTCGTCGCACAGGTCCTGGGCCTGCTCGACGAGTCGCCCGGGGTGGCGGCCGCGGCCCGGCAGGCGACCGCGGGGACGCTCGACCGGGCGGCGCTGGCCCGGCTGGCCTGGTCGGTGAACCCGCACCTGCGGGTCCTCACCGGGTTGGCCCGGGCCGATCGGTGGCCCGAGCTGCGGCCACGCGCCGTCGAGGTGGTGCTCGAGGAGGCCCGTCGGCTGGCGGCGCTGACCGTGGTGGACTGCGCGTTCTCCCTGGAGGAGGACGAGGAGATCTCCTTCGACACCGCGGCCCCGCGCCGCAACGGTGCGACGCTGACGGTGCTGGAGTCCGCCGACCAGGTGCTCTGCGTCAGCGGGGCCGATCCGGTGGCGCTGCAGCGCACGGTCCGGGCGCTCGCCGAGCTGCGGGACGCGCTGCCCGAGGTCGAACCGGTGGTCGTGGTGAACCAGGTCCGTCGCGGGCCGGTCCCCGGGGACGCCCGCCAGGAGATCGCCGCGGCACTCGGCCGCTTCACCGGCCGGGAGGTCACGGCGTTCCTCCCGGCCGACCGCAGGGCCACCGACGCGGCGCTCGCCGTGGGGCGCACGCTCGCCGAGGTCGCTCCGCACTCGGCGCTGCGCACCGCACTGCGGTCGCTCGCCGCGGGGCTGGGCGGGGTGGCCGAGCCGGCCGGCAGACGGGCCCGCCGGCGCCGCTGAACCGGGCGCGTGGGGGGCGGGGTGTGCACGTCAGCCGCCTCGACGTAGCGTGTGACGACGCTCAGTGGGGGAGGTCACGTTGGTCGAACGGCTCACCGCACTGGAAGCCTCCTTCCTCTACCTGGAGGAACCCGGCACGCCGATGCACGTCGGTGGGGTCATCGTGCTGGACCGTCCCGACGGCGGTCTGGACCACGAGGCACTGATCGAGCTGGTGCGCACCCGGCTGCCCCTCGTGCCCCGGTACCGGCAGAAGGTCGTCGAGGTGCCCGGCCACCTCGCCAACCCGGCCTGGGTGGACGACCCGGACTTCGACATCAGCTACCACGTCCGCCGCTCGGCGCTGCCCCGCCCGGGCAGCGAGGGGCAGCTGCTCGACCTGGTCGCCCGGCTCACCGCACGACCGCTGGACCACAGCCGCCCGCTGTGGGAGATGTACCTCGTCGAGGGGCTCGCCGGCGACCGGACGGCCGTGGTGACCAAGACCCATCCCGCCCTGGTCGACGGGCTGGGCGCGATCGACATCGGTCAGGTCATCCTCGATCCCGAACCCGACGCGGTCCGGTCGCTGCCGGAGTCGGCCGACGAGTGGCGCCCGCGCCGGCCACCCGGCCCGGCGGCACTGGTGTGGGAGGCGTGGGAGGACTACCTCAGGCGGCCCTCGACGGTGCTCGACACCGCCCGCACGGCCGCGGGGGACCTGCGGGCCACGGCGGGCCGCTGGGCCGGCGTCGCCGGCGGGCTGGTCGCGGCGCTCGCCCGGACGGCGGTGTCCCCGGCCCCGATGAGCCCGCTGAACGCCCCGATCGGGCGGCAGCGCCGGGTGGCGGTGGCGCGGGCCTCGCTCGAGGACCTCCGCACGGTGCGCAAGGCCCACGGCGGGACCGTCAACGACGTCCTGCTCACCTCGGTGACCGGAGCTCTCCGGGAGTGGCTGCTGTCCCGCGGTGAGCCGGTGGTCGGCAGCACCTCGGTGCGCGCCCTGGTCCCGGTGTCGGTCCGCAACGAGGACGAGTCGGCCACCAACGAGGTGCGCTCCTTCCTGGTCGACCTGCCGGTGGGGGAGCCCAACCCCCGGGTGCGCCTGACCCGGATCAGCTATGCCATGCGCGGACTGGCCCCGCGCAGCCAGTCGGTGGGCGCGGACACGCTCAGCGCCCTGTCGGGCTTCGCGCCCCCGACGCTGCACGCCCTGGGTGCCCGGGCGGCCAGTGGCCTGTCCCGCCGGCTGTTCAACCTCGTCGTCACCAACGTGCCGGGGCCGCAGGTCCCGCTCTACGCCGGCGGCGCCCGGATGCTGGAGGTCTTCCCGGTCGTGCCGCTGGCGCGGGGCCAAGGGCTGGCCATCGGTATGACGAGCTACGACGGCACCGTGTACGTCAGCCTGAACGCCGACCGGGACAGCATCAGCGACGTCGACGCCCTCGCCGACCTGATCGAGCAGGAGGTCGCCTACCTCGTCGAGCTGGCCGCCTGACGGGGACGCTGCACACCCGGGCCGGGAAGATCGGCGGACCGGCGACGTTACGGTCGCTGTCCGACGACAGAGGGAGGCGAACCGGGTGCGCGTGTACCTGCCGGCCACGACGACCGTGCTGCAGCGGTTGCTCGAGGAGGGCCGACTGGCCGGACCGCTGACGGTCTTCACGGTCACGCCGCAGCTGCGCAGCTTCTACGAGCTCAGCGAGGGTGACGAGGAGCTCGAGTACGCCGCCCTGATCGCGGCGGCCCGGGCGAGCCTGCGGCTCATGGACGTCGACCCGACAGCGGCCCGCCGGCGGGTCGTCCTGGCCGCGGACGTCCCGGACGCCTCGGTCACGCCGATCCTGGACGACGCCGCCGACGCAGGTGCGGCGCGCACCACGGCGGACGTGACGCTCACCGACGTCGCCAGTGCCCACATCGACGTCGCTGAGGCCGAGGAGGACGTCCGGTCCGCGGTCGACGTGGTGCTGGAGGCCGACCTGGGCAGCGAGGACGCCCAGTTCGTCGTCGACCAGGCCGAGGGTCACGAGCTGGCCTGGTACGCCACCCAGGAGATCGGCCCGGCGCTCGAGCTCCTCTGAGGCGGGGTGGGCCGGCCGGGCCGCTCTGCCGACGCGGCTCACGACGACCCGACTCACGACGACCCCGCCGGCCGTCGGCGCCGGGCGACCTGCACGCGGCTGACCGCGCTGGGCGTGAGCAGCCAGCCGGCGCCGGGACGCGGGGGGAGCGGGCTGCGCGGGGTGCGCAGGCCGAACAGCTCGGCGTCGCCCGGGGTGGGGCGCAGCAGCAGAGCCGTCCGGTGGCGGCGCAGGGCGACCGCTGGACCGCGGAAGGAACCGGCCAGCTCCGCGGCCGTGCCGGCGGCGAGCAGGAACAGCCGCGTCGGTGGCGGCAGCGGTGCCGTCAGCAGGTCGGCGACCGGTTCCGGCAGGGTCGCGAGGTCGTCCACGACGGCGACCGCCGGCCGACGTCCGTCCCGGCTGGCGAGCCAGGTGCGGAGCGCGTCGGGGTCCCGCCGGTCGAGGCGGACCGGCTCCCGGCTCGGCTCCTCGCCGGCCGCGCTGGACCCGTGCTCGGGTCCCAGCTCCACCACGGCCGCACCGGCGGCCGCGCAGTGCCGGGCGAAGGCGTGCAGTGCGCTGGACCGCCCACTGCCGGGCGGGCCGACGACGAGCAGCCCGCCGGCCCGGTGCAGGTCGATGCCCACGGGCGCGCCGTCGTCGCCGCCGGGCCCCAGCGGAAGCCAGAGCCCACCGGCGGCGGCCGTGTCGGTGGCGGTGGGGAGCTCCAGCTCGGGGTCGGGCGGCAGCACCGACACCCGGATCGGCCCTGTCGCCGACCCGACGTCCGGCGTGTCGGACAGCGCGGGGCAGTGCTCCCGGGGCAGCGCCAGCTGACCTTCGACGGCGTCCTCGCCGACCAGGGCTCGACCCGGCGGACGGGAACCGGGGACCGCCCGCGCCGGCACGCCCGCCACCGCGTAGTCGGCGCGGTCGGGCAGCGGCAGGACCAACCGGTTGCGGACGGCGCCGGCCAGCCTGCCGCCGGGCACGGCGCGGTCGGCGGTGAGCAGCACGGTGACCCCCACGGCGGCGCCGTCCCGTACCAGCCGCAGGAGACCTGCGGAACCGGTGGCCGGGTCGGCCTCCTCCAGCTGCGCCGCCAGGCTCTCCTGGCCGTCGACGAGCACCAGCAGCAGCGGCTGGTCCGGCGTCGGGCCGTCGACGCGGCGGCGGTCGACCTCTGCACCGAGCCGGGTGAGCAGCCGCAGTGTCCGGTGGGCGTCGTCCCGGCCGACGGCAGTGCCGCAGTGCGGGAGGGCCGTGGCGTCCCGGGCGAGCGCGCCGCCGCCGTGGTCCAGGACGTGCACGTGCAGCCGGCTCGGTGGCAGCTGGTGCACCGCCTCCCCGAGCACCGTGCGCAGTGCCGTCGTCCGGCCGCTGCGGGGACCGCCGACCAGCAGCCAGCCGCCGGCCGCGGCCAGGTCCAGCTCGAGCGGTGCCTGCAGCTGGGCGTCGGGGACGTCCAGCAGGCCGATCCGCAGCCGGGTCGGGCGGGCGCCGGTCGCCCACCGGTCCAGGTCCTCGGCCGGCAGCTGCTCGGGCAGCGGCGGCAACCACGGCCGGTCGACCGGGTGCAGCCCCGCAGACCGCGACCGGACGTCCAGCGCGGCGACCAGCCGCGCCAGGTCGCTGGTCGCGCCGGGGTCGGCGGGCGGGCACGGCGGGGCCTCGGGCACCGGCGGCCAGGGGCGTCGCCGCACGGTCACCGTGGTGCCGCCGGTGGCCGGCACGCCGGACACCCGGGCGACCTGGAAGAGCACCGGGGGTGCCGAGCCGGTCCGCAGGTAGGCCCGCCCCGGGCGGTCGGCCGGCAGGTGCGCGGCGGCGGCGCTGCCCAGGACGTCCCGGGCGTCGGTCTCGTCGGTCGTGCGCAGGCAGATCCGCAGGGACGTGTTCGCCCGGATCTCCGGGCTGAGCACGCCGGCGGGGCGCTGCGTGGCCAGCACCAGGTGCACCCCGAGGGAACGGCCGCGCTGTGCGATGCCGACCAGGCCGGTCACGAAGCCGGGGAGCTCCTCGGCCAGGGTCGCGAACTCGTCGACGACGATGACCAGCCGGCTCACGGCGATCGCGTCCGGCAGGTCGGTGAGGTCGCGCGCACGGTGGTCGGCGAGCAGCCGCTCGCGACGGGTCAGCTCGGCCGACAGCGAGCGCAGGGCCCGGGCCGTCGACTGGTGGTCCAGGTCGGTGAGCAGGCCGACGGTGTGCGGCAGCGTGGAGGCCTCACCGAACGCCGCCCCGCCCTTGTAGTCGACCAGCAGGAAACTGCACCGGTCCGGTGGGTGGTGCAGGGCCAGGCTGGCGACGAGGGTCTGCAGCAGCTCGGACTTCCCCGAGCCCGTGGTCCCGGCGACCAGCGCGTGCGGTCCGTCGGCGACCAGGTCGATGCCGAGGGCGTCCGGGCCGGTGGACCCCAGGACCGCGAGCAGCCGATCGCGGTGGCGGACCCACGAGCCCTCGACCCCGCCGCCGGTGGACAGTCCCAGTCCGGTGGAGGGCAGGTCGAGCAGTCGGGAGCTGTCCGGCAGCATGCCGGCCGGTGGGAGGACGGTCAGCCCGGCGAGGTCGCGGGCGATCCCGGCGGCCGTGGCGGCGCTGACCGCGTCCGGGACGAGCACGCGCTCCTGGCCCGACCCCGGGGCGCGCAGCCGTCCGCTCGTGCCCGTCTCGCCGGTCACCTCCAGCCGAGCGGCTGCCGGCAACGCCAGCGCCGCCTCGGAGTCGCCGAGGTCCAGCCTGACCAGCCGGTCGGCCCCGCGGGCGAGGGACTCGGCGACGGGCGGCTCGACCGGACCGTCCAGGACCACCAGCGTGCGCGGCGCCGCTCCCGCCGTCCCCGCGGCGTCCAGGAGGCGTGCCGGCACGCCGTTGCCGGGGAGCGCGACGGCAGTCAGGTGCGGCAGCCAGGTCGTCCACGCCCAGTCGGCCACCCGCTCGCGGGTGCAGACCAGCACCACGTCCAGCTGCGCCGGTGAGGTGAGGGCGGCGAGCTGGCAGAGCACGGAGCGCGCGATGCCCAGGGCAGGTGCACGAGGACCCACGATGCCCAGGCTCCCGGTCGCGGTCGCGGTCAGCGACAGCACGACGGGCACGTGCTCGGTGACCGCCGCGGTCGTGCTCCCGTCGGGGTCGACCCGGGTGACGCCGGTCGGTCCGGTGCCGGTGCCCAACCGGACCGTGAGGCCGCCGGACTCGCCGGAGCGCGACCACAACGGGCTGCACCGGCGCCGCGCCGCTGCAGCCAACGCCGCCGGGTCCGGCTGGTCGTCGTCCCGGTCGGCCAGGTCGGCGCCGACGGCGGCAGCGAGCTGGCCGTCCGCGAGTGCCCGCGCGAGGGCGTGGTCGGCCATGGCGCGGCGGTGGCTGCGCCGACCGGTGACCCGGTCCGACGCCCAGCCGGCGACCGCGACCAGCGGGCTGAGCAGGGCGAAGAAGAGGAACTGGGGAGCGGACAGCAGCCACGCCATCAGCAGGCCGCCCACCGCCGGCAACGCGACGGCGACCCAGCCCAGGCGGCGTCGGGGCCCCTGGACCGGCGGGGCCGGGAGCCGGACGACCGCGGTCCCCGGTGGCCGGGGTGGTGAGCCGAGCGGGCGCAGCAGCCGCCTCCCTCCTGCGGTGGGCGTCTGCTCCAGGGGTGCACCGCGCGGACCGGTGAGCCGCAGCGCACTGGAGCCGACCCGCAGGACCCCGTCGACCGGCCACTCCTGCGCGAGCGGGCCGACCGGCGTGCCGGGCGCCCCGCCGCCGGAGAGCGTGGTCCCGTTCGACGAACCGAGATCGGCCACGGTCACCCGGCCGGCCGCCACCGAGACGACGGCGTGCCGACGGGACACGTCCGGGTCGGCGAGGGGCAGCCCGCACCCGGCGCCGCGACCGAGCACCAGCGGACCCTGGCCGAGCGGCAGGGTGCGACCGGCGTCGGGCCCGCCGACGACGTGCAGCTCCAGGGCGCCGGACCCGGCACCGGACGCCTCACGCGGCCCGGGGTGACCCAGCCCGAGGACGGCGCCGTGGCGCAGCAACGGGCTGGTGAGGGGCGTGTGCGGGGGCAGCTCCACCGACCCGGCCCACAACCGGACCTCCGGGAGTCGGAGACCGCTGCTCAGGGCGTCCGCGACGTCGGCGAGCACCCCGCCCTCGGGTGCCCGGACGTCGACGTCGACGGCCCCGTCGAGGGACCGCAACGTCCAGCTGCGGTCGCGCACCGGATCGGCGCTGCGGGGACGGGGGAGGGGCACGCGGCGATGGTGCCGCGGGAGGGGGCCGTCCCGGGTGCCGCGGACCGCAGCTGTGGACAGCGGTCCGCCCTGTGGACGACGGCCGCGCTCGTGGCGGCGCCGGCCCTAGCGTCCTCCTCGACCGGGAGGTCCCCGGACGAGGAGGAGCCATGAGGGTCGAGATCGCCACGCTGGACGCGATGGCCGGGCAGTGCCAGGCCGAGGCGGCGGACACGGCCGCCCGCCACGCCGCGCTGTCCGCCGGAATCAACAGCTCGGTGCTCGAGGGCTGGACGGACAGCCAGGCCGCGGCCCGGTTCAGCGAGCTCTACGAGAAGTGGCGGCTGTCCAGCCAGGGGGTCAGCGAGGCGCTGACCGGCATGGGCCAGCTGCTGACCGGCGTGGCCGCCGCCTACCAGCAGCACGAGGCGGAGATGGCCGCCCGGATCGGTTCCCTGCTCTGAGCCGCACCGTGGCCCGGTCGGCTCAGCCTGTCCCGGCTCAGCCCGTCCCGGCAGCCGGGGCCGGTGCGGGGGTGGCCAGCTGACGCAGGCTGCGCAGCCGCTCCCAGGGCGCGATCGACAGGATCGCGATGCAGTGCGGCAGGAAGACGATGCCCAGCCCCAGGAAGGTGACCACGTGGAAGCTGAGCAGGAAGAGCACCAGCCCCACCCGCATCCGGTCGGTGCGCACCAGCAGCAGCAGCGGGGCCGCCAGCTCACCGATGATCATCGCCCACTGCACGGCCGGGAGCAGGTACGGCACGTCCAGCGTCCAGTCGGAGAAGACGCTGCCGCGGCGGACCACCGCACGGGCGATGGTCGCCCCGGTCGGCCAGTCCCAGCCGCCGAAGCGGATCTTCGCCCAGGCGGCCAGGAAGTAGGTGAGCACCACCGCGAGCAGCACCGCCGCCATGGCGAACCCGGCGGCCTCGGAGGAGCGGCGGTCCCGGAACCGGGCGCGTCCGATCGTCGGCAGGAGGGCCAGCGCGACCAGGAAGGCGATCCGGTCGTGGTCGACCTTCCCGTAGCTCATCGCGATCACCATCCACTCCGCGTAGAGCAGGAAGACGGTGGTCCCGAGCAGCCGGGGAGCGCGGCCGGTGGCGGCCGCGACGGCGGCGACCACCAGCGCCCACTGCACGGCCAGCACGACCGTGTGCGTCGGGGTGGGCAGGTGCAGCAGCCGGCCGATCAGCAGCGGGGAGTACCAGGCGGTGGGCACCTCGGCGTGCGCCCGGACCCAGGAGGTGGTGAGGAAGACGTCGACGGGGATGAACAGGTAGGCGATGACCCGGAAGACGGCGACGCGGGCCAGCGGCACCGGCCGGAACCACCACCGCGGGGTCAGCGGGACGGCCGGCTCGGTCTCCGGTGTGGTCACCCGGGTCGCCGGCCCGACCGTCGCCGTCCGGGCCTGCGCGGAGGCGCTCACCGCCCTCCCTCCAGGTCGTACCCGACCAGCACGGTGTCGGAGTACGCGTCGGTCGGCTGCCCGTCGGACAGCTCGAAGCGGCGCTGCACCACCTGCACCTCCACCAGCTCCTCCGCACCGGGGTGCTTCGCCGCGTAGGAGTCGGCGAGCAGGCCCAGCAGCTCCGGGTGCGCCTCCACCCTGTCCAGCTGGCCCTCGAACTCGGCCCGGCGCAGACCGACCTGGCCACCGGACAGCCGGACCTCCTCGCCGGCCCCGGTCACCCCCACCACCCGGGTGGAGACGACGGCGGCGTCCGGGTCGGCGCGGGTCGAGTACATCCGGAACGGGCCGAACGGGAAGGAGTCGTCGTCCCCCCACACGGCGCCCACGAGCAGCAGGGCCAGCACCAGGGCGGCACCGGCGAGCCGGGCGGAGCGGGCGGCCGCGCCCAGCCGGACCACCTCTGCCTCGGCCGGCAGGTCGGGAGCGGACTGGAGCGGCACGAGGCCATCGTAGGATCGGCGCCCGTCCCGACGGGTCATCGTCGCTCCGTGGCGGGCAGCTGCCGTCCCGGTCGCCGGGGGAAGGCGTCGCGGCTGTGCCACCGGCGTCGACCGTCGCCCGATGTCGACCAGTGGGAGCAGCCGCGATGCAGTTCGGCCGGTACTACGAGGAGTTCGAGGTCGGGGCCGTCTACAAGCACTGGCCGGGCAAGACCGTCACCGAGTACGACGACCACCTGTTCTGCCTGATCACCATGAACCACCACCCGCTGCACCTGGACGCCCACGTCGCCGGGGAGACCACCGACTTCGGCAGGAACGTCGTGGTGGGTACCTACGTCTACTCGCTGCTGCTGGGCATGAGCGTCCCCGACGTCTCCGGCAAGGCGATCGCCAACCTCGAGGTCGAGTCGCTGCGGCACGTCGCGCCGACCTTCCACGGCGACACCCTGTACGGCGAGACCACCGTCCTGGGCAAGACCGAGTCGAGGTCCAAGGACGATCGCGGCGTCGTCCACGTGGAGACCATCGGCTACAAGCAGGACGGCACCGTCGTCTGCACCTTCCGGCGCACGGTCATGGTCCCCAAGCGCTCCTCCGGCGAGAGCCGAGGCGGCGAGCAGCCCGGTCGGCCGGAGCCGGTCCGGACATGAGCGTGCGAGGCGCCGGCCGCACCACGGGCCGACCGCACGCTCAGCGGGGCAGCGCGCCCCAGCCCGACAGCGCCGCCACCACACCGGGCGCCACGTCCAGCGCAGCGAGGCCCGGGGCGTCCACGAACACGACGTCAGCGGCGTCGTCGCCGGCCACCGGCGACTGCGCGGGGTCCAGCAGCGTGCACGCCCAGTCGGTGACGGTGAAGACGACGCCGTCGCCGTCGATCCGCACCCGGCCCAGCACCCGGTCGGGACGCACCCGCAGCCCGGTCTCCTCCGCCGTCTCCCGGACCACGGCCTCGGTCTCGGTCTCCCCGGCCTCCATCCGTCCGCCGGGCACCGACCACAGCCCGGCGCTGGGCGCGTGCCCCCGGCGGATGAGCAGCAGGCGACCACGCGCGTCGTGCACCACCGCACCGACGCAGGGCACCTCCGGCACCGGTCCGCTCACGTCGGCGAGGCTACGGCCGGCGCGGTCCGGGCGGCGGACCGGTCACTGCGCCCCGAAGCTTGACGAACACCACCCAGGACAGGACGGTGAGCGGCCATGAGCGTCTCCCCGGTGTGCCCACGCTGCGGCGAGGCGTTGACCGTCAAGCCCGGCTCGACCGCCGAGGGCTGGTGCCACGTGCACGCGCTGGTCACCCCCCTGCACCACACCGCCGTCGTCGCCCACGACGCCATCAGCGCCGTCACCGCCGACGCCCGGGTGCCGGCCTGGGTGCCGGACCCGATGCCCGGGGGGTGGGCGGTCACCGGCCTGGCCTGGGGAGGGGAACCGGGTGCCCGGGCGATCGTCGTCGCCTGCGCCGGCCCCGCGCCGCTCGGCGGCCCGGCCGAGCTGGTGCTGGTCGCCGAGGAGCCGGGGACCGGGCTGGGCTGCGGGTACGCCGGGCTGCCCGGCGTCGACCCCGGCGACCTGGTCAGCGGCCCCTCGACCGCCGAGATCCGCGCCGCCGGGCAGCGGGCGCCGCTGTGGCTGGTGCCCACCGGCGACGACCGCGCCGCCTACGTGGGGGAGGCCAACGGCGTCTGGCTGTGGCTGGTGACCTGGCCCGCGTCCGCCGCCTGGCTGCTCGCCGAGGACCTGGAGCTGCTCGACCTCCGCGACCGGGTCTACCCCGACCTGCCGCTCGGCCCGCCGACCGAACGGCTGCTCCCGGGCCGGTGAGCCGATCGGATCCACGCCGATCGGGTCCGTTCGTCGGGCACCGGCGTGGCGGCTGGTGACAGCCGTGGGACAGCTGTTACCCATGTGCCGCGGCCGATCGGTCGTGACGGCCCGTTGCGCCGTCGGCCCGCCCCGGCTCGTGGTCGGCCGCCCCTGAGGAGAGGAACGCGACCCCGTGCTGAAGAAGGTGCTCACCTGGCTGGCCGTCGCGTTCGTGGTCTTCTACGTGATCCAGCGTCCCGACGACGCGGCCGGGATCGTCCGCAGTGCCGGCGCGGCCCTGGGCGATGCAGCGCAGTCGCTGTCCACCTTCGTGGGCTCGCTCGTCTGAGCTCGGCCCCCGTGTCCGGCCCAGCTCCCCGGCGCCCCCGCTGGGGCAAGGACGCCGAGAAGTACCTGCTCTCCGACGAGCCGCCGGTCATCGCGACCCGGCGGCACCCGGCGGTGCTGGTCCGGCCCTTCGCCCGCGGTGTGCCCGCGCTGCTGGTCGGCATCTGGGTGCTGCAGCTGGACCCGGACAACCGGGTCGGGGCCGCCGTCGGGTTGCTCGTCGTCCTCGGCGCGCTGGGCCACCTCGGGCTGCACGTCGCCGAGTGGCGGGTGCGGCACCTGCTGGTCACCCGCCGCCGGGTGCTGCTGACCTCCGGGGTCCTCATCCGCACGGTCGCCGTCATGCCGCTGCGCCGGATCACCGACCTGACCTGGAAGGAGACCTTCTGGGGGCAGGTGTTCGGCTACGGCACCTTCCGCTTCGAGTCCGCCGGCCAGCAGCAGGGCCTCGACGTCATCGCCTACATGCCGCACGCCGACGCGCTGTACAAGCGGCTGTCGGAGCTGATGTTCGGCAGCGACTCCAGCTCTCACCCGGTCAGCCCCGACGAGGACGCCGACGGGTCGATGGCCGCCGACGACCGGGGGGACGGCGAGGCCCCTGAGCAGCGCATGCCGCGTTCGCTGCACCCCGGGCGGCGGCACGACACCGCGCCCATCCCGCGCACCCGACCCGGTCGCTCGTCCGTCGAGGACTGAGCGACCTGCGCGGCGGCGGACCCGGTACGGCAGGCTGAGGGCGTGCGCATCGACCTGCACACCCACTCCTCGGTCTCCGACGGGACGGAGACACCTGCGGCACTGGTCGCCACGGCGGCCGCTGCCGGGCTCGACGTCGTCGCGCTCACCGACCACGACACCACCGGCGGCTGGGCGGCGGCCTGGTCCGCGCGCCCGCCGGGGCTGACGATCGTCCCGGGCATGGAGCTGTCCTGCCGCTACTTCCCCAGCGACGAGCCACCGATCGCCGTCCACCTGCTCGCCTACCTGTTCGACCCGCTGCACCCGGCCTTCGCCGCCGAGCGCGTCCGGCTGCGCGAGGAGCGGCTCAACCGGGGGGAACGGATCGTCACCGGGCTCGCCGCCGACGGCTACCCGGTCGACTGGGCGGAGATCGTGGCGCACAGCGACGGCGGGGTGGTCGGGCGGCCGCACATCGCCCGCGCGCTCGTGGACGCCGGCGTCGTCGAGTCCGTCGACCACGCGTTCGCCACCCTGCTGCACCACCGCAGCCCGTACTACGCCAGCAAGGCCGACACCGACGTGCTCGACGGCATCCGGCTGGTGCGCGCCGCGGGTGGGGTGCCGGTGTTCGCCCACGGTCTGGCCACCTCGCGGGGGCGGGTCGTCGGGGATGACGCCATCGCCGCGATGACCGCGGCCGGACTGCTCGGCCTCGAGGTCGACCACCCCGACCACACCCCCGACCAGCGTGCCTATCTGCGCGCGCTCGCCGACGGGCTGGGCCTGCTGCGCACCGGGTCCAGCGACTACCACGGCACCAACAAGCGCACCCCGATCGCCGCGTGCACCACCGAACCGGACCAGTACGAACAACTGCTCGCCGCGGGCACCGGCGTCCCCGTCGTCACCGGCTGAGTGCCCGGCGCGGCTCCGGTCCTGTCGGTGCCCCCGGCTACCGTGGCCGACGTGGACAGGGGGCGGCGGTGAGCGCGCAACTGGAGATGCCGGGCATGCCCCGGCGGCTGTTCTCGGCGACCCCCAGCAAGCTGGCCACCTACGCCGACTGCCCGCGCCGCTACCGGTTCGCCTACCTCACCCGGCCCACCCCGCCGAAGGGGCCGGCCTGGGCGCACAACACCGTCGGCGCGGCGGTGCACGCGGCACTGCGCTCGTGGTGGGAGCTGCCGCTGGGCAAGCGCAGCCCGGCCGCGGCCCGGCAGCTGCTGTACGGGGTGTGGTCGCGCACCGGCTTCCGGGACGAGGACCAGGCCGACCGGTGGCGGTCGCGGGCCGCGGGCTGGCTCACCGACTACGTCGGTGGGCTCGACCCGGTCGAGGAGCCGGCGGGCACCGAGCGGACCGTGGGGGCGACCACCGAACGGCTCGCGCTGTCCGGCCGCATCGACCGGATCGACCAGCGAGGCGACGAGCTGGTGGTGGTCGACTACAAGACCGGCCGGGTCCCGAGCACCGAGGACGAGGCGCGGGGGTCACCGGCGCTGGCCATCTACGTGCTCGGGGTGCGGCGCACGCTCCGCCGGGCGTGCAGCCGGGTCGAGCTGCACCACCTGCCCTCCCGCACCGTCGCCGCGTTCGAGCACACCGAGAAGTCGCTGGCCAACCACGTCCGCCGGGCCGAGGACATCGCCGCCGACATCGAGGCGGCGACCGAGGCGCTGGCCGGCGGGGCGGACCCCGACGTCGCCTTCCCACCGGTCACCGGCCAGCAGTGCAGCTGGTGCGACTTCCGGCCCAGCTGCCCGGCCGGGCAGGCCGCCGTCCCGGCGCGCGAGACCTGGAGCTTCCTGGCCGAGGAGGTCGCGCCCGCCGACTGACGCACTCCTGGCTCGCTGGGCGCCGGAGGAGCCGTCAGGCCGACCGCGACGCCGCCGGGACACCGGGATGCCGATCAGCCGCCGGTCGCGCCCCGCACCGCGAGGGACGCCGCCAGGGAGACCATGACCACGGCGATGACCACGTCGAGGACCCGCCAGGCGGTCGGCCGGGCGAAGACCGGCCGCAGCAACCGGGCGCCGAAGCCCAGCCCGGCGAACCACAGTGCGCTGCCCAGCGCGGCCCCGCCCGCGAACCACCAGCGGCGTTCGCCGTAGGTCCCGGCGAGCGCGCCGAGCAGCACCACGGTGTCCAGGTACACGTGCGGGTTGAGCCAGGTCAACGCCAGGGCGGTGGTCAGCGTCGCCACCAGCCCGGCCCGTCGCCCGGCTGCCTCGGTGACCAGGGCGGCCGGCCGCAGTGCCCGGCGGGCGGCCATCAGCCCGTAGACCAGCAGGAACGCCGCCCCGGCGAAGCAGACGACGGTCAGCACGTCCGGCGCCCGGGTGACCAGGGCGCCGGCACCGGCCGTCCCGGCCACGATGAGCACGGCATCGGAGAGCAGGCACACCGCGACCACCGCGGCGACGTGCTCGAGCCGCAGTCCCTGGCGGAGCACGAACGCGTTCTGGGCGCCGATGGCGACGATCAGCGACAACCCGAGGCCCAGTCCGGCGGCGACGGCGAGCAGAGCGGGGGTCACGCTCCGACGCTAGGTGTACTGACCGGAGACGTTGGTCGAGGAGCTGTGACGACGGGATCTGAGTGAGAGATCTTGTCCGGGGAGGACATCCGGGCGTGGAGTGGAGCTGCTGAAGGCACCCATTCCACGAAGCACCGGAGGTCCTCGTGCTCCACGCTAATGCCGCTTTGACTCCGCGCCAGCGTCTGCGTCTGGCCCGGCTGGTGGTCGAGGAGGGGTGGCCGATCGCGCGGGCCGCGGAGTGGTTCGGGGTGTCCTGGCCGACCGCGGCGCGGTGGGCCGGTCGCTACCGGGTCGAGGGCAGCGCCGGCATGGCCGATCGGTCGAGCCGGCCGTTGAGCAGCCCAGGCAAGACCGGCCCGGTCACGACCCGGCGGATCGTGTCGTTGCGGTTGCGCAAGCGGTGGGGGCCGGTCCGGCTGGCGGCCGAAACCGGAGTGGCACCCTCCACGGCGGGGGCGGTGCTGCGCCGCTGCCGGATCAGCCGCCTGGCCCATCTTGACCGGCTTGAGCGGCAGGTCGTTCGCTACGAGCACTCCGCACCCGGTGACCTGCTGCACGTCGATGTGAAGAAGCTGGGCAACATCCCTGCCGGCGGCGGATGGCGCTTCGTGGCCCGGGAGCAGGGCAAGGCCAACCGGATCGCCGATGGCGGCCGCGCCCGCAGCCGCCATCACCACGAGCTGATGCGTCATGGCTTCATCCATGTCGTCCTCGATGACCACAGCCGCCTGGCCTACGCCGAGATCCACGACGACGAGCTCGGCGCCACCGCCACCGCGGTCCTGCGACGGGCGGTGGCCTGGTTCGCCGACCGCGGCGTGACCGCCCGGCGGGTCCTCACCGACAACGGCGGCTGTTACCGCAGCCGCGATTGGGCCGCGGCCTGCGCCCAGCTCGGCATCACCCCGAAACGAACCCGCCCCTACCGGCCCCAGACCAACGGCAAGGTCGAACGGTTCAACCGCACCATGACCAGCGAGTGGGCCTTCGCCCAGCTCTTCACCAGCGAAGCTGACCGCCGGGCAGCGTTTCCTGCTTGGCTACACGACTACAACCACCACCGGCCCCACACCGGCATCGGCGGCCACCCACCCATCAGCCGCTTGACCAACCTGCCCGGTCAGTACAGCTAGGTGGCGGCCGGCCAGCACTCCAGCTGTCCTGCCTGGTGCACCCGCAGGCCCCCTCAGGCGCTGAGCAGTTCCGCGGCGGCGACCCGCTCGCGGGCGGCCCGGACGATCGGTGACTCGCGCACCCGGACCGGAACCGCCAGCGCGGCCTGCCGGAACGCCTTGAGCCCCGCCGTCGCCGCCGTGTCGGTGAGCCCGAACCCGGGCAGGCCGTAGGCCTGGCGGGCCCAGCGCGGCAGGGTCGCTGCGCCGAGCGAGGCCAACGTGCTCCACGCCGGGCGCGCCGGGGTGAGCAGCTGCACCCAGCCCGGCATCGGCGGCAGCAGGATGAACCGGGACGCCGCCCGTGCGGCCGGGGTCACCGCGAGGTGCGCGCGGATCCCGTCGAAGTAGGCGGCCAGCTCCGCGACCGTCGTCGGCACCTCGGACTCCTCGGCTCCGATCAGCACCGCGGCCACCACCTGCTCGGCGACGTACCGGTCGGCCTCGGCGTCGGTGAGCGGCACGCCGGCCCTGCGCGCGGTGGACAGCAGCGAGTCGACCTCGCAGTTGTGCACCCACAGCAGCAGGTCGGCGTCGTCGACGGAGTACGACCGCCCGGTGGTCTCCTCGACGGCGGCCTTCCCTCGGTGCAGGCCGCGCACCCGCCGCACGGCCCGCAGCGCGTCGCGCCGGGTGCCGTAGGTCAGCGTGGCGACGTACTCCGCGGTGCGGGTGAGCCGCGCCCACGGGTCGGTGGTGAACCCGGTGGAGAACTGGTGCACGCCGTCCATCGCGACCGGGTGCAGGGCCTGGAGGAGCAGCGCGCGGATGCCGCCGACGGAGAAGGCCGGGTCGCTGTGGATCCGCCAGGTGATGCTGTCCGGGCCGAAGAAGCCGAGCTGGTCCTCCTCGGGCGTGAAGTCCTTGAGCGAGGGGGTCGGCCTCACCGGACGGCCTCGGCCTGGTCGTCGGTCGCCGACGCGTCGGCCCCCGGGTCGGACCAGAAGGACACGAGGACCTCCAGGGTGCGGGCCGGGTTCTCGATGGCGGGGGAGTGCACCGCCTGCCGGATCACCTCGTGCCGGGCCCCGAGCCGCTCGGCCATGTCCGCCTGCACGGGGGGGCTCCACGCGTCGTCGGCGGCCCCGTGGGCGACCAGCACCGGCACGCCGGTGGCGGCGAGCTCCGCGACCCGGTCGGGCTCACCGAGCAGCGCGTCGGCCATGCCCCGGAGCCCCGCAGCGCTGTTGGCCAGGAAGCGCTCGCGCAGGAACTCCCGGGTCGGTGCCGGCACCGCCTGGGCGCGCGGGTCGGTCATCGCCAGCTGCTCGAGGGTGTCGTTGACCAGCTGCACCCCGCCGGCGTCCAGCAGCGGTGCCAGGTGCTCGAGCAGCTCCGCCCGTGGGCCGGTCAGGTGGGCCGGCCCGCTGCCCAGCAGCGTCAGCGAGTCGAAGAGCCCGGGGTCGGCCAGCACGGCCGCGCGGGCGACCAGGCCGCCGAAGCTGTGCCCGAGCAGGTGCAGCGGGCCGGAGGACTCGGTGCGCAGCTGACGGGCGACCGTGCCGACGTCGGCAGCCAGCTCGGCGACCGAGTACTCCGCCGGGTCGTCGGGACCCGGGGACTCGTACTGGCCGCGCTGGTCGACCGCGACGGCCCGCCACCCGGCGGCGGCGATCGGCGCGAGCAGCGGGGCGAAGTCCTCCTTGCTGCCGGTGAAGCCGGCGAGCAGCAGGACCGTGCCCTCGGAGGCGGTGCCGGTGTCCAGGGCTGCCAGCGGCCCGGCCCGGCCCGGGACGGTCACGCGGGCGGCATCGTGGCCCGCGAGCTGGCGGAGGTCGTCGGGGGCGGTGTGCTCGGAGCCACCAGGCAGGACCATGCCCCGAGTGTGCCCTGCAGTTCGGTCGTGCGCCGCCGAGTGGACAGCATTCCGACGGGTCGGCCTCCCTTCAGGGGCCCGCGCCGAGCGTGCGAGGCGTGGGGGGAAGGGTCGTCCTTCAGCGGTAGCCGAGGACCTCGTCGGCGGTCGCGTAGACGACGACCGGGCCGACGACGGAGGTCCGGCCACCGACGGGCAGGGGGTCGTCGGTGCGGGACCGGCCGACCTCGAGGCCGTCGGCCAGCGAGCGCTGGACGAAGGCGCCGTCCTCGGGCACGGTCACGGTGTCACCGGCCCCGTCGGCCGAGGGCAGCCCGACCGCGGGGACCGACCAGCGCTGCAGGCCGGTGGCCTGGTCCAGCGCGTAGACGGTGCCTCGGGCCCAGAGCAGGGCGACGTCGCCCACGCCGGCCTGCTGCAGCGGTTCACTGCCGGGGTCCTGCCCGGCGGGCAGTGCGGGCAGCGGGAGCTCGGAGAGCAGCGAGCCGTCGGTGGGGGAGCGCACCTGCACCCGGTCGCCGACGACGACGTCCACCAACCGGTCGGCGCCGGCGAGCCGCGCGGTGTCGCCGTCGGTGGTGACGTCCTGGCTCCACACGGCGTTGCCACCGAAGGCGTCGAACAAGCTCACCTGCACCGTCTCCGCGCCCGTGCAGCGCTGCAGCACGACGACGCCGGCGCTCCCGACGTCGGAGCCCACCAGCCGGCACCCGGTGGGCACCGCGTAGCGCCACCGGGTGTTGTTGCCGGTCGGGTCGAGGGTGACGATGCCGGTCGGGCTGCTGGCCAGCAGCACCTGGTCGGTGCTGGTCAGGTCGACGTCCGTGCGGTACCGCACGTTGCGGGTCCAGTCACGCACCCCGGTGGCGGCGGCGAACGCGACCGCCTCGTTGCACCGGCTGGTGGTGCGGAAGACGGCGATGACCACACCGTCCACCGCGGTGGCGTCGCACAGCTGCGCGTTGCTGCGCCGGTAGTGCCAGGCCTCGGCGCCCGAGGCCGCATCGACCATCGCCAGCCCGTGCTCGTCGGTGACCAGCACCCGGCCGCCCTCCACCACCCGTCGCGGCGCCGGTCCGGTGGGCGACGACCACGCCTGCGCCACCGTCGCCGCCGGCGTCCCGTCCGGGACGGTCGCCGCGCTCGCCGTGGTGCTCGAGGTGGCCGCCGCGTCGGAGGTGCGCCACAGCAACACGGCGACGGCGGCCACCACGAGGGTGACCGCCGTCCAGACCCAGACCCGCAGGGGCGGGCGTCGCACCGTCAGCATGCGGAGAGGTTCACACGCCGCCCTATGCGGCGGACTCGGACCCGCCGCCGTTGCCGCCCCGACCGCCGCGGCGACGACGCCGTCGCGGACGGCCGCCGCCCTCACCGGGCTCGCCACCGGCCATCGCGGGCGCCGGCGCGTCGCCCGCGGGGGCGTCGCCGCCCAGCGCCGCGGCGGCACCCTCGGCGGCTGCGCCGCCGCCCCGGGTCCGCTGCCGCGGCCGGCTCTTGCGCGGACCGGCCGAGGGCTGCTGCTCCTCGTCGGTGCGGGCGGCCTCCCGGCCGGGACCGGAGCGGCCGCCACCCGAGTGGCCGCCACCGGTGCGCTGCCGCTTGCCGGTCTCGCCGAGGTCCTCGAGGGTCTCGGCGCCCAGACCCTCGCGGGTGCGCTGGGCACGGGGCAGCCGGCCGGTCGCCGTCGTCGGTACGTCCAGGTCGGTGTAGACCCACGGCGAGGTGGAGTACGTCTCCGGCGGGTCGGCGAAGTCCAGGTCCAGTGCCTTGTTGATCAGCTGCCAGCGGGGGATGTCGTCCCAGTCGACGAGCGTGACCGCGACGCCGGTGCTGCCGGCCCGGCCGGTGCGGCCGATCCGGTGCACGTAGGTCTTCTCGTCCTCGGGGCACTGGTAGTTCACGACGTGGCTCACGCCGGTGACGTCGATGCCGCGGGCGGCGACGTCGGTGGCGACCAGGACGTCGACCTTCCCGGCGCGGAAAGCGCGCAGCGCCTGCTCGCGGGCGCCCTGGCCGAGGTCGCCGTGCACGGCGGCCGCGGCGAACCCGCGCTCGACCAGGTCGTCGGCCACCTTCTGCGCGGTGCGCTTGGTCCGGCAGAAGACCATGACCAGGCCGCGGTCGCGGGACTGCAGCACGCGGGACAGCAGCTCGGGCTTGTCCAGGTTGTGCGCCCGGTAGATGAACTGCGTCGTCTGCGGGACGGTCGAGCCCTCGTCGTTCCCGTGCGCCCGGATGTGGGTTGGCTGGGTCATGAACGACCGCGACAGGGTGACGATCGGGCCGGGCATCGTCGCGGAGAAGAGCATCGTCTGCCGCTTGTCCGGGACCATCGCCAGGATCCGCTCGATGTCGGGCAGGAAGCCCAGGTCGAGCATCTCGTCGGCCTCGTCCAGGACGAGGACCTTCACCTTGCCCAGGATCAGGTTTCCCCGCTGGGCCAGGTCGAGCAGCCGGCCCGGCGTGCCGACGACGATCTCGACTCCCTTCTGCAGCGACTCGACTTGCGGCTCGAAGGCCCGGCCGCCGTAGATGGCCTGCACGCGGACGCCACGCTTGGCGCCGGCGGCGGCCAGGTCGCGGGAGACCTGCACGCACAGCTCACGGGTCGGGACGACGACCAGCGCCTGCGGGACGCCGTCACCGCCCTCGGCCGGCGGGACGACGCGCTGCAGCATCGGGACGCCGAAGCCGAGGGTCTTGCCGGTGCCGGTGCGGGCCTGACCGATGAGGTCGTTGCCGGCCAGTGCCAGGGGCAGGGTGAGCTCCTGGATGGCGAAGGTGCGGGTGATCCCGACCTCGGCCAGGGCGGCGACGACGTCGGGGTGCACGTCGAAGTCGCTGAACAGCGGGCTGTCGGGGGCGACGGGCGCCCCGCCCAGCTCCTCGACCTGCTGCTCGAGCTCCTCGGGCGCGGGAGCGCCGGTCTCGGCGTGCTCGAGCTCGGGAGCGGTGGTCGTACTGCTGTCGACGGGGGTGTTCTCGGTGGAGGTCAGTTCTCTCGCCTCGGTCTGGTGGGGGACCGTTCGCGGCGCCGGTGCGCGAGCTCAGGAGCTCGCGCGTTGCCCGGCGGTGCTCTGCGGTCCCGGGGTCGGTTCCGGGATGTTCGATCCAAGCGCCGACGCGGCCAGCAGACCGGGCGTCGAGTGCAGACTGCCCGGGAGACGGCCCTCGGAGGGCCGGTCTCGAGGAGGAGATCCAGCGGTCATCAGCGCACAGGGATTGCTCTCGGTGAACGGACCTGGCGGCCCGCCCATTCCATCCTAGCCCGGACAGCCCGTTAGCCTCGCTCAGCCGCCCCGTGACACGGGCCGTGGACCGGGCGGTCTGCGGCCCCGGGGCGTCGAGGACCCAGGAGGGGGAACGCATGACCGCGGTCGACGAGGGAACCGGGCACCGGGCGGTCATCGACCTGCTGGGCGTGCTCGCCTACGCGGAGCTCACCGCCTTCGACCGGCTGGCCGAGGACGCCCGGCTGGCGCCGACCCTGGACGGCCGCGCCGCGCTCGCCCGCATGGCGGCCGCCGAGATCGCCCACCACGAGCGGCTCTCCGCCCGGCTGCGCGAGCTGGGCGCCGACGTCAGCGCGGCGATGACCCCCTTCGTCGCCGCCCTCGACGCCTTCCACGACGGCACCCGGGCGAGCACCTGGCTGGAGGGGCTGGTCAAGGCGTACGTGGGCGACGGGCTGGCCGCCGATTTCTACCGCGAGGTGGCGGCCTTCCTCCCGCAGCCCGACCGGGCGCTGGTCGAGGAGGTGCTCGCCGACACCGGTCACGCCGACTTCGCCCTGCGCGAGGTGCGCGCCGCGATCGCCGCCGACCCCAAGGTCGCCGGCCGGCTCGCGCTGTGGGCGCGCCGGCTGGTCGGGGAGGCCCTCACCCAGTCCCAGGCGGTGATCGCCGAGCACGACGAGCTCGCCGAGCTGATCATCACCGGCACCGGGGACCTGGCCGGGGTGGGCGAGCTGCTCGGCCGGATCACCACCGCGCACTCGGTCCGGATGCGGGCCCTGGGGCTGAACCCGTGACATTGCGATCCTGACGGATCGCACCGCGGTGCTCATCGCGACCCTCCGGGCCGCACCGCGGCCAGGAGCCGTACCCGACCGGCGCTGAGCCGCTGCGCTTCCGCCAGCGGGGAGCCTCCGGCCCCCGCGCTGGCGGAAGACTCGACGTCCCCCAGTCAGGGACGGCAAGCGCCTCGTCGTCCCCCGGTCGCGGTGTCGTCGACCGGGTCCGCGCTCGCGTCGTGCCGCGCTCTCAGCGTGCTGGGTCTGGAACGCCGACAGGGCGCTCCCGCGTGCGGGAACGCCCTGTTCGGGTCGTGCGGTCCTTCGTCAGCCGGCGATGAAGCCCACGCGCCGCGAGTCGGCCTCGGCGATCTCGACGTAGGCGATCCGGTCGGTCGGGACGACGATGCGGCGACCGCGCTCGTCGACCAGCGTGAGCAGGCCGTCCTTCGACCCGGTCATGGCCTTGGACACCTCGGCCGCGATCTCGTCCGGGGTGTTGGGGCTGTCGATGACCAGCTCACGGGGGGAGTGTTGGACACCGATCTTTACTTCCACGCGGGGATGCCTCCTCAGGTCGGACTGCCGAGCACCACGCTAGCCCAGCAGCGCTGCCCGGAGCCGGGTCAGCAGGTGCGCCGACAGCGAACGTGCGCGTCAGTCGGCGTCGTCCCGGCGCGGGAAACCGGACATGCCGCGCCAGGCCAGCGAGGACAGCAGCGCCACCGCCTCGTCCCGGGACACGGTGCCCTTGCTCGCCAGCCACCAGCGCGCACTCGTCTCGGCCAGCCCGGTCATCCCGGCCGACAGCAGCAGCGCGCGCTCCGGGTCCGCGCCGGTCTCCACCGCGATCACCTCGGCGATCGCCTCGATGCAGGCCCGGGCGCCCCGGTCGGCCAGCCGCCGGACGTCGGGGTCGTTGCGCAGGTCGGACTCGAAGACCAGCCGGAAGGCCTCGCCGTCGGCGTCGATGAAGTCGAAGTAGGCGCCGACCGCGCCGTCGACCCGGGTCCGGTTGTCCTCGGTGCCGTCCATCGCCTGGCGGACCCGGTCGGTGAGCTCGTCGACCTGCTGCTCGAGCAGCGCCAGGTAGAGCTCCCGCTTGCCCGGGAAGTGCTGGTAGAGCACCGGCTTGCTGACCCCGGCCCGGTCGGCGATGTCGTCCATGGCCGCGGCGTGGAAACCCTGCGCGACGAAGACGTCCTGGGCGGCGCGCAGCAGCTGGACGCGGCGCGCGCCCCGCGGCAGGCGGGAGGTCCGGCGGGCGACCGGGGGCACGGGTACGGGGCGGCTGGGGTGCATGGCGTGGTGATCTTAGCGGCGCGCCCAGGGGAGGGCACCGGGCCGAGCGGTGGTCCCGGAGCGGTGTTCTACCGTCGGGTAGGTGACCGACGCCCGGCTGTCCGACGCCTTCCTGCCCCGGCCCGGTGCGCTGATCCCGCCGTGGCCGGGCGCGATGGTGCCCGTGACCGGTGGTGAGGTCTTCGTCCGGCACACCCCGTGGACCGGCCCGATCGCCGAGGACGTCGACCCGGCCGGCGCCCCCCGCGAGCGGGCCCTCTACGTGCACGGTCTGGGCGGTGCCTCCACCAACTGGACCGACCTCGCCGCGCTGCTCGCCGTCCGCTTCGACGGCTACGCGCTGGACCTCCCCGGCTTCGGGCGGTCCGCGCCGCCGCCGCGGTACTCCGTCCACCGCCACGTGCAGGCCGTCGTCGACGTGCTGGAGTGGGTCGTGGCACAGCCGGGCCCCGGCCAGGGCGCCCCGGTGCACCTGGTCGGCAACTCGCTCGGCGGCCTGGTGAGCGTGTGGGTCGCGGCCCGCCGTCCGGACCTCGTCGCGACCCTCACGCTGATCTCCGCGGCGATGCCGGTGTACCGGGTCCCGGCCGCCTTCGACCGGGCGATCACGCTGGTGCTCCTCCCCGGTGTCCCGGCGCTGGCCGAGCGGCGGCTGGCCGGGGCGAGCCCCGAGCAGCGGGTCCGTGGGCTGCTGCAGATGTGCTTCGGCGACCCGTCGCGGGTGCCGCGGGAGCGGGTCGAGGAGGCCGTCCAGGAGATGCGCGACCGGGACGAGCAGCCGTGGGCCGGTCAGGCGCTCACCCGCAGCCTGCGCGGGCTGATGACCTCCTACCTGCGGGTCGGCCGGGCGAACGCCTGGCGGATGGCCCGCTCGGTGAAGGTGCCCTCGCTGGTCGTGTGGGGCGACCGGGACCGGCTGGTCGACCCGGCACTCGCGCCGCGGCTGGCCGCCGTCCTCCCCGACTCCCGGCTCCAGGTGCAGGAGGGCATCGGCCACCTGGCGATGCTGGAGGCGCCGGAACCGACCGCGCGGGCCGTGCTCGCCCTCGCCGAGGACGCCGCCGCCACGGTCGTGGAGGTCGCCGCCGGGCAGGTGTGACGGGATGGTCCGACACGCGGCCGGGTGCCGGCGCGGTCCGGCGCCGAACCGGTCTCCCGTGAGAACCTGGGTCGCGTGACGAGCCCCGGGTCCCGCGCGCCGCGCGAGGTCGGGCAGCCCGGGCGTCCCGACGTCCCCGGCGCGGGTCCGCGGCAGCGCCCTGCCCCCGGGCGACGAGGGCCCGACCCCCGGCTGACCCGCTCCGCGCCGCTGCACCGCCCGCCCGCGACCCCGCTGGTGGCCCGGCGCGGACCGGCCGCCGGGGCGGTGCGCCGGACGGACCCGCCGGGCGGGTGGTTCCGCCGCTTCGTGCGACGGCACGGCTGGCGGGCGTACGCCATCCCGGTGCTGGCCGTCGCCACCGTCCTCACCCTGGTCGACGTCGTCACCGGCGGGGGGACGACGGCAGCCACCCAGTCCAGCGCGCTCGACGCGCCGGTCAGCACCGCACCGGGCACGCCGACCACCCCCTCGGCCCCGGCCGAGGGCGAGGGGGCGCCGTCCCAGGTGGCGGCCGCGACCGCAGCGGTCACCTTCGTCGAGCAGGGTGCCGGCACGCTCTCCGTCGTCGACGGCACCTCCGCCGTCTCCGGCACCGGACCGCTGGAGCGCTTCGTCGTCGAGGTGGAGGACGGGGTCGGGGTTGACGCCAGCCAGTTCGCCGCAGCCGTCGAGGCCACTCTCGGGGACCCGCGCTCGTGGGGGAGCGGCGGGCAGCTGTCCTTCCAGCGGGTCGGCGCCGCCGAGGCCGCGGCCGGCGACTACGACTTCCGGGTCAGCCTGGTCAGCCCCGGCAGCATGGAGACCTGGTGCCCGGGGGTCGGGACCGGCGGCTACACCTCCTGCCGGTACGGCGAGCGCGCGGTCATCAACCTCGCCCGCTGGGAGACCGCCGTCCCCGACTACGCCGGGGACCTCGCCACCTACCGGCAGTACGTGGTCAACCACGAGGTCGGCCACGCCCTCGGTCACGGGCACGAGCAGTGCGGCGGCGCCGGCCAGCTCGCCCCGGTCATGGAGCAGCAGACCCTCGGCCTGCAGGGCTGCCTCAAGAACGCCTGGCCCTATCCGTGACATCGCGATCCTGGCGGATCGCACCGCGGCCAGGTGCCGTGCCCCGGTTGCGCTGAGCCGTTGCCCGCGTCCCGGTCGGGGACCCTCCGGGCCCCGCGACCGGTCCGCGGACCGGCCTGGCGGCCGGGGGTCCGTACTCGTTCCCGGCTTTGCTCGTTCCCGGCTTCGTTCGTTCCCGGCTCCACCCGTTCGCGGCTCCGCTCGATCCCGGATCTGTTCGTCCCGGGTTCCAGCGGCCGGGGTAGGGCGGGATTACGGAGGCGTGTCAGGCTGTTCGGCAGACCAGGACCCCGGCCTCTGGAGCCGGCCAGCCCTGATGCCTGTGAGGAGAGCTCCGTGTCGTTGCCACCCCTGGTGGAGCCCGCCGAGGACCTGTCGATCGACGAGGTCCGCCGCTACAGCCGCCACCTGATCATCCCCGACGTCGGGATGGACGGGCAGAAGCGGCTCAAGAACGCCAAGGTGCTGGCAGTCGGCGCCGGCGGCCTCGGCTCGCCCGTGCTGATGTACCTCGCCGCGGCCGGCGTCGGGACGCTGGGCATCGTCGAGTTCGACACCGTCGACGAGTCCAACCTGCAGCGCCAGATCATCCACGGCCAGTCCGACGTCGGCCGGTCCAAGGCAGAGAGCGCGCGGGACTCCATCAAGGAGATCAACCCCTACGTCGACGTCCGGCTGCACGAGACCCGGCTGGACAGCGAGAACGTGCTGGAGATCTTCGCCGACTACGACCTCATCGTCGACGGCACCGACAACTTCGCCACCCGGTACCTCGTCAACGACGCCGCCGTGCTGCTGGGCAAGCCGTACGTGTGGGGCTCGATCTACCGGTTCGACGGCCAGGTCTCGGTGTTCTGGAACGAGCACGGGCCCAACTACCGCGACCTCTACCCGGTCCCGCCGCCGCCCGGCATGGTCCCCTCCTGCGCCGAGGGCGGCGTCCTGGGCGTCCTGTGCGCGACCATCGGCGCCATCCAGGCCACCGAGGCGGTCAAGCTCATCACCGGCATCGGCGAGACGCTGCTCGGCCGGCTCATGGTCTACGACGCCCTGGAGATGACCTTCCGCACGATCAAGGTGCGCAAGGACCCCGAGGGTGAGCCGATCACCGGCCTCATCGACTACGAGGCGTTCTGCGGCGTGGTGTCCGAGGAGGCCCAGGAGGCCGCCGCGGGCTCGACGATCACCGTCGACGAGCTGAAGGACATGATGGACGCCGGCAAGGACTTCGAGCTGATCGACGTCCGGGAGCCCAACGAGTACGAGATCGTGTCCATCCCGGGCGCCAAGCTGATCCCGAAGGACGAGATCCTGTCCGGCCGGGCGCTGTCGCAGCTGCCCAACGACAAGCCGATCGTGCTGCACTGCAAGACCGGCGTCCGCTCCGCCGAGGCGCTGGCCGCGGTGAAGAACGCCGGCTTCAAGGACGCCGTGCACGTCCAGGGCGGCGTCACCGCCTGGGCCACCCGCATCGACAAGGCACTGCCGACCTATTGACGAAGGACCCCGTCCCTCCCCACGCCACGCTGCGCGCGCCGCGGGTCCCTGGGACGGGGCCGTTCCAGCACGTCACCCGGGGCCCGGGACGCCGATCGGCGTCCCGGGCCCCGACTGCGTTCTACTGACCGCATGCCCGAGCCCTCGCCGACCGACCTGCTGATGCTGTTCCAGCGGGCCCAGGCCCAGTTCACCGACCGGGTGGACGCCGTCGGGGCAGGCCAGTGGGACGCCCCGGCGCTGCCCGGCTGGAGCGTCGCCGACCTGGTCGCGCACCTGACCAACGAGCAGCTGGCCGTACCGCTGCTGCTGGCCGGCGAGGAGCAGGACGTCGCCACGCAGGTCCCCACCGACACCGACGAGCTGCTGGGCGATGACCCGCTCACGGCCTGGGAGACCGCGGCCGACGACGCGCTCACCGCGTGGGCGGCCCCCGGTGCCCTCGACCGGACCGTGCACCTTGCCGGCGGGAGCGCCCCGGCGCTGCACCACCTGGTCGAGATGACCGCCGACCTGACCGTGCACGCGTGGGACCTGGCCCATGCCGTCGGCGGGATCACCGCGCTGGACGCCGAGCTGGTCGCCGCGGCACTCCGGTACGCCGAGGAACGGCTCGGCGACGACGGCGTGCCCGGCGCGATCGAGGCCCCGGTGGACGTCCCGCCCGGCGCTGACCTGCAGACCCGCCTGCTGGCCCGGTTCGGCCGACGCGCCTGAGCCGGGGAACGCGCCGACCGGTGGACGGGGACCACGCGCCGGGTCCCGGCCCTAGGCTCCTGCCCGACACAGCCGGAGCCGGAGGTCGCACGATGAGCCAGCCACCCCAGGGCCCGCCCCCGTACGGGCCGGACGGGCCGCCCCGGTCGGGGGACCAGCCCCCGGGTGGCTGGGGTCCGCCCCCGCAGCCGGGTCAGGGCTGGGGTCCGCCTCCGCAGCCGGGTCAGGGCTGGGGTCCGCCCCCGCAGCCCGGTCCGCCGGCCCCCGGCGGGTACGGCCCGCCGCCCGGTGCCTGGCCGCCCGGCGGTCCCGGCTACGGCGGGCAGCCCACCCGGGTCGGCGGCTTCGGTGTACCCGGCCAGCCGCCCTACGGCGGTGGACCCGCAGGGCCCGGTGGCCCCGGCTGGGGCCCGCCCGGCGGCCCCGGCGCGCCGGGGGGCGGGGGGCGGAGCAGGAACGTGGTGATCGGCCTGGTGTCCGGGCTGGTGCTCCTCATCGTCGTCGCGGTGGTCCTCGCGCTGACCCTCGGCGGCGGGGACGACGACACGGTCACCGCCGGCTCGATCAGCTCGACCTCCAGCGTGCCGTCCGCGACGGCCACCTCCTCGCCGCGTTCGTCGCCCGGCACCGCCGCTCCTGCGCCCTCGGGCGGGTTCACCGCGGCACCGTCGGGTGGGGCCGACGTGACCGGCTTCGTCGCGCAGCTCCCCGTCGACTTCGACGACTGCGCGGACGCACCGCTCGCCGGTGACGGGGACGTGGCGGCCGCCGCCTGCGGCGCGGCGCTGACCCGGCCGGGGCCGGAGACGGCGGCCTTCTACCTCTACCCCGACCAGGACACGCTGGACTCGGCGTTCTCCTCCGACGTCAGCGAGGAGGGTCTGCCCCAGTTCACCGCGGAGGACGACTGCTCGACGGGCACCGGCCACGGCGAGTGGACCTACTCCGGCGGCGAGCAGGGCGGGCAGGTCGCCTGCCAGATCGCCGAGGACGGCTACGTCGTGGTCGCCTGGACCGACGACCAGTACCTCACCGAGGGCGTGGTCCGGGCTCCGGGCACCACCCAGGCAGAGGTCAGCGCGCTGTACGACTGGTGGACGGCCAACAGCGAGTACCAGGGCTGACCGGCGGAGCCCCCGACGTGCGCGCTCCCGGCCCGGCCGACCGCTCCGCCGCCGACGTCGACGAGGCGGTCTTCGACGTCGTCGAGGCGATCCCGCCCGGCCGGGTGAGCACCTACGGGGCGATCGGCCGGCTGGTCGGCGTCGGCCCGCGACGGGTCGCCCGCGCACTGTCCGGCGGGGGCGCCGCCGTGCCCTGGCACCGTGTCCTGCGGGCCGACGGCACGGCCGCGGAGCCGGTGCGGGTGCGGCAGCTGGAGCTGCTCGCCGGTGAAGGCGTGCCGCTGCGCGGCTCCCGGGTCGACCTCGCCGCGGTCGGCTGGCCCGACGAGGAGTGGTGAGCACCCCGGCCTGACCGGAACCGTCGTACCCCCGTGGTCTCATCGAGGGGTGCGGGGGGAGACGGCAAGCGGGACAGCGATCACCACGGCGAGCCACCAGGCTCCGGTCTACCGGCTGGTGCAGCCGGAGCCTGCCCCGGTGCCCCGGCCCCGGCTGGACCCCACCCAGCAGGCCGTCGTCGACCACCGCGGCGGCCCGCTGCTCGTGCTGGCCGGCCCGGGCACCGGGAAGACCACGACGATCGTCGAGGCCGTGGCCACCCGGATCGAGGCGGGCGCCGACCCCGAGCGCCTCCTGGTGCTCACCTTCAGCCGCAAGGCCGCCGCGGAGCTGCGCACCCGGATCACCGCGCGGGTCGCCCGCACCATCCGGGAGCCGGTCGCCCGCACGTTCCACTCCTACGCCTACGGGGTGCTCCGCCGCGCCGCCGTGCTGCGCGGCGAGCCCACCCCGCGGCTGCTCACCTCCGCCGAGCAGGACGCCGTGGTCGCCGACCTGCTGCGGGGTGACGCCGACCTCGAGGGTGTGGTCCGCTGGCCCGAGGAGCTGACCGAGGCGCTGGCCATGCCCGGCTTCCGCGACGAGCTCCGCGACCTCCTGCTCCGCGCCACCGAGCGCGGCATCGACGCCCAGCGGCTCGCCGCGTGGGGCCGTGAGCGCGACCTGCCGCACTGGGTGGCGGCCGCCGACTTCCTCCGCCAGTACCAGGACGTCTCCTACTTCGCCACGGTCGCCCGCGGCGGCGCGAGCGGCTACGACCCAGCCGAGCTGGTGCGCACCGCCATCGACGAGCTGCGCGCCGACCCGGAGCTGCTCCGCGCCGAGCGCGACCGGGCCACCTGGTTGTTCGTCGACGAGTACCAGGACACCGACCCCGCGCAGGTGGAGCTGGTCGAGCTGCTGGCCGGCGGCGGAGGGGACCTCGTCGTCGTCGGCGACCCCGACCAGGCGATCTACGCCTTCCGGGGCGCCGAACCGCGCGGGATCATCGAGTTCCCCACCCGCTTCCGGCACCGCGACGGCCGGCCCGCCGACCGGCTCTGCCTCGGGGTCTGCCGCAGGTCCGGCGCCGAGCTGCTGTCGGTCAGCCGCCGGGTCGCCGAGGGGCTCCCCGGACCCTGGGAGCACCGCCGGCTGCTGCCCGGTGAGGGGATCGAGCCGGGCTCGGCGGAGGTGCACGTCTTCGACGCACCGGCGATGGAGGCGGCCTTCATCGCCGACACCATGCGCCGGGCCCACCTGCTCGACGGCGTCCCGTGGTCGCAGATGGCGGTGGTGGTCCGGTCCGCGACCACCGGCCTCGGGCCGGTGCGCCGGGCGCTGACCCAGGCCGGGGTGCCGGTGGCGGTGTCCGCGGACGACATCGCGCTGGCCGGTCAGCCCGCCGTGCAGCCGCTGCTGGCCGCACTCGGCGCGCTGCTGCCGCCGCGGCACGCCGGCGCCCACGCCGGGCCCGCGGCCGGCACCGAGCCGGACCCTGCCACGTCCGACGCCGAGGCCGGCCTGGACGAGCCCGGTGCCGAGGCGTTGCTGGCCTCTCCGCTGGGCGGCGCGACCGTGCTCGACCTGCGCCGGCTGCGCCGGGCCGCCCGTCGGGCGATGGCCGCCCGCGGCGAGGACACCGCCGTGCGGAACGCCCCGCTGGCGAGCGTGCTGGCCGACGCCACGCTGCTCGACGCGCTGCCCGAGCACCTGGCCCGGCCGGCGGCGCGGGTGGCGCGGGTGCTGTCGGCAGGGCGCCTGGCGCTGGCCGCTGACGGCAGCGCCGAGGACGTGCTCTGGGCGATGTGGCAGGCCAGCGGGCTGGCGAACCGGTGGGCGCGGGCCAGCGCGGCGGGTGGACCGCCCGGTGCGGTCGCCGACCGCGACCTCGACGCCGTCGTCGCGCTCTTCGACGCCGCGGCCGGCTTCGTCGACCGGCTCCCGCTCGCCGGGGTCGCCGCGTTCGTCGAGCACCTCCGCGCCCAGGTCCTCCCCGGGGACAGCGGAGCGGCCCGGGCACCGGCGGGTGAGTCGGTGCGGCTGCTCACCGCACACGCGGCGAAGGGCCTGGAGTGGGACCTCGTCTGCGTCGCCGGTGTGCAGGAGGGGGTGTGGCCCGACCTGCGCAGCCGGGCCAGCCTGCTCGGCGCCGAGGACCTCGTGGACGCCGCTGGCGGCACCGACCCGGCCACCCTCGACCGGCGCACGCTGGCGCTCGCCGAGGAGCGGCGGCTGTTCTACGTCGCCTGCACCCGGGCCCGCCGTCGGCTGCTGGTGTCAGCCGTCGACGGTGCGCTGGAGGGCGGGGACGCAGGAGCCACCGCCTCCCGGTTCCTCGACCTGGTCGTCCCGCCGCCGGCCGAGACCGACGGCGTCCGGCCGCACACACCGCTGCCCCGCCAGCTCACGCTGCCCGCGCTCGTCGCCGAGCTCCGCCGCTCCCTCACCGACCCGCACACCGACCCGGCGCGCCGGTCCAGCGCCGCAGCGGTGCTCCGCCGGCTCGCCCAGGAACGGGTGCCCGGCGCGGACCCGTCCGGCTGGTGGGGGCTGGCACCGCTCTCCGACGACGCGCCGCTGGTGGACCCGGCCGAGGTCGTGCCGGTCCGTCCCTCCGCGATCGACACCTTCCAGCGCTGCCCGCTGCGGTGGGTGCTGGGCGCGGTCGGCGCCGAGGCGGCACCGGAGGCTACCCGCACGGTCGGGTCGGCGGTGCACGACGTCGCCCAGCAGGTCGCCGAGGGCCTGCCGCCCGCCGATGCAGCGGCTGTCCTCGACGCCGAGCTCGACGGCCTGGACCTCGGGCCGGGGTGGTTCGACCAGCGACAGCGCGAGCGCGCTCAGGAGATGCTGACGAAGTTCCTGGCCTGGCACTCCCGCGCCGGACGCGAGCTCGTCGCCGCGGAGGAGGACTTCGACGTCGTCGTCGGCCGCGCCCGGCTGCGCGGCCAGGTCGACCGGCTGGAGCGGGACGGCGAGGGCCGGCTGGTCGTCGTGGACCTCAAGACCGGGAAGACGCCGCCCCGCACCGTCGAGGAGCACGGCCAGCTCGCCGCCTACCAGCTGGCGGTCACCGAAGGTGCCTTCGCCGGCCACGGCCGGGCCACCGGTGGCGCGGCGCTGCTGCAGGTCGGCGGCGCGCAGAAGGCCGCGAAGGAGCACGTGCAGCCACCACTGCCTGCCGATGTCGACCCCCGGGAGACCTGGGCCGGCGAGCTGATCGCCGAGGTCGGTGAGGGGATGGGGGCCGGGGAGTTCGCCGTCCGCACCGACACCGACTGCGAGCGGTGCGCGTTCCGCAGGAGCTGCCCGATGCAGGAGTCCGGCCGGCAGGTGACCCGATGACGCCCCGCTCGGTCACCGACCAACAGCTGTCCTTCGACCTGCCCGGCATGGTGCCGGTGGTGGCGCCCGAGCCGCCGCGGCTGCTCACGCCGGCCGAGGTGGCGGCCCGCAGCGGCGTCGGCCACGCGCCCTCGCCGGAGCAGGCCGGTGTGGTCGCGGCACCCGTCGACCGACCGCTGGTCGTGGTGGCCGGTGCCGGGTCGGGGAAGACCGAGACGATGGCCGCCCGGGTCGCCTGGCTGGTGGCCAACCAGCTCGTCGCCCCCGAGGCCGTCCTCGGCCTGACCTTCACCCGGAAGGCCGCCAGCGAGCTCAACGCCCGGGTGCGCCTGCGGCTCGGTGCGCTGGCCGCCCATCCCGACACCGACCCCGCGCTGCGCGAGCGCCTGGCCGTGGCGGCACCGACCGTGGCGACCTACCACGGCTACGCGGCCAGCATCGTCGCCGAGCACGGTCTGCGGATCGGGGTCGACCCCGGCTCCGGCGTGCTGGGACCGGCGATGTGCTGGGGCCAGGCGGCCACCGCCGTGGCCGGGCACACCGGCGACATGAGCGACGTGGCGCTCGGGCTGGTCACCACCACGGAGGACGTGCTGCAGCTCGCCGCCGAGCTCGGTGAGCACGACATCACCCCGGCGGCGCTGCGTGCGTGGACGGCGCGGTTCGAGGCGCAGCTGCGCGGCTACCCCGATGCCGGCAAGAAGAGGGGTCCGTACGCCGAGGTCCTGAAGATGCTCGTCCGGCAACGGGCCCGGGTGGCGCTGCTGCCCATGGTGGAGGCGTTCGAGGCGCGCAAGCGCGCGGCCGGCGCCATCGACTACGCCGACCAGGTCTCCCTCGCCGCCCGGGTCGCGGTCACCTCGGCGGAGGTCGGTCGCCGGGAGCGGGCCCGCTGGCGGGTGGTGCTGCTCGACGAGTACCAGGACACCAGCGTCGGTCAGCTGCGGATGCTCGAGGCGCTCTTCGGCGGTCCCGGTGGGCACCCGGTGCTCGCCGTCGGTGACCCGCGGCAGTCGATCTACGGCTGGCGGGGCGCCTCCGCCGGCACCATCGAGCGCTTCGACCGCACGTTCCCCGGCACCCCGGACCGCCGGGCGGAGCGGCTCACCCTGTCCACGAGCTGGCGCAACGACCGCGCCGTGCTCGCGGTGGCCAACGCCGTGGCCGCGGCCCTGCCGGCGCCCGAGCAGCCGCTGCCCGACCTGCAGCCCTCACCGCTGGCCGGCAGCGGTGCGGTGCACTGCGGGCTGTACGAGACGGTCGCGGAGGAGACGGAGGCGCTGGCCGACCGGCTGGAGCGGGCCTGGAAGGGCGCCGGCGACGGGGCTCGGCGTCCCACCATCGCGGTGCTCGCCCGGCGCCGTGCCCAGCTGCCCGGCATCGCCGCCGCCCTGCGGGCCCGCGGCCTGCCGGTGGAGGTCGTCGGCCTGGGCGGGCTGCTCGACGTGCCCGAGGTGTCCGACGTGGTCGCCACCCTCCGGGTGCTGGTCGACCCCAGCGCCGGTGACGCCCTCGGCAGGCTGCTCACCGGTGCGCGATGGCGGCTCGGGCCGCGCGACCTGGCCGCGCTGGAGTCACGGTCCCGGGCGCTGGTCCGGGAACGGAGCGCGTCCGCGCCGGCAGACGACGCCGGCCCGCCGGAGGCCGGTGCGCTGGCCGGCCCGACCCCGCCCCGCGAGCGCGGCAGCATCATCGAGGCGCTCGACGACCTGGGTCGCCCGGAGGCGTACTCGGCCGAGGGCCACCGGCGGCTGCGGCGGCTGGCCAACGAGCTCTCCGCGCTGCGCTCCCGGCTGGGCGAGCCGCTGCCGGACCTCGTCGACGAGGTGGTGCGCACGCTGGGCCTGGAGACCGAGCTGGCCAGCCACCCCGACGCCACCCCCGGTGGTGCGCGCACCCACCTGGACGCGCTGCACGAGGTGGCCGCCGAGTTCGCCGAGCTCGCCGAGCTGCCGTCCCTCCCGGCCTTCCTCGGCTACCTCGCCGACGCCGAGGTGCGGGAACGCGGCCTGGAGCCCGGGGAGGTGGCGGTCAACCCTGAGGCGGTCCAGCTGCTCACCGGCCACTCGGCGAAGGGCCTGGAGTGGGACGTCGTGGCCGTCCCGGGGATGACCGTCGGCCAGTTCCCGGCCAAGGGCGACGCGTCGGACTCCTGGATCCGCGACCCCGGCGCCGTCCCGGTCGACCTGCGCGCGACCGACCGCGCCGAGCTGCCCCGGCTGCACCTGCCGGTGCCCGGCTCCGGCGACCAGGCCGCCGTCCGCGACGCGCTGGACGACTACGTCGCCGAGTGGAAGGACTTCGGTCTCGCCGAGGAGATCCGGCTCGGCTACGTGGCGGTCACCCGCGCCAAGCACCTGCTGCTCTGCTCGGGCAGCTGGTGGCGGGACGGCAAGACCGCCTGCGGGCCGTCGTCCTTGCTGCTGGCCGTCCAGGCCGCCTGCGAGGCCGGAGCCGGTGTCGTCGACGCCTGGGCGCCGCCACCGGAGGAGGACGCGGAGAACCCGGCGCTGGCGGAGTGGCCGGTCGGCAGCTGGCCGACCGACCCGCTCTCCTCCGGCCGCCGTCGCTCGCTCACCGCGGCCGCCGAGCTGCTCGCCGCGACCGAGCCGCACCCGCTCACCGACGACGCCCTCGGTGCCACCGAGGACCCGCTGGTCGCCGACTGGATCCGGGACGCCGACCTGCTGCTGCGCGAGCGGGCGGAGCACTCCCGGGGTGTCGTCGACGTCCCGCTGCCCGCGCACCTGTCGGTGTCCTCGCTCGTCGCGCTGCGCCGGGACCCCGCCGAACTGGCCCGCCGGCTCCGCCGGCCGATGCCCGCCGCGCCCGCGCCGCTGGCCCGCCGGGGCACCAAGTTCCACGCCTGGCTGGAGGAGCGGTTCGGTACCTCACGGCTCATCGACCTCGACGACCTGCCCGGCAGCGGGGACGCCGGCGCGGCACCGGACGCGGCACTGGAGTCGCTGCAGCAGGCGTTCCTGCGCAGCGAGTGGGCCGACCGGCAGCCGGTCGACGTGGAGGCACCGTTCGAGACGCCGTTGGGTCCGCTGACCCTCCGCGGGCGGATCGACGCGGTCTACGCCACCCCCGGCGGCGGCTACGAGGTGATCGACTGGAAGACCGGCCCGGTGCCCAGCCCGGCGGAGCTCACCGCCGCCGCGGTCCAGCTGGCCGCCTACCGGATCGGCTGGTCCCGGCTGACGGGCGTGCCGGTGGAGCGGGTCAGCGCGGGCTTCCACCACGTGGCCGCGGGCGTCACGCTGCGCCCGGTCGACCTGCTCGACGAGGCCGGGCTGCTCGCGCTGGTCAGCGGGATGGCGGCGTGACCCCGGCCATCGACGTCATCCCGCTGCCGGGCACGGTGAGCGCCGGGATCGCGTCCGGGGCGGTGAGCAGCAGCACGCCCAGTCCCGCGAGGACGGCCGCCGTCCCGTAGGTCGTCAGCCGTCGGGCCGGGAGCGTCTTCTCCACCGCGATCAGCGCGGCGATGAGCGCCATCCACACCACGCTCATCACCCCCAGCGCGAACAGCGAGGCCATCAGCGCCCAGCAGCAGCCGACGCACCACGCGCCGTTGCGCACCCCCATCCGCAGCGCGCCCGACCACCCGTCGCGCCAGCCGCCGAGCAGGACACCGAGCGGGCTGCGGCACCGCCGCAGGCAGACGTCCTTGACCGGGCTCAGCTCGTAGGCGGCGGCGACCAGCAGCGTGACCGCGGCGACCGGGCGGCCGGCGTGCCCCCAGGCGAGCGGGTCACCCGGGAACCGGGCCACACCCGCCCCGATCCCGAAGGCGACCAGCCCGGCACCCGCCCAGGTGGCCAGGTAGCCGCCGGTGAACGCAACGGGGGCCAGCGGGGACCGGCTCCGGGTCATCCGCGAGTACAGGGCGACCGTCGGCGCAACCGACGGGAACATCATCGCGGCCATCATCACGACCCAGACGCCGAGGAACCAGCTCAGTGTCCCCAGGCCGGTCCACGGACCGTCGTCCATGCCGCGCATCTGACCCGCTGCCCACCACCAGCCGACGCCGGCGAGCACGAAGAGCGCGACGACCAACCCCAGCCGTACGCGGGCCGCGGCGAAGGCCGCGGCGAGGTCCCCGCCCGGGTGCTGGCGTTGCGCCACGGCCGCCTCCGGGTCAGGCCGACCAGGAGAAGTCGGCCGTGGACAGGCCGGTCTTACCTTCGTAGCTGATGCCGAACGCATCGATCTGCGAGCGCCGGGCCTCGGCCATCGTCAGGTCCGAGGCGACCGGGTGGAACATCCCGGAGAAGCGGACCGGCTGACCGGTGTCGACCCCGAACGGGACGATGTCCTCGATCTCGAAGTCGATGGCGTCGCCGACCCGCACGGTGTGCCGCAGCCCGTCGTCGGTCAGCTCGATGGATGCCCGCTGCACCCCGACCACCTCGCCGACGAGTGGCGCCAACAGCGCCATCGGCCCACCGAGCTGCCCACCGAAGACCTGGACGAGCGCGTCGAACTGCTCGTCGGTGGCCTCGTCGTCGACGTACATGCCGAGCTTCCAGTTGCCGTCGGTCATGACCTTCGGGGTGTCGATGATCGTCACCACCTTGCGACCGCGGACGTCGGTGCCGTCGACCTGGCCCTCGCGGATGGTGAACGCCAGGCTCGCCCGGCAGTAGTCGTAGGTGGCACCGTGGTCGAAGGACAGGTTGCACGGGCACATCAGCTCGCAGGAGCAGGTCTCCGCGTAACTGCCTCGCAGGTTCCACGACATCGCAGGCTCCCTCCGCGCAACCCCGAGTCTCCGTCCGGCAGCGGAGCAGGGTCAACGACCGCCGGCACGACCGCCGGGGACCCGCGACGTGTCGCGACAGCGGGTGGCGGTGCGCGCCGCGGGGTCAGCTGGGTGGGGCGTGGGTGCCGGCGGCGGGGTGCAGCAGCGGGCCGCGGGCCACCCGGTCCAGCACCGCCCGGGCCAGCTGCTCGGGAGCCTGCTCCGGGATCCAGTGGGTGATCCCGGGCAGCTCGACGAACCGGTAGTCCGCACCCACCTGGTCGGCGCACGCCTCGGCCGCCGTCCGGCCCACCGCGACGTCACCGTCGCTCCAGACGTACGTCGTCGGCACGTCGACCGGGTCCACCGGCGTCGCCGAGCTCATCGCCCGGTACCAGTTCAGTGCCGCGGTCAGCGCGCCCGGGGCCGACAGCTGGTCCACGTACGAGTCGACGGCCTCCTCGGGCACCCCGGGGGCGTCCAGCATCCGGCGCAGCCGCCGGCCGCCGTCCTCGAGCAGCACCTCCTCGGCCTTGCCGGCCTGCCAGAACAGCTTGATGTAGGCCGAGCGCTCCTTCTGCTCCGGATCCGCGCGGAAGGCCAGCGTGTACGCGGTCGGGTGCGGCACCGAGACCGCGGTGAGCGTGCGGACCCGGTCGGGGTGCCAGGCGGCCAGACCCCAGGCCACGTTGGCGCCCCAGTCGTGCCCGACCAGGTCGGCGACCGGGAGGTCCAGGGCGGTCATCAGGTCCGCCGTCACCTGCACCAGCGCGGGCAGCGCGTAGGCGTCGACCTCGTCCGGCCGGGCGCCGGGGGAGTACCCGAGCTGGTCGGGTGCGTAGGTGCGCAGCCCCGCCTCGGCCAGCAGCGGCGTCACCGCCGACCAGCTCAGCGAGGTCTCCGGGAACCCGTGCAGCAGCAGCACCGGAGGGCCGTCCTCCGGGCCGTCGGTCCGCACGTCGAAGGTCAGGTCGCCGACGTCCACCTGCAGCATCCCCACGGCCATGCAGGCAACCTAGCCCCGCCCGCCGTCCACAGCCTGCGACGGTGGCAGCGGTGGTGCGGGATACCGTCGCCCCCGTGAGCAGCAGCGCCGAACGCGACTTCGTCACCGCCCACCTCGACGACCTGCACGCCGACCTGGACGCCTGGTTGCGCATCCCGTCGATCTCGGCCGACCCGGCGCACTCCGACGACGTGGCCGCGAGCGCCGAGTGGCTGGCCGGTGCGCTGCGCCGCACCGGCTTCCCGACCGTGGAGATCTGGCCCACCGCCGGCGCTCCCGCGGTGTACGCCGAGTGGCCCTCCGCCGACGAGGGCGCCCCGGTCGCGCTGGTCTACGGCCACCACGACGTGCAGCCCGTCGACCCGCCGGAGCTCTGGGAGCACCCGCCCTTCGAGCCCACCGTCGTCGAGGGCCCCGACGGTCCGGAGCTGCACGCCCGCGGAGCCATCGACGACAAGGGCAACGTCGCCTTCCACCTGCTCGGGATGCGCGCGCACCTCGCCGCCACCGGCCGGGAGACCCCGGCGGTCACGGTCAAGCTGCTCATCGAGGGTGAGGAGGAGTCCGGCTCGCCGTACTTCGCCGACCTGCTGCGCGAGCGGCGCGACCGGCTCGACTGCGACGTCGTCGTGGTCAGCGACACCGGCATGGCCGCCCCCGACCTGCCCAGCGCTGTGACGAGCATGCGCGGCCTGGCCGACGCCGAGATCACCCTGCGCGGACCGGCGGTCGACCTGCACTCCGGCTCCTTCGGCGGCGCGGTCCCCAATCCGCTGCACGCCCTGGCGCAGCTGGTCAGCTCCCTGCACGACGAGCAGGGACGGGTGACGCTGCCCGGCTTCTACGACGCCGTGCGCCCGCTCTCGGACCGCGAGCGCGAGCTCATGGGCCGGGCGCCCTTCGACGAGGCCGCGTGGCTGGCCGGTCCGGCCGCCTCCCGGCTCGCCACCGGCGAGACCGGTTTCAGCACCCAGGAGCGGATCGGCGCCCGGCCGACCGCCGAGGTCAACGGCATGTGGGGCGGCTACCAGGGCCCCGGCCACAAGACGATCATCCCCGCCGAGGCCCACGCCAAGATCACCTTCCGGCTCGTCGCCGACCAGCGGCCCGAGGAGATCGGCGCCATGGTCGAGGCCTGGGTCGCAGACAACCTGCCCCACGGCGTCGAGGCCGACGTCCACGTGCCGGCCGGCGGCGTCGCCCCCTGCGCCAGCGACCTCGACTCGCCCTACATGGCGGCCCTGCTGCGGTCCATCGCGCAGGCCTGGGACGGCGACGCGGACGACGTGCTCTTCCTGAAGGAGGGCGGCAGCGGCCCCGAGGCCGACCTGGTCGAGCAGCTCGGCGCGCCGCTGGTGTTCCTCGGGGGCGGGCTGCCCACCGACCGCATCCACTCGCCCAACGAGCGGGTGCTGCTGCCGATGCTGCACCGCTGTGCGGAGGCGGCCGCCCACCTCTGGCGCGAGCTGGCCACCGTCGCCCGCTGATCCGGCGATGAGCGAACCGGACACGGTCCCACCACCGGGCTGGTACCCCGACCCCGACGGCGGGGCCGGGCTGGTGCGCTGGTGGAACGGCGCGGGGTGGTCCGACGTCACCACCCCGGCCGGTCCCGGGGTCACCGTCGGGCGGTCGTTCGAGGCCCCCGCCCCCCGCGAGCTACTCCCGCCCTCGGAGTGGGACGCCTGGGGGACGCAGGACAACGGCACCTGGGAGGCGGCGGGGGCGCGCTGGTCCCGGCGCCGGCCGCTGCTCATCGGGCTCGGCGTCCTGGCCGTCGTCGTGCTGCTGGTCCTGGTGGGGGTGCAGCTGAACGGCGGGTCCTCCGCCGACGACGCCGCCCCGGTGGCCGGCCCGACCGCTCAGCCGAGCAGCACCTTCCCGCCGGGCACCGTCCGGATCATCGACGAGGCCGCCGGGATCTCCTACCCGTTCCTCGGCGACGGCTGGTTCGAGTGGGACCGGGGCGCGCAGCTGGAGACGACCGAGACCTCCGGCCAGTACTTCGTCACCCAGGACGACCTGCCCGACGGGGTCGACGTCTTCATCGCCCAGTGCACGTCGGGTCCGCTGGCCGACGGCTTCGGCGGGACCGGGACGGCGGACCTGCAGGGCACCACCGAGGCGCTCGCCGACGCGGTCCGCCAGCTGCACTACCCGGCCCCCAACGAGCGCGAGGTGCGCCGGGACGAGGCCGTCACCGTCGACGGCGCGGCCGCCTGGGTGTACGAGTTCGACCTCAGCTGGGACGTCGCCGGCTACGACTCCACCGGCGAGCGGGCGGCGCTGCTGCTGATCGACGTCGGCCGGCCGGCCCCGGCGTTGCTCTACCTGTCCATCCCGAACACCCACGCGGAGCTGTACGGGGCGATCGACCGGGTGCTCGGCGACGTCGACGTGCTGTGAGCCCGGCGGCCCCGGACGCACCCGGCGGCGGCGTGTCGCACGGCGCGGTTAGGGTCGGCGGTGTGACAGCAGCTGGGGCCGACCTGACCCTGCGGCACCCGGTGGAGCGGTTCACGCTCGACAACGGGCTGCGGGTCGTGCTCGCGCCGGACCGGAGTGTCCCCGTCGTCGCCGTCAGCGTCTTCTACGACGTCGGCATGCGATCCGAGCCCCCGGGCCGCACCGGGTTCGCGCACCTCTTCGAGCACATGATGTTCCAGGGCTCCGCCCACGTGCCGAAGATGGAGCACGCGCGTCTCGTGCAGGCCGCCGGCGGGACGTTCAACGGCTCGACGCACCAGGACTACACCAACTACTTCCAGGCGCTGCCCGCCGAGGCGCTGGAACGCGCCGTGTTCCTCGAGGCCGACCGGATGGCGGCCCCGGCGATCACCGAGGAGAACCTCCGCAACCAGATCGACGTGGTGAAGGAGGAGATCCGGGTCAACGTGCTGAACCGGCCCTACGGCGCCTTCCCGTGGCTGCAGCTGCCGCCGATCGCGTTCGAGAGCTTCGCCAACACCCACGACGGCTACGGGTCCTTCGTCGACCTCGAGTCCTCCACCGTCGAGGACGCCGCGGACTTCTTCTCCCGCTACTACGCCCCGAGCAACGCCGTGCTGTGCATCGGCGGTGACCTGGACGTCGCCGAGACCGAGCAGCTGGTGCGCCGCTGGTTCGACCCCGTCCCGTACCGCGCGGCCCCGCCCGCGCCGGCGGTGGGGGAGCCCTCGCCGGCCACCGCCCGCCGCGGCGTCGTCGAGGACCCGCTCGCCCCGGCACCCGCGGTGGCGATCGGCTGGCGGGTGCCCGACCCGGTCGGCGACCTGGACACCTACCTCGGCACCGTGGTGCTCACCGAACTGCTCAGCGAGGGCGACGCCTCGCGCCTGGAGCGCCGGCTGCTGCACACCGACCGGCTGGCGGTCGCGCAGAGCAGCTACCTCGGTCTGTTCGGCGACCCCTTCGACGTCCGCGACGCGACGCTGCTGGTCAGCCAGGTGCACCACCCCGCGGACGTCCCGGTCGAGCGGGTCCTGGCCGCGGTGCACGAGGAGATCGAGAAGGTGGCCACCGACGGTGTGCCGGTCGAGGAGCTGGCCCGGGTGACGGCCCGCACCGAGGCCCAGCTGCTGCAGCAGGCCGACTCGGTGCTCGGCCGCACGCTGGGCTTCGCCTCCGCCGAGCTGATCCACGGCCGGGCCGAGCTCGCCGGTGAACTGGCCGCCCGGCTGGCCGCGGTGACCCCCGACCAGGTGCAGGCAGCGGCCCGCGGGCTCTCCCCGGACACCGCCGCCGTCCTGGAACTGCGCGCGACCGGAGGAGCAGCCCGATGAGTGCGCCCGTGCTCGACCTGTCGTTGATCCCGCCGCTGGGCGAGCCCCGCCCGGCGCCCGTGCCCGAGGTGCACGAGTCGACGCTGCCCAGCGGGCTGCGGCTGGTCGTCGTCCCGCGTCCGGGTGTGCCGCTGGTGGAGCTGCGGCTGCGGGTGCCCTTCGCCGCCGCGGCACCGCGCCAGGCCGCCGCGCACGCCGCGCGCACCAGCGTCCTGTCCGGTGCGGTGCTGCTGGGGACCGCGGCGCACGACCAGCTGGGGATCGCGCAGCTGCTGCAGGCGCAGGGAACCGAGCTGTCGGTCTCCGCCGACGCCGACCGGCTGCTGTTCTCCACGACGATGCTGCCCGACGGCCTCGGCGCCGTCCTGGCTGTGCTCGCCGAGCTGCTCGCCGCGCCCACCTACCCGGCGGGCCCGGTCGAGGCCGAGCGCGCCCGGGTGGTCGAGCGGGTGCACATCGCCCGCTCGCAGCCCGGGGTGATCGCCCGCAGCGCCCTCGCCGCCCGTCGGTACGGCGCGCACCCCTACGCCCAGCAGCTGCCCGCCCCCGACGTGGTCGCCGCGGTCACCCCGGCCGCGCTGCGGAAGCTGCACCGCGAGCGGGTGCTGCCCGCGGGCAGCACCCTCGTGCTCGTCGGGGACGTCGACCCGGCCACCGCGCAGGACGTCGTCGCCACCGCCCTGGCCGGCTGGACCGCCGAGGGGAAGGCCGTCGCGGCCGGCCCGGTGCCCGCCGTCGTCCCGCAGCCGCTGCAGCTGGTGCACCGCCCCGGCGCCGTCCAGTCCAACCTGCGGCTGGGCGGCCCCGCCCCGGGCCGCACCGATCCGCAGCTGCCCGCGCTCAGGCTGGCCAGCATGGTGTTCGGCGGGTACTTCTCCTCCCGGCTGGTGGAGAACATCCGCGAACGGCGCGGGTACACCTACAGCCCGCGCAGCGGCGTGGACCACCTGATGGCCGGCTCCTCCTTCACCGTGGACGCCGACGTGGCCACCGCCGTCACCGGGCCGGCGCTGCTGGAGACCTGGTACGAGCTGGGCCGGATGGCGCTCACCCCGGTGACCGAGGCCGAGCTGGACTCCGCCCGCCGGTACCTGCTCGGCACCCTGGCCCTCGGGACGGCGACCCACGCCGGCCTGGCCAGCACCCTGTCGGCGCTGTTCGGCGCCGGGCTCTCCGCCGACTGGCTGGCCGACCACCAGCGGGCGCTCGCCACGGTGGGCATCGACCAGGTCACCGAGGCCTCCCGCCGGTGGCTGTCCCCGGCCGGGCTGACCGCGGTCGTGGTCGGCGACGCCGACCAGGCTGCCGACCAGCTGCGTGCCCTGGGCCCGGTCGAGGTCACCGCCCCGACCGTCGAGCCCGGGGCATGACCGTCCCGCCCGGCGGCAGCACCGCTGCCGACAACCCGCCGCCTCCCCGCATCGACTGGCCCGAGGACGGGCGCGCCGGCGCGGTCACCGAGCTCCCGTTGCTGTCCCGGACCGGCCACGACCGTGGGCACCTGGCCCGGTCGCTGCCGGACCCCGCGCAGGGCCGGCCGGTGCGCGTGCTGCGGATCGACGAGCGGCGCACGGTGCCGGTGCACGAGGGCCCGCGCGGCCCCGAGCTGGTCTACGACGAGCAGCCCGCGCTGCCCGACGGCGCGATCTACCTGGGCGAGGCCGACGACGTCCCCTACGCCGCACTCCGGGCACCCCGCTCGCTCAGCGTCGGCGGGCGGCCGGTCGACAGCTGGGCCGGGCTCCGGGAGGTCGGTGCCGAGCTCGGTGACCTGGACGCCGGTCTGCTGGCCCAGGCGGTGGGCATCGTGGAGTGGCACGAGCGCAACAGGTTCTCCCCGCTCACCGGCGCTCCGACGACGATCGAGCGGGCCGGCTGGGTCCAGCGCGACCCGGTGAGCGGCACCGAGGTCTTCCCGCGGACGGACCCGGCGGTGATCATGCTGGTGCACGACGGCGGTGACCGCTGCGTGCTCGGTCGTCAGGCGGTCTGGCCGCCGGGCCGGTTCTCCATCCTGGCCGGCTTCGTCGAGCCCGGGGAGTCGGCCGAGGCGGCCGTGGTCCGAGAGGTCGCCGAGGAGGTCGGGATCGCCGTCACCGACGTCCGCTACGTCTCCAGCCAGCCGTGGCCGTTCCCGCAGTCGCTGATGCTCGGCTTCGTCGCCCGGGCGACCGAGGAGCAGCTGCGGATCGACCACGACGAGATCGAGGAGGCCCGCTGGTTCAGCCGGGACGAGCTGCGCTCGGGCACCGGCCCGCAGGCGCTGCCGCCGAACGTCTCGATCGCCCGGCACATCATCGACCGCTGGGTGGCCGGCGAGTTCTCAGGGCGGTCGGGCGGGTCAGGCGAATAGCCCCTGCAGGACGAGGGCGGGCCGGTCGGGGTGGTCGGCGAGGACGACCGCGTCGGCGAGCGAGGTGGGGTCCACCTCGTCGTCGTAGCGGTCGAAGGCGGGCAGCTCCCAGGCCCGGTCCGCGGGCACCCGGCGCCGGCGGGCGGCGGGCCCGACGCGCAGGTGGACGACCACGTCGAACGCCAGCCCGAGGCCCTGCAGCAGTGACCCGGGCACCAGCAGCACCCCTCCGGGCGGCGTCGGACGGTAGTCCAGCCGGGCGGCGCGGTCCCGCTCCAGGTCCCACAGCGCGGGCAGGTGCTCACCCGGCCCCCGCGGTCCGCTGCGGTCGAGCACCTCGCGGGCCAGCGCCGCGGAGTCCAGCCAGTCGGTGTAGCGCGCGTCCGGGTCGGTGCGGCCGTGTTCGAGCCGCAGCGAGGCCGGCCGGTAGAAGCCCTCGGCCGGGACGACGACCGCCGGACGGCTCAGGCCGGGCAGCCGGGTGGCCAGCTCCGCGGCCAGCTGGTGCGGTCCGGTGACCCCGGCAGCTCCGGGCAGGTCCATGCCGTCGACGGCGACCCGCAGTGCGGCGGCGCCGGGCTCGGGGGAGATCCCCGCGAGCAGCGCGGCCAGCCGATCGGCGAGCGCCGGTGGGGAGAGCGGGAGCGGAGCGCTCAGCGGGGAGCCCCGGGGACGACGTCGCCGCTGCCGGCCCGGCGCGGGCCGCGTTGCACCCGCCGGGCGGCGGACCCGACCACCACCGGGCGCGGCTCGCCGGTCGGGTGGACGGCGGGCGGCCCCGGGACGTCGGCACCGTCGGCCAGGCCGTCGAGCACCTCCGTGGCCAGCTCCTGGGCCGCCCGGCCCTGGGAGCGTGCGTTCCGGCGGAGGGCCTCGAAGGCCGCCCGCGGGGTGGTGCCGTGCCGTTCGGCGAGGACGCCGATCGCGCGTTCGATCGACACCCGCGCGGCCAGCGCGTGCTCGAGCTGACCGACGGTGCGCCGCAGCGCCGTGATCTCCTCGTCCCGCGGGTCGGCGGGCGGTGCGGCGTCGTCCTCGTCAGCTGCGCCGGTGCCCGTGCGGGCCGCCCGGCGGGCGTCCCGGCCGGGTTCTGGGCTGGACCCGTGCTCGGCGGCGACCAGGTCCGCCAGCGACATCGCCTCGACCAGACCCAGCGCCTCGCCCTCACCGGCGACCCGGCCCGAGACGTCCGCCCACGCGCCGTCCTCAGGGCTCAGCACCGTCCAGCCGCGGCCGCTCCGGACCACCAGGGCGGCCGGCTGCCCGGTCGGCATGCGCACCACGTCGGGGGGCAGCAGCGCAGGGACCAGCGCGGCAGCCTGCTCCACCGTCGCGTCCATCACACCCTCTCCCGCTGCGAACGGCCGGTCGGAGGGTGCCGTCCCGCAGTCCCCCGGGTGGCGATCATCGCCCCCCGGGGGCCGCGGGCCGGGGATCACGCGCCCGGGAGCTGTGCGAGCTGGGCCTTCACCTGGTCGATGCTCGGGTTGGTCAGGGCGGTGCCGTCGGCGAACACCAGCGTGGGCACCGTGCGGTTCCCGCCGTTCGCCTCCATGACCAGCTCGGCGGCGCTCTCGTCCACCTCGATGTTGACCTCGGCGAAGTCGATGCCGTCGCGCTGCATCAGCTTCTTCAGCCGCATGCAGTAACCACACCAGTTCGTGGTGTACATGGTCACCGCGGTCGTCGGAGCGCTCATCGGGTGGATCCTCCCTCGCGTCTCCCCGGGCGGGCCACCCGGGGGAGGGATGGCCGGGGCGTCCGGGGCCTGCGCCCGACCAACGCCGCGTCCCTGGGGATCCTTCCCCCGACCGTCGGCACGGGCTGGGAGACTCGTCGTGTGGGGATGCCGCGGGTCGCAGAAGAGCAGGTGGTCGAGGGGACGGCGGGCGCGGAGGCGGTGCTGGCCGGGCTGGACGAGCAGCAGCGGGCCGCGGCCGAGGCGGTGCGCGGGCCGGTCTGCATCCTCGCCGGTGCCGGCACCGGCAAGACCCGGACGATCACCCACCGGATCGCCTACGGCGTGCACCTGGGGGAGTACGTCCCCGAGCAGGTCCTGGCGGTGACCTTCACCGCGCGCGCGGCCGGTGAGCTGCGCGGCCGGCTGTCGGCGCTGGGCGTGGGCGGTGTGCAGGCGCGCACCTTCCACGCGGCGGCGATGCGCCAGCTGCGGTACTTCGCGCCCCGGGTGCTCGGCGGCCCGATGCCCGAGCTGATCGAGAACAAGCTCCGGGTGGTGGCCGGTGCCGCGACCCGCAACCGGCTGACCACCGACCGCGCGAGCCTGCGCGACCTGGCCAGCGAGATCGAGTGGGCGAAGACCACGCTGGCCACCCCGGAGGACTACCCGGCCCGGGCCGTCGCGGCCTCGCGGGAGGCCCCGTTCGACCCCTCGGCGGTCGCTGCGGTCTACCGCAGCTACGAGGAGGCGAAGTCCCGCGACGGGTCGCTGGACTTCGAGGACCTGCTGCTGGTCACCGCCTACGCGATCGAGGAGCACCCGGACGTCGCCCGCGAGGTGCGGGCGCAGTACCGGCACTTCGTCGTGGACGAGTACCAGGACGTGAACCCGCTGCAGCAGCGCCTGCTGGACGCCTGGCTGGGCGGTCGCGCCGAGGTGTGCGTCGTCGGCGACCCCAACCAGACCATCTACTCCTTCACCGGCGCCGACCCCGAGTACCTGCTCGGCTTCGCCGACCGCTACGGCGATGCCGAGGTGGTCAAGCTCGAGCGGGACTACCGGTCGACCCCGCAGGTGGTGGGCCTGGCCAACAAGCTCATCGGCCAGGCGCCCCCGCGCAAGGGGCTGCCCGGCCTGCGGCTGCTGGGCCAGCGCGCCGAGGGCCCGGCGCCGAGGTTCGTCGAGCACCCCGACGAGCCGTCCGAGGCCGCCGCGGTCGCGAGGGCCTGCCGCGAGCTCATCGACGCCGGCCTGCCGGCCAGCGAGATCGCCGTCCTGTTCCGGATCAACGCGCAGTCGCAGGTGTACGAGTCGGCGCTGGCCGACGTCGGCGTCCCCTACGTGCTCAAGGGCGGTGAGCGGTTCTTCGAGCGGCCCGAGATCCGGGAGGCGGTGCTGCTGCTGCGCGGCGCCGCGGCGGGCGGCAACGAGCCCGGTGCCCTGGTGCCCGCCGTCCGCGACGTGCTGGCCTCCACCGGCTGGGTGGAGCACCGCCCCCCGCCGGGTGGCACGGCGCGGGACCGCTGGCAGTCGCTGGCCGCCCTCGTCGACCTCGCCGTCGACCTCGTCGCCGAGCAGCCCACGCTGGACCTCGCCGGCTTCGTCGGGCACCTCGCCGAGCGGGCGAACGCCCAGCACGCACCGACCGTGCAGGGCGTGACGCTGGCGTCGATGCACGCGGCCAAGGGCCTGGAGTGGGACGCGGTGTTCGTGGTGGGCCTGGTGGACGGCGTCGTGCCGATCGCGCAGTCCCAGTCGCGCCCGGAGGCGGTCGAGGAGGAGCGGCGGCTGCTCTACGTCGCGGTCACCCGCGCCCGCGAGGAGTTGACGCTGTCCTGGTCGCTGGCGCGGAACCCCGGCGGGAGGCGGTCGCGGCCGCGCAGCCGGTTCCTCGACGGGCTCGCCCCCGACGCCGCCGCGGCGCCGCGGCGCCCGGCCAAGCGGGCCAAGGTCGTGCTCGAGGGCGAGGCGGGGGAGCTGTTCGAGCGGCTGCGGGCGTGGCGGAGCAGCGCCGCCCAGGCGGCGTCGGTCCCGGCCTACGTCGTCTTCACCGACGCCACGCTGCAGGCGATCGCGGAGAGCCGGCCGTCCTCGGTGCGGGAGCTGTCGGCGCTGCCCGGCGTGGGCGCCCGCAAGCTGGAGATGTACGGCACCGAGGTGCTCGGCGTCATCGAGGCATGAGGGCCCGCTGAGCTGCGCAGACAGGGTTCCTCAGGTTCCGCCGTTAATCCGGTTGACCCCTCCTCCGCGGGTCCCCTAGCCTTCGATCACCACCTGGGAGTGACCCAGGACGCACTCCGCACCAACGCACGAGCAGCACCGCACGAGCAGCACCGCACGAGCACAGACCGCAGCGAGACCGGCCGGCAGGCCGGGCTCCGACCCCCGGAAGGAGGGGCCCCGTGATCAGCACCGACACGACGTACACCGGCGCAGGCACCGTGACCCCGCCGGCCGTCGGCATGTGCTCCGCCGATCGGGTCGTCCGCACGGCGCCCTCCGCCGCTCCGTGGAAGGGGACGGGTCTGCCCGTCTCCGGCACCGCGTCCCCGTTCCGTCTCCGCGGCCTGAGCGCCGCGGGCACCGCCCTCGGCGGCACCGTCCGTCCGTCCGTCCAGACCACCGCTCTGCCGTGGTTCGCCGTCGCCGGCGTGCCCGTCGAGCACCCCAGCAGCACCCCGGGTGACCTGCCCCCGGAAGACCCACTGAGCTAGCCACCGCTCAGCTGGTCCTCCTCGAGGCCGCGGATCCCGGACACCGGGAACCGCGGCCTCCGTCTTTCGCCAGGCGAGTCCGCGGACCCCACACCGACCACCGGTCGGCGGGCCTCCGCCGACCGGCCGCAGAGACGAAGAAGAGGAGAGCGGCCGTGCAGACCACGATCGACCCAGCGCCGTCCCGTTCCCGGCTCGGGCTCGACCGCACGCACGCGTCCACCCACGAGCCGGCGGGCGCCCGGCGGGCACTGCCCTGCCGGGTCCAGGACCCCGACCTGTGGTTCGCCGAGCGCCCGGCCGACCTCGAGCAGGCCAAGCGGCTGTGCGCCGAGTGCCCCGTCCGGAGCGCGTGCCTGGCCGGCGCGCTCGAACGGGCGGAGCCCTGGGGCGTCTGGGGCGGGGAGATCTTCGACCGGGGCGTCGTCATCGCCCGCAAGCGGCCCCGCGGCCGCCCGCCGAAGGTCCGTGCGGAGGTGGCGGCGTGAGCGGCCACCACCGCACCGCGCACCCGTCCGCCGTCCGGCGCCCGTCGTCCGGGCGCCCCGTCACCCGATGCACCTCCACCCGACGCCGTCCGACGGCGTCCCTGCACCCAGAGGAGATGAGATGTACCTGATCGACCAGGAGCTCGCCCGCTCCCACATGGACCAGCGGCTCGCCGAGGCCGGGGAGGCCGCCCGCGCCCGCCGGCTGACCAGCGCCCGGCGCTGGTCCCGCCGGGCGGCCCGGGCGTCCCAGCGCGCCGCCCGGGCCAACTCCGCCGTCTGGTGACGGAGGAGTAGTTGCGGCGTCAGCCGCTGTCCGTCCCTGTCGCGGCGCCGCAGGCTCCCGACAGGGACGGACCCCACGGCTCAGCCTGTCGGGGTCGGCACGTGGCCGAGGTGTCGTCCGGAGGACGACGGTGTGATGGCCGGGAAGCCCTACCCGGCGAAGCCGGGCAGCCACCGCTCACAGACGCCCCGGTAGGGCGCCCGGGCGTCGAGCTGGCAGAGCACGCCGATCGAACCGATCGTCACCCGGTGGATGAGCAGGTAGGACGGGGGCAGGTTGAGCTGCCGGCCGAGCCGGCTGGCGTCGTTGCGCGGGTCGCCGATCCGGGCCGCCTGCTCCTGCATCCACGCCCGGGTGAACTGGAAGTCCGGCGCGGCCAGCGGTGCCAGGAAGGGGAGCAGGAAGTCGAGCACCCCCTGGGCGTCCACCTCGACGGTCTGCCGGACGAACCCCTCGACGCGCAGGTCGGCGAGCACGTCCTCGGCGCGGCCCTCCAGCGCCCAGCGCACCAGCCGGCCGATCGGCTCGGGCAGCCCGTCGGGCAGCCGGGCCGTGGCGCCGAAGTCGATGACCCCCAGCCGTCCGTCGGGCAGCAGCCGGAAGTTGCCCGGGTGCGGGTCGGCGTGCAGCAGCCCGGCGCGCTGCGGGCCGGAGAAGTGCAGCTCGACCATCAGCAGCCCGGCACGGTCCCGCTGCTCGCGAGTGCCGTCGGCGATGATCGCCGACAGCGGCGTGCCCTCCAGCCACTCCGAGACGATCACCTTCGGTGCGCTGGCGACCACCCGGGGGACGACGATCTTCTCGTCGCCCGCGTAGGCGGCGGCGAACCCGCGCTGGGCGTCGGCCTCCAGCCCGTAGTCCAGCTCCTCCTCGGCCCGGGCCTTCAGCTCGGCGATGAGGGGCTTGACCTCCATGCCGGGGAACATCGTGGCGAACAGCCGGGCGAAGCGGGCCAGCTGGTTGAGGTCGGCCATCAGCGCGGTGCCGGCCCCCGGGTACTGGATCTTCACCGCGACGTCCCGGCCGTCCCGCCAGGTGGCCCGGTGCACCTGCCCGATGCTCGCGGCGGCGGCGGGGACGTCGTCGAACTCGCGGAACCGCTCGCGCCACCGGCCGCCCAGCTGCTGGGCGAGCACCGCGTGCACCGTGCGCACCGGCATCGGCGGCGCGGCCTCCTGGAGCTTGACCAGGGCCTCCCGGTACGGGCCGGCGACCTCCTCGGGCACCGCGGCCTCGAAGATGGACAACTGCTGGCCGAGCTTCATCGCCCCGCCCTTGAGCTGACCGAGGACGGCGAACAGCTGTTCGGCGGTCCGCTGCTGCAGCTCGGCGTCGACCTCCTCGGCCGACCGCCCGGACAGCTTCTTGCCGATGCCCAGCGTGGCTCGTCCTGCGGCGCCCAGGGGGAGCGCGGCCAGCCGCGCCGTTCGGGACACCGCCCCCCGTGGGATGTCCTGTCCGGTGTCAGTCACCGGCCCAGTGTCCCCTGTCCCCGTCCCGGCCGCGCTGGACCCGGCCGACGCAGCCGCAGGAGGGGTGCGGCGGCCACCTGCGCAGCCGCGGCAGGAAGGCCGGGGGGCCCAGTTCGAGGGTGGCGTCGACGGTCGCGGGCTGCCCCGAGCCGTCCAGGTGGGCGAGCACCTGGACCGCGGCGGTCAGCGCGGTGAGGAGGCAGGTGATCGTCGAGCCGCCGGGATCGGTGTCGGCGGCGGCGAGCTGGGCGGCCAGCCGCGGCCAGGACGGGTCGTCGTCCCGGCGCCGTGCCTCGGCGCAGTGCAGGCAGCTGCTGACGCCGGGCAGCACGAACGGGCCGACGACCCCGGTCTCCTGCCGCACCGTCGCCACCAGGTGGGGTGTCCCAGCCCGCTGCCAGACCACCGACAGCGGGTCGACCGCCGCCCACGGCCGGGTGAGCACGACGAGGTCCGGTGCGGTGTCCGGCGGCAGGGGGCGCAGGTCGGTGAGCGGACTGGCCCGGCGGACGGCGTCGGCCGCGGACAGCGACCGCGGGCGCCCCTCGTCGGCCGCGCTCGCCCCGCCCACGATCGCGTCCCCGGCTCCGGTCGTCCCCCGGTCGCGGACGTGCACCCTGCCGACGCCGCTGGCGGCCAGCACGGCGGCCAGCGGCGTCCCGACCCGGTTGGCCCCTTCCACGACCACCGCGCTCTGCCGGCGCGCCCGCCACCGGCCGCCGTCCTGCCGGCCGGTCACCGCCGCAGGCAGCTCGGCCGCGGCCCGGGCGGTGGCCGCCGGGCCGGGGTCGGTGGCGAGCAGGTCGGTCGCGGCGAGGTCGTGCACCAGGCCGGCCGCGCGCAGGCCGGTCAGCAGGTCGTCGACGACGTCGCCGGGCAGCCCACCGGTCACCGCGTCCGCGCGCACCGCCCGCTGGCTGCGGCGCCCGTCCAGCCGACGCAGCAGGCTGGCGATCTCCGCGCCCGCGGGGGAGACCCGGAGCCCGGTACCGCCGTCGAGCCCGCCGACCTGCAGCACCTCGGCGTCCAGCCGGAGGACCGGCGTCGCGGGCGGCAGCAGCGGGTGCGGGCTCTCGGTCACCGTCGGCAGGGTGCCAGCCCCCGAGCCCCGGCAGGGCCCGTCTCCCACACCCTGTGGACAGGGCTGTGGACGGAGTGGGGACCCGTCGGGGTGTCGCTGTGCACCGGCGGGGGATGCCCGGTGGGCAGCTGCCCGCAGGATTCGCTCTCGGGCCTCCCACCAGCACGGACGTCGTCCCGAGCCTGTGGAGCGGAGCCGGTACGTCCTCCTTTCGGGGGACACCGGCACCGCCGGTGTCCACTGTCCGTGCGCACCTGTCCACGACCGGGTGTCCTCGCGCTGGGCCTCAGCTGGGCCGCCGGTTACCGTGCGTGTGTGGAACAGCGACCTGACCGCCGGACGCCGGCTGCGTCGACCGCCGTCCCCCCTGCGCGGACCGCCCCCGGCCTCGCCGGGGAGATCGAGGTGCGACGCAGCGCCCGGCGCCGTCGCACCGTGACGGCCTACCGGGAGCACGGTCGCACCGTCGTGCTGATCCCCGCCGCGTTCACCGCGGCCGAGGAGCGGCGCTGGGTCGACCAGATGGTCGCCAAGCTGCAGACCCGCGAGGAGCGCCGGCGGCGCACCCTCGGCTCCGACGACGACCTGATGGCCCGCGCGCGCCAGCTGTCCGCGGCCCACCTCGACGGCCAGGCGGTGCCGGTCAGCGTCCGGTGGGTGGAGAACCAGCACCGCCGCTGGGGGTCCTGCACCCCGGCCGACCGCACCATCCGGCTGTCCGGCCGGCTGCGGGGCATGCCCGAGTTCGTCGTGGACTACGTCCTGGTGCACGAGCTCGCGCACCTGCTGGAGCCCACCCACAACACGCACTTCTGGTCGCTCGTGCACGCCTACCCGCGGGCCGAGCGGGCGCTGGGCTTCCTCGAGGGCGTCGAGTTCGGCTCCGGCGCCCCGCTGCCGGCCGGGGCGGCCGACGACGAGCTGGAGCCCGGCGCCGTCGACTGATGAAGGACCCCCTCGCCCCCCGACCCTCGCTCCGCTCGGGCCGGGACCCTGCGAGGGGGCCGTTCCAGCACGTCACCTGTCGTCGTCGGTGCCGTCTGCCTCGGGGTCGGCCAGACCGTCGGTGAGCTCGCGGAACGGGTCGGCCGCATCCTGGCGGGCGACGAAGTCCAGCGGCTCGTCGAGGTCCTCCGAGGTCGGCAGCAGGTCCGGGTGCGACCAGAGCCGGTCGCGCTCGGCGGTGCCGTGCTGCTGGGCCATCGCACCCCAGACGGTGCTGGCGTCGCGCAGCCGGCGCGGGCGCAGCTCGAGTCCGACCAGCGTGGCGAAGGTCTGCTCGGCCGGACCGCCGGAGGCCCGGCGCCGGCGCATCGTCTCGGCCAGGGCCGAGTGCCCGGGCAGCCGCTCGGCCGCCGCGGCGGACACGACGCTGTCCACCCAGCCCTCCACGAGCGCGAGCAGGGTCTCCAGCCGGCGCAGCGCCATCTGCTGCTCGGGGGTCTCCTCCGGCTCGAGGACGCCGCTGCCCAGCAGGCGCTGCACGCTCTCCGGGTCGTTGGGGTCCAGCCCGCCCTCCATGCCGCTCATCGCCTCGTCCAGACCCCGCTGGATGGCCTCCGGGTCGACGTGGATGCCCCGGGCGTAGGCGTGCACGGCGTCGGTGAGCTGCTGGCGCAGCCACGGCACGTGGGCGAACAGGCGCTGGTGGGCGGCCTCGCGCAGGGCGAGGAACAACCGCACCTCGTCCTCGGGCCGGTCCAGGCCCGCGCCGAAGGCGGTCACGTTCTGCGGCACCAGCACGCCGGCGCCCCTGGGTCCCAGCGGCAGCCCGACGTCGGTGCTGGTGGTGACCTCGTCGGCCAGCTTGGCCAGCGCCTGGCCGACCTGGGCGCCGAACATGACGCCGCCCATCTGGCCCATGATCCCGGCCAGCGGGCCGGCCATCTGGGCGGCCTCCGCGGGCAGCGCGCTGGTCATCGCGGCGACCACGCGCTCGGCCAGCGGGTCGATCAGCGCGGTCCAGGCGGGCAGGGTCTGCTCCACCCAGTCCACCCGCGACCAGGCCAGCCCGCGGTCGATGCCCGAGGGCAGCTCGGTCACCTGGTCCAGCCACAGGTCCGCCAGGCGCAGCGCCTCGCTCACCGCGGCCTGCTCGGCGGCCGACGTCGGCTGGTGGCCGGGTGCCAGCTGGCTGATCGCGCCCTGCCGGGCGAGGTCCCAGTTGACCGGGCCGCCCGTCCAGCTCATCAGCTTCTGCAGCTCGGCGAACAGCGGCATCTTGCCCAGCAGGTCCGCCGGGTTGCCCGCACCGGGACCGACGCCGCCCATCGACCCGAACAGCGCGCCGAGGCCGAACGGGTCGTTGCCGCCCGCGCCACCGCCCTGCCCGGACTCGTCCCGCTTCTCGGGGTCACGGTCGGGGAGCCCGAAGCCGAAGGGAAGATCGCTCATGGTCCCACCGTAGACGCGCGCGACCACGCTGACCGTCCCGCGGCCGCGCCTCGCGACGACCCGCGGCCGGCCGAAGCCGGCACTGGTCCGGCCGCCGGCACAGGCGGGTCACCTACGCTCGCCGTTCGACGGGTGCGCCCGTCGCGGCCACCCGCTGCTGACCTCGTGCCGCCGACGCCCGGGCGGCCGGCTCGCGGGGCGGCCGCCCCGCGAGGAGGAGTCGTGAGTCGACGGACCACCGTCCTGGTCACCGGGACGGTGCTGCTGCTGGTCTTCGGGGTGCTGGGTGCGCTGCTCCCGGTGCCCTACGTCGCCCAGGTGCCGGGGCCGACGTACAACACCCTCGGTGACATCGACGGCACGCCGATCATCTCGCTGACCGGCCGGGAGCCGAACGACACCTCGGGCAACCTGAACCTGACCACCGTCGGGATCCCGCAGCGCCCGCTCACCCTGGTCGGCGCGGTGCAGGGCTGGTTCGACGACGAGGTCATCGTCGTCCCGCGCGAGCAGGTCTACCCCTCCGACCAGTCGGTCGAGGAGACCCAGGCGCAGAACCGGCAGGCGTTCCTCACCTCCGAGCAGGCGGCCCGCGGCGCGGCACTGGCCGAGCTGGGCTACCCGGAGGAGGTCGTCGTCCAGGACCTCTCCGAGGACTCCCCGTCGGAGGGGCAGCTGGCGGCGGGCGACGCGCTCACCGCGGTCGACGGCGTCCCCACCCCCGACCAGGACGCGCTCACCGCCGCGCTGGCCGCCATCCCGCCCGGCACGACGGTCCCGGTGGCCTACACCCGGCTGGGCGTCCCCGGGACCGCCACGGTGACCACCGGCACGGCGGCGGAGGGCGACGGCTCGGCGCTGGGGGTGCTGGTCCTCCAGACGCCATACGCCCCGTTCGACGTCGACATCGAGGTGGACGACGTGGGCGGTCCGTCGGCCGGGCTGATGCTGACCCTGGGGATCATCGACATGGTGGGCGACACCGACCTCACCGAGGGCGCGGTCGTCGCGGGGACCGGGACCATCGCCGCCGACGGCTCGGTCGGCCCGATCGGCGGCATCCCGCTGAAGATGGTCGCCGCCCGGGAGATCGGCGCCGAGATGTTCCTCGTCCCGGCGGACAACTGCGCCGAGGCCCTGCAGAACGCCCAGCCGGGCCTGCCGATGGCCCGGGTCGCCACCCTGGACGACGCGCTCACCGCGCTGGCGGACCTCCGGGCGGGCACCACGCCGCCGGGCTGCTGACCCCCCTGCCAGGAAGCCGTGGTGTGCTTGTGGCGCGGTCGGGAACCCGCCGCCGCCGGGAACAGTTGACGGAGCGGACCGCGGTCCGACCATCGGCCCCCCCGGGGCGTCCGGACCCACCGCGGTCGCCGTGTCCCGTGGCCGGGTCCCCGTGCTCGCCACCTCGTAGGTCGTAGGAAAGACAGGAGACCGACCGTGGCCATGCGGCCCCCCGTGCCGGTGCCGACGCTGTCCCGGCGCGCCAAGCTGGTCATCGGCGTCGTCGCCGTGCTGCTGGTGCTCTTCACCGTCATCGGCACGCTCACCAACGTCTACGTCGACTACCTCTGGTTCGACGAGACCGACTTCACCGAGGTCTTCTGGACCGAGGTCCAGACCCGGGCCCTGCTGTTCGCCGTGGCCGGGGTGGCCACCGGCGGGCTGGTGGCGCTCGCCGTGCACCTCGCCTACCGGTTCCGCCCCACGTTCCGGCCGATGTCGCTGGAGCAGCAGAACCTGGAGCGCTACCGCCAGTCGGTCGAGCCCCGCCGCAAGCTGGTCCTCACCGCCATCGGTGTGGTGCTCGGCCTGTTCGCCGGGTTCACCGCGCAGGGCAGCTGGCAGACCTGGCTGACCTTCCGCAACTCCACCGACTTCGGGCGCACCGACCCGGAGTTCGGCAAGGACATCTCCTTCTTCGTCTTCGACTACCCCTTCTACCGGCTCGCGCTGGGCTTCGCGTTCGCGATCGTCCTGCTGGCGCTGATCGGCTCGCTGCTGACCCACTACGTCTTCGGTGGGCTGCGGCTGCAGACCCCGGGCCAGAAGCTCACCGGTGCCGCGCGCGTGCAGCTGTCGGTGCTGCTGGGCATCTTCCTGGTGCTCAAGGCGATCGCCTACTGGCTGGACCGCTACGGCACGGTCTACTCCGACCGGGGCAACGTCTTCACCGGGGCGTCCTACACCGACGTCAACGCCCTGCTGCCGGCGAAGAACATCCTGGTCTTCGTCGCCGCGATCTGCGCCGTGGCGTTCTTCGCCAACATCTTCTTCCGCAACACCGTGCTGCCCGCCGCCGCGCTGGTGCTGCTGCTGTTCTCCAGCCTGGTCATCGGCGTCGCCTTCCCGGCGATCATGCAGCAGTTCGTCGTCCGGCCCTCGGCGGACCAGAAGGAGGCGGCCTACATCGAGCGCGCCCTCGCCTCGACCCGCGACGCCTACCAGCTCTCCGACGTCCAGACCATCAACTACGGCAGCGACACCGCCAGCGGCGACGAGACCGGCACCGACGCCGGCTCGGGCGACGCGACGGCTACGCCGACGAAGGCCGACCTGGCCGGGGACGCCCGCACGATCCTCAACGCCCGGCTGCTGGACCCCAACGTCCTGCAGGCGACGTTCCTGGCCCGGCAGCAGATCCGGAACGTCTACGGCTTCCCGGAGAAGCTGGACATCGACCGCTACACGATCGACGGGGTCACCCAGGACTACGTCGTCGCCGCCCGCGAGCTGGACTCCTCGTCCCTGTCGGGGAACCAGACCAACTGGATCAACCAGCACACCGTCTACACCCACGGCAACGGCTTCGTGGCCGCGCCGGCGAACCAGGTGGTCTCCGGAGAGGCCGGCGGTGAGCCGAACTTCACCACCGGCGACCTGCCCACCAGCGGCACCATCGACGTGCAGCAGGCGCGGATCTACTACGGCGAGCTGCTCAACGTGAACGGCACCGACGAGTACTCCGTCGTCGGTGCCCCCGAGGGTGCCTCGCCGCGGGAGTTCGACCGGCCGCAGAGCGGGTCCGAGGGCCAGGTGAACAACACCTACGACGGCAAGGGCGGCGTGTCGATCGGCAGCTTCTTCCGGCAGCTGACCTACGCGATCTACTACCGCGAGCGGAACTTCCTGCTCTCCAGCGCGGTCAACGACGACTCCCGGGTGCTCTACGTCCGCGACCCCCGGGACCGGGTGGAGAAGGTGGCGCCCTACCTGCAGGTCGACGGTGACCCCTACCCCGCCGTCATCGACGGCAGGATCACCTGGATCGTCGACGCCTACACGACGTCGGACGCCTACCCGTACTCCTCGCTTCAGAGCCTGGGCGAGGCGACCACCGACTCGCTGACCGGCACCGGCACCTCCGCGCTGCCGAACGACCAGGTGAACTACGTGTCCAACTCGGTGAAGGCCACGGTCGACGCCTACGACGGCACGGTCACCCTCTACGCCTTCGACGACAGCGACCCGGTGCTGCAGACCTACATGAAGGCGTTCCCGGGCACGGTGAAGCCGGCCAGCGACATCAGCGACGAGCTGCGCAGCCACTTCCGGTACCCGGAGGACCTGTTCAAGCTCCAGCGGGACGTGCTGACCCAGTACCACGTGGACAACCCGTCGGACTTCTACAACGCCAACGACTTCTGGCAGGTCCCGATCGACCCGACGGTCAACAACAACACCACGGAGCCGCAGCCGCCGTACTACGTGCTGAGCCAGCGGGTGGGGGAGAGCAACTCGACCTTCCAGCTGACCAGTGCGCTGAACGCGCTGCGGCGGGAGAACCTGTCCGCGTACATGACGGTGTCCAGCGACCCGGACACCTACGGTGACATCCAGGTGCTGCAACTCCCGGGCAACACCCAGTTCCGCGGGCCGCAGCAGGTGTTCCAGTCCTTCAACACCAACAGCGAGGTCCGCAGCCAGCTCACGCTGTTCGACAGCGCCAGCTCCCGGGCGGTGTTCGGCAACCTGCTGACCCTGCCGATCGGGACCAGCGGCCTGCTCTACGTCGAACCGCTGTACGTCCAGGGCACGGCGGAGAACTCGTTCCCGCTGCTGCAGAAGGTGCTGGTCAACTACGGCGACAAGGTCGGCTACGCCGACACGTTCGCCGAGGCGCTGGACCAGGTGTTCGGGGACGGCGCCGGTGACGCGGCCGCCGACAGCGGCACGGCACCGGCACCGGCGCCGGCCACGCCGACGACGCCGGCGCCGTCCCCGGCGCCCAGCGACACCGCGGCGCCCACCCCGGCACCACCGGCGGACGGCGGTGGCGGCACGGTCGACAGCGCCGCACGGGATGCGGCGGTGACGGCGATCAACGACGCGTTGACCGCCCTCGCCGACGCGACCAAGGCCGGTGACTTCGAGGCGATCGGCCGGGCGCAGGCCCAGCTCCAGGACGCGGTCAAGGCCTACCAGGCGGCCAACGGGCAGGCCGCCGCGGCCACTCCCACGGGCTGACGCGAGGGGGTGGCCGCCGGCCGCGGCCACCCCCTCCGCCGTCCCGGCCGGAGCTGATGTATGGTTGTCCTACCGACGCGGGGTGGAGCAGCTCGGTAGCTCGCTGGGCTCATAACCCAGAGGTCGCAGGTTCAAATCCTGCCCCCGCTACGACGATGACGCAGCCCTCACAGTCCCTGTGAGGGCTGCTCTCGTAGGTGCCCGCCTCCCGTGCGGGCACGGGCCGGAGCGGACAGCACCGCAGTCCCGGCTGACCCGCGGGCGCTGGCACCCGCCGCGCACCGGGTCGGGACCCGCCACCCGGCCGGCGACGACGCGCCGTCCGCGGCCGGGTGCCCGCGGTCGACCCCACGTCACCGCGGCCGCCGGGGCCGGACGTTCCAGAGGAGGAGTCTGTGGCTCAACGAGGCCGGTCTGGGCCGGGGGCTCGCCGCGCGGCCCCGAGCAAGCAGCGCCGCGAGCCCGAGGACGCCATCGCGGCGCTCGCCCGGACCGTCCGGGGCGTGGAGGCAGCCGTCAAGCGCGGCCCCGTCACGGCCGCGGTCCGGTCGGAGTTCCAGAGCGTCGCGCTGCTGCTGCGGGAGGAGCACGCCCGGGTCCGGGCCGAGCAGGGGGCCAGCGACACCCACCGGGCCGAGCAGCTCAAGCGCCTCGACGGCATCGGGACGATCCTCGCCAAGACCGCCGTGCGCGACCCGGCCCTGCTCGCGCTGCTGTCCACGGACGCCGTCGCCGCCGACGGGGCACGGACGCCGCCCCGGGACCTCCGGACCGCGAGTGCCGCGCCCGACGTGGTGGAGGCGGCCGAGCCCGCCGCCCCCGAGCGTCGGGTCGTGCCGCAGTCGGTGATCTCCCGCCAGCTGGCCAACCCCTTCCTGGCCCCTGACTTCTCGGCGCCGCGCCCGGTGGTGGCCCGGCCGCGCCGGCTCGGCGGCTGGGAGCTGCTCGGTCCGCTGCTCAGCTCCTTCGAGCGTGCCGGTGGCGGCGCCCCGGCGTGCATGGCGCTCCCCGCACCCTCCGCCCGGCGGCTGGCCGGTGGGCTCGAGCTGATGCCGCACCAGGCGCAGCTGGTCACCGCTGCCGCCGAGGGGCACCGGACCTTCCTGCTCGCCGACGAGCCCGGGCTGGGCAAGACCGCCCAGGCGCTGCTCGCCGCGGAGGCGGCGGACGCCTACCCGCTGCTGGTGGTGGTGCCGAACGTCGTCAAGACCAACTGGGCCCGCGAGGCCGGCCGCTGGACACCGCACCGCCCGGCCACCGTCATCCAGGGCGACGGGACCACGGTCGACGGGTTCGCCGACATCGTCGTCGTCAACTACGAGGTGCTCGACCGCCACGTGGGCTGGCTGGGCGACTTCGGCTTCCGCGGGATGGTCGTCGACGAGGCGCACTTCATCAAGAACAAGTCCTCGCAGCGCTCCCAGCACGTCCTCGAGCTCTCCGAGCGCATCCGGTCCCGCACGGTCCGACCGTTGCTGATGGCCCTCACCGGCACCCCGCTGATCAACGACATCGACGACTTCCGGGCCATCTGGCAGTTCCTCGGCTGGATCGACGACAGCAAGCCGCTCGGCAGCCTGATGAACGCGCTGGAGGACGTGGGTCTCACCCCCGCCGACCCCGGCTTCTACCCGGCCGCGCGGCAGGCCGTCATCGACCAGGGCATCGTCCGGCGCCGCAAGGTCGACGTGGCCGCCGACATCCCCGCGCGCCGGATCGCCGACCTCCCCGTCGAGCTCGACGGCCCGGCCGGCCGGTCGATCCGGGCGGCCGAGCGGGACCTCGCCCGCCGGCTGGTGTCGCGCTACGAGAGCGCGCTGGCGGCCCGTCGGTCCGGCGCCGTGGTCGAGGGCATCGACCACGACCTCGTGCGCACGGTGGCCCGGTGGGAGCTCAAGGACGCGAGCACGTCGACGTCCAGCGAGAACGTGTTCACCATGATGCGGCGGATCGGCCAGGCGAAGGCAGGCCTCGCCGCCGACTACGCCGCGCAGCTGGCCCGCAGTGCCGGCAAGGTGGTGTTCTTCGCCAAGCACGTCGACGTGATGGACGTCGCCGAGGAGACCTTCGGCAAGCAGGGCATCCGCTTCGCCTCCATCCGCGGCGACCAGACGCCGGGGGCGCGGCAGCGGAACATCGACGCCTTCGTGCGCGACGCCGACGTCGCGATCGCGGTGTGCTCGCTGACCGCGGCGGGCGTGGGCCTGAACCTGCAGGTCGCCTCCAACATCGTGCTCGCCGAGCTGTCCTGGACCGACGCGGAGCAGACCCAGGCGATCGACCGCAGCCACCGGATCGGCCAGCAGCTCCCGGTCACCGCCTGGCGGATCATCGCCGCGCAGACCATCGACGCCCGGATCGCCGAGCTGATCGACAGCAAGGCGGGCCTCGCCGCCCGGGCCCTCGACGGCTCGGAGGAGGAGGTCAACTCCTCCGCCGACGTGCAGCAGGACGCGCTGGTCGCGCTGCTGACCGACGCGCTGTCGGCGTCGGCGTAGCCGCCGGCCGCGGCATGCCACCCGCGCGCACCCCGGCCGAGGTGCGGCCGGCCGACGTCGCGGACGCCGGCCGGATCGCCGACGTCTACCGGCCGTACGTCACCGACTCGGTGGCCTCGTTCGAGGCCGTCCCGCCGGACGCCGCGGAGCTCGCCCGGCGGATGACGGCCGCGCCTCGGCTGCCGTGGTTCGTCGCCTGCCGGGACGGCGCGGTCGTCGGCTACGCGTACGCGGCCGCGCACCGGACCCGGGCCGCCTACCGCTGGTCGGTGGACGTCTCGGTGTACCTGGCCGACGGCGAGCGCGGTCAGGGCACCGGCCGGGCGCTGTACCAGCGGCTGCTGCCGGAGCTGCGGGAGCTCGGCTACGTGACCGCCTTCGCCGGGATCGCCCTACCCAACCCCGGCAGCGTCGGACTGCACACCGCGCTGGGCTTCACGCCGGTCGGCGTGTACCGGGCGGCCGGCTTCAAGGACGGCCGCTGGCACGACGTGGGCTGGTGGCAGCTGCCGCTCCGTGAGCCGCCGGTGGGACCAGCCGAGCCCCTGGCCTGGTCGCCCCCGGTGCAGGGGCCGAGCACGGACGTGCCGAGCTCCCGGTAGGACGCCTCCACCGGCCGGGTGGTGCCCGCCGGCGGCTGCCTTGCAGCGGGTGCAAACGAACTGCAGGTGCGTCCGCGCACCGTCCTCCTGCCAGCGGAGCCGACCGGCACCGCAACCCAGCCACCGCCTCGGCGGGAGGCCGCTCAGGAGGCAGTGGATGGACCGCACGCAGGGCCCACGCCCGCACCACCCCGGCGCCGTACGCGAGGCGCGGGCCGGCGCCGGGACCGCGGCCCCTGCCGCTCTGGCCGTCGTCTCGATGCTGTCCGTCCAGCTCGGCGACGCGCTGTCGGTCCCGCTGTTCGACGAGGTCGGGACGGCGGGGGCCGCCTGGCTGCGGTTGACGTTCGGCGCGCTCGTGGTCCTGGTCGTCGCCCGCCCGCGACGGCTGTCGCTGGACCGCCGCCAGTGGTGCCTCGTCGCCGCGCTCGGGGTCACGTCCGCCGGGCTCAGCCTGGCCTTCCTCGCCGCGCTGCAGCGCCTGCCGCTGGGCACCACGGTGGCGCTGGAGTTCCTCGGCCCGCTCGCCGTGGCGCTGTGGCGGGCACCGCGGCGGGCCGCGCTGGCGTGGCCGCTGGTGGCGCTGGGCGGCGTCGTCCTGCTCACGCAGCCGGGCGGCGGCGCGCTGCCCCGGACCGGAGTGCTCCTCGCGCTGGTGGCGGCGGCGTGCTGGGCCGGCTACATCGTGCTGACCGCCCGCGTCGGGAGCGCACTGCCCGGGTTCGGCGGCCTGGCCCTGTCGATGCCCGTGGCCGCGCTCTGCGCCGCCCCCTGGGGCGCACCGCAGGTCCTCGGCCACGTGACGCCCGGCCTGCTGCTGACCGGGGCGTTGCTCGCGCTGCTGTTCCCGGTGCTGCCGTCCGTGCTCGAGCTGGTCGTGCTGCGACGTTTGCCGTCCGGCAGCTTCGCGACCCTGATGAGCCTCGAGCCGGCGCTGGCGGTCGTCGTCGGCGCCGTCGTGCTCGGTCAGCTGCCGACCGTCCTGCAGCTCGCCGGCATCGCGCTGGTGGTGGTCGCCGGTGCGGCGGTCACCGGGCCGACGCGGACGGTGGTCGCCCCCGGCGACCGCGTCCTGGTCGCACCGGCGGCCCTGCAGCCGGCCTGATCGCGGGCACGACGCGGGGGCCGTCAGCCCACGCGGAGGGGGGTGAGGTCCAGGCTGCGCACCAGCGCGAGCACCTGGTCGCGGTCGAGCGCGCGACCGGTCCGGAAGTGCTGGTCGAACGCCGCCGGCGGGAGCGCATCGCGGACCGCCGCGACGTTCCGCGGGCTGTCGACCGGGTCCATCGCCTGGGGGGAGAACCCGGTGCGCTCGACCACCGCGTCGATCGCACCCAGCAGCTCGGCACCCTGCGCGGGACGGCCGAGCCGGGCGACCGCACCGGCGAGCAGGTGCAGGACCACCAGCAGGGACGAGACGTCCCCGTCCTCGGCCAGGGCGTCGACGGCGGTGCGCATCCGGACGGCGGCGAGGTCGGGGCGGTCGACGTCCAGCGCGACCTTGGCGCCGATCCACAGTGCCGAGACGTGTCCCCAGACGTGGCCGGAGGCGGCCGTGACGGCGATGGCCTCGTCGGTCACGGCCAGCGCGCCGGCGAGGTCGCCGATCGTCCGCAGCAGCTGCCCCCGCAGCGCCAGCACGTCGCCGAGCGCCCAGGAGGGGCCGTGCTCCCGGGCCGTCCGCTCGGCCCGCGCGTTGGCCCCGAAGGCGATCTCGGCCCGGCCGGCGTAGGCGTGGTGGTAGGCCAGGCTGCACAGGCCCAGGGCCAGGGTGGGCCAGTCGTCGGCGCGCTCGGCCCACTCGACGGCCTGCGTCCCGTAGGGCTCCAGGACGTCGAGCCGGCCGGCCAGGTACATGAGCGTCACCGTGGTCAGCAGCGCACGCCCGCGGTGCGCGGACGCGGCCCGGGTGGTGGCGTCGACCTCCTCGCCCGGTGCCGATGCCAGCGCGGCGAGGCTCCAGCGCATCCCCTCGCTCAGGTGCGCGCGCCGGAACCAGAACCAGCCCAGGTCGCCGACGATCGACCGGGCGGCGTCCCCGTCGCCGTCCTCCAGTGCGGTCGCCAGCGCGACCCGGGCGTTGGGCAGCTCGGCCTCCAGCCGGGTGAACGACCACGCCGCGTCGTGGCCGCGGAGATCGACCTGCAGCTCGGCGGCGAGCGCTGCGAACCAGGCCAGGTGGGCCTGCCGGGCGGCGAGCAGCTGCTCCGGGGGGCTGGTGCGGGCGGCGTACTGGCGGACGGTCATGAGCATCCGGTACCGCCGGGTCGCCCCTTCCCGGACCACGCTGACCAGCCCGGCGTCCACGAGCTCCAGCACCGCCCCGACCGCGTCGCCCTGGCTGACCGCGGTCAGCGCCTCGAGGTCGAAGCCGCCCTCGAAGACCGCCGCGCGCCGGAACGTGGCGACCGCCGGCGGGGACAACCGCTCGACGCTCCAGGCGACGGCCGCCTCGACCGAGGCGCCCCGGGAGCGCCGCGCCGACCTGGCCCGCGAACCGGCCGGTGCGGTGCGCAGCAGGGCGAACCGGTCGTCGAGCTCGGCGGCGATCTGCGCCGGCGTCAGGGTGCGGGAGTGCCGGGCGGCCAGCTCGATCGCCAGCGGCAGGCCGTCGAGCTCGCGGCAGATCACGCCGATCGCGTCCTCGTCCTGGGCGTCCGGGCGCCAGTCGGGAGCGGCGGCCCGCGCCCGCTCGTGGAACAGCTCGACGGCGTCCCCGGCGGGGTCCAGCGGGGCCAGCTCGAGCACGACCTCGCCGTCGACGTCGAGCGGGAGACGGCTGGTGGCGAGCACGCGGACCCCCGGGCAGCTGGCGAGGAGGGCGGCCACCAGCTCGGCCACCGGCTCCAGCAGCTGCTCGCAGTTGTCCAGCACCAGCAGCAGCTCCCGTCCGGCCAGCGCCTGGACCACGGCCGGGAGGCCCTGCGCGGCCAGCACACCCAGCGTCGACCCGAGGACGTCGAGCAGCACGTCGGCCTCGGTCACCGGGGCGAGGTCGACGAACCACGGCCCGTCGGCGTCCCGGCGGGAGGAGGCGAGCTGGACGGCGAGCCGCGTCTTGCCGGTCCCCCCGATGCCGGTGGCCGTGACCAACCGGTGGGCGGCGACCAGCCCGCCGAGCCGCACCAGGTCGGGTCGGCGCCCGACGAAGCTGGTCAACGGGGTCGGCACCGACCGGCCGACCGGGGCGGGTGCGGAGTCCGCGGCGCGGGCCGCGGCGTCGTGGCGGGGGAGCGGCGCCGGTACGTCCGGGTCCAGCGCCGGGTCCTGGGCGAGCACCTGGGCGTGCAGCCGGCGCAGCGCGCCGCCGGGGTCCACCCCCAGCTCGTCCAGCAGCCGCTGCCGGGCGCCGTCGAACGCGGCGAGCGCGTCCGCCTGGCGTCCCGACCGGTAGAGGGCCAGGACCAGCAGCCCGTGCAGCTGCTCGCGGAGGGGGTGCTGCTGGACCAGCGCGGCGGCCTCACCGGCCACCGCCGCGGCGTCGCCGAGCGCCAGCAGGGCGGTCAGCCTGGTCTCGCGCGCCAGGAGCACCATCTCCTCCAGCCGGGCCACCTCGGCCGCGGTGGTCGGGCCCAGGTGCTCGACGACGTCGGACAGCGGCGGCCCGACGGCCGTCGCCAGGGCGAGGTCGAGCCCGGCGAGGGCTGCCGAGGGGTCCTCGTCGACCGTCCGCCGCGCCGCGCTCAGCAGCCGGGCGAACCGCTGCGCGTCCACGGCCCCGTCCGGGACGTCGAGCAGGTAGCCGGGCGCGCGCAGGAGCACCCGCGGCCCCGCGCCGTCCGCCGAAGCGTCGGCCAGGCTCCGCCGCAGCCGGGACACGTAGACCTGCAGCGTGGCCCGGGCGGAGACCGGCGCATCCGGCCCCCACAGCTCCGTCGTCAGGTGCTCCGCGGACACGACCTGCCCGCTGCAGATCCCCAGGGCGGCGAAGACCGCCCGCTGCTTCGGGGTCCCGAGGTCGACCGGTGCCGCACCGACGGTGAGCCCGACCGGGCCGAGGAGGCGGACGGAGACGGGCGGGAGGGCGCCGGCGCTGCCCGTCATGAGCCATCCCGTCCGTCGCCCGGTGGGGGCTCATGCTGCCGCACAGCAGGCTCGCCGACCAGGGGCCGTGGTGCCGGACGGGGCCGGCGGACTGCAGGGAGGCTGCAGGCGCCCGGCCGCAGAGTTGTCCCGACCGCACCGCCCACGACGGGAGACCCGATGACGACCCCCAGCTCCGCCTCAGCCGCCCTCACCCGGTTGCTCGGCTGCCGCGTGCCCCTCCAGCAGGCGCCCATGGGCGCTGTCTCCGGTCCCCGTCTCGCCACGGCGGTCGCCGACGCCGGTGGGGTCGGCACCCTCTCGGCCGCCGGGTGGTCGGCCGCGGACCTCGCCGACCGGCTGGACGAGGTGGTGCCCCGCACGCACGGGGTGCTGGCGGTGAACGTCGCCGGGGAACCGGTCACGGACGTGGTCGCCGCCGCCGCCGAGCGGGTGCCGCTGGTCGACTTCTTCTGGTCCGACCCGCGGCCGGACGTCGTCGACCTCGTCCACCGGGCCGGGGCGCTCGCCTGCTGGCAGGTGGGGTCCGACGCGGAGGCACGGGCCGCGGTGGACGCCGGATGCGATCTGCTGGCGGTGCAGGGCACCGAGGCGGGCGGCCACGTCCGTGGCACCGGCCCGCTGCTGCCATTGCTCGACGCGGTGCTCGCCTGGGCGCCGGTGCCGGTGCTGGCCGCCGGCGGCATCAGCGACCGGGACGAGGTGGCCGCGGTCCTCGGTGCGGGCGCGGCCGGCGTGCGGATGGGCACCCGGTTCCTGGCCACCCCCGAGTCGGCCGCGCACCCGGCCTACAAGCAGGCGGTCCTGGCCGCGGGCACCGGGGCCACGGTGGTCTCCGCCGACTTCGCCGACTGCCCGCTGTGCCGCACGAGCCCCCGTGCCCGGGTGCTGCGTGCGTGCGTCGAGGCGCTGGACGACCAGGTGCGTGCGGGGACCGCCCGGTGGCCGGCGTCCGGGCGACCGCCGACCGAGGACGTCGAGGGCCCGGTGGCCGCGGCGGCGATGTACGCCGGGGAGGGGGTCGGCCGGATCTCCGGGCTGGTCCCGGTCGCCGAGCTCATGGCGGCGTTGTGCCCCCCGGCGGAGGCGACGTCCGACCGTGCGGTAACGTCCTCCCTGCGACGCGGGGTGGAGCAGCTCGGTAGCTCGCTGGGCTCATAACCCAGAGGTCACAGGTTCAAATCCTGTCCCCGCTACCAACCGGAGGGCCCGGTCACCGCACCACGGTGACCGGGCCCTCCGTCCGTGTGTGCAGACTCGGGCTGCACACCCGGACGGTGCCCAGCGAAGGTGGAGGGACGACAGGGATGGACGCGGTTCCCGCGGCGGGGGACGGAGCCCGGCAGTGGCCGGGCCGGATCACCGAGCGCACGCTGGCCGACGGCCGGCCGATCCTCTACTTCGACGACGACCAGGACACCCCTGGCCCGGTGCACGAGGCGGTCGACGTGCGACCGCTGGGCGAGCCGCCGCACGCCGGCGAGATCCGCTACGACGTCCTGACCGGCGAGTGGGTGACCATCGCCGGGCACCGGATGAACCGGACGTTCCTGCCCAGCGCGGCCGACTGCCCGCTGGACCCGACCGTCGACCCGGCCCGGCCCACCGAGGTGCCCGACAGCCGGTACGACGTGGCCGTCTTCGCCAACCGCTTCCCGAGCTTCGCCCCGCTGACGGTGGGCCCCGTGGCGGGCGCCCCGCAGCCCCCGTTCGGCCCCGCTGACCGGCCCGCCTACGGCCACTGCGACGTCGTCGTCTTCTCCAGCGACCACGACGCGGCCGTCGCCGACCTGTCCGCGGCCCGGATGCGCACGATCGTCGAGGCGTGGGCGCAGCGGACGGCGGCGCACTCGGCCGACCCGGGGGTCGCCGAGGTGTTCGTCTTCGAGAACAGCGGGGAGGAGATCGGCGTGACGCTGAGCCACCCGCACGGGCAGGTGTACGCCTACCCGACGGTGCCGCCGCGCTCCGGCCAGCTGATCGAGCGGGCCCGGCAGCACCGGCAGGCGACCGGGGGCAACCTGCTGGCCGACGTGCTCGCCGCCGAGCAGGACGAGGGCACCCGGGTGGTGCTGCGCGGTGAGCACTTCACCGCCTACGTGCCCCGCGCCGCGCGCTGGCCGGTGGAGGTGCACCTGGCCCCGCACCGCGACGTCCCCGACCTCGCCGCGCTGGACGACGGCGAGCGCGGCGAGCTCGCGATGGTCTACCAGGAGCTGCTGCGCCGGGTGAACCGCTTCCACCCGGGGGTCGACCGGGTGCCCTACATCTCCGGCTGGCACCAGGCGCCGACCGGTGAGGACCGCGACCTGGGCCGGCTGCACCTGCAGCTGTTCTCGCTGCTGCGCGCTCCGGGCAAGCTGAAGTACCTGGCCGGCTCGGAGTCCGGCGCGGGCGCCTGGATCAACGACACGACCCCGGAACGGATCGCCGACCGGCTGCGCGGGGTGGGCTCGTGAGCGGACAGGGACGTGAGCATCGCAGCGAGCGCCAGCGAGCGAGGAGCGGAGCGTCCTGCGGGAGCGAGCGGTGGACCTCGTGAGCGGCGCGGAGCAGCAGGCCGAGCTGGCCGTCCGGGCGCTGCGTGACGCCTGGGGAGCGACGCCGGACGGCGTCTGGACCGCACCGGGCCGGGTCAACCTGATCGGCGAGCACGTCGACTACAACGGCGGCCGGTGCCTGCCGATGGCGCTCACCCGGGTCACCGCCGCCGCGGTGCGCCGCCGGGACGACGACCGGGTGCGGCTGACCAGCACCGACCCCGGCGCGGAGCCGTTCGAGGGGACCCTCGCCGACCTCGGACCCGGCCAGGTCAGCGGCTGGGCGGCCTACGCCGCCGGCACGCTGTGGTCGGTGCAGCAGGCGGGCATCGAGGTGCCCGGCCTGGACATGGCCGTGAGCAGCGACGTCCCGCTCGGCGCCGGGCTGTCCAGCTCGGCCTCGCTGGAGGCGGCCGTCGCGCTGTCGGCCGCCGAGCTCGCCGGCCGGGCCGACGACCAGCAGCTGCGCCACCTGCTCATCCAGGCCGCGATCCGGGCCGAGAACGAGGTCGTGGGCGCAGGCACCGGCGGCATGGACCAGACCGTCGCCCTGCTGGCCGAAGAGGGTTCGGCGCTGCTCATCCACACCCGGGACTTCCGCACCGAGCCGGTGCAGCTCGGGCTGGCCGAGGCCGGCCTCGAGCTCATGGTCATCGACACCCGGGTCAAGCACACCCTCGCCGACGGTCAGTACGCCAAGCGCCGGGCCGACTGCGACGAGGCCGCCCGCCAGCTGGGCCTGGAGTGGCTGTCCGACGCCACGCCGCAGGACGTCGACCGGCTGGCGGACCCCCGGCTGCAGGCCCGCACCCGGCACGTGGTCACCGAGAACCAGCGCGTCGACCGGGTCGTCGAGCTGGTCCGCGAGGGGCGGGTGGCCGAGATCGGCCCGTTGCTCGACGCCTCGCACGCCTCGCTGCGCGACGACTACGAGGTGTCGGCGGTGGAGCTGGACGTCGTCGTCGAGGCCGCCCGCGCCGCGGGTGCGCTCGGCGCCCGGATGGTCGGTGGCGGCTTCGGCGGCTCGGCGATCGCGCTGATCCGCTCCGAGGACGCCGCGGCGGTCGGTGAGGCCGTCGTCGTCGCCTGCCGGGAGCGCGGGCTCACCGAGCCTGCCACCCTCACGGTGACCTCCGGCCCGGCGGCCCGGCGGCTGTCCTGATCGCGCCGGCCGGGCGGGGAACAGCCCGCCCGGAGGCGCGGTTCCGAGAGGGCATGGAGCCGACCGTCATCGACGTCCCCGAGGCCGACCGCTACGAGATCCGGGACGGCGACCGCCGGCTCGGCGTGGCTGCCTACCAGCGCCGCGGTGACCAGGTGGTGTTCACCCACACCGAGGTCGACGACGACTCCGAGCACTCCGGGCTGGGCAGCACCCTGGTCCGCGCGGCGCTCGACGACGTCCGCAGCAAGGGCGGGACCGTCGTCCCGCTCTGCTCGTTCGTCCGCGGCTGGATCGAGCGCCACCCCGAGTACAAGGACCTGGTCGCGGCCCGGGACGCCTGACGGCCCCCGTGCAGCGGCCCGCCGCGAGCTCGCGAGCGGTGGGGGGCACGGGGGTCCTCGATCACAAGACGTGCTCGCCGTACATCTCGCCCAGCGGGTCGGCGATCAGCTCGATCCGGGCGCCGTCGGGGTCCCGGAAGTACACCGAGACGCCGCTGTGCACGACGTGCTCGACCCCGGCCGCGGTCAGCGCCTCCACCAGCGCCGCCCACCGCTGCGGCTCGACGCTGATCGCCACGTGGTGCAGCCCGCCGAGCACCTCGGCGTACGGCCCCACGTCCAGGCCGGGGAAGTCGAAGAAGGCCAGCAGGTTGCCGTTGCCGATGTCGAAGAAGAAGTGCGAGGAGCCGGGGTAGTCGCGGTTCTCGATCAGCTCGGTGAGCGGGAAGCCCAGCACGTCCTGGTAGAAGCGGATCGTCGCCTCGACGTCGCTGCTGACCAGCGCCGTGTGGTGCAGGCCGCGAGCGGTCGAGGCGGGGCGCTCGCCCGAGGGCCGCAGGTGCTCGTCGCGGATGCGGGCCCGCCGCTCGGCGAGCTCGGTCGGGTCGGGTGCGGTCGTGCTCACGTCGTCCTCCTGGGGAGCGCTGCCGGAGCCCGGGTCGGGCGTTGCCGCCCATTCTGGGCCTGACAGGCTGGGGGCATGCGCGTCCTGGTCACCGGGTGGTTCAGCTTCGACGAGGTGATCGCCACCATCGGCGACGAGCTGGGGGCCGACGTCGTCGTCGGCTGGCTCACCGAGCTGGGGATCGACCACGACGTCGCCTGGGCGCCCTACCTGGGGCGCGGGCCGCACTGGCGGGACCTCGATGCGGCCGACTACACGCACCTGGTGTTCGTCAGCGGCCCGTTGATGGACATGCCGCTGCTCCAGGAGCTCACTGCGGCCTTCGCGCACGCCCAGCGCTGGGCGGTCAACGTCTCGGTCGTCCCGGACGACGCCCGTCCGCTGTTCCACCGGGTGTGGGAGCGGGACGCCCCGGGGGTCGCCCGCCCCGACCTCGCCATCGCGACGACGACGCCGGACGTGCCGGTGGTGGCCGTCGCCTTCGCCCCCGCGCAGGAGGAGTACGGCACCCGCAGCCAGGCCGCCCAGGTGCGGGCGACGATCGAGGGCTGGCTCGGTGCCCGCGGGATCCCGTGGTTCGAGCTGGACATGGACCTGTACGACAAGCCCCACGAGCGCTTCCCCGCGCAGGTGGAGGCACTCGTCCGGCGGGCCGACGTGGTGGTCAGCATGCGGCTGCACGCGCTGGTGCTGGGGCTCGCGCACGGCGTCCCGGTGATCGCCTGCGATGCGATCGTCGGCGGCGCGAAGGTCAGCGCGCAGGCGGCGGCGCTGGGCTGGCCGGTGGTCCTGCGGGCCGGCGAGCTGGACCCGGCCACGCTGGACGCAGCCCTCGAGCACGCGCTCTCGGGCACGCTGGGCGACGCGCTCGCCGAGGCTCGCCGCCGTGGTGCGGCCGGCAACGCAGCGGCGCGCGCCTGGTTCGTGCAGCAGCTCGAGGAGGGCTGACCGGAGGGCTGTGACCACGGTCACGGCTCGGCTAGCGTGTCCTCCGTGTCGACGCCGACGCTGGACGCCATCGACCTGTCCGACCGGGAGTTCTGGGGCGCGCCGCCGGAGCAGCGGCACGCGGTCTTCGACCTGCTGCGCCGGGAGAGCCCATTCGCCTTCTTCGCCGAGCCCGTCGTCCCCTACATCCCGGTCGGCCCGGGCTACCACGCGGTCACCCGGTACGCCGACGTCGAGGCGATCAGCTGCCAGCCGGCGCTGTTCGCCTCCGGCTCGGGAGCGGTCTCGATCGCCGACATGCCGCCGGACCTCAACGAGTTCTACGGCTCGCTGATCAGCATGGACGACCCGCGGCACGGCAAGATCCGGCGGATCGTGGCGAAGGCGTTCACGCCCCGGGTGCTGGAGGGGCTCGTCGGCAACGTGCAGGCGGTGGTCGACGACGTGGTCGCCCGGGCCCGGCAACGGGCCGCGGACGGCGACGGCACCATCGACGTCGTCGCCGACCTCGCCGCGCCGATCCCGCTGCGGGTCATCTGCGACATGATGGGCATCCCGGACGGCGACCGGGCGATGGTGCTGCACCAGTCGAACGTGATCCTCTCCGGCGGTGACCCCGAGCTGGTCGAGGACGAGGAGCTCATGGTCACCGCGTTCCTCAAGGCCGGGGAGGTCCTCGCCGGGCTGATGACCCGGCTGGCCGTCGAGCGGCGGGCCCGGCCGACCGACGACCTGACCACCGCGCTGGTCACCACGGAGGTCGACGGCGAGCGGCTGACCTCCCAGGAGATCGCCTCGTTCTTCATCCTGCTGCTGGTCGCCGGCAACGAGACCACCCGCAACGCCATCTCCCAGGGCGTGCTGGCGCTGTCCGAGCACCCCGCCGAGCGGGACCGCTGGGCGGCCGACCCGGGGATCACCCGCACCGCGGTCGAGGAGGTCGTCCGCTGGACCAGCCCGATCACCTGGATGCGGCGGACCGCGACCCAGGACGTCGAGCTGTCCGGGCAGGAGTTCCCGGCCGGCTCGAAGTTCCTGCTGTTCTACGGGGCGGCCAACCGGGACCCCGCCGTCTTCGCCGACCCTCACCGGTTCGACCTGACCCGCGACCCCAACCCGCACGTCGGCTTCGGCTCCCGCGGCCCGCACTTCTGCCTGGGTGCGCACCTGGCCCGGCGGGAGATCGGGGTCGCGTTCCAGGCCTTCGCCCGGGAGCTGCCCGACCTGGAGGTCTGCGGTGAGCCGGCGCGGCTGCAGTCGTCGTTCGTCAACGGGCTCAAGCGGCTGCCGGCCCGACTGACCGGGTTGCGATGACCCGGGTCGTGGTGGACCGGGAGGTCTGCATGGGCGCCGGGGTGTGCGAGATGGAGGCGCCTGAGGTCTTCGAGCTCGACGCCGACGGGGTGCCGCAGGTGCACGAGCCGGTCGACCTCGCCGTCGTGGAGACCGCCGTCCGGGCCTGCCCCACCGGGGCGTTGCAGCTCATGGACTGAGCGGGCGCAGGGCGGACGCGAACCGGCGCTCGACCTCGGCGGGGACCGGCCGGCGCTGCCGCAGGGCCTCCGGCAGCCGGCGAAGCAGTCCGGTCAGGGCGCGGCGGGCAGCGGGGTCGCGCACGGACCGGGCGGCCAGCCGGCCGGTGCTCGCCAGGGCCACCCGCAGGGGGCGGCGCAGCCAGTCGACGAGGACGTCGTTGCGCGTCTGCAGCGCCCACCGGGCCGGGGACGGCCGGTCCGGGCCGGCCGGGTCGTGCCAGGCGACGACGTCCTCGGCGAAGACCTGCTGCCAGCCGGCCGCTGCGAGGTCGAGGGCGAGCAGGTGCTCCTCGCCGCCGAAGAACAGCAGCCGGGAGAAGCCGCCGACGGCCAGGTGGGCGTCGCGCCGGACGACGGCGGCGAAGGCCGGGAAGCTCAGCACGTCCGGGCCGGCGGGGGAGCGGCCGAGCACCGCCCGCCGGTGCTTGCGGGTGACGGCGTCCTCGCTGCCGTCGGCGGCCATCCGCACCCGGCCGACGACCACGGCGACGCGGGGGTGCGCGTCGAGAAGGTCGGCGGCGGCCTCCAGCGCACCGGGCTCCCACCAGGAGTCGTCGTCGGCGAAGGCCACGTACGCGGTGCCGGCCTGGCGGACGCCCTCGGTGCGCGCGACCGCGCCGGCGTTCCCCGGCAGCTCGACGACCTGCACGCCAGGGTGCTGCTCGCGGACCGCCTCGGCGGTGCCGTCGCCGGAGGCGTTGTCCAGCACGATCACCGGGGCGTCGCCGTCCAGGCGCGCCAGCGTGCGCAGCAGCGACGCGCGGCGGTCCCGGGTGGCGATCACGACGGTGACCCGGGGGCTCGTCACATCGTCGTCCTGGGGGGCACGGGGGTCCGTCGTCAGGCGGGGACGGCGGCGCCCGTGTCGTCGAGGGCGCGGGCCAGCTCGTCGAGCGGCAGCCCGAGCGCGCGGGCCAGCGCGGTGACGGTGAAGAACGCCGGCGTGGGCACCCGGCCCGACTCGATCTTGCGCAGCGCCTCCAGGCTCACCCCGGACGCGGCGGCGACCTCACCGGGGGAGCGGTCGCCCCGGGCCGAGCGGAGCAGGGCACCCAGCCGGCGGCCGCGGTCGCGCTCGGCAGGGGTCAACGGCGGTCGGACCATGCCCGTGATACTAATACCGGGATTGTCGTACCAGCGACGGATGAGGCGACGTGATCGAACTGCGCACCCCCGGCGAGCTGGAGGCGATGCGGGCGGCCGGGGCGGTGGTGGCCGACATGCTGGCCGCCGTCCGCGCTGCCGCGGCACCCGGCATCCGGCTCACCCAGCTCGACGAGGTGGCCCGCGGCGTCCTGTCCGAGGCGGGCGCGACCTCGCCGTTCCTCGGCTACGCACCGCTCAGCACCACCCCGCCGTTCCCCGGCGTCGTCTGCCTGTCGGTGAACGACGTCGCCCTGCACGGCATCCCCACCGCGCAGGAGCTCGAGGACGGCGACCTGCTCAGCGTCGACGCCGGCGCCACCCTCGACGGCTGGGTCGGCGACGCGGCGATCACCGTCCCCGTGGGCACACCACGTCCGGCGGACCTGCAGCTGGTCGACACCACCAGCCGCGCCCTGGCGGCCGGCATCGCCGCCGCCGTCCCGGGCAACCGGGTCGGCGACATCTCCGCGGCCATCGCGGCGGTCGGCCGGGCCGGCGGCTGCGGGATCAACACCGACCAGGGCGGCCACGGGGTCGGTCGCACCATGCACGCCGACCCGCACGTGCCGAACGAGGGCCGGGCCGGGCGCGGGGTGCCGCTGCGCGCCGGTCTGGTGATCGCCATCGAGCCGTGGTTCCTCGCCGGCGGGGACGACGACTACCGGGTGGACGCCGACGGGTGGACGCTGCGCAGCGCCGACGGCAGCCGGGCCGCGCACGTCGAGCACACCGTCGCCGTCACCGACGACGGCCCGCGGATCCTCACCGCACCCCGCTGAGCCGCCGTCGTGCGCTCATCGCTGCCTCGGCGCCCGGGAGACAGCAACGAGTGCACGACGGCGGTGCAGGTCAGGGTCAGGCCGAGCCGTGCACGAAGGCGGTGAGGTCCGCGGCCAGCCGGTCCGGCTGTTCCCAGAGCACGAGGTGGCCGGTGTCGGGGTAGGTCAGCAACCGTGCGCCGGGCACGGCGGCGCACAGCTCCTCCTCCTCGGCGGCGGGCAGCAACGGGTCCTCGGCGCCCCGGATGACCAGGGTGGGCGCCGTGATCCGGCCCGACTCGGTGGGCGGGACGGCGTCGCACAGGCCGTGCAGTGCGGCCCGCCAGACGTGCGCGGGCACGCGGGCACCGTCAGCCACCCGGTCGGCCAGGTACCAGTCGGGTACCGGCTGGTGGAGCGGGAACCACGCCAGCGACGCCCGGACCCAGGACGGGTCGACCGGGTCGCGCAGCCGGTCCACCTCGTCGGCGAAGGACGGCCGCCCCTGCAGCGACCGCGGCGCGCCCACCAGCACCAGGCCGGAGACGCGGGCGGGGTGGTCCACGGCCACCTGCTGGGCGACGTAGCCCCCGCTGGAGGCGCCCAGCAGGACGGCCCGGGTCAGCCCCACGGCCGTCAGGAACGCGGCGACGTCGGCGGCGGCCTCCGCCAGCGAGTACCCACCGGCCGGACGGTCGGCGTCCCCGTGACCTCGCTGGTCCAGGGCCAGCGCGTGCACGGACCCGGGCAGCGCGGCACGGAGCCGGTCGAACGCCCGTCGGGACTCCGCCCAGGCGTGCACCAGGACGACGGCGACCCCGGTGGGGTCTCCGGAGGCGACCCACGACACCGTGATGCCCGTCGCCAGGTCGGCCGTCCAGACCTCGTCCGTGCGGTCCATCCCGGGAGCGTAGGCGCGGTGCGCCGCCGCCGTCGTGCGCTCATCGCCGCCTCGGCGCCCGGGAGACAGCGACGAGTGCACAACGGCGGTGCACGTCAGGGTCAGGCGAGCGCCTGCTCCAGGTCCGCGAGCAGGTCCTCGACGTCCTCGATGCCGACCGACAGCCGGACCAGGTCCGCCGGCACCTCCAGCGGTGAGCCGGCGGCGCTGGCGTGGGTCATCCGGTGCGGGTGCTCGATCAGCGACTCCACGCCGCCGAGGGACTCGGCGAGGGTGAACAGCGTGGTCTTCTCGCACAGCCGCAGCGCCGCCTCCTCCCCGCCGCGGAGCCGGAGCGACAGCATCCCGCCGAAGCCGGACATCTGCGCCGCCGCGACGTCGTGGTTGCGGTGCTCGGGCAGCCCCGGGTACAGGACGGCCCCGACCGCCGGGTGCTCCAGCAGCCACTCCGCGATCCGGCCGGCGTTCGCGCTGTGCCGGTCCATCCGCACACCGAGGGTCTTGAGGCTGCGCAGCACCAGCCACGAGTCGAACGGGCCGGCCACCGCGCCCATCGCGTTCTGGTGGTAGGCCAGCCGCTCGCCGAGCTCGTCGTCGGCGACCACGAGCGCGCCGCCGACGACGTCGGAGTGACCGCCGAGGTACTTCGTCGTCGAGTGGACGACGACGTCCGCGCCCAGCGTCAGCGGCCGCTGGAGGTAGGGGCTGGCGAAGGTGTTGTCGACGACCAGCAGCGTCCCCGAGGCGTGCGCGACCTCGGCCAGCGCCGCGATGTCCGAGACGTTGAGCAGCGGGTTGCTCGGCGTCTCGCACCAGACCACCCGCGTGCTCGCCGGTGCCACGGCGGTACGGACGGCGCCCAGGTCGTTGAGGTCGACCGGCTGGTGGGTGATGCCCCAGGGCTCGAGCACCCGGGAGATCAGCCGGTACGTGCCGCCGTAGGCGTCCCCACCGAGCACGACCCGGTCACCCGGCCGGCACACGGTGCGCAGCAGGGTGTCCTCGGCGGCCAGCCCGGAGGCGAACGCCAGGCCACGGCTGCCCTGCTCGAGCGCGGCCAGTGCCGTCTGCAGCGTGTCGCGGGTCGGGTTCGCGCTGCGGCTGTACTCGTAGCCGCCGCGCAGGCCGCCCACGCCGTCCTGCTTGTAGGTGGTCGTGAGGTGCAGCGGCGGGATCACCGCGCCGGTGGCCGGGTCGGGCTCCTGGCCGGCGTGGATGGCGCGGGTGTTGAAGCCCTGCCCGACCTCCCGGGAGCTCATGAGGCGACCGAGGGCGTGATGCCGACCAGGTGGCCGAGCACGTCCTGCCGGGTGACGACGCCGGCCGGCTTGCCGTCGACGTGCACCAGCAGCGCGTCCGCGTCACCCAGGGCGCTCACCGCCGCGGTCACCGGCTCGCCGGACCCGATGATCGGCAGCGGGGCCGACATGTGCCGCTCCACCGGGTCGGCCAGCGTGGCGCGACCGGAGAACAGCGCGTCCAGCAGCGTTTTCTCGGCCACCGAGCCGACCACCTCGCCGGCGGTGACCGGCGGCTCGGCCTTGACCACCGGCAGCTGGCTGACGCCGTACTCGCGGAGGATGTCGATGGCGTCGCGGACGGTCTCGTTCGGGTGGGTGTGCACCAGGGTGGGCGTGCTGCCGGACTTGGTGTCCAGCAGCTCCCCGACGGTCTCGCCGCCGCCGGCGTCCAGGAAGCCGTAGTCGGCCATCCACTCGTCGTTGAAGATCTTGTTCAGGTAGCCGCGGCCGCCGTCGGGCAGCAGCACCACCAGGACGTCGTCCTTGCCCAGCCGTTCGGCGACCCGCAGCGCGGCGACCACGGCCATCCCGCACGATCCGCCGACGAGGAGCCCCTCCTCGCGGGCCAGCCGCCGGGTCATCGCGAAGGAGTCGCCGTCGGTGACCGCGACGATCTCGTCGGCGACCGTGCGGTCGTAGGCGTCGGGCCAGAAGTCCTCGCCGACGCCCTCGACCAGGTACGGCCGGCCCGTGCCGCCGGAGTAGACCGAGCCCTCGGGGTCCGCGCCGATCACCTGCACCCGGCCCCCGCTGGCCTCCTTGAGGTAGCGGCCGACGCCGGAGATCGTGCCGCCGGTGCCCGCGCCGGTGACGAAGTGCGTGACCCGGCCGTCGGTCTGCGCCCAGATCTCCGGCCCCGTCGTCTCGTAGTGCGAGCGCGGGTTGTTCGGGTTGGAGTACTGGTCGGCCTTCCAGCCCCCCGGGGTCTCCCGGGCCAGCCGGTCGGAGACCGAGTAGTAGGAGCGCGGGTCGGCCGGGTCGACGGCGGTGGGGCAGACGTGCACCTCGGCGCCGTAGGCCTTGAGCACGTTGATCTTCTCCTGGCCCACCTTGTCCGGGCACACGAAGATGCACTTGTACCCGCGCGTCTGGGCCACGATGGCCAGCCCGATCCCGGTGTTCCCGCTGGTGGGCTCGATGATCGTGCCGCCGGGCCGGAGCAGTCCCGCGGCCTCCGCCGCCTCCACCATCCGCAGCGCGATCCGGTCCTTCACCGAGCCGCCCGGGTTGACGTACTCGACCTTGGCCAGCACCAGCGGCGCATCGGGTCCCAGGTGGTCGGTCACGGACCGCAGCCGCACCAGCGGGGTGTTCCCGATCAGGTCGACGACGGACTCGGCGTACTGCACGCGTGCCTCCTCTGTCCCCGCGGCAGCCGTGCACCGCCGCGCGCGGACACCGCCATCCCACCAGATGCGACGGGACCGGCGGTGATCGGTCCGGGCGGGCGGTGCGGGTGACGGAGATCTCACCGTGAACTCGGACGGAACTGGGTACCAACGCCCAGCCGAGGGCCAGCATCCGCCCAGCCGGCAGTCAGCTCGCAGAGGCAAGGTGCACGCCGTGGTGGACGTCGAGTCCCCGTCCCGAACGTCGACCCGATGGTCCGCTCCCCTGGTCGGTCAGGTGCTGTCCGCCGCCGGGCTGCTGGTCGTGCTCACCGCACTCCTGGTCGGCGTCGTGGCCGGCAGCAGCGTCAACGACTGGGACCTGGACGTGTACCGCTGGGCGCCGGCCGCGCACTGGCCGGAGCTCGGGGGCGTCCTCCAGTGGTGGGTCATGCTGGGGCAGCGGGCGATCTGCCTGGCGATCGCCGCGGTGTGGCTGGGGCTGCGGGCCTGGCGCGAGCGGGACCTGCGGCCGCTCGGCGTGCTGCTGGTCGCGACCCTGCTCACCAACATCGGCGTCGGCACGATGAAGACCCTCGTGGGCCGGCTGGGGCCGCTGCAGCTCGGCGCGGACGCGGGGCTCCCGGGGGCCACTGACGTCTTCGCCCCGGGCGGGACGATCTTCCCCTCCGGGCACACCGCGAACGCCGTCGTCACCTGGGGCGTCCTGGTCCTCGTCGCCCGCGGGCACCGGCGGGTGGGCGCCGTGCTGGCGGCCGTCGTGGCGGTCACCGTCGGGCTGACCACGGTCTACCTGGGCACGCACTGGCTGTCCGACGTGGTGGCCGGCTGGTGCGCCGGCGGGCTGGTGCTGCTCGCGCTGCCCGCGGTCGTGCCCCGGGTGGAGCGGGCGGCGGCCCGGGCCTGGTCGGAGGTCGCTGCCCGGCGAGCCCGCCGGTACCGGGGCGGCACCCCCCGCGCCCGGGTCAGCACCGTCGGCAGCCGGTAGCCCGGCGGCCGCCGAGCCAGGCGCTCGACGGTGGATACGCTGTGCCGGCCGAGAACGCAACTCGGCCAGGCGGGCGTCGAACACACGGTGCACCGACGTGGGGAGAGGACCACCCGGACCATGAGCGAGAGCCTGAGCGTGCTCCACCAGCAGCTGGCGCGCGTCGTGCTGGTCGACCGGCCGCTCGACGAGGTGCTCACCGAGATCGTGGAGGTGTCCGGCCGGGCGATCAGCGGGGCCGAGGCCACCTCGATCACCCTCATCCGGGACGAGCGCGGCTACACCGCCGCCTACCACGGCCAGCTGGCGATGGACGCCGACGAGCTGCAGTACGAGCGGGGCTACGGGCCCTGCCTGGACGCGGGGCGCTCCGGCGAGCTCTTCCTGGTCACCGACATGGGCGCCGAGGAGCGGTGGCCCGACTACGCGGCCCACGCCACCGAACTGGGCGTGCGCAGCTCGCTGTCGATCCCCTTGCCCTTCCAGGGGGCGACCATCGGCGCGCTCAACAACTACGCCCGCCGTCCCGGCGCCTTCGGCGACCCCGACGTCCTGCTCGCCGAGGAGGTCGCCGCCTTCGTGGCGATCGCCGTCGCGAACGCCGAGGCGTCCGCCCGGGCCACCGACGACGTCGCGAACATGCGCCGGGCGATGGCCTCCCGCGCGGTCATCGAGCAGGCCAAGGGCATCCTGATGGAGCGCTACAAGATCACCTCCGAGCAGGCGTTCACGCTGCTCACCCACGCCTCGCAGCGCAGCAACGTCAAGCTCCGGGACATCGCCGAGGAGCTCGCCACCACCGGGGTGCTGCGCGGGAGCTGAGGGCTGCGCTGGCGGTGCCCGCGCCGCCGGGGACAGGATCAGAGCATGACGCAGACGTTCCCGACCGTCCCCCGGCGCACGCTCGGCGGACTCGAGGTCTCCGCCCTCGGCCTGGGCTGCATGGGCATGAGCCAGATGTACGGCACCGCCGACCGCAGCGAGTCGATCGCGACCGTCCACCGGGCGCTCGACCTCGGCGTGACCTTCCTGGACACCTCCGACGTCTACGGCTCCGGCCACAACGAGGAGCTCGTCGGCGAGGCGATCGCCGGCCGTCGCGACGAGGTCCAGCTGGCGACCAAGTTCTCCCTCACCCAGGACGACCGGGGCGGGATGACCATCGACGGCCGCCCGGAGAACGTGCGGGCCCGGGTCGAGGACAGCCTGCGCCGGCTCGGCGTGGACGTCATCGACCTCTACTACCAGCACCGTGTCGACCCGGAGGTGCCGATCGAGGACACCGTCGGTGCGATGGCCGGGCTGGTCGAGCAGGGCAAGGTGCGGTTCCTCGGCCTCTCGGAGGCCAGCGCCGAGTCCATCCGCCGGGCGGTCGGCGTCCACCCGATCGCCGCGCTGCAGAGCGAGTGGTCGCTGTGGACCCGCGACCTGGAGCAGGAGGTCGTGGGTGTGGCCCGGGAGCACGGGATCGGCATCGTCCCGTTCAGCCCGCTCGGACGCGGCTTCCTGACCGGCGCCATCACCAGCCCTGACGACTTCGCGGAGGACGACTGGCGGCGCACCCACCCGCGCTTCACCGGTGAGGCGTTCACCGCCAACCTGCGGCTGGTCGAGGCCGTCCGGGCGATGGCCGAGGAGAAGGGGGTGACCCCCGGGCAGCTCGCGCTGGCCTGGGTGCTCGCGCAGGGCGAGGACGTCGTCCCGATCCCCGGCACCAAGCGGCGCAGCTACCTCGAGGAGAACGTCGGCGCCGCCGGCGTCCAGCTCACCCCCGAGGACCTCACCCGGCTCGGGGAGATCGCCCCGCCCGGGGTCGCCGAGGGCGGCCGGTACGCCGACGCCACCTACGCCTACGGCAACAGCCCGGTGAGGGGATGACCTCCGCCGTCCCCCGCGTGCTGGTCCTGGTCTACGCCTCACGGGTCGCCGCGGCGATGGCCGGGATGGCCACCCAGCTCGGCTACCGGGTGGTGCTCGTCGAACCGGACCCCGGACTGCGGAACTCGGCGGCCTGGACGGAGGAGGCCGTCGGAGGGCTGAGCGGGCTGGACGGCGACCGCGAGCTGGCCGCCGCCGACGTCGTCGTCACCGACCACCACCGGGACGACCTCGGCCTGCACCTGCGGGACGCGCTGGCCCGCCCGGTGCGCTGGGTCGGGATCATGGGCAACCCGCGGCACGAGGGCCCGCACGTCGCCGCGCTCGCCGCGCTCGGGGTCGGCCCGGACGACGTGGCCCGGGTGCACCGGCCGATCGGGCTGGACATCGGTTCGCGGACCCCCGCCGAGATCGCCCTGTCGACCCTCGCCGGTCTCCTCGCCGACCGCAACGGCCGGTCCGGCGGGTTCGCCCACCGGTGACCGTCGTCGTCGGGGTCGACCTCGGCACCAGCGGGCTGAAGCTCGCCGCGCTCGACCCGGACGGCGCCGTGGTGGCCGAGAGCGAGGCCGGCTACCCGGTGGAGCGGCCGCAGCCGGGGTGGGCGCAGACCGACGTCGCCGTCTGGCGGACGGCGCTGGACGACGCGCTGGGCACCCTCGCCGGCCTGCTGCGGGACCGTCCGGTCGCGGCCGTGGGGTTGTCCGGGCAGATGCACGGTGCGGTGCTCGTCGACGCCGCCGGCACCGCGCTGGCGCCGGCGGTGCTGTGGCCCGACCGGCGCGCCGCCGGCGAGCTCGACCGCTGGCGCCGGCTGGCCGGGCCCGACCGTGCGGCCCTGGCCAATCCGCTGGCCGCCGGGATGACCGGCCCGCTGCTCGCCTGGCTGGCCGTCCACCAGCCGCGCCTGCTGGACCGGGCGGCATCGGTGCTGCTGCCCAAGGACGCCCTCCGCGCCACCCTCCTGCCCGGCACCGACCCGGCGGTGACCGACCGCAGCGACGCCTCGGCCACCCTGCTGTGGGACGTGCCGGCCGACGGCTGGTCGGCGGCCGCGACCGCCGCCGCCGGGATCGACCCGGGCCTCCTGCCGGCGGTGCGCCGCGGTGACGCCGTCGCGGGGGAGGCGGAGCTGCTCGGCGGCGCGGTGCCGGTGGTGGTGGGCGGCGCCGACACCCCGCTGGCACTGCTCGCGGCCGGCACCCGCGAGGGGGTGCAGGTCAACCTCGGCTCCGGGGCCCAGGTGATCCGCCCGGGCGTGCCGGCCGCGCCGGCTGCCGATCCGGTCGTCCACTGCTACGCCGACGCCGAGGCGGGCTGGTACGCGATGGCCGCGCTGCAGAACGCGGGGACGGCGTGGTCCTGGGTGCGGGAGGTGCTGGGCATGGACTGGCCGGCCTTCGCCGGGAGCCTGTCCGCGTCCACCCCGGGTGCGGGCGGGGTCGTCTTCGCGCCGTTCCTGACCGGCGAGCGCGGCGGCGTCGCCGCTCCTGGCGCCCGCGGCGGCTGGACCGGGCTGTCCGCGGACACCACCCGGGCCGACCTCGCCCGGGCGGCCGTGGAGGGGGTCGCCTGCGCGGTCGCGGCCGCGCTCGACCTGCTCGACCCGGCCGCGGGGGAGCTGGTCGTGCTGACCGGTGGCGGGGCGCGGGACCCGGCGGTGCAGCAGGTGCTCGCCGACGCGCTGGACCGGCCGGTGCAGCACGTGCAGGTGCGCAGCGCGTCGGCGACCGGTGCGGCGGTGCTGGCCGCTCGCGGCGTCGGGCTGGAACTCGTCCCGCAGCGCGCCGCGGGCGCGGTGGTGGAGCCGGCACGGCGGGGCGGGTCGGCCGAGCTCCGCGAGCGGTGGGCCGCCGCGGTGCGCTGAACGCCCACCGCGCGGAACGACCCGGCTGCTGTCACCGTTGTCCAGACGAGCGGGCCCGGCACGGGCTCGGAGGACACGAGGGGGTGGGCGCGCGTCATGGCGTCGCTTTTCGACAAGGTCGTGCAGTTCGCGAACAGCCCGAAGGGCAAGCAGGCCATCCGTCAGGCCACGGACAAGGCCCAGGAGCTGGCGAAGGACCCGAAGAACCGGGCGAAGATCGACGACGTCCGCCGCCGGATCCAGGGCGGTCGCGGGGGCAGCGGGACGGGTACCGGCCCCGTCGGCTGACCCGCCGGGCTCAGGCTGACGGCGCTCGTCCAGCACCCGGGGCGAGCGCCGTCAGCACGTCGGGGTGCAGTGCGCCGTTGCTGGCCACGGCGCTGCCCCCGGCCGGCCCCGGCGTCCCGGCCAGGTCGGTGAAGGTCCCACCCGCCTCCCGGACGATCACGTCGAGCGCGGCCAGGTCCCACAGCGACACCTCGGGTTCGCAGGCCACGTCGACGGCGCCCTCGGCGACCATCATGTAGCTCCAGAAGTCGCCGTAGGCCCGGGTCCGCCAGACCGTGCGGGTGAGGTCGAGGAACGCCTGCAGCCGGCCCTGCTCCTCCCAGCCGGACAGGCTGGAGTAGGACAGGCTCGCGTCGGTCAGCGTGGCCACCTGCGACACCGTGCAGCGGGTGGCGTTCTCCAGCCGGCGTCCGGTCCAGGCACCGGTGCCGGCCGCGGCCCACCACCGGCGGTGCAGCGCCGGGGCCGAGACCAGCCCGACCACCGGGACGTCGCCGTCCAGCAGGGCGATCAACGTCGCCCAGACCGGCACCCCGCGGACGAAGTTCTTGGTCCCGTCGATCGGGTCGACCACCCACCGCCGGTCGCCGCGACCGGTGCTGCCGAACTCCTCGCCGATCACCGCGTCGCGGGTGCGGGCCCGGGCCAGCGAGCTGCGCAGCTGCTCCTCGACGGCCCGGTCCGCGTCGGTGACGGGGGTGAGGTCGGGCTTGGTGTCGATCACCAGGTCCTGGGCGCGGAACCGGTCCAGGCTGAGCGCGTCGGCCTGGTCGGCCAGCACGTGCGCCAGCCGCATGTCCTCGTTGTAGCCCCGCTGCCCCGACGTCATGGGGCCCGAACCTAGCGGTCGGGCCTCCGTGACGTGATGGAACGGCCCCCTTGCAGGGCCCCGCCCCGAGCTCGCGAGGGGTGGGGGGCAAGGGGGTCCTTTAGGCAAGGGGGTCCTTTATTTGAAGACGGACTCGCTGACGCCGCTGGGGCCGTCGTACTCGCGGTCGTCGATGCCCTGGAGGGCCTTGATGACGTCGTCCCCGCCGCCGTGCTCCTGCGCGTGCTTGACGATGTCCTCCTTCTTCGCCGGGTAGTCGATGCCGCCGAGGGCCTTCTGGATGTCGATCGGGCTCACCATGACCTCTGACTACCCCGGCGTCCGCGCGGCGACGCACCGACCGGCGCAGTTACCGTCAGGACCATGGAGGCCGGGACGATCGTCGGGCTGCTCGCCGACCCGGTGCGGCTGAAGGTCGTCGCGGCCCTCGCGCTGGGGGCGGGGACCCTCGAGGAGGTCGCGGACGCCACCGCGCTGTCGCTGAAGGACGTGGCGCTGGCCGCCCGCCGGCTGAGCCGCGCCGGGCTGGTGGACCGGGACGGCCACGGGCTGGCGCTGCACGTCGAGCGGTTCGGGGAGGCGGCGCGGGCCGCGGCCGCGCTGGCGCCGCCGGTGCCGCGGTTGTCCGAGGACCCGGCCGAGGACGCCGTGCTGCAGACCTTCCTGCGGGACGGCCGGCTGGTGTCCATCCCGGCCCAGCACAGCAAGCGGCGGGTGGTGCTGGAGCACCTGGTGGTCGTCTTCGAACCCGGGGTCCGCTACCCCGAGCGTGAGGTCAACGCGTTGCTCGCGGCCTGGCACCCCGACGTCGCCGCGCTGCGCCGGTACCTGGTCGACGAGGCCCTCCTGACGCGGGAGGCAGGCGTCTACTGGCGCTCCGGCGGCCCGGTGCACATCTGACGGTGGTCCTCCCTCAGTGGCCGGGGCCGAGCTGGCCGACGGCCGCGATCAGCCGGCGGAAGCTGGCCAGCCGCTCCCGGCGGGCCGGTGGGCCGTCGTCTGCCCACGCGTCCAGCGCGCACCCCGGGTCGTCCGCGGTGTGCCCGCACAGCGGCGGGCAGTCGACGGCGGCCTCGGCCAGGTCGTCGAAGGCGGCCAGCACGTCCGCCGGCGTCACGTGCGCCAGGCCCAGCGAGCGGATCCCCGGGGTGTCGATGACCGTGCCACCACCGGGGAGGTGGAGCAGCACCACCGAGGACGACGTGTGCCGGCCCTTGCCGATCTTGCTCACGTCGCCGGTGGCCCGGAAGGCGTCCGGCACGAGCCGGTTGACCAGGGTGGACTTGCCGACGCCGGACTGGCCGACCAGCACGCTCATCTGGTCCCGCAGGTGCTCCAGCAGGTCGTCCAGCGACGCCTCCCGCGACATCGGGACAGCCTGCACCTCCAGGCCGGCATAGCGGTCCAGCAGCGGCTGCGGGCTGGCCAGGTCGGTCTTGGTCAGGCACAGCAGCGGCGCCAGCCCACCGGCGTAGGCCGCGACCAGGCAGCGGTCCAGGAAGCCCAGCGCCGGGTCGGGGTCGGCCACGGAGGTGACGACGACGAGCAGGTCGGCGTTGGCGACCACGATGCGCTCGGTGGGGTCGGTGTCGTCGGCGGTGCGGCGCAGCGAGGTGACCCGGTCGGCGATGGTGACGATCCGGGCCAGGCTGTCGGTCCGCCCGGTGGTGTCGCCGACCACCCGGACCCGGTCACCCACGACCACCCCGTGCTTGCCGAGCTCCCGGGCGCGCATCGTGGTGACGTCGACGGGCGCGCCGTCGGGGCCCTCGACCCGCACGGTCATCCGGCCCCGGTCCACGGCGATGACCAGGCCCGGGACCGCCTCGTCGTGCGCTGGCCGGGTGCGGGTCCGGGGGCGGGAGCCGTGCCGGGAGGCCCGCACCCGGACGTCGTCCTCGTCGGACCGGCTGTCGATCCGGCGGCTCACGCGGGCACCTCCACGCCGAGCAGCTCCGCCCAGCGCTCGCGGAAGTCCGGCAGCGTCTTGCCCACCGCGCCGGGATCGGTCACCTCGACCCCGTCGATCGCCAGCCCCAGCAGCGCCGCGGCGTGGACCATCCGGTGGTCGGCGTAGGAGCCCAGCCGGGCCGCACGGCGTGGGCCGGGCGTGATCACGAGTCCGTCGGGCAGTTGCTGCACCCGGGCGCCGACGGCGGTGAGCACCTCGTCGAGCGCCTGCAGCCGGTCGGTCTCGTGCCCGCGCAGGTGCGCGATCCCGGTGAGCCGGGACGTGCCGTCGGCCAGCGCGCACAGCGCCGCGAGCACCGGGGTCAGCTCCCCGACCTCGCCGAGGTCGGCCTCGAGCGGGGCGATCCGGTCGCCGCCGCTGACCTGCAGCCCCTCGGGTGTGCGGACCACCTCGGCACCCATGGCGGGGAGCAGCCGGTCCAGGTGGGCACCGGGCTGGGTGGTGTCGGTCGGCCAGTCGCGCACCGTCACCCGCCCGCCGGTCACCAGCGCGGCGGCGAGGAAGGGCGCGGCGTTCGAGAGGTCGGGTTCGACGACCCGGTCCACGGCGGCAACCGGGCCGGGGGAGACCCGCCACCCGCGGTCGGTGCGGGTGACGGCGACGCCGTGCTCGGTGAGTGCGCGGACCGTCATCTCCACGTGCGGCATCGAGGGCACGCTGCCGGCCAGGGTGAGGTCCAGGCCCTCGTCGAACCGGGCGGCGGCCAGCAGCAGCCCGGAGACCACCTGGCTGGACTCGCTGGCGTCGACGGTGACCGCACCTCCGCGGACCGATCCGGTGCCGTGCACGGTGAACGGCGCCCGGCCGCGCCCGCCGTCGTCGACCTCCACCCCGGCGGCGCGGAGCCCGGCGATCAGGCCGGCGTTGGGCCGCTCGCGCAACCGGGCGTCGCCGTCCAGCCGGACCGGACCGGTGGCCAGCGCCGCGACCGGCGGCAGGAACCGGAGCACGGTCCCCGCCAGGCCGGCGTCGACCTCGGCCGGCCCGTGCAGCTCGCCCGGCGTGACCACCCAGTCGTCGCCGTCCTCGGTGATCACGACGCCGAGCGCGCGCAGCCCGGCGGCCATGAGGTCGGAGTCCCGGGCGCGCAGCGGCCGGACCAGCCGGCTGGGGCCGTCGGCCACCGCGGCCAGCACGAGCGCGCGGGCGGTGATCGACTTGGACCCGGGCAGGGTGACGACGGCGTCCACCGGCGTGCTGCGGGCAGGTGTCGCCCAGACCTCGACCATGCCGGTCATCCTGCCCTGCTGGCCTCCTCGGCCAACGTGGCGACGACGGACGCGACCCGCCGCTGCCGGGTCGCGTCGGTCTTGGCCCCCTCGACCGCGAGCACGTGCCGCAGCTGGGCGCTGTAGGACGATACCTCGAACCGCGCTCGGACCGCGGGCTCGGCGTCCAGCGCGGCCGCGAGGTCGGCCGGCACCTGCACCTCGCGCGGCTGGTCGTCGAGCTCGACGTCCACCTCGACCTCGTCGCCGGCCGCGACCCCGGCGGCCGCCCGGCGTTCCGCGCTCAGCGGGATCAGCGAGCGGCCGCCCATGCTCCCGATCGACGTCCGGTAGGTGTGCCCGCCGACCGTGACCGTCACCGCCGGCTTCTTCCCGCCGCCCAGCGCAAGGACCACCTCCGGCGGCACCGCCATGCCGGTCGCGGTCTTCCCGTGCAGCTCGACGGTCGTCGTGAACCTCATGAGCGCAGAGGATGGCAGCTCCGGGCGCCGTTGCGACAGCGCCCGGAGCCGGGTGTCACCCGCCGGGTCGTCGGGTCGGCTTCCGCCCCGGCTCCGATCCTCGGTCGCTGGCGCTCCCTGCGATGCTCACCCCGGCGTCACCCGCCGGTGTGCTGCGCCGGGGACGCCTGCTTCTTCGCCGGCATCGTCCGCACCAGCCGCCGGTTGGCGAACTCGAACATGCCGAGCTCGGACAGCTCGCGGCCGTAGCCGGAGCGCTTCACCCCGCCGAAGGGCAGCTCGGGGGAGGAACCGGAGGGCTGGTTGATCCAGACCATGCCGGACTCCAGCCGGTCGGCCACCGACCGGGCCCGCTCGGTGTCACCGGAGTAGACCGCCGCGGAGAGCCCGAAGTCGCTGTCGTTGGCCAGCGCGATGGCCTCGTCCTCGTCGGCGACCCGGTAGACCACCGCGGCCGGACCGAAGAGCTCCTCGTGGTACGCCCGCATGTCCGGCGTGACATCGGTCAGCAGGGTGGCCTCGACGAAGGCGCCGTCGTGCTCGGGGCGGCCGCCGCCGGCGAGCACCGTCGCGCCCTTGTCGACGGCGTCCTGGATCTGCGCCGCCAGGTCCTGGGCGGCCCGCTCGGTCGACAGCGGGCCCAGGGTCGTCGACGGGTCGGCCGGGTCGCCCGGGGTGAAGGTGGAGAACGCCTGCTTCAGGCCGCCGACGACGTCGTCGAACACCTCGTCGAGCACGATGATCCGCTTGGCGGCGATGCAGGCCTGGCCGGTGTTGGCCATCCGGGCCATCGTGGCGGCCTTGACCGTTCGGCCGACGTCGGGGGCGTCGAGCACGATGAACGGGTCGCTGCCGCCCAGTTCGAGCACCGACTTCTTCAGGTGCTTGCCGGCCAGCTGCGCGACGCTGCTGCCGGCCCGCTCACTGCCGGTCAGGGTCACGCCCTGGACGTACTTGTTCGAGATGACCTGCTCGACGTCGGCGATCCGCAGGAACAGGTTGGTGTAGACGCCCTCGGGGGCCCCGGCGTCGCGGAAGAGCCGCTCCAGCGCCAGGGCGCACTGCGGGTTGTTCTCCGCGTGCTTGAGCAGGATGGTGTTGCCCAGGGTCAGGTTCGGCCCGGCGACCCGGACCACCTGGTAGAGCGGGTAGTTCCACGGCTCGATCGCCAGGATGACGCCGGTCGGCTCGTTGACCACGACGGCCTCGCCCTGCATGACGTCGATCGGCTTGGGCTCGAGGAAGCGCGGGCCGTTGTCGGCGTAGTAGCTCAGGATGCTGGCGGCCAGCTGGACCTCACCGGCCGCCTCCTGGATGCGCTTGCCCATCTCCTTGGTGATCAGCGCGGCGAACTCGTCGGTGCGCTCGAGCATCAGCTCGGCGGCCTTCTTCACCACCGCGGCGCGCTCCTCGACGGAGCGCCGGCGCCAGTCGAGGAACGCGGTGTGCGCCTTCTCGACGACGGCGTCGACCTCGCTGGTCTCCAGGAAGGGGAACTCCTGCTCGGTCTTGCCGGTGTAGGGGTTGATCGTCGCGTACGGGCGCGCGCCTGCGTCGCTCGCGGTCTTCGGGTGCTCGGATGAGGGAGCCTGGGTGGTCGTCACGTCGTCGTGCTCCTTCTGGTGCTCTCCGTCGGATGTCCCCATCCGTCCTACCCCGTCAGCCCGCTGCATGCAGCACGTCGGGCTGAGCCGGAACTGTCGTACCTCGAACGTATGTTCGGTCCGTGGAGACGACGGCGGCACCGGGGCTGGGGATGCCCGGGTCGTCGCGGTCGCGGGTCGACGTGTTCTGGATCGGTGACGGGCACGCCCGGCCCGACTCGATGTCGCCGGAGCGGGTGGCCGCCCGGTTGCAGGACGTGCAGCGGCGGCGGGCGCGGGACACCGCGGAGGAGGCGGAGCTGATCCTGGCGCTGGCCGGTGCCCGCCCGGCGAGTGCGGACCCGCAGCCGGGCACCCCCGGCGCCCGCCGCACCGGCTGGTCCGGTGGCGATGCCGGGGTGGGGATCAGTGAGTTCTTCACCGCCGAGCTGGCCACGGTGCTCAACCTCGGCCGCAGCACCGCGGCCAAGAAGCTCGACCACGCCCTGACCTGGCACAAGAAGCTCCCCGCCACCTTCGCCGCGCTGCGGGCAGGCGACCTGGACGAGCGCCGCGCGCAGGCCCTGGCCGAGGTGCTCATGCACACCACCGCCGATGTGGCTGGGCAGGTCGAGGACGCCCTGCTCCCGGAGGCCACCGGCCTGTCGGTGTACCGGCTCCGGGACCGGGCGGTCGAGCTGATGGTGGAGCTGGACGCCGAGGCGGCGGACGTGCGCCGGGAGGAGGCGGCGAAGACCGCCGACGTGCACGTCTACCCCAACGCCACCGACGGCCGGGCGACCCTGGCCGCCGACCTGCCCACCGACGAGGCCGTGGAGTGCTTCGACGTCGTCGACCAGCTGGCGAAGATGCTGAAGGCCGACGGGGACCCGCGCCGGATCGGGGCGCTGCGGGCGCACGTGCTGTCGCTGTTGATCCGCCGCCCGGCCGATTCCGGCCTGCCCCACGTCTCGGCGAACGTGACCGTGACCGCCGGGTTGGACGCCTTGGGCGGCACCAGGAGCACGCCGGGTGAGGTGAACGGGTTGCCGATCACCGCCGCCCACGTGCGTGAGTTGCTGGCCCGGGTCGGTGCCCTCGGCCTCACCACGCCGGAGGGCGGGACACTGACATTTGCGGTCACCGGCCCGGACGGGGACCTGTTGGCCATCCTCACCCCCGCTGACCTGACCCGGCTGGCTCGCCGCGGTTGTCCCACCCGCCCCTACGAGGGTTGCGACTGCCTGATCGCCGGCCCGCCGCCGGAGACGGATGCCTACGAGCCCACCGCCCGCCAGCGGTCCTTCGTCACCTCGCGGGACCGGCGGTGCCGGTTCCCCAACTGCGGGCAACGGGTGGGCTGGGCCGACCTCGACCACGTCATCCCCCACAGCTGCGGCGGGGCCACCGACTGCGCCAACCTGTGCTGCCTGTGCCGCTCCCATCACCGACTGAAGACCTTCGCCCCCGGCTGGCGGTTCACCATGACCCCCGACGGCGTCCTGCAGGTCACCACGCCTTCGGGCGTGACCCGGACGACCCGGCCCCCGGGCATGCGACTCCCGCCTGCGCCGGAACCCGAGCCGCCGCCGGATGACGAGCCGCCGCCCTTCTAAGCTCGAACTGTCGCCCGTCCGGGAGGAGATCGCCGTGTGTGGTCGCTACGCCGCCAGCCGCCGTCCTGAGGACCTGGTCGTGGAGTTCGAGGCGGTCGCCGCCGAGGGGCAGGCCCCGCTGCCCGCCGACTACAACGTCGCGCCGACCAAGGACGTCTACGTGGTGCGGCACAAGAAGGAGCGGGACGCCGAGGGCGCGCTCACCGGCGGGGGGCACCGTGAGCTGCGGGCCGTGCGCTGGGGGCTGGTGCCCTCCTGGGCGAAGGACGTGTCGGTCGGCAACCGGATGCTCAACGCCCGGGTCGAGTCGCTGACCGAGAAGCCTGCCTTCCGCACCGCCGCGGCCACCCGGCGCTGCCTGGTCCCCGCCGACGGCTGGTACGAGTGGGCGAAGAAGCTCGACACCCCCGGCAAGCAGCCGTACTTCGTGACACCGGAGGACGGGTCGGGCCTGGCCTTCGCCGGGCTGTGGGAGGTGTGGGGCCGCGGCGAGGACCGGCTGTACACCTGCACCGTCGTCACCGCCCCCGCGGTCGGCGCGCTGGCCGAGGTGCACCCGCGGATGCCGCTGGTGCTGCCCCCTGAGCGCTGGGCCGACTGGCTCGACCCGGCGAGGGAGGACGTCACCGAGGTCGCCCAGCCGACCCCGCCGGAGTTCGTCGAGCGGCTGGAGATCCGCCCGGTGGGCTCGGCCGTGGGCAACGTGGCGAACAACGGCGTCCAGCTCACCGCGCGGCAGGAGTCCGTCAGCGTCCCGGCCGACCAGCCGGCGCTGTTCTGAGCGTGACCCCACCCCGGCCGGCCGCCGGCTCGCGGGCACTCCCCGGTTGGACGGCCGCGGCGGTCACCTTCCTGGCCTCGGGGTCCGTGCTGGTGCTCGAGGTGGTCGGCCTGCGGCTGATCGCCCCCTACGTCGGCATCACCCTGCAGACCAGCACGGCGGTCATCGGGTTCGCGCTCGCCGCGATCGCGCTCGGCGCCTGGGCCGGTGGCGCGGTGGCCGACCGCACCGACCCGCGGCGACTGCTCGCGCCGCTGCTCGTCGCCGGCGGGGCCCTGGTGGTCGCCGTGCTGCCGCTGGTCCGCTTCGCCGGCGCGCTGCTCACCGGTGCCGCGGCCGGGAACGTGCTCCTGCTCGCCGCGGTCGCCGTCATCGTGCCGGCGGCGCTGCTGTCCGCGGTCCCGCCGATGGTCGTCGCCCTGCAGCTGGGCAGCCTGGCCGAGACCGGGTCGGTGGTCGGCCGGTTGTCGGGCATCGGCACGCTCGGCGGGATCGTGGCCACCTTCGCGACCGGGTTCGTGCTGGTGGCCGTGCTGCCCAGCAGCGTCATCCTGGTCGGCACCGGCGTCGTCGTGGTCCTGGCCGGCCTGGCGCTCGCCGTGCTGCTCCGCCGCCGGGCGCCCGGGGTGGCCGACCGGTTGCCGGTCGGGCTGATGGTCCTCGCCGTGGGCGCGCCGGTGCTGGCCGCCCTGGCACCCACCCCGTGCGAGCGGGAGACCGCCTACCACTGCGCCCGGGTCCAGGCCGACGGCGCCGACGGCCGGGTGCTCGTGCTCGACACGCTCCGGCACTCCTACGTCGACCTGGCCGACCCCCGGCACCTGGAGTTCGAGTACGTCCGCGCCATCGCCGCGGTCACCGACGCCCAGGCCCCCGCGGGCGAGCCGCTGTCGGCGCTGCACCTCGGCGGCGGCGGGCTGACCCTGCCCCGCTACCTGGCCGACGTCCGCCCCGGCACCGTCAGCCGGGTGCTGGAGGTCGACCCCGGCGTGGTGGAGCTGGACAGGGACGCGCTGGGGCTGCAGACCTCCGCCGAGCTGCAGGTGCGGGTCGGTGACGCCCGGGTCGGGTTGCAGACCGAGGAGGCCGGCACCCGTGACCTGGTCGTCGGCGACGCCTTCGGCGGGCTGTCGGTGCCCTGGCAGCTGACCACGGCCGAGGCGCTGGGGCTGGTCGACGACGCGCTCAAAGACGACGGTGTCTACGCGGTCAACCTCATCGACCACCCCCCGCTGTCCTTCGTGCGCGCCGAGCTGGCCACCCTGCGGGAGGTCTTCCCGGAGGTGCTGCTGCTGGCCCGCGCACCGGTGCTGTCCGGCGCCGACGGTGGCAACGTCGTCGCCGTCGCCTCGCGGCGGCCGCTCCCGGTCGACGCGATCGCCGCGGCGATGGCCGAGCGCGGGCTCGCCTGGCAGGTCGCCGACGGCGCCGAGCTGACCGCGTTCATCGGCGACGCCGCCGTCCTCACCGACGACTTCGCCCCGGTCGACCAGCTGCTGACCCCGTACGCCCGGCCGGCGGACTGACCGGCCGGTCAGCAGCGGGCGATCGCCGCGGTCCTCGCCCGGGTCAGCCGCACCAGGTCGGCGGGGTCGAGCTCGACCTGCAGGCCGCGGCGCCCGGCGCTCACCATGACCGTGGCGAAGCCGAGCGCGCTCTCGTCGACCACGGTCGGCAACGCCTTGCGCTGGCCGAGCGGGCTGATGCCACCGCGGACGTAGCCACTGCTCCGCTCGGCGTCGGCCGGGTCGGCCATCGCCGCCTTCCGGCCGCCGGCCGCGGCGGCCAGCGCCTTGAGGTCCAGCTGACCGCTCACCGGCACCACCGCGACGGTCAGCCGGCCGTCCACCTGGGCGACGAGGGTCTTGAACACCTGGGCGGGGTCGGCGCCGAGCGCGGCGACGGCGACCTCGCCGTAACCGTGCCCCTCGGCACCGTCGGCCGGGTCGTACTCGTGCAGGGAGTAGGCCACCCGGGCCTGGTCCAGGGTCCGCACCGCCGGGGTCGCTGCCACGGCGCAGCAGCCTAGGAGACGGCGCGGGCGAGGGGTCCGGCGATCGGGAACAGGAGCCCGGTGGGCGCGGTTCACCTGACCGTGAGCAGCACAGTCCCGAGCGCCCCGGCGCGCATCCCGCGCGGCTCAGCGCCCTCCCGCCGTCCCCCCGGCCGACCTGACCGCACCCGGCTAGGATCGACCGACGTGGTAGCCCGCTCCCGGGCGCCGCAGAGAGGACGGTCGGTGCCCGAGGAGCCCGCGATCGACACCCCCGCCGAGGAGACGGCCCCGCCGGTCCCCGAGGAGACACCCGAGGCGCGTGCCGACGGGAGTCGGTCCGCCGAGGCGGAGAGCCGGGCCCAGCGCGACGCCCGGTTCGAACGGGATGCCCTGCCCTACCTGGACCAGCTGTACCCGGCGGCGCTGCGGATGACCCGCAACCCCTCCGACGCCGAGGACCTGGTGCAGGAGACCTTCGTCAAGGCGTACTCCGCGTTCCACCAGTTCGCCGAGGGCACGAACCTCAAGGCCTGGCTGTACCGGATCCTGACGAACACCTACATCAACAGCTACCGCAAGAAGCAGCGGCAGCCGCAGCAGTACCCCACCGAGCAGGTGCAGGACTGGCAGCTCTACGCGGCCGAGGAGCACACCTCCAGCGGCCTGCGCTCCGCGGAGATCGAGGCGCTGGACCACCTCCCGGACTCCGACATCAAGGAGGCCCTGCAGCAGCTGCCGGAGGACTTCCGGCTCGCGGTGTACCTCGCCGACGTCGAGGGCTTCGCGTACAAGGAGATCGCCGAGATCATGGGCACGCCCATCGGCACGGTGATGTCCCGGCTGCACCGCGGTCGCCGCGGGCTGCAGAAGCTGCTGGCCGACTACGCCCGGGAGCGCGGGTTCGTCCGCGCCGGAGCTGCAGAGGAGGCGCACTCATGACCACCGACGCTCATGGCGCCGACGACATCACCTCGTGCGACGACGTGCTCTCGCACGTCTTCGAGTTCCTCGACCACGAGACCGACGACGCCCGCCGCGAGGTCATCGCCGAGCACCTCGAGGACTGCTCGCCGTGCCTGCGGCAGTTCGGCATCGAGCAGGAGTTCAAGGCACTGGTCCGGCGCCGCTGCGGTGGCGACCCGACGCCGGTGGGGCTGCGTGACCGGATCAAGGTCCAGCTGACCACCGTCTCCTTCGAGGAGGACGGCACCCAGGTCTGGGTGGAGCGGACCAGCGTCGAGACGGTCAGCGAGACCCCGGGGGAGCGCCCCTCCGCCTGAGCGGAGAGGGCGCCCCGTGGGCCCCGTCCAGAGGCTCGCCCCGAGCATGCGAGGGGTGAGGAGGACGGGGTCCTCGTTCAGGCGTTGGGGCGCTTGCCGTGGTTGGCGCCGCTCTTCTTGCGGGCGCGCCGCTTGCGTCCACGCTTGGACATCGCTGCCCTCCTCTCCCTCGTGGGTGTGTTGTCCGGGACCGGTAGGGGTGCGTACACCGGGAGACCGGTCAAGCTGACCGGGCAAGGATCTCACGTGCCGGCGTGGGCACGTGCGGTGGTGCAGGGCCTCGGGAGTGCAGCCGGGGTGACGGGGGACGAGACCGGCGCGAGTCGGGGCAGGAGGACGACGTGGTCCAGACAGCCGTGGAGAGCGTGCTCGTGGCCGGCCGGGGGCCGATGGCCTGCGCGGTGATCCGGGCGTGCACCCGGCTCGGCCTGAAGTCGGTCGCGGTGTACTCGGAGTCCGAGCGGGACGCCCGGCACGTGCGGATGGCCGACGAGTCGGTGCTGCTCGGCCCGGCGCCGGCGACCGAGTCCTACTTGGACGCGCGACGCATCGTCGAGGCCGCCCGCCGGACCCGGGTGGACGCCGTCCTGCCGGTGCCCCCGGCCCTGGCCGGCGACGCGCGGCTGGCCGTCGCGGTGACCGCGGCCGGGCTCACCTGGGTCGGGCAGGACCCGGAGGTCCTGGAACGCCTCGGTGGTGACGGCGTCGAGCCGGCGAGCGAGCAGGGCTTCCTGGCCTGGGTGACCGCCGAGGGCCTGCACCACGTCACCCCGGTGCTGCGGGACCGCGCCGGCGGGACGCCGCGGGTCTCCTGGACCCCGCCGGCCGGCCTCGGGCCGCTGCCCGCCGCCGCCCGCCGCCTCCCCGAGCTGGGCTGGCGCGGGCTGGTGACCGTGGGCATCGACCCGGGGGGTGAGCTGGCCGAGGTCGCCGCCGGCTTCTCCCTGGACATGGCCGTGCTCGAGCGGGCGCACAACGTGGACGCCGTCGAGCTCACCCTGCGCAGCGTGTCCGGCGGCGCCCCGGACCCGGTGGTCGAGACGGCGGTGCCGCGCGCCGCGGTCGCCGTCCAGCTGCGGTCCACGCTGCCCCCCGGCACCGCGGGCCGGGTGACCGGGCGGCTGCCCGACGTCCCGGCGCGCAGCGGTCGCCGGCCACTGCTGGGGGCCGAGGTCGTCGCGGTCAGCGGCTACGACCCCGGTGACCGGCTCGACGGCTGGTACGACGCGCTGCTGGCCACGGTGAGCGTCGCTGCACCCAGCGCCGCACGGGCGGCCAGCGCCGCCACCGAGGTGCTCGTCGGGCTGCCGGACTCCGGTGTGCCGCACGACGGCGAGGCGGTCTGCGGCGTGCTGCAGCGCATCGCCGGGTCGCTGGTCCCGGACCGCTCCTGACGCGGCCCAGTTCGCCGGAGCTGCGGACGGCGGTCCGACGCGTGCTTTCATGAGCACACCGTCAGGTCCGGCGGGTCAACGCGGGAGACAGGAGACACCGGTGGTCGTCGAGGAGATCCACGCCGAGATGGTCTCCAGCGTGTGGAAGGTCCTCGTGGCACCCGGCGCCGAGGTCGCAGCCGGTGACACGCTGGTGATCCTCGAGTCGATGAAGATGGAGATCCCGGTGCTGACCGAGCGCGCCGGCACCATCGGTGAGCTGCACGTGGTCGAGGGCGAGGTCCTCCAGGAGGGCGACCTCATCGCCACCGTTCTCCCTATGTGACGGCCCCGCGGCAGGGGCCCGTCGCGAGCTCGCGGGCGGTGGGGGGCGGCGGGGTCCTTCAGCAGAGGTCGAGGGAGTAGACCCGCAGGTCGACGCCCGCGGCCGGCGTCCAGTCGCGCTCGGGCAGCCGGGTGAAGCCCAGCCGCTCGTACAACCGGTGCGCCGCCGTCATCCGGGGGTCGGTGGAGAGCACCATCCGCCGCTTCCCGGCCGCGCGGGCCCGGTCGAGGCAGCCCCGCACCAGCGCCTCGCCGATGCCCTGCCCCCGCCGCGCCCGGTCCACGACCAGCATCCGGAACGCCGCCTCGTCCTCGGACTCGGTGACCTCCCCGAAGTCCCCGGCCAGCACCAGCGCGACGCTGCCCACGACCGTCCCGGACCCGTCCCTGGCAACGAGCAGCTCGGCGCGGTCCGCCCGGCCCGCGACGTCGGCCAGCTGCGGGACGTAGCCGGCCCCGGCGAGGTGCTCGCCGGTGTAGACGCCGACGGTCAGCTCGGCGATGCGCGCGAAGTCGGCCGGGTCGGCATCGTCGACGGTCAGGGCGGAGGAGGTCACCGGGGCAGGGTAGGGCGCGGGTCGCGCCGGGCTCCGCAATAGGCTTCGTCCACGATGAGCAGCCTGTCCGAACGTCTGACCCGCGGCTCGGCGAGCCCGTCCCAGGTGGACCACGCCCGGCGGCTCGTCGCCGACTGGCAGCTGCTGGCCGACCTGTCCTTCGCCGACCTCACCCTCTGGGTGCCGCTGCACAGCGGGGCCTGGTGGTGCGTCGCCCAGGTCCGCCCGCTCACCGCGCCCACCAGCCGGCCCGACGACCTGGTGGGCACCGAGGTGACCGGGCAGCTCGCCGAGCCGCTGCTGGCGGCCCACGAGGCAGGGCGGCCGATCACCGAGGGGGACCCGGACTGGTCCGGGGCGGCGCCGCGGCGCCGGGAGTTCATCCCGGTGCGGCACGACGGCGTGGTGGTCGCCGTCCTGGCCAAGGACACCAACCTGGCGGCGACCCGGTCGCCGTCCACGCTGGAGCTCACCTACCTCGACATCGCCGCGGACCTCTCGCTGATGGTGGCCGCCGGCACGTTCCCGCCGCGGATGCTCGAGGACGCGGAGATGAGCCCCCGGGTCGGCGACGGGCTGGTCCGGCTGGACGCCGGCGGGCGGGCCGTCTACGCCAGCCCCAACGCGCTGTCGGCCTACCGCCGGATGGGGGTCGTCGGTGACGTGGTCGGCTCCCCGCTCGCCGAGGTGACCCGCAGCGTCTCGGCCGACCGGGTGGCAGGGGAGGCGGTGGCCGCGAGCATCAGCGCCGCCGTCGCCGGGCGGTTCCCCGACCCGATGGACGTGGAGAACGACGCCGCGACGATGCTGGTGCGCGCGCTGCCGCTGCAGGCCCCCGGCGGCGAGGCGGGCGCGCTGGTGCTGGTCCGCGACGTCACCGACGTGCGCCGCCGGGACCGCGCGCTGATGACCAAGGACGCGACCATCCGGGAGATCCACCACCGGGTGAAGAACAACCTGCAGACCGTCGCCGCGCTGCTGCGCCTGCAGGCCCGGCGGATGACCGAGCCGGCCGCCCGGGCCGCGCTGGAGGAGTCGGTGCGCCGGGTGGCGTCGATCGCCGTCGTGCACGAGACACTGGCCGGGAGCCGGGAGGACGTCGTCGAGGTCGACGACGTGCTGGACCAGGTGCTGCCGATGCTGGGCGACGTGACGTCGGTCGGACCGGCGGCCCGGATCACCCGGGACGGCGCCTTCGGTGAGCTGCCCGCTGCGGCGGCGACCCCGCTGGTGATGGCGGTGACCGAGCTGCTGCACAACGCCGCGGAGCACGCCTTCCCCGACGGTGAGCCCGGGACGATCGTGCTGGCGGCCGTGCGGGACGGGCACGACCTGGTCGTCCGGGTCCGGGACGACGGCCGGGGGCTCCCGCCGGGCTTCGACCCGGCGGCGAGCACCGGGCTGGGGCTGCAGATCGTGCGGACGCTGGTCACCAGCGAGCTGCACGGCAGCCTGGCGATGGGTGCCCCCGCCGCCGGCGGGCCGGGGACCGAGGTCGTGCTCACCCTCCCCGGTGCCGGCCGTCCCCGCCGCTGAACGCAGCACGAGCCGTCCCGGAGGGACGGCTCGTGCTGACGGCCCCCTCCCGAGGCTCACCCTGCGCGTGCGAAGGGTGAGGAGGAGGGGTCCTTCGTCAGGCGGTGCGGACCCGGGTGCGGGCGGTGCGGCGCTTGAGGGCGCGGCGCTCGTCCTCGGACAGGCCGCCCCACACCCCGGAGTCCTGACCGGAGCTCAGTGCCCACTCGAGGCACGACTGCATGACCGGGCAGCGTCGGCACACGGCCTTGGCCTGCTCGATCTGCACGACCGCAGGGCCCGTCGTCCCGATGGGGAAGAAGAGCTCCGGGTCCTCGTCGCGGCAGAGCGCGCGGTGGCGCCAGTCCATGGCGGTGTACTCCTCGATCTCGTCAGGATGTCGGTCGCCGGTCCGTAGACCGCCCCCGCAGGTCAGCGCGCTGGGATCTCAGCGCGTAGTACGGCGACCGCCCGCCGTGTTACCGACAGGTTGCTTGCTTGTGATGCTTTCACGAAGGCACCGGCTGTCAAGGCAGTCGCCACGTCGCCGGGCTCCGTGAGAGCAAGCTCACCATGCGTGTGCGAGGCTCGCCACTCGTCGCGGGTGACGTCAGCGACACACCCCCTGCAGCAGGCCTTCCTAGACGACGACCCGGAGGGCGTCGGGGACCGAACGCACCCGCAGGCCGGTGGCGACGCCGAGGTGGTCGCCGTCCAGCTGCCAGCCCTGCGGCCGGGACGCGGTCAGCTCCAGCTCGGCCAGGTCGTGCCAGCGGTGGACGCCGCGGCCGCGCGGGTCGGGCCGGTCGGCCATCGTCTGGCGGAGGTGGTGCAGCATCCGGACGACCCCGACCCGGCCCATCGCGTAGACGTCGAGCCCGGTGTCCAGCGTCGCCTCGGGGCTCGGGTTGATCGGCCGGGCACCGAGGTAGGTCCACGGGCTCACGTTGGACACCAGCGCCAGGAAGAGCCCGTCGACCGGGGGCTCGCCGGACGGCGCCAGGGTCAGCGGAGGGCGCCGCCGGTCCCGTCCGAGCAGGAAGGACGCGACCCCGGAGCGGACGTAGAGCGCGCCGGTGGAACGCCGTCCACGGGCCCGCTGGGCCTCGACGCGGGAGATCACGTCGGCGTCGAAGCCCATGCCGGCGGCGAAGACGAACCAGCGGTGCACCGTCCAGCCGTCCGCCGTCCCCGCGTCGTCGGTGCGGGCCGACGCGGTGCCCAGCGGCACCAGCCGGGTGCGGCCGGCGCGCAGCGAGTCGAGGATCTCGCCGGTCGCCTCCACCGGGTCGCGCGAGCGGCCCAGGGCGCGGGAGAAGACGTTGGTCGAGCCCCCCGGGACGACGGCGAGGGTGGGGACGTGCGGTCCGGGCCCGCCGGCGAGCAGGCCGTTGGCGGCCTCGTTGACCGTGCCGTCGCCGCCCAGGGTGACCACGACGTCGACCCCGTCGGCCGTCGCCTCGACGGCCAGCTCACGCGCGTGCCCGCGGTGCGTGGTCTCCGCGACGTCGACCTTCAGCTCGGTGGACAGCGCCCGCACCAGCACGTCGCGCACCTTGCGGGTGGTCGTGGTCGCCGCCGGGTTCGCCACCAGCAGCGCACGCATGGCCTCAACCTATCGACCGCCGGCCGCGGACCCGGACGGCGCATGTCGGCGGCAGCCTCCCGGCGTAGCCTCGGCGCCGTGCCAGGCCAGGTCTCCGACGACGACGGGGGCGTCCCCGGCCGCCGCCGTCCCCGTGCCGAGGGGCTGCTGGGTGGTGCGGCGCAGCCGACCGCGCCGAAGCCGGCACGGCCGCGCGGCAGCGCGCCGGGCGCCGTCCGGGGGGCTGCCTTGGTCGTGGCGGTCGAGGCGGCCGCGGCGGCACTGCTCGCGCTGGTGCTGCTCTACCTCACGCTGACCGGTTCGCCGGACAGCGTGGCCGGGGCGCTCGGCCAGGTCGTCTACGTGGGCATGGCGGCCGCGTTGCTGGCCGCCGGCGCCGTCGGCCTGTGGCGGGTGTCGGCGTGGGCCCGCGGGCCGGTGATCGTGCTGCAGCTGCTGCTCGGGGTGCTGGGCTACACGGCGGCGTTCCAGGCCGACCGGCCGCTGATCGGCGTCCCGGTCCTCGCCGCCGTGGCGGTGGAGCTGTACCTGCTGGCCACCCCGGAGGCCCGGCTGGCCTTCCTCGACCGCTAGATCAGGTCGATGACCTCGGCGATCGAGGGCAGGATCCGGCTGGGGCGGAAGGGAAAGCGGCTGACGTCCTCGGCCTGCGTCGAACCGGTGAGCACCAGGATGGTCTCCAGCCCGGCCTCGATGCCGGCCACGACGTCGGTGTCCATCCGGTCGCCGATCATCGTGGTGGACTCCGAGTGCGCCTCGATCCGGTTCATCGCGCTGCGGAACATCATCGGGTTGGGCTTGCCGACGAAGTAGGGCTCGGCGCCTGTCGCCTTGGTGATCATCGCGGCGACCGAACCGGTGGCCGGCAGCGGGCCCTCCGGCGAGGGGCCGGTGACGTCGGGGTTGGTGGCGATGAAGCGCGCGCCGCCGCCGACCAGCCGGATCGCCCGGGTGATCGCCTCGAAGGAGTAGTTGCGGGTCTCGCCGAGGACCACGTAGTCCGGGTCGGTGTCGGTGAGCGTGTACCCCGCCTCGTGCAGGGCGGTCGTCAGCCCGGCCTCACCGATGACGTACGCCGAGCCGCCGGGCAGCTGCGAGGACAGGAAGTCCGCCGTCGCCAGGGCAGAGGTCCAGATGGCGCTCTCGGGCACGACGAGGCCGCTGCGCGCGAGCCGGGCGGCCAGGTCCCGCGGCGTGAAGATCGAGTTGTTGGTGAGCACCAGGAACCGGCGCTCGCGCTCCACCAGCCGGGCCAGGAAGTCCGCGGCGCCGGGCAGGGCGTTGCCCTCGTGCACGAGGACGCCGTCCATGTCGGTCAGCCAGCACTGGGACTCGCCGCGCTCGGTGGTCACGCGTGGATCTCCTTCAGCTCGGGTGCCTCAGCGCCGGTCGGCGGCGAAGCGGGGGAGTGCGTCGTCGGTCAGCCGGAAGACCGTCCACTCCTCCATCGGCACGGCGCCGGCTGCCCTGTAGAACTCGATCGACGGGGTGTTCCAGTCCAGCACCGACCACTCGAGCCGGGAGAAGCCCCGGTCGACGCACTCCTGGGCCAGGGTGCGCAGCAGCTCCCGGCCGAGCCCGCTGCCGCGGGAGCCGGGGCTGACGTAGAGGTCCTCGAGGTGGATGCCGTGCGTGCCGCGCCAGGTCGAGAAGTTCAGGAACCACAGCGCCACGCCCACCACCTCGGTCGACCCGTCGGCCGTCGCGACGTGCCCGAACAGCGCCGGGGAGTCGCCGAACAACGCGGTGTGCAGCTGGTCGGCGGTCATCAGCGCCTCGTGCTCGGCCTTCTCGTAGGCGGCGAGCTCGCGGACCAGCCCGAGCACGGCAGGGACGTCGTCCGGTCGCACCGGTCGCACGGTCACGAGAGCACCTCCTTGAGCCGGTCCGGCACCAGCCGGCCCAGCGGCGTCAGCACGGGCACCACCAACGGCGAGACCAGGTAGCTGTAGGCCACCACGCAGCAGGTCACCGTCGGCACCGTGGCCAGCCCCACCAGCACCACGACCACGGTGACGACCAGACCATAGGGCTTGCCGCTCTTGGGGCTGACCAGCGACCGGAACGAGCGGTAGCGGACGTTGCTGACCATCAGCAGCCCGGGCACGAGGACCACCAGCAGCATCCACAGCCGGTCCCGGCCCTGCATGAGGTCGGCGAAGGCGAACACGCTGGCCAGCACCACCCCGGCGGCGCCCGGGCTGGGCAGGCCGGTGAAGTACCGCTTGTCCGCCGTCGGGTCGATCGTGGTGTTGAACCGGGCCAGCCTGATCGCCGCGCAGGCCACCCACAGGAAGCAGGCGATCCACCCCAGGGCGTCCAGGGAGTCCCGGCCGTCGGAGAACAGCGCGAACACCAGCAGGGACGGCGCCAGCCCGAAGGAGACCAGGTCGGCGAGCGAGTCGAACTGCAGCCCGAACGGCGAGACGGCGCCCACCAGCCGGGCCACCGCGCCGTCGGCGATGTCGAAGACCACCGACAGCGCGATCAGGGCGCAGGCCAGCCGGTACTCGCCGCGGAAGGCGACCAGGATGGCGAAGAAGCCGCACATCATGTTGGCCAGCGTGAACAGGCTGGGCAGCCACGACCGTGCCCGCCGCCGCCCGCCGCGGACCGAGCCGCGGACGAACTCCACGGTGGTCGTGCGCCTGCCCGGCATCCCGCCGTCCCCCCTCAGCGGGACGCGGGCCAGCGGGCGATGACGGTCTCCCCGCCACGCACGCGCTGCCCCTCGGTGACGGTGACCGTGCACTCGCGCGGCACGAAGACGTCCATCCGGGACCCGAACTTCATCAGCCCGATCCGCTCCCCGGTCGCCACCTGCGCCCCGACGCCGACCCGGGTCACGATGCGGCGGGCCAGCACGCCGACGACCTGGCGGAAGACGACCGTGCGGTCACCGTCGCGGACCCACAGCTCACTGCGCTCGTTGCGGTGCGCGCTCTCCCTGCGGTACGCGGCCAGGAAGCTGCCGGGCCGGTAGCTGTGCTCGGTGACCTGGCCGCGGTAGGGGGCGCGGTTGACGTGCACGTCGACGACGGAGAGGAAGACGCTCACCTGCTGCCAGTCGCCCTCCGGGGCCACCCCGGGCTGCGGCTCGCCGGCCACCATGACGACGCCGTCGGCCGGGGAGAGCACCTCGTCCGAGGCCGGCGGGACGACGTCGCACCGGCGGTCGGGGTCGCGGAAGAACACCGCCAGGTAGCCGGACAGCGCGAGGAGCGGCCACGCCACGAGGCGGGCCGAGCGGCGGCCGGTCGCCCGGCCGAGGGCGGTGGACGCCGCAGCAAGGCCGAGCGGCACGGCGAGGAAGGGCCAGCCGGCCCGGTCGATGCGCATCGCAGTCCGAGGTTACCGGTGCGTGACCACGGCGCCGGGGCCGCGCCGTCCGGTCAGCGCGAGGCGAGCCCGCGGCCGGCCCCGCCGGCGCTGTCACGGGCCCGGATCGGGCCGCCGTACCAGTCCAGGCAGACCACCGTGGCGTCGTCGCGGAGCTGGCCGCCAGTGGCGCGCATGACCGCGGTCCCGAGGGCGTGCACGACCTCGCGGGGGTGCAGCGCGGCACTGCCGGCCAGTGCGGCGGCGACGTCGACCGCGGCGGCGTTGCGCTCGAGCATGCCGTCGGTCACGAACACGATCCGGTCGCCGGGCTCCAGCGGGAACTCCTGGAGCCGGAACGGCCACTCCGGCTCGACGCCGAACGGGAGGTCGACGGCGAGCTCGACCTCCTCCACCCGGCCGTCGCGCAGGCGCAGCGGGAGCGGGTGCCCGGCGTTGACGATCTGCGCGCGCCCGCTGTGCAGGTCGACCCGCAGGACCTGCCCGGTGACGAACTGGCCGGGCTCGGCGTTCTCCGCCAGCGCGCGGTCGGCGTTGCCCACCTGCTCGGCCAGCGGCAGCCCGCGACGACGCTCGTTGCGGAGGCTGCCGACCAGCAGCGTGGCGAGCAGCGAGGCGCTCACCTCGTGGCCGACGGCGTCGGTGATCGACACCTGCAGGGCGTCCCGGTCCAGCGAGTAGTCGAACGTGTCCCCGCCGACGGTCGCGGCGGGCTCGAGCCAGCCGGCGAGGGTGAACTGCCCGGCCTCGCAGGTGAACGCGGGGGGCAGCAGCCGGCGCTGGATCTCCGCGGCGAGCGAGAACGGGGTGGTCCGCTGGCCCCACTCGAAGAGGTCGGTGTGCCGGCGGTTGGCGATGAGGACGTAGGCGAGGGCGTGGCCGGCGGCTCGGATGTCGGCCTGGACCTGCTCGTCGGGAGGCTCGGGGAGCACGAGCTCCAGCAGGCCGATCGCGTCGCCGCGGTCGGTGACCGGGACCACCATGCACACGCCGTGGTCGGTGACCGAGACGTGGGCCTGCTGGGTGCGCAGCACCTGGCGGTAGACCGTCCCCTCGAGCGGGACCGTCTCGGCCGACTCGGGGCCGCGGGTCCGTGAGCCCTCCGGCGTCCGCTCGGCGGTGCTCAACCGGACCAGGGCGTGGCCGCTGAAGTCGGCGATGAGGAAGGACACCTCGGTCGCCTCGGAGAGGACGGCCAGCTGGTCGGCGACCGCGGCGACGGCGTCGATCGGTGCGGCGGCCTCCACCCGTTCGAGCAGCGAGCGCAGGTCGAAACGGGGGCTCATGGTGCGGTCACTCCAAGGTCGGGGCGCAGTGGCCGGCACCGGGTCCAGCGCGGCAGGGCACAGCACTGCCGGGCCGCCCGAGAGGACGACCCGGCAGTGGCAGGGCTGTTCGGCTAGGCAGCGGCCTTGGTCTCCCAGAAGATCTTGTCGATCTCCGCGATGTAGTCGAGGAGCTTCTGCCCCTCGGCCGGGTCCATGCTGCCCTTGCCGCCGGCGGCGCCGGCCTGCTTGGTGGCCTTGTTGAACAGCTCGTGCAGCTGCGGGTACTTCTCGAAGTGCGGGGGCTTGAAGTAGTCGGTCCACAGCACCCACAGGTGGTGCTTGACCAGGTCGGCCCGCTGCTCCTTGATCAGGATGGCGCGGGTCCGGAACACCGGGTCCTCGTTGCCCTGGTACTTCTCCTGGATGGCCTTGACGCTCTCGGCCTCGATCCTGGCCTGGGCCGGGTCGTACACGCCGCAGGGGAGGTCGCAGTGCGCGGTGGCCTCCACGGTGGAGAACATGCGGAACAGACGCATGGGGGTGCCTCCGGGTTCGTGGGAGATCGGTCGTCTGCGACCCTACCCGTGGTGATCAGCGGGAACACGTCCAGCGGTGGCGGCGGGGAGGGCCCGGGTGGCCTGGCCGCCCCGTGGGTGCTCGCGCGGGTCACCGGGCCGTCGATGTCGCCGACCGTGCGGCACGGCGACCGGTTGCTGGTGCGCCGGGTGCGGCGGTCCGGCCGGGTCCGGCCCGGAGAGGTCGTGCTGGCCCGGTTCCCCACGCGTCCGGACCTGCTCGTGGTCAAGCGCGTCCGCCGCGCCGTCCCGGGCGGGCACTGGGTGGAGGGGGACAACCCGCTGGTCGGCGACGACAGCCGGGCGTTCGGCCCCGCGGTCGTCGTGGGCCGCGTCGTCCTCCGGCTGTGGCCCCGGCCGCAGCGTCTCGCCCCGCCCCCACCGCTGCCCTAGCCTCCCGGTGGCATGGGACCTGTGCAGAGCGGCACCCCCGACCGGTTCGCCGACGACCCCGCGTTCGCGGTGCACGAGGGCGGCAAGCTCTCGGTGCGCGGTCGGCGGCCGATCGGGTCGATCGCCGACCTCGCGCTGACGTACACCCCGGGCGTGGCCCGGGTGTCCAGCGCGATCGCCGCCGAGCCCGAGCTGGCCCGCCGGTTCACCTGGGCGCCGCGGGTCGTGGCGGTCGTCTCCGACGGGACGGCGGTCCTCGGCCTGGGCGACATCGGCCCGGCCGCGGCGCTGCCGGTGATGGAGGGCAAGGCCTGCCTGTTCAGCGAGTTCGCCGGGCTGGACTCCGTGCCGATCGTGCTCGGCACCACCGACCCCGACGCGATCGTCGAGATCGTCGCGGCGCTGGCCCCGTCGTTCGGGGGGATCAACCTCGAGGACATCAGCGCGCCCCGCTGCTTCGACATCGAGGCCCGGCTGCGCGAGCGGCTGGACATCCCGGTCATGCACGACGACCAGCACGGGACGGCGATCGTCGTCCTCGCCGCGCTGCGCAACGCCGCCGCGGTGACCGGCCGGACGCTGGCCGACCTCCGGGTGGTCGTCGCCGGCGCCGGTGCCGCCGGGATCGCCTGCACCAAGATCCTGCTCGGGGCCGGCATCGGCGACATCTCGGTCGCCGACTCGCGCGGGGTGCTGCACACCGGCCGCGAGGACCTGACCGAGGTCAAGCGGTGGGCCGCGGAGAGCACCAACAGCAGCGGGTTCGCCGGGACCGTGGTCGGTGCGCTGGAGGGGGCCGACGTCTACCTCGGCCTGTCCGGCGGCACGGTGCCCGAGGCAGCGATCGCCGGCATGGCCGCGGACTGCATCGTCTTCTCGCTGGCCAACCCGACCCCGGAGGTCGACCCGGGGATGGCGGCCCGGTACGCCGCGGTGGTGGCCACCGGCCGCAGCGACCTGCCCAACCAGATCAACAACGTGCTGGCCTTCCCGGGGGTGTTCCGCGGGGCCATCGACGCCGGGGCGCACAGCATCACCGAGGAGATGAAGCTCGCCGCGGCGACCGCGATCGCGGACGTGGTGGGCGACGAGCTCAGCGCCGGGTACATCGTCCCCAGCCCGCTGGACCGGCGGGTGGTCACCGCCGTCGCCGAGGCCGTGGCCGCCTGTGCCGTCGAGCACGGCGTCACCCGACGGGGCTGAGCGGAGGGCGGCCGGCGAGCACGGCGGCGACGTTGTCGACGGCGAGCCCGCACATCGCGCTGCGGGTCCGGTCGCCGGCGCTGCCCAGGTGCGGCGTCAGCACCACCTGCGGGAGAGCGAGCAGCCGCGGGTCGACGTGCGGCTCGTCCTCGAACACGTCCAGGGCCGCGCCGGCCAGCCGCCCCCCGGTGAGGGCCTCGACCAGCGCGTCGGTGTCCACGATGCCGCCCCGGGCGGTGTTGACCAGCAGCGCCGTCGGCCGCATCAGGACCAGCGCCGCGGCGTCGACCAGGTGGTGGGTCTGCGGGGTCAGCGGGCAGTGCAGCGTGACCACGTCGGAGGAGGCGAGCAGGTCCGGCAGCTCCCGGAACTCGACGGCGTCGCGCTCGGCCGGGGTGAGCCCGCTGCGGGTCGGGGTGGCCAGCACCCGCAGGTCGAACGCGCGGGCCCGCCGGGCCACCGCCCGGCCGATCCGGCCGTAGCCGACGATGCCCAGGGTGGCACCGGCGGAGAGGTCCAGGCCGACGAGCATCCGCGGTCCCCACACCCACGGCGTCCCGCTGCGCAGGAACCGGTCGCCCTCGGCGATCCGGCGGGCGGCGGCGAGCACCAGGCCCATGGTCAGGTCCGCCGTCGCGCCGTCCAGGACGCCGGGGGTGTTGGTCACCGCGACGCCGCGGGCCCGGGCCGCCGCCACGTCGACGTTGTCGTAGCCGACCGCGACGTTGGCCACGACGCGCAGCCCGGCGCCCGCGGCGTCCAGCACGGCGGCGTCGACCCGGTCGGTGAGGGTGGCGATGATCGCGACCGCACCGGCGGCGTCCCGGCGCAGCTCCGCCGGGGTCGGCGGCCGCTCCTCCCCGACGACGACCGGGACCCCGAGCTCGGCCACCGCCGCCATCGCGTCGTCGGTCAGCTGCCGGGTGACGTACAGGTGCCCGGTCACGAGCCGACCACCGCGCTCGGCCGGGACACCCGCCCGAGCACGCCGGCCAGCAGCCGCTCGGCGACGCCGGTCACAGCTGCCGACCGTACTGCCTGATCAGCCGAGCCGGGCCAGGATCGGGTCGACCAGCGTGCGCGCGCCGGTGTTGGCGACGAGGAACGCCACGGTGGCCACCACGAAGAGCGGGACGAGCACGGCCCGCTCGACGAGGGCACCGGTGTGCAGGTGCACCGGTGCGATCCGGCTGCGCCGGAGGAGCCAGAACACCGGCACGGGCACGCCCTCCTTCGTCAGCCCGTCCCCGGCGACGTGGGTCAGCACGCCGACGACGACGGCCAGCGGTAGCCAGGTCGGGCCGGGGCTGTGCGCCAGCAGCAGCCAGGCGCCGCCCCAGGAGAGCACCAGGTTCCCGATGACGGTGTTCTCCGCCCGGCCCGGGATGACGACGTGCAGCGCCCGCAGCGCGAGCCCGATGGCCAGCGCCAGCAGCAGCAGGCTCGACCAGTGGTTCCAGGACGCGGCATGGGCCAGCAGGCCGAAGGCCATCGGCGCCAGGACGGCGTCGTGGGTGCCCCAGCGGTGGCCGCGGGAGACGGCGTTCACCGCGCCGGACGGGACGTCGGTGAGCGGGCCCCACATCCGGCTGATCGTCGACCCCTTCTGGTCGAGGTCGGGCAGCATCGCGAACCCACCGACGGCGGACACCCAGGCGACCTGGGCCACGGTGCCGTGGACCGGCGCCCAGGGCAGCGTCGCGGCGCCGACGGCGAGACCGGAGAGGGCATGCGAGTGACCGAGCACCTACGCAGCGTCTCCCCGCACGCCGCTCAGCCGACGGAGGCGCGCCCACCGACGGCGGCCTGCTCGGTCGGGACGGGCAGAGGCGACCGATGCCCGGCACTGACGAGAGCCGCCCCGCGAGGTGCGGAGCGCAGGGACGGGGCCGGCTCCTGGCCGCGGTGAGATCCGCAGGATCTCAATCAACATCGTCGGTGCCGCCGCGGGCCAGCCAGGTGGCCAGCCGCTCGACGGGCACCTCGAACTCGGGGTGCTCGTCGACGAAGGCCTGCAGCTGGTCGGCCAGCCAGGCGAGGGAGACCTCCTCCTCGCCCCGCCGGCCGGCCAGCTCCTCGATGCCGCGGTCAGTGAAGTACACGGCAGGTCAGTCCGCGAAGGCCTGCGCCACCAGCGCCCGCTGCTCGGTCTCGTGCACCTTCGCCGAGCCGACGGCCGGGCTGGCCGAGGCCTTGCGCGAGATCCGGCGCAGCGTGCGGCCCGGGGGCAGCTCGTCGGGCAGGTTGACCAGCATGAACTGGGCGGCACCCATGTTCGCCGGCTCCTCCTGCACCCACACCACGTCCGTCGCGTTGGGGTACTGGGCCAGCGCCTCGGCGATCTCCTCGGCCGGCAGCGGGTACAGCTGCTCGACCCGCAGGATGGCGGTGTCGGTCCGGCCCTCGTTCTCCCGCTGGGAGAACAGCTCGTAGCTGACCTTGCCGCTGCACAGCAGCACCCGCGTCACCGCCGCGCCGTCCAGCGGCGTGCCGGCGACCCCCGGGTCGGGGAGGACCGGACGGAAGTGCTGCTCGGTGAAGTCGGCGACCGAGCTGACCGCCGCCTTCGCCCGCAGCAGCGACTTGGGCGTGAACACCACCAGCGGGCGGTGCACCTCCGACAGCGCCTGGCGGCGCAGCAGGTGGAAGTAGTTCGCCGGGGTCGAGCAGTTGGCGACCGTCATGTTGTTCTCGGCGGACAGCTGCAGGAACCGCTCGATGCGACCGCTGGAGTGGTCCGGCCCCTGGCCCTCCAGCCCGTGCGGCAGCAGCATGACCACGCCCGAGCGCTGGCCCCACTTGGCCTCGCCGGAGCTGATGAACTCGTCGATGACCATCTGCGCGCCGTCGACGAAGTCGCCGAACTGCGCCTCCCAGAGGACGAGCGCCTTGGGGTTGGCCACCGAGTAGCCGTACTCGAAGCCGAGCGCGGCGTACTCGGACAGCAGCGAGTCGTAGACGAAGAACTTCGCCTGGTCCGGGCTCAGGTTCGACAGCGGCGTGTACTCCGCGGCGTTCTCCCGGTCGATGAGGACCGAGTGCCGTTGCACGAACGTGCCGCGCCGGGAGTCCTGGCCGGCCAGCCGCACCGGCACGCCCTGCATGAGCAGCGAACCGAAGGCCAGCAGCTCGCCCATCGCCCAGTCGATGCCGCCCTCGATGGCCATCGCCGCCCGGCGCTCCAGCATCTTCTGCAGCTTCGGGTGCGGGGTGAAGTCCGGCGGGAAGCTGACGTGCGCGTCACCGATGGTCTTGAGGACCTCGGGGCTGATCGCGGTGTCGACGGTCGCCTGCTGCGGCGAGCGCGGGTCCATGACCGGCTCGGGCGTCGAGGAGTCCCGGGCGTCGTGGGTCTCGGCGAAGGCCCGCTCGAGCTGCCCGCGGTAGTCCTTCAGCGCCTCCTCGGCATCGGCCAGCGTGATGTCGCCGCGGCCGACCAGCGCCTCGGTGTACAGCTTCCGGACCGAGCGCTTGCGGTCGATGATGTCGTACATCAGCGGCTGGGTCATCGACGGGTCGTCGCCCTCGTTGTGCCCGCGGCGGCGGTAGCAGACCAGGTCGATGACGACGTCCTTCTTGAACTCCTGCCGGTAGTCCACCGCCAGCCGGGCGACCCGGACGCAGGCCTCGGGGTCGTCGCCGTTCACGTGGAAGACCGGGGCGCCGATCATCCGGGCGACGTCGGTGGAGTACAGGCTCGAGCGCGCCGCCGCCGGACTGGTGGTGAAGCCGACCTGGTTGTTGATCACCACGTGCACGGTGCCGCCGGTGCGGTACCCGCGCAGCTGGGAGAGGTTCAGCGTCTCCTGCACCACGCCCTGGCCGGCGAAGGCGGAGTCGCCGTGCAGCAGGACCGGGAGCACGGTGAAGCCGCCCTCGCCCTTGTCGATCATGTCCTGCTTGGCCCGCACGATGCCCTCGAGCACCGGGTTGACCGTCTCCAGGTGGCTGGGGTTGCTGGCCAGCGACACCGCGATCGAGCGGCCCTCGTGCTCGAAGGTGCCCTCGGCGCCCAGGTGGTACTTCACGTCGCCGGAGCCCTGCACGGTGCCCGGGTCGATGTTGCCCTCGAACTCGCCGAAGATCTTCGAGTAGCTCTTGCCCAGCACGTTGGCCAGCACGTTCAGCCGGCCGCGGTGGGCCATGCCGATGGCGACCTCGTCCAGGCCGTACTCGGTGGAGGAGACCAGCACCTCGTCCAGCAGCGGGATGACCGACTCGCCGCCCTCGAGGCTGAACCGCTTCTGGCCCACGTACTTGGTCTGCAGGAAGGTCTCGAACGCCTCGGCCGCGTTCAGCCGGCCGAGCACCCGCTTCTGCTTCTCCCGGGCGGGCTTGTCGGCCTTGACCTCGATCCGCTCCTGGAGCCAGCGGCGCTCCTCCGGGTCGGTGATGTGCATGTACTCGATGCCGACCGTGCGGACGTAGGACTGGCGGAGCACCCCGAGGATGTCGCGCAGCTTCATCACCCGTTCGCCGGCGAAGCCGCCGACCGGGAACTCGCGGTCGAGGTCCCACAGCGTGAGCCCGTGCTGGACGATGTCCAGGTCCGGGTGGGTGCGGATCTTGAACTCGAGCGGGTCGGTGTCGGCCATCAGGTGGCCGTTGCGCCGGTAGGCCTCGATGACCTCGATGACCCGGGCTTCCTTGTCGATCTGCCCCTCGTGGCTGACCCGCTTGTCGGCCACCCAGCGGACCGGCTCGTAGGGCACCCGCAGGGAACGGAAGACGTCGTCGTAGAAGCCGTCCTCGCCCAGCAGCAGCTGGTGCATCCGGCGCAGGAAGTCACCGGACTCGGCGCCCTGGATGACCCGGTGGTCGTAGGTCGATGTGAGCGTGATGATCTTCGAGACGGCCATCTCGGCCAGCGCCTCGGGGCTCATCCCCTGGAACTCGGCGGGGTAGTCCATCGCGCCGACGCCGACGATCGTGCCCTGGTTGGTGGTCAGCCGCGGAACCGAGTGGTTCGTGCCGATCGTGCCCGGGTTGGTCAGGCTGATCGTCGTCCCGGAGAAGTCCTCCATGGTCAGCTTGCCGGCGCGGGCCCGCCGGATGATGTCCTCGTAGGCGCCCCAGAACTCGGCGAAGTCCATCTGCTCGGCGGACTTGATCGAGGCGACCACCAGTGAGCGGGTGCCGTCGGCCTTGGGCAGGTCGATCGCGAGCCCGAAGTTGACGTGCTCCGGCGTCACCAGGGTCGGCTTGCCGTCGACCTCGGCGAACGCGTTGTTCATGTTCGGGAAGCTGTCCAGCGCCCGGACCAGCGCGTAGCCGATCAGGTGCGTGAACGAGACCTTGCCGCCACGGGCGCGGGCCAGGTGGTTGTTGATGACGATGCGGTTGTCCACGAGCAGCTTGGCCGGGACGGCGCGCACGCTGGTGGCCGTCGGCACGGTCAGCGACGCGTTCATGTTCTTGACCACGCTCGCCGCGGCACCGCGCAGCGGGGTGCGCTTGGGACCGGCGTCGGCGTCCTCGCTCGCTGCCCGGGCGGCGCCCGCGCGGGTCGACGGCTTGGCCGGGGCGGCGGCCACCTGCTGGGAGGCGCGCTCGGCTGCTCGGTTCACGACGGTGCCCTCCGATCGGGCGTCGACCGGGGTGGCCCGTGGTGCAGGGGTGGGGGTGCCCGCGGGCACGGCCGGGCTGCTGGGCCGGTTGGCCGAGCCCTCGGCGTCCGCAGGGGCCGGTGCGGCCGGCTCGGCGGTGGCCGGCGCGGATGCGGCCGGCTTCGTCGCGGCGGCCTCGGTACCAGCCGGCTCCGTCGCGGCCGGCGTCGTCGCGGCCGGCTTCGTGGCGGCCGGCTGAGCGGGTGCCGGCTGCTCCGGTGCGGGAGCGGTGCGGGAGCTGCGGTCCGCGCCGTCGGACACCGGGCTGCCCGGGCGGTAGTCGGCGAAGAAGTCGTGCCAGGCCTGGTCCACGCTGCGTGGGTCGGCGAGGTACTGCTGGTACATCTCCTCGACCAGCCACTCGTTGGTGCCGAAGCCCGCCACCGGGTTGGCAGAGGCGGAGGAGGGCTGGGATGAACTCACGGTTGACACGTTGTCGAGTGCCTTCTTCGTCGGTGGACGTCGTTGGACCGGGTACCGACTCTACGCCCGGGGCCCCAGGCGTAGACGCTGCTGCGTGAGGTGGCGCACGTGTCCCGTCTCACGCCGGCCGGGACGGCTCGGGCCGCCGAGGCTGCAGGTCAGACGACGTCGCGGCGGACGGCGAGCAGGGTGCCCAGGGCCGCGGCCACCAGCCCGTAGCTCAGCAGCACCAGACCGCCCTGCCACGCGCTGAGCAGGTCGGTCTGGCCGAAGGTGGCCGTCATCGCCTCCAGCGCGCCGCCGGGGAGCCACTTGTAGGCACCGTTGATCGCCGGGATGGCCTGCACGATCGTCTCCACCACGAACAGGTAGACGAGCACGCCGACGATGGCGCCGACCTGGTTGCGGACCAGCGCACCCACGCCGACGCCGATCACGGCGTAGATGACCAGCGCCGCCCAGGCGCCGCCGAGCACCCGCAGGTTGTCCCCGCTGAGCGAGGGGGCGGCACCGCGTGCACCGGCGTACACGGAGACGACCAGCACGTCGACGGCGATCACCAGCAGCGCCATGGGGATCGCGGCCACCAGGTAGGCCAGCAGCTTCGCGATCACCACCCGGCCGCGGTGCGGGCTGGTCAGGAAGGTCGGGGTCGCGGTGCGGTGCCGGTACTCCTGCGTCGTGCCGATGATGCCGAGCACCACGAACAGCACCGTCGCGTTGGCCGACACCCCGAGGGCGAGCTGCTCGAAGTCCGGGGTGCCGACCGCCGGCAGGCCCTGCCCGTCGGGACCGCCGCCGCTGCTGCCGGCGAAACCGGTGAACAGCGCGGCGAAGCCGCCGACCAGCACGCAGGAACCCAGCAGCAGGCCGATCCACACCCGGGTGGTGAGCAGCTTGGTCCACTCGGCGCGGGTCAGCCGCGCGATGACGGCGCCCATCAGGCGGCCGCCTGTCCGGTGGTGGCGGCGTCGGGCCGGCCGGCGGCGTACTGCTCCGAGCCGGCGGTGAGCTGGAAGTACACCTCTTCCAGCCCGCTGGTGTGGGCGCGCAGCTCGTGCAGCTCGATCCCACCGGCGAAGGCGCGTCGGCCGACCTCCTCGACCGGCAGGCCGGTGACGGTCAGGCCGTCCGGGTGCCCGTCCGTGGTGACGACCGTCGTGCCGTCGGTGCGCAGCAGCTCGGCCAGGGCGGCCGTCTGCGGGCTGCGCACCAGCACGCTGCCGGCGCTGCCCGAGCGCAGCTCCGCCAGCGAGCCCTGACGGACCAGCCTGCCGGCCCCCACGATGACCACCCGGTCGGCGGTCTGCTCCACCTCCGCCAGCAGGTGGCTGGAGACCAGCACGGTGCGGCCCTGCTCGTGCGCGAGGTGCCGGAGGAACCCGCGGAGCCACTGGATGCCCTCGGGGTCCAGCCCGTTGGCCGGCTCGTCGAGCACGAGCACCGCCGGGTCGCCGAGCAGCGCCGTCGCCAGCCCGAGGCGCTGCCGCATGCCGAGGGAGTAGCCGCCGGCCTTCCGGCCGCCGGCCGGGCCGAGCCCGACCTGGTCGAGCACCTCGTCCGCGCGCGACAGCGGGATCCCCGCCGCGCGGCAGTACACGCGCAGGTGGTTGCGGCCGCTGCGGGCCGGGTGGAACGCCGTCTCCAGCACCGCGCCCACCCGACGGGTCGGGTCGGTGAGCGCGGCGTAGGGCGTGCCGTTGAACGTGGTCGTGCCCCGGTCGGGGGTGATCAGGCCCAGGGCCATCCGCAGCGTCGTCGTCTTGCCCGCGCCGTTGGGCCCCAGGAAACCGGTGACCTGCCCCGGCTCGACGGTGAAGGAGAGGTCGTCGACCGCGCGGACGCTGCCGAAGTTCTTGGTGAGGGCACTGACCTCGACCCGGACGGGGTCGAGGGCGGCCCGGCTGCCGCTGGTGATCTCGTCCTCCTCGCTGGCGCCGGCGGGTCCGGCGGCCTGATCATCCAAGCGCATCGGGGCCCTCTGCGGCCAGCAGGTCACTGCCCCGGGCGCGCCCGGAGCAGTGACCCCGCGCACACCCTGTCCGGCAGCCGTTCGGTAGGTTGCGGCCCCGTGAACGCCTCGCGGACGGTGGGCGACGGACCGGCGTGCGGGCGCCGTTCCCGCCTCGTCGCCGACGAGGAGCTGACCCCGGCCGGTGGTTGACCCCGACCCGCGGGAGAGCCTGGAGCGGCTGCTGCTCGACGGGCCGCGCCGGTACACGCGCGCCCAGGTGGCCGCGCTGGCCGGGATGCCCCCGGAGCGCACGCAGCGGCTGTGGCGGGCGCTCGGCTTCGCCGACGTCGCCGACGACGACGCGGCCTTCACCGATGCCGACGTCACCGCCCTCGCCCGGCTCTCGGCGCTGATCGACACCGGGTTCGTCGACCCGCGGGCGGAGGCCTCGATCGCGCGGGCCCTCGGGCAGTCGCTGGCCCGGCTCGCCGACTGGCAGACCGACATGCTCGCCGCCCTGCTGCTGGACCCCGTGCACCGTGGGCCGGACGCCCAGCAGGCGGTCGAGGAGGGGGTCGTGCGCTCGGCCGAGCAGCTGCTGCCGCTCATGCGCGAGCTGCAGGACTACGTCTGGCGCCGGCACCTGGCGGCCAACGCCGGCCGGCTGTTCGCCACCGATCCGGCGACGGTGGACCGCCGGGAGCTGGCCGTCGGCTTCGCCGACCTGGTCGGGTACACCTCGCGGAGCCGCGGCATGGGCGGCCGGGAGCTCGGCACGATGGTCGAGGACTTCGAGGGCCTGGCCGCCGACCTGATCGCGCGGCACCACGGCCGGGTGGTCAAGACCGTGGGCGACGGCGTCCTGTTCACCGCCCCGGAACCGGCCGACGCCGTCGAGATCGGGCTGCGGCTCCCCGAGGAGTGGAATGCCCCGGACCGGCCGCCGCTGCGGGTCGGCGCCGCCTACGGCCCGGTGCTCACCCGGCTCGGCGACGTGTACTCCCCGGTGGTGAACCTGGCCAGCCGGCTCACGTCGCTCGCCCGCCCCTCGACCGTGCTGGTCGACCAGCAGCTGGCCCGGCGGCTGCGCGGGCTGCCGGACTACCGGGTGCGGCCGCTGCGCCGGGTGTCGGTGCGCGGGTACGACGACCTGCAGCCCTGGCTGGTCCGCCGCCCGGAGACCGACGCCGACGTCGCCCCCGGGGTCGCCTCGCTCGAGCGGCTGCTCGACGAGATCGCCGACGACGTGCTGACCGGCGCGGCCGACGACCCGTCCAGCGGGACCTGGGAGGACGAGTCGCCGGACGCCGTCGGCCCGTTCACGGACTGAGCGGGTCGGGCGTCGACACCGCGTGACCTGGTGGCCCGGGCGGTCGGCACGATGGGCGGGTGTCCGCCACCCTGCTCGCCCGTGGTCTGGCCGCCGGTCACGGCGCCCGCGTCCTGTTCACCGACCTCGACCTGGTCGTCGCCCCGGGCGACGTGGTCGGCCTGGTGGGGGTGAACGGCGCGGGGAAGTCCACCCTGCTGCAGACCCTGGCCGGGGTGCTCCCGGCCGAGGCCGGGGAGATCTCGCTGAGCCCGCCGTCGGCCACCGTCGGCTACCTGCCGCAGGAGGCCGAGCGGCGGCCGGGGGAGACGGTGCTGGACGCGCTCGCCCGGCGCACCGGCGTGGCCGCGGCGCAGGTGGCCATGGACGCCGCGCTGGAGGCGCTGACCGCGGGGTCGCCGGGGGCGGACGACGTCTACGGCGACGCACTGGAGCGCTGGCTGGCCCTCGGTGGCGCCGACCTCGCCGAGCGGGCGGAGGAGGTCGTGGCCTCCGTCGCCCCGGGCGTCGCCCTGGACGCGCCGACGGTCGGGCTCTCCGGTGGCGAGGCGGCCCGGGTGGGCCTGGCCTCGCTGCTGCTCAGCCGCTACGACATCCTGCTGCTCGACGAGCCGACCAACGACCTCGACCTCGCCGGGCTGGACCAGCTGGAGACCTTCGTCGCCGGCCTGCGCACCGGCGTCGTCCTGGTCAGCCACGACCGCGAGTTCCTGGCCCGGACCGTCACCCGGGTGGTCGAGCTGGACCTGGCCCAGCAGCTGGTGCGCGTGCACGACGGCGGCTACGAGGCCTACCTGGTCGAGCGGGAGGTCGCCCGCCGGCACGCCCGCGAGGAGTACGAGGAGTACTCCGACACCCGGTTGGGGCTGGAGGACCGCGCCCGGATGCAGCGCAACTGGATGGCGAAGGGCGTCCGCAACGCGGTGCGCAAGCAGGGCAGCGAGCCGGACAAGAACATCCGGGCGCACATGCGGGCGTCGTCGGAGAAGCAGGCGGCCAAGGCCCGGCAGACCGACAAGCGGATCGAACGGCTCGAGGTGGTCGAGGAGCCGCGGAAGGAGTGGGAGCTGCGGCTGGAGATCGCCGCGGCACCGCGGGCGGGCGCGGTCGTCGCGACGCTGCGGGGCGCCGTCGTCCGCCAGGGTGGCTTCACCCTCGGCCCGGTCGACCTGCAGGTCGACTGGGGCGACCGGGTGGCGATCACCGGCGCGAACGGATCGGGCAAGAGCACCCTGCTGGCCGCGCTGCTCGGCCGGGTGCCGCTGGACGAGGGCACGGCGTCGCTCGGCTCCGGCGTGCGGCTGGGCGAGGTCGACCAGGCGCGCGGCCGGTTCCTCGGCGAGGAACCGCTGGCCTCGGCCTTCGGCGCGGAGGTGCCCGACCTGCCCGACGCCGAGGTGCGCACGCTGCTGGCCAAGTTCGGGCTGCGCGCCGACCACGTGCTGCGACCGGCCGGCACGCTGTCGCCGGGGGAGCGGACCCGCGCGGCGCTGGCGTTGCTGCAGGCGCGCGGGGTGAACGTGCTGGTGCTCGACGAGCCGACCAACCACCTGGACCTGCCCGCGATCGAGCAGCTGGAGCAGGCGCTGGCCGGCTACCCGGGCACGCTGCTGCTGGTGACGCACGACCGCCGGATGCTCGAGGCGGTGCACACCACCCGCCGGGTCGAGGTGACCGCGGGCCGGGTGCACGCGGGCTGACCGGAGACGACGCCGCCCGCCGCGGCCGAGGGGCCGGGCGGGCGGTGTGTGCGGTGCGAGCCTGGGCTGGTGGTGCCCCCGGCAGGATTCGAACCTGCGCCCCTGCCTCCGGAGGGCAGTGCTCTATCCCCTGAGCTACGGGGGCTCGTCATCGCTGGCGCCTGTCGTGCTCGGCGCCGGGACGACGTTACCAGCAGCGCACGGGCCGCCGGCGGGGGGTTCAGGGAGCGGGCAGCGGAGCGCCGCCGCGGGCCCGGAGCATCTGCTCCATCGTCGTGGTCTCCGCCGTCTGCGTCTCCGCGATCGACCGCGCCAGGCCCCGCACGACGGCCTCGCCGGCGTGCTGCTGGCCGTACTGCGCCATCTCCAGCCCGCCCTGGTGGTGCCGGATCATCAGCTGCAGGAACATCACGTCGAACGGGGTGCCCGACAGCGAGCGGAGCTGGGCCAGCTCCGCCTCGGTGGCCATGCCCGGCATCACCGCGCCGTCGGCCGACCCGGTCGACGGCATGCCGTGCCCGGACATGTCGTGCCCCGACATGGCCGCGTCCATCCAGCCCATCGTGTCCCCGCTGGTCAGCGGCAGGCCCCAGAGCGTCAGCCAGCCCTGCATCCGCCCCACCTGGTTGGTCTGGGTGGAGGCGATGTCGAAGGCCAGCCGCAGGACGTCGGGGTCGGTGCTGCGGCCGGCCGCCAGGTTGGCCATCTCCACGGCCTGCAGGTGGTGCCGGGACATGTCCCGGGCGAAGCCGGCGTCGACCGAGTCCGCGGCCGGCTGGTCGGTCCGCCCGATCCCGAGCGCCACCGCCAGCCCGCCGCCCAGCGCCAGCAGCCCGGCGGCGATGACCGTGACCAGCACCGCGGTCAGCCACGACCGCCACCGGCGCCCGGGCGGGGTCGGTGCGGAGGCCGGCTCGACGTCGTCCAAGGCAGGGTCCACGGCCGCGTGGTCTACAGCGGGGTCGTCCAGGGCTGGCTGGTCTACAGCGGGGTCGTCCACGGCAGGGGTCCTCGTCAGGGCGCCGGGGTCTCGGTGGCGGCCGGGGTGGTCGACGTCGGGGCGTCGGTGGCCGGGGTCTCGGTGGTCGGCGCGTCGGTCATCGCCGAGCTGGCCCCGCGGCTGCTGTCACCGACCACGAGCGGGTCGCTGATGAACGTCGGGTTCTCGCAGCTGGCGCCGACCTCGGGGTAGAAGTCCGCGTTGAACGTCATGAAGTCGACGAACTGCTGCACCCGCTCGTCGGTCGCGGAGTCCACGGACAGCTGGTGGTTCCAGGACTGCAGGCTGATCGTCGAGCCCAGCCCGGCGTAGGGGGAGAGCAGCAGGCCGGAGCGGCCGTCGACCAGGTCCTTCAGCGTCGAGAGGTCGTCGTCGCTGATGGCGTCCGGGTCGTAGGTGATCCAGGTGGCGCCGTGCTCCATGGAGTGGACGGCGTTCTCGTGCCGGATGTCCACGTCGTAGACGGTGCCCGTGCAGTCGGCCCACTCGGGGTCGTGCGGGCCGCCGACCGGCGGGGACTCGGTGTAGGTCACCGGGGTGGTGACGTGCTGCTGGCCGCTGGCGTAGTCGAAGGTCTTCAGGTCGGCGATCTGGTCGGCCGAGGTGACCTTGTCGGCGTTGGCGCGGTTCACCTGGACGACGGCGTAGGTGATGACCGCCGCCGCGAAGACGACGACGGCGACCGCCGCGGCGATCAGCCCCCACGGCCGCTGCTGGGTGACGACGTTGGCCGGCGGCCGGGTGCGGCCGCCCTGGCCGGGGCGCTGCCCGGTAGCCCTGCTGGCGCCGGACCCCCCACGGGACGGGCCGCTCTTCGCGCGGCCGTTCTCGGGCTTGGGGTCCTTGGCCACTGCCACTCCTCGTTGCACCTCCGCGACCGGGGCAGGGGCGCCCCGGAGCGGGCCGGGCCACCTGGCCGGCGGGGCGAGTGTAGGTCGGCGAGCTGTGCGGACCCGCCGTCCGCGGCCCCCTGGGGCGGGCGGGACAGGTGGGGTGGCGGTACGGGGCGGGATGTGGTGGGCGCCGCTCAGTACGCTGGATCGGTGACACCCGAGCAGCTCAGCGACGTCGTCCGGTCCGCACTCGCGGCGGCCGTGGAGCGCGGCGTGCTCGCGGTCGACGTCCCCGCCGAGGTCGTCATCGACCGGCCGAAGAACCCCGAGCACGGCGACTACGCGACCAACGTGGCGCTGCGGCTGGCCAAGGCGGCCGGCCGGCCGCCGCGCGAGGTGGCCGAGGTGCTGGCCGCCGAGCTGCGCGCGGTCGACGGCATCGCCGGTGTGGACGTCGCGGGCCCCGGGTTCCTCAACATCACCCTGGCCAAGGACGCGCTGGGCGCGATCGCCGTCCGCGCGGTCACCGCCGGCGAGGCCTACGGGCGCACCGCCACCCTGGCCGGCCAGCGGCTGAACCTGGAGTTCGTCTCCGCGAACCCGACCGGACCGGTGCACATCGGCGGCACCCGCTGGGCCGCGGTCGGTGACGCGCTGGGCCGGCTGCTGACCGCCAGCGGCGCCGAGGTGTCCCGGGAGTACTACTTCAACGACGCCGGCGCGCAGATCGACCGGTTCGCGCGCAGCCTGATGGCGGCGGCGCACGGGCAGCCGGTGCCCGAGGACGGCTACGCCGGGGACTACATCGGTGACATCGCGGCCGAGGTCGTCGCCGCCGAGCCGGGCGTGCTGGAGCTGCCCGCCGAGGAGCAGCAGGAGCGGTTCCGGGTGCTCGGCGTCGAGCTGATGTTCGCCGAGATCAAGCGCAGCCTCGCCGGGTTCGGCGTCGTCTTCGACACCTACTTCTCCGAGAAGACGCTGCACGACAGCGGCGCGCTGGAGAAGGCGGTCGCCCGCCTCCGCGAGCAGGGGCACGTCTACGAGGCCGAGGGCGCGGTCTGGCTGCGGACGACGGACTTCGCCGACGACAAGGACCGGGTGCTGGTCAAGCGCGACGGCGAGCCGACCTACTTCGCCGCCGACTGCGCCTACTACCTGGACAAGCGGGAGCGCGGCTTCGACAAGGTCGTGATCATGCTCGGCGCCGACCACACCGGCTACGTGGGGCGGTACAAGGCGCTGGTCGCGGCGATGGGCGACGACCCGGCGTCGAACCTGGAGATCCTCATCGGCCAGCTGGTGAACCTGGTCCGCAACGGCGAGCCGGTGCGGATGAGCAAGCGGGCCGGCACGGTGGTGAACCTCGAGGACCTGGTCGACGCGATCGGGGCCGACGCCGCCCGGTACGCGCTGGCCCGGGCCTCGGTCGACCAGCAGATCGACCTGGACCTGGACGCCTGGACCCGGCAGACCAACGACAACCCGGTCTTCTACGTCCAGTACGCGCACGCCCGGATCTCCTCGCTGCTGCGCGGCGCGGCGGACCTGGGGCTGGTGCTGGGCGAGGCCGGCGACGTCGACCCCTCGCTGCTGGCGGAGCAGCGCGAGAGCGACCTGCTGCGCGCCATCGGCGAGTTCCCCCGGGTGGTCGCCTCCGCCGCCGAGCTCCGCGCCCCGCACCGGGTGGCCCGCTACCTGGAGGAGCTGGCCGGCACCTACCACCGGTTCTACGACTCCTGCCGGGTGCTGCCGCGCGGCGACGAGGAGGCGACCCCGCTGACCACCGCCCGGCTCTGGCTGTGCGCGGCGACCGCCACCGTCCTGCGCAACGGGCTGGCCGTCCTCGGGGTCTCCGCGCCGGAGCGGATGTGAGGGCGCACCCGGCCGGGCCGCTGCACGGCAACATCGCCCCGCCGCCCGCGGCCGGCCCGGCCCCGGCCGACCTCGGCGCGCTGGACCCGCAGGTCTGGCCGCGGTCGGCCCGCCGGGTCGACGGGGAGCTGCAGCTGGCCGGCCGGCCGGTCACCGAGCTGGCCCGGGAGCACGGCACCCCGCTGTTCGTGCTCGACGAGGCGGACTTCCGCAGCCGGGCCGCGGACTTCGCCGGTGCCTTCGCCGACGCCGACGTGCACTACGCGTCCAAGGCGTTCCTCTGCGGGCAGGTGGCCCGCTGGATCGCCGACGACGGCCTGCACCTGGACGCCTGCAGCGGCAACGAGCTCGCCGTCGCGCTGGCCGCCGGGTTCCCCGCCGAGCGGATCGCGCTGCACGGCAACAACAAGTCGCTGGTGGAGCTGCAGCTGGCCGTCGACGCCGGCATCGGTCACGTGGTGCTGGACTCCTTCGACGAGATCGAGCGGCTGGTCCCGCTGGCCGCGGCCCGGGTCGCCGCGGGCGGTGCGCCGGTGCCGTTGCTGATCCGGTCGACGGTCGGCATCGAGGCGCACACCCACGAGTTCATCGCCACCGCCCACGAGGACCAGAAGTTCGGCTTCTCGCTGGCCACCGGCGACGCGCTGACCGCCGCGGTCCGGGTGATCCGTGAGCCGGCGCTGCGGCTGGCCGGCCTGCACAGCCACATCGGCTCGCAGATCTTCGACACCGCCGGCTTCGAGGCCGCTGCGCACCGGGTGGTCGGGCTGCTCGGCCAGGTGCACCAGGCGACCGGTGAGCTGCTCGGCGAGCTGAACCTCGGCGGCGGCTTCGGCATCGCCTACCTCGCCGAGGACGACCCGGTCACGCCCGCGGACGTCGCCACGAGGCTGCGCGCGGTGGTCGCCGCGGAGTGCGCGGCGCTGGGCCTGCCGGTGCCGCGGCTGGCGGTCGAGCCCGGCCGGGCCATCGCCGGGCCCGGCACGGTGACCCTCTACGAGATCGGCACCATCAAGCCGGTCCGGCTCGGTGCCGGCGGCACCCCGGGCGCCCCGCTGGTGCGCAACTACGTGTCGGTCGACGGCGGGATGAGCGACAACATCCGCACCGCCCTCTACGACGCCAGCTACACCTGCGTGCTGGCCAACCGCAGCTCCGACGCCCCGCCGGCGCTGTGCCGGGTGGTGGGCAAGCACTGCGAGAGCGGCGACGTGCTGGTCCGCGACCTGTGGCTGCCCTCCGACGTCGTCCCCGGCGACCTGCTCGCGGTGGCCGCCACCGGCGCGTACTGCTGGTCGATGGCGAGCAACTACAACTACCTGCTCAAGCCGCCGGTGGTCGCCGTGCGGGACGGTGTCGCCACCGAGATCGTGCGACGGCAGACACTGTCCGACGTCTTCGCCCTCGACGCCGTCCTCGCCGACGTCCCCGCGCCGTCGGTGCCCCCGTCCCAGCCAGCCGTCGGAGCTACCTCGTGAGTGATTCCCTCAAGGTCGCCCTGCTGGGGTGCGGCACGGTGGGCGGGGCGGTGCTGCGGCTGCTGACCGAGCAGTCCGACGACCTCGCCGCCCGCATCGGCCGGCGGGTCGAGGTGGCCGGGGTCGCCGTCCGCCGTCCCGACCACCACCCCGAGGTGCCCGCCGAGCTGCTCACCACCGACGCGCACGGGCTGGTCACCCGGCCCGACGTCGACCTGGTGGTCGAGGTGATCGGGGGCATCGAGCCGGCCCGCAGCCTGCTGCTCGCCGCCATCGGCGCCGGCAAGTCGGTGGTCAGCGCCAACAAGGCGCTGCTGGCCGAGGACGGCGTCGCGCTGCACGCCGCGGCCGGGCAGGCGGGGGTCGACCTGTACTACGAGGCCGCCGTCGCCGGGGCGATCCCGCTGCTGCGGCCGCTGCGCGAGTCGCTCGCCGGTGACCAGCTGCGCCGTGTCGTCGGCATCGTCAACGGGACGACGAACTACATCCTGTCCCGGATGGCCGAGACCGGCGCCGGCTTCGGCGAGGCGCTGGCGGAGGCCACCGAGCTCGGCTACGCGGAGGCCGACCCGACCGCGGACGTCGACGGCTTCGACGCCGCCGCCAAGGCCGCCATCCTCGCGTCGCTGGCCTTCCACACGCCGGTGACCGCCGCCGACGTGCACCGCGAGGGCATCTCCGCCGTCTCGGCCACCGACGTCGCCCGGGCCGCGGAGATCGGCTGCACGGTGAAGCTGCTGGCCATCTGCGAGCGGGTCGCGGGGGACGACGGCGCCGACGACGGCGTCGCCGTCCGGGTGCACCCGGCGATGATCCCCACCACCCATCCGCTGGCGGCGGTCGGCGGGGCGTTCAACGCCGTGTTCGTCGAGGCCGAGGCCGCCGGGGAGCTGATGTTCTACGGCCGCGGTGCCGGTGGGGAACCCACCGCCAGCGCCGTCCTGGGTGACCTGGTGGCGGTGGCCCGCAACCGGGTGAGCGGTGCGGCCGGGCCGGGGACGACGGGCTACGCCGGGCTGACCGTCCGGCCGATGGCGGACACCCCCACGCGGTACCACGTGAGCCTCGACGTCGCCGACAAGCCGGGCGTCCTGGCGACCGTCGCGCACGAGTTCGCCGCCCACGGGGTCAGCATCGCCACCGTCCGCCAGGACGGGCACGGCGAGGCCGCGACGCTGGTGATCGTGACCCACCGGGCCCCGGACGCGGCGCTGTCCGCAACGGTCACCCGGCTGCGGGAGATGACCGCCGTCCGGGCGGTGACCAGCGTGCTGCGGGTCGAGGGGCTCGCCTGACCGACGTCCCCGTCCTGCCGCGCGGTGGGCACGGAGGTGCGGGCGGCCGCAGCGGCCGCCCGTAGGATTCCCGTCGCTGTGCCGGGCCGCCTGCCGACCCCGGCCCGACGACCGTGCCGGGAAGGGCTGCAATGACCGGAGCACACACCCTGCGAGGTGCCGTCTCGCCGTACTGGCCGGGCCTCATCGAGGCCTACCGGGACCGGCTGCCGGTGAGCGACTCGACGCCGGTGGTCACGCTGCAGGAGGGCGCCACCCCGCTGGTGCCGGCGCCGGAGCTCTCCCGCCGCACCGGTTGCGAGGTGTGGCTGAAGGTCGAGGGCGCCAACCCGACCGGCTCGTTCAAGGACCGAGGCATGACCATGGCCATCACCAAGGCCGTGGAGGAGGGCGCCCAGGCGGTGATCTGCGCGTCGACGGGCAACACCAGCGCCAGCGCCGCGGCCTACGCCGCCCGGGCCGGGCTGGTCTGCGCCGTCCTCGTGCCGCAGGGCAAGATCGCCACCGGCAAGCTCGCCCAGGCGCTGGTGCACGGCGCGAAGCTGCTGCAGGTCGAGGGCAACTTCGACGACTGCCTCGCGCTGGCCAGCAAGCTCGCGATCGACTACCCGGTGAGCCTGGTCAACAGCGTCAACCAGTACCGCATCGAGGGGCAGAAGACGGCGTCGTTCGAGATCGTCGACGTCCTCGGTGACGCCCCGGACGTGCACTGCCTCCCGGTCGGCAACGCCGGCAACATCACCGCCTACTGGCAGGGCTACCGCGAGTACGCCGCCGACGGGCCCGCGACCCGCACCCCGCGGATGTGGGGGTTCCAGGCGGCCGGGGCCGCGCCGATCGTGTCCGGTCAGGTCGTCCCGCACCCGGAGACGATCGCCACCGCGATCCGGATCGGGAACCCGGCGTCCTGGACCAGGGCGCTGGCCGCGCGGGACGAGTCCGGCGGCCGGATCGACGCCGTCACCGACCGGGCGATCCTCGCCGCGTACCGGTTGCTCGCCCGCACCGAGGCCGTCTTCGTCGAGCCGGCGTCCGCCGCGTCGGTGGCCGGGCTGCTGCAGGTCGCCGAGGCCGGCGGGCTCGAGCGCGGCCAGCGGGTGGTCTGCACCGTCACCGGCAACGGCCTCAAGGACCCGGAGTGGGCGATCTCCGGCGCCCCGGCGCCGGTCACCATCCCGGTGGACTCCGCTGCCGCCGCCGCGCAGCTGGGTCTCTGAGTGACCCGAGCCGTCCGCGTCCGGGTACCGGCCACCAGCGCGAACCTCGGTCCGGCGTTCGACTGCGCCGGGCTGGCCCTGTCCTGCTGGGACTCCGTCGACGTGGCGGTGACCGACGGCGGCCTGGACGTCGCCGTCACCGGTGCCGGGGCCGGTGAGCTGCCCACCGACGAGCGCCACCTGGTGGTGCAGGCGTTCCGGGCGGCCTGCGCCGAGCTGGGCTGGACGCCGCCCGGCCTGCGGCTGTCGGCGCGCAACGGGATCCCGCAGGGGCGGGGGATGGGCTCGTCGGCCGCGGCGGTGACCGCCGGCGTGCTGGCGGCCTGGTCGCTGTGCCCGGACGTCGCCGGTGTCGACGACGCGGCGGTGCTGCGGCTGTGCTCGGAGCTCGAGGGCCACCCGGACAACGTCGCACCCTGCCTGCTGGGCGGGGCGACGCTGTCCTGGACGACGTCGTCGGGTGCGCGGGCCGAACGGCTCACCGTCGACCCGAGGGTCGCACCCGTGCTGTTCGTGCCGAGCGGGACGTTGTCCACCCACGTGGCCCGCGGCCTGCTGCCCGACGTCGTGCCGCACGCCGACGCGGCCCACGCCGCCGGGCGCTCGGCGTTGCTGGTGCACGCGCTGACCCGCGAACCCGCGTTGCTGTTCGAGGGCACCGAGGACCGGCTGCACCAGGGGCAGCGCGCCCCGGCCATGCCCGAGAGCGCCGCGCTGCTGGCGGCCCTGCGCGCCGACGGCCACGCCGCCGTCGTGTCCGGGGCCGGGCCGTGCCTGCTGGTGCTGGCCGTGCTCGGCCACGACGAGCACGCCGGCGACACGGGCTCTGCCGCCGAGGTCAGGGCGCTGCGGCGCAGCACCCCTGCGGGCTGGGAGTGCCGGCCGCTGCGGGTGGACCACACCGGCGCGGTGGTCGTCCCGGTCGGAGCTGATCACGATCCTGTATCGTTCTGACCATCCGGAACACACCTACGAGGGACTGTGTTGTGGACGATGTCGGCCTGTGTCTAGGCTGACTTCTGTAGCCGCCTCCGGGCGAGCCTCACGCGGGGAGTCTGCCGCGATCCGTCGCCGCTGAACCGCCTCGCATCCACAGACCCGCCTCTCCCGATCGATGCGCCGAGTCCACGACAGGGCTCTCGCCGTCCGGGAGCGGGTCACCTCCTGCGCTGGTAGGCGCAGGTCACCGCAGGGAAGGACCTGTACGTGAGCGAGACCACCGACCTCCTCGACGGCGCGACCACCGCCCCGTCCGACGAGGCAGCTGCCGCCGCCGGGACGGCTCCCCGTTCCCGCCGCCGTGGCAGCGGACTGTCCGGGATGCTGCTGCCCGAGCTGCAGCGCCTGGCCGGCGAACTCGGCATCCCGGGCACCGGGAAGATGCGCAAGAGCGACCTCGTCGCGGCCATCTCCGAGCGGCAGGTGGGCGGGACCAACGGCGCTGCCGCCGCCCCGGCCCCCCGGACCGAGGACACCGCGTCCTCCGCGCCGCTGGAGGCCCCGGTCTCCGGTGGTGCCAACGGCACCCCCGTGACGCCGCCGACCGCCACCGGTCCGGCCACCGACACCCCGGCTGCTGACACCCCGGCCGCCGAGCCGGCCGCGACCGCGAGCCCGGCCGCCCCGGCCGAGACCGCGCCGACCGGCCGTCGCCGCCGTGGCGCGAGCCGCCCCGCCGGCGCCCCCACCGCGGACGCCGCCGTCGACACGCCCGGCACCGACGCCTCCGCCGGTGCGTCGCAGCCGGCCGCCGAGACCCCCGCCGAGGCGCCGACCCAGGCCCCGGCCGAGGGCCGGCCCGAGGGCGAGCGCCCGCAGCGCAACCGGAACCGGGACCGCGCCGAGCGCGCACCCCGCGAGGCCGGCGAGCGCGGTCCCCGGGACGGTGCCGAGCGCGCCCCCCGGGACGGCGCCGAGCGTGCGCCCCGCGATGGCGCCGAGCGCGAGGAGCGCCCGCGCGACGGGAACCGGACCGAGCGGGACGGCGAGGAGCGCGGCGGTCGCAACCGGGCCGACGGTGAGTCCACCGGCAACCGCGGCGGCCGCAACGACCGCAACCGGAACGACGGCGCGCGCGATGGCAACCGCAACGACGGCGCGCGCGACGGCAACCGCAACGACGCCGCCCGCAACGACGCCGCCCGCAACGAGCCCCGCACCGAGGCCCGCCCCGACGAGGACGACGACGACTTCGAGGGTGGCGGCCGCGGACGCCGCGGTCGCCGCTACCGCGACCGCAACCGCCGCGGCGGCAACGCACCCGGCGGTCGCGAGCGCTTCGAGCAGGGCGAGCCGACCGTCAGCGAGGACGACGTCCTGCTCCCGGTGGCCGGGATCCTGGACGTCCTGGACAGCTACGCGTTCGTCCGCACGTCCGGTTACCTCACCGGCCCGAACGACGTCTACGTGTCGCTGTCCCAGGTGCGCCGGTACGGCCTGCGCCGCGGCGACGCCATCACCGGCGCCGTCCGCCAGCCCCGCGAGGGCGAGCGCAAGGACAAGTACAACGCCCTCGTCCGGCTCGACTCGGTCAACGGCCTCGACCCCGAGCAGGCCCGCAACCGGCCCGAGTTCACCAAGCTGACGCCGCTCTACCCGCAGGAGCGCTTGCGGCTGGAGACCGAGTCGCACCTGATGACGACCCGGATCATGGACCTGGTCATGCCCATCGGGAAGGGTCAGCGGGCGCTGATCGTCAGCCCGCCGAAGGCCGGCAAGACGATGGTGCTGCAGTCGATCGCCAACGCGATCTCGACGAACAACCCCGAGGTCCACCTCATGGTCGTGCTCGTCGACGAGCGGCCCGAGGAGGTCACCGACATGCAGCGCTCGGTGAAGGGCGAGGTCATCGCCTCGACCTTCGACCGGCCGCCGGCCGACCACACCACGGTCGCCGAGCTGTCCATCGAGCGGGCCAAGCGGCTGGTCGAGATGGGCCACGACGTCGTCGTCCTGCTGGACTCGATCACCCGGCTGGGCCGCGCCTACAACCTGGCGGCCCCCGCCAGCGGGCGCATCCTCTCCGGCGGTGTCGACTCCACGGCGCTGTACCCGCCGAAGCGCTTCCTCGGTGCGGCCCGCAACATCGAGAACGGCGGCTCGCTGACGATCATCGCCTCGGCGCTGGTCGAGACCGGGTCGACGATGGACACGGTGATCTTCGAGGAGTTCAAGGGCACCGGTAACGCGGAGCTCAAGCTGGACCGGCGGCTGGCCGACAAGCGGGTCTTCCCCGCCGTCGACGTGAACGCCTCCAGCACCCGCAAGGAGGAGATCCTCCTCTCACCCGACGAGCTGGCGATCGTGATCAAGCTCCGCCGGGTGCTGTCGGCGCTGGAGCCCCAGCAGGCGCTGGAGCTGCTGCTCGACCGGATGCGCAAGACCCGCAACAACATCGAGTTCCTGATGCAGGTCCAGAAGACCACGCTCGGCGTGGGCGAGAAGGACTAGCCCGTACACTGGGCGATCGAGCCCCCGCCGCTGCCCGCAGCGCGGCGTGCGAACCACAGACCCCGAGACCAGAGAGAGGGTGTACCGGCATGAAGGCCGACATCCACCCGGACTACCACGTCACCACCGTGACGTGCGGTTGCGGCAACACGTTCACCACCAAGAGCACGGCGCCCGGCGGCACGATGACCGTCGAGACCTGCTCGGCCTGCCACCCGTTCTACACGGGCAAGCAGCGCATCCTGGACACCGGCGGCCGCGTCGCCCGCTTCGAGAAGCGGTTCGGCAAGCGCAACGCCGGCGCCCCGGCCGACAAGTAGCACCTCCGACGGCGCCCGCGCCGCCCTGCACCGGGGCGGCGCGGGCGCCGTCGTCATGTCCGGCCCGCGCTTTCGCGCGATCAAGTACACGATCAAGTACACGAGGAGTGCACGTGAGCAGCAGCGCCGAGACCGGCAGCGACCGGCTCGCCGGCCTGCTCGCCGAGCACCGCGAGCTGGAGGCCGAGCTGGCCGACCCGGCGGTGCACGCCGACGCCGGCCGCGCCCGTCGGCTGGGACGGCGCTACGCCGCCCTCGCCCCCGTGGTGGAGACCGTCCGTGCCCTGGACGCCGCCCGCGACGACCTGGGCGCCGCCCGCGAGTTCGCCACCGAGGACGCCTCCTTCGCCCGCGAGGCCGAGCAGCTGGAGGCCACGGTCACCGACCTGACCGCCCGGTTGACCGAGCTGCTGCTCCCGAAGGACCCCGACGACGACAAGGACGTCATCCTCGAGATCAAGGCGGGGGAGGGCGGTGCGGAGTCCGCGCTGTTCGCCGGGGACCTGCTGCGGATGTACCTGCGCTACGCCGAGCGCCGCGGCTGGTCCACCGAGGTGCTCGAGGCCGTCGACGCCGAGCTGGGCGGGTACAAGGACGTCGCGGTGGCGATCAAGTCCCGCACCGACGAGGGCATCTTCGCCCGGCTGAAGTTCGAGGCCGGGGTGCACCGGGTGCAGCGGGTGCCGGTGACCGAGTCCCAGGGCCGGATCCACACCTCCGCCGCCGGCGTGCTGGTGCTGCCCGAGGCCGAGGAGGTCGACGTCAGCGTCGACCCGAACGACCTGCGGATCGACGTCTTCCGCTCGTCGGGGCCGGGTGGGCAGAGCGTGAACACCACCGACTCCGCCGTCCGGATCACCCACCTGCCCACCGGCATCGTGGTCAGCTCGCAGAACGAGAAGAGCCAGCTGCAGAACCGGGAGTCCGCGCTGCGGGTGCTCCGGTCGCGGTTGCTGGCGGCCGCCCGCGAGGAGGCCGCGGCGACCGCCTCGGACCAGCGGCGCAGCCAGGTCCGGACGGTCGACCGCAGCGAGCGGGTGCGTACCTACAACTACCCGGAGAACCGGATCTCCGACCACCGGGTCGGCTTCAAGGCGCACAACCTGGACGCCGTGCTGGACGGCGAGCTGGACCCGGTGCTGGACGCGCTGACCGCAGCGCACACCGCCGAGCTGCTGGCGGCCGGCTCCTGAACGCCCGCAGCCTGCTGACCGACGCCGCCCGCAGGCTCGCCGACGCCGGGGTCGAGTCGCCACGGGTGGACGCCGAACTGCTGCTCGCGCACGCGCTGGCAGTGCCCCGGGGCCGGCTGCTGACGCTGGACCAGGTGCCCGCCGACGTGGCCGACCGGTTCGCCGGGCTGCTGGACCAGCGGGCCTCGCGGGTGCCGCTGCAGCACCTCACCGGCACCGCGGCCTTCCGGCACGTCGAGCTCGCCGTCGGCCCCGGGGTCTTCGTGCCCCGCCCGGAGACCGAGCAGATCGCCGGCTGGGTGCTCGATCGGATCGCCGGCCTGCCCGCGCCGACCGTCGTGGACCTGGGCACCGGCTCCGGCGCCATCGCGCTGTCAGTGGCGAACGAGCACCCGGGCGCACGGGTGGTCGCCGTGGAGCGGGATGCCGCGGCGATCGAGTGGACCCGGCTCAACGCCGGCGCCCGGGCCGCGGCCGGCGACACCCCGGTGCAGGTGCTCGCCGGGGACATGACCGACCCGGGCCTGCTGCGCGAGTTGGACGGAGCGGTCGACGTCGTCGTCTCCAACCCGCCGTACGTCCCCGACGACGCCCGGCTGCCGCGCGAGGTGGCCGACCACGACCCACCGCTGGCGCTGTGGGGCGGCCCGGACGGCCTGGACGTCGTCCGCGGGCTGCTGGTCACCGCTGCCCGGCTGGTGCGACCCGGCGGCTGGCTGGGCATCGAGCACGCCGACCAGCAGGGGGGTGCGCTGCCGGCCCTGGTCCGTCGCGCGGGCGGCTGGACCGACGTCGCGGACAACCCCGACCTCGCCGGCCGGCCGCGCTACACGACCGCCCGGCGAGGCTGAGCCGGTTCACCGACGACTGAGCCGCGGCACGGCGCGGCTCTCCTTCCGGCAGGGTCGTGCGGGCGCAGTGGGAGACTCCGGACCCGTGGCCGACGTCTTCGACTGCAGCGACCCCGACCAGCGCGAGGCCGGCCTCACCGCCGCGGCCGGCGCGCTGTCCCGTGGCGAGCTGGTCCTCCTGCCCACCGACACCGTGTACGGGGTCGCCGCCGACGCGTTCACCCCGGCGGCGGTCACCAAGCTGCTGGGGGCGAAGAACCGCGGCCGCAGCATGCCGGTGCCGGTGCTGATCGGGGAGGCCACGACGCTGGCCGGGCTGGTGACCACGATCCCGCCGGTCGCCCACGACCTCGCGGAGGCGTTCTGGCCGGGCGGGCTGACCCTGGTGGTGGAGCACGCGCCGTCGCTGGCCTGGGACCTGGGGGAGGCGGAGGGCACGGTCGCCGTCCGGCTGCCCGACGACGACGTCGCCCGGGACCTGCTGCGCCGCACCGGACCGCTCGCCGTCTCCAGCGCCAACCGCTCCGGCCGCCCGGCCGCCTCCTCCGCCGCCGAGGCGCAGTACCAGCTCGGCGAGCACGCCGCGGTCGTCCTGGACGGCGGCTCCCGCACCGGCTCGGCGGCCAGCACCATCGTCGACTGCACCGCCCCCACCCCCCGGGTGCTCCGCCTCGGCGCGATCGACCTCGACCGCCTCCGCGAGGTCGTCCCCGACATCACGGACTGACGCGGAGGACCCGAGCGGCCGCCACGGGCTGGGGAACGGGTACGGACCCGCGGTGCGCAGCACCGCTGTGCGAGGTCGGCGCGGCGAAGCGCCAGAACCGGGAACGGGTACGGACCCGCGGTGCAGGGCACCGCTGTGCGAGGTCGGCGCGGGCCCGCAGGGTCCCGCCGGCATCGCACCCAACGGCTCAACGTCACAGGGGAACGGCAATTGGCCGCGCTGCGGTCCGGAGGACCGCGATGGCAGAGCGATACCGTGGTGCGACAGCCGCGCACCCGTCCAGTCCCGGCGCGCGCGGGTACCCGCACCGAGCCGCAGGAGTGCACCTCCGATGAGCACCCCCGCCACCACCCCGTTCTGGGGGCCCGACTTCGACGCCCTCGCGGCGTTCGACCCGGAGATCTCCGGTGTCGTCGTGGACGAGCTCGACCGGCTCCGCAGCGGCCTGCAGCTGATCGCGAGCGAGAACTTCACCAGCCCAGCGGTGCTCGCCGCGCTGGGCAGCACGCTGTCGAACAAGTACGCCGAGGGCTACCCCGGCCACCGCTACTACGGTGGCTGCGAGGTCGTCGACCGCGCGGAGTCCCTCGGCATCGCCCGGGCCAAGGAGCTGTTCGGGGCCGAGCACGCGAACCTGCAGCCGCACTCGGGGGCGAGCGCGAACCTGGCTGCCTACGGCGCCTTCCTGCAGCCGGGCGACATCCTCATGGGCATGGCGCTGCCGCACGGCGGGCACCTGACCCACGGCACGAAGGTCTCGTTCTCCGGCAAGTGGTTCAACGCGGTGCAGTACGGCGTCGACCCGGCGACCGAGCACATCGACTACGACCAGGTGCGCGACCTGGCCCGCGAGCACCGGCCCAAGCTCATCGTGGCCGGCGGCTCGGCGATCCCGCGGCTGATCGACTTCGCCGCGTTCCGGGAGATCGCCGACGAGGTCGGCGCGATCTTCATGGTCGACGCCGCGCACTTCATCGGGCTGGTCGCCGGCAAGGCCATCCCCTCCCCGGTGCCCTACGCCGACGTCGTCACCTTCACCACCCACAAGGTGCTGCGCGGCCCCCGCGGCGGCGCGATCGTCTGCCGCGCCGAGCACGCCAAGGCCATCGACAAGTCCGCGTTCCCGATGATGCAGGGCGGCCCGCTGATGCACGCCATCGCGGCCAAGGCGGTGAACCTCAAGGAGTGCCTGCAGCCGGAGTACCAGGTCTACGCCCGGCAGGTCGTCGCCAACGCCCAGGCGCTCACCGAGGGCCTCGCCGCCGAGGGGCTGCGCCCGGTCGCCGGTGGCACGGACACCCACCTGGCGCTGCTCGACCTGCGCGAGGTCACCGACACCGCCGGTGAGCTGGTCACCGGCAAGGTGGCCGAGGCCCGCTGCGACGCCGCCGGGATCGTGCTGAACAAGAACGCGATCCCGTTCGACCCGCAACCGGCGTCGGTCGCCTCCGGCATCCGGGTCGGCAGCCCGTCGGTCACCACGCAGGGGATGGCCGAGAGCGACATGAAGGCGATCGCCTCGCTGATCGGCACCGCGATCCGGGACGCCGACGGCACCCGCACCGCGGAGGTCGCCGCCGGTGTCCGCGAGCTGGTGGCCGCCCATCCGGCGTACCCCGAGCCCGCCCGGACCGTCTGACCCCATGCGCGAGTACGCCGTCGTCCTCCTCGCTGCGGCGCTGGTCACCTTCCTGGCCACGCCGGTCGTCCGGGTGGCGGCGGTCCGGTTCCGGGTGATGGCCGAGGTCCGCGACCGCGACGTGCACGTCATCCCCACCCCGCGCGGTGGGGGAGTGGCGATGTACCTCGGCGTCGCGGCCGGGGTGCTGGTCGCCTCGCAGCTGCCCTCGCTGCAGCGCAGCTTCGAGTTCAGCACGCAGACGGTCGCCGTCCTGGCCGCCGGTGGGCTGATCTGCCTGCTCGGCGTGCTCGACGACCGGTTCGGCCTGGACGCGCTGACCAAGCTGACCGGCCAGATCGCCGCGGCCGGGGTGATGGTGCTGCTCGGCGTCCAGCTGGCGTTCCTGTTCCTGCCGTTCGCCGACATCGGCACCCTGTCGCTCGGCCCGGACGTCGGCGTGCCGGCCACGATCCTGCTCACCGTGTTCACCGTCAACGCGCTGAACTTCATCGACGGCCTCGACGGCCTGGCCGCGGGGGTCTCGGCGATCGCCGCACTGGCCTTCTTCGCCTACAGCTACCACCTGGGGCTGGTCGGCTACGACGACGTCGCGAGCGCCCCCGCGCTGATCACCGCGGTGCTCGCCGGCGCGTGCCTGGGTTTCCTGCCGCACAACTTCAGCCCGGCCCGGATCTTCATGGGCGACTCCGGCTCGATGCTGGTGGGGCTGATGCTCTCGGCCGCCGCTGTCTCCGCGACCGGGCAGACGGACTCCCAGACGCTCGGGTCGGCGGCGAACCTGCTGCCGCTGACCCTGCCGCTGCTGGTGCCCTTCGCCGTCCTCTTCATCCCGTTCATCGACCTGGTCATGGCCGTCATCCGGCGGACCCGGCGCGGTCAGTCGCCGTTCAGCCCGGACAAGCTGCACCTGCACCACCGGCTGCTCTCGATCGGGCACTCGCACCGCCGGGCGGTGCTGATCATGTACTTCTGGGCCGCCCTGCTCAGCTTCGGCGCCGTCGCGCTGTCCATCACCGGGGGGACCGTCGAGGTGCTCGTCATCATCGGTGCCCTGCTCGTCGTGGGGGTCGTGGTCGTGCTCAGCCCGCGGGCCCGCCGGGCGGCGATCGCCGCACGGGAGGCCGAGCTGGCTGCCCTCAAGGAGCGCAGCCGGGCCGCGCACCCGGCCAGCCGGACGTCCCGCGGTCCGGCAGTACCGCCCGCGGCGGCACCCCCGGCCCCGGGCCCTGGCCCGGTGCCGGGTCCGGTCGCGGGTCCGGTCGCGGGTCCGGTCGCGGGTCCGATCGCCACGGGCCGGACCGCGGGGGTGCGGCGGTGAGCGGGCTGTTCGCCGAACGCACCGGGCCGCGCAGCCAGGCGCCGTGGGACCTGTCGTTCCTCCGGGTGGGCGCCCTGGTCGCGCTCGTGGTCACCGCGGTCGCGGTGCCGCTCACCGGGCTGCTCGCCGGGTGGCCGGAGGCGGTCGGGGTGCTGGTCGGCGCCGCCGTGGTCACGGCCTTCTTCTGCGTCTCCGGGTTGGTGATCGCCTGGGCCGGGAAGATCGACGACACCTACACCCTGCCCGCGGCGCTGGGCACCTTCGGGGTCAAGGCGCTGCTGCTGTTCGCCCTGCTCAACGCCCTCCCGGAGGACGGCTGGCTGGACCGCCGCGCGCTCGCCTGGGCGGTCATCGCCGGGGCCCTGCTGTGGAGCGCGGTCCAGCTCCGCTGGGTGTGGACCCGCCAGCTGTACTACGTCCCCCCTCCGTCCCCTCCTGGCCACGGCACAGCGGACTGACAGCCCGGGGAGCGGAAGTGCCGGAAATCCGCCGGACACGCGGCTGATAGGGTCCGAACCGATGGCCGAGGACAGTCCCACCCGTGGGGGCGCCCGACCACGACCTGCGAGTCCAGCTCGTCAGCCCCGCGGCAGTGGGGCCGACACCGGCTGGGCGGTCACCGGGACGATGATCTCCGGCATGGCCGTGTGGGGCGGGGCCGGGTGGTTGCTCGACCGCTGGTGGGACATCACGGTGTTCTTCCCGGTCGGCATCATCTTCGGCATGGCAGTGGCCATCTACCTGGTGGTCAAGAGGTACGGCGCCGCCGACCCGCTCCCGGGCCGGCAGACGACGAAGACCCCGGGCGGACGACGGAGCCGGCCCGGGACAGTGACGACCAGGACGCAGAAGGGACAACGGTGACCTCCAGCGCCCTCGCGCTCGGCGACGTGCTCGCCGCCAACGGGGAAGGCTTCGAAGCCCCGGGCCTCGGCGAGTTCTACCCCGAGACGATCGCCAGCTTCTCGGTGCTCGGGGTCGACTTCGAGATCACCCGGATCACGCTGATCCTCTGGATAGCGACCCTGGCGCTCGTCGTCTTCCTCTACCTCGCCTCCCGGAACGCCAAGATCGTCCCGAGCAAGCTCCAGTTCGTCGGCGAGACCGGCTACTCCCTGGTCCGGGACGGCATCGCCCGCGACGTGGTCGGTCCCCGGGGTCTGCCCTTCGCGCCGTTCCTCGCCTCGCTGTTCTTCTTCATCCTGGCGAACAACCTGATGGCGATCATCCCGTTCGCCCAGATCTCGCCGATGAGCAAGTTCGCGTTCCCGCTGGTGCTCGCCGCGATCTGCTGGGTGCTCTACATCTACATCGGCATCCGGGAGCAGGGCGTCGGCCGCTACTTCAAGGACATCCTGTTCCTGCCGGGCGTGCCCAAGCCGATGTACATCCTGGTGACGCCGATCGAGATCCTGCAGAACTTCGTCGTCCGGCCGTTCACCCTGGCCGTCCGGCTCTTCGCCAACATGTTCGCCGGCCACATGCTGCTGGTGGTGTTCTCCCTGGGCGCGGTCTACCTCTTCCAGGTCGGCAACTACTCGGTCATCTTCGGGCCGGTCTCGGCGCTGATGGCGATCGTGATGACCTTCTTCGAGCTGCTGGTCATCTTCCTGCAGGCCTACGTCTTCACCGTCCTGATGGGCACCTACCTCAACGGGTCCATCGAGGCCGAGCACTGAGCCGCACGGCCACCTGAACCGCACCACCCCGCACCACCCCGCCAGCCGCCCGGAACGATCCGGGCGACCGACACAGGAGGAACACCCCGCAATGGACGTTCTGGCAGAACTGACCGGCAGCATCGGCTCGGTCGGTTACGGCCTCGCCGCGATCGGCCCCGGCATCGGTGTCGGCATCGTGTGGGCGGCCTACATCCAGGCCACCGCCCGGCAGCCCGAGTCGGCCGGCCTGACCCGGACCTACGCGTTCCTCGGGTTCGCGCTCTCCGAGGCGCTGGCGCTGATCGGCTTCGTCGTCCCCTTCGTCTTCGGCACCTGATCCCGCCCTCCCGAGCGCGGATCCCGACACCTGGATGGTGGACACCATGCTGATCTGGGCAGCTGAGGAAGAGCACAACCCGCTCCTCCCGCCCTTGGGCGAGATCATCATCGGCCTGATCGCGTTCGCGATCGTGCTGTTCGTGATGTTCAAGTTCGTCGCCCCGCAGTTCGAGAAGGCCTTCGTCGCACGTCGTGACGCGATCGAGGGCGGCATCGAGCGTGCCGAGGCCATGCAGGCCGAGGCCAAGGCGGCGCTGGAGCAGTACCGCGCCCAGCTCGCCGAGGCGCGCACGGAGGCGGCGCAGATCCGCGACGCCGCGCGCGCCGAGGGGCAGCAGATCATCGAGGAGCTCCGCGCCCAGGCGCAGGAGGAGTCGGCCCGCATCCTCGCCCGCGGCGAGGAGCAGCTCGCCTCGTCCCGCCAGCAGGTGGTCAACGAGCTGCGCGGGCAGATCGGGACCCTGGCCGTCGACCTGGCCGGCCGGGTGGTCGGCGAGTCCCTGGCGGACGACGCCCGTCGCAGCGGCACGGTGGACCGCTTCCTCGACGACCTCGACGGGATGACCGCCACCAGCAGCGACGGCCGCGGCGGCAGCTCGGTCTACGTCCCCCAGGACGCGCGCTGATGCACGCCTCGAGCCGGGCCGCCCTCGAGGCGTCGCGGAAGGCGTTGGAGGCGCAGACCGGTGGTGCCCGCAGCCGGACCCGCGGGGACGCGCTGCTGGTGCTCGCCGACGAGCTGTTCGCCGTCGCGCACCTGCTCGACGGTCAGCTCTCGCTGCGCCGCGCGCTGTCCGACGCATCGGTCCGCCCCGACGACCGTGCCGGGCTGGCCCAGCGCCTGCTCGCCGGCAAGGTCGGCGAGGCGACGCTCGACGTCGTCGCCACGGTGGCCCGGCAGCGCTGGTCGCGCCCGCTGGACCTGGTCGAGGCGACCGAGACGCTGGCCACCGAGGCGGCGCTCGACGCCGCCGACGCGCGGGGCGAGCTGGCCGGCGTCGAGGACGAGCTCTTCCGGTTCAGCCGGATCGTCGCCGGCGACGACGACCTGGCCCGGATCCTGGGCAACCGGTCGGCGCCCCGCGAGGGCAAGACCGCCCTGCTGGACCGCCTGCTGTCCGGGAAGGTCAGCCCCGTCACCGAGCGGCTCGTGCGGAACTCGTTGACCAGCTCGCACGTGCACAGTGCGGAGAACGAGATCGAGCGGTTGTCCACCGCGGCGGCCCGCCGGCGCGGCCAGTCGGTCGCCCACGTGGTCAGCGCGGTACCGCTGTCGAGCACGCAGGAGCAGCGCCTGGTCGCCTCGCTCGAGCGGATGTACGGGAGGACCATGGGCCTGCAGGTCCTGGTCGACCCGCAGGTGCTCGGGGGTCTCGTCATCCGGGTCGACGACGAGGTCATCGACGGCTCCATCGCCCACCGACTCGAGGCCGCCGGCCGGCGGCTGGCCGGCTGACCCGGCCCTCCCGACCGACCGACCGCTCCACCCCAGAACACCAGCAGAAGAGGACGCGAGAGCCATGGCCGAGCTGACGATCTCCGCGGACGAGATCCGCAGTGCCATCCAGAACTACGTCTCCGACTACACCCCGGACGTCTCCCGCGAGGAGGTCGGTGTCGTCACCGAGGCCGGCGACGGGATCGCCCGGGTCGAGGGCCTGCCCTCGGTCATGACCAACGAGCTCCTCGAGTTCGAGGGCGGGGTGCGCGGCCTGGCCCTGAACCTCGACGTGCGCGAGGTCGGTGTGGTCATCCTCGGCGACTTCGCCGGCATCGAGGAGGGCCAGACGGTCCGCCGCACCGGCGAGGTGCTCTCCGTCCCCGTCGGCGACGGGTACCTCGGCCGGGTCGTCGACCCGCTGGGCAACCCCATCGACGGTGCCGGTGAGATCGCCACCACCGGCCGCCGCGCGCTGGAGCTCCAGGCGCCGACCGTGGTGCAGCGGCAGTCGGTGCACGAGCCCATGCAGACCGGCATCAAGGCGATCGACGCCATGACGCCGATCGGCCGCGGCCAGCGCCAGCTCATCATCGGTGACCGGCAGACCGGCAAGTCCGCGATCGCGCTGGACACGATCATCAACCAGAAGCAGGCCTGGGCCACCGGCGACCCGTCGCAGCAGGTGCGCTGCATCTACGTCGCCGTGGGTCAGAAGGGCTCCACCATCGCCGCCACCCGCGCGGCGCTGGAGGACGCCGGGGCGATGCAGTACACCACCATCGTCGCCGCCCCCGCCTCCGAGGCCGCCGGCTTCAAGTACATCGCCCCCTACACCGGCTCGGCCATCGGCCAGCACTGGATGTACGAGGGCAAGCACGTCCTCATCGTCTTCGACGACCTGTCCAAGCAGGCCGAGGCCTACCGCGCCGTCTCGCTGCTGCTGCGCCGCCCGCCGGGCCGCGAGGCCTACCCCGGCGACGTCTTCTACCTGCACTCCCGCCTGCTGGAGCGCTGCGCGAAGCTCTCCGACGACCTGGGTGCGGGCTCGATGACCGGGCTGCCGCTCATCGAGACCAAGGGCAACGACGTCTCGGCGTACATCCCGACCAACGTCATCTCGATCACCGACGGGCAGATCTTCCTCGAGACCGGTCTGTTCAACTCCGGTGTGCGCCCCGCCATCAACGTCGGCGTCTCGGTGTCCCGGGTCGGTGGCTCCGCGCAGATCAAGGCGATGAAGTCGGTCGCAGGGCGGCTCCGCCTGGACCTGGCCCAGTTCCGCGAGCTGGAGGCCTTCGCCTCGTTCTCCTCGGACCTGGACGCCTCCAGCCGGGCCACCCTGGACCGCGGTCAGCGCCTGGTCGAGCTGCTCAAGCAGGGGCAGTACTCGCCGTACCCGGTCGAGCGTGAGGTCGTCTCCCTGTGGCTGGGCACCACCGGCAAGCTGGACAAGGTCCCGGTCCCGGACGTGCGCCGCTTCGAGTCCGAGTTCCTCGAGTTCATCGGCCGCGGTGACAACCCGATCTTCGACACCATCCGTGAGAGCAAGAAGCTCGACGACGACACGGTGGGCAGTCTCGAGCGGGCGGTCGAGACCTTCTACGGGCAGTTCACCACCTCCGACGGTGAGTCGCTGCAGGTCAACGAGCCCGAGGTCGAGGCCCTGGACGCCAGCCAGCGCGGCCAGGAGACCGTCCAGGTCAAGCGGAGCGCCTGACCATGGCCGGTTCGCTCCGCGCGCTGCGGCGCCGGATCCGCTCCACCCAGTCGACGAAGAAGATCTTCTCGGCCCAGGAGCTGATCGCCGGTGCCCGCATCGTGCGCGCGCAGGCCCGGGTGGAGGCCTCCAAGCCCTACGCCCGGGAGATCACCCGGGTGCTGTCCGCGCTCGCCGGCTCGGCGAGCCTGGACCACCCGCTGCTCACCGAGCGCACCGACGCCCGGCGGGTGGCGGTCCTGGTGATCACCTCCGACCGGGGTTTCGCGGGCTCCTACAACGTCAACGTCCTGCGCCGCACCGAGGAGCTGCTCGGGCTGCTGCGCAACGAGGGCAAGGAGCCGGTGCTCTACGTCGTCGGCCGCAAGGGGGAGACCTACTACCGGTTCCGCGACCGCGACTTCGCGGACTCCTGGACCGGCTTCTCCGAGCAGCCGAACTACTCCGACGCCCAGGAGGTCGGCAGCACCCTGATCGACGCCTTCACCGCCGGTGAGGACGACGACATCGCGGACGCGGGGGACCCCCGCGGCGCGGGCGCCGACGGCATCCTCGGTGTCGACGAGCTGCACATCGTCTACACCGAGTTCCGCTCGCTGCTCTCCCAGGTCCCCGTGGCCAAGCGGATGGCACCGCTGGTGGTCGAGGAGGTCGACGAGTTCCGCGACGAGCGGGACGAGCCGCAACGCACCAGCGAGGTCCCGACCTCCTACGAGTTCGAGCCGTCGGCCGAGGCGCTGCTGGACGCGCTGCTGCCGAAGTACGTCACCACCCGCATCTACGCGGCGATGCTCGAGGCGGCCGCCTCGGAGTCGGCCTCGCGGCGGCGGGCGATGAAGTCGGCGTCGGACAACGCCGAGGAGCTGGCGAAGAACCTCGCCCGGCAGGCCAACCAGGCCCGGCAGGCAGAGATCACCCAGGAGATCAGCGAGATCGTCGGCGGCGCCGACGCACTGGTGTCCGCAGGCAGCGACGACTGAGCCGCAGCACGCAGCACGCACCACCACAGCACGGCCCCGGTCGCGGCGGCGACGACCGCGACCGGGGACACCGAAGACGTAGGACCACCGAGCCCCAGGGCAGGAGAGCAACACAGATGACCGTCACCGAGGACCGTCCGAGCACCCAGGAGACCACCGGCGCCGGCCGGGTCGTCCGGGTCACCGGGCCGGTCGTCGACGTCGAGTTCCCCCGCGACGCGATGCCCGACCTGTTCAACGCGCTCAAGGTCGAGGTCACCCTGGCCGACCTGGGCAAGACGCTGACCCTCGAGGTCGCCCAGCACCTGGGCGACAACGTGGTCCGCACCATCTCCATGGCACCGACCGACGGCCTGGTCCGCGGCGCCGAGGTCCGGGACACCGGTTCGGCGATCTCCGTGCCGGTGGGCGACGTCGTCACCGGCCACGTGTTCAACGCCCTCGGCGAGTGCCTGGACACCCCGGGGTACGGCGCGGACGCACCGCACTGGACGATCCACCGGCACGCGCCGAAGTTCGACCAGCTCGAGGGCCGGACCGAGCTGCTCGAGACCGGCATCAAGGTCATCGACCTGCTCACGCCCTACGTGCGCGGCGGGAAGATCGGCCTCTTCGGCGGGGCCGGCGTCGGCAAGACGGTCCTCATCCAGGAGATGATCCGCCGCGTCGCGCAGGAGTTCGGTGGCGTCTCGGTGTTCGCCGGTGTCGGGGAGCGCACCCGTGAGGGCAACGACCTCATCACGGAGATGACCGAGTCCGGCGTCATCAACTCGACCGCGCTGGTCTTCGGCCAGATGGACGAGCCGCCGGGCACCCGGCTGCGGGTGGCCCTCTCGGCCCTGACGATGGCGGAGTACTTCCGCGACGAGCAGGACCAGGACGTGCTGCTCTTCATCGACAACATCTTCCGGTTCACCCAGGCCGGGTCCGAGGTCTCCACGCTGCTGGGCCGCATGCCCTCCGCCGTGGGGTACCAGCCGACCCTGGCCGACGAGATGGGCGAGCTGCAGGAGCGGATCACCTCGACCCGGGGCCGGTCCATCACCTCGCTGCAGGCGATCTACGTGCCCGCGGACGACATCACCGACCCGGCGCCGCACACCACGTTCGCCCACCTGGACGCGACGACGGTGCTCTCCCGGCCGATCTCGGAGAAGGGCATCTACCCGGCCGTCGACCCGCTGGACTCCACCAGCCGGATCCTCGACGCGCAGTACATCGGGCAGGAGCACTACGACATCGCCCGTGAGGTCCAGCGGATCCTGCAGCGCTACCAGGAGCTGCAGGACATCATCGCGATCCTCGGCATCGACGAGCTCGGTGAGGAGGACAAGGTCACCGTCAACCGGGCCCGTCGCATCGAGCGGTTCCTGTCCCAGAACATGTTCGTCGCCGAGGCGTTCACCGGTCAGCCGGGGTCCTACGTCCCGCTGAGCGAGACCCTGCAGGCGTTCAAGGCGCTGACGGTCGGTGAGTACGACCACGTGCCGGAGCAGGCCTTCTTCATGTGCGGTGGCCTCGAGGACCTCGAGCGCAACTACGACAAGCTGAAGAAGAGCTGACCCAGCTCCACTCCTGACGCCCGGCCGGGCACCCCTCGCGGGGTGCCCGGCCGTCCGCGTCCCGGGGCAGGACAGCGGCCACCGGCCGCGCCGCGGGCCCGCCGGCGGCTCTGCACCGTGGGCGCGCGGGTACGCGCGGTCCCGAACCGCCATCCCTTCGGGTGGTGGTGAGCGGCGAGGGCCCCACTGCGGCCGCGGAGCGGTCGATCATGGCCCTCAGTGCGTCCGAGCAGCGGAGGCCACTCACGGGAGCAAGGGCGCGTGCAGAGGTGGGGCCTCGCAGCGGTGCTGCGACCGAGCGGGACGACGCCGGAGGCGCCGTCACCGCTGGAGAGCACCCTGCCCCAGGACGCACTCGAGTGGAGCTGGCCGCCCTACGCGCCGGTCGAGGCCGACGACGAGCCGTTCGACACCGAGGAGTGGGCCCCCTCGTCGGTGGTCTCGCACCCGCGACTCCGGGTGGGTCGCTGGACGCTGCTGTACCGCCGCTCCGCCTGAGCGACCTCGCTGCGGCCCGGGACGGCCGGGCTGCGGCGCGGCCTTCCCCGGCCCGCAGCTAGAGTGGTGCAGATCCGTCGCCGCCTCCGTCCGGACCGGCGACCCCGCACAGCCGGCCTGACCGTCGGCCGGTGGAACACCGAGGAGTGTCGTGGCGACCCTGCAGGTCGAGCTCGTGGCCGTGGAGAAGATGATCTGGTCCGGAGAGGCCAGCATGGTCATCGCCCGCACGACCGAGGGCGAGCTCGGTGTCCTGCCCGGTCACGCCCCGCTGCTCGGGGAGCTCGCGCCCGGTGGCGTCGTGCGGATCCGGCCCGAGTCGGGTGAGGACCTCGTCGTGGCGGCGCACGGCGGTTTCCTCTCCGTCACCGAGCGGGGCGTCTCGATCCTCGCCGAGACCGCGGAGATCTCCACCGACATCGACGTGGAGCGCGCCCGGGAGGCACTCCGCCGGGCCGAGCAGGACGGCGACGACCCCGATGCCCTCGCCGCCGCCCGCCGCGCGCAGTCCCGGCTCCGCGCTGCCGGCCAGGACGCCTGAGCCCCGCACCTCGCTCCCGCCGACCGCACGCGTCCGGTGACCACCGTCCTCCTGGTCCTCGTCGGGTTGCTGCTCGTCGGCCTGGTGGCCGCCTTCCTGCTGCGCCGGCGGTTCCTGCTCTCCGGTCTCGGCGCGGTCACCATGTGGCTGCGGGCGCCCGGCGCACCGCGGTGGGCCGTCGGCGTCGCCTGGTACTCGGGGGAGACCCTGCTCTGGTACCGGGCGCTGTCGCTGTCGGTCCGCCCGAACCGGCGGCTGTGCCGCTCGCAGTTCCAGATCGACGCCCGCCGCAGACCCACGGGTGAGGACCTGTCCCTGCCCGCCGACAGCGTGATCCTCACCTGCCGGACCGGCGCCGGCCCGCAGGAGCTGGCGATGGACGCCTCGACCGTGACCGGTTTCCTCTCCTGGATCGAGTCCGCCCCACCCGTCGACCGCTGAAGCGGAAGGGCCCTCCTGCCGCCCACCGCTCGCGAGCTCGCGGCGGGCCCCTGCAGGAGGGCCGTTCCAGTGGCGGTCAGCGCTGTTCCCTCGCCTCCCGTTGGGCGTGCACGCCGCTGTGCGCGCCGGGCTCCCAGAGGACGTCGCCGTCGGGGTTGGCGGCCCGCGCCAGGATGAACAGCAGGTCCGACAGCCGGTTCAGGTAGCGCGCGGTCTCCGGGTTGGTGCGCTCGCCGTCGGCCTCCAGCAGGCTCCACACGCTGCGCTCGGCGCGCCGGGCGACGGTGCGCGCGGTGTGCAGCAGCGCCGCCAGCGGGGTCCCGCCGGGGAGCACGAAGGAGGTGAGCGCGGGCAGCTCGGCGTTCTGCTCGTCGCAGGCGGCCTCGAGGCGCTCGGTGTAGGCGGCGGTCACCCGCAGCGGCGGGTGCTCCGGCGCCTCCTGCACGGGCGTGGAGAGGTCGGCGCCGACGTCGAAGAGGTCGTTCTGCACGCTGCGCAGCAGCTCGGCGACCGCCGCGGACGGGGCACCCAGCGCGATCGCCACCCCGACGGCGCTGTTGGTCTCGTCCACGTCGGCGTAGGCCACCAGCCGGGGATCTGTCTTGGCCACCCGGGACATGTCGCCGAGGTGGGTCTGCCCGGCGTCACCGGTGCGGGTGTAGATGCGGGTGAGCCGGACCGTCATGGCGCGAGCCTAGCCACCGGACCCTGCCGCCCCCACCACTCGCGAGCTCGCGGTGGGACCCGGCAGCAGGCCACCGTAGGGTGACCGGGTGGATTGCTTCGAGGTGACCGGTGGGACGCCGCTGCGCGGCCGGGTCCGGGTCACCGGTGCGAAGAACAGCGCCTTGAAGCTGATGGCAGCGGCACTGCTCGCCCCCGGGCGGACGACGCTCGAGGAGGTCCCCGACATCCTCGACGTGGAGATCATGAGCGAGGTGCTGCGCCGGCTGGGCTGCGCCGTCGGCTTCGAGCGCTACGCGCCGGCTGCGGGCGGCAGCCCGAGCGGCGGGGGCCGGGTGCTCATCGACGTGCCCGACGAGCCGTCGTCGGAGACCGACTACGACCTGGTCCGCCGGATGCGGGCCTCGATCAGCGTGCTCGGTCCGCTGGTCGCCCGGCTGGGGACGGCGAAGGTGGCGCTGCCCGGCGGTGACGCGATCGGCTCCCGCGGTCTGGACATGCACATCGCCGGCCTCGAGCGGCTGGGCGCGACCGTCGTCAACGAGCACGGCTTCCTGATCGCCACCGCGCCGAAGCTCGTGGGCACGTCCATCTGGTTGGACTTCCCCTCGGTCGGGGCGACCGAGAACCTGGTGATGGCCGCCGTGCTGGCCAAGGGGACGACGATCGTGGACAACGCCGCCCGCGAGCCGGAGATCGTCGACCTCTGCCGGATGCTGGTCTCGATGGGCGCCCTGATCGAGGGTGCGGGCACCTCGACCATCACGGTCGAGGGGGTGCAGGACCTGCGCCCGGTCGAGTACACGACCGTGCCGGACCGCATCGTGGCGGGCACCTGGGCGATCGGCGCGGTGATGACCCGCGGGGACCTGGTGATCGAGCGCGCCGTGGCCGAGCACCTCACCGTGCCGCTGGAGAAGCTGGTCAGCGCCGGCGCCACGGTCGAGCCGCAGGCCGACGGGGTGCGGGTGGCCATGACCGACCGGCCCCGCGCTGTCGACGTGGTCACGCTGCCGTTCCCCGGCTTCCCGACCGACCTGCAGCCGATGGCCGTGGCGCTGGCCGCGGTCTCCACCGGCACCGCGCTCATCACCGAGAACGTCTTCGAGGGCCGGTTCATGTTCGTCAACGAGCTCGTCCGGCTCGGTGCCGACGTGCGCATAGACGGTCACCACGCGGTGGTCCGGGGGCGGGAGCGGCTCTCCAGCGCACCGGTGCTGGCCACCGACATCCGCGCCGGGGCCGGGCTGGTGCTGGCGGGGCTGCTCACCGACGGCGTCACCGAGGTGCACGACGTGCGGCACGTGGACCGCGGCTACCCCGACTTCCTCGAGCAGCTGCGCGGGGTCGGCGTGCAGATCGAGCGGACCGAACGACCGGACTGAGCAGCGCCGCCGGCCCGGCCGTCACGTCCCGCCGAAGGACAGCGCGAGCGCCCGGGCCCGCTCCAGGTCCTCGGGGAACACCAGCACGTCGGCGCGGTGTGCGGCCGGCTCGCGGATGGTCGACCGGATGCCGGCGTCGGAGAGCACGGCGCGCAGCGCCAGGGCCGACTCCTTGCGGGTCAGCGTGGCCACCGGGGTGAGCAGCTCCTCGCGCGAGCGCGGCGCCGCGGACTCGGAGGCGAACGCCCAGCGCAGGAACACCGTGAGCAGGCCGATGGCGAGCAGCGCGATGGCGGGCCCCACGAGGAAGTGCAGGCTCCCGGCGTCGATCGGCACGGCACCCCTCCTCGGGCTCACCCACGTCGTGCGGCCGAGTGTGCCACCACCGGCGGCGGCCGGTGTCCCGCTCCGCTACAGCTCGACGACGACGCCCTCGGTGGCGCTGCGCCGGGCGGCGTCCAGGACGGTGAGCGATGCGACGGCGTCCCGGCCCTCGACCGGCAGCGGGCCCTCGCCGCGCACGGCGGTGGCGAACGCCGGGTAGAACGCCGACCACGCGCCGGGCACGGTCGGCTCGGTCCGGCTCGCGTCGCCGCGCTGCACCCGGCCCCACCGCTCGGGCGGCTCGGCACCCCAGCCGGCACCCAGGGTGGCCGGCGTCTGGCCGGCGATCAGCGCGGCCTCCTGCCCGTCCATCGGCCCGCCGACGACGTAGCTGCCGGTCGTGCCGGTGACCCGGAACCGGTCGCCCGGCGCGCCCTCGCTCCAGCTGCCGTAGAGGTGCGAGGTCGCACCGGAGGCGTGGGTGAGCGCGACGAAGACGTCGTCGTCCAGGCCGCTCTCCCGGACCCGCCACTCGGCGTAGACCCGCGCGACCGGGCCGAGCAGCACCAACGCCTGGTCGGCCAGGTGCGCGCCGAAGTCGAGCAGCGTGCCGCCGCCCGAGGCGCCGGGGCCCGGGTCGGGGGTGAACCGCTCGAACCGCGACTCGAAGCGGGTGACCGTGCCGAGCTCGCCGCGGTCGACCAGCGCGCGGACGGTCAGGAAGTCGGAGTCCCAGCGGCGGTTCTGGTACGGCGAGAGGGCCAGGCCGAGGCGTTCGGCCCGCTCGACGCTCGACCGGGCCGAGGCGGCGTCCAGCGCGAACGGCTTGTCGCAGACGACGGCGAGGCCCAGGTCGAGCGCCTGGTCGGTGAGCGGCGTGTGGGTGCCGGCCGGGGTGGAGATCGCCACCGCCTCGGCACCGGCCGCGGCCAGCTCGGCCAGCGAGTCGAAGGCGCGGGCGCCGGGGTGCTCGCGGGCCAGCAGCTCGCGGCGCTCCGCGGACGTGGTCACCACCCCGAGGAAGGCGCACTCCGGCGCCGCGGCCAGCAGGGGGGCGTGGAACCACCGGCCACCGAAGCCGTACCCGACGAGTCCGAACCGAACGGGTTCCATGCCGTTGCTCCCTGCCTCGACGACGCTGTGGCCTCCGATCATGTCGGTCCGGCCCGGCGGCTCACAGCAGCGGGGCGGGCCGCCCGTACAGGTGCCCCTGCGCGAACCCCACGCCCAGCTCGCGCAGCGCCGTCGCCTCGGCGTCCTCCTCCACCCCCTCGGCCACCAGCCGGGCGCCGGTGGCGGCGGCGAAGCCGACCATGGCCGCCACCAGCGCCTGCCGGGCCAGGTCGGTGTGCACGCCGGCGACCAGGGCGATGTCCAGCTTGATCACGTCCGGCCGGAGCCGCAGCACGTGCCGGAGGCTGGCGTACCCGGCGCCGGCGTCGTCGACGGCCAGCAGGACGCCCGCCGCGCGGAGGACCTCGAGCACGGCCACCAGCGCGTCGTAGTCCTCGACCGGGCTGTGCTCGGTCACCTCCACCCCGAGGTCGAGGTGCGGGTGGGCGAGCAGCAGCTCGGTCACCGACGGGCGGAGCAGGGCCTGCGGGGACAGGTTGACGCCCAGCGGCCGGCCGGCCGGGAGCCGGGGTGCCACCGCCAGCGCGGCCCGGGCGGCCAGCTCCTCCAGCTCGCCACCGAGCCCGGCGGCCACCGCGTCGCTGAACAGCTCGGCCGGCCCACCCGGCACGTCGGGGAAGCGGGCGAGCGCCTCGTAGGCGACGGTCGCGCCGCTGGCCAGGTCGACCACCGGCTGGACGTGGGTGAGCACCGCGCCCTCGGCGAGCACCGCGCGCACCCGCTCAGCGGGGTCGGCGGCGGGCGGGGGCGCCGGCTCCGCCAGCCGGTCGCTGATCAGGTCGGCGAGCAGCCCCAGCGTCCTGGAGGACTCGCCGTCCAGCTGCGCGCCGTCGTCCCGGCTCAGGCAGCAGAGCATCCCGACCGGCCGGCCGTCGGGTGCCCGGACCGGCGCCCCCACGTAGGACCCGATGCCCAGCTCCGCGGTGACCGGCAGGTCGCGCGTGCGGGGGTTGCGGCGGGCGCCGGTCACCACCGGCGGGAGCTGGCCGCTGAGCACCCGGACGCAGTAGGAGCCCTCCAGCGAGGGCTGCATGCCCTCCCGCACGTGCATGGCGTCGAGCGCGCCGCTCGCCGCCTGGATCCGCTGGGCGCCCTCGGTGAACGTCGACATCCAGGCGACGTCCATGCCCAGCCTCGTGCGGGCCGAGTCCAGGACGCGGTGCAGCCAGCTCGGCGAGAGCGTGATGGGCGGTGTGGAGGACGGCGGGATCCCGTTCACGCCGGGATTGTCGCCCAGCCCGGCCCCAAGCGGAACGTCTGCGGCCAGATGTCGCCGCCACGGCGCTCAGCCCCCGCTGGGCCACCGCTGCGGCGGACCGAAACGGACCGCCACGCCGGCCGAGAACAGCACGCTGTCCGGCGCCCCGGTGACCGACGGCAGTCCGGCTGCGGCCAGCAGCGACTCGTCGAGGGTGAGCAGCTCGGCGCGGTGCAGCGGCCACTCCGCGTGCTCGTTCGGCCAGTAGACCGGGCCCCGCCGACCGGGACGGTGCAGCCCCCAGCGCGCGGTGAGGAACGTCCCGAGCGGGTCGCCCGGGGGCAGCTGGTCCCCGACCCGCACCTCGATCCGGCTGTGCGCGCCGCGGGGCCCGGGCCAGCGCCGGGAGGAGGTGTACGCCAGCCGGTCGCCGTCCCGGGTGACCCGCATGCCGGCCCAGGTGTAGGGCAGCCGCGCGACCCAGCGCGCGGCCAGCACCGGCAGCAGCCGGGAGGCCTCCAGCGAGCGGAAGACGACGCCGCGCCGCCCCTGCCCGTCGACGGAGTACAGCCGCACGTTCGTCTCCGGGAACGACCCGAGGTAGGGCAGGCCCGGAGCACCGAGGAACCCGATCCGCCGCATCCGGAAGGGGATCAGGCCGACGTAGGTGACGCCGTCGAGGAGGTCGGGCGCAGTGCCCGCCGGCAGCAGCGGGGCGACCACCGCGGGGTCCACGGCCCAGTGCAGGAAGGTGAGGTCCCGCCACTGCTGGGTGAAGACGGTGCGCCCCGCCGGCCGCGGCGAGGTGGCGGTCAGGGGCTCGGCTGCGGTCACCCGCCCAGTGTGGCCGCCGTCCGGGCGTTGCCCGCCGGGCGGCGACGTGGTGGGGTCGGGGAGACCGGGACCGCAGGAGAGGGTGGGGCCATGACCAGCGACGGCGCACCGCGTACGGAGCGGGACGGCGACACCGTCCGCGTCACGATGACCAGGGGGCCCAAGCGCAACGCGCTCTCCCGGGAGCACCTGACCCAGCTGCTGGCCGCCGTCACCGCGGCCGGGGAGAGCGACGCCACCGGGATCGTGCTGGCGGGGGAGGGGCCGGTCTTCAGCGCCGGGCACGACTTCGCGGACGTGGCCGGCCGGCCGGTCACCGAGGTGCGCAGCCTGCTGGCGCTGTGCACCGAGCTGATGGAGACCCTCCAGTCGGTGCCGCAGGTCGTGATCGCCCGGGTGCACGCGCTGGCGACGGCGGCGGGCTGCCAGCTGGTGGCCTCCTGCGACCTCGCCGTCGCCGCCGAGTCGGCCGGCTTCGCCGCCCCCGGCGGCAAGGGCGGCTGGTTCTGCCACACCCCGATGGTCGCGATCGCCCGCAACGTCGGCCGCAAGCGCGCGATGGAGCTGGCGCTCACCGGCGACGTCATCGACGCCCGGACGGCGCTGGACTGGGGCCTGGTGAACCGGGTCGTGCCCGACGACGAGCTGGACGACGCCGTCGCGGACCTGATGGCCCGGGCGACCCGTGGCTCGCGGGCGAGCAAGGCGTGGGGCAAGACGACGATGTACGCGCAGCTCGACCGCCCCGAACGGGACGCCTACGGGGTGGCGGTGGAGGTGATGGCCTCGGCCAGCCAGCTGCCCGGCGCGGTCGAGGGCATGACGTCGTTCCTGGAGAAGCGCCGGCCGGTCTGGACCGACTAAGGACCCCCGTGCCCCCCACCGCTCGCAGGCTCGCGGCGGGACCCTGCACGGGGGCCGCTCCAGCACGTCACCAGGCTCGCGGCGGGACCCTGCAGGGGGCCGGGCAGAGCCCTGCAACTGCACGGTGAGGTCCGGCACACCCGGGATGCGCGGCGGGGCTGCGCGCCTTGAGGAAGGTGTGCGGAACCTGTGGGGGCTGACCCGGCGCCTGGTCGTCGACCTGGGGCGCGTCACGGCCGACCGCTGAGCGCGGTCGCCACCCCGCTCCGCACCCGTCCCCCTCGAAAGGCACTTCTGCTGTGCTCGCACGTCTCCGCCGCGTCCCCTTCGCGGCCCAGGTCCTCCTCGCGCTCGTCGTCGGCATCGGTCTCGGGCTCCTGGCCCGCTCCATGGGCACCGTCGACGGCTCCTACGTCGACGGCACCCTGGTGCCCGGCACTGACCAGAACTGGCTGACCAGCACCCTCACCACGATCGGCAACACGTTCGTCGGGCTGCTGCGCGCCATCGTCGTCCCGCTGATCGTCACCGCGATCATCGTCAGCATCGCCAACCTCAAGCAGGTCTCGAACGCCGCCCGGCTGGCCGGCCAGACACTGCTCTGGTTCGCCGTCACCGCGCTCATCGCCGTCTCCATCGGCATCGGCCTGGGCCTGCTCACCCGCCCCGGCGACCACAGCTCGGTCTCCGGCCAGCTGGCCGGCTACGAGGGCACCTCCGGCTCGTGGTGGGACTTCCTCACCGGCCTGGTCCCCGCCAACTTCCTCGGCCTCGAGGGCGACGGGGACGGCGGCGTCAGCTTCAACATCCTGCAGCTGATCGTGGTCTCGATCGCCGTCGGCATCGCCGCGCTCAAGGTCGGCGACGCCGCCGAGCCCTTCCTGTCGGTCACCCGCTCCGCGCTGGCGGTCGTGCAGAAGGTCCTCTGGTGGGTCATCCTGCTCGCCCCGATCGGGACCGTCGGCCTCATCGGCAAGGCCGTGGCCTCCTACGGCTGGGACTCCCTCGGCTCGCTCGGCGTCTTCGTCGGCGCGGTCTACGGCGGCCTGGTCCTGGTCCTGTTCGTCGTCTACCCGGTGCTCCTCAAGCTGCACGGGCTGTCCCCCCGGCGGTTCTACGCCGGCGCCTGGCCGGCCATCCAGCTGGCCTTCGTCTCCCGGTCCTCGATCGGCACGCTGCCGGTGACCGAGCGGGTGACGGAGCAGAACCTCGGCGTCCCGCGGTCCTACGCCTCCTTCGCCGTCCCGCTGGGGGCGACGACCAAGATGGACGGCTGCGCGGCGATCTACCCCGCGCTGGCGGCCATCTTCGTGGCCCAGTTCTTCGACGTGCCGCTGTCGCTGACCGACTACCTGCTCATCGTCGTGGTCTCGGTGATCGGTTCGGCCGCCACCGCCGGGGTCACCGGCGCGGTGGTCATGCTGACCCTGACCCTGTCGACCCTGGGCCTGCCGCTGGCCGGTGTCGGGCTGCTGCTGGCCATCGACCCCATCCTGGACATGGGCCGGACCGCGGTGAACGTCGCGGGTCAGGCCCTGGTGCCGACGATCGTGGCGAAGCGGGAGGGCATCCTCGACGAGGAGCGGTACCGCACGGGCGCCCCGGCGGACCCGCTGCGGACCCTCGCGGACCGGGACGGCGTCGACGCCGACCTGCGCACCGGCGAGACCGCCACGGTCTGAGCGACACCGGCCGCACGGGCCCGGTCCCCTCGGGGGCCGGGCCCGTCCGCGTCCCTGCCCCCACCCGGTAGCGTCGCCGTCCGTGCGTCTGGTCATCGCCCGCTGCTCCGTGGACTACATCGGACGGCTCACCGCTCATCTCCCGCTCGCCACCCGACTGCTGCTGGTCAAGGCCGACGGCTCGGTGTCCATCCACGCCGACGACCGCGCCTACAAGCCGTTGAACTGGATGAGCCCGCCGTGCTCCCTCAAGGAGGAGCTGGTCGACGGGTCCGGCACCTGGACGGTGACCAACAAGGCCGGTGAGCAGCTGGTCATCACCATCGAGTCGGTGGAGCACGACCACCGGCACGAACTGGGTGTCGACCCCGGCCTGCAGAAGGACGGCGTCGAGGCCGAGCTGCAGCGGCTGCTGGCCCTGCACGTGGAGACCTTCGGCGAGGGCTGGTCGCTGGTGCGCCGGGAGTTCCCGACCGCCATCGGCCCGGTCGACCTGCTCTGCCGGGACGCCGCGGGCACCACGGTCGCCGTGGAGATCAAGCGCCGTGGCGAGATCGACGGCGTGGAGCAGCTGACCCGGTACCTGGAGCTGCTCAACCGCGACCCGCTGCTCGCCCCGGTGAAGGGCGTGTTCGCCGCGCAGGAGATCAAGCCGCAGGCCCGCGTGCTCGCCACCGACCGCGGCATCGACTGCGTGACCGTCGACTACGCCGTCCTCAAGGGGACCGACGACCCCTCGGCCCGCCTGTTCTGAGCGCCCCAGCGGCGGATGCGAGACTGCGCGGGTGGCCAGAGAACTGAGCGAGGTCGGCGTCGTGGGGCTGGGCACCATGGGTGCCGGCATCGCCGAGGTGCTCGCCCGGGCCGGGCTGTCCGTGACCGCCGTCGACGTGAGCGACGAGGCGGTGCAGCGCGGCCGCGGGCACGTCGAGACGTCCACCGGCAAGGCGGTGGCCCGCGGTCGCCTCGCGGACGCCGAGCGCGAGGAGATCCTGTCCCGCATCCGCTTCACCACCAGCCGGGCGGACCTCGCGGCCGCCGAGCTCGTCGTCGAGGCCGTGCCGGAGCGGATGGAGCTCAAGGGCCAGCTCTTCGCGGAGCTGGACGCGATCTGCCCGCCGGACACCATCCTGGCCAGCAACACCTCGAGCCTGTCGGTCACCGAGCTGGCGGTCACCACTGGCCGGCCGGGCAGGGTCGTCGGGATGCACTTCTTCAACCCCGCGCCGGTGATGAAGCTGGTCGAGGTCGTCAGCACGGTGGTCACCGAGCCCTCGGTGGTCGAGGACGTCCAGGCGCTGGCCGCCCGGCTCGGCAAGGTCGGCGTCACCATCGGTGACCGGGCCGGGTTCATCGCCAACGCGCTGCTGTTCGGGTACCTCAACCACGCCGTGTCGATGGTCGAGACCGGCCACGCCACCCGGGAGGACGTCGACGCGGCCATGCGGCTGGGCTGCGGCCTGCCGATGGGCCCGCTCGCGCTGCTGGACCTGATCGGCCTGGACACCGCGCAGGAGATCCTCGCGACGATGTACCAGCAGTCGCGGAACCGGCGGCACGCCCCCAACCCGCTGATCACGCAGATGACGACCGCGGGGCTGCTCGGGCGGAAGTCCGGCCGCGGCTTCTACACCTACGCCCGGCCGCACTCCGCCGAGGTCGTGCCCGACGCCCGGACCCCCGCTCCCGGTGCCGTCACCGAGGGCGCCCGGCCGGCCGATCGGGTCGTCGTCGTCGCTGCCACGGCCGGGGCGGCCGACGCACTGCGCGCGGCGCTCCCGGACGGTGGGCTCGACGTCCCGGTGCTGCTGGCCCAGCGGGTGCCGGAGGGCGGTCGCGGGGTGCGCTGGACCGGGGAGGTCGACGAGCTGGCCGGCGCCGACCTGGTGCTGGTGGCCGGGGGCGACGAGCCGGAGGGAACGCGTGAGCTCTTCGCCGCGGTGGGGGAGGCGACCCGTCCCGGCGCGGTGCTGGCGACGACGTCGGCCACGCCGCCGGTCGTCGTCTGCGCGGCGGCCAGCGGGCGGCCCGCCGACGTGATCGGCCTGCACCTGGCCGGTCGGGCGGGTGCCTCCAGGGTGGTCGAGGTGGTGTCCGCGGTGTCGACCGGGCCGGACGCCGCGGCCACCGGGCACGCCTTCTGCGCGGCCCTCGGGCTGCCGGCCGTCAGCAGCCCCGACCGGGCCGGCCGCGTCGTCGACGCGCTGCTGTTCCCCCACCTCAACGACGCGGTGCGGATGCTCGAGGCGCACTACGCGACCGCGGACGACATCGACGCGGCCATGGAGCTGGGCTGCGGCTACCCGGTGGGCCCCTTCGCGCTGCTCGACGCGGTCGGCCTGGACGTCGCGCTGGCCGTCGAGCAGGAGCTCTACGCCGAGTCGCGTGAGCCCGGCCTGGCGCCGGCACCGCTGCTCGGCCACCTGGTCACCGCCGGCCACCTGGGCCGCACGGCCGGTCGCGGGTTCCGCGACCACCCGAGCCGGTAGGTCGTGGGGCGCCGGGGCGGTTCCCGCCGGGGCCGGACGGGCCCGCCACCGGCCCGGCGGGCGGTCCAGCCCGTCGAGGAGGCCGCGGACGGTGACTGGGTGGTGCGCCCGCTCACCGGCGCGGCCACCGACAAGACCTACCGGTGCCCGGGCTGCGACCAGGAGATCCGGCCGGGGACACCGCACGTGGTCACCTGGCCGGCCTACGCCCGGGACTCCGACCTCGACCCCTGGGACACCGAGTCGGCGACCGACTGGCGACGGCACTGGCACACCGCCTGCTGGCGCGCCCGCGGCACGCGTCACTGAAGGCGCGCGTACACCACCACGTTGTCCGTGTAGCTGCGGCGGGAGCGGTCGAACGTTCCTCCGCAGGTGATCAGCCGCAGTTCCGGGCCGGCCGTGGGGCCGTACACCTCGGCCGTGGCGAAGTCGGTCTTGGGATAGGCGGCCACCCTGCTCACGGTGAAGGTGCGCGCCTGCCCGTCGCCGTCGGTGACCACGACCGCGTCCCCGGGCACGAGGTCCTCGAGGCGGAAGAAGACCGCCGGGCCGCTGCGGTCGTCCACGTGCCCGGCCAGCACCGCCGGGCCGACCTCGCCCGGGACCGGGCCGGCGGCGAACCAGCCCGCCTGCGCGAAGTCGGCGGGCGGGACGAGCGCCCCGGTCGCGTCCACGCCGATGTCGGTCAGCGTGCTGTCCACCCCGATCGACGGGATCGTCACCCGGACCGGTGCGGTCACCGTGCGCGCCACCGGTGCGGCGACGACGACCGGTGCCGCCGGGGCGGTGGCGACCGACACCGCTGCGCTCGGCGAAGGTGCCCCGGGGGCGATCAGCGCCAGCGCCGCCGCGGTCACCGCCACCAGCGCGAGGGACCACCGCAGCGCGGTGAGGAGCCGGCGGGGCCGCCGCTGGTGCCGGCCGCCGGCGCGGCCGGGCAGCAGGCGCACCCGGGAGCCGCTCAGGAGGCGGCGTGCCGCGCCGGGCGCCCGCGGCGGGGGAGTCGCACGCGGAACGTCAGGAGCAGCGCCAGCACGGCCAGCGCGGCGACGGTGAGCCGGCCGGTGGGCAGTCCGGCGCCGGTCGCCGTCCCCCCGGCCCCGGCCTCCACGCCACCGACCGGGACGACGCCCGGGCTGGCCGCGTCCAGCGCGGCGGTGACGGCCAGGCCGCCCCCGCTGCGGTCGAGGACGACGACCGTGTAGACCGAGCCGGTCTCCAGCGTGACGGGCAGGTCGGTGGGCGCGGCGGAGCTCGGGGTGACGGTCAGCGTGCCCGCGCCGCCGGGCACGTCGACGTAGTCGGTGGCGCGGGCGAACTCGAGCCCCTGGGCCAGCGTGCTGGTGCCGTCGACGGCGACGCCCAGCGCGGAGCCGGTGGCAGCGGCGTTGATCACCCGGGCGCGGGACCCGCCCGGCGGCGGCAGCGTCAGGTCGTCGGTGAGCACGGCGAAGCCCAGGTCGGCGAAGTACCCGACACCGGCGATCGTGACCGCCTGGCCGGCGGCGACCGTGACGGTCGTGGCGAGCGCCGGCGGGGTGTCCGCGGCGGCGCCGGCCTTCCGGGCGCTCACGGTGTACGTGCCGGCCGGCACGGTCTGGTAGGGGGAGACGTCGCCGTAGCCCACCGCCGGCAGGACCACACCGACGTCGGGGTCGGACACCGAGTCGATGTAGGCGTCGACCGACGGGGTGTCCGGCGACAGGTGCATCATCCGGAGCAGCCCGGTGCCGCCCGAGGCGGCGGGAGCGGCCGTCGCGGGAGGCAGCCCGAGCGCGCACAGCCCCGCCACGACCAGGGCGAGCAGCGGTCCTCGGGTCAGCCGGGACAGGGGGCTCCTCGCGGGTCGCTGCTGCACAGTGCGGGTGTACTCGATCACGCGCTGTACCGCATCTCCAGCTCCGGTCACCGACGCCCCGGCGGCGTCACGAGCCCGTCGGGGTCGGCCACCCGGGTGTAGCCGATCAGCAGGCCACCGTCGACCTCGGCGACCCGGTCGGGCAGGAACGGCTCGCGCTGGGCGTCCAGCCAGCTGCGCAGCCAGGTGCCGGCGGCGGGGTCGTCGGCCAGCGGGCGTCCGCCGACCGAGCCCACCACGGCCTGGCGTACGGCGGCGTCGGCGGGCTCGCCGGGCACCACCGGCAGGTCCACCAGTCCGAACCCGTCCTGGGCGCCGACCGAGGCGAGCAGCGTGAGCAGCCGCGGGTCGACCAGCCCCGCGGACATCCGCTGGGCGTCGGCCGCCGGCACCTCGACGGTCGGGTTGGCCAGCAGCGCTGTGGCCAGGTCCCGGCGGGCGGTGAGCTGGTCGGCCGTCGGTGTCGCGGCCTGCGGGTCGATCACGGTGAGGTCGCCGAACCGGGCGACGACCACGGCGGTCGCCGGCGCGCCCGACCGCACCTGCAGCACCGGGCCGTCCGCACCCGTGCCGCCACCGGCCCGGACCCGCGCCGGGTCCGCGCCGGCGTGCACCAGCTCGGCCGCCAGCCGGGGGGAGGCGCTGAGGACGGCGCCGTCCGGCAGCTGCTCCGCGGACCAGTCGACGAGGTCCCGGGTGGCCCCGGCACCGAAGTCGTCGCGCCGGCTCCCGGCCAGGTCCGCGGCGGCGGCCGTCCCGGCGCCCAGCAGCAGCACCCCGGCGACGACGCCGGCGGCCAGCAGCGCACTCGGTCGGCCCCGCAACGCGGGGGAGGACACGGCCTCCGCGCCTGCCGCGGCGAGCGCGCCGAGCAGCAGGGCGCCCAGCGGCACGCAGAGCAGCAGCGCCGGCAGCCGGCCGGACGGCGGGGCCACGGCGAGCAGCGCGGTGGCGGTGAGCGCGGCACCGCCGGCCCGGAACCGGGGCAGCCGCCAGACGGCGGCCCCGCCCACCGCGACGAGGACGGCGGTGACCACGACCAGCCGGGTCGGCGTCCCACCCCAGCGCTCGGGGTCGGCCACCTGCGGGTCCCAGTGCTGCACCAGCACCCGCAGCAGGCCGAGCACCAGGACACCGGCCAGCGCCGCGCCGACCTGCCGAGCGCGGGACCGGGCGGCGAGGACCACCGCAGTGGTCCCGCCGGCGACGAGCAGCAGCAGGGCGTCCGGGGCGAGCAGCACCGCCAGCACGGCGGCGAGACCGGTGAGCACGAACAGCACGGCGGGCGGTCGCCTGCTCGTCGACGCCCAGCTCGCGACCCAGCCGGCCAGCACCAGCCAACCGACGGCGACGGCCGCGGGGGTGGCCGTCGCGTGCAGGGGGGCGAGCGCCGGCAGCGCACCCAGGGCGAGGACGCCGATGGCGCACGCACCGTCGGGGACGTCGAACCGGCGGGCGGTGCGCCACAGCAGCACCGCCGAGCCGAGCAGGAGCACCAGGAGCAGCTCGCGCTCGGCGCCCACGAGGGTGGCGTGGCGCTGGAAGGCGCGGGTGACGGTGGCGTAGACCGCGGTGTGCAGGGCGCCCAGGCCCGCGGGGAACAGCGCGTCCGGTCCGGTGTCCCCGCGCAGCAGGGCAGCGGCCGGTGCGGCCAGCGCGCCGTCCTCGGGCAGCGCGGTGCCGCGGAGGCTGCGGGCGGCGACCAGTCCGACCACGACCAGTGCCACCAGCGGCCAGACCACCCCGCCGCGGCGGCCGACCCCGCCGGGAGGGACGGTGGCGGCGGCCCGGTGCCGACCCGGGACGGTCGGCGGACCAGGGACGGCCGCGGGAGACCGGTCGACGGGGGGTGCGGCGTGCGCGCCGGAGCCCGCGCCCGCTGTCCGGGGCGGGGTGGGCTCGGACACGGCGCTGCTCCTCCCGTGACTCGGCGCTGAGCCCCGGACGGGGGGTTCCCGCCGGGCGGGTCGGCGTGCCTCCGGCCCGTGGTGGGCACCTCTCCGGGGCGACACGGCTACCGTCCGCGACCGACCCTGGCACGGTCGACCGGCCGGGGCCACCGGGGACGACGACGGCCCTCCCCGGGAGCGGGAAGGGCCGTCGTCAGGAGATCAGCAGCGGGTCAGCCCTGGTTCGGCGGCACCTGCCCGCCCTGGCCGGCCGGGACCGGTGGGGTGGTGGGTGCCTGATCCCGGGTGGCCGGGGCGCGGGTCGGCAGCGGCGGGGTCTGGCGCGGCCCCGGCTGGGGACGCTGCGGGGCCTGCCCGGTCTGGACGGCCGGCTGCTGAGCCGTCGTGGGGTGCGCCGGGGTCGGCGTCCGCACCTGGCGCGGCGGCTGCACGGCGCCCTGCTCGCCGGTGGGCGCTGCCAGCTCGGCCGCGGGGCGGGGGCCGTTCTGCGGAGCCTGCTGAGGCCCGTTGCCGTTCGCCGGGAGCCGGACCGCCTGGGTCTGGGTGACCGCGGGCTGGGCGGCCGGCTGGGTGGCCGTCGGGTCGGCGGTCTGCGTCGCTGTCGGCGCGGCAGCCGGCAGCTGGGCGGGGTCGACCGCGGTGCTCCCGCCGGTCGGCGCCTCCTCGCGCGGCGCCGGTGCCGGCTCGGCAGGCGGCGCCTGCTGCGCCACCCGGGTCTGCGGTGCCTGGGTCTGCGGTGCCTGTGTCTGCGGTGCCTGGGTCTGCGGGGCCGCCTCCCGGCCGGCCTCGGCCTGCGGTGCCGGCTCCGCGGCGTGCGCCGGGTCCCGGCGCTGGTGCCGGGGGCCGTCCTGCGGGCGCTGGTCGGAGAGGTCGGGCAGCTGACCGAGCAGGCTGCGCACCTCGGTGAGCCGGCGGGTGAGGTCGTCGCGCACCGCGCGGATCGCCGCGGCCGACGCCTCGGCCTCGCCGACGGTCCGCCGGGCCTGCTCGTCGGCCGCGGCGATCCGCTGCTGGGCGGCCTGCACCGAGGCGCGCTCCCGCTCCTCCTCGGAGCGGGCCGCCTCCGTGCGCCGGGCCCGCTGGGCGATCTCGAAGTCCTCCTCGACCTTGGCCCGGCGCGCCTGGGAGTCGGCGTCCAGCCGGGTCACCCGCTCCTGGGCCTTGGTCACCAGGTCGTCGGCGCGGGCCTGCGCCACCGCGGAGATCTGCTCGGCGTGCTGCCGGGCCTCGCCGACCAGCCGCTCGGCCTCGGCCTGGCTGGCGGCCGACCGCTCACCCAGCGCGCGCTCCTCGCCGGCGATGCGCTCGCGGATGGCCTCCACCTCGGCGGCCACCTGCGCCTGCATCGCGGCCGCCTGCTCCTGGGCCGACCGGCGGATCTCCGCCGCCTCGTCCTCGGCCAGCTGCAGCATGTTCGAGATGCGCTCACCCATGTTCTCGAACGTGGGCGCGCTGGCGCTGGCCGCCCGGCGGCGCAGCGACTCCACCTCACCGTGCAGGGCCTGCAGCTGGCGGGCGAGGTCGGCCGACCGGGAGACGGCGGCGTCCCGGTCCGCCAGCGCGACCCGCAGGTCGGCGTCCAGGCCGGCCAGGGTCTCGGCCACCTGTTCCCGGTCGTAACCCTTGCGCACCACGTCGAAGGTCGGGCCGCCGTCGCGGTAGGCGAGCAGATCGTCGCGGGGGTCGGTCATGGCCCTCATCCTCGCAGAGAACCCGGGCAGCGGTCAGCGTGACCGGGACCGCTCCCAGCGAATTCCCAGGCAGCTCAGTGCGCAGCCGGTTCGACCAGCTCGACGAGCACCCCGCCGGCGTCCTTGGGGTGGACGAAGTTGACCCGGCTGCCGGCCGTGCCCCGGCGGGGCTCGTCGTAGAGCAGCCGCAGCCCCCGCTCGCGCAGCGTGGCGCTGACCGCCTCCACGTCGGCGACCCGGAACGCCAGCTGCTGCAGCCCCGGGCCGGACCGGCCGATGAACCGGGCGATGGTCGAGTCCGGCGTGAGCGGGGCGAGCAGCTGGATGCGGGTCGTGCCGTCGCCGACCGCCAGCATCGCCTCGCGGACGCCCTGCTCCTCGTTGGTCTCCTCGTGCACCGAGGAGACGCCGAAGGTCCGGGCGTAGAAGGCGAGGGCCTCGTCCAGGTCGGGCACGGCGATGCCGACGTGGTCGATCGTGCTGAACAGCTCGGCGGGCAGACCGGTGCGCGCGTCGTCGGGCACGGAGTTCATCATGCCGGCATCCTCCCGCCCACCGGAGCCGCCGGCCCGGCCGGTCGGGTGACCTGGCTCACGTGACGGCGTCACCGACCCGGTCTCGCCTTACGCTGGGGTGCCCGTTGCGCCGTCCCGGCCTGCGCGGTGTCCTGTCGAAACGGTCGCCAGCGTCGGCGGCCGGAGCCCCGGAGAGCCCCGATGAGCCAGCCCACCCACTCCCGTTCCGTCATCGTCGGTGGTGCCCGCACCCCGATGGGCCGCCTGCTCGGCTCGCTGAAGGACTTCTCCGCCGCCGACCTCGGTGGCGTGGCGATCAAGGCCGCGCTCGAGCGCGCCGGCATCACCGGTGAGCAGGTCGACTACGTGATCATGGGCCAGGTCCTCCAGGCCGGCGCGGGGCAGAACCCGGCCCGCCCGGCGGCCGTCGCCGGGGGCATCCCGATGTCGGTGCCCTCGCTGACGCTGAACAAGGTCTGCCTGTCCGGGCTGGACGCGATCGCCCTGGCCGACCAGCTCATCCGGGCCGGGGAGTTCGAGGTCGTGGTCGCCGGCGGCATGGAGTCGATGACCCAGGCGCCGCACCTGCTGCAGTCCTCGCGCACCGGCACCAAGTTCGGCGACGCCCCGCTGGTCGACTCGATGGCCCACGACGGCCTCACCGACACCTTCGACCAGGTCGCGATGGGCAAGCTGACCGAGGACTCCAACAGCCGGTACGGGCTGACCCGCGAGGAGCAGGACGCCTTCGCCGCGGAGAGCCACCAGAAGGCCGCCCGGGCGACCAAGGACGGCATCTTCGACGCCGAGATCACCCCGGTGCTGATCCCGCAGCGCAAGGGCGACCCGATCGAGTTCCGCGAGGACGAGGGCATCCGCCCCGACACCACCGTGGAGAGCCTGGCCCGGCTCAAGCCCGCGTTCGCGAAGGACGGCACCATCACCGCCGCGTCGGCGTCGCAGATCTCCGACGGCGCCTGTGCGGTCGTCGTCATGTCCGCGGCCAAGGCCGAGGAGCTCGGGCTCACCGTGCTGGCCGAGATCGGCGCCCACGGCGTCGTCGCCGGTCCGGACGCCACCCTGCAGACCCAGCCCTCGCGCGCGGTGCAGAAGGCCTGCGAGCGGGAGGGCATCGACCCGGCCGAGCTCGACCTGGTCGAGGTCAACGAGGCCTTCGCCGCCGTCGCGATCGTCTCCACCCGCGAGCTGGGCATCGACCCGGCGAAGGTCAACCCCAACGGTGGCGCGATCGCCCTGGGGCACCCGATCGGCATGAGCGGCGCCCGGATCGTGCTCGACCTCGCCCTCGAGCTCGGCCGTCGTGGCGGCGGCGTCGGTGCGGCCGCCCTCTGCGGCGGCGGCGGCCAGGGCGACGCGCTGATCCTGCACGTCCCCGCCCGGCCGCTCTCCGCCCAGGCCTGACCCGGCTGCCCCCGTCGTCCCCGGGCGGCGGGGGCGGCGGGGCGCGGGCAGGATGGCGACGTGAACGGGACCCCGGACGCCGTCGTCGTCGGAGCTGGACCGAACGGCCTGGCCGCCGCGCTGCGGCTGGCCGCGGCCGGCCTGTCCGTGCGGGTGGTCGAGCGCGGTGACCGGCCCGGTGGTGGCCTGCGCACCGAGGAGCACATCCGCCCCGGCTACTGGCACGACATCTGCTCCACGGTGCACCCGATGGCCGCCGCCGCGCCGTTCTTCCGCGAGTTCGACCTCGCCTCCCGCGGCGTGCGGCTGGTGCAGCCGGAGATCAACTTCGCCCACCCGCTGGACGGCGGCCGGGCGGCGCTCTCCTTCCCCTCGCTGGAGCGCACCGCCGCCGGCCTGGGTGCCGACGCCGAGGGCTACCGCCGGCTGTTCGGCCCGCTGCTGCGGCACGCCGACGAGATCACCGCGTTCTTCCTGACCTCGGCCTTCCGCCGGCTGCCCGTCCGGGGCGCCCCGTCCATCGCCCGCTTCGGGCTGCAGGGGCTGCCCAACGTGTCCTGGCTGGCCGACCGGTACTTCGACACCGACGCCGGCAAGGCGCTGGTCGCCGGAGCCGCGGCGCACGGCATGCTCGACCTCACCCGGCCGCTGACCTCGGCGCTGGGGATGTTCCTGGGCATGATGAGCCACCACCAGGGCTGGCCGCTGATCGAGGGCGGCTCGCAGAAGCTGGCCGACGCGATGGTCACCGCGATCGAGCAGCAGGGCGGTGAGGTCGTCACCGGGCACGAGGTGACCGACCTCCGCGAGTTCGCCGGCGTGCCGGCGGTGCTGCTGGACACCTCGCCCGGGGCGTTCGTGGCGATGGCCGGCAACCAGCTGCCCGACGGCTACCAGCGCTGGGTGCGCCGCTACCACCACGGTCCCGGCGTCTTCAAGATCGACTGGGTGCTGTCCGAGCCGGTGCCGTGGGCGAACGCCGACGTCCGCCGGGCCGGCACCATCCACGTCGCGGGCACCATCGAGGAGACGATCGCCGGGGAGGCGGCGCCGGCGCACGGCCGGCTGGCCGAGCGGCCCTACGTCCTCGCGGTCCAGCCGACCGTGGTCGACCCGACCCGGGCGCCGGACGGCGGTCACGTCTTCTGGGCGTACGTGCACGTGCCGCACGGCTCGACCGTCGACATGACCGAGGCCATCGAGGCGCAGGTCGAGCGGTTCGCCCCCGGCTTCCGCGACACGATCGTCGGCCGGCGGACGATGCACGCGGGGGAGATGCAGCACTGGAACCCCAACGACGTCGGCGGCGACATCTCCAACGGCGAGGCCTCGCTGCGGCAGATGCTGGCCCGTCCGGTGCCGCGGTGGAACACCTACTCCACGCCGATCACCGGCACCTACCTGGCGTCGTCGGCGACCCCGCCGGGCCCGGCGGTGCACGGCCACTGCGGCGACAACGCCGCCCGGGTGGCGCTGCGCCAGGTCTTCGGCATCCGGAAGGCACCGCGGCTGCGCCCTGCTCCGCCGGCCTGAGGGAGCACCCGCGGGACGGGCCCCGGCGGCGGCGCGCCCGGCGGTGGGATGATCGAGGTCATGCAGCCCAACCGTCCCGCTCGTACCGACCCGCGCGCCGCGGCGCAGCAGGCCCAGATGGCGGCCTCGCTGGCCGGGGCGGTCGACCTCGCCGCGGTCAAGGCGCGCAGCGAGGCAGCCGCCCGCGCCCAGGCCGCCCCGCCGCCGAGCGCCGCCGCGCCGGCCGGTGCGCCGGGCAGCGCCGTCGTCGACGTCACCGAGGCCACGTTCCAGTCGGAGGTCCTCGACCGTTCCTTCCAGGTGCCCGTCGTGCTCGACCTGTGGGCCGAGTGGTGCGGCCCGTGCAAGCAGCTGTCCCCGGTGCTCGAGCGGCTGGCCGTCGAGGGGGCCGGCTCCTGGGTGCTGGCGAAGATCGACGTCGACGCCAACCCGGCGCTGGCCCAGGGGCTGCGGGTGCAGGGCATCCCGGCGGTCAAGGCGGTCTGGCAGGGCCAGCTGGTCGCCGAGTTCACCGGGGCCATCCCCGAGGAGCAGGCGCGGCAGTTCGTCACCGAGCTGGTCGCGGCCACCACGGGCGGGGGGCTGCCGGACGCGGTCGAGGGCGGCCAGGACGAGCTGCCCGAGGACCCGCGGCTGGACGAGGCCGAGGCCGCGCTGGACCGCGGTGACCTGGCCGCCGCCGAGGCTGCCTACCGGTCGATCCTGGACGCCGAGCCAGACCACCCGGTCGCCGGCCTGGCGCTGCGGCAGGTGCAGCTTTTCCGGCGGGCCGAGGAGGCCGGCCCGGACGCGCTCGCCGCCGCCCAGGCCGCACCGGACGACGTCGCGGCGCAGACCAGGGCGGCGGACCTCCTGCTCGGCACCGGCGACGTCGACGCGGCGTTCAGCTGGCTGCTCGACGTCGTCCGCCGGACCGCCGGGGAGGACCGGGACACCGCGCGCAAGCACCTGGTGGAGCTGTTCGGCATCGTCGGCGACGAGGACCCCCGCGTCGGCACCGCCCGCCGCGCCCTGATGACCGCCCTCTTCTGACGAAGGACTCTCTGCCACCGGCCCCCTCGCAGGGTTCCGCCGCGCGTGCTCGGGAGGGGCGGGGCGAGGGGGTCCTTCGTCAGGCGTTCAGGTCGCAAGCGGGCAGACCGTCGAAGAACCCGCTGCGGAACACGTCGACCAGCTGGAACCCGGTCAGGTCCGCGTCGGCGAAGGCCCCCGGGTCGTCGCTGTACTCGAGCAGGAACTGGACGCTCTCGTCGACGTCACCGGGGGAGATCTGGATGTCCGGGACCGAACCCCTGCTCACCGCGGCGGTGTAGGCGCCGGTCAGGCAGACGGCTGAGCGGACCGCCGCCTGGTCGTCGGTGGACAGCCCCAGCTGGTCGCGGGCCGCGAGCGCGTACGGGATGGAGACCGCGGTGAGCACCGCGTAGTCCCCGAGGTCCTCGTAGACCGGCTGAGCCAGGTCGGTGTCGTCATAGCTCACGGTCCCGTCGTCGGCGCAGTACACCAGGTCGGTGTCTGGTTCAGCACCGTCGCACTCCGGTGCCGTCCCGGAGAACGACTCGATCTGCGGGGCCGCGAACTGTCGGCCGAGGCCCTGGAAGGCCGCCGTCCAGAACGCCGGCAGCGTGGTGCTGACGAACTCGGTGGTCTGCGGGTAGGAGGCGTCGCCGCCCGTCAGGAGATCCTGGTCGCTGAACTCGCCCTGGGTGTAGGGCCGGTCCCGGCCGAAGGCGTCCCGGCAGGCGGCCGGGCCGTCGTCGAAGCCCTGCTGGAACGCCGACACCCGGTCGAAGTAGGAGCCGTGTGCCTCGCCGGAGTTCAGGCCGGTGCCCACCGGGTCCCGCAACAGCAGGTAGCCGCGCAGCACGTCGTCGAGCTCACCCGGGCGGATGGTGTTGTGCGGCGCGTTGCCGTCGGCGACCCACCTGGTCCAGGTCCCGGCGAAGCAGTCGGCCTGGGTCTCGATCGCGATCGACGCCTGGAACGGGTAGCCGACCCGGCCCTGCACCGCGTGGCCGAACTCGTGCGCCATCACCAGCGCCGGGATGAACCGGCCGTAGCCCGCGCTGCCGCCGCTGCCGAAGGCGAGCTCGTCGAGGAAGGAGCGGTCGTACTGGATCGCGTCGCCGTTGGGGTAGGAGTTGCTCGCCTCGCAGTAGAAGGCGTTGTCCTCGACCGCCTCCGGCGGCTCCCCGCAGCCGATCTGCCCGTTGGGGTACTGCGCCGGGTCGACGTCGGCCGGGTCGACCGAGTAGTAGCCACCGGCCAGCGGGGTGAAGTCCTGGTCGAAGGTGCCGGGGAACTGCTCGGTCCAGTAGGTGTTCAGGTCCAGCAGTGCGTTGCGGGCGATCTGGTCGATGTCGTCGTCGGTCGCGCCGATGATCTGGAACTGCTGGGGATCGACGTCGTCCTGCACCCCGGAGGCCGGGGTCGCGTTGCCGTCGATGAGGGTGACCGCGCAGCCGGTCAGCACGGTCGAGCCCAGCACGGCGCCCACGAGGGCACGGGTGAGCACCCGGCGGGGCGAGGAGGACATGGGCTCCCGATCGGTCAGGCCGGCGGCACCGGCAGCTGCGTCCCCATCCTGCCGGACCTGGTCCGGCACCGGCGACGGGTCGGTCGTACGGGGTGGCCGGGCGACGACGGCGGGGCGGGGGACCAGCCCCCGCCCCGCCGTCGTCGTGACCTCGTCCTGCCTCAGCCCTCCTGGGCAGGCTCGAGCCCGGAGCCCGGGCCCTCCGCCTGACCGGAGGCCTCGGCCGCGGCGCTGTGCAGCGCGTCGGCCGGGGCGCCGTCGTCGAGGGCACCGGGCTCGGGCCCCTCGTGCACGAACCACACGGTCGCCAGCGGCGGCGCGGTCAGCGCCGCCGAGTACGGCTGCCCGTGCCAGCTCTCGGCGACCGCGTCGACCCCGCCGAGGTTGCCGACCCCGGAGCCGCCGTAGCCCTCGAAGTCGGTGTTGATCAGCTCCCGCCACCGGCCGCCGCGGGGCAGCCCGATCCGGTAGTCGTGGTGCGGCGTCCCGGAGAAGTTGGCCACGCAGGCCAGCACCTGGCCGTCCGTGCCGTAGCGCAGGAAGGTCAGCGTGTTGCCACCGGCGTCGTTGGCGTCGATCCACTGGAAGCCCGCCGGGTCGACGTCCTGCGACCAGAGCGCCTCGGTGTCCCGGTAGACGGTGTTCAGGTCGCGGACGAGGTCCAGGACGCCCCGGTGCGCCGGGTCGTCGAGGTGCCACCAGTCCAGCGACCGGCTCTCCGCCCACTCCGACAGCTGGCCGAACTCCGACCCCATGAACAGCAGCTGCTTGCCCGGGTGCGCCCACATGTACCCCAGGAAGGCCCGCAGGTTGGCCAGCTGCTGCCACCGGTCGCCGGGCATCTTCCGGATGAGCGAGCCCTTGCCGTAGACGACCTCGTCGTGGCTGATCGGCAGGACGTAGTTCTCCGAGAAGGCGTAGACCAGGGAGAACGTCAGCTGGCTGTGGTGGAAGCTGCGGTAGATGGGCGCCTTGGACATGTAGGCCAGCGAGTCGTGCATCCAGCCCATGTTCCACTTGAAGCCGAAGCCCAGGCCGCCCAGGTAGGTGGGCCGGGTGACGCCCGGCCACGCGGTCGACTCCTCGGCGATGCTCACCACGCCCGGCACCTCGCGGTACAGCGTCGCGTTCATCTCCTGCAGGAACGACACCGCCTCGAGGTTCTCCCGGCCGCCGTACTGGTTCGGCGACCACTCACCCTCGTTGCGCGAGTAGTCCAGGTACAGCATCGAGGCCACCGCGTCGACGCGGATGCCGTCGACGTGGAACTCCTGCGCCCAGAACAGCGCGTTCGCGACCAGGAAGTTGCGCACCTCGTTGCGGCCGAAGTCGAACACGAAGGTGCCCCAGTCCGGCTGCTCGCCGCGGCGGGGGTCCGGGTGCTCGTAGAGCGGCGTCCCGTCGAACCGGGCCAGCGCCCAGTCGTCCTTGGGGAAGTGCGCGGGCACCCAGTCGACGATGACGCCGATGCCGGCCCGGTGCGCGGCGTCGACCAGGTAGCGCAGGTCGTCGGGGGTGCCGAACCGCGACGTCGGGGCGTAGTAGGAGGTGACCTGGTAGCCCCACGACCCGCCGAAGGGGTGCTCGGCCAGCGGCATGAACTCCAGGTGGGTGAACCCGGCGTCCTTGACGTAGGCGACCAGCTCGTCGGCCATGTCCCGGTAGGAGAGCCCCTGCCGCCAGGAACCGGCGTGCACCTCGTAGACGCTGACCGGCCGCCGGTGCCAGTTGCCCTGGGCGCGGGTGGCCAGCCACTCGTCGTCCTGCCACTCGTGGGTGGAGGCCGTGACGACGGAGGCGTTGGCCGGCGGCACCTCGGTGGCGAACGCCAGCGGGTCGCTCTTCACCCGCCACTGACCGTCGGCACCCAGCACGTGGAAGCGGTACCGGCTGCCGACCTGGACCCCGGGGACGAAGATCTCCCAGACGCCGGAGGAGCCCAGCGACCGCAGCGGGTAGGCGCGCGCCTCCCAGTAGTCGAAGTCGCCGGTGACCTTCACGCCGCGGGCGTTGGGTGCCCAGACCGCGAACGAGACGCCCTCGACGCGACCCCCGGGGGTGTCGTAGCCGCGCACGTGCGCGCCCAGCACCGTCCAGAGCTTCTCGTGCCGGCCCTCCCGGATCAGGTGCTGGTCGACCTCGCCGAGGGTGGGCAGCCAGCGGTAGGGGTCGTCGACGAGGAAGGTGTCGGTCCCGCCGCCGGGGTTGGGGTAGCCCACCTCGATCCGGTAGTCACCGGGCTGCTGCGGCAGTCGGGCCTCGAAGACGCCGCCGCGGAAGACGGGGCTCGCCTCGTAGCGGGAGCCGTCCTGGTCGACGACGACGACGGCGACCGCGTCGGGCCGCAGCGTGCGGACCGCCCAGCCCTCGGCCAGCCGGTGCGCCCCGAGGACGCTGTGCGGGTCGAAGGACCAGCCGTCGACGAGGGCGGCGAACTGCTCGTCGCTGACCTCGTTGCCGGACGGGGTGGCCTCGGCCGGCACCGAGGTGCTCACCGGGGCCTCGCCCTCGGGCAGCGCGGCCACCAGTTCGGTGGCGGCCGGCTGTGGGGCCTGCTCGGGCGCGGGGGGCAGGTCAGGGACCTCGCTGGTCGCCAGGTCGGCGGTGGTGACCCCGGCGCCGGTCACCTCGCCGGGAACGGCCCCGGGCTCGGAGGCGGTCCTGGCCGGCGAGCTGCCGCCGGTGCCCGCCTGCCGGCCGTCGGCCGGCGCCTGCGGTCCGCTCGGCTCCGCCGGGTCCGGGCTCGGCGGCACCGGCTGCGGTGCCGAGGGGGCCGCCGGGTCGCCCGGCTGGGCGACCGGTGCCGGCGCGACCACCGGGGTCGCGGTGACCTTCTTGGCCGCGGCCTTGCGGGTGCGCTTGGCGGGGGCGGGCGCGGCGTCGTCGGCGGCCGGTGCGGCCTTCTTGGCGGCGGCCTTGCGGGTCCGCTTGGCCGGGACGACGTCGTCCGTCGGGCCGGCGCCCGGCGTGCCCTCGGCCGCCGGGGGCGCCGCGGCCTTGCGGGTGCGCTTGGCGGGCGCGGCCGGTGCGTCGGCGGCCGCGGTCTTCTTGGCCGCCTTGCGGGCCCTCTTGGCCGGGGCCGGCTCGGCCGCTGCCTGCACGGCTGCGGTCTTCTCCTCGACCCGGCGGGTCAGCTCGGCCCGGTCGGCCGGCTCCTCGGGGGTGTCGGTGCCCGGTGGCTGCGTGCCGTCGATCGTCATGGGGGTTCCTCCAGGTGCGTCGGTCGTCTCGGCCTCTCTGCAGGGGCCCGCGCCGAGCGGAGCGAGGCGTGGGGGGCAGAGAGGTCCTTCATCAGTCGCCGGAGGTCAACCGGGACAACGAGCTGAGCGGGATCATGAGCCAGTGCGGCCGGTTGCGCGCCTCGTACACACACTCGTACACCGCCTTGTCGGCCTCGAACGCGCGCAGCAGCGCGGATTCGCTCGACAGTGTGGTGTCCGGCGCGGCGGCGGAGTAGCCCGCGCAGAACGCTGTGCGGTTCCGCTCGGCCCACTCCTGCGCGCGGTACGCGCGCTGCGCGTCGTCGGGCTGCTCCACGAGCATGTGCCGGGCGGCGTAGTCGAAGGACCGCAGCATCCCGGCGACGTCGCGGAGCGGGGTGTCGATCTCCCTCCGGGCGGCCAGCGGTCGGGCCGGCTCGCCCTCGAAGTCCAGCACGATCCAGCCGGACGTCGTCCGCAGCACCTGGCCCAGGTGCAGGTCGCCGTGCACCCGCTGGCGGACCACCGGCTCGTCGGTCCCGGCGACCGCGGCGTACAGCGCCCGCAGCGCGTCGGCGTGCTCGGCGAGGTCGGGGACGACGGCGAGCGCCGCCTCCAGCCGTTCGGTCATCTGGCCGGCGACCGCGCCGTACCAGGCCCGGTCGGCCGGCTCGGTGGGCAGCACCCGGGCGAGGTCGGCGTGCACCGAGGCGGTGGCCTCGCCCAGCCGTTCGCTCTCCCCGGCGAAGTCGCCGCCCACCTCGTCGGCGTGCAGGTCACCCTCGGCGTAGAGGTCGCGGACGCTGGAGGTGGCCAGCCGCCAGCCGTCGCTGGCGTTGGGCACGAAGGCCTGCAGCATCGCGACGGTGGCCGGTTGCCGGGCAGGGTCGGGATCGTCGATCTCGACGTGCCCGAGCAGCGGGGCGATGTGCTTGTTCTCGGTGCGGCGCAGCGCGTCGAGGATCTCCACGTCGGGGTTGAGCCCCGGCTCCAGCCGGCGGAACAGCTTCAGGATCGCCGTCTCGCCGTACACCAGCGAGGTGTTGCTCTGCTCGGTGGAGATCACGTCGCCGGGCAGGCCCTCGGGGATGTAGGCGACCCCGGCGGGGTGGAAGTGCATCGGGCCGACGGTCGAGGCGGCCACCAGGTGGGTGAGCCACGGGACGGTCGCGTCGCGGTCGCGCATCGCGTCGTAGGCGTAGTTCTCACCCTGCGACCCGGGCACCGCGCCGACGAACGCCGAGGCGAGCTCCTCGGCCGGGGCGCTGCGCCAGGACAGCGGCACGAGGTAGGTCTCGGTGTGCCCGTCGGTGTACGCCACCCGTACCCGGTGCACCGACAGCGCGGGGTCGGACTGGTCGAGGAAGAAGCCGTCCTCGTCGACCGACGCCCACTCCCGGCCCTTGCCGCCGAACCACCGCTGCCCGGGCATCCAGTCGGCCAGCATGTCGGTCAAGGCACTCATCAGGCTTCTCCGTGGGGGGTCGTGGTGGGTGCCTCCGCGCCGAGGCCGCCGCTGCCGGCGGGGGCGTCGGTGGCGCCCACCACCCCGGCGTCGAGCAGGGACTGCGCGACGCTGCTGCTCACGGGGGTCTCCCAGCTGTCCTCCTCCTCGGCCGCCGGCGCGGCCGGCTTGGAGAGCTCGAACCAGTAGAAGCCGTGGCCGGCGAGGGTGAGCATGTAGGGCAGGACGCCGATCTGCGGGAACTGCACCCGGCCGGTGAGCTCGATCGGCGTGTAGCCCTCGAACCGGCGCAGGTCCAGCTCCACCGGCTGCGGGAACCGGGAGAGGTTGTTGACGCAGAGGACGACGTCGTCCCCGAACTCACGCACGAACGACAGCACCGTGGGGTTCCGTGAGCTGATCTCGGCGAAGGTGCCCACGCCGAAGGTCGGGTGCTGGCTGCGGACCGAGATCATCGTGCGCAGCCAGTGCAGCAGGGACGTGGTGTTGCGCAGCTGGTTCTCCACGTTGGTCACCTGGAACCCGTAGACGGGGTCGGCGATCAGCGGCAGGTGCATGCGCTGCGGGTCGGCGGTGGAGAAGCCGCCGTTGCGGTCGGGCGTCCACTGCATCGGGGTGCGGACCCCGTCCCGGTCACCCAGCCAGATGTTGTCGCCCATCCCGATCTCGTCGCCGTAGTAGAGGACCGGCGACCCGGGCAGCGACAGCAGCAGGGCGTTGAACAGCTCCAGGGTGTCGATGTCGTTGTCCAGCAGCGGGGCCAGCCGGCGGCGGATGCCGATGTTGGCCTTCATCCGGGGGTCCTTGGCGTACTCCCCCCACATGTAGTCCCGCTCCTCGTCGGTGACCATCTCCAGGGTCAGCTCGTCGTGGTTGCGGAGGAAGACGCCCCACTGGCAGTTCTCCGGGATGTCCGGCGTCTGCGCCATGATCTCCGAGATGGGGAAGCGCTGCTCCCGCCGGACGGCCATGAACAACCGCGGCATCACCGGGAAGTGGAAGGCCATCTGGCACTCGTCGCCGTCCTCACCGAAGTACTCGACGACGTCGGCCGGCCACTGGTTCGCCTCGCACAGCAGCACCCGGTCGGGGTACTCGGCGTCGACGACCTTGCGCACCTTCTTGAGGAACTCGTGGGTCTTCGGGAGGTTCTCGCAGTTGGTCCCCTCCTCCTCGAACAGGTAGGGGACGGCGTCGAGCCGGAAGCCGTCGATGCCCAGGTCGAGCCAGAAGCGCAGGGCGTCGATGATCGCCTCCTGCACCTTGGGGTTCTCGAAGTTCAGGTCGGGCTGGTGGCTGAAGAAGCGGTGCCAGAAGTACTGCTTGCGCACCGGGTCGAAGGTCCAGTTCGAGCTCTCGGTGTCGACGAAGATGATCCGGGCGTCGGGGTAGCCGGTGTCGTCGTCGGCCCACACGTAGAAGTCGCCGTAGGGGCCCTCGGGATCGCTGCGGCTGGCCTGAAACCAGGGGTGCTGGTCCGAGGTGTGGTTCATGACGAAGTCGATGATCATCCGCATGCCGCGCGAGTGCGTCTCGCCGATGAGCTCCTTGAAGTCCTCGATGTCGCCGAACTCCGGCAGCACCGCGGTGTAGTCGCTCACGTCGTAGCCGCCGTCGCGCAGCGGGGAGGCGAAGAACGGCGGCAGCCACAGGCAGTCGACGCCGAGCCACTGCAGGTAGTCCAGCTTGCCGATCATCCCGCGCAGGTCACCGATGCCGTCGGCGTTGCTGTCGGCGAAGCCGCGCACCAGCACCTCGTAGAAGACGGCGCGCTTGAACCACTCGGGGTCGCTGCCCGGTGAGGACAGCGCCGACTGCTCGCCCGCGCCGGGGGTCGACTGCGCGGGGACGGGAAGGGTCATGGAGAGGGTTCCTCGGGTATGCGCTGGGACGGCGGGTTGCGGCCTGCCTGCAGGGGCCCGCGGCGAGCCTGCGAGCGGTGCGGGGCAGGCAGGTCGTGCATCAGGCGGGCTGGATCGGGGTGTGCCGGCTGCGGTGCACGGTGAACACGTGCGCGGGTTCACGGTAGGGGTCGAGCTCGACGTAGTTGGACTGGCCCCAGTCGTAGTGCGCGCCGGTGATCTCGTCGGTCACGGCGAACCGGTCGGCCCAGTCCAGCCCGAGCGCGGGCATGTCCAGCGAGGTCGTGCCGATCTGCGTGTACGTGCTGTTCAGCGACACGACCACGAGCACCGCGTCGTCGGATGCGGGATCGGTCTTGGAGAAGCAGAGCAGGTTCTCGTTGTCCGTCGGGTGGAACCGCAGGGTGCGCAGCTGCTGCAGCGCGGGGTGCGCCCGGCGGATCTCGTTGAGCCGGCGCAGGTAGGGGGCGAGGGTCCGGCCGGAGGCCTCGGCGGCGGCCCAGTCGCGCGGGCGCAGTTGGAACTTCTCGGTGTCCAGGTACTCCTCGCTGCCCGGTCGCAGACCGACGTGCTCGAACAGCTCGTACCCGGAGTAGACGCCCCAGGTCGGGCTCATCATCGAGGCGAGCACGGCGCGGATCTTGAACATCGGCGGGCCGCCGATCTGCAGCGTCTCGTGCAGGATGTCCGGGGTGTTCACGAAGAAGTTCGGCCGCATGTAGTGCGCGTTCGCGGCCAGCTCGCGGCCGTACTCCTCCAGCTCCCAGCGCTCGGTGCGCCAGGTGAAGTAGGTGTAGCTCTGGGTGAAGCCGATCCGGGCGAGCTGGTGCATCATCGCCGGCCGGGTGAAGGCCTCGGCGAGGAAGAGCACGTCGGGGTCGGTCTTCTTGACCTCCCAGATCAGCCAGTGCCAGAAGTTGAGCGGCTTGGTGTGCGGGTTGTCCACACGGAACACCCGGACGCCGGCGTCCATCCAGTGCCGCACGATGCGGAGCACCTCGGCGTAGAGGCCCTCGGGGTCGTTGTCGAAGTTGATCGGGTAGATGTCCTGGTACTTCTTCGGCGGGTTCTCGGCGTAGGCGATCGTGCCGTCGGGCTTGGTGGTGAACCACTCCGGGTGCTCGCGGACCCACGGGTGGTCCGGCGTCGCCTGCAGGGCGAGGTCGAGCGCGACCTCCATGCCGAGCTCGCGGGTGCGGGCGACGAAGGCCCGGAAGTCGTCCAGGGTGCCCAGCTGCGGGTGGACGGCGTCGTGCCCGCCCTCCTCGCTGCCGATCGCCCAGGGCGAGCCGACGTCGTCGGCGTGCGCGACCAGGGTGTTGTTCTTGCCCTTGCGGTTGCTGTGCCCGATCGGGTGGATCGGCGGCAGGTAGACGACGTCGAAGGCCATCTCGGCGATCGCGGGCAGCCGCTCGGCGGCCTGGGCGAAGGTCCCGTGGGTGGGCGTGCCGCCGACGACCGGTCCCTCCGAGCGCGGGAAGAACTCGTACCAGGAGCCGTAGAGCGCGCGAGGGCGGTCCACCCACAGCTCGAGGACCTGCGAGCTGGTGACCAGCCGGCGGATCGGGTGGTCGTAGAGCACCCGCTGGAGCGAGGGGGACAGCGCCGGGGCGATCCGGGCGGTGAGCTCGAGGGAGCCGTCGCGCAGCGCGGTGGCCGCGGCGGTGAGGGACTCGCGGTGCTCCCCGGGGGCGGTCGCGGCGACCTCCTCCAGCAGCCGGGCGCCGGACTCCAGGTCGTTGGCCAGCTCCTCGGGGCCCTGGCCGGCCTCGACCTTGACCTCGATGTCGTGGTGCCAGGTGCCCAGCGGGTCGTCCCAGGCCTCGACCGCGTAGGTCCAGAGCCCCTCGCGGTCGGGGACGACGGTCGCGGTCCAGCGGTCGGGTTCGGGGCCGAACCTCACCATGCGCACCACCGAGCGCCCGGCGGGGTCGCCGCCGGGCGGGGTGAGCACGACGTCGGCGGCCACGGCGTCGTGACCCTCGCGGAACACGGTGGCGGTGATCGGCAGGTGCTCCCCGACCACGGCACGGGTCGAGAACGACCCGCAGGACACGACGGGGGCGACATCGGAGATGCCGAGGCGGAGGTCAGGGCGGCCAGTCATCGCGGCAACGCTATCCAGAAGGCCACCAGCTCACACGTCGGCGGCGGTCCTGCTCGACCGGGAGGGGGAGGACGGGGGTCCGGCGGAACCCCGGCGTCCGCTGTGCGTGAGCGCGGTCACGATTATGGTCAGCCGATGCAGGCTCTCCGCAGACTCACCGTCCGAGCCTCCCTCCCGGAGGCGCTGAGGCCGCTGTCGCAGCTGGTCATCAACCTGCGCTGGTCCTGGCACTGGGCGACCCGGGACCTCTTCGAGGCGCTGGACCCCGAGCTGTGGGCGAGCTGCGGAGGTGACCCGGTCAAGGTGCTCGGTGAGGTCTCCGCCGAGCGGCTGGCCACGCTGGCCGAGGACCGGGAGTTCCTGCGGCGCATGCACGCCGTCGCCGAGGACCTGCGCACCTACCTCGACGCCCCGCACTGGTACCAGTCGCTGGGGCCGGAGGCGCCGGCCTCGATCGCCTACTTCTCCGCGGAGTTCGGCATCACCGAGGTGCTGCCGCAGTACTCCGGCGGCCTGGGCATCCTGGCCGGCGACCACCTCAAGGCCGCCTCGGACCTCGGCGTCCCGCTGATCGGCGTCGGGCTGCTCTACCGGTCCGGCTACTTCTCGCAGGGCATCTCGCCGGACGGGTGGCAGCTCGAGCACTACCCGGCGCTGGACCCGCACGGCCTGCCGTTGAAGCTGCTCCGGGAGCCCGACCGCACCGCGGTGGTCATCTCGGTGCCGCTGCCGGAGGGGCGCACGCTGCACGCCCACGTCTACCGGGCCCAGGTCGGCCGGGTGTCGCTGCTGCTGCTCGACAGCGACATCGAGGAGAACTCCCCGGTCGAGCGCGGGGTCACCGACCGGCTGTACGGCGGGGGAGAGGACCACCGGCTGCGGCAGGAGATGCTGCTGGGCATCGGTGGCGTCCGCGCCGTCCGGGCGTTCTGCTCGCTGACCGGGACCCCGCAGCCCGAGGTGTTCCACGCCAACGAGGGCCACGCCGGCTTCCAGGGCGTCGAGCGGATCCGCGAGCTGACCGAGTCCCACGGCCTGTCCTTCGGTGAGGCGCTGCAGGCGGTGCGCGGCGGCACGGTCTTCACCACCCACACCCCGGTGCCCGCCGGGATCGACCGGTTCCCCCGGGCGCTGATCGAGCGGTACTTCGCCGGCTTCGGGGTGCCGGTGGAGCAGCTGCTCCCGCTGGGCGCGGAGGAGGACCCGAGCAAGTTCAACATGGCGCACATGGGCCTGCGGCTGGGGCAGCGCGCCAACGGGGTGAGCCAGTTGCACGGCCACGTCAGCCGGGACATGTTCGGCGCGCTGTGGCCGGGCTTCGACGCCGACGACGTGCCGATCAGCTCCATCACCAACGGCGTGCACGCCCCGACCTGGACCGCGCGCGAGCTGGTCGAGCTGGGCACCCAGACCACCAGCCAGGGCGACCCGGCGGCGGTCCGGGGCGAGGTGCACTTCGACGGCGTGGACCGGATCGACTCCGCTGAGCTGTGGCGCACCCGGCGGCTGCTGCGTGGGCGGCTGGTCGAGGAGGTGCGCCGCCGGGTCCGCGCCACCGCGCTGTCCCGGGGGGCCGCCGAGGCCGAGCTGGCCTGGACCGAGACCGCGTTCGACCCCGACGTCCTGACGATCGGTTTCGCCCGGCGGGTGCCCTCCTACAAGCGGCTGACGCTCATGCTCAAGGACCCGGTCCGGCTCAAGGCGCTGCTGCTGGACGACGAGCGGCCGATCCAGCTCGTCATCGCCGGCAAGAGCCACCCCGCCGACGACGGGGGCAAGCAGCTCATCCAGCAGATGGTGAAGTTCGCCGACGACCCGGAGATCCGGCACCGGATCGCCTTCCTGCCCAACTACGACATCGGCATGGCGCGCTACCTGTACTGGGGCTGCGACGTCTGGCTGAACAACCCGCTCCGGCCGCTGGAGGCCTGCGGCACGTCCGGCATGAAGTCCGCGCTCAACGGAGGGCTGAACCTCTCCATCCGGGACGGCTGGTGGGACGAGTGGTTCGACGGCCAGAACGGCTGGGCCATCCCGACCGCGGACGGCGTCACCGACCACGACCGGCGGGACGAGGTGGAGGCGCAGGCCATCTACGAGCTGCTCGACCGGCAGGTGCTCCCGCGCTTCTACGAGGTCGACACCGACGGCGTCCCGACCCGGTGGGTGGAGATGATCCGGGACACCCTGCGCGAGACCGGACCGAAGGTGCAGGCCACCCGGATGGTGCGGGACTACGTGGAGCAGCTGTACGTGCCCGCCGCCGGCGCGGCGCGGGCCATGGCCGACGGCGGGTACGAGGCGGCGCGCAGCGAGGCGAGCTGGCGGTCGCACGTGCTGGAGAACTGGCACGGCGTGCGGGTGGCGCACGTGGAGGCGACCGGCGTGGGGGAGACCCCCGAGATCGGCGGCGGGATCGACCTGCGCGCCGAGGTGGAGCTGCCGGGGCTGACGCCGCACGACGTCCTCGTCGAGGCCGCGTTCGGCCGGGTCGACGACGCCGACGGCCTGCACCAGGTGACCACCGTCCCGATGGCGCACGAGGTCACCGAGGGGTCCCGGCACTGGTTCACCGCAACCGTGCCGCTGACCCGGACGGGCGCCTTCGGCTACACCGTGCGGGTGCTGCCGCACTCCCAGCACGCGGCGGTGCCGGCCGAGCTGGGCGTCGTGGTCAACGCCTGACGCCCCTCATCCGGTCCGTGCGGACGGGTGCGACGCGTGAGGCAGCCGAGCACTCCCGTCACTTTCCGTCGCTGGACGAACGCGCCGAGTGGTGGCCAGGACTGCGACGGGTGTGACGGTTGGTACAGGTCGTGCTCACCAGGCTGTCGCCACGGCGTGCCTGGTTCCAGTCACCCACCGGATCCCGTCACGGATCATTAGTCTGGTCGTCATGCCCGACCGCTGTGAGGTCCTCCCCGGAGACTCTGTCGTCGCCCGCCGTGGTGGCGGCCTGCTGTGGGTCGACGCCCCCGGGTCGCCGGCACTGGTGGCCGCGTTGCACGCCTGCCTGGGGGTCGCCGGTCCCGGCGCCGACCGGGTGCTGGCCGCCGTGGCCGGCCAGGTGTCCCGGCTCGCGGACGGCCCCGCCTCCTTCGCGCTCGTCCTGGCCGACACCACGGGCGGGTCCGCCTCCGGCGTCGCGCTGTGGTCGGGCAAGGGTCAGCCGGCCGTCGACGGCGTCCCGGTGTCCGGCTCGGCGGCCGACGGGTGCACGCTCGCCGCCGGCTTCTCCCTCGGCCAGACGCTCTACGTCGGCCCCGGTCAGTCCGCCGCCGCGATGCCCCCGGGCGTCGCGCTCGACCTCGTCGAGGGCACCGTGCCGGGTTCGGGGGCGCTGCTCCAGCACGCCGCCGCGGCCTCCTCGGCCGCGGTCACCCCGCCCGCCACCTCGCTGCCCAGCGGTGAGTCCTTCACCGCGGGTTCGGACGCCGGCTTCGGCAACTCCGGCCGGGTCCCCGCCCAGGCCCCCGCGACCGGTGGTGAGCAGACCGCCTTCTGGCGGCCCGAGGCGCCGGCTGCGCCGGTGCTGCGCTTCGACGACGGCATGGTCGTCACCGTCGACGAGGACCTCGTGCTCGGTCGTCGTCCCGACGGCCACGACCTGGTGACCAGCGGGAGCGCCCGTCCGGTGCCGATCGCCGACACGCAGAACGTGCTGTCCTCCGCGCACGCCGCCATCCAGCGGGCCGGCCGGGAGGTCTCCCTCACCGACCTCGGCTCGCTCAACGGCACGCACGTCGCCGGCCCCGAGGCCACCGAGTGGACCCAGCTCGAGCCCGGCGTCCCGCACCCGCTCGCCGACGGCGACCGGCTGCTGCTCGGCTGGACCGTCATCACCTTCGAGCAGACCCCGGAGTAGCGGCGGCACTGCACGCCTTCTTCCCGCAGTGCACGTGCCACAGCACGGGCACCGCGGACGAACGGCGTGCACGGTGGTCCCGAACTGGCCTCGTCAGTCGGCGTGTGGCGTCGGGACCGGCGTGCGCAGGACGCGCAGGGCCCAGACGGAACGGTCGGGCAGCCTCACCCGGCCCGGCGGCAGCGCGGTCGGCCGCGGGGGCACCCCGGTCGGGTACTCGGTGGCCAGCACCAGCTCGTAGCCGTCGCCCCACGGTGCCGCGGGCAGGACGACGTCCACCGGCTCGGGCCCGGCGTGCAGCCAGACCAGCCACGAGTCGCCGACGACCGGCCGGCCCCGCTGGTCGCGGTGCCGCAGCCCCCGTCCGTCGAGGTACATGCCGATCGTCTGCAGGCCGGTGTCGAACCAGTCCCGGTTGGTCAGCTGCTCCCCGTCGGGGGCGAACCACGCGAGGTCACGGGTGCCCCCGGTGCCGGGGACCTCGCTGCCCTCGAAGAACGCCTCCTGCCGCAGCGCCGGGGAGGTGCGGCGCAGGGCGACCGCGTGCGCCACGAAACTCCACAGGTCCGCGTCGATCGCGGCCCAGTCCAGCCAGGACACCTCGTTGTCCTGGCAGTAGGCGTTGTTGTTGCCGCCCTGGGTGCGGCCCAGCTCGTCGCCGGCGGTGAGCATCGGCACACCGGTGGACAGCAGCAGGGTGGCCAGGTGGTTGCGCACCTGGCGGCCGCGCAGCTCCAGCACGGCCGGGTCGTCGGTCGGCCCCTCGACGCCGGTGTTCCAGTTCCGGTTGTGGCTCTCGCCGTCCCGGTTGTCCTCGCCGTTGGCCTCGTTGCGCTTGTGCTCGTAGCTGACCAGGTCGGCCATGGTGAAGCCGTCGTGCGCGGTCACGAAGTTGACCGAGGCGAACGGCCGCCGTCCGTCGGAGCGGTAGAGGTCCGAGGAACCGGTCAGCCGGTAGGCGAGGTCGCGGACGCCGACCTGCGCCCCGGACCACACGTCCCGCACCGTGTCGCGGTACTTGCCGTTCCACTCCGTCCACGGCGGCGGGAAGTTGCCCACCTGGTAGCCGCCCTCGCCGATGTCCCACGGCTCGGCGATCAGCTTCACCGAGCTGACCACCGGGTCCTGGTGGACGACGTCGAAGAACGCCGACAGCCGGTCGACGTCGTGCATCGACCGGGCCAGCGCGGAGGCGAGGTCGAAGCGGAACCCGTCGACGTGCATCTCGGTCACCCAGTAGCGCAGCGAGTCCATCAGCAGCGCCAGCACGGCCGGCCGGCGCACGTCCAGGGTGTTCCCGCAGCCGGTGTAGTCGGTGTACCGGGACGGGTCGTCGCCGGCGCCGGGCCCGCCGAGGCGGTAGTAGCCGGCGTTGTCGATGCCCTTGAACGACAGCGTCGGGCCGGTGTGGTCGCCCTCGGCGGTGTGGTTGTAGACGACGTCGAGGATCACCTCGATGCCGGCCGCGTGCAGCGCCTTGACCATCGCCTTGAACTCGGTGACCTGCCCGCCGCCGGTGCCCGCGGAGCTGTAGGCGCCGTGCGGGGCGAAGTAGCCGAGGGTGTTGTAGCCCCAGTAGTTCGTCAGGCCGCGGCGCAGCAGGTGCGGCTCGCTGACGAACTGGTGCACCGGCAGCAGCTCGACGGCGGAGACCCCCAGCGAGATCAGGTGCTCGACGAACGCCGGGTGCGCGAGCCCCGCGTAGGTGCCGCGCAGTTCCGGGGGGACGTCGGGGTGGCGCACGGTGGCGCCCTTGACGTGCACCTCGTAGATGACGGTGTCCGACCACGGGGTGCGCAGCAGCGCATCGCCGTCCCACGGGAAGGAGTCGTGGACGACGACGCCGCGCGGCACGAACGGGGCCGAGTCCGCCGTGTCGAGGGCGAACGGGTCGCGCCGGTCGTGGGCGTAGATCGACCCGTCGAGGACCAGGTCGCCGTCGACCGCGCGGGCGTAGGGGTCCAGCAGCAGCTTCGCCGGGTTGTACCGGGCCCCGGAGGCGGGGTCGTACGGGCCGTGCACCCGGTAGCCGTACCGCTGACCTGGGCCGACGCCGGGGACCCGACCGTGCCAGACCTGGTGGGTCGTCTCCCGCAGCCGGTGCCGGTGCTCGGTGCCGTCGGGGTCGAAGAGGCACAGGTCGACGCCGGACGCGCCGGCCGACCAGAGCGCGAAGTTCGTGCCCGTGCCGTCCCAGTGGGCACCCAGCGGAGCTGCCTGGCCGGGCCACACCTCGACGGTCCGCGCGCTCCTGGATGCAGTCACCCGGGCATCCTGCCCGACCGGCGGCACGCCGTGCCGCAGCCCGGTGCCCGGGATGGTCGGCGGGTTGGTTGGATGAGCGACGTGTGGACAGAGCCGGTCGTCGAGATCCGGGGCGTGGACGTCGTCCGAGGCGAGGCGCACCTGCTGCGCGGGGTCGACTGGACCGTCCGGCCCGACGAGCGGTGGGTCGTGCTGGGGCCCAACGGGGCGGGCAAGACGACGCTGCTGCAACTGGCCTCCGCGCAGATGCACCCGACCCGGGGCTCGGTGGGCATCCTCGGCGAGACCCTCGGCGCGGTCGACGTCTTCGAGCTGCGACCGCGGATCGGGTTGACCAGCGCGGCGCTGGCCCAGCGGATCGACCCGGGTGAGCGGGTGGGCGACATCGTGGTCAGCGCCGGGTACGCCGTGGTCGGCCGGTGGCGGGAGCGCTACGACGTCCACGACCTGACCCGGGCCGCGGTGCTCATGCAGCAGTGGGGCGTGGCCCGGATGGCGCACCGGCCCTTCGGCACGCTGTCCGAGGGGGAGCGCAAGCGCACCCAGATCGCCCGGGCACTGATGACGGACCCCGAGCTGCTGCTGCTCGACGAGCCGGGCGCCGGGCTGGACCTGGGGGGCCGGGAGGACCTGGTCACCCGGCTGTCCGACCTGGCCAGGGACCCGTACGCGCCGGCCCAGGTGCTGGTCACCCACCACGTCGAGGAGATCCCGCCGGGCTACACGCACGCCCTGCTGCTGCGCGGTGGGGAGGTGGTGGCGGCCGGGCCGGTCGAGGGGGTGCTGACCGCCCCGCTGCTCTCCGCCGCGTTCGGCGTGCCGCTGGAGGTCCAGCGGGAGGCCGGGCGGTTCGCAGCGCGCCATGCGGCGTGACGGCGACCCGCGAGACGACCGAGACGCGTAGCCGGCAGCGCCGACGAGAACTGCGGCCCGGCTGGCAGGGGCTGCTGCTGGCGGTCGGGCTGGCGGTGCAACTGGCGCCACTGGTGCTGCTGCCGCTGGTCCTGACGCAGGACGGCCCGGCCCACGTCGACGGCGCCTGGGTCCTCCTGCACCACGCGGACGCCGGCGCGGTCGGCGATGCGCTGTCCGCCGCGTACGAGGTCGACCTCAGCCTCGTGCCGAACATGCTGACGACGGTGCTGCTCACCGGCTTGCTCACCGTGGTGGGCCCGGGGGTCGCGGAGAAGGCCGTCGTGGTCGGGTTCGTGGTGCTGCTCGTGACCGGGCTGCGCTTCGCGCTGCGAGGTGTCGACGTCCGGTCGGGCTGGCTCGCGGCAGCGGCTCTGCCGCTGGCCGGCGGGCAACTCGTCGCCTACGGGTTCTACAACTTCTGCTGGGGCGTCGCGCTGGCCCTGTTCGTGATCGGGGTCGGCCTGCGCCGCCGGAGCGGGTGGGGCGCCGGGCCCACCGTCCTCGCCGCGGTGCTGCTCGCGCTCATGTGGTCGGCGCACCTGCTGCCCTGGGTCGTGGCCGTGTCCGTCCTCGGCGGGTTGGCCCTCGGCCGTTGGGCAGCGGCCGTCCGCGCTGGGCTGCGGCCCGGGCAGGCGGCGGTGCGCCACGTCCTGCCGCCCCTGGTCGCCGTGCTGCCCGGTGCCGTGGCCAGCCTCGCCTACGTGCTGCGGGGGGGAGCGGACCACGGGGCCGCGGCCGGTGGGCTGGACGCCGAGCGAGGGCTCTGGCTGCTGACCCTGTACCGGCCGCTGGTGGTGGGCAGCCGCTGGGAGGTCGCGCCGGCACTCCTGGTGGCGGTCGCGCTGTGGTCCCTGCTGCTGCTGGCAGTGCGCCGTCCGAGGGAGGACCCGGACGACCTGCGGGCGCCGGCTGCACCCGGGACGGCGACACCCCGGTCCGACCGTGCCGTGCTGGGTGTGGCCGCGCTCGTCTCCGTCGCCGCGGTCCTCGTCGTCCCGAGCCGGCTGGGGTCCGAGTACGGCTTCCTGCCCGAGCGGCTGGCCTGGTTCCCGCCCTTGCTGGTGGTCCTCTTCGTCGCCACCCGGCCCCCACGCAGCGTCGCCGTCCAGCGTGCCGTCGCCGGCGCACTCGTCCTCGCCGCCACCGCCGCGACGGCGGTGCGCATGCCCACGCTGCTGGCCGATCAGCGGACGGCAGGCGAGCTGCTGTCCATCGCCGACGTCATCCCCGCCGGGGCGACGTTCGCCGTGCTGCGGTTCTCGGGGCACGAGGCCGCACTCGCCCCACTGCGCGGGGAGCCGGACCCCCTCCGCCATCTGTCCAGCCGGCTGGCCGTCGAGGTCGGTGGCGTGGACGTCGGCCACTACGAGGCCGTCTACCCCTACTTCCAGGTCCGCTTCCGCCCTGACGGCGTCCGGCAGGCCATCGACCCGGGGTTGGACGGGCTGGACGCGGTGCCGCCCTGGGTCCACCTGCCGGCTGCCGGCGACCGGCTCCAGTACGTGCTCGTCGTCGGCCTCGACCGGGCCGAGGGCTGGGTCCGGTCGGCGCACCGGACGGCCGGTGTGCTCGCCGACCTGCGCGCCCGTTACGTTCCGGTGGCCGAGTCAGGTCCCTCCGGGTACGTCTCCGTGTGGCGACTGCAGGACTCCGTCGACGGGTAGCCGCCGCCCGTGGGCCGTGCCGCTCGATGCCGCGGTCGTGCACCCCTCCCCGAGCGGCACCGCCCGTGCCCCCGTGTTGCCCATCTACCGCAGGAGACAGCCCTGTCCGAACCCACTGCCCGCCGGCCCGACGTCGTCGTGATCGGAGCCGGCCCGGCCGGTCTCACCGCCGCCCACGAGCTGACCCGCCGCGGTCTGCCCGTCACGGTCTTCGAGGCGGATGACGTGGTCGGCGGCATCAGTCGCACCGTCGAGCGTGAGGGGTGGCGGTTCGACATCGGCGGCCACCGGTTCTTCACGAAGGTCCCTGCTGTCGAGCGGTGGTGGCACGAGGTGCTCCCCGAGGAGGACTTCCTGTCCCGCCCGCGCATGTCCCGGATCCTCTACGCCGGGAAGTTGTTCGACTACCCGCTCAAGCCGGTGAACGCCCTGCGCAACCTCGGACTCGTCGAGGCGATCCGCAGCGTGGCCTCGTACGTCGCTGCGAAGCTGCGCCCGCCCCGTGATCAGTCGCACTTCGAGGGATGGGTGTCTGCCCGGTTCGGTCAACGGCTGTACCGGATCTTCTTCAAGACCTACACCGAGAAGGTCTGGGGAATGCCGGCCACGGCCATCCAGGCGGACTGGGCCGCCCAGCGGATCAAGAACCTGTCCCTGGGGTCGGCCATCGTGCACGCCCTGTTCCCGAGGCAGGGGCAGACGGAGGTCACCACCCTCATCGACCGGTTCCAGTACCCGAGGACGGGTCCCGGCCTGATGTGGGAGCGCGCGACCGAGCAGGTCCGCGCAGGAGGAGGAGAGGTGCGTCTCGGTACGGCGGTCGTCGGGTTGCTGCGTGGAGATCTCGGTGTGGTGGCGGTCGAGGTGGAGAGCCGGGACGCCGACGGGACGGCCGTCCGGCGGGTGGTGTCCGCTGACGAGGTGATCAGCTCCATGCCGCTGCCCGAGCTCGTGCTCGCGATGGACCCCCCGGCCCCAGCTGACGTCCGGGAGGCCGCGAGGGCGTTGTCGCACCGGGACTTCCTGACCGTCGCCCTGGTGGTCCCGGAGGTCTGCGGCTTCCCTGACAACTGGATCTACGTCCACTCCCCGGAAGCGCGGGTCGGCCGGGTGCAGAACTTCGGCAGCTGGTCGCCCCACCTGGTCAAGGACGGGCGCACCTGCCTGGGGCTGGAGTACTTCGTCGACGAGGGCGATGACCTGTGGGAGTCCGATGACGCCGACCTGGTCGCTCTCGCGACGGCGGAACTCGAGCTCCTCGGGCTCGTGCCCAGCGGAGCGGTCGAGCGGGGCTACGTCGTGCGCATGCCCAAGGCGTACCCGGTGTACGACGAGGGCTACGACCGGCAGGTCGACGTCATCCGGGGCTGGCTGGGGGGAGCTGTGCCCAACGTGCACCCCGTCGGGCGCAACGGCATGCACCGGTACAACAACGCCGACCACTCCATGGTCACGGCCATGCTGACGGTCGAGAACATCGCCGAGGGCACCGCCCACGACGTCTGGTCGGTGAACGTGGAGGAGGACTACCACGAGGGGTCGGGCCCGGTGGCCGGCGACGACCGGACGCCGGGTGCCGCCGGTCCCCTCGGACCGACGGCTCCGGCCGCCGGGACAGGCCGTTCGGCTCCTGTGCGACCGGCCCCGAGCGTGCGCGCCGCCTGACCCCGCCCGAGGGACGCAGCGCCGACGGAGCGGGACGGGCGCACCCCCCTCGGTGGAGGGCGACCGGTGGCCCACTCGACCGGTCGCTCGTGGAGGACGTCCTAGGGTGCAGTCCCGTCGGCCGCACTGCACCGACGTCCCCCTCTTCCGCACGGAGGCCCTTCATGGCAGACCCCGAGTTCGTCACCCTGCAGGTCGAGGACGGCGTCGGCACCATCCGGTTGGACCGCCCGAAGATGAACGCCATCGACGAGCAGCTGCACTGGGAGGTCCGGAGGGCCGCGATGGAGGCCGCCGAGCGGGCGGACGTGCGCGCCGTCGTCCTCTACGGCGGCGAGCGGGTGTTCGCCGCCGGGGCCGACATCAAGGCGATGTCCTCGCTCACCGGGTCGAGCATGGTCGCCTGGGGTCGTGAGCTGACCGCGTCCTTCACCACGGTCGCCCGGATCCCCAAGCCGGTCATCGCCGCCGTCACCGGCTACGCCCTCGGCGGCGGGTACGAGCTGGCGCTCTGCGCCGACTTCCGGGTGCTGGGCACCAACGCCAAGATCGGCCAGCCGGAGATCCTGCTCGGGGTGATCCCCGGCGCCGGCGGGACGCAGCGGCTCGCCCGCCTGGTCGGCCCGGCCAAGGCCAAGGACCTGGTGTTCACCGGCCGGCACGTGGCCGCGGAGGAGGCCCTGGTCATGGGGCTGGCCGACGCCGTCGTCCCGGACGACGAGGTGTACCCGACCGCCGTCGCGATGGCCCGCAAGTTCGCCGCCGGACCGCCGCTGGCGCTCGCTGCCGCGAAGCGGGCCATCGACGAGGGGCTGGACGGGGACCTGGACGCCGGTCTGGCGCTGGAGAGCCGGCTGTTCGCCGGGCTCTTCGACACCGAGGACCAGAAGACCGGGATGCGCTCCTTCCTGGAGAACGGCCCCGGGAAGGCGACCTTCACCGGCCGCTGAGCCGGTCGCCGGTGGTGGGGGATCATGCCGGGGTGACCGCCGGCGCCCCCACCGACCTCGACCGCTCCGACCCGGGCGGCCGGGCGTGGCTGGAGCGGGCCGTGGCCCTGGTCGAGGCCGACGCGCACCGGTCCGCCGACACCCACCTGCTGGTCTACCCGCTGCCGCGGGAGTGGGGGATCGACCTCTACCTCAAGGACGAGTCGACCCACCCGACCGGCAGCCTCAAGCACCGGCTGGCCCGGTCGCTGTTCCTCTACGCGCTCTGCTCCGGTCAGCTGCACCAGGGCAGCACCGTCGTGGAGGCCTCCAGCGGGTCCACCGCCGTCAGCGAGGCCTACTTCGCCCGGATGCTCGGCCTGCCCTTCGTCGCGGTGATGCCGGCGACGACCAGCGCGGAGAAGGTCGCGCTCATCGAGTTCCACGGCGGCCGCTGCCACCTGGTCGGCGACGGCGGCACCGTCTACGACGAGGCCCGCCGGATCGCCGCGGAGACCGGCGGGCACTACCTGGACCAGTTCACCAACGCCGAGCGGGCCACCGACTGGCGCGGCAACAACAACATCGCCGAGTCGGTCTTCGACCAGCTGGCGCGGGAGCGGCACCCCGTGCCGGAGTGGGTGGTCGTCGGCGCGGGCACCGGCGGCACCAGCGCGACGATCGGGCGCTACCTGCGGTACCGCCGGCTCCCCACCCGGCTGGCCGTCGTCGACCCGGAGGGCTCGGCGTTCTTCCCCGGCTGGCGCGACGCCGATCCCGCCGCCCCCGGACGGGGCTCGCGGATCGAGGGCATCGGGCGGCCCCGGGTCGAGCCCTCGTTCGTGCCCACCATCGTCGACCGGATGGTCTGCGTGCCCGACGCCGCGTCGCTCGCCGCCATGCGGCACCTGGAGCGGGTGACCGGCCGGCGGGCCGGCGGGTCCACCGGGACCAACCTCTGGGGCGCCTTCGGCCTGATCGCCGAGATGCTCGCCGCCGGGCGCACCGGCAGCGTGGTCACCCTGCTGTGCGACGGCGGGGAGCGGTACGCCTGCACCTACTACGACGACGGCTGGGTGGCCGCGCAGGGCCTGGACCTGGCGCCGCACACGGCCACACTGGAGGCGTTCGCCCGGACCGGGGAGTGGCGCACGTCGGCGTGACCGGGGTCACGGGGACCCGCCCTGCCCACTGGGTGTTACCCGGAAGTAACCTCGATGATCGGCAGCGAGGCGGGCCCCGCCCGCGCCCCCATGAACCACCGCGGAGGTTGGTCTGACGATGAACATCGTCGTTCTGGTCAAGCAGGTCCCCGACTCGGGCAGCGAGCGGAAGCTGGACCCGTCGGACAACACCGTCGCGCGGGCCACCGCCGACAACGTGATCAACGAGATGGACGAGTACGCCATCGAGGAGGCCCTCACCGTCAAGGAGGCCCACGGCGGCGAGGTGACCATCCTGACCGTCGGCCCCGACACCGCCACCGACGCGATCCGCAAGGCGCTGTCGATGGGCGCGGACAAGGCCGTGCACGTCTCCGACCCGGCGATCCACGGCTCGTGCGCCGTGCAGACCTCGGCGGTCATCGCCGCGGCGCTGTCGCAGCTGGAGTACGACCTGGTGCTGTGCGGCGCGGAGGCCACCGACGCGCAGCTGTCGGTGATGCCGGCGCTGGTGGCCGAGCGGCTGGGCATCCCGCAGCTGTCCGGTGCCCGCAAGCTCACCGTCGAGGGTGGGGTCGCGAAGGTGGAGCGGCAGACCGACGGCGGGTACTGGCAGCTGGAGGCGCCGCTGCCGGCGATCGTGTCCACCTGGGACACCATCAACGAGCCCCGCTACCCCTCGTTCAAGGGGATCATGGCGGCGAAGAAGAAGCCGGTGCAGACCCTGACGCTGGCCGACCTGGGCATCGACCCGGGCACGGTGGGCCTGGCGACCGCGACGAGCAAGGTCGTGGACTTCGCCGGCCGCCCGCCCAAGGGCGAGGGCGTGAAGGTCACCGACGAGGGCGACGGTGCCGAGAAGCTCGTCGGCTACCTCGCCGCCCAGAAGATCGTCTGACCCGGACAGAAGAGGAGAGAACAGTCATGGCTGAGGTCCTGGTCCTGGTCGAGCTCAACCCCGCTGCCGGCGGGCCCCGCAAGACGACGCTGGAGGCGCTGACCGCCGCCCGTGCGCTCGGAGAGCCCTCCGCGGTGGTCATCGGTGCCCCCGGTGCCGCCGCCGGCGTCAAGGACGCGCTCGCCGAGTACGGCGCCGCGAAGGTCTACGTCGCCGAGTCCCCCGAGGTGGAGGAGTACCTGGTCGCCCCCAAGGCGGAGGTGCTCGCCCAGCTGGTCGCCTCGGTGTCCCCCGCGGCCGTGGTCATCCCGTCCTCGCCGGAGGGCAAGGAGATCGCCGGTCGGCTGGCGATCAAGACCGGCTCGGGCTTCCTCACCGACGTCACCGAGATCCACCCCGACGGCACCGCCACCCAGGTGGCGTTCGCCGGGGCGACGATCGTGCACTCCCAGGTCACCGTCGGCACGCCGATCTACACCCTGCGCGGCAACTCGGTCACCCCCGAGCCGGCCCCGGCCGCCGGGACCGAGGAGACCGTGCAGGTGCAGGTCTCCGACGCCGCCAAGGCGACCCGGGTGACCGACCGGGTGGTGGAGCAGAAGAGCAGCCGCCCGGAGCTGACCGAGGCCTCGATCGTGGTCTCCGGTGGCCGCGGGGTGGCCAGCGCGGAGAACTTCGCCGTGATCGAGGGGCTCGCCGACTCCCTCGGTGCCGCCGTCGGCGCCTCCCGCGCCGCGGTGGACTCCGGCTTCTACCCGCACTCCTTCCAGGTCGGGCAGACCGGCAAGACCGTCTCCCCGCAGCTGTACATCGCGGTCGGGATCTCCGGGGCGATCCAGCACCGGGCCGGCATGCAGACGTCGAAGACCATCGTCGCGGTCAACAAGGACCCCGAGGCGCCGATCTTCGAGCTCGCCGACTTCGGCGTCGTGGGCGACCTGAACACCGTCGTCCCGGCCGCCACCGAGCAGATCACCGCCCGGAAGTAGGCATTTCCGCAGGTCGCCTCGAGCGCCGGTCCCTCCGGGGGCCGGCGCTCGACGCGTCTCCGGCGGGTCGGGAAGGGGTGGGACGGGGTGCGGGTTGCGCCGGAGGTGGGAGGACCAGGGACGCCGGGGCTGCTCGACGCCCGGCACCGGCTGACCACGGTGGGCCTGCTGCTCCTGGTCACGCTGGTGGCCTTCGAGTCGATGGCGGTGGCCACCGCGATGCCCACCGCGGTCACCGAGCTCGACGGCCTGGCCTGGTTCGGCTGGCCGTTCACCGCCTTCCTGGTCGCCCAGGTGGTCGGCATGGTCGTCGGCGGGGACGTCGGTGACCGGCGGGGCGCCCGGGCCGGTCTGGTCGGGGGCGTCGCGGTGTTCGCCGTCGGCCTGCTGGCCTGCGGCCTGGCGGCGGACATGGCGCTGTTCGTGGCGGGACGCGCGGTGCAGGGCTTCGGCGGCGGGCTGATCTCGGTGGCGCTCTACGTCGCCATCGGGCAGGCCTACGACGCGTCGCTGCGGCCCCGGTTGTTCGGCGCCACCGCGGCCGCCTGGGTGCTGCCCGCGCTCGTCGGTCCCCTCGTGGCGGGCGCGCTGACCACCTCGGTGGGCTGGCGCTGGGTCTTCCTCGGGCTGCTGCCGCTGGTGCTGGTCGGGCTCTGCCTGGTGCTGCCGGCGCTGCGCGGCCTCGCCGTCCCGGCGGACCCGCCGCCGGCCCGCGTCGCCCGCCGGTGGTGGGCCGGCCTGGCCGGACTCGGCGTCGGCGCCCTCCAGTACGCCGGCCAACGGCTGGACCTGCTCGGCGCCGTCCTGGCCGTCGGCGGGCTGGTCGCGCTGATCGTCGGCCTCCGGCCGCTGCTGCCCGGCGGGACGGTCCGGGCCCGCCGCGGACTGCCCACCGTGGTCGCCGCCCGGGGTCTGCTGGCCGGCTCGTTCTTCGGCATGGACGCGCTCCTGCCGCTGACGCTCAGCGCGGTGCACGGCTACAGCCCCACGGCCGCCGGCGTCCCGCTGACCGCCGGTGCCGTGGGGTGGGCGGCCGCCTCGCAGGTGCAGGGCCGGTACGCAGGGGCCTCGCGGGTGCGCCTGCTGCGGCTGGGCTTCGTGCTGCTGGCCGTCGGGCTGGCCGGGACCGCGGTGACCGCCGTCCCCGGTGTCGGGGGCTGGCCAGCCTACCTCACCTGGGCCGTCGCCGGGCTCGGCATGGGGCTCGGCATGCCCAGCGTCGGCGTGCTGCTGCTGGCGCAGTCGCCCGAGCACCGCCGCGGCGCCGACTCGGCGGCCCTCAACATCGCCGACGTCACCGCGTCCGCGCTGTGCATCGGCCTGACCGGCGTCCTGGTGGCGGCGGCCACGGCCGGCCTGCTGGCGATGCGCGGCGTCCTCGTCGTGGTGGCGGCGGTCTACGCCGGGCTGGCCGTCGTCGGGGCGGTGGTCGCCGCCCGCGCCGCTGCTCCGGTCGCGGCGGCGCCCCCGGCCGGCGCGACTACTCTGGCGGGGCCATGACGTACCTGGACCACGCTGCGACGACGCCGATGCTGCCGTCGGCCCTGGCGGCCATGACCGAGCAGCTGGCCCGGGTCGGCAACGCGTCCTCGCTGCACGCCAGCGGCCGCGAGGCCCGCCGCGTCGCCGAGCAGTCCCGCGAGCAGCTGGCCGCCGCGTTGGGTGCCCGGCCGTCGGAGGTGCTGTTCACCGGCGGCGGCACCGAGGGCGACAACCTCGCCGTCAAGGGCCTGTACTGGGCCCGGCGCGCGGCGGACCAGGCCCGCCGCCGGATCGTGGCCAGCCCCGCCGAGCACCACGCCGTCCTGGACAGCGTGGAGTGGCTGGAGAAGCACGACGACGCCGAGGTCACCTGGCTGCGGGTCGAGCCCGACGGGCGGATCAGCCCCGACGCGCTGGCCGAGGCCCTCGGCGACGGCCGGGACGTCGCCGTCGCCAGCGTCATGTGGGCCAACAACGAGATCGGTGCGGTCAGCGACCTCGCCGCGCTCGCCGCCGTCGCCCGCGCGGTGGGGGTGCCGCTGCACACCGATGCGGTGCAGGCCATCGGCCAGCTCCCGGTGGACTTCGCGGCCAGCGGCGTCGACGCGCTGACGATGACCGGGCACAAGCTCGGTGGCCCGATGGGCGCCGGTGCGCTGCTGCTGCGCCGGGACGCCGAGTGCACCCCGCTGCTGCACGGGGGCGGCCAGGAGCGCGACGTCCGGTCCGGCACGCTCGACGTCGCGGCCATCGTCGGGCTCGCCGCGGCCACCCGGTCCGCCGTCGACGAGCGGGGCGAGCGCGCCGCGCGGCTCACCGCCCTGCGCGACCGGCTGGTGGCCGGCGTCGTGGCCCAGGTGCCCGACGCGCAGCTCAACGGACCGGCGCTGGACGACGTGGTCGCCGGCGGCCCGGGGCGGCTGCCCGGCAACGCGCACCTGTCCTTCCCGGGCGCCGAGGGCGACGCGCTGCTCATGCTGCTCGACGCCCGCGGCATCGAGTGCTCGACCGGGTCCGCGTGCAGCGCCGGGGTCGCGCGGCCCAGCCACGTGCTGCTGGCAGCGGGCGCCGACCCCGCCCGGGCCCGCAGCTCGCTGCGCTTCAGCCTGGGGCACACCTCGACCGACGCCGACGTCGACGAGCTGCTCGCCGTGATCGCCCCGGTGGTCGAGCGGGCCCGTCGCGCCGGCATGGGCGGGCACTGACATGCGCCTCATCGCCGCGATGAGCGGGGGAGTGGACTCCGCGGTCGCCGCCGCGCTGGCCGTCGAGGCCGGCCACGACGTGACCGGGGTCCACCTGGCGCTGTCCCCGGACCGGCAGACCCTGCGCAGCGGCGCGCGCGGCTGCTGCAGCGTCGAGGACGCCCACGACGCCCGCCGGGTCGCCGACTCCCTCGGCATCCCGTTCTACGTCTGGGACCTCGCGGACCGGTTCCGCGAGGACGTCGTCGAGGACTTCGTGGCCGAGTACGCCGCCGGCCGCACGCCCAACCCCTGCCTGCGCTGCAACGAGAAGATCAAGTTCTCCGCCGTGCTGGACCGGGCGCTGGCCCTGGGCTTCGACGCCGTCGTCACCGGCCACCACGCGCGGCTCGCCGACGGCGAGCTGCGCCGTTCGGTCGACGCGGCGAAGGACCAGTCCTACGTGCTGGGCGTGCTCACCGCCCGGCAGCTCGCCGGGGCGGTGTTCCCGCTGGGGTCGATGACCAAGGACCGGGTGCGCGAGCTGGCCGCCGAGCGCGGCTACGCGGTGGCCACCAAGCCCGACTCGCACGACATCTGCTTCATCCCCGACGGCGACACCCGGGGCTTCCTGGCCCGGCGGCTGGGCGAGCAGCCCGGCCCGGTGGTCGACGCCACCACCGGCGCCACGGTGGGCACCCACGCCGGCGCGTACGGCTTCACCATCGGCCAGCGGCGGGGGCTGGGTGTCAGCACCGGCGACCAGCGGCCGCGGTACGTGCTGGGCATCGAGCCGGTCAGCCGCACGGTGACGATCGGCACCGCGGAGCAGGCCGAGGTGGACGAAGTCGTCACCCGGGCGCCGACCTGGACCGGTCCGGTGCCGGAGCTGCCCTTCACCGCCGCCGTCCAGCTGCGCGCGCACGGGACGCCGGTCGCCTGCACGGTGTCCGGCACCGAGGAGGGCGGCCTGCGGATCGAGTTCGGCGAGCGGCAGCGCGGCGTCGCGCCGGGGCAGTCCGCCGTGCTCTACGCACCGGACGCCGACCGGGGCGACCGGGTGCTCGGCCAGGGCACCGTGTTGCGCGCGGGTGAACGGTCGGCGGCACTGCACACCTGACCCTTGGCACTCGCACAGCACGGGGCTAGCTTCAGGACTGCACGACGCTACGCACTGCTACTTAGATCGACTACAGATCCGAGAGCTCCGCCGCCGGGCCGAGCACCCGCAGGCCCGGTCCCCCGTGTCCTGGAGGACCCTTGCGCAGAACGCGCCTGACGATCGCCGTGACCGTGGCCGCCGCCACGGTCGTGGGTCTGCCCACCGCCGCCTCCGCCGCGCCCAAGGACGTCACCGTCCAGCTGCTGGCGATGAACGACTTCCACGGCCGGATCACCGAGACCACCGGCTCCGACAGCCAGCTGCTCACCGCGCCCGGTCCCGACGGCGTCTACGGGGTCAACCCGGCGACCGGCACCAACGACGACGTCGTCACGACCGTCGGCGGCGCGGCGAACGTCGCGGCCACCGTGAAGTCCCTGCAGACGTCGTTCCAGGACTCCACTGCCGGGCCGCACGACTCCTTCTTCGTGGGCGCCGGTGACCTGATCAGCGCGTCGCCGTTCGAGTCCAGCGTCTACGAGGACGAGCCGACCATCGAGGTGCTGAACGCGATGGGGCTGGACGTCTCGTCCGTGGGCAACCACGAGTTCGACCGGGGCACCGACGAGCTCCGCCGGATCTCCGCGGCGACCGACGGCACCTACACCGACGACGTCACCGCCTGCGAAGGGGTGACGGTCGGCGTCGACGGCTGCTTCGGCACCGACGGCCACGAGTTCGAGGGGGCGGAGTTCCCCTACCTCGCCGCGAACGTCCTCTCCAACGAGACCGACGAGCCGATGCTGCCGCCGTACCAGGTCTTCACCACTCCCGCGAAGCAGCGGATCGCGATGATCGGGGTGGTCACCGAGACCACGCCGACGATCGTGTCGCCCACGGGCATCACCGACGTCCACTTCATCGACGAGGCCGACGCGGTCAACACCTGGGTGCCGAAGCTGCAGGCCATGGGCATCGAGGCCATCGGCGTGCTCGTCCACGAGGGTGGCACCGTCGGCAACGCCCTGCCGACCGCGTACGACGGCTGCGCGGGCCTGACCGGCCCGATCACCGACATCAACAGCCGGATCGACCCCGCCGTCGACCTGATCGTCAGCGCGCACACGCACAACGCGTACAACTGCACGCTCACCGACCCGAGCGGCGCACCCCGGCTGGTGACCCAGGCCGGCTACTACGGCCGACTGGTGACCGACATCCGGCTGTCGCTGGACCGCGAGACCGGGGACGTCGACCGGACCGCGACCTACCAGGCGACCAACGTCCCGGTGACCCGCACCGCCGCCGACCCCGAGGTCCAGGCGATCGTCGACTACTGGAACGCCCGGGCGAACGAGACCGGGAACGTGGTCGTCGGCAGCGTGACCGGCGACCTGCTGCGAGCCCGCAACGGGACGACCGTCGTCCGCAACGACGAGTCGGTGCTCGGCACCTTCGTCGCGAACGCCCAGCTCGCCGGCGCCCAGGCGCGACCCGAGCTCCTCGACCCGGTGGTCGCGTTCATGAACCCCGGCGGGCTGCGCACCGACATCGCCGCGGGTGAGGTCACCTACCGGGAGCTGTTCGACGTCCAGCCGTTCAGCAACACGGTCAACACCCTCACGCTGACCGGTGCGGCGATCGACGACGTCCTCGAGCAGCAGTTCCGGGGGGCTGACGCCACGAACGACCTGGTGCTCTCGACCTCGGACGGGTTCACGTACCAGTACAACCGCAGCCTGCCCGAGGGGGAGCGGGTCCTGGACTGCTCGATCACGATCGGCGGCCTGCCGGTCGCCCCGAACGGCACCTACCGGGTCGCGGCGAACTCCTTCCTGGCCGCGGGTGGCGACAGCTTCACGGCGTTCGCCACCGGGACCACACCGGTCACCGGGCCGATCGACGTCGACACCGCGGTGGAGTACCTGCAGGGCAGGACGCTGGAGCCGCCGGCCGGGGACCACGCGATCCCGGTGACCACCTCCACCTGCGGCTGACCGCCGACGGTGGGCCCACGCCGGCGGCGGGCTACCGTCGCCGGCGTGGCCGCGCCGACCGAGCACCCCGACGACAGCACCACCCCTGGCACCGACGACCCGAGGCCGGCTCCCGTCCAGTGGGGGCCGGCCTCCGGCGTCGGGTCCCTCCCCGGCACGGACCCGGTGGAGGCCCTCCGGCTGGTGACCGGCGAGCTGCCGGACTTCCCGCACCTGCCCGAGCTCCCCGGCCGCGGGGCCGGCGCGGACCTGATCGGTCGCACCGCCGCACTGCTGGTGGACCTCTACGTCGACCTGACACCGGCCGGCTGGCGGCTGGTCTCCCGGCCGGGAGCCGACCTCCGGCGGGCGCACGAGTTCCTGGCCCGGGACGTGGACGCGCTGTTCGAGGTGGCCGAGCGGTACTCCGGGCCGCTCAAGGTCCAGGTCGCCGGGCCGTGGACCCTCGCGGCCGGGCTCGAGCGGACCCGCGGCGACCGGGCCGTCGTGGACCCGGGTGCGCGGCGCGACCTGGCGCAGTCGCTGGTCGAGGGCATCGCCGCGCACGTCGCCGACGTCTCGGCGCGGGTCCCCGGCGCCCAGGTCGTCGTCCAGCTCGACGAACCGTCGGTGCCGGCGGTGCTGCAGGGTGGCCTGCCGACGGTGAGTGGCTTCGGCAAGCTGTCGGCCGTCGAGGCGCACGTGGTGGAGGACCTGCTCACCCGGCTCGTGGACCGGGTGGCCGCCCCGGTCGTCGTCCACTGCTGTGCCCAGCGGGCCCCCCTGGACCTCTTCCGCGCTGCTGGCGCCGCAGGGCTCTCCTTCGACCTCGGCATGGTGCAGGACCTCGATGCCGTGGGCACTGCCGTGGAGGCCGGCACCCACCTGCTCGTCGGCATCGTCCCGGGCACCGACACGACGCTCCCGCCGGCCAAGGCGACCGCCAGCCGGCTGAGCGCCTGGTGGAACGAGCTGGGCTTCCCGGCGGAGCAGCTGCACGCCGCCGTCACCCTCACCCCGGCCTGCGGGCTGGCCGGCGCGAGCCCGGCCTACGCCCGGACGGCGATGGCGCACGTCCGCGAGGCCGCGAGGTACCTGCAGCCCGAGTGACCCCTGACCACCTCCGCGGGGGTGGGGACACCGAAGGCGCGCTCTCGGCGTCGGTGCGGTCGCGGGGCGGACCGCGACCCGGTCGGGTGAGCCGGGATCGCCGGGCCGTTTCTCGTCGGACCCGCCGGATACCGTCAGCGACGTGAGCACCGAGGCAGAGGTGGAGCAGGAGGCCGTCGACGGCGTGGACCAGCCGTCGGTCGGGGCTGCGGTCGACCGGGAGGACCTGACCCAGGTCCCCGACGACGCGCGCACCCGGCACCGCGACCTGTCCGAGCAGCTCGACGGGTACGCCTTCGCCTACTACGTCCAGGACGCCCCGCTGGTCAGCGACGGTCAGTACGACGAGCTGATGGGCGAGCTCAAGGCGATCGAGGCGGCCCACCCGGCGCTGGTCACCCCCGAGTCGCCCAGCCAGAAGGTCAACGGCGGTTTCGGCGCCACCTTCGCCCCGGTCACGCACCCGGAGCGGATGCAGAGCCTGGACAACGTGTTCTCCTCCGACGAGCTGTCGGCCTGGGCCGACCGCGCGGTCCGCGACGCGGGCGCCGGCATCAGCTGGCTGTGCGAGCTCAAGGTCGACGGCCTGGCCATCGACCTGGTCTACGAGCGCGGCCGGCTGACCGGCGCGGCCACCCGCGGTGACGGGACGACGGGGGAGGACGTGACCGCCAACGTCCGCACGATGGCCTCGGTCCCGCAGCAGCTGAGCGGCGACGACGTCCCGGAGTTCCTCGAGGTGCGGGGTGAGGTCTACTTCCCGGTCGCCGCCTTCGCCGAGGTCAACGCCGGCCTGGTCGAGGCCGGCAAGGCCCCGTTCGCCAACCCGCGCAACGCCGCCGCCGGCTCGCTCCGGCAGAAGGACGCGCGCGAGACCGCCAAGCGCCCGCTCACCATGGTGGTCCACGGCATCGGCGCCCGCCGCGGCTTCGAGCCGGCCACCCAGTCCGCCGCCTACGAGCAGCTCGGCGCCTGGGGCCTGCCGGTGAGCACCCGCTACGCCGTCGTGGACGACCTGGAGGGCGTCTGGGCCTTCATCGAGCGCTACCGCGAGCAGCGGCACTCGGTCGAGCACGAGATCGACGGCGTCGTCGTCAAGATCGACCAGGTCTCCCTGCAGCGCCGGCTCGGGTCGACCAGCCGGGCCCCCCGCTGGGCCATCGCCTTCAAGTACCCCCCGGAGGAGGCGACGACGAAGCTGCACGACATCCGGGTCAACGTCGGCCGCACCGGCCGGGTCACCCCGTTCGCCTACATGGAGCCGGTCAAGGTCGCGGGCTCCACCGTGCAACTGGCGACGCTGCACAACGCCAGCGAGGTCAAGCGCAAGGGCGTGCTGATCGGTGACACCGTCGTCATCCGCAAGGCCGGCGACGTCATCCCCGAGGTCCTCGGCCCGGTCGTCGCGGCCCGTGACGGCTCCGAGCGGGAGTTCGTCTTCCCCACGCACTGCCCGGAGTGCGGCACCGAGCTCCGCCCGGAGAAGGAGGGCGACGCCGACATCCGCTGCCCGAACGCCCGGTCCTGCCCCGCCCAGCTGCGGGAGCGGGTGTTCCACGTCGCCGGCCGGGGCGCCTTCGACATCGAGGTGCTCGGCTACGAGGCGGCCATCGCGCTGCTGGAGAGCCACCTGCTCACCGACGAGGGCGACGTCTTCTCCCTCGACGAGGACGCCCTGCGCCGCACCGACTTCTTCACCAAGAAGGACGGCACCCTCTCGGCCAACGGGCAGAAGCTGCTCGCCAACCTGCAGACCCGCAAGGACGTCCCGCTGTGGCGGGTGCTGGTCGCGCTGTCCATCCGGCACGTCGGCCCGACCGCCGCGCAGGCGCTGGCCCGGGAGTTCCGCTCGCTGGACCGGCTGCAGGAGGCCGGCCAGGAGGAGCTCGCCGCCGCAGAGGGGGTCGGTCCGACCATCGCCACCGCGGTCCGAGACTGGTTCGCCGTCGACTGGCACCGCGACGTGGTCGAGAAGTGGCGCCGGGCCGGCGTCCGGATGGCGGACGAGGGCGAGCAGGCCGGCCCCGGCCCGCTGACCGGGGTCACCGTCGTCGTCACCGGGTCGCTGCGCGACCACAGCCGGGACTCCGCGATCGCCGCCATCCAGGAACGCGGCGGCAAGGTGACCGGCTCGGTCTCGAAGAAGACCGGCTTCGTCGTCGTCGGGGCCGATCCCGGCAGCAAGTACGACAAGGCCGTGTCGGTGAAGGCGCCGATCCTGGACGACGACGGCTTCGCGGTGCTGCTGGAGCAGGGGCCCGATGCCGCCCGCGAGGTCGCCACCATCGGCGACGGTGACGGGACCCCGCCGCCCCCCGACAGCCCGGCCGGGGAGAGCTAGGCCGGGGGCAGCCTCGCGACGGTCGCGGCGAGCCCGGTGAGGTGCGCCAGCCGCAGCAGCTCCGAGCGGCGGAACGCCGGCCCGCCGGAACGCCCCAGCAGCACCGCGGCGCCGTCGGGGTCCAGCGGCGCGGCCATCATCTCCACCGCCATCTCCTGCCAGCGCTCGGGCACCCAGTCCGCGTCGCTGGGCAGCAGCATCGGCGTCCGGAGCGGCAGCCACGGCAGCTCGATGCCCTCCATCGCGGGCGCGGCGTCGGAGGCGGCCAGCAGCGTGACGTCGGTCCCGCCGTCGGCGAGCACCACCGCCCAGCCGCTGCGGAACACCCGCGGGAGCTCCGCGGCGAGCACCTTGGCGGTGCCCACGCCGGCGGGCGCGAGGGCCTCCAGCAGGTCGAGCTCGCGGTGGGTGTCCAGCGGCCCGGCGAACGGGCGGAGCGACTCCACCTGCACACCGGGCACGGCGGTCGCCGCGGTGATCAGGCTGTCGGCCACCCGGTCGGCCGGGAGCTCCACGACGACGTCGTCCACGGCGACGCCGTTGCCCCGTTCCAGGACGTCGACGGAGACGATGTCGATGCCGGCGGCGCCGAGCGCGGTCGCGACCGCGCCGAGCGTGCCAGGCCGGTCGGGTACGACCAGCCGCAAGAGATAGGACACGGATCCCTCCGGTGCCGTGCTGCGCGGCCGATCGACGTCGATCGTGAACGGGTCCAGCCTTCCGCATCCCGGGCCCGGGGACCAGCCCCGCCGCGCGATCGGGCGGAGAGCGGCTCCCGCGTAGAGTGACGAGGTTCCTGGATCGACACGGAAGAGGGTCCTGACCCAGCATGGACGGCGCAGCATGAGCAGCATCTCGCGGGACGACGTCGCGCACCTCGCGCGGCTGTCGCGCCTGGCGGTCACCGACGAGGAGCTCGACCGGTTCGCCGGCCAGCTCGACCAGGTGCTGGCCGCGGTGGCGCGGGTGGGGGAGGCCGCGGTGGCCGACGTCCCGCCGATGTCGCACGCCGTCCCGCTGACCAACGTGCTGCGCGCCGACGAGGTGCGGCCCAGCCTGCCGCGCGACGCGGTGCTGGCCGGGGCGCCCGCCGCCGAAGAGGGCCGGTTCCGCGTCCCGCGCATCCTGGGGGAGGACGCGTGACGACAGCCGCGGGAGCATCGCAGGGAGCGCCAGCGACCGAGGAGCGGACCGGGGCGCGGAGTCACGCCGGAGGTGCCGGCGTGACGACA
>JHVP01000001.1 GCA_000620205.1 Geodermatophilaceae bacterium URHA0031 | reverse complement strand
GGGATGCTCCTATCAACGTCAAGTGGTGGTGGGGAGTCGTTCGAAGTCGGCGAGTAGCGCGGTGTGTACCTCGCGGACGACGTAGCGCTTGAGGCACCGCATGATCTCTTTCTTGCTCAAGCCCTGGGCGGTGCGGCGGGCGACGTAGGTGCGGGTGCGCTCGTGGTAGCGCATCCGGCAGAGGACGATGCGGTGGATCGCGGCGTTGGCGGCGCGGTCGCCGCCGCGGTTGAGCCGGTGCCGGTCGGTGCGCCCGGAGCTGGCCGGCAGCGGACTGATCCCGGCCAGGTGAGCCAGAGCGGCCTCGCTGCGCAGCCGTTCGGGATTGTCTCCGGCGGTGACCAGCAGCTGGCCGGCGACGTCCGGGCCGGCGCCGAAGAGTGCGGCGGTGCGGGGCGCGACGGCGGCGGTGGCCGGGCGCAGCCGGGCATCGGCCACGGCGATCTCTGCCTCGAGGGTCTGGATGCGGCGGCCGATCGCGTGCAGCGCCGCCTTCGTGGCCATCCCCGGCTCGAGCAGCCGCGTGAGGTCGATGCGGAAGCCGGCGCAGCGGCCGACCAGCTCGGTGGTGGTCAGCCCGCTCAGCTCGGCGCGCAGCGCCTCGGGGGCGGAGACGAGCAGGCCGTGCAGCTGGTTGAGGGCGGCGGTGCGGGCCTTGACCGCGCCGCGGCGAGCCACTCGTAACGCACGGATGGCCTCCACCGGACCGGTGCGGGTCTTCGGCGCGCCGGTGGCGGTGCCGGCCAGCACGGCACGGGCCGCGGCGATGGCATCGATCGGATCGGACTTGCCCTGTCGGCGGCGGGTCTTGCGGTCGGGCCGGTCGACCTCGACCACCTCGGCGCCCTGGTGGGCGAGATAGCGGGCCAGGCCGGCGCCGTAGGTGCCGGTGCCCTCCACGCCCACCTTGATCAGCCGGCCGAAGCCGGTCAGCCAGGCCAACAGCGCGGCATAGCCGACCGCGGTGGCCGCGAACTCCGCGTCACCCAGCAGCCGTCCTGCGCCGTCGACCGCGGCCGCGTGGTGGGTTCTGCCGTGGGTGTCCACGCCACCGAAGACATCCACGTCCGTGCTCGTCATGATGGAAATCGCCGTCCTTGTCGCTTGCACCGATGAGACGGCACGCACCGAGGCCGGACGAGGCGGACAAGACAGTGATGGGCGCCTCTTGCACAGGCTCCTATGAGGTCACGGACGTCAAGCCCGGTGACGTGCAAGGACGGGGCCACCCCGAGCAGATCGACGAATCCCGTCAAAGACAGCGAAGCGTCGGTCAGGCGGAGAGTCAGACCAGCCGGGGTGACTCCGTCCTCCACATCCTCACTGTCAGGCGGCCTGGAAGCTCCGCTTGGAGAGCCCCATCGCGTAGCCGTTGATCGCGGTGGCGACCGGCGCCTCCGGGTCGGTGGCCGCGCCCAGGGTCACGAACAGCGGCGTGAAGTGCTCGACCGTCGGGTGCGCGAACGGCATGCCGGGGGCGGCCGAGCGGAACCGGGCGAGCTCGTCGACGTCCCCGCGGGCGAGCGCGTCGGCGGCCCAGGCGTCGAAGTCGCGCGACCACTCGGGGACGACGGTGCCGGTGAACATCTCCCGGGTCAGGAACGGCAGCCCGTGGGTCATGAACCCGCTGCCGATGACCAGCACGCCGTGCTCGCGCAGGGTCCGCAGCCGGCGGCCGAGGCCGAGCAGCGTCGAGGCGTCGTGGGTCGGCATGGACAGCTGCAGCACCGGGACGTCGGCGTCGGGGTACATGACCTTCAGCGGCACCCACGCCCCGTGGTCCAGGCCGCGGCTGCGGTGCTCGTGCAGCTCCTCGCCGTTCGGCAGCACCGACATGACCAGCTGCGCGAGGTCCGCGGCCGGCGGGGTGTCGTAGCGCATCCGGTAGTACTCCGGCGCGAAGCCGCCGAAGTCGTAGACCAGCTCGGTGCCGGCCTGGGTGCTGGTGATCGACAGCGGCGCGGACTCCCAGTGCGCGCTGACGATGAGGATCGCCCGTGGCTTGGGCAGCGACCGGGCCCAGGTGTGCAGCTCGGTCATCCAGGCGGCGTCCTCGAAGGTCGGCGGGGCGCCGTGGCTGAGGTACAGGCTCGGCAGCGCGCCGTCCTCCGGCGTCCACACCTGCTGCGGCGCGGACGCCTCCAGCTCGGCGTGCCGCTGCAGGTGCGTGGTGAAGGGGTGCTGGGCCATGCCGACGACGATACGCCGTTTGCTTGAAGTCTCAAGTACCAGACGTGAGGAGTTCCACGCCGTGCTCGTCGTGGGTGAGCGGCGGACGTCGGCTAGACAAGGGGCATGACCGACGTGAACGTGTCCGATGCCGGCTGGCTCTCCCGTGAGGAGATGGACGCCGCCCGCGACCGGCTGCCGATCCTCTACGTCGACGCCGTCCCGGTGCGGGTGGACGACCACGGCGTCGTCACCTCGGTCGGTCTGCTGCTGCGGATCGGGGAGGACGGTCAGGTCAAGCGGGCGCTGGTGTCCGGGCGGGTGCTCTACCACGAGCGGGTCCGCTCGGCGCTGCTCCGGCATCTGGAGAAGGACCTCGGCCCGCTGGCGCTGCCCCGGGTCCCGTCGGCGCCGCAGCCGTTCACCATCGCCGAGTACTTCCCGACCCCCGGCGTGACGCCGTTCCACGACCCGCGGCAGCACGCGGTGTCGCTGGCCTACGTGGTGCCGGTCGAGGGTGACTGCGCTCCGCAGCAGGACGCGCTGGAGCTCACCTGGTTCTCCCCGGACGACGTCCGGGACCCGGCGGTGCTCGCGGAGCTCGCCAACGGCCAGAGCACCCTGCTGCTGCAGGCCCTGGCGCACCTCGGCGTCTGATCCCACCGAAGGCGCGCCTTCGGCGGAACGGAACTCCACCGAAGGCGCGCCTTTGGCGCCGAAGACCACCACCAAAAGCGCGCTTTTGGTTCGACGGACGGCGTGACGTTGGCGCCGGGTGAGGTCCAGGGGGTACCGATCCGCGGCCGGCCGACCGATACCGGGTCTGAACAGACCTGGAGAGGACGTCGTCTGCATGAGGGCCCGCAACAGTTCCGTCGGTGACCGCCTGGCCGTGCTCGCCGGAGCACGGCTGGACGTGCTCACGGTCGCCCCGGGCTCCCGCGCCAAGTACGTGGCGCTCGGTGGTGTCCTGCTCAGCACGGGCGGGCTGGCGGCCGTGTCGGCGGCCTTCGCCGTGCACATGGCCCTCGGTGCGCCGTGGCTGCTGGCCGGCGTGATCGGCCTCGGCTGGGGCCTGGTGATCGTCAACCTGGACCGGATGCTGCTGGTCGGCATGGGGCACGACGCCTCGGTCTTCCGCAACATCGCGATGGCGGTGCCGCGGATCGCCCTCGGCGTCCTGCTCGGCACGGTGATCTCGATGCCGCTGACGCTGCAGGTGTTCAACAAGGAGATCGACGCGACGATCGTGACCCTGCAGGCCGAGGCGGCCGATGAGTTCACCACCGAGCTGGACGCCGACGCCCGGTACGCGCAGATCCCCGACCTGCAGCAGAAGATCGCCACCGAGCAGGCCGTGCTGGCCGGCGGCGGGCAGACCGACTCGAACGCCGATCCGCGGGTCACCGCCGCCCAGGCCGACCGGGACGCCAAGCAGGAGGCCTATGACGCCGCGCTGGCCAGCTACGGCGAGCTGCAGGCCAAGGCGCAGTGCGAGCTGGACGGCACCTGCGGCTCCGGTGAGCCCGGCGAGGGCGACGCCTACGTCTCCGCCGCCGCGGCGGCCGCGCAGCAGGCCACCGTCCGGGACGCCGCGAAGGCCGAGCTGGACGCCGCCGAGTCCGCGCTCGTCGGCGCCCGGACGACGGCCGGTGCGGACGCCGCCAGCAACGGTGCCCGCAGCGTCGCCATGGCCCAGGCCGACCTGGCCACCGACCAGGCCGAGCTGGCCCGGCTGACCGCGCTGCGCACCGCCGAGCAGGACGCGTTCGCCGCGCAGAACTCCCAGGCCGACGGCCTGCTGGCCCGGCTCGAGGCGATGGACCGGCTGGCGGAGGACCGCCCGGCCGCCGGCACCGCGCACGTGATGCTCTTCCTGCTCTTCCTGTCCGTCGAGCTGCTGCCGGTGCTGATGAAGACGCTGCTGAACTTCGGTGAGCCGAACGCCTACGAAGTGCTGGAGAAGCTGCGCGACGAGGAGGACGTCGAGGCGGAGAGGATCCGCCGCGACGGACGCCAGCGCGCGGTGCAGGCCCGCGCCGACCTGGTGGTCGCCGCCGAGACCGACCGGATGGCCCGGGAGATCCTGGACCGGGAGATCGCCGCCCGCGAGGAGGCCGAACGCCGGGAGGCCCGCCGGCAGGCCCGCCGCGGCCGGTTCGCCCGGGTCCTGCGCAACGTCGTCCGCACCGACCGCCCGGTCCCCGCGGCCACCGAGGTCGTCGAGCCCACGCTGGACACCGGTGAGCTCGAGGCGCTGATGACCGCCCCCTCCGCCGTCCGGCCGTGGCCGCTGCCGGCTCCGCGCCCGGCCGCGGAGCTGTTCACCCCGGTGGAGACCCGCGACCGCTGACCCCGCCCGACCCGCACTGGCCCCGACTCCCGGCATCCCGCCAGGGGGCGGGGCCAGTCGGCGTTCGGGACGGCGCGCCGGCCGAATGTCACCGTTGTGGTGATCGACGAGCCTGCTCCCGTGTCAGCACGGGAGTCGTGGGAGGCCGTCACAGCGGCTCCCGGGGAAGTCCTACAACCGACGGCCGTTACCCGTTGAGTCGGGACCTGAGCAACTGCTTGCCCTGGTCGGCGCCCTTGCGGCTGTCTGCCTGGGCCTTGCGGAAGAGGTCGGCGACTTCGCTGTCACCACCGCGGTCGGCGTCCTGGATGTAGGTCTCGAGACGCAGCGCGTTGCTGAGGCACTGCTCGGTGAACCAGATGAGGTTGTAGTCCTTGTCCTGAGTGCCGGTCACCTGTCCGGTCTCCTGGCCACTGGTGGTCATGTTCCGCTCCTTTGCGAGAGGGAGGTGTCCGGTCTACTCGTCGGCAGGCGGCTACGTCCACCAGTACGTGCCTGGCGTTCCCCCCCGCTGTCGAGAGGGGAACGTGCGGAGTCGTGAACCGGCGCCGGTCGGCCGAGGAGTCTGTTTGCGGCAGCCTTTTCCGACCGGCGCGAGCGTCTGCAGCAGCGTCTCGAACCAGGGAGTCAGGCGCCTGGGGTGGCCTGCCGTGGGTGGACCAACCCCGCTGCCTCCACCGTCTCGTACAACGTCTGCATCAGCGGCCCGATCCGGTCGTTGGAGCGCTCGACGGCGCTGTTCAGGGCGAAGGCGATGATCAGTCCTGACTCCGGGAAGTAGGCGTGCACGGCGCGGAAGCCGAGGGTCTGGCCCTCGTAGAACCAGAACGTGCCGATCTGCGGGTTCGTGAGCTGGGCGATGCCCAGACCGAACCCCTCAGGGTCGGTCGCCGAGGTGCTGTCGATGGGCTCCGACGTCGCGATCGAGATGAGGCTCTCCAGCTCGGCCTGCTGCTGGGGCGGGAGCAGCCGGCCACCGTAGAGCGCCCGCTCCCACCGGGTCATGTCGCCGGTGGTGCTGATGATGGCGCCGGCGGAGCGCGCCCAGGACAGCGTGTCCCGGCTGACGTCCTGCCCCAGCAGCCCGGGCAGCGGGAAGTGGGGGTTGAAGAGGTAACCCGCGGGTTCGCGGTCGGTCACCCAGGCGGGGTAGACGTCGGGGCGGTAGTGCAGGTCGCGCAGACCCAGCGGCTCGATGATGCGCCGGTACAGCTGGTCGGAGTAGCTGCGCCCGGTCGCCCGCTCGATGATCATCTCGGCGAGGACGTAGTTCGTGTTCGAGTAGCTGTAGCCCGACGTCGCCGGGGCGTCGAGCACGTAGCCGACCAGTTGCTCCTGGGAGAAGTAGCGGTGCGGGTCGGCGGCGTAGTCGGCGTACCAGGCGTCCTGGTTGTCGTAGGTCGGGATGCCGCTGGTCATGTTCAGCAGCCGTCGGATGGTCACGTCCCGCCACTGCGGGTACTGCGGCAGCCAGGTCCCGAGCGTGTCGTCGATGGACAGCCGGTGCTGCGCCTCCAGCTGCAGCAGGAGCACGGCGGTGAACGCCTTGGTGTTGCTGCCGATCTGCCAGACCGCGTCCGCCGGCACCGGCACGGAGCCGCCGAAGGTCGTCGTCCCGGCGGTCACGTCGATCGTCGACCGGTGGCCCGGCAGGCTGACGCTCAGACCGGCGGCCGAGACGTGCTCCGCCGCGCCGCGTTCCTGCAGATAGGCGTCGATGTCGGCGCGCAGCTGCGCGGTGACGTCATCGTCGGCGCCCGCTGGACCTGCGTGTGCCGGGGCGGTCCCCGCGATCGGGGCCACGAGGCCGGCGAGGACGAGCAGCGCGGCGACCAGGGCGCGGGTCAGCGCGGCTCGGGTGGTCAGGTGGCGTGCTCGGTGCTCGGTCATGGCGGGCTCCACCCAGGAACATGAGAGGTGTCGAGCGGGTGGCCCACCGTTCCGCTGGCCGAGCGGCCCGTGGGCGCTGGGGATCGCGGTGTGGGGGCGTCGGCGGCGCGTCCCTACGCCCTGGTGGTGTCGGCTCCCGGTCAGCACGACGTCCCTGCCGTCGCGGTGCGGTGCCACGCTGACTGCATGAGCAGTCCGGTGGAGGTGACCGCGTTGGCGATCAACGTGACGATCCCGGAGGCGCTGCGCTGGAGGGACACCCGGCGTGGCGAGGAGTTCCTGCTGAGCACGCTCAACGTCCGGCTGCTGCCGGACGGGCACCTCGCGGCCAAGGCGTACGGCAGGCCGACCGCGGGTGGGCGTGGCACCTACGTCTCGTTCCCGGTGCCCGACCGCCCGGAGCTGGCGGCACTGGTGTCGGAGGCCGCCACTCGCGCCGGGACGCTGTGGGCCGCGCACCGCGGCCTGGGTTGACCCGAGGTGCCTGCCCCCGGCAGACGATTTCCCCGACGAGGTCGGCGCCTGGCTCTCCTCGTCCGCGCGGGGTCGGCCTCCACGGCCGAATCTGGGTTCCGTTGCGGCATCGTCGCCATGACCGGCCCATCACGAGAAGCCTGTTTCGGGCGGTCCCCGGCAGGGTGACGGCGATGTGACGACGTGGTGACGGCCCGGCGTCACCCTCGGACTCGATGTGGCAGACCACTGGCAGTGACCGCGGGCACAGCGCTCGGCGGGCGAGGGGTACCCCGGCGGTATCGCCCAGCCCGCTGGCTGGGGAGCGCTACCGACCGGGTCAGCGTCGACAGCCCGCTTGCGGCTGGCTGCTCCTCCTGGCCTCCAACCAACCTCCAGGCGGATGCACGCCATGACGAGGAGCGGCGAGCCCGTCCGGACCCTCGGCTACCCGGCTCGGCTGTTCCCGGGATCATTGGTGCGGGTGGCCGCGCTGGTCGCGCGGCGACGGCAGCGGGGGCGCGGGTCCGCGCTCGCCGCGGGGAGGGCCGGCGCCACGGTGGGCCGGTTGGTCGCACGGGCAGCGTCGGTGACCGTGATCGGCACGATGGTGTTGCTGGGGCCGCTCGGGCAGGTCGAGGGGCGGGCCGCGGGGTCTCTGGTCGTCACGCCCTCGACGGCGACCGCACCCCCCGACGAGGTGACGCTCAGCGGCGAGTGCCCAGGCATCGAGGTCAAGGTGGAAGACATCGAGGTCGAGGTGGCAGAGCAGAGCTACGTCACCAGGTACCCGACGACCCTGCGCGTCACGCTGGTCGGCCAACCGGGGGTGTTCGAGGACATCGCACTCGACGACGGGAAGTTCACCGACGAGACATTCGACCTGCCGGACGGACTGCCCCCCGGGGATCACACGTTCGCCGCCCAGTTGCTTCCTGAGCCTTCCGACTCCGAAACAGCGGGCCTGGAATTCGAGTGTGACCCCACGACGACGCTGACGATCCTCCCGCCCGACGTCCCGGCAACGCTCGAGCTCGACCCGGAGCGCGGGGACGTCGGTGCCACCGTGACCGCGACGGGCACCTGTCCCACGTCCTTCGAGGTGACGGACGTGCGCTTCGACGAGGCCGTCGTGGGCAGCGCCACGGTCGATTCCTCGACCGGCGTCCTCAGTGCCGTGGAGTTCCCGATACCGGAGGTCGATCCCGGTTCGCATGCGGTCAGCACGAGCTGTGGCGGTCAGGCGCCCTTCGAGGTGCCACCGCCGCCCGCCATCCCTGCGACGCTGGAGCTGGACCCTGTCGGAGGCGTGGTCGGTGACACGGTGACCGCGAGGGGCACCTGCCCGGTGTCCAGCGAGGTGGTCAGCGTCTCCTTCGGCGGGGAACAGGTGGGCTCCGCCGACGTCGACCCCCGGACCGGACAGTTCGGACCGATCGACGTCACCGTGCCGGACGTCGGACTCGGGCCCGTCACCGTGCAGACCGATTGCGGTGCCCGCCAGACGTTCACGGTGACCCTCCCGACCGCGCCGAGCACGAGCCCGATCACGACGCCCGCCACCACCACGCCAGGTTCCACGACTCCGGGCGGAACCGTCCCAGGGGCCACCACGCCAGGTTCGACGATCCCGGGCGGAACCGTCCCAGGGGCCAGCACGCCAGGTTCGACGATCCCGGGCGGAACCGCCCCAGGGGCCACCACGCCAGGTTCGACGATCCCGGGCGGAACCGCCCCAGGGGCCACCACGCCAGGTTCCACGATCCCGGGCGCAATCACCCCAGGCGCCACCACGCCGCCCATCAGCACGCCACCCACCACGCCAGCCACCGCGACGGTGCCCGGAGCGGCCGGGGCGTCAGGTCGGACGTTCACACCGCCGGCAGAGACCGTGACCCCGGACGGCCGCGTGCGGATCGTGGTCCCCGACCTGGCGGGCCTGACCGAGAGCGAAGTGATCGCGGCTCTCGGGGACCGGCTGACGTTGGCCAACCCGACCGGCAAGGTGGGGCGTGTCAGCAGCCAGGTCCCGCCGCCGAGGACGCTCGTCGATCCCGCGAGCGCCGTCTCGGTGGTCTTGGCACCCGACCCCGACCCCGGGTCGAGCTGGCTCCCGGTGGCGCTCGTCGTCGTCGCCGTCGCCGGCCTGACCGGGGCGCTGGTCTACTCCGAGCGCCTGCGCAGGCGTCACGCTCGCGAGAAGCACTGGCTCGACTCCGACGTCCGCGCCGAGCTGCAGGCCGAGGAGCAGGACGTCCTGGCCGTCCCGGAGCGCTCCGTGGCCAGCCTCGAGGTGCGCGTCGCGGTGCGCAGGGACCCAGCCCGACTGGAATTCCAGGAGGTGGGCGATGCCCACGACTGACCCGACCTCGCCCACCAGCGTGCTGGCGCTGCTCTGCGGCGACGCCGACAAGGACGCCGTCGTCGCGACGATGGCGCGTCAGCTGCCTGACGAGGGCCTGGCAGCCGGACGCACCCGACACCGGTTCGACCTGACGCGCGTCACGTACCGGCTGCTGGACAGCCGGATCCTGGAGGTCGCGGCGGGCTCGTTGGAACAGGACGTCGGGAGACCGCTCGCGGAGTGGCTGGGGACGTTCCGGAACCTCCGCGAGGTGGCGGCCAGGACCATGGCCGACCCGGCGGGGGACGACGAGGTGGTGACGCTCACGGATCCGCACCCGTTCTCCTCCACGCAGCGCACGCAGGTCTCGCTCTACGTCCGCGACGAGAAGGTGGCGACCATCGGCTTCCGGCTGGAGCTGGAGATGAAACTGGGTGGAGTAGCCGTGGCCGTTCGGCGTGCGGCGATCGAGGAGGTGAGGTGCTCGGTCGTCAAGGCGTCGGCCATCTTCACGCTGGACGACTATCCGAAGCCCCTGTGGAAGCCGGAGCCCGTTGCCCTGCCTGACGTCCATGTGGCCATCCGGCCACCGGTCGGGGTCCCGTACCTCCCGGTGCCGCGTTCCGGGGAGGCTTCGGCGCCGCAGCGAACGACGGGACGTCCTCCCGTGCCGGCGAAGAAGGGCGTGGCCGACCCGACCGAGTGATGCACCGAGGAGTTCCCCACGAGGCATTCCATGGACGTCGTCCTGTGGGCGCCGTGTGCCACGGCCGGTACGGATGCCCGCCCTCCACCCGTGGTCAACACTGACCGATGACAGCTGCACCGGCATCAACGGTGACTGGGACCTGGCACCTCGCTGCGAAGGCCTACGGCGGACCGACCGCCGGCGGCCGCGGCACGTCCGTGTCGTTCCCGGTCCCGGAGCGGGCCGAGCTGGCGACGTCGGTGACCGAGGCCGCGAGCCGCGCCGGGGCGCTGTGGGCCGGCCATCGCGGTCTCGGCTGACCGTCGCGGCACCACGCGTGGCGAGGCTCGGACCGACCGGGGTCGTCAGGGGTCACGGCCAGTTGTTGCGGGCCCAGTGCAGCAGGTTGGTCAGCGCGTTCCCACCCGCGGCGACGTTCTGCCGCGGCTCGCCGATGTTGTCCTCGCCCCCGGAGTGGGTGCCGACGACGTCGGCTGATCCGCTGAACCAGGCGAACACCGGTGCGCCGCTCTGGCCGCCCTCCGTGTCGGCCCGGTACTCCAGCTCGACGCCGGCACCGTCGTTGTCGTCGTCGATGATCGGGAAGTTGAGGGCCAGCCACGGCCGGTTGCCGCCGTCCTTGTCCCACGGATAGCCCGGGAGCGTCCACATGCTCTGGTCCTCCCAGTCGTCGTCGTAGGTCCGGAAGCCGAACCAGCCGAGACTGTTGCCGAGGGGGACGTCCAGACGCATGACCGCCATGTCGTCACCCTGAGCGTGGCTGCTGTACCCGTGGGCGTCCGTCACCCACGAGGCCGCCCACGCGCCGTGGATGGAGGCACCGTCGTAGAAGGCCGGGATGAACAGTGCCTTCCAGCTCGCCGAGCCCCAGGGGACCACGTGGCTCGCGGTCACGATGGAGCGCGCGCCGATCAGCGAGGCCTTGCCCCACCAGGCCCAGTTCGGGGTGGCTGCGTCGGACCAGACGAAGATGCGGCCGACGACGGAGTACGGGTAGGTGTTCGGGTAGTACGCGGATCGTTCGTCGCCCTCGATCACCCATTCCGGCCGCACCCGCGTGCCGTTGCGGCGCACGAGGATCGGGCGATCCCGAGCGGGGGCCATGGCGGGCGTGGCGGACACGGCGGTCCAGTCCGGGATGTACGACGACCCGTCGGCCGGTGGCAGGTCGGCGACCTGGGACTGGACGTCCTCCACGGCCACGGGTTGCACGGCGCCCACGACGATGCCCAGCACGGTGCCGGGATCGCTGATGACGAGGCGCCCGTCGTTCCGGTCGGCGGTCACCGCGCTGGCAGGGTCATCGAGCGCCGCGGCCGTCGTCAGGCGGTCGAAGACCAGGTAGTTGCGCGGGTCGTTCAGCTCGGCGGGCGCGTCCCCTTGTTGCGGGCGCGAGTCGGCGACGATGGCGTTCAGCGCATCGGGTGCATCGCTCGGCATGTCTCTCCTCTGGGCAACCGGCAGTGGCTCGTGGCGTGGTGATGGAGGTACGTCCAACAGCAGTGCACGTGATCGGTGGCCGAGGGTGGGGCTCCACCGGCGGCGCGACCTCGACCGGTGCCGAGGGGAACAGTGCCCTTCGGCTCCGTGACCGTGCGGACTCACCTGTGCGCCGCGAATCCGACCGACCGCGCTGAGCAGGCTAGGAGCGCCCCCGTCACCGCGCTGTCACCGCTGCGTCGAAGGGTGGGCGTCTGCTGGTCTCTGCGGCCGCGTTCGGCCGGTCAGCCAGCCCCGCCGGCCACGAAGCCATCACTGACGTCCGCGGCCGCGACTTGGCCTTCGTCGTGTGACATCGCCATACGCGGCGCACTCCGTGCTGGCGGCACAGCCTCGGCCACAGCAGCAGACGTGCACGCGGTGGGTCACCGGGGTGAAGATCACCGCGTTGCCGTCCAGCACTACGGAGTCGGGGGCGGTTCCCCTTCTCATGCGGCGGCTCACGTGACCGGACTGGTCGCCGCGCGACTCGGACAGGGCGACCCAATCGACGAGGACTTTCCGGCTCGTCGGGAAGCTCTGACCTTCCCTCCTTGACGTGGTGCCGCGAGAAACGGCTTCACACGCTGCCGCGTTCCGGATGGCGCACTTGTCGATGGGCTGTTCGGTGGAGTGTCGGACCTCAGGCGGTGATGCGGCCGTGCACGTGGCCGTCGAGGCCGAAGTAGACCTTCCCGGTGGCGGCACCCTCGCACATCTCGCAGGCAGCCTCCGGGCGCTCGCCCGTCTCCTCCAGCCGCTTGCGCAGCCGCCGGGCTGTCGTCTCGCCGTCGACGAGGTCTTGCAGCCAGCTCTCGAGCCCGCCGTCGTCTGCTGGCTCCTTCCCCCGCGAGCTCTTACGAGTCTTCACAGTTCAGTTGTCGGCCGTCAGTGACCCGGCATGGACTGCAATGGGCGGCTCATGGCGGTCCAGCGTCCCATCAGCCCCACCTGCCACTCCCGTCCCGGAGTCAGGCTCTGGACGTCGGCATCGCGACGGCGATCTTGCTGTCCTGCAGCCGGGCGACCAGCTCGTCGACGTCGTCGATGTGGGTGGTGACGACGTCGAGGTCGCAGTCCGCGGTCACCGCCGGCCGGTCGGCACTTGTGGGGGCGACGTCCTGGTAGTCGTCGGGCACCGTGATCCGCATGCGTCGAACGGCAGGGCCGTTGAGATGATCAGGACATGCCGCTGCCTGGGGTGCCGCTGGAGAAGCTGGGTTTCCTGACCATCGGGTTGTTCGACGGGGACGACCCCGGACCGGGCCACGAGTCGACGCTGCAGGTGATCGAGCTGGGGGAGCGGCTGGGCTTCGACAGCGCATGGCTGCGGCACCGGCATCTGCAGTACGGGATCAGCTCGCCGGTCGCCGTCCTGGCGGCGGCGACGCAGCGGACGTCGCGGATCTCGCTGGGGACGGCGGTGACCCCGCTGGCGTGGGAGAACCCGCTGCGGCTGGCCGAGGACCTGGCGACGGTCGACGTGCTGAGCGGCGGCCGGCTGAACCCGGGGGTCAGCGTCGGGCCGCCGATGCACTGGGACGACGTCCGCGCGGCGCTGTACCCGGACACGGCGGACGTCGAGGACTTCAGCTACGAGCGGGTCGCGCGGCTGCGGCGGCTGATCGCGGGGGAGCCGGCGTCGTCCTTCCGTGGCAGGGAGGGCGTGGTCGAGGAGTGGTCGGACCGGGTGCAGCCGCACTCGCCCGGGCTGGCCGACCGGCTCTGGTACGGCGGGGCGTCGCTGCGGTCGGCGCAGTGGGCGGGGGAGCAGGGGATGAACTTCCTGACCTCCAGCGTGATCAAGGCCGAGTCGAGCGAGGACTTCGCCACCGAGCAGGCGACCCAGGTCCAGGCCTTCAGGGCGGCGAACCCGGCCGGCCGGGTGTCGCAGGGGCTGGTGGTGATCCCGACCGACTCGGCGTCGGCCGACCAGCGCGAGAGGTACCAGGCGTACGTGGACGCCCGGACGCCACGGACGACGGCGCCGCAGGGCCCGGCCCGGATGATGTTCGCCGTCGACCTGATCGGGACGTCGGAGCAGATCGCCGAGCAGCTGTACGCGCACGCCGGCTTCCGCGAGGTGGGCGAGGTGGTGTTCGCCCTGCCGTTCAGCTTCGAGCACGAGGACTACGTGCAGATCCTCACCGACATGGCCGGCCGGCTCGGGCCGGCGCTGGGCTGGCAGCCGGCAGGGTGAGCCGGCTCGGTGGTCCCCGGCGCGCCCGCCCGGGCGGGCCTCCCGGGCGGAGGGGGCGTCGCTGCGTAGCCTTCGTCGCCGGCAACGGGGGGAGTCCGGGGATGCGGAGTCGAGTGCTGCGACGGGTCGGTGCGGCGGTCGCGGTGGCGGTCTGCCTGGTGGCGACGGCGTCCTGCTCGTCGTCGACCGGGTCGGCGGACGACGGCTTCTCCGCCTCGCCGCTGCCGGCCGGCGCCGGCAGCTACCTGGCGCTGGGCGACTCGCTGCCCTTCGGTGCCCGGGACGGCGAGTCCGACGACGTGTACGCCGACGCCGCGAACTTCGTCGGCTATCCGGAGCTGGTGGGCGAGAGCCGACGGCTGCACGTGCTGAACGCTGCCTGCCCGGGGGAGACGACCGACAGCGCGGCCGCGGGACCGGTGCGTGACGGCGGCTGCCCCTACCGGGGGTCCCACCCCCTGCACGTCGACTACGGGTCTGCGGCCGAGTCGCAGCTGGCGTACGCGGTGCGCACGCTGCAGCAGGAGGACGGGATCGAGCTGGTGACCCTGCAGCTGGGGGCCAACGACCTGCTGCAGTGCCGGGAGAACACCGCCGACCAGTGCGAGGCGGAGCTGGGGACACTGGCGGGGACGGTGCAGGCGAACGTCTCGACCATGCTCGGCATGCTCCGCGACGACGGTGGCTACGACGGGCCCATCGTCGTGGCCACCTACTACGCGGTCGACTACGCCGACGCACCGGCGGTGGCCCAGATGCGCGCGTTGAACGCCGGGATCACCGCGGCGGCGCAGGCGAACGGAGCCGCGGTGGCCAGCGGCTTCGACGCGTTCGCCCCGGTGGCCGCCGAGTCGGGTGGGGACGCGACCGAGGCCGGCCTGGTCCTGCCGAACGACATCCACCCGACCCGGCAGGGCCAGCAGCTCATGGCCGACGCCGTGCAGGCCGCCGTCCCGGGCTGACCGTCAGTTCACGGCGCGCTGCCGACCGGCCCAGTACGGCTTGCGGAGCTCGACCTTGAGCACCTTGCCGGCACCGGACAGCGGCAGGCTGTCGATCAGCTCCATCGACTTCGGCGTCTTGTAGCCGGCGATCCGGTCGGCGCAGAACTCGCGCAGCTCGCCGATCGTCACGCTGGCCCCGGCGGCGGGAACGACGACGGCGTGCACCCGCTCGCCCCACTTCTCGTCCGGGATGCCGATGACCGCGCAGGTGGCGACGGCCGGGTGGCCGGTGAGCACGCTCTCGACCTCGGCGGAGTACACGTTCTCGCCGCCGGTGATGATCATGTCCTTGATCCGGTCGGCGATGTAGACGTAGCCGTCGTCGTCCATGTAGCCGCCATCGCCGGTGTGCATCCAGCCGCCGCGCAGCGCCTCGGCGGTCTCGGCCGGGCGGTCCCAGTAGCCGAGCATCACGTTGTCGCCGCGGACGACGATCTCGCCGACCTCGCCACGGGGCAGCTCGACGTCGTCGGAGTCGACGATGCGCACCTCGGTGTGCGGCAGCGCGCGGCCGGCGGAGCGCCGGCGCACCGGGTCGTCGTGGTCCGCGGCGCTGAGCCCGGTCGCCAGGGGCGAGAGCTCGGTCATCCCGTAGAACTGGGTGAACGCGGCGTCGGGCAGCGTCTTCAGCGCCCGGTCCAGGACTCCCTCCGACATCGGGGAGGCGCCGTAGAGGACGCGGCGCAGACCGGTCAGGTCGAACTCCTCGGTCCGCGGGTGGTCGACCAGCATCTGGATCATGGTGGGGACGAGCAGGACGTCGGTGACGCCGTGTTCGACGACGGCGGTCAGCACGGCGACCGGCTCGAAGGCGGGGATGAACACGTGCGTGCCGCCGCGGACCAGCTGGCCGAGCCAGGCGGTGAGGTCGGCGATGTGGAACATCGGCGCCGCGTGCAGGTAGGTGCCGTCGGGGCTGATGAACTGCTCGGTGGCCAGCGTGCCCAGGGTCGAGGTGAGCAGGTTGTCGTGGCTGAGCATCACGCCCTTGGACCGGCCGGTGGTGCCGCCGGTGTAGAAGAGCGCGGCGAGGTCGTCGCCACCGCGGTGGGCGTCCTCGACCGGGGCCGAGCGCTCGACGAGCTCGTCGAGGGCGATCGCGCCGTCCGGGGCGGGGCCGTCGCCGGCGTGCAGGACGTGCTGCAGCCGGGGGTGCGCCGCGTGGATGCCCGCGACCGAGCCGGCGAAGGCGTCGTCGACCAGGAGCACCCGGGCGTCGACCTCGACGAGGGACTCGGCGATCTCGGCGACGCTCCAGCGCAGGTTGACCGGCACGACGACGCCGCCGGCCCACCAGGTCGCCGCGAGCATCTCGTGGTAGCTGTCGGAGTTCAGCGAAAGGACCGCGGCCCGGTCGCCGTCCCCGAGGCCGAGGTCGCGCAACCCACCCGCGAGCCGCGCGATGCGGTCGACGGATTCGGCGTGCGTGCGCACCCGGGCGCCGCAGATCGTCGCGGTGCCATCGGGTCGGCGCTGGACGGCACGGTGGAGACCTTGGGTCAGGTTCACGAGCGGGCCCTTCGAACGGGGAACGAGGGCCTCGACGCTGACTGTCCGTGGTCGCTGGGAACAAGCACGTACCCCCGTGTGGGCTGTCTCACGACGGGCGGTTCCACCGTTCGGGTGCATCGAGCGGCTGACGACGCGCTCCCACGGCGGCGCGGCCTGCTGCGCCACCACCGGAGCCACCGTTCTGGGTCGGGCGGCCGGACGGTTCGGTCACGTATGTGACCGCCATCTCCCTCCCTGTGAGGGTGTGGTAGCGCTGTGTCGACCGACGCGCCTGTAGCTGAACTTCATGGTTTCGAATCCGGAAGGGCCTCTTCCGCGTGACCGATCGACCCCGCAGGGTGTCCGCATGACATCAGCGGAGCTGGTCGGGAGCAGGCCCTCGCGCCGCGCCCATGCCCGGCTCATCGTGGCGCTCGACGGAACGGCGGCGACCTCGGCCGAGCTCGTCCGGGCACTGCGGGATGCGGCTCGTCACGAGGGCACCGTGCTGGCGTGCGCCGTCGTCGACCCGCGAGCCGACGACGTCGAACGCGCCCTGGTCCGCGCCGGGCTGGAGGTGCAGGTGAGCCAGGCCGTCGAGGAGTCCGGTGTGCACGGCCGCTGCGAGGCCACCCTGCTGGAGCCGGCGGTGTTCGATGCGCTGGCCGGAGCGGCGCGTGGCGGCACCCTCGTCGTCGTCCAGGAGAGCCACCGCACCGTGCTGCGCTGTGCCCCCGCGCGCACGCCCGGGCGGGCTCTCGTCCGCCCCGCCTGAGCCCGGCCTGAGGGTCCTCAGACCGGTTCGGGCGGCCATGCCGGTGATCGCGAAGTCGACGGTGCCGGAGGAGACCGCGTCGGTCAGCGCCGGGGCGCTGTCCAGGGTGACGGCCACGACCGCGGTCGTCGCCTCCTCCGTCCGTCCGGTCAGGAGCGGATGACCGCGGTACCGATCGTCTTGGTCGGGAAGCCGAGCGTCTGCACGACTGTGGAGACCCCGGCGTTGGCCGCGCCGGCCACCACCACGATCGCGTCGTCCGGGGTGCGCAGCGTCGTCACCAGGTCGTCGTCCGGCACCTGTTCGATGTCGGACTGCGCGGCCTCGTCGAACGCCGCGGTGCCGGGGGCGTTCTGGAAGACCGCCATCGACTCGCCCCGACCGGCGTCCCGCAGCGCCCGCGCCGTCCGCCCGCTGTGCTCGGCGAGGTACTCCCGGACGTCCTGCTTGGAGAATCCCTGCCGGGCCAGCAGCTGGGCGTGCTCGGGCCCGAGGACCACCCCGACGCGGCGGAACCGGCGGGTCATCGTCCCGATCCGGCCGCAGGTGTCGGCGATGTCGTTGAGCACCGCGCGGGCGTCGCCGATGTTGCGGTTGTCGACGTGCTCGGTGCTACGGGTGTGCAGCGCTGACACGGTGCTCACGCCCGCGTCGTGCCCGAGGGTGACGGACAGCGGCTCCCAGGGGCTCTCCTCCTCGTTCTCGGCGATGCACATCGAGAACTTGCCGGGGAAGCCCTGGGTGGCCTGGTCGAGCTCGTGCGGGCGGATGCCGTAGGCGTTCATGATGATCAGCCGCAGCGCCCGGCCGACCGTGGCGTTGGCCCGGAAGCCCGGCCCGAACACGTTGCCCTTGGCGTTGAAGCCGAGCGGTTCACGCACCGGGCCGTTGACGATGAGCAACGGGCCGCCCCCGGTGGTGCTCTGCCACCCGCCGAGGCCCGGCCAGCCCTCGTCGACCGTCGCCTCCAGCGCGGCCAGCACGACCGGGAAGTGCTCGGGCCGGCAACCGGCCATCGCGGCGTTGATCGCGGCGGCCTGCACGGTGCAGCCGCGCTTGACCTGTTTCATCGTCCAGATGACCTCCGACGGCGCGCGGTCGGTGTGCTCGAGGAACCGGTGCACCAGGCTCGGGATCGGCGGGACGACGGGCAGCCCGTCGGTCCAGCCGTTCTCGTGGCACTGCTCGATCGCGGCGACCAGGTCCTCGGGGCTGTACGCGGTCTGCTGTCCGGTCACAAGGCCTCTCCGCGCAGGATTGCCAGCACCTGGGGTGCAGCCAGCTTGGCGACCGCAGCGATGCCGTCGGCGTCCAGGCTGCTCACCGGGTGGGGGACGACGGCGTACCGGTAGTCCGGTGCGCCCTGGATGACCGCCATGGCGTCGGCGCTCATCTTCAGTGCGTCGGTGCAGATGGCTGCCGACGGGACTCCGCGCTTCTCCATCAGGATGACGTCGGCCACACTGGCCGCGCTGCAGCTGCCCTAATCACCGACCGCTTCGAGGACCAAGTCGCAGTCCTCGGCGATCTCGTCGAGCACCGCCTCGTCCGCCGGCCAGGTGGCGGGCACCGTCTTCCAGGTCACCGAGGACGGCGCCAGCTCCGGCTCGACGATCGCGAAGACCGCCTCCAGCAGCTCGCGGGCGTTGTGCTTGCCGTTGTCCATCAGCACCAGGCGCTTGCCGCGCAGGTCGGCGGGCCGGTCGGCGAGCAGCACCGCCGCACCCTCGGCCTGCACGGTCGGGTCCAGCATCTCGAAGCCCACGGGCATGTCTGCTCCTCGGTCGCAGTGGTGCCCATCACGCTATGCGTCGGCGTGCGGCAGCACACGCCTTCGTCCCGTGGGGCGGAAGAACCCACCCGGGGACGGCGGGGAGCGTCAGCGCGGTGGTCGAGCCTGCGGACGCGAGGAGCGCCACCGGGATGGCTGCGAGGTCCTTCCACCGGCTGCGGAACAGCTCCGCTCGGCGCGTCTGCAGATCGTTGTCGAGCAAGCAGACGCGCTGGTGACGGCCGGGCTCAAGGCACTGATCACTCCCACTGGCCAGGTGTCGGCAGAGCAGTGGGCCAACTGCGCGGCGCGTGCGGACGGCGCGGACGAAGGCGCCGCAGGGGCCGGCTCGGATGATGTTCGCCGTCGACCTGATCGGGACGTCGGAGCAGATCGCCGAGCAGCAGTACGCGCACGCCGGCTTCCGGGAAGTGAGCGAGGTGGTGTTCGCGCTGCCGTTCAGCTTCGAGCACGAGGACTACGTGCAGATCCTCACCGACATGGCCCAGCACCTCGGCCCCGCGCTCGGCTGGTCACCGACCGCCTGATCACCCGTGCCGCTGCGGCCAGAGGGGTCGGGAGATCAGCTGCTGCACCGACCGGCCGTCGAAGACGTGGAAGCTGCAGCCCTGGTCCAGCATCGGCGTCACCCCTCCGTCGAGGAGGTCCAACCACTCCTCGTCCGTCTCGGTCGGGTCCTCGCCCAGCTGTCCGGGGCGTTCCAGGGTCAGGGTGAGGTGCAGCTCGTCGGGGTCGCAGCGCTCGGACTCGGCGACGGCGTCGTGCAGGGCCAGCAGCCCGCTGACGATGGTCAGCGTCCCGCGTTCGGGCAGCTCGTCGATCGGGACCAGTGTGGGCACCATGGTGCCGTCGGCGCGCAGCCAGGCCAGCCACAGCGTGCGGCCGGAGGGGCGGCCGGGCGTCAGCAGGTCGGCCCACCGCTGGGTGAGCTCGACGTCGTCGGTCACCGGGATGGTCGGGGTGGGGTACGCGGTCGTCATGCCCCGACCGTGGCAGAGGTCGGCTGCTGCGCGCTGCCGTTGTCCACAGGCCAGGGCGGGCTGGCGAGGACGTCAGGGGCAGCTCTCGGACAGCTTGACGACCCCGAAGTCGATCTGTCCCTCGACGTTGCCGGTGACCTGCTGGCCGGCCGGGACGTTCTGGTCGCACACCTGCCAGTCCCGGTCCAGGACCTGCATCCTGCTGCCCAACGCGTCGTGCGACGTGCTGAACATGACCCCGAGGTCCTGCATCGCGTCCTGGGCGTCCTGCAGGACCTGCCCGGTCATGTCGGGCATCGGAAAGTCGACCCCGGTGGGCGTGGAGACAGCCGCGACCGGCGCCTGCGCGGACGTCGTCGGAGCCACCGTGGCCGGGGCAGGTGCGGGAGCCGGGGCCTGGCTCGTGACGGTGACGGTCGCCGGGCTGGCGACGGCGTCGTCCCCACCGCCGCAGGCGGCGAGGAGCGGCAGGCCGGCAGCCAGGACGAGCGCAATGCTGATGTGACGCTTCAAGAGATTCCCCCGTGAGATCGCTGTGCGGGGAAAACGCTAAGCGGCCATCGGCACCATTCCGTGCTGCACTAGTGCCGAAACTCGTCCTGTGCTTCGTCGAGGTCCGCGCCCGGGTTCGGCTCAAGCTGGTCCCGGATGCCGAACCGACGCCGTCAGACCGGTTTGGGCACCGCGTGCACGAGCTCGGCGATCTCCCGCTTGACCGCGTTGAACGCCGGCGCGGTGACGTCCCGGTCGGCGAGGTCGACCGGCACGATGCGGCTGATGTGGCCGGGCACGCCGTGCGAGGCGCCGCCGGTCATCACCACCACCCGGTCGGCCAGGAAGACCGCCTCCTCGATCGAGTGCGTCACGAACACGACCGTCGTCCGGGTCTCGACGTGGATGCGCTTGAGCTCGGCCTGCAGGTCGAAGCGGGTGAGCGCGTCCAGCGCACCGAACGGCTCGTCCATCAGCAGCAGCGACGGGTCGTTCGCCAGAACCCGGGCGATCGCCACCCGCTGCTGCATCCCGCCGGACAGCTGCGAGGGGTACTTCGCGGCGAACCGGGTCAGCCCGACCGCGGCGATGAACCGGTCGGTGACCGCCGCGACCTCGGCCTGGGGCAGCTTCTTCCGGGCCGGGCCGTACGCGACGTTCTCCCGCACCGACAGCCACGGGAACAACCCGTAGTCCTGGAAGACGACGCCGCGGTCGGGGCCGGGCCCGGTGACCGGCGTCCCGCCCACCTCGACGACGCCGGCGGAGGGCCGCTCGAAGCCGGCCAGGATGCGCAGCAGCGTGCTCTTGCCGCAGCCGCTGGCGCCGACCACAGCGACGAACTCGCCCGAGGTGATGGTCAGGTCGACGTCGGCCATCGCGGTGACCGCGCCGGCGTAGGTCTTGGTCAGCCCGGCGATCCGGACGTCGGCCGTGCGGCCCGCACTGAGGTGTTCCATGGTCGGCTCCTACTTGATCAGCGGGCGGTCGCGGAACAGGACACGGAAGACCAGCATCAGCAGCCGGTCGGAGAGGAACCCGGCGACGGCGATGCAGATCATCCCGACGACGATCTGGTCGGTCTGGACGACGTCGCGGGCCAGGAAGATCGTCGAGCCCAGGCCGGTCGGGACGCCGGTGGTCTCGCTCAGCACGAGGATCACCCAGGACAGGCCCAGGCCGACCCGCATGCCGTTGACGATGGCCGGCGCCGCGGCCGGGAGCACCACCCGCAGCAGCGTGCCGACGCCGGAGGTGCCGAGCATCCGGGCGGCCTCCAGCAGCCGCTCGGGCACCTGCCGGGCGCCGCTGATGGTGCCGAGCACGATCGGGAAGAAGGCGGACAGCGTGATCAGGAAGATCGAGGCCTGGTCGCCGTAGCCGATGAGCAGCGCGACCAGCGGCACCCAGGCCGTCGCCGGGATGGGCCGGAACAGGTTGATCATCGGGTCGAACAGGGCGTGCGCGGTGGTGAACCGGCCCATCAGCACACCGAGGGGGACGGCGACCACCGTGGCGAGCGCGAAGCCGGAGAGCACCCGAAGCGCGCTGGCCGGCAGGTCCTCCCAGAGCAGGCTGCTGAAGGCGTCGTCCCGGGTGCCGACCGCGTAGTTGGCCAGCCCGCGGGCGACGTCGGCGGGGTAGGGCAGGAAGCCCATCCGGATGCCGAAGGGCAGCTCCCAGGCGTTCTCCCGGCCGACGTGCCACAGCAGCAGGAACAGCAGCGGGACGGGGAGGCCGAGCAGGACGGTGCGCAGTCGGCCGCGCCGTCGGCGGTCCGGTGGCGCGGTGGCGGTGGGGGCCGCGGCCTCGACGGGGACGGTGGCGGTGGTCATGGGGCGTTCCTCCCGGGGGTGAGGGGCGCCGGCGCGTGCCGGCGCCCCTCGTGGAGATCAGGACTCGGGGGCGAAGGACGCGTCGATGAGCTCGTCCGCGGTGGGGGCGGTCTCGATCAGCCCGAGGTCGACCATCGCGCCGGCGAGCGCCTCGACCTGGCCCTGGTACTCCTCGCTCAGGTCGGCGCGCAGCCAGAAGTTCTCCAGCGCCGACTCCAGGACGGCCTGGTCACCGCCGAACTCCTTGACCATCTCCGGGAGCCACTCGTCGATGTTGTCGGTCATGTACTCGGTGGTCGCGGCGTGCGTGTCGACGACCTTCTGCACCAGCTCCGGGTCGTCCTCGACCATCGACCCGGTTGTGACCAGGCCGATGTTGACCTTGCCGATCGGGGTGTCGTACGGGTCGGTGATCGCGTGGCCGCCGGCGGCGGTGGCGAGGGAGACGGCGATCTCGGTGCCGAAGAACGCGTCGACCGAGCCGCTGTTGAACGCCGAGGCCATCTCCGGCGGCGGAACGGCGACCAGCTCGAGGCTGCTCGGGTCGACGTCGTTCTCGGCCAGGATGAGCCGCATCGCCACCTCGGGCGCGCTGCCCTGGATGTAGCCGACCTTCTTGCCGGCCAGGTCGGCGACGCTCTGGATGTCGTCGCCGCCGATGAAGCCGGAGCCGCCGTCCGCGGCCGAGGCGACGATCCGCAGGTCGCGGTCCTGCGAGATGCCGGAGATGGTCGCGGTGATGCCGGTGATCGCGAAGTCGACGGTGCCGGAGGAGACCGCGTCGGTGAGCGCCGGGGTGCTGTCCAGGGTGACGACCTCGAACTCGACGCCGTCCACGGCGTGGTCCTCGTAGAGGAACGGCGCGTAGAAGTGCGGCTGGCCGCGCAGCGTGCCGACGGTGACCGTCTGCGTCTCACCACCGCTGCCCGACGCCTCGGCGGAATCGGAGCCGCAGGCGGCGAGGGAGAGGACGGTGGCGGCGACGGCGCCAGCGGCGATCGCGCGGCGGACGGCGGAGGGGCTCAACGGGTCTCCTCTGAGGGCGGCGGCAGCGCGGGGTGCGCTGTCGGCCTGCACTCAACGGGCCGTCTGAGCGCGCACTGTGTCCCTGGGGTAACGAGTCCGTGACGTGACCTCCGCGTGACCTGTCCGTCCGGTCTGCCGGGCTCTGGGCGCCTGCGGGCGCGCTGGTCACCTGCCGGGGCGCAGCGGGAAGTAGGTGCCGACCGGGCTGGCGAGGAGGATCCGCTGGTTGTCGAACAGCTCGCGCGGTCGAGGTTCGGGTCCTCAGTGGATCGTCCCCGTCAGCTGGGGACGACGGTGACTGGCAGCTGGCCCCGGGGGCACGCGCGAGGCGGGCGTCGGCGGTCAGCAGTGTGCAGCTCAGCGCCTCGGCGAGGACGACGTAGGTGGCGTCGTACGCCGACACGTTCTCACGCAGCGCCCAGATCCTGGGCAGCAACGGATGGGCGGGGTGGCGTACGAGGGCCAGTGTTGCCCAGGTGACCAGCAGACCCTCGCCCTCGGGTGCCGAGAGTCGACCGGCCGCGACCAGCCGGCGCAGCGTCTGAGCCACCTCGGCGTCGATCAGGTGAGGCACGTGGAGCTGCTCGCGTGCCACGGCCGCACGGGCTGATCCGTCGCGCAGGAGGGCAGCGACCGCGGCCGAGGCGTCGAGGACGATCACCGGTCGGCGCGGCCGCCGTCCACCGCGTCGACCACGTCGTCCACAGCGATGCCGGTGTCCGGCAAGGCTGCCAACAGCACCGGGTTGTCCGCCCGGCGGCTGGCATCCGCCAACTCACGGACGGCGACCGCGCTCACTGACGCGTGCTCCTGCTCGGCCAGCCTGGACAACCGCTCGATCACCTCGTCGGGGACGTTACGCAGGTAGAGCGTGGGCATGGAGCAATCGTCCACGGCTGTGTCGCACCCTGCAAGCAGTCGTGCCGACAGGTCCGGGCCGTTGATGCGCGTGGCACGGTCACGTCGGCCACCATGGTGCTCGGCATCCGGCAGAGCTGCAGAAGGTCTCCGGCCCTCGACCCCTGGGAGGTCTTCCTTTGTCGTCCCTGCCCGCTGACCTGCTCGCCCACGCCGTCGCGGAGGCCCGCAAGGGCCGCGACGAGGGCGGTGTGCCGATCGGTGCCGCGCTCGTCGTCGACGGCGAGGTGGTCGCCGTCGGGCACAACCGGCGGGTGCAGCTCAAAAGCGCCATCCGGCACGGCGAGACCGACTGCCTGGAGAACGCCGGCCGGCTGCCCGCGTCGGTCTACGCCCGGGCCACGATGGTCACCACGCTGTCGCCGTGCGACATGTGCACCGGGGCGATCCTGCTGTACAAGATCCCGCGGGTGGTGATCGGGGAGAACCGCACCTTCTACGGCGGGGAGGACCTGCTGCGCGCCCGCGGGGTGGACGTCACCGTCCTGGACGACGCCGAGTGCATCGCGCTGATGGAGGACTTCATCGCCCGTGAGCGTGGCCTGTGGAACGAGGACATCGGCCAGCCCTGAGCTCGCCTCCTCATACCGCGATTAGGCGAAGACCGGCTCCTTCTCGCGCTCGGCGGAAGTGGCCGTCGTGGCCTTCGGCGTCGACAGGACGTGCGCGATGCCGGCGGCGATGACGAGGGCGGCGGTGACGGCGGGGAGCGCCAGCGCGGTGGTGGCACCGAGCCGGTCGACGACGGCGCCGGTGACCGCGGAGGAGACGGCCTGACCGACGACGACGGCGGATCCGAGCATCGTCATGGTGGTCGCCGAGCGGCCGGCCGGGCTGAGCTGGGCGGCGAGGCTGTACTGGCTGACCAGGGTGGGGCCGATCCCGCAGCCAAGGACTGTCAGCGCGACGACGATGGTCAGCTCGGACCGGGCGGTGGCGTAGAGGACCGCCGCGGCGAGCATCAGCGCCCCGAAGACCAGCCAGCGGGCGCGCAGGCTGAATCGGGCCGGGAAGGCGGCGGAGCCGAGGGCGAGGGCGGCCGACCCGATGCCCATGACGCCGTAGAGCAGGCCGGCCCGGTCACCGTCGCCGTCGGCGGCGAGGAAGCCGGTGAGCGAGGTGAGCGTGGCGCCGAAGAAGAGGCCGATGCTGAGCGCGCCGGCGACCACGGTGAGCAGCGGAAACCGGGCGAGCTCCCGAGCGGGGGCCTGCTCGCGCTTGTCGTTCCGCGTCCCGGGGTCGAGCCGGCCGGTGGGGTGCAGGGCGAAGCGGGTGACGAAGACGAGGGTCAGCGCGGAGGCGCCGGCGATGGCCAGCCAGGGCGCGATGGCGGTGGCGAGGAGCCCGACGAGGAACGGGCCGACGATGAAGACGGTCTCGTCGGCGGCCGACTCGTAGGCCATGGTCGAGCTGAGGACCCGCTCACGATCGCCCGGCCGGATCTTCCGCTTGATGAGGGCGACCAGGCGGGTGCGGGACATGGGCGCGATCTGCGGCGCAGAGGCACCGATGAGCACCGACATCGCGAGCAGGGCGAGGTCGGGGGTGGCGCTCTTGACGACGAGGACGAAGGCCCCGAGCAGGACGGCGTTGACCAGGCCGACAGGAACGAGCACGCGGCGTTGGCTGAGGCGGTCGGCCGCGGCGCCGAGGAGCGGGCCGGCGAGGGCGGTGCCGATGCCGGCGGCGGCGGAGTTGAGCCCGCCGAAGGCGACCGACCCGCGTTCGGCGACGACGAGCGTGAGCAGGCCGACGGTCATCATCGCGAACGGCAGGCGGGCGATGAAGGCGAGCGGGAAGTAGGACAGCCCGGCGTGCTGGATCAAGGCATTGCGGCGCGTGTGGAACATGACCTCTGCTGGCGGATCAGGCGTGCCGCCTTGCTTCCTCAGCAGGTAGTTGCACACGGACTTTCAGGACGTAACACCACCGTAACCGAACCCGCGGGACGGGCGTCAGCCCGAGTCACCCGGCGACGGCACGACGCCGAGCAGGAGCTGGGGATCCGGTTGGTGAGGATGCTGCCGTCACCCCTCGCTGGGCTGGACGGCGAGGCTGTACTGGCTGACCAGGGTCGGGCCGATGCCGCAGCCGAGCGCCGCGAGCGCGACGACGATGGTCAGCTCGGACCGGGCGGTGGCTTAGGACCGCCGCGGCGAGCAACAGCGCCCCGAAGACCAGCCAGCGGGCGCGCAGGCTGAACCGGGCCGGGAAGGCGGCGGAGCCGAGGGCGAGCGCAGTCGACCCGATGCCCATGACGCCAAAGAGCAGGCCGGCCCGGTCATGCGGTGGCCTCGTCGTCCCACTTCCGGACGGCGGCGAGGAAGGCGGGCGCCGACCGGTCGACCGTCAGCAGCGACGCGTCGGTGAGCCCGGGAGGCAGACCGCGCTCGCCGTGGCCGTAGCGAATCAGGTCGCTCAGCAGCTCGGGAGTTCGGGCGACGTCCAGCGCGCCGGGGTCGATGTCGTACAGCTGCGGATCGAGCAGCCGGCGGACATGGCGCGGACTCCACAAGAGCGGGTCGCCGAGGCCGTTGCCCAATCCGCTCTCCAGCACCTGCTCGACCAGCGACCGGAGCGAAGGTCGCGTCCAGGGTCGGCCCCACGGTGATGCCAGGAACCGGATGGCGAGCTCGTCGGTGTCGACGTCGTCCTGCCTACCGGGCACCGCGGCGTCGCCGCCGGACGGGAAGCGGGACAACATCCACCGCACCACGCAGCGCTGGGCGCGCCAGCGGGTGTCGCTTGTCGGCAGTCCGTCGATGCTCACCCCGGTGAAGGCGGCGGTGAGGCGAGCGCGGGCATCGGCCGGACTGATGTCGCGGATGTGGTAACCCGGGCTTCCATGTGCTCTCAGCTGGTGCAGCACCTCATCGATCGGCTGCTCGAACAGCGCGCCGTCGATGGCCCGGGCGCCCAACTCGTTGTCGACGTGCACGACGGCGGTGAGCGCGTGGCCGCTCGGGATCGTGACGCTCACGACGAGGTCGTCGACTTCGCGGAAGGGGTCGCTCAGCTCGGCTGCCCGGTCGGCCGGAGCAGCGAGGTGCAGATGGGCGAGCCAGCGCGGCACGGTGTGCCCACGATCGACGAGGCCGCGACGGGCCCAGCGGCGCAGGCTCGAGTCGCCGGTCAGTGTCGCGACCGCGAGCGCGCCGGCCGACGTCTCGGGGCGGTCCCAGGCGGCCAGGCGGCGGACGACCACTGCCGTGCTCTCGGGATCGGCGTCCGGATGGCTGGTGACGTCGAGCAGGGTTGACGCGATGGTGAGCAGCCTCCCGGGTGTGGCCGAGTCGAGGCCAGCGATCAGCTCTGAACTCAGGCTGTTCCAGAACTGGGACCGCAATTCGTCAGTGTTCGGGGCGGTGGCGGGGTCGCCGGTCGTCGACATGCTCGAACACTAGTTCGAACGTGTGACGGAGTGGCTGGTCGCGCTGAAGCCTGTGGACAGCCACGAGTGGCGGCCCCGAGCGCAACGGGGCGATGGCCTCGGTCGACGCTGGTGCTCTGCCCGGGGGCGGTCGCCACTGGACGCTGCTGGGCTCGGCAGCGCGACACCACGCCGGGCACCTGCGGCATCGGGTTGTGGGGGCCGCGGGCCCGCGACGTCCTCCGCACGCTGACCCGCACCGACGTCTCGCACGAGGCCTTCGGCTACTTCACCGCCCAGCGGCTGTTCGTCGGCGAGGTCCCGGTGACGGCGCTGCGGGTCTCCTACGTCGGCGAGCTGGGCTGGGAGCTCTACACCGACGCCGCCACCGGGCTGCGGCTCTGGGACACGCTCTGGGCAGCCGGTCAGGAGCACGGGGTGGCCGCCGCCGGGCGGAGCGCGCTGTCCAGCCTGCGCCTGGAGAAGGGCTACCGGGCCTGGGGCGCCGACCTGACCACCGAGCACGATCCGTACGAGGCCGGGCTGGGCTTCGCCGTCCGGATGGAGAAGGGCGACTTCGTCGGCCGGGACGCGCTGGAACGCCGTCCGCACGATCGGAGGCTGACCTGCCTGACCCTCGACGACCCGGCCACGATGGTGATGGGCCGGGAACCGGTACGGGTCGGCGGGACGCCGGTCGGCCACGTGACGAGCGCGGCGTTCGGCTACACGATCGGCCGGCCGATCGCCTACGCCTGGCTGCCGGCCGAGCTGGCCGTGCCGGGCACGGCGGTGACCATCGACTACTTCGCCCGGCCGGTCGCCGCGACCGTGGCCGAGGAACCACTGGTCGATCCGGGCATGGCCCGGATCCGGCGCTGAGACGACGACACAGGGGGACCTCGACATGGCGACCTACGACGTGATCGTGGTGGGCCTCGGCGGCATGGGCAGCGCGGCCGCCGCGCACCTCGCGGCCCGGGGGCAGCAGGTGCTCGGTCTGGAGCGGTTCGGCCCGGCGCACGACCGGGGCTCCAGTCACGGCGGCTCCCGGATCACCCGGCAGTCCTACTTCGAGGACCCGGCCTACGTGCCGCTGCTGCTGCGGGCCTACGAGCTGTGGGACCAGCTGGCCGACGACTCCGGCGCCGACGTGATCACGCTGACCGGCGGGGTGTTCCTCGGCCGCCCGGACAGCCTGACCGTCGCCGGCAGCCTGCGCGCGGCCCGGGAGTGGGGGCTGCCGCACGAGCTGCTGGACGCCGGGGAGATCCGGCGCCGGTTCCCGACGCTCACCCCGGCCGAGGACGAGGTGGGGCTGTACGAGACGGCCGCCGGCTTCGTCCGCCCGGAGGTCACGGTCGCCGCGCACCTGGCGCTGGCCGGGCAGCGGGGCGCCGAGCTGCACTACGACGAGCCGGTCACCGGCTGGTCGGCGACGGCGGGCGGCGGCGTCCGGGTGCGGACCGCGGCGGGGGAGTACACCGCCGGGCAGCTGGTCGTCTGCCCCGGGGCCTGGGCCCCGGAGCTGCTGGCCGACCTGGACGTGCCGTTCACCGTCGAGCGGCAGGTCATGTACTGGTTCCAGCCCTCCGGCGGCGTGGGGCCCTACGCCCCGGACCGGCACCCGATCTACATCCACGAGGACGCCGAGGGGACCCAGGTCTACGGCTTCCCGGCGATCGACGGGCCGGACGGCGGCGCGAAGGTGGCGTTCTTCCGTCACGGCAGCCCGTGCAGCCCGGACACGATCGACCGGGAGGTGCACCCCGCCGAGGTCGCGTTCATGGCGGAGCACCTGGCTGCGGTGCTGCCCACGCTGCCCGGCCGGTACCTCACCGCAGCGACCTGCATGTACACCACCACGCCCGACCAGCACTTCGTGATCGCGCAGCACCCGCGGCACCCCGCCGTGACGGTGGCCTGCGGCTTCTCCGGGCACGGCTTCAAGTTCGTGCCGGTGGTCGGCGAGATCCTCGCCGACCTCGCCACCACGGGGACGACGAAGCACCCGATCGCCCTGTTCGACCCGCGCCGGCCGGCTCTGGAGGCCACCCCATGAGCACGACGGACGTGACCCCCGCCGACGCCGTCGAGCCGGCTCCGGAGGGCAGCCTTCTCCCGACCCTGCCCGGCCGGTACTACACCGACCCGGACGTGTTCGCCCGGGAGCAGACCCGGGTGTTCGAGGCGATGTGGTGCTGCGCCGTCCGCAGTGCGGAGCTCGCCGATCCGGGGAGCTTCCGCCGGGTCCAGGTGGGCCGGGAGAGCGTGCTGGTGGTCCGGGGGCGGGACGGTGTCCTACGGGCGTTCCTCAACGTCTGCCGGCACCGCGGGGCGGTGCTGTGCACCGAGGAGTCCGGGCAGGCCAAGCGGACGCTGAGGTGCCCGTACCACGCGTGGTCCTACGGGCTGGACGGGACGCTGGTCGGCGCGCCGAACCTGCGGAACATGCCCGACGTCGACCGGGTCGCGCACGGGTTGGTGCCGGTGCAGCTGCGGGAGTGGCTCGGCTACGCCTGGGTGTGCCTGGCCGACGAGCCGCCGTCGTTCGAGCGGGAGGTGCAGGGGGCGGTGACCGAGCGGCTGGGTGACCCGGCGGCGATCGAGGGCTACGGCGTCGAGCGGCTGACCCTGGGGCGGCGCATCCGTTACGACGTGCGCGCCAACTGGAAGCTCATCGTCGAGAACTTCATGGAGTGCTACCACTGCGCGACGATCCACCCCGAGCTCACCCACGTGCTGCCGGAGTTCGCCCGGGGGTACGCCGCGCAGTCCTTCGTCGGGCACGGGGCGGAGTTCGCGCCCGACACGCAGGGCTTCACCGTCGACGGGAGCGCCGGCTTCCCGGCGCTGCCGGGCGTCGGCGCCGACCAGGACCGCCGCTACTACGCGGCCACGATCAAGCCGACGGTGTTCCTGAACCTGGTGCCCGACCACGTGATCGTGCTGCGGATGACGCCGCTAGCCGTCGATTCCACGCAGGTGGAGTGCGACTGGTTGTACGCGCCCGAGGTGGTCTCGTCCGGCTCGGATGTCGGGAGGTCGGTCGAGCTGTTCCACCGGGTCAACCTGCAGGACTTCGACGCCTGCGAGCGCACTCAGCCCGGGATGAGCTCGCGGGCGTACGCGACCGGAGGCGCGCTGGTTCCGGCTGAGCACCACCTGAGCGCCTTCCACGGCTGGGTGCGAGACCGGATCGACTGACCCGACGACGCGGTGCGCTGCCCCGGCTGGTGTCATCGTGCCGGAGATCGCCGGGCAGCTGTACGCGCACGGCGGCTTCCGCGAGGTGTCCGAGGTTGTGTTCGCGCTGCCGTTCAGCTTCGAACACCAGCGAAGTCCGTCAGACCGTTTCCGGGACCCGCAGGTGGGCGACGGCGAGGTCCATCTCGGCGATGTCGGTGATGCGGGCGCCCATGGCCTGGGCGAACTGCTCGCGCATGTGCTTGGCCTGCTTGCGGACCAGCGCGAGTGCGTCGCGGCTCTCGAAGGCGGTCACGCTGACCGTGCGACCGGTGCGTCGGTCGACCAGCATGCTCAGGCTGTCGAAGCCCGTCAGCTCCTGCAGCCGCGGCATGAGGTTGTGCCGGTAGGCGCCGAGGAGCTCGTTCAGGTGGTTCGGGGCGATGCGGGCCCAGGTAACCTGGGCGCCGTCCCCGGCCGGGCGTTCCCGGTGCAGGACGGCGATCTCCCACTCCTGGATGTCGAGGCCCTGGGCACCGAGGGCCTGCATGAGCCGGATGGGGTGGACGTCCTCGGTCGCGGCGCGCATGGCGTCGGCGTCGGCCCAGGAGGTCGTGACGATGCAGCGGCCGCTCTCGCGGTCGGTGAGCATCGACAGGCCAATGCAGCCGTCGATCTGATGGATCGCCGGCATCACCTCATCGCGGGTGAAGGCGATGCCGGCGTCGAGGTTGTCGGGGTCGGCCTTGATGGTGGTGGATCGAGCGTGCATGCCGCCGCACCTTCCGTTCTTGGCGCCGCCCCGGTGGCATCGCCACCGGGCTCACCTTGGCCGTGATCGATGTCTGCCGCAATGCCGTCACGGCTCCGGGGCGGCGAGACGGGCATGCTCTTAGTGGGCTCCGCTGAGCGGGCGCGCGGGTCATCGGTATGCCGGATTCGGACACGGTCGTCACCTAGGGTTGGTCCCGCATCCTTCCCCGTCTTCCGGCGCGTTCCAGGCATGTCTCCCGGTCGTTCTTCGGCCGGGGACGACTTGTGCCCGGTAGCACCCTGCGTGTTTCAGACTGATCTCGCGCGGCGCGGCAATCGCCCGGGCCGGGTTAACCTCCAGCCGTCCCTGACGGCGTTCACCACGCGGCCGGCAGACGTCGACATACTTCGTCGCCTCGGTCCTCCGGTTCTCTGGCCGGCAAACAATAGTGTGCGGACCGTCAGGTCGCGGGTGCGGACGGGGGTGAACTCGGCTCGGCGGCGCGGACCGCGTCTACTGCACGAAGCCGGGCTACATGCCGTTCGAGATTCCGGACCTGGGTCGAGTTTGCTCCGTGGGCCCCGACCATGTCCGTCCGCACCGCCTCAAGTTCGTCTAGGGCCTCCTCAGGGCGCCCGTCGGTTGCCAGCATCTGTGCGATGACGAAGCGGGATTCGAGAACCTTGTCCGCCTCGTCCTCGATGGAAGGGTCGGCGTTCTGCACGTAGAACCGCAGCTGTGGCAGCGCCTTCTCCGGCTTGCCGACCTCCGCATAGGCGTGCCCTGCGTGGTATGCGCAATCAAGAACGTAGCCGTCGGTTGGTGGCAGGTGACGGCGGTAGTCGCGGCCGACGACGTCAAGCAGCGTGGCAGCCCGGGTGAACTCTCCTGCATAGAAGAGTGCGGCTCCAAGCAGGTGTCGGAGTTGTAGGGCCAGGAACCGATCGTGACCGGCGCGGTCGACGCCGTCCTCCAGCAACCTGATCGCCTCGGCTGGCCGATCGTGGTCGAGCAGCGCCCGGACATTGGCCTTGAGCATTTCAACCTGCGCCCCGGTTATCGGTTCGTGCGAGCGCAGCTCTTCGCGTGAAGGCGCCGGGGCCAGCAGCGGCCGGCGGAACGGATGAGTCGGGTCGCGGTGTGCGTCGTCGGCCGTCCGTCCGTCGCGAGTCGCGCTCAGGGGCACCAGCGCGTCATAGATTTCCTCTGCCGACGGCCTGGCAGCGGGGTCCTTCGCCAGCATCCTGGCCACGAGCGTGTCGACATCTGCAGGGACATCCGCTCGACGGGCTAGTAGCGACGGCACTTCTGACTGCAGATGGTGGACGCGAAGGGGTACACCAGCCGTCGCGTGGAACGGGACGTCCCCAGTTAGGAGCTCGCACAGCAGGCAGCCCAGCGAGTAGATGTCGGACGCCGCAGTGACCGCCTGGCCGAGCCCCTGCTCAGGTGACATGTAGGCCGGCGTTCCGACGGTCCGGTCCACCTGTGTCAACCTGGGCAGCGCCCCGGCACCGCGGAGGATCGCGATGCCGAAGTCGAGCACCTTTACGAGGCCGCTATCCACGAGCATCACGTTCGCGGGCTTGATGTCGCGGTGCACGATGTCTACGCGATGGACGTCAGCCAAGACGGCCGCCACCTGCGCCGCTATGGCTGCCGCCCACGGCACGCTCGGTGGTGAACTGACATAGTCGGCTCTGTCGAGGTACGCCTCCAGCGTTGAGCCGCGAAGCAGTTGCATGACCAGGTACAACCGCGGGGTGCCGTCCGGGGCGGTGTCGATGCCGGTGTCGTAGACAGACGGCGTCCCAGGATGCTCTAGCCGGGCGGTGGTCCTAATCTCGCGCAGAAATCGGGTGCGATCGCGCTGCTGTGCGTCCAGGATTTCGACGGCCTCGGGACTGTCGGGCGCAGCCGGTATCGGTCCAGGGGCGCGCAAAAGCTTGATGGCCACCCGCCGATCCAGGCGCTCGTCATAACCGTGGAAGACCTCGCTCATGCCACCCCGTCCCAGCGAGCCGTCGACCCGGTAGCGGCCGGCAAGGATCCGGCGGTCATCCATCACTCGCTACCTCCTACCCGCCGGTCTCGCGCAGCATCTCGGCGCGCAACCGAGCCAGCGCCTCGTCACGCGCCGGCTCGGTGATGATCCGGTACGCCCGCCGACGAGCGGCCTGCTTGATCGCCTGTTGGAACTCCTCGTTGTCGAAGTAGAGTTTCATGAACTCGGTGTTGCGTTCGGCGTTCTCGGCGACGATGTCGTCGAGCCGGTCGTCGGCCACCTGCCCGAACCGCTCTTCGTCGTTCATCAGCGCGATCTGCTGCATCGACGTGTCCTCCACCAGGCCGACGACTTGCTGGTAGACCAGGATCTGATCTGCCGCCGTGAGGTCCAGCCCGAATCGGTCGTTCAACTCGTCAATGATCTCTGACAACGGCTGGAGCTCCGGTTCGCGATAGCCCCCGCCGTCGGCTGCGTGGCCTCGGACGTCGCGGTCGCCGACGGCCGATAGCGACACGTTGTGCCGCCCAGTGAACTCAAGCCGGAAATGACTCAGGTCGGCGTCGCCGATGTCGACCGACGCGGACGGCCGACCGGGTAGCCGAATTAGCAAAATCCGGCCGTAGGAGTAGAGACGCTCCAGGTCGCGGTCTCCCCAATCGACAATCTGGGCAATGAGGCTGTAGGCACGCACGAAGTCCTGCAGGGCGGCGCGGAAGCCGTCTCGTTCGTCATCGGTGTCGAGGTCGGCGAAGCGGTCTAGGGCTGGCTTGAGGTATTCGTGGAGCTGGGCGTGTAGCGCGCGCTCGGCGGCCTCAGACAGCCGTCCGGGTCTGGCTGCGCCCAGCACCTGCAAGAAGGCGTCCATTTCCGACGCGACCAGTAGCTCGTAATCCATGACCTCGCGCTGCTTGGTGTAGAGCAGGTTCGGGTCGCTCGGCTCGGTGATCGTGGTCTCGAACCAGTCTTCGAACGACTCCTGGATGGCGACTGCGTCATTCGCGAAGTCCAGAACGTGCACGTCGTCTTGCGACTTGAGCGGGTGGATCCGGTTGAGCCGCGACAGCGTCTGCACCGCTGTGACACCGGTGAGCGGCTTGTCGACGTACATCGCGCACAGCAGCGGCTGGTCGAACCCGGTCTGGTACTTCTCCGCGACGACCAGAAGGCGGTACTCGTCCTGGGCGCGGGCGGCGGCCTGCGGGTCGTCGGCCTTCGCGTAGGCGAACCGGTCGGGCAGCTGCTTCTCGGGGATGCCATTGAGCTGGGCCTCGGTGTACTCAAGGCCGGAGCCCCGGTCCTTGAGCTGGCCGGAGAAGGCGACGAGTGCGCAGCTGTCCGTAAACGAGGAAATCTCGACGTAACGGCGGATGGCTTGATAGAGCTCGAGGGCGTTCTGTCGCCCGTCGGTGACGACCATGGCCTTGGCTCGACCGCCGAGGCGGCCGGCGATGTTCTCGCGGAAGTCGTCGACGATCAGCTTTGCCTTCTGGGCCACCGACGTGGGGTGACGCTCGGCGAAGCGCACGAGTTTGGCCTTTGCCTTGGCCGAGTCCACCTCGGGATTGGCGATCTGAGACTCGGCCTGCTCGATGGCGGCATTGCGCAGGCGCCACTTCGTGTCGTATGTGAGGTAGTTGGCCAGCACGTCGAGGATGAAGCCCTCGTCGATCGCCTGCCGCATCGAATAGACATGGAAGGGGACATACATCCCGCGCTCTCCGGTGCGAGGATGCACACGGTCCGGGTCGAACGTCGCGAAGAGCTTGAGAGTCGGCGATTTCGGAGTAGCCGTGAAGGCGAAGTACGACAAGTTCGGCTGTCTGCCGCGCACCCGCGTCATGTACTCGGCGTCGTCCTCGTCCTCCTCCCGCGGGGCTGCGTTTGCGCCGAGGGCCTGCTTGAGCCGGATCGCGGAGTCGCCGCCCTGGGAGGAGTGCGCTTCGTCGATGACGATGGCATACCGCCTGCCAGCGGCGAGCCCGAGATCTGCAACCTTCTGAAGTACGAACGGGTACATCTGCAGCGTGCTGACGACGATCTTCGATGTGGAGTCGCCCAGCGCGGCAGCCAGCTGTGACGAGTCCTCGGTGATCTTCTTGACGACGCCGGGGACGTGGTCGAACTGATAGATGGTCTTTTGCAGCTGGTCGTCGAGCACGGTGCGGTCGGTGATCACGATCGTCTTGTGGAACACCGGGTCGTTGTTGTCGTCGAACAGGTTGGACAGTCGGTGGCTCAGCCACGCAATTGTATTCGACTTGCCCGAACCAGCTGAGTGCTGAACCAGGTAGTTGTGGCCCGCCCCGTGGGCTCGTGCGTGGGCCACCATCTTCTGCACCGCGTCCCACTGGTGGTAGCGCGGGAAGATGCGCGGAGCCGTGTGTGGACTAGTCTTCATTCCTTTCTTGTCGGGTGCCTGGACGTGGATGTAGCGCTGAAGGATCTCCAACCAGTTGTCGCGCTGCCAGATCTGCTCCCACAGGTAGGCAACGCTGTAGGAGCCAGGCGATGCCGGTGGGTTTCCGGCGCCGCCTGACACCCCAGGGCCTTCAGACCCAATGTTGAACGGCAGAAACTGCGTGTCACCGCCGCGCAAACGAGTGGCGACGAAGGCGCGGTCTGGATCGACAGCGAAGTGGACGAGTGCACGCCGAGCGAAGAGCAACTCGTGCGCGTCCCGTCTTCGGTACTGCGCCATGGCGTGGTCGGCGTTCTGCCCGGTGTTGGGATTCTTGAGCTCCGCCGTCGCCACCGGGAGGCCGTTCACGAACAACCCCATGTCTACGGAGTTGCGGGGGTGGCGCGCACTGTAGTGCAGCTGTCGTGCGAACGTGAGCACGTTGGCGTTGTAGTCGCCCAAAGCATTTTCAGCGAGCGTGTGCCCAGGGCGGAAGAAGGCCAAGTCGATCTGGACGCCCCGGTCCCGCACGCCCTGTCGAAGCACGTCGAGTACGCCGCGTGCGTCAACTTCTGCGGCAACTCGCACCTCGAATTGTCGCTGCGCTGTGTGCTGATCGCCGCCGTATAGCTCGATGAGCCGGTTCCAGCTCTCGATCTGTGTCGCGCCGATGAAGCGGTACATCTCGGCTGTGTCCAGACCTAGATCGGCCCGGTAAGTGCCGCCTGCTGGGGACCAGCCAGCCGCAATCAGCTCGGCCTCCACTCGGTCCTCGAACGCTTCCTCAGTGTGCACTCCAGGGCTCATGCCGCAACTCCTCTCGATGCCATAGCGCGACGGGCGGTCGTAACGTCGACCTGGCCAGTCACGGCGGCGGTGATCACCGTTTGGCGGCGCTCGGCCAGAAGAGCCAGCTGGCGGTCGATTGTCGCAGTAATCCTGCGGAAGTGTTCGTCAACATCACGAACGGAAGAAGCCACGCCGTTCTGACGGTTGAGATCAGGAAGTGGAAGTGCCACCTGGGCGAGATGTGTCGGCCCAAAGTGTTGCATCGTGGCGCCGGCCTTCAACTGGTCGATCTGCTGCATGAACATGCTGGACCGGAGTGCGACCGCGACATATTCCATGAGGACATCCGGGTGCATTGGACGCAAGATGATCAAGCCCGTATAGGGGATTGCGCCGACCACTGCGGGATCCTTGACTATCGAGACACCGCCCATGGTCGCACTGCCGCTGATCAAATAGTCCTTGAGGCGCAATCTAAATTGGGACCACTGTCCAGCAACCTTGTTTGAGTCGAGATAGTTGGCTCCTCGAAGCGTCACCTCGCCGTCCTGCAGGCCGGAAATCCGAATGAGTGCCGTACCGCTATCGCGAAAGTCGACCGCCATGATCCCCGGGCCTTCGCGGAACCGTACGTGATACTTCAAGGGTACGGGTTTGCCGCTTTCGTTGATTAGTGTGTCGATCACGGACTGGCTGCGCGCTCCAAGGCCCAACCTCGCATCGCGATATGCGCTCACGAGCTTGTCGATCCGACTCGTCTCTGCGTCGAGGAAGTCGGCAATGCAGTGTTGTTCGTCGAGGGGAGGGCACGGTAGCGTGAGGTTCGCCAGCGTGGCCGCGTCAAATGCTGTCGATCGCTGGCGGATTCCCTTTGCGAGCGTCTCGATATACCCGCAGACAGCCATGCTTCGGAGGGTGTAGGCGACGAAACGCGAGTCCACAACGTTGCTGGTCGTGTATGCATGCACAACGGGCGATGCCTTGCCATCCGAGTCTGAAACTCCGATTGCACCCGCAAAACCATCCATGGCATGAACGACCAGGTCGCCCTTACGGATTCCCTGGTAGCCGATCTCTTGGACTGCCTCGGTGAATCCTGCCAGTCGTCGATTCGCGCGCAGGGTAACCTGGCCGTCGCGAAACGCCGTGACCACGCCGTCATTGACTCGAGGGCGACGTTCCTGTCGTGTCAGAAGCCACTTAGCCCGTTCCGCCCGCCAGTGGGACGGAAGGGTGCCGAGACCCATCTGGGGGGTCATGCTGTGACCTCACTCAGCAGCTTTTGAATCTGCGCCTCAAGGTCGCGAAGTTCTGCGTCGATCTCGGCGAGCGGCCGGGGTGGGGTGAAGACGTAGAAGTGGCGAGTGAAGGGGATTTCGTAGCCGACCTTGGTCTTCTCGTGGTCGATCCACGCGTCCGGAACATGCGGCTTAACCTCACGCTCAAAATAGGCATCGATGGCCTCGTCAAGCTGGATGTTCTCGTAGTCGCGGAGCGCCGGGTCGGGCAGCGGACTGCCGTCCCTTGTTGCCTGAAGCTCACCATCAGGGTCGGACACGGAGATCGCGGCCCAGATTCCCTTGAGAAGGGAAGCCGTGCTCGGCCAAAGAACGTCGGCATCCCGGGCGGCGGCCTGCAACGCGGCCGACGCCTCCTTTTTCGTCCACCACACCGAGCCGACCGACTTGCCCAGGGCGGTGACCATCGCCTCGCGGTCGTTCCACCGGGCCAATGACTTCGCATGTTCCAAGGCGGCGAGGGTGTCCTCCGTGATCTCGAAGCGCAGCTTCAGCGGGCGCTCGACGGTGACGCGGTGATACCCGAAGTCCCGGGTGCCGAAGACCTTCACCTTCGCGTGGTCTGGGTGTGCGGTATCGGCTGCCACCGACAAGGCGTGGACATACAGGTCCGTAATGTGGTCGATCTGGGCGTCGCTGATCTGCTTTCGCTTGTCGCCGAGCGACTTCCGCATCCGCTCCCACTGGTCGCGGGCGTCCAAGAGGATGACCTTCCGGCGCAGCTCGGGGGCCTTGCGGTTGGACAGAATCCAGAAGTACGTGGAGATGCCTGTGTTGTAGAACAGCTGGTCCGGTAGGGCGACGATGCCCTCGAGCAGGTCGTTTTCCAATATCCATTGCCGGATCTTGGACTCGCCCGACTCGGCCGCGCCGGTGAAGAGCGGGGAGCCGTTGAAGACGATCGCTAGCCGGGCGCCCTTGCCCTCCACTGGCTCCATCTTCGAGATCATGTGCTGCAGGAACAGGAACGAGCCATCATTGATCCGGGGCAGCCCGGCGCCGAACCGGCCGGCGTGGCCGAGCTCGGCCTCAGCCTCGATGTCGTCCTTTACCTTTTTCCACTCGACCCCGAACGGCGGGTTGGCCAGCATGTAGTCGAACTTTTTGTCGCCATGCCCGGGCTCGCTGAATGTGTTGCCAAACTCGATGTGGCCGCGCTGATTGCGCATGAGCATGTCCGACTGACAGACCGCCCACGACTCTGCGTTGACCTCCTGGCCGAACAGGTAGACCTCGGCCTTGGGGTTGATCGCCTTGATTTGTTCCTCGGCCGCGGTGAGCATGCCGCCGGTTCCGCAGGCGGGGTCGAGGATGTTGATGACCTGCCCCTCCCCGGCGACGGTCTCCTCGTCGGGGGCGATCAGCAGTTTGACCATCAGCGTGATCACCTCCCGTGGGGTGAAGTGCTCGCCGGCCGTTTCGTTGGAGTCTTCGGCAAACTTTCGGATCAGGTGCTCGAAGACGTAGCCCATGTCATGGCTCGTGAGCTTGTCGAGATCACGCATCGCGGCGAACCGGCCGACGACCTTGTAGAGGATCTTTGCGCTCGCCAGTCGGGTGATCTCGTTATCGAGGTCGAAGCGGGCGAGGATTCTGCGCACATTGGGTGAGAAGCCGTTGATGTAGTCCCGCAGGTTCTTTGCTGCGCTGGCCGCATCGGCGGCGATCGATGCGAAGTTCTGTGCGGACGTGTTGTAGAAGGGAAGCTTCGCGGTGTTGGTGAGGACGCGCTCCTTGTTCTGCATGTCCAGCTGTGCGTCATGCTCGCGGACTGCCGCACGCGTCGGGGCCATGACCGCGTCGAGGCGGCGAAGCAGCGTGAAGGGCAAGATCACCTGGCCGTACTCGTGGCGCTTGTAGTCGCCGCGGAGCAGGTCGGCGACCGACCAGATGTCGGCTGCCATCTTCGCGTGCGTGGGTCCTGAGGTCACAGTTCTCGTGTCTCACCTTCGGTCGAGCTGTCGAGGTTCATCTGCTTGGTGGGTCGCGGCGCTACGGTGCCGGCGGTTAGGCTGTGGACGGTCTGATCGATCACTGTGGTGCTCGCCGCCGCGAGCGCGGAGAGCGCTCCCTGCAGCTCGCGTAGCTGACGGAATGTGTCTCCGTAGCTGCGCTGCTGGGCCAAGGCCAGGCGAGGGATCCGGCACCTTCGCAGGTCGTCTCGGCTAAGTGCGCCGACGGTGTTGGACATGGGCACGGCCGCGGCTTCTCGTCGCAGGAAGGTCGCCACAAAATGCGCGTCCAACCGGGTCGAGTCCAACTCGAGTATCAATGCGACGCCGAGGTTGCTGGTCTCACTGCCGTTCGCGACAGCCGGTGGCCGGCCCATGGTCTGCATCAGCACGTCGCCAGCGCGGGGTGTGGTTTCCCGCGAGCGGATGGCCAGGGCCCCGACGCGTTCCAACTCCGCCAATGTCACCCATGTGTGACGGATTGGGGTCTTGGGTTCGGCAAAGTGAGGCAAACCCCGTCCAACCTGGGTGTAGAGACCTTGCAGGCGTTCCGTGACTCGGGCGAGGTCGTCCGCGCCCGCGCCGACTGGCTCGCGGACGTGCCGAGCCGGCAGGAGGGCCGTGTCGTCGTCGAGCAACTCCAGGCGGTCCATGGCCCGAGAGGCGGTCGTGTCCTCAAAGATCTGCTGCCAGCCCGTGCAGTCCATTGGAACCTCGGCTGGGTCGCCCACACTGGTCAAGTCGACCATCCGAACGGGCCCGGGCTGGAATGCGCCGTGCGGGCGCTGTAGCACCCACAAGCAAAGCTCGGTCTCGGGGGCCGAGCCAAGTCCGATTGGTAGCGCGATGACATCGCGGAGGACGCCGGACCGCACCAGCGCTGCGCGGACGGACTTCCCCGACGGCTGCACGCAAGTTCGCTGCGATACCACGATCACAGCGACGCCGCGCGGGCGCAGGTGCGCGTAACAGTGCTGCACCCAGGCGAGTTCGGCGTCGCGTGGGCCTGGTGTGCCGAACGTCCACCGCGGATCGGTGGCCAGCTCTGCGTACGGCCACAGTGGTTCGTTCAAGGGGGGTTCGCAGACAACCGCCGCCGCTGCTTCCAGATACATGGAGAGCTTGTCGTCCCGCAATGAGTCCCCGACGTAGATTTCATGCGGGCGGTTCTGCAGGTTGACCTCTGCCGCCGCGGCTGCCGACTCATCCCGCTCCTGGCCGACGACACGCACGCGGTCACCGAATCGGTCAACAACTGCCATCAGAGCGGCACCATCGGCGCATGCGGGGTCTAAGACCACAGGCGCCTCCCCGCCAATGGACCCCATGGGTGTAGGGAGCAACCCCACAACCGCCCGGGCGAGGAGCTCACCCGGAGTCAAGTCGGTCGCGTCGCGGTCCGCGGGTTCGTCGATGCGATGGGTCCCGGTGTCGGTGCGACCGGCGGTGGCGAGCTGGTCGCGCTTCCCCGTTGCGGCAAGCCAAGCCTCGACCTCTTGCCTGGAGAAGGTGGGACTGCTCGCGGTGCCACCGACGGGTTTCGGGAAGTTCGCGTATCGCCGTTGCCAGTTCGAAACAGCAGCACGTCCGACTCCCGCCCACCGCGCAATCGCGGCGGCGGTCATCTCGTCCCGGTCGAACTCCACGGGGTGAACGCTATTGGACAGCGTGACGCTTGTCAACGTTGTTGACAGGAGTCGATCGTGTACACAACCTCCGAACGTTGGGAGGTGCCCACGCGCCGGACGCGGGACACCTAGGCAATCTTTGCGGCGTGGAAGACGTCAGCGGGCAGGGCGTGTTCCGGCTGCCGGAGGATGCGCATCGGTCGCTCGCCGGCGTGAGAGAGGTAGGACATCGGCCGGCGTACAGGTACGGCAGCGTGCCCAGCGTCCCGTCGCCCGTCTTGGTCTCGCGAAGGAAGAGGTGGAGAGATTAGCCCATCTCACGGTGGTTGATGTAGCGCTGACCGGTAGGGGACCCCTCTGCCGTGGTGCTCTGCGACTCCCACTGGAACACCGTCGGTGAGATCGCGTGGTCGCCGCCGGGCCCGCGCGCGGCTCGAGTCGTTCGTCGCCGCGGTCCCGCCCACCGGCCCGGTGCCCGTCGCCTACTGCGACACCTGCACCTGGCAGGCCCGCTGCGCCGACGAGCTGCACACCGGCGACGACCTCAGCCTCGTCGCCGGCATGCGCCGCGACCACCGCGCCGCCATGATCGCCGTCGGCGTCGCCACCCTCACGCAGCTCGCCGACGCCGACCCCGAGACGCTCAAGACGTCGGGCATCGGCAAGGCCACCCGCGAGCGGCTGCACGACCAGGCCCGCGAGCAGCTCCGCGGCCGCGCCGCCGGAGGGCCCACCCGCACGCTGCTCGAGCCCGCCGCTGCGCAGGGCCTGCTGCGGCTGGCCGAGCCCAACCCCGGCAACCTCTACCTCGACTTCGAGGGAGATCCGCTGTCCGGTGACGGCGCGGGGCTGGAGTACCTGGCCGGCCTCGGCGACCGCACCGGCGCCTTCACCGCGCTCTGGGCGCACGACGCCGTCCAGGAGCGGCAGATGGTCGCCGACCTCCTCGACCGCATCCTCGACGCCTGGCGCGCCGACCCCGGCATGCACGTCTACCACTACGCCGCCTACGAGGTCAGCGCGCTCAAGCGGCTCACCGGCCGGTACGGCGTCCGCGAGGCCGAGCTCGACCAGCTGCTGCGCGCCCAGCGGTTCGTCGACCTCTATCCCGTCGTCCGCCAGGGCATGCGGATCAGCAAGGAGTCGTACTCGATCAAGAAGGTCGAGGCCTTCTACGGGCGCGAGCACACCGGCGACGTCGCCGACGCGATGTCCAGCGTCGTCGAGTACGAGCAGTGGCTCGCCGACCGCGACCCCGCGCGCCTGCAGGCGATCGAGAGCTACAACAAGGACGACGTCGACTCCACCCGCGAGCTGCACGACTGGCTGGAGACCGAGCGCGCCGAACTGGAGGCGCTGCACGGTCCGCAACCGCGCCCGGCCGTGCCGGAGGTGTCCGCGCCGGCCCCGCGGTCGGACGCCGAGGCCGCGGAGCTCGCGCTGGTCGAGCGGCTCACCGGCGCCGGCAACGAGCTGCTCGGCGACCTGGTGCAGTGGCACCGCCGCGAGGCCCGGCCCGGCTGGTGGGAGTTCTTCAGCCGCGGTGACCTGGAGGACGAGCAGCTCGTCGAGGACCGCACCGCGGTCGGCGGGCTGTCCGCGGCGGTCGAGATCGGCACCGACAAGCGCAGCAAGCTGTACGAGTTCACCTTCCCGCCGCAGGACGCCAAGCTCTCGGTCGGCAAGCCGGCGTTCGACGTCGACACCCAGGTGCGCGTCGGCACCGTGCAGGGGATCGACGCCGTCGGCGGGCGGCTGGTCGTCAAGAGCACCAAGGTGCCCGCACCCAGCCGCGGCCTCGGCCCGGAGGGCCCGCTCGACGACAAGGCGCTGCGCGCGGCGATTGCCGCGACGGCGGACGACGTCCTCGCCGGCCGGCCGTGCCTCCCGCAGGCGCTGCTCGACCGGGTCGTGCCGGCCGACACCCGCCGGCTGCCGGGGGAGGAGGCCGGCGACGCCGTCGTCCGGCTCGGGCGCACGCTGCACGGCGAGGTGCTCGCGGTGCAGGGCCCGCCGGGCAGCGGCAAGACCCGGGCGGCGTCCCGGCTGATCCGTGAGCTGCTCGACGCCGGCAAGAAGGTCGGCGTCACCGCGACCTCGCACGCCGTCATCGGCAACGTGCTGCGGGCGGTGGACCGGCCGGCGCTGCAGAAGTGCGAGGAGAGCCAGGCCTGCGGCGCGCCGGGCGTCGAGTGGTCGAAGGACGCCGGCGACGTCGAGCAGCGGCTGCTCGCCGGGGACGTGCAGCTGGTCGGCGGGACGTCGTGGTTCTGGTGCCGCGAGGGCCTGGCCGAGGCGGTCGACGTCCTGGTGATCGACGAGGCGGGGCAGTTCTCGCTGGCCAACGCGGTCGCGGTAGCGCGGGCCGCGAAGTCACTGGTGCTGCTCGGTGACCCGCAGCAGCTGGCGCAGCCGACGCAGGCGGTGCACCCGGGGGAGTCGGGGCTCTCCGCGCTGGAGCACCTGCTCGAGGGGCACCCGACCGTGCCCGAGGACCGCGGCGTCTTCCTCGACCGCACCTACCGGATGCACCCGGCGCTGACCGCGTTCGTCTCCGACCTCGCCTACGAGGGCCGGCTGGAGTCCGCGCCCGGGCGGGAGCGGATCGCGGTCGACGGCTGGACCAGCGGGCTGGCCGTGCGGTACGTCGCGCACACCCGGCCGGCGGCGGCTGCCTCTCCCGATGAAGCGGAAGCCGTGGCCGCCTTGTGGCGGTCGCTGCAGGGCGTCGGGTGGACCGACGCCGAGGGGGAGCGGCATGTGATCGGTGTGGACGACGTGCTGGTCGTCGCGCCGTACAACAACCAGGTGGCGCTGATCCGCGGGCTGCTGCCCGACGGCGCCCGGGTGGGCACCGTGGACAAGTTCCAGGGGCAGGAGGCGCCGGTCGTCCTGTACTCGATGACGTCGACCAGCGCCGAGGACGCGCCCCGCGGCGTCTCGTTCCTCTACGACCTGCACCGGTTGAACGTGGCGGTGTCGCGGGCGAAGGCGCTGGCCGTGGTGGTGATGAGCGAGGAGCTGCTCGACGCCCCGGTGCGGACACCGGAGCAGCTGCGCCAGGTCAACGCGCTGTGTCGACTTGTCGAGATGGCGACCGTCGCTGGGTGAGGGCGAGTCGGCCGGGGTGTAGGTGCAACCTTTGGGACCCTGAGCTCGGCTCGCTGCGACCGGCGAGCCAAGCCGACTCGGGAGAGGTGCATGCGTGGCTGATGGGGTGCCGTCCTTGTTCGACGACCAGATCGGGCGCAGCCAGGCTGCGCCGGAGCCCTCGTTAGCGCAGCCGCCCCGCGAGCGGTGGACCAGCCTGTCTGCCTGCGTCCTCGACGCGGTGTGGAGCGTGGGGGCGGACCACGACCGCGTTGTCGTCCCGCTGGTGCACCGGGTACTCATCCCCGGCGCGACGGGGCCGCTGACTGCCGAGACGGTGCTGAGCGTCGACAGCCACCCGCTGCCTCGGCTGCTCACCCGCTTCCCGGACGACGAGGCGCTACAGCGGGCCGCGCGGAACAGGCAGCGGACGTCCACTCGCAACGGCGTGACCAAGGCCGATGCCGTGCTGCGCTACGCCCGCACCCTTGTCGGCCACGGCGTCCTCGGCGTGGAGGACCTGCCGAGGCTGTGGGCGGACCCCGAGGCGTGGTCGCGCCTCGACCGAGCGTTGAGTCGGATCACTGGTGAGGGCCATGAAGGGGCCAGGCGGAGCTACTTCTGGAGGCTCTGCGGCGTCGAGCAGGAGGCGGCACCACGCATCCCGGTGGTCTGAGCGCTGTGGGACCCGCCGACGGCCGGGATGAGGCCGCGCTCAGCGCCGGCGGCGGCGATGAGCTCGTCGACGGCCAGACGCACGGCGTTGGCGATGGTCGTGCCGGGCAGGCGTTCGGTGATCGCGGCGTCGACGCTCGTGTAGTACCAGAGCAGGTCCTCCGCCGAGGCGTTGAAGGTCGACCAGAAAGCCTGCCCGTAGGTCCGCAGGTCGGCGGCGATGCACCGACCGTTGTGGATTTTGTCGGCGGCGGTCACCAGCAGCGCTTCATCCGACTTCTTCTCCGGGTCGCTCAGGCCCTTGACGTACGGGACCTTGCGCTCCGCCCACGTTCCGCTGCGGTTGCCGGCCGCGTCGAGCCCGTCCGAGCACCCCTCGACGATGTTGGCCACCGGCTTGCCGAACCGTTCGCGAATCTCGGCCAGCACGCGCGGTCCCTCGTTGGCCGGTGCGTCTTCCACGGCGTCGTGCAGCAGGCCGGCGATGGCCTGGTCCTCGCTACCGCCGTGCTCCAGCACGATCGCGCTGACGCTCATCAGGTGCGACATGTACGGCACCCGCGAGCCCTTGCGGAGCTGCTGACGGTGGTGCCGGGCCGCGTAGGCGAGGGCTTCGTCGAACCGCTCGGTCAGCGGGCCGGCGCCCATCTGCTTACGGGCCTCGAGGGTCGTTGGCGTCATGGTTGATCCCCGTTTCTACTGGTCAATCGGTCAAGGTCGTGGGGCCGTGATGGCGGCGACGATGTCGTCCACCTCAGCGGCTACCGTCGTTCGCCGCGACGCGTCGAGCAGCTGTCGCTGCAGCGTCCACACCGAGTCGTCACGGGCGTGCGGGTCGGCGCCGGGCGGGTAGTAGCGGTGGACGCCCGCTTGCGGCGCCCTGCCGTCGAGCCGCTCGGCGATCGACCGCTTCTTTTCGGAGAGGTCCATGTCAGTCCCGGTCCTCGGTCATCGGGCTGTTCATCGGCAGCCGGTCGAGCGCAGCGGAAAAGCTGTCATTCCACAGACCGAGGTGCGGCCACCGCTTGGCGACGGCGGCCGTCGCCTCCTCGGCCGACAGGCCCTCGGTTTGGCGGAGCCACGCCCGCAGCACCAGGCCGGTCCGGGACGCCCCGCCGTGGCAGTGCACGAGCACGGGCCGGCCCTCGGCCCGCAGCGCCGCGATGTCGTCGAGGACGTCGGCCAGCACGGCGTCCACCTCGCTGTTCGCGTCGTCGTCGGTCAGGTACGCGAACCGCTGCACCTGGTGCCCGAACGGCTCGCCGGTCCGGCACAGCGACACGACGGCGAAGTCGTGGGAGCTGTCCCGGGCGCCGTCCAGGTCGGCGGCCCACACCCCGGGCACCACCTCGCGCGGCTCGATCCGCGGGCTGCGGCTTGCCACGTGCCGGCCCGTCGGGCGGCCGTCCAGCGTCGCGGCCAGCCCGTGCAAGTCGGCCAGGTTCCACCGCTTGTCCGCATATCCGGGCACCCGCCCGTGGACGACCGACGTCCACCGCATCGGGACGCCGGCGATGCCGAACACCGCCCCGGCCAGCCCGCCGGCGACCACGGCCACCGTGTCGGTGTCCCCACCGAGGTCGATGACCCGGCGCAGCACCCCGGCGAAGTCGTCGGCGTTTCGCAGCGCCCACACCGCCTGCCCGAGCGTCGGCCACACCGCGCCGTTGCTCTCGGTCGCCTGCTCTGGCGTCCAGTCGGGCGCGAGCACGGTCGCCCAGCGGTCGCGGTGCTCGGGCGCCACCAGGTCCAGCGTCGCCGGGATCGCCGCCAGCGGGTCGCCGCCGTCCAGCGCCACTCGCACCAACCCGTGGAAGACCGCGCAGCCCTCGCCGGCGGACGGGTCGCCGTGGGTCAGCGCGGAGATCCGCCGGGCGGCGTCCATCGTCGCCTCGGTGCCGGACCGCGCGAACCAGATCGCCGCGGGCGTCGTCCGCATCAGTGAGCCGTTGCCGGCGGCGTGCCCGGACCGGGCGAAGTGCTCGGTCGCGGCGAGGTCCCACGGCCGGCCCGAGCCGAGGACGGCGCGGGTCTGGTTGCCGATGTCCGGTGGGTCGGCGCGCGCCCAGGTGCGGAAGCGGTCGAATAGGTCGGCCTCGTCCAGCCCGCCGCGCTCGATCAGCGACGCCGCCACCAGCAGCGCCATCTGGGTGTCGTCGGTGAACTCGCCCGGCTCCCAGTCCAGCGACCCGCCGCCGCACATCTCGGTCGACGTGCCGCGAGCGGGTGTGGGGAAGCGCGCGGAGAACTGCCCGGCCGGGCCGAACTCGAACGGCGCACCGAGCGCATCCCCGACGGCGGAGCCGATCAGCGCACCGGCGACGCGGTGGTCGCGCGGCATGGGCTGGGACATCAGGCCTCCTGCAGGGAGTGGGAAGGTCGAACGCGGACAGGTGCGCGGTGCGGTCGTGCCAGCGGACGCTGTCCACACGGACGCGGCCGCCGCCCTGCCACCGGGCGCCGAGACCGATGCCCTGGCCGACGTGCAGCCGAGTGGGGGAGCGTCATGGCGTCACGCCCGATTCGCAGCAACTCTGCGTCTAAGTAGACAATGACGCAAACATGCCCCAGTGTCAATCGGGTGACGACGCTATATCGCGACAGGTCCGACCGCACGCTGGCGGACTACTCCCGCCCGTCGGTGGCGGTGGACACCGCCGTCCTGGTGGTGGACGTCCGCGGTGGGGCGCTCGGTGTGCTGCAGCACCAGCGTGAGGACGGCGGGGCGCACGGCGGGCGGTGGGCGCTCCCGGGCACGTTCCTGCACGAGGGCGAGACGCTGGCGGACGCCGTCCTGCGCTCGCTGGCGGAGAAGGTCGGTCTCCGCGGGACGCGCCCCCAGCAGCTGCACGTCTTCGACGACCCGGGGCGCGACGACCGCGGGTGGGTGCTCTCCGTCGCCCACGTCGTCCTGCTGCTCGCCGACGACGTCGCGCCGGTCCTGTCCAGCCGCGCGGACCTGCGGGTCGTGCCGGCCGAGGAGGTCGCCGGTCTGCCCTTCGACCACGACGAGATCGTCCGCCGGGCCGTCGACCGGACCCGGCAGGACTACGCGCTGCAGCCGGATCCGGCCGGCCTGCTCGGCGAGACGTTCACCATGCGCGGCCTGCAGGCGCTGCACGACGCGGTGGCGCCGCGGCCCGGACCGGGGGAGGCGCGCCCGTCCATGGACACCTTCCGGCGGTACATGGTCGGCAAGGGCCTCATCCACCCGACCGGGGAGCTCGCCCGCAAGGAGCCGGGCTCGAGCGTCATGGGCAAGCCAGCCGAGCTCTACCGCCGCTCCGCCGACAGCCGGGACCTGACCGAGGTCCTCGGCGTCCGGCCGTTGCGCAAGGACCGCAACCGGGCCGACCGACGCGTGGACGCCGCAGGACCGGCGCGGGCGTTCGGCGAGCTGACTGGCTCCAAGGTCGACCCGCACATCCAGGACCTGGTGGACGACGTCGGCGGGCAGGTGCCGCTGACGCTCACGGTGATGCCGCACTACGTCGCCGTGCGCCCGGTGGGGGAGGACCGGGTCGCCGCCTACGCCAAGCCGCTGACCCTCTCCGTCGGGCTCGACCCGGACCACGCTGTGGCGGTTGCCGCGGACAACCCGGACTTCCGGCTGGAGCGCACCTCCGCAGCGACGCACCACGTGCACGTGCCCGCCTCCGCGCTGGCCGAGCCGCGAAGACGGCAGGCCGCCCGCGCTGTGCTGGAGCAGGCGCTCGCCCGGATCGCCGGCCCGCAGTGAGCCTCGGGCGTGGGTTCCGACTTCCTGGGCACACTCCTCACTAGACGCGGCCGACACCGGCCGCTGCGACAGAGGGAGACCACCATGGCCGGCACGATTCGCAAGGTCATCATCTCGACCATCGCGACGAAGCTCATCCAGGAGGCCCGCAAGCCGGAGAACCAGGCGAAGGCCAAGAAGTTGTTCGCCGATTTCCAGGCCAAGCGCAGCGCCAGCAAGCGCCCGGGCGGCACCAGCCGCTACTGAGTCGCTCCCCAGCCGCCCCGGTCTGTCGTAGGCCACTGGCATCGTCGCGTCGACCGCCGCGCGGCGGACCGGAGCGGGGGGACGTGGAGCAGGAACTGTCAGGGCGAGCTTCGGTGCGCCACATCGCCGAGGTGCTCGGTCTATCGGACGACGACGCGCTTCGTGCACTCGGCGGTGGCTGGCGGCCCGTCGACGACCCGTTTTTGAGCCTGCAGTCCGGCGGCTGGTTCGTCACCGGCCAGCCGATGCAGGTGTTGCTCGGCGTCGGCGGCTTCACGCTGCCCCTGGCGAGAATCGTGCTGTCTTCGACTCCATCGGTGACCTTCTCGCGAAGACCTGATCGCCGACGCAACGGCGCCTAAATCGGCTCGGCGAGCGGGGCGAGGGTTCGGGTCATCAGCTCAATGAGATCGCGCACCGCGCCCCGAGCCGCGGCGATGTCGTCCGATACCGGGGTGAGGCCCCCCGACCCGGGACGCATCGACGTCGCGATCGTCAGGTCGTCGACCACCAGCGCGGACCGCTCCAGCCGTTCCAATTCAGCCAACTGAGCAAGCTCGTGCGAAAGCTTCGCCGCCTGGTCCCGATGCCGGATCAGCGCGTCGGCCCGCCCGCCCAGTCGCAGCGCCGCCGCGTCCAGCGCGACCACCTGCTGCTGCCAGACCTTGAGCGCCGGACCCGTGGGCATCGGCCCCAACTCGTCGCGCGCCTGGTGGATCCGCAGCGCCAGGTCGATGATCGCGTCGACCTCTTGGTCGCCGTCGAACGTCGCCCGCGTGGCCTCGAGCGCCGGCGACGACCACGAGGGCTCCCGCAGCGTCTCCTCCCACGCCCGGCAGGCGGCACTCGCCACCCGGCCCTCGATCCAGTCGGCGGCGGCCAGCTCGGCCTCCGGTGAGGCCAGCCGGGCGCGCCGCTTCTCCGCGGCCTCCTCGCCGGTCATCGCGAGGAACACCACGAGCAGGACGACGAACAGGACGCCGCTGGGAGTGGCCACGGTCTGGAGACCGAAGAAGACGCCGAGGCCCAGCAGCCATTGACCCCAGGTCGGCAGGCTCCGCCACGCACGGCCGGCCGACTCGAGGGCCGCGGTCACGCCTCGTTCCGGAGCGAGTGCAGCACGGCGCTCGATGCGGATTGCCCCGCCTTGCAGGTAGCGGCCGTTCCAGAGTCCGTCGTCCCGGGGCATCTGCCGAGCGGCTTCCCGCCGGGCCCTCGCCTCGGTAGCCACCTCGCTCGATGAGCCGGATGGGGCAGGCGGTGCCGCGGTCAGCTCAGTCAGCGCCGCCTCCAGCTCGCGGTCGAGAGTGGCTCCGGGTGACCTGGTCAGCACGATGGGCTGGCGGTCGGTGTGCAGCACGATTCGCTCAGCGGTCGCTACGACCTTGCGGATGTTCTGCCGAGGAATGGCGAGGCCGCTCGCCCCGAGACGGAACTCGGCTGGGACCTGTGAGACGGCGTCCTGAAGCGGCCGGACAGGGCGAGCGCCACCGATCATCACCGCCCGGGATGTGATTACCAGGGCACTGCTCGACGTCATCGACCAGCTGAGGCGGAAGACGCCGTGGACCGTGTCGTGCACCGCGATTGCTGAGGCGATCACGTCGACGTCCGCCTTGGTCGGCCGCTTCGACCACGGGCGACGCAGGGCGGCCCGCCACAGCATCTCCTCGGCCCGGCCCACCCGGCACTCCCTGCGTCCACACGCGGGCAGTTCCCGCTGACTGAGCAGAGGTCATCACGAGCCACCGACGATCGCGGGGAATCGGAACCATCCCTCACCGGATAGGGGGACCGGTCGATCGGGCGGCTGCCCCGTCCGAGGTGGTGACCGGGCCGCGTTTCCCTTCAGCGGCAGTGCCACCTCTTACCGTGACCGCGCTCTAGTCGGCTGTTGACGATCAACGGGGGATGCATGAAGGGCCTGCTCGCTGTCGCGGGGGCGCACAAGGTGGCCGCGACGGTGGTCGCCGCAGCGGTCGTCGTGGCCGGCGGGGGCGTCGTCCATGCCGCCATGAGCGCCGGCACGACGGCGACCGTGGTGAGAGTGGTGGACGGCGACACCATCGACGTGCGCTACGACGGGGACACCCACCGCGTCCGCCTGCTGAACATCGACACACCGGAGACCGTCGACCCGGAGAAGCCCGTCCAGTGCTTGGGCCCCGAGGCGTCCGACTACGTGAAGGAGCGCCTTCCGGTCGGCAGCGAGGTGCGCCTCGAACACGACGCCGAGGTACAGGACGGCTATGGCCGCGAGCTGGCCGCGGTCTTCACCGGCGACGACCTCGTAGCCGCCGACATCGCCCGGCAGGGCCTCGGCGTGGCGATGTCCGTCGCCCCCAACACCAGATTTCTCGCGCCGGTGCAGCAGGCCCAGGTCGAGGCCCGCCAAGCCGGCCGCGGCATGTACTCCGCGGCCGTTGGGTGCACCATCCCGGCACAGGTGGCCCAGCTGGAGCAGGCCGCGGCCGTCGTCGTGTCCGAGCAGCAGTCCACCACAGCCGCGCTCGCCGCGTTCGACGCCCACGCCGCCGACCTGGCAGCCGTGCTCGCCGCCGCGGCGACCGTGCGCGGTGTGCTGCAGGGCGACGTGGGCGCCTTCCCGCTTCTGCCCTACCTGGACGGCGAGCTGACGTACCTGCGCGACCGCGTCAGCAGCGTGTCGACAGACGTCCAGCGAGCAGCCGACGACAACAGCGCGGCCCGGGCGGCCGAGCAGAAGCGACTGGACGACGCCGCTGCGGCTCAGGCGGCCGCAGAGGAAGCGGCCCGAAAGGCTGCTGAGGACGCGGCCCGGAAGGCGGCTGAGGACGCCGCCCGCCAAGCAGCTGCGGAAGAAGAGGCCCGGCAAGCAGCTGAGCGGGCCGCCGCAGCGGCCGCCGCCAGGCAGCCGTCCGGGTCCACTGGATCATCGTCCCGCGGCTCGTCCGCGTCGGCCGGGTCCTCGAGCGCTACCAGGACCGCAGCTCCGACATCGGCGTCGAGCGGATCAGGTTCCGGCTCCGGCGGCTACACCGGCTGCCGTAGCTACGCCCCGGGCGGTAAGACGTACACGCCGATCCCGTGCCCGGGGTCATGAGGAGGCCTGGCCGCATCAGCGAGGCGCACCCCCGGGGACGGTTCCGCGGAACCGTCAGCGCAGATCGCGGTGGATCTGACATCGCCGTCGGCCCGCACCGTCCTGGCTCTGTCGTCGTCGAGCCGACGACGAGCGCGAGATGGAGGCTGAAGGGTGACTCACACCGAGTCGAGGTGCGACGAGCTCGCTGGCTGAACAGGTTGCGGTGGCGGGTGCCCATGGGGCGGGTGGGATCGGCCGCGCAACGAGCGGTTCCGTCGGCGGCCTGTCGTCGCGGTGAGCGATGGAAACGCCCCGATGCTGAGCCGGTTCGCTGCTCGACCAACGGGGGTTCGGTCATGTCGTCAGATACGTCGCCAGTAGAAGAGCTGCTCGCCCGCTGGGTGAAGCGCAACCCGGCCACTCCCGTCCGCGCGGTCGTCCAGCGCGCCGAAGCGCTCGGGTTCACGCCCGTCCTGCCCGGCGGCCGGCGCACGCCCCAGCACATTGAGCTGGTGCTCGGCGACACGACCCTCCACATCACCACGTTGCAGCTCGCCGTCGCAGATTCCGACCTCCGCGGCCTCGTGGCCGGCCTGCCCGGCGCGGTCGCGACGGCGGACGACGTCCGGCTGCCGTTCGCTGCGACCGACCCGTTCGCCGCGCTGACGGCCATCCACCGGGCCACCTCTGGGACGCCAGACCTCACCTGGCCGCAAGTCCCGGTGGAAACCGCACCGCGGAGCACAGGCAACAACGTCGTCCTGGCGATCGTCGCGGCGGTCGTCCTGCTGTTCGTGATCGTCGGTGCCGGGAGCAACGGCTTCGGCGGCGCAGCGGTGATGCTCGGCCTCGCGGTCCTGGTCGTGGGTGCGACCGGGGTCGCCGGCCGGGCGCGCTGGGCCTACATCGCCTCCCGCCGCGTCGCCGGCGGCGTCCTCGCGGCCGGGCTGGTCGTCCTCGTCGTCGGTGCCGCCGCATCACCCGACACCTCCACCGCATCGGCCACCTCCGAGCCGGCGCTCAGCGGCTCGGCCGCCGCGTCGTCCTCGGCCGCGGCTACGTCCGCCGAGGCCGCAGCGCAGGAGGCTGCCACCGAGGCCGCGGAGGCAGCGCTCCTCCAGGCCGAGACGAACGAGGCCACGACGACGACGTCCTCGCTCAACCCGGCGACCGGGCTGCTCAGCGACTCGGCCACCGACACCGCCGTGCAGGTGGCGGGGTCGACGACCGCGCTCGCCGCGCTGGCCGCCGTCCCGGTCCAGGGCCGCGCACCCAAGACCGGCTACGACCGCGACCTGTTCGGCCAGGCGTGGAGCGACGTCGACCGCAACGGCTGCGACACCCGCAACGACGTCCTCGCCCGCGACATGACCGGCGAGACCTTCAAGCCCGGCACCCGCAGCTGCATCGTGCTGACGGGCTCGCTCGCCGACCCGTACTCCGGCCGCACGATCGCCTTCCAGCGCGGGCAGGGCACCAGCGAGGCCGTGCAGATCGACCACGTCGTCGCGCTGTCCAACAGCTGGCAGACCGGCGCGCAAAGCTGGGACGTCACCAAGCGCACCGCCTTCGCCAACGACCCGCTCAACCTGCTCGCCGTCGACGGCCCGCTCAACATGCAGAAGGGCGACGGCGACGCCGCCACCTGGCTGCCGACCAACAAGGGCTACCGCTGCGCCTACGTCGCCCGCCAGGTCGCGGTCAAGGTGACCTACGGCCTCTGGATGACCCAGGCCGAGCGCAACGCGATCGCCACCGTGCTGAGCAGCTGCCCCTACGAGCCGCTGCCCGGCGGTGTCGTCGCCAACGTCCCGGTGCGGACGACGGCCGCCGCGACGACCGCAGCGCCGGCCCCGCGGACCGCCGCTGCACCGAACCGCGCGCCGGCCGTCGTCCCGGCGCCGGTTCCCGTTCCCGCGCCCGTCCCTGTCCCGGCTCCCGCTCCGGTCGTCGAGGCGCCGGCGCCCGCCCCGGCTCCCGTCGTCGAGGCGCCGGTAGGTGCCTCCTACGCGAACTGCGACGCCGTCCGGGCCGCTGGTGCCGCGCCGATCCACGCCGGTGAGCCCGGCTACAGCAGGAAGCTCGACCGCGACGGCGACGGCGTGGGCTGCGAGAACTGACCGACCGGCCGAGCTACTCGTCGAGCTCGTCAGGCGGGAAGCCGAGGTCCCGCCGGATGCGCCGGCGAGTACTGAGCAGGCCCTCGACGTCGTGCTCGGCGGGCTCGTCCTCGTCAACGGCCAGCTCGAGCCGGCTGACCCCCATCTCCACCCAGCGGTGCGCCTGCACCAGGTCCCCGTGCAGCTCGAAGGTCTCGGCCATGTGAGTGATGTCGACGAGCCGCGGACCCGACCGGCGGAGGTCGGTCGCCACCTGGCGGGCTTCCTCGTGCTGGCCCGCGTCGAGCAGCGCTGCGTGCAGGAGGGCCCGGGCGCTCGGCGTCGTCGTCCCCTCCGCGGTCACGGCTCGGCGGTGGAGGGCCAGGGACTCCTCGGTGTCGCCCGCCTGGGCGAGGTGCCAGCCTGCAGCCGCCAGCAGGTCGGCGGGGCTGGCCTCGTCGTCGGGGTGTCGTTCCTCCGCCCACCGGGTCAGCGTCGCGGCGGCCTGCCGGTGGGCCTTCGGCGTGCGGGCGGAGTTCTCCAGACGTTCGACGTCGTCCTCGGTCAGCGGATGGCGCACGGCGGCACGGTACGGATCAGGAGCACACGAGGTCGAGCGCAGACGACGTCGCTGCAGCGACACCGTCGACCGCCTGACCGGACGTTCATCGAGACGAGGCAACGGGCGGACGTCGCCCGATGGGGTGAACCGAGGCTACTGACAGTCACCTCCCAGCCGGTCGGCGTCCCATGATCAGCGGATGGCGGCCCGACCCGAGGCGTCCGCGGCGATCAGGAGGCGACCAGGCAGTGGTGACGTCCGCTGCGCGGTCGCAGGACCGAGCTGCCCCTCCCCGCCGCGCGCTCACGGCTCTCCGCCGGTTCGGGCGAGCGCTCGCCGCCCTCGTCGTCACCCTCGCCGTCCTGCTCGGCATCGCCTGGGTGGTCACGCCGTCCGTCGACGACGCCCAGCAGCGCGTCTCCGCGGAGCTCGCCGCCAACGGCGGCACACCACTGCAGGGCGACGTCCCGGACGACCTCGCCCAGGCGCTGATCGCCACCGAGGACAGCCGCTTCGAGCACCACATCGGCATCGACGCGATCGGCGCCGTCCGGGCCGGGTGGGGTGCGCTCACCGGCAACGACGTGGGCGGCTCCACCCTCGACCAGCAGCTCGCCAAGAACCTCTACGCCGGCGGCCGGCAGGGCGTCGCCGACCGCGTGCAGTCCGTCGTCCTCGCGCTCAAGCTCGACGCCGCCTGGAGCAAGGACCAGCTGCTCCGGATGTACCTCGACGACGGCTACTACGGCCACGGCTTCTACGGCCTGACCGCCGCCACCGAGGGCTACTTCGGCGTCGAGCCCGCCGACCTCAGTTGGCCGCAGGCCACCCTGCTCGCCGGCCTCTTCCAGGCGCCGTCCGCCTACGACCCGTTCCTGCACCCCGACATGGCCGCCACCCGGCAGGCGCACGTGCTGGACCGGCTCGTCGCCGTCGGCACTCTGTCGCGCACCGAGGCCGACGCGATCGGTGTCGAGAGCTGGGACCTGCTGCCCGCCGCCTGACCCCTCTGGGCGACAAGGGCTCGTCCGGGGGCCTCGCGCTCCGGTACCAAGAAGCGGAATGCAGACGGCCAGTCGGTGGGGGACACGTGCGACACCAGAACGACGAGGGACGCACGCTGCCCTCCTCGCCCACGGGCCGGATCCCGCAGTGGGTCCACGACGAGGTGGCGCACGCCCTCGCGCCGCCAGAGCCCTGGCGCAGCTGGACCCCTCGGGAGCCGCGACGGCGCAAGCGGCGCAACTGGTCGAACATCGGCGGCGCCGCCCTCGTCGGGTTGGGCCTCGTCGGCTCCCACGTCGGGCTGCTGGCTGCGCCACCTGTGGCTGGGGCGTCCGCTCCGCCGAACGTGCCCTCGCCGGGCGGCGACTCCTCCGACGACCCGCTCGGCACGCCGATGACCCCACCCGCCGCCGGGGGCTCCTACGCCTTCGTGCAGCACCAGGACGACGGCGTCACCCCGGTGGCCTACGACCCGTGCCGGCCGGTGCACTACGTCGTCCGCCCGGACAACGCACCCGTCGGCGGGGACCAGCTGGTCCGGGACGCCGTCGCCCGGATCTCGCAGGTGACCGGCCTGCAGTTCGTCGAGGACGGCGCCACCGACGAGGACCCGACCGGGCAGCGGGAGCCCTTCCAGCCCGACCGGTACGGGGACCGCTGGGCGCCCGTCCTCATCACCTGGGACACGGTGGCCAAGCAGCCGGACTTCGCCGCCGACGTCGCTGGCCTCGGTGGCAGCCGGGCGCTGTCGGTGGGCGACGGTCCGGCCGTCTACGTGACCGGTGCCGTCGATCTCGATGCGGCTCAACTCGCCGACATGCTGACCTGGCCCGGCGGTGCGGCCGTCGTCCGCGCGGTCGTCCTGCACGAGCTCGCCCATCTCGTCGGGCTGGACCACGTCGACGACCCGCAGCAGCTGATGTACCCGACGACGTCCGACGTCCTCGACTTCGCCGACGGCGACCTCACCGGGCTGGCGCAGCTGGGCGCGGGGGAGTGCGCTCCCGACCTCTGACCGGCGGGCGGCACAGGGAGCTGTGGCACCGTGGGGGCAGCCGGCGAGCAGTACGACGCCCCGGCCATCCCAGACCCCGCACCCAGAAGAGGCACGCCCTGATGAGCACCGACGGCACGACCCCGACCGACCCGAACGCCGCCGCCCCGCCGCCGGCTGGCGCTACCTCCCTGGAGCAGGAGACCCCGGCCCCGTCGGTCAGCGAGGGCACCCTCGGCAACGTCGAGGAGACCGACTCCGAGCCCGGCTGGATCGCCCGGCACACCGCCACGCTGATCGCGCTGATGGTCGCCGTCATCGTCGCGGCGGTCGCGATCGCCGGCGTGATGCTCTGGAAGGACCGCATCGACGACCGGAACTCCGACACCGAGGCCGCCGTCGCGCAGAACGTCGCCACCCAGGGCGCGCAGGTGGAGACCGTCGAGTGCGACGGCGACACCTGCGCCGCGGTCATCAACGGGCAGGCCTACACCGTGCTCGTGCAGGAGGACGCCCAGGGCAAGCGGCACTTCGGCGTTTCTGCCTACGCCGGCGGCTGACACCGATCGCGGCCGGTGCTCGCCGCCCCGCTCTCCTCTCGGAGGGCGGGGCGGTGCTGTGTCCACAGGAGGTGACGGCGACCACATGCCGCCGAGGCAGGCGTGCGAGCATCGCGGGGTGGCCGACCTCCATCGCCTCCTGATCGCCAACCGCGGGGAGATCGCCGTCCGCATCGCCCGGGCGGCGGCGGCCGAGGGGATGACGTCCGTGGCCGTCGCGGCCGCCGACGAGCCAGAGGCCCCACACCTCGCCGCGGCCGACGACACCTACGCCTTGCCCGGCAGCGGACCGGCCGGCTACCTCAACGTGGCAGCGGTCGTGCAGGCCGCGACCGCCACCGGCTGCGACCTGCTGCACCCCGGCTACGGCTTCCTGTCCGAGAACTCCGACCTCGCCGCCGCCTGCGCCACCGCCGAGGTCACCTTCGTCGGTCCCTCGCCCGGCACCCTCGACCTGTTCGGTGACAAGGTCCTCGCCCGGGCGCTGGCCGGGACGGCGGACATCCCGGTGCTCCGCGGCACGCCGGCCGGCGTCGACGCCGCCACCGTCGCCGACCTGCTCGACGACACCGGCGCCGTGATGCTCAAGGCCCGCGCCGGCGGGGGAGGGCGCGGTACCCGCGTGCTGCGCCGTGGGGACGACGTGAAGTCCGCGCTGCAACGGGCCTCCTCGGAGGCGCAGGCCGCCTTCGGCGACGGCGCACTGTTCGCCGAGGCCCTGCTGGACGGCGCCCGGCACATCGAGGTGCAGGTCCTGGGCGACGCCGACGGATCGGTGATCGCCCTCGGCGACCGGGACTGCTCGCTGCAACGGCACCGGCAGAAGATCGTCGAGATCGCCCCCGCCGACCGGCTGTCCGCGGACCTCCGCGCCCAGCTGCACCGCGCCGCCGCGACCCTGGCCCGGGAGGCCGGCCTCGTCGGCCTGGCCACCGTCGAGTTCCTGGTCACCGGCGAGCCGTACGTGTTCCTCGAGTGCAACCCCCGGCTCCAGGTCGAGCACACCGTCACCGAGGAGACCCTCGGGCTGGACCTCGTCCGGCTCCAGCTCCGGGTGGCCACCGGCGCCACCCTCGCCGACCTGGGCCTCGCCGACGGCCCGCCCCGCCCGCTGGGCTGGGCCGTCCAGGCCCGCGTCAACGCGGAGTCCGGCGGCACGATCACCGCGCTGGGCCTCCCGGGCGGCCCGGGCATCCGGATTGACACCGCGGCCCGCGTCGGCGCCGAGCAGGGCCTGCGCTACGACTCCCTGCTGGCGAAGGTCGTCGTGCACGATCGGTCCGGCGACCTCGTCGACTCCCTCCGGCACGCCGACCGGGCGCTGGCCGAGTTCGACGTCCGCGGCGTCGCCACCAACACCGCGTTCCTCCGCGCGCTGCTCGCTCACCCCGACGTCCTCGCCGGGCGGGCCACCACCACGTTCGTCGACGAGCACGTCGCCGAGCTGGCCCCGGCTCCGGTCCAGCCCGAATCCGAGGTCCAGGGAGACGAGGACACGCTGCTCGCCCCCGTCCCCGGCACCGTCGTCACCATCGAGGCATCGGCCGGGACGACCGTGGAGCCCGGCGGGACGGTCCTCGTCCTCGAGGCGATGAAGATGGAGCACGTCGTCGCCCTGTCCGCCGGCGGCACCGTCCGCCGGATCGAGGTGAAGCCCGGCGACACCGTCCGCCAGGGGCAGCTGCTCGCCACCGTCGAGCACGGGGACGCCGAGCACTCCCACGCCGCCGAGGCCCACGACCTCGACGCCGAGCGACCCGACCTCGCCGAGGTCCGCAGGCGGCACGAGCTGGGGCTCGACGAACACCGCACCGACGCGGTGCAGCGACGGCACGCCGCGGGCCGGCGCACGGCCCGGGAGAACCTGGCCGACCTCGTCGACGAGGGCAGCTTCCTCGAGTACGGCCCGCTCGTCTTCGCCGCTCAGGAGCGCCGCCGCAGCCAGCAGGAGCTGCAGGAACGCACGCCCGCCGACGGCGTCATCGGCGGGCTGGCCGACATCGACCGCAGCCCGGCGGTCGTCGTCTCCTACGACTACACGGTGCTCGCCGGCACCCAGGGCATGCGCGGCCACCTGAAGAAGGACCGGCTCTTCGAGCTCGCCGAGACCCGCCGGCTGCCCGTCGTCCTGTTCGCCGAGGGCGGTGGCGGCCGGCCCGGCGACGTCGACCTGCCCGTCGTCTCCGCGCTGGACACGGCGGCGTTCGCGCTGTTCGGGAAGCTGTCAGGCCTGGTGCCGCTGGTCGGGATCGCGTCCGGGCGCTGCTTCGCCGGCAACGCCGCGCTGCTGGGCACGTGCGACGTCATCATCGCCACCGAGGACGCCAACATCGGCATGGGCGGCCCCGCGATGATCGAGGGCGGCGGGCTGGGCGTCGTCGCCCCCGAGGACATCGGCCCCATCGACGTCCAGCACGCCAACGGCGTCGTCGACCTCCGGGTCGCCGACGACGCGGCCGCAGTCGCGGCGGCGAAGAAGTACCTCGGCTACTTCCAGGGCCCGGTCGAGGACTGGACGGCGCCCGACCAGCGGCTGCTGCGACACCTCGTCCCGGAGAACCGCAAGCGGGTCTACGACATGCGCGCCGTGCTGGCCGCGCTCGCCGACGAGGACTCGGTGCTCGAGCTCCGCGACGGCTGGGGCACCGGCATGATCACCGCGCTGGCCCGGGTCGAGGGCGCCCCGGTCGGGGTGATCGCCAACGTGCCCACCCACCTCGGCGGCGCCATCGACGCCGACGCCGCGGACAAGGCCGCCCGCTTCCTGCAGCTGTGCGACGCGCACCGGCTACCGGTCGTCTCCCTCTGCGACACCCCGGGCTTCATGGTCGGCCCGGAGTCGGAGAAGACGGCGACGGTGCGGCACTTCTCCCGGCTGTTCGTCACCGGCGCCAACCTCTCGGTGCCGATGGGCACGGTCGTCGTCCGCAAGGCCTACGGGCTCGGCGCGCAGGCGATGGCCGGCGGCAGCATGAAGGTGCCCCGCTTCGCCGTCGGCTGGCCGACCAGCGAGTTCGGCCCGATGGGCCTGGAGGGCGCGGTCCGGCTGGGCATGCGCCGCGAGCTGGACGCCATCGCCGACGACGCGGAACGGGAGGCCGCCTACCAGGCCGCGGTCGCCGCCGCCTACGCCAACGGCACTGGCCTCAACGTCGCCGCGCACTGGGAGATCGACGACGTCATCGATCCGGCCGACACCCGCCGTTGGATCGCCACGCTCACCCGGGAGGCCGCGGCGACGCCCCGCCCGGCGGGCCGGGTGCGCCCGAACATCGACACCTGGTGAGGGGAGAGCCATGACCGAGCTCAGTGACCGGTTCCGCGTCGAGATCGACGCGCACGTCGCCGACCTGCACCGGCGCCAGGCGCAGGTCTGGCCGGCCGACGTCCCGCGGGAGGTGCGGTACCCCCTCGGCGAGGTCACCCTGACCGCGCACCTGCGGCACTGGGCTCGCGAGCGCGGCGACCGGGCCGCTGTCGTCCTCGGCGACCGGACGCTCAGCTACGCCGAGCTCGACCGGCAGAGCGACCGGCTGGCCGCGCAGCTGATCGCCGACGGGGTGCGCCCCGGCGACCGGGTCGCCGTCTTCATGGGCAACAGCCTGGAGTTCGTGCTGGCCTTTCACGCCGTGCTCAAGGCCGGCGCGGTGCACGTGCCGGTCAACCCGATGTTCCGCGGCGAGGAGGTGCGCTACGAGCTCACCGACACCGGCGCGGAGCTCGCCTTCGTCGCCGCCGCCCTCCGGGACGCCTTCGACTCCGGGCGCACCGACGCCGTCCGCACCGTGCTCGACGAGGCGGCGATCGCCGACGTCGTCGGGCGGGACGACCTGGAGACGCCGACCGGGGACGGCGACCTCGACGCACTCGCCGCGCTGAACTACACCGGCGGGACGACGGGGCTGCCCAAGGGGTGCGAGCACACCCAGCGGCACATGCTCTACACCGCCGCCAGCTCGCTGACCGCGATGGGCACCCCGGCCGACGACGTCTCGCTGGTGTTCCTGCCTATCTTCTGGATCGCCGGCGAGGACGCCGCGCTGCTGCTGCCGCTGGTGAACGGGTCGACCTGCGTGCTGATGCCCCGCTGGGACGTCGCCGAGGCGCTCGACCTCATCGAGCAGCACCGGGTCACCACGCTGGTCGCGCCGGTGGACTCCTGGATCCCGCTGCTGGACCGGGCAGAGGCCGAGGGGCGCGACCTGTCGTCGCTGCGGGTCCCACTGGCCGTCTCGTTCGTCACCAAGCTCGACGCGGCGCTGCGCGAGCGGTTCACGCAGGTCACCGGCTCGCCCGGGGTGCTGCGCGAGGCGGCGTTCGGGATGACCGAGACGCACACGATGGACACGTTCACCGGCGGGCTGGCCGACCGGGACCTCGCCGGGCGGCCGATCTTCTGCGGCCTGCCGGTGCCCGGCACCGACGTCGTCATCGTCGACCGGGACACCGGCGACCTGCTGCCGGTGGGGGAGGAGGGCGAGATCGCGGTGCGGTCGCCGTCCCTGCTCACCTGCTACTGGGGCCGGCCCGACGCCACCGCCGACGTGCTGCAGGGCGGCTGGCTGCTCACCGGCGACAGCGGCCAGCTCGACGAGCACGGGTGCCTGAGCTACCTGGGCCGGCGCAAGGAGATGCTCAAGGTCAACGGGATGAGCGTCTTCCCGACCGAGGTGGAGTTCCTGCTGGGCCGGCACCCGCGAATCGCCGGCACGGGGGTGCTCGGCGTCCCGGACCCGAAGACCGGCGAGCGGGCGGTCGCCTTCGTGATGCTGACCCCCGGCGCGACCGACTCGGCCGAGGACGTCGTCGCCTGGTGCCGGGACAACATGGCGCCGTACAAGGTGCCAGAGGTGCGCGTGGTGGAGAGCCTGCCGCTGACCGCCACCGGCAAGGTGGTCAAGCGGGAACTGGCCGACCGGCTCGACCTGCCGGTCTGACCTGCGGCTGCGCCCCGATCGCGTCGAAGACCTGACAACGGGGGTCGACGAATGTGACGAGGTCTGTCCACCGGTGTAACCAGTTGGACTCGCAGACCGTGGCACTGTGGAAGTCGTGTCTTCCGCAGTGCCCGGCGCCTCCGCTCCCGGCGTCACCCCACCGCCCGGTCCTCAGGACACCATCGCACCCCGCAGTGCCGAGCACGCCCGGCTGGCCGAGTCCGGCGACATGGGCGCCCCCTGGCGCACGTGGGGCCCGTACCTCGCCGGCCGGCAGTGGGGGACCGTCCGCGAGGACTACTCCGCCGACGGCGACGCCTGGGCGTCCTTCCCGTTCGACCACGCCGTCGCCCGCACCTACCGCTGGGGCGAGGACGGCCTGGGCGGCATCTGCGACCGCTACGGCTTCCTCAACTTCTCCGTGGCGATGTGGAACGGCAAGGACCCGGTCCTCAAGGAGCGGCTGTTCGGCCTGACCAACGGCGAGGGCAACCACGGCGAGGACGCCAAGGAGCACTGGTGGGCCGTCGACGGCACGCCGACGCACTCCTGGATGCAGTGGCTCTACCGCTACCCGCAGGCCGAGTACCCCTACGCGCAGCTGCGCGAGGAGAACGCCAAGCGGTCCCGGCTGGAGCGCGAGTACGAGCTCAGCGACACCGGGGTCCTGGACGAGGACCGGTTCTTCGACGTCCAGATGACCTACGCCAAGGCCGGCCCGGACGACGTCTGCATCACCGTCACCGCCACCAACCACGGCCCCGATGCGGCGCCGCTGCACCTGCTTCCGCAGGTCTGGTTCCGCAACACGTGGTCCTGGGGCCTGGACGACCGGAAGCCCACGCTCACCTTCACCCCGGACGCCGATGTCCCCACCGTCGTCGCCGAGCACGGCTACCTCGGCCGCTGGGTGCTCGCCGCCGACGGTGCGCCCGAGGTGCTGGCCTGCGACAACGAGACCAACGCCGTCGCCCTCTTCGGCGCCGAGCGCAACAGCACCGAGTACCCCAAGGACGGCATCAACCGCCGCGTCGTCCACGAGGACAAGTCCGCGGTCAACCCCGACGTGACCGGCACCAAGGCCGCGTTCTGGTACGAGTGGGACGCCGTCGAGCCCGGCGAGACCGTCACCGTGAAGCTGCGGCTGCGCCAGCAGGACTCCGACCAGCAGATGTTCGGTGCGGAGTTCGACGAGGTCCTCGGCCTGCGCAAGACCGAGGCCGACGACTTCTACGCCGGCGTCATCCACCCCGGGCTCTCCGACGAGGACCGGCACGTGGCCCGGCGCGCCTACGCCGGGCTGCTCTGGACCAAGCAGCTGTACCGCTTCGACGTCGCCCGGTGGCTGGACGGCGACCCCGAGGCCCCGGCGCCCGAGGCGCGCCGCCACCGCGGCCGGCGGAACACCGGCTGGCGGCACCTCGCCCTCGCCGACGTCATCTCGATGCCCGACGAGTGGGAGTACCCGTGGTTCGCCGCGTGGGACACCGCCTTCCACACCATCCCGCTGGCGCACGTCGACCCCGACTTCGCCAAGGAACAGCTCGTGCTGATGTGCCGCGAGTGGGCGATGCACCCCAACGGCCAGCTGCCGGCCTACGAGTGGGCGTTCGGCGACGTCAACCCGCCGGTGCACGCCTGGGCCGCCTGGCACGTGTACCGGATCGACGGCTACCGCGACCAGCAGTTCCTCATCCGGGTGTTCACCAAGCTGCTGATGAACTTCTCCTGGTGGGTCAACCGCAAGGACGCCGACGGCTCGAACGTTTTCGAGGGCGGCTTCCTCGGGATGGACAACATCGCGCTGTTCGACCGGTCCGCACCGCTGCCGCCGGGCTACCGGCTGGAGCAGTCGGATGCGACCAGCTGGATGGCGTTCTACTGCCAGCAGATGCTCAAGATCGCCCTCGAGCTGTCCCGGTTCGACGTGGCGTGGGACGGCACCGTCACCAAGTTCTTCGAGCACTTCCTCTCCATCGCCGAGGCGATGAACGCCTTCGGCTCGCACGAGGTGTCGCTCTGGGACGAGGACGACGGCTTCTTCTACGACGTCCTGGTCGCACCGGACGGGTCGCCGGAGCCGCTCCGGGTGCGCTCGATGGTCGGCCTGCTGCCCATCCTCGGTGTCACCGAGATCCCGGCGTGGGTGCAGGAGCGGCTGCCCGACGTCGCCGACCGGGTGCGCTGGCTGCAGAAGCGGCGGCCGGAGCTGATGGGCCCGCTGACCACCCGCCGGGCGCCCGAGGGCCGCAAGATGCTGCTCTCCCTGGTGGACAAGAAGCGGCTGAAGCGCATCCTCACGCGGATGTTCGACGGCGAGGAGTTCTTGTCCCCGTTCGGCATCCGGTCGCTGTCCAAGTCGACCGGGCAGGTGTTCGCGCACGTCGGCGGGCGCGACGTCTCGATCGAGTACGAGCCGGGGGAGTCGCGCACCGGGCTGTTCGGCGGCAACTCCAACTGGCGCGGGCCGGTGTGGTTCCCGGTCAACGTGCTGCTCGCGGACAAGCTGCGCACGCTGGGCCGGCACTACGGCGACTCGTTCACCATCGAGCTGCCGACCGGGTCGGGGAACCGCTGCACGCTGGTGGACGCCGCGGACCTGATCGACAACTCGCTGACGGCGCTGTTCCGGCCGGTGGACGGCAAGCGGCCGGCCGACGGCGACCGGATCGAGTCCAGCGACTCACCGCTGTGGCGGGAGCACCCGACGTTCAGCGAGTTCTTCGACGGTGACACCGGTGAGGGGCTGGGCGCCACCCACCAGACCGGCTGGACGGCGCTGGTCGCCCACCTGCTCAACCCCCGGCTCCCACCCGACCCCCGCTGGGTCTGACGGTGGAGTGTCAGCGCATCGTTTTCCGAGCGCTGGCACTCCACTACAGCCACGCTTCGATGGCGTCCAGTTGCTCGTGGGTCAGTCCGGTGAACAGGTCCGGGGCGACGACGAGGACGTGCGGGTTCGCGGCGAGCCAGTCGCCGGTCTCCGCGGCCTGCTCGGCCAGGTCGTCGTCGATCCAGACGATCCGCCGGCCGGGCTCCTCCGCGGCCACCTCCTGCGCGGCGTCGAGCTTCCACCAGCCGGACTGACCGCCGAGCTGCCCCATGAACCCGGTGGGCTTGGCCCGTCCGCCGGAGCGTTCGCGCAGTCCGCGGGGCAGGCCCAGCGGCTCGGCGAGCAGCAGGTCGGCGTTCTCCGCCCAGGTGGTCAGCCACTGGATCTCCACCCGGCCGGACTCGTGCAGCGCGCGCAGCCGGGCGATCACGGTGGGGTCCCAGGACAGCACGTAACCGTTGAACCTGCCCTGTCGCCAGCCCGGCGGCAGCTCCCAGCGCATGGCGTTGAGCACCCCGTCGACGTCCAGCAGCAACAGGGGTGGGCGGATCGATGACATGCGCGTCCCCTCGGCGGTGCGCCGGCCCCGAGCGGGCGTCGACGGACCTGATCCGAGCGTAAAGAAGCGTCGTCGTCCGCGGACGGTGAGCCAGTGCTGACCGATCCGCGTCGGGTGGCTGGGACAGCGGAGGGTGAGGGACGTGCGAGCCGTCCGGGGCGGCGTTCGGCGTTCCGCAGCAGCCTGCATGTGGGCCGGATCGGCCGGCGGAACAGTTCGTGCAGCCGACATCGGGTGAGGTGATGAGTCGATGAAGTACCTCGTGACCTGGCGTGAGCGGCCCACCGGCTCGGCCGCGGAGTACGAGGCCCCGCACAAGCGGGTCCTGTCCGTGTTCGCTGCCTTCTCCTTCACCGTCGAGCCGGTGATGGACGTGATGGACGCCGTCGCCGCAGAGAACCGCGGGATCGCGTGGCGGGACTCGCTCTCGACGACCTGAGGACCCCGCCGCGGACGCGCTCGCGAGTCCACTGCGGCTCGTGTGGCGATCGGGACGGGTGATATCACGACTTCGCGACGGACATTGGTACGACGCGTTCCCTCTGCCACGTTGCACTCACGCGCCGGAACCGGCCGGTCGCTCAGTGCCAGGAGAACGAGATGCGCGGAGTCGTCATCGTCGACCAGCCGGTCGAGGACCGGGTCGTGGGTTGGCACGTGAACGTCGGCGAGGGCCTGGAATCGACGATGGCCGGCGCCTGGGTGCTGCCGTCGGACGACGACCGGATCGCCCGCCTGCTGGTCGGCCGGGTCCTGGTGACCACCGAGAAGGCCGCGGTCCGCTTCGGTCGCGGTGCCGACGTGGGCGCCCTCGCGATGGCGATCGTCGCGGAGACCAGCACCCTGGACGCCGCCTTCGCCGCGCACGTGGCCACCTTGCCCTCGTCCAAGCGCAGCCTCGTCACCCCGCGCTGGCCGCGGATCCCCACCCGGCCGCGCGCCGAGGTCGCCGGCGACCCGCTGGCCAGCGACGCGCTCACCCTGGCGCGCTGGGTGTCCCAGCTGCTGGCCGTCTGGGACAGGATCGAGAAGGAGCGGCTCACCCGGCCGTTCCTCGCCGTCCGCGGCGGCGAGCTCGCACGCCCACTCCCGCCGGGCTGGGCGACGACCGACGCGCTGACGCTCGCCGCCTGAGCCCCATCGTCCTCGCCTGGCGATGATGACCGTCAGATACCGACGTCGTCCTTGACCTCGACGATCAGCGGCACGTGGTCGCTCCGCCGGGAGGCCACCCAGGTGTCGAAGTCGCCGACCTGCACGGTGAGCGCGTCGCTCCAGGCGGCGGGCACCATCAGGTGGTCGATGTGGAAGGGCCGGTCCTGCCGCCAGTGGTGGAAGTAGGTCGGGTCGAGGGGTGGCTCGTCGGCGGTCAGCCCCCGGGACGCACGGTAGGCGTCCACCAGCCCCAGGTCCTCCAGCCGGCGCGCGACCGCGCGGTAGTTGCCCTCGCTCGAGCTGATCGGTGCGTTGAAGTCGCCGGCCAGCACGACCGGCCCAGACGCGTCCAGCTGCTCGATCCAGTCGACCGCCCGCTCCAGCTGGCCGACGTAGCTCGGCTGCCCGGGTGAGACCACGGTCCACAGGCCGACGAGGACGAATGGCAGCGGCCCGTCGACCTGCGCCGGCAGAGTCCAGGCGGGCGCTGAGTCGGCGCGCTCGTGGCGGGTGACCGACCACGGCCCGCAGGCGACGATGCCCAGCTCTCGGTAGCTGTCCGGCCGCACGCGTCGGCTGATGTGCGTGACCGCCCGGTCGCCCGAGGCCAGCGGCCACTCGGGCAGCGGCGAGGCCTCGCACACGACGGCGACGTCGATGCCCTCGCCGAGGAGGTGGGGCAGGTTCGCCAAGAACTTCCCGCAGCAGTTCCAGGTCGCCAGCTTCACCCGCCCATGACAGCAGCGCGCCGCCGCAGCACGGTCGGCTGCGGCCCCTGCGTCACCCGCACGGGTGGTCAGCTCGCGAGCGGCGTCCCACCATCGTCGTCGCCGAAGGTGCGCCTTCGGCGACGACGGACGGCGGGGTCAGGACATCGGGTGGGCGGCGAGGAACTCGCCGACCAGGGGGACGAACTCCTCGGCGCGCTCCATGCCGAGGGCGTGGCTGGAACCGGGCCCGGTGAACATCTCCAGCCGCGCCCCGGGGATTGCCTCGGCGACCTGCTTGCCGTGCCAGGGCGGGGTCAGCAGGTCCTGCTCGCCGGCGACCACCAGCGTCGGCGCGGTGATCCCGCCCAGCCGGTCGAGGGTGTCGTGGCCCATGTCGGCGTCCCACTGCTCGGCGCAGGTCTGGATCTGCTCCGGCGTCGACGGGAACAGCGGCAGCAGCTCCGTGATCAGCTTGCCGAACTCCGGGCTGTCGAGCAGCTGAGGCGAGAACGCCACACCGAGCGCGCCTAGCCCCGCCTCGACGTCGCCGATCCGCCAGGGGTGCGCCAGCCCGGTCATCATCGCCCGTTGGAACCCGTCCGACCGCGCCCACGTGCAGTACAGGACGAGCGACGCGACCCGATCCGGTGCCGCGAGCGCCACCTCCTGCGCGATGGCGCTGCCCAGCGAGTAGCCGAGCACGTGGGCGCGCTCGATCCCCAGGGCGTCCAGCACCGCGAGCGCGTCCTGGGCCAGCGAACCGACGGTGAAGGGGTCCGCCCCACGGGTCGAGCCGCCCATCCCGCGCAGGTCGTAGGTGACCACCCGGTGCCGACCCGCCCAGGCCTGCGCCAGGTCGGCCCAGAAGCCCAGCGACTGGCTGGTGCCGTTGATGATCAGCAGTGGCTCACCCTCGCCGTACTCCTGGACGGCGACGGTGATGTCGCCGATCTCGACGGTGCGCGGCGCGTGGACGGTCGGTGTGCTCAACGGGACTCCTGGGCTCGGCGAGGACTGCGTTGTCCGGCATGAATTGTGGGTCATGTCACACGGCGGGCGTCAATAGGGGTACAAACACCTCGGCGACGGCGCACGACGAGGTGCGCCTCCCGACGGACTGGGGGACCAGCATGACGATGACGCAGCCGGCCGGGACGACGCTCGAGGAACGGGTCGAGCACGTCGACGTGCTGATCGTGGGAGCGGGCATCTCCGGGATCGGGGCCGCCTACCACCTCAAGGAGCGCTTCCCGGGCAAGAGCCTCGTCGTCCTCGACGCCCTGGAGAGCCACGGCGGCACGTGGAAGACCCACCAGTACCCCGGGGTCCGCTCCGACAGCGACCTGTTCACCTTCGGCTACCGGTTCAAGCCCTGGCGCGGGCCCTCGATCGCGTCCTCGGAGGAGATCCTCCGCTACCTCGACGAGGTCATCCGCGAGAACGGCCTGGACGAGCACATCCGCCACCAGCACCGCGTCACCGCCGCCACCTGGTCGACCGACGACCGCCGCTGGACCGTCGAGGTGACCCGCGGCGACACCGGTGAGGAGCTGGTCTTCACGACCGACTTCCTCTGGATGTGCCAGGGCTACTACAAGCACGACCAGGGCTACACGCCCGAGTGGCCGGGCACGGACCGCTACCAGGGCAGGGTCGTCCACCCGCAGCAGTGGCCTGCGGACCTCGACCTCACCGGCAAGCAGGTGGTCGTCATCGGCTCGGGCGCGACGGCGGCCACGCTCATCCCGGCGATCGCCGAGACCGCCGCGCACGTGACGATGCTGCAGCGCTCGCCCACCTTCTTCTTCGCCCGTCCCAAGACCCACGAACTGGCGACGACGCTGCGCGCCCTCGACGTCCCGGAGGAGTGGACGCACGAGATCCTCCGCCGCGCCTACATCGCCGAGCTGAACGAGCTCACCCGCATCTCGGCCGAGACACCTGACCTCGCCCGTGAGTTCCTCATCGAGTCGATGCGGCCCCAGCTCCCGCCGGACGTCGACATCGACAAGCACTTCAACCCCTCCTACCGGCCGTGGCAGCAGCGGATCGCCGTCCTCCCCGACGGCGACCTGTTCACCGCGATGCGCGAGGGCAAGGCCTCCGTCGTCACCGACACGATCGAGACGTTCACCGAGACGGGCATCCGGACGTCGTCGGGGGAGGAGCTTGCGGCCGACGTCATCGTCACCGCCACCGGCTTCGACCTCAGCGTCTTCGGCGACATCGCCTTCACCGTCGACGGCCGGCCTGTGGACTTCGCGGACACCGTCACCTACCGCGGGCTGATGTTCACCGGCCTGCCCAACCTGGCCTACGTGTTCGGCTACTTCCGGCACAGCTGGACCCTGCGCGCCGACCTGATCAGCGACTTCGTGTGCCGGCTGCTCGCGCACATGGACAAGAAGGGTGCGTCGATGGTCGTTCCGCAGCTGCGGCCCGAGGACGCCGACATGCCGCTCGGGCCCTGGGTCGACCCGGCCAACTTCAACCCCGGCTACCTCGCCCGCTCGATGCACCTCATGCCCAAGCAGGGCGACCGGGAGCCGTGGACCCACCTGCACGAGTACGTCGAGGAACGGGAGATCCTCCCCGCCGCCGACCTCGACGACGGCACCCTCGTCTACCGCTGACCCCGCTCGGAGGAGCCGCACGCACGAGGTGACCGAACGGCCATCCTCGGCCCGGGAAGTGCGTGCCTGACGTCGTCGCCCGCCCTGACCTGCTCGAGAACGGGCGCACGCCGACCTGGGTGTGCCCGACCTGCAGGCGGCAGTTCGGCTGAGCGGATCCTCGACCTCGTCACCGGCGGTCGGCACACTGCTCCCCGTGATTGTCCGGGAGCGCGCAGTGGAGGTCGACCGATGAGGCTCGTCGTGGCCGGTGCGACCGGGGTGGTGGGCCGGCACGTCGTCGCCCAGGCGGCAGCGGCCGGGCACGACGTCGTCCCGCTGTCACGGAGCACCGGTCAGGACGTCGTCACCGGAGCCGGTTTGGCCGCCGCGATGGCCGGAGCGGACGCCGTCATCGACGTCACCAACGTGGTCACCACCTCCACCCGTACGGCGGTCGGCTCGTTCCGCCGGGCCACCACGAACCTGCTCGCCGCCGAGCAGACGGCGTCCGTGCCTCATCACGTGGCGCTGTCGATCGTCGGCATCGACGGCGAGACCAGCGGCTACTACGCCGGCAAGGTCGAGCAAGAGCGTCTGGTGGCAGCCGGGCCGCTCCCGTGGACGCTGTTGCGGGCGACCCAGTTCCACGAGTTCGCCGCGCAGCTGGTGCAGCGCACCTCGGTCGGGCCGTTCGTCGTCGTGCCGGCGATGCGCACCGCCACGGTGGCCGCCGCCGAGGTCGCCGGCGCCCTGGTCACGCTGGCCGCCGGCCCACCACGCGGGCGGGCGACCGACCTGGCTGGCCCCGAGGAGGCCGAGGTCGCCGACCTGGTGCGCCGCTACCTCACCGCCACCGGGCAGCGGCGACGCGTCCTGCGGGTGCCGATCCCCGGTGCGGCGGGACGCCGGCTGCGGGAGGGCGTCCTAGTGCCCGGACCTGGCGCCGACCGGGGCCGGCAGACCTTCGACGAGTGGCTGGAGCAGGCGCCGGCGCTCAGCTGAGCGCGAGAGCCTGTCGGACGAAGCCGGCGAACTCGTCCGGCCGCTCCCACGCGCCGAAGTGCCCGCCGGCGGTGCCGTCCTCGAACACCCGCAGGTCGAACAGCCGCTCGGCGACCGAGCGGCGCGACCGGATGATCTCGCCGGGGAACTGGCTGACCACGGTGGGCACGTCGATCCGCTCGATCGGGGGGCTCTGCTTCACGTACGGCGCGAACGACGTCCCGATCGCGCCGGTCACCCAGTACGCGGTGACCCAGGTCAGCAGGTCCGCGCGCGGGAACACCGACTCGACATCACCGCCGCAGTCGCTCCAGCTGCGCAGCTTCTCGACGATCCAGGCGGCGAGCCCGGCGGGGGAGTCGCCCAGTGCGACGGCGAGGGTGTGGGGCTTGGTCGACTGCTCGTGCATGTACGCGCCCTCGGCCGACCGCCAGGCGGTGATCTGCTCCCGCAGGTCGCGGACGTCGTCGGTCTGCGCCGCCGGGTCGCCGCTGAAGGCGGCGGCGAGCGGCACGTCCGTGACGTGCAGCGCGGCCACCCGGTCGGGGTGGTGGGCAGCCAGCGCCGTCGCGACGCCACGGCCGATGTCCCCGCCGGAGATGACGTAGCGCTCGTACCCGAGCTCCGCCATCGCCTCGGCGATCACCTCGGCCATGTCCGCCGACGACAGGTCCCGGTCGGGCAGCGGAGCGGCGAACGGGTAGCCGGGCAGCGCCGGGACGACGACGTGCACGTCGGTGAGCAGCGGCAGCACCCGCTCGTAGCGCAGCACCGAGTCCGGCCAGCCGTGCAGCAGGACGACGGCGGTCGCACCCGGGTCGGCGGCGCGCTGGTGGACCGCCCTCAGCCGGCTCGTCCGCGCCCAGGGCAGCGACCGGATCCGCTGCTCGTGCACCCGCCAGTCGTAGTCGTCGGCCCAGCTGCGCAGGAGCCCGGCGAGGAAGCCGTGCTCGGTGCCGCGGTCCCACCCGGCCGTGCCGGTGCCCTCGACCGGGCGGTAGGCGTGCAGCCGCCGGCGCAGGTCCTCGAGCACCGCCTCCTCGACCCTCGGCGGAGCGGCGTCGTCCAGGTCAGGTCCTCCAGCGGTCACCGCGCCACCCTGCCAGCCCGCCCGGTTCGCCGAAACACGCTCTCGGCGGAGGTGGCGTCACCGGGTCCGCTGCCACTCGCGCGGGGTCAACCCGTAGGCGGCCGCGAACCGGCGGCTGAAGTGGCTGGCGTCGACGAAGCCGTGCTGATGCGCGGTGGCCGCGATGGTGCGCCGACGCCCGGCAGGTGAGGCCAGGTACGCACGCGCCGCCGACAGCCGCAGCTCGATCAGCCACTGCTCCAGGCTGACCTCGGCCGCGGCGAACACCTTGTACAGCTGCCGCACCGACACGTTGTGCGCCGCGGCGAGCGACTCCGGCGTCAGCCCCGGGTCGGTCAACCGCTGCTGCGCGTAGACCCGTACCCGGGTCAGCAGTGTCTGCTCACGCACCAGCGCGCGGCCGGGCACGTCGCCCGCCGCCGAGACCACCAGCGCGCGCACCAGCTCGACGGTCGCCGCACCGACGGCCGCGGCACCGGGCCGTGCCGCGATGTCGTCGACCGTGCCGCACAGCCGCTGCAGGTGCGCGAGGACCAGGTCGTGCAGCGGGCTGGCCCGCAGCCGGGGCGTCGCGCGCCGGACGACGCCCGGCGCCAGTTCCAGCGACTCGTACGGCAGCTGGAACGACCGCGCCTCCCCGCCGACCGCGCAGCCGAACGAGTACGGCGCGCTCATGTCCACCACCATCAGCTGGCTGCCGTGGACCAGCTGCTCGTGTCCGAGCTGGGCGTACTCGCCGCGGCCCTGCGCCTGGAACGAGACGGCGAGCGCCCAGTGCCCCCCGAGCCGCACGTGCCGGGGTGTGCGCACCAGCCGGAACGGTGACGCCCGCGTCGTGAACACCGCGCCCGGCCCGAGCGACCACAGGTGCATCTCCGCGTGCAGCTGGTCCGGTGGCGTCCGCTGCTCGACACGGCAGGGCACCGAGGCCTGGTGCATCGCGGCGTCGAAGGCCTCGGCGCGGTCGGCCACGGGGACGTCGGAGGTGTCGAGGATCAGCATGGACGGCCCCTGCCGGCAGGTGGTGCGCCGAGCCTGGCAGGGACCGGGCGCGCGGGGAAGGCACCCAGGCACCACAGGCGTGCACGGACAGCCGATCCGCGGCCCGGCCCCGCTGCCAGGGTCGGCCCACGACCCCCACCAGGAGGAGATCGGCATGGCCCCCGACACCATCGTGCTCATCCACGGTTTCTGGGTGACCCCGCGCAGCTGGGAGAACTGGAAGACGCACTACGAGAGCCGCGGCTTCCGCGTGCTCACGCCCACCTACCCCGGCTTCGAGGTCGAGGTCGAGGCGCTCAACGCCGACCCGACGCCGATCGCGCAGGTGACGCTGCCGCAGATCGTCGACTCCATGGCGGAGGTGATCGGCGCACTGGATGCGCCCCCCGTCCTCATCGGCCACTCCGCCGGCGGCACGATCACCCAGCTCCTGCTGGACCGGGGGTGCGGGGCCGTCGGCGTCGTCCTCAACTCCGCGCCGACCGAGGGCGTCAAGGTCACCCCGCTGTCCCAGATCCGATCGACGTGGGAGGTGCTGAAGAACCCGGCCAACCGGCACCGGGCGGTCGGGTTCAGCTGGGAGCAGTGGCACTACGCGTTCACCAACACCTTCAGCGAGGAGGAGTCGCGCGCGCTGTACGAGCGGTACGCCATCCCCGCGTCCGGCGGGATCCTGTGGAACTCGGTGTTGGCCAACCTGATGCCCGGGCCGCAGGACGCGCACGTCGACTACCGCAACGCCGCCCGCCCGCCGCTGCTGTTCGTCTCCGGCAGCGAGGACCACATCATGCCGCCGGCCGTCCAGCGGTCGAATGCGGCGCACTACTCCGTCGACACGGTGACCGAGGTGCGCGAGTACGCCGGCTACCCGCACCTGCTGCCGGCCGCGCCGGGCTGGGAGCAGATCGCGGACGACGTCCTGGACTGGGCGCTGGCGCACGCGACCGGCGCGCCGTCCCGGGTGCCGTGAGGCTGACCCACATCGGGGGGCCGACGCTGCTCGTCGAGGTCGCCGGCTGGCGGCTGCTGACCGACCCGACCTTCGACCCGCCCGGCCGGCGGTACGCCTTCGGCTGGGGCACCGGCTCGCGCAAGGTGACCGGACCGGCCCTGCAGCCCGCCGACCTGCCGCCGCTGGACGCCGTCCTGATCACCCACGACCACCACGCCGACAACCTGGACGACGCCGGCCGCGCCCTGCTGTCGTCGGTGCCGGTGGTGGTGACGACGGCGTCCGGGGCTGGGCGACTGGGGCCCCGGACTCGCGGACTCCTGCCCTGGGAGACGACGGTGCTCGAGGCCGCCGGTCGTCCGAGCCTGGAGGTGACCGCGACACCGGCCCGGCACGGTCCGCCGCTGAGCCACCCGGTGGCCGGGGACGTCGTCGGCTTCGCGCTGCGCTGGGAGGGGCAGCAGGACGGCGCGCTGTGGATCTCCGGGGACACCGTGCTGTTCCGCGGGCTGCGCGAGGTGGCCGAGCGGCTGCGGGTCGGCACCGCGGTGCTGCACCTGGGCGGCGTCCGCTTCCCTGTCACCGGCCCGCTGCGGTACTCGATGACCGGCCGGCAGGCGGTCCGGCTGTGCGACCTCCTCGGCCCCCGCACCGTCGTCCCGGTGCACTACGAGGGCTGGAGCCACTTCGTCCAGGGCCGGACCGGGGTGGAACGCGACCTGGCCCGCGCGCCGGAGGTGCAGCGCACGGTCCGCTGGCTCCCGCTCGGGGAGGCGGTCGAGCTCGCGCCGGTCTGACGTGTGCCGGGTTCCGGCGTCCGCGGGAGGGACGCCGGAACCCGGCAGCAGGCCGTCAGGCCAGGCGGCGGGCGGTGTTGTAGCCCGACATCGCGTCGAGCTTCACGATCTTGACGACCGAGCCGGTGGTCGGCGCGTGCACGATCTGGCCGTTGCCGATGTACATGCCGACGTGGCTGACCGGGCTGTAGAAGAACACCAGGTCGCCGGGCTTGAGGTCGGCCTTCGCGACGTGCGTGCCCATCGTGGACTGGCTCTTCGACGAGTGCGGCAGCGAGATCCCGGCAGCCTTGTAGGCGTACTGGGTGAGCCCGGAGCAGTCGAAGGAGTTCGGGCCAGCAGCGGCCCACACGTACGGGTCACCCAGCTGGGCGAGGGCGGTGTCGACGGCGATCTGCGCCGCGGCGGTGGGGGCAGCAGCCGGGGCGGCCGCCACGGCGGCGGTGTCGGGAGCCGCCGCCTGGGCGGCCAGCGGGGTGAGGACGAGGCCGGCACCGGTGAGCAGGGCGACCAAGGCCCCACGGGTGGTACGGCGTGCGGGGGCTGTGCGCAAGGTCGTCATGGACGACGTTTCTCCTGGTTTCTCCACGACCGCCTACCGAGTTAGCTGACGGGTTCGGGCGGGGAAGTTGCCCGGCGCGCCGGCGGCTGGATGCCCGGTCGCGCTTCACCCCAGGACTGCACTGGGTCCTCGGTCCGGGCGTGCTCAGCGCCATTGCTGGAGCTGCCCGGTTCGGCGTGCCCGGCGGGTGTCACACGGAAGGCGACGACTGGACCCGGCGGGCGCGACGACCGTATGGGTGAAACAGGAGTGACGCTTGTAGACGCCGAGTGATCGATCAGCGACAGAAGGAGGATGTTGACAAGGCGACGCGCGCCGACACGCCGACGACGACCTGCATCGGGACGACGGGGCCGCTCTTTGACGTCTCAAGTGTTCCGGGACGATGGTTGGCTGATACATCTTTCGCACCCCAGGCGTGCCCGAACAACGCGTGACGGCACCAGCACGCAGACGGCCGGTCAGCGGCCGGACGACACGCCGGGCTGCACCTTTTGCGAAGGGGTCAGCCGGAAGACCGGCCAGCCGATCTCGGTGCGCCAGGACGCCGGGTCGGGGGTGTCGCGTGGGCCGACGAGGTAGGTCTCGCGCACCGGGCCGGCCACCGCGAGAGCGTGCTCGACCACCCAGCCGCCGAGCTCGCCGTACGTGACGTCGATGCTGTCGTGGTCGCCGACGTGGGTGGCCACCGCCAGCTCCACGGCGGGGAGTGTCGCCGGGTGCACGCGACCCGTGCGCGGAGGGTCGGCGACCGGTCGGTACACCAGCACGCGCCCCCGGCCGGCGGTGAAGAGGTCGTTGTCGTACAGCCCGCCGGGCGGCGCGGGTGTCCCGACCACCGCGTCGAGCTCGGCCATGGCGCCGGCGTACCAGCCCAGGACGTCGTCCAGCTCGACGGTCGCCTCCACCGCGGCGACCGTCGCGGCCGGCACCGCCCGCAGTTCGACGTCCAGCCTCGTCGGCTCGGGGCGGAGCAGCCGCTGCAGCGAGGTCACCGCCGCGCGGGTTCGCTCGAGCTGGTCCTCGAGCCGTCGCAGGTGGTCCGCGACGAGCCCGGCCCGTGCGCCGGGGTCGGGTGTCCGCAGGATCCGCTGCACGTCGGCGAGCGGCACGTCGAGCTCCCGGAGCCGGTGGATGACCTGTGCCGCCGGGATCTGCCCGGCGCTGTAGTACCGGTAGCCGCTGGTGGCGTCCACGCGGGCCGGCTCCAGCAGCCCGGCGTCGTGGTACCGGCGCAGCGTGCGCACGCTGAGGTGGGTGAGCTGCGCGAACTCGCCGATGGTCAGCACCCTGGGACTGTGCACCCTCTCCCGGCGGGAGGGTCCAGGGCTGGACTCGACGCCGGCGGGAGAGGGGAGGGTCGGCGCATGACCACCACCTCTCCCGACCTGCCCGCCGTCGTCCGCGGCTACCTGGCCGCCCACGACCCCCAGACCGCTGTCCGCGCCTTCACCGACGACGCTGTGGTCGTCGACGACGGGACGACCCACCGCGGCGCCGAGGCCGTCCGGGGCTGGCTGCAGCGCTCGGCGTCGGAGTACACGTACACGACCGAGCTGACCGGGACCCAGCGCATCGACCGCGACCACTGGCTCGTCGTCCAGCACCTCGTGGGCGACTTCCCCGGCGGCGTGGTCGACCTGCGCTACCGCTTCAGCCTGCGCGGTGACCACATCGCCGAGTTGACCATCGCCCCCTGAGCGCGCATTGGGTCACCGACGCCCCGAGCGTGCTCCTGGCGTCGGTGACCCCCCTGCGCTGTGACCACCAAAGGCACGCTTGTGGTCGCCGTCCGAGGGCCCTTCGACGGCGGCCGCCAAAAGCACGCTCCGGGTGGCCCTCTGAGGCGGCCGCCAAAGGCACGCTTGTGGTGGTCCGTCCTCGCTTCCCATCCTTTGTCAAGGGCTTCCAGGATCTGTGGACAAGCGTCTGACCTGCGGATTCGGCTTGTCGCACGACCCTGACACCGGTATTCTTCGTACACACGTTCGAAGTGGTGGGGAGTGTCCGGTGGGCGAGTTGCAGTCCGCGATCGACGCCCTGGCCGCCGAGGACCTCACCTCGCTGCCCGGCCCGGCACTGCTGGAACGGCTGGGCCCGCTGCTGGTGCTGCAGAACCGGATCGCCGCCGAGGTCACCCGCACGGTCCGCCGCTGCGAGCTGACCGGCGCCGCGGAGCACGACGGCAAAAAGACGATGGCCTCTTTGCTGCGCGGGCACGGGCACCTCACCGCCGGGGAGGCCGGGCGGGTGGTGCGGTCGGGGCGGGCGCTGGAGCACCTGCCCGCCACCGCCGCGGCCTTCGCCGACGGCACGCTGACCGCCTCGCAGGTGGCGACCATCGCCCCGATCGCGGACGACGACAAGCGGGCGGCCGCGGACGAGCAGAACGTGGACCTCGGGGTGATCGACCAGGCGGTGGTCGCCGTCGCCCAGGGCGAGGCGCACGCCCAGCTGCCGCAGGTGGTGCATCACTACCGCGAGGCCCTGGACCCCGACGGGGTCGAGCCCGACCCCACCGAGGGGCGGCGGCTGTCGGTCACCCGGCATGCCGATGGCAGCGGCACCGGCCGGTTCGACCTGGACGCGGTCGGGTTGGAGAAGGTGCTGGCCGGCATCGAGGCGATCGTGCAGGCCTCCCGGCTCAAGGGCGATGACCGCACCCGGGCCCAGCAGCAGGCCGACGCCCTCGTCCAGCTGTGCGACAACCAGTTGGCCTCCGGTGTGCTGCCGACGCTGCGGACGGTGAAGCCGCACGTGGTGCTGAACATCGACAGCGACGACCTGATCGATCCCGCCACCAACCCCGGCGCTGCCCGCACGGGCTTCGGGGCCCAGCTCTCGGCGGCCCGGGCGCGCTGGCTGGCCTGCGACGGGAGCATCTCCCGGATCGTCATGGGCCCCGACGGGGTGCCGCTGGACCTGGGCCGGGACCACCGGGTGGTCACCCCCGGCCTGCGCAAGGCCGTCGAGCAGCGGGATCGGCACTGCGTGTTCACCGGTTGTGACGCCCCGACCCACTGGTGCGACGTCCATCACCTGATCCACTGGATCAACGGTGGGGAGACCAGCCTGGCCAACTCCGGCCTGCTCTGCGAACGCCATCACACCAAGGTCCACCACGGCTTCCGGGTCGAACGAGATCCCGGGGGTCGATGGCGCACCTGGCGCCCCGACGGCACAGAGATCCTCATCGGACCGCTGCTCCAGGTCTGACCGTCGAGCCGCGTTGTCTGTGCTGCGCGGTCGAACACCGCAGATCACTCGGCGGACAGCTGCGTCCAGATGCGTCGGCGACGAGCGGGGTCTTGCCGATGGGGGGACCCGGCGAACAGGATCGCGCGGTGCCGACCGTCCAGGACGCGACCCCGGAGCGCTGGGACGACCTGCTCGCCGTCTTCGGCAGCCGCGGCGACCCGGCGCACTGCTGGTGCCAGTGGTTCCGCCAGCAGCGCCCCGGCTACGCCGCGCGAACCAGCGAGCAGCGCCGCGCGGACCTGCAGACCCAGGTGGCCGCACCCCTCCCGCCGGGCGTGCTCTGCTACGACGACGCCGGCACACCGTCCGGCTGGTGCGCGGTCGCCCCACGCGCCGACTACCCGCGGCTGCTGACCTACCCGGTCGCCGCCGCCACCGCGGACGAGGACGGGCTGTGGGCGGTCACCTGCTTTGTCGTGCCGGTTGGCAAGCGCCGGCAGGGCTTCGCCGAGGTGCTGCTCGAGGGCGCCGTCGACCTCGCCCGCCGGCACGGTGCCCGCGCGGTCGAGGCCTACCCGTTGGACACCACGGTGCGCACCGCCTCCGCCGCCGAGCTCTTCCACGGACCGCTGTCGGTCTTCCTCCGGCTCGGCTTCACCGAGGTCGGCACCCGCACCAGCAAGGCTCGGCCGGTGGTCCGCCTCGCGCTGTAGCTCCTCCGCCGGGGAGAGTGGCCCGGTGAGCCTGCAGATGACGGTCCTCGAGCAGTTCTTCCGGCTGACCTTCAAGCCGCGGATGGCCACCGTCGAGCGGGCGCGGCAGCGGATCGCCGCCCCGAAGGGCAGCGCCGTGCCCCCCGGCCGGCTGCAGCGGCGGCACGACGTCCGCACGCGTCTGGTCGACGGCTTCCCCTGCACCACCGTCTCGCCGCGCGGCCGGACGGCCGAGCGCGCCGTCGTTTACCTGCACGGCGGTGCCTACATCAGCGCGATCGCGCCGCAGCACTGGGCGCTCGTCTCGAGGATGGCCGACGCCGGTGTCCGGGTCGAGGTCCCGCACTACGGCCTCGCGCCGCAGCACACCCACCGCGAGGCGTATCCCTTCGTCACCGCCGTCTACCGCGAGCTGCTGCAGGACGTCGACGCACCGGCCGTCACCCTCGCCGGCGACTCCGCCGGCGGTGGCCTCGCGCTCGGGCTCGCCCAGACCCTGGCCGACGCCGACGCCGACGCCGACGCCGACGCCGACCTGCCGCAGCCGGGCCGGCTCGTCCTCCTCTCCCCGTGGCTGGACCTCACCATCGGCAACCCCGACGTCCCCGCCGTCGAGGCGCACGACCCGTGGCTGGCCAGCGTCGGGCTGCGCCTGGCGGGCGAGGCGTGGGCCGGCGGCGACGACCCCACCCAGCCCCGGCTCAGCCCGCTGAACGGGCCGCTGACCGGCCTCCCGCCGCTGCACGTGTTCGTCGGCACGCACGAGATCTGCCTGCCCGACGTCCTCGAGCTCGGGGAGAAGGCCCGCGCTGCCGGCGTCGACGCCGACGTCGTCGTCTGCGAGGGCGCGGTGCACGTCTACCCGCTGGTCCCGGCGCCCGAGGGGCGGGCCGCCGCGCGCCAGATCGTGCAGCTGGTCTCCCGGTGAGGGCGGCCCCGGATCAGAGGTAGCCGCCCACCGCCGGGGCGTGGTCGGTCGGGTCCTCCCGGTCCTCCCGGAGCGCGTACAGCTCGGCCAGGGTGGCCGGCTCGGCCGGAGCGGTGAGCCCGGACCCCAGCCACGCCTGCGCCTCGGCGCGCGACAGCCGGCCGAACTCCACCCGGCTCAGGCAGCGCCCCGGCCGGGTGATCGCCGGGTGCAGGCTCCCGACGTCCTCGTTGGTGGTCAGCAGCACCAGCACCTGCAGCCCGTGGCCCAGGATCCCGTCGCAGAGGTTGAGCAACCGGCCCAGCGAGGCCCCGGCGCGCATCTTGGCGTCGGTGCGCAGGTACTCGTCGCAGTCCTCGGCGATGACCAGCCGCCAGGGCCGCTTCTCCGCCGCCCCGTCGTCCTCCTCGGCGTCGACCCCGGCCACCTCCAGGAGGTACTGCGGATCGGCGAAGAGCTGCTCGGGGTCGGTGACGTAGTGCGGTTCACACCAGGCCGACCACTCACGGCTCAGCGCGCGGACCGCGGTCGTCTTGCCGGTGCCGGGCTCGCCGTGCCAGAGGACCAGCCGCCCGGCGCGTCCGGCCATGTCGGTGGCCGCCACGAGCGGTGCCAGCCCCGCGGCGGTGCGGGCGGCGTAGTTGGCCGAGACCTCGCGCCAGGTCGGCGCCGCCACCGCGCGGCTCGACATCGACGCGTCGTCGTCCCGGCTGGACCAGAAGCGCATCCGGACGATGCCCTCGGGCACCGCCGCCGCGGCCTCAGCCGCGCTGGTCATGCCGGCGAGGCAGGACTCGACCGCGGTCAGGACCGCGCCCACCACCACCAGGCGCGTCACGTTCTGCCGCGTCTCGAGCTCCACGACCAGACCGGGCAGCTCGGCGGTGACGGTGCGGTGCCGCTGCCAGCGCTGGTCGAAGCGCAGCCGCGCCCCCTCGGGGAGCAGCGCCGCCAGGTCCTCGACCGTGCCCGGGACCGACCCGGCGCGCAGGAACGGCATGGCGCCGGACCACTGGGCCTGCAGCATCAGCTTCGCGCTGACGTCATCCAGGTAGTCCAGGCCGAGCCGGGCCGCGGCGGGCAGGGTCACAGAGTCCTCCAGGTCGGGTCGGTCGAGCGGCCCGGACCGTACGGGGGCCCACCGACAGGAACCAGCGGGTTCCCGCGACACCGGGCGGGCCGATGGGGCGCAGGGGGTGGCGAGGGTGCTGCACTGGGCGCCGGCAGCCGATGACGACCGATGACCGACCTCCGGTCACGCGGGCGCCCATCGGGTGGTCGCTGCACCCCCGACGCAGGAGCACTCCGTGGCACTCGCACCACCCCGCCGGCTCGTCGGCGCCGTCCTGCTGGCCGGGCTGACGCTGAGCAGCCTGGTCGCGTGCGGCGGCGACGACGAGACCCCGCTGGCCGCGACCACGCCGGCTCCCAGCTCCTCGACGCCGGCCCCACCGCCCCCGCCCCCGCCGCCGGTCCTCTGGCCGCTGACCGGGCTGGAGAGCGGCGCCGTCCCGGCGCACCCCGCGCTCGCGGTGAAGATCGAGAACTCGCTGGACGCCCGCCCGCAGACCGGGCTGAACGCCGCGGACATGGTCTGGGAGGAGGTCGTCGAGGGCGGCATCACCCGCTACGTCGCGGTCTACCACTCGGTCCTGCCGCCCGAGGTCGGGCCGGTCCGCTCGGTCCGGCCGATGGACCCGGCGATCGCCGCCCCGCTGCACGGCCTGTTCGCCTTCTCCGGCGGGCAGCCGGCCTACGTCGACGCCGTCGCCGCTGCCGGCCTGCAGGTGCTGAGCAACGACAACGGGGACTCCGGCTTCTACCGGATCGCCGGCCGCTCGGCGCCGCACAACGTCTACGCCGACCCCAACGCCCTCGTCGCCCAGGCCGATCCGCAGCACCTGGCTGCACCGGCTCCGCAGTTCGAGACCGCCGCCACGGCCGCCGAGGCCAGCCCGGTGACCGCCGGCACGCCCGCGGCCGCCCTGGCGCTCACGCTGTCCCCCTCCAGCCACCCGAACTGGACCTGGGACCCGCCCGGCGGCGCCTGGGTCCGCGACGAGAACGGCACCCCGGCGGTCGAGGCCGACGGCACCCGGATGCACGCCACGAACGTCGTCGTCCTCCGGGTCGACGTCGTGAACACCGCCGGCCGGGACCCGGCCGGCAACCCGGTGCCGGAGACGGTGCTCCAGGGCCGGGGCGAGGCGCTGCTGGCCACCGGCGGGAGGACGATGCCGGTCACCTGGGTCAAGAACGGCGTGGCGGACCGGCTGGTGCTGCTGGGCCCCGACGGCAACCCGGTGCGGCTCGCACCGGGCAGCACCTGGGTCGAGCTCGTGCCCAACGGGGGCGGCGCGGTCACCGTTCGGTGACCGGCGCCGCGCCCGAGGTCAGGAGCGGGACAGCACCGGCTGGCCCTTGGCCCACTGCAGGAAGCGTGCGGCCTGCTGCAGGTCCGGGACGTCGTTGCCGACCAGTGAGCGGAGCAGGTCGTTGCTCCACACCGCGAGCCGCCCGATGGTCCACGCGCTCTTCTCCACCGGCGGCAGGTCGAGCTCGAAGACGACCTTGGCCAGCTCCTTCTTGCCCGACGCCGCTGCGGTGTACCGGACCACCGGCAGGAAGCGCTCCGGCTCCACCACGCACAGCACCTTGGTCAGCAGCGACTCCTTGAAGGAGGGGAAGCCCAGCCCCTTCTTGGTGCCGTCGACCAGCTGGGTCATCCGGTCCTCGAGCCGCAGGCTCTCCGGGCCGAACAGCAGGTACTCGATGGTGTCCCGCACCATCCCGGCGGCCTTGTCCGGGCCGGCGGTCTTCCACGCCCGGTTGAAGCCGGACATGTTGCCGGGGTCGGCGACGGTGGTCGAGTTCGCGAAGTACAGCAGCTGGTCCGGGGTGGCGGTGCGCAGGCCGTCCCGGGTGAACAGCTCGGCGTAGCGCACCCGGTAGGCCTCGACCGCCGGGTCGGGCTCGGGCCGCTCCATCAGGAACTCCGAGGTCAGCAGCATCACCCGCTCGCGCACGTCGGGGCGGACGTCGGCGGGGGCCGGGAAGGTCGCCTGCAGCGACTCCGCGGTCTGCACCGCGGGCCGGGCCGGGTCACGCCGGGCCTCGCCGCGCAGCCACTCGTGACCGCAGGCGTTGCAGTGGATCAGCAGCCGGCTGTCCGGCTGCGGGGTGCCGTCGATGTCCTCGCTGCGGCAGGTGGGGCAGGTGATCAGTGCCAAAGGAAATCCCGTTCGTCGGCGACGAGTCCGCGAGCGCGTCGTCGTCGGTCTGCCTCAGCGTCCCATGCCGCGGCCCGGCAGCCGCACGTCTCCGGACGGCAGCGTCCGGTGACGTGCGGGTGCACCGCTCAGAACGACGAGTGCGGCGCGCCCTGCCCCGGGTCGATGCGCGCCGGCCCGGCCGCGGACGGGGTCACGTCGATGTCGAAGATGCCGGTCGGGATGTACACCGTGGCGCACGAGTTGGGGATGTCGACCACCCCGGACAGCCGCCCCTCGATCGGTGCCGACCCGAGCAGCAGGTACGCCTGCTCCCGGCTCCAGCCGAACTTGCTCAGGTAGTCGATCGCGTGCAGGCAGGCCCGCTGGTAGGACAGGTCGGAGTCCAGGTACCGCTGCTCGCCGTCCAGCGTCACCGACGTGCCCGAGAACGCCAGCCACCGCTCGTAGCGCGGTTCGACGTTGCCGGGCATGAAGACGGCGTTCTCCGCCACCCCGTAGGTCTCCATCCCGCCCTTGATCAGGTCGACGTGCAGGTCGAGGAAACCGCCCATCTCGATCGCGCCGCAGAAGGTGATCTCGCCGTCGCCCTGGGAGAAGTGCAGGTCGCCCATCGACAGGTTCGCCCCGGGCACGAAGACCGGGTAGAAGACCCGGGTCCCACGGCTGAAGTTCTTGATGTCCTGGTTGCCGCCGTTCTCCCGCGGCGGTGCGGTCCGGGCCGCCTCGGCCGCCACCCGGTCGAAGTCCGCGCCGGACAGCGAGCCGAGGACGGCGTCCTGCGGCAGCGGCGGCAGCGCCAGCGGCGGCACCCGGTCCGGGTCGGTGGCGATCAGCGCACCCTCCCGCCGGTTCCACCGCGCCAGCAGGTCCGCCGAGGGCGCGGTCCCCATCAACCCGGGGTGGACGATCCCGGTGTAGGAGACGCCGGGCACGTGCCGCGAGGTGGCCGTCTGACCGCGGAAGTCCCAGATCGCCTTGTAGGCGTCCGGGAACTGGTCGGTGAGGAACCCGCCGCCGTTCTGCTTCGGGAAGATGCCGGTGTAACCCCAGCCCTGGCCGGCCAGCGGCCCGGAGTCCTCCTGCGGGATCGGTCCGACGTCGACGATGTCGACCAGCAGCAGGTCCCCGGGCTCGGCGCCCTCCACGGCGATCGGCCCGCTGAGCACGTGCACCGTCGACAGCGGCGCGTCCCGGACGTCGTCGGCGGAGTCGTCGTTGTGGATGGCCCCGTCGAACCACTCGCGGCAGTGCACCCGGAAGACGTCGCCCGGGCGGACCGTCACCGCCGGTGGGATGTCGGGGTGCCAGCGGTTGTGCCCGATGAGCTCCTGGTCGGTGAACCGCTTGCTGGAGTCGAGCGGGAAGACGAGCTCGGGCATGGCGGCCTCCGGGTCAGGGGCGGGGGAGTCGCGCGAGCGCGGGGTTGCGCGGCGCGGCCGGCGGGCGGCCCGGCGACGGCGGCCGGGCGACGACGTCGGGGGAGTCCGCGCTGCGTCCGGTGCGGTCCAGCAGCGCGCGGGCCGGCGCCGAGCCGAGCGACAGCCGCGGGGCGGTGAACACCCGGGTCGCGGTGCCGGTGCAGTCCGGGCAGGTCGCCGTGGTCGGTGCGGTGCCGATCGGGGCGACCACCTCGAGCACCCCGTGCTCGACGCAGCGGTAGACGTACACCGCCATGGCGACCGCTCCTCTCCGGCTCGGCGAGGTCCCGCCGGGGATGCTGCTCCCGGTCCCCGTGCGAGCACCACCCCTTCCGGTACGCCGGTCCGGGGAGCCGGCTGGGATCATGTGCGGCGATGGCACGCACCCCGGACGACGCAGAGCAGTTGGCGCTCCCCTTCCCGGAGACCCGCGCCGCCCGCGCCCGCCGGGCGGCCCGCCGCGCCGGCCGCGTGCTGGAGCGGTTGCTGGAGCTCGCGCTGCGCTGGCTGTTCCGGCTGGCCCTGCCGCTGCTGTCGGCGGCTGCGCTGCTGCAGGCCTTCCCCTACCACGCGACCGTGCAGGGCGTGCCCTTCGAGGTGCAGGGCTCGCTGTTCACCCGGCCCGGGCTCTCCGCCGACACCACCCTCGGCAGCTGGGAGTTCCCGCAGGTCAGCGCGGTGCCGTTCGGTGTGCACGTGAGCCCGGAGGACGTCGACGTCCTGGAGCTCACCCGGCTGGCCGCCGGTGACCTGCCCGGCTTCGTGCAGCGGCTGCAGGCCGACTTCACGGCGCAGGTGCCCCGGATCGCCACCTGGCTGGTCGGCGAGCTGCTGCTCGGGCTGGCGATCGGGCTCGCGGTGGCCGCGGCGCTGGGCATGTCGGTCCGCTACCTGCGCGGCCGGCCACGGCGGCCGCACGAGCTGCGCCGCCGGGCGGTGGGAGCCGGCGCGGCGGCGCTCGTCACCCTCGCCGTCGCCGGCTACGGCGTGCTGAGCTACAACCCCGGGTGGGTGCGTGACTCCCGGCTCACGGGCAGCCTCGCCGCCGCGCAGCTGTTCCCCGGCCAGCTGTCCCAGTACTACTCGCAGCAGTCCAAGGCGCTGGACGTGCTGGGCTCGGTGGTCGGCATCCAGGCCGCGCTGCAGGCCCAGATCGACGACCGGACGCCGGAGACCGCGCTGCAGATCATGGTCATCTCCGACATGCACCTGGCGGCGAACTACCCGCTGGTCGCCCAGTACGCCACCAACTACGGCGTCGACCTGATCATCAACACCGGCGACGAGAGCGAGTTCGGCACCCGCGAGGAGCTCACGCCGGCCTACCTCGACGGCATCCGGGCGGTCACCGCGACCACGCCGATGCTGTGGATCGCCGGCAACCACGACTCCCCGGCGACGGTGGACATCATGCGGACCGTCCCCGGCGTCGTCGTCCTGGGGACCAAGACGGCCACCGACGACGGCTACGCGGTGACCGCGGGGGTGGTCCAGGCCTACGGCCTGCGGATCGCCGGGCTCAGCGACCCGCGGGTGTACGGCGCGTCCGGGCCCTACGGCGCCGACGACACCTCGGTGACCGACCCGCTGGAGCAGGAGGCTGTGGCCGACGCGGTCGGCGGCAAGGAGACGGCGGCCGACGGGACGGCGACGTCGGCCGCACCTGCCGACGGCGACACCACCGCCGGGGCCGCGCCGGTCGACGTCTTCGCGGTGCACGAGCCGGTCGCTGCCGAGGCGGTGCGCGATGAGCTGCCCGGGGTGGTCCGGGAGACGGTGTCCGGGCACGTGCACGCGCAGAACGACAGCGACGACGTGCAGGACGGCGACGGCGCGATCGACCTGGTGGAGGGTTCGACCGGCGCCGGCGGGCTGGACAACATCGTGCGCGGCACGAAGCGCCCGCCGACCGAGTTCAGCATCGAGTCGGTGGGGGCGGACTGCCAGTTCACCCGGGTCGTCCGCTTCTCCATCGCGCCGTCGGCGGACCCCGCGGTCCTCGCCGGGAGCACCGCCGGCGACACGCCGCAGGCCTTCGGCGACGACGTCACCGCCTCGACCATCTACTTCCGGCCGCAGGAGCTGGCCGACGACCGCGCCTGCAGCACGCAGCTGGGCATCTTCGCCGAGCAGCCGTGGCCGGGGTCGGGCTCGGGCTGACCCCGGCCGGTCGGCGTCAGCCGCGGAACCGCTGCTCCAGCTGCTGCACCTCGGGCAGCCCGACCAGGTCGGTGAACTCGTCGAAGGCGGGCAGCCCGCCCAGCGACGGGACGCCGTCGGCCCGCAGCGTGGCCAGCAGCGCGCGCATCCCGGCGGTGGCCGCCAGCAGCGTGCCGATCGGGTAGATGACCAGGGAGAACCCGAGCTCGGCGATCCGGCTCAGCGGCAGCGGCGGGGTCCGGCCGCCCTCGGCCCAGTTGAAGACCAGCGGCGCGACCCCGGCGAGTTCGCCGGCGACCCGCGCCACGTCGTCGGCGGACGTCGGCGCCTCGACGAACAGCACGTCGGCCCCGGCGTCGGCGTAGGCGCGTCCGCGGGCGACGGCGTCGTCGACGCCGGACACCGCGACGGCGTCGGTGCGGGCGATGACCACCAGGTCCGGGTCCCGCCGGGCGGCGACGGCGGCCTCCAGCTTGCCCACCATCTCGGCGGTGCCGATCACCTCCTTGCCGCTCATGTGCCCGCACTTCTTCGGCGCGACCTGGTCCTCGAGCTGCAGCCCGGCGACCCCTGCCTGCTCGAACAGCTGCACGGTGCGCACCACGTTGATCGCGTTGCCGTACCCGGTGTCGGCGTCGGCGATGACCGGCACGTCGACGGCGGAGACGATCCGCCGGGCGTTGTCGACCATCTCCGAGCCGGTCAGCAGACCCACGTCGGGCCGGCCGATCAGCGAGGCCGTCGTCCCGAACCCGGTCATGTAGACGGCGTCGAAGCCCGCCTGCTCGACCAACCGGGCGGAGAGGCCGTCGTAGGCCCCCGGTGCCATGAGCGGCTCCGGGCGGGCCAGCAGCGCGCGCAGCGCGGCTCCCGGTGACGGACGGCGGTGTCCCAGCAGGTCTCCCATGACGGCCCCCTCTTGTATGCAGTAGTCGAGAACCTACGCAGGAGGGCTTGTCCAGGAAAGCGCAGCGGCCCTATGTTGCATGCAATCCGCGAAGGGGTGTGAGCTGTGACACGGTCGTTGACGTCCGCCGAGCGGGCGCTCGACACGCTCCGCGAGGACATCCTCCGCGGCGCGCTCCCGGCCGGGGCGCGGCTCGGCGAGGTGGAGCTCGCCGAGCGGCTGGGGGTCAGCCGCACGCCGGTGCGCGAGGCGCTGAGCCGGCTCGCCGCCGAGGGTCTGGTCGAGCTGGTCCCCAACCGCGGCGCGCGGGTGGCCAGCTGGACCGTCGACGAGCTGGAGGGGGTCTTCGCGCTGCGGTCGTTGCTCGAGCCGCAGCTGACCGCCCTCGCCGTCCCGCACGCCTCGGCGGCCGACCTCGACGCCCTCGAGGAGCTGGCCGCGGAGATGGTCGACCTCGGCGACCGGGACCTCGACGGGCTGGTGCCGCTCAACCGCGCCTTCCACGGCCGGCTCGTCGAGCTGGCGGCCGCGCCGGCGCTCGCCACCGCGCTGGCCGGCGCCGTCCACTCGCCGCTGGTCGCGCGGAACTTCCACGCCTACGACGCGGCCTCCCTGCACCGCAGCCTGGCCCACCACGCCGAGATCGTCGCCGCGCTGCGGGCCGGCGACCCGGAGTGGGCCCGGGCCGTGATGACCGCGCACATCCACAACGCGCGGGCCGTCATGGTCGCCGGGGCGGCCCGGCCCGTCTGAACCTGCAGCACCGACCGCATCCGAGGAGAGGAGACCCCATGAGCTACCGGCTCGGAGTCGACGTCGGCGGCACCTTCACCGACGTCCTGCTGGTCGAGGAGGGCAGCGGCCGCACCTGGCGGGCCAAGACCGCCTCCACCCCGGCCGACCAGTCGGTCGGTGTGCTGACCGGCATCGGCAAGGCCTGCGCCGAGGCCGGGATCGACCTGTCCGAGGTCGCCTCGGTGCTGCACGGCACGACCGTGGCCACCAACGCGATCCTCGAGGGCAAGGGCGCCACCGTCGGCCTGGTCACCACCCGGGGCTTCCGGCAGGTGCTGCAGATCGCCCGGTCCTTCGTGCCCGGTGGGCTGGCCGGCTGGATCATCTGGCCCAAGCCCGAGCCGCTGGCCGCGCTGCAGAACACCGTGGAGGTCGACGAACGGATCGCCAGCGACGGCTCCGTCGTCCGCGCGCTCGATGAGGACGACGTCCGCGCGCAGCTCACCAAGCTGCAGGGCCGCGGCGTCCAGGCGCTCGCGGTGAGCCTGATCAACTCCTTCGCCGACCCGGCCCACGAGCGGCGGATCGGCGAGCTCGCGGCCGAGCTGCTGCCCGGCGCCCCGGTGTCGCTGTCCTCCGACGTGCTGCCCGAGCTGCGCGAGTACGAGCGCACGCTGACCACGGTCGCCAACGGCTACGTGCAGCCCCAGGTGAAGAAGTACGTCACCACGCTGGCCGACCAGCTGCGCTCCGGCGGGGTGGCCGGGGAGCTGGCCATCCTGCGCAGCGACGGCGGCCTGCAGTCCGCGGGCGCGGCGATCGGCGCCCCGGTCACCATGCTGCTGTCCGGCCCGGCGGGCGGGGTGACCGGCGCCGTCTGGGTCGCCGAGCAGGCCGGCCACCGCGACCTGATCACCTTCGACATGGGCGGCACCTCCACCGACGTCGGCCTGGTGCAGGACCTGCACCCGCGGATCGGCCGGGAGACGAAGGTCGGCGACCTGGCGGTCCGCGCCTCCAGCGTCGACGTCCGCACGGTGGGCGCCGGCGGCGGGTCGATCGCGCACGTGCCGGAGCTGACCAGGGCGCTGCGGGTCGGCCCGCAGTCCGCCGGCGCCGACCCCGGCCCGGCCGCCTACGGCAAGGGCGGGGTCGAGCCCACCGTCACGGACGCCAACGTCGTCCTCGGGTACCTGCCGACCACGCTGGCCGGCGGCGAGATCACCCTGGACGTCGAGGCCTCCCGCGCCGCGGTCTCCAAGGTCGCCGAGGCGATGGGGCTGGAGTCGGCGGAGGCGGCCGCCGCCGGGATCATCGACATCGTCAACGAGAACATGCTCGGCGGGCTCCGGCTGGTCTCGGTGCAGCAGGGGTTCGACCCCCGCGACTTCGCGCTGGTCGCCTTCGGCGGTGCCGGCCCGCTGCACGCCAACGCGCTGGGCCGGCTCACCGGCGCCTGGCCGGTGATCGTGCCACCCGGGCCGGGGCTGCTGTGCGCGCTCGGCGACGCCACCACCAGCCGCCGCGACGAGTCGGCGCGCACCGTGCTGCGCCGGTTCGCCGACCTGACCGGTGGCGACCTGGCCACCGTGCTCCAGGAGCTGGCCGAGGACGCCGGCGAGCGGCTCGCCGTCCAGGGGGTGCCGCGCGAGGAGCAGACGGTCGGCTACCAGGTCGACGTCCGCTACCACGGTCAGGGCTTCGAGATCCCGGTCGACGTCGACGCCGGCTGGCTCGCCGACGCCGACGCGGCGCTGACCCGGCTGGGGGAGGCCTTCGACGCCGAGCACGACCGGCTCTTCTCCTTCCTGCTCGGCGTGGACCACGAGCTGGTCAACGCCCGGGCGACGGTCACCGGACCCGCACCCGACGTCGCGCCGGTCGCGCTGCCGGCCGGGGACGGCGACCCGGTCGCGGCGGAGGTCGGCGACCACACCGTCTACGTCGGGGGCGAGCACGTGCCCGCGGTGGTCTACGACCGCGCCCGGCTGCGGGCCGGGGACGTCGTCCCCGGTCCGGCGATCGTCACCGAGATGGACTCCACCACCCTCGTGCTGCCCGGGCACGTGGCCACCGTGCACGCCGCCGGCAGCTTGCTGATCACCCCTGTGGAGGGCTGACCCATGGCACGGATCATCGAGACCGCGACCGGCAGCGTCGAACGGTCCGACGTCGACCCGGTGACCCTCGACCTGATCGAGAACGGGCTGCGCAACGCCCGCTACGAGATGGACGAGGTGCTCTTCCGCACCGCGCTGAGCCCGGGCATCCGCGAGCAGCACGACGAGTTCCCGCTGATCGCCGACCCCGACGGGAAGATGGTCGTGGGCCAGTTCGGGCTGTCCATCCCCGACTTCCTCGACGGCTTCGACGGGACCATCGAGGAGGGCGACGTGCTGCTGACCAGCGACCCGTACGCCTGCGGTGCCGCGATCAGCCACGCCAACGACTGGCTGGTCGTCGTCCCGGTCTTCCACGAGGGCCGGGTCGTCGGCTGGTCGGCGATGTTCGGGCACATGTCCGACGTCGGGGGCAAGACGCCGTCGTCCATGCCGACCGACGCCCGCACCATCTACGAGGAGGGCGTCGTGATCCCGCCCTTCAAGCTGTACGCGAAGGGCGTGCCGAACGAGGACGCGCTGCGGATCATCCTCAACCAGGTCCGCATGCCGGACTGGAACCGCGCCGACCTCAACGGCCTGGTGGCCGCCTGCCGCACCGCGTCCCGGCGGGTGGTGGAGATGTGCGAGCGCTTCGGGACGGCGACCTACCTCTCGGCCCTGGACTCCCTGCTGCAGCGCAACTTCGACGCCATGAAGGTGCTGCTGGCGATGGTGTTCGAGGAGGGCCGGACGCTGAGCTTCACCGACTACATCTGCGACGACGGCGTCGGCTACGGCCCCTACGAGCTGACGCTGTCGCTGACCCGCACCGGCGACACGGTGCACCTGGACTTCACCGGCAGCTCGCCGCAGGCGCACGGGCCGATCAACTACTACATCAACGAGAACCTGACCCGGATGTTCTTCGGGATCTACATGATCACCGTGGCCGATCCGCAGATCCTCTGGAACGACGGGTTCTACCCGCTGGTCGACGTCACGATCCCGGACGGTTCGTACTGGAAGCCGGCGCACCCGGCCTCGCTCAACGGCCGCAACCACGGCATCGGCCGGGTCTTCGACCTCTTCGGCGGGCTGCTCGGGCAGACCAACCCGGCGCTGCTGAACGCCGCCGGCTTCTCCTCCTCGCCGCACTTCATGTACTCCGGGCACTACTCCGGTGGTGACCGGAAGGGCGAGTGGTTCCAGCTGTACTCGATCGGCTTCGGCGGCATCCCCGGCCGTCCGCTCGGCGACGGCCCGGACGGGCACTCGCTGTGGCCCAGCTTCACCAACATCCCGTGCGAGTACCTGGAGTCCTACTACCCGCTGCGGATCGAGAAGTGGGAGACGATCGCCGACACCGGCGGGCCCGGCCTGCACCGCGGCGGCAACGGCGTCGACGTCGCCTACGTCTTCGAGGAGCCGGGCACGATCGCCATCCACGACGACCGCTGGCTCACCTACCCGTGGGGCGTCAACGGCGGGCACCCCGGAGCGCGCGGCACCAAGTGGATCGACCACCCCGACGGCACCCGCCGGGTGCTGCCCAGCAAGTGCCACGACGTGCCGGTCGCCCCCGGCGACGTGCTGCACTTCGTCACCTGGGGTGGCGGCGGCTGGGGTGACCCGCTGGAGCGCGAGCCCTCGCTGGTCGCGCTCGAGGTCGACCGCGGGCTGGTCACCGCGTCCGGCGCCCGGCGCTACGGCGTGGTGCTCGCCGAGGACGGCACGGTCGACGCCGCGGCGACCGAGACACTGCGCGACCAGCTGCGGGCCGACCGGCCGGCCGAGCTGCCGGTGTTCGACATGGGGCCGCCGATCGAGGAGCTGCTGGCCCGCTGCGAGGAGGAGACCGGGCTGCCGGCCCCCACCCGCCCGGTCTGGGTCTGATGCCCGGGCCGCACGGCGAGGCGTTCTCCGGCCGGGTCGGCTGGGGCGGCCGGCCGGCGGTGCTCGTCGTCGACCTGGTGCGGGCCTACACCGAGGACGGCGGCCCGTTCGCGCTTCCGGACCCGGCCGCCGCGGTCACCGCGACCGCCGAGCTGGTCGCGGCGGCGCGGGCCGGCGGGCACCTCGTGGTGTGGAGCCTCGTCCGGTACGCGGCCGGGCTCGCCGACGGCGGGCTGTTCGTCCGCAAGGTGCCCGCGCTGGCCGCGTTCGCCGAGGACGCACCGGGCGACTGGGGGGCGCTCACCCTGCGGCCCGAGCCGGGGGAGCCGGTGCTGGTCAAGCAGTACGCCTCGGCGTTCTTCGGCACCTCGCTCGCCGCGACGCTGCACACCGCCGGCGTCGACACCCTGGTGGTCACCGGGGTGTCGACGTCGGGGTGCGTGCGGGCCTCGGCGATGGACGCGCTGAACAGCGGCTTCCGGCCGCAGGTGGTGCGGCAGGCGTGCGCCGACCGGTCGCCGGCCCTGCACGAGGCCAACCTGGCCGACCTCGACGCCAAGTACGCCGACGTCGTCGACCTGGCCGAGGCCCTCGCACACCTCTGAGCGCCCCTGGGGCAGCAATGGCCATTTCTGCCCCCGGGGTGCGCGAGGCGTCCGCGCACCCGCCGAACCGCGACCCGAGGCCCTACCGTCGTCCGCACGGGGCGAGCAGACGTCCGCGATCGGGAGGCGGCCATGGCCGACGACGAACGCACGACCCCGCCGGTCGCGCCCAGCGAGACCCAGGCGTACGGCCGGCCGCCTCCGCAGCCCGACGGCCAGGGGTACCCAGCAGCGGCGCCCGCGGCCGCGTACGTCCAGCCCATGCCCCCGCCGCCGGTCTGGCACGCCGGTCCACCGACCGGGCCGGTGGGCAGGGTCCGGGGGACCGGCATGGTCGTCCTGCTGAGCGTCGTCACGCTCGGCATCTACGTGCTCGTCTACTACTACTCCACGCACGAGGAGCTCAAGCGGCACAGCGGCGACGGTCTCGGCGGGCCGCTCGCCCTCGTGCTGGCCATCTTCGTGGGTGTGGTCTCGCCCTTCCTGCTGAGCAAGGAGGTGGGCGACGTCTACGAGCGGCAGGGCAGGCAGCCGCCGGTGACCGCCCTCACCGGGCTGTGGGTGATCCCCGGCTTCCTGATCCTGATCGGCCCCTTCGTGTGGCTGGTCAAGACCAACCGCGCGCTCAACGACTACTGGCGCGGTTTCGGCGTCCAGTGAGCCGCCGGGCCGTCCTCAGTCGCCCTTGACGTTGACGACCTGGTGCAGCGTGTGCCGGATCTCGACCAGGTCGGCCGCGTCCCGCATCACGACGTCGATACTCTTGTACGCGTCGGGGTGCTCGTCGAGGAACGCGTCCGACTGCCCCCAGGCGATGCCCGTCATCCGTCGCTCGAGGTCCGCGCGGGTGAACAGCCGCCGCGCCGCGTTGCGGGAGTGGTTGCGCCCCGCGCCGTGCGGTGAGGACATCAGCGCGTCGGCGTTGCCCCGGCCGGCGACGACGTAGGACGCCGTCCCCATCGACCCGGGGATCAGCCCGAGCTGCCCCTCCCGCGCCGAGATCGCCCCCTTTCGGGACAGCCAGACGTCCCGCCCGAAGTGGTGCTCGCGCTCGGTGTAGTTGTGGTGGCACTGCACCTGCTCGAGCCGCTGCACCTCGGCCTTCACGAACCGGCCCACCTGCTCGGCGACCCGGTCCATCATCTCCTCGCGGTTCAGCGCGGCGAACCGCTGCGCCCACCTGAGCGCCTCGATGTAGGCGTCGAACTCCGGCGTCCCCTCCTCCAGGTACGCCAGGTCCCGGTCGGCGAGCTCGACGCCCCGCTCCCGGCACACCTCCTGCGCCCGGCGGATGTGCACCGAGGCCAGCTTGTTGCCCACCCCGCGGGAGCCGGAGTGCAGGAACAGCCACACCCGGTCCTGCTCGTCGAGGGAGACCTCGATGAAGTGGTTGCCCGAGCCGAGCGAGCCCAGCTGCAGCGGCCAGTTGTGCGCCGCGCCGTCGGCCTGGGCGATCCCGGGCATCGCCCGCAGCTCCTCGACCCGCGGCTCGGCGGTCGGGCGGACCTTCTTGTTGTAGCGGCCGGCCGACAGCGGGACCGACCGGGAGATCTGCCCGTGCAGCACGTCCAACGGCTTGCCGGTCAGGTCCGCGGCGGAGAACTGGGTGCGGACGGCCATCATCCCGCAGCCGATGTCGACCCCGACGGCAGCCGGGATGATCGCGCCGTCGGTGGGGATGACAGAGCCGACGGTGGCGCCCTTGCCGAGGTGCGCATCGGGCATCAGCGCCAGGTGCGGGTGGATGAAGGGCATCGCCGCGGTGCGCTCGGCCTGCTCGCGGGTGCTGGGCTCGAGGATGGACGCCCAGTTCAGCAGCCGTCCGTTGATCGTCTCCATGGTCCTGTCGCTTCATCGAGAGGGCAGAAGTGGCCACTTCTGCCCTGGGGGTGTGGTGCCGCGCGGCCGGTGCAGTCAACGCGCCCGGCGTCGTCCGCGCACCCGCATTACCCGCGCGACGGGCGTGGAAAGCTGCGGGTCGTGCCCGCCACCCGCAGCGCCGGTGTCCTGCTCCACCGCACCCGGGACGGCGTCCTCGAGGTGCTGATCGGGCACATGGGCGGGCCGTTCTGGGCGCGCAAGGACACCGCCGGGTGGTCGATCCCCAAGGGCGAGGCGAGCCCGGGGGAGGAGCCGTTCGACGTCGCGCTGCGGGAGTTCGTCGAGGAGCTGGGCTCACCGGTCCCGGCGCAGGAGTTCCGCGACCTCGGTGAGCTGCGGGTCAGCAGCGGGAAGGTGCTCACCGTGTGGGCGGCCGAGGGCGACCTGGACGCCGGGACATGCGTGAGCAACACCTTCACGATGGAGTGGCCGCCCCGCTCGGGCCGGCTGCAGGAGTTCCCGGAGATCGACCGCTCGGCCTGGTTCCCGGTCGACGTCGCGCGGGAGAAGCTCGTGCGGGGTCAGGTGCCCTTCCTCGACCGGCTGCTGGCGGTGCTCGCCGACGGCGGGTGAGCCGTTTCCCCGCCCAGCCGCTCGGGCACCGCGGGAGGACCAGCCCGGACGACGAGAGGCACTCCCCATGCAGGTCGGCTACAAGATCGCCACCGAGGCGCTGAGCCCCACCCAGGTCGTGGAGCAGACGGTCGCCGCCGAGGAGGCCGGGTTCGACTTCGTCGAGCTCAGCGACCACTACCACCCGTGGCTGGAGGAGCAGGGGCACTCCGGTTTCACCTGGTCGATGCTGGGCGCGATGGCGGCGAAGACCGAGCGCATCGGCCTGGCCACCGGGGTCACCTGCCCGATGATCCGGTACCACCCGGCGGTGATCGCCCAGGCGGCGGCGACCGTGCAGCTGCTGTCGGGCAACCGGTTCACCCTCGGCATCGGCGCCGGTGAGCGGCTCAACGAGCACGTCGTCGGGGGCGGCTGGCCGGCCGTGCGGATCCGGCACCACATGCTGCGGGAGGCCCTGGAGATCATCAACCTGCTGTGGCAGGGGGGCTACCGGTCCTACGAGGGCGAGTACCTCACCCTGGAGGACGCCCGGGTCTGGGACCTGCCCGAGCAGCTGCCGGTGATCGCGGTGGCCAGCGGCGGGCCCGGTGCCTCCAAGCTCGCCGCCGAGCACGGCAGCGGCCTGTTCGCCACCGAGCCGAAGAGCGAGCTCGTCGAGGCCTACGCCGAGCACGGCGGGAAGGGGCCGAGGTATGCCGAGGTGCCGATGTCCTGGGCGACGACCGAGGACGCCGCCGTCGAGGCCGCGCTGCAGACCAGCCGCTGGGCGCTCACGGGTTGGCCGGTGATGAGCGAGCTGCCCAACCCGGTCAACTTCGACGCCGCGAGCAGCACCGTGGACGCCGGGGACATCCGCGGCCAGTTCTCGGTCGGCCCGGACCTGGACGTGCACGTGCAGCAGGCGCAGCCCTACGTCGACGCCGGCTTCGACCACGTCGTGCTGCAGAACACCGGCCCGGACCCCGACGGCTTCCTCGCCGTCTGCAAGGACGAGCTCATCGGGCGGGTGCGGTCGCTGACCCCGTCGTCCTGACTGCCGGGAACCGCTGCGTTCCTGCCAGCCCGGGCACGGAGCGGGACGAGGGGCACGGGCGGCGGCCAGACTGCCGCTCGTGACCCTCGACGACCTGGTTCCCGAGTCCGCCGCGGCCGCCCTCGCCCTGGAGGTGGCCGAGCGGTTCCACTCACCCTCGCTGCTCAACCACTGCCGCCGCTCCCACCTGTGGGCGGCGGAGTACGCCCGGACGCGGGGCATCGCCGTGGACGCGGAGCTGCTCTACGTGTCCGCGATGCTGCACGACATCGGGCTGGTGCCTGCCTTCGACAGCGCCACGCTGCCGTTCGAGGATGCCGGGGGAGCCGTCGCGTGGGTGTTCGCCGCCGGCGCCGGCTGGGACGCCGACCGCCGCCGCCGGGCCGGGGAGGTCATCGTCGCCCACATGGCCGCCGGGGTGGACGTCGCCGTCGACCCCGAGGGGCACCTGCTGGAGCTGGCCACCGCGCTGGACGTGTCCGGCCGCCGGCCCGACGACTGGCCGGCGGACTTCCGTGCCGAGGTGCTCGACCGCTTCCCGCGGTTGGACCTGGCCGAGGAGTTCGGCGGCTGCTTCACCGAGCAGGCCCGCCGGAAGCCGTCGTCCATCGCGGGCCGGCTCGTCGCCGGCGGGTTCGCCGACCGGGCCCGGGCCAACCCGCTGGACGCCGGCTGACCGCAGGTCGTCGCGGTCAGCCGGTGAACCGGCCGTCGGGCTGCGCGGTGAGCCGGCCGCGGGCCACCGCCGCGGCCAGCGCGGCCTGCAGCAGCGGCAGCAGCGCCGGGGTGCGGCGGCGGTGGCCGAAGACCTCCAGCGTGCGCGCGAAGAGCTCGTCCTCGGTCAGCCCGCCGCCGGCGCGGGTCAGCGCGGCCATCGCGTTGCCAATCTCCACCGGGGACACGTGCTCCAGCGGCCGCTGGGCGCTGCTCGACTGGCGGCGGAACCCGGTCCAGGTCTCTCGGTCGGTCCCGGCCGGCCAGACGAACTCGCCGTCGACGACGGCCGTCCGCGGCAGCAGGCCGAGCAGCGCGTCCCGGCGTGCCTCGGCGACCCGGGTCAGCCCGAAGGCGCCGGCGGCCACGCGGGTGAGCCGGTCGCGGTGCACCGGGCCCTCGGCCTTGAGACCGGCGGCCAGCACCCGGCGGACCACCTTGGCGACGGCGGGGTCGGCCAGCCTGTCGAGCTGCTTCTTGTCCCCGGCCGACCGCGGGCTCCACGGGACGAAGGGCTGCTCCTCGTCCAGCGGCTCGGCGACCGGCCGCACCGCGGCCCGCCGCACCGACGGGGCGGCCTTCCGCAGCGGCACGCTCCGGGCGACCCCCGGCTCCGCCGGAGGCACGCTTTCGGCGGCGACCGCCAGAGGCGCGCTCTCGGCGACGACCGGCTCCGCCGGAGGCACGCTGTCGGCGGTGTCCGGCTCCGCCGAGAGCACGCTCTCGGCGAGGGGCTCGGGGGCGGGCGCCGGGCGGAGCGGGATGACCTCGGCGAGCGGGCCGTCGTAGGCGGGCTCCGGCTCGGGCGCCGGGTCGTCGGCGGCCGGGGCCGGGGCGGCGTCCACGGCGGCGACCAGCCGGTCGAGGACCTCGTCGCGGTCGGCCAGCCACGCGGGCAGCCAGACCCGCTCGACCGCCGGCCAGCCCAGCAGCCCACCGAGCACCTCGACGGGGAGCACGTCGCGGTCACCGACGGTGCGCCGCCGCGCCCAGGCCGGGCCGTCGAGCAGCACGGCGAGCACCGGGACGTCCGGCGCCGCGGCGCGGGCGACGGTCAGGTCGATCCGGAAGTCAGACAGCCCGACGTCCGTGCGCACCACCAGGCCCCGCTCCTGCAGCGCGGCGGCGACCTGGTCGCGGTGCCGGTCGCCCGGACCGCCTGCGCGGGGGAGCCGCTCGGTGCCGGCCGCCGCGGCCGCCAGGTAACCGCGGAGGTGTGCGACGCCCAGCGGCGTGCCCTCCCCGAGCGGTAGCTGGTCGGGTGCGAACGAGGTGACCACGACGACCTGCTGCCGCGCCCGGGTGACCGCCACGTTGAGCCACCGCTCGCCACCCTCGCGGGCCAGCGGGCCGAGGTCCGCCGACCACGCCCCGGCGGCGGGGGCAGCACCGGTGGAGAGCACCACGACGTCCCGCTCGTCGCCCTGCACGTCGGCCAGCGTCTTGACGAGCAGGCCCTCGCCGTCGAGGCGGTCCAGCGCCTCGGTCACCCGCGTGTCCCCGGCGTCGCGCAGCAGCGACTCGACCAGCGTGCGCTGGGCTGCGTGCAGGGTGACCACGCCGAGGGAGCGGGCACCGGCCGCGGACCGGCGGAGCACCTCGGCGACGACCGCCCGGGCCTCGGCCGGGTTGGTGCCGTCCCCGGGGCCGGAGGACAGCAGGCGGCCGTCGACCTGCACCACCGAGATCGGGGACCGGCGGTGCCCGGGCGCCGGGAAGGTGGAGAGCCGGTCGTCGTAGTACCGGGTGTTGCTGAAGGCGACGAGCCGCTCGTCCTGGCTGCGGTAGTGCCAGGACAGCGACCGGCGGGGCACCCCGGCCCGCGCGCAGGCGGACAGCAGACCCTCCCCGCCGCCGGCCGGCGGTAGCTGCTGGCCGTCCCCGACCACGACGGCGGCCCGCGCCCGGCCCAGCGCGCCCACGGCGTCGGGAACCCGGAGCCGGGAGGCCTCGTCGAACACGACCAGGTCGAACAGCCCCGGGGTGGCGGGGAGCAACCGGGCGACCGAGTCCGGCGTGGCCAGCACGCAGGGCAGGACGGTCGTGACCAGCTCGACATGGCTCGCCAGCAGGTCGCGGACCCCGGGCCCGCGGCGGTGCTCGGCGAGCTCGCGCTGCAGGGCGGCGACCCGCTCGTCGCCGGAGGCCCCGGCCGGCCGGCCGGCCAGGACGGCGGCCGGCACGGCGGAGGTGAGGTGCGAGCGGACCGCCCGGGAGGCGGTGGCGAAGCGGCTGAGCACGCTCTCGTGCAGCCCGGCGTCGAAGGCGTCGAGGCCGGTGGTGGCCAGCCGCTCGGCCAGCGAGGCCTCGGCCAGCCCGCGGTCGAACGCGCGCACCGCGTCGTCGGCCCGCACCACGCCGTGCCGCAGCTGGGCGCGTGCCTCGGTGAGCCCGGCCAGCCGCAGCGGCTCGAGGGTGTCCAGCAGGCTCACCCAGCGGCGCAGCGACATCGGGTGCACGTACTCCACGCCCCGCTCGGGGCGGGTCATCGTCCAGCGCAGCACGAGCCCGTCGGTGCCGCTCCACGCGGCCAGCTGCGCGGAGTTGCTGGAGCAGGCGGCGAGCAGGGTGACCACGGCGTCCCGGAGCCGGCCGATGGTGCGGGCCGCGCCGGCGTCGGGGACCGGTCCGCTCGCCAGGAAGCGGCGCAGCGCGGCGGCCGGGACGGTAGAGCCGTCGACGGCGGCGGCCGCCCGGCGCAGCCAGCGCATCTCGGCGTCGAGCACGAAGCGACCGGAGTCCAGGAACGGGTTCCAGCCGGCCGGCACCTGCAGCCCGGGGATGGTGACGGCGCGGGCCGCGACGGCGTGCACCGCGGCCTGCAGCCGGCCGAGGGACTCCAGCAGCGCCGGCACGTCCTTGGTGCGCACCGTGGCACCGGGGGCCAGCACCGGGGCGAGCTGCGCGCGCAGCTCGGCGAGCGTGCTGCGCCGGCCCCACCAGCCGGTCGCGGCCGCGGTCTGGGCCTGCGCGACCAGGTCGGCCAGCGGCAGGGTGAGGGCGTCGGGGGTGACCGCCTCGAACGCGGGGTGCACGGCGCCGGTCAGCGCGGCGACCTCGCCGGTCACGTCCGCGGTGGCCGCGGCCCAGCGCGGTGAGCGCACCTCGTCGAGCACGTCCAGCGTCACCCGTGGGCCGGTGAGCAGGTGCAGCAGGGTGTCCAGGTCCTCCACCGACCGGACCGCGCGCACGGCGCCGGCCAGTCCTCCCTCACCGGGCAGCGCGCGGATCGCGGCGTCCACGGCGGCGGCCGCCTGCTGGACTGCGGTGATGTCCAGGTCGATGGTGTCGACGAAGCCCCAGGCGTGCCCGGCCGAGGGGCGGGCGAGGCCGGCGATGTCGGGCAGCAGGGCGAGCGCGCGGCGCACCGCGGTCACCACGGCGGCGTCCGCGCGGGCGGCGAAGGCCGGCGTCACCGGCAGCACCGGGGTGTCGGCGTCGGTGGCCAGCAGGGCGTCGTGCGCCGAGCAGAACGACACCGCGGCGGCGTTCCCGGCGTGCAGCCGCTCGGCGTACCGGGTCAGGGTGCGGGTGGCCGAGGCCAGGTCCTCGGCGTCGGCGGCCAGGCCCTGCTCGTCGACGTCGACCGTGTGGGCCAGCGCCGTCCGGACCTGCGCCCGGACGACGGCCGGCCGGCTGCCCCGGGCGTGCAGGTCGAGGGTGATCGGGCCCAGGCCGACCGCGTCGAGCCGGCGGGCGAGGACGTCGAGCGCTGCCCGCTTGCCGGCGACGACGAGCACCCGCCGGCCCTCCGCGACGGCGTGGGTGACCAGGTTGGCGATGGTCTGGGTCTTGCCGGTGCCGGGCGGGCCTTCGAGCACGAAGGTGTGCCCGGCCGTGCCGGCGGCGACCGCCTCGAGCTGGCCGGCGTCGGCGGGCAGCGGGCAGCGGCCGGCGAGCTCGTCGAGGTCCACGGCGTCCGCGGGAGCGGGTGCCGGGTCGGCGAGGAGCTCGCCCGGGGCGCCGGTCAGCGCGGCCACGAGGGGACCCTCCGCCAGCTCGGCGGCGTGCCGGTCGAGGTCCTGCCACAGCCGGACGTCGGTGTGCGGGAGCACGGCCAGCTCGGCGGTCGGCTCGACCCGCCACGGCAGCGCGCGCTCGGCCACGGCTGCGCGGACGGCCTGCAGCGCCGCGGCCAGGTCGAGGCCGGCGCCGTCGGTGGAGGACGTGTCCAGCCCGGGCACGGTCAGCCCGTGCCGCCGGCGCAGCAGCTCCCGCAGGCAGTCGTTGGGGGTGGCCGCGCCGGACTCGTCGGCGGTCAGCCGGGAGCCGCGGGCGCTCGCGGTGAGGACGACGGGCACCAGGACCAGCGGCGAGCGGACCGGCCGGCCGTCGAGCTCCCACACCAGGGTGCCCAGGGCCAGGTGGAGGTCGTTGGCGCCGGTCTCCTCGAGCACGGTGCGCGCCTCGTGGGTCAGCGCCCGCAGCCGCGGCAGGTACTCGGCCTCGGGGAGGGCCACGTGCACGGAGCGGTGCTCGGACAGCAGTGCGGTGAGCTGGTCGGCCGGCAGCTCACCGGCCGAGCGCGGGCCGGGCTCGACGTGCAGCCCGGGGACCCGGTCGCCGGGCAGCAGCGTGAGCGTCGCGCCGGCGCCGACCAGGTCCTCCAGCACCGGGAGGGCCGTCGGCGGCACGGTCAGCGGCAGACCGGCGCGCTCGGGCAGGTCGACGAGCGGGTTGTGCCTGCTCAGGTCGAGCAGGGTGTCCGCGCACCGCTGCACCGGCGTGCGGAGCTGCGCTGCCGGCGCGTCCGCCGGCCGGTCGTCCGCCGGCAGGTCGTCCTCGGGAGGCGGCAGGGGCCGGATGCCCTCGTGCCGGGCGCGGTGGACGTCGGTGACCCCGAGGACGCCGGTGAGGTCCCCGGCCAGCCAGCCGGAGTACGCCGGGCCGTGCAGGTCGGCGCTGGTGTTGCCGCGGTCGGTGAGCAGCCGGGTCTCGACCAGCCCGATCCGCCCCTGGTCGACGAGGTCGACGAGGGCGGTGACGTCGGTGGTCGCCGCCGCGTCGGCGCTGCGCTCCTCGCGCCAGTAGCCGAGGAAGGCGTGCCCGGGGACGAGCCACAGCAGCGGGCGAAGGCCGGCCTGCTCGAACGCGGCGGCCAGCGTGAGCACCACGTCCAGCGAGGTGCCGAGGCGGCCGTCGAGGACCTCGCCGGGGCTGCGCGGCGGCCGGCCGGCGTCGAGCCCGCCGGTCGGGGTCTCCTGCCAGCGGACCTCGCGGCGGCGCACGGCCCAGGTCAGCGCCTCGACCACCTCGTCGACCCGTTCGGCGTCGTCGGCCCAGCCGGCCGTGCTGCCGTTGCCGGTGCCGGCCTCCAGCAGCTCGGCCGCCTCGGCGAGCAGCACCCGGACGGCGGGGTCCTCGGGCCGGACGTGGGCGGCGAGCGCCGCCAGGGCCTGCGGCAGGGGAGCGGCCGGCCGGGAGCCGGGGGGTGGCACCTCCACCGGCACCGCCGGGACGTCGACCGAGACGGCCGGGGCTGCCGGCGGGACCGGCTCCTCGGTGGCCCACTGCAGGTCCGCGACGTTGCCCATGGGTCGTGTCTACCGGAGCGGACGGACCGTTCCCGTCAGGCCCGCGGAGCCGTGGGACTGCTGTGACAGCAGATGTTGAGTGGGTCCTGAGTGCCCTGGTCAGCGGCCCGGGACGGGGGTCAGAGCCGGGCGAGCTCGCTGCAGTCGGGGCACAGGGCGTCGCAGACCTCGGGCCGTGGCGGCCAGGCGACCTCCTCGTCGCGGGCGACGTAGGCGCCGCAGAGGGCCTTGCGCCCGCGGGCGCCGGACAGGCCGAGGGTGGCGTGCGCGGGTCCGATCAGTCGCGGCTGCTGGCCGGCGGGGTCGCTGAGCGACCCGACCATCAGGACGGCGCGGGCCGTTCGGTACGGGAACCCCATGACCCCACCCTGGAGGCCGGCCCCGGGTCGTCGGGGCAACACGCCCGCCGCACCAGCCCCGGCGCCCCACCCGCCCCACCGGTCCCGGACGCAGCTGCACCGCCGTCGACGGCCTTCCCCCGGGCCGACGACGGCGGTGCAGGTACTGCGGTCGATCAGGCGGCGGTGAACCCGGCCCGGTCGACCTTGCGGTGGAAGCGCTCGCCGAGCTTGCCGCCGAGGACCGCGCCGATCAGCGTGACGACCAGGACGGCGACCAGGGCGATGATCCCGGCGGTGGTCGCCGTGCCCTCGTCGACCGGGATGCGCGGCAGGTCCAGCTGGGACAGCACGTTGTACTGGGCGCCGGCCACGGCGCCGAGGACCGCGAGGGCCACGACGACGAGCAGGCCGATCAGCCACACGGCGACACCCTGACGGGCGCCGTCGAAGCGGGACATCCGACCGGCGACGTACCCGCCGGCCAGGTAGGCCAGGAAGAGGACGACGAGCAGCGCGATCCCGCCGCCGATGCCGATGCCACCGGCGTTCGAGGTGGCCTCACCGGCCGAGGGGACGCCCTGGGTCGGCCCGATGGCGACGCCGGCGGCGGAGACCAGGGCGATCAGCAGCACGGCCAGGCCGTTGGCGGACAGCCAGCCGAAGAAGGCGGCTCCCCACTTGATCCCGCCGAAGCGCTGGTGCTGCGCGTCGACGGCATCCCGGGCAGCGCCCTTGCTGGCGCGTGCACCGCTGGCGGTGTTGTTGCGGAACTCGACGTCCCGAGCGCTGGTCGCGTTCGAGGAGTCCGAGGTGGAACTGGTGGCCATGGGGTCTCCAGGTGGACGAGCGACGCGCGGTGGCGCGGCGGTGATGGGTCGTCGCGGCCGGTGGCGAGCAGCCGCTCACCGGCCGCGACGAGTTCAGGGCATGCGGGACCAGCCGGCCCCCGTCGGGACGGCGGCCGGCTGGTCGCGGGGGAGGAGCCGGTCAGCCGGCGTCCTCCGCGCAGATCAGCGGTTGCGGTCGACGTCCGTGACGCCGTCGGTGTCGATCTGCTCCTTGCGGACCGTGTCGCTGACCGTCTCCTGCTCGGTGACGGTCTCGGTGTCCAGGCGGACGCGCTCGACCGGGACGGCCTCCTTGGCCACCACGGGGCGCTCGGCGTGCAGGACGACCTCGTGCTCCTCCTCGGAGATGGCCGGGCCGTCGAGGGCGTTGCCGACGTTGCCGTCGGTGATCGGCTCGCGCTCGATCCGGACCTCCTCGTGGGAGACCGGGACGGTGGTGGTCACGTTCTCGGTGACGACGTACTTGCGCAGCCGGGCGCGGCCGGCCTCGACGTTCTGCGTGCCGACCCGGAGCTGCTCCTCGGAGCGGGTCATCGCGTCGTCGGTGGTCGGGCCGGAGGTGTCGTGGCCGACGGTCCCGTGCCGGTTGGTGTCCGTGCCGGTGCGCGTGGTGTCGGTGTCGGTGTACCCGGCCGACCGCGTGGTGTCGGTGTCGGTGTACCCGGCCGACCGCGTGGTGTCGGTGTCGGCGTAGCCGCCGGTGCCGACGCCGTAGTACCGGTAGAGCTCCTCCTCCTCCGCGGGGGAGAGGTGGCCCTGGTCGGCGTCGACGCGCGGGGCGTCCTTGACCTTGGCCTTCTCGTAGGGCACCCGCAGCGTGCCGTCGGCGACGGTGGCGTCGGCCAGCGGGACGAAGGTCTCCTTGTTGCCGAACAGACCGGTGCTGACGGTGGCCCACTCGGGGGTGCCGGTCTGGTCGTCCAGATAGACCTGGCCGACCTTGCCGAGCTTGTCGCCGTCGTTGTCCACGGCGTTGCTGCCGATGATGGCGGTGATGTCCTGCTGGGTGATCACGGGCGTTCCTCCAGGAGGGTCTGGGTGGTCGAGGGGTCTCCGCGGTGGTGCACGGTGACCGCCGGACCCTCCTGTGCCCGCGCGTTTACTGCGTAAACAACCCTGGTCGTGAACGACAGACGGCGCCCCGTCAAACCCCACGTGCGCACATTTCTCCGCGAGCACTCAGGCCAGGTCGTCGACCTCGCCGTCGGAGGTCTGCGCCTCGTGCAGCACCCGCTCGAGCCGGTCCAGCAGGTTCTCCAGGGCGTCCTCGAACTCCGCGGCCGACTTGTCCAGCGACAGCAGCGGCTCGGTGCGCTGCAGGTTCGGGTACTGCGTCAGGTCGGTCTTCCGCTGGGCCTCCGGGTCGCCCTCCGGCTGGTCGAGCAGGCTCACCTGGGCGCCGAGCTGGGTGACCTCCAGCAGCAGGTGACCGAGCAGGAAGCTGGAGTAGGCCCGGTACGCGGCGATCGCGGCCTGGTCGGAGAAGCCGGCCTCGGTCAGCGTGCCGAGGAAGGACTCGACCAGCCGCAGGCTGCGCAGCGGCGGCCGCACCCACGGCGCGGCCGGCGGGCGGCTGGCGATGAGCGGGAAGACCGACGGGTGCGCCAGCGCGATCCGGCGGATGCCGTGCCCCAGCCGCATCAGGTAGTCCTGCCAGCCGTTGTGCTCCTCGATGTAGAGGTCGTCGCCGTCGTCCTTGACGAAGAGCGTCTCCACGACCCGCTCCACGACGCCGTCGAGCAGGTCCTCCCGGCCCGGGACGTAGCGGTAGAGCGCCATCGCCTCCACGCCGAGCGAGGCGCCCAGCCGGCGCATGGTGAGCGCGGCGAGACCGTGCGCGTCGATGAACTCGACCGCGCCGCGGAGGATCCGGTCCCGGTCCAGGCCCACCGGTCGGGTCAGCTCACCGGCGACGCCCGTGCCCTCGTGGACCGCCACCAGGTCGGGATCTCGGTCGTCGTCGCTCGTTGCCGTCGGCACAGTCGCTCTCCTCGCGTCGGCTCCACTGTCCTCGCCGTCGAGGACCGATCGGGCACCCGCCCTGACAGGTACCCCGTTCGGGGCGACCACGCCTCGAGGGTGTGACGACGAACACCGCTAGCAATCTGCTTGCAAGAGTTAGCGCCCGCGTGTCGCCGGGCATGGGGGAGTCGTCAGGTCACCACTGAACATCGGGAGTCCCGCATGACCGACACCACCCCGCTCATCAACCAGCTCCGCGCCCTCCTGCTGCTCACGCAGACCGAGGAGCAGGTGGCCCGCACCCGCATCGGGCAGGCCCGCACCGACGCGGTCCGCCGCGAGCTCACCCAGAACGCCGACCACGCCGCGGACCGCGCCCGCGCGATCACCGAGCAGCTGCGCGCCCTCGGCGGCGTCGCGGACGTCGTCAGCCCCGCACTCGGCCGGCTCGGCGCCCTGGTCAAGGCGATCTTCGACCAGGCCGAGCCGATCGAGGAGGCCCTGCTGCAGGACCTCACCCTGGAGCACCAGCTGCTCGACCGGGCCACCTACCTCAAGGTCCTGGCCGAGACCGCGAAGCAGGCGAAGACGCAGCAGCTCGCCGAGCGCCTCATCACCGCTCACCGCGCGACCGTCGAGTGGCTGACCGTCGTCCTGGCCGAGGAGGCCCTGGGCGGCCCGGCCGCGCTGCAGGCCACCCCGTTCCAGCGGGTCGCCGGTGGCGCCACCCGGCTGGTCAACCTGCCGGTGCGCTTCGCCGCCAACACGGTCAACCGCGCCGTCGACTCGGTGCAGCAGGTCGGTGAGGAGACCGAGGACCGGCTGAGCACCGTCGCCGGCAAGGCCGCCCAGTTCTCCGGCGCCGTCCGGGAGACCCTCGTCGTCGGCCGCGCCGCCTCGCTGCGGCGTGCCGAGCGGATCGCCCGTCGTGAGGGCAACCGCACCGCCGCGGACACCGCCAAGGCCGCCCGCGAGGAGCTCGGTGACGTCTCCGCCGACGAGCTGCCGATCAAGGGCTACGACTCGCTGTCGACCGCTGACGCGGTCAAGGCCGTCAAGGACCTGACCAGCGCCCACGACGTCCGGGTCATCATCCGGTACGAGGAGACGCACAAGAAGCGGTCCAGCGTGATCAGCGCCGCGCAGACCACCGTGGCCGGTCTCGCCAAGGACGCCGTCGGCATCGCCGACTGACGTCCCGAGAGCACCCGAGGGGCCGGTGTCCGCAGCTGCGGACACCGGCCCCTTGCGTCCCGTCCTGCAACGGCCACGCTGCGCTGTCGACCACCGGCTCGGCGTGGAGACAGATGTCACGATGCGTCACATCGGTGACACATCCGGAGATACTGGCCCGCATGAGCACTCTGCCCGAGGTGGCCACCACTCCTGAGGTGCTGGAGCGTGAGTTCTCCCTCCTCACCGCGGTGACCAGGCTGGACTTCCTCAGTCGACGTGACAACGTGGTCATCGACGAGCCCAACGACAGCGCCGACGACGACGACAACTGGATGCGGATCAAGGACGTCACCACCACGCTGGACGTGGAGGAGGCGCTGGAACTGCTGACTCTGGGTGAGGTCGTGGCGCGCAAGGCCCACGAGCACCGGCAGCTGGGGATCCGCGCCGCGCTCCGCGGTGGTGCCGACTGGCAGCAGATCGGCCGCGCGCTGGGCGTCTCGCCCCGGGCCGCGTGGGAACGGCACGTCCACTGGCTCGACGAGCAGGCACGGGCCCACGCCGCCGGGGACGCCGACGCGCTGGACGCCGAGTCGCTGGCCGCGGCGCGCACCCGCGCCGGCCGCCGCCCCACCTGAACGAGGACCCCCTTCTCCCCACCCCTCGCAGGCTCGCGGCGGTGCCCTGAAGGGGGCCACGGGTCACCTCGTGTGTAGGACGGCGAACGTCGCGACGGCGTGCACCAGGGTGCGGCCCTCCTGCTCGACGTCGGCCTCGCACACCGTGAGGTGCTCGCCCTGCTTGCTGACCCGGCCGACGACCTCGAGGGGGCCGGGCTTCCCCGCCCGCAGGTAGGTCACCGTGAGCTGGCTGGTCGCCGGGACGTCGTCGTCCCCGGTGAGGCTGCGCACCGCCTGGCCCATCGCGGTGTCGACCAGGGTGGCCAGCACGCCGCCGTGAACCGTGCCGGCCTCGTTGAGGTGGCGCTCGGTCGCGTCGAGCTCCAGGCGCGCCGTCCCGTCGTCCGCCGTCCGGCCGTGCACGCCGAGGCTCTCCACGAAGCTCTCCGTCATGTGCGGCCGCTACCCGCCCCGCCGACGGGCCACGCTCTACCCTCCGGAGGAGAGACCGCTCGACGACGAGGGGGACCCCGTGCAGCAGGTGACGCTGGCCTACGGACGGACGGGCCTGACCATCGATGTCCCCGACGACGCGGCGGTGATCACGCCCGTGCAGCACCCGGCCGCCCCGGACGTGCCGGCCGAGCTGCGCCGCGCGCTGCGCGAACCGGTCTCCGGTCCGCCGCTGCGGGAGCGGGTGCGCCCCGGGCAGACGGTGGCCATCTCGGCCTGCGACGGCACCCGCGCCCAGCCGCGGCACCTGATGATCCCGGCCGTGCTCGAGGAGCTCGACGGCATCGTGCGGCTCGAGGACGTCGTCGTCCTGGTCGCCACCGGCACCCACCGGGCCAACACCGAGGCCGAGCTGCGGGCGATGTTCGGCGACGAGGTCGTCGACTCGGTGCGGATCGTCAACCACGACTCCCGGGCGGGCGACACGCACCGCTGGATGGGCACGTTCGGCGCCGGTGTGCCGGTCTGGCTGAACGAGCAGTGGGTGGACGCCGACGTCCGGCTCACCACCGGCTTCGTCGAGCCGCACTTCTTCGCCGGCTTCTCCGGCGGGCCCAAGATGGTGGCCCCCGGGCTGGCCGCGCTGGACACCGTGCTGGTGCTGCACGACGCGAAGCGGATCGGTGACGAGCGGGCGACCTGGGGCGTCACCCAGGGCAACCCGGTGCACGACGACGTCCGCGCCATCGCCGCGGCCACCGGGGGCGTCACGTACTCCTTCGACGTCGTGCTCAACACCCGGCAGGAGGTCATCGCGGCGTTCGGCGGCGACGTGCTGGAGATGCACGCGGCGGCGATCGAGCGGGCCCGCGAGGTGGCGATGGCCCCGGTCGACGCACCGTTCGACGTCGTCGTCACCACCGGCTCGGGGTTCCCGCTGGACCAGAACCTGTACCAGTCGGTGAAGGGGATGTCCGCCGCTGCGCAGGTGACCCGGCCGGACGGGCTCATCGTTTGCGCCGCCGCGTGCGAGGACGGCTTCCCCGACCACGGCTCCTACCGCGAGGTGCTGACCTCGGCCGCGTCACCGGAGGCGCTGCTGGAGCTGATCAGCGCCCGCGAGCAGACCGTGCCCGACCAGTGGCAGGTGCAGATCCAGGCGCGCATCCAGTCCGCGCACCGGGTGGTCATGCACACCGACCGGCTCACCGACGACCAGCTCGCCGAGGCCCACCTCGAGCAGACCGCGGACATCGCAGCGACCGTCGCCGAGGCCGTCGGGAAGGCCGGCCCCGGAGCCCGGGTCTGCGTCCTCCCCGAGGGCCCGCAGACCATCCCCTACGTGCGTACTTAGTCGCGCGAAACCGCGCGTGGTTTCTCGCGCGAAACCGCGCGTGGTTTCTCGCGCGAAAGCGCGCGTGGTTACTCGCGCGAAAGCGCGTCGGGGCCGTGGCAACCGCCGTCGGGGGGTGCGGTCTGCACGGTGTCGCGCCGGCGCCGCGGTCGCCAGGGTGGCCGCATGGACACCGTGGTGCAGCTGACGGGCGTGAGCAGGAGCTACCGGACCGGCGGACGGGAGACCGTCGCGCTGGACGACGTCTCGCTCGACGTGGCGGCGGGGGAGTTCGTCGCCGTGATGGGCGTGACCGGATCGGGGAAGAGCACGCTGCTGCACTGCGCGGCCGGGCTGGAGCGTCCCTCGGCCGGGACGGTGCGGCTGGTCGGCCGGGACCTCGGCCGGCTCGGGGAGGCGGCGCGGACCCGGCTGCGCCGGGACTCCGTAGGCGTGGTCTTCCAGTCCTACAACCTGCTCTCCGAGCTGACCGTCGCCCAGAACGTGCTGCTGCCGCAGCGGCTCGGCGGTCCGCGGGCCCGGCCGCTGGCCGAGGTCCTGGCGTCCGTCGGACTGGCCGGCACCGAGCAGCGGCCGGTGGGGGAGCTCTCCGGCGGGCAGCGTCAGCGGGTCGCGGTGGCCCGGGCGCTCGCCGCCGACCCGGCGGTGGTCTTCGCCGACGAGCCCACCGGCGCACTGGATCCCACCACCGGTGCGCAGGTGGTGGGCCTGCTGCGGACGGCGGTGGACACCCGGGCCGTGGCCGTCGTGCTGGTCACCCACGACCCGCGGGTCGCGGCCGCCAGCGACCGGCTGGTCCTGCTGCACGCGGGCGCGCTGGTCAGCGACGGACCGACCCCGGACGTCGCGGCGATCGCCGAGCAGCTGGCCGCGGTGAGCGGCGCACCGCAGGCGGCGTCCCGATGAGGTCGGGCATCACCCGGCAGGCGCTGCGCCGGCACCGCTGGACCCTGGTGGGACCGGCCTGCACGCAGCTGCTGGGCGCAGCGGTGATCGCGGTCATGCTCATGACCGCGGCGTCGCTGTCCGCGCCGGGTCTGTCGGCCGCGGACCGGCGCAGCGTGCGGGCCGGCGGCATGACGGACACGACCGCCGTGTTCCTCGGCGACTCGATCTACCTGTCCGTCCTCGTCGTCGCGGTGACCATGAACCTGGCGGTCTCCCGGCAGTTGCGCGACATCGCGCTGCTGCGGTCGGTCGGGGCGACGCCGGGGCAGCTGCGCTGGTCGGTGCTGCTGCAGGCCGTGGCCGTGTCGCTGCCGGCCTCGCTGCTGGGCATCGCGCTGGCCGTGCCCCTGGGTTCCGGCTGGGTGGCGCTCCTCCGGGCCCATGACGCCCTGCCGGACGGCGTCCGGTTCACCCCGGGGCTGGTCGTCCTGCCGATCGTGGTGGGCATCCAGCTCGGCACCTCGGTCGTCGGGGCGGCGGTGGCCGGCCGGCGGACCATCCGGTCGGCACCGGCGATCGCGCTGAGCGAGACCTCCGGGGACCGGCGGCACATCGGTCCGGCACGGACGGCGCTCGGGTTGCTCCTCGTCGGCGGGGGGATCGCCGGTTCGGCAGTGGTGTCCGCGCTGGCTGCCGACCAGGCCGACGATGCGGCGCTGTTCGTCCTGCTGGCCGAGTGCATCGGCATCGGGCTGCTGGGCCCGGTGGTGCTCCGCGCAGCGGCCGCGGTGCTCCGTCCGCTGCTGCCCGGGGGACTGCCCCGGCTAGCGCTGGACGAGGTCGCGGCGCTGTCCCGGCCGCTGGCCGGCACCCTGGTGCCGTTGGTGCTGGCGATGGCCTTCGCCGGCATCAAGGTCGCTGCTCGCACCACCAGCGCCGCGGTGACCGGCTCGCCGGGGCCGCCGGCCGAGGTGTGGACCGACTGGTCGGGGACGGCGGTCTTCTGCGCCTTCGCGGGGGTCGCGGCGCTGAACGCGCTGGTGACGGTGTTGGTGTCCCGCGACCGCGATCTCGCCGTCCTGCAGCTGGCCGGAGGGACCCGCCGACGGCTGCTGCTCGTGGTGAGCAGCGAGGCCGCGCTGGTCGCGACGACCGCTGTCCTGCTCGCCGGGCTTGCCGCAGGTGCGACGCTGCTGCCGATGCTGCACACCAGCCTGGGCACCTGGCTGCCCCGCGTGCCGGCCCCGGCGCTCGCCGCCGGGCTGACGCTGGCCTTCGGGGTCGTGGCGGCCGGCACGGTGCTGCCGGTCGCCGTGCTGACCCGGCGCCCGGCCCTGCACCGCTCGGGCGGCGCCGGGTGAGCGCCGTCCGAGCCGCGCTGGCCGCCCCGGTGTCGGGTCGCACCTGGCGGGAGCTGGCGGCCACCGCCGTCCGGGCGCTGCTCGGCCTGCCGGCGTTCCTGCTCGCCCTGCTCGGCCTGGTCGCGGCGCCGCTGTCCCTGCTGGGCGTCGGGCTGCCGGTGCTGGCCGTCACGCTGGCGCTCGCCCGCCGTGTGCCGGTGGTGTTCCGGGGCCCGGCGCGCCGGCTGCTCGGCTGGGACTGGGCCGCGCCGCCACCGCTGCCGGCCGGGGGCCCGGTCCGCCGGCTGCGCGCGCTGTTCGCGGACGAGACGGCCTGGCGGGCGCTGCTGTACTGCTTCCTGGTGCTGCCGCTGGCCGTGGCGGGGACCTACCTGGCGGTGGTGGCGGTCGTCGTCGGGACCGCAGCCGTCACCTCGCCGGCCTGGTCCCTCGTCGTGCCCGAGAGCTGGCGGTCCTGGACCGGCGGCACGTGGGGCGGCAGCTGGCTGCTCGCCGTGCAGGGTGCCGCCGTGCTGCTGGTCTTTCCCTGGCTGGTCCACGGGCTGGTGCTGCTCGACCGGGCGCTGGTGGGCGGGCTGCTCACCTCCGGCCGGGCGGGGCGGCGGATCGCCGAGCTGGAGACCAGCCGGGCGGTGGTCAGCGCGGACGCGGCGGCCACGCTGCGCCGGCTGGAGCGCGACCTGCACGACGGCACCCAGGCCCGGCTGGTCACCATCGGGCTGCTGCTGTCCCGGCTGGAGCAGCGCGAAGCCGACCCGGTCCGCCGCGCCGAGCTCGGCGCGGCCCGGGAGATGGTGTCCGACGGGCTGGTGGAGCTCCGCGAGGTCATCCGCGGGATGCACCCACCCGCGCTGGACGACGGATTGCCGACCGCGCTCGCCACGCTGGCCGCCCGGAGCGCGGTGCCCACCGAGTTCCGCGACCGGCTGCGGTCCCGCCCGGCCGAAGCGGTGGCCGGCACGCTGTACTTCAGCGCCGCCGAGCTGCTCACCAACGTCGCCCGGCACGCCGGGGCATCCTCGGCGTGCCTGAGCCTGACCGAGGACGACGGCCGGGTCGTACTGACCGTGACCGACGACGGCCGCGGCGGCGCCCGGGTGCGGTCCGGCGGGACCGGGCTGGCCGGGCTGCGCCGGCGGGCCGAGGCGCTGGACGGGTCAGTGACGGTCGACAGCCGGGACGGCGGACCGACCACCGTCACCGTGACCCTGCCGTCGCCGTGACCCTGCCTTCGCCGACCCTGCCGGGAGGATGACCTCGTGCGGGTGACCATCGCCGAGGACAACGCCCTGCTCCGGGACGGCATCGCGCTGGTGCTGGCCGACCACGGGATCGAGGTGGTCGCTGCCGTGCCCGACGCCGAGGGGCTGCTCGCCGCGGTCGCCGCGCACCGGCCCGACCTCGCCGTCGTCGACGTGCGGATGCCGCCGACGCACACCGACGAGGGGATCCGGGCGGCCCTGCGGATCAAGGCCGAGCACCCGGCGACCGGCGTCCTCGTCTTCTCCCAGTGGGTGGAGACCCGGTACGCCCGGCAGCTGCTGGCCGGGCACGCGGCCGGCACCGGTTACCTGCTCAAGGACCGGATCGTCGGCACCGGGCAGTTCATCGACGCGGTGCGGCGGGTGGCGGCCGGCGGCACCGCGCTGGACCCGGAAGTGGTGCGGCAGCTGTTCGCCGCACCGTCGGTGGACGCCGGCATCGCCCGGTTGACCGCCCGGGAGCGGCAGATCCTCGGCCGGCTCGCCGAGGGGCGCTCCAACCAGGCGATCGCCGAGGAGCTGGGCCTGTCGCTGCGCAGCGTGGAGAAGCACATCACGGCGGTCTTCACCAAGCTCGACCTGCCGGTGGACACCGCCGACCACCGCCGGGTCCTCGCCGTCCTCCGCTTCCTCGACGCCTCCCCGACCTGACCCCTCCTCCAGGTTTCGGCGCCGAAACCTCGACAGGTTTCGGCGCCGAAACCTGGAGAGGGGCTACGAGGGGAGGAGGAGGGCCTGGTCGGGGTGGCACCAGGCCCAGCGCTCGCCGGGCTCGGCGGAGGCGAGCACCGGGTGCCCGGTCGCCGCGGCGTGCGCGGTGGCGTGCCGGTGCGGCGAGGAGTCGCAGCAGCCGACGTGGTCGCAGGTCAGGCAGCGGCGCAGGTGCAGCCACTGCCCGCCGATCCGCAGGCAGTCCGCGCAGGCGTCGGCCGGGCCCGGGGAGGGCGGGGCGTCCGCGGCGTGCGGACAGGTCGCACCGTCCTGCACCTGCCAGGAGCTCACCCCCGCGGCCGGTGCAGCGGCAGCCGCACGCAGAACGTCGTCCCCTCCGGCCCGGTCGAGTAGTTGAGCGCGCCGCCGTGCCGCCGCTCGACGATCCGCTTGGCGTTCTCCAGGCCCAGGCCGCTGCCCTCGCCGGTCCCCTTGGTGGTGACGAAGGCGTCGAACAGCGTCGCCCGCACCTCCTCGGGCACGCCCGGCCCGTCGTCGGTGATCTCGACGAAGACCGCGTCGTCGTCGGCCCGGGTCCGCAGGGTCAGCACGCCGCTCTCGCCCATCGCGTCCGCGGCGTTGTCGATCAGGTTGGTCCACACCTGGTTCAGCTCGGCCGGGTAGCCGGGGACGGCGGGCAGCGCGGCGGCGTAGTCCCGGCGGATCTCGATGCCCGACAGCTTGCGGGCCAGCATCACCAGCGTGCTCTCGATGCCCGGCTTGACGTCGAGCTCCTGGTGCTGGGCCTGGTCCATGTGCGAGTACTGCTTGACCGCGCCCACCAGCGAGGAGATCCGGGTGGCGGCCTCCTCGATCTCGCTCATCAGCGTCTCGGTCTCCAGCGTGTAGCGCAGCCAGCCGAAGGCGGCGCTCCACTCCAGGCCGGAGTCGACCTGCTCGACGACGTCGTCGACCCACTGGGCGTCCATCCCGGCGGTGGCGAACACCGGCGCGAGGTCGTAGGCGTTGTCCACCCCGACCTCCTCCAGCCGCTCGGCGATCGCGTCCTCCAGGTCGCTCTCCTCCAGCGCGGTGAGGTCCGGGCGCGGCTTGGCCGCCCGCTCGACGGCGACCTCCTGGGTCCGGACCAGCCGGGCGACCAGGTCGGGGGACAGGCCGCCGTCGGCGAGCAGCCCCAGCTTGTGCCGCATCGCGCTCATCCGGCCGCGCAGCTGCTCGGTGGCCCGGACGGCGGCGGCCGCCGGGTTGTTGAGCTCGTGGGCCAGGTTGGCCGACAGGTGGCCGAGCTGCACCAGGTGCTCGCGCTGGCGCATCGCCGACTCGGTGGCCCGCACCCCCTCGTACAGCCCGTCCAGCAGGTGCACCGCCATCGGGCACTGCTGGGTGACCAGGGTGGCGAAGTCCTCGGCGGACAGCCGCAGGAACCGGCTGGGCCGGGTGGTGCGCAGGGTGGTCTGGTAATCCTGCGGGTGGCCGGTCGCGTAGGCCCGGGTCGCGCCGGAGTAGGCGCCGCGGTAGGTCGTCTCGTTGATCAGCACGTCCTCGCCGTCGGCGTGCTTGGTCAGCCGCAGACCGCCGTCGAGCAGCACGTACAGCGCGTCGGACGGGTCGCCCTGGGCGAAGACGACGGCCTCGCCGCCGAACACCCGGACCTCGGCGTGGTCGGCGATCCACTGCAGGTCCTCGTCGCGCAGCGACTCGAACAGGAACAGCGTGCGCAGCTCGTCCAGGCCGATCTGCGGGGTGGTCCCCGATGTGGTGACGGTCATCCGATGGCCTCCAGGTAGCGGTGCACGAGCGTCACGGCCATGGCCCCCTCGCCGACGGCGGACGCGACGCGCTTGACCGACTCGGCCCGCACGTCACCGGCGACGAAGACACCGGGCACCGAGCACTCCAGGTGGTAGGGCGCCCGGGACAGCGGCCAGTCCGCGGGTGGCCGCCCCTCCTCGTCCAGCAGGGCGGGGCCGGTCTGCAGGAAGCCGCGCTCGTCGCGGGCGAAGGCGTCGCCGAGCCAGGCCGTCGGCGGCTGGGCGCCGATGAAGACGAACAGCCGGGACGCCGGCACGGTCTGCGTCTGGCCGGTCACAGCGGAGGCGAGCACCAGCCGCTCGACGTGGTCGGTGCCCTCGACGGCGACGACCTGGGTGCAGGTGAGCACGTCGATCGCCGGGTTCGCCTCGATCCGGCCGACCAGGTACTCGCTCATGCTGGACCGGATGTCGGTGCCCCGGCAGAGCATGACGACCCGGCTGGCGAACTTGGCGAAGTGCAGCGCCGCCTGCCCGGCGGAGTTGGCCGCGCCGACGACGTAGACCACCTCCCCGGAGCAGCCGGCGGCCTCGTGGGCGGCGGCACCGTAGTAGACGCCGCGGCCGGCGAAGGTGTCCGCGCCCTCGGCGGGCAGCCGGGTCCAGGTGACGCCGGTGGCCAGGACGACGGCGTGCGCGGTGACCTGGCTGCCGTCGGCGAAGCTCAGCGCGCGGCCGTCGCCGTTGGGCGTGATGGCGGTGACCTCGCTGGCGGTGAGCACCTCCACGCCGAAGCGCACCGCCTGGTCCCGGGCGCGCTGGGCGAGCTCGGCGCCGGAGACGCCGTTGGGGAAGCCCAGGTAGTTCTCGATCCGGCTGCTCTGCCCGGCCTGCCCGCCGGTGGCGGTGCGCTCGACCAGCAGGGTGCGCAGCCCCTCGCTGGCCGCGTAGACCGCCGACCCCAGCCCGGCCGGACCCGCGCCGACGACCACGACGTCGTAGAAGGGACTGCCCGCGGTGGTCGCCAGCCCGCACTTCCGGGCGACGGCCTGCAGCGACGGCCGGCTGAGCACGGTGCCGTCGGGGAACACGGTGGCCGGCAGCGTGGCGTCGTCCTCCAGCTCGGCGGCCTTGCGGATGGCGGCGGCGTCCTCGCCCTGCAGGTGCCGGTAGGGGACCTGATTGCGGGCCAGGAACTCCTTGAGCTCCTGGGTGTCCGGCGACCACTGGTGGCCGAGCAGGGTGAGCCCGTCGAACGGCGCGGGGGCGGTCCGCGCCCAGTCCACCAGCAGCTCGTCGAGCACCGGGTAGAGCAGCTCCTCCGGCGGGTCCCACGGCTTGAGCAGGTAGTGGTCGAGGTCGACGTCGTTGATCGCCCGGATCGCGGCGTCGGTGTCGGCGTAGGCGGTGAGCAGCACCCGCTTGGCGGCGGGCGCCAGGTCCATGGCCTGCTCGAGGAACTCCACCCCGGTCATCCCTGGCATCCGGTGGTCGGCGAGCAGCAGGGCGGTGGTCTCGCCGCGGGCGGTCAGCTCGCGGAGGGCGGCGAGAGCGTCCTCGCCGCTCTCGGCCCGCACCACCCGGTAGCGGTCGCCGTAGCGGCGGCGGAGGTCACGGGCGACGGCGCGGCTGACCGCGCGGTCGTCGTCGACGGTGAGCAGGACGGGTCGAGCAGGCACAGCACCTCCGGATCGGTGCCGACGAGGGCGCCGCCCGGGCGGGCGGGCCCCCGGTGGCACCTCCCATCCAACCCGCTGCAGGTGGACAGCGGTAGTCCCCGGGGCGTCCGCCGAGGGTGAACACCACGGCGGTCGGCCCCAGGGAACTGTCAGGGGGGAGTGCCACGCTCGTGCAAGCCCCACCCCCTGACCCCGGGTGCGGCATCCGGACGCCGGCCGCCTCCCCCGCCCGGGGTCAGCGGTCGTCCCGCACGACCCGCCCCCGGGAGACCACCAGCGCCAGCGCCCGTTCCGGGTCGGCGAGCACCCGCACGTCGGTGCCGGGGTCCGCGCGGCACAGCAGCAGGTCGGCCGCCGCCCCGGGCGCGAGCACGCCGAGCCGGCCGGCCCGGCCGAGCAGCTCGGCGCCGGTGAGCGTCGCGCTCTCCAGCACCTCCCAGCTGGACTGCACCGCCGCGCGCAGCGCGAACTCCCGGTTCTGCTGGTCGGCCATCGGGCCGAGCAGGTCGGTGCCCAGGGCGATCCGGACCCCCGCCGCTGCGGCCGCCCGCACGGCGTCGGCCCCGCGGTCGACGACCTCGGCCAGCTTGCCCAGCCGGTCGGCGGGCAGGCCGAACTCCGCGCCCCGCTCGGCGAGCACCGCGTAGGCGCTCAGGGTCGGCACCAGGAACGCGCCGGCCGCGGCCATCGCCGCCGCGTCGGCCGGCCCGATCAGGTTGCCGTGCTCGATGGTGCGCACGCCGAGGGAGACCGCCCGGGAGACCGCGGTGCCCGCGTAGGCGTGCCCGGCGCAGTAGACGCCGAGCCGGTCGGCCTCCTCGACCGCGGCGGTGACCTCCGCGTCGGAGAACTGGACGCCGTCCAGCCGGTCGGTGGGGCTGGTGATCCCGCCGGACAGCATCAGCTTGATGAACGTGGCCCCGCGCCGGACCTGCTCCCGCACCGCCAGCCGGACGGCGTCGGGGCCGTCGACGATCCGGCCGATGCCGGGCACGTCGGGGTGCGGGTCCCACGACTCCCGGCCGCGCGGGCGCAGGTCGGCGTGCCCGCCGGTCTGGGAGAGCGCCTTGCCGCAGGTGGACAGCCGCGGGCCGACGACCACGCCCTCGTCGAGCGCCTGGGTCAGCCCGCCGTCCGCGCCACCGGCGTCGCGCACCGTGGTGAAGCCCCGGCGCACGGTCTCGCCGAGGGCGCGCACCGCGTGCGCCGCCACGTAGCTCGCCCGGTGCCCGGAGTCGGCCCACTCGTCGGCCGACAGCGACGTCACGTGCACGTGGCAGTCGATGAGCCCGGGGAGGGCGAACAGCCCGCGGCCGTCGACGTCGCCGGCCGCGGGCGGGCTCCCGTCGTCCGGCCCGACGGCGGTGATCCGGTCGCCGTCCCACTCGACCACCTGGTCCGGGACGGTGGCGCGGCGGGCGACGTCGACCAGGGCGACCGACCGGATCCGCACGGTCAGCTCCGCGCCAGGCCGAGCAGCAGGCCGTCCTCGACGACGGCCGGGCTGGTGGTGAGGAAAAGCGGGCAGCCGTCGGTCGGCGCCTCCACCCGGTGCAGCTCGGCGCCCCACGGATCGAGCACCACCCCCAGCACGTCGCCGGTGCGCACCGCGGCGCCGACGGCCACCGAGGCCTGCCAGAAGCCGCGGACGGGGGTGCGCAGCCAGGCCCAGCCGTCGTGCTCGACCGGGGGAGCGACCGGTACCGCGACGTCCGCGGGCAGCATGCCGAGGGTCGCGAGCACGTTGTGCACGCCCTGCAGGTGCCCGGCCACCGACGCCTCGTCGCAGATCCCGTTCGCGCCGATCTCGGCGGTGATCGCGGGGACCCCGATGTCGGCGGCCGCCGCGCTGGTGCTGCCGCCGACGGTGCGCGCCGCCCGGCTCTGCCGGACCACGTGGCCGGTGCCGTAGGCCAGCGCCAGCTCCCGCGCGCGGTCCTCGACCGGCGACTCCTCGTAGAGGCAGAACGGCTCGAGCGCCTCCGGCAGGTCGCCGGCGTGCAGGTCCAGCAGCACGTCGGCGGGTCGGATGAAGGCCTCGAACAGCTCGTGGGCCAGCACGTCGGTGTAGGAGCCGGCCGGGTCGCCGGGGAAGCAGCGGTTGAGGTTCTTGCCGTCGGCGGGCACCACGAACGCCGACCGGCTCCAGAACGCCGGCTGGTTGAGCACCGGCACCACGGTGAGGCTGCCGCGCAGCCGGTCGGCGTCCAGCTGCTGCACCAGGCGCAGCAGTGCGGCCATGCCGGTGTACTCACCGCCGTGCACGCCGGCGATCGCCGTCAGCCGGGGGCCCGCGCCGGCCCGGCCGGTGACGGTGGCGTACGGCACCTCGACCGGGGCTCCGGGCAGCGTCTCCAGGGTCAGTGTCCTGTGCTCCATGGCGTGATCGTCACACGGAGATGTCTCGTTTCAAACGTAACAGCGGCGAAATCATGGCCTGTCAGTGTAATGAACGCTACGGTCGCCCCACCCGGACGGACGAAGGCCTCCGGGCCCGCGGTCCAGCCCGGACGGGCCGGCCAGATCACTCACCCTCCCGCTGCGGCGGGCAGAACGATGAGGCAGTCGATGACACGTGCAACACGGATCAGGTCGGTCGGGGTCGCGGCCGTCGCCGCGCTCGCGCTCACCGCGTGCGGCGGGGGGAGTTCCAGCGACTCCGGCGCCGCCGGCGGCACCCCGACCGAGGGCGGCGACCTCACCATCGCCCGCCAGGCCGACATCCTCTCCATGGACAAGACCACCACGTTCGACAACAGCTCGATCTACGTGATGGAACAGATCATGGAGCCGCTGTTCATGGTCAGCCAGGACGGCACGAAGGTGGAGCCGTGGCTGGCCACGGACTACACGATCTCCGACGACAAGCTCACGTACACGATCAAGCTCCGCGACGACGTGAAGTTCACCAACGGCAACCCGATGACCGCCGCGGACGTCAAGTTCTCCATCGACGAGGACACCAAGACCGGCGCCGACGGCTGGGGCTTCATCAACGCCGCGATCGACTCGGTGGAGGCCACCGACGACAGCACGGTCACCATCAAGCTCAAGTACGCCTGGGCCCCGCTGCTGGCCGACCTGTCGCTGTTCAGCAACGGCATCATCCCGGAGAACTACGGCGGCCTGACGTCCGAGCAGTTCTACGAGGCGCCGGTCGGCACCGGCCCGTTCGTCTGGGGTGAGTGGAAGCAGGGCCAGTACGTCAAGGTGACCAAGAACCCCGACTACTGGGGCGACGGGCCGCACCTGGACAGCGTCACCTGGACCGTCGTGCCCGACGCCAACACCCGCAAGCTGCAGCTGCAGGGCGGGCAGATCGACATCGACGAGTTCCCGGACTGGTCCGGCTTCGGGACGCTGAAGGACACCCCCGGCATCACCGCCACGGCGTTCCCCTCGACGCGGCTGGACTACCTCGCGTTCAACCAGCTGCGGACACCGTTCGAGGACGTGCACGTGCGCCGGGCGATCGCCTACGCGCTGGACCGCGAGGCGATGGTCAAGTCGGTGCTGTTCGGCAACGGCCAGGCCGCGGACTCGCTGCTCTCGCCGGGGACGCCGTACTACGCGAAGAACCCCGACGCCCCCCAGCTGGACCTGGACAAGGCCAAGCAGGAGCTCGCCCAGTCCTCCCAGCCCAACGGGTTCTCGACCTCCATCCTGATCAACGCCGGCGACCCGAACCAGGTGTCGGTCGCGCAGATCATCCAGTCCCAGCTCAAGGAGCTCGGGATCGACGTCAAGATCAACTCGTTGGACGCGACCGCGGTGCGCGCCGCTCGCAACGCCCAGGACTTCGACATGATCATCCTCGGCTGGACGATGGACATCCCGGACCCCGATGAGTGGACGTCGTTCGCGGTGGACCCCGAGGGCGGCTCGCACTCGGCGTACACCAGCTACAACAACCCCGAGGTCATCGCGATCAACAAGCAGGCGCAGGCGGAGACCGACGACGCCAAGCGGGCCGATCTCTACAAGCAGCTGCAGGAGAAGGTCGCCGACGACGCCTTCGCGGCCTACCTCTACTACTCGCCGTACGCCTACGCGATGAGCGACAAGGTGTCCGGCTTCGAGGTCACGCCGCTCGGCAACTACCACCTGGAGGACGTCTCCAAGTCCGAGTGACAACTCCCGGGTGGTGGCGCCGTCGCCCGGCGGCGCCACCACCCGGGCTCCATCCGAGTGAGGAGGTGGGCGCGTGCTCGACCGTTTCCGGTTCGTCCCGATCAGGCTGCTGCAGTCGATCCCGGTGGTCATCGGGGTCACGATCGTGGTGTTCTTCATGGTCCACCTGCTGCCGGGCAACCCGGCGCTGACCATCCTGGGGCAGACCGCCACCCCGGAGCGGGTGGCGGCCCTGAACACCCAGCTCGGGCTGGACAAGCCCCTGTGGACCCAGTACTTCATCTTCGTGGGCCGCCTGTTCCACGGCGACCTGGGCACCAGCCTCACCTACCAGCGGCCGGTGTTCGACCTGGTCGCCCAGGCCGTGCCGATCACGCTGTCGCTGCTGGCCTACGCGCTGGTGCTCTCGCTGGCGATCAGCGTCCCGCTCGCCGCGCTCGCGGCGACCGCGCCGGGCCGGGTGCGCGACGGGCTGGTCCGGGTCTTCACCCTGCTCGGCCAGGGCATGCCGCAGTTCTGGGTCGGCATCATGCTCATCCTGCTGCTGTCGGTGAAGCTCGGCGCCTTCCCGGTCGGCGGCTACGGCCAGACCCCCGCCGAGCACCCGTACTACCTGTTCCTGCCGGCGCTCACGCTGGCCATCGCGATGTCACCGACGACGATCCGCAGCCTGCGGGCCTCCACGATCAACGTGCTCGGCGCCGACTACGTGGGGACGGCGCGGTCCAAGGGCGCCGCCGGGGTCTCGCTGTTCCGCGGGCACGTGCTGCGCAACGCGGCCATCCCGACGGTCTCGATCATCGGCGTCAACCTCGGCTACCTGGTCGGCGGCTCGCTGGTGATCGAGAAGGTGTTCGCCATCCCCGGCCTCGGCTCGCTGATGATCAACGCGATCTTCGCCCGGGACTTCCCGACCATCCAGGCCGTCGCGCTGTTCGTGGCGCTGTTCGTGATCGCCGTCGGGATCCTCACCGACGTCGTCTACACCCTCATCGACCCGCGGGTCGACCTCTCCAGCAAGGAGCGCGCATGACCACCGCGGCGGTGGCGACGGCCACCCGGGCGATGCGCCGGCCGGCCCGGTCGCGGTCGCTGAAGGCCTGGTATCGCAACGGCACCCTGGTGGCCGGCATGGTCATCGTCGGGCTGCTGGTGCTCGCCGCGGTCTTCGCGCCGCTGATCACGCACTACGACCCGATCAAGCAGGACCTGCAGAACGCGCTGCTCTCGCCGAGCGCCGACCACTGGCTGGGCACCGACAAGTACGGCCGGGACGTGTACACCCGGCTGGTCTACGGCGCCCGGGTGGACCTGAGGATCGGCTTCCTCGCCGTCCTCATCCCGTTCGTGGTCGGGTCGGTGGCCGGCGCCCTGGCCGGCTACTTCGGCGGCTGGGGCGACACGATCGTCATGCGCATCGTCGACGTCTTCTTCGCCTTCCCCTTCTACGTGCTGGTCATCGTGCTGGTGTTCGTGTTCGGCAGCGGCGAGAAGAGCATCTACCTGGCGATCGCTGCGGTCTCCTGGGTCGCCTACGCCAAGATCATGCGCGGCGAGCTGCTGGTGGCCAAGAAGCAGGACTACGTCGTCGCCGCGCGCCTCGGCGGGATGTCGCACGGCCGGATCCTGGTCCGGCACATCGCCCCGAACGTGATGTCGCAGGCGCTGATCTACGCGATGAGCGACATCGTGCTGGACATCCTGGCCATCGTCACCCTCGGCTACCTGGGCCTGGGCATCGCGCCGCCGACCGCCGAGTGGGGCTCGATGATCCTGGACGGCCAGGAGTTCATCACCACGTTCTGGCTGCAGGCCACCATCCCCGGGCTGGCCGTCGTGGTCACCAGCCTCGGGCTCTCCCTGCTGGGGGACGGCCTGTCCGACCTCCTGTCCCCGGAGCGGAGGAAGTGACCATGTCCGCAGGCACCACCACGCAGGCCACGGGCCAGGGCACCGCCCCGGCGCCCGCCGGACGGGCCTCGCACGCGCCGGTCCAGCCGGGCGTGCCGCTGCTGAGCGTGCAGGACCTGACCGTGGGCGTCCGGCCCTCCCGCGACCGCACCGTCTCGATCGTCGAGGGCGTCTCCTTCGACGTCGAGCCGGGCCAGCGGATGGGCATCGTCGGCGAGTCCGGGTCGGGCAAGTCGCTGACCCTGCGGGCGATCGCCGGGCTGCTGCCCAAGCCGGTCGAGGTGCTCAGCGGCCGGGTCGAGTACAACGGCGTCGACCTGCTGGCCATGCCGGCGAAGAAGCGCCGCACGCTGATGGGCCCGGAGATCGCGATGATCTTCCAGGAGCCCATGACGGCGCTGAACCCGGTCGTGCGGGTCGGTGACCAGATCGCCGAGGGGCCGCGCCGGCACCTGGGGCTGTCGGCGAAGGAGGCCGGTGAGCTCGCCGTGCAGATGATGGCCCGCACCGGCATCCCCGACCCGGCGCGCCGGGCACGGGCCTACCCGCACGAGCTCTCCGGCGGGCTGCGGCAGCGGATCATGATCGCGATGGCCGTCTCGTGCGGGCCGCGGCTGCTGCTCTGCGACGAGCCGACCACCGCCCTCGACGTCACCGTCCAGCTGCAGGTGCTCCGGCTGCTGGAGAAGCTGTGCGACGAGACCGGCACCTCGCTGGTGTTCGTCACCCACGACCTGGCCGTGGTGAACCAGACCTGCTCCGAGCTGGCGGTCATGTACGCCGGGCACATCGTGGAGTCCGGCCGGGTCAAGGACACCTTTCGCCAGCCGCGGCACCCCTACACCCGGGGGCTGCTGGAGTCCGCGCCGGACTTCGACCGCCCCGACCGGTTGCTGATCCCGATCCCCGGCTTCCCGCCGAACGTCTCCGACCGGCCCGAGGGCTGCCCGTTCGCGCCGCGCTGCGGCTACGTGCGCCCGCACTGCACCGAGGCGATGCCCCCGCTGGCCGAGGTCCTCCCCGGCCGGCTGGCCGCCTGTTTCGAGAGCGACCGGCTGGACGACGAGGTGCTGGCATGAACGGGACGACGACGCCCGAGACCTCCGAGCCGTCGGTGCTCCGGGTCAGCGCGCTGACCAAGCGGTACGAGAGCGGGACGTCGTGGCTGTCCCGCCTGGCCAACGGCGGGACCGGCACCCTGACCGCGCTGGACGGCGTCGACCTGCACGTGCGGCCCGGCGAGATCCTCGCGCTGGTCGGGGAGTCCGGGTCCGGCAAGTCCACGCTGGCCAAGATCCTGGTGGGCAGCACCACCGCCAGCAGTGGTGAGGTGTCGGTCGCCGGGGAGCCCGCGCCGGCCCGGCGGGACAAGGAGTCCTCCCGCCGGGTGCAGATGGTGTTCCAGGACCCGTACTCCTCGCTGAACCCGCGGATCCCGATCGGCCGGATGCTGTCCGAGCTCTTGCTGCTGCACAAGATCGTGCCCCGCTCGCAGGTGCGGGCCGAGAGCGTCCGGCTGCTGAACCTGGTGGGCCTGGAGGAGGACGTGCTGGGCGCCTACCCCAGCCAGTTCTCCGGCGGGCAGCGGCAGCGGCTGGCGATCGCCCGCGCGCTGGCCGTCCGGCCCGAGGTGCTCATCGCCGACGAGCCGGTCTCCGCGCTCGACGTCTCGGTGCAGGCGACGATCCTCGACCTGTTCGCGACGCTGCGCACCGAGCTGGGGCTCAGCATCCTGTTCATCGCCCACAACCTGGCGGTCGTGCAGCACCTGGCCGACCGGGTCGCGGTGATGTACCTGGGCCGGATCGTCGAGGTCGCCGAGACCGCGCAGCTGTTCACCGAACCCCGGCACCCCTACACCCGGGCGCTGATCGACTCCATCCCGCGGATGACCGAGACCAGCGTCAACGACGGGTTCGAGGTCGAGGGGGAGCCGCCGAGCCCCTACGACGTCCCGGCCGGCTGCCGGTTCCACCCCCGCTGCCCGCTGGCCAGCGAGATCTGCCGCGAGAACGACCCGCCGCTGCTCGCCGTCGGCCCCGCGCACGAGAGCGCCTGCCTCAAGGCCGGCGAGCTGGCGCTGATCCCCGTCCCCAACGTCCCGCAGGAGCACCGATGAAGACCTGGATCTCGTTCGACATGGAGGGCGTCGCCGGCATCGTCGACTGGGACCAGTGCCGGCCCAGCGGCGGCGCCCGCTACGAGGTGGGCTGCCAGCTGATGCTCGCCGAGGTCAACGCGGCCATCGAGGGCGCGCTCGCCGGCGGCGCGACCGAGGTCGTGCTCAACGACTCGCACGGCACCATGGCCAACCTCGACCCGCGCGCGGTGGCCGGCGGCGCCAGCTACGTCTCCGGCCGGCACAAGCCGCTGTACATGATGCAGGGGCTCGACGACTCCTTCGACGCCGTCTTCCTGGTCGGCTACCACGGGTCGATCTCCGGCGAGCCCTCCACGCTGTCGCACACCTACAACCCGGAGGTGTTCGCCGCCGCCCGGGTCAACGGCACCGAGGTGGGAGAGAGCGGCATCAACGCCCTCGTCGCCGAGCACGTCGGCGTCCCGATCGCCTTCGTGTCCGGCGACGCCGTCACCTGGGCGCAGACCGAGAAGTTCGCGCCGGGCGCGGAGCACGTGGTCACCAAGGAGTCGATCACCCGGTTCAGCGCCGCCAACCTGCACCCGACCGAGTCCTGCCGGCTGATCCGCGAGGGGGCCGAGCGGGCGATGCGCGCGGTCGCCGCGGGCACCGTCGGGACGCCGGGCATCAGCCGGCCGGCCACGCTGGAGCTGGACGTGCAGACCGGGGACATGGCCGAGGTGGCCACCTGGGCCCGCGGCGTCGAGCGCACCGGCGAGCGGACGGTGGCGATCACCGGGGACGACCTGCTGGCCGTCTTCCGGTCCTTCGTCGCCGTGAACTACATCACCCGTCAGGCCGGCGGCCGGTGACCCGGCCGGCCGACGCCCCCACCCGCCCAGCCCAGCCAGGAGAACCGCGCCCGATGCAGCTGTTCCACGTCCCCCCGTCGGCCAGCGGCTGGGCCCTGGTCCTGCACGGCGGGGCCGGCGGCCGCGTCGAGGAGCTCTCGCTCGAGGAGGCCGGCGGCTACACCGAGGGCCTGACCGCCGCCTACCTGGCCGGCGCCGCGGTGCTGGCCGCCGGCGGGTCCGCGCTGGACGCGGTCTGCGCGACCGTGGAGCGGCTGGAGGACGACCCGCTGTTCAACGCCGGCCGCGGTGCCGCGCTGACCGCCGAGGGCACCGCCGAGCTGGACGCGTGCGTGATGACCGGCGACGGCCGGGCCGGCGCGATCGCCGCCTGCCGGCACGCCCGCAACCCGGTGCACGCGGCCCGCAAGGTCATGGAGGAGACGCCGGCGGTGCTGCTCATCGCCCCGACCGAGGACCGGCTCACCGGCTGGGACCTCGCCACGGTCCCCCCGGAGTACTTCCTCACCCCGGCCCGCCAGCAGCAGCTGCGCAACGTGCAGGACCGGGTGCTCGAGGGCTCCCGGCACGGGACCGTCGGCGCGGTCGCGATCGACGTGCAGGGCCGGCTCGCGGCGGCCACCTCCACCGGAGGGATGGTCAACCAGAGCGAGGGCCGGGTCGGCGACACCCCGATCGTCGGCGCCGGCACCTACGCCCGGGACGGCGTGGGTGCCATCTCCTGCACCGGTGAGGGCGAGGCCTTCCTCCAGGGCGTGGTCGCCGCCGACGTCGCCGCGCGGGTGCGCTACCTCGGCATGCCGATGGACGCCGCCATCGCGGCGACGGTCGCCGCGGAGCTGGAGCCCCGCTCGGCCATGGGCGGGCTGATCGCGGTCGGTGCGGACGCCTCCATCGTGGTCGGCCACAACTCGCCGGCCATGTTCGCGGCCTACTCCGACGGCGACCGCCTGGTCACCCACACCTGAGCCGGGCGGGGACGGGGGCACCGCGCATGACGCAGATCAGGGACGACGTGTTCGCCCGGATGGACGAGCTCACACCGGCGGAGAAGAAGGTGGCCCGCTCGCTGCTGGCCAACTACCCGAGCGCGGGGCTGGCCAGCGCGGCCACCCTGGCCCGGGCCGCCGGGACGAGCACGCCGACCGTGCTGCGGCTGGTCGCGCGGCTGGGCATCGGCAGCTACCCGGACTTCCAGCAGCTGCTGCACGAGGAGATCTCCCAGCAGCTGAACGCGCCGGTCCGCCGGGCCGCGGACCGGCTCACCGGCGAGGGCGACGGGACGCTGTTCCAGCGGTCGATCGCCCAGCGGCTCGGCCTGGTCGAGCGGCTCACCGCCACCGTGCCGCCGAGCGAGTTCGACGCCGCGGTGGCGATGCTGGCCGGCCCGGCCCGCAGCATCGTCGTCAGCGGTGGCTACTTCTCCCGCTACGTCGGCCAGATCCTGGTGCTGCAGCTGGACCAGCTGGTGCCCGGCGTGGTGCTGGCCACCGAGCCGCTGGGCCGGGACATCGGCAGCTACCTGTCGATGGGCCGGGACTCGGTCGCGGTCATCTTCGACCTCCGCCGGCACGAGCTGCCGGCCAAGCGGCTGGCCGCGCTGGCCAAGCAGCAGGGCGCCGCGGTGCTGGTCATCACCGACGAGGAGCTCTCCCCGGCCGCCGACGACGCCGACGTGGTGCTGCCGATCGCCGTGGACGGCGTGCCCTTCGACTCCTTCGCCGGCCTCGTCGTGCTGGTCGAGGCGCTGGTCGAGGGGGTCTTCCAGCGGGTCGGCACCGCCGGGCTGGAGCGGATGCGGCAGTGGGAGGAGTCGGTGCTCATCCACCGCGCCTTCCGCGCCGGTCCGGTGGCCCCGACCGACGACGTGGACGAGACCGACGACCCCGAGACCGAGGACTGAGACGTGGGAGAGCTGGACGGGCAGGTCGCCGTCGTCACCGGGACGGCGCAGGGCATCGGGCAGGCGATCGCCCGCACCGTGCGGGACGCCGGGGCGAGGGTGCACGAGGTCGACAAGGACACCGTGGACCTGTCGGTCTCCGCCGCGGTCGAGGAGTTCTTCGCCTCGGTCGGGGACGTCGACGTGCTGGTGAACAACGCCGGCGGGGTCACCGGGCAGACGCACACCCCGATCGACGAGCTCACCGACGCCGCCTGGGACGCCGTCGTCGACGCCAACCTGCGCACGACGCTGAACTGCACCCGGGCCGCCGCCCGCAGCATGAAGCGCCGGCGGTACGGGCGGATCGTCACGATCTCCTCCGGCGCCGGGCGCAGCGTGAGCCTCACCGGCATCCAGGCCTACGCCTCGGCGAAGGCCGCGCAGATCGGCTTCACCCGGCAGCTGGCGCACGAGCTCGGCCCGTTCGGCATCACCGTCAACTGCATCGCGCCGGGCTTCGTGCTCTCCAACCCCACCACCCAGGCGCAGTGGGACGGCTACGGCCCCGACGGACAGCAGGCGCTGCTGGAGAAGATCGCCGTCCGGGCCACCGGCACACCGCAGGACATCGCCCGCGGGGTGCTGTTCTTCGCCGTCCCCTCGGCCGGCTGGGTCAGCGGCCAGACGCTGTCCATCGACGGCGGCCACAGCCTCTTCTGACCGGATCGGATCCCATGCCCGACGAAGCAGCCCGACTCACCGAGCTCGGTGAGCGGTACTTCCGCACGCAGCACAGCTACGACCCCTACAACGCGACGCTGCTCGGCCTCACCGAGTTCGACGCCCTGGCCGGCGACCCCAGCCGGGCCGCGAGCGAGGCCGCCGCCGCCGACTTCGCCGCGATCGACGCCGAGCTCGCGGCGCTGGACACCGCGCAGCTCGACGCGGCGGGGCAGGTCGACCACGCGGTGCTCACGGTCCTCTCCCGCGGCGCCGGCCGGGACGCGCACCACTCGCTGTGGGCGGCCAACGCCTCGGCGAAGGGCTACGTCAGCCGGCAGGGCCTGGTGTTCCAGGCGGTCCCGGCGATGACCATCGCCGACCCCGACGGCGCCCGGCGCTACGAGGAGCGGCTGGCCGGCATCGGCCCGTTCCTCGCCGCGCTGGGGGAGCGGTACGCGCAGGAGGCCGCCGACGGGCGCACCCCGACGGCGCTGGGCGTGCAGCACGCCCTCGGCCAGCTGACCGGCCACCTCGGCCGGGACCTCGACGACGACGCGCTGCTCGCGCCGACCGCCTCCGCCGACCCGGCGGTGCGCGAGCGGGCCCGGGAGACGCTGCGCTCCGCCGTCCGCCCGGCGATGGCCGCGCTGGCCGAGCGGCTGCGCACCGAGCTGCTGCCGGTCGCCCGCCCCGACGACCGGGTCGGCATCAGCGCGATCCCTGGCGGGGCCGAGGGTTACGCGGACGCCGTCGCCCGGCACACCACCACCGAGCTGACCCCCGCCGAGATCCACCAGATCGGGCTGGACACCCTCGCCGAGCTGCGGCCGCGCTGGCTGGAGATCGGCCGCCGCGCCCTCGGCGTCGGTGACTTCCCGGCCATCGCCGAGCGGCTGCGCAGCGACCTGTCGCTGCGCTTCGAGACCAGCGCGCAGATCGTCGACGTCGCCGAGCAGGCCCTGCAGCGTGCGCAGGCGGCGCAGGACGCCTGGTTCCCGCGTCACGACATCCCGCCGTGCGTCATCGAGGAGATCGACCCGTTGGACGCCGAGGGTGCCGCGCTGGCCTACTACCGGCCGCCCGCCGTGGACGGCAGCCGCCCGGGCGCGCACTGCCTGCAGACCACCCACCCCACCGAGCGCTTCCGGTTCGAGTACGAGGCGCTGGCCTTCCACGAGTCGGTCCCCGGCCACCACCTGCAGCTGGCCACCGCGCAGACGCTGGACCTGCCGCGATACCGGCAGCACCTGGACGTCGAGGCGTGCAGCTTCAACGAGGGCTGGGGGCTCTACGCCGAGCAGCTCGCCGAGGAGATGGGCCTGTACAGCGGCGACGTCGCGCTGCTGGGCATGCTGTCGTTCGCCTCGCTGCGCGCCTGCCGGCTGGTCGTGGACACCGGGGTGCACGCCTTCGGCTGGTCCCGCTCCCGCGCCATCGAGTTCATGTACGAGCACACCGCCACCACCCGCGAGCACGTCACCAGCGAGGTCGACCGCTACATCTGCTGGCCCGGCCAGGCGCTGGCCTACGTGGTCGGCAAGCGCGAGATCGTCCGGCTCCGCGAGCGCGCCCGCGCGGAACTCGGCGACCGGTTCGACCTGCGGGCCTTCCACGGCGTGGTGCTCGGCAGCGGCGCGCTGCCGCTGCCCGTGCTCGACCAGACCGTCGCCCGCTGGACCGCGGGCGCCCGAACTCCTGAGGAGGCGTCCACGTGGACGTGACCATCAACGGCTGCCGGCTGAACGTCGAGGTGCTCGGGCCCGAGGACGCACCCGTCCTCATCGCCCACCACGGTGGCGGGGGCATCGGCTCCCTGGCCGAGCCCAAGGCGACCTTCGGCACGCTCGCCGACCGGTTCCGGGTGATCGTGTTCGACGCCCGCGGCTGCGGGCTCTCCGAGGGCATCCCGCCCTACTCGCACGAGCAGTGGGCCGCCGACGTGGAGGGCCTGCGCGAGTGGGCGGGCGCGGAGCAGATCGTGGTGGCCGGCGGCTCCTACGGCGGCTTCATCGCCCTGGAGTACGCCGTCCGGTACCCCGACCGGGTGTCGGCGATCGTGCTGCGGGACACCTCCGCGGACGGCTCGAACCTGGAGCTGGCGTTCGAGAACGCCCGCAACCAGGACCGGGTGGAGATCGACTGGGAGCGGTTCAACCGCTACTGGCACGGCGAGACCCGGGACGACGCGGACCTCAAGCAGCTGTGGAGCGAGCTCATCCCGCTCTACGACAAGCACTACGACCCGGAGCGGTCCGCGGCGGCGGTGGAGGCCGGGTACTACCGGCACGAGGCGCACAACTGGTGCTTCCAGCACAACTGGGGCAGCTACGACCTCACGGCCGACCTGCCCGCGGTGACCGCCCCGACGCTGGTCACCGTCGGCCGGTACGACTGGGTCACCCCGGTCAGCTCCTCGGAGACCATCGCGTCGCTGCTGCCGCACGCCGAGCTGGTGGTGTTCGAGAACTCCGGGCACTCGCCGCAGAACGAGGAGCGCGAGCTGTTCCAGGCCACGCTGCGCGGGTTCCTCGACCGGGTCGTGCCCGCGCAGGTGAGCGCATGAGCTCGCCGCTCGTGGTCATCGGCGCCGGCGCCATCGGCGGCACGCTCGGCGCGCACATGGCCCGCGCCGGGCACGACGTGCTGCTCTGCGACGTCGACGCCGAGCACGTCGCCGCCATCCGGGAGCACGGCCTGTCCATCGAGGGCCCGGTCGAGGAGTTCACCGTCGCGGTCCCCGCGGTCACCCCCGACGGGCTGCCCGACCGGATCGACCGGGCGATCGTGGCGGTGAAGAGCCACCACACCCCGGCCGCCGCCGAGCTGCTGCGCGACCGGCTGGCACCCGACGGCTACGTGCTCACCGTGCAGAACGGGCTCACCGCCGACGTGCTGGTCGAGGCCCTGGGCGCCGACCGGGTGGTCTCCAGCTTCATCAACGTCGGCGCCGACTACCTCGGCCCCGGCCGGATCGTCCAGGGCAACGTCGCCGCCTTCCACGTCGGCGAACTGGCCGGTGGCGCGATCACCCCGCGGGTGCGCGAGCTGGCCGAGCTGCTGCCCTACGCCCAGCCGACCGGCAACGTGCTCGGCTACCTGTGGGGCAAGGAGGCCTACGGCGCGATGCTGTGGGCCGGCGCGGTCTCCGACCTGACCATCGCCGAGAGCCTCGAGCGGCCGGAGTACCAGCCGCTGATGGTCGCGCTCGCCCGCGAGGTGCTGGCCCAGGCGCCGGTGCCGGTGGAGAGCTTCGACGGCTTCGACCCCGCCGACCTGGAGGGCTCGCTGGACCGGCTGGCCGCGTTCAACCGGCGCAGCGCCAAGCAGTACAGCGGCATCTACCGCGACCTCGTCGTCCGGAAGCGGAAGACCGAGATCGACAGCATGCTGCGCGACCTGGACGGGCCGATCTTCAGCAAGATCGGCGAGCTGGTCCACGACATCGAGGACGGCCGGCGGGTCAACGAGGTGGCCAACCTCGACGAGCTCGCCGCCTTCGCCGCCGCCCTCCCCACCACCGAGCAGGAGAGCCACTGATGCGCGCCGCCGTCTACCAGGCCGCCGGGACCGTCACCGTCGAGGACGTCCCGGACGCCGCCCTCGTCGAGCCCACCGACGCCGTCGTCCGGGTCCTCCGCTCCTGCATCTGCGGATCGGACCTGTGGTCCTACCGCGGGATCATCGACCGCGCCGCCGGCTCCCGGACCGGGCACGAGTTCATCGGCGTGGTCACCGACGTCGGCGCCGAGGTCACCACGGTGCGCCCCGGCGACCTCGTCGTCGCCCCGTTCGCCTGGTCGGACAACACCTGCCCGGCCTGCCAGGACGGCGTGCAGACCCGCTGCGACAACGGCGGCGGCTTCGGCGCCCCCGGGTCGGACGGCGGGCAGGGCGAGGCGGTGCGGGTGCCTCACGCCGACGGCACGCTGGTCACCGTCCCGGGCGGCCCGGACGGCGTCGACGACGCGCTGCTGCCGGCGCTGCTGACGCTGTCGGACGTGATGGCCACCGGGCTGCACGGGGCCGTGCTGGCGGGGGTCGAGCAGGGCTCGACCGTCGCGGTGATCGGCGACGGCGCGGTCGGGCTGTGCGCGGTGCTCGGGGCCCGCGCGGTGCTGGGCGCCGAGCGCGTCGTGCTGATGAGCCGGCACGAGGACCGGGCCGCGCTCGGCCGCACCTTCGGCGCCACCGACGTCATCGCCGAGCGCGGCGAGGAGGGCATCGCCGCCGTCCGCGAGCTGACCGGCGGGCGGGGCGTCCGGCACGTCGTCGAGGCGGTCGGCACCCCGCAGTCCTGGGAGATGGCGCTGGGCATGGCCCGGGTCGGCGGCAGCGTGGGCGCGGTCGGGGTGCCGCACACCTCGCCGGAGATCCCGCTGTTCCCGGTCGTGCGGAACCACCTGTCGGTCAGCGCCGGGATCGCCCCGGTGCGCAGGTACCTGCCCGACCTCATCGGGCGGGTGATGGACGGCCGGCTCGACCCGGGCGCGGTCTTCGACCTGACCCTGCCGCTGGCGCAGGTCGCCGAGGGCTACGCGGCCATGGACGAGCGGCGCTCGATCAAGACGATGCTGGCCGGCTGAGGTGGGGCTGCCGCGGATCGCCGAGGTGCTCGCCGTCCCGGTCCGCGGCGGCTTCTTCACCGACGACCAGGCGGCCGTCCGGGCCGGGGCGGTGCGCGACGGCTTCGGTTACGCCGGGCCGCCGCTGACCCCCGGGTTCAGAACGGTCCGGCAGCCGGCCGAGGCCCTGTCGGTGCTGCTGGTGCTCGACGACGGCTCGGTCGAGTTCGGCGACTGCGCCGCCGTGCAGTACGCCGGCGCCGCCGGGCGCGACCCGGTCTTCTCCGCGTCCCGCGGCCGGGAGGACGTGCTCAGCCACGTCGCCCCCCGGCTGGTCGGCCGGGAGGTCACCGGCTTCAGGGCGTTGGCCGAGGAGCTCGACGCGGTGGAGACCGGCGCCGGGCGGCTGCACACCGCCCTCCGCTACGGCATCAGCCAGGCCGTGCTCGCCGCCGCCGGCCGCGCGGCCCGGGTGACGATGGCCGAGGTCGTCCGCGACGAGTACCGCACCGGCGCCCCGCTGCGGCCGGTCCCGCTGTACGCGCAGTCCGGCGACGACCGGTACGGCAACGCCGAGAAGATGGTGCTGCGCGGCGTCGACGTCCTGCCGCACGGCCTGTTCGCCTCCCCGGCGGACCTCGGCCCGGCGGGGGAGGGGCTGGCCGACTACCTGCGGTGGCTGGTCGCCCGGATCGGCCGGCTCCGCCCGGACGGCGGGTACCGGCCGCGGCTGCACGTGGACACCTACGGCACCCCGGGCCTGCTCTTCGACGGCGACGTCCGCGCCGTGGCCGGCTACCTGGCCCGGCTCGGCGAGCTGTGCGCGCCGTTCGACCTGGCCGTCGAGCACCCGGTCGACGGCGGCAGCCGGGCCGGCCAGCTCGAGGCCTGCGCGCAGCTGCGCGCCGAGCTCGCCGCGCTGGGCAGCGGCGTGCGGGTCGTCGTCGACGAGTGGTGCAACACCCTGGACGACGTCCGGGCCTTCGTCGCCGCGGGCGCGGCGGACGTGGTGCACGTGAAGACCCCGGACCTGGGCTCGCTCACCGACACCGTCGAGGCGCTGCTGCTGGTCCGCGACGCCGGGCTGGAGGCGTTCTGCGGCGGCACCTGCACCGAGACCGACCGGTCGGCGCAGGTGACCGCGCACGTCGCCATGGCGTGCGAGGCCGCCCAGGTGCTGGCCAAGCCCGGGATGGGCGTGGACGAGGGCCTGATGGTCGTCGGCAACGAGATGGCCCGGACCGCGGCGCTCGCCGCGGCCCGCCGCACCGCTGAGGAGAGCTCCCGATGACCGCTGCCGTCGACGCCCTGCCGCCCGGCTTCCTGGCCGACCTCGCCGAGTACGTGGCGATCCCCAGCGACAGCCGGAGCGCGCCGGTGGCGACGATGCGGGCGGCCGCGGAGTGGCTGGCCGGCCGGCTGGACTGGGCCGACGGCCGGGTCGAGGAGACCGACGGCTTCCCGGTGGTGCGCGCGGACTGGCTCGGCGCCCCCGGCGCCCCGACGGTCCTGGTCTACGGCCACTACGACGTGCAGCCCACCGGCGACCTCGCCGAGTGGGGGACGCCGCCGTTCGAGCTGGTCGTCGACGGGGACGTGCTGCGCGGCCGCGGGGTGACCGACGACAAGGGACCGGTCCTGCTGGTGCTGGAGATGGCCCGGACGATGCTCGCCCAGCGTGGCGCGCTGCCGCTGAACGTGCGGTTCCTGCTGGAGGGGGAGGAGGAGATCGGCAGCCCGCACCTGCCCGCCTACGTGCGCGCGCACGCCGCCGAGCTCGCGGCCGACCTGGTCATCTCCGCCGACGGGGCCATGTGGCGGCCCACCGAGCCGTCGATCTCGATCGCGTCCAAGGGCCTGGTCGCCCTCGACGTCGTCGTCACCGGGGCGGCCGAGGACCTGCACTCGGGCCGCTACGGCGGGACCGTGGCCAACCCGGTGCACGCGCTGGCCACCATCCTGGCGTCGCTGCACACGGCGGACGGCGCCGTGGCGGTGGCCGGCTTCGCCGACGGGGTGGACGAGCTGTCCCCGGAGCGCCGGGCGGAGATCGACGCCGTCGACTTCGACGACGAGGACTACCGGGCCGCCGTCGGCGCGCCGGAGCTGTTCGGCGAGGCCGGCTACTCCACGCTGGCGCGGCTGTGGGAGCGGCCGACGCTGGAGGTCAACGGCATCACCGCCGGCGGCAGATACACCGTCATCCCGCACCGCGCCGTCGGGCACGTGTCCTGCCGGCTGGTCGGCCGGCAGGACCCCGACCGGGTGGTCGCCGCGATCACCGCGCACGTCGCCGCGGTCGCCGTCCCCGGGGTGCGGGTCGAGGTGCGGGCCGACCCGGGGCGGGTGCCCGCCTACCGGATCGAGCCCGACCACCCGGCGGTGGTGGCCGCCCGGGAGGCGCTGGCGGAGGTCTACCCGGGTCAGGAGGTGCTGCTCGCGGTGATCGCCGGGACCCTGCCGGCGACCACGCTGTTCGAGTCGGCGCTGGGCGCCAAGACGTTGTTCTTCTCCTTCGCCACCGCCGACGAGAAGCACCACGCACCCAACGAGTTCATGCGCATCGCCCGGATCGGCGAGGGCATGCGCGCCTGGGCCGCGCTCTGGGACCGGCTCGCCGCAGGAGGCATCCGATGACCTACCAGTCCTACGACTACCTGCAGGGTGACCTGGCCCTGCCCGTGGTGCCGCTCGCGCCGGAGTCCGGCCGGGTGCCGCCCTACGACGGCGGGTTCACGCCTGAGCAGGTCGACCGGGCCCAGCGGCTGCTCGCCGAGCACATCACGATCAGCCTGCACGACCACCCGGTGCTGTTCCCGGCCGACATGGCCGACACCCCGCGGTACAACCGCACCGGCCGGCAGCACACCGCGTTCGCCGGGCTGCGCGCGTCCGGGCTGACCGCCGTGTTCGACAACATGATGGACGGCACCGCCTGCGTCACCGGCAACGCCCCGTGGCAGTGGGACGACGTCGTGCTCGACCTCGGCATGCGGCTGGCCGACCTCGCCCACCAGACCGACGTCGGGGTGATCCGCACCGTCGCCGACATCGAGGCCACCCACGCCGCCGGCGGCGTGGGGCTGGTGTTCGGGCTGGAGGCGGCCACCCCGATCGGCAACGACCTGGACAAGCTCGACGTCCTCTACGGCCTGGGCATCCGGCAGATCGGCATCGCCTACTCCGACTCCAACGCCCTCGGGTCGGGGCTCAACGAGCTGGTGGACGGCGGTCTCACCGCGCTGGGCCGGCGGGCGGTGCGGCGGATGAACCAGCTGGGGCTGGCCGTCGACGTCTCGCACTCGTCCGACCGGACCGGCATCGACACCTGCGCGGCCTCCGACCGGCCGGTGTTCATCACCCACGCCGGCGCGCGCGCCGTCTGGGACATCCCGCGGCTCAAGGGCGACGACGTGCTGCGGGCCGTCGCCGACACCGGCGGGGTGATCGGCATGTCCGCCGCGCCGCACACGACGGTCTCGCACGCCCACCCCCGGCACAGCATCGCCTCGGTGATGGACCACTTCCGGTACTGCCTGGACCTGGTCGGCATCGACGCCGTCGCCTTCGGCCCGGACACCCTCTACGGGGACCACGTCGGGCTGCACACGACCTTCGCCGGTCTGCTGGCCACCGAGCCGCGGCCGGGTGCCCCGGTGCCGGAGCGGGTGCCCTACGTCGACGGCCTGGAGAACCCGACGGAGAACTTCGCCAACATCGCCGCCTGGCTGGTGCGCGACGGCTTCACCGACGAGGAGATCGTGCAGGTCCTGGGCGGCAACGTGCTGCGGGCGCTGCGGGCGATCTGGGTCTGAGGGTGTTCCGGCCCGCCCGCTGCGGGGTATCCGGCCGGCCATGAGCCAGAACGTCACCGAGCCCCAGACCAAGCCCCTCGCGCTCGTCACCGGTGCCTCCAGCGGCATCGGCCTCGAGCTCGCCAAGCAGTTCGCCCAGCACGGTTACGACGTCGTCGCCACCGCCGAGGACGCCGGCATCGAGAAGGCGGCGATGCTCGTCCAGGCCGCCGGTGCGCACGTCGTCCCCGTCCAGGCGGACCTCCGCACCGAGCAGGGGGTGGCCCAGCTGTGGTCCCGGGTGCAGGAGCTCGGCCGGCCGCTGGAGGCCGCCGCGATCAACGCCGGCGTCGGCGAGAGCGGCGCCTTCGTCGACACCGACTGGGCCGACGACCTGGCGATCATGCAGCTCAACGTGGTCGCCACCGCCGCGCTGCTGAAGCTCGCCCTGGTCGAGATGACCGCCCGGGACTCTGGCCGGGTGCTGGTGACCTCCTCGATCGCCTCGACGATGCCCGGCGCCTACCAGCCGGTCTACAACGCCTCCAAGTCCTTCGTGCAGTCGCTGACCGAGGCGGTGCAGGCAGAGCTGAAGGACAAGGACTCCGCGGTCACCGTCACCTCGCTGATGCCCGGACCGGTCGACACGAACTTCTTCGACCGCGCGGGCCTGGAGGACACCGCGATGGGCCAGGGCCCCAAGGACCAGCCCGACGAGGTCGCCGCGCAGGGCTTCGAGGCGATGATGGCCGGCGAGCGCAAGGTCGTCGCGGCGTCGCTGGCGACCAAGGCCCAGGCGGCGGCGAACCGGGTGCTGCCCGACGCGGTCAAGGCGGCCGCGCACAAGGTGATGGCCAAGCCGCAGGACTGACCCCGGCCGGTGGGCGTCCGTCCCCCGACCGGGGGACGTGACGCGCCGACCGTGTCCCAGCGGTGCGGCTGCTGGGCGGGGATGGGTGAGGATCTGCTGGTCAGACCGTCGCGAGACCAGGAGATCGATGTGAGCACCCCAGGTGCCGGCGGCCCGCAGCCGCCGGAGCAGGGCCCCGGCCAGGCGGGTCGGTCCGCGGGCTGGGGGCAACAGCCTCCGGCGGGCACCCCGGCCGGCTGGGGCCAGCAGCCGTGGGGGCCGCCGCCCGGCCCGCCGCAGGCGTTCGGTCGGCCCGCCGGCGCGCAGGCCTTCGGTCAGCCGACGAAGAAGTCCCGCCGGCTGCTGCCGATCCTCGGTGGCGTCCTCGGGCTGGTCGTCGCCCTGGGCCTGCTGCTCAGCTTCCTGGGCGCCGGCGACCCGGGGATCGGCGACTGCGTCAAGCCCGAGGGCACCAGCTTCGAGACCGTCGCCTGCGACGACGACGAGGCGCAGGCGAAGATCGTCGGCACCGACACCGACATGACCGGCGACGCGTTCGACGCCGCGGACGCCGACGACCTGTGCACCGAGGTGCCCAGCGCCACCGCCGTGCTGTGGTGGGGGACCTCGAACGACGAGGACGGCAAGGTCTACTGCGCCGAGCCGCTCTGACCCTCGTCGTGGTCCCACCGGCCGGCCCTTCCGGCCAGCGGTCGGCCGGGCTGCGCCGCTGACCGGGGACGGTGGCAGAGTTGAGCCATGGACGACGTCGTCATCTGCTCACCGCTCCGCACCCCTGTCGGCCGCTTCGGCGGCGTCTTCGCCGGGTTGTCGGCCAACGCGCTCGCCGCCACGGCGCTGCGCGGGCTGGCCGAGCGCACCGGCCTCGGTGAGGGGGAGGTCGACGACGTCATCCTGGGCAACTGCAGCCCCAGCGGTGAGAACCCGGCGATCGGCCGGATCGCCGCCCTCGACGCCGGGCTGGGCGTGCAGGTCCCCGGCCTGCAGATCGACCGGCGCTGCGGCTCCGGGCTGCAGGCCGTCGTCTACGCCGCGATGCAGGTCGCCGCGGGCGCCGGCAAGGTCGTCGTCGCCGGTGGCGTGGAGTCGATGAGCAACGTCGAGCACTACGCGCTGGGGCTGCGCACCGGCGCCACGGGCGACGGCGTCATGCTGCACGACCGGCTGGCCCGTGCCCGCGAGACCGCCGGCGGGATCCACCACCCGGTGCCCGGCGGGATGCTCGAGACGGCGGAGAACGTCCGCCGCGACTACGGGATCGACCGGCTCGAGCAGGACGCCTGGGCGCTCCGCTCCCAGCAGGCCGCAGGTGCCGCCATCCGGGAGGGCCGCTTCGCCGAGGAGATCATCGGCGTCGAGGTGCCGGCCACCCGCAAGACGCCGGCCCGGGTGGTCACCGAGGACGAGCACCCCCGCCCGGAGACCACCATGGAGGACCTCGCCAAGCTGCGCCCGGTGATGGGCCGGGTCGACCCCGAGGCCACCGTGACCGCCGGCAACGCCTCCGGGCAGAACGACGGCGCCGCGGTCTGCGTCGTCACCACCCGCCAGGAGGCCGAGCGCCGCGGCTGGGAGCCGATGGTGCGGATGGTCGGCTGGTCGGTCGCCGGCGTCCCGCCGGAGACCATGGGCATCGGGCCGGTGCCGGCCACGGCCGCCGTCCTGCAGCGGACCGGCCTGAAGCTCTCCGACATGGACCTCATCGAGCTCAACGAGGCCTTCGCCAGCCAGGTACTGGCCTGCCTGAGCGAGTGGGACCTGGGGGCCGACGACCGCGACCGCGTCAACGTCAACGGGTCCGGCATCTCCCTCGGCCACCCCGTCGGCGCGACCGGCGCCCGCATCCTGGCCACCCTGGCGCACGAGATGCGCCGCCGCGAGGTCCGCTACGGGTTGGAGACCATGTGCATCGGCGGCGGTCAGGGCCTCGCCGCGGTGTTCGAGCGCGTCGTCTGACGGCCCCGCGGTGAGCGCCGCCGCGCGTGCGGCCGCCGGGGCGGCGGCCGGGCTCGCGCTGGCCTCGGCCGCGGTCACCGCGTACTGGACGGCGGGCGGGACGGCGCTGCTGGACACCGTCGGCGGCACGTTCCAGTCGCTCGCCGAGGACCGCTCGGCGCCGGCCCTGCTGCTGGGGACCGGTGTCGTCGCCGCGAAGCTGGTGGCCGCCGCGCTGGCGCTGGCGCTGCTCCGCCCGACCCCGCGCGGGGTGCGCGTGCTGGCACTGCTCGCCGGGCTGCTCCTCACCCTCTGGGGAGCGGCCAACGTGCTGCTCGGCGGCGCCGTGCTCACCGGGCTGCTGGACCTCGGGCCGGTCGCCGACGAGCGGGCGCTGCGCTGGCACGTGCTCTGCTGGGACGCCTGGTTCCTGGTCTGGGGTGCCGCCCTGCTGGTCGCGGTCCGGCTGACCTCCCGCGGGTCCGTTCAGCGCGGTGGCGCGGTGGTGCCCCGTTCCACCAGCACCGGCTCCACCAGCTCCCGGCGCCCTGGCTGACCGCTGCTCCCAGCGCTGAGCTGGTCCAGCAGCATCGCCGCGGCCCGCTCGGCCTGTCGGGTGGCGCGGTTGTCCACGACGGTCAGCGGTGGGCGCCACCAGGTGTAGAAGGGCTCGTCCTCGGTGCAGACGACCGACAGCTCCTCGGGCACGCGCCGACCACCGGAGCCGAGCGCGGGCAGCGCCCCGAAGGAGGCCTCGTGGTTGCTGAGCAGCAGCGCGGTCGGTGGCTGGGGGAGGCCCAGCAGGGTCGCCGCGGCGGCCTGGCCGAACTCGGGGGTGAACGGGCCGCGGTGCACCAGCTGGTCGACGACCGGGAGACCGGCCTCGGTCATCGCCGTCCGGAAGCCGGCGTGGTGCAGCCGGCCGGAGGTCACGTCCGGCGGGCCGCCGATCGTCGCGATGCGGGTGTGGCCCAGGCCGATCAGGTGATCGGTGGCCAGCCGGGCCGCCTGCTCGTAGTCCGCCCGCACCGACGCGGCCAGCGAGCCGGGCACCTCGCGGTTCATGGTGACCACGGCCCGGCCGTCCTCGACGAGGTGGTTCACCAGGTCGCCGTTCGCGCCGGACCCGGCGACGACCACGCCGTCGAAGTGGTGGGCCCGCACCGTCTCCAGGAACGCGGCCTCCCGTTCGGGGGAGCCGTTGGTGGTGGCGACCAGCACCTGGTAGCCGTGCTGGGCCGCCCAGTCCTGCAGCGTCTCGGCGATGGTGTGGAAGGTGGCCGTGCGGAGGTTGTTGACCACCAGGCCCAGCAGACCGGTCCGCCGGGTGCGCAGCGCGCTGGCCATCCGGTTGGGCTGGTAGCTCAGCGCGCTCGCGGCGGCCTCGACCCGGGCCCGGGTGGCGGGGAGCACGCTGGGATGGCCGGAGAGGGCGCGGCTGGCGGTGCTGGTGCTGACCCCGGCCGCAGCCGCAACCGAGTTGAGCGTCGCGGTCACAGCCCGATGTCTACCGGGGTGCACGACCCGACCTGTGCGCGGCCCCGGCTCCGGACGCGGGGTCGTAGGTGTGCTGGGGCAGAGGGAGCAGCTCGGGATGTGTCCTTCGGTGTAGTGGCCGATGTGCCCTCCGTCGGGTGTCCGGCGTGCCGAGCACGCCCAGGGACCGGGTCCACCGACCGTCGCGGTCGGGTGACAGCGCACCCCGTCCGGTTGCCGCCGTCCCGGCTGTGGTTGTGTGATGGCGTCCACAGCCGCTGCACGGTGTGCGGACGCGACGCCCGGTGTGTCGACACGAGGAGGCCCTCATGCGGGAGACAGTTCCCGACCCCTGTCCGGTCCGGCTCACCCCCGTGGCCGGAGCATGAGCGCCGCCCCGCGCCCGCAGGAGCGCGACGCGGCCAAGGCCGTCCCAGCCTCGGCGTCGGCGACCGGCGGCGACCCGGACACCCAGCCGGAGGAGGTCGCTGACGCGGCCACCGGGCTGGACATGATCCTCACCGACGCCGCGCTCGGGCCGCTGCGCCGGCTGCTGCCGCCGGTGAGCACGAGCCTGCGGTTCACCGCCGGCCTCGCGCGGCACCCGGTGGCGGTGCTGCAGCACGCCGGTCAGGCGGTCGGCGAGATCGGCCGGATCGGGCTCGGCCGGTCGGAGGTGGCGCCGGGCCCCAAGGACAAGCGGTACAAGGACCCGGCGTGGTCGGGCAACCCGCTGCTCAAGCGGGCGATGCAGGCGCACCTGGTGGCCGCGCAGACCGCCACGCAGCTGATCGACGACGCCGACCTGCCGTGGGCCCAGGACGAGCGGATCCGGTTCTCGCTGACCAACATCGTCGAGGCCCTGGCGCCCAGCAACAACCCGGTGCTGAACCCGCTGGCGTTGAAGACGGCCATCGACACCGGTGGGCGCAACGTCGTCGCGGGTACGAAGCGTCTGGTCCGCGACCTGTCCTCGGCTCCCCGGGTGCCGACGATGGTCGAGCCGGACGCCTTCGAGGTGGGCAAGGACCTCGCCCGCACGCCGGGCGTGGTGGTCCTCCGGACGCCGGTCTTCGAGCTCATCCAGTACCAGCCGACGACCCCGACGGTGTACGCCGTGCCGCTGGTGATGGTGCCGCCGACGATCAACAAGTTCTACATCGCCGACCTCGCCGAGAGCCGGAGCATCGTCGAGCACATGGTGGCCAACGGCCAGCAGGTGTTCATGATGTCCTGGCGCAACCCCGACGCGCGGCACGCCGAGTGGAACCTCGACACCTACGGCCAGGCGGTGCTGGACGCGATGGCCGCCGCCGAGCGGATCACCGGCTCGACGCAGACCAACCTGATGTCCTTCTGCTCCGGCGGGATGATCACCTCGATGGTGCTCGGACACCTGGCTGCGCTCGGTCAGCAGGACCGGGTCAACTCGGTCAACTTCTCGGTGACCGTGCTCGACCAGGCCCGCGGCGGCACCGCAGGCGCCTTCCTGGACGAGAAGTCCGCCAAGGCAGCCGCTCGGGCGTCGGCGCGCAAGGGCTACCTGGACGGCGCGACGCTGGCGGAGGTCTTCGCCTGGCTGCGGCCCAACGACCTGATCTGGAACTACTGGGTCAACAACTACCTGCAGGGCAAGCCACCGCCGGCCTTCGACATCCTGTACTGGAACGCCGACACCACCCGGATGGCGGCCGGGCTGCACCGCGGCTTCCTGGACATGGCGGTGAACAACTCGCTCACCAAGCCGGGCGCGGCCACCATGCTGGGGACGCCGGTGGACCTGTCCGCGGTGACCATCGACAGCTACGTGCTCGCCGGGATCGCCGACCACATCTGCCCGTGGCAGTCCTGCTACGCCACCACCCAGATGCTCGGCGGTGACACCCGCTTCGTGCTGTCCACCAACGGGCACATCGCGTCGCTCGTGAACCCGCCGACCAACCCGAAGTCGACCTGGCGGACGGCGCCGGCCACCACGGCCGACGCCGACGAGTGGCTCGCCTCGGCGCACACCGAGAAGGGCTCCTGGTGGACCGACTACAGCCGGTGGGTGGGGGAGCGCTCCGGCGAGGAGGTCGACGCCCCGACCGAGCTCGGTGGCGGCGAGCCGACCCTGGGTCCGGCCCCCGGCACGTACGTGTTCGACAAGTGATGCCGGAACGGGGGGCGCGCCGGGACCGCGACCCCCAGCTGCGTACGGTCACCGTCGGCGGGCGGACGCTGCGGGTCTCGGTCCGCCCGGGCGACGGCACGCTCACGCCGCTGCTGCTGATGAACGGCATCGGCGCGAGCCTGGAGGTGCTGCAACCCTTCGTCGACGCGCTGGACCCGCGCCGCGAGGTCATCCGCTTCGACGTCCCCGGGGTGGGTGGCTCGCCTCGGCCGGTGCTGCCGTACACGATGGTGACCTTCGCGCCGGTGGTCGCCGGCCTGCTCAACCAGCTCGGCCACCGGGAGCCGGTGGACGTGCTCGGCTTCTCCTGGGGCGGGGGCCTGGCCCAGCAGTTCGCGGTGCAGCACCGGCGGCGCTGCCGCCGGCTGGTGCTGGCCGCGACCGGGACGGGCTCGCTGATGGTGCCGGCGCACCCCCGGGTGCTGTCGAAGATGATGACCCCGCGGCGGCACCGGGACGCCGGGTACGCACGCTCCATCGCCGGGGAGATCTACGGCGGCACGATGCGCCAGCACCCCGAGCGTGCGGCGCAGGTGCTGCACGCCTACTCCCGGCTCGGCCCGCGGCGCGGCTACTACTACCAACTGGCGGCCGGCACCGGCTGGTCCAGCCTGCCGCTGCTGCGGATGATCCGGCAGCCGACGCTGGTCCTGGCCGGTGACGACGACCCGATCATCCCCGAGGTCAACCCGCGGCTGATGGCCCGGATGATCCCCGGCGCCGAGCTGCACCTCTACCGCGGCGGGCACCTCGCCCTGGTGACCGAGGCCCTCGAGCTGGCCCCGGTGGTCGACCGCTTCCTCAGCTGAGGTCGGCCCGCGGGAACTGTCGGACCCGGGCCGTACGGTCGGCGGACCGGGCCACCAGGGCCCGGTCCCGGGGGGAGTGGCCGTGTACCTGTCCGACGCCGACCTGGTCGTCAGCGCCAGTGACCTGACCGGGTTCCTGGAGTGCGAGCACCTGACCCGGCTGTCGCTGGAGGTCGCCCGCGGCCAGCGGCCCCGGCCCACCGCCACCGACCCGATGACCGAGCTGGTCGCCCAGCACGGCATCGACCACGAGGCCCGGCACGTCCAGCGGCTGCGCGACCGCGGGCTGTCCGTGGTCGAGATCGTGCCGCCGCGGGGCAAGGACGCCGACGGGCTGCGCCGTGCCCAGGCCGACACGCTGGCCGCGATGCGCGCCGGTGCCGACGTCGTCTACCAGGCCACCTTCTTCGACGGCACCTGGCGCGGGCACGCCGACTTCCTGCTCCGCACCGACCGGCCCAGCGACCTGGGGTCGTGGGCCTACGACGTCGCCGACACCAAGCTCGCCCGCCGGATCAAGGTCCCGGCCCTGCTGCAGATGGCTCTCTACGGCGACCTGCTCGCCGGGCTGCAGGGCGTGCCGCCGGAGCTGCTCACCGTGGTCACCGGTGACCAGCAGGAGCTGGTGTTCCGCTACTCCGACGCGGAGGCCTACGCCCGCACGGCCCGCGCCCGGTTCCTCGACCGGCTGGCCGACGGCGGGCTGGCCGGCCCCTACCCGAACGCGCACTGCGGCGTCTGCCCGTGGCGGGAGACCTGCACCGCCCGCTGGCGGGAGGAGGACTCGCTGTCGCTGGTCGCCTCGATGCGCCGGGACCACGCCACCGCGCTGGCCGAGGCCGGGATCCCCACGCTGGCCGCGCTGGCCGCCCGGCGGCCCGAGCAGCTCCCCGACGCGATCGGCCGGACGTCGCGGGAGCGGCTGACCCAGCAGGCCCGGCTGCAGCTGGCCGAGCGGGTGACCGGGGTGCCCTCCTACGAGTTCCTGCCGCGCGAGCTCGGCCGGGGCTTCGAGCTGCTGCCCCCGCCCAGCGCCGGTGACCTCTTCTTCGACATCGAGGGCGACCCGTTCGCCGGGGACGCGGGCCTGGAGTACCTGTGGGGGGTCCTGGACACCGCCGGGGAGTTCACCGCGTTCTGGGGCTGCGACCCGGCGGCCGCGGACCAGTCGGCCGCGGAACGGGTCGCCTTCGAGCAGCTCGTCGACCACCTCTGCGCAGCCCACGCCGCCGACCCGACGATGCACGTCTTCCACTACGCGCCCTACGAGCCGACCCGGCTGAAGACGCTGTCCGCGCGGTTGCGGACCCGGGAGGCCGAGGTCGACCGGCTGCTCCGCGCCGACGTGCTCGTCGACCTGTACGCCGTGGTCCGCCAGGGCCTGCGGCTGAGCAAGGAGTCCTACTCGATCAAGCAGGTCGAGGACTACTACCGCGGCCACGTGCGGCCGCACGGCGCGGAGGTCTCCGACGCCGGCGAGAGCATCGTGGCCTTCGAGCGCTGGCTGGCCACCCGCGACCAGGCGCTGCTGGCGCAGATCGAGGCCTACAACCGCGACGACTGCGTCTCCACCGGTGAGCTGCGGGACTGGCTGGAGGCGCGCCGCACCGAGCTGCTGGCCTCGGGTGCCCTGCTGCGCCGACCCGAGGACGGCGATCCCGACGGCTCGGCGGAGAACGCCGCGGCCCAGGCGCTGCGCGAGGGGCTGGAGGAGCGGCTCACCGCCGACCTGCCGGACACCGACCGCACCCCGCAGCAGGAGGCGACCTGGCTGCTGGCCCAGCAGCTGGGGTGGCACGCCCGCGAGGCGCGGTCCGCCTGGTGGGAGTACTTCCGGCTGCGTGACCTGCGCGCCGACGAGCTGGAGCGGGAGACCGCCGCCCTCGGTCCGCTGGAGGCGCCGGAGTTGGTCGGTGCGGACAACGGCTCACAGCACTGGCGGTACCGGTTCCCGCCGCAGGAGACCAAGGCGTCGGCAGGCAACCGCCTGGAGCACCTGCTGCCCACCGCCGACGGCCGGCGCCTCACCAGCTCCGTCGTCGCCATCGACCCCACCGCGGGCTGGGTGGTGCTGGCCCGGAGGGGTGCGGCGGGTCTCGAGCACCCGACGGGGCTGCTGCCCACGTCCCCGCCCAGCGACAAGGTGTTCCGGGCGGTGCTGCACGACCTCGGTGAGCAGGTCGCCGCGGCCGGCATCGACGGACCGGGTCCGTTGCGCGCCGCCCGCGACCTGCTGCTCCGGGGTGCCCCGCGGCTGCCGGCCGGCACACCCGTGCGCGAGCGCGGGGAGGGTGCGGCGGGCGCGGTCCGCCGGCTGGCCGGCCTGCTGGACGGCGGCGTGCTGGCGGTCCAGGGCCCGCCCGGCGCCGGGAAGACGTACACCGGGGCGCGGGCCGTCGTGGACCTGGTGCGCGCCGGGAAGCGGGTCGGGGTGACGGCCTCCAGCCACAAGGTGATCGGCAACCTGCTCGACGCCGTGATGGCCGCCGCCCGCGAGGCGGGCGTGCCGGTCCGCGCTCTGCAGAAGGCCGACGACCTGCAGCGGTGCGCCGACTCCGACGTGCAGTGCGTGAGCAGCAACGGCCAGGTCGTCGACGCGTTGGACGCCGGCGAGGTCGACCTGGTCGCCGGCACCTCCTGGCTGTTCGCCCGGCCCGAGCTCGCCGGCCGGCTCGACGTGCTGGTCGTCGACGAGGCCGGGCAGCTGTCGCTGGCGAACACCCTGGCGGTGAGCCGGGCCGCGACCAACCTGGTGCTCCTCGGTGACCCGCAGCAGCTGCGGCAGCCCGGCCGGGGCATCCACCCCGACGGTGCCGACGTCTCGGCGCTGCAGCACGTGCTGGGCGACGACGAGGTGCTGGCCGCCGACCGCGGGGTGTTCCTCGACCGCAGCTGGCGGATGGCGCCGGCGTTGTGCCGGGTCGTCTCCGCGCTCTCCTACCGCGGTGAGCTGCAGCCGGCGCCGGTCACCGCGGGCAACCGGCTCGACGCACCGGCGCGCTGGGCGGCACCGGCGGGGATCGGCTGGGTGCCGGTGGAGCACGAGGGGAACGGCGCCGCCTCCGCGGAGGAGGCGGCCGTGGTCGCCGCGCTGGTGAGCGACCTGATGGGCTGCTCCTGGCACGGCGGTGGGGTCGACCGGGTGATGGGCCCGGCCGACGTGCTGGTCGTGACGCCGTACAACGCGCAGGTCAACCAGGTGCGCGGCGCGCTGGCGGCGGTGGGGCTCGGCGCGGTCGAGGTCGGCACGGTGGACAAGTTCCAGGGCCGGGAGGCCGCGGTCGCGGTCTTCTCGCTCGCTGCCTCCAGCGGCGCGCACGTGCCCCGCCGGCTGGACTTCCTGCTCGACCGGCACCGGCTGAACGTCGCGCTGTCCCGGGCCAAGACGGTCGCCTACCTGGTGGGCAGCCCGGCGCTGCTCACCTCCCCGGTGCAGACGCCGGAGCAGCTGCGCCTGGTCAACGGGCTGTGCCGGCTGGTCGAGACGGCCACCCAGCCCGCGCTGGAGAGCGTCGGCGGATGAGCGGGGAGGCCGCCGTCGACCTGCGGGTGGCCCCCGCCCCGTCGTCCGCGACGGTGCGGGCCCGCTTCCGCCGGCAGGGGCGCCGCGACACCGTGCCGGAGCTGGCGGTCCGCCGGCGGCTGCACGCCCGCGGCGTCCGGTACCGGGTCGACGTCCGCCCCTGCCGGGAGACCCGCGCTCGCGGCGACCTCGTCTGGAAGCGACGCAAGCTCGTCGTCTTCATCGATGGACGAAGGACCCCTCTGCCCCCCACCGCTCGCAGGCTCGCGGCGGGCCCCTGCAGAGGGGCCGGGTGGGCGCAGAAGCTGGCCGGCAACGTCGCGCGCGACCGGCGCACCGAGGGAGTGCTCACCGGCCTCGGCTGGCGGGTGCTCCGGTTCTGGGAGCTCGAGGACCCCGACGCGGTGGCCGACGCGATCTGCGCGGTGCTCGGTCGCTGAGCAGCCCGCTCGGGGGCGGCCATTCCCCTCGGTGCGTTGGTTAGGCTAGCCTCACCAACGTCCGGTCGCGCCCGTGCCGGTCACGCCGAACCCGGGAGACCCGCGATGACGACGGCCACCACCGAACGGCCCGCGACTCCGCTCGTCGAGCCGGCCGCGCCGTCGTACCGCTTCTTCTCCGCCCGGGTCACCCGGGTCCAGCGGCTGAGCCCCAGCTTCCTGCGGCTGACCTTCGCCGGCCCCGACCTCACCGCCTTCGGCGTGGGTGGCGCCGACCAGCGGATCAAGCTGGTCCTGTCCCGCGACGGCGGACCGGTCCGGCAGCTGCTCACCGACGGCCCGGGCTGGTACCAGGAGTACTGCGCGCTGCCCGACCACGTCCGGCCGTTCCTGCGCACCTACACCGTGCGGGCGGCCCGGCCGCAGCTCGGCGAGCTGGACGTCGACCTCGTGCTGCACGGCGTCGCGGAGGGCCGCCCCGGCCCCGCCGCGAGCTGGGCGGCGGCCGCCGTCGCCGGCGACCCGGTCGTCCTCCTGGGCCCCGACCGCCCCGGCACCGGCCGGGCCTGGGGTGTCGAGTGGGCGCCGCCGGCCGAGGGCGCCCTGTTCCTCGCCGGCGACGAGACCGCCGTCCCGGCGATCAGCGCCATCGTCGAGGCGCTGCCCGCCGGCCGCCGGGCGGTCGCGGTGCTCGAGGTCCCCGAGGCCGGGGACGTCCTCTCCCTCGCCGTCCCGCCGGGTGTCGAGGTCCGCTGGCTGATCCGGGGCAGCCGGGCCCGAGGTGAGGCCCTCGGCCCCGCGGTGCACGCCGCGCTGTGCGAGCTCGGCGTCGCCGCCCCGGCGGCCGGGGTCGAGCCGGAGGACGTCGACCTCACCGGCGGGATCCTCTGGGAGGTGCCCGAGGCCGGCGCCGACGGCTGCTACGCCTGGCTGGCCGGGGAGGCCGGGATGGTCAAGGCGCTGCGCCGCCGGCTCGTCCGCGACCTCGGCGTGCCGCGCTCGTCGGTGGCGTTCATGGGCTACTGGCGGACAGGCGCGTCCGAGGGCAGCTGAGCGGCGCCGGCAGGGCCTACGGTCGAGCCGTGCGCCCCTTCCTGATCCTCGTCCTGGTGCTCTTCGCGGTCTGGATCGCGATGAGCGTGATCGGCTTCATCGTCCACGGTCTGTTCTGGCTGGCCGTGGTGGGCCTGCTGTTCGCCGCGGGCACGGCAGCGATCGGCACCTCCCGCCGCCGGTGACCGTCCTGCTGGTCGACGTCGCCAACACCGTCGGCGCGCGCCCCGACGGCTGGTGGCGCGACCGCGCCGGCGCCACCGCCCGGCTGCTCGACCGGCTCGCGGCGCTGCCCGGTACGACGCCGCCCGGTCCGGACGGCGCACCGGTGCCGGTGGCCGCCCTGGTCGCGGTCGTCGAGGGCCAGGCCCGGGACGTCGCGGCACCGGCCGGCGTGCGGGTGGTGCGGGCCGCCGCCAGCGGTGACGACGCGCTGGCCACGGTCGCCGCGGAGCTCGCCGGCGGCGGCGACGACCTGCTGGTGGTCACCGCCGACCGCGGGCTGCGCGACCGGTTGCCCGGCACCGCGCGGGTCACCGGACCGGGCTGGCTGCTGGCAGCGGCGGACGCCGCCCCGCAGCGCCGACCGCATCCACCTGTCGGGGAAGTACAAGACCCGGGTACCTGACCGGGTGCAGGCTGGGGGCATGACCGAGACCCTGACGCCGGCCACCGCCGTGCGGGCTGCCTCCGACCTGGCCGCCGGCCCCCTCCGCGCGGTCACCGCGGACCAGCTGACCACGGCCACCCCGTGCGGCGACTACGACGTGCGCGCCCTGGTCGACCACCTGGCCTGGGCTGCGGTGCTGTCCCAGCGGGCGGCCACCCGCACCGCGCTGGAGCACGACTGGAGCAGCCTCACCCCGGCGCCCTTCCTCGACGGCGTGCCGGTGGAGCAGTGGGCGGCCGCGGTCCCGGCCGAGCTGGACACCGCCGCCGACGCCTGGGCCGACCCGGCGGCGTGGGAGGGCGAGACGCTGATGGGCACGACCCCGATGCCCGCCGAGGTCGTCGGCCCGCTGATGCTGGCCGAGTTCGTGCTGCACGGCTGGGACCTCGCCCGGGCGATCGGGGCGCCCTACGACGTCCCCGCCGAGCTGGGCGAGGCCACCCTCGCCGCGGTGCGGCCGGTCGCGCAGATGGGCCGGGACGGCGGCTGGTACGGACCCGAGGTGCCCGTGCCCGCCGACGCCCCCGCCTTCGACCGTGCCCTCGGGCTCACCGGCCGCGACCCGGCCTGGCGCGGCTGAGCCTCAGGCCGGCGTCGACACCAGGGTGAGCCGGGTGGAGCGACGCCGGCCGGGCAGGCAGGCGGCCAGCGCGAGCAGCAGCGCGGCGCCGTCCTCGACGAGCGCGGCCTGCAGCGCCGGCATCCGCCCGCCGGCCCACCTCCGCCAGGCCAGCCCGCCGAAGGACCCGGCGGCGGAGCCGGCGATCCCGGCCACCAGCGGCAGCGCGGCGTTCGCCCCCTGCCGCTTGGCCAGCAGGCTGCCGCCGGCCGCGCCGCTGGCCAGCCGGGCGGGCAGCGCTCCCGCGCTGGTGCGGTCCGGCGTGCCCGGCTGCTTGTCCGCGTAGAGCTCCCCGGCCACCGCGGCCAGGTTGGACAGCTTCTTCACCGCGCCGCTGTCCGCCGAGGTGAGCATGGGTCCGGCCACGCCCAGCGAGCTGCGGCCGCCGGTGGCCACGCCCAGCAGCAGCGACCGGCCGACCAGCCCGGCCGACGCCGCCTGGCGGGGGAGCACCCGCTCCTGCTCCGTCGGCAGCCCGGCCACCACCGCCTGCGCGACCGCGCCGTAGGCCAGGTGCGGCAGGGCGTCGGCGATCCAGTCCTCGCGGGACCACGTACGGGGGTCGCTGACGCCGAGGGCGGCGACCGGGACGTCGATGGCGGCCATCGCGGCGGCGCCCTTGACCACCGCGCCCACCGGGAACGGCATCCGCACCCCGGCCGACCGGACCAGGCTGAACACCACGCCCAGCCCCACGCCGTTGGCGATGCCGGCCAGCTCGCCCAGGCCCCGCCGGCGGGCGTCCCGGGTGGCGCCGCGGCCGGGGACGGCCGTGCCGGCCGCGTCGGCGACCGCGTCCACCAGCTGCTGCGGGACGGAGCTGGCCGGGCGGCCACGGACGGCCATGTCGAGGTAGGTGGCAGCGTGCAGCGCGACGGTGCCGGCAGCGCCGGCGATCAGTCCGCGCGAGAAGGTCCCGGTCATCCCCTGACCCTCGGGGCAGCGGGGAGCTGTGGCAACCGGAGGCGCGGTTGTGACGGGCGGGACAGCGACGTGGGGACACTCACGCCTGCTGGACATGGCATTGACACACACCGCTCACGTGTGCATGGCACCGTGGAGTCAGCGCCCGAGGTCGTGTGCTCTCCGACCCCCGCCCCGTCGCACTGCGGTGCCGCGCGTACACCCCTGAAGGTCTCCCATGCTCCGTTCTGTCCTCACCCGTGCCTCCACCACCGACCCCTCACCGTCCCGGCTGCGGGCGGCCGTCGCCGTCCTGTTCGCCCTGGACGGTCTCGTCTTCGGCAGCTGGGCCGCCCGGGTCCCCGACGTCAGCGCCGCGACCGGCGCCGGCCACACCGCGCTCGGCGTGGCCCTGCTCTGCCTGTCGCTGGGCGCGCTCGCCTGCATGCAGCTGACCGGCGCGCTCTGCGCCCGGCTGGGCACCGGACTGACCGCCGCGGTGGCCGGCATCGCCGCCAGCGCCTGCGCCGTGCTGCCCGGCTTCGCCACCGGCGTCCCCTCGCTCTGCGCCGGGTTGCTCGTCTTCGGCGCGGCCACCGGCGCGGTGAACGTCGCCGCCAACAGCGTCGGCGTCCAGGTCGAGGCCCGCGCCGGCCGGCCGCTGCTGTCCGGGCTGCACGCCGCGTTCAGCGCCGGCGGGCTGCTCGGTGCGCTCGTCGGCGGTCTCGCGTCGGCGGTGGTCGGCGTGACGCCGCACCTGGTCGCCGTCGCCCTCCTCGGCCTGGCCGTCATGGCGTGGGCCGGGCCGGTGCTGGCCGGCGCCGACGCCGGCGCCCGGACCGTCGAGCCGGCCGCTCCGGGCGCCGAGGAGGACGCGGGTCCCCGGCCGACCGCCGTCCTGGTCGTGCTGGGCGCCGTCGCGGGCGCCACCGCCTACGGCGAGGGCGCGCTGTCCGACTGGGGCGCGCTGCACCTGCGCGAGCAGCTGCACGCCGCACCAGCGCTCGCCGCGGCCGGCTACGCCGGCTTCTCCTCGGCGATGGCGGTCGGCCGGCTGGCCGGCGGCCGGCTGGTGGGCGCGCTCGGCGAGCGCCGGCTGCTGGTCGGCGGGGCGTTGGTCGCCGCCGCCGGCGCGCTCACCGCGGTGCTCACCACGTCCCTGCCGATGGCACTGGCCGGGTTCGTGCTGGTCGGGCTCGGCCTGGCCAACGTCTTCCCGCTCGCCATCGCCCGGGCCGGTGCCCTCGGCGGGCCGTCGGGCGTCGCGCTCGCCACGACGGTCGGCTACACGGGTCTGCTCGGTGGCCCGCCGGTCATCGGGTTCCTCGCCGAGCACGCCGGGCTACCCACCGCGCTGGGCACCGTCGCACTGATGGCGGTGCTCGCCGCCGTGCTGGTGCTCGGCATCGAGGGCCCGGCGCTGCGCCGGCCGTCGCTGCCGCGGGCCGGCTGGGCCCATCCGGTCCTGTTCGGCCGCCGGCCGGTCGCCGTGGTGCTGCGCCCGGTCGGGGACGCGCTGCTGCCGGCTGCGACGAAGGTGCGCCGGGGCACCGGCAGCTACGTTCGCGACCTGCGGCTGCTCGAGGTGGGCTGACCCGACAGCAGGGTCCCGGCCAGGGCACCGAGGTCCGGCGCGACCAGGTCGTACCGGGTGCCGTCGACTCCGGTGCCCCGGTCGAGGAAGGCCGTGCGCAGGCCCTGCCGGGCCGCGCCGTCGAGGTCCCACGGGCGCGCGGCCACCATGAGCACCTGCTCGGCCGGCAGCCCGAGCACCTCCAGGGCGCGCCGGTACATCCGCGGGTCGGGCTTGTAGGCCGCCACCGACTCGGCCGAGACGACGGCGGTCCACTCCCAGCCGACGTGCTCGAACACCGCGGCCGCCTGCCCCAGCCCGGCGTTGGTCAGCGCGACGACGGGCAGCTCGGCCCGGAGTCCGGCGAGCGCCTCGGGCACGCCGGGGAAGGGCTCGATGCGGTGCCCGAAGCGGGCCAGCTCGGCGACCTGCGGGCCGGGCAGCCGCAGCGCGTGCGCGGCGAGCAGCTCGGTCAGCGCCGCCCGCTCGAGCTCGCCGTTGAGCCGGAACGGGCGTTCCCTGGCGGCGATCGCGGCCATCGCGCCGTCGACCCGGTCCCGCCAGTCGGTGGCGAGCTCCCCGGCCCGGTCCGCCATCTCCGGCAGGGCGGCGCGCAGCACGGCGGCGCGTGCCCCGGTCTCGTCCAGCAGCGTGCCGAGGACGTCGAAGACCACGGCGGTGACCGGCTCGTGTGCCATGCCGGCAGTGTGGCGTACGGCACAGCCGTGCCGGCAGGGCAGGCTGCACCGGTGACGACCGCACCCGTGCGCCTCTCCACCTGGCCGACCCCGCTGGACCCCGCGCCCCGGCTGGCCACCGCCCTCGGCCTCTCCCCGGACGACCTGTGGGTCAAGCGCGACGACCTGACGTCCTTCGCCGGCGGCAACAAGGTCCGCAAGCTCGAGCACCTCGTCGGCGAGGCCGAGACCGGGGGTGCCACCGTGCTGGTCACCAGCGGCGGGGTGCAGAGCAACCACGCCCGGATGACCGCAGCCGCCGCCGCGGTCCGCGGCCTGCGCGCCGTCCTGGTGCTCTCCGGTGAGCCGGACACCGCCCGGGCCGGCAACCTCGCGCTGGAGGAGCTCTTCGGCGCCCGGGTCGTCCTCGTCGGACCGGGCGAGGACGTCGACGCGCGGGTCGCCGAGGTGGCCGGGGAGCTGCGCGGCGACGGCGAGGTGCCCGCCGTGCTGCCGCTGGGCGGCTCGACCCCGACCGGCGCCCGCGGCTACCTGGCCTGCGCCGCCGAGCTCGCCGAGCAGCTGCCCGGCCTGGACACCGTGGTCGTGGCGGTCGGCTCGGGCGGCACGATGGCCGGCCTGGTCGCCGGGCTCGGCGCCGAACGGGTGCTCGGGGTGGACACCGGCGCCGTCGGCGACCCCGACATCCGGGTCACCGCCCTGGCCACCGCACTGGGCGCGACGGTCAGCGGGCTCCGGCTGCGCCGGGACCAGGTGGGGGAGGGGTACGGGCGGCTCACCGACGCCGCGGCCGCCGCGATGACCACGGCCGCCCGCACCCAGGGGCTGGTGCTCGACCCGGTCTACACCGGCAAGGCGCTGGCCGGCCTGGCCGCCGCGGTCGCCGACGGCTCGGTGCGGCCGGGTCGGCGCACGGTCTTCCTGCACACCGGCGGCCTGCCCGGCCTCTTCGGCCACCCGTACGCCGCGCGGCTGGCCGGGGAGCTCCTCGGCCGGGCGTGAACAACGTGTTCCGAAGCGTCGCACCCCGTTGACCGGGGGTGGCGGGCGGAACAGGCTGGCCGGGCCCACTCCGAGGGGCCCCGAGCCGAAGGACACCCGATGACCGCCGAGCCCGCTGCCCCCCGACCAGCCCACGCGCGCGGGCGGGGGGTGGAGACCGAGGCGGTGGACGCCGGGTACCTGCAGAAGCGCGAACTGCGTTCGGGGACGGCCGGGTGGCTGCTGCTCGCCGGGCTGGGGGTCTCCGCCGTCATCTCCGGCGACTACGCCGGATGGAACTTCGGGCTGGCCGAGGGCGGCTTCGGCGGGCTGCTCATCGCCGTCGTGCTGATGGCGGTCATGTACACGGCGATGGTCTTCGGGCTGGCCGAGCTGGGCTCGGCGCTGCCGACCGCAGGCGGCGGGTACACCTTCGCCCGACGCGCCCTCGGGCCGTGGGGCGGCTACGCGACCGGCATCGCGGTGCTCATCGAGTACGCCATCGCACCGGCCGCCATCGCCACCTTCATCGGCGCCTACGTCGAGTCCCTCGGCCTGTTCGGCATCACCGACGGCTGGTGGGTCTACCTGGCCGTCTACGGCTTGTTCATCGGCATCCACCTGCTGGGCGTCGGCGAGGCGCTCAAGGCGATGTTCGCCGTCACCGTCGTCGCCCTGCTCGGCCTGCTGGTCTTCCTGGTCGGCGCCGTGCCGCAGTTCGACTCGGCGAACCTGCTCGACATCGCCCCCACGGACGCGGCCGGCGCCTCGGACTTCCTGCCCTACGGCGTGCTCGGCATCTGGGCGGCCTTCCCCTTCGCGATCTGGTTCTTCCTCGCGGTGGAGAGCGTGCCGCTCGCCGCGGAGGAGGCCCGTGATCCCGCCCGGGCCATGCCCCGCGGGATCGTGGCGGCGATGGGCGTGCTCGTGGTGCTCGCCGTGCTGATGCTCGTGTTCACCCCCGGCGCCGGCGGCTCGGCCGCGATGGCCGAGTCGGGCAACCCGCCGGTCGACGCGCTCGCCGCGGCCGGGGTCTCGGACGGGTTGACCCGGGTGGTCAACTACGCCGGCCTGTTCGGGCTGGTCGCCAGCTTCTTCTCGATCATCTACGCCTACTCGCGGCAGACCTTCGCGCTGTCCCGGGCCGGCTACCTGCCCCGCGCGCTGTCGGTCACCAACGGGCGCAAGGCACCGGTGCTGGCGCTGCTGGTGCCCGGGGCGATCGGCTTCGCGCTGTCCCTGACCGGGCAGGGCGCGATGCTGCTGAACATGGCCGTCTTCGGTGCGACGGTCTCCTACGTGCTCATGATGGTGAGCCACATCGTGCTCCGGCGTCGCGAACCGGACCTTCCCCGGCCCTACCGCACCCCGGGCGGGGTGGCGACGACCGGCGTCGCGCTCGTGCTGGCCGCGGCGGCCGTGGTCGCCACCTTCCTGGTGGACGTGACCGCCGCGCTCTGGACCCTCGCTGCGTACGCGCTGTTCCTGGCCTACTTCGCGGTCTACAGCCGGCACCACCTGGTGGCCTCGGCGCCCGAGGAGGAGTTCGCCGCGCTCGCCGCTGCCGACGAGGAGGTCCGGTGACCGTCCGGAGGCAGACGCTGGGTGGGCACACCTTCGAGTTCGCCTCGCTGTCGGACCTGCTGGCCAAGGCCACGCCCGCCCGCTCCGGGGACGTGCTCGCCGGCGTGGCGGCGGAGTCCCAGGCGCAGCGGGTGGCCGCGCAGTACGCCCTCGCCGAGGTCCCGCTGGCCACCTTCCTCACCGAGCAGGTGGTCGGCTACGACGAGGACGACGTCACCCGGCTGATCCTCGACACCCACGACCCCGCGGCGTTCGGACCGGTCGCATCGCTGACGGTCGGCGGGTTCCGGGAGTGGCTGCTGGCCCGCGCCGCGGAGCGGGACGAGGCGGCGATCTCCGGGCTGGCCCGCGGGCTGACGCCGGAGATGGTGGCGGCGGTGTCGAAGCTGATGCGCAACGCCGACCTGGTGGCCGTCGCCCGGCGGACCCGGGTGGTCACCGGGCTGCGCAGCACGCTGGGGCTCCCCGGCCGGTTGGCCTCCCGGCTGCAGCCCAACCACCCCACCGACGACGCGGTCGGGGTGACCGCCTCCATCCTCGACGGCCTGCTGCACGGCAGCGGTGACGCCGTGATCGGCATCAACCCCGCCACCGACTCCCCGGCGCAGACCGTCGCGCTGCTGGAGCTGGTCGACGCGGTGATCAGCCGCTACGAGATCCCCACGCAGTCCTGCGTGCTGGCGCACGTGACCACCACGCTGCGGGCGCTGGAGGCCGGCGCCCCTGTCGACCTGGTGTTCCAGTCCGTCGCCGGCACCGAGGCGGGCAACCGGGGGTTCGGCGTCACCCTGGACCTGCTCACCGAGGCGCGGGCCGCCGCGCTGGAGCTGGGCCGGGGCACCGTCGGGCGCAACGTCACCTACTTCGAGACCGGGCAGGGGTCGGCCCTGTCGGCCGACGCGCACCACGGCGTCGACGGCCGCGCGGTCGACCAGCAGACCCTGGAGTGCCGGGCCTACGGGGTGGCCCGGCACTTCGACCCGCTGCTGGTGAACACCGTCGTCGGGTTCATCGGCCCGGAGTACCTCTACGACGGCAAGCAGGTCGTCCGCGCCGGGTTGGAGGACCACTTCTGCGGCAAGCTGCTCGGCCTGCCGATGGGTGTGGACGTCTGCTACACGAACCACACCGACGTCGACGGCGACGACACCGACACGCTGACCCTGCTGCTCGGCGCGGCCGGCTGCTCGTTCGTCATCGCCGTCCCGGGCTCGGACGACGTGATGCTGCACTACCAGTCGCTGTCGTTCCAGGACGTGCTGACCGCCCGCGCGGTGCTGGACCTGCGGCCGGCGCCGGAGTTCGAGGCGTGGCTGGCCCGGATGGACCTCCTCGGCGACGACGGGCGGGTCCGCGAGCTCGCGCCGGACACCCCGGCCGTCAAGGCGCTCCTCGCGGCGGCCCGCTGATGAGCGCGGTCGAGAACGACCCCTGGGCGCTGCTGCGCGGCGCCACCCGGGCGCGGGTGGCGCTGGGCCGGGCCGGGGACGGGCTGCCCACCGCCCGAGAGCTGGAGTTCCGGGCCGCGCACGCCGTCGCCCGGGACGCCGTGCACACCCCGCTGGACGCCGGCCGGGTGCGGGCCGCGCTCACCGACGCCGGTGTCGGCCTGCCGCTGCTCGAGGTGCACAGCCAGGCGCCGGACCGGGCGACCTACCTGCAGCGGCCGGACCTCGGCCGCCGGCTGGCGGAGGGCACGCAGCTGCCCGCCGGTGACCACGACCTGGCACTGGTGCTCGCGGACGGGCTCTCCCCGCGGGCGGTGCACGAGCACGCCGCCGGCACCGTGGCCGCGGTGCTGGAGCGGCTCCCCGGCTGGTCGGTGGCACCCCTCGTGCTGGCGCACCAGGCGCGGGTCGCCCTGGGCGACCCGGTCGGGCAGGCGCTGGGCGCCCGGATCGTCGTCGTGCTGGTGGGGGAGCGGCCGGGGCTGAGCTCCGCCGACAGCCTCGGGCTCTACCTGACCTCCGGCCCGCGGCCGGGGCGGGCGGACTCGGAGCGGAACTGCATCTCCAACGTCCGTCCCCCGCACGGGCTGTCCCACGTCCAGGCGGCGGACACCCTCGTGGCGCTGCTGCAGGCCTCCCGCCGGCTCGGTGCGTCGGGCGTCGTCCTCAAGGACGAGGGCGCGGCGCTGCCACCCGGCGCCGGCTGAGCCTCAGCCGAAGACGGCGTCCGCGGCGTACTGGTCGCTGGTGGTGTCCCAGAACTCCGCGATCCTGCTGCCTGCCATGCGGCACACGTGCACGTCGGTGATCGCGAAGGACCGCTCACCGCTGCGCGCCGAGACGTCCACCAGGGCGAGGGCGTGGTCGTCGTCGGCGAGGACGGTGCGAACCTCGATCCGGAAGGACCCCTCGGTGATCGCCATCAGCCGGCCGAACATCTCGTAGACCGCAGCCCGGCCGGTGTAGGTGCCGGACAGCTGGTTGCGGCCGGGCAGGTGCCAGCGGACGTCCTCGGCGATCACCTCGTCGAGGGCGGCGAGGTCGCCCTTGGCGAAGGCGTCGTAGGCCTCGCGGACGAGCGTGGCGTGGGGGTGCTCGGGCATGGCGTGCTCCTCCCGGAGATGTCCCCCGCGCCCCGCAGTGTCCTCCTCCCGGCGGGCGGCAGGACCGATCTGCGCACGCTCGTGCTCTGCTGCCCCAGCGGCAGCAGAGCACGAGCGTCGGCGGCGCCGCGGTCAGGCGGTGGCGTACGAGCCGGCAGCCAGGTCCTCGAGCAGCGACACCTCGACCGGCTTCCAGCCCAGCTCGGCGCGGGCCCGGTCGCCGGTGGCCCGCTGGTCGAGGTCGAACGCGCCGGCCAGCGCACCGAGGCGGGCCTCGGTCTCGGCGTCGGTGGACGGCACGGTGCGGGGCTCCTCGCCGGCACCGCGCAGGGCCGCCTCCCCGATCTCCCGTACCGTGGGGTTCTGCCCGCTGACCCCGAGGTGGTAGGAGCCGGCGGCCGCCTGGGTCAGCGCCCGGGCGTAGAGCCGCCCGAGGTCGTCGGCGTGCACCGTCGTCCAGTGCTGCTCGCCGCTGCCGGGAAGCACCAGCGCGCCGTCGTCGGTGCGCGGCCCGTTCTTGACCAGGTTCGGCAGGCCGAGCCCGCGACCGTGGACGATGCCCGGGGCGATGACCACCGAGCGGATGCCGTCGGCGGCCGCGGCTCGCACGCGGGCGTCCAGCGGCAGCCGCCAGGCGGTGAGCTGCGGGGGCGCGAACGGGGTGTCCTCGTCGATCTCGCCCGAGCCGTGGACCCAGATCCCGCTGGTGTGCACGTAGGGCTTGCCCGTGCCGGCCAGCGCGGGCAGCACGGCGTCGAGGAGGGCGGCGTCGCGGTCGGCGTCCCTGCCGTCGGCCGCGGCGGCGGTGTGGACGAACCCGTCGGCGGCACGGGCCGCCTCGGCCAGCAGAGCCGGGTCGTCCAGGTCACCCCGGACGACGGTCGCGCCGGCGTCCGCCAGCTGTTGGGCCGAGCTGTCGCTGCGGGCCAGTGCGTGCACGGTGTGCCCGTCCTCGAGGAGGGCGTGCAGCACCGCGGACCCGACGAGACCGGTACCACCGGTGAGGAAGACGTCCATGGCCCCGACAAGTTCCCCCGGCGCCGGTGGATTCCCCGCTCATCGTCGTCCTCCGGACGACACCGCGGCCACGGCCCGTCCCCGGCCTGCGCTGAGCCGCTTCCGGCGCTCCTCGCGGGACCCTGCGGGCCCCACTCGTCGAGCCGACCTCGCTCCGCTCGGGGATCCGCCGCTCAGAACCGGCGCAGCGGCCCGATCTTCATGACGGCGCTGAGCAGGGCCTCCATCGGGTGCCGCTGCGGACGCTGCACCTCGGCCGGCCAGTCCGGCACCATGTCCGGGTCGGCCGGCGCGGTGGCGGCCTCCACGACGCGGCCCTGCAGCCGGGCCCGCACCTCCTCGGCGCTGTAGGCCCGGCGGTGGCGTTCATGACGGACGAGGACCGCACCGGTCGCCGCTACGCCGACGACCCCGGCGACTCCGAACAGCTTCGACAGGCGCATGAACCGTTATGTTAGTGATGTGGCTCACTCCCGTGTCGTGTCGCGTACGTCCCCGGGTTCCCTGTCGCTGTCCGAGGCGGTCGAGCTGACCCGGACCGGCGACATCTGGGTCTTCCGCGGCGCCTCCCTCGCCGACCGTGCGATCCAGACGGTCACCAACGCCCCGGTCAACCACGTCGGCGTCGCCGTGGTGCTCGACGACCTGCCGCCGCTGCTCTGGCACGCCGAGCTCGGGCACTCGCTGGCCGACGTGTGGTCCGGCCGGCACCAGCGCGGCGTCCAGCTGCACGACCTCTCCGACGCCGTCTGCGTGTGGAAGAAGCGATACGGGCAGCAGGCCTGGCTGCGCCAGCTGGTCGGCCCGGCCGAGGACGGCGGGGTCACCCGGGAGATGGAGGACGCCGCCCTGCGCACCATCGCCCGGCTGGACGGCAAGCCGTTCCCGACCACCCGGCACCTGGCGCGCGGCTGGCTCACCGGGAAGGTGCGCCGGCACCTGTCCAACGACACCATCTTCTGCGCGGAGCTGGCGGCGACCACCTACACCGCGATGGGCCTGCTGGCCGCGCACCGGCCGCTGAACGCCTACGACCCGGGCAGTTTCTGGTCCGGCGACGACCTGCCGCTGGTGGACGCCGAGCTGGGCCGGGAGATCCGGGTCGACGTCCCGGCCGGCCCGGAGTGCGGGTAGCGCCGGCTCAGACCGCGACCCAGCGGTTGACGAGCGCGACGACCGCCTCCTGCTGCGCGGCGACCTCCGCCGGGTCGCCGAGGGTGAGCACCGCCCGGTCGGCGGCCACCCAGCGCAGCAGCCCCGCGTCGTCGCCGAACTCGAAGCCCTCCGTGGCCTGCGGCGTGGCGCCGCGGTGGAACACCAGCTGCAGGTGGTCGGCGGGGAAGAGCCGGAAGGTCACCCGGTCGACGCCGCGGTGGCAGAAGCTCGGCGCCCTCCACTTCACGTGCTCGGTGAGCTCGTCGTTGGAGGCCATGATCGCGGCGCGGAGCCGGCGGACGTCGTCGGCGCGGGGGTGCTGCAGGTCGGCGAGGAACTCCTCGACCGTGGGCTGGGCCATGCCCCCAGCCTGCCGCAGGACCCCGACGGTTCAGTCCTCGACGGGCCGGCCCAGCACGTCGGCGGGCCGCAGCCGGCCGCCGACCAGGTCCGCGGCGACGGAGTCGACCGACCGGCCGGCGGAGTAGGAGTAGCCCCGGAGCAGTGCCAGGGCCTCCGGGGCGTCGACGCCCAGGGCGACGCAGGTCCGGTCCACCGCCGTCCAGACCACCGCCCGGCGTCGGGCCGGGGGGCTGTGCAGCCACTCCGGACCGCTCTCCACCGTCCAGGACGACCAGACGAGGGCATCGGTGAGCGCCGAGGTGACCAGGTCGGCGACGGTGAGCGCCTCGAACACGTCCAGGCGCGGCACGTCCGCGGGCTCGACGAAGAACAGGTTCATCGCGCCGACCCGGGTCAGCGGCGAGCGCAGCGGCAGGGAGGCGATGCCCCGGTAGGGGGTCTCGTCCACCAGGAGGTCGGCGTAGGTCGGCCAGCGCCGGCGGAGGTCCTCCTCGACGACGAACACCGGCTGGCCGGTCTCGTGGGCGTGCAGGCACGGGCCGGTGCCGACGGTGAACTCCAGCCGTTCGGCGCGCGCGGCGTCCGGCGAGCTCGCGCCCAGCGGGGACCGGCCGGTCTCGGTGGCCAGCAGGCTCAGCCCCGCGCCGTCCACGCCCAGCGCCCGCGCAGCGGCGCGGGCGAGCCGGCCGGGCAGCAGGTGCGCGTCGTCCCCGGCCCCCGCCTCGGCGGCGAGGGTCGCGGTGAAGCGCGCGACGAGGTCCATCGGTCAACGCTCCTCCACGGGCGGGCTCGGCGCACGTGGAGCGCCCGGGTCAGCGGCGCGCCGGTGCCGGTGCGTGCTCCGCGAGTGCCAGCACGCTGTCCTGCTCACCGGCGATCGCGGGATCGTGGGTGACGCAGACGACCAGCCGCCCGGCCAGCGCCCGGCGCAGGTCGGTCACCAGCGCGGCCGCGGTCGGCGGGTCCAGGTGCGCGGTGGGCTCGTCGAGCAGGACGACGTCCCGGTCGGCCAGCAGCGCCCGGGCGACGGCCAGCCGACGCCGCTCGCCGCCGGACAGCGAGGTCCCGCCCGCGCCGACCGGGGTGTTCAGCCCGGCGGGCAGACCGGCCAGCAGCGGGCCCAGGCCGGCAGCGGTCAGCGCCGTCCGCATCGCCTGCTCGCCGTCCGGACCGGCCAGCTCACCCCGCGGGCGGGCCAGCGCCAGGTTGGCACGCACCGTGGCGTCGAAGACGTGCGCGTCCTGCGGGCACCAGGCGGTGGCAGCCTGCACGTCGGCACGGGTCAGCCGGTCGGTGGGCACGGGGCGGCGGCCGTCGCCGAGCACGTACTCGCCCGAGGCCGGCCGCAGCGAGGCCATCAGCACCGACAGCAGCGTCGACTTGCCCGAGCCGGACGGCCCGGTGACGACCAGCCAGCCGGAGCCGGCCGTGGCCACCAGGTCCAGGTCGCGGAGGACGGCGGGGCGGCCCGGCCAGCCGGCGGTGAGCCGGTCGGTGGCGAGCTCGCGCACCGGCGCCGGGGCGGCGAGCCGGTCCCCGGGTGCCGGGTCGGCCGCGACCGGCTCGGCGAGCACGGCCGCCACCCGGTACCGCGCGTCCCGCCAGGCCAACCGGTTCCGCCGCGCCGACCCGATGGCGGTGAGCGGCTCCAGCAGCGCGAGCGGGGCGAGGGCCAGGATGGCGGCCACCGGGGCGTCCAGCCGGCCGGCCTGCACCGCGGCCGCGCCGGCCCCGAGCGCCAGGACGGCGGCCCAGCCGGTGGCCAGCACCGCGAGGGCGTCGCCGAGCGCGGCGGCCGCGGCACCGGTCAGGGCGGCGCGGCCCTGCCGGCGCCCCAGCTCGTCGAGCCGGTCGGCCGCGCCCGGCGCCAGCCCGTGGGCGCGGAGGTCCCCGGCTGCCTCGAGGGTGGCCGTGGTCTCCCGCAGGGTCACCGTCTGCAGCTCGGCCGCGGACCGGGCCACGCCGCGGTCCGCCCAGCCGTGCACGCCGACCGTGGCCAGCACCGCGGCGGCGAGCACCGCGGCGACCAGCACGCCGGCGCGCGGGTCGAGGACGGTGAGCACCGCCGTCGTGCCGGTGAGCACGACGCCCGCGACCCACTGCGGCGCGACCACCCGCACCGAGAGGTCCTGCAGCAGTCCGACGTCCCCGACCAGCCGGGCCAGCGCGCGGCCGGGCGTCCGGTCGGCCGCCGGCCCCTGGGCGACCAGTGCGCTCCACAGCCGCAGCCGGGTGGCCGATGCCAGCCGGAAGGCGGCGTCGTGGGTGGCCAGCCGCTCCAGCCAGCGGAGCACCGCCCGGCCCAGCCCCGAGGCGCGCACGGCGACGATCGCCACCATCAGGGTCAGGATCGGCGGCTGCTCGGCGGCGCGGACGATCAGCCAGCCGGAGACCGCGGTGAGCGCGATGCCGAACGCACTGGAGGCGGCGCCCGCGGCGACCGCCCGGACCACCGCCCGCCGCGGCCACGCCACGGCCGCCCCACCGGCCACGCTCCGGGTTTCGGCGCCGAACCCCGGCGAGGTTTCGGCGCCGAAACCTCGCGCGGTCTCGACGCCGAGACCCGGGGCTGTCCCGTCGCCGGGCCGCAGGGCCGGCGTGCCGGGGAGGTCGACCGTGCGGTCGGCCAGGGCGGCCAGCGCCGGCTCGTGGGTGACCAGCACGGTGCACAGCGACCCGCGCAGCCGGAGCAGCAGCTCGGCGACGGCGGCGGTGGCGTCCGCGTCCAGCGACGCGGTCGGCTCGTCGAGCAGCAGCACCCGGGCGCCGCGCTGCACCCGCACCAGCGCCCGGGCCAGGGCGACCCGCTGCAGCTCGCCGGGGGACAGGGTCCGGCAGGCCCGCTCACGCAGGTGGGTCCCCTGCACCCAGTCCAGCGCGGTGTCGGCCAGGTCGGTGGCGCGGCCGGGGTCGACGTCCCCGGCGTGCCGGCGCAGCTCGTCGACGACGGTGTCGGCGACGGTGGTCGGGGACTGCGGGACGACGGCGACGTCGTCCGGCCGCAGCACCGCGCCGCTGACCCGGGCGCTCGCCCCGTCGAGCAGCTGCCCGGCGAGGACGGCGAGGACCGTCGACTTGCCCGAGCCGCTCGGCCCGCGCAGCGCGACCAGCTCGCCAGGGTCGACGGTGAAGGAGGCGTCGGCCACCGCGGGGCCCCGGCGGCCGGGGAAGGTGACGGTCAGCTCGTCGACGGTCAGGCCGCGCGGCCGGCCGGCCGGGAGGGCGGCCACGACGGGGCGCGGCGCCGGGGTGGCGAGCACCGCGCGGGCGGCGGCAGCGGCCTCGGCGGCGTCCTCGGAGGCGTGGTGCGCCGAGCCCAGCGCGCGCAGCGGGGCGAACGCCTCCGGCGCCAGCAGCAGGGCGAGCAGGCCGGCGTCCAGGGCCATGGACCCGTGGGTCAGCCGGACGCCGACGGTCACCGCGACCAGCGCGACGGACAGCGTGGCCAGCACCTCGAGCACCAGCGCGGACAGGAAGGCGATCCGCAGCGTGGCCAGCGTGCGGCGGCGGTGCGTCTCGCCGAGCTCGGCCAGCGCGGCGAGCTGGTCGGCGGCGCGGCCGAGCCCGACCAGCACCGGCAGCCCGCGGACGAGCTCGGCGACGTGCCCGGCGATCCGGTCCAGCGCCCGGGCGGCCGCGGCGGTCTCGTCCCGGGTGTGCAGTCCCACCAGCGCCATGAACAGCGGCACGAGCGGCAGGGTGACCGCGACCAGCAGGGCGGAGAGCAGGTCGGTCACGCCGAGGACGACCAGCAGCACCGGCGGGACGACGGCGGTCTGCGCCAGCGCGGGCAGGTAGGTGGCGAGCGCGGGGCCGAGGTCGTGCAGCCGGGTGGTGGCCAGCACGGCGGCGGGTCCGGTGCCGCCGGCCGCCGCCGCTGCCTCGCCCTCGCCGTCCAGCAGCCGGGTCAGCAGCCGTCGGCGGAGGGTGTCCTCGGCCCGGCGGGCGTCCCGCGCGGCCAGCATCTGGCCCAGCCCGGACCCGGCCGCCCGGACCACCGCACCGCCCGCGGCGACGAGCAGCGCCGAACCGGGCGTCGTCCCGGCGGCGACGTCGGCCACCGCCCGCGCCAGCCCGGCGGCCAGCAGCACCACACCGGCGGTCTGGACCAGCGCCAGGACCGCGGCCCGGCCCAGCGCACCCGTCAGCCCCGGCACCCCGGCCAGCGCCGCCAGCGGCCCGCGTCCGGGGCCATGTTGGCCACCATGGCCCTCGGTCATGCGGGGACCGACGCGTGCTCGGGCTCGGCGGAGAGCCGCTTGCGGAACACCCAGTAGGTCCAGGCCTGGTAGCCGAGCACGACGGGGAGCCCGACGCCGGCCGCCCAGGTCATCACGGTGAGCGTGTAGTCGCTGACCGAGGCGTCGGAGATCGTGACGTCGAAGGCCGGGTCGATGGTCGAGGGGACGACGACCGGGTAGGCCGCGGCGAACACGGTCGCCGCCGAACCGAGCAGCACCACCGCCCAGGCGGCGAAGGCCTGACCCTCCCGGTCGACCCGGATCCGCGCCCAGGCGACGAGCACCGCCAGCGCGGCGACCAGCAGCAGCACCGCGGTCGCGACCGTGCCGGAGCGGAGCTGGACCAGCAGCGCCCACAGCAGCAGCGGCAGCGCGGCGACCGGCGACCAGCGCCGGGCGAACGCGCGGGCGGCCAGCCGCACCGGCCCGTCGGTCTTCAGCGCCAGGAACACCGCGCCGTGGACCAGCGAGAACCCGAGGACGGCGACCGCGCCCAGCAGCGCCGACCAGCCCAGTCCGGCGAAGGGACCGCCGACCCGGTTGCCCTCGGCGTCGATCGGCAGCCCGAGCGTGGTCGCCCCCAGGGCGGCGCCGATGCCCAGGGAGGCGATGAGCGAGCCGGCGGTGATGACGTGGGTCCAGCTGGTGTCCCACCGGTCGGTGTGGTGGGAGTGCCGCCACTCGAAGGCGACGGCCCGGATGATCAGGCCGACCAGCACCAGCACGAAGGGCAGGTAGAGGGCCGGCAGCCAGGTGGCGTACCAGCCGGGGAACGCGGCGAACACCGCGCCGGCGGCCGTGATCAGCCACACCTCGTTGCCGTCCCAGAGCGGGCCGATCGACCGCAGCATCAGGTGCCGGTCCCGGGTCCGGCGGCCGAGCACCGGCAGCAGCGCGGCGACCCCGAAGTCGAAGCCCTCGAGCAGCAGGAAACCGGTCCAGAGCACCGCGACGGCGACGAACCAGACGGTCTGCAGGTCCATGGTCAGCACTCCCTAGTACGCGAAGGACAGGACGTCGTCGTCGGTCTGGTCGCGGCCGCCGGGTAGGTCCTCGTCCGGCGTCCCCTCCGGGGTGTGCCCGGGTGTGGGAGCGCCGTCGCCCGTGGTCACGCCGCGGCGGACGAACCGGACCAGCAGCCACGCCTCGACGATGGCGAGCACGCCGTAGAGCAGGGTCAGCCCGACCATCGAGGTGAGCACCTCGCCGGCCCCGACGCCGGGGGAGACGGCCTGGGCGGTGAAGAAGTACACCTGGTCGGCGCGCGGCACGTCGGGGTTCGGGTAGACGACGAAGGGCTGGCGGCCCATCTCGGTGAAGATCCACCCCGCGGCGTTCCCGACGAAGGGGAAGCCGGCCGCGAGCAGGGCGCCGGTGACGCCGAGCCGGGACGTCGGGACCCGACCCCGCCGCGTCGTCCAGAGGGCCAGGAACGCGACGCCGGCCGACGCGATGCCCATGCCGACCATCAGCCGGAAGTTCCAGTAGGTCGTGGCCAGCAGCGGGGTGTAGTCGATCGGCTGGCCGGCCTGGTCGCCGAAGGACGGGTCGTCGGGGTAGGTCGCCCCGTAGGTGTCCGCGTACTCCTGCTGCAGCTCGTTGACCCCGGGGACGGCGGTGGAGAAGTCGCCGTGGGCCAGGTAGGAGAGCAGGTACGGGACGGTGAAGGAGTGCACGTCGTCGCAGTCCTGGCTGCCGAACTTGCTGAACGCGAAGAGCGAGAACGGCGCGGGGGCCTGGGTCTCGCACAGCGCCTCGGCCGAGGACATCTTCAGCGGCTGCTGCTCGTACATCAGCTTGCCCTGCAGGTCCCCGGTCACGGCCACCGCGAGGAACGCGGCGAGGGACACGTAGCCGCCCAGTCGCACCGACCGGCGCCACACGGACTGGTCGACGTCCTCGGGTGTCCGGCCCTCGAGCCGGCGCTTGCGCAGGTGCCACAGCCCGACCCCGACGAGGGCCGCGCCGGCGACCATCAGCGACCCGGCGATGGTGTGGCTGAACGCGGCCAGCGCGGTGTTGTTGGTCAGCACGGCGAGGAAGTCGACCTGCCGCGGCCGGCCGGTCGCGTCGTCGGTGACGACGCCGACCGGGTGCTGCATCCAGCTGTTGGCCGCGATGATGAAGTACGCGCTGACCACCGAGCCGATGACCGCCGCCCACAGGGTGGCCAGGTGCACCTTCTTCGGGAGCCGTCCCCAGCCGAAGATCCACAGGCCCAGGAACGTGGACTCGAGGAAGAAGGCGAGCAGCGCCTCCAGCGCCAGCAGCGAGCCGAAGACGTCGCCCACGAAGCGGCTGTACGCGCTCCAGGCCAGCCCGAACTGGAACTCCTGGACCAGGCCGGTGGCCACGCCGAGGACGAAGTTGATCAGGTAGATGCGGCCCCAGAACCGGGTCATCCGCAGCCACTCGGGCTTGTCGGTGCGCACCCACATGGTGTGCATGACCGCGACCATGATCCCGAGCCCGATGGTCAGCGGGACCATCAGGAAGTGGTAGACGGTGGTGATCCCGAACTGCCAGCGGGCCAGGTCCAACACGTCCACCGCGGCCTCCTCAGCTGCTGTCGTACGATCGACACATTCTTTCTACGCCCAGTAGAACAACTTCTCTACGACGCGTAGAAGACGTGCCGTGTGAGCTGCCCGACAGGAGGTCCCGTGAACACGCTGGGAGAGCTGGAGCGCTCGGTGCTCGAACACCTGTGGGCCGTCGCCGGGCCGGTCACCGCCACCCAGTTGCGCGACGAGCTCGCCGACCGCGGCCTGGCCCTGACCACCGTGCACACCGTGCTGACCCGGCTGGAGCAGAAGGGCTTCGTCACCCATGACGAGACCCGGCCGCGGCAGTTCCGGGCCCGGGGGACCCGCGAGGAGCACGTCGCCGACCTCATGCACGAGGTGCTCGGCCAGGCCGGCGACCGGCAGGCGGCGCTGGCCCGGTTCGTGGGCAGCGTCGGGGACGACGAGGTGCGGATGTTGCGCGAGCTGCTGGCCGGCGCCGGGGACGACCCGGCCCGCTGACCGTGCTGCCCGCGACCGCGCTCGCGCTCGGCCTGCTGGCCGCGCTGCTCGCCTGGCCGGTGCCGGCGGCGCTGTCCCGGGCCCGGTGGCCGCAGCGCGACCCGCTGGCTGCACTGGTCTGCTGGCAGGCGGTCGGCCTGGCCGGTGGGCTGTCGATCATCGGCGCGCTGCTGACGCACGGGCTCGCGCCGTGGGGGCACTCGCTGCCCGAGGCGTGGTGGCACTGGGTCACCCACTGGTCCACCGGGGCGCCTCCCGAGGAGCCGGTGCGCGGTGACCACTGGGTCGCCCAGACCCTCGCCGCCGTCCTCGCGCTGGAGCTGCTCGGCGTGCTGGCCCTCTCGCTGGTGCGCACCGCGCGCACCCGGCGGCGGCACCGGGCCCTGCTGGAACTGGTCGTCGAGCCGGCCGCGGCGGGGGAGGACACCCGGTTGCTGGACCACCCGGCACCGGTGGCCTTCTGCATCCCCGGCGCCCGGCCGCTGCTGGTGCTCTCCTCCGGGATGGTCGCCGAGCTGGACGGCGCCCAGGTCGATGCGGTGGTGGCCCACGAGCGCGCGCACCTGACCGAGCACCACCACCTGCTGCTGCTGCCCTTCGTCGCCTGGCGCGCGGCGCTGCCGGTGCTGCCGGCCGCCGACCGGGCGCACGACGCCGTCCGCGACCTGGTGGAGATGCGCGCCGACGACGTCGCACTGGGCTCGCTGACCGGTCCGGACCGGCGGCGGACGCTGGCCGCGGCGATCGTCGCCGTCGCCGCCGGGGCAGGCGGTCAGCTGCCCGACGGCGCGCTCGCGGTCACGGGGGGCGCGGTCGCCGTCCGGGTGCGCCGACTGCTGGCGCCGGCCGCACCGCTGCCCTCGGGGGCCCGCTGGGCGGCGCTGCTGAGCGCGGTCGCACTGCTGCTGGTCCCGACCGTCCTGCTGGTCCTCCCCGCCCTCGTCTAGCGCCATTGTCGCCACAAAGGCGCGATGTGTTCCATGGAATGCAGTTCAGGCGTATGGTCCTGAACATGATTCCGTGGAATGCACCTCGGCGATGACGGACCTGACCGCCCTGTTCCACGACCTGGTCCGGCTGCAGATCGAGGTGTGGAACGCCGTCGACGCCCGGCTCCGCGCCGACCACGGGCTGCCGCTGACCTGGTTCGAGCCGATGTCGGTGATCGGCTCGCGGTCCGCGTGCCGGGTGCAGGACATCGCCGCAGAGCTGGTGATCACCGTCGGCGGGACGAGCAAGCTCGTCGACCGGCTCGAGGCCGCCGGGCACGTCCGGCGCCGGCCGCACCCGGACGACGGCCGTTCCTCGCTGCTGGAGCTCACCGACGACGGGCGCGCCCTGCTCGCCTCGGCCGGCCGCTCCTGCACCGACGAACTGCAGCGCCGGCTCGGCTCGGCGCTCCCGGCGCCGGAGCTCCAGGCGCTGGCCACCACCCTGCACCGGCTCCGCGCAGCCGACCCGAACCCGAGGAGCACCCCGTGACCGAGACCATGCGCGCCGTCGTCCTGGACGCCCCCGGCCCGCCGGATGCCCTGGTCGTGCGGGAACGACCCGTGCCCGTGCCGGCGCCGGGCCAGGTGCTGATCCGGGTGCACGCCTTCGGGCTGAACCGCTCCGAGCTGCACACCCGGCTCGGCCTGGCCGGCCCCGACGTCACCTTCCCTCGGGTGCCGGGCATCGAGGCGACCGGCGTGGTCGCGGCCTGCCCGGGCGGCGAGTTCCTGGTCGGTCAGCAGGTCATGGCCATGATGGGCGGGATGGGCCGCTCCTACGACGGCGGCTACGCGGAGTACACCGTCGTCCCGGCGAGCCAGGTGCTGCCCTTCTCCAGCGGGCTGGACTGGGCCACGCTGGGCGCCGTGCCGGAGATGCTGCAGACCGCCCACGGGTCGCTGACCGTCGGGCTGGACGCCCGGCCCGGTCAGTCGCTGCTGGTGCGCGGCGGGACGTCGTCCATCGGGCTGGCCACCGCCGTGCTGGCCAAGCGGCTGGGCATGACGGTGCTGTCGACGACCCGCACCCCTGCCCGGGCCGAGGCCCTGCAGGCGGTGGGCGTCGACGCCGTCCTGGTCGACGACGGCGCGGTGGCGCCGCAGGTGCGCGAGCGGTTCCCGGACGGTGTCGACGCCGCGCTGGAGCTGGTCGGGACGCCGACGCTGCCGGACACGCTGCGGGCCGTTCGGGTGCACGGGACGGTGTGCTTTACCGGGATGCTCTCCAACCAGTGGACGGTGCCGGACTTCTACCCCAATGCCTACCTGCCCCGCGGCGTCCGGCTGGCCGCCTACAGCGGGGACGCGGGTGATCTGCCCGCCGACGTGCTGCAGGGCTTCCTGGACGACGTCGCGGCCGGCACGGCCGTGGTACCGACCGGGCACGTCTACCGGCTGGCGGAGATGGCGCAGGCGCACGCGGACATGGAGTCCGGCCGGTACAGCGGGAAGCTCGTGGGGACGACGTGAGCGGCAGCCGGCGGGAGGACCCCGAGCGGAGGACTCTCGCCGAGACGACCCGGGTCGAGGCCTTCAGCGACGGCGTCCTGGCCATCGGCATCACCCTGCTGGTGCTGGACCTGCACTCACCGGAGGAGCGCGGGCAGTTCCTCTCCGGCCTGGTCGACCAGCTGCCGGTGTACGTCGCCTACCTGGCGTCCTTCGTCTACATCGGGGTCATCTGGGTCAACCACCACCAGCTGTTCACCCGCATCGACGCGGTCGACAGCGGCCTGCTCTGGCGCAACCTCGTGCTGCTGCTGACCACCTCGGTGCTCCCGTTCCCGACCTCGGTGCTGGGCAACGCGTTCCAGCACGGCGACCGGCACGACCAGCAGGTGGCGCTGGTGTTCTACGCGCTGGTCGCGGCGTCGATGTGCCTGTCCTGGCTGCTCGTGTACCGGCACCTGTCGGCACACGAGTGGCTGCTGGCCGCGGGCACCCCGGCAGCGTTCTTCGTCCGGGAACGGTGGCGGTCGTGGGTGGGGCTGGCGGCGAACGCGGCCTGCGTGCTCGTGGCGCTGTGGCAGCCGGTGGCCGGGCTGTTCGTCGCCGCGCTGCTGCCGGTGTTCTACGGCCTGACCAACGCCGGGCTGGGCTCGTCCGCCCGGAGGTCCGGCGGGGACTGAACGGGGCCGGCGGTCAGCCGCCGGTGCTGTCGCGCAGCTTGCGGCGGGCGGCGTCCCGCTCGTCGCGGGCGGTGTCCCGCTCGTCCCGGGCGTCGGCCAGCTCGTCCTGCAGCCCGACGATCAGCTGGGCCGAGGAGAGGAGGTGGCCGTCGTCGAGCAGCCCGCGCATGCGGGCGGCGACCTCCAGCTGGTGCCGTGAGTACCGACGGTGGCCGCCGGGGGAGCGGTGCGGGTGCAGCACCCCGGAGTTGTCCAGGCTGCGCAGGAAGGCGGCCTGGACGCCGAGCAGCTCGGCCGCCTGGCTCATCGTGAGCACCGGGTGGTCGGGGTCGTCCAGCGGCTGCAGCGGGTCGGTGCTCATGGTCCCTCCGGAGACAGGTGAGGGGCGGGACCCGCGGCCCCGCCCCTCACCCGTGGTCGTGCGGTCAGCTCTCGACGGCCTGGTGCTGCTCGCCCTCGATGGTGCGGCCCTCCACCTGGGCCGGCGTGTCCGCGCGGGACACGGTGATCTTGCGGGCCTTGGCCTTCTCGGCCACCGGGATGCTCACGGTCAGCACACCGTCGTGGTAGCTGGCCTCGAGCTGGTCGGTGTCCAGGCTGCGGCCCAGCACCAGCTGGCGGGTGTAGCTGCCGAACGGTCGCTCGGCGACCTGCCACTGCGCCCCCTCGATCTGCGGGACCGAGCGCTCGGCGCTGATGGTCAGCGTGGTGCCCTCGACCTGCAGGTCGATCGAGCCGGGGTCGACGCCGGGCAGGTCGAAGTGGGCGACGAAGTTGTCACCCACCCGGTAGGCGTCCATCGGCATGCCGGCGAGCGGGCGGGCGGTGGTGGTGCCACCCCGGCCGGTCAGCTGGTCCAGGGCGCGGAGAGCGGCGGAGGTGGCGGCGAACGGGTCGTTGGAAGTCAGCATCATGGCTAATCCTCCGGTGGTCGTGCGGTGTCCAGGTGTGTGGCCGTCGAGGGTGAACCTCCAGCGGCAACTGCAGATTACCTCGAGCGGCCACCGATGTAAACACCACGACTGGAAGAAAGTTCCAGCGGCCGCTGCAGCTTCGGCATCGGACGCGGCCGGGTCAACCCGCACGGGACAGCGTTGAGCCGCGTCCGCACGCGGCTCCACCCCACCCGGCCCGGGTCAACCCGCACCCGAGCCCGCGCCGGCACCGAGACGGCCCGGGCCCGGGGTTCAGTGCTTCCAGCGGACCGCCGTGGTGATCCCCTCCGGCGACACCCCGTCGAACAGGGCGACCTCGCCGCGGCGTACCTCGGCGATCGTCGTCGCCAGCTCAAGGCCGAAGGCGCCGGTCAGCTCCTGGTCGGACTCGAACGCGCGCACCGCCTCCGCCAGCGACGCCGGCAGCGGGGCGATGCCCGCCTCCCGCCGTTCCTCCTCGCTCAGCGTGCCGGGGTCGACGCCGACCGGGTCGGGCAGCGCCGCGCCCGCCCGCAGCCCGGCCCGGCCGGCGGCGAGCAGGCCGGCCATCAGGAGGTAGGGGTTGGCCGCGGCGTCGAAGCTCTTGACCTCGACGTTGGCCGCGGACCGCCGCGCGCCGCTGGGGCCGGTGACGAACCGGACGGCGGCCTCGCGGTTCTCCAGGCCCCAGGCGGCGAACGCACCGGCCCAGTGCGACGGGACCAGCCGGAGGTAGGAGGCGACGCTGGGCGCCCCCACGGCGAGCAGCCCGGGCAGGTGCTGCAGCAGGCCGGCGGTGAACGCCTCGCCGTCCCGGGTGAGCCCGAACGGGCCCGGACCGCCGTTCATCAGGTTCTCGTCCCCCCGCCAGAGCGACAGGTGCACGTGGCCGCCGTTGCCGACGCCGTCCGCGGTGACCTTCGGGGAGAAGGAGACGCGCAGACCGTGGGCCAGGCTCACCGCGCGGACGGTGCTGCGCACCAGCAGCGCGGTGTCGGCGGCGGCGACCGGGTCCTCGGCGCCGACCGACACCTCCAGCTGCCCGGCGGCGTACTCGGGGTGGAACTGGTCGACGGCGACGCCCTGGTCGGCCAGCGCGTGGAGCAGGTCGCGCGCGTAGTCGGACACCTCGATGTGCCGGGTCGCGCTGTAGGCGGGGCCGGCCATCGCCGGGACGAAGGCGTCGGGGTCGGCCCCCGGGGGGAGCACCGCCTCGCCGATCACCCACTCGATCTCGTAGGCGGCCTTGAGGGTGAGCCCGTCGGCGGCGTAGTCGGCCACCAGCCGGCGCAGCAGCGACCGGGAGCACTGCGCGTGCGGGACGCCGTCCTGGGTGTAGCGGTCCACCGGCGCCCACGCCCAGCCGGGCTGACCGGCGAGCACGGTCAACCGCTCGAGGTCCGGGTGCAGGCGCAGGTCGCCGATCGCGCTGCCGGCGTAGCTGCCGGCGACGATCGAGTCGTCGACCAGGAAGCCGTCGAAGACCGGGCTCATCCCGACGCCCCACTGCGCGGCCGCGGGCAGCTTGGCCAGCGGCACCGACTTCATCCGGGTGATGCCGCTGGTGTCGACCCAGGGCAGGACGACGCCGACCACCCCGGCCTCGGTGAGGTCGCCGAGCCGTGCCTCCGCTGCGGCCCGTCGCTCGTCCCGCTCGTGCAGCTCCACTGCATGCCTCCGCCAGTTCGCCGTCCCGCCGACCTGCCGCATGCTGCACTAAGGGAACGACCTGCAGGTCACGCGGGTGCACGCCGTGCGCGTAACGGTCTCGTTGAGTCCGGATGACGCCATTCCCAACGGCGCCCTCGTCCCGCACACTCTCGCCACCACACCCCTTGCCGGGTGCAACTGCGATCGCGAGGAGCGCGCCCGATGGCTGTCTCGACCCCTCGTCCCGACGGGGCCACCTCCGCCGACCGGCCGGGGACCGGCGGGCTGACCCGGTCGCTGTCGGTCTGGCAGGCCGTCGGGTTGTCGGTCGCGCTGATGGCGCCGTCGATGGCGGCCAACATCAACCCGCAGGGGACCGCCGGCACGGTCGGCCGGGCCGTGCCGCTGGCGTTCCTGCTCGCCGCGATCGGTGTGCTGCTGGTCGCCTACGGCTTCGTCCGGCTGTGCCAGTACTTCCACCACGCCGGCTCGGTGTACGCCTTCGTCGGCGCCACCCTGGGCCCGCGGACCGGGCTGGTCTCCGGCTTCGGCCTGCTCGGCACCTACTGCTTCTACGGGGTGGTCACCTCCAGCGCGACCGGCATCTTCGGGACGGCGTTCCTGCAGGCGGTCGGCATCTGGGACGCCCCGCCGTCCTGGGCGCCGTTCCTGCTCGCCGGGCTGGCGCTGCTCGGGGCGCTCGCGCTCACCATCGTGCCGGCCAGGCGGGGAACGTCGGTGCTGCTCAGCGTGGAGGGCGCGACCGTGGCGCTGATCCTGGTCGTCAGCGCGATCGTGCTCGTGCGGCTGCTGTCGGGCAACGTGCCGGCCGACGCACCCTCGCCCGACGCCGTCTTCACCCTCGACGTGTTCACCGTCGCCCCGGGCACGGAGCTGTCCGCGGTCTTCCTCGGCGTGGTGTTCGGCTTCCTGTCCTTCGCCGGCTTCGAGGCCGCGGCGACGCTGGGCGAGGAGGCGCGGAACCCGCGCAAGGACATCCCCCGGGCGATCCTGGGGACGGCGGTCTTCGGCGGGATCTACTTCGTCGTCGTCACCGCGATCGAGATGATGGGCTTCGGCACCGACGAGGCGGGGGTGGCCGCCTTCGCCTCCTCGCCGTCGCTGCTGGGTGACCTGGGCAGCAGCTACATCGCCGACTGGGTCGGTGACCTGATCACCCTCGGCGCGGCGATCAGCGCGTTCGGCTGCTGCCTGGCGTGCGTGGTCGGCGCCTCGCGGCTCACCTACGCCTTCGCCCGCGACACCCGGCGCGACACCGGCCGCTCCGGCGGGCTGGCCTCGACCACCGCAGCGGGCACCCCGGCGGTCGCGGCGATCGTCGTCACCGGCGTGATGGCCCTGATCCAGCTGGTCTGCGCGGTGTTCTTCGACGCCGAGGCCTTCGACACCTTCCTGTGGTCGGGCACCATCGGCACGCTGATCCTGCTGGTCGCCTACCTGCTGACCACGGTCGGCGCGATCCGGCTGGTGTTCGTCCAGCGCCGGATGCCGGCGGTGCCGAGGTGGCAGGTCGTCGTCCCGCTGCTCGCGCTGGTCGTGCTGGGCTACACCGTCTACCGCAACGTCGCCCCGTACCCGGCGTACGACGACGGCCCGGCGTTCTGGTTCCCGATCGTCGCCGGGGCCTGGCTGCTGGTCGGGCTGGTCGCGGTGGTCGTCGCCCCGGCGATGGCGCAGCGGGCCGGGGCCGCGCTGACCGCGGCCGAACTGGGCGCCCGCGAGGAGGAGCAGGTCGCGGAGGCGGGGTGAGAGGTCAGCCCCGGTCGGGCGGGTCGAAGGTCACGTGCACCTCTTCGAACCCCTTCTGCCGCTGGGACTTGGCGAGCCCGGTGTAGCTGCGCTTGTCCCCTGCGGTGAGGTCGACGTCGTCGGTGAACGGGGTGAGCAGCGCCCGCGGCCAGAGCCGGTCGACGCGCACCACGTTGATCTCGACGCACAGCACGCCGATGACGGCGGCCAGGTACAGGAACGCCAGCAGCCCGAGGACCAGCGCGAAGACGCCGTTGATCGCGCTGGCCCGGCTCACCACGCGGCTGACGTAGCTGACGCCGAAGGTCTGCAGCAGCTGCCAGAGGACGGCGGCGAGCAGCGCTCCCGGGGCGACCTGGCCGACGGTGAGGCGCCGGGCGGTGGCCAGCCGGAACGCGAGGACGAACACGATGCTGTTCACGGAGATCGAGCCGAGCAGCGAGAGGGTCCGCAGCAGCGTGCCCAGCGAGCCGGCGTTGCCCGACCCCATGGTGGACAGCGCCGTCGTGCCGAGGACGGCGAGGCCCGCGGTGCCCAGCAGCAGCAGGCTCTTGCCGCGGGCCAGGAACGGGTTGGGCCGGCTGTTGCGCGGCACCGACCAGGCGGTGTTCATCGCGTGCTGCACCGCCTGGGCGACGCCCAGCGCGCCGTAGAGCGACCCGAGGAGGCCGACCACCACGGCGACGGTCCCGCCGCTGAGCTCGGCGGGGGTGGCCAGGTGCTCACCGACCACCGGGAACTGGCTCAGCGCCGAGTCGATGAGCTTCTGCTGCAGCTCCGGGTTCCCGGCCAGCAGGTGGCCGAGGATCGTCGTGACCAGCAGCAGCAGCGGGAACAGCGAGATGAACGCGTAGTAGGTGATCAGCGCGGCGAGGTAGGGGCCGGTGTCGTCGACGTACTTGTAGACGACGGCGATCGGGAAACCGGCGGCCCGGTGTCGTCGCTGGAGGCGGTCGAGACGGTCGGCGACGGACACGCCCCCACTGCACCACGCTGATCGGTGCCGCACCACGGGAACGCGTCCCGGTCGTGATGTCAGCCGGTGCGGGTGGCGAGCCAGTCGGCGGCCAGCCGCCGGGCCCGGCCGATCGGGTCGTCGACGGGCAGCCCGGGTGTCGTCGCGGCGCGGGCGTACCCGCTCAGCGCGCCGTCGTAGCACAGCAGCAGCGTGCTGGCGACGGCCTCGGGATCCGGCAGGCCGGCGGCGACCGCCAGTTCGTGGAGCCGCCCGGTGAGCAACCGGGAGTCGGCCGCCAGCCAGCGCTGGCCCGGGTGCCCCGGCGGCAGCTCGGTCGCCGCGGCCAGGAAGGCGCAGCCGCGCCGATTGCCCTGCTGCTGCCGGAAGCGGGCGACCGCGTCGAACACCGACAGCAGTCGGTCGACCGGGTCGCGGTGCTCGGCCAGCACGGCGTTCCACGTCTGCCGCCACGCGGTGTGCCGCTCCTCCAGGTAGGCGGCGACCAGCCCGTCCTTGCCGGCGAAGTGGGCGTACATCGTGGCGGGGGAGACGGCGGCCCGGGCGAGGACCGCGTCGACCCCCGTCGCCGCGATGCCGGACTCGTAGAACAGCTCACCGGCAGCGGTGAGCAGCCGCTCGCGCGCCGGTGGGGTCGCGGAGGAAGGGGTCACGCACCTATCGTAACGATCGTTATGGTGAAACGATCGTTTCGTACGTGGACCGGTGTGGTGCCGGCCGGGCTGGCGGTCATCGCCGTCACCTACGGACTGGCCCGGTACGGCTTCGGCCTCTTCCTCCCGCAGCTGCGCGACGAGTTCGGCGTCACGTCCGGCACTGCCGGGAGCATCGCCGCCGGCAGCTACCTCGCGTACTGCCTGACCGCCCTGCTGGCCCGGCGCTGGGTGGGCCGGCACCGGGCCCGCGCGGCGCTGTGGCTGGCCGGGAGCACCGCAGCTGTCGGCTCCGCGGTGGTCGCGGCCGCCCCGTCGACCGCCGTCCTCGCGGCCGGGGTGCTGGTCGCCGGTAGCGGTGCGGGCGCCGCGACGCCGGCGCTGGTGGCTGCGGTGACCGCCACGGTGCGACCCGCCGCCGAGCCACGCGCCCAAGCGGTGGTGAACAGCGGCACCGGGGCCGGGGTGGTCGCCGGCGGCCTGCTCGTGCTGTCGGTGCCCGGGCACTGGCGCTGGGCCTGGGCCGGGTTCGCCGTGCTGGCGCTGGCCGCCACCCGGGCAGCCGACCGCCGCAGCACCTGGCCGTCCGCCGTCCGGAGCGGGGACGCCGCCCGGGCACCCCTGCGCGGCCTGACCCGGCCGCTGGTCGCGGCGGTCCTGGGCGGGGCGGGCTGCGCCGGGGTGTGGACGTTCGGCCGGGAGCTGCTCACCGGCGACGGCGGGCTGTCCGACGGCGTCACCGGCCTGCTGTGGTGCGTGCTCGGGGCGGCCGGGCTCGTCGGCGGGCTCAGCGGTGACGTCGTCGCGCGGGCCGGGCTGCGCCGGGCGTGGGCCGGTGCCGCCACCGTCGCGGCCGCCGCTGTGCTCCTGCTGGCCGGCGCTCCCGGCAGCCCGGCCCTGGCGGGCCTCGCGCTGGCCGGCTTCGGCAGCGCCTTCGTCGTGCTCAGCGGGGTGCTGCTCGCCTGGGGAGCGCACCGGGTCCCGGCGGCGGCACCGCAGGCCGCCGCCGTCCTCTTCGTCGGGCTCACCGTCGGCCAGGCGGCCGGCGCCCTCGTGCTGGGTGCGGTCGCCGACGCGGCCGGCACCCCTGCCTCCTTCCTCGGCGCGGCCGCCCTGCTCGCCGCCGCCGCCACCGCGGCCGAACCCCGGCGAGCGGTGCAGCCGGCTACGCCCGCAGCGACGCCGGGAAGTCGACTCCGGTGAGTGCGGCCGACGCCGTCCACAGCTGCCGGGCCAGGGCCGGGTCGGAGGCCGCCGGGCTGCGACCGGCCAGCGTCGGCGTGCCGCGCACCAGCGGCCCGGACGGTCCGGCGTAGCTGCCGCCCGGGACGTCGGCGACCGCGGCGAACAGCGTCGGCAGGGCCCCCTGCTCGCTGCTGACCGCCGCCACCCGGTTGCCGAGGGCCATCGCCGCGTCCTTGAGCCTGCTGCCCGATCCGCTCTGCAGGTTGGTCGCGGCCCAGCCGGGGTGGGCCGCCATCGCCCGCACCGGTGAGCCGGCCGCGGTCAGCCGGCGCTGCAGCTCCAGGGTGAACAGCAGGTTCGCCAGCTTGGACTGGGCGTAGGCGCCGGTCGCCGAGTACTTCCGGCGCTCCCAGTTCAGGTCGTCGAGCACGATCTGCCCGGACGCGTGCAGCCCGGAGGAGACCGTGACCACCCGGTCGGTGACGTGCGGCAGCAGCAGGCCGGTCAGCGCGAAGTGCCCGAGGTGGTTGGTGCCGAACTGCAGCTCGAACCCGTCGGCGGTGCGGGCCTCCGGCACCGCCATGATCCCGGCGTTGGCCACCAGCACGTCCAGCGCGCCGGTCCAGTCCTGCGCGAAGGCGCGCACCGAGGCGAGGTCGGCCAGGTCGAGCCGGCGCACCTCCACCGTCCCCGGCAGCCCGGCCGCCGCCTGCTCGCCGCGGGCGGTGTCCCGCACCGCCAGGACGACGCGCGCCCCCGCCGCGGCCAGCGCCCGGGCCGTCGCCAGCCCGAGCCCGCTGTTGCCGCCGGTCACCACCACGGTGCGGCCGGTCTGCGCGGGGATGTCAGCCGTCGTCCACGAGGTCATGCAGCCGAATGTAGGTCCCCGGACGCCGCCGCCCCCGCCGGGGCAGGATGGGCAGGTGAGCGAACCGGACCCCACCCTCGCCGACCTCCCGCTGGTCGACCACCACTGCCACGGCCTGGTGCGCCGCGACCTCGACCGCGCGGAGTTCGAGGCGATGCTGACCGAGGCCGAGGGGCCGGGGCCGCTGGGCGGGTCGCTCCTGGACTCCCAGATCGGCTTCGCCGTCCGCCGCTGGTGCGCGCCCGTCCTGGACCTCCCGGCGCACGCCCCGGCCGACGAGTACCTGGCCCGCCGCGCCGAGCTCGGCGCGGACGAGGTGAACCGCCGGCTGCTGGCGGCGACCGGCACGCAGACGTTCCTGGTGGACACCGGCTACCTGCCCGAGCCGATCACCAGCCCCGACGAGCTCGCCGCGCTCACCGGCGGACGGGCCCGGGAGGTCGTCCGGCTGGAGGCGCTCGCCGAGGAGGTGCTGGCCGGCGGGGTCGCGGCCGGGGACTTCCCGGAGATCTTCCGCAGCCGGCTGGCCGCGCGCACCGTGGACGCCGTCGGGGTGAAGTCCGTCGCCGCGTACCGGGTGGGCCTGGCCCTGGACGGCGCCCGCCCCACGGACGCCGAGGTGACCGCGGCCGCCGACCGGCTGCTGCGCCGGGGCGGGCGGCCGCGGATCGCCGACCCGGTGCTGCACCGGTTCCTGGTCTGGAGCGGCATCGACCGGCAGCTGCCCGTGCAGTTCCACGTCGGCTACGGCGACGCCGACGTCGACCTGCACCGCTGCGACCCGCTGCTGCTCACGGACCTGCTGCGGGCCACCGAGCCGGCCGGGGTGCCGGTGATGCTGCTGCACAACTACCCGTTCCACCGCAACGCCGGCTTCCTCGCCCAGGTGTTCGGGCACGTGTTCGTCGACGTCGGCCTGGCCACCCACAACCTCGGTTCCCGCTCGGGTGCACTGCTCCGCGAGCTGCTCGAGCTCGCCCCGTTCGGCAAGGTGCTGTTCTCCTCCGACGCGTTCGGCCTCGCCGAGCTCTACCTGCTCGGCACCGTGCTGTTCCGCCGGGGCCTGGGCCGGTACCTGGCCGACGGGGTCGCCGAGGACGCCTGGACGGCGGCCGACGCCGCCCGGGTCGCCGCCATGATCGGCGCCGGGAACGCCGAGCGGGCCTACCGGCTGGGCACCTGACATCCGCCCGCAACGCGGGTCGGGGAGGATCGCCGGGTGAGCGCACCCGACCCGGCCGTCCCCCCGCCCGCCCCGGTCGGCGAGCCCGACCCCGCCCTGCTGGCCTGGTACGACCGGCTGTCGGCCGCGGTGGCCGAGGAGCTGCCGGCCGCGGTCGAGCTGCGCCACCAGCTGCACGCCGACCCCCGCCTCTCCGGGGAGGAGCAGGACACCGCCGACGCCGTCGTGGCGGCGCTGGGACTGGGGGAGGGCCGCCGGGTCGCCGACACCGGTCGGCTGGTCCGGGTCGTCGACGGCCCCGGCCGGGCGGTCGCGCTCCGCGCGGAGCTGGACGGGCTCGGCGTCGAGGAGCGGACCGGCGTCCCGTGGACCTCCACCGGCGGGGTGATGCACGCCTGCGGGCACGACGCCCACCTCGCCGGGCTGGTCGCCGTCGCCCGCGCCGTCGACCGGGTCGGCGGGCCGGCGCCGCTGGTCCTGCTGCTGCAGCCGCGAGAAGAGCGGTCGCCCTCCGGTGCCGCCGACGTGGTGGCCGCCGGCGTCCTGGTCGAGGAGCGGGTCGACTCGGTGGTGGCCGCGCACGTGCAGCCGCAGCTGGCCGCCGGCGTCGTCAACGCCACCCCCGGGCCGGTCAACGCCGCCACCGACGAGTTCACCATCACCGTCACCGGGCACGGCGGCCACGGCGGGTACCCGCACACCACGCTGGACCCGGTGCTCGCGCTCAGCGCGATCGTGGTCAACCTGCAGCAGCTGGTCAGCCGCCGGGTCGACCCCACGGTCGGCGCTGTGCTGGCGGTCACGCAGCTCGACGCCGGGTCGTCGTTCAACGTCGTCCCGGACACCGCCCGCGCCCGGGGCGGGCTGCGGGTCATGCGCGAGGAGGACCGCGAGCTGCTGCGGCAGGCGCTCACCGACGTCGCCGAGCACACCGCGACCGCCTACGGCTGCACCGCCACGGTGGAGATCGAGGACAACGAGCCGGTCCTGGCCAACGACCCCGAGCTCGCCCGGGCGACCGTGCCGTGGCTGACCCGCAGCGAGGTGAGCGTGGACGACGCCTGGCGGTCCTTCGGCGCCGACGACTTCTCGCACTTCTGCGCCGGTCACCGCGGGCTGATGCTCTTCCTCGGTGTCGACGGCGGTCCGCCGGCCCCCGACGGGCGGCGCCCGGGACTGCACTCGCCGCGCTTCCTGCCCGGCGACGACGTGGTCGGCCAGGTCGCCGCCGCCCTCCTCGCCGGCTACCTGGCCGGCGCCGAGCTGCTCGGCCCGGTCGCCCCGCCGGCCTGAGGTGGCCGACACCACGCCCGGCGGACCCGGGCCGGCCGGACCGGCACCTAGCCTGACCGGGTGCCGGCCCACACCCACACCCATGCCACGGAGAGCGAGGCCCAGCCGCTGGGCGCGGCGGTCGTCGAACGGCGGCGCCGCGCCGTCCGGCTGATGCTCTACGTGCTGGTGCCCATCGGCCTGGCCACGCTGGCCGGGCTGGTCGTGCTCTGGCCCAGCGGGGAGCAGACGGCCGCGCAGCAGGCGGCGGAGTCCTTCCTGCCGCCGGGCACCACCTACCCGCAGGCGACCATCGCCTCGCTGGAGCCCTACCAGTGCGCGGAGGCCACCGGCAGCGCGCCGGCGCAGACCTGCGCCACCGCGGTGATGGTCATCGGCGACGGTGCCGGCGCCGGGGACTACGTGCAGGTCGACCTCTCCGCCGACGTCGTCGCCGAGGGCGTCGAGGTGGGTGACGAGCTGGTGCTCAATCGCGACCCGGGCACCGACGGCGGGGACGCGGTCTACTCCTTCCAGGACTTCCCACGGGGCACGCCGATCGTGGTCCTGGCGCTGTTCTTCACCCTGGTCGTCGGGGCGGTGGCCCGGATGCGCGGCCTGCTCGCACTGCTCGGGCTGGGCTTCGCCTTCGTCGTGCTGATGGAGTTCATGCTGCCCGCGCTGCTGGCCGGCGGGTCGCCGGTGTGGGTCAGCCTGGTGGGCTCCTCGGCGATCATGTTCGTCGTCCTGTACCTCGCGCACGGCTTCTCCGCCCGGACGACGACCGCGCTGCTGGGCACGCTGTTCGGGCTGGGGCTGAGCGCCGGGCTGGGTGCGGTCGCGGTCGCCGCCGCCCACCTCACCGGGTTCAACGACGAGAACACCGTCCAGCTGCTCCAGTTCGACCCGACGCTGGACTTCTCCGGGCTGGTGCTCGCCGCCACCGTCGTCGCCGGGCTGGGCATCCTCAACGACGTCACCATCACCCAGGCCTCGGCGGTCTGGCAGCTGCACGAGGCCGCCCCCCGGGCCGGCTGGCGCGAGCTGTTCGGTCGCGGCATGGCGATCGGCCGGGACCACATCGCCTCGACCATCTACACGATCGTCTTCGCCTACGCCGGCGCCGCGCTGCCGCTGCTGCTGATCTTCGAGCTGTACCAGCGGCCGTTCTGGACGGTGCTCACCGGGACCGAGGTGGGGGAGGAGGTCATCCGCACCCTGGTCGGCGGGATCGCGCTGGTGCTGGCCGTGCCGGTGACCACGCTGATCGGCGCGCTCGTCGCCACCGCCGCGACGATGCGCACCGGGGTCCCGGAGCCCGAGCCGACGGAGGACGAGCGCGAGGCCGAGCGCCGCCGGGAGCGGCTGCGCGCGCTCCGCGAGCAGGCCGCCGCGTCGGGCCCGGGCGCGGGGCCGTCGCTCCGGCGGGACCCCCGGTGACCACGCCAGGAGCCGACCGGGATGCTGCCCCGGTGACCGCCGACCTGCTCGCCGCCGCGGCCGCCGCGCCGGGCTTCATGCCGCCGGACGAGGGCCGCGCCCTCTACGAGGCGGCGCGCACGGTCGCCGTCCCCGGACCGCTGCTGGAGATCGGCAGCTGGATGGGCAAGTCGGCGCTCTACCTGGCCGCCGCCGCCCGCGAGACCGGTCGTCAGGTGGTGACCGTCGACCACCACCGCGGTTCCGAGGAGCACCAGCCCGGCTGGGAGTACCACGACCCGTCGCTGGTCGACCCGCTCGTCGACCGGATCGACACGCTGCCGGCGTTCCGGCGGACGATCGCCGCGGCCGGCGCCGAGGACGTGGTCGTCGCCGTGGTCACCCGGTCGGAGGTGCTGGCGCCGCTGTGGTCGACACCGCTGGCCCTGCTGTTCCTCGACGGCAGCCACACCGAGGAGTCCGCGCGCCGCGACCAGGACGCCTGGGTCGCCAAGCTCGCCGTCGGCGGCACCCTGGCCATCCACGACGTCTTCCCCGACCCGGCGGACGGCGGGCAGGCGCCCTTCGGCGTGTACTCCCGGGTGCTCGCGTCCGGCGAGTTCTTCGAGCTGCCGGCCACCGGGTCGCTGCGGCTGCTGCGCCGCGCCACCTCCTGATCCCGGCGTGGAGGACGATGTCGCCGTGCCCGTCCGCATCTGCCTGCTCGGCCCGGTGGCCGTGGTCGACGGGGCCGGGCGGCCGGTGGACGTCGGCGGGCCGCGCGCCCGGGCGCTGCTGGCGCGGTTGGCCGTGGCGCCCGGCCGGGTCGTCGGCCTGGACACCCTGATCGAGTCGGTCTGGGACGCCGATCCGCCGGCTGCTCCCGGGAACGCGGTGCAGGCGCTGGTGTCCCGGCTGCGGCGGACGCTGCCCGAGGCGCCGCTGCGCGCGCAGGCGCACGGCTACCTCCTCGACGTCCCGGCCGACGCCGTCGACGTGCACCGGTTCGAGACGCTGGTCGCCCGGGCCCGGGGCGAGCGCGGACCCGAGCGGGTGGTGGCGCTGCTCCGCGAGGCCGAGGCGCTGTGGCGCGGCCCGGCGCTGGCCGACCTGGGCGCGCTGGCGTTCACCGGCCCGCTGGCCACCCGCTGGGGCGACCTGCGGCTCACCGCGGCCGAGCTCCGGCTGGCCGCCGAGGTGGAGCTCGGCCAGGCCGGGGCGGTGCTGGCCGAGCTGGAGGAGCTGGTCGCCGCGCACCCGCTGCGCGAGCCGTTCTGCCTGCTGCTGGTCCGGGCGCTGGCCCGGCTCGGCCGCACCGCGGAGGCGCTGGCAGCCTACGAGCGCTGCCGGGCCGAGCTGGCCGACTCCCTCGGCCTGGACCCCTCCCCGGCGCTGCAGGCCGAGCACCTGGCGGTGCTGCGCGGCGAGAGCGCCGCCCCCACCGCGCCGCGAGACGGCAGCCCGCTGCGCACGCCGCTGACCAGCTTCCGCGGCCGGGAGGACGAGCTGACCGCGGTTGCCGCGCTGCTCGACGGCGGCCGGCTGGTCACCCTGCTGGGTCCCGGCGGGGCCGGCAAGACCCGGCTGGCCCTGGAGGCTGCCCACCGCCGCCGGGACGCCGTCCCCGACGGCGTCTGGTGGGTCGAGCTCGCGCCGGTCGCCGACGCCGCGCTGCTACCGGCGGCGGTGCTCGCCGCGGTCGGCCAGCGGGAGGGCACCTCGCTGGAGCGGGTCCCCACGCTGGTCGAGGCCAGCGCCCGGCTGCAGGAGACCTTCGCCGGGCGGCGCGCGCTGCTCGTGCTGGACAACTGCGAGCACCTGGTGGGGGCCGTCGCCGAGCTCACCGACGACCTGCTCGCGCACTGCCCCCGGCTGCAGGTGCTCGCCACCAGCAGGGAGCCGCTGGGCGTGCCGGGGGAGGCGGTGGTCCCGGTCGGGCCGCTCGCGGTGCCCGCCGACGACGACGAGGCGGCGGCCACCGCGCCGGTGGTCCGGCTGTTCGCCGACCGGGCCGCCGCGGTCCGGCCGGACTTCGCGGTCACCGCGGCCACGCTCCCCGCCGTCCTGGAGGTGTGCCGCCGGCTGGACGGCATGCCGCTGGCGCTGGAGCTCGCCGCCGCCCGGCTGCGCTCGCTGGGCATCGGCCAGATCGCCGCCCGGCTCGACGACCGGTTCTCCCTGCTCACCGGCGGCAGCCGGGTGGCGCTGCCCCGGCACCAGACGCTGCGCGCGGTCGTGGAGTGGAGCTGGGAGGCCCTCGACGACCGCGAGCAGGCGGTCGCCCGCCGGCTGTCGGTGTTCGCCGGTGGCGCCACCCTGGACGCGGTCGAGCAGGTCTGCGCCGACCCCGGCTGGGGTCCCGGCGAGGTGCTGGACGCGGTCACCGGGCTGGTCGAGAAGTCGATGCTGCTGGCGGTCGAGGACGCCGAGGGCGTGCGCTACCGGATGCTGGAGACGATCCGGGCGTACGGCGCCGAGCAGCTGACCGCGGCAGGGGAGCGGGCCCGGGTCGAGGCGGCCCAGGCCGGCTGGTGCCTCGCCCTCGTCGACGAGCTGGACCCCCAGCTGCGCCGCGCGGGCCAGCTGGTCGCGCTGCGGCGCATGCACGCCGAGCACGACGGCCTGCTCGCCGTCCTGCAGCGCGCGATCGCGGCGGGGGACGGCGACGTGGCCGTCCACCTCGGCGCCCGGCTCGCCTGGTACTGGCTGCTCACCGGACGCCAGCTGGCCGCCGGTCGCTGGCTGCGGGAGGCGGTCGCCGTGCCCGGCGGCGCTCCGGCGATGCGGGCGATGTGCGCGGCCTTCAGCGCCATGGGCAGGGCCGAGGGCGAGGACTGGCAGGCCACGCTGCCGGCCCTGCGGCGGGTCGGTGAGCTCCCGCCGGAGGACACCTACCTGTCCGACGAGCCGCTCGGGGCGCTCGCCTGGGCGATCGCCATGGTCTTCGTCGGCGGCTTCCGGTCCGTGGCGGGGCTGGCGCTGCTCGACGACCACCCGGACCCCTGGGTGGTGGCCGTCGCGCACGGCATCCGGGCGCAGGTCGCGGAGAACATCGGTGAGCTCGACGGGCTGGAGGTGGACCTGCAGCAGGCGCACGCGGAGTTCGAGCAGCTCGGTGACCGCTGGGGCCGGTCCTTCACCGCTGCCGCGCTGAGCCAGCTGAGCTCCGCCGACGGCGACGCCGCGGCCGCGATCGCCTGGCTGACCGAGGCGATCGAGCTCTCCGAGCAGCTGGGCACCACCGACGACACCCCCATGCTGCGGATCCGGCTGGCGATGGCGCACGCGCTGGCCGGTGACCTGCCGCGCGCGGAGACGGAGGCGGCCGCGGTGCTCGCCGCACTGGGCCCGGAGGGCGGCGGCCTGCACGTGGCGATGGCCGAGGCAGCCGCCGGCGGCTTCGCCCTGCTCGCCGGCCGGCTGGACGACGCCGAGCGGTGGCACCGCCAGGCGCTGGACCACGTCCGGGCTGCCAGCGGCGGTCCGCCGCAGATCGGCGCGATGGTCCAGGCCGGCGCGGCGGTGGTGCTGGCCGCCCGCGCCGAGGCCGAGCCGGGCGCCGCACCCGACCTCCTCGACCGGGCCCGCCGGTGGTTGGACTCGGCGCTGCAGCAGGCCGCGGAGTCCGCCGGCGACATGCCGGTCACGGCCACCGTCGTCCAGGCGATGGCAGCGGTCGCACTCGTGGAGGGCGATCCCCGGCGGGCGGCCGACCTGCTGGGCAGGTCGGCCGCGGTCCGGGGCCGGCGCGACCGCGGCGACCTAGGGGCCGCCGCCACCGAGCGGCGGCTCCGGGCCGAGCTCGGCGACGCGGGGTTCGAGCGGCTGCGGGACGCCGGTGAGGCCGTCCCCCGCGACGAGGTGCTCAGCCGGCTGGGGGTCGACGCCAGCGGCGGCTGGGCGGCGACCCCGATGCCGGCCGGCGGGGGTCAGACCCGGCGCCGGTAGGCCCGCATCGCCAGCGGCACGAAGACCACCAGCAGCAGCGCCGCCCAGCCCGCCGTCCAGGCCAGCGGCCCGGCCACCGGGCCACCGAGCAGCAGCCCGCGGATCGTGTCGATCAGGTGGGTCACCGGGTTGTTGCGGGTGAAGGCCTGCAGCCAGCCGGGCAGCGTGTCCACCGCGACCAGCGCCGAGCTGCCGAAGACGAGCGGGAACATGGCCAGGAAGCCGATGCCCTGCACCGCGCCCGCCGAGCGGACGACGAGGCCGATCCAGACGAACAGCCAGGACAGGCACATGGCGAACGCGATGCCGACCAGCACGGCCAGGACGGCGGCCGGCAGCCCCTCCGTCGTCCGGAAGCCCAGGGCGGTGACGAAGGCGAACAGCACCACGATCGACGTGGCGTACCGGACGACGTCGGCGAGCACCGCCCCGACCAGTGGCGCCGACCGGGCGATCGGCAGGCTGCGGAACCGGTCGAACACGCCCTTGGTGATGTCGTTGTTCAGCGCCACCCCGATGCCGCCGGTGGCGAACATCAGCGTCTGCACCAGGATGCCGGGCACCAGGTAGGTCAGGTAGTCGTGCCAGTCGCCGGCGATCGCGCCGCCGAACACGAACACGAACAGCACCGTGAAGATGATCGGCTGCAGGCTGACGTCCATCAGCGCCTCGGGCTGGTGGCGGATCTTCACGACGTTGCGCCAGGCCAGGGTGAGCGACTGCTGCAGCGCGGAGCTGCTCGTGGTCCGGGCGGCCGGGCGCGGCGCGGTGGTGGGGGGTGTGGCGGTGGCGGTGGTCATGCCAGGGCCTCCTGTCGGGAGTCGGTGGGGGTCTCGTCCTCGGCGCCGTGGCCGGTCAGGGCGAAGAAGACGTCGTCCAGGCTGGGCAGCCGGACGGCGAGCTCGGAGACGGCGATGCCCTGGCCGGTGAGCCGGTCGAAGACCGCGCCGAGCACCGCCTCGTTCGGCACCGGCACCGAGGACGTGCCCCGGGCGTCGGTGGTCGGGACGGCGCCGCTGACCTGCTGCAGGACGGCGAGCACGCGGGGCAGGTCGGCGCGGTCGCGGGGGCGGACGGTCAGCGTCTGGGCGCCGGTGCGGGCCTTGAGCTCGTCGCTGGTGCCGCGGGCGACGACCGAGCCCTCGTCGAAGACGACGATGTCGTCGGCGAGCTCGTCGGCCTCCTCCAGGTACTGGGTGGTCAGCAGCACCGTCGTGCCGTCGTCGACCAGGCCGCGGACGGTGTCCCAGACCTCGTTGCGGCTCCGCGGGTCCAGCCCGGTGGTGGGCTCGTCGAGGAACAGCACCCGGGGCCGGTTCACCAGGCTGGCGGCCAGGTCGAGCCGGCGGCGCATGCCGCCGGAGTAGGTCTTCGCCGAGCGGCCGCCGGCATCGGTGAGGCTGAACTGGCCGAGCAGCTCGGTGGCCCGGGCGTGCGCCTCGGGGCGGGAGAGCCCCAGCAGCCGACCGATCATCACCAGGTTCTGCCGGCCGGTGAGGTCCTCGTCGACCGAGGCGTACTGCCCGGTCAGCCCGATCAGCCCGCGGACCCGGTCGGGCTCGGTGGCCACGTCGTGCCCGCAGATCCGGGCCGTGCCCGAGTCGGCGCGCAGCAGGGTGGCCAGCACCCGCACGGCGGTGGTCTTGCCGGCGCCGTTCGGGCCGAGGACGCCGAGCACCGTCCCGGCCGGCGCGGACAGGTCGACCCCGGCCAGCGCCCGGGTCTCGCCGTAGCTGAGCTCGAGGCCGGTGGCCTCGATCGTGTTCTCCATCGGTCCTCCTGGACGTGGGTGGTTGCCAGGGGAGAGGTTCGGCGCTCGCGCTGACATCGCGGCGACGGCCGGCTGACACCGGCTGACGGCCGCTGACGGGCACCATGGGGACGTGACCGCAGTCGACGACCTGACCCGCACCCGGGCGGAGACCCTCGCCCACATCGCGGCGCTCACCGCCGAGTTCGACGGGGTGGTGGCGGCCTCGGCGTCCTCCAACGCCGACGACGAGCACGACCCCGAGGGCGCGACGATCGCCTTCGAGCGGCAGCAGCTCGCCGCCCTGCTCGAACAGGCCCGGCAGCGGCTGGCCGACGTCGACGCGGCGCTGGCCCGCGCCGCGACCGGCGACTACGGCCGCTGCGTCGAGTGCGGCCGGGAGATCGCCCCGGAGCGGCTCGCCGCCCGCCCCCAGACCCGCACCTGCATCGACTGCGCCCGCTGATGTACCCGCCGATCGAGCCGTACGAGACCGGGCGGCTCGACGTGGGCGACGGGCACTCCCTCCACTGGGAGGTGTGCGGCAACCCGGCGGGGAAGCCCGCGGTGGTGCTGCACGGCGGCCCGGGGTCGGGCTGCACCCCGGACAGCCGCCGGTCCTTCGACCCGGCGCGGTACCGGATCGTGCTGTTCGACCAGCGGAACGCCGGCCGCAGCACGCCGTGGGCCGGGGAACCCGAGGTGGACCTGTCGGCCAACACCACCGCCCACCTGCTGCGCGACCTGGAGCAGCTGCGCGAGCACCTGGACATCGACCGCTGGCTGGTCTCCGGCGGGTCGTGGGGGGTGACCCTCGGGCTGGCCTACACCGAGGCGTTCCCGGCGCGGGTCAGCGAACTGGTGCTGCTCGCCGTCACCAGCCCTGACCGGTGGCTGCTGGACTGGATCACCCGGGACATGGGCCGGGTCTTCCCCCGGGAGTGGGACCGGTTCCGCGCCGGCGTGCCCGAGGCCGACCGGGACGGCGACCTCGCGGCGGCCTACAGCCGGCTGCTGCACGACCCGGACCCGGCCGTGCGGCAGAAGGCGGCGCAGGACTGGTGCGACTGGGAGGACACCCACGTCTCCCTCGCCCCGGACGCCGAGCCGAGGATGTCGGTGATGGCGCCGGACAGGCAGCTGGCGATCGCCCGGCTGGTGACGCACTACTGGGGCAACGGCTGCTTCCTCGACGACGGCCAGCTGTTGCGCGACGCGCACGGTCTGGCCGGCATCCCCGGGGTGATGGTGCACGGCCGGTTCGACGTCAGCGGCCCGCTCGACGTGGCCTGGCGGATGCACCAGGCGTGGCCGGACAGCGAGCTGGTGGTGCTCGGCGACGCCGGGCACGGCGGGAGCAGCATGTCCGCCGCCGTGGTGGCGGCCACCGACCGGTTCGCCGCTCAGCTCACGTAGCGGCGGGCGGTGGAGCTGCGCTGCGCGTGCTCGAGGGCGGCGAACCGCGCCTCCGCGTGCGGGGGCAGCACCCGGCGCTCGCGGAGCACCCAGGGCAGCCCGCGGACGGCGGCGAGCAGGCCGCGCGCGGTGACCCGGTCGCGGGGGACGGTGCGCAGCAGGTGCCCGGTGCGGCGCAGCGCCGGCCGGACGGGGCGGCGCAGCCACGTCGTCCAGAGGGTGTTCCGGATGCCGTCGGCCCGCCGCTTGTGCGGGTCCCGTGCGGTGCTGGCCTGGTGGTGGACGGTGAGGCCCGGCAGGTAGCAGAGCTCCCAGCCGGCCGACGCGAGGTCGCCGGCCATCAGCTCCTCCTCGCCGCCCAGCCAGAGCCGCTCGCTGAAGCCGCCGACCTCGTCGAAGGCCTCCCGCCGGAGCACGCTGGCGCCGGCGAGGAAGCTGCCCAGCGCCGGGCCGGGGAGCCAGTCGGCGCCGACGACGGGGGAGTCGCGCAGCTCGGCGACGATGGGGTCCTCGGTGCTCCCGGGCTCGACCAGGATCCGGGCGGTGAGCACGGCCAGCCGCGGGTGCGCGTCGAGGGTGTCGGCCGCGGTCCGCAGCGAGCCCGGCTCCCACCAGGTGTCGTCGTCGCAGAAGGCGACGTAGGGGGTGTCCACCCGGGCGACGCCGAGGTTGCGGCCGACCGCGCCGAGGTTGGTCGGGCTGGCGATCAGCTCCACCCAGGGGTGCTCGGTGCGGACGGCGTCCGCGGTGCCGTCGGTGGAGCCGTTGTCCACGACGACGACGTGCGGCTGCTCGGGGAGCCGGCGCAACCGGGAGAGCGCCAGCAGCAGCTCCTCGCGCCGCTGGTGGGTGATCACCACCACCGCGACGCGCGGGTCGGCGCCGCTGCCGGTGGTCAGCGGGGCGGCGAGCTCGCTGGTCATCGGGCGAGCGTCCGGACGCCGTCCATCACGTGCCGGGGCAGCACCCGGCGGCGGCGCAGCGCCGCGGGGACCCGGGGCAGGGCGCCGGCCAGCCCCCGCCAGCCGGGACCGCCCGCCCGCGCGGCCCGGACCAGCTGGCCGACCAGGTCGCCCAGCGGGTAGCGCATCAGGGCGGTGAGCACCCGGCTGCGCCAGATGCCCGCCTGCCGGGTGGTGGGTGAGTCCCGCGAGGTCGAGGGGTGGTGGTGCACGGTCACGCTGTCGACGTAGGACAGCCCCCAGCCGGCGGCGGCGAGGTCCAGCGCGAGCCGCTCCTCCTCCCCGGGGAAGCGGACCACCGGGTCGAACCCGCCGACGGCGGTGAACGCCTCGGTGCGCACCAGCGCGGCGCAGGCCACGAAGCCCAGCAGCGAGGGGCCGGGCAGGTCCGGCTCGGTGCCCAGCGGGCTGGCCGCCATCTCGGTGCAGACCGGGTCGAGCTCCTCCGCGTCGTCCACCAGGATCCGGGCGGACAGCAGCCCCAGCCGGGGGTGGGCGTCCATGATCCGGACGGCGCGGGCCAGGTCGCCGGGCGCCCACCAGGAGTCGTCGTCGGTGAAGGCGACGTAGGGGGTGCCCGCCCGGGCGGTGCCCAGCGTGCGGGCGACGGCACCGGCGTTGCGGTCCAGCGGCACCACCGTGACGGCCGGGTGGGCGGCGCGCACGGCCTCCACCGTGCCGTCGGTGGAGGCGTTGTCGACCAGGACGACGTGGGCCTCGTGCCGCGGGAGGCTGGCGAGGAGGTCGGCGCGGCGGTTCCGGCTGGCCACCACGCAGGTCACCGCTGACAACGGTGGGTGGGGCTGTGTGATCACCCCGGGACCCTGCCCGGTCCGCACCCCGGTCAACCCCGCACGACCCCTCCACCGGGGGTGGCGTCGGGCACGCCGCGGCGCAGCGGAGGAGCCAGCGCGGCGGGTTCGGCGAACAGCGCGGCGGCCGGGCCGGTGCCGGCGACCGCGTCGGCGGCCAGCACCACGGCGGCGGCGGTCCAGGTGGTGCGCTCGACCGGCCAGCGGGCGTCGTCGGCGTAGACCAGGCCGGTCCAGTACGAGCCGTCGTCGGCGCGCAGGTGCTGCATGGCGGCCAGCTGCTCGGTGGCGTCGTCCACCCGGCCCGCGGCGGCCAGCGCCAGGGCCAGCTCGCAGGTCTCGGCGCCGGTCACCCACGGCCGGTCGGCGACGCAGCGGACGCCCAGCCCGGGGACGACGAAGGTGTCCCACCCCGCGGCCAGCCGGGCCTCGGCCGGTGCGCCGGTGAGCGCGCCGGCGAGCACCGGGTAGTACCAGTCCATCGAGTACCGCGACCGGTCGGCGAAGGCCTCCGGCACCTCGCCCAGCGCCCGGCCGAGGTCGGCGGCGGCGAGGTCCCAGTCCGGCTGCTCCTCGCCGACCAGGCCGGCCAGCGCGATGCCGGCGCGCAGCGCCTGGTGGAGGCTGGCGTTCCCGGTCAGCAGCGCGGTGTCGTCGGGCGTCCCGTCCGGGCGCAGCGCCCAGCTGACCGCGCCGCTGGGCAGCTGCATCGCGGTCACCAGGTCCAGTGCGCGGCGCACCGTGGGCCAGAGCCGGTCGACCAGCGCCTCGTCGCCGGTGCAGAGCCAGGAGTGCCACACCCCGACGGCCAGGTAGCCGGCGTGGTTGCTCTCGACCGCGGGGGCGGTCACGACGCCGTCCCGGTACTCGGCGGCCCAGGAGCCGTCCGGGCGCTGCCGGCGCGCCAGCCAGGCGTACGCGGCGGCGGCGCGGTCGTGCCGGCCGCCGACGTCCAGCGCCATCGCGGACTCCACCATGTCCCAGGCGTCGAGCTGGCCGCCGCGGAACCAGGGCAGCGCGCCGTCGCCGGACTGCTCGGCCGCGATGGCGGTCACGGTCTCCCGGACCTGGTCGGCGGTGAGCACCCCCGGCACCTCGGGGAGGTACGCCGGGGCGTCAGGCACGGGCGAGCTCCCCGGCGGGCTGGTCGGCGTCGTCGACCCGGGCCCCCGGCTTGTCGGCGTAGATCACGAAGCTCTTGCCCAGCACCGGGTCCAGCAACCGCTCGGCGGTGCGGGTGAGCCACGGCCGGCGCACGAGGTCCCACACCAGCAGCCGGTGGTAGGCGCGCACGGCAGAGGTGTCCCGGTCCACCCCGACCGCGCACCTCAGCCACCAGAAGGGCGCGTGCAGGGCGTGCGCGTGGTGGGTGTCGGTGGGCTGCAGCCCGGCCGCGGCGAGCCGCTCCCACAGCTGGTCACCGCGGTAGATGCGAATGTGGCCACCCTCGTTGGCGTGGTAGCCGTCCGACAGCGCCCAGCAGATCCGCTCCGGGCCGTAGCGGGGGACGCTGATCGCGACCCGGCCGCCGGGCCGGAGCACCCGGGCGATCTCGGCCAGCGCGGCCCGGTCGTCGGGGATGTGCTCGAGCACCTCGGAGGCGATCACCCGGTCGACGCTGGCGTCGGGCACCGGCAGCGCCCGCAGGTCGGCGCGGGCGGTACCCGCGGCGGCGCCGGCCGGTGCCTCACCGGCGGCGGCGATGGCGCCCAGCCACTCGGCGGTGGTGGCCACCTCCTGCCGGCCCCAGTCGACGGCGAGCACCGACGCCCCGCGCCGGTAGGCCTCGAACGCGTGCCGGCCCTCCCCGCAGCCCAGGTCCAGCAGCCGCATGCCCGGCCGGACGTCGAGCAGGTCGTAGTCGACCGTCAGCACCCGCTGCTCCCTGTGGTCGTGGCGCGGTCCAGCACCTCGGCGTACCAGTCGGCGGTCCGCTCCGCGGTGCGCCGCCAGGTGTAGGCGCCCAGCACCCGGGTGCGGCCGGCCCGGCCCAGCTGCTCCTGCAGGGACGGGTGGTCGAGCACCAGCTCCAGCGCCGCGGCCAGCCGGTCGACGTCGCCGGCCGGGACCTGGACCCCGGCGTGCGAGCCGACGACCTCGGGCAGCGCCCCGGCGTCGGTGGTGACCAGCGGGGTGCCGCAGGCCATCGCCTCGACCGCGGGCAGCGAGAAGCCCTCGTACAGCGACGGGATGGCGGCGACCGTGGCGGTCTGCAGCAGCCGGACCAGCTCCTCGGTCGGCACCGGCCCGGTGAAGCGGACCGCGTCGCCGAGGTCCAGCCGGTCCAGCGCCGCGTGGGCGGGCCCCCCGGGGCGCGCGGTGCCGACGACGGTCAGCCGGACGTCCCGCTCGGTGCGCAGCTTGGCGACCGCGTCCAGCAGGTGCACCAGGCCCTTGAGCGGCACGTCGGCGCTGGTGGTCACCACGATGCCGGCCGGCTCCCGCAGGCCCGGCCGGGCCGGCGGCCGGAAGACGTCGGGGTCGATCCCCACCGGGATCACCTCCACGTCGGCGGCGGGCACGCCCATGTGCCGGGTGATGTCGCGGCGGGAGCTCTCCGACACGGTGGTGACGCCGTCCAGCCGTCGGGCGACCCTGCCCTGCATCGTGGTGAAGGCGTACCAGCGGCGCAGGGCGAGCCGCCGGCGGAGGCTGGTGGCCGCCGCGAGCTCGAGGTCCCGGTCGATGGCGATCGGGTGGTGCACCGTCGCGACCGTGGGCAGGCCGCGGCGGCGCAGCTGCAGGAGCCCGTAGCCGAGGGACTGGTTGTCGTGCACCAGGTCGAACTCGCTGGCGCGACGGCCGAGGAGCCGGGCCGCCCGCAGGGTGAAGGTCAGCGGTTCGGGGAAGCCGGCGGTGCACATGGTGGCCCACTCGGCCACGTCGACGAGGCTGCGGAACTCGCTGGGTCGCGGGGTCCGGAACGGGTCGGGTTCCCGGTAGAGGTCCAGGCTCGGCACGCGGGTCAGCGGCACCCCGTCGTCGAGCTCCGGGTAGGGCTGACCGCTCAGCACCTCGACCCGGTGGCCGAGCTCGCGGAGCTCCCGGGAGAGCGCGCGGACGTAGACGCCCTGGCCACCGCCGTGGGGCTTGCTCCGGTAGGACAGCAGTGCCACGCGCAGCGACCGTCCCATGCCCGGACTCTAACCAGCGGGTCCGCCCGCCCCCGGAGCCGGACCGGGCGCCGTCGCAGGGGGGCGGCCCGCCTGGCAGGGTGCGGGCATGCTGCGTCACGTCGTGCTCTTCACCTGGACCGAGGACACCACCGCCGAGACCCGGGCCGCCACGCTCGCGGCCATCCGCCGGCTGCCGGAGGAGGTGGGCGGGATGACGTCCTTCGCGGTCGGGCCGGACGCGGGCATCACCGAGGGGAACGCGCACACCGCCCTGGTGGCGGACTTCCCGGACGTGGAGGCCTACCGCGCCTACGCCACCGACCCGCGGCACCTGGCCGTCATAGCCGAGCACGTGAAGCCCCACCTGGCCGCGCGTTCGGCCGTGCAGTACGAGGTCTGAGCGCCGGGCCGGCGCCCGGACCGGACTGGCGGGCGGGCACGGGGAGGAGGTGCGCAGGCCCCGACGGTGCACCCCGGGGACGACGCCCCGCTGCCGGCCGTCCACAGCGGCGACCTCTGTCCACAACCTCGCTCGACGGGCTCCGCGGCGGTCCGGCCGGCAGCAGGGTCGCCGCATGCCCGACGCCGACCCGCCGTTCACCGTCCGCCTCTCCGATCCCGGCGAGGTGGCCGCCGCCCTGCCGCACCTCATCGGCTTCCAGCCGCGTGAGTCGCTCGTCGCGGTCAGCCTGCGCCGCCCGGACGGTCGCCGGTTCGGCCTCACCGGCCGGCTGGACCTGCCGCCGGCCGGGTACGCCGCGCCGGCGCTGGACGGGCTGGTGCGCTCGATGCGCACCGACCGGCCCGCGGCGGTGCTGCTCCTCGTGGTGAGCGAGCAGGGCGACGACCAGGACGGCGGCCCCGCTTCCAGCCAGCTGCCGCACCGGCCGTTGGCGCGCGAGGCGGTGCTCGCGTTCACCGCGGCCCGGGTGGCCGTGCGCGAGGTCCTCCTGGTCCGCGGCGGTCGCTGGTGGTCCTACGACTGCGAGGCGGCGTGCTGCCTGCCCGCGGCAGGTACGCCGCTGCCCGGCGGCACCAGCCCGCTGGCCGCGGCCTCCGTGGTGACCGGGCAGGTGGTCGAGGCCGACCGGGCCGCCCTGGTCCGGCGGCTCGCCCCGGTCGGCTTCCTGGCCGCCGCGGGGATGGCCCGGGCCTGCGAGGAGGTGGGGGACGACCTGGCCCGCCGGACCGCGGAGCTCGGCTGGGACGCCGTCGCGGAGGAGGGCTGGGCGGCGGTGCTGGCGGCGGTGGCGGCCGCCGGGTCGGGGCCCGACGCCCGGCTGTCCGACCGGCAGGTGGCCCGGCTCGCCTGGGGCCTGCGCGACGTCGACCTGCGCGACCGGGCGCTCACCCTGGCGCTGGGTCGCTCGGCTGCCGCCGCCGAGTGGGTCTGGAGCGAGCTGACCCGGCGGGCGCCGGCACCGCTGGCCGCGGCGCCGGCGACCCTGCTGGCGGTCACCGCCTGGGTCCGCGGCGACGGCTCGCTGGCCAACGTCGCGCTCGAGCGCGCGCTGGCCAGCGAGCCGACTTACACCTTCGCCGTGCTGCTGCGCGCGGCGCTCGACGCCTGCCTGCCGCCGGCCGAGATCCGCCGGATGATCCGCGACGCCTGCGGACCCAGCGGTGCCCGCCGGTGACCGGTCAGAGCAGCTCGGGCCGCCGCCACTCCTCGCCCAGCACGTGCTCGGCCAGGAAGGCGAGCACCGTCTCGTACCAGACCGCGGCGTTGCCGGGGGTGAGCACCCAGTGGTTCTCGTCGGGGAAGTAGAGGAACCGCGACGGCACCCCGCGCTTCTGCAGGTCGTACCAGAGCCGCAGACCCTCCCCGATCGGCACCCGGTAGTCCTTGTCGCCGTGGATGACCAGCATCGGCGTCCGGATCGCGTCCGCGTACCGGTGCGGGGAGTTCTGCTCGTAGCGCTTCGGCTCGGTCAGCGGGTTGCCGAACTCGCGCTCCCAGTAGAACGCCGAGTCGGTCGTGCCGCTGAAGCTGTCCAGGTGCCAGAGGCTGGCGTGGGTGACGATCGCGGCGAACCGGTCGGTCTGGGTGGCGACCCAGTTGGCCATGTAGCCGCCGAACGAGCCGCCCATCGCCGCGGTGCGGGTCTCGTCGATCTCCGGCAGGGCCACGGCGGCGTCGACCGCGCTCATCAGGTCGGTGTAGGGCTCGGCCCCCCACGCACCCCAGCCGCGGCGCACGAAGTCCTGACCGAAACCCTGCGACAGCCCGGGGTTGGGCAGCAGCACGGCGTACCCGCGGGCGGCCAGCACCCACGGCGTCCAGCGCCAGGACCAGGAGTTCCAGCTCATCAGCGGGCCGCCGTGGATCCACAGCACCAGCGGCGCCGGGGTCTGCGGGCCGGCCCCCTCGGGCAGCACCAGCCAGGACTGCACCCGGCTGCCGTCGGCGGCGGTCGCGTCCAGCTCCCGGAGGGTGCCGGGGAAGCTGTCGATGGTGCCCGGGTTGTGCAGCGGCGAGGGGTCCTGCCCGGTCGCCTGCGGGTCCAGCCGCACCGGCACCGGCGGGGTGTCGTAGCCCGACCGCAGCGCGTAGAGGGCGCTGCCGTCCCGGGCCACCTGCAGGTCGCTGTAGGCGCCCTGGTCGGTCAGCCGCACCGGCGAGCCGCCGTCCAGCCCGACCCGGAACAGCGCGTGCCGGCCGTCGTCGTCGGCCAGGAAGAACACCGACCCACCGTCCGCGGAGAACTGCGGTGCGCTCGGCCAGCGGTCGAAGCCGGCGGTCAGCTCCCGGGCCTCCGCGGTGGCCACCTCGACGACCAGCAGGGTGTAGTCCGGGGGCTCGGCGAAGGTCGACTGCGACTCCGAGACGCAGACCACCCGGGCCGAGTCGGGGGAGAAGGAGGGCGCGTACACGTCGGCCAGCGGGTCGTCGAGGAGCACCCGGGTCTCCCCGGACGCCACCTCGGTGAGCACCAGCCGGGAGCGCCGGCCGGCCGGCCCGTCCGGGACGTCCTCGCTGCGGGCCAGGAAGCGGCCGTCGGGGGAGAGGGCCACGTCCTCCCCGGCGCCCAGCGGCGGACCGGCGTCCGGGGTGAGGTCGCGCCAGGTCGGCGTCGCCGCCGGGCCGCCGGGGGTGGCCTCGGCCGGCAGCCGGCCGATCCAGAAGACGTGCGGGACGGCCGGGCCCAGGTCGTGGTCCCAGAACCGCACCGGGTAGCTCTCGTGCAGCACGGCGCTGACCCCGGCGTCCTTGCGGGCCGTCCGGCGCTGCTCGTCCGCCTCGGCGTCCGCCGCACCGGGCATCGTCGACGCGACGACCGCGACCTCGCCGGTGTCCCGGGCGACGACCACCGCCGAGATGCCGCTGGGGCGCTGCAGGACCAGCCGGGCCTCGCCGCCGTCAGCCGGCAGGCTCCACAGCGAGCCCTTCGGCTCCCCGCTGTCCTTGGCGTCGGGGTCCGGGCGGGGGGAGGTGAACAGCAGGTCGCCGTCCGGGGTGAACAGCGGCGCGGACTCCCCGGCGGCTCCCCGGGTCAGCCGGCGCGCGTCCCGCTGGCCCGTGGGGTCGATCTCCCACAGCGCGGACTGCCACTTCTTCCCCTCGGCGTCCAGCGTGGCGACCGAGGTGACCAGCCGGCTGCCGTCGGGGGAGAGCGCCAGGCCACCCAGCCGGGGCAGCGCGACGAAGTCCTCGAGCCGGTGGAAGGGGCTGGGCGGAGGGGTGTCCGCGGTCTGCTCGGGAGCTGCGGAGTCGCTCACCGGTGCCTTCTCTCTGCGCGTCCGGACGGGTCGTCCCCGAGCCTAGTGACCGCCTCGTGAGCAAGGCGAACGACTCGGGTCGAGCTCCCGGGCTCGCAGGGGGCGGGTCTCCGTCAGCCCACGCCGACCGCGGCCTCGGCGGCCTCGGCGGGGGTGAGGTCCTCGTCGACCGCGCTGACGAACACGTGCTGGGCCACGCCGGGCTGCACGGCGACGCCGTCGACGAGCACGGTGCCGTTGACCAGCGTGGCCGTGACCGTCGAGCCGGGACGGACGCCCTGGTCGGCCAGCGAGCGCAGCAGCGGCGCGTCCTCCTGCAGCTGCTCGCTGATCCGTCGGACGACGACCTGCCGACCCTCCGGGGTCGCCGTCACCGACAGCAGGGTGAGCGCGTCCAGCACGGCCGAGGTGTCACCGCCCAGCGCGTCCAGCCCCGGGATCGGGTTGCCGAACGGGGAGACAGTCGGGTTGCCGAGCAGGCTGAGCAGCTTGCGCTCGACGGCCTCGCTCATCACGTGCTCCCAGCGGCACGCCTCTTCGTGGACGTCGGCGTACTCCAGGCCGATGACGTCGACGAGCAGGCACTCGGCCAGCCGGTGCTTCCGCATGACGGCGGTGGCCAGGGCGCGGCCCTCGTCGGACAGCTGCAGGTGCCGGTCGCCCTGGACGGTCAGGAGGCCGTCGCGCTCCATCCGCGCGACCGTCTGGCTCACCGTCGGGCCGCTCTGGTGCAGGCGCTCGGCGATCCGCGCACGCAGCGGGACGATGCCCTCTTCCTCGAGCTCGAAGATGGTCCGGAGGTACATCTCCGTGGTGTCGATGAGGTCGTTCACGTCCACTCCTCCGTCAGGTGCTCCCGATCCTACGAGGCAGGGGCCACCCATTGGGGAGATCAGGACCGACGCGTTCCACCGGCGCAGCCCGGCTGCGCCACCGGTAGCGTCCAGACGGTGATGCCGCTGGCCCGCTCGACCACGAGCACCGATGCCCTGGTCGCCCGCCCGGCCGCCGGGGGTGGACGGCCGTGAGCGACTCCGTGGCCGTCGTCTGGGACGACACCCTCCTGGGCTACACGATGGGCGGGGACCACCCGATGCACCCGGTCCGGCTGGACCTCACGATCCGGTTGGCCGACTCGCTGGGGGTGCTGGCACGGCCGCGGCTGGAGGTCGTGACGCCCACCCCTGCCGGCCCGGAGCTGCTCACGCTGGTGCACGACCCGGCCTACCTCGAGGCGGTCCGCCGCGCGCCGGAGGACCCCTACGGCGTCGGGCACGGGCTGGGGACGGCGGACAACCCGGTGTTCCCCGGCATGTACGACGCCGCCGCGCTGATCACCGGCGGCAGCGTGCGGGCCGCCGAGCTCGTGTCCACCGGGCGGGCGCAGCACGCGGTGAACATCGCCGGGGGGCTGCACCACGCCATGCGGGACTCGGCGTCGGGGTTCTGCGTCTTCAACGACGCGGCGGTGGCCATCGCCTGGTTGCTCGGCCAGGGCTGGGAGCGGATCGCCTACGTCGACCTCGACGTGCACCACGGCGACGGCGTGCAGGCGGCCTTCTACGACGACCCGCGGGTGCTCACCGTGAGCGTCCACCAGACCCCGCTGACCCTGTTCCCCGGCACCGGCTTCCCGGAGGAGACCGGCCACCCGCAGCGGGCGCTGGGCAGCGCGGTCAACCTGGCGCTGCCCAACGGCACCGACGACTCCGGCTGGCTGCGCGCGTTCACCGCGGTCGTCCCCAGCGTGGTCCGCGCCTTCCAGCCGCAGATCCTGGTCACCCAGTGCGGCTGCGACGCCCACCACGAGGACCCGCTGGCCGACCTCGGGCTCACCATCGACGGACAGCGCACCTCCTACCGGGCGGTCCACGACCTGGCGCACGAGGTCTGCGACGGCCGCTGGATCGCCCTGGGCGGCGGGGGGTACGGCCTGGTCCGCTGCGTCCCGCGCGCCTGGACGCACCTCATCGCCGAGGCCAGCGGGGACCGGCTGGCGCCGGACACCGAGATCCCGCAGAGCTGGCAGGACGACGTCCGGCGCCGCGGGCTGCGCACGCCGCCGCCGGTCACCATGACCGAGGGCGGGTACGTCGGCTTCCACCGCTGGGACCCCTTCACCGAGAACCGGGTCGACCGCGCGATCATGCGGACCCGCACGGCCTCCTTCCCGTACTTCGGACTCGACCCGGACGACCCCCGTGACTGAGGACCACCCAGCCCCCCACCGCTCGCGAGCTCTCGGCGGGCCCCTGCTGGGTGGCCGGGAGAGCCCGTGACCGCGAGCGAGGAGGTACCCGTGGACCCGGCTGCGCCCCCGCCGCACTGGGAGGCCGACGTCGTCGCCGCCGACGGCGGGACGGTGCACCTCCGGCCGATCACACCCGAGGACGCCGACGGCATCGTCGGGCTGATGGAGCGCAGCTCCGACCAGACCCGCTACTACCGCTTCTTCGGCCCGATGCGGCGGTTGTCGGACAAGGACCTGCACCGGTTCACCCACGTCGACCACGACGCGCGGGTCGCCTTCGTCGTGCTGCTCGGCGACCGGCTGATCGGGGTCGGCCGCTACGACCGCTACCCCGGCACCGACGACGCCGAGGTCGCCTTCCTCATCGAGGACGCCCACCAGCGGCGCGGCCTCGGGTCGGTGCTGCTCGAGCACCTCGCCGCCGCCGCCCGCGAGCGCGGCATCAGCCGGTTCGTCGCCGAGGTGCTCAGCCAGAACAGCCAGATGGTGCGGGTCTTCCTCGACGCCGGGTACTCGGCCAAGCGGTCCTACGAGGACGGCGTGGTGCACCTGACCTTCCCGATCGCCCCCACCGAGCAGTCCCTCGCCGTGGCCCACGAGCGGGAGCAGCGCAGCGAGTCCCGCTCCATCGGCCGGCTGCTCAACCCCGGGTCGGTGGCCGTGGTCGGCGCGAGCAACGACCCGGCGAAGGTCGGTCACGCGGTGCTGAACAACCTGCTCGAGTACGGCTTCGACGGCCCGATCTACCCGGTCAACCCCACTGTGCGGCACGTGCGCGGCGTGCCGGCGTACGCCGACATCGAGTCCATCCCCGACGACGTCGACCTGGCGGTGCTGGCCGTCCCGGCCGACGAGGTGCCCGCCGTGGTCGAGGCCTGCCGGCGCAAGAACGTGCACGGCCTGGTGGTCATCTCCGGGGGCTTCGGTGAGACCGGGCCGGAGGGCCGGGCCGCCGAACGGGCGCTGGTCGCCTCCGCCCGGGCGTCCGGGATGCGGGTGGTGGGCCCCAACTGCCTGGGGATCGTGAACACCGACCCGACGGTGCGGCTCAACGCCAGCCTGGCGCCCGACGTCCCGGGCCGGGGCCGGGTGGGCTTCTTCGCCCAGTCCGGCGCGCTCGGGGTGGCGCTGCTGGAGCGGGCCCGCGGCCGGGGCATCGGGCTGTCCAGCTTCGTCTCGGCCGGGAACCGGGCCGACGTCAGCGGCAACGACCTGCTGCAGTACTGGGCCAGCGACCCGGGCACCGAGGTGGTGCTGCTGCACCTGGAGAGCTTCGGCAACCCGCGCAAGTTCGCCCGGCTGGCCCGCGGGGTCGGCCGCACCAAGCCGGTCGTGGCGGTCAAGAGCGGCCGGCACGTGAGCATGACCGCGGGCCTGGCCGGCACCAGCGTCGCCGTCCCCGAGCAGTCGGTGGCGGCGCTGTTCGCCTCGGCCGGGGTGATCCGGGTGGACACCCTGGCGCAGCTGTTCGACGTCGGCACCCTGCTGGCCCACCAGCCGCTGCCGGAGGGCGACCGGGTGGCCGTGGTCGGCAACTCGACCGCCATGGGCGTCCTGGTCGCCGACGCGGTCCTGGAGCACGGGCTGCAGCTGGCACACGAGCGGCCGGTCGACATCGGCACCCAGGCCGGCCCGGAGGACTTCCGGACGGCGCTGCAGGCAGCCCTGGACGACGAGGGCGTGGACTCCGTCGTCGCCGTCTTCCTGCCGCCGCTGCTGCGCGGTGAGCAGCCCTTCGGGCGGGTGCTGCGAGAGGTGTCGGCGGGCTCGGCGAAGCCGCTGGTGGCCAACTTCCTGTCCACCGACGGCATCCCCGACGAGCTCGTGGTGCGCGACGAGCAGGGCATGCCGGACCGCGGGTCGGTGCCCTCGTTCTCCACGCCGGAACGAGCGGTCATCGCGCTGGCCAAGATGAGCGAGTACGCCCGGTGGCGGCGACGGCCGCTGGGCGTCGTGCCCGAGCTCGACGACATCGCGGAGGCGGACGCCCGGGCCGTGGTCACCGGCACGCTGGCCGGTGCCCCGGATGGCCGCGAGCTCACCGACGACGAGACGATGACCCTGCTGGGGGCCTACGGGCTCCCCGTGCTGGGCACCCGGCGGGTCGAGGACGTCGAGTCGGCCGTCGCGGCTGCCGAGGCGATCGGCCACCCGGTGGTGCTGAAGTCGACCGCGCCCTGGCTGCGGGACCGCCGCGACCTGGGCGGCATGCGCTTCGACCTGGCCGACGCCGAGGACGTCCGCGCCGCGTACGCCGCGATCCCGTCCGGTGACCCGGTGATCGTCCAGGAGCAGGCGGCGCCGGGCGTGAGCACCGTCGTGGAGATCGTGGACGACCCGTCCTTCGGCGCGCTGGTCAGCTTCGGGGTGGGCGGGGTGGCCACCGACCTCCTCGGTGACCGCGCCTACCGCACCCTGCCGCTGACCGACCTGGACGCGCACGAGCTGGTCCGCGAGCCGCGGGCCTGGCCGCTGCTGGACGGGTACCGCGGCAGCACGCCGGTGGACTCCGCGGCGCTGGAGGACCTGCTGCTCCGGGTGGCCCGGCTCGCCGACGACCTCCCGGAGGTCCTCTCGCTGAGCCTCGAGCCGGTGATCGTCGGGCCGGCGGACGCCTGGCACGGCGGTCGGTCGCTGGTCATCGCCGGCGCCCGCGTCCGGGTCGGCCCCCCGACGGCCCGGATCGACCCCGGCCCCCGCCGGATGTTCCGGCCCGGTACATGAGCAGAGCCCGCCACCCCGAGGGGTGGCGGGCTCTGTTGCTGGGCCTCGTTCAGCCGAGGTAGTCCCGCAGCGCGTCGGCGCGCTGGGGGTCGCGCAGCTTGGTCATCGTCTCGCGCTCGATCTGCCGGACCCGCTCGCGGGAGAGGCCGAAGCGCTTGCCGATCTGCTCCAGGGTCCGCGGCTGCTCGCCGTCGAGCCCGAAGCGCATGATCACCACGTCGCGCTCGCGGTCCTCCAGCGTCTCCAGGACGTTGCGGACGTCGCCCTTCATCATCTGGAAGGCGACGGCGTCCTCGGCGACCGCGGCGTCGGCGTCCTCGATGAAGTCACCGAGACGGGACTCCTCGTCGGCACCGACGGTCTGGTCCAGGGAGACCAGGTCGCGGGAGTACTCGAGCAGCTCGGTGATCCGCTCGGGCGTCAGGTCGAGCTCGAGCCCGAGCTCCTCGGCGGTGGGCTCCCGCTCCAGCTCCTGGTGGATCCGGCGCCGGGTGCGCACCACCTTGTTGACCTGCTCGGCCAGGTGGACGGGCAGCCGGATGGTGCGGCCGGAGTCCGCCATGGCGCGGGTGATGGCCTGCCGGATCCACCACGTGGCGTAGGTCGAGAACTTGAAGCCCTTGGTGTAGTCGAACTTCTCCACGGCCCGGATCAGGCCGACGTTGCCCTCCTGGATGAGGTCCAGGAACGTCATGCCGTGGCCGGTGTAGCGCTTGGCCACCGAGACCACCAGACGCAGGTTGGCCTCCAGCAGGTGGGCCTTGGCGGCCTTGCCGTCCGCGGCGAGGAGCTTGTAGTCGCGCTGGAGCGCCGGGGTCAGCTGCTTCTCGGTGAGCAGCCGGTCGGCGTAGAGGCCGGCCTCGATCCGCTTCGCCAGCTCGACCTCCTGCTCGGCGGTCAGCAGCGCGGTCTTGCCGATGGTGTTGAGGTAGACGCGCACCAGGTCCGTCGACACCAGGCCACTGGTGTCCGGGGCGCGGCGCGGGGAGCGCACTCCGAGGGTGTCGGTGGGGGAGGACTGCAGCACGGTCACGGTGAGTCTTCGTCCTTGCTTCGGGATCTGGATGCGTCGGCGCCGTCGTCGGCGGTCGGCCCATCCCGATGGAGGCGGTCAGAGCGTCGTCCCGGCGTTCGTCCGGGTGGCTCTCCAGCCGTTCGGTCCTGTGTGGTACGTCGTGTGCAACGGATCGGACCGGCGGGGTGTTCCGGGGCGGTGCAACTCACAGGCAACGTCCAGCCGGAGGCTGCCCGGAGGTCTACGACGCCGGCTGTGGTACCCGCTCGCCGGGTGCCTAGACCTCCAGCTGGAGGGTCATCGGACCCTCGTTCACCGAGGCGACCGACATCCGCGCGCCGAACCGCCCGGTCGCCACCTCGGTGCCCCGCCGGCGCAGCTCGGCGACGACCTCGTCGACCAGCGGCTCGGCCTGCTCCCCGGGCGCGGCGTCGGCCCACGAGGGACGGCGGCCCTTGCGGGTGTCGGCGTACAGCGTGAACTGGCTGACGACCAGCACGGGCAGGCCCAGGTCACCGACCGAGCGGGCGCCGTCGTCGGTGGGGAAGACGCGCAGCTCGTGCACCTTCCGCGCCAGCACCCTGGCCCGGTCGGCGTCGTCGTCCCGGCCGGCGCCGACCAGCGCCAGCAGGCCCGGACCGATGGCCCCGACGACCTCGCCGTCCACCGTCACCGACGCCTCGCTCACCCGGGTCACCACAGCACGCACGCCGGCGATCCTCTCCACCGGCGGGACCGCGCGCGCGGTCGCCCCTGCGCACGCTCATCTGATCCGGGTGGTGCGGGCCTGGCGATGGCTGGCCGACGCTGCTACCGGAAGCCCGACGAGGTCGCGACGACTGCCCGGCCCGCCCCGGTGCCACGCGAAGGAGAGCACGATGCCCAGGTTCTTGCGACGAGCAGCGGTGCTGGGGGCCACGGCCCATGTCGCGGCACGGCGGGGTGCGGAGCGAGCCACGGAGGCGCAGGCGCCACCGGTCGCGCAGGCGCCCCCGGTCGAGCAGGCTCCGCCGCCGCCCGTGGCGGCTCCTGCGCCGCCGCCGACAGACGACCGCTACGGCGAGCTGATGAAGCTCAAGGAGCTGCTGGACGCAGGCGCGCTCACCCAGGCGGAGTTCGACGCCGAGAAGCAGCGGGTCCTCGCCACCTGAGCGACCAGGCGAGCCGCTCCGCCCCGTGATCACCGGCGCCTCGTGGGTCTCGCCGCACCACCGACGAGGAGCAGCTCCGAGCCCGGCCGCTCCCCGGGGCGCGGCGTCGGCCCAGGACGGACGGCGGCTCGTGCGGGTGTCGGCTCAGAGGATGAGCTGGCTCACGACCAGCACGGGCAGCCCCAGGTCAGCGACCGAACGGGCGTCGTCGTCGCTGGGGAGGACGCGCAGCTCCTGCACCTCCCGTGTCAGCACCCGGGGCCGGCCGGCGTCGTCGTCCCGCGGACACGGTTCCCCCAGCAGCTGGGGCCGCTCGCGGGCACACCCTGCAGCGAGCTCGCGGTGGGACCCCGGCCGGCGGCCCCGTGCAACACTCGCTCGTGGCGCCGAGGACGCGGTACGCCCGGACCGGGGAGCTGGCCATCGCCTACCAGGTGGTCGGGGACGGCCCCGTCGACCTGGTGATCGCGCCCGGGTTCATCTCGCACCTGGACTGGAGCTGGCAGGAGCCCTCGCTGCGCCGGTTCCTGGAACGCCTCGCCGGCTTCAGCCGGCTCATCCTCTTCGACAAGCGGGGCACCGGCCTGTCCGACCCGGTGCCCGGTCCGGCGAGCCTGGAGGAGCGGGTCGAGGACCTCGCAGCGGTCATGGACGCGGCCGGCTCGGAGCGGGCGGCCGTCTTCGGGGTCTCCGAGGGCGGGGCGATGGCGATGCTCTTCGCCGCCCAGCACCCTGAGCGCACCCGGGCGCTCGTGCTCTACGGCGCGTACCCACGGGTCACCCGGGCAGCGGACTTCCCCTGCGGGGTGGAGGAGTCGGTCATGACCTCGATGCTGTCCGGGCTGGTCGACCGCTGGGGGGAGGGAGCCGGACTGGGCGCGTGGGCCCCGACCCGCCGCGACGACACCGCGCTGCGGGCCTGGTGGGGGACGCTCCAGCGGCTGGGCGCCAGCCCCGGCATGGCCCGCCGCATGTTCGAGCTCTACCCGCACATCGACCTGCGCGACGTCCTCCCCACGATCCGGGTGCCGACGCTGGTGATGCACCGCCGCGACGACCGGATGATCCCCTTCGGCACCGGGCAGTACCTGGCCGAGCACATCCCCGGCGCGCGGCTGGTCGAGCTCCAGGGCGAGGACCACCTGTTCTTCATCGGGGACACCGAGACCCTGCTGGCCGAGACCGAGGAGTTCCTCACCGGAGCCCGGCCGTCGACGCGGCTCGGCACGACCGTGCTGGCGACCGTGCTGTTCATCGACCTGGTCGGTTCCACGGAGCTGGCCGCGCGCGTCGGGGACGCCGCGTGGGCGTCCATCCGTGACCAGTTCCTCGCCCTGGCGCGCGATGACCTGGCGCGCTACGGCGGCCACGAGGTCGACGTCGCCGGAGACGGGCTGTTCGCGACGTTCGAGGGACCCGCCCGAGCCATCCGGTGCGCCGTCGCCATCCGCGGGGCCGCCGCGACGGCCGGGCTGACGATCCGGGCCGGGGTGCACGCCGGAGAGGTGGAACGGGCCGACGGTGGCGGGGTCAGCGGCCTGGCTGTGCACATCGGTGCCCGGGTGATGGCGGAGGCGGTGCCGGGGGAGGTGCTGGCCTCCGGCACGGTGAAGGACCTCGTCGTCGGCTCGGGGCTGGGGTTCAGCGACCGCGGGGTCCGCACCCTGCGCGGCGTGCCCGGCAGCTGGCCGCTGTTCGCCGTCGCCGGCTGACCTGGGCGGCCGGGTCGCGGCGACCGGCCTCCGCGCTCGAGCAGGCGCCCGCACCGGTGGAGGAACGCCCGCAGCTCGTGCACCTCCTTCCCGAGCGCGCGCCCTCGCGGCGTCCTCGTCCCGGCGGTCGTGTCGAGGAACCCGGGTCGGCTCCGTCCTGGGGGCAGCGGACGACGACCGGGAGGAGCCGGAGATGCGCAAGGTGATCGCGGACGAGTGGATGTCACTGGACGGGGTGGTGCAGGCCCCCAGCTACCCGGACGAGGACACCTCCGGGGGTTTCCGCCACGGTGGCTGGCACGCCCGGTACCTCGACGAGCAGTCCATGGCCTGGGTGGTCGGTAACGTCCGCAGCGCCGGCGGCTACCTGCTCGGGCGGCGCACCTACGAGGTCTTCGCCGCCCACTGGCCGAGCGCGCCGACGGACCAGCAGGTGCTCGCCGAACCGCTGAACACGCTGCCGAAGCACGTCGCGTCGCGCACGCTCGTCGAGCCGCTCGGCTGGGAGAACGCCCGGTTGCTGGGAGACGACACCGGAGCCGCCGTGCGCGCGTTGACCGCCGAGGACGGCGGGGACCTCCACCTGATCGGCAGCCCTGGTCTCTTCTGGTCGCTCCTGGTCCTGGGCCTGGTGGACGAGCTCCGCGTGATGATCGACCCGCTCGTGCTGGGCAGCGGCAAGCGGCTGTTCGGGGACGCCGCCACGCCGCGCCCGCTCCGGCTCGTCGAGAGCCGGAGCACCGGCACCGGCGCCGTCCTCGCCACTTACGTGCCGGGCGGTGACTGAACCCGCGACGCCTGCGCGACGGCGGCGGAGGCGCCTGACCCAGCACCGTCGTGTGCACCCGCAGGAACACCGCAGCACCAGCGACGCCGCGACATCATCCGGAGGATGGGCCGTGCGGCAGGATCTCCGGCGTGCCGACCCTCCACATCTCCCAGGACGACGCCGCCGACGAGCTGCTCGGCCGCGACCCGCTGGCCCTGCTGCTCGGGATGCTGCTGGACCAGCAGTTCCCGATGGAGCGGGCGTTCGCCGCACCCCGCCTGCTCGCCGACCGGCTCGGCGTCGACACGCTCTCGGCCGCCGAGCTCGCCGGGTACGACCCCGACGCGCTGCAGCGGCACTTCCAGGGGCCGCCGGCGCTGCACCGCTACCCGGGGTCGATGGCCACCCGCGCCCAGGACCTGGCCCGCCTGCTGGTCGAGCGGTACGACGGTCGGGCCGACGCGCTGTGGAGCGACGCCCCTGACGGTGCGACCCTGCTGCGCCGGCTGGCCGAGCTGCCCGGCTTCGGCGCGCAGAAGTCGAAGATCTTCCTGGCACTGCTCGGCAAGCAGTACGGCGTCACGCCACCGGGCTGGCGCGAGGCGGCGGGGGACTACGGCCAGGAGGGCTCGCGCCGCTCGGTCGCCGACATCACCGGCCCGGCGTCGCTGACCGAGGTCCGGGCCTTCAAGCAGCAGGGCGAAGCAGGCCGCCAAGGAGGCGAAGACGCAGCCGGCGTCGGCCCCGCAGACCTGATCCACGCGACTTCCCGGAACGGTCCGGAGCGGTGCGCCGGGCACCTGCGTGGCGCACGATCGAGTGGCACGATGGGCCGCAGAGCCGGGGGCTCCGGGGGCCGGTCGCACGCACCGACCACCGCCGCCCATCCCCCCGGCCCGTCCAGGGAAGGGCTTCCGTGGCCTCCAGTCAGTACGACCGCAGCCAGCCGGTCCTCATCACCGAGGCCGCCGTCAGCCAGGCCGACCAGCACGCGGCCCGGAAGAGGCGCTACGCGATCACGATGGCGATCCGCGCGATCAGCCTGGTGCTCGCGGCGCTGACGTACCAGTACTCGCTGTGGCTGATGGCGGTGTTCGCCGTCCTCGGCACCGTCCTGCCCTGGATCGCCGTCGTCATGGCCAACGACGGGCCGCCGAAGAAGAAGCTCGACGTCAACCGTTACCGGCCCCCGGCGCCGGACCGGATCCTGGAGTCCGGCAGCAGCAAGGCCCGCGTCATCGACATGTGACGGCTCAGCGGGCGCCGGGCCGCCCCACCACGGCGGCCGCCAGGCGCAGGCCGGCGTCGAGGGCCTCCACCGGGTCAGGCCGGCCGGCGGCCGCCGTCCACACCGAGAGCACCCCGGCGGTGAAGGCGTCCCCGGCTCCCGTGGTGTCGACGACGTCGGCCGGGTGCGCGGGGCGGTGCACCAGCACGTCCGCGGTCGCCCACAACGCGCCCTCGGCGCCCAGGCTGACGACGACGACCGGGTGCCGCGCGGCCAGCGCGCGGGCCGCCTCCGCGGGGTCGCCGCAGCCGGTGAGCAGCCGCGCCTCGTCCGCGTTGGGCATCAGCAGGGTGGCCGCGGCGGTGTCGGCGAGCCACCGCTCCACGCCGTAGCCGGCCAGCGGCCCGGTGGACGCGGGGTCGACCGACACGGTGCACCCCGCTACGCGCGCCGCGGCCAGGGCGGCCAGCCCGGCGCTCCGGGGTCCGTCGTCGAGCAGCGTGTAGCCGGACAGGTGCAGGTGCCCCCCGGCGGGCGGCGCGGGGACGTCGTCGGGCCGCAAGGCGAGGTTGGCGCCCCGGTCGGCGAGCATGCTCCGCTCCCCGCCCGGCTCGACGAGGCTGATGATCGTGCCGGTCGGGACGCCGGGCAGGGTGCGCACCGCCAGGGTCACCCCGGCACCGGCCAGGTCCCGGCACAGCGCCTGACCAGGGAGGTCGTCGCCGACGCAGCCGGCCAGCGTCACCGGCGTCCCGAGTGCGGCCAGGTGCGCCGCCACGTTCGCGCCGGCGCCGCCGCCGCGGGTGGCGATCGCAGCCGGGCGGTCCGAGCCCGGGGCAGGCACCCCGGCCAGCAGGGCGACCACGTCGGTGCAGACGTCGCCGACGACGACGACCCGCGGTGCGGTCACGGTCGACCCGTCAGCGGGGGAGTGCCGCGAGCTCGGCCGCGATCTGCCCGGCGAGCTCGGCGTTGCGCAGCACCAGCCGCACGTTGACCTCCAGGCTGGCGCCGGCGCTGGCCTCGTGCAGGTGGCCGAGGATGAACGGGGTGACGTCCTTGCCACGGGCGCCGGCGGCGTCGGCGGCGGCGAGCGCGTCGGCGATCACCCGGTCGTGCAGGTCGGCGTCCAGCTGCTGGTCCGCCGGCAGCGGGTTGGCCACCACGACCGCGCCGGGCGCCAGTCCGCGGCGGGCGGCGAACACCCGGGCCGCCTCGGTCGGGGTCTCGACCGACCAGTCGACCGAGGACCCGGAGTCGGCGACGTAGAAGCCGGGGAAGCGCAGCGTCCGGTAGCCGACGACGGTCACCGACAGCGACTCCAGCCGCTCGAGCGTGGCCGGGACGTCGAGGATCGACTTCACGCCGGCGCACACCACCACCAGCGAGGTGCGGGAGAGCGCCGTCAGGTCGGCGGACTCGTCGAAGGTGTCGCTGGCGTGCCGGTGCACGCCACCCAGGCCACCGGTGGCGAAGACACCGATCCCGGCGCGCTCGGCCAGCAGGGCGGTGCTGGAGACGGTGGTGGCGCCGCTGCGGCCCAGCGCGGCGGCGACCGGCAGGTCCCGGACGCCGAGCTTGGCCAGCTCCGGGTCGGCGCAGACCCGGTCGACCTCCGCCGCGGTGAGACCGACGTGCGGCACACCGTCCAGGACAGCGATCGTCGCCGGCACCGCGCCGCCGGCCCGGACGGCCTCCTCCACCTGGTCGGCGGCCGTGCGGTTCTCCGGGCGGGGCAGGCCGTGGGCGAGCAACGTGCTCTCCAGGGCCACGACCGGCCGACCGGCGGCCAGCGCGTCGGCGACCTCGGGGGACAGGGTGGGAACGGCGAGCCGGGGACCGGAGTTCTGCACCCTGTCATCATGGTGGGCGGTCCGCAGGAGACCGGTCACCGGTCCCGCACCCAGAACCCAGGGAGCGAACGTGAGCAGCAGCGACATCCTCGAGCGGCCGGACGTCCGCGACGCCGACACCGGCAACGCCAACGAGGTCTTCCACTACGTGAAGAAGAACAAGATCGCGGAGAGCGCGGTCATGGGAACCATGGTCGAGGCTCTCTGCGGTGAGGTCTTCCCGGTCACCAAGTCCCCCAAGCCCGGCAGCCCGGTGTGCCCGGCCTGCAAGGAGGTCTACAACCAGCTTCGCAAGGAGTAGGGGTACGGAGCTCCGCGCGGTAGCGCGTCGGGGGCAGCGGCACGGGCCCGGAGGGTCCTGCCGGTGACGCCGGGAGCTGCTCAGCGCAGGCGGGGTACGGCAGCTGGCCGCGGTTGGAGGCCGCGAGGCCGACGGTTCAACGCAGCCCGAGCTTGTGCGCCTCCAGCTCGATCTTGGCGGCCCGGCGGGCCTGGCGGCGGGCGTCGTGGCGGCGGCGCTTGGCCGGCCACCGGGCCTCGATCGTGGCGTTGAGCTCGCCGCCCAGCAGCAGCGCCATGCCCAGCAGGAAGCAGAACAGCAGGGCCGCGATCGGGGCGGCGAGCGCGCCGTAGGGCAGTGCCGTGGTGAGGATGTCGGCGACGTAGCCGCGCAGCACGGTCGCCGCGACCACGAAGAAGACGACGGCGAAGATGGCCCCCGGCAGGTGCCGGTGCCAGGGGATCCGCCGGGGCAGCATCACGTGGTAGAAGCTCGTGAGCACCAGGACCAGGCCCACCACGACCAGCGGCCAGTACACCGCGTTGACCAGGAGCGTGGCGGTGCTCTGCCAGTCGGAGGGCAGCAGGGCGACCAGCGTCTCCCGGCCCAGCACCAGCAGGGGCAGGGTGAGGACGGCGGCCACCAGGCCGCAGACGAACAGCCACAGCGCCATCAGCCGGGTGGCGATCGGGCCGCGCACGTCGCGCTGCCCGTAGGCGATGACGCCGGTGTTGATGAACGTCGCGGTCGCCGAGGACCCCGCCCAGAGGGACACCAGGAAGCCCAGGCTGACGACGTCCAGCCGGCCCGAGTTCAGGATGTCGTCCAGGGTCGGCTGCACCAGGTCCGCCACGACGCCGGGGGTGAGTGCCTCGGCGGAGGCGGTGACCAGCTGGTTCTCGATCTGGGCGACCTTGTCCGCGCCGATCCAGTCGCCCAGGAAGCCCAGCGAGCCCAGCAACCCGATCAGCAGCGGCGGGACCGACAGGACCTGCCAGAAGGCCGCCTCGGCGGACAGCCCGAGGATCCGGTCCGACCAGGCCTTGGCCAGGCTGGCCCCGAGGACCTGAAACGGCACCCGGATCGGCGCCGGCAGCCAGGCCAGCCGGCCGCGGCGAGCGGGCTGCGGACGGGGCGGCGCGGGGGCGTCCTCGGCGCGTGGTCCGGCTTCGACGCCCCCGGTGTGCTCACCGGCGGGCGCCGTCGAGCTGCGGGGGACGGCGGAGGCCACAGCCCCAGTGTGCACGGCCGCTCCGGCGGACGGGCGCGGCTGACCTGCGGACACCCACCCGGAGGGGGGCCACGGGCTCAGCGGCGTCGCCGACGTGCGCGGGCGCGGACGTCGGCAGCGGGCCGGGCACCGGGACGCCGCCCGGCCGGTGTCGCCGGGGCGGGGGTGCTCGCGGTGGCCGGCTGTCCCGCGGCCGGATCGGCCGGCGGGACGCAGTGGATGACCGCCTCGGCGGCGTAGTGGGTGTCGAAGTCCTCGCGGCGGAGCTCGGCCCCGGTGGTCGGGTCCTTGAACACCCGGGTGACGGTGATGTCGAAGCCGGTGGAGCCCGACTGCGCGGTGCAGTTGCCGTCGTCGACCTTGTCCTGGACCGCGGGCTCCCGGAGGTTGCGTCGCGGCCCGCTGACCGACTCGATCTCGTAGTGCTTGGTCCCCCAGAACGTCACGGTCAGCGCACCGGGGACCCACTCGGTCTGCACGTAGATGCCGGTGTCGGTGTCGTTCTTCCACTGCAGGTCGATCGCGCCCTCGTAGACCGTCGCCTCGCGGCCGGCCGGGTACCGGCTGATGTAGAAGCTGTGCGGCTTGTGGTAGACGTCCTCGAGTCCGGCGAAGAAGACGGCGTTGAACATCGTCGTGGCGAACTGGCTGATCCCACCGCCGACCGCCTGGGACAGCTCGCCGCCGCTGATGACCGCTGCCGGCACGTACCCCTGCGCGGTCCCGCGGGGGCCGGTGAAGTCGTTGAGGCTGAAGGTCTCACCCGGCTTCACCAGCGCGCCGTCCACCTCCTCGGCGACCACCCGGATGTTGGTCCCGCTGGCGGAGTTGGTGAACCTGGTGGTGAAGGTGCTGACCTGCTCGGTGATGCCCAGCGCCTGCGCCTGCTCGGTGGTGAACGCGGCCGGCACCGGCCCGAGCGTGGGGGTGACCGAGCGGGGCGCCGGGTCGTCCAGCACGGGCAGCAGCTGGCCGGCCAGCTCGGTGGGGTCGATGCCCTGACCGTCGACCGAGGGGACGACGGAGATGGAGTCCCCGGTCACCTCGAAGCGGGCGTCCTGCGCGGGGGAGCCGAAGGCGGCGAAGTCCTCGCCCATGGCGGTCTGCAGCGCCGCCGGGTCGACCGCGACGGCGAGGCTGCCGTCGTCCTGGGGGGTGAAGGTCAGCGCGGCGGCGATCGCGCTCTCCGGGACGTCGACGGGGTCCGCACCGTCGGTGCCCGCGACGGTGACCGGGGCGGCCAGCGCCGGGGTGACCGTCTCGTCCAGCACGCGCTGGGCCTCGGCCGCCTCGACCCGCACCGGGACGATGTCCACGGGCAGGTCGACGGGGGACGCCGGGTCGGCTGCGGAGGCGACCGCCGCGGTGATGGCGTCGACGGCGCCGTCGCGGTCCAGCGTTCGGCCCACCACGGGCTCGACGAGCGAGGGGGTGGTGCCGTCGAGGGTGATCGTGGCGTCGACCGGGGTGCGGTCCACCGTGGTGGCCAACTGCTCGACCTGGGCGTCCAGCGAGGTCCGGTCGACGGTCAGCACGGGGTCGACGGTGCGGTCGGAGAACAGTGAGGTGAGCCGGGTCCACGGGTTGAGCGGCTGGTCGTCGACGGCGTCGACGGTGCCCGGCACGTCCAGCGCGATGCCGGCGGCCGGGGGGTGCAGCAGGCCCTCCACGCCGTCGGCGACCAGCGGGCGGTCGACGACGACCCGGGGCGCGAGGTCGCTCTCCAGCCGGTCGGAGGCCGCCGCGGGGGACAGGCCGCCCAGCTCCAGACCTGCCACCACCGTGCCGCGCGGGACGTCATCGCCGGCGGCGAGCAGGTCGGCCCCGTAGGCGGCCCCCAGGACGAGAACGGCTGCGGCGGGGACGAGCACCGCGCGGCGCCGCCACCACGGACCGCCCGACGGCGGCCCGTCCGCGGTGTCTGGGTCGACCGGGGTGCCTGGGTCGCCCGTGGTGCCTGGCTTGACCGTGGTGCCCGGGTCGACCGGGGATGCGCTCAGCCGGCTGTCGTCGGAGGGCGGGGCGTGGTCCTCGGGCGCCGGGCCGATGACCTGGGTGTCCGACTGATCCCGGTCGGCACCGTCCGTCGGGGCAGCGTCCGTCGGGGTGTCACCAGGGACGGGCGGGATCAGCTGGGTGTCCGACGGGTCGGTGTCCTGCGCCCCGGCCGCAGGCGCGGCCATTCCGCCGGATCCCGGCGCGGCGGGACCGGACGACGGGGGCACCGGCGGTGCGCTGCGGTTGCCGCCGATGGTGCCGTCCGGCTGCAGGCGCACCGTGTCGGCGGCGTCCCGCGGAGGGTCCTGCGGCATCGATCGGTCTCCGGCTCGGGGGAGACCGGCGGCCGGTCCCGGGGACGACGAAGCCGCCGACCCCCCGTTCCCGCGGTGCGGGTCCGGAGCGTCGGCGGCTTCGTCGGGTGAGGGCTTCATCGCTGGCGCGACGATAGTTGCCCCACTCAGTCGGAGACGCGCGCCTCGCCGTCTGTGTCGATGATGTCGACGGCGATGTCGCGGAGCTTGCTGTCGTACTCACGGGCGTGGTGCCCGCAGAAGACGAGGTCGCTGCCGCTGGGGAGGACCACTCGCACCTTGGCCAGAGCACCGCAGCGGTCGCAGTGGAAGGGAACGACGAGATCTTCGGTGGGCGGGGTCGTCGTCAGCGTCTGGGTCATCTGGCTCATCACTCGCTCTCTACCGCACGGACCCGCGACTGCGGATCGGCCTCCTGCACAGCGCCAGGATGGCCCCTCGTGTTCCCGTTCCGGCCCCCGATGTGCACCGACGCGCGGAAAGAGATGCGGTCGTGACACGAACAGGTGCGGTGGAACGGTCCAGCAGGGGACGTCACTGGTTTCGGAACTGGGTCCGGGTGGTGCACGTGCTGTCTTGCTCGATCACCGGCCGGGGCCGGCTGTGGGTCCGCTGCTGTTCTGACCTCACCCACGCTACGCCGTCTACCCGGCACGTGCCGTCGTACACAGCGCAGTCACCCGATGGGACCGGATCGTCATCTGCCGTTCACACAGCACGGCCGGCCCTCGCACTCCCTGGGCCTGAGGACGCCCGTGCCGGTGCCCCGACGGCGGGTTCGGTGCGGGCCGGCAACCAGCGACGTTCGACGAAGCGGTAGCTGACCTCGGCCAGAACGGCGGTCACCACGAGGTTGACGACGACGACCAGGCCCAGCGCGGCATGGTGGAGCGGCCCGGTGAGGGCCCACATGACCGGGTTCTGCCACAGGTACAGCGAGTAGCTCCGCCTGCCGACCTGGACGCTGACCGGGTGTCGCAGCACCGCCCGGAGGCCGCGCCCGTTCTCCGCCGTTGAGGACAGCAGGAGGCTGGCGACCAGGACCGCGGCGAGCGCGCTGGCCGCGGGGATGCCCCAGAGGAACGCCTGACCCGAGTCCAGGTCGATGCCGAACGCAAGCGCCAGGAGCCCGACCAGGCACAGCCAGGGCACGCGCCTGTCGCGGCCGAGACGCGCCAGGCGGCGGTCGCCCACCCGGTGGACGTAGGCGGCACCCAGGGCGCAGCCGGCGAGCAGACCGCAGGCGTGGAAGGGCGTGCCGAGGTAGGAGACCCCGACCTGGTGCCACACCAACCAGGAGGCCGCACCGAGCACGGCCGAGCAGACCGCGAGGGTCCCGAAGAGGGTGGTCAACGACCGACCACGGACACCGCGGCCCAGGACCAGGATGAGCATGACCGGGATGACCAGGTAGAACTGCTCCTCGACGCCGAGGGACCACAGGTGGTCCATCTGCCAGGGTGCGTCGTGACCGGCGACACCGGCCCAGTTGAGGACGTACCCGGCGCTGACGGCCACCGCGGCCAGCTCGACGCGCCACGGGTGGGTGCCGGCCCGGACGAGGACCCACCCGGTGATGACGGCCAGCACGGCGAGCAGCGCGGGGTAGAGGCGGCGGAGCCGTCGCACGTAGAACTCGCGCAGGTCGATCCGGCTCCGCAGCGCGTGCTCACCGAGGAGCAGGCTGGTGATCAGGAAGCCGCTCAGGACGAAGAAGACGTCCACTCCGACGAAGCCGCCAGGGACGTGGCCGGGAGCGAGGTGGACCGCCGCGGTGCCGAGGACGGCGAGCGCGCGGAGCCCGTCGAGGGCCGGGATGGCGGACAACTGACGGCTCGCCGGTGTGGCCCCGACCGACCCCCCAGCCGCAGGGAGCCGGCCGTCGACCTCGTTCCGGCCACCGGCCCTCGATCCTGTGCGTCGCCTCGGGAGCATGGGCGGGATGCTAAGCAGCCACCTGACCTGGGCGGAAGGTCCTTCGTCGCGCGGATCAACCACTTCGTCGGGGAGGTGACCACCCCGGAGCGGACTGCGGCCGGGCGCCCGTCGGGGCGCCCGGCCGCGGTAGCCGTGTGTTCGGCCCCCGGTGGGGCCGGTGCGGTCAGTCCAGGTAGTCGCGCAGGACCTGCGAGCGGCTGGGGTGGCGCAGCTTGGACATCGTCTTGGACTCGATCTGCCGGATCCGCTCCCGGGTGACCCCGTAGACCTGGCCGATCTCGTCCAGCGTGCGCGGCTGGCCGTCGGTGAGGCCGAACCGGAGGCGGACCACGCCGGCCTCCCGCTCGGACAGCGTCTGCAGCACGCTGGTCAGCTGGTCCTGCATGAGGGTGAAGCTGACCGCGTCGACCGCGACGACCGCCTCGGAGTCCTCGATGAAGTCACCGAGCTGGCTGTCGCCCTCGTCGCCGATGGTCTGGTCGAGGCTGATCGGCTCCCGGGCGTACTGCTGGATCTCCAGCACCTTGTCCGGGGTGATGTCCATCTCCTTGGCCAGCTCCTCCGGGGTGGGCTCGCGGCCCAGGTCCTGGAGCAGCTCGCGCTGGATGCGGCCGAGCTTGTTGATGACCTCGACCATGTGCACCGGGATGCGGATGGTGCGGGCCTGGTCGGCCATGGCGCGGGTGATGGCCTGCCGGATCCACCAGGTGGCGTAGGTGGAGAACTTGTAGCCCTTGGTGTAGTCGAACTTCTCGACCGCGCGGATCAGACCGAGGTTGCCCTCCTGGATCAGGTCCAGGAACGCCATGCCGCGGCCGGTGTAGCGCTTGGCGAGGGAGACGACCAGGCGGAGGTTGGCCTCCAGCAGGTGGTTCTTGGCGCGCTCGCCGTCGCGGACGATCCAGTTGAGGTCGCGGCGCATCTGCGGGGAGAGCTTCTGGCCCTCCTCCTCGACCTGGCGCAGCCGCTCGGCCCCGTAGAGGCCGGCCTCGATCCGCTTGGCGAGGTCGACCTCCTCCTCGGCGGTGAGCAGCGCGACCTTGCCGATCTGCTTGAGGTAGGCCCGGACGGAGTCGGCGGAGGCGGTGAGCTCGGCGTCCTTGCGCGCCTGGCGCAGCGCCTCGGACTCCTCCTCGTCGTCCCACTCGAAGTCACCGCTCTTCTCGTCGCCCTCGTCGGTCTCGGCGACGGCGACACCGTCCTTGCCGGTGACGACGGTCTCGTCGAGCTTGAGACCCTCGGGGCCGGCGTCGACGACGGCGACGGCGGCACCGTCACCGGCGACGGCGGTCAGCACGGTGCCCTCGCCGGCGCCCGGGGACGGGGCGATCGTCGGCTTGCGGGCGGCGGTCTTCGTCGCCGGGGCCTTCTTGGCCGGGGCCTTCTTGGCTGCGGCGGTCACCGAGGCGGTGGACTGCGGCGAAGCGCTGGCGCGGGCGGCGACCGTCCGGCTGCGACTCGGACTGCTCACCGTGGTCTCCGGCTGGTCGGACGGCTGGTCGGCGGGCACTCAGGGTTCCTTCCCGTACAACTGCGGTGCGTTCCTCGAGGACCGTGTGGCCCGCGGGCAGCGGCCCCGCGCCGCACCCGGCTGAGCGGCCCACCGCCAGGCCCGATGGGGTGACACACCGTGCGGTGTTTCACCGTGCTGGGAGAGGGGGATGACCTGCTGGCTGGGGGTTGACGCGGTGGGGCTCCTCCATTGTAACGACGCCCACGCGGCGGTCCACCGGTTCTGTGCCGGGAGCGGCCGGATGGCCTGCGTGCCACCCCCACCGGGGGGCGTCACTGGCCGATGTGCTGCTCCGCGGCGAGTGCGGCCCCGACGATGCCGGCGTCGTTGAGCAGCTCGGCGGGCACCACCCGGGTGCGGGTGGACAGCAGCGGCACCCACTTCTCCGACTTCTTGCTGACCCCGCCTCCCACGATGATCAGGTCGGGCCACAGGCTCCGCTCGAGGGTGTCCAGGTAGCGGTCCACGCGCTTGGCCCAGTGCGCGTAGCTGAGCTCCTCGCGCTCGCGGGCCGAGGCAGAGGCGCGCTTCTCCCCGTCGTGGCCGTCGACCTCGATGTGCCCGAACTCGGTGTTGGGCACCAGGGTCCCGTCGATGAACAGCGCGCTGCCGATGCCGGTGCCGAAGGTGAGCATCAGCACGAGGCCGCGCTCGCCCTTGCCGGCGCCGTAGGCCATCTCGGCGATCCCGGCCGCGTCGGCGTCGTTCAGCGTCTGCACGGTGCCCGGGATCACCGCCTCGAGGCCCTTGGCCATGTCGGTGCCGACCCACGACTTGTCCATGTTGGCGGCGGTGAACGTCACGCCGTGCTTCATCACCCCGGGATAGGTGACGCCGATGCGCCCCTCCCAGGAGAACTGGCCGACGATGTCGGCCACCACGCCGTAGACCGGGTCGGGCAGCGCCGGCTGCGGCGTCGGGATGCGCACCCGATCACCGACCAGCTCGCCCTTGTCCAGGTCGACCACGCAACCCTTGATGCCGCTGCCACCGATGTCCACTCCGAAGCCCTGCACGGGAGGCAGGCTAGCGACACTCACGACGTCCGGCGCGCAGGTCGGGCAGGATCCCTCTCCGTGATGACCTCCGGCGGCACCGCACCCGACCTGCACACCGAGCTGCTGGAGCTCGCCCGGGCCACCGCCGAGGAGGCCGCGGTGCTGGTCGGGGCGGGCCGCAGCACCGCCGCGGACCAGGTCGACACCAAGTCCAGCCCGGTCGACGTCGTCACCGCGGTGGACACCGCGAGCGAGGCGCTCATCGTGCGGCGGCTGACCGAGGCCCGGCCCGACGACGGCGTGCTGGGCGAGGAGGGCGCGGACCGCGAGGGCACCAGCGGCGTCCGGTGGGTGGTCGACCCGATCGACGGCACGGTCAACTTCCTCTACGGCCTGCCCGCCTACGCCGTCTCCATCGCCGCCGAGGTCGACGGGCGCAGCGAGGTCGGGGTGGTGCTGAACGTGGCGACCGGGGAGCTGTTCAGCGCGGTCCGCGGGCGGGGGGCCTGGCTGACCGCCCCGGGGGCCGCCGCGATGCAGCTGCACGGCAGTGCGCCGCAGTCGCTGGAGCAGGCGCTGGTGGCCACCGGGTTCGGGTACCGCGTCGAACAGCGCCGGGCGCAGGGTGCGGTGGTGGCCCAGCTGCTGACCGAGGTCCGCGACATCCGCCGCAACGGGTGCGCCTCGCTGGACCTCTGCTCGGCCGCCGCCGGCCGGGTGGACGCCTACTACGAGCTGGACCTCAAGCCCTGGGACCACGCCGCCGGTGCGCTCGTGGCCGCCGAGGCCGGCCTGGTGGTCACCGGCACCGGGAACCGCCCCTTCGCCCAGCCCATGGCGGTGGTCGCCGCCCCGACGATCGCCGAGCCCCTCGTGGCCCTCCTGGAGCGCCTGCACTGAGCACATGGCGATCCTCCGGATCGCACCGCGGCCACGGGCCGTGCCCGACCGTCGCTGAGCCGTTGCCCCCGAACAGGTCGGGAGCCTCCGGCCCCGCGATCGGCCCGCGGACGGCCTCCGGCCGGGGTCCGTACCCGTCTTCGCTGGGCCTCCTGCACGGGACGGCTCCTGGCCGCGGTGTCATCGCGGAGCGATGACACCCATTAACAGGCGTTCTCGGCGCTGGCGATCGGCGCGAGTGCGGCGTTCACCTGGTCCTCGGTCGCCAGCCCGGCGAACTCCGGGCCGATCACGACGTCGACGACGGCGGTGGCGCGGGTGTCGGGGCGGAGGGTCGATCCCGGCAGGTACAGCTGCAGGTACTCGGCGGTGCTCTTGCCGCGCGGGCCGAACCGCAGCTCGCCCACCCCGGTCACCTCGGTGCCGCTGTTGTCGTTCGCGATCTCCTCGACCACGAACCCCCGGCTCTGCAGGGTGGTCGCCACCTCGCCGGCCTTGCCGGCCACGTCGCTGGCGTTCAGCACGCGCACCGTGACCGTGGCGGGGTCCAGCGACTGGGGTGCCGCGCTGGCGCTGCTGCAGGCGGCGGCCTGGGCCTCGTTGCGTGTCTCCTCGTCGGTGAGGACGTTCCACCACACGACCAGCGCACCGACGGCGAGGACCAGCAGGAACGCGAGGGCGGGGATCGGCCGACGCCGCCGGACGCCGGCCGGGCGCCGCTCGGTCGGCTCGCTCACGGTCGGTCCACGTCAGCGGGATCGCACACGCGGCAGACCCTAACGGCGGCCGGGTCGGCTACAGCGCACCGTCGTCGAGCGCGGCGCGTCCCAGCTCGACGCAGGGGTCGATGCGGTCGGCGTAGCCGCTGGTGTCCTTCCCGGCCATCGCGCCGGCGGCCGACCGGGCGACGATCCCGGCGATGATCGCGGCGAACTTGAAGTAGGCGAAGCCCACGTACCAGTTGAGGTCCGACAGGTCCGCCCCGCTGCGGCCGGCGTACCGCTCGGCGAGCTCCAGCCGGGTCGGGAAGCCGGGCAGCGCCGACACGGAGTTCACCGAGACCGCGCGGTCCTCCCCAGCCTGCGGCCAGTAGACGAACAACATGCCCAGGTCGGTGAGCGGGTCGCCGAGGGTGGACATCTCCCAGTCCAGCACCGCGCGGATCCGGCCGGGGGTGTCCGGATCGAGCAGGCAGTTGTCGAGCCGGTAGTCGCCGTGGGTGATGCCGGACCGCTGCGAGGTCGGCACCGTCTCGGCCAGCCGGGCGGCGAGGGCGTCCAGCCCGGGACGCTCGGTGTCCCGGGTGGCGTCCCACTGCTTGGTCCACCGGCGCACCTGGCGTTCCAGGAAGCCCGCCGGCCGGCCGAAGTCGGCCAGGCCCACCGTGGTCGGGTCGACGGCGTGCAGGTCTGCCAGGACGTCCATCAGCCCGTCGGCGACGGCGCGGCGCTCGGCCGGCTCGTCGGCGTAGCCCGGCGGCAGGTCGGTGACGACGTGCACGCCGACCACCCGCTCCATCACGTAGAACGGGGCGCCGAGCACCGAGGTGTCGGTGGCCAGGTGCAACGTGCGCGGCACCGGGACGGCGGTGTCGGCCAGGGCCGAGATGACCCGGTGCTCCCGGACCATGTCGTGCGCGGTGGCCAGCACGGCGCCCGTGGGCGGCCGTCGGAGGATGACCGCGTCGTCCGCGGAGCCGCCCTCCGGGGTCACCACGTAGGTGAGGTTGGACATGCCCGCGGCGATCAGCTCGACGCGGACCGACCGCCACTTCTCGTCGCCGAGAGCGGTCGCGAGGTAGGGGCCGACGACCCCCGGATCAGCACCCACAGGAGTCGCCACGGCGGCAGGGTAGCCTCTGGCGCTCCGCCCATCAGCTGCCGTCCCGGAGACCCGGATGTGTCGCCCTCGGGGAGGCGGGCACAAACCGGGCTCCACCGGCGTTGGGCGGCTGGCCGGAGCGTGTACGGGTGGCGCGCAGGGCTGTTCCGGAGGGACCACCGACGGAGCTGCGTTGGATGCGTCCGGTGCACGACAGCAGGAGACCGGCCGGGGATCCAGAAGTGGGTCCGCGGTCGGTGACAGACCACCGGCCGCTGCGGCGGCCGGGGCCACCGGCCGTGGCGCTGCGGCGCTACGGCGAACGAGCGGGCCGCGTGCCCGCGCTGAAGAGAAGAGAAGGGGCACACCATGGCCACCGACTACGACGCCCCCCGACGCAACGAGTCCGACGAGCTGGGTGAGGACTCCCTCGAGGAGCTCAAGGCCCGCCGCGCCGAGGCGCAGTCCTCCTCGGTCGACGTCGACGAGACCGACTTCAACGAGAACCTCGAGCTCCCCGGGGCCGACCTGTCCAACGAGGAGCTCACCGTCCGCGTGCTGCCCAAGCAGGAGGACGAGTTCACCTGCTCGCGCTGCTTCCTGGTGCACCACCGGAGCCGGCTGGCCACCACCCGCAACGGCCAGCCCGTCTGCCGCGACTGCGCAGCCTGAGGAAGGACCCCCTTGCCCCCACCACCCGCAGCTCGCGGTGGGGCCCTGCAAGGGGGCCGTTCCAGCGGGTCACTGGGCCACTGACGGAGGGAAGTCGATGACGGAGCAGCCGCGCAGGACGGCACAGCCTCGGGACGTGCCACCGCCCCGGCCCGTGGACGCGGTCGAGGGCGAGGTCGTCGGGGGCGACACCGGGCTCGGTCCGGCTGCCCGCGCGCTGGCCGAGGCCGTCGCCGGGCTGCTCGGCCGGGACACCCCGGCCGACCAACCGACCGGTGCGCGGCGCGCGGCCGCTGGTGCCCGCGCGGCGTCCGGCGTGCTCAGCGACGTCATCTCCGCGGTCGCGGCAGCCGCCCGCTCGGCCGCCGACCCCGGCGGCGACGAGCGCAGGAGCACGTCCACCGACCGGGGCGGTCGGCGGGGCGCCCCGTCCAGCGGGGTGCTGACCGACCTGCTCGACGCGGCTGCGCCGCGCCTGCCGATCCGGGACCGCGACCGGCTGCGCCGGGCCCACCCGGGCTCCTCGGACGCCGAGATCGCCGAAGCCCTCGTCGCCCGGGCCACCAGGCTGACCGCCGGCATCGGCGCAGCAGCCGGTGGGCTCACGGCCGCGCAGTGGTTCGCCCCGCCCTCGCTGATCGCCGTCCCGCTGGAGCTCGGCGCGCAGACGGTGCTGGTCGCGGCCGTCGAGGTCGTCCTGGTGGGGGAGCTCCACGAGCTGGCCGGCCGGCCCGCACCGGGCGACGCCGCGGGCCGGGCGCGCGCCTACCTGACCAGCTGGACCACCCGGCGGCCCGTGGGCGGGACCGGTGCCGGTGGGCTGCTCGGCGCGATCAGCACGGCCACCGCCGCGGCGATGCGCCGCCAGGTGGCCCGGCGGCTGGCCCGCAGCACGACGTCCATGGCGCCGCTGCTCGTGGGGGCCGCCCTGTCCGCGCGCGCGAACAAGAAGTCGACCGTCGTGCTCGCCGACGAGCTGCGCCGCGAGCTGGGGCTGCCGCCGTCCTCCCGGCCGCACTGACCCGGGGCTCCGGCCGCCCTCCACCGGCCGGGGGAGCGCGGCTAGCCTCGCCGCCGTGCCCGTTGCCTCCCCCGACCCCGCGGCGCCGGTCGTCGACGTCCCGGTGCTGCTGAGCGGACCAGACGCGGCGCTGCCCGCCTACGCGCTGCCCGGCGACGCCGGTGCCGACCTGTGCCTGGCCGAGGACGTCGAGCTCGCACCCCACCAGCGGGCCCTGGTCGGCACCGGCGTCGCGGTCGCCATCCCCGACGGTTTCGCCGGGTTCGTGCACCCCCGCTCGGGCCTGGCGCACCGGCTCGGGCTCAGCCTGGTCAACGCACCGGGCACGATCGACGCCGGCTACCGCGGCGAGATCAAGGTCAACCTGGTCAACCTGGACCCGGTGACCACCATCCGCCTCCACCGAGGTGACCGGGTCGCCCAGCTCGTCGTCCAGCCGGTCGTCCGGGCCCGGTTCGTGCCGGTCGCCGAGCTGCCGGGCAGCGACCGGGGCAGCGGCGGGCACGGTTCCACGGGCGGCGCGGCGGTGCTCGCCGCCCCCTCTCCCCCAGCACTGGAAGGACGGGTCTGACATGCCGTTCGGACGCCGGCGCAACCGCATCGACCGGAGCCTGCGCGAGCGCGGGGTCCCGCCCGAGCCGCAGGTCCGGGTGCGCGAGGAGACCGGGACCAGTGGTCCCTGGGACGTCGCGGACGCCCCGGAGGACGGGCTCGCCCGGATCGACCTGGGCGCGCTGCGGCTGCCGGCGCTGAGCGGCATGGAGCTGCGGGTCGACGTCAACCCCCAGCAGCAGGTGGTGGGGGCCAGCCTGCGGTCGGGGGGGTCGATGCTGCAGCTGTCGGTCTTCGCCGCTCCCCGGGCGGGCGGCCTGTGGGACGAGGTGCGCGTCGAGCTGGCGCGCAGCGCGAGCGGCCAGGGCGCGTCCCTGAAGGAGGTCGAGGGCCCCTTCGGCCCCGAGCTCGCCGGCACCGTGCTGCTGCCCGGCCCCGCCCAGCCGGACGCGACGACCCCGCCCCGGCCGGTGCGCCGGCCGGCCCGCTTCCTCGGTGTCGACGGCCCGCGCTGGTTCCTGCGCGGCATGCTCACCGGACCGGCGGCCGCCGACCCGGAGCAGGCGACCGCGCTGGAGGAGGCGTTCCGGGCGGTCGTCGTCGTCCGCGGTGCGGCGGCCATGCCGGTCCGCGACCAGCTGCCCCTGACCCTGCCACCGCAGGCCGCCGCCCAGGTCGCCCGGCAGCAGGCGGCCGGTCGTCCGGGTGGTCCGGTGACCCCGCCGGGCGCTGGTCCGGCGTGACCGGCCCGGTGGTCACCGCCTACGGTCCCGGCCCCGACCAGTTCCTGGAGGTCTCGCTGCCGGCGGGCGAGGGCCCGGCGCCGGTGGTGGTCGTCCTGCACGGCGGGTTCTGGCGCGCCCGCTACGGCGTCGAGCTGGCCCGGCCGCTCGCCGCCGACCTGGCCGCCCGTGGCTGGGCAGCGGTCGCCGTGGAGTACCGCCGGGTCGGCGCCGGTGGCGGCTGGCCCACCACCCTCACCGACGTCGCCGCCGCGATCGACGCGCTCGCGGACGCCGACCTGGTCGGGCAGGACGTCGCCGCCCGGCTGGACCTCGCCGACGTGACGGTGGTCGGCCACTCGGCCGGCGGGCACCTCGCGGCCTGGGCGGCCGGACGCAGCCGGCTGCCCGCCGGCGCGCCCGGCGCTGCTCCCCGGGTGCCGGTCACCGCCGCGGTGTCGCAGGCCGGGGTGCTCGACCTGACGGCCGCGGTGGCCGCGGACCTGGGCAGCGCGGCGACCGTGGAGTTCCTCGGCGGGTCGCCGGAGGAGCTGCCCGACCGCTACGCGGCGGCCGACCCGGTGCGGCTGCTGCCGACCGGCGTGCCCGTGCTCTGCGTGCACGGGGAGGCGGACACCACCGTCCCGCTGGACCAGAGCGAGCGGTACGCGGCGGCTGCGGCAGCCGCCGGCGACCTGGTCGAGGTGACCGTCGTGCCCGGGGACCACATGGTGGTCATCGACGTCGCCGGCGAGGCCTGGCGACGCACGCTGGACTGGTTGACCGCGCGACGCCCAGTCGCCGCAGACCGCACTACCCTGGGATCGTGACCGCTACCAGGGCCGACAGCTCAGCAGGGCAGGGCGCCCAGCCCGGTGCCCGCGGCTGGCTGTCCCGCAAGCTGCAGAAGCTGACCGCCGACGACCAGACCGTCGATGCCGAGGAGCTGCAGTCCGACGTCGCCTCGTCCGGCTGCGCGCCGGTGAGCGCCTGTCGCAAGGGGCAGGTCGTCACCGTGACCGGCCGGCTGAAGTCGGTCGTCTACACCCCCCGCGAGACCGTGCCGACCCTGGAGGCCGAGCTCTTCGACGGCTCCGGCTCGGTCACCCTCGTCTGGCTCGGCCGACGCCGGATCCCGGGCATCGAGCCCGGTCGCCGGCTCACCGCCCGCGGCCGCTTCGCGGCCTTCGAGGGCCGTCAGGTCATCTACAACCCCTGGTACGAGCTGAGCGCCGGGTGACCTCGGGCGCACCGGGGCGGCACGGGGGGAGCCGGCGGTGAGCGGGACGTCGCCGGGGGAGGCGTCGCAGGACGGGGGCATGACGTTCGACCGCCACCTGGTGCTGGACCAGCTGGGTGGCTGGCGGGGCATGGTCGACGCCTCGCTGCCGACCATCGCCTTCATCGTCGCCAACGGCATCGGTGGGCTCACCGTCGGCATCTGGGCGGCCGTCGTCTCGGCGGTGCTCGTCTTCCTGCTGCGGCTGGTCCGCAAGGAGAGCATCCAGCAGGCGATGAGCGGCCTGTTCGCGGTCGCCGTGGCCGTGGTGATCGCCGCGCGCACCGGTGAGGCGCGGGACTTCTTCGTGCTCGGCATCGTGCGCAATGCCGTCATCGGGGTCGTGCTGCTCGGTTCGATCCTGGTGCGCTGGCCGCTGGTCGGCGTGGTCGCGGAGTTCCTGGCGCCCAGCCACCTGGGTGCGATGTCGTCCCACCGGCTGCCCTCGCTGCGCGGGCGGTTGCGGCCGCAGCCGACCGAGGCGTCCACCTCCGCGGAGGTCGGGGCGGAGCGCGAGCGGGACCCCGAGCCGGAGGTGCACTGGCGCGACGACCCGCGGATGGTGCGTGCCTATGGCTGGCTGACCGTGCTGTGGGGTGGGGTCTTCCTGCTCCGGGCGGCGGTGCAGGGCGTCTTCTACAGCCTGGACGAGGTCGGCTGGCTGGGCACCTCGTCGGTGGTGCTGGGCCTGCCGGTGACCGCCGTCCAGCTCGTCGTCACCCTGTGGGTGGTCGCCCGGCTCCACCGCCACCGCGCGGAGGCCGAGTCCACGACCGGGACGGACGAGGAGCGCCCCGCCGCCTAGCAGGTCCCGTCGGGGCACATGACCCGCTGCAGCTGCTCCTCGATGTCGCCGTGGGTGACGAACAGCAGCTCGTCCCCGGCCTCCAGCGGCTCGTCCGGGTCGGGGCTGATGACCCGCTCCCCGCGCAGGATGGTGGTCAGCACCGTCTCCCGCGGCAGCGGCACGTCGCGCACCGGCCGGCCGACCCACGGGGTGTCCTCGGCGAGGGTGATCTCGACCAGGTTCGCCGCGCCCTTGCGGAAGCTCATCAGCCGGACGACGTCGCCGACGGTCACCGCCTCCTCCACCAGGGCGGCGAGCACCCGCGGGGTGGAGACGGCGACGTCGACGCCCCAGGACTCGGTGTAGAGCCACTCGTTGCGCGGGTCCTTGACCCGGGCGACCACCCGGTTGACCGCGAACTCGGTCTTGGCCAGCAGCGAGACGACCAGGTTGGCCTTGTCGTCGCCGGTGGCGGCGATGACCACGTCGCAGCTGGCCAGCTGCGCCTCCTCCAGCGAGGTGACCTCGCAGGCGTCGGCCTGGACCCACTCCGCGCCGGGCACCGCCTTGGGCTTGACCCGGGAGCCGTTCTTCTCGATGAGCATCACGGCGTGCCCGTTGCCGATCAGCTCACCGGCGATGGACCGGCCCACCGCGCCGGCGCCCACGATGGCCACGCGCATCAGTGCTGCCCTCCCGAGGGACCCTGCTCGACGGCCCGGTGGACCCGGTCGGTGTGCTCGTCGGTGGTCGCCACGACCAGGTGGTCGCCGGTCTGCAGCACGGTGCCCGCGCCGGGCAGCTGCGCCTCGCCGAAGCGGACCAGCCACGCCACCCGGGCACCGGAGGCGGACTCCAGGTCTGTCAGCGGGCGGCCGACCCAGCCGTCGGTCACGGTGAGCCGCATGAGCAGGACCTTCCCGGTCGGCTCGCGCCAGATCTCGGACACCTTGACCGACAACAGCTCGCGCAGCAGCCGGCTGACCGTCCAGGGCACGGTGGCGACGCTGGGGATGCCCATCCGCTCGTAGACCTCGGCCCGCTTGGAGTCGTAGATGCGGGCGACGACGTGCTCGACGCCGAAGGTCTCCCGGGCGACCCGGGCGCTGATGATGTTGGAGTTGTCGCCGCTGCTGACCGCGGCGAAGGCGCCTGCGGAGTCGATGCCCGCGTCGAGCAGGGTCTGCCGGTCGAAGCCCAGGCCGGTCACCTGGCGGCCGCCGAACTCGGGGCCGAGCCGGCGGAAGGCCTCGGGGTCCTGGTCGATGACCGCGACGCTGTGACCGATCGCCTCCAACCGGCGGGCGATCTGCGAGCCGACGCGGCCGCAGCCCATCACGACCACGTGCACCTGTTCCACCCTGTCTGTCGGTCAGTCCGAGGAGCTCCCAGCGGGGGCCCGCCGCGCGCGAACGTACACCCGGCGGAGGGCCCGGGAACCGCTGCCGGGCGCACCGGGCACCCGTCCGGGTGCCGCTGTGAGGGAGGTCGCCTCGTGTCGGCACACCGGGGGCTCCGACGTCCGTACCATCGCCGCCGTGCCGACCCTGTCCGACCTCGGACAACTCCCGAAGCGTCTCGTCCTCGGCCGCCCCGTCCGCAGTGACAAGGCGGGTGAGTCGCTGCTGCCCAAGCACCTCGCCCTGCCGATCTTCGCCAGCGACCCGTTGTCCTCCGTCGCCTACGCGACGCAGGAGATCCTGCTGATCCTCACGCTGGCCGGGACGACGTTCCTCTTCCTCGCCCCGTGGCTCGCCGCGGCCGTCGTGCTGCTGCTCACCGTGGTCGTGCTGTCCTACCGGCAGGTGGTGCACGCCTACCCCTCGGGGGGCGGTGACTACGAGGTCGCGATGAAGAACCACGGGCAGTTCGCCGGGCTGGTGGTGGCCAGCGCGCTGCTGACCGACTACGTGCTCACCGTGGCGGTGTCGGTCAGCTCCGGGACGGACAACATCATCTCGGCCTTCCCGGGGCTGGACCGGCACCGGCTGGCGATCGCGGTCGGGCTGATCGCCCTGCTGGTGGCGGCCAACCTGCGCGGCGTCCGGGAGTCGGGGAAGACGTTCGCCGTCCCGACCTACCTGTTCATCGGCGGCATCGTGGTGATGATCGCCACCGGGCTGCTCCGGGACTTCGTGCTGGACGACCGGGTGGTCGCCGAGAGCGCGGGCTACGGCATCGAGCCGGAGGCCGGCTACGCGCAGCTGACCGGGCTGGCGCTGATCTTCTTCGCCCTGCGCGCGTTCGCCTCCGGCTGCACCGCGCTGACCGGGGTGGAGGCGATCGCGAACGGCGTCCCGGCCTTCCGGCCGCCGAAGAGCAAGAACGCCGCCACCACGCTCGCGCTGATGGGCGGCATCGCCGCGCTGATGTTCGCCGGGGTGACCGCGCTGGCCCTGCTCTCCGACGTCAAGTACGTCGAGAACACCTGCGACCTCATCGGGTTCCCCGACTGCACCACCGAACCGCAGCGCACCGTCATCGCCCAGGTCGCCGCGGCGACGTTCGGCGGCCCCGACTCGATCGGCTTCTACTACATCCAGGCGGCCACGGCGCTGGTCCTCATCCTCGCCGCCAACACCGCCTTCAACGGCTTCCCGCTGCTCGGCTCGGTGCTGGCGCAGGACCGGTTCATGCCCCGCCAGCTGCACACCCGCGGGGACAAGCTCGTCTACAGCAACGGCATCCTGCTGCTGGCCGGGTTCGCCGTCCTGCTGCTGGTCGTCTTCGACGCCGACTCCACGAAGCTGATCCAGATGTACATCGTGGGCGTCTTCACCAGCTTCTCGATCGGCCAGTGGGGCATGGTGCGGCACTGGAACCGGGAGCTGCGCAACCTCACCGACCCGGTGGTGCGGCGGCGGGTGCAGCGCTCCCGGGTGATCAACGCCATCGGCGGGTCGCTGACCACCGTCGTCCTGGCGATCGTCGTGGTGACCAAGTTCGCCGGCGGCGCGTGGATCGTCATCGCCGCGATGCCGCTGATCTTCCTGCTCATGCGGTCGATCAACCGGCACTACTCCCACGTCGCCTCGCAGCTGGTGCCCGACAGCGACGTGCGGATGAAGCCGAGCAAGGTGCACGCCGTCGTGCTGGTGTCCAAGGTGCACAAGCCGACGCTGCGGGCGCTGGCCTTCGCCCGGGCGACCCGGCCCGACGTCCTCACCGCGCTCACCGTCAACGTCGACGACGCCGACACCCGGGCGCTGCAGGCGGACTGGGAGCGCTACGACATCCCGGTGCCGCTGACCGTCATCGACTCCCCGTACCGGGAGATCACCCGGCCGGTGCTCGACTTCGTCCGGGACATCCGCCGGTCCAGCCCGCGGGAGCTGGTGGTCGTCTTCGTGCCGCAGTACGTGGTCGGGCACTGGTGGGAGAACCTGCTGCACAACCAGAGCGCGCTGCGGCTGCGCACCCGGTTGCAGTTCCAGCCCGGTGTGATGATCACCAGCGTGCCCTGGCAGCTGGAGAGCTCGCTGGACCGGGGGAACAAGCTGGACGGGTCGGGGTCCGCGCCGGGCGACCTGCGCCGCGGCCTGACCGACGAGGCCGAGCAGACCCCGTATGGATGACCGGCGGGAGAAGGGTCTGGGCTGGGAGGGCCGGCGGTTCGAGGTGACCGTCGGGCCGGTGGCGCACGGCGGGCACTGCGTGGCCCGGCACGAGGGCCGGGTGGTCTTCGTGCGGCACACGCTGCCCGGTGAGCGGGTGGTCGTCGAGGTGACCGAGGACCGGCACGCCGGGTTCTGCCGCGCCGACGCCGTCGAGGTGCTCGAGGCCGCGCCGGAGCGGATCGAGCGCCCCTGCCCGTACAGCGGGCCCGGGAGGTGCGGCGGCTGCGACTGGCAGCACGTCAGCCACGCCGGTCAGCTGGTGCTCAAGGCCGCCGTCGTCCGCGAGCAGCTGTCCCGGCTGGCCGGGCTGGACCTGCCCGTCGTCGTCGAGGCGCTGCCCGGCGGGCCGCTGCGCTGGCGGTCCCGCGCCCGGTTCGCCGTCGACCGGACCGGTGCCCCCGGGCTCCGCCGGCACCGCTCGCACGGCGTCGTGCTGCTCGACGACTGCCCGATCACCGTCGAGCCGGCCGCTGCAGCCGTGCTCGGCCGGCGCTGGCCGGGTGCCGGCGCCGTGGACGTCGCCGTCGACTCGGCCGGGGTGGTGACGACGACGCGGCTGGACCGGCGGGGGCAGGCCACCTCGACCCGGGTGCTGCGGCCCGGGGCCGACGTCCCGGAGGAGCCGGCCGGGCGGGCGCAGCGCTCGGCGGGCGGGCGGGACTGGGAGGTCGAGGGAACCGGCTTCTGGCAGGTGCACCCGGCCGCGGCCGACGCGCTGGTCGGTGCGGTCTCCGCCTTCGCCGGCGTGCGGCCGGGGGAGACGGTGCTCGACCTCTACGCCGGGGCCGGCCTGTTCGGCGGGGCGCTGGCCCCCGGGGTCGGTGCCGAGGGCCGGGTGGTGTGCGTGGAGTCCGACGCCGCGGCGTGCGCGGCGGCCGACGCCAACCTCGCCGACCTGCCGCAGGCCGAGGTGTGGCAGGGCGACGTCGACGCCCCCGGGCTCACCGAGCTGCTGGCCGAGCTCGGCCGCCCCGACGTCGTCGTGCTGGACCCGCCACGGGCCGGTGCCGGCCGCCAGGTGAGCCGGGTGATCGCCGGCGCCGCCCCCCGGGCGGTCGTCTACGTGGCGTGCGACCCCGCGGCGCTGGCCCGGGACGTCGCCGTGCTCACCGACGCCGGGTACCGGCTCGAGGCGGTGCGTGCGTTCGACTGCTTCCCGATGACCGCCCACGTCGAGTGCGTGGCGTTGCTCGTGCCGGCCTGACCCGGGCGGTGCCGGAACCCCGGCCCGCGGTGCGGCTCCAGGTAGGGGCAGGACCGGCTGACCCACCTGCACTGCCCGACCGGCTGCTGAGCGGTCGGACGGCACGGCGGGCCACCGGCAGGTCACGGATCGAACACGTGTGCGATCCGGTGTCGAGGAGCCGCCGGCGGGGGCCCACACTGACCGGGTGGACGGATCGCTGCCGCCGGGCTGGCCGGACGAGGTCGCGCCGCCCGGCGCCCCGGACTGGGAGCGCACCGCGGTCGCGTGGCTGTACGACCTCGTGCCGCACGACTACCGGGCGCACGAGGTGCTGCGGCGGTACCCCGTGCTGCTCGCCCGGTTCGCCGCCGACCACGTCGCCGCGGGGCTGGAGGCGGCCCGTGCGGGCTGGCGCACGGTGCGGGTCGAGCTGGCCGACCAGCTGCCGCCGGACGCCATGGAGGCGGCGATCAGCGCCTACGAGCGGGAGGGTGCCCGGCTGACCCGGGCGGCGCGCGGCGTGGAGGTGGTCGCCGGAGCACTGCGCGGCGAACGGTGGGTGCCCCGACTCTGAGCGCCTCCGCTCGCCCGGCAGGTCGCCGGTTGGCAGTTACAGTGGGATCCCACCGGTTGCGTCCTCCCCGTCGCCGCCGACGTCGAGAGGACCCTGCTCCGTCGTGTCGTTGCTCCGCTCGTTGACCGGGCCCGCAGACCTGCGCGCGCTGGCGCCCGACCAGCTCCCGACGCTCGCCGCGGAGATCCGGGACGCCCTCGTCACCAGCGTCGCCCGGACCGGCGGCCACCTGGGCCCGAACCTCGGCACCGTGGAGCTGACCATCGCGCTGCACCGGGTCTTCCACTCCCCGCGCGAGCCGATCGTCTTCGACACCGGGCACCAGGCCTACGTGCACAAGCTGCTCACCGGCCGGCTGGACGGGTTCGCCCAGCTCCGCCAGCGCGGCGGCCTGTCCGGCTACCCCAGCCGCGCCGAGAGCGAGCACGACTGGGTCGAGAACAGCCACGCCTCCACCTCGCTGTCCTACGCCGACGGGCTGGCCAAGGCCTTCGCCGTCCGGGGCGACCCGCGGCCCGTGGTCGCCGTCATCGGCGACGGCGCGCTCACCGGGGGGATGGCCTGGGAGGCGCTGAACAACATCGCCGCCGCGCAGGACCGGCCGGTCGTGATCGTGGTCAACGACAACGGCCGCTCGTACTCACCGACGATCGGCGGCGTCGCCGACGCCCTGGCCACCCTGCGGCTGCGGCCCGGCTACGAGGACGCGCTGGCCGCCGTCCGGCAGGCGCTGCAGAAGGCGCCGGTCGTCGGCACGACCCTCTACGACGCACTGCACGCGATCAAGAAGGGCCTCAAGGACGTCCTCAGCCCGCAGGGCATGTTCGAGGACCTCGGCATGAAGTACGTCGGCCCGGTCGACGGGCACGACGTCGCGATGATGGAGTCGGCGCTCCGCCGGGCCCGGTCCTTCGGCGGGCCGGTGATCGTGCACGCCGTCACCACCAAGGGCTTCGGCTACCCGCCGGCCGAGACCGACACCGTCGACGCCTGGCACTCCACCGGCGTCTTCGAGCCCGACAGCGGGCTGTCCTCGGCCGCGGTCGGGCCGGAGTGGACCGACGTCTTCTCCGACGAGCTGGTCCGGATCGGCAGCGAGCGCTCCGACATCGTGGCCATCACCGCCGCGATGCTGCACCCGACCGGCCTGGCGTCCTTCGCCGAGCGCTTCCCGGAGCGCACCTTCGACGTCGGGATCGCCGAGCAGCACGCGCTCACCTCGGCCGCCGGTCTCGGCATGGCCGGGCTGCACCCCGTCGTCGCGATCTACTCGACGTTCCTCAACCGCGCCTTCGACCAGCTGCTGATGGACGTCGCGCTGCACGGCCAGCCGGTCACCCTGGTGCTGGACCGCGCCGGTGTCACCGGCTCCGACGGCGCCTCGCACAACGGCATGTGGGACATGTCGATCTGCTCGATCGTGCCCGGCCTGCAGCTGGCCGCCCCGCGCGACGAGCCCACCCTGCGGGAGGCGCTGCGCGAGGCGGTGGCGGTCACCGACGGCCCGACCGTCATCCGGTTCCCCAAGGGCGCGCTGCCGGTCGAGGTGCCGGCGCTGGAGCGCCGTGGCCGGGTCGACGTGCTGCGCCGCGGAGCCACCCCGGAGGTGCTGCTGGTCGCCGTCGGCGCGCTGGTGCCGATGTGCCTGGCCGCCGCCGAGCGGGCCGCCGACCACGGGATCGAGGTCACCGTCGTCGATCCGCGCTGGGTGCTCCCGGTCTCCGCGGAGCTCGTGGCGCTGGCCGCCGACCACCGGCTGGTGGTCACCGTCGAGGACGGCGGCCGGGCCGGCGGGGTGGGGTCGACGCTGTCCCGGGCGCTGCAGGACGCCGACCACGACGTGCCGGTGCGCACGCTCGGCCTGCCCCAGCAGTTCTTCGACCACGGCAGCCGCGGGCAGGTGCTGGCCGACATCGGGCTCACCGAGCAGGACGTCGCCCGGCGGGTCGTCGAGTGGGCCGCCCGGGTCGCCGACCGCGCGGCGGGGGAGCACCAGCAGACCGCGCGGGCCGAGGGCCAGCAGTGAGCGACCAGGTGATCGCCGAGATCCAGGTGGCGCCGTCGCCGCCGGGCACGCCGGACGACCCGCACGCCTACGTCGAGGCCGCCATCGCGGTCATCCAGGGCTCCGGGCTCCGCGCTGAGGTCGGCGCGCTCGGCACGACCCTCGAGGGGGATGCGGACGCCGTCTGGGCGACGCTGCGCGCCGCGCACGAGGCGATGATCGCGGCCGGGGCCACCGGCGGCATCTCGCACCTGAAGGTCGCCACGGTCGGCCGCACGATGGACAGCCTCACCGCCAAGTTCCGGTAGGCCTGACCCCGCCGGGCGCCGCACCCCGGGCGGGGTGCGGCGCTCGGCATCAGGCCGGGAGGGAGGCCACCCCGCGGGGGAGGAACCGCTTCCCGGTCACGGCCTCGGAGACGCCAGCGCGGTCGAGGTAGGCGGAGATGCCACCCAGCCAGAACGGCCAGCCCGCACCCAGCAGCATGGCCAGGTCGATGTCCTGCACCGCCTGGACGACGCCCTCGTCGAGCATGAGGCGGATCTCCTCGGCCAGCGCCCGCTCGGCGTTGGACCGCAGCTCTGCCGCGGTGAGGGGCGCGTCGCCGCTGTCGATCCCGGCCAGCTCCGGGTCGACCACGCCCGGCTCGGAGAAGACCGAGGTCTTGCCCAGCTCGACCATCCGCCGGAGCCCCTCGCCGACGCCGAAGCGGTCGGGGAAGGCCTCGTGCATCCGCTCGGCCACGTGCAGTGCCACCGGCGGGCCGACCAGCGACAGCAGCTCGAACGGCGTCATCGGCAGGCCGAGGGGGTCCAGCGCCGTCTCCGCGACGGCGACCGGCGTGCCGGCGTCGACCGCGGCGGTGACCTCGCCCAGGAAGCGGGTGAGCAGCCGGTTGACCACGAACGCCGGGGCGTCGGCGACCAGCACACAGCTCTTGCCCAGCTGCCTGCCGACGGCGAAGGCGGTGGCCAGCGTCGGGTCGTCGGTCTGCTCGGCGCGCACCACCTCCAGCAGCGGCAGGACGGCGACCGGGTTGAAGAAGTGCAGCCCGACGACCCGCTCGGGGTGCTGCAGCTTGGCGGCCATCTCGGTCACCGACAGTGCCGAGGTGTTGGTGGCCAGCACGCACTCGGCGGAGACCACGGCCTCCACCTCGGCGAACACCTGCTGCTTGACCGACAGCTCCTCGAACACCGCCTCGACGACCAGGTCGGCGTCGGCGAAGACGTCCTTGGACAGCGAGCCGCTGACCAGGCCCTTGAGCCGGTTCAGCGCGTCGGGGGACAGCCGCCCGCGGCCGGCCAGCTTGTCCAGCTCGGCGTGCACGTAGCCGACGCCCTTGTCCACGCGCGCCTGGTCGATGTCGGTGAGCACGACGGGCACCTCCAGCCGGCGCAGGAACAGCAGCGCGAGCTGAGAGGCCATCAGCCCGGCACCCACGACGCCGACCTTGGTGATCGTCCGCGCCAGCGCCCGGTCCGGCGCGCCCGCGGGGCGCCTGGCCCGCTTGTTCACCAGGTCGAAGGAGTACAGCCCCGCGCGCAGCTCGTCGCTCATGAGCAGCTCGGTCAGGGCGTCGTCCTCGGCCGCCGTGCCGGCGGTGAAGGCCTCGTCGCCCACCCCGGCACGGGCCAGGTCGAGCAGCTCCACGGCGCGCAGCGTGCCGGGGGAGGCGTTGCGGGTCCGGGCGGCGACGACCGCCCGGGCGCGGGCGATCGCGTCGTCCCAGGCCGCCGTATCCACCGGGGTGCGGCGGACGGTGACCTCGCCGGCGAGCACGCCGGCCGCCCACTCCAGCGACCGCTCCAGGAAGTCGGCCGGCTCGAGGAGGACGTCCGCGATGCCCAGCTTCGCGGCCTTCGGGCCGGGCGTGACCTTGTTCTGCGCCAACGCGTTCTCCACGATCACGCCGACCGCGGCGTCGATGCCGATCAGGTCCGGCAGCAGCTGCGTGCCGCCCCAGCCGGGCACCAGGCCGAGGAACACCTCGGGGAAGGCGACGACGGCGGTGCTGGCGATCGTCCGGTACCGGCAGTGCAGCGCCAGCTCCAGCCCACCGCCCAGAGCCGCACCGTTGACGAAGGCGAACGTCGGGACCGGGGAGTCCTTGAGCCGGCGGAACACCCGGTGCCCGGTCTCGGCGATCTCCCGAGCGTCGTCGGCCGAGGTGATCGCCGGGACGCCGGAGAGGTCCGCGCCGACGGCGAAGATGAACGGCTTGCCGGTGACGGCGATGGCCGCCGGGGCGGGGGAGTGCGCCGCGACCTCGTCCAGTGCGGCGTCCAGCGAGGCGAGCCCGCCGGGGCCGAACGTCGACGGACGGGTGTGGTCCTGCCCGTTGTCCAGCGTGATCAGCGCCAGCTCACCGGCCAGCCCCGGCACCCGCAGGTACCGGACCTTCGACTCGGTGACGACCTCGTCGGTGAACACGGCGCTCATGCCGAAGCTCCTTCCCAGTTCGGGTTCTCCCAGATCACGGTGCCGCCCATGCCGATGCCGATGCACATCGCGGTCAGCCCGTAGCGGACGTCTGGCCGCTCCGCGAACTGCCGGGACAGCTGGGTCATCAGCCGGACGCCGGAGGAGGCCAGCGGGTGACCGACGGCGATCGCGCCACCCCACGGGTTGACCCGCTCGTCGTCGTCGGCGATGCCGTAGTGGTCCAGGAAGGCCAGCACCTGGACGGCGAAGGCCTCGTTCAGCTCGAACAGGCCGATGTCGGAGATCGACAGGCCGGTGCTGGCCAGCGCCTTCTCCGTCGACGGGATCGGCCCGACGCCCATCACCTCGGGCTCGACGCCGGCGAAGCCGTAGCCCACCAGCCGCATGCCGATGTCCAGCCCGAGCTCGCGGGCGACGTCCTCGGCGGCGAGCAGGCACCCGGTCGCGCCGTCGTTCAGCCCCGCCGCGTTGCCGGCGGTGACGTGGCCGTGCGGGCGGAACGGCGTCTTCAGCGTCGCCAGGCCGTCGAGGGTGGTGTTCGGTCGCGGTGGCTCGTCGACGGTGGCCAGCCCCCAGCCGGCCTCGGCCGAGCGGGTGGCCACCGGCACGAGCTCCGGGCCGATCTGCCCGTTCGCCACGGCCTTGGCGTACTTCTGCTGGCTGGCCAGCGCGAACGCGTCGGCGCGCTCCTTGGTCAGGTGCGGGAAGCGGTCGTGCAGGTTCTCCGCGGTCGAGCCCATGACCAGGGCCGAGCCGTCGACGATCTTCTCGCTGACGAAGCGGGGGTTGGGGTCGACGCCCTCGCCCATCGGGTGGTGGCCCATGTGCTCCACCCCGCCGGCGATCGCCACGTCGTAGGCGCCGAACGCGATGCCGCTGGCGGTGGTGGTGACCGCGGTCATCGCTCCGGCGCACATCCGGTCGATGGCGAAACCGGGGACGGACTTCGGCAGGCCGGCCAGCAGCGCGGCGGTGCGGCCGATGGTCAGCCCCTGGTCGCCGATCTGGGTGGTGGCGGCGATGGCGACCTCGTCGACCCGCTCGGGCGGCAGGGCCGGGTTGCGGCGCATCAGCTCCCGGATGCAGCGGACGACGAGGTCGTCGGCGCGCGTCTCGGCGTAGATGCCTCTCGGGCCGGCCTTGCCGAAGGGGGTGCGCACGCCGTCGACGAAGACGACCTCGCGCAACTGGCGTGGCCGCCGCTCTCCAGATGACACAGGACCTCCGCGATGGGTTCAGACGCCGGTCGACGACCGGCACCGGTCAAGTTACCCGCTGGTAACCGCCGGGCCCAGGGGGCTCCCCGACGGGGTGAGCCCGCCTAGGCTGCGGACCCCGACACCGAGGAGGCGACGTGACGCGGTACGCGGTGCTGCTGCGCGGCATCAACGTCGGCCGGGCCCACCGGGTCCCGATGGCCGAGCTGCGCGAGCTGCTCACCGCGGAGGGCCACGCCGGGGTGGCGACCCTGCTGCAGAGCGGCAACGTGGTGCTCGACTCCGACCGGCCGGTCGCTGAGCTGGCGTCGGGGGTGGAGCAGGCGCTGGAGCGGCGGTTCGGGTTCGCCGTCCCCGTCGTCGTCCGGACCCGGGACGAGCTGCTCGCGGTGGTCGCGAAGGACCCGCTCGGGTCGGTCGCCACCGACCCGAGCCGCTACGTCGTGTCCTTTTCCACCGAGCCCGTCCCGGCGGAGGTCCAGCAGCGGCTCGCCGCCGTCGACCCCGAGGACGACGTGTACACCGTCGACGGCCGCGAGCTCTACCTCTGGTGCCCGCACGGGCAGCTGCAGAGCCCGCTGTCCGCCGCGCTGGCGAAGGCCAAGGGCCCGGTGGGCACCGCCCGGAACTGGTCCACCGTGCTCAAGTTGCGGGACCTGCTCCAGCGCTGAGCGTCATCCCGTGGCTGTCAGCCGGCGGTGTGCACTGGCCGGCTTCCGCGCCACGGTCCGCTCCTCGCTCGCAGAGCTCGCTGCGATGCTCCCGTGGCTGTCAGCCGGCGGCGATCGCCGCGGTGAGCAGGTCGCAGGTCAGGCCGATCTGCCACTCGCGCGCCCCACCGGCGCGCAGCGCCGCGGCCACCGCGGCGGCGTCCGCGGGCGCCGGCGGCGTCCACATCAGCCTCCGGACGAGGTCGGGGGACAGCAGGTTCTCCACCGGCACCGACCACTGCTCCGACACCTCGGCCAGCGCGGCGCGGGCGGCCTTGAGGCGGGCGGCGGCCGCGGGGTCGCGGTCGGCCCAGCGGTTGACCGGCGGCGGTCCCTCCCCGGGCTTGCTGTGCAGCGGCAGTTCGGCGTCGGGCAGTTCCCGCCCGCGCACCAGCGCACCGAACCAGGTGCCGACGAGCCTGCGGTTGGCCCGGCCGCGGAAGACCGGCAGGTCCAGCAGCGCCGCCTCGTCCTTCGGGTCGGCCTGCACCGCCGAGACCATGGCGGTGTCGGGCAGCACCCGGCCCGGGGCGATGTCCCGGCGGCGGGCCAGCTCGTCGCGGGCCTGCCACAGCGCCCGCAGCATGCCCAGCTGCCGCCGGCTGCGGAGCCCGTGCATGCCCGACGTCCTCCGCCAGGGGTCGACCTTCGGCGCCGGCGGGCCGGCGGCCAGGATCGCCTCGAACTCCTGCCGCGCCCACTCGGTCTTGCCCTGCTCGGCGAGGATGTCGGCGAGGGCGTCCCGCAGCTCGACCAGCACCTCGACGTCCAGCGCGGCGTAGACCAGCCAGTCCTCCGGCAGCGGACGGGTGCTCCAGTCCGCGGCCGAGTGCCCCTTCTGCAGCGACAACCCCAGCAGGGACTCCACGACCGCACCGAGGCCGACCCGCGGCAGCCCGGCCAGCCGGGCGGCCAGCTCGGTGTCGAACAGCCGGGTCGGCACCAGCCCCAGCTCGGCCAGGCAGGGCAGGTCCTGGTTCGCCGCGTGCAGCACCCACTCGGCGTCCCCGATCGCGGCCTGCACGGCCGACAGGTCGGGCAGCGGCACCGGGTCGATCATCCCGGTGCCCGCACCGGCGCGGCGCAGCTGCACCAGGTAGGCGCTCTGGCCGTAGCGGTAACCGGAGGCGCGCTCCGCGTCGACGGCGACCGGGCCGCTGCCGGCGGCCAGCGCGTCGGCGTAGGCGACGAGCGCGGTGGAGGTCTCGATGACCGGCAGCAGCCCGTCCCGCGGCGCGAGCAGCGGGACGGCGGCCGGCGCCTCGTCGACCGGCGCCGGGTCGGCCACCGGCTGGACCACCGGCTCCCCGACCACGGGGATCTCCGGAGCGGGCGGCTCGGACCGGGGTGTCGGCTCGGTGAACTCCAGCTGCGGGACGGCGGGAGTCTGGTCCGCGCTCAGTGGATGACCCCCGAACGCATGCCCAGCGCCACCATGTGCGCCCGGTCGCCGGTGCCCAGCTTGCGCGCGATGCGCGCCAGGTGGCTCTTCACGGTCAGTGCCGACAGGTCGACCATCTCGCCTATCTCCTTGTTGGTGTGCCCGTCGGCGACGAGCCGCAGGATGTCCCGCTCGCGCGCGGACAGCTCACCGACAGCTTCCTCCACCCCGGCCCGGGTCAGCCCCTGGGCCAGGCTGCTGGCGATCCCCGGGTCGGCGAACACCTCTCCGGACAACGCCGCCCGCAGGCCCTCGGTGAGCGTGGCCAGCGGGCTGGTCTTGAGCACGTACCCCTGGACCCCGGCCAGGAAGGCGGACCGGACGACGGCGGGGTCACTCACCGAGGTCAGGACGACGGTCACCGGCCACCCCTCGGTGCGCAGCGTGGGCAGCAGCTCCAGGCCGCGTCCGTGGTCACCGCCGCGGCTGCCGGCGTCGGGGCCGGCCTCGGGGAGATCGGCCTCCAGCACGCAGAGCGCCCGCGGTCCGGAGACGTGGGCCCGCACCCGCGCCTCCTCCAGCGAGGCGGCCTCCTCCACGTCGCGGGCACCGAGCCCGCGCAGCCGGCCGGCGAGCGCCTCGCGGACCAGCGGGGAGGGGTCGACCACCAGCGCACCGGCATGCGGGCCGAACAGGACGCCGTCGGACCATGGTCGACCCAGGGTCACGCAGTCTCCCGTCCTCGGGCCGGTCGGGGACGGTCCGGCCAGCAGCTGACCACCCGGCGCCCGATCCGGCGTGTCCGCGCACTCGGCCCATCTCTGGTTACGCCGAGTGGAGTACACCGACGAGTCTAGGCACCGGGGTCGGCGGTCTGCCCGTTCGAGGTCAGCAGGTGGATGCCGGGCGGCGGGAGGCCGGCGGCGGTGCCGAGCACCGCGAGGAAGGCGGTCAGGTGCTTGTCCAGGTCGGTGCCCTCCGCCGTCCAGGAGGCTCGGATCTCCACGTCGACCGAGTGCTCGGGAGCGGCGATCGAGCCGAACCGGGTGGACGCCGTGCGGGTGACCGTCCCGCCGATGGCGTGGTGGCCGGCACCGTGCTCGGCGAGCGCGTCGGTCAGCCAGCTCCACGCGACCTCGGAGAACATGCTGTCGTCGACCATCTCCGAGTCGGTGCTGGCGGAGAGGTAGCCGACGCAGCGGGTGGTGCCCTGCCAGGCCTCGTGGCCCTCCGGGTCGAACAGCACGATGAACCGGCCGCTGGCGAGCTCCGCCTCCTCGTCGTCCGGGTCGCCGACCTGCACCCCGATCGCGTGCGAGAAGGGGGCCAGTCGCTGCGGCGCCGGGATGTGCTCCAGGACGATCCCCGGACGCGGGCGTACGGTCGCCAGCGCCTCGAGCGCGGCCTGGAACTCCGCCGGCTTCTGCGCCAGGGGCGGCTCGACGCCGTCGGCCGGACGCTTGCGCTGCTGGGCCACGGGCGCAGGGTAGGTCGCCGTGGGGCGGATGTGGCGTCCCGACGCGCCGCTGTGGCCTGCCCGTGACCCGACGGTGTGCGCGCTGGCTCACCTCCGGGGCCCGCGCCGCCCTCCGGTGCGTCTGGGAGGATCGGCGGTCGTGGGAACAGCAGCAGATCCGGCCGCCGACTCCGCCCTGGTCCGGGCGGCCCGCGGCCTCCCGGTCGATCACACGCCCGTCTGGTTCATGCGGCAGGCGGGCCGGTCGCTCCCCGAGTACCGGGCGCTGCGGGCCGGGACCGCGATGCTGCAGGCCTGCCAGGACCCCGACCTGGTCACCGAGATCACCCTGCAGCCGGTCCGCCGGCACGGCGTCGACGCGGCGATCCTCTTCTCCGACATCGTGCTGCCGCTGGTCGTGGCCGGGATGGACGTCGAGATCAAGCCCGGGGTCGGTCCGGTCGTCGCCTCCCCGGTCCGGTCGGTCGCCGACGTCGACGCCCTGCCCCCGCTGGAGCCCGACCGGCTGGAGTTCCTCGCCACCTCGGTGCGCCGGCTGGTCGCCGAGCTCGGTGCCACGCCGCTGATCGGCTTCGCCGGGGCGCCGTTCACCCTCGCCACCTACCTCATCGAGGGCGGCCCGTCGAAGGAGCACGCCCGGACCAAGGCGTTCATGTACGCCGAGCCGGAGGCGTGGCGGCGGCTGCTGGAGCGCCTGGCGGTCAGTGCGGCGACGTTCCTGCAGGTGCAGGTGGACGCCGGGGCGAGCGCCGTGCAGCTGTTCGACTCCTGGGCCGGGGTGCTGTCGGCCACCGACTACGCCACCCGGGTGCTGCCGCACTCCCGCGCGGTCCTGGACGCGCTGGGCGAGCGGGACGTGCCCAAGGTCCACTTCGGCGTGGGCACCGGGGAGCTGCTGCCGCTCATCGGGGACGCCGGTGCCGACGTCGTGGGCGTCGACTGGCGGGTGCCGCTGGACGAGGCGGCCCGCCGGGTGGGGCCGGGCTTCTCGCTGCAGGGCAACCTCGACCCCGCGGTGCTGCTGGCCGACCGGGAGACCGTCGACCGCGAGGTGCGCCGGGTGGTCGAGCAGGGGCGGGCCGCCCGCGGGCACGTGTTCAACCTCGGTCACGGCGTGCTGCCCGACACCGATCCCGGTGTCCTGACCCACGTCGTGGAGCTGGTGCACGAGCTGACCGCGCGATGAGCCCGCGCCGGCTGGTCGTCGTCGGCGCCGGCATCACCGGGCTGACCGCCGCCTGGGAGTGGCGCCGCACCCACCCCGACGACGAGGTCGTCGTGCTCGAGGCCGGACCGCGGATCGGCGGCAAGCTCGACCGGGTGGAGCTGGCCGGCCGCTGGTACGACACCGGCCCGGAGGCGGTGCTCGCCCGGGTGCCGGAGGCGGTGGAGCTGATCGAGGCCCTCGGCCTGGCCGAGCAGCTGGTGCCCGCGCAGACCACCCAGGCCTCCGTCGTCCTCCCCGAGGGCCGGTTCCCGCTGCCGGCCGGGACGCTGCAGGGCGTGCCCACCACCGCCGATGGCCTGGACGGCGTGCTCACCCCGGCCGGCGTCGCCCGGGTCCGCGCCGAGGCCGAGCTGCCCCCGCTGCGGCTGGACGGCGACGTCTCGGTGGGCCGGCTGCTCCGCGACCGGCTCGGCGACGAGGTGGTCGACCGGCTGGTGGAGCCGCTGCTGGGCGGTGTCTACGCCGGACGCCCGGACGACCTCTCGCTGGCCGCCACCATGCCCGCGCTGGCCGCGCAGCTGCCCGGGTCGACGTCGGTGCTCGGCGCGGCGATCGCCGCCCGGGACGCCGGCGCCCGCAGCCGCGGCGACGTCGACGGCCCGGTGTTCGTCACCGTCCGCGACGGCATCGGCTCGCTGCCGGCCGCGCTGGCCGCCGGCGCGCGCGCCGACGTCCGGCTGGACACGGCGGTCAGCGCGCTGCGCCGGGTGGCCGGCGGCTTCGAGCTCGATGTGGAGGGCGGGGCGACGCTGACCGCGGACGTCGTCGTGCTGGCCACCCCGGCCGCCCCGACCGCCCGGCTGCTCACCGACCTGGCCCCCGACGCGGTGGAGCCGCTGCAGGCCATCCCGTACGCGTCGATGGCCGTGGTCGCGATGGCGTTCCCCGAGCAGCCGGTGTCGGCCGGGTCCGGGCTGCTCGTGCCCCCGGTGACCGGGCGGTTGGTCAAGGGCGTCACCGTCTCCTCGTCGAAGTGGCCGCACCTGGGCGGCGCGCTCCGGGTGCGCTCGTCGGTCGGCCGGTTCGGGGACGACGCCGCGCTGCGCCGCGAGGATGCCGACCTCACCGACGCGGTGGTCGCCGACGTCGCCGGGCTGCTGGACCTCGAGCGCCCGGAGCCGCTGCAGACCCACCTCGTCCGCTGGGTCGGCGGGCTGCCGCAGTACCTGGTCGGGCACCCGCAGCGGGTGGCGGCGATCCGCGCGGCGGTCGGCGCCGTGCCCGGGCTCGGGGTCGCCGGTGCCGCGTACGGCGGGGTCGGCGTGCCGGCCTGCATTCGCGACGCACGCCGGGTCGTCGCCGCGCTCGCCTAGCGTCACCTCCTTGCCGGATCGATCGACATTCGATAGTTTCTTCTCGTCAGTCGATGGAGAGGAGTCCCCGATGGGCACGTGGACGGTCCTTGCGCTACGGGTGGTGCTCGGCGGCGGACTGGTCGGCTCGCTGTTCGTGCAGGCGGTCATGGTGCCGCTGCTGTTCACCGACATGGAGGGTGCGGACGCCGAGGTGCTCGACCTCCGGCTGCCGCTGCTCACCATCGCCGTGCTCGGCATCGGAACCGTGCAGACCACGATGGTCTGCGTGTGGCGGCTGCTGACGATGGTGCGCCGGGGGACGGTGTTCTCCCTGGCTGCCTTCCGCTACGTCGACGTGATGATCGGCGCGGCCGTCGCGGCCTCGCTGCTCACCTTCGCCCTCGGGTTCGTGCTCGCACCGGGCGAGGCGGTCGCCCCCGGTGTGGTGCTGCTCGTCGGTGGGGCCGGCGTGCTCGTTGCCGGGATCGCCCTCGTCGAGCTGGTGATGCGGACGCTGCTCGCCCAGGCGGTCGCCCGGGACGCCGAGGCGCTGCACCTGCAGGCCGAGCTGGACGCGGTCATCTGATGCCGATCGTCGTCGACGTCGACGTCATGCTGGCCCGCCGGAAGATGTCGGTCGGGGTGCTCGCCGACCGCGTCGGCATCACCCCGGCCAACCTGGCCGTGCTCAAGAACGGCCGGGCGAAGGCGGTCCGCTTCTCCACGCTCGCCGCGCTGTGCGAGGTCCTCGACTGCCAGCCCGGGGACCTGCTCCGCTGGGAACCCGGGTCGTCGGACGAGGCGGCGACGGGGCGGGGGTCACATCCCCTCGCGGACGCGGACGAGGCGTCCCGCGCGACAATGGGGGCATGACCGAGCAGACCGGAGAGCGCAGCATCGGCAAGCGGGCGAACGAGCTGAACGCCCAGATCCGCTACACGATGTGGTCGGTCTTCAAGGCGCGACCGCTCGCCGACGACCAGCGCGGTCCCGCCGCCGACGAGGTCACCGCCCTCTTCGAGGAGCTGGCCGGCAAGGACGTCGTCGTCCGCGGGGTCTACGACGTGGCCGGCCTGCGCGCCGACGCCGACCTGATGATCTGGTGGCACGCCGAGACCCCCGAGGCGCTGCAGGAGGCCTACAGCCGGTTCCGCCGCACCGCGCTGGGCCGCCACCTCGAGCCGGTCTGGTCGCAGATGGCGCTGCACCGCCCGGCGGAGTTCAACCGCAGCCACATCCCCGCCTTCCTCGCCGAGGAGGAGCCGCGCCGCTTCGTCTGCGTCTACCCGTTCGTGCGCTCCTACGAGTGGTACCTGCTGCCCGACGAGGAGCGGCGGGACATGCTCAAGGAGCACGGCATGCAGGCCCGCCCGTACCCCGACGTCCGGGCCAACACGGTGGCCTCCTTCGGGCTCGGCGACTACGAGTGGATGCTCGCCTTCGAGGCCGACGAGCTGCACCGCATCGTCGACCTGATGCGCGACCTGCGGGCCAGCCGCGCCCGCCGGCACGTCCGCGAGGAGGTGCCGTTCTACACCGGCACCCGCAAGCAGGTCGCAGAACTCGTTGCCGATCTGCCCTGACACTGCGATCCTCCGGATCGCACCGCGGCCAGGAGCCGTGCCCCTGAGGCGCTGAGCCGTTGCCCGCGTTCCCGTCGGGGAGCCTCCGGCCCCCGCGACGGGTCCACGGACGGCCTGCCGGCCGGGGTCCGTACCCGTCCCCGGCGCAGCAGGGTGGCGCGTCAGCTCTCAGCGGGCTGCAGGGCGATGCTCACCGAGTTGATGCAGTAGCGGTCGCCGGTCGGCGTCTGCGGGGCGTCGGCGAAGACGTGACCCAGGTGGCTGTGGCAGCTGCCGCAGAGCACCTCGGTGCGGAGCATCCCGTGGGCGGTGTCCTCGCGGAGGACGACGTGGTCCTGGGCCGAGGGCTCGTAGAACGAGGGCCAGCCGCAGTGCGAGTCGAACTTGGTCTCGGAGCGGAACAGCTCGGCGCCGCACGCCCGGCAGGAGTAGACGCCGACGGTCTTCGTGTCGACGTACTCACCGGTCCACGGCCGCTCGGTGCCCGCCTGGCGGAGGACGGCGTACTCCTCCGGCGACAGCTGGGCGCGCCACTCCTCGTCGCTCTTGACGACCTGGGGCTGCTGGGCGGATGTGGTCATGCTCCCACGGTACGGCGACGGCGCCACCCGTGCGGAGGCGGCGTCCTGCCTGGTCAGCGTGGTGTCCCGGCTAGGTGACCGGCGTCGGCGCGCTTCGCCGGCCACCACCGGAGGAACCGGTCGAGCAGGTCCTCGAGGAGCGGGCGCAGCGCGAAGCCGGTGCTCGCCCGCTCGCCGGAGGTGCCGGTGAGCAGCACCTCCTGGTCCCCGTCGGGCAGCGTCGTCGGCACGCCCACCGGGATGGACACGTGTCCGCCGGCGTCGGCGACAGCGCTGCCGAGCTGCCCCTGGTTGCGCGAGGGCAGCGAGGCGGTGACCTTCTCGTTCGGGGTGAACCCGGTTCCGGTCACGGTGACCCGGTCGCCCCGGAGCGGTGTCGGGTCGCTGATCCCCGCGGCGGCGTCCCCGGGGACCCCGGAGGAGGCGGTCCTCGTCGCGGAGGGGTCGGCCGCTGCGGGGGAGGCCGTCGTCGTCAGGCCGCCGGTCACCAGCGCCCCGACGGTCAGGCCGAGGACGACGGGGCGGAGAGCGCGGGAGAGGGACATGGAACTCCTCGAGGCGCGGTGGGACCGCCTCATCTTCCCAGTGCGCTGAGCTACGAGCGGTCACTCTCCGGTAACGAAGTGGGCACGGCGGGGGACCGGGCGGGAGGCGCTCCCGACGTCGGCGCACCGACCGCCTGCGCGGTGCTCGTACCGTGGGCGCGGCGCCGCGCCCGGTGGCGCCGCCGTCCGCCGAGAGGACCCATGAGCAACCCGCAGCCCCTGGCCGACACCTGGTTCACCCGCGACCTGCCCGTGCTCCGCGCCATCGCGCGGCTGATCGACGAGCCGCCGCACGGCAGCGCGCCCTACCTCGGGGCGGTCGTCCCGGCCAGCGGCCTGCCCAAGCCGCAGGTGGTCTCCGCCGCCAATGCGCTGGTCACCGCCGGGTACGCGCAGGCGCTGACCAACCACGCCGGGGAGATCGTCCGGTTCACCGCCATCTCCGCCGAGGCCCGCCGGCTCGCCGGCCTGTGGCCCACACCGCAGGGGGAGTGGGAGCGGCTGCTCGAGCAGCTCGAGGCACGCGCGACCGGGGCGATGACCGAGGTCGAGCGCGGACGCTGGCGCGCGATGGCCGACGCCGCGACGGCACTCGGCCCGGACGACGGGGCGCTGCTGATGTCCGCGCTCATCGGCGGGTACGTACCGCGCCAGCGCTGACCGGGACGGGCCGGCCCCGAACGCGACAGTGCCCCCGCCCGGTCTCCCGGGCGGGGGCACTGCCAGTGGTTCGAGAGGGCTGCGTTCAGCTCCTCGGTCTGAGGGTCAGACCGGGTTGACGTTCGCCGCCTGCGGGCCCTTCTGGCCCTGCTCGATGTCGAACGAGATGCGCTGGCCCTCATCGAGCGAGCGGTACCCGCTGGTCTGGATGGCCGAGTAGTGGACGAAGACGTCCGGGCCGCCGCCGTCGGGGGTGGCGAAGCCGAACCCCTTCTCTGCGTTGAACCACTTCACTGTTCCTTCGGGCATTGCTCGCTCCTAGCTGAGGTCGTGCGTCGGGGTCCTGCCAGAGCGCAGGGCCTTCCCGACGAAGAGAACACTAGCGGCTGGGAGCCCCCCGTGGGGAACCGGTGCCGGAAAGTTCCTGCACGGATCCGTTCGACACCCCCTCGGACGGCTCAGAGCAGCCGGCGGGAGGCGTCCTCGGCGGCCGGGTCCGGCCAGGCCCGTCGGGAGTAGGCGTTGGGCGCGTAGGCGGTCCGCGCGGGGCCGCCCGGCTGCGGCGCAGCGGCGGCGGGCAGGGCCAGCGGCTCCGGGCGCCAGGCGTGCACGGTGAGCGGCTCGAGCTCGGTCCACCCCTCCGCGGCCAGCCGGGCGCGCTCGGCCGCCAGCGCCCGCCGGTGCCGGCGCCAGCGGTGACCCAGGACGTCGAGCGCGACCAGCGCGGCGACCAGCACCGCGACGGTCAGGAGCGCGTTGGTCACCGCGGTGGCGACGTCCAGGGCGGTGATCTCCGGCCAGCTGACCCGCTCCAGCTGGTACCCGACGATCTCGATGACGACGTACAGCACGCCGTACACCGAGAACGCGACCCGCATCGCCCTGCCTCCTGCCCGTGGTGCCGACCTGCCGTGTGGACCGAACGGTTCCTCAACGACATCCGGTTCCCGCTCCCCGAGCCTGCGCCCCGTCTGCGGGCGGCCGCGTCACCCGGAGGGGTGACGGACCGGCTCAGGCGGTGGGCCAGTCCCCGGTCCGGGCGGCAGCCGCGTGCGTGCTGGTCAGGAAGTCCAGCAGGTGGGCGTCGGGGTCGGCAGCCTGCCGCACGTCGGCGTAGGGCAGCACGAACTCCCCGAGCGCCTCGTCGAAGGTCGCCGTCCCGGGGGTGACCGGGCTGGTCCGGTACCCGGGTGGCTCGGGGTAGGCGTAGGCGTAGAAGGCGCCCTCGGCAGCGCCGCCCGGCCAGTACCCGCAGCTGGACACCTCGTCGCTGTAGGCCTCGACCATGACCCCGTCGGGGCAGTTCGGCACGCCGCCGGGATGCCGCGGTGCGGGGCGGCCGGAGAAGCGGGTGACCGCGAGGTCGAAGGCGCCCCAGAAGAAGTGCACCGGGCTGGCCTTGCCGCGGAACTCGGCGCGGAACCGGCTCAGCACGCGGTGGGCGCTCACCAGCGAGGTCCAGAACCGGTGGGCGGCGTCGGGGTCGTAGCTGGCGTGCTCGGTGTCCTCGTCGAACGGGATCGCCTCGGTGACCTCGACCGGCACCGGGTGGATCGGCACGTCGACGTCGAGCTCGCGCAGGTGCGACCGGAACTCCGCGGTGAAGTCGGCGACGCTGCGGGGCTCCAGGCTCATCCGCCGACGCTCGCCGAGGGTGGTCAGCAGCTGCAGCTCGTGGGAGGTCAGGTCGAACACCACCTCCAGGCCACGGCCCCGGTAGGGCATCAGCGAGGTGGTCAGGCCGCGCGCGTCGACGTAGAGCGGGACGTGCCACCAGTGGTTGGCGGCAGGCGAGAGCGCCAGCCGGACCTTGCCGACCACCTGGGTCCACAGGTGCAGGGTGTCCCGGGTGTCCTGCCACTGCGCCAGGGGCAGGGCCGGCCACGGCTCGAACGGCGGTGCGGAGGAGGAGGTCATGCCGCGATGCTCGCAGCTCACCCGGGCTGCAGGACCTCGTTCCAGGGGCGCACCGAGTGGCCGGCGACCACGCCGTGCAGCACGAAGGGGTCGCCGGCGATGAACTCCTCGGCCGCCTCGCGGGTGGTGAAGACGCCCATCGCGTCGCCGTTCATCGGCTCGTCGAACGTGCCGACCATGAGCAGCAGCCCGCGGTCGCGGAACTCGTGCAGCCGGGCGACGTGCGCCGGGCCGTGCTGCTGGGCCAGCGGCAGGAAGTCCTCGACCGCGCGGTAGCTCAGGACGTACTTCATGCCCGGCATCCTGGCCCGCGCGCTACCCGCCCGGAACCCACCCGCGGTCGGGGCACGCGGGGACGACACGCCGAGCCCACCGAGGGAGATGGGACGGCGCGGGTCCGACCGCCCCACGGATCGCCCGCCGCCGCTAGCGTCGCCCGCCACGGGGGGCGCACCGCACGACCAGACCAGCTCACGGCTGCCCAGGGAGCACGTTGTGGAGTCCCTCGCCCGGTTCGTCCTGCGCCATCGGCTGCTCGTCGTGATCGGCTGGCTGGTGACGATGGTGGCCGGCGGTGCAGCCGCCGGCACGGTCACCGACCGGCTGTCCTTCGACTTCTCGCTGCCCGGCCAGCCCGGTTACGAGGCCGAGGAGCAGCTGATCGCGACGTTCGGCGCGAGCACCGCGGACACCCTCGTGCCGGTGCTGACCGTGCCCGAGGGCAGCACCGTGGCCGACCGGCAGGCCGACATCGCCGGTGTGTTCGACGCGGTGCGGGCGGCCGTGCCCCAGGCCCGGATCGTCGACCAGGCCAGCACCGGGGACGACCGCTTCGTCACCGACGACGGGCGGAGCGCCTTCGCGCTGGTCCAGGGGCCGTTGCCCGAGGGCTTCGGACCGGGCATCGAGGCCCAGGTCCAGCCCGCGTTCGAGCAGGCGGCCGCGGCGGCCGGGCTGGACACCGGGCTGACCTCGTACGTGCTGCTGTCGGCCGGCGGGGACACCGAGGGACCCAGCGTCCTGGTGGAGACCCTGTTCGGCGCCGTCGGTGCGCTCGCCGTCCTGGTGTTCGTCTTCGCGTCGTTCCTGGCGTTCGTCCCGCTGCTGATCGCCGCGGTGTCGATCCTGACGACCTTCCTGCTGGTGCTCGGGCTCACCTACCTGACCGACGTCAGCTTCGTGGTCCAGTTCCTCATCGCCCTGGTCGGGCTGGGCGTGGCCATCGACTACTCGCTGCTGCTGGTCTCCCGCTGGCGCGAGGAACGGGCGCACGGGCGCAGCAACGACGAGGCCGTCGTCGTCGCGGTGAAGACCGCCGGCCACGCGGTGCTCGCCTCCGGCGTGACGGTCGCGATCAGCCTGCTGGCGCTCATCCTCGTGCCGGTGCCGTTCCTGCGGAGCATGGGGCTGGGCGGGATGCTCATCCCGCTGGTCAGCGTGGCCGTGGTGCTCACCCTGCTGCCGGCCCTGCTGTCCAAGGTCGGGCCGCGGGTCGATTGGCCGCGGATCCGGCACGACGCCGTCGCCGCGCGCGGCTGGACCGCCTGGGCGCGGCTCATCGTCCGCCGGCGGTGGATCGCCGCCGGGGTCGCCCTGTTCCTGCTCGCGCTGATCATCGCGCCGGTGACCGGCCTCAAGATCGGCCAGGCGAACAGCGAGTCCCTGGCCAGCAGCGGGCCGCCCTTCGACGCGCTGCAGACGCTGGAGAACGGTGGTGTCGGGGACGGCGTCCTCACGCCCATCGAGGTGCTCGTCCCCGACGACCAGGCCGCCGCGGCACTCGCCGCGGCCGGCGACGTCGACGATGTGCGGATGGCCGTCCTCGGCGGCAGCCAGGGCGGCACCACGGTGATCGACGTCGTCCCGGTCAGCGAGACGGTGGACGGCGACAGCATCGAGGTGGTCAACGACGTCCGCAACGCGGTCGAGAGCGCGACGGACGGCAGTGTGGGCGTCGCCGGCACCGGCGCGATCGTGCAGGACTACTTCTCCGCGGTGTACGAGAACTTCCCCTACGTGCTGGCCCTCATCGCGGTGATCACGTTCGTGCTGCTGGTGCGCACCTTCCGGTCGCTGCTGCTGCCGATCAAGGCGGTGCTGCTCAACCTGGTCTCGCTGGCCGCGGTGTTCGGTGCGGTGACCTGGTTCTGGCAGGAGGGGCACGGCTCCGAGGCGCTGTTCGGCATCCCGGCGACCGGCGCCATCACCTTCTGGCTGCCGGTGATCATCTTCGCGTTCCTGTTCGGGCTCTCGATGGACTACGAGGTCTTCATCCTGGCCCGGATGCGGGAGGAGTACGACGAGACCGGCAACACCCCGGACGCGGTGACCGTCGGGCTGGGGCGCACCGGCCGGCTGGTCACCTCCGCGGCGCTGATCCTGTTCTTCTCCTTCGCCGCGCTGGCGTCCTCGCCGGGCACCGACATCAAGGTCCTCGGGACGGCGCTGGGCGTCGGCATCCTCATCGACGCGACCCTGATCCGGGCGCTGCTGGTGCCGGCGCTGGTCAGCCTGCTCGGCAAGTGGAACTGGTGGCTGCCGGCCTGGATGGCGAAGCTGCTGCGGGTCGAGCCCTCCCCGCTGACCGACGAGCGGCCGCTGCCGCGGGCCGACGAGCGCGACCTGGTGCCCGCCGCCGCCGACGGCCACGCGGGCCCACCGGCACCCCGCGGTCCGGCCGACGAGGAGCGGGACCCGCTCAGCCGGCGGGGCTGAGCGGGTCGGGCCGACTGCCCGGGGGCCGTCGGGACCCCGGGGCGGCTCAGCGGTTCGGGGTCCGGCCGTTCTGCAGCGTCTCGCGCAGCCGCGGTGCGGGAGCGGCCTCGGTCGGTGCGGTGCCGGCCGGCAGGAGGATCCAGAGCAGCGGGTAGACCAGCACGCCCGCGCCGAGCAGCGCCAGCGCCACGAAGCCGATGCGCCAGAGGAGGGCCTCGACGCCGGTGTACTCGGCGAGGCCACCGCAGACACCGCCCAGCACCCGGTTGCTGGTGCTGCGCCGGAGCGTCGGACGCGGCGGCACCGCCGCCGGCGGGGGCGGGGGCGCCTGCTGCCAGGTCGGGGGTGTCCCGCCGGTCGGGGGCGGGGGAGGCGGCGGCGGGTCGGGAGGCGGTGTGGCTGTCATGCCGGCCAGGCTCCTCGCGCCGCCGCCGCTCCACAACGGTGTGCGTCCCCGTTCGGCCAGCACGGCAACGCGCCTGCTGGCGGGCTGTGGGACGGTCAGCGCATGACTGTCCTCGACACCTTCAGGCTGGACGGCAAGGTCGCCGTGGTCACCGGCGGGAACCGCGGCCTGGGCCGGGCGTTCGCCCGCGCGCTGGGGGAGGCCGGCGCCACGATCGCGATCGTGGCGCGGGACGAGGACGCGAGCAGCGTGGTCGTCGAGGAGCTGACCGCCGCCGGCGTCCGGGCCGCGGCCTTCCGTGCCGACGTCGGGGACCGCGGGGCCGTCGTGGCCGTCTCCCGGGAGATCGCCGGAGCGCTGGGCCGGGTCGACGTGCTGGTCAACAACGCCGGCGCGTGCATCCACCGGCCGGCGCTGGAGGTGACCGAGGACGAGTGGGACGAGGTCATGCGGGTCAACGTGAACGGCGTCTGGCACGGCTGCCAGGTCTTCGGTGAGCAGATGATCGGCGCAGGCGGGGGCGTGATCGTCAACATCGGGTCGATGTCCGGGCAGATCGTGAACCGCCCGCAGTGGCAGCCGGCCTACAACGCCTCCAAGGCCGCGGTGCACCACCTGACCAGGTCCCTGGCCGCGGAGTGGGCGCCGCACGGCGTCCGGGTCAACGCGGTCGCACCGGGCTACGTCCGCACCGACATGACGCCGATCGACCAGCCGCAGTTCCGGGCGCGCTGGGTCGACGACGCACCGATGCAGCGCGCGGCCGAGCCCGCGGAGATCGCCCCGGCGGTGGTGTTCCTGGCGAGCCCGGCGTCGTCGTTCATGACCGGCTCCGTGCTGGTGGTCGACGGCGGCTACACCGTCTTCTGAGCAGGCCTCAGGCCGGTGCCCGGTCGGTGCCGGCCGGCGCGTCCCAGTCGACGTGGTGGTCGCGGACCCAGGCGCGCGGGTCCCGGTGCCGCAGCACCACCGGCATGACCAGGTCGCGGACGACACGACCCACGGCGGGCGGGGACTTGGCGTTGCTGGTCCGGAAGCCCTGGGCGACGACCCGCTGGGTCCGCCGGCGCCGGGCGCGCTCGTAGTTCGGCAGCGCCGCGGGCAGCGGCAGGTCCCGGAGGCAGCGGGCGAGCACGACGGCGTCCTCGACGGCCAGCGACGACCCCTGGCCGGCGGCCGGCGAGGTCGCGTGCGCGGCGTCGCCGATGAGCACGACCCGCTGCCCGTCCTGCCAGCGGCGCACGAACGGGACGTCGTACGTGGTCCACCCCCGCAGCTCGTGCGGCGTCGCGTCGACGAGGGCGAGCGCGGGCGCCCGGTCGGCTGCGTGGAGATCGTGCAGCAGGGCGCGCCACTCCGCGTCGGACCGGGCGGCGACCGCGCCGTCCGCCGGCTCCTGCCGCTCCGGCGGGTTGGCGAACCACCAGGTCCGGCCGTCCGGCGCGGGGAGCCAGCCGAAGAAGGACCGCCGGCCCATGACCATCGTCAGCCGGCCCACCTCCGCGCCGGCCGGCGTGTGCGTGGAGTAGCCGGCGGTGTTCAGCACCGGGACGAAGCGCGGCGGCGGGGCGCCCGGGTCGAGCAGCGCGCGCACCGAGGAGCGCACGCCGTCGGCGCCGACGAGCACGTCGGCGTGCTCCGTGCTCCCGTCGGCGAAGGTCGCGGTCACGCCGTCGGGGGTGCTGCTCGCGTCGACCAACGCCGAGCCGTAGCGCACCTCGATGCCCCGGCGCAGCGCCTCGGCGTGCAGCGCCCGGTACAGCTCGGAGCGCTGCACCGACACCCCGACCGCCCCGGCGGTACCGGTCGGGAGCTCGCCCAGGCGTCTGCCGGTGCCGCTGCGGAACTCGATCACCGGGGTCGGGAAGCCGACCTCGCGGACCACCTGGTCCGCCCCGACCACCCGGAGCGCGTCCAGGCCGTTGACCTGGACCCCCAGCCACGCCCCGACGTCGCCGGCGGGCGCGGCGTGCGCCTCGTGGACGGTGGCGTCGATGCCGGCCTTCTGCAGCGCCAGGGCGGCGACCGGGCCGGCGACCCCACCGCCCACCACCAGTGCTCTCATCGCGCGCCCCCGATCCGGCGTCGAGCCCTCCTCCCGAGGGAGCCGGGTGCATTCCCCCACACCCGACCACCCGCTGCCCACCCCCTGCTGCGCGCCGTGCGAGGTGACACGCGGCCCGGCCTCTGCCAGCATCGCTGCACTCCGCCCCGGGAGCAGGCAGCAGGAAGGCCGGGACCATGACCGATCCGCACGGTCCGCGACTGCAGGACGTCGAGCTGACCAGCGGCGCAGGCGGGACACCGGGACTGCGCGGCGTGCTCGGCACCCCGCCCGGACCGGGACCGTGGCCCGGTGTCGTGCTGGTGCACGAGCTGTTCGGCATCGACGACGTCATGCGCCTGCAGGTGCAGCGGATGGCCGCGGCGGGCTACCTGTCCCTGATGCCCGACCTGTTCACCGCCGGCGGCGCGCGGCGCTGCCTGGTGCCGACGTTCCGCGCGATCGCCGCCGGGTCCGGCCGGCCGTTCGTCGACGTCGAGGCCGCGCGCACCCACCTGGCGTCGCTGCCCGACTGCACCGGGCGGATCGGCGTCCTGGGGTTCTGCATGGGCGGCGGCTTCGCGCTGCTGACCGCACCGCGCGGGTTCGACGTCTCGTCGGCCAACTACGCCCGCCTGCCGGAGGACCCCGAGCGCGCGCTGGCCGGCGCCTGCCCGATCGTGGCGAGCTACGGCGCCCGTGACCCCGCGCTGCGTGGGACCGCGGCGCAGCTGGAGGGGGTGCTGACCCGGCTGGGCGTGCCGCACGACGTCCACGAGTACCCGACGGCGGGGCACGGCTTCCTCGACGACGCCGACCCCGGGCCCCGGGTGCTGCGCCCGCTGCTGCGCCGGGTGCTGAAGTTCCAGCCCGACCCGGTCGCCGCGGCCGACGCCTGGACGCGGATCGAGGCGTTCTTCGCCGAGCACCTCAGCGGTGGTGCGACCCGCCCGTCCTGAGGGGATCGCGTGCCCGTCCACGGGGTCGGTGGGCCCTGTCGCACGGCGCGGACCTGCCGGTCGTGGGCAGCCGGGGGCACGGCGGCTCCCACACCACGCTGCTCGGCTCGACGAGCTCGCTGACCCCTCGCGAACGCCGGTCAGCTCGGCAGACCGACCAGGAGGTCGGCGACGGCCTGCGGCTGGGAGAGGAACGGGTGGTGCCCGGCGTCGAGCTCGACGACCGTGCCCGCGCGCCGAGCGAAGTCCCGTTGCGCCGAGGCCGGCGTCCCCCGGTCCTGGGCGCACACCAGGTAGGTCGACGGCACGTGCTGCCACGCCGCCGCCGTCACCGGTTGGCCCACGATCGAGAGGCTCTGCCGGGCCAGCCGGTCGCCGGCGTCGCCGGCCACCTCCGGGCAGTCCTGCAGGAACCTGCCGGGGAGGAAGTCCGGACGGACGCCGAGGGTGCCGGACTCGACGTCGACGTCGAGGAACGGTGCCGGCTCCGAGGAGCTGAAGGAGGACAGGCTCTCGCCGACCTCGGGCAGGTAGCTGGACACCAGGACCAGGTGCCGCACGGACGGGACACCCGCCGCGGCCTCGGCGGTGACGATGCCGCCGTAGCTGTGTGCCACCACGACGGTCGGCTCGTCGCTGTCCTGGAGGACCTCCCGGACAGCGGCGACGTCCGCGGTGAGTCCCGGGCCGTCGTGACCTGCTGACGCGCCGCCCTCCCCGCAGCTGGGCAGCCCGGGCGCGACGCTGGTGATCCCGTGCCGGTCCAGCAGCGCAGCGGTGCGGTGCCACCACCACGACCCGTCCCGGACGCACGCTCCGTGCACGAACACCACTCGCATCGCGACCTCCTCGGGATGACCGGCAGAACGCCCCGAACGCTAGACGTACCGCGGGTTACGCGAAAAGATCCCGGGCGTGGGGCGGAACAGGCAGCCGGAGATCCGGGAGCGGTTGCTGGACACGTGCACGGACCACGCCCTGGCCGCCGGGCTGCCCGACCGCCTCGAGGCGTTCGCCGTGGCCTCCGGCACCTCGAGCCGGATGCTCCTGTACCACTTCGGCACCAAGGAGGCGCTGCTCCGCGCGGTGCTGCGGCGGGCACGCGACCGGCAGCGCCAGGACTTCGAGGCGCTGCTGCGGGTGCGACCGGACGAGGACTACCTGACGACGCTGGGGCGGGCCTGGGCCGGCATGACGGGCGCCCAGGGACGGCCCTACCTGACCATGTTCGGGCGGTTGCGGGAGGACGCGGAGCAGCAGCTGTGGCCGGGGTTCCGCCGGGAGGCGACCACGGACTGGCTCGCGCCGCTGGAGGACGGGCTCCGCACCCTCGGGCGGCCGGAACTGGCGACGCTCGTCCTCGCCGTCATCCGCGGGCTGATCATGGACCTCGACGCCACCGGCGACACCGTCCGCGTCGATCGCGCCTTCGCCGACCTCCTGGCTTCCGTGAGGCCCCCGGCGTCCGGGTAGCGACCGACACGCCGGGGAGGACGCGCCGAGGCGGGACGGTCACCCGCTCGTCGGCCCGGCTGCGGGACCAGCGGAAACGCCGTTGAAAGTTCAAGTGTGACCGGCATCACGACGACAATCGACAAGTCGACTCATAACTTCTTGTGGCGCTCACCCAACCCGTGGGCGTGGCGCCGGACCGCCGAGCTCTGCCCACCGGCTGCCTCACGTGAACCCAGGGCAGGGGTGGGGGACCCACGAACTCGGCGCACATGCCCTCGGCATGGCGCCTCGGGGTGAAGCCGCGGACCGCGGCCGGGCACCGATCGCCCGAACCCGACAGCTGACCCCGCAGGCGGTGATCGGAGATCAGATCACCATGGCCAAGCACCGCGCACCCCGCTATGTCCGCACCAAGCACGCACTCGCCGGCGTACCCGTCGCCGCAGGCGCGACCGTCGTCGGACTCAGCGTCCTGAGCACCCCGGCGGCCCAGGCCGCCACCACCCACGACTGGACCGGGGTCGCCCAGTGCGAGTCCGGCGGGGACTGGGACATCAACACCGGCAACGGCTACTACGGCGGCCTGCAGTTCAGCCAGTCGACGTGGGCCGGGTACGGCGGCACCAGCCTCGCCGCACGGGCCGACCTGGCGACCCCGGCCGAGCAGGTCCAGATCGCCGAGAAGGTCCTCGCCGGTCAGGGCATCGGCGCGTGGCCCACCTGCGGCAAGCGCCTGACGGGCGGTACCACGCCGGCCGCCGTCGGCACCCCTGCCCCTGCGCCCGCCCCGGCCCCCGCGCCGGAGAAGGTCGCGGTCACGGGCAGCACCGCCGCGGCGGGCAGCTACACGGTGGTCAGCGGGGACACCCTCGCGAAAATCGCCGCCGCCCACGGTCAGTCATGGCACGAGCTGTACCAGCTCAACGTCGGCGTCATCGGTGCCGACCCGGACGTCCTCGTCCCGGGTCAGGTGCTGGTGACCTCCGGGGCTGCGCCGGCCATCTCGGCCGTGGCCGCCCCGGCTGCCGTCACGACCCACACGCTCGTGTCGACCACCACGCAGGCGCACATCACCAACAGCGCCGGCCCCGTCAAGCCGCAGGCCCAGGCCGCCGCCGACGCCGTCGTCAGCAACGTGCCCGGCGCCGACGGCATCACCCTCGGCGGCACCCGCGCCAGCGCGGTCGACCCGGCCGGCCACCCGTCCGGGCTGGCCGTGGACTACATGGTGCTCAAGGACGCCGCCCTCGGCGACGCCATCGTGGCCTACCACCTCGCCCACTGGGACGAGCTCGGCGTGGACTACATCATCTGGCAGCAGAAGATCCTCACCTCGCCGACCGGCTCGTGGAAGCAGATGGAGGACCGGGGCAGCGTCACGGCGAACCACCGGGACCACGTCCACGTGAACTACCAGGGCTGAGTCACCGGGCAGCAGCACGGACAGCGACCCCCACCCGTCCGCGGGTGGGGGTCGCTGTGCGTACGGTCAGGCTCGCCGGCCCACCGACGGCCGCCACGGCTCGTGCGTGTGCGAGAGCCAGACCAGCTCTGGGTCGAGCGCGCGCACCAGCCGCTGGCCCTCGTCGCGCGGCTCGTCCAGTTCGCCGAAGAAGACGGCCATGTCGCCGCCGATGACGGCCGGACGCCCGCCGGTCTCGACCACGACCACCTGCGAACCCGGTGTGTGGCCCGGCGCCGGGACGAGCCGGACCCCGGGCAGCACCTCCAGCTCGCCGTCGACGGGGACGTACTGCACGCCGGGAGCCTCGACCCACTCGTGGATCGTGTAGTCCTCCAGGGTCCGCGCGTCGTCGAGCTCCCGGCGCTGGACGTAGGTCGGCGTGCCGGCGAAGAGGTGGTTGCCGCCGCAGTGGTCGAAGTGCAGGTGCGTGTTGACGACGACGTCGATGCCGGCGAGGTCGAAGTCGGCCTGCTCGCTCAGCGGGACCAGGCGCGGGTCCATGTCGGCCACCAGCGGGTGCAGCTGCGTCATGCCGGTGTCGACGAGCACGCGCGCGTCGGGGTGGTCGATGACGTGCACGTAGACGGGCATCAGCTCGCCCTCGGCGAGCAACTCGGCCACGAGGACCGGCGTGATGGTCGACGACGGCACCTCGGCGCGGTTGCCGTCCGTGCTCATGAACGTAGCCATGCGTACCCGTTTCCCTCGACGTCGGTCTGCCGCTGGGCGCGGCCGCTGGCACTACGACCCCGGAACCGCACACAAGTCATCGGTCCGGGGAAGCCGGCGTCGATCGCATCCCAGCAGCCGACCGACCCGAGGTGCGGCAAGCGGCCGCCCGTTGTGCTGTCGACCACGTGGCATGCCCCCGGCGTCGTGCGAGATGGCCGGCTGGAGCCAGCCGCTACTGCTCCAGGCTGTACTCCAGCGTCAGCACTCCCGGCTGCGACTCGCTGGCCTGACCTCGGATGCCCACGAGCTCATCAGTGCCGGAGGCGGGCACGACGGTGCCGAAGGTGGAGGCCGTCCCGGCGTCCATCAGGCCGCCGTGCTGGATCACGAAGCTGCCGCGCCTACCGTCGAGGCTCCCGACGACACGCTCGCTCGCGACGTACCCGGCCCCGTCCTCGCCCTGGGCGGTCAGCACGTGGGCAACCCCGTGCCCCTCGATGGCCCCGGCGTAGTGCTTGCTGATCGTGACCCGGGTGAGACGTGGGCCGGCCTCGGGCTGGTCGTAGACCTCCTCGACGTGATCCACGATCCGGAACGTCGCCTCGATGCGCGCCACCATCGGAGAGTAGCCACACCGAACCCGCTGGGCCGGCCTTCCCCGGGTCACGGGGCGGCCGGCCGGGACCTCCTGACAGGTGCACCTGCGACGCGTCGACCACCCACAGACCGCAGAGGTGCTCCGGTGCCTGCGTGTACGGCCGACTGCCCCCTCCTCCACGAGGGCGTTCGTCGGTCGCGAGGCTGCTACGGTCCCGCGCGATCGCTTGCACGTCGCACTCACTCGAGGGGTTCGCGGTGCCGGACACGACCTGCCACATGTCGATCTCGCTGGACGGCTTCGTCGCCGGGCCGGACCAGAGCCGCGAGGACCCGTTGGGCAAGCGGGGGCGGGAGCTGCACGGCTGGCACATCGGCGACCCACGGGCCAACGACGCCGACGGGACCGCGAACGACTGGCTCATGCGCCGGCGGGGTGCGTACGTGATGGGTCGGAACATGTTCGGCCCGGTCCGCGGGGACTGGCACGAGGAGTGGACCGGGTGGTGGGGCCCCGAACCGCCGTATCACGCGCCGGTGTTCGTGCTGACCCACCACGGTCATGACCCGATCCCGATGGAGGGCGGGACGACGTTCCACTTCGTCACCGAGGGCTTCGACGCGGCCTACTCCGCGGCGTGCGCGGCCGCCGGTGACGACGGCGTGGACATCGCGGGCGGGGCCTCGACCGTCCGGCAGGCGCTCAACGCCGGCGTGATCGACGAGCTCACCCTCGACATCGCACCGGTCCTGCTCGGTTCGGGCGAGCGCATCTTCGACGGGGTCGAGACCTTCGGCTTCGAACCCGTCGAGGTGCTCCACTCGCCGCTGACCACACACATCCGCTACCGCCGCGTCAGCTGACCCGGGCGGGCCCCGCGCCTCCGCCCGGCCACAGGCGCCGAGGACTGGAACGCTCCGAGCCAGAGGTCCTCGGACTGGCCCGCCCAGTCCTGCGATCCTCATGAGGTGATGCCGGCCCGCTGGAGCAGGTTGTGCGTGAGGCCGCTGGCCACCTCGTCCACGACGAGGCTGCCACCGAAGGTCAGGGATCCCGCGCTGAAGACGAACCCGCCACCGGGATGGTCGTAGTAGGTCATGTCCGCTCCCAGGCCGGCCGCATCCGGTAGGCCGGTTGCCAGAACGACGAGGCCAGCGGGGAGGACGGACGGCGGGACAGGACCCGGGTCGAGGTCACAGCTCGCCGGTGTGCCGGTGGCACCGGGCCCCCGACTGGTGTCGACCTCCCATCCACTGGCCTGACCGTTCCCCTTTCCGGTGTTGAGCCCGGCGCCGCCGAAGGTGTCCCCGTCCGACACCCCCGTACCGGCGAACAGCGGATGATCGGGGGAACGGACCACGTAGGGCGTCCCGGTCACCCCGCACCGCTCGCTGGCGACGCCCAGGAGCGAGCGCTCCGGTCGTCCGCGATTCCGGAACAGAGCCGGGGCCCGGGGGCCTCCTTCGATCCCAGCGCGGAACACCATCTCCGTCTGGTCGTTGTCGTAGTCCCCGATCTCGAAGACGCCGTTGCCGCCGAGGTAGAGCAAGCTGCCGCCGGCGTCCAGGTAGGACTCCAGCTGGTCGTACATGCGCTCGGTCCAGTACTCGGGGTGGGTGCCGACGACCAGGCACGGGTACTGGTGGGCGTCGCAGCCGTCGTTGTGGAAGTCGATGTCGGTGTAGACGTCGGGGTGTTGTCCCTGGCGCTCCAACCAGCCCAGGATCCACAGCTCCCCCCGGGTGAGGTGGAGTTCTCCGTCCGGGGCCGCTGACGGCGCCGGACGCAGGAAGCTCGTACGGGCCAGGCCGGTGTACTTGGACTGCCCGCCCCACCCGTTGTAGGCCAGCCAGGTGTTGACGTTCGCCAGTACGGCGATGCGCGAACGGCGTTGCGGCGCGGGCTTCACCACGAACGTGACGTCGCATTGCGTTCCGACGGAGTCCGTGCACGAGGCCGAGTAGATCCCAGACCGCCAATCCGGGGGGAGGGTCACGGTGAACGCCTGTTCCCAACCGCATCCGGTGCGCCAGGGAGCCGCCGGAACAGCCTGCTCGGAGGCGGTGAACGTCAGGGAGTCGACCGGGACGGACTCCACTTCTGTCGACGTGGAGACGTGCCGCTGGAACGAGGCGACCGACTCCCCGCTCCCGGAGAGGTGGAAGGCGATGCTCTCCCCCGGGGCGGCCGACAAGGGCCAGCAGTACCCCTCGATCGGCCGGACGGACAGCTGCCCCGCCCAGACGCTGCCGTTGCCCGGGTGGTACCCGACGATGTCGCCCCAGGCGTCGCCGTTGACACGGCCCGCGACGAACTGCCAGCCGTCGGGGGGTTCGAGCTCCGCCGCCGGCCAGGTGGAGGAGAACGTGCGACCGGAGTTCACCCCGATCCACAGCCTTCCGGTGTCCGCGTGGTACCCCAGCAGGTCGGCCTTGTCGCGGCCGGTGAAGCGGCCGGCGACGATGTGCCAGCCATCGGCCGGCTCCAACGTCGCCCAGCGGGTCAGCGCGAAGCTCGAGCCCCCGTTCTCGCCCACCCAGATCCCCCCATCGGTCGGGTCGTAGCCGGCGACGTCGGTCCGGCCGTCCCCGATGAAGTCCTCGGTGACGAACTGCCAGTTGTGGCCGGCGTCCACCGTCGCCCACGTGCCGGTGAACGCGAAGCGTGACCCGGTGTTGCTGCCCACCCACAGCGTTCCGCTGGTGTCGTGGTGGGCGAGGAGGTCGGCCTTGGCGTTCCCTGCGAAGAACCCGGTACCGATGTGCCAACCGGTCGCGGGCGCGAGCGTGGCCCACTGCTGGAACGCCAGCGTCGGCCCACGGTTCTCAGCGACCCAGACCGTGCCGTTGCTCGGGGAGTAGCCGACCACGTCCGCAGGACCGCTGCCCGTGACGTCGCCGGCAGCGAACTCCCAGCCGCTCGCCGGCTCCATGATGGCCGACCGACTGGAGAACTCGAAGCGGTCACCAGCGTTCCTCCCGAGCCAGAGCGAGCCGTTCCCCGGCTGGTAGGCGAGCAGGTCATCGGTGGTGCCGCCGCGGAAGGAGCCGGTCGTGATCTGCCAACCCGCGGCAGGGTCCAGGGTCGTCCATTCGCTGAGCTGGATCTCAGGCACGAGCTCCTCCTCTGCCCTCGACTGCGGGTCGTGGCCTCTGGGCTGCAGTGCAGCGGGAAGGGTGCTCCAGCACCGTCACGCAGCCGTCACCGCTCCATCTCGATGGACGTCGGGCACCGGGTCTCCGGTGGCGACAGCTCCTCGACCAGGAGGCGACCGGAACGGTGTGGTCCGCGGGCAGCGTCGTGCGGCGCGTCCTCGCTCACCACGGTCGAGGCCCGTGGGAACGCTCGGGTAGCCGTTGTGGAGACGGCTGGCCCGGAACCCGTTCAGGTGCTGCGGCATCGAACTGCCATGGTCGTCGTCCTCGACCGCTTCTCGATCGCGAGCGATGAAGGGAGCGTCCTGGCCGAGGGCGGTACAGCGGGGGCCCGGAGCGGTCGCTGGACGGGTCTAGGTGGAGAGGGTGTCGAGCACGTTGCGCGTGATGCGCTCGACTGCCGGATGCCGGTCGGAGTTCAGCACCCGCGACCAGTCGCTGGTGGCGGCGGTGAACGTGGTGCCGGCCCTGGTGAACAGGCCCATCGTGGCGGCGTGGTTCCCGTCGTCGAAGTCGCTCCACCCGGTGACGTCCGCCACGCCGAGGACGAGGAAGTCCGCAGGGGTCCCGTCCTCGCCGCTGGGGGTGACTGGCCCGTCGTCGAGTTGAGCCCGGTCGAACAGGGCCCCGTCGCACTCGTATCCGACCAGGGCCGCCGGGTCGGAGGGGTCGTCGGGGTAGACGTCGCCGATCACGTCGCCGTCCTGCACATCGACCCCGTCGAACACCCAGTGATCGGCGTGCTGGACCGTGTAGCCGACCACCTGCGGGCGGGGGCCGTCCCAGTGACCGCCGGCATTGCGGTAGCTCACCCCGGTCAGAGTGTTCTCCGGCTGACCTTCCTCCCACCAGGTGATCGGCCGATCGAACACCGGTTGCCCGTCGTCGGGGAAGTCGACTCGCCACCAGCAGGTGTTGCCGCTGAAGAAGGCCACGTTCCCACCGCCTTCGACGAACCCGGCCACCCTGTCCCGCATCTCCGGCGACCAGTACTCGTCGTGACCCACGCTGAGGAGCAGGCGGTATCCGCCGGGCAGTCCGTCACTGCCCCGGTGCACGTCCAGGTCGGTGCAGTAGTCGACGGCGTAGTCGTTGCGCTCCAACCAGGCGATGAAGTCCGCGTCCCAATGGGCGAACGTCTCCCGAGGGGAGGACTGGTCGTAGAAGTCCGGGGTGCTGAACGTCTGGGTGGGCACGCCTCCGGTGCCGCCCCCGGGCCGGCGCAGGCTCACCCCGTGGTTGCCGCCGTCCAGGTAGAGGCTGCCCTGCGGGTCCCCGGTCATGTTGTAGGCCTGCCAGGTGAACAACGGGAGCTTGTAGAGGATGCGTGCTGTGCCGGGATCCGGATTGCGGACCACGAACAGCGCTCTGCTGTCCCGACCGTCCGCGGTCGACGTGTCCGGTGCACCCAGCTCGTTCCCGTCCTCGTCCAACTCCGTGAAGACGGCTACGTAGACCCCGCTCGACCAGTCTGCCGGCAGCGGGAACTCATAGGCCGGCCAGCCCGGCACCGGATCCCCTCCGCCGTCGGTGCCGTCCACTCCCCAGTCCTGGTCGGCGCGGTGGAACGGCACGGACACGCCGTCGTTGGTCGGCAGGTCGAGATCGCCCAACGCCTCGAAGGTGGCCCCCTGCCGGAAGAACGCCGTCCGGAATCCCGGTGCGTCCGTGCTGACGTGCAGCGTGATCGTCGAACCCGGGTCCACGCTGGACTCCGCTGGATAACCGAAGATCACGCTCCACCTCCGGTCGGGAAGGTCCCGGAAGTCTACCGACGCCGCTCGCCCGCCGGGACCTCCTCGACCGCGGGACGATCCCTGAGGCAGGCCAGGAGTCGATCGAACTGAGGGGCCGTCGGGTCTCCGCTGTCCCAGGCGCACCCGCGCTGCCGACAGCGGCGCAGCCCGAGGTCTTCGCGCCAGGGAGGGTGGCAGCACGCGCGCCCGCAGACAGTCGTCCGCGTGCAGAACCCGACGCGCGTGACGTTGGTCGTCGCCGACGGGGTCCCCGAGGGAGGCTTCAGCCCCAGCCTCGACCTTGCATGATCTTGCTGTTGTGCAGGATCGTCGGGGTTCGACGGGTGGAACCAGTCTGAGAGAGGGCAATCCTCATGTCGGCTGACCAGGTGCCGAAAGACGCTCAATTCCAGAAGCTCGTGGGCTACGTGGTGGGAAACCAGGCGGCCTGGTTCATCGACATCGGGCTGAAGACGGGTCTGTTCCGCACTGTCGCCGGCGCGGGGGAGTCAGGCATCCGCGAGGACGCCTTGTCCGAGCAGTTGGGCTACACGCTGCGTTACGTGCAGGTCTGGTGTCGGGGCGCCTACGCCTTCGAGCTCCTCGACTGGGATGACTCCTCGGGCTACCGGCTCGCGCCCCACATGGAGTCCCTGCTGCTGGACCGGTCGGACCCGCGGTGGATGGGCGGACGCTTCCCGTTCTACACCGCACTGTTCGAGGACTTTCGAGCCTTTCCCGAGTACCTCCGGACGAGCGACATCTGGCCGCGCAGCGCGCACGATGCGTTCCTGCTCGAGGCGCTGGCGAACGCGACGAAGCCCGACTCCGTCATGATCACCGAGCAGGTGCTGCCGCAGGCGCCGGCCACGCTGGCGCGCCTGGAAGCGGGTGCTCAGATCCTCGACATCGGCGCCGGCGGAGGACATCACGTGATCCACTACGCGCGCCGGTTCCCGAACGCTCGAGTCGTCGGCCTCGAGAGCGACCCACCCAGCGTCGAACTGGCACGGCGAGCCCTTGCCGAGGCGAACATCGACGACCGGGTGGAGATCCGGGCGAGCGATGCGAACGACCTCGAGGACGAAGACGCCTTCGATCTGGTGACGCTGAACATCGCACTGCACGAAACCGGTGACCACGCTCATCACGTCAATGTGCTCAACCGGGTGCGACGCGCATTGAAACCGAACGGCACCGTCGTCGTCTCGGAACTGCCCTATCCGGATTCACCGCAGGAGTATCGCCAGAATCCGGTCTTCACGATGTTGGCAGGCATCCAGTTGCACGAGGCGCTCGTCGGCTGCGGCATGATCACGCAGGGCGAACTCGTTGACTTGTTGAAGGACGCACAATTCGCCGATGTGCGGGTAGCCCAGCAGTCCGTGCCAACGCGCTTCGTCATGCTGGGTGAGAAGCCACGCTAGCAACGGATCGATGAGGCAGTCGTACTCGCCAGCAGAAGGTCGGCGTAGGCGCCGCTCATCGCTGGGTCCTGCCGGTTGGGGCCTCCGCCGGCGTGCCGGCCGGTGACTCCGGCCGAGGGCTGGGGGTGGTCTGGTCCGCATGGGGTGCTGATGCGGTGCGAGAGGCGACGGCGATGCAGAAGGCCAGCAGCGCCGCGGTGATCTCCTCGATGATCGGGACCATCTCCGGGTAGTTCGGGTGGAAGCTCTTGGAGACCGATGCTCGCTGTGGTCCCCACTCGATGGTGAAGCCGAGCACCTTGCTCCGGGCGGGATCGAGGAAGCGGCGTGAGTAGGCCCAGTCGTCGGAGGTCCCCGAGGTGGGATAGAGCCCGACGGCGCTCTTGACGCTGTACCGCCGCCCGTGGGCGGCCTGGATGGCGTCGCGCATGGTGGTGCCCAGGGTCATCGCCTCGGTCAGGTCGGCGGCCGGGATGAACTCCCGGTACTTGGCCGCGTCCGGCTTGGCCGGGTCGTTGGCTGGCGTGCTGTCCGGAACGCCGCGCTTGCCGTCGTAGGCGGGATTGTGGAAGTTCATCGACGGGGTGGTGGTCTGGTCGTCGTCGTCGCCCCAGTTGTAGAGGATGTCCTCGCCGAAGGAGTGGACGTCGATGAAGTGGGTCACGGATGGGTACTGGTCGAGCAGCCAGGTGACGTTGGTGGTCTCTGGTTCCGACGCGGCTGCGGGTCCGAGGTAGATCTCCTCGCACGGGTCGGTGGAGGTCCGGACGGGGGCGTTCGGGCTGAACGTGGTGGTGTAGTCCCACAGGAAGTCGTAGTTGCGGTTGAGGTCGACACCCGGGCCTCTTCCCCCGCCGCTGGGGCAGTGCTGCCCCGGGTCGGCGGGCCGGCGGTTCTTGCGCCACATCGGGTCCACGGTCATGGAGTGGTGCCGGCCGTCCGGGTTGGCTTGCGGGAAGACGACCACGTCGAGGGTGTCCACGATCTGCCGCACCTGGGCTGCGCTGACGCTGGCGCCGCCCTGGGTGATGCCGGTGCCGCTGCGGTAGGCGTCGGTGAGCAGGCGGACGAAGTTGACCAGGATGTCCGGGCTGCCCCATTCGCGGGCATGCACCCCGCCGAGCAGGTACACACCGCCGCGTGCTGCCGGACCGGCGTGGATGCGCAGGGCCGAGCAGGTCCGTCCCTCCCACGTCGGGTGGGGAAGGGGGATCAGCTGGGTGAAGCCGGCGTTCGCCGGTCGCGCGGCCAGTGCCAGCGCGGTCTCGACCTCGGCGACGTTCAGGTAGCTCACGACCGCTCCTCCTCCGCCTCCGTCATCGCGGCCAGCTCTGCAGCGAACCGGTTGCCCTGCCCGACCTGCTCGAGGTCGTCCCGCGCGGCCTCGTCCACGTCCTCGTGCTGATCCACCCGGAAGCCGGCATCGGTCAGGCGCCGGATGGTGGGCTGGTCGGCCATGGCGTCGACCCGGGGCTCGGGACCTCCCTCGTCGAGGGTCTGCGGCAACACCCGCACCCGATGGGTACGCACGAGGTCGGCCATCGCCTCGCGATCGGCGCCGTGAACGGTGATGTGGAACGTGGGCATCAGCGCCTCCACGTGGGGTGTGGTGATCGGGTCCGTGACGATGTCGCCTGCCGCCCACGCCCGAGCGGCGGTGACGTTGAGATCCAGGCCAGACATCGTCGATTCGGACATGGGCTGTTCCTGTCGAGGCGTCGGTGTTTCTCGGTCGCCTGCCGACCTCGCCGCCCATCCCGGACTTCCGCAGGCGCCGAACCTCGTCCAGACGGCAGTCGGCATCCCGGCGGACGTGCTGGCCCGAGGCCTTGGTCGATTCCGTTCCGGCGTGGGTCAGAGTCGCACTGGACCCATCACCGTCCTGTCACGGTGGCGTCACCATCCGCGGCCCTCATTGCCGGAGGTCGCAGCGCCGGAGAAGTGCTCGCACGCGCCCGAGATCCGCCGCAACCACGCGATCGACCATGAAGACGCACGTCTTCGGTCGACCAGGCAGGGCCGAAGGCGGCGCTGGGCGTCTACGACACGTCCTCTGTCGTGAGCCGGTCGGCGGGTAGCGCCGCCGTCTGCCTCCGCCGGAAGCCGGCGACCGTCCCTCAGGGCTCGACGTCGACGTCCACCGTCGCGGTCAGCACAACCTCGGGGACCTGATGGAGCAGGGAAACGACGCTGGCCCGGTGCGGTTCCTGGCCGAAGCGCCCCATCCAGAGGTCCTCGCTCCCGGTGGTGTCCACGACGAGGTCGTACCGGTACCTCCCCGGGCGGTCCGGCCGGTAGGAGGTGAACGTCGACAGCGGCAGGTGGGTCCCCGGGCCGGACCGGTCGGTGGGGTCGAACTGCTCCCCGGGGCCCAACCGGCGGAAGTCCTCAGGCCGCACCGGTCCGACCAGCGGGTCCTCCGGAACTGGGGGAGCGGCCACGATCTCGTCCCCCCGCACGACCGACGGCCGATAGCGTGGCAGCCGGGTACCGGTCTCGGAGCCGTCCAGGACCCCGGGCATGCAGATCTGCGCGCTGCTGACGTTGCGCACCTCGACCCGCACCTCGACCGGAACCCCTACCCGGTGAGTCCCCGGCCCGACGCGCAGCGTGACGGCGACGGCGGGAGACTCCCCACCGTCGCCATCCACCGCCTCGGCCACCGGGTCATCCTGCCCGACGGCGCACGCCAGCGGTCACGAGCGGTCGGGTGATCGATCGGCCTTCCGCCGTGAGCTCGACTTCCCGCCGCGGGGGTCCGGGATCTGTTGCCGTTCGCCCTCGTCCCGCACGCAGGTCTCCTCGGCGATCGCTTGCAGGGTGTCCTGTGCCTGCATGCGGATGGACTGCAGCACTGGCGGGGTGAGCTCCTGGTCCTCGAAGAGCGACACCATACGGCCCATGACCTCCTTCGCCCGGTCGAAGTCGCCGGCCTTCGCCTCGGCCTTGGCCATCGTCCGCATCGCGGCATTGAGGGTGATGTTGTCCACCCCGGCGCGGCCCGTTGAGGCCTCAGCGACCTGGTTGAGCAACGTGATGCTCTCGGCGGGATCGGCGCGGCGGACGCGGAGGACCTTGTCCTCGCCGAGGTCCTTGAAGTCGCGCTCGGCGTTGATGCCCTTGACCAGCCGGGCGTAGACGGCGAGCGGGTGCTCCCCGTGTTCCTCGAGCACGGTGTCCACCGCGGCGGTACCTGCCGACAGGCGGTCGCTGTCCGATCCGAGGAGGGCCAGGACCTGGCCCTGCTCCTCGCCCAGCAGCAGATCGCCGACGCGCTCGTCCTCCTCTGTGAGCGGCCGGCGGACGCGCAGTTCGAGGATCGGCGAGAGCACCCGTGAACCGTCGTCGGCGGTGTAGACGGCGCGGACCGCGTACCGGCCGGGCTGCTCGAACAGCTGGCCGTCGCGTCCGGAACCGATGTAGGCGCTGTCGTAGACGGCCGGCTGTCCCGGATCGAGGTGGACCTGGCGGTCCTCGTCCACGCAGTGACGCAGCACCGGCCGGTAGGCGACGGTTCTGCCCGAGGGCTGGCGAATGGCGATCGAGACGAACTCGTCCTTCGGGTGCAGGTAGCCGTGGGTCCTCCGTCCCCGGAGATCGGTGGCGCTGAGCTTCAGCTCGACCACCACCGGTTCGCCGTACGCGAAGGTCGGCTTGGCCCGTAGCTCGAGGGCCAGTCCAGAGTTGTCGACGATCGGGTCGGCGAAGGTCTCGGGATCGACATCGAGCTCGGCGGCCCCCTTCCCGAACGGGTTCGCGCTCATCACGACGTCCCGGTAGAAACCGTGCCGCAGGTGCACGAGTTCGTTCGTCGTGAACTCGAAGGGGAACGATGCCCAGTAGGCCGCCTCGCCGCCGAGGGCCGGGGGCGGGGGCTGGAACTTCCAGGCGTAGTTCATCCACGACAGGTCGCCCAGGCCGCCGTTCGGGCCGAGCGGCGCAGGCGGGTCGGCGAGGTCCTTCTGCCAGGAGTGCAGAAGGTTGAAGGTGTGCCCGAGCTCGTGCACGTACGTGCGGAGCTGGGCGCGCTGGCTCGCCGGGTCGGTGCCCTTGATGGCGTCGTAGAACACCGCGCACCCCTGGCGCTGGAAGGCGTCCGAGTAGTCGAACATGATCCCGCGCGCGCCCTCGTCGTGGGCCGTCGCCACCAGCAGCCAGACCTGCCAGCGCGGGAGGTTGGCGAACAGGCTGAAGTGCTTGGCCATCGCGTTGTGCAGCTCGCTGTCGCTCCACTTCGGAGACGCGCCCGAGCCGGCGTCCGAGACGGGGAGCACGTCGGGCACGCCCGAGGACAGCAGCTGGATCCCCGCGTCGGCATAGGCCTGTGACACCGAGATGGTCCGGGCCTCCACACCCCCTGGACGCGGCAGCAGGGCGGTGTCGTAAGCGACGAAGGGGACGACGCCAGCGACGGAGTCCTGCTCCCAGGCGACGGTGCGCAGGAAGGGGGAGGCGTAGGGGCAGGTGAACACGGAGCCCGCCGTACCGGAGACGGTCCAGAACTGCAGCGTGACGGGCGTCTGCGTCGCGCCGGTGGGTACTCGGGGCACCGTCACCTCGACGACCGGCGCTCCGACGGCCCAGGTGAAGCGGCCGGTCCCACGTGCGCGCAGCTCGGTCGCGGTGGTGGTGATCTCAGGTGCGTCCACCACGAACGAGCCGACGTAGCTCGTCGTCGCACCGGACATGGAGAAGAGGTCGCCGCTCACCCGGCGGGTGGTCCGGCTGCCGTCCACGTCGACGCGGAGGTCCACCTGCCAGGTCGCCGTCGTGGCCTGGTAACGGCCGCTCACCGCCTGTGGGGACACCAGAGCCGAAGCGGGCGCCCTCATGCCGAGTTGCCCTCTCGCCCCGTTCTGGCCGGACGTCCACCTCGACGGCACGGGCGGCGTCTCCGGGGCCTGCACGTACGCGGGGTCAGGCGCGACCGACGCCGTGCTGTCGTCCAGGGTCGGGTCGAGGACCTGCGTCATGGGACTGCCTCCTGTGCGGCTCCAGTGAACGCTGTCACCCTCTTCCCGGTCCGTCACCAGCCCGTCACCGGCCCGTCATCGCGCCCACGCGGCGCGGACGACGCCGAGATCAGGGGGCGGCCACCGGTTTCAGCTGTGTCCGACCGTGGCCCCGGGGGCTCCCGCGACGGAGATCCCGGGCCTGGGCCCCTCACACCGTGTTCGGTGTCAGGTGAGGGGTGTACCAGGGCATCTGCAGCCCGGCGGACCGGTTTCCACCCGCATCGACGGTGGTCAGCGTGAAGTCCTTGGCCGGATCTCCGCTGTCCCAGGCCGCCCAGCCGAGCCATGTGTCCTTGTTCGCGTCGAGATGGGTGAACAGGTCGGTGAGCGCCGCCGGGCCCTTCACCGGATCGCTGTTGGGAACGCCCAGTTCGGTCAGCCACAGACGACGGTGGTTGTCGCGGGCCCACTCGGTGACCGCCGTGACCTCCTGGACGTAGGTGTTGGGGTTGGGAATCACGTGGGAGGGGTTGGCGGGGTCCTTGATCACGTGATCGTGGTAGGCGTGCAGGTCGAAGGCGAGTTTCTCAGGGATGGTGTCGGTGATCGCCAACGCAGCGATGCTGTCGAGAGGGCCGCCCTGCGGTGCCCAGGTGTTCCAGTGGCTCACGTCCGATCCGCGACTGTTGGGCACGAGGATCAGCTGGTCGGAACCGGTGCCGCGGATGGCGTTGATGACCTGTTGCAGGCAGGCGAACCAGATGTCGGACGGGATCCTGTTCTTCTTGCACCAGGCCCTGTCCGAGTCCGTTGGACCGGTCAACTCGTCCTCGTCGCACGGGAAGTCGTGCGGCTCGTTCATCAGACCGAGGACGACGCTGCTGTTGCCCAGGAAGAGCGTGGACAGTCGAGTCCAGACATCGACCAGATCGGCCACGCCGAGAGTGCCGTCACCGAAGACGTGTGGGGTGAACACCCCCGGTGGGTTCAGGTTGCCGTGGGTATCGAAGGCGTCGGTCGCGTAGCGGTTGTAGGTGTGCAGGTCCACGACGACCAGCCAGCCTGCGGCCGTGGCCTGCTGCACGAAGCCGGTGACCTGATCTGTGTAACCGGTGCCGCCCTCGGTCGTCGGCGGATCAAGGGGGCCCTGCAGGCTGTGCTGCAGCCGCTCCCAGGAGATGGGAAACCGGATCGCGTTGAAGCCCTCCGCCCGGTACAGGCTCAGTTCGGCGGCCAGCCGGGTCGGGTCCGGGATGTCGTAGAAGACCTGGCCCTGCCAGCCATGCCACTCGTCCAGGTACTCACCGCCAGGCCGGTTGATGCCGCGGTGCGCAACGCCGGTGGGATAGGTACCCATGCTGATCGGCTCTCCATCGACTGCTCACGAGGGCATGGCTACCGCTCTCGCCGTTCTCCCCAGTGACATGGTCACGAATGCGATCGATTCACCAGAGTTCATGCGGCGGGCAACGAGCATCGCACCCCCTGTGCCACCACGCCGGGACGCGAACGGAGTCCAGTGGTCCTGCAACGCGACAGTAGGAGCACCCCGTCACCGACGCGTCAACCGAAGTCGAGGTACTCCAGTCCGACCAGGGCGCCCACCGAGACGTTGACGAAACGGTGACGCTCGGCTCGTAGCCTGCAGCCGCATCTGCACACGCGGAGGCTGGGTGGACCGGATGACGGCACCATTCGTCGATTCCTCCACGGGACTCATGGCAGCGACGACGTCCTTCAGGCCGCCGGACGTGGTGGTGACACTCGGTCTTCTTGATCGAACGGCCCGTCCGCAATACTAGAACTGGGGGAGCCTGATGTTGCAGGCTGAGTGCAAAGAGGACCGTGGCGATCAACATCTGTACTACCTGGAGGTCTTGGGGGAGACCGAACCTCTTTTCGATCCGGCTCTGGCTTCGGCGCAGGGCAGAGATGACGCCAAGACCGTGTCGCCGGCCATATACGAGTACCAATGGACGCTCGGCCGAGTACGGACAGATCCCGATGCAGAGACGGCTTTAGCGACGGCGCAAACGGAGACGGCACAGGAAGCGGACGAAGGTAGATGGAGAAAGGCGGCAGAGAGGTTGTCGCGCCACGCTCATCGTGGAGGGTGGGAAGACCTCGACGAAGAAGGGTACGTCCAGGTCCACCTGCTCTTTCCTCATCCGCCCGGCTGGCGCGTCAGTGAACTCGCCGTCAGCTTCAAGTACGTCGCACCACTGCGTCCGGTTGACTCGGTGATCCTGGACGTCGAGAAGGGTCTAGCTCCGCTCGAGCCATTGCTGGGCCTGGCCGGTGTGGCAGCGAACGCTGCGGGATCGCTCGGCGCCGGGTCGATAGCCAGCGCGGCTGGTCACACACTGTGCGCGATCGCGAAGACCAAGATCAACAGCATTGCTCCTTCCAAAGAATTCCCATGGTGGGTTCAGACCACAGCTGGCTGGTCGAGGGTGTCAGACGGACAGGGCGAACTGGTCGATGGTGTTGCCTGGACTCTCCCGGTGAAGCTCCTGCAGGCGATCGGAACCCGCGCGACCGGCACGATCGCGGTGTCGTTCGCCCAATTGGCTGGCTCAGGAGCAAAAAGCGATGGTCCGCTGCGGGCTTGGGCAATTCTGCCCACTGGCAAGGGGGAGGGGGGCCCGTTACGCCTACCGAAGGCGAAGGGCGAGTATGTTGAGCTGCCATTGCATCCACGTTGACCGTCATGGTCACGCCTCATCGTGATGGCAGCATTCGGACCCGCGGGTTGACTGCAAGCCGTCAAGACGGACTGCCGCGGACTCCGCGGAAGGATCCGCGCCGGTGACGACGGCCCCCCGTCTGGTGGAGTGGTCCATGTGCTCGGAACTCCTCACTGCTGGTGACGCGGGCGGACGGCCGGGTCGTGTTCGCCCGGTGCCGAACTGCGGTCGGCGCTGGATGACCGACCTCCCGGCGGTCAGCCGGCCGGGTCGGGCGCCCGGGGGTCGGCGCCGGGGATGGTCAGCACCCGCACGAGGTCGCCGGGTCGCCGGAGCCGGACCAGCGCATCAGGCGTCTCCTGCAGTCCGACGCGCTCGCTGATCAGGTCCGCAACCGGTAGGCGCCCGCTGGTGACGTGGGCGACCGCCGCAGTGAAGTCGCTCGGGCGGAACGCGCAGCTGCCGACGAGGCCCAGGCCCTCGCCGACGAGCGGGCCCAGTGGGACCTTCGTGACCGCGCTGGTCAACGCCACGACCACGCACGTGCCGCCGGGCGCCAGCACGTCCATCGACTCCTCGACCGCGCCCTCGGCCGCCGAGCACTCCAGGACTGCGTCGAACCGCCGGCCGGTGCGGGCGACGTGCTCGCGGACACTGACCGCGCGGGTGTCCAGGACGATGTCGGCACCGGCTGCCGCAGCGGCGTGGCGACGTCCGGGGGAGCGTCCCGCACCGACCACGGACTCGACCCCCGCCGCCCGCAAGGCGAAGATCGCGTTCAGGCCGATTGCGCCCAACCCGTACACCAGCACGCTGTCCGCAGGGCCCACAGCGGCCAGCGCGACGGCGCGCAACGCTACGGCGAGCGGCTCGGCGTGGGCGCCCCACTCCACGGGGGCTCCGTCGGGCATGGCGACGAGTTGGTCGGCGGGCACGGCGACGTACTCGGCGTATCCGCCGGGCGCGGTGATGCCGAGGTTGGGTACGGCGGTGCAGCGGAAGGGCAACTCCTTCCGGCACGCGCGGCACCGGCCGCACGCTCCCAGAGGGTTGACGGCCACGGCTTGCCCCACGCGCCATCCGCGCGCTTCCGAACCCACCTCGACCACGTGGCCACCGAACTCGTGACCCAGGATCTGACCCTCGACCGTCCGGCCGTGTTCGATCGCGTGCACGTCGCTGCCGCACAGGCCGCAGGCGTTGACCTCGACCACCACCTCGCCCGGCTCCGGCGCCGGGTCGGGGACCTCGGTGACCGCGGTGCCGTCGGGGGCATCCGGGGCACAGACGACCGCCTTCATCGACGACTCGCGAGGGTTCGGTCCCGCATGGATCAGCTCCGCCCTCAGTGGCTGGCCGCACCGCCGGACACGGGCTCGAAGCTAGCGACGCCCGCTGCAGGGTGTCAACGATCCTGGCGGCACCCGTCCGGCCCGATGGGTCCGACCGTCGCAGTATGAGCACAGTGACGTGGAGTCCGCGGGCTCGGCGCCCACCGAACCGTCAGCGCGAACACGGCGGACGTTTTCCGACTTTCGGTTCGCTTGTCCCGACACGGAAGACGGGGTCGGTGTCCCGCAGACGAGGTTCGCCTCGGCGAAGCCATTGCCGACGACACAGGCCGGCCTCTGACGGCCGGGCCGTCGGGCACAGCCGACGATGCCTCAGATCCCCACTCGGCACGCCGTCCCGGTCTTGCCTCGCTACGGCGTGTGCCCGATCGTGGAGTCACGATGGCCGTCAGGAGGGAACGTGATGACCACTCCAGGACCCGCGCGGGCAGAACACCCCGAGGTTCCTCCGCCGACCGGAGACGCGGTCCCCATCGTGGCTGAGCCGGACAGGGCTGCCGCCGAGCGCACTGGCCCCCGCGACGACGCCGACCACGCCGGGCAGGCCTACGCGGACGCCGAGCGAGCCGACATCGCCGAGGACGAGACCCAGGCTGCTCGCCGGGACCACGGCTAGAGGGTCACAGCCGTTCGCGCTGGGAGCATCGGGCTGAGCGGTCAAGCGTCAGAGCACCGTCGCCTGGTTGCGTCAGCCGGTTGAACCGGCGCCATCAGCCTGACGGCCGAGCTGGTCTCCACCCATCGGCGCACCAGCACCGTTCCCTGATGCTGCTGCCACCACCGACGTCAGGGCGATCAGGCGTCTTCGCTGGCCGGCTTCTTCGCGCGGCTGGGCTGGACCCGCATCGGCTCGCCGGGCATCTTCGGGTAGTCCGGGGGATAGGGCATCTCGCCCAGGCCGAGGTCGCGCTCCTGCTTGTCCGCCAGCTCGATGAGCGGCTCGATGCCGAAGGCGTGGTCGGCCAGCCCGGCGTGCTTGTCGCCGACGGCAGCGAACCGGGCCGGCATGGTGAGGACGTCGAAGTCGAACGGCGAGACGTCGGCCAGCTCGTCCCAGTCCAGCGGAGCGCTCACCGGGGCGTGCGACTTCGCCCGGATCGAGTAGGCGCTGGCGATCGTCCGGTCCCGGGCCATCTGGTTGTAGTCGATGAAGATCTTCTCGCCACGCTCCTCCTTCCACCAGTTCATCGTCACGCGGTCGGGGATCCGCCGTTCCAGCTCCCGGCCGAAGGCGATCACCGCCCGGCGCACCTCCGGGAAGGTCCACCGCGGCTGGATCGGCACGTAGACGTGCACGCCGCGCCCGCCGGAGGTCTTCGGCCAGCCCTCCATGCCGAACTCGTGGAGCAGCTCGCGCACGTGCGGGGCCACGCACACCGCGTCGGAGAAGTCGGTGCCCGGCTGCGGGTCGAGGTCGATGCGGATCTGGTCGGGGGACTCCACGTCGGTCCTCGACACCGGCCACGGGTGAAAGGTCAGCGTGCCCAGGTTGGCGCACCAGGCGACGACGGCGACCGAGTCCGGCGCGATCTCGTCGGCGGTCCGGCCGCTGGGGAAGGTGATGTGCGCCGTCGGCACCCACTCGGGTGCGTTCTTGGGCACCCGCTTCTGGTAGAACGCGTCGCCGGTGTTGTCCATCCGGGTCGACAGCCGGGCGCCCTCGAACACGCCACCGGGCCAGCGCTCCAGGGTCGTCGGCCGGTCGCGCAACGCGAACAGGATCCCCTCGCCGACCGAGACGAAGTAGTTGACGACGTCGATCTTGCGGATCCCCTTGTCGCCGAAGTACGGCTTCTCCGGGCTGCTGACCCGCACCTCGTGCCCGTCGACGTCCAGGACGACGGCGTCCTTGCTGCTGGCCACGAGGGGCTCCGATCGGTCCGGTGGGCGGGGCGTACCCGGGGGTGAGCAGTCTGCCCCGCCGTCGGCCGCCGCGGCAGCACCTCCACCCTCAGGGGGTGAGCAGCTCGTGCAGGCGGCGGGCCACCGGCCAGGCCCCGTCGGTGGTGTTGGACAGCACGGTGTGGGTGATCCCGGCGGCCTGGTCGTGGACGGTCCGGAACGACACCCCGGCGTCCGCGCCGACCAGGACGACAGCCTCGCTGGTCGGGTGCAGCCAGAAGCCCAGTCCGTACCGCATGGCCTCGGCGGGCACGTCGCTGCGCGGCCGCACCATGTCCGCCACCCGCTCCACCGGCAGGATCCGGCCCGCGTCCAGCGCCGACCACAGCGCGTGGACGTCGGCCGCCGTCGTGTAGATCCCGCCGTCCCCGCTGCCGCGGAGCGGCAGGTGCAGCACGTTGGTCCGGAGGCCCTCGCCGTCGAGGTGGCCCAGGGCGGTGCGCCCCGTCGGCTCGTCGGAGCGCAGGAACCCGGTGTCGCGCATGCCGGCCGGGGCGCAGACACGTTCCCGCACCAGGTCGGCGAACGGGGCACCCCCGACCCGCTCGGCGATCAGCGCCAGGACGACGAAACCGCTGTTGTTGTACGCGAAGCGCTCGCCGGGCGGGGACACCTGCGGGTGCCCGCCCAGGACGGCGAGGTAGTCCTCGGTCGTCGCCAGCCGGTGCACCGGCACGGGCAGCACGTAGGCCGTCGCCGACTCGATCGTGTCCTCGTCGAGGTAGTCGCCGATCCCCGACCGGTGGGCCAGCAGGTGTTCGACGGTCACCCGGTCGTCGACCAGCGGCAGGTCCTCCCCGAGGACCTCCCGCGCGGGGGTGTCGAGGGCCAGCCGGCCCTCCTCGACGAGGCTCGCCACGGTCAGGGCGGTGAGCCCCTTGGTGCCGCTCGCGACGGCGAACCGGGTGTCGACGGTGTTGGCCAGGTCCCACCCGCGGTGGGCCAGCCCGTAGGCCCGGGCCAGCTCGACCCGGCCGCCGCGATCGACGCGGACCACCCCGGAGAACCCGGTCGCCGCCGCCAGCTGGTCGATGGAGTCCTCGAGGTCCGCCATCCGGCCGACCCTAGGACGCGATCAGGCCGGGCAGGTCAGTCCGTCCTGCGGGACGACGAGGTCGATCAGGTAGGCGTCCACGGCAGCGGTCACGCAGTCGGTCTTGGGGTAGGCGGTGTGCCCGGCGCCCTGCCAGGTGAGCAGCACCCCGCCCGTCAGGTCCGCGGCCATGTCCGCGGCGCCGACCACGGGGGTCACCGGGTCACCCTGGGTGCCGATCACCACGATCGGCGCACTCCCGGCGGCGTCCCGGGCCGGCAGCGGGGTGCGCGGGGCGTCCCAGGCCGAGCAGGTGTACAGCCCCAGCGCGGCGTCCGCGCCGAACAGCGGGTACCGGGTGCCCCAGTCGGTGACCAGCGCGCCCAGCTGCTCCCGGGTGAACTGCTCCTCCGTGTCCGCGCAGGTCACCGCCACGTTGGCATCGACCACGTTGGTGTACGTGCCGTCGTCGTTCCGGCCGGTGTAGGTGTCGGCGAGGGTGAGGAGACCGGCGGCGTCGCCGTTGCGGGCGTTGGCCAGCGACTGGGTCAGCTGGGGCCAGGCGCTGGGCTGGTAGAGGGCCGACCGGACGGCCTGCAGGACGAGCCCCGGTGTGGCCTGCCGGGTCTCGCCCGGGCGGCTGCTGGGCACCGGGGCGGCCGCCGTCTGGTTGAGCAGGTCGGTGACGAACAGCCGTGGGTCGGCACCGAGCGGGCAGCCGCTGACCAGTGCCGTGCAGTTCGCGGCGAAGGCGTCGAACACGGCCTCGAAGCCCTGCGCCTGCGACTCGGCGAACTGCTGCTGCCCCGCATGGGGGTCGACGGCGCCGTCGAGGACCATCGCCCGCACCCGGTCGGGGAACAGCTCGGCGTAGGTCGAGCCGAGCGTCGTCCCGTACGAGTAGCCCAGGTAGGTCAGCTGCTCGTCCCCGAGGGACTGGCGGACGAGGTCCATGTCCCGCGCGGTGTCCACGGTGTCGAAGGCGCCGAGCGCGTCCTCGTACTCCTCCGCGCAGCCATCGGCCACGGCGTCCACTCGGTCGAACGCGGTCTCCAGCGCAGCCGCGTCGGTGGCACGGGGGTCCGCGGCGAACAGCTCGTCCTTCTGCTGGTCGCTGATGCACTGGACCGCCGGGTCGGAGAGCCCCACGCCGCGGGGGTCGACGCCGACGACGTCGAACCGGCCGAGTACGTCGGTCGGCAGGGTCAGCGCGGACTGGATCGCCTCGAAGGTGGCCGGCTCGCCGGGGCCACCCGGGTTGACGACCAGCGCGCCGATCCGGTTCACCTGGCCCGCCAGCGTGGCCTTCACCAGCGACAGCGTCAGCGTGCCCCCGGTCGGGTCGTCGTAGCTGACCGGGACGGTCGTCGTCCCGCACTGGAACGACAGCGGTCGGTCGGAGCCAGGGCGCCCGGCGATCAGGGCGGCGATGTCACTGCTGCAGTCCCGCCACTCGATCGGCTTCGCCGCCACCGCCTCCGCGGAGCTCTCGGCCGCCGCGGACGAGCTGGCGGCGGCCGTCTGGGCGTCGTCCTCGGACGACGTGCAGCCCGTCAGCGCGAGGGCGAGAGTGAGGAGGACTCCTCCGGTGGCGGCCAGGCGGCGGGGCATGGTCACCCAGCGTAGGAGCCCCCCGGGGATGCGGCAGCACCCAGGCCCCGTGAGGAAGCGCTCAGCCGCCCCGGGAACTTCGCCGCGCCCGGCCTCAGCCGCCCAGCACCTCGGCGAGGTCGTACTTCACCGGCACCTCGAGCTGGTCGTACGTGCACGACCGGGCGTCCCGGTCGGTCCGCCACCGCTGGAAGTGCCCGGTGTGGCGCAGCCGGCTGCCCTCGAGCTGGTCGTACTTGACCTCCACCACCAGCTCGGGCCGCAGCGGCACCCAGGACAGGTCCTTGCCGGCGTTCCAGCGGCTGGTCGCCCCGGGCATGCGGTGCTCGCCGTCCTCACCGGTCTGCGCGTTGGCCCAGTCCTGCCACGGGTGCCCGTCGAGCGCCTCGGCCCGGTAGGGCTCCAGCTCCTCGACCAGCTCGGCCCGCCGCTTCATCGGGAAGGAGGCGGCGACGCCGATGTGCTGCAGGCTGCCGGCATCGTCGTAGAGCCCGAGCAGCAGCGAGCCGACGACGGGACCGCTCTTGTGCCAGCGGAACCCGGCGACGACGCAGTCCGCCGTCCGGACGTGCTTGACCTTGGTCATCAGCCGCTGGTCGGGGGCGTAGACCTGGTCGCCCCGCTTGGCGATCACACCGTCGAGGCCGGCGCCCTCGAACTCGGCGAACCAGCGCTGCCCGACCTCGGCGTCCTGGGTGACAGTGCTTATGTAGACCGGGGCCTGAACGCCGGCCAGCGCCGCACGCAGCCGGGCCTGGCGCTCGGCGTAGGGGGTCTCCAGCAGCGACTCGTCACCCAGCGCGAGCAGGTCGAAGGCGACGAAGGACGCCGGGGTCTCGGTGGCCAGCTTGGTCACCCGCGAGGCGGCCGGGTGGATCCGCTGCAGGAGCGACTCGAAGTCCAGCCGGTCCCCGCGGGGGACGACGATCTCCCCGTCGACGACGCACCGCTCAGGCAGGTGGGCCTTGACCGCCTCGGCGACGTCGGGGAAGTAGCGCGTCAGCGGGCGCTCGTTGCGGCTGCCCAGCTCCACCTCATCTCCGTCCCGGAAGACGATGCAGCGGAACCCGTCCCACTTCGGCTCGTAGAACCAGCCCTCTCCGGTGGGCAGCGTCGCCGCGGGCTTGGCGAGCATCGGCTTGACCGGGGGCATCACGGGCAGGTCCATGGCGGTCAGTCAAGCAGTCCGGCCCGCTGGTGTGCCGGAACGCCGCAGCGGGTTCACAACGCCATCAGCCCAGCTCGGGCGGGGCGGAAGCCGCAGGCGTCGACGTAGAAGGACGCCAGTTCGTCGGCGAAGTCCACGTGCAGCCAATCGCACCCGGCCGCCCGGGCGCCGTCGCGGGCGGCGTCGACCAGCCGGCGTCCGACGCCCCGGTGCCGGCTGGCCGCGGCGACCATCACGTCCTGCAGCCAGGCGTGCACCTCTCCGTCCCACACCACGTTGACGAAGCCGGCCAGGGCCTCGCCGTCCCGGGCGGTGACCCACCCGAGGCTGTGCGCGGCCACCTGGTCGCGCCAGTTCCACTCCTGGTCGCTGAAGGCGCGGGTGCCAAAGGCCTCCGCGTGCAGCTGGTTGGCCTCGCTGCTGGTGAACGGCCCACGCCACCGGATCTCCACGCCGCGCAGGGTAGGGAGGCGGGGAGCGCGGCGGCCAGCGAGTTCGGTCGGGACGTCTAGAAGGGCGGCGGGTCGTCGTCTGTCGGCAATGGCTCTGGTTCGGCCGTGGGTGGTGGTCGCATGCCCGGTGGCCGGGTCGTCCTGGTGACGCCCGAGGGGGTGGTCACGCTGAGCACCCCGTCCGGGGTCATGGCGAAGCGCCAGCCCGGGGCGAAGGTCTTGAGCCGGTGATGGGATCGGCACAGGCAGCACAGGTTGGCGCAGTCGGTGGCCCCGCCGCGGTCGTGGGGGATGACGTGGTCGAGGTCGGCCCAGCCGACGCGTTGCCCGCAGTTGGGGAACCGGCAGCGCCGGTCCCGGCTGGTGACGAACGCCCGCTGGCGGGCGGTGGGCTCGTAGGCGTCGGTGGCCGGCGGCGGCCCGGCGATCGGGTAGTCGCAGCGGGGGTCCCTTGAGGCGTTCCGGTCGGTCGTGTCGGTTGTAGCGGCGGTGCTGGAGTCGTCCCCGCCCGCGTCGGGGTGCTGTGGGCAGCCGCGGCGGGCCAACCGAGCCAGGTCGGCCGGGGTGAGGGTGGCCAGCAACTGCCCGTCCGGGCCGGTCACCGCGAAGGTCAACGTGCCGCCCTCCGGCGTCGTGAGGCCGAGGGCACCGACCCGGGCCAGCAACTCGCGGACGTGGGCGGCGGTGATCGGCAGCCCGCTCACCTCACCCGGCGTGCTGCCGGTGCCGCCCAAGGCGTCCAGGTCGGCGGTGACCGTGACGTTCCGCCGTCACCGGCGGGAGCTCGTGGTCTCCGGGGCGGCGGATCAGTAGCGACAGCACGTGCGCCCGCAGCGCCCCGATCCGGCGCGGATCCCCGTCGGCCTTCAACATCTGAGCGAGCTGGTCGACGACGTCGTAGCACTCCACGGCCTCGTCGGTGGGCAGGTCGGCGGCCAGGGTGGACCGGCCGTCGGTGGCGTTGGGGTAGACGTGCACGTCGGCGGTCTTGGCCGCCTCCTCCCGGCGCACATCGGCCGCCTCGGCGTCCAGCTCCACCATCAGCTCGGTCGCCCGGTCCCGCAGCCGGTACACCGACAGGTCGGTGGCCTCGGGCAGCAGGGCGTCCTCGACCTGCCCGGCCACATCGGCGGTGGTGTGCATGAGCACCTCGGCCAGGGCCTGCGCGCGGCGCTCGTCCAGGTCGCCGGCCCGCAGCGCGGCGAAGGTGGCGGGGAGCTTCTTGTGCCAGGTCAGGGCGTGGTCGAGCTTCTTGGCCGCGGTGGTGCGGCCGAGGTTGAGCACGGTGGCCAGCTCGGCGGTGAAGAACTCGCTGATCCCGTTCCCGGCATCGCCACCGGACCAGCCGGTGCGTCGGGCGCCGGGGGTGCCCGGCTGCGGGTCGGCGCTGGCGGGGCGGGCGCCGGCCAGGGCCAGGATCAGCTCCGCCTCCTCCGCGGTGTCCCGCGCCCGCCGCCGCTGCACCTCCTGCAACCGGGCCGCCACCCGCTCCTCGGGCCACGCGAACGGGTCGGGCCGGGCGTGCCCGTCACCGACCCAGAACACGTCGACCCGCGACCACGACGACCCGGGCATCCCCGGTCCCGGTGCCGCTGCCGTCGTCTCCACGGACCGAACATACGTTCGGGGTACGACAGTTCTGGCGGTCTGACGTCGTCTTTCGTCCAGCGCGCCCGCTCGCGTCATCGGCTGCGGGACTGCCCGGTGAGCCGCAGACGCACCGCGCTTCGTCGGTCAGGAAGGGCAGTCCTCCCGGTCCTGGGTGGAAGTTGACGATGGTCGACGCTGCCGCCGCGACGGCCGAGCAGCCGCGACCGTCGGCGACGGGCGAGACCGGGCTGACCGACCGCCGCCGACCCCGACCAGGGATCCCTGCTCACGGCCATCGTCGCGACCGCCCAGGCGCGCCTGGGCGACCACCCCGCCTTCCCCGGCGGGCGCCTGACGAACACCACCCGCTACCTCGAGGTCGACCTCGAGGGCCGGGGTTGCTGGACGTGGTGCCGAACTCCGCCCCGCAACGAGCCCGACGTCCTGTCGGCGACCGCACGAGCGACTGAGAACTCCCGACTGGACGTGGTCAGCCGCAGGGCGGGTCCCAGGTCACGGCACGTCCGCGCGCCTGGTGAGGGGCTGAGTCGATGAGTTCGCATGACGGCGGACGTCCTCACTGCACCAGCGCATCACCGTCCCTGCCAGGAGGACCCATGACCGCCATCGACGCCACCACCGTGACCGCCGGGACGCTGGGCGTCCCCGGAGCGCGGCTGCACTACGAGGTCCGGGGGACCGGCCCGCTGCTGGTGCTGGTCGGCGCGCCGATGGGCGCCGACGCCTTCGCGCCGCTGGCCGGTCTGCTGGCCGGGGACCACACCGTGCTCACCACGGACCCACGCGGTGTCGGCCGCAGCCCGGTCGACGACCCGGAGCAGGACTCGACCCCGGAGCTGCGGGCGGACGACCTCTCCCGGCTCATCGCCCACCTCGGAGCCGGACCGGCCGTGGCCCTGGGGTCCAGCGGCGGCGCGGTGACCGTGCTGGCGCTGGCCCAGTCGCACCCCGAGCAGGTCACCACCGTCGTCGCCCACGAACCGCCGCTGCAGGAGCTGGTCGACGACCACGACCGGCTGCGGGCGGGCACCGAGCGCATCATCGCGACCTACCTGACCGAGGGCTCGGCCGCGGCCTGGCGCGAGTTCATGGCCGTCGGCGACATCGTCGTGCCCGAGGACGACCCGCACACCGCCCCGCCGCCGGAGCAGGAGCGGGACGACCGGGCGGTCGCCGACGAACGGCACTTCTTCCTCCACGAGCTGCGGGGCACCATCTCCTGGCGGCCCGACCTCGCGGTGCTGCGCGCGGTCCCGACCCGCGTGGTGGTGGGGATCGGCGAGTCGTCGGCCGGTGAGCTCTGCGACCGCACGTCCCGCGCGTTGGCGACCCGCCTCGGCCTGGAGCCGACGATGTTCCCCGGCTCGCACATCGGCTTCCTGGAGGACCCGGTCGCCTTCGCCGCGCGGCTGCGCGAGGTGGTGGGCTGACGATCAGCCGACGACGTCCTTGAGGTCCGCCGCGATCTGCAGCAGGAGCTCGGGAGTCGGCACGCCGACGCTGTTCACGGAGTACCGGGTGACGACACCGGCGCCCCGCTCGGCCAGCCGCCCCGCCACCGCCGAGGGTTCCCCGACGACGGCGAAGGTCTGCAGGACCTCGTCGTCGACGAGTTCGCCCATGGCTGTCCAGCGGTCGGCTGCCCGCGTCCGGGACAACCGGTTCAGCTCGTCGCCGAGGTCGCCCCAGCCGTGCAGGTCCAGGACCGGGCGGTACGCCGGGGTCGAGCCGTAGAAGGCCAGCTGCTGGCGCACCGCCCGGGCGGAGGCGGCGAGCTCCTCCTCGGTGCGGCCGGTGACCAGGAAGGTCGAGTCGACGACCTGTGCGGCGCGGGAGCCGGTGCGCCGGGCCGCGCCGCGCGCCAACGCGGGCACGCTCACCTCCCGCAGGTAGCGCGCGGTGGTGAACGGGTGCACGAGCAGCCCGTCGGCGACCGCCCCCGCCGTCTCGGTCATCCGCGGACCGACGCCGGCCACCAGGACCTCCGGGTCGGGGAAGAGCGTCGGTGGGGTGAACATCGGGGTCATGAGGGTGTGCCGGTAGAAGTCGCCGCGGAAGTCGAGCTGCTCGCCGGTCGCCCAGGCCGCCCAGATGGCCCGCATCGCCGACACGAACTCCGCCATCCGCGAGGCAGGGGAGCTCCAGGGCATCGAGAAGCGCCGCTCGATGTGCGGCCTGATCTGGCTGCCGAGCCCGAGCACCAGCCGCCCGCCGCTGTAGTCCTGCAACGCCCGCGCCTGGACCGCCAACGTCATCGGCGAGCGCGCGAACGCCACCAGGATGTTCGTCGCGAGGTCGATCCGCGAGGTCGCGCCGGCGGCGACGGTGAGCTGCAGCATCGGGTCCGAGGTGAGCTCGGCGGCGGTGACGCCGTCCAGACCCGCGGCCTCGACGGACCGGGCGGCCTCGGCCACGCCGGCGAGCGCGCCACCGGGGACGTCGAGCGGCAGGACCACCGTGGCTGGCGACATGGCCGGACCGTAGCGCCCACCGAGCTCAGCGCCAGGCGAAGACGGGCTGCTCGAGGTGGGCGACCCGGGTGGGGATGCCGTGGCAGGCCACCTGGCAGAACTGGAAGACGATCGCCGCGGTCGGCGCGTGCACCAGACCGCCGAGCAGCGGCAGCTGGACGACGGGAGCGTCCGACTCCGGGATGCGGACGAACAGCGGCGGCACGTCGAGCTCGTCCAGCGGCACCTGGTGAATCGCCGCGACCTCGGCCTCGGCGGCGACCAGCTCCCCGGGCGGCCCCGCCCAGCAGACCACCGGGGTGATCACGTAGCCCGAGCGGGTCACGTAGTCGTCGAGCAGGCCCAGGACGGCGTCCGGGCCGAGGACCAGGCCGACCTCCTCGCGCAGCTCGCGCAGCGCCCCGTCGGCCGCCGACTCCCCGGCCTCGATGCGGCCGCCCGGCAGCGCCCACTGCCCGGCGTGTGCGCGCAGCCCCGCCGCGCGGCGGGTGACCAGCAGGCACTCCCGCCCGCCGTGTTCGGTGACGCAGACGGCCACGCCGGCGTGCCGGAGGTCGGGCCGGTCCACCGCCCGGCGTGGGAAGGCCGCGACCCGCGCGGCGACAACCTCGCGCCCGAACCCGCTCACGACCGCAGGGACCAGCGGGTGAACAGCACGTCGTCCTCGGTGAGCACCTGGCCGAGCTCCGCCCGGGCCACGTCCGGCAGCGCGCGGGGCAGCAGCCCCGGGCCCCCGCCGACCAGCAGGGGGGCGATCGACAGGTCCAGTTCGTCGACCACCCCGGCGGTCAGCGCGGCGCCGAACAGCGCCGGGCCGCCCTCGCAGACCAGTTGCTCCAGCCCCCGGTCGGCCAGCTGGTCCAGCGCGACCGGCAGGTCGACGTCCTCGTCCCCGCAGACCAGCACCTCGACCCCGGCTGCGCTCAGGACCGCGCGCCGGTCCGGGTCGGCGGCCGCGCAGGTGACCAGGTGGGTGGGCGCGACAGCAGCGGTGACCAGCTGGTCGTCCGGAGCCAGCGACGCCCGCCCGGACACGATCACCACCGGCGCGACGGGAGGGCGCCCCAGCTCAGCGCGGAGCAGCCCGACGGCGGAGTCCGCCAGGACCGGCCGGTACCCCTCGGCGGCCGCCGTCCCCGCGCCGACCAGGACGGCGTCGGCGAGCGCGCGCAGCATCCGGAACACCCGCCGGTCGCCGTCCGAGCCGAGCCCTCCGCTGCGCCCCTCGACGCTGATCGCGCCGTCGAGCGCCGCCACGAAGTTGACCCGCAGGTGCCGGCCGGCCGGCACCCGGTAGGCGTCGGCCAGCGCGGCGCCGTCGAGACCCGCGTCGTCCGCGCCGTCCGGCGGGGGGAGCAGCTGCCGCACGGTCAGCGGGTGGAGAGGACCACGGCCGTCTCGGCCGGCACCGTCACCTGCGAGCCGTCGAGCTGCGGCAGCTCCCCGCTGGTGAACAGCACGTCGTCGGCCGGCACGTCCAGGTCGACCTCGCGGGCGGAGTCGGAGAGGTTGGCCACCACCCGCAGCGAGCCGCGGTGGACGACGAGCCAGCGGTCGGCGTCGTCCCAGCTGCACGCCATCGCGGTCAGGTCGGGGTCGACCAGGTCGGGGTGGGCGTGCCGCAGCGCGATGAGCGCCCGGTGGACCGCGAGCAGGTGGGCGTGCGGCTCCTCGGTGAGCTCGGACCAGTCGAGCTTGGACCGGGAGAAGGTCTCCGGGTCCTGCGGGTCGGGGACGACGGCGGCGTCCCAGCCGTGCTCGGCGAACTCACCGATCCGGCCCTCCGCGGTCGCCTTGCCCAGCTCCGGCTCCGGGTGGCTGGTGAAGAACTGCCAGGGTGTGGAGGCGCCCCACTCCTCGCCCATGAACAGCATCGGCGTGAACGGGCTGGTGAGCACCAGCGTCGCGCCGACGCCGAGCAGGCCGGGGGAGAGGGTCGCGGAGATCCGGTCACCGACGGCGCGGTTGCCGATCTGGTCGTGGTCCTGCAGGTAGCCGAGGAACTTCCAGCCGGGCAGCGAGGTGGTGTCGACCGGGCGGCCGTGGTGCCGCCGGCGGAAGCTGGACCAGTCCCCGGCGTGGAAGTAGGCGCCGGTGAGCACCTTGGCGAGTCCGCCGAGCCCGCCGGCGGCGAAGTCGGCGTAGTAGCCCTGCGCCTCGCCGGTGAGCTGGGTGTGCAGCGAGTGGTGGAAGTCGTCGCTCCACTGCGCGTCCAGGCCCTTGCCGCCGGCCACCCGCGGGGTGACGAGCGAGGGGTCGTTGAGGTCGCTCTCGGCGATCAGCGTCAGCGGGCGGCCCTCGGCCACCGAGAGCTTCTCCACCTCCGCGGCCATCTCCTCGAGCACGTGGGTGGCCCGCTCGTCGACCAGGGCGTGCACGGCGTCCAGCCGCAGCCCGTCGACGTGCATGTCCCGCAGCCACATCAGCGCGTTGTCGATGATGTAGCGGCGGACCTCGTCGGAGTCCGGGCCGGAGAGGTTGATCGAGTTGCCCCAGGTGTTCGCCCCGCCCTCGGCGAAGATCGGGAAGAACTCCGGCAGGTAGTTCCCCGACGGACCCAGGTGGTTGTAGACGACGTCCTGGATGACGCCGAGGCCGCGCTGGTGGCAGGCGTCCACGAAGCGCTGGTAGGCGGCTGGGCCGCCGTAGGTCTCCTGGACTGCGTACCAGGCGACACCGTCGTAGCCCCAGTTGTGGGTGCCGTTGAACGCGTTGACCGGGAGCAGCTCGACGAAGTCCACGCCCAGGTCGACCAGGTGGTCGAGGTTGCGGGCAGCGGCGTCCAGCGTGCCCTCCGTGGTGAAGGTGCCGACGTGCAGCTCGTAGACCACGCCACCGGCGAGCGGCCGTCCGGTCCAGGCGCCGTCACCCCAGCTGTGGGCCGACGGGTCGAAGCGGCGGGAGAGCCCGTGGACGCCGTCGGGCTGGCGCCGCGAGCGCGGATCGGGCCGCGGCGTCCCGGTGTCGTCGAGCAGGAAGCCGTAGTCGGCCTCGGGGGACACGTCGACGGTGGTACGCCACCACCCCGCGTCGTCCCGCTGCATGTCGTGCACTGCGCCGTCGACGGTGAGCCGCACCCGCTCGGGCAGCGGAGCCCAGACGGAGAACTCGACGGGCTCGGACATGCGGGGGCCTCCAGGGGCGATGGGGGTGGGACGCGCGGTGGGACGGGGCCTTCATGCCCGCGCGCCCGGCCCTCAACCGTCCGGTGCACCGGGCAGCCGGGGCGTGGCCCCGGCTGCCCGGACCGCTCAGACGGCCAGGACCTGGCCCACGGAGATGCGGTTCGGGTCGCTCACGGTCGACGAGTTCAGCGCGGCGAGCGCCTGCCAGGTCGTGCCGTTCGCAGCGGCGATCTTCGAGAGGGTGTCGCCGGACTGCACGGTGTACGAACCGCCCGAGGACGCGGCCGGGGCCGCAGCCGGAGCCGCGGCCGGGGCCGGGGCCGGCGCCGGGGCGCCGGCCGCGGGGGTGGTGCCCCCGGTCAGGAACTTGCCGCAGACCGGCCAGGCGCCGACGCCCTGACCGGCGAGGACCTTCTCGGCGATCTCGATCTGCTGCGCCGGCGTGGCCAGGTCGGCTCGCGCCGCCAGGGCCGTGCCGCCGTAGCCCGCCCAGGTGCTCTGGGAGAACTGCAGGCCGCCGTAGTAGCCGTTGCCGGTGTTGATGCTCCAGTTGCCGCCGGACTCGCAGTCGGCGACGCCGGTCCAGTCGTGGGTCTCCGCCGCGGATGCAGGCGAGGTGAGGAGGCCGATGCCGACGGCGGCAGCGCCGAGGGCGACGGCCCCGCCCGCGACGGTGCGGCGGGCGCGGACGTGCAGGGACTCGAACATGGGTGATCCTCCCGATCACCGCTTACGAGGTGAGCTGTCGGGTTCGGGCGAATCGGTGCCCGGCCGGCCGGTGCCCTGTGGGCACGGCACGGCTTCACCCCGAGACGCGCAGGGCGCGTCGGAAGTGGGTCCCCCGCCCCCGTCCTGGGTGGGTCGGTGTCAGGCTGCCGGCGGACGGGGTTCGGCGGTCCGGTGCCTCGTGCCCGGCCGGTGTGGCCCGGGACGCCGAGAACGGTAAGCGAGACTTGCGGGTCTCGCTTCCTGTGGTGTCGACGTCTCGGCACCCGAGACCCTCACGCCCCCCGACAGGCCGGGCCGGGGACACGTGCGCGTCCCCGGCCCGTGACCCTGTGTCGATGTGTGATCCCCCACAGAGCCCCTCTGCGAGCTCCGTGACGTGCTGGAGGGGCCCCCTTCCAGGGGCCCATCCTGAGCCAGGTGACGTGCTGGAGCGGCCCCCTTCCAGGGGCCCAGCCTGAGCCTGCGGAGGATGGGGAGGAAGGGGGTCCTTCTTCAGTCGCGGACGAGCAGGGCGACCGGGAGCTGGGCGAGCACCTCGGTCAGCGGGGCCCCGCCGGCGGCGGAGACCACCCGGGCACCGGTGAGCAGGTCCCGCCAGGCGCCGGTCGGGAGCTGCAGCGCGGTGTCGCCCCACCCGGTGGCCGCCAGCCGCACCGGCAGCCTGGTCGCCACCGCGACGACCCCGCCGCGGTCGAAGGCGACGACGGAGTCCGCAGCCGCTCCGGTGGCCTCCAGCGCGGTGTAGCCGGCGAATGCCTCGGGGTGGTCCCGCCGGTGCCGCAGCACCCGGGAGACCACCAGCAGCTTCGCGGCGCCGGTCTCGTCGACCGGTGGCACCCAGCCCTCGTCCAGCCGGGCCAGCAGCTCCCGCCGCCGCGCGTAGTCGACCGGACGGCGGTTGTCCGGGTCGACCAGCGAGAAGTCCCACAGCTCGGTGCCCTGGTAGACGTCCGGGACGCCGGGCATCGCCAGCTGCAGCAGCTTCTGCGACAGCGAGTTGCTGTACCCGAACGGCGCGATCCGGGCGACGAACTCCTCGATCTCGGCGTGCGTCGTGGCGTCGTCGTAGGCGGCGTCGACGAGCGCGTGCAACTGGTCCTCGAACTCCTGCACCGGGTTGGTCCAGGTGGTCGAGGTGCCTGCCTCGCGGGCGGCCTTCTCCACGTAGGCGTGCGCCCGCTCGCGGGACAGCGGCCAGGCGCCGACCAGGTTCTGCCAGACCAGGTGTGCCAGCGAGCGGTCGGTGAGCGGGTGCCGGTCGAGCAGCCGGCGGACCAGCTGCGCCCACTCGGTCGGCTGCTCGGCCAGCACGGCGAGGCGGGCCCGGACGTCCTCGCTGCGCTTGGTGTCGTGGGTGGACAGCGTCGTCATCGAGGCCGGCTTGACCTCGGCCCGGTGCTGCTGCGCGGCGTGGAACTGCGCGACCGTCGTCCCGAACCGGGCCGGGTCGCCACCGACCTCGTTGAGCGCGACGAACCGCGCCCACCGGTAGTAGGCGCTGTCCTCCACGCCCTTGGCCATGACCGGCCCGGAGGTCTGCTCGAAGCGGGTGGCCAGCTCGGTCCCGGCGGTCCCCAGCAGCGGGTGCAGGGCCTCGACGGCGGCGGTCAGGTCGGGGCGGCGCCGCTTGACCGCAGCGACCGTCTCGTCCAGGTGCTCCCGGCCGTCGGGCAGGTAGCTCCGGTAGACCGGGAAGCTGGCCAGCAGCTCCGCGAGCCCCTCGGTGACCTGCTCGGCCGGCACACCCGGCAGCTCACCGACGATCCGGTGCAGCCGGGCCACCTCCGAGCCGAGCATGCCGTCGGTGACCTCGCGCTTGCAGTCGTGCACCAGCTGCGCGTAGTCGACCGGCGCGCCGGCGAGCTCGGTGTCCAGCGCGGTGATCGCCGCCTCGCCGGCCGGGTCGACGAGCACGTCGTCGACCTCGGCGAGCGCGTCGTAGCCCGTCGTCCCCGCGGTCTTCCAGCTCGCCGGCAGCTCCTCACCCGGCTCGAGGATCTTCTCGACGACGGTCCACCGGTCGCCGGTGGCCTCCGCGAGCCGCTCCAGGTAGCCCTTGGGATCGGCCAGCCCGTCCGGGTGGTCGATCCGCAGCGCGTCCACCGAGCCGTTCTCCACCAGCTCGACGACCAGCGCGTGGGTGGCCCGGAAGACCTCCGGGTCCTCCACCCGGAGCCCGGCGAGGGTGTTGATCGCGAAGAACCGGCGGTAGTTCAGCTGGTCGTCCGCGCGCCGCCAGTCGACCAGCTCGTAGTGCTGCCGGTCGTGCACCTCCTGCGGCGTGCCCTGTCCGGTGCCCGGGGCGATCGGGAAGCGGTTGTCGTAGTAGTGGAGCTCGTGACCGACGACCTCCAGCTTCGAGACGTCGTCCGCGCTGCCCAGCACCGGGATGCGGATCCGGCCGCCGCCGAAGTCCCAGTCGACGTCGAAGGCGTCGGCGTGCGCGCTGTCCCGCCCGTGCTGCAGCAGGTCCCACCACCAGCCGGACTCGGCCGGGTCGCTGACGCCCATGTGGTTGGGCACCAGGTCCAGGACCAGGCCGAGGCCGGAGGAGTGCAGCGCGGCGACGAACCGGTCGAGCCCGGCCCGCCCGCCGCGCGGCTCGTCGATGTGCGCGTGGTCGACGGTGTCGTAGCCGTGCGTGCTCCCGGCCGCGGACCGCAGCAGCGGCGAGGAGTAGGCGTGCGTCACCCCGAGGTCGGCCAGGTAGCCGGCCACCGACGCGGCGTCGTCCAGGGTGAAGTCGGCGGTCACCTGCAGCCGGTAGGTGCCGGCGGGCACCGAGCGGCGGCGGCCGTCGGTCGACTCGCTCACGCCGCCGCCTGCAGCACCACGGTGGCCCGGGGGGCGATGGTCAGCGTCTCGCCGGCCTTGACCTGGACCGGCTCGACCTCGTCGAGCTCGGCGGTGTCGACGACGACGGTCCAGCCCTCGGCGTAGTCGCTGCTGGGCAGGGTGAAGTCGATCGGGTCGTGGGAGGCGTTGAACGCGAGGTAGAAGCAGTCGTCGATGACGTCCTCGCCGCGCTCGTCGGTCTCCCGGATGCCGTGGCCGTTGAGGTACATGGCCAGCGACTTGGCGAAGCCGACGTCCCAGTCGTCGTCGTCCATGACCTCGCCGGCCGGGGTCAGCCAGGCGATGTCCTGCACCGGGTCGCCCTCCTCCCGGCGCACCGGACGGCCGTGGAAGAACCTCCGGCGCCGGAAGGTCGGGTGGTCGGTGCGCAGCTTGGTGACCAGCTTGGTGAACTCCAGCAGGCCCTCGTCGACGTTCTCCCAGTCGATCCAGGTGATCTCGTCGTCCTGGCAGTAACCGTTGTTGTTGCCGCCCTGGGTGCGGCCCAGCTCGTCGCCGTGCAGCAGCATCGGCACGCCCTGGCTGAGCATCAGCGAGGTGATGAAGTTGCGCCGCTGCTGCGCGCGCAGCGCGAGGATCCCCGGGTCGTCGGTCGGCCCCTCGACGCCGCAGTTCCAGCTGCGGTTGTGGCTCTCGCCGTCGTTGTTGTCCTCGCCGTTGGCCTCGTTGTGCTTCTCGTTGTAGGAGACCAGGTCGTTGAGGGTGAAGCCGTCGTGCGCGGTGACGAAGTTGATGCTGGCCACCGGGCGCCGACCGGAGTGCTGGTACAGGTCGGCCGAGCCGGTGATCCGGCTGGCGAACTCGCCGATGGTGGCGTCCTCGCCGCGCCAGAAGTCGCGGACCGTGTCCCGGTACTTGCCGTTCCACTCGGTCCACAGCGCGGGGAAGTTGCCGACCTGGTACCCGCCGTCGCCGATGTCCCACGGCTCGGCGATCAGCTTGACCTGGCTGACGATCGGGTCCTGGTGGCAGAGGTCGAAGAACGCCGACAGCCGGTCGACCTCGTGGAACTGGCGGGCCAGCGACGAGGCGAGGTCGAAGCGGAAGCCGTCGACGTGCATCTCGGTCACCCAGTAGCGCAGCGAGTCCATGATCAGCTGCAACGACTGCGGGGTCGCGACGTTCAGCGAGTTCCCGGTGCCGGTGGTGTCCATGTAGTACTGCTTGTCGTCCTCGACCAGCCGGTAGTAGGCCTTGTTGTCGATGCCGCGGAAGGACAGCGTCGGGCCCATGTGGTTGCCCTCGGCGGTGTGGTTGTAGACGACGTCGAGGATGACCTCGATGCCCGCCTCGTGCAGGGCGCGGACCATGCCCTTGAACTCCTGCACCTGCTGGCCGTCGGTGTCCTGCGCGTACTCGTTGTGCGGCGCGAAGAAGCCGATCGTGTTGTAGCCCCAGTAGTTGCGCAGGCCCTTCTGCTGCAGCGTGTCGTCCTGCACGAACTGGTGCACCGGCATCAGCTCGATGGCGGTGATGCCCAGGCTCTGCAGGTGCTCGATGATCGCGGGGTGCGCGACGCCGCCGTAGGTGCCGCGCAGCGCCTCCGGCACCCGCGGGTGGGTCATCGTCAGGCCCTTGACGTGGGCCTCGTAGATGACCGTCTTGTTGTAGGGCGTCTTCGGCGGGCGGTCCACGCCCCAGTCGAAGTAGGGGTTGATGACGACGGACTTCGGCATGTGCGCCGCGGAGTCGTCGTCGTTCTTCTCGCCGGTCGCGAAGTGGTACCCGAAGACCGACTCGTCCCAGTCGATCTGGCCGTCGATGGCCTTGGCGTAGGGGTCCAGCAGCAGCTTGGCCGGGTTGCACCGGTGGCCCTGCGCGGGGTTGTGCGGGCCGTGCACCCGGAAGCCGTAGCGCTGCCCGGGCTGGATGCCGGGGAGGAAGGCGTGCCAGACGTAGGCGTCCATCTCCGGCAGGCGGATGCGCGTCTCGTTGCCGGCCTCGTCGAAGAGGCACAGCTCGACCTTCTCGGCCACCTCGCTGAAGATCGCGAAGTTGGTGCCGGTGCCGTCGTAGGTCGCGCCGAGGGGGTAAGCGGAACCGGGCCACACCTGGGTGGTCATGGGGAAGGTCGTCCTCCTGCTGAGCGCCCCGCGCGCAGGCGCAGGGGCGGGGTTCGTGGCAGCTGAACCAGGGGGTTCGCTGTCGGATGCCCGCAGTCGGGCGTCCGCACACCTGGCATGACCCAGGACACGTGTGCGGTGCCGCTCGGACGGGCAGCTCGACCAGGAGTGTGCCAGCCCGGTCGCCGGCAGCCCGCTGACTGCGGACCCACGGCCCCCTCCCGACGACGGAGCCCCCGTTCTGTCGCACCCCCGTCGTACCGTCGACGGCGTGTCCACCTCCACCGACATCCGGCCCACCCGCGGGCGGTTCCAGGTCGTCAGCGAGTTCGAGCCCTCCGGTGACCAGCCGGCGGCGATCAAGGCCCTCGCCGAGCGGGTCAACGCGGGGGAGACCGACACCGTCCTGCTGGGTGCCACCGGCACCGGCAAGTCGGCGACCACCGCCTGGCTGATCGAGCAGGTGCAGCGTCCGACGCTGGTCATGGCGCCGAACAAGACCCTCGCGGCCCAGCTGGCCAACGAGTTCCGGGAGCTGATGCCCGACGCCGCCGTCGAGTACTTCGTCTCCTACTACGACTACTACCAGCCCGAGGCCTACGTCCCGCAGACGGACACCTACATCGAGAAGGACTCCTCGATCAACGAGGAGGTCGAGCGGCTGCGGCACTCGGCGACCAACAGCCTGCTCACCCGGCGGGACGTCGTCGTCGTCTCCACCGTCTCGTGCATCTACGGCCTGGGCACGCCGCAGGAGTACGTGGAGCGGGCCCTCAAGGTGAAGGTGGGGGAGCAGCGCTCGCAGGAGGAGCTGCTGCGCACCCTCGTCACCGAGCAGTACACCCGCAACGACCTGTCCTTCACCCGCGGCACGTTCCGGGTCCGCGGCGACACCATCGAGGTCTTCCCGGTCTACGAGGAGCTCGCCTGCCGGATCGAGATGTTCGGCGACGAGATCGAGCGGCTGTACTACCTGCACCCGCTCACCGGCGAGGTCGTCCGCGAGGTCGACGAGCTGTTCGTCTTCCCGGCCACCCACTACGTCGCCGGCCCGGAGCGGATGGAGCGGGCGATCCAGACCATCGAGGCCGAGCTGGAGCAGCGGCTGGCCGAGCTGGACAAGCAGGGCAAGCTGCTGGAGTCCCAGCGGCTGCGCATGCGCACCACCTACGACATCGAGATGATGCGCCAGGTCGGGTTCTGCTCGGGCATCGAGAACTACTCCCGGCACATCGACGGCCGGGCCCCCGGCTCGGCCGGCGCCTGCCTCATCGACTACTTCCCGGACGACTTCCTGCTCGTCATCGACGAGTCGCACGTGACCGTGCCGCAGATCGGTGGCATGTACGAGGGCGACATGAGCCGCAAGCGCACGCTCGTCGAGCACGGCTTCCGGCTGCCCTCGGCGATGGACAACCGGCCGTTGAAGTGGGAGGAGTTCACCGACCGGATCCACCAGACCGTCTACCTGTCGGCGACGCCGGGCAGCTACGAGCTCGGCCGGGTCCAGGGCGACGTGGTGGAGCAGGTCATCCGCCCCACCGGCCTGATCGACCCCGAGGTCGTGGTCAAGCCGACCAAGGGCCAGATCGACGACCTGGTGCACGAGATCCGGCTGCGAACCGAGAAGGACGAGCGGGTCCTGGTCACCACGCTGACCAAGAAGATGTCCGAGGACCTCACCGACTACCTGCTCGAGCTGGGCATCAAGGTCCGCTACCTGCACTCCGAGGTGGACACGCTGCGCCGGGTCGAGCTGCTGCGCGAGCTCCGGCAGGGCGAGTACGACGTGCTGGTCGGCATCAACCTGCTGCGCGAGGGGCTCGACCTGCCCGAGGTGTCGCTGGTGGCGATCCTGGACGCCGACAAGGAGGGCTTCCTCCGCTCGGGCACGTCGCTGATCCAGACCATCGGCCGTGCCGCCCGCAACGTGTCCGGCCAGGTGCACATGTACGCCGACAAGATCACCCCGTCGATGGCGCAGGCGATCGACGAGACCAGCCGCCGTCGCGACAAGCAGATGGCCTACAACACCGAGCACGGCATCGACCCGACGCCGCTGCGGAAGAAGATCGTCGACATCCTCGACGGCATCTACAAGGCCGCGGAGGACGCCGAGGCGTCCACCGAGCTGCTCGGCGGCTCGGGCCGGCAGCAGTCCCGGGGCAAGTCGCCGGTGCCGGGGCTGTCGTCGAAGAGCAAGGCCAAGGCCGGGTCGATCGACGTGCAGGGCCTGCCGCGCAACGAGCTGGCCGACATGATCACCTCCATGAACGAGCAGATGCTGGCGGCGGCCCGGGAGCTGCAGTTCGAGGTCGCCGCCCGGCTGCGCGACGAGCTGAACGAGCTCAAGCGTGAGCTGCGGCAGTTCGACGCCGCCCACGCCTGACGCGGGACGCCGCCCGACGCGTCGAACGCCCACGGCCCATTCCCCGGCCGGGAGTGGGTCGTGGGCGTTCAACGCCTATGGGTCTGGGAGACCGTCGAAGAGCGGGCGCGGGGTGCCAGCGCGAGGGGTCGGGAGTGGCAGTCCGCGCCCGCCGTCCGCCGGGCGCGGACGTCGCCGTGAGGGTCGGGAACTCCGGCCGCCTGGTGAGCGTTCAGCCTTCTGACGAACCGCGTCCGGTCCGGCGATGCCGCCTGGGCAGGACCGGTTCGACGTGGAGGGGAGTATCCCGCCGCGGCAGCGTCGTCAACACGAGGTCCCATGACCTCCGGCGCTGCCGGCCGACCGGAAAAGGGTCGGTGGGAGAGACCTCCGGGTACTGACGCACACGCCAGTAGCACCGGAGGAACTGAGCTCATGGACGTCCCCTTCTGGATCTGGGCGATCACCATCGCCGCGATCGTCGGGATGCTGGTCTTCGACTTCGTCGGCCACGTCCGGACCCCGCACGCACCCTCTCTCCGCGAGGCAGCCACCTGGTCGGCGGTCTACATCGGCATCGCCGTCGTCTTCGGGCTGCTGGTGCTGTGGTTCGGCGGCGCGACCCCCGGCGGTGAGTACTTCGCCGGCTACATCACCGAGAAGAGCCTCTCGGTGGACAACCTCTTCGTCTTCGTCCTGATCATGGCCAGCTTCGGCGTGCCGAGGATCGCGCAACAGAAGGTGCTGCTCTTCGGGATCACCTTCGCGCTGGTGCTGCGCACGATCTTCATCCTCGTCGGCGCTGCGGCGATCGAGAACTTCAGCTGGGTCTTCTACCTCTTCGGCGCCATCCTCATCTACACCGCCTGGGTGCAGGCCCGCAGCGGTGGGCACGAGGGCGAGGAGGAGTACCAGGAGAACGCCGTCCTGCGGCTGGTGCGCAAGGTCGTCCCCACGACCGAGGAGCACCACGGCGACAGGATTACGGTGACGCTGCAGGGCAAGCGGTACATCACCCCGCTCGCCATCGCGCTGATCGCCATCGGCACCGCCGACATCATCTTCGCCGTCGACTCGATCCCGGCGATCTTCGGTCTCACCCAGGACACCTACCTGGTCTTCGCCGCCAACGCCTTCTCGCTGCTGGGTCTGCGGCAGCTGTTCTTCCTCATCGACGGCCTGCTCGACCGGCTGGTCTACCTGGCCTACGGCCTCGCGGTGATCCTCGCCTTCATCGGCGCCAAGCTGGTCATCCACGCGCTGCACACCAACGAGCTGTCCTGGGTCAACGGCGGCGAGCACATCACCGCCATCCCGGAGATCCCGACCTGGCTGTCGCTGGCGGTCATCCTGGTGACCCTGCTCGTGACGACGCTGACCAGCCTGCGGCACGACCGCAAGGTCCGCGAACGGCGTCGCGTCCGGGACGCCGCGGCCCCGGCGGTGGGCGGACCGGACTCCGGTGCGGACGACGCCGTCGCTGCTCCTGGTGTCGAGCAGGCCCCTCCGGCGGCCGGTAGGTGACCGTCGCAGAGCTGGACAGGTCGCCGGTCGACGGGCCGACCGACCTGTTCGGCCTGCTCGACGACCTCGCCGAGCTCGGCCGGCTGGTCGACGGGCTGGCCCGCCGGCTCGACGGGGTCTCGGGTCTGCGGGCCGGCGAGCTGCAGGCGCTGCTCGCCGTCGCCGAGGGCGCGGAGCACCCGCGGGCCGTCGCCCGCCGGACCGGTCAGGTGGACGATGCCGGGCCGGCGACGGTGGCCGCGCTGGAGCGCCGCGGCCTGCTCGGCCGGCACCGCCACCCGGCGTCCCCGGCCGGCCCGGAGCAGGGCTCCCTCGTCCACCTGACCGAGGCCGGACGGGTGGTGCTCGACCAGGTGGAGGGACTGCGGATCCGGTTGCTGGCAGCCGTCGTCGGGCAGCTCGGCGACGACGGGGCCCAGCGGCTGCGGAGCAGCGTCCTCACCCTCGGGACGGCGCTCGCCACCGCTCCGGCCGACCGGTCGGTGCCGCTCCTCGACGGCTGACCAGCGGCTCAGCGCGCGCCGGGCCAGCACACAGCCGAGCCCGGGCGGGAGGTGCCCGCGGGCACCATTTCGTTGGCCGGTACACCCGGGAGGTGACCCGTAGAGTCGGGTCCCGTGGAGCTCCCCGTCTGGTTCGAGATCGCGACGTTCGTGGGGCTCACGGTCCTGTTGCTCGCCGACCTCGCCCTCGTCGTCCGCCGTCCGCACGAGCCCTCGGTGAAGGAGGCGACCGCCTGGGTCGTCTTCTACGTCGCCCTCGCGCTGGTCTTCGGGGCGGTGGTGCTGGGGGTGACCAACACCCAGTTCGCGACGGAGTTCTACGCCGGCTGGCTGACCGAGTACTCGCTGTCGGTCGACAACCTGTTCGTCTTCGTGATCATCATGGCGCGCTTCCAGGTCCCCAGGAAGCTGCAGCAAGAGGTCCTGATGGTCGGGATCATCATCGCGCTGGTGCTCCGCGGGGTCTTCATCCTGCTCGGCGCCGCGGTGATCGAGCGCTTCACCTGGGTGTTCTACATCTTCGGCGCCTTCCTCGTGTACACCGCGATCAACCTGATCCGGAACAGGGACGAGGACGAGGACTACGAGGAGAACGCCTTCATCCGGCGGATGCGCAAGGTCCTGCCGATGACCCCGGACTTCCACGAGAACAAGCTCCGGGTCAGCTCGAACGGCAAGAAGCTGTGGACGCCGATGATCGTGGTGTTCCTGGCGCTGGGGACGACCGACCTGCTGTTCGCGCTGGACAGCATCCCGGCGATCTTCGGGCTCACCAAGGAGCCGTTCATCGTCTTCACCGCGAACATCTTCGCGTTGATGGGCCTGCGCCAGCTCTACTTCCTGCTCGGTGGGCTGCTCAAGCGGCTGGTCTACCTCTCCATCGGCCTGGCGGTGATCCTGGCCTTCATCGGGGTGAAGCTGATCATGGAGGCGCTGCACTCGAACGAGCTGCCGTTCATCAACGGCGGGGAGCACATCGAGGCGGTCCCGGAGATCCCGATCTGGCTGTCCCTCACCGTCATCCTCGGCGTCCTGGTCATCGCCACCGTCGCCAGCCTGATGAAGACCCGCGGGGAGACCCCGGACGACGACGAGCAGCCGCGGGTGGCCGGCGGTGAGGCAGCGGTGCACACCGACGACTCCGGGCGCACCGCCGCGGCCGCCGAGGCCGAGGAGCCCCGCCGTCCCTGACGTCCCCGCTCCCTGACGACTGCCGGACCAGGGGGCTCAGCCGGGCGCGACGGTCCCGGCCTCGACCGTCGCGCCGCCGGTGGCGACCAGCGAGCCGTCCCGCCAGACCTCGCGGACCCGGCCGGACAGACCGCTGAGGTCGCTGGCGTCGCCCTCGAGGACCACGACGTCGGCCCGCTTGCCGGGCTCGAGGCTGCCCAGCTGGTCGGCCACGCCGAGCAGCTCCGCCGCCGACAGGGTGGTGGCGTGCCAGGCCTGCTCCGGGCGCATCCCGCAGTCGGCCATCAGGCCCAGCTCGACGAGGTTGTCCCCGTGCGGGCCGACGCCGCTGTCGGTGCCCATGGCGACCTTCACCCCGGCCGCGATCGCCCGGCCGACCGACTCGTCGTGGGCCGCCTGCACGGTGCGGGCCTTGTCGATCACCGTCTGCGGCAGTGAGGCGCCGGCGGCCACCGCCGCCAGCACGGCGCGCGGTGCGGCCAGGGTCGGCACCAGCCAGGTGCCGCGCTGCAGCATCAGGTCGATCGCCTCGTCGTCGAGGAAGATGCCGTGCTCGATGGAGCGGATCCCGGCACGCACTGCGGCCTTGATCCCGCCGGCACCCTGTGCGTGGGACATGACGTACACCCCCGCCGCCTCGGCCTCCTCCACCAGGACGTCGAGCTCGGCGGCGCGGAAGTGCGGGTGCCGCGGGTCGTCCCGCGCCGAGAGGACGCCGCCGCTGGTGGCCACCTTGATGACGTCGGCGCCGGCCCGCAGCAGCTGGCGGACGGTGCGCCGCATCTCGTCCGGGCCGTCGACGACGGTCGCCGGCCGGCCCGGGTGCGGGGCGAAGATCGGCAGGTCGGCGCCGCAGACGTGCCAGCCGTCGCCGTGGCCGCCGGTCTGGGACAGCATGCTGATCGCGATCTGCATCCGCGGGCCGGCGATCAGCCCGTTGCGGACCGCCTCGGCGACGCCCAGGTCGGCACCGCCGGCGTCCCGGACCGAGGTGATGCCCTGCGCGAGGGTGCGCCGCAGGTTGTGCAGCGCCTCGTAGTAGCCGTAGCCGAAGGGCGTCTGCAGCTGCCGCAGGGTGTCGACACCGCTCATCATCACGTGCACGTGGCAGTCGAACAGGCCCGGCAGCACGGTCGCGCCCGTGCAGTCGACCACCTCGTCGCCGTCCAGCCCGGAGCCGACCTCGACGATCCGGCCGTCCTCGATCACCACGTCCGCAGGCGCCGCCGGGGCACCCGTGCCGTCGAGGACCTTGCCACCGGAGAACACGCGACGAGTCATGCCCGCACCCTAGGGCCTCACCCGTTAGCGGTCCTCATCATCTCCGGGCGGCGCCCCTGGGCTAGCGTGCCCGTCATGCGGCCGACCGACCTCTCCCTGCTGCGCGTCCCGGGTGTACCGACGGTCTCCCCGGACGGCAGCACCGCCGTCGTCTCCGTCTCCCGGCTGGACCTCGACGCCGACGAGTACCGCGGCCAGCTGTGGACCGTGCCGACGGACGGGTCGGCGCCGGCCCGCCCGCTCACCCACGGGCACCGCGACACCGAGCCGGTGTTCTCCCCGGACGGCCGCTGGCTGGCCTACCTCTCGGCCGAGCCGAAGGGCAAGCCGCAGCTGCACGTCCTGGCGACGGACGGGGGAGTGGCGCGCGCGCTCACCGACCACCACCTCGGCGCCGGGACGCCGGTCTGGTCGCCGGACTCCCGCCGGCTGGCCTACACCGCCCGGGTGCCCGAGGCCGGTCGCTACGGCACCGACGAGGACGTCCCGCCGGCGGCGGAGGCCCCGCGGCTGATCACCACGCTGAAGTACCGGGCCGACGGGGTCGGCTTCACCAACGACCGGCGCAGCCACGTCTTCGTGGTGGACCTGCCCGCCGAGACCGAGGACGACGGCGTCGCGCCGCCGCCACCGTTCCAGGTCACCGGCGGGGACGTGGACGACACCGACGTGGCCTGGAGCCCGGACGGCACCGAGCTGGCCTTCGTCTCGGCCCGGCACGACGGCGCGGACACCGACCGGGTCACCGACGTCTACGCCGTGCGCCCGGACGGCACCGGCCTGCGGAAGGTGACCGACTCGCGGTCGGCGGTCTCCCACCCGGCCTACGACCCCGAGGACCCCGCCGGCAGCACCATCTACCTCACCGCGCAGCCCGACCTCGGTCCGCTGGGCCGCGACTTCGTCGGCCGGAACTCCACGCTGTGCCGGGTGCCCGCCGCCGGCGGTCCGGTGGAGCCGCTGCTCGACCCCGAGGAGCACGACCGGGGTGACGAGACCCCGGCGACGGTGGTCGCCGGCGGGGCGGCGTTCATCGGCATCCAGCGGCGCGGCGCGGTCGAGCTGCTCCGCGTGCCGCTGTCCGGCGGGGCGCCCGAGCCGCTGGTCGACGGCCACTACACGGTGCGCGGGATCGGGGTGGGCGGGGGCGTCGTCGTCGCCACCGTGGCGCACGACCGGTCCGCGGGCGAGCTGATAGCGATCACCCCGGGCCGGCGCCGGCTGATCACCGGGTTCGGTGCCCCGCTGCAGGCCACCGGCCGGCTGCACCGGATGCGGGAGACGACCGCGACCGCACCCGACGGCTACCCGGTGCACGGCTGGGTCACCACCCCGCCCGGCCCGGGGCCGCACCCGGTGCTGCTCACCGTGCACGGCGGCCCGTTCGCCCAGTACGGCTGGACGCTGTTCGACGAGACCCAGGCCTACGTCGAGGCCGGCTACGCGGTGGTCCAGTGCAACCCGCGCGGCTCCTCCGGCTACGGCCAGGCGCACGGGCGGGTCGTCAAGGAGCACATGGGCGAGCGGGACGCGGACGACGTCCTGGCGTTCCTGGACGCCGCGCTCGAGGACCCGACCCTGGACTCCTCGCGGGTCGGCATCATGGGTGGTTCCTACGGCGGGTTCATGACCACGCTGCTGCTCGGCCGGACCGACCGGTTCGTCGCCGGCATCAGCGAGCGGGCCTTCAACGACCCGGTCAGCTTCGTCGGCTCCTCCGACATCGGGTTCTTCTTCCCCGACGAGTACGTGGGCACCGACCCCGAGCGGATCGCCGCGCAGTCGCCGATGGCGCACGCTCACCGGATCACCACGCCGACGATGGTGATCCACTCCGAGGAGGACTGGCGCTGCCCGCTGGAGCAGGGCACCCGGCTCTACGTGGAGCTCAAGCGCCGCGGCGTCCCCACCGAGCTGCTGCTGTTCCCGGGGGAGGGGCACGAGCTGTCCCGGTCCGGCCGGCCGAAGCACCGGCAGGCCCGGCTGGAGCACGTGCTGCGCTGGTGGGGGAGGTGGCTGCCGACCTCGCGGAACAGCTCGGCGGCTGGCGCGCTGCCGGCCGGCGCGTCGTCGAACGGTCGGGCCCCGCACGCCGAGCCGCTGACGGTGCAGGCCACCCGGCTGCCGTGACCCCGGAACTGCCCGCCGCCGCACCGGAGCTCGCCGCCACCGCGCTGCGGACGGTGCGCGAGGAGTTCCCGAACGGGCTGTACGTGCACTACACCGGGCCGGGCGACGCACCGATCCGGCCGCGGGACCGGCACCCGGCGTTCTACGGCAGCTACGACTGGCACTCCTCGGTGGAGATGCACTGGGTGCTGCTCCGACTGCTGCGGCTGGCGCCCGCCGCGGTGCCCGCCGCGGAGATCCGGGCCGTGTTCGACGAGCACTGGAGCGCCGGGGCGATCGCGGCCGAGGTGGCCCACGCCGTCGCGCACCCGGGCTGGGAGCGCCCCTACGGCTGGGCGTGGGCGCTGACCCTGGTCGAGGAGGCGGCCTCCTGGGCCGCGGCGCCGGACGCCCCGGACGACGTCCGCCGGTGGGCCGCCGCGCTGCAGCCGCTGGCCGACCACTTCCTCGGCGCCTTCGCCCGCTGGTTGCCGGCGGCCACCTACCCGGTCCGCTCGGGGCTGCACCCGAACAGCGCCTTCGGCCTGCTGATGGCCCTGCCGGCCGCCCGCCGGGCGGGCAGCGCCGGCGTGCTCACCGACGCGGCGCTGCGCTGGTTCGCCGACGACGCCGACGCCCCGGTGCGCTGGGAGCCGTCGGGGTCGGACTTCCTGTCCCCGTCGCTGGTCGAGGCGGTGCTGATGACGACGGTGCTACCGGAGCCGGAGCCCTGGCTGACCCGCTTCCTCCCTCGCCCGCGGTTCACCCCGGCGGTGGTGAGCGACGCGAGCGACGGGCAGACCGCGCACCTGCACGGGCTGAACCTCTCCCGGGCGTGGTGCCTGCGCCGGCTCGCGGCGGTGCGGCCCGCGGCGCGCGACGAGCTGCTCACCGCCGCGACCGAGCACGCCGCCGCGGCGCTGCCGCAGGTCAGCGGCAGCGACTACATGGTCGAGCACTGGCTGGCCGCCTACGCGCTGCTCTACCTGGACGAGCAGTACTGACTGGGGCAGGGTCGGGGCGTGGTCGAGCGCCGGGTCCCTCGCTGGTCGGAGTTCTCCGAGCTGGTCCGGCCCCGCCGGTTGCCGGGCGACGCCACCGACCGCCGGCTGGCCCGGGCGGCGACGATCGGTGACCTGCGCGAGCTGGCCCGCCGGACGGTGCCGCGCGCCGTCTTCGACTACACCGACGGCGCCGCCGGCGCGGAGATCTCGCTGCGGCGCTCGCGTGAGGCCTTCGAGCGGGTCGAGTTCTGCCCGCGGGTGCTGCGCGACGTGAGCGTGGTGGACCCCTCGACGACGCTGCTCGGCGGGCCGTCGGCCCTGCCGCTGGCCTTCGCGCCGACCGGCTTCACCCGGCTGATGAACAGCGAGGGCGAGTCCGCCGTGGGCCGGGTGGCCGAGCGGGTCGGCGTCCCCTACGCGCTGTCGACGATGGGGACGACGTCGGTCGAGGCGCTGGCCGCCGCCGCGCCCGGCGCCCGGAAGTGGTTCCAGCTGTACCTGTGGCGCGACCGGGACGCCAGCGCGGCCCTGGTCGAGCGGGCCAGGGCGGCCGGCTACGAGGCGCTGGTGCTCACCGTCGACACCCCGGTCGCCGGGCCGCGGCTGCGTGACGTGCGCAACGGCTTCTCGATCCCGCCGGCGCTGACCGTGCGGACCATGGCGAACGCCGCCGTCCACCCGCGCTGGTGGGTCGACCTGCTCACCACCCCGCCGCTGGAGTTCGCCTCGCTGCGCTCCTGGGGCGGCACGATCGCGGACCTGGTCGACCGCGTCTTCGAGCCGGCGGCGACGGTCGCCGACGTGCAGCAGCTGCGCGCGTCCTGGCCGGGTGCGCTGGTCGTCAAGGGCGTGCAGGGGGTGGACGACGCACGGGCGGTCGTGGACGCCGGAGCCGACGCCGTCGTCGTCAGCAACCACGGCGGCCGGCAGCTGGACCGCGCGCCCACGCCGCTGGAGCAGCTGCCCGCCGTCGCGCGAGCCGTCGGGGACCGGGCGGAGGTGTACGTGGACGGCGGCGTCCTGGACGGCGCCGACGTGGTCGCCGCGGTCGCCCTCGGGGCGCGGGCCTGCCTGGTCGGGCGGGCCTACCTGTACGGCCTCATGGCCGGCGGTGAGCGCGGGGTGCAGCGGGCGGCCGACATCCTGACCCGGGAGGTCACCCGCACGATGCAGCTGCTGGGGGTCACCAGCGTCACGGAGCTGACCCCGGAGCGCGCCCGGCTGCGCCGCTGAGCTGGGCTTGCCCGCCGTCCTACTGTGCGTCATGGACGTCGTCGAGGTCACCCCGTCCCCTGAGCAGTACGCGTACACCTTCGGCGGCGTCGCGCCGCTGATGCGGGTGCGGCCCGGGACGGCGATGCGGCTGTGGTCCGACGACGCGTTCGGCGGCGCGCTGCGCTCGGTGGCGGACCTCTCCAGCGAGAAGGTCGACCTGCGCTTCGTCAACCCGCAGACCGGCCCGTTCTACGTCGAGGGCGCCGAACCCGGCGACACCCTCGCGGTGCACCTCGTGGCGCTCGAGCCGGCCAGGGACTGGGGCGCGTCGGCCGCGATCCCGTTCTTCGGCGGGCTCACCAGCACCGACCGGGTGGCCACCCTGCAGGACCCGCTGCCGGACACGACCTGGATCTACGAACTGGACCGCGCCCGCAACACGGTCACCTTCGTGGCCGGCTCCACCGACTTCTCGGTGGACCTGCCGGTCGAGCCGATGCTCGGCACGGTGGGCGTCGCGCCGCCGGGCGGAGAGGCGCGCAGCTCGCTGGTGCCCGAACGCTTCGGCGGCAACATGGACACCCCGCAAATGCGGGCGGGCACCACCTGCTTCCTGCCGGTCTTCGTCGAGGGCGCGCTGTTCTCCCTCGGGGACGGCCACTACCGCCAGGGTGAGGGGGAGGCCTGCGGCACCGCCGTCGAGGGCGCCATGACGACCACGCTGGTCGTCGACCTGGTCAAGGGTGGCGCACCCGCCTGGCCCCGGCTCGAGGACGACACCCACTGGATGACCGTCGGCTCCAGCCGCCCGCTCGAGGACGCCTGGCGGATCGGCCAGGTGGAGCTCGTCCGCTGGTTCGGGGAGCTGTACGGCCTGGCCCCGATGGACGCCTACCAGCTGCTCTCGCAGATCACCGAGGTCCCGATCGCCAACGTCGTCGACGCGAACTACAGCGCCGTCGTCAAGGCGCGCAAGTCCCTGCTGCCCCGGGCCGCGGCCTACGGCGGCCTGCACGACGACCTGCGCGCCCGCGCAGCGGCCCTCCGCTAGATCGGACCGACCATGGACCTGCAGCTGACCGGCTCCCGCGTGCTCGTCACCGGTGGGACCCGCGGCATCGGGCGCGCGATCGTCGAGGCGTTCGTCGACGAGGGCGCCGCCGTGGAGTTCTGCGCCCGCGACTCCGGCGAGATCGAGGGGACCGAGAAGGCGCTGGCCGGCCGTGGCGGCGGGGTGCGCGGCGGGCAGCTCGACGTCCGCGACGGCGCGGCGCTGACCGCCTGGGTGGCGGCTGCTGCCGGTCGGCTGGGCGGCCTCGACGCCGTGGTGGCCAACATCAGCGCGCTCGCCATCCCGGACACCGAGGAGAACTGGTACACCTCGTTCGAGGTCGACCTCATGCACACCGTGCGGCTGGTGACGGCCGCCCTGCCGCACCTGGAGGCCAGCGCCAACGGGTCCGTCGTGGCGATCTCCAGCGTCTCCGGGCGGGAGGCCGACTTCGCCTCCGGCCCGTACGGGACGATGAAGACGGCCATCGTCGGGTACGTCTCCGGGCTGGCGCTCCAGCTGGCCGGCCGGGTGCGGGCCAACGTCGTGTCCCCGGGCAACACCTACTTCGCCGGCGGAGTCTGGCAGCAGATCGAGCAGGGGAACGCGGACCTGTTCAGCACGGCGCTGGGCCTCAACCCGACCGGGCAGATGGGCACGCCGGAGGAGTCGGCCCGGGCGGTCGTCTTCCTGAGCAGCCCGGTGGCGAGCCGCATCTCCGGCACGAACCTGGTGGTCGACGGCGCGCTCACCCGGGGCATCCAGCTCTGAGCCGGTCGCCGGCGGAAGGCGGGGGCGCTCCCGTTCCCGCGGCCCGGCGGTGGGCCTAGCGTGCACGGATGGCGCTCATCTACCCCGTCCAGGCAGACGCTCCCGAGCCCGACGAGGAGAGCGAGCCCGACTTCGCCGAGCTCGCCGCCGACCTGTCCGACACCTGGCTGGTCGAGATCGCGGTCGGTGAGGACGGGGACGACGCGTGCTTCGGCCCGCTGACCGCACGCGCCGCCTGGGACCTGGCCGTCGACCTCGACGACCGGCGGCCCGAGTGGACGGTGTCGGTCGTGCCGCTGCACGTCGCCGGGACGGCGGACGAACTGGTCGAGCTGTTCGAGGACTAACGCCGCCGACGGCGGAGGGTAGCGGCACCGACGAGGACCACCGCGCCGGTCAGCGCCGTCCCGACCGCACGTGCCCGGCCGCTGGCGCGGACGATGCCGAGCGCGTCGGGCCGTGCCCGGCGGGTGCCCAGCAGCAGACCGCCGAGGGCGGAGTCCACGCCCGCGCCGACGGTGACGACGTCCTGGGCCGGGGAACGCAGCCGGGCGGTGAGCCCGGCGCCGGCCAGCGCGTCGGCGAGGTCGCCGACGTCGGCCCTGCCCGGCCGGACCCCGGTCCGCGCGGTGGCCGCCGCGCGGAGCGCGAGCACGAAGCCGCGGACGTCGTCGGCGACCACGTCCAGGTCACCGCCCTCGGCGGTGACCCGCACGGGCGCACCGTCGACCTCGAGGGACAGGTCGGCGGTCACGTCGAGGCGGGTCACCTCCGCGGTCATCCCTGGCTGGCGTTCTCGGCGGTGGTGATCCGCAGCGTGCCGTTCAGCTTCCAGGTCGCGCGCGGGGCATCCGAGCCGGTCTCCCGCGGCACCTCCACCACCATGTCGACGAACTGGTAGTTGATCGCTGCGCCCTTGCCGGTCAGGTAGGACCACATCTCCTTGCCGAGGTCGGCGAAGCTGGTGGTCTCGTGGGCCTTGATGTCCCGGCCGCCGGTGGCGGCGTCGGTGCTCGTCATGGACACGGGTGTCTCCTGGGGTCGGTCGGGCCGCGGCCGTCGGGCCGCGACAGACGCCGGACGGCATCGGTGAACCTCTACCCGGTCGTGCACAGTCGAACCGGCCACCACCGACCCGGTCGGGTCACCAGCCGCGCTCGCGCCACTCCGCCAGTTGCGGCCGCTCCGCGCCGAGGGTGGTGTCCTTGCCGTGCCCGGGGTAGACCCACGTGTCGTCCGGGAGCTCGCCGAACAGCCGGGCTTCCACGTCGTCGAGCAGGCTGGTGAACCGGGCGGCGTCCTGCTGGGTGTTCCCGACCCCGCCGGGGAAGAGGCTGTCCCCGGTCCAGACGTGGGTGCCGGCGCCCTCGGGACCCCGCCAGACCAGCGCGATGCTGCCGGGGGTGTGCCCGCGCAGGTGCACCACCTCGAGCACCTGGTCGCCGACGGCGATCGTGTCGCCGTGCTCCACCGGGCGGGTGACCGGGACCGGCAGGTCGGCCGCGTCGGCCGGGTGCGCGACGGTCTGCGCGCCGGTCGCCTCCACCACCTGCGGGAGGGCCCGGTGGTGGTCCCAGTGCCCGTGCGTGGTGACCACCGTGCGCACGTCGGCACCGGCGACCAGCCTCAGGAGCGCCTCCGGTTCGGCCGCGGCATCGATGAGCAGCGCCTCCCCGGTGGCGGGCGAGGTGAGCAGGTAGGCGTTGTTCGCCATCTCGCTCACGGCCAGCTTCGCGATGGTCAGCCCGGGGAGCTCCCGGACGTCGGCCGGCCCGCCGACCTGCACGTCCCCGGTGTACGGCTGCCCGCTCATCGCGCTCCGATCTGAGACTGTCGGTGACCCCGGATAGGTTCGACCGCATGGACGCTAGTGCAGCCCCGGTGCCGGGTCCCGAGGTCTCCGACCGGTCCCTCGTCGGGCTGCCGGCCACCGAGATCGCCGCCCGCGTCCGGTCGGGCGAGCTGTCCGCGGTGGAGGTGGTGCGCGCCCACCTGGCCCAGCTGGCCGACGTCGAGCCGCGGATCGGCGCCTTCCGGGTGGTGCGCACGGCCGCGGCGCTCGCCGAGGCGGCCGCCGTCGACAGCTCGCCGCAGCGGGCGGAGCTCCCGCTCGCCGGCGTGCCGGTCGCGGTCAAGGACAACGTCGCGGTCACCGGCGAGGTGGCCACCGACGGCTCGCGGGCGCACGCCCCCCGCCCGGCGTCGGCGGACCACCCCGTCGTCGCCCGTCTGCGGGCTGCCGGTGCGGTGGTCGTCGGCGTCACCCGGGTCCCCGAGCTGTGCATCTACGCCGCCACCGACGGCCCGGGGTCGGTCACCCGCAACCCCTGGGACACGGCGCGCTCCGCCGCGGGGTCCTCCGGTGGCAGTGCGGCCGCGGTCGCCGCCGGCGTGGTGCCGCTGGCCCACGGCAACGACGGGATGGGGTCGCTCCGGCTGCCCGCGGCCGCCTGCGGGCTGGTCACGCTCAAGCCGGGGCGGGACGTCGTGCCCGGGCCGGTGGGCGCCAACTCGTGGTTCGGGATGGCGGAGAACGGCGTCCTCGCGACCACCGTCGCCGACCTCGCTGCCGGCCTGGCCGTCGTCGGCGGCCGGCCGGTGGCCGAGCCGGCGGCGCCGGACGCCCCGCTGCGGATCGCCGTCTCGACCCGGTCGCCGGTCCCCGGGGTCCGGCTGGACGCCGCCGGCCGGGCCGCGGTCGACGCCGTCGTCGACGAGCTGCGGGCGGCCGGGCACACCGTGCTCCGCAAGGACCCGGTGGTCACCCCCGGCGCCGCGCTCGGCACCGTGGCCCGGTGGCTGGCCGGGGTCGACGCCGACGCCGAGGCGCTCGCCCTCGACCCGGCGGTGATGGAGCCGCGCAGCCGCACCCACGCCCGCCTGGGCCGCTGGGTGCGCCGCGCGGGGCTGGTGCGGCCGCGCACCGCGGAGGCGTTCCGTGCCCGGATGGCCGACTTCTTCGCCGACGTCGACGTGCTGCTCACCCCGGTGGTCACCGGTCCGCCGCTGTCGGCCCGGCCGTGGCACGAGCGCGGCTTCCTGGCCAACGTGACGGCCAACGCGCGGTGGGCGCCGTGGACGTCGGCCTGGAACCTGGCCGGGCTGCCGGCCCTCGTGCTGCCCGCCGGGCCCGGTCGGTCGGGCCTGCCCAGCTCGGTGCAGTTCGTCGGCCCGGCCGGGTCCGAGACGCGTCTACTCTGGCTGGCCGGGGAGGTGGAGCGCCGGCTGCCCTGGCGCCGGCACGCACCCGTCTTCGTCCCTGGTCAGCCGGCAGGGAGCCGCACCGGCTGACCCTGCCCGTCCCGGGCAGCGCTGCCCGCCGGGGAGACCCGCGCGACACGCCGCCCGGGAAGCCCGGCTCGCGGCCCACCGTTCGACTGGTCGATGAACGACACGCGGCCACCGCACCGCTCCGCAGCACACCGCCCCGCAGCACACCGCCCCGCACCACTGGCCCTCGCTCCGCCGCGAACGGACCAGCACCAGCACCAGCACACTGCGACCGACAGGGATCACATGGACCGGCTCGTCGTCCGCGGCGCCCGAGAGCACAACCTCAAGGACGTCCACATCGACCTGCCCCGCGACGCGATGATCGTGTTCACGGGGCTCTCCGGCTCGGGCAAGTCCAGCCTGGCCTTCGACACGATCTTCGCCGAGGGCCAGCGCCGCTACGTCGAGTCGCTGTCGGCCTACGCCCGCCAGTTCCTCGGCCAGATGGACAAGCCGGACGTCGACTTCATCGAAGGCCTGTCCCCGGCGGTGTCGATCGACCAGAAGTCGACCAACCGGAACCCGCGGTCGACCGTCGGCACCATCACCGAGGTCTACGACTACCTCCGCCTGCTGTACGCCCGGGCCGGGCAGCCGCACTGCCCGAACTGCGGCAAGCCGATCTCGCGGCAGACCCCGCAGCAGATCGTCGACCAGGTGCTGGGCATGGAGGAGGGCACCCGCTTCCAGGTGCTGGCCCCCGTCGTGCGGGCCCGCAAGGGCGAGTACGTCGACCTGTTCAGCTCGCTGCAGACCCAGGGCTTCTCCCGGGTCCGGGTCGACGGCACCGTGCACCCGCTGACCGAGCCGCCGAAGCTCAAGAAGCAGGAGAAGCACACCATCGAGGTGATCATCGACCGGCTCACCGTCAAGGAGAGCGCCAAGCGCCGGCTCACCGACTCGGTCGAGACCGCGCTCGGCCTGGCCGGCGGCCTCGTCGTGCTCGACTTCGTCGACCTCGCCGAGGACGACCCGCAGCGCGAGCGGACCTTCTCCGAGCACCTGGCCTGCATCGACGACGGGCTGTCCTTCGAGGCGCTCGAGCCCCGGTCCTTCTCCTTCAACTCGCCCTTCGGCGCCTGCCCCGAGTGCACCGGCATCGGCACCCGCAAGGAGGTCGACCCCGACCTCGTCGTGCCCGACCCGCAGAAGAGCCTCGGCGAGGGGGCGATCGCCCCGTGGTCGACCTCGATGAGCAACGAGTACTTCCAGCGGCTGCTCGGCGGCCTGTCCGACATGCTGGGCTTCTCGATGAACACCCCGTGGGAGCAGCTGCCCGCCAAGGTGCAGAAGGCCGTCCTGCACGGGTCCCCGGACCAGGTGCACGTCCGCTACAAGAACCGCTACGGCCGCGAGCGCAGCTACTACGCCGCCTTCGAGGGCGTGCTGCCCTTCCTCGAGCGCCGCCACGAGGACACCGACAGCGAGTTCATGAAGGACAAGTACGAGGGCTACATGCGGGACGTCCCGTGTCCCGTCTGCCACGGCACCCGGCTGAAGCCGGAGATCCTCGCGGTCAAGCTCAACGGCCGCTCGATCGCCGAGGTCACCGGGCTGTCCATCGGCGACGCGTCGGAGTGGCTGGGCGCCCTGGATCTGGAGGGCCGGGAGAAGGCGATCGCCGACCGCGTGCTCCGCGAGATCCAGGCCCGGCTGTCCTTCCTCGTCGACGTCGGCCTGGACTACCTCTCCCTCGACCGGCCGGCCGCCACCCTGGCCGGTGGGGAGGCCCAGCGGATCCGGCTGGCCACCCAGATCGGGTCCGGCCTGGTCGGCGTCCTCTACGTGCTCGACGAGCCCTCGATCGGGCTGCACCAGCGGGACAACGTCCGGTTGATCGAGACGCTCGTCCGGCTGCGCGACATGGGCAACACGCTCATCGTCGTCGAGCACGACGAGGACACGATCAAGCATGCCGACTGGATCGTCGACATCGGCCCCGGCGCCGGCGAGCACGGCGGCGAGGTGGTCGTCAGCGGCACCTACGACGACCTGCTCGCCAGCGAGCGGTCGATCACCGGGCAGTACCTCTCCGGCCGCCGGGAGATCACCATCCCGGCGATCCGCCGCGAGCCCGTCCCGGGTCGCGAGCTGGTCGTCAAGGGCGCCCGGGAGAACACCCTCCGCGGGATCGACGTGGCCTTCCCGCTCGGCGTGCTGGTCGCGGTCACCGGCGTCTCGGGCTCGGGCAAGTCCAGCCTGGTCAACGACATCCTCTACACCACGCTGGCCAACGAGCTGAACCGCGCGCGCATGGTCCCCGGCCGGCACCGCACGATCACCGGCCTGGACCAGCTGGACAAGGTCGTCGGCGTCGACCAGTCGCCGATCGGCCGCACCCCGCGGTCCAACCCGGCCACCTACACCGGTGTCTGGGACCACGTCCGCAAGCTGTTCGCCAGCACGACGGAGGCCAAGGTCCGCGGCTACCAGCCCGGCCGGTTCTCCTTCAACGTCAAGGGCGGCCGGTGCGAGGCCTGCTCCGGCGACGGCACGCTGAAGATCGAGATGAACTTCCTGCCCGACGTGTACGTCCCCTGCGAGGTGTGCAAGGGCGCCCGGTTCAACCGGGAGACCCTCGAGGTGCACTACAAGGGCAAGACCGTCGCCGAGGTGCTGGACATGCCGATCGAGGAGGCGGCCGACTTCTTCGAGGCGATCCCGGCCATCTCCCGGTACCTGCGCACGCTCACCGAGGTCGGGCTCGGCTACGTCCGGCTCGGCCAGCCCGCGACCACGCTCTCCGGTGGTGAGGCCCAGCGGGTCAAGCTCGCCAGCGAGCTGCAGAAGCGGTCCAACGGCCGGACGATCTACGTGCTCGACGAGCCCACCACCGGGCTGCACTTCGAGGACATCAACAAGCTGCTGAAGGTGGTCCAGGGCCTGGTCGACAAGGGCAACTCGGTCATCGTCATCGAGCACAACCTCGACGTGATCAAGAGCGCCGACTGGCTGATCGACATGGGTCCCGAGGGCGGCTTCCGCGGCGGCATGGTCGTCGCGGAGGGGTCGCCGGAGTTCGTGGCCTCGGTGCCGGAGAGCCACACCGGTCGGTTCCTGGCCCAGATCCTGGACCCGGACGCAGTGGCGGCCGCCGCCGCGCCGGCGGCGGCGAAGAAGCGGCCGCGCAAGAAGGGCCAGCTGGTCGCCTCCGCGGCCGGTGAGAAGGCCAGCTGATCGCCCCGCACGCCGGCTGACCGGCCGGCCGGGCGGGGCGCAGGCCCCGCCCGGCCGGGCACACCGGCGCACCCGGTACTTCCGGACGCCAGCGTCCGCGGACGGAGTGTGTTTGCCTGATCTCCTCACCGCAACGTGGCGTCGGGAGGTGCTCGGTCGTGGAGCTGAGTCGTCGGTCGTTCCTCGCCGGTGCCGTCGCCCTCCCCTCGCTGGCGGCGCTCGCCGGCTGTGCCGGCACCGTCGTCCAGCCCGGTGACCTCTCCCGGCTGCGGATGATGGTCCCGGCCAGTCCCGGGGGTGGCTGGGACACCACGGCCCGCACCCTGCAGCGGGTGATCCAGCAGGCTGGCGTGGCCCGCAACGTGCAGGTGTTCAACGTGGAGGGTGCCGGCGGCACGATCGGCCTGGGCCAGCTCGCCCGCGAGGACGACGACGCGCTGCTGATGATGATGGGCCTGGTCATGGTCGGCGCGGTCGACACCAACGACTCCTCCACCCGGCTCACCGACGTCACCCCGATCGCCCAGCTGATCGCCGAGACCGAGCTGATCGTCGTCCCCGCGGAGTCGCCGCACGACGACCTGGCCTCCTTCGTCGAGGCGTGGGCCGCAGACCCCCGGGGCACCCCGATCGCCGGCGGCTCGGCCGGTGGCACCGACCAGATCCTCGCCGGCCTGCTCGCGGAAGCGGCCGGCATCGACCCGGTGCAGGTCAACTACATCCCCTACTCCGGTGGTGGCGAGTCGCTCGCCGCCCTGCTCGGCAACCAGGTCGCCGCCGGCATCTCCGGCACCGCCGACTACGGCGAGCAGGTCACCTCCGGCACGCTGAAGGGCCTCGCCGTCTCCACCGCCGAGCGGTCCGGTCAGGTCCCCGACGTCCCGACGATCGTCGAGTCCGGCTTCGACGTCGAGGTGACCAACTGGCGCGGCCTGATGGCCCGGCCCGGGATGAGCGACGACGCCCGGGAGAACCTGATCGCGCTGGTCCAGGACGCGCACGACAGCGACGAGTGGGCCGAGGCGCTGGACAACAACGGCTGGCTCGACACCTTCCAGACCGGGGACGAGTACGGCGACTTCCTCGCCGAGGAGGAGATCCGCGTGCGGCAGATCCTGACCGAGATCGGGCTGATCCCGTGAGCACCGCCGCCGAGCACCCGGCCGAGCACTCCGCCGGGCACCCGGCAGCGCAGCCGGCCGACCGGACGGCGGGGCGCAACACCGGCGAGGCGGTGATGTCCCTCCTGCTCGCCGCGGTCGGCGTCTACCTGATCGTCGAGGCCGGGGCGATCGCCGTCCCGGGGTCGGCGAACACCATCGGACCGCGGTTCTTCCCCTACCTGGTGGGCGGGCTGACCGTGCTCACCGGCGTCGCGCTGGGCATCCGCACGCTGCGCGGTGACCGCGGGCCCGCCGACGACAGCGAGGACGTCGACCTCGACGCCCCCACCGACTGGCGGGCCGTCGCGGTCATCGCCGTGGCGTTCCTGGCGCAGGCACTGCTGATCAACGTCGTGGGCTGGCCGCTGGCGGTGGCGCTGATGTTCGCCGCGGTCGCCTGGGCGCTGGGCGCGGTCGGCATCGTCCGGCCGTTCCTGATCGGGCTGCTGGCCGGCTGCATCGTGTGGATCGTCTTCGTCAAGGCGCTGAACGTGGCACTGCCCGGCGGCGTCGTCCTCGAGTACCTGACGAGCTGGTTCTGATGGGCGCGCTGGGAGACCTGGCCAACGGCTTCGCCGACGCCCTGACCCCGATCAACCTGCTCTGGGCGCTGCTGGGGGTGCTGCTGGGCACCGCCGTGGGCGTGCTGCCCGGCATCGGCCCGGCGATGACCGTCGCGCTGCTGCTGCCGGTCACCTACGTCCTGGAGCCCACCAGCGCCTTCATCATGTTCGCCGGCATCTACTACGGCGGCATGTACGGCGGCTCGACGACGTCGATCCTGCTCAACACCCCCGGCGAGTCGAGCTCGATCATGACCGCGCTCGAGGGCAACAAGATGGCCAAGGCCGGCCGCGGGTCGGCCGCGCTGGCCACCGCGGCCATCGGCTCGTTCGTGGCGGGCACGATCGCCACCCTGCTGCTCGCGCTGGTGGCGCCCACCGTCGTCGACCTGGCGATCGGCATCACCGCCGCCGACTACTTCGCGCTGGCCGTGCTCGCCTTCGTGGCGGTGGCCACCGTGCTGGGCTCCTCGCCGCTGCGCGGGCTGGCCTCGCTGTGCATCGGCCTCTACCTCGGCCTCGTCGGCACCGACGTGCTGACCGGGCAGGAGCGCTTCACCCTCGGGGTGCCGCAGCTGTCCGACGGGGTCGACGTCGTCGTGGTCGCCGTCGCGCTGTTCGCCGTCGGGGAGTGCCTCTACGTCGCCTCGCGGCTGCGCCGCGGGTCGGTGCAGGTGCTCGACGCCAGCGCCGGCTGGCTGACCAGGCAGGACCTCCGTCGCTCCTGGAAGCCCTGGCTGCGCGGCACCGCGCTGGGCTTCCCGCTGGGCGCCCTGCCCGCCGGGGGAGCGGAGATCCCGACGTTCCTGTCCTACGCGGCGGAGCGGAAGCTCACCAAGCACCCGGAGGAGTTCGGCAAGGGCGCGATCGAGGGCGTCGCCGGCCCCGAGGCGGCCAACAACGCCTCCGCCGCCGGTGTGCTCGTCCCGCTGCTCACCCTCGGGCTGCCCACCTCGGCGACGGCGGCGATCATCCTCGCCGCCTTCCAGGGCTACGGCATCCAGCCCGGGCCCACGTTGCTCACCACCGAGGGCCCGCTGGTCTGGACCCTGATCGCGTCGCTGCTGATCGGCAACTTCATGCTGCTGGTGCTCAACCTGCCGCTGGTCGGGGTGTGGGTGAAGCTGCTGCGGATCCCGCGGCCCTATCTCTACGCGGGCATCCTGATGTTCGCCTCGCTCGGCTCGTTCGCCGTCAACGCCGACCCGCTGGACCTGGTGATCCTGCTGGTCATCGGCCTGCTCGGGTTCCTGATGCGCCGGTACGGCTGGCCGGTGGCCCCGGCGGTGATCGGGCTGATCCTGGGGCCGATCGCCGAGACCAACCTGCGCCGCGCGCTGGCGATCAGCGACGGCGACCTGAGCGTGCTGGTGGACACCTGGTTCAGCCGGATCGTGCTCGCCCTGGCGTTCCTCGCCCTGTTCGGACCGATCGTGCTGCGCCTGGTCAAGGGTCCGCGGTCGACGCCGGAGCAGCTGCAAGCCGACGGTCACCTCGAGCACCGCGACCGCGACGACGCCGTCCCCACCGGTGCCGACCGGGAGGACCGGTCGTGACGGCGGTCGTGGTGGTCGGGTACGTCCCCAACCCGCGCGGGGAGGCGGCCCTCGAGCACGCCCTGCAGGAGTGCCGCCGCCGGGGAGCCCGGCTGGTGGTGCTGAACAGCTCCCGCGGTGACGCGCTGGTCGACGAGGACCTGGTGCGGGGTGCGGCGCTGGAGCAGCTGGAGCGGCAGCTCGGCGAGTCCGGGGTGCCGTTCGAGGTGCGCCAGCCGGAGCGCGGCCGGGACGTCGCCGAGGAGCTGGCCGCGGTCGCCGGCGACACCTCCGCGGAGCTGGTGGTCATCGGGCTGCGCCGACGCTCGGCGGTCGGCAAGCTGCTCATGGGCAGCGCGGCCCAGCGGATCCTGCTGGACGTCGACTGCCCCGTGCTGGCGGTCAAGGCACCGCCGGGCAGCAGCTCCTGAGGAAGGGGACACGGTGACGACGACGGCGGGGGAGCGGGACGTCCTGGAGGGCGTCGGCGGGGTGCACGTCACCTACCGGCGCTGGCTGCCCGACGGTGAGGTGCGGGCCACCGTGCAGGTGGTGCACGGCGCCTCGGAGCACTCGGGGAGGTACGACCGGCTGGCGGCGGCACTCACCGGCCGCGGCCTGGCGGTCCACGCCCTGGACCTGCGGGGTCACGGCCGGACGGCCGAGGGGACGGGCACCGGCCGGTTCGGGGCCCCCGGCGTCGAGGGCGTGCTGGCGGACGTCCGGGCGCTGCACCGGGTCGCCGCCGAGCAGCACCCCGGCCTGCCGCGGCTGCTCCTCGGCCACTCGATGGGTTCGATCATCGCCCTGGCCGCGGCCGAGGCCGACGGCGGCGACCTGGCCGGGCTGGTGCTCTCCGGGCCGCTGGGCGCCGACCCGGGGCTGGCCGGCACCGTCACCCAGCTGGAGTCCGCGGTGGCCGCGGGGCTCGGGGAGCAGCCGCTGGACCTCGGCACCTTCAACGAGTCCTTCGAGCCGGCGCGGACCCGGTACGACTGGCTGTCCCGGGACGACGCCGAGGTCGACGCCTACCTCGCCGACCCGCTCGCCGGCGACGAGATGCCGCTCACCTACGACTACGCCGCCGGCGTCTTCGCGATGAACGTCCGGGCGACCACCGCCGAGGGCGTCGCGGAGCTCCCCGACGGGTTGCCGGTGCTGCTGCTGTCCGGGCAGCGGGACCCGGTCGGCGGGGCCGACGCGGCGCACGTCACCACGCTGGCCGGCCTGCTGCGCGATCGGGGGCTGCCGGTCGAGCAGCACGTCTACCCCGACGCCCGGCACGAGGTGTTCAACGAGACGAACCGGGACGAGGTCGTCGCGGACCTGCTCGCCTGGATCGACGCTAGGCTCGCCGGCTGAGCCCGGTCCGACGCGTCACCGCAGGTCAGGGACACCTCGCCCGGAGTGTCGGCGGTCGGACCTAATCTGGGCCCATGGCCGATCCGTCCACGTACCGCCCAGCGGTCGGCAGCATCCCCGAGGACCCCGGCGTCTACAAGTTCCGCGACCCGGCCGGCCGGGTCATCTACGTCGGCAAGGCCAAGAGCCTCCGGCAGCGGCTGAACAGCTACTTCGCCGACGTGTGGGGTCTGCACCCGCGCACCCGGCAGATGGTGACGACCGCGGCCAGCGTCGAGTGGACCGTCGTCGGCACCGAGGTCGAGGCACTCCAGCTCGAGTACAACTGGATCAAGGAGTTCGACCCCCGCTTCAACGTCCGCTACCGCGACGACAAGAGCTACCCGTCGCTGGCGGTCACGCTGAACGAGGAGTTCCCGCGGCTGCAGGTCATGCGCGGGCCCAAGCGCAAGGGCGTCCGCTACTTCGGGCCCTACGCGCACGCCTGGGCGATCCGCGAGACGCTGGACACGCTGACCCGGGTCTTCCCCGCGCGCACCTGCTCCAACGGCGTGTTCAAGCGGGCCGGTCAGATCGGCCGGCCCTGCTTGCTGGGCTACATCGGCAAGTGCTCGGCGCCCTGCGTGGGTCGGGTCAGCGCCGAGGAGCACCGGGAGATCGTCGACGACTTCTGCGACTTCATGGGCGGCCGCACCGAGCAGATGATCCGCCGGCTCGAGCGCCAGATGGCCGAGGCCGCGGAGGAGATGAACTACGAGAAGGCCGCCCGGCTGCGCGACGACCTCGGTGCGCTGCGCCGGGCGCTGGAGAAGCAGGCCGTCGTCCTCGGTGACGGCACCGACGCCGACGTCGTCGCGTTCGCCCAGGACGAGCTGGAGGCCGCCGTCCAGGTGTTCCACGTGCGGGGCGGCCGGGTCCGCGGGCAGCGGGGCTGGATCATCGACAAGGTCGAGGAGGTCAGCACCGGCCAGCTCGTCGAGCAGTTCCTGCTGCAGGTGTACGGCGGGGTCGACGAGCAGACCGGCACCGGCGAGGTCGGGGAGGCGGTGCCGCGCGAGGTGCTCGTCCCCGAGCTGCCCGACGACGCCGAGGTCTACGCCGAGCTGCTGTCGGAGCTGCGCGGCTCCCGGGTGTCGTTGCGGGTCCCGCAGCGCGGTGACAAGCGCAGCCTGATGGAGACCGTCGAGCGCAACGCCAAGGAGGCTTTCGCCCGGCACCGGGTGAAGCGGGCCAGCGACCTGACCGCCCGGTCGATGGCGCTGTCGGAGATCCAGGAGGCGCTGGACCTGCCCGACGCCCCGCTGCGGATCGAGTGCATCGACATCTCGCACGTCCAGGGCACCAACGTGGTGGCCAGCATGGTCGTCTTCGAGGACGGCATGGCGAAGAAGTCGGACTACCGGCGCTTCTCCGTCGCGCAGGGCACCGACGACACCGCGGCGATGGCCGAGGTCGTCCGCCGCCGCTTCGCCCGGCACCTCAAGGAGGAGGCCGACCGCAAGGACGAGCAGGGCGTCGCCGCGGAGGAGGGCCGGCCGCGCCGGTTCGCCTACCCGCCCAACCTGCTCGTCGTCGACGGCGGCCAGCCCCAGGTCGCGGCCGCCAGCCGGTCGCTGGCCGAGCTGGGCATCGTCGACGTGGCCGTCTGCGGGCTGGCCAAGCGGATGGAGGAGGTGTGGCTGCCCGACGACCCCGACCCGGTCATCCTGCCGCGCACCTCCGAGGCGCTGTACCTGCTGCAGCGCGTCCGCGACGAGGCACACCGGTTCGCGATCACCTACCACCGGCAGAAGCGATCCAGCACGATGCTCGTGTCGCTCCTGGACGACGTCCCAGGACTCGGTGACACCCGGCGAAAGGCGCTGATGAAGCAGTTCGGATCCCTCAAGCGGCTGCGTGCGGCCACGGTCGAGGAGCTCACCGCGGTGCCGGGCATCGGTCGGCGCACCGCGGAGGCGGTGCTGGCAGCCGTCGCCGAACCCGTCGCGGCCGGCGCCGACCCCGACCGGGTGGCCGAGGACGCGGTGGAGCTGGAGGAGGCCCCCGCGGGTGCGGCCGCCCCCGTCCGCCCGGTGCACGGCGCGGACGCCGGCGACACCGCCGAGGTCGGCCGGGTCCACCCGGCGGAGGTGAGCGGGCGATGACCGTCGACGAGCGCGCCGGTGAGCCGGTCGCCGCAGAGGTGCCGGCCGCCGCCCCGCCGGCCGAGGCCGAGCCGGCGCCGCTGGACGTCGTGGTCGTCACCGGGCTGTCCGGGGCGGGCAAGAACAGCGCCGGCCGGGTGTTGGAGGACCTGGGCTTCTTCGTCGTGGACAACCTGCCGCCGGCCCTGCTGCAGCCGATGGTGGAGCTCGGCTCCCGCGGCGACGTCCGCCGGTTCGCCGCGGTGGTCGACGTCCGCAGCCGGGCGTTCTCCAGCGACCTGCAGGAGTCGATCCGGCTGCTCGCCGAGGCCGGCCACCGGCCCCGGGTGGTCTACGTGCACGCCCGCAACGAGGTGCTGATCCGGCGCTACGAGTCCAACCGCCGCGAGCACCCGCTGCAGGGCAGCGGGCGGCTCGTCGACGGCATCGACGCCGAGCGGGAGCTGCTCACCGGGATCGCCGGCGAGGCGGACCTGTGGGTCGACACCAGCGACCTCAACGTGCACCAGCTGCGGGCCACCCTCGAGTCGGCGTTCGTGGAGCACGACGCGCCGCCCCAGGTGGTCGCCACCGTGCTCAGCTTCGGCTTCAAGTACGGCCTGCCGCTGGACGCCGACCTGGTGGTCGACGCCCGGTTCCTGCCCAACCCGCACTGGGTGCCCGAGCTGCGGTCGATGACCGGCCGGGACGCCGAGGTGCGCGACTACGTGCTCGGGCAGGAGCACGCGCCGGAGTTCCTCGACGAGTACATGAAGGTGCTGGAGCTGCTGCTGCCCGGCTACCGGCGGGAGGGCAAGCGCTACCTGACCCTCGCCGTCGGCTGCACCGGCGGGAAGCACCGCAGCGTCGCGATCGCCGAGGAGTTCGCGCGGCGGCTCACCGCCGAGGGCGTCCCGGCCAGCGCCCGGCACCGCGACCTGGGGCGGGAGTAGTGCACCCCGGTCCCGACCCCGGCCCGGTGCGGATGGCCGCACCGCCGCCGGTGCCCGCACCCACCGGCGGGGAGCGCCGGGCGGTCGGGCGGGAGGGACTCCGGGTGGTCGCGCTGGGCGGCGGTCACGGCCTCGCTGTGGCGCTGACCGCCTGGCGGCGGCTGGCCGGTGAGCTGACCGCCGTGGTCACCGTCGCCGACGACGGCGGCTCCTCGGGCCGGATCCGGCGCGAGATGCCGGTGCTGCCCCCCGGGGACCTGCGGATGGCCCTGGCCGCCCTCGCCGGGGAGCAGCCCCGGACCCAGGAGATGGCCCGGCTGCTGCAGCACCGCTTCGGCGGCAGCGGCGTCCTGGCCGGCCACCCGGTCGGCAACCTGATGCTCACCGGCCTCACCGAGATGCACGGTGGTGACAGCGTGCGGGCCCTGGGCGTGCTGGAGCAGCTGCTGGGCGCCCAGGGGCGGGTGCTGCCCATGGCCGAGGTGCCGCTGGACCTGGTGGCGACCGTGGCCAGCGTCGACCCGGACGACCCGCAGGACACCCGGCGGATCCGCGGCCAGGTGGCGATCGCCTCGACGCCCGGGCGGGTGCGGGAGATCCGCGTCTCGCCGGCCGACCCGCCGGTGCCGCCCTCGGTGCTGCAGGCCATCGGCGAGGCGGACGTGATCAGCCTGGGGCCGGGCTCCTGGTACACGTCGGTGCTGCCGCACCTGCTGGTGCCGCGGCTGCGCCGGGCGCTGGCCGAAGCCACCGCCCGGGTGGTCGTCGTGCTCAACCTCGAGCCGCAGCCGGGGGAGACCGACGGCTTCTCACCCGAGGAGCACCTGCGGGTCCTGCTGGCTCACTGCGGGGGCGTGTCGCTGCACACCGTCATCGCCGATGCGGCTGCGGTTGTTGACCGGCGTGGTCTGCTGTCTGCTGTGCAGGGGTGTGGTGCGGAACTGGTGCTCGCGCCGGTCGCTGCACCCGACGGGGCACCACGGCACGATCCTTCGCGGCTCGCCGCCGCACTGGCCTCCGTGGTCGGTGCGCGGTGACCGGACGGACCGGGGCAGGTCCCCGCCGGGACGACCGGGGCACCTGCCGGCACACAGGGGGAAAGGAACAGCACCCATGGCCATGACAGCGATGGTGAAGGACGAGCTCTCCCGCGTGGAGTGCACCAAGACCTCCGAGCGGAAGGCCGAGGTGACGGCGCTCCTGCGCTTCTCCGGCGGCCTGCACATCGTGGGTGGCCGCGTGGTCATCGAGGCCGAGCTCGACACCGGCTCGGTGGCCAGACGGCTGCGGCGCGACATCAGCGAGGTGTACGGCTACACGAGCGGGGTGAGCGTGCTCGCCGGTGGCAACATCCGCCGTGGCGTGCGGTACCTCGTGCGGATCGCCAAGCACGGCGAGGGGCTGGCCCGGCAGACCGGGCTGGTCGACCAGCGCGGCCGGCCGGTGCGCGGTTTGCCGCCGTCGGTGGTCTCCGGCGGGATCGGGGACGCCGAGGCCGCCTGGCGCGGTGCCTTCCTGGCGCACGGGTCGCTGACCGAGCCGGGGCGCTCGTCGTCCCTCGAGGTCACCTGCCCCGGCCCCGAGGCGGCGATGGCGCTCGTCGGCGCCGCCCGCCGGCTGGGGATCGCGGCCAAGGCCCGGGAGGTCCGTGGCACCGACCGGGTCGTCGTCCGGGACGGCGACGCGATCAGCGCCCTGCTCACCCGGATGGGCGCCCACGACGCGGTGCTCGCCTGGGAGGAGCGGCGGATGCGCCGCGAGGTCCGGGCGACGGCCAACCGGCTGGCCAACTTCGACGACGCCAACCTGCGCCGGTCCGCACGTGCCGCGGTCGCGGCCAGCGCCCGGGTCGAGCGGGCCCTGGAGATCCTCGCCGACGAGGCCCCGGAGCACCTGCTGGTGGCCGGCCGGCTGCGCCTGGAGTTCGGTCAGGCGTCGCTGGAGGAGCTCGGCCAGCGCGCCGACCCGCCGATGACCAAGGACGCGGTCGCCGGCCGGATCCGCCGGCTGCTGGCGATGGCCGACAAGCGCGCCAAGGACCTCGGCATCCCGGACACGGAGTCCGTCGTCACCGACGACATGCTCACCTGACCGCCCCCGAGACGTCCGCGACGTCTCCTCCGCACGCCGGGGGAGACGTCGCGGACGTCTGCCGGGCCGCTCGGTCCGACCCGGACGCGCGGTCGGGGGCGGGCCCGCGGGCCGATAGGCTGTCCTCGGAATGTGGCCGCGCACACGCGCGACCCACGGTGCCGCTGGGCCGACCGGCCCGGCTGGGCAACACGGTCTGGGAGGTCCGCAGTGACGGTACGGGTCGGGATCAACGGGTTCGGTCGGATCGGCCGCAACTTCTACAGGGCGGCTGCCGCCAGCGGTGCGGACATCGAGATCGTGGCGGTCAACGACCTCACCACCCCCGAGACGCTCGCGCACCTGCTCAAGTACGACAGCATCCTGGGCAAGCTGCCCGAGGACGTCTCGGTCGTCGGTGACGGCATCAAGGTCGGCGGCGCGACCGTGAAGGTGCTGGCCGAGCGCGACCCGGCCAACCTGCCCTGGGGGGACCTGGGTGTGGACGTCGTGGTGGAGTCCACCGGCTTCTTCACCAAGGCCGACGACGCCCGCAAGCACGTCGACGCGGGTGGCGCGAAGAAGGTCATCATCTCCGCGCCGGCCACCGGCGACGACCTGACGATCGTCATGGGCGTCAACCACGAGCAGTACGACGGCTCGCAGACGATCATCAGCAACGCGTCCTGCACCACCAACTGCCTGGCCCCGCTGGCCAAGGTGCTCAACGACGCGTTCGGCATCGAGCGTGGCCTGATGACCACGATCCACGCCTACACCGCGGACCAGAACCTGCAGGACGGCCCGCACAAGGACCTGCGCCGCGCCCGCGCCGCCGCGCTGAACATCGTCCCGACCTCCACCGGTGCGGCCAAGGCCATCGGCCTGGTCCTCCCCGAGCTCAAGGGCAAGCTCGACGGGTACGCGCTGCGCGTCCCGGTGCCCACCGGCTCGGCGACCGACCTCACCGTCACCGTCGGCCGCGACGTCACCGTCGACGAGGTCAACGAGGCCTACCGGACCGCCGCTGCCGGCCCGCTGGCCCCCTACCTGACCTACACCGACGCGCCGATCGTCTCCTCCGACATCGTCACCGACCCCGCGTCGTGCATCTACGACTCCGGGCTGACCAAGGTGTTCGGCAACCAGGTCAAGGTCGTCGGCTGGTACGACAACGAGTGGGGCTACTCCAACCGGCTGGTCGACTCCGTCGTCCTGGTCGGCGGCAAGCTCTCCTGACGATGCGCTCTGTCGACGAGCTCCTCGCCGGCGGGGTCTCGGGTCGGCGCGTGCTGCTGCGCGCCGACCTGAACGTCCCGCTGGACAAGGTGACCAACGAGATCACCGACGACGGCCGGATCCGGGCCAGCCTGCCGACGATCGCCGCCCTGCGCGACGCCGGGGCCCGGGTCGTCGTCGCCGCCCACCTCGGGCGGCCCAAGGGCGAGCCCGACCCGCAGTTCTCGCTGGCGCCGGTCGCCGCGGCGCTCGGGAAGCTGCTGGGCACCGAGGTGCCGCTCGCCGCCGACGTCGCCGGCCCGGACGCCTCGGCCAAGGCCGCGGCGCTGACCGACGGCCAGGTCCTGCTGCTGGAGAACGTCCGCTTCGAGGCGGCCGAGACCAGCAAGGACGACGCGGTGCGCGGCGAGCTCGCCGACCGGCTCGCCGGGCTCGCCGAGCTCTACGTCGACGACGCCTTCGGCGCGGTGCACCGCAAGCACGCCTCGGTCTACGACGTCGCCACCCGGCTGCCGCACGCGGCCGGCCGGCTGGTGGCGCGCGAGCTGGACGTGCTCGCCCAGCTGACCTCGACGCCGGTGCGACCCTACGTCGTCGTCCTCGGCGGGTCGAAGGTCAGCGACAAGCTCGGCGTGATCCAGGCACTGCTGCCCAAGGTCGACCGGCTGCTCATCGGTGGCGGGATGACCTACACCTTCCTCGCCGCCCGCGGCCTGGAGGTGGGCACCTCGCTGCTGGAGGCCGACCAGGTCGACACCTGCCGCCGACTGCTCGACGAGGCCGGCGACCGGATCGTCCTGCCGGTCGACGTCGTGGTCACCCCCGAGTTCAGCGCCGACGCGCCGACCCGGGTGCTCCCGGCCGGGGAGATCCCGGCCGACGAGATGAGCCTGGACATCGGCCCGCGCAGCGTCGAGCTGTTCGCCGAGGCGCTGGCCGGCGCCCACACGGTCTTCTGGAACGGACCGATGGGCGTGTTCGAGCTGGCGCCGTTCCAGGCCGGCACGCGGGGCGTCGCGCAGGCCGTCGCCGCCGTCGACGGGCTCTCCGTCGTCGGCGGTGGCGACTCGGCGGCCAGCGTCCGGCAGCTCGGGCTGGACGAGGCGGCCTACGGCCACATCAGCACCGGCGGCGGTGCGTCGTTGGAGTACCTCGAGGGCCGGGAGCTCCCCGGCCTCGCGGTGCTCGCGGACTGAGGGGCGCGACGATGGCACGCACCAAGACCACGCCGCGCCGCGAGGGGCGCCGCCCGCTGATCGCCGGCAACTGGAAGATGCACCTCACGCACCTGGAGGCCATCGGCCTGGTGCAGAAGCTGGCGTTCTCGCTGACCGAGGCGCAGCTGGACGCGGCCGAGGTGGTCGTCGTCCCGCCGTTCACGGCGCTGCGCAGCGTGCAGACGCTGGTCGCCGGCGACAAGCTGGAGATCGGGTACGGCGCGCAGGACCTGTCCGCGCACGACTCCGGCGCCTACACCGGCGAGGTGAGCGGGGCGATGCTCGCCGCGCTGGCCTGCCGGTACGTCCTGGTCGGCCACTCCGAGCGGCGCACGCTGCACGGTGAGGACGACGCCGTGGTCGCGGCCAAGGTGCACGCGGCCCTGCGGCACGGCCTGGTGCCGATCTTGTGCGTGGGGGAGGGGCTCGACGTCCGCCGGGCCGGCACCCACGTGCCGCACTGCACCGACCAGCTGGACCTGGCGTTGGCCGGCCTCAGCGCCGAGCAGATCCAGGACCTGGTGATCGCCTACGAGCCGGTGTGGGCGATCGGGACCGGCGAGGTCGCCACCCCGGACGACGCGCAGGAGGTCTGCACGGCACTCCGGGCGCGGCTCGCCGAGCGCTACGGCCCGGAGACGGGGGCGGCCATCCGTATCCTCTACGGCGGGTCGGTGAAGGCCGGCAACACCGCCGGCATCCTCGCCGGGCCGGACGTCGACGGAGCGCTCGTCGGCGGTGCCAGCCTGGACGCCGACGAGTTCGCACAGATCTGTCGTACCGCTGCCGGTGGGGGCTGACCGCCACCGGCGCTGACCGGGCGGAGCAGCACCCTGTTCACCACGCACACGACCCACCGACCCCGCCTCCTCCTCCGGCGAGGGCGGTGGGTCGTCGTCGTGCTGGCGCTCGTCACACTGCTCGCCGGCTGCGGGAGCGGCAACAGCGGCGCGGCCGGGGTGCCCACCCAGTCCGGGGAGGCCGACAGCGGAGTGGACGGCGTCCGGGCGCCGTCCGACGCGACCGGCGGCACGCTGCGGCTGGTGGCGGGGGAGATCGACAGCCTGGACCCGCAGCGCTCGTACAGCCCGGGCGTGTGGAACCTGATGCGGCTGTACACCCGCACCCTGGTCACCTACAAGTCCGTGCCCGGTGCGACCGACGAGCTGGTCCCCGACCTGGCCACGGACGTTGGGACGACGCCCGACGGCGGCCGGACCTGGACGTTCACCCTCAAGGACGGCGTCCGCTTCGAGAGCGGCCGCCCGATCACGTCGCGCGACGTGAAGTACGGCATCGAGCGGTCGTTCGCCTCCGACGTCATCGTCGGCGGGCCGACGTACGTGCTGGACCTGCTCGACGACCCGCAGGACCCCTACGCCGGGCCCTACCAGGACGAGTCGCCCGGCAAGCTGGGGCTGGCGTCGATCGCCACCCCGGACGACCGGACCATCACCTTCACGCTCAGCACCGCGACGCCGGACTTCCCGTTCGTGATGGCGCTGCCCTCCAGCAGCCCGGTCCCGGTGGAGAGCGACACCGGTGGGGCCTACGGCTCCGACCCGGTCAGCTCCGGCCCCTACCTGGTCACCTCCGTCGACCCGCTGACCGGCGTCGTGCTGGACCGCAACCCGCAGTGGGACCCGGCCACCGACGCCGTCCGGACCGCGCTCCCGGACCAGGTCGTCGTGCGCACCGGGTTGTCCGGGGTGGCGCGGGACCAGGCGCTCCTCGCCGGGTCGGCCGACGCCGACCTCTCCGGCACCGGCGTGCAGGTGGCCACCACGAGCCGGCTGGACGACGACGCCCTGGCCGGCCGGATCGACGACGTGACCACCGGCTCGCTCCGGATGCTGGCCCTGCCGACCACCGTGGCGCCGATGGACAACGCCGACTGCCGGGCCGCGGTGGCCGCCGCCGTCGACCGGGGCGCCGTCCAGGAGGCGCTCGGTGGACCGGGCAACGAGGTCCGGTCCTCGCTGCTGTGGCCGCGCGCCCTCGCCGGCGGCCCCGACGACCCGGACCCCGGCCCGGACCTGGCGGCGGCCCGGGCGTCCCTGACGGCCTGCGGCAGGCCCGACGGGTTCAGCACGGTCCTCGCCGTCCCGGACGCCCAGAACACGGTGAAGGTGGCCAACGCGATCGCGGCCGACCTGGCGGAGGTCGGCATCCAGGCCGAGGTGCGTCCGCTGGACCCGACGACCTACTACGCCTCCGACGTCGGCAAGCCGGCGAACGTCGTCGCCCAGGGGTACGGGATCGTGCTGGCCACCTGGTCCGCGGACTTCCCGACCGCCGCGTCCTTCCTCACCCCGCTGGTCGACGGCCGCTCCATCCGCGACGTCGGCAACACCAACTACGCCCGGCTCGCCGACCCCGGGGTCAACGGCCTGGTCGACGCAGCGCGGTCGGCGACCGACCCGGCCGTAGCGGCGGACGCCTGGCGCCAGGTGGTCACCGCGGTGGACGCGACGCACGCCTACGTGCCGCTCGCCGAGAACCGCGTCCAGCTGCTGGCCGGCCAGCGGCTCCGCAACGGGGTGGTCATGCAGCCCTACGGCGGCTACGACGTCGTGACCGCCGGGGTCAGCTGAGAGCGTCGGGAGCATCGCAGGGGGCGGGCAGCGCATCGGCTAGGCTGGGACGTCGTGCCCCCGGCCCACCGGGTGCGAGTCCACACCCCGTGGGCATGAGGACAGGAGACTGACGATGATCGAGCTGGTCCTCAACGTGTTGCTGGTCCTCACCAGCCTGCTGTTGATCGTGCTCATCCTGCTGCACCGCGGCAAGGGCGGCGGTCTGTCGTCGATGTTCGGTGGCGCGGTCTCCTCCCAGCTGTCCGGCAGCTCGGTGGTGGAGAAGAACCTGAACCGGCTGACCGTCTTCGCCGGCCTGGTCTGGGCGGTCTGCATCGTCGGGATCGGCATCCTGCTCAAGGTCTGACGAAGGACCCCCTCACCCCACCCTGCGCAGGCTCAGGGCGGGCCCTGAGAGGGGTCCGCTCCAGACCGCACCGCGCTGACCAGGCACTCAGTGCCACCCCCGGTTTCTCGCGGACGATCGCGTGCCGGTACTGAGGGTGTCCGCATCGTGACCTGAGACAGGCCTGAGAGGCCCTAGACTGCCCGAGCGGTGATCAACTGGGACCGCGATCGATGCCGACGATCAGGGGGCCGCTCGTGGCTGGTGGGAACGCGATCCGGGGGAGCCGGGTCGGTGCGGGGCCGATGGGTGAAGCAGAGCGCGGCGAGACGGCGCCCCGGAACCGGGTCGGTTTCTGGTGCGCCAACGGACACGAGTCGCGGATCGCCTTCGCGGCCGACATCGAGGTCCCGGAGACCTGGGACTGCCCGCGCTGCGGTCTCCCGGCCGGGACCGACGAACAGAACCCGCCACCGGCTCCGCGCACGGAGCCGTACAAGACGCACCTGGCCTACGTGCGTGAGCGGCGCAGCGACGAGGACGGCGACGCTCTCCTCGAGGAGGCGCTGAGCCGCCTCCGCGCCCGCCGAGGCGCCTGACGGCAGGACCCCCTCCCCGGGCCGGGGAGGGGGTCCTCCCTCATCTGCGGGGCAGAGCGCTGGCCGCTGCCTCGTCGAGCAGCCAGCGGGTGGCCCGGCGTCCCCGGGCACCGGCGGCCGGGAGCTCCGAGCGCGCGGCCCCGCCGAGCGCTCGGGCGACGGCCTCGGCCTTGCCCTCGCCGCTGACCAGGAGCCAGACCTCCTCCGCGGAGGTGATCGCGGAAAAGCCCAGGCTGATCCGGGTCGGCGGGGGCTTCGGGCAGTCGCGCACCGCGACCACCGGCCGCTCGTCGGAGACGGCCGGGGAGTCCGGGAAGATCGACGCGACGTGTCCCTCCGGGCCCATGCCCAGCATCAGCACGTCGATGCGGGGAACGGACCGGCCGTCCCCCGCCTCAGCCGCCAGCTGCTCGGCGTACCAGGCCGCCGCCTCCTCGGGCTCGTCGAAGCCGGCGTCGGAGGAGGGCATCGGGTGGATGCGTTCCGGGTCCAGCCCGACCCGGCCGAGGAACGCCTCCCGGGCGCCGAGCTCGTTGCGGTCGCTGGAGTCGGCCGCGACGAAGCGCTCGTCGCCCCACCACACGTCGACCTGCTGCCAGTCGACGACGGCGTGCTCGGGCTCTGCGGCCAGGTCGGCGACCCGCCGCAGCACGGCGGTGCCGATGCCACCGCCGGTGAGCACGACCGACGCCGTCCCGTGCACGGCCTGGGCCGCAGCGAGCCGGGCCACCAGCGCCGAGGACACCGCCCGGGCAAGCCGGTCGGCGTCCGGCTCGATCACCACGTCCGGGGTCGGCAGGCCCTCCTCGGCCAGTGCCTCCTCGACCCGCTCACCGGGTCCGAACTGGCTCATCGGGTGCCGGCCTGCTCGGTGGCCTGGACGGCCTGCTGCTCGTCGGAGTCGTCGGCGGGGGAGTCGTGCTCCCCGCTGACCGCGACCTCGTCGGTGTCCCCGGGGACGTCGGGCACCGTCGGCGCGGGCTGAGCCGTGGCGCTGTCACCGCCGACCTCGCCGTCCTGGTCCGTCGGCTCCTCGGTCTGCTGGGGCTGCATCGGGTCGAACCAGACGTGGTCACGGCACGCCGACCGCCCGGAGAGCCCGACGGCCCCGGTGACCGACTCCAGCGCCTCGCTGTACGGCTCGTCGGAGTCCAGCCGGCGCAGCTCCTCGCCGATGAGCTCGCCGAGGCTCCGGTCGGGCAGCGCGACGACGGACTCCGGCCGGAAGGGCTGGTCGATGACGGCGCCGCCCTTGCGGTCGTCCTGCAACCGGACCTCCTCGTCCTGGTCCAGCCGCAGCAGGACGGAGTCGATGCCGGACGTGCCGGGGGCCCGGCTGCCGGGCACGACCGGGATCTCGCAGCCGCACCGCGACGCCAGCCAGCCGGCGACCAGCTGGGCCGTCGCGCTCTCCGGGTCGCCCTCCACCTGACCGCCCCGCACCTGCACGGGCTCGCCGCGGCGCCCGGACACCGAGTCCAGGGTCGAGGCGAGGGTGGCCCGCCACGGGGTGCTGCGGGTCCAGCTGAGGTCGGTGTCACCGGGCGCGTAGTCCTCGGCGCGCACTCGCAGCGCCGCCAGCTGGTCGGCGGCCATCGAGGCGTCGGTGATCCGGCGGTCGGCGATCACGCCCAGCGGGTCGCGGGCGATCTGGTCCGGCGGCGCCTCGTGCCACCAGGTGACCACCGGCGCGTCGGCGGCCAGCAGCGGCAGCACGACGGACTCGGCGTGCAGGCCCAGCCGGCCGTACATCCGCATGACCACCGCCTCGCCGGGACCCAGCCGGCCGCCGACGAGCACCTCGGCGTCCAGCCGGGGCACCGGTGCCTCGATCTGCCGGCGGACGACGATGAGCAGCCGGCAGGGGTGCACCTCGGCGGCGGCGGTCGCGGCCTGCTCGGCCTCGGTGACCCGGCTCTCGTCGGCGACGACCACCAGGGTCAGCGCGACGCCGCTCATCACCGCACCGCCGGTGCGCCGCTGGACGGCCAGCTCCTTGACGACCGCTGATCCGGTGGTGTCCCACAGCGTGGTCATGACGTCTCCTCCGACGGATGCAGGGGCGTGCGGGTCACGGACGGCGCCACTGGCGGCCCTCGGCGGCGAGCATGTCCTCGGCGGCGCGCGGCCCCCACTCGCCGGCGCGGTAGGAGTGCGGCGTGGTGCCCGCCCAGTACTCCTCCAGCGGGTCGATGACCGCCCAGGAGGCCTCGACCTCGGCGTTGCGGGGGAAGAGGGTCGCATCGCCCAGCAGCACGTCGAGCAGCAACCGCTCGTAGGCCTCCGGGCTGGCCTCGGTGAACTGCTCGCCGTAGAGGAAGTCCATCGCGACGTCACGGACCTCCATCACGCTGCCGGGCACCTTCGAGCCGAACTTCAGCGTCATGCCCTCGTCGGGCTGGACTCGGATCACCAGCTGGTTGTGGCCCAGCTCCTCGGTGTCCGTGGGCGCGAACGGGAGGTGCGGGGCGCGCTTGAAGACCAGCGCGATCTCGGTGACCCGGCGGGGCAGCCGCTTGCCGGTGCGCAGGTAGAACGGGACGCCCGCCCAGCGGCGGGTCTCCACGCCCAGCCGGACGGCGGCGTAGGTCTCGGTGGTGGAGTCCGGGCTCACGCCCTCCTCCTGCCGGTAGCCGGTGGCCCGCTGGCCGGCCAGCCAGCCCTGCTCGTACTGGCCGCGGATGGCGAACCGGGCCTTGTCCTCGGGCACGGACACCGCACGCAGCACCTTGAGCTTCTCGGTGCGGATCTCCTCGGCGGAGAACTCGACCGGCTCCTCCATCGCGGTGAGCGCCAGCAGCTGGAGCAGGTGGTTCTGCAGCACGTCGCGGGCGGCGCCGGTCTTCTCGTAGAAGCCGGCCCGGCCGCCGATGCCGACGTCCTCGGCCATGGTGATCTGCACCGAGTCGACGTGGTGGCCGTTCCAGACCGGTTCGAACAGCTCGTTGGCGAAGCGGAGGGCCAGCAGGTTCTGGACCGTCTCCTTGCCCAGGTAGTGGTCGATGCGGAAGACGTCGTCGGCGGTGAAGACCGAGTCGACCAGCTCGTTCAGCTCACGGCTGGACTGCAGGTCGTTGCCGAAGGGCTTCTCCACGACGACCCGGCGCCACCGGTCCGGGGTGCTCTCGGCCATCCCGGTGCGCTCCATCTGCTTGAGCACGGTGGGGAACATGGCCGGCGGGATGGAGAGGTAGAACGCGGCGTTGCCGCCGATGCCGTGGGTGCCCTCCAGCTCGGCCAGGTTGCTGGCCAGCTCGTCGAAGGCGTTGTCGTCGTCGAAGGAGCCCTGGACGAAGCGGACGCTGTTGGCCAGCCGCTCCCAGACCTCCTCGCGCCACGGCGTCCGGGCGTGCTCGCGGGCGGCAGAGCGGGCGAGCTCGGAGAACTCCACGTCACCCCAGTCGCGGCGGGCGAAGCCCAGCAGCGCGAAGTTGGTGGGCAGCAGGCCGCGGTTGGCCAGGTCGTAGACCGCCGGCAGCAGCTTCTTGCGGGCCAGGTCCCCGGTGATGCCGAACACGACCAGGGCGCAGGGCTCCGGTACTCGGGGCAGCCGTCGGTCCCGCGGATCCCGCAGCGGGTTGGTGGGCATCTGTTCCGTCCTCGGGTTCTCGCAGGACCACCCGCCGTCCGGTGCTGCTCAGGACCGGACGGCGGGTGGGGTGGATCAGTGGGGTCAGGCCTTGTCCTGCAGCTGGTCCTGAACGGAGGCGGTCAGCTCGTCCCAGGCGTCGACGAACTTCTGCACGCCCTCCTCCTCGAGGACCCGGAACACGTCGTCGAGGTCGACGCCGGCCTCGGCCACGGACTTCATGACCTTCTCGGCCTCGGCGTAGGCCTCCTGGATCGGAGTGCCCGGCTGGCCGTGGTCGGCGTAGGCCATCAGCGTCTTCTCCGGCATGGTGTTCACCGTGTCGGGGGCGATCAGCTCGCTGATGTACATCGTGTCGGAGTACTCCGGGTTCTTGACCCCGGTCGAGGCCCACAGCGGCCGCTGCGGCCGGGCCCCGTGAGACTCCAGCGCCTTCCAGCGGTCGGAGGAGAAGACCTCCTCGTAGGCCTGGTAGGCGAGCTGTGCGTTGGCGATGCCGGCCTTGCCCTTGAGCGAGGCGTCGGCACCGGCGGCGTCCAGCCGCTTGTCGATCTCGGTGTCCACCCGGGACACGAAGAACGACGCGACGGACTCGATGCCCTCGAACGACGCGTCCGGGTCGTCGGCCAGCCGCTGCTCGAGGCCGGCGATGTAGGCCTCCATGACGGCCTTGTAGCGCTCGATGCTGAAGATCAGCGTCACGTTCACGCTGATCCCGGCGGCGATGCTGGTCGTGATGGCCGGCAGCCCCTCGACGGTGGCCGGGATCTTGATGAACAGGTTCGGCCGGTCGACCAGCCACCACAGGTGGGCGGCCTCGGCGGCAGTCGCGTCGGTGTCGTTCGCCAGCCCGGGCGCCACCTCCAGCGACACCCGCCCGTCCCGGCCGGTGCGCGCGGCGACGGGGGCGAGCAGGTCGCAGGCGTCCCGGACGTCGGCGGCGGTGATGGTGCGCAGCGCCTCCTCGACGCTCACCTTCCGGACGGCCATCGCGTGCAGCTGGTCGTCGTAGGACTTCGACCCGCTGATCGCCGCGGCGAAGATGGTCGGGTTCGTGGTGACGCCGACGACGCTGTGCTCATCGACCAGCGACTGCAGGTTGCCGCTGCGGATGCGGTCACGGGAGAGGTCGTCGAGCCAGACGGCGACCCCCGCCTTCGACAGCTGTGCCAGGTTCTCGTTCTGGGCCATGTCATGCCCTCCTGTCGGGTTTCTGTTGCGTGTCCGGCCCCGCTGTAGGGGCCCGGCGCGAGCGTGCGAGTGGTGGGGGACAGCGGGGTCCTTGTTCAGCGGTCGCCGGTCGGGCTCTCGAGCCCGCCGACGGAGACGCCGGGGCCGGCCGGGGGGACCGAGGCGGACTTCGCCGCCTCGATGCTCTCGCGCGCGGCGGCGACGACGGCCTCCTGCGTCAGCCCGAACTCCTCGTAGAGCTTCGAGTAGCTGGCGCTGGCGCCGTAGTGGTTGAGGCCCACGATCCGGCCGGCGTCGCCGACGAAGTCGCGCCAGCCCATCGGCACGCCGGCCTCGACGCTGACCCGGGCGCGGACGCTCGGGGGCAGCACCTCCGTGCGGTAGGCCTCGTCCTGCTCGGCGAACCACTCCCAGCACGGGATCGAGACCACCCGGGTCGGGACGCCGTCGGCCTCGAGCACCTCGCGGGCGGCCACGGCGATCTGCACCTCGGAGCCGGTGCCCATCAGGACCACCTGCGGCGTCCCGGAGGACGCCTCGGCCAGCACGTAGCCGCCCTTGGCGGTGCCCTCGGCCGAGCCCATCGTCGTCCGGTCGAACACCGGCAGGTTCTGCCGGGACAGCGCCAGGCCGGCCGGGCGGTCGTTGTGCTCGAGGATGGTGCGCCAGGCGACGGCGGTCTCGTTGGCGTCGGCCGGGCGGACGAAGTCCAGGCCGGGGATGGCGCGCAGCGCGGCGTAGTGCTCGATCGGCTGGTGGGTCGGGCCGTCCTCGCCGAGGCCGATCGAGTCGTGCGTCCAGACGTACGTGACCGGCAGCTGCATCAGCGCCGCCAGCCGCACGGCGCCCCGCATGTAGTCGGAGAAGGTGAGGAACGTGCCGCCGTACACGCGGGTGCCGCCGTGCAGGGCGATGCCGTTCATGATCGCGCCCATGGCGTGCTCCCGGACGCCGAAGTGCAGGGTGCGGCCGTAGGGGCCACCGCTCCACATCTTCGTCTGCCGGTCGGCGGGGAGGAACGACGGCTCGCCCTTGACGGCGGTGTTGTTGCTCTCCGCGAGGTCGGCCGAACCGCCCCAGAGCTCGGGCAGCTCCGGATAGATCGCCGCGAGCACCTCACCGGAGGCCTTGCGCGTGGCCACGCCCTTCGGGTCGGCGTCCCAGCTCGGGAGCTTCCCCGCCCAGCCCTCGGGCAGCGTGCGGGTCTTCATCCGGGCCAGCAGCGCCGCGCCCTCGGGGTTGCTCTGCTCCCAGGCCTGGAAGCCCTTCTCCCACTCGGCGTGCGCGGCCTGGCCCCGCTCGACGACCTTGCGGGTGTGCCCGATGACCTCGTCGGTGACCTCGAAGGTCTGCTCCGGGTCGAAGCCGAGGACCTCCTTGGTCGCCTTCACCTCGTCGTCGCCGAGCGCCGAGCCGTGGGCGGCGCCGGTGTTCTGCTTGTTCGGCGCGGGCCAGCCGATGACGGTGCGCAGCACGATCATCGACGGGCGGCCCGTCTCGGCCTTGGCGGCGGCGAAGGCGGCGTCCACGGCGGCGAGGTCCTCACCGTCGTCCACGTGCTGGACGTGCCAGCCGTAGGCTTCGTAGCGCTTGCCGACGTCCTCGGTGAAGGCGATCTCGGTGTTGTCCTCGATCGAGATCTTGTTGTCGTCGTAGACGAGGACGAGGTTGCCCAGCCGCTGGGTGCCGGCGATGGACGACGCCTCGCCGCTGACGCCCTCCTCCAGGTCGCCGTCGGAGGCGAAGGCCCAGACGGTGTGGTCGAACAGGCTCTCGCCCTCGGGTGTGTCGGGGTCGAAGAGGCCGCGCTCGCGGCGGGCCGCCATGGCCATGCCGACGGCGTTGCCGACGCCCTGACCCAGCGGACCGGTGGTGGTCTCGACGCCGGGGGTGTGGTTGACCTCGGGGTGGCCGGGCGTCAGCGAGCCCCAGGTGCGCAGCGCCTGCAGGTCGGAGAGCTCCAGGCCGTAGCCGGAGAGGTAGAGCTGGACGTACAGCGTGAGGCTGGAGTGGCCCATGGAGAGCACGAACCGGTCGCGGCCGGTCCACTGCGGGTCGCTCGGGTCGTGCTTGAGCCACTTCTGGAAGAGCAGGTAGGCGGTGGGCGCCATGCTCATCGCGGTGCCCGGGTGGCCGTTGCCGACCTTCTGCACCGCGTCCATCGCCAGGACGCGGGCGGTGTCGATGGCGCGCCGGTCGAGCTCGGTGAAGCCGTCGGGCAGTGTGGGGTGCGGCTGGCGCGGCGATCCTGTGGGGGTGTCGCTGGCGGCCTCGGCCGGTGCCTCTGCCTGGGTGCTCTCGGTCCTGCTGCTGCTGTCGCTGGTCATGTGGCGCTCGGTGCTCCCTCGGGGATCGGTCGGAGTCGGACCCGCCCGGGTGGCACGGGGGGCATCCCACCCCGGGCGGACGACGGTGCACACCACGGCCGCCCCGGTCGGCGCGGTCGGAGAGTCGGAAGCGTGGGCGCGACGTCGTCCTCGACCTCGGCCCTACCCGCTTCACGCGCAGAGTCAACGTGATCAAACCCTAGTGGTGCCCGCCCATTCCCCGAGAGGGGCCGGGCTAGGATGGCCGGGCAACCCATCCCCGGCGGAGAAGGACCTCGTGGTGCCCTGCTGCCCGCGCGACGCCGCGCTCCCGGGCACCCGGTGACGGCCATCGCCGACCGGGACCTCGACCGCGCCCGGACCCTCCGCTCGGGCCGGGCGACGGTGGCCGCCTACGTGTCGCTGACCAAGCCGAAGCTCGTCGAGCTGCTGCTGGTCACCACGCTGCCGGCGATGATGCTGGCCGCCGGGGGCTGGCCGGGCACGGGGCTGGTCCTGGCCACGCTGGTCGGCGGGATGCTCGCCGCCGGGGCCGCCAACACGATCAACTGCTGGTACGACCGGGACATCGACCGGCTGATGTCCCGCACCCGGGACAGGCCGATCCCCAGCGGGGTGATCCGGCCGCGCAACGCGCTGGTCTTCGGCGTCCTGCTGGCGTGGGTCTCGCTGGTCCTGCTCGGCCTGTTCACCACGCCGCTGGCCACGGCGCTGGCCGCTGCCGCGGTGCTGGCCTACTCGGTGCTCTACACGATGGTGCTCAAGCGCCGGACCCACCACAACACCGTCTTCGGCGGCCTGCCGGGGGCGGCGCCGGTGCTGATCGGCTGGGCTGCGGTCACCGGGTCGCTGGACTGGCCGGCCGTCGTCTTCTTCGGCATCGTCTTCTGCTGGCAGATGCCGCACTTCTGGGCGCTGGCCAGCCGGTTCCGCTACGACTACTTCCGGGCCGGCGTGCCGATGCTGTCGGTGGTCGCCGGTCCGGTCAGCGTCGGGCGGCAGTCCCTGGCCTGGGCCTGGGGCACCCTGCTCGTCTCGCTGCTGATGGTGCCGGTGACCCCGCAGCTGGGCTGGACCACCGGTCTCGCCACCCTCGGCCTGGGCGCCTGGTACGTCGCGGAGTCGCACGCCTGGCTGAACCGGATCAAGGCCGGTGTGCCCGACCGGCCGATGCGGCTGTTCTCGGTGTCCATCACCTACATGACGCTGCTCTCGATCGCCCTGGTCGCCGACGTCCTCGTGTGAACCCGGGCGGCCCGGAACCGGGCGCTGAGTGGGCCGTGGGGGTTCAGCGGTTGGCGGCGGTGGTGACCGGGGTCGTGTCGAGGGGCAGCTCGGACGCCGGTCCGCGGACCGACCAGAGCAGCCGTGCCGTGTAGACGGTGATCAGCACCGCCCCGGCCATGTGCAGCAGCACCAGCAGCGCGGGCAGGTGCGTGAAGTACTGCACGTAGCCGATGACGCCCTGCAGCAGCTCGACGACGAGCAGGTCGCGGGCCGCGCGGCGGACCCGGCCGGGGGAGTCGGTGGCGGCCAGCGCCACCAGCAGCGCGACCGTGAGCCCGATGAGCAGGAACACCACGTCGGCGTGCAGCTGGCTGACCAGCTCGGGGTCGAAGCCGGTGCGCCCGGCCTCCGGGTCACCGCTGTGCGGGCCGCTGCCGGTGACCACGGTGCCCACCACGAGGACCGCGGCGACGGTGACGGCGATCCCGGCCGCCAGCAGCGCGAACGGACGGCGGACCACCAGCTGGCCGACGCCGGGCTCGCGGGACCGCAGCCACAGCACGGTCGCGACCGCCACCAGCACCATGGAGAGCAGGAAGTGCGCGGCGACCGTCCACGGGTTGAGCCCGGTGAGCACGGTCACCCCGCCGAGCAGCGCCTGCGCGGGGATGCCCAGCAGGCTGAACACCGCCAGCCGGCGCAGGTCCCGGCGCACCGAGGCGAAGACCGCGACGACGGTGGCAACGGCGACGACCACCAGCGCGAAGGTCAGCATCCGGTTGCCGAACTCGATCAGCCCGTGACCGGCCAGTTCCGGGGTGGGCCGGATGCTCCCGTCGGTGCACTCGGGCCAGGTCGGGCAGCCCAGACCGGAGCCGGTCAGCCGGACGGCGCCGCCGGTCACCACGATGACGCCGTTGGCGACCACGTTGGCCAGGGCGATGCGGGAGACGACGGACGGGTTCATCCGAGAGCGGAACGACGCGGGAAGAACCGGCACGCTCCCGATGCTACTTACCGCGGCGCCCCCGCCCCCCGGCCCGATCAGCCGGCCGGCGGCACCGCCCGACGCGCGCAGACCGACGAGTTCGACACACCGTCGGAGCAGTGCGCAGCGTCCGCGGTGGGCACATGAGCGCCGACCCGTTCCGACGAGAGGTCCACCTCAGACATGACCAGCGGTTTCCCGGGCGCGCCCTACGGTGGCGGCCCCTTCGACGACTTCTTCCAGGCCTTCCTGGGCGGCCCCGGCGCCCGCCGGGGCATGCAGCGGGTGGACATCACCCAGCTGCTCAGCTCGCACTCCCGCGAGGTGGTGTCCGCCGCCGCGCGGCAGGCCGCCGAGTGGGGGAGCCCGGACCTGGACACCGAGCACCTGCTCTGGGCACTGGCCGGCCACGAGCCCACCCGCACCCTGCTGTCCCGCAGCGGGACGGACCCCGACCGGCTGCAGGGCGACCTCGCCGGCCAGCTGACCCGCGGTGAGCCGACCGGGCAGGCCCCGGCGCTGACCCCCGCCGCCAAGCGGGCCCTGCTCGACGCCCACCAGGTGTCCCGGGCCAGCGGCTCCACCTACATCGGCCCCGAGCACCTGCTGTTCGCGCTCGCGCTGAACCCGGACTCCGGTGCGGGCCGGGTGCTGGGCGGCGCACGGGTGACCCCTGAGGCGCTGCAGCGTGCCGCTGCCGGCGGTCCTGTCCCTGCGGGGCCCGGGAGCGGTGGCGGCGAGCAGCCGCCGTCAAGCACCCCGACCCTCGACGAGTTCGGCCGTGACCTCACGGCGATGGCCCGCGACGGGAAGATCGACCCGGTCATCGGCCGGGCGCAGGAGATCGAGCAGACCATCGAGGTGCTGTCCCGGCGGAACAAGAACAACCCCGTGCTCATCGGCGAGGCCGGCGTCGGCAAGACCGCGATCGTGGAGGGCATCGCCCTGCAGATCGTGGACGGCGACGTCCCCGAGTCGCTGCGCGGCCGGCGGCTGGTCGAGCTGGACCTGACCGGCCTGGTCGCGGGCACCCGGTACCGCGGGGACTTCGAGGAGCGGCTGAAGAAGGTGATGGACGAGATCCGCGAGCACAGCGACGAGGTGATCGTCTTCATCGACGAGCTGCACACCGTCGTCACCGCGGGTGGCTCGGAGGGGTCGGCCGGCGCGGGCAACATGCTCAAGCCGGCGCTGGCCCGCGGCGAGCTGCACATCATCGGCGCGACGACGCTGGACGAGTACCGCCGCAACATCGAGAAGGACGCAGCCCTTGAGCGTCGGTTCCAGCCTGTGCTGGTGCCCGAGCCCAGCACGCTGGACACCATCGAGATCCTGCGCGGCCTCCGCGACCGGTACGAGGCGCACCACCAGGTGCGGTTCACCGACGAGGCGCTGGTGGCCGCCGCGGAGCTGTCCGAGCGGTACATCACCGACCGGCACCTGCCGGACAAGGCGATCGACCTGATCGACCAGGCCGGCGCACGCACCCGGCTGCGGGTGAAGCGGCCGACCACCGACCTGCGGGAGGTGGAGCAGCGGCTCCTGGAGCTGCAGCGGGAGAAGGACCAGGCGGTCGCCGCCGAGCAGTACGAGCGGGCCTCCGAGCTGCGCGACGAGATCGCCACGGCCCAGGCCGACCTGGACCGGGCCCGGTCCGGTGGTGAGGGCGGCATCCCCGAGGTGGGCGTGCCCGAGATCGCGGAGGTGGTCTCCCGGGCCACCGGCATCCCGGTGGCCCAGCTGACCCAGGAGGAGCGCGACCGGCTGCTCCGGCTGGAGGACGTCCTCCACGAGCGGGTCGTCGGCCAGGACGAGGCGGTCGAGGTCGTCGCGGAGGCGATCCGCCGCTCGCGCGCCGGGCTGGGTGACCCGGACCGGCCGATCGGCAGCTTCCTGTTCCTCGGCCCCACCGGCGTGGGGAAGACCGAGCTGGCCCGGGCGCTGGCCGAGGCGCTGTTCGGCGACACCGACCGGATGATCCGGCTGGACATGAGCGAGTTCCAGGAGCGGCACACGGTCAGCCGGCTCGTCGGCTCACCTCCCGGCTACGTCGGGTACGAGGACGCCGGGCAGCTGACCGAGGCGGTGCGCCGCCGGCCGTACTCGGTGGTGCTGCTCGACGAGATCGAGAAGGCCCACCCGGACGTGTTCAACACGCTGCTGCAGCTGCTGGACGACGGCCGGCTCACCGACTCCCAGGGCCGCACGGTCGACTTCAGCAACACGGTGGTCATCATGACCAGCAACCTCGGGTCGGAGGCGATCGTGAACGCCGGTCGCGGCCCGCTCGGCTTCACCGCCAACGGCAACGCGGGCGACGACCTGCGGAACCAGGTGATGCGGCGGCTGCGGGACGCGTTCCGGCCGGAGTTCCTCAACCGGATCGACGAGATCGTGGTCTTCCGGCAGCTCGACGCAGAGCAGCTGGCCCGGATCACCGACCTGCTGCTGGACGAGACCCGGCGCCGGCTGGCCGCCCAGGACATCGCCGTCGAGGTCTCCCCGGAGGCGGTGGCGTGGCTGGCCGAGCGCGGGCACGAGCCGCAGTTCGGGGCGCGGCCGTTGCGCCGGGCGATCCAGCGGGAGGTGGACAACCGGCTGTCCCGGCTGGTCCTCGGGGGCGAGCTCCGGCCCGGTCAGCAGGTCACGGTCGGCGTGGTCGAGGGTGCCCTGGACCTCCAGGTGTCCGACCGGCAGCCCAACACCGTCGCGGAGGCCGAGACGCCCGCCGCCGTCTGACCCGGTCCGGCGCCCTCACCGCCCAGCGGTGGGGGCGCCGGCGTCAGCGCGTCTGCCTGGGCTCGCCGCCGTGCACCGTGATGGCGTAGACCAGGAACACGTCCAGGGCGATGATCAGCGTCGCCGCGAACGGGGACGCGGTGACGAAGACCAGGTTCACCAGGGCGCTGAGCCCGGCCAGCGCGACGCCGACCGCACGGGCGGCCGTGTTGCCGAACGCCAGCCCACCACCGGTGACCAGCATGACCAGGCCCAGGACCAGGTGCACCCAGCCCCAGGTGCTGTAGTCGGCGTCGATGAGGAGGTCGCGGGCGGGGACCGTGTAGTACCCCTCGCTCGCGAGGGCGGCGATGCCGGCCATGACCTGGAACAGGCCCACGAGGACCATCAGGCCGCCGGCGAACCAGGCCCACCCGGAGAACCCGTCCTCGTCCCAGGTCGAGTAGCCCGAACCGGACTCCTGCCGGCCGGTTCGTGCCGCCGTGCCGACACCTGACGCAGGAGGCCCTCCGGGCGTGCGGTCAGCGGCGTCGCGGGGTGGGGGCTCGACCATGGCGGTCCTCCTCGTGCTGTCCCGGGGGCGGACGGCCCGGGTGACGGTGGGTGACGGGGCGACACTGCGCGTCCACCGCGGTCGCGTCCTCCTCCTGTTCGGGTGAGAGGGACCACCGCTCCGGAGCGGCAGGTAAGGCACGCCTTGCTTGCGGGCTCGCCGAATAAGCACACAATCGTGTTGTGGAAACCGCTGCGGTGCGCGCCGCCGTCCCCGCGCCGGCCGTGCCGGCCGAGGACGGGCGCACCCGTGACCGGGTGAGCGGGCTGCTCCTCGAGCACGGTCCGCAGAGCGCCGCCGAGCTGGCCGCCCGGCTGGGCATCTCCCCGGCCGCCGTCCGCCGGCACCTCGACGGCCTGCTCGCCGCCGGCCGGGTGGACGAGCGGGTGGCTCCCGGTGGCCAGCGCGGCCGGGGCCGGCCGGCCCGCCGCTTCGCCCTCACCGACGCCGGCCGCTCCTCCTTCCCGCACGCCTACGACGACCTCGCGCTCACCGCGCTGCGCTTCGTGGCCGAACACGGCGGTCCCGACGCCGTCCGGGCGGTCGCCGAGCGGCAGCTGTCGGGCCTGGCCGAGCGGTGCACCACCGCGGTCGAGGCGGCCGAGGCGCAGTCCGGGGCCCCCGTGGACCGGGCGCAGGTGCTCGCCAGCGCGCTCACCACCGAGGGCTACGCGGCCACCGCCTCGGCGATCTCCAGCGGCGGGCAGCTGTGCCAGCACCACTGCCCGGTGGCCCACGTCGCGGCCGAGTTCCCGCAGCTGTGCGAGGCTGAGACAGCGGTGATCAGCAAGCTCGTCGGCACCCACGTGCAGCGGCTGGCCACGATCGCCCATGGCGACGGGATCTGCACCACCCACATCCCGGCCCAGATCACCCCGCCCGCTCGGAACAAAGCAGTCCCTGCACGCCCTGTACCTGCTGGTAGCGCCGCGGCGCACGACGCCGGCGCCAGCACGAGAACCACCCCCTCGATCGACCGGGAGAGGACCCCCGCATGACCAGCACCCAGCAGCCGGTGGCCAGCACGCCGATGACGCAGGACGAGACGATCGATGCGCTCGGCCGCTACAAGTACGGCTGGGCGGACGCCGACGTCGCCGGTGCCTCGGCGACCCGCGGGATCAACGAGGACGTCGTCCGCGACATCTCGCGTCGCAAGAACGAGCCCGAGTGGATGCTCGAGCGGCGTCTCAAGGCGCTGAAGATCTTCGGCAAGAAGCCCATGCCCGACTGGGGCTCGGACCTGTCCGGGATCGACTTCCAGAACATCAAGTACTTCGTGCGGTCGACCGAGGCGCAGGCCGCCTCGTGGGACGACCTGCCCGACGACATCAAGAACACCTACGACAAGCTGGGCATCCCGGAGGCCGAGAAGCAGCGGCTGGTCTCCGGTGTCGCGGCCCAGTACGAGTCCGAGGTCGTCTACCACAAGATCCGCGAGGACCTCGAGGAGCAGGGCGTCCTGTTCCTGGACACCGACACGGCGCTGCGCGAGCAGCCGGAGCTGTTCCGTGAGTACTTCGGCTCGGTCATCCCGGCCGGGGACAACAAGTTCGCCGCGCTGAACACCGCGGTCTGGTCCGGTGGCTCGTTCATCTACGTGCCCAAGGGCGTCCACGTCGAGATCCCGCTGCAGGCCTACTTCCGGATCAACACCGAGAACATGGGCCAGTTCGAGCGGACCCTCATGATCATCGACGAGGGCGCCTACGTGCACTACGTCGAGGGCTGCACCGCGCCGATCTACAAGACCGACTCGCTGCACTCCGCGGTCGTCGAGATCATCGTCAAGAAGAACGCGCGTTGCCGGTACACGACCATCCAGAACTGGTCGAACAACGTCTACAACCTGGTCACCAAGCGGGCCGTGGCCCACGAGGGCGCGACCATGGAGTGGGTCGACGGCAACATCGGCTCCAAGGTGACGATGAAGTACCCCGCCGTCTGGATGACCGGTGAGCACGCCAAGGGCGAGGTCATGTCCATCGCCTTCGCCGGCGAGGGCCAGCACCAGGACGCCGGCGCCAAGATGGTGCACGCCGCGCCGCACACCTCCTCGACGATCGTCTCCAAGTCGGTCGCCCGGGGCGGTGGCCGCACCTCCTACCGCGGCCTCGTGCAGATCGACGAGGGCGCCTACGGCTCCAAGTCGACGGTGAAGTGCGACGCGCTGCTGGTCGACACCATCAGCCGGTCGGACACCTACCCCTACGTCGACGTCCGCGAGGACGACGTCGCCATGGGCCACGAGGCGACCGTCTCCCGGGTCAGCGACGACCAGCTCTTCTACCTGATGAGCCGCGGCCTGTCCGAGGACGAGGCGATGGCGATGGTCGTGCGCGGCTTCGTCGAGCCGATCGCCCGGGAGCTGCCGATGGAGTACGCCCTCGAGCTGAACCGCCTGATCGAGCTGCAGATGGAAGGTGCCGTCGGCTGATGTCGGCCCAGAACACCGGTACTGACGACCAGACCACCCTGACCACCGACACCGCCGCCCTCGCCGGGGAGCTCTTCGCCCCCGGCGTGGGCGCGCAGGCCGGCCCGCCGACCACCCCGGCGCCCGGCACCGGCACCGCCGGCGACACGCCTCCCGGGGCGCACTCGCACGGTGGCCCGGCACCGACCGGCTCGCCGGCCGAGCGCTTCACCTCCACCGACCCGGATGCGTTCCCGCGGCCCACGGGCCGCGAGGAGGAGTGGCGGTTCACCCCGCTGCGCCGGCTGCGGACGCTGCTGGACGGTGCGCCGTCCACGACCCGTCTGCAGTGGGACACCGACCTGCCCGAGGGCGTCGAGCTCACCTCCGTCCCCGCGGGCGACCCGCTGCTCCAGGGCCTGCCCGAGCCGGTCGACCGGCTCGCCGCGCTCACCCGCCGGTACAGCGACGGCGCCGACGTGCTCCGGATCGCCAAGGAGGCAGTGCTCGACCGCCCGGTCAGCCTGCGGCTGTCCGGCACCGGCAGCGAGGACGTCGTCTGGGGTCAGCTGGTCGTCGAGGTCGGGCAGTTCGCCCAGGCCACCGTCGTGCTCGACCACGCCGGTCTGGCCCGCTACTCCGGTGGCGTGGCGTTCCTGCTCGGCGACGGGGCGCAGCTGACCGTCGTCTCGGTGCAGGAGTGGGCTCCGGGCACCGTGCACGGCGGCCAGTACGACGCCGTCGTCGGCCGGGACGCCACCCTCAAGCAGGTCGTGGTGACCCTCGGCGGTGACCTCGTCCGGCTGGTCAGCAACGTGCAGTACGCCGGCCCCGGCGGGCAGGCCGACCTGTACGGCGTGTACTTCGCCGACGAGTCCCAGCACCAGGAGCACCGGCTCTGGGTCGACCACGCCACCCCGCACTGCCGCAGCTACGTCGTCTACAAGGGCGCGCTGCAGGGCGAGAAGGCGCACACGGTGTGGATCGGTGACGTCCGGATCCGCCCCGCGGCCATCGGCACGGACACCTACGAGCTCAACCGCAACCTGGTGCTCACCGACGGCGCCCGCGCCGACTCGGTGCCCAACCTGGAGATCGAGACCGGCGAGATCGTCGGCGCCGGGCACGCCAGCGCCACCGGCCGGTTCGACGACGAGCAGCTGTTCTACCTGTGCTCCCGCGGCATCGACGCCGAGACCGCCCGCCGGCTGGTCGTGCGCGGCTTCTTCGCCGACGTCGTCCAGCACATCGGCATCCCCGCCCTCCAGGACCGGCTGATGGCGACCATCGAGGCCCGCCTCGGTGCGCTGCCGGACCTCGAGGAGCAGCCGGTCGAGGTGGTCTGACCGATGGCCTTCGAGCGGGTGTGCGCCCGGTCCGAGGTGCCCGAGGACGGCTCGCTGCGGATCGAGCTGCCCGACGTCGACGTCGCGGTCGTCGACTTCGACGGCGAGCTCTACGCCCTCGAGGACCGCTGCTCGCACGCCGACATCCCGCTGACCGACGGCGAGGTCGAGGAGTTCGACGGCGCGCCCACCATCGAGTGCGCGCTGCACGGTTCCTGCTTCGACCTGCGCACCGGTCAGCCCACGAACCTCCCGGCCACCGAGCCGGTCCCCGTCTACCCGGTCCGGGTGGAGGGTGACGACGTCCTCGTCGACGTCGACGCCCCCATCGCCGCGGCCACCCACTGAGGAGCGAGAAACCCCGTGACCAGCCCCACCACCGCACCCACCGCCAGCGGCACCGACGCCGGCAGCGTGCTCGAGATCCGCGACCTGCACGTCACCGTCGGCGAGGGTGACGACGCCAAGGAGATCCTCCGCGGCGTCGACCTGACCGTCCGCGGCGGCGAGACCCACGCGATCATGGGCCCCAACGGGTCGGGCAAGTCGACCCTGGCCTACTCGATCGCCGGGCACCCCAAGTACACGATCACCGGCGGCACCGTCACCCTCGACGGTGAGGACGTGCTCGCCATGACCGTCGACGAGCGCGCCCGGGCCGGCCTGTTCCTGGCCATGCAGTACCCGGTCGAGGTCCCCGGCGTCTCGGTGTCGAACTTCCTGCGCACCGCGGCCACCGCGGTCACCGGCCAGGCGCCGAAGCTGCGCACCTGGGTCAAGGACGTGCGCACCGAGATGGAGGCGCTGGAGATGGACTCCGCCTTCGCCGAGCGCAACGTCAACGAGGGCTTCTCCGGCGGTGAGAAGAAGCGCCACGAGATCCTGCAGATGCGGCTGCTCAAGCCGAAGGTCGCGATCCTGGACGAGACCGACTCCGGCTTGGACGTCGACGCGCTGCGGGTCGTCTCCGAGGGCGTCAACCGGGCCAAGGCCGACAGCCCCGTGGGCGTCCTGCTGATCACGCACTACACGCGGATCCTGCGCTACATCAAGCCGGACTTCGTGCACGTCTTCGTGGCCGGCCGGGTCGTCGAGGAGGGTGGCCCCGAGCTCGCCGAGAAGCTGGAGAACGAGGGCTACGCCGCCTACGTCAAGGACTCGAACGAGCAGGCCAAGCTGGAGGCGTCGCAGGGATGACCCAGACCGTCTCGCGTCCCGCTGGGGCGCACCAGGTGCCGCTCCCGCTGGACGTCGAGGCGATCCGGGCGGACTTCCCGATCCTGTCCCGCACGGTCCGGGACGGGAAGCGGCTGGTCTACCTGGACTCGGGGGCGACCTCGCAGAAGCCGCGCAGCGTGCTGGACGCCGAGCGGTGGTTCTACGAGAACATCAACGCCGCTCCGCACCGGGGCGCGCACCAGCTCGCCGAGGAGGCGACCGGCGCCTACGAGGCCGCCCGGGCCACCATCGCCGGGTTCATCGGTGCCGCGGACAACGAGGTCGTCTTCACCCGGAACAGCACTGAGGCGATCAACCTGGTCGCCTACGCGCTGTCCAACGCCGCGACCGCCAAGGAGCCGGAGTTCCGCCGGTACGCCGTCGGCCAGGGCGACGAGATCGTGGTGACCGAGATGGAGCACCACGCCAACCTCATCCCCTGGCAGCAGCTCTGCGAGCGCACCGGGGCGACCCTGCGCTGGCTCGGGCTGACCGACGACGGCCGGCTGGACCTCTCCGACCTCGCGACCGTGGTCAACGAGCGCACCAAGCTGGTCGCGGTCACCCAGCAGTCCAACATCCTGGGCACGATCAACCCGCTGGGCGACATCGTCGCCCGGGCGCACGAGGTCGGCGCGCTCGTCCTGGTCGACGGCGCGCAGTCCGTGCCGCACCAGCCGGTGGACGTCGCCGCGCTGGGCGCGGACTTCCTGGTCTTCTCCGGGCACAAGATGCTCGGCCCCACCGGGGTCGGCGTGCTCTGGGGCCGGTACGAGGTGCTCGACGCGCTTCCCCCGTTCCTCACCGGCGGCTCGATGATCGAGGTCGTCCGGATGGAGGGCAGCACCTTCGCCGCCCCGCCGCAGCGGTTCGAGGCCGGCGTGCCGATGACCGCTCAGGTGATCGGGCTCGGTGCCGCGGTGGAGTACCTGCAGGCGCTGGGCATGGACCAGGTGCTGGCGCACGAGGAGGCGCTGACCGGCTACGCCCTGGAGCAGCTGCAGGCGATCCCCGGCGTGACGGTCATCGGTCCGCCGGACACGGTGGCCCGGGGTGGGGCGATCAGCTTCACCGTCGAGGGCATCCACCCGCACGACGTCGGCCAGGTGCTGGACGACCTGGGCATCGCCGTCCGGGTCGGGCACCACTGCGCCTGGCCGGTCGTGCGGCGCTACGGCGTGCCGGCCACCACCCGGGCCACGTTCTACGTGCACACCGGCTACGACGACATCGACGCACTCGTCGAGGGCGTCCGGGAAGCCCAGCGCTTCTTCGGCGTTGTACCTGCCGTGACCGAGGGCGGGGCGAGCTGATGCAGCTGCAGTCGATGTACCAGGACATCATCCTGGACCACTACCGGAACCCCCACGGGCGCGGACTCCGCGACCCGTTCGAGGCCGAGGTGCACCACGTCAACCCGACGTGCGGCGACGAGGTGACCCTGCGGGTGCACCTGGACGGCGACACGATCGCCGACGTCTCCTACGAGGGCATGGGCTGCTCGATCAGCCAGGCGTCGGTGTCGGCGATGTACGACCTGGTCATCGGCAAGGACGTGACCACCGCGCTGGGCACCGGCGAGCAGTTCATGCGGCTGATGCAGAGCAAGGGCGACACCGCGGTGGCCGAGGAGCTCGAGGACGAGCTGGAGGACGCCGTCGCGTTCGCGGGCGTCTCGAAGTACCCGGCCCGGGTCAAGTGCGCGCTGATGAGCTGGATGGCGCTGAAGGACGCGAGCGCCCGCGCGCTGTCCACGACAGAGAAGGTGAACTGACATGACCGAGCCCACCACTCCCGACGCCGGCCTCTACGGCGGCAAGTCCGCGCTGCTGGAGGACGTCGAGGAGGCCATGCGCGACGTCGTCGACCCCGAGCTGGGCGTCAACGTCGTCGACCTGGGCCTGGTCTACGGCCTCGACGTCGACACCGAGGCCAACGTCGCGATCATCGACATGACGCTGACCTCGGCGGCGTGCCCGCTCACCGACGTCATCGAGGACCAGGCGCGTCAGGCCCTCACCGGCGGCCCCGGCCCCGGTCTGGTCGACGACATCCGGATCAACTGGGTCTGGATGCCGCCGTGGGGCCCGGACAAGATCACCGACGACGGCCGTGAGCAGCTGCGCGCCCTCGGCTTCCGCGTCTGAACCTCAGCACTCTGCTGAACCGGCTCGCTGCGGGGGAGACCCCCGCCGCTGATGCCGGCGTGGTGACCGTGCCCGCACCCTCCGGGATGCGGGCACTCGTCGTCGGGGGCACCGCGTGGCACGTCGTCGCCGCGGACGTCGACCCGGCCTGGGTGGCGGCGCAGGTCGCGCCCGATCCGATCGAGGTGCCGCTGGGCGCCCGCTTCCTGTCGGCGCTGGCCGACGAGGTGGGTGCCGAGCCCGGGGTGCTCGACGCGGTGCTGGTCGCGCCGCCCGTGCCGGTCACGGCGGGGCTGGACCTGGTCGAGGTGGCGCCGGGGGAGCACCCCCGCGTGATCCGGGCGCTGGCCCACCGGACCGGCGTCCGGGTGTGGACCACCCCGGACGCCGACGGGTTGGTCACCCTCGGCCGCGGCGTGTGCGGCCGGTGGGAGGTCGCCGTCGAGGTCGAGCCGGCCGCGCGCGGACGGGGGCTGGGCACCGCGCTGGCGGTGGCCTCCCCGGGCCTGGTGCCCGACGGCGCCCCGCTGTGGGCCCAGGTCGCGCCGGCGAACACGGCGTCCCTGCGGTCCTTCCTGGCCGCCGGCTGGCGCCCCGTCGCCGCCGAGGTCCTCTTCACCCCCTGACCGCCGCCGCCCCCTCTGCACTTTCGCGCGCGAAAGTGCAGAGGGGTCAGCGCATGTCGGCGAGGGAGGCGACCGCCTCGCGGGCCTGGCGGCGGCGGCTCTCGTAGCTCGCGCCGACGGCCAGCAGCAGCACGCCGGCGACGGCCACCGCGACCGAGCCGGCCGCCGGCAGCACCGCGGCCAACCGGCCGACCGCCACGACCACGAGGCTGGTCGCGCCCACGAGGAACGGTGCCCGCACCGCCGCACCGGTCGCCGTGATCGTGGTGAGCGTCGCGGCGAGGACCACCAGCAGCACCCGGAGCAGGTCGGGCTGCACGAGGCTCAGCACCACTGACGGGCCGAACGCCGCCACCAGCGCCGGGCCCCACGACGTCCACGACCCCGCGGTGCGCAGTCGGCGGCCGGCGTACAGCAGCAGCACCGCGGCCAGCGGCAGCGTGTAGGCCTCCGGAACGCGCACCCCGGCGTCCCCGACGGCCAGCCAGGCGGCTCCGACCAGCGCCGCGCAGCCGAGGGCGCGCGCCGGGACGCGCTCGGTGCGGGAGGCGTAGCCGACCAGGGCGGCACCCAGCACGGCCAGCCCGACCGAGGCGGCGGCCGCGTGCCCGGTGCGCCCGAGGTGGGCCACGGCGACCACGCCCACCAGCACCGCGGAGGCGGCCAGCGGAACCTCGGATCGGGAGTGGCGTTCCAGGGTGGCCGCGGCCAGGGCGAGGACCGCCAGCGCCAGCAGCAGCGGTCCGGTCCCGCCCGGGGTCAGCGATCCGTCGGCCTCGGCCAGCAGGGCCGATCCCGCCAGGCAACCCACCGTGACGGGCAGCGCGCCGGGGCGGTCGGCCGGCTGCCGGGCCGCGACCAGCACGGCCGGCGCCGCGGCGGTGAGCAGCAGCAGGGCCAGCGCGGTCAGGTGGCCGTCGACCAGCAGCCGGACGACGGACGCCCCGGTGGCCGTGGCGGCGAGTGCGAGACCGGCCGGGCGCAGCAGCGACCGCGGGCCCGGGGAGGCGAACTGGCCGACCAGCGCTGCGGTGACCAGCCCGACGTAGCCCGCCGTCGGGACGCCGGCCGGCCCGAGCGCCTGCAGCACCCCGGCGACCGAGGCGCCGGTGACCCCGCCCGCGAGCACGGGCACCGTCGGGCGTGGGCCGAGCAGCGGCCGCAGGGACGGCCGGCGGCGCAGCGCCAGCAGCGCGCCCGCCGCGGCGACGAGCAGCAGGCCGGTGGGGACGGCGGTGGACCCCGAGGTCGTCGTCCACACCAGGCGGAGGCCCGCGACGACGCCGGTGATCCACCACGGCGCCGCGGTGACCAGCGCGATCAGCGCCACCGGCCGCCGGGCACGCGACGCGACCAGCAGGCCGGCGACCGCCGTCCCGAGCAGCGCCGCGACCTGCGGGAGCGCTGCCGGATCCCCGCCGGTCAGCGCGACGAGCACGGCGAACTGGGCGGAGAGCCAGGCGGCGACCGGCCAGGTGACGGTGCTCGGCGCGATCCGGCCGAGCAGCCACCAGAGCCCGGCGAGCAGCCCGAGCACCAGCACGCCGCGGCCCGTCGAGCCGGCGCGGTCGCCGAGCACCGCCAGTGACACCGCTGCGATGGCCAGCGTCTCCTCCGACGCCCGCAGGCCGCGCCGCGCACTGCGCACGGACGCTGCCGTGGCGGCCAGCGCCAGCACCGTGGAGCCCAGCCGGCCGACCAGGCTGAGCGATGCCGCCCCCGCGACCACGACGGCGACCGCACCGGCGGCCAGCAGCACCTGCTGCGGGGTCACCCGGCGCAGGCCCTCGTCGGACGGCGGGGCCGGCCGGGGTGACAGGGGACGGCCCAGCGGAGGCGGGTAGTGCAGCTCGGGCTCCTGCGGCACCCCGATCACCTCCCCGCCGACGTCGCCGGCCCACGCTACGGCGGCCCGGCGCGGGCCGCTCAGCTCATCTGGGCCACCCAGGCCACCGCCTCCCGGGCCTGGGCCAACCGGCGCTCGTAGGTCGCACCGAGGACCAGCAGGAGCAGGCCGGCGGCGGCCAGCGTCACCCAGGTCGGCAGCAGCGGCGCGTAGGGCCCCAGCCGGGCGGCGACGACGAACGCCAGCGCGCAGCAGCCCAGCACGAACGGCGCCTGCCGGTGCGCGCGGGTGCCGACGACCACCATCGCCACCGCGCCGGCCACCACCAGCACCAGGCGCAGCGCGGTGGGGGCGGCGGCGACCACCAGCGTCGAGGGCACCAGGGCCACCCCGACCGCGGCGCCCTCGGCGGCCCAGGAGGGGCCGCGGGTCCGCAGCCGGGGGAGGACGCCCACCAGCAGCGCGACCGCGGCCGGCAGCGTGTAGGCCTCCGGCGTCTCGACGCCGGCACCGCCCACGGCGATCCAGCAGGCCAGCACCAGGTCGGCGAGGGCGAGCACGGCGACCGGCCGCCGTCGGGCGGCCAGGGCGTAGCAGCCCGCCGCGACGCCCACCACGCCCAGCTGCACGGCGACCTGCCCCCACGCCGCGACCGAGCTGGTCGTCACCCCGGCGGCGACGCCGGCCAGCGTGCCGGCCGCTGCGGCGGCCCGCTCCTCCGGCGCACCGGCCCGCCACGTCGCGACCGCGAAGGCCCCGGCGCCGACCAGCGCCAGCAGCAGCCCGGTCGTCGGGCTGGACAGCACCCCGTCCTCCCGGGCCAGCAGCGCTGCGGCGGCCGGGGCGAGCAGCGCGACGAACGTGCTGCCGTCCCGCACGCCCGGCACCCGGACGGCGGCCAGGGCGGCCGGGACGGTGGCCGCGAGAACGAGCAGCGCCAGCGCGGTGAACCGCTCGGCGTCGAGCAGCTGCTGGGCCCCGACGAGGGCGAGCGCGGTTCCGGCCGCCAGCAGCGCCGTGCGGACCTCCGGGAGCGCCGCGGGGGGGAGCTGGCCGGGCACCGGCCGGTCGCCGGCCAGCGGCACCGCCGCGGTGGCCAGCAGCAGGGCGAGGGCACTGGCCAGGACCGGTCCGGCCGAGCCGCTCAACCCCAGGGACCGGCCCAGCGAGACGCCGACCACCCCAGCGGCGGCACCCGCCACCGCCCGGGCGGGCAGTGGCCGGCCGGCCACCCGGTGCACCCGCAGTACCAGCACCGCGGCGACCGCGGCCACCGCGAGCAGCGCGGTCGCCGTCCAGGCGTCCGCGACGTCCCCGCCCTGGCCCAGCAGCAGACCGCCGGCCAGTCCGAGGCCCCCGCAGAGCGCCGCGAGCAGCCGGGCGACCGGCACGAGAGCCGGCCGCAGCGCGAGCACCAGGGCGAGGTCCAGCCCGGCGAGGGCCAGGGCGGCGGCCACCCCGGCGGGACCGGCCAACGCGGCCGGACCGAGCAGCAGGGCGGGCACCGGCTGGACCGCCAGCAGGGCGGCCAGCGGCCAGGTGAGGGTGCTGCGGGTCGACCGGCCCAGCGCGACGGCGACGACGGCCACGACCAGGCAGGACACCGCCGTCCAGGGCCGCAGCGCGACCTGGTCCAGGCCGAGCAGGCCGCGGGCGTGCGCGGCGCCGAGGTCGACGGCGAGCAGGGCGGTGCCCGCGGCCGCCAGCGCCTCCTCGGTCGCGCGCAGCCCGCGGCGCGCCGCCCAGGCCGACACCGCGCACGCGGCCGCCGTCCCGGTGAGCATCACGGTGGCCTGGAAGACCAGCCCGAACCGGGTCCAGCCCAGGGCGACGAAGGCCAGCGCGCCGGCGACCAGCAGCACGGCGCCCAGCCCGAGCAGCACCTGCTGCGGGCTCAGCCGCCTCCGGGGAGCCGTCGGCTTCCCGTCGGGGACCGGCGTCCAGGGCGGCAGCTGCTCGACCGGCGGGGCCGGAACGGGCGGCGCCGGCGCCCACGGCTCGGGCGTCCGGACGGCGGCGGCCGGCGACGGCCGGACACCGGGCGCGGCGGCGCGCAGCGTGGCCAGCAGCTCGTCCCGCTCCCGGGTGAGCTGATCCAGCGTCGCGCCGATCCGGCCCAGGACCCAGCCCGCCTGCCCGGCCGCGGGCAGGCCGCACACCGCGCAGGCGGCAGCGGGCGGGCCGGTGGCCTCGGCCCCACAGACAGGACACGCGGGTCCGCGCGGGTGCATGAGCGCATCCTGGCGTGCCGCACGCCGCTGCAGGCCGTATTCCACAAGCGGGTGACGTGCACGTCACCCGGGAAATGGGTCGGAAGGACGCCGCCGAGGGCCTACCCTGGGATCAGTGATAACGACGACCGGTCTCGAGCTGCGCGCCGGCGCCCGCATCCTCATCAGCGACGCCGACCTGCGCGTGCAGCCCGGGGACCGGATCGGCCTGGTCGGGCGCAACGGCGCCGGCAAGACCACCACCCTCACCACGCTGGCCGGCGAGCGCGTGCCGCACGCCGGCAAGGTCGAGGTGACCGGCGAGATCGGCTACCTCCCGCAGGACCCGCGCAGCGGCGACCTGGACATCACCGCCAGCGACCGGGTGCTCTCCGGCCGGGGGCTCGACGTCCTCAAGGCGAAGCTGACCAAGGCCCAGATCGCGATGGCCGAGCCCGCCGACGAGGCGGAGATGGACCGCGCCGTCCGGCTCTACGGGCGCCTGGAGGACCAGTTCGCCGCGCTCGGCGGGTACGCCGCCGAGAGCGACGCCGCGCGCATCTGCACCAACCTGGGGCTGCCCGACCGCGTGCTCGGCCAGCCGCTGCGGACCCTCTCCGGTGGTCAGCGCCGCCGGGTCGAGCTGGCGCGCATCCTGTTCTCCGACGCCGACACGCTGCTGCTGGACGAGCCGACCAACCACCTGGACGCCGACTCCATCGTCTGGCTGAAGGGGTTCCTGGCCAGCCACCGCGCCGGGCTCATCGTCATCAGCCACGACGTCGAGCTGCTCGCCGCCGTCGTGAACAAGGTCTGGCACCTGGACGCCAACCGGGCCACCGTCGACGTCTACAACCTCGGCTGGAAGCGGTACCTGGACGCCCGGGAGACCGACGAGCGCCGCCGCCGGGCGGAGCGGGCCAACGCCGAGAAGAAGATCGACGCGCTCTCCGCGCAGGCGGACAAGATGCGCGCCAAGGCCACCAAGGCGAAGGCCGCGCAGAGCATGGACAAGCGCGCCCAGCGGCTGGCCGCCGGCCTGGAGCAGGTGCGGGTCCAGGACAAGGTCGCCAAGCTGCGCTTCCCGACGCCGGCCCCGTGCGGGCGGACCCCGCTCACCGCCGAGCACCTGAGCAAGAGCTACGGCTCGCTGGAGATCTTCACCGGCGTGGACCTGGCCATCGACAAGGGCACCCGGGTCGTCGTCCTGGGGTTCAACGGCGCGGGCAAGACGACCCTGCTGCGCATGCTGGCCGGCACCGAGACCCCGGACACCGGTGAGGTCAAGCCCGGGCACGGCCTGCGGATCGGGTACTACGCGCAGGAACACGAGACGATCGACATGGACCGCTCGCTGCTGGAGAACATGCGCTCGGCAGCCCCGGACAGCACCGACACCGAGCTGCGCAAGATCCTGGGCGCCTTCCTGTTCTCCGGCGACGCGGTCGACCAGCGCACCGGCACGCTGTCCGGTGGCGAGCGCACCCGGCTGGCGATGGCCACGCTGGTGGTCTCCGGTGCCAACGTGCTGCTGCTCGACGAGCCGACGAACAACCTGGACCCGGCCAGCCGCGAGCAGGTGCTCGAGGCGCTGCGCACCTACCAGGGCGCGATCGTGCTGGTGACGCACGACGAGGGCGCCGTCCACGCGCTCGACCCGGACAAGGTGATCATCCTGCCCGACGGCACGGAGGACACCTGGAGCGCCGACTTCGCCGACCTGGTCTCGCTGGCGTAGCTCTCGCTGGCGTAGTGCGAGCTGGGCTTCATCCCGCGCAGCGGGTGGACCGGTCGCGGGGCCCGGAGGGTCCCCGACCGGGACACGGCCAGCGGCTCAGCATGACCGGGAACGGCTCCTGGCCGCGGTGTCGGCCGGAGGCCGACAATCAGTTCAGTCGTGCACTTCCCATCTCCGGTGGCCGTCGTCGGTCAGGCGGGTGATCATGGCTCGTGGGACGCCGATGTCACCGGGACAGCGGCGCCGGGGGATCAGCGGGCAAGCGCCGGCGGACGTCGGGGCGACCCCTGACACACGGAGGGGAGTCATGGCCGACTCGAGCACTGCAGACCTGAGCAAGGGCAAGCGGATCACCGGGGACGACCGAACCTCGCTCGCGGACGAACTGCGTGAGCGGTACGACGGCGGCGAGAGCATCCGCTCGCTGGCCACCTCGACCAACCGCTCCTACGGGTTCGTCCACCGCCTGCTGTCGGAGTCGGGCGCGAGCCTGCGTGGCCGGGGTGGGGCGAACCGGAACGCCAAGAAGAGTGCGTGAGCCCGCCTGAGCCGAACGGGTGGGTGAGGACGGCGCGCCACGGTGCCGTCCTCACCGTCACCCTGGACCGCGCCGACCAGCTCAACGCCCAGACGCCGGACACCTGGGCTGCACTGCGCGCGGTCGGTGAGGGCCTGGCCGACGACGTCCGGGTGGTCGTCGTCCGCGGTGCCGGCCGGTCCTTCTCCGCCGGCCTGGACCGGACGCTCTTCAGCGCCGAGCCCGGTGTCGCCGGTAGGCTCGGTGAGCTGGGTGCGCTGCCGGCCGAGCTGGCCCAGGAGCGCATCCGCGGCTACCAGGCCGGGTTCCGGTGGCTGCGGTCGCCGGGCGTGGTGTCGGTGGCGGCCGTCCAGGGGCACGCCATCGGCGCCGGTGCGCAGCTCGCGCTCGCCTGCGACCTGCGGGTTCTCGCCGAGGACGCCCAGCTGCGGCTGCCGGAGGCCTCGCTCGGGCTGGTCCCGGACCTGACCGGCACCAGCACGCTGGTCGAGCTGGTCGGCTACAGCCGGGCGGTGGAGATCTGCCTGACCGGCCGCCCCGTCGGGGCCGCCGAGGCGCTGGCGATGGGCCTGGCGAACGCCGTCGTCCCGGTCGACCAGCTGGAGACCACCGTGGCCGGGCTGACCGAGGCCCTGCTCCGGCCGGACGTCGGGGCCAGCCGGGAGACGCTCGCTCTCGTCCGGTCCGCGGTGCGCAACGACCCCGCGCAGCAGGACGCCGCCGAGCGGGCGGCGCAGGCACGCCGACTGGGCGTGCTGGCCGGGAGAGACTGACCGGCGCGGAACAGCACGGCCCCCCTCGCTGTTCCGGTGTCTGATTACCCGGTTACAGCACCAAGAGGACGTGCCATGAGCTCACCGATGACCTCGATGGCCGCGATGCGGTCCTTCAGCCGCGACCCGTCGGTGACCTCCCGGCAGATCCCGAAGGGCACCGTCCGCCGGATCCTGGGCATCGCGCAGCCGTATCGGCGCGAGCTGATCGGCTTCCTGTCCCTCGTCGTCTTCTCCTCGCTGATCGGTGTGGTCACGCCACTGCTGGCCGGCGACATCGTCAACCGGATCGCCGAGCTGTCCGGTACGGCGGGGGACGTCGTCCGCATCGCGCTGGTCATCGCCGGCCTGGCGGTGCTGGACGCCGCCAGCTCCCTGGTGCAGCGCTGGTACTCCGCGCGCATCGGCGAGGGCGTCATCTTCGACCTGCGCACCCGCGTGTTCGAGCACGTGCAGCGGATGCCGGTCGCGTTCTTCACCCGGACCCAGACCGGCGCGCTGGTGAGCCGGCTGAACAACGACGTGGTCGGGGCGCAGCGGGCGTTCACCTCGACGCTGTCCGGGGTCGTCTCCAACGTGATCGCCCTCGTGCTGACCGCCGGCGTCATGTTCAGCCTGTCCTGGCAGATCACCCTGCTGTCGATCGTGATGGTGCCGCTGTTCGTCCTCCCGGCGCAGCGGATCGGAAAGCGGCTGCAGGAGATCACCCGGGAGTCCTACGGGCTCAACGCGTCGATGAACGCGACGATGACCGAGCGGTTCAACGTCGCCGGCGCCCTGCTGGTCAAGCTGTTCGGGCGGCCCGAGGCGGAGGTCGAGTCCTTCTCCGGGCGGGCCGCCCGGGTCCGCGACATCGGCGTCCTGTCGGCGATGTACGGGCGGGTCTTCTTCACCTCGCTCACCCTGGTCGCCGCGCTCGCCACCGCGCTGGTCTACGGCCTGGGCGGGTGGCTGGCGTTCACCGGGTCGCTGTCGGCCGGGGACGTCGTGGCGCTGGCGCTGCTGCTGTCCCGGCTCTACGGACCGCTGACCGCGCTCGCCAACGTCCGGGTCGACGTGATGAGCGCGCTGGTCAGCTTCGACCGGGTGTTCGAGGTGCTGGACCTGGCGCCGATGATCAACGAGGCCCCCGACGCCGTCCCGGTGCCGGCCGACGACCGGTCGATCGAGTTCGACGCGGTCTCCTTCCGCTACCCCTCGCCGGCCGAGGTCTCCCTCGCGTCCCTGGAGGACGTCGCCGTCCCGGAGCAGCACGCGGGCACCGACGTCCTGCACGAGGTCTCCTTCCGCGCCGAGCCCGGTCAGCTGGTCGCCCTCGTCGGCACCTCCGGCGCCGGGAAGTCGACGATGGCAGCCCTGGTCTCCCGGCTGTACGACGTGACCGGTGGCGCCGTCCGGGTCGGCGGCGTCGACGTCCGCGAGGCCACCACCGCGTCGCTGCGCGACGCGATCGGGGTGGTGAGCCAGGACTCGCACCTCTTCCACGACACGATCGGCGCCAACCTGCGCTACGCCCGGCCCGAGGCCACCGAGGAGGAGCTGTGGGCCGCGCTCACCGGCGCGCGGATCGCCGCCCTGGTGCACTCGCTGCCCGACGGGCTGGACACCGTGGTCGGTGACCGCGGGTACCGGATGTCGGGTGGGGAGAAGCAGCGGCTGGCGATCGCGCGGGTGCTGCTCAAGGCGCCGGGTGTGGTGATCCTGGACGAGGCGACCGCGCACCTGGACAGCGAGTCCGAGGTCGCGGTGCAGCACGCGCTGGACACTGCGCTGGCCGGCCGGACGTCGCTGGTGATCGCGCACCGGCTGTCCACGATCCGCAACGCCGACCAGATCCTGGTGGTGGACGCCGGCCGGATCGTCGAGCGTGGCACCCACGAGGAGCTGCTCGCGCTGGGCGGGCACTACGCTGAGCTCTACCGCACCCAGTTCGCCCCCACCGATGCCGCAGCCAGTTCGATCGCCGCGATGTAGTCCCGAGTTGACAACGGGTCATGACTGGCCCGCACCGGCGCGGGGGACAGCGATCGCTCAGGGTGACATGGCACGGTGAGGCCCGGCGACCCGTCGGCGCCGACCTCCCGAGGACAGGGGCTCACATGACCACTCAGCACAGGAACTCGATCGCCTCCGGCAAGCCCTACCTGGTGGTGGCGCCCGCGGTCGGGGTCGACCCCTCGCTGGACGCCTTCCTCGGCGACGCCGAGTTCAGCATCGACACCGGCGGGGAGCCGCTGCTGATCCGCGGCCACGGGGTGAGCCACGGCGAGCTGGTGCGGTTCCACGAGAAGGACGCCGTCGGCGGCAAGGACGTCCGGGTCTGGCACATCACCCAGCGGTCCGGCGGCTACGTCGCCGAGAGCCAGGCGGCCTTCTGACCGGTCCGGGCCCACCGGCGGGTACCGGCCCGGCCACTACGGTCGTCCGGTGCCCGCCGTCCCCGTCCTGTCGGCGCGGGACCTCGGCTTCCGTCACGGCCGCGGCAGCTGGCTCTTCGACGGCCTGACGCTCGGCGTGGCCCCGGGAGAGCTGCTCCGGGTCCGCGGCGGCAACGGGGCCGGCAAGTCCACGCTGCTGCGTGTGCTGGCCGGGGCGGTCGCCCACCTGCCGCAGCAGACCGGTGACCTGCCCGCGGTCGGTGCACGCCGGCTGGTCGAGCTGCTGTCGCGGCGCTCCGGGCGCTGGCGGCCGGGTGGGCGATCGGCGGACCCGTTCTGGTGACCGTCGGGTTGTCTGTGATCACGCTCCGCTGCCGCCGACGTCGGTGAACGGACCAGTCCGCCCGGCTACGGCGCGGGGGCGGCCGTCGTCCGGGCCTGCGCACTAGCGTTGCCTCCCGACCCAGCTGTCCCACCCGCACCACCCGCAGGAGCAGTCGTTGAGCGCAGGCCATCCGCAGGACACCCAGATCCGGGCGCTGTACGCGCGCTTCCTCGCCGGCTGGAACCAGCGCAGCGGGGTCTCCGTGTCCTCCGTCTTCGCCGACGACGGCGAGATGATCGACCTCGACGGCACGTTGCGCAGCGGTCGGCTGACGATCGCCGCGGACATGCGCCGGATCTTCGCCGAGCGCTCCATCCCCACCTTCGTCGGCGTCGTGCGGTCGGTCCGCCGGCTGACCGAGAACGTGGCGGTGCTGCACGCGGTCGCCGGCATGGTCCCGCCCGGCGCCGATGCGCTGGACCCGTCGCTGCACACCGTGCACGCCCTCACCGCGGTCGAGGACGCTGGTCGCTGGCGGATCGCGGTCCTGCAGAGCACGCCCGCCCGCTACGGCGGCCGCGCGGACGCGCTGGCCGCGCTGACCGCGGAGCTCGAGGCCGCCCGTTGACGGTCCTGACGACCGCGGAACAGCTGCTGGCCGCCCCCGAGGGCGTCGTCCTGCTCGACGTCCGCTGGGCGCTGGGGGACCCGCACGGCCGTGAGCGCCACCTGGCCGGGCACCTGCCCGGTGCGGTGTTCGTCGACCTGGAGACCGAGCTGGCCGCTCCGCCGTCGGCCGCGGAGGGGCGCCACCCGCTCCCGTCGCTACAGGCACTGCAGTCAGCTGCCCGGCGCTGGGGTGTCCGGGACGGTTCGCGGGTCGTGGTGCACGACGCCACCGGTGGGCTCGCTGCCGCCCGGGCCTGGTGGCTGCTGCGGTGGGGCGGCCTCGCCGACGTCACGATTCTGGACGGCGGGCTGGCGGCCTGGACCGCAGCGGGCGGGCGGCTGGACGCCGGTCCGGTCGTGCCCGAGCCGGGCGACGTGACCCTGCGCGGCGGGGGCATGCCGGTGCTGACCGCCGAGGAGGCCGCCGCCCTGCCCGCGAGCGGCGGCGTGCTCCTCGACGCCCGGGCCGCCGAGCGGTTCCGCGGGGAGGTCGAGCCGGTGGACCCGAGGGCGGGACACGTGCCCGGCGCGGTGAGCGCCCCGACCACGGGCAACCTCGACACCGACGGCCGGTTCCGTGCAGCGGCTGCACTCAGCGAGCGTTTCGCCGCGCTGGGCGTGCACCCGGGGACGACGGTCGGCGTCTACTGCGGCTCGGGCGTCACGGCCGCGCACGAGGTGGCCGCCTTGGCCGAGGTGGGCATCCAGGCGGCGCTGTGGCCCGGCTCGTGGTCGCAGTGGTCCGCCGACCCGACCCGCCCGGTCGTCACCGGACCGTAGGCCGCAAGGGGCCGTGCTGGCCGACACGGCCCCCTCGGGGCGTCAGCTGGTGGCCAGCACGTCGCGGACGAACTGGGTGGACCGCTCGCGCAGCCCGGCGATCCGCTCGGCGACGACCCGGTCGGCGATCGCCTCGATGCCGTCGCCGCCCTCGGAGCTGGTCGGTGGCCGCCGGGCGTTGCGCGAGCAGGAGAAGTCCTCGCAGACGAGGGTGCCGATCGTATTGCCCGCCCGGCCGGACGCGCCGCCGCGGCGGGCCACGTACAGCGTGGCGCCCACGGTGGCCAGGTCCCGGCACCAGGCGCACAGGGCCGTGCGCCGTCTCCCGCTGGCGGGGGCGGCGCTGGCGCGCAGCAGGACGCCGGCCGGGGCGCCGTCGAGCTCCAGGACGACGTAGGCGGACAACGGGGCCCTGCGGTCCTGCCAGCCCAGGTAGTCCAGGCGGTCCCAGGCCAGCTCGGCCAGGTCGGGCACGGTGGCCTGGGTGACCTCGCGGCGGGTGGCGTTTCCGAACGCCGCGCGGATCTGCTTCTCGGTCAGGGGGTGCATCACGGGTCCTGCTCTCAGGTCAGCGGGGACCGCCGGCCGGGCGCGCGAGGGCGCCGCCGGAGCCGGCGGGGAGGGACGGGTCGAGGCCGCGTCCGCCCATGACCCGGCAGCACGTCACCGCCGGGGCGGGACGTGGGACAGCTGGAGAGGTCAGGGGCGCCGGACGCGGGTCCGGCCGGCGGTGGAGCAGGCCTGGACGGCCACCCCGCGACCCGCGGCGACAGTGCGCACCCGCTGCTCCTCGCTTCCCTGGAGTCGGTCCGGTGACCGACCTCGACAGGTTACGACGCGGCGTCCACCGGTTTCCCGAGGACCGCGTCGTAGCGGTCGAGCAGGACGGCGGCGATCCGCTCGTCGGGCAGCAGCGGCGCGCTGACGACGTCGGCGCCGGCGCCCTGCAGCTTGTCGTGGAAGTGCCCGGGCGCCAGCAGGTAGGCCGCCACCACGACCTGCTCGGCGCCCGCCTGCCGGGCGGCGCTGACGGCCTCGGCGACGGTCGGTCGGGCGGCCGACCCGTAGCCGGTGGTCACCGGGCCGGCCCAGTCCTGCTGCAGCAGGGCGGCGGTGCCCTCGACGTCGGCCACCGAGCGCGGGTCGCTGGACCCGGCGGCGGCGAGGACGACCGCGGTGGCGCGGTCGCGCGGGTCGGCGCCGGCGGTGACCAGCCGGTCGGTGAGGACGGCGACCAGCCGCTGGTCCGGCCCGAGCGGGCGCGCCGCGACGGCGGTGGGGTGGTCGGCGACCGCCCCGGCGATGTCGACGTGCACGTGGTACCCGCCGGAGAGCAGCAGCGGGACGACGACGGCCGGCGTGCCCGCCCCGGCCAGGTCGCGGACGACGTCGACCACGGTGGGTGGCTGGACGTCGACGAACGCGGCCGTGGTCCGCAGCCCCGGCCGCAGCGCCCGGGCGGCCAGCGCCAGCTCGCCGATCAGCCGCCGTCCGGTCGGGTTGCGGGTGCCGTGCGCGCAGGCGACCAGCACCGGTTGTGCGCTCATCGTCGTCTCCCGGGCCGGGATGCAGCCATCGGCGCACAACGGCGGCGGGGGTCTTCCATCAGAGCGCCCGGGTGACGCCGCCGTCGACGGTGAGCATCGTGCCGGTCAGGTAGGAGGCGGCGGGGGAGAGCGCGAACGCCGCCACCCGGCCGAACTCCTCGGGCCGGCCGACCCGCCGCAGCGGGATCCCCGCCTCGGTGCGGGCGCGCATCGCGGCGGCGTCCCCGGAGGCGGCCTCGATCTCGGTGATCCGGTCGGTCGCGATCGTGCCGGGGAGCAGCCCGAAGACCCGGATGCCGCGGGGGCCGAGCTCGTCGGCGAGTGCCTTGGCGGTCATCGCCAGCCCGGGCCGCAGCCCGTTGGAGATCGCCAGGTGCCCGATCGGCTGGCGCACCGAGGTGGAGAGCACCAGCCCGATCGCCGCCCCGTCGGCCAGGTGCGGCACGAGAGCCCGGACCAGCCGCAGCGGGCCGAGCAGGACGCTGTCCACGCCGGCCCGCCAGGCCTCCTCGGGGACGTCGAGCACGCCGCCCGGTGCCGGGCCGCCGACCGAGAGCAGTGCGCCGTCGACCCGGCCGAGCCGGTCGACCGCGGCACCGACGAGCTCCTCGGCGGCCCGGGCGTCGGCGAGGTCGGCGGCGAGCCCGGTCGCGGACGGGGAGCCGCCCAGCGCAGCGGCCGCCGCGTCGACGGCGTCGGCGGACCGGGCGCTGAGCAGCACCCGGGCACCGTCGTCGACGAGGGCCCGGGCGGTCGCGAACCCCAGCCCCCGGCTCGCGCCGGTGAGCAGGTATCCGCGACCACCCAGGCCCAGGTCCACCAGGTGGCGGTCAGGCCGGGACGGAACCGCGGAGCGACCGCAGCACGTACTGCATGATCCCGCCGTTGCGGTAGTAGTTCGCCTCACCGGGGGTGTCGATCCGGACCCGGGCGTCGAACTCGACGTCCCCTGCCTTGACCTTCACCGTGCGCGGGATCGTGCCGTCGTTCAGCGCGGTGACCCCGGTGATCTCGAACTCCTCGTCGCCGGTCAGCCCCAGCGACTCGCGGTCCTGGCCCTCGGGGTACTGCAGCGGCAGCACGCCCATGCCGATCAGGTTCGACCGGTGGATGCGCTCGTAGCTCTCGGCGATGACCGCCTTGACCCCCAGCAGCGCCGTCCCCTTGGCCGCCCAGTCGCGGGAGGACCCGGAGCCGTACTCCTTGCCGGCCAGCACGACCAGCGGGATGCCGGCGTCGATGTAGGCGCGCGAGGCGTCGTAGATCGACGTCGTCTCACCGGTCAGGTGGTTCTTGGTGACGCCGCCCTCGGTGCCGGGCACCAGCTGGTTGCGCAGCCTGATGTTGGCGAACGTGCCGCGGATCATGACCTCGTGGTTCCCGCGGCGCGAGCCGTAGGAGTTGAAGTCCCGGCGCTCGATGCCATGCTCGGTCAGGTACTTGCCGGCGGGGGAGTCGGCCTTGATCGAGCCGGCCGGGGAGATGTGGTCGGTCGTGACCGAGTCGCCCAGGACGGCGAGCGTGCGCGCGCCGGTGATGTCCTGGACCGGCGCCGGCTCGGCCGGCATGCCGTCGAAGTACGGGGGCTTGCGGACGTAGGTGCTCCCGGCGTCCCAGGCGAAGGTGTTCCCGGTCGGGGTGGGCAGGTTCTGCCACTGCTCGGTGCCGGCGAAGACGTCCTCGTAGCTGCGGCCGAACTGCTCCGCCGAGACGGCCTGGTCGATGGTCCGCTGCACCTCCTGCGGCGACGGCCAGATGTCGTGCAGGTAGACGTCGTTGCCCTCGGGGTCCTGGCCCAGCGGCTCGGTGGTGATGTCGATGTCCATCGAGCCGGCCAGCGCGTAGGCGATGACCAGCGGCGGGGACGCCAGGTAGTTCATCTTGACGTCGGGGTTGATCCGGCCCTCGAAGTTCCGGTTGCCCGAGAGCACCGAGACGACGGCGAGGTCGGCCTCGTTCACGGCCTTGCTCACCGGCTCGGGGAGCGGGCCGGAGTTGCCGATGCAGGTGGTGCAGCCGTAGCCGACCAGGTAGAAGCCGAGCTTCTCCAGGTACGGGGTGAGCTCCGCCTTCTCGTAGTAGTCGGTGACGACCTTGGACCCGGGGGCCAGCGTCGTCTTCACCCACGGCTTGCTGGTCAGGCCCCGCTCGACGGCCTTCTTGGCCAGCAGGCCGGCGCCGATCATGACCTGCGGGTTGGAGGTGTTGGTGCAGGAGGTGATCGCGGCGATCACCACGTGGCCGTGGTCGACGTGGGTCTCGGTGCCGTCCTCCATCACCACGGGGGTGCGCTTGGAGGTGCGGCCGGAGTTCGAGCCGGTGACGGCGGTGTGCGGCTTGCCGCTCTCCCCGTTGCCGTGCGCGAAGGGGCTGGCCGGGTCGGAGGCCGGGAAGGTCTCCTCGACCGACTCGTCGACGCTGGAGCCGGCATCGCGCGGGGCGTCGTCGTCGTCCTTCTGCATCTCGTCGACCGGCGCGTAGGTCGGGAGCGCCTCGCGGAAGGACTCCTTGGCGTCGGACAGGGCGACCCGGTCCTGCGGGCGCTTGGGGCCGGCGATGGAGGGGACGACGGTGGCGAGGTCCAGCTCCAGGTACTCGGAGAAGACCGGCTCCCGGTCGTCCTCGTGCCACAGGCCCTGGGTCTTGGCGTAGGCCTCGACCAGCGCGATCTGCTCGGCGCTGCGGCCGGTCAGCCGCAGGTACTCGATCGTCTCGCCGTCGATCGGGAACATCGCGGCGGTGGAGCCGAACTCCGGGCTCATGTTGCCGATCGTGGCCCGGTTGGCCAGCGGGACGGCGGAGACGCCGGCGCCGTAGAACTCGACGAACTTCCCGACCACGCCGTGCTGCCGGAGCATCTCGGTGATCGTGAGCACCAGGTCGGTGGCGGTGGCGCCCTCGGGCAGCTCGCCGGTGAGCTTGAAGCCGACCACGCGGGGGATGAGCATCGACACCGGCTGGCCGAGCAGAGCGGCCTCGGCCTCGATGCCGCCCACGCCCCAGCCCAGCACGCCCAGGCCGTTGACCATCGTGGTGTGGCTGTCGGTGCCGACGCAGGTGTCGGGGTAGGCCAGCGTGCGGTCACCCTCGGCGCGCGGGAAGACCACGCGGGCCAGGTGCTCGATGTTGACCTGGTGCACGATGCCCATGCCCGGCGGGACGACGGTGAAGTCGTCGAACGCGCCCTGGCCCCAGCGGAGGAACTGGTACCGCTCGCCGTTGCGCTGGAACTCGATGTCGACGTTGCGCTCGAAGGAGTCCGGGGTGCCGAAGATGTCGGCGATCACGGAGTGGTCGATCACCATCTCGGCGGGTGCCAGCGGGTTGATCTTGTCCGGGTCGCCGCCGATCTCGGCCATCGCCTCGCGCATGGTGGCGAGGTCGACGATGCACGGGACGCCGGTGAAGTCCTGCATCACCACGCGGGCCGGGGTGAACTGGATCTCCTGGTCCGGTTCCGCGGACGGGTCCCAGTTCGCCAGTGCGCGGATGTGGTCCGCGGTGATGTTGGCGCCGTCCTCGGTGCGGAGCAGGTTCTCCAGCAGGACCTTCAGGCTGAAGGGGAGCTTCTCGCTGCCCTCCACCGCGTCGAGCCGGAAGATGTCGTACTCGGTCCCGTCGACGTCGAGCGTCGTCCGGGCTCCGAAGCTGTCCTTGCTGGCTGCCACTGCTTGCGCCTCACCCTCGCTGGTCCTGCGCGCGTCCTGCGCCTCGATGTGCACCCTGGATCATCCCAGCCTCCCACCCGGTCCGCGGACCAAGGCTGCCCTTTCCTGCTCCCCGGGTGACCGAGGTCACCGGTCCGGGCCGGCGGGGGCACCACCCGCCACCGCGGCGCCGGACGCCGCCGGGAGGCGGCGTGCCGTGCGGGGACGGCCCCCATCCGGGGGCGACGTCCCCTAGCGTCCGACCCCATGACGTCCGCTGTCGGCCCGGCGACGCCACCGGTGGTCGCCGCACCGGCCGAGGCGGCCGGGCGGCACCGCGGACTGCGCCGGCTGCTGACCGCCGGGCTGGTCGCGGCGTTCCTCGCCACCTGCCTGTCCTCCGGGCTGCCCACCGACCGGGTGCTGCTGCTGAGCTGGGTGCTCGCCGTGCTGGCCGCGCAGTCCGTCGGCCGGGGCTGGGCGGCGCTGGGCCGCCTGCTGGTCGACTGGGTGCCGCTGATGGCGCTGCTGCTGCTCTACGACCTCAGCCGCGGCATGGCCGACGGTCTGGGGATGGCCGTCCACGTCACCGAGCCCGCCGCCGTGGACAGCTGGCTGGGCGGCGGGGTGCTGCCCACCCTCTGGCTGCAGCAGCACTGGGGCGCGTCGTGGTGGGCGGCGGTGGCCTCGCTGGTCTACGCCAGCCACTTCGTGGTGACCCCGGTCGCGCTGGCCGTGCTGTGGCTGCGCGACCGGGCCCGCTGGACCGGCTACGTGCGGCTGGTGCTGGCGCTGTCGGCGGCCGGGCTGCTGACCTACGTGCTGTACCCGGCCGCCCCGCCGTGGCTGGCCGCCAAGGACGGCGTCATCGACCACGTCGACCGGATCAGCAGCTCCGGCTGGGCGGTGCTCGGGCTGCCGAAGGCCGGCGCGGTGCTGCACTCCAGCCAGGGGCAGGTGAACGCGGTCGCCGCGGTGCCCTCGCTGCACACCGCCTTCGCCGTCCTCACCTGCCTGGTGCTGCTGCCGTTGGCCCGGCACCTCTGGCAGCGGGCCGCGCTGGTGGCCTACGCCGTCCTCATGCCGGTGGTGCTGGTCTGGTCCGGCGAGCACTACGTCGTCGACACGCTGCTCGGTGCGCTCTACGCCGGGCTGGTGTGGGCGCTGGTGCCCCGGCTGGGCCGGCAGGTGCGGCGCCGGCGGTCGCGGACCCCGGTCGCCGCCTCCTAGCCTGGCGCCGTGGAGGCACCCGGCTGGCTGCGCGACGCGTGGCGGATCTGCGTGCTCACCGGGGCCGGGATCTCCACCGACAGTGGCATCCCGGACTACCGCGGGCCCCAGGGTGTGTGGACCCGGGACCCCGAGGCCGAGAAGCTGGTGACGCTGTCCTGGTACCTCCGCGACCCGGAGATCCGCCGGCGCTCCTGGCTGATGCGCCGCGAGCTCGCCACCGCCGACGTGCGGCCCAACGCCGGGCACCTGGCCCTGGCGGCGGCGCAGGGCAGGCTGCGGGCGCTGCTGACCCAGAACATCGACGGCCTGCACCAGGCGGCGGGCTCCACCGGGGTGCTGGAGCTGCACGCTTCAAGGACCCCCTGCCCCCCACCGCTCGCAGGCTCGCGGCGGGCCCCTGCAGGGGGCCGGAACGCCGGCGAGCCGGATCCGGCGTGCCCGGTGTGCGGCGGGGTGCTGAAGACGGCGACCGTCTACTTCGGGGAGGCCCTGGACGCCGACGTGGTCGACGCCGCCACCCGGGCCGCCGGCGACTGCGACGTCTTCCTGGCTGTCGGCACCTCGCTGGGCGTGCACCCCGCCGCCGGTCTGGTCGACGTCGCGGCGGCATCCAGCGCGCGGGTGGTGGTCGTGAACGCCGAGCCGACCCCGTACGACGGGCTCGCCGACCTCGTCGTCCGCGAGCTTATCGGCACCGCGCTGCCCGCGTTGCTCGCCGCCGGGCGCTGAGGGCCTCGTCGTCGCGGGCCACGCCCGTTAGCGTGATGACGACCACGTTCCGCCGCCGGCGCCGACGCCGGCCGACGCAGCAGGAGCCGGCATGCGCGTGCCCTTGACCACCCGCGACTTCCTCGACCGGGCGGAGCTCGTCTACGGCGACCGGATCGGCATCGTCGACGAGCCCACCCAGCCGGCCGCTCCGCTGGGCGAGCTCACCTACCGCGAGGTGGCCCGCCGGAGCCGGGCGATCGCCGCCGGGCTCGACGCGCTGGGCGTCGGGGAGGGGGAGCGGGTGGTCGTGGTCAGCCACAACTCCGCCCGGCTGCTCGAGCTGCTGTACGCCGTCCCGTCCTTCGGCCGGGTGCTCGTCCCGGTGAACTTCCGGCTGTCCCCGGCCGAGTTCGCCTACATCGTCGAGCACAGCGGGGCCAGCGTGCTGCTGACCGACCCCGAGATCGACGAGCAGCTGGCGGGCATCGACGTGAAGCACCGCTTCCTGCTCGGCGAGGAGTACGAGTCGGGGCTGCTGCGGTTCGACGCCGAGCCGCGCCCGTGGGCCGAGCCGGACGAGGACGCCACCGCGACGATCAACTACACCAGCGGGACGACGGCGCGACCCAAGGGCGTGCAGATGACCCACCGCAACGAGTGGATCAACGCGACCACGTTCGGCATGCACATGCAGGTCAGCGACCGCGACGTCTACCTGCACACGCTGCCGATGTTCCACTGCAACGGCTGGGGGCTGCCGTACACGAGCGCGGGCCTCGGCGTGAAGCAGGTGCCGATCCGCAAGATCGACGGCGCGGAGATCCTCCGCCGGGTGGAGCAGCACGGCGTGACGCTGATGGCCGGGGCCCCGGCGGTGTGGAACGCGGTGCTCGACGCCGCCGCCGGGTGGGACGGGCCGGTGCCCGGACGCGGCCGGGTGCGGATCGTCGTCGCCGGTGCGCCGCCACCGTCGCGCACCGTCGCCCGGGTCGAGGAGGAGCTCGGCTGGGAGTTCAACCAGATCTACGGGCTCACCGAGACCGCGCCGCTGCTGACGATCAACCGGCCCCGCGCCGAGTACGACGAGCTCAGCCCGCTGGACCGCGCCAAGGCGCTCTCCCGGGCCGGGGTGCCGGCGCTGGGCACCCGGCTCGCGGTCAGCGACAGCGGTGAGGTGCTCGCCCAGGGCAACACGGTGCTGGCCGGCTACTGGGAGAACCCGGGGGCCTCCGCCGAGGCCCTGGACGGCGGCTGGTTCCACACCGGCGACGGCGGCACGATCGACGACGGCGGGTACCTCACGATCTCCGACCGGAAGAAGGACGTGATCATCACCGGCGGGGAGAACGTCTCCTCGATCGAGGTGGAGGACGCCGTCTTCAGCCACCCCGCCGTCGCCGAGGTCGCCGTCATCGGTGTCCCCGACGAGAAGTGGGGCGAGATGGTGACCGCGCTCGTCGTCCTCGCCGAGGGGCAGTCGGTGACCGAGGCCGAGCTCATCGCGCACACCCGGGAGCGGATCGCCGGGTACAAGGCACCCAAGCGGGTCGAGTTCCGCGAGGCCATCCCGCGCACCGCCACCGGCAAGATCCAGAAGTTCAAGCTCCGGCAGGCCTTCTGGTCCGACCAGGACCGTCAGGTGCACTGAACAGGGGCCCTTCTGGGCCCTTCCAGCACGTCACCAGCACATCCGACGGACCTCCCCCCGAGGGGGGAGATCCGCCCGACGGCGCTGTGCCGTCCACCCGAAGCGGTCGATGTCCCCGCGAGAGCACACCCCGACGGGTGTGCCGGGACTGGTCGAGACCGACGTCGCTGAGCACCGGGGCGGCGCCGGCAGCGGAGGAGTCGGGGAACAGTGGACACGCAGGGTGGCACCACCACGAGCACCACCGGACGGCGCGCGGGGGTGCGCTGGACGACCCGCCTGGTCGGCGTCGCGGCCGTCGTCGCCACCGGGCTGGGCATCGCGCCCGGCACCGCGGTGGCGGCGCCGGTCAACCCCAGCGACGCGGACCTGAGCGCCGCCGAGCAGGCGCGGCAGGCCGCGGCTGCGGAGGTCGGGCAGATCACCGCCGCGCTGGCCGCTGCGCAGGACGCCGCCGCAGACGCCTCCGCCGCGGCGAACATCGCCCTGCAGGACTACGAGGAGAAGCAGGAGGCCTACGACGAGGCGCGCACCGCGGCCGACACCGCTGCCGCCGCCGCCGCCCAGGCCGACGCCGACCTCCAGGGTGGTCGCGACGAGGTCGCGAGCTTCGCCCGGGACAGCTACAAGCAGGGCAGCACCTCCTCCGGCGCGCTGGCGCTGATGACCTCGGGCGGGCCGGCCGAGCTGCTCGAGCGCGCGGCACTGCTCGACGCCGTGGGGGAGCAGCGGGTGGACGTCGTCCACCAGCTCACCGTGCTGGAGGAGCAGGCCACCGCCGCCGACGAGGCCGCCCGGCAGAGCGTCACCCAGGCCGACACGCTCAAGGCCGAGGCCGCCGCGCTGCTGGCGACCGCGCAGGACCAGGAGATCGCCGCACGCGGCCAGGAGGCGGCACTCGCCCAGCAGCAGGACGCCGTCGAGGACCAGCTGGCCAGCGCGCAGCAGACCCTGGACAGCCTGGAGGACCAGCGCAGCGCAGCCGAGACGTACGCCCAGCAGCAGCAGCAGCAGCAGCAGCAGCAGCAGCAGCAGGCGGCCGCGGCCGCGGCAGCAGCCGCAGCGGCGGAGGCCAGCCGCCCCAGCGCGTCGGCGACCTCCTCGTCGCCGTCCCGCCCGTCCAGCTCGTCCGCCGGTTCGTCGTCCGCGGGGTCGTCGTCCGCGGGTTCGTCCTCGTCCGCCGGTTCGTCGGCCTCCGGCAGCTCGTCGAAGCCCGCGCCGGTGCAGGACACGACCGCCGGCGCGCCCGCGGGCTCGGTGGTGCAGGCCGCGATCGCGGCGGCCAAAACCCAGCTGGGCCTGCCCTACTCGTGGGGTGGCGGCGGCAGCAGCGGTCCGAGCTACGGCATCCCGCCGGACACCGGGATCTGGGGCTTCGACTGCTCGGGCCTGACCCAGTACGCCTACGCGCAGGCCGGGATCCAGATCGGCGGCACCAGCCGGGACCAGTGGTACCGCTTCCGCAGCAACACGGTCGCCCAGGCCGACCTGCAGGCCGGTGACCTGGTGTTCTGGGGCACGGGTAGCTCCTACACCTCGATCTACCACGTGGCCCTCTACATCGGCGGCGGCAAGGTCGTGCAGGCTCCGCAGAGCGGTGACGTCGTCAAGATCAGCAACATGTGGTTCGGCAGCGACTACTACGGTGCCGTGCGCCCCACCGGCTGACGGAGGAGCAGCCTTCCCCCACGCCTCGCAGGCTCGGCGCGAGCCCCTGAAGGGCGGCCGCTCCAGCACGTCACCGGGAGACATCACCGGGGAGGAGTAGGCGTCGGGCAGCCACGGGGGGAGCTGCCCGACGCGCGTTGAGGCTAGCAGCCGTGGGATGCCGTGGGCAGGTCCAGGCGCGCTCCTGGGGACGGGGCGGCGACTTTTCTCGAACGCCCGCGCGTCGGTGGCCGGCACAGGCGGGTGTAGGACACTGGCGGGTGTGACCGCTGCCAGCAGCCCGCCCGTCCCCGATCAGCCCACCCCGCCGTCGGTCGACGCCGCCCGCCTGGAGCGCGCGTTGTTCGAGATCAAGCGGGTGATCGTCGGTCAGGACCGGCTCGTGGAGCGGATGCTGGTCGGCCTGCTCGCCCGCGGGCACGTGCTCCTGGAGGGAGTGCCGGGCGTCGCGAAGACTCTCGCGGTCGGGACGCTGGCCAAGGTCGTCGGCGGCGACTTCGCCCGGCTGCAGTTCACCCCGGACCTGGTGCCCGCGGACATCATCGGCACCCGGATCTACAAGGCCGGCCAGGACGCCTTCGACACCGAGCTCGGCCCGGTGTTCGCCAACTTCGTGCTCGCCGACGAGATCAACCGGGCGCCGGCGAAGGTCCAGTCCGCCCTGCTGGAGGTCATGGCCGAGCGCCAGGTGTCCATCGGCGGGGTCACCCACCCGCTGCCCGACCCGTTCCTCGTGCTGGCCACCCAGAACCCGATCGAGAACGAGGGCGTCTACCCGCTGCCCGAGGCGCAGCGCGACCGCTTCCTGCTCAAGGTCCTGGTCGACTACCCGTCGCCCGAGGAGGAGCGGGAGATCATCTACCGGATGGGCGCCACGCCGCCGGAGGCGCAGACCGTGCTCGGCCCGGACGACGTCCGCCGGCTGCAGCGCACGGCCTCGGAGGTCTTCGTCCACCACGCGCTGGTCGACTACGTCGTCCGGCTGGTGGTGGCCACCCGTTCCCCGCGCGAGCACGGCATGACAGACGTCGCCGGCTGGGTCGCCTACGGCGCGAGCCCCCGGGCCTCGCTCGGCCTGATCGCGGCCGGCCGCGCGCTGGCGCTCATCCGCGGCCGCGACTACGTGCTGCCGCAGGACGTCCTGGACATCACCGCCGACGTGCTGCGGCACCGCCTGGTGCTCAGCTACGACGCGCTGGCCGACGGGGTGCCCGCCGACCACATCGTGCGGCGGGTCGTGGAGAGCGTCCCGCTGCCGCAGGTCACGCCGCGCCAGCGGTCCGGCGGTTTCGGCCCCGGGAGCCCGGGTGGCCCGATGGTCCCCGGCTTCGGTGGGGGTCCGTTCGGCGCACCCACCGGTCAGCCCCAGGCCCACTACGCGCCCTTCGGCCAGCAGCCCGGCCAGCCCCAGGGCCAGCCCTCGTTCGGTCCGCCCCCGGGCCAGCCCCTGCCCGGCCAGCAGCCGCAGGGTCAGCCCAACCCGTACGGTCCGCCCGCCGGGCAGCCGGGCACCGGGTCGACCGCGGCCCCGCAGGCAGAGCGCCCGGACGGCGGCTCCGGGCCGCACCCGGTGTGACCGGACCCGAGGAGCAGCCGGCCGGGTGGACGCCCACCCGGCCGTCGGAGGACGGTGCGCCACCGCACTTCGGCGCGGGCAGCTCGGCGGAGGTGCTGCTGCGCCGGCTGGAGCTCACCGTGCGGCGCCGGCTGGACGGCCTGCTGCAGGGCGACCACCTGGGCCTGGTGCCGGGCTCGGGCAGCGAGGCCGGCGACGCCCGCAACTACCACCCGGGCGACGACGTCCGGCGGATGGACTGGCCGGTGACCGCGCGCACCCAGGTGCCGCACGTGCGGGAGACGATCGCCGACCGGGAGCTGGAGACCTGGGCGGTCCTGGACCTGTCGGCGAGCCTGGACTTCGGCACCGCGAACTGCGAGAAGCGCGACCTGGCGATCGCCGGGCTCGCCGCCGTCAGCCACCTCACCGTGCGGGGCGGCAACCGGCTGGGCGCCGTCGTCACCACCGGCGAGCGGGTGGACCGCTACCCGGCAACGGCGGGGCGGCTGGCCGCCGACCGGCTGCTGCGCCACGTCGTCGCCACCCCCCGGGCGGCGGGTGGCCGCCGCGGTGACCTGGCCGCGGCACTCGAGTCGCTGCGCCGGCCGCCGCGGCGACGCGGGCTGGTCGTGGTGATCTCGGACTTCCTCGGTGACGCGGACTGGGAACGCCCGCTGCGCGGGCTGTCCGCCCGGCAGGACCTGCTGGCCATCGAGGTGGTCGACCCGCGGGAGCTGGAGCTGGCCGACGTCGGGCTGCTGACCGTCGTGGACCCGGAGTCCGGTCAGACGCTGGAGGTGCCCACCGGCAACGCCGACGTCCGCCGCCGGTTCGCCGAGGGCGCGGCCGCGCAACGCCAGGAGATCGCCGCGTCGCTGCGCCGGGCCGGCGCCGGGCACCTGCGGCTGCAGACCGACCGTGACTGGCTGGCCGACGTGGTCCGGTTCGTCGCCGACCGCCGGCGTGCCGGCAGCGGGGGAGCTTCCCGATGACCTTCCAGTCGCCCTGGTGGCTGCTGGCCCTGATCGCCGTCGTCGCGCTGGCCGGGTTCTACGTCCTGCTGCAGCTGCGCCGGGCCCGGTACGCGGCGCGGTTCACCAACGTGGCGCTGCTCGGCTCGCTGGTGCCCAAGCGGGCCGGCTGGCGGCGGCACGTGGCGTTCGGCCTGGTCTGCCTGGGGCTGGGCGTGCTGGTGGTGTCGCTGGCTGCCCCGAGCACCGAGATCCGGGTGCCCCGCGAGCGGGCGACGGTGATCATGGCCGTCGATGTCTCGCTGTCCATGCAGGCCACTGACATCGAGCCGGATCGGTTCTCGGCGATGCAGGTCGCGGCCAAGGAGTTCGTCAAGGTGCTGCCCGCGCGGATCAACCTCGGGCTGGTGTCCTTCGCCGGGACGGCGACCACGCTGGTCACCCCGACCACGGACCGGGACGAGGTGCGCACCGCCATCGACAACCTGCAGCTGGCCGAGGCCACCGCCATCGGGGACGCCGTCTTCACCTCCCTGACGGCGATCACGAACTTCCAGTCGACGCTGGACTCGACCGCCGAGGAGCTGCCGCCCGCCCGGATCGTGCTGCTGTCCGACGGGTACAGCACCGTCGGCCGGGAGGCGACCCAGGCCGTCGACGCCGCGAACGCCGCGCAGGTGCCGGTGTCGACCATCGCGTTCGGCACCGACTACGGCACCCTCGACCTCAACGGCGAGACCGTCCCGGTGCCGGTCGACCGCTCGACGCTGGAGCAGATCGCCGACGACACCGGCGGCAGCTACAGCGAGGCGGCCACCGCCAAGGAGCTCGAGCAGGTGTACGAGGACCTGGGCAGCCAGATCGGGTACACCAGCGAGCCGCACGACATCAGCCCGTGGTTCGTCCGCGGCGGGCTGCTGTTCGCCTTCCTGGGCATCGTCGCCTCACTCCTCTGGACCAACCGCCTGCTCTGAGGGTGGTGTGGTCGGCGTCACACCGGCATGCGAGACTCGCACAGCCGGCACCTGGTTGGCACACGGGAACGACCCTCCGTCGCAGGTGGCGGTGGCCTCCCCGCCGCCTGCCCCGGCGCAGCTGAGCCTCACGGACGAGCTGGAGGGGTGGCACATCGCATGAGGTCCCGGACCCGCTGGACAGGGCGGACGCTGGCAACGGCGGCGGTACTCGCACTGGGCGTGGGGATGGTGGTGGCGCACACCGCGAGCGCCACACCACCGGCCGGGGGCCCGGGAGCAGCCCCACCGCCGGCCGGCTGCACCGACCTGACCACGGCCCGGCTCGCGCTGCCGGACACGACGGTCGAGGCGGTGGTGGCCGACCCGGGGGACGCGACCACGCCGGCGTCCTGCCGGGTCACGCTCACCGTCACCCACCCGCCGGCCGGTGACGCGGTGACCGTCTGGGTGTACCTGCCGCAGTCGGGCTGGAACGGCCGGTTCCAGGCGGTGGGCGGCGGTGGCTTCCGCGGCGGGTCGCCGGAGTCGCTGCTCCCGGCGCTGCGCAACGGCTACGCCGCGGCGGCGACCGACGCCGGCAACCCCGCGGGGACGGGGACCTTCGCCCTCCGCGCCGACCGGACGCTGAACTGGCCGGTCATCGAGGACTTCGGCTACCGCGGCGTGCACGACATGACCGTCGCCGCCAAGGCCGTGATCGAGGCCTTCTACGGCTCCGGTCCGGAGTACTCGTACTGGAACGGCTGCTCCACGGGTGGCCGGCAGGGGTTGATGGAGGCCCAGCGCTACCCCGACGACCACGACGGCGTGCTGGCCGGCGCCCCGGTCATCAACTTCCCGCAGATGCAGACCGGGCAGATGTGGGGCCAGGTCGTGATGCTGGAGGAGGACAACCCGGTCGCGCCGTGCAAGTTCGAGGCCGCGTTGAAGGCGACCGTGGCGGCCTGCGACACGGTCGGCGACGGTGTCGTCGACGGGGTGATCGGCGACCCGCTGGGCTGCTCCTTCGACCTCGGCAGCCTGGTCGGCACCCCGACCCCGTGCGGCGACATCACCGCCGGGGACGTCGAGGTGATGCGCCGCATCGCCGAGGGGCCGCGCGGCGCCGACGGGCGGTTCCTCTGGTACGGCCAGGCCCCGGGCACGCCGTACGCCGGGCTCAACGACGTCGTCGAGGTCGACGGGCAGCTGGTGGGCAAGCCCTTCCAGTACGACCTGTGGTGGATCGGGCTGTTCCTCGCCCAGGACCCGAACTGGGACTGGCGGACCCTCACCTACGCCGGCTTCGAGCAGTTCTTCACCCAGGCGGTGGAGATGTACGGCTCGGTGCTCGGCGCCGACGACCCCGACCTGTCCGCGTTCGCCGGGCACGGAGGCAAGGCGCTGCTGTGGCACGGGGCCGCTGACTTCGGCGTCCCGTTCCAGGGCACGGTCGACTACTACGAGCGGGTCCAGGCCACCCTGGGCCGCGGGCAGACCGACCAGTTCCTGCGGCTGTTCCTCGCGCCCGGCGTCGGCCACTGCGGCGGCGGCGCCGGTCCTCAGCCGACCGGTCAGTTCGAGGCGCTCGTGGACTGGGTGGAGCACGGGAACGCGCCGCGGACGCTCACCGCGGAGGCGGTCGACGCGCAGGGGACGGTCGTGCAGACCCGCCCGCTGTGCGCCTACCCGAAGGTGGCCCGGCTGGTCGGGCAGGGCGACCCGGCCGACGCCGGCAGCTACCGGTGCGTCCGCGGCACGGAGCTGGAACCGGCCGCCCGCTGACCCTGCCATCCCCGTCGCCGAAGGCGCCTTCGGCGACGGGGACGGTCCTCAGCGGGTGGGGTCGAGGGTGAGCTTGCCGCTGGTGCGGCGGGCGCGGAGGTCCTGGTGGGCCTCGCGGACGGCGGTCAGCGGGTAGCGCCCGCCGGACACCGGGCGCAGTGCGCCCTCGGCGACCAGCGGCAGCAGCTCGCCCATCGCCTGGTCGAGCATCTCCGGCCGGCCGAAGCAGTGCGCCAGCCAGAACCCGATGACGGCGCGGCTGGTGCCCATCAGCGATTGGACGTTGATCGGCTTGGGGGCCTCCCGGCCGGCCATGCCGTAGGCGACGAGCCGGCCGAAGGGCGCCAGCGCCGACAGCGACCCGTCGAGCACGTGCCCGCCGGTCATCTCCAGGACGACGTCGACCCGCTTGCCGCCGTTGGCCTCGCGCAGCGCCGCGGTGAAGGACTTCGGGTCGTCGTCGGCGAGTGCCGGGTCGACGGTGGCGTCGGCGCCGAGGGACTCGGCGAGCTCGCGCTTCTCCGCGCTGGAGGCGGTGGCGATCACCCGGCCGGCGCCCCAGCGCTTGGCCAGCTGGACGGCGAGCGAGCCGACCCCGCCGGCGCCGGCGATGACCACCACGGACTCACCCTCGGCCAGGTGGGCGGAGGTGCGCAGCAGGTGCCACGCGGTGGTGCCCTGCAGGACGACGGCGAGCGCCTGCTCGTCGGTGACGGCGTCGGGCACCGGCCAGGTCAGCCGCGGGTCGGTGGCCACCTTCTGCGCGTAGCCGCCGCCGGCGAGCAGCCCGACCACCCGCGGACCGCCGTCGCTGGCGGTGCCGACGAACTCCGCGCCGGGGATCAGCGGGAGCGTCTGCGGGGCGAGGTAGCTGTCCTCGGTCTGGTGGGTGTCAGCGAAGTTGACGCCGCTGGAGCTGATGTCGAACAGCTGCTCGCCGTCCCCGGGGACGGGGTCGGGCAGGTCGACGACGTCCATGACCTCGGGGCCGCCGAAGCGGGTGATCTGCACAGCACGCATGGCCAGCAGGCTAGGTGTTGCAGGCCACCTGGCGACGCTGGCCCCCAGCGGCCCACCCTCTCCTCCGGGCTCGCGAACGAGCGCCCGCCTCGGGGTCGAGGGCTGCACGGCGGAGCGCGAGGTCGTTCACCGGCCCACTGTGGGGACCTCAGGATCCCAGTGGTCGGGGCGTCACTGCGCGAGCAACCGGCGCAGCCACCTCAGACGGGCGGACCGGGCCTCGCGTGAGATCTGGGCGTCGGGTACGAACGTGTCGAAGCCATGGCAGCCGCCGGGCCACACGTGCAGCTCGGCGATCCCGCCGGCCTGCCAGATGCGGGTGGCGTAGGCGACGTCCTCGTCCCGGAAGGTCTCTGTCGTGGCCACGTCGATGAAGGCAGGGGGCAGGCCGGACAGGTCGGTGGCTCGAGCCGGGGCGGCGTAGGGGGAGACGTCGGGACCGCCGCGGTCGCTCCCGAGCAGGGCCGTCCATCCGGTGTCGTTCGAGACCTGGTCCCAGACGCCCACACCGCGCATCTGGTGTGCGGAGAACGTGTCGTTCCGGTCGTCCAGCATCGGGTAGATCAGCAGCTGTCCGGCCAAGGAGACATCGCCACGGTCGCGGGCCATCAACGCCAGGGCAGCCGCCAGCCCTCCGCCGGCGCTGGCTCCGGCCACCACGATGCGATCGGGGTCGATCCCGAGATCGGCTGCCTTGCTGACGGTCCAGGTGAGCGCGGCGTAACAGTCCTCGACCGGACCCGGGTGCGGGGTCTCCGGGGCCAGCCGGTACTCGACGGACACCACTGCGAGCTGCAGTTCGGCGGCCCAGTCCATCACCTCGACCAGACCCGTTCGGGCGTCGCCGATGACCATGCCGCCGCCGTGGGTGTGGAGCACAGCCGCGACCGGGCCGCTCGCACCGGTCGGCAGGCAGACGACGACCTCGACGTCCGGCGCGCCCTCGGGCCCGGGGACCGAGCGGGTGGTGACGGCGAAGGCCCCGCCTCGGCTGAGCTCCTCGTCGGTCGCGGACGGGAGTGCCGGGTTGGGTTGGCGCAACAACGGGATCAGGTCTGGCGTGATGGCAGCGGGGATGAGCCCGGCCAGTGCCTGGAGCGCCGCCACGACCTCGGGGTCGAAGGGCGGCCGCGGCGCGTCAACGCCGGTGGGTGCGGTGGGCGACGTCAGTGTCACGGGTCCTCCTGCGGCGAGACGGCCGAGAGTGGCCGTCGTCACCATCCTGTCGGCGTCTGCGGGAAAAACCCAGCGCCACACGGTGGACGTGTCCCGCCATGTGGCGGGCGCCGGCCGGAGCGCGCCACGCCTTCGGTGAGCAGGACGGCGGGAGGAGGCGTGCACGAGGAAACGAGCTCACGGGCCTGGCTGTGGCTGCTGCAGGAGGTGGAGCAGCGCGCGGGCTGCGTGGCTGGGCCGGCTCCGCCAGACGATGCCGAGCTGGGACCGGGCGAGGTCGTCGGCGATCCGGAGGGTGACGACGTCCTCCCAGTCCTGCGCCGTGGTGGTGCTCACGATGCCCACACCGAGGCCGCGGCTGGTGAGCATCTGCACGTAGGTGGGTGAGGACACCTCCCACCGTGGCTCCGCGGAGGTGCCGCCCCGCCTGAGCAGCGCGTCGAGGGCTGCCCGCGCGCCGGTGCCGGGTCCGAGTGAGATGAGTTCGGCGCGGACCAGCTCCGCGGGGTGGACGCGGTCGCGCGCGGCCCAGGGGTGGCCGGCGCTGACCACGGCGACCAGCGGGTCGTCGAACACCACCGAGGTCCGCACTCCCTCCGGCGGGTCGCCCGCCCATGCGGCGATCGCGACGTCGGCAGTGCCGTCGCGGACCTGGGTGATGAGGTCCCCGGAAGGACCCTCGCGCAGGCGGAGGTCGATACCGGGGTGCCGGGTGTGGATGGTCGCCAGTGCGTCGAACAGGGGCTGCCAGACCATGCCCGTGACGGTCGTGACCCGCAGCACTCCGGTGACCAGGCCACGGATGCCGTTCGCGGCCCCGGCCACGTCCTCGACGGCGGCAACCGCTGCTCGCGCGTACGGGACAAGCCGCTCCCCGGCCGGCGTCAGCGCGACCCGGCGCGCTGACCGGTCGATCAGCCCGAGCCCGAGTTCGCGTTCCAGCTTCTGCAACTGGGTGCTGACCCCTGACTGACTGATCCGGACGGCCTCAGCCGCCGCCGTGAAGGTCCCCTCGTCGACGACAGCCAGGAAGTACCGCAGCTGGTGCAGCTCCATGTCCACAGAAGATAGATCGGATACGAACCAGCTGTTGGACGGATGACTCCGACGGGGTCACCGTGGAGGGACCCCAACCCGGAGGAGCCCCCATGACCACCGCGCCACCGAGAGGACAGGACATGGAGCAGACCGAGATCACCCGCACCACCGCAACCGCCTACTTCGACGCGTGGCGGGACCGCGACTTCCGCCGCCTCCGGACGGTGCTGTCACCGGACGTGGGGTTCGTCGGCCCCATGGGGACCGCCGACGGGATCGACGAGTGCATCGCCGGCCTGAGGGGGATGGCTGAGTCGGTCATGACCGACCTGACCCTGCACGCCCGCGTCGTCGAGGGACCGGACGCCATGACCTGGTTCGACCTGCACACCGCCAGCACCCCACCGATCCCCACCGTCAACTGGAGTCGTGTCGAGGACGGGCTGATCACCCGCATCCGCGTCACCTTCGACCCCCGGCCGCTCCTCGGGTGATCGAGCGGGTCAGCCGTGGCGGCCGCCCGCACCCGGCGGAGTCGCCGGGGCGCCCTCCCTGTGTCACCGACCGGCGGAGGCCGCGGCGCGCCTGCCCGCGAGCGTCCCCGTCGGCCCGAGGCGGCCCGGCATCGCGGTTCCCCCGGCCTGTTAGGTTCGCGCGCCATGGACCTCCGGCCCACCGACCTCTCCACCCGCGAGGCCGCGGTGCTCGACGCCGTCGACGCGCAGTGGGCCGTCGACCGGGTGGTCGAGCTGGTCGCGGTCCCGTCGCTCGGCGGTACGGCCGCCGAGTCCGAGGCGCAGCACCTGGTGGCCGGCTGGCTGGACGAGCTCGGCACCGACGTCGACCGCTGGGCCATCGACCTCGCCGAGGCCACGGCCGCCCCGGACGCGCCCGGCCAGGAGGTCGAACGCAGCGAGGCGTGGGGCGTGGTGGGCACGCTGCCCGGCCTGGACGGCGGTCAGCCGGCGCTGGTGCTCTGCGGGCACAGCGACGTCGTCCCGGCCGGAGACCCGGCGCTGTGGCCCGGGGACCCGTTCACCCCCCGGGTCGACGGCGGCGCCGTGCACGGCCGCGGCACGTGCGACATGAAGGGCGGCCTGGTCGCCGCGCTGGCCGCTGTGCGGGCCATGCGGACGGCGGGCGTGCGGCTGGCCCGGCCGCTGGCGGTGCACAGCGTCATGGGCGAGGAGGACGGCGGGCTCGGCGCGTGGGCCACCCTGCGGCGGGGGCACCGCGGCGACGCCTGCGTCATCCCCGAGCCGACCGCGGGCGCGGTGATGACCGCGCACGCCGGCGCGCTGACCTTCCGGCTCACCCTCACCGGGCTGGCCGCGCACGCCGCCAACCGGCACCTCGGGGTCAGCGCCGTCGAGCTGTTCGAGCACGTGCACGCGGCGCTCCGGGTATTGGAGTCCGGCCGCCAGCCCGCTGACCGGTCCCAGTTCGGTGACCACCCGTTCCCCTACGGGATCTCGATCGGCCGGCTGCAGGCCGGCGACTGGGGGAGCACCGTGCCTGACCGGCTGGTCGCCGAGGGGCGGTTCGGCGTGCGGCTGGGCGAGTCGGTGGAGGCGGCCCGGGCGGCGTTCGAGGGCTGCGTGGCCGCGGCGTGCGCGGCCCATCCCTGGCTGGCCGACCACCCGGCGCAGGTCGAGTGGTTCGGCGGCACCTATGCCAGCAGCCGACTGCCGGCCGGCTCCTCGCTGCTCCCGGCCGTGCAGCAGGCGGTCACCGACGCCGGCGGCGCTCCGCCACCCGAGCGGGCGCTCACCGCCGGTACCGACCTGCGGTTCTACACGGCAGCGGGCATCCCGGCGCTGCACCACGGCCCGGGTGACCTGCGGCTGGCGCACGGTGTGGGCGAGCAGGTGCCGGTGGAGGACGTGCTGCTGTCGGCCCGCACCCTGGCGCTGCTCGCGCTCCGCACCTGCGGGGTGGCGTGAGCACGTCGACGTCCCGGCGCAGCGCCGCCCGTACCACGACCTGAGGCCAGGTGGCTGGGGATGCCATCGGGCCGTGCCGCTGCGACGGACTCCTCGGCCGTCGTCGCTGCTCTGCCCACCGCCCACCCGGGCGACGTCACGGCCGGGCGGGGGACGCCTGATCGGCATCGGAGCCGTGCAGGCTGTTGGGCCCCCGCGGGTCGCCGCCGTGCCAGTCGAGGCACACCAGCGTGGCGTCGTCGCGGAGGTCGCCTCCGGTGGCCTCCAGGACGGCGGCGCCGAGCTCGTGGACGACCTCCCGGGGGTGGAGGTCCGCCGAGGCGGCCAGGGCCGCGGCCACGTCGAGGGACGCCGCGTTCCGCTCCTGCATGCCGTCGGTGAGGAAGATGATCCGGTCGCCCGGTTCGAGCGGGAAGGGCTGCAGCTGGAACGACTTCCCGGGCAGGACGCCGAACGGCGGTTCCACGCGCAGGCTGATCTCCTCGACCCGGCCGTTGCGCAGCCGGAGGGGCAGCTCGTGCCCGCCGTTCACGATCTCCGCCCGCTGGGTCAGCAGGTCGAACCGCACGAGCTGGCCGGTGACGAAACGGCCCGGGGGTGCGTTCTCGGCCAGGGCGTCGTTCGCGTACCGGGCCTGTTCCTGCAGGTCCAGGCCCCTCCGGCGGGCGTTGCGGAGGCTCCCGACGAAGAGGGTCGCCAACAGGGCCGCCTCGATCTGGTGGCCGACGGCATCGGTGATCGAGACGTGGAGGGAATCGCGGTTGAGGGTGTAGTCGAAGGTGTCCCCGCCCACCGAGGCGGACGGTTCCAGCCAGCCGGCGAGGGTGAACTGGCCGGCCTCGCAGGTGTAGGACGCCGGCAGCAGCCGGCGCTGGATCTCGGCGGCCAGGGCGAACGGCGTGGTGCGCTGCCCCCACTCGAACACGTCCGTGTAGCGGCGCGCGGCGATGACGACGTAGGCCATGGCGTGCGCGGCCCTGCCCACGGATGCGATCAACGCCGGGCCGGGAAGAGCAGGTAGCACAGCCTCGAGCAGTCCGATGGCGTCACCCCGGTCGGTGACCGGGACGATCATCCGGGCCCCCTCGTCGACCGGGCGGACGTCGACCTGCTGGGTGCGCAGGACGCGCTCGTAGACGGTGCCCCGCAACGGCAGTGACTCCGCCTGCTCCCCGGCCTGCGTCCGGGCACCCGCGGCGCCACCCGCGCCCGTGGTGAGGCGGACGACCGAGCGACCGCTGAAGTCGGCGATGAGGAAGGCGAGCTCACGGGCGTCGAGCATCTCCGCGAGCGACTCCGTGGCAGCCTCGACCGCCTCGATGGGTGCTCGTCCCTCGACGCGCTCGAGCAACGTGGCGACGTCCAGGCCGGCCGTGGGCGGGGGCGTCATGGCCGGACCCTATGCGGAGGTGCCCGGTCCCGGGGGTGAGAGCGGTGTGAGCCGGGTGGGCGCTCGAGGAGGCGACGCGACGCTCGACGACCAGAGCGCTCAACGTGGGGAGTACTGCAGGTGGCGCTCGAGTCCCGGGGGGATCGACCAGGCCAGGGGCATCGTGACGGAGCGCCACGAGCGGACGCCCGACCAGGCCTTCCGGCTGGGCTCCGCTACCTGGGGCTGTCCGAGTCCAGCGCCAGCTCCTCCACCGGCACCTGCCGACTGAGCACCTGCGCGGCGAGGTCGTCGAGGGACTGCCCGTCCGCGTACGCGTGAGCGCGGAGCAGAGCCAGGGCGTCGGGGCTCGGGACGCCGAGGGCAGAGTTCACGAAGCCGATCGCCTGCCACACCGTGGACCGCCGCTCTGCGGCCGGCGCGTCCAGCCACGCCGGGCCGCCCGAGGACGACCCCCGGTCCTGCCGACCCCGGACCTGCAGGACGGCGGCGACCTGCGCGGCCACCGCCAGGGCGTCGTCCACGTTCACCGAGGCCACCTCGCCTGGGGAGACGACGTAGAGGTCCAGCGCGCCGATCCCGCTCAGCTCGTCACGCAGGGGGAGGGAGAGGCTGCCGCGGATGGGCGTGCGCGCCGCCAGGGCGTCGTAGTACCCGGGCCATCGCGCGCGCAGGGTGGCCGCGTCGGCGAGCACGACTGCGCCGGTGGCGTGCGACGTCAGACAGGGGCCCTCGCCGGCGGTGAACTGCAGCCGTTCTGCCTCGGCCGACGCGGGGTCGCTCGCACCGACCGGCAGTCGCCGGTCGGAGGAGAAGAAGAGGCTGATGCCGGCACCGTCCACCGGCAGGACCTGGGCGCTGGCCCGCGCGAGGCGTTCGGGCAACAGCGCCGATCCGGCGAACTCCACCGCTAGCGCGGCGAGCGCGACGTGGAAGTCCTCGACGAGCGTCACGTGACTCCGTGGTGGTGCGGCGCCGAAGCAGCTGCCCGGCGGCCGTGCCGACAGGGCTCGCCAGCGAAGAGGGGATCCCCGGGCTGGTCCCGCTCAAACCCCCGGGGTGGCTCTGGCCTCAATCCTCAGCAGGGTAGACCGGCGCGCATCGGGGGCCGGCTCATGAGCGCACCTCCGGCCATGCCCGACCCGACGGCGAGCCGGGGGGGGCATCGGGAACCGGCGAGCCCCGTGTCCGTCGTCCAACGCCTCGTTGAGGGCCTGGGCGAGCACGACCTGCTGGCCGCTCTCGAGGGACGTCAATCCGTGCAGGTAGCCGTCGAGGTCGATGAGGTCACCCGTGCCGGTCAGGGCCACGTACCGGAACCAGAGAGCCTCCGTCGTGAGGTCGGCAAGGACCCGCACGTCGTCCATCTGCCGATGTCGCTCGTCCGAGGTCACGGTCGAGGCCTCGTGGTCGCGGACGCTGCCCGGGAGGGCGGCGGGGCGAGCGCCGAGTGGCTGGGTGAGACGGGCGCGGCGGCGGACCCGCTGCTGCGACGACGGGACGTTCGTGGCATGTCTGCACTCCGGTGATGGGACACCGGGGTGGCGACCGCGGCAAGAACCCCGAACCGAGGTCCCGCGAACACACGCCGACTGTTCGACGTGCTGGGGCTGGGGTCGACCCTACGCTTGTCCGGGTCCGATCCCCGTGCGCGAGCCTCGGTGACTCCGAGCAGTGTCAGCCGAGGCTCGCTGCCGGGTCGGCGTCGCCAGTGCTGGACTCCTGGCCTCCAGGGGCCGGTGTCAGTGGTCGATGGTGGCCATGTTGGCGTCGTCGTGCCGGGCCCCGGTCGCTGGGGTCAGGGCGTCCAGGCGGGCCAACTGGTCGGCGGTGAGGACGATGTCGTCGGCGGCGGTGTTCTCCTCGACGCGCGCCACGCGGCGGGTACCGGGGATGGGGGCGATGTCGGCGCCCTGGGCAAGCAGCCAGGCGAGCGCGACCTGGGCCGGCGTGGCGCCGACGTCCGCGCCGACTGCCCGCACCTCCTCGACCAGCCGCAGGTTGGCCTCGAACGCCTCGCCGACGAAGCGCGGGTTGGTCTTGCGCCAGTCGTCGTCGGGGATGTCGGCGGGGGAGCGCAGCGCGCCGGTGAGGAAGCCGTGCCCGAGCGGGGAGTAGGGCACGAACCCGATGCCCAGCTCGCGGAGCACGGGGAGCAGCTGGGCCTCGGGGTCTCGGGCCCACAGCGAGTACTCGGTCTGCAGCGCGGCGATCGGGTGCACCGCGTGGGCTCGGCGGATGGTCGCCGGCGCGGCCTCGGACAGCCCGAGGTGCAGCACCTTGCCCGCGGCGACCAGCTCGGCCAGGGCACCGACGGTGTCCTCGATCGGGGTGTTCGGGTCGACCCGGTGTTGGTAGTACAGGTCGATGCGGTCGGTGCCCAGCCGCCGCAGTGAGCCCTCGACGGCAGTGGCGATGTTGGCCGGGCTGCTGTCGGGGGTCCCCACGCGTCCCTCGGCGTGCGAGACCAGACCGAACTTGGTGGCGACGACGACGGCGTCCCGCCGTCCGGCGATGGCCCGCCCGACGAGCTCCTCGGAGTGGTACGGGCCGTAGACCTCGGCGGTGTCGATGTGGGTGACACCCAGGTCGAGGGCGCGGTGGATCGTCGCGAGGGACTCGGCGTCGTCCAGACCGCCGCCGGAGGTGTAGGTGCCGGCCATGGTCATCGCGCCGAGGCCGAGCCGGGACACCTCCAGGGCGCCCAGGTGTGCGTTGCGCATGTCAGCTCCTGCTGTGTGGGTCGGTGGCGTGGTCACCCCGACCCTGCCCAAGGGCAGCGGGGGTGGGCAGCCCCTGTCGAGAGGGGGTACTGGCAGTGACTCTCTCCGGTGGGGCGGCCGCCCTAGCCTCGGGTGCATGGTCGACAAGGACGCCGCCCGCGCAGCCCTCCGGGCGTTCCTCGTCACCCGGCGCGCCCGGGTCTCCCCGGAAGCGGCCGGGCTCGACGTCGTGGCGTCCCGGCGCCGGGTCGCCGGACTGCGCCGGGAGGAGGTCGCGATGCTGGCCGGGATCAGCGTGGAGTACTACGTGCGGCTCGAGCGTGGCCAGGCCACCGGGCCCTCCGCCGGCGTGGTGGAGGGCGTCGCTCGAGCCCTCCGGCTGGGTGACGACGAACGCGCCCACCTAGACCGGCTGCTGGCCGAGCTCACCCCCGAGGTCCGCACGCGCCGCCGGCGACCGGTTCCCGAGACCGTGAGCGACGGTGTCCAGGTCCTGCTGGACGCCCTGCCGACCCTGCCGGCCGTCGTGCAGAACGCCCATCTGGACGTGGTGGCCGCCAACGCCCTCGGCCGGGTGCTCTACGCGCCGGTGTTCGATCTCGAGGGGCGGCCCAACAGCGCCCGCTTCCTCTTCCTGGACGAGTTCCGGGCGCGCCGGCTGTTCCCGCACTGGGAACGGATCGCCGACGACACCGTCGCCCTGCTGCGCATCGAGGCCGGACGCCATCCCGACGACCGGGCGATGGTCGAGCTGATCGGGCAGCTGTCCACCCGCAGTCCCGCCTTCCGCACCCGCTGGGCGAGGAACGACGTCCGAGCGCACAACGCCGGCGTCAAGGTGTTCGCCCATCCTGTCGTCGGCGAACTGGCCCTGCCCTACGAGAACCTGCTCATCGACGCCGGGGCGGACCACACGCTCACGGTCTTCACGCCCCGACCGGGGTCCCCCGCGCACGACGCCGTCCAGTTGCTGGCGAGCTGGGGCGCGGCGTCGCGCTCCGATGCGGCCGAGCCCCGCGAGGTGTAGCGGCCAGCACCGTTGTCCTCGACGGACCTGGCAGTGTGGGCGGGCCGCCAGCCCATGGCAGGCGCCGGCGGCGCTGCGCGACCACGCAGACGTGCGGTGGCGCCGGTGAGGTGATCGGGATGGCGGCGCAGACGGCCGGCGGCAGCTGCGCGCCGGGTCGCTACAGGAGGGCAGATGACAGACCTCGCCGCAGAGGAGCGCTCCAAGCCGCAGGAGCTCCTGCTGGCGCTGGGGGGTGCGCTGATCCTCGACGAGTACGAGGACCCCCTTCCGACGAGGGTCTTCCTGGACGTGCTCAGGTCCCTCGGAGTCAGCGACGACGCCACCAGGTCTGTGCTGACCCGGCTCACCGGGCGCGGTCTGTTGACCCGCCACCAGGACGGGCGAGTGGTCAGCTACGGCCTGACCCACACGTCACGCCGGCTGCTGCGGGAAGGGCGGGAGCGGGTCGTGGCGGCTGAGCCGTTCCGCCAGACGAGCACGGACTGGACGCTGTTGAGCTTCTCCCTGCCCGAGACGCAGCGGGACGTCCGGCGCCGGCTGCGTTCCCGGCTGTCCTGGGCCGGCTTCGGCTGCCTCCGCGACGGGCTGTGGGTCGCGCCGGGACGCGTCGATCTCGACCGGATCGTCACCGTTGGCGCCGAGGTGGAGGGACTGCAGATCGACGGTTTCGTCGCCTCTCCCACGCCGGGCACGGACGTCGCCCGATTCGTCCGGCGGGCCTGGGACCTCGACGCGCTGCGCTGGGAGCACGAGGAGTTCCTCCGCCGGTGGGAGCGGCCCCTTCCCCGGGAGGCGGATCCGCTCGCCTCGTTCATCCTCCTCGGCGCTCACTGGATCCGACTGCTCCGGCTCGACCCGGTGCTGCCCGAGCGGTACCTGGGCGACGGATGGCCCGCTCGCCGATCGGCGAGCGCGCACCGCGCCGTCTTCGCGTTCCTGGAACCGCAGGCGCGGGCGGCCTTCGCCGACGTCGTGGCGGACGCGCGCGCCCGGCGGTGAACCGCCCGAGTGGTCCGGCTCACAGAAAAGCTCGGCATTCCGTTGACGGTCGTCCAGGAAACTCCTAGCTTCATCGGCATCCCCAGACCCGTCGTGAGGAAGCCGATGTCCCCTCGATCCCTCGTCACCGGCCTGACCTGCGCCCTGGCCATCTCCTTCGTCGCCGTTCCGTCCGCAGCCGCTGATGAGCCCTCGGGCCCGTGGCACGTGGAGGGAACGGTCGACGACGGGGCCACCGCCTGGGTCGCCGATGTCCCAGCCAACTGGACCGGAACCGTGCTCCTGTACAGCCATGGGTACCGCCCCAGCTTCGCCGGCATCCCCCAGACCGCCCAGGACGCCCCGGACGACGTCACCCGGCAGGCCCTGCTGGACCGGGGCTACGCCCTGGTCGGCTCCTCCTACGAGCGCAGCGGCTGGACGCTGGACACCGCCGCCGAGGACCAGCTGCAGACCCTGGACGCCTTCCGCGCCGCGGTCGGGGACCCGTCGCGAGTGCTCGCCGTCGGGACCTCGATGGGCGGCCTGGTGACCGCCCAGCTCGCCGAGCGGCCCGGCGCACCGATCGATGGGGCGGTGCCGACCTGCGGGCTGGTGCACGGCGGCGTCGACCTGCTCAACTACCAGCTCGACGGCGCCCACGCGATCGCCCAGCTGCTCGTGCCCGCGGGCACGGACGTCCGGCTGGCCGACTACGGGGGCGACCTGGCCGCGGTCAACGCGACGGCGGCCACCCTCACCGACGCCGTCGTGGCCGCACAGGACGACCCCGCGGGCCGGGCGCGGATCGCGCTCGCTGCCGCGCTGTACCACCTGCCCCGCTGGGCTGAGGGCATGGCTGAGCCGGATCCGCGGGACTACCAGGCGCAGGTCGACGCGCAGGTCGCCCAGTTCACCTTCGCGCTGGGCTTCACCTACCCGGCCCGTGTCGACATCGAGAACACGGTCGGCGGGAATCCGTCGTGGAACGCCGGCGTCGACTACCGGGCCCTGCTGCGGCACGCCGACGAGCGCGCAGAGGTGGAAGCCCTGTACCGGGCGGCCGGGCTCGACCTGGACGCCGACCTCGACCGGCTCACGGAGACCGCGTCCGTGACTCCCGACGAGGACGCGCTGCAGACCGCCTACGCCACCTCCGAGCTGACCGGTGACCTGCAGGTCCCGGTCCTCAGCCTGCACACCACGCACGACGTCCTGGCACCGGTCCAGGTGGAGGAGGAGTACGCGGAGACCGTGCGTCAGGCCGGTGCGAAGGGACTCCTCCGGCAGGCCTTCGTGCACCGGCTGGGCCACTGCCAGTTCACCCCGGCAGAGCTGGTCGCCTCCGTCGAGGCCCTCGACGAGCGGGTCGCCACCGGGCACTGGGGATCCGGGGCCAACCCCCGCCAGCTGGACGCGGCGGCGGAGGAACTCGGTCTCGGCGCGTCGGAGATCGTGCCGGACTACCGACCGGCGGAGTGGCTCGGCGACCGCGGCGGCCTGCTCGGCGGACCGCGGTTCTGATCCGACCGAGGTACGGCGCCGGGCCGGGCACCTCACGTGCCCGGCCCGGTGCCGTTCAGCCCCCCTCGACACCGTCCGGATCCCCGTGGAAGAGCGTGCCGAGCAGACGGTCCCGCTCGGCGGAGTCGACGCCCGACGAGCTGAGGTCGACCAGCGTCCGAGTCCAGGGCCGCACCTCGACCCAGGTCACGGTGCCCGGTGGGTCAGTAGGTGGTCGACGAGCTGCGGACGACCTTCCAGCCAACGGGGGTCAGGGCGTGGTGGAGGGTGCTCTGCAGCCGGTACCGGCCGCGGTGGCCGTACAGCGTGACGTCGTGGACGGCCCGGGACACCACGGTGGCCCCGCCGTCGTCGACCCCGACGGTCGTGCCCTCGTCGCGGATCGAGTGGTGGGTGAACTCGCCGGAGCGGACCTGCTCCAGCCACTCGGCCTTCGGCGACACGTAATCGGTGATGTGCTGCGCGGTGAACGAGGCGTCGAGGATCGTGTCGAGCAGGTCCGCCCGCCCCTCCACCATCCACCGGCACTGGTCGTGGAAGACCTCGAGGACGGCGTCCTCGGACGAGGCCGGGTCGGGAGTGTTCACCGCGCGCCGTCGGCCGCAGGAGCCGGCTGGTCCTGGCTCGCCGCCCAGCTGCCGAGGAACGTCAGCGCCTGCTCGGTACCCGAGCCGGGCTCTGCGGTGTAGAGCAGCAGCGCGAGGCCCGGGTCGGCGGGCAGTTCCATCGTCTCGAACCGCAGGTCGAGGTCGCCGACGACGGGATGGCGCAGCCGCTTGGTCCCGGTCAGGTGCAGGCGCACGTCGTGGCGGGCCCACCGGGTACGGAAGGTCTCGCTGCGGGCGGACAGCTCGCCGATGAGGTCGGTGATGACCTTGTCCCACGGCGTCTTGGCGCTCTGCGTGCGCAGCAGCGCGACGACGTCGTCGACCGCGGAGTCCCAGTCCGGGTAGAACTCCGCGCCGCGCGGGTCGAGCAGCAGGAAGCGGGCGGCGTTGACCCCGACCGGGGAGTCGAACAGCGGCGCGTAGAGCGCGCGGCCGGCCCGGTTGGCCGCCAGGTAGTCCATCCGGGCGTTGCTCACCAGCGCCGGCGCGGTCATCGCGTCGAGGATGCGCTGCACCCCGGGCCGGATCTGCTGCGGCACCGAGGCGCGACGGCCGCCCGCGGTGGCGTTGGCGGCGCGGGCCAGGTCGTAGAGGTGGGCGCGCTCGGCCTCGCTGAGGCGAAGGGCCCGGCACAGGGACTCCAGCACGCTGTCGGAGACGCCGCGGAGGTTGCCGCGCTCCAGCCGGGAGTAGTACTCCACGGACAGGCCGGCGAGCATCGCCAGCTCTTCGCGGCGCAGGCCGGATACCCGGCGGAGGCCGCCGTAGACGGGCAGGCCGGCCTCGGCGGGGGTGATCCGGCCGCGGCGGGTGATGAGGAAGTCGCGCACCTCGGCGCGCAGCTGCTCGGCGTCCACGGATCCGACGGTAAGCCGGGCGCAACCCGGGTGGGGTGCCCTGTCAGTACACCGAACAGCAGGTCCTCCCACGCCCGCGTGAGCCGGCGTTGTCTCGATGTCGTTGCCGCCATCGACACCGCCACCCCGTGGCCGGGAAGGACCAACGACATGCAGTACACCCAACTCGGCAGTTCCGGGCTGAAGGTCAGCCGCCTCGCCCTGGGGTGCATGAGCTTCAGCACCGACCCGGCGGCCGGGGAGTGGACGCTGGACGACGAGGCCGCCGAGCCGGTCTTCCGGCAGGCGCTGGACCTGGGCATCACCTTCTGGGACACCGCCAACGTCTACGGCCGTACCACCTCGGAGGAGATCGTCGGGCGGGCGATCCGGAAGTACAGCCGCCGGGAGGACGTCGTCCTGGCCACCAAGGTCTTCTGGCCGGTGCACCCCGGCCCCGGCGGCGGCGGGCTGTCCCGCAAGGCCGTGCTCGAGCAGGTGGACGGCAGCCTCGCCCGGCTGGATGCCGACCACATCGACCTGCTGCAGATCCACCGCTTCGACGCCGAGACCCCGGTCGAGGAGACGATGGAGGCACTGCACGACGTGGTGAAGGCCGGCAAGGCCCGCTACCTCGGAGCCTCCTCGATGTGGGCCTGGCAGTTCGCCAAGATGCAGCACACCGCCGAACTGCACGGCTGGACCCGCTTCGTGTCCATGCAGGACCAGTACAGCCTGCTGGCCCGGGAGGAGGAGCGGGAGATGTTCGGCCTGCTCTCCGACACCGGCGTCGGCTCGATCCCGTGGAGCCCGCTGGCCGCCGGCAAGGTGACCCGCCCCTGGGGCGAGAGCGGCACGACCCGGTCGGCGAGCAACCCGACCGAGGACATGTTCGGGCGGCCGCTGTTCCTCGACAGCGACCGGGCGATCGTCGACGCCGTCCAGCAGATCGCGGGCGACCGCGGGGTGTCGATGGCGACCGTCGGGCTGGCCTGGGTGCTGAAGAACCCGGTCGTCACCGCCCCGATCGTCGGGGCGACCAAGCCCCACCACCTGGCCGACGCCGCCGCCGCGCTGGAGCTGACGCTCACCGACGAGGAGATCTCCGCCCTCGAGGGCCCCTACGCCCCGCGCGTCCCGACGTGGTTCGCATGACCGGCGAGCGGCCCCCACGCGTCCTCGTCGTCGGCGCGACCGGCTCCATCGGCCGCCTCGTCGTCACCGCGGCGGCCCGGCACGGCCTGGCCGTCCGGGCGCTGGTCCGCAACGTCGACCGGGCCCGCCCACTGCTCCCGGATGCCGAGGTCGTGCCGGGTGACCTCACGGACTCGGACAGCTTGACGGCGGCCGTCCAGGACGTCGACGCCGTGGTCTTCACCCACGGGTCGGCCAACGGGGCGTACGAGGAGGTCGACTACGGCGGCGTCGCCGGCGTGCTGCGCGCCCTGGGCGACCGACGGGCGCGGATCACCCTGATGACGTCGATCAACGTCACCCGCACCGAAGCCGGCGCCTACCAGGGCCTGATGGACTGGAAGCGCCGCTCCGAACGGCTGGTCCGGGCCTCCGGCCTGCCCTACACGATCGTCCGGCCCGGCTGGTTCGACATGACCAGCCCGAGGGAGGACCGCCTGGTCCTCGCCCAGGGCGACCGCGGATCGGGCGCGGTGTCCCGCGAGCAGGTCGCCGAGGTCCTCGTCCAGAGCCTGCTCAGCGACACCGCGGTGGGCCGCACCTTCGAGCTGTTCGCCGTCGAGGGCGAGCCGCCGGCCGACTGGGCCCAGCTGTTCGCCACCACGGCACCCGACCAGCGTGGCTCCCTGGACGGCGCCGGCGACCTCGCCGGGCCCCGCTGGCCGCGGAACCACCGCGCGTCCGCCGGGACGTCGAGGCGCTGCAGAACCGCTGACCTGGATCCTCACCGACCACACCACTCCTGAGAGGACGCACGACGATGCGTACCATCCAGCTGGGCGACCTGACCGTCTCCCGCATCGGCCTGGGCTGCATGGGCATGTCCTTCGCCTACACCGGCGCCGGAACCGACGACGCCGAGTCCATCCGCACCATCCACCGCGCGCTGGACCTCGGCGTCACCCTCCTGGACACCGCCGAGGTCTACGGGCCCTTCACCAACGAGGAGCTCGTCGGGCGGGCCATCCGCGGCCGCCGCGACCAGGTCGTGCTGGCCACCAAGTACGGGTTCCTCTCCCACACCGGTCGCCCCTCCGGGCAGCTGGACAGCAGCCCGGCCAGCATCCGCAACGCCGTCGACGGCTCTCTGCGCCGGCTGGGCACCGACCACATCGACCTGTACTACCAGCACCGCGTCGACCCGACCGTGCCGATCGAGGACACCATCGGGGCGGTCGCGGAGCTGGTGCAGCAGGGCAAGGTCCGGCACATCGGGCTGTCCGAGGCGTGGGCGGACACCATCCGCCGCGCACATGCGGTCCACCCGATCGCCGCGCTGCAGTCGGAGTACTCGCTGTGGACCCGCGACCAGGAGGAGCTGCTGCCGCTGCTGCGGGAGCTGGGCGTCGGCCTGGTCGCCTACTCGCCGCTCGGCCACGGGTTCCTGACCGGCACCATCCGGTCGGAGAGCGACTTCGGTCCGGACGACTTCCGGGCGACCAACCCTCGGTTCACCGGCGAGAACTTCCAGCGCAACCTCGCCCTCGCCGACGAGCTGCGGGCGATCGCCGACCAGGCCGCCGCCACCCCGGCCCAGGTCGCCCTGGCGTGGCTGCTGGCCCAGGGCGACGACATCGCCCCCATCCCCGGCACCAAGCGGGTGTCCCGGCTGGAGGAGAACGTCGCCGCCGACGACCTCGTGCTGACGCCCGCGCAGATCGCGGCCCTCGACGCCCTCACCCCACCCGCCGGCGGACACCACAACGAGGCGCAGATGCGCCTCATCCAGCGTTGACCGCGCACCCCTTCCGGATGGAGATCACCATGACCGCCCCCACGAACACCGCCGTCCAGGTCGTCATCGGCGCCGGCAGCATCGGGCAGGCCATCGCCCGCCGCACCGGCGCGGGCAAGCACGTGCTGCTCGCCGACTTCAACGAGACCAACCTGCAGAACGCGAAGACCGCGCTGGAGGACGCCGGCCACACCGTCAGCACCCAGCGGGTCGATGTGTCCGACGCCGCGTCGGTGCGGGCCCTGGCCCAGGCCGCCGCCGGGCTCGGCGACGTCGTCCAGGTGATCAGCACCGCCGGCGTCTCCCCGGTCCAGGCCCCGGCCGAGGCGGTGCTGGCCGTCGACCTGTACGGCACCGCCGTCGTCCTGGACGAGTTCGGGAAGGTCATCGGATCCGGCGGCGCCGGCGTGCACATCTCCAGCATGGCCGGGCACATGCCCCCACCGCTGGACCCCGAGACCGCGCACGCCCTGGCGTTCACCCCGGTCGAGGAGCTGCTGGCGCTGCCGGTCCTCGCCCGCGACGCCGTGCCCAACTCGGGCGCCGCCTACGCGATCTCCAAGCAGGCCAACCACCTGCGCGTGCAGGCCGCCGCGGTCACCTGGGGCGACCGAGGCGCCCGGGTGAACTGCATCAGCCCGGGCATCATCCTCACCCCGCTGGCCCGCGACGAGATGTCCGGCCCCGGCTCCGAGGGCTACCGCAAGATGATCGAGGTCTCCGCCGCCGGCCGGGTCGGCACCGCCGACGAGGTCGCCACCGCCGCCGCCTTCCTCCTCGGTCCCGACGCCGGCTTCATCACCGGCACCGACCTGCTCATCGACGGCGGCGTGATTGCCGCCCTGCGCGCGGGCCGCTGGCAGTTCGGCGTCTGACCGGCGGATGGCCCCCTGTTCGCCGACTGCTCGGCAACGAGGGCTCAGCCGGTGAACTCGTCGACGCCGAGCGCGAACTCCCAGTGGCCGACCCCGTTGCCGGCGAGGGCCACCGTGACCAGGCCCATCCCCTCCAGCCAGTGCGCCATCTTCAGGCCGCCGGCGTCCAGCGGGCGCAGCCCGAGGCTCTCGATGAACGCGGCCACGGCCGCCTTGGCCTGCGCATCGTCGCCGGCCATGAAGACGTCGGGCCGGCCGTCTTCCAGGACGTTGCGGAAGATGGTGTTGAACGCCTTCACCACGCTGGCGCTGGCCGGCGCCACCTTGGCGACTTCTCCCGCGATCGAGGTCTCCTCACCGTGGGCCAGTCCGTCGAAGGTGGCGTTGAAGGGGTTGCTGATGTCGACGATGACCTTGCCCGCGAGGGCGTCCCCGTACTCGGCGACGACCGGTACCACACCGGCGTAGAGCAGGGCCGTGATGACGATGTCCCCGGCCGGGACGGCAGCCCACTTGCCCGCCGTCGCACCGCCGCCCAGGGCCTCGGCCAGGCCATCGGCCTTGGTCTGATCGCGTCCCATGACCTCGACGGTGTTGCCGCCCGCCACGGCGAGCGTGCCGATGGCGCGGGCCATGTTCCCCGTACCGATGAGGGTGATGCTGCTCATGAGGTGTGCTCTTCCTGTTCTGGGGATGTTGCTCGGTCTCATTCGTGCCGGCTGTCTTCCGGCCGGTGGTGCGTAGTTCCCCGCGGATTCCTGGCCATCGAGCTCTCCCACGACCGCTCCGCCGCATTGATGGATATCCAGAAAGTTCCGATGCCTTCACCGAATTGGCTCGGCTCCATTCACGGTGCCATTGGTGAGAATGGATGTCCAAGACCTCTTTCAGTCGCGGTGATACCCTCAAGGCATCACGTGGCCGGGAGGTTCCATGGACCTGGACCTGCGCAAACTGCGCTACTTCCTCGCCGTCGCCGACAGGTTGCACTTCGGCCGCGCCGCTGCGGAGCTGCACATCGCGCAGCCGGTGCTCAGCCGGCAGATCCGCGCGCTGGAACACGATCTCGGTGCCTCCCTGTTCACCCGGGACCGCCACGGCGTGGAGCTGACTGACGCCGGCCGACAACTGCTCGCCGACGCCGGTCCGCTGCTCGCCTCCGCGGACGCGGTCCGCCGTCGCGTGACCGGAGCCGCCCGCGGCAGCCGGCGGCTGGCGGTCGGCTTCCGGACTGGCATCCCGGTCATCCCGGCGGCCCGGGCGTTCGAGGCCCGGCATCCTGACGTGGCCGTGGACGTGCAGCGGATCGAATGGGACGACCAGGCCTCGATGCTGCTCGACGGCCGCATCGACGTCGGCTACGTGCGGCTGCCCATCGACGAGACCGGGCTGCGCGTGATCCCGCTGTACACCGAGCCGCTCATGGTGGTGCTGCCCGCAGACCACCGGTTGGCCGGCAAGGAGGAGGTCACCGAGGCCGACCTGGCCGGTGAGCCGCTGGTCTGGCATGCCGACCCGAGCACGCAGCCCACCAGGCGCCCGCTCCCCGACTCCGGGCTCCGGGTGCGCGGCGTGGAGGAGAAGCTCGAGCACGTCGCGGCCGGTCGGGGCATCTCGTTCGTAGGACGCTCGGAGACGGTGTTCTACTCACGTCCGGACATCAGCTACGTGCCCATCCCGGAACTCGCGCCGGACCAGGTGTGCCTCGCGATGGCGGCATCGCGCACCTCCCCGCTGGCCGACGACTTCTTCGCTGCGGCGCAGGCGACGGCCGACATCACGGCGGAGTGTGGCAACTACGAGGCTCATGCCGGGGGGCGCGTACAGGCGTAGACGGGCCAAGGATGGCGGCCGTTGGGCGGGGAGGACGCGCGCACGGCGATCGCGACGCTGACCGCTCCGCCACCCGCCGGTTCCGCCCGATCACCGAGCCACGTGCCCCAGCTGCTCGTCGAGGGCAGTGGGGGTCACACCCTGCGCGCGTTGTCCGTGCCCTCGGCGTGGTCCTTGAGCGCTTCCATCGCTCGGCCAGCCTGAAGGCGCTGGCCGTTCGCCCAGGGAGTGATGACAGGGACGAGGACCCCTCGGAAGTACGTCTGCTGCCAGAGCCGCACACCACCGTCGCGGGGCGCGATGGTGAAGGTGCGCTCGATGGCGAGGAGGCCTGGCAGCCCCCACCGGGCCGCCATGCCCCGCAACCGCAGCCGCCGCGGGGGATCCACCTCCAGAACCGTGAGGTGCAGCGTTCGGCGCATCAGGCCGTTCCACAGCGGAACGGTGACTGACAGCCGACCACCTGTGGCCACCGTTCCCTCTGCGCTGGCGCCGAGCGGCATCCATTCCGGGTAGGCGCGCACATCGGTCAGCACCTGCCACACCCGCTCGGGCGTCGCGTCGATGTCGATGGAGGTCCTCATCTCCGCGGTCATCGGATCATCCCCTCGCAGGAGAGCGATCCCGACGTACTGACCCTAGAACGGCCGGCCTGATTACGGCTCGACTCTCACGTCCCTGCTCGAGCACGGCCACGGGCGCGCGCCGCGCCGACCTCCACCGGGGCTACGGCTGCGGCAAGGCCTCCTTCTGAGCCCGCCGGATCGGGGCCACGGTCGGCACCGGCTCGTTGGTCAGGAAGTCCAGGACGAGCGCGTTCACCAGGTGCGGCTTCTCCTGGGTGAGGAAGTGCGACGTCCCGGGGACGACGGCGAACTCCGCGCCCGGGATCGCGTCGAACATGGCCACCGCGTGCTCGAGCGTCATCAGGTCGTCGTCGGAGAACATGACCAGCGAGCGGGCGCGGATCTTCCCCAGTTCGGCGATGTCCTCGTGCGGCTCCTTCTCCATCAGTTCGCCGATCTTCGCCGCGACGACCGGGAAGTGCGCCTCGCCGTCCGGTGACACCTCGCCGTAGGCCGTGCCGAGGAACTGCACCACCTGATCGACGTCGAACTCCATGTCCGGCGCGGCCTCGCCGGACTTGTCGAACCCGCCGCTGATCATGACCAGCCGATTGACCAGGTCGGGGCGCTGGATCGCGATGAGCATCGCGATGAAAGCGCCGTCGCTGTGCCCGACCAGGTCCGACGGCCCGCCGATGACCTGGTTGAGGAAGGCGATGGTGTCGTCGGTCATCAGCTGGTAGGTGATCGGCCCCTCGACGTCGGCCGTGTGCCCGTGACCGCGCCGCTCGGGGGTGTACACGTGGAACCGCTCGGCCAGCGGCTTCAGGTTCGGCTCGAAGAAGCGGGCGTCCACCAGGCCGCCGTGCAGCAGCACCAGTGGTTCGCCGTCCCCGTGCTCCTCGTACCAGGTGGTGACCGGACCCGTCTGCACGTACGAAGCCATGTCCGCTCCCTCGGTCGGCCGACTGGATGGCGACGTCGACCCTCCCGCGGGGGAGCGAAACGCGGAACCCCGTCCGCGCGCCTCTGTGCAGCAGGCGGCCGGGGACGTCCGCCGATCCTGCCGCGACCCGCTCCGGCGCCCGACCTGGCCGGTGTGCCATAGACCGCCCTGTCTCCCACAGCGGCCCACTCCGGGACGGTTCGCCCGCCCGCGCCTTCGCGGCTTGCCCCCCTAGCCGTCGTGAACGTCCCGACCGCTCCGCCCTCATCGACAAGAGGTCCGCAGCAGAAGTGCTTCCCGGCGCCGGTGGGCGGCGTAGCGTGCCGCTGTGGCACCTTCGCCCGTAGCGCCGTTTGCCTTTCCCCCCGACCAGGGAGAGCGGCTGGTCTTCGGTGAGACCACCATCATCGTCCGAGCGGCAGCCGACAGCACCGGCGGCTCCTTCACCGCTTTGGAAGAAGTGCCGCCGCTGCTCGACACCCCGTTTCATGTGCACTCCCGTGAGGACGAGATGTTCTATGTCCTCGAGGGCGACCACGTGTTCGTGTGCGGGGACGAGGAATACCAGCTCGGTCCGGGCGGCCTCGTCTTCTTGCCCCGTGGAATCCCTCATGCCCACCGGCGCCTGGTACCGGGTTCCGGGCGGCTGCTCAGCATCATGACCCCTGCGGGCTTCGAGGGGTTTTTCCGGATCCTGGCCGAGGCCGCGGGGAGCGGCGGGCCGATGGACGAGGCCTACGTGCGAGCCTCACGGGAGTACGGCATCACCTGGTCGGCCTGACCACACCCGGATTGTCTCCAAAGCCGCCCCTGGGGCAGTCGGGCGCTGGTGTCCCTGACCGGCCCACTATGAGCCGCGCGCGGACTCCGCGCCATGGTGTGTTGGCATGGCGGAGCCCCAGGTCAAGGACCCATTGGCCGTGATGGCCATCAGTGGGGCAGTAGTCACGCTGGCGCTGGCCGTCACCTCGATCCTCACGGGAAGCGGCTGGTGGACCACGCTAGCCCAGGCCGTAGCACCCAACGGTCACGCTCCGCTGCGGGTGTCCTTGAGCGGCCACTATGGGAAAGCCGTACCGGGCGCAGCTGCCAGACCTGGTCCTGTCACGCGTCCGCCCCGGGCAGGAGGTCTGACATGTCGATGCTCCAGTTCGACGAGAACGGCGCTCGCCACATCCTGAGGTTGTACGCCACCCCGGACGTCGTGCAGCAGCGCGCCAGGGTCCTCGCCCTCCTCGCCGCCCAGCCGGGAGAGCGCGTCCTCGACATCGGTTCAGGACCCGGCTTCCTCGTGGCGTCGTTGGCCGACGTCGTCGGGGCCAGCGGCGCTGTCCACGGGCTCGACCAGAGCCCGCCCATGAACGCCGTCGCCCGAGACGTGATCGGGACCCGGCCGTGGGCCAGGATCGACGACGGCGATGCCGTGGAGTTGCCGTACGGGGACGGTGCTTTCGATGCCGCGGTGGCGACCCAGGTCTATGAGTACATAGCAGACATCCCGCGGGCCCTGTCGGAACTGCGTCGCGTGCTTCGGCTTGGTGGACGCGCTCTCGTCCTCGACACCGACTGGGACTCGGTGGTGTGGCACGCCGCCGATCGCCAGCGGCATCGCCGCGTCATGGCCGCCTGGGAGGAGCACCTCGTGCATCCTCACCTGCCCTGCACGTTGCCCGGGCATCTGCGACGCGCCAGGCTCCGAGTGACCGGGCGGCACCTGATCCCGTTGTTCAACTCCAGTTTCGAGCCGAACACCTTCAGCGCGCTGAACATGGAGATGATCGCGCAATTCGTGAGCGGCCGACAGGGATTGACTGATGAGGATGTCGATGCCTGGATGGCCGACCTGCGGGAGCGCGGCGCGGAGGACGACTACCTGTTCAGCGTGAACCGGTACTGCTTCCTCGCCGTCGCTGAGTAGCGGCGCGAGACTGTCCCGGGCCGCCCTGTGGGACGCGGCGGCGGGTCGCCCTCAACGGCCCACTCAGGGATAGCTGTGGCTCAGGAGGCGCGGAGCGGACGTGTCGGCCGGTGACGTCGCACGATGTTCCCGCTGCTCGAATGCATGTCGGAGGACACTCCCCTATGGCTGCCAGGTGGCGCAGAGGGGTCGCAGGCCTGTCCAGGTGAGGCCGAACCTTCACCAGGCGTGCATGGAGGTATAGCCTCAGCGGTCAAGCAGCAGGAGCGCTGACTGGTGAGGACGGCGGCCATGAGACAGGCCGTGAGGGGACACGAGGACATCCTGCGCGCTGTTGCGGGCCTGAGCTGGGTCTTGCTTCTCTTCGGACTTCTCTACCTCATCGCCGCGGTAGCGCCGGACAGCGGCATGTACTGGGACGTCGAGCGGCAGTCGACGACTGCGTGGATCGGCATCGGCTTGCTGACCACGGCTGTGCCCATGGGAGTGGTGGCCCTCGTCCTGGACCGACACAACCACGTCCGCGACTACGCCCCCGGGGAGTCCCGCGCCGGGATCCGGCACCCAGCCGCGCTCGCCGTTGCTCTCGCCTTCGCCGCCCTCGCAGCCTTGGTTCTCGTCGTCATCGTGGCGCGCGCCTTCTGAGCTGGTACCCACCGCACCATCTCTCCGGCATTTGCCCGGCGACACCTATCCGAGACGACATGTGTTGTGCCCCCTGGGCACTGAAGGCGCACACTGAGTTCCTTGTCCAACTGTCCGATAGGCCGCCTTCAGGGCGTAGTCGTGCGCGGCTGGGGCAGGCTTGGACCATCCGGTGGCGACTGGTGGGGTGGGAGCCGTCGGGCTGGGAGATGGTTGCCTCTGGTCCGGGGGGAGGGCGTCGCGGATGAGGACGGTCGCGCTGGCCTGTCAGGGCGGCGGCAGCCACACGGCTTTCACCGGTGGTGTGCTGCAGCGTCTGCTGGCTGATGAGAAGCACCGGGTCGTGGCGCTGTCGGGTACCTCGGGTGGGGCGGTGTGCGCGCTGCTGGCCTGGTACGGCTTGCTGACCGGCGGGGCAACCGAGGCCGGACGGCTGCTGGAGCGCTTCTGGGAGGACACCGCGGCGACCTCGCTGGGCGACAGGGCGGCGAACGCCTGGCTGGTGGGTCTGGCCCGGTTGGAGGGGCGGGTGGCGCTGCCGACGGTGAGCCCTTACGCCTATCCGGATGTGGCCGGTCCCGCCTTCACCGACCTGCTGACCCGGCATGTGGACGCCGACCGGCTGGCCCGGCTGCAGGAGTCCCCGCCGGAGGACCAGCCGCTGCTGCTCCTGGGCGCCGCCGACGTCCTGTCCGGGGACTTCAAAGCGTTCTCCAGCCGACGCCGGGAGATCACCGTGAACGCCGTGCTGGCCTCGGCCGCCGTCCCGCTGCTGTTCCGCGCCGTCGAGGAGGGGGGCCGGTACTACTGGGACGGGCTGTTCAGCCAGAACCCGCCGGTGCGCGAACTGCCCGATGCCGGTCCGGAGGAGATCTGGGTGATCCGGATCAACCCGCGCGCCCGGGCGACCGAGCCCAGGACCGTGGGCGACATCGCGGACCGGCGGAACGAGCTGGCCGGAAACCTCTCGCTGGAGCAGGAGCTGTACTTCATCCGCAAGGTCAACCAGTGGGCCGACCGCCTCGGCGATCCGTACCGGCGGATCGAGATCCGTGAGATCGACCTCGCCCTCGACCTGGACGTGGCCAGCAAGCTGGACCGCAGGCCGGCGTTCCTGCGCCGGCTGTTCGGCGCGGGGCGAGAACAGGCGGCAGCGTTCCTGGCCGGCTTGCCCGGCTGACCGCCCTGACGGAGGCCCTCGCCGGCCATGACCAGAGTCTCAGCCGTAGTCGCTGTGGTGCGCGAGAATCACGGGTGGCTGGATGCTTTGGTCGGCCACAGCCGGCATCCGTCGGGGAGAGGACATGGAGTCGGGCGACGACGTGCATGTGGCCGGTCGTTCCACACCACGTCTGCGCGCCCGTCCAGCGGAACAGCCACGCGACCTCGAGCGGCCCACTCAGGGACAGTAGGGCGAGTCCTCCCCACCTCGACCCGCCAGGGGTTCCAGAGCAGAGGCGCCAAGCAGACGCCCAGAGTCAGCGGCGAGGGCCTGCCGCGCCGGTCCGTAAGTCCCTTCCCGGCGGAAGCGGCGACTCCTAGCGTCGGTACATGACTCGGAAGCCACTGCGGTGCTGGTTCGGGTTTCACTCCTACGTCCAGCGACATCCTGACGGCGAGCAGCCCGCGAGGGTGGACGACAAGATCTGCCGGAGGTGCGGGAAGCGCACCGGACCCCCGTTCGGGAACGCGCCGTGGGTCGCCTCCGGGTGACGTCCTCGGCGGCTCCTGATACGAACTCGTGACGCCGGGGCGCCACCTCACCGCCGGGCCGGATGGACCTTCACATAATCTGCGAAGGCCTCCAGAGACACCCCTTGGCGGGGGCGGTGCAAGCTGGCGGCAGGTGGCCTTCAAGCCGCCTTCAGGGCGGAGATCGCCGACGTGGCACCAGACGGCCGCTGGGTCCGCTCGCCGTGAGGTCCGTCCAGGACCTGCCCCGGCGCGGGCCGGGCAGGTCACGGCCCGGTCGACACGGTCACCGGTCGCTGTGGTCCAGATCGCTGGGACCCGCGGCCACCGCGCACGCTCCGATTGCTGGACGGCCCCCGGACGGGGCGTGGGCCCCCCGCGGTGGACCAGCTCAACTGACGGGCAGCGCTGCCAGCCGGGCGGCCAGTTCCGCGTTGCGACGCAGGAAGGGCACCCACCCGTCGGGCGCCCGGGTGCCGGGCACCGCCTGGGAGCAGGTCTCCTGCTCCCAGGCACGGAGTCGGCCGTTCCGGATCCGCAGCCGGACCAGGACGTCGTCCCCCCAGGCGGCGACGTCCCGGTCGCCGTTCTCGGCGGGCGCGGTGACCCGCTGCGGCGCGACCACCCACTCGACCGCCTCGATCTCCTCCTGGAGCCGGGCCGCCGCCTCGTAGGCCTGCGCACCGGCCGCGGCGTCGCGCCGGGCGGTCAGCGCTGCCAGCGCGTCGGCGACCGCTGTCGGCTCGCGGTCCAGCACGGACGCCACCGCGCTCGCCAGCTGTGCCACGGGGGTGTCCTGCCCGCCGCGCGCCCGCGCCAGCTCCCGCTCGCCGGCGGTGCGGGCCGGGCCGGCGTGGCCGACCGGGTACAGCCGTTCGAGTCCGGACACGGCCAGCTGCACCTTCCGGGCCCCGAGGTAGGGCCCGAAGCAGCGGACCCCTGGTGCCGGCCGGTGCGTGGAGGCGAGGCCGAGCCGGGGCGCCTCCGGCGAGGGGTCGAGGCGGATGCAGACAGGGACCTCCAGGCCGCCGACGATCCGGTTCCACGGTGGCAGCGACCGCTCGAGCAGGTTGCGTTCGGCCCAGGCCGCCTCGTGTACGGAGTCGCAGACCAGCGCCTCGATCCGGGCGACCCGGAGCATCATCCGTCGCAGGTGGCGGCGGTCCCGCAGGTCGCCCCAGTAGGAGCTGACCCGACGGCGCAGCTCGCCGGCCCGCCCGACGTAGAGCACGCGGCCGCCGTCGTCCCGGAAGCGGTAGATGCCCGGCGCAGTCGGCAGTGCGGCGACGGCGTCCGGTCGGGCGGGCATGCGCTCATCGTGCGCACGCCATGGGCGCCCGTGGTGGCGCCGCGCCTCACGGCTCGCAGGTGTCCCACCCGTCACGTCCGCGTCGGGCGGAGGCAGGGCGACGCAGAGGGGGACGCCTCCTTCCGGAGACGTCCCCCTCGCGTCGCAGTGGGACCTCAGGTCACCGGGTGGTCTGCGCCTCGCGACGCGGGAGCACCCAGTCGGGGCGCACGTAGTGGCACGTGTAGCCGAAGGGGATCTTCTGCAGGTAGTCCTGGTGCTCCTCCTCGGCCTCCCAGAACGGGCCTGCCGGCGTCACCTCGGTCACGACCTTGCCGGGCCAGATGCCCGAGGCGTCGACGTCGGCGATCGTGTCGAGCGCGACGAGCCGCTGCTCGTCGCTGGTGTAGAAGATCGCCGAGCGGTAGCTCCGGCCCAGGTCGTTGCCCTGCCGGTCCTTCGTCGACGGGTCGTGGATCTGGAAGAAGAACTCCAGCAGCTCCCGGTAGGAGATCACCTCGGGGTCGAAGACGATCTCGACCGCCTCGGCGTGGTCACCGTGGTTCCGGTACGTGGCGTTGGGGATGTCGCCGCCGGAGTACCCGACCCGGGTGGCGAGGACCCCCGGGCGCTTGCGCAGCAGCTCCTGGGCGCCCCAGAAGCAGCCGCCGGCGAGGATCGCGGTCTCAGTGGTCACGTGTGCCTCCTTCTTGTCCAGCACGACCGGTGAACACCGATACCCGGTCCGGTGTTTCCTCCTCGGTGCCCGGCGTGCTCCGCGTCGGTCGTCATCATCTCCCTGCCGCGGGGATCGACGGGGCGGGAGCTCTCCTGCGCCCCGGTCGTGAGACCTCCAGCTCGGGCCCCGATCGTGCGACGACGTCGTCGAGAAGATGGGCAGTCCTGCCGAATGCGCGGGTCAGCCGTCCTGAGGATCGTGGTGGAACGGCTGCCCGCGCTGGGCACGGGCGCGGACCCGCGCACGGCGGCCCGGCAGCCACCTGCAGAGAGCAGGGCGCCGGCGGTTCGGCGACGGGACGAGGACAGGACCACCGAGCAGATGACGTCAACGAGAGACCCCGACCCGATGCCCGGGCGTTCAGCCACCACCGGGACGGCGTGAGCGGTGGAGCACCGGTCACCTCGCAGCCCACCCGGGACGACGGCCCGCCGAGCCGGATCCGTGCCTCCGGAGGTGTTCGGGGAGCGGCCTGCCGTCATCGGGCACCGCGGGTTGGGCTGCGGCGTCGTCGCCGGGCACCGGCAGAACACGCTGAGCTCCTTCGCGGCCGCTGCGCGCCGCGGGGCACGGTGGGTGGAGGCCGACGTCCGGCGTCTGGGCGACGACGTCCTGGTGGTGGCCCACGACGCCGCCTACCCCGACGGCACCCGGCTCGAGGACCTCACCGCGGCCGAGACGGACCGTCGCGGCACGCTGCGTCTCAGCACCCTGCTGGACGAGCTCCCTGCTCATGTGGGGGTCAACCTCGACCTCAAGTCCTCGATGGACGACTGCCTGCGATCCGCCGGGCAGACCACCGCGGGCCTGCTCGCGCCGGTCGTCGCGGCAGAGGTGACGCGGCGGCCCCTGATGGTCTCCTCGTTCGACCCGGCAGCCCTTCGGTTGCTGCGTGCCAGGGCGCCGCAGGTGCCGCTCGGGCTGCTGACCTGGCACCGGTTCCCCGTCGACATGGCCGCGGCGGCTTGCGCCCACCTGGACGTCGAGGTGCTGGCGCTGCACGTCGGCTCGCTCTGCTCTGAGACGGCCGGGGGCCGGCTCGACCCGGGGGTCCTGGCGAGGCTGCTGTCCCTGCTCCACCGCTGCGGCCGGCAGCTGTTGGTCTGGTGCCCGCAGGTCGCGCTGGCCCAGCTGCTGGTGTCGGCCGGTACCGACGCCGTGGTCGTGGACGACCTGCCGGAGGCGCTGTCCGCGCTGAGCCCGTCCTGCTAGCCGGGGACCAGCTGCCCGGCCCCGCGGGTGCGAGCAGGATCGGTCGTTCTGCCGAGTGTGCCCGCGGCTGTCGAGGGGATCCTGGACGCAGCCGTTCCGCCAGCCAGAGCGGGTCCACCCACCACGAGGTCCGGCTCTCGAGCACCCGGCCCTGCGACGCACCGCGCCCTCAGGACCGGGGCAGCCAGTCGTGCTCCTCCCCGTCCGGGCTCCGGCCGCGCGTCGAGCCGTCGGCGTCCCTCCCCACCCACCGGCGACACATCGACAGGAGCACGTGGATGGCGACCATCGGACTGCTGGGTTCCTACGGCGGGCTCAACATCGGCGACGAGGCGATCCTGACGTCGATCCTCGCCACCGTGCGGGAGGCCGCGCCCTTCGCCGAGGTCGTGGTGTTCTCCCGCGACGCCGCGCACACCCGCGGCGCTCATCTGGCCGATCGGGTCATCGACGCCCGCCGGGGTCGGTGTGACGCCGTGAACGCGGAGATCGCTCGGCTCGACGTCCTCGTCCTCGGTGGCGGCGGGCTGCTGTACGACGGCGAGGCCACGGAGTACCTCCGGCACGTGCGGACGGCCCACCGGAACGGCGTGCCGACGGTCGGGTACGCGCTCGGTGTCGGGCCGCTCACCACGGCCGAGGACCGCGGCGCCGTGCGTGAGGTCGTCTCGGCGATGACCCGGGTGACCGTGCGCGACGAGGAGAGCAGGCGGGTCCTGGAGGAGGTCGGCATCGAGCGGACCATCGAGGTGGTGGCCGACCCGGCACTGCTGCTGACCCCCGCTGCCTTCCCGGCCGACCAGCTGGTCCACGACGGGGTGGACACCTCCGGACGGCTGATCGCCATGTCCGTCCGGGAACCAGGGCGGGCGGCACCGGATCTCGCGGTGGAGACCTACCACGGCACCCTCGCCGCGGTCGCCGACTTCGCGGTGCACCGCTACGGCGGCCAGGTGGTGTTCGTCCCCATGGAGCGCGGTGACGTCCGGGAGAGCCATGCCGTGCTGGCCCGCATGACGGCTCCCGACCGCGCGCGGATCCTCCACGGCACGTACGGGCCCCGCGAGGTGCTCGGTCTGATGCAGCACATGGACTTCGCGGTCGGCATGCGGCTGCACTTCCTGGTCTTCGCCGCTCTCTCCGGGGTCCCCTTCCTGGCGCTGCCCTACGCGGGCAAGGTCGCCGACTTCGCCCGGACGCTGGGCATCGAGACGCCGGGCAGCCTCGACCGGGACGCCGTGGGGCCGCTGCTCGCCGCCGTCGACCGGCTCTGGGACGAACGCCAGGCGGACGCGGGACGGGTACAGGCTCGGATCGAGAGGCTCAAGCGCCGGTCCGCCGCCCCGCTGCGGCACGTCCTCGACGTCCTGCCGGGGTCTTCGACGGGCACGGTCGTCGGCATGTCCGTCGAGCAGGAGGGAGTCCAGCGTGCCGCCGTTGACCCGGCCGCTCCCGGGGGAGCGGTTGACGGTGCCCCCGCGCTCAGCGCTGCAGGCGGCTGAGGCCGACGTCCTGGTCGTCGGGGGCGGTCCGGCCGGCATCGGCGCTGCGCTCGCGGCCGCCGACGCGGGCGCCGACGTCGTCCTCGTCGAGCGGTACGGGTTCCTCGGCGGCAACGCGACAGCGGCGCTCGTGATGCCGTGGATGTCCTTCCACACCCGTCGTCCGCAGCCGCCGCGGATGGGGGACGTGAGCCTGTTCCCGACCGACCACGGCGAGGGAGAGCCCGTCGTCGCAGGCAAGCACATCGAGGTCATCGACCGGCTGGTGCAGGCCGATGGTGCGTTGCTGCCGTCCCCCGAGACCGGGTACACCGTCCCCTTCGACCCCGAGGTCTTCAAGCAGGTGGCCCTGGACCTGCTCGACGGCGCGGGTGTCCGGTACCTGCTGCACGCCTTCGCCAGCGGGGTGCGGACACCGGGCCGGGCCGGCGAGGTGGTGTTCGAGACCAAGTCCGGGCCGGTCGTCGTGACCGCCCGCGTGACGGTCGACTGCACGGGGGACGGTGACGTCGCCGCGGCTGCGGGAGCGCCGTTCGAGCTCGGCCGCGGGAGCGACGGGCTGGTGCAGCCGATGACGCTGATGTTCCGTGTCGTGGGCTTCGACCAGGGACCCTTCGAGCGCTACGTCACCGACCACCCCGACCAGTGGCGCAGCGTCCACGGGCTCTGGGACCTGGTGGAGGAGGCGACTGCGGCGGGCGACCTGGACCTGCCCCGCGAGGACGTCCTCTTCTTCAACTCGGCGCACCCCGGTGAGGTCGCCGTGAACTCGACCCGGGTCACGCAGGTCTTCGGGACCGACGTCTTCGACCTCACCCGCGCCGAGGCGGTCAGCCACCGGCAGCTGTCCCAGATCGCGGCCTTCCTCCGGGACTACGTGCCCGGCTTCGCCGACTCCTACGTCGCGCAGAGCGGTGTGCAGGTCGGCGTCCGGGAGACGCGGCGGATCCTCGGCGACTACGTGCTGACGGGCGAGGACATCCTGAGCGCACGCAAGTTCGACGACGTGATCGCGCGCGGCACCTACCCGGTCGACATCCACAACCCCAACGGCAGGGGCACCGTGCTCCGGTCGGTGCCTCCGGGGGACGCCTACGACGTCCCCCTGCGCTGCCTGCTGCCCCGGGAGGTCGACGACCTCCTCACGGCCGGACGCTGCATCTCCGGCACCCACGAGGCCCACTCCTCCTACCGGGTCACGCCGACGGCCATGGCCACCGGGCAGGCCGCCGGGGTCTGCGCGGCACTCGCGGCGGCCGCGGGCCTGGCCCCCCGCCAGGTGGGGATCGCCGCGGTGCAGGCGGAGCTGATCCGGCAGGGCGCCGACCTGGGTCCCCACGGGGACGACGTCGTCGGGGCCCCCGACCGGCGCGTCGTGCCGTGACCTCAGGCCCCTACCACCGATGAGTCCGCCGCCCCCGGGCCCGACCTGCTGCCCGGGTCGTCCAGCTCTGCGCAGCCGGGCCGCGCTGGACCCGCTGGGCGGCAACGGTCACGCCGACGCCCGCAACGGCGACGGCGGACGGTTTCGGCGTCCAGCGCAGCGCGGCGATGGCCCAGCCGATGGGTGCGTCGCGCTGCCCGTCGGACGCCCGACCCGGTGCTGACGTCGCCCGCTCCGGCGACGTCCCGGCGAAGGCGTCGAGCATCCCGGGGACGAAGGCGGCCATGTCCTGGGGACCTCGGCTCGTGGTGAGGTTCCCGTCCCGGACCAGCTCCTCGTCGAGCCAGGTGGCACCCGCGTTGACCAGGTCGTCGCGGATCCCGGGCCAGGAGGTGAGGGTCCGTCCCTCCAGCACCCCCGCAGATGCGAGCACCCACGGCCCGTGGCAGAGGGTGGCGATGGGCTTGTCGGCTGCGGCGAACGCGCGGACGAACTCCCGGGCCGGGGCGGACTGCCGCAGCAGGTCGGGGTTGATGAACCCGCCGGGCACCAGCAGGCCGTCGTAGCGGCCGGGATCGGCGTCGTCGATCGTCCTGTCGACGCGGACCCGGGTGGCCGGCATGTGCAGGTTCACCCCGCGGATCCGTCCGCGCCGCAGGGACACGACGTCGACCTCCGCGCCGGCCGCCTTCAGGGCTCGGAGCGGGACCACCAACTCGACCTTCTCGAAGCCGTCGGCCGCCAGGACGGCGATGGTGCGGCCCTTGAGGCGGCGTCTGGTGAGCATGTCGTCCTCCTGCCGTTCGACGGCGCGGGGTGGGCGGACGTCCCCTGACGGCGGACGCTCCGACGACGGGCGCCGACGAGCTGTTCCCACGTGGCCGGCTGCTCGGCACGACGGGGGTACCCGGACCCCGACCGCCGGACACGTCCGGGAGGACCGTCACTCAGCCGGCGATCGACGTCCGGGTCGGAGCAGCGGCGACGGTCACCCGCTGACCGCACTGGGTGGGGACGTACAGGCCCTCCCGCTCGGCGCGGACCGCGGCGAGCGTCCTCGTCGGTGCCTCGAGCTTCACGAGGACGTGCTCCAGGTGGGCGGCCACGGTTCGCGGGGCCACCACGAGCGAGCGGGCGATCTCCTGGTTGGAGCACCCCTCGACCAGCAGGCCCAGCACCTCGAGCTCCCGCGGGGTGAGCCCCCGCAGGTGGGTCGCCGGCGACAGCAGGGCCAGGGCGGCGAGCCCCGGTGGTGAGTCCTCCGGCGCTGCCAGGACGGTGACGCGCACGTGCCCGCCAGGCGCGTGCCTACCCCCCACCGGCCACAGGAACGACGCGCAGACCTCCCCGTCGCTGATCCGCTCACGTGCCGCGGTCAGCACCGGCGAGCGGGGGACCAGCAGCTCGTCCCCCGGCAGGCCCGGCAGCTCCTGGCAACCGCCGTCGGCGCAGAGCACCACCCCGGCCGTGGCGCCCCGGACCAGGCGGGCGGCGGTGAGCAGGGACCGCATCGGGTCGATGCCGTGTGCGAACACCGGCGCGACCCGCTGGAGTCGGCGGCGGCTTGCCGTCGACGGTGGCTCCCGGCTCCCCGACAGCACGGCGAGATGGCCGACGTGCCGCCCTCCGGGCGCGAACAGAGCGAGGCCCAGCCCCTCCCGCATCCCGGCCGGGATCAGGCACTCGGCCCAGATCGGGAGCTCCTCGGCCGGGTAGGGCAGGTCCGACGGGCCCAACGGCGGACGTGCCCGGTGGGTGCCGGTGACCTCGATGTCCGCCGCCAGCTGCGGGCCGGAGAGGGACCCCACGGTCGAGCCGTCCAGGTCGACGCTCACCAGGGAGTGGTAGCGGTGGCCCAGCGGATCGGTGAACGCCAGGAACGCACCGTCGAACGGGACGACCTGGCGCAGGACCTCGAGCATGGCCCGTCCACGTTCGGCCGTCGTCCCCGCCGAGACGGCAGCCTCGGCCAGCGCCAACTCGCCCGCCCCTAGTGAGCCCATGACTGTCCCTCTGCGGTCACCGCGGTAGCGGGTCGGCCCGGCCACGCCCGTACCGGCTGCTCGACCGGGCGTAGGAGGTCACCGACCTGACAGTCATACCGCGCCGCGCGCCGGGGCACAGCGCGACCCCCTGTCTGGAAACCACCGACCTGTGAGCCAGGGCCTCATGTGAACGGACCGTCGGTCCCCGTCTCCGGAGGTACCGTGCCCCGTGGAGCTGCGCCAGCTCAGGTACTTCGTCGCCGTCGCCGAGGAACGGCGCTTCTCCGCTGCCGCGCGACGGCTGCACATCGCCGCTCCCTCGCTCTCCCAGCAGATCCGCGCGCTGGAGCGGGACCTGCGGGTCACGCTGTTCGAGCGGACCCCTGGAGGGGCCGAGCTGACGGCGGCCGGGCTCGTCCTGCTGGAGCGGGCGCGGGTGGTGCTGGCCGAGGTCGACCGGGCGCGCCGGGACGTGCTGTTCGCGGGACCGGCGCACCGGGAACAGCTGACCCTGCGGGTGTGCACCATGGCCGACCGCGTCCTCGACGGCCCGCTGCGGCTCGTCGGCCTCGCGGTCCCCGGGGTCGAGGTCGTCGTCACCTCCAGCCCCGGGGACGACGCCGTCGAGGCCGTCCGGCAGGGGCGCGCGGATGCGGCCATCGTCTGGCACCGGCCGCAGGAGCACCGCGATCTCGAGGGCGTCGTGCTGGGCTCGGTGCGGTTCGGGATCGTCCTGCCGAAGGGGCACCCGCTCGCCGACCGGGCGGAGGTGCCGGTGGCCGGGCTCGGCCACGAGTCCACCGTCATGTTCCCGTGGTCGCCCTTCGCCGGCGTCTGGCAACGCACGGTGGACCACCTGCTGCCGGGCGGAGCGCAGCCGGGGCAGGTGGTCATCGAGCCGGACCTGATCAACAGCCCCGAGGCCATACTGCGGGCGGTCGCCGCCGGGTCCGGCGTCGCGCCGGGGATCCTCGGCGTCGCCGACCACATGGACGTCAGCGGGATCGTCGTCCGGCCGCTCGACCCGCCGCTGTCCCTCGACCTGGAGGCCGTCTGGCGCCGGCCGGCCCGTCCCGCCGTCCGCCGGCTCGTCGACCACCTCGTCGACGTGGTCGACGACCCGGCGGTGCTGGTGTCCGCTCTCCGACGTCCGTCGGCGGGCGTCAGGGAGTGAGGACCACCTTCTCGCAAGCCCTCCTGCTCCTCCCACGGGCGTGTGCCGTCGACGCTCGGGTGGGGGCACCCGGCCGGGGAGCGCCCTGGGGGATCGGAAGGATGTCGTGCGCGGATGCCTACCGGACGAACCGGCGCGCGGGACGCCGCCGTCCGAACATCGCCGAGACCAGGTCCGCCGTCAGCCGGCAGCCGCGGGGGCAGTCGAACTCGACGGGAACGCCGTCGAGCCGGCCGACGGCGGCGGGCCGCCCGCACCCGGGACAGGTCTCCCAGGTCACGCGTTCTCCCACCGAACCACCTCCCGGCTGCGTCGGCCGGGGCGCGGGACGGCAGCCGGCCCGGCTCCTGGTACCAGGTTCGGCCAGGTCTGGTGGCCGGTAAATCACGCGATCCCGCTGGCCGGCATCGACTGCCCCGATGGCACGCCCGCCCACTCCGTCTGCTGCGCGGACCCGATGCGCTGCCGTACTGCACCGGTCCTCCTCCTGCGCGCCGGTTCCGTCCGACGCTTCCGCACCCGGCGCGACGGCGTCCATCCGGAGACCTGCCGATGTCGGCGGGACGCTCGCTGGGGACCATCGGCGGCCGGGGCCGCCGACCGGTGGCGCCGGGCCGGTGAGGAGGACGACATGCGAGTGGAGGACCTCAACGGGGACGACGCCACGGTGTACCGAGCCGTGGCCGAACTGGAGGACGACGCCTCTGCGCCGCACCTGCAGGACATCGCACGCCGCACCGGCCTGGACCTCGAGGACGCCCGGGCCGCCGTCCACCGGCTGCTGCACACCGAGCCGAAGGTCCTGCACGAGGTGCCCGACACCAGCGGGACCGATCTCGGACCGGTCTACGAGCTGGCGCCGCGCGCCTGACGGCCGACGGGCAACGGCCCGGTGCACCGGCCGATCAGCCGATCCGCGCCGTCCCCCTCCCGCCGCCGCCGGGATCGCCGCAGGACCGCAGGACCGCGGGGACGTACAGACCCTCCCGCTCGGCGCGCACCGCCGCGAGCGTCCGCGTCGGCGCACCCAGCTTCGCGAGCAGGTGCTCGACGTGTGCGGCGACGGTGCGTGGGGCCACGACCAACGTCCGGGCGATCTCGTGGTTCGAGCGCCCGTCGACCATGAGCCCGAGCACCTCCAGCTCCCGGGGAGTGAGCCCGTGCAGGTCGGGGACCGGCGACAGCAGCACCACGCCGCCCAGGACCGCCGGCACGTCGCTGGGCGCGGCCAGGGCGGTGACCCGCACGTGCCCGCCGGGTGCGTGCGGGCCGCCCAGTGGCCACAGGAAGGACGAGTACACCTGCCCGTCGGCGATCCGCCCGCACGCTGCGCTCAGGACCGCGGAGCCGACCGCGAGCAGCGGGTCGCCGTCCAGGCCGGGCAACGGCTCGGTGCGTCCGTCCCTGCGCACGACCCTCCCGGCAGTCGCCCCGCGCACCAACCGCGCGGTGGTGAGGAGCAGGCGCATCGGGTCGACGGCGTGGGCGAGCACCGGCGCCAGCGCCGCGAGACGTCGCCGTACCGCAGCGGTGGGTGGCTCCGTGTTGCCGGACAGCACCGCCAGGTAGCCGACCTGCCGGCCTCCGCGAGCGAACAGCGCGACGCCCAGGCCCTCGTGGATGCCGGCCGGGATGAGGCAGTCGGACCAGGTGGGGAGCTCGTCAGCGGCGTAGGAGAAGTCCGACGGACTCAGCGGCGGGCGGTCCCGATCGGCGCCGATGACCTCGATGTCGTGCGCCGTCACGGGCCCGCTGAGGAAGTCGACGACGCGATCGTCGAGGTCGGAGCTGGCCAGCGAGCTGTAGCTGCTGCAGAGGGGGTCGGCGAGGGCGAGCCACGCGGCGTCGAACGGGACGACGGCCCGCAGCGCGCCGAGGAGCGCCCGTGCCCGCTCGGGCAGCGGGTCGGCGGACGCGGCGATGCGCGTCAGAGCCGTACTCACAGCTCCCGCCACGGTGTTGCCGCCTCCAGCGCGGCAGGCGAACACCGCAGGAAGCCGTCGGCGAACCCGGGTCCTCGAGCGACCGACGGGGACGGGGCGACCGTACCCGGAACCGACCTCGCCAACGCCCGGACCGTGACCAGGAGACTGCCGCGCGTGAGGCAGGGACTAACGGCCGGTAGCGATGCCAGGCTCAGCATCGCGTCGACGGGACCCGTGGCTCCCGGGACGGCGGGCGGTCACAGGGTCCCGGTGTAGATGACCTCCTCGGCCAGGTCCCGCAGCTTCACGTTGCGGTCCTGGCTGTGCTTGCGGAGGACGGCGAGAGCCTGGTCGTCGGTGACCTGCAACCGGCACATCAGGATGCCGACGGCGATGCCGATCCGCCGGTTGGTCCCGAGCGCGACCTCCAGGTGGCCGGCCTTGTCCTCCGCGGCCCCGAGGCGGGCACGCAGGTCGTCCAGGATCGCGGAGAAGGCGCGCCACCGCGCCCGTACCGCGCGACGCCTGGCGGCCTCGCGGCACCGGGCTCCTGCGGGCCTGTCCCAGCTCTCGTGGTACCCGGCGTGGTCCACGCGCGCCGCTGCGCCGGAGGGCGTGGGGGCAGCGCGCCCCACCCGGTCGGCGCCCTGCGCGACTCGATCGGTCCGCACGATCGGCATGGTCCGTCCCCGGTGCTCCGAGCGGCTGTGGCTGGTACTGGTCTGAACCGCCGTCCGCGAGCCCTGCACAGCACACTGTGGCGCGCCGCCGGGACGGTCTCCATCGGCAGGTCGACCCATTTCTGCTGCTGGATCGGCTCCCTCCGCCAGGTATCGGCATGTCTGCCGATACCGGGCCCCTCGCTCCGCCGGGTGCAATCAGGGTCCCGGCCCGAGCACGGGCAGTGGGGCAGACCCGTGACCAGGGAGGCAGCGTGAAGGCAGTCGTGTACGAGGGGCCGCGGCAGGTCAGCGTCAAGGACGTACCGGACGCACGGATCGAGCGACCGACCGACGTCCTGGTCCGGATCACCTCGGCGAACATCTGCGGCTCGGACCTGCACATGTACGAGGGCCGGACCGACTTCGAGACCGGCCGCTGGTTCGGGCACGAGAACCTGGGCCAGGTGGTCGAGGTCGGCGACGGGGTCGACAAGGTGCAGGTGGGGGAGTACGTCGTCCTGCCGTTCAACATCTCCTGCGGGCACTGCAAGAACTGCGAGCAGCAGCTCACGAACTACTGCCTGACCGCACAACCCAAGAAGGAGTGGGCCGGCGCCGCGTACGGCTTCGCCGACATGGGCCCGTGGGCCGGTGGGCAGGCCGAGCTGCTCCGCGTGCCCTGGGGTGACTTCAACTGCCTGCGGCTGGGCGAGGACGCCGAGCAGCGCCAGACCGACTACGTGATGCTCGCCGACATCTTCCCGACCGGCTACCACGCCACCGAGCTGGCCGGCGTCAAGCCCGGCGACCAGACGGTCATCTACGGCGCCGGCCCGGTGGGGCTGATGGCCGCCCTCTCGGCGACCATCCGCGGGGCCAGCAAGGTGATGGTCGTCGACCGGCACCCCGACCGGCTCCGGCTGGCCGAGTCGATCGGCGCGATCGCCATCGACGACTCGAAGGTCGACCCGGTGCAGGCCGTCCTCGACGAGACGATGGGGCTGGGCGCGGACAACGGCTGCGAGTGCGTCGGCTACCAGGCGCACGAGCCCGACGGCCAGGAGCAGGCCAACCTGACGATGAACCGGCTGGTCGCCTCGGTGCGCTTCACCGGGAAGATCGGCAACGTCGGCGTCTTCGTGCCCCAGGACCCCGGGGCCAGCGACGAGCTGGCGAAGCAGGGCAAGCTCGCCTTCGACTACGGCATGTTCTGGTTCAAGGGCCAGCACATCGGCAGCGGCCAGGCGCCGGTCAAGAAGTACAACCGGCAGCTGCGCGACCTGATCGCGGCGGGCAAGGCCGAGCCGTCGTTCATCGTCAGCCACGAGCTGCCGCTGGACCAGGCCCCGGAGGCATACAAGCACTTCGACGCCCGGGACGAGGGCTGGACCAAGGTCGTCCTCCACCCGGCGATGGCGGGAGCGTGACATGGCAGGGGAACTGAACGGACGGCGGGTGGCGATCCTGGCCGCCGACGGCGTGGAGCGGGTGGAACTGGAGCAGCCGCGCCGGGCCCTGGACGACGCGGGCGCGCGGACCGACGTGCTGTCGATCCACGACGGTGAGATCGCGGCGCGGAACAACGACCTGGAGGACGCCGGCACGTTCGGTGTCGACCGGCTGGTCGGCGCGGCGTCGGTGGAGGACTACGACGCGCTGCTGCTCCCCGGCGGCACCGTCAACCCGGACAAGCTGCGGATGCAGCCGGCGGCGGTCGCGTTCGTGCGGGACTTCGTGCAGTCAGGGAAGCCGGTGGCCTCGATCTGCCACGGGCCGTGGAACTTCGTCGAGGCCGACGTCGCGCGTGGGCGGCGGTTGACGTCGTTCCCGAGCGTGCGCACCGACCTGCGCAACGCCGGGGCGGAGGTGGTCGACGAGGAGGTCGTCACCGACGGCAACATCACGACGAGCAGGTCGCCCGACGACCTGCCGGCCTTCTGCGCGCGCATCGTGCAGGAGTTCGCCCGGTCGCCGCAGGCCGCGGGCGTGGGAGGTCGGGCATGACCTCCTCCATCGGGAACGTGGCATCCGTCGCCGCCCGCGCCGGCGGCAGCGTCGTCCGTCAGGTCCGGTCGGTCATCGACCCGTCCGCAGCCCGGCCGGCCAACGGCGGTCACCCGGCGTCCGGGTGGCTCGCCGTGACCGTCCTCCGCGAGCCGTCCGAGATCGACACAGCGTCGCTCCCCGCTCCGCTCGCGGAGTACGGCGACCGCATCGAGGTCCGGGTCCGCCCGGCCTCCGACGACAAGGGCACCGAGCTGGCGGCCCGGCTGCGCGACCGGCCGTCGTCGGGCTCGGCTGCCCACCGGCTCAGCGGAAAGGACCCGCAGGCCGACCTGCGGTCCGCGCTCCGCCGGGCCAAGCAGCTCATCGAGGTGGGCGAGGTGCTGGCCGTGGACCCCGCACCGCACGGCAAGCGGTCGGCGACCCCCGCCGGCGCGCTCCTGGAGACCTGGACCAAGGTGGCCCCGAAGGCAGGTGTGCGATGAAGGCGGTGACCTGGCGCGGGGTCAACGAGGTCGGCGTCGAGGACGTCCCGGAGCCGAAGATCCTCAACGACCACGACATCATCCTCGAGGTCGGCCTGTCGGTGACCTGCGGCTCGGACCTGCACCTGCTGGGCGGCTACATCCCCGCCATGCGCGCGGGCGACGTGCTCGGCCACGAGTTCATGGGCACGGTCGCCGAGGTCGGCCGCGCGGTGACCAAGCACAAGGTGGGCGACCGCGTGGTGGTGGTCTCCTTCATCGGCTGCGGGAAGTGCTGGTACTGCCAGCAGGGGCTGTGGTCGCTCTGCGACAACGGCAACCCCAACCCGGGGATCACCGAGGCGCTGTGGGGCCAGTCCATCGGCGGCTGCTTCGGGTACTCCCACGCGATGGGCGGCTGGGCGGGTAGCCACGCGCCGTACATCCGGGTGCCCTACGCCGACCAGGGGGCGTTCACGATCCCCGACGGCGTCTCGAACGAGCGGGCGCTGTTCGCCTCCGACGCCGCCCCCACCGGCTGGACCGGGGCGCACCAGGCCGGGGTCCAGGCCGGTGACGTCGTCGCGGTGTGGGGTGCCGGCGGGGTGGGCCAGATGGCCGCCCGCGCGGCCATGGTCATGGGCGCCGAGCGGGTCGTGGTCATCGACCGGTTCGACAACCGGCTGGAGCAGGTCCGGACGCACATCGGGGCGGAGACCCTCGACTACGAGGAGGTCGACGTCCCGGCAGAGCTGCGGGAGATGACCGGCGGCCGGGGACCGGACGTCTGCATCGAGGCGGTGGGCATGGAGGCGCACCACCCCGGACCGGCGTACCTGTACGACCAGGTCAAGCAGCAGCTCCGGTTGCAGACCGACCGGCCCACGGCGGTGCGCGAGGCGATCTACGCCTGCCGCAAGGGCGGCACGGTGTTCACCCTCGGCGTCTTCGGCGGCGTGGTGGACAAGTTCCCGCTGGGCGCGGTGATGAACAAGGCGCTCACCCTGCGCGGCGCCCAGCAGCACGGGCACCGCTACGTCCCGCAGATCCTCGACCTCATGAGCCGGGACGAGGTGAAGACCGAGCACCTCGCCACCCACGTGATGCCGCTCGACGACGGCCCCAAGGGGTACCGGATGTTCAAGGAGAAGGAGGACGGGTGCGTCCGTGCCGTGTTCCGTCCCGGCGGGTGAGGCGCCGACGGCGGCGGGCCGGCACGCGGGCCGGGCCCTCGCCGGTCCGGTGCGGGACTCCCGGGTGAACGTGGCGCCGGGCGGGACGTCGGTCGTGGCGGGTCCACGACCGACGATCCTGTCCTGGCGCCGCCTGCTGCTCTGCCTGGGCGCCGGCCTCCTCGCGGCCGGGGTGACCGTGGTCGCCGGCGTCCCCGAGATCTCGGTGCTCGCCGGCTGGTCGGTCGCCGCCGGCGGCCTGCTGATCTGGGTGTGGCGGATCAGCTGGCCGCGCGACGCTCAGGGGACCAAACGGCTGGCCGAGGAGGAGGGCCGGACGCGGGTCACCGACACCGTCGTGCTGGGCGCGGCGGTGGCCAGCCTCGCCGCCGTCGTGGAGGCGCTCGTCCGGTCCGGCTCGGGGGACGCCGTCGGCGTCGCCGTGGTGGTGCTCGGCGTGCTGGTGGTGATCCTGTCCTGGGCGCTGGTCAACACGGTCTTCGCCCTGAAGTACGCCCGCCGGTACTACTCCGGCGGGGACGGCGGCATCGATTTCGGTCAGGAGCAACCGCCCGCCTACAGCGACTTCGCCTACGTCGCGTTCACCGTGGGGATGAGCTTCGCGGTACCGGACACCCAGCTCGCGGACACGTCGATCCGCAAGGTGGCCCTCGGGCACGCCCTGCTGTCCTACCTGTTCGGGACGGTCGTCATCGCCGTGGCCGTCAACCTCGTCACGAACCTGGGGCAGCAGGGGTAGGCGCTACCGGCGCCCGGTCCGTGCCGGGTGGCACAACGTCGGCGGGATGCGCAGCCCGGTGCGCAGCGCCCGCGTGGCGGCGGCGGCGAGGCCGGGGGCGTCGAGTGCCACCTGGGCTCGACGGAGGGCCTCGGTCGTGGTGCCCCGGTCGAGGTGGAGAGCCGCGGCGAGCGCGGGGACCTCCGCCGTGCCGGCCACCAGGTGGCCCAGGAGCCGGAGGTCGAGGGGGCTGAGGCCGCGCAGGTGCCCGGGGGAGGACAGCAGCACGGCGGCCGCCAGGTGGTCGAGGTCGGGGAGTGCGCAGTCCAGTGCGGTGACCCGCCGCAGTCGTTCGCCGTCCGGACCGGCCACCGGTGCGAGGAAGGCGGTGTAGGGGCCACCGGCGGACAGCTCCTGCGCGGCCGCCGCGAGGACCGGCGAGCCGGGGGCCAGCAGTCGGTCATCGGGCAGCCCGGGCAGGCGCAGGGCGTCACCACCGCGGGTGAGCACGACACCGGCCTCGGCGGTCCCGACGATCCTGGCGGTCCTGGCGATCTCCTGCGTCCGGTCCAGGTCGTCCGCGATCACCCTGGTGACGTCGGCGAGGATCTGCCGGTCGGCCGGGCCGGGGCGAGCCGGGTCCTCGCCGAGGAGGCTGACGAAGCCCACGTGCCGCCCGGTCGAGGAGAACAGCGCGCCGGCCACGCCGCCGCGGAGCCCGGCGGGGAGCAGGTACTCGCCCCAGGCGCAGATCTCGGTCAGGGGCGCGGGCAGCTCACTGGCCAGCACCGGGGGCTGGGCGCTGTTGAGCCCGAGGTGCTCGAGCTCGGCGTCGGCCCCCGGGGACTCGAAGTAGCGGCGCAGGGGATCGGCCGTGCCCGTGGTGGCCAGCGGGACGTGCCGACGCCGTTCGGGATCGCGGACGGCGAGCCACCCGGAGTCGAAGGGCAGGATCCGGCCCAGCACCTCGAGGACCGCCTCGGCGCGCTGGTCCAGGCCCGTTGCCATCGCGCCGACGTCGGCCAGCTCCTCCCGCATGCGCACGAGGGCCGGTTCGCCGTGGTTCATCGCGACCCCCCTCGGCTGAGTTCCTGCGCCCACGGTGCGGAGCGGCCTGCCCGTTCCGGCCGTACCTCCGCGAGGGTGCGCGTGGGCGTCATGAGCGTGCCCAGCACGTGCTCGACGTGGGCGGCGACGGTGCGCTGCGCGACGACGAGGGCGATCTCCGCCACGTCCCGACCCGCGACCGCGTTCTCCGGCATGACCGACCTCCGGCACGGTGACCCACCCGTCCGGGCACCCACCCGCACCCGGGCGATGACCCACCGAATGTGGCAGGCACCGACGTGCCGGCCCATCGGCAGGTCGACCGATTTTAGGCCGCGGTCGGGTCGGGCACCTCCCTGGTGATCGAGGTCCCGGGAGGGCGGACGAAGGCGGTCGGTGGTGGAGCTCAGGCAGCTGGAGTACTTCCTGGCGGTGGTCGAGGAGGGCTCGTTCACCCGCGCCGCGGCGCGGTTGTACATGGTCCAGTCGAGCCTGTCCGCGTCCCTGCTGGGACTGGAGAAGGAGCTCGGCACCGACCTGTTCACCCGCGGTCGCAAGGGGGCCGAGCTGACCGACGCCGGCCGCGCCCTCCTCCAACCCGCCCGCGCGGCGCTGCACGACGCCGAGCGGGCCCGGGACGCCGTCGCCGAGGTCACCGGTCTGCTCCGCGGGTCCGTCCGCGTCGCGACGGTGGCCGTGCCGCGGGACGTCGACGTGCTGGAGACGATCCGGCCCTTCCAGGAGCGGCATCCGGGAGTGGCGATCAGCGTGCTGCACGACGGTGCGCAGGACCTCCTCGGGCTGGTCGCCGAGGGCACGGCGGACTTCGCCATCACCCCGCTGACGCACCGGACGACGCCCGCGCTGCGGTTCGATCCCATCCTCAGCACACCGCTGGTCCTGCTCTGCCCACCGGCGCACCGGCTCGCGGGAGCCCGGGGTGTGCAACTCGGAGACGTGGTCGACGAGCCGCTGATCGACCTGCCGCGAGGGTGGTGGGTCCGCGAACTGCTCGACCGGATGTTCGCCGAGCGCGACCTGCCCCGTCGCGTGCGTCTGGAGGTGGACGAGTGGTTCGGCGTCCTGACGATGGTCCGCCGCGGGGTGGGCATCGCGTGCGGCCCACTGGCCTGCATCGACGAGACCCTGCTCGGGGGCCTCTCGATCGCCACCCTCGACGGTGCGCCGACCTGGGAACTCGGCATCGCCACCAGGGACGAGGCGCTCCGAGGGGCTGCTGGTCGCGCGTTCCTGGACGCCTACCGGCGGCAGTGCCGGGAGCGTCTCGGGGAATGACCGGGGCACGGGCCCGCCGGCCATCGCCGGGGCCGATCGGCCCCATCGGCATCGCGTGCCGTCGTCCGGTCGAACCCCGGGTCCGGCGACCGATGCTCCAGACGTCATCGCCCGGCCGGTCGGTCGGCCGGCCACCGAACGCGCCCCCGGGGAGGCTGTGATCGCCGCTCCTGAGCACGGCGTCCGCTCGCAGAGCCGGCTCACCCCGATGGCGGAACACGGTCAACCGGAACCGTCGATCGACCGATACGCCGAGGTGATCCTCGAGTCTGCTCCCTCGACGCTGCGCAGCAGCGTGTACGAGGCTCTCTTCGTCCACGGCCTCGACGGAGTCCTGATCACCTCGGCCGACGGGCGCACCCTCGGTGCGAACGCGCGGGCCTGCCAGCTGCTCGGCCGGACGGAGCACGAGCTGATCGAGCTCGGCGCGGACGGGATCGTCGGCCGGCGTGACCGACGGTGGAGGGAGGCGCGCGAGACCCAGGCCCGGGAGGGCGCCTTCCGCGGGGTGTTCCGGCTGCGCCGGAGCGACGGGTCCACGTTCCCGGCCGAGGTCACCACCGGCACCTTCCCCGACGGGGACTGCCCACGGGGCTACGTGTCCTTCCGGGACGTGAGCACGGCGGAGGCCGAGGCGGCGCGGGCGGAGCCGGGCACCCGGACGGCGGCCGAGGTCGTCGACGACCTGGAGTCCATCAGCGACATGTACATCGGCGTGGACGCCGACTGGCGGATGAGCTACATCAACGCGCAGGCCGAGGCCCGGCTGGGCGTCTGCCGCGACGAGGTCGTCGGCGAGGACATCTGGGACCGGTTCCCCGAGCTGCTCGGCACCGCGTTCGAGTCGACCTACCGCCAGGTCGCGCGCACCGGACGAACCGCCACGCTGGAGGCGCACTACGACGAGGCGGACCTGTGGTGCGAGGCCCGCGTGCACGCCCTGCGCCGGGGCGGGATCGCCATCCACTTCCGGGACGTCTCCGATCGGCGGGCGACGCAGCAGGAGCGGGAACGGCTGCTGACCGCGGAGCGGGCGGCCCGCGCGGCCGCTGAACGGGCGCGGCGCGACCTGGCCCGCATAGCCACGCACGACGAGCTGACCGGCCTGCTGAGCCGCGCCGGGCTGCTGCAGGAGGTGGACCGGGTCCTCGCCGGACGGCCGGAGGCCCGCCTCACCGTCGCCTTCATCGACCTGGACCGGTTCACGCTGGTCAACGACAGCCTCGGGCACGGTGTCGGGGACCGGCTGCTGAGCGAGTTCGGGCGGCGTCTTACCGCGCTGGCAGGTCCGGCCGATCCGGTGGCCCGCTTCGGCGGCGACGAGTTCGTGGTGGTCCTCGTGGACCGCTCGGCCGAGGAGGTCGGCCGGTTCGCCCAGCAGGTCATCGAGGCCAGCCGCCAGCCGGTCGACGTGGGTGCACGCCTCCTGGTCACCGTCAGCGTCGGTCTGGCCACGGCCACCGGGCCGGCCGATCTCGGCATCCTGCTCCGGGGCGCCGACGCGGCGCTCCACCGCGCGAAGGACGGCGGACGGGAACGGGCCGTCTGGTTCGACGAGCAGATGCACGTGGAGTCGGTGCGCCGCGTCGAGCTCGAGAGCGACCTGCGCACCGCGCTGGACCGGGACGAGCTGTTCCTGGAGTACCAGCCGGCCTTCGACCTCCGGGTCGAGCGGATCTGCCACGTGGAGGCACTGGTCCGCTGGCGGCATCCCGACCGTGGCCTCGTCGGGCCGGTCGACTTCATCCCGGTCGCCGAGGAGACGGGGCTCATCCACCCCATCGGCGAGCTGGTCCTGGCCCGGGCCATCGAGCAGGCGGGCCGGTGGGCGCACCTGCCGGAGTTCCGGGTGTGGGTCAACGTGTCCCCCCAGCAGCTGGCCGACCACGGGTTCCCGGCCCGGCTGGCTGCCCAGCTGGACCGGGCCGGGCTGCCGGCGCACCGCCTCGGGGTCGAGGTGACCGAGTCGGCGCTCGCCGACGGCTCCCGCGTGGGGGAGGTGCTGGAACGGATCCACGACCTGGAGGTGGCCATCGCCATCGACGACTTCGGCACCGGGTACAGCTCGCTGGCCCGCCTGGGCGAGTTCCCCGTCGACGTCATCAAGGTGGACAAGTCCTTCGTCCACGACCTCGGGACGGCGCGCGGCGAGGCGTTGGTGGCCGGCATCGTGACGTTGGCGCGGGCCATCGGCGCGCACGTCATCGCGGAGGGGGTCGAGACCCTGGCGCAGCTGACCGCGCTCAGCGCCCTCGGGGTGGACTCCGCCAGCGGGTACCTGCTCGCCCGGCCGTCCGCGCCCGAGCACCTGCCCCTGACCATCCCCACCGAGGCGTCCTACCGCTGGCGGCTCGGCGTGCACCCCAGCGTGGGGCGGGTCCCGCGCCGGTCGTCGTCGCCGGAGCGGTGAGCGCGCCGGGCCCGCCGACCCGGGGGTCCCGCTACCCCGGCACGCTCGCTCCGGGCCGGACGCCGTCGCTCCTGCTGCTGTCCAGGGACACCGCGGTGGTGACGTCGGCTCCGGACCCGATGCCCTCGGTGTCGGGCGTCAGCGCGGCGACGACGTCCTCCTCGTCCTCGTAGGCCCGGTGCACGGCGGCGGTCAGCAGCCGCAGCTGGCGGTCGAGCGGGGCCTGGCGATCGGGCGGGGCGACGCGCTTGAGGTCCTGCAGCGCTGCGCACAACCGGCGGGTCACCTGCGGCGAGGCCACGCCGGCGAGCCTGATCTCGTCGAAGGCCAGCCGCACGTAGCCCTCCCAGGACAGCGTGCGCTCGACCAGCCGGACCACGCCGTCGGAGTCCCGGTGCTCGCCCGCGGTGAGCGGGCGCACGGCGAGCTGGCGCAGCAGGTCGTGCAGCCGGTGCAGCGCCTGCAGGGTCGTCGTCGGGTCGTCGAACGGCTGGGCGATCGACCGTTCCGCGATGTCGACCAGCTTGCGCAGCCCGTAGGAGACGTCCTCCCCGTGCACCCGCTCGGGGCCGACCAGGACCAGCCGTGAGACGTCCTCGGCCCGCAGCCGCTCGCCCGCCTCCACGACGTCCGCCGCCTGCCGGGGGCCGGGGTGCACGCGGAGCAGTGGTGCCCCGCCGGGCACGAAGTCGCCGATGACGGGCACCAGTTCGAGGACGCAGTCCGCGCGTCGCGCGGCGGCGACCAGACCGGCCCGGTCGACCAGGACGACGCTGCCGGGCTCCCGCGCCGGGATCACGTCTGGATCGGCGTCCGGGCCGCTGACCGGTCCGGGCGCGGCGGGGAGGGACGACGCGATGAGGTCGCGGGTGCGGTCGCCGACCAGGTCGATCAGGCCCGTCGCCCGCATCGTCTGCCCGGCGTGGTGCACGAAGAGGATCAGCGTCACGAGGCTGGCCACCATCAGCAGATGGCTCAGCAGCACCGACACGCCGGGAACGGTGCCGGTGTCCGAACCGCGGATTTCCCGGAGGGTGAGGACGGCGACGACGAACGTCGCGCCGAACAGGCCGATGGCCAGCTGGCTGAACCGGTCGGACAGCAGCGCGCCCACGATCCGCGGGGAGAACTGGCCCATCGCCAGCTGCACCACCACCAGCGTCACGGTGAGCACGAGGCTGGTCAGCGAGGCCATCGCGGTCGCGAAGAGCGACAGCGTCGTCTGCGCGTCAGTGGGTGTCCCGGTCACGCTCTGCGGGACGAGGGTGTAGCCCGAGCGGCGATCCAGCCAGAGCGTGCCGAGGACGACCAGCACGCCGGCGAGCACGCACAGCAGGGGGATCAGCCACAGGCTGGTCCGCAGGGCGTGCAGGAAGCGGGTGAGGCGCATGGGTGCGACTCCAGGGGCTCGTCACCGGCGGGCCGGCCGGTGGGATCGCGAGGGCGTGTTCTCCGCCGTGGCCGGTGGCGAGCGAGGGACCGACCTCCCTCATCTCACCCTGCGCCCCGGGACGGCCGCCTCGGCAGGATGACCGATGGAGATCCGCGTCCGGGGCGGGTAGGGAGAGGAGGGACCACTCCACTCCGCGGAGGGACGAGCGATGACCAGCGGACACCTGCCGGGTCCCTACGGCAGCCCCTTCGACGACTTCTTCGCCCGGTACATGGGCGGCGCCGGGCGGCCACGCCAGCGCGTCGACATCACCCAGTTCCTCAGCGAGCAGGCCCGGGAGGTGGTGAACGCGGCGGCGCGCCGGGCCGCCGAGGTGGGCAGCCCGGACCTCGACACCGACCACCTGCTGTGGGCGATGGCCGAGGAGGAGCCCACCCGGCAGCTGATCAGCCGCGCGGGTGCGGACCCGGCGCAGCTGCGGGCAGAGCTCGACAGCCTCCCCCGGCGCGGTGAGACGCGGGCCGAGGCGCCGGCCCTCACCCCCGCGGCCAAGCGTGCCCTCCTCGACGCCCACCAGGTCTCCCGAGCGCTGGGCTCGACCTACATCGGTCCCGAGCACCTGCTGTTCGCCCTGGCGGTCAACCCGGACTCGCCGGGCGGGCGGTTGCTGCGCCAGCGGGGTGTCACGCCGGAGTCCCTGCAGCAGGCCGCCACCGGTGCCGGCGGTGGGCAGGGCGGCGGCGGCCGACCCGCGTCGAGCACCCCGACGCTGGACGAGTACGGCCGCGACCTGACCGAGATGGCCCGCAACGGGGAGATCGACCCGGTGATCGGCCGGGAGTCCGAGATCGAGCAGACCGTCGAGGTGCTCTCGAGGCGGCGCAAGAACAACCCGGTGCTCATCGGGGAGGCAGGCGTCGGCAAGACCGCGATCGTCGAGGGGATCGCCGCCCAGATCGCCGAGGGGGACGTCCCGGAGACCCTCCGCGGCCGCCGGGTGGTGGAGATCGACCTGACGGGTCTGGTTGCCGGTACCCGCTACCGCGGCGACTTCGAGGAGCGGCTGAAGAAGGTCATCGACGAGATCCGCGAGCACACCGACGAGGTCATCGCGTTCATCGACGAGCTGCACACGGTCGTCGGGGCAGGCACCTCCGAGGGGTCCGGCGGCGCCGGCAACATGCTGAAGCCGGCCCTCGCCCGCGGGGAGCTGCACATCATCGGCGCCACGACCCTGGACGAGTACCGGCGCAACATCGAGAAGGACGCCGCGCTGGAGCGCCGTTTCCAGCCGATCCTCGTCCCCGAGCCCAGCGTCGAGGACACGGTGCAGATCCTGTGCGGCCTGCGCGACCGCTACGAGGCCCATCACCAGGTGCGGTTCACCGACGAGGCCGTCGTCGCGGCCGTCGAGCTGTCCGACCGCTACATCACCGACCGGCACCTGCCCGACAAGGCGATCGACCTCATCGACCAGGCGGGGGCACGCGTGCGCCGCCGGGTGAAGACGGCCCCGACCGACCTGCGCGGACTCGAGCAGGAGGTCGAGCGGCTGCAGCGGGAGAAGGACCAGGCGGTCGCCGCCGAGCAGTACGAGCGGGCCTCCGAGCTGCGCGATCAGGTCGCCGAGGCCCAGCGGCGGCTCGAGCAGGCCCGGGACGGCGGCGGCGAGGGTGCAGGCGTGCCCGCGGTCGGCGTCGAGGACATCGCCGAGGTGGTGTCCCGGGCCACCGGCATCCCGGTCAGCCAGCTGACCGAGGAGGAGATGCAGCGGCTGCTCGGGCTCGAGCAGCGGCTGCACGAGCGGGTCATCGGCCAGGACGAGGCCGTGGAGGTCGTCGCCGAGGCTGTGCGCCGCTCCCGCGTCGGCCTCGGCGACCCGGACCGGCCGATCGGCAGCTTCCTGTTCCTCGGCCCCACCGGCGTGGGGAAGACCGAGCTGGCCCGGGCGCTGGCCGAGGCGCTGTTCGGCGACACCGACCGGATGATCCGGCTGGACATGAGCGAGTTCCAGGAGCGGCACACGGTCAGCCGGCTGGTCGGCTCGCCTCCCGGCTACGTGGGGTACGAGGACGCCGGGCAGCTGACCGAGGCGGTGCGCCGCCGGCCGTACTCGGTGGTGCTGCTCGACGAGATCGAGAAGGCCCACCCCGACGTGTTCAACACGCTGCTGCAGGTGCTCGACGACGGCCGGCTGACCGACTCGCAGGGCCGGACCGTGGACTTCCGCAACACCGTGATCATCATGACCAGCAACCTCGGGTCGGAGGCGATCGTCAACGCCGGGCGTGGCCCGCTCGGGTTCACCGCCGACGGCAACACCGGCGATGACCTGCGCGACCAGGTGATGCGCCGGTTGCGCGAGGCGTTCCGGCCGGAGTTCCTCAACCGGATCGACGAGATCGTGGTCTTCCGGCAGCTGGACACCTCCCAGCTGGAGCGGATCACCGACCTGATGCTCGAGGAGACGCGCCGGCGGCTGCGGGCTCAGGGGATCGAGGTCGAGTTCACCCCGGAGGCGGTCAGCTGGCTCGCCGAACGCGGGTTCGAACCGCAGTTCGGCGCGCGCCCGCTGCGCCGGGCGATCCAGCGGGAGGTGGACAACCGGCTGTCCCGGCTGATGCTCGACGGCCGGGTGTCCAGCGGGAGCCGGGTGCGCGTCCAGGTCCGGGACGGCGACCTCGACATCGAGGTGGAGGACGTGCGGGAGCCCGCGTCGACGCAGTCATGACCGAGAGGTCGCGTGCCCGTCGGGCTCGTCGTCACGGTCAGACGAGCCCCTCGTTGTGGGGTTCGATGCTGGCCGAGGGGTCCACTCCCTCGTCGGCGTCCGGCTGGACGGGACCCTCGCCCGGCTCGGAACCGGAGCCCGCGGCGGTGTTCCGGGACGACCGTTCCGGGTCGGTCACGTCCGTGGTGGTCGGCGCCTGACCGATGCGCTTGGCGGCGTCCCCGGTCCCGGTCTCCTCGAGCTCTGACCCGCTCACGGCTCCTCCATCTGGCTCGTCCGATGCCTGCGTCCACGACCTGGCTGCACGGACCGGACTCGTCCGGTCCCGTCCGGGTGCTCCCAACATGACCGACGTCCGCGGAGATGGCCATCGGCAGACCTGCCGATGTGCGAGCGGCACCGTCGAGCGAGCTCGCCGGGGACCCAGGGGTGGCGGGCAGCGCTCAGCGCGCCGGGCGGCCGACGTCGTCCCCGACGGCGGACCCGCGCCGGGCGGCGTCGAGCCGCTCGCGCTGCGGCACCACGGTGTACCGCGGGTCCCTGGTGGACTCGACGCCCGCCTCGAAGACCCCGAACCGCTGGAGCGCACTCCCGGTCAGCAGGGCGATCCCGGAGGCGGCTGCACCGGCCCGGCTGCGCCCCGCGAGCAGGACGGTGCCGGCCAGCCCCGCGGCGGTGAGCACTTCGGACGCCCGTCGGCGGCGAGCCACGGTCCCGTGCTCGTAGACCTCCCGGATCAGGCCCATCCGGCGCTCCATCAGCCGGGACGCCAGCAGCTCCCCGCCTGCCCCGGCCGCCGCGAACACCCGCGCGGGCCGCGCCTCGGCGGGCGGGGCGGTCAGCATGCCGAAGCCACCGCCGCTGGCCGCCGCCGAGCCGGCGAACAGGAACGGCAGCTCTTCCCGGACCTCGTGCCAGCCCGGGACCGCCGTCTGGGAGAGCAGGGCGGCGGTGTAGGTGGCCACCCCGGGGGCGGTCGCGGCCGACGCGAGGCCCAGCGCGCGGGCCAGGCCGCGGAGCAGCCGGGCCGGCCACGACGACCGCCAGCGCGCCGGCACCAGCTCCGACACCGCCGCGGCGCCCACGCCCGGGCCGAAGGCGGTCAGGATCCAGGTGCCCACGCTCATCGGCGACGTCGGCTTGGCCACCCGCAGCATGTGGTGGAAGCGCTCCGGCCGGCCGAGGTCCCCGACGAGCAGCCCAACGCTGGCCAGCAGGGCTGCGAAGGAGCCGAGCCAGCACCCCCGGCGCAGGCGCGGGGCGCGGACCAGGTCGGCGCCCGCGGCGACCACGGCCGTGCCCGCGGCGAGCCCTCCGGTGAACAGGTAGGCAGCGATCTTCCACTCCCACACCGGTGTCTTGAGCACCGGCCGGCCGTAGTAGGAGGGGGCGTCGGGGCCCGGGGGCCGGTCGCCGGTCATGGGTGGTCGCCGAACGCGGCGGAGGCGAACGCGCCGATGCCGGCCAGGGCGAACGCCGCGGCCGCCGCACCGACCCGCCGCCAGATCTGCGGTGCGGAGCGGGTGGGGACCACCGGCGCGGGCGGCAGCCCGTACACCTCCGGCACGTCCAGCAGCAGGAACAGGGAGCCGTGGCCGCCGACCCCGTCGTCCGGGTCGCGGCCGTACAGCTCTGCCTCCGCGACGCCCTGCCCGTGCAGCTCGGCCAGCCGCCGGTCGGCGCGCTCCCGGAGCTCGTCGAGCGGGCCGAACTGGATCGACTCGGTCGGGCAGGCCTTGGCGCAGGCAGGGGTCAGGCCGCCCTTGAGCCGGTCGTAGCAGAGCGTGCACTTCTGCGCCCGGCCGTCGTGCGGGCGCCGGTCGATCACCCCGTACGGGCACCCGCTGACGCAGTACCCGCAGCCGTTGCAGATGTCCTGCTGGACGACCACGGTGCCGAACTCGGTGCGGAACAGGGCACCGGTGGGGCAGACGTCGAGGCAGCCGGCCTCGGTGCAGTGCTTGCAGACGTCGGACTCCATCAGCCAGCGGAAGTCGGTCCGCGTCTCCGCCCCGGTCCCGTCCCCGGGACGGCCGACGGTCGGCATGCCCAGGTCCGCGACGGCACCACCCGGTGCGGTGGGCAGCGGTGTGGTGCCCAGCTCCGAGCCGCCGCGGGGAGCAGCGCGCAGCCGGGCCTCCACCGCGAGGGTCTGCTCCTCCGGTCCCGCCGTGCCCGGCCGCCGCTGCTCCACGAAGGCGACGTGCCGCCACGAGTTCGCGCCGAGCATCCCGGTGTTGTCCATCGACATGCCCAGCAGGTCCAGGCCGTCCTCCGGGACGTGGTTCCACTCCTTGCAGGCCACCTCGCACGCCTTGCACCCGATGCACACCGACGTGTCGGTGAAGAACCCCATGCGCGGGGGCGGGTCGAAGTACCCGTTCCGGCGGGCGAGGTCGACCGGCGGTGGGGGTGTCCGGTCCGTGGCGGTCACGGTGCCTCCCTGGGGGGCGGGTTCGTGGGGGAGCGGCCGGCCGTGAGCAGCGTCGTCCCGGTGGCGGAGGTGATCCCGGCCCGGCTGCGCAACCGCTCCAGGAACGCGGTCAGCTCGGCGCCGCGCGGGCGGCGACCGGGCCGGACGTCGCAGGTGGCGACCTTGCTCTCCTGGATCAGCACGTTGGCGTCCGCGACGACCCCGAGCAGGTCGTTGAACGAGTCGCCGGTCACCAACCCGGTCGGGCCCCAGTGGAAGGGCATCCAGACCTGGTGGACGACCTGACCGTCGAGCCGCAGCGGGGCCATCCGGTCGGTCACGTACACCCGGGCCTCGACCGCGGCCCGGGCGGTGACGACGTGCGCCCAGCCCAGGTGGGTCAGGCCCCGGAGCCTGGCCAGCTCGGGCGAGACCTCGACGGTGAGCTCGGGCTGCAGCTCGGCGAGGTGGGGCAGCTGGCGGCTCATGCCCCCGGCGGTGTGGTGCTCGGTGAGCCGGGACGCGGTGAGCACGAACGGGAAGACGTCGGGGTCCCCCTCGGGTGGCGAGGGGTCGTACGGGTTCTCCGGCCGGGGGTAGACGCGGCGGGTGGGGTTGCTCTGCTGGCGGTAGAGCGGGTTGCGGACCGGGGACTCGTGCGGCTCGTAGTGGGTCGGCAGCGGCCCGTCGACGACCCCCGTGGGCGCGAACAGCCAGCCCTTGCCGTCTGCCTGCATGGTGAACGGGTCATCGCCGCGCAGCGCGGCGGGCCCGCGGGCGTCCGCCGGCGGGTCGAAGCCCGGCGGCGTGGTCAGCGGGAAGTCCGGGACGTCGTGCCCGGTCCACCGCCCCTGGTCGGGGTCCCACCAGACCAGCTCCTTGCGCTCGCTCCAGGGCCGTCCGTCGAGGTCGGCCGAGGCGCGGTTGTACAACAGCCGGCGGTTGGCCGGCCAGGTCCAGCCCCACTCCGGGTCGTACGGGCCCTGCTGGTCGTGCGGCTTGCGCCGGGCGGCCTGGTTGACCTCGTCCTTGTACACCCCGGAGTACTGCCAGCAGCCGCAGGCGGTGGTGCCGTCGGACCGCAGGTCGGTGAAGCCGTCGACCGTCCGGCCGGTGGTCAGGTCGATGCCGTTGATCCGCCGCAGGACGTCCTGCGGATCGGGTTCGTCACCCTCCGTCCGGTAGTCCCAGGCCAGCCGCTGCAGGGGCTCGTCGCGCGGGTCGGTCGAGTCGGCCACCCGTTCCCGGACCCGGCGCCAGAGTTGGTGGAAGAACCACAGGTCTGAGCGCTGGTCGCCGACCGGTTCGGCGCCCTTCTCGCGCCACTGCACCATCCGCTGCGTCTGGGTGAAGCTGCCCGCCTTCTCGGTGTGCGCGGCCGCAGGCAGGAAGAACACCTCCGTGCGGCACCGCTCCGGTGCGATCTCCCCGGTCTCGACCTCCGGGGCGTCCTTCCAGAAGCTGGCGGTCTCGATCATCGTGAGGTCGCGGACGACGAGCCAGTCCAGGTTGGCCAGGGCCAGGCGCTGCAGCCGGCCGTTCGCCGACCCGACGGCCGGGTTCTGCCCCATGACGAGGTAGCCGAAGACCCGGCCGTCGATCATGTCCATGGTCGTCCGGTAGGTGCCGTGATCGCCGTTGATCCGTGGCAGCCAGCCGAAGCCGAAGTCGTTGTCAGCTGTCGCGGCGTCGCCGAAGTACTCCTTCAGCAGCGAGACCAGGTAGGCGTCCGCCTCCTCCCAGTAGCCCTTCTGGTTCCGAGCGCGCACGCGGTCGAGGTAGGCGGTCAGGTCGGCCTGCCCGGCCCGCGGCATGGGGAGGTAGCCGGGCAGCAGGTCGAACAGCGTGGGTATGTCGGTCGAGCCCTGGATGTTGGCGTGCCCACGGAGTGCGTAGATGCCACCGCCCGGCCGACCGATGTTGCCCAGGAGCAACTGCACGATCGCCCCGGCCCGGATGTTCTGCGCGCCGACGGTGTGCTGGGTCCAGCCCACGCTGTAGATCAGCGCGGCGGTGCGCTCCCGGCCGGAGTTCGCCGTCCAGTCGTCGCAGACCTGCAGGAACTGCTCGCGGGGCACGCCGCACACACGCTCGACCATCTCCGGGGTGTACCGGGAGAAGTGCCGCTTGAGCACCTGGAAGACACAGCGGGGGTGCTGCAGTGTGGGGTCCTGGGCGATCCCGCCCGCCGCGCCCTCGATCGGCGGCCCGCCCATGCCGGTCTCCATGGGGGCGGTCACCCGCTGGCTGGCGCCCTCGTAGTCCCAGGTGGTCGTGTCGTAGCTGCCGGTTGCGGGGTCGTAGCCGCTGAACAGGCCGTCGAGGTCCTCGGTGTCGGCGAACCCCTCGTTGACCAGGAACGCGGCGTTCGTGTACGCCGCGACGTACTCCCGGAAGTCCAGGTCGTTGCTCAGCACGTGGTGCACCACGCCGCCCAGGAAGGCGATGTCCGTGCCGGCGCGGATCCGCACGTACTGGTCCGCGAGTGCGCTGGTCCGGGTGAACCGCGGGTCGACGTGCACCACCCGGGCACCGTTCTTCTTGGCCTCCATCACCCACTGGAACCCGACCGGGTGCGCCTCGGCCATGTTCGAGCCCATGATCAGGATGAAGTCGGTGTTGACCAGGTCCTGCAGGTAGTCGGTGGCGCCGCCCCGCCCGAACGTCGTCCCCAGACCGGGGACGGTCGCGGAGTGCTATATGCGGGCCTGGTTCTCGATCTGCACCGCTCCCAGCGCCGTCCAGAGCTTCTTGAAGAGGTAGTTCTCCTCGTTGTCGGTCGTCGCGCCGCCGAGTCCGGCGAGGCCCGTCGTGCGGCGCAGCACGTTGCCCTGGTCATCGGTGTCCTGCCAGCCGCGGCGCCGGGCGTCGAGCACCCGGTCGGCGATCATGTCCATCGCGGTGTCCAGCGGCAGGTCGGCCCACTCGGTGGCGTAGGGCGCCCGGTAGCGGACCTCCTGCTCGCGCTGCGGTCCAGTGACCAGTTGGAGGCTGGCCGAGCCCTTGGGGCAGAGCCGTCCGCGGGAGACCGGGGAGTCCGGGTCGCCCTCGATCTGCACGGCGCGCCCGGCGTCGGCGTAGACGAGTTGGGCGCAGCCGACGGCGCAGTAGGGGCAGACCGACCGCGCGGGTGGCCCGGGTGTGTCGGTGTGAGGCCGCAGGGCCGCCGACCGCGGGGACTGGGCCGCGGCGCCACGGCCCAGCCGGTCGGGTCCGGTCAGCTGCCGGTAGACCGGCCAGGCATCGAGCCACCCCCGGAGGCGCCGCTCGATCGGGTTGCCGCTCATCGCCCTCCCTCAGCCAGGGCACGCACCGCCCGGCCGTGGCGCGGTCACTCGACGGACGTCGGGTCCATTCCAGCGGGACCGGGGGACCGCGCCCATCGGCAGATCTGCCGATGTGCACGGCGGCTGCGCCGGCGCAGCATCAGGGGTCCGGTGAGCAGCGGCCGGCCGGAGCTCCGTGGTGCTCGTCCGGGCCCCGGGGCCGGCGCCCCCAGGAGGCGATCCCGTGCGAGCGATGGTGTACCGAGGGCCCTACAAGGTCAGGATGGAGGAGAAGGAACGGCCGTCGATCGAGCACCCGAACGACGCGATCGTGAAGGTGCAGCTGGCCGCCATCTGCGGCTCTGACCTGCACCTCTACCACGGGATGATGCCGGACACCCGGATCGGGCACACGTTCGGCCACGAGTTCATCGGGGTGGTGGACGAGGTGGGGTCGTCGGTGCGCAACCTCGCCGTCGGCGACCGGGTGATGGTGCCCTTCAACATCTTCTGCGGCACCTGCTGGTACTGCGCGCGGGGCCTGTACTCCAACTGCCACAACGTCAACCCGAACGCGACCGCGGTCGGCGGCATCTACGGCTACTCGCACACCACCGGCGGCTACGACGGTGGGCAGTCGGAGTACGTGCGGGTGCCCTTCGCCGACGTCGGCCCCTCGAAGATCCCCGACTGGATGGACGACGAGGACGCGGTCCTGCTCACCGACATGACAGCGACCGGCTACTTCGGGGCCCAGCTGGGCGACATCGTCCAGGGCGACGTCGTCATCGTCTTCGGCGCCGGGCCGGTCGGGCTGGTGGCCGCGAGGTCGGCCTGGCTGATGGGCGCCGGCCGGGTGATCGTCATCGACCACCTGGACTACCGGCTGGAGAAGGCGCGCACGTTCGCCCAGGCCGAGACCTACAACTTCACCCAGTACGGCGACATCGTCCTCGAGATGAAGAAGGCCACCGACTTCCTCGGCGCCGACGTCGCCATCGACTGCGTGGGCGCCGAGGCCGACGGCAACTTCGTCCAGCACGTCACCTCCTCCAAGCTCAAGCTGCAGGGCGGCTCCCCGGTCGCGCTGAACTGGGCGATCGACTCGGTCCGCAAGGGCGCGACGATCTCGGTGATGGGCGCCTACGGCCCGCTGTTCAGCGCCGTCAAGTTCGGCGACGCGATGAACAAGGGGCTGACCATCCACACCAACCAGTGCCCGGTCAAACGCCAGTGGCCCCGGCTGTTCGAGCACGTGCGCAACGGCTACCTCAAGCCCAGCGAGCTGGCCACCCACCGGGTACCGCTCGAGCACATCGCCGAGGGCTACCACATGTTCTCGGCCAAGCTCGACGGCTGCATCAAGCCCCTCGTCGTCCCGACCGCGGCGTGAGCACAGGAGACCGGAGATGACCTACACACCGCAGAAGCCGCCGATCGCCGAGTCGCCCGAGGAGCTGAGGAAGCGCATCGCGGGCTGGGGGGTCGACCTCGACCCCAAGGACCGCCCGTCGGTGCCGAAGCTGGCCTTCCAGGAGGACCTCACCGGCGCGCACTGGGAGCTCCCCGAGCGGCAGCCGGAGAAGTACCCGCGGGAGCGCTCGCCCGAGCACGGGATGCTGACCCCGGTGTTCGGCACCGCCCAGCCGCCGTCGGGCGTCTCGGGGGCCATCCGCCGGTACGCCTACCGCTACAGCGAGGGCCGCACGGCGCACTGGCTGCTGCTCGTCCTCGCCGACCGGGTGGATGCGTGGGAGCACCACCTGCGGTCGTTGCTGACCCTGCGCCCGGACAACCCGATCACCGAGACCGGGGTGAAGGCCGAGGTCACCCGCCACGGCCTGCGGTCGCGGGTCGGGCAGCACCGCACGGACCTCAAGCACCAGTTCCTGGACCCGGTGATCGTCGCCGGCCCGTGGGTCGCGGCGGCCTGGCTGGTGTTCTCCGGCGTCCGGAAGCTGGTCCGGCCGCTGCGGTCCTGAGCCGTTGCGGGTGCACGCGTCCGGTTCCCCGGTCGGGTCGGCCTGGCTCCGTGTCGCCGGCCCGGCCGGGTGGCCAGCAGGCCCACCTGCGCCGGCGAGCGGTGGGCGACAGCCCGGTCCGACCGAGGGAGCACGGAGGCGCTGAGGCATGACCGACCTGGTCCAGGTCGCCGACGTGCTGGCGGCCGATCCGGAGCAGCTGCTCCCGGCGCGCCAGATGATGGCGTTCACCCTCGGCTTCCACATCATCCTGGTGCCCTTCGGCGTCGCGCTCACCGCGATGATGCTGATCGCCAACTGGCGCGGGCTCCGGCGGGACGACCAGCAGGCCCTCGTGCTGGCACGGCGGTGGTCGCAGGTCTCCGGCGTGCTGTTCGCGGTCGGTGCTGTCTCCGGCACGGTGCTGTCCTTCGAGCTCGGGCTGCTGTGGCCGGGCCTCATGGGCCGGTTCGGGGCGGCCTTCGGGATCCCCTTCGCCGTGGAGGGCCTGTTCTTCTTCCTCGAGGCCGTCTTCGTGGCGATCTACATCTACGGCTGGCGGCGCATGCGGCCCTGGCCGCACTTCTGGACCGGCGTGCCCGTGGTGCTGTCCGGGATCGGCGGCACGTCGGCGGTGGTCGCGGCCAACGCGTGGATGAACCAGCCGGACGGGTTCACGCTGGACGACGACGGCCAGGTGGTCGACGTCCGGCCGCTGGACGTCTTCTTCAACGACGCGTTCGGCTACGAGGCGGTGCACATGCTGCTCGCCGCCTACATGGTCGCCGGCTTCACCATCGCCGGGGTGTACGCGGTGGGCATGCTCCGCGGACGGCGGGACCGGCTGCACCGCCTGGGCCTGGTCATCCCGCTCACCGTCGCGGCGATCGCCACCCCGGTCCAGTTCCTGGTCGGGGACATCGCGGCCCGTGAGGTGTTCGAGCAGGAGCCGGCCAAGTTCGCCATGATCGAGGCGCTGACCGAGACCGGCACCCGGGTCCCCGAGGTGCTGGGCGGGGTGCTGGTGGACGGGGAGGTCCGCTACGGCCTCGAGATCCCGCTGGGCGCCTCCCTGCTGGCCGGGCTGGACCCGGACACCGAGATCCAGGGGCTGGACGCGATCGCGGCCGCCAACCGGCCGGCCGCTCGACTGGTGAACACCGTGCACGTCGCGTTCCAGGTGATGGTCGGCATCGGGACGGCGCTGCTGGCGCTGTCGGCCTGGTACGCCTGGCTCTGGTGGCGCCGCCGCCGGCAGCCGGACCGGATGCCGGACGACCGCTGGTTCCTGCGGTGCGTGGCCGTCAGCGGCGTGCTGGCGATCATCGCCCTGGAGGCCGGCTGGGTGGTCACCGAGGTGGGCCGGCAGCCGTGGATCGTCGTCGGCCAGCTGCGCACCGCCGACGCCGTGACGACCGCCGGCAACGTGTGGCTCTTCTACGGCGCGACCGTCGCGCTGTACGCAGCTCTCGCGTTCGGCACCGCCCACGTCCTCCGCATCCTCCGGCGCCGCTGGCGCGAGGTCGCCGACCCGCCGGGGGAGGGCGACCCGGGTGGCGAGGGCGACGTGCCGTACGGGCCCTCGCGGGCGCGGTCGGACGCCCGGGCATGAGCACCGTCGCCGCCGTCGTCCTGTTCACCGGGGTGGTCGCCTACGCCGTCCTCGGGGGAGCCGACTACGGCGCCGGGTTCTGGGACCTCACCGCGGGTGGGGAACGGCGGGGCCGCGAGCCGCGGCACCTGGTCGACGAGTCGCTGGCGCCGGTGTGGGAGGCCAACCACGTCTGGCTCATCTTCTGCCTGGTCATGCTGTGGACCGGTTTCCCCACGGCCTTCGCCGCGATCATGACGACGCTGTACATCCCGCTCGGGCTGGCGGCGCTGGGCATCGTCGTCCGCGGTGCGGGCTTCGCGTTCCGCAAGGTCATGGTGCGCACCGACGAGCAGCGTGTCGCGGGCGCCGCCTTCGCGCTCTCCTCGCTGCTGGTCCCGTACTTCCTCGGGGCGGTCGCCGGGGGGATCGCGTCCGGGCGGGTGCCGCCGGGCGGGCACGGCGACCCCCTCACCAGCTGGGTCAACCCGACCTCCGTGCTCGGCGGCGTCCTCGCCGTCCTGGTGTGCGCCTACACCGCGGCCGTGTTCCTCACGGCAGAGGCCCGGCGGCGCAGCGATGCCGGTCTGGAGACCTGGTACCGGCGGCGGTCGGTGGCCACGGCCGTCGTCACGGGGGCGGTCGCGCTGGCGGGGTTGTTCGTCCTGCGGGCCGACGCACCGCGGCTGCTGGACGGGCTGCTGTCCCGCGCTCTGCCGCTGGTCGTGCTCTCCGGCGCCTGCGGCCTGGCCGCCCTCCTGCTGTTGCGCCGGGCCGCCCCCCGGCTGGTGCAGCTCCTGGCGGTGGGCGCGGTCGCCGCGGTGGTCGCCGGCTGGGGCGTCGCGCAGTACCCCGACCTGCTCGGCACGCACACCACCATCGGTGCGGCAGCCGCGCCGGAGCCCACCCTCTGGGCGCTCACGGTCGTCGCGGCGGTCGCCCTGGCGGTCGTGGTGCCCGCCATGGCTCTGCTGTTCGTCCTCGCCGAGCGCGGCAGCCTGGGTGCGCCGCACTGAACCCGGGTCCCACGCCGCGCCGGCCAGGATGGGTCGTCCTGCCGAGGGCGAGGGCGCCGGGACGGCCAATCCTGGGAGCGGGCGCGACCGCGGTGACGGCTGCCGCCCCCGGCACCTCCCGCGACCGTCCCGGAGTGAGCGATGAGTCCTCGGCCGTCCCGCAGCCGAGCTGGAACGACGGCCGGGGGCAGCGCGCCTGCGCACCCGGCCGTCTTCGGGGACGGGCCGGCCGTCATCGGCCACCGCATGCTGGGCTGCGGGACCGTCGCGAGCCATCGGCAGAACACCCTGGAGTCCTTCGCGGCCGCGGTGCGCAGCGCGGCGAGGTGGGTGGAGGCCGACATCCGGCGCCTGGGCGACGACGTCCTGGTGGTGGGCCACGACCCCGCCTACCCGGACGGCACCCGGCTCGCCGACCTGACCGGGGCCGAGGCCGACGCCCGCGGCACGCTGCGGCTGAGCACCTGCTGGACGAGCTGCCGCGCCGGGTGGGGCTCAACCTCGACCTCAAGTCGTCCATGGAGGACTGCCTGCGGGCACCGGGGCGCACCACCGCCGGCCTGCTCGCGCCGGTGGTGGCGGAGGAGGTGACGCGGCGCCCGCTCATGGTGTCCTCGTTCGACCCCGCAGCCCTCCAGCTGCTGCGCGCGGCGGCGCCGCGGGTGCCCCTCGGGCTGCTGACCTGGCACGGGTTCCCCGTGGACATGGCGGCCGCGGCCTGCGCCCACATGGACGTCGAGGTGCTGGCGCTGCACGTCGGCTCGCTGGCGGCCGGTGGGCAGATCGACCCGGGCGTCCTGGCCCGGCTGCTGTCGCGGCTGCACCGCTGCGGCCGGCAGCTGCTGGTGTGGTGCCCGCAGACCGCGGGGTCTCCCTGGTCGGCGCCGGGATGGCCGCGACCCGCTCGCGCTGGCCAACCCGGGTGCACGGGGCACCCCGACCCCGCTGATGTGGTTCACCGCTGGGCAGCACGGCGCCGGGCCGGAGAACCACCTGGCCGACTGCACCTCGCCGGCTTCGAGGTCGACGGGTCGGGGATGCAGCTGGACCAGTACGACCCGCTCGCCAAGGGCCTGGGCCTGCAGTACGTGCTGCGCGGCCGCTTCCGGGACATCTGGTTGCACGACACCCCCGCGACCGGGTTCGGCTGCGACTTCCTGCAGGACACCGTCGTCGACGCCGTCCTCGCCGAGCGGTGCGGCCGGCAGGACGACGGGGAGCAACCCGGCGGTGCGGGGATCGGGATCGGGATCGGCGGGTGGGGGACCACCGAGCTGCTGACCGTCACCGCGTGCACGGCCCGGGGCAACGGCACCAACGGCATCTTCGTGGAGCTCGAGCAGCAGATGTGGCCGCCGCCGCGGGGGATCCGAATCACCGCCTGCCACGTCGAGGACAACCGGTTCGGCATCTCCGGCTGGGGCGCCGACGGGCTGGTCGTGACCGGCCGCACGGTGATCGGCAACCACGAGGCCGGGTTCGACATCTCCGCCCAGGGCACCGCCGGGATGGCCGGCCGGGGCGGCATGGTCGTCAACTGCATCATCGACGGGAACCGGCGCGACGGGATCGGCATCGGCAACACACCCGGCCCTTACACCATCAGCGGCAGCCGGATCAGCGCCAACGGGCGCTACGGCTACTGGCAGCACCCGCTCAGCGAGGGGCACCAGGGACCTGCCGTCGACCTGGTCCTGGACGGCAACTCGATCCGCGACAACGGACTGGACGGGATCCGGGTCGACGCCGGCCTGGACCACTGCGCGTTCACCCGCAACCGGATCCGCAACAACGGCCGGCGGGCCGCGCCGGCCACGTCGTGGGCGGGTCCGGCGTCTCCTACGGCGAGTCCACGCTGACCGACGAGACCGCCGACTGGCGTCCGGACGGGCACCGTGGCAAGCACGTGACCGTCGGCGAGGAGGACGCGGTCGTCCGGTTCAACACGGGGAGGGCGCTCGGGCTGGCGCCGAACCGGCCGGGCGCCGACAGCGCCTGGCGGTCCGGCCAGCCGGCTGACGGCACCCCTACCGGCTGCCCGGCTCGCCCCGGTTGCGGGCGGAGATCACCCTCGACGCCCCGGTCGGGGTGCTCGACCTGGACGGCAACCGGATCTGGGACGACCAGGAGGACCCCTCCCAGACCCACGCGACCTGGACGACCGAGCGGGCGTCGAGGGTCACCGCCCGGGCGCAGGGGCACCGCGAGAGCGGCGGCGCCGACGAGTGAGGGTCAGCACACGGGTGGCGGCGAGCCGTCGATGGTCCCGGCGAGCGCGGGCTCCCACGCGCAGGTGGCGCAGGAGTGATGGGCGACCGCGCGGGCGAACCGCACCGCGGTGGCGTGCGGATCGGCGGCGGAGCGCACGTCCTCCCAGTCCAGGACGAACTCGCCGAGCGCCGCTTCCCACCGGGCCGCGGGTGGGTAGAGCCGGGCGTCGGGGTAGTGGGGCGGGGCCGGGTGGGCATAGCCGTAGAACGCCGCGCGCGGGTACTGCTGGTCCCCGGGCCACCACCCGACCGCGATCTCCTGGGCGTCCATCGCGTTGCGCATGATGAAGTCCTCGGACGGCGGGTCCGCCCCGCGTCCGGAGAACAGGTTGACCGCGAGGTCGAAGGAGCCCCACCAGGCGTTCACCGGGGTCGAGCGACCGCGGTACGGAGCCCGGAAGGCGGCGAGGACCAGGGCCGCCTGGCCGGCTGCCTCCAGGTAGGCGCCGACCTGGGCCGGGTCGTAGGTGGCGTGCTCCTCGTCCTGGTCCAGCGGCGTGGACCAGACCGTCTCCTGCGGTCGCGGGTCGAACGCCACCGGGCCGGCCAGCTCACGGACGGCAGTCAGGACGTCTCGGGTCACCGCACCGACCGAGCGGTGCGGGGTGAGCGGAACGGCCCGGCGTCGGCTGTCGGTGTGCTCGACCACCGCCTGGTGGGTGTGCAGGTCCAGGACGACCACCAGCGCCCCGGAGCCGTCCGGCGCGGGGAGCAGCCCGGTCTCCCACCCGCGCGCGGACAGCCGGAGTGCCGCGTGCTGCAACTGCGGCTGGGGTGGCGCCAGAGCGGCCGACAGCTTGCCGAGCACCTGGGTGTGGGCGTGGACCGTGTCCCGCGTCGGCTGCCACTGGTCGTAGGGCAGCGCGGGCCAGTCCCGGTGAGGAGCCACGGAGCACGGTAGCGCCGCGGGCGGACCAGGAGTGCCCGGCGGCTCCGCGATCCGTCCCGGTCCGCGCGCCGTCGGGCCTCCCCAGGCACCGGTCGCCTCCGTAGACTGCCTCCCGGACGACCCGCACCTCACATCGCCGCACGCGCCTGGAGGCGGGCAGTGGACGCACCACCTCGCCGCCGCACCCGGGCCCAGGAGCCCGGGTGAGCAGACCGGCGGTGCTCGCGGTCGACGACGACGGCCCGGTGCTGGCCGCCGTCGACCGGGACCTGCGGGCGCGCTACGGCGAGCACTACCAGGTCTACACGGCCTCCTCGGGTGAGCAGGCGCTGGACCTGCTGCGCCGGCTCCGGCTGCGCGACGACCCGGTGGCGCTGCTGCTGGTCGACCAGCGGATGCCCGGGATGAGCGGCGTGGAGTTCCTCGCTGCCGCCCGCCGGCTCGTGCCGGACGCCCGGCGGGTGCTGCTCACCGCCTACGCCGACACCGACGCCGCGATCCGGGCCATCAACGACGCCGAGGTGCAGCACTACCTGCTCAAGCCCTGGGACCCGCCGGAGGAGCGGCTTTACCCGGTGCTCGACGACCTGCTCGAGACCTGGCGCCGGCCGCAGCCGCTGGCGGCCGTGCGGCTGGTCGGCGACCGCTGGTCGCCCGACAGCCACGCGCTCCGCGAGTTCTTGGCCCGCAACCTCGTGCCCTACCGCTGGCTGGACGTCGAGTCCGACCCGCAGGCGCGCGAACTGCTGGAGGTGGCGCAGCTCGACGCCGGCTCCCTCCCGGTGGTCGTCCTCGACGACGGCACGGTGCTGGTGCGACCCGACGTCCACGAGGTGGGGGCGCGGATCGGCCTGCCCTCGCACGCCGAGCGGGCGGCCTACGACCTGGTGGTGGTCGGCGCCGGCCCCGCTGGGCTGGCCGCCGCGGTGTACGGCGCGTCGGAGGGGCTGACGACCCTGGTGCTGGAGTGCAACGCCCCCGGCGGCCAGGCGGGCACGAGCAGCCGGATCGAGAACTACCTCGGGTTCCCGGTCGGGCTCTCCGGCGCCGACCTCACCGCGCGGGCCCGCCACCAGGCGCTGCGGCTGGGCGCGGAGATCCTGGTGCCGGCCGAGGCGGTCGGGCTGCAGCGGGCCGATCCGTACACCGTCGTGCGGATGGAGGACGGCAGCGAGGTCAGCGCGGCGATGCTGCTCATCGCGACCGGCGTCCGGTACCGCACCCTCGACGTCCCCGGCGCCGCCGGGCTCACCGGGGCCGGCGTCTACTACGGCGCGGGCCGGGCGGAGGGCGTCGACCACGGCGGCGACCGGGTGTTCGTGGTGGGCGGCGGCAACTCGGCGGGGCAGGCGGCGCTGTTCCTCGCCCAGTTCGCCGCCTCGGTGACCATCGTGGTCCGCGGCGGCGACCTCGCCGAGACGATGTCCCGCTACCTCCTCGACCGGCTCGCGGTCACCGAGAAGATCACCGTCGAGCACCACACCGAGGTCGCCGGGGCGCTGGGCGCGCGGCGGCTGGAGGGGCTGCGGCTGCGCACCGGCACCACCGAGCGGGAGGTCGCCGCCGACGCCCTGTTCGTCTTCATCGGCCAGGCGCCCCGGTCGGCGTGGGTCGAGGGCGTCGTCCGCCGCGACGACCGCGGGTTCGTGCTCACCGGCACCGACCTGCTCACCGGTGCGCCCCTCGGCACGCCGCCGCCGGACTGGCCGCTGCCGGTGCCCCCGCTGCCGCTGGAGACCTCGGTGCCCGGGGTGTTCGCGGCCGGCGACGTCCGGGCCGGCTCCGGAGGTCGGATCGCCTCCGCGGTGGGGGAGGGCGCCATGGCCGTGCAGTTCGCCCACCAGCGGCTGGGCGCCCGGTGACCGTGGCGGCACGCCGGGACGTCGCGGCGGCGCTGCGCAGATCGCGGCTGTTCGCCGAGCTGCCCGAGGCCGACGTCCGGGCGCTGGCCGGCACCGGCCGCACCGTGGAGCTGGCCCCGGGCGAGGTGCTCATCGCCGAGGGCGCCCCGCCCGAGGCGATGTACGTCGTGCTGGAGGGGGAGCTTGAGGTCAGCCGGCACGTCGGCGGCGCAGAGCTGCTGCTCAACGTCTGCGGCCCCGGCGAGCTGCTGGGGGAGCTGGGCATCGCCCACGGCCGCCCCCGCTCGGCCACCGTGCGGGCCCGCACCCGCACCCGGCTGCAGCGGATCGGCGCGGAGGTGCTCGACACGGTGCTCACCCACCCGCAGTCGGCCCGGGCGCTGCTGGTGGCCGCCACCCGCCGGCTGGCGCAGGAGGAGGCGCTGGTCCGCCAGCACGAGCGGATGGCCGCGCTGGGCGCCATGGCCGCCGGGCTGCTGCACGAGCTGAACAACCCGGCCAGCGCCGTGCAGCGGGGCGCGACCCGGCTGCGGGAGCTGCTCGCGACGGCCGGCGACCGGGAGGACCCGCTCCAGCCGCTGGTCGGCGCGGTGCCGGTGCCGGCGGACCCGCTCGCCCGCGGGGACGCCGAGCAGGCGCTGGCCGGCGTCCTGGCCGCGGCGGGGGTCGAGCGGAGCTGGGAGGAGGCGGCCGGCCTGGTCCGGCTGGGGATCGACCCTGCCGCGCTGGCCCGGGCGCTGGCGGACCTGCCGGACCGGCGCGGCCGCGCGGTGCACCGGCTCACCCGCCGGGCGGAGGTGACCGCGCTCCTCGAGGAGGTCGCGGCCGGCGCGGAGCAGCTGACGCGGATCGTGTCGGGGGTGCGGCCGCTGGCCTACGTCGCCGACGACTCGCTCACCGACGTCGACCTGCACGCCAGCCTGGAGCAGGCGCTGGTGCTGCTGCGCCACAAGGTGCCGCCCGGCGTCACGGTCGTCCGCGACCTCGACCCCCGGCCGCAGGCGGTGGAGGGGTGGCCCGCGGACCTGGCGCTGGTGTGGAACGTCCTGCTCGACAACGCGCTGGACGCGGTCGAACCGGGTGGCACGGTGACGGTGCGGACCCGGGGCGAGGCCGGCGACGTGGTCGTCGACGTGGAGGACACCGGGGCGACCGTGCCGCCGGAGGTGCTGGCCCGGGTCTTCGACGCCTTCTTCACGACCAAGCCGGTCGGCCGGGGCACCGGGCTGGGCCTGCCGACGGCGCTGGCGGTGGTCGCGCAGAAGCACCGGGGGCGGCTCACCCTGACCTCGGCGGACGGCGTGACCCGGGCGCGCGTCGTGCTGCCCCGGCACCGGTGAGCAGGGTGCTGCCCCGACACCGGTGAACGGGCTCAGCCGGCGAGCAGGTCGTCGGCCGCCGCCGTCTCGGCGGTGCGGGTCGCGGCGGGCAGGTCCGCCCGCGCGTCGGCGAGCAGTGCGCGCCAGCCCGCCGGGCGGGCCTCCGGCGGCAGTCCCGCCAGGTCGACGGCTGCGCGCAGCCGGGACAGCCGCGCGCCCTGCTCGACCGCGAGGCGCAGCGCCTCCGTGAGGTCGGCGGCGGCGGTCCGGGCGTCGCCGCCCCGGTCGAGGACCGACCGGGCGCGCTGCCGGAGCAGCTCGGGCAGGTGCAGCTCCTCGCCGGTCCGCCGGGCGGCGGCGAACGCCTCGGCCAGGTGCGCGTCGGCCCGGGCGGCGTCTCCGGCCGCGGCGTCCAGCCGGGCGAGGTAGGCCAGGTGGAACGCGCCGAACGCCTGCTGGCCCATGGCGCGCAGCGCGGCGAGCATGCCGTCGAGGTACTCCCGGTCCGGCGGCCCGCCGGGGGTGGTCGACGCGGCCCAGGTGGCGCCGTACGCCGTCCAGAAGGCGTAGCCGTGCTCCTGGCCGATGGCCACCGCCTCCCAGCCCAGCCGGCTGGCCGCCGCGTCGTCCCCGAGGTAGCGCTGCACCCAGGCGCCGTAGGACGCCTTGGCGAACGCGATGCTGGCCGGCCCCCGCGGGTAGCCGATCGCCTCGGCCCGCCGTAGCGCCTCCTGCTGCCGCTCGGTTGCGGCGGCGAGGTCGCCCCGCGCGGTGCACACGGCGGCCAGCACACTGGCCGCACCCGACACGGGGTCGTTGGGCAGCGGCCACACCGGTGAGACGCGGTGCTCGGCGGGCCGGTCGGCGAAGCCGGCCAGCGCCCGCTCGAGCTGCTCCTGCGCCGGGGCGAGCCGGCCGCGGTGGAACTCGTGCACCCCGGCCACCGCCGCCACCTCGGGCGCGAAGGCCGCGAAGGCCGGCTCGCCGACCATCAGGGTGAGCTGGTCGAGGACGTCGCCGGCCGTGGCCAGCCGGCCGCTGGTCAGCCAGTAGGCCCACAGCGCGACCAGCGCCGGGAGCACCTCCGGCCGGCCGAGGCGGGCGGCCAGCACCTGGGCGCGCCGGTGGTCGGCCTCCACGCCGGGGTTGGCGTAGCCGTGCACCGAGCTCATGCTCAGGCCCCGCAGCATCCGCCCGGACAGCTCGCGGAGGTCGCGGTCGGCAGACTCGGGGAGGGTCGCCAGCAGCTCGAGGGCGCGCGAGACCAGCTTCGCGGCCTCGGCGTAGGCGCCGCGCACCTGCTCCACCCCGGTGGCGTCCAGGTAGTGGTCGACGGCCCGCTCGGCGTCGCCGGCCAGGTCGAGGTGGGTGGCGACGAGCGCCGGCGGGGTGTCGCGCCCGGCGAGCGCCGCGGCGACCGCCGCGTGGGTCTGCCGGCGCACGTCGAGCACCTGCGTCTCGTACGCGGCGTCGCGCATCAGGGCGTGCCGGAAGCGGTAGGTGCCGTGCGCCAGCCCGACCGGCTCGACGATGCCCGCGTCGCTCAGCACGTCGAGCTGCTCGTTGACGGTCTCCTCGTCGTCGAGCACCGCCGCGACGACGGCGGGGTCGAAGGTCGGCCCGACGGTGGCGGCGACCTGGACGACGCGCAGGTCGACCCCCGGCGCGCGCAGCCGCCAGGTGAGCAGCCCCTGCAGCCGCAACGGGATCGGCTCGGTGCGGTGGTCGTCGGTGCTGGAGCGGGTCAGCTCCTCGACGAACAGCGGGATGCCTTCGGCGTGCTCGACGATGGCCGCGCGCGCGTCGTCGTCCAGGCGCCGGCCGTCGGCGAGGTTGTCGATGAGCTGGTCGACTGCCGCGGGGTCGAGCCGGCCGAGCCGCAGCACCCCGGCGTCGTCCCGCCACGGGACGGCGGTGTCCTCGCGGCTGGTCGCCACCGTCAGCACGCCCCGGGGCCGCCGCCGGGCGAGCCGGCCCAGCAGCTCCAGGGTGGAGGGGTCGGCCCAGTGCACGTCCTCGATGACGAACAGCTGCGGCGTCCGCGCGCCCACCGCGGTCAGCCACTCGACGAGCCGGTCGAGGGTCTCGTCGAGGAACGCGACCGGGTCCAGCTCCGGCGCGGGGTGCTCCGCCGAGGCGGGCAGGCCCATGAGCGGGCCGATGAACGGCACCGCCGCGGCTGGATCGAGCCCGGCCGCGCGGAGCTCGCCGACCAGCCAGGCGAGCCGGTCGGCACCCTCGCCGAGCCGGTCGGTCATCCGCTCCAGCAACCGCACGACCGGCCACAGCGAGACGTTCGCGTGGTAGGGCAGGCAGACGCCGCCGAGCACCCGGCCGCCGCTGGCCTCCACCCGGTCGACGACTTCCGCCAGCAGCCGGGACTTGCCGATGCCCGGCTCGCCGACGACCAGGAAGGCGCTGCCGGAGGGCCCGGTGCCGGAGCGGACGTCGTCCCAGGCGGCCAGCAGCCGGGCGCGGGGTGCGTCCCGGCCGACCAGGCCGGCCTTGCGGTAGCGGTCGGCCTGGAAGCGCGCCGCGGCGTACCGGGGGCGGTCGACCCGGAACACCTCGACGGGCCGGGTGATCCCCTTGAGCCGCTGCTCGCCGAGCGAGGACAGGTGGAAGTCGGCGTCGACCAGGTGGGAGGTGACGTCGCTGATCACCACCATGCCCGGTTCGGCGGCCTGCTGGATCCGGGCGGCGAGGTTGGGCACCAGCCCGACGACGGAGTCGCGGTCGGCGACCGCGTCGTCGCCGCGCAGGTCGGTGACGACCACCCGGCCGGTGTGGACGCCGACCCGCACCTCCGGCGCCACGCCGAACCGGCGCTCCAGGTCGGCGCGGGCGTCCCGCAGCGCCACGACCAGGTCGAGCCCGGCGAGCACCGCGCGCCGGGCGTCGTCCTCGTGGGAGGAGGGGAAGCCGAAGCCGGCGAGGATGCCGTCGCCGGAGTACTGCATGAGGTTTCCGCTGTACCGGGTCACCGCCTCCCGCGCGGCCGCGCGGTACACGGCGAACAGGTCGCGCAGCTGCTCGGGCTCGACCCGCTCCGACAGCGTGGTGGAGCCGACCAGGTCGGAGAACAGCAGCGTCATCAGCGCGCGCTGCCCGGGCGAGCCGCGCTGGTGGGTGGTCACCTGGCGGAGCACCCGCGCCGCGCGCCGGTTGTCCGGGTCGACCGCGCGGACCTCCTCGGCCATCGCCCGGGCGGGCTCGAGGTCGTTGGCCGCCAGCGAGGTCTCCGCGGCGGTCAGCAGCCGTTCGAGCAGGCGGCTGAAGCGCGTCTCCGCCGAGACCGCGAGCCCGGTCACGACCTCACCTCCCGGGGGGCGGCGCCGGTGCCGTCATCGTGGGTCCGCCTCGCTCCCGTTCCGATCGTGCTGGCCAGGCGTCCATGGTGCGCCCGCGGCAGGAGCGGGCCAAGGCCCCGCGGCCCGGCGTCCCAGCCGGGTGCCGGCGGGTCGCGCAGCGTCACCGACCCGCTGCGGCACGCCCACGGGGGTGGACGATCCGGGGCCCGAACGTCCAGTCGCCCGCCGGTCCGCCGCCACGTTCGACCGAGGTCGGAGGGCGCTGCGCGACCCCGGCATGGACTCTCCGGCTCGCCTCGGCCGTCGAGGTGTCGCGGGCACATCCGGCGACGACCCTTCGCGGCGACCTCCGCGAGCTCCTGCCCGCAGTGGTCGACGAGGTCCCGGCCGATGCGCTGCTGTGCCTGATCGACACCTACGCGCACGTGTTCCTCCCACCGGATCGCCTGGCCGCCTTCCGCGACCTCGTCGAACGGATCGGCCGGGCCCGGGACGTCGAGTGGATCTCGGTCGACCCCCTCGTCCCCCTGGGACCGGCGGCCACGGGGACCGTGCAGGGGCTGGACGTGCCGCCGCACTGGCTGCGCGAGAACCAGGACGGCGGGCTGTTCGGGGTGGTCGGCCGGCTGGGCATCCGGAACGGGACGTGCCGCGGTGCGGTGCTGGGCCGAGCCCACCCCAGCGGCGCGTGGCTGGAGTGGGCCGCACCCCAGGGATGAGGTGCACCCCGAGGCGGCACGCGGGAGAGGTCCGTGCGCGACCTCGTGCGCTCGGCGGTCCACCGGTCCCGGCAACCGTCGAGCGGCGGGCCTACCGCTGGTCGGCGGCCCGGTAGTCCGCGTCGGGGACCGGCTCGAGCCAGGTGGTGGGGTCGCTGCCGTCGGTGTTCTTCTCGACGATGGTGAGGTGGCTCATCAGGGTGTCGACGGCGGCACCGTGCCAGTGCTCCTCGCCGGGCGGGCACACCACCGTGTCGCCGGCGCGCACCCGGACGACGGAGCCGTCGCGGGTGCCGACCAGGCCCACCCCCTCGGTGACGTGCAGGGTCTGACCGACGTCGTGGTGGTGCCAGTTGGTGTGGGCGCCGGGCGTGAACCGGACGAGCGCGATGTTCAGCCGGGACGGGGCCTCACCGTCGTGGATCATGGTGAGGTAGACGTCGCCGGTGAAGCGCTCTGCGGGGGCCTTGGCGGTCGGCCCGACGGGCTTCAGCTCCATGTCGACTCCTTGGTCGGTGGGTGCGGTGTCGTGCTGTGCTGTGCAGGTCGGTCAGACGGTGAGCAGGGCCTTGACGGCGCGGCGCTCGTCCATCGCCCGGTAGCCCTCGGCCGCCTGGTCCAGCGGCAGGGAGAGGTCGAAGACCTTGCCCGGGTCGATCGCGCGGCGGGTGATCAGGTCGATCAGCTCGGGCAGGAACCGGCGCACGGGGGCCGGTCCGCCGTGCAGGTGGACGGCGGAGAAGAACAGCTCGTCGCCGGGCAGGGACACGTCGTGGGAGACGCCGACGTAGCCGACGTGCCCGCCGGGGCGGGTGGCCCGGATGGCCTGCATCATCGACTCCTGGGTGCCCACGGCCTCGATGACCGAGTGCGCGCCCAGGCCGTGGGTGAGCTCCTTGATCTCAGCCACGCCCTCGTCGCCGCGGGTGGTGACGATGTCGGTGGCGCCGAACTCGCGGGCCAGCTGCTGCCGGGACTCGTGCCGGCTGAACGCGATGATCCGCTCGGCACCGAGCTGCCGGGCGGCCAGCACGCCGAGCAGGCCGACGGCGCCGTCACCGACGACGGCGACGGTCTTGCCCGGCTGCACGTCGGCGGCCACGGCGGCGAACCAGCCGGTGCCCAGCACGTCCGACGCCGTGAGCAGCGAGGGGACCAGGTCGTCGCTGGGCACGTCCGGGGTGGTGACGAGGGTGCCGTCGGCCAGCGGGATGCGTGCCTTTTCCGCCTGCGTGCCGATGGTCATCGAGACGAACTCGCCGTTCACGCAGCGGGACTGGTACCCGGCCCGGCAGATCTCGCAGGTGTTGTCGGAGATGACGAACGAGCCGACGACGAAGTCGCCGGGCGCGAGCGTGCGGACCTCGCTGCCGACCTCCTCGACGACGCCGACGTACTCGTGCCCCATCTGGGTCGGCTCGTTGATCGCCTCGATGCCGCGGTAGGGCCACAGGTCCGAGCCGCACACGCAGGTGGCGGTCAGCCGGATGACGGCGTCGGTCGGCTGCTCGATCCTCGGGTCCGGGCGCTCCTCGACACGGACGTCGCCGGGGGCGTGCAGAACGGCTGCTCGCATGGCGGGTGGTTCCTTTCGGTCGTGGGGTGGATCAGCTCGTGCGGAAGACCTGCTCGGCGACGGCCATCGCGGAGAAGGCCTTCGGCCAGCCGGCGTAGAACGCCAGGTGGGTGATCGCCTCGATCAGCTCCTCCTCGGTGACGCCGTTGTCCTTCGCGTACTGGAGGTGGAAGGTCAGCTGCTCGGCGTTGCCGCCGGTGGTCAGCGCCGCGACGGTGACCAGGCTGCGGTCCCGCGCGGACAGCTGCGGGCGCTGCCACGCGTCGCCGAAGAGGGCGTCGTCGGTGAAGTGCACCAGGCCCGGGGCGAAGTCGCCGAACATCTTGTGCGCGCCCGAGGGCTCCTGGTCGTCGGTCGTGTCGATGTCCTCTCGTCGTGCGCGCCCCTCTGGGCGGCAGGTGGGGTGTGTCAGTCGAGGGCGGTGAGGGTGAGCTCGAAGTCGTCCCCGGCTGATGCGATGACGTCCAGGCCGGTGTCGACGGTGCCCAGCAGGACGAGCCCGGGGCCGGGCACGGTCAGACCGTCGCCGTCGTAGACCACGAACACGTTCTGGTCCGGCGGCCAGTACGCCAGCTGCCCGACCCGGTAGGTGGAGACCGGCTCGACCTCCCCGGCCAGCGCCCGCGGCAACGGGCCGGGCTTCTCCCGGCCGAACAGGTCGGTCATCGCGACGGTCAGCGGCAGCATCGACGCCAGGTCGCGTGCGGCGGCGTTGTCCTCCAGCGTGGCGGTGGCCCGCTGGTCCCCGACGGCGAGCTGGATCCTCATGGCGTCCTCCTGCGGTGTCCCGGTACCGGTCGTGGGGGTGTCGGCTCCGCCAGCGGTGCTGCCGCCGGTGCCGGGAGGTGGTCCGCCGTCGGCGGCGCAACCCCCTGCGGCCAGGGCGGCCAGAGCGGTGGCCGCGACGATGAGGGTGACCCGGCCGGTCGGCCGCCGCCGGCCGGCACTCACCGGCCGGCCGGCGTCAGGTCGTGGTCGCCCGCGACAGCGGGCGTCGTCGCCGGCGAGGGCCGGCGGACGCCGAGGAGGGCCAGCGCACCGAGCGCGGTCGCGGTGACGGTGACCACCGCCAGCGGGGTCACTCCGCTGCCGAGACCCACGAGGGGTGCCGCCAGCCCACCGAAGGCGAACCGGGCGACGCCGAGGAACGACGACGCCGTCCCGGCGATGTCGGGGTACCCGGCCAGGGCCAGCGAGGTCGCCGGCGGCGTGGTGGCGGCGACCCCGCTGACCATCGTCAGCAGGGAGACGATGACCGCGGCCAGCGGCAGGTCCCAGGCCGCGGTGGCCAGGAGCCCGACCGCGCCGGCGGTGCACATGGCGATGCCGACCAGCAGCGTGCCGCGCTCCGACCAGCGTTCCGACGTCCGTCCGGCGAGGAAACCGAACACCATGAAGCCGGCCGAGTTCAGCCCGAAGGCGAAGGAGTAGCCCTGGGGCGACAGCCCGTAGACGTCCTGCAGGACGAAGGTCGCACCCGACAGGTACGCGAACAGCGCGGCGTTGACGAAGCCGGTGACCAGCACGGCGCCGAGGAACAGCCGGTCGGCCAGCAGCCGGCGCATGTCGCAGCCGGTCTGGGCCAGGCCCCCGGCGACCCGGGCGCGGGCGGGCAGGGTCTCGCGGAACACCAGCAGGCAGGCGGAGAGGATGACCGCGCCGACCCCAGCGAGGAACACGAAGATCCCGCGCCAGTCGGTGACCGAGGCCAGCTGGCCGCCGATCACCGGGCCGACGACGGCCGCCAGGCCGCCGAGCACGGTCAGCCGGCCGTAGTAGCGCAGCAGCGCGCCGCCGGAGTACAGGTCACGCCCGGCGGCCTGAGCGATCACGATCCCCACACCCCCGGCGAGGCCCTGGACGAAGCGGGCGGCGATCAGCGTCTCCACGGTCGGGCTGGCCGCGCAGACCAGGGAGACCACGACGTAACCGACGACGCCGACCAGCAGAGGGCGGCGACGGCCGTAGCGGTCCGACATCGGGCCGGCCACGAGCTGCCCGAGAGCCAGGCCGAGCAGGCAGGCGGTGACCGTCAGCTGAGCGGTGGACGTGGCGGATCGCAGCTCGGTGGTCAGCGCCGGCAGGACGGGCAGGTAGAGGTCCATCGAGATCGGCCCGAAGACGGTCAGCAGGCTGAGGACGACGGCGAGGGCGCGGCCGACGCGCTGCGGGACGGCTGCGGCCGGGGCCGTAGCGGTGGAGGTGGTCACGGAGACGAGGGAACGCGCGTCCGCGCGTGCGTGGCAGGGCCGGGTCATCAGGGTTCCGCCAGGACCCCCCTGGTGCCGTGCGGCGGCCGTAGCGTGGACCGCGTGGACAACCGGACCGAGGTGCGCGAGTTCCTGATCACTCGTCGCGCCAAGATCACCCCTGACCAGGCGGGGGTCCCGCTGTACGGGCAGCGCCGCCGCGTGCCCGGACTGCGTCGCGAGGAGGTCGCCCAGCTGGCGGGGGTGTCCACCGACTACTACACCCGCCTGGAGAAGGGGAACCTGCGCGGGGCTTCCGACAGCGTCCTCGACGCCATCGCCCGGGCTCTGCACCTCGACGACGCCGAGCGGGCGCACCTGCTCGACCTGGCCCGCGCCGCCCGGGCCGGCGCCGCCCGCGAGCCGCGTCGCCGCCCCCGGCCCCAGCAGGTCCGGCCCAGCCTGCAGCACCTGCTCGACGCGATGACAGCGGCCGCGGCGTTCATCCGCAACGGCCGCCTCGACATCCTGGCGATCAACCCGCTCGGTCGCGCCTTCTACGCACCGCTGCACGGGGCCTCGCCGGGGCCGGTGAACCTCGCCCGCTACTGCTTCCTCGACCCCGGCGCCGCGGACTTCTACCCCGACTGGGCGGACGCGGCCGACACCACCGTCGCCCTGCTGCGCACGGAGGCGGGCCGCGACCCCTACGACCGGGGGCTGACCGACCTCGTCGGCGAGCTGGCCACCCGCAGCGATGCCTTCCGCAGCCGGTGGGCCGCGCACGACGTCCGGCTGCACCACACCGGGAGCAAGCGCTTCCGCCACCCGGTCGTCGGTGACCTCACGGTCGGTTTCAACGCGACGGAGCTCCCCGCCGACCCGGGCCTGACGTTGACCGTGTACACCGCAGAGCCCGGCTCGGACTCGGCGGAGAAGCTGGCCCTCCTCGCCAGCTGGGCGGCGACCTCCGACCAGGCAGGGACCAGGCCCGCGGCCGAGACGGCCTGACCCGCACCCTCATCGCCCCCCGGGCCCGCACACGGGGCCAGTGGGCGGGCGAACCGGGTGGCCAGATCGGTCCAACACATGCCCATATGGGTATATGCTTCTCCCATGGCACGAGCAGCGACGACGTCGGACGTCTTCAACGCCATCGCCGAGCCGCAGCGCCGGGCGATCCTGGTGCTGCTGCGGGCAGGGGAGCGGCCGGTGACCGAGCTGGCCCAGGAGCTGGGGATGCCGCAGCCGGGGGCGTCCAAGCACCTCAGGGTGCTCCGGGAGGTGGGGCTGGTGCGCGACCGGAAGGCGGGCAGGCAACGCCTCTACGGCCTGGACGCCCGTGGGCTGCGACCGGTCCACGAGTGGACCGGCGGGTTCGAGCAGTTCTGGACCGAGAGCTTCGACCGGCTGGACGCCTACGTGCAGGACCTCAAGCAGCGACGGGACGAGGAGCAGCGATGAGCGCGACGGGACGAGAGGCGCCGGCGCAGTCCGCGACGGCCGACCGGGAGATCGTGGTCTCCCGGGTCATCGACGCCCCACGGGAGCTGGTGTTCGAGGCGTTCACCGAGGTGCGGCACCTGTCGCGCTGGTGGGGGCCGGACGGGTTCACCACCACCACGGCGTCCTTCGAGTTCCGCGTCGGCGGGGTGTGGGACTTCGTGATGCACGGGCCGGACGGCACGGACTACCCGGAGTGGATCACCTGGACCGAGATCGCTCCGCCGGAGCGGATCGCGATGCTGCACGGTGAGTCCCGGGGCGACCCGAACGCCTTCGAGTCGGTCCTGACGTTCACGGCCGAGGGCGCGGCGACCCGGATCGAGATGCGGACCGTGTTCCCCACCGAGCAGTTGCGCGACGAGGCGGTCGAGCAGTACCACGCGATCGAGGGCGGCCAGCAGACCCTGGGCAACCTGGCCGGCTACGTCACCGGCACCCTCCGGACGGGGGTCGAGGGTTGATGGCCGGGACGGTGTTCTTCAGCGTGTCGATGTCGCTGGACGGGTTCATCGCACCCGAGTCCCTGTCGGAGCTGATGGGGCGGCAGTGGATGGAGCTGCAGCGGTGGATCTTCCCCACGCGGTTCTTCCGGGAGAACCTGCAGCTCGGCGGGGGTGGCGAGGAAGGGCGCGACAACGACATCGTGCGGGAGACGTTCGACCGCACCGGCGCGAGCGTGATGGGCAAGCGGATGTTTGACGCCGGCGAGGAGATGTGGCCGGAGGAGGCGCCGTTCCACACCCCGGTCTTCGTCGTGACGCACGAGGAGCGCGACCCCTGGGAGCGGCCCGGCGGGACCACCTTCTCCTTCGTGACCGACGGCGTCGAGTCCGCGCTCGACCAGGCCCGCAAGGCCGCCGGCGATCGGGACGTCCGCATCGCCGGCGGCGGCGCGACGATCCTGGAGCACCTGAACGCCGGCCTGGTCGACGAGTTCTCGATCGCGCTCTCACCCGTGCTGTTCGGCTCCGGGATCCGCCTGTTCGAGGGCGTGGACGCAGCTCGGGTGGCCCTGGAGCCGGTCCGCGCGGAGCCGACGCAGCGGGTGACCCACCTGACCTACGCCGTCCGGGAGCGGTAGGCGCACGGCGGACAGGGGAGACCTCCCGCCGGTGCCGGCGGCGACATCGAGGGATGGCGACATCGACACCACACGCAGGGCCCGGCCTCGTGTGTGATGACCCGATGACGCCTGCAGAGACGGTGCTGGCCTTCCACGAGGCCGCGGAGCTCCGGGACGGTTCCGCGTTCGGCCTCGTCGCCGAGGACCTTGTCCAGCACGCGGCAGGCCCGCAGGGCCGCGAGGGCCTGCGGCAGACCCTGGCGACGCTCGACCACGACCTCGGCCACCCGACCGCGTCCATCCACCGGGTCGTGGCAGAGGACGATCTCGTCGTGGTGCACCTGACGCTGCACGGCCGGCACGTGGCCTCGACGATGCCCCTCCTCGCCGGGCTGCCTCCGGCCGGCGGCGCCATCACGTGGGACTTCATCCACATCTGGCGGGTCGTGGACGGTTCGATCGTCGAGCACTGGGCCTGCCGCGACGACGTCGGGCTGCTGGCGCAGGTCGGCGGCTGGCCGCCGACCCGCTGATCCGCGGCGTGCCCGGACGGCGTGCCAGGCTGAACGGGTGGACGGGGGACGACGCGGGTCGGCGCTGCTGCTCGCCGCCGTCCTCCTGGTCGCGGTCAACCTGCGTGGTGCGATCGCCGCGGTCTCGCCGGTGCTGCCCGAGATGCGCGCGGACCTGGGGCTCTCGCCGTCCCTCGTCAGCCTGGTGACCACCCTGCCGGTGCTCTGCTTCGCCGCCGCGGCACCGGCCGCGGCCTGGTTCGGACGGCGGACGGGTGCCGGCCGGTCGGTGCTGTGGGCGTTGCTGCTGCTCGCCGTCGCGACGGTGGTGCGCGTCCTCGGTGGCTCGGCCGTGCTGCTGGCCGGCACCGTCGCGATCGGCCTGGCGATGACGGTCGGCAACGTGCTGCTGCCGCCGGTCGTGAAGGGTCACTTCGGTGTTGACGCCGGGCGGGTGACCGGCCTCTACACCGCGGCCCTGGCCGCCGGCGCCGCCCTGACCGCCGCGCTCACCGCCCCGATCGCCGAGCTCTGGGGGTGGCGGGTGGCGCTGGCCTGCTGGTCCGTGCTGGCGCTGGTCGCGGCCGTGCTGTGGCAGGTCGCCGTCGGCCGTGCCGGTCTGGCGAGGCCCGCGCGGGTGGCGCCGGCGTCGACCGTCGGGGACGACGGACCGGCGGCCGGGCCGTCGGTGTGGCGGCACCCGGTGGCGTGGGCCGTGGGGCTGCTGCTCGCCCTCCAGACGATGCTCTACTACGCGGTGACCACCTGGTTGCCGACCGTGCTCGTCGACCAGGTGCACGCGAGCGTCGCGACGGGAGCGGCTGCGGCGTCGCTCTTCCAGCTGGTCGGGATCGTCGGGGCGCTGCTCGTGCCGGCGCTGATCGGCCGCCGGCGGGGGCAGGTGGGGCTCGGCCTGGTCGTGGGTGCGGCCTGGGTCGTGCTCTTCGCCGGGTTGCTCGGCTGGCCCGCGGGATGGGGGCTGTGGGTGACCGTCGGCGGTCTCGCGCAGGGGGCCGGCGTCGCCCTGTCGTTCACCGTGATCGTGCTGCGCGCGCACGACGAGAGCGCCGCCCGCCGGCTCTCCGGGATGGCGCAGCTGGTCGGCTACGGGATCGGCGCGACGGGCCCGCTGCTCGCCGGTGGCCTGTACGGCGCGACCGGAGGCTGGGGAGTGCCGCTGGCGACGCTGGCCGGGATCAGCGTCTGCTGGGCGGCGGTCGCGGCCGTGGCCGGGCGACCGGTCACCATCGGCGGGCCCCCGGTCGCCCCGGGCGTCGGCTCCCGGCCGGGCCCGCCGAGGGGCGTCGCCGACCGATCCGGAGGGCGCACCCGACACCGTCGGTGAGGCCGGTGAGGACCTCGACCGGGGTGCGCATCAGGAGGTCTCCTGCTCGGTGAGCAGGCGGTGGGCGAGGTCGAGCCGGGCCTGGGTGTGGGCCGGGCGCAGGCGGCCACCGGCGTCCAGGGTGGCCAGGCCGTGCAGTGCCGACCAGACGACCTCCGCCCGGGTGCCGTCGGCATCGGGGAAGGCGTCGTGCAGGGCCGAGAAGGCCTGCCGGAGGGGCTCGGGGGTGTCGTCGGCTGCGAAGGGCAACCCCAAGGGCATCGAGAACATCGCCTCGTAGACCCGGGGGTGTGCGGCGGCGAAGTCCAGGTAGGCGCGCATCCGCGGCAGGGGTGCGGCGTCCACCGCCTCCAGCGCCGCGGCGAGGTCGCCGAAGCCCCGGAGCGCCACCGCGTCGATCAGTGCCTGGCGGCCGGCGAAGGCCGAGTACAGCACCGGCTGGGTGACGCCGAGCTCGCCGGCCAGGCGGCGCATGGTGACGGCGGACCAGCCGTCGGACTCGGCGACCGCCCGGGCGGCGCGGAGGACCTGGTCGCGTCGGGAGTCGAGGTCGGGCGCTGGTCGCGGTGACATGGACAGAGGCTAGCATCGTTAGATAACGTCGCTAGCCATCGCACCCGAGAGGACCTCCCATGCACGTCACCGCGCTCGTCATCGCCGTTCTCGTCTGCGTCGGCATCATCGGTCTGGGCGCCCGGTTCCTGCTGGCTCCTCGGCCGGCGGTGATCGGCTTCGGTGTCGCCCCGGACAGCCTCCGCGCCATGACCGAGGCCAAGGGCGTCCGCGACATCACCTCCGGCGTGCTGCTGCTGGTCGTCTGGGCAGCCGCCGGTCCGGTGGCACTCGGCTGGTTCATGGTCGCCGTGGCCCTCACGCCGGTCGCGGACGCCCTGATCGTGCTCGGCAACGGTGGGAAGCTGTCCACCGCGCTGGGCGTCCACGGGCTCACCGCGGCGGTGCTGGTCGCGGCAGGCCTCGTCCTCGCCCTGGCGTGAGCAGCCCGGGCTCCCACCGCGAGATCACGTCGATGGAACGGGGGTCAGCCGAGGCGGTGGACGTGCTCGACGACCTGCCGACCCACCCCGGCGGCGAAGGAGACCTCGGAGCCCACGACCACGAACCCGGCCCGGGCGAGCACCGTGGCGGAGCCGGTGTTGTGCTCGGCGACCCGCGCGAACAGCGGCCTCGTCGTCTCGATCCGGAGGAACGCCCGGAGGGCCGCGGAGGCGATCCCCCGCCCCCAGCGGGAGGGGTCGACCCAGTAGGTGAGCTCCCGGTCACCCTCGACGGTGAAGCTGGCGATCATCCCCGCCGGGCCCTGTTCGTCGTCGATGGCCCGCAGTGTCACGCCCATGCGGTTGACCGTACGAGGAGCGACCGACACGACCGGGCCGCCGGACGACGGTTCAGGCGACCCGCCACACGCGCCAGAGCGCCGCGGGATCGGACAACGGGTCACCGTGCACCAGCGCGAAGTCGGCCGGGCCGCCGGCCCGGATGACTCCGGCCTCCGGTTCACCGAGGAGCTCCCCGCCGTTCCGGGTGGCGGCCGCGAGCGCCTGCCAGGGCTCGAGGGCGGCCTCCACCAGGCACTCCACCTCCCAGGCCAGCTGGTTGGCCCGGGTGGACCCGCCGCCGAAGTCGGTCCCCGCGGCGATGAGGACGCCGGCGCGGGCCGCCAGCCGCACGCTCTCGTGGGCCCGCTCGCGCCGCTCGGCGATCCGCTTCTCGCTCTCCTCGCCGGCGAACCGGGGGAGCGCCGTGGTCCGGGAGAAGGTCCGCCACGACTCGAGGACGCTCAGCGTCGACACCAGCGCCACCTCGTTGGCCGCCATCGCGGCGGCGGTGTCGGAGTCCAGCGTGAACCCGTGCTCCAGTGAGGCCACCCCCGCCTCGGCGCCGGCCCGGGCGCCGGGCAGGGTGCTGGAGTGGGCGGCGACCCGGGCGCCGCGCTCGCCGGCCGCCGCCACGACGCGGCGCACCTCGGAGACGGTGAACGGTGACGTGTCGGCGTCCGGGCCGTCGAGGTAGATCTTCACCAGGTCCGCGCCGTCGTCGAGCTGCGCCAGCGCAGCCGCCAGCAGCCCGTCGCCGTCCGCTACCTCCCTGCCCAGACCGCCGGGCAGGGCGCCGGTACGGGAGATCCAGGTGCCCGCCGCCCGCACGTAGGGGTACTCGCGCCGGCCGGCCCACCGGTCGCGCACCCCGAGCGCCAGGCCGCGCACCCGGCCGTCGACGGGATCGGTGCCCACCGGGGAGCCGACGTCCCGTGCCCACCGGACACCGGCCGAGCGCAGCAGCCGGGCGTTGTCCTCGGCGACCTGGACCAACCGAGGGGGAGGGTCGAAGCCGCGGTCGACCCAGTGCGCCCCACCCGGCATGGTCAGGTGGCTGTGGCTGTCCACGAGGCCCGGCACGATCGTGGCCCCCGAGCAGTCGACCACCTCGGCGTCCGGGCCCGGGTCGGGCTCGTCGTCGGCCGGCCCGATCCAGCGGACCCGGTCGTCCTCGACCCGGACGCTGACGTCCCTCCGCAGCTCCGGGCCGGTGCCGTCGGCCAGCGCCGCCCCTCGGTACACCGTCGTGGTCATGACCCAGCCTGGCACGGGCCGTCCGTCGTCGTCGGGACCCGGTCCCGACGGACGATCAGGTCAGAGGGTGCCGCCGGACGGCGCTGCCCACCGCTCGACGGCGGTCAGCTCCTCGGCGGTCAGGTCGGGGCCGCTGAGCGCCTGCAGGTTGGCCTCCAGCTGGGCGACCGAGCTCGCGCCGATGAGGGCGGTGGTGACCCGCGTGTCGCGGAGCACCCAGCGCAGCGCCAGCTGGGCCAGGGTCTGGCCACGGGCGCCGGCGATCTCGTCCAGCGCCTTGGCCCGGTCGACCAGGTCCTGGGTGACGTCCTCGCTGGACAGGTAGGCGCTGCGGGTGGCCCGCGACCCCTCGGGGACCCCGTGCAGGTAGCGGTCGGTGAGCCTGCCCTGGGCGAGCGGGGAGAACACGGCGACCCCGGCTCCGGCGGCGGCAGCCGCGTCGAGGACGCCGGCCTCCACGTGCCGGTCGAAGATCGAGTAGCGGGGCTGGTGCAGCGTCAGCGGGGTGCCCAGGTCGGCCAGCAGCTCGGCGGCGCGAGCGGTGTCGGCGGGGGAGTAGTTGGAGATGCCGACGTAGAGCGCTTTCCCGGCGCGGACGACGGCGTCCAGCGCGCCCATCGTCTCCTCCAGCGGGGTGTCCGGGTCCCGCCGGTGGGAGTAGAAGACGTCGACGTAGTCCAGGCCGGTCCGGCGCAGGGACTGGTCCAGGCTGGCCACCAGGTACTTGCGGGAGCCTCCGTCGCCGTAGGGGCCGGGCCACATGTCGTAGCCGGCCTTGGTGGAGATGAGCAGCTCGTCGCGGTAGGGACGCAGGTCGCTGGCCAGCACGGCACCGAAGGTGGTCTCGGCGGCGCCGTGGGGCGGGCCGTAGTTGTTGGCCAGGTCGATGTGGGTGACCCCGAGGTCGAAGGCCCGCCGCAGGATCGCCCGCGGGGTGGCCAGCGGCCGGTCGGCACCGAAGTTCTGCCACAGCCCCAGGGAGATCGGCGGCAGCGCCAGACCGCTGCGGCCGGCCCGCCGGTAGTCCGTCGTCGCGTAGCGGTCGGCGGCGGGGGTCCAGGTCCGGTCGGTCCGGTCGTCGGTGATCACGCGGTGATGATCGCAGCCCGGGAGTCGAGCAGCTCAGCGGCCCAGCGCGGTCTCCACCCGGCCGGCGGTCGCGAGCAGGGCGACGTCCTCGCCCGGCAGGCCCTCCAGCGAGATCCCGATGGGCAGACCGGCACCCGTCGCCCCCGCCGGGAGGGAGATGGCCGGCATGCCCGCGGTCGAGCCGGGCCCGGTGTTGCGGATGGTGGTCAGGAAGACCGGCACCTCCCGCCCGTTGAGCTCGGTCGTGTCGTCGTCGAGCGGCGGAGCGGGCAGCGGCACCGTCGGGTACACGAGGGCGTCCAGCCGCTCGGCCCCGGCGGGCCGCAGCGCGGCGGCGTAGGCGGCGCGCAGCCGGTCCCGGGTGGCCATCGCCTGCTCGTAGACCGCCGGCGGGAAGGCCCCGCTCGCCGCGGCCTCCAGCGCCCCGCGGACGTCCGGCGACGCGACCTGGGCCAGCACGTCGGCCAGGGTGAGCGCGCGCTCGGGTCCGGGCAGCGTCGCGAGGTAGGCCGGCAGGTCCTCGGCCACCTCGGCGAACACGATGGGGAAGCCGCACTCCGCGTCGAGCGCGTGGGCGTCCGCGACTCGGACCTCGACCAGCTCGACCCCGGCGGCGGCCAGTCGCTCCAGCGCCCGCTCGGTGCAGGCGGCCACGTCGGGGTGGAGGTCGTCGTAGAACCCCTCCCGCGGGACCCCCAGCCGCAGCGGCCGGCCGGACGGCGCCGGTGCGGACTCCCCGGTGACGATCCCGTCGACGAGCGCCACGTCGGCCACGGAGGTCGCGAGCACGCCGGCGGTGTCCCGCGTGCGCGAGATGGGCACGGTGCGGCCGGTGCCCCAACGGCCGGTGGTCGGGCGCCAGCCCACCACCCCGCAGTGCGCCGCCGGCACCCGGAGCGATCCGCCGGTGTCGGTGCCCAGCGCGAGGGGGACGACGCCGGTCGCGACGGCGACGGCCGACCCGCCGGAGGAGCCCCCGGCCGAGCGGGTCCGGTCGTGCGGGTTGCGCACCGGCCCGAAGGCGGCGTTGTTGCTGGTGATGCCCAGCGCCAGCTCGTGCAGGTTGGTCTTGCCGATCACGGCGGCGCCGGCAGCGCGCAACCGGGCCACCGCGTGCTGGTCACGGCCCGGTCGCGAGTGGCGGAGCGCCGGCGTCCCGCCGGTGGTGGTCAGCTCGAGGGTGTCCAGGTTGTCCTTGACCGCGAGCGGGACACCGGCGAGCCGACCCGCCCCCGACCCGGCGTGGTCGGCGACCGTGATGAAGGCGCCGAGGTCGGCGGTGTCGCGGGCCGCCTGGATGCTCGCGGCGACCACCGCCTCCGCCGAGGACGAGGAGATCCGCTGGCGCACCTGGTCGATCCCGGAGGGCTGCACGGACGGCATCGTGGCACGTCCCGCGCGGCCCGGGGCCGGCGCGGTGGCTGCTGGCCCTCGCGGGTGGGTTGCCGTCACCATGGCGCTCCGACCCGTGAAGGAGCGCGATGACCACCTCCCTGCCGCTGACACCCTCGACCGGCCGGCCGGCCGGCGGCGCGGCCGCCCGCCCCCGGGTGATCGGCATGCTCGGCGGGATGAGCTAGGAGTCGACCGCCCAGTACTACCGGCTGGCCAACGAGCTGGTGCGGGAGCGGCTCGGGGGGCTGCACTCGGCGCGGGTCGTGCTGGCATCGCTCGACTTCGCCGAGATCGAGAGGCTGCAGGTCTCCGGGGAGTGGGAGCAGGCCGGCCGGCTGCTCGCCGAGGAGGCGGTGCGGCTGGAGGCCGCGGGGGCGGAACTGCTGCTGCTGTGCACCAACACCATGCACAAGGTCGCCGACCAGGTGCAGGCCGCGATCGGAATCCCGCTGCTGCACCTCGCCGACACCACCGCTGCGGCTGTGCGGGCGGCCGGGCTGACCACGGTCGGGCTGCTGGCCACGGCGTTCACGATGGAGCAGGACTTCTACCGGGACCGGCTCGCCGGCCAGGGGCTGCGCGTCCTGGTACCCCGCGCCGCCGACCGCGCCGAGGTGCACCGGGTCATCTACGACGAGCTGTGCCTCGGCCTGGTCCGGGAGGAGTCCCGGCAGGCCTACCGGCAGGTCATCGACCGGCTGGTGGCCGCGGGGGCCGAGGGCATCGTCCTGGGCTGCACCGAGATCGAGCTGCTCGTCGGCGCCGCGGACAGCCCGGTCCCGGTCTTCCCGACCACCAGGCTGCACGTGGAGGCCGCCGTCGACGCCTCGCTGGCCGCGGTGCGCCGGGGCTGACGACGCCCCGGTCGGCGGTGGGCAACCGCTCCCGGCGATCAGCCCATCGTCTTCTGGCCGTCGATCGACTCCCGCAGGATGTCGGCGTGGCCGGCGTGCTGGGCGGTCTCGGCGATGATGTGCAGGAACACCCGGCGGGCCGACCAGCGGGCGCCCGGCTCGAACCACGGTGCCTCCGGGAGCGCGTGGTCGGCGTCCAGGTCGGGCAGGGTCGCGACCAGGTCGTCGGTGCGCTGCGCGACCGTCTCGTACTCGGTCAGCACACCGGCCAGCGTCTCCCCGGCGGCCAGGTGCCAGTGCCGGCTGAAGGCATCAGGCCCCCAGTTGCGGTTCATCGCCTCCGCGCCACCCTCGGCGAACCGTGCCCACCCCGCCTCGGTGCCGGCGACGTGCTTGATGAGCCCGGCGAGGTTGAGCGCGCTGACGGTCGGCCGCTGCTGGGCCTGCTCGTCGGTCAGGTCGCGGACGGTGAACCGGAGGAAGGCCCGGTGCCGGCGCAGCGACTCCAGCAGGTCGGTGCGCTCGCGGGTGAGGGTGGTCAGATCGGTCATCGGGTCGCCTTCCGTCGTCCTGCGGCAGCTCGGTGCCGACGCTAGGGGCAGCAGCCGCCCGATGGGGGCGGTCGCTGCGCCGTCCCGCGGTCGCCCGCCGGTCAGCTGGTCCGGCGGCCGTTGAGCCGGGCGGCCCGGCGCGTCAGGTGGTCGCGCTCGGCGAGGTCCGGTGCCTTCCGGGCCGCCTCCGCGTACAGCCGTGCCGCGGTCGCCAGGTCGCCGTCCCGCTCGTGCAGGTGGGCCGCGACGGCGGCGTACCGCGGCAGTGCGTCGTCCAGCTCCGCCAGCGCGGCCAGCCCGGCGCGCGGGCCGTCCGCCTCGCCGACCGCGACCGCGCGGTTGAGCCGGACGACCGGGCTGTCGGTCACCCGCACCAGCTCGTCGTACCACTCGACGATCTGCACCCAGTCGGTCTCCTCGGCGGTCCGCGCGTCGGCGTGGAGGGCGGCGATCGCGGCCTGGGCCTGGAACTCACCGAGCTGGTCCCGGGCCAGGGCGGCCTGCAGGACCTCGACGCCCTCGGCGATGGACGCGGTGTCCCACCGGCCGCGGTCCTGCTCGGCCAGGGGCACCAGGCTGCCGTCCGGCGCGGTGCGGGCGGCGCGCCGGGCGGAGGTGAGCAGCATGAGCGCCAGCAGCCCGGCCACCTCGGGGTGGTCGATCGCGGTCGCCAGCTGGCGGGTCAGCCGGATCGCCTCCGCGGTGAGGTCGACGTCGCCGGAGTACCCCTCGTTGAAGACGAGGTAGAGGACGCGCAGCACGGTGGCGACATCGCCGGGGGTGTCGAACCGCACCCGCGCGACGGCCCGCTTCGCCCGGCTGATCCGCTGCGCCATCGTCGCCTCGGGCACCAGGTAGGCCCGGGCGATCTGCCGGGTGGTCAGCCCGCCGACGGCGCGCAGCGTCAGTGCGACCGCGGACGACGGGGTCAGCGACGGGTGCGCGCAGAGGAAGTACAGCTGCAGCGTGTCGTCCACGCCGGTGGCCGGCCCGGGTGCCGGCTCCGCGTCGACGACGTCCTCCCGACGCCGGCGGGCGGCCTCGGCCCGGGTCGCGTCCAGGAACCGCCGCCAGGCGACGGTGACCAGCCAGGCCCTCGGGTCCCGCGGCGGGTCGTGCGGCCAGACCCGGAGCGCCTCCACCAGCGCGTCCTGCACGGCGTCCTCGGCCGCCGCGAAGTCGGCTCCGCGGCGGACGAGGACACCCAGCACGCCGGGCGTGAGGCTCCGGAGCAGGAGCTCGTCCACCGGTGTCACTCGGTGATCGTGGGCGCCTCGGTCAGGAACGGGCGCACCTCGAGCCACTCGTGGATCGGCTTCCCGCCCGCCCCCGGGGCGGCCGAGAGCTCGCCGGCCAGCTCGACGGCGCGCTTCTCGGTGTCGACGTCGATCACCATCCAGCCGGCGATCAGGTCCTTGGTCTCGGCGAACGGGCCGTCGGTGACCGGTGGGCGCCCCTCCCCGTCGAACCGGACCCACATGCCCCCGTCGGACAGCGCCTGGGCATCGACGAACTCGCCGGTCTGCTCGAGCTTCGCCGCGAAGTCGTTCATGTACTGGAAGTGGGCGGAGATCTCCTCGGGCGTCCACTGGTCCATCCGCACGTCGTTCACCGCAGCCGGGGCGCCGCGGTAGTGCTTGAGCAGCAGGTACTTGGCCATCGTGGTCCTCCTCGGTGTGGGCGACCCATCCTGGTCGCTCCACCCCGGGGACGGAGCCGGTCGCCCGTTCTCGACATCGCCGTCCCGCGGACGCCAGAGGGCCCGCCGACCCCGTGGTCGGCGGGCCCTCTGGCCTGGCTGGTGCTGCGGGTCGACCCCGCCGTCAGGCGACGTCGGTGCGGGCGTCGGCCAGGTACTCGCGCACCGCCGGCTCGGGGACCCGGAAGGACCGGCCGACCCGGACGGCGGCCATCTCGCCACCGTGCACGAGGCGGTAGACGGTCATCTTCGAGACCCGCATGATCGCGGCGACCTCGGCCACGGTCAGGAAGGAGACGGCCGGGCGCGGAGCGGGCCGCTGCGCGACCGGACCCGCGGCCATCGGGCGCTGACCCGTCGGGCGCTGGCCCATCGGGCCGGCACCGGGCACGGCGGGCCGGGTGTAGGGACGCTGGCCGTAGGTGGCCTGGCGGGGGAGGGCCGGAGCGGGGGAGCGCTGGGGCAGGGACACGTCGTTCCTCTCGGTGGCGGTCCACGGGGATGTGCGGGCCGGCTCGTCGCCGGCACGGTGCGCGTCCGTGTTGAGACTGACCGTAACGGAATGGTGACGGTCCGCGCGACCACATCGACGAACGAGACGAACCGGTCCGCTTCGTCACATGTTGACCGTGCGCTGGCGGAGGGGCCGTTCGGTGCGCGAGGCGGGCGGCCGGAGGCTCACTGCCGGCAGAGCGACGTCCCGTACCGGCAGGCCACGATGTCCGGCGTGTCGATCGGCCGCCCGGCGTCGATGGCCCGGGCCAGCCGGATGAAGCCGGCGTGGGTCCAGGACAGCGGGGTCGCCGAGAAGGTCGGCTCGCCCGGCACGAACGACGAGCCCGGGGCGGACGGCGGCTGGTCGTCCCACACCTGCTCGGCCAGGAAGAACGAGCTGTCGTCGGCGGACCGCGCCATGGTGTCCAGACGTTCCTGGGCGTCGGTGCCGGCCGCGAGCTCGTACTCGCCCCGCTCCCCGGTCAGCAGCGGCCAGCCGCGGCCGATGGTCTCCCGCGTGCCGGGGTCCACCGACTCCCACTGGCTGCCGTCGGCCTTCTCCCCGTAGCCGTCGAAGCTGGCCCGGTGCCAGAACTGGCCGTTGGCGGTGGTGTAGCCCAGCTGGTCGTCGATCAGCCCGAGGGTGGTGACGACGGCGGGGTCGGCGGCGTCGACGACCCCCAACCGGACGGCGTCCAGGAAGCTGGGATCGAGGACCTCGCGCTGGTCGACGAGCGGTCCGCCGTCGGAGATCTGGATCTGCACGCCGGTGTCCGCGTTCCCGTTGTCGGTGATCCGCAGGTAGTACGGGTCCGGCGACAGCGGGCCGTTGGTGGTGACCGTGTACCGGCCCAGGTCGCGCTGCCACTGGTCGGCCGTGGCCAGGTAGGTGTCCGACCGCGCCTGGTCGCCGTTGGCCCGGGCGATGTCGGCGGCCGTCACCAGCCCGGCGATCTCCGCGGCGATCGTCGCCGGGGAGTAGCCCGCCAGGTTCTCCCACCGCTCCTGCTCAGTGCGGGGTCCGGTGGCGACGAGGAAGTCCGCCGACAGCCGCACGTGGGCCCAGTCCGCCGGGCCGGTCCGACCGAGACGGTGGCTGAGCACGATCGGGAAGGCCACCTCGTCCAGCTGCAGCCCGCCGAACACGGCCTCCCCGTCCAGCCGGGCGTTCTGCGGGAACGAGCCGTCGGGGCGCTGCTGGACCGTCCACAGGTGGTCCAGCGCCCGCTCGGCGGCTGCCGTGTCGCCCATCGCGATGAGCGCCGTGGCGTGCTGGTACAGGTCGCGGGCCCAGACCTCGTGGTAGACGGGGAACTGCTGCAGCTCGTTCGCCCAGGCCCACGGCTTGCCGGGAGAGGCGACGAAGCCGCCGCGGAAGGTCTTGTCCTCCGACGCGGCGATCACCATCTCGGAGACCTCGTACTCCGTCCGCCACCGCTGCGCGCTCGCCGGGACCGGCGCCAGCCCGTCGAGGTAGCGGTGCCAGCCGTCCCGGTAGGCCGAGAGCGCTGCGTCGAAACCGCCGGACAGCGCCGCGCCGGCGGTGGCTGCCGCCTCGTCCTCGGTGGTCCCGAAGCCGAGCACCAGCGTCAGCCGCTGGCCGTCCCCGACGCCGGTCAGTGCCGTCTGACCGGTCTGGACGACGTTGCCGGGGTCGGCCGCCGTGGCGTACAGGTCGTCGAGGGTGTGGTCGCTGCTGAGGTCGGTCCACCCGTCGCTGCGCCCGAGGTAGCCACTGCTGGTCCGGCTGAACCCGCCGGGGACGAGCACCGCGCTGCTCTGCCGGCCGTCGGTGGCGAGCAGGGCGCCGCCGGCGGACCGGCCGGTGTCGTCGTTCGCGTTCAGCCCGAGGCCCACGTCGTGCAGCACGTAGAGCTGGTAGGGCTGCCCGTCCAGGGACTCGAACCGCACGTCGACCAGCACCGCGGACCGGGCCGGGTCGGTGGTGTAGGTCTTGGTGATCCGGTACCGGCCGCTGGTCGCGGTGTTGACCTGCCGGTAGACCAGCGCGCGCTCGTCGACCAGCTCCACCCGGTGCTCGGTCGCCTCGCTCTCCCGCTCGGTGAAGGTCGCTCCGTCGCTCACCACGAACTCGGTGTCCCGGGAGCCCGGGGTGTCGATGCGGGGGGCGTAGACCTCGCTGAGGACGCCGTCGTTCAGCGTGTACCAGACCTTGCTGTCCAGTGCGCCGATCGCCGTCCCGAAGCCGTCCTTGTCACCAGGGGACCAGTCCGCCGCCTTGCCGGGGTACCCGGGGGCGCCCGGTCCGGCCCCCGGCTCGGCCGCAGCCGGGACCAGGGAGCCGGCCGAGCCCAGCAGCAGGGCGAGTGCGGCCACGCCGCCCAGCCGGCGGAGGCGGCGACCCGCCCTCGGGGCCGGCGTCCGGCCGGGGCTGGTCCGTCGTCTGGTGAGCACGGCTCGTCCTCTCCGTCCGAGGGAGCGACCTCCGTGCGGTGTCCGCTCCGGTCGGCCCGGGCACGTGTGACCCAGGTCACGCACAGCCGACTCTAGGGGCTGGCACAGCCGGACGGCCACCCCCGCTGGTCACCCGGAGGAGAGGGTGAGGTCGGCCCAGGGGCGGGCCGTCCAGGGCTCGCGGCTGTGCGACAGCCGGAGCAGCCCGGGGGATGCCTCCAGCTGCTCGCCGAAGACGGTGGCGAACACCTGGCCGTCTCGCTCGAGCCGGACGACCAGGGCGCCGGGGTCGTCCGCCGGGGGGCCGGTCCGCAGCAGGGTGGGCCAGTCGTCGGGGTCGGCGGCCCGGAAGGCGGTCAGGTGCCGTTCGGCCTTGCGGTCCTCGGGGCCGCCCGAGGTGACCATGACCGTCCCGGGCGCGTGCTCGGTCTCCTGCACCGCGGCGCCGTCGACGTCCCAGGTGACCAGCCGCTCGGGCGTGGCCAGGACGAGCAGGAAGGCGGCCATCCCCTCGGTCTGCACGCGCGCCCGCCAGCCGGCCCCGTACGTGGCCGCGAGCAGCGGCAGGACGCCGCGGCTCGACGCCCCCGGCTCGGCGGCCTGCCCCTGCGGTCGGTTGAGGACCAGCGCCGTGGCCCCGCTCCGGACGTCGGTGGCGCACCAGGTCCCGCCGGCCACCCGGTCGCGGCCGCCGACGGCCTCCGGGAACTCCGGCCACCACCGTGCGGGGTCGTCGAACGGGCGGCTGGTCAGCTCGTCCCGCAGCGCCAGGACCCGCACGGGGGAACCTGCGGACCAGCGGACGACCACGGTGCACACGGGTCCATCCTGCGGCCTCCGACGCCGGGGGGTGAGCCCGGTTCAGCGGCGGGGCAGCCCGACGACCACCGAGTCGTGGGTGTGCGCCGTGCCGGCGGGGTGGGCTTCCCGGCCGGTGAGGTGGCCCACGGTGCGCCACTGGCCCGGGGCCCAGGCCCTCAGCAGCAGCCCCTCGTCCGACAGGGCGAGCAGCGCGCCGCCCTCGGTCGTCAACAGGTCGGCCTCGATCCGCTCGTCCTGGCCCTCCGTGGTCCCCACCGTCCAGATCGGCATGTGCACTCCCCGGCGTCGGGACGCCGCTCTTCAGCGCCCGGTACGTGCACGCAAGTCCTCACCGGCGCAGCAGTCAACGACCTGCGGGCGAGCCATCGCTCTCAGTGAACAGGACGGTATCGATTCGGAATAGGACCTGTTCGGAGGGACGCGCTGCCGTCCAGCGCGCACCGGGGTTGCCGACCATCGGCACCGGGTCTTGGGGGCGCGGGGTGCCGAGGGTCATCGTGACCCCGTCCGGCCGCGCTGACAGGAGACCCATGGAGCTGCCGCTGCCGGAGTGGGTGCAGCAGGGCGGTGTCTGGCCGCTCGGGGACAGCCCGCCGGTGCTGGTCACCGCGTTGAGCGACGAGTCGAGCACGTACACCACCACGGCGACCGGCCCGGGGCGGGGCGAGCGGCGGGTCTACACCGACGTGGACGTCCGGCTGCTCGTCGGGGACATGCTGGCCGAGCTCCGCGGGTGGGCGCCGGGTCAGGTCTGACCGGTGGCGGCGAAGGGCCCCGACAGCGCGGCCCACTGCAGCAGCATGATCGTCTTGGCGTCCACGATGCGGCCGTCGGTGGTCCCCGCGAGCGCGTCGTCGAAGCCGAGTTCGCACACCTGGATGTCCTCGCCCTCCTCGGCCAGCCCGCCGCCCCGGGCGGCTCGCGTGGTGGGGGAGTACGGGGCGGCGTAGCAGTGCAGCCGCTCGGTCACCGAGCCGGGGCTCATGTAGACCTGGAAGACCTCCTGCATCTCCCCGATGACGACCCCGAGCTCCTCGGCGGCCTCGCGGCGGATCGCGGTGGCGGGGTCGTCGTCGTCCAGGAGGCCGGCCGCCGTCTCCAGCAGCACCCCGTCGGGGTGGCCGTTGACGTAGACGGGGTACCGGAACTGCCGGGCGAGGAGCACGGTCCGGCGGTCCGGGTCGTACAGCAGGACGGTCGCGCCGTTGCCGCGGTCGTAGGTCTCCCGTTGTTGCAGCTGCCAGGTCCCGTCGCCGCGCCGGACCTCGAGGGTCGTGCGGCGCAGCACGTGCCAGGCCGCCGCCAGCACCTCGACGTCCCGGACCCGGACGTCCGGGTTGCCGGCGAGGTCCCGCCCGGCCCGGTCCAGGTCGGTACGCCCCCGGGCGTCGGGTGTCCGGACCCCGGCCGCGGTCATGCCCGGTCCCCGACGAGGACGCCGGGGACGTCCTCGATCCGGGCGTACACGGGCAGTCCGCGCTCCCGCGCGATCGCGACGTCCTGGTCGGCGCCGGTCGACTCGCCCGGCAGACGCAGGACCGCGTCGCACCGGGCCAGCAGGCGGGCGGCCGCCGGGTACAGCACCTGCTCGGCCAGCGGGTCGTCGACGTCGGCCCCGGCGCTGCGCAGGACCGGCAGGGCGACCCACTCGCCGATCATCGGGACGTGCCCGGCCCGGAAGAGCGGCCAGGCGGCCGCCTCCAGCCGGGCCAGGTTGGCCGCCATGCGGGCGGGGTCGCCGCCGGTGCCTGATCGGTACGGGCCCGCGATGAGGATCAGCAACGGCTGCGGTGGGGTGGTCATGGCCGCAGAGTACGATGAAACAGGCAACAACGTGAAGTACCGTGCAGAGGAGATCGGCGTGCTCGTTCCGGAGCGCAGGGAGCTGCTGCTCGACCGGCTGCGTCGCGACGGCCGGGTCATCGCCAAGGACGTCGCCGGTGAGCTGGGGCTGAGCGAGGACAGCGTCCGGCGCGACCTGCGGGAGATGGCTGCCGCGGGGCTGTGCCAGCGCGTCTACGGCGGGGCCGTCCCCGCCTCACCCGCTGTCGCGGACTACGCGACCCGGCGGGGTGTGGCGGTGGACAGCAAGGCGCGGGTCGCCGCAGCTGCTGTGCCGCTGATCGCCCCGGGGAGCACGGTCATCCTGGACGGGGGCACGACTGCGCTGGCCGTCGCCTCGGCCCTGCCCCGCGAGCTCGAGGCCACGGTCGTCACGCACAGCCCGACCGTCGCCGCCGCCCTGGTCGACCACCCGCGCGTCGAGGTCTACGTGCTGGGTGGCCGGCTGTTCAAGCACTCCGCGGTCACCTGCGGTGCGGCCGCGGTCGAGGCCGCCGCGGCGGTCAACGCCGACCTCTTCCTGCTCGGCGTGACCGGCGTCCACCCGGACAGCGGGCTGACCACGGGGGACGCCGACGAGGCGGCGATGAAGCGCGCGCTGGCCCGGCGGGCCGCGGACACCTACGTGCTGGCCAGCACGGAGAAGATCGGCGCCGCCTCGCCGTTCACGGTGCTGCCGCTGGCCGACGTCGCCGGCATCGTCACCGACGCCCCGCCCACGCACGAGGTGGTGGCGCGGCTGGTCGAACTCGGCGTGCCCGTCGTCCAGGCCGCCGTCCCGCGCTGATGCCGGGTCAGCGCGGCGCGGTCATGCGGGTGTCGACCCGGGTCGGCAACCCGGCGTGCTCCGGTGCGGACAGGTGCAGCACCTGGAAGGTCGCCGACCCCTCCGGCCCGGGCCCGGGGTGTGCGGAGTGGACGGTGAAGGTGACCAGCTCCCACGTCTCCGGGTCGATGCCGTAGGCCGCGAGCAGGGTGTTCGGCGAGTCGGCCGCCACCGCGCAGCGGTCGTCGGCCGCCGCCGCGGCGGCCACGACGTCGGTGTCGGCCGCCAGCCTCGTGGTGGTCCGGACCGCGTAGCGGGCAGCGCCGGGGTCGGCGATCGAGCTGCGGCTGGTGCCGCCGATCCAGGTGTGCACGGTCGGCCGGCCGAAGTCCCGGACGATGGCGGTGAACCCGACGCCGGACCACAGGAAGGACGCGGCGCCGGCGGCGTCGGCCCACAGGTAGAAGGGGGCGTACTCGTTGACGGCCGAGCCGTCGACGCCCTTCTCCCGGATCAGGAAGGCCTTGACGCCGAGGCCGGGATAGGCGTCCAGCAGGTGGCCCGTGGTGGCGACCCGATGGCGGACCGTGTCCATGTCGTGGTCGGCGGGCAGGGTGATCCGGTACTGCATGGCGATCATGCGAGCTCCTCGGCGGGACCGGGTTCGCGCACCAGGGTGCGCAGCAGGGCGAGGACGCCGTGGACGGCGCTGGTGAACCGCTGCTCGTCGTGCTCCGCGCGGGCCAGCACGTAGCCACCCTGCAGGGTGGCCAGCACCGTGCTCGCCAGCTCCTCGGCGGAGATCGTGCCGGCCAGCTCCCCCCGCCGCTGGCCGGTCGCGAGGACGTCGGTGAGGGTGGCGTGCAGCCATCGCAGGGTCTCGGCGACGGGGCGGCGGAGCTCCTCGGTGGCGTAGACCTCCGGGTCCTGGGCGAGCCGGCCGATGCGGCAGCCGCGCAGCACCTCCCGGTCGCGGAGGAGGAACCGCTCCAGTCGTTCGACCGCGGAGCCGGGCGGGGTCAGGGTGGCCTGCGCCGCGGCCCGGAGTGCCTCGGCACTGGCCCGAATGGCCGCGGTCGCGAGCTCCTGCTTGCCGGTGAAGTGGTGGTAGAGGCTGCCCTGGCCGACGCCGGTGCGCTGCAGCACGGCGGCGGGGCTGGTGCCGACGTAGCCGCGCTCCCAGAGCAGCTCGGCCATGCCGTCGACCAGGCGGGTGCGGGTGTCCACGGACGCACCATACCAACTGGTACGTATGGTGGCCAGGCCCCGGCGCCCCGCCGGCTCCGCTGTGGTTGGCTCTCCCGACGGGGGACCGCGCGAGCTCTGCGGCCCCGTCCTGCCGGGCCCGAGCGGGTCCGGGCCCCGTCGCGGACGGCGGCGGTGGTGACGATGGAGGAGGCTCCCATTCCGGCTGACCAGGTACTGGACGTCGCGGCGCGCATCGCCGACCTGCTGCTGGAGGTGCAGACGCAGGTGAACGGGCAGATCGACGCAGCCCTCGCGGAGCTGCTGCCCGCCGTCGAGGAGCGGCTGGGCGTCGGACCGACCGACGACGTCGACCTCTCCGACCTGGTCAACGCCCGGATCACCGGTTCCAGCGTGGTCGTCACCCCGGCGGCGGTCGCCACCGTCGTCCCGCTGTCGGCCGGGTCCGCCGCGACCACCCGCGCCGGGCGGCGTGCCGTCACCGACATCGTCACCGGACGCGACGACCGGCTGGCGGTCATCGCCGGCCCCTGCTCGATCCACGACCCGGCTGCCGCCCTGGAGTACGCCGGGTTCATCGCCCGGATGCGCGAGCGCCACGGCGAGGACCTCGAGGTCCTGATGCGGACCTACACCGAGAAGCCGCGGACCGAGGTGGACTGGAAGGGCTTCGCCTACGACCCGTTCCTGGACGGCTCCAGCCGGATCAGCGTCGGGCTGGTCGCCACCCGGCTGCTGATGTGCCGCATCACCGCCCTCGGTGTGCCGGTGGCCGCCGAGCCGCTGAACGCGCTCACCCCGCAGTACGTCAACGGGCTGGTCACCTACAACGGTGTCGGCGCGCGCAACGTCACCGACCAGACCGCCCGCGAGCGGGTCTCCGGCTTCTCCTCCGTGGTGGGCTTCAAGAACTCCCCGGAGGGCAGCATCGAGGCCGCCATCTCGGCCGTGCTGACCGCCCGGGCCCCGCACGAGTTCCTCGGCGTCGACCACCACGGGGTCAGCGCGCAGCTGTCGACGACCGGCAACGACACCGGCCACGTCATCCTCCGCGGCGACAAGGACGGCCCGAACTACTCGGCCAGGCACATCGCCGACACCAAGCGGCGGCTGGCGGCGCGGGGTCTGCCCGAGGTGGTCGTGGTGGACGCCTCGCACGGCAACAGCCAGAAGGACCACCGACGCCAGGTCGACGTCGTCGCCGACCTGGCCGGGCAGGTCGCGGCGGGCGAGCAGGCCATCCGCGGCGTCATGGTGGAGAGCAACCTCGTCGCCGGGCGGCAGGACCTGGACCGCCGGCACCCCGAGCGGCTGGAGTACGGCAAGAGCGTCACCGACGCCTGCGTCGACCCCGGGACGACGGAGCTGCTGCTGGCCGAGCTGGCCGGGGCGGCGCGGGCCCGGCGCCGCCGCTGACACGCCCGGCCGGGCCGGCGGCCGGGGGCGCCACCTACCGTGCAGCGGGGGTCACCCGGAGGTGGGGGCCCCCGCGCCGCACGCTCCGGCAACCGGTCACTCGTGCCGATCCGGTCAGCGCCGGGGACGCGCGGCGGGCTCCGCGAGGGGCCGGGCACACGGGGGAGAGGGCGTTCAGTGCACCAGGGAGTCCGGACGAGTGCGGCCGCGTGCCGTCGGCCGGCCGGCCGCACCGCCGGCATCGCGGTCGCGGTGGCCCTCGCGGTCGGCACCGCCGCCGGGCCGGCGTGGGCGGCGCCGCAGGCGCCCACCGACGGGGAGCTCAGCGCGGCGCAGCAGGCGGCGGACGCCGCCGCGGCCGACGTCGGCCGGCTGCTGGCCCGGGCCGGCGCCGCGCAGCAGGCCGTCACCTCCGCGCACGCCTCCGCCGAGGCCGCCCGGGCCGCGTACGAGCAGGACGTCGCCGAGGAGCAGCGCGCCCGGGCGGCCGCCGACACCGCGCAGGCGGCGACCCGGCAGGCGCAGCAACTGCTGACGGACGCCCGCGCCGACGTCGCCGCCTTCGCCCGCAGCAGCTACGAGGACGGCAGCACCTCCCCGGGGCTGCGGGCGCTGGTGACCGCCGGCGGGCTGGACCAGCTGCTCGAGCGGGCAGCGCTCCTCGACGCCGTCGGGCAGGGCCGGGCCGACGTCGTGGGCCGGCTCACCGTCGTCCAGCAGCAGGCCGACGACGCCTCGGCGGCGGCGCGGGACGCGCTGACCGCGGCAGCCGCGCTCGAGGACCAGGCCGCCGACGACCTGGCCGCGGCCGAGCGGCTCGAGGCCGACGCCCGCCGGCAGGCCGATGCCTCCGCCGCGGAGCAGGCCACCGTGCAGACCCAGCTCGACCAGGCGCGCACCACCCTGGTCGCGCTGCAGGACCAGCGCACCGCGGCGGCCGAGGCCGCCGAGCAGGAGGCGGCCCGGGCCGCGGCGGCGCAGGCGGCCGCAACGCAGACCTCGGCGGCACCGGCCCCGGCCGCGCCGTCGGCTCCTGCCCCGCCGCCGGTCGCGCCGCCGACCGTGGCCCGGCCGACGCCGAGCCCCTCACCGGCTCCCGCGGCCCCAGCCCCGACCGGGCACGACTGGGACGCCGTCGCCGCGTGCGAGTCCGGCGGCAACTGGAGCACCAACACCGGCAACGGCTACTACGGCGGCCTGCAGTTCGGCCAGTCGACCTGGCTCGCCTACGGCGGTGCGGCCTACGCCGCCCGCGCCGACCTGGCGACCAGGGCCGAGCAGATCGCGGTCGCGGAGGAGGTGCTGGCCGCGCAGGGCAAGGGCGCCTGGCCCGTCTGCGGCAGGGGCCTGTGACGGGCCGGGGCCCGACGGCTCAGGCCCGCTGCGCCCGCCGCTGGAACGCGACGGCCAGCCGGGGGTAGGCGCGGGGGAGCAGCCGGACCAGCAGGTCGACGACCTTGGCGTCGTTGCCGACCAGGATGCGCGGCCGGCCGGCCTCCACACCGGCCACGATGGTCCGCGCCGCCTGCTCCGGCGGCATCCGCAGCAGCTTCTCGTTGTAGAGCCGCGCCCGCCGCTCGTCCTCCGGGGTGAGCGCGCCGCGCTCCCGGCCCCGCTCGATCGCCGCCGTCGCGATGTTGGTCCGGACCCCGCCCGGGTGCACCACGGTGACCTGCACCGGGTGCCCGGCCTGCAGCATCTCGCTGCGCAGCGCCTCGGTGAACCCGCGGACGGCGAACTTGCTGGCGCTGTAGGCGTTGATCGACGCCTGCGCCATGATCCCGTTCAGGCTGGACACGTTCACCACGTGCCCGTCGCCGGAGGCGACCAGGTGGGGGAGGAACGCCTTCGTGCCGTGCAGGACGCCGAAGAGGTTGATGCCCAGGATCCGGTCGTAGTCCTCCCAGTCGCTGTCCAGCACCGTGCCGCCGCCGGCGACCCCGGCGTTGTTGTAGACCTGGTGGACGACGCCGAAGTGGTCGGCGACGGCAGCCGCGTGGGCCAGCACGGCGGCCCGGTCGGCGACGTCCACCCGGGAGGTGTGCACCTCGGCGCCGAGGGCCCGGGCCCGGTCGGCGGTCGCGGCCAGACCTGCCTCGTCGACGTCGGACAGCGCCAGCCGCGCGCCGCGCCGGGCCAGCTCGAGGGCCAGCGCCCGGCCGATGCCGGACCCGGCGCCGGTGACGACGGCGACCTTGCCGGCGACGCTGCTCATCGGGGTGCTCCTGTCGGGAGGGGGGCGCCCGCACTGCGGGCGAGGTCGGTGGTGAGCTCGACCAGCTGGTCGAAGACGCCGGGCGCCAGGTGGTGGCCCAGCGCGGGGATCTCCACGTGCCGGGCGCCCGGGACGGCGGCGGCGGTGGCCCGGCCGCCGGTCGGGTGCACCATCCGGTCGGTCGACCCGTGCACGACCAGGGTCGGCGCGGTGATCCGCCGCAGCTCCGCCGTGCGGTCGCCGGAGGCCTGGATGGCGCTGATCTGCCGGGGGACGCCCGCCCGGGCGGCGACGCCGCCGCCGCGCTCCCACAGCCCGACGGCCCAGGCGCGCTCGAGGTCGTCGTCGGGCAGGGCGGTCGGCGAGCCGATGTGCCGCAGCATCCCCAGGTGCCGCTGCACCGACTCCTCGACCGTGCGTGCCGGGCCCCGGGCGAGCCGGAGCAGGGTGGACCGGGCCGGCTGCCCGACCCGCCGGTCACCGGTGGTGGAGAAGATCGAGGTGAGGCTGGCGACCCGGTCGGGGTGCCTCGCGGCGACGGTCTGCGCGATCATCCCGCCCATCGACATGCCGACCAGGTGCACCCGGTCGATCCCCAGGTGCTGGAGCAGCCCGACGGTGTCGGCGGCCATGTCGGCGAGGTCGTAGGCGTCGGGACGGGGCCGGGGGAGCAGCTGGCGCAACCGGCCCGGCGGCGGTGTGCCGACCCGGCTGGACCGGCCGATGTCCCGGTTGTCGAACCGGACCACCCGGAAGCCGCGCGCCAGGAACCCGTCGACCATCCGCTGCGGCCACGAGGTGAGGTCGATGCCGAGGCCGGCGATCAGCAGCAGCGGCACGCCGTCGTCGGGTCCCTCGGTCCGGTAGCACAGCCGCGGCCCGGCCGGCAGGTCGACGAACAGGTCCCCGGAGTCGTCCTCGGCGCGCACCGGGTCGGGCGTCGGGGCGCTCACGCGCCCGCCCCCGCCCGGACCGCGGCACGGGAGAAGTGCAGCTCGGGGTCCTCGACGCTGCCGGCCCGCAGCAGTCCCACGTCGGTGCGGTAGTCCATCGAGGTGAGCCAGGGCGCCCGGTCCCCCTGCCGGGGCAGCTGGTCGACGGCGCGCCGGATGTAGCCCGCGCCGAAGTCGAGCAGGGGACGGGTGGGCATGCCCGGGTCGGCGAGCTCGGGCCGGACGGCGTCGTAGCCGTGCTCGTCCAGGTACGTCAGCAGCCGGCAGAAGTGCTCGCACAGCAGGCCGACCTTCAGCGTCCAGGAGCTGTTGGTGTAGCCGATGGCGTAGGCGAGGTTGGGCACGCCGGAGAGCATCACGCCCTTGTAGGCGACCGTCTCGGGCAGCCGCACCTCGGCGCCGTCCACCGTCAGCCGGATGCCGCCGAAGGCCTGCACGTTCAGCCCGGTGGCGGTGACGATGACGTCGGCCTCGAGCTCGCGGCCGGACGCCAGCTGCACGCCCCGCTCGGTGAAGGTGACGATCCGGTCGGTGACCACCTCTGCCGTCCCCTCCCGGATGGCGCGGAACAGGTCGCCGTCCGGGACGGCGCACAGCCGCTGGTCCCAGGGCCCGTAGGGCGGGTTGAAGTGCTCGTCGACCGGATAGCCCTCGGGCAGGTGCTTGGTGTTGACCCAGCGGATCAGCTTCCGCGCGCGGTCGGGGTGCTTCTGGCAGAACCGCCAGATCAGCCGGCCCTTGGCGATGTTCTTGCGCCGCACGATCGGGTACGCGCGCTCCTCGCCGAGCACCCTGCGCAGCCGGTTGGCCAGCTTGTCCTCGGCCGGCACCGGCAGCACGTAACTGGGGGTGCGCTGCAGCATGGTCACGTGCCCGGCGGTCTCGGCGAGGGCCGGCACCAGGGTGACCGCGGTGGCGCCGCTGCCGATGACGACGACCCGCTTGCCGGCCGTGTCCAGGTCCGCCGGCCAGAGCTGCGGGTGCACGATCGGCCCGGCGAAGCGCTCGCGCCCCTCGAAGTGCGGGGTGAAGCCCTCGTCGTAGCGGTAGTAGCCACCCGCGCAGAACAGCCAGCTGCAGGTGAGCGCCGTCCGCTCGCCGGTGTCGGTGTGCTCGACCTCGACGGTCCAGCGCGCCTCCGCCGAGGACCAGGAGGCGGCGACCACCTTCCGGTTGAAGCGCACGCGGCGGTCGATGCCGTGCTCGGCGGCGGTCTCCCGGAGGTAGTCCAGGATCCGGTCGGCGCCGGCGATCGACCGCTCGTCCCGCCACGGCTGGAACTCGTAGCCGAAGGTGTGCAGGTCCGAGTCCGAGCGGATGCCCGGGTAGCGGAACAGGTCCCACGTCCCGCCGGTGGCCGCCCGTGCCTCGAGCAGCGCGACGCTGCGCTGCGGGTGGTCGCGCTGCAGGTAGTAGGCGGCACCGATGCCGGAGATGCCGGCACCGACGATGAGGACGTCGAGGTGCTCGACCGGGGTCGGGAGGGTCATGAGGGCTCCAGCATCGGGGACGGCTCGCTCCACTGTGCGGGACCCGGCTTCCCGCGGCCAGCACGGAGTGCACCGCTGTGGCCCGGGCATGGTGCACGATGACCCGGTGACGCCCGCCTGGCCCCGCCCGTCGGCGACCGTGCGGGAGCTGTTCCGGCGGGGCGCCGAGGTGGCCCTGGACCCGCGGGCGGACTGGGTGGCCGAGCTGCACCGGGCGTCGCTGAGCGGTGCCGGGATGCGCCCGGTCGCCGAGGACCCGGTGCTGGCCGAGGCGACCCGGCGGGCCAACCTGGCCAACCTGCTGCACTGGGCGGCCGCCAACGTGCAGCGCCCGGGCGAGCGGGTGCCGGTGGACCTGGGGCCGGAGGTGCTGGAGGCCTCCCGCGACCTGGTCCGCCGCGGGCTGGACCACAGCGGCCTGGACGCCTACCGCACCGCTCAGGGGGTGGCCTGGCGGCGGTGGATGGAGATCTGCTTCGCCCTGACGGACGACCCCGGTGAGCTGCGCGAGCTGCTGGACGTCTCGGCGCTGTCGATCACCACCTTCGTCGACGACACCGTCGCCGCCGTGTCGGCGCGGATGGCCGCCGAGCGGACCGAGCTGACCCGCGGGGCGCACGCGGAACGGCGGGCCGTGGTCTCGCTGCTGCTCGAGGGCGCGCCGCTGGGCCGCGCCCGGGCCGAGGCCCAGCTCGGCTACGGCCTCACCGGGCCGCACACGGCGGTGATCGTGTGGGGCGGCCCGGGGGCCGGGGTGCCCGAGCAGCTGGAGGCCGCGGCGGAGGCGGCCATGCGGGCCGGCGGTGCCGCGCGGCGGCTGACCGTGGTGGCCGGCGCGACCGCCCTGTGGGTCTGGCTGCCGGTCGGCCGGGCGCCCGAGCCCGGCGCGGTGGCGGCCGGGCTGTCCGCTGCGCCGGACGTCCGGGTGGCCATCGGCCGGCCGGGCACCGACGTCGACGGCTTCCGGCGCAGCCACCTGGACGCGGCGACCACCCAGCAGATGCTCGCCCGCCTCACCTCACCGCAGCAGGTCGCCCGCTACGAGGACGTCCAGCTCGTCGCACTGCTGACCAGCCAGCCCACCCGGGTCGACGAGTTCCTCGCCGACACCCTCGGTGGCCTGCTCGGCGCCGACCCCGAGACGCAGCAGACGGTGCTGACCTACGTGCGCGAGCTGGGCAACGCCACCCGGACGGCGCAGCGGCTCTACACCCACCGCAACACCGTGCTCCGCCGGCTGGCCCGCGCCGACGAGCTGCTCCCGCGGCCGCTGGCCGACGACGTCCTCGCCGTCGCCACCGCCCTGGAGGTCCTCCGCTGGCGCGGGGCGGCCGGCTGAGCCCTCCCGCGGAGGCTGGACGGCGGCGTCCCCGGCGCGGGAGCCTCTCCCCAGCACAGGCTGAGGAGGCCGCGTGGGCGAGACGGTGGACGACGTGATCGCGCGGATGGTCGCGCTGCTGGCCCCGCTGGAGGCCGACGGCGACCCGGGCCGGTTCTTCCTCGGCACCTACCTGCGGATCACCCGGGCGGTGGCGGGCGCGCTGGGTGAGGGGCTGTTCGAGGACCCCGCCTGGGTCGAGGCGTGGGACGCCGACTTCGCCGGCCTGTACCTCGACGCGCTGGAGGCCCACCGCCGGGACCCGGCCACCGCACCGGCGCCGTGGCGGCGCGCGTTCGGGGCCTCGCCGACGCTGCGCCCCGAGAGCCACGTGCTGCTCGGCGTCAACGCGCACATCAACTTCGACCTGCCGCAGTCGCTGGTGCGGATCATCCCTCCCGAGGAGTTCGCCGACGCGGAGGCGATGGCCCGGCGGCGGCGTGACCACGAGCGGATCGACGGCGTGCTGTCCTCCCGCGTCGCCACCGAGGACGTCGAGCTGCAGCGGGCGGGCGACCCGCGCACCTGGCTGGACCGCCTGCTGACGCCGGTCAACCACCTCGCCACCCGGACCTTCCTGCGGGAGTCGCGGCGCAAGGTGTGGGCCAACACCACCGTCCTGCACCAGGCCCGGCTGGCCGGCGACTGGGAGTACCGCCGCCGGCTGGCCGAGCTCGAGACGCTCAGCGACGGCCGGGTCGCCGACCTGCTCCGGCCGGGTCCGGTGCTGCTCCGCCTGGCGGTGCGCGGCTTCGGCGTCTCGCTCGCTCCCGGCTGAGACCCTGGCGCGGCTGCTCGCCGTGCGCCGTGCTCGCTGGCGACCACGCCACTGCTCCTCCGGGGAGGTGGGCCGGTGGACCCACCTCCGCCCGGTGCCGGGGACGGCGCGCGGTCGATCCGCACCCGGACCAGCGCCTGCGGGTCTTCATCTCCTCGACCAGCCCCTTGTGCGCCGGGCGCGGGCACCGCACGCTGACGCATCCGGACGAGAGGAGCCGCGATGTCCGCCGGGCCGGTCCGGAGGGGCCCGGCGCGGGCAGCAGCGGTCCTGGTCGTCGTCCTGGCCTGCCTGGGGACGACGTCCTGCGGCCCGGCCGGGTCGGACGCCGCCCCGTCCGCCGCCCCGTCCGGCGCGGCGTCGACCCGCGCCCCGGCCGTCCCCCCGCCGGCCGTCGACCCGTCGGCGCCCGGGCTCGCCGCCGTCGCGGGGGACGCGCAGGCCGGGGTGCGCGGTCGGCTGCTGCAGTTCCGCCGGGACGTGGAGCGCCACCGGCTGGAGGTCCGGCTGGTCGCGGCGAACACCGGTCTCGTGGTCGAGGGCCTCGACCTGCGCGCTCCGGGGCTGACCACCGAGCCCGCGGCGGACGGCGACGCCGCGCTCGCCCGGGCTCCCGGGCTGGACCTCCCGGTGACCATGGGCCCCGCCGACTGCACCGTGCTCCCGGCTGCTCCGGTCGTCGAGCTGCGGCTCCGCGACGGGACCGGGGCGCAGCGCACCGTCGAGGTGCCGCTGGAGGACGACGGCCTGGTGCAGCGGCTGCACGACGCGGACTGCGCCGAGCAGGCGCTGCGCGGCCAGGCCGACATCAGCGTGGTCGCGGCGGAGCCGGTCCGGACCGGTCGGGGGCCGGCGATGCGGGTGCAGATCGAGCTGCGCCGGCTCAGCGGGACCGACCCGGTCCAGGTGACCGGCACCGGGTCGAACACCGTCTACGACATCACCGCCGTGGGCCCGCTGCCCACCCTGGTCGACGGCTCCGCCGTCCTGCAGGTCGACATGGTGCCGGCCCGCTGCGACGTCCACGCCCTGGGCGAGAGCTACCGGACCGGGCTGATCGGGCTGGTCGTGGCGCTGGGGGACGCGGCGCCCCGCCCGCTCGTGCTCACCCCCGCGGACGACGTGCGGAACACCCTGGAGACCTTCGCGGTGACCACCTGCCGCACGCCGCCGGACTGAGCGGTCAGGGCGCCGGGCCGTCGACGGGCACCACCAGGACCGGTCGACCGCAGGCCGCCGGCAGCCGCCGTGACACCGACCCGTCGATCAGCCGCCTCAGCCCGTCGCTGATCCCGCGTCCGTGCCGGCCGACGACGATGGCGTAGGCGTCCCGGTCCTCGGCCACCCGGACGAGCACGTCGACGGGCGTCCCGTGGTGGACCTCGTAGGACCAGCCGTACCGGTGCGCGCCGAGGGCCCCTCCCACCCGCGCGCGTTCCTCCGCCAGGGTCTCCCGCGCCTCGTCCTCCCAGTCCGGGGCATCGGGGTCGACGGGGAAGTCGCCCAGGCCGACGACGTGCACGACCGCGAGGTGGGCGTGCAGTCGACCGGCCAGGTCCACCGCGGCCGTCAGGGCGGCGTCGCTCGCCCTGTCCCGGTCGAAGCCGAGCACCAGGGTCGTCCGCGGAGCAGCGTCAGGTGCCCGGCCGGCCACGGTCACACCCGGACCGGCGAGCCGCGGGACGTCGTCGTCGGTCATCGGTGCTCCTCCCCTGGCGCCGGGACGGGTCAGCCGAGCCGGGCGAGGGCCAGCCCGGCGCCCCCGGCCAGCACCGTCAGCAGCAGGCTGCTGACGGCGTTGGTCGCGGCCTGCCGGTGCCTGCCCGTCTGGAGCAGCCGGACCGTCTCGAAGGACGCGGTGCTGAAGGTCGTGTAGCCGCCGCAGAACCCGGTCCCGACGATGATCCTGAGCGCGTCGGGCTCGCCGCGGAAGAGCACGAGGCCGGTGACCAGGCCGAGGAGGAGCGACCCGGTGACGTTGACGACGAGGGTGGCCCACGGGAACGTCGTCGGCCACCGGCGCCGGAGGCCGCCGTCCAGCCCGAACCGGGCCAGCGCCCCGGCGCTGCCGGCCAGCGCCACCCACAGCGCGGTCACCGGGTGTCCTCGGTCGTGGTGCCCACCCGCCGGCGCCGCGGCCGGTGCAGCCGGCCGCCGACGGCGATGCCGGCGGCGGCCGTGCCCAGGCCGGCGACGACGCTGACCAGCCCGTACGCGGCGGCCGTCGCCCACCGGTCGGCGTCGGCCAGCAGGTCCACCTCGACCGCCAGGGTGCTGTAGGTGGTCAGCGCACCGCAGAAGCCGGTGCCGGCGAACAGCCGCAGCACGCGCCGGCCCCCGACGTCCGGGCCCCGGCGGGCGAGGGCCTCCAGCAGCAGCCCCAGCAGGAACGCACCGACGAGGTTGACCAGGAACGTCGCGGTCGGCCAGCCGTGCGCCGGGGTCGGCAGCCAGCGCCCGACGGCGTACCGGGCCGGCGCCCCGAGGAGGCCACCCAGCGCCACCGCCAGGAGCAGCAGCGGCTGGTGGTGCGCCGGACGGGTCGGCGCGTCCGGCCGCTCGCCGGTCACCGGCAGGATTGCTGCCGTCTGGTCGCCGCCAGCCGCGGTCTGGGCAGGGCGTCGACCACCTCTGCGGGGGCCTCGGCGCGGGTGTGGTCAATTCGCGCCCACACGGTCTTGCGGGCCCCGTCGGTGAACCAGCCGTGGGCCCCGCACACCCGGGCGACGACGTACAGCCCCAGGCCGCCCAGCGCGGCGTCCCGGTCGACGGCGGGGGCGGGGCCGACGTCCCCGGCAGCGTCGCTCACCGCCAGCAGCCAGTGCGTGGGCGTGCGGGTCAGGGTGATCTCCACCGGCCCGCGACCGTGCCGCAGCGCGTTCGAGCCGATCTCCTCGAACACCAGCAGCAACCGCTCCACCGCACCGCCGGCGACGGTCCCGGCTGCCTGCTCGGCGGCCAGCGCGGCCGCGAGCCGGCGCCGGCAGCGGGTCAGCTCGGCCGGGGACCCCGGGGTCCACCGCCCGTCGAGGACGGCACCGCCCTCGGGTGCGGGCGGGGGGCGGTTCCCCCACATCACGTCGGTCAACTGCCCTCCTCGTCCTGGCGGTGCTGCGCGAGGGGCCGAGCACCGCCCGATGCTCCCGGCCCGCTCCCTCCATCGGCTGGCGGAGGCCCGGACGTGATCGGCTGGGACCAACCCGGCGGCGTGCGGTCGACCACGGTACCGACGCCCACCCCACCGCAGTCCCGCGCCCGGGTCAGGGCAGGGCACCGGTCTCGGCCAGCTCCCGTGCGATCTCCACCAGCTTCCGGTTCGTGCGCTGGGACACCCGCGCGAGCAGCAGGAACGCGTCGGCGGCCGGCAGCTTGAAGCGCTCCATCAGGATGCCCTTGGCCTGGCCGATCACGTCCCGGCTGCCCAGCGCCGCCTTCAGGTCCTGCTCGTGCCGGGCACCGGCCAGCGCCACCGCCGCGTGCGCGGCGAAGACCAGGCCGACGTCCTCGGACTCCGCGCCGAAGGTGTGCGGCTCGGTGGCGTAGAGGTTGAGCGCGCCGAGGTCGTCCTCCCCGACGAAGAGCCGGAAGCTCAGCGAGCTGCCCGCGCCCAGGGCCGCGGCCCCGGCCGCGAACCGCGGCCAGCGGTGCTCGGTGGCCATGTCGTCGATCCGGACCGTCTGCTGGGTCCAGATCGCGTCCAGGCAGGGCCCCTCGTGCAGCCGGGTCTGCAGCTCGTCCGCCCGCCGGGCGAGCTCACCGACCGCCGCCCGGGACTCCACGGAGCGGCGCCCGATCACGTAGCTGATGCTCGCGGACTCGACACCCGGCACGGCGTCGACGGCACCGGCCGTGATGGTGTCCAGCGTCGCCGCCAGGTCGGCGTGCTCCTCCTGCAGCGACCGCGCGACCTCGCTCATCACCTCACCGAGGCCCTCGGCACCGCCGGCTCCCTCCGCGCGGGCGGCAGCCGGCCGGTGGTGCTGCGGCCGCCCGGCGCGCGGGGGGCCGACGTCCTCGTTGGCCACCTCCGCAGGCTAGTGCTGCCGGCTGCCGGTCAGGGGCTGCCCGCGGACGGAGTGCGGATGGCGCCGGGCCGGGCACCGGGTCCCCCGGTCAGCCGTCCACCGGCGCCGCGCCGCGGGGCAGCGCCGGGCGCGTGCCCGGGGCGAAGAGGTCGACCAGCGCGTCCCACCGGTTCCGGCGCCCGGCCGGGAAGCGCTCCTGGGCCCGGCGGGCGCGGTCGGACCCGGGCGGGTACCGGCGCCGGGCCCACGGCGAGGTGGGCCGGGCCAGCCGGAGCGCGGCGAACAGCGCCACGAACGGCACGAACACCCCCACCACCCCGGCCACCACCCGGCCCTTGAGGATGCTGATCAGCGCGAACACGGAGTTGACCACCACGGTGACCAGCACCGCGACCTCGCCGCCGGCCTCGTCGGTGTCGAAGGGGTTGGCGCCGAAGAGCAGCAGGCCGCCGACCAGCAGGGCGAGCAGCACGGCGTCGACGGAGCTGCGCCCCTCGGCGGACCAGTAGACGTCGTCCAGGTGCAGCCAGAGCGCGAACTCGTCGAGCGTGAGCGCGGCCCCCACCCCGAACAGGGCCGCGAGCACGTACTGCCCGGCCCCGCCGGGACGGTAGGTGAACTCGGCCGTGCCGGTGCCCAGCAGCAGGAAGATGCCGTACACCTCGTGGTGCAGGTGGACCCCGCCGACGCTGGCGTCGCGGAACGGACCCCGGCCGGCCCGGATCGCCCGGGTGACGAACCGGGTCGCCAGGAAGGTGACCAGCAGCGCGGCCACCAGCCAGGCCACCACGGCCCGGCGCCCGCTGAGGAAGGGCAGCAGTGCGTCCACGGCCCGACCTCCCAGCCCCCGGACTGCCGAAGCTAGCCAGCTGCGGGCTGCAGCGGAAGGCCCGGCCGACCGGGTGGGCCGACCGGGCTCGCCCGAGTGCGACCTGCGGCCACCGGATAGGTTCACCCCGACGGGACAGGCGGCCGGCGGCGATGGGGTGAGCACGGTGGGCAGGTCGGTGCTGGTGACCGGCGGGAACCGGGGGATCGGGCTGGCGATCGCCCGCTCGTTCGCGGAGGCCGGCGACTCGGTCGCGGTGACCCACCGCGGCAGCGGTGCCCCCGAGGGGTTGTTCGGCGTGCAGTGCGACGTCACCGACGCCGCGGCGGTGGACCGCGCGTTCACCGAGGTCGAGGAGCACCAGGGGCCGGTCGAGGTGCTGGTGAGCAACGCCGGCATCACCCGGGACGGGTTGCTGCTGCGGATGGGCGAGGACGCGTTCACCGACGTCATCGACGCCAACCTCACCGCCGCCTACCGGGTCGCCAAGCGCGCGGCGCCGAAGATGGTGCGGGCCCGCTCCGGTCGCATGGTCTTCATCAGCTCGGTGGTGGGGCTGCTGGGCTCGGCCGGGCAGGTCAACTACGCAGCCAGCAAGTCCGGGCTGGTCGGGCTCGCCCGGTCGATCGCCCGCGAGCTGGGCAGCCGCAACATCACCGCGAACGTGGTGGCGCCGGGTTTCGTGGCCACGGACATGACCGCGGAGCTGCCGGAGGCGCGGCAGCAGGAGATCCTCGGGCAGGTGCCGCTGGGCCGCCTCGCCGAGGCGGACGAGATCGCCGGCGTCGTCCGCTTCCTGGCGGGCGAGCAGGCGGGGTACATCACCGGGGCGGTCGTCCCGGTCGACGGCGGACTGGGGATGGGGCACTAGCAATGGGCATTCTCGAGGGCAAGAAGATCCTGGTCGCCGGCGTGCTCACCGAGCAGTCGATCGCCTTCTCGGTGGCGCGCATCGCGCAGGAGCAGGGCGCCACCGTCGTCCTGTCCAACTTCGGCCGCGCCCTGTCGCTGTGCCAGCGGATCGCCAAGCGGCTGCCGCAGGAGGCGGCGGTGGTCGAGCTGGACGTCACGAACACCGAGCACCTGGCCACGCTGGCCGACCGGCTGCGCGAGCACGTCGACGGTCTGGACGGCGTCGTCCACTCGATCGGGTTCGCGCCGCAGGAGGCGATGGGCGACGGGTTCACCGAGGTGGCGTGGGAGCACGCGGCCACCGCCTTCCAGGTGTCCAGCTGGTCGCTGGCCTCGCTCACCCAGGCGTGCCGCCCGCTGTTCGGCGACACCGCCTCCGTGGTCGGGCTGACCTTCGACGCGACCGTCGCCTGGCCGGTGTACGGCTGGATGGGCGCGGCCAAGGCGGCGCTGGAGTCGACCTCCCGCTACCTGGCGCGGGAGCTGGGCTCCGAGGGCGTGCGGGTGAACCTCGTCGCGGCCGGGCCGCTGCGCACCATGGCGATGAAGTCGATCCCGGGCAGCGCCCAGTTCGAGGAGGCGTGGGAGGGTCGCGCCCCGCTGGGCTGGTCGGTCACCGACACCGAGCCCGCCGGCAAGGCCGTGGCCGCGCTGCTGTCGGACTGGTTCCCGGCGACGACCGGTGAGATCGTGCACGTCGACGGCGGTTTCCACGCCGTGGGGGTATGACGGGCTGGTGACCGACCTCGCACGCCCCCGGCACCCGCTGCCCGCTGGTGCCTCCCTCACCCCGCCCCACCAGCAGCCGGACCAGGACCCGTCGCTCGCCGTCCGCAACAACGGCGGCGTCGAGCCCTCCACCGAACCGGCCCCCGCCGGCCGGCGGGAGGCGCTGCTGGTGCTCGGCTTCGGCGGGCCCGAGGGCCACGACGACGTCATGCCGTTCCTGGAGAACGTCACCCGCGGCCGCGGCATCCCGCCCGAGCGGCTGCTCGACGTCGCCGAGCACTACCACCACTTCGGGGGCGTGAGCCCGATCAACGACCAGAACAAGGCGCTGGTGGCCGCCCTGGAGGCCGAGCTCGCCTCGGTCGGCATCGACATGCCCGTGTACTGGGGCAACCGCAACTGGGCGCCCTACGTCGAGGACGCGTGGCGGCAGATGGCCGAGGACGGCATCGCGCACGCCTACGTGCTCGCGACCTCGGCCTACGCCTCCTTCTCCGGCTGCCGGCAGTACCACGAGGACGTCGCCCGGGCCCGGGTCGCGCTGGAGCTCGACCCGACGGCGCCGGCCGGCCCGACCGCGGAGAAGCTGCCGCACTACTTCGACGCGCCCGGCTTCGTGCGGGCCAACGCCGAGGCGCTGGCTGCCGCGATCGCCGCGCTGCCCGAGGACGTGCGCGACACCGCCCGGCTGGTCGCCACCGCGCACAGCATCCCGGACGCGATGGCCGCCGTCGCCGGGCCGCAGGGCGGGGCCTACGAGGCCGAGCTGATGCGGGCGGCCCAGCTCGTCGTCGACGCCGCGGCCCCGGGGCGCTCGTTCGACCTGGTCTGGCAGAGCCGCAGCGGGCCGCCGTCGGTGCCGTGGCTGGAACCCGACGTCAACGACCACCTGCGGGCGCTGGCCGAGTCGGGGGAGAAGGCGGTCGTCGTCTTCCCGGTCGGGTTCATCAGCGACCACCTCGAGGTGATCTGGGACCTGGACAACGAGGCCGAGGAGACCGCCGGCGAGCTGGGGCTGGCGTTCGTCCGCGCGGGGACGGCCGGCACCCACCCGGCGTTCGTCACCTCGCTGCGCGAGCTGCTGGAGGAGCGGCGGGCCGGCGGAGAGCCCCGCCTGGGCACCAACTGCCCCGCGTCCTGCTGCTTCATCCGTCGTCCTGGCGGACGACACCGCGGCCAGGAGCCGTCCCCGACCTGAGCGGAGCCGCTGGCCGCCCCCCGTCGAGGAGGCCTCCGGCCCCCACTCGTGGACCGGAGCGGCTACGCCGCGACCGTGGTCACCTGGGCACCCAGTTGTACGAGGCCATGGTCGCGGCGCGTACGGCTTGGGCCAGGGGGCGCAGCGCGTCGTCCCGCGCCGCGGCCTGGGCGTGGGTGACCGCGGCGCCGGGGGCGTCGGCCATCGCCAGGTCGAGCACCTGGGAGAGCCGCTGCGCCCGGCCCAGCACCGACAGCGCCAGCGGGTCGTGGTCGTCCGGCAGCCCGGGCGCGCGCACGGACCTGGCCAGCCCGGCCAGCAGCGCGGGCACCTCGGGGTTCCACCGCGCCAGGTCCAGCGCCACCAGCGTGCGGGCGGCGTCGCCGACGGCGAGGTCGAGCTCGCCGGAGGCCGCCCGCAGGTTGCCCTCCACCGCCGGCGGGACCGGCGGGGCGCCGGCCAGGTCGACCGCCGTCCAGGAGACGGCTTCCGGGCCGACGGCCTCGGGCACCAGCGCGACCCGCGCACCGACCGCGGCCTGACCGGACTCGAGCGCCGCCGCGACCAGCGACGGGACGGCCGGGATGCCGCGGGTGTCCCCGGGCACCGGCAGCACCAGCCGGAGCCGCTGCTCGCCGAGCCCGCGCAGGGCGCTCAGCGCCCAGCCCAGCGGGACGGCCTCGTCGGTGCCGGGGAGCCCGACCACGCGGTGGGCGGTGTCGCCGAGCAGGGCGTCGAGGGCGGCGTCGTAGGAGGTCCGGCCGGAGAGCCAGGCGGTGGCCCAGACGGCGACCCGGCCGGCGGCGATGTCGTGCACGACTGACGAGGCTACGACCCCGCGCCACTGGCCGCGGAGGGCACCGCCGGGCGGCCCGCGCGTGCCAGACTGCGAAACGTGGCTGCCTGGTTGCTCTGGTTGATCGCCGCAGGCCTCTTCGCCGCGGGCGAGATGGCCAGCCTGGACCTGGTGCTGTTGATGTTCGCCGGTGGTGCGCTCGGCGGGATGAGCGCGGCGTTCCTCACCGACAGCGTGCCGGTCCAGCTGCTCGCCTTCGTCGTCGTCTCGGCGGCGCTGCTGGTCGTCGTCCGCCCGGTCGCCAAGCGGCACCTGGTCGACCGCACCCCGGAGCAGATCGACGGCGTGGCCGTCTACGTCGGGCGCACGGCCGTGGTGAGCCAGCGGGTGGACGACGAGCACGGCCGGATCCGGATGGGCCACGACGAGTGGACGGCGCGCACCCAGCTCGACGGCGAGGTGTTCGAGGTGGGCGACGAGGTGCGGATCGTGCAGATCGAGGGGCCGATCGCCTACGTCGGGCACTGCTGAGCACGCTTCTGGAGGAACCGGGAACGGAATCGGTGACCCGTCCGTCTCGGACGGTGCAGGATCGCTGGCACGCAGCACCTCCTAGGAACGGAGCACCGTCCTCGTGACCCCCGCATTGATAGCGCTCATCGTGGTCGCGCTCTTCGTGGTCATCGTCCTCGCCAAGAGCGTGACGATCGTCCCGCAGGCCCAGGCGAAGGTCGTCGAGCGCCTGGGTCGGTACAGCCGGACGCTCTCACCCGGCCTGGCCCTGCTCGTGCCGTTCGTCGACCGGGTCCGGGCCACGATCGACCTGCGGGAGCAGGTCATCTCCTTCCCGCCGCAGCCGGTGATCACCGCGGACAACCTGCAGGTGGGCATCGACACCGTCGTCTACTTCCAGGTCACCGACCCGCGGCTGGCGGTCTACGGCATCGCGAACTACATCACCGGCATGGAGCAGCTGACCACCACGACGCTGCGCAACGTCGTCGGTGGGCTGAACCTGGAGGGCGCGCTCACCGGCCGGGACGGGATCAACTCCCAGCTGCGCGAGGTGCTGGACGGCACCACCGGCCCCTGGGGGCTGCGGGTGGCCCGGGTGGAGATCAAGGCGATCGACCCGCCGCCGTCCATCCAGGACTCGATGGAGAAGCAGATGCGCGCCGACCGCGACAAGCGCGCGGTCATCCTGACCGCCGAGGGCCAGCGGCAGTCGGCGATCACCACCGCCGAGGGCCAGAAGGCCTCGGCGATCCTCTCCGCCGAGGGCAAGAAGCAGGCGGCCATCCTGGAGGCCGAGGCCGAGCGGCAGAGCCGGATCCTGCGGGCCGAGGGTGAGCGCGCGGCGCTGTTCCTGCAGGCGCAGGGTCAGGCCAAGTCGATCGAGACGGTGTTCCAGGCCATCCACGACGGCAAGCCCGACCAGGGGCTGCTGGCCTACCAGTACCTGCAGACGCTGCCGAAGATCGCGCAGGGCGACGCCAACAAGATGTGGATCGTCCCCAGCGAGTTCAGCAAGGCGCTGGAGGGGCTGTCCCGGCTGGGCGGCGCGGACGGCGAGCAGCGGTCCTGGCTGGACGTCGACGCCTCGACCAACGGCAACGGCGGCACCGGGGCGGCTGCGGCGGCCCCGGCCCAGTCGCTGGACACGAGCAGCTGGTTCGAGTCCCAGCTCCCGGCGGCCGCGGACCAGCCCGAGGCCAGGATCGAGCTGTCCAGCATCGGCGTCCAGCCCGGCCTCCTGGCCGCGGAGATGCCGACGCCCCCGCCGCTGTCCCAGGTGGCCGAGGACGTCCGCAGCACCCCGCCGCAGATCACCGCCCCGGAGGAGCCCGACCAGCAGTGACACGGACGACGGCCGGCACCGAACTGCGGTGCCGGCCGTCGTTCGGCCCCTCTGCAGGGTCCCGCCGCGAGCCTGCGAGCGGTGGGGGCAGGGGGGTCCTTCCTCAGTCCTTGAGCAGGCCCTCGCGGAGCTTGGCCAGGGTCTGGCTGAGCAGCCGGGAGACGTGCATCTGGGAGATGCCGATGTCCGCGGCGATCTGCGACTGGGTCATGTTCCCGAAGAACCGCAGGATCAGGATGCGGCGCTCGCGGGCCGGGATGGTGGCCAGCAGCGGCTGCAGCGACTCGCGGTACTCCACGCCCTCGAGCGCGGCGTCCTCCTCGCCGAGGGTCGCGGCCAGGGTGGGGGAGTCCTCCTCGCCGGACAGCCGCTCGTCCAGGGAGCTGCTGCGGTAGGCGTTGGCCACCGCCAGCCCCTCCAGGACCTCGGCGCGCGGGATGCCCAGGTGCTCGGCCAGCTCCGACGGCGTCGGGGCGTGCCCGTTCTTCTGGGACAGCTCGCTGACCGCCGCGTTCAGCGAGAGGTGCAGCTCCTGCAGCCGCCGCGGCACCCGCACCGACCAGCCCTGGTCGCGGAAGTGCCGCTTGATCTCGCCGGTGATCGTGGGGACGGCGAAGGACAGGAACTCCACCCCGCGGGTCGGGTCGAACCGGTCGATCGCGGCGATCAGCCCGAGCGTGCCGACCTGGAGCAGGTCGTCGAAGGGCTCACCGCGGTTGCTGAACCGGCGGGCGAAGTGCCGGACCAGCGGCAGGTGCTCCTCGACCAGGATCTCCCGCAGCCGCTCCCGGCGCGGGTCGCCCTTCTCCAGGGTGGACAGCTCCAGGAACAGCGGCGCGGTCCGCTCGGCCCGGCTGCGGTTCTCGGAGATCGGGACGGGCGTCTCCGCGACCTTGTCCGGTGCCACCGCGTCGTCGGCGGTGACCGCCGTCAGCGGGGCGGTGGGCTCGTCGGCGGGTGACCGCGGGGTGGGGTTGCCGGACCCGTGCACGGCGTCGTCGGCGGCCGGGGAGTCCGTGGCAGCCGCCGGGGTCACCGGGCGACCGACACGTCGGCGCCGGGCTCGGTGTTCAGGTCGCCGGTGCTGTACCGGCGCAGCTTCTTGACCAGCGCGATGCCGGCGACCGGGGTGTCCGAGCCGTTGCCGGCGGCCACGGTGGCCTGGTCGCTCGGACCGGCCTCGACGGTGTCGACCAGCGCCTCCAGCACCGCCCAGCCGAAGCCGTCACGCGGCACGTCGACGCCGGGGGAGGTGGGCACCCACGCGTCGATGCGGAGGCCCTCCCGGCTGGCCTCGAAGACCACCGTCAGCGGGGCGCCACCCAGGGCGACCGAGGCCAGCGTGGCGCACGCCTCGTCGACGGCCAGCCGGAGGTCCTCGACCGCGTCGAGGTCGAAGTCCATCCGCATCGCGAGGTCCCCGGCCATCGCGCGCACCGCAGGGAGCTGCGTCGGCGAGGTCGGGACCTTCAGTTCCAGACGCTCGGCGCGCCGTTCGCCGCTGGGGGCGTCGGCGCCCGTCGTGTCGACCATGCCTCGTTCGCTCCTTCGTCGTCCCCACGTCCCGGACGGGCACGTGGCAGTCCATCGTCAGCGCACCACCGCTGCCCGGACCGGCGCGGAAGCGCCGGACGGTGCGGAGGGGCCGGGCTGGGCCCGGAACCCCTGACGGTAGACCGCCCGGCCGGGATCCCCACCTCCGCACCGGCGCAGACCCCTCCCTCGAGCGGACGACGTGTCCCTCCAACGGGTTTGAGCCGACCCGATGGTGCCCATCCCAACGGCGTGAGACTGCGCCGTAGTGACCTGCACGCCCGGGGCTGGACCCGACGCCGGGCCGGACGTGGGTTCGCCTACTACGACTCCGACGGCGTGCTGATCAAGGACGACCGGCTGGACCGGCTGAAGTCGCTGGCCATCCCGCCGGCCTGGAAGGACGTGTGGATCTGCCCGTGGCCCAACGGCCACATCCAGGCGGTCGGGACCGACGCCGCCGGTCGGCGGCAGTACCGCTACCACGACCTGTGGCGGGTCAAGCGGGACGCCGCGAAGCACGAGCGGGTGCTGGAGATCAGCCACCAGCTGCCCGACGTCCGGGACGCCGTCCTGCACGCGCTGGGCACGACAGGCCTCAACCGCGACCGGGTGCTGGCCTGCGGTGTGCGGCTGCTCGACCTGGGGGCGTTCCGGGTGGGCAGCGAGCAGTACGCCGAGGACAACGGCACCTTCGGGCTGGCCACCCTGCGCCGCGAGCACGTCGAGGTCCGCGGTGAGCGGGTCTTCTTCCACTACACCGCCAAGGGCGGCATCGAGCGCGAGCTGGAGCTGATCGACCAGCCGACCGCGGTGGTGGTGCGGGAGCTGCTCAAGCGGCCCGCCGACCAGGGCGACGAGCTGCTGGGCTACCCGCTGCCGGACGGCAGCTGGCACGACGTGACCAGCGACGAGATCAACGCCTACCTGAAGGAGATCAGCGGCGCGGAGATCACCGCGAAGGACTTCCGCACCTGGACGGCGACGGTGATGATGGCCGCCACGCTGGCCGAGGAGCCCCCGCCCAGGAGCAGGACGGCGCGCGGCAAGGTGGTCCGGCAGGCCTACGTGAAGGTCTCCGAGCAGCTGGGCAACACCCCGGCGGTGTGCAAGGCCAGCTACGTGGACCCGCGGGTGGTCGACCGGTACGAGCACGGCGAGACGATCGCCGACGCGTTGGCCGAGGCCTCCCGGGCACCCGACGACCGGACGGCGCAGCGGACCCTCGAGGCCGGCGTCTGCAGCCTGCTCAGCGCCTGATGAAGGGCCCCGTCGCCACCCACCACTCGCGAGCTCGCGGCGGGCCCCTGCGACGGGGCCGTTCCAGCACGGCACCAGCTCGACGCGGGCCCCTGCAGCGGGGCCGGAACAGCACCTCGCCAACGACGACGGGCGCCTCTCCGGAGGGAGAGGCGCCCGTCGTCGACGTGCGGGGTGCTACGCCTTCTCGGCGATCGTGAACAGGTCGATCAGGCCGGTGACCTCCAGCGGGCGGGTCACGGCGCGGGTGTTGGCCACCAGCCGCAGCCCGACGTCGCGGGAGCGCGCCGACTTCTGGGTCTCCACGAGGACGGCCAGACCGGCCGAGCCGAGGAACTGCACGCCGCACAGGTCGATGACCAGGGCGGTCGGCTGCTGCTCCAGCTGGGTGTCCAGGGACGCCCGCAGGACCGGTGCGGTGAAGGTGTCGACCTCGCCGACGACCGTCACGGTGACCGTGCCGTCGTCGTCGGTGGACGTCGACAGCGTGATCACGTCGTCGAAGGGCGCTTCGTTCGAGTCAGCCGGGGCCGACACGTCGCGCGAGCCCTCGGCGGGCGACTCGGATGAGGTCACGGACTGCAGCTCCTCTCAGCGGCGATGCCCGTCGGGCACGCTCAGCTCAGCCAATGTACTGCGGTACACCGGCCGGTCCTACGCGGCCCGGGACACGCGGGGTGTTCCGGACACGCCTGGCCAGGGCCTGGACAGGCGACGGCTGGCTGCTCAACCGTGGCGCCCAACCTAGCCTCGTGGTCAGGGGGGCACCAATCAGGTGGCCCCCGCCGCTGCCCTCAGCCGTCGGTGAGGTGCATGGCCCGCTCCTCGGGACCCTCGCCGCCGGTCGGGTCGTCCGAGCCGGCGGTCACGTCGTCGGTGACGCTGTCGGTGAAGGAGTCGGCCCGCTCCGAGACGCCGTCCTGGCTGATCTGCGGGACGGTGCGGTCGTGGGTCTCCGCCGCCCGCACGTCGTCGGTGGGGTCCAGCCCGGTGTCGGGCACCTCGCGGTCCAGCCGGCCCGACAGCGACTCGCCCTCGGACTGCTCGGCGGCGGTCGTGCCGAAGTCGGCGCTGGCGCCGGCCCGCTCGCCGGGCACCGGGGCGAACTCGGGGTCCTCGGCCAGGGACTCCGTCGGGTGGTCGTCGTCGGCGATGTCCGGGACGCCGTCGTCCTCGTAGGAGATGTCCCGGGCGGTCTGGCCGGCGGGGTCGGTGCCGGAGGTGTCGGCGTCCGTGGTCCCGGTGAGGCCGCGCTCGTCGTCGGGGAACTCCGCGTCGTTCAGCGCGGAGTCGCGGGCGGCCTGGTCGGACTCGGTCATGGTGGTGCCTCCGTTCTGCGTGCCGCGGTGCGCGCACGCTCGCCGTCCGGTGGACGGGGGAGCCGGTCGGGTGACCGGCGTCGTGCGGTCGCCCTACCCGCCAGCCCCGGCGCCATGCGTGATGCCTCTCCCGCCGGCCGGCGGCATGGCCACCGGTGCGCGGGGGTAACGGGCGGCCATGGCGACTGCAGACGAGGTCACGCGCATCGGCGCACCGGTACGGCGCTGGGCGCGCACCCAGAAGGAGGAGTACGCCCACGGCGAGGACCGACCGCTCGGTGGGCTGCTCGGGGCGATGGGCACCTACCTGACGCTCACCGCGGCGGGCGCGGCGGCCGTGCGGGCCTCGGGCAAGGAGCTGCCGACCCGGATCCCGCTGGGCGACGCCGTGCTGCTGACCATCGCCACGTTCCGGATCGCCCGCACCATCGCCAAGGACCCGGTGGCCAGCCCGCTGCGCGCGCCGTTCACCACCTTCCGGGGCCAGTCCGGCGAGGCGGAGGTGGCCGAGGAGATCCGCGTGCACGGCGGGGTCAAGCACGCCATCGGCGAGCTGGTGACCTGCCCGTTCTGCCTGGCGCAGTGGACGGCGACGTCCCTGGTGTTCGGCTACGCCACGGTGCCGAAGGCGACCCGGCTGGCCGCGCTGACCATGACCATGGTCGCCCTCGCCGACGTCGGGCAGTTCGCCTACGACTCCCTGCAGCACAAGGCGATGGCCGGCGGGGACGACGAGGACTGATCCGGTCACGCTGCGTGCCCGCTCAGGCCGGTCCCCGCGGGCACGCCGGTCACCCTCCGGGGGGACGACCACGCAGAGTGCTGATCTCGCCCTGCCGTGAGGCCGCCTGAGCGCCTATCCTGCGATCTTGTCGAGACGTGTGTCGCAGGACACCGGGCCTGGAGGTAGAGCGTGCGGTCGATCTGGCGTGGCGCAGTCTCCTTCGGGCTCGTGAGCATCGCGGTGAAGCTGTACTCGGCGACCGAGGACCACGACATCCGGTTCCACCAGGTGCACGTGACCGACGGTGGCCGGGTCAAGTACAAGCGGGTCTGCTCGGTCGACGGCGAGGAGGTCGAGTACGCCGACATCGCCAAGGGCTACGAGCTGCCCGACGGCCAGCTCGTCGTGCTGACCGACGAGGACTTCGAGCAGCTGCCGCTGGGCACCACGCACGAGATCGAGGTGCTCCAGTTCGTCGACCAGGAGCAGATCGACCCGATCCACTTCGAGAAGACCTACTACCTGGAGCCCGACGGGGTGGCCACCCGCCCCTACGTGCTGCTCCGCACCGCGCTGGAGAACGCCGGCCAGGTCGCGATCACCAAGATCGCCATCCGGCAGCGGGAGTCGCTGGCCGTGCTGCGGGTCCGCGACGGCGTCCTGGTGCTGCACACCATGCGGTGGCCCGACGAGATCCGCCGGCCGGGTTTCGGCTTCCTCGACGAGGACGTGCCGGTCAAGGCCGCCGAGCTCGCCATGGCCGAGTCGCTCATCTCCACGATGGCCGGCGACTTCGACCCGTCGGCGTTCACCGACGACTACCGCGAGGCGATGCAGCAGCTGCTGGAGGCCAAGCAGTCCGGCGGTGAGGTGCAGCAGGCGCCCGACGCGGCCGACGACGGCGGTGGCGCGGTGGTCGACCTGATGAGCGCGCTGCGGCGCAGCGTCGAGCGGGCCGGCGGCAACGCACCCGCGGCCGGTGGCGACGACAGCTCGGCCGACGACGCCGACGAGGCACCGCCGGCGGGGAAGAGCACCGCCCGCAAGGCCCCCGCGAAGAAGGCACCCGCGAAGAAGGCGCCGGCCACGAAGGCGCCCGCGGAGAAGGCCGCTGCCGGGAAGGCGGACGACGAGCCGGCCAAGCCGGCCAAGCGCGCTTCCCGGGCCCGCAAGACCGCCTGACCCCATGACGTCCAGGGAACCGGCGCCCAGCGACCCCCTGGCCAGCTACCGGGCCAAGCGGGACCCGGCGCGCACCGCTGAGCCGGTGCCGCCGCCGGACCAGCCGCTGCCCGCCGGCGACGACGACACCTTCGTCGTCCACGAGCACCACACGCCCCGCGGGCGCACCGGCGAACGGGTGCACTGGGACCTGCGGCTGGAGCGCGGCGGTGTGCTGAGGAGCTGGGCGGTGCCCAAGGGGCCGCCGACCGAGCCGGGGGTCAACCGGCTCGCCGTCCCCACCGAGGACCACCCGCTGGAGTACGCCTCGTTCTCCGGCACCATCGCCGCCGGCGAGTACGGCGGCGGGCAGGTGAGCATCTGGGACGCCGGTCGCTACGCGACCGAGAAGTGGGCCGACGACCACGTCACCGTCGCCTTCGACGGGCAGCGGCTGACCGGCCGGTACGTGGTGTTCCGGCTGCCCGACGGCAGCTGGAACATGCGCAAGCTCGACGCCGACCCGGTCACCGCCGCTCCGGTCGCCGGGGTGCCCGAGGACCTCCCGCCGATGCTGGCCGCGATCGGCGAGCTGCCCCGCAGCGACGACCCGCGGTGGGGGTACGAGTTCAAGTGGGACGGCGTCCGGGCGCTGGCGCACGTACGGGCGGGGCGGCTGCGGCTCCGGGCGCGCAGCGGCAACGACGTCACCGGCACCTACCCCGAGCTGCACCGGCTGCCCGAGGTGCTCGCCGGTCACGACGTGGTGGTCGACGGCGAGGTCGTGGCCCTGGACGGGCGGGGCAGGCCGGACTTCGGGCTGCTGCAGGGCCGGATGCACCGCACCGGCCCGGAGGTCGCCCGGATGGCCGCGGCCGCGCCGGTGACCTACCTGGTGTTCGACCTGCTCGCGCTGGACGGCGAGAGCCTGCTCGCGCTGCCCTGGACCGAGCGCCGGGAGCGCCTCGACGCCCTCGGCCTGGCCTCGGACCGCTGGGTCACCACCCCCTGGTTCCGGGGGAACGGCGACCAGGTGCAGGCGGCCAGCCGGGAGAACGGGTTGGAGGGCGTCGTCGCCAAGCGGCTGGACTCGCCCTACCGGCCCGGCGGGCGGGGCCCGGACTGGCGCAAGGTGAAGAACCTGCGGACCCAGTCGGTGGTCGTCGGCGGCTGGCGGCCGGGCGAGGGCCGGCGGGCCGGCGGGATCGGCTCGCTGCTGGTCGGCGTGCACGACGACACCGGGCGGCTGGTCTTCGCCGGTCACGTGGGCACCGGCTTCACCGCCCAGGCGCTCGCCGACCTCGCGCCGCTGCTCACCGCGCGGTCGACCTCTCCCTTCGCCGACGCGCTGCCCCGCGACGTCACCCGGGACGCCCAGTGGGTCGAGCCGCTGGTCGTCGGCGAGGTCCGCTACGGCGAGTGGACCCGGGAGGGCCGGCTGCGGCACCCGGCGTGGCGCGGCCTGCGCGACGACGTCCGGCCCGACGACGTGGTGCGGGAACCATGAGGCAGCGGGTGCACATCGAGGGCCGCCAGCTCGAGGTCTCCAACCTGGACAAGGTGCTGTTCCCCGAGGTCTCGTTCACCAAGGCGCAGGTCATCGACTACTACGTGCGGATCGCGCCGGTGCTGCTGCCGCACGTCGCGCACCGGCCGGTCACCTTCACCCGGTGGCCGAACGGCGTCGAGGGGCAGGCGTTCTTCGAGAAGAACAGCGCCCGGCACGCGCCGGAGTGGGTGACGTCGGTGACCGTCCCGACGCCCGGCTCGTCGCGGGGCCGGGAGACGCTGGACATGGTGCTGCTGACCGCCGTCCCGGACCTGGTCTGGTCGGCGAACCTGGCCGCGCTGGAGGTGCACGTGCCGCAGTGGCAGGTGGACGACGAGGGCAGCGCGCAGCTGCCGGACCTGCTGGTCCTCGACCTCGACCCCGGCCCGGGCACCGACGTCGTCGACTGCGCCCGGGTGGCGCACCGGCTGCGCGAGCAGCTGGTCGCCGACGGGCTGGACCCGGTGGTGAAGACGTCGGGCTCCAAGGGCCTGCAGGTCTACGCGCCGATCCGGTGCGCCGACAAGGAGCACCCCAGCCGGTACGCCAAGGCGCTGGCCCAGCAGCTCACGGGGGAGACCCCCGACCAGGTCGTCTGGCGGATGGAGAAGGCGCTGCGGCCGGGCAAGGTGCTGGTCGACTGGAGCCAGAACAACACCGCCAAGACGACGGTCGCCCCGTACTCGCTGCGCGCCCGCCCGCACGCCACGGTCTCCACGCCGCTGCGGTGGACGGAGGTCGACGACCTGCGCGACGGTGGGGACCCGGAGACGGTCCGCTTCCGCACCGACGACGTGCTGGCCCGGGTCGCCGAGCACGGCGACCTCTTCGACGTCGCCGGCCGGCAGCGCGCCGACCTCCCGACGACCTGACGCCGGACCCCGGGAGGACCCCGTGACCGACCCCCTGGCCGGGCTGGCCGCCGCACTCGACGGCACCCGCCGGCTGGTCCACGCCGTGACCGACGACCAGTGGCAGCTGCCGACGCCGTGCCCGGACTGGACCGTCCGCCAGCTGGTCAACCACCTCGTCGGGGGCGACCGGCTGTGCACCCGGGTGCTGCGCGGGGAACCGCTGCCGCCGATGGACCAGCTCGGCCGCCGCGGGCACGTCGACCAGCTCGGCGACGACCCCGCCGCGGCCTACGACACCGCGGCCGCCGAACTGCTGCAGGCGCTGGCCGCCCCGGGCGTCCTCGATCGGGCGCACACCCTGCCTGTCGGCACGTTGCCCGGGCCGGCGGTGGTGCACCTGCGGACCGTCGAGACGCTGGTGCACGGCTGGGACCTGGCCCGCGCGACCGGCCGCGCCGCCCCCTACGCCGACGAGCTCGCCGAGCAGGAGGTGCCGTTCACCCGTGACCTGCTCGGCCGGCTGCCGGAGGGCCGGCAGCCGTTCGCCCCGACGCTGCCGGCCGCCGAGGAGTCCCCGGCGATCGACCGGCTCGCCGCCCTCCTCGGCCGCGAGCCCTGAGACGTCGGGACCCGTCGTCTGCAGCGGCCGGGTCCTCGCGTTGATTTGACCTACTCAAGAGAACAGGGTTGAGTGGTCGGCGATGGAGACGGCCTGGGACGAGCGGTTGAGGGCGGCGGGGCTCCGTGTCACGCGCCCCCGGCTGTCCGTGCTGGGGGTCCTCGCCGAGCACCCCCACGTGGACGCCGAGACCATCGCCACCGCTGCGCGCGCCGTGCACCCCTCGATCTCCCCGCAGGCGGTCTACGGGGTGCTCAAGGCGCTCGTCGGTGGCGGTCTCGCCCGCCGCATCGAGCCGGCCGGTGGGCCGGCGCTGTACGAGCTGCGGGTCGGCGACAACCACCACCACCTGGTCTGCCGGGAGTGCGGGCTGGTCGCGGACGTCGACTGCGTCGTGGGGGCGGCGCCGTGCCTGGCCCCTTCGGACGCGGCGGGGTTCGCCGTCGACGAGGCCGAGGTCGTCTTCTGGGGGCTCTGCGCGGACTGCCAGCACTCAGGGGTCGTCGCGCGCAGGCAGCACGGGTACGGAACAGGCAGCACCAGCAGTTCGATCCGAGGAGGAGTTCGCGCATGACCGACGTCGCATCGCAGGGACCTGCGGCCAGTGAGGCCGACCGGCCGATCCTGACCAACCGTCAGGGCCACCCGATCTACGACAACCAGAACCAGCGCACCGTGGGTGCCCGTGGCCCGGCCACGTTGGAGAACTACCAGTTCCTCGAGAAGATCAGCCACTTCGACCGGGAGCGCATCCCCGAGCGCGTCGTGCACGCCCGCGGCGCGACCGCCTTCGGCGTCTTCGTGGCCGACGGCACCGTCGGCGACGAGCCGGTGTCGAAGTACACCCGCGCCAAGCTGTTCCAGGAGAAGGGCAAGGAGACCCCGGTCGCCCTGCGCTTCTCCACCGTCGCCGGTGGCCGGGACTCCTCCGAGGCCGCCCGCGACCCGCGCGGCTTCGCGGTGAAGTTCTACACCGAGGACGGCAACTGGGACCTGGTCGGCAACAACCTGGGTGTCTTCTTCATCCGGGACGCCATCAAGTTCCCCGACTTCATCCACTCCCAGAAGCCCGACCCGGTCACCTTCGAGCGCCAGGTCGCCAACCGGGTCTTCGACTTCTGGTCGCAGTCGCCCGAGGCGCTGCACATGATGACGCTGGTGCTCAGCCCGCGCGGCCTGCCGGCCAGCTACCGCTTCATGCAGGGGTTCGGCGTGAACACCTACAAGTGGGTCAACGCCGCCGGTGAGACCCAGCTGGTCAAGTACCACTGGCTGCCCAAGCAGGGCCTGAAGTCCTGGACCGAGGCCGACGCCGCGGTCGCGCAGGCCAAGGAGCTCGGCGTCCACACCAAGGACCTCTACGACGCCATCGAGCGCGGCGACTTCCCCTCGTGGGACCTGCACGTGCAGCTGATGGACGACCACGACCACCCCGAGCTGGACTTCGACCCGCTGGACGACACCAAGGTGTGGCCGGAGAACGAGTTCCCGCTGCGCAAGGTCGGCACCCTGACGCTGAACCGCGCGCCGGAGGACTTCTTCACCGAGAGCGAGCAGATCGCCTTCGGCACCGGCGTGCTGGTCGACGGCCTGGACTTCTCCGACGACAAGATGCTGGTCGGCCGGACGTTCTCCTACTCCGACACCCAGCGCTACCGGGTGGGTCCCAACTACCTGCAGCTGCCGGTGAACGCGCCCCGGACCCGGGTGGCCACCAACCAGCGCGACGGTCAGATGGCCTATGGCGTGGACCGCGCCGAGGGCACCAACCCGCACGTGAACTACGAGCCGTCGATCACCGGTGGCCTGCGTGAGGCGCAGTACCCGACGCACGACGAGCAGGGCCCGGAGATCACCGGCCGGCTCACCCGCAAGCGGATCCCGCGCACGGACGACTACACGCAGGCCGGCCAGCGGTACCTGCTGTCGGAGCAGTGGGAGAAGGACGACCTCGTCGCCAACCTGATCGGCAACCTGTCGCAGTGCGACCGGCCCATCCAGGAGCGGATGATGTGGCACCTGTTCATGGTCGAGGACGAGCTCGGCCAGCGGGTGGGCGAGGGCCTGGGCATCAGCGCGGACGACGTCCGCGGACTGCCGCCGCTGCAGACCCAGACGCTCACCGAGGCCGAGCTGCAGCGCGCGGCCAACCTCGGCAAGAACGGCCCGCGCGACGTCACCGGCCTGACGATGACGCACTGCGTGCCGAACGAGCACGTCGTCCTGGCTCAGTGAGCCAACGGGGCTGAGTAAGGACCCCGCTGCCCCCCACCACTCGCACGCTCGTGGCGGGACCCTGCAGCGGGGCCGAACTGCGGGCCGCGACCGGACTCCGGTCGCGGCCCGCAGTGCTGTGCGGGGCGGTCAGCGAGCGGGTACCCGGTGGGCGTCCGGTGCGGGCTCGGTGGTCAGGTCGGCCTGCCACAGGTCGGGGCCGAAGACCTCGTACTGGATGTCGCGCGCCGGCACGCCCCGGTCCAGCAAGGCGGTGCGCATCGACCGCATGAACGGCAGCGGGCCGCACAGGTAGTACGCGGCGCCCTCGGGCAGCGCGACGTCGTCCAGGTCCATCGTCCCGGCGTGCACCCCGTCGACCGGCAGGTCGGTGTGCGCCCCGCGCTCGTACCAGACGTGCATCGTGGAGTGCGGCAGCCGCGAGACGTCGCCGAACACCTGGTCCCGCAGCGCGAAGGACGCCTCGTCCAGGTCGGCGTGCAGCAGGGTGATCGGCAGCCGGGAGCGTGCTGCGGTCAGGTGCGAGAGCATCCCGGCCATCGGGGTGATCCCGATCCCGGCGCTGGCGAAGACCACCGGGCGGCCGGAGTCGTCGAGCACGACGTCGCCGAAGGGCAGTGACAGCGTCAGCACGTCGCCCACCTGCACCCGGTCGCAGAGCAGGGCGGAGACCTCGCCGTCCGGCCGGTCACCGCCGTGCACCCGCTTGACCGAGAACTGCCGGTGCTCGCCGTCGTCGGCGCGGGTGAGGCTGTACTGCCGTGGCTGGTGGACGCCGTCGGGCATCTGCACCTTCACCGTGACGTACTGGCCGGGCAGGGACGTCTTGACCAGCCGGTCGTCGGTGCGCCGGACCCGGAACGTGGTGACGTCGGGGGTCTCGGCGACCTTCTGGGTCACCTCCCACTCCCGCCAGACGGTCTCCGGCCGGACGCCGCGGGAGCTGTACAGCCCGCGCTCCATGTTGATCAGCGCGTAGGCCATCAGCCAGTAGACCTCGTCCCAGGCCTCGGCCACGGCCGGTGTCACGGCGTCGCCCAGCACGTCGACGATGGCCCAGAAGAGGTGCTCGTGCACCACCTCGTACTGGGCCGGGGTGATCCCGAGCGAGGCGTGCTTGTGCGCGATGCGGGCGAGCAGGTGCTCGGGGACCTGCTCGGGCTCCTCCAGCAACCCGTTGGCGAAGACCGCGACCGACCCGGCCAGCGCCACCTGCTGGGTGCCCTCGGCCTGGTTCCCCCGGTTGAAGGTGCCGTCCAGCAGCTCCGGGTGGGCGCCGAACAGGTGGGCGTAGAAGCGTCGGGCGATCTCCTCGATGTTGTCGCCGACGACGGGCAGGGTGGCCTCGATGACCGGACGTGATCGATCGGACAGCATGGGTCGCTCCTCGGCAGGTCGGCTGTTCCCGGTCCCCGCCCCGGGCGGACGGGTCGGGGGTGACCCGAGTCTCACCCGCCGCGGGGACCGGTGCAGGTCCGCCCGCTCTCCGCCGTCGAGGAGACTGGGCGCGTGGCGGACCCGGACGTGAACCCGGACGTGGACCCGGACGTGGACCCGGACGTGGACCCGGACGTGGACCTGCTGCTGGCCGCCGCCGAGCGGCTGGAGGGCCTCGCTGACCGCACGACGGGTGGCAGCTGGACCGTGCGGGGTCTGCTGGCCTCCCGACCGGAGGTGGTCGCCGTGTCCGCGGACGGCGGGTCCGAGCACGTGGCCGAGGCGCGGGCGCGGACGGCGGAGTGGATCCGCACCCTCTCCCCGGCGGTCGCCGGGCCGCTCGCCGGCTGGCTGCGGGCCGCCGCGCGCCCGCCGGTCGACCCGCACGCGCTCGCCGTCGCGCGGGTGCTGCTCGGCTGACCGTGCCCCGGTGGCCGAGGTGGCTGGGTACGGTCCGGCCATGGAACGCTTCGCCGCGCTCTACGAGGCCTTCAACAGCCGCGACGTCGACGCCGTCCTGTCCCAGGTCACCCCGGACGTGGACTGGCCGGACGCGATGCACGGCACCCGGGTGGTGGGTACCGACGCCGTCCGGGCCTACTGGCTGGGCCAGTGGGAGGCGATCGCCCCGCAGGTGACGCCCCGCCGGGTTCGGCAGCTGCCGGACGGGCGGGTCGAGGTGCTCGTCGAGCAGGTGGTGCGGGACCGGGACGGCGACCTGCTCAGCCACGCCTTCGTCCTGCACACCTACACCCTCGAGGGCGACCTGGTCCGCCGGATGGACGTCGGCGACCCGGAGAGCTGACGGAGGACCTAGTCGCCTTCCTGCTCGGCCAGGAACTGCTCGATCTGCGCGCCGAGCTCGTCGCCGCTGGGCATCTCCCCGCCGAAGCCGAGCAGCCCGGTGTCGTCGCGGGCGGCGGTGAAGGAGTCGAACTGCTCCTCCAGCGCGGCGACGACGGCGGTGTTCTCGCTCGACCGGCCGATCTGCTCGTCGACCTCGGTGCGGTTGGCCTCCGCGGCCTCGCGCAGCGTCTCGGTCGGCACGTGCAGCCCGGTCAGCGTCTCCAGGTGCTCCAGCAGGGTGAGCGAGGCGGCCGGGTAGGTGGCCTGGGCCAGGTAGTGCGGCACGTGGGCGGCGACCCCGAGGGCGTCCACCCCGGCCTCGCCGAGCCGCAGCTCGAGCAGCGCGCCCACGCTGCCGGGGATGCGCATCTCGCCCCAGTAGACCGGGTAGGACTCGATGAGCTGGCGGCGCGTGGCGTGCGCGGTGACGGTGACCGGGCGGGTGTGCGGCACCGGCATCGGGATGGCGTGCAGCGCCACCACCGAGGTCACCCCCAGCCGGTCGACCAGCTGCTGCACCGAGGCGATGAACCGCTCCCACGCGAAGTCCGGCTCGGCGCCGTGCAGCAGCAGGAACGGGGTGCCGCCGTCGTCCTCCAGCGCCCACAACCCGATCTCGGGGACGACGACGGACTCGTACCGGTCGCCGCTGAACACCATGCGCGGCCGGTGGCCGCGGTAGTCGACCAGCGCGTCGACGTCGAACCGGGCGATCAGGGTCGCCGGCAGGGCGTCCAGCAGGTGGGCACCGGCCAGGGCGCCGGCGTGCGCGGCGTCGAACTCGCCGGCCAGGTCGTGGACGAGGACCAGCCCGGCGCGCTCCTCGGGCGTCGAGACCGCCGCCTCGCGGGCGAGCAGGGGCTCGGCGTCGGGGAGCACCTCGACGAGGTCCTCCGGTCGCTGCGGCACGGGTCCGTCCTCCCAGGGATCAAGGTCTTCTCACCGGTGAAGCCGCAGTCGACGCCGCGCATTCCCGAGCAACCCCAGCCCGTGACCGCCGATCTCGACCTCCTGCGGTGCGGCGTCCTCGGAGTCGGGGTTGACCGGTGGCTCGGCCTCGGCGGGCCGGCGCACCAGCTGGGCGCCGGAGGAGTCCCCGGTGAGCTGGTGGGTGGTCCCGTCCGGGCCGACCTCCGGGGTGAGCCCGTCGAGCTGGTCGCGGCCGTACCGGTAGGCCACCGCGATGAGCGCAGCCACCGGGACCGACAGGAACGCCCCGATGATGCCCGCCAGGCTGCTGCCGGCGGTCACCGCGAGGATGACCACCGCCGCGTGCAGGTTGAGCCCACGCCCCTGGATGATCGGCTGCAGGACGTTGCCCTCCAGCTGCTGCACCAGCAGCACGATGACCAGGATCCAGATCGCGGTGCTGACCCCGTTGCTCACCAGCGCGATCAGCACCGCGAACGCGCCGGCGACGAAGGCCCCGATGATCGGGATGAACGCGCCGAAGAAGGTGAGCACGGCCAGCGGCAGCACCAGCGGCACGTTGAAGAGCAGCAGGCCGAGCCCGATGAAGAACGCGTCGACGAAGCCGACGAGCGCCTGCTGGCGGATGAACTCCGACAGCGTCGTCCAGGCCTTGCTGGAGAGCGCGGCCACGTGCGGCGCGGCGCGCGGCCCGGTCTGGGCGGCCAGCCACGGCGTCCACTTGGGGCCGTCCTTGAGGAAGAAGAAGGCCAGCACCAGCGCGAGGACCAGGTTGACCAGCGCGTTGCCGATCGTCGTCGCGGTGGTGACCGCGTAGCCGGCGATGTTCTGGGCGTTGCTCTGCACGGTGTTGATCACCGAGTCGACGGCGTTGCCGACCTGCTCGTCGCCCAGGTTGAACGGCGGCCCGGCCAGGTAGTCCTGCACCTGCTGCAGCCCGCCGGTCACGCCGTCGGCGAGCTCCTCGACCTGGCCGACGACCTGCGGCGCGATCACCGCGATGATGCCGCCGATCGCGCCCAGGAAGACCAGCAGCACCGTCGCGGACGCCAGCGCCGGAGGCCAGTGGTGCTTGCGGAGGAACCGGGTGGCCGGCCACAGCACGGTGGTGAACAGCAGCCCGAGGACGACGGGGAGCAGGACGACCCACAGCTTGCCGAAGACGTAGCCGAGGATCACCAGCGCGATCGCGATGAGGATGAGCTGGGCCGAGGCGATCGCGACGCTGCGGGTCGCGGCGGCCATCCGCTGGGAGCGCTGCGGCCCCGGGACCGGTGCCCGGGTGCCGATGGTCTCCTGCGCGATGTCGTCCGGGCCGAGGGACGTCGCGCCGCTGGCCCCGGCCGGCGGGTGGGCGGCGGCGGAGGTGTCGGCGGCGGAGGTGTCGGCGGAGGAGGTGGCGGAGGCAGGGGGGGTGTCGGCCGTCGGAGAGGCCCCGGCCGTCGGGCGGTCGGCGGCCGTGGTGGGCTCGGCGGAACGGTCGGCGGGCATGCCGTGATCCCAGCACACGCGGCGTCGGTGCACCGGCCGACCGCGACCGTGGCGTGATCTCCGACCGGTCGGTGTCGTACCCGGGTCGTAGGTTCACCCCATGCCACGGACCGCCACCGCCGACCGGGTCGAGCGCGACGAGCTGCTCGACTTCCTCCGTCCCCGTCACAAGGCCCTGCTGCTCACCCACCGCGCCGACGGTTCGGCGCAGCTGTCGCCGGTGAGCTGCGGCGTCGACGACCACGGCCGGGTGGTCGTCTCGACCTATCCGCAGCGGGCGAAGGCGGTCAACGCGCGGCGGGACCCGCGGGTGTCGCTCTGCGTGCTGTCCGACGACTTCGACGGGGCCTGGGTCCAGGTGGACGGTCGGGCCGAGGTGCTCGACCTGCCCGAGGCCCTCGAGCCGCTGGTCGACTACTACCGCGCGATCAGCGGCGAGCACCCGGACTGGGCGGAGTACCGCGCCGCCATGCAGCGGCAGGGGAAGGCGCTGCTGCGGGTGACCATCGACCGCTGGGGGCCGATCGCGACCGGCGGCTTCCCGCCCGAGCTGGCCGGCTCCTGACCCGCTGGTTCGACAAGCCCTCAGCCTTGCTTTTGTCCCTGCAAGGTGTTGGACTTGCGCAATGCCGTTCGTGATGACCGTGGACCAACGGGGCAGCCGGCGCACTCCCGACCGGGTCCCCGGTGTGCTGTCCGCACTGGCGGGGGTGCCCACCGTGCTCCGCTTCGAGCGCACTGCCGGTGACGAGTTCCAGGGCGTGCTCGAGGACCCTGCGGTCGTCGTCGACGTGGTCCGGCGGCTGGTCCGGGACGGCGGCTGGAGCGTCGGGGTCGGTGCCGGGCCGGTGCAGACCCCGTTGCCCGGCAGCACCCGCGCGGGCGCCGGGGCTGCCTTCATCGCGGCCCGTGCGGCGGTGGAGGCGGCCAAGCGCCGCCCGGTCCGGGTCGCCGTCCGCGGTGTGGTCGCCGATCCCGCTGCCGACGCCCAGGCCGTGCTGACCGCGCTCGCCGCGCTGGTCGAGCGGCGCAGCGACCAGGCGTGGGAGGCCATCGGGCTGGTCGAGGCCGGCCGCACCCAGGCCGAGGCCGCCGCCGAGCTCGGCATCTCCCGGCAGGCGGTCGGTCAGCGGCTGGCCGCCGGGCTCTGGGAGGTCGAGCGCGACCTGTGCCCGGTCGCGGCCCGGCTGCTGGCGCGGGCGGTCGGATGAGCATCGCCGCGCTCGTGCTGCTCGGCGTGCTCGCGGCCGCCGGCGCCGTCCTCACCCCGCGCAGCGACACCCGGCGCAGCGGGCCGAGCGCCGCACTGCTGGTCGCGGTGCTCGGCGTCGCCGGCGCGCTGGCCTGGCGGACCGGCCGGGTGGGGGAGGAGGTGCAGGCCGTCGGCGTGCTGCTCGCGGTGGCCGCCGCGGCCCTCGGCGGGGGGCCGGTCGCGACCGCGGTGCTCCGCGCCGCCGACCCCGACCGGGGTCCGTCCCGGCGGCGGGCGTCGGACCCGGAGGTGCTGCGCGGCGGGGTGTGGATCGGCGTCCTGGAGCGCACCGCCATCGCCGCCACGGTGCTCGCCGGCTTCGCCGAGGGGCTCGCCGTCCTGATCGCGGTGAAGGGGCTCGGGCGGTTCAACGAGCTGAAGGCCCCGGTCGCCTCGGAGCGCTTCATCATCGGCACGCTGGCCAGCGGCCTGTGGGCGCTCGCCTGCGTCGGCGTCGCCGTCCTGCTCCGCACCTGACCTCGGGGGCCATGTTGGCCAACATGGCCCCCGGCTGTGGACGACGAACACGCGGACGTCGCTGACACGGCACGCTCCACGAGGTGCGAAGCGACCTGACCGGCGTGTTCATCGGCAGCCATGCGATCGCCGCGGGCATCCTCACCCGCAAGCAGTTGCGGGAGCGCAGCTACCGGCGCCTCGTGCACGGGGTGTACGCCGACCCCGGCCTCGTGTTCGACCACCGGCTGCGGTGCTCGGCCGTGGCGCTGCTGCTCCCCGCGGGCACTGCGATCGCGGGTCATTCGGCCGCCGCATGGCACGGTGCGCCGTTCGCGGCACCGCACGACCCGGTCACCGTGGTGCGGCAACCGTCGGTGCTCTGGAAGGGACCCCGAGAGGTGCGGGTGCACCAGGCGGAGTTGACCCCCGCGGACGTGGAGTGGCATGACGACGTCCCCGTGACCTCCGCACTCAGGACGGCCTGGGACGTCGCTGCGTGGGAACCGCTGGCCACCGCGGTCGCCGCGCTCGATGCCATGGTCCGTCGTGGCAGCGTGGGTGTCGGGGAGTTGGCGGCGCTGCCGACCGCCGGGCCCGGCCGCAAGGGTGTCGTCCGGGTCCGCCGAGCGATCCCGTTGGTCGACCCGCGTGCCGAGTCGGCACCCGAGTCCCGGGTGCGCGTCGCCTTGGTCCTCGGGGGATTGACGCCGGTGCCCCAGTTCGAGGTGCTGCACGACGGGCAGTTCGTGGCTCGGGTCGACCTGGCCTTCCCGGGACAGCGGCTGGCGGTCGAGTACGAGGGCGCGTACCACTTCGACGGGGCGCAGATCGTCCGGGACGACGCCCGGATCGCCCGGCTGGAAGCAGCGGGCTGGCGGGTGATCCGGCTCAGTGCCGCCGATCTCCGCGACCTGGACGGCGTGGTCGCCCGGGTCCGCGCGGCTCTCGTCGGCTGACCCGGGGCCATGTTGGCCAACATGGCCTCAGGTGTGCGGGTCAGAAGACCTCGATGTGGGCGCCCATCTCGACCAGGCGCTCGTAGAGCTGCTCGTAACCGCGGGCGATGATGTCCACGTTGCGCAGCACCGATGTGCCCTTGGCGGCGAGCATGGCCAGCAGGATGCAGACCGCCGGCCGCAGCGCGGGCGGGCAGACGATCTCCGCGCCGGACCAGCGGGTCGGCCCGGAGACCAGCACCCGGTGCGGGTCGAGCAGCCGGACGTCGGCGCCCAGCCGGGTCAGGTCGGACAGGTGGATGGCCCGGTTGTCGTAGACCCAGTCGTGGATCACCGTCTCGCCGGTCGCGGTGGCGGCGATGACGGCGAAGAACGGCAGGTTGTCGATGTTGAGACCCGGGAAGGGCATCGGGTGCACCTTGTCGATGGGCGCCCTCAGCTGCGAGGGGTGGATGGTGACGTCGACCAGCCGGGTGCGCCCGTTGTCGGCGGCGTACTCCGGCGAGAGGTCGAACCGCAGCCCCATCTCGGCCAGGATCGCCAGCTCGATCTCCAGGAACTCGATCGGCGCCCGGCACACGGTCAGCTCCGAGCCGGTCACGATGCCCGCGGTGAGCAGGCTCATCGCCTCGACCGGGTCCTCGCTCAGCGGGTAGTCGACGTCGGCGTCCAGCACCGGCTGCCCGGTGACCCGCAGCGTCGTCGTCCCGAAGCCGTCGATGCGCACACCGAGCAGCTCCAGGTACAGGCAGAGGTCCTGCACCATGTAGTTCGGGCTGGCGTTGCGGATCGTCGTGGTGCCGTCGTGCCGGGCGGCGGCCAGCAGCGCGTTCTCGGTGACCGTGTCGCCGCGCTCGGTGAGCACGATCGTGCGATCCCGGGACTCGGGGCGGTGCACGGTGGCGTGGTACTCCCCGGCCCGGGCCTCCACCGACAGGCCGAAGGGACGCAGCGCGATCATGTGCGGCTCGATGGTCCGGGTGCCCAGGTCGCAGCCGCCGGCGTAGGGCAGCTCGAACTCCGCCGCCCGGTGCAGCAGCGGGCCGAGGAACATGATCACGCTGCGGGTCCGGCGGGCCGCGTCGGCGTCGATCGCGGACAGGTCCAGCTGCTCCGGGACGACGATCGTCAGGTCGCGGCCGGTCGCGTCCCAGGTGGTGGAGACGCCGATCGAGGTGAGCACGGCGAGGATCCGGTCCACCTCGACGATCCGGGACACGTTGCGCAACGTCGTCCGGCCGCGGTTGAGCAGCGAGGCGCACAGCAGGGCCACCGCGGCGTTCTTCGACGACTTCACCGTCACGCTGCCGTGCAGCGGGGTGCCGCCGCTGACCCGCAGGTGGGTGGGGCCGGACCGGCCCACGGTGATCAGCTCGCTCTCCAGCGCGGCCGACAACCGCCCGAGCAGCTCGAGGGTCAGGTTCTGGTTGCCCTGCTCGATCCGGGCGATCGCGCTCTGGCTGGTGCCCAGCCGCTCGGCGAGCTGGGTCTGGGTGAGGCCGTGGTGGCGGCGGGCGTCGCGGACCAGGCCGCCGATCTGCCGGAGCGACTGGCCGGTGGTGTCATCGGTGAGCGTCATCGCGGCGGACGTTATCTCACAGATGAGATGCAGAGGAAGTGGTACCGGTCACCTCCGTTCCGCCACCATGCGTCCATGCTGTGGTTCTGGGTGGTGGTCGGGGCGGTCCTGACGGCGCTGCTGACGGCGGCCTGGCGGATCGACCAGGGTGTCCGGCGCCGCGGGTCGCGGGTGCTGCACCACTCCGAGGTGTGGCGCGACGTCCGCGACTCGCGGCGGGACGCCGAGGCGACCAGCATGTTCAGCAACGACGTCTCCTGGAGCAGCTGGAGCCGCCGGAACCGCCGATGACCGGCCGCGGGTGCCGCCGGGTTGATCACCCGGCAGGATGAGGACGCCGACCCCGGCACCTGCTGCGAGGAGACCCCGTGCCCGACACCCCGGCGCCCACCGGTGCCGTCGCCCATCCCGAGCTGCTCGCCGTCTACTGCAACGACCACCTCGCCTCCGCGGCGGGCGGCATCGAGCTGGTCACCCGGATGATCGGCGCGCACCGGGGCAGCCCGCACGAGGACGGTCTGCGCCAGCTGCTGGACGAGCTGCGCCAGGAGAAGAGCGACCTGACCGCGGCCACGAAGGCGCTGGGCCTGCCGGTCCGCCAGTACAAGCAGATGGCCGTGTGGGTGGCGGAGAAGGCCAGCCGGCTCAAGCTCAACGGCCACCTGCTCAGCCGCTCACCGCTCAGCTCGCTGGTCGAGTTCGAGTTCCTGGCCTCCGCCGTCCGCGGCAAGCGCAGCGGCTTCGAGACGATGCGGATCGCCGCGGAGGTCGACCAGCGGATCGACCCGGTGCTCTTCGACTCGCTCATCGAGCAGGCGAACCGGCAGTACCGCTGGCTGACCGACGCCCGTCGTCAGGTCGCCGCGTCGGTGTTCGGCGGCGACCCCGGCGTGCTCGCCGGCATCGCCGACGCGTGAGCGACCCCGGGCGGGCGGGGCGGCGGGCGCGCAGGTAGAACTCGGGGCATGTGCCACGACCACGACAGCCGCCCGCCCGCGCCGCCCCGCTCCGGGGACGTCGCCGAGCGCGGCTCCCTCACCCTCACCGCCGCCGACGGCACCGAGTTCTCCGCCGCCTACGCCGCACCGGCCGGGCCGGCGCGGGCCGGCGTGGTGATCCTGCCCGACATCCGCGGACTGCACCCGTACTACGTGGCGCTGACCGAGCGGTTCGCCGAGGCCGGTCTCCCCGCGGTGGCTATCGACTGGTTCGGGCGCACCGCGGGCGTGGCCGAGGGCGGCACCCGGGGCGAGGACTTCGACTGGCAGAGCCACATCCCGCAGACCACGCCGGCCGGGGTGGACGCCGACACCGCGGCGGGGATCGAGTACCTCCGCGGCCGCACCGACCCCACCCTCCCGGTCGTCACCGTCGGGTTCTGCTTCGGCGGCAGCCACGCCTGGCGGCAGTCCGCCGGCGAGCTGGACCTGGCCGGCAGCGCCGGCTTCTACGGCAAGCCCAGCATGGTGGGGGAGGCGGCCGGCGCCGCCCGCCGGCCGGTCGTGATGATCATCGCCGGGGCGGACGCGGCGACGCCGGTGGAGGACCAGCGCCGGCTCGCGGCGACCATGCGCGCCGCCGGGGCCGACGTCGACGACGTGGTCTACGAGGGGGCGCCGCACTCCTTCTTCGACCGCGCCTTCGGGGAGTGGGCCGACGCCTGCCAGGACGCCTGGCGGCACGTGCTCGCCCTCACCGACCGGGTCGCGGCTCGCTGAGGCAGCGGTTCGTCCGCGTCGCCGGGACCCTAGGCTCGGCGGCGTGAGCGAACCGATCGACCCGGGTGTCATCGCGCTGGCCGCGAAGGTCTTCGACCTCGCGCGGGAGGGCGACACCGAGCAGCTGACCGCCTACCTCGATGCCGGGGTGCCGGCCAACCTGACCAACGACAAGGGCGACACGCTGCTCATCCTGGCCGCGTACCGCGGCCACACGGACACCGTCGCAGCGTTGCTGGAGCGCGGCGCGGACCACGCGCGGATCAACGACCGGGGCCAGAGCCCGCTCGCGGCCGCCGTCTTCAAGCAGTCGGCCGACTCGGTCCGCGCGCTGCTCGCTGCCGGTGCGGACCCCGACGCCGGTTCCCCCAGCGCCCGGGCGACCGCCGAGTTCTTCGACCTGCCGGAGATGACCGCGCTGCTGGCGGGGTGACCGGTCAGCGGGCGAGCGCGGCGGCCCGGGCGCCCGGCTCGACCTGCGCCGGCAGGGTGGCGGTGAGCACCGCCAGCAGGACGCTGGCGCCGAGCCCGATCATCGCGATCCCGGTGTAGCCGCTGCTGGCCGGGAAGGCGGCACCGGATGGCGTGGCCGCCTCCAGCACGGTCGCGCCCAGCGCGCTCCCGACGGCGAAGCCGACGTAGCGCATCACCTGGTTGAGGCTCATCGCGCTGCCGGTCTCCCCGGCCGGGACGGCGCTGACGATCAGCGCGGGCAGTGCTGCGAAGGTCGTCCCCACCCCGAACCCGGCCACCGCCATCGCCAGGAAGAGCTGCCAGAGGTCGTCGCGGAGCAGGCCGAACATCAGCTCGCCGATGCCCAGCACGACCGCACCGACCGGCAGCACCAGCCGCCTGCCGACGACCCGCTCCAGCGACGGGGCCGCGCGGCTGGCCAGGAAGCTGGCGACGGAGAAGGGCAGCAGGACCAGCCCCGCGACGACGATCGAGGTCCCGAACCCGTAGCCGGTGGACACCGGGGTCTGCGCCAGCCGCGGCACCGAGGACAGCAGCAGGTAGTTGGCCAGCCCGACCAGCAGCGCCGCACCGTGCGCGGTGGCAGCGGTGCGGCCGCGCGCCAGCCGCAGGTCGACCAGCGGCGCCGGCGCCCGCAGCTGCCACACCGCCCAGCCGGCCAGGGTCACCACGGCCACGGCGGTGAGCCCGAGGACCGCCGGGGAGGTCCAGCCCCACGTCTCCGCCTCGCCGAGCGCCAGCAGCCCGGTGGCCAGGCCGGTGCCCAGCAGCAGCGCACCGGCGACGTCCAGCCGGCGCGGCGGTACCTCCGGCGACGCCGGGTAGACCAGCGCGGCGGCGACGATGGCCAGCGCGCTGGCGCCGGCGCCGAACCAGAACGCGGTGTGCACCCCACCGAGCTCGGCGATCGCGCCGGTGAGCGGGTACCCCAGCCCGACCCCGGCGGCGACGGTGACCGACAGCGCCGCAGCCGTCGTCCGGGACCGCTCACCGGCCAGTGCGGTGCGGGCGGTCGCGATGGCCAGCGGGGTGATGCCCAGGCCCACGCCCTGCAGCGCCCGGCCGGCGACGAGCCAGCCCAGGCCGAGCGGCAGCGCGGCGAGCACGCTGCCCAGCAGGACGACGCTGAGGACGACGAGCACGACGGCGCGGCGGTGCCGGCCGTCGCCGAGCCGGCCGATCACCGGGGTGGCCACGGCGCCGACCACCAGGGTGACCGTCAGCGACCACTGGGCGCTGGTGACCGAGACGTCGTTGGCCGCCGCGATCGCCGGGACCAGCGGGGCGCCCAGGCTGCTGATGACGGCGACGAGCATCGCCAGGTAGAGCAGCACCGGCACCAGACCGGGGCGCGCGGCGGGCGGTGCAGGAGTCCCCGAGGTGCTCACGTCCTCCGACGGTAGTTGCGGTACGCCCCGGACCCGGGGCCCGTCTTCCGTCCAGTGGCGACCTCGTGACGCGTCGAGCCCGGTGCGCCGAGTCCGCACCCGGCTCGACCGGTCGTGCAACGGGCTCAGCCCGGCGGGGTCACTCTTGCGCACTCGGCGCGGCGGTAGCGGCGGACCGTGACCAGCAGCGTGGTCGGTCGCCAACCCAGCGGCTCGTGCGCCAGCCGCCGAGTCACCGTGTCCCGCGGCGTGCCCTCACAGCCGCAGCGACGGCACCACCGGTCGGGTTTTACGACCTGGCAGGCCAGGACCGCACGGTCAGGAGCCAGTCGCTGCCCGACGACCTCCAGACCCAGCTCATCCACGCCGGCGAACGTGGTCAGGTCGGGGCAGCTGGAGGTGGCGTCAGACACGTCGAGGTCTTCCGGATGGGCAGTGTGAACACCTCCATCTTCAGGAGGTCTCGACCTCCATCCCTGGACCGGCGCGCCAGCCGCAACTGCACCTTCGACTGCGAAGAGCCGCCACAGGTGAACCGGTGCTGCGGCCGAGGTGGTCGGCCCAGGCGTCGACGTGCGGGCGGGTGGCCAGGCTGTCAGGTCGGCGGCGTCGGCGGTCTTGGTGTGGGCCTGTCTGCGGCCGGTGAGAAGGGCGACCACGAGCCGGGCGGCGGGGTCCGGTGCGGGGCCGGTACCCGGGCGAGCGCTGCGGCGTCGGCGGGTGGCAGCTGCTCGAGCACGACCACCGCACCCGGATCGCCCCGCGGCGACTTCAGTCGACGCCGTCAGCCCTGCGCCGGCTCGGCCGCCTCGCTAATGCTCGCTGTCCCCATGTCTCGGGACGCCATATCACAAGTCCGACAGGAAACCGCTGAATGCATCCTTCATCTGCGGGTCGCGACTTCGCGAAGTGCGCCATCTGCCCCGAGGCAACACGCCTGGGAGTTGTCCCCGACGACATTCAGAGAAAGGGTTGACCCCCGATAACCGAACCCCCTAACGTGCTGTCACCGCCTGATCCACATCGGTACGACCAAGGAGCAAACCGTGCGCAAGAGCCGTTCATCCCGCCGGTCTTGGCTGATCGTGTCCACTCTGCTGATGAGTGGATGGATGGCCCTGGCAGTCGCCGGCCCAGCCTTGGCCGTCAATGCTTCGGGAACGTACCTCAATTTCGCAATAGGCAAAAATGGCGGCTACTACTCTTGGACGGACACCTGCTCATTGAATGCGCCCTGCTCCAACACTGTGGAGTACATCAAGGTGACGGACTACGCCGATGGCTACCACACTCGCTTCAGGGCCAACATTGCCGGCTATCGCTATGTGGACACGTTGGTCACGGACGGCGGCAAGATCGACCGTACAATTCTCGACTCGGCACCCAAGGGCGCGGTCGAGTTCGAGTTCTGCCCCGTGAAGGTGGGCGGTAGTGCGGTCAGCAAATGCCACTACCAGTACGTGCAGCACTCCTGACAGCTGAAAGTGGCCCAGGTGGTACTGCGTCCGGCGGCCACTGCTGCCGGGCGCAGTACCATCCGTCGCACCGTCGAGCAGGCAGGCGGTGCGCAGCAGATGGGCCCGGTCAGCCATGGCGAACTCGGCGAACTCATCGTCGCTCGAATCGTTCACAGCCTCTCCCGCTCGTGGCGTCCGACGTGCGAACGCGCGAGTGCCCCGTGTGTCCATCGGTCACTGTCGGGCAGCGGTGGCGACGATGACCGCCCGGTCGAGTTCGCCGCGGTGGTCCTCCGGCCCGGCGAGTGGCTGTGGGGACCAGGACGCCGCCACCGTGCTGCCCGGACCTCCGTCCGCCGGCTGAGCCACTTCGGCGCCGCCCTGCCGGAGCACGCCGCCCCTGCTGGTGACCGGTCAGTACCGTGACCGGAGCGGGTCATGCGGGCACGACCGTGGGAACGGGGCGAGGATGCCGGGCTGGGTGCAGGACGCGGTGTGGTGGCACGTCTACCCGCTGGGCTTCGTCGGCGCGGAGCGAGAGGCGCCGGCCGACGGCGCGGTCACCCACCGGCTCGGCCGGCTCACCTCCTGGCTGGACTACGCCGTGGAGCTCGGCGCCAACGGGCTCGCGCTGGGTCCGGTGTTCGCCTCGAGCACGCACGGCTACGACACCGTCGACCACGCGCGGATCGACCCGCGGCTGGGGGACGACGCCGACTTCGACGCCCTGGTGGCCGCCGCGCACGACCGCGGCCTGCGGGTGCTGCTGGACGGCGTCTTCCACCACGTGGGCCGGGAGCACCCGGCCTTCCGCGCCGTGCTGGAGCAGGGCCCGGCGGCGCCGACGGCGGACTGGTTCCGGCTGCGCTGGCCGCACGGGCCGGACGCCGCGCCGGAGTACGACACGTTCGAGGGCCACGGCCAGCTGGTCGCGCTGGACCACTCCGCCCCGGCGGTCGCGGACTGGGTCACCGAGGTGATGACCGCATGGCTGGACCGCGGCGCCGACGGCTGGCGGCTGGACGCCGCCTACGCCGTCCCGACGTCGTTCTGGGCCACCGTGCTGCCGCGGGTGCGGGCCCCGCACCCCGACGCCTACGTCGTCGGCGAGGTCATCCACGGGGACTACGCCCGGGTCGTGCAGGAGTCCGGCATGGACGCGGTCACCCAGTACGAGCTGTGGAAGGCGGTCTGGAGCTCGCTGAACGACGGCAACCTGCACGAGCTGGCGCACGCGCTGGGCCGCCACGACGGGTTCCTGGGGACGTTCGCGCCGCTGACCTTCGTCGGCAACCACGACGTCACCCGGATCGCCAGCCGGCTCACCGACGTCCGGCACCTGCCGCACGCGCTCGCCGTGCTGTTCACCGTCGGGGGCACGCCCTCGGTCTACGCCGGCGACGAGCAGGCCTTCACCGGGGTCAAGGAGGACCGGGCCGGTGGGGACGACGCCGTCCGGCCGCCGTTCCCGGAGACCCCCGCGGAGCTGGCGCCGTTCGGCTGGCCCACCTACCGGCTGCACGAGCAGCTGATCGGCCTCCGCCGCCGGCACCGCTGGCTGCACCGGGCCCGGACGACGCCCCTGCACCGGGACAACCGCCAGCTCAGCTACGCCACAGCGGCCGACGGGCAGCGGCTGGTGGTCGCGCTGAACCTGGCCGACACCCCGGCGGAGGTGCCGGCACCAGGCGGCGGCGCGGTGCTCGCCGGTGCGGGCACCGTGCGTCAGGACGCCGTGCTGCTGGATGCGCACGGCTGGGTCATCCTGAAAGGGTGAGCAACGGCACAGCTCCTGCACGGAATGGAGGACCGGCGCGTCGGCGTCGTCCCTGGACGTGACCGACCCAGCGACAGCCCGGACGCCCAGCCGCGCCTACGCCGTGTGGCTGATCGGTCTGCTCGCCTACGCGGTCGCGATCTTCCACCGCGCCTCGCTCGGCGTCGCGGGGGTCGAGGCACAGGACCGCTTCTCCGCCGGCGCGTCGGCGATCTCGCTGTTCCTGGTCCTGCAGCTGGCGGTCTACGCCGGCCTGCAGGTGCCGGTGGGCGTGGCGCTGGACCGGTTCGGGTCCCGCCGGATGATCGTCGCCGGTGCGCTCACCATGGCCGCCGGTCAGCTGGTCCTCGCGCTGGCCACCGACGTGCCCACCGCGGTGGTCGCCCGGGTGCTGGTCGGCGCCGGGGACGCCATGACCTTCATCAGCGTGCTGCGGCTGGTCCCGCTCTGGTTCCCCGGGCCGAGGGTCCCGGTCATCACCCAGCTGACCGGCATCTTCGGCCAGGTCGGTCAGATCGTCGCCGCCTATCCACTGGTGCGGCTGCTGCACACGGCCGGCTGGACGACGACCTTCCTCGGCGCCGCCGCGGTCGGTGTGCTGGTCGGGGTGCTGGTGCTGGTCGCGCTGGTCGACGTCCCGCCCGGCACCGTGCTCGACCCGCCGGCCGGCCTGGCCGAGGTGCGGGCGAACCTGGCCGCGAGCTGGGCCGAGCCCGGCACCCGGATCGGGCTGGCCACCCACCTGGTCACCCAGTTCTCCGGCACCGTCTTCGCGCTGCTGTGGGGCTACCCGTTCCTCACCAAGGGGGAGGGACTGTCCGCCGGCGCCGCCGCCTCGCTGCTGAGCCTGCTGGTCCTGGTCGGGATGGCCTTCGGCCCGCTGCTCGGACAGCTGGTCGCGCGCTGGCCGCTGCGCCGCTCGAACCTGGTCTTCGGCATCCTCGGCGTCACCGCGGTGATGTGGACGGTCGTCCTGGTGTGGCCCGGCCGGGCGCCGCTGTGGCTGCTCGTCGCCCTGGTGGTGGTGCTGGGCACCAACGGCCCCGGCTCGATGATCGGCTTCGACTACGCCCGCACCGAGAACCCGGTGGAGCGCTCCGGCAGCGCCACCGGCGTGGTCAACGTGGGCGGCTTCGTGGCGTCGCTGACCACCGTGCTGGCCATCGGCTTCGTGCTGGACGCGCTCACCCCGGGCAGCTCGACGGACTACTCGCTGGACGCGTTCCGGGCGGCGTTCTCGGTGCAGTACGTGTTCTGGGCGCTCGGCCTGGTCGGAGTGGTCGTGCACCGGCGGCAGCTGCGGGCGCGGATGGCCCGCGACGGGATCGTCCTGGTGCCGCTCGTCGTCGCCGCCCGGGCCCGGCTCCGCGGCGGGTCGGCCTACGCGTCCGCCGACCGGGGCTGAACCGCCCGGGCGAGCACGATCGCGTAGTCGAAGCTGCGGCCGTCGCGCTGCACGGGCAGCAGCAGGTGCTCGACGCCGGTGGCCCCGGGCAGCGCGGCCAGCCGGGCGGCGAGCTCAGGCGCCGGGTCGGCCGACCAGACGGCCAGCACCCCACCCGGCCGCAGCGCCGCGAGCGCGGTCGCCAGCCCGGCGGTCGAGTACAGCCCGGCGTTGGTCTGGTGGACCAGGAACGCCGGGCCGTTGTCGACGTCGAGCAGGACGGCGTCCCACGTCGACGGCCCGACGGCCAGCACGGCGGCGACGTCCGCGGTGTGCAGCCGCAGCCCGTCGGCCGGCAGCGAGGGCAGGCCGGGCAGCAGTCCGGTCTGGGCCCAGTCGACCAGCGCGGGCTGCAGCTCCACCACGTCGACGACGGCGACCCGCGGGTCGGCCAGCACGGTGGCCGCCGTCCAGCCCAGCCCCAGCCCGCCCACCAGGACCCGCAGGTCCGCCCCGGGGCAGCGGCGCAGCGCCTCGGTGGCCAGCGCCCGCTCGGTGGAGGTGTCGACGTCGTCCATGGCGAAGACGCCGTCGACGACCAGCTCGGTGACCGGTCCACGGCGGCGCAGCACCACCTCGCCGTGCGCCCCGGAGGCCCGGCCCAGCTCGTGCAGCTCGTCGTCGGCGATCACCGGGGGAGTCTGACCCAGCGGGCGCTCCGCGCTCAGCCGAGGGCCTCGTCCGCCGGGTGGTCCTGGTGCCGCCCCAGCCCGTCCCGCACGTGCGCGACCATCACCGCGGCCGCGCGGTCGGGGTCGCCGCTGCGCAGCGCGGCCAGCACGTCGGCGTGGTCGGTCACCAGGTCGACGTGGTCGTGGACCGAGGCGAAGTAGTCGCCCCAGGCCTGCATCGTCACGCTGCGACCCCACAGGTCGTCGAACAGCTCGAGCAGGAACGGGTTGCCCGACGCCTCGACGACCGCCCGGTGCGCCAGCCGGTTGGCCTGGAAGACGTCCGGCCCGCTCGACCCGGCAGCGTCGGACAGCCTGCGCAGCGTCGCCTCGATGTCGTCGACGGAGGAGACGGCGCGCGCGGCGACCAGACGCGCGGCCTGGCCCTCGATCGCCTCGCGGGCCTCGTACAGGTGGCCGATGTCCGTGCTGGTCAGGTCCGGGACGACGTACCCGCGCCCCTCGCCGGCCCGGATGGTGCCCTCGCGCTCCATCCGCTGGAGGGCCTCGCGCACCGGCGTCCGGCTGATCCCCAGCCGCACCGCGAGGGCGTCCTGCACCAGCCGGTCCCCGGGGGCGAGCTCGCCGGAGAGCAGCGCGTCGGTGAGCCGTTCGTAGGCGAGGTCGGCGAGCGAGCTGGCGTGGATGCGGCGCAGGCCCACCGAATCGCCCTTCATATCAGTGTGATGCTAGTCACTTCTAGACCTTGGAGCCGCCTCGTACACGGTATACGGTCCCGCTCACCGAGCCCGGGACCCTGCCGGTTCGGCACCCCTCGAGGAGGCCCCCGTGGCAGTCCAGTTCCCAGACGTCGCGACCACGACCAGCAGCTCACCGCTGGCGCCGCTGAGCGCGGAGGAGATCAGCCGGGCGTCGGCCGTCCTGCGTGACCAGCGCGACCTCGGGCCGCGGGTCCGCTTCGTGTCGGTGGCCCTGCAGGAGCCGCCCAAGCACGAGGTGCTGGCCTGGCAGCGCGGGGAGTCGGTGCCCCTCGAGCGGTCCGCCTTCGCCGTCCTCTACGACCGGGAGGCCCAGCAGACCATCGAGACGGTGGTGTCGCTGTCCTCGGGTGTGGTCACCTCGTGGCGGGTGGTCGAGGGCGTGCAGCCCGGCGTGATGCTCGAGGAGTTCTTCGCCACGGAGGAGATCACCAGGGCCGACCCCCGGTGGCAGGAGGCCATGCGCAAGCGCGGTGTCACGGACTTCTCGCTGGCCATGATCGACCCCTGGGCGGCCGGCTACGACATCGAGGACCCGCTCGGCCGCCGGCTGATCCGGCCGCTGACCTTCGTCCGGTCCCGCGAGGACGACAACGGCTACGCCCGCCCGGTGGAGGGGCTGATCGTCCTGGTCGACCTGGACCTCATGGAGGTCATCGACGTCCGGGACCACGGGGTGGTGCCGCTGCCGGAGAAGGCCGGCAACTACATGCCGGAGCTGATGTTCGACGACGACAACCGCCCGGCCCACACCGCCGTCCGGGAGGACGTCCGGCCGATCGAGATCACCCAGCCGGAGGGGTCCAGCTTCACCGTCGACGGGCACGCGGTGAGCTGGCAGAAGTGGCGGCTGCAGGTCGGCTACAGCCCGCGGGAGGGGCTGGTGCTGCACCAGGTCGGCTACGAGGACCGGGGTCGGGTGCGCCCGGTGCTGTACCGGGCCTCGCTGTCTGAGATGTACATCCCCTACGCCGACCCGGCGCCGACCCACCGGATCAAGAACGTGTTCGACGAGGGCGAGTACGGCGTCGGCCTGCTGCTCAACCCGCTGCAGCTGGGCTGCGACTGCCTGGGCGAGATCTTCTACTTCGACGCCGTCGCCAACGACCAGGACGGCCAGCCCGTCACCATCCCCAACGCCATCTGCATGCACGAGGAGGACTTCGGCGTCGGCTGGAAGCACACCGACTTCCGCACCGAGAAGATGGAGGTCCGCCGTTCCCGGCGGCTGGTCGTCTCCTGCTTCGCCACCGTCGGCAACTACGAGTACGGGTTCTTCTGGTACCTCTACACCGACGGGACGATCCAGTTCGAGGTCAAGCTGACCGGGGTCATCTCCACCGGCGCCGTCCCGGTGGGGGAGCAGCCCCGCTTCGGCACCCTGGTCGCCCCGGGTCTGTACGGGCCGCACCACCAGCACTTCTTCAACGTCCGGCTCGACATGCAGGTCGACGGCGAGCACAACTCCGTCTACGAGGTCGACGCCGCGGCACTCCCGCCGGGTGAGGACAACCCCTGGGGCAACGCCTGGGTCACCCAGAAGACCCTGCTGGGCAGGGAGAGCGAGGCCCAGCGGCTGATCAACCCCTTCGTCGCCCGGACCTGGCAGATCGTCAACCCCTCCTCGGTCAACGAGCTGGGGCAGCCGGCCGGGTACAAGCTGATGCCCGGGGACAACGTGCTGCCGCTGCAGCAGGAGGGCTCGCAGGCCTGGGACCGGGCGCAGTTCGCCTACAAGCACCTGTGGGTGACCCGGTACGAGCCCGGCGAGCTGTTCGCCGCCGGGGACTACCCGAACCAGAGCCAACGGCCCGGTGGCCTCCCGGAGTACGTCAAGGCCGACCGGTCGCTGGAGGACACCGACGTCGTCGTCTGGTACTCCTTCGGCGCCCACCACGTCGTCCGCCCCGAGGACTGGCCGGTCATGCCCGTCAGCTACGCCGGCTTCCACCTCAAGCCGGTCGGCTTCTTCGACGGGAACCCCGCCCTGGACATGCCGCGCTCGACGCCGGCCTGCCACGCCGAGGGCGACGCGGAGGGCTCCTGCCACGACATGGCCCCGGGCGAGACGGTCGGGCAGAGCGCGCGGGAGCAGGTGGCCGAGTGACCCGCCCCGCGGAGGGCAGCCCCGCGGTGCACTCCGACTCCGGGCTGGCGCACGAGTCGATGAGCCAGCTGGAGGTGATGGCCCAGTCGGTCGCCGGCATCGCCCCGAGTGCGGTCATGGCCACCGGCCCGGTGCTGATCGTGCTGTTCGCCGGGCCCGGGGCGTGGCTGTCCTACGTGGCGGCGACGGTCGTCGTCGTCCTGGTCGGGCTGTGCGTCGCCCAGTTCGCCCGGCGGTTCGCCTCCTCGGGCTCGCTGTACAGCTACGTCGCCCGGGGCCTGGGACCCACCGGGGCGTTCGCCACCGGGTGGAGCCTGGTCATCGGCTACACCTGCATCGCCATGCTCGGCGCGACGCTCATCGGCCCCTTCCTCGGCAGCCTGCTCGACCGGATCGGGCTGCCGGGGATGACCTCAAGCACGGCCTACATCGTCATGACGGCGCTCGCCGCGGTGGCCGCAGCCGCCTTCGCGATCATCGGCATCCGGATCTCCACCCGGGTGGGGCTGGTCCTGGAGATCGTCTCGGTGACCGCGGTGCTGCTGGTGTTCGTCGTCGTCGTGGCCAAGGGCGGGGACAGCTCGGCGCCGTCGCTGTTCGACCTGTCCGGCACCAGTTTCGACGGCGTCACCTACGGGATCGTGCTGGCGGTGCTGGGCTTCGTCGGCTTCGAGAGCGCGGCGAGCCTGGGTGCCGAGGCGCGCAACCCGCACCGGAGCATCCCCCGGGCGGTGATCGGCAGCGCGGTGCTCGTCGGCCTGCTGTACGTCTTCGCCTCGATCGCCTCGGTGCTCGGCTTCGGCAGCGTCGACGCGTTCACCGGGAGCGCGGCGCCGGTCAGCGACCTGGCCGAGCGGTACGGCCTGAGCAGCATCGTGTGGATCGTCGACCTGGGGGTGGCCGCGTCGTTCTTCGCGGTCACGATCGCCAGCATCAACGCGGCGTCCCGGGTGCTCTACACGATGGGCGAGGAGGACGTGCTGCCCGCGGCCCTCGGCCGGGCGCACCGCAGGTACAAGACGCCGCACGTGGCCATCGCCGTCCTCGCGCCGGTCATCGCCCTGGTGCCGGTGGTGCTGATGATCGGCGGCCGCGGACCGTTCGACGTGTACGCCTACGTGGGCACGGTGGGCACCTTCGGCTACATGGTCGGCTACCTGCTCATGGCGGTCGCGCTGCCGTTCTTCCTGCGGCGGCGCGGTGAGGGCAACCCGGTGTCGACGGTGCTGTCGGTCGTCGTCGTGGCCGCTCTGCTCTACGTCTTCTACAAGAACGTCATCCCGGTGCCGGAGTACCCGCTCAACCTGCTGCTGCCGATCTTCGCCGTCCTGCTGGCGCTGGGGATGGGCTGGTACTTCCTGGTGCGGTCCCGTCGGCCCGAGGTGCTGGCCGAGGTCGGCAGCACCGAGGAGGAGCCGGTCGCGCCGCACCCGCACCACCACCCCGACGGGCACCGGGTCCCCCCGCCGGCCGCGGCCGATCCCTCCGAGACCGCGCCGACGGTCGAGCAGACGTGAGCGCCGGCCGGGACGACGGGGTCCGGGCGCTGGGGAGGACGGCGGCCGTCGTCGGCGCGCTCTGCGTCGCGGTGCACATGGCAACGGCCACCTCGGCCGGCCACGGCGGCCCGGCCGAGCGGGCGGTGTTCGCCGCCATGGCGGTGGCCTGCCTGCCGTGCGTCCGGGCGCTGTGGCGGCGTCCGGGGCGGGGCGTCTGGCGGGCGACCGCGGTCATGTACGGCGGCATGCTCTTCCTGCACCTCCTCCTGCTCAGCGCCGCGTCGGGCCGGCCCGAGCACCTGGCCGGCGCGCACCACCCGGTCTCCGCCGCGGCGGAGCTGGGCATGTGGGGCGGGCTGCTGCTGGCCGCTCTGCAGGTGGCCCTGGCCGGCACCGTGCTGGCCGGCGCCCGGCCGCGCGAGCAGCAGGTCGACCGGGTGGCGGCGCCGGCGGGCTGACCGGAACCGGTCAGCCCGCGTCGAGCCAGCCGAGGAGCTGGGCCGCGGTCCAGTCCGGGTCCTCGACCGCGAGCAGGTGGCCGACCCCGGGGCGGACGCGGAAGGACCAGTCCGGCCGGGTCGCCGCGAGGGCGGCTGCCTGGTCCGCCCGGGCGAGCGGATCGTCGGCCCCCTGCAGCCACAGCACCGGGGCGGTGATGCCCGCGAGCGTCTCTCGCCAGGCGGCGGCGTGGCCGAGCAGCGCCATCGTGTCGGTGATCCCGGCCCACTGCACGGCCTGGGCACGGGCGGCGTCCGGTAGCCCGGCACGGCGGCGGGTCTCCGCCACGACGGGGGCCCGCAGCTCGGCAGGGATCAGGTCCGCGTGCGGCGTCGCCTGGCGCAACTGCTGCTCGACGAGCCGCTCGGCCGGGAGCCGGGCGAGCCGCCGGGCCACGACGGCGGCCACCCCGGGCAGCCGCAGGAGGGCCCGCCGGGCGAGCAGCGCGCGGTCGAGACGGCCCGAGGTGCCGGGCACCGGCGGGCTCAGCACGGCGAGCCGGTCGACGTCGCCGGGGTGCTGGGCAGTGTGCTGCAGCGCCAGCACGCCGCCCATCGAGTGACCGAGCAGCACCACCGGCCGACCGACCACCTCGGACACGAACCGGTGCAGCAACCGCAGGTCGTCGGCGAGCGCGGGCCGGCCGGCCGGGACGCCGCTGCCGCCGTGCCCCCACAGGTCGACCGCCAGCACCCGGTGGGTGGCGGTGAGCCGCGGCGCGAGCAGGCCCCAGGTCAACGCGGAGCCGCCCAGGCCGTGCACCGCGAGGACGACCGGCGCGTCCGCGGCCCGCCGAGGTCCAGGTGGTGCACCGGGCCGTCGAGGTCGGTGACGTGCGAGGTCGCACCTGCGGGCTCGTCGGCGGGGAGGGGCACGGACGAGGTCTACCGGGCCGACCGCCGTCGCGTCCACCGCTCAGGCGGCGCGGAACCGCAGGACCTGGCCGGGCCGGAGCTGGGCGCACCGGTCGACGTCGGCATCCACCACGTAGCCGATCACCGGGTAGCCGCCGGTGACCGGGTGGTCGGCGAGGAAGAGCACCGGCGTGCCGGCCGGCGGCACCTGCAGCGCACCCCGGACCATGCCCTCGCTGGGCAGCTCGCCGGAGCGCAGCCGGTCGAGCGGGACGCCGTCCAGGCGCACCCCGACCCGGTTGCTCTGGCTGGTGACCGTCCAGGACCGCCCGACCAGGCCCGACAAGCCGGCGGCGCCGAACCAGTCGGCGCGGGGTCCGGGCAGCACCGCGACGGTCACCTCCCCGGCGGGCGGGTCGGCCACCGGGGCGAGGTCGACCCCGGCCGGCGGGGCGGTCGGCGGGCCGACGGGCAGCACGTCACCGGCGGCGACGACGGGCGGGCCGAGCCCGGCGAGGACGTCGGTGGCGCGGGAGCCGAGCACCGGCGGGACGGCGATGCCGCCGCGGACGGCGAGGTAGCTGCGCAGCCCGGTGGCGGGCGCGCCCAGCCGCAGCTCCGCGCCGCGGCGGAGGACGGTCGGTGCGGCGTGCGGCGCACCGGGGCAGCGGGCGCCGGCGGTGACCACCAGCAGGTCGGACCCCGCGCGCACGGCCAGCCCGCCGAAGGTCACCTCGAGCACCGCCGCGTCCGGGGGGTTGCCGACCAGCCGGTTCGCCAGCGCCGCGGCGGCCCGGTCGCAGGCGCCGGAGCGGCCGATGCCCAGGGCGCCCTGACCGGGGCGGCCCTCGTCCTGCACGGTGGTCAGCGGGCCGGTGGCCAGCACGGTGAGGGCCCTCATGCGCCGACGAACCGCACCCGGGTGCCGGGCCGGAACAGCGCCGCCGGGTCCCGGGTCAGGTCGAAGACGGCGACGTCGGTGCGGCCGATCAGCTGCCAGCCGCCGGGGGACTCCCGCGGGTAGACACCGCTGAACTCCCCGGCGAGCGCCACCGAACCCGCCGGCACCGCGGTGCGCGGCGTCGCCCGGCGCGGCACGTCCCAGCCCCCGCCAGGCTGGGTCAGGTAGCCGAAGCCGGGGGCGAAGCCGCAGAAGGCGACGGTCCACACCCGGCCGGTGTGCCGCTCGACCAGCTGGTCGGCGGTCAGCCCCAGCAGCTCGGCGGCGTCGCCCAGGTCGGCGCCGTCGTAGTGCACCGGCAGCTCGACGGTGTCCCCGGACCGCTGCGCACCGGGCCGCGGGGTGGTCGTCCGCACCGCTGCGGCCACCGCGTCCAGGGTCGTGCGGGCCGGGTCGGTGACCAGCAGCACGGTGCGCGCGGCCGGGACGACGTCGACGACGCCCGCCGGCGGCTCGTCGGCGAGCGCGGCGTAGAGAGCCAGGACGTCGTCGAGGGTGTCCAGCTCCACCAGCAGGGCGGTGCTGCCGCTGGGCAGGAGCCGCATCAGCCGGCGAAGGGCGCGGGCTCGACCCCCGCCGCGGTGAGTGCCGCGCGCACCTGGCGGGCGATCTCCACCGCGCCGGGGGTGTCGCCGTGCACGCAGATCGAGTCGGGGGTGAGGGCAAGCGCGCCGCCCTCGACGTCCCGGATCGGCTCGCCGGTGGCCATCGCCACGCAGCGCCGGGCGATCTCGGCCGGGTCGTGCAGCACGGCGCCCGGCAGCCGGCGGGAGACCAGCGTGCCCTCGGAGGTGTAGGCGCGGTCGGCGAACGCCTCCCGGACGGTGGTCAGCCCGGCCTCGGCAGCCCGCCGGAGGAAGACGCTGCCCGGCAGCCCGAGCACCGGGAGGGTCCGGTCGTAGGCGACGACCGCGGCCACCACCGCGGCGGCCTGCTCGTCGTGGTGGACGATCGCGTTGTAGAGGGCGCCGTGCGGCTTGACGTAGCGGACCCGGTCGCCGGCGATCCGGGCGAACGCCTCGAGCGCGCCGAGCTGGTAGACGACGTCCGCGGTGAGCGCCTCGGGCTCCACGTCGATGAACCGCCGGCCGAAACCGGGCAGGTCCCGGTAGCCCACCTGGGCCCCGATCGACACGCCGGACCCGACCGCCCTCGCGCAGACCCGTCGCATGATCGACGCGTCGCCGGCGTGGAAGCCGCACGCGACGTTGGCGCTGGTGACCACGTCCAGCAGCGCGTCGTCGTCGCCGAGGGTCCACTGGCCGAAGCCCTCACCGAGGTCGGAGTTGAGGTCCACCCGCGCAGCCTGCCTCACGAGAAGAGGTCGATCACCGGGCGGACCGAGTTGACCGCCAGGTAGAGGGTCACCAGCCAGGCGACCCAGCCGATCGCCAGCAGCCAGCGGGGGTAGCGGTAGCCGCGCAGCAGGTCGGTGCGCCGGGTGGCCACCCACAGCAGGACGGCGATCCCGATCGGCAGCAGCAGGCCGTTGAAGGCACCGGCGAAGACCAGCAGGGTCGCCGGCGCGGTGCCGAGGAGCAGGAAGGCCAGCGTGGTCACCGCGATGAAGCCGACGACCAGCAGCGTGCGGGTGCGGTCGCTGGTGCGGGTCCGGGAGGTGACGAAGGTGACCGTCGTGTAGGAGGCGCCGATGATGCTGGTGATCGCTGCCGCCCACAGCACGACGCCGAACACCCGGAGCCCCACCTCGCCGGCGGCCTGGCCGAAGGCCGAGGCGGCCTGGTTGTCCGGGTCCAGCGCCGCGCCGCCGGTCACGACGCCGAGGATCGCCAGGAAGAGGAGGACGCGCATGACCGCGGTGAGGAGGATGCCGGTGACCGAGCCGCGGGTGATGTCCCGGACGTGCGCCGGCCCGGTGACGCCGGAGTCGAGCAGCCGGTGCGCGCCGGCGTAGACGATGTAACCGCCGATCGTGCCGCCGACCAGCGTGGTGATGGCCAGGAAGTCGACCTGCTCGGGCAGCACGACGTTGCGCAACGCCTGCCCGACCGGGGGGCCGGACGTCACCGCGACGTAGGCGGTCAGCCCGATCATCACCAGGCCGAGGACGACGACGATCCGGTCGACGGCGACACCCGCGCGCTTGCTCAGGAAGATCCCGATGGCGATCAGCGCCGAGATCCCGCCGCCGATCTTGGGGTCCAGTCCGAGCATCGCGTCGGTGCCCAGCCCGGCGCCGCTGACGTTGCCGATGTTGAACACCAGCCCGCCGATCAGCAGGAAGCCGGCCATCACCCAGCCCAGGCCGGGGGCGACCAGGTTGCCCAGCTCCTGGGCCCGCCGACCGCTGACCCCGATGACCCGCCAGACGTTCAGCTGCAGGGCGATGTCGATGAGGATCGAGACGAGGATCGCGAAGGCGAACGCGGCGCCCAGCTGGACGGTGAACGCGGTCGTCTGGGTGATGAACCCCGGTCCGATGGCCGAGGTGGCCATCAGGAACATCGCACCCAGGAGGGTGGAGCGGGTGCTCGCGGCCAGCCGGCCACCCGGTGGTGCGGTCGCGGTGTCGGTGCCGTGCTGCTCCGGGGTGTGCGACATGGGGCGCTCCAGGGTTCCTGCGACGAGCGGATCCGGGAACTGCGCTGTGGTCCTGGTGGTCAACGACCGTAGGGTCGGCCACGTCCCCCGGCAATTCGAGTTCCGGCACCCGAGCGAGGCATCCGATGACCACCACTGCTGCCGCCACCGGCACCGACCCGGTCGCCCGTCGCACGCCCGCCGACGCCCGGGCGCGCTACCGGGCCGGTCTCGCGGTGCCCAGCTCCGGGGAGGCGCCGGGCTTCACCCAGGCCAACCTCGTCGTCGTCCCGCGGGACTGGGCCTGGGACATGCTGCTGTTCGGCCAGCGCAACCCGCAGCCGGTGCCGCTGCTGGACGTCACCGACCCGGGGTCGGTCGGCACCGTGCTGGCGCCCGGCGCCGACCTGCGCACCGACCTGCCGCGCTACCGGGTCTGGCGGGACGGGGAGCTGGCCGACGAGCCCACCGACGTCACCGACCTGTGGACCGACGACCTGGTCGCCTTCCTGATCGGCTGCAGCTTCAGCTTCGAGACCGCACTGCTGGACGCGGGTGTCCCGGTGCGCAACGTCGAGCAGGGCCGGAACGTGTCGATGTACCGCACGAACCGGGCGTGCCGGCCGGCCGGGCGGCTCTCCGGACCGCTCGTCGTCTCGATGCGACCGGTGCCGGCGGAGCTGGTCGCGACGGCGGTGCAGGTCACCGCCCGGATGCCGCAGGTGCACGGCGCGCCGGTGCACATCGGTGCGCCGTCGGCCCTGGGCATCGCCGACCTCGCCCGGCCGGACTTCGGCGACCCGGTCGAGCTCGCCGAGGGGGACGTGCCGGTGTTCTGGGCCTGCGGGGTCACGCCGCAGGCCGCGCTGATGGCCTCCCGCCCGCCCTTCGCCCTCACCCACGCGCCGGGGCACATGTTCGTCACCGACGTCCCGGACGCCGCCTACCGGCAGCTGTGAGCGCGGCGGTCGTCGCCCGGCTGCGCGCCGCCGGCTGCGTGTTCGCCGAGGACGAGGCGGCACTGCTGCTGGAGGCGGGTGGTGACCTCGACGCGCTGGTCGCCCGCCGGGTGGCGGGGGAGCCGCTGGAGCAGGTGCTGGGCTGGGCGGAGTTCTGCGGTCTGCGCCTCGCCGTCGCGCCCGGGGTGTTCGTGCCCCGCCAGCGCACCCGGCTGCTGGTGCGGGAGGCGGCGGCGCTGGCGCGGCCGGGCTCGGTCGTCCTGGACCTGTGCTGCGGCACCGGCGCGGTGGGCGTGGCCGTCGCGGCCGCCGTCGGGTCGGTCGAGCTGCACGCCGCCGACGTCGACCCGGCCGCGGTGGCCTGCGCCCGGCGCAACGGCGCGGGCTCCGTCCACGAGGGGGACCTCTACGAGGCGCTGCCGGCCGCGCTGCGCGGCCGGGTCGACGTGCTGGTGGCCAACGCGCCCTACGTGCCGACCGGGGCGATCGGGCTGATGCCGCCGGAGGCCCGCGACCACGAGGCCCGGGCGGCCCTGGACGGCGGGGACGACGGGCTGGACGTGCAGCGCCGGGTGGCCGCGGGCGCACCGGGCTGGCTGGCGCCCGGCGGCGCACTGCTGGTCGAGACCAGCCGCGGGCAGGCGGCCGGGACGCTGGCCGCGGTCCGCGCCGCCGGGCTCACCGGGAGGGTGGTCACCGACGAGGACCTGGCCGGCACGGTGGTGGTCGGCCAGGTCCCCGGGCGGGCCGCCGGCTAGCTCGGCTCGACGCCGAAGGCGGTGGCCAGCTTCTCGATCTTGCGGGCCCGGCCCAGGCGCGGCAGGTCGCTGCCGTCCCGGATGACCTGGCCCCGGGCGTCGAAGTCGGCGAGGAAGTCCCGCGCCCACGCGACGTCCGACGGTGCGGGGCTGATGACCTCGTTGATCACCGGCAGCTGGTCCATGTCCAGGCAGAGCTTCCCGGTCAGCCCGAGGGAGACCGTGAGGGCGGACTGCTCGCGCAGCACGGGGTGGCTGGTGCTCACCGTCGGGCCGTCGATCGGGCCGGGGAGCCCGCCGACCCGGCTGGCGATGACCAGCCGCGAGCGGGGGTAGGCCATCGCCAGGTCGTCGGCGCTGGTGCCGGTGTCCCGGCGGTAGTCACCGCTGCCGAAGGCCAGCCGGAAGGCACCGCGCGCGGAGGCGATCCGCACGGCCTCCTCGATGCCCAGCGCCGACTCGACCAGGGCGAGCACCGGGGTGGCACCGCCGAGCCGGTCGGCGGTCTCGGTGACGTGCTCGGCGGCCTCGGTCTTGGCGAGCATCACCCCGGCCAGCCCGGGCAGCCCCTTGAGGGCGTCGACGTCGTCGGACCAGAACTCGGTCGACCGGTCGTTGATCCGCACCCAGGCGCGCTTCGCGCCGCCGGTCAGGTACTCGACCACGTCGGCGCGGGCGGCCGGCTTGCGCGCCGGGTCCACCGCGTCCTCGATGTCGAGCACGACCTGGTCGGCCCGCGACTCGTGCGCGCCGTCGAAGAGCTCCGTGCGCGCGCCGTTGACCAGCAGCCACGAACGGGCGATCCCTGGGTCTACTTGCCTGCCTCTGTGCACCACGCGGCCATTCTGCTGACCGGGGTCCCGCGGACGGCGCCCGGGGTGGCGGGGAGCGGTCAGGCGGCGTTGCTGCGCAGCCGGTCGAGCAGGCCCACGTGCCAGTCGACGTCGACCCGCCGCCCGCTGGAGCCGCGCGGCCGGACCAGGTCGAAGCGGACCAGCTCCGGGTCGCGGCCGGGAGCGCGCGCGTCGGCCCAGAGCAGGGCGAGGTGCTCGCGGCGGGCCGGGTCGCCCGGGACGGCGTCGAAGGCCAGCTGCAGCCGCAGCTGGGCGGTCGGGGCCTGGGCGTAGAAGTCCCGCAGCCCGTGGGTGTCGGCGGCCGGGAGCTCACCGTCCTCGGAGTGCCACACCCGCAGCACTTCGGTGGGCGTGCGCAGGATGAGGCCGCTCATCGGCAGGCCGAGGTTGTCGTTGCCGGGCTCGAGCAGCTCGAGCTGGGTGCCGAACGGGTGGTCGACGTGCTCGGCGTAGGGCCGCAGCCGCTCCATCGCCTCGCGGCGGACCAGCTGGTGGTCCAGGTGGCGGTCGGCGGTGGGCTGCCAGTCGTGGGTGGCGTGGATCGCCCGGCTGACGGCCAGGCCGCGGAGCAGTGCGTCCCGCACCTCGACGAGCAGCGGGTGCAGCCGCCGCACGACGGCTTCGGAGGGGTGGGCCACGCCGGACAGTGTGCCGGGCGGGTGTGACAGTCCGCGGGACCCGGCCCAGGATCAGCCCGTGCCCCCTCTCACCCTGGTCACCGGCGGCAGCCGGGGGATCGGTGCCGCGACCGTCCGCGCCCTCGCCGATCGGGGCCACGACGTGGTCGTCGGCCACCGCACCGGCGCCGCCGAGGCCGCGGCCGTGGTCGCCGACGCGGTGGCCCGCGGCGTGCGGGCGGTCGCCGTCCGCGCCGACGTCACCGACCCCGACGACGTCGACGCCCTGTTCGCCGCGGCCGGGGAGCTGGGGCCGGTGACCGGCCTGGTGGCGAACGCCGGGGTGACGGCGCACCTGGGCGACCTGGCCGACACCCCGGTGGACGTCGTCCGCCAGGTGCTGGAGGTCAACCTGCTCGGCGTGGTGCTGTGCGCCCGGCGTGCGGCGCAGCTGATGTCCCGCCGGCGCGGTGGCGCGGGCGGGTCGATCGTCGCGGTGTCCTCCAGCGCGGCGACCCTCGGTGCCGCGCACGAGTACGTGCACTACGCGGCGGCCAAGGCGGGGGTCGACGCGCTCGTCGTCGGGCTGGCCAAGGAGCTGGCCGACGACGGGGTCCGGGTCAACGCCGTCGCGCCCGGTCTGGTGCGCACCGGCATCCACGCCGGCGCCGGCGACGCCGGGCGGCTGGAGCGGGTCACCGGCCGGGTGCCGATGGCCCGGGCCGGGGAGCCGGAGGAGATCGCGCCGGCGATCGCCTGGCTGCTCGGCCCGGAGGCCGCGTACTGCACCGGCGCGGTGCTGCGGGTGGCCGGGGGCCTCTGACGACGGCCGGGGGTCACGCCGGGGCTGAGGGTCACGCCGGGGCGGGGACCTGCCGATGAGCGGGTCGTGATCCGTCATCACCTCGGTGCGAGCTCACCGCGGAGTCCCCAGTGGTTCGACGCGGCCCATCAGGCCGACATCCTCGCCGCCTACGACACCCACCTGGCCGCCGGGCTGCACGACCGCAGCCACCCGGGTCCCCGGCCCGAGCGGGTGCGCGAGCTCGGTCAGCTGGCCGCGGCCAGCGCGATGCCGGCCCGAGCCGCGTTGCTGCGCTGGGGCGCGCTCCCGGCGCACGTCCGCAGCGACCTGCTGACCGGCTGGTACGGCCGTGAGTGGCGCCGGAGCGCCGCGGCCTGAGCGCACGCGCCGCCCCTGGCGGCGGCGCGCTGTCAGGGCCGGGGCACGTTCCGCAGGTTGGCGCGGGCCAGGTCGATCATCTTCCCGACCCCGCCGCCGAGCACCATCTTCGTCGCCGTGGTCGCGAACCCGCGGATCTGCTCCCCGGTGATCGCCGGCGGGATGGACAGCGCGTTGGCGTCGGTCACGAACTCCATCAGCACCGGGCCCGGCCGGGCCAGCCCCTCCTGCAGCGTCGACCGGACGTCGGCGGGGTCCTCGACCCGCATCGACGGGATCCCGACGCCGGCGGCGATGGCCGCGAAGTCCGTGGGCTCGTGGTCGGTCTCGAAGTCGGGGATGCCGTCGACCATCATCTCCAGCTTCACCATCCCCAGCGACGCGTTGTTGAACAGCACGATCTTGACCGGCAGCCGGTGCAGCCGGACCGTGATCAGCTCACCCAGCAGCATCGCCAGCCCGCCGTCACCGCTCATCGAGACGACCTGGCGGGCCCGGTCGGCGAACTGCGCGCCGACCGCGTGCGGCAGCGCGTTGGCCATCGAGCCGTGCCGGAAGGAGCCGATCACCCGCCGGCGGCCGTTGGGGCTCAGGTAGCGCGCCGCCCAGACGTTGCACATCCCGGTGTCCACGGTGAACACGGCGTCGTCGGCGGCGAGCTCGTCCAGCTGCGCGGCGACGTACTCGGGGTGGATCGGCCGCATCCTCTCCACCCGCCGGGTGTAGGCGTCGACGACCTTCTCCAGCGCGTGCGCGTGGTCCCGCAGCATCGCGTCCAGGAAGGTGCGGTCGGTCTTGCGCTCCAGCAGTGGCAGCAGCGCCCGGATCGTCTCGCCGACGTCGCCGTGCACGGCCACCTCGAGCGGGGTGCGGCGCCCGAGGTGCGAGGCGTCCGCGTCCACCTGCGCGGTCCGCTGCTGCGGCAGGAAGTTCGTGTACGGGAAGTCGGTGCCCAGCAGCAGCAGCAGGTCCGCCTCGTGCGTCGCCTTATGCGCCGCGCCGTACCCGAGCAGGCCGTTCATCCCGACGTCGTAGGGGTTGTCGTACTGGATGACCTCCTTGCCGCCGAGGGCGTGCCCGACCGGGGACAGCACCGTCCCGGCCAGCTCCATCACCTCGTCGTGCGCGCCGGCGCAGCCCGCGCCGCAGAACAGCGTCACGGTGCGCGCGGCGTTCACCGCGTCGGCGAGGGCCCGCACCTGGTCCGGTGCGGGCCGCACCGGCGACGGTGCGGAGACCATCGCGGTGGGCACGGTCGGCCCGCCGGACTCCTCCGCGGCCAGGTCGCCGGGCAGCACGACCACCGAGACGCCCCGCTTGCCGACCGCCGTCTGGATGGCGACCCGCACGTTGTGCGGCATCTGCTTGGGCGTCACCACCTCGCACCAGTAGGAGCAGTCCTGGAAGGTGCGCTCGGGGTGGGTCTCCTGGAAGAAGGCCATCCCGATCTCCTGGGACTGGATGTGCGAGGCGATCGCCAGCACCGGCGCGCCGCTGCGGTGCGCGTCGTACAGCCCCTGCAGCAGGTGGGTGTTGCCCGGTCCGCACGAGCCGGCGCAGACCGCCAGGCGACCGGTCACCTGCGCCTCGGCCGCCGCGGCGAAGGCGCCGCCCTCCTCGTTGCTGACGTGCACCCACTCGATGCCGTCGGTGTGCCGGACGGCGTCCACGACGGGGTTGAGGCTGTCACCGACCACGCCGTAGATCCGCTGGACACCGGCATCCCGGAGCATCTGGACGAGCTGGGCCGCGACGGTGGGGTTGGCCATGGAGAGGTCCTGCCCAGGGAGGTCGGCGTTCAGTCCCAGGGCTCGCCGCAGGCAGCGCACCGGCCCGAGGGGAGCCGCTCGCTGAGCCGCCCGCAGGACGGACACACCCGGTCCACCCAGCACGCCGGGTCCCCACCCTCGGGCTCAGGCAGAGGTCGCGGGTCCTCGGGGGCGGTCACGGTCAGTCCTCGTCGGGCGGCGCGTAGCGGGCCAGCGCCTCCACCGCGGGGCAGGTGTAGTAGGCGCCGGTCAGCGGGGTGAGGTACCCGGTCAGCCCGTCCCGGATGCCGTCGGTGGCCCCGGCCATCCGGCGCAGCATCTCGTGCAGCCGCCAGCGGTCCTGGGCGAAGCCGACGAACGCCGTCCCGTGGTCGGTGACCCCGCCGTAGGCGACGTTGCGCCGGAAGACCTGCTTCTCCTCGCCGTCGACCTCGACGGTGGTGCGGGCGACGTGCGCGCTGGGCAGCATCACGTCCTCGGCCAGCTCGACGCTGTCGGGCTTGGTGCGCCCCATCGACATCTCCTGGCCGACCATGCCCAGCGACTCCCAGGCGGCGCTGTCGTGCCGCCACTGCTGGTACAGCACGATGCTCGCCCCGGCGCCGGGTTGCCCGGCGGGGACCGACGCCACCTGGGCCGCGGTGAGCAGCGAGGGGTTCTCGGTGCCGTCGATGAACCCGGTGAGGTCCCGGTCGTGCATGTAGAGCCAGCCGGTCACCTCGCCGGCCACCGTCGCGACGTCCTTCAGCGCCGCGAGCACCGAGCGCGCGTTGTCGAACACCGCCGTCCGGTCGCCTCCGGCCACCCACACCCAGGCGTCGTGCTGGGTGGCCGGCATCCGGTAGCGCCCGGCGCCGACGATGTCCTCGTCGAAGCCGGCCGCGTCGGCGGGGGAGTCCTCGGGTGCCAGGGACGCCCACAGCTCGGGCCGGAAGCCGACCACCAGGTTGACCCCGCCGGTGGAGGACAGCGGACCGGTGAGCCCGGCGACCCCGCGGACCAGGTCCTCCGCGGAGCGGCCGGGCTCCAGGTCGAGCTCCAGGTAGCAGTGCTCGGGCGTCCCGAGGGCGAAGATGCCCGGTTGCGTCGTCACGGGAGGACACCCTGCCCGAGTCGGGTCAGCCCTCGGTCGGCGGCTCGTCCTTCCCCGCCTCCTCCAGCTCGTCCGCCTCCTCCTTGGTCTTGTGCACCGCCTTGTCGGCGTGCTCCGGCGGCCCGTAGACGGTGTAGAGCACCAGCGGGTTGACCCCGGTGTTGAGGAAGTTGTGCTTCTTGCCGGCCGGGACGACGACCAGGTCGCCCTGCGCCACGTTCTTCTCCTGGCCGCCGACCTTGGCCTTCCCGGTGCCGCTGACGAAGGTGAGGATCTGGTCGACCTCGTGCACCTCCTCGCCGATCTCGCCTCCCGCCGGGATCGTCATGATCACCAGCTGGGTGTGCTCACCGGTCCAGAGCACCCGACGGAAGTCGGCGCTCTCCTCGGCGACGGTGGCGATGGTGAAGTGCTCCATGTCAGCCGTTCCTCTCGCTCGCTCTGCTGCCGGCGCGTGCCGGCTCATGATCAGTCAAGAGCAGACCGGGCCGGTCCGCGATCCGAGACCCCTGGTCGGCGGCGGGGCCGGCGCGGGAGACTGGGCCGCCGAGCAGAGGACGACAGAGGAGCACCCGTGCGCAGCGAGTACGACGGCACCGACCCGCAGACCCTCGAGACGGTGTCGGACAGCCTCACCGGTGACGTGGACGACGACACGGCCGGGTACTCGCCCGCCGACCGGCCCTGGGTGTCGAACGACTGGGGCACCACCGACCGGGAGGAGGAGGCGGGGGAGAGCCTGGACGGCCGGCTCGCCCGCGAGCTGCCCGAGGGCGCGGCGGCCGAGGGCGACGGGCTCGGCGACGCCTCCGACACCGACGGCGAGCTGCTGGACGACGAGGTCGGCGACGAGCGGGCCGGGCGGCTGTCGGACTCCGAGGGCGGCGGGCTCTCCGACACCGACGACGAGCTCTACGCCGAGGACGAGGGCATCGACGGTGCCGGCGCCTCGGCCGAGGAGGCCGCGGTCCACGTCGTCCGGGAGTGAGCCCGGGCGGTTGGATCCCCGTCGGGAGCGGGCGGAACGCGGCGACGCGCCCGGCCGTTCCCCGGGCAGGTGGGGGAGGCTGTGGCCGGACCGGGTCCCCCCGGGCCGGCACACGGGCCGCGCGTGAGCGCGGCGGACGCAGGAGGACGGCGATGACGGAGCAGTCCCGGGACGCGGTGGTGGCCGCAGAGCTCGACGAGGCCGCGGTCGAGCCGGCCGGCGAGGCGGACCTCTCGACGCGAGCGGTGGTCGAGGGTGGTGTGGTGGTCGGGCACGACGGTTCCGGTTGCGCGCAGGAGGCGCTGGAGTGGGCCGCCGCACTGGCCGAGCGGGCACGCTGGCCGCTGCACGTGGTGCGGGCGTGGCGGATCGCCACCGCTCCGCAGCCACCCACCTGGGAGCCGGGCTACGTGCCGCCGATCTCCGACTACGAGAAGGCCGTGCTGGCCGACCTGGAGTCCGACGTCGCTGCGGTCCTCGGCGTCGAGCGGGCCGCCCGGGCCACCTGCCACGTGGTGCACACCCAGCCGGTGCGCGCGCTGATCGAGGCGGCGGAGGGTGCCGACGTGCTGGTCGTCGGCGCCCGCGGCCGGGGCGGCTTCGCCGGTCTGCTGCTCGGCTCGGTCAGCGACCAGGTCACCCACCACGCCCCGTGCCCGGTCACCGTGGTCCGCAGCGACCGCAGGGACTGAGGGTGAGGTCTGTCACCCCGGAGTTCGTGCAGGCGCACACCCGGGTCGCCCGGCCGACCCTCGTCCCGGAGGTGCAGCTGCACGTCGCCGACGACGTCGTCGGGCTGTGGGAGGCGATGGAGAGCGAGGGTGGCGGCGCCGGGCAGGACCCGCCCTTCTGGGCCGCGGCCTGGCCCGGCGGGCAGGCGCTGGCCCGCTACGTGCTCGACCACCCCGAGGCCGTCGCCGGCCACCGGGTGCTGGACCTCGGGGCGGGCAGTGGGCTGGTCGCCGTCGCGGCGCTGCTCGCCGGTGCGCGCGGCGTGCTGGCCAGCGACGTGGACCCCTACTCCCACACCGCCGTCGTGCTGAACGCCCAGCTCAACGCCGTGTCGGGGATCGAGCTGGCCGGGGACGTGCTGGACGACGAGCCCCCCGACGTCGAGGTCGTGCTGGCCGGCGACGTCTGCTACGACCGGGAGATGACCGCCCGGGTGCTGCCGTTCCTCGGCGCGGCCTGGCTCGGCGGGGCGAGCGTGTTCCTCGGCGACCCGGGGCGCGCCTACGTGCCGAGCGAGGGCCTGGTCGAGCAGGCGGTCTACGACGTCGTGGACGCCGACGGCGGGCCGGCCCGGCGGACGACGGTGTGGCGGCTGCCCTGACGAGAGTGGGGCACCACCTGTCACATCAGCCCCACGAGGCATCCCACACCTCGCAAGAAAAGGCAAGGCGTGCCAGATCACGACGAAATGCGGCCTCGTCGATTGTCACGACCGGGTAACGGACTCTACGGTGGATGAGTCCGGTCGGACGTCAGGTCCCCATCCCGGGGAGCCCGAGCCGGATGCCGCCGAGTCGCTCATCGCAGCGAACCGGGGACCCACCGCAGCACTGGGGTGAATCCTGACCTGGGCATCTGCCCGGGCCGGGTAGGGCTTCTTCCCGCCCGAACCCGTCAGCTAACTCGGTAGGCGGCCACGGAAGACCACCGGAGTCCCCCTCTTCATGTCCCGTCGCTCCACCACGCACACATCTGCCCAGCAGTCGCTCCCCAGCGAGGTCGGCGCCGAGAGCGTCGCCCAGCCGGTCACCGCGGAGCTGTCCGCCCCCCGGGGTGCGAGCCGCCGCCGGCCCCCCGCCGGTCTGCGCCGCCCCGCGTTCCTCCTCGCGGTCGCCGTCGCGGGCGGGGTCATGGTCAACGTCTTCGCCGCCGGGCAGCCGGATGCCGCAGCCGTGGCCGGCCCCGACCGGCCGATCAGCGTGGCCGCCCAGCTGCAGGAGAGCTCGCAGGACTCCGTCGCCGACAGCGCCTTCGGCACCGGGGACGTCAGCGAGCGCCTGGGTGAGCTGGCCGCCAGCCGCAGCGAGCGGGAGGCGCAGCAGACCGCTGCCGCGCAGTCCCAGGCCGCCGCCGACCAGGCCGCGATCGAGGCGAAGGCCGCCGCGGACGCGAAGGCCGCCGCGGACGCCCAGGCCGCCGCCGAGGCCCAGGCCGCTGCCGAGGCCAAGGCCGCCGCGGACGCGAAGGCCGCCGCCGACGCGAAGGCCGCCGAGCAGGCCGCCGCCGCCAAGGCGGCCACCACCCGGGCCCCGGCCGCCGCCAGCTCCAGCTCCACCTCCCGTGGGTCCTACCAGGACTACGCGCTGTCGAAGCTGGGCGGGGACGCCAACGAGTTCTCCTGCCTGGAGAGCCTGTGGGGCAAGGAGAGCGGCTGGAACCCCAACGCGCAAAACAAGTCCAGCACCGCCTACGGCATCCCGCAGTTCCTCGACTCCACCTGGGCGAGCACCGGGATCGCGAAGACCTCGGACGGGTACCGCCAGATCGACGCCGGGCTGATCTACATCGACTCGCGGTACGGCTCGCCGTGCGGCGCGTGGTCGCACTCGAAGTCGACCGGCTGGTACTGAGCCGACCGGAGCACCTCCCACCGGGGGCCCGGGTCCTGCGGGACCCGGGCCCCCGGTGCGTCCGGCCACGGCGACACGGGGGCCGGCCGACACCACCCGCTGACCCGCCGGACTGCATCGGGCAGGATCTCCTGGTGGACAACCCAGACGAGGAGCGCTGACCCGTGGGCAGACACCGCGCACCCGAGGGCGCCACGACGGACTTCGACGCCGCCACCAGCGCCCTGGCCGACGTGACCGGCGACTACGCCGTCGACGTCGCGCACACCCGCATCGGCATCCGTGCCCGGCACGCGATGGTGACCACCGTCCGCGGCGCGTTCACCCAGTTCAGCGGCACCGCCCACCTGGACACGGCGAAGCCGTCGGCCAGCAGCGTGACGCTGCGGATCGACACCGCCAGCATCGACACCGGGACCCCGGACCGCGACGGCCACCTGCGCTCGCCGGACTTCCTGGACGTCGAGCGGTACCCGGAGATGCTGTTCGTCTCCAGCGCCGTCGAGCAGGTCGACGACGACGTCTACCGGGTCACCGGCGACCTCACCATCAAGGACACGACGCGCCCGGTCGCGGTCGACTTCACGCTGACCGGCTCCGCGCTCGACCCGTTCGGCAACACCCGGGTCGGTTTCGAGGGCGCGCTGGCGATCAAGCGCAGCGACTGGGACCTGACCTGGAACACGGTGCTGGACACCGGCGGTGTGCTGGTCAGCGACCGCGTCCAGGTGGAGTTCGACGTCTCGGCGATCAAGGTCTCCTGACCCCGCGGCGATGAGTTCCCCGCGTCGACCGGGTCTGCACTGCGGAACCCGTCGCCGCAGGAGGCTGGCATGTCGCACCTGTCCCGGTTCGTGACCGTCTGGTCGATGCTGCAGGCGCGGGTGCGGGACGGCCGGCTCCCCGGCTTCGCCGCCGCGGTGCGGTTCCGCGGTGCGGTCGAGGTGCACACCGGCGGCTGCCTGACCCTGGGCGGCACCGACCCGGTCCGGCCCGACTCGCTGTTCCGGCTCGCGTCGGTGTCCAAGCCCGTCGCCGGCGCGCTGACCCTGGCCCTGGTCGAGGACGGGGTGCTCGGCCTCGACGACCCGGTGGCCCGGTGGCTGCCCGAGCTGGCCGAGCCGCGGGTGCTGCGCAGCCCGGGAGGCGCCCTCGACGACACCGTCCCTGCCGAGCGGCCGATCACCGTGCGGCAGCTGCTCAGCAGTACCCCGGGGTTCGGTGGTGTCTGGGACTCCTCGCCGATCGCGGAGGCCATCGGCGCCGCGGGGATCGGCCCGGGCCCGCTGCCCCCGCAGCTGGACCACGACGAGTTCGCCCGCCGGCTCGGCCGGCTGCCGCTGGTCGCCCAGCCCGGCACCCGCTGGCTGTACCACATGAGCGCCGACGCGCTGTCCGTGCTGCTGGCCCGGGCGGCCGGCCGGCCGCTGCACGAGCTGCTGGAGTCCCGGGTCACCGGCCCGCTCGGCCTGGCGTCGACCGCCTTCTGGGCCTGCAACCCCGCCCGGCTGGGCGCGGCCTACCTGCCGGTCGACGACGGCCTCGAGCTGCTCGACCCCGCCGACGGGCTGGCCGCCCGGCCGCCGCTGTTCGAGGGGCTGGCCGGCGGGCTGGTGTCCACCGCGCCGGACGTGCTCGCCTTCTTCTGCGCGCTGGCCGACGGCGGCGGGCCGGTGCTCGGTGCGGCCTCGGTGGCCGCGCTCACCACCGACACGCTCACCGGCGCGCAGCGCCGGGCGGCCGCCGACTTCCTGGGGCCCGGGCGGTCCTGGGGCATGCAGGTCGGCGTCCAGGTCGAGCCGACCGCGCCGTGGGACCAGCCCGGCCGCTGGGGCTGGGACGGCGGCACCGGCACCACCGCCTACGTCGACCCCGGGCGGGACCTGGTGGCCGTGCTGCTCACCCAGCGCGGCGCCGCCCCCGGGGACGCGTTCCTGACCGACTTCTGGCGGGCGCTGTACCGCTGCGTGTGAGCCCCGGGCGGCTCAGCCGCGGCGCAGCCGGCCCAGCAGCCCGCCGGTGGTGCCCAGCGTCCGGGCGGCCAGCTGCAGGATGGGGCCCCCGGGGATGCCCGGCGCCGACTGCACGATCGGCGCGAGCTGCATCAGCCCGGTCAGCTCGTGCACCCGCAGCCGGCGGCGGGCCAGGGCGACGACGGGGTTGACCCGGCCCGAGGCGGCGTCCAGCAGCAGGTCGGCCGGCGCCTCCACCGCCGTGCCCGGCACCTCCCCGGCGGCCAGCCGGCGCACCGTCCAGCCCGCGGCGTCCGCGGCGGCGAAGGCCCAGCCGCCGTCCGGGGTGGCGAGCGCGGCGCCGGCGGTGATGCCCTGGGCGGCGGCCAGGGCCCCGGTGACGTCGGCGAGCGCGGCGATGCCGGACTGCAGCACCGCCGCCGGCGGGGCCGGTGCGCCGGCGGAGACCAGGTCCAGCCCGTGCACGGCGAGCTCGTAGGCCTGCCCGAGCACCACGCTGAGCATCGGCAGCCGGCCCACCGTGGACACGGTCGGTGCGGTGTCCAGCTCGACCGGCTCGTCGGCCAGGTAGCGCTCGGTCGCCTCCCGCGCGGCCCGCAGCGCGGAGAGCACGGTGGCCCGGTCGGCGTCCCGGTGGGCGGCGGTGACCCGGGCGTTGGACGCGTCCGGGTCGGCGGGCTCGCCGGTCCCGCCCGCGCGGGCGTCGGCCACCAGGCCGGCCAGCGCGGTGCGGTCCGGCCAGGCGCCCAGGTGCACGCAGACCTCCTGCGCACGCCAACCGGGCAGCCGGGTCGCCCGCCCCAGGTCGACGGCTGCCGCTTGGTCCAGGAAGGCGTCCCAGGCACCCAGGACCATCGCGCCCACCACGTCCCGCCCGGCGTCGGCCATGCCGTGGTCGATCGTCACCGGGCACCCCTACCCGGGCCGGCGCCGGCCAGGCACCGGATCAGGGAGACCCCTGCAACAGCACGGTGCCGTCCGCGTCGAGCAGCTGGACCTCGGCGATCTCGTCGACCGGGAGGTCGGTGCTGCCCGCCACCTGCGCCTCGCGGCCGGGCAGCACCCGCCAGCGGGCGACGCTCTGGGTGCCGGCGTCCCCCTCCCCGACGACGACCAGCTGGTAGCCGACCGGGTCGTACGGTCCGGTCGGCGCGGTGGCGTCGTAGCGGCAGCTCATCGTGATCCGCGTGCCCCAGGCCACGTCCTCCAGCCGCAGCTCGGCGGTCACCGGCGCGTCCCCGACCATGGCCACCGCCACCCCGGCCGGGTCCGGGGTGCCGGTCCGGTCGACGACCGCCGCCGTCCCGGCGACCAGCACGGCGGACGCCGCGACGGCCCCCGCGGCACCGAGGACGCGGCGCCGGGCCCGGTCGCGGCGGACCCGGGTCAGCAGGCCCGGCAGCAGCGGGTCCGGCGGCGGCCCGGGCGGCTCCGCGGCGGCCGGCAGCGCGGGCAGCCGGGCGAGCAGGCCGGGCAGCGCCGCGAGCTCGGTGACCGCCGCCGTGCACCGGGCGCAGGTCTGCAGGTGCTCCTCGTAGGCGATCCGGTCCTCGTGGCCGAGCGCGCCCAGCACGTAGGCGGCGTCGGAGTGCTCGAAGGGGTCCGGGGTCCCGGTCATGCCGTCACCCCCATCTCCTGCAGGGCCAGCCGCAGGGCCCGCAGGGCGTAGTGCGCCCGCGACTTGACCGTGCCCTCCGGGACGCCGAGCACCCGCGCCGCCTCCGCGGTCGACCGGCCCTGGAAGTAGCACTGCTCGAGCACCGCCCGGTGGTCCGCGCTGAGCCGGGTCAGCGCGTCCCCGACGATCCAGGTGTCGAGCACCGCGTCGGTCCGGTCGTCCTCCGCCGCCTCCGCCCCGAGCTCCAGCGGGACGTCCCGGTCGCTGCGGTGCCGCCGCCACTCGTCGACCACGATGTGCCGGGCGACGGTGAACAGCCAGGGCCGCACCGGGCCGCGGGCGCCGTCGAGCACCTCGGGGTGCCGCCAGGCGCGCAGCATCGTCTCCTGGACGACGTCCTGCGCCCGGACCCGGTCGCCGGCCACCAGCGGGACGACGAAGGACCACAGCGCGGCCCCGTGCTCGGCGTACAGCGCCGTCACCAGCGCCTCGTCCTGACCCCGCACGCCCGCCCTCCCGCCGCTCACCGTGAAGTGTGCGGTGCCCCGGGTCCGCGGGAGGGCGCCCGCGGCACGGCGTCCGGCCGTCCCCTGCGGTCCCGGGCCGACACGGCGACCAGGACCAGCAGGACGACGGTGGCCGCCCCCTCGAGGACGAGGGACAGCCGCGCGTCGACGGCGGCCAGGGACTCCCGGAAGCCGAACAGCGGAACCCGGGTGCTCAGCAGCAGGCCGCCCGCGGTGCCCGCCGCCAGCGCGGCGCCGGCGAGCGCCACCAGGGCGAGGTGCCGGCGCGGCGTGAGCAGCAACGCGGCCGCGAGCACCGCCGCCAGGGCCGTGTCCAGCAGGAACAGCGGGCCGATGACGTCGATGGTCCGGTACCCGTCCAGCCAGAGCCGACCGTGCACGAGGGCCACCGCGGCCAGCAGCACGGCCCCGGCGGCGCGCAACGTCCAGCGCAGTCCGGTCACGGCTCAGGTCACCGTCAGCGTGGTGTCCATGCCCATCGCCCGGTGGTTGCCGATCGGGCAGAAGACCTCGTACTCGCCCGGCTGCAGGGTCACCGTCATGGTCGTCGACCCACCGCCCTGGACCGTGTCCGAGGTCTGGTCGACGCCGCCCGGCCCCCGGATGGTGAGGGAGTGGGTGGCGGAGCCGTCGTTGCGCACGGTGACCGTGTGGGTGCCGGCGGGCAGGCTGCCGCTGGACAGGGTGATGGAGAAGTCGGCCTCGGTGGCGGTGAGCGTGGTGCCGACGGCGTCGGCCGCGCTGCTGGGCGCGCCGGCGGACGTCGCGGCCGACGAGGTCGCGGCCGCCTCGTCGTGGCCGGCGTGGCTGCCGGTGTCGCTGCTGGGGTCGCTGCCGCAGGCGGCGAGCACGAACGCCGCGAGGGCGACGGTGAGCCCGGCGGCCAGCCGGCGGGGAGAGGGACGGCGCACGGTGTCCTCCAGGGGGTGGACTGCTTCCTCCTGGTGGTACGGGTCCCCGGGCCGGCTGGTTCACCGGGCGGCGGATCACCGTGCCGCGGGGCCCCCCGCGGCCGGCCAGGTGGCGAGCAGCGTGCGCAGGACGGCCACCAGGGCCAGCGGCTGGTCGAGCATCGGGTGGTGCCCGGCGTCGGGCAGCTCCACGACCGGCATCCCGCCGCGGGCCAGCCCGGCCATCTCCGCGGCCATCGCCGCGGACACCAGCCCGTGCTCGCAGCGCAGCAGCGTCAGCGGGGTGCCCACGCCGGGCAGCAGGTCGCGCAGCCGCAGCCGGGCGCCGAAGAAGTCCGGGTCGAAGGCCCAGGTCCAGCCGCCCTCGACCGCGCGCAGCGACCCCCGGGCCACGTGGTCGCGCACGTACGGCAGCACCACGTCCTGCGGGGGCAGGGTGCGGAACCGGGCGACCGCCTCCTCGGCGGTGGGGTACACCCGGTGCGGCCGGCGGCGTTCGCGGAGCCGCTGCTCGTCCGGCGGCTGGTCGTTGAGCGGGGAGTCGACGACCACGACCGAGGAGATGTCCGCGGCGTGCTCGGCGGCGACGGAGACGGCGACCCAGCCGCCCATGCTGTGCCCGACCACGACCGGCCGGTCGAGCTCGGCCGCGGCGGCGACGGCGACCACCTCGCGGGCCCACAGGTGCGGGTCGTAGCTGTCCCGCCGGTCGCTGTCCCCGTGACCGGTGAGGTCCAGTGCCGCCACCCGGTGGCCGGTCAGCAGCGGTGCGACGTGGTCCCACCACCCGGAGTGGGCCGCGCCGCCGTGCACCAGCACGACACCGGGTGCGCCGACCGGCCCCCAGACCCGGTGGGCCACCCGGGCACCGGCGACGACGACGTCCCGGTGCTCGGGCTCGACGGCGAGGGCAGTGGCGAACCACGACGGTGTGGACATGCCCCGGATCCTGCCCGACGGGCTCAGCGGCCCGTCAGCAGCTCCTCGAACGACGTCGTCGGATCGGCGAACGGGTCCGCCGGCCGGGTTGCGGCCGGACGGCCGGTCAGACTGTCGGCGAGCTCGCCGGCGGCCCGGTCGACCCGGTCGGCCAGGGCGGTCGAGCCGCCGCCGGCCCAGTCCTCGCCGGCCGCGAAGACGCCGGTGGGCACCGGCACCGCACGCAGGTAGGCGAACAGCGGCCGCATCGCGTACTCGAGGGCCAGCGAGTGCCGCGCCGTCCCGGCGGTGGCGCCGAGCAGCACCGGGGTGCCGATCAGCGCGTCCTGGTCCAGGACGTCGAAGAAGGTCTTGAACAGGCCGCTGTAGGAGGCGGAGAACACCGGCGTCACCGCGATCACCGCGTCGGCGCCGACCACCGCGTCGATGGCCGCCTGCAGGGACTCGTTCGCGAAGCCGCTGGTCAGGTCGTCGGCCAGGTCGCGGGCGTGCTCGCGGAGCTCCACCACCTCGACGGTGGCGTCCTCCCCCCGGGCGCGCAGCGCCGCGACCGTCGCGGTGGCCAGCCGGTCGGCCAGCAGCCGGGTCGAGCTGGGGTTGCTCAACCCGGCGCTGACCACGGCGATCGTCCGGGTCGTCATCGGGTCGCCGCCTCGGCGACCGGGGTGCTGCCGGCGGCGTCGCGGGCGGCGACCAGGGAGGCGTGGGTCGGCGCGTCCGGCACGTGGGCCGGCTTGAGCGCGGCGAACTCGCGCCGCAGGACGGGCACGACCTCCTCGCCGAGGATGTCCAGCTGCTCGAGCACCGTCTTCAGCGGAAGCCCGGCGTGGTCCATGAGGAACAGCTGGCGCTGGTAGTCACCGACGTAGTCGCGGAAGCCGAGCGTGCGCTCGATGACCTGCTGCGGGCTGCCGACGGTCAGCGGTGTCTGGGAGGTGAACTCCTCCAGCGAGGGACCGTGGCCGTACACCGGGGCGACGTCGAAGTAGGGCCGGAACTCCTTCACCGCGTCCTGGCTGTTCTTGCGCATGAACACCTGCCCGCCGAGGCCGACGATCGCCTGGTCGGCGCTGCCGTGGCCGTAGTGCTCGAAGCGTCGGCGGTAGAACTCGACCATCTGCTGGGTGTGCGACGCCGGCCAGAAGATGTGGTTGTGGAAGAAGCCGTCGCCGTAGTAGGCGGCCTGCTCGGCGATCTGCGGGCTGCGGATCGAGCCGTGCCAGACGAACGGCGGGACGCCGTCCAGCGGGCGGGGCGTGGAGGTGAAGCCCTGCAGCGGGGTGCGGAACTGGCCGGACCAGTCCACGACGTCCTCGCGCCACAGCCGGCGCAGCAGCTGGTAGTTCTCCACGGCCAGCGGGATGCCGTCCCGGATGTCCTTGCCGAACCACGGGTACACCGGGCCGGTGTTGCCGCGGCCCATCATCAGGTCGACGCGGCCGTCGGCCACGTGCTGCAGCGTGGCGAAGTCCTCGGCGATCTTCACCGGGTCGGTGGTGGTGATCAGCGTCGTGGACGTCGACAGGACGAGCTTCTCGGTCTTGGCCGCGATGTAGCCCAGCGTCGTGGTGGGGGAGGAGACGACGAACGGCGGGTTGTGGTGCTGGCCCTGCGCGAAGACGTCGAGCCCGACCTCCTCCGCCTTGAGCGCGATGGTGACCAGCGACTTCAGCCGCTCCGCCTCGGTCGGGGTGCGACCGGTCGTCGGGTCGGGTGTGACGTCGCCGACGGTGAAGATCCCGAACTGCATCTCGTGCTCCCTCTCGTCTGAGCCGCACTGGTTGAGAGTGCAACTACTGGCCGGTGGAACCCGGGGGGCCACCCGGTCATTCCCGAGCGCGGCGAGCTCGTCCTCGAGCACCGCGCGGGACCTGTCCGGGTCCAGCGCCATGTCGCTGATCAGGTCGAACGCCCGGGTGTAGCGGTGCACCTCGGCCTCGGTGTCCAGGAAGGAGATCCGGGTCTTGTTCTCCAGGTAGACCACGTCCGGCGCGCCGCTCGCGGGGGAGTTCAGCACGGAGAACGAACCAGCGGTGACCGGGGGAGGCCGGCGGCGAAGGGCAGCGCCTGCAGCGCGACGTTCGGCTCACCTTCGACGGGGACCAGCCCAGTCGGGCCGCGACGTCCTTGCCGTGCAGCTGGGCGGCGGTGTGCAGCAGGCGTGGCTCGTGCGCCAGCCGGCGTTCCCGGACCGAGGGGGTGCCGCGTTCTACCACGGCGTCACGGTGAACGATGCCGTGCAATCTTGCAAGCACCCTGTCGCCCGGACGACGGAGGTGCGACCTTGTGCTCACGCGGCCGCGGACCCACTCACCCTCCGACCTGAGGACGGAAGCGATGACCGGAACCCGCTCACCCCTGCTCCCCACCTGCGACCTGTACGACGTCGCCCAGCTGGCCGGGGGCCTGCCCCGGGTGGTGGACACCGCCGTGGTCTCCCTGCTCGAGCGGGGTCGGCTGCGGGTCGACGACTCGGGTCGGCTGCACGCGGTGGGGAGCACCCCCGGCCGGCCGGTCGAGAGCGCCGTCCTGGACCTCGCCGGGCAGCGGCCACGGCGCTCGATCGCCTCGATGCGGCTCCGGGCCCAGGAGGACCCCCGGCTGACCGGGGTGGCCGACCGGCTGGTGGCCGCAGGTCTGCTCCGCCGCAACCCGCTGGCCGGGCTGTCCGGCAGCTGGCCGGCGCACCTGCGCACCGCCGCGGGCCGCCGGGTGCTGGAGGAGTGGCGCGCGGCGCCACCGGTCGGCGGCGCCGAGGTCGCCCTCGGCGGACCCGAGCGGATGGCCGACCGGGCGCTGTACGAGTCCGTCTTCGGCGCGGTGGCGTGGATGCCGGCGACCGTACGGCGTCCCGACCGGTTCTCGCGGGTCGCGCTGGAGGCCGACGGCCGCCAGACCTGGGCCTACGGGGGCATCGGTCTCGGCGGCTGGGGCGGCGGTGGGGACGGCGGTGGCGGTGGCTTCGGTGGCGGTGACGGCGGGTGCGGCGGTGGGGACGGCGGCGGAGGCGGCTGCTGACCGGCCCCGGTGTCCGGGTCAGCGGCCCGGCCGCGACGCAGCAGCGCCCCTCCGCACGCGGCGGAGGGGCGCTGCTGGTCGTCGGCGGTCGTGCGGTCAGCCGAGCGGGTCGACCGTCTCGTGCTGGTCGACGGTGGCGGCGAGCCGGGCCAGCGCCCAGTCGCCGTCGCCGAGCAGGTGGTCGATCGCGGTCAGCCGGCTGGTGTAGTGGCCGACCGAGTACTCGGCGGTCACGCCGATCCCGCCGTGCAGCTGGATCGCCTCCTTGCCGATGTGCCGCGACGCCCGGCTGGTCTGCAACCGGACCCGGTCGGCGGCCGCGACGACGTCGCCATCGGCGTCCACCACGAGCGTCGCCCACATGACGGTGCTGCGGGCCAGCTCCAGCGACACGTACATGTCCGCCGCGCGGAAGGTCAGCGCCTGGAACTTGTTCAGCGTGACCCCGAACTGCTTGCGGGTCCGCAGGTACTCCGCGGTCGTGGTCAGCGCGGTCTCCATCGCGCCGAGCGCCTCGTGGCCGTAGGCGATCCGGGCCCGGGCCTGGGCCTTCTCGATCGCGGCGCTCTGGTCGCCGGTGCCCTCGCCCAGCGGCGCGGCGGGCGTGCCGGCGAACTCGACCCGCGCCGACCGCGTGCCGTCGTGGTTGCGGTGCCCGGTGCGGGTGAGGCCCTCGGCGTCCCCCTGCACCAGGAACAAGCGGGTAGCCCCATCCACGACCGCGCTGACCACCAGGACGTCGGCGCGGGCGCCGTGCGGCACCGGCTCCTTCACCCCGGTCAGCCGCCACCCGTCGCCGTCCTGCGACGCGGTGACCGCGCGGGCCGACGGTTCCCACCGGGTGCCGGTCTCCGCGTGCGCGAAGGCCGGTACCAGCGAGCCCTCGGCGAGCGCCCCGAGCACCTCGGCGCGCTGGGCGTCGGTGCCGAGGTCCGACACCAGCCCGCCGGCCAGGACGACGGCCTCCACGAACGGCTCGGGTGCCAGCACCCGGCCGATCTCCTCGGCGACGACGGACACCTCCACCGGGCCGGCGCCCATCCCGCCGTCGGACTCGGCGAAGGGCAGCCCGAGGACGCCCATCTCGGCCAACCGGCTCCAGGTCTTCTCGTCGAAGCCGGGGTCGGCGGCGACCACCGACCGGCGCTGCTCGCTGTCCGCGTAGGCGCGGGCGAGCAGCCCGCTCACGGCCTCGCGGAGACCGTTCTGCTCGTCGTCGTAGCTGAACTCCACGGTGACCTCACAACCCCAGGATCGAGCCGGCGATGATGGTGCGCTGCACTTCGTTCGAGCCCCCGTAGATGGAGACCTTCCGGTAGTTCAGGTAGGACGGGGTGGCCACCTGCGCCCACTCGGGGACGTCGGAGTCCTCCCCGGCGAACGAGGCGACCGAGAGCGGGCCGGCGATGTCGACCAGCAGCTCGGTGGCGGCCTGCTGGAGCTCCGAGCCGCGCAGCTTCAGCACCGAGGACGCCGGGTGCGGCTTGCCCCCGGCGGAGTTGGCGACCACCCGGAGTGCGGTGAGCTCCAGGGCCAGCAGCTCGTTCTCGATCTCGGCGATCCGGGCCCGCAGGTAGGGGTCCTCGGACAGCGGGGCGCCGTTGACCGTGATCCCGCGGGCGTGCTCCTTCGCGTCGGTCAGCATCCGCTTGGTGGACCCGATCCGGGCGATGCCGACGCGCTCGTTGCCGAGCAGGAACTTGGCGTAGTCCCAGCCGTGGTTCACCTCGCCGACCAGGTTCTCCGCGGGCACCCGGACGTCTTCGAAGAAGACCTCGTTGACCTCGAAGCCGCCGTCGAGCAGCTCGATGGGCCGGAGGGTGACGCCGGGGGAGTCCATCGGGAACAGCAGCAGCGAGATGCCCCGCTGCCGCTTGTCCGCGGTGGGGTCGGTGCGCACCAGGCAGAAGATCCAGTCGGCGAACTGGCCCAGCGTCGTCCAGGTCTTCTGGCCGTTGACCACCCAGTCGTCGCCGTCCCGGACGGCGGTGGTGCGCAGCGAGGCGAGGTCGGAGCCGGCGTCGGGCTCGGAGAAGCCCTGGCACCACCAGATGTCCAGGTTCGCCGTGGCCGGCAGGAAGCGCTCCTTCTGCTCCTGCGAGCCGAAGGTCGCGATGACCGGGCCGATCATGCTGGCGTTGAACGCGAGCGGCTCGGGGACGGCGGCCAGCTGCATCTCCTCGCGCCAGATGTGGCGCTGCAGCGGCGTCCAGTCCCGGCCGCCCCACTCGACCGGCCAGTGCGGCACGGCCAGCCCGGCGGCGTTGAGCACGCGCTGGGCCTCGACGAACTGCTCCTTGGTCAGCTCCCGGTGGGCGGCGACCGCGTCCCGGATGGACTGCGGCACCTGGGTGGTGAAGAAGGTGCGCATCTCGTCCCGGAAGGCCTCGTCCTCCGGCGACAGGTGCAAGCGCATGGGACCTCATTCCCGACAGCAGCTCTGCCGTCTCGACGTGCGGACCTCGAAGATCCCACATCGGCTACCGCCGGGTAACTCCGGGTCTGCGGCTGCCGCTGGGCCGGGGCCGAGCTCCGGCCGCGGTCGGGACCCGACCGCGGCCGGACCGGCTCAGGTGCCCGGCTCGGGGTTCTCCGGCTGCGGGTCCGCGCCCACGGTGGGCAGGAACCCCGGCGCCTCGCGGGCCGCGGCCTGGTCCTCGAAGTCCGCGGCGATGTCCAGCATCAGGGCGTCGGACCAGCGGCCGCCGAAGAAGGACACGCCCACCGGCAGGGTCTCCTGGGGGCCGGAGAACCCGGCCGGCACCGAGACGTCCGGGTAGCCGGCGACCGCCGCCGGACCGGAGGTGCTGTAGACGAACGCGTCGGCCTCCCCGTCGAGGTTCTGGTAGCGGGTCTGCCACGCGGGGGTGTTGGTCAGCCCCACGATGGCGTCCAGGTCGTCCTCGGGCCCGGGGCCCTGGGCGAGCACCTCGTCGATCGAGGCGCGGGCCAGCTGCCGGATCCGGTCCCGGGTGGCCTGGATGGCCGGGTCGTCGGCCGGCACGGTCGCCGCCTGCGCCTGCTCGAAGAGCTCCTGCCCGAAGTAGGCCAGCTCCACCGGGTCCTGCTCGTTGAAGGCGATCAGCCCGGCCAGGTCGGCGGGGTGGTCGCCCGGCGTGGCGGCCAGGTAGGCGTTCAGGTCCCGCTTGAACTCCGCGAGCAGAGCGGGGGTCTCCCCGGCGCCGATCTCGTCCTGGTAGGCCAGCTGGACCGGCACCGCGGTGGCGCCGGCGGCCTCCACCTGCTTCACCGCGGCGGCGAAGACCGCCTCGGTCTGGTCGTCGACCGCGGCGGACTGCTCGGGGGTCAGCGTCCAGACGCCGATCCGGGCGCCCTGCAGCGCGTCCAGGTCCAGGTCGGCGTAGTCCGGGAGCTCCCCGGGGATCTCGGCGGTCGCGGCGTCGGCGTCGTCCCGGCCGGCGATGACGTCGAGCATGATCGCCGCGTCGACGGCGTGCCGGGCCATCGGGCCGGCGGTGTCCTGCTCGGCGGAGATCGGCACGATGCCGTCCCGGCTGACCAGCCCCAGCGTGGGCTTCAGCCCGACGACCCCGTTCTGCCCGGCGGGGCAGACGATCGAGCCGTCGGTCTCGGTGCCGATCGCGACCTGCGCCAGCGAGGCGGCCACCCCGGCGCCGGACCCGGACGACGAGCCGCACGGGTTGCGGTCGAGCACGTAGGGGTTCGCGGTCTGCCCGCCGACCCCGCTCCAGCCGCTGGTCGACGCCGAGCCGCGGAAGTTGGCCCACTCGGACAGGTTCGCCTTGCCGATCACGATGGCGCCGGCCTCGCGCAGCCGGCGGGTGATCGTGGCGTCGTCCGGCTCGCTGTGCAGCAGGGCCCGGGAGCCCGCGGTGGTCGGCATCTGCTCGGTGTCGACGTTGTCCTTGAGCAGGACCGGGATGCCCTCCAGCGGGCTGCGGGCGGAGTGGCGGTGCCGGGCCTCGTCGCTGTCGGCAGCGTCGTCCAGGGCGTGGGGGTTGACGCTCAGCACCGCCCCCAGGTCGTCGTTGAGCGCCTCGATCCGGCCCAGGTAGGCCGTGGTGAGCTCGACCGCGCTCAGGTCGCCGGCGTCCATCCGCTGCTGCAGGTCCGGGATGGTCAGCGCGTCGAGGTCCAGGCCCCGCAGCGGCAGGGTGCCGGAGCCCGCGGGGTCGGGCGGCGGGGCGGCCGAGACGGCGCTCGTCGGGATCAGCAGGGCTGCGGCGAGCGCGGTGGTCACCACGGCTCTCCGGGGCAGCGAACGGGACGGGGCGGTGACGCGCATGGGCTTCTCCGGGTGTCGGTGCGGCTCGGCGTTCCGTGCACGCTAAGCCGGTCGCTGGGCCACCGCTGGGTGAGCGCCGAGGAAGGGCACAGCTGGGGCACAGGGTGGTGCAGTCCTCGCACCGGGAGGAGGACGACGCGGCAGCGGCGGAGGATCCTGGTGACGTGCTCGGCAGCGACTTCGGCCCCGACCCCATGGCCCTGCTCACCCGCGAGGTGCTCCGCGAGCGCGCCGGCGAGCTCATCGCCGAGACCTGCGCCTGGTCGGTCGGCCTCTCCGACCAGCCGCACCACCTGCGGGTGCGCGGCCGGGTGGTGCCCACCGGCCTCACCCTCGGCGCCCGGGCCGCGACCGGGCTGCCCCTGGGCGGCGAGGAGGACGGCCGGCTCGAGCTCGGCGACGCCCGCCCGGGGACGTTCCAGGACGTGCTCAACGCCGTCACCCCCGACGGCTCGCTGATCGCCGAGCACTTCGACCGGGAGGTGGTCGAGCCCTTCGTGCTCGACACCTGCATCCGGGCAGCCGAGCGGGCCCGCGACTCCCGGGCCGGCGCGTGGGCGGAGCTGCTCGACGAGCTCGGGGAGGACGGCAGCGACCTGGTCGAGGTCGTCCGGGTCGGGGAGTGGGAGGCGCCGCTGCGCATCGACGCCGAGCACCTGGTGCTCGCCGCGCTCGGGGCGGTGCCGCTGGTCGAGGTGGAGGCCGAGGGGCTGCCGCTGTCGCTGGTGCGGGCCGCGGAGGCGGTGACCCGGGCGGCCGCGCCGGCGCCGCCCCGGCCGGCCGAGCCCGGGCGGCCCGACGACCTGGCCGGCGCGCTGTTCCTCGCCGAGGCGGCGCTGGCCGGGTCGGGGCTCGCGCTGCCGGTGCCGCTGGCCCAGGCCGACCGGCTGCTGGACCTCCTGCTCGCCGAGGGGCTGCTGCCGGAGGAGGTCCCGGCGCTGCTGGCCCACCTCCCGGTCGAACCGGTCACCGCCGCGGAGGTCCGCGCCACCATCGCCACCCTCGGCCCCGGCGCTTGAAGCCGCCGGTACTACCGCCGCCCGCCGCACGGGGTGACCATGGAGGAGCACACCTAGTCCACGGAGGACCGTTCCATGACGAGTTCCGCGACCCCCGACGAGGCCGGCCGAGCCGGCCGCCCCACCCGCGCCGTCCACGAGATGACGGCGGAGGAGAAGGCCATCTGCGAGTGGGAGGCGCGGCACGACGTGGCCGCCCGCGGGTCGCGCGCGACCCCCGGTGACATCGCGCTCTACCTGGCGCAGTCCCGGTCGCGGGAGCGCGTCGACGAGGCGGCGCGGCCACGGCCGGAGCACCTCCGTGCGGCTCCTCGCGGGCCACGGCCGGTCCCGGCGAGCACGGAGGAGCTGGCGTTCCGGCTGGCGCCGCCGGAGCGCGCCCCGCGGCGCCGGGGGACGTCGGGCTGACCCGGGCCGGCCGGGCCGCGACCTGTCCGGCTGGGCCGGTCAGGCGCGGCCGGCGGCCGGCGGCGGTGGGGAGTAGATGGCGCTGAGCCAGATGTCGAGCAGGACGTCGACGACGTCGTCCTCGGCGATCGCGGGCCCGTCGCCGCTCAAGGTCCCGTAGAGCACTCGCTCGTTCAGCGAGTTCAGCGCCACGGACAGGTCGTGCGCGGGCAGCCCGGCCGGCGCCGCCCCGCGCCGCCGCTCCGCCTCGATCGCCTCGGCGCAGGCACGCACCCAGTCGGTGGAGACGCGGGCCCACAGCTCGCGGGCCTCGGTGTTGGTGAACCGTAGGGCCACCGCGGCGAGGGTCACCGGACGGTGCGCCCGGAAGGTCGAGTGGTAGGCGTCGATCATTGCCCGCCAGCGCTCCCGCGGGTCCTGCGGGTGCTGGGCGGAGACCGTGGCGAAGGCCGCTGCCGAGGCGGCGTCGGCCTCGGCGACCACCCGGTCGAGGAGGGTGAGCAGGACGGCGTCCTTGGAGCGGAAGTAGAAGTAGAACGCGGGCCGGGAGATGCCGGCGCCGCGGGCGAGGTCGTCGACGGAGATCTCCGCGAGCGGGCGCTCGCCGAGCAGCCGTTCCGCGGTGGCCAGGATGGCCGCCTCGCGGTCGTCGCCGGTCAACCGCGCAGCGCGTCGCCCGCGGGGCGCGCCGACGCGTGCGGTACCGGGCGCAGGCATGATCGTCACGGTAGTGGTCGGGGACCGGCCCCGGGACGGGCAGCTGCCCGCCCGTCCCGGGGCCGGTCCGGCGGTGTCAGGCCCGGCCGGCTCCCAGCGCGGCCAGCTCCTCCTGGACCAGGCGCTCGTGCTCGGCCTCGTCCTGCTTCGCCTTCTTCGGGCTCCACCGGCCGGTCATGACGAACACGAACGGCAGGAAGAGGACCTGCGCGATGACGCAGACCCACCACCAGCGCTGCCACTGGTGCGGGTTGTCCTGCTGCGCCTGGGCGACCTCGGCGCCGTGCGCGGAGAGGTAGGCCAGGTCGTCGGCCGGGATGGCCTCGTTCGCGTCGGTGAGGACGGTGGCGTACTGCGACACCAGCCCCAGGTCGCGCTGCACGGCCGGGTCGGCCAGCGACTGCAGCAGCTGCACCGACGTCGCGACGTCCGTGCCGAGGGCGGCCGAGATCTGCCCGACGGCCTGGGCGCCGGCGGCCGGGTCGGCCGGGTTGGCCTGCAGCGCGGCCAGCACGGCCGGGTCGACCGCCTGCACCGCGCCCAGCTGCGGAGCCCGTGCGGTGACGGCGGTGGAGACCGCCTGGGCCTCCGACGCGCTCGCCCCCTGCTGGGTGGCGACCTCGCCGAGCGCCGTGGACAGCGCGTCGACGTCGGTCGGGTCGGCGGCCAGCGCCGCGGAGGTGGCCGGGTCTATCGCGGAGAGGACGGCCACCTCGTCCGGGTGGGCGGCCACGATCTCGCTGACCCGGGTGCCCTCGTCGACCAGCGTGGAGGTCGCCGGGAGCAGCAGGGTGAACACGGCGAGGGACACGGTCACCACCAGGCGGAGGATCCAGCCCCAGATCGCCAGCCCGGTGGCCGTCGCGGCCGGGTTGTGCCGCTCCACCGTCTCGGTGAACGACGCCATCCAGGCCACGTAGGCCATCCCGCCGCCGCTGGCGCTGAGGATGAAGTAGACGGCGATCCGGTAGTAGCTGGTGTCCGGGTCGGTCGCGGAGATCGCGAACAGGACCGCGCCGATGAGGCTGATCACCGTCCCGACGACCATGAACGGCTTGCGCACCCGGAACCGGTCGGTCAGCACACCGGTGAGGACCAGCGCGATCGCGTTGGTGATCCAGTACCAGTTGGCCAGGCTGTTGGCCCGGGCCGGCGGGTAGCCGTAGACGGTGGCGAAGTAGACCACCGTGAAGCCGACCAGGATGTAGTACAGCAGCAGGAAGATGCTGATCGCGAAGGCCGACCCGATGACGTCGAAGCGCAGCATCTGCCGCCAGTGACCCTTCAGCGCCCGCTCGGTGTCCAGGCCCTTGGCGCGTGCCTCGATGAGCACCCGGTCGCGCAGGCTGACCATCAGCTGGTCGCGCAGGGCGGGGGAGAGCTCCTTGAGGCCGACCAGCGCGATCAGGAACACGACCAGGCCGGCGATGCCGCAGACGTAGAACTGCCAGCGCCAGTCGGGGTGGCTGTCCAGGGTGTGGCTGGAGACCTCGGTGACGACCAGGCTGCCGAGCACCGGCCCGAGGGTCCAGAACCCCATGGCCATGCCCCGGCCGACCTGGGGGGAGAAGTCGCGGATCAACGCCGGGGTCGCCACCAGGACGATGCCCTCGACGAAGCTGAGCACCGCGAACAGGGCCATGTACACGCCCTTGCTGCCGGCGTTGGGCAGTCCGACGGCGATGATCAGGCCGGTCACCAGCAGCCCGCCGACGACCAGGTTGGCCCGGCCCCAGCGGTCGGCCAACCCGGCGAACAGCGAGGCGAAGGCGCCGACGAGGTTGCCGACGACCGAGACGAACACGAAGAACGTGAACGACATCCCGAACTCGGTGATGATCTGGGTGGCCACCGCGCCGGCGATGTACAGCTCGTAGTAGAGGACCACCGTGGCCAGCACGGTGATGGCCAGGTACAGCGACCGCGGACCGTTCTCCGGGTAGTGCGCCAGCTGGCGGTCCCAGAACCGGCCTCTGCGGCCGGTGGGCGGGTTCGGTGCGGTGGCGCCTTGCGGCGCCTCGGTCGTCGTCGACATCGACGTCCCCCTTCGTTGGGGCACGGCGTCCGCCGCGGACGGGAGTCCCGGACGGATCGCAGGTGGGATGTGGCGGAGGCCACATCGGCGGGAAGTTATCGACACGCTGTCAACGAGGTCAACAGTGCGTCGATCAACTACCTCGACCGTGTCCAGGTCGTGACCTGCACCCACCCGCGAGGATCAGCGGTGACCCGTCCGGCGGGTGCCCGGAGCGGCCGATCGCACGGAGCTCGGTGATCGGTGGGAGGTCTCCCGCTGCGCGGGTAGGGGAGGCTGCATGCCCAGGTACGAGGTGAACGAGGTCGGGGTCGCCCACGCGCGGGAGCTGATCGACGCCGGGGAGTTCGACGACACCACCGAGTGGTCGGAGGCCGCGCCGTCGGCCGCCGAGGAGAACGAGGAGCGGGACAGCGAGGGTCAGGAGGGCTACGCCGAGTGGCACCTGGCGGTCGACCCGGACAAGGGGGAGGGCACCAAGGGCCGGTACCGCTTCCCCTACGGCGACTTCTCGACGGTCAACCGCGCGGCGCTGATCCACGCCAAGCAACGGGCGAGCCAGAACGACCACCCGGAGATCGAGCGGGCCGCCGACGAGTTGCTGCAGCGGCTGGACACGAAGCGCGGTTGAGCGCCTCGTCCGCGGAGAGCGCCTCTCGTGACGCTCTCCGGTGACGCGACCGACCACGCTGGAGTCGACGCCCACAGCCTGGCCCGCGGGCCCGAGGAGCGGCCGTCGGGGTCAGCTGGGGAAGTCGCTCAGCCCGGCGCAGGCACGCAGCGCGGCGAAGTCGGCCTCGGCCTGCTCGGCGTCGGGACCCAGGCGCAGCTGCGGGATGCCTGCGTCGTCGATCCGCGCCGGTACGAAGTCGGCCTGGCGGACCTGCCCGTCGTCGATGGTGAGCTCGAGGACGCCGGTCTCGACGGAGACCTCCGACAGCGACCGCCACCAGACGAAGTTGCCGAGCCCGTAGGCGACGTACGTCCGGCCGAGCCAGCCGGCTCCCTGCAGCTGGTGGGCGTGCGTGCCCACGACGATGTCGACACCGGCCTGCGACAACCGGGTGGCCAGATCCTGCTGCAGGGTCGTGGGGCAGCTCTGCTCCTCCTGGCCCCAGTGCAGGTACACCACCACCGTGTCGGCCTGCTGGCGGGCCGAGGCGACCGCCTGCAGCAACCGGTCCGTGTCGAACGCCGAGGCCACCCCACCCCGCCCGGGCCCGGCCGAGTACCGGGCCACGGTGGAGTCGGCGACCTGGTCGGCGCCCAGCACCGCGATCCGCTCGCCCCGCACCGTCACCAGGTGGGGAGCGAAGGCGGCGGTGTCGTCGACGCCGAGGCCGACCACCGGGAAACCTCGCTGCCGAGCGGCGTCCAGGGTGTCGGTGAGCCCGACCGGCCCGAAGTCGACGCCGTGGTTGTTGGCCATGCTCACCACGTCGACCCCGGCCACCCGCAGGGCGTCGAACACCGACGGCGGCGCGCGGAAGGTGAACGACTTGTCCTCGGCAGTGCCGCGGTCGGTCACCGCGGTCTCGAGGTTGACGACGGTGAGGTCGGAGCCCTCGAGCAGCGGCACCACCGGGGCGAGGGCGGTCTCCGGCTGCTGGAAGCGCTCGGTCAGCCGGCCGGCGGTGTGCACGTCCCCGGCGAAGCCGAGCGTCACCGGGCCCTGCTCCGGCGGGGTGGTGGCGGCGGGGGCGGACGGCTGCGCAGGAGCGCTGCTGGTCGCCGGTCCCACCGCTGTGCCGCCGGACCCCGGCCCTGTCGAGCACCCGGTGACCGCAAGGGCGGCGACGAGGCAGACGAGACGGCGCGCCATCTCCGGGAACCTAGCCGGAGCCGGCGGTGCGCGGGCCCGTCTCGGGCCGCCCCGTCGGACCGGGCGGTCCCCCGGAGCCGCCTCCCACACTCCGTGTCCCCGGCGGACCCACCCCGGGACACCGGGTGTGGGTCATCGGGACAGGGGCTGCGCCCCCGTCAGCGTGCGCCGCATGAGGACCCGCGGGAAGCCGCCCGCGACGGACGCGGTGTCCGCGGCCTTGGTGAAGCCGGCCTTCTCGAAGATGCTCCTCGTCCCGACGTAGGCCATGGTCAGGTCGACTCGCCGGCCCTGGTTGTCGACCGGGTAGCCCTCGACGGCCGGGGCGCCCTGCGAGGCCGCGTAGTCCGCCGCTCCACCGACGAGCGCGTGCCCGATGCCCCTGCCGCGGTGTCCGGGACGCACGCGGATGCACCAGAGCGACCACACCGGCAGGTCGTCGACGTGGGGGATCTTGGTGGAGCGCTCGAACGGGAGTTCCGACCGTGGCGCGACCGCGGCCCAGCCGACCACCTCGCCGCCGTCGTACGCCAGCACTCCCGGGGCGACCGGGAGGGCGGTCAGGCTGCGGACGTACTCAGCGCGTGCGGGTCCCACGAGCGCCCGGTTGGTCGCGGAGTCGAGCCGGTGGCTCAGACACCAGCAGACGTCGGCTGACGGGTTCCTGGGTCCCAGCATCGTCGCGACGTCCTCGAACCGCGCTCGCGTCGCGGGCTGGATCTCGATCGGCACCTCGGCACGTTAACTCCGCTGACCTCCGCCGACAGGAGCTCCAGCGCGGTGCCTGCAGCGATCAGCGTGCGCGCAGTGGCGCGGACGAGGAGGGAACAGGCCGTCGTCGGGCAGGCCACCGCACCCGCGGTCACCGTACGACCGGCGGTGCCGCCTGCCGAGGGCCGCGGACGTGTCCTGGTCGACCGCTCTCAGCTCGGCAGCATCGAGCCGGTCTCCACGTAGCGGACGTGCCAGCTCAGCGCCTCGGCCAGCAGGTGCGGGGTGTGCCGGCCGTACGCGGCGGCCTGCGCCCGGTCGACGTAGTCGGTGAGCAGCGGCCGGTACTCCGGGGCGGCACAGCGGTCGACCACCACCTGCGCCCGCCGGCGCGGGGCCAGCCCGCGGAGGTCGGCCAGCCCGTGCTCGGTGACGATCACGTGCACGTCGTGCTCGGTGTGGTCGACGTGGGACACCATGGGCACGATCGCCGAGATCGCGCCGCCCTTGGCCGTGGACGGGGTGACGAAGAAGGAGATGAAGGCGTTCCGGGCGAAGTCGCCCGAGCCGCCGATGCCGTTCTGGATGCGGCTGCCCATCAGGTGCGTGGAGTTGACGTTGCCGTAGAGGTCGGCCTCGATCATCCCGTTCATCGCCAGCACCCCGAGCCGCCGGACGAGCTCCGGGTGGTTGCTGATCTCCTGCGGCCGCAGGACGATCCGGTTCCGGAAATCGCGGGCGTGGGCGGTGAAGTCGTCGACGGCCGCCGGGCTCAACGAGAAGGCGGTCGCCGAGGCCAGCGTCATCCTCCCCGACCGCAGCAGGTCGAGCATGCCGTCCTGGATGACCTCGGTGTAGGCGGTCAGCTGCTCGAACCGGCTCTCCTCCAGCCCGGCGAGCACGGCGTTCGCGACGTTCCCCACCCCCGACTGCAGCGGCAGCAGCTGGGCGGGCAGCCGGCCGCGGGAGACCTCGTGCTCGAGGAACTCGATGAGGTGACCGGCGATCCGCCGTGCGGTGTCGTCCGGGGCCGCGAAGGCGGTGTTGCGGTCGGGGACGTCGCTCTCCACGACCGCGACGACCTTCGCCGGGTCCACCCGCAGGTACGGGACCCCGATCCGGTCCCCGGGGTGCACCAGCTGGATCGGCCGGCGGTCCGGGGGCAGCGCGGTGCCGTAGTAGACGTCGTGCATGCCCTCGAGGTCGGCGCTCTGCCACGCGTTGACCTCCAGCACCACCCGCTCGGCCCGGTCCAGCCACGTCTTGTTGTTGCCGATCGAGGACGACGGGACCAGGTCCCCCTCGGCGGTGATGCCGCTGACCTCGACGACCGCGACGTCCAGCGGGCCGAGGAACCCCTCCCAGGCGAGCTGGGCCACGTGCGAGAGGTGGACGTCGATGTACTCCATCAGGCCGTCGTTGATCTTCTGCCGGCTGACCGGGTCCGACTGGTAGGGCAGCCGCAGCTCGATCCCGTCCGCGGCGGCGAGCGCGCCGTCGAGCTCCGGGGCGGTCGAGGCCCCGGTCCAGACGTCCACGCGGAACGGGTCGCCGGCGTCGTGGGCGGCGGTGATCCGGCGGGCCAGCGCCTGCGGCACCGCCTTCGGGTACCCGGCACCGGTGAACCCGCTCATCCCCACCGTGTCGCCGTGCCGGATGTGCGCGGCGGCCTGCTCGGCGTCCACCACCTTCGCGGCCAGGCCGGCGTGCCGGATGCGTCCGGTTGCGGTCATCACGGACCTCCTCGTGGGCTGTGCGGCCCGGGCACGCGACCGCGGCCCTCCCACGCTAGGACCGGGAGCCGGTCGCGGCGCGCGATGAGTCGTTCCGCGGACCGACGGCGGCACCGGCCCGCTGATCCGCCGGCTGCCCGCGTCGTTTCACCGGCGGGTCAGCGGGCAGGGGAGGAGGGCAGGCGAGCCGAGCCGGACCGCCCGAGCGCCCCCGGGAGCGCCGCCGTCCGGCCCCGACCCGCGACCGGTCCGACGACGGGAGTCCCCCATGGCCATCGCCACCATCAACCCCACGACCGGCGAGACGCTGAAGACCTTCGAGCCGCTGTCCGACGACGCGGTCGAGGACGCCCTCGCCCGCGCCGCGGCTGCCTACGCCGGCTACCGGCTGACCTCGGTCGAGGACCGGGTCGGCTGGCTCCGGGCAGCTGCGGACGTGCTGGAGGCCGACGTCGACCGGGTCGCCGAGCTGATGACCACCGAGATGGGCAAGACCCTGGCCGCGGCGAAGGCCGAGGCCACCAAGTGCGTGACGGCGCTGCGCTTCTACGCCGAGCACGGCCCGGCCTACCTGGAGCCCGAGCGCAAGGACGCCGGCGCGGTGAACGCCGTCGAGGCCTACGTGACCTGGCAGCCGCTCGGCGTGGTGCTGGCCGTCATGCCGTGGAACTTCCCGCTCTGGCAGGCGATGCGGTTCGCCGCGCCGGCGCTGATGGCCGGCAACGTCGGGCTGCTCAAGCACGCCAGCAACGTGCCGCAGACGGCGCTGTACATGGAGGAGCTGTTCCGCAAGGCCGGCTTCCCCGCCGACGTCTTCCAGACCCTGCTGATCGGCTCGGGCACCGTCGAGCGGGTGCTCCGCGACGACCGGGTGACCGCCGCGACCCTCACCGGCAGCGCGCCGGCCGGTCAGTCGGTGGCCTCGATCGCCGGGGACGCGCTCAAGCCCACCGTGCTCGAGCTGGGCGGCTCCGACCCGTTCATCGTGATGCCCTCGGCGGACCTGGAGGCCGCCGCCGGGGTCGCGGTGACCTCGCGGAACCAGAACAACGGGCAGAGCTGCATCGCCGCCAAGCGGTTCTTCGTGCACCGCGACGTCGCCGAGGAGTTCACCCGCGTCTTCGCCGAGAAGATCGGTGCGCTGACCGTGGGCGACCCGATGGACCCCGACACCCAGGTCGGGCCGCTGGCGACCGAGTCCGGCGTCCAGGACGTCGAGGACTACGTCCAGGACGCCGTCGCGAAGGGCGCGACGGTCGTGGTCGGCGGGAAGCGGGTCGAGCGGCCGGGCTGGTTCTACGAGCCGACCCTGCTCACCGGGATCACGCCGGAGATGGAGCTGTACGCCGAGGAGGTCTTCGGCCCGGTCGCCGCGCTGTGGACCGTCGACAGCCTGGACGAGGCGATCGAGATCGCCAACAGCCACCCCTACGGCCTGGGCTCGAACCTGTGGAGCGAGGACGAGGGGGAGCGCGCCCGGTTCGTGCGGGACATCGAGTCCGGCATGGCGTTCATCAACGGCATGACCACCAGCTACCCCGAGCTCCCCTTCGGCGGGGTCAAGCAGAGCGGTTACGGCCGCGAGCTCACCGAGGTCGGGATGCGGGCCTTCATGAACGCCAAGACCGTGTGGGTCGGCGCGCCCAGCAGCGAGCAGACGGCCGGCGCGACCGCGGGGTCGGCCGCCGAGTGACCCGCCGAGGGGCAGAAGTGGCCACTTCTGCCCCTCGGGCCGGGCTCAGAGGGTGCCCTCGCGGGCGGCCTGCCAGATGTCGATCCCGGCGTCGACCGCGTGCTGGTCGATGGCGGTCAGCTCCTCGGCGGTGAAGTCCAGGCGCTCGGTCGCGGCCACGTTCTGCTCCAGCTGCCGCACGCTGCTGGCCCCGATCAGCACCGAGGTGACCCGCGGGTCGCGGAGCGCCCAGGACAGCGCCAGCTGGGCCAGGCTCTGCCCGCGGGACCGGGCGATCTCGTCCAACGCCCGGACGTGGGTGAGGTACTGCTCGGTGATCATGCCGCGGTCCAGGGACTTGTCCTGGCTCGCGCGGGAGCCCTCGGGGACGCCGTCCAGGTACTTGTCGGTGAGCATGCCCTGGGCCAGCGGGGAGAAGGCGATGCAGCCGGCGCCGACCTCGGCGAGGGTGTCCAGCAGCCCCTCGGTCTCGATCCAGCGGTTGAGCATCGAGTAGGACGGCTGGTGGATGAGCAGCGGCGTCCCCAGGTCGGCGAGGATGCGGGCCGCCTCCGCCGTCATCTCCGGGGAGTAGGAGGAGATGCCCACGTACAGCGCCTTCCCCGACTGCACGGCCGTGTGCAGCGCGCCCATCGTCTCCTCGAGCGGCGTGGTCGGGTCGGGTCGGTGGCTGTAGAAGACGTCGACGTACTCCAGCCCCATCCGCTGCAGTGACTGGTCCAGGCTGGCCAGCACGTACTTGCGGCCGCCGCCGCCCTGGCCGTACGGGCCGGGCCACATGTCCCAGCCGGCCTTGGAGGAGATGACCAGCTCGTCGCGGTAGGGCCGGAGGTCGTCGGCCAGGTGCCGGCCGAAGTTGGTCTCCGCGGAGCCGTAGGGCGGGCCGTAGTTGTTGGCCAGGTCGAAGTGCGTCACGCCCAGGTCGAAGGCGCGGCGGAGGATGTCCCGCTGCCGGTCGAAGGGGACGTCGTCCCCGAAGTTGTGCCAGAGGCCCAGGCTCACGGCGGGCAGGTCGAGGCCGCTCCGGCCGGTGCGCCGGTACGGCATCGAGTCGTAGCGGGTGCTGTCTGCGCTGTAGGACATGCGCTGATCGTGCCGGGTGGCTCAGTCGGTCCCGGCTGCGGCCCCGACCCGGTCGGCAGTGCCGAGACGCGAGTGCCGGTAGCCGTAGAAGGCGTACACGAGCAGGCCCAGGACCATCCAGGCGAGGAACCGCAGCCAGGTCTCCACCTCGAGGTTCAGCATCAGGTAGAGGCAGGCGAGCGCCGACAGCCCCGGGAGGACGGGGGAGAAGGGCACCCGGAAGGCGCGGGGCAGGTCCGGGCGGGTGCGGCGCAGCACCGGGACGGCGATCGACACCAGCACGAAGGCGAACAGGGTGCCGATGCTGACCAGGTTCGCCAGGCTCTCCAGCGGCACGAACGTCGCCATGACCAGCACGAGCGCGGCGTACACCAGCGTCATCCGCACCGGGGTGCCGGTGCGCGGGCTGACCTGGGCGATCGACTGCGGCAGCAGCCCGTCCCGGCCCATGGCGAACCCGATCCGGCTGACCGTGACCAGGTCGACGAGGATGACCGAGGTCAGCCCGGCAACGGCGGCGATGGAGATCAGCGACGACGCCCAGCCCAGCCCAACCTGGTCGAACGCGTCGGCGATCGGGGCGCCCTCGTCGATGTCGGTGTACTTGACCATCCCGACCACCACGAAGGCGACGCCGATGTACAGCGCGGTCGCCACCCCCAGGGTGCCCAGCAGCCCGAGCGGGATGTCCCGGGACGGCTTGCGGGTCTCCTCGGAGAGGTTGGCGACGGCCTCGAAGCCGGTGTAGGCGAAGAAGACCACGGCCGCGGCGGTGAGCACGCCGCCGATGCCGAAGGTCGCCGGCTCCAGCCCGGCGATGAGCGAGATGAGCGGTTGGGTGAGGCCGTCGGCTCCCTCCGACGGCGTGCCCGCCGGGATGAACGGGGTGAGGTTGGCGCCCTTGACGAACCAGACGCCGGTGACGACCACGAACACGCAGATCGCCACCTTGACCACCACGAGCAGGCTGGTGACCCGGGCCGACTCCTTGATGCCCAGCACGGCGACCACGGTCAGCACGACGACGATGGCCGCCGCGCCCACGTTGACCGTCGCGTCCTCGCCGAACATCGAGGTGGGCAGGTCGAGCAGGTTGCCGATGTAGGCCGACCAGCCGCGGGCGACCACGGCTGCCCCGAAGGCGAACTCCAGGAACAGGTCCCAGCCGATGACCCAGGCCAGCAGCTCACCGGTGGTGGCGTAGGCGTAGGAGTAGGCGCTGCCGGCGGTCGGCACGCTGGAGGCGAGCTCGGAGTAGCAGAGGGCCGCGAGCAGCGCGACCACACCGGCGATCGCGAAGGAGATGACGACGGCCGGGCCGGCGGTGTCGCGGGCCTGGATCCCGGTCAGGGTGAAGATGCCGGTGCCGATCACCACGCCGATGCCGAACCCGATCAGGTGCCGGGCGGTCAGCCGCTTGCGCAGGTGGCCGACGTCCCCGCCGCCGGGCTCGCCCTCCCCGCCGACGTCGGACTGGATGGCCTCGAGCGACTTCGTCCGGAACAGCTGCACCGGGACACGCTAGGTCGAGATCACCGCCGCCGCGCGCCGAGGCCCGGAGCCCAGTGCCCCGGCCGGCTGAGCGCCGCCGGGAGCGACGTCGTCGCGTCGCCGACGGCGGCCGTCAGCTGCGGCTGGGTGAGGAACAGCGCGCCGGTCAGGTCCGCGCCGCGCAGGTCGGCGGCCCGCAGGTCGGCGCCGAGCAGGTCGCTCCGCCGCAGGTCCGCCCCGCGCAGGTCGGCGCCGATCAGGTAGGCCCCGCGCAGGCTGGCGCCGTGCAGGTCGGCGCCCCGCAGGTCCGCCCCCATCAGGTCGGCACCGCGCCGGTCCCGGCCGCGGCCGGGGACGTCCCGGCGGGCGGCCTCGCTCACCCGCCCCAGCAGCTCGCCCACCTCCCGGCGGTGCGCCCCGGCGTCCAGCGCCGCCAGCTCGTCCGCGGTGCCGGTGGCGAGCGCCTCGACGGCGGCCAGCCGCTGCCCGACCTCGGTGTGCAGCGGGCCCGGCGGGACGAGGGTGCGTGCCTCGCGCAGGTGCCAGAGCAGCTCGGTCAGCTGCCGCATCACGGGGAAGACGGCGGCCATCGCCGACGCCGTCGCCGGGTCGTCGCGCCAGTCGGCGCCGCCGAAGACGTCCTGGGTGACCCGCTGGCCGGCCCCGAGGCAGTCGAAGGCGACGCAGCCGGGGAAGCCGCGCTCCCGCAGCTGGTCGTGGACGCCGCACCGCGAGTCCGCCAGCAGGTGCAGGCACGGCGTCCCGGCCGGCTTGTCGATCGCGAAGTCGGCCGAGGCGGTGAAGGCCGGCACGACGCAGCAGAGCCCGACGCAGCGGCTGCAGTCGGCGGTCAGGTCCTGCCGGGCCGCGGTCAGCTCGTCGGGAGGCACCCCGGCAGTCTGCCCCTGCGGTACCGGGCTCAGCTGACGCGGCAGACGCAGCCCCGGCTCCGGCGGCCGTCGGCACGCCTCGCAGGCGTAGCGTCGGGCGCGTGGGGCCTCGGAGCCCGCGGACGAGGGAGTCGTCATGGTCGACAAGCACGCGTCCAAGAAGTCCGGTTCGAGCATCAAGGAGAAGCGGGCCGAGAAGAAGGCGGCCGCGAAGACCAGCTCCGGCATGGAGAAGCTGGTCCACCCGACCAAGCACTGAGCGCCCGCGGGCGGTCAGCCGGACTGCCGGCCGACGAGCTCGCGCAGGGCGGCGACGACCATCCGGTGGTCCTCCACCTGCGGGAGGCCGGACACCACGACGACGCCGACCGGGCCGACGTCGCGGACGAGCAGGGGGAAACCGCCACCGTGGGCGGCGTACAGCTCCGGGTCGAGCCCGGACGCCGCCTCGAACGTCGTCCCCATCTCGCGGAAGCGCTGCCCCACGGCCAGCGAGCTGTGCCCGAACCGGTGCACCGTGCGGGCCTTCCGGGCGATCCAGGAGTCGTTGTCGGGGGTCGCCCCGGTGAGCGCGGCGTGGAAGAGCTGGTGGGAGTGCCGCGACACCTCGATCGCGATGGGCAGCTGCTCGGCCCGCCCGCGGGCGACCAGCGCCGAGCCGAGGGCCCAGGCGTCGTCGTTGGTGAACCTGGTCAGCTGGAGCTCCGCCTCCTCGGCGGTCAGCTCGGCGAGCTCCGGGAAGTCGGTCATGGTCAGACCTCGTTGACGTCGAAGGTGCGGGTGGGGGTGGCGTACTCGTCCTGCGCGGCGACCAGCAGGATCTCGCGGGACCGGGCCTCGGCGGTCAGCCGCAGCAGCCCGAACACCGACGCGGCGGCCCGGCCGAGCGCCTCCCCGGCGGACCGGGTGGCGAGCCAGTGCGCGAGGAACAGCGCGGCGATCGCGTCACCGGCGCCGTTGACCGACACGTCCAGCCGCGGGGTGCGCACCCGGAAGTGCCGGCCGCCCTCGGACGCGAGCAGGTCGACGGCGTCGTCCGGGGTGTCCTCGGCGACCAGCGAGGTGGTCAGCACCACCCGCGGCCCGAGCGCCTGCACGCCGGCCACCGCCTCCTTCACCGAGGCCAGCGAGCCGGTCTCGACACCGGAGAGCAGCTGCAGCTCGAAGTGGTTGGGCGTCACGAGGTCCGCCGCCGGGACGGCGACCTCGCGGAGGAACTCCGGGATGCCCGGCCGGACGAACACCCCCCGCCCGACGTCGCCGATGACCGGGTCGCAGCACCACACCGCGGCCGGGTTGGCCGCGCGCACCTTGCCGACCGAGCCGAGCACGGCGTGCCCGATGTCGGCCGAGCCCAGGTAGCCGGACAGGACGGCGTCACAGCTGCCGAGCACGCCGCGGTCCTCGATGCCCTGCACGACCTCCTCGACGGCCTGCCCGTCGAAGACCCGGCCGGTCCAGGCGCCGTAGCCGGTGTGGTTGGAGAACTGCACGGTGTGCACCGGCCAGACCTCGACGCCCAGCCGCTGCAGCGGGAAGACCGCCGACGCGTTGCCGGCGTGCCCGTAGGCCACGTGCGACTGGATCGAGAGGACGTTCACCATGGCGAGGAAGATCGCACACCGGTCGGCGACCCCGCGCGCCAGCCCGGAGGGGGTCCGGGGGACGCTCGTCCGCTCGCCGGCACGGGCTCAGGCCGTCTCCGCGTCCTCCTCGACCTCGACGAGCGACTCCTCGACCTGCAGCCCCGGGACCCGGGCGAGGAGCCGGCGGAGCAGCCCGTTCAGCTGCACCACCTCGCTCTCGGTCAGGTCGCCGAGGATGATCTCCTGCCCGCGCAGCGAGATCGGCAGCATGGCGTCGTGCATGGCGGCGCCCTCGGGCGTCAGGAACAACTGACGGGACCGGCCGGTGTCCTCCACCTGGACGATGAGCCGGCGCTCGGTGAGCACCCCGACGCTCTTGGAGATGATCGCCTTGTTCATGGCCAGGAACTCGGAGATCTCGCTCGCCGTCGCGCCCGGGCGGATGGCCAGCGCGGAGATGACGCGCCAGTCGTTGGTGCCCAGACCGAAGCGGGCACGGAGGATCCGCGACTCGCGCCACACCAGGCTGTTGGACAGCAGGGAGATCAGGCGCGGCGTGAAGTCGTTGCTGTCGATCGCGTCGGGCATGGGTTCGGAGATGGCATCCGGCGGCAGTTCCATCGTCTGGGTCCTCATCACGGTGGCACGGAGCGCGGCCCATCCTCGCCAGATGCGGATCCGGCGCGTACGGAAAGCCTAGCCAGGGCCGGCTCCGGGCCGGCGGGGGAGGTGGCCCGCCGGCCCGGACGGGTGGGTCAGGATGCGGCGCCGGCCTGCTGGGTCTCGTCGGCGGTGTGGGCGATGGAGCGGGTGTCCTGGAACGCGCGGACGCCTTCGATGCCCTGCTCGCGGCCCATGCCGGAGTGCTTCATGCCGCCGAAGGGAGCGCGCAGGTCCAGCCGGTTGGCGCCGTGGTCGTTGACCCACACGTAGCCGCACTGGAGCTGGCCGCCCAGGCGGGTGGCGGTGTCGGCGTCGGCGGTCCAGACCGAGGCACCGAGGCCGGCCCAGGTGTCGTTGGCCATCTGCACCGCCTCGGCGTCGTCGTCGTAGGGGATGACCGGGATGACCGGGCCGAACTGTTCCTGGGTGACGACCCGCAGGCTCGGGTCGGGGTCGATGACGACGGCCGGGCGCAGGAAGTTGCCGTCGGCGAGTTCGCCCTCGGGCAGGTCACCGAACTCCAGCACGGTGGCGCCGGAGGCCCTGGCCTCCTCGATGATCTCGGTCACGAACGCCTTCTGGGCGGGCTGGTGCAGCGGGCCCATGGTGGTGCCCTCGGCCAGGCCGTGACCGAGGACGACCTTCTCCAGCCGCGCGGTCAGCCCCGCGACGAGCTCGTCGATCCGGGAGCGGTGTACGTAGAGGCGTTTGGCGTTCATGCAGATCTGGCCGGTGGTGTCGTAGACGGCGCCGAAGAGCCGGTCGAGGTGGTCGTCGTCGAGGACGGCGTCGGCGCGGATGATCGCGGGGTCGTTGCCGCCGAGTTCCAGGGTGACCCGGGTCAGGCTGCGGGAGGCCATCTCCATGATCTTCTTCCCGCCGTTGACGCTGCCGGTGAAGCAGACCTTGGCGATGTCGGTGTTGTCGATCAGCCCGGCCATCTCGCTGTCCCGGCCGGTCACCACGTTCAGCACGCCCGGGGGCAGCTCCTGCGCGACCCGCTGCACCAGCCGGGTGGTCGCCAGGGGCGTGGACGGCGGGGGCTTGACGATCGCGGTATTGCCGGCCAGCAGGGCGTGCGGGAGGGCGGCGGCGAGGATCGCGATCGGCCAGTTGAACGGCACGATGACGGTGACCACGCCGATCGGCTGGTAGGCCACGGTGGTCTGCACGGCGATCCCCGGCGCCGGGGGCAGCACCTTGGTGGCCTCGACCTCATCGGCCAGGGACAGCGCCAGCTGCCAGCGGATCTCGAAGACCAGCGCGTCCACCCACGCCTCGTGGACGATCTTGCCGTTCTCCAGCGAGAGCACCCGGGCGTCCTCGTCACGCTCGTCGGCGATCCCCTCGATCGCGGCGTCCATCTGCGCGGCCCGCTCGGCCGCCGACAGCGCCGACCACGCGGGGAAGGCCGCCTTCGCGGCGGCGACCGCGTCGGCCACGTCCTGCGTCGACGCGGCCGCGGCCGTGCCGACGACCACGCCGGGCCGGGCCGGGTCGACGACCTCCAGCACGTCGCTGGTGGACCGTTCCTGCCCACCGATGTAGAGCCCTGTCCTCACCGGGGCCGTCGTGCTGAGCGTGTCCGTCATGCGGATCCCACCTCTCTGTGCGTCCGTTGCAGGTCAGCGACCGGGACCGTCCCCGCGGTCCCGGGGTCCAGACACCCGGGTCCCGTGCCTCCTCGGGCAGTCCGGATCAGGGTGTTTACATCTAAACCCTACCTCGCTAGTGTGGCCTCCACCACACCGTTCACAAGTAAACAAACGGGTGTTACTGTGATGCAGGTCACATCTCGGGACGCCTGCTCGGTCACATCCGAGCACGGGGCGCAGGTCCGGCTCGACCACATCTGACCGTCATCGACGAGGGGTGCTACGGATGAGAGACGACGTTTCCTGGCAGGAGGGTGAGCGGCCCTCCGTGGCGGAGCTGGAGGAGCGGGCCTTCGAACTGCGATCCAAGCTGCTCCACCTCTGCGGTACCTACGAGGGCGCCGTCCACATCGGCGGGGACCTGTCGGCGGCGGACATCTTCACCGCGCTGTTCCACTACGGGCTGCACGTCGATCCGCACGACATCAGCAACCCGCACCGCGACCGGTTCCTGCTGAGCAAGGGCCACGCGGCCGTGTGCATGTACATCGCCATGTCGATGCGCGGGTTCTTCTCCTACGACGGGATCGTCGAGACCTACGGGCAGCTCGACAGCGCGTACGGCATGCACCCCTGCAAGGTGCAACTCCCCGGCGTCGAGGCCTCCACCGGGTCGCTCGGGCACGGCCTCCCCATCGCGGTGGGCATGGCGCTCTCCGGCCGGCACCGCGGCGATGCGCACCGCGTGGTGTGCCTGCTCGGTGACGGCGAGACCGGCGAGGGCTCGGTGTGGGAGGCCGCCATGGCGGCCCGCAGCAACGAACTCGGCAACCTGGTGGCCTTCGTCGACCGCAACCGGCAGCTGATGACCAGCCACGCGGAGGAGCGCATCGCCTTCGAGCCCTACCCCGACAAGTGGCGCGCCTTCGGCTGGGACGTCGTGGAGATCGACGGCCACGACATGGCCGCCCTCGTGAAGGCCATCGACGACCTGCCCGCCCCCGACAGCGACCGCCCGACGGTGGTCATCTGCGAGACGGTCAAGGGCAAGGGCGTGGACTTCATGGAGCGCAACCTCGCCTGGCACGCCGGCTCGCTCGGCGCCGAGGACCTCCAGCGAGCACTGGCCGCCCTCGAGGCGTCGCGACAGAAGGAGACGGTCTGATGCCGGTCACGTTCACGTTCGGCGAGATGCTGTCGGCCCGGTCGGTGATCGGGACGACCCTCGCGGAGCTCGGCAAGACGCACGACAACCTGTGGGTGCTCACCCCGGACATCGGCGCGACGCTGGTGGAGTTCCAGGAGACGTTCCCGGACCGCTTCGTCGACGTCGGCCTCGCGGAGCAGGTCTGCGTCGGCATCGCCGCCGGCCTCGCCTACGACGGGAACATCCCGGTCGTCTCCGGCATGCTGCCCTTCCTGAGCATGCGGGCGCTGGAGCAGATCCGCACGGACGTCTGCTACCCCAACCTGCCGGTCAAGATCATCGGGACGCACGGCGGGCTGGTCGGCAACGGCGGGTCGACGCACTACGCGGTCGAGGACCTCGCGCTGATGTGCGCCCTCACGAACATGACCGTCACCTCGGTCGGTGACCCGCTGATGGTGGGCGAGGTCCTGCGCCAGTCGATGACCCTCCCGGGACCGATCTACATCCGGCTCGCTGTCGGCAAGAAGGACAAGGTCCTCTACGAGGAGGGCCAGCACGACGTGCGGATCGGCAAGGGCATCATCGCCCGCGACGGCACCGACGCCACGATCTTCACGCACGGGACGACGGTGGCCCAGGCGCTCCAGGCGGCCGAGGACCTCGCCGCGGACGGCCGGTCGGTGCGGGTGGTCGACATGTTCACCCTGAAGCCGATCGACGAGGCGCTGATCGCCCAGTGCGCCGACGAGACCGGTGGCCGCTTCGTCGTCCTCGAGGACCACCTCGCCTACGGCGGTCTGGCCACCCGCATCGCCGACGTCGTCGCCGACCGCGGGATCCGGCTCAACGCCTTCGAGCGGCTCGGCATCCCCCAGGTGTACGCGGGCTTCGGCGACGACGAGGAGCTGCGCGACAAGCACGGCTACGGCCTCGCGGCGACGGTCGCGGCCACCCGCCGGGTGATCGCACACCCCTCCTGGGCCTCCTCCCACTGACGAGCGCCGGACGGAGAGACAGATGAGGACAGTCGCGGTCACCAAGATCGGCAGCCTGCGCGACCCGGACGAGTCCGCTCGGGGCCGGATCGGCATCGTCGAGATGCCCGAGCAGCCGCTCGGGCCGGAGGACGTCCGGATCCGCGTCGCCTACTCGGCGATCTGCGGGTCCGACCCGCACCTGGCCGAGGGGTTCTTCGGCACCGACGTGCCGATCGGTCTCGGCCACGAGCTGTCCGGCGTCGTGGAGGCGGTGGGTGACGGGGTGCGCACCGGGATCCGCGTCGGCGACCGGATCGCCGGGAACTTCCTGCGGTTCTGCGGGAGCTGCGGGCCGTGCCGGGACGGACGCCAGCAGTTCTGCGAGTTCATCCAGGACTACAACCGCCCCGGCATGGCCGAGACGGTCACCTGGCACGAGTCCCAGGTGTACAAGCTGCCCGACTCCGTCAGCCTCCGCCAAGGTGCGCTGCTCGAGCCCACCTCCGTCGCCGTCCGGATCGCGGACAAGGCGCGTCTGCGCGTCGGAGACCGGGTGGCGATCTGCGGTGGCGGTCCGATCGGGCAGCTGGTGCTGCAGGTCATGCGGCTGCACGGTGCGACCTCGCTGACCCTCATCGAGCCGATCGCCGACCGCCGGGAGATGGCGCTGGCCGCCGGTGCCGAGCACGTGATCGACCCGCTCACCGAGGACCAGGAAGCGCGGACGGCCGAGATCACCGGCGGTCGCGGGTACGACGTCGTCATCGACGCGTCGGGCTCGCCGCGCGCGGTGCGCGGGCTGCTCGACCTGGCGGCGAAGGGCGGCACCGTCGTGTACGGGGCGATGTACCCGCACGACTTCGAGATGCCGCTGAACCTCTCGGACTTCCTCTACCTCAAGGAGCTCACCCTCACTGGGGTCTTCGTGTCGCCCTACGCCTTCCCGCGGGCGGTCCAGCTGCTGCCGCTGCTCGACCTGGACGCGCTGACCGGCACGGACTTCCCGTTGGACGAGGCCGTGGAGGCGTTCGCCGCGCACGTCAGCGGCCGACACCCCAAGGTCCTCATCCGCTGCAACGACGTCGCGGACGAGGGGCCCGCGGCATGAGCACCGCGTTCGCAGCCACCGGGACGGTGCCGGCGCTGGAGGCCGTGGGGATCTCCAAGCACTTCGACGGGGTGTTCGCGCTCAACGGCGCCCAGCTGTCCGTGCGGCCCGGCGAGATCCACGCGCTCCTCGGCGAGAACGGCGCCGGGAAGTCGACGCTGGTGAAGGTGCTCACCGGCGTCCACACCCCCGACTCGGGGCGGATCCTGCGCAGCGGGGAGGAGGTGGAGTTCGCCAACGTCCGGGTGGCCCACCACGCCGGCATCGTCGCGCTGTACCAGGAGCTGTCCATCATCCCCACGATCAGCGTGGCGGAGAACATCCTGCTCGGTGAGCAGACCCCCAGCCGCGGCGGCGTCGTGCAGTGGTCGCGGCTGCGCCGCCGGGCGCAGGAACAACTGGACAAGCTGCACCAGAAGATCCCGCTGCGGCAGCTGGCCGGCGAGCTCTCGCCCGTCCAGCAGACCATGGTGTCCTTCGCCCGGGCCCTCGCCAACGACGCTCAGGTGCTCATCCTGGACGAGCCGACGGCGTCGCTGACCGACACCGAGATCACCGAGCTGTTCGCGGTGCTCCGCTCGCTGCGCGCCAGCGGTGTGGCGATCGTCTACGTGTCGCACCGGCTCGAGGAGGTCTTCGAGCTCTGCGACCGAATCACGATCATGCGCAACGGCGAGACCGTGCTCACCAAGGACGTGGCGGACTCGACCATCGACGAGGTCATCTCCACGATGGTCGGTCGCTCGCCCGGTGAGCTCTTCCCGGACCGTGGGACGGCCACGTCCACGGTTGCGCTCACCGTCGAGGGGCTCTCCGGTCGCCGCGTCCAGGACGTCTCCTTCACCGCGCACCGCGGTGAGGTGCTCGGCATCGGCGGGCTCGCCGGGTCGGGACGCAGCGAACTGCTCCGCATCCTCGCCGGTGCCCAGAAGCACGTCTCCGGGACGATCACGGTGGGGGAGACCCGGCTGCCGCACTCGGCCGGCGTCGCTCGGACCCTGGACGCGGGCATGGCCCTGGTCCCCGAGGAGCGGCGCAGTCAGGGCGTCATCCTCAGCGCGACGATCCAGGACAACATCGCCCTGGCCAACATCGCGACGGTCAGCGCGCTGGGCATGGTCTCCGGTGGGCGCATCGCCGACATCACCCGGCGCGGGATGGCGGACCTCCAGGTGAAGGCGCGCAGCCCGCACCAGCCGGTCGGTGAACTGTCCGGAGGCAACCAGCAGAAGGTCGTGCTGGCGAAGATGCTGGCCCGCAACCCCGCCGTCCTGCTGATGGACGAGCCGACCCGCGGGATCGACGTGGGCACCAAGGCCGAGATCTACCGGCTGATCCGGCGGCTCGCCGCCACCGGCACGACCGTGATCGCGGTCAGCTCCGAGCTGCCCGAGCTCATCGGGATGAGCGACCGGGTCCTGATCATGCACGAGGGCCGGATCTCGGGAGAGGCCCGGTCCGAGGACGCCGACGAAGAACTCCTGCTCGCCTACTGCTACGGGAAGGCAGTCTCATGACCACGACGACGACTCCGCCGACGGCGGCGGAGGTCCCCGTCCAGAAGCGCACGTCCATCGGGAAGTTCCTCGTGCAGGGCGGGACGACGATCGCGCTCATCGCGCTGGTGCTGTTCTTCTTCGCGATGCGCCCGGACGTGTTCCTCACGTTCACCAACGTGCGGAACATCCTGTTCCAGGTGTCGATCCTGGCGATCATCTCCGGGGCCCAGACGCTGGTCATGGTCGTCGGCGACTTCGACCTCTCCCTCGCCGCCACCTCCAGCCTGGCCGGCTCGGTGGCCGCCTCGCTGATGCTGGACGGGACGTCGACCCTGCCGGCGATCCTGGTCGCGCTCGTGGTGGGGCTGGGCGTGGGTCTGGCCAACGGTTTCCTGGTCGCCTATGTGGGCCTCAGCGCGTTCGTCGCGACGCTGGCGACGATGACGTCGGTGACCGGGCTCGCCTACCTGGTCACCGAGGGGACGACCCTGTTCGACCTCCCGGCGGGCTTCGACTCACTCGGCCAGGGGAGGGTGCTGAACATCCCGGTTCCGGTGTACATCGCGATCGGCCTGTCCGTCGTCCTCTGGGGGCTGCTGCGCTTCACGACGACCGGCCGCAAGTGGTACGCCATCGGCGGCAACGTCGAGGTCTCCCGCCTCTCCGGGATCAACGTCCAGCGCGGCCGGCTGCTGGCCTTCACCGCAGCCGGCCTCATCTCGGCGGTCGGCGGGATCCTGCTGGCCGCCCGGCTGGGCAGCGCGAGCGCCGTCCAGGGCAGCGACAACCTGCTGTTCTCGGTGGCCGCGGTGTTCCTCGGCATGACCGTCATCCGGTCGGGCCGGGCGAACCTCGTCGGGACGATGGTCGGCGTCGCGATCATCGGCGTGATGAGCAACGGGCTCAACATCCTCGGCGTGAACTCCTACGTGCAGCAGGTGGTCACCGGGCTGATCATCATCGCCGCCGTCACCCTCTCCTCCGTCAGGACGCGCGAGAGGTAGCAGGACCCGTTCCCCCGGTCGAATGACGACCACATCCACCCGGTCGGCAACGGCAGACCGCAGGTCCTACAGGCACGTCCTACAAGGGAGCAGATCATGCGCAGGAGAAACGGATGGGGCGCGACCGTCGCGGCGGCCGCGGTGCTGACGACAGTGCTCGCGGGTTGTGGCTCCGGTGACAGCGGGGGCAGCGGCGGCGGTGGCGACGACTCCTTCAAGGTGATCGCCTTCACCTCCGGCAACCAGACGCCGATCGGCGCCTGGTGGGTCAAGGCCGTGACGCAGACGGCGAAGGACAACGGCTGGGATCTGAAGATGATCCAGGGCGACTTCGACTTCCAGAAGATGAACCCCCAGGTGGAGAGCGCGATCGGCCAGGGTGCCGACGCGATCTTCGACGGCTACACCGACGTGGCCTCGATCGGTTCCATCGTCACCGCCGCCAAGGACGCGGACATCCCCATCTTCGCCATGGACAGCGCGACCAAGCCGAGCGACGCCTTCGCCGTGAACATCACCACCGACCAGCAGGCCATCGCGGACGGCACGCTGAAGGAGATCGAGACGTCGCTGGGCACGCTGCAGGGCAAGAACGTCATGGTCATCGGCCACGACCCGCACCCCGGCATCCGGCTGCGCTCGGAGCTGGCGCTCGAGGACCTCAAGGCCGCCGGCGCGAACATCGCCGGCGGTGACGTGCAGAAGGTCAAGTCCCCGGCCACCGGCCGCACCGAGGCGCTGGCCCTGGTCACCGACTACCTCTCCGCCCACCCGAACGGGCTCGACGCCGTCTGGGTCGGCTGGGACGACGCGGCGCTGGGTGCCTCCCAGGCCATCACCGAGGCCGGCTCGACGGCGAAGGTGACCGGGTGCGACGCCACGAGTGAGGCCCTCGCCCAGATCCAGTCCGGTGGCGCGTTCCTGGCAACCGTCAACCAGCCGTGGCCGGAGATCCTGGACACGGTGACCCAGGACCTGACCACCTTCCAGAAGGACGGCACGCTCCCGTCCGAGAACTTCCAGGCGGTGGACGTCACCGTTGTCGACGCGGCCAACGCGTCCACCATCACCCCCTCGGACAAGCTGGGCTGACCAGCCCGACCCCTCATCAGCGGCCGGGGTCGGGGCAGGCCCCCGGCCCCGGCCGCTCCCACGATCACCCTCAGCGGAAAGGCACAGCCATGCGCTTGCAAGGCAAGGTCGCTCTGATCACCGGTGGCGCCAGCGGCATCGGGCTGGCGACCGTCCAGAAGTTCGTCCGTGAAGGCGCCCGGGTCGTCGTGGCCGACATCGACCTCGAGCGGGCGGAGAAGGTCGTCGCCGAGATCGAGGGTGCCGGCAACCCGGGGTCCGTCGCAGCGGTGCGGGTCGACGTCTCGGTCTACAGCGAGGTCGAGGCCGCCGTCCAGCGCGCGGTCGACGTCTTCGGCAAGCTCGACGTCATCTTCAACAACGCCGGCATCGCCGGCGGCAAGGCCCTGCTCGACCACGATCCGGCGGTCGACTACGAACCGATGATCCGGGTGGACCAGGACGGGGTGTACTACGGCATCCTCGCCGCCGGCCGGCAGTTCCGGGCACAGGGCACCGGCGGGGTCATCATCAGCACCTCCTCCATCTACGGGGAGCAGGCGGCCGAGCTGGCGTTCACCTACAGCGCCGCGAAGGCCGCCGTCATCTCCTTCACCCGCTCGGCGGCCTACGAGCTGGCCGAGTACGGCATCCGGGCCGTCGCGATCACCCCGGGCCGGGTCGGCACGCCGATCATCAACCAGTTCAGCGACGAGCTGCGGACGACGTTCGCCTCCGAGCAGCTGCGCAACAAGCTCACCGAGCCGCACGAGATCGCCGACGTGGTGGCGTTCCTCGCCTCCGACGAGGCCAACGTCATCAACGGCACCGTCGTGCACGTGGACGACGGGTACTCGGTGTTCAAGAAGCGCCTCGACCTGCCGACGTTCTGAGGAGCCGACGTGCCGATCGAGGTCGCCTGCCACCTGAACGTCCTCGTCCCCGACCTGTCCGAGCCGGGGCTGACCGGGGCGCTCGCCGCGCTGGCCGAGCTGGGCTACTCCCACGTGGTGCTGCCGCCCATCGACCCGGACAGCGCTCCGCTCGAGGTGTGGGCCGCGCTGTTCCGCGACCACGGGTTGGCGCCGATCACGCTGGCGGGCCAGGCGCCGGGCGCCGACGTGTCCGCTGCCGACCCGGGGGACAGGGAGCGGGGCGCGGCCGTCCTGCGCCGGCTGGTCGACGCCACGGTGGAACTCGGCGGTGACCAGATGAACGGTGTCTCGTACGGGCTGTTCGGGCGGCCTGAGACGGTGCCGGGCCGGGAGGCGTTCGAGCGGGCGGCGAGCGCGCTCGGTGAGGTCGCCGACCACGCGCACGAGCGGGGCGTGACGATGACCTTCGAGGTGCTCAACCGCTACGAGACCGCGATGGTCAACACCGCCCAGCAGGCGCTCGACTTCATCGCCACCAGCGGCTCCGACCACCTCAGGGTGCACCTGGACACGTTCCACATGGCGGTGGAGGAGGCCGACATGACCGGTGCCGTCGTGTCCGCGGTGCCCGTCCTGGGGTACCTCGAGCTGGGCCAGTCCGGTCGCGGTCCGCTCGCGCACGGGTCGGTCGACCCGGGCGCGGTGGTGCGAGCGGCGCTCGGTGCGGGCTACCGGGGGCGGATCGGCGTGGAGGCCTTCTCACGTTCGGTGCTCGCGACCGGCGCGAGTGACCTGCTCGCGATCTGGCGCGAGCCCTACACCGACGGTCGGGCCCTCGCCGCCGAGGCGATGGGCGTCATCCGGGAGGCCGAGGCGAGCGCGGGGTCGCTGACGGCCACCGCGTCCTGACGGTGGCGCGGGGGTCGACGTCCGTCCCGGCCCCTGCGCCGACGCGCTGCTGTCCTCGTCAGGTGCGGGGCTGGACCTCGCCCATCGGCCCCCAGCCGGAGAGGTCGGGGGAGTCGACGTACATGATCGACGGGGTCGCCGAGACCCAGTCGGGCATCTCGCCGATCGCCTTCTGGAAGTGGTCGGAGGCGGTGTGCACCGAGCCGGCCTCGGCGTCCCGGAAGCCCTCGACGAGCACCCAGGTGTGCGGCTCCTCGACGCTGCGGGACCACTCGAAGAAGACGTTGCCGGGCTCCGCCCGGACGGCCTCGGTGAACTCGCGGACCAACTCGGGCCACCGCTCGTCGAACTCGGGACGGACCGGCCACTTCACGACGATGAGGATCACCCGGCCAGCCTAAGGTCGGGGTTCCCGGGTGCGCGCCGCGGCGACCTGGGTCCCGGCCGTGACCAGCCAGTCGTCCAGCGCGCCGGGAGCGTCCCAGGTCTTGTCCAGCAGGTACAGCCCGCGGGTGGGGCAGGTGGCGCCCAGCTCGACCAGCACCGGCTTGAGCAGCAGGTCCGGCGCCAGCGCGTGCCCCGGGCCGCCGCCGAGCATGAGCGGGACGGCGACCACCCCGGCCAGGTCGCCGGTGCCGACCTGGTCCAGGAACAGCTTGAGCAGCCCGGTGTAGGTGGCCTTGTAGGTCGGGCTGGCGACGACGGCGACCTCGGCCTCGCGCAGCGCGGTCACCGCATCGGCGACGTCCGGGTCACCCCAGCCCAGCAGCCCGGCGCCGAGGTCGATGACGTCGACGACCCGGTCCGGCGGGGCGCCGGTCAGCCGCTCCACCACGAGCTCGGCGGCCGACCGGGTGCGCGAGCGGGGCTTGGGGTTGCCGACGACGGCGATCGTGCTCATGCCGGCGCCCCGGCGCCCCGGGCGGCATCGCGCTTGGCGACCTCCTCGCGGACCAGCGGGATGACGTAGCGGCCGACGTCGATCGCGTCGCCGAGCAGGTCGTAGCCGCGCATCGAGATGATGTCCACGCCGAGGTCGACGTAGTCCAGCAGCGCCGCGGCGACCGTCTCCGGCGTGCCGACCAGCGCGTTGGAGTTGCCGGCGCCGCCGGTGGCCTTCGCGGTCGGGGTCCACAGCGCCCGGTCGAACGTCTCCCCGCGCGCGGCGATCTCCAGCAGCCGCTGCGACCCGGTGTTCTCCGGCTCGTGCAGCGGGTGCCGCCGGGACAGCGGCTGAGCCCCGCCGGCGGTGCGCTGGGTGATCCGGTCGACGGTCCGGTAGGCCTTCTCCCAGGCCAGTTCCTCGGTCGGGGCGATGATCGGCCGGAAGGCGACCTGGATCCGCGGCATCGTGCTGCGGCCGGCTGCGCGGGCCGCGGCGTGCACCCGCTCGATCTGCGCCGCGGTGTCGGCCAGCGGCTCGCCCCACAGCGCGAAGACGTCGGCCTCCGCGCCGCCGGCGGCGTATGCGGCGTCCGAGGAGCCGCCGAAGCTGACGTCGGGTCGGGGCTGCTGGACCGGGAACGTGTCGCTCACGAAGTCGGCGAACCGGTAGTGCTCGCCGTCCCAGTCGAACGGCTCGTGCGACGTCCAGGCCCGCTTGACGATCTGCATGTACTCCCGGGTGCGGCTGTACCGCTGGTCCTTGGTCAGGTAGTCGCCCTCGCGCTGCTGCTCGTGGTCGGTCCCGCCGGTGATGAAGTGGACGGTGAGCCGGCCGTCGCCGATCTGGTCGAGGGTGGCGAAGGTCTTCGCGGCGAAGGTCGGGTAGCTGACGTTCGGCCGGTGGGCCAGCAGCACCTGCAGCCGTTCGGTGCGGGACAGCAGGTAGGCCGCCGCGGCGGAGGGCTCCGGCGCGCCGGAACCGTAGGCGAAGAGGACACGGTCCCAGCCGAAGTCCTCGTGGGCGCGGCCCAGCCGGAGGGTGTAGTCGCGGTCGAAGCTCAGGCCGGAGCGCGGGGTGGTCTCCGACCCGTCGTTGGTGGCGGCGATGCCGAGAAACTCGATGGGCACGAAGGGCCTCCGGGTGGGGGTGGGTGGGGACGGCGACGGTGCGGGTGGGTGGGGACGGCGACGGTGCGGGTGGTGGGGACGGCGACACGGTAACCACACCAAACCGATGAGATTTGACGACTGTTCCCGGCCGTGCCAATCTGGTGCCAGGTCACGAGTGCCAGCGCGTAGCCCCGGCTTGCTGGCCGGCAACCCTCCTCCGCGAGCGGGTGCCCCGGGTGACGACCTGGCGGCTGCACCTCCGCAGCCGCAAAGCGCGGACCCGTGCCCCGGGTCCCCGGCCCGTCTGGAGCACCCCCGTGTCCGCTGCCCTGCTCTGTCCTCCCGCCCCGGTCGCCCCGTGCGCGGGCGAGGTCCCGCTGCTGCCTGTCGTCGGCGCCGACACCCGGGTGCCGCTGGTGACCGGCGGCACGACCCGCTACGTCGACCTGGACTCCGCGGCGAGCAGTCGCGCGCTGGAGTCCGTCGCCGCGCGGGTGGCCGAGGCGCTGCCGCTGTACGCCAGCGTGCACCGCGGCGCCGGCTACCTGTCGCAGGTGTCCACGGCGGCCTACGAGGACGCCCGGGAGACCGTCGCCCGCTTCGTCGGCGCCCGTTCCGACGACGTGTGCGTGCTCGTCCGGCACACCACCGACGCGCTGAACCTGCTCGCCGGCTGCGTGCCGGCGGGCGAGGCGGTGCTGGTCCTGGACTGCGAGCACCACGCCGACCTGCTGCCCTGGCAGCGCCGCGGCCCGCTGACCGTGCTGCCCACCGGCACGAGCGTGGTGGAGACGCTGCGCGCGCTGGGGGCGGCCCTGGCCGCCGCGCCGTACGCCCTGGTCGCCGTCACCGGCGCGTCCAACGTCACCGGCGAGTCCCTGCCGCTGGACGAGGTGGTCGCGCTGGCGCACGCGGCCGGGGCCCGGGTGCTGGTCGACGGAGCGCAGCTCGTGCCGCACCGGCGGTTCTCGCTGGCCATATCCGGTGCGGACTACGTCGCCTTCTCCGGGCACAAGGCCTACGCGCCGTTCGGTTCGGGCGCGCTGGTGGGCCGCCGGGACTGGCTGGACGCCGCACCGGCGTACCTGGCCGGCGGTGGGGCGGTGCAGCAGGTGTCGCTGGAGGAGACCTCCTGGGCCGCGGCGCCGCACCGGCACGAGGGCGGGTCGCCCAACGTGCTGGGCGCCGTCGCGCTGGCCGCGGCCTGCGACGCGCTGGCCGGTCTGGACCCCGAGGACCTGGCCGCCCACGAGCGGGCTCTGCGCGAGCGGCTGGTCGACGGGCTGGCCGCGCTGCCCGGGGTGCGGGTGCTGCGGATCTGGGCCGACTCGACGGAGCCCACCGGCGTCGTCTCCTTCACCGTGGCCGGCGCCGACCCGGGGCTGGTCGCCGCCCACCTGTCCGCCGAGCACGGCATCGGCGTGCGCGACGGCCGGTTCTGCGCGCACCCGCTGCTGGCCCGGCTGGGCGTGCCGGAGGGCGCGCTGCGGGCCAGCGTGGGGGTGGGCAGCACGCTCGCCGACGTCGACCGGCTGCTCACCGCGCTGGGCACCTTCCTCTCCGCCGGGCCGCGGGTGGCCTACGCGCCGGTCGACGGGCGCTGGCAGCCGGTCGACGACCCGCGGCCGCTGCCCGGTGACGCGGCGCGGGGGGCCGGGTGCGCCCCGGCACGACGGTGAGCCGCTCAGCGCGGCAGCAGCACCGTGCGCAGCTCGTGGGCGCCGTCGGGCCGGGTCGCCTCGTAGTACCAGCGGGCGCCGCCGTCGGGCAGGGCGACCACGTCGGCGTACCGCAGTCCGCCGGGCGGGTTCGGGCTCTGCAGCAGCGGTCCGCCGGGGTCGGCGGTGAAGGCGCCGTCGCCGTCCCGGACCGCCAGCCCAGTGCGCTCCTCCCAGTTCTCCCCGGCCGTGGCCCGGCCGTCGTAGAGCGCCCAGCTGCGGTCGCCGTCCAGCACCACGGTGGCGAAGCGGACCCCGCGGGCGTCCCAGCTGCCGGGGGTGCCGGCCAGTGCGGTGCCCCGCCAGGTCCAGCCGACGCCGTCCGGGCTCGTGGCGTGCTCGGTGGTCATCCGGTCGGTGGCGTCGGGGTCGTCGAGCGGGTGGACCGAGGCCCAGAGGTGCCAGCGCTCCCCGTCGTGCCGGAGGACCGGGTCCTTCACGGCGACCGCGTCGCTGCCGGGCAGGACCGTGCGCGGGGTGGCGGTGGCCAGGCCGGCCACCGAGTCGGCCTCGAGCAGGTCGACCCGCCAGTGCTTGGTGCCCGGGGTCGCGCAGCTGACGTAGAGCCGCCAGTGCCCGTCGGGGGTGTGCACCAGCGCGGGACGCTCCAGCGACTCCGCGCCGAACGCGTCCTTGCCCACCGCCACGACCGGCTCGAAGCGCACACCGTCGGCGGAACGGGCCACGACGTTGGCGAAGCCGCGCCCCTCACCGACCGGACGGCGCAGCCGGTAGGCCAGCCAGAAGACGCCGTCGACCTGTACGGCCGAGGGTCCGCCGGCCCAGGAGCCCGGCCGGGGGTCCTCCGGCTCGAGCACCACCTCCGCCTCGGACCAGAAGGGGTCAGGCGCGGGCGGCTGGGGGATGGGGACGGGCACGTCGTCAGTCTGCACAACCGCCTCTCCTGGCCCGCAGCCCTCCCGGAGGACCGCCCATGAGCACCGACCTGCTGCCGCACTTCGTGATCGCCGGCGCGCCCAAGGCCGGCACCACGGCGCTGCACGCGGCGCTGGCGACCCACCCGGGGCTGTACCTGTCGCCGGTCAAGGAGCCGAAGTACTACCTGACCGACGGGCGGCCGCCGCCGCGCAGCGGGCAGCGGGGCCCCGGCGACGCGCACAGCGCGCGGGAGTGGGTGTGGCGCCGGGCGGACTACCTCGCCCTGTTCGAGGGTGCACCGGCGGGCACCGTGCGCGGGGAGAGCACGCCGTTCTACCTCTACGACCGCGCGGCGCAGCGGCGGCTGGTGGCCGACGTCCCGGACGTCAAGGTGGTCGCGGTGGTCCGCGACCCGGTCGACCGGGCGTACTCGAACTGGGCGCACCTGCGGGCCGACGGGCTGGAGCCGGAGGCGGACTTCCTCACCGCGGTGCGGGCCGAGGAACGCCGGGTCGAGGCCGGCTGGGCGCCGTTCTGGCACTACCGCGGGCTCGGCACGTACGGAGCGCAGCTGCGCGACCTGCGCCGCCTGCTGAGCGCCGAGCAGGTGTTCGTGCTCCGCTACCGGCAGCTGGTGGACACCCCGACGGAGACCCTGGACCGGGTGAGCGACTTCCTCGGGGTGGCGACCGGCGTCGCGCACACCGTGGCGCCGGAGAACGTCAAGCCCTACGTCGCCGACTCGCCCCGGTACCGGCTGCTCGCCCGGGTGACCCGCGCGGGGGCGGCGCTCGGGGCGTTCGCGCCGCCCCAGGTGTGGCGGCAGGCCAGCCGTCCGCTGATCGCCGCGCTGCACGCCGGCCGTGCGCCGCGGCCGGCGCTGCCGGTCGAGGTGCGCCGCGAGGTGCTCAGCCCGCTGCTGCCGGACATCGAGCTGCTCGAGGAGCTCAGCGGCGAGTCCTTCGCCGACTGGAAGGGCGACACCGGGCGCGGGGACTTCCGCTCCCGCAGCGCCGCCCGCAGCTGAACCCGTGCACCACCCCACGAGGAGGACCGCATGACCGTCACCGAGGAACTGATCGCCGCCAACGCCCGGTACGCCGAGACGTTCTCCGGCCCGCTCCCGCTGCCGCCGGCGCGGCACGTCGCCGTCCTGGCCTGCATGGACGCCCGGCTGGACGTGTACAGCGCGCTCGGCCTCGCCGAGGGCGATGCGCACGTCATCCGCAACGCGGGCGGGGTGGTGACCGCCGGTGAGATCCGGTCGCTGGCCATCAGCCAGCGGCTGCTGGGGACCACCGAGATCGTGCTGGTGCACCACACCGACTGCGGGATGCTGACCTTCGACGACGAGGACTTCCGGTCGGGCATCGAGGCCGAGGTCGGTCATCGACCCGAGTGGCACTCGGAGGCCTTCGCCGATCTCGAGGAGGACGTCCGTGCCTCCCGGAAGCGCATCCTGGAGAGCCCGTTCATCCCGAACAAGGACAGCGTCCGGGGCTTCGTCTTCGACGTCGCCACCGGCCGGCTGAGTGAGGTGGCCTGACCATGACCGTCGTCGAGACCGACACGTTCGCGCAGGAGTGGGAGCGGTGGCACGCCGCGCACGAGCGGGTGCGTGCCGACCCGCACGGCTTCCTGGCGATCACCGGGCTGCACTGGCTCACCGGCGAGGCCCAGCGGTTCCCGGACGCGCCGGGGGAGTGGTGGACCGGCCGCGGCGGCCCGGTCGTCCGGCTCGCCGAGGGCGAGGAGCTCGTCGTCGACGGTGAGCCGGTGCGTGGTGAGCACGCCTTCGGCGTCATCCCGGAGCGCGGCGGCGTGACCGTGGGCTCCGGCGACGCGGTGATCGAGGTCGCGCGGCGCGGGGGCTCGGACGTCGTCCGGCCGCGGCACCCGGACAACCCGGTGCTGCAGGGCTACCCGGGGACGCCGGCCTACCCGGCGGACCCGCGCTGGGCGGTGACCGGGCGGTACCTGCCGTTCGACGAGCCGCGGCCGACCACCGTCGGGGCGGTCGTCGAGGGGCTGCAGCACGTCTACGACGCCCCGGGGCGGATCGCATTCGAGCTCGACGGGCGGGCGCTGTCGCTGACCGCGTTCAACGGCGTGACCGAGGGCAGCCTGTTCGTGCTGTTCACCGACGAGACCTCGGGTGTGACCACCTACGCGGCGAACCGCTCGCTGAAGGTCGACCCGCCGGCCGCCGACGGCAGCGTGGTCCTGGACTTCAACCGGGCGACCAACCTGCCGTGCGCCTACACCGAGTTCGCGACCTGCCCGCTGCCGCCGGAGGAGAACCACCTGCCGATCGCGGTCGAGGCGGGGGAGCAGAAGCCGGTCGGCTGAGCGAGGGGTCATCAGAACGGTGGCGGGTCGTCACCCGGGGGATCCACCCCGGTCTGCGGCCCGTCGCTGCGACCGGGTGGTGAGGCGTCGTCCCTGGGCCCGGCGGGGTGGGTGATCAGCACCTGGCCGGTGGGGGTGGTGAAGCGCAGGGCGCCGTCGGACAGGGCGTGCAGTTCCCAGCCGGGCGCCTGGTGCACGAGCCGGTGGTGATGGCGGCACAGGCAGCACAGGTTCTCGGCCGAGGTGTCTCCGAGCGGCCAGCGGGTGAGGTGGTGCTGGTCGCAGGCCCGCCCGGGGCGGCGGCAGCCGGGGAACCGGCAGCGGCGGTCGCGCAGCTGGACGTGGCGGCGCAGTGCGTCGGTGGGCGTGTACCGGTCCGTCGGTGGTGGTGGGCCGAGGGCCTGGCCGGAGCGGAGCCCGGCGGCGTCGGTCAACGCGAGCAGCTGGCCGGTGAGCTCGTCCACGACGGCGATGTGCGGCCGGTGGGCGAGCGCAGTGCCGTTGAGCGTGCGGGCGTCGAGCAGGTCGGTCAGCCCAGCGGCAGCGGCCCTCGCCGCCTGGCCAGCCTCGGTCGGCGCGGCCTCTTGCTGAGCCTCTGGACGGTCACCGCCCTCGCGTGTCGGCTCGGGGCCCGCGGTGGCACCGGTCGGGTCGACCGGTGCCGCTCCGTCAGCGGGCAGTACGCCGAGCGCACGGGCGAGGGCGCGGACGGTGTGGGCGGGGACGACGTCGCCGGAGATCTCGCCGGGGTCATCGCCGCCGAGCAGGGTGGTGATGGTGGCGATGACCGTGAGCTGGGCCTGGACAGGGGCCAGGCCGTGTTCGCCAGGACGGAGGACGAGGTCGAGGAGGCAGTCGACCATCCGCTGCTGCCGGGTGCGGGTGTCCCCGGGGGTCCGCGCGGCGTCGGCGTACTGCCGCAGGGCGTCCTCCACGGCGCGGAGCACGGGCAGCGGCAGGTTCGTCACCGACAGGCTGCCGAGCCCGTCACCGGTGGGGTGTACAGCGATGCCCCGCTCCCGCAGGGCGGTCTCGACCCGTCGGCTGATGGCGTCGGCGTCCAGGCGTTGGACGAGTCGGTGGGCGGCGGCGCGGAGCTGGGTGGGGGTCTTGTGCCCGAGCCGGGTGAGCAGCCGTTCCTCGGCGTGGACGCGCAGCTGGTCATCGTCGAGGGGAGCGACCACCTGGCACAGGGCGGCGGCGTGGTCCCAGGTGAGGGCGCCGGCGGCCAGTGCGTCGAGGGTCGCGGGCAGCCGGTCGACCAGCTGCAAGGACTGGACCATCCAGGCCTGGGCCTTGGCCGAGGTGATGGACAGGGCGGTGGCGACCTCGTCGACGGCCCACTCGCTGACGGTGGCCAGGATCGAGGGTCGGGCGGCGCGGGTGGCCGCGGCGGCGGCGCCGATCTCGGTGTCGGGCCGGTCGTTGGTCCAGGGCCGGGACCGGCAGAACTCGGCGATCCACCGGGCTCGCCACGCCTCGGCGGACCCGATCCGCTGTTGTTCCTCCCGCAGCATGTCCAACGCGAGTGCGCCGTCCTCCAGCGCCTCCCGCCATGGCGCGAACGTCTCCTCAGACCAGCCCGGTGCGGGCTGGTCGGCGACGTCGGCGTGTTCGAACACATGTACGAGGATATCGGCTCAGCACCCGGCTGACCAGCGGAGATGGATCCTGTGGACAACTGGGCCGGGTCCGCGGTGCGGAACTCAGTCGGACGCCGGACGGCGGTGAGCCGGGGGAGTGGGCCCGGCGGGGAGTCGAGTGCAGCGGAGTCGTCACGGGGAGGCCGCGTGAGCCGCGAGCGCGAAGGCCTCGGCACCGGCGGGGGCGCCGACGGTCAGGTCGGCGAGCACCCGGCCGATCGCGGTGGCGGACTTGAAGCCGTGCCCGCTGAAGCCGGCCGCCACCATGACCGGGCCGATCCGGTCCAGCACGAACTCCCCGGTCGGCGTGCTGGTGTAGGTGCAGGACACCGGCTCCGCGGACGCCGCATCCAGCCCGGGCAGCCAGCGGCGGACGTAATCCTGCAGCCGTTCGAGTTGAGCGATGTCCGGCAGCGGGTCCCGCCGGTCCGGGTGGACGACGGCCCCGACGCCGTGGAAGCCGACCTTCACCCCGTCGCCCGGGCTCGCGAGCCCGTACACCCCGCTCGGCCAGCCCTCGGCCGGGTCCGGGTCGGCGGTGAACGCCGGCCAGGCCGCGGCCGGGTCGAGCGGCCGGAAGTGCGCCGGTTGCTCCTGGGTGACCCGCAGCGGCGGCAACGCCACCGAGGGCAGGACGTCGGCCGTCCACGCCCCGGCCGCGACGACGGCCGTGCGGGCCCGCACCACCGCCCCCGCCGCTGAGCGCACCAGCACGCCGTCGCCGTCCGGCTCGACCGCGGTGACCCTGCGGTGGTGCCGGACCACCGCCCCCTGCCCGGCCGCTGCCTGTTGCAGCGCGGTGACGGCGGCGTCCGCGTCCACCCGGCCCGCCGTCGCGGGCTCGTGCAGCACCGGACCCGGGAAGCGCATGCCCGGCCAGCGCTGCTGCGCCTCGTCCGCGGTCAGCCACTCGTGCGGTACCCCGGCGGTGGTCATCGCCGCGGCCACCTCCCGCAGCCGGCTCAGACCCGGCGCGGCCGCGGTCGTGACACCCGGCGCCGGGTGCAGCACCCGGACGCCGGACTCCTCCTGCAGCTCACCCCACAGCACCCGCGCCTCGGCGACGAGGGCCTGGTGGTGCGGCTGGGCGTACGTGCTGCGGTAGATCCGGGCCCGGCCGTGCGAGGCGCCGTGCGCGTGCCCGGGGCCGAAGCGCTCCAGCAGCACGACGTCGACCCCGCGCTGGGCCAGCGCCCACGCGGTGGCGGAGCCCATCACCCCGCCGCCGACCACCACCACGTCGGTGCGACGTGGGGTGGCCGGCCCGAGTGGGGTCAGGACGCGACCTGCGGGTTGATCACCGGCTCCTCCACGGCCTCGTCGGAGAGGCCCCAGCGCGTCAGGGTGTCGGCGTAGCTGCCGTCATCGAACGCGTGCTGCAACCCCGCCTGCACCGCGTCGACCAGGCCGTTGCCCTTCAGCGTGGTGGCGGCGACGTAGGTGGTGTTCGGCCAGCCGGCGTTCACCGTGCCGACGATCGACACCGCACCCTTGCTCTCCTGGTAGACCGCGTTCGGGTTCGGCCCCAGGTAGGCGTCGACCCGGCCGGACGTGATCGCCAGCAGCGCGTCGGCGGCGTTGGCGTAGTAGTCCAGCGTCGCCGGAGCGAGCCCGGCCGCCTCGTTGGCCTTGTTCCAGTCGAGCAGGATGCGCTCCTGGTTGGTGCCGGAGCCCACCGCGACGGTCAGCCCCGCGATGTCCTTGGCCTCCGTGATGGACAGGTCGCTGTCCGGGGCGGCGGTGAACGCCATGATGCCCTGCCGGTAGGTGGCGAAGTCGAACAGCTGCAGCCGCTCGGCGTTGACGCCGACGTTGCTGAACACCGCCTCGACGTCACCGCTCTGCACCGACAGCGGCCACTGCTCCCAGGAGATGTTGCGGACGTCGAGCTCCAGTCCGAGGGACTCGGCGACCAGCGAGGCGATGTCGACCTCGCTGCCGACGACGGTGCTGTTGTCGTCGGCCAGGAACGCCAGCGGCGGGTCGCCGGCGCCGACGATGCCGACGGTCAGCTTGCCGTCCGCGGCGATCGCGGCCGGTACGAGTGCTGCGGCGTCCGGGTCCTCGTCGGTGCTGACCCGGTCGGCCTGCTCCGGGCTGGTGTCGACGACGAGCGCCTGGCTCGCGCCGGCGTCACTGGTGCCGGCCTGCTCGGCCTCGATGTCGGCCGAGCTGCTGCACGCGGACAAGAGCAGTGCGCCGGCCAGCGGCAGGGCGGCGAGGGTGGCACGGGTGTGCTTCACAGGGGTGGGTTCCTTCCGGGATGAGGTCAGGAGGCCGCGAGGCCGGGCGGGTTGGTCTGGGACTCGTCGATCGCCTCGGACCCCAGGCCCCAGCGCTCGAGCACCTCGGCGTAGCTGCCGTCGGCGATCGCGCCGTTCAGCGCGGCGGTGAAGGCGGGCGCCAGGCCGTTGCCCTTGGCGGTCGCGACGGCGATCTGCGCGGTGTCCGGCCAGCCGCCGTTCACGGTGCCGACCACCTGGAAGTCGTCCGGTGCGGTCGCGGCCTTGTAGGCGGCGGTGGCGTTCGGCCCGAAGTACAGCTCGACCCGGCCGGACTGCAGCGCCAGGGTGACGTCGGAGTCGTTCTGGTAGTACTGCACGTCGACCGGGTCCAGCCCGGCGGCCCGGTTCTGCGCGTCCCAGGCGAGCAGGATCTTCTCCTGGTTGGTGCCCGAGCCGACGGCGACGGTGTGGCCGGCCACGTCGGCCGGCTCGTCGACCGTCAGGTCCGACCCGGCGGTGGTCAGGAAGCCCAGCTCGTCGACCCGGTACGAGGAGAAGTCGAACAGCTGCTTGCGCTCCTCGGTCACCGTGACGTTGGCGACCGTGGCGTCCACCTCGCCGCTCTGGGTGGCCAGCGGCCAGTTCTCCCACGCGGTGGGCACCAGCTCCAGCTCCAGGTCCAGGGCGTCGGCGACCAGCTGGGCGATGTCGGTCTCGTTGCCGATCGGGGTGGTGTTGTCGTCGGCGTAGAAGTCCAGCGGTGCGCTGAACGGGGTGGTCGCGACCCTGAGCACGCCGTCGTCCACGAGGCCCGGGGGCAGCAGGTCGATCGCTTCCTGGTTCGGCTCGGTGTGCACCCGGTCCTGGTCGGGGCTGGTGTCGACGACCAGCGCGTCGGCGCCGGCGGCCTGGGTGGCGGCGGCGCTCTCGATGTCGCTCGAGCTGGTGCACGCCCCGAGGGCCAGCGCGGACACAGCGGCCAGGACGGCGACGAGCGGGGCTCGCCGGGTACGTGCGGTCATGGGGGTTCCTTCTCTTGTGGGGGCGCACGGGCGTGCGCCATCGCCGGGCGGCGCGGGTGCGCCGTCCGAGACCGATGGGACGGGGTGGGTCAGAGGACGCGGGCCAGGAAGGACCGGGTGCGGTCGTGCTGCGGGGCGTCGAGCACCTGCTCGGGCGGGCCCTGCTCGACGACCCGGCCCTCGTCCATGAAGACGACCTGGTCGGCCACCCGGCGGGCGAAGCCGATCTCGTGGGTGACGACGATCATCGTGGTTCCGGTGCGGGCGAGGTCCTCGATCACCGACAGCACCTCGCCGACCAGTTCCGGGTCCAGCGCCGACGTCGGCTCGTCGAAGAGCAGGACGGCGGGGCGCATGGCCAGCGCCCGGGCGATCGCGACCCGCTGCTGCTGCCCACCGGACAGCTGCCGGGGGTAGGCCCCCTCCCGGTCGGCGAGCCCGACCCGGGCCAGCAGCTCGCGGGCCTCGGCCTCCACCTCGCCGCGCGGGCGCCCCTGGGCGGAGACAGGTGCCTCCACGATGTTGTCCAGGGCGGTGAGGTGCGGGAAGAGGTTGAAGGACTGGAACACGAACCCGAACCGGGTCCGCTGCCGGAGCAGGTCCCGCTCCTGGAGCTCGTGCAGCTTGTCCCCCTTCCGGCGGTAGCCGACCAGTTCGCCGTCCAGCGCGACGAAGCCGCGGTCGACCTTCTCCAGGTGGTTGATGCTGCGCAGCAGCGTCGACTTCCCCGAGCCCGACGGGCCCAGGACGACGGTCACCGTGCCCGGCTCGACGACCAGGTCGACGCCGTGCAGCACCTCGGTGCCGGCGTAGGACTTGTGCACGCCGTGCACCTCGACCCGGCCCGGGCGGGCCTGCACCGCGGTCATCGGGTGGCCCCGCGGACGGCGCTGACCCGCGAGATGCCGGCGGTGAGGTTCCTGCGCAGCCGCTGCAGGGGCGTGGGTGGCAGCGTGCGCACCGCGCCGCGGGCGTAGTGCCGTTCCACGTAGTACTGGACGACGGTGACGACCGTGGTGAGGACGACGTACCAGATCGCGGCGACCACGAGCATCGGCAGCACCCGCTGGGTCCGGCCGTAGATGACGCTCACCGTGTAGAACAGCTCGCCCAACGCCAGCACGTAGACGATCGAGGTGCCCTTGAACAGGCCGATCACCTCGTTCACCGCCGTCGGAACGATGGTGCGCATCGCCTGCGGCAGCACGATCCGGGTGGTCTGCCGGCGCCGCGGGATGCCCAGCGAGGCCGCCGCCTCGTGCTGGCCCTGGTCGACCGAGAGGATGCCGGCCCGGACGATCTCCGCCGAGTAGGCGGCCTGGTGCAGGCCCAGCCCGAGCACGGCAGCGCCGAACTTGTCGATCAGCGACAGCGTCGGCACGCTGGCGAAGGACGGGCCGAACGGGATGCCGAGGTCCAGGTGCTGGTACAGGTAGGCGAGGTTGTACCAGAGCAGCAGCTGCAGGATCAGCGGCACCGAGCGGAACACCCAGGTGTAGCCCCAGCTCACCGCCCGCAGCAGCGGCGAGTGGCTCAGCCGCATCAGCGCCAGCACGGTCCCGAGCGCGAAGCCGAGCACCGCGGTGATCGCGGTCAGCTCGATGGTGGTGAGCACGCCGCGGACGATCGACTCCTCGGTGAGGTAGGCGCCGACGACGTCCCACTCCCAGCGCGGGTTGGTGACCAGGCTGTTGAGCACCATCGCCAGCAGCACGGCGACGACACCGGTGGCGAGCCAGCGGCCGGGGTGCCGGGCCGGAACCACCTCGAGCTGGTCGTAGGGGGTCTGCGGGATGGTCGTGGGTCGGGTGTCCAGCGTCGTCACGTCAGGTCCTTCTCGAAGGCGTAGAGGCGCTGGTCGACCGGCAGGGCGCGCAGCGTCTCGGTGTCGGTGGGGCGGGGCACGGCCGGGTCGAACAGCGGTCTCCAGCCGGCGGCGAGGTACAGGTCGCGCGCCTCGGGCTGGCGCGGGCCGGTGGTGAGGTACATCCGCCGGTAGCCGGCCACGGCGGCCCGGCGCTCCAGCTCGGCGAGCACCCGGCGGGCCAGCCCGCGGCGGCGGTGCGACGCGGCGGTCCACATCCGCTTGACCTCGGCGGAGCCCGACGGGTGCCGCATGAACGCGCCGCCGGCGACCGCGACGCCGTCCTCGGCCAGCAGGACGAACTCGCCGTCCGGTGGCAGGAACGCCTCGGCCGGGTAGCGGGTCAGCTCCTCCGACGCGCCGCCGAACAGGTCGCCGTAGCGGGTGTCGTACTCGACGGCGAGGTCGGCGAACAGCGGTGCGGCCAGCGGGTCGTCGGGGTGCACGCGGACGACCTGCAGCTCACCGGGGGCGGCGGTCACGCCGCCACCGCCTCGGTGCCGGTCCACACCCGGCTGGGGAGCTCGGCCCGCAGCGCCGGCGCGACCTCGGCCAGGAACAGCTCGAGGCTCGCCTTCTGCGCCGCCTCACCGACGCCGATGCCCTCGACCCCGACCTGCAGCACCTCCACACCGCCGAACTCGTCGTCCCAGCGGTGCAGCTTGTCCTGCACCTGCGCGGGGGAGCCGACCAGGAGCGGCCCGCGGGCGATCGCCTCCTCGACGTCGGTGAACTCCGGCGCGTTGTGCCGGGCGGCCGGGGTCTGCAGGAACGCCCGGTAGAACGGTCGGAAGGCCTCGACGGCGTCCTGGCTGTTGGGGGCGACGTACAGACCCCCGCAGCCGACGCCGACGACCCCCGTCGCGGGGTCGTGCCCGTGGGCGGCCAGCCGCTCGCGGTAGTGCGCGGCCAGTCGGGTGTACTTGACCGTCGGGTGGAAGGCGTTGGCGCTGAACAGCGGCTCGCCGAACCGGGCGGCGAGCTCGGTGGACTCGGTCGAGGACGCGCTGCCGTGCCACACCGGGATCGGCTGCTGCAACGGCCGGGGCAGCGTGGTGGCCCCGGTCAGCGGCGGGCGGAACGAGCCGGACCAGGTGACCTGCTCCTCCCGCCACAGCCGGCGGAGCAGCTCGTACTTCTCCCGGTTCAGGGTCCACTGGTCGGCCAGGTCGTAGCCGAACAGCTGGTTCTGGACCGGGTCGTTGCCCTTGCCGATGACCAGCTCGACCCGCCCCTGCGAGAGGTGGTCGATGGTCGCGTAGTCCTCGGCGACGCGGACCGGGTCCAGCAGCGGCAGCACCGTGACGGTGCTGAGCAGCCGCACCCGGGTCGTCACCGCGGCCAGGTGGGCGAGCAGCACGGTCGGGGAGGAGGAGAGGAACGGCGAGGCGTGCCGTTCCCCGATGCCGACGGCGTCGAAGCCGGCGTCCTCGGCCCACACAGCCCAGCGGACGGCGTCGGTCAGCTTGGTGTGCGGGTCGGACGTCTCGCCGGTGACCAGGTCAGGGGCGTTGAGCAGCAGGTTGGCGGCGGCGAACCTCATGCGGGGTCGCCAAGGGACGTGGACATGCGGGAGGAACTCCTGTGCGGCGGCGCACGCCGACGAGGGCGCGCGGAGGTGGAACGGGAGGGCTGCGGGTCAGCGACAGAGCGCGCTGTCGGTGCGCAGCAGGTCCACGGTCGGCCGGCCGACCAGGTCGGTGGCGGCGGCACGGATGCCGGTCTGTCCCACGGGTGCTGCTCCTCGTTCGTCCCCTCGGGAGGGGAGACCTCTGCTTGCCGGGCGCGGACGCGCACGGCCAGGTCGTCACCCGGGGCACCCCGTCGCAGGGAGGGTTGCCGGCCAGCGAGCCGGGGCTTGTCGCTGGCACTCAGGACCTGAGGGGACGATAAGGGCACACCCGGCGACGCGTCAATTACGATCGGCTTGATAGACATTGTGAGTTGATGCACCCGCCGGAGGGGAACACCCCGCCCCCCGGCCGGGGTTGCCCCAGTCACCCGGACACCGGAAGGAGACGCCCGTGCCCCGCACCCCGCTGGTCTGCCGCCGGCACGTCGACCTCCTGCGGACGGCGAGCGCGCAGTGTCGGCGCACGGTCTGGACCCCGCGCCCCTGACCCTCCGTTCCCCGGAGCCCGCATGTCCGCGACACCCCCGCACACGCCCGCACGCCCCGGCCCGGCCATCGCCGTCGTCGGTGCCGGGCCCACCGCCATCGGCCTGCTGGAGCGGCTGGTCGCCAGCGCGCCCGAGCTCAGCGGCACCGGCCGGCTGCAGGTGCACCTGATCGACCCGCACCCGCCCGGCGGTGGCCGGGTCTGGCGCGCCGCGCAGCCCTCGCTGCTGTGGGCGAACTCGCTGGCCGCCGACGTCACGGTGCTGCCCGACCCGTCGGTGACGGTCGACGGGCCGGTGGGCGAGGGCACCACGCTGTGGCAGTGGGTGGAGTCCGTGGGCCGTCACCTCCCGGCCGGTGACCCGGTGGGGGAGGAGGCGCGGGCGGTGACGCCGACGTCCTTCCCGTCCCGACCGCTGGTCAACGGCTACCTCGGCTGGGTGCTGTCCGAGGTCGTCGCCGCGGCCCGGCCGTGGGCCGACGTGCACCTGCACGAGAGCACCGTGGTGGACGTCCGGGTGCTCGACGACGGGGTCGAGGTCGAGCTCGCCGACGGCCGGGTGCTCCCCGCCGACCTGGCCGTGCTCGCCCAGGGCCACCTCGACGCCCACGCCACCGCCGCCGAGCGCGACGTCGCGCAGCGCGCCGCGGACTCCGGGCTCAGCTACCTCCCGACCGGATACACCGCCGACCTCGACCTCGGCCGGCTCGCGCCGGGGGAGGACGTGCTCGTCCGCGGCGCCGGGCTGGCGTTCATCGACCTGATGGTGCTGCTCACCAGCGGCCGCGGCGGCCGGTTCGAACCGACGGGGGACGGGCTGCGGTACCTCCCCTCCGGGCAGGAGCCGGTGCTGCACGTCGGCTCGCGGCGCGGCGTCCCCTACCGGGCCAAGCTGGGCTACGTCTGGCCCGGCCCGCCGGTGCCGCTGCGCTTCTTCACCCCCGAGGCGCTGGACGCCGACCGGCAGCTCGACCTGCGCGCCGACCTGGCCCCGGTCATCGCCCGGGAACTGGGGTGGGCGCACTACACCGAGCTGTTCCGCGCCCACCCCGAGCGCACGGCACTGCCCTGGACCGAGTTCGCCGACGCCTACACGGCCGGGGGTGACCTCGGCGCGCTCGTCGCGGCCGCCGTCCCCGACCCGGCCGACCGGTTCGACCTCGCGGCCCTGGACCGGCCGCTGGCCGGTGCCCGGTTCGGCTCCACCGACGAGCTGCAGGAGGCGGTCCGCGGGCTGGTGCGGGCGGACCTGGCCCGGTCCGCCGACCCGGCGTTCAGCACCGACGCCGCCGTCTTCACCGCCCTGCTGCTCTGCCACGGCACGATCGCCGGGCTGGTCGCGGCCGGCCGGCTGACGCCCCGGTCGGAGGCCGAGGACGTCGCCGGCTGGTGGATGAACCTGTTCAGCTACCTGGCCAGCGGCCCGCCGGCGCCGCGGCTGGCCGAGCTGCTCGCGCTGTCGGAGGCCGGCGTCGTCCGTTTCCTGGGCGCCGACACCCGCTTCGACCTCGACGAGGTCACCGGGGTGTTCACCGCGCGGTCGTCCTCGGTCGACTCCGTGGTCACCGCCCGGGCGATGGTCGAGGCCCGGCTGCCCGTCCCGGCGGTGTCGGCGACCCCCGACCGGCTGGTCAGCTCCCTGGTCACCCGCGGGGTCGCCGCGGAGAAGACCGTCCCGGACGGCACCGGCACCGGCCGGCTGCACGTCGACGCCGAGCAGCGGGTGGTCAGCGCGACCGGCCTGCCGCAGGACCGGCTGTTCGCGGTCGGCTTCTGGACCTCCGGGGCCCAGGTCGCCGCCTTCGCCCGCCCCCGTACCAACGCCCCCTTCTTCCGCCAGAACGACGCCCTCGCCCGCCGGCTGTGGCAGACCCTCACCGGTCGCGCCGCCGTCGCCGTCGCCGCCTGATCCCCCCGGAGCCCTGCATGAGCACCCCCGTCCACCTCGCCGTCGCCCTGGACGGCGCCGGCTGGCACCCCGCCGCGTGGCGCGAGCCCGACGCCCGGCCCGCCGAGCTGCTGACCCCCCGGTACTGGGTCGACCTGGTGCAGGAGGCCGAGCGCGGCCTGCTGGACCTGGTCACCTTCGAGGACGCGCTGTCCCTGCAGTCGACCGACCGGTCGGGCCCCGACGACCGCACCGACCAGGTCCGCGGCCGGCTGGACGCCGTCCAGGTCGCCGCCCGGGTCGCGCCGCTGACCTCCTCCATCGGGCTGGTGCCGACCGCCGTCGTCACCCACACCGAGCCGTTCCACCTGTCCAAGGCGATCGCCACGCTGGACTACGTGAGCACCGGCCGGGCCGGCATCCGGGTCAAGGTGAGCCTGAGCCCCGCCGAGGCGGCGCACGTCGGACGTCGCTCGGTGCCGGGTCTCGAGGACGCCTTCGCCGAGGCCGCCGACTGGGTCGAGGTGGTCCGCCGGCTCTGGGACAGCTGGGAGGACGACGCGGAGATCCGGGACGTCGCCACCGGCCGCTTCGTCGACCGGGAGAAGCTGCACTACATCGACTTCGCGGGCCGCTCCTTCTCGGTGAAGGGCCCCTCGATCACGCCCCGGCCGCCGCAGGGGCAGCCGCTGGTGACCGCACTGGCGCACCAGCAGGTGCCCTTCGAGCTGGTCGGCAGCAGCGCCGACCTGGGCTTCGTCACCCCGACCGACGCCGCCGACGCGACCCGCATCCTCCGGGCCGTCCGGGACGCCCAGGCCGCCGCCGGGCGCGCGGAGGAGACGGTCCACGTCTTCGGGGACCTCGTCGTGTTCCTCGACGACGACGAGGCGACCGCCCGGGCCCGCAAGGACCGGCTCGACGAGCGGGCCGGTGCCGAGTACACCAGCGACGCGCAGGTCTTCGTCGGGACGCCGGCCGGGCTGGCCGACCAGCTGGCCGACTGGGCGCAGGCCGGGCTCACCGGCTTCCGCCTCCGGCCGGCGACGCTGCCGCACGACCTGCGGCAGGTGACGGCCGGGCTGGTGCCCGAGCTGCAGCGCCGCGGCCTGTTCCGCACGGCCTACGAGGCCACCACCCTGCGCGGGCTGCTGGGCCTGCCCCGCCCCGCCAACCGCTACGCGAACGTCTGAGGAAGCCGACCATGACCAAGCAGGTGCACCTCGCCGCGCACTTCCCCGGCGTGAACAACACCACCGTGTGGAGCGACCCGGCGGCCGGCAGCCACATCGAGTTCTCCTCGTTCGTCCGCTTCGCGCAGGCCGCGGAGCGCGGCAGGTTCGACTTCCTGTTCCTCGCCGAGGGGCTGCGGCTGCGCGAGCAGAACGGCGCGATCTACGACCTCGACGTCGTCGGCCGCCCGGACACCTTCACCGTGCTCGCCGCGCTGGCCGCGGTCACCGAGCACCTCGGGCTGGCCGGCACGATCAACTCCACCTTCAACGAGCCGTACGAGGTGGCCCGCCAGTTCGCCTCGCTGGACCACCTCTCCGGTGGCCGGGTGGCCTGGAACGTCGTCACCTCCTGGGACGCGTTCACCGGTGAGAACTTCCGGCGCGGGGGCTTCCTGGCGCAGGACCAGCGGTACGAGCGGGCCCGGACGTTCCTGGCCACCGTCGGTGAGCTGCTGGACTCCTGGCGGGGGGACGAGATCGTGGCCGACCAGGACACCGGCGTGTTCCTGGCCGACCCGGCGGCGGGGACGTTCGCCCACACCGACGCGCACTTCGACATCGCCGGCCGGTTCGACGTCCCGCGCAGCCCGCAGGGCCGGCCGGTGGTGTTCCAGGCCGGCGACTCGGAGGAGGGGCGTGAGTTCGCCGCCTCGGCCGCCGACGCGATCTTCAGCCGGCACGGCACCAAGGAGGCCGGGCAGGCCTTCTACGCCGACGTCAAGGGCCGGCTGGAGAAGTACGGCCGCCGCCGGGAGGACCTGCTGATCCTGCCCGCGGCCACGTTCGTCGTCGGCGAGACCGACGCCGAGGCCGCCGAGCTCGCCGCCGAGGTGCGCAGGCAGCAGGTGTCCGGGCAGACGGCGCTGCGCAAGCTCGAGGAGGTCTGGAACCGCGACCTGTCCGGCTACGACCCGGACGGCCCGCTGCCCGAGGTCGACCCGCTCGTCGGCGAGCACACCGTGGCCAAGGGCCGGGCCAGCGTGCGGATGAACCGCGACCCGCTCGCGGTGGCGAAGGACTGGCGGGAACGCGCCGAGGCCAAGGGGCTGTCCATCCGCGAGCTGATGATCGAGATCAGCAGCCGGCAGAACTTCATCGGCAGCCCGACCACCATCGCCGAGCAGATGATCGACCTGGTCGAGTCCGACGCCAGCGACGGGTTCATCCTCGTCCCGCACATCACCCCGGGCGGGCTGGACCCGCTGGTCGACTCCGTCGTCCCGGTCCTGCAGGAGCGCGGCGCCTACCGCACCGAGTACCCGGGGACGACGCTGCGCGACAACCTCGGGCTGCCGCCGCTGGCCGGTGCCCGGTGACCACACCGCTCGCCGAGGAGTTCCGCGCGGTGATGGCCGGGGTGGCCACGCCGGTGTCGGTCGTCACCACGCTCACCGACGGCGATCCGCACGGGACGACGGTCAGCGCGTTCGCCTCGCTGTCGATGAGCCCGCCGATGGTGCTGGTCTCCCTCGACCGCGGCTCCGAGCTGCTCGCCCGGCTGGCCGTCGGCAGTCCGTTCGGCGTCAACGTGCTCGGCAGCGACCAGGCGCCGCTGGCGCTGGCGTTCGCCCGGAAGGGCGCGGGGAAGTTCGCCGGGGTGCCGTGGACCGAGGACGGCGGCGTCCCGCGGCTCACCGGCAGCCCCGGCTGGCTCGCGTGCACGGTGACCCAGCTGGTCGACGGCGGCGACCACGTGGTGGTGCTTGGTGAGGTGCGCGCCGCGGCGACCGGCGGCGGGGCGCCGCTGACCTACCACGCGCGCACCTTCGGCACCCACGCCGCCGTCGGCTGAGCAGGGTCAGTGCGGTCCGTGCGCGGCGTGCGGCCGCTCGGCCACGATGCCGGCGTCCGGACCGGGGAAGACCACGCAGGTGTGGTCCTCGCCGACCCAGCGGACGACGTAGGGCGGGGAGCCGTCGTCGTGCGGGACCTCGACGATCTCGCCCACCCGCTCGGGCTGGTCGGTGACCCGCCCGTGCACCACCAGCCACTCACCGGTTCGCGCCTGCACGACCACCACTCCCCGGACCGTCGACGGAGGGTCACCGACCATGCTGGGCGCACCCGCCGGGTGGTGTCCAGGGGTCCCGGCGCGACCAGGTGCACATCGCCCTGCCCCGACACCCGCCCCGACCCCGCGCTGACCCCGCCGGAGGACCCGTGAGCAACGACGCGCCGGCCACGGCGGCCCCCGTTCCCTTCCGTACCGCCACCCGGGCCTGGTTCCTCATCTCGCTGCAGACCTTCGGTGGCCCCGCCGGCCAGATCGCGGTGATGCAGCGCACGCTCGTCGACGAGCGGCGCTGGATCGGGCAGCAGCGCTTCCTGCACGCGATGAACTACTGCATGCTGCTGCCCGGACCGGAGGCACAGCAGCTCGCGACCTACGTGGGCTGGCTGCTGCACGGCACCCGCGGCGGGCTGGTCGCCGGCGGGCTCTTCGTCCTCCCCGGCATGGTGGCGCTGCTGGTGCTCTCCGGTGTGTACGTGGCCGCCGGCGACACGACCGCGGTCAGCGCCGTCTTCGCCGGGCTGGCCCCGGCGGTCGTCGCGATCGTGACGCAGGCCGTCGTCCGGGTGTCGAAGCGGGCGCTGACCAGCCCCGCGCTCGTCGCGATCGCGGTCGCCGCCTTCCTCGCGCTGGCGCTGTTCGCGGTGCCCTTCCCGGTCGTCGTCGCGCTGGCCGGGGTCGTGGGGTGGGCGCTGGCCCGCTGGCGGCCCGGCGCGCTGCCGGAGAAGAGGGCCGCCGCCGCGGCCGACGGGCCGGCACCGGTCGTCTCCGACGACGTGCTGCACACCGAGCGTCCCTCGGCCCGCCGCTCGCTGCGGGTGCTGGTCGTCGGGCTCGCCGTCTGGAGCGCGCCCGTCGTCGCGGTCGCGCTGCTGACCGGCCGGGACAGCGTCCTCACCCAGCAGGGCGTGTTCTTCTCCGGCACCGCGGTGGTCACCTTCGGCGGGGCCTACGCGGTGCTGGCCTACGTCGCCCAGCAGGCGGTGCAGACCTACGGCTGGCTGGCGCCGGGGGAGATGGTGCGCGGGCTCGCGCTGGCCGAGACGACGCCCGGTCCGCTGATCATGGTGGTCCAGTTCGTGGCGTTCCTGGCCGCCTACCGCGACCCCGGCGCGCTCGACCCCTGGGTGGCGGCGGTGCTGGGGTCGTTCCTCGTGGTCTGGGTGACCTTCGTGCCCAGCTTCCTGTTCGTGCTGCTGGGGGCCCCGTACATGGAAAGGCTGCGCGGCAACCGGTCGCTGTCGGCGGCGCTGACCGGGATCACCGCCGCCGTGGTGGGGGTGATCGCGAACCTGGGCCTGTACTTCGCGGTGCACACCCTGTTCGGCGGCACGGTGACGGTCGACCGGTCCCTGCTGCAGCTGCAGCTGCCCGACCTGACCGAGCCGCGGTGGGTCGCGATCGCCCTGACCGGGCTGGCCGCCGTCCTGCTGTTCCGGCTCCGCTGGTCGGTGCTGCGCACGCTGGGCGTCTGCGCCGTCCTCGGGCTCGCCGCCGGGCTGGCCGGGCTGCCCGTCGGCTAGCGACCGCGGGCGGGCAGCAGGCCCTCCTCGTGGTCCAGCTCGCGCTCCAGGATGCGCAGGCCCTCGTCGGGCAGCCGGGCGCCGTCCCGCCAGCGCAGCAGCTCCTCGCGCTGGGCGGCGATGACCGCCCGGCGCAGCCGCAGCGCCGCCTCGTAGGTGGGGGACAGCGGGATGTCGCCGCCCTCCGCCGTCTCCAGCACGTCCAGCCGCTTGCGGTAGCGGTCCAGCCGGTGGGTCAGCTGGGCGCGCAGCGTCGCCAGCGCCCGGTCGTCGACGTCGTCGTGCTCCTCGGACTGCAGGGTGTCCAGCCGCGCGAGCCCGGCCTCGGCGGCGGCGATCCGGGCCTGGTTGCGCAGCCGCGCCTCGTCGGCCTGGTCGGCCCGGCAGCCCAGCGCCTGCACCAGCGGCGCGAAGGTGAGCCCCTGCCCGACCAGGGTGACCAGCACCGCCAGGAACGCGCAGAAGAGCAGCAGGTCGCGGTCCGGGAAGGGCGCGCCGCTGTCGGTGACCAGCGGCAGGGTGAAGATCGCGGCGAGGCTGATGACGCCCCGGGTCCCGGCCCAGCTCAGGACGACGATCTCGCGGAGGCCGAGGCGGTCGCTGAACCGGCCGCCGGCGACGTCCTCGCCGCCCAGCCGGCTGTGCATCGACCGGGGCAGCGACTCGGTGAGCAGCATCCACAGCGGCCGGACCAGCAGCACGCAGCCGACGGTGATCGACGCCGCGACGACGATCGTCGAGGTCTCGTACTGGTCCAGCCCGCGGATGACGGTGGGCAGCTGCTGGCCGATCAGCAGGAAGACGATGCCCTCGAGCAGGAAGTCGACCAGCCGCCACACCGCGTCCGTCTGCAGCCGGCTGGCCCCCGAGGTCCAGTACGGCGTGTTGTGCCCGATGACCAGGCCGGCGACGACGACGGCCAGCACCCCGGAGACGTGCAGCGCCTCGCCGAGCAGGTACGCCACGAACGGGGTGGCCAGCGAGATCGCGTTGGACGACAGCGGGTCGCGGCGCAGCCGGCGCAGCGGCCGGACACCGAAGGCGACCGCCAGCCCGGCGGCCACCCCGCCCGCGGCCGCCACCACGAAGTCCCCGATCGCCGCCGGGGTGGAGAACCCGTCGCCCTGCGCCGCGGCGACGGCCACGGTCAGCAGGGTCAGCGCCGTCGCGTCGTTGAGCAGGCCCTCGCCCTGGATCAGGGTGATCAGCTTCGGCGGCAGACCCACCTTGCGCCCGACGGAGAGCGCGGCGACCGGGTCCGGCGGTGCGACGGCGGCGCCCAGCGCGATCCCCGCGGCCAGCGTCGCGCCGGTGACGAACAGCTCGAAGCCGATCCCGACCAGCACCGCGGTGACCAGGACCAGCAGCACCGACAGGCTCACCACGGTGCGCAGGTTGCGGCGGATCGCGGTCAGCGAGGAGTCCAGCGCCGCGCTGTAGAGCAGCGGCGGGAGGACCAGGGTCAGCACCAGGTGCGGGTCCAGGCTCACGTTGGGCCCGGGCAGCAGCGCGTAGCCGATCCCGGCCAGGGTGAGCAGGGCCGCGGCCGGGAGCCCGGTGCGGTCGGCCACCCAGCGGATGCCGACGATCACCGCCACGGCGCCGAGGACCAGCAGCAACATCGTCTCGGCACTCACCTCTCCATCCTCCCCGACCGGCCGGCGGAGCACGGGCGGCGGGCAGGGAGGTCAGCCGCCGACGGTCTGCCCGCCCCACTCCTCGGGAGCGACGTCCCGCACCGTGCGGGTGAGCTCCCAGCGGTGCCCGGCCGGGTCCTCCAGCGTGCACTCCCGCTCGCCGTACTCCCGGTCCACCGGCTCCTGCAGCACCCGGGCGCCCCGGGCGCGGGCGCGGGCGCATACGGCGTCCACGTCGGCCACCCGGATCTTGAGCTCGGAGGTCACCTGCCCGGCCACCGGTGGCCGCCGGTCCCCGTGTGCCTCCGCGACGATCACCGCGCCGTCGGCGCCGACGGCCAGCTGGGCGCGGTGCCCCTCGCCGATCCGCACGCGTTCACGGAACCCGAACGCGTCGGTCAGCCAGGCGACGGCCGCCCGCACGTCCGGGTACACCAGCACCGGGATGACGGTCGCCGAGGGGGCGGAGCGGTTGGTGGTCATCCCGGTGTCCTACACCCATGCCACGTCCCGGTGGGTGTCGCGCAGAGGAACAGCACGGCGGACGCCCCGCTGACGACCGAGCTGCGCCACAGTTCCCGGACGAGCCACCGCGGAGACAGGAGAGCGCATGCGCACGATCCGCGTCCTGACCAACCTCGGCGTCCCCGACCTCGAGCAGGCGAAGGGCTTCTACACCGGCTTCCTCGGGTTGAGCACCGAGGAGTTCGACCTGGGCTGGGTGGCCCGGTGCACTTCACCTGACACCGGGGCGAGCGTCCAGCTGGTCACCCGGGACGCCACGGCAGCGGAGGACTCCGCCATGTCGGTGCAGACCGACGACGTCGACGCCGCCTACGCCGAGGCGCAGCAGCTCGGGTACGAGATCGTGCACCCGCTGACCACCGAGGCGTGGGGGGTACGGCGGTTCTTCGTCCGCGCCCCGGACGGCACGGTGGTCAACGTCGCCGGTCATGCCGGCTGAGGGTCACCGCTCGTCGTTCGGGTAGACCACGCCGAGCTGCGCGCGGACGCCGTCGAGCAGCCGCATGGTGGCCAGCGAGTGCTCCAGCGGCATCACCGGGCTCTCGGTCAGCCCCTGCTGCAAGCAGCGGGTGACCTCCCGCAGCTCGTGCACGTAGCCGGAGCCGACCAGCTCGAACTCCTCGGTGCGCACCTCGCCCCTGCGCACCTCGACGTCCAGCCGGGTGGGCCGGTACACGGCGTCGGGCCCCTGCGCCCGGACCCAGCCCTCGCTGCCGGCGACGATCACGGTGTTCGGTGACCGGGCGAGCAGCGAGGTGGTGATGGAGGCCTGTGCGCCGGAGCCGTAGGTCAGGGTCAGCGCGCTCTGCGCGTCGACGCCCTCGGCGTTCAGCGTGCCCCGCGCCGTCACCGCGTCCGGGAGACCCAGCGTCCCCCACACCCACAGCAGCGGGTAGACGGCGAGGTCCAGCAGGGCGCCGCCGCCGTCGGCCCGGCCCCAGAGCCGGCTGGCCGGATCCTGCCGGGCGCGGAAGCCGATCTCGGCGCCCACCCACTGCACGGTGCCGATCTCACCCGAGGCGGCGATCTCCAGGGCGCGCTGAAAGGACGGCAGGAAGCGGGTCCACACCGCCTCCATCAGGAACACGCCGTGCTCGCGGGCCAGGTCGACCACCTGCTGGGCCTCGCGGGCGTTGATCGTCACCGGCTTCTCGCAGAGCACCGCCTTGCCGGCCCGGAGCGCAGCCGACACCACCTCGGCGTGCTGGGCGTGCGGCGTGGCCACGTAGACCGCCTCGACGTCCGGGTCGGCCAGCAGCGCCTGGTAGCCCAGCCGCTCGTCGGTGTCGGACCAGGAGGTGGCGAAGCCGAACCGCCCGGCGAACTCCGCGGCCCGGTCGGCCCGCCGGGAGCTGACCGCGTGCAGCACCGCGTCGGGGAGCAGCGCCAGGTCGGCGGTCACCGTGGCGGCGATGGCACCGGTGGCCACCACGCCCCACCGCACCGGCCGCCCGGTCGCGGCCAGCGGGTCGGCGTCGAGGAGCTCGGGACGGGCGATGAACGGCGAGGTCACGTGCCCACGCTAGACAAAGGACCCCGCTGCCCCCCAACGCTCGCAGGCTCGCGCCGGGCCCCTGCAGCGGGGCCGCACATGGCAGCATCCGGCGCGTGACCGATGCACCCAAGGGCCCGGCCAGCTACTTCCCGTCGATCGAGGCGAAGTACGGGCGGCCCATCGCCGAGTGGCAGGACCTGATCCGCTCCTCGCCGCTGACCAAGCACATGGAGCTGGTCAACTGGCTCAAGACCGAGCACGGCATGGGCCACGGCCACGCCAACGCCCTGGTCGCCGCCACCCTCGCCGACCGCTGACCACCAAAGGCGCGCTTGTGGCGGACGTTCCCACCACCAAAGGCGCGCTTTTGGCGGATGTTCCCACCGCCAAAAGCGCGCTTTTGGCGCGCGTTCCCACCGCCGAAGGCGCGCTCTTGGCGGACCGTGCGACCGCCGAAGGGGTGCTTCGGGTGGGCGGGATCAGTTCGGGGCGGTGACGGCGGCGAGGTCGGCGCCGGTGACCTCGGCCAGCAGCGCCTCGGCGTCCTCGACCTGCTCACCCCGCCAGGCCACGTGCTGGTCGGGGCGGACGAGCAGCAGGTCCGCCCCGCACAGCTCACGCAGCCGGGCGTGTGCGGTCAGGTCGACGACCCGCAGCGGCACGTCGGCCCGGGCCGCGGCCTCGACCAGCGACCGGGGATCGGCCCCCGGGCCCAGCTGCAGCACGGTGAACTCCTCACCCAGCACGTCGTAGACCGAACGGCCGTCGGGGAGCCAGGCGTGCGGCAGCCGTGCGCCGGGGTGCGCCGAGGGGGTGTAGCTGGTCACCGTCGGCTCCGGCCGCGGCCCACCCGAGGGGACGACGAGCGGCGAGTCCGGGTAGTCGTAGCCGAGCACCAGGCCGAGGCTGTGGAACTCCGGGTCCTTGACCACCAGCGCGGCCGCGACGGCGTCGCGCAGCTCGGCGCCGCGCGGCCCGTCGTCGTCCAGGTCCCCGGCGGCGAAGGACGGCGCCAGGAACGCCTCCTGCTCGCCGGCGGCGGCGATGGTGCGCTCGGCGACCGGCCGCCGCTCCGCCTCGTAGCTGTCCAGCAGGGCCTCCGGGGCCCAGCCGCGGAGCACGGCGGCGAGCTTCCAGCCCAGGTTGACCGCGTCGCCGACGCAGGTGTTGAACCCGTGCCCGCCCCACGGCGGGTTGAGGTGCGCGGCGTCCCCGACCAGGAACACCCGCCGGCCGCGGTACCGGTCGACGAGCAGCATCCGGGCCGACCACGGGTCGGTGGCCAGCACGTCGACGTCGATGTCGGCGCCGGCGAGCGCGCGCACCAGCGCGACCGGGTCGACGTCGCCGGCAGCGGCGTCGACGCCCTGCACGATCGCCCACCAGGTGCCGTCGAGGTCCAGCCGGCCCATCAGGCCGCCGCGCTCGGCGCCGATGACCCAGTAGTGCACGCCGAGCGCGCACAGCTCCCGGGACTCCAGGTCCGCGGACCGGAAGGTGATGCTCAGGTTGGGCAGGCTGCCCGAGGAGCCCTCGTAGCGGGCGCCGATGGCCCGCCGGCTCACCCCGGAGCTGCCGTCGGCGCCGAGCAGCCAGTCGGCGAGGACGTCGTGCCGCGCGCCGTCCGGGGCCTCCAGCACGGCGGAGGCGGCATCCGGGCCGTCGGTGACCTGCACCGCCCGCCAGCCGACCAGGGTGGTGACCGTGGGCAGCTCGGCGACGGCGTCCCGGAGCACCTGCTCGACCAGCGGCTGCGGCGCCTGCTGACCGGCCTCGGCGTACAGCTCCCGCCGCGACGTCGTCAGCCCGAACGCCTCCGGGAACCGGGTGATCTCGTGACCGAACAGGCCGGTGCAGAAGACGACGTCCTGGGCGTGCGCGACCGGCAGCGGCGCCGCGGCCCGCAGCCGGTCGGCGAGGCCCCAGCGGCGCAGGTGCTCCATGGTGCGGACGCTGGTGGTCTTGGCGCGCGGGCGCAGCGGGTCGAGCGCGGCGCGCGGCTCGACGACGAGCACGTCGATGCCGCGGCGGCCGAGCTCGATCGCGGCGGCCAGGCCGCTGGGGCCACCGCCGACGATCAGCACCGGCACGGAGGCGGGCACGGCGGTCATCGGGTCTCCTGTCCTGAGCTGCGGCGCCCAGTGGCTGATGAGGGGGAGCGTCGGGCTGTCCCGGCCGGCGACGCCCCACCAGCATCCGTGGCGGGCATCACGTCGTCGTAGCCCGATGCCATTGGCCGGCAGGGCGAGACGGGTCCGTCCGTGATCAGGTCCGACCGGCCTGCCACTGCCGGACCCAGGCCCGGCCGTAGTCGTTGCCGTTCGGGGTGCGCAGCACCGTGTGCACGTGGAAGGGCTGCGGGGTGTCGTAGTCGAGGAAGACGCCGCAGTGGTGGTCGAGCTCGGCGATGAGCACCGGTGACTGGACCCGGTAGTAGAAGACGTCGCCGGGCTGCCAGCCGCCGATCCAGCTGAACCAGGTCTCGTCCAGGTGCTGGGCGACCTCGCGGAGCCGGGCGGCACGGGGGCCGGGCGGCAGCAGCCGGACGAAGGTCTCGGCGATCTGCAGGACCAGCCGCTGGGCGTCCTCGGGCAGGTCCGGCACCCGGATGCCCTCGGGCGGGATGACCCGGTTGTCCTGGAACGCGCCGGCCAGGTGCCGCTCGTCGCCGGGGTGGACCCGGCCGGGGGGCATGGCCGGGTCGACCATCTCCGCGTAGACGGTCGCGGCCTGCCGCTGCTCAGGGGTCAGCGCGGCCATGAGCCGGGTGCCGAGGTCGATGCGGTCGGCGAAGACGTCGCGCAGCCCGGCCCGCGGACCGTCGTCGACCTCGTCGGGTTCGGCGCCGAGGAAGACCGGGGACAGCTGCATCCGGCCCTCGACGACGAGGCAGTTGACCGCGGCGTGGTGGCCGAACAGCTGCCAGCCCCAGGGGGCGCGCAGATCGGGGGTGCCGTAGAGGGCGAGGTTGTACGAGAACTCGTTCAGCACCGTGGGCAGGTCGACGACCTCACCGAGGAAGCCGTTGATCACCATCATCGCGTGGACCAGCTCGGAACCCTCCGGGCTGAGCGAGGCGCGCACCAGGCCGAGGGCCAGCTCCTGCACGGCGGGCGGTTGGAACTCCAGGCGGAGGCCGGTGTCGAACTGCATGAACTCCGGGTTGGCCCAGGTCTGCCACTCCGGGGCGTCGACGTCGTGGCAGATCCGCTTCCGGCCCTCGTCGTCGAGTGCGGCCAGCAGGTCGGTGGCGGCGGCGACCATCTCCGCGACCGGTGCCTCCTCGCCGGGCTCGGCCGGGGTGAGCGGGTACAGCCCCTTGCGCAGCGTGCCGTCGCTGGTGACGCCGCGGAACTCCTCGAGGTAGAGCGGCGTCCAGCCCTCGACGAGCCCGCCGGTGAAGGTGCCGGGGGTGCGGGCGTGCTCCCGGTAGGCGTAGGCGTCCAGGCCGCGGACCCCGGCCAGCCGCGGGTGGTCGTGCGGGAAGAGGTACTGCCGGAACTCACCGCTCATGGCGCACCTCGTTGGCGACGACCGTGGTGCGCAGGGTCCCGAGTCGGTCGACCTCGACCTCGACGACGTCCCCGGGCTGCAGCAGCCAGGGCGGCGTGCGGGAGTAGCCCACGCCGGACGGGGTGCCGGTGGCCAGCAGGTCGCCGGGGTGCAGCGTGAAGGTCCGCGAGATCAACGAGAGGGTGTCGCCGACGGTGTAGACCATCTGGTCGGTCCTGCCGTCCTGCACGGTCTCGCCGTTGACCCGGGTCTGCACCCGCAGGCCGTCGCGCAGGTCGCCGACCTCGGCGGCCGGCACCAGCGGGCCCAGGGGGCCGGAGCGGTCGCCGTTCTTGCCCAGGATCCACTGGCTGGTCAGCTTCTGCGCCCGCCGCGAGGTCAGGTCGTTGAAGGTCGAGTAGCCGACGACGGCGGCCAGCGCCTCGTCGGGGGTGGCGTCGACCAGCGTCTGCCCGACGTAGGCCACCACCTCGCCCTCCCAGTCCAGGCCGTCCTCGTCCGCCGGTACCGGCACCTGCGCGCCGTCGACGGTGAGCGAGGCCGTCCAGCGGGCGAACAGCGTCGGGTACGGCGGCACGCCCTCGGCGGCGTAGGACCCCTCGGCGACGTGTTTCAGGTAGTTCAGCCCGATGCAGATGAACCGGGCGCCGGGCAGCACCGGCGGCACGAACTCGACGTCGGTGGCGGCGACGGTCTCCCCGGACGGTGTGCCGGCGAGGTGGCCGGCCGGGTCGGCCCAGAAGTCCTCGAGGCCGGCGACGACGGTCACCGCGGTGCCGTCGTCGGACAGCGCGGCCACCTCGACCCCGCCGCCGTCCCGGCGGATGCCGACGATCCTCATGTCCGGTCCTCCTCGATGAGCTGCCGCCGCAGGAAGGCGACGGTGCGGTCGAGCGCGTCCGCGGCGGCGTCGGGGGCGCCGAGCCACATGTGGTCGGCGCCGGGGTAGGTGTGCAGCTCGACGTCGGGCAGCACCGCGGCCAGGCGCTCGCTCTGCGCGCAGGACACGAAGCGGTCGTCCCGCCCGTGCAGCAGCAGGACCGGCGGTGCGGCGGGGGAGGCGTGGCTCAGCGGGCTCGCCTGCGCGGCGCGTCCGGGCACCTCGGGAGGCGGGGCGCCGAGCAGCTGCGCCTCCCGGCTGGCCGGGTCGGCCGGGTCGGCGCCGTTGTCGGTGGCCACCGCGGCGACGTCGCTGGGGGCGTACCAGGCGGCGACGGCGGTGACCCGGCTCGACGGCCCGGTCACCCCGACCTCGCCCTCGAGCGCCGCGTCGTCCGGGGTCAGGCCGAGCAGCTCGGCCAGGTGGCCGCCGGCCGACTCGCCCCAGGAGGCGATCCGGCCGGGGTCGACGCCCAGCTCGGCCGCGCGCTCGCGGAGCCAGCGGACGGCCGCCTTGGCGTCGTGCAGCTGCGCGGGCCAGACCGCCTCGCCGGAGAGCCGGTAGTCGATGCTGGCCACCGCGATCCCGGCCTGCGCCACCTGCTCGAACGGCGTCGGGTCCGCACCCCGGTAGGCCGGGCCGGCGGAGTGCCGGCTGCCGAGCCGCCAGCCGCCGCCGTGCAGGAAGACGACGACCGGTGCGGGGGTGGCGTCCACCGGGAGGTACAGGTCCAGCTCCAGCGGCCGGGCACCGGGCAGCGCCGCGTACGGCACGCCGGCGAGCACTCGGACGCCGCCGGCGCCGCTGCGGGCGGGCGGCAGCGGTGCGGTGTGCGCCGGCAGGGGGAGCGGCAGGGCAGGCGTGGGCACGGGTCTCCTCAGGACACGGGTCCGGCGCCGAACCCCGACGGGGGTTCGGCGCCGAACCCCGTGGACGGGCGGCGGATCGGAGCTCAGGAGGTGGGCTCGGGCCACTCGAAGTCGCGCAGGAACTGCATGTTGTGCTGCTGCGCCGCCGCCTGCATGCGCGGGAAGTCCGGGATGAACGGCGGCTGGTCGGGGCTGGTGGAGTCCGTCGGGGTGCCCATGTGCTGGAAGAAGCGCTCGAAGCCGCCGGACAGCGTGCCCATCATCCGGGCGTCGGTGACGATCTGGTAGGCGTGCGCGAAGCCGGCCGGCACGAAGCCGAAGTCGCCGGGGGCGAGCAGCTGGGACTGCTTGGCGCCCTCGCCGTCCTCGAAGAACAGCCGCACCGTGCCCTCGAGCACGTAGAAGGTCTCGTGCGTGGCGTTGTGCGAGTGGGTCGGGATGACGTCGCCGGCCGGGGACTCGCTGACGATGATGCCGAACTGGTTCTCGGTCTCGTCGCCGGAGAGCAGGACGCTGAACACGTCGCCGAAGAGCTTGGCGTGCTCGCCCTCGCCCTTGCGCAGGACGTAGGGCTGCGGCTTGCCGGGCAGCACGCCCTTCCACTGCGGGCCCTTCGCAGGGTCGATCAGGTACTCGAAGCTCATGGGTGCTCCCGGTTCGGGGTCGACGTCGACAGGTCCGAGCTTCGGTGACCGCGGTCACCGCGGCCCAGCCCGGTGCCATTGGGCGGCAACCATCCTCTGGACGCCGTTCCCGGGGCAGGATGAGCGGCATGGCCCTCTTCACCGGCGTCGGCGTCGCACTGGTCACCCTCTTCCACCCCGACGGCGCGCTGGACGCGCCGGCCACCGCCGACCTCGCGGCGCGGCTGACCGAGCTCGGCGTGCGCTGCGTCCTGGTCGCCGGGACGACGGGGGAGGCGGCCACGCTCACCCCGGCCGACCGGGACGAGCTCGTCGCCGCCGTCCGCGCGGCCGTGCCCTCCGACGTCCCCGTGCTCGCCGGCGCCGGTGCACCGACCGGGCGGCAGGCCGCGGAGCTGACCGGGCGCGCCTTCGATGCCGGCGCCGACGCCGTGCTCGCGCTCTCCCCGCCCGGCGTCGCCGACCCGCGGCCCTACTACGAGGCGGTCGCGAAGGCGGCGACCGGTCCGCTGCTCGCCTACCACTTCCCGGGGGCGTCCCTGCCCGGCATCCCGGTGGAGCTGCTGCCCGAGCTGCCGGTGAGCGGGCTGAAGGACTCCTCGGGGGACGCCGCCCGGCTGCTGCACGAGCGGGAGGTCTTCGGCGGCGACCTCTACACCGGCGCGACCAGCCTGCTCAGCCTGTGCGGGACGATCGGCGCCGCCGGCGGCCTGGTGGCGGCCGCCAACATGGCCCCCGAGGACTGCGTCGCGGCGCTCGCCGGCGACGGCGCCGCCCAGGTGCGCGCCGCCGCCGCCGACCGGGCCGCCGCCGCCGACTTCCCGGCCGCCTACAAGCGCGCGACCGCCGAGCGGTTCGGCACCTCCGTCGTGACCCGGGTCGGTTTCTGACTGGTTGCGTGGTGACGTGCTGGAACGGCCCCGTCCCGGGCCCCGCCCTGAGCGTGCGAAGGGTGGGGAGGACGGGGTCCTTCGTCAGTGCGACTCGCGGCTGACCTGCGACCCGCTCGAGCCGACGAGGAAGTCCAGGTCCGCGCCGGTGTCGGCCTGCAGCACGTGGTCGACGTAGAGCCGCTCCCAGCCGCGGCGGGGGGCGGCGAACGCGGCGACGGTCGCCTCGGGCGGCGTGCGGGCGGCCAGCTCGTCGGCGGGCACCTCGACGTCGATGCGCCGGGTCTCGACGTCGAGGCTGATCACGTCCCCGGTCCGCACCAGGGCGAGCGGTCCACCGGCGGCGGCCTCGGGTGCCACGTGCAGGACGACGGTGCCGTAGGCGGTGCCGCTCATCCGCCCGTCGCAGACCCGGACCATGTCCCGCACCCCCTGCTCGAGCAGCTTCCTCGGCAGCGGCATGTTCGACACCTCCGGCATGCCGGGGTAGCCCCGGGGCCCGCAGCCGCGCAGCACGAGCACCGAGTCGGCGTCGACGTCGAGGTCCGGGTCGTCGATGCGGGCGTGGAAGTCCTCGATCGAGTCGAAGACGACCGCAGGGCCGCGGTGGCGCATCAGGTGCGGCGACGCCGCGGCCGGCTTGACGACCGCGCCACGGGGGGCCAGGTTGCCGCGCAGGACGGCGATGCCGCCGTGCTCCACCAGGGGCTCGCGGCGTGACCGGATGACCTCGGTGTCCCAGATCGGCGCGTCGTCCAGGTACTCGACCAGCGGCTTCCCGGTGACGGTCAGGGCGGTCGGGTCGAGCAGGTCGCGGACCTCGGCCAGGACGGCGAGCAGCCCGCCGGCGCGGTGGAGGTCCTCCATCAGGAACCGGCCGGCCGGCAGCAGGTCGACCAGCACCGGCACCCCGGAGCCGATCCGGTCGAAGTCGTCGAGGGTCAGCTCGATGCCGAGCCGCCCGGCGATCGCCAGCAGGTGGACCACGGCGTTGGTGGACCCGCCGACAGCGGCCAGCGCCACGATCGCGTTGGCGAAGGACGCCTCGGTCAGGAACGTGCTCGGCCGGCGGTCGGCGGCGACCATCTCCACCGCGAGCCGGCCGGTGCCGTGCGCGGCCTCCAGCAGCCGGCTGTCCGCGGCCGGCGTCCCGGCGACGCCGGGGAGAACGGTGCCCAGCGCCTCGGCGACCAGCGCCATGGTGGAGGCGGTGCCCATCGTGTTGCAGTGCCCGCGGCTGCGGATCATCGCCGACTCCGACCGGGTGAACTCCGCCGCCGAGAGCGTGCCCGCGCGGACCTCCTCCGACAGCCGGAACACGTCGGTGCCGCAGCCCAGCGGCACCCCGCGGAACGTGCCGGTGAGCATCGGACCGCCGGGGACGACGACGGCGGGCAGGTCGACCGACGCGGCAGCCATGAGCAGCGACGGGATCGTCTTGTCGCAGCCGCCGAGCAGCACCAGCCCGTCCACCGGGTTGGCGCGGAACGCCTCCTCCATCTGCATCGCGGCGAGGTTGCGCCACAGCATCGCCGTCGGCCGGACCTGCGTCTCGCCCAGGCCCATCACCGGCAGCTCCAGCGGCGTACCGCCGGCGGCGTGGACGCCGTCGCGGACCGCGGCGGCCACCTCGGACAGGTGCCGGTTGCACGGCACGAGGTCCGAGGCGGTGTTCGCGATGGCGATCTGCGGGCGGTCGAAGGCGTCGTCCGGGGCGCCGCGGCGCATCCACGCCCGGTGGATGTAGGCGTTGCGGACGTCGCCGGAGTACCACTGCGTGCTGCGGAGGGCCACGACCGCCATCCTTGCGCCCATGTCCTCCTCCCGCGCGCAGACCATGCGGGCGTTCGTGCTGACCGGCCCCGGTGAGGGCTCGGTCCAGGAGGTGCCCGTACCGGTGGCGGCGCCCGGCGACGTCGTCGTCGAGGTCGAGCGGGTCGGTGTCTGCGGCACCGACGTCGAGCTGTTCACCGGTGAGCTGTCCTACCTGCAGACCGGCCACTCCTCCTACCCGCTGCGGCCCGGGCACGAGTGGTGCGGCCGGGTCACGCAGGTCGGCGACGGCGTCGACCCGGCCTGGCTGGGCCGGCGGGTGATGGGCGACACGATGCTCGGCGACCGGGTCTGCCGGCCCTGCCGGCGGGGGCAGCAGCACGTGTGCGAGCACCGCCAGGAGGTCGGCATCCGGGGCGACCGGCCCGGGGCGCTGGCCGAGCAGCTTGCCGTCCCCGCCTGGTCGTTGAAGGAGCTCCCGGGCACCGTCGACGAGGTCCTCGGCGCGCTGGTCGAGCCGGGCGGCAACGCATGGCGGGCGGCGCACGCCGCGGAGGTCGGGGCCGGTGAACGGGCCCTGGTCCTCGGCCCGGGGACGATCGGGCTGCTGACGGCGCTGTTCCTGCGCGCGTCCGGGGCCGAGGTGCACCTGCTGGGGGTCACCGGCGAGTCCCTGGCCTTCGCCCGGGGGCTCGGGTTCCACTCCGCCTGGACCCGGGAGACGCTGCCGGACCTGCCGTTCGACGCCGTCGTCGACGCCTCCACCGCGGCCGGTTCGCCGGCACTGGCGCTGGACCTGGTCCAGCCCGCCGGCCGGCTGGTGTGCATCGGCATCGCCGGCACGCCGAGCACCGTCGACACCCGGACGCTGCTGCTCAAGGACGTCACCGCGGTCGGGATCCTCTCGGGGTCCCCGGGCCTGGACGCCACCATCGCCGCCTACGCCGGCGGTGCGGTGGACCCGCGGCCGCTGGTCGCGGCGACCGTCGGGCTCGACGGGGTGGCCGCCGTCCTCGCCGGCGGGCGCCCCGAGGGCGCCGGTCCCGGCCCGAAGGTCCACGTCGACCCCCGGGCCGGGTGAGCGCCGACCGGGTCAGTCGGGCAGGCCGTTGCGCTTGGCGACCTCGCCCAGCCAGGCGAGGCTCGGCTTCGGTGTGCGGGCGAACGTCTCGCGGTCGACGGCGACCAGCCCGAAGGTGGGCGCGAAGCCGAGCATCCACTCGAAGTTGTCCAGCAGGCTCCAGTGCACGTAGCCCCGGACGTCGGCACCGGCCTCGATCGCCGCCGCCAGACCGCGCAGCGCGTCGGTGGTGAACGCGATCCGGTCGGTGTCGTCGGCGGTGGCGATGCCGTTCTCGGTGACCAGCAGCGGGGTGCCCGGCAGCACCGAGGCGGCGTGGCTGATGGCCGCGCCGAGCGCCTCCGGGCGGCGCTCCATGCCGTGGGCGAGGGTCTGCTGGTCCGCCGGCGGGGCGATGAGCCCGTCGGCGCCGAACCGCTGCGCGGTGTAGACCTGCAGCCCGATGAAGTCGTCGCCGGCGGCGGCCTGCAGGAACTGGTCCATCATCGCGGTCCGGGCGGCCTGCAACGTCGTCTGCCCGCCGCCCTCGTCGATGTACTCCAGCCCGACGATCGTCATCCCGGCCGGCGGTGACCCGGCGCCGCGGAGCACCTCCATGCTCCGGCCGTGCAGGCCGATCAGCGCCTCGGAGACCGCCTGGTCGGGGACCGGCAACCCCTTGATCTCCTCGCCGCGGCGGGCCATGCCGCCGATCACCGGCTGGACGGCCATCAGGTTGGGCTCGTTCAGGGTGGCGACGTACGCCGCGTCCCGGACGGCGGGCAGCGCCAGCTCGGTGAACCGGGCGATCCGGTCGCCGGCCTTCGGTCCCGTCCAGCCGCCGTCGTGCATGAGCCAGCGCGGCATCGTGAAGTGCACGAGGGTGGCGATGGGGGCGAGCCCGCGGTCGCGGCAGCCGTCGACGACCCGCCGGTAGTGGTCGAGCGCGGCGCGGGAGACCTCGCCCTCCTCGGGCTCGATCCGGCTCCACTCCAGGCTGAACCGGTAGGTGTCCAGGCCGGCGCCGGCCACCAGGTCGAGGTCCTCCTCCCACCGGTGCCAGGAGTCGCAGGCGTCCCCGCTGGACTCGGCGAACGGCGAGTGCGGGGCGTGCTCCATCTCCCAGTGGTCGTTGTTGACGTTGCCGCCCTCGACCTGGTGCGCGGCGGTGGCAGCGCCCCAGAGGAAGCCGTCGGGGAAGGTGGTCATGCGGGGACCTCCAGGGTCTCGGGGACGCGGGCCGTCGCGACGACGTCGGCCATCAGGGTCAGGGCGCGGTCGACCGGCTCGATGTCCGGGCGGGTGTTGAGGAAGCCGTGCAGCATGCCGACCGCGGTGACCTGCCGGACGTCGACGCCGGCGAGCGCGAGCTGCGCGACGAACGCCTCACCGGAGGACCGCAGGTCGTCGTACTCGGCGTTGATGACCAGCGTGGGGCAGAGACCGTCGAGCACGGCCAGGGCGCCGAACGCGTAGCCGTCGGCGCTCGACAGCGGGCCGCCCAGGTAGTTGGTGTTGAAGAAGTCGGTGTCCTTCGGCAAGAAGCGGAGCAGGGCCGGGACCTCGGCCATCTTCGCGGCCAGCGACGCCGATGCCGGCGGGAGCACGGAGTGGGCCACCGGGTAGATCGGCAGCAGCGCGGCCGGCGGCTGGCCGTCGGCGTCGCGCAGCTTGAGCGCGACCCCGATGGCGAGGTTGCCGCCGGCGCTGGCGCCGCCGAGCGAGATGCGCCCGCGGTCGACGCCGAGCGCGTCGGCGTTGTCCCGGGTCCACCGGAACGCGGCCACGACGTCGTCGTGCGGCACCGGGTAGTGGATGCCGTCGTGGCAGAGCCGGTAGTCGACGCTGACCACGACCGCGCCGGCCCGGTCGGCCATCTGCCGGGCGGTCCAGTCGGCCTCGGGCATGTCCAGGTCGCCGCCGAGGAACGCGCCGCCGTGCAGCCAGACCAGGCCGGGCCGGTCGGAGCCGGCGTCCGCGGGCAGGTAGACCCGCACCGGGACCGGCCCGTGCGGACCGCCGACCGTCTCGTCCCGGGTCTCCACCTGAGGCGGCAGCGGCGCTCCGGTGAGGGACATGAACTCGTCCAGCCGGGCCCGCTGGTCCGGGTCGGCCATGGCCGCCTCGAACGAGGTCAGCCCGTCCAGCAGGTGGAAGTTCGACGCGATGGCAGGGTGGATCGGCACGGCGCTCCTCGGTGGTCGTCGGTGTCGCGAGCATGCGTGACGCCGCTCACCGTGATCACCACCGCTGCCGGTCAATGGCAGAGGAGTCGACTACCCCGCCCCGGGCGCCCGCCGGGCTCCCAGCCCCCGGGAGATGCCCCGGGCGGCGGTGCGCACCGCCGGACCGAGCAGCCGGGGCTCGGCGTTCTCCGCCGGGACGACGACCGACAGCGCCGCGACGACCGCGCCCTGCGCGTCGTGCACGGGGGCGGCCACCGAGACGATCGGGCCGGGTGCGCCCCGGCGGAAGGTGGCCAGCCCCTCCCGGCGGATCTCGGCGAGCGTCCGGCGCAGCGCGGCGGAGGAGACGGGCACCTTCTCCGGCTGGTGGATCAGCGGCTGGGCGAGCACCTGCTCCTGGAAGCCGGAGTCGGCGAAGGCCAGCAGCACCAGCCCGACCCCGGTGGAGTGCAGCGGCATCCGGCCGCCGGGCCGGTACAGCGCGGCGACGGCGCCGTGCGAGGACAGCCGTTCCACCAGCAGCGCCTCCTCGCCCTCGCGGACGGCGAGCAGCACGTGCTGGCGGGTGACCTCCTCCAGGTCGCCCATGAACGGCAGCGCCACCTGGCGCAGGCCGTGCCCGCGCGGGGTGAGCGAGGCGACCTCCCACAGCCGCAGCCCGATGGAGAACCGGGCGTCCTCCCCGCGCTCGAGGGCGCCCCACTCCAGCAGCCGCCCGGCCAGCCGCAGCGCCGAGCTGGCCGGGATGCCGCTGCGCCGGCTGAGCTCGCTGAGCGTCAGGTAGGGGTGGGTGGCGTCGAAGGCGCCCAGCAGCGCGAGCGCCCGGTCGACCACCGGCTCGCCCTGCGGCGGGCGGCGGCCACGCACCCGGACGGCGGTGTCCTCGTCGGTCATCGGCCGTCCTCCTGGTGATCATCGGTGAGGCGCGCGCCACAGTTGCTTTCCATTGAACGGCATTGTGCCTGACGTCACGGCACGGCCCCCCGCATCGTTGCCGCCAACGCCGGGCTCCCGGTGCGGCCGAGTCCCCGGCCGATGTGACCCCTCCGTAACGAAGCGAAGGAGCCAGACCGGATGAACCCGTTCAGGACTCGCGACCCTCTCGACCTGCGCCGCCCGTCGATGATGCGGACCGGGGTGGCCGTCCTGGCCGCCGGTGCGCTCACCTCCCTCGCCGCCTGCGGCGGGGGCAGCGGCGGCGGGGCCGCCAGTGCCAGCGAGAGCGACACCGTGACCATCGCCCTCGACTCGGACGCGGCGCCCAACGGCTACGACCCGCTGCTGTACGCGCAGGGGCAGTTCGAGTTCTTCTCCGCGATGTACGACGCGCTGTTCGTGACCGCTCCCGACGGCACGGTGACGCCCAGCCTGGTCAGCGACTTCTCCAACAACGCGGACAACACCCAGACCACGCTCACGCTCACCGACGGCGTGACGTTCACCGACGGCAAGCCGCTGGACTCCGCCGTGGTCAAGGCCAACCTGGACCGCCGCAGCGACCCCGACCTCGAGGCCTACGGCTCGCTCGGCCCCGGCCAGGCGTCGGAGATCACCGACGTCTCGGCGCCCGACCCGAAGACCGTCGTCATCACCTGGGCCAAGCCGCAGACGGCCCCGGAGAACAACCTGGTCGACACCGCCGGTGTCATCGTCGGCCCCGACGGCGTCGCCGACCCCACCTCGCTGGAGACCACGCCGGACGGTTCGGGCGCGTACACCCTGAACACGGACGACACGACGCGGGCGAGCACCTACTCCTTCGAGAAGAGCGACGACGCCCGCAACGCCGATGACTGGGCCTACGACACGATCGTGTTCAAGGTGATCACCGACCCGCAGGCGCGGGCCAACGCCGTCGTCTCCGGTCAGGCCGACGTCGCCGGCATCCTCGACCCGACGACGATCGACCTGGTCGAGTCGCGGCAGAAGACGGTGAGCCAGGGCGGCACGATCGTGGGCTTCTACTTCCTGGACAAGACGGGGGCCGTCAACCCGGCGTTCGGCAAGGAGCAGGCCCGGCAGGCCATCGGGTACGCGATCGACCGCGAGAAGCTGGTGAGCGACCTGCACGAGGGCTCCCGGGCCACGTCGCAGTTCTTCCCCGAGGACGCCCCCGGGTTCGACCCCGCCCTCGACGAGCAGTACGCCTACGACCCGGACAAGGCCAAGCAGCTCCTCGCCGAGGCGGGCCTCCCGGACGGCTTCGACTTCAACGTCACCGTGCTCGGCCAGCCGACCGAGGACCAGGTCGCCGTCCAGGCCCAGCTGGCCGAGGTCGGGATCACGATGAACTTCGTGACCGCCACCTCCACCGACCAGCTGTTCGCCGCGGTGCAGACCGACCCGGTCCTCTTCAACCCGTTCGCCCCGGGGGCGCAGCCGGCCGGTTTCGTCGCCGGTGTCCTCTACGGCGGCTTCCTCAACACCCAGGGCGCCAAGGAGCCGGAGATCGAGGCCGCGCTGGGTGGAGCGCTCGGTGCCACCGGTGACGCCCAGACGCAGGCGCTGACCGACCTGAACACCGCGCTCACCGCGAACGCCTGGGTGGCCCCCGCGTACGAGGACTTCACCTACTTCGGCTACAACGCCGACAAGGTGACCGAGCCCTCGTTCGCCGGGACGAACAACTACCTCGTGCTCTCGGCGATCCAGCCCGCCAGCTGATCCGCGCCGGCCGGTGGCCGCGGGGCGACCCGCGGCCACCGGCCGGACCGGCCCCTCGACCACCCATCCAGACGAGGACCCGAGATGCTCGCCTACGTCGCGAAGCGGCTGTCCCTGGCCGTCGGCACCGTGCTCGCCGCCGTGCTCATCACCTTCCTGCTGGTGCACGCGGGGAGCGGCACCCCCGGCGCCGTCAAGGCGGGGCCCGGTGCCACCGCCGCCGAGATCGCCGCGCAGAACGAGGCGCTGGGCTGGAACCAGCCGCTGTACGTGCAGTTCTTCGACTACCTGGGCCACCTGTTCCGGTTCGACCTCGGGACGTCCCTCATCGACGGCCGGTCCATCGCCGCCGACCTGGGCGACCGGCTGCCGGTCACCGCGTCGATCGCGCTGTTCGCCACGCTGCTGTCCGCCGTCGTCGGTGTCCTGCTCGGGGTCACCGCCGCGGTCCGCGGCGGCCGGCTGGGCAAGCTGATCACCACCGGGGCCGGGGTCGCCCTCTCGCTGCCGGCCTTCTGGGTGGGCGTCATCGTCGTCTACCTGCTGGCCATCAAGCTCGAGCTGCTGCCGGCCACCGGGTACGTGCCGTTCTCCTCCGACCCGACCGCCTGGTTCAACAGCCTGGTCCTGCCGGTGCTCACCCTGGCGGTCGGTGGGGCGGCGATCATCGCCCGCACCGCGGCGGCCGGGATGCGCGAGGCGCTCGGCCAGGAGCACATCCGCACGCTGCGGGCCATGGGGACGCCGGAGTGGCGGATCCGTTACGTGCACGCGCTGCGCTTCAGCAGCGTGCCGGTGGTCTCGGTGCTCGGCATCCAGTTCATCGCACTCTTCGGCGGTTCGGTGATCATCGAGAACCTGTTCGCCCTGCCCGGCCTCGGCCAGGCCGGCCAGCAGTCCGCCGCCTCCCACGACTTCCCGGCGCTGATCGGGGTCGTGATCGTCGCGACCGTCGTGGTCGTCGTCGTCAACCTGCTGCTCGACCTCGTGGTCGCGGCGCTCGACCCGAAGGTGCGTACGGCATGAGTGTGCTGCCCCTGGACGCGGCCGACGAGGTCGCCACCGAGCCCGTCCCGCCCGCCCGCCGGCGCGGTGTCCCCGGCTTCCTCCGCCGTCCCGGCGGGGTGTTCGGTGCCGCCTGGCTGGTGTTCATCATCGTCGCCTCGCTCACCGCCCCGCTGTGGCGGCCGTACGAGGTCACCGAGCAGGACACCGCCAACCGGCTGGCGCTCCCCTCGGCCGACCACTGGTTCGGCACCGACCCGCTGGGCCGGGACCTGCTGTCCCGGATCTTCACGGCCGGCTCGCTGCCGCTGCTGTCCTCGGCGCTGATGCTGGTCGTTGCCTTCGGGATCGGACTGCCGCTGGCCCTGCTGGCCGCCGAGCGCGGCCGGAAGGTCGAGCGGGTCACCAGCCGGTCGACCGAGGTGCTGATGGCCCTGCCCGGCACCATCCTGCTGCTCGCCGTGATCGGCGTCATCGGCAACCGGCTCTACCCGGTCATGGCGATCCTGGGTGTGCTGATCTCCGCCGCGGTCTACCGGGTGATGCTCGGCGTCGCCCAGTCGGTGCGTCAGCGCCTCTACATCGACGCCGCCCGGGTCAACGGCCTGGGCTCGCTGCGGGTGAACCTGCTGCACGTGCTGCCGTCGATGGCCACCGTGGTCGCGGTCCAGGCCGCGCAGCTGTTCGGGATCGGCCTGCTCATCGTCGCCGGCCTGGCCTTCCTGGGCTTCGGTCCCGGCGAGCCGGAGCCCTCCTGGGGCTTCATGATCCAGGACGCCTCCGGGCACCTGTTCGACGCGCCGTGGCTGCTCGTGCCGACCGGCGTGGTGCTGGCGCTCACCGTCGTGGCGGCCAACGAGCTGGCCGACGCGATCGCCGGCAAGAAGGCGGACAAGGTCCCGGCCCGGCGGAAGGAGCGCCTCCCGGTCGCCGTCGCGGACACCGCACCGGCCGACCCCAGCGCCGTCCTGGAGGTGCGCGACCTGTCGGTCGCCGTGGACGACGGCCCGCAGCTGGTCACCGGCGTCTCCTTCGCGCTGCGCCCGGGCACGGTGCTCGGCCTGGTCGGTGAGTCCGGCTGCGGCAAGACGATGACCGCCCGCTCGCTCATGGGCCTGCTGCCCGACGGCGTCTCGGTCTCCGGTGGGTCGATCCGCTGGCAGGGCCGCGAGCTCGTCGGGCTGTCGGAGAAGGAGCTCACCGCCGTCCGCGGCCGGGAGATCGCGATGATCTCCCAGGAACCGATGGTCGCCCTGGACCCGATGTTCTCCATCGCCTACCAGCTGGTCGGCCCGATCCGCCGGTTCCGCGGCGTCGGCCGGGGTGCGGCGAGGAAGATCGCCGCCGAGCTGCTGCGCAACGTCGGCATCGTCGACGCCGAGCGGGTGCTGAAGAGCTACCCGCACCAGCTGTCCGGCGGCATGGCCCAGCGGGTCTGCATCGCGCTGGCGCTCACCGGCGAGCCGGAGCTGCTCATCGCCGACGAGCCGACCACGGCCCTCGACGTCACCGTGCAGGCGGAGATCCTGTCGCTGCTGCGGGCGCTGGTCCACGACACCGGCCTGTCGGTCGTCATCGTCAGCCACGACCTGGGCGTGGTCGCCGACATCTGCGACGACGTCGCGGTGATGTACGCCGGCGCGGTCGTCGAGTCCGGCACCGCCGCCGCCGTCCTGGACGACCCGTCGCACCCGTACACGATGGCCCTCCTCGGGGCGAACCCGCACGTGCCCGAGGGTGAGCCGGTGCCGCTGCGGTTGGCGTCGATCCCGGGCACCGTCCCGCCGCCCGGCTCGTGGCCGACCGGCTGCCGGTTCGCCAGCCGCTGCCAGTTCGCCCGGGACGAGTGCACCGCGCCGTTCCCGGCCCTGCCCGCGCACGGCTCCGGCTCGGTGCTGTGCATCCGCGTCGACGACCTGGCCTCCACGCACGCCACCTGGGACGCCGAGCCGGTCGGCGCCGAGACCGTGGCCGACGCCGTCGCCGAACCCGCCCCGACCGCTGGAGTGTCCTGATGACCGCCCCCGCCGGCGCGACCGCCGTGTCCGTGGTGCCTCCCGCACCCGCCCTCGAGATCCGCGACCTCGTCGTCCGCTACGGCTCCGGCCGCAAGGCCAGGCGCACCGCGCCGGCCATCGACGGCGTCAGCTTCGACATCGCCCCCGGCGAGACCGTCGGGCTGGTCGGCGAGTCCGGGTCGGGCAAGTCCACGATCGGCAAGGCGGTCCTCGGGCTGCAGCCGCCGACCTCGGGCACGGTCCGGGTGCAGGGCCAGGACATCACGCGCATGTCCCTCAAGCAGCGCAGCCGGCAGGTGGCCGACCTCCGGGTGGTGTTCCAGGACCCGTACTCCTCGCTGAACCCGGCCCGCACGATCGGCCAGACGCTGGTCGAGCCGCTGGCGCTGATGGGCATCAAGGGCACCGCGGCGTGGGAGAAGGCGCGCAGCGGGCTGGAGTCGGTCGGGCTGCCCGGCGAGGCCGTCGACCGCTACCCGTCGCAGTTCTCCGGGGGGCAGCGGCAGCGGATCGCCATCGCCCGGGCGCTGGTCTGCGACCCGAAGGTCGTCGTCCTCGACGAGCCGGTGTCGGCGCTGGACCTGTCCACCCAGGCGCAGGTGCTCAACCTGCTCGCCGACCTGCGCGACCAGCGCGGCCTGTCGTTCCTCTTCATCGCCCACGATCTCGGGGTGGTCCGGTTCCTGTCCCAGCGCACGGTGGTGCTCTACCGCGGGCAGATCATGGAGACCGGCCCGGTGGAGGCGGTCAGCCAGGCTCCGCGGCACCCCTACACGGTGGCGCTGACCTCGGCGGCGCCCGTTCCGCGGCCGGCCGAGCAGGCCGCCCGCCGGGCGGCGCGCGAGGCGCTGGGCATGGGCACCGCCGGCGCGGCCTCGGCCTCGGCGACCGGCTGCCCGTTCGTCCCGCGCTGCCCGCTGGCCACCGACGTGTGCGCCGAGCAGCGCCCGCCGCTGCGGCTGATCGACGACAGCCTCACCGCCTGCCACCACGCCGAGCGCGTCCCCGCGCTCTGACCCGACCACGCGGTTTCGCGCGCGAAACCGCGTGCGCTTGGTCGCGCGAAACCACCCTTCGAAGGGGAGAGCCATGCCCACGTCCGACGCCGACATTTCAGCCCTGGCGGGGAAACTCGAGGTGGAGACGAAGGTCCGGCTGCTGTCGGGTGCCTCGGTCTGGACCACCCAGCCGGCGCCGGAGATCGGGTTGCGGTCGATGAGCCTGTCCGACGCCGGCGCACCGGTCGAGCTGCCCTGGCGGGACGACGTGGCCGCCGTGCTGGTCGCCTGGTTCCCCGGCATGGAGTTCGGCAACGCGCTGGCCGACGTCCCGGTGCTGGTGGAGCCCGGGCCCCTGGTGCTGTCGGCCGGGCCCTCCGCCGGCGACCTGCGGGCCTCGGCCACCGTCGAGGTGTGCGCGTGACCGCCGCTCCGCACGCTCTGCGCGTCGAGCACCTGGACGAGGCGCTGGGCATCCGCACCTCCGCGCCGCGGCTTTCCTGGCAGCTGCCCGAGGGTGCCCGGCAGCAGTCGGCGTACCGGATCACCGCGGACAACGGCTGGGATACCGGCTGGGTGGACAGCGACCGGAGCCTGCTGGTGCCCTACGCGGGGCCACCGCTGGCGTCCGGTCAGCGGGTGGAGTGGCAGGTCGCCGTCCGCACCGACCTGGGCGAGAGCGCGGCCTCGTACTCCTGCGCCTTCGAGATGGGCCTGCTGTGGGCCGAGGACTGGGAGGCGGCCTGGATCGAGCCGGGGGAGATGCCCACCGGTGCGCCCGGCGACCGGCCGGCCGCGCTGCTGCGCCACGAGTTCGTCATCGACCGCCCGGTCGTCGCCGCCCGGCTGCACGCCACCGCGCAGGGCCTCTACGAGGCGTTCCTCAACGGCCAGCGGGCCGGCGACGCCGAGCTCACGCCCGGGTTCACCCAGTACGACGTCCGGCTGCAGGTGCAGACCGCCGACGTCACCGGCTCGCTCCGGCCGGGCCGCAACGCGGTGGCCGTCGTCCTGTCCGACGGCTGGTTCCGCGGCCAGATCGGCATCGCCCGGGCGGCCGACCAGTGGGGTGACCGGCTGGCCTTCCTCGGCCAGCTGCAGCTGACCCACGACGACGGCTCGGTCACCGTCGTCGGCACCGGGCCGGACTGGCGGAGCACCGAGGGCCACGTCGTGGCCGCCGACCTCATCGCCGGCCAGCGGGTGGACCTGCGCCGGCTGCCCCGCGGCTGGGACACCGCCGGCTTCGACGACGACGCGTGGGCGCCGGTGACGGTGGTGCACCACGGTTACGCCGGGCTCGTCGACTCGCCCGCCCCGCCGGTGCGCGGCGTCGAGGAGGTGGTGCCCGTCTCGGTCACCCGGCTGCCGGGCGGCGCGCAGGTCGTCGACCTGGGGCAGAACGTCAACGGCTGGCTGCGGCTGACCGACCTCGGGCCGGCGAACACCGCGCTGACGCTCACCCACGGCGAGTGGCTCGGCCCGGACGGCGACGTCACCACCGACCACCTGCGACCGGCCGTCCCGTTCCTGCCCGAGCCGCTGCCCGCCGGGCAGGTGGACCGGGTGGTGTCGGCGGGCGTGCCCGGTGACGTCTTCGAGCCGCGGCACACCACGCACGGCTTCCGGTACGTGCGGATCGAGGGCCACCCCGGCGAGCTCACGCCGGACGACGTCCGCGGTGTCGTGGTGCACACCGATCTGCGGCGCACCGGCTGGTTCCGCTGCAGCGACGAGCGGGTGGACCGGCTGCACGAGGCCGCGGTGTGGAGCCTGCGGGACAACGCCTGCGACGTCCCCACCGACTGCCCGCACCGCGAGCGGGCGGGCTGGACCGGCGACTGGCAGCTGTTCTCGCCCACCGCGGCGTTCCTCTACGACGTCGCCGGGTTCTCCACCAAGTGGCTGCGCGACGTCGCCGCGGACCAGTGGCCGGACGGGACGATCGCCAACATCAGCCCGAGCGCGCGCTCGGAGGGCCGGGAGGGGCCGGTCGCCTTCCTCAACGGCTCGGCCGGCTGGGGCGACGCGGTGGTGATGGTCCCGTGGGTGCTGTACCGGGCCTACGGCGACGAGGGGGTCCTCGCCGAGCTGTGGCCGGCCATGGTCGGCTGGCTGGACCGCGCCGAGCGGATGGCCCGCGACCAGCGTCACCCCGACCGGGCCACGGCCCGCCCCGAACCGGCACCGCACGAGCAGTTCCTCTGGGACACCGGCTTCCACTGGGGCGAGTGGCTCGAGCCGGGCGTCGACATCGGCGACTTCGGCGCCTTCGTCGCAGCCGACGAGGGCGACGTGGCGACGGCCTTCCTCGCCCACAGCGCCGGGCTGATGGCCCGGATCGCCGCGGTGCTCGGGCGGGACGGCGACGCGACGCGGTACGCCGCACTCGGCGCGAACGCCCGCGCCGCGTGGCAGGCCGAGTACCTGGGCGCCGACGGCAGCCTGACCCCGGACACCCAGGCCAACCACGTCCGGGCGCTCGCCTTCGACCTGGTGCCGGCCGAACTGCGCCCGGCGGTGGCCGACCGGCTCGTCGAGCTCATCCGCAAGGCCGACACCCACCTGGGCACCGGCTTCCTGGCCACGCCGTACCTGCTGCCGGTGCTCGCCGACACCGGGCACCTCGACGTGGCCTACGAGCTGCTGCGGCAGGACTCCGAGCCGGGCTGGCTGGTCATGGTCGACCGCGGCGCCACCACGGTGTGGGAGCGGTGGGACGGCGTCTCGGCCGACGGCGTGCCGCACGAGTCGCTCAACCACTACTCCAAGGGCGCGGTCGTCTCCTTCCTGCACCGCTACACCGCCGGCATCGAGCTGGTCGAGCCGGCGTACCGGCGGTTCCGGGTGCAGCCGCGTCCCGGCGGCGGGCTGACCTGGGCCGAGGCGGCGCACGAGTCCCCGTACGGCCGGATCGAGTCGTCCTGGCGGATCCAGGACGGCGAGCTGCGCCTGCGCGTCGCCGTCCCGGCCGGCACGGAGGCGACCGTCGTGCTGCCCGACGGCGCCACCGGGACCGCCGGACCCGGCGAGCACACCTACACCTGCGACCTCGAGGAGAACGCCCGATGAGCACCGAAGCCCCCGAGTGGGCCGGCCCCGCCCGCTTCCTCGCCCCGACCGAGCCGACCCTGCGCGACGACGGGGTCCGGCACTTCACCGGGGTCACCTACGCCGTCGCCGTCGGGTACCGGCCGCTGCAGCTGGACCTGTGGGTGCCCGACAGCGCCACCCCGCCGCCGGTGGTGGTCTGGGTGCACGGCGGCGGCTTCATGTTCGGTGACCGCCGCTACCTGCCCGAGACGCTGCGGCCCAACCAGGTGTTCGACGCGCTGCTCGACGCCGGGCTCGCCGTCGCCACCATCGACTACCGGCACGCGCTGGAGGCCCCGTTCCCCGCGCAGCTGCACGACGCCAAGGCCGCCGTCCGCTACCTGCGGGCGCACGCCGACGAGCTCGGCATCTCCACCGCTCGGGTCGGCGTGGCCGGCGAGAGCGCCGGTGCGCACATCGCCGCGCTGGTCGGGCTGACCGCGCACCGGCCGGACCTGGAGGGCACCCACGGCGTGCTCGGCCAGTCCAGCGAGGTGGACGTCGTCGTCGACTGGTACGGCCCGGCCGACCTGGACACGATGCCGCGGGTCGCACTGCCGCCGGCGATCGCGGCCAAGCTCCCCCCGGAGATGGCCACCCCGCCGGAGGACCACCTGACCCGCGGTCTCGAGGGCGCCGCGCGCGCCGACGCCAGCCCGGTCACCCACGTCACCGCCGGCGCCCCGCCGTTCCTGCTCGTGCACGGCACCGCCGACTGGCTGGTGCCCTACGCCCAGAGCGAGCAGCTGCACGCCGCGCTGACCGCCGCCGGGGTCGCCTCGACCCTGGTGCCGGTGGAGGGTGCCGAGCACGTCTTCGACGGCCACGACGACATCGACGGCGTCGTCGCGCTCACCGTCGGCTACCTGAAGGACGCGCTGGCATGAGCGACCTGACCGTCGCGCCCGTCACCGTCGAGCACCACCGCGAGCCGCTGGGCATCGGGGACACCCGGCCGCGGCTGTCCTGGGTGACCAGCACCGAGCTGCCGGACTGGCGGCAGGCCGCGTACGAGCTGGAGATCGAGCCGGCCGACGGCGACGTGTGGTCCTCGGGCCGGGTGGACTCGGCCGAGTCCGTCCTCCGGCCGTGGGACGCACCCCCGCTGACCAGTCGCGACCGGCGCACCGTCCGGGTCCGGGTGTGGGGCTCCGTCGCTGGTGAGGACGCCGGGGAGCCGTCGGCGTGGAGCGAGGACGTCGTCGTCGAGGCCGGGCTGCTGGAACCGGCCGACTGGACGGCGACGCTGGTCCACCCGGTCCTCCGCGACGGTGCGTTCCGCCAAAGTGGCCACAAAGGCGCGGGGGAGGGGGAGGCCGCCGCGCTGCTGCGCCGGGAGTTCGTGCTCGACTGGCCGGTGCTCCGGGCCCGGCTGTACGCCACCGCGCAGGGCGTCTACGAGGCCGAACTGAACGGCGCGGTCGTCGGCGACCAGGTGCTGGCCCCCGGCTGGACGAGCTACACCCACCGGCTGCGCTACCAGACCCACGACGTCACCGAGCAGCTGCGCGAGGGCGTCAACGCGATCGGCGTGCACCTGGCCGACGGGTGGTTCACCGGCTTCCTCGGCTTCACGGGCAAGCGGAACTGGTACGGCGAGCGGACCGGCGCGTTCGTCCAGCTGGAGGTCGAGCACCTCGACGGCAGCCGCACCGTCGTGACCACCGACGGGTCCTGGCGGTCGGCCCCGAGCCCGCTGACCCGGGCCGGCCTCTACAGCGGCGAGACGTTCGACGCCCGCCGCGAGCTGCCCGGGTGGTCGGCGCCGTCGTTCGACGACACCGGCTGGACGCCGGTCGAGACCGGCTCGCTGGACGTGGCCACGCTCGTCGCGCCGACCGGGCCGCCGGTGCGGCGCACGGAGACCGTGCCGGTGCAGGGGATCAGCACGTCCCCGTCCGGGAGGACGCTGGTCGACTTCGGGCAGAACCTGGTCGGCCGGATCCGGTTCTCCCTGCCCGACGCCCCGGCCGGCACGGAGATCACCGTCCGGCACGCCGAGGTGCTGGAGCACGGCGAGCTGGGCACCCGGCCGCTGCGGGGGGCCGACGCGACCGACGTCGTCGTCCTCGACGGCCGCAGTCCACGGACCTGGGAGCCGCGGTTCACCTTCCACGGTTTCCGCTACGCCGAGGTCAGCGGCTGGCCCGGCGAGCTGACCCCGGACGCGCTCGAGGCGGTGGTCGTGCACACCGACCTGCGCCGGACCGGCACCTTCGCCTGCTCCGACCCCGACGTCGAACGGCTGCACGAGAACGTCGTCTGGGGGATGCGGGGCAACTTCCTCGACGTCCCCACCGACTGCCCGCAGCGCGACGAGCGGCTGGGCTGGACCGGTGACCTGCAGGTCTTCGCGCCGACCGCGTCGTTCCTCTACGACACCACCGGCATGCTCCGGTCCTGGCTGGCCGACCTCGCGGCCGAGCAGCTCACCGACCACGACGGCATCGTGCCGATGTACGTGCCGTTCCTGCCGCTGTTGCCGTTCCCGCTGCAGGCCGACGTCGGCTGGGGGGACGCGGCCGTCGTCGTCCCGTGGGTGCTGTACCAGCGGACGGGCGACGCCGGGCTGCTCGCCGACCAGTGGGAGTCCATGACCGCCTGGATCGACGTGTTCGCGGCGCGGGCCGGCGCGGAGCTGGACTTCCCCGAGGGTGGGTTCTCCTTCGGCGACTGGCTGGACACCGCGGCCCCGCCGGACAACCCGGCGGCGGCCCGGACGGCGTGGCAGTGCGTCGCCACCGCCTACCTCGCCCGCTCGGCGCGCACCGTGGCGCAGGCCGCGCAGGTCCTCGGCCGGGACGGCGCACGCTTCGCGGAGCTGGCCGAGCGGGCGGCCGAGCGGTTCCGGGCGGAGTACGTCACCCCGACCGGCCGGGTCACGTTCCCCTCCCAGACCGCGTACTCCCTGGCACTGGAGTTCGACCTGCTCACGCCGGCGCAGCGGGCGCACGCCGGAGAGCTGCTCGCCGAGCAGGTGCTCAAGGACGGCTTCCACATCGCCAGCGGCTTCCTCGGCACGCCGCTGGTCACCGACGCGCTGACCTCAGCCGGGGAGCTGGCCACCGCGTACGAGCTGCTGCTGCAGCGGGGGAACCCGTCGTGGCTGTACCCGGTGACCATGGGCGCGACGACGATCTGGGAACGCTGGGACTCCATGCTCCCGGACGGGTCGATCAACCCCGGCGACATGACGTCGTTCAACCACTACGCGCTCGGTGCGGTCGCCGACTGGCTGCACCGCACGGTCGCGGGCCTCGCGCCGGCCGCGCCGGGCTACCGGCGGCTGCGGATCGCCCCGCAGCCCGGGCCGGGGATCACGTCGGCGGCCGCGACGCACGAGACGCCGTACGGGACGGCGTCCGTCTCCTGGACCGTGACCGGCACCGACTTCGCAGTCGACGTGACCGTGCCGCCCGGCACGACGGCGGAGATCGCGCTCCCCGACGGCAGCGACCCGGTCGAGGTCGGCTCCGGCCGGCACTCGTTCACGCGGCAGATCACCGTGCCCGCGCCGGTGGAGAAGCCGGCGCTGTTCTTCGACCCGGACGCCCACTCGTGACCCCGACGCCCGTCGTCCCCGGGTTCCACCCGGACCCGAGCGTCTGCCGGGTCGGTGACACGTACTGGATGGTGCACTCGAGCTTCGAGTACGCCCCCGGCGTCCCGCTCTTCCGCTCGACCGACCTGACGAGCTGGGAGCAGGTCGGCAACGTGCTCGCCCGCCCGTCGCAGCTGGACGTGTCGGCGGCGCCCGGATCGGGTGGGATCACCGCGCCGACGCTGCGCCACCACGACGGCCGGTTCTGGATGATCACCACGAACCTCGCCGACGGCGGGTGGCAGACGCTGCTCACCGCCGAGGATCCGCTGGGGGAGTGGTCGGAACCGGTGCGGATGCCCGGTGTCCGCGGCATCGACCCGGACCTGGCCTGGGACGACGACGGCACGCTGGTCGTCACCTACGCCGGTTTCGGCGCCGGTGGCCCGGCCGGGCTGGTGCAGCAGCGCGTCGACCCGGCGACCGGCGAGGCGCTGACCGAGCGGCAGCACGTCTGGCAGGGCACCGGCGGCCGGTTCCCGGAGGGCCCGCACCTGTACCGGATCGGCGAGTGGTGGTACCTGCTCATCGCCGAGGGCGGTACCGAGCGCGGCCACGCCGTCACCCTCGCCCGCGGCCCGTCGCCGTCCGGACCGTTCGAGCCCTGCCCGCACAACCCGCTGCTCACCCACCGGGGCGTCGAGTCGCCGGTGCAGAACACCGGGCACGCCGACCTGGTGCAGCGGCCCGACGGCAGCTGGGCGATCGTCTTCCACGGTGTCCGTCCGCGCGGGGCCAGCCCGCAGTTCCACGTCCTCGGCCGGGAGACCTTCGCCGCCGAGGTGGAGTGGGTCGACGGGTGGCCTCGGCTGGGGGAGTGGTTGACCCCGGATCCCGCCCCGGTCCTGCTCGACGAGCTGGCCGGCGACGAGCTGCTGGTGTCCTGGGTGTCGCCGCGCCGGTTCCCGGCCGACGTGCTGACCCGCGGCGAGGGCGGGTGGCGGCTGACCGCCGTGGGCGGCGACCCGGCGGCGGAGGACCTCGCGTTCGCCGGCCGCCGGCAGGAGCACCTGCACGCGCGGGTGCGGGCGGTGGTCGACGCCACCGGCGGGGTCGGCGGCCTATCGGTGCGGATGGACGCCCGGCACCACCTGGACCTGGAGGTCTCCGCCGGCCGGGTGCACGCGGTGGCGCAGGTCGGCCCGCTCCGGTCCGTCCTCGGCTCGGGGGAGGTCTCCGCCGGGGACGTCGTCCTGGAGATCCGCGCGGTGCCGGACGAGGGCCACTTCTCCTCGACCGCGCTCGGCCCGGACCAGCTCGTGGCCGGGGTCGTCGAGGACGGCACGTTCACCGAGCTGGGCCGGCTGGACGGCCGCTACGTCTCCACCGAGGTCGCCGGCGGCATGACCGGCCGGCTGCTGGGCGTCTGGTGCGCGAGCGGCAGCATCGTCGTCCGGTCGTTCCGGTACACCGGGAGCGACGACCCGGCGTCCTGATCGCGTTCCGGTCAATGGGAAGGGCGTCGCGCCGGTGACTCCGGTCACCGGAGGATCGGCGGTACGCGGGCGCCGGCGGCGATCGAGCAGACGGCCGATCGCCCCTCGCCGGGCCCGCGTGGGCATGGGGCGCTCCAGCCAGGACGCCATCCGTCGCGTGCTGACCTCGTCCGACTCCACGAGAGGGCAGCCATGCGCCGCACCCCGTTCACCGCCGGCTGGCAGACCCGCCGGCACGCCAACTTCTTCGCCGAGATGGTCGGCGCCGCCGCGCCCTGGCAGCCGGTCACCCTGCCGCACGACGCCACCCTCGCCGAACCGCGGGACGCCGCGCACGGCGCCGGGTCGGGCTACTTCCCCGCTGGCGTGTACGAGTACCGGAAGACCTTCGACGTCCCCGCCGACGCCGCCGACCAGCGCCGGGTGCTCGAGTTCGAGGCGGTCTACCGCACGGCGATGGTCTACGTGAACGGCAGCCTGGCCGGGCACTGGGCGTCGGGGTACACCGGCTTCGCCGTGCCGCTGGACGACCACCTGCGGTACGGCGAGCAGAACGAGGTGCGGGTGGTCTGCCGCTCGCACGCCGACTCCCGCTGGTACGCAGGCGCCGGCATCCACCGGCCGGTGCACCTGGTCACCGGCCCGCTGCTGCGCATCGCCCCGGACGGCGTCCGGGTGACCACCGTGGACGCCGGCCGCGACCTCGCGGTCGTGGAGGTGGTGACCACGGTGGTCAACGACCGGCCGCGGCTGGCCACCGTCGAAGCGGTCACCGAGCTGCGCGGTCCGGACGGCGCGGTGGTCGCCGCCGACCGGGCGCCGGTGAGCGTCCGACCGGGGGAGCCGGCGGTCGTGCGCCAGCAGTTGGTCGTCCGTGACCCGGCGCTGTGGGGGCCGGGCTCGCCGGCCCTGCACACCGCCACGGTGCGGCTTGCCGACGACTCGTCGATCGACGAGGAGACGGTCACCTTCGGGATCCGTACCGTCACCGTCGACCCGGTGCGCGGACTGCGGGTCAACGACGAGCCGGTGCTGCTGCGTGGCGCGTGCGTCCACTCCGACAACGGCGTCCTCGGTGCGGCGACCATCGACCGCGCCGACGAGCGACGGGTCCAGCTGCTGCAGGCGGCCGGGTTCAACGCGCTGCGCAGCGCGCACAACCCGATGAGCCGGGCGATGCTCGAGGCCTGCGACCGGCTCGGCGTGCTCGTGATGGACGAGCTGACCGACATGTGGACCGAGAGCAAGTCCGACTTCGACGCCGCGCTGGACTTCCCGGAGTGGTGGCAGCGCGACGTCGCCGCGATGGTGCGCAAGGACGTCAACCACCCCAGCGTGGTCATGTACTCGATCGGCAACGAGATCCCCGAGCTCGGCACCGCGCACGGCGCGCTGTGGTCCCGGCGGCTGGCCGAGGAGGTGCGCCGGCTGGACCCGACCCGGCCGGTCACCAACGGGGTGAACGGGATGCTGGCGGTCATCGGTGAGGCCAGGGCGACGGCGGAGGCCGAGGGCGGCATCAACACGATGCTCGCGGACATGGGCGGGTTCATGCGCGAGCTGTCGTCCTCCGAGCTGGTCGGCCGGCGGACGGCGGAGTCCTTCGCGGTGCTGGACGTCGCCGGGATGAACTACATGGACGCCCGCTACGAGGCCGACCGGGACGCCTTCCCGAACCGGGTGATCGTCGGCAGCGAGACCTTCCCGGCCGAGATCGACGTGCTGTGGCGGCTCGTGCAGGACAACCCGCACGTCATCGGCGACTTCACCTGGACCGGGTGGGACTACCTCGGCGAGGCCGGCATCGGTCGGACGTCGGACGCCGAGGACCCGGGCGCGCGGGGGTTCGCGGGGCCCTACCCGTGGCTGCTGGCGTGGTGCGGGGACATCGACATCACCGGCCACCGCCGGCCGGCGTCGTACTACCGGGAGATCGTCTTCGGGTTGCGGTCCGACCCGTACCTCGCGGTCGTCCGCCCGGAGCGGTCCGGCCGGGAGACGGTGTCGACGCCGTGGGCGTGGAGCGACTCGGTGGGCAGCTGGAGCTTCGCCGGCGCCGAGGGCACGCCGCTGACCGTCGAGCTCTACAGCGACGCCGAGGAGGTCGAGCTGCTGCTGGACGGCCGCTCGCTGGGCACCGCGAAGGCGGGGGAGGCGAACCGGTTCCGGGCCGGGTTCGAGGTGACGTACGCGCCCGGTGAGCTGACCGCGGTCGCCCGCACCTGCGGTGCGGAGACCGGCCGGTCCTCGCTGCGGTCGGCCACCGGGCCGGTGCAGCTGGCGGTGGCCGCCGACCGGGACGCCGTCCGGGCCGACGACACCGACCTCGCCTACGTCGACCTCGCGCTCACCGACGCCGCCGGCACGGTCGCGCTCGGCGTCGACCGTGAGGTCACCGTGACCGTCGACGGGCCGGGGGTGCTGGCGGGGTTCGGGTCGGCGGCTCCGGCGACCGAGGAGTCCTACCTCGACGACGTGCACACCACCTCCGACGGCCGCGCGCTCGCCGTCGTCCGGCCGACCGGCGCCGGGACGATCACCGTCACGGCGTCCGCCCCCGGCTGCGCCGCCGTCACGCTGACCGTCCACGCCGGCTGAGGTCTCCGCCAAAAGCGCTCTTTTGGTGGTGTCGAAGACCGCCACAGGCGCGCCTTCGGCGGGAGGCCGGGGGCCGACTACCGTGCCGGGGTGACCGACAGCGTGCAGCCGTGGAGCGCGGGCAGCTGGACGACGCCGCCGGCGGCCGTTGTCGAGGACGGGACCGACCTGCTGGTCACCGCCGTCGAGGGCAGCGACGCCTGGCGGCACACCAGCTACGGCTTCGTGCACGACGACGCGCACGCGCTGCTCGCCCCGCTGTCGTCCCCGGGCGCGGTCGAGGTCTGCTTCGACGCAGGCTTCGACCAGCAGTTCGACCAGGCCGGCCTGATGGTGCGGGCCGACGCGGAGACCTGGCTGAAGTGCGGCGTCGAGTTCTCCGACGGGACCCCGCAGCTGGGCGCGGTGGTCACCCTCGGCCGGTCGGACTGGTCGGTGGCACCGGTCCCGGACTGGGCCGGCCGGCAGGTGACCGTGCGGGCCAGCCGGGACGGCGACGCCGTCACCGTGCGGGCCCGGGTCGACGACGAGCCGTTCCGGCTGGTGCGGCTCGCGCCGTTCCCGCCCGGGGCGACCGTGCTCGCCGGGCCGTACTGCGCCGCGCCCACCCGGTCGGGTCTCACCGTCCGGTTCACCCGCTGGACGACCGGCCCGGCGGACACCGCGCTGCACTGACCCGTTCGCCTACCGCTGGATGGCAGGCCGCCGGACGGCGCGGGAGGCCGGTCGGCAGGATCGGGGAGTGACCGCCACCACCCCGTCCGACCCGACCGCGCTGCCCCTCGAGCAGAAGGCCCGGCTGCTCTCCGGCCAGGACTTCTGGTCCACCCCCGCGATCGAGGAGGCCGGACTGCCGTCGGTCGTGCTCACCGACGGGCCGCACGGCGTCCGCCGCCAGCAGGGCGACTTCGACCAGATCGGGCTGCTGGAGAGCGTCCCGGCGACCTGCTTCCCGCCCGCGGTCGCCGTCGGCTCCAGCTGGGACCCGGAGGTGGCCGAGCGGATCGGCGCCGCGGTCGGCGTCGAGGCCCGGGCGATCGGCGTCCCCGTCGTCCTGGGCCCCGGGGTGAACATCAAGCGGTCGCCGCTGTGCGGGCGGAACTTCGAGTACTACTCGGAGGACCCGCTGCTGGCCGGCGTGCTCGGCGCCGCCCACGTCCGCGGTCAGCAGGGCGAGGGCGTCGGCGCGTCGGTGAAGCACTTCGCGGCCAACAACCAGGAGACCCAGCGCATGCAGGTCAGCGCCGACGTCGACGAGCGGACGCTGCGGGAGGTCTACCTGCCCGCCTTCGAGCGGGTGGTCACCGAGTCGCAGCCCGCCACGGTCATGTGCGCGTACAACAAGGTCAACGGGGTCTACGCCTCGCAGCACCGCTGGCTGCTCACCGAGGTGCTCCGCGAGGAGTGGGGCTTCCGCGGCGCGGTCGTCTCCGACTGGGGTGCGGTCGACGACCGGGTGGCGGCGCTGCAGGCCGGGCTGGACCTGCAGATGCCCGGTGACAACGGCACCGGCAACGCCCTGGTCGTCGACGCGGTCCGGGCCGGGGTGCTCGACGAGTCGGTCGTCGACCGCAGCGTCCGCCGGGTGGCCGCCCTCGCCGGGCTGGTCGCCGAGCCGACCGCGGGCTTCGACGTCGAGGCGCACCACGCGCTGGCCCGGGAGCTCGCCGCCGGCTGCGCCGTGCTGCTCAAGAACGACGGCGGCACGCTGCCGCTGGCCACCGGCGCCGCGGTCACGGTGGTCGGCGAGTTCGCCCGCTCCCCGCGCTTCCAGGGCGGCGGCAGCTCGCACGTCAACGCGACCCGGGTCGACGACGCGCTCACCGCGCTGGAGGACGCTGTGGACGTGACCTTCGCGCCGGGGTTCACCCTCGACGGGTCCGGGGACGCGGCGGCGCTGCGCGAGGAGGCGGTCGCCGCCGCCCGCGGTGCCGAGGTCACCGTGGTGTTCGCCGGGCTGGCCGAGTCCGACGAGTCGGAGGGCTTCGACCGCACGACGCTGGACCTGCCCGCCGTCCAGGTCGACCTCATCCGCGCGGTGGCCTCGGTCAGCCTGCGCACCGTCGTCGTGCTGTCCTCCGGCAGCGTCGTCTCGCTGGAGGGCTGGCACGACGACGTCGACGCGGTGCTGGCCGGCTTCCTGCTCGGCCAGGCCGGCGGTGGTGCGCTGGCCGACCTGCTGGTCGGCCGTGCCAACCCGTCCGGCCGGCTCGCCGAGACCATCCCGCTCCGGCTGCAGGACACCCCCAGCTACCTGACCTTCCCCGGCGAGCAGGGGCACGCCCGGTACGGCGAGGGCGTGATGGTGGGCTACCGGTACTTCGAGAGCGCCGAGCAGCCGGTGCGGTACCCGTTCGGCCACGGGCTGAGCTACACGTCGTTCCGCACCACCGACCTGCAGGTCCGCACCCGCGGTGCCGACCGTGCGACGGTCACGGTGACGGTGACCAACACCGGGGAGCGGGCCGGCCGGCACGTCGTCCAGGTGTACGTCGCCACGGACGCCGGCCCGGTGCGCCGCCCGGCCCGGGAGCTGCGGGCGTTCACCAAGGTGTCGCTGGCGGCCGGGGAGTCGACGACGGTGGCCGTCGAGCTGGACCGGCGGGCCTTCGCGTACTGGGACGTCCGGGAGCACGACTGGGTGGTCGCACCGGGGGAGTACAGGGTGCAGGTGGGCGCCAGCGCCGCCGACGTCCTCGACGAGCGGACCGTGACGCTGGCCGGCGACGACCTGGTGCCGGAGCTGACGATGCAGTCCTCGGTCGCCGAGTGGTTCGAGCACCCGGTGGCCGGGCCCCAGCTGCTGGCGGGGTTCCTCGCGGCGATGCCCGACGGCGCCGCCGAGATGCACGAGGGGATGCTGCAGATGATCGGGTCGATGCCGATGCGCCGGTTCACCGCGGACTTCGGGTCGGCGATCCCCACCGCGGAGCTGGAGCGGCTGATGGCCGACGCGCGGGCCGCCCGGTGACGACCTACGTCGCACTGGGCAGCTCGTTCGCCGCCGGCCCCGGGGTCGAGCCGATCGTCGTCCCCGCCTGCGGCCGGTCGGCGCGGAACTACCCGGCCCTGGTCGCCGAGCGGCTCGGGTACGACCTGGTCGACGTCACCTCCGGGGGCGCGACCGTGGACGACGTCCTCACCCGGCCGCAGGCGCTGCTGACCGGCGGCAGTGTGCCCCCGCAGCTCGACGGGCTGGTGCCGGACGCCGACCTGGTCACCGTGACCGTCGGCGGCAACGACGTCGACTACCTGCTCACCCTGCTGCGCTGCTCCTACCGCGCCGACCCGGCCGGTGCGCCGGAGGCGGCCGGGGCGTTCTTCGCGACCCCGATCGACCCGGCCGCCGTCGAGGCCGCGCTGGCCGCGCTGCCGGGGCGCCTGGCCGGGCTGGTCGGCGCCGTCCGGCAGCGGGCCCCGCGGGCCCGGGTGGTGCTCGTCGACTACCTGACCGTGGTACCCGAGCAGGCCACACCCGCGCTCCCGATGAGCGAGGAGCACCGGGTGCTGTGCGCGGGGATCGGCCGCCGGCTGGAGGCGGCCACCGCGGCGGCCGCCCGGGACAGCGGAGCCGACCTGGTGGCCGCCTCGGCGGTCTCCCGGGACCACGCGGTCGGCTCGGCCGACCCGTGGGTCACCGGCTGGGAGTTCGGCGACCTGCTGGCCGGCGGCGTCGCCCCGTACCACCCCAACGCCGCCGGCATGCGCGCCGTCGCCGACGCGCTCGTCGCCTCCCTCGCCTGAGGTCAGGCCCGCAGCGACGCCTCGTCGTCCCGGTCCGAGGTGCCCATCGTCGTCGCCGGCTGGTCGGCGATCAGCGTGATCGGCGGGACGACGGGCAGGTCCTCCTCGCGCTCCACCGCCTCGCCGCGGGCGACCATGCCGGCCACGTCGGACAGCGGGACCTCGCGCAGCGCGAACGCCAGCAGCAGCGCCACCACCAGGATCGGCACCAGGTACCAGAACACCGGGGCGAGGGCGTCGGCGTAGGCGTCGACGATCGCGGTGCGCAGCGGCTCCCCGGCGGCCTGCACCGCGGCGGGCACCAGGGTGTCCGGCGAGGTGATGCCGGCCTGCACCGCCTGCTCGGCGTTCCCGGACAGCGCGCCGGTCAGGCTGTCGGCCAGCCGGCTGGTGAACAGCGTGCCGAACACCGCGACGCCGAGCGTGGCGCCGACCTCGCGGAAGTAGTTGTTCGTCGAGGTGGCCGTGCCGATCTGCCCGGCCGGGACGGCGTTCTGGGCGGCCAGCACGACGTTCTGCATGATCAGGCCCAGGCCGGCACCGAGCACGAAGAACATCGCGCCGACGGTCCACAGCGAGGTACCGCCGGCCAGCGTGGTCATCCAGAGCATCGCGGCCAGGATCAGCGCCACCCCGGCGATGGTGAACACCTTGTACCGGCCGGTCCGCTGGATGAAGCCGGCCGAGCCCTGGATGGTCAGGATGATGCCGGCGGTCATCGGCAGCATGAGCAGGCCGGACTTCGCGGCCGACAGCCCCGAGCTCATCTGCAGGTAGGTCGGCATGAACGCGATCGCGGCGAACATGCCCAGGCCCACCGCCATGCCCAGCGCCGTCGCGACGACGAAGGTCGGGTTGCGGAACAGCGAGAGGGGGACGATCGGCTCGACCGCGCGCCGCTCGACGAGCACGAAGACCAGCACCGAGACGAGGAACGCGGCGATGAGCAGCAGCGTCCGCGGCGCGCCCCAGCCGTCGCTGCCGCCGAAGTCGGTGAACAGGACGAGCGAGGTGGTGGTGGCCGACAGCGCGACGATGCCCGCGTGGTCGAGCGGGGTGGTGCTCCGCTTGCGGGGCAGGGTGAGGGCGAACCACCCGATGGTGAAGGCCGCGAGCCCCACGGGCACGTTGACCCAGAAGCACCACTGCCAGCCCAGCGCAGCGGAGTCGGTGAAGAAGCCGCCGACCAGCGGACCGGCCACCGCGGAGAGCCCGAACAGCGCGCCGATCGGGCCCATGTACTTCGCCCGCTCCCGGGCCGGGACGATGTCGGCGATGATCGCCTGGGACAGGATCATCAGCCCGCCACCACCGAGGCCCTGCACCCCGCGCCACACCACGAGCCACCCGAAGGACGGCGACAGCGCGGCACCGAGGCTCGCCAGCGTGAACAACCCGATGGCGACGAGGAACAGGTTGCGGCGGCCCCACAGGTCACCGAACTTCCCGTACACCGGCATCACCAGGGTGGTCGCCAGCAGGTAGGCGGTGGTCATCCACGCCATGTGCGAGACGCCGCCGAGGTCGCCGACGATCGTCGGCATGGCGGTCGAGACGATCGTCTGGTCGAGCGCCGCCATCAGCATGCCGGCGATCAGCGCCGAGAAGATGATGTTGATCCGGCGTCGGGTCAGCACGATGAGGGGTGCGCCGGTGTCGGCGGTGGGGCCGTGCATGGGGGGTGCTCCTCGGTCGTTCGACGGCCCCGCGGGTGCGCGGAGCCGGGGGTGCTTCAGCCGGGCAGGCCGGCGGCGACCGCGTCCCAGGCCTCGTCGACGAGGCCGGGGAGGGAGGCGGTGAAGTCGCTGGCGAACCAGCGGTGCAGCGAGGTGCGCATCGCCGCGCCCGCGACGCCGGCCAGCAGCATCGGGAGGGCGTCGGCGTCCACCCGGGTGCCGGTGCGCTCGGCGATGGCGGTCGCCAGCACCCGGTCGGACTCGCTGAACGCCGCGGCCAGCTTGGCCACCAGCGCCGGGTTGGTCTCGACGACCTGCAGGCGCAGCGGCCACAGCTGCGGGTCCTCGGCCATCCGGGTGGCTGTCTCCCGCGCGATCGCCCGCATCGCCTCGACCGGGGACTCACCCGTCGGGCGCGCGGTGAACGCAGCCGCCTGTTCCGCCGGGCCGGCCGGGTCCAGGCCGACGACCGCGTCGTCCTTGGAGGCGAAGTAGTTGAAGAACGTGCGCGGGGAGACGTCCGCCCGCGCGGCGATGTCGTCGACCGACACCCGGTCCAGCCCGCGCTCGGCCACCAGCCGCAGCGCCGCCTCGTGCAGCGCGAGCCGGGTGGCGGTCTTCTTCCGCTCGCGCAGTCCGGACGTCACGCGTTCATGGTCGGCCAAACGTGCAGGAACTGCAAACATGCGCGGGGTGCACGGCGTGTCGGTCAGTCAGTGTGCCCGTCCAGGGCGTCCGCCACCCCGACCGCGGTCATGCCCGACCACGTGTCGCCGACGTGGTGCGCCAGCACCATGAGGTCGCGCAGCTCGCCGTCGCGGTCGCGGATCTGGTCGCGGAGCAGCGCCTCGCCGGTGAACCCCAGCGCGGTGAACAGCGCGAGCGCCGGTCCCTGGTCGGGCACCACCTCGACGACCAGCTTCCGCAGCCCCGCCTCGACCGCCTGCACCAGCGCGTGCCGGGCCAGGTCGCGCCCCAGGCCGGAGCCGCGTGCCGACGGCGCCACGACCAGACGGACCTCGCCGACGTGGTCCGACCAGCCCGACAGCCGCAGCACGGCGACGTAGCCGCGCACCGTGCCGTCGTCCGCGACGGCCACCCAGCGGGAGCCGCCGGTCGGCTCGGCGACCCAGGCCCGGACCGTGGCGGGGTCGCTGACGTCCTCCTTGATGAACGTCCGGTCGCCGGCCGGCAGCGCGCGGAAGAAGGCCACCACGGCGTCGGCGTGGTCGGCGGAGAGCGGGACGGTCACCGCTGCGCCCCCGCCGTCCGGGGGCCGGCGGCCCCGCTGCCGACGTCGTCGCTGCGCCGGCGGAGGAAGTCGATGATCGTGGGCACCGTCGTCCGGGCCGCCGTCCGGCCGACGACCAGCCCCATGTGCCCGGCGTCCAGGGCCAGCTCGTGCTTGTCCGCCGAGCCCACCAGGTCGATCAGCGGGGCGGTCGCAGCGGTGGGCACGATGTGGTCGCGGGTGGCCCGGACGGTCAGGAACGGCAGCGTGACGTCCCGCAGGTGCACGGCGTCCCCGCCCAGGCTGAGCCGGTCGGTGACCATGCCGTTGTCGCGCAGCAGCATCTGCACCGTCTGCCGGGCCGCGGCACCCGGGAAGGGCACGTGGTCGTCGGACCAGCCGGTCATCGCCTGGTAGGCGGCGACGTACTCGTCGTTCCAGAGCCGCTCCCACAGCGTCACGTAGCGGGTCACCTCGGCCACCGGGGTCAGCGCCTTGAACCCCTGCAGGACGACCTGCGGCGGCACGTTGCCCGCGCTGTCGACGACGTCGTCGACCTCCAGCCCACCGGCGGCGAAGACGTCGGCGAGCGGGCCCAGGTGCCGGAAGTCGACCGGGGTCGCCAGCACGGTGAGGCTGCGCACCGGTGCGTCGGGGTGGTGCGCGGCGTGGAGCAGCGCGAGGTCGCCGCCGAAGCAGTAGCCGACCATGGTCAGCTCCTCGGTCCCCGAGCGATCGAGCACCCGGGCGACGGCGGCGGGGATGTAGTCGTCGACGTAGTCCTCGAGCTGGTTGTGCGCGTCCCGCTCGTCGGGCTCGCCCCAGTCGAGCAGGTACACGTCGAACCCCGCCGCGAGGAGCTGTTCGACGAAGCTGTTGCCCGGGGTCAGGTCGAGGATGTAGCTGCGGCTGATCATGCTGAACACGATCAGCAGCGGCGGGGAGTGCCGGACGTCGTCGTTGCGGTAGTGCCACAGCTGGGTGCGGCCCCGCTGCCAGACGACGTCCTTCGGGGTCTGCCCGACGCCCGGGCGGTCACCGGCGACCAGCCGGATGCCGTTACGCGCCCGCAGGGCGTTGCGCTCCACGTCGCGGCGGACGCGGTCCAGCACCGTCTGCGGGTCCGGCAGGCTCGGCATGGGGCTCCTCGACGTCGGGGTGGTGGTCGGCGGGCGACCGGGCGGACCGGCGCCGCTCGAGCTCCAGCTGCACGGTCAGCCGCCGGACCTCCCGGTCCAGCGCGCCGATCTGGTTCCGCAGCCGGCTCACGTCACTGCCGGCGGGGAGGTTGAGCAGGTGCCAGGCGCGGGCGGTGACGCCCTCCGCCGAGCTGCGCGCCAGCGCCTGCGCCCGCCGCAGCACGGCGGTGCCGACGGCGAAGGACGGCGTCCGCACCAGCCGGTCGGCGTGCGGGGTGACCCGGCGCTCGGCGGCGTCGTAGGCCTGCCGCCACAGCGGTGGCCCCGTCATCGGGTGCCCAGCTCCGCGGGCACCTCCACCGCGCGGCGCAGGATCTTGCCGGTCGGGCCCTTCGGCAGCACGTCGACCAGCCAGACGTGGCGGGGGTACTTGTACGCCGCGACCCGCGCCTTCGCGAAGTCGCGCAGCTCGTCGGGGTCGGCGCTGGCGCCGGGCTTCAGGGCGACCGCCGCGGCGACCTCCTCGCCGAGCTCGGGGTGCGTGATCCCGATGCAGGCGACCTCGGCCACCGCCGGGTGCTCGTAGAGGGCCTCCTCGATCTCCCGCGGGTAGACGTTGTACCCGCCGCGGATGATCATCTCCTTCTTGCGGTCGACGATGAAGTAGTAGCCGTCCTCGTCCTGCCGGGCCAGGTCACCGGTGCGGAACCAGCCGTCCGGGATGGCCTTCGCCGTGTCCTCGGGCCGCTGCCAGTAGCCCTTCATCACGTTCTCGCCGCGGATGGCGATCTCGCCGACCTCACCGGCCGCGACGTCCTTGCCGTCGTCGTCGACGAGCCGCTGCTCCACCCCGCGGATCGGCACCCCGATCGAGCCGGGCTTCCGCTCGGCGTGCGGGTGGTTGAACGCGGCCACCGGCGAGGTCTCGGACAGCCCGTAGCCCTCCAGCACGATGCAGCCGAACGTCTCCTCGAACGAGCGCATCACCTCCACCGGCATGGCCGAGCCGCCGGACACGCACAGCCGCAGCGTCGACACGTCGACGGCATCGCGGTCGGGCGCGTGCAGCATCGCGGAGAACATGGTGGGCACGCCCTCGAAGACGGTGACCGAGTCGCGCTCGATGACCTGCAGCGCCTTGGCCCCGTCGAAGCGCGGGATCAGCGTCAGGCACGCGCCGGCCAGCACCCCGGCGTTGAGCGAGCAGGTGAGCCCGAAGACGTGGAACAGCGGCAGGCAGCCCATGATCACGTCGTCTGGGGTGGCCTCCAGCAGGGTCTCCTCGGTGGTGCGGGCGTTGCTGCCCAGGCCGGCGTGGGTGAGTTCCGCGCCCTTGGGCTTCCCGGTGGTGCCCGAGGTGTACAGGATGACCGCGGTGTCGCCGTCCTCCCGCTCGACCGGTGCGCTGAGGTCCGGCTCCCCGGCCATCAGCTCCTCGGGCAGCGCGGCGCCGACCGTCACCGCCTCGATGCCCACCGTCCCGGCGGCCTCCGTGACGGCGGCCGCTGCCTGCTCACCGGTCACGACGACCCGCGCCCCGGAGTCCTCCAGGTAGTACTCGACCTCGCGCGCCTTCAGCAGCGGGTTCATCGGCACCACCACCGCGCCGGCCAGCAGCGCGCCGTAGAAGACCACCGGGAACGCCAGCACGTTGGGCAGGACCATGCCCACCCGGTCGCCGGGCTCCACCCCCCGCGCCCGGAGCCCGGCGGCGACGCGGAAGGCGGCGTCCCGGAACTCGCGGTACGTCATCGACGCCTCGTCCATCCGCAGCGCCGTGTGGTCGCCCTCGCGCTCCGCGGTGTCCAGCAGGTTCTGTGCCAGGTTGCTCATCGTCGAGTTCCCCCCTCGGGTGCCGGCCCCTCGCCTACCCGCCCGGGCGGTGATCTACCGCACATCCCCGATACCGTTCCGAAATCGACGGGACACCGTCCGGCAGCGGGCCGGACCCCCGCGGTGGCGAGGAGCGGGCAGCCGTGGCGGACCGCAGGATCCTGGACATGTTCTCCCTCGACGACCGCGTCGCGATCGTGACCGGGGCCTCGTCGGGGCTGGGCGCGGTGTTCGCCCGGGCGCTGGCCGAGGCCGGTGCCGACGTGGTGCTGGCCGCCCGCCGGGAGGACCGGCTGGCCGGTACCCGGGAGGCGGTCGAGCGGGCCGGCCGCCGGGCGGTCACCGTCCGCACCGACGTCTCTGTGCCGGAGGACTGCCAGGCGCTGGTGGACACGGCCATGGCGGAGTTCGGGAAGGTCGACGTGCTGGTCAACAACGCCGGCGTCGGCACCGCCGTCCCGGCCACCCGGGAGACGCCGGAGCAGTTCCGGTCGGTGATCGACGTCAACCTCAACGGCTGCTACTGGATGGCGCAGGCGTGCGGCCGGGTGATGCGGCCGGGCAGCTCGATCGTCAACATCTCGAGCATCCTGGGGCTGACCACGGCCGGGCTGCCGCAGGCCGCCTACGCCGCCAGCAAGGCCGGGCTGATCGGGTTGACCCGGGACCTCGCCCAGCAGTGGACCGGCCGCAAGGGCATCCGGGTCAACGCCCTCGCCCCCGGGTTCTTCGCCTCGGAGATGACCGACAGCTATGCGGAGGGCTACCTGGAGTCCCAGCTGGGGCGGGTGCTGATGAACCGGCCCGGCGACCCCGACGAGCTGGCCGCGGCGCTGGTGTTCCTGGTCAGCGACGCCGGTGGCTACGTCACCGGGACGACGCTGCCGGTCGAGGGCGGCCTGCTCACCAGCTGAGCACGCACCCCAGACTGGGCGCGCGTGTCCTCGGTCAGCAGGGGCGCCGGCGGGAGGAGACCTGGAGCGATGACGGATGCGGGACCGGTCGGGGACGGCCGGATGGTGGACCTGGGTGGGCCGGTGCACGTCGTCGACCACGGGGGTGCCGCCGACGGGCCGACCGTCGTCCTGGTGCACGGGCTCGGCGGCTCGCACCTGAACTGGGACCTGTTCGCACCGCTGCTCACCCCGCACGCCCGGGTGCTGGCCCTGGACCTGCCCGGCTTCGGCCGCACCGAGCCCGGCACCCGGCGGGCCAGCGTGCCGGCCAACGTGGCTGTGCTGGACCGGTTCCTGCGCGAGGTCGCCGGGACCCCGGTGGTCCTGGTCGGCAACTCGATGGGCGGGATGATCTCGATCCTGACGGCGGCGGCCGCACCGCAGCTGGTGCGCGGGCTGGTGCTGCTCGACCCCGCCGTCCCCGGCCCGCTCCGGCGCCCCGACCCGCTGGTCGGGCTGACCTTCGCGACGTACGCGATGCCCGGGGTGGGGGAGTACGCGCTGCGGGCACGCCGGCAGCGCGCCGGGGCGCGCACCCAGGTGCTGGACGTGCTGCGGCTCTGCGGTGTGGACCCGGCCACCGTCCCGCCGGCGCTGGTCGACCGCTCGGTGGCGCTGGTGGAGGAGCGGCGCGACGTCGTGGGCATGGACCGGGCGTTCCTGGCTGCGGCCCGCTCCCTGCTGCGGGTGCTCGCCGACCCCCGGCGCTACCGGGAGGCGATGGCCGCCGTCGACGTCCCGGTGCTGCTGGTGCACGGGGACAGCGACCGGCTGGTCTCGGTGCACAACGCCCGGGACGTCGCCGCCCGCAACCCGGGCTGGCGGTACGTGGAGCTGCCCGGTGTCGGGCACACCCCGCAGCTGGAGGTGCCCGGGGAGCTGGCCGCTCTGGTGCTCGGCTGGCTCGCCGACCTGCCGCCGGTGCCGACGGCCCGCTGACCCGGTCAGCCGTGGGCGGCGTCCACCTCGGCGCGGGTGGGCGGGTCGGCGCCGACCCGGGTGCAGGCCAGCGCGGCGACCAGGGCGGCCTCGGCCACGATCGGCTCGAGGGCGTCGTCGGTCAGCTGCTCGAGCGCGGCGCGGCCGGTGACCGCGGACCGGAGCAGGCCGGCGAGGAAGCCGGCGGCCAATGAGTCACCGGCCCCGACCGTGTCCACCACCTGCACCGTCGGTGGGGTGAGGTGCCGCAGCCGGCCCCCGGGACGGGCCACCCGCAGCGGCGCGCCGCCGTCGGTGAGCAGCACCACGGCGGGCCCGCGCTCCGCCCAGCGGCGGGCCGCATCGTCGAGGTCGGTGGTCCCCGGCTCCAGCCAGGCGAGGTCCTCGGCGCTGACCTTGACCACGTCGGCGGCGGCGACCAGCCGGTCGAGCCGGCGGCGGACGTCGGCGGCGGTGTTGCCGAACCCCTCTGCGAGCATCGGCCGGATGTTGGGGTCGACGCTGACCAGCGCCGTCCCGCCGGACCGCAACCGCTCGACCAGGCCGGCGATCGGCTCGCAGCCCGGCGCCGTCCAGCTGGAGATCGACCCGACGTGCACCGCCCGGGAGTCGGGTGACCACCCGGCCTCCAGCTCGGCGTCGGTCCACTGCCAGTCGGCCGCGCCGAGGACGTGGAACCCGTAGTCGGCGGAGCCGTCCGGGGCCAGCCCGACGACGGCGAGGCTCACCGGGTCGGAGGAGTCCACCGCACCGCCGAGGTCGACGCCGGACAGCTCGGCGTGCCGGCGCAGGTTGCCCGCCAGCGGCCCGTGGCCGAAGCGGGCCATCAGCCGCACGGGCTGACCGAGCCGGCCGGCCGCCACGGCGACGTTGAGCGCGTTGCCGCCCGGCCGGGCGACGTACCGCGGGGCGGTGCCCTCCGCGCCGGCGCCGGCCGACCTGTCGGGGATGAGGTCGACGACCAGCTCGCCCAGCACGGTGAGGACGGCGGGAGGCGTGCGGTGCGACGTCGGGGTGACCACTCCGGGAGCGTGCCAGGAACGGGCTCGGCGCGGGGCGCGATGCACCAGGATGGCGTCGTGACCTCCCGGCTCCCTCCCCTCGCCGTCACCGGCTCGTCGGGGCAGCTCGGCGGGCGCATCGCCCACCGGCTCGCCACGGCCGGTGTGCCCCAGCGGCTGGTGGTCCGCGACCCGGCGCGGGCGCCCGGCCTGCCGGGCAGCACGGTCGCGGTCGCCTCCTACGACGACGGGGCGGCGGTGCGCGCCGCGCTCGCCGGGGCGTCGGTCGTGCTGATGGTGTCCGCCGCCGAGCACCCCGACCGGGTCGGCCAGCACCGCACCTTCGTGGACGCGGCGGCCGAGGCCGGTGTCGAGCACCTGGTCTACGTCTCCTTCCTGGGCGCCGCGCCCGACGCGACGTTCACGCTGGCCCGCGACCACTGGGCCACGGAGGAGCACGTCCGGGCGCGCGGCCTGCGCGCGACGTTCCTGCGGGACTCCCTCTACGCCGACTTCCTCCCGCAGCTGGTCGGCGCGGACGGGGTGATCCGCGGCCCGGCAGGCGAGGGGCGGGTCGCGGCGGTCGCGCAGGACGACATCGCCGACGCCGCGGTGGCCGTGCTGCGCGACCCGGCGCCGCATGCCGGGGCGACCTACGAGCTCACCGGTCCGGCCGCCCTGACGCTGGCCGAGGTGGCCGGGACGATCGCCGCCGTCACCGGCCGGCCGGTGCGGTATTCCCCGGAGACGCTCGACGAGGCGTATGAGTCCCGGGCCGCTTCCGGCGCGCCGGACTGGCAGGTCGACGCCTGGGTCTCCACCTACACCGCGATCGCGGCGGGGGAACTCGCGACCGTCAGCACCGCCGTGCCCGAGCTGACCGGCCACCCCGCCCGCACGCTGGCCGAGGTCCTGCGAGCGGCAGGATGAGCGGCGTGACCCGCGCGCCGTACCTGTCCAGCCGGCTGCAGGGCTTCGGGACGACGGTCTTCGCCGAGATGAGCGCCCTGGCGGTGGCCACCGGCTCGATCAACCTGGGCCAGGGCTTCCCCGACGTGCCCGGCCCCGCCGAGGTGCTCGACGTCGCCCGCGCGGCGATCGGCACCGACCACGACCAGTACCCCCCGGGCCCCGGCCAGCTCGACCTGCGCACCGCGGTCGCCGAGCACCAGCAGCGCTTCTCCGGGCTGACCTACGACCCGGCCGACGAGGTCCTGGTGACGGCGGGGGCGACCGAGGCGCTGACCGCCGCCCTCATCGCGCTGCTCGAGCCCGGGGACGAGGTGGTGCTGTTCGAGCCGATGTACGACAGCTACGCCGCCGCGGTCGCCATGGCCGGTGGCGTGCTGCGCCCGGTGCCGCTGCGCCCGCCGCCGGTCGCGGCCGGTGAGGTCACCGGAGCCGCGTGGACCTTCGACGAGGCCGACCTGCGGGCGGCGGTGACCCCGCGGGCCCGGCTGCTGCTGCTCAACACGCCGCACAACCCGACCGGGAAGGTCCTCACCGCCGCGGAGCTCGCGGTGCTGGCCGACGTCGCGCAGGCGGCCGACCTGCTGGTGCTGACCGACGAGGTCTACGAGCACCTGGTCTTCGCCGGCGCCGAGCACCTCTCGCCGGCCACGCTGCCGGGGATGCGGGAGCGCACGCTGGTGGTCAGCAGCGGCGGGAAGACCTTCAACACCACCGGCTGGAAGATCGGCTGGGTCTGCGGGCCGGCGCCGCTGGTCGCCGCCGTCCGGACCGCCAAGCAGTTCCTCACCTACGTCAACGGGGGGCCCTTCCAGCCGGCGATCGCCGCCGGGCTGCGGCTGCCCGACGAGTACTTCCGGCACGTCGCGCACACCCTCGGGCAGCACCGCGACCTGCTGGTCACCGGGCTGGCCGAGGCGGGGCTGCCGGTGATCAGCCCGCAGGCCACCTACTTCGCCACCGTCGACGTCCGGCCGGTGCAGCCCGGCGGCGACGGGTGGGCGTTCTGCCGCGCCTTGCCCGGACGGGCGGGGGTGGTCGCCGTCCCGACCGAGGTGTTCTACGCCCCGGAGCACACGCCGATGGGCCGGCACCTCGTGCGGTTCGCGTTCTGCAAGCGTGAGGAGGTCCTCGGCGAGGCCGTGGCCCGGTTGAGGAGGATGCGTTGAAGATCGCCGCCGTCCAGCACGACATCGTCTGGGAGGACCGGGAGGCCAACTTCGGCCGGCTCGGGCAGCAGGTGGCCCGGGCGGTGGGCGCCGGCGCGGAGCTGGTGCTGCTCACCGAGACCTTCTCCACCGGCTTCTCGATGACGCCGGGGATCGGCGAGCCCGAGGGCGGTCCGTCGTCGCAGTTCCTCGCCGCCGCGGCCAAGGAGCACGACGTGTGGGTGGGCGGCACCTGCCCGGAGACCGACGCGGACGGGGAGCTGCCCTACAACTCCTTCGTCCTCGCCGCCCCGGACGGCAGCGCGCACCGCTACCGCAAGCTGCACCCCTTCGCCTCCGAGCGGGACCGCTTCCGCTCCGGTGAGGGGCCGGTGACCGTGCAGGTCGGCGACCTGCGGGTCACCCCGTTCATCTGCTACGACCTGCGCTTCGCGAACGTGTTCTGGCAGACCGGCCCGGACACCGACGTCTTCCTGGTGCCGGCGAACTGGCCGAGCGCGCGCCGGCACCACTGGACGGCGCTGCTGCAGGCCCGGGCCATCGAGAACCAGGCGTACGTGGTCGGCTGCAACCGGGTGGGCACCGCCGGCGACGGCACCGAGCACGCGGGCGACAGCCGCATCGTCAGCCCGATGGGCGAGCTGCTGGCCACCGCCGCCGGTGTGGAGACCATCGTGCTGGCCGACGTCGACCCGGCCGAGGTCGCCGCCACCCGGGACCGGTTCCAGTTCTTGGCGGATCGCCGCGGCTGATCAGTCGGGCGGCGGGAGCACGGATCCGCGCAGCCGCCCGCCGGACCAGCGCAGCGGTGGTTCGCCGACCGCCGCCCGTGCCTCGCCGCCCGACGTGCCGAAGCCGGTGAGGTAGCGGTCCCAGAGCTGCTCCTGCGTCCGGAGCGCCCGGCGGAGTCTGGCTGTCATGCCCCGACCCTGTCGGTCAGGTCGTCCGGAGTCCATGGGCTGCAGCGGCGTCGTCCGCGTCGTTCCTGCCATCCCGGCGCCCGTACTCCCGCGCGAAGAGCTTTCTCGCGCGAAACCGCGGGTGCTCTCGCGCGCGAAAGTACGGGGGCGAGCCTCAGAAGTTGCCGCGGAGCTCCTGCTCGCGCTCGATCGCCTGGAACAGGGCCTTGAAGTTGCCGATCCCGAACCCCAGCGACCCGTGCCGCTCGATCAGCTCGAAGAACACCGTCGGCCGGTCACCGAGCGGCTTGGTGAAGATCTGCAGGAGGTAGCCGTCCTCGTCCCGGTCGACGAGGATCCCGCGCTGCTGCAGCTCCTCGATGGGCACCCGGACCTCGCCGATCCGGGCCCGCAGCGCCGGGTCCTCGTAGTAGGAGTCGGGGGTGGCCAGGAAGACCACGCCCTCGGCGCGCAGCGCGTCGACCGTCCCGACGATGTCGTTGGTGGCCAGCGCGACGTGCTGGGCGCCGGGGCCGCCGTAGAACTCGAGGTACTCGTCGATCTGGGACTTCTTCTTGCCCACGGCCGGCTCGTTGAGCGGGAACTTCACCCGGTGGTTGCCGTTGGAGACCACCTTGCTCATCAGCGCGGAGTAGTCGGTGGCGATGTCCTCGCCGACGAACTCGGCCATGTTGGTGAACCCCATGACCCGGTTGTAGAAGGCCACCCACTGGTCCATCGCGCCCAGCTCCACGTTGCCCACCACGTGGTCGATGGCCTGGAACAGCCGCTTGGGTGCGCCCGGCCGCCGCACGAAGGACGACGACCGGGCGACGAAGCCGGGCAGGTACGGACCGGAGTAGCGGGACCGGTCGACCAGGGTGTGCCGAGTGTCACCGTAGGTGGCGATCGCTGCCGTCCGGACGGTGCCCCGGTCGTCGGTGAGGTCGTGCGGCTCGACCAGCACGGTGGCGCCGGCGGCCCGGGCGTGCGCGATGCAGACGTCGACGTCGGGCACGCTCAGCGCGATGTCGGCGATCCCGTCGCCGTGCCGGCGGTGGTGGTCGGCCAGCGGGCTGGCCGGATCGTAGGCGCCGGTGACGACGAACCGGGCGGCGCCGCTGGTGAGCACGTAGGCGTGGTGGTCCCGGTTGCCGGTCTCCGGCCCGGAGTAGGCGACGAGCTCCATGCCGTAGGCGGACTGGAAGAAGTGCGCGGCCTGGGTGGCGTTGCCGACCACCCACACCAGCGCGTCCCAGCCACTGACCGGGAACGGGTCCCGCGAGGGGTCGTGCTCGACGAGGCCGACCAGCTGCTGGAGCTGCTCCAGGCTCAGCTCTGCCAGCTTCTCGTCGTCGGTGAGGGTCTGCTCGATGCTCACGGCGTGCCTCCTCGGCTCCGGGGGTGGGGAGAGCGCACCGCATCCGCTCCGCGCTGCGCAACGAGCAGGGCGACAGGTGGGCAACCGGCACATCCCCTTCGGTCCGGCCGCGCGGCTACTGTGCAGATCGACCAGTTGTGACCGCGCTCACCAGGGAGGCCTCTGATGGCGACCGACGGGCACCGGCTGGACACCCTGGACCTGGCGCTGCTCAGGGCGCTGACCGAGCACCCGAAGGCCGGGGCGCTGGAGCTGTCCCGCCGCCTCGGCGTGGCCCGCGGCACCGTGCAGGCCCGGCTGCAGCGGCTGGAGGTCAGCGGCGTCGTCACCGGCTACGGCCCGGACGTCGACCTGGCCGCCGCCGGCTTCGGGGTGCAGGCGTTCGTCACCCTGGAGATCGCCCAGGGCGCCCTGGGCGACCTGACCGCGGAGCTGGCGGCGATGCCCGGGGTGCTGGAGGCGCACGCGACGACCGGGTCGGGCGACGTGCTGTGCCGGGTGGCGGCCCGTTCGCACGGCGACCTGCAGCAGATCCTGCTGCAGCTGGGCCGCTCCGGGTCGGTGGTGCGGTCGACGAGCGTGGTCGCGTTGTCCGAGCTGGTGCCGCTGCGCACGCTGCCGCTGCTGACCTCCGACGGCGCGCCCCCGGCGCGCGCCCCGGGGCACCGCGGCGGCTGATCCGCCGCCGCCCGGCACGGCCGGGCCGAGGGCTGGGAGGATGGTGGCGATCGGCCCCGGCACGGGGCCGAGGACGTCGAGATGTGCAGGAGTCGCAGGATGCCCCAGGGCACGGTCAAGTGGTTCAACGCGGAGAAGGGGTTCGGGTTCATCGAGCCCGACGACGGCGGGCAGGACGTGTTCGCGCACTTCTCCGCGATCGCCGACGACGGGGGCTACCGCAGCCTCGACGAGGGGCAGCGGGTCGAGTTCACCGCCAGCCCGGGGGACCGCGGCCCGCAGGCCGACTCCATCCAGCCGCTCGGCGGCGGCGGCGGCGGTCGCGCGCCGGCCCGTGCGGAGCGCGGGCACCGGGACGACCCGCGGCAGGTCCGCGCGCCGCGGGCCGGCCGTGGCGGCGGTGGCGGGTCCGAGGGCACCGTCCGCTGGTTCAACGCCGAGAAGGGCTTCGGGTTCATCGAGCCCGACGAGGGCGGGGACGACGTCTTCGTGCACTTCTCCGCGATCGTCGACGACGGGGGCTACCGCAGCCTGGACGAGGGGCAGCGGGTCGAGTTCACCGCCAGCCCCGGCCAGCGCGGCCTGCAGGCCGACTCCGTCCAGCCGCTCGGCGGCGGCGGTGGGCGCGGGCCGGCCCGCGACGACCGGCCCCGCCGGGACGACCGGTCCCGGGCGCCGCGCGGGGGTGGCGGGTCGCAGGGCACGGTGCGCTTCTTCAACGCCGAGAAGGGCTTCGGGTTCATCGAGCCCGACGAGGGCGGGGACGACGTCTTCGTGCACTTCTCCGCGATCGTCGACGACGGGGGCTACCGCAGCCTGGACGAGGGGCAGCGGGTCGAGTTCACCGCCAGCCCCGGCCAGCGCGGCCTGCAGGCCGACTCGGTGCAGCCGGTCGGTGGCGGCGGACGTCCGCCCGCCCGCCGTGACGACCGCCGGCAGCCGGCGTCGCGCGACCGCGCGCCGCGCGCTCCCCGTGGCGGCGGTGGTGGCGGTCAGGGCACCGTCCGGTTCTTCAACGCCGAGAAGGGGTTCGGGTTCATCGAGCCCGACGACGGCGGGGACGACGTCTTCGTGCACTACTCGGCGATCGCCGACCGGGGTGGCTACCGCAGCCTGGACGAGGGCCAGCGGGTCGAGTACACCGCCAGCCCGGGCCAGAAGGGGCTGCAGGCGGACTCGGTGGACCCGCTCTGACCTGAGCGCGGCATGACGGTCCACGTCGGGACGTCGGGCTGGAGCTACGACCACTGGGACGGCGTGCTGTACCCACCGGGCACGCCGCCCCGGGACCGGCTGGCGCACTACGTGCGGCGCTTCGGCACCGTCGAGCTCAACGCCAGCTTCTACCGCTGGCCGCGGACGGCGACGTTCGCGAGCTGGCGGCGCCGGCTGCCCCCGGGGTTCCAGCTGTCGGTCAAGGCCCCGCGCGGGCTGACCCACGCCAAGCGGCTGTACGCGCCGGAGGTGTGGGTCGACCGGCTGGTGGCCTGCTGGCACGAGCTGGGCGACAAGCGGGCCGTGCTGCTGGTCCAGCTGCACCCCGCGCACGCCCGCGACGACGCCCGGCTGGACTGGTTCCTCGGCCTGCTGCCCGGCTGGATGCGGGTGGCGGTCGAGTTTCGGCACCCCAGCTGGCACGACGAAGCGGTGTACGCGCTGCTCGAGCGGCACGGCGCCGCCTACACCGTGATGAGCGGCGCCGGGCTGCCGTGCGTGCTGCGCGCCACGGCACCCTTCGTCTACGTGCGCCTGCACGGGCCCGACGACGCCCACCTCTACGCCGGCTCCTACCCGACCGACGACCTGCGGTGGTGGGCCGACCGGGTGCGCGAGTGGTCCGGCGCCGGCCGCGACGTCTACGTCTACTTCAACAACGACGGGTACGGCCACGCCGTCCGCAACGCCGAGGAGCTGCGGGCACTCATCTAGTGCCCCTCCGCGGTCCCGCGCGCGAACCGCGCGTACTTTCGCGCGCGAAACCGCCGAAGGGTCAGAGCTCGAGCGTGCGCACCAGCGGAACGCCGGGGCGGTAGGCCAGGTGCAGCCAGGACGGCGCGTCGACGACGGCGAGGTCGGCCCGGGCCCCGACGCCCAGGTGCCCGACGTCGGTCCGCCGCAACGCCGCCGCACCGCCCGCGGTCGCCGACCACAGCGCCTCGGCCGGGGACATCGCCATCTCGCGCACCGCCAGCGCCAGGCAGAAGGCCATCGACGAGGTGAAGCAGCTGCCGGGGTTGCAGTCGGTGGCCAGCGCGACGGTCACCCCGGCCGCCAGCAGCGCCCGGGCGTCCGGGTAGGGCGAGCGGGTGGAGAACTCCACGCCGGGCAGCAGGGTCGCCACCGTCCTGCCGCCGGCGAGCGCGTCGACGTCGGCGGCGGCGAGGTGGGTGCAGTGGTCGGCGCTGGCCGCGTCGAGCTCCACCGCCAGCTGCACGCCGGGGCCGGCCGACAGCTGGTTGGCGTGCACCCGCAGCTCCAGCCCGGCGGCCCGGCCGGCGGTCAGCACGGCGCGGGCCTCGTCGCCGTCGAAGGCGTGCGGGGAGGCCGGCTCGCAGAAGACGTCGGCCCACCGGGCGTGCGGGGCGCAGGCGGCGAGCATCGGGCCGGTCACCAGCGCCAGGTAGTCCGCCCGGTCGGCCCCGGGCGGGACCACGTGCGCGCCGAGGAACGTCGTCTCCGGGGTGACCTCGGCGGCCAGCCGCAGGCTGCGGGCCTCGTCGGCGACGGTGAGCCCGTACCCGCTCTTCACCTCCACGGTCGTCGTCCCCTGGGCGCGCATCTCCGCGACCAGGGCGGTCAGCCGGGCCCGCAGCTGCGCGTCGGTCGCCGCCCGGGTCGCCGCGACCGTCGAGGCGATCCCGCCGCCGTCGTAGCGAGCACCGGTCATCCTGGCCTGGAACTCCGCGGCCCGGTCGCCGGCGAAGACCAGGTGCGCGTGGCTGTCGACGAACCCCGGCACCACGGCGCGCCCGGCCAGGTCCACCCGCCGGTCGGTGTCGGGTGCGGCCGCGGCCGGGCCGACCCACGCGATCGACCCGTCGGCGACCACGAGCGCGGCGTCGGTCACCGTGCCCAGCCGCCCGGGCCCGAGCGACGGGTCGTTGGTGACCAGCTCGGAGATCCCGGTGACCAGTGTGCTCATGCCACTGCCCCGATCGCCGCGGTCAGCAGCGCACCGACGTCGCCGAGCGCGTGCCGCCCGTCCTGGACCACGACCCGGCCGCCGACCACCACCGTGTCGACGTCGGCCGCGGTGGCGACCAGCGGCAGCTCGGCCGGCGCGCAACCCGCCGTGCGCACCGAGTCCGGCCGGACGGCGACCAGGTCGGCCCGCTGCCCCACGGCGATCCGCCCGGCGTCCGGCCAGCCCAGCGCGCGGTGGCCGGCAGCGGTGAGCGCGGTCACCAGCTCGGCGGGGGTGAACCGGCCGCGCTCGCCGGAGACCAGCCGCTGGTGCTCCTCCAGCGCCCTGGCCTCGCCCAGCAGGTCGCCGCGGACGTGCTGGTCGCTGCCCAGGCACAGCGGCACCCCGGCGTCGGCCAGCCGGCGGAACGGTCCGGTGCCGTCGGCCAGGTCGGCCTCGGTGCTCGGGCAGGCACACACCCCGGTGCCGGTGGCGGCGAGCGTGCCGACGTCGTCGTCGGTCAGGTGGACGGCGTGCACGGCGGTGGTGCCCGGGCCGAGCACGCCGTGCTCGGCGAGCAGCGCCGTCGGCGTCCGGCCGGTCGCGGCCAGCGCGGCCTCGTTCTCCGCGGGCTGCTCGGACAGGTGCACGTGCAGCGGCCGGCCCTGCGCGGCCGCGGCCACGGTGGCCAGCTGGTCGGCCGGGACGGCGCGCACCGAGTGCACCGCCGCGCCGACCCGCAGGCCGGGGCGCTGGGGGAGAGCGGCCACCCGGGCGGCCCAGGCGTCGGCGTCGCCATCGGAGAAGCGCTGCTGCACGTCGTCCAGCGGGGCGCCGTCCGGTCCGCCGGTGAGGTAGCAGGTGTCGAGCAGGGTGAGCCGCACCCCGGCGTCGGACGCGGCCTGGACCAGCGCCTCGGACATGGCGTTGGGGTCGGCGTACCGGCCGCCGCCGGCCGGGTGGTGCAGGTAGGAGAACTCGCCGACGCAGGTGACGCCGGCCAGCGCCAGCTCGGCGTAGGTGGCCCGGGCGAGCGCGAGGTACGAGTCCGGGTCCAGCCGGGCGGCGACGGCGTACATCTGCCGGCGCCAGGTCCAGAAGCTGCCGCTCCCGCCGTTGGTGCGGCCGCGCAGCGCGCGGTGGAAGGCGTGCGAGTGGGCGTCGGCCAGCCCGGGCAGCACCAGCCCTCCCAGCCGGGAGTCACCGGGTCGCGCGGGGCCGACCTCGACGGCGGTGATGACGCCCTCGGCCGTCGTCACCCGCACGCCGTCGGTGGGCGCGTCGAGCCACGCGGACGCGCACCAGAAGCTGGTCACCCGAGCTCCTGCACCACGCGGGCCAGGGCGGCGACCCCGGCCAGGCAGTCGGCCTCCTCGGCGTGCTCGGCGGGGGAGTGCGAGACCCCGGTCGGGTTGCGGACGAAGAGCATCGCGGTCGGCACGCCGGCGGCGGCGAGGATGCCGGCGTCGTGGCCGGCCCCGGTCGGCAGCACCGGCGCCGGGACGCCGTCGGTGCCCAGTGCCGCGGCCAGCCGGTCCCGCAGCCCGGCGTCGAAGACGGTCGGCCCGGTCCAGGACTCCTCGACGGGGATCACCCCGGCCGCGGCCCCGACCTCGGCGACCACCGTCCGGACGTCGGCCTCGTCGCCGCGGGCGTCCAGCCAGGCGGTGACCGACGAGGGGATCGCGTTGACCCCGTTGGGTGCGACGGCGAGCTTGCCGATGGTGGCCACCGTGCCGGCCCGCTCGGCCGCCGCCCGCGCCTCCTGCACCGCGGCGGCCAGCGCGAGCATCGGGTCGTCGCGGTCGGCCAGCCGGGTGGTGCCCGCGTGGTCCGCCCGACCGCGCAGGTCCAGCCGCCAGCGGCCGTGCGACCAGATCGAGGACGCCACGCCGACCGCGGCGCCGGTGTCGACCAGCGCCCGGCCCTGCTCGACGTGCAGCTCGACGAAGGTGCCGATCCGGCGCAGCGTCTCCTCGTCCGGGCCGACGGCGGCGGCGTCGAACCCGGCCTGCGTCATCGCCTCGGCCATCGACGTGCCCTCGGCGTCGGTCAGCCCGCGGGCCCGGTCGGCGTCCAGGGCGCCGGTGAGCAGCTTGGACCCGGCGCAGGCGACGCCGAACCGGGCGCCCTCCTCGTCGCCGAAGCAGGCGATGCCCAGCGGGCGGGCCGGCTCCTGCCCGGCGGCGCGCAGCAGGTCCAGCGCGGCGAAGGCGGACACCACCCCCAGCGGGCCGTCGAACGCGCCGCCGTCCGGGACCGAGTCCAGGTGGCTGCCGAGCACCAGCCCGGGCCCGTGCGCGTCGGGGTCCACCGTCCAGGCCCACAGGTTCCCGGCCCGGTCGGTCACCACGTCCATCCCGCGGGCCTCCGCCTGCCCGGTGAACCACTCCCGCAGGACGGCGTCGGTGCGGGTCCAGGCGAACCTCCGGTACCCGCCGGTGCCGCCGTCCCGGCCGACCTCGGCCAGCTCAGCCCACATCGCACGGAACCCCTGAGGGGCCATGTTGGCCAACGTGGCCCTCACGGGAGCTCGGACATGGGGACTCTGATGCTCTGCTCGGCCGCGACCTCGGCGGCGCGGTCGTACCCGGCGTCCACGTGCCGGAGGACGCCGGTGCCGGGGTCGTTGCTGAGCACCCGGGCGAGCTTCTGCGCGGCCAGCGGGGTGCCGTCGGCAACGCTCACCTGCCCGGCGTGCAGCGACCGGCCGATGCCGACCCCGCCGCCGTGGTGGATCGACACCCAGGTCGCCCCCGAGGCGGTGTTGACCAGGGCGTTGAGCAGCGGCCAGTCGGCGATCGCGTCGGAGCCGTCGGCCATCGCCTCGGTCTCCCGGTAGGGCGAGGCGACCGAGCCGGTGTCCAGGTGGTCGCGGCCGATCACGACGGGTGCGGACAGCTCGCCGGAGGCGACCATCTCGTTGAACCGCAGCCCGGCGGCGTCCCGCTCGCCCTGCCCGAGCCAGCAGATCCGGGCCGGCAGCCCCTGGAAGGCGACCTTCTCCTGCGCGGCGCGGATCCAGCGCTGGAGCCGGTCGTTGTCGGGGAAGAGCTCGAGGACGGCGCGGTCGGTGGCGGCGATGTCGGCCGGGTCGCCGGACAGCGCCGCCCACCGGAACGGCCCCTTGCCCTCGCAGAACAGCGGCCGGATGTAGGCCGGCACGAACCCGGGGAAGGCGAAGGCGCGCTCGTAGCCACCCTGGCGGGCCTCGTCGCGGATCGAGTTGCCGTAGTCGAACACCTCCGCGCCGCCGTCCAGGAAACCGACCATCGCCTCGACGTGCCGGGCCATCGACTCCCGCGCCCGGTCGGTGAACTCCTCCGGTTTGGCCGCGGCGTAGTCGTGCCAGTCGGCGGGGTCGACGCCGACGGGCAGGTAGGACAGCGGGTCGTGCGCGGAGGTCTGGTCGGTGACGACGTCGACCGCCACCCCGCGGCGCAGCAGCTCGGGGAAGACCGTCGCCGCGTTGCCGACCAGCCCGACCGACAGCGCCCGGCGGCCCTGCTTCGCGGCCAGGCAGCGGCGGACGGCGTCGTCGAGGTCGTCGGCCACCTCGTCCAGGTACCGGTGCTCGACCCGGCGGCGCAGCCGGGCCCCGTCGACGTCGACCACCAGGCACACGCCGCCGTTGAGCGTGACGGCGAGGGGCTGCGCGCCGCCCATGCCGCCGCAGCCGCCGGTGAGGGTCAGCGTGCCGGCCAGCGTGCCGCCGAACCGCTTGTCGGCGACCGCGGCGAAGGTCTCGTAGGTGCCCTGCAAGATGCCCTGGGTGCCGATGTAGATCCACGAGCCGGCGGTCATCTGCCCGTACATGGTCAGCCCGAGCTGCTCCAGCCGGCGGAACTCCGGCCAGGTCGCCCAGTCGCCGACCAGGTTGGAGTTGGCGATCAGCACCCGCGGCGCCCACTCGTGCGTGCGCAGCACCCCGACCGGCCGGCCGGACTGCACGAGCATCGTCTCGTCGTCGGCCAGCGTGGTCAGCGTCCGCACCATGGCATCGAAGCTGCGCCAGTCGCGCGCCGCGCGGCCGGTGCCGCCGTAGACGACCAGGTCGTCGGGGCGCTCGGCGACCTCGGGGTCGAGGTTGTTCTGCAGCATCCGCAGCGGTGCCTCGGTCTGCCAGCTGCGAGCGGTGAGCGTCGTCCCGCGCGGGGACCGAACCGGTCGTGCGCCGTCCATGGTGATCTCCTTCAGCTGAGGGTCAGGTGGGTGGCGGTGACGACGGCGCCGGACTGCACCAGCCCGACCACCGCCTCGATCTCGGGGGCGAGATGCCGGTCCGGGCCGGGGCCGGGGACCCCGGCGGCGCGGACGGCGTCCCGCACCGCGCCGGTGGCCGGGGCAGGTGCCAGCGGTGCCCGCAGGTCCAGCGCCCGGGCGGCGGTGAGCACCTCGATCGCCAGCACCCGGGTCAGCCCGTCGAGCGCGCGGCGCAGCTTGCGGGCGGCGTGCCAGCCCATCGACACGTGGTCCTCCTGCATCGCCGAGGAGGGGATCGAGTCGACGCTGGCCGGCACCGCGAGCCGCTTGAGCTCGCTGACGATCCCGGCGGCGGTGTACTGGGCGATCATGTGCCCGGAGTCGACGCCGGCGTCGTGCGCCAGGAACGGCGGCAACCCGTGGCTGCGGGCGGCGTCGAGGAACCGGTCGGTGCGCCGCTCGCTCATGCTCGCCACGTCGGCCACCGTGATGGCCAGGAAGTCGAGCACGTAGCCGACCGGGGCGCCGTGGAAGTTGCCGTTGGACTCGACCCGCCCGTCGAGGGTGACCACCGGGTTGTCGACGGCGGCGGCGAGCTCGCGGTCGGCGACGGCCGCCGCGTGGGCCAGGGTGTCCCGGGCGGCACCGTGCACCTGCGGGGCGCAGCGCAGCGAGTAGGCGTCCTGCACCCGGGTGCACTCCGGCCCGCGGTGGCTGGCCATCACGCCGCTGCCGGCCAGCAGCGCCCGCAGGTTGGCCGCTGAGGCGGCCTGGCCGGGGTGCGGGCGCAGCGCCTGGAGGTCGGCGGCGAACACGGCGTCGGTGCCCAGCAGCGCCTCGACGCTCATCGCGGCGGCGACGTCGGCGGTGGCCAGCAGCCGGCGGAGGTCGGCGACCGCCAGCAGCAGCATGCCGAGCATCCCGTCGGTGCCGTTGACCAGCGCGAGGCCCTCCTTCTCGGCCAGCTGCACCGGGGCGATGCCGGCGTCGGCGAGCGCGTCCGCGGCCGGGCGCAGGGCACCGGCGGCGTCGCGCACCGTGCCCTCGCCCATGACCGCCAGCGCGGCCGCGGACAGCGGGGCCAGGTCGCCCGAGCAGCCCAGCGAGCCGTACTCGTGCACGGTCGGGGTGATCCCGGCGTCCAGCAGGGCGGCGTAGGCCCGGGCGGTCTCCGGTCGCACACCGGTGCGGCCGGTGGCCAGCGTGGACAGCCGCAGCAGCATCAGCGCCCGGACGACCTCGCGCTCCACCTCCGGCCCCGAGCCGGCGGCGTGCGAGCGGATCAGGCTGCGCTGCAGCTGGGACCGCTGGGCGACCGGGATGTGCCGGGTGGCCAGCGCGCCGAAGCCGGTGGAGACCCCGTAGTGCGGCCGGTCGTCCTCGGCCAGCCGGTCGATGACCGCGCGGCTGGCGGTGATCGCGGCGAGCGCGTCGGCGGCCAGCCGCACCCCGCAGCCGTCGCGGGCCACCCGCACGACGTCGGCGGGGGTGACCGGACCCGTGCCGACGACGACCTGCTTCGTGCCGATGAGCTGCGCCGTGTCCATGCCCCCATCGCACACGCTGCGCCGACCTGCCCACCAGACCTCCGCGCACGGTGCTGTCCGGTATCCCAGACGCTTACGCTCCGGCCATGCCGCTGTTCTCCTTCGAAGGCCGGTCCCCGCAGGTGCACCCGGAGGCGTGGGTCGCGCCGACGGCCACCCTGGTCGGCGACGTGGTCGTCGAGGCGGGTGCCTCGATCTGGTACGGGGTGGTGCTGCGCGCCGACTTCGGCCGGATCGTGGTGCGCGCCGGGGCCAACGTGCAGGACAACTCGGTGCTCCACGGCGGCGACGACCCGGTGACCGAGATCGGCCCGGGCGCCACCGTCGGGCACCTGTGCGTGGTGCACGGCGCGGTCGTCGGCGCCGAGGCGCTGATCGGGAACGGCACGACCGTGCAGGACGGTGCGCGGATCGGCCGCCGCGCGCTGATCGGGGCGGGCAGCCTGGTGCCGCCGGACGCCGAGGTGCCCGACGAGGTGCTGGCCCTCGGCTCGCCCGCCCGGGTGCGCGGGCCGCTGTCACCGGGGGCGGCCGGCTGGGTCGACGGCAACCCGTCGATCTACCAGGAGCTGGCCCGCCGGCACGCCGCCGGGGTCGAGCAGGTCGGCTGACCCGCCCCGGGCAGGCGCAGCCGACCTAACGCTGCGGCGGGTGGCCGTTGATCCGCCGGGTCAGCTCCGCGGCGGCCCGGCCCACCCTCCGGGCCAGCTCGCCGCGGCCGGCCTCGTCGACGTCCTCGGCCGGGAAGGTGACCGCAACGGCGGCCGCCGGCCGGGCGGCGTGGTCGTGCACCGCAGCGGCGACCGAGGCGAACCCGGGGGTCACCTCGCCGTCCTCCTCGGCGTGCCCGGCCCGGCGGACGCCGGCCAGCAGCCGGCGCAGCTCGGAGAGCCGGCGGGGCCCGGAGCCGTGCCGGTCGACGAACGCGGTCCCGTCCGGGAAGAGCGCCCGGACCTGGGCCGGCGGCAGGTCGGCCAGCAGCGCGCGGCCGCTGGCGGTGAGCTGGGCGGGCAGCCGGACGCCCACGTCGGTGACCAGCGGCGGGCGGCCCGGAGCGCGCTGCTCGACGACGTAGAGCACCTCCCGGCCGTGCAGCACGGCCAGGTGCGCGGAGTGGCCGACCGCGTCGACCAGCCGGGCCAGCACCGGGCGCGCCAGCCGGGCCAGCGGCTCCTGCCGGGAGTACGCGCTGCCGATCTCGAACCCGCTCACTCCCAGCCCGTAGCGCCGCTCCTCGGGCAGGTGCACGGCGAAGCCGGCGTGCACCAGCTCGGCGAGCAGGGCGTAGGTCGTGGACCGCGGGAGGCCGAGGTCGCGGGCCAGGGTGGCGGCCGGCACCGCGCCGGGCTGCCGGGCCAGCGCCTGCAGCAGCGCCAGCACCTGGGCGGCGGCGGGCACCCCGGCGCGCTGGGGTCCGCGCTGGTCGGTCACCGGGTCCGGCACGGCGGGCAGCCTAGTGTTCGGACCCCGCGGGCCCGGCCGGAGTGGTGCCGCACGGTGCAGAGGAGCACGTCATGCAGATGAAGCTGGAACTGGTGCCGGTCCCGGTCACCGACGTCGACCGGGCGCTGGCCTTCTACGCCGGGCAGCTGGGGTTCGCCGTCGACGTCGACGTCCGCCCGGCCGACGGGGTGCGGGTGGTGCAGCTGACCCCGCCGGGCTCGGCCTGCTCGATCGGCCTGGGGACCGGCCTCGGGGTGTACGAGGCGCCGCCCGGGTCGATCCGCGGGCTGCACCTGGTCGTGGCCGACATCGCGGCGGCCCGGGCCGAGCTGGTCGACCGGGGCGTCGACGTCGGCGCGGTCACCGACGTCGGCGGCGGCGTGCTCTACGCCTCGATCGAGGACCCGGACGGCAACACCCTGACCCTGCAGCAGATGCCCTGGCGGACCGGCGAGGCATTCTGACCCCCGCGGGGCCGCGGAGCGGCTCAGCGTGCCGGGCCGGCCCCGAAGTCACCGAACGGCTCGGTCGGCACCGGGGCGATCGGCGTCTCGGCCAGCGACCGGCCCGCCGCGTCCAGCGTGCGCACCGACCGGGCGCCGTCGGTGAGGGGGACCACCGTGCCGCCGCCGGTCAGCGGGAGCGGCCCGAGCAGCTGCCCGTGGCTGCCGAGCAGCTGCGCCGAGGCGGCGGCCGGCGGCGCGGTGACCACCAGCCACCGGCCGTCGTCGGTCTGGCCGAGGCCGGGCAGCGCGACGTCGCAGATCCGCGCGACGGTCAGGGTGTCGACGTCCGTCGTCCCGGGGGGTGTCTGCACGCCGCAGGAGACCGCGCCGCGGTTCACCCCGGCCCAGGTGGTCACCACCAGCGCCCCGCCGGGGCTGTGCGCGACCAGGACGGCCACCTGGCCGGTGCCCCGGTCCAGCGACACCTCGGCCGACCACAGCAGGTCCGGTTGCAGCCCGGCCGGCTCGACGCCGAGCGGCACCGCGACGTCGAGGAGGGCGGCGTCCACGAGGTGTCCGTCGGCGGGCGGTGTCCCCGGGCGCACCGGGGACAGCCCGGTGACCGGCGGAGGCGCGACCGTGCCCGCGGCCGGCCGGTCCGCGGCCGAGCGGTAGACCTCCTGGCCGTCGCGCTCGACCCGGACGCTGACCGCCGAGCCGACCGAGGTGGTGCGGGCGGGCACGACGGCCACCCCGTCGGCGGCCTCCACCGGGGTGTAGGTGCGGCCGACCGTGCCGCGCGGTCCGGTCATCAGCCGGTCGGACACCGCGACCGCGTCGCCGGGCGCGGCGACGACGACCAGCGTCGCGTCCCCCGGGCCGCCGAGCAGCAGGGCCAGCGGGCGGTCCCGGCCGAGCTGGGCGGGCAGGTGCGGCGCCAGGTCCGCGGCGGCCGCGCCGACCGGTCCGGTCAGCCACACGCCGCGGAAGTCCTCCAGGACGGTGCCGACCACGAGCGCCACCCGGCCGTGCGGGGTGTCGGCGGCGAACACCACCTCCCGGTCGGCCGGCGGCGGGGGCTCCTGCGCGCCCCAGCCCACCGAGCGCACCGCGTCGAGGAAGGCCGCGTCGCCGGCCAGCGAGCCCCGGGTCGGCCCGGTCAGCACCGGCGCGGTGCGCACGGCCGGCGTCGACGGGGCGGCCGGCGCGGTGGACGGCGCGGCGGCGCTGGGCGCCGGGGGATCGGGCGCCCAGCGGGCGAGCGGGACGACGACGCCGACCACCGCGACCGCTGCGACGGTGGCGCCGGCCAGCCGTCGCCGGACCCCGCCCCGGCGGGCCCGCACGTCGGCGACGGCGGCGGCCGGGTCCAGCCGCCACGACCCGGGCACGTTCGCGAGCCGGGTCAGCTGGTCGGTCAGCCGCCGCTCGACCGGGACGTCGTGAGCGGCCCGCTCGAAGGCGCTGGGCTCGAGCGCCGGGCTCAGCTGCGCCAGCCCGCGGGCGGTCTCGGCGGCCACCTCCGCCTCCGGGCAGCGCAGCAGGTCGGCGATCCGGGCGTCCGGGAGGCGGTCGTGCCAGCGCAGCACGACCGCGGCCCGGGTGCGCGCCGGCAGCGCGCGCAGCGCCCGTGCGAGGTCGGTGCCCTGGTCCGGCGCGACGGCCGGGCGGAACGGGTCGGGCAGCGCCTCGATGACCTGCTCGGCGCGGCCGAGCCGGGCCCACCGGCTGGTGGCCCCGCGCACCACGGCGGTCAGGACGGCGGCCTGCGGGTCGCCGGAACGGCTGCGGACCCGGGTGAACGCGCGCTGGACCAGCTCCTCGGCGGTGGTGCGGTCGCCGGTGAGCAGCAGGGCGGTGCGCAGCAGCGCCGGTCGCCCGTCGGCGACGGAGCGGGGAAGGTCGTCCACCCGTCCTCCTCGCCTCGGTGCTGGGTGTTCGGATCCGGGCGGCGGCCGGTTCGCCCCTCCATGGTCCGCCATCGCACGGCATCTTGACCGGACGGCCCTGTAACGCTGTAATCACCGGACCGACGGTGGGAGCCGACATGATCGTCGAGTACATCCGGTACCGGGTCCCCGCGGAGCGCCAGGCCGCGTTCCTCATCGACTACGCACGCGCGGCGGACGTGCTCGCCCGGGCACGGCAGTGCGTCGACTTCGAGCTCAGCCGCAGCGTCGACGAGCCCGCCTGCTCGGTTCTGCGGATCACCTGGACGTCGGCGGCGGACCACCTGCAGGGCTTCCGCGGTGGGGAGCTGTTCCCCGACTTCCTCGCCGCCGTCCGCCCCTACGTCGATGACATCGAGGAGATGCGCCACTACGCACCCACGGCGGTGCACGGCGCCGGCGCCGCGGTGCCGACGCTGTTCGACTGGGCGGGCGGGACGGCGGCACTCGAGCGGCTGACCGAGGTGTTCTACGCCAAGGTGCTGCCCGACGAGCTGATCGGACCGCTCTTCGCGCACATGGACGACGAGCACCCGCGGCACGTGGCGATGTGGCTGGCCGAGGTGTTCGGCGGCCCGGACCGCTACACCCGGGAGCGCGGCGGCTACCCCGCGATGCTCGGCCACCACCTCGGCAAGGCGATCACCGAGCCGCAGCGGCGGCGCTGGGTCGCCCTGCTGCTGGACTCCCTCGACGAGGCCGGGCTGCCCGCCGACCCGGAGTTCCGGGCGGCGTTCGTCGGCTACGTGGAGTGGGGCACCCGGCTGGCGCTGACCAACTCCCAGCCCGGTGCCGCCGTGGTGACCGCGGCACCGGTGCCCCGGTGGGGCTGGGGAGTCGCCCCGCCCTGGACCGGCTGACTCAGGGGGCGGCCAGCGCGACGTCGCAGAGGACCCGGCCGTCGGCTGCGCACGCCACCGCGCCCGGGCGGCCGACGGGTGGCCCAGACGACGACGAGCCGGCCGTGCCGGGGGACCGCGAGTACCCGGTCGCCCACCTCGACGGCGTGCACGGCACTGCTCGCCAGCACCCCTGCGTACCGGACGTACCGGGCACCCCAGGGCAGCAGCCGGCCGGCGCTGTCCAGCACGGAGCCACTGCCCTCGACGACCACCGGACGGCCCAGCTGCTCGGTCGAGGGGCGGTCGGCCAGGCCGTCGGTCTCGCTACCGCCACCGCCGCCGCCCACGATGGTCCAGGTGCCGCCGCGGCGGACGAGGACGTGGGCTTCCTGCCGGAAGTGCCCGGCGCCGCGCACGACGAACCGGGTGCAGGCGACGTCCCCGTCGACGTCCACCGCCAGGGCTGCGGAGCGCCGGCGACGGCTCAGCCGGGCCGGGGCCTCCGGCAGCCCGTGCTCGATGAGCCGGACGCTCTCCGCCAGCCGGTCGTAGGCCACGAGCCACCGTAGGGGCCGACCCGGATCAGGAGGCCCTCACGCCTTCACCGCCACCGCCGCGGAGGTCACCCGGGGAAGACCGTCGGCGCGTTCCCGAAGGGTGCACCCGTGCGCTTCCCGCACCGCCGGCAGATCTTGTCGTCCGGACCCGAGGGCCGCTCGCCGTCCCGATGTCGCTGGACGTAGGAGTGGAACCCGAGCCGGCACCGCAGTGGCTCCTGGGTCATGGACCGACGCCAGGAGCCGCCGATCGCGCCGGGAAGGGGAGGACGGCTCGGCGCGCCAGGATCCTCCCCGTGGTCGCCCCGGAGCACCACGGTCAGCCGGTGGGACCCGTGGCGTCGGCGATGCCGGGGCCCTTGGCCTCCGGGTCGTCCGGCGCACGGTCGGGCACCCGGGTGACGTCCTCGGACATCGGCCCCGCCGCGGCCCGGGGCTCCTGAGCGGGGTCGGCGCCGACGCTCTCGTGCGCGGGGCGCTCGCCAGGGAGCACGTCGGTGTCGTCGGGGCGCTCGTTGACGCCGCCGTAGGGGCGACCGGTCTCGGTCATGGCAGCCTCCTCCGTGTCGGAACGGTGGCTGCTCCAGGTCTGCCCCAGCCGCGTCGGGCGAAACGGCGCGCCGTGACAGGACCGAGCCCTCGTCGTCGTCCACCGCCAGTGCCGCGAACCGCCGACGCCGCTCAGCCGCGGCGGGGCCTCCGGCAGCCCGGGCTCGAGGAGCTGAAGGCCCTCCGCCCGCGGGTCGTGGGCCACGAGCCACCGTAGGGCTGCCCCAGACATCAGGGCTGAGGACGGCTGTCGAGGGAGAGGGTGGTCTGCTCCCACCGCGGGGGTGAGCAGCACTCCGCCGAGACCCGACCCGGGGCCCTACCGGGGCGCGCCGGACTGGTCACACGGAGGGTGTGCGCCCGAGGACGTGATGCCGAGCTGCTCCTCCACGGCCTGCATGGCCGTCGGGTCGATCCTGGCCACGCCGCCGAAAGGGCGGTCGAGGTCGAGGATCACCAGCAGCGACGCCGTGAAGATGAGGGCGGTGACGCCCAGCAGCGTCCACCGCAGGCTCGGGCGGATACGGCGGCTGGCGAACGCGGCCGTGGACGCGACGGTGATGGCGACGCAGCCGATCAGGAGCCCCGTCACGATGCCCGGCACGGACGGCGCGGCCTCGGCGAGACGGACCTGCCGAGCCGCGGCGCGGCCGCGCTCGGCGGTCACGACCTCGGCCAGCAGGGTCTCGTTGCCGCCGGCCTCCTGTGCCTGGGCGACCGCGGCCGCGACCCGCGCATCGGCCTCGCTGGAGATCGACGAGGTCCGGCGGGTCGCCTCGAGCGACGACCACCCCGGGCCCGCCACGGCGCGGGCATAGCAGCGCAGCAGGCCGACGAGGTCCGGCCCGGTCGGCGACGGGAGGAGCCCGGCCGCCACGGCTTCGGTCGACACGGCGCCGGCCTCGTCGTTGGCGGCGTCGCTGGCGTCCTCGTAGGAGGAGAACGTCTGGAAGAGGACGAACGCGAGCACGAGCGCCACGAGGATGCGCACGGGGGCCAGCAGGTCGGTGACCGGGATCCCCTCGGCGGAGTCCTGGCTCTCGGTCTGCACGCGGGTGGCGAGGCGGCGCTGCGCCAGCAACCCCAGTGCTCCCGACAGGACCACGACGAAGGTGACCAGTGCCGCCACGTCCCGACGCTACCGCCCAGCTCCTCGACTTCCGGCGTGCTCTGCTGCGCCGTCCCGGCTGTTCCAGCCCTCGGGCGATGGCACGAGGCGCGGGCGCGGCGACCACGGTTCGCGACGTGGCGAGCGGGCTGGGGGGCAGCCGCTGGCCCGACCTCTCCCGTCGCTCAGCCGGGTGCGTAGGCGGCGGCCAGCCGGGTGAAGCCCTCCTCCAGGCCCACCCGCGGCGTCCAGCGCAGCACCGAGCGGGTGCGGCGCTGGTCGAACCAGTGCGCGGTGGACAGCTGCTCGGCGAGGAAGCGGGTCAGCGGCGGGGTGTCGCGCCGCCGGGTCGCCGCCCAGACCCCCTCCACCACGGCCCCGGCTCCCCAGGCGACCGGGACGGGGACCCGGCGGCGCGGCGCGGGCACCCCGGCGGCGCGGCACAGCCGGGCGATGACCTCGGCCACCGGCCGCGGTTCGCCGTTGGAGACGACCAGCGCCTCGCCGTGCACCGCGGCGTCGACGGCGGCGACCAGGGCGTCGGCCGCGTTGTCGACGTAGGTGGTGTCGATGAGCGCGGCGCCGGACCCGATCACGGGCAGCCGGCCGGCGCGGGCACGCTCGACGACCCGCTCGACCAGCTGGGTGTCACCAGGCCCCCAGACGAGGTGCGGCCGGACCACGAGGACGGCGAGCCCGGCCGAGTCCGCCGCCAGCGCCTCGCGCTCGGCGGCGGCCTTGGACCGCGAGTAGTGCCCGCGGGCGCGCGCGGGGTCGGCCGGCCCGGCACCGACGCCGACCAGCGCGGCGCCGCCGTGCGCGACCGAGGGTGAGGAGACGTGCACCAGTCGCCGCACCCCGGCTCGCCGGCACGCGTCGACGACGACCCGGGTGCCGGTGACGTTGGCCCGTTCGTACTCGGCCCAGCGCCCGGTCACGTCGACCTTCGCCGCCAGGTGCACCACGGTGTCCTGCCCGGTCACCGCGGAGGCCACGACGCCGGGGTCGGCGACGTCACCCAGGACCTCGCGGCAGGGCAGGCTCGCCGGTCGCCGCTGCAGCACGGTGACGTCGTCGCCCCGCTCGATCAGCGCGGTCGCGGTGGCCCGGCCCAGCATCCCGCTGGCGCCGGTGACCAGCACCCTCACCGGCGGGCGCCCGCCAGCAGCCGGGCCGCCTGCCCGGCCACCGCGCGCCGGTCGACCTTGGACTGGTGCCGGATGTCCACCGGCAGCCGGCGGTCGACCAGCACCGCCGCGAGCTCGGTCCCGGCGGCCTGCCGCACCGCGTCGGCCAGCTCCGGGTCGGCTAGCCCGAGCCGTCGCGGACCGCCCGTCGCCGGGACGACGACCGCCACGACCACCTGCGCACCGGCCGGGCCGACGCCGACCACGGCCGCGGCCGAGACGGCGTCCAGCGCCTCGAGCCGCTGCTCCACCCCGACCGGGGTGACCGCCCCCGCCGCCGTGGTGACCACGTGCGGCAACCGGCCCTCGATCCACAGCCGGCCGGCGTCGTCGAGGTGCCCCACGTCGCCGGTGCGGTGCCAGCCGGGGTCCCGGGAGGCGGCGCGCTCGGTGATCCACAGCGCGTCGTAGCGGTCCTTGACGTGCGGGCCGCGCACGCACACCTCGCCGGTCGTGCCCGGGTCGGCGGTCAGCGGCCCGTCGGCGGCCCCGAGCGGGGTCAGCGGGCTGACCCGGACCTCGACCCCGGGCAGCGGCCGGCCGACGCAGACGCCGTCTCCCGGCCCGGCGGCCGCGATCTCCTCGGCGGTCACGTCGGTGACCGGCAGCGCCTCGGTCATCCCGTAGGGGGTGTGCGCCTCGGCAGCGGGCAGCACCGCCCGCAGCGCGGTGAGCAACGCCAGCGGCACCGGGGCGCCGGCCGACATGAGGAGCCGCACCCGGCCCAGCGCCGTCCGCTGGTCGGCGGTCAGCTCCGCGGCGGTGGCGACCACCCGGCGCAGCGCGGCCGGTGAGGCGAAGACGACCGTGCCGCCGACCGCGGCAGCGGCGTCGGCGAGCGTCGCGGCGGTGAGCGACGCCGGCTCGGTGACGTCGACGTCGGGGACCGCGGAGCCGATGCCCAGTGCCGGCCCGAGGATCGCGAACGGCGCGAACGCGGCGACCAACCGGTCCTCGGGCGAGAGCCGGTAGGTGCTGCGCACCAGCTCCAGCTGGGCGAGGGCCTGCCGCTGGGTGTACACGACGCCCTTGGCCGGCCCGGTCGCCCCGGAGGTGAACAGCACCGCGCAGTCCGCGTCGGCCGGGGACGCCGGGGGCGGGGCCGCCGTGGCGCCCCGGGCCTCGAGCTCGGCCAGGCTGTGCTGCGCGCCCGGCACGCGGCCGGCGGCGATGCGGAGGCCGGGCAGCCGCATCAGCCGGGCCGCGGCCAGCCCCGGTGCCCCGCCGATGACGGCGTCGACGCCGGCGCTGCGCAGGGCGCGGCGCATGCCGGCCAGCCCCAGACCCTTGTCCGCGACGACGATGACCGCACCGGCCCGCCACACCGCGTAGACGCACGCGGTGAGGTCGGCCGAGGGCTCGACGAGCAGTGCGACCCGGTGCCCGGGACGGATGCCGGCGCCGGCCAGCCCGGCGGCCAGGTGCTCGACCCGGCGGTGCAGCTGGGCCCAGCTGACCGTGCCGCCGCCGACCTCGACCACCGCGGGGGAGTCGTCGTCGGCCCGCGCGGTCAGCGCCGACCAGAGGTGCCCGGTCGGTGCCTGGGCCGGGGGCGCCGCCGGGGCCGGCGCGTCCAGGTCGGTGACCCACTGCGCGATCGCGTCCGCGTACTGCGGTGCGTCCTCCGGCAGCAGGTGCGAGGCGCCCTCGAAGCGGTGCAGCTGCGCCTGCGGCAGCCGCTCCTGCAGGTCGGCCAGGTAGCGCTCGCCGAAGACCGGGTCGCGCGGCCCCCACATCAGCAGCGCCGGGACGTCGAGGTCCCGGATCCCCTCGGCGACCTGCTCCTGCGCCGCCCGCGACGGGTGGCCGGGGGAAAAGGGGATGTCGGCCACGAAGTCGCCGACCGAGCGCCGCCGGGCCGGGGTGCCGTAGGGGGCGGCGAAGGCGTCCCGGACGGCGGCAGGCAGCGGCGGCCAGGACAGCGCCGTGGTCGCCCGGACGAAGACCGGGGTGCCGACGGTGACGGCGGCGCGCACGCCCGGGGCGTGCGCGAGCCGGATCAGCGCGGGGCCGAGGTCGCCCTCGGGCATGGCGACGGCGGTGTTGCCCAGGACGACACCGCGCAGCTGCGCGCGGTGCTGCAGCGCCCAGCCGAGGGAGATGACGCCACCCCAGTCGTGGCCGACGGTGACCACCGGGCCGGTGACGCCGAGCGCCGCGGTGAGGTCACCGAGATCGGCGACCCGCTGGGCCAGCGGGCGCGGGCCGGTCAGCCGCTCGGAGAAGCCCATGCCGAGCTGGTCGGGGGCGATCACCCGCCAGCCGGGCGGCGCGGCGGCCAGCAGCCGGCGCCACAGGTAGGACCAGGTGGGGTTGCCGTGCACGCACAGCAGCGTGCCGACCGGTTCGGCGACCCCGTTGTCGAGCAGGTGCCACTCGTGCTTGGTGCCGGTGGCGTCGGCGACGGTGAGGTGCCGCGACCAGGCGGGGTCGAGCCCGGGCAGACCCGGCGGGACGGAGGGGGGTGCGGTCACCATTCGATCTCGAGGCAGGCGGTGTTCAGGCCCGAGCCGACGCCCATGAGCAGCACCCGGTCACCGTCGACCAGCGCGTCGGCCTCGGTCGCCAGGGTGAACGGCACCGACGCCGGGCCCAGGTTGCCCCGCGTCGGGAAGGTCTTGGGCACCCGGGACTCGTCGATGCCGAACTTCTCGCACATCGCCGCGGTGTGCACCTTCGACACCTGGTGGATGACGTAGCGGGACATGCCGGCGTGCCAGTCGAACTCCTCGCCGGCCTCGGTCCACATGTCCACACCGAGCCCGATCCCCGCGTCGAGCAGGCCCTTGAGGTCGGTGCGCATCATGTCGTTGTCGCCGACGCACAGCTCGTGGTGCTCGGTGCCGGCCCGGCTGACCGAGCCGACCATCCGGTGGCCCTCGGGGTGCTGGTCGGTGCGGCCGAGCACCATGGCGACCGCGCCGCAGCCGAGGGTCAGCGTGGCGAACTGGGAGAGCACGTCCCGGGCCACGGTCTCGGGGCGGTTGAGCCGGTCGACGGTGCGCTCCTGGACCGACCGGGCGTCCTCGCCGTTGACGATCAGCGCGTGGTCGACCAGACCGGAGTCGATCATCGCCCCGGCGAGCTCCATGCCGTTCATGAAGCCCAGGCAGGCGTTGGTGACGTCGAAGTTCTGCGCCGAGCGGGGCAGACCGAGCGCGTCGTGCACGGCGACGGCGGTGGAGGGCTCCAGGTACTTGCGGCTCACCGACGTGTTGATCATGACGCCGATGCCGGCCGGGTCGACGCCGCTCTCGCTGATCGCCTTGGCACCGGCCATCGCCGCGCCGTCGACGAAGGTGACGCCGTCGGCCCACCACCGGCGCTCGCGGATGCCGCAGAGCCGCTCGAGCAGGCCGGGGCGCAGCCCGACCCGGCGGTAGGTGTCGACCAGCTGGTCGTCGAGGTCGTCGGAGGTGACCACCTGCGAGGCGTCGGCCGTCTGCACGGTCAGGACGCTGGTGTTGCGGAAGCGGTGCGTGGCGTTGCCACTCATGGGCGGGTCCAGTCGTCGGGAGGGCCGACTCTTCCACGTGCGCCGCCCTGCTCCGCCAGGCAGTACCCGGCTCGGCCACCGGTATGCCGCACGCCGTCCACCTGCGTGTTGGTTCCGTCACGTCAACCGGGCACCGCCGGGTGGGTTTGGCACCACCGAGGCCGCGGGCACCGGGGGGCCATGGACGCCGAGATCTCCCTGCGGGTCGACGGGGAGAGCCATCGGCTCACCGTGGACACCCGCACCACCCTGCTGGACGCGCTCCGCGAGCGGCTGGGCAACACCAGCCCGAAGAAGGGGTGCGACCACGGCCAGTGCGGGGCCTGCACCGTGCTGCTGGACGGTCGGCGGTCGCTGATCTGCCTGGCGCTCGCCGTCGCCCACGACGGCGCGGAGATCACCACCGCCGACGGCCTGGCCCCGGCCGGCGAGCTGCACCCGGTGCAGCAGGCGTTCCTGGAGCAGGACGCGTTCCAGTGCGGCTACTGCACCCCCGGGCAGGTGTGCTCGGCCGTCGGCGTCCTGGACGAGGTCGACCGGGGCTGGCCCAGCCACGTCACCGAGGACCTGACCGGCGACGTCGAGCTCAGCCACGACGAGGTCGCCGAGCGGATGAGCGGCAACCTCTGCCGCTGCGCCGCCTACGTCAACATCGTGCCCGCCGTGCAGCAGGCCGGTGGCGCGCGGTGAAGCCGTTCAGCTACGCCCGTCCCGGCGACGTCGCCGAGGCGGTGCGCGAGGTGGCCGCCGAGCCGAACGCCGTGTTCCTCGCCGGCGGCACCAACCTCGTCGACCACCTCAAGCTCGGCGTCGCCACCCCGGACCTGGTCGTCGACGTCCGCACCCTCACCTCGCAGGAGGTCACCGACCTGCCCGACGGCGGGCTGCGGCTGGGCGCCGCCTCGACGAACAGCGAGGTGGCCGCCGACCGCCGGGTCCGCGAGCGCTACCCGGTGCTCGCCCAGGCGCTGCTGGCCGGCGCCACCGGCCAGCTCCGCAACGCGGCCACCACCGGCGGCAACCCGCTGCAGCGCACCCGCTGCGTGTACTTCCAGGACGTCACGACCCCGTGCAACAAGCGCGAGCCGGGCTCGGGCTGCTCCGCCGTCGGGGGCTACACCCGCTACCACGCGGTCCTGGGCGTGGACGCCGCGCTGCCCGACCCGGACGCCCCCGGGACCTGCATCGCCACCCACCCGTCGGACATGGCCGTGGCGCTGGCCGCGCTCGACGCGCAGGTGCAGGTGCTGGGCCCCAGCGGCGCGCGCACCCTCCCGTTCACCGACCTGCACCGGCTGCCCGGCGACGACCCGGCCACCGACACCACGCTCGGGCACGGCGAGCTGATCACCGCGATCGACCTCCCGCCGCTGCCGGCCGGCACGCGGAGCGCGTACCGCAAGGTGCGCGACCGGGCCTCCTACGCCTTCGCCCTGGTCAGCGTCGCGGCGGTCGTCACGGACGACGGCGTGCGTCTCGCCCTCGGCGGCGTCGCGCACACGCCCTGGCGGGCCACCCGCGCCGAGGAGCTGCTCCGCGGGCGCGCGCTCACCGACGACGTCGTCCGCGCCGCGATGGACGCCGAGCTGGCGGCCGCCCAGCCGCAGCCGGGCATCGACGGCGGCAACGGCTTCAAGATCCCGCTGGTCCACCGCACGGTGGTCGCCACCCTGCGCCAGCTCACGACGGAGGCCCAGGCATGACCGATCTCCTCGAGCCGCGCGCGATCGGGCAGGCGCTCGTCCGCCGGGACGGCGAGCAGAAGGTGCGCGGCACCGCCACCTACGCCTACGAGACCCCGGTGGAGAACCCCGCGTTCTGCCACCCGGTGCAGGCGACGATCGCCCGTGGTCGGGTCACCGCCATGGACACCGCCGCGGCCGAGGCGCTGGACGGGGTGCTCGCGGTGCTCACCCCGTTCAACGCCGAGCGGCTGGCCTCCACCGACGACGCCGAGTACGCCGTCCTGCAGTCGCCCGAGGTGGCGTTCCGCGGGCAGCTGATCGGCGTGGTGGTCGCCGAGACCTCCGAGCTCGCCCGCGAGGTCGCCGACGGGATCACGGTGGCCTACGCCGAGCAGCCGCACGACAGCGAGCTGCGCACCGACCGGCCCGACCTCTACGCGCCGGAGCAGGTCAACGCCGGGCACCCCACGGACACCAGCGAGGGTGACGTCGAGGCGGCGATGCGGTCGGCGGAGGTCACCGTCGACCACACCTACGAGACCCAGATGCTGCACAACAACCCGATCGAGCCGCACGCCACGACGGCGCTCTGGGAGCCCGGCGCCGACGTGCCGCTCACGCTGTGGGACTCCACCCAGGGCGTGCACCCCGACCGGGCGGCCGTGAGCGAGGTCTTCGGCCTGGACGAGCAGCAGGTGCGCGTGGTCTGCCCCTACGTCGGCGGCGGCTTCGGGTCCAAGGGCAACCCGCACGCCAACGTCATGCTCGTCGCCATGGCCGCCCGGGCGCTGCCCGGCCGCCCGGTGAAGCTCGCCCTGACCCGGCAGCAGATGTTCTTCCTGGCCGGCTACCGGACGCCGACCATCCAGCGGCTGCAGCTCGCCGCCGACCGCCGCGGCCGGCTGCAGGCCATCGCGATCGACGTGGTCGAGCAGACCTCGAAGGTCAAGGAGTTCGCGGAGCAGACCGGGGTGCCGACCCGGATGATGTACGCCTCCCCGAACCGGCGCAGCACGCACCGGCTGGCCGCGCTGGACGTGCCGATCCCCTCCTGGATGCGGGCGCCGGGCGAGTGCCCGGGCATGTTCGGCCCGGAGGTGGCTCTCGACGAGCTCGCCGAGGAGCTCGGCATGGACCCGGTGCAGCTGCGGATCGTCAACGAGCCCGACGTCGACCCGGACACGGGGAAGCCGTGGTCGAGCCGGCACCTGGTGGAGTGCCTGCGCGAGGGCGCGCAGCGCTTCGGCTGGTCCGACCGCGGGCCCGGCCGCCGCCGCGAGGGCGACTGGTTCGTCGGGTACGGCGTCGCCTCCTCGGTCTACCCGACGATGCGGCAGGCGACGTCGACGGCGAACGTGCGCTTCGAGCGAGGCCGGTACGTCGCCGAGATCGGCGCCGCGGACCTGGGCACCGGCGCCTGGACGGTGCTGCCGCAGATCGCCGCGGACGCCCTCGGGGTCGACGTGGCCGACGTCGAGGTCCGGATCGGCGACACCCGCTACCCGACCGCGTCGGTGGCCGGCGGCTCGTCCGGCACCAACACCTGGGGCTCGGCGGTCAGCGTCGCGGCGCGGGAGTTCCGGGACAAGTTCGGCACCGACCCGCACGACGGCGACGAGGCCTCCGGCGACGTCGACCAGGCGGCCATGGACGAGGACCACGCCGCCTACGCGTTCGGCGCCCAGTTCGCCGAGGTGCGGGTGCACGCCGACACCGGCGAGCTGCGGGTGCCGCGGCTGACCGGCGTCTTCGCCTGCGGCCGGATCATCAACCCGCGGACGGCGCGGTCGCAGCTGATCGGCGGGATGACCATGGGGATGTCCATGGCCCTGCACGAGAACAGCGTCTTCGACCCCCGGATCGGTCAGGTCGCCAACCACGACCTCGCCGAGTACCACATCTCGGTCAACGCCGACGTGCAGCAGATCGAGGCCCACTGGCTCGACGAGCACGACCCGTACGTGAACGTGATGGGCAGCAAGGGCATCGGCGAGATCGGCATCACCGGCACCGCCGCGGCCGTCGTCAACGCCGTCCACCACGCCACCGGCGTCCGGGTCCGGTCGCTGCCGGTCACCCTCGACAAGATGGTCCCCGGGCTGCCCTGATCCGGGCGACGACGGCCCTTCCTCCGGGGCCGGGGCCGTCCTACCGTTCGGTCCGCACCTCCCTGCGGCCACGAGGACCCGTCATGACCGTTCCCGTCCTGGTTCGCCCGGTCCAGCCGGGGCTCGACGACGCCCGTCCCGCCGCGCGCCCGGGGCCACCCGGCCGACGGGGAGCGCGGCAGCGCCGGCGGGCCGCCGAGCAGGCCGACCGGAGAGCGGCGGCCCGGGCGGAGCTGCACGGGATCCGCGACGTGCTGGTCGAGGCACGGGCCCTGCTCGGCCGGGGCTGGGTCCAGGGGACGTGGTACGCCCCCCAGCCGCTCGCCGCGGGCAGCGCACCGGCGGAGGGGCGCGCCGGTGGGCAGCCATCGGCCTGCCTCGTGGGTGCGGTGGTGCTGGCCGCCGGGGGGCGGGCTGCCGTCCGTGGCCAGCGGACCCAGCGCAGCCTCGACCTGCTCTGGCACACCCTCCACCGGGCGACGGACCCCGGCCCCGTCCGGTGGTGCCCCGCCCCCGCGCTCCGGACGCTCCAGGTGCAGGACCTCACCCGGTGGAACGACACCTCCGGGCGGACGGTGGAGGAGGTCCGGGCACTGCTGGACGCGGCGATCGGACGGGTGAACCGGGAGCTGCAGGTCAGCGTCGCCCGCTGAGCGCGCCGGTCGCGGGGGAGGCCCACAGCCGGACCGGCAGCTCGTCGAGGCCGTAGACGAACGACAGCGGCCGGAACGCCAGCTGCTCGGCAGGGACGCCGAGGGCGAGGTCCGGGAACCGCCGGAGCAGCGCCGGCAGCACGATCCGCAGCTCCATCCGGGCCAGCTCGGCCCCGATGCAGCGGTGGATGCCGTGCCCGAAGGCCAGGTGCCCGCTGGTGGGCACCCGGGCCGGGTCGAAGGCGTCGGGGTCGGCGCCGGCGGTGGCCGGGTCGCGGTTGGCGCCGCTGAGCGAGGCGAGGACGACGTCGCCGGCGCGCAGCGGGTGCCCGGCGATCTCCGTGTCGCGCTTGGCGAACCGGGGGAAGGCGAGCTGGACCACCGAGAGGTGGCGCAGCAGCTCCTCGACGACCCGGTCGACGTCGGCGCGGGAGCCGGTGCGGACCAGCTCGGCGTGCGCCGGGTCGCGCAGCAGCACCATCGTCGACAGGGAGATCATCCCGGCGGTCGTCTCGTACCCGCCGGTGAAGACGCCGTCGGCGAGCCCGGCCAGGTCGACGTCGGAGATGAGGTCGCCCTCGTCCCGGATGATCTGGCCGATCAGGCCCGGGCCGGGCTCCTTGCGCTGGCGGGCCACCGCGTCGAAGAGGAACTCCCGCTGCTCGGAGACCGCGCCGAAGGCGCCGGCGGCGCCGCCGGTGGCGTCGAAGCGCTGCACACCGAGCCGGGCGAAGGCGGCGCGGTCGTCGAGGTCCAGGCCCAGCAGTGCGCAGATGGTCTGGAACGGCACCGGGAACGACAGCAGCGCGGCGAGGTCCGCGGTCGGGCCGGCGGCAGCCAGCTCGTCCAGCTGCTGGGCCACGATCCCCTCGATCATGGGCTCCAGCCTGGCCAGCCGGCGCATCGTGAACTCAGGGGTGACGATCTTGCGCAGCCGGGTGTGCACCGGCGGGTCGGTGAACCCCAGCCCGCCGACGTCCTCCCCGGTGCCCGGGCCGCTGCCGGGCAGCAGGTGCCGGATGTCGTTGCTGAAGTTCTCCCGGTCGGCGAGCACGGCACGCACCTGCTCGTGCCCGGTGACCAGGTAGACCCGGAAGTCGAAGGGGAACTTCAGCCGGTGCACCGGGTCGGTGGCCCGCAGCTGCGCCAGCCGGGGCACCGGGTCGGTGCCGATGCGCTGCAGGGGGACCTTCGAGCGCTCCGGGATGAAGGTCATCGCCGACAGGTCGATGCCCTTGCGCTGGATGCGCCGGGTGACCAGGCGGCCGGCCAGCGCGCGGGCACGGGCCCGCACCGCGGGTGCCACCCGGTGGCCCTGCGCACGGCCGTGGGCCGTCGGGTCGGTGCGCAGGCGGTGCGACCGGTCCGGGGTGCCGAACACGTGGCCCCTTCCGGGGTGTCGAGGACGATGCTGTCTTGGTACTCCAGCACGACGAGCGTGATCAAGGCTGCCACGCCGACCCCGCGCACCGACGCACCCCCTGCGTCCCGGCCGTGTCACCGCGGCGCCCGGGTTGGCCGTCGGGGCGGCCGGATACAGGGCGACGGTGACGACGCGGCTGACGTTCGACGGTTGGATCCTCGGGCTCGGCACCGTCTCGGGCACCCGGGTGGTGGTGGGGCACTGGCCGCGTTCCCCGCTCGGCCCGATGTCGGACGTGATGGTGCAGCGGCCCCGCGGGCAGCGGGTGCTGCTGGCGCCGTCCGCGGAGGTGGCGGAGTTCGTCGGCAGCACCTACACCTTCGACGAGGTGCGGCTGGCGCCGGTGACGGTGGACCGGCCCGACGACACGACCTGGACGGTGGCCGCCGGCCCGCTGCGGATGGGGGTGACCAGCGGTCCGCGGCCGGTGCTCGGCCGGCTGCTGCACGCGGTGCCGGCCCGGCTGGCCCGGACACCGGCCTGGGTGGGCCTGCTGGACCTGCCGGCGAGGGTCACCACCGGGCTGCGGACGACGGGGTCGGCCGGCAACGGGCGCACCGAGTGGTACGGGGTGCAGGACCTGCACTCCCTCGTCGAGGTCGACGCCTGCTGGGACGGCGAGCCGCTGGGCGCGCTCACCCCGGTCCGGCCGCCGGTCACCTTCGGCTTCGGCTCGGTGCCGCCGCGGCCGTCGGTGGTGCGGGTGACCACGACCGTGCAGCTGCCCTGACCGGGGATCGCGCGGTTTCCCGGGCCGGGCCGGGGGAACTGGCCAGCGGACGAGGCGTTCCCCAGGAGGTCCCATGCGCGCGATGACGTACCGCGGCCCCTACAAGCTGCGGGTCGAGGAGAAGGACAGGCCGCGGATCGAGCACCCCAACGACGCGATCGTCCGGGTGCAGCTGGCGGCCATCTGCGGCTCGGACCTACACCTGTACCACGGGTTGATGCCGGACACCCGGATCGGGCACACGTTCGGCCACGAGTTCATCGGTGTGGTCGACGAGATCGGGCCCTCGGTCCAGCACCTGCAGGTCGGCGACCGGGTGATGGTGCCGTTCAACGTCTTCTGCGGCAGCTGCTGGTACTGCGCCCGGGGGCTCTACAGCAACTGCCACAACGTGAACCCCAACGCCACCGCCGTCGGTGGCATCTACGGCTACTCGCACACCACCGGTGGCTACGACGGCGGGCAGGCGGAGTACGTCCGGGTGCCGTTCGCCGACGTCGGCCCGGTGAGGATCCCGGAGTGGATGCACGACGAGGACGCCGTGCTGCTCACCGACGCCGCCGCCACCGGCTACTTCGGCGCCCAGCTCGGCGAGATCGTCGAGGGCGACACCGTCGTCGTCCTGGGCGCTGGTCCGGTCGGGCTGATCGCGGCGCAGTCGTCGTGGCTGATGGGCGCCGGCCGGGTGATCGTGATCGACCACCTGCAGGAGCGGCTGGACAAGGCCAGGACGACGGCGCACGCCGAGGTCTGGGACTACGACGAGATCGACGACGTCGTCCTGGAGATGAAGCGGCAGACCGACTTCCTCGGCGCCGACGTCGTCATCGACGCGGTCGGGGCGGAGGCCGACGGCAACCTGCTCATGCACGTGACCGGCACGAAGCTGAAGCTGCAGGGCGGCTCACCGGTCGCGCTGAACTGGGCGATCGACGGCGTGCGCAAGGGCGGCACCATCTCCGTCGTCGGTGCCTACGGGCCGGTCCCGAACATGGTCAAGTTCGGCGACGCGATGAACAAGGGCCTGACGCTGCGGATGAACCAGACCCCGGTGAAGCGGCAGTGGCCGCGGATGTTCGAGCACGTGCGCAACGGCCACCTCACCCCGCGGGAGGTGGTCACCCACCGGTTCCCGCTGGAGGACATCGCCGAGGCCTACCACGTGTTCTCCGCCAAGCTCGACGGCTGCATCAAGCCGCTGATCGTGCCCAGCGCGTCCTGAGAGGAGCCCACCATGACCGAGCAGGACATCCCCAGCGCCTACCTGCGGGACAAGCGCACCCCGCCGCCGAGCCGGGAGGAGCTGCGCGCCCGCATCCCCGGCTGGGGCGCGGACCTGGACCCGGCCGACCGGCCGTCCTCCCCGAAACTGCAGTACCCGGCCGACTCCGGGGCGCACTGGGACTTCCCGGACCGGCAGCCCGGGTCCGCGGGCCGCGAGCACTCGATCGAGCACGCCTTCGTCACGCCGGTGTTCGGCACCGCGCAGCCGCTGCACGGGCTCTCCGGCGCCATCCGGCGGCTCGCCTACGCCCGGTTCAGCGAGGGCCGGCTGGCGCACTGGGTGCTGCTCGTCCTCGGTGACCGGGTCGACGCGTGGGGCAGCCACCTGCGCTCGTTCGGCACGCTGCACCCGGACGACCCGATCACCGAGACCGGGGTGCGGGCCGAGCTGACCGCCGGCGGCACGGCGCGCCGCGGACGCTCCGACCGGCGGCACCAGGTTCTCGACCCGGTGCTCGTCGCGGGTCCGTGGGTCGCCGCCGGTGCTGGAATGGTGCTGGGCGCGCGTCGGGTGGCGCGCGCGCTGCGCGGCTGAGCCGGCCGCCCCCTCCGGGGGACGCCGGGGAGAGGCGGTGGGTCCGTGGCCGGTCTCCGTCGCCCGCGGCCCCTGCCCAGCCCCGTCGTCCCCAAGGTCCTGCAGCGGGCGCCGACCGACGCGGCGCGCTGGCCGCGGCAGGAGCCGCCGTGGCTGCGGCGCGGCGTGCTGCTGGTGCTCGCCGCCGTCGCCGGCTACCAGCTGGCGCTGTGGCTGTTCGGCCACCTGCGCGGCTTCCTGGGCCTGCTCTTCCTGGCCTGGCTGTTCGCCGTCGGCATCGAGCCGATCGTCGAGGCGCTGGTCCGCCGCGGCATGCGGCGCGGGGCGGCCACCGGCCTGGTGATGATCGGCCTGGTCGTCGCCGCGGTCGGCTTCCTGGTGGTCTTCGGCGCACTGCTGGTCGACCAGCTCAGCCAGCTGGTGACCGTCCTGCCCGACGCGGTCGTCGACGTGGTGCGCTGGGTCAACCGGACGTTCGACACGGACTTCCGGGCCGCGGACGTCGTGGACTCCCTGAACCTGACGTCGGAGCGGGTCCAGGGGCTGGTCCAGGACCTGGCTCCCGGGCTGGTCGGCATCCTCTCCTCGCTGGTCGGGTTGCTGTTCCAGCTCCTGGCGTTCCTGCTGTTCGCCTACTACATCTCCGCCGAGGGCCCGCGGGTGCGGGCGATCGTCTCCACCTGGTTCCCGCCGCGGCACCAGCGGGTCGTCGCCACGGTGTGGGAGATCGCGGTGGACAAGACCGGCGGCTACCTGCTGTCCCGGCTGGTGCTGGCGGTGGTCAACGCCGCGGCGACCGGTGTGCTGCTGTGGGCCATCGGCGTCCCGTTCTGGCTGCCGCTGGCCATCTGGACCGGGATCGTCTCGCAGTTCATCCCCACCGTCGGCACCTACCTGGCGATCGCGCTCCCGGCGCTCATCGCGCTGTCGGACCAGCCCGTCGACGCGCTGTGGGTGGTGCTGTTCGGCACCCTGTACCAGCAGGTGGAGAACTACCTGCTGGCGCCACGGATCACCGCGCTGACCGTCGACGTGCACCCGGCCGTGGCCTTCGGCGCGGTCATCGCCGGTGCGGCCCTGTTCGGGCCGATGGGCGCGCTGGTCGCCATCCCGGTGGTCGCGGCCGTGCAGGCGGTCCTGGAGACCTACGCGCACGGCTACGAGCTGGTCGAGGAGGAAGCGGCCGCCGGCGACGACGCCGAGCCACCGGCCGGGGAGCCGCCGCCGGACGCCGCCTCGTCGGCCTGAGCCGGGAGAGGCGGAGGAAGCTGGCGCGATGGACATCACGACCGTCAACGACCGGCACCTGTACTCCGGCACCGTCCGGCTGCGGGACCCCGAGCGGCCCGGGGCCGTGGTCGAGCTCGTCGACCGGGTGGTCCGGTTCGGGCCGCCCGGCTGGCTCACCGTCGCCGCCGGTGCCGACCCCGGCCGGCCGATCGAGCTGTTCCCGACCGGCCAGGTGGTCGCTGTGACGGAACTCGGTGAGGTCCACGACCAGGACCAGCCCGTCGAGGGATGAACGGGCCCGCTGCCGGGTAGCGTCGTCAGTGGCGCCGCCTGGCGTTCAGCCCCTCCGCTGGCGGAGGGAGATCGGCGCGTCCTCGATGGCCACCACGCCTGCACGTCCGCCCACCGCTCCGGAAGTGGCTCCCGGCGAGCCAGCCGCCCGCCGTCCCACCCCGCGGGACGTGCCGAAGCGGACCCCGCTGGTGGCGCGCCCGGTCGGCGCGACCGGCCCGGACCCCGATGCAGGCAGCGAGCTGCCGCCCTCGTGACCATCGCTGAGCCCCGCCCGTGCTGACGGTCCCCGTCTCGCTCCCGGGCACCACCGCCGACCCGCTGCCGACCACTGCCGGTCCGCCGCTGCCGGTAGCGCCCGAGCCGCTGACCGACGGGGGCGGTGACCGCCTCGTGGTCGTCGCGCTGCCCGTCGTCCCGGCCCGGCCGTCCGCCGTCCTGCTGGCCGCCCAGCAGCTCTCCGACGAGGCGGCGCGGGACCCGCGCCGTCCGCGGGGGCTCGGCCGGGCGGTCGCCGAGCGCCGTCGGCGGCAGCAGCGCGCCCTGGTGGTGCAGCGCCGGGTCGACCGGGTGCAGCCGCCCGGCTGAGCCCGATCGCTCAGCCGGCCGGCACGGCCGGGTACAGCCGCCGGTCGGCGGTGGCCGTCCGGCGCAGCACCTCGGCGTAGAGCCGTTCGTAGCCGTCGGCCATGACCGCCGGCGCGAAACGGCGGCGGGCAGCGGCCGCGCAGGTCTCCGGGTCCAGCTCGTCGAGCCGGGCCAGCGCCGCGGTGAACCCCGCCTCGTCGTCGGCCAGGAAGCCGGTGACCCCGTGGTCGACCAGCGAGGGCAGGCACCCCAGCGCCATGGCCACCACCGGAGTGCCGGCGGCCAGCGCCTCGCAGACCGCGGTACCGCCCGGCTCGGCCCACCGGATCGGGCAGAGCACCGCCCGGGCCCGACGCAGCAGGTCCTCCTTGTCCGCCCCGGCCACCGAACCGACCCAGCGCACCGCCTCCCCGTCCAGCGCGGGGGCGACGTGCTCGGCGAACCACCGGACGTCGGGGTGCTCGCGCGAGGGGTCGGCCGGGTCGGCGAGGGCCGCCTCGAGCGACGCGCGGTCCGGGTGCGGACCGACCGGGCCGGCGAGGACCAGCGGGATCCCGGCGGCGCGGCAGGCGCTGATGGCGGTGTCGATGCCCTTGGCCGCGCACATCCGGGCGAGCACCAGCACGTGCGCCGACCGGTCCGCCCGGGGCAGCGGCGGCTCCGCCGGGAGGGGGACCGCCAGCGGCACCGCGCCCAGCGTCTGCCGCTGCAGCGCCGCCGGCCCGCGGGCGACCTGGGACGCCGAGACGCCGGCGAAGAAGACCCGGCCGCCGCCGTCGAAGGCGGCGTAGAACTCCTCGTTGCGGTGCAGGTCCCAGTGCAGCGTGTGCAGCGCCGGCGGCCCGTCGGGGCCCAGGGCGGCGAGCAGGGCCGGGCCGACCACCTGCAGGTGGCTGTGCACCAGGTCGAACGGCGTGCCGCGGGCCGCCTGCCGGCGGGCCTCGCCGACCACCGCGAGGGCGTGCGTGGCCGCCACCCCGGCCGCGTCGGCGTACGGCTGCGCCAGCCGGCCGAACTGCGCCCGGTCGAAGGCGTGCACCCGCCCGTCGGTGGGCAGCCGACTCTCGCCCACGGTGCCGAGCACGACCTGGTGGCCCCGCCGCCGCAGCTCGGTGGTGAGCGTGGCGACCACGTTCTCCAGGCCGCCGTACCCGCGGGGAGGCACCGGCAGCCAGGGGCCAGCGTCCATCAGGATGCGCAGCCGGGGCCGGCGCGGACCCGGGACCCCGGGTGCGCCTACCGCCCGAGCGGTACCGCCCTGCCAGGTGTGGGTCGTGGGACGCATGGCAGGTCCTTCCTTCGTGCGGCACTGCTCGTCGCCGCCGGTGCCCGTGGTGGAGGTCACAGTGACTGATCCCGGCCGACTTCGCAGCAGGATCGGCAGCGGTGCAGGATCTCCCCACTGGCGAGGAGCTTCGGGAGGAGCATCGTGCGCGAGGCGACGGTCGTGGCGACGGACACCGGGTGTCCGGCAGGTGGACAGCCGTGAGCCTGCGGGTGGCCCTGGTCGGCGCGGGTGGGGTGGGCGCGCGGCACGCCCGCACCCTGGCCGGCTTCCCCGGCGTCGAGCTGGTCGGCGTCTGCGACCCCGAGCCGGCCTCCCGGGAGGCGCTGGCCGGGGAGCTCGACGTGCCGCCGGTGGCCGACCTCGACGCGCTGCTGCGCCGTCGACCCGAGGCCGTGTGGCTGTGCGTGCCGCCGTTCGCGCACGGCGAGCCGGAGCTGGCGGTGCTGCGCGCCGGTCTGCCGTTCTTCGTCGAGAAGCCGCTGGCCGCCGACCTGCCGACCGCGGAGCGGGTGGCCGCCGCCGTCGCGGACGCCGGGGTGCCGACCGCCACCGGCTACCACTGGCGGCACCTGGACACCGTGGCCGGAGCCCAGGAGGCGCTCGCCGGGTCGCGGGTGCGGCTGGTCGACGCCCGCTGGTGGGGGACGACGCCGCCCCCGGCCTGGTGGAGCCGCGCCGACCGCTCCGGCGGTCAGGTCGTCGAGCAGGCCACCCATGTGCTGGACCTGGTGCGGCTGCTCGCCGGCGAGGTGGACGAGGTGGTCGGCGGCGCGGCGCCGTCGGGCCGGGAGGGCCGCGACGTGCCGGACGCGACGGCCGCCGTGCTGCGCTTCGCCTCGGGGGCGGTCGGCACCGCCAGCACCTCGTGCGTGCTGCCCGCGCTGACCGCGGCCGGTGTGGACGTGGCGGCGGACGGGCTGGCCGTGCAGCTGACCGAGACGGAGCTGCGGGTGCGCACCCCGGAGGGCGAGCAGCGGACCGAGCCCGCGGTCGACGCCCGCCACACGGTCGACCGTGCCTTCGTCGACCTGCTGGGCGGGGCGCCCGCCGCACCGGGGCTGGTGGACGTCGCGGAGGCGCTGCGCACCCACCGGCTGGCCTGGGCCGTCACCGAGGCCACCCGGACCGGCGTCCCGGTCCGGGTGGCCGCGGGGTGATCCCCGGGGGCAGAAGTGGCCACTTCTGCCCCCGGGGAGCCGGCGGTCAGGGGACCAGGATCGCCCGGGTGCCCGGGAGGCGGCCGCCGTCGAGGTCGTCGAGCGCCTCCAGCGCCGACGTCAGCGGGTAGGTCCTCGTCGACAGGGTGACCAGACCCCGGGCAGCCAGCGCCATCAGCTCGCGCAGGTCGGTGTACGAGCCGACCTTGTTGCCGACGATGTTGATCTCCCGGTTGATGATCTCCAGGGTCGGCACCTCCACCGTGCCGCCGTAGCCGATGACGTAGTAGGACCCGGTGTCCCGGGTCATCGCCACGCCCTGGGCCTCGGTGCCGTGCTCGCCGACGAAGTCGAACACGACCTCCGCTCCCGTTCCGCCCAGCGCGTCCAGCACCTCCGCCACGGTGTCGTCCCCGGCCTGGACGGTCCGGTGGGCGCCGAGCTCGGTGGCCTTCGCCAGCGCCTCGGCCGAGCGGTCGACGACGGTGACCTCGGCCGGGGTCATCGCCAGCAGGCACTGCAGGCCGATGTGCCCGAGGCCGCCGGCCCCGATGACCACCGCGCGGGCGGTGGCCGGCAGCAGCGGCACCGCCTTGCGGACGGCGTGCTGCGCGGTGAGCCCGGCGTCGGCCAGCGCGGCGACGTCGACCGGCTGCAGCCCCTCGGCGAGCTTCACCACCGACCGGGCGTTGGTGCGGAGCAGCTCGGCCATCCCGCCGTCCCGGCTGATGCCGGGGAACTCGCCGTTCTCGCAGTGCACGTCGTCCCCGCGCCGGCAGGGCGGGCACAGGCCGCAGGTCACCAGCGGGTGCAGGATGACCTTGTCGCCGACGGCGACGTTGCGCACCGCGTCGCCGACCTCCACCACGGTGCCGGCGTTCTCGTGACCGATCACGTAGGGCAGCCCGACACCGCTCGCCTCCGCCCACTGCCCCTCGATGATGTGCAGGTCGGTCCGGCAGACCCCGGCGGCGTCGACGTGCACCAGCACGTCGAGCGGGCCCTGCAGCACCGGGTCCGGGACGTCGTCGATCGAGGGTGGCTTGCCGTACTCGTGCACGCGTACTGCCTTCATGCGAGGACCTCCAGGGGGAGCAGCGGGTGGTCGGGGGAGGGGCGCGGGGTCTGGTCGGCCTCCGCGCCGGGGTAGCGGGTGCCCAGCAGGCCGCGGCAGAAATGCGCGTTGCCGTCGACCGAGATGCGCACCGAGCGGGCCCGGCGCAGGGTGAGCGCCGCGGTCTCCGCCGTCGGCCGGGAGCCGTCCGGTGCCAGCAGCACCGGGGCGGTGTCCTCGACCGGCAGGCCGAGGACGGCGCGGCGCTGCCGCAGCGCCTCGGTGACCGGCCCGGCCGGCAGGTCGCCGAGGGTGACGTCGAGGACGGCGGACTCGGTCCGGGACGGGTCCGCCCGCAGCCAGCCGGTGAGCGCCCGCTCCATCGCGGCGGTGTGCGCCTTGCGCTGGAACGTCGCCCGCAGCTCGTCGAGGCTGTCGTCGGCCTCGTGCCCGAAGGTGCCGCGGTACCCGGCGTCCGCCGCCAGACCCCGGTTGATCAGGTCGGAGTCGTGGTGGTCGTCGAGCTCCACCACGACCCGCCCGGCGCCGGGCAGCGCGACGACGGCGTCCCGGGCGTCGGAGACCATCAGCCAGGCGAAGTTCGGCGCGCAGAACGACGTCGGCAGCCGCAGGTGCACCTCCACGACGCCGGCGGAGACGCCGACCGAGCGGACGAAGCCGAGGTCGGTGATCGGCTCGTCGAGCTCGGGGTCGACGACGGTGCCCAGCGCGCGCCGGACGTCGGTCTCGGTGAGCTGCGGGGTGAGGGTCGCCGTCATCGGGCCATCGCCAGGTCGGCGCTGCCCGGCTCGCGGGGACCGGTCGCCGTCTCGTCGGCGTCGGGGAGCTGCAGCTGGGCCGGCACCGGGATGTCGTACAGCTTGGCCGCGTTGAGCCCGAGCACCTTCTTCTTCACCGCCGTGGTCAGCGGCGCGTACTCGGTCATGTCCTCCGGGATCTGGAAGTCCACGAACCGCTCGACCAGCCACTTCGGCGTCCACAGCGCGTAGTCGCTGGAGAACAGGATCCGGTCCTCGCCGAGCCAGTAGACGAGCTCCCCGATGATCTGCGCGAAGTACCGCGGCCGGGTGTGGATGAACGGCATGGCCACCGCCAGCCCGGCGTGGACGTTGGGCTCCTGGGTGGCGATCCAGCAGAAGTCCTCCAGCCGGGGCAGGCCGCAGTGCTCGACCACGAACTGGAGGTCGGTGAAGTCGGTGGCGACGTGGTCGACGTCGGCGACGTCGAAGGCGTCCCGGTCCAGCGGGCGGATGGTCGGGCCCTTGTGGATGTGGATGTTGGTGATGCCGACCTCGCGGCACACCTCGAGGTACCGGTAGGCCATCGGATCGGTGAGCTTCCAGCCGCGCGACTCCCCGTGCCAGTCGGCGGTGTAGAGCTTCACGCCCTTCAGCCCGAAGCGCTCGGCGTCCGCGCGCAGCTGGTCCAGCCCGTTCTCCCCGTCGCGCGGGTCGAACCAGTGGTTGTAGGTCAGCTGCTCCGGGTGGGCCTGGGTGAGCGCGAACGCCTCCTCGGTCTGGCCGAAGTGGCGGTGGTAGAACTCGGCCAGCCGGGCCGGCTGGAAGATCGCGTGGTCGACGATGCCGTCGACGAAGACGTCGCGCATCAACCGCTCGCCGCCCTGGTACAGGTACTCCTCGTACGGCCAGACCTCGGACTCCGGGCTGAGGTTGCGGTGGTAGTCGTAGAAGCAGTCGATGAACTGCTTGCCGTGCACGTTGCGCTGGTTCTCCGGTCGCGCGTCCCACAGCGCGATGTGCGCGTCGACCACGAAGTAGTCCTCGCCGTCCTTGCTGTACATCGGGGTCCTCCTCGAGGGTCCGCTCGCACCGCTGCGAGCTGGGTCACACCGGACGCTAGGACGCCGGGCCCGCTGCGCCCCCGGTCGCGCTGTCTCACTTTGAGACACCCCGGACGGCGGCGCGGCCCCCGCGGACCCCGACGATGGGTCCGCCCCCGGGTTCGGGGGCCTACCATCCCCAGCGACGCAACGGCGCGTCAGGAGGTGTCCGTGATCGACCGCCCCGCCGTCCCTGCGCCGGTGCCCCGGCCGTCGGCCGACCTGTCCCCGGCGTCGGCGCGCCCCCGGGTGCGCGCCTCCTGGGCCCGCAGCGAGCGGTACGGCGTCTCCCCGGAGGCGGTCGAGGCGGTGTACAGCCCGGCGCTGAGCACCGACTCGCTCTTCTACGAGTGCGGCGCGGAGGTCCTGGGCCGGCTGCACGGCACGCTCGCCGCCGAGCCGGTCGGGCTGATGATCACCGACGCCGAGGGGCTGGTGCTGGCCCGGTGGTCCGGTGACCGGGAGATCAACCGCTCGCTGGACCGGGTGCACCTGGCGCCCGGCTTCTACTTCGGGGAGCGCACCGCCGGCACGAACGGCCTCGGGCTCGCCCTCGCCGACCGGGTGCCGTCGCTGGTCCGCGCCGGCGAGCACTTCGTCGCGCCGCTGCGCCGCTACACCTGCGCCGCCGTGCCGGTGCTCGACCCGCGCACCGGGGACCTGGTCGGCAGCATCAACATGACCACCTGGTCCGACGCCTCCTCCGACCTGCTGCTCGCGCTGGCGCAGTCGGCGGCGGGCAACACCAGCGCGCTGATGCACGTCCGCTCCGGCGGCCACCCGGCGCGGCCGATGCCCCGCGGCGAGGTCTTCCACGTCTTCGCCGACCGGCTGCCCGGCGCCGACCCGTGCCCCTCCCGCGCGTGGCGGGACGCCGTGGCCGCGGCCCGGGACGCGGTGGCGGCCGGCCGGCTGCTGGCGGTCGTCGGGGAGCCCGGTGCCGGCAAGTCCGCGGTGGCCAGCCTGGCCCGGCACGGCGGCCGGCGGCGCGAGCGGGTGCTGGTCGCCCGCCCGCCGCAGGCCGCCGACGTCGACTCGTGGCTCGCGCTGTGGGCACCGGAGCTCACCAGCCCGGACACCTGCGTGGTCGTCTCCGGCGCCGACGTGCTGCCGGCGTGGGCGGCCGACGAGCTGGCCGCGGTGCTCGGATCGGCACCGGCCGGCCCGGTGCGGCCGGTGGTGCTCACCGCCCCGTCGCTGGCGGCCGTCCCGGCGTCGCTGGCGGCGCTGGTCGACTCGGTCGTCGAGGTGCCGGCGCTGCGGCACCGGACCGAGGACGTCGAACCGCTGGCGCTGGCCTTCGCCCGCGAGCACCGGCACCGCGACGTGCCGTTCACGCCGCGGGCGCTGCGGGCGCTGGCGGCGCACTCCTGGCCGGAGAACGTCCGGGAGCTGCGCGCCGTCGTCCGGGAGGCGGTGGCCCGCACCGACGTCGTCGACGTCCACCACCTGCCGCCCGCGGTGCTCAGCGCCGGGTCACGGTCGCTGAGCCGGCTGGAGCAGCTGGAGCGGGACGAGATCCTGCGCTGCCTCACCCGGCCGGGCACCACGGCCACCCAGGCGGCCACCGAGCTGGGGGTCTCCCGGGCGACGCTGTACCGGAAGATCGCCCAGTACGGCCTGCGGGTGCCCGGCCGGGAGCCGGGCTAGGCCCGGGGCTGGGAGCCGACCTCGTCGCGCCAGGAGTGCTGCGGGGAGTACCCGAGCACCCGGCGGGCCTTGTCGATCGACAGCAGCGTCTCGTTCGGCCCGAGCTCGCGGGTCACCGGGACCCCGGGGAACTCCGCCGCCAGCAGCTCGGCGTTCGGCCGGGTCATCACCGTGTCGGCGTTGGCGACGATGAAGACGTCGGCGCCGGGCTCGCGGTGCTCCAGCCCGAGCCGCACGGCCTGCGCGCCGTCCCGGGCGTCGATGTAGCCCCACAGGTTCCACCGGCGCACCGCCGGGTCGGCGTCGAAGGCCGGGAACCCGGCGTAGTCCTCGGGGTACATGACGTTGCTGAACCGCAGCCCGGTCATCGACAGGTCGGGGTGCCAGCGGCACAGCTGCCGGGCCAGCTCCTCCTCCAGCGTTTTGACCAGCGAGTACGTGGTGGTCGGCGTCGGCGGGTACTCCTCGTCGACCGGCACGTAGGGCGGCGGGGTGTCGAAGGGCAGGCCGAGGACGGTCTCGCTGGAGGCCCAGACCACCTTCCGCACGCCGGCCCGCAGCGCGGCCGTGTAGACGTTGTAGGACGCGGTCATGTTGTTCGCGAACGTCGCCGCGTTGGGCAGCAGCCCGGGCGCCGGGACGGCGGCCAGGTGCACCAGCGCGTCCACCCCGGCGTGCCGGTCGTCGATGCCGCTCAGCGCCTCCACGGCCTGCCCGTAGTCGGTCAGGTCGACGACGGAGGAGACGACGTCGGTGCGCGGGCTGGGCGTCCGGTCCAGCGCCACGACGTCCCAGCCGTGCGCCAGCAGGTCGCCGACCACCGCCCGGCCGAGCTTGCCGCTGCTACCGGTGACCGCCACTGTCGTCATGCCCGGCCCCTGCCCCGCCGGACCCGGCCGCACACCCCGCCCGGGAGACTGGGTCCCGTGGTCGAGCCCGCCAAGCCGCTGCGCGACGTCGTCGCCCCCGACCTCGACGTGCTGTTCTGCGGCATCAACCCCTCGCTGCTGTCGGCCGAGCGTGGCCACCACTTCGCCCGGCCGGGCAACCGGTTCTGGCCAGCGCTGCACCTGGCCGGCCTCACCCCGCGGCGGCTGACGCCGGAGGAGGACCACCTGCTGCCCACGTTCGGGCTGGGGGTGACCAACGTCGTGGCGCGCCCCACCCGGGCGGCCGCCGAGCTGACGGCGGCCGAGCTGCGGGACGGTGCCCGGGCGCTGGCCGAGCTGGTCGCCCGGTACCGGCCCCGGGTGCTCGCCGTCCTGGGCGTCACCGCCTGGCGGGTGGCCTTCGAGCGCCCGCAGGCCACCCTGGGCCGGCAGCCCGAGCGGATCGGCGGTGCCGAGACGTGGGTCGCGCCCAACCCCAGCGGGCTGAACGCCCACCACCAGCTGCCCGACCTGGCCCGGCTCTACGGGCAGCTGCGCACGCCCTGACCCGGTCAGCCGAGGGAGCCTGCCACGTCCAGCACGCCGCCGGCCGCCTCGAACTCCGCCCGGGCCGCCGCCAGCACCTCGGGGTCGGCCAGCACGTCCAGCGCGGTCAGCGCCAGGCCCACGGCGCCGTCGAGCACCGCCCGGTCCCCGGCCGGGGAGGCGGCGGCCGCGGCGAAGCCGGTGGTGTGCATCGAGGTGTCCGGGCCGGCGATCGCGATCATCGGGTGGATGGCGGGCACCCGGACGCTGACGTTGCCCAGGTCCGTCGACCCGGCCAGCGACGCCGGCGTGACCCCCGGCGGCAGCGCGGTGCGGCCGCGGCGGGCCTGGTGCCGGGTCCAGCGCGCGGCGAGCTCCAGGTTCGCCCGGATCGGCAGGTAGGCCGGCATCTCGTCCCAGTGCAGCTCGTAGCCGCACCCGGTCATCGCGGCCGCGGCCACCGCGATGGCCTCCACCCGGCGGCTGAGGTCGGCCAGCGTCTCCGGCGTCGCCGAGCGCACGTAGTACAGCGCGCTCGCGGTCTCCGGGACGACGTTGGGCCGCTGGCCGCCGTCGGTGATCACCCCGTGGACCCGGTCGGTGTCCGGCACGTGCTGGCGCAGCATCGCCACGCCCTGGTACCCGGCGACCACCGCGTCCAGGGCGTTGCGGCCCATGAACGGCTGCGCGGAGGCGTGCGCGGCGATGCCGGTGTAGGTCACCCGCAGCTGGCGGCGGCCCAGGAAGGGCTGCACCGCGGCGTCGTAGGAGAACGGGTGCAGCATGACCACCGCGTCCACCCCGTCGAAGGCGCCGTCCCGGGCCATCAGCTCCTTGCCGCCACCGCCCTCCTCGGCCGGGGTGCCCAGCAGCACGGCCGTCCCGGGGACGCCGCCGTCGGCCAGGACGGCGGCCAGGCCCAGGAAGGCCCCGACCGCGGCCGAGCAGATGACGTTGTGCCCGCAGCCGTGACCGATGCCCGGCAGCGCGTCGTACTCGGCGAGCACCGCGACCGTCGGTCCACCGCTGCCCGCAGCGGCCCGCAGCGCGGTGTCCAGGCCGTGCACGCCGACCTGCGCCTCGATGCCGTGCCGGGCCAGCAGGTCGGCCACCGCCCGCACCGACCGGTGCTCGGCGTAGCCCTCCTCCGGGTGGGCGTGCAGGTCGGCGCTGAGCACGAGCAGGTCGGGCCCGGCCGCCTCGACCGCCTGCTCGGCGCGGTCGAGCAGCTCCGCCGGGGCGCCGGCGTGCGCGGAGGACAGCGGCTCGGCGGCCGCCGCCGCCCGTTCGGTCGCCGCGCGCAGCTGGTCGAGGTGGTGCCGGTCGGCGGGCAGGGGGGTCCGGGGGTCGCCGGCGTCCGCGGTCACCCCTCGTGTCTACCGGGGGTCGGGGCCGGGCGCAGCCGGACCCCACGGCGGCCGCTGCTGCGGGAGGCTGGCGGCCGGCACCCGCACCCGATCGAGGAGGACCGATGTCGGCTCCGCTGCAGCCCGGCTTCGAGGGGTTCGAGCTGTCCCGGGTCGACGTGGGGGAGGTGACGCTGCGGGTCCGCACCGGCGGGTCCGGTCCACCGCTCCTGCTGCTGCACGGCTACCCCGAGACGCACCTGATGTGGGCCGGCGTCGCCGCCGACCTGGCGCGGGAGTTCACCGTCGTGGCGCCGGACCTCCGCGGGTACGGCGAGAGCTCGCAGCCCGCGACGGTGCCCACCCACGAGACGTACGGCAAGCGGGCGATGGCCGCCGACGGCGTCACCCTCATGCGCCGGCTGGGCTTCGACCGGTTCGACGTGGCCGGCCACGACCGCGGCGGGCGGGTGGCCTACCGGATGGCGCTGGACACCCCGGACGTCGTCCGCCGGCTGACCGTGCTGGACGTCGTCCCCACCGCGGAGGTGTGGGACCGCGCCGACGCGCGCTTCGCCCTCGGCTACTGGCACTGGGGCTTCCTGGCGCAGCCCGAGCCGATCGCCGAGACGATCATCGGCCACGACCCGGAGCACTTCTTCCTCGACGCGGAGTTCGGTGGGGTGATCCGGGGCTTCCGGCCCGAGGCGGTCGCCGACTACACCCGGGCCCTGCACGACCCGGCGGTCGTGCACGCCATGTGCGAGGACTACCGCGCCGGAGCGGGGTGCGACCGGCAGCTCGACGACGACGACCGGGCCGCGGGGCGCCGGATCACCAGCCCGCTGCAGGTGCTGTGGGCCGGCCGGGGCGCGCTGCCCGTCTGGTACGACCCGCTGGAGGTCTGGCGGGCGTGGGGCGAGGACGTCACCGGCGAGGCCATCGACAGCGGGCACTTCATGGTCGAGGAGGCCCCGGCCGCGACCCTCGCGGCGCTGCGGGTCTTCCACACGGCGCGCAGCTGAGCACCGGGCGTTAGGGTCCGACGGTGATCGACTGCGGCAGCCGGGGGGCCGGGTGAACCTCGAGAAGGTGGTCTTCGGGTTCTTCGTGACGCTCGCCGCCACGCTGAACTTCGGCTTCTTCATCGGTGACATCGCCGATGCGCAGTTGCACAACGAGTACGAGCTGTTCGCCGCGGTGGTGGTCAACCTGATCGCCACGGTGCTCAAGTTCGGTGACCGCACCCAGATCGGCGCGGTGCACCTGGCCACCAGCCTGGTCGCGGACCTGCAGCTGATCGCCGCGACGGTGTTCTGGGTGTTCGCCGCCCACGTGTCCAGCGCGGGGCTCACCGACAAGGCGACCGCGAGCATCGTGTCGCTGTCCGGCGGGGCGCTGCTGGCCAACGTCGTCTCGCTCATGCTGCTGGTCATCGAGACCAGCTCGTTCCGTCGTTCCTGAGGGCGGACCCCGGTGACCAGCTCCTCCGGCGACGGCCGCCGGCCGGCCATGGGCGAGCGGCAGCTGCCGGGCAAGCGGCCGGTCCCCGCCGGGGTGGTGTCGGGGGTGCAGGCCTCGGCGCCGATCTTCCTGGTGCTGCGGCGGATGCGGGCCCCGCTGATCACGCTGATCCTCATCTTCGCGGTGAGCGTGCTGGGCCTGAGCCTGATCACCGGGGTCGACGACGCCGGCCGGCCGTACCGGCTGAGCATCTTCGACTCCTTCTACGTCATGAGCTACACCGCCACGACGATCGGCTTCGGCGAGCTGCCCTACCCGTTCACGGCGGCGCAGCGGCTGTGGGTGACCGGCACGATCTACCTGTCGGTCATCGGCTGGGCGTACGCGATCAGCGCGCTGCTGTCCCTGCTGCAGGACCGGGCGTTCCGGGCGGCGCTGGCGCTGCAGCACTTCAGCCGCAAGGTCTCCCGGCTGCGCGAGCCGTTCCTGCTGATCGTCGGCTACGGGCAGACCGGTGAGCTGCTCGGCCGCTCCTTCGACGAGCTGGGCCGCCGGTTCACCGTCGTCGACGTCTCCGACGCCCGGATCGACGCCCTGGAGCTGGACACCCTCCGCGCCGACGTGCCCGGCCTGGCCGGCGACGCGCGCAACCCGCACGACCTGCGGGTGGCCGGGCTGACCCACCCGTGCTGCGAGGCCGTGCTCGCGCTGACCGACGACGACGAGGCGAACCTCGCCGTCACCATGACCGCGGCGCTGCTGCGACCGGAGCTCACCGTGGTCACCCGGACCACCTCGGCCGTGGTGGCCGAGCGGATGAGCGCGTTCGGCACCCCGACGGTGATCAACCCCTTCGACCGGTTCGGCGACCACCTGCGGCTGGCGCTGCACTCACCGGCGGCCTACCAGCTGATGACCTGGCTGGAGAGCGGGCCCGGGGCCGACCTGCCACCACGACGCTCCGCGCCGGCACCGGGCCGGTGGGTGGTCTGCGGCTACGGCCGCTTCGGCCGGCACTTCGCCGCCGATCTGCGCGCCGAGGGGCTGGAGGTCACCGTCATCGAGCCCCGGCCGGGGGAGGACCCCGAGCCCGACCCGCTGCTGCACCTGGTCGTCGGCGACGAGTCCGACCCCGACGTGATGGCCGCGTCCGACCTGCCCGGGGCCGTGGGGTTCGTCGCCGGGACGGACAACGACACCACCAACCTGTCGCTGGTGGCCGCGGCCCGCCGGGTCAACCCGGACCTGTTCGTCGCCGCCCGGCAGAACCAGCCGACCAGCGCGGCGCTGTTCGCCGCCATGGACGTCGACGCGCTCCTGGTCCCCACCGAGGTCATCGCGCACGAGGTCTACGCCCGGCTGAGCACCCCGCTGCTCTGGCGCTTCGTCCGCGAGCTCGCCGGCCAGGACGACGAGTGGGCCGCCGGCCTCATCGACCGGTTGAGCGGCGAGTGCGGCGACCGGCTCGGGGCGCTGTTCAAGGTCCGGCTCAACAGCACCGAGGCGCCGTCCCTGGGGCCGTGGCTGGCCGAGGGTTCCCTGGCGCTGGGCGACCTGCTGCGCAGCCCCGACGACCGCGACCAGCGGCTGCCGGTCGTGCCGGTGCTGCTGCTCCGCGACGGGCAGAGCGTGCTGGCCCCCGACGACGGGTTCGTGCTGCGCGCCGACGACGAGCTGCTGCTGGCCGGGCGCCCGGTCTCCCGCCGCGCGCTGGAGAAGACGTTGATGGTCGACTCCGTCCCCGCCTACCTGGTCACCGGCCGCCAGGTGCCCTCGGGCTGGCTCTGGCGCCGGCTCACCGGGTACCGGCCGACGGCGGGCTGAGCGCGCCTGTTCCGGCAGGTCACGTTTCGCTCACGGCACTCCGATGACCTGTTCTCCCGGTCACCACCCGGCCCCCACCATGGCGGGGACGCCACGGACGGCGCCACCCGGCAGGACCGGATGCGGGAGGACCCATGCCCCAGACCGCTGGACCCCAGACCCCTGAGACCCCGACGACCGAGCCGCTCACCCTCGTGCCGGCGGCCGACGCCGGACCCTCCGCGGTCCCCGAACCGCGCAGACCGAACCTCAAGGGCGACCTGGACAGCGTGCTGGAGTTCCTGCCCGTCTTCCGCGGCGCCGTCCGCGGCTACGAACGCTCCCAGGTCGACAGCTACGTCACCTGGGCCGAGCGGGAGCTCCGCGCGGCCCGCCGGTCCGCCGACGAGATGGCGGCCCGCTTCGCCGCCGTCTCGACCGAGCTGGACCGGGCCCGGCAGGAGCTGTCCCGGTCCGCCGGGAGCCGGGAGGCCCGGCTGTTCTCCGAACGGGTCGCGCACATCCTGGAGCTCGCCGCCGACGAGGCGGCGGAGATCCGGGCCGCCGGCGCCGCCGAGGCCGACGGGCTGGTGACCGCCGCGCGGACGTGGTCGGCGGCGATGATGCAGCACGCCCGGGAGGCCGAGGACGCCGCAACGGCCGAGCGGGACCGGGCGACGGCGATCCGAGCCGAGGCCGCGGACGAGCTGGCGACGGCGCGGGCCGAGGCCGGGGAGCTGCGGGCGGCCGCGCTGCGCGAGCAGCAGCGGCTGGCGGCGGAAGCGGCGCAGGAGCGCCGGCTGCTGGAGGAGGAGGCCGCCGCGGGGCGTGCGGCGGCCGAGGAGAAGGCCCGCCGGCAGCAGGAGCAGGAGATGGCGGCGGCCGCGGAGGTGGTGGCCGCGGCCCGGCGGGAGATCGAGCAGCTGCACGCCCAGCGGGACCGCGCCACCGAGTCGCTCCAGCTGCTCACCGGTCGGATCAGCGACGCGCTGGCGACCCTGGCGGCGAGCATCCCGGCCGAGCCGCCCAACGTGGTGGCCCCCCAGCCGCGGGACCGCACCCCGGCCGGCTGACCCGTGCGGCCACCCGGTCAGCCGTCAGTACGGCGACCGGGTGGCCGGCACGGGGCCGGCGGCCACGGCACCGTCGCGGTCCGGGTCGTCGGCCGCGGGACCCACCGCGGTGGCCCCGCGCTGCTCGCGGTCGGCCGTCAGCGCCGGTGGGACGACCGCCGGGTGCGCCCTGCCCCACTCGATCTCCACGTCGGCCAGCAGCGCCTCCAGGTAGGAGCGCAGCTGCACCCGGGTGGCCTGGCCGAAGGCCTTGAGGTAGGCGATCTGGTCCTGCAGCTCCTGGGTGCCGGGGGTGTCGCCGACCGCACCGTTCCCCGAGGCCACGATCGCCGCGCGGGCCTCGGCGGCCGCCTGCACGATCGCCCCGGCGCGCTCCCGGGCCTCGGTCAGCTGCTCCTCGTACTGGGCGCGGGCCTCGCTGGTCATCTGCCGGCTGAAGTCCTCGGCCTCGGCCACGTACTGGTCGGCGGTCAGCTGCGCGGTGGCCAGGATGCCGACGGCCTGGTCGCTGGGGGAGGGGCGCGCGGACACGGCGTCCAGCTGCTGCCGGAGGGCCTGCACCTCCTCCCGGAGCTGCGCGTTCTCGTCGGTGAGCCGGGCCAGCTCGTCGGCGGCCCGGGCGACGAAGGAGTCGACCTCGCGGTCGGTGTAGCCGGGGTGCAGCATGCTCGCCGGGGTGAAGTGCACGGCGCGGAGGTCGTCGGCGGTGGGCGGGCCCATCTCGCGCCCGTGGCCCGTGGTGCTGGTGGTCATTCGGTCACCTTCCCGTCAACGGTCGGGCTCGGTCGGCTGGGTGCGAACACCTCGGTGCGGATGCGTGCCATCGGCACGCCGTGCTGGTGGAGCCGGACGACGGTGTCCTCGACCGTCACCGGGTTGCCCGCCACGTAGGCGTCCCGGCTGGTCCACGGACCGTGCCGGAGGACGACGTCGGCGATGTCACCGTGCTCCAGGGTCGAGCCCTTCTCCTGGGAGACGGCGCAGGTGACCGTCAGCCAGGGGTGCTCCTGCTCGAGCCGGCGGAGGTCGGCCCGGTCGTAGAAGCCGTCCTCGGTGCGCGCGCCGACGAACAGGTCGACCCGCCGCGGCGGGCCCTGCCGGGCCACCTGGTCGACGAGCGCCTTCATCGGTGCCAGGCCCGTGCCGCCGGCGACCAGCAGCAGGTCCCGGTCGGAGTCGGTGTCCAGCGCGAGGTGGCCGACCGGCGGGCCCAGCCGGACCGCGTCGCCCACCCGGGCCAGCCGGACCAGCGCACTGCTCACCGGTCCGCCGTCCCGGGCCTTGACGTGCAGCTCGAGCGTGCCGTCCGGCCGGGGCGCGTTCGCCGGGGAGTACCAGCGCCACAACCGCGGGCGCAGCTCGCTCTCCACCGAGACCGCCTGGCCGGGCAGCCAGGCCAGCGGCGTCGCCGTCCGCACGGTGAGCACGGCGACGTCGACGGTGCGCCGGTCGTGCCCGACCACCTCACCGTCCCACCACGGCGGGGAGTCCGCGTCCGCGTCGGCCGCGCCGATCATCACGTCGGCGATGACGCCGTAGGCCTCGGTCCAGGACGCGGCGAGCTCGTCGTCCCAGTCGTCGTCGAAGTGCTCCAGGGTGGCGAGCAGGCTCGCCCCGACCGCCGGGTAGTGCGCGGCGAGGGCGCCGAACTTGCGGTGGTCCCGGCCCAGCTGCTGCAGGATCGGCACGAGCGCGTCCAGGTCGTCGACCCGCGCCATGACCTCGCCCAGGGCGGCGAAGAGGCGGTCCCGCTGGTGGGCCATCGACACCGGGAACATGTCCCGGGTCTCCGGGTGGGTCAGGAACAGGTGCGAGTAGAACCACAGCGGCACCTGGTCGCCGTGAGCGGCGGCCTTGCTGAAGCTGGCCCGCATCGCCGGGATGTCCACGTGCGCCCTCCTCGTCTCCCTGCCGGCTCAGCCAGCGCGTTCGGCGCGTTCGGCGGCGGTGACGATCTCGCCCCGGTGCGCCCCCAGCGCCGCGCCCACCGCACCGATGTCGTCCTCGGCGACGCCGAGGTCGGTGAGGGTCGCGACCAGGTGGCCGACCACGCGGTCGAAGTCCGCGTCGGTGATGCCCAGCCCGGCGTGCCCAGCGGCGAGCTCGCGGCCGGAGTACTCGACCGGGCCCCCGGTGACCTGGGACAGCAGGGCCGTCTGGTGCCGCCGCAGCCGGGGCAGGTCGATGCCCTCGAAGAAGTGGGCCACCTGCGGGTCGGCGACCAGCCGTGTGTAGAAGTCGTCGACTGCGGTGCGGATCCCGACGTCCTGGCCGAGACGTTCGTAGAGCGACATCAGTTCCCACCCCCGTGGAAGGACACCTGCGATCGGCAACGGACATCCTGGGTGTGCCCACGACCAGTGTGTTCCCTCTGCTGAACCTATCGGGAACCGCTGTCGTTTGTCACCAGGTGCGGTGACCGGTAGGGCGCCACGGGTGGGTGACGGCGGGCTGCTCCACCGCCCGGATCAGCTCTGCGGGGTGCCCGCGGACACCGTCCCGGCAGCCGCGGCGATGCCCCGGACGACGTCCCCGGTGACGGTCTCGTGCTCCAGCAGCTGCTGCGTCAGTGCGTCCAGGGCGCCCCGGTTCCGGCGCAGCAACGCGACCGCCTGCTCCTCGGCCTCGCGCAGCAGCCGGGCCACCTCGGTGTCGATGACCCGCTGGGTCTCCTCGCTGTAGACCCGGTTCCCCGACGACCCGCCGCCGAGGTACTGCGGGGAGTCGCTGCCGTACCCCACCGGCCCGAGGGCGGCGGAGAGCCCGAACTCGCGGACCATCCGGGTGGCCAGGTCGGTGGCGCCGGCCAGGTCGTTCGAGGCGCCGGTCGAGCCCTGCCCGAACACGACCAGCTCGGCGGCCCGGCCACCCAGCCGCACCGCCAGGCTGGTGGTCAGGTGCTCCGCGGAGTAGAGGTGGCGCTCCTCCTCGGGCACCTGCTCGGTGACCCCGAGCGCCATGCCGCTGGGCAGGATGGTGACCCGGTCGACCGGGTCGGCCGCGGGGGAGAGCGCGGCGACCAGGGCGTGGCCGGACTCGTGCACGGCCACGTTCCGCTTCTCCGACTCCAGCAGGAAGTTCGAGCCCTGCCGCTGGCCGAGCAGGATCCGGTCGCGGGCCTGGCCGAGGTCGGCGGCGGTGATCTCGCTGCGGTCGTCGCGGACGGCGACGATCGCGGCCTCGTTCATCAGGTTGGCCAGGTCCGCGCCGGAGAACCCCGGGGTGGCCCGCGCGGTCGCCTGCAGGTCGACGTCCGGGCGCAGGTGCTTGCCGGCGGCGTGCACGGCCAGGATGGCGGCCCGCTCGGGTTGCGTGGGCAGCGGCACGACGACCTGCCGGTCGAAGCGCCCGGGGCGCAGCAGTGCCGGGTCCAGCGTCTCCGGCCGGTTGGTCGCCGCCATCACCACGACGCCGGTGGCCGGGTCGAAGCCGTCCATCTCGGCGAGCAGCTGGTTCAGCGTCTGCTCGCGTTCGTCGTTGACCGACAGCCCGGCCCCGCGGCGCTGGCCGATCGCGTCGATCTCGTCGATGAAGATGATCGAGGGGGCGCGCTTGCGGGCCTCGGCGAACAGGTCGCGCACCCGGGAGGCCCCCACGCCGACGTAGAGCTCCACGAAGCCGGAGCCGGTGATGGAGAAGAACGGCACGGACGCCTCACCGGCCACCGCGCGGGCCAGCAGCGTCTTGCCGGTGCCGGGCGGGCCGGCCATCAGCACGCCGCGCGGTGCGATGGCGCCGGCGGCGGCGTACTTCTCGTTGGACCGCAGGAAGTCCACGACCTCGCTGATGTCGCGCTTGACGCCGTCGTAGCCGGCCACGTCGGCGAACGTCGTCGTCGGGCGGTCGGCGTCGACCACCTTGGCCCGCGACTTGCCGACGCCCATGGCGCCGAGCCCGCCCCCGAGCGCGCCCCTGCGGGCCATCCGGCCGATGTAGACGAAGTAGGCGACGAACAGCAGGATCGGCAGGAAGGACAGCAGCGTGCCCAGCAGCGACCCGGTCGCGCCGGTCGCGGAGAAGTGCGGGACGAAGGCCGGGTCCCGGACCTGGGTCAGGAACGTCTCGTCGACGCCCTGGACGCCGGTGGGGTAGTGCGAGGTGAACTCCTCCCCGCCGCGGTAGTCCGACCGGTAGCTGCCGCTGATCGCGCCGTCGGCGGTCAGCGCCAGCGTGTCCACGTGCCTGGCCGCGACCTGCTGCGACAGCTGCCCGTAGTCGACCTGCGTGGGGGCGCCGCCCATCCGCGGGAGGAGCAGCAGCACCACGGTGATGCCCACGCCGATCGGGATCAGCCAGCGACGCCAGCCCGGCGGGGGAGGCGGCGCCGGTGCGGCTGGACGGTCCTGCGGCGGGCCGGATCGTGCGGTGGGGGTCATCGGGGTCCCTGCGTCATGGGGGCTGGGCGTCGTCGGTGATCCGGGCGGCGTCGGCGGGTCCCTCCCGACGGTAGCCACCGGACCCGCGCGCCGGTCAGCTCCGACCAGCAGGGTCCTCCGCCACCGTCCCGGCGGCGAGCAGGCCGTCGACGTCCTCGATGCCCCAGTCGCCGAGTGCCTCCCGGGTGTGCGCACCGGCCCCGGCCGGCGGCCGGTCCAGCGTGGCCGGCGTCCGGGAGAACCGCGGCGCCGGTGCGGGCTGGACGACGCCGTGGTGCTCGACGTAGGTCCGCCGGGCCGCCAGGTGCGGGTGCTCGCGGGCCTCGGTGAACGAGAGCACCGGGGCGACGCAGGCGTCGCTGCCCGCGAAGACCTCGACCCACTCGTCCCGGGTGCGCCGGCGGACCGCGTCGCCGATCAGCCCGCGCAGCACCTCGGGATCAGCGCCGGCCCGGTCGGGGGCCGCATCGGTGAGCTCCAGCCGGTCGACCAGCTCGGCGTAGAACTGCGGCTCGAGGGCGCCCACCGCGAGGTACCGGCCGTCGGCGGTCTCGTGGACGTCGTACCAGGGGGTGCCGGAGTCGAGCAGGTTCACGCCCCGCTCGTCCCGCCACAGTCCGCCGCCGAGCATGCCGACCACCATCGTGGCCAGGTGGGCGGTGCCGTCGACGATCGCCGCGTCGACCACCTGGCCCCGGCCGCTGACCCGGGCCTCGAGCAGCGCGGCGAGGACCCCCACCACCAGGTACATCCCGCCGCCGCCGAAGTCACCGAGGAGGTTGAGCGGGATCTGCGGCGGGCCGCCGGCCCGCCCGATGGCGTGCAGCACGCCGGTGACGGCGATGTACCCGATGTCGTGCCCGGCCGTCGGGGACAGCGGGCCCTCCTGGCCCCAGCCGGTCATCCGGCCGTAGACCAGCCGGGGGTTGCGGGCCAGGCAGTCCTCGGGCCCGATGCCCAGCCGCTCGGTGACCCCGGGGCGGAAGCCCTCGAGCAGCACGTCCGCCCGTTCGGCGAGCCGGCGGACCAGCTCCGGGCCGTCCGGGTGCTTGAGGTCGACCGCCACCGACCGGCGGCCGCGGGAGAGCAGGTCGTGCTCGGTCGAGCCGGTGGACGGCCGGGTCCCCGGGCGGTCGATGCGGAGCACGTCCGCGCCGAGGTCGGCCAGCAGCATCGCGGCGAAGGGGGCGGGCCCGAGGCCGGTCAGCTCCAGCACGCGCAGCCCGGCGAGGGGTCCGGTGGTCATGCACGGACCCGACCGCACCGGCGGGCCGGGCGTCAAGCGCCGGCCCGCCGGGGGCATGCGGGTCAGCCGGCGGCGGGCTCCTCGGGGCGCCGCCCGGTGGGGATGACCAGCGCGACGAGGGCACCGACCACGGCTGCCCCGGCGCAGGCGGCGAACAGCACCCGGTAGGCGGTCAGCGACGGCAGCGCGTAGGCGCCCAGCGTGATCGTCGAGGCGGCCAGGATGGTGCCGCCGATCGCGCTGGCCAGCGAGCTGCCGACGCTGCGGGCGAGGGCGTTGAGGCCGTTGGCCGCGGCGAGCTCCGACGCCGGCGCACCGCGCAGGACCAGGCTCGGCATGGCGGCGTAGGCGATCCCGGTGCCGGCGCCGGCGATCGTCGTCCCGACCACGATCTGCCAGAACGAGCCGGTGAACACGATGCGCGAGGAGAACCCGACGGCGATGACGAGCGCGCCGATCGCCAGGGTGACCTTGGGACCGAAGCGCCGGGACAGCGTCGCCGACACCGGGGAGAGCAGCAGCATGGCGACCCCGCTGGGGAACATCGCCATGCCGCTGGCCAGCACCGAGGAGCCGAAGCCGTAGCCGGAGGCCTCCGGGGCCTGCAGGTAGGAGGCGGTGCCGATCAGCATCGCGAACAGGGCGAAGCCGACGCAGACCGAGGCCAGGTTGGTCAGCAGCAGGGCCGGGCGGGCGTTGGTGACCATGTCCACCAGCGGCGAGGCGACCCGGCGCTCGACCAGCACGAACGCGATCAGCAGGACGACGGCGGCGGCCAGCAGCCCGATCGTCCTCGCGTCGCCCCAGCCCCAGGTCGTCGCCTGGGCCAGCGGCAGCAGCAGCGACACCAGGGCGGCCGCGAGCAGCACGGTGCCACCGAGGTCCAGGCGGCCGGACGCGGCCCGCGGCGGTTCGGCGACGGCGAGCCGGATGCCGACGAAGGCGATCGCGCCGCCGGCCACGCAGATCCAGAAGAGCGCGTGGTAGTCGGCGTTCTCCGCGACCAGCGCGGCGAGCGGCAGGCCGAGCGCGCCGCCGATGCCCAGCGTGGCGCTGACCAGCGCGATGGCGGTACCGGCCCGGTGAGCGGGGAGCACCGAGCCGATCAGGCTGATGCCCAGCGGGATGGCGGCGACGGAGAAGCCGGTGACCGCCCGGCCGACGATCAGCCACGGCAGGGTGTCGCTGAGGGCGCAGATCAGCGAGCCGGCGAAGAGCGCGACGGCCGCGGTCAGCAGCATCAGCCGCTTGCCGTACAGGTCGCCCAGCCGGCCGAAGACCGGCACCGCCACGGCCCCGACCAGCAGGGTCGAGGTGAGCAGCCACTGGGTGCCGCTCGTGGAGCTGCCCAGGGCGGCCTGCAGCTCGGGCAGCACCGGCACGAGCAGCGACTGGGTGAGCGACACCAGGACGCCGCAGACGGCGACGATCGCGACCGCGGCGACCTGGCGTGGCTCCCAGCCGGAGCTCGGCTCGACCCGCGTGGCGGAGATCGCCGCGGGATGGGTGGTCTGGGACAAGGGGACTCCCGTGGAGACTCAGGGCTGACCCGGACGGGGCACGCGCCGGAGGACAAAGTGGCACAAACTGCCACGAGTCGTACGGTCGCACAGCAGGCGGCGCTGTGCGGGACCCGGCCGGTGTGTCGTTGCTCACCCCAACCACCTGAGGAGGTCGTCCGTGACCGAGCGGGCAGGCGCCGGCACCGAGGGGCTCCGGGAGCGGAAGCGGGCGCACAGCCGCGCGACCACGGTCGATGTGGCGATGGGCCTGTTCGCCGAGCGCGGGTACGACGCGGTGACCGTCGCCGACATCTGCGCCGCGGCCGAGATCGCGCCCCGCACCTTCTTCCGGTACTTCCCGACCAAGGAGGACGTGCTGGCCGAGCCGGCCCGGCAGATGGCCGCCCGGCTGACCGCGGCCCTGGCGGCGGCGCCCGAGGAGCTCGACGACGCCGGCGCACTGCGCCGGGCCCTGCGCGAGCTCGGGCAGTACGTCGTCGCCGACCGGACCCGGATGGCGGTGTTCTTCCGGGTCGCCGGGGCGGCCTCGGCGGTGCGGGCCAACCCCTTCCTGCACCTGTCCGGCCGCGAGCGCCAGCTCACCGAGGAGCTGCTCCGCCGCCGGGCCGGGGTCGGCCCGGCGGACTGGCGGACCCGGCTGATGGTCGCCCGGGCGCTCGCGGCGTTCCGCGTCTGGCTGGACGACCTGGTCGCCGGCGGGGAGGCCGACCCGCTGGCCCACCTGGACGAGGTCCTGGCCGAGCGCTGACCCGCCGAGCGCTGACCCGCCGAGCGCTGACCCGCCGAGCGCTGACCCGCCGAGCGCTGACCCGTCGAGCGCTGACCCGTCGAGCGCTGACCCGTCGAGCGCTGACCCGTCGAGCGCTGACCCGCCGAGCGTCGATCCGCCGTGGTCCGGTCAGCCGGGGATGACGCCGTCCGCGCGGTAGCGGTCGAACAGCCGCAGGAAGGCGTCCTCGGTGCGGACGTAGCCGGTGAAGCCGGCCAGCCGGCTCCGGGACATGTCGGCCAGCACCTCGACGTCGCGGCCGAGGTCGGAGTCGGTGTGCCACCACGAGGCGACCCGCGACAGGTCCGGCTCGACCAGGCCGTGCTCGGCGGCGAGCCGCGCCCACACCGGCTCGGTGCCGGCCATCTGCTGCTCCAGCGGGCGCGGCACGCCGGCGAACCCCTCCGGCTCGACCCCGAGGGCGGCCGCCAGCCGCGGCCACATCCGGCGCCAGCGGAAGACGTCGCCGTTGACGACGTTGAACGCCTGGTCGGCGGCGGCCGGGGTGGTGGCGGCCCAGACCATGTGGTCGGCGAGCAGCCCGGCGTCGGTCATGTCGACCAGGCCGTCCCACTGGGTCCGCGAGCCGGGGAAGACGAACGGGCGACCGGTGGCCCGGCAGATCGCGGCCTGCACGGCCAGCGTCAGCCCCATGTTCATCGCGTTGCCGACGGCGTGGCCGATGACCGTGTGCGACCGGTGCACGCTCCAGGTGGCGCCCTGCTCGGCGGCGGCCGCCCACAGGGCGTCCTCCTGGTCGTAGTAGAAGTTCGGCACCGGGAGCCGCTCGGCGTCCTCGAGGAACGGGGTGTCGGGCAGGTCGCCCTGCCCGTAGGCCTCGAAGGGGCCGAGGTAGTGCTTGAGGCCGGTGACCAGGGCGACGTGCGCGACACTGCGGCCGGGGGCCAGGGCGGCGAGCAGATCGGCGACCATCGCCCGGTTCACCGCGATGTTCTCCGCCTCGGTCTGCTGCCGCGACCACGCGCAGAAGAAGACGTGGGTGGGGCGCAGCTCGCCCAGCGCGTCGGCCAGCGACGCCGCCGAGCGCAGGTCCGCGGCGACGTGCCGGGCCGGCGACCCGGGCACCGGACGGCGGGACAGGCCGGCGACCTGCCAGCCCCCCGCGGTCAGCCGGTCGACGAGTGCGGTGCCGGTGATGCCGCTGGCGCCGACGACGAGCGCCGAGGCGTCGGGGGAGGGCGGTGGGGTGGGCTGTGCGGTCGGGACGGAGGAGGCTCCGGGGCGGTCGGTCACGGGGAGGGCAGCACCCGGAGGGCCCGGCCTGTTCCGGTCAGCCGATCGCCTCCAGCGCCGGGTCGGCGACCGGTGGCACCGCCGACCGGCGCAACCGCAGCCAGGTGCCGAAGCCGGCGAGGCAGAAGGCGCCGTAGACCACGTAGAGCAGCGCCGAGGGGTAGTAGCCGGCCCGCAGCAGCAGCGGCACGCCCACGGCGTCGACCGCGACCCAGACCAGCCAGAACTCCAGGTAGCCGCGGGCCATGCCGTAGGTCGCCAGCACGCTGCCGACGAAGATCCAGGCGTCGGCCAGCGGTCCGTAGCTGCCCAGCCGGGTCAGCGCCCACCAGGCGACGGCCAGCCCGGCCGCCCCGGCCAGCAGCAGCCCCAGCCGTTCTCTGCCGGTGGCCCAGCGCGGGACGACGGCCGGGGCGTCCGAGCCGGTGCGCCGGTTCCGCTGCCACCGCCACCAGCCGTAGGCGCTGACCGCGAAGAAGAGCACCTGGCGGCCGGCCTGCCCGTACAGGTCGGTGTCCTGCGGGGTGGCGAAGACCCCACCCAGGAACACCGTGAACAGCAGCACGTTGGCGACCATCCCGACCGGCCAGGCCGCGGTCCGCCGGCCCATGCCGAGGACGGCGCTGGCCAGGCCGATGGCGTTGCCGATGATCTCCCGCCACAGGATGTCGGCACCCAGCACGTGCACGGATGCGTCCAGCAGCCAGCCCATCTCAGTTCCTCCGCGAGTCGGCGTGCACGTCGGCGCCAGCGCGTCCGGAGCCCAGGTTCTTCCCGCGGGCCGTACCGTCACGCAGTCCCGCGCGGACGCCGGGTCACCCGTCCGCGTGCCACCATGGCCCCGTGGTCCACCCCTCCGCCTCGGCCAGCGCGCTGCTGCACCACGTGCGCACCGGCCGGGCGCGCAGCCGGGCGGAGCTGGTCGCGCTCACCGGTGCCTCGCGGAACACGGTCAGCGCGCGGGTGGACGAGCTGATCGCGGCCAACCTGCTGGAGGAGGGCGGGCGCGGCTGGAGCACCGGCGGGCGGCCACCCACGCTGCTGCGGTTCAACAGCCGGGCCGGGTGCGTGCTCGCCGTCGACCTCGGGGTCACCAGCGTGGACGTCGCGGTCACCGACCTGTCCGCGGAGGTGCTCGCCACGGTGGGCCACCCGATCGACATCGCCGACGGCCCCGGGCCGGTGCTCGCCGAGGTGGACCGGCTGGCCCAGCTGGTGCTGGCCGAGGCCGGGCTGACCCCCGCCGACGTGTGCGCCATCGGCGTGGGCGTGCCGGGGCCGGTGGAGTTCTCCACCGGCCGGCCGGTCCACCCGCCGATCATGCCGGGCTGGCACGACCACCCGATCCCGAGCGCGTTCGGGCGGTACGGCTGCCCGGTGTTCGCCGACAACGACGTCAACGTCATGGCGCGGGGCGAGATGGGCGTCGCCGGGTCGGCCGAGGACGTGCTGGTCATCAAGGTCGGCACCGGCATCGGCTGCGGGATCGTCGTCGACGGTCAGGTGTACCGCGGTGCGCAGGGCAGCGCCGGGGACATCGGGCACATCTCCGTGCCGGTGCCACCGGGGCGGTCGGTGGTCTGCCGGTGCGGCAACGAGAACTGCCTGGAGGCCATCGCCGGGGGTGGCGCCCTGCTCCGCGACGCGCGCGCGGCGGGGCTGCCGGTCACGTCGACGCGGGAGCTCGTCCAGCTCGCCGCGCACGGTGACGGGCCCACGCTGGAGCTGGTCCGCGACGCCGGCCGCACGATCGGCACCGTGCTGGCCAGCCTGGTCAACTTCTTCAACCCGCACCGGATCGTGATGACCGGCGGCGTCGCCCAGGCCGGGGCCCCGCTGCTGGCCGGGATCCGCGAGGCGGTCTACGGCCGCTCCCTCCCGCTGGCTGCCCGGAAGCTGGAGATCACGGTGAGCGAGGCGCCGGACATGTCCGGTCGGCTCGGTGCCGCGCTGATGGCGATCGAGGGGTACCTCGACGAGGAGTCGGTCAGCTCCGCCTCCCGGCTGCCGGCCCAGGCGGTCGCGGGTCCCCACCCCGCCCGCTGAGCGACCTGCCCTCCCTCCGACCCCGTTCACCCATCAGCGGGTTGCGGTTCGGTAACGCAGGCGCTGCTCCTTGACCGACGTGTGACCGCGGCCATAGTGTCCGCCCTGCACGTACTTGTGTTCAGTGTTGAGCAAAAGTCTGGAGCTGGTGGCATGTCGCTCGGCACCCCTGACGGGGCGCACCCCGCTCCGGCGCCGTTGCTGGAGATGCACGGCATCGTCAAGCAGTTCCCGGGCGTCCGGGCGCTGGACGGTGTCGACCTCGAGGTCCGCGCCGGCGAGGTGCACTGCCTGCTGGGGCAGAACGGCGCCGGCAAGTCCACGTTGATCAAGGTGCTGGCCGGTGCCCACCAGCCCGACGAGGGCCAGATCCTCTGGGACGGCGCACCGGTCGTCCTGGGCGACCCGCAGGCCGCGATGAGCCGCGGCATCGCCACCATCTACCAGGAGCTCGACCTGGTCTCAGGGCTCACCGTCGCGGACAACGTCTTCCTCGGCCGGGAGCGGTCCCGGCTGGGCATCACCCGGCCGGCGCAGGCCAACCGGGCCGCCGCCGAGCTGCTCACCCGGCTCGGCCACCCCGAGATCCGGCCCACGGCCGAGGTCGGCTCGCTGTCGGCGGCAGCACAGCAGATGGTCAGCATGGCCCGCGCGCTGTCCCAGGACGCCCGGCTCATCGTCATGGACGAGCCGTCCGCCGTCCTCGACAGCGAGGAGGTCGATCACCTCTTCCAGGTCATCCGCGACCTCACCGCCACCGGCGTCGCGGTGGTCTACATCTCCCACCGGCTCGAGGAGATCCGCCAGGTCGGCGACCGGATCACCGTGCTCAAGGACGGCCGGACGGTGGCCACCGGCCTGCCGGTGCGCGACACCCCGACCCGCGAGGTCATCACGCTGATGACCGGCCGGACCATCGAGTACGTCTTCCCGCCCCGCGGCGCGGCGGTCGACCCGCAGGCCGAGCCGCTGCTGGAGGTCACCGACCTGGCGCTGGCCGGTCAGTTCACCGGGGTGTCCTTCACCGTCCGGCCCGGGGAGGTCCTCGGCCTGGCCGGGCTCGTGGGCTCCGGGCGGTCGGAGATCCTGGAGACCGTCTACGGCGCCCGCAAGGCCACCGGCGGCACGGTCCGGGTGGCCGGCCGGCGGCTGCGGGCCGGCGACGTGGCGGCCGCGGTGTCCGCCGGGGTCGGGCTGGCCCCCGAGGAGCGCAAGAGCCAGGGGCTGCTGCTCGGCGAGCCGATCTACCGCAACATCACGCTGTCCACCCTGGGCCGGTTCGCCCGCGGTGGGTTCCTGTCCGGGGGCGCGGAGAAGCAGGCCGCGCGGGACCAGGCCGAGTCGCTGGACCTGCGTCCGGTCGACGTCGAGCGCGAGGTCCGGACGCTGTCCGGCGGCAACCAGCAGAAGGTCGTGCTGGCCCGGTGGCTGCTGCGCGACTGCAAGGTCCTGCTGCTGGACGAACCGACCCGCGGGGTGGACGTGGGCGCCCGGTCGGAGATCTACGCGCTCGTCCGGGCGCTGGCCGACCGCGGTGTGGCCGTGGTCGTCGTCTCCAGCGAGATCCCCGAGGTCCTGGGGCTGGCCGACCGGGTGCTGGTGGTGGCCGACGGCGCCGTCGTGGCCGCCGCGGGGGCCGACGAGCTCGACGAGCACCGGGTGCTCGACCTCGTGATGCAGGGCACGGCGCACGGCGCCGCCGCCGGACAAGGAGACGCAGCGTGAGCCACTCGACCACGACGACGCCGACCGGCGCGACGACCGGCGCCCACGCGCCCCGGACGGGCGGCGGTGGTGGCGGTCTGCTCGCCGGGCCGCTCGGCCGCAACCTCGGGCTGATCATCGCGCTGGCGCTCCTGTGCATCGCCGGCGTCGTGACGGCGGGCGACCGGTTCGCCGACGTCGACAACGTGCTGACCATCCTGCGGCTGGCCTCCGTCATCGGTGTGGTCAGCGTCGGGATGACCTTCGTGATCATCGGCGGCGGCATCGACCTGTCGGTCGGCGCGCTGGTGGCGCTGTCCTCGGTGTGGGCCACCACGCTGGCCACCCAGCAGATGGCCGAGGACTCGCACTGGATCGTCATGGTGGTCACGGCGCTGCTGGTGGGGTCGATCGCCGGGCTGGTCAACGGCGTGGTGATCGCCTACGGCAAGCTGGTCGCCTTCATCGCCACCCTGGCGATGCTCGCCGCGGCCCGCGGGCTGGCCGAGATCATCTCCAACCGGCGCACCCAGATCGTCCAGGACCAGGACTTCATCCGGTTCTTCTCCGGCGACGTGCTCGGCATCCCGACGCTGGTGATCGTTTTCGCGCTGGTCGCCGTGGCCGGCTGGGTGCTGCTGAACCGGACGACGTTCGGCCGGCGCACCTTCGCCGTCGGCGGCAATGCGGAGGCGGCCCGGCTGGCCGGCATCCGGGTGCAGCGGCACACCCTCTGGCTCTACGTGCTCTCCGGGTTCTGCTGCGGGATCGCGGCGGTGATGCTGATGGCGCGCACCACGACCGGCAGCTCCACGCACGGCGGCCTCTACGAGCTGGACGCCATCGCGGCGGTGGTCATCGGCGGCACGCTGCTCGTCGGCGGCCGCGGCACCATCGTCGGCACCGTGCTCGGCGTGCTGATCTTCACCACGCTCGGCAACGTCTTCACCCTCAACAACCTCTCCAGCTCGGCCCAGGCGGTGGCCCGCGGCGTGATCATCGTGGCCGCGGTGCTGCTGCAGCAGCGGCTGGCCACGGGCGGGTTCCGGATGCGCAAGCCCCGGTCCCTGGACGCCGCGCCGGGCGGTGACGGCGCCGCAGGTGGCGCCCTGGCCACCGGCGGTCCGGCCGGCACGGTGTCCGGCGGGTCGTCCGTCCCCGGCGGGCCGGCCGGGCAGCGCCCCGGTTCCGGCGACCCCACCCTCTGACCTGGCCGCGCCCCGGCGCGGACCAGCACGACCCCCAGCCCGGGTCCACCGGCCGTCGGGGGGCAGCACCCGTCAGTCCCATCCGACTCCTGGACTGCCCAGGACGGCTCGATACGAGGAGAGAACGATGTCTGCAACGCGGCAGCGGCCGTTCCGGCGCCTGTTGACCACCACCTTCTGCCTGGTCGGGGCCACCGCGCTCGTCGCCGGGTGCACCAGCAACTCCCCGGAGGAGTCCAGCTCCGACAGCGGGGGCAACAACGCGGCCAGTTCCAACGACGACACCGGCGACACGGTCACCATCGGCTTCTCCGCCCCGGCCGCCGACCACGGCTGGATGTCCGGGATCACCAACGCCGCCAAGGCGGAGGCGGACAAGTACGACGACGTCGAGCTGCAGGTCGCCGAGGGCACCAACGACGTCAGCACCCAGATCAGCCAGGTCGAGACGTTCATCAACGACAAGGTCGACGCCATCGTGCTGCTGCCCTTCGACGGCGCGGCGCTGACCCCGGTCGCCCTCAAGGCGATGGACGCCGGCATCCCGGTGATCAACGTCGACCGCCAGTTCGACAGCCCGTTCGCCGCGCGCGCCACGGTGCTCGGGGACAACTACGGCATGGGCGTCTCGGCGGGCACGTACATCTGCTCCCAGCTGTCGGACACCCCGAACGCCGTCGTGGCCGAGATCGCCGGCATCGACTCGCTGCCGCTCACCCAGGAGCGCAGCCAGGGCTTCGCCGACGCGCTCGGTGACTGCGGGCTGAAGGTCAGCAACCGGGTGGCGGCGGAGTTCACCGTCGAGTCCGGTGAGGAGGCCGCCTCGAACCTGCTGCAGGCCGCGCCCAAGATCGACGCGATCTGGAACCACGACGACGACCAGGGCGTCGGCGTCCTCGCCGCGATCAACAACGCCGGCCGGGACGAGTTCTTCATGGTCGGCGGTGCCGGTTCGGCGAACGCGATGCGCAGCATCCAGGCGGACGACTCGGTGCTCAAGGCCACGGTCATCTACCCCTCGACCCAGGCCGCGGACGGCGTCAAGATGGCCCGCCTGCTGGTCCAGGACAAGGCGATGTCGGACCTGGTGGAGAACGAGGTGCCGAAGCAGATCGTGCTCAACGCGCCGGTCGTGACCAAGGACAACGTCGACCAGTACATCGACAGCGCGTTCGAGTCCTGACCGCACCGCCGGGGACGCCGACGAGCGTCGGCGTCCCCGGTCGTCCTCCCTGGAGCCTGCGATGACCCCCTCCGCGCCGCCGTTGCGCGTCGGCATGATCGGTTACGCCTTCATGGGCGTGGCCCACTCCCACGCGTGGCGCACCGCGCCGCGCTTCTTCGACCTACCGCTCACCCCGCAGCTGACCGTGCTGGCCGGCCGCGACCCCGCCGCGCTGTCGGCCGCGGCCGACCGGCTGGGCTGGGCGGACACCGAGAGCGACTGGCGCCGCGTCCTGCAGCGCCCGGACGTCGACCTGGTCGACATCTGCACCCCCGGTGACACCCACGCCGAGATCGCGATCGCCGCGCTCGAGGCGGGCAAGCACGTGCTGTGCGAGAAGCCGCTGGCCAACTCGGTCGCCGAGGCCGAGGCGATGGTCGCGGCCGCGGACCGGGCGGCGGCGTCCGGGGTGCGGGCGATGGTCGGCTTCACCTACCGCCGGGTGCCGGCGGTGTCGCTCGCCCGGAAGCTGGTGGCCGACGGGCGGCTGGGCACCATCCGGCACGTCCGGGCGCAGTACCTGCAGGACTGGATCGCCGACCCGGCTGCCCCGATGTCGTGGCGGCTGCAGAAGGACAAGGCCGGCTCGGGCGCGCTGGGTGACATCGGCGCGCACATCGTCGACCTCACCCAGTTCATCACCGGCCAGCGGCTGACCGGGGTCAGCGCGCTGATGGAGACCTTCGTCCGCAAGCGGCCGCTGCCGGCCAGCACCGGCACCCTCGGCGGGGTCGCCGGGGAGGGCATGGGCGAGGTGACCGTCGACGACGCGGCCGTGTTCCTCGGCCGGTTCACCGAGGGCGCGCTGGCCACCTTCGAGGCGACCCGGTTCGCCCTGGGCCGGAAGAACGCGATCCGGATCGAGGTCAACGGGTCGGCCGGCAGCCTGGCCTTCGACTTCGAGGACATGAACGTCCTGGACTTCTACGACGGCGCCGAGCCGGCCGAGACCGCCGGTTTCCGGCGGATCGTGGTCACCGAGCCCGAGCACCCCTACGTGGCTGCCTGGTGGCCGGCCGGGCACGGCCTGGGCTACGAGCACGGCTTCACCCACCAGGTGGTGGACCTGGTGGGGGCGCTGGCCGAAGGCTCGCAGCCCCGGCCGTCCTTCGCCGACGGGCTGCAGGTCCAGCGCGTGCTGGACGCCGTCGAGCGCAGTGCCGCAGACCGTTCCACCTGGACCGAGATCCCCACCGACGACCACCCGGGAGAGAACTGATGCCCCGCCCCGTCACCCTGTTCACCGGCCAGTGGGCCGACCTGCCGTTCGAGGAGGTGTGCCGGCTGGCTTCCGGCTGGGGCTACGACGGCCTGGAGATCGCCTGCTGGGGCGACCACCTCGACGTCGCCCGGGCCGCCGAGGACGAGTCCTACGTCAAGGAGCGGCTGGGGATCCTGGAGCGGCACGGCCTGTCGGTGTACGCCATCTCCAACCACCTCAACGGCCAGGCCGTCTGCGACGACCCGATCGACGAGCGGCACCGCGGGATGGTCAACGCCCGGGTGTGGGGCGACGGCGACCCCGAGGGCGTCCGGCAGCGGGCGGCGGAGGAGATGAAGCTGACCGCCCGTGCCGCCCGCGCCCTGGGCGTCGACGTCGTCGTCGGGTTCACCGGCAGCAAGATCTGGAAGACCGTGGCGATGTTCCCGCCGGTGCCCGAGTCGATGATCGCCGACGGCTACGCCGACTTCGCCGCCCGGTGGAACCCGATCCTGGACGTCTTCGACGAGGTCGGGGTCAAGTTCGCGCACGAGGTGCACCCCTCGGAGATCGCCTACGACTACTGGACGACGGTCGCCACCCTGGAGGCGATCGGGCACCGCGAGGCGTTCGGGCTGAACTGGGACCCGTCGCACTTCGTGTGGCAGGACCTGGACCCGGTCGGGTTCATGTGGGACTTCCGGGACCGGATCTACCACGTGGACTGCAAGGACGCGAAGCGTCAGGTGGGTAACGGGCGCAACGGCCGGATGGGCTCCCACCTGCCGTGGGCCAACCCGCGGCGCGGCTGGGACTTCGTCTCCACCGGCCACGGCGACGTGCCGTGGGAGGCGTGCTTCCGGATGCTGAACACCATCGGCTACACCGGGCCGATCTCGGTGGAGTGGGAGGACGCCGGCATGGACCGGCTGGTCGGGGCGCCCGAAGCGCTGGAGTTCGTCCGCCGGCTGGCCTTCGACCCGCCCGCCGCCGCCTTCGACGCCGCCTTCTCCAGCGGCAACTGACGGGCCGCCCCATCCCGATGGGCAGCGGATGGGGAGTTCGCCCGATGTGACGGGGAGCGGTGGCGGCCAGGCTCGGCGGCAGTGATCCACGCTGCCGAGGAGGCACCATGACCGCCACCGTTCCCGACACCGAACTGAAGGCCCGCCACCGCGCCATGTGGGCCTCCGGGGACTATCCCCGGATGGTCGAGACCTTCCTGACCCCGCTCGGGCCCCGGCTGGTCGCGGCCTGCGGCATCAGCGCCGGCGACCGGGTGCTCGACGTCGCCGCCGGGACCGGGAACGCAGCCCTGCCGGCCGCGGCCCGTGGGGCCCGGGTCACCGCGAGCGACCTCACCCCGGAGCTGCTGGCCGCCGGCCGGCGGACGGCCGAGGAGTCCGGGCTGTCGCTGGAGTGGACCGAGGCCGACGCCGAGCACCTGCCGTTCGACGAGGCGTCCGCCGACGTCGTGATGTCCGCGATCGGCGTCATGTTCGCCCCGCACCACCAGGAGGCGGCCGACGAGCTGGTCCGGGTCTGCCGGCCCGGCGGCACCATCGGCGTGCTCTGCTGGACACCCGAGGGCATGGTGGGCGCGCTGTTCCGCGCCATGAAGCCGTTCATGCCCCCGCCTCCGCCCGGTACCCAGCCCCCGCCGCTGTGGGGGAGCGAGGAGCACCTGCGCGCGCTGTTCGGCGGCCGGGTCGAGTGGACCACGCTGCGCCGGGAGGCGTTGGAGATCACCGCGTTCCCGCAGGCGCACGACTACGCCCGGCACTTCCGGGCGTACTACGGGCCGACGATCGCCGCCCGCGCCAACGCGGTGCGGGAGGGCCGGGAGGCGGAGTTCGACGCTGCGGTGGACGCCGTGTGCGACGAGTTCGACCAGGGCACGCCGGAGCAGGCCCGGTTCGGCAGCGAGTACCTGCTCGCCGTCGGCACCCGGCGCTGACCGCTCGGCGGCTCCTCAGCCCGGCCGGTCCGTGGGAGGCTCGGCGCGTGCAGGGGCCCGAGGGGGCCGCGCAGCTGCGGGCCGGCAGGCAGGCGCTCGAGCGGGCGGACTGGGAGTCCGCCCGCTCGGCGTACGCCGCCGCCCTCGCCGTAGGGAGCTCCGCCGACGCCCGGGACGGCCTGGCCGAGGCGCAGTGGTTCCTCGGCCGGGTCCCCGAGGCGATCGCGCTGCCCGAGCAGGCGTTCACCGACCACCTGCGGGCCGGCCGGTGCGGTGAGGCGGCCCGGTCGGCCGTGTGGGTGGCCCACCAGCACGTCCTCGGCGGGCACGGGTCGGCGGCGCGCGGGTGGCTGGCCCGGGCCGAGCGGGTGGTGGCCGACGTCCCGCTGTGCGCCGGTCACGGCTGGGTGGCCGTCGAGCGCGCCCGGCAGGCGGCGACCGTGTGCGACCAGGCCGCGGCGGCGACCCGCGCCCTGGAGGTCGCCCGGGTGACCGGGGACGACGACCTGGAGGTGCTGGCGATCAGCCTGCTGGGGCGGGCCGAGGTCCGGGCCGGCCGGCGGGAGCCCGGCTTGCGGCTGCTCGAGGAGGCCATGGTGGCGGCCACCGCCGGCCGGGCGCGGGACGTGCACACCCTCGGCGAGGCCTACTGCAACCTGGTGGCGGGGTGCTCGGCCGCCGGTGAGTGGACGCGGGCCGCCGAGTGGTGCGCGCACGTCGAGGCCTTCGCGCGGGACTCGGCGATCACGCCGCTGTTCGGTGCCTCCCGCACGGTGCACGCCGACCTGCTCATCGCCCACGGCCGGTGGGCCGACGGGGAGCAGGCCCTGCAGGAGGCGCTGGCCGTGGGCACGCCGCACCTGCCGGAGGTGGGCGCGCCCACGGTCGCCTCGCTGGCCGAGCTGCGGGTCCAGCAGGGGAGGCTGGCCGAGGCGGAGCAGCTGCTCGCCGGCCGGGAGGAGCACCCGGCGACGCTGCGCGCGCTGGCGCTGCTGCGGCTGGCCGACGGACGCCCCCGGCAGGCGGCCGGCCTGCTCGAGCGCGGGCTGAGTGCCGCGCCCGACGACGCGGTGGCGACCGGCGGGCTGCTGTCGCCGCTGGTGCACGCCCGGCTCGCCCTCGCCGACCTGGCCGGCGCGCGGACGGCGGCCGGCGAGCTAGCCGCGCTGGGCGCGGACACCGGCATCCGGTTGCTCGACGCCCGGGCGCAGCTGGCCACCGCGGCCGTCGAGCTCGCCGCCGGGCGCCCCGGGGAGGCGGCCGAACCGGCCCGCCGTGCGCTGCGTGGCTTCACCGGTCTGCTCCTGCCGTTCGACGCGGCGCTGGCCCGGCTGGCGCTGGCACGGGCGGTGGCCCGCGACGACCGGGACACCGCGCGGGACGAGGCGGCGGCGGCCCTGGCCGCCTTCCGCGACCTGGGCGCCGCCCGGGCGGCGGACGCCGCGGTCGCGGTGCTGCGCGAGTGCGGCGACCCGGCGCGCCGCCGGGACGCGGGGGAGCTGTCCGCCCGGGAGGAGGAGGTGCTCGCGCTCGTCGCCCGGGGGCTGTCCAACGCCGGCATCGCCCGCACCCTGGTCATCAGCGAGAAGACGGCGGGGCACCACGTGAGCCACATCCTGGCGAAGCTGGGCGCCCGCAACCGCGCCGAGGCCGCAGCCCACGCCGTCCGGCGTCGTCAGCCGGGCGGACTGCTGCCTGGCTGACGACGCTCAGCTACCGAGGACGTGCCTCTCCAGCCACGCGTTGCCGAAGGCGCCCCGGGGGTCCAGCCGCTGCACCAGGTCGGCGAAGTCGGCGTGCCGGGGGTACCGCGGGGCCAGTGTGGCGGCGTCGGCGAGGAAGACCTTGCCCCAGTGCGGGCGTGCCCCGAGGGGGAGCAGTGCAGCCTCGAGGTCGACGAGGAGGTCCTCGACTTCGGACTGGGCCTGCCGCCAGGTGAAGTGGAAGGCGACGGAGTCCTGTTCGTGCGCCGTGCTGAGCCAGAGCCGGTCGGCGGCGATCGTGCGGATCTCGCAGGTCTGCAGCAGCGGCCGGATCCGGTCGGCGAGCCCGCGGAGCGCCTCCAGGGCCGGGACGGCGTGGCCGCGGGGGAGCAGGTACTCGGACTGGATCTCGTCGCCGTTGCTGGGCGTGAAGCCCATCCGGAAGTGCGGCAGCCGGTCCGACCACGGCCCGGCGCTGCCCAGCTGCGGGGTGGCCGGGGTCGGGTCGATGCCCGGGATCGGGTGCCGCTCGCCCTCGGCCGGCACCGCGCCGAACAGCTCGCCCTCGGGCGGGGCCGGTGCGTCGGTCCGCGACTTGACCCAGACCATGTCGACGTCGCCGCCGAACAGGGTGAACAGGCTGACGCTGTAGCCGCAGGAGACGATCTCGTCGAAGTGCTCGAGGAGGGCCGGCCACGGCAGGTGGTCGAAGACCCGCTGCGCGACCTCGAACGCCGGCTCGACGTCGAGGGTGACCCGGGTGACCGCGCCCAGCGCGCCGAGGCCGACGACCATGCCGTCGAAGTCGGTGTCGCCGCGGGCGGCGCGGACCACCTCACCGCTGGAGGTCACCAGCTCCAGGGCCGCCACGGCGGTCGCCAGGTTGCCGTTGCCCACGCCGGACCCGTGGGTGGCGGTGGCCACGGCGCCGGCGACGGAGATGTGCGGCAGCGAGGCGAGGTTGTGCAGCGCCAGGCCGTGCGGCTGGAGCGCGGCGGCCACCTCGCCGTAGGTCAGGCCGGCGTCCACGGTCACCGACCGCCGGTCCGGGGCGACGACGACGGAGTCCGTGGAGGTCATCGCCTCCAGCGACACGAGCTCGGCCGAGTCGACGATGCCGGTGAAGGAGTGGCGGGAGCCCAGCACCTTGACCCGCGACCCGGCGGAGACCACCTCCTGCAGCTGCTCCAGCGACTGCGGGCGGTGCAGCGCCGTCGCCCAGTAGGTGTAGTTGCCGGCCCAGTTCGTCGTGGACAGCGCCACGGGCACCTCGATCACACCCCAGTCTCCCGCAGTCCACCCGCAGCAGTGCACGGGGTTGTGCTCATAAGTCGTTACTTATATGGTCAGCCCGTGCACGCGTTCGACGTCCTCGGCGACCCGGTCCGGCGCCGCATCCTGGAGCTGCTCGCCGAGGGCGAGCAGCCCGCCGGGCAGGTCGCGGCCGTGGTGCACGCCGAGTTCGGCATCTCCCAGCCCGCCGCTTCCCAGCACCTCAAGGTGCTGCGGGAGAACGGCTTCGCCCGGGTGCGGGCCGAGGGTGCCCGACGGCTCTACGCCGTCGACACGGCCGGGCTGCAGGAGGTCGACGCCTGGCTCACCGGCTTCCGCCGGTTCTGGGACCAGCGCCTGGATGCGCTGGCCACCGAGCTCGCCCGGGGCAAGCGTGCCCGGTCGGGACCAGCGACCACGGGCGCCGTGCCCGCGGCCGACACGGAGGAGGGGACATGAGGGACCTCATCGACGAGCTCGTGGCAGCTCACCGGGACGTGCAGCGGCGGGGGAGCGGCGATGCCGAGGAGATCGCGGTGAGCGTGCACCGCCGGTACGACGCGCCGGTCGCCGACGTCTGGTCCGCTGTCACCGAGCCCGACCGGCTCGCCCGGTGGTTCGCGCCGGTGAGCGGGGACCTCCAGCTCGGTGGGGCCTTCCAGGTGGAGGGGAACGCCGGCGGCGAGGTGCGGAAGTGCGACCCGCCGCACGGCTTCTCGGTCAGCTGGGGTGGCCCGCAGAGCATCGTGCGGCTGTGGCTGACCCCGGACGGCGCGGCCACCGAGCTGCGGTTGGAGCACTCCGTGCCCGTCGCCTTCGCGGGCAGCGGTGCCGGAGCGCTGTACGTGGGCCCCGGCTGGGACGTCGCCGTCCTCGGGCTGGCGCTCTTCCTGCGCGGGGATCTGGTCGGCGACCCGGTCGCCTGGGAGGGAACGCCGGAGGTGCAGCGCTACAACGCCGCCACGATCGATGCGTGGGTGACGGCGATCGGGGAGACGGCGACCCCGGACGAGGTCGCGGCCGGGGTGCAGGCGGCGCTGGCGCAGTTCGCCCCGGACGTGTCCGAGGACGCCCGTACCTGACCGGGGCTGCGAGCGGGCGCCGGCGCCTGGTTCACTGGTGGTTGAGCGTTTGACGGAACGTCGGCGCCGGCCAGCACCCGGGAGGACCCCATGCACCTCGGCGTCGACAGCTTCGTCTCGGCGGTGACCGATCCTGCGTCGGGTCACGTGGTCGGGCCCGAGGAGCGGATGGCCCACCTGCTCGAGGAGATCGCGCTCGCCGACCAGGTGGGCCTGTACTCCTTCGGCATCGGCGAGCACCACCGGCCCGAGTACTACGACTCGGCGCCGGCGGTCATCCTGGCCGCCGCGGCCGCCCGCACCACGCGCATCCGGCTGGGCAGCGCGGTCAACGTGCTCAGCGCTGCCGACCCGGTCCGGGTGTTCCAGGAGTTCGCCACCCTCGACCTGATCTCCCGGGGCCGGATCGACCTGGTCGTCGGCCGGGGGTCGTTCACCGAGGCCTTCCCGCTGTTCGGCCTGTCCCTGGCCGACTACGACTCGCTCTTCTCCGAGAAGCTGGACCTGCTCCTGCAGATCCGGGACTCGGAGAAGGTGACGTGGTCCGGCCGGCACCGCCCCGCACTCACCGGTCAGGGCGTCTACCCGCGGCCGCTGCAGGACCCGCTGCCCATCTGGGTCGGCGTCGGCGGGACGCCGGAGTCCTTCGCCCGCGCCGGGCTGCTCGGGTTGCCGCTGATGGTCGCCATCATCGGTGGCGAGCCGCGCCAGTTCGGCCCGCTGATCGACCTGTACCGCCGGGCCGGCGCGCAGGCGGGGCACGCCCCGGAGACGCTGCAGGTGGGGCTGCACGTGTTCGGCTTCGTCGCCGAGAGCACCCAGGCGGCCGCGGACACCATCTACCCGGGCTGGCACGAGATGTTCACCAAGGTCTCCCGGGAGCGGGGCTTCTCCCCGCCGTCCCGCGGGCAGTTCGACGCCACGAGCGGACCGAACGGCGCCTTCTTCATGGGCGACCCGGACACCGTGGCGGAGAAGCTGGTCCGGATCTCGGAGCAGCTCGGAGGGGTTGACCGGATCTCGCTGCAGATGACCAACCCGCGGCTCGCGCACGCCGACCTGCTGCGGGGCATCGAGCTGCTGGGCACCGAGGTCGCGCCACGGGTGGCCGCCGCCTGACCCCGGCCGACCGGGTGCGCTCGGCCGACGGGGACCATGGGGTGGTGAGCCCGGAGCAGGAGGAAGGACCGCCGCTGTCGTCCGGGCGGCTGTCCGCCCCGGACGACGTCCCGGTGCCCGGGCCCGCCGGGCAGCGACGGCCGCTGGGCCTGCTCCTGCGCGTCCTGCTGGTGCTGGTCGCCGTGGGGCTGGTCGTCGTCTTCCGGCACCGCATCGCGGAGTGGTGGGACGGGCTGGTCGGGGTCGCCTGGAAGTGGGTGCTCCTGGCAGCGGTCGTGCAGCTGCTGTCGATGCAGTGCCTGGTGGAGCAGCAGCGCGGGCTGCTCCGCGCCGGCGGCGGGTCGGCCCCGCTGGGCAGTGCCACGAGCACGATCTACGCGGGCAACGCCATCTCGGCCACGGTGCCCGTCGCCGGGGCCGCGGCGAGCGCCGCGTACATCTACCGGCGGCTGCACGCGCTCGGCAACAGCACCGGGCTCGTCGGCTGGGCGCTGGCGGTCTCGGGCATCGCCGCGACCGCGTCGCTGGCCGTCGTGCTCGCCGTCGGCTCGGCGGTCACCGGGTCGCTGGTGGGGGCGCTCGGCGCGTTCCTCGCCACCGTGGCCGGGGTCGTCCCGGTCGTCGGTCTGGTCCTCGTGCTCCGGCACGCGCGGACCCGTGCGGTGGTGGTGCGCTGGGTCAGCCGGGCCGCCGCGGTCCTCGGCCGGTGGGTGCCGGCGCTGCGCAGCGACCGGGTCGGCCTCCGGGTCGACGAGCTGCTCAGCTCGCTCGGCTCGTTCCGGTTGAGCCCGCTCGCCGGCAGCGCCGCCGGCTTCTACGCGCTGGCCAACTGGGTGCTGGACGTCGCCACGCTCGCGCTCGCGCTGGTCGCCGTCGGTGCGCCCGTGCCCTGGCAGGGCCTGCTGCTCGCCTGGGCCGCCGGGGCCCTCGCCTCCTCGGCCCGGCTCACGCCCGGCGGGATCGGCGTGGTGGAGACGGCGCTCGCCTCGGCACTCGTGGCCGCCGGGCTGCCGGCGAGCCAGGCCGTGCCTGCGGTGCTGGTCTACCGGCTGGTCAGCCTCTGGCTGCTGGTCGGCATCGGCGCGCTGTTCCTGGTGGCCACGCCCGCCGGCCGCCGCCGCACCCCGGACGACGCCGCGCAGGCCTAGCAGTCAGGCGCCGGGCGCCGCAGCGGAGCCGTGGCCACCGCTCGACGGGAATCCTCCGAGGTACGCCACCGACCAGCCAGAACTGTCGTACCCCCTCGCTAGCTTCAGGGTGTGTTCGAGGCCGGTGGGTACGGGGTGGCGCTGACGGTGGCGCCTGCCCGCCCGTCTCTCCCCGACGCGTGGGGTCCGGCTCCGGAGGGGGTGACCCGTCGTCCGGCGCGGTTGACCGACATGCTGGACGTGGACGGGTTCGATGACGCCGAGATCGCCCGGGAGCTGGCCGCGGTGGCGGTGGGTCGGGCGAAGCTGGCGGCCTATGAGGCGGCGTTGGTGGCCGGGTTGGCCGCGCGTCGGCCGCAGCAGTCGGATCTGACCGAGGACCAGCCCGGGCACGGCGTGGAGGGTTACCTGCCGGATCGGGCGCCGGCGGGGGTGAGTGAGTTCTTCGCCGATGAGCTGGCGGTGGTGGCCGGGATCTCCCGGGCGGCGGCGACCGCGTTGACCGAGCGGTCGCTGGTACTGCGTCGGGAGCTGCCGGCGACGTGGGCGGCGCTGGCCGACGGGCTGATCGACCAGCCGCGGGCGAACGCGATCGTCAAGGCCCTCGGCGGGCAGTCCGAGGACGCCGGCGGCCGGGTGACCCCAGCGGTGGTGGCCGAGGTGGAGGCGCAGGCGCTGGAGTGGGCGTTGGCGGGGGAGACCCCGGTGCGGCTGGGCGAGCGGTGCGCGGCGGCGTTGATCGCGGTGGACGCCGCCGCGGCCGACCGGCGGCGGAGGAAGGCCGAACGCTGCATGGACGTGCAGGCCAGGGCGACCGCGGATGGGATGGGTCAGCTGGTCGCGGACCTGCCGATGCCGGTCGCGGCGGCCTGCCGGGACGCCGTGGACGGCTACGCCCGGATGCTGAAGGCCGACGGGGACACCCGGCCGATCGGGCAGCTGCGCGCCTTGGTGTTGCAGGACCTGGTGCTGCGGCCGTGGGACACCTCCCGACAGCCGGTGACCGCGCACCTGGAGCTCATCGCCCCGTTGCCGGTGCTGGACACCCGGTCGGCCGGTGAGGGCACCCGGCCGACCGGCGGCGACGTTGGACCGTTCACCCCTCCGACCGATGCGGACACCCCGACGGTGGACGGGGCGCCGATCACCGCCGGTCAGCTGCGCGGGCTGTTGGAGCAGCTGGACGCGATGTGCCCGGGCGGGCTCCAGGCACCGGCCGGCGGCAGCCTGGGCATCTCGCTGACCGCCCCCCGGACCGGGGCGCTGCGCGCCAGCGTCACCCGCGGTGAGCTTGAGCAGCTGGTCCGCCGCGGCTGCCCTCAACACGGGCGCCCCGACCCCGGAGCCGCTGACTGCGGGTGTGGCGTGCTGGACCGGCCGCCGCCGGTGGACCGGTACCGGCCCACCCCGGCGCAACGGCGGTACGTGCGGGCCCGGGACCGCGGCTGCCGGCATCCCGGCTGTCGCCGGCCGGCGCGGTGGACCGAGGCCGACCACGTCCACCCGTACGCCGAAGGTGGGCAGACGGCCTGCGAGAACCTGTGCTCGTTGTGCCGCCGGCACCACCGGCTCAAGACCCATGCCCCGGGCTGGCGGTTCACCATGACCGAGGACGGGGTCCTGTCGGTCACCACCCCGTCCGGGGTCACCCGCACGACGAGACCACCGGGCTTCCGCCTGCCCGACGAACTCGTGCTGGTCCCCGTCGGCGGCCCACCACCCGGCCCGGCCGACGATCCGCCGCCCTTCTGATCGACAGGGCGATGTGGCGACAGGGGCCATGTGCCGACAGGGCGATGTGGCGACAGAGCGACGAGACGATGTGGCGACATGTCGACCTGTCGGGATGTCCACCGGCGGTGCCGTCGCGGGCCCCTCAGCGTCGGACGGGGAAGACGAGGTGCGTGACCCGGTCGCCATGGAGCGTCGTCGTCGGCTTCCCGAGCAGCGTCGGCCCGTGCGCGACGTCGGTGAAGTACGGGCGGCCGGCACCGAGCACGACGGGGACCAGGTCGATCGCCACCTCGTCCAGCAGGCCGCGGTCGAGGCACTGACTGGCGATCGTGCCCGCCGCGACCCCGACGGTCGCGTTCCCGGCGATCTCCTGGGCTCGGGCGACAGCTGCGCCGACGTCGTCGCGGAACTCGGTCGAGGGTCCGGCGTGCACCCAGTCCTGCGGCGGGCGGTGGGTGACCACGACGACCGGCACACCCAGCGGGTGCCGCCCCTGCCATCCGTCGGTGAGGTCGAACAGCCGGCGGCCGACGACCAGAGCGCCCAACGACCCCACCCACGCTGCCCAGTGCCCGGCGCTGTCCGGCGTCAGGTGGAAGGTCAGGTCCTCCCGCGCGGTGCGCACCTCGACGTCCCCGGCGTCGTACCAGTCGAACAGCGGGCCGGGGGTGTCGTCCGGCAGGGCGACGTACCCGTCCAGCGACATCGACGCAGATGACACGACCTTGCCCACGGCTCCTCCAGCGCTCGGCGGCCAGGGGTGCTGCCGCCCCCGTTGAGGTGGAGACCTGCCGCCGCGACGGAACTGAGCGGCCGTCAGCCGCCGGCGAGCAGGGCGCGCACCGCGTCGATCGTGTCCGCCTCGGCGGCGGTCTTGTCCGGCCGGTAGCGCAGCACCCGGGCGAACCGCAGCGCCACCCCGCCGGGGTAGCGCGGGCTGCGCTGCGCGCCGTCGAGCGCGATCTCCACGACCAGCTCCGGTCGCAGCAGCACCCCCCACGGCGGCTGCTCGGCGGCCAGGCCGGGGAAGGTGGCGGTCTGCCACTCCAGCAGCTCGTCGGTCATGCCCTTGAAGGTCTTGCCGACCATCACCGGCTCCCCGTCGTCGGGGTCGCGGGCGCCGAGGTGGATGTTGGACAACTTCCCCGACCGCCGGCCGTACCCCCACTCCGCGCCGAGCACGACCAGGTCCAGGCTGTGCACCGGTTTGACCTTCTGCCACGCCTTGCCCCGCCGCCCGGCCGCGTACGGCGCGTCCAGCGCCTTGACCACGACCCCCTCGTGCCCCGCGGTGAGGGCCTCGTCCAGCACGCCCGCCGCCTGCTCGGCCGTGGGCCGCCGCAGGCCGGGCATCCGCAGCGCCGCGTGCGCGTCATCGGCCAGCAACCCGGCGAGCGCGTCCAGCCGCGCGGCCAGCGGCTCGTCGAGCAGGTCGCGGCCGTCCAGGTGCAGCACGTCGAAGAGGAAGGGGGACAGCAGGACACCCGCGTCCGCGGAGTCGCTGCCGAACCGGCTCATCGTGTCCTGGAACGCCCGCGGCCGGCCGTCGTCGTCCAGTGCCAGCGTCTCCCCGTCCAGCACGGCGGTGTCGCACGGCAGCGCGCGGATCCGGTCCACCAGCTCCGGCACCCCGTCGGTCACCTCGCGCAGCGTCCGCGTCCACACCCGGACGACGTCGCCGTCCCGGTGCACCTGCATGCGGGCGCCGTCCAGCTTGAACTCGACGGTGACCTCGGCACCCAGGTCGGTCAGCGCGGCGTCCAACGACGAGCCCGGGCTGGCGAGCATCGGCCGCACCGGCCGGCCCACCTGCAGCTGCACCGCATCCAGCGCCGCGACCCCGCCGGCCAGCGCGGTGGCCGCGGTCTCCGGCAGCCGGCCGGAGAGCATGAACGCCCGGCGCACCGCGGCCGCGGGCACGTCCGCTGCGAGCGCGACCGCGTCCAGCACCACGCCCTCCAGCGCCCCTTGCCGCAGCTCCCCGGTGAGCAGCCGGACGAGGAACTGCTGCTCCTGCTCGGTCGCCGCCGACAGCACCGTGCCGACCAGCGCGTCCCGGCGGCCCGCTGACCCCGGCCCGGACGTCGTGGCGAGCTCCGTGAGCGCCGCGTCGAGCGCCTCGACGGTCAGCGACGGCTCCGCCGCCGGCTCGCCGGTCAGCCGCGACAGCGTCCGCCAGCCCAGCCCGAGCCGGCCCTGCCGGAGCTCACCGGACAGCCACGCGGTGACCGGCTCGACCTCCGCGTCCTCGGCCCGGCGGAGCAGGTCGGCGATGGCCTGCGCCTTCGCCGTCCGGGACCGGGTGGCGCTGACCGCAGCGGAGACGGCGAGGACGTCGGCGAGGAGCACGCCGTCATGGTGGCAGCCGACCGCGGGACACTGCCCGGATGCCGCGACTCCTCGTCGTCCACCACACGCCCTCCCCTGCGCTGCAGGCGGTGCTGGAGGCCGTCCGGGAGGGCGCGGCGCTGGTCGAGGAGGTCGAGCTGGCGGTGCGCCCGGCGCTCTCGGCCGGCCCCGCCGACCTGCTCGCCGCGGACGGCCTGCTGCTGGGCACCCCGGCCAACATCGGGTACATGTCCGGCGCGCTCAAGCACTTCTTCGACACGGTCTACTACCCCTGCCTGGACGCGACCGCCGGCCTGCCCTACGGCGTCTACGTGCACGGCAACGACGACACCGCCGGGGCGCTGACCAGCATCCAGCGCATCACCGGGGCGCTGCGCTGGCGGCAGGTCGCCGCCCCGGTCAGCCTCGTCGGCGCTCCCGGGACCGCCGAGCTCGACGCGGTCCGCGAGCTGGCGGCGACCGTCGCGATCAGCCTCTGAGCGGCGGGGCCGCCAGCAGCTGGGCCAGGTGCAGCGCCGGGCGCCCCGCGAGCTGGTCGAGCTGGGTCCGGCAGGAGAAGCCGTCGGCGAGGACGACGGCGTCCGGTCCGGCCGCGCGGACGGCGGGCAGCAGCGCGTGCTCGGCGATCCGGACCGACACGTCGTGGTGCCCGCGCTCGACGCCCCAGTTGCCCGCCAGCCCGCAGCAGCCGCCCACCCGGGTCAGCGTCGCGCCGGCCCGGCGCAGCAGCCGCTCGTCGGTGCTCCAGCCCAGCACCGAGTGGTGGTGGCAGTGCGGCTGCGCCACCACCTCCACCCCGGCCAGGGACGGCGGCTCCCACCCCGGGGTCCCGGTCAGCAGCTCGGCCAGTGTCCGGGTGGCCCGGGCGACCCGCTCGGTCACCGGGTCGTCGACCAGCTCCGCCGCCTCCCCGCGGAGGACGGCGGTGCACGACGGCTCCACGCCGACGATCGGCATCCCCGCGTCGGCGTAGCCGGCCAGCGTGGTGAGCGTGCTCCGCAGGATCCGCCGGGCCGCGTCCAGCTGACCGGTGGTGATCCAGGTCAGCGCGCAGCAGGTGTCCGCGGGCGGCACCACGACCCGGTAGCCGGCGCGCTCGAGCACGGTGACCACGGCCGTGGCCGCCTCGGGCGCGAAGTGGTCGGTGAACGAGTCCACCCACAGCGCCACGGCCGGCCGTTCGTCGTCCGGGCGTGGTGTCCAGCCGGCGGAGAAGGTGCGCGGCGCGAAGGCGGGGAGGTCGCGGCGCTGGTCGACGCCGGCGGCCCACTTGGCCAGCGCGCCCCCGGGCCGCGAGCCCAGCAGCCGGTTGACCACCCGCGGCGCGCGGGCGGCCAGGTCCGACCAGCGGGGCAGCTGACCCAGCGCGTAGTGCGGCCGCGGCCGCAGCCGCCGCCGGTAGGACTGGTGCAGCACCTCGGACTTGTAGGCGGCCATGTCCACCCCGGTGGGGCAGTCCCGCGAGCAGCCCTTGCAGGACAGGCAGAGGTCCAGCGCCTCGTGCACCTCCGGCGAGCGCCAGTCGTGCACCGGTCCGCCCGGCGCGAGCATCTCCTGCAGCACCCGGGCGCGGCCGCGGGTGGAGTCCTTCTCCTGCAGGGTGGCCGGGTAGGAGGGGCACATGACCCCGCCGCCGGCGGTCAGGTCGGCCCGGCACTTCCCGACGCCGGTGCACCGGTGCACCGCGGCGGTGAGGTCCCCGCCGTCGTGCCGGTAGGCCAGCGCGAGGTGCTGCCGGCGGGGCGCCACCTCGGCGACCCGGACGTCGGCGTCGAACGGCGCCGGGCGCACCAGGACGCCGGGGTTGAGCACGTCGTCCGGGTCGAGCACGCCCTTGACCCGCTCGAACAGCGCGAGGACCTCCGGGGAGTACATGAACGGCAGCAGCTCGCCGCGCGCCCGGCCGTCGCCGTGCTCCCCGGACACCGACCCGCCGTGCCGGGCCACCAGCCGGGCGGCGTCGGTGATGAAGGCCCGGTACCGCGGCCGGCCGCCGTCCTCGTGCTGCGCGCCGAACGGGAAGTCGATCCGCACGTGCACGCAGCCGTCCCCGAAGTGCCCGTAGGGCAGGCCCTGCAGACCGTGCTCGGTCAGCAGCGCGTCGAAGTCGCGGAGGTAGTCGCCGAGCTGCTCGACCGGGACGGCGGCGTCCTCCCAGCCGGCGTGCGCGGGCCGCCCGTCGCTGGTCCGGCCGGCGAGCCCCGCCCCGTCCTCCCGGATCCGCCAGATCGCCGCCGCCTCCGCCGGGTCGCTGACCACCAGGGTGTCGACCGCTCCCGCGGCCGCCGCCATCCGCCGGGCCCGGTCGGTGACCTCGCCGGCGTCGTCGCCGGTGAGCTCGACGATCAGCCACCCCTCGCCCCGCGGTAGGTCCGGGACGACGGCGGCCGGGACGTCCCGCAGCCGCTGCACGATCCGAGAGTCCAGCCCCTCGACCGCGGTGGGCGAGTACGCCAGCAGCGGCGGGGTGGCGTCGGCCGCGTCGGGCATCGAGGGGTACCCGAGGACGACGAGCGCGCGCACCGCCGGCTCGGGCACCAGCCGCACCGTCGCGCCCAGCGTCAGCGCCAGGGTGCCCTCGCTGCCGACCAGCGCCCGGGCGAGGTCGCCTCCCCGTTCGGGCAGCAGGTGCTCGAGCGCGTAGCCGGACACCTGCCGGCCGAACCGCCCGAGCTCGGTGCGGAGCACCACCAGGTGCGCGTCGACCAGCGCCTGCAGCTCCGCGGGCAGCCCGCCGGTGCCGTCCAGCCGCATCCGGACGCCGGCGCCGGTGACGACGTCGAGGGCGGCCACGTTGTCCGACGTCCGCCCGTAGCCCAGCGCCCGCGAGCCGCAGGCGTTGTTGCCGATCATCCCGCCGATCGTGCAGCGGTTGTGCGTGCTCGGGTCCGGGCCGAAGCGCAGCCCGTACGGCCGGGCAGCGGCCTGCAGCGACGCCTGCACCACGCCGGGGTCGACCACCGCCGTCCGCGTGCCGGGGTCGACGGAGTGCACCCGGGACAGGTGCCGGCTGGTGTCGAACACGACGCCGGGACCGACCGCGTTGCCGGCGATCGACGTCCCGGCGCCGCGTGCGGTCAGCGGGACCCCGAGCTCCCGGCACACCGCCAGCGTCGCGACGATCTCGTCGGGGTGCCGTGGGCGCACGACGGCCCGGGGCAGCACCCGGTACAGCGAGGCGTCGGTGGAGTACAGCGCCCGGGCCAGGCCGGAGTCGTCGACATCGGAGACCCCGGCCCGGCGCAGACCGGCGAGCAGCTCGGCGCCCTGCCCGGGCGCACGGGTCACCACAGGGAGATCGACCGGCGGAAGATGCCCTCGAGGTCGTCCTCGGTGACCTCCTTCGGCGCGGTGGCCAGCAGCCGTTGCTGCTTGAGCGTGCCCTGCACCAGGTCGCCGATGTCGCCCTCGTCGTAGCCGACCGCGCCGATCCCGGCGGGGATGTCGATGTCCCGCATCAGCGCGGACAGCACGCCGGGCAGGAACTCCGCGGGGTCGGCCGGCTCGTCGGCGCGGGGGTCGAGCAGCTGCGCCGCCCGCCGGTGCCGGTCGGGGGAGGCGTCGAAGGTGAACCGGAAGGCCTCCGGCGCGGTCAGCGCCACCGACATCCCGTGCGGGATCATCGGGTGGTCGTCCGGGTAGTCCTTGGGGGAGAAGTCCTTCACCCGGCCGGCGATCGGGTAGGCGTTGGCGTGCGGGATGTGCACCCCGGCGTTGCCGAACCCCATCCCGGCGAAGGTGGCGGCCATCGCCATGTTCGCCCGCGCCTCGTCGTCCTCCCCGTGGTGCACGGCCCGGCGGAAGGACTCGGCGAGCAGGCTCATCGCCTTCTCCGACCACATGTCGGCGATGGGGTTGGCCCCGCAGTAGGGCACCCGCTCTTCCGGCGTCTTGTGCTCGTAGCTGGTGTACGGGCGCGCGGTGTAGCTCTCCAGCGCGTGGCACAGGATGTCCATCCCGGCCGCCGCGGTCACCCCGGCCGGCTGGGTGCGGGTCAGCGAGGGGTCGATGACGGCCAGCGTCGGGCGCAGCCGGACGTGGCTGATGCCGGTCTTGACCTTCAGCGACAGGACGTCGAGCACGCAGATGGTGGTGCTCTCCGCGCCGGTGCCGGTCGTGGTGGGGACGGCGACCAGCGGGTGCAGCGGGTTCACCGGGGCCCGGCCCCCGCCGACCGGCTTGTTGACGTAGTCCATCAGCTCGCCGGGGTTCGTCGTCATCAGGTTCACCGCCTTGGCGGTGTCGATGCTCGTCCCACCACCGACGGCGACGATGGCGTCCCAGGGGCCGTTCTCCCGGGCCCAGTCGACGGCGTGCTGCAGGCTCTCGTCGGTCGGCTCGACGTGCGCGCCGTCGAAGACGTGCGCCTCGATCCCGAACTGCTGCATCTGGTCGGCGACCCGCTGGGGGTGGCCGGTGGCCGCCACCCCGGGGTCGGTGACCACCAGGACGCGCTTCGCGCCGGTCTGGCTGAGGTCGTAGCCGATCTCGTCGGCGGCACCGGGGCCGAACTTCAGGTGGGGCGCGCCGTAGGTGAAGACGCTCTCGGGGTTCGCGGGCTGGAACGTGGACGGGGACATCGCAGCTCCTCGCTGAGCAGACGGGGGCTGCCCATCCTGCTCCCCGCGGCGGCCGGTGCGCAGTCCGGCCGTGCTGCGCCCCGTCGGGTCAGCGGTGGGCGGCCAGTGCGGCGAGCTCGTGGGCCGACTCGAGGGTCGGCGCGCCCGCGACGGCGCGCCCGATCGCGCGGTCGTCGCGGCGGAGGGCGCGGAGCTGGTGCCGGCGGGCGAGGGCGGTGCGGAGGCTGGTCATGGCGGTGTCCTTGCTGCTGCACGATCCCTGCGGCGTCCTCCCGGCGCCGTCAGTTCGTATATCAAACTGTCGTCCCTGCGGCGGCGTCCGTCAAGCGGGTGTGAGCGACGGATCAGCGGTGCGCCGACCGCTTCCCGGCGGGTCGCCGGAGGATCACCATGGCTGCCACCGCGGACGCACGGGGGCAGCCGCACCAGCACCCCCCAGGAGCCCAGCCATGGCCGTTCCCGACAGCCTCCGCACGTCCACCGTGGTGTCCGCGGCCCCGGTCATGCGGGCCGGCGACGACCTCGCCGTGCGGCTCAGCCGCACCGAGGTCCAGCGCGGTCCGTCCTCGGTCCCCGGGCGGGAGTTCGTCCAGGTGCTGACCGAGCTCCCCCGCGGGGTGGAGTCCGGCTGGCACACCCACCCGGGGGAGGAGGTGGGGTACGTGATCGGTGGCAGCGTGGAGCTGTCCGTCGAGGGCCAGCCGACCCGGACGGTGCGCGCCGGGGAGGGGTTCCTCATCCCCCCGGGCACCCCGCACAACGCCCGCGACCTGGGCCCGGGGACCGGGCGGATGGTCTCCACGTACCTGGTCGAGGTCGGTCGACCGCTGGCCGTGCTGACCGGGGACCGCGTGGTGCCCGCGCGTCGCGCAGGGCTCGCCGGGGCCGGATAACGGTTCGGCTGCGGCCGGAGGCTGTCGGGTTGTCCGCCGACCCGGACGGCGGGACCTTCGGCACGTCGTCGGGCGGAACTCCGGGTGCCGGGACCGTCGCGGCCGTCGCGAGAGGTGCAGCCGCATGTGGACGCTGCTGTGGGTCGTCGTCTGCTTCCTGGTGCTGTCGCTGGGCGTCGCCGTCCTCGCCCGCAGCACCACGTCCCGGTGGGAACGCGAGCGGGTCCGCCGCCGACGCCCGCCGTCCCCGCCACCTGCGCCGGCGCCCACCGGCGTCGCTGCCCGGTTCGGCCGCGTCGTGGCCACCGCGCGGCCGGCGGCCGCGCGGGTGCGGGTGCTGCAGCGGGCCGCGGGGCACGGTCTGGAGTCAGCGCGCCGGCGCGGGGAGCGAGCGGTGCCGCAGCTCACCGCCGTCCTCCGGCGGGTGCACCGGGAGCACCGGCACCCCGCCCAGCTGGCCGCGCGGGTGGTGCGCCGCCGGGGGCGCCGTAGCCGGGCCGCGGACGACCGCGGCGGCGCGGTCGTGGAGCCACCGGCCGGCGAGGAGGGCGAGCACCCGCTGGAGGAGGAGCCCGGTCACCGCGGGGTCGTCGGAGGGCCGTGAGCTGTCGGCGGGGCAGTGCCGCGTCACCGGCCGTGCAGCGCCGCGAACTCACCCGGGGTCATGCCGGTGACCCGGGCGAAGTCCCGGCTGAAGTGCGGCTGGTCGGCGTAGCCGAGCGCGGCGGCGACCTCGGCCAGGGTGGTCGTCCGGGAACGCAGCCGCTCGGCCGCCTCCTGCAACCGCCGTCGCTGGACGAGCCACTTGGGGGTCAGCCCCAACCGGCGGTGCACGAGCCGTTGCAGGCTCCGCTCGGACAGGCCGGTCTCCGCGCACAGCTGGGCCACCCGGGTCAGGTCCGGCCGGGACTCGACGAGGGCGACGAGCTCGTTCACCGCCCCGCCCTCGGCGTCGATCGGCAGAAACCGGCGCAGCGCGTCCCCGACGGCGTCCATCGCGGCCCGGTGCGCACCCGGCGAGCGCGGGTCGGCCGCCATCGCCGCCCGGACCCGCGCGACCATCCGCGCCCCGTCCTCGCCCAGCACCTCGGCGACGTCGACATGACGGTCGGTGTAGGCGGCCATCGAGGAACCGGTGAGCAGCGAACCGGCGGCCGGCTCGCACATCAGCCCGACCGCCCAGCCCTCCCCGGTCAGCGTGGTCGTGGACAGGCCGGACACCACGCCGTAGAAGCGGGCGTACGTGTCCGAGACGACGACCAGGGACACCGGGTACTGCAGCACCTTCTGCGGTGCCTCGAGCCCCGGCGGCACCGACCACACCGGGATCCAGAAGCGGCGCAGCAGCCCCCGGAACTCGTCGTCCACCGGGTAGCGGGACATCGTGTGCGAGGCGTCGTGCGGGTCCTTGAGGTGGGCCCGCTCGATCGCGTCCAGCCGGAGCGGGGCGCCGTCCGTGCTCATCGCCGACCGAGCCGGGCGTCCAGGACCTGCTGGGGGAGGACGACCTGCACGGTGCTGCCGTGCCCCAGCTCCCGGCCGTCCGCGGCGACCGCACGGCACGCGCAGGTGAGCCGGTCGCCGCGGAGCTCCACGCACTCCGCGGTCACCCGGACGGTGTCTCCGACCCAGGCGGGGGCGAGGTGCTCGACGGACACCGACCGGCCGATGGCCGCCTCGCCCGGCTCGAGGTGGCGGACCAGCAGCTTCCGTCCGGCCTCCTCGAAGTGCTTGGCCATGCTGTAGGTCGCGTACACCGGGTGCACCGGCCCGAGCTCGTCGAACCGGACGGTCATCTCCGGCGTCACGACGACGGCCAGCTCCGCCGCCGCGCCGACGGGTACGGGGATCACGCGTCGAAGTCGACCGTGACCTCGTCGGTCAGCGGCAGGGTCTGGCAGGTGAGCACGTACCCGCGCTCCACCTCGCCGGGGTCGAGGGCGTAGTTGCGGCGCATCTCCACCTCGCCGTCGGTCACCCGGGCCCGGCAGGTGCCGCACACCCCGCCCTTGCAGGCGAAGGGCAGGTCGCTGCGCACCTGCTGCGCGGAGTCCAGCACCGGCACGCCGCGGGGCAGCGCCAGGGTGGTGGAGCGGCCGTCGAGCACGATCGTCACCTGCGAGCTGGGACCCTCGACGGTCCGGTCGTCGCCGCGGACCGGCTCGGGGGGCAGGTCGTCGACGTAGAACAGCTCCTGGTGCACCCGGTCGGCCGGCACGCCGAGCTCACTGAGCAGGGCCCGGGCGTCGGTGACCATGCCGTGCGGCCCGCACAGCCACCAGTGGTCCACCTCGGGGACGTCGACGAAGGCGCCCACCAGGGTGCGCAGCCGCTCGCCGTCGAGCCGGCCGCTGGTCAGCTCGGCGTCCCGCGGCTCGCGGGAGAGCACGTGCACCAGCTGCAGCCGGGTGCCGTAGCGGTCCTTGAGGTCGGCCAGCTCGTCGGCGAACATCACCGTGTTCGTCCGCCGGTTGCCGTAGAAGACGGTGACGGTCGACTCGCCGTCCCGGAGCACGGTGGAGGCCAGCGAGAGCACCGGGGTGACCCCGGACCCGGCGACGACGAACACGTGGTCGGCCGGCGTGGAGAGGTCGGCGGTGAAGGTGCCCGAGGGCGGCAGCACGTCGATCTCGTCGCCGGGCCGGACCTGGTGGACCAGGAAGGAGGAGAAGAAGCCGCCGGGCACCTCCCGGACCCCGACCCGCGGCGCGGCACCGACCGGCGCGCAGATCGAGTAGGAGCGCCGCTCGTCCCGGTCGCCGTCGACCCGGCGCAGGGTGAGCGCCTGGCCGGGGGCGAAGGCGTAGTCCTCGGCCAGTTCCGCCGGGACGTCGAAGGTCACCGCGACCGCGTCGTCGGTGAGCCGCTCGACCTGGGCGACCCGCAGCGGGTGGAACTGCGGCCTGCGGCGCTGCACCGACGTCATCAGATCTCCTTCACGTGCTCGAACGGCTCGAGGCAGGCCCGGCAGCGGCGCATCGCCTTGCACGCGGTGGCGCTGAACTCGCTGACCTCCTCGGTGTCGGGGGAGCCGCACTGCGGGCAGGTCGCCGTCCGCCGGGTGGCGCCGAGCGACAGCGGCACCGGGCCGCTGGTCCGCACCGGGGCCCGACCGGGCGGGGCGATGCCGCCGGCCGCGAGCTTGCGGCGGCCCGCCTCGCTGATCCAGTCGGTGCTCCAGGCCGGCGACAGCACGGTGCGCACGTCGACGTCGGCGAAGCCGGCCCGGTGCAGGGCGTGCACCAGGTCGGCGCGCATGACGCCCATGGCCGGGCAGCCGGAGTAGGTCGGGGTGATCTCCACGACGACGGTGCCGTCCTCGTCCCGGACGTCGCGCAGCACCCCGAGGTCGGCCAGCGTGAGCATCGGCAGCTCGGGGTCGGTCACCGTCTCGGCCACCGCCCGCGCGTCGGGCCGAGGGCCATGTTGGCCAACATGGCCCTCGAGGAGCGCGCTCACCAGGTGGCTGCCGGGTGCTCGCGGGCCAGGCCCTGCAGGTCGGCGAGCAGGGCCGTCAGCTCCGGGCCGTGCCGGCCGGCCCGGCCACGGCTGGGCTGCTCCTCCGGCCAGCCGGGCACGGTCAGCGTCGCGCGCTCGAGCACGGTGGTCAGCACGTCCCGGACCTCGTCCCGGACGTCGGCGGGGTCCACCGCCACACCGGCCGCAGTCAGCCGCGTCTCGACGTCGGTCGCGGTGAACAGGTCGGCCAGCAGCGGCCAGACGGCGTCGACCCCGGCCTGGGTGCGGCGGTGCGACTCCGGTGTGCCGTCACCCAGGCGCAGCACCCACCGGGCCGCGTGGTCGCGGTGGTAGGTCAGCTCGGGCACGCCCTTGGCGGCGATCGCGGCGAGCACCGGGTCGCGCGACCCGCGCAGCCGGGCGAACAGCGCCAGCCGCCAGGTGGAGGCGACCAGCAGCCGGACGACGGTCTGCCCGAAGTCGCCGTTGGGCGCCTCGACGAGCAGGGAGTTGCGGAACTCGTCGGCGTCCCGGAAGTAGGCCAGCGCGTCCTCGTCCGGGATCGAGTCGGTGGCCAGTGCGCGGGAGCGGCCCAGGACGCCGACCGAGCCGGCCCGGGCGAGCAGCAGCCGGGCCTGGCCGAGCAGGTCCAGCCCGCAGTTGGCCAGGGCGACCTCCTCCTCGAGCTCGGGGGCGGCGGTCACCCACTGGGTGAGGCGCTGGCAGAGCACCAGGGCGTCATCACCCAGCATCAGGCAGTAGGCGCCCAGGTCCGCCGGGTCGATGCCGGCGGGCACCGTGGTGTCGACACCGGCCAGCGGCTCGTCGAACCCGGTGCCGAACGCCCACTGCCCCTCGCCCCCGTGCGCGTGGTCCAGCGCTTCGTACACGGTCTCTTCGTGCAACGGAACTCCTCAGGCTGGCCCCCTCTCAGGGTCCCGCCGCCCGAGGTACGAGGGTGGTGGGGGGAGAGGGGGTCCTTGTCACATGTGGGGGACGTCGTCCGGGATCTCGTAGAACGTCGGGTGCCGGTAGACCTTGTCGCCGCTCGGGGCGAACATCGGGTCCTTCTCGTCCGGGCTGGAGGCGGTGATGTCGGCCGCCCGGACCACCCAGATGCTCACGCCCTCGTTGCGCCGGGTGTAGAGGTCGCGGGCGGCGTGCACCGCCATCTCGTCGTCCGGGGCGTGCAGCGAGCCGACGTGCACGTGGTTGAGCCCGCGCTTGCCGCGGACGAACACCTCGTACAGCGGCCAGTCCCGGCGGGCGGTCGACGCCTTCGGCTCGACCGGGATCTCCGGGCCGGTGGGGACGGCGCCGTGCCCACCCTCCGCGGTCACGTCGCTCATCGGCTGTGCTTCCCGGCGTACGCGGTGGCCGCCTCGGTCACCCAGGCGTTGTCGTCCCGGGCCGCCCGGCGGCGGGCGATCCGCTCGTCGTTGCACGGGCCCTTGCCGGCGATGACCTGCTTGAACTCGGTCCAGTCGATCGCACCGAACCGGTAGCGGCCGGTGGCGGGGTCCAGCGCGAGCTCGGGGTCCGGCAGCGTCACGCCCAGCACCTCCGCCTGCGGCACCGTCATGTCGACGAACCGCTGGCGCAGCTCGTCGTTGCTGTGCCGCTTGACCCCCCACTTCATCGACTGCGCCGAGTTGGGGCTGTCGTCGTCCGGCGGGCCGAACATCATCAGCGACGGTGCCCACCAGCGGTCGACGGCGTCCTGCACCATCGCCCGCTGCGCGTCGGTGCCGCGCATCATCGTCATCAGCAGCTCGTAGCCCTGCCGCTGGTGGAAGGACTCCTCCTTGCAGACCCGGATCATCGCCCGGGCGTAGGGCCCGTAGCTCGACCGGCACAGCGGCACCTGGTTGCAGATCGCCGCGCCGTCGACCAGCCAGCCGATGACCCCGACGTCGGCGTAGGTGAGCGTCGGGTAGTTGAAGATCGAGCTGTACTTCTGCTTGCGCTCGATGAGCTTGTCGGTGAGGTCGGCCCGGTCGGCGCCGAGGGTCTCCGCCGCCGAGTAGAGGTACATGCCGTGCCCGGCCTCGTCCTGCACCTTGGCCAGCAGGATCGCCTTGCGCCGCAGGCTCGGCGCGGCGAGCAGCCAGTCGCCCTCGGGCTGCATGCCGATGATCTCGGAGTGGGCGTGCTGCGCGATCTGCCGCACCAGGCCCGAGCGGTAGGCCTCCGGCATCCAGTCGCGCGGCTCGATCCGGTGGTCGGCGGCGATGGTGGCGTCGAACTGCGCCTGGAGCGCTGCCTCATCGGGTGCGGCCGGACGGTCCAGCGTGGGCGCAGACATCTCGTCCCCCTCGTCGGGCGATCAATTACTGACCGAGTGGTCGGTAATGAGTGTGCACGATCGTGGCTCGTCCCACAACCCGCGGCTTGACAGCGCGGGGGCCGAGGAGTTGGTTACTGACCAACTGGTCGGTAATGCGCGGGTGACCGCAGCCCACCAGCAGGCCGGCGACGACGCTCGGAGGATGTCCGCGATGACCAGTGCGACCAGCGAGAAGGCCCGCCGGCTGGGCGCGGCCCCCGGACCGGCGCTGCTCGACCCGGCCGAGCGGATGGGCCTCGACGAGCTGCGGGCGGTGCAGCTGGAGCGCCTGCAGTGGACGCTGCGGCACGCCTACGACCACGTCCCGCACTACCGGGCCGCCTTCGACGCCGCCGGCGTGCACCCCGACGACTGCAGCGAGCTCGCCGACCTGGCCCGGTTCCCGACCACGTCCAAGGCCGACCTGCGGGAGAACTACCCGTTCGGCATGTTCGCCGTCCCGCAGGAGCAGGTCCGCCGGGTGCACGCCTCCTCCGGGACGACGGGCCGGCCGACCGTCGTCGGCTACACCGAGCGCGACATCGCCACCTGGGCCACCGTGATGGCCCGCTCCATCCGGGCGGCCGGCGGCCGGGCGGGGGACAAGCTGCACAACGCTTACGGCTACGGCCTGTTCACCGGCGGGCTCGGCGCGCACTACGGCGCGGAGGCGCTGGGTTGCACCGTCATCCCGGTCTCCGGCGGCATGACCCCGCGCCAGGTCCAGCTGATCACAGACTTCGCGCCGCGGGTGATCATGGTGACGCCCAGCTACATGCTCACCGTCATCGACGAGTTCGAGAAGCAGGGCATCGACCCGCGGTCCTCCAGCCTGCAGATCGGGATCTTCGGCGCCGAGCCGTGGACCGAGCAGATGCGCACCGAGATGGAGGAGCGCCTCGACATCGAGGCGGTCGACATCTACGGCCTCTCCGAGGTGATGGGCCCGGGGATCGCCCAGGAGTGCGTGGAGACCAAGGACGGCCTACACATCTGGGAGGACCACTTCCTCCCCGAGGTCATCGACCCGGCCACCGGCGAGGTGCTGCCCGAGGGGGAGCAGGGCGAGCTGGTGTTCACCTCCCTCACCAAGGAGGCCATGCCGGTCGTCCGGTACCGCACCCGCGACCTCACCCGGCTGCTGCCGGGCACGGCGCGGCCGGGCATGCGCCGGATGGAGAAGGTCACCGGCCGCACCGACGACATGATCATCCTGCGCGGGGTGAACCTCTTCCCGACCCAGATCGAGGAGGTCGTGCTGCGCACCCCCGGGCTCTCGCCGCACTTCTCCCTGGAGCTGACCAGCCGCGGGCGGATGGACCACCTGACCGTGCACGTCGAGGCCCGGCCGGACTGCGCTGCCGAGCGCCGGGACCGGGCCGCCCGGGAGGTCGAGAAGGCGGTGAAGGACACCGTCGGCACCAGCGTCGAGGTCCGCGTCGTCGACCCCGAGACGCTGGCCCGCTCGGTGGGCAAGCTGCAGCGGCTCACCGACCACCGGGACCGCTCGTGACGGCCGCCCCGGCGCGGCGCGGGAGGCCCGGGCACTCGCTGGACTCGCTGCTGGACGTCGCCGTCGCGGTGTTCAACGAGCGCGGCTTCGAGGCGACCAGCATGGACGAGCTGGCCGGCCGGCTCGGCGTCACCAAGTCCGCGATCTACCACCACGTGCCCAGCAAGGTCGAGCTGCTGCGGCTGGCCCTGGACCGGGCGCTGGACGGGTTGTTCGCCGTCCTCGACGAGCCCGGGGCGACCAGCGGCCCGGCGATCGACCGGCTCGAGCACGTCGTCCGCGGCTCGGTGCGGGTGCTGACCACGCAGTTGCCGTTCGTCACCCTGCTGCTGCGGGTGCGCGGCAACTCGCCGGTGGAGACCGCTGCGCTCGGCCGGCGCCGCGAGTTCGACCGGGTGGTCACCGACCTGGTCCGGGCGGCGGAGGAGGAGGGTGACGTCCGGCCCGACGTCGACCCCGCCGTCACCAGCCGGCTGCTGTTCGGCACCGTCAACTCGCTCACCGAGTGGTACCGGCCCGGCCGCGGCTCCGACGGCGGGTTGACGCCGGACGCGCTGGCCGACGCCCTGGTCACCACCACCTTCAGCGGCCTGCGCACGGCCGCCCGCCCGATCCCGCGAGAGGCACTCCGATGAGCGCACCCCTGCTGCCGAGCTACGTCGCCGGGCGCTGGTACACCGCCCCGGACGAGGGCACCCCGATCGCCGACGCGGTCACCGGCGAGACCGTCGTCCGGGTGTCCAGCACCGGGCTGGACGTCGCCGCGATGCTCGACCACGCCCGCTCCGTCGGGGGCCCGGCGCTGCGGGAGCTGACCTTCCACCAGCGCGCCGGCCTGCTCAAGCAGCTCGGCCTGCGGCTGATGGCGGACAAGGACGCCTTCTACGCGCTGTCCCGGCGCACCGGTGCCACCGACCGGGACAGCGCCGTGGACGTCGACGGCGGCTTCGGCACGCTGCTGTCCTACGCGAGCAAGGCCCGCCGCGAGCTCCCCGACGACACGGTCGTGCTCGACGGCCCCGTCGAGCCGCTGGGGCGGGGCGGCACGTTCGTCGGCCAGCACCTCTACACCCCGCTGCGCGGCGTGGCCGTGCAGGTCAACGCCTTCAACTTCCCGGTGTGGGGCTTCCTGGAGAAGCTGGCGCCCACGTTCCTGGCCGGCGTCCCGACGGTGGTCAAGCCGGCGAGCCAGACCGCGTACGTGACCGAGGCGGTGGTGCGGGCGATCGTCGGGTCCGGCCTGCTCCCCGAGGGGTCGGTGCAGCTGCTGGCCGGCAGCGCGGCGGGCGTGCTGGACTCCCTCGGCGGCCAGGACCTGATGTTCTTCACCGGGTCCGCGGCGACCGCGCGCAAGCTGCGCAGCACGCCGGCGGTGGTGGCGAACTCGGTGCGGTTCAACGCCGAGGCCGACTCGCTCAACTGCTCGGTGCTCGGCCCGGACGCCACCCCGGACACCCCCGAGTTCGGCCTGTTCGTCGACCAGCTGGTCGAGGAGATGACGGTCAAGGCCGGGCAGCGGTGCACCGCGATCCGCCGGGCGCTGGTGCCCCGCGAGCTGGTGGACGACGTGGTCGAGGCCACCCGGGCCCGGCTGGCCGAGGTCGTCGTCGGCGCACCCGGCGCGGACGGTGTGACCATGGGCGCCCTGGCGAGCCTGGACCAGCGCGAGGAGGTGCTGCGTGCGGTCAAGGCGCTGCGCGGCGTCGCCCAGCTCGTCGCCGGGGACCCCGAGCACGTCGACGTCGTCGGCGCCGACCGGGACCGCGGCGCGTTCCTGCCGCCGATGCTGCTGCGCTGCGACGACCTGTCCGCCGGCGAGCCGCACGACGTGGAGGCCTTCGGCCCGGTGAGCACGGTGCTCCCGTACGACGGCGTGGCGCAGGCGGTGGACCTCGCGGCCCGCGGTCAGGGCAGCCTGGTCGCCTCGCTGGTCAGCCACGACCCGGCGGTCGCACGCGAGTTCGTGCTCGGCGCCGCGCACGCGCACGGCCGGGTCCTGGTGCTCGACCGGGACGACGCCGCGGAGAACACCGGCCACGGGTCGCCGCTGCCGGTGCTCGTGCACGGCGGCCCCGGGCGCGCGGGCGGCGGCGAGGAGCTCGGCGGGATCCGCGGTGTGCTGCACGCCATGCAGCGGACCGCCGTCCAGGGCTCGCCGGACGCACTCACCGCCATCGGCGGCCGCTGGGTGACCGGCGCCCGGCGGCACGACGACGGCATCCACCCGTTCCGCAAGTCGCTGGCCGAGCTGCGGATCGGCGACTCGGTGACCGCGGGGCCCCGGGCGGTCACCCTCGCCGACATCGAGCACTTTGCGGAGTTCACCGGCGACACCTTCTACGCCCACATGGACGAGGCGGCCGCCGCGGCCAACCCGCTGTTCGGCGGCCGGGTCGCACACGGCTACCTGATCGTCTCCTGGGCCGCCGGGCTGTTCGTCGACCCCGACCCGGGCCCGGTGCTGGCCAACTACGGCGTCGACAGCCTGCGCTTCCTCACGCCGGTCAAGCCCGGCGCGGAGCTGACGGTGACGCTCAGCTGCAAGCAGATCAGCCCGCGTGGCGGGGCCGACCACGGCGAGGTGCGCTGGGACGCCGTGGTGGTCGACGGCGACGGGAAGCCGGTGGCCACCTACGACGTCCTCACCATGGTCGCCAAGACCTGGCCACCCACCGGCTGACTCCTGGCCTCAGCCGGCCGTCTCCTCCTGGTCGACGCACAGGATGTTGCCCTCGCTGTCCTTGAACCAGGCGGCCCGGCCGAGCCCTTCCATCGAGGCGATCTCGCCGTCCCACCGCACCCCGGGCATGTCCTCGTAGACCTCGAACTCGACGCCCTTGGCCTTGAGGTCGTGCACCTCGGCCTCGATGTCGTCCACGTGCCACTGGGCGATGGTGTGCCCGGCCTGGCCGGCGTAGGCGGTCTCGTAGACGTTGAAGGTCGTGCCGCCGTCGGTGCGGTAGACGAGGTTGACGCCACCCAGCTCGCGGACGGGGGTCAGCCCCATCGTGTCGGCGTAGAACGCCCGCGCCCGACCCAGGTCGGCGGCGGGGATGTTGGCCTCGACCCTGCTGCTGTTCAGCATGGTCAGCTCCTGAAGGGGATGCCCCCGTACGGATGGGACGCACCGACGCTAGGCCGGGGCGGCAGGGGTGGCAAGGGATGCTCCTATCAACGTCAAGTGGTGGTGGGGAGTCGTTCGAAGTCGGCGAGTAGCGCGGTGTGTACCTCGCGGACGACGTAGCGCTTGAGGCACCGCATGATCTCTTTCTTGCTCAAGCCCTGGGCGGTGCGGCGGGCGACGTAGGTGCGGGTGCGCTCGTGGTAGCGCATCCGGCAGAGGACGATGCGGTGGATCGCGGCGTTGGCGGCGCGGTCGCCGCCGCGGTTGAGCCGGTGCCGGTCGGTGCGCCCGGAGCTGGCCGGCAGCGGACTGATCCCGGCCAGGTGAGCCAGAGCGGCCTCGCTGCGCAGCCGTTCGGGATTGTCTCCGGCGGTGACCAGCAGCTGGCCGGCGACGTCCGGGCCGGCGCCGAAGAGTGCGGCGGTGCGGGGCGCGACGGCGGCGGTGGCCGGGCGCAGCCGGGCATCGGCCACGGCGATCTCTGCCTCGAGGGTCTGGATGCGGCGGCCGATCGCGTGCAGCGCCGCCTTCGTGGCCATCCCCGGCTCGAGCAGCCGCGTGAGGTCGATGCGGAAGCCGGCGCAGCGGCCGACCAGCTCGGTGGTGGTCAGCCCGCTCAGCTCGGCGCGCAGCGCCTCGGGGGCGGAGACGAGCAGGCCGTGCAGCTGGTTGAGGGCGGCGGTGCGGGCCTTGACCGCGCCGCGGCGAGCCACTCGTAACGCACGGATGGCCTCCACCGGACCGGTGCGGGTCTTCGGCGCGCCGGTGGCGGTGCCGGCCAGCACGGCACGGGCCGCGGCGATGGCATCGATCGGATCGGACTTGCCCTGTCGGCGGCGGGTCTTGCGGTCGGGCCGGTCGACCTCGACCACCTCGGCGCCCTGGTGGGCGAGATAGCGGGCCAGGCCGGCGCCGTAGGTGCCGGTGCCCTCCACGCCCACCTTGATCAGCCGGCCGAAGCCGGTCAGCCAGGCCAACAGCGCGGCATAGCCGACCGCGGTGGCCGCGAACTCCGCGTCACCCAGCAGCCGTCCTGCGCCGTCGACCGCGGCCGCGTGGTGGGTTCTGCCGTGGGTGTCCACGCCACCGAAGACATCCACGTCCGTGCTCGTCATGATGGAAATCGCCGTCCTTGTCGCTTGCACCGATGAGACGGCACGCACCGAGGCCGGACGAGGCGGACAAGACAGTGATGGGCGCCTCTTGCACAGGCTCCTATGAGGTCACGGACGTCAAGCCCGGTGACGTGCAAGGACGGGGCCACCCCGAGCAGATCGACGAATCCCGTCAAAGACAGCGAAGCGTCGGTCAGGCGGAGAGTCAGACCAGCCGGGGTGACTCCGTCCTCCACATCCTCACTGTCAGGCGGCC